>NZ_CM150476.1:0-120000 GCF_056322725.1 Pseudomonas sp. NUPR-002
GTGTCAGTGGAACTTTGGCAGCAGTGCGTGGAGCTTCTGCGCGATGAACTGCCTGCCCAGCAATTCAACACCTGGATCCGTCCGCTACAGGTCGAAGCCGAAGGCGACGAGTTGCGCGTCTACGCGCCTAACCGTTTCGTGCTTGATTGGGTTAATGAAAAGTACCTGAGCCGACTGCTCGAACTGTTGGGTGAGCACGGCAACGGCATTGCGCCTGCCCTTTCCTTATTAATAGGTAGCCGCCGTAGTTCGGCACCCCGTGCTGCGCCCAATGCGCCGTTGGCTGCTGCGGTGGCAGCGTCGCAAGCACAGGCTGCACAAGCGGCGGTGGTCAATGAGCCCGTTGCTGCACCGACTGCCGCGGTGGCTCCGGTCGCAGCGGAACCAGAGCAAGCGCCTTCGCGTGACAGCTTTGACGCCATGGGGGAGTCCAATACTGCTCCAGCACCGAGTGGCCGTACCGAACAGCGTACTGTTCAGGTTGAAGGTGCGCTCAAGCACACCAGCTACCTGAACCGCACCTTCACGTTCGAAAACTTTGTCGAAGGTAAGTCCAACCAGCTGGCGCGAGCTGCTGCCTGGCAGGTTGCCGACAACCCTAAGCATGGTTACAACCCGCTGTTCCTTTATGGCGGTGTAGGCCTTGGTAAAACGCACTTGATGCATGCTGTGGGTAACCACCTGCTCAAGAAGAACCCGAATGCCAAAGTGGTCTACCTGCATTCGGAGCGTTTCGTTGCCGACATGGTCAAGGCGTTGCAGCTCAATGCCATCAACGAGTTCAAGCGCTTCTACCGTTCGGTGGATGCGCTGCTGATCGATGACATTCAATTCTTCGCCCGCAAAGAGCGTTCCCAGGAAGAGTTTTTCCACACCTTCAACGCCCTGCTCGAAGGCGGCCAGCAAGTCATTCTGACCAGCGACCGCTATCCGAAAGAGATCGAAGGCCTGGAAGAACGGCTGAAGTCGCGCTTTGGCTGGGGCCTGACCGTTGCGGTCGAGCCACCGGAACTGGAAACCCGCGTCGCGATTCTGATGAAGAAGGCCGACCAGGCTAAAGTAGAGCTGCCCCATGATGCCGCCTTCTTTATTGCCCAACGTATTCGCTCCAACGTCCGTGAACTTGAAGGCGCATTGAAGCGTGTAATCGCCCATTCGCACTTCATGGGCCGTGACATCACCATCGAGCTGATTCGCGAATCGCTCAAGGATCTTCTGGCACTGCAGGACAAGCTGGTGAGTGTGGATAACATTCAGCGCACCGTTGCCGAGTACTACAAGATCAAGATCTCTGATCTGTTGTCCAAGCGCCGCTCACGTTCGGTCGCTCGGCCACGTCAGGTAGCCATGGCACTGTCCAAGGAACTGACCAACCACAGCCTGCCGGAAATCGGCGATGTGTTTGGCGGCCGCGATCACACCACGGTGTTGCATGCGTGCCGCAAGATCAACGAGCTCAAGGAATCCGACGCGGATATCCGCGAGGACTACAAGAACCTGCTGCGGACTCTGACGACGTGATTGGCGTCAGCGCAGCTTATTAAGGCAAGGGACTAGACCATGCATTTCACCATTCAACGCGAAGCCCTGTTGAAACCCCTGCAACTGGTCGCAGGCGTCGTCGAGCGCCGCCAGACCTTGCCGGTATTGTCCAACGTAATGCTGGTTGTTCAGGGTCAGCAGCTTTCACTGACCGGTACTGACCTGGAAGTGGAACTGGTTGGCCGTGTTCAACTGGAAGAGCCTGCCGAGCCGGGCGAGATCACCGTACCTGCACGCAAGCTGATGGATATCTGCAAAAGCTTGCCAAACGACGCGCTGATCGACATCAAGCTCGATGAGCAAAAGATCGTCGTCAAGGCTGGGCGTAGCCGTTTCACCCTGTCGACCCTGCCGGCCAACGACTTCCCGACCGTTGAAGAAGGCCCGGGCTCGCTGACCTGCAACCTTGAGCAAAGCCGTCTGCGCCGCCTGATCGAGCGCACCAGCTTCGCCATGGCCCAGCAAGATGTGCGTTACTACCTCAACGGTATGCTGCTGGAAGTCTCCAGCAACACCCTGCGTGCCGTGGCTACCGACGGTCACCGTCTGGCCATGTGCTCGATGAGTGCCGACATTGGTCAGGCCGACCGTCACCAGGTCATCGTGCCGCGCAAGGGCATCCTTGAGCTGGCGCGTCTGTTGACCGAGCCTGATGGCATGGTCAGCATCGTGCTGGGACAACACCACATCCGCGCCACTACCGGTGAATTCACCTTCACCTCGAAGCTGGTCGATGGCAAGTTCCCGGACTACGAGCGCGTGCTGCCTAAAGGTGGTGACAAGCTGGTAGTCGGTGATCGTCAGGCACTGCGCGAAGCGTTCAGCCGTACGGCGATTCTGTCCAACGAGAAGTACCGCGGTATTCGTCTGCAGCTGGCCAATGCTCAGCTGAAAATCCAGGCAAACAACCCGGAGCAGGAAGAAGCGGAAGAAGAAATCAGCGTCGACTACAACGGTAGCTCGCTGGAAATCGGCTTCAACGTCAGCTATTTGCTCGACGTGCTGGGCGTTATGACCACTGAGCAAGTTCGTCTGATTCTGTCGGATTCCAACAGCAGTGCGCTGCTGCAGGAAGCTGACAACGACGACTCCGCTTATGTTGTCATGCCGATGCGCCTGTAACGTGTTCAGCAGACGCTAGATGTCCCTCAGTCGCGTTTCAGTCACCGCGGTGCGTAACCTGCACCCGGTGACCTTCTCTCCCTCTCCCCGCATCAATATCCTGTACGGCGCCAACGGCAGCGGCAAAACCAGTGTGCTGGAAGCCGTGCACCTGTTGGGGCTGGCTCGCTCCTTCCGCAGTACCCGCCTGACACCGGTCATTCAGTATGAGCAACTGGCGTGTACCGTATTCGGTCAGGTCGAACTGAGTGAAGGTGGCAGCAGTAACCTGGGGATATCGCGGGATCGGCAAGGTGAGTTCACCATCCGCATCGACGGGCAGAATGCTCGCAGTGCTGCGCAACTGGCAGAGATTCTGCCGCTGCAGTTGATCAACCCGGACAGCTTTCGCCTGCTTGAAGGCGCCCCGAAAATTCGCCGTCAGTTCCTCGATTGGGGCGTGTTCCACGTGGAACCGCGCTTCATGGCTACCTGGCAACGCCTGCAGAAGGCTTTGCGGCAGCGGAACTCATGGTTGCGGCATGGTACACTTGACGCTGTTTCGCAAGCGGCCTGGGACCGGGAACTGTGCCTGGCCAGCGCTGAAATAGATGAATACCGCCGAAATTACATCAAGGCCTTGAAGCCAGTCTTTGAGCGAACCCTGAGCGATTTGGTCGAGCTTGAAGGGCTAACCCTGAGCTATTACCGAGGCTGGGATAAGGATAGAGAACTCAGTGAAGTACTCGCCTCTTCCTTGCAACGAGATCAGCACATGGGCCATACCCAGGCCGGACCTCAACGTGCTGATTTACGCCTGAGACTCGGTGCACATAACGCGGCCGATATCTTGTCTCGAGGCCAGCAGAAGCTTGTGGTCTGCGCATTGCGTATCGCTCAGGGGCACCTGGTTAGCCAGGCTCGACGCGGCCAATGTATTTATCTGGTGGATGACTTGCCGTCCGAGTTGGACGAGCAGCATCGCCGCGCACTGTGTCGCTTGCTGGAAGACTTACGCTGCCAGGTGTTTATCACCTGTGTAGATCACGAATTATTGAGGGAAGGCTGGCAGACGGAAACGCCAGTTGCTTTGTTCCACGTGGAACAGGGCCGTATCACCCAGACCCACGACCATCGGGAGTGAAGGCATGAGCGAAAATCAAACGTACGACTCCTCCAGCATTAAGGTGCTGAAAGGGCTAGATGCCGTGCGCAAGCGTCCCGGTATGTACATTGGCGACACCGATGATGGTAGCGGCCTGCACCACATGGTGTTCGAGGTGCTCGATAACTCGATCGACGAAGCACTCGCCGGCCACTGTGATGACATTACCGTAATCATTCACCCGGACGAATCCATCAGCGTTCGCGACAACGGTCGCGGCATTCCTGTCGACGTGCACAAAGAGGAAGGCGTATCTGCCGCCGAGGTCATCATGACCGTTCTGCACGCTGGCGGTAAGTTTGACGACAACTCCTACAAAGTATCCGGTGGTCTCCACGGTGTAGGTGTGTCTGTGGTTAACGCCCTGTCCGAAGAACTGATCCTGACCGTTCGCCGCAGCGGCAAGATCTGGGAACAGACTTACGTTCATGGCGTTCCCAAAGCGCCGATGGCCATCGTGGGTGACAGTGAAACCACGGGTACCCAAATCCATTTCAAACCGTCGGCCGAAACCTTCAAGAACATCCACTTCAGCTGGGACATTCTGGCCAAGCGGATTCGTGAACTGTCTTTCCTTAACTCGGGCGTCGGCATCCTGCTGAAGGACGAGCGCTCGGGCAAAGAAGAGTACTTCAAGTACGAGGGCGGTCTGCGTGCGTTCGTTGAGTTCCTGAACACCAACAAGACCCCGGTCAACCAGGTGTTCCACTTCAGCGTTCAGCGTGAAGACGGCGTGGGCGTGGAAATCGCCCTGCAGTGGAACGACAGCTTCAACGAGAACCTGTTGTGCTTCACCAACAACATCCCGCAGCGCGACGGTGGTACCCACCTGGTCGGTTTCCGTTCGGCATTGACCCGGAACCTGAACAACTACATTGAGCAGGAAGGTCTGGCCAAGAAGAACAAGGTTGCGACCACCGGTGACGATGCCCGTGAAGGTCTGACCGCGATTATTTCGGTCAAGGTACCGGATCCTAAGTTCAGCTCGCAGACCAAAGACAAACTGGTTTCCTCGGAAGTGAAAACCGCCGTGGAACAGGAGATGGGCAAGTACTTCTCCGACTTCCTGCTGGAAAACCCGAACGAAGCCAAAGCCGTTGTCGGCAAAATGATCGACGCTGCGCGCGCCCGTGAAGCTGCACGTAAAGCGCGGGAAATGACCCGTCGTAAAGGTGCGCTGGATATCGCCGGCCTGCCAGGCAAACTGGCCGACTGCCAAGAGAAAGACCCTGCCCTCTCTGAACTGTACCTGGTGGAGGGTGACTCCGCAGGTGGTTCGGCCAAGCAAGGTCGTAACCGTAAGACCCAGGCCATCCTGCCGCTCAAGGGTAAGATCCTCAACGTCGAGAAAGCACGTTTCGACAAGATGATCTCGTCCCAGGAAGTGGGCACCCTGATCACCGCGCTGGGCTGTGGTATCGGTCGCGAAGAGTACAACATCGACAAGCTGCGTTATCACAACATCATCATCATGACCGATGCTGACGTTGACGGTTCGCACATCCGTACCCTGCTGCTGACCTTCTTCTTCCGTCAGTTGCCAGAGCTGGTCGAGCGTGGCTACATCTACATCGCTCAGCCGCCGCTGTACAAGGTCAAGAAAGGTAAGCAAGAGCAGTACATCAAAGACGACGAGGCCATGGAAGAGTACATGACCCAGTCGGCGTTGGAAGATGCCAGCCTGCACCTGGACGAATCGGCACCGCCTGTTTCCGGCGTTGAGCTGGAGCGCTTGGTTAACGAATTCCGTACAGTGATGAAGACCCTCAAGCGTCTGTCGCGTCTGTACCCTCAAGAGCTGACCGAGCACTTCGTCTACCTGCCACCGGTTTCTCTGGAGCAGTTGGGCGACCATGCTGCCATGCAGCAGTGGTTGGGCAAGTTCGAAGAGCGTCTGCGCATCAGCGAGAAGTCGGGCCTGCTGTACAAGGCCAGCCTGCGTGAAGACAAAGAGCGTAATGTCTGGCTGCCGGAAGTGGAAATCACCTCCCATGGCCTGGCCAGCTACGTCACCTTCAACCGTGACTTCTTCGGCAGTAACGACTACCGCACCGTCACCGCCCTGGGCGCACAACTGAGCACTCTGCTCGGCGAAGGTGCCTACGTGCAACGTGGTGAGCGCAAGAAGGCTGTCACTGAGTTCAAGGAAGCCCTCGACTGGTTGATGACCGAAAGCACCAAGCGTCACACCATCCAGCGCTATAAAGGTCTGGGTGAAATGAACCCTGATCAGCTGTGGGAAACCACCATGGACCCAACCGTGCGCCGTATGCTTAAGGTCACCATTGAAGACGCGATCGCTGCCGATCAGATCTTCAATACCTTGATGGGCGATGCGGTTGAGCCACGTCGTGAGTTCATTGAGAGCAACGCGCTGGCGGTGTCTAACCTGGACTTCTGATCCGCTTGTAGGGGTGCAGAAAAGGTGACCGGATTGTCATAAAGATGACCGGCCGCCTCTGACTCCCACCGTGACCCAGTTACCACGAAGCCCGCGAAAGCGGGCTTTTTGCGTCAAAGCAGGTGAGCGAAGGTGCAACCAAACTCAATGCAGGATTGCCATGGGAAGCCTTCAGCTATGAGTAGTTTTCCCCGGACATTAGTGACGCGGAGCGTGGGAACGCGTCCCCACAAACCTCTGCGTCGGCACAGTACCACGGCGCAATTGCCATCACCTTGGCCATCCGAATACAATCGCGATTAATTCTTATCCGCATCGTTTTTTTGTAAAAGGAAGATCCGGGTGTCCCGCGCCTCGCTGCACGATGAAATGCACTGCCTCTATCGCGATCACGCCGGCTGGCTGCAAGGCTGGCTGCGCAAACGCTTGGGTGATCGGCAGCGTGCGGAGGACATTTCTCATGACACCTTCGTCCGCCTGATCGCCTCCACCGTGGCTTGTCCATTGCGCGAGCCGCGCAGCTTTCTGGCGACCGTGGCCAAGCGGGTGATGGTCGATCATCTGCGTCGGCGTAGCCTGGAGCAGGCCTATCTGGAGGCCCTGGCGCAGGAGCCGGAACTGCAGGTGTGCTCGCCGGAAAAGCGCCTGCTGATGCTGGAAACCCTGCTGCAACTCGACGCCATGCTCGATGGCCTCGGCCTCAAGGTGCGCCAGGCGTTTCTGTTCGCGCAACTGGAAGGCCTGAGCTATGCCGAGATCGCCCGGCGTCTGGATGTTTCCGTCAGTTCGGTGACCAAGTACATGGCCAAGGCCACCGAACAGTGCCTGCTGTTCGCCCTGGATGCCGAAGGATGAACAATCCCGCCGAACAGCGCCTGGCGCTGCGTGATGCGGCCCAATGGCACGCGCGCCTCGGCGCCGCGCCGGATTGCCGGAGCACCCAGCAGCAATGGCAGCTCTGGCACCAACAGAACGCTTTGCACCAATGGGCCTGGCAGCGCCTGGAAAACCTACAGGCTGAACTCCACGGTTTGCCGGGGCCGTTGGCGCGTCGCGCCATGGGCGGGAGCGTGCAGGCGACTCGGCGCACGCTACTCAAGGGGCTAGTACTCGGCCTGGGCGTTTCCGGCCTGGCCTGGACGGGCTATCGGCAGACGCCGATCTGGCTTGCCGATCAACGCACCGCCACCGGCGAGCGACGCAGCCTGACCCTGCCGGACGGCACCCGGCTGACCCTCAATACCGCCAGCGCGGTGGATATCCGTTTCGACGCCGAACAGCGGCTGATCATCCTGCGTGCCGGTGAAATCCTCATCGAGACGGCCAAGGACTCGCGCCCGTTCAAGGTGCGCAGCGCCCATGGCGAGATGCGCTCGTTGGGCACGCGTTTTAACGTGCGTCAGTATGAAGATCGCACCTCACTCAGTGTGCTGGAGCATGCCGTTGCCGTGCGTAACGCCCCGGGCCGTGAAGAAGTCCGTGTCGAGAGCGGCATGGGGCTCGACTTCGCCGCTGGCGCATTGGCCGCCCCGCACCCTATCGATACCAATCTGAGCGCCTGGAGCCAAGGGCGCCTGGTGATCGATGACTGGCGCCTGGATCGCACCCTGGCCGAATTGCAGCGCTACCGTCCTGGTGTTATCACGTGTGCCGATGAGATCGCCGGCCTGCGTCTGGCCGGCGCCTACCCGCTGGACGATACCGACCGCGCCTTGACCGTCATCGCCCAGGCGCTGCCGGTGCGCATCGAAACCCGTACCCGCTACTGGGTGAGCATCAAAGCGCGCAAGTGAAAATATTTTTCATTATCGATTGTCGGTTTTCCAATCTCGCTCGACCTCTCCTGCAAACCGCCTTACCGGCATTTGAAGGAGCCCTCATGTCGCATATCCACCAGCACACAAGAAAGCCTCTGGCCATCGCCATCCTCGGCACCACCCTGGCCCTGCACGCTGGCTTTATCCAGCCGCTGTTGAGCGACGCCAGCAAGGTCCATGCTGAAGAGGCGGTAAAGGCCTACGCCATCGCTGCTGGCACCCTGGGCTCGGTGCTCAGCCGTTTCGCCAACGAGGCGGGTGTCGTGCTGTCGTTCGATGCCGCGTTGACTAATGGCATGAGCAGTCAGGGTCTGCAGGGCAACTACAGCGTGGAGCAGGGGTTCGCGCATTTGCTCATGGGCAGTGGCTTGCAAGTGGTGCCAAGTGCAGGCGGCAACTACAGTCTTCAACCCGTTGGTGATGCGCTCACTCTCGCCCCCAGCACCGTTTCCGCTCCGGCGAACTTTGAAAGCGCCTGGGGTCCGGTAGACGGCTACATTGCCCGCCGAACCGCCACGGGAACCAAGACAGACACTTCAATGCTGGAAGCCCCCCAGGCCATCTCGGTGGTGACCCGCGAGCAAATGGAGGATATGGGTGTACAGCGCCTTGACCAGGCGCTGCGCTACACCTCGGGTGTTCGCTCCGACGGCGGCGGCGCCAGCAACGCCGCCGACAACATCTTCCTGCGTGGCTATGCCATCTCGCTCACATACCGCGATGGTCTGCGTCTGCGACCACTGGGCTTCTTCGGCATGTTCAGCGAAGAGCCGTACGGCATCGAGCGCATCGAAGTGCTCAAGGGCCCGAGCTCTGTCCTCTACGGCCAGGCGGAGCCGGGCGGCATGATCAACTCGATTTCCAAGCGCCCCACCGACTATGACCGTGGCGAGATCGGTGTTTCCGTGGGTAATGGCCACCGTCGCCAGGCCAAGTTCGACGTGAGCGGCGCGCTGAACGACGAAAAGACCCTGATGTACCGCCTGGTCGGCTTAGGCCGTGAGGCCGATGGCCTGTACGACCACACCGATGACGATCGCGGTTACATCGCACCCAGCTTCACCTGGCGCCCCGGCGACCAGACCCACCTGACCGTATTGGCGTCGTACCAGAAGAACAAGGGTCTGGCCCCAACCACCATTCCCTGGGCCGCCGTCAACGGCTCCAGCCCCTACGGCAAGGTACCCATGGGCCGCTTCGTCGGCGAGCCGGACTTCGACTTCGAGGAAGTTGAAAGCACCTCGCTTGGCTACGAGTTCAGCCATGAGTTCAACGATACCTGGGCCGTGCGCCAGAATGTGCGCTGGGCCGATTTCGACAATCAGGAGAATTATCTGGCACGTTCCTTCGGTGCCAGTGCGACCGGTCTGATCACCGGCCCCGACGGGGTTCCCGGCGCCTCAATCAACCGCGAGTGGCAGATCCGCCACGCCTACGGCAGCCACTTGGCACTGGACAACCAGTTGCAGGCCAGCTTCGATACAGGCCCGATTGCTCACACCGCGCTGTTTGGTATCGATTACAGCTGGAGCAAGTCGGTGCGAAACGAGCGCTGGGGCCGTGCCACACCGATCAACGTGTTCGATCCGTCCTACGGGAGCCCGGTTGACACCTCGGTTAACACCAGTTGGGTCAACAACCTGCAGCGCACCACCCAGATTGGCTACTACTTTCAGGATCAGCTCAAATGGGATCGCTGGGTGCTGACCGTGGGCGGCCGCGAGGATCGCGCACGCATCCGCACCGAAAATCGCTTCACCGACAGCGAAACGGCCGATCAGGACTGGCATGACTTCACTGGCCGTGCAGGCCTGGTTTACCTGTTCGACAGTGGCTTTGCGCCGTACGTCAGCTACAGCGAGTCGTTCAACCCGGTCGTCGGCTCCACCGGCCCAGCCCGTGGCAGCAAGCCTTTCGAGCCAGAAACCGCCAAGCAGTATGAAGTGGGCGTGCGCTACCAACCGCCAGGCACGGATACCCAGATCACCTTGTCGGCGTACGACCTGACCAAACAAAACACGGTCACTACCGATCCGAACGACCTGTTCAACAGCATCCAGACCGGCGAGATTCGCTCGAAAGGGATAGAGCTGGAAGCCATCACCACCGTGATGGACGACCTGAAACTGATCGGATCGCTGTCCTACAGCGACGTAAAAGTGACCAAGAGCAACGACGGCAACGAAGACAAGCGCCCATACAAGGTTCCTGCCAAACTGGCCTCGCTGTGGGCTGACTACGCCATCCCGTTCGACCCGCTGCAGGGCCTGAGCGTCGGTCTTGGCGTGCGCTACACCGGCTGGACCTTTGGCGACAGCATGAACACCTTCAAGGTACCGTCCTACACCCTGTATGACGCCGCCGTGCGTTACGAGCTTGGCAATCTCGACCCGAGCCTGCGTGGGGCCCAAGCCTCCATCAACGTCAATAACCTGACCAACAAGTACTACGTCGCCACATGCTTCTTCTACCAAGCGTGCAACCTGGGCGAAGAACGCAGCGTAGTCGCCGAACTTTCCTATAAGTGGTAAATCCCCTCTGTCACCAATCCCCTGCCTGACGCAGGGGGCTTCTTGCCCGTTGATCGTTCCCAAAATCGAAACTGGTCAGCAGCGAAAGATCGTTTTCGATCCTCACAATGGCTCCATCTGTTTGTTCCACGTGGAACCCAATATTGTGAGAACTCCCAGTTAAGGACTCGCAGAAAAGATGACTTCCCCCCCGTTTTGTTAGGGCCTTCGAATCATCTATCTGGTGACCCCACATCAGCGACTCTAGGCGTCACCCATAAAAAAGCCCGCTAACGCGGGCTTTTTCATTGTAGGAGCGGGCTTGCCCCGCGATACGGTGTGGCTGACACACCGCAATCGCGGGGCAAGCCCGCTCCTACTCTTCTTTCACTTCGTTCCAACTGCTGTCGGGGTCGAAACGCTTAATGGCAGCTGCTTGTTTGGTGCTATCTGGGCCGAGGTCTTTCTCGAACAGTTCGCCGTCGTGGCTGATCATGAAACTCATCACGCCAGTGTCCCCATACTTCGTCGGCCAGGCGATTACGGCAAAGCCGCGAGTCATGTGGCCGCCGATTTTGTAGTCATAGGCGCCGCCGGGTGCCGAGGGGCCTTGGGCGGTGAGGATGCGGTAGTGATAGCCGTGCCAGTCATCACCCACTGCGGCATCGCCAAACAGTGGCCCGAGTGGGCTTTCCTCGATGCCCTCCTTCTCAGGCCAGTACAGACCGTCGAACTGCCCGTCGCTACTGATGAATTTTTGCGCGTATTCGAGGACACCATCGCCATTACGATCAACCTCGGCGTAATCCATCTGCGCGTCGTGGTAGGCACGCACTGATTGAATGGTCGCCAGTTCGTTGCGTCCGATCCGGCGCAGGCGGATTTCCGCAGCGCCGGCTTTGGTGTCGAATGTCCAACCGCCAGCAACCTGCTTGATGGGCATCGGGAATACCCAGGGCGTGTTGCCGACGACCAGATGTGCCAGCTTCGGGTTATCGGACTGAATCTGATGTTTTTCCTTGTAGAGGGAAAGGAAGGCTTTGACGTCTGCACGGTCAACGCTTTTGCTGGGGATGTAACTTCTCCAGTCTTTGCCGAGCAGGTTGGCCAATTGTTGCTCATCGGCTTTCTCGTTACTGAGCGCCTGCACCAGCGCTTCGCTGGCAGCCTCCGGGGTTGGAAAGTGTTTTTGCGCGTAGCTGCCGGACGTCCAGAGCAGGAGCAGAACCAGCACAAATCGACTTGCAGTATTCATGACTGACTCTCCTCTCAACGACGACGGGCGCCACCGCCGGATTGCGCCCGCACGGGTCGTTGCACCTGGTGGCCCGTTCGCGCCGCAGAAGGTCGGTTGATGCTCTGGTGACTGACCTGGCCACGGTTGCTCGCGATGCGGGACTGCGAAGGATTGCGTACACCGGCCAACGCATTGTTGCGCGGTGCCTGAATGCTGGCATGTTGCTGGCGGACTTGTTGGCGTGCTTGCTGGTTGCGCACCGACGGCTGATGCTGGCGACTTTGCTGGGATACCTGAGCACGCTGGCGCACCTGACCGTCATTTTTCAATTGGCGCTCGGCAACCTGGGCACGCTCACGTGCGCCGCCGCCGGACTGCTCAATGCCGTGCTTCTGCAGGGTTTGCTGGGCGCGCTCACGGTCGGCACTTTGCACACGTTGGCGCGCTTCGAGGTTGCTGCTTGCCGGTGATTCGATGCCCCGCTGCGTCAGGCTTTCACGGGCGCGCGCGCGTTCTGCGACACGGTCCGGGGTGTCGCCGCGGTATGCAGTGCGCTGTTCGCTACCGGGCAGGCGTCGATCGAATTGGGCGCGGCTGGCCTGGTCGCGGTACGGTACGCCGTCGCGATACACCGGGTTGTGGCGCCAGGTGTTCTGGTTGGCATTGATCCTGCGATTGTCGTTGATATTGTTGTAGCGATTTACATTGATATCGACGTCATGATCATCCCAGTCGCAATCCCCCCACAGCGAGTTGACGATCGCCACGCCAGCACCGAAAGCCAGGCCGGTGGCCAACGCCGTGCCGATGGCATAGCCCGGTGACGGCGGGTAATACGCAGGTGGCGAGGACGGATAGGGCCAACTGCCGTACGCCACTTGCGGGTTGTAGCTCGGCACGTAGACGACCTGCGGGTTGGTCGGCTGGATCACGATGGTTTGTGCTGGCGCAGGCGCTTGTACCACCGTGGTGGTATTGGCTGCGGGGGCGCTTGCCGGCTGCACGATGACGGTCTGCTTATCATTGGATTCCAGGTTACCCGCAGCTTTGGCTTTTGCGCGCAAGCGCTGCACTGAATTCATCACCGCGTCGGGTTGGGCGAGAAACGCATCACCCACGCGCTGCACCCAGGCCGGATCCTGGCCAAGCGTATCGAGCACCTGCGGAAAGGCCACCAACGACTGCACGCTTGGGTCCCAAGGTTGGTCGGCGACCTGTTTGACGGCGGCATCACCGCTGACCTTCGGGTGTGCCTTGGACCAGGCCACCGCGTCGGCAACATTGCCCGGATAGGTGGTGGCCATCAGCACCTGCGCCAGCAAAGCGTCCGGATACAACGCCAAGGGCGCCATCATCTGATCAAGCTGCTCGGCGCTGAACACCGCCTCACTTGGCGCTGCAGGCGCAGCTGGAGCCGGCGCTGGAGCGGGTGCAGCCGGTGCGGCTGGGGCTTCGGTTGTGGCGGCTGGGGGCGGCGGGGCCGCTTTCTTGGATTGCGCATCTTCATCGGAACAACCCGAGAGCGCGAGCAGGGCGACGGTGAGCAGAATCGCCCGGTAAAAGCAGGCAAACATGACGATGCTCCTCTGGGAGAAATGTCAGGATCGAACGTCGGCACCCTGACACCCAATGGGCCACCGACTCAGCAAGCAACGCTCGGAAGACCCTGCGCCGCGAGTGAGCAGTATCAGCGTAGAAGAAAAAATGCCTTGCCGGCTGACTGCGATCAGTTCCCGCCTATGTTTCACGTGGAACCTATTGACGGAGCTCCCGGGTCATCTGTGGGATCAAAGCCCCAGTTCGCGTAGGCGGCGATAAAGCGTTCGCTCACTCATGCCAAGGTGCTGTGCCAGTGCACTGCGCGGACCGTCGAAGTTCTGCAGAGCCTGGGCCAACTGTCCGAGGTTATCCCTGTTGCGCCGCCGCCCGGAAGCCGATGACTCCCCTGCCCCATTTCTCAGTTCTGCAGGCAGATGCTCGGCACGGATGACGCCGTCGTCGGCGAACAATCGGGCTCGCTCAAGGATGTTGCGCAGCTCGCGGATGTTGCCGGGAAAGCTGTGCAGCCCGAGCAGTGTCAGTACTTCACGATCGACCTTGGGGGCTGACTTTCCGGCCAACCGTTGCAACAAGCTGTCGATCAGCAGCGGCAAATCATCGACCCGCTCGCGCAGAGACGGTAAGCGAATCGGGAAGCCGCTGATGCGGTAATAGAGGTCTTCACGAAAGGTGCCTGCCGCGACCATTTCCTTGAGGGGTTTATGCGTGGCTGAGACCAAGCGGAAATCTGAGTGGACAGTACGCAGGCTGCCGACGGGGCGAAAGCTGCCCGACTCGATCAGGCGTAGCAGTTTCACCTGCATCGCCAGTGGGACTTCGCCGATCTCATCGAGAAACAAGGTACCGCCGTGGGCGGCTTCGGCGAGGCCGATCTTGCGTTGCAGTGCCCCGGTGAAGGCGCCTTTCTCGTAACCGAACAGCTCACTCTCGAACAGCGACTCCGTTAGCCCTGTGCAGTCGACGACTACAAGCGGGCCATTGGCGCGAGGGCTACCCAGGTGTAAGGCACGGGCGAAGAGTTCTTTCCCAGTGCCCGACTCACCCTGTAGTAGCACCGGGATCTGTGCTGGCGCTGCTCGTTGCAGTCCGGACAACGACTCTTTGAACGCTGCAGAGCGTCCTACCAAGCCTTGCTGTTGTGGTTGGGCTGACGCCACTGCGATGCTGGTAAGGCGCTCGACAAAGGCCACCACTTCACCCTGCTGATCCAGAATCGGGCGCAGCTCAACATCAACGTGTTCAGGTCCGCGTGGTGTGTGATGAACATGCAGCACCCGCTCGGGGGTGCGGCTGTCCCAGGCCTTGCGCATCGGACACAATTCACCGGCCTGATCGCAGGGCACCGCGTAGTGGTGGGAAACCCGATGACATTTACCACCGAGCGGTGGCTGTCCTTCTACCCCGAACTGGCGTTGGTAGGCCGCGTTCGCAGCGAGGATGTTGTAGTCGGTGTCGAGCACGATGGTGGGTTGCGCGTCGTGTTCGAGGTAGGACACCAGCGCCTGGATGGCGGGTTCGGGAATATTTGGCGAAGAATAAGACATAAGGCACCAGGGGAAGCACCTGAGCAGCTTAACTGAAGGCGAGAGGACTGCCAAAAACTGCCAGGGACTGCCATGGTCTGACAGACAGTGCGGCAGTTTTAGGCAGGGGCAGCGTTTCGCAGTCAGTAAACACGGCATTTCAGGGCAGGAATTCGCTGCAGGGTCGATGGCACGCATCTTGATAAAAGCCTGACCAATGCGCACAAGGCTCGATGCCTGGGCACAAGGAACCATCTGGAGAGCGGTAATGATCATCGGCGGCAATTTGTATGTGGAAGCGCTGTTCGACAGTGTGACTTCAACCATCAGCTATCTGGTGATGGACCGTGGCAGCGGCCACTGTGCACTGATCGACAGCGTGCTCGACTACGATCCCAAATCAGGACGCACCAACAGCGCATCGGCAGATCAGTTGGTCACTAGGGTCAACGAGCTGGGTGGCAAGGTGCAGTGGATTCTGGAAACCCATGTGCATGCTGATCACTTGTCGGCGGCGGCCTACCTCAAGCAGGCCCTTGGTGGCCAAATCGCAATCGGCAGCCAGATCACCCAGGTGCAGAAAGTCTTCGGCGCCCTATTCAATGCCGACAGTGGCTTTGCCCGCGATGGCAGCCAGTTCGATGTGCTGTTCGAGGATGAACAGCCCTTCACCATCGGCAACTTGCAGGCCCGTGCCCTGCACACGCCGGGGCACACTCCAGCGTGCATGACCTACGTGGTGGAAGTCGGTGAGCACAGCATCGCCTTTGTCGGCGACACCTTGTTCATGCCGGACTACGGCACGGCCCGTTGCGATTTCCCAGGCGCCAGCGCCCGCACCTTGTATCGCTCGATCCAGCGCATCCTTGCCCTCCCCGCTGATACCCGGTTGTTCATGTGCCATGACTACCTGCCCGGTGGCCGCGAGCTGCGCTACATGACCAGCGTGGCGGAGCAGCGCGCCAACAATATTCATGTGCGCGAAGGCATCAGCGAGGACAGCTTTGTTGCCATGCGCGAAGCCCGCGATGCCACCCTCGACATGCCGGTGCTGATTTTGCCGTCAGTGCAGATCAACATGCGCAGCGGCCAGCTCCCCGAGCCTGAAGACAACGGCGTGCGTTACCTGAAAATTCCACTCAACGCACTCTGAGCTCCACCCAGAATTATTATTAAAGGAATACCTTGCCATGCCTGCTCACGCCACATCGCCGCAAGGCGATCATCACAAGATCCTGATTGTCGGCGCGGGGGCTGCCGGTATCGCTGTGGCTTCAAGCCTGATGCGTCGCGACCCGTCACTGGACATTGCCCTGATCGATCCGGCCGACACCCATTACTATCAACCCGGCTGGACCATGGTCGGCGCGGGCGTCTTCAATGCGCCGAGCACAGCCAGAAGCATGGCCTCGACCATTCCGCGCGGCGTTCACTGGATCAAGGCTCGGGTCGAACGCTTTGATCCTCATGCACAAGCGCTGACGCTGGATGACGGACGTGTGCTCAGCTATGAGCAGTTGGTGGTGTGCCCGGGGCTCAAGCTCGACTGGACTGCCATTGAAGGTCTGAGCGAAACCCTCGGGCGCAATGGCGTGACCTCCAACTATCGCTATGACCTGGCCCCTTACACCTGGCAGCTGGTGCAGAACCTGCGTAAAGGCCGTGCAGTGTTTTGCCAGCCGCCGATGCCGATCAAATGTGCCGGTGCGCCGCAGAAGGCGCTGTACCTGTCATGTGATCACTGGTTGCGTCAGGGGCGTCTGGGCAAGATCCAGGCGCAGTTCTTCAATGCGGGTGCCGTGCTGTTCGGGGTGGCGGACTATGTCCCGGCGCTGATGGAATACATTGATAAATATGCGGTGGACCTGCGCTATGCCCATCGCCTGGTTGCCGTCGATGGCCCTGGCAAGCAAGCCACCTTCGTGCGAACCCTGGCAGACGGCAGCACTGAAACGCTGACTCAATCTTTCGATATGCTGCATGTCGTCCCACCGCAAGTGCCTGCCGATTTCATCCGTAATAGCCCGCTGGCAGACACCGCTGGCTGGATTGATGTTGATCCGGCGACGCTTCGACATCGTCAGTTCGCCAACATCCATGCCCTGGGTGACGGTATCAATACCACCAATGCCAAAACTGCCGCGGCGGCGCGCAAGCAGGCACCGGTGGTGGCCAACAACGTGTTGGTTGCGCTGGGCCGATTGCCGAAGCCGGTGCACTACGATGGTTATGGCTCCTGCCCGTTGACCGTCGAGCGCGGCAAGATCGTGCTTGCCGAGTTCAGCTACGGCGGTAAGCTGGCACCGAGCTTTCCGCGCTGGTTGCTCGATGGCCGTCGCCCTACGCGTCTGGCCTGGTTGCTCAAAGCGCAGATCCTGCCGCCGTTGTACTGGCGCTGCATGCTCAAAGGACGTGAATGGTTGGCTAAACCTCAGCCGGCAGCGGTCGAGGCGCAGCAGTGATCGAACAACCCTTTCTCGCTGCTGGATTGGGCGCAATCATTGGTGCAGTGCTGGCGTTGACTGGTGCGGGTGGCGGCATTCTTGCGGTTCCGCTGCTGGTTTTCGGCCTGGGCTTGTCGATGGTCGAAGCGGCGCCGGTCGGCCTACTTGCCGTGGGCATGGCCGCTGCGGTTGGCGCGGTGTTGGGGTTGCGCCAGGGCGTGGTGCGCTATCGAGCGGCGGCGTTTGTGGCGCTGATCGGTATCGCTACTGCTCCACTAGGCCTGACGCTGGCGCATCAACTGCCCAATGCGCCATTGGCCTTGGCCTTCGCAGTGGTGCTGGTGTATGCCTGCGCTCGCATGCTGCTCAAGGCGCATCGGGAGCTGCGTGGCGAGCCGCCGCTGGGTAAGCGCATGGTCATGCCGTGTGTGCTCAATCCTTTGCAAGGACGCCTGCGCTGGACGTTGCCTTGTGCGCGGGCGTTGGCCTTCACCGGTGCCTTGTCCGGGCTGCTCTCCGGTTTGCTGGGCGTGGGCGGCGGCTTTGTGATCATCCCGGCGCTCAGCCGTTATACCAACCTGGACATGAAAAGCATTGTTGCCACGTCACTGGCGGTGATTGCCCTGGTGTCCACCGGTAGTGTGGTCAGCGCCAGCGTCGGAGGCGTGATGCACTGGAGTGTGGGCGCACCCTTTGCTGGCGGTGCGGTGGTAGGGCTATTGGTCGCCCGGCAATTTGCCGGGCGCTTGGCTGGCCCGCGCCTGCAGCAGCTGTTCGCCGTCGTTGGCATCTGTGCGGCAGTGCTGCTAACCATTAAAACCCTGAGCGCTTGAGCTTTACTCCGCCAGCAAGGCGCCCTGCTCTTGCGCGCACAAGGCCAGGAGAAAGTCCCAGACCACCCGCAAGCGCACTGACTTGTGCAGTTCGCGGCGGGTGCAGATCCAGTAGCTGCGCTGGATGGTTTCACTGGGCAGCACGCGTACCAGCGCCGGGTCGTGGCGGGCCATGTAGTTGGGTAGCACGGCAATGCCCAGCCCCGCGCGGGCGGCCTGTTGCTGGGCAATCACACTGGTGCTGCGAAACACCACGTTGGGCGCCCGGCAAAAGCTGTTGAGAAACAACAGTTCCTGGCTGAACAGCAGGTCGTCGACGTAGCCGATCCAGCTGTGCCGGGCGAGGTCTTCGCGACACTCCAGTGCTGGCGCCTTGGCCAGGTATTCGGGGCTGGCATACAGCGCCAAGCGGTAATCGGTGAGCTTGCGGGTGATCAGTAAATCAGCGTTGGGCCGTTCCAGGTGGATGCTGATTTCTGCCTCACGGTTGAGGATGCTGACGAAGCGCGGCACAGCGACCAGCTCCACCTCCAACCCCGGGTAGCGTTCGAACAGGCTGCTCATGCGCGGAGTGAAGAACATGATGCCAATACCTTCGGTAACGCCTAGCCGGATCTTGCCTAACGGGGTGATGGCCTGGGTGATTTCTTCCTGGGCCAGTAGGGCGACGTTTTCCATGGCTTCAGCATGTTTGAGCAGCGCCTGGCCAGAGGGCGTCAGCTCGTAGCCTTGGGCATGCTGGACGAACAAGGCGGTGCCCAGGCTCTGCTCGATATTGTCGATATGCCGGGCCACGGTGCTATGGGTGGTGTTCAGGCGCTTGGCCGCTGTCAGCAAGCGTCCACTGCGCTGCAACTCGAGAAAAAACCGCAGATCATTCCAGTCGAACATGCTTATCCTTGTGAATCAGGTGTTCACAGACGTTGTGTTAAAACGCACAGCACTTGAGTGAAATCTAACGTTTTCATCTCGAAATTAATCAATAACATGGAGCAGGACAAGAATAATAATCAGGCGCGAGGTTGCCCATGCCATCAGCCGATCCTGTCTACGACTTTGTGGTTGTCGGTGCCGGCCCTGCCGGGTGCCTGCTGGCCAATCGTTTGTCTGCCGACCCCGGCTGTCGAGTCTTGTTGCTTGAAGCGGGCGGTAAAGACAACTACCCCTGGATTCACATCCCGGTGGGTTACCTGTATTGCATTGGTAATCCGCGCACCGACTGGTGCTTCAAGACTGAAACTCAACCTGGCCTGAACGGGCGCGCCTTGGGTTATCCACGGGGCAAAGTGCTGGGTGGCTGCTCTTCGATCAACGGCATGATCTACATGCGCGGCCAGGCCAGTGACTATGACCGCTGGGCCGAGCAAGGTAACGCCGGTTGGGCCTGGAAAGACGTACTGCCGCTGTTCAAGGCCAGCGAACATCACTTCGCCGGTGCCAGCGATGTGCATGGCAATCAAGGCGAGTGGCGGGTCGAACAGCAACGTTATTCCTGGCCGATCCTCGATGCTTTTCGTGACGCGGCCGCCCAGAGCGGTATCGACAGCGTCGCTGATTTCAACGGTGGGGATAACCAGGGCTGTGGATACTTTCAGGTCAACCAGCGTTCCGGGGTTCGCTGGAATTCGGCCAAGGCCTTTCTTCGCCCGGTGCGTAACCGTCCCAACCTCACGGTGCTGACCGATGTATTGGTCGATCAGGTGATCCTCGACGGCGGTCGCGCCAGTGCGGTGAACGCGCGCTGGCAAGGTACATGGCAGCAATTCAGGGCCCGCCGCGAAATCATCCTCTGCGCAGGTTCGGTGGGTTCACCCGGCATCCTGCAACGCTCGGGAATCGGTCCGCGTGGTTTGCTTGAAGGCCTGGGGATAACTGTTCGGCATGAACTACCAGGCGTGGGTGGCAACCTGCAGGATCACCTGCAACTGCGGCTGATTTATCAAGTCAGCGGCGCACGCACCCTTAACCAGGTGGCTAACAGCGTGTGGGGCAAGCTGGGCATGGGCCTGCGCTACCTGTACGACCGCAGCGGCCCGCTGGCCATGGCGCCGAGCCAGTTAGGCGCGTTTGTCCGCTCCGGGCCGGAACAGGCCTCCGCCAACCTGCAATACCATGTGCAGCCGCTGTCACTGGAGCGCTTCGGCGAGCCACTCCATCGCTTCCCAGCCTTTACCGCATCGGTGTGCAACCTGCGCCCAGCCAGTCGCGGACGCATCGATATCCGTTCGGCCAACCCGGCTGACGCGCCGCTGATTGATCCCAACTACCTGAGCGACCCGGAAGATCTGCGGGTTGCCGCCCAGGCCATTCGTCTTACTCGCAAAATCGTTCAGGCCCCTGCCCTCGCGGCCTTCAACCCGCGTGAATACCTGCCGGGGGCTGCGCTGCAAAGCGAAGAACAATTGCATGAAGCTGCCGGCCAGATCGGCACCACGATTTTCCATCCGGTGGGTACCTGCCGCATGGGCAGTGGGCCGCTGGCGGTGGTCGACGAGCAGCTGCGCGTGCATGGCATACCGGGGCTGCGCATCGCTGATGCGTCGATCATGCCGCAGATTGTCTCCGGCAATACCTGCTCACCTACCTTGATGATTGCCGAAAAGGCGGCACAACTGATCACCCGGGGAATGTTATCCACAGCTCGGACCGAAGAAGAAAGCGCAATACCGACGCCCTGACCAGGGTGCGTGCAGTAACGACGCCGGAGGCAGTCTGCCGGCGTCGACAGTGGAACAACAAGAATAATCACTGGGGCCTTGAGGCCGAGGACAGCAACGATGTCGGATTACATTCAGGAACAAGGCGCGGCGACGGCCAGCAACAGTCGCCGTGAAGAGCGCAAGATCATTTTTGCGTCGTCCCTCGGGACAGTGTTCGAGTGGTACGACTTTTTTCTCTACGGGGCACTGGCGGCGGTCATCAGTAAGCAGTTCTTTGCCGGGGTCAACGACACCACGGCGTTTATCTTTGCCTTGATGGCCTTTGCTGCAGGCTTTCTGGTGCGACCGTTCGGGGCCCTGGTGTTCGGTCGACTGGGCGATATGATCGGCCGCAAGTACACCTTTCTGGTGACCATCGTGCTCATGGGCCTGTCTACCTTCGCCGTCGGCCTGCTACCGACCTACGCCAGCATCGGCATCGCCGCACCGATCATCCTGGTGATCCTGCGTATGCTCCAGGGCCTGGCGCTTGGCGGTGAATACGGTGGTGCAGCCACCTATGTGGCTGAGCATGCGCCACCGGGCAAACGTGGTTTCCATACTGGCTTCATCCAGTCCACGGCGACTTTGGGCTTGCTGTTGTCACTGCTGGTAGTGCTGGCCAGCCGCTACATCAGTGGCGATCAGTTTGAAGTGTGGGGCTGGCGCCTGCCGTTCCTGCTGTCGATCGTGCTGCTGGGGATCTCTACCTGGATCCGTATGAGCATGCACGAGTCGCCTGCCTTCGTGAAAATGAAGGCCCAGGGCAAGGCCAGTAAAGCGCCGATCCGTGAGTCGTTTGGCTCCTGGGCCAACCTCAAGGTTGTGCTCACCGCGCTGTTCAGTATCAACGCCGGGCAAGCGGTTACCTTCTACACCGCACAGTTCTATGTGCTGTTCTTCCTTACCCAAATGCTCAAGATGGATCCGGCGCAGGCCAATACCTTGCTGATTATCAGCGTGGTGATTGGTGCACCGTTCTTTGTGTTCTTCGGTTGGCTGTCGGACCGTGTCGGGCGCAAGCCGATCCTGATGCTTGGCCTGCTGTTGGCCACCCTGCTCTACTTCCCATTGTTCAAAGCCTTGAGCCATTACGCCAACCCGCAAATCGACGCTGCCAGCCGCCAGGCACCGATTGTGGTGATGGCCGATCCACAAAGCTGCACCTTCCAGTTCGACCCGGTGGGTAAAGCGCGCTTCGACAGTCCGTGCGACAAGGTCAAAACCTTCCTGGTCAAGCAAGGCCTGCCGTACAGCTCTGAATCGGTCGCTGCGGGTAGTGAAGTAGTGGTCACCGTTGGTGATCAGCGCATCAGCGGGTTTGATGAAGTGGCCCTGCGAGCCGCCATCGAAAAAGCCGGATACCCCGCCAAGGCCGACCCTGCCAGCGTGAACCAGACCATGGTGGTGGTGCTGATTGTGGCGATGATCCTGATCGCGACGATGACCTACGGCCCGCTGGCAGCGGTGATGGTCGAGCTGTTCCCGACCCGTATCCGCTACACCTCGATGTCGTTGCCGTATCACATCGGTAATGGCTGGTTCGGCGGATTCCTGCCGACGGTGTCGTTTGCCCTGGTGGTGTACACCGGCGATATCTTCTATGGCCTGTGGTATCCGGTGTTGATCACCGGGATCAGCCTGGTGGTGGGGCTGTTCTGCCTGAAAGAAACCCGCGATGTAGATATCGACAAGGTGTAAACACCTCTCTGTAGGAGCGGGCAAGACAGTTACCCCAGACACAGGCGTTTTTTTATTCCGGAAAAAACTTATGCACGATTTTCAGAAAACAGTCATACAGAAAAATAAGTAATCAAATTAAAGACTTAGCTATTTTTCAGGCGAAAAATCCAAATACTGTACACACGTTATCCACAGATCGTCAGGCAACCCCATGAGCGGCGTTTGGCGCCTGTGCAGGCAATGAACCCATGTCGCGCTGGGTTTGCTCGTTCCAGGCCGCTGCGCGGTCGTTGAGCTCGGCAATGGCACGTGGGCCGGTGCCTTCAGCGTACATGGGTGCACCGATCACCACTTCGATGGTACCGGCACGTTTGCCCCAACCCTCTTTAGGCCAGAACTTGCCAGCGTTGTGGGCAATCGGCAGTACCGGCAGGCCGGCGTTCACCGCCAAGGCAGTACCACCGCGGGAAAATTTGCCAATCTGGCCGAATGGCACCCGCGTACCTTCCGGGAAAATCAGTACCCAGACGCCATCTTTGAGTAGCTTGTCGCCTTCGCTGGCGACCTGCTTGAGTGCAGCCTTGGGGTTGTCACGATCAATTGCGATCGGCCGTAGCATGGCCATCGCCCAGCCGAAGAACGGCACGAACAGCAGTTCGCGTTTGAGCACCTGGCTCAACGGCGAAAAATAGGCGGAAAGAAAAAACGTTTCCCAGGTGCTCTGGTGATTGGAAAGAATCACGCAGGGTTGTTTCGGGACGTTCTCAGCCCCGGTCACCTTGACCTTGATGTTCAGAAAGACCCGCGCCAGCACCAGTGCAAAGCGGCACCAGTAGACATTGATGAAACGGTAACGGGCGCTGAATGGCAGAAACGGCGCGATAAAAAAGCTCAGGGTGCACCACAGCAACGAGCTGGTACCCAACAGCAGGTAAAAAAGAAAAATTCTGATCGCCTGCAGGATCGACATAGCGGCATGTACCGTTGCGGGCTTGCCCGCCTAGTAAAAGTGCGCCTGGTTCGCAGACGCCCTATTTGTGGATAAGTTCTCTGGCGATGGCTGCCAGATCATCGAAAATCAATGTTCCTTGTGGAATTCCCTTGCTCAGGGTTTTCTCGCCTTTCCCGGTTTTTACCAGAATTGGTTGAGCATCGACGGTCAATGCGGCTTCCAGGTCACCCTTACTGTCGCCAACGAACCACAGCCCAGCCAGTTCTACCTGGTAATGCGCGGCGATAGTTCGCAGCATGCCTGGCTTGGGCTTGCGGCATTCGCAGCCTTCATCCGGGCCGTGAGGGCAATAAACGATCAGGCCAACCTCGCCGCCCTGCTCGGCCACCAGCCTGCGCAGGCGCGCATGCATGGCTTCGAGGGTGGCAAGGTCGTAGTAACCGCGAGCAATGCCGGACTGGTTGGTGGCAACGGCCACCGTCCAGCCCGCTTTGCTCAACTGCGCGATGGCCTCAATCGAACCGGGAATGGGTATCCATTCCTCCAGCGACTTGATGTAAGCGTCGGAATCCTGGTTGATCACCCCGTCCCGATCGAGAATCAGCAGCTTCAAGGCTTACCCCAGCAACGAAATGTCGGCAACGCCCAGGAACAGACCGCGCAGGCGGCTGAGCAAGGCATAGCGGTTAGCCCGCACATTGGCGTCGTCGGCGTTGACCATCACCGCTTCGAAGAAGGCGTCGACTGGCTCACGCAGCGCGGCCAGACGTGCCAGCGACTCGCTGTACTGACGTGCCGCAGCCATAGGCTGTACAGCCTGGTCGGCTTGCTGGATCGCCGAGTACAGGGAGAACTCGTTGGCGTTGTCGAAGTACTTCGGCTCGACTGTGGTCGCAACCGCGCCTTCAGCTTTGCTCAGCAGGTTCGATACACGCTTGTTCACCGCAGCCAGGGCGGCGGCTTCAGGCAGCTGACGGAAGGCCTGCACCGCCTGTACACGTTGATCGAAGTCCAGGGCGGAGCCTGGCTTCAGGGCACGTACCGAGAGGTAGGTGGCAACGTCGATGCCTTCGTCTTCGTAGCGCGCGCGAAGGCGGTCGAAGATGAACTCCAGCACCTGATCGGCCAGGCCGGCAGCCTTGACCTTGTGACCGAACTGGGCGACGGCGAACGCCACGGCGTCATTCAGGTCCAGGTCCAGCTGCTTCTCGATGAGGATACGCAGCACACCCAGTGCGGCACGGCGCAGGGCATACGGGTCTTTGCTACCGGTTGGCAGCATGCCGATACCGAAGATACCGACCAGGGTGTCGAGCTTGTCGGCGATGGCCACGGCCGCGCCGGTCAGGGTCGACGGCAGTTCGGCACCTGCACCGCGCGGCATGTACTGCTCGTTCAGGGCCAGGGCGACGTCTTCTGGCTCACCGTCGTTGAGCGCGTAGTAGTAACCTGCGACGCCTTGCATCTCAGGGAACTCACCGACCATCTCGGTGGCCAGGTCGCACTTGGACAGCAGGCCAGCACGGGCTGCACGCTGAGCATCACCACCGATGTGCGGGGCGATGAAGGCCGCCAGTTTGGCAACGCGCTCGGCTTTGTCGAACACGCTGCCCAGCTGGGCTTGGAACACGACGTTCTGCAGGCGCTGGTTGAAGCTTTCCAGCGATTGCTTCTTGTCTTGCTTGAAGAAGAACTCGGCGTCGGTCAGACGTGGACGTACGACCTTCTCGTTGCCTTCGACGATTTGCTTCGGATCGCGGCTTTCGACGTTGGCCACGGTGATGAAGCGCGGCAGCAACTTGCCGTCAACGTCCAGCAGGCAGAAGTACTTCTGGTTGTCCTGCATGGTGGTGATCAGCGCTTCTTGCGGCACGTCGAGGAAGCGTTCTTCGAACGAGCAGACCAGCGGCACTGGCCACTCGACCAGCGCGGTCACTTCATCGAGCAGCGCAGGTGGCACGATCGCGGTGCCTTCCTGCTGCATGGCCAGCTCGGCGGTACGCTTGCTGATGATCTCGCGACGTTCGGCGAAATCGGCCAGCACGAAGGCTTTGCGCAGGTCTTCCAGGTAGTTGGCCGGGGCGCTGATACGCACGTCTTCCGGGTGGTGGAAGCGGTGACCACGGGAGTCACGGCCAGCCTTCTGGGCGAGGATGGTGCAATCGACGACAGTGTCGCCCAGCAGCATTACCAGCCATTGGGTCGGACGCACGAACTCTTCTTTGCGCGCACCCCAACGCATGCGTTTCGGAATCGGCAAGTCGTTCAGCGAATCTTCAACGATGGTCGGCAGCAGGCTGGCGGTGGCCTTGCCTGGAATGTGCTGGGAGAAGCGCAGTTTGGCGCCGCTCTGATCGATTTCCGACAGCTCTACACCGCACTTCTTGGCGAAGCCGAGGGCTGCCTGGGTTGGGTTGCCTTCAGCGTCGAAGGCCGCCTGGCGGGGCGGGCCATCGACGTTGATGCTGCGGTCTGGCTGCTGGGTGTCGAGGTTACGAACCAGCACCGCCAGACGGCGTGGTGCAGCGTACACCTGCTTGTCGGTGTAGTTCAGGCCTGCAGCCTGCAGGCCTTTTTCGATACCGGCGAGAAACGCATCAGCCAGGGCGCTCAGGGCCTTTGGTGGCAGTTCTTCGGTGCCCAGTTCAACCAGGAAATCTTGAGCACTCATTGTGCAGCCTCCAGCTTGGCCAATGCTTCATCACGCAATTCAGGGGACGCCATCGGGAAGCCCAGCTTGGCGCGGGCTTGCAGGTAGCTTTGCGCCACGGCCCGGGCCAGGGTACGTACGCGCAGGATGTAACGCTGACGCTCGGTTACCGAGATGGCGCGGCGGGCGTCGAGCAGGTTGAAGGTGTGCGAGGCCTTGAGGACCATTTCGTAGGTCGGCAGCGGCAGCTCCAGCTCGATCAGGCGATTGGCTTCGCTTTCGTAGAAATCGAACAGTTCGAACAGCTTCTCGACGTTGGCGTGCTCGAAGTTGTAGGTCGACTGCTCCACTTCGTTCTGGTGGAACACATCGCCGTAGGTCACCTTGCCGAACGGACCGTCGGTCCAGACCAGGTCGTAGACCGAGTCAACGCCCTGCAGGTACATGGCCAGACGCTCCAGGCCATAGGTGATTTCACCGGTGACCGGCATGCACTCGATGCCACCCACTTGCTGGAAGTAGGTGAACTGGGTGACTTCCATGCCGTTGAGCCAGATTTCCCAACCCAGACCCCAGGCGCCGAGGGTCGGCGATTCCCAGTTGTCTTCGACGAAACGGATGTCGTGCACCAGTGGGTCGAGGCCGATGGCCTTCAGCGAGCCCAGGTACAGTTCCTGGAAGTTCGCCGGGTTTGGCTTGAGCACCACTTGGAACTGGTAGTAGTGCTGCAGGCGGTTAGGGTTTTCGCCATAGCGACCGTCGGCCGGGCGACGGCTCGGTTGCACGTAGGCGGCGTTCCAGGTTTCCGGGCCGACGGCGCGCAGGAACGTGGCGGTATGGAAAGTGCCGGCGCCTACTTCCATATCGTAGGGCTGAAGCACCACACAACCTTGCTCGGCCCAGTAATTCTGCAGGGCGAGGATCAAGTCTTGGAAGGTACGCACTGCTGGCGTAGGCTGGCTCACGAAATTCACCTGTTTCTAGGGCTGCGAATATAAAGAGCGGGAGTATAACCCGATTCGCCAAAGCCTCTACCCTTGGAGCCTTATGCCACGTTGCTTTTGGTGTACCGACGATCCGCTTTACCAGGCTTACCACGATCAGGAATGGGGCACGCCGCAGCGCGACCCGGGCCAGTTGTTCGAGATGTTGCTGCTCGAAGGCTTTCAGGCCGGGTTGTCGTGGATCACGGTGTTGAAAAAGCGCGAGCGCTATCGTCAGGTGATGTACAGCTTCGATCCGCTGAAGCTGGCGCAGATGAGTGATGAGCGTATCGAGGAGCTGATGCTCGATGCCGGCATCATCCGCAACCGTCTCAAGCTCAAGGCTGCGCGGCGCAATGCGTTGGCCTGGCTGGCTGTGGATAACCCGGCCGAATGGTTGTGGTCGTTCGTCGGCGGTGAGCCGAAGATCAACCATTTCACCCAGCGCAGTGAAGTGCCAGCGGTTACCGATGAAGCCAAGGCCATGAGCAAAGCGTTGCAGAAAGCCGGCTTTACCTTTGTTGGCCCGACCATTTGTTACGCGTTCATGCAGGCTACCGGTATGGTCATGGACCACACCACCGACTGTGATCGCTACGCCGCGCTGGTGCGCTGAAGGGGTACAATGCACGGCTTGCAGATATAAGGAATCGGCCTGTGGAAAAATTCAAAGGCGCCGTGATGGTCGGGGTGCTGCGACTGTTCGCCAAGTTGCCCTGGAGCGCGGTGCAGCGCGTTGGCGCCGGCATTGGCTGGCTGATGTGGAAAATCCCCAACGGCTCGCGCAACGTGGTGCGTATCAACCTGGCCAAGTGCTTCCCGGAAATGGACCCGGTCGAGCGCGAGCAACTGGTGGGTCGCACGCTGCGGGACATCGGTAAATCCTTTGTCGAAAGCGCCTGTGCCTGGATCTGGCCACCGCAGCGCTCGCTGGAATTGGTCAAGGAAGTGCACGGCCTGGAAGTGCTTGAACAGGCGCTGGCCTCGGGCAAGGGCGTGGTGGGTATCACCAGCCACCTGGGTAACTGGGAGGTGCTCAACCACTTCTACTGCAACCAGTGCAAACCGATCATTTTCTATCGCCCGCCAAAATTGAAAGCTGTGGATGATCTGCTGCGTGAACAGCGCGTGCAGATGGGCAACCGCGTAGCGCCTTCAACCAAGGAAGGCATTCTCAGCGTGATCAAGGAAGTGCGCCGCGGCGGCCAGGTGGGCATTCCTGCCGACCCGGAGCCGGCCGAGTCTGCCGGGGTGTTCGTACCGTTTCTTGGCACTCAGGCGCTGACCAGTAAGTTCGTGCCGAACATGCTGGCCGGTGGCAAGGCCGTCGGTGTGTTCCTGCATGCGCTGCGCTTGCCGGATGGTTCGGGCTTCAAGGTGTTCCTGGAGGCCGCGCCACCAGAGATGTACAGCGAGGACGTCACCGTCTCGGCCGCAGCGATGAGCAAAGTGGTGGAGCGCTATGTGCGCGAGTACCCGAGCCAGTACATGTGGAGCATGAAGCGCTTCAAGAAGCGTCCACCGGGCGAGGCGCGCTGGTATTGATAGATCGGGGGCAAGCCCGCTCCTACTGTGGGAGCGGGCTTGCCCCGCGATGCGTCTAACCGGCTTTATCCAGCTTCTTGAGAAACACCGTCATCTCTTTCTCGGCCTGCTTGTCGCCATGCGCCTTGGCAGCTTCCAGTCCCTGTTCCCAGGCCTGACGCGCCGCCGCTTTATCGCCCTGCAGCTGATGCGCTTTGCCTAACAGCTTCCAGGCCGCCGAATACTTCGGATCAAACTCGACGCAGCGTTGCAGGTGCACGGCCGCTTCTTCACCTTTGCCTTCATCCAGCCAGGCCTTGCCCAGGCCGAAGCGCAGCAGGGCGTTGTCCACACCCTTGGCCAGCATCTTTTCCAGTGATTCGCGCATTGCTGCTCCCTCTTAGAAGAAGCTCAACCCTACATGGAATAGCTTCTCGACGTCACGGATGTACTTTTTATCCACAACGAAGAGGATCACATGGTCACCGGCTTCAATCACCGTGTCGTCGTGGGCAATCAGCACTTCTTCATCGCGAATGATCGCACCGATGGTGGTGCCGGGCGGCAAGGCGATGTCTTCGATGGCTTTGCCGATCACTTTGCTCGACTTCGAGTCGCCATGGGCAATGGCTTCGATGGCCTCGGCTGCACCACGGCGCAGCGAGTGGACGCTGACAATGTCGCCACGGCGTACGTGGGCCAGCAGTGTGCCGATGGTGGCCAACTGCGGGCTGATGGCGATGTCGATATCGCCGCCCTGAACCAGATCGACATAGGCCGGGTTGTTGATGATGGTCATCACCTTGCGCGCGCCCAGGCGCTTGGCCAGCAACGAGGACATGATGTTGGCTTCGTCGTCGTTGGTCAGGGCCAGGAAGATATCGGCTTCGGCGATGTTCTCTTCGAGCATCAGGTCGCGGTCCGAGGCGCTGCCTTGCAGTACCACGGTGCTGTCCAGGGTGTCGGAAAGGTAACGGCAGCGTGCCGGGTTCATCTCGATGATCTTCACCTGGTAGCGGCTTTCGATCGCTTCGGCCAGGCGTTCGCCAATCTGCCCGCCGCCAGCGATGACCACGCGCTTGTTGGTTTCATCGATGCGCCGCAGCTCGCCCATTACGGCGCGAATATGGGCCTTGGCGGCAATGAAGAACACTTCATCGTCGGCTTCGATCACCGTATCGCCCTGCGGCAGAATCGGCCGGTCGCGGCGGAAAATCGCGGCGACGCGGGTGTCGACGTTGGGCATGTGCTCGCGGATCTGGCGCAGTTGCTGACCGACCAGTGGGCCGCCGTAATAGGCTTTGACTGCTACCAACTGGGCTTTGCCTTCGGCGAAGTCGATCACCTGCAGGGCGCCAGGGTGTTCGATCAGGCGCTTGATGTAGTGCGTGACAACCTGCTCGGGGCTGATCAGTACATCGACCGGGATGGCGTCATTGTCGAACAGACCGGCGCGAGTCAGGTAGGCCGATTCGCGTACGCGGGCAATCTTGGTCGGGGTGTGGAACAGGGTATAGGCGACCTGGCAGGCGACCATATTGGTTTCATCGCTGTTGGTCACCGCTACCAGCATGTCAGCATCGTCAGCGCCGGCCTGGCGCAGCACGGTCGGGAACGAGGCGCGGCCCTGGACGGTACGGATATCCAGACGGTCGCCGAGATCGCGCAGACGATCGCCATCGGTATCCACCACGGTAATGTCGTTGGCTTCGCTGGCCAGGTGCTCGGCCAGCGTACCGCCAACCTGCCCTGCACCGAGGATGATGATCTTCATCCGCTCTTCCCTTCTCTTGTTATCCGCGTGTGGCGGCGATTTTGATCAGCTTGGCATAGTAGAAGCCGTCGTGTCCGCCTTCCTGGGCCAGCAACTGGCGGCCGTGTGGCTGGCGCACACCGGCCTGGGTGGCCAGGTCCAGCTCGCGGGCACCTGGGGTGCGGGCGAGGAAGGCTTCGATGACTTCGGTGTTTTCCGTTGGCAGCGTCGAGCAGGTGGCGTACAGCAGAATGCCGCCGACTTCGAGGGTCGGCCACAGGGCATCGAGCAGCTCGCCCTGCAAGGCTGCCAGGGCCGCGATATCGTCCGCCTGACGGGTCAATTTGATGTCGGGATGACGGCGAATCACACCGGTGGCCGAGCACGGCGCATCGAGCAGGATGCGCTGGAAGCCTTTGCCGTCCCACCAACTGGCAGTGTCGCGGGCATCGCAGGCAATCAACTGGGCATCAAGGCCGAGGCGGTCGAGGTTCTCGCGCACCCGCGTCAGGCGCTTGGCCTCAAGGTCGATAGCCACCACGGCGTCCAGTTTGGCCTCGGCTTCGAGCACATGGCAGGTCTTGCCGCCGGGTGCGCAGCAGGCATCGAGCACCCGCTGGCCGGGCGCGAGATCAAGCAGGTCGGCGGCCAGTTGCGCCGCTTCATCCTGGACGCTGATCCAGCCCTGATCGAAACCGGGCAGGCTGCGCACATCGCAGGCCTGGGCCAGCAGGATGCCATCGGCACTGAATTGGCAGGCGCTGGCTTCAATACCCGCGTCGTGCAACAGCTGCAGATAAGTCTCACGGTTGTGATGGCGGCGGTTGACCCGCAGGATCATCGGCGGATGGGCATTGTTGGCGGCGCAGATGGCTTCCCATTGTTCCGGCCAGAATGCCTTCAGCGACTTTTGCAGCCAGCGCGGATGGGCGGTGCGCACCACCGGATCACGCTCCAGCTCGGCAAGGATGTCACTGCTCTCGCGTTGCGCGCGGCGCAGCACGGCATTGAGCAGGGCCTTGGCCCAAGGCTTTTTCAGCTTGTCGGCGCACCCCACGGTTTCGCCGATGGCGGCATGGGCAGGGATGCGGGTGTAGAGCAGCTGGTACAAGCCCACCAGCATCAGCGCTTCGACATCGGCATCGGCTTTCTTGAACGGCTTTTGCAGCAAGCGCTCGGCCAGTGCCGAGAGCCGCGGCTGCCAGCGCGCAGTGCCAAAGGCCAGGTCTTGAGTCAGGCCACGGTCACGCACCTCGACCTTGTCCAGTTGCGCGGGCAGCGAGCTGTTCAAAGACGCTTTACCGCTGAGTACTGCCGCCAGGGCGCGGGCGGCTGCCAAACGTGGATTCATTGACCCAGCACCGTACCGACGGCGAATTTCTCGCGACGGCTGTTGAACAAGTCACTGAAGCTCAGCGCCTTGCCGCCGGGCAATTGCAGGCGGGTCAGGCACAAGGCCTGTTCACCGCAGGCGACGATCAGGCCGTCTTTGCTAGCGCCGATAATTTCACCCGGTGCGCCGGTGCCTGTGGATAAGCTCGCGGCGAGCACTTTCAGCGCTTCACCGTTAAGGCTGCTGTGGCAAATCGGCCACGGGTTGAAGGCGCGAATCAGACGCTCCAGTTCAACAGCCGGGCGGCTCCAGTCCAGGCGTGCTTCGTCTTTGTTCAGCTTGTGTGCATAAGTGGCCAGGCTGTCGTCCTGGATCTCACCTTGCAGCGTGCCAGCAGCCAGGCCGGCCACCGCTTCGATCACCGCTGGCGGGCCCATTTCGGCGAGACGGTCGTGCAGGCTGCCACCGGTATCGCTGGCGCTGATCGGGGTGATGACCTTGAGCAACATCGGGCCAGTGTCGAGCCCGGCCTCCATGCGCATGACGGTAACGCCGCTTTCACTGTCGCCCGCCTCTACCGCGCGCTGGATCGGCGCAGCTCCGCGCCAGCGTGGCAGCAGGGAGGCGTGGCTGTTGATGCAACCCAGACGCGGGATATCCAGCACCGCTTGCGGCAGGATCAGGCCGTAGGCAACCACCACCATCAGGTCGGGTTTGAGGGCGGCAAGTTCAGCTTGAGCCTCGGCATTGCGCAGCGTTGGCGGTTGCAGGACAGCAATGCCGTTATCCACAGCCAGCTGCTTGACCGCACTGGGCATCAGCTTTTGCCCGCGCCCGGCCGGACGGTCCGGTTGGGTGTAGACGGCCACCACTTCATAAGGGCTGTCGATCAGGGCCTTGAGGTGTTCGGCGGCAAACTCTGGGGTGCCTGCAAAGACAATGCGCATGGCGTTCTCGCTTAACTCGCTGAAAAAGAAAAAGGCTTGCCGGAGCAAGCCTTTGGAAAGAGGAGATCAAGCTTGCTGGCGATGCTGCTTTTCCAGCTTCTTCTTGATCCGGTCACGTTTGAGCGTCGACAGGTAATCGACGAACAACTTGCCGTTGAGGTGATCACATTCGTGCTGAATGCATACCGCTAACAGGCCTTCGGCGATTTCTTCGAAGGGCTTGCCGTCACGGTCGAGCGCTTTGATCTTCACCCGCACCGGGCGGTCGACGTTCTCGTAGAAACCGGGCACCGACAAGCAGCCTTCCTGATACTGATCCATTTCGTCGGTCAGCATCTCAAGCTCAGGGTTGATGAAGACCCGTGGCTCGCTGCGGTCTTCGCTCAAATCCATGACCACGATGCGCTTGTGCACGTTGATCTGGGTGGCGGCCAGGCCGATACCCGGGGCTTCGTACATGGTTTCAAACATGTCATCGATCAGTTGACGAACGCCGTCATCAACTTCGGCCACCGGTTTGGCGATGGTGCGAAGGCGCGGGTCCGGGAATTCGAGGATGTTCAGAATGGCCATAAGCGTATGAGCTGCACTGTGCGATGAGTTACAAACATGAGTACACATAATAAAGGGATTCGACGCATTCGGCACCTGGCAAAGGTCAGCTAAGGTTTCAGACAGCCGCTGATTTGGCTGCCAAGGGAAATCTTTCAACCGGTTGTCAAAGCATTATCAACAGAGTTATCCACAGGTTGTGCAGCGTGTGGGCAACGCCTTCGATCAAGGATGATCGTCATGTCTCAAACCGCTTACCGAGGTGGTTCGCCCGCCGAACTTGAGGCGCGATTGCGCCTGCATCAAATCCCAGGGCTTGGCCCGCAGCGATTTCACTTGCTGCTCCAGGCTTTTGGCAGCGCATCAGCAGCATTGAGCGCGACGGCCACTGCCTGGGCCGCGTTGGGGCTACCCAGCGAGAGTGCCCACGCCCGTCGCAGCGTTGAAGTGCGCGATGGTGCAGCGGTTGGATTGGCCTGGCTAGAGCGTCGCGACCAGCATTTGCTGATGTGGGACGACCCCGCTTACCCCGCCTTGCTGGCGGAGATTCCTAACGCACCACCGCTATTGTTCGTGGCCGGTGACCCTGCCCTGCTGGAGAAACCACAGCTGGCGATTGTTGGCAGTCGCCGTGCATCGCGCCCGGCACTGGACACCGCTGCGGCGTTTTCACGAAGTCTGGCCCAGAGCGGGTTTGTGGTGACCAGCGGTCTGGCGTTGGGGGTAGACGGTGCCGCTCATCAGGCAGCGCTGGACGTCGGCGGCCACACCATCGGGGTGCTGGGCACCGGCTTGCAGAAACTTTATCCACAACGCCACCGGACGCTGGCGGCTGCGATGGTCGAACACGGTAGCGCCGTGGTTTCCGAGTTTCCCCTGGATGCTGGCGCGGTAGCGGGCAATTTTCCCCGGCGCAATCGCATCATCAGTGGCCTGTCGCTGGGGGTACTGGTGGTGGAAGCAAGCCTGGCCAGTGGTTCGCTGATTACTGCACGCCTGGCCGCCGAGCAAGGGCGCGAGGTGTATGCCATTCCGGGTTCCATTCATCACCCCGGCTCCAAAGGCTGTCACCAACTGATTCGTGACGGCGCGCTGCTGGTGGAGTGCATCGATCAGATCATCGAAACCCTGCAGGGCTGGCAGCGTTTGCCGCCCGCGCCTTCCGGCCAGTTGGCTCAACCGCGCCATGTGCTGGAAGATCTATTACTGGCAGCCCCGCAAACCAGCGAGGCACTGGCGATCAGTAGCGGCTGGCCTTTACCTCGGGTGCTAGCCGCGTTGACCGAGCTTGAAGTGGACGGACGGGTTTGTAATGAAGCTGGGCGTTGGTTTGCCCGGCCGGCCTAAGTACACTGCTCGTCAGCCTTTATGCGGAGTGATAGCAATGGTGAGCAGTTGGCGTGTGCAACAAGCCGCGCGTGAAATTCGGGCCGGTGCGGTGATTGCCTATCCAACCGAGGCCGTGTGGGGCCTGGGCTGTGATCCCTGGAACGAAGAAGCGGTGGATCGTCTGCTGGCGATCAAATCGCGCTCGGTCGACAAGGGACTGATCCTGATCGCCGACAATATCCGCCAGTTCGACTTTTTGTTCGAAGATTTCCCCGAAGTCTGGCTTGATCGGATGAGCAGCACCTGGCCTGGCCCGAACACCTGGCTGGTGCCACACCAGAATATGCTGCCGGAATGGATTACCGGTGTTCACGACACCGTCGCCCTGCGTGTCAGTGATCATCCGCAGGTGCGTGAGCTGTGTTCGCTGGTCGGGCCGCTGGTGTCGACTTCGGCCAACCCTCAGGGGCGCCCTGCGGCCAAGACCCGCTTGCGGGTAGAGCAGTACTTCCGCGGGCAGTTGGACCTGGTGCTGGGGGGCGCCTTGGGCGGGCGGCGTAATCCGAGTGTGATTCGTGATCTGGCTAGCGGGGATGTGGTTCGGCCGGGTTGAATATCAATCGCGGGGCAAGCCCGCTCCCACCACTGTGGGAGTGGGCTTGCCCCGCGAAGCGATTAAGGCAACAACACCGTAGACCCAACGGTGCGCCGCGCCGACAACTCAGTCTGCGCCTTGGCCGCTTCGCTCAGCGGATAGCGCTGCTGAATATCCACCGTCAGCTTGCCGCTGGAGATCATCGCGAACAGGTCGTCAGCCATGGCCTGGGTGTTTTCGGCAGTGTTGGCGTAGCTGGCCAGGGTCGGGCGGGTGACATACAGCGAACCCTTCTGCGCCAGAATCCCCAAGTTGACCCCGCTGACCGCCCCTGAGGCGTTGCCGAAGCTGACCATCAGGCCGCGCGGTGCCAGGCAGTCCAGCGATGTCAGCCAGGTGTCCTGGCCAACGCCGTCATACACCACCGGGCATTTCTTGCCATCAGTCAGCTCTAGTACGCGCTGCGCGACATCCTCATGGCTGTAATCGATGGTCGCCCAAGCGCCCAGCGCCTTGGCGTGCTCGGCTTTTTCAGCAGAGCTGACCGTACCGATCAATTTGGCGCCCAAGGCCTTGGCCCACTGGCAGGCCAATGAGCCAACACCTCCGGCGGCAGCATGGAACAGAATGGTATCGCCCGCCTGTACCGGGTAGGTTTGCTTGAACAGGTATTGCACGGTCAAACCCTTGAGCATGACGGCTGCAGCCTGTTCGAAGCTGATGCTGTCAGGCAGTTTGACCAAGTTGGCTTCAGGCAGCACATGCACTTCGCTGTAAGCCCCCAGAGGGCCTCCGCCATAGGCTACCCGGTCGCCGACTTTCAGGCGTGTCACCTGCTCGCCGACCGCTTCCACGACCCCCGCACCTTCGGTGCCCAGCCCTGATGGCAGTGACGGCGGTGCGTACAGCCCGTTACGGAAGTAGGTGTCGATAAAGTTCAGGCCGATAGCCTGGTTACGCACACGGACCTGCTGCGGGCCGGGGGCGGCAGGCTCGAAATCGACCAGTTGCAGGACTTCAGGGCCTCCATGCTGGCTGAACTGAATACGCTTGGCCATCTGCACTCTCCGTCGGTTGTGGAAAACCCCTATCGGACGCCTTTGCTTGATCGCCGTCAACTGCGGCCGGTGGGTTGCCGGTGGTATGCTACGCGCCGAATTTGCTCATGCCCGCTTCCAGGTGACCTGATGACTAGCCGCACCGAGGCCGTGAAAGCCTACCTGCTCGACTTGCAAGACCGTATTTGCGCCGCTCTCGAAACCGAAGACGGCGGTGCTCGCTTTGTTGAAGACGCCTGGACGCGCGAAGCCGGCGGTGGCGGGCGCACGCGGGTAATTGGTGAAGGCAAGGTCATCGAAAAAGGCGGCGTGAACTTCTCCCACGTCTTTGGCAGCGGCCTGCCGCCTTCGGCCAGCGCCCATCGGCCCGAACTGGCCGGACGAGGCTTCGAGGCCCTGGGCGTATCGTTGGTGATTCATCCGCATAACCCGCATGTGCCAACTTCGCATGCCAATGTGCGTTTCTTCATTGCCGAGAAGGAAGGTGAAGAAGCGGTGTGGTGGTTCGGCGGCGGTTTCGACCTGACCCCTTACTACGGTAACGAAGAAGACTGCCTGCACTGGCACCAGGTGGCCGAGCGCGCCTGCGCGCCGTTCGGTGCGGATGTCTACCCGCGCTACAAAGCCTGGTGCGACCGCTACTTCCACCTCAAGCACCGCGGCGAACCGCGTGGTATTGGCGGCCTGTTCTTCGATGACCTGAACGAATGGGACTTCGACACCTGCTTCGCCTTCATGCGCGCTATTGGCGATGCCTATGTCGAGGCTTACCTGCCGATCATCCAGCGGCGCAAGCATCAGCCTTACACCGCCGAACAACGCGAGTTCCAGGAGTATCGCCGCGGCCGCTATGTCGAGTTCAACCTGGTGTACGACCGAGGCACCCTGTTCGGTTTGCAATCGGGCGGGCGTACCGAATCGATTCTGATGTCACTGCCACCGCAAGTGCGTTGGGGGTACGATTGGAAAGCCGTGCCAGGCAGCGAAGAAGCGCGCCTGACCGAGTATTTCCTGCAGGACCGTGACTGGATTGGCGAAGCCAAGGCAGCGCACTGAGTCACTGTGGATAACTTCCGGCCCTGCCCGACTTTGACCCAGGAACCGTGTAAATGGACCAGTACGTTGTATTTGGCAACCCGATCGGCCACAGCAAATCGCCGCTGATTCACCGGCTGTTTGCCGACCAGACCGGCCAGCAGCTTGAATACAGCACCTTGCTGGCGCCGCTGGACGATTTCAGCATGTGTGCCCAGGGTTTCTTCAAGCAGGGCTTGGGTGCCAATGTCACGGTACCGTTCAAAGAAGAGGCCTATCGCCTGGTCGACAGCCTGACACCACGGGCGCAACGTGCGGGCGCGGTCAATACCCTGAGCAAGCTGGCTGATGGCAGTTTGCAGGGCGACAACACCGACGGTGCGGGCCTGGTGCGTGATTTGACGGTCAATGCCGGTGTGCAACTGACCGGCAAGCGCATTCTTCTGCTTGGCGCCGGTGGTGCCGTGCGTGGGGTATTGGAACCATTGCTGGCGCACAACCCGGCCTCGCTGGTGATTGCCAACCGCACCGTGGAAAAGGCCGAGCAACTGGCCCGTGAATTCGCCGACCTGGGGCCTGTGGCAGCCAGCGGTTTCAGCTGGCTGCAAGAACCGGTCGACCTGATCATCAACGCGACTTCCGCAAGCCTTGCCGGTGAGCTGCCACCGATTTCTGCCAGCCTGATCGAAGCGGGCAAGACCGTTTGCTACGACATGATGTACGGCAAAGAGCCGACCCCCTTCTGCCGCTGGGCCAGTGAACACAAGGCTGGCAAGGTGCTGGATGGGCTGGGCATGCTTGCCGAGCAGGCCGCTGAGGCGTTCTTTATCTGGCGTGGTGTTCGTCCGGATACGGCTCCGGTGCTGGATGAATTACGACGGCAGTTGGCTCGAAGTTAAGGGCACATCGCGGGGCAAGCCCGCTCCTACCGGTAGGAGCGGGCTTGCCCCGCGACAGCGCTATTCCTCGAAACGAATCGGGCAATGTTCCACCCCTTCCAGCTTATGTAACTCCTCAACAACCTGAGGCCGCGCCCGGTGCAGCGTCAGGCTGCCGCCTGCACGACGCAGACGGCGGGCTTCACGGTGAAGCATGTCGACCCCGGAATAGTCGATGAAGTTGATCTGCCGCGCATCGATGATCACCTCCGGCCCCTGACAGCGCTGCAGGCGCACCTGCAAGTAATGGCTGGCACCAAAGAAGATCGACCCTCCCACACGCAGCACATCGGCATTGCCTTCACGTGACTGCTGAATGCGCGGCCGCGAAGTGCGCTTGAGGTAGAAGAACAGCGAAGCCAGCACCCCGGCGTAAATCGCGGTTTGCAGTTCCAACAGCAAGGTTGCGGTGGCGGTCAGGCTCATGACCAGAAACTCTGAACGGCTGACCCGGAACAGCGCTTTGATGGCCCGATGGTCGACCAAGCCCCAGCAGATCAGCAGAATGCTCCCCGCCATCGCCGGAATCGGAATGTGCGCGATCAGCCCTGCACCGGCCACCGCGAACACGGCCACCCACAACGCCGAGAACACCCCGGCCAGGGGTGACTGGGCGCCAGCGTCATAGCTGAGCCCGGAGCGGGTGAAAGAGCCTGAAGACAGGTAACCGGAAAACAAACTGCCAACCATATTCGACAGACCCTGACCGCGGATTTCCTGGTTGGCGTCGATCAATTGCTCTGAGCGCGACGACAATGAACGGGCAATCGACAGGCTAGTGACCAGCCCGAGCATGCCCACCGCTACAGCGCTGGGCAGCAGGCGCAGGATCAGCTCAAGGTCCAGCAAGGGCACTGGGCTGAACGGCGGTAATTGGCCGATGAAACCCGGAACCAGGCGCACATGGCCGAACACGCCGGGCAGCAGCCACACCAGCAGGCTGGCAATGACCAGGGTTATCAACAGGCTGGGCCAGCGTGGACGCAGCAGTTTGATCGTTACACCGGTTATCAGCGTGCCTAAGCCCAGCGTCAGGGACGGCCAGTCCACTTCACTTACGTGCTCCAGCAAGCTTTCCAGGGTATTCAGCGCTGTAGCCTGACTGGGCAAATCCAGCCCCAACAAATTAGGCAGTTGACCGAGAGCGATCACCACGGCGGCGCCGAGAGTGAAGCCCAGCACAACGGATTGAGAGACGAAATTCACCAGCGCGCCAAAACGCAGCATGCCCAGCAACCACTGAAACACCCCGGCCAGGAATGTCAGTAACAGGATCAGGCTGATGTAGTCGTCGCTACCACTGACGGCCAGTGGGCTGACACTGGCATACAGCACAATGGAAATCGCAGCCGTCGGCCCGCACACCAGGTGCCAGGACGAGCCCCAAAGGCAGGCGATGATCACCGGTACGATCGCCGCATACAGGCCGTACTCGGCGGGAAGGCCGGCGATCAGGGCGTAGGCGATTGACTGTGGTAGCGCCAGAATCGCGCCACTCAACCCCACCAGCACATCGCGGCGCACGCTGCCGCGCGTTTGCGCGGGCAGCCAGGTCAGAAAGGGCAGCAGATGGTGGCGATCAGGCCGGGCCATGGGCAGTCTCTATCGCGAACAAGGGCCGCTCAGGGTGCGATGTCTGGCGCTTGGACGCAAGTCGCGTCAAAGCATCAGGTTCAAATGGCTAAGGCGGAAGATAATGAATTTTGCAGTTTAATTTAGACATATGTTGTCTGTTTTTTCAGAAACTTCCTACAAGTAATAAACATTATCCGCCTTTAGACTGACCACTCTTACCACAAGGAGTGCGTTGCATGGCCAATCACAGTTACATGACCATTACCGGAAAGAAGCAAGGTTTGATTTCCGCTGGTTGCTCAAGCCAGCAATCAATAGGGAATAAATGCCAAGCGGGCCACGAAGATGAAATCATGGTGCTGGCTTACACTCATAATATGGCAGGTGGCAATGACGGCAGCACGTCAGGTGGTCGTGGCCAACATATGCCGGTCGTTATTACCAAAAACATTGATAAGTCCACGCCTTTGCTAGCCAGCGCTTTGCAGGAAGGCGAAGAAATCGAATGTAAAATAAATTTCTATCGCAGCACACCTGCGGGTGGTCACGAAAGATATTTTACTGTGTCGTTATCGGGTGGGCGGATTGCCAATTTAAGCGTTCAGGTGCCCCATGCCATTCACATGGGGGATGCGCAGCCACAAGAGCTTCTGGCCATTAGGTACCGGGATATCAGCTGGGTACACCACCCGGCAAGCACAAGTGCCTATGCTTTTTGGGGTGGCGAAGGTGAATGAGCAATCATGCGATATCAATGATGTCGCCAAAGCTGGCTCTGACTTGGTTGCACTGGGCTGCACCATTAGCGCGACTAACTTCTATGATGGGATGATTCAGCTTGAGTTCGGTGCCGTCGTATCCAATTATGTTAATGAAATAATAAATGATGTTAACGACGGTATAAAAAGCGCTTGGGAGGGTGTGCAGGAGATAAAGGCAGAGTATGCCGAGCTGGCTTCCAAGGCGAGTTTTTATGCTCAAAACGGAATTGGGGTCGTAGCGGGTGTGATGCAGATTAAAGTTGGAATTAAGACTTCCGGGTCTGCATACGGTTTGGGAGTTCCAGTAGGCGCGCTTTTCGTCGCACACGGTGTTAATAATATTTATGAAGGTGGGATGAATATATATAACGGCCCGGCAGGAAAAGCGGCACAGGGTCCAACCAGACGTGCCTATCAAGCCCTTTTTAAAGATGAATACTCAGGGAACATGGCGTATGGTGTGGTCGACTTGGCTCTGTCGGCTAGAGGTATGATGCAGCCCATACGAAAGACGAATTCAGTGCAGCTTTTTAGGAGGGATCCAGTTAATTACGAGCCTGCGTATCAACAAGTCGGTAAGTTGGCCTTATTTTTTGAGGCCTTAGTGAATTCAATTACGATTAACTCTATGGTATCAGCGGAAAATCCGGAAGTTAAAAGTAAATAATCCCATGGCGAGATTAGCTTTCACTCGAAGGGCTCTGTAGAGATGTATACAGTTAGATATTTAGTAAGCTTGGGTTTGACTATTGCAGGTTGCTCTATATTTTACACGGCTGTTGTTATGTGGTGCGTGACAGAAATATTTCCGCTAGAAAAAAAGTCATATTGGATTGCATACGGATTTATTTATGTTTTTATCACCGCTGCTGGCTTAAGGTTTTACATCCCCAGGTTACGCGATACATGGTGGTAAAGTGATTTGATCCTCGATCATAAGTAAAATTGTGAGCAGTCCGATATCCTACGTATCGCCAAACTGTTTGGTGTGACGATGGCTACCATGTATTTCGTAGCATGGGGATGTAAATTTTTAAACCGACAATGGAAATAATAACAAACAAAATTCCCCCTGTAATCCAGTATGTGGTTTCTTCGAGGGGGTATAGTTTTCTTATGCCAATCATGATAAGTCCTGTGTAAAAAAATGCGCAGATAATAATGGTTGGCACTGTTCTTATTAAATATCTAAGCGTGTACATTTCTACAAATCCATTTAGATGTGAATGCATAAAAAACACTAGATCTAGCTAGGGGTAAATGCAATAAAAGGATAGTCAGTAAATTGTTGCGGCTTCAATCAAAAGCATAAGCTGCACAGGTGGTGATGTCTGGTTTGGCAGAGCAAGTCGCGCATTGGAGTTAGCCAGCGTATAGTCGTGGAAGATAACTTGGCGTCCGAGCTTGGACCAGCAGCATTCAGGAGTCAGTGTGCAGAGGATCAAAGGCTATCACGCCCATGTTTACTACGACGCCAGCACCCTGGAGCAGGCGCGGCAGTTATGTGAAGAGGCGGCCAAGCTGTTTGGCGTGAGCATGGGCCGTATGCACCAGAAGCCGGTCGGGCCGCATCCAGACTGGAGTTGTCAGCTGGCGTTCGGGCCAGAAGTGGTAGGTGTGGTGCTGCCCTGGCTGGCGTTGTATCGCCATGGGCTGGTGGTGTTTCTGCATCCGCTGACTGGGGATGAACTGGCGGACCATCGCGATCATGCGATCTGGATGGGGGCGATCAGGCCTTTGGATTTGTCGATTTTTGAATAATTGATCGCGGGGCAAGCCCGCTCCTACAGGAGCGGGCTTGCCCCGCGATGTATCACGCTGTACGTGCGCCCCGCACACCCTGGGCCAGTGCCGAACACAGCTCCAGCACATCACCCACGGCCTGCTCAGTCGATTTCGCCTGGGCAATTTTGTCGACCAGCGCCGAACCTACCACTACCCCGTCAGACAGCTTGGCAATCGCTGCCGCCTGCTCTGGTGTGCGAATACCGAAGCCAACGCTGATAGGCAGGTCAGTGTGCCGACGCAGGCGAGCAATAGCGCTGCTGACCTGTTCAGTCGTAGCCGAACCAGCACCGGTGACACCCGCCACCGAGACGTAGTAGACGAAACCGGAGCTGCGCTCCAGTACGCGCGGCAGGCGCACGTCGTCGGTGGTCGGGGTGGTCAGGCGGATGAAGTCGATTCCGGCAGCCTGTGCTGGGGTCGCCAGTTCTGCGTCATGCTCAGGCGGCAGATCAACAATGATCAGGCCGTCGACACCGGCTTCCTTAGCCTGGGCAACGAAGGCTTCGACGCCAAAGCGATGGATCGGGTTGTAGTAGCCCATCAGCACAATCGGTGTGCTCTGGTTCTCGACGCGGAACTCGCGAACCATCTGCAGGGTTTTCGCCAGGGTCTGGCCGGCATCCAGGGCGCGCAGGGTCGCCAGTTGGATAGCCACACCATCGGCCATCGGGTCGGTGAACGGCATGCCCAGTTCGATGACGTCGGCGCCAGCTGCTGGCAGGCCTTTGAGAATCGCCAGCGAGGCATCGTAGCCCGGGTCGCCAGCAGTGATGAAGGTGACCAGCGCAGAGCGGCTTTCGGCCTTCAGTTCGGCGAAGCGTTGTTCAAGACGGCTCATGCCTGTTTCTCCTGGGCGGCCATATGGCTCATCACGGTTTGCATGTCTTTGTCGCCACGCCCGGAAAGGCACACCACCATCAGGTGATCCTTAGGCAGCGTTGGGGCGCGTTTGATCGCTTCGGCCAGCGCGTGGGAGGTTTCCAGGGCCGGGATAATGCCTTCCAGACGGCAGGTGGTGTGGAACGCAGCCAGGGCTTCTTCGTCGTTGATGCTGACGTACTCGACGCGTTTCACTTCATGCAACCAGGCATGCTCAGGGCCGATGCCGGGGTAGTCCAGGCCTGCGGAAATCGAGTGGGCGTCGGTGATCTGGCCGTCGGCATCCTGCAGCAGGTAGGTGCGGTTGCCGTGCAGTACGCCCGGCATGCCACCGGTGAGGCTGGCGGCGTGCTTGTCGGTATCGACACCATGACCACCGGCTTCAACGCCGATGATCTGTACGCTGGTGTCGTCGAGGAAGTCATGGAACAGACCCATGGCATTCGAGCCGCCGCCGACACAGGCGATCAGGCTGTCGGGCAGACGCCCTTCTTTCTCTTGCAACTGGGCGCGGGTTTCTTTGCCGATGATCGACTGGAAGTCGCGGACCATCGCCGGATACGGGTGTGGGCCAGCCACGGTGCCGATCAGGTAGAAGGTGTCATCGACGTTGGTGACCCAGTCGCGCAGCGCTTCGTTCATGGCGTCTTTGAGCGTGCCGGTACCGGAGGTCACCGGCACGATCTCGGCGCCGAGCAGCTTCATGCGGAACACGTTGGCTTGCTGGCGCTCGATGTCGGTGGCACCCATGTAGATCACGCATGGCAGGCCAAAGCGTGCTGCAACAGTGGCAGTGGCGACACCGTGCATACCGGCGCCGGTTTCGGCGATCAGGCGCTTTTTGCCCATGCGCTTGGCCAGCAGCACCTGACCGATGCAGTTGTTCACCTTGTGCGCGCCGGTGTGGTTGAGTTCTTCACGTTTGAAGAAGATTTTCGCGCCGCCGCAGTGTTCGGTCAGGCGTTCAGCGAAGTACAGCGGGTTCGGGCGGCCGATGTAGTCGCGCTGGAAGTACGCCAGTTGCTCAAGAAACTCCGGGTCGGCCTTGGCCGCTTCGTATTCGCGGGCCAGGTCGAGCACCAGCGGCATCAGGGTTTCAGCCACGTAGCGGCCGCCGAATGCGCCAAACAGGCCATTGGCATCGGGGCCGGCGCGGAAGTTGGTCTGGGTCATGGGTCGCTCCAGGGCGTAGTGAAAACGAAGAATGGCTTTACTGTACCCACGACAGGCCCAACTGAAAACCGATAAGATTGCCTAAACATGTCAGGAAAACTCACACGTCATGCGTAACGACCTGCCTCCCCTCAATGCCCTGCGCGCCTTCGAAGCCACGGCGCGGCTTAATAGCGTCAGCCAGGCCGCCGAGCAGTTGCACGTTACGCACGGTGCGGTAAGCCGGCAGTTGAAGGTGTTGGAGGAGCATCTGGGTGTCAGCCTTTTCGTCAAAGACGGGCGCGGCATTAAACTCACAGATGCAGGCCAGCGCCTACGCGATGCCAGCTTTGACGCCTTTGACCGCTTGCGCAGCGTATGTGCCGAGTTGAGCCACAGCAATGCCGATGCACCGTTCGTGCTGGGTTGTTCGGGTAGCTTGTTGGCGCGTTGGTTCATTCCGCGCTTGGGGCGGCTGAAGGCCGACTTGCCGGAATTGCGTTTGCATCTGTCTGCCGGTGAAGGGGATCTCGACCCGCGGCGGCCGGGGCTTGATGCCCTGTTGGTATTCGCCGAGCCGCCATGGCCGAGCGATATGCAGGTTCACGTGCTGGCCCAGGAGTGCATCGGCCCGGTCCTCAGCCCACATTTCGCCGGATTCTCGCGCTTGCAGAACGCACCTGCGCAAGCCTTGCTGGCGGAAACGCTGCTGCAGACCACTTCGCGGCCGCAGGCCTGGCCGAATTGGGCGCAGCAGCAAGGCATCGATCCTGAGGCGCTGCGCTACGGCCAGGATTTCGAGCATCTGTATTACTTGTTGGAAGCGGCGGTCGCCGGGCTTGGGGTGGCAATCGCTCCGCAGCCGCTGGTCGCTGATGACCTGCGCGCCGGGCGTCTGGCCGCACCCTGGGGCTTTTGTCAGACGCAGGCCGCCTTGGCGCTGTGGGTGCCGCGACGCGCCGCAGATGGGCGCGCCGAGCAACTGGCCGGGTGGTTGCGCGCCGAGTTGGCGCGTCAGGCCGATTAATTACTGCGTTTGCACATCAAGTACGCGGCGAGCAGGCCCAGGGCGCCAATCGTCACCCCTGCAGTGGTCCAAGGGTGCTGCTGGGCATAGTCGCGGGTGGCCACACCGGTCTCGCGGGTTTTGGTTTTCACTTCATCATAGGCATCGCTGAGCAGGCTGCGCGAGTGGCGCAAAGCGTTTTCGGCGTTGCCCTTGAGCGTTTTCAGGGTGTTGCGCGACTCATCCGAGGCGTCGTTCTTGAGGCTTTCCAACGATTTGAGCAGGCTTTCGATCTCCGCTTCCATGCTTTGCAGCGACGCTTTACGCAACGAGTGGTTGGCCATGGTGGCTCTCCTTCGTGGTGTGAGTGAGCTGTTGAGGTTGGGACTTCAGTGTAGAGCGAAAGTGCCGTGCGACTTTTCCGAGCTGGTGTCTGGCCACGGATAAAACCCGCCGACGCTGCTAGGCTCAGTGTTCACCTTCGAAAAGGAGACTGATCATGTCGGATCATCACACCTACAAGAAAATTGAACTCGTCGGCTCGTCACCCACCAGCATCGAAGACGCCATCAACAATGCCCTGGCCGAAGCCGGCAAAAGCATCAAGCACCTTGAGTGGTTTGAAGTGGTCGAAACGCGTGGGCACATCAAAGACAACAAGGCCGCGCACTTTCAGGTAACGCTGAAGGTCGGATTCCGGATTGCCAATAGCTGAAAGCATGTCACTGGCTTGTGCGGGTCAATTGAGTTACACAGTCTTGAGGCGACCGGATAAGTTCCGGCGCCATCCTCCACTTTGATCTGAACAAGGAAAGCGATCGATGAAGAAGTTGGTAGTAGCACTGGGTTTGATGATGCTGGCGGGTACTGCGCTCGCAGCGGGCAAACCGTGCGAAGAATTGAAGAGCGAAATAGCCGCCAAGCTGGACGCCAAGGGTGTCAGCGGTTACTCGCTGGAAATCATCGACAAAGGTGCGGCCTCGGGCGGCAAGGTCGTCGGGACCTGCGAAGGCGGCACCAAGGAAATCGTCTACAAGCGCGGTTGACGCTGATCGCGGGGCAAGCTCCCACAGAACACACCGTGTGGGAGCGGGCTTGCCCCGCGACAACTCACCTACTCGCTGCGCATGACCTGCGCCAGCAACTCATACGAGCGAATCCGGTCGGCGTGTTCATACAGGTCGCAGGTAAAGATCAGCTCATCAGCTTGAGTCTGCTCCAGCAATACCTCGAGCTTGGCGCGGATTTTCTCCGGCCCGCCGACCATCGCCAGCCCCAGGAAGCTGCCCACCGCCTCGCGCTCATGCGGTAACCACAGGCCGTCCATGCTCTCGACCGGTGGCCGCTGTACCAGGCTTTGGCCACGCATCAAGGCCAGAATGCGCTGGTACACCGAGGTCGCCAGGTAGTTGGCGCGTTCGTCGCTGTCGGCCGCAACCAGCGGCACACCGAGCATCACATAGGGTGTGTCGAGCACTGCCGAGGGCTGGAAGTGGTCGCGGTAAATGCGGATGGCTTCGTGCATATAGCGCGGTGCGAAATGTGAGGCGAAGGCATACGGCAAGCCGCGCATTCCCGCCAACTGCGCGCTGAACAGGCTGGAACCGAGCAACCAGATCGGCACCTCGGTGCCATAACCTGGCACAGCGATGACCTTTTGGTCCGCCGTTCTTGGGCCGAGGTAACGCACCAGTTCTTCGACATCGTCGGGGAAGTCGTCAGCGCTGCCAGAACGTTCGCGGCGCAGCGCCCGTGCGGTCATTTGATCGGAGCCGGGCGCGCGGCCCAGGCCCAGATCGATACGACCGGGATAGAGACTTTCCAGGGTGCCAAACTGCTCGGCAATCACTAACGGAGCATGGTTGGGCAGCATGACGCCACCGGCACCGACGCGGATGGTCGACGTGCCACCTGCCAGGTAGCTGAGCAGAACCGCTGTGGCCGAGCTGGCAATGCCGTCCATGTTGTGGTGTTCAGCAACCCAGAAGCGGTTGTAGCCGAATTTCTCTACGTGCTGTGCCAGGTCCAGCGAATTGCGCAGGGATTGTGCCGGGCTGCCGTCTGCGCGCACTGGCACCAGGTCGAGGGTGGAGAATTTAGTGTCCGCGAGTCGCTTCATGGGCTATTGAGCCTCCAGGCAGTCATTTGGCCGACATTACGCGTAGGCCTTTTCAACTCTGTATGGGCACTTCCTGAGGATTCAATGCCTGCGGTGCAATCGCGCTGAAGCAAGGGAGGCAGAACCGTGATCGGTGCTTGTGGTCAAATGGGTGTCGGCACACTCGCTGCCGTCACAAGGAGTTGTCCCCATGATCCGTGTTGCAATCGCTGTGCTGGCTTCGCTGCTGGCAACCTCTGCACTGGCTGCGCCGAAGAATTGTGAAGAGCTCAAGGCTGAGATCGAAGCGAAGATCCAGGCCAACAACGTCAGCTCCTACACCCTGGAAATCGTCAAGAACGAAGAGGTCCACGACCAGAACATGGTGGTCGGCAGTTGCGAGGGTGGCACCAAGAAGATCATTTATCAGAAAAATGATCGCTAAGCGTCAGGGAATGCAGAAGATGTCGTTGGCTTCTTCGGCAAGCACCTTGCGTTGTGCGTCGTACAGGTAGGCACTGGGTCGCATGGCGGGTGCCCGCGCCTCCAGGCGATAACGCTGACCGGCTTCGAAGTGGTCGTAGCGCACTTTCAGGTAGCAGGTGCGCTCTACGGGGTTCATAGAGAAACCACCGGAATACACCTCGAAATCGAAACGTACTGTCAGCTCGTGTTTGCCTGGTGTGACCTGAAAGAAGCGCCCATCGTTGAGGCGCTCACCATCCAGGCGGTCGGCCATCAGCGTTTTACCAGGCGTCATGGTGTACAGATCGACCCAGGCTTGCTTGCTGTCAACTGGCGGCAAGGGGCTGGCGCACGCCCCCAGGGTACTGAGGGCAATCAGCATCATTGGCTGGCGCATGGCAAACTCCCGGCATGCAAGCTTCAAAGCATAAGCATAGCGCCATTCACCTTATCAGGTGCGTTGGCAGCCCGCCGGTAGCCCTTTGCTGATCAGATTGCGCTGCTCGTCATACAGCTTTGCCCAAGGGCGAAAGCCGATGCTGCCTGCTTCCAGTTGATAGCGTTGCCCGGCAGTGAAATCCTTGAATTTCACATTCAGCTGGCAATCGCGCCACAGCGGTTCGCTGACCGGGCCGATGTTGCTCGGCGTCACTGGGAACAGGTAGCGTACGGTCAGCTCGTGGCTGCCTGGGGGCACTTCAAAATAGCGCTTGTCGGCCCAATCACGATCATCCACCTGCACGGCATGCAAGGTATCGTCCTGGCCGGGCGCGAGGTCAATCCAGGCCTGGTTGGGGTCGGGTTGAGGCAGCAGCAGCCCGGCGCAGCCGGACAGAAGCAGAAGACTACTGATGACAAGCAGTGTACGCATGGCAAAACTCCAACCGGGCAGGATAGTCTTGAAGCTGAAGAGTTCTTGAGCGGAAAACGGGACGCGAATGCTTCGACTATTTCTTTTATTGCGCTCAAGTCTTGGGGCACTCGACCATTTTTTTCGCTACTTGGTTCCCTTGCTGGCGCTCGGGCTGCTCAACGGTTGTTCCAGCGTCAGTTATTACGGGCAATTGGCGAGCGGTCAATGGCAGCTGCTGCAGGCCCGTATGTCCGTGGCAGAGCTGGTCACAGCGCCAGACACACCGGAAAAGCTGCGCCAGCAATTGCTTCAGGCCGAACAGGCCCGCGCCTTTGCCAGTGCGCAACTGAGGCTGCCGGATAACCGCAGCTACCGGGTGTATGCCGACATTGGCCGGCCGTTTGTGGTGTGGAATGTGTTTGCGACCCCCGAGCTGTCCCTCGAACCCGAAACCCATTGCTTCCCGATAGCCGGCTGCGTTGCTTACCGCGGTTACTACAGCCAGGGCGCGGCGCGCGGCGCTGCGGCGTTGCAGAAGCAACAAGGGCTGGATGTCTATGTGGGCGGGGTCGAGGCCTATTCGACCCTGGGGTGGTTCGATGACCCGATTCTTAGCTCCATGTTGGGTTGGGGTGACGAGCGTCTGGCCGCCGTGATTTTCCACGAGCTGGCGCACCAGCAGGTGTACGTACAGGACGACACGGCTTTCAATGAGTCGTTCGCCACCTTCGTTGAACAGGAAGGGGCGCGGCAGTGGCGCGCCGCGCGTGGCCTGCCGCAGCAGACTCAGGACGACAACCAGCAGCGTGAGCAATTCATCGCCTTGGTGTTGGCCAGCCGGGAACGGCTGAAAACACTGTATGCGGCGCCGCTGAGCGTGCCAGCCAAGCGCGCTGGCAAGCAGGCTGAGTTTGAACGCCTGCGTCGCGAGTACCGGGCACTGCGCGATAGCCAGTGGGGCGGTAAAGGGCGCTTCGATGCCTGGATCAATGCACCGATGAACAATGCCAAACTGTTACCGTTTGGACTGTATGACCAGTGGGTACCGGCGTTTGCCGCGTTGTTTGCCGAAGTCGGCGGCGATTGGCAGGTGTTTTATGCGCGGGTTGCGGCGATGGGTAAGTTGGCGCCTGTGGAGCGGCAGCAGGCTCTGAATAGCATCGCGGGGCAAGCCCCCTCCCACACCGCTCGGTAGGAGCGGGCTTGCCCCGCGATCAGACCATCAACCGCGCAGAAACGCCTGATGCAGCTCACCCAAGGTCGCAAAGTGGTAAGCCGGCTGCTCTGCACTGAGTTCCTCGTGGCTGCCAAACCCGTAACCCACGGCCACCGCTTCAAGGCCATTGCTGCGCGCGCCGATCAGGTCGTGTTTACGGTCGCCGATCATCAGCGTTTGCGCTGGGTCCAGCGACTCTTCGGCCAGCAGGTGAGCAATCAGCTCGACCTTGTTGGTGCGGGTGCCGTCCAGCTCACTGCCGTAGATCACCTTGAAGTGATGGTCGAACTGGAAGTGCCGGGCAATTTCCCGCGCGTACACCCAAGGTTTGGAGGTGGCGATGTACAGCGTCCTGCCCTGCCCGTTCAGGGCTTCGAGCAGTGGCTTGACGCCGTCGAACACCAGGTTTTCGTAAAGACCGGTGACCTTGAAGCGCTCGCGGTAGAAGTTCACCGCGTCCCAGGCCTTGGCCTCGTCGAAGCCGTAGAACTGCATGAAGGCCTGCAGTAAGGGCGGGCCGATGAAGTGCTCAAGGCGGGCCAGGTCCGGCTCGTCGATGCCGAGCTTGGCCAGGGCATACTGGATCGAACGGGTAATACCCTGGCGCGGGTCGGTCAGGGTGCCGTCAAGGTCGAAGAGGATGTTTTGCTGATGCATGACTGTCTCGATAAGGGCTGTAAACCGGTTTACTCAGGCAGGTGGTAGCCTTCGGCCAGATGCTGGTCTTTGAGCTTCACGTAGTTGCTGGCGCTATAGGGAAAGAATGCGCGCTCTTTCTCGGTCAGGGCACGGGCTTGTTTGACCGGGCTGCCGACATACAGAAAACCACTTTCCAGGCGTTTGCCCGGCGGCACCAGGCTGCCAGCACCGATGATCACTTCGTCTTCGACCACCGCGCCGTCCATGATGGTGGTGCCCATGCCAACCAGAATCCGGTTGCCCAGCGTGCAGCCGTGAAGCATGACTTTGTGTCCAATGGTTACCTCATCGCCGATCAACAGCGGAAAACCGTCCGGGTTGAATGGCCCGGCGTGGGTAATGTGCAGCACGCTGCCGTCTTGCACGCTGGTGCGCGCACCGATGCGAATACGGTGCATATCGCCGCGGATCACCGTCAATGGCCAAACCGAGCTGTCGTCTCCGATCTCGACGTCTCCCAAAACCACGGCGCTGCAGTCCACGAAGGCGCGTTCGCCCAAGCGGGGTGTATGGTTCTGGAAACTGCGGATGGCCATGATAGGAGTTCTCTTTGGTATTGATAGGGCTGCGGTCGGCGTCGATTGTAATTAAGATGGTCCAGTGTTTCTTCTGCCAAGGTGTTTAACCGTGAGTGCGACCAACCCGCTCCTGCAGTCTTATGACTTGCCGCCCTTCTCGGCGATCCGTGCCGAGCATGTGCAGCCGGCGATTGAACAGATCCTGGCCGACAACCGTACCGCTATTGCCGACATTCTCAAGCGCCAGGGTCAGCAGCCAAGCTGGGCCGGCCTGGTTCTGGCGATGGACGAACTCAATGATCGCCTGGGCGCAGCCTGGAGCCCGGTCAGTCACCTCAACGCCGTGTGCAACAGCGCCGAGCTGCGCGAAGCCTACGAGGCCTGCCTGCCGGCGTTGAGCGCTTATGCGACCGAACTGGGTCAGAACCGCGAGCTGTTCCAGGCCTATGAAGCGCTGATTGCCAGCCCTGAAGCGGCGGGTTTCGACGTCGCGCAAAAGACTATTCTTGAACACGCCCTGCGTGACTTCCGTCTGTCGGGTATCGACCTGCCTGCCGAAAAGCAGCAGCGTTATGCAGAAGTGCAGAGCAAGCTCAGCGAGTTGGGCAGCCGTTTCTCCAACCAACTGCTCGATGCCACTCAAGCCTGGACCAAACAGGTCACCGACGAGGCCGCGCTGGCAGGCCTGACCGATTCGGCCAAGGCGCAAATGGCTGCTGCGGCCCAGGCCAAGGGCCTCGACGGCTGGCTGATCAGCCTGGAGTTCCCGAGCTACTACGCGGTGATGACCTACGCCGAAGATCGCGCCCTGCGTGAAGAGATCTACGCCGCTTACTGCACCCGCGCTTCCGATCAGGGGCCGAATGCCGGCCAGTTCGACAACGGCCCGGTGATGCGCGAAATCCTCGACCTGCGTCAGGAACTGGCCACGCTGCTCGGTTATGCCAACTACGCCGAGCTGAGCCTGGCAACCAAAATGGCCGAGTCCAGCGATCAGGTCCTGAGCTTCCTGCGTGACCTGGCCAAACGTAGCAAGCCGTTCGCTGCCCAGGATCTGGCCCAGCTCAAGGCCTATGCCGCCGAGCAAGGTTGCCCAGACCTGCAAAGCTGGGACAGTGGTTTCTTCGGTGAAAAACTCCGCGAGCAACGCTACAGCGTTTCGCAGGAAACCCTGCGTGCCTACTTCCCGATCGACAAAGTGCTGTCAGGGCTGTTCGCCATCGTCCAGCGCCTGTATGGCATCGAGATTGCTGAGCTCAAGGGCTTCGACACCTGGCATCCGGATGTGCGCCTGTTCGAAATCAAAGAACACGGCCAACACGTCGGTCGCTTCTTCTTCGACCTGTATGCGCGTGCCAACAAGCGTGGCGGCGCCTGGATGGACGGTGCTCGCGACCGTCGCCGCGCCGCTGACGGCAAGCTGCAGAGCCCGGTGGCCAACCTGGTGTGTAACTTCACCCCGGCCGCACCCGGCAAGCCTGCGCTGCTGACTCACGACGAAGTCACCACCCTGTTCCACGAGTTTGGTCATGGCCTGCATCACCTGCTGACCCGTATCGAGCATGCAGGTGTTTCCGGAATCAACGGTGTGGCCTGGGACGCTGTCGAGCTGCCAAGTCAGTTCATGGAAAACTGGTGCTGGGAGCCTGAAGGTCTGGCGCTGATTTCCGCGCATTACGAAACCGGCGCGGCCCTGCCCCAGGACCTGCTGGAAAAAATGCTGGCAGCGAAGAACTTCCAGTCCGGGCTGATGATGGTCCGCCAGTTGGAGTTCTCCCTGTTCGACTTCGAATTGCATGCCAGCCATGGCGATGGCCGCAGCGTGCTGGAAGTGCTTGAAGGCATTCGCGATGAGGTTTCGGTGATGCGCCCACCGGCGTACAACCGTTTCCCCAACAGCTTTGCGCACATCTTTGCCGGCGGTTACGCCGCCGGTTACTACAGCTACAAGTGGGCTGAAGTGCTCTCGGCTGACGCGTTCTCGCGTTTTGAGGAAGAAGGTGTGCTGAACGCTGAAACCGGTCGTGCCTTCCGCGAAGCCATTCTGGCCCGCGGCGGTTCCCAGGAGCCGATGCTGCTGTTCGTCGACTTCCGTGGCCGTGAGCCGTCAATCGATGCACTCTTGCGTCACTGTGGTTTGAGTGAGGAAGTGGCGGCATGAGCGATGCGCCCGTGATCAAAACGAAAAAACGCTTTATCGCCGGGGCGGTCTGCCCGGCGTGCAGCGAGCCGGACAAGCTGATGATGTGGAGCGAAGACAGCGTTCCGCACCGTGAGTGCGTGGCGTGCGGGTTTTCCGACACCCTCAATGAACAGGGGTTGTCGGTGCCCAAAGAGCTGGGTACCCGGGTCAACAAGGTGGAAGTCAAACCGGCTGAGGCAAAGGTGCAGACGGTACAGTTCTTCCCCAATCCGAAGCTTAAAAAGCCTGTCGAGTAAGGCGGGTGTGGCACCCGATACAATTACGTTTCGGGTGCCACATAGTTAACACCCGTCATTGAGTGCGGCGTTCCAGAGTGATGAGATTATTCACGTCACTCTGGAATCAGCATGCACAGCGATAACCCCTTCCTGCAAAACGACCAGCCGCTCGATTATGCGGCGGTCCGCCTTGAGCATCTGCGCGCAGCGGTCGAGCAGATCATCAGTGATAACCGTATCGCCCTGGACGTCATCATCGAGCAGCAACGTACCTTGCCAACCTGGGACGACCTGGTGCTGGCGGTGGATGCGTTGGATGCGCGTCTGAACAACACCCTCTATAGCATCGCGCCGTTGCTTTCACTCGAAGGTGACTGGCAAGAGGATGCGAATGAGTGTTGGGATCTGGCCCAGGCCTATTTCCTGCAGAACCTGCAAAACGCCGAGTTGTTGAGCCTGTACGAGCGCCTGGCGGCCAGCACCTATGGCATGAATCTGGATCGGCAGCGCAAAGCGGCGTTGCAACGAACCCTTAAAGCCATGCGCCTGTCGGGGGTTCACCTGACGGACATTCAGCGCGAGCAGCTACAGGCGCTGGAGCAGCGAATCAGCGACCTGCAGAACGCGTTTTTCGACAACGTGGTGCGCTCTGGCGAGGCCTGGAATGTGCACATCATGGATGAGCAGCGCCTGCGTGGCATACCGGCACTCAATCGGGGGGCGATGGCGGCGGCGGCACACACCAAAGCGTTGAGCGGATGGCTGATCACCCTAGAAGAAGCGCCGTGCCTGGCGGTAATTGAGCATGCCCAAGACCGCGATTTGCGTGAGCAAGTGTACCGGGCGTGGATGACACGCGCGGTCAGCCAGGAACCCGGTGAGGACAACGGTGAAATCTTTCAGGATCTGGCTGATGCCCGGCAGGAAAAGGCTCGTTTGCTTGGGTTCGATCGCTTTCCACTGTTCAATTTGCAACGCAAAGGCGGTGTTTCTCAGGATCAGGTGATACGCTTTCTCCAGCAACTGAGTCGGCAGGCAAAGCCGAGCTTTGAACAGGAACGTAAACGCCTGCAGGACTTTGCCCAGCAGCAGGGTCTGCCGCAGGTCCAGCCCTGGGACGTCGCTTATCTGCGCAAGCAGGCTCGACAAATGCCTTTGAGCCTGTCCGAAGACGAGGTGCACGCTTGTTTCTCGCTGGATACCGTAATCAAGGCCCTGGTCGATCTGGCCAAGCAGCTGTTTGGTGTTGTACTGCGCGAGACACCTACTGCCAGCTGGCACCCAAGTGTGCGCACGTTCGAGGTCGAGCAGGACAATGCGTTACAGGGACATCTGCACATCGATGCCATCGCCAGGGACGGCAAACATGCGGAAGGCGCCTGGACCTACTACCTGAGTAACCGCCATATTGACGCTGAAGGCCGCTACCACGGCAGCGCGGTGGCGATGTTTGCCAGTGTGGCCGCCGGACAGGGCAATGTTCCACCACTGTTGAGCCATCTGGACCTGCGCAAGGTGTTTCATGAGTTTGGCCACTGTCTGCATCACCTGTTGGTACGTACCAACAATTACCACCTGTCGGATGTACAGAACCTGGGCCCTGGTGGCTTTGAGGTAGCCGGCAAATTGCTTGAGCGTTGGTGCTGGTCGGCGCAGTACCTGGCGAGCATTTCTTCGCACTACCTGACTGGGGCGCCACTGAGCGCTCCGGCACTGCAGACGTTCCTCGAACAACTTCAGGCGCAAGAGCAGTCGAAGCTGGCGGTGGAGCTGGCAAAAGCGTTGTTTGATATGGACCTGCACAACGCCCCGGATGATGGGCGCAACGTGCAACAGCGGGTCGAAGACAGTTTCAGCGCCGCCGGGGCCTGGCCGCTGGCTGACTTCGAGAGGCCGTTGCATGCGTTCGATCATCTGGTGACAGGCTACGAAGCGGGTTATTTCGGCTACCTGTGGGCCGATGTGCATGCCTTTGACCTGTTCAGCCGTTTTGAGCAGGAAGGCTTGCTCAATCGGGCAACCGGGCGCGAGTTGCATGAGCTTGTGTTTATGCCTGGCGCTTCGCAGCCCATTCAGGTAGGGGTCGAAAGCTTTCTCAAGCGCCCGCTGAGTGCTGCGCCATTTCTTCGCTGGCATGGATTGAGCGCGTCCTGAGGTTTGCTGCCCAGCGGTGCTGGATCAACTGAGCACCCTGTTGTACTGTATAAAAAAACAGTGAAAGGGTGCGCCATGCATACTCCAGCGCCGCTGCGTGGTCGCGGCACCACCAGCAATCCTCATAATCGTTTCGCCCCGAACCGCTCGGTGGTAGAAGACGACGGCTGGTATCAGGAAGTGCCGCTGACCCAAGGCACCGAAGTGCGCAGTGAAACGGCCAAGAGCATCATTACCCGCAACAACTCGCCTGACCTACCCTTCGACCGCTCGATCAATCCTTATCGCGGCTGCGAACATGGCTGCATTTACTGCTACGCACGCCCCAGCCACGCCTATTGGGACTTGTCCCCGGGGCTGGATTTCGAAACCAAGCTGATCGCCAAAACCAACGCCGCCGAGGTGCTTGAGCAGCAACTGAGCAAGCCGGGCTACGTCTGTGCACCGATCAACCTCGGCTCCAACACCGATCCTTACCAGCCCATCGAGCGCGAACAGCAACTGACCCGACGCTTGCTGGAAGTGCTGCTGCGATATCGCCATCCGGTCACTATCGTAACCAAAGGCTCTCTGATCCTTCGCGACCTTGATCTGCTTACCGAGCTTGCTCAGCAGCGGCTGGTGTCAGTGATGATCAGCCTGACCACGCTCGACGACGAACTCAAGCGCACACTGGAACCACGGGCGGCAGCCCCCAAGGCGCGGCTACGGGCCATCCGGGTGTTGAGTGAGGCTGGTATTCCCGTCGGTGTTCTGTGCTCGCCGATGATCCCGATGATCAACGACAGCGAGTTGGAGCACTTGCTGGAGGCCGCCAAGGCCAATGGCGCCAGAACTGCGGCGTACATGTTGTTGCGCTTGCCGCTGGAAGTCGCGCCGTTGTTTGAACAGTGGCTGCAGGATCACTATCCGCAACGGGCTGGTCATGTAGTGAGCCTGATCCGCCAGAGCCGCGGCGGTGAGCTGTATGACAGCCGCTTTGGTGCGCGGATGCGCGGTGAAGGTGTTTTTGCCGAGTTGCTGGCGCAGCGCTTCAGCCGCGCCATTCGTCGTTTCGGGCTGAACCTGCGTGAAGGCTACGCGCTTGATTGCACTGCATTTTGTCCGCCGGGCCGACAAATGTCGTTGCTCTGATTTCCATAATGGGTATTGGCCACTGATGCTTTTTTGATACTATTTTGGCATCGCTTTGAATCGCTGAAATGCCCGTGCTAGAGCCTCGCAATTCAGTTTGAGTTAAGTTTTCCCGGGTAGCGTAGGAATTCAGTCAACAACTGATGTGATTGTTGGTGCGCGCAGGTCATCCAAGTGACATGCGCTGTTTGAATCATCAACCCGGTAGAATGGACTTAACCTAAAAACGTCAAAGAGGATGAATCATGCCCATCAAGGACCCATCCAAGGCCGTACCGGATGTACCCGCCGAAAGCGCTGATGCTGCCCTGAAGCATATCGTCGATGGCTTTCTGCGGTTTCACCACGACGTATTTCCTGAGCAGCAAGAGCTGTTCAAGAAACTGGCCACTGCACAAAAGCCTCGGGCAATGTTCATCACCTGTGCCGACTCGCGCATCGTGCCCGAGTTGATTACCCAGAGTTCTCCTGGCGACTTGTTCGTCACCCGTAACGTCGGCAACGTTGTGCCGCCCTACGGGCAAATGAACGGTGGTGTATCCACCGCCATCGAATATGCCGTGCTGGCCCTGGGCGTTCATCACATCATCGTTTGCGGCCACTCTGACTGTGGCGCCATGCGTGCAGTGCTCAACCCTCAGAGCCTGGAAAAGATGCCGACGGTCAAGGCCTGGCTGCGTCACGCCGAGGTTGCGCGCACGGTGGTTGAAGACAACTGCTCTTGCGGCAGCGAGCATGAAAGCATGCAAGTGCTGACCAAAGAAAACGTCATCGCGCAGTTGCAGCACCTGCGCACGCATCCTTCGGTTGCTTCGCGTCTGGCTGCTGGCCAGCTCCACATTCACGGCTGGATCTACGACATCGAAACCAGCCAGATCGAAGCCTATGACGCCGCGAGCGACAGCTTCCTGCCGCTGACTGCCGGTCAGCCAATCCCCAGCGCTACCCCGAAAGGCCGCTACTAAGCGTCCCTGAAACTCCCGCGACACGCTGATTGACGGCTGCACCCTCCGGGTGTGGCCTGGTCATCGGCTGCCTTGAATTTCCCTGACTGCCCTGCCGGCTCGCTGGCGGCCTGCGCCTGCGCGCGCGTCAGGGGTGTGTTATCGGCCATCGGAATGGCTGTGAACGTGAGAGAAGGAGTGACACGGTGAACAAAACACAGATCAAAGCGGCACTGCCGCGTGAATTACTGGCATCGGTAGTGGTTTTTCTGGTCGCCCTGCCCTTGTGCATGGGCATCGCCATTGCCTCGGGGATGCCACCGGCCAAAGGCCTGATCACCGGGATTATTGGCGGCATCGTGGTCGGCTGGCTGGCCGGCTCGCCACTGCAGGTCAGTGGCCCGGCGGCGGGGTTGGCCGTCTTGGTGTTCGAGTTGGTGCGCCAGCATGGCGTGGCGATGCTTGGCCCGATCCTGTTGCTCGCGGGCTTGCTGCAATTGCTGGCCGGGCGTTTGCGGCTGGGGTGCTGGTTCCGGGTGACGGCACCGGCCGTGGTGTACGGCATGCTGGCGGGGATCGGCGTGTTGATTGTCTTGTCTCAGGTGCATGTGCTGTTCGACAGCGCACCGCAGCCGTCCGGGTTGGCCAACTTGATAGCGTTTCCGGAAACGGTCAGTCAGGCGCTGCCAGTGGAGCACCAGGGCAACGGCTGGAAAGCCGCACTACTGGGGTTTGGCACCATTGCGCTGATGTGGGGCTGGGAGCGTTGGCGGCCGCAGTCGTTGCGTTTTGTGCCCGGTGCCTTGCTCGGCGTCGCGCTGATGACTGCCGTCAGTATCTGGCTGGCGCTGCCGGTCAATCGCGTTCAGGTACCAGCCGACCTGAGCGAGGCAATCGACTGGCTGCGCCCGGCCGACTTGCTCAACCTCGCTGACCCGAACCTGCTGGTTGCAGCCTTTGCCCTGGCCTTTATCGCCAGTGCTGAAACCTTGCTGTCGGCTGCCGCGGTAGACCGCATGCACAATGGTCAGCGTTCGGATTTCGATCGTGAGCTGTCGGCCCAAGGCTTGGGCAATATGCTTTGCGGAGTACTCGGCGCGCTACCGATGACCGGGGTGATCGTACGCAGCTCGGCCAACGTTCAGGCGGGTGCGCGGACGCGCCTGTCGGCGATCCTGCATGGCGTCTGGTTGCTGGCCTTTGTGGTGATGCTCAGCAGCGTGTTGCAACAGATTCCGGTGGCAAGCCTGGCGGGCGTGTTGGTGTATACCGGTATCAAGTTGGTGGATTTCAAAGCGTTCAAGGGCTTGGGCCGTTATGGCCGGATGCCGATGTTCACCTATGCCGCTACTGCGTTGGCGATCATCTTCACTGATCTGTTGACCGGGGTGCTGCTGGGCTTTGCCCTGACCCTGTTGAAGCTGGCGCTCAAGGCGGCGAGATTGAAGATCAGTGTGGTCAGTCGAGACGAGCCGGATCACTTGGAACTGCGCATGAGTGGTGCGGCGACCTTTCTCAAGGTTCCGGCGCTGGCACAGGCTCTGGAGGGGATCCCGGTGGGCACCACGCTGCATGTGCCGTTGGCCAACCTAAGCTATATCGACCATTCCTGTCTTGAGTTGCTTGAGGATTGGGGGCGAGCTAATGCGGGCAACGGCTCCCGTCTGGTGATCGAGCAGCACCGGCTAAAACGCCGGGTTGAAGGGCGGGTGCGTACGACGGTTGGTTTGGGGGCTTAGTGTTATCGCGGGGCAAGCCCGCTCCTACAGGGAATGTGTGATTCCGGTGGGAGCGGGCTTGCCCGCGATGTGTTTACTGTCAGGCCGGCTGATCCAGCCCCACGCCTAGTTGGCGCGACAGGCACGGCCAGCGCTTCCAGGCTGCGCCAGTGTCCGGGCTGCTGAGTTTTTCCCGGTATTGCTCTACCGACTCCAGGGCAAAGCTCTCGTCATTGAGCATCTCATCGACCGAGTGGTGCACCACTTCATCCAGCTGGTTGGCAAATTCTTCGCCGATCAGTTGGTGAGCAATCAAGTTGGCCACGGTGGTGTCCAGCGGGATCAGTGGCTGATTGAAGTGCTTGATGTACAGGTCATTCACTTCTTCCACCAGGCGGTGTGCCAGGTAGGCTTCGTCCAGCAGGCAACCCAGGCCCAGATGAGCGTTGGTGATGGCGGGTGGTTGCAGGAAATACTGTTCGGCGATTTTCAGCACCGGCTTGATCTGCGATTCGATGCCAGCTTCGCGGGCCACTTCATTGGCCGCCTCGAGCATTTCCGGAACCTGTTCAATGTAAGCGCCGACGAAGCGGGCCAAGGCATCTTCGGCGTTGATTGCCGGCAACTGGATCGATGGATGCAGGTGCGGTAGTTGCTTGGTGAGTTGTTCTTTCAGTTGGCCGGTTTCGGTCTCATGTTGATGGGCACGGCTAATCTGCGCGCGCAAAGCGGCGATGTTCATGACAACTCCAGGGTAAAGACGTGACAAACGGAAGACATAAGGTAGCTTGGTTCTGAAAAGCGCTAAGACGCATTTTGCATAACCCTGATCCGTTTATAGTTACTAATTATATCGAAATGCCATCATTGTGCTTCTATCCTAGTTAAACCGGGGCTTTGCGCGCAAACGTTCAACTGTCAGGCGGTTGAATTTTTTATCGCGTTGCGTGGTCGAGGTCGCTGTCTATACTCCGGTTTGAAGGTGATTCGCTGATGAGGCCCGACTGCAGTTCGCAGGGGCTCGGTCGTCGAAGTTCGCAGTCTTGGCCGCCGTACCCTTAGCCGTAGGTCCACGCCTCCGGGATAACAAGAACGATAAGGGGAACCCGCAATGATGCGACATCCACACGTCTGGATGGGCCTCCTGTTGTGGTCGGTATTCGGTCAGGCCAACGCCGCCTGGACCGTGAACATGGCGCCAGGGGCGACTGAAGTCAGCAACGCAGTGTTCGACCTGCACATGACCATCTTCTGGATCTGCGTGATCATTGGCCTGGTGGTCTTTGGCGCAATGTTCTGGTCGATGATCATCCACCGTCGTTCCACCGGGCAGCAGCCTGCGCATTTCCACGAGCACACCTGGGTCGAGATCATGTGGACGGTGGTGCCGTTCCTGATCCTGGTGGCGATGGCCATTCCCGCAACCAAAACCCTGATCGACATCTACGATGCCAGTGAGTCGGACGTCGATATCCAGGTCACCGGTTACCAGTGGAAGTGGCACTACAAATACCTGGGCCAGGACGTTGAGTTCTTCAGCAACCTGGCCACGCCCGCCGATCAGATCCACAACAAAGCCCCGAAAGACGAGCATTACCTGCTCGAAGTCGACCAGCCATTGGTGCTGCCGGTCGGGGCTAAAGTGCGCTTTCTGGTGACCGCCGCCGACGTCATTCACTCCTGGTGGGTGCCGGCCTTTGCGGTCAAGCGCGATGCCATCCCCGGCTTCGTCAACGAAGCCTGGACCCGGGTCGAGAAGCCGGGCATCTACCGCGGTCAGTGCACTGAGCTGTGCGGCAAAGATCACGGCTTCATGCCTGTGGTGGTCGAGGTCAAATCGAAGGCCGACTACGAAACCTGGCTGGCCGAGCGCAAAGCCGAAGCGGCCAAGCTCAAAGAGCTGACCAGCAAGGAATGGACGCTGCAAGAGCTGGTGGAGCGTGGCGACAAGGTTTACCACACCACCTGCGTGGCCTGTCACCAGGCTGAGGGTCAGGGCCTGCCGCCGATGTTCCCGGCACTCAAAGGTTCGAAAATTGCCACCGGTCCCAAGGAAGATCACCTGAGCATTGTCTTCCACGGCAAGCCTGGCACGGCCATGGCGGCGTTCGGCAAGCAACTGTCGGAAGTCGATATCGCTGCGGTAGTGACCTACGAGCGCAACGCCTGGGGCAACAACAAGGGCGACATGGTCACGCCAAAAGATGTGCTGGCGATGAAGCAGGCAGAAAGCAAATGAGCCGGCCTGACCGCAATTCCCGCACCAGTCACCGGACTGCAGGAGACAGGACATGAGCGCAGTGATCGACGACCACAGCCACGGTCATGAGCACGCCCACGGACCGGCCAAGGGCCTGATGCGCTGGGTGCTGACCACCAACCACAAAGACATCGGCACCATGTACCTGTGGTTCAGCTTTATCGCCTTCCTGCTCGGTGGCTCTTTTGCCATGGTGATCCGCGCCGAGCTGTTCCAGCCCGGGTTGCAGATTGTCCAGCCGGAGTTCTTCAACCAGATGACCACCATGCATGGCCTGGTGATGGTCTTCGGTGCGGTGATGCCGGCCTTCGTTGGCCTGGCCAACTGGATGATCCCGCTGATGATCGGCGCGCCAGACATGGCCCTGCCACGGATGAACAACTTCAGTTTCTGGCTGTTGCCAGCGGCATTCCTGTTGCTGGTTTCAACCCTGTTCATGCCCGGCGGCGGGCCGAACTTCGGCTGGACCTTCTATGCCCCGCTCTCGACCACCTACGCCCCGGAAAGCGTGACGTTCTTCATTTTCGCCATCCACCTCATGGGTATCAGCTCGATCATGGGCGCGATCAACGTGATCGCTACCATTCTTAACCTGCGTGCGCCGGGCATGACCCTGATGAAGATGCCGTTGTTTGTCTGGACCTGGCTGATCACCGCCTTCCTGCTGATCGCGGTGATGCCGGTACTGGCAGGTGTGGTCACCATGATGCTGATGGACATTCACTTCGGCACCAGCTTTTTCAGCGCTGCCGGTGGCGGTGACCCGGTGCTGTTCCAGCATGTGTTCTGGTTCTTCGGGCATCCTGAGGTGTACATCATGATCCTGCCGGCGTTCGGCGCGGTCAGCTCGATCATTCCGGCGTTCTCGCGCAAGCCGCTGTTCGGCTACACCTCGATGGTTTACGCCACCGGGGCGATTGCCTTTCTGTCCTTTATTGTCTGGGCACACCACATGTTCGTGGTTGGCATTCCAGTGGTCGGCGAGCTGTTCTTCATGTACGCCACCATGCTGATCGCCGTGCCGACCGGGGTGAAGGTGTTCAACTGGGTCAGCACCATGTGGGAGGGTTCGCTGACCTTCGAAACGCCGATGCTGTTCGCCATCGCCTTCGTCATTCTATTTACCATCGGCGGCTTTTCCGGGCTGATGCTGGCCATCGCCCCGGCCGACTTCCAGTACCACGATACCTATTTCGTGGTGGCCCACTTCCATTACGTGCTGGTGCCGGGGGCGATCTTCGGGATCTTTGCATCGGCCTATTACTGGCTGCCGAAATGGACCGGGCACATGTATGACGAAACCCTCGGCAAGCTGCATTTCTGGCTGTCGTTCGTTGGTATGAACATGGCCTTCTTCCCGATGCATTTCGTGGGCCTTGCTGGCATGCCGCGGCGGATTCCCGACTACAACCTGCAGTTTGCCGACTTCAACATGGTCTCCTCGATCGGGGCGTTTACCTTCGGTGCTACGCAGATCTTCTTCCTGTTCATTGTCATCAAGTGCATTCGTGGTGGAGCCCCGGCTCCGGCCAAACCCTGGGATGGCGCTGAAGGGCTGGAGTGGTCCGTGCCGTCGCCAGCGCCCTATCACACCTTCCAGACACCACCGGAAGTGAAATGAACCCGCAACGCCGGAGGATGAGCCATGAGTGAAGGGACCTCGCTCAAACGCCTGGTAGTGAGGCTGATGCTGCTGACCGTGGTGATGTTCGCCTTCGGCTTTGCCCTGGTGCCGATTTACGACGTGATGTGCAAAGCCTTCGGTATCAACGGCAAGACCGGCGGGCAGTATGCCGGTACCCAGGTCAGCGACCCGAACCGCAGTGTGAAAGTGCAGTTCATGTCGACCAATGCCAGTGACATGGTCTGGGAGTTCTATTCCACTGCCGATCAGATCGACGTCAATCCCGGTGCGGTCAATCAGATGGTGTTCATTGCCCGCAACCCGACCGACAAGCCGATGAGTGCCCAGGCCATTCCCAGCATTACCCCGGCCGAAGCGGCGGCGTACTTCCACAAGACCGAATGCTTTTGCTTTACCCAGCAGGTGCTGCAGCCGGGTGAGCGCATCGAAATGCCAGTGCGTTTCATCGTTGACCGTGACCTGCCCAAGGATGTGAAACACCTGACGCTGGCTTACACGCTGTTCGATATCACCGCTCGCCACCCGCCGGTTGCACACCTGGCGGGCCCGGCCACACAGGGCGCCCGATAAGGAGAACACTCCATGGCTTCGCATGAGCACTACTACGTACCGGCGCAAAGCAAGTGGCCGATCATTGCCACGGTCGGCATGTTCATCACGGTGTTCGGCCTGGGCACCTGGTTCAACGACCTCAAGGCCGGGCGCCCGGAATCTCATGGGCCATGGATCTTTTTCTTCGGTGCGCTGTGCCTGGTCTACATGTTCTTCGGCTGGTTCGGGGCGGTGGTCAAGGAAAGCCGGGCCGGGCTCTACAGCCCACAACTGGATCGCTCATTCCGTTGGGGCATGTCCTGGTTCATTTTTTCCGAGGTGATGTTCTTCATCGCCTTCTTCGGCGCCCTGTTTTATGTGCGTAACCTGGCTGGGCCCTGGCTCGGAGGGGAAGGCGCCAAAGGCGTAGCGCACATGCTGTGGCCGAATTTCGAATTTTCCTGGCCCCTGCTGAACACACCTGATCCCAAGTTGTTTCCGCCCCCCAGAGACATTATCGACCCCTGGCACTTGCCGTTGATCAACACCATTTTGCTGGTGAGTTCCAGTGTCACCGTGACCATCGCGCACCATGCCTTGCGCAAGGATCACCGCGGTGCCCTGAAGTTCTGGCTGGGGCTGACCATTGCGCTGGGCATCGCCTTTCTGATCCTGCAAGCCTACGAGTATCACGAGGCCTATACCCAACTGGGCCTGACCCTCGGCTCGGGCATCTATGGCGCCACCTTCTTCATGCTCACCGGGTTTCATGGCGCCCACGTGACCATGGGCACAATCATTCTGATTGTGATGCTGGTGCGGATCATGCGCGGGCATTTCAACGCCGATAAACACTTCGGCTTCGAGGCCGCCAGTTGGTACTGGCACTTCGTCGATGTGGTGTGGGTGGGGCTGTTTATCTTCGTTTACGTGCTGTGAGCCGGCTCAGAACGGCGCATGGGAGACCAGTTGGCCGCTGTAGAAGCCCCAGGTGATTAGCGCCAGGGTTAGCGCAGCGAGTGTGACCCGAACGGTCAGGGCTTTGAGCAGACGCGTGGAGTGTCCGTCGTCCTTGACCAGAAAGATCAGGCCACTGAACAGGCTAGCGATGGTGGCCAGCAGCATCAGGACAATCGCGGCTTTGAGCATGGCGAAACTCCGGGGGGATGCATCGATGACTTTAAGTATAGCGACTGACCATGGGGTGATCGGGTGAAGCCATTTCGCCCAGGCTGGGTGCCGACCCTGGTGGTACTGCTGCTGTTGCCCGGGCTGATTGCCCTGGGCTGCTGGCAGCTCACGCGTGCCCAGGAAAAGCGCGAGCTGCTTGCCCGCTACGCTGAGCGCCAGGCCGGTGAAGCCATCGCCGCCGGGCAACTGCCGCAGCTGCCGGATCCGGCGTATCAGCGGGTGCACCTGTACGGTCATTTCGATGCCGCGCACAGCCTGTTGCTCGACAATCGCCTGCGTGATGGTCGGGTCGGCGTCGAACTGCTGCAACCGTTTCTCGACCAGAACAGCGGCCTCTGGCTGCTGATCAATCGTGGCTGGTTGCCTTGGCCAGACCGGCGCACCCCCGTGCAGTTCACTACCCCGGAGCAGCCGCTGAGCCTGGATGCCTGGGTGTATGTCGCCCCCGGCGCGGCCTTTCAGCTGCATGCCGACCCGCAAGGCGGCAGTTGGCCGCGGCTGCTGACGGCGATTGATGCCCGTCACCTCTGGCCACAGCTGGCTCGCGAAGGCTTCCCTTACGAATTACGTCTGCAAGCAGGCCCGGCCAGCTACCGCCTGGACTGGCCGGTGGTTGCCATGGGCCCGGAAAAACACCTGGGCTATGCCGTGCAGTGGTTTGCCCTGGCCTTGGCGTTGGTTCTGCTCTACCTCTACTTCGGCTGGCATAACAACAAGGAGAAACAGCATGGGAGCCGTCACGAGTCCACTCAACATGTCTGAAGGCAAGACGCCGTCTAGTCGCGCCCGTGGACGCCTGCAACTGATCTTGATCCTGCTGGTGGTCATCGGCCCGATGCTGCTGGCCACGGCCATGTACAAACTGCAGTTCTGGGTGCCCGACAGCCGCAGCTATCACGGCGAAATGATCGGCAACGGGCAAAGCCGTGCCGACCTTGGCGTCAACGCTGATGTGCAGCGCTGGCAGTTGCTGGTCAGTGCCCCCAAAGAATGCGGGCTGGACTGCCAGCAGTTGGTGTACCTGGCCCGGCAGATCCAGATCGGCCTGGGGCGTGATGCCAGCCGTGCCAGTCATGCGCTGGCCGTGACCCAGCCACTGAGTGCGGACTTCCAGGCTCGACTGGAACGTGAATACCCACAGCTGCAACGCTACCCACTGGACCTGAGCAAGTACGAGACGGTCAGCCAGGGCAAGCAGGATGCCCAGCTGTGGATCGTCGACCCACACGGCAACCTGGTGCTGCGCTACGACGCCAGGGTCAAGGGCAAGGATTTGCTCAATGACCTGCGCCACCTGCTGAAGCTGTCCAACATCGGCTAGGACACCCTCATGGCCAGACCCGGATTCCGCCTCGCTGTGTTCGCCACCCTGCTGGCACTGGTTGTTGTCTTGCTCGGTGCCTATACCCGTCTCACCCACGCCGGCCTTGGCTGTCCGGACTGGCCAGGCTGTTACGGTTTCATCAGCGTGCCGAAAACCGAAGCGCAGTTGGCGCACGCCGAGCGACATTTTCCGGATACGCCGGTGGAGCACCATAAAGGCCGCAACGAGATGGTCCATCGCTACTTTGCCGGCACCCTGGCCTTGGTGATCACCCTGCTCGCAGTGCAAGCCTGGCGGCGTCATGGGCGTGATGGTCAGCCTTATCGTTTGCCGTTGCTGCTGCTCGGCGTGGTGTTCGCCCAAGCTGCCTTTGGCATGTGGACGGTGACCCTCAAGCTGTGGCCGCAGGTGGTGACCGCGCACCTGCTCGGCGGTTTCGCTACTTTGAGCCTGTTGTTCTTGCTGAGCCTGCGCTTGTCGCGCGCGTTCGCGCCGTTGCCCAAGCTGCCGTTGAGTGTGCGGCGGGTAGCGGCCCTGGCGTTGCTGGTGGTAATCGGCCAAATCGCCCTGGGCGGCTGGGTCAGTGCCAACTACGCGGCGGTGGCCTGTGTTGATTTGCCCACCTGTCATGGCCAGTGGTGGCCGCAGGCGGACTTCGCCAATGGCTTTCATCTCACCCAGCACATCGGCCCCAACTACCTCGGCGGGCAGTTGGACAGTGATGCCCGCACCGCTATCCATCTCAGTCACCGACTGGGCGCGTTGCTGGTCACCGGCGTGCTGTTACTGCTGAGCTGGAAGCTCTACCGCCACGGACTTGCCAGGCTCGCACGCCTGGTGCTGCTGGCGTTGGCGGTGCAGGTCGGCCTGGGCATCAGCAACGTTCTGTTCCACCTGCCACTGCCAGTGGCTGTAGCCCACAACGCTGGCGGGGCCATGCTGTTGCTGTGCATGGTGCTGGTCAATTACCGCATTCGCCTGGTGGCCAAGGCTCGCCGGGTCAGCCAGGGCTGGCGCCTGACACCGTTGAGCAGTGGCGGTGTCGTACATTATCTGGGAGACAACTCATGGCGACGCTTCTGAGCGAACGCAAACTCCAGGCGGGTTGGCGCGACTACCTGGAATTGACCAAGCCGAAGGTCGTTGTGCTGATGCTGATCACGTCGCTGGTGGGGATGTTTCTCGCCACGCGCGCAGGCGTGCCGTGGACGGTGCTGTTATTTGGCAACCTCGGAATCGCCTGCTGTGCCGGTGGCGCCGCGGCGATTAACCATGTACTCGACCGACGCATCGATGCGCTGATGGCCCGCACCCACAAACGCCCGGTGGTTGAAGGGCGGGTAGCACCGTCCGCTGCGGTGACCTTTGCCCTGTTACTGTCGCTGTTGGGCATGGCCTTGCTGCTGGTGTTCACCAACGCCCTCACCGCCTGGCTGACCCTGGCCTCGCTGCTGGGGTACGCGGTGATTTACACCGGCTTTCTCAAACGCGCGACACCGCAGAACATCGTGATCGGCGGGTTGGCAGGTGCAGCGCCGCCGCTGTTGGGCTGGGTCGCGGTGAGCGGCCACATCAGCGCTGAACCGCTGCTGCTGGTGCTGATCATTTTTGCCTGGACCCCGCCGCACTTCTGGGCCTTGGCCATTCACCGCAAGCAAGAGTACGCCAAGGCGGATATTCCGATGTTGCCGGTGACCCATGGCGAGCAGTACACCAAGGTGCACATCCTGCTTTACACCTTGGTATTGCTGGCGGTCAGCCTGCTGCCGTATGTCATTCACATGAGTGGGCCGCTGTACCTGCTGAGCGCCGTGCTGCTGGGCGCGCGCTTCCTGCAATGGGCCTGGGTGTTGTACCGTGGCAGTCGGCCGCACGCGGCGATCAAGACCTTCAAGTACTCTGTCTGGTACCTGTTGCTGCTGTTCATCGCGCTGCTTGTAGACCACTACTTACTGTTGAACTTATGACTCGAACCCAGAAAACCGTCTTTATCCTCGTTGCCCTGGTCGCCGTGTTTCTTGGGCTGGCTGTCAACAAGGTGCTCAATGGCCGCAGCGAAGGCAACCCGACCGAGCTGATCGATGCCGGCATTATTCTGTTGCCGCAAAGCCGTACCGTGCCGGCGCTGGAGATGACCGACGAGAACGGCCAGACGCTGCAAATGGATGAGCTCAAAGGTAAGTGGTCGCTGCTGTTCTTCGGCTACACCTTCTGCCCGGACATCTGTCCGACCACCCTGGCGCAACTGCGTCAGGTGAAAAGCGAGCTGCCTAAAGAAGCTGTGGAGCGGCTGCAGGTGGTGTTGGTCAGCGTTGACCCGAACCGCGACACGCCGGCGCAGCTGAAACAGTATCTGGGGTACTTCGACAAAGACTTCCGCGGCGTGACCGGCTCACTGGATAACCTGCAGAAGCTGGCCAATGCGGTGAGCATTCCGTTCATTCCAGCCGATACCAGCAAGCCGAATTACACGGTGGATCACAGCGGCAACCTGGCGCTGCTGGGGCCGGATGGCAAGCAGCGTGGTTTTATTCGTGCGCCGTTCAACAACCAAAAGCTGGTGGCGCAGTTGCCGGGGTTGGTTAAGCGGGACTGAAATGCATCGCGGGGCAAGCCCGCTCCCACAGGCGATCTCCTGTAGGAGCGGGCTTGCCCCGCGATAGATTACCGAATCAGAACGCTGGCTTAACCGCGCCCTTGTACTTCTCTTCGATGAACTTCTTCACTTCCGGGGTGTGCAGGGCTGCAACCAGCTTCTTCACCGCGTCGGCGTCTTTGTTGTCTTCACGGGTCACCAGGATATTCACGTAAGGCGAGTCAGCACCCTCGATAACCAGGGCATCGCTTTCCGGGTTCAGCTTGGCTTCCAGCGCGTAGTTGGTGTTGATCAGCGCCAGGTCGACCTGGGTCAGCACACGCGGAATGGTGGCCGCTTCCAGTTCACGGAACTTCAGGTTCTTGCTGTTCTCGGCAATGTCTTTGACGGTCGAGAGGATGTTGGTGTTGTCCTTGAGCTTGATCACACCGGCCTTGTCCAGCAGCAGCAAGGCACGGCCGCCGTTAGTGGCGTCGTTAGGGATAACCACGGTGGCAGTCGATGGCAGCTCGTCGAGCTTCTTGTACTTGCTGGAATAAGCGCCCAGTGGCTCCAGGTGCACACCGGCAACGCTGACCAGTTTGGTGCCCTTGGCCTTGTTGAATTCATCCAGGTACGGCTGGTGCTGGAAGAAGTTGGCGTCCAGGCGCTTTTCGGCCACCTGAACGTTCGGCTGGATGTAGTCGGTGAAGACCTTCACTTTCAGGTCCACACCTTCTTTGGCCAGCGCCGGTTTGACGAACTCGAGGATTTCGGCGTGCGGCACCGGGGTGGCGGCGACGGTCAGGGTCTCGGCCTGGGCGGAGAAGGCCGCAACGGCGGCAACAACAGCAAGCAGCTTTTTCATCAAATCACTCCTTGTGAGGGCCGAGCCGGCCCCCGGTGCGTCGGCAGCGCCGACCCATGGGGTTACTTACGGGAAAAATGCACAACCAGTTTGTCGCCCACACTCTGCAGCACTTGAACCAGTATCAGCAGCAGGACCACGGTGACGACCATCACATCGGTCTGGAAACGCTGGTAACCGAAGCGGATCGCCAGGTCACCGAGGCCGCCAGCACCCACCACACCAGCCATCGCGGTGTACGACACCAGGGTAATGGCGGTCACGGTGATGGCCGCGAAGATGCCCGGACGGGCCTCAGGCAGCAAGGCGTTCATGATGATCTGCCGGGTCGTGGCGCCCATCGACTGGGTGGCTTCGATAATGCCGCGATCGACCTCGCGCAGCGCAGTTTCCACCAGGCGTGCGAAGAACGGCGTTGCCCCCACCACCAGTGGTGGAATGGCCCCGGCGACGCCCAGCGAAGTGCCGGTGATCAGCACCGTGAACGGAATCATCACAATCAGCAAGATGATGAACGGCAGCGAACGCAGCACGTTAACCACGAACGACAGCAGCGCATACACGCCTTTCTGCTCGAACATCTGCCGCGGGCCGCAGAGGAACAGCAGCACGCCCAAGGGCAGGCCCAGCAGCACGGTGAACAGCAGCGAGCCGAACAGCATGACCATGGTGTCGATGGTGGCGAGCCAGATTTCGGCCCAGTCGACGTTGGCAAAGAAACTCAAAGCGTCCATTAACGCAGTACCTCCATATGAACATCAGCCGCCGTGAAGCGGGCAAAGGCCGCCTCCATGTCGCCGCCAGTGACGGCCAGGGTCAGCTGCCCATACGGGGTGTCTTTGATGCGGTCGATGCGACCGGCAAGGATGCTGTAGTCCACGCCTGTTTCGCGGGCTACTGTGCCCAGCAGCGGCGCGTAGGTGGAATCGCCCTGGAAGGTCAGGCGCACGATGCGGCCCGGCACATGGGCGAAGTCGTCGCGCTGCTCGTCTTCGTCGATCTGCTCGTCTTCCTGGACGAAGCGCTTGGTGGTCGGGTGCTGCGGATGCAGGAACACATCGGCCACCGGCCCGTGCTCGACGATCTGCCCGGCGTCCATCACCGCAACCCGGTCACAGACCCGGCGGATCACGTCCATTTCATGGGTGATCAGCACGATGGTCAGCTTCAGTTCGCGGTTGATCTCGGCCAGCAGTTGCAGCACCGAGGCTGTGGTTTGCGGGTCGAGCGCACTGGTGGCTTCATCGCAGAGCAGAATTTTCGGCTTGGTGGCCAGGGCGCGGGCAATCCCGACGCGCTGCTTCTGGCCGCCGGACAGCTGTGCCGGATACTTCTTCGCGTGCTCTGACAGCCCGACACGGGCCAGCAGCTCGCTGACACGGGCGTCGATGTCCTTGCGCGACAGCTCGCCGGCCAGGGTCAGTGGCAGCGCGACGTTGTCGGCTACGGTCTTGGATGCCAGCAGGTTGAAGTGCTGGAAGATCATCCCGACTTGCTGGCGGAAGCGCCGCAGGTCGTTGGCGTTGAACGCGGTGACATCTTCACCGTCAACGATGATCTTGCCGCCGCTTGGCGCTTCCAGACGGTTGATCAGGCGCAGCAGGGTACTTTTGCCGGCGCCGGAATGGCCGATCAGTCCGAACACCTGGCCGTTTTCAACGCTCAGGCTGGTCGGGTGCAGCGCGGGGATGTCCCTACCGGCAACGCGGTAGGTTTTATGCACATTTTGAAACTCGATCACGTAGCGAACCTTGTGGGGCGCATGGAATTTGGGTCAGCGGTTAGCCGGGGCGCGCATTTTAGCCTGTTCGTATAGAGGTTCTTAGCATTTATTTCGCAATTGACCAATGCTACGGGAATAACGCGATCAGTGGTCAATCCGAATGAACGCTCGCCGAGCCCGGCCAGTCACTACTGAAAGGGCCCGCCGTGGGGCCGAACCAAGACTGATCGAGGAGAGCGTTCCAATGCCCAGCAAGAAGAATCCGCCCAAGGAAAGTCAACTGGCCGGCACCCAGACACCGGACCGGGCCAATACCAACGCCAAGCTGCAAAGCCTGGAAACCTTCCGCAGTGATGCCACCGGCCAGGCCTTGCGTACCAACCAAGGGGTGAAGATAGCTGACAATCAGAACACCTTGCGCGCAGGTGCACGCGGGCCGTCATTGCTGGAAGACTTCATCATGCGTGAAAAAATCACGCACTTTGACCACGAGCGCATCCCTGAGCGTATTGTCCATGCCCGTGGCTGCGGTGCCCATGGCTACTTCCAGGCATACGAATGCCATGCCGCGCTGAGCAAAGCCGGATTTCTCCAGGACCCGGAGAAAATCACCCCGGTCTTCGTACGCTTCTCCACCGTACAAGGGCCGCGTGGTTCGGGTGACACGGTGCGCGACGTGCGGGGCTTTGCGGTGAAATTTTTCACCGACGAGGGCAATTTCGATCTGGTTGGCAACAACATGCCGGTGTTCTTCATCCAGGACGCCATCAAGTTTCCTGACTTCGTCCATGCCGTCAAACCCGAACCGCACAACGAGATGCCCACCGGCGGCTCCGCGCACGACACCTTCTGGGACTTTGTTTCACTGGTGCCGGAGTCGGCGCACATGGTGATCTGGGCGATGTCTGACCGGGCGATTCCGAAGAGTTTGCGCAGCATGCAAGGCTTTGGCGTGCATACCTTCAGATTGATCAACGCCGAAGGCAAATCGAGCCTGGTGAAATTCCACTGGAAGCCTAAAGCGGGTGTGTGTTCGCTGCTGTGGGACGAAGCGCAGAAGCTGGCAGGCAAAGACACCGACTTCCATCGCCGTGACCTCTGGGAGGCGATTGAAACCGGGAATTATCCCGAGTGGGAGTTCGGTGTGCAGATCGTTGCTGAAGAGGATGAACATAACTTCGATTTCGACCTGCTCGACCCGACCAAGCTCATCCCCGAGGAACTGGTGCCGGTGACACCGCTGGGCAAGATGGTGCTCAACCGCAACCCGGACAACTTTTTCGCCGAAACCGAACAGGTCGCGTTCTGCCCGGGGCACATCGTCCCGGGTATCGATTTTTCCAATGATCCGCTGCTGCAGGGGCGATTGTTTTCCTACACCGATACCCAGATCAGCCGTCTGGGTGGGCCGAACTTCCACGAAATCCCGATCAACCGGCCGTTGGCGTCCAACCATAACGGCCAACGCGATGCCCAGCATCGCGTCACGCTGGATAAAGGCCGGGCCTCGTATGAGCCAAACTCCATCGACGGCGGCTGGCCGCAGGAAACGCCGCCAGCCGCCAGCGAGGGTGGCTTCGAGTCGTATCCGGAGCGGATCGAAGCGCACAAAGTGCGCCAGCGCAGCCCGTCGTTTGCTGATCATTTCTCCCAGGCGCGGTTGTTCTTCCACAGCATGAGCCCGACCGAGCAAGCGCACATCATCAGCGCCTACAGCTTCGAGCTGGGCAAGGTTGAGCGGGCTGAGATCCGCACGCGCGTAGTCAACGAGATCCTCGCCAACATCGACCTCAAGCTGGCCGCGCAGGTGGCGGCGAACCTTGGTTTGCCAGCGCCGAAAAAAGGCACGGCCGAGGTGCCTGAACTTGGCCTCAAGCATTCACCCGCCCTTAGCCAGATGAACCTGTTGGGCGAAGGCATCCGCGGCCACAAAGTGGCGGTGCTGGTGGCCAATGGTGTGGATGGAGAACGTGTCGATGCGCTGGTCAAGGCGCTGGAGGCAGAAAGCGCGCAGATCAACCTGTTGGGGCCGACCTCGGCACCGGTGAAGACGGCTCAAGGCAAGTCGCTGGCGGTGGATGCTTCGCTGGATGGCATGCCGTCGGTGATGTTCGATGCCGTGTGGGTCGCTGCTGGCAAAGCGTCTACCCAAGCCTTGCTGGCAAGTGGCGCAGCCCTGCATTTTTTGCTGGAAGCCTACAAGCACCTCAAGCCCATGGGGCTGGCCAGCGAGGCACAGCCGTTGCTCGACAGCACGGGCCTGAAGGTCGATGAAGGCTTGCTGGTGGGCGACGACGGGAAAACCTACCAGGCCTTTATCACGGCCATCGGCAAGCATCGGGTGTGGGCGCGGGAGGCTGCGGCCCAGGCGATTCCCGCGTAGGCGCAGCAGGCGGGTGCTCGTTCGAGCACCCGCTCAGTCAAGGACGGCGGGGAATCAGAACCGCCTGGGCGGGCTGATTACGGTGGATCTCGTGGGACTGCTGCAGGGCGAATTCGCTGTCGAGCTTCTGCACGCGTTTGCCCAGCAGGGTTTTCAGCCACGGGGCGTCATCTTTGCGCGGCACCTGGAACACCACGTCGCACTGGTAATTCACTACGTCGGTGGCAATGTCATCCAGTTGCCGGCGCATTTCCCGAATATTCGTGGTTTTCAACGCCACGACGGTGCTCGGCGCGGTCGGGTCGATGAGCTTGGCCGCAGGGCGCGCTTCGGCTGCCTTGAGGGCGGCCTCGGCCTTTTCCAGTTCGGCTTTGCGTGCCTGGGCGATGGCGCCGTTGACCCCGCCAGTCAGTGCCGGTGCCTTGGGCATCAGCGCGCGGGCGCGGCTCAGGGCCGTAGCCGCCGCATTGACGTCACCCTTTTGCAGCACGATCTGGCTGCGTTGCAAGTAGGCTTCGGCCAACTGTCGTTGGTACTGCTCGACGCGAGGGTCGTTGGGCGCCTGGGCTTGCAGTGCGGTCAGCTGGTCTTCGGCGGTGGCCAGCTCGCTGCTGGCGATGCTTTGCTCCAGTTGCTGCCAGGCATCGGCCTGTGCAGGCGTACCGGCGTTATCGGTCGGGGTGCTGGAGCACGCAGCCAGGAACAGCGAAAACGCGGCAAGGAGCAGATAACGGGAGGCGAACGGCTTCATTCCTGCGTCTCTCTAAGTTTGCGCAAAAAGCGAGCAAGTCTACACCCAGTCCGCAGACTCGAAAATAAATCTTCAGGGCCCGGCGTGATTTAAATGTCGCAGGGTGCAACCTCGGGGCTGCACCCTGTGAGTCAGCGCCGCGGCAAGGCCAGGCTCAGCAAGAATAGCACTGCGGCGCAGACCACGATCGAGGGACCGGCCGGGGTGTCTTTGAACCAGGACAGTGCCAGGCCTGCGCACACCGCCGTAACCCCCAGCAGACTGGCACCCAGCGCCATTTGCTCAGGCGAACGCGCGTGACGTTGCGCCGCAGCCGCCGGGATGATCAGCAGCGAGGTGATCAGCAACACACCGACGATTTTCATCGCCACGGCAATCACCACGGCAATCAACAGCATCAAGGCCATGCGCAGCGCTGCTACCGGCAGGCCTTCGACCATCGCCAGCTCTTCATGTACCGTCACTGCCAACAACGGGCGCCAGAGCATGACCAGCAACAGCAATACCACGGCGCTGCCGCCGAGAATCCAGGCGAGGTCGCCCGGGCTGATAGCCAGTAGGTCGCCGAACAGATAGGCCATCAGGTCGATGCGCACATCGTGCATGAAGCTCAGCACCACCAAGCCGAGTGACAGGGTACTCGGCGCAAGAATCCCCAACAGCGTGTCGGAGGCCAGCGGTTGGCGCTGTTGCAGGGTCACCAGGAGCATCGCCAGCAACAGACAGCCGACAGTGACCGCCAGCGCCGGGCTGATGTCCAGCACAAAGCCTAGGGCTACTCCCAACAGCGCCGCGTGAGACAGGGTGTCACCGAAGTAGGCCATGCGCCGCCACACCACGAATGACCCCAGAGGGCCGGCAACCACCGCCAGGGCCAGGCCTGCGAGCAGGGCGTAAAGCAGAAAATCAGCCATGCTTGCAGTGTTCTCCGTGTACATGCCCGCCTTGGGCGGGTGCAACCACCGAACCATGCAGGTCATGGGCGTGGTCGTGATGATGGTGATAGATCGCCAGGCTTGGCGCATTGCTGCCGAACAGTTCGACGAAGGCCGGATCGCCGCTGACCTGCTCCGGATGGCCGGAACAGCAGACATGACGATTCAGGCAGACCACCTGATCGGTGGTGCTCATGACCAGGTGCAGGTCGTGAGAGACCATCAGTACGCCGCAACCGTGGCGGTCGCGCAGTCGGGTGATCAGGCTGTACAGCTCGGCCTGGCCAGCCACATCGACGCCTTGCACCGGCTCATCCAGTACCAGCAGCTCAGGCTCGCGCAACAGTGCCCGCGCCAGCAGCACGCGCTGCATTTCGCCGCCGGAAATCGTCTGGATCGGGCTATCGATCACTTGCTCTGCACCGACTTCGTTCAGCGCACTCAGGGCCGCCGCACGGTCAACGCCCGGCACCAGGCGCAGAAAACGCAGTACCGAGAGCGGCAAGGTGGCGTCTACCTGCAGCTTTTGCGGCATGTAGCCCACTCGCAGGCGCGGCTTGCGCCACACCTTGCCGGTATGCGGTTTGAGCAAGCCAAGCACGGCACGCACCAGGGTGGTTTTGCCAGCGCCGTTGGGGCCGATCAGGGTGACGATTTGCCCAGGCTCGACGGCCAGGTCGATGCTGTCGAGCACCGCTTGCCCAGAGAACGTTACGCCTACTTGTTCGAGGCGAATCAGCGTATTGCTCATCAGGCGCTCCGGCAGTTGCCGCACAAGCCGACCACTTCGACGGTTTGCGCTTCGACGCTGAAGCCGACGTCATTGGCACTGGCGACAATGGCATTGCTGATGCTGGTTTGTTCCAGCTCGATCGCCACGTGGCACGCCCGGCAGATCAGGAACTGGCCTTGGTGGGTATGCTCAGGGTGACTGCAGCCGATGAACGCGTTGAGCGACGCAATGCGGTGCACCAGACCATTCTCCAGCAGGAAGTCCAGGGCCCGATACACGGTTGGAGGCGCGGCCCGACGACCATCCTGCTCGCTCAAAACGGCCAGGATGTCATAGGCACCCAGAGGCTTATGGCTCTGCCAGACCAGCTCCAGCACGCGTCGGCGCAAGGCGGTCAGGCGCAGGCCCTTGCGTGCACACAGCACGTCGGCCTCGGCCAGGGCGCTGTGTACGCAATGGGAGTGATCGTGGGGACGGTTGGCCAGCGGGGTTTTAGGCATGAGCGGCGACGGTTCCGATTAGAGACGTTATTATGTTACCTGTTCCTGCCCCTGTGAGTGGTCATCGTGTCCCGATTTTTTGCCCTTTTTGTCGCTTTTATCGCCACCATGGTGATGGCCCAGGCACAGGCCGAGGTGCGTGTCCTGACCAGCATCAAGCCCCTGCAACTGATCGCTGCTGCAGTGCAGGACGGTGTGGGTAGCCCCGAAGTGTTGCTGCCACCGGGTGCTTCGCCGCACCACTACGCCCTGCGTCCTTCCGATGTGCGCCGCGTCGGTGATGTCGAGCTGCTGTACTGGATCGGACCCGATATGGAAGGTTTCCTGCCGCGAGTGCTCAAGGGCCGTAGCAAGCCCACAGTGGCCATTCAGGACTTGCCTGGCCTGCACCTGCGTCACTTCGGTGAGGACAGCCATTCCCATGACCATGACGATGATGCCGACGAACATGATCACGACCATCGTCCCGGCAGCCTCGATGCGCATTTGTGGCTATCGTCGGCCAATGCCCGGGTGATCGCGGCGAAAATGGCGGCTGACCTCAGCGCTGCCGACCCTGCCAATGCCGCACGCTACCAGAGCAACCTCAAGGCCTTTGGCGAGCGTTTGGATGCGCTGGATGCACGCTTGAAGAAACGTCTGGCTGGGATTAGCGGCAAGCCGTTCTTTGTGTTCCATGAGGCGTTCGACTATTTCGAGTCGGCGTATGGCCTTAAGCACACTGGCGTGTTCAGTGTGGCTGCCGAAGTGCAGCCGGGCGCCCAGCATGTAGCAGCGATGCGCAAGCGCCTGCAGGATGTCGGCAAGACTTGTGTGTTCAGTGAGCCGCCATTGCGTCCGCGCCTGGCCGAGACCCTGACGGCAGGGTTGCCGGTTACCTTGGCGGAGCTGGATGCGTTGGGCGGGACTACGCCGGCCGGTGCTCAGGGGTATGAGCAACTGCTGGAGAAGCTGGGAAATGATTTGGCGGGGTGTCTGGAGAAGCTTTAGGGACTTTATCGCGGGGCAAGCCCGCTCCTACAGGTAGGAGCGGGCTTGCCCCGCGATCACTCACAAAGCAAACGGCAAAGCAATTTCTACCTGCTGACGCGCAACCAGGCGCACCTCAAAATCCGCCGGATCGTGAATCAACACGTCCATCCCGGCAAACGACTCGGCGGCGATCAGGCGCGACAGCCAGAAGCGCACACAGGCGATGCGCAGCATCACCGGCCACAGATGCGCCTCTGCCGAGGTGAACGGCCGCAGCGCGGCGTAAGCACCCAGGAATGCCCGTGCCCGCGGGCCATCGATCTGCCCGGCGTCATCACAGCACCAGTCGTTGAGGGTAATCGCCAGGTCGTAGAGCATTGGCCCTGAGCAGGCGTTGTAGAAGTCGATCAGGCCGGTCAGGTGGGTGCCTTCGAACAGCACGTTGTCACGGAACAGGTCGGCGTGCAGGTTGGCGCGCGGCAGGGCCATGATCTGCGCTTTATGTTCAGCGATCTCGTCCAGGCAACCTTGCAGCAACTGGCGCTGCTCCGCGCTCAGGCGTGGCATCAACTCGGCACCGGTTTCCAGCATCCAGTCCAGGCCACGGTCAGTCTTGCGCTCCAGCACCTTGTCACGGGTCGCCAGGTGCAGGTGGCCGAGCAGTTCGCCGATCTGTACGCAGTGCTGGTTGTTGACGTTCTTCACGTGCTTACCGGGCAGCCGCGGCTGCAGCAACGCCGGCTTGCCAGCCAGCTCCCGCAGGGCCACACCGTCGTTGCCACGCAATGCGTACGGCACGGGCAGATCGGCATCGTGCAGCACATCCAGCAGCTCGATGAAGAACGGCAGGTCCTGGATCGGCCCGCGCTCGACCAGCGTCAGCACGTACTCGCCCTGTTCCAGACTGACAAAGAAGTTACTGTTCTCGGTGCCAGCGGCAATGCCCTGGAAGTCCCGCAGGCGGCCCAGGCCGTACGGCGCCAGAAAGGTTTCCAGCTCAGGCCGGGTCAGGGGGGTGAAGACTGACATGATCAAAAATTGCCCATACGGGCACTTCTGCAGGGAAGTGCCAGGTTGATGTAAAGGGTACGGCTTACTTCCACTCGAAGATTTTCCACGAGGGGATCAGCATGTCGGGTTGGTCGGAGCGAACGAAGTTCGCGTCCGTGCCGTCAGCACGTACCAGGAAATAAGGTTTGCCGCCTTTCGGGGTGACCTTGATTGCATACAGGAAACCATTCTGACGGTATTCCTGAATGGTTTTGTCGCCTTCCGTGCGAATGGTTACTTCCGGGTCAGCCGATGGCGCGTCATCCGCAGCCAGGGCGACAACCGGCGCGACTGCAAACAGGCTGAGCAGCAACAGGCGATTTAGTGTACGCATGATAACCTTGTCCCTTTGTCGTCAATGTTCCGGACATTCTAGCGCCGGGCCCGTCGAAAAGGTTGATTCTGCTCATGAGCCAAGCCCCCCTCGTCCTGGTGGACGGTTCCTCATACCTCTACCGCGCCTTTCACGCGCTGCCGCCGCTGACCACGTCCAAAGGCATGCCGACCGGTGCGGTCAAAGGCGTGCTGAACATGCTCAAGAGCCTGCGCAGGCAGTACCCTGACAGCTTGTTTGCAGTGGTGTTCGACGCCAAAGGCGGCACGTTCCGCGACGAAATGTACGCCGAGTACAAAGCCAACCGACCGAGCATGCCGGATGATCTGCGCGTGCAGATCGAACCGCTGCATGCCAGTGTCCGTGCCTTGGGCTACCCGTTGTTGTGCGTCGAAGGCGTGGAAGCCGACGATGTGATCGGTACCTTGGCACGCAGCAGCGCCGCAGCGGGTCGTCCGGTGATTATCTCCACCGGTGACAAGGACATGGCGCAGCTGGTGGACGGCCACATTACGCTGGTCAACACCATGACCGGTAGCGTTCTCGATGTGCCTGGCGTACACGAGAAATTCGGTGTCGGTCCTGAGCACATCATCGATTTTCTCGCCTTGATGGGCGACAAAGTCGACAACATTCCCGGCGTGCCGGGCGTCGGCGAGAAAACTGCAGTGGGTTTGCTCACCGGTATCGGTGGCGGCCTGCGCGACCTCTACGAAAACCTCGACAAGGTCCCAGGCCTAGCCATTCGCGGTGCGAAAACCCTGCCCGCCAAGCTGGAAGAACACCGTGACGCGGCGTTCCTGTCCTATGAACTGGCGACCATCAAAGTTGATGTGCCGCTGGACGTTGAAGTGGATGCCCTGGTGTGCTGCGAGCCAGACCGCGAGGCGCTGCTCGAGCTGTACACCGAGATGGAATTCAAGAGCTGGATCGACGAGGTGCAACGCGACGCCAAGCGCGCCGGCCAGGAGATCGTTGCCGAGGCGCCTGAAGAAGTAGTCGAGGCGAAATACGAAACCATCCTCGATCAGGCCCGCTTCGATGTCTGGTTGGAAAAACTGCGCAACGCGCCGCTGTTCGCCTTTGACACCGAAACCACCGGCCTGGATGCGCAGCAGGCGCAGCTGGTAGGGCTGTCGTTTGCGGTGCAGGCACATGAAGCAGCGTATGTGCCGTTGGCCCACAGCTACATGGGCGCCCCTGAGCAACTGGACCGCGATCGCGTGTTGCTGGCGCTCAAGCCACTGCTGGAAGACCCGAAAAAGCTCAAGGTCGGACAGAACGCCAAGTACGACATGAACATCCTGGCCAATTGCGCCATCGGTGGTGATATCACTCAGGGCATCCAGATGCAGGGCGTGGCCTACGACACCATGCTTGAGTCTTATGTGCTCGACTCAACGGCCACCCGCCACGACATGGACAGCCTGGCGCTCAAGTACCTGAATCACACCACCATCGGTTTTACCGACATCGCCGGCAAAGGCGCCAAGCAGCTGACCTTCGACCAGATCAATCTGGAGCAGGCCGGGCCGTACGCCGCTGAAGACGCCGATGTCACCCTGCGCCTGCACCAGGCGTTGCAGCAGAAGCTGGCGAAGACACCAAGCGTGTTGCCGGTGCTCACCGATATCGAAATGCCGCTGGTGCCGGTACTGGCGAAAATCGAGCGCCAAGGCGCGCTGGTCGACGCCAACCTGCTGGGTATCCAGAGTGTCGAGCTGGGCGAGAAGCTGGTGCAGCTGGAGCGCGAAGCGTTCGAAATTGCCGGTGAGGAGTTCAATCTCGGCTCACCCAAGCAGTTGGGGGTGATCCTGTACGACAAGCTGGGTATGCCGGTGCTCAACAAAACCGCCAAGGGCCAGGCGTCGACCGCCGAAGCGGTGCTCGCCGAACTGGCCGAGATGGACTTCCCGCTGCCCAAGGTGCTCATGCAGTACCGCTCGCTGAGCAAGCTCAAAAGCACCTACACCGACCGTTTGCCGGAGCAGATCAACCCGCGCACCGGGCGGATCCATACCTCCTACCAGCAGGCGGTGGCGGCTACTGGCCGCTTGTCGTCCAGCGATCCGAACTTGCAGAACATTCCGATCCGCACCGCCGAAGGGCGCCGCATCCGTCAGGCGTTCATCGCCGCACCAGGTTACAAACTGCTGGCAGCGGACTACTCGCAGATCGAGCTGCGAATCATGGCGCACTTGGCTAAAGACGAGGGCTTGCTGCATGCCTTCCGCAATGACCTGGACGTGCACCGGGCTACCGCTGCCGAGGTATTTGGCGTCGATCTGGCCGAGGTCACCACGGACCAGCGGCGCAGTGCCAAGGCGATCAACTTCGGCTTGATCTATGGCATGAGTGCGTTTGGTCTGGCCAAGCAGATTGGCGTTGATCGTAAGCAGTCACAGGCCTACATCGATCGTTATTTCGCCCGCTATCCCGGCGTTCTGGCGTACATGGAGCGCACCCGTGCGCAGGCCGCCGAGCAAGGTTTTGTCGAGACCCTGTTCGGTCGCCGCCTGTACCTGCCGGAGATCAACGCGAAAAACCCCGCCTTGCGTAAAGGCGCCGAACGTACGGCGATCAACGCGCCGATGCAGGGTACTGCAGCCGATATCATCAAACGGGCAATGGTCGCTGTGGATAACTGGCTGACTGACTCGGGGATCGATGCCCGGGTGATCCTGCAGGTACACGACGAACTGGTGCTGGAGGTACGCGAAGACCTGGTTGAGCAGGTTCGCGAACAAATTCGTCCGCATATGAGCAACGCGGCAACACTCGATGTCCCGCTGCTGGTTGAGGTAGGAACAGGGGCAAACTGGGACGAAGCGCACTAAAAATGCGGCTAAATGCGCGGAAAAGCTGCGGCATATCGTCGCGGCTTTTTTGCCGCAAAAGGCATTGGTAGTAAAAAAATGCGGCGCTATCGCAAATAGTTGCAAACGCTTCGGAACTAAACCGGTGAACCACGACTCAGAGTAACTGAATGGCTGGTGAAGCCCTTCGATGCTCCTATGTTGTGTTAAGTGTTGGCAGATATCTGGACCCCGCCCTAGCGGTCCGGAACTTGAACCCCGAACTTCCCCCTCCCCATACGAAGTCCGGGGTTTTTTTTGCCCGGCGTTTGCCGGGCAGCCCTTATTCTGCGGGCTTGTCAGCCAGTTCCATCCAGTTCGCCAATACGCCGTAGGCTTCTTCCAGGCCCTGGCGCTTGGGCGCCGAGAACAACTGGATAGTGACCGCATCGCCCCAGCCTTTGCGGATTTCCGACTGCACCTTGAGTAGGGTGTTTTTCGCCGCACCAAAGGTCAATTTGTCGGCTTTTGTCAGCAAGATGTGCATCGGCATGCCCGCAGCCTGCGACCAGTCGAGCATCATTTTGTCGAAGTCGGTCATCGGATGGCGCACGTCCATCATCAAGATCAAACCCTTCAGACACTCACGGCTGCCCAGGTAGGCCTCAAGGTGTTTTTGCCAGTGTTGCTTGAGTGGAATCGGTACTTTTGCATAACCGTAGCCTGGCAAGTCGACCAAACGCCGTTCATCGTCCAGACTGAAGAAATTCAGCAGCTGGGTACGCCCTGGGGTTTTCGAGGTGCGGGCCAGGCTGGCGTGGGTCAAGGTGTTCAGCGCGCTGGACTTGCCGGCGTTGGAGCGGCCAGCGAAGGCCACTTCATAGCCCTGGTCGTCCGGGCACTGGTCGACCTTGGCAGCGCTGAGGGCGAATTTGGCCTGTTGGCAGAGACCGAGGATGGGGTTTTTGACTTGCATGGTTTATCCGGTTGGGCGTTGCGCGAGGGGGTCTCGGCAAGCGGTGTCGTTTCCGTTTCAGTAACGGGAGTATATAATGCCCCAGTTTTTGTGTGCGCATTATCCCGGCGTAGGAGGATGTGCACGAGGGCGGTTGATTCAAGCTTGCGCAGTAGAACGCAGTGCAACCCCCAACCCTGAAAGGTCGTTCGTATGACGAAATGGCTGCTTGCTGCAGGTGTCTTGATACCGTTGTTCAGCGCTCAGGCTACACAGGATCCCCAGGCAGTGTACAAGCGAGCATGTGCCGCTTGCCATGCCGGACAGCTACCGCAGGCACCGCAACCAGGTGACCAGGCAGCTTGGGAGCCACGGCTGGCGCAGGGGATGGAGACGCTGGTGAAGCATGTCACCCAGGGTTTTAAGGCTATGCCGCCGCGTGGATTGTGCATGGACTGCAGTGCCGAGGACTACCAGGCGATCATCCAGTGGATGAGCCGGAGTCCCGATACATAACTCTTTCACCCTTAGCCGTAGTTGGATTAGCTGATGAACAAACTACTCGTGAGTCTGCTGTTGACCTTGGGCGTCACTGGTGCAGCCAATGCCGCAGAGCCTATCAAAGGGGATGCCGCTGCTGGTCAGGCCAAAACTGCTGTATGTGGCGCCTGTCACAATCCGGACGGCAACAGCCTGGCGCCGAACTTCCCGAAACTTGCAGGCCAGGGTGAGAAGTACCTGGAAAAACAATTGCACGACATCAAGTCGGGCAAGCGCACCGTGCTGGAAATGACCGGCATGCTCGCCAACTTCAACGACCAGGACATGGCTGACATCGCCGCTTATTTCTCCAGCCAGAAAGGCAGCGTGGGTGCCGCCGATCCGAAGCTGGTCGAGCGTGGTCGTGCCCTGTTCAACGGCGGTGATGTCGAAAAAGGCCTGCCTGCCTGCACCGGCTGCCATTCGCCAAACGGCGCGGGCCTCGCATTGGCCGGCTTCCCACACCTGAGTGGCCAGCACTCGCAATACGTTGCCAAGCAACTGACCGACTTCCGCGAGGGCAACCGCACCAACGACGGCGATGCCACCACCATGCGTACCATCGCGTCGAAGCTCAGCAACAAGGACATCGAAGCGCTGTCCAGCTACATCCAGGGTCTGCACTGATCCGCGTTTTAACGCTGGGTTAATACTGCAGCGCAAAGATGAAAAGGGTGGCCGAGGCCGCCCTTTTTTGTGCCCGCTGCCGTTACACTAACGAACTCGGGCCCGCTTCGACCTGTCTTACTGCAGGTCGTGTCGAGGCGACCAAATAGATTGCTCAGGAGTGAAGCATGCGTAATTTGATTCTCAGCGCCACGCTGGTCGCCGCCAGCGTATTCGGTATGACTGCCCAGGCTGCAGAGCCTGTAGCAGGTAAGGAGTATGTCGAGCTGAGCAACGCGGTACCGGTGTCGGTGCCCGGCAAAATCGAAGTGGTTGAGCTGTTCTGGTATGGCTGCCCACACTGCTACAGCTTCGAGCCAGTGGTTAATCCTTGGGCTGCGCAGTTGCCTGCCGACGTCAATTTCAAACGCGTTCCTGCCATGTTTGGCGGTCCATGGGATGCCCATGGTCAGATGTTCCTGACCCTCGAAGCCATGGGCGTCGAGCACAAGGTCCATGCTGCGGTGTTCGAAGCCATTCAGGTGCAGCGCAAAAAGCTGACCGACCCTGAAGAAATGGCCGAGTTCCTCGCGACCCAAGGCGTCGACAAGGACAAGTTCCTGGCCACCTTCAACTCCTTTGCCATCAAAGGTCAGGTGCAGAAAGCCAAAGAACTGGCGAAAAAATACGAAATCACCGGCGTTCCTAGCATGGTCGTCAACGGCAAATACCGCTTTGACCTCGGTACCGCCCAAGGCCCGCAAGGTGTCCTGAATGTTGCCGACTTCCTGGTCGAAAAGGAGCGCGGCGCCAAGTAAGCGTCGCCCACCATGCGCCGTTGGAGAGCTGAGCGAAGCGTTGGCCTGCACGATCCGCGGGTCAACGAACATCACCTGCAGGCTAATGGCCTGCCAGAGGATGGGCGCCTGCGCCTGCTCAGTTTCAACATCCAGGTGGGGATCAACACTGAGCGTTACCGGCACTACCTGACCAAGAGCTGGCAGCATTTGCTGCCGCACACAGGGCGTGCCGGTAACCTGCAGAAGATCGGCGACCTGCTTGGCGACTTCGACCTGGTAGCCCTGCAGGAAGCCGATGGCGGCAGCCTGCGCTCCGGCTACATCAATCAGGTCGAGCATCTGGCGCAACTCGGTGCCTTTCCTTATTGGTACCAGCAGCTCAATCGCAACCTCGGGCGTCTAGCCCAGCACAGCAACGGCGTGCTTAGCCGGCTCAAACCTCAATTGATCGAAGACCATCCCCTGCCCGGCCCAGCTGGACGCGGGGCAATCCTGGTGCGTTTCGGCGAGGGTGAAGACGCCCTGGTGGTGGTCATGATGCACCTGGCACTGGGTGCCAAGACCCGTGTCCGGCAGTTGGCCTACATCCGCGAGCTGATTGGCGGTTATCGTCATCAGGTGTTGATGGGCGACATGAACACCCATGCCAACGACCTGTTGGAACACTCTCCCCTGCGTGATCTGGGGCTGGTTGCGCCGCAAGTGCAAGCGACCTTCCCGAGTTGGCGCCCGCAGCGCTGCCTTGATCATATTTTGCTCAGCCCAAGCCTGACCCTGGAGCGGGTCGAGGTGTTGGCGCAACCCATTTCCGATCATCTTCCGGTCGCGGTTGAGATTCGTTTGCCTGATGCCCTCGCTGTGGATACGCTGCCCGCTTTGAGCTAATTGCCATCACCCCTCTGCGGACCCAGGCATGACCGACGAAGCCCAGCGCTGGAAAGAAAAGTACCTCAAGAGTATCGAACAGCAAGAGAAGCTCGAGCGCCGTTGGGATGCCCGCCTCGACTTGCTGCGCCGTGGTCTGGTGCGTAGCACCCTGGCTGCCGAAGGCAGTGACCGGGCGGTGGATCAGTGCATGAAGGAGATGCGTGAAGTCATCCGCACCGACAACATGGACGCCGCCCTGGCAGGGCTGATCCCGCGCCTGGAAAAGGCTGTTCTCGACTCCGAGCAGCGCCGGGAAACCCGGATTGGCCAGGTCAGCACGGCGTTGAATGCACTGGTCAGCCAGTTGCAAACCCTGCCCCTGCCCAGTGACGTCAGCCGGCCTCTGAAGAAGTTCGCCAAGCAGGTTGAGGCCCGCGCCAGCCAATCACGCGAAGTACCTTTGCTGCTGGGGGAACTGAGCACCCTGCAGGGGCAGGCACTGTCGGCGCTTGAACGCCCTGAAGAAGCCCAGCGTCCCGGCTTTTTGCAGCGCCTGTTCGGTAATCGTGAAGCCGAGGCGCAAGCGCTACAACCCGCCATGGCCGGGGCAGGAGCGATTGCGTCCGAGGCCTTTGAGGCGCCTGTAGCGGTGCCGCAGGTCCGTGAAGCTGAAGCGCCTCAAGCGCAAACACCGGGCGATGTTGACGAACTGCAGCCGCTGGAGGCCAGCGCTGAGGACGTTGCTCAAGCCGTAGAGCAAGTAGCGGTTGCGCAGGAAATGCCTGAAGAGCCGGTGCCTGAGGTCGGCGTTCTCGACGATCCAGCGCCTGTGCTTGAAGCACAAGCGCCAGCACCCATCGACCAGCCCGAAGCCGAGCAACTGGAGCAAGTGCAGGACGAATCAGAGCCCGTCGAGACTGAAGTCGCGCAAACACTGGCAGAAGATCCTCACTACGCCCTGCCCGACGGTACTGAACCCACCTACAGTTCGGTCGCCGCGCACATTGAGGAGACCTTGCTGGGCCTGCTGGATGACCTGACCTTACCTGAGCGCTACAAGGCCCAGGCCGAGTCCCTGCGTGCACGTCTGGAGCATGGCCTGAACTGGTATGAGCTGTTGCCGGTGCTGGATGACCTGGCGGTGTTGATGTTGGCGATCAACGACAGCGGCCAGCACGAGTTCGAGGCTTACCTGCAGCAACTCAACGAGCGCCTGGAGTCGTTTCAGAGCCACTTGCACGAAGCCAGTGAAGGCCATGCCGACAATACATCGGCGGCTCGTGATCTGGACAACCAGCTGCGTGAGCAGGTCGATGGCCTGCAAAGCAGCGTGCAGGGCGCAGCTGATCTGGATAGCCTCAAGCACATCCTGGAAAACCGCCTCGAAGGTTTGCTCGGTACCATGGACGAGCATCAGCACAAACGTGACCAGCGCGAACAAGACATGGCAAACCGCCTGCAGGGCCTGGCCGAGCGCGTCGCCAGCATGGAACAGGAGGCCATGGGCTATCGCGAGCATCTGGAGGAGCAGCGGCAAAAAGCCCTGATCGACCCCCTCACCGGTTTACCGAACCGGGCTGCCTGGTCTGAGCGCGTGGATCAGGAAGTGTTGGAGTGGCAAGAAAACGGTGGCCATCTGCTGATGGCGATACTCGACCTTGATCATTTCAAGCGTATCAATGACAGCTACGGGCACCAGGCGGGCGACAAAGTACTGAAGATTGTTGCCAGCGTGCTGCGCAAACGCCTGCGCAGCCGTGATTTCATTGCCCGTTTTGGCGGTGAAGAGTTTGTCTTGTTGATCCCGCAGACGGCCATGGCCGCGGGCTGCCAGTTAGCGGAAAGTCTGCGCGCAGCCATCGAGGCGTGTCCGTTCCACTTCAAAGGTGAGCGGGTGACGATTACCCTGTCGATTGGGATCAGTGCGTTTCGCAGTGGTGAGCGTAGTGAGGTCGTACTCAAGCGTGCTGATGAAGCACTGTATCGGGCGAAACATCTCGGTAGAAATAGAGTAGAACAGGGCTGAGTGGCGCCCGCGAGGATACGTTATGCTATTGCATTACAAGTCATCACATGTGCCCTTTTTCATGAAAGCCATACTCACTGCGCTCCTGCTGCTAACCCTGGCAGGTTGCAGCAGCGGCTTGCGGATTGACCGCAGCCACACGTCGGTCAACCAGGACGGCCGTATCCAGTTCGTCGTTTTGCACTACACCAACGCCTCACTGGAGCGTTCCCTCAAGCTGCTGACCCATGGCGAAGTCAGCAGCCATTACCTGATCGGCGATTCACCGGCCACCGTTTATCAGTTGGTCGATGAAAGTCGCCGCGCCTGGCACGCCGGCGATAGCCAATGGGATGGCCGAACCTGGCTCAACTCCAGCTCGATTGGCATCGAGATCGTCAACCCAGGCTTTACCGATACCCCGACCGGGCGGGTCTGGCATCCGTACACCGAAGCGCAGATCGAAGCATTGATTGCTTTGCTCAAGGACATCGTCAAACGTAATAACATCCAGCCTCGCTACATCATCGGGCACAGCGACATTGCCCCCTCGCGCAAGCTCGACCCGGGCCCACTGTTCCCCTGGAAGCGCCTGGCCGATGCCGGTTTAGGCGTCTGGCCGGATGCACGGGCGGTGGCGCAGCAGCAGGCGCGCTTCAACGTCAATCCGCCGAGCATCACCTGGTATCAGCAGCAACTGAAGCGCTTCGGTTATGCCATTGAGCAGACTGGGGTCTACGACGTCAGCACCAAACATGTGCTGGCCGCGTTCCAGATGCGCTTCCGTCCACAGCGTTTTGATGGCGTGGCGGATGCGCAAACTGCAGCCATGCTGCAGGTGCTCAACAGCCGTTAAGGCACGGCGCCGCCAAACGGGCAGGCTGACTTGACCGGCAGTTGCTATACCTCTTGGTATTCAACTGGATGCTTCTTGATGTCAGCTGCCCTCTCCGTGCTGCGCCACTTGCTGTATCGCCCCTGGTTACTGGCCACACTTGCGGCTGCGGCCAGCGCAGTGCTGTTGCTGGTTGCCAGCATCGGTGTCGCGATGCACCAGATGCAGCAAAGTGAAAGCGAGCAGATGAACGCCAAGGGCGAGCGCTTTCTCGAGCGTCTGGAGCAGATTTTCGGGCAGTTGCGTGAGGGCGTTGATGAGCTTCAGGCTCAGCCGTTGCGCGGCTGTGATGGGGCGATGCTGAACATCCTGCAGCAGATTGGCTTCAGATACCGCTTCGTCTATGAGGCTGCCTATGTGGATGGCACGGTTGCCTGCTCCAACCGCATTGGCGAGCGCACTATCAATCCGTTACGGGCCCCGGATATCCAGGGACCGACGTACAGTTACTGGCTCAATACCACCAGCGAACCGGATGACAACATTGCCGCGCTGATGCTGGGCCGCGGCAAATTCCTGGTAGCGACCTCTCGCGGCCATTTGACCGATGTGGTCGACTTGCCCCCGGACGGCAGTTTGCTGGTGGTGCTGGACAACGGTGAGCGTGCAGTGCCGGTGCTGGGGCCGCCGCAGGCCTGGCCGCCTTCGGCCAATTGGCCACCGAAATCCATGGACGCCCTGCTCGAATTGCCCGACCAGTTGATTTACCGCATGCCGACCAAGTCGCCCGACTACCAATTGGTATTGATCGCCCCGCGCGCCAGCCTGCCGTTGAAGATGAATGGCGTGCTCTGGTTGTTGTTTCCCGGCAGCCTGGTACTGGCATGGTGCATCGGTTGGTTGGTGTTGCAATTGGTGCGTCAGCGCCGCTCGATGAGTTCCGAGTTGCAGGGGGCGTTACGCCGTGGGGAATTGCAGGTGCTGTACCAGCCAATTTTTGAGCTCAACAGTCGCCGCTGTGTGGGGGCTGAAGCCTTGGTACGCTGGCGTCGGCCTGATGGCACCCTGACTAGCCCGGATCTGTTTATTCCGTTGGCGGAAAATACCGGCCAGATCCGCCAGATCACCGATTTTGTTCTGCAGCGTGTGCTTGAACAGTTGGGGCAGTTGCTGCGCTCCAACAAGCACCTTTATATCTCGGTCAACCTGGCGGCCTGTGATGTGATGGTTCCAAGGATTGGCCGGGTGGCGGCACGGTTACTGGCCTTGCACCATGTCGCGGCCAGTCAGATCGCATTCGAAGTCACCGAGCGTGGCCTGATCGACGTGGTGGTTGCCCGCGACAACCTGCAAGCGCTGCGCGAAGTAGGCCACCAAGTGTTGATCGATGACTTCGGCACCGGTTATTGCAGCCTGGCCTACCTGCAAACCCTGCCTGTGGACTGCCTGAAAATCGACAAGGCCTTCATCGACGCGCTGGGGCACGATGCCGCCAGCAGCGGTGTGGCACCGCATATCATCCGTATGGCCCACGCCCTGCAGCTGCGGGTGATTGCCGAAGGTGTCGAGTACGAGGACCAGGCCATGCTGCTTAACAGCGAAGGGGTGAATTACGGCCAGGGTTGGCTTTTTGCCCATCCGCTGAGTGCTCGCCAATTCGTCGAGCTGGTTACCCGTGGTCGGCGTACCGTCTCACGACGGATCGATGATGAAGCCTGATTCAGACAGGTAGGGCCATGTAGAACTGGGTGCCTTGGCCTGGACGAGAGTAAACGCCCATGCGCCCGCCATGTAGTTGCACGATTTCCTTGCACAGCGCCAAGCCCAATCCCGCGCCGCCCTTCTTGCGCCCGACCTGCACGAACGGTTCGAAGATCCGCCCCTGTTGGCTGTAAGCAATGCCTTCGCCGCTGTCTTCAATACTTATGATCACCCGCTCGGCATGACGTCTGGCATGCAGGCGAATGCTGCCGGCCACCGGAGTGTGGCGCACGGCATTGTCCAGCAGGTTGTCCATGACGCGGTCCAGTTGCACGCTGTCGGCCTGGATATGCGGTAGTGGCGCTGCCAGCTCCACCTGTAGCTCGATCTGCTTGTCACCCGCTGGGCCGGCAAAACGTTCACAGGCCCTGGCGAGTAATTCATCGATCGCACAGGGCATCAGCTCGAGTTTTTGCTGGCCGCTCTGGTAGCGGGAGAAGTTCAGCAGGTCGTTGATCAATTGGGTCAGGCGTTGCATCTCTTCGCCGATGGTTTCGAGCAGGTCAGCCTCTCGCCCTTGTGGGGGGAAGCTCAGGCGCTCGCGTAGCAGTCCGAAGGCCATGTGCATGCCGGTTACCGGCGTGCGCAATTCATGGGAAGCACGCAGGACAAACTCACTGCGCACCCGCTCGAACGCACGCTGTTCGGTGACGTCGCGCAGTACCATGACCGCACCGAGAATCTGCCCGTCGGGATGACACACCGGGGTCAGCCTGTAGGCCAGCAGGCGAGGTTCCTCTTCAACATCAAAGCTCAGGTCGTCCGGTACCCGCTCAAGGTTGGCGCCGCGCAGCACCAGGCGCAGTTGCTCATCCAGCTCCGGCCGTTGCAGCGCTTCACCCAGGCCCTTGCCCAGGTGGCTGTCATTCCAGCTCAGTTGCCGTTGGGCAACAGGGTTGATGTGCTCCAGGTGGCCCTGGTGGTCGATTATCAGCAGGCCATCATCGATGCTGTCGAGCACGGCTTGCAGGCGCTGCTTGCCGGCAAGCAGTTCGTCGATGTTGGTTGCCTGATGTTTGCTCAGGGCTTCGGCCATCAAGCCAAAGCGCCGGGTCAGCTGGTTCATCTCAATGGACTGGGACACCGGTAAGGTGACTTTGAAATCACCCTGACCTATTTGATCGGCTGCTTTAGCCAGTGCTTCGATCGGCTGACCAAAGCGGCGGGCAATGCCATGGGCAGTGACAAAACCAAGGATCAGCACGCTCAAGCCCACCAGGCCAAGCAAGCTGGAAATCAACAACGCCCGATCGTAGGTGACCTGCTCACTGTGGTTGATGTGATCAACTGCGCGTTTATGGGCGTCGAGCAGATCGTTGCGCAGCAAGCCGAAGGCTTTGCCCAGTGGTTGTTCGCTGCCCAGGCCTTGAGCTGGCACTGCCGTGTTCTGGAATGCCTGCAGGTAGCGTTGGAAGTGATTGTTGGTGTCGGCAAAGTTTTTCCCGGCATCACCACGCTGTTCCTGTTGGATACCTTCGTTGAGCAGGTGCTGGAACTGGGTCTGCAGACGCGCGATCGCGTTTCGGTCCACCGATTCGGTAAGCATCAGTGTCAGTTGCTCGCCGAGGTTTTGCCGTAGTTTCAGGCCAAGGTCCAGGGTTGCCGTATTCTCCCGGATCAGCGCCTGCTGCGAGCTGGCCATCTGCAGCACGCTGACCAACCCCAGCAATAAACCCAGCAAGGCGACGGTGATCAGCGCCGAAATACTGAGAAAAAGCCGCGTACGCAGCTTCATCATCGCCCATTTCATAGGTTGTACTGCTTGCGTTTGCGATACAGGGTGGAGGCATCGATGCCCAGTGTTTTCGCTGCCTGGTCGAGGGTCTCACTGGTGGCCAGCACCGCTTCGATGTGGGCGCGCTCCAGTTCATCAAGGCTCAGTGCTGCACCGATGCGCGGAGCATTGGTGGTGGCCTGTTCACCCATGCCCAGGTGGCTGAGTTCAACGCGCTCCTGAGGGCAGATAATGCTGGCGCGCTCCACCACGTTGCGTAGTTCACGAATGTTCCCCGGCCAGCGGTAATTGAGCAAAGCGGCTTTTGCCTCGTCGCTGAAACCACGGGCAGGCCGCGCATATTCTTTGACGAAGCGGGCCAGGAAGCGGTCGGCTAGGGTCTGGATGTCTTCGCTGCGCTCACGCAGGGGTGGCAGGTGCAAGGTGATGACATTCAGGCGATACAGCAAGTCTTCACGGAAGCGTCCGTCGCGGACCATGTCTTCAAGGATGAGGTTGGTGGCGGCCAGAATGCGAACATCGGCCAGTCGCGTTACTGGGTCACCGACCCGCTCGTACTCTTTATCCTGGATAAAGCGCAGTAACTTGGGCTGAAGTGTCAGGGGGAAATCGCCGATCTCGTCGAGGAACAACGTGCCGCCATCGGCCTGGTTGACTCGGCCCAAGGTGCTTTCACTGGCGCCGGTAAAGGCACCGCGGCTATGGCCGAACAGTTCGCTTTCCATGAGTTCGGCGGTAAGCGAGGGGCAGTTGATGGTGACGCAGGCCTTGCGCGCGCGCTTGCTCCAACCGTGAATGGCCCTGGCCAGTTCACCCTTACCAGTGCCCGACTCGCCGAGGATCAGGATATTGGCATCGGTGCTGGCCACCTGGCGTGCAGTTTCCAGCACCGCCATCATCGCCGGGCTGTGCGAGTCCAGGCCGTCCTTGGGTTTTTTTACTTCGCCTTCCAGTGCTTCCAGGCGGGCAGAGAGTTGGCGTATTTCCAGCTGTTTGGCTGCTGCCAGGCGCAGTTGGTCGGGACTGCAGGGTTTCACCAGATAGTCGGCGGCCCCCGCCTGAATCGCATCAACTGCCGTATCGACGGCCGAGTGAGCGGTAACGATGACGATGCGCATCCACGGCGCTTGAATGCGCATCTGCGCCAGCACATCCAGGCCGTTGTCTTCACCCAGGCGCAGGTCGAGGAAACACAAGTCGAAGACCTGACGCTGCAGCAGGGTTTCGGCCTGAGCGGCACTGTTGGCAGTCGCTACGCTGTAGCCTTCATCTTCCAGGCAGTAACGGAAGGTGCGCAGGATGGCTGATTCGTCGTCGACCAACAGGATACGGCCTTGATGTTCCTGGGTTGACTCCATTTCCTACGCTCCTTTTAAGAATGTTCTCTATTAGTGCCGGAGAAATCGGGCAAGTTGCATGCTTTTTTCTGATTTATTGCATTCTCTGCATGGTAGCCGTTGGCCTACGACATATCTAACCCGGCAAAAGGCTGCGATCGGCGCCTTTAAAAGGCCTTTGCTGTACGGCGGTCGGGATGAGCGTGTCATGCAAATCGCACGACCCTACAGCAGGCATCGTGCAGGATACGTACTGCAAGCACGCATGCTCGTCGTTATCTCTTTGATTTTGTTAGTTATTTATTTTTGCGAAAGTCTGGCATGCACAGTGCAACATCCCCTGCAGACACCAATGAATGCGGCAGGAGGAATTCAGCATGATCAGGCACCCCGCCACCCTTGCGCAGGTTTCCCCACTTCAGCTGCGCCAGGGACTGATCCTTAGCCTGGCCTTGCTGCTGACGCTCATTGCCGGTCAGCTCTTCCACAACTGGCAGCACACTCAGGCGGTTCGAGAGGTATCTGAGCGCGCGGCCCTGCTGGGCAAGGCATCCCACTCGGCTCCCAGGGCGGTGATGCAGTCGCGGCCTGCAGCGGTCAGCAGCACGTCTGATGAGGTCACCACCGCGCAGCAACGCTGGGTGTTCTGAGGCCAGTAGAAGGTTTCTTCCAAGAACGGTAAGGAGAATCACCATGTTAAGTTGGGCTATCACCTTTCTGATTATTGCGATCATTGCCGCTGTGCTGGGCTTCGGTGGTATTGCCGGCGCAGCTACCGGTATCGCGAAGATCCTTTTCATCATCTTCCTGGTGCTGTTCGTGGCGTCCTTCTTCTTCGGTCGTCGCGGCAGAGGCTGAACGTGAACAGGTACTGGGTGCGACTGGACACCCATGTACATATATAGAAGCTGAACCTTTTTTCATTTCAGGCTTCTATGTTGTGCCCGCCTGAGGAAGGCCGGCACATGACCAGGGGGCCGGGCTGCTCTGATTGTTGCAGGATCGGAGGGGCCTAGGGGTACAAGGAGTGCCTCCGATGAGGGCCGGGTCGGGTGAAGCGGTCACGGAAGTTTCAGGTCTGGCAGCTCCCTGTTGAAGGGACTGTTCGAACTGGCTTCCGTAACGCTTTAGCAATTCTTCGCTCCCTATCGATTTTTTTGATTGTTCCCGCCAACGGCGTACACGCATATTTCCATGCGACCGTACATCGATATTTTTTCACCCCGCCAAGGTGCTCGATCCGAGGTGATTTCACGCATTCGGATTGTCGAACAACACCCTTTCACACTCAGCTGGATACGTCTAAATCTGCCGGATTGTGGCGCTTTGGCCATCGTCGGAATTCCGAACGCCCCTTGAGCAACCCTCTGGGACGCTCGTTTTGACCTGAAAAGATCATGCCGATTCGGCATAGGGTAGTCGCTTACGGCATTAGACGCCCCCCCTTCTCGTGGGAATAGTTGCGCCTTTTTTCGCTGGCCTGAGCGTTCAAACGCTCGCTTGCGGTGACCTTCTACGGAGTCGCCTGGCAATAGCCTTCAACGACCAGATACCGCTGTTAACAGCTCTGGATCGCGGTTTTTAGCCAAGTGCCCGTGGCCACTTGAAGAAAAGGTAATGATATGAAGAAGGCAAAGCTAAGCCTCGCCTGGCAGATCCTCATCGGTCTGGTATTGGGGATTGCAATCGGCGCTTTACTGAATCATTTCAGTGCAGAAAAGGCATGGTGGATCAGTAACGTCCTGCAACCTGCCGGTGACATCTTCATTCGCCTGATCAAGATGATCGTCATCCCGATCGTGATTTCGTCGCTGATCGTGGGTATCGCCGGAGTTGGCGATGCGAAAAAACTGGGCAGTATCGGCCTGAAGACCATCATCTACTTTGAGGTGGTGACCACCATCGCCATCGTGGTGGGTCTGGTTCTGGCCAACCTGTTCCACCCGGGTGCCGGTATCGACATGAGCACCTTGGGCACTGTCGATATTTCCAAGTACCAAGCTACCGCCGCTGAGGTTCAGCATGAGCATGCGTTTATCGAAACCATCCTCAACCTGATCCCGTCGAACATCTTCGCAGCGCTGATGCGTGGCGAAATGCTGCCGATCATCTTCTTCTCGGTACTGTTCGGCCTGGGCTTGTCGAGCCTGCAGGCAGACATTCGCGATCCGTTGGTGAAAACCTTCCAGGGCGTCTCCGAAGCCATGTTCAAGGTCACTCACATGATCATGAACTACGCGCCAATCGGTGTGTTCGCGCTGATCGCGGTGACCGTCGCCAACTTCGGCTTCGCCTCGCTGCTGCCATTGGCCAAGCTGGTGCTGCTGGTGTACTTCGCCATCGCCTTCTTCGGCTTCATGGTGCTGGGTCTGATTGCTCGCTTGTTTGGTTTCTCGATCCTGAAGATCATGCGCATCTTCAAGGACGAGCTGGTTCTGGCTTACTCCACCGCCAGCTCGGAAACCGTACTGCCGCGTGTTATCGAGAAGATGGAAGCCTACGGTGCGCCGAAAGCGATCTGCAGCTTCGTGGTACCGACCGGCTACTCGTTCAACCTTGACGGTTCGACCCTGTACCAGAGCATCGCGGCCATCTTCATCGCCCAGTTGTACGGTATCGATTTGTCGATCAGCCAACAGCTGCTGCTGGTGCTGACCTTGATGGTGACCTCCAAAGGTATCGCCGGCGTGCCGGGCGTGTCCTTCGTGGTGTTGCTGGCTACCCTGGGCAGCGTTGGTATCCCGCTGGAAGGCCTGGCCTTCATCGCCGGTGTCGACCGCATCATGGACATGGCCCGTACTGCCCTGAACGTTATCGGTAACGCCCTAGCCGTGCTGGTTATCGCACGCTGGGAAGGCATGTACGACGACGCCAAAGGCCAGCGCTACTGGAACTCGCTGCCGCACTGGCGCAGCAAAGAAGCTGCCCCGGCTGGCAAGACTGCCAACCACTAAGTTGCAGCTTGGCTGAACGAAGAGCCCCGACCCTGTCGGGGCTTTTTCGTTCTGGTAGGAGCGGGCTTGCCCCGCGATAGCGATCTGCCAGGCACACCGCATCGCGGGGCAAGCCCGCTCCAACCCACCTCCGGCGGTGCATTGGTTGGCGGCTGCCGCTATCATTCGTCGCAACTGTGTGGGGGAACAACGGATGCTCAACGGCCTTTGGCTTGGTTTTTTTGTGGTCGCGGCCATCTCCGCGCTGGCGCAATGGCTGGTCGGTGGCAATGCCGGGGTGTTTGCCGCGATGGTCGAAAGCATCTTCGCCATGGCCAAGCTCTCGGTCGAGGTGATGGTCCTGCTGTTCGGTACGCTGACCCTGTGGCTGGGCTTTCTGAAGATCGCCGAACAGGCCGGTATCGTTGAATGGTTGGCCAAGGTCCTCGGCCCGCTGTTTGCCCGTCTGATGCCGGAGGTGCCACCCGGCCACCCGGCGCTTGGCCTGATCACCCTGAACTTCGCCGCCAACGGCCTGGGCCTGGACAACGCCGCCACCCCCATTGGCCTCAAGGCGATGCGGGCGCTGCAGGAGCTGAACCCCAGCTCGACCACCGCCAGTAACGCGCAGATCCTCTTCCTGGTGCTGAACGCGTCGTCGTTGACCCTGCTGCCCGTGACCATCTTCATGTACCGCGCCCAACAAGGCGCCACGGACCCGACCCTGGTGTTCCTGCCGATCTTGCTGGCGACCAGTGCTTCGACCCTGGTTGGCCTGCTGTCGGTAGCGGTGATGCAGCGCTTGCGCCTATGGGACCCGGTCGTGCTCGCCTACCTGGTGCCCGGCGCCCTGCTGCTGGGCGGCTTCATGGCGTTTCTGGGAACGCTGTCGGCCACCGCGTTGGCCGGGCTTTCGTCGATTCTCGGCAACCTCACCCTGTTCGGCCTGATCATCCTGTTTTTGCTGGTGGGGGCGTTCAAGCGGGTGAAGGTCTATGAAACCTTCGTGGAAGGCGCCAAGGAGGGCTTTGACGTCGCCAAGAGCCTGCTGCCCTATCTGGTTGCCATGCTCTGCGCAGTCGGCGTGCTGCGCGCCTCAGGCGCGCTGGAGCTAAGCCTGGACGGTATCCGCCATGTGGTGGAGTGGCTGGGTATGGATACGCGCTTTGTCGAGGGCCTGCCTACCGCCCTGGTCAAACCGTTCTCGGGCAGTGCTGCACGGGCGATGTTGATCGAAACCATGCAGACCCACGGGGTCGACAGCTTCCCGGCATTGATCGCTGCGACGATTCAGGGCAGTACCGAAACCACCTTCTATGTACTGGCCGTGTATTTCGGTGCGGTGGGCATTCAGCGCGCTCGCCATGCCGTGGGTTGCGCGCTGCTCGCTGAACTGGCCGGGGTGATTGCGGCGATTTTCGTCTGCTACTGGTTCTTTGCCTGAAGCTGCGCCTGATTGGCCTGGGCCAAGGTCCAGGCCAGCAGTTGCGCCATTAACTGGTCGCTGGCGCTGCCGAAACCGTTGACCACCGCCGGCACTTGCTTGTCACTCAACGGTTGGCGCACTTCAAAGCGGCGGCTGGCGAGAATGCGCTGGCTGCGCCCTTGCACCAGGCGTGCGTCATAGCGGACCACCACCGCCAGGCCGCTGGCACTGTATTCACTCTGAAAGGCCTGTAGTTCGCCTGCCAGCTCGTAGTCAGCCTGCAGGTTGCTGTCATCGGCGCTCAGCCGTGGCACCCGGCCATCGCGCTGGAAGGCATCGAGCATGCGGTTGCGCAGCAGCAAGGGGGCCGGATCGCTCCAGCGCGCGCCTTTGTAATTGCTGATGAGATTACCGTCGGGCACCACCGCGATTTTAGGACTGTTGAGGGCATCACTGGCCAGCGGCTTGTTGATCCGCAGTGACCAACTGACTGCAGTGCTCGCAGCGGCTGGCTGACTGGTTGCGGCCGAAGGTAGGAGGTAGACATCGGCAGGCTCAGCCTTGGGCAGGATCGAACAGGCACTGCTCAGGCTCAGCGCCATCGTCAGAACCAGAAAGCGGCAGGTACGGCTCATGGCGTGAACTCCTTGTTGTTGTCACGGCCGAGCAGATAGCCGCTGGGGTTGGCTTCCAGACGCTGGGAGATGGCCTTCAGCGAATTCAGGGTTTCGCGCAGCTCGCGTATGGCCGGGGCCAGTTGATTCAGGCCTTGCGCACCCTCGTCGAGGGCTTCGCGGTTGTCGTTGAGCAGGCTGTTGATGGTCGCGGTGCTCTGCGCCAGTGACTGCATGGCCTGCTCGGCGCTGCCAAAGGCCTGCTTGCCCTGGTTGTTGAGCAAGCCGCTGGCATTGCGCATCAGTGCGCTGGTTTGCTCCAGCATGCTGCTGGCCTGGTTACCGACCTGGGTCAGTTGCTGGAGCGCGGTGCGGATATCGCCGCGTTGTTCGCTGAATGCGGCCGTGGTCTGCTCCAGATGATTGAGGGTTTTGCTCAGGCTGGCGGCGTTGTCTTCGGAGAACAACAGGTTGGCGTTGTTGACCAGCAGGTTGATGTTGGTCAGCAGGTCACTGCCGTTATCGAGCAAGCGGGCAATCGGTGAGGGTGAGGCAACGATCACTGGCAGCTTGCCATTTTTGCCTTTGAGCTCCGGGCTTTGCGGTGTGCCGCCACTGAGCTGGATGAACGAGGTGCCGGTGATGCCGGTCAAGGTCAGCTTGGCCCGGGTGTCTTCCTTGATTGGCGTATCGGCGCTCAAGCGTATCCTGGCCAGCACCCGGCGTGGATCTTCCGGGTCCAGGCGCAAGCTGGTGACATCCCCGACCTTGATGCCGCTGTACTGCACCGAGCTGCCGCGGGACAAGCCAGACACCGCTTCATTGAACACCACTTCGTAGTCTTTGAAGGTGCTGTCGACGCTGGACTTGGTCAGCCACAGGCCGAACAGCATGGCGCCAGCGACCACAATGACAGTAATCAGGCCGATCAGCACATGATGTGCACGGGTTTCCATCTCAACGCTCCTTTGCCGCAGTGGCGGCCTGATACGCCGCACGGCCACGCGGGCCGTGAAAGTATTCATGAATCCAGGCGTCGTCGGTGTCTTCGACCTGGGCTATCGGGCCCGCCACCAGGACTTTCTTCTGCGAGAGTACGGCCACCCGGTCGGTGATGGTGTAGAGCGTATCCAGGTCGTGGGTGATCAGGAATACGCTCAGGCCCAAGGCATCGCGCAGGGTCAGAATCAATTGGTCAAAGGCTGCTGCGCCAATCGGGTCCAGGCCAGCGGTGGGCTCATCGAGAAACAGAATGTCCGGATCAAGGGCCAACGCCCGGGCCAGCGCGGCGCGTTTGATCATGCCGCCGGACAACGACGCCGGGTATTTGTCGGCGGCGGAGATCGGCAAGCCAGCCAGGGCCAGTTTGACCCCGGCCAGGTGTTCGGCATCGGCGCGCGACAGGCCGGCGTGTTCGATCAGCGGCAAGGCGACGTTCTCGGTGACGGTCAGCGATGAGAACAGCGCGCCCTTCTGGAACAACACACCAAAGCGGCGTTCGACCTTCGAGCGCTGTTCGTCATTCAGGCCACTGAGGTCCTGGCCGAACACTTTGACCTGACCTTCGTTAGGCCTACGCAGGCCAACGATGCTGCGCAGCAATACCGACTTGCCGCTGCCAGAGCCACCCACCACGGCCAGGATTTCACCGCGATACAGGTCCAGGTCCAGTTGTTCATGCACGCTCTGGGTACCGAAGCGGTTGCAGATCCCACGGGCTTCGATCACTGCCTCGCGGCTGCTGGGGGTTATCTGGCTCACCAGCCCATCTCCATGAAGAACAACGCCGCCACCGCATCCAGAACAATCACCACAAAGATCGATTGCACCACGCTGGAGGTGGTATGAGCCCCCACCGACTCGGCGCTGCCACTGACTTTGAAGCCTTCCAGGCAACCAATGGCGGCAATCAGGAAGGCAAAGAACGGCGCCTTGGCCAGGCCGACGAGGAAATGCTGGACGCCGATGTCGCTCTGCAGCAGCGACAGGAACATCGCCGGTGAGATATCCAGCGACAGGGCGCACACCACCGCCCCGCCGATGATGCCGCAGAGCATTGCGACGAACGTCAGCAGCGGCAGGGCAATCAGCAGCGCCAGGACCCGGGGCACCACCAGCAACTCGACCGGGTCCAGACCCAAGGTACGAATGGCGTCGATTTCTTCGTTGGCTTTCATTGAGCCGATTTGCGCGGTAAAGGCACTGGCGGTGCGACCGGCCATGAGAATGGCAGTCAGCAGTACGCCGAACTCGCGCAGGAAGGAGAACGCCACCAGATCGACGGTGAAGATACTGGCGCCAAACCCGGCCAGAACCGTGGCACCAAGAAACGCCACCACTGCGCCGACCAGAAAGGTCAGCAGGGCAACAATCGGTGCGGCATCCAGGCCAGTCTGTTCGATATGTGCGACCACCGAAGTGACTCGCCAACGCTGCGGCTGGAACAGGCGTAGCACCAGGGTTTGCAGGATCAGGCCGACGAAGCCCAGTACCTGCAAAGTGTCTTGCCAGAGGATGTCTACCGCGCAGCCAATGCGGGTGAGCAACTGAATCAGCACCGATTTTTCGGGCTGCTTTTCCGGAATGCAGAAGTCTTGCACAGAGCAGTAGACGGTTTGCAGCAGCGCTCGGCTCGCTTCTGGCAGTTGGCTGCTCTGGGCCAGGCGCGATAACCGCTCAGGTCCGAGCAAGTCGACCAGCAGTGCGGCACCTGCGGTGTCCAGGTGACCGAGCTGGTCGAGATCGACTTCGGCGCTCTGATCGTACTGGCCGATCAGGCCCTCACTGTTGCGCTTGAGGCTGGCGTAGTTGGCCAGGGTCCAGTCACCGACAATGCGCAAGCGTGCGGGGCTGCTTGTGGTGTCCAGGGTTGCGCTGGCTGGTGTAGTCATAGGCTCCATGCAGTTCGACCGACAGTTCGCAGCTTCAGAGCATAGCGTTACTCAGCCTTTGCCGCTTGACCATCGTCAACCACCTTGAAGCGCAGCACGCCGATGACCTGGCCATCTTCGGTCAGCACCCTGACCTGCCAGCGCCCCACCGGGTTGGCCGGGAAGTTCTGCTTGTGCGTCCAGGCGCGGTAGCCTTCCTTGCGTCCACCGTGGATGTCGAGGGCGATGCGGTCGACTTCTTTGCCGTTGAATTGCCACACATGGTAGATCCGCTCGTTGAGCCCACGCGGTGCATTGATGGCGGTAAAGGCATAGAGCCCGGCGCGGATCTCACTGGCGTTGATCTGCTTCAGGCTTTTGCCGGGGGTGCGATTTTCCACCTGGGTGCTGACCGCCACTTCGGTCATCCACAGCGTCGCCGGTGGTACCCACGAGCGCAGCATCCAGCCGCTGGCGCCGACAGCGAGGGTAATCACCACCAGCATCACGCCGCGTCGCCAGTGAATGATCGAGAAGCTGCTGGCCAGGCTTGGGAATGACAGCAGCATGGCAATCCCCAAGGCCAGCTTGAAGCTCTGCGAGGTGGTCAGGTGCAGAATGATCGGTAATGCGGTGAGCAACGCGGCGAACAGCGTCAGGGTATGCAGGGCGAGAAACAGCCAGCGCCGTGGCGCCAGCCACTTGTAGTACAGCGGGTCGATGATCGAAATCAGCCCGGCCGCGCCGAGCAGGCCGGTAAACACCAGCTGGCCGCTGTTCCAGGTGGTGGTGACGAAAAAGAATGGCAGGACGAAAAACAGGCTTTCCTGATGGATCATCTGTGTGGCGTAGCGCAGCAGCGGCTGCGGGATCTCACGCTTGAACACCTTGGCGAACAGTTGCGTGAAGGTGTTCTCCAGCATCAGCCAGATCCAGCTGATCAGCATGACAATGGCGATCCAGCTGGCCAGGCCTTCCTGGCGATCGACCAGGATGAAGCTGGCGATACCGGAGATAAAGCCGCCAAGGGCGATGACGCCGGGGTAGCGTTTGATCAGCTCGATCAGACGCTGGACATAGTGAGGCATGAAGGTGTTCGCAGAGTGAGGTTCAAACCCGAACAGGATACGCTGGTTTGTAGGAGCGGGCTTGCCCCGCGATTGCGGTGTGTCAGTTAAATTGGAATCGCGGGGCAAGCCCGCTCCTACAGGGGCGTCAGCGTCGGCGCCAGATCAGCCCGCCAATAATCAGAATTCCCAGCCCCAGCGCGATGAGCCCATACAACCCGTCATAACTGATCAACGGCTGTTCGATGCGCACATAGCCGGGTTTGGCCAGCAGCCGCTGCAGCGCCTGGTTGGCATCCTTCAGGCTGACCCGGCGCAGGGTACGCACCGGATCGGCAAAGTGCCCGTCGAGGTAGTCGTTCAAGGCCCCCCAGTAATAGTCCGCCAAGGCGGCATTGCCTTGGGTGGTCCAGGCTTCGCGATCAATCGTGGCTTGTTTGACCCGCTCGAAGATGACCGGGTCCAGGCCATTTTTGCGCAGTTGCTCGAGCATATCGCGCAAGGCCTGTTCGGCTTCCTCGACGTCCGTGCGGTCGAGATCGGCATTCAGGCTCATCAAGCCCGTGTCGCCGAAGCTTTCGCGTTGAGTGAAAGGCCCGTACGACAAGCCGCGCTTGAGCCTGAGCTCTTCATACAGCGTCCAGTCCAGATAACGCTGTAGCAGGTCGTAGGTGTGGCCATGGTCGTTGTCCAACACCGGTTCCAGAAAAAACCAGTGCAAACGAGCGCTGTCGCCAAGCCAGCCGCGGGTCAGCACTCGATGCGCTTCGGCCTTTTGGCTGACACCCTCCAATGTCCGCCGCTCACCGGGCTCGGCCGGTGGCAACAGCGCATAGGTGCGTTCCAGATAAGCCGGCAGCACGCGATCCAGTCCACCGACCACGATCAGGCTCATGTTGTTGGCCGCATACCAGTGTTCGCGCACGTTATTGACCTGTTCGACGGTCATGTCGGCAACTGCGGAGCGTTCAGGGCACTTGAGCCCTAACTCCACCGCCAGCTGATCGCCGGCACGGTGGCCGAGGTCCTGGCGGTCCAGCCAGCGCTGCAGATGTGTGTAATGGCCGCCGTCTTCACGCTCGACGATTTGCTTGGACAGGGCCAATGCCTTCTCGTCGATCTTGGTGTCTTTGATCACGGACAACAGCAGGTCGAGCACTTTGCGCAGGTTGCGTGCAGGTGCTTCGATGACAAAGGTGGTGTCGGCACTGCTGGTGTAGGCATTCCACTCACCGCCAAGGGCTTGCATGCGCGCCTCAAGACCGCCCTCACCTGTTTCGTCGATACCACTGAACAGCACGTGTTCCAGCAGGTGCGGCAGCTCTTGCTGCTCACAGGGGAAATCGTCGAAGCCGACCCCGACCACCAGGCGAATCGACACATGGTTGCGTTCATAGCCTGATTTGAGCAGCACCTGCAGACCATTGGGCAGCAGGTAGCCTTCGACCTGCGAACGGTCGAGGGCAAAACTGGGCACGGCGCCCAGCAGCAGGCACAGGAACATCAGGCAACGCATGGCGAGCTTCCTTGCGGGAGTTCTGGGGTAGCGCTCAAGGTGAATGGGCATCGTCCGGCACACTGTCGAGCAGCAGACCACCGGTATCGGAGCCACCCAATACCACATAGGCACTGCTACAGAACAAGGAGTTCAGTCGTTTCATATCGGCAATCAGCTCCAGGTGCAAGGCGCTGGTCTCGATACTTTGCAACACTTTACGTTGCAGTCGGCTGACATGGGCATGGGCCAAACGCCTTTCCTGCGCACGAAAACGGCGTTTCTCCCGGAGTAATTGGCGCGCGCTCTCCGGGTCGGCACTAAGGAACACCGACAGACCCAGGCGCAGGTTGGCGAGCAACTGGCTGTGCAGCCCGGTCAGCTCTTCCAGGCCGACCTCGGAAAACTCGCGGCGCTGCGAGGTTTTTTGCTGCTGCACCTTGCGCAGCATGCGTTCGATCAGGTCGCTGGCCAGCTTGAGGTTGATCGCCAGCTCGATGATTTCAGCCCAGCGCTTGCTGTCCTGGGTGCTGAGGTCTTCGCGGGGCATCTGCGCCAGGTACAGTTTGATCGCGTTGTTCAGCGCTTCAACGTCTTCGCCCAGGCTGCGTACTTGCTGAGTCATTGCGGTTTGTGTGCCCAACAGCACGCTGTGCATGGCGTCGAGCATGTTGTCGATCAGATCGCCGACCCGCAACGTTTCGCGCACAGCGTTGGCCAAGGCCAGGCTGGGCGTGCTCAAGGCAGCGGGGTCCAGATGGCGCGGGCGGGCGCGGCCGTTGACCTCTGCCCGTTCCGGCAGCAACCAGCAGCAGATACGCGCCATGGGCGTGACGGTCGGTAGCATGATCAGGCAGCGCAGGCTGTTGTAGAGCAGGTGAAAGCCAATGACCAGTTCCTGGGCGCTGAAACTCAAGGAGTCCATCCAGTGCACCAGTGGGTCGAGCACCGGGATGATCAGCACCAGACCAATCAACTTGTATAGCAGGCTGCCCAAGGCCACCTGGCGTCCCGCCGCGTTCTGCATGCTGGTGCTGAGGAACGCCAACAGGCCGCTGCCGATGTTGGCGCCAATCACCAGGCCGATGGCCACTGGCAGGCTGATCAATTCAGCGCCGGCCAGCGTGGCCGTCAGCAGTACCGCAGCCAGGCTTGAATAGGAAATCAGCGCAAACAGGGCACCCACCAGAGCATCGAGGAGGATGTCGCCGGTCAGCGAGGCGAACAGGACTTTTACACCTTGCGCCTGAGTAATAGGCGCGGCGGCTTCGACGATCAATTGCAAGGCAAGGATGATCAGGCCCAGGCCGATACCAACACGTCCCAGTTGCCCAGCACGCGTTTGCTTGCGGGACAGAAAGAAGATCACCCCGAGGAAGATCAGCAGCGGTGACAGCCAGGACAGGTCAAAGGTCAGCACTCGCGCCATCAGCGCCGTACCGACATCGGCGCCGAGCATGATTGCCAGCGCCGGGGTCAGGGTCATCAGCCCCTGGCCAACAAAAGAGGTCACCAGCATGGCCGTCGCGTTACTGCTCTGGACCATGGCCGTTACCAGGATCCCGGCAATGAACGCCAGCGGACGCTTGCCCATGTTCTGGCTCAGCACACGCCGCAGGTTGGAGCCGTAAACCCGCAAGATCCCGGTACGCACAATGTGCGTGCCCCAAATCAACAGCGCCACGGCGGAGAGTAGATTGAGCAGGGTCAGCATTGAAATGGCCCCCTGTTGATCGCGCCCCAGTGGGGCAAATGGATGGTGCCGTGAGCCTGGCCTGATGACAGGCGATTTTTACCAGTGCTCACTTAAGCTGTAGTCGGCCCTAAGGCTTGGCGCCAGCATCGCATAGCCAGTGCAGGCTTTGAAACAAAAGCGTCATGAAAACAAATGAAAAAGGGCCCCGCAGGGCCCTTTTTAGCAGACGCTCCGGATTACTGACCCGGAATGTCCTTGCGAAGTTTCACTGGCTCGCCTTGTTCCTGGTTTTTCTTCCGGGCAATCGCGGTGCGCATCTTGATGTTGATGGCCTCGACTGCCAGGGAGAATGCCATGGCGAAGTACACGTAGCCTTTTGGTACATGCACATCGAAGGCCTCAGCGATCAGCACCGTACCCACCACGATCAGGAACGACAGCGCGAGCATCTTCAGCGAAGGATGCTTGTCGATGAAGTTACTGATGGCACCAGCGCAGAGCATCATCACCAGTACGGCGACAACGATCGCGGCGATCATCACCGGCACATGGGAAACCATACCGACTGCGGTGATCACCGAGTCCAGCGAGAACACGATATCGATGATGGCAATCTGGATGATGGTGTACAGGAACTTGCCGCCTGCACCGCTCGGCCCTTCATGGGTTTCATCCTCGCCTTCCAGGCCGTGGTAGATCTCCTGGGAGCTTTTCCACAGCAGGAACAGGCCACCGAAGAACAGGATCAGGTCGCGCCCGGAAATGCCCTGGTCGAACACCACGAACAGGTCGGCGGTCAGGCGCATGACCCAGGTGATCGACAGCAACAGCAGAATACGCGTGACCATGGCCAGGGCCAGGCCGAAAATCCGGGTGCGTTGCTGCATATGCTTGGGCATACGGCTGACCAGGATCGAGATCATGATGATGTTGTCGATGCCGAGAACGATCTCAAGAGCCGTCAAGGTAAAAAAGGCAACCCAGATTTCTGGGCTGGTCAGCCATTCCATGTGTATTCCTTCGCGCAATCAGTGCAGAGCGCCCGGGCAAAGGGCGCCGCTGCGGTTGGATGAAACCGTAGTTTTATAGGCTGCTGAACAGTGGGAAAATTCCCATCATCAGCGCGGCGAACATTATGCACAGGCAGACCAGTACTGCCCACTTCAGGGTGAAGCGTTGATGATCGCCGAAGTCGATACCAGCCAAGGCCACTAACAGATACGTAGAGGGTACCAGCGGGCTGAGCAGGTGTACGGGTTGGCCGACGATCGACGCCCGGGCCATTTCCACTGGCGAAATACCGTAATGGCTGGCCGCTTCGGACAACACAGGCAGCACGCCGTAGTAGAAGGCATCGTTGGACATAAAGAAGGTAAACGGCATGCTGACGATTGCAGTGATCACCGCCAGGTAAGGGCCCAGGGCTTCAGGAATCACCGCCAGCAGGCTCTTGGACATGGCCTCGACCATGCCGGTACCGGAGAGAATACCGGTGAAGATACCCGCCGCGAAAATCAGCCCGACGACCGCCAGAACGTTGCCGGAGTGGGCGGCAACGCGCTCTTTCTGCATTTGCAGGCACGGGTAGTTGACGATCATGGCGATACTGAACGCGACCATGAACAGCACCGGCAGTGGCAGCAGGCCTGCGACCAGGGCAACCATCAATGCTGCAGTCAGGGCGCCGTTGAACCAGATCATTTTCGGGCGACGCGCATCGGGGAACTGCGAAACGCTGATCTCGCTGTGGTTGATCTCGTCACCCGGCAGGTGCAACTCGCCCAGGCGAGCGCGTTCACGCTTACCGTACATGTAGGCGATGGCAAGAATTGCCAGCACGCCCGCCAGCATCGCCGGGATCATCGGTACGAAAACATCCGACGGGTCGACATGCAGGGCACTGGCCGCACGGGCCGTTGGGCCGCCCCACGGGGTCATGTTCATCACCCCGCCCGCCAGAATGATCAGGCCGGCCATGATTCGCGGGCTCATGCCCAGGCGGCTGTACAGCGGCAGCATGGCGGCCACGCAGATCATGTAGGTGGTGGCGCCATCACCGTCCATCGAGACCACCAGCGCCAGCACAGCGGTGCCTACCGACACCTTCAGCGGGTCGCCTTTGACCATCTTGAGGATCTTGCGCACGGCCGGGTCGAACAGACCGGAGTCGATCATCAGGCCGAAGTACAGGATGGCGAACATCAACATCACCCCGGTTGGGGCCAGTTTGGTGATGCCTTGCAGCATCATTGGGCCGATATCGCCCGAAAAGCCGCCGAACAGGGCGAACAGGATCGGTACCAGAATCAGGGCGATCAAGGCCGACAGGCGCTTGGTCATGATCAGGTACATGAAGGTGATGACCATGGCAAAGCCGAGGAAGGTCAGCATGGGAGTACTCCAGGCGTTTCGCGTCGAATTGAGAACGGGTCGGGCGGATCAGCGCGCGAGGCGCGGCGCATGGAATAACGGAGGGCGTGCAGCGAGGAGGCGGTTGTAGGCAAACATCAGAATCACCATTGTTGTTGTTAATTGGGCCGGGCGCTGTACAAGAAGTCAGGTGCCCTGGCTGACCGGTCTGTGCCGGTAGTGGCGGTAATCCTAAGGTGGCAAGCTTTCAGCCAGCTTTCGCTGGCCCTAAGGCGACGAGAGGTGCATTGTTATTGTTCGGCAACGTGGCAGGAGGGGCATGCCATGCATCAGACGTACGAAGGCGGCTGCCATTGCGGCGCCTTGAGATACCGGGTTCGTGGGCCTCTGACAGACGTCGCGCACTGTCATTGCTCAGTGTGCCGACGTGTCAGTGGTGGTCTGCTGGTGACTTGGGCCACCCTGCCCTGCAGTGACTTCCAGTGGCTGAGCGGTACGCCGCAATGCTACGACTCGTCGCCCAGTTGCGTGCGTTACTTCTGCAGTCGCTGTGGCAGCCACCTGGCGCTGACCACAGACCTGAGCCCGGAAACCATCGACATCACCATTACCACCCTGGATCAGCCGGAAGTGGCCCAGCCGCAAAAACACATCTGGACTAGCAGCCGTTTGCCTTGGTTGCACCTGGATGAACACCTGCCAGGCGAGGACGAAGAAGCGCTTTAACGCAGCAGCTTCAAGGCAGTTGCAGGCCGCCGGCTGCTTTGTGCAGGGCGCGCAGGTGCTCGCCGACCTGCTTGATATTGGCCTCGACTGCGTTGATTTCCGCTGCCCGGGCTGGGCCCAGCAGTGCCCGCACTTCTTTGTCCAGGTCAGTGGTGAGTAGCTGCAGCTGTTGTTGGCGCTGGGTGGACTCGCTGATCAACAGTTGTTGTTCACTGGCCTGTGGCAAGCCGTAGCCGCTGTTGCCCAGCAGTTCCGCTGGCCGACTGAGGAAGCCGCTGTTGGCAAGAATTTGCTGCAGGGTGCCGTTGGCCTTGGCGACGCTGGCGTCGTTCGCATCCCGCCCGCTCAGATAGCGCTGCTTGACCTCGTCCTGAGCCAGCAGCAATTGCTGGCGCAAGCTGGCCTGTTCCAGCAGCAGCAAGGCCGCACTGGTGCGCAGGTCGGCACGTTCAAACCATTGCTGGCGTTGCTTGGCAGGCTGCTCAAGCCAGGCTTCAACAGTGTCCTGAGGGATCGGCAGCTGCTTCTTCAGCACCATGAACATGGCTTGATAGCGGTCACGGTAGGAGTCGAAGCGGTAGCCCAGGCGCAGCGCTTCGCGTGGGTCATCAAGCACGCTGGTATCGGCCAGGCCACGCCCTTGCAGCACTTCGAGCAAACCGTTGGGCATGATGTTGTCCAGGTCTGTCAGGCGCGGGTTGGCGGTGCCGCTGCGCAGCAGTTTGAGGGTCTCTACCGCGCAGTTGTTGGACAGGAAGTAGTAGTTGCCGTCGTAGCTCCAATGCATCTCGGCGGCCTGGCGCACCAGGTTTTCCAGCTCGTCGCGGTTCAGCTTGAGGGGGATCGAGGCAAGGCTACGCAGCTCGGTCTTGGTGTATTCATCGATGACCTGAGCCAATGGCAGTACAAACAGGCGTGAGGGATACGCACCTGTCAGCCCGTCCCAGCTCGACAGCTGCACATCGTTGACGAAGGCGCGGTACGACAGCACCAAGTGCTGGTCGAGGTCGAGACGGCAATCAGGGCCACGTGGCCGCCCCGGTGCACAGATGACCAGGCGCAACATGCTGTGCCCCCAGCGGCTGACCAGATTCTGGTTGGCCTCGGCCAGCAGGTAATCGACGGCATACACCCGTTCTGGATCGATTTCACCCAGGGGGGCCTTGGCAAAATCGTTGCCGGCATTGAGGAACGGCAACGCCTTGGCACAGGCCGGATGCTCAGGTGCCCAGTCGAAGTGGGCTTTCAGATAACTGTGCAGGGCTGGCCGACGGCACGCGAAGCTCGGGTCTAGGAGGAAATACTCCATGTTGACCGCAATGAATTCCTTGGGGCTGCTCAGCTCATAACTGTCGGGGCTGCGGGCCACCTGACGGTTATGCTGCTCGCGCTCCCCTCGCCTGCCGACATATTGCGGCCAGCCAGCAAGGTCGAGCAGGCGTGGATCATCGCTGAGGGTGAAGCGCCGTTCGGTTTGGCCACGGCATTCTTCGGGCAGGCCAACCTTGCCCTGGCTGCTCAACAGCCGGGTGCAACGAGTGATCAGGTGACGTTCGGTGCCTTGCCAGAGGCGTGCGCGATCATAAATGTGGGTCAGCTCATGCAGCACCGTAGCCAGTAGCTCTTGGCGCACAGTGCCATGCGGGCGGCCAGTCTTGCTGGTGGCAGCGCTGCCATCGGTGAGTGCGGGCAGCAGCCGACGGTTGAGCTCCAGGGTGGATACCAGCGATGCCTGGCCATAGGCATCTTCTGGCATCTTGGTGCCCCAGCTCACGCGGATACGGCGATCAAGCCGGGTTTTGAAGCCAGGCGGCAACGCCTGCATGGCTTCGTCCAGCAGCGCCTGACTGGCACGCTGCTGTGCAGGGTTCAGACCTTCAGTCTGAAGTTGCAGCTGCAGATCGGCCAGTACAGGGCCACCCAATAGCGTCAGGAAGCTACCGAGCAGCCAGGCGCGCAGGGCTTTCACAGGGCGAGAATGGCTTCAGCCAGGACCTGATCGCTGGCCTCGCGTGCTTCAGGCACACGCTGGCGCAGGGTGTTGAACGCGGACTCTAGCTGCGAACCACGAATTTCACCGTTGCTGGCAACGTAGCTGGCGGCGTCGTCACGGGCTTCACGCACGACTTTGGAGTCACGGATGGAGGTGGTGGTGTCGGAGGTGAAGTCGATCGAGCGGCCGAAAGCGCGAACGATGATATTGCTGGTGGCCACCAGGGTTTGTGCCTGGGCTACATCGGCCAGCAACATAAGGCCAAGGGTGGCGGCAATCAGCGGGTTACGCATGGAGCATCTCCGGAAGAACAAGGGTAATCATTGGACGAGAATTGCCTGCGCCAGTTCAAGGTCGCTGGCATGAAGTTTGAGGTTGGCCTGACGAACCTGGCTCAAGGCTGCCTGTAACCGGGCGCCGCGCAGTTGGCCATCGGTTGCGACAAACACCGCAGCGTCATCCTGGGCATCGTGCAGCAGTTTGCGATCGAAGGGTGCTGAAGTCACCTTGCTGGTGACGTAGCCACTGACGACAAGGTTGTTGGTGGTGAGGTCCAGGGCCTGAGCGGCACTGCTCCAGCAAAGCACAAGCAACAGCAATGACAGATAACGCATGGGTCTCGTTAGGCTGGTGAATCAGGCAGCAAAGGCTATCCCAATGCGCTGGCGAGGGCCAGCGCAGGGTACCCGGCTTCATTGCATGTTGTTACATGTTCGAAGCCGGATTCAGGCAGTGTTACAGCGCCAGGATAGCCTGAGCCAGTTGCGCGTCGCTGGCCTGCAGGCTTGGGGCCTGCTGACGAATGTGAGCGAAAGCGCTTTCGAGTTTCACACCGCGGATATCGCCTTGGCTGGCAACGAAGCTGGCGGCGTCGTCGCGGGCAGCGCGGACGATTTTGTCGTCACGGAACGAAGAAGAAACGTCGGATGTCGCATCGGTAGAGGCAGCAACACCGCGGACGATGGTGTCAGTGGTTACGACGAAGCTGGTGGCGTTGGCAGTGGAAGCCAGGGTGAGCACCAGTGCGGCGCCAAACAAGCGGGTACGGAACATGGTCGATCTCCTGATTGGACGGGCTCTTTGTGTCAGACGCACGCTCAGCTGGTTTCGCTACTTTTACCAAGCTGGGTGCTGTAAGGGTATCACGCGGTGAGCGTCTGCGAGTTGGACAAGGTAACGGCGATATTTATCAACTGTACCTATAAAAAATAACTCTTTGGAAACTGTACTTGTTTGGTAAGCAGCCGCTCTATTTCGGGGCTTCAGAATGACAAAACCCGTCAGCAGTGACCTGCGACGGGTTTTGTAGAATTCGAGGTGCCGGCGTTGGCCGGCGAGCCCTGCATTAACGCCAGAACGGCTTGCTCAGCTCTTCGTAGCGTTGTGCTTCGCTGATGCCGGCATCGGCCAGCAGACGCGAATCCAGGCGGGCCAACTGGTGGCGGCTGGCGATGCGGCGTTGCCACAGCATCAGGTTAGCCAGCAGGCGCAGTGGCAGCGCGGCCTGGGATTGTTTTTCGGAGCGTTCGAAAACCAGATCGGAACTGAGGGTACGTTCCATGATGTCATCCTTCCGCTTGTGGCGGCATTAGGTAGTGATTTAACTGATGCCAATGATCCTCCTCTGTTGACCATAACAGTAGATACAGTTCACCTACATTGTGATGGGCCAGTTAACTGTTTTACGGCACTGTTGCACTTCAAATAGGCGTAACTGTACTGGTCGGCACCGATCTGGTGCATTTTTGTGCAGGTAGAGGTCGTAGGAAGGGAAATGCGGGGGCAAAACACCGGTACAGTAGAACAGTTTTTGATTTTGAACTGTACCTAGGATTCAGCCGGTGGGCATTGCGCGCCACCGACTGAACGCTGCGTGGTCTTAGCTGGCGAGCATGCGACCGGTCTCTTCCAGGTTTTCGTGCCACGCCAAGGCTTCGCGCAGGATGTGCGGAGTATGGCCGCCACGCTCGCAAGCGCGGTTGAAGTAGTCGTTCAACGCTTCGCGATAGTCTGGGTGTACACAGTTGTCGATGATCACGCGGGCACGTTCACGTGGCGCCAGGCCGCGCAAATCGGCCAGGCCTTGTTCGGTCACGAGGATGTCGACGTCATGCTCGGTGTGGTCAACGTGGCTGACCATCGGCACTACGCTGGAGATCGCGCCGCCCTTGGCAATCGACTTGGTGACGAAGATCGCCAGGTGAGCGTTGCGGGCGAAGTCGCCGGAACCGCCGATGCCGTTCATCATCCGGGTGCCGCAGACGTGCGTGGAGTTGACGTTGCCGTACAGGTCGAACTCAAGGGCAGTGTTGATGCCGATGATGCCCAGGCGACGAACGACTTCCGGGTGGTTGGAGATTTCCTGAGGGCGCAGCACCAGCTTGTCTTTGTAGTGCTCCAGGTTACCGAACACGTCAGCGTTGCGGCGGCTCGACAGGGTGATGGAGCTGCCCGAGGCAAAGCTCAGTTTGCCAGCGTCGATCAGGTCGAAGGTCGAATCCTGCAGTACTTCGGAGTACATGGTCAGGTCTTCGAACGGCGAGTCGATCAGGCCGCACATGACCGCGTTGGCAATGCTGCCGATACCAGCTTGCAGCGGGCCGAGCTTGTTGGTCATGCGCCCTGCCGCCACTTCCTGCTTGAAGAAGTTGATCAGGTGGTTGGCGATGCCTTGGGTTTCATCGTCTGGCGGCAGTACGGTAGACGGTGAGTCCGGCTGCTCGGTGATGACGATGCCGACAATTTTGGCCGGATCGATCGGGATCGCGGTGCTGCCGATGCGATCATCGACTTTTACCAGCGGGATCGGCGTGCGGGTTGGCCGGTAGGTCGGGATGTAGATGTCGTGCAGGCCTTCCAGGTTGGCGTTATGGGCCATGTTGATCTCGACGATCACCTGTTTGGCGAAAATCGCGAAGCTGGCCGAGTTACCCACCGACGTGGTCGGTACGATGTGGCCTTGTTCGGTGATGGCGACGGCTTCGATAACCGCGATGTCCGGCAGTTTCAGTTGCTGGTTACGCAGTTGTTCCACGGTTTCCGACAGGTGCTGGTCAATGAACATGACCTTGCCATCGTTGATGGCCTTGCGCAGGGTGCTGTCGACCTGGAATGGCATACGGCGGGCCAGTACACCGGCTTCGGTCAGTTCCTTGTCCAGGTCGTTGCCCAGGCTGGCGCCGGTCATCAGGCTGATTTGCAGCGGTGATTGCTTGGCACGTTCGGCCAGTGCATGCGGCACCGCCTTGGCTTCGCCGGCGCGGGTAAAACCGCTCATGCCGACGGTCATGCCGTCCTCGATCAGGCCAGCGGCATCAGCCGCACTCATTACCTTGCTGTGCAGGGAGGACAAGCGGATACGATCACGGTACATGGATTGTTATCTCAGGCTACTAAAGCTAGATGCGCAGTCTAGTGATTTAGCAGCCCGGCGTCCCGCGACCAAGGTCGAATGCTCAGCCATGAAATAGAGCCTTCCGTCGGCGGGCCGGGCATTAAAAAGCCCCAGCCGGTACCGCGCTGGGGCTAATTGTCACAGGCCTGAAACGACTCAGTCGACAGCCTTGACCATGTCTTCGATGACCTTCTTGGCGTCACCGAAAACCATCATGGTTTTGTCCAGATAGAACAATTCGTTATCAAGGCCTGCATAGCCACTGGCCATGGAGCGCTTGTTGACGATGATGGTCTTGGCCTTGAACGCTTCAAGAATCGGCATGCCGGCGATCGGCGACTTCGGATCGTTCTTCGCCGCCGGGTTGACCACGTCGTTGGCGCCGAGCACCAGCACCACGTCGGCTTGGCCGAACTCGGAGTTGATGTCTTCCATCTCGAACACCTGGTCGTACGGCACTTCAGCTTCGGCCAACAGCACGTTCATGTGCCCAGGCATACGCCCTGCCACCGGGTGAATCGCGTAGCGCACCGTCACACCGTTGTGGGTCAGCTTCTCGGTCAGTTCCTTGAGCGCGTGCTGGGCACGCGCCACCGCCAGGCCGTAGCCAGGCACGATGATCACCGAGTCGGCATTGCTGAGCAGGAAGGTGGCGTCGTCGGCCGAGCCGGATTTGACCGGGCGAGCCTCTTGCGCACCGGCCGGGCCGCCGGCATCTGCAGCGCCACCGAAGCCACCGAGAATCACGTTGAAGAACGAGCGGTTCATCGCCTTGCACATAATGTACGAGAGGATGGCACCGGACGAACCCACCAAGGAGCCTGCAATGATCAGCATCGAGTTGTTCAGCGAGAAGCCGATACCGGCCGCCGCCCAGCCCGAATAGCTGTTGAGCATCGACACCACCACCGGCATGTCGGCGCCGCCAATCGGGATGATGATCAGCACGCCCATGATGAAGGCCAGGATCAGCATCAGGGCAAAGGCGCTGTAGCTACCGGTGAAGGTGAAGACCAGGCCCAGGCCAATCGTTGCCAGACCCAGGACCAGGTTGAGCTTGTGCTGGCCGCTGAACTGTACCGGTGCGCCCTGGAACAGGCGGAACTTGTACTTGCCCGACAGTTTGCCGAAGGCGATGACCGAACCGGAGAAGGTGATCGCACCAATCGCCGCGCCAAGGAACAGCTCCAGGCGGTTACCGGTCGGGATCGGGTCGCTGATGTTGGAGACAATGCCCAGCGACTGCGGCTCGACCACCGCAGCAATGGCAATGAACACCGCCGCCAGACCGATCATGCTGTGCATGAATGCAACCAGCTCAGGCATCTTGGTCATTTCAACGCGTTTGGCCATGATCGAGCCAGCCGAGCCGCCCACCAACAGGCCAACAATGACGTAGCCGATGCCATCAGTAGCCAGCTCTGCGCCCAGCTTGTAGATCAAGCCGACGGTAGTGACGATCGCCAGGGCCATGCCGAGCATGCCGAACAGGTTGCCACGCCGCGAGGTGGTCGGGTGCGACAGGCCCTTGAGCGCCTGGATGAAGCACACCGAGGCGACGAGGTAGAGAAGTGTTACCAGGTTCATGCTCATGTTTACTGCTTCCCCTCAGCCTTTGCGGCTTTCTTCTTGAACATCTCCAGCATGCGCCGGGTGACGAGGAATCCACCGAATACGTTGACCGCTGCCAAGGCGACCGCGAGGGTGCCCATGATCTTGCCCAGCGGGGTTACGGTCAGGGCGGCAGCCAGCATGGCGCCGACGATGACGATGGCGGAAATGGCGTTGGTGACCGCCATCAGAGGGGTATGCAGTGCTGGGGTGACGTTCCACACCACGTGATAACCGACATAGATCGCCAGCACGAAAATGATCAGGTTATAGACGCCGTGAGAGATCAGCATGTCTTCCATTGTCTGGCTCCTTATCCGTTCTTGCGGATGATCTGGCCGTCGCGGCACATCAGGCACGCGGCGACGATATCGTCTTCGAGGTTGATCACCAGTTCGCCATCTTTGGTGAACAGCAGCTTGGTGAAGTCGAGCAGGTTACGGGCGTACAGCGCCGAAGCATCTGCACCGACCTGCGCCGGCAGGTTGGTCGGGCCGACGATGGTCACGCCCTGCTCTACCACCACCTGGTCAGCGACCGTCAGCGGGCAGTTGCCGCCCTGGGCGGCCGCGAGGTCAATGACCACCGAACCTGGCTTCATCTGCGCAACGGTTTCGGCGCTGAGCAAGGTGGGCGCCTTGCGCCCGGGGATCAGTGCGGTGGTAATGACGATATCGGCCTGTTTGGCGCGCTCGTGCACGGCCTGGGCCTGGCGTTGCATCCAGCTGGCCGGCATCGGGCGGGCATAGCCGCCGACACCTTCGGCACATTCGCGCTCTTCATCGGTCTCGTACGGCACATCGATGAACTTGGCGCCCAACGACTCGATCTGCTCTTTAACCGCCGGACGCACGTCCGAGGCTTCGATCACTGCACCCAGACGCTTGGCGGTGGCAATGGCCTGCAGACCAGCAACGCCTGCACCCAGAATCAACACGCGCGCGGCTTTTACCGTGCCGGCTGCGGTCATCAGCATCGGCATGAAGCGCGGATAGTGATGAGCGGCGAGCAGCACGGCTTTATAACCGGCAATGTTGGCTTGCGAGGACAGCACGTCGAGGCTCTGCGCCCGTGAAGTGCGCGGCGCTGCTTCCAGCGCGAAGGCGGTAATGCCGCATTCAGCCATCTTGGTGATGGTGTCGTTGTTGAACGGGTTGAGCATACCCACAAGAACGCTGCCGCTCTTGATCAGGGCCAGTTCGCTATCGTTGGGAGCCACAACTTTAAGAACAAGTTGTGCACCAAACGCATCGGCAGCGCTGCCAATAATGGCGCCTGCTGCTTCATAGGCACTGTCCGGAACGCTGGCATTGATGCCGGCGCCACTCTGGACGGTGACCTTATGCCCCTGACCAATCAGTTTCTTGATGGTTTCCGGGGTTGCAGCAACCCGTGTTTCGCCCGTCTGCGTTTCGAGAGGAACACCAATGTGCACGTCAAATCTCCTGCGTGATCTTTTGTTGGTAAACCAGCGCACTGCGGATGGTGCGTCTGGGGCGGCCGATCAGCACGATCCCGCCGAATTCAGGCGGGGCGCGGCATTTTGCAGGTGATTCCTGAATTGCTTCAACATGTTTTGAAGGGTGACGGTATGCAAACTACAAGTCACCCTGTGACCGTATGTCGCAATAATAGCCCTCGAGCCCGTCAAATACGGGCGTTAGGGAGATTACGTTAATTTTTGAAAAGATTCCGCCGATTTATCCAAAACCCGTAACAAAAACGCGATTTATGCCGTGAAAGCCGCATAGAACAAAGGGTTAATGGGCTTTGAGGGGGTGTCAAAACAGTTGTACGAATTGCGACATTTACGTACATCTGTAGGGTTCGAGTTTTGCTGACTACGGGGTCAGGTTATAGCTATCGTCCTTATGCTCTGCGGTGTAGCGCTCTGCTTGCTCGATCAGCCAATCGCGGAAAGCCCGCAATGAAGCCGATTCGACCTTGCGCTCCGGAATCATCAGGTAATAGGCCTTGATGCTTGACAGGCCGTGACGATTGGCCACAGCCAGGCGCCCTTCGGCCAGTTCACGCTGAATCAGGAACGGTGGAATGAGCGCTATACCCATCTCATGCATGGCTGCCTGCGCCAACATCGAGAATAGCTCATAGCGCGGGCCAGTCATGTCGCGGGTAACGTGCATATCCAGACTGTTGAACCATTGGCGCCAGGCATAGGGGCGTGTGGTTTGCTGAAGCAGCGGCAGCTGGGCGATCTGCTTGGCGTCCAACTGCCCTGCTCCTCCCAGTAAGTTTGGGCTGCACACAGGTACCGGGTTCTCGCCCATCAGGCGGTGGGACTGTGTACCGGACCAATCGGCATCGCCGAAATAGATCGCGGCATCAAAAGGTGTGTCGGCAAAAAGGAACGGCCGGGTACGGTTGGTCAGGTTGACCGTCACATCCGGATGGCGCTGCTGGAAGTCCTTGAGCCTGGGCAGCAGCCATTGGGTGCCGAAGGTCGGTACCACCGCCAGCTCGATCACATTGGCGCCCTGCTGGCGCATGACCGACAGCGTGTCGCGTTCTACCGCATCCAACTGCGTGGCCACCTGTCGGCTATAGGAAAGCCCCGCTTCAGTGAGCTTCACCCCGCGGCGTGAGCGGCGAAACAGTTCGACATTGAGAAACTCCTCCAGCCCGGCAATTTGCCGACATACGGCGCCCTGAGTCAGGGACAACTCTTGCGAAGCCTTGGTAAAGCTCTCGTGGCGGGCGGCTGCCTCGAAGCAGACCAGGGCGGCAGTGCTGGGGATCTTTCGGCGCATGTACGTCAACCTCACTAATAAGGCGTAAAGATGGCCTTCGCGCCGATTACGGAGTGAGAAATTATCACAAGAGTATGCGTATTCCTCGTTTGTCTCGTCGGCTGATCAGGCCTAGGATCAATGCACAACAACTCTGGTCCCATTTTTCGAGGATTCACTCATGGCCGGTAAAGCAAGCTTCAACTGGATCGACCCGCTGTTGCTCGACCAACAGCTCACTGAAGAAGAGCGCATGGTGCGTGACAGCGCTTATCAGTTCGCCCAGGACAAGTTGGCGCCGCGCGTGCTGGAAGCATTCCGCCATGAGCAAACCGACCCGGCGATCTTTCGCGAAATGGGCGAAGTCGGCCTGCTCGGCGCAACCATCCCCGAGCAGTACGGTGGCAGCGGCCTGAATTACGTGTGCTACGGCTTGATCGCTCGTGAAGTTGAGCGCATCGACTCCGGCTACCGTTCGATGATGAGCGTGCAGTCTTCCCTGGTTATGGTGCCGATCAACGAATTCGGCTCTGAAGCCACAAAACAGAAGTACCTGCCCAAGCTGGCTAGCGGCGAATGGATTGGTTGCTTCGGTCTGACCGAGCCTGACCATGGCTCCGATCCAGGCTCGATGATCACCCGGGCGAAGAAAGTCGACGGTGGCTATCGCCTGACCGGCAACAAAATGTGGATCACCAACAGCCCGATCGCTGATGTGTTTGTGGTGTGGGCCAAGGACGATGCCGGCGATATCCGTGGCTTCGTGCTTGAAAAAGGCTGGCAAGGCCTGAGTGCTCCGGCGATTCACGGCAAGGTGGGCCTGCGTGCCTCCATCACCGGTGAAATCGTGATGGACAACGTTTTTGTACCGGAAGAAAACATCTTCCCGGACGTGCGTGGCTTGAAAGGCCCGTTCACCTGCCTGAACTCTGCGCGTTATGGCATCTCCTGGGGCGCCCTGGGTGCCGCGGAAGCCTGCTGGCACACCGCTCGCCAGTACACCCTGGACCGTAAGCAGTTCGGTCGCCCTCTGGCCGCCAACCAGCTGATCCAGAAGAAACTGGCTGACATGCAGACCGAGATTACTCTGGCCCTGCAAGGCTGCCTGCGCCTGGGGCGGATGAAAGATGAAGGGAGCGCGGCGGTCGAAATCACCTCGATCATGAAGCGCAACTCCTGCGGTAAAGCCCTGGATATCGCCCGTCTGGCGCGTGACATGCTGGGCGGCAACGGTATCTCCGACGAGTTCGGCGTAGCCCGTCACCTGGTCAACCTGGAAGTGGTCAATACCTATGAAGGTACCCACGACGTGCACGCGCTGATCCTTGGTCGTGCCCAAACCGGCATCCAGGCCTTCTACTAATAAGGAGCCAGCCCATGGGCGCGCTATCTCATCTGCGGGTGCTTGATTTGTCGCGAGTACTGGCCGGGCCGTGGTCCGGGCAGATCCTCGCTGACCTGGGGGCCGAAGTCATCAAGGTCGAGCGCCCGGGAACCGGCGA
>NZ_CM150476.1:125000-502500 GCF_056322725.1 Pseudomonas sp. NUPR-002
TAGTCGGTCCCTAAGGCGAGGCTGAAAAGCGTAGTCGATGGAAAACAGGTTAATATTCCTGTACTTCTAGTTATTGCGATGGAGGGACGGAGAAGGCTAGGCCAGCTTGGCGTTGGTTGTCCAAGTTTAAGGTGGTAGGCTGAGATCTTAGGTAAATCCGGGATCTTAAGGCCGAGAGCTGATGACGAGTTGCCTTTAGGCGACGAAGTGGTTGATGCCATGCTTCCAAGAAAAGCTTCTAAGCTTCAGATAACTAGGAACCGTACCCCAAACCGACACAGGTGGTTGGGTAGAGAATACCAAGGCGCTTGAGAGAACTCGGGTGAAGGAACTAGGCAAAATGGCACCGTAACTTCGGGAGAAGGTGCGCCGGTGAGGGTGAAGGACTTGCTCCGTAAGCCCATGCCGGTCGAAGATACCAGGCCGCTGCGACTGTTTATTAAAAACACAGCACTCTGCAAACACGAAAGTGGACGTATAGGGTGTGACGCCTGCCCGGTGCCGGAAGGTTAATTGATGGGGTTAGCTAACGCGAAGCTCTTGATCGAAGCCCCGGTAAACGGCGGCCGTAACTATAACGGTCCTAAGGTAGCGAAATTCCTTGTCGGGTAAGTTCCGACCTGCACGAATGGCGTAACGATGGCGGCGCTGTCTCCACCCGAGACTCAGTGAAATTGAAATCGCTGTGAAGATGCAGTGTATCCGCGGCTAGACGGAAAGACCCCGTGAACCTTTACTATAGCTTTGCACTGGACTTTGAATTTGCTTGTGTAGGATAGGTGGGAGGCTTTGAAGCGTGGACGCCAGTTCGCGTGGAGCCATCCTTGAAATACCACCCTGGCAACTTTGAGGTTCTAACTCAGGTCCGTTATCCGGATCGAGGACAGTGTATGGTGGGTAGTTTGACTGGGGCGGTCTCCTCCTAAAGAGTAACGGAGGAGTACGAAGGTGCGCTCAGACCGGTCGGAAATCGGTCGTAGAGTATAAAGGCAAAAGCGCGCTTGACTGCGAGACAGACACGTCGAGCAGGTACGAAAGTAGGTCTTAGTGATCCGGTGGTTCTGTATGGAAGGGCCATCGCTCAACGGATAAAAGGTACTCCGGGGATAACAGGCTGATACCGCCCAAGAGTTCATATCGACGGCGGTGTTTGGCACCTCGATGTCGGCTCATCACATCCTGGGGCTGAAGCCGGTCCCAAGGGTATGGCTGTTCGCCATTTAAAGTGGTACGCGAGCTGGGTTTAGAACGTCGTGAGACAGTTCGGTCCCTATCTGCCGTGGACGTTTGAGATTTGAGAGGGGCTGCTCCTAGTACGAGAGGACCGGAGTGGACGAACCTCTGGTGTTCCGGTTGTCACGCCAGTGGCATTGCCGGGTAGCTATGTTCGGGAGAGATAACCGCTGAAAGCATCTAAGCGGGAAACTTGCCTCAAGATGAGATCTCACTGGAACCTTGAGTTCCCTGAAGGGCCGTCGAAGACTACGACGTTGATAGGTTGGGTGTGTAAGCGCTGTGAGGCGTTGAGCTAACCAATACTAATTGCCCGTGAGGCTTGACCATATAACACCCAAGCAATCTGCAACGCAGATTGTGGTGGTGAAGACGAAAGTCACCGAAAGTTTGCAAAACCACAAAGTCACATACCCAATTCGCTGGAGTGTCTAACAAGACCTTCTGGCAACAGAATTTCTTGACGACCATAGAGCATTGGAACCACCTGATCCCATCCCGAACTCAGCAGTGAAACGATGCATCGCCGATGGTAGTGTGGGGTTTCCCCATGTGAGAGTAGGTCATCGTCAAGATTAAATTCCGAAACCCCTATCTGCGCATGCAGGTAGGGGTTTTGTCTTTATAGTAGAAGCATCAAGAATTCGCCGGTACGTCACAACAGACGGACCAGCACACAGAATTTCTTGACGACCATAGAGCATTGGAACCACCTGATCCCATCCCGAACTCAGCAGTGAAACGATGCATCGCCGATGGTAGTGTGGGGTTTCCCCATGTGAGAGTAGGTCATCGTCAAGATTAAATTCCAAAACCCCTGTCTGCCTTGCAGACAGGGGTTTTGTCTTTTCTGGCTACTATCAAGCGCTCAGGTAAGCCTTGATAGTCCTGGCCGCCGTATTCAAATGGCGTTCAAGCACCTTGATGGCATCATCAACTGACTTATCGTTCGCAGCATCTACCAAGGCGTTGTGGTCATCCTGGGTCAGTTTCCCCAAGCCCATCGACGACAGGTGAAAGCGTAAGAAGCGCTCTTCTTCGTTCAGCTCGATTTCAATCAGGTGCAGCAGCTTCTTGTTGGAAGCCTTGCTGTACAGGCTCATGTGAAACAACCGGTTCAGCCGGCCGATTTCGGCGTGCCGGGTTTCGTTTTCCAGTTGCTTGATATAGCTGCGAGCAAGGGCGATATCTTCGGCTTCCAGCAGAGGGATCGACTGGCGCAGCGCTTCAGATTCCAGAATCACTCGCAGGGCATAGGTGTCTACCGCATCTTCACCGATCAGCGGAGCAACCACCGCGCCTTTGTGTGCCACCACCTGTAGCAATGACTGCGCTTCAAGCTGGCGTAGAGCCTCGCGTACGGGCATACGGCTGACGCCGAACAGCGTCGCCAACTCTTGCTGTCGCAGAGCCATACCGGGTGCCAGGCGGCCTTCCAGAATGGCATTGCGCAACCGCTCTTCAATCACACTACGAGCCAGGTGCGGCGGGATTTGCTCGCTGCCCAGTATTTCGCTCAAGGATTTGGATTTCTCGGTCACGCTTTACTCTGTCCTTAATGTCGGGATGGATTAAATGTTGGATCCAATCACGCTAGTTAGCGTATGGACCCTTGTCAAACTCGCAGGCGCGCGCCTGAACCGGTCGGCAGGCTGCGAGTGTGATGGGTAGTTGCTATCGTGAATGAAGTTTTTCTCCAAGGGAAGTCGAGCCGACTACAGGGCATGGGTCTTCCGGGATGATCGCAGGCTGATGTTGTCGTGATTGTAAGGTGCCATTGTTTTTTCATGGGCAAGGCCGCACCATCGGTGTTTTTCCACAGGTTTGCGCAGGTTTTCGTATTGGCGATGCGTTGGGCTGTTCAGTTGACCTTGCGCCGGCTCGGCCTTGCCGTGGTGTTCGGCTGCCTGCTGTTAGGCAGCCTGCACGCCGATTGGGATTTCTCCCAGATCAGCCGACGAGCCCAATCCCTGTATGGCCCACTGGGGCCAGGGCAGGGTCGTATCGATGCCTGGCAAAACATGCTGACCACCCAGAAGCAGGGCAGTGAAGCCGAGCAGCTCAAGCGGGTGAATCAGTTCTTCAACCACCAATTACGTTACGTGGAAGACATCGACCTGTGGCGCGAGGTCGATTATTGGGCAACACCGATACAGGCACTGATCAAGGGGCAGGGCGACTGCGAAGACTATGCTATCGCCAAGTACTTCAGCCTGCGGCGCATGGGAGTGCCGGCGGAAAAACTGCGCATCACCTACGTCAAGGCGTTACGCCAGAACCGTGCGCATATGGTCCTGACCTATTACTCAAGCCCCAATGCCATGCCGTTGGTACTCGACAGCCTGATGGACGCAATCAAGCCCGCCAGCGAGCGTACCGACCTATTGCCGGTTTATTCCTTCAACGGTGAAGGCCTGTGGCTGACAGGTTCCGGAGGTAATAAAAAGGTTGGCGACACGAAACGTTTGTCGCGCTGGCAGGATCTACTGAAAAAGATGCAGGCCGAAGGTTTCCCGGCCGAACCGGTTTACTAAAGGAGCACAGATGTCACTGTTCAAACAATTGCTGCTTGCCATCTGCCTGTTCCTGGTAGTCGCGTTCAGCGGCAGCTTCATGGTTAGCCTGGAAAGCTCACGCAGCCAGTACGTAAACCAGTTGCGCTCCCACGCACAGGATGCGGCCACGGCGTTGGCGTTGTCGCTGACGCCGAACATTGATGATCCGGCGATGGTCGAGTTGATGGTCAGTTCGATTTTCGACAGTGGTTACTACTCCAGTATCAAGGTCATCGACCTGGGCTCCAACGCCGTGCTGGTAGAGCGCCACGCCGAAGCTGATGCCAATGGTGTACCTGCCTGGTTCATTCGCCTGATAGGCCTTGAGGCCGCAGGAGGCGATGCTATCGTCAGCCGCGGCTGGCAGCAGGCGGCGCGGGTTGAGGTGGTGAGCCATCCTATGTTCGCTCTGGGCAAACTTTGGCAAAGCGCTCTGGGCAGTCTCGGTTGGCTGCTGCTGTGCGGCGCCTTGAGTGCGGTGCTCGGTGCGTTGCTGCTGCGCCGTCAGCTCAAGCCACTGGACTACATGGTGGCGCAGTCTCACGCTATCGCTCGTCGCGAATTCCTCAGCCTGCCAGACCTGCCCAGCACACCTGAACTGCGTCGGGTGGTCCAGGCCATGAACCAGATGGTCGAAAAGCTCAAGGCGCTGTTCAAGGAGCAGGCTGAGCGCAGTGAAAAGCTGCGCGTCGAATCCTACCAGGACAGCCTGACGGGCTTGGCCAACCGCCGTTATTTCGAGATGCAGCTCAATGCCCAGGTCAGCAATATCGAGGAAGCCCGGCCGGGTTACCTGTTGTTGCTGCGAGTGAAGGATCTGGCCGGGCTTAACCAACGCCTGGGTGGCCAACGCACTGATCAGCTACTCCAGGCGGTAGGGCAGCAACTGCAACGCACCTGCGCTAACTACCCGGAAACCAACAACCTGATCACCCGCAGCCGTGGCGGTGAGTTTGCCGTGCTGGCACCGGGCTTGGTGCATGAAGAGGCGGTACAGCTTGCTCAGGCCCTGGAGGTGACCCTGCAGAGCCTGGCCGACACCGGCGCCACTGACGTCACGCCAGTGGCCTGTATCGGCATGGCGCCGTATAGCCCCGGTGATGCTCCCCAAGCCTTGCTCAAGCTGGCAGATGAAGCCTTGGCGCGTGCAGAGAGCCAGGTAGAGCCGGGTTGGGTGTGCCTCGAGCAGGGCACCGCCCCGCAAGCTGGCAATACTCACCATGCCTGGCATCAGTTGCTCGACGATGCACTGAAGCAAGGGCGCTTTCAGCTGTTTTTCCAACCGGTGGTGGCCAGTGATGCACCGGAGCGGGTGTTGCACTACAAGGTAATCTCGCGGGTACTGGATGACCAGGGTCAAGCGATTGCCGCGGGGCGCTTCCTGCCCTGGCTTGAGCGCTTTGGCTGGTCGGCGCGCCTCGATGTGCTGATGCTTGAGCAAGTGTTGAAACACATGCAAAACCACACCGAGGCCCTGGCCCTGAACCTGTCGGCGTCCACCTTGGCAGATCCGGCCGCGTTGCAACGGGTTTATGAGCTGCTTGGCCAGCATCCGGCACTGGGGCCGCGTCTGACCCTGGAGATTGGTGAAGAACAGTTACCCGACCAGGCCGTACTCGAACAGTTGACCCGGCGTTTGCGCGCGCTCGGTTTCAGCCTGAGCCTGCAGCGCTTCGGTGGGCGCTTCAGCATGATCGGTAACCTGGCCCATCTGGGGCTGGCCTACCTGAAGATTGATGGTAGCTACATCCGTGCGATCGATCAGGAGCGGCACAAGCGCTTGTTCATCGAAGCGATTCAGCGCGCCGCTCACAGCATCGACCTGCCGCTGATTGCCGAGCGCGTCGAAACCGAAGGGGAGCTTAAAGTGTTGCGCGAGATGGGCATCCAGGGCGTTCAGGGGCGTTTGGTAGGTGAGCCTGCACCCTGGCGCTAAAACAGGCGTGGGCAGGCCCTGAGGGGCCTGCAGCGCTTAGATCAGGCCGCCGTTCTCGTCACTGTCATCGATCAGATTGGTCAGCCCGCCCAGCACCTGACGGGCATTCGACCGGCTGAGCAGCTTGGCTTGAGCACCAGCCGGCAGGTCGGTGATGCTAATCACACCTTTGGTGGTGAGCACTTCGATCAAGTCTTCGAGTACCCGGATCATGTCCAGGCCACTCTGCTTGAGCTGCTTGAGGCTGTTCTCGACAACGTCATCAGCAAACCAGTCCTGAATTTCGGCGTGGTCGGCAGGCAACTGTTCCGTGTATTCGTCAAAGGCGGCGGCTTCTACCCGAAGCAACTGGCCCTGTGCGTCACGTTGCACATAGAACATGGGAATCCCTCGTAAATTGAGTCCGTAACCGCAGTCAGCAGCATAGGCCAAGCTCGCCAGGCTGTGGGACTGGCGAGCGAGTATGCCGGGTGAACAGGGTACAGGCCAAGCCTGCTGGCCTCGGTAGCCATGCCAGGCTACCGAGGTCGAGGGCTATCAGCTGTTGGAGTGGTCGATCTTGATGGTCGGGTCGGCACCAGATACCAGCGAGTTGATCGTGGTGTTGGCCCAGTTGACGCCTTCCAGCTTGATCGTCACATCCGCGTTGGCCAGGCCACCGGCGGAGTTCAGCTTGCCTTCGGAGCTGACCTGCAGGGTCGACTCGCCATTGACCGTGGTGATCTTCAGGAAGTTGTCGATCGTGCTGCCCTTCTCGCTCTGCAGCAGGTCGCTCAGATCCAGACGGTCACCCTCGCCAGGCTTGAAGTCCTTGATCACATCCTTGCCAGTGTCGCCGGCTTTCCACACGAAGGTGTCGGCGCCGCTGCCACCGGTAAGAATATCGTCGCCTTTGCCGCCCATGAGGATGTCGTTCCCTTCATCGCCAAGCAGGGTGTCAATGCCCTCTCCGCCAATCAGCGTGTCGTTGCCGGCGCCACCGATCAACACATCCTTGCCGCTACCGCCGAGCAGAATGTCATTGCCCTTGCCGCCTTCGAGACGGTCATCGCCACCCTGGCCGAAGATAATGTCATTGCCGTCGCCGCCGAGCAGCGTATCGGCACCATCGTTGGCGCGTGAAACATCAAAATCACTGACGTGTTCGGTGATGTACTTGTGCAGAACGCGGCCATCGACATCGCCCAGTTTCATATCCAGCTCACGGGCAACATAAGCCTGTATCGCTTCGATACCGTTGCCGGCGATTCCGTCGAAGCTGACCAGATCACCGAAGATAATGTCGTTGCCTTCACCGCCGTTGACCGTGTCGTTGCCAGGGTTAGTGGCTTCGGTATGACTGAGAATGGCTTCGGCCAGTTTGCTCGGATCGATGTTGGACTGCGGTTTGCCGTCGGTGTCGTAGTACTTCAGGTCATTGGCGTTAATCGTGCTATTGAGCCCGATCGCTTCCACACTTGAATGCTTCGACAGCAACAAGAACGAGTCTTTTGAGTTGCTGTCGATGTACCAGGACGACCCGCCCTGATACGACAACTCATACGTGCCGTCGCCTTGAGCATGCAGCTCACCCGAGGCTTTGTCGTCGTCACGCCAGCGGTTGCCAGAATAGTATTCGGCTGTGAGGTAACCGTTTTTGTCGATACTGATCCGGTTGTTGTCACCGATCATTTTGTCAGTGACAACATCACCCAGTTTGTACTTCATCGCGCCGAGCACACCGTCCAGGGTGAGGCTGGAGTTCTTGAATACCGGGTCGGACTCGCCGGTTTGATACCGGTTAGGTTTGCCGTCAGTGATAAAGAACGTCTGGTTGCTACCGGTGCTGCCGCTGATTTTGAGGTTCTGGAACCAGTTGGCGGTGGTTTTGAACGCGTCTTCGTAGTTGGTATTGCCGCCGGCATAGAACTTCTGCAGTGCAGCTTGCAGATCAGTGAGCGCGTTTTTGTCGGCCAGGTTGACCGTAATAGTGGTGTTCACCTGATCGGAGAAGTCCACCAACAGGATGTTCACCGTACCGGACTGCGCACCTTTGACACTGTTGGCCAGCGTAGTGAATACCGACTCCAGGGATTTCTTCGCAGCTTCTACGCCTTTGCTGCCCATACTGCCCGAAGTATCGACAATGAACGCCAGGTTGTAGTCCTGCCCTGGGGTAACGTGCAGACCGTTGACGTCAGCAACGACGATGTCGTTTTCGCTGCCCAGCGACTTATCGTCATTGACCTCGGTCAGGTTGCCGGGGAGGTAGCTGTCCGGGTGAACGGTGACCGTGATCTTGCCAGGGGTGGACGCGCTGTCGTTGTTGGCCTTCTCGGTCGATGTCGCGGTGACAGAGATGTCGAACTTGCCTTGGTAGTAAGCCGGTGGCTTGAGGCTCAGACCATTGAGGTTCCAGCCGGTGACATCCACTTCAGTCTTGCCAACGGTGACAGTGTGACCGGCGCCATCGCTGAGGATCGAGCCTTCCGGAATACCGCCCAGTTTGATGCTGAGGGTTTCCGAGCCATCGGTGTCGGTCAGGCTGCTGGAGATGCCCACCAGTTTGACGGTACCGTTCTCGGCACCTTCATTGAGCTTGTAGCCTTGGTAGTAGCCTTCACCGTTGTCGCCGTGCAGTTCGCCGACGGTCACGCCAGCGTTGTTCAGGTCGTTCACGCTCGGGTACATCGGGATGTTGCTATTGCTCAGGTCGACCGGAGCGCTGCCGTTGACCGACAGGTTGACGTCATAGCTGCCCGGACCACTCTGGTTCGCGTGGTAGATGTCCAGGGTGTAGTAACCACTGGCGCCCGGCGTGAATGAACCCGTGAACGTCCCGCTGGCATTGCCCCAGGTGGCAGACGCCACTTTCTGGCCGCCGATGGTAATCAGCAGGCTGTCGTCACCCATACCGCTGAAGGTGTAGGTTTTACCGGCTTCAAGATAAATCAGGCCAGAAGTCTTCGAGCCCGAGCCGGCTGTCACGCTGCTATCGGATTGGGCATTGGTGACCGTCGACGAGCTATTGGGTTTACCGGCGTTGTCGAAGACCGTCTTCAACGCGTTATCGGTGATGCCGTTGCCGTTGGTACCCAGGCCGCTCAGGCTGTTCCAGGTTTCCTTGAGCAAGCCGATCGAGTTCACGTTGTTGCTGCCGATGATCAGAGTCGGTGCATCGGCAACCGGAGTAATGTCGACCTTGATGGTCGATTCATTACCCACGCCTTGGCCATCAGTAGGTTTGAACTTGATCTGCGCGTAGTCGGCTTCTTTGTTGCCCACGCCGTTGCCGCCGTTGGCATTGATACCCGACTCGTTGCGATCCGGAACGAATTTCAGCTTACCGGCATCGATATCGGCTTTGCTGAAGACCTTGCCAGCATCAGCGCTGGTCAGGGTTTTCCAGACGTTGCCGTCCTTGTACTGCAGCACACCATCGGCAGGCAGTTGAGTGATGGTAAGACCGAGGTTGGCGGCCGGGGTATCGGCATCGGTGATGCCAAAGTTGGCCCAGCTCAGCACCAGGTCATTATCTTCAGTGCCGGTTACGGCACCACCTGCGGCAACGGGGGCTTCGTTGCTCTGGATGGTGGTGGTGACGCTGCCGTTGCTACCGACCTCCAGTTTTTCGAAATTGCCACCGGTGGCCGAATCGATCTTCACGGTGAAGGATTCAACGCCCTCGGCGACACCATCACGCAGGATCGGCACACTGAAGTTCCCAGTGCTGCTGCCTTTCGGAATCGTCACGGTCGTTACGCCGGTGAAGTCCGAGCCATCTTTGGCCGTGCCGGAGTAAGTCAGCGTAATAGTGACGTCGGCTTCCGCCTTGCTGGACAACGTCAGGGTGTAATTGGCGGAATCACCCTCGGCAACCGAGGTGGTGCCGGAGATATTGACCGTGGTGGTGTCGGTGGTGTCCTTGATATCGGCGGTTGCGGTAGCGCCGGTAAGGTCAGTGCCTTCGAAGTTGCCGCCGGTCACCTTAGTGACGGTGGCGGTCAGGGTGCTGCCGTCTTTGTAGACGTCTTCGACGTTGGTGTTCGGCACGTCGAGTTTGCCGTAGCCCTTGTCGTTGACGGTGACGGTGTAGTCCTTGCCCGCGACGTTGACGGTCAGGGTAGCGGTGGTGCCGGTCTGTGGCGGATTGCTCAGCTGGAAGTGGAAGGTGACGTTAGCGTCGCCTTCTTTCGCAGCGTCTGCAGTGACCTTGACGGTGGTGTCCTGGAAGGTGTCTTTGACATCAACCGTGACCGACGCGTCTTTGAGGTCAGTCCCTTCGAAGTTGCCGCCGTTCACTTCAGTCACGGTCGCGGTGACCTTGCTGCCGTCGAGGTAAGCGTCTTCGATGTTGGTGTTCGGGACGTCGAGCTTGCCATAGCCCTTGTCGTCAACGGTGACGAAGTAATCCTTGCCGCCAACGTTGATGGTCAGGATGGCAGTGCTACCGGCTTGCGGTGGATTGCTCAGCTGGAAGTGGAAGGTGACGTTAGCGTCGCCTTCTTTCGCCGCGTCTGCAGTGACCTTAACGGTGGTGTCCTGGAAGGTGTCTTTGACATCAACCGTGACCGACGCGTCTTTGAGGTCAGTCCCTTCGAAGTTGCCGCCGTTCACTTCAGTCACGGTCGCGGTGACCTTGCTGCCGTCGAGGTAAGCGTCTTCGATGTTGGTGTTCGGCACTTCGAGCTTGCCGTAACCCTTGTCGTCAACGGTGACGAAGTAGTCCTTGCCGCCGACGTTGATGGTCAGGATGGCAGTGCTACCAGCCTGCGGTGGGTTGCTCAGCTGGAAGTGGAAAGTGACGTTAGCGTCGCCTTCTTTCGCAGCGTCTGCTGTGACCTTGACGGTGGTGTCCTGGAAGGTGTCTTTGACATCAACCGTGACGGAGGCATCTTTCAGGTCGGTACCTTCGAAGTTGCCACCGTTCACTTCGGTCACGGTCGCAGTGACCTTGCTGCCGTCGAGGTAGGCGTCTTCGATGTTGGTGTTCGGGACGTCGAGTTTGCCGTAGCCCTTGTCGTCAACGGTGACGAAATACTCTTTACCGCCGACATTGACGGTCAGCACCGTCGTGCCTTGTGGCGGGTTGCTCAGCTGGAAGTGGAAGGTGACGTTAGCGTCGCCTTCTTTCGCCGCGTCAGCAGTGGCCTTGACGGTGGTGTCCTGGAAGGTGTCTTTGACATCAACCGTGACCGACGCGTCTTTGAGGTCAGTCCCTTCGAAGTTGCCGCCGTTCACTTCGGTCACGGTCGCAGTGACCTTGCTGCCGTCGAGGTAAGCATCTTCGATGTTGGTGTTCGGGACGTCGAGCTTGCCGTAGCCCTTATCGTCGACAGTGACGAAATAGTCTTTACCGCCGACATTGACGGTCAGCACCGTCGTGCCTTGTGGTGGGTTGCTCAGCTGGAAGTGGAAGGTGACGTTGGCGTCGCCTTCTTTCGCAGCGTCTGCTGTGACCTTGACGGTGGTGTCCTGGAAGGTGTCTTTGACATCAACCGTGACGGAGGCATCTTTCAGGTCGGTACCTTCGAAGTTGCCGCCGTTCACTTCGGTCACGGTCGCAGTGACCTTGCTGCCGTCGAGGTAAGCATCTTCGATGTTGGTGTTCGGGACGTCGAGCTTGCCGTAGCCCTTATCGTCGACAGTGACGAAATAGTCTTTACCGCCGACATTGACGGTCAGCACCGTCGTGCCTTGTGGTGGGTTGCTCAGCTGGAAGTGGAAGGTGACGTTGGCGTCGCCTTCTTTCGCAGCGTCTGCTGTGACCTTGACGGTGGTGTCCTGGAAGGTGTCTTTGACATCAACCGTGACGGAGGCATCTTTCAGGTCGGTACCTTCGAAGTTGCCACCGTTCACTTCGGTTACGGTCGCGGTGACCTTGCTGCCGTCGAGGTAGGCGTCTTCGATGTTGGTGTTCGGGACGTCGAGCTTGCCATAGCCCTTGTCGTCGACAGTGACGAAGTAATCCTTGCCGCCAACGTTGATGGTCAGGATGGCGGTGCTACCGGCTTGCGGCGGGTTGCTCAGCTGGAAGTGGAAGGTGACGTTAGCGTCGCCTTCTTTAGCCGCGTCTGCAGTGACCTTAACGGTGGTGTCCTGGAAGGTGTCTTTGACATCAACCGTGACCGACGCGTCTTTGAGGTCAGTCCCTTCGAAGTTGCCGCCGTTCACTTCAGTCACGGTCGCAGTGACTTTGCTGCCGTCGAGGTAAGCGTCTTCGATGTTGGTGTTCGGCACTTCGAGCTTGCCGTAACCCTTGTCGTCAACGGTGACGAAGTAGTCCTTGCCGCCGACGTTGATGGTCAGGATGGCAGTGCTACCAGCCTGCGGTGGGTTGCTCAGCTGGAAGTGGAAAGTGACGTTAGCGTCGCCTTCTTTCGCCGCGTCTGCAGTGACCTTGACGGTGGTGTCCTGGAAGGTGTCTTTGACATCAACGGTGACGGAGGCATCTTTCAGGTCAGTGCCTTCGAAGTTGCCGCCGTTCACTTCAGTCACGGTTGCAGTGACCTTGCTGCCGTCGAGGTAGGCGTCTTCGATGTTGGTGTTCGGCACTTCGAGCTTGCCATAGCCCTTGTCGTCGACAGTGACGAAGTAGTCCTTGCCGCCGACATTGATGGTCAGGATGGCAGTGCTACCGGCTTGCGGTGGATTGCTCAGCTGGAAGTGGAAGGTGACATTGGCGTCGCCTTCTTTCGCAGCATCTGCAGTGACCTTGACGGTGGTGTCCTGGAAGGTGTCTTTGACATCAACCGTGACCGACGCGTCTTTCAGGTCAGTCCCTTCGAAGTTGCCGCCGTTCACTTCGGTTACGGTCGCAGTGACTTTGCTGCCGTCGAGGTAAGCGTCTTCGATGTTGGTGTTCGGCACGTCGAGCTTGCCGTAGCCCTTATCGTCGACAGTGACGAAATAGTCCTTGCCGCCGACATTGACGGTCAGCACCGTCGTGCCTTGTGGTGGGTTGCTCAGCTGGAAGTGGAAGGTGACGTTGGCGTCGCCTTCTTTCGCAGCGTCTGCAGTGACTTTGACGGTGGTGTCTTGGAAGGTGTCTTTGACATCAACCGTGACCGACGCGTCTTTGAGGTCGGTACCTTCGAAGTTGCCACCGTTCACTTCAGTCACGGTCGCAGTGACCTTGCTGCCGTCGAGGTAAGCGTCTTCGATGTTGGTGTTCGGCACTTCGAGCTTGCCGTAGCCCTTGTCATCAACGGTGACGAAGTAATCCTTGCCGCCAACGTTGATGGTCAGGATGGCGGTGCTACCGGCCTGCGGTGGGTTGCTCAGCTGGAAGTGGAAGGTGACGTTAGCGTCGCCTTCTTTCGCCGCGTCCGCAGTGACTTTGACGGTGGTGTCCTGGAAGGTGTCTTTGACATCAACCGTGACGGAGGCATCTTTGAGGTCGGTACCTTCGAAGTTGCCGCCGTTCACTTCGGTCACGGTCGCAGTGACCTTGCTGCCGTCGAGGTAAGCGTCTTCGATGTTGGTGTTCGGGACTTCGAGCTTGCCATAGCCCTTGTCGTCAACGGTGACGAAGTAATCCTTGCCGCCAACGTTGATGGTCAGGATGGCAGTGCTACCGGCTTGCGGCGGGTTGCTCAGCTGGAAGTGGAAGGTGACGTTGGCGTCGCCTTCTTTCGCCGCGTCCGCAGTGACCTTAACGGTGGTGTCCTGGAAGGTGTCTTTGACATCAACGGTGACCGACGCGTCTTTCAGGTCAGTGCCTTCGAAGTTGCCGCCGTTCACTTCGGTTACGGTCGCAGTGACCTTGCTGCCGTCGAGGTAAGCATCTTCGATGTTGGTGTTCGGGACGTCGAGCTTGCCGTAGCCCTTATCGTCGACAGTGACGAAATAGTCTTTACCGCCGACATTGACGGTCAGCACCGTCGTGCCTTGTGGCGGATTGCTCAGCTGGAAGTGGAAGGTGACATTAGCGTCGCCTTCTTTGGCCGCGTCTGCAGTGACCTTGACGGTGGTGTCCTGGAAGGTGTCTTTGACATCAACCGTGACCGACGCGTCTTTCAGGTCAGTGCCTTCGAAGTTACCGCCGTTCACTTCAGTCACGGTCGCAGTGACTTTGCTGCCGTCGAGGTAAGCGTCTTCGATGTTGGTGTTCGGCACGTCGAGCTTGCCGTAGCCCTTGTCGTCAACGGTGACGAAGTAGTCCTTGCCGCCAACGTTGATGGTCAGGATGGCGGTGCTACCGGCTTGCGGTGGATTGCTCAGCTGGAAGTGGAAGGTGACGTTGGCGTCGCCTTCTTTCGCAGCGTCTGCTGTGACCTTGACGGTGGTGTCCTGGAAGGTGTCTTTGACATCAACCGTGACCGACGCGTCTTTCAGGTCGGTACCTTCGAAGTTGCCGCCGTTCACTTCAGTCACGGTCGCAGTGACCTTGCTGCCGTCGAGGTAAGCGTCTTCGATGTTGGTATTCGGGACGTCGAGCTTGCCGTAGCCCTTGTCGTCAACGGTGACGAAGTAGTCCTTGCCGCCAACGTTGATGGTCAGGATGGCGGTGCTACCGGCTTGCGGTGGATTGCTCAGCTGGAAGTGGAAGGTGACGTTGGCGTCGCCTTCTTTCGCCGCGTCTGCAGTGACCTTGACGGTGGTGTCCTGGAAGGTGTCTTTGACATCAACGGTGACGGAGGCATCTTTCAGGTCAGTGCCTTCGAAGTTGCCGCCGTTCACTTCAGTCACGGTTGCAGTGACCTTGCTGCCGTCGAGGTAGGCGTCTTCGATGTTGGTGTTCGGCACTTCGAGCTTGCCATAGCCCTTGTCGTCGACAGTGACGAAGTAGTCCTTGCCGCCGACATTGATGGTCAGGATGGCAGTGCTACCGGCTTGCGGTGGATTGCTCAGCTGGAAATGGAAGGTGACATTGGCGTCGCCTTCTTTCGCAGCATCTGCAGTGACCTTGACGGTGGTGTCCTGGAAGGTGTCTTTGACATCAACCGTGACGGAGGCATCTTTGAGGTCGGTACCTTCGAAGTTGCCGCCGTTCACTTCAGTCACGGTCGCAGTGACCTTGCTGCCGTCGAGGTAAGCGTCTTCGATGTTGGTGTTCGGCACTTCGAGCTTGCCGTAGCCCTTGTCGTCAACGGTGACGAAATAGTCTTTACCGCCGACATTGACGGTCAGCACCGTTGTGCCTTGTGGCGGGTTGCTCAGCTGGAAGTGGAAGGTGACGTTGGCGTCGCCTTCTTTCGCCGCGTCCGCAGTGACCTTGACGGTGGTGTCCTGGAAGGTGTCTTTGACATCAACCGTGACCGACGCGTCTTTCAGGTCAGTCCCTTCGAAGTTGCCGCCGTTCACTTCGGTTACGGTCGCAGTGACTTTGCTGCCGTCGAGGTAAGCGTCTTCGATGTTGGTGTTCGGCACGTCGAGCTTGCCGTAGCCCTTATCGTCGACAGTGACGAAATAGTCCTTGCCGCCGACATTGACGGTCAGCACCGTCGTGCCTTGTGGTGGGTTGCTCAGCTGGAAGTGGAAGGTGACGTTGGCGTCGCCTTCTTTCGCAGCGTCTGCAGTGACTTTGACGGTGGTGTCTTGGAAGGTGTCTTTGACATCAACCGTGACCGACGCGTCTTTGAGGTCGGTACCTTCGAAGTTGCCACCGTTCACTTCAGTCACGGTCGCAGTGACCTTGCTGCCGTCGAGGTAAGCGTCTTCGATGTTGGTGTTCGGCACTTCGAGCTTGCCGTAGCCCTTGTCATCAACGGTGACGAAGTAATCCTTGCCGCCAACGTTGATGGTCAGGATGGCGGTGCTACCGGCCTGCGGTGGGTTGCTCAGCTGGAAGTGGAAGGTGACGTTAGCGTCGCCTTCTTTCGCCGCGTCCGCAGTGACTTTGACGGTGGTGTCCTGGAAGGTGTCTTTGACATCAACCGTGACGGAGGCATCTTTGAGGTCGGTACCTTCGAAGTTGCCGCCGTTCACTTCGGTCACGGTCGCAGTGACCTTGCTGCCGTCGAGGTAAGCGTCTTCGATGTTGGTGTTCGGGACTTCGAGCTTGCCATAGCCCTTGTCGTCAACGGTGACGAAGTAATCCTTGCCGCCAACGTTGATGGTCAGGATGGCAGTGCTACCGGCTTGCGGCGGGTTGCTCAGCTGGAAGTGGAAGGTGACGTTGGCGTCGCCTTCTTTCGCCGCGTCCGCAGTGACCTTAACGGTGGTGTCCTGGAAGGTGTCTTTGACATCAACGGTGACCGACGCGTCTTTCAGGTCAGTGCCTTCGAAGTTGCCGCCGTTCACTTCGGTTACGGTCGCAGTGACCTTGCTGCCGTCGAGGTAAGCATCTTCGATGTTGGTGTTCGGGACGTCGAGCTTGCCGTAGCCCTTATCGTCGACAGTGACGAAATAGTCTTTACCGCCGACATTGACGGTCAGCACCGTCGTGCCTTGTGGCGGATTGCTCAGCTGGAAGTGGAAGGTGACATTAGCGTCGCCTTCTTTGGCCGCGTCTGCAGTGACCTTGACGGTGGTGTCCTGGAAGGTGTCTTTGACATCAACCGTGACCGACGCGTCTTTCAGGTCAGTGCCTTCGAAGTTACCGCCGTTCACTTCAGTCACGGTCGCAGTGACTTTGCTGCCGTCGAGGTAAGCGTCTTCGATGTTGGTGTTCGGCACGTCGAGCTTGCCGTAGCCCTTGTCGTCAACGGTGACGAAGTAGTCCTTGCCGCCAACGTTGATGGTCAGGATGGCGGTGCTACCGGCTTGCGGTGGATTGCTCAGCTGGAAGTGGAAGGTGACGTTGGCGTCGCCTTCTTTCGCAGCGTCTGCTGTGACCTTGACGGTGGTGTCCTGGAAGGTGTCTTTGACATCAACCGTGACCGACGCGTCTTTCAGGTCGGTACCTTCGAAGTTGCCGCCGTTCACTTCAGTCACGGTCGCAGTGACCTTGCTGCCGTCGAGGTAAGCGTCTTCGATGTTGGTATTCGGGACGTCGAGCTTGCCGTAGCCCTTGTCGTCAACGGTGACGAAGTAGTCCTTGCCGCCAACGTTGATGGTCAGGATGGCGGTGCTACCGGCTTGCGGTGGATTGCTCAGCTGGAAGTGGAAGGTGACGTTGGCGTCGCCTTCTTTCGCCGCGTCTGCAGTGACCTTGACGGTGGTGTCCTGGAAGGTGTCTTTGACATCAACGGTGACGGAGGCATCTTTCAGGTCAGTGCCTTCGAAGTTGCCGCCGTTCACTTCAGTCACGGTTGCAGTGACCTTGCTGCCGTCGAGGTAGGCGTCTTCGATGTTGGTGTTCGGCACTTCGAGCTTGCCATAGCCCTTGTCGTCGACAGTGACGAAGTAGTCCTTGCCGCCGACATTGATGGTCAGGATGGCAGTGCTACCGGCTTGCGGTGGATTGCTCAGCTGGAAATGGAAGGTGACATTGGCGTCGCCTTCTTTCGCAGCATCTGCAGTGACCTTGACGGTGGTGTCCTGGAAGGTGTCTTTGACATCAACCGTGACGGAGGCATCTTTGAGGTCGGTACCTTCGAAGTTGCCGCCGTTCACTTCAGTCACGGTCGCAGTGACCTTGCTGCCGTCGAGGTAAGCGTCTTCGATGTTGGTGTTCGGCACTTCGAGCTTGCCGTAGCCCTTGTCGTCAACGGTGACGAAATAGTCTTTACCGCCGACATTGACGGTCAGCACCGTTGTGCCTTGTGGCGGGTTGCTCAGCTGGAAGTGGAAGGTGACGTTGGCGTCGCCTTCTTTCGCCGCGTCTGCAGTGACTTTGACGGTGGTGTCCTGGAAGGTGTCTTTGACATCAACCGTGACCGACGCGTCTTTCAGGTCAGTCCCTTCGAAGTTGCCGCCGTTCACTTCAGTCACGGTCGCGGTGACCTTGCTGCCGTCGAGGTAAGCGTCTTCGATGTTGGTGTTCGGCACTTCGAGCTTGCCGTAGCCCTTGTCATCAACGGTGACGAAGTAATCCTTGCCGCCAACGTTGATGGTCAGGATGGCGGTGCTACCGGCCTGCGGTGGGTTGCTCAGCTGGAAGTGGAAGGTGACGTTAGCGTCGCCTTCTTTCGCCGCGTCCGCAGTGACCTTGACGGTGGTGTCCTGGAAGGTGTCTTTGACATCAACCGTGACCGACGCGTCTTTCAGGTCAGTCCCTTCGAAGTTGCCGCCGTTCACTTCAGTCACGGTCGCGGTGACCTTGCTGCCGTCGAGGTAAGCATCTTCGATGTTGGTGTTCGGCACGTCGAGCTTGCCGTAACCCTTGTCGTCGACAGTGACGAAGTAGTCCTTGCCGCCGACGTTGACGGTCAGGATGGCAGTGCTACCGGCTTGCGGTGGGTTGCTCAGCTGGAAGTGGAAGGTGACGTTAGCGTCGCCTTCTTTCGCAGCGTCTGCAGTGACTTTGACGGTGGTGTCTTGGAAGGTGTCTTTGACATCAACCGTGACCGACGCGTCTTTGAGGTCGGTACCTTCGAAGTTGCCACCGTTCACTTCAGTCACGGTCGCAGTGACCTTGCTGCCGTCGAGGTAAGCATCTTCGATGTTGGTGTTCGGCACTTCGAGCTTGCCGTAGCCCTTGTCGTCAACGGTGACGAAGTAGTCCTTGCCGCCGACATTGACGGTCAGCACCGTCGTGCCTTGCGGCGGATTGCTCAGCTGGAAGGTGAAGGTGACGTTGGTATCGCCTTCCTGTGCAGCATTGGCTTTGACCTCTACCGTTGTGGTGTCGATGGTGTCTTCGACATCGGCAGTGGCGGTCGCGCCAGTGAGGTCCGTGGCTTCGTAGTTGCCGCCATTGATCTCGGTAACGGTGGCGGTGACTTTGCTGGCATCGAGGTGCGCGTCGTCGAGGTTGGTGTTCGGCACATCGAGGGTGCCGTAGCCCTTGTCGTTGACGGTGACGAAGTAGTCTTTGCCGCCGACATTGACGGTCAACACGGTGGTGCTACCCGCTTGTGGCGGGTTGCTCAGCTGGAAGGTAAAGGTGACAAAGTCGCTGCCTTCCTGCGCGGCGTTAGCCTTCACTTCGACCGTGGTGGTATCAACGGTGTCTTTGACCTCAGCCGTCGCCGTGGCACCGGTCAGGTTGGTGGCTTCGTAGTTGCCGCCATTCACCGACGTCACGGTAGCGGTGAGGGTGCTGCCATCGGCGTAAACGTCTTCACCGTTGGTGTTTGGCACGGAAAGCGTGCCTTTACCGCTGGCATCGACGTTGACGGTGTAATTCTTGCCACCGACGTTAACGGTCAGGGTCGTAGCGCCCTGTGGCGGATTGCTCAGTTGGAAATTGAAGGTGACATTGGTATCGCCTTCCTTCGCCGGATCAGCGCTGACGGCCACGGTGGTGGTATCAACGGTGTCTTTGACCTCAGCCGTCGCCGTAGCACCGGTCAGGTTGGTGGCTTCGTAGTTGCCGCCATTCACCGACGTCACGGTAGCGGTGAGGGTGCTGCCATCGGCGTAAACGTCTTCACCGTTGGTGTTTGGCACGGAAAGCGTGCCTTTACCGCTGGCATCGACGTTGACGGTGTAATTCTTGCCACCGACGTTAACGGTCAGGGTCGTAGCGCCCTGCGGCGGATTGCTCAGTTGGAAATTGAAGGTGACATTGGTATCGCCTTCCTTCGCCGGATCAGCGCTGACGGCCACGGTGGTGGTATCAACGGTGTCTTTGACCTCAGCCGTCGCCGTAGCACCGGTCAGGTTGGTGGCTTCGTAGTTGCCGCCATTCACCGACGTCACGGTAGCGGTGAGGGTGCTGCCATCGGCGTAAACGTCTTCACCGTTGGTGTTTGGCACGGAAAGCGTGCCTTTACCGCTGGCATCGACGTTGACGGTGTAATTCTTGCCACCGACGTTAACGGTCAGGGTCGTAGCGCCCTGCGGCGGATTGCTCAGTTGGAAATTGAAGGTGACATTGGTATCGCCTTCCTTCGCCGGATCAGCGCTGACGGCCACGGTGGTGGTATCAACGGTGTCTTTGACCTCAGCCGTCGCCGTAGCACCGGTCAGGTTGGTGGCTTCGTAGTTGCCGCCATTCACCGACGTCACGGTAGCGGTGAGGGTGCTGCCATCGGCGTAAACGTCTTCACCGTTGGTGTTTGGCACGGAAAGCGTGCCTTTACCGCTGGCATCGACGTTGACGGTGTAATTCTTGCCACCGACGTTAACGGTCAGGGTCGTAGCGCCCTGCGGCGGATTGCTCAGCTGGAAATTGAAGGTGACATTGGTATCGCCTTCCTTCGCCGGATCAGCGCTGACGGCCACGGTGGTGGTATCAACGGTGTCTTTGACCTCAGCAGTCGCCGTGGCACCGGTCAGGTTGGTGGCTTCGTAGTTGCCGCCATTCACCGACGTGACGGTCGCGGTGAGGGTGCTGCCATCGGCGTAAACGTCTTCACCGTTGGTGTTTGGCACGGAAAGCGTGCCTTTACCGCTGGCATCCACGTTGACGGTGTAATCTTTGCCACCGACGTTAACGGTCAGGGTGGTAGCGCCCTGCGGCGGGTTGCTCAACTGGAAGTTGAAGGTGACGCTAGTGTCGCCTTCCTTCGCCGGATCAGCGCTGACAGCCACAGTGGTGGTGTCGATAGTGTCTGTAATCTGGGTGACCGCCGGCGTCTTGTCCGAGATTACGCTCAGTCCACCGCCGCCCGTAGTGCCGGTAATGGTCGTGGAGATTTCGCCGCCATCCAGGTACACGGTATCGTTCGGCGGGATGGTCACGCTGACGCTACCGGTGGTTTGCCCGGCGCTGATCACAATGACCTGGCCATTGGACAGGGTCACGGTCAGGTCGGTCAGGGGTGGCTGGCCGACAGTGGCGGTGTAGATAATCACGCCACCGGCTTCAGTAATCGACGGCGTCGCTTTCAGGGTGAGGCCGGTTTCGACATCGGCGGTCGGTGGCACCAGCTGGTTGTTGCCGTTGGTGTCCAGGCCGCCCAGTTCTTCACGCTGATCGTCGGTGGCAAAACCGATCGGGCCGGTCGGGAAGCCGATGGTCGGGTCCACGGAGCCTGCAGTGGCATCAAGCATCACGAAGCTGTGGCCACCACCGGCGGCACCGCCAGAGCCGGAGGCCGAAGGGCCTGCTGCGGTGGCTTCAAGTTCGGTCGTCGGGTCAGCACCGGCGGCGATTGCCTGCTGCAGCTCTTCAACCGAAGGCGCCGCTTGAGCGGTGGCAGCGGCCAGGTCGGTGCTGCTGTCCGGGGCATCAGCGCTCCATTGGGTATCGCGGCCCAGGTCCAGGGTGCGGCCGTCAGCCAGCTCCAGGCTCACGGCGCCGGCAAGGCCGGTCAGTACCTGCTCGCCAACGAACAGGCGGTCACCTTCGATAAGTACGCGCCGCACGCCTTCTGGTGATACGGCGATAACTTGACCAACAATGCTTTTGACGATGGCAACAACACTGCTCATTGGACTCTCCGGGTTACCCGTTCAATTGGCTTCCATGCCCAGGCGGCGCTGAATTGCCGCGTTTAGATGGAATGTTTCGAATTTAATTTGACGCTGAATTTGTCAAACTTTTGACTATATCTTTTGGCTATTAACTTTATGCCAAACTATTGACCTTACTGTTGCCATCCTAAACAATCGGCCCCGTAATGTCACATTGATATTTTTACGGCTGCCACCCTTCCTGCGTACGCTTGAGTACCCATTCGGAAGTCTCCGACATAACGTCTATCTGGTTGCCATTTTCGAATGCAGCAACGCCTTTTGCTGTGATTTGGGACAAGAGGTCCCCAGGAAAAAAGTCTAATGCGCGCGTCATTGTTCACCGCTCTTCCTTTCGCTCTCGCTGCCAGCTTCGTTCAAGCACAAACTCTGCCAGAGGCCATGCAAAAAGCCCTTGAGGTGCACCCGGAAATCCAGGCCGGGGTCAACAGCCGTATCGCTGCGGACTACCAGCTGCGTGCTGCCAAGGGTGGCTACTTGCCGAAGGTTGACGTGCTGGCAGGCTACGGCCGCGAAGGGACCGACAGCCCGAGCACTGGCAACCGCTGGGAGACGCTCAACCGTGGTGAATCCAGCCTGCGCCTGCGACAAATGGTCTTCGACGGTTTTGCCACGTCCAGCGAAGTAGGGCGTCAACAAGCCACCGTCAACTCGCGTGCCTATGCCTTGCTTGGCTCGTCCGAGCGCACGGCACTGACCGTAGCCCAGGTTTACCTGGATGTCCTTACCCGACGTGAAATGGTGCGCCTGGCCGAAGACAACCTGCGCAGCCACGAACGTATTTACGACCAGATCAAACTGCGTACCTCGAATGGCGTTGGTCGCCTGGCTGACCTTGACCAGGCCGAAGCGCGTCTGGCCCAGGCCCGCAACAACCTGATCACCGAGCAAACCAACCTGGCAGACGCCAAAACCAACTACCTGAGCGTGGTTGGCCAGATGCCTGATGAGCTCAGTGCGCCTGCACCGTTCATCGACCTGTTGCCGGCCAACCTCGACGAAGCGCGTCAGCAGATGGTCGAGAGCAGCCCGATCCTGCGTTCGGCAGAATCCGACATTGCGGCAGCGGAAAAGCAATACGAGGCGGCGAAGTCTACGTTCTATCCGCGCTTTGATGCAGAACTCGGACGAACGGCCGATAACGATATTGATGGCATGAACGGCCACAATAACGAATGGCAGGCTATGCTGCGTATGAGCTTTAACCTGTACAACGGTGGAAGCAACAAGGCCGACCTGGAATCCAAGTCGTACCTGACCAATCAGGCGCTGGACATTCGTAACAATGCCTTGCGCCAGCTCAATGAGGAATTAGGCCTGGCATGGAATGCTATGGACAACGCCAACGCGCAATTGCCTATTGCCCAGCAATATGTCGACTACAGCAGCAACGTGCGTTCCGCTTACCAGAAGCAGTTCAGCCTGGGCGAGCGGACCTTGCTCGACTTGCTCGATAGTGAAAACGAACTCTTCACCGCCCAGCGTCGTCTGACGGAGGTGAAGAACATTCAAGTATTTACTCAGTATCGAATCAAGGCGACCATTGGCCAACTGCTCAAGAGCCAGGGTGTTGTAGCGCCGATGGCCACCGTTGTGCAGAACGATTTGAAACCGCAAGTGAGCCTGCCTGGCATGAACTGAGGCTCACCGTGAACCCCGACCGTCACCATTAAGAGAAGCCGCGTGGAATCAGAAGTCAGTCGAGTCCAACTCAGCCATGATCCACGCAGCCAGCACGACGACCCGCTGCTGGACAGCCTTTTGTCACTGTGTGTGCTGCACCAGAAGCCCGCCAGTCGAGCCATGCTGACCACCGGCCTGCCGCTGCCGGAGCAGCGCCTGAGCCCGGAACTGCTGCCACGCGCAGCAGCCCGTGCTGGTCTGCAGGGTCGTCTGTTGCAACGCAAGCTTGAGCAGATCCCGAGCATTGCCATGCCCGCCATGCTGCTGCTCAAGGACGGTCGCAGTACGGTGCTGCTCGGTTGGGAAAATGACGATACCGCGCGGCTGTTGCTCAGCGAGAGTGACGGCGGCGAGGTCCACGTCAGCCGCGAGGCGCTGCAGGCGGACTACAGCGGCCGGGTGTTTTTTGCCCAGCCGCAGCACAAGTTCGACGTCAATCACGGCAACCTGATTCCCCGCGCCCGCTCCTGGTTCCGCGACACGCTCAAGCGCAGCCGCTGGCTGTACATCGATGCCATTGCCGCAAGCCTGGTGATCAACCTGATCGCCCTGGCGGCGCCGCTGTTCGTCATGAACGTCTACGACCGGGTGGTACCCAACCAGGCGACGGCGACCCTGTGGGTGCTGGCCATCGGTATTGCCGGTGCCTATATCTTCGACTTGATCCTCAAAGGCCTGCGCAGTTTGTGCCTTGACCTGGCGGGGAAAAAGACTGACCTGATCATCTCGGCCACGCTGTTCGAACGCATTGTCGGCATGGCGATGAAGTACCGTCCGGCGCGGGTCGGCAGCTTTGCCCAGAACATTCACGAGTTCCAGGGGCTGCGTGATTTCCTGGCCTCGCTGACCCTGGCGAGTCTTATCGACCTGCCGTTCACCCTGCTGATCTTGCTGGTGATCGCCATCATTGGCGGGCACCTGGTGTGGATCCCGATCATTGCCTTCCCGCTGGCCCTGGGCATTGGCTACGCCCTGCAGAAGCCCCTGACCGCCACGCTTGAGCAAACCATGGCCCTGGCCTCCGAGCGCCAGTCGAGTCTGATCGAGACCTTGGCCGGCCTTGATGCGGTCAAGGTCAATAATGCCGAGAGCGAGCGCCAGTACATGTGGGAGCAGACCATCGGCACCCTTAGCCGTCTGGAACTGCGAGTCAAAGTGCTGTCTGGCCTGGCGATGAACATCACCCTGCTGATCCAGCAACTGGCGGGTGTGGCGCTGATCTGTGCCGGTGTCTACCAGATCATTGCCGGCAACCTCAGTATGGGCGGCCTGATTGCCTGTTACATGCTCAGTGGTCGCGCCCTGGGCCCGATGGCGCAACTGTCCGGTTTGCTCACCCGCTACCAGCAGGCCAAGGTCACCATGGTGTCGACCGACCAAATGATGGCGCTGCCGCAGGAGCGCAACTTCGAAGAGCGCCCGCTGAGCCGTCAGGTGCTGCAAGGTGCGATTGAGTTCCGCGGTGTCGATTTCACTTACCCGAACCAGCAGAACCAGGCGCTCAAGGGCGTCAACCTGGTCATTCGGCCGGGTGAAAAGATCGGCATCATTGGCCGTAGTGGCTCCGGTAAGAGCTCGCTGGCCAAGCTTATTGTCGGCCTCTACGAAGCCGACAAAGGCTCGCTGCTGGTCGACGGCGTAGACATCCGCCAGATCGACGTCAGCGAACTGCGCCACAATGTCGGTTACGTGCCGCAAGACATTCAGCTGATGGCCGGTACCCTGCGTGACAACCTGGTCAGCGGCGCACGTTACGTCGAAGATGAACTGGTGCTGCAGGCCGCCGAGCTGTCGGGCGTCCATGAATTCGCGCGCCTGCACCCGCAAGGCTATGAGCTGCAGGTGGGTGAGCGTGGCCAGAACCTCTCTGGCGGTCAGCGCCAGAACGTCGCCCTGAGCCGGGCACTGCTGCTCAATCCGCAGATCCTCTTGCTCGATGAACCCACCAGCGCCATGGACAACACCGGCGAGGAACGTCTCAAGCAGCGCCTGCAGGCCGTTATCGAGAGCAAAACCGTGGTCCTGGTCACCCACCGGGCATCGTTGTTGTCACTGGTCGATCGTCTGATCGTCGTTGACCGGGGGCAGATTGTTGCGGATGGCCCGAAAGCCGCCGTTATGGATGCGCTGAAGAAGGGGCAGATCAGTGTTGCATAAGATCGATATGGGCCAATTCAAAGAGAACCTGCGCAAATACTTCAAAGGCACCGATTCCCTTAGCGGCCAGCCACTGCCAGAGGTCAACAAGGCGCTGATCGAAGATGCGCCGCGCATCGTGCGCATGACCATCTGGGGGGTAATCGCCTTCTTCCTGTTCATGGGGCTGTGGGCCAACTTCGCGATCATCGACGAAGTCACCCGCGGTGAAGGCAAGGCAATTCCTTCGTCCAAGCTGCAGAAAATCCAGAACCTGGAAGGCGGTATCGTTGCGCAGATCTACGCCAAAGAGGGTCAGATCGTCGAAGCGGGCGCCCCTTTGCTGCGCCTGGACGACACGCGTTTTGTCTCCAACGTCGGTGAAACCGAGGCAGACCGGCTGGCCATGGCGCTGCGTGTAGAGCGCTTGAGTGCTGAGGTTGAAGACCGCCCACTGAAAATCGACGAAGAGATTCGCAAGGCCGCACCAAGCCAGGCAGCCAACGAAGAGGCGCTGTACCAGAGCCGTCGTCAGCAATTGCAGGACGAAATCGGCGGCTTGCAGGAGCAGTTGGTACAACGTCAGCAAGAATTGCGCGAGTTCAGTTCCAAGCAGGCCCAGTACCGCAACAGCCTGCAGCTGTTGCGCCAGGAAATCAGCATGTCTGAGCCGCTGGTAGCCCAGGGCGCGATTTCCCAGGTTGAAGTGCTGCGCCTCAAGCGTGCCGAAGTGGAGAACCGCGGCCAGCTGGACGCCACGTCATTGGCCATCCCGCGCGCCGAATCGGCGATCAAGGAAGTAGAGCGCAAGATTGACGAGACTCGCGGCAAATTCCGTAGCGATGCGCTCACCCAGCTTAACGAAGCACGTACCGACCTGAGCAAGGCTCAAGCCACTGGCAAAGCCCTGGATGACCGGGTCAACCGGACCCTGGTGACCTCGCCGGTTCGCGGTATCGTCAAGCAGCTGTTGGTCAACACCGTGGGTGGTGTGATCCAGCCGGGCAGTGACCTGGTTGAAATCGTACCGTTGGACGACACCCTGCTGGTTGAAGCGCGTGTGCGGCCGCAAGACATTGCCTTCCTGCATCCTGGCCAGGAAGCCATGGTCAAGTTCACCGCCTATGACTTCACCATCTATGGTGGCCTGAAAGCCAAGCTTGAGCAGATTGGTGCCGACACCATCACCGATGAAGAAAAGAACACCTTCTACGTGATCAAACTGCGCACCGAGCGCAGCCACCTGGGTACTGACGACAAACCGTTGTTGATCATCCCGGGCATGGTCGCTTCGGTGGACATCATCACTGGCAAGAAAAGCGTGTTGAGCTACCTGCTCAAACCGATCATCCGCGCCCGCGCCGAAGCCCTCCGCGAACGCTAAGAGCGGGCTTTCTGTAGGAGCGGGCTTGCCCCGCGATGCGACGTGACTGACGGATCGCAATCGCGGGGCAAGCCCGCTCCTACCGGGTGTTTTAAGCGGTCTGGTACTGCGCCGCTGCATTGCTCAACGTTTCGGCAATCTGCTGGCGCAGGGCCAGAGGCTGTTCAACGATCAAACTGTCGCCCTGACTCAACAGCCACCAGCGCAACTGCCAGCTGTTACTCACCGTCGCCTGCAAACAATGGCCGTGCTCCAGTTGCGTCAGTTGCATGTCCGCCGACAGCGGCGTTTCCCGCACCAAACGCGCCAGGTTATCGCTGATCCAGGCGTGCAATTCGATCTTGTCGGTGTCACCGAACTGCAGCGCATCGCTACGCAGGTAGGCCTGCAGATCAAAGTCGCGCAGGCCTTCGGTGGCGGTGTCGAGTACGCGCAGCTGGCGGAAGCGATGCACGGCGAACTGACGAATGTCGCTGTAAGGGGCCGCGGTGGCAATCAGGTAACTGATCTGCCCACGCTGAATCAGCGCCAACGGATTGAGGGTCAACTGGCTAACCCGGTCGTTGTGCGCCGAATAGTACTGGCAGTGCAGTTGGTATTCTTCAAGCAAGGCTTCTTGCAGGGTTTCCAGAATAGTGTCCGGAACTTCCGGGGCCTGCATATTCAGGTCCGCCCGCACACTCGCAACCTTGTCCAGCCAGCGCGCCGCCTTGTTGGCGCTGGACAGGTGTTCGAGCTTCTGCCGCGCATGATTAAAGCGCGCATCCAGCACTTTGAGCATGCTGCTGGGCAATAGCGGTCGCACCGCTTCTTCAACCAATGCCAGGCTCAGCGCCTCATTGACACTGATCCCGCGCAATTCAACGCAGGCGTTGGCCGCCCAATGCCAGCCGTAGGGAATGCTCTTGTCGTTGCGTTCCAACGGGAAAATCAGCGACAGCTCGTTCAAGTCGCGTTCGATGCTGCGTTTGCTGATGGTAAAGCCGGCGCCTTGCAAACGGGCGACCAGCTCGGCGCTGGTAATACCGGGCGAACGGCTGGGCAATTGGCGCAGCAGCTCCCATTGGCGGCTGAGGGTGGCACGGGTAGTGGCAGAGGGCAAAAGATAACGTCCTTGTCTAGGCTTGCGGTTGTAGCATGGTCCCAGCGGAGAGATATGGCAATTGGCCATTTATCTTTCAATTCAAGGATGAAGCCGTTGATTTGCCTCAAACGGATTGTTCGCGACAGGTTTTGTCGTCGCAGTGAGCAGAATCACGCCTCATCACACCCGCCATCAGTCTGGATGGGTTGTTCAATGAGGATGAACATGTCAGCTGCCAGCAACATCTACCCACTGCTCGAGCGTCTGCTGCCTGAGCGAATCATTCCGATGCCGGGTCGCTCCGGGCAGTTGGAGCGGTTGTACGCCGGGGTAGGTATGCCCAGTCAGCGGGCGGCTTTGGGCGAAAGCTTCATCCTGATCAGCCGCCTGGAAGAAGCCAGCGATCTGCAAGCGCTGTACAGCGAGCTGCGTGGCCTGGCACTGGATGGCAGTGTGGCGGCGCTCAACGACCTGGGCTGGATCTGGCTCAATGGCAAATACTGGCGCGCCGACCCGCCGCTGGCCGGTCACTTGCTGCGCATGGCCGCGCTGCAGGGCAGTGCCGCGGCCTGGTTCAACCTGGGGCAGCAGTACTATTTCGGCAAGGGTGTGGAGGTTGCCTATGCCAGCGCGGCCGAGTATTACCAACACGCCTTCGAGCGTGGCATGGAGCAGGCAGCCGCGGCCCTGGGTGATCTCTACGAGGAAGAAATCTGCGACAGCGACGCGCAGCAGTGGCAGGTCGATCTGCACATGGCTTACAGCTGGTTCTTGCGAGGTGCGCAGCGTGGCGAGGCGCGTTGCCGCTTCGAAGTCGGTTATCGGCTGCTGCATGGGCAAACCGTGGCCGTCGATCAGAAGGCCGGCATCTATTGGCTGGAGCTGGCGGCCGTCGCGGGGGTGATGCAGGCGGCTGAAGAGCTGGCAGTGCACTTCAGCGTGTCACACAACAACCTGCGCTACCTATACTGGCGTGACCAGGCCATTGCGATGGGCAGTTCGTTGGCGCTGACCATGAAGCTCGACGATCAACTCCAGCCCTGAGAGGGCAGTCGTCAGCCACGCTTGACGGCGGAGGCGTTGTTCGCAGAACATTGATAGTTAGCAAACTATGAATATAGCGATGACCCTCCCTTCATGACTCGTGACGCACTGCAACAGAACATCAGCAGCGGTATGGTGGTGGCCAGTCGGCATTGGCGGCGCATGTGCCAGACGACCTTGGCCGACTACGGTATTTCCGAGGCGTGCGCCATGCCGCTGCTGATGATCATGCGCCTGGGTGATGGTGTTCACCAGGTGGCCGTTGCCCGGGCCGCAGGCCTTGAGAGCCCGTCACTGGTGCGCCTGCTCGATCAACTGTGCAAAGCCGGATTTGTCTGCCGCAGCGAAGACCCGGTAGATCGCCGGGCCAAAGCCCTGAGTCTGACCAGCAGGGGGAGGGTTGTGGCCGAGGCCATTGAAAGCGAACTGACGCGCTTGCGCCGTGAGGTGCTCAAGGACATTGACGAGGCCGATCTATTGGCCACCCAGCGGGTGCTGCGGGCTTTTGAACAGGCGGAACAACGCATGGCAGGAGTGCCGTCGTGAAGGGTTTTTTCAGCACCGTGCCGCCCGCGCGTGACTGGTTCTATGGCGTGCGCACCTTCGCGGCATCGATGATCGCCCTGTACATCGCCTTGCTCATGCAACTGCCGCGGCCTTACTGGGCCATGGCCACCGTCTACATCGTTTCCAGCCCCTTTGTCGGCCCCACCAGTTCCAAGGCCCTGTACCGCGCATTGGGCACGTTGCTGGGCGCTGCTGGTGCGGTGTTCATGGTGCCCTTGCTGGTGCAGACTCCGGTGCTGCTGACCGTGGCTATCGCCTTGTGGACCGGCACCTTGCTGTTCCTTTCCCTGCACCTGCGCACGGCCAACAGCTATGCCCTGATGCTGGCGGGCTATACCTTGCCGATGATCGCCTTGCCGGTTGTCGATGACCCGCTGCGGGTGTTCGATATCGCCTCGTCCCGGGCGCAGGAAATCTGTCTGGGGATCGTCTGTGCTGCGGTTGTCGGGGCGATTTTCTGGCCCCGCCGACTGACACCGGTACTGGTGAGTGCCAGTGGCAACTGGTTCAACGAAGCGATCCGCTACAGCGATACCTTTCTCGCTCGTGCCGCATCACCGGAAACAGTCGGCAGCGCACGGGCCTCGATGGTGGCGACCTTCAATTCCCTGGAGTTGATGATCGGTCAGTTGCCTCACGAAGGTGCCCGTCCGCAAACGGTGAAAAACACCCGTGAGTTGCGCGGTCGGATGATTCACCTGCTGCCTGTCGTCGATGGCCTGGATGATGCTTTGCTCGCCCTGGAGGCCCGCGCGCCGGAGCAGGCCAGGCAACTGCAGCCGTTGTTGGAGCAAGCGCGCGAGTGGCTCAAAGCCACCGCCAGCGATGCCGCGCCGAGCCGCTGGTCGGCGTTGCGCGCGGAAATTGAGCACATGCAGCCCAGTGCCGCGTCGCTGGATCAGCGTCCGTCATTGCTGCTGTCCAACGCCCTGTACCGCCTGGCGGAATGGGTCGACCTGTGGCAAGACTGCTGCAGCCTGCTGCACGCCATCCGCAACGAAGATCAGTCCCCTTGGCGTGCGGTGTACCGGCATTGGCGCCTGGGTCGGCTGACGCCCTTCTTCGACCGAGGGCTGATGCTGTACTCGGTGTTCTCCACCGTCACCGCAATCATCGCCGCCACCAGCCTGTGGATTCTCTCCGGCTGGAACGACGGTGGCAGCGCAGTGATTCTCGCGGCGGTAGCGTGCAGCTTCTTCGCCGCGATGGACGACCCGGCACCGCAGATCTACCGGTTTTTCTTCTGGACCGCCGCCTCGGTGGTGTTCGCCAGCCTCTACCTGTTTCTGGTGCTGCCCAACCTGCACGACTTCCCGATGCTGGTGTTGGCGTTCGCCGTCCCGTTCATCTGCGTGGGCACCCTGACGGTACAGCCGCAGTTCTACCTGGGTACCTTGCTGACCATCGTCAACACGGCGTCGTTCATCAGTATCCAGGGTGCCTACGACGCTAACTTCCTGACCTTCGTCAACTCCAACCTGGCAGGGCCGGTGGGCTTGCTGTTCGCCTTTATCTGGACCCTGGTGATGCGCCCGTTCGGCGTGGAGCTGGCGGCCAAGCGCCTGACGCGTTTCAGTTGGCACGACATCGTCGGCATGACCCGCCCCGCGACCCTGGCCGAACATCGCCGCCTCGGTGTGCAAATGCTCGACCGCCTGATGCAACACCTGCCACGCCTGACCCAGACCGGCCAGGACACCGGCAGCGCCCTGCGCGATCTGCGCGTCGGCCTGAGCCTGCTCGACGTGCTGGCCTATGCGCCACGGGTGGGCGCACAACCACGGCAAATGCTGGAACGCGTGGTCGCGGAGGTGGGTGCGCATTTCCAGGCCTGCCTCGATGCCCGCCGTCGTCTGCACGCGCCCGAAGCACTGCTGCAGAACATGGAGCGCGCACGCCGCGCGCTGAACCTCAATGACCTGGCAGACAGCGCCGAAGCCCGGGTGCACCTGTTGCACGCCTTGAGCGGCTTGCGCCTGGCGTTGTTGCCTGGCGTCGAGGTGGTGCTGGAGCCCTCTGATGACCAACCGCAATTGCCTTATGGTATCGATGGAGCGCCCCTGTGATCGGTGAACTGGATATCAGCGGGGTGTTCCTGCCCACGCTATTGGTAATGATGGTTGCCACCTACCTGTTGTTTCTCGGGGTGCACGCGGTGCTCATCCGCGTGCATTTCTACCGCCTGGTCTGGCACCGGGCGTTGTTCAACGTTGCGCTTTACGCCGTGCTGCTCGGCACGGTTGACCACTTTTGCCGAAACCTGATGCTGCCATGAAAAAACCTTTATTGACCCTGGGCCGCGTGGTCCTGACCCTGCTGGTAGTGACACTGGCGACCGTTCTGGTCTGGCAGATGGTCATGTACTACATGTTTGCCCCCTGGACCCGCGACGGGCATATCCGCGCCGACGTGATCCAGATCGCGCCAGACGTGTCTGGCCTGATCCAGCAGGTTGAAGTGCGCGACAACCAAGTGGTCAAGCGCGGCGACGTGCTGTTTACCATCGATCAAGACCGCTTCCGCCTGGCTCTGCGCCATGCCCAGGCGACCTTGGCGGAACGCAAGGAAACCCTGGCTCAGGCCCAGCGTGAGGCGCGCCGTAACCGTGGCCTGGGTAACCTGGTGGCGCAGGAGCAACTCGAAGAAAGCCAGTCGCGAGAGGCGCGGGCACAGTCGGCGCTGGCCGAGGCGCAAGTGGCGGTGGACGCTGCTCAGCTCAACCTCGACCGCTCGGTGGTGCGTAGCCCGGTGGATGGCTACCTCAACGACCGCGCCCCGCGTGCCCATGAATTCGTCAGCGCAGGCAAGCCGGTGCTGGCAGTGGTCGATAGCGCCTCGTACCACGTCGACGGCTATTTTGAAGAAACCAAACTGGGGGGTATCCACATCGGTCAGGCTGTGGATATCCGCGTCATGGGTGACAGCGCTCGCCTGCGCGGACACGTGCAAAGCTTTGCCGCCGGTATTGAAGACCGCGACCGCACCAGCGGCGCCAACCTGCTGCCCAACGTTAACCCGGCCTTCAGTTGGGTGCGCTTGGCGCAGCGGATTCCAGTGCGGATCGCCTTCGACGAAGTGCCGGCAGACTTTCGCATGATCGCCGGACGCACCGCGACGGTGTCGATCATCGACGGTAACGAGCAATGAAACGACTGTCGTTGCTCGGCCTGAGCGTGCTGCTGTCGGCCTGCCAGATGGTTGGGCCGGACTACAAAGTGCCGAAAGAGGCGGCCGTCCAGCGTGCTGACCTGCAAGGTGAGTTGCGCCAGGACGCCAATAGCGTGGTGTCTGCGCCAGTGCCCGCGAACTGGTGGCATCTGTATCACGACCAGCGGTTAAACAGCCTGGTCAGTCAGGCGCTGGCGGCCAACAGCGAACTGCGTGTTGCCGCCGCCAACATCGCCCGTGCCCGGGCGCAGGTCGAACAGGCTGAAGCCCAGGGCGGACTCAACGGTGGGGTAAAGCTGGGCGCACAGCGCTTGCAGGAATCCGGCGAAGCCTTCCTGCTGCCGGAAAAAGTCCCGGTGGCGAACATCGGTGAAGCGATCATCAGCGCTTCTTATCAGTTTGACCTGTGGGGCACCCTCAAGCGTGGCGTAGAGGCTGCCCAGGCCAACGCCGATGCAACCCAGGCCGCTGCCGACACCGCGCGCATTACCTTGGTGGCCGATGTCGTGCAGGCCTACACCCAGGTGTGTGCGGCCAACGAGGAATACCACATCGCCCGCGAGTCGCTGGACCTGCAGGAACAGAGCGTCAACCTCACCCAGCGCCTGCGTGACGCCGGGCGTGGTGATGAAACTCAGGTAACCCGCTCGCAGACCCAGTTCAAATCACTGCGTGCCGAGTTGCCTCGTTACCAGGCGGCCCGCGAGGCTGGCCTGTACACCCTGTCGATGCTGCTGGCCAAACCGGTGGCGCAGTTGCCCGCGGGGACTGCCGAGTGTGCGGAATTGCCGCACATCGCCCAGGTATTGCCCGTGGGTGATGGCGCTGCGCTGCTCAAGCGCCGCCCTGACATCCGTCAGGCCGAACGCCAGCTGGCCGCCTCTACCGCGACCATCGGCGTGGCGACCGGGCAGTTGTACCCGGACATCAGCATCGGTGCGCAGGTAGGTACCATCGGCATCCTCGAAAACCTTGGCGAACCCGCCACCAATCGCTGGGGCTTTGGCCCATTGCTGACCTGGACTGTCCCGACCAACGGCTCACGGGCGCGCATCCGCGAGGCCGAGGCCTCGACCCAGGCGGCGTTGGCGCATTTTGACGGGGTGGTGCTCAACGCCATTCGCGAAACCCAGACCAGCCTGGCGCAGTACAGTGCACTGCTGCAGCGGCGTGATGCCCTGGCCGACGCCGAGCGCTCCGCGCAACAGGCGGCAGACCAGACCCATCGCTTCTACCAGGCTGGGCGTGAGTCCTTCCTGGCTGATCTGCAGGCGACACGGACCTACACCGACATGCGCGCGCAACTGGCCATGGCCAACACCCAAGTGGCGATGGGCCAGATCAGACTCTTCCTGGCCCTGGGCGGCGGCTGGTAACCCCCTCCGGTAGGAGCGGGCTTGCCCCGCGATAGCGATCTGTCAGTCACATCGCATCGCGGGGCAAGCCCGCTCCCACAGGTAGTGCAGACAGTTGTTCCCACCGAGGTTGTCATTTGTCCATCATGCCCTTGAGCAAATCGATCGGCACTGGGAAGACGATGGTCGACGATTTGTCCCCAGCAATCGTGCCCAACGTCTGCATGTAGCGCAGTTGCATGGCCCCCGGCTGGCGCCCGAGCATTTCCGCCGCCTGCATCAGCTTTTCCGACGCCTGCAGTTCACCTTCGGCATGAATCACCTTGGCCCGCCGTTCACGTTCGGCTTCAGCCTGACGGGCAATAGCGCGGATCATCGATTCATTGAGGTCAACATGCTTGATCTCGACGTTGGCCACCTTGATGCCCCAGGCGTCGGTCTGCGCGTCGAGAACCTGGCGGATATCCAGGTTCAGGCGCTCACGCTCGGCCAGCAGTTCATCCAGCTCGTGTTTACCAAGCACGGCGCGTAAGGTGGTTTGTGCCAGCTGGCTGGTGGCCATGAGAAAGTCCTCGACCTGGATGATCGCTTTCTGCGGATCGAGCACGCGAAAGTACAGCACCGCGTTCACTTTGACCGAGACGTTGTCGCGGGTGATGACATCCTGCGGCGGCACATCCAGCACCACGGTCCGCAGGTCCACCTTGACCATTTGCTGTACGCCGGGAATCAGCAGCACCAAACCCGGCCCCTTGACCCGCCAGAAGCGCCCAAGCTGGAACACCACGCCGCGCTGATACTCGCGCAGGATGCGAAACGCCGACAGCAGCAACACCGCAGCAAAAGCCAGTAGTGCACCAATGCCCAGTTCGAAAAACATCTTCAGTCTCCTTGCACCGCAGCCTCGGCTGCAGCACTGACGTCCAGTAGTACGCCCTTGCGTGAGATCACCCGGACGTGTTGCCCCACCTGTAGCGGCGTCTGGCATTGCGCCTGCCACTGTTCACCCTGTGCTTGCACAGAGCCGATGTATGGATCGCTGTCGTTCACCGCCATGACCGTGGCCAGGCTGCCGACCAGCCCAGCGTCACCGCTGACCAGCGCTCGTCGGCGTGCTTTCACCGCCATGCCCACCACACCACCGAGCAGCAGGGCCGAGAACAGCGCCAGAAACAGGATCAGCGGTAGCGGGATGCCGAAGCCCGGCACATCGGTGTCCATCAGAATCACCGCACCCACCACAAAGGCGACGATGCCGCCGAAGCCGACCACGCCAAAGCTGGGCATGAAGGCTTCGGCGATCATGAACGCCACCCCAAGCAGGATCAGCCCGGCGCCGGCATAGCTCACCGGCAGCAGTTGCAAGGCGTACAGCGCCAGCAACAGGCAGATGCCACCGATCACCCCGCCTACGCCGGAGCCGGGGCTCATGAACTCGAACATCAGGCCGTAGACACCGATCATGATCAGAATCAGCGCCACACTGGGGTTGGTGATCACCGCCAGCAAGCGTGTGCGCCAGTCGGGCTGGCGCTCGATCACGGCCGCGTTGGCGGTGTTCAGGGGGCGCGATTGCCCGGCGGCTTCGAGGGTTTTGCCGTCCAGTTGGCGAAGTAGATCCGGCAGGTCGTTGGCGACGCGGTCGATGACTTTCAGGCGCAGCGCTTCGCTGGCGGGCAGGCTGACAGCGTCACGCACAGCCTGCTCGGCCCATTCGGCATTGCGCCCGCGCAGTTGCGCCAGGCTGCGAATGTAAGCGGCAGCGTCGTTGACCTGTTTGCGGGTCAAGGTGTCTTGCTCGGTGGGTGCCGGTTGCTTGTCGCCGGTCGGTGCTGCCGGTGGTGCGCCCGGGTCTTTCGGCGTACCGGGCAAGCCGCCGATCTGCACCGGGGTGGCAGCACCCAGGTTGGTGCCGGGGGCCATCGCGGCCACGTGGCTGGCATAGAGAATGTAGGTACCGGCGCTCGCCGCCCGCGCACCGCTGGGCGCAACGAAGCTGGCGACGGGCACAGGGCTGGCAAGGATCGCCTTGATGATCTCGCGCATCGAGCTATCGAGCCCGCCCGGTGTATCCAGGCGAATCACCACCAGTTGCGCCTGGTCGGTTTTGGCTTGTTGCAGGCCACGTATCAGATAATCGGCACTGGCCGGACCGATGGCGTCGTTAATACTGAGCACCAATACCGAATGAGCGGGCGCTGCCTGGCTGCCAGGCAACGCGCCGAGCAAGAGCAGGAAGAGCAGGTGCCGACACCAACGAGCGATCACCTGAATTCACCCGGATTGTGCGTGTCTACTAAGTTTAGTCTGCTGCCTGCAGGCGCACGGCCTAAACTTCAACAGTGGGGGAGCTCTCTCTGGAGGTGCATCATGCGTATGGCAAAAACCCTGCAGCAGTGCCTGGACAAGGCCGGCTGCGACTACGACATCGTTCCTCACGCGCACTCATCCACCAGCCTTGAGTCGGCGCGCATGGCAGGGGTTCCGGCCGAGCGGGTGGCCAAGTCAGTCATGCTCGACGACCGTCATGGCAACTACCTGATGGCCGTGCTACCGGCCAATCGTCACCTGGACATGAGCAAAGTGCAGGCCACCGGACAGTGGCACATGACCTCGGAAAGCAACTTGCCCCACTTGTTTGGCGACTGTGAACGCGGCGCCATTCCGGCCATGGGCGATGCCTACTCGATCAAGATGCTGGTTGACCCAACCCTGACCCGCCAAGGCGATGTCTATGTCGAAGCCGGCGATCACGACCACCTGATCCACATGAACATGGCGCAATACCTGAAACTGGTGCCTAACGCCGAAGTGCGTGAGGTTTGCTGATGATCAACCCACTGCCAGGCTGGCGTCGTGGACGGCTGGTCTGGCGCTAAGGAGTGACCTATGGAAGCACCCAATCACAAGTTTTCAGAATTGTTCAAACAGCTTGGCTTGCCCGACGACCCGGTTGGCATCGACCAGTTCATCACCAGCCATTCGCCGCTCAAAGGCGAGATCAAACTGGTCGACGCACCGTTCTGGAACGAGTCGCAACGGACCTTTCTCAAGGATAGTATCGAGGAAGATTCGGACTGGGCAGTGATGTTCGATCAGCTCAATGAGGCCCTGCGAAATAAACGCTGAGTGGCACTGATACCGGCGTGCGGCGTTGCTATGCTCAGAAAAAAACAACAGGGGGATAGCGCAATGAAAGATCCCTATGCCGTCGGTTTCTGGTGTTCCGTGAGTGCTTTGGGCCTGCTGACCGTCGGTTATTTCTACGGCGTCAAACAGAGCTATCAACTGGACCAGGCCCTGGTATTTCTCTACGCAGCCAGCGGAGTGATCGGGGCACTGGCATTGACTGCACTGGCCTGGATTGCCTGGCAGCAATTACGGGTCAGCAAGCGCCAGCTGGCTCAGGGCCGAACGCTGGTGGCGATCTGGAACACCAAAGTCGCCTTGCGGCGCGTTGAAACCGTTTTCGACCGCTACTTCTGGGGCAGCTACTGGCAGCCGGGGCGAACCTTTCAGGAAGTTATGGGCGAGTTGGAAGGCACGCCGCTGGAGCAAAGCCTGGAAGCCCTGAAACGCGAGTGCCGGGAGCTGGACAAAGAAACCCACGACCTACGCCGACACTGGCTGGACAACGCCCGCGAACTCTCCACCGTCGCCACCGCCATGGCCCGTGAGCGCTATCAACTGGACCTGTGCGATTCGCAGCAAAGCGGCGGACGAGGCGGACGAGGCGGCGCGGTACTGAACCGCGACCTGGAAGTGCTGGTGTACACCTGGTCGGCACGCCTGCGCAGCTTCGACCACCAGCTCGATGAGCTGGAGGGCGAATACCGCTGAGCCGCTACGCGGCGAATCAATCGCCGCGAATGTACTGTTCCAGCTGCTGAATCATATTGGCTTGCTCGGCGATGGCTTCTTTGACCAGGTCGCCAATCGACAGCAGGCCCAACAGCTCGCCGTTCTCCACCACCGGCAGGTGGCGCAAATGGCTGTTGGTCATCATGTTCATGCAGTACTCGATGTTCTGGTGCGGGTCCACGGTGATTACCGGTGCGCTCATGATCGCGCTGACCGGAGTACCCACTGACGAGCGGCCCTTGAGCACCATCTTGCGCGCGTAGTCGCGCTCACTGACGATCCCCACCACTTGGCCACCCTCGACCACAGGCAAGGCGCCGACGTTTTTCTCGGCCATCAACTTGAGGGCATCGAGGACCATTTGCCCGGGGCCAATGGTATGAACCTGCTGGTGCTGCTGGGCTTTGGTTTTCAGGAGCTGTGCCACGGTTTTCATAGAGGCCTCTGCAATGCTGGGAGTTGATGACGGCAGATAGCTAAAGAATCGTGTACAGACGGCCACAGAGCAAGAGCGAAAGCGGCATCGAGCCCATTGAAAAACGTCATCAACCACCGCGGGTAGGAGCGGGCTTGCCCCGCGATAGCGGTGTGTCAGTTTCACCGCATCGCGGGGCAAGCCCGCTCCCACCGGGGGGAGTTAGTTGCAGTCGGAGGCGCTGGACACCTCTTGGCTGGCCTCTTTGAGGGCGGCGGCGACGGCGGCGGCATCGTTGGCGGTGTAAACCCGGCCACCGGTGTTTTCAGCCGCGCAATTGGAGCCGGTGCTTTTGCTGATGTTGACGATGTTGATCCGCAGTCGTGGCTGTTGCTCGGCAATCTGCTTGGACACAGCACACACACTGCGCCCACAGCTGTCGCTGCCATCGACGAACATCACGATTACACCATCACGGTCGCGGCCGTTCATCTGGCTGGCGGCGGCGTCAAGGCTGTCGCCCAGCGCCGTACCGCCGGAAGGCTGCAACTTGTTGATCTTGTCGATCAGGACGTTGCGTTGGCCGGGGTTGAATACGCCATGGTCCAGCGGTGCCCGGCAACCCTCGAAGGTGACCAGGCGCATGTCGATATCGTTGTCCAGGTTCTGAATGACTGAGCTCAGCGAGGTCTTGGCCACATCCATGCGCGAAATCCGCTGCGCGGCGTCGTACGGCAGGAACTCCTCCACCAGCGGCACCCTGCGCAGCAGCGTGATGTACCACTGCTCGTCTTCACGCTTGACCCGAATCCGCTCATCCATGGAGCCCGAGGTGTCGAGCACCACGGTAAATTCCGAGGCCTTGAATGCCCCGCCAGGGGTGCAGGCCTGTGGCCCAGCGGCTTGCCAGAGCTGACGCAGCGTCGGCCATAGCTGGTACAAACCGTATAGCAACGCGAGCAACAACAAGCCCAGCAGCCACGGCCACAGCACCAGCGGCCGACGTTGGCGCACCGGGCGTGGAGGAGGTGGCGGCGGGGCCGGTTTTGGAGCGGCTGGCGCTGCGACGGGAGGTGGCGCCTGCACAGGCGCTGGCTGACCCCAACGCACCACCAGTGGCTCACCGTTGATGCTGTACAGGTTGTTCAGGTCAGGGCTGCCAATCAGCTGGTTCAGCGCCTGCGCTGCCGCTGGCTGGCCACGTCGCTCCAGCTCCTGAGCAAGCTGCTGAACGGCGGCCTGGCGCTCTTCATAACGCTGCAGCAGTTGCGCCTGCTGTTCCCGCTCGAGGCTGGCATACAGGTGCGGCTGACCTTCCAGCGTTGACCACCACTCCAGCACACCATCACGGCCTTGGCGCGGAATGGCATACAGCTGGGCAATGCTCAGCGGAAAGTGCTGGCGAATCAGCGCCACCGTCTGCTCCAGCACCGAGGCCGCTTGCTGGTTCGCCTGTGTGTCGCGTAGTACTCGTTGCATTTGCCCGGCCCTTAGTCGCAGTTGGCTTTGCTGGACACGTCCTGGCTCGCCGCCTCAAGGGCCACGGCCAGCTGTGCAGCATCGTTGGCCGAGTAGACCTGCCCACCGGTACTGGTGGCGATGCAGTCAGCCAGGCTGTTGTTGCTGATGTTGATCAGGTTGACCTTCAGTCGCGGTTGCTCTTGGGCGATGCGTTGCGCCACTTCGCAGACGTTCTGGCCGCAGCCATCCGCGCCGTCGACGAACATCACGATCACGCCGTCGCGGTTGCGGCCATCCATGGCGCGGGCAGCCATGTCCAGGCTGGCGCTGAGCGCGGTGCCATCGTTGGCGACCAGGCCCTGGATACCCTGGATCAAGGCCGGGCGCTGGGCCAGGTTGAATACGCCGTGGTCCACCGGCGTGCGGCAGCCGTCGAAGGTGACGATGCGCATGTCGATGGCCGGGTGCAGGTCATTGACCATTTGCGTCAGCGACTGCTTGGCCACATCCATACGAATCGGGCCCTGCATGATCCGTTTCAGGCGCACAAGGTCAGGTGCCGGGTTGTCCTGGTTTTCGAAGAACCACTGCTCATCGTCCAGCGTCGCTGCGACGTTGAGCTGCATGGAACCTGAGGTATCGAGCACCACCGACAGTTCTGGCGGCTGTACGGTAGGGCTCTTGATGCAGGCAAACGGCTTGGTCGGCGCCGGCTCGCCTTCGAACCAGCGCGCCAGGTACGGCCAGCCGAACCACAAGGCAGCCAACAGGGCCAGCAAGGCCAGTAGCGGCAGCAGGAACCACGGTAGCCAGATCCAGCGGCGGCGCACCGGGGCAACGGGCGGAGGCGGCGCAGGCGGTGGTGCAGGCGCCACGACCGGCTCGCCCCAACGCACCAGCAGCGGCTGGCCGTTGACGCTGTAGAGGTTATCCAGGTTGGCCGGGCCAATCAGGCGCCGCAAATTCAACGCCTCGCCCGACAAGCCACGCTGCTCCAGCTCGGCGGCCAGTTGCCGAATGGCGTCCTGACGCTGCTCGTAGACGTTCAGCAAACCCGCTTGCTGGTCAGCGTTGAGCTCGCGGTACAACCGTGGCTGGCCTTCAAGCTCGGTCCACCACTCACGCACGCCATCCTTGCCGCTGCGCGGAACGGCATACAGCTGGGCGACGCTGGGAGGGAAGTGCTTGGTGATGATCGCGATTGTCTGGACGAGATCGGCCAGGCCCGAATGGTCTGGCCCGGCATCACGGGTAACCCGCTGCATGATGGAATCCTGAAAAAGATCGGCAGCCGAAGCTGCCGAAGGGGCTTACTCGTAACCCAAGCTCAACTGCAGGCGGCTGACCTGCTGCTGGAGGGCTTTAAGCTCTTGTTTACGGGCTTCAAGCTGGGCGCTGCTGGCATTTTTTGCCGGTGCGCTCTGGCTGGCCTTGAGCTGTTTTTCCAACCCGGCGATCTGCTGTTGCACATCGCTTTTATTGCCGTGGCGGGCCTTGAGGGTGCTCAACAAACCGTTGAGCGACTTCTCCAGGCTCGCCTGCTGGCGCTGCTGGGTGGCCAGGTCCTGACGGGTCGAGGCTTGCAGCGCGCTGAGCTCGTCGAACACCTGGTTGAACTGGCGGTTCTGCTCACGGGCGGCGATCAGCTCTTGCTCGCTGTTGCGCACGCCCTCGGCGTAGCCGCCACCGTAATCACAGTTGAGCTTGCTGATCAGGCTGGCGCTGCTGTCCGAGGCGCTGCATTGCGAGGCAGTGGTGGCGCAGCCCGCCAGGGTGCTGAGCAGCAAGGCGCCAAGGCCGATTCGTAGCAACATGACTTATCCTCAGCCCAGAGTGATTGCCGAACGCTGGTTGTAGAGGCCATCGACCTCTTGCTGCAGCGACGCGACCTTGGTGTTCATTTTGGAAATCTCGGCCTCGACCTTCGCCACTTCAGCCGGGCTGGAACCGCTTTCACGCTCAAGCTTGGCGACGCCTTGGAACTCGGTGATGCGCTTTTGCATGTTGGTCACGTCTTTGCGCATCAGGTCGAGGTTCTTGTCGATGCTGGCGATGTTTTCCTTAGCCTTGGCCTTGTCGACGGTCTTGGCTTTGATGTCGCGCTGAATGTCGGCGATCTGCTGCTTGTCGTCGTTGATCACGCGCTGCAGGGTGGTGGTGCGCTCGGCGACTTTGGCGGTTTCTTTCTGCACGTCCGCGCTCATCACATTGAGGCGCTGAGTGGTGTCGGCGTATTTGGCGCGACGATCATCCAGGTAGTAGTTGGCGCCCATTGCCACGCCACAGGCGGCCAGGCCGGCAGCAACGGCGCAGACCGCCTTGTTGCTCGAGTTGGACAGGGTGCAGGCCAGCACGCCACCGGCAGCGGCAACCGCGCACGCCTGATAACCCGAGGTGCTGAAGAACTTGGCGTCGTTACCCGAGGTCAGGCGCGGGTCAGCGGTGCCTGGGCTGTTGTCGCCGAGCAGCGAACTGCCGGTGCTGGCGCAACCGCTGAGCACCAGGCTGGCCGCCATCATCAAACCGATCCACACCCGGGCAATACCTGGTTTTTTGCTGTTCACGTTAGCTTTCCTTGTTCGCGGTTAATTATGAGTTACGGCCTTGCAGCTCTTGAGCCAGGCGTTGATGTCGATCTTCTGGGTCTTGAGGAACGCTGCCTGGTTGCTCCAGTGGGTGCGCAGGTAAGGCGTCAATTCGGCAAGGTTCTTGTTCGCCGTCAGCACCCCTTCGAGCACCGGGATCTGCGCTTCGAGCAGCGGCTGGCCATAGAGCGAGGCCGAGTCCACCAGCGAGCTGGCGTAGTAACGGCTGAGCTTGTGCAGGCGGTCGTCTTGCTCGTCCAGTTTGGTTTTGCGCATGCCGCAGGTCGGGTCTTCCTCACCGGCCTTGCAGTTGGCGGCATAGTTTTTCTGCAGGAAGTCCAGGTACTGGCCGTCATCGAGCATCTTGGTGCACAGGAACGCACCGAGGTTGAGGCTGGCGCGGATCGCCTGGTCACGGGCTTCCTGCTGTTGCTGGTTGCTCGCGCGCAGTTGGTTTTCCACGCTTTTGAGCTGGTCTTTCAGGCCTTGGTCTTCAACGCTGGAGGCCAGGTCTTCAAGGGCTTTGACGGTGCCTTTGTCTTTCGGGTTGGCCGACGGCTGATCGTTGCCCAGCTTGCTCCAGCTCTTCTCGATGCTGCTGACGCGCTCACGCGAAGTCAGGGTCGGCGACACCAGCGCCAGGCGCACACCGTTGGTTTTTTTCGTCACCGGGCCCTCGCCGTTGTAGTACGGCTCTTCCTGGCGAAGCGCTGTGCGCAACTGGCCTTCGGCGGTCAGGTAGTTGCCGCCGCGCACCACATAGCCACCGGCCTGACCGTGCTGACGGTCGAGTTTGTTCAGGCGGAAGGGTTCGAACATCATCTCGCTGGCGTTGCCGAGCATGTCGTGCAGGCCCAGCGGGTTAGGCTTGAGCAGGCCGCTGAGCTGCAACTTGCCGTTGGCCGACTGCGCGCCCGCGTACCATTCATAGCTGTTCAGGCCTTCAGGCATGGGGTAACGGCCGTCACGGAATTCAGCCGTGCTGACCTGCAGACCACCACGGGCAGCAAACTCCCACTCGGTTTCGGTAGGCAGGCGCAGGAAGCCCTGGGCGCCGTCTTCGCTCGGTAGCTTGGCCGCAGCGTTGGCGCGCAGCCAGCGGTTGTATTTGTCGGCGGCCTGCAGGGCATCCAGCCAACTGACCGACACCACCGGCAAGCGCAGTTTGTTCGACGGCGTCGGGCAGGTTTCGCTGGTCAGGGCCTGGTACTGCAGCTGGGTCATCTCGTACTTGGCCATCAGGTAGTAACGCGACTTGTCACCCTTGGCGCTGGTGAAGCTGCCGGAGATGAAGGCGGGGCGGGTCTGTTCGACATAGCCCCACTCGGCGCTGTCCTGGCCGATGTTGATCGGGAAGTCGTCCAGCGGCCCGGCCAGCGGGATCAACACCTTGCGAAACACCATCGAGCCTTCGCACGGCATTGGCAGCACCACGTCATCGGCCTCTGGCATCGGGTTGTAGTGCTTTTCTTCCCAGGCAGCGGCTGAAGCGTTAAGCAGGTAGCCGAAACTCAGAGGTACAAACATCAGACGGCAGCAGGCTTTAAAGCTCACGCAAACTCTCCGCAGGTTGAATTCGAATCGCACGCAGGGCACCGATCAGGGCGACCAGGGCAGCGACCAGGAAGGCCAGGAACAAGGCCACCAGGCCATGCCAGACAGTGATGTGACAAACAAAGGTGCCGGTGGCCTGACTGCTGCCGAGCAAGTAATCGAACAGCAGGCTGCCGACGAAGTAACTGCCCAGCCCACCGAGGTAACCCACCGCACTCAGCAGCAATGCCTGCAGCACCACGTAGCCCGCCACTGCCGCACTGCCAAAGCCCAGCAGGCGCAGCACCGCCAGGTTGCGGCGTTTACGGTCGATGTTGGCGAGGAAGGCACCCACCAGCGAGGCGATGCAGCCGATCAGTGCGGCACCGGCAATCACGCTGAAGATCAGCCCCAACACGTGGTTGATGGCCTTGACGCTGTCGATCTCGGCCAGGCGGCTGCTGGTCTCGATGCGTTGTTCGTTGAGCCAGCGTTCCAACGGCTCGACGCTGTCGATATCGCGGGCATAGAGGCGGGCGCGGGCATAGCCGACGTTCACCCCGTCCAGGGTTTTGCCCGTCACACCGCCCAGCGCCGCGACCTGATAGCCATCGCGGTAATACTCAAGTTCAAGCAGCAGCTCGGGGCTGACAAACGCCGCCGGGCGGGCGAAGCGCGCAGGCTCCAGCACTGCCTGCACTTGCAGAGTCCGTTCCCCGCGCTCATTCACGCCGTCCATACGCCGGGCCACGCGCAGACGCACGCTGTCGCTGGCTTTGGCGCTCAGGCGCTCGGCGGCGCGCGCGCTGAGAATCACCTGATCACCCTGCAGGGCACTCAGGGGCGAGTTGAGCAACGGGTCGTTGGCCTGGGTTGGAATCACTTCGACGTTGTCAGCGAAGCGGCCACGCTCGCCGAGCAGGTCCGCCTGGGTGTTCAGCGAGCGGGTCTGGCCGATGGCGAAACCTACTTGCGGTTGTTGGCGTAGGGCTTCAATCCATTGGCGGTCATAGTGACCGCTGCTGAGCATTTTGATTTCAAGGTTGCGCGGGTCGCTCAACAGTTCGTTCTGCAACTGGCTGACCACGCCATGCTTGAGACCGAACAACAGCAGCAGCGGGGCAATCACCGCCACCAGCGACGCGGCCATGCACAGGGTGACCTTGCGGTCGTGCCAGAGGTCGGCCAGCGACAGCTGCAGGAGTAATCCGAGACGCTTATGCCAGGGCTTCAAAGCGCGTCTCTCCTTCACCGTTGACCGCGCCCAGGCGTGGCAAGCCGAAACTGTCGATCAGCGCCCAGTCGTGCGATACCACCAAAGCGCTGAGGCCCAGCTCGCTGACCAGATTGAGCAACAGCTCGAACAAACGCCGGGCGTTGAGCGGGTCGAGGGCTGCGGTGGGTTCATCGGCGAGCAGCAGGCGTGGCTCATGGGCAATCGCCCGAACGCAGGCCACGCGCTGACGCTCACCAATCGACAGCGCCTGGGGCAACTTGTCGAGCAGCGGGGCAAGGCGCAACACATCGATGGCTGTGCCTACTGCGTCACTGCGGCCGGAAAGGCCGAGCATGCGGCGTGGCAAGTTGATGTTCTCGCGCACCGTGAGATACGGCAGCAGACCACCGTTCTGCAGCACGAAACCCAACTGCTGCGAACGCACAGCAGCCAATTCTGCCTCACGCTCAGCGGCCAGCAACCGCGCTACGTCCAGCGCCTCTGGCCCCAGTTGGTAGCGCTCCAGCGCCTGCGGCGCCAGCAACAGGCCGATGGCTTCGAGCAGGGTGCTTTTGCCGCAGCCGCTTTCGCCGGTGATCGCGCAGATCTCTCCTTGGCGCAGCTGCAGCGAGTCCAGCCGTACCTGGTGGGCTTGCGGGCCTTGCCCGCGCACCACCAGCAGTCCTTTGATATCCAGCATGGGGCTTAGGGCATCATCTCAAGCGGAACGGGATACACGTTGTCACGGCTGTCGCTGCCTGGCGCCAGTGCTACCCAGCGGTCCACATCAGCGTTGTAGCGCTGGTAGTGGCGCAGCTTGGTGCTCAGGTTGCGGATGAATTTCTCCTGCGCCAGGCCGTCCAGGCCTTTCCAGGTTTCTTCATCGAGGTTGAGCACCTCGCTCTGGTACGGCAGGTCTTCCAGGTACTCACCCAGCACGCCGAGGTCGGCAACACGGGTGGTCGAACCTTGCTTGAGCTGGTTCGGGTCAGCACCCATGGTGGCGGCGACCGAACGCAGGCGGGTGAACATCTCGCTTGGCGAAATCATGCCTTCGTTGGCCGCATCGACAATCTGCTTGAGCACATCGCTCAGGTCACTGAGCTGGGCCTTGGTCAGCAACACCCGCACATCGGTAGTCGGCAGGTTCTGCTTGATCAGGTCACGGTCGCTGATCCACGCCTGGAACACCGGTGGTGCCTGGGTGCCAGTGGTTTTGCCGAGATAAGCCAGTTGCATGGCGTGGCCGATCAGCGCGGCGTCTTCCAGCATCTTCTTCTCGGCCGGATCGACCTTGGCGTTGGTGGCGCTGCCGATTGCATCTTCACCCAGGTACGCGGATTTCACCTGTTGGGTGATGGCCGCAGCCAGGCCATCGACCTTGCGGCCGAAGGCTTCGACGTCACCGGCATTGACCGGGTAGTACAGCGAGGTATTGGTGCCGGGGTAGTTCGACAGGGCCCGGTACTGAGCTTCGGCGTGGCTGTGGTTCTTCGCGCCTTTCGGGGTTTTCAGGTGCAGGGTGTAGAGCGCGACGCCAGGGTTGCTGGCCTCGATCTTGACCTGCTCGGCGCCAAGGCCGGTGCCCGACAGCTTGTCGGTGCCGTCGATGGCACCGGCGTCGGTGATCAGCACCACGTACCGGGCGCCAAATTGGCTCCAGTCCACCTTGTCCACCGCGTGCATGACACCGGCATAGGCGTCTTCATCGAAGGTGCTGCTGGAGACTTTGGCCTGTTTGAGGTCAGCGACCTTGGCCATGAAGTCGGCACCGTCTTTGACCGTGTTGGGGTCGGCGTACATCTTGCTGACGTACTCCAGCCCAGGCACGGCCTTGGTGCTGGAACGGTAGGCAACCAGACCGAACTTGACCTGCTGACCGAGGTTTTCCTTCTCGATCTGCTCGTACACGCGCTTGATCGCTTCGCGGGTACGGTCGATGTATGGGTCCATGGAGATGGTCGAGTCGATGACGAACACCACCGCGGCACTGAACGCCTTCATCTGCGTCTTGGCTGCAGCAGGGGTGCTCGCAGACGCCGCAGCGGCATTGGCAGCATCCGCTTTGCTCACCGAGGCGACGTTGAGAATACGGGTACGGAAACCCTCTTCCGTCATCACTTCTTCGCCGCTCAGCACGGGCAGTAGGTAGAAGTTCTTCTGCATATCGACGAAGAACTCCGGCTCCTGGGCCAGAACGCCAGGGGCTTCGCTGCCTTGCTTGAGTTTGGCCCGCAGTGGCGCCACCTGGCTGACCGGATCCGGCGCGTCAAGGATGCCTTCGAGCTGGCTGCGCTCCTTGAAGAACATCAGGCGGTCGCGGTTGGCCGGGTTGGTGAAGGCCAGGGTCAGCTGCATCTTCCATTCAACGGTGCAGTCGCCGGGTAACCAGCCGATGCTCTTGCCTTGCGTGTCCGGGCCAACGCGCAGCCATTCCTGGGCACCCACCGTGCTGCGCTCGTACACATAGAAGCGGCTGAACGCGGGTTGGGCAGTACCGGCCGCATCACCGGCGGCGGTGCCGAGTTTGCAGCTTGGAGTGGTCAGTACACGCTGGAACAGGGTTTTCTTGCCAGCCTGCAGCAGCGGCTGGTCGGCCGCTTGCAGCAACGGGCTCAGGCTCATGGCCAACAGGGCAGCGGCTACGCCGCGCAGTTGCAGGCTCATGGCTTGAGTTCCTCAAAGCGCTGTTTGGCATCGGCGTTGTTTTCGTCGAAACCCAAAATGGTCTCGTACCAGTACGCTGCAGTCGCGTTGTCAGGCGTTTTGAAGCATTCGCTTGGCTGGTGGTACTTAGGGTCGTACTCGTGGGCGTAAGCGGTGGCGATCTGAATGTCGCCGCTCTGCGCACGGTTGGCGTACAGACGCTGAGCAACCGCACACTGGTTATTGGCCTTGGCCAGGTTGATCACTTCCAGCAGGGCAGCACTGCCCGGCGCTTTCTGGATGCAACCTTGCACGAATGCCAGTTCTGGCTGGCTCTTCATGCTTTCCAGTGTGCAAGGCGCTGCTGCATCGGCGACCGGCTCGGTGGTGGGTGCAGGCGCGGGTAGCGGCTCATCGACCACTGCAGGTTTAGGTTGTTGCATAAACCACCAGGCACCGCCAGCAATCGCCAGCAGCACGAGCAACAGCAGCAACGGCAGCAGCCAGCGGTTTTTCTTCGCGGGCGCTGCCGGTGGTGGGGTCAGCGGTGGTTCGGGAATCGGCTCTGGCGCGGGCTCAGCAACGACCGGTGCTTCAACCACGGGAGCGGGTGGTTCAGCAACGACCACTGGCTCAGGAATCTGCACCGGCGGTGCAACCGGTGCTGGCGCAGGCTCAGGCTTTTTCGCACCGGTGGAGGCAATCGAGGCGAGCAGGTGCTTGTCCAGACGCACCATGGTCGCTTCACTCTGGCCCAGCCCCGGGTTGTTCAGGGTGATGCGGAAGTTGGCAGTGCCACTGGCGGCCAGCAGCGGGTCGATCAGATCAGGACCGACCAGCACCTGCAGCGCATCGGCACCCTCTGCCGGCGCCAGGCCGATCAGCGGGAAACCGTGGGCGACGTTGGTCCACTGCTTGCCGGGGTGCAGAAAGTCACGGGTCTGGCTGCTTTGTACCGAATACTCAAGCCCCGCGCTGGCGCCCGTCCAGCCAGTAATCCGCAACCACCCCTGACCCGGGGTGTTATCGATCAATGGCAGTACATCAACTCTGATACCCATGCACTCAACTCGCTTCGAATGTGTTCAGCAGGACCGCCAACTGGCGGCGCTGCTCGGTAGTAATTTCCGGGTCGGCGCCGCTCTTGGCGTTTTCCTGGGTCAGCCAGGCCAGGCCCGATAACCAATCCACCTGATAACGCTGTTCCTGGTGCGACGGCTGCTCTGGCAGCTGCGGCAGTTCGCCCGACGGCACCGAACGATAGAAGCTGAATACCGGTGCACGGTCGCCCAGCAGGCTGTGCGGGCGCTCGGCCTCCGGCTTGGCCAGCAGGCCGAACCAGGAAAGGAAGTCGCGCATTAGCAACTGCACCGACAGCACCTGGCGCTGCACGGTCTGATCGCGATGCAGGCCACCTTGCACCCGGCGGGTGACCGCCTGATCCAGGTCGGCCATGAAGGCCTTGTTGCGCACGGCGCTGATCAACTCTTCGGTGAGGGCATCAACGATGTCTTTGTTCAGGCGCAGGCTGTTGAGCAGCAGGGTGCGTGTGCCCAGGTCGCGCATGTGCTTGATCCAGGCTTTGAGCGCAGCGCGGGCGAAGCGCTGTTCTGGGGTCAGGCGCTGTGCCAGCGGTTTTTTCACCGCCGGGGCAGGCTCCGCTGCAGAACTGGCGAACAGGTTGCCGAAGTTCAGCGCTGGCGCCTGGTTGGCCGGTGCCCGCACGTTCTGCTCAGGCTCGGCCTCGGCTTCAGCGTCCAGCCCGTCGATGTGGTACACGCCACTCAGGTACAGGTCGCGCAGCTCTTCCACCGGCAATTGCAGCTCATGGATCAGGTTGGCGATGACATCCGGGTCGGCGCCCAGGTTGTCGAGCAGGTACTGGGTTTTCTGACGTTTCTTGTTCAGCAGTTGTTCGAAATCTTCTTCACGCCACACATGCAGGCCATGCTCCAGCAGATCGGCGCGGCACTGGTGCAGCTGTTCTTCGATACGGGTCAGCTTGAAGTCGATGTTGGCGACACCCTTGAAGCTGCTGCTGAAGCGAGTGATACCGCCGTCATTGAGCTCCAGCATGGCTTGCCAGGCATCTTGCGGGTCTTTCACGTGGCGCTGCACCGAAGGGCTGGCAGCAAAGCACTGCTTGAGCTGGCCCAAACGCTGCACATGGCGGTCGGTGAATTCGTTTTCTTCGCCGCTGCTGCCATCGCGTTCGATGAACGCGGTGTCCAGGCGCGGCTTGCGCACCAGGTAGGTGTTGTTGAACGGGTCGTTCGACCAGTTCTTCATCCACTCCATGGCACCGAAGCGCTCGATCATGGTCAGCTTCATCATGTTCTCGCAGCCCTCAGGCAGTTGCCCTTCGCTCAGGCCGAGGGTGTTGCTGATGAAACCGTCGAGCATGGTCAATGCCCAGATCAGGCCCGGGGTGCGCTGACCGCGCTCTTGCGGGGTGGCGCCCTGGGTTTTGTGAATCCAGCGGGTCAGCACCGGCCCGACGCTGACCACTTCGCTCTGCTTGAACGAGCTGGTGCACAGCACCAGGGCGTTCATTTGCTGCGCGTCGGTGTAGCGTTCGAACAGGTAAGCGACCTTGCCCCGCAGAATCAGGGTCGAGACCGGGTTGATCTCTTCAACCGCGTTCGGGTCGGCGGCGTCTTCGATGCGCAGCAGCTTCTGCCGGGTGCGGTAGCCGGGGAAGTCGAGCAAATCGACTTCTTCCACCACAGGGTCTTTCGGCGTGTTGCTCAGGCGGAAGGTCATCTCGGCGGTCAGCGCGGCCAGCTGGGCAACGGTCAGGCCGGTGCTGGCCTGTGCCTTGCCTTCGCGAACCGGCAGCACGTTGACCGGCAAATCACGGCCAGTGCCCAGACGTCCGAGGATGTCGACGTTCATGATGCTGTTGGCTTGGGTGTAAACGCCGTTTTCGTCTTTGACCAGAACGCTCAACGGTGCGAAGACGGTGTCCGGGTAGCCCATTTTCTGCAGGCCACCGACCAACTGCTCGTACACCTCGGTCAGGCCGTCCTGCTCGCCCCAGAGAATCGAGAACAGCTTGGCGCGCTGGCGGTAGTTCAGGCGCGGGGCCAGTTTCATCACCCGCGGCCAGTACACTTCGGAGAGCTTGCGCACCGACTTCTCGTAGTTGCCTTTGAGGTAGTCCCACAGGGCAACGACGTCATCGGCGCTGACGCCGGGCTGCAGGTTCTCGACTTCGCGGCCTTCGAACGCGGCGAGTACCGCCTGGATGCGCTCGTCGGTGAACGAATAGTCGAGCTTCTCCTGGTCGAAGTCTTCAAACCAGGCGTTGGACAGGATCTTCGCCACTTCGATTTCGCTGAACAGCTTCAGCTCTACCGGGAAGTTGGCGTCCGGGCTTGGTTGCGCCCAGCGGCTGAAGCGAGTAACCAGGCCGGTGGCTTCTTTGCCCAGACCGGTCGGGTTGACGTGCTCGATGAAGTCGAGGGTCTTGCCGCCGAAATCGGTTTCCAGACGGCCACTGGTGTCGGCCGCCAGGGCGGAAATCAGGTACGACTTACCGGCCTGCGACAGGCCGAAGAAGCCAATTACCATCGGCGTCGCAGCAGCGCGCTGCAGATCGCGGGCACGGTTGCGGGCGCGGTGCAGGCGCAGGTTCAGACCATCGGCTTCGGCCTCGACACTGGCCGCGTTGCCACGGACCTGTTCGATCCACTGCAGGGCCTGGTCGGCGCCTTTGTGAACGGCGCTCCAAGCGCCCACCAGTTGTTGCTGCTTTGGCGTTAGATTGCTCATTTTCCTTTGACGTTCCCGCTGTCGAGCCAATAGTCACTGTCACTCAGGTTGCCGGTCGGCATGGTGTTGAGTGAGAGCTCAAGATCCCGTTCGAAGTCGAAGTCGGCATCCTGAATGTTCGATTTCAGATCCGAGATAATCAGCTTGTCGCTGATCAGCCCCTGCTCGAGCAGAATGTCCGATGGCTCATCGACGGCCAGTCGAATGCGCAGCACCGGCGCTTCACCGCCCTTGCCGATCGACTGCGAGAAGTTACGCTGCCCTTGCGGGGTGAAACGCAGGGTGTAGAGCGGCGAGGCCGACCAGCGCTCGGCGGCCAGTTGGCGGTAGCCGAGGTGCATGTCGCCACGCATTTCCAGCCACGGCGTACCACGCTCTTCGCCTTCACCCACGATTGGCAGCTGGATGCGGCCCTTGTCGGAGGTCAGGTTGTGGTACAGCACGTCACCATGCTTGATGGTCCCGGCGTTATCGATCTGACCGAAGTGCTTGATGATCGAGTACGGCTTGAGCATTGCGGTGCGGAAGTAGAAGTTCGGCACGCTGTGCTTGGCGCACAGCAGGCAGATCATCGCACCGACCGAGGCGGTACTTTTCGGGTCGTCGATCAGGCCGTTCTTGTGGAACGGGTACCAGCCACCGGTGCGGTAGTTTTGCAGCGGCAGAATGCGTCCTGGCGGCAATGGCAGGCGCTGGCGGATGAACGCCTGAATGCCTGGCAGGCGCGACGGACGCCCGGTCAGCAGCAGAGCGTCACAGGAATAATGCGAGATCACTTCGCACAGTTCGCTGAGCACTTTGGTGATGTTGATCTGGCCACCGACAAACGCCAGGTGAACTTGCTCCAGGTCCAGCGTCAGCGGCGTGCTCAGCAGGTCCAGGGTGCCATCGCGTCCGACGTCACGGCGCACCGCAGCGTTGACGAACTCCAGCACACTGTCGTTGACCGAGGCATCGCCCAGCAGCTCGCGCCAGCTCTGCTCAACCACCTCCTGCGGCGTTTCCGGGTCGTATTGCTCATAAGCCTTGAGCACCGCCAGGCCCAGCGGTACGAACACCTGCAGGTTCAGCTGCTGGCGCAATACGCGCTCTTGCGCACTGGCTTCGCCGTTACCGCACAGGCGCGACATCAGCGCATCCGGGGCATACACACCGGCGTCCTGCAGCGCGCGCTTGAACGACGGCAGAATGAATTCGCGGATCACATCCAGCAGGATGTCGTCACCGGCCACTTTGAAACCGTCGCGGAAGCGTTGCTCAGGGACGATGTGCACGTTGGCACCATTGCCGCCGTTGGCACCGCGATCCAGGCGGTAGTCGGTGATGACCAGGTCGGTGGTACCGCCACCGATATCAATGGTGGCCAGGGTGATCTGCTCGGCTTCGGTCTTGTCCGGGCGTGCCAGCGTGGCAAAGAACTCTTCCGGGTGACCGGCGAAGTTTTCGCTGATTTCGTTGTACAGGTACACCAACTGGCCGCAGCTGGCTTCGTCCCAGTCCACGCGGATGCTTGGCAACGGGGTACGTGGTTTGACGGTCTTGTCTTTGAACGGGTTGCTGTCGCCTTCATGCCAGCCCAGGCTTTTCCACACCAGGCCGACGGCTTCGAACATGCGATTGCTGAGAATGCTGCGCTCGGCCTGCGGCATGCCTGGCGGTACAGTCAGGGTGATGCTGTTGAGCAGGCGCGGAGTGCGCGCGCGGCCTTGGCGCGAACGTTGCGCCGGGCTGTTGATCTGCGACAGCGCCTGAGTCACCACTTCAGCGAGCATGAAGGTCATCAGGTTGCTGCGCGAATACAGCGACGAGAACGCCGACATATCGTTTTTCGGCGGCAGGTACAGCGCTTGGCCGAGGTCGTTGATCAGCGACGAGAACGGCGCGGCAATCGCTTCCGGTTCATCGCTGACCTTCTTGTTCGAAGTGTTGAAGCGCCAACCGTGGGCGTAGGCTTTCTCGTCCCACAAGTAACGTTTCGGGCTCGACAAGCCGGTGGAGCCTTCGGTGCCACGGCGACGACTGGCCAGACGCCCGGCTTCACCACCGACGCGGGCCAGGGTCGGCCACTGGAAGGCATCGTGACGACCACTCTGGCTCGACCACTGATCGCTACCAAAGGCGGCCTTGCTGAACTCGACCCGGCTTTCGAACGCCTGGTTGTAGATCTGGTGCGGCTCGCTCAGGTCGCGCAGCTCCAGCACATAGTTGTTGAGCATGCCAGCGCCGGCCTGGCCGTGGTCTTCGATGAGAATGCCGCAGGTGCGCGAGTTGCCGACGTCCAGTACCAGATCAACCTTGATCGGCTGCACAACGCCTTGGGCGTCGTTGGCCACCACCTTGATTTCCGGGATCTCGACCTTGGGCTTCTCGGTGCTTTGCTCGGCTGGCACCGGGCGGCGCAGCAGGCTCAGCAGGTTGAGGTAGTGCGCGATGTGACGGTTGCCTTGCAGGTCACGGTCCAGACGCTCACGGGTCCACTCGGCGCGGGCCTCGGTGTACAGCTCGGTCAGCCATTCGCGGATCCAGTTGTTGGTCAGGAACCAACCGTATTCGCGCGCGCTGCAAGCCAGCTTGAAGGCGACACCGGAGCGCACGTCTTCTTCACTTGGGGCCAGGTAGGCGGCGCCGTCGACACTCTTCATGATGCGGCAGTCGAAGGCGATGGTCAGACGGTGGGTATTGCCGTCGATATCGGCTTCCGGCAGCTTGACCAGACGCATGCGCGACCAGTTGTTCGGGCCTTCGTCGTAACGGTGCGGCGGCATGTAGCGCAGGAACGGAATCGGCAGCCAGACGCCATCGAACAGCTTCAGGCTTTCTTCCATGCCCAGGCGGAAGTGGTTGTCTTCGGTGGAGTCGAACTCGACCTGAACCATTTTGTCGGGCTCAGGTTCGTAGAAGTCCTTGTACTCCTTGGACCACAACAGGCGAGTCGGGACCATACCGTTGTTGAGCTGAACGAACTTGCCGGCCTGCTCATCGGGGCCCAGGCGCAGGGCGAAGTCCATGAACTGGATGCCGCTATCGCTGACCAGCGTGACCGTTTCTTCAAACTGAGTGATTTCAGGCAACATCTTCTGCGCTTCTCGTGTTATTGGCCGGCTTGATTCATCAGCATCTTGAACTCGTCTGCGCCGTAGTTACCGGAGCAGTCGGCGATGCTTTGAGCGCCTGGTGTGCAATTCACTTGGGGGAGTTCGTAGCTGCTGCCATCGGCACAGGCTGCCTGGCCGTCGTTGGTGATCGACAGCGTGCCGCCATTCATGGCTGCCGCCACTGGCGCCTTGCAGCTCACGCCATCGGAGCGGCTGACCGTGGCCTGGCCTTTGCCATTCTGGAAGTCGTACTTCAGGCGCAGCGGCTTGCCGGTGCCCACTTCCTGAATACCGGCACCGTTGTAGTTGCCGTTGAGGAAGTCGGCGGCGCCATTGCCGACATTCGGCGGAATGGTCAGCCCTGAGGTTTGTGACGGCGGTACTGGCTGCTCTACTGGCAGCTCAGGCGGGGCAGGTGGCTGCTGGTCAGCCGGAATTTCCGGTGGCGTTGGCTGCTGATCGGCAGGCGGTTGCTCAGCAGCGGGTTCGCCGTTGTTCGCCTCAGGTGCCTGAGGTGGCTCGCTGACCGGTGCGCCAGAGTTGCCCGCCTCTGGGGCGCCGGAAGGAGTGGGCACGTTGCCGCCAGTTGGCAGCGTCGCGCCAGCGCCGTTGTTTGTACCGACAGGCTGGCCCGTGGTTACAGGCAGGCCGTTGCCTGTAGGCAGGGTGGTTGTCGGCAGGCTTGGATCTACGTGGATATCCGGCTTGTTGAAATCGCCGAGCGGCAAACCGCCCAGGCCCATGCCCGGCCAGCAACTGCGCAGCCCGAACAGCAACAGGGCAAGCAGCAACAGCAAGGCCAGCAGCCACAACAAGTACCGCCACCACGGGCGTTTGACGACTTCGGTGACCACCGGGGCCGGCTGTGGAGGCGGTGCAATCGGCGCGACCGGCGCTACCGGTGCAGGTGCAACAGGCTCGGCGACTTTCGGGGTGGTGGGGTACAGGCAATGCAGTGGTTGACGGCTGCGCTCGGCACCGGCGTGGATAAAGCCCCAGAAGGTCAGGACTGGTTTGCCGTCGACCAGGTACACATAGTTTTCATCGGGGAACGGCACCACACAGGTCAGCAGCTTGCCGAACACCGTGCGATCGCCTTGCGCGCCGGGCTTGCTGCCGGGCAGTGGCTGGCCGTTGGCGTCGAGACCGAGAAACTCGTTGCTCAGGTCGTTGATTCGGCTTTGCAGCACTTCCAGCTGCGCGCGTGCGGGCGCACGTTCTTCTTCGGTCGCGCTGCTCCAGGGAATCACATCACCCAGGCGGTCGCTGTACCAATCGATTTTGCTGCCCAGCTCATCGGTTTGCGGAATGGCCAGGTGCTCGACCAGCCCCGGATGGTCGGGGTTTTTCCGTCGAATAGCTTCACGAAGCTGCAATGCAGCCCGGTAAACCGGCTGACCGGTTTCCCCCAGCGCAGTGAATTGTTCACTTTTGCCGCTGCGTAGCAGTACTCCGCGCATCCTTGATCTACCTTCTGCTCTTCCGATAAGCAACGGGCGGCTCTAAATAGAGACGCCCGAAATGTCGTGCAACACTAACGGCATGAGCAGAAGTCGTCAATTCAAACGGATGGCAATTTGCTATTGGTCAGACAGCGCCGCCTGTGGGAGCGGGCTTGCCCCGCGAAACAATGTGCCAGACAGCCCGCAATCGCGGGTCAAGCCCGCTCCCACAGAGTGCCCGCATGGCCCATTTTCAGCCCCGGTAGGAGCGGGCTTGCCCCGCGAAGCAATGTGCCAGACAGCCCGTAATCGCGGGTCAAGCCCGCTCCCACAGAATGCCCGCATGGCCCATTTCCGACCCCGGTAGGAGCGGGCTTGCCCCGCGAAGCAATGTGCCTGACAGTCCGCATTCGCGGGTCAAGCCCGCTCCCACCGGAGGTTGCTAGCTGTTCATCTGAACCATGGCCCGTTCTTCTATGCCCTCCAGCAACGCCTCAACCAACCCCTTGGCCATCTCTACCGAATGAAGGGTCGACCACAAGAAATTCTTGCTGTCTGGATGGATGTCATCGAACGCTTTGTAGCCAGTGTCGTAAGCACAGCTCAGATATAAAGAGGCATGCACCAGCGCATCATGGGCAGCGATCCCGGAGCAAACGGAAAACAGAGGAGAGTGCCCGGCCGGGCAACAGCCGAAGACGGTGTGTGCGGTGGTTGTAGATGCTTCAAGCGGTGGGTCGGGAACTATTTTTTTCATGTCGGCGATCCATTGTTGGGCTGACACCGTCATTCGTTACCACACGAATGGGTGGCAGCTGTACGCGGGGTGGTAAACCGGGGGATCGTCCAAACCCGGCAGGCCCGAAAGCCTCCCGCGCACAGCCGCCATAGGCTGTATAGGATGATCCTCACTCCGGGTTACCACACCCGATCACCGAGTTTTCGGTGACGAGTAGGAGCCTAGAAGTAAGTATTCCCAGGGACAAGCAGATGGGGATCGACAGACTCGGTAGGGTATTTCCTAGGACGTTACATCGGCCAGTATTTTCGGAAGATCGACATAAAATCTGACATTCTTCACCCCGCTAACTGCCTGTAAACTCCGCAAAGCACCGCCGTAGGCGGCTTGTTCATTGATGACGCGTTGAGAGGATAGAGAATGAGTCTCTGGGATGACCTGAAAAAGAAAGCCGTCGACGCCAACCCCGAATTGGCTGCCAAAGCGGCCCAGGCATTGACCAAAGCCAAGGAACTGGCAGTTGAGGCTGGCCAGAAGGCTGCGCCGGTACTCAAGGAAGCGAGCGAGAAAGCCGCCGCCTACGCCAATGAAAAGACCCCAATCCTCAAAGCCCAGGCTCTCAAGGCCATCGAAGACGCCAAGGTGCGCCGCGCCGAGCTCAAGGAGCGCGCCAAGCACGACAAGGCCGCGCGCGATGAAATGATCCGCACCATGTACGACATCAGCCTGTCAGCCGAAGACCCGAACTTCATCGATGAGCCGTTCAACCACTTCGACCGTCAGCTGTGTTTCTTCATCTTCAGCGGTGAGGTGCTCGACAGCCAGAAGCGCAACCAAACGCACTTGAGTGCCAGTCATTCACACAGCTCCGGTGGCGGTTACATTGCCAATGGTTACGGCTCGATTGGTGGTAGCTCGTCGTCGATGCACGTCAGCAGTCACAATGTGCAGGAGCACGAGTTCTGGGTGCGTTTGGACAATGGCAAAGAAGCGTGCTTTCAGTTTTCCAACAGCAACGTGCGCATTCGTGAAGGGCAGTACATCAGCATGGTGTTCGCGCGCCCGGCCGACAGCCAGAACGGAAGAATGGTTACACTTTACAACCACAACGCCGAGGCCAGTTACAACATCGCCTCACCGGCTACGATCAACCAGATGTTCAACCTGTACACGGTAGAGCCTGGGCTGTTCAACAAAACCGAAGTGACCACCACCCGCAATCGTCTGCTGCAGGAGCTGGATAAACGCTTGGGGCAGTTGGCGCGCTACTCGGCGATCCACGGCAAAGCGCCAGTGCAAGGCCAGCTGGAATAGGCTTTCGGTGGGTGGGGGATGCAGTCTTGCACCACCTGTGGGAGCGGGCTTGCCCCGCGATGGCGGTGTGTCAGCCAACATCGCATCGCGGGGCAAGTCGGGTCGCCGCACCGCCGCTCCCACAGGATGATCAAGACAGTTGCTCCCACGGAGCAAGGCATAAAAAAAGGCCCAGGTTTTCACCTGGGCCTTTTCATCTATATGGCGCACTCGGCGGGATTCGAACCCACGACCCCTGCCTTCGGAGGGCAGTACTCTATCCAGCTGAGCTACGAGTGCAACGCGGGCGCCATGATACCCATCTAGACTGACGGCGTCCATCGCCACAAATGGCTGTGTTCGATTTTGCACACATAGGGACCTGGGAGTGACGCTGATCTGAAAAGAGGCGCCGTATAGCGCTTTTTGTTCTTTTTTTCGAACACCCTATTGTCCTTTTCTGTCGTAGCTCCTAGGATTCGTTTGAGATTTCAAACGCTCTCCTTTTTCTACAATCAATAATTCGCGCCGTGTCTGTACGGTGCCGTTAAGGAAGCCGACATGCAGCTTAAAGATGCCCAGTTGTTCCGCCAGCAAGCCTTCATTGATGGCGTGTGGTTGGACGCGGACAACGGTCAGACCATCAAGGTCAACAACCCGGCCACCGGCGAGATCATCGGCACTGTGCCGAAGATGGGTGCTGCCGAAACCCGTCGTGCTATCGAAGCCGCCGACAAGGCGCTGCCAGCCTGGCGCGCGCTGACCGCCAAAGAACGTGCGGGCAAGCTGCGTCGTTGGTTCGAATTGATGATTGAGCATCAGGACGACCTGGCGCGTCTGATGACCACCGAACAAGGCAAGCCTCTGGCCGAAGCCAAGGGCGAGATCGTTTACGCTGCTTCCTTCATCGAGTGGTTCGCTGAAGAAGCCAAGCGCGTTTACGGCGACACTATTCCTGGCCACCAGCCAGACAAGCGCCTGATCGTGATCAAGCAGCCTATCGGCGTTACCGCGGCCATCACCCCGTGGAACTTCCCGGCGGCGATGATCACCCGTAAAGCCGGCCCGGCCCTGGCCGCTGGCTGCACCATGGTGCTCAAGCCTGCTTCGCAAACCCCGTACTCGGCCCTGGCCCTGGTTGAGCTGGCCACCCGCGCCGGTATCCCGGCTGGCGTGCTGAGCGTGGTCACCGGTAGCGCTGGCGACATCGGCAGCGAGCTGACCGGCAACCCGATCGTGCGCAAGCTGTCGTTCACCGGCTCGACCGAAATCGGTCGCCAGCTGATGGCCGAATGCGCCAAAGACATCAAGAAGGTTTCCCTGGAGCTGGGCGGTAACGCGCCGTTCATCGTGTTCGACGACGCTGACCTGGATAAGGCCGTTGAAGGCGCGATCATCTCCAAGTACCGCAACAACGGCCAGACCTGCGTCTGCGCCAACCGTATCTACGTGCAAGACGGCGTTTACGATGCCTTCGCCGAGAAGCTCAAGGCAGCTGTTGCCAAGCTGAAAATCGGTAACGGCCTGGAAGACGGCACCACCACCGGTCCGCTGATCGATGGCAAAGCGGTCGCCAAGGTTCAGGAACACATCGCTGACGCTGTTGAAAAAGGCGCTCAGGTACTGACTGGCGGCAAGCTGATCGAAGGCAACTTCTTCGAGCCGACCGTACTGGTCAACGTGCCGAACAACGCTGCAGTGGCCAAGGAAGAAACCTTCGGCCCACTGGCTCCGCTGTTCCGTTTCAAGGACGAGGCAGAAGTGATTGCCATGTCCAACGACACCGAGTTTGGTCTGGCCTCGTACTTCTATGCCCGCGACATGAGCCGTGTGTTCCGTGTTGCTGAAGCGCTGGAGTACGGCATGGTCGGTATCAACACCGGTCTGATCTCCAACGAAGTCTCGCCGTTCGGCGGTATCAAGGCCTCGGGCCTGGGCCGCGAAGGTTCCAAGTACGGCATTGAGGACTACCTGGAAATCAAATACCTGTGCATCAGCATCTGATCGCAGCGTAAGGCTTTACCTCTGCCAGCGGGGCGCGAGAGCGACGTCTCGCTGGCCTTTTTTACACCGTACACCCAGTGGCCTGGGCCCCTGCAGCAGTCGATCAACGCATGCTGCCTGCAGTTGAATACCGGCCACCTGACTTGAATCGCGCCACCTTGTGTGTGGCGAATTGAGGACACTATGAGCAAGACCAACGAATCTTTGATGCAACGCCGTGTCGCCGCCGTTCCACGTGGTGTTGGCCAGATCCACCCGATCTTCGCCGACTCGGCAAAGAACGCCACCGTTACCGACGTTGAAGGCCGCGAGTTCATCGACTTCGCTGGCGGTATCGCGGTACTGAACACCGGTCACGTGCATCCAAAGGTTATCGCTGCCGTTGAAGCCCAACTGCACAAACTGACCCACACCTGCTTCCAGGTGCTGGCGTACGAACCGTACGTAGAAGTCTGCGAGAAGATCAACGCTCGCGTTCCAGGCGACTTCGCCAAGAAAACCCTGCTGGTTACCACCGGTTCCGAAGCTGTTGAAAACGCCATCAAGATCGCGCGTGCCGCTACCGGCCGTGCTGGCGTGATCGCCTTCACCGGCGCTTACCACGGCCGTACCATGATGACCCTGGGTCTGACCGGTAAAGTCGTTCCTTACTCGGCCGGCATGGGCCTGATGCCAGGCGGTATCTTCCGTGCGCTGTACCCGAACGCACTGCACGGCGTGAGCATTGACGATTCGATCGCTTCGATCGAGCGTATCTTCAAGAACGACGCTGAAGCCCGTGACATCGCGGCAATCATCCTCGAGCCAGTACAGGGCGAAGGTGGTTTCTACGTTGCTCCTAAAGAGTTCATGCAGCGTCTGCGCGCCCTGTGCGACCAGCACGGCATTCTGCTGATCGCTGACGAAGTACAGACTGGCGCTGGCCGTACCGGCACCTTCTTCGCCATGGAGCAGATGGGCGTTGCCCCAGACCTGACCACCTTCGCTAAATCCATCGCGGGTGGTTTCCCACTGGCCGGTGTGTGCGGCAAGGCTGAATACATGGACGCCATCGCACCAGGCGGCCTGGGCGGCACCTACGCCGGTAGCCCGATCGCTTGCGCCGCAGCCCTGGCTGTAATGGAAGTGTTCGAAGAAGAGAAACTGCTGGAGCGCAGCCAGGCTGTTGGCGAGCGTCTGGTCGCTGGCCTGAAGAAGATCCAGGACAAGCACCCGATCATCGGTGAAGTGCGTGCTCTGGGCTCGATGATCGCTGTTGAAGTCGTCGAGAAAGCCGGTTCCCTGACCCCTAACGCTGCAGCAGTAGCGTCGGTTGTGGCCAAGGCTCGCGACAAGGGCCTGATCCTGCTGTCGTGCGGCACCTACGGCAACGTCCTGCGTATCCTGGTTCCGCTGACCTCGCCTGATGAGCAACTGGACAAAGGTCTGGCCATCATCGAAGAGTGCTTCGCAGAACTTGCGTAAACTGTGACGCACTAGAAGAAAAACCCGCTTCGGCGGGTTTTTTTTCGACTTCAGGAAGGCAACAAGGCTAAGGTTGCCAGTAAGGAGACACCTTGGAAGGTGCGCGGGATTGCGTGTCGTGAATTATTGGAGAGGCAAGTATGAGCACTACCAACCCACCTACAGCACCTTGCGTGTTGATTGCCGAGGGCGATCCCTGGGTACGGGAGATGCTCAGTCAAATGCTGCTCAGCGTGCGTTGCGACGCGCGTGTGCAGGTGTGTGCCGATGGCTCGCAGGCACTGGCGGCGTTGTCGTGCCAACCTGATTTGATCATTGCTGCTCGCGAGTTGCCGGGCGGTGATGGCCTGGACTTGCTGCGCAAGGTGCGGGCCAAAGGCCGCGAGTCGGTGCTGCCGTTCATTCTGATGAGCAACCGCAGTGACAGCGCCAGTGTGCGTGAAGCGTTGCCATACGCGCCTACGGCGTACTTGAGCAAACCGTTGAACATGGACTCCCTGCGCCACCGTCTGGAGGAGTTGCTGGTCAAGGTCGGTGAGCAGATCGCCTGCCCGGTGCCACCGCTGCAGCCGGGTATGACCTTGTCGCGTTTTCTTGAAGGGCGTCGGGCCACCGCCGATGGTGGTCCGTTGTTGGCTGACGTGCAGCAAGCCATTAAACGCAGCCTGAACCCGCAAGGGCTCAACCTGAAAACCCTGGAAGAAGAAATCCGCAACGACCCGCAGATTACGGCGGTGTTGATTGCCGCTGCCAACAGCGCGGCGCTGCACCGTGACGGCGCGGTGCAAACCTTGTTGCAGGCGTTGAACAAGCTGGGCACCACGCAAAGCATGAACCTGATTCTGGGCTTGGCACTCAAGCGCAGCGCCAAGCTCAGTGACCCGCTGCTGGCGCAACGGGCCGAGCATTTCTGGACACTGTCGCTGCATGCCGCCGAATATGCGCGCACCCTGGCGCGCATGCTGGAACTGGATCAGGAGCGTTGTTACTGCGCCGGGTTGCTGCATTGTCTGGGAGATCTGGCGCTGCTGCGCTGCCTGCAGGAGTGGCGGTTGTCCGGTGGGGAACTGGATGAGGACAGTGTCGAGTTGTCGCTCAATGAGTTTGGCGCGGCGTTCGGTTCGGCGCTGCGCACGCGCTGGCGTTTGCCGCTGGAACTGCGCGAGCTGATTGCTGCGATCTACCAGTTGGGCGGCGGGGTGTATTCGCGTGAAGCGTTGGTGATGAACCTGGCCGGGCAACTGGCGCGCTTGCCGGCTGAGCAGGGGCTCGAAGCGCTGGCTGACAGTCGCACTGCGCGGTTGCTCAAGGTGGGGATGGCGGAGTTGGGTAAGTTGCGTAAGGGGTGAGATCGCATCGCGGGGCAAGCCCGCTCCCACCAGTCTGTAGGAGCGGGCTTGCCTCGCGATAAGGCCCGATCAGCCAACCACAATCTGATTCTTGCCTTGACGCTTGGCCTGATACATCGCCGCATCCGCGCGCGCAAACAGGCTGTCGAGCGCCTCATCCGCCTCGGTAATGCCCGTCAGCCCCTGGCTCACGGTGACGCTGAAAGACTGGTCGTCATGGCTGAATCCCAAGCGCTGAATCTCGCGCTGCAAGCGTTCGGCAATCTGCTGGGCAATCTGCGGTGTACACCCCGGAAATACGGCGGCGAACTCTTCACCGCCAATCCGCCCGAACAGGTCGCCACGGCGCAGTACGGCTTTGCCGGTGTCAGCAATGCGCTGCAAAACGTAATCGCCTTCCTGGTGCCCGTAGGTGTCGTTGATCTGTTTGAAATCATCGATATCCAGTAGCAAGAAGGCGAGCGGCGTCTGCTCACGCCGCGCGCTGTCGAACGCTTCCTGGGCGCAGTCGAAGAAGTGTCGGCGGTTGCTGCTCTGGGTCAGAACGTCGGTGGTGGCCAGGTGTTGTAACTCACCTTCGAGGCGTTTCTTCTCGGTGATGTCTTCCGCCATGCCGACCACGATGACCCGATGGTTGTTGTCGGCCTGTTGGTTGATGAAGCACTTGTCGCTGAGCCAGCGCACTTTGCCGTCGGCATCGATGATGCGGTACTCGCGGTCTTCTACTGCACCTTTGACCAGCACCTCAGCCAGGCTGCGTTCGGCGTAGTCCAGGTCGTCGGGGTAGATGCTGTCGCGCCACTCGTTGTAGTCCGCCAGCAGCAGGCCAGCCGGGCGGCCAAAAATGCGCTCATACGCGGGGCTGACATACAGCACCTGGCGCGATTCCCAATCGAACGCCCAGAGCACGGCGTTGACGCTGTCGAGCAACGAGCTGAACAGCTGTTCACGCTCGCTCAGGCGTGCAACTTCGCCTTGCGCGTGCATCAGCGCGAGGAGGGTTTGGGCCGCTTCCGGTGGCTCATTACAGGGTGGGGACGTCGGTTTCTTATTGACCATTTGCGCGGAACTTCTCACACAGAGGCGGGCGGCCACGACCCGGCCCGCCACGCGGGCGTTGTGCCAGTCAGAGTAAGAATAGGCGGTGAAGTTCCAGGCGGCGCGCCCCGGGGTAGAGCGCGCCGATCAACGGCATCAGTTCAGGGCGGGGCGCAGCGAGTAGGTTTTCAGCTGGGCGGCGAAGTCGCGCAGCGACTGGATGCCACTGGCTTCGGCTTCATGTACCCACTCTTTGATGGCCGCCAGCATGTCGTGGCCATTGGAGCTGGTACGCAACCAGATTTGCTGCAGGGCCAGGCGTTTTTCGTAGATGGTTTTCAGCGCCTGGCTGTGTTCCAGCATGGTTTGAATACGCAGGTGATGGCGGTCTTCAAGCAGGCTGGTTTCCCGCGACAACAAGCGTTTGGCGCGGCGGAACTGATGGCGCACCGAGTCATCGACGCGTGCCAGTTCCTGTTTGACCAGCGGCGCGATGACCAGCTTGCGGTACTGGGCCATGATCTGGAAGCGGTTGTTGAGGATCGCCATGGCGGTGTCCATGTCCAGCTGGCCTTTGCCTTCGACCCGGTGGGCGATAGGCGCAACACGCTGGACCTTGGCCAGGCGCAGGAAGCAGAACAGCTTGATCCAGGCCCAGCCCATGTCGAACTCCCAGCGCTTGACCGACAGCTTGGCCGAGTTCGGGTAGGTGTGATGGTTGTTATGCAGCTCTTCGCCGCCAACGATGATGCCCCACGGCACGAGGTTGGTGGCAGCGTCGCGGCACTCGAAATTGCGATAGCCGACGGCATGGCCAAGGCCATTGATGACGCCAGCGGCCCAGAACGGAATCCACATCATCTGCACGGCCCAGATGGTGATGCCAGCGGTGCCGAACAGCAGCAGGTCGATCACCGCCATCAGGGCAATACCGCCGAGTTTGTAGCGCGAGTAGAGGTTGCGCTCGATCCAGTCTTCCGGGCAGTTCTTGCCGTAAATCCGCAGGGTTTCCGGATTCTGCGCTTCTTCGCGGTACAGCTCGGCGCCTTTGCGCAGGACGGTGGACAGGCCCAGGATGACCGGGCTGTGCGGGTCGTCGACGGTTTCGCACTTGGCGTGGTGCTTGCGGTGGATGGCCGTCCACTCGCGGGTGTTCTGCGCGGTGGTCAGCCACAGCCAGAAACGGAAAAAGTGCTTGAGCCCGGCGTTCAATTCCAGCGAGCGGTGGGCGGAATAACGGTGCAGGTAGACCGTGACACTGACGATGGTCACGTGAGTCATGACCAGGGTAACTGCCAGCAGTTGCCAGGCCGACAAGTTCAGCAAACCTTGGTACCACATAGGCGAAAGGGCCCTCTAGAACATAAGGAACAGCGGCAGCATTATCCCTGTACACACACAAATAAAACCAGTCGGCCTTTTAGATAGGAGGTCACGGGATATTTCTACCCTATAATCCCCCAATATTTTTTGTGGGCTTGTCTGTAGCTTATGTCTGCCTGAATTCATAGAATAAGTGCAACGTTTGAAACGATAGGCAGAGAGTCAGCCACCGGTAGAATCCAGGCTCTCACACCGAAGGATTCAAGCGCAGATGACTACGCATTACCGGCAGCTGACTCAGGGCCAACGTTACCAGATTGAGGCCGGTCTGAGCGCCGGAAAAAGCCAGGCAAGCATCGCGAAACAGGTTGGCGTACATCCCTCGACGATCAGTCGTGAGGTTCGCCGCAACAGCTCCCAGAAGACCTACAAAGCGGTTGCTGCGACCCATGAAAGTGATGCCCGTCGAGCGCAGGCGCGCAAGCACTGCAAGCCATTAACGTGGTTCAGCCATTATCTGCCGCTCTGGCTAAAACACGGTATGAGCCCGGAGCAGATTGCTCAGCGCCTGAAGCAAGAGCAGCCGGAGCGCGCGGTCAGTCACGAGTGGATTTATCGGTTTATCGCCACCGACAAACACGCAGGTGGCGAGTTATACAAGTATTTGCGGCACCGCAGGAAGCTGTACCGAAAACGCTACGGAAGCCACGACCGGCGCGGACAGTTGCGTAATCGCGTATCGATAACCGAGCGCCCTGCTGAGGTCGAAGCCCGCGAGCGTCTAGGTGATTGGGAGGGTGACACGGTGCATGGCGTAGGCGGCAATCTGGTCACGCTGGTTGATCGTAAAAGCGGCTACCTGAGCGCCTATCCGGTCAAGCGCAGGACGCGCCGGCAGGTAACGCGGGCGATCAATCTGTTGCTCAAGGGGCATGCTGTTCACACGCTGACGCTGGATAACGGGAAGGAGTTTGCCGGGCATGAACGCATTGCGCATCGGAGCCAGTGCCAAGTCTTTTTTGCAGAACCCTATTCATCCTGGCAGCGAGGCACTAATGAAAATACCAACGGCCTGCTCCGGCAGTATTTTCCCAAGGGCGGCGACTTCAGCAAGCTGACCGTCGAGGCGGTCAGTCGCGTGGTAACGAAGATCAATTTACGCCCGCGAAAACGCCTGGGCTGGAAGACGCCGTACGAAGTTTATGCAGGGGCGAGCGTTGCACTTATGTGTTGAATTCAGGCTGCTTCAATCCGAGACGCCATGCGCATGGCTGCGCTGTACCTGGTTTTGTCTGTGCTGTGGCTGGCACTCTCTGATCAAATATTGAGCAGCCTTTTCGATAATCCCCAGCAGCTGGCGCGTTGGCAATTGCTCAGTGCCTATGTCTGGGTGCTGTGCAGCGCCATGCTGATTTTCACTTCCCGCGCGCGTTTGTTGAATTTCATCGGTGTTGGCGCGCGTCTGCGGCGCGAAGACCGCGAACGCCTGCGCATGGCCGCAGCGGTTTTCGACAGCACCCTCGAAGGCGTGCTGGTAACCGATCGGGACGGTGTGATCGTGCATGTGAACCGGGCGTTCATGCGCATCACCGGCTACGAGCAGGATGAAGTCATCGGCCAGCGACCGAACAAGTTCAAGTCCGGGCGCCATGGCCCTGAGTTCTATCAGCAGATCTACGCGGCCCTGGACGAGAAGGGTGAGTGGAGCGGTGAGATCTGGAACCGGCGCAAAAGCGGCGAGGTGTACCCGCAATGGCAGACCATTTGCTCGATCCGCGATGACAGCGGTGAGGTCAGTCACTATGTCGCGGTGTTCAGCGACATCAGCGTGATCAAGCACACCGAGCGCGAGCTGGCCTACCTGGCCCATCATGACCCGCTCACCGACCTGCCCAACCGTCTGCTGTTCAACGACCGCGCCGAGCAGGCGCTGGCCGCCGCTCAGGCCAACAAGCGTGGTTGTGCCTTGTTGCTGCTGGACCTGGATCACTTCCAGAGCATCAACGATGGCCTTGGCCACAATGTTGGTGACCAATTGCTCAAGGCGGTGGGCGAGCGCCTCAAGGATTTGCTGGACAATGGCATGACCCTGGCGCGGCTGGGTGGCGACGAATTTGCCGTGTTGACCGAGCAATGCCCGCAAGTCGGCCACGCTGCGGCGCTGGCGCAAAACATTATCGACGCCATGAAGCAGCCCTTCGAGATCGATAACCAGCGCTTGTTCGTGGGTGTCAGCATTGGCATCAGCCTGTTCCCCAGCGATGCCCTCAGTGCTGAGCAGTTGCTGCGCAATGCCGACTCTGCGTTGTTCACGGCCAAGGCTTCAGGGCGCGCGGTCTACGCCCTGTATACCGAAGAAATGACGGCACACGCCCAGCAGCGGGTTGAAACGGCGGCTGAGTTGCGTCGGGCGTTGGAGCAGGAAGAATTGCGGGTTTACTACCAGCCGGTACACGACCTCAGCAACGGCACCATGATCGGTGTCGAAGCCTTGGTGCGCTGGCAGCATCCGGAGCGCGGGCTGGTGCCGCCGGGTGAGTTCATTCCAATTGCCGAGCGCACCGGGCTGATTGCCGATATCGATAGCTGGGTGTTGCATCAGGCCTGCGCGCAGATGGTGCAGTGGCAGGCTGAAGGGCGGTCGTTGCAGTACGTGGCGGTGAACATCTCCAGCCGCCTGTTTGGCCATCGTGAGTTGTTCCAGAAGGTTGCCAAGGTGCTGCACGACACCGGGCTGGACCCGGCGATGCTGGAGCTGGAAGTGACCGAAAGTGCGGTGATGGACGACCCGGAAATCGCCCTGGAACAGCTGCACCGTTTGCGTGAGCTGGGGCTACGCCTGGCCATCGATGACTTTGGGACGGGCTATTCGTCGCTGCTGCGACTCAAGCGTTTGCCGGTGCAGAAACTCAAGATCGACCAGGGTTTTGTCGCCGGTTTGCCGTGGGACGAAGACGATGTGGCGATTGTTCGGGTGATCATCGCCCTGGGCAACAGCATGGGCATGCAGGTACTTGCCGAAGGCATCGAGCAGGCGGAGCAAGCGCGGTTCTTGCTCGAACATGGCTGCCAGCTGGGTCAGGGCTACTGGTTCGGGCGGCCGGTTCCGGTGCATCAGCTGGGCTGATCACCACACAACGGTAGGAGCGGGCTTGCCCCGCGATAGCGGTTTGTCAGGTACACCGCTATCGCGGGGCAAGCCCGCTCCCACAGTAGTAGGTTTTGGTTATATAAAAATTCTTAAATAGTATTTTTAAGAATATTCAAGCCCCCCTAAGATTGCTCTCAAGCCAGGTGCAGTCTTTCCCCTTCGCGCAACTGCACGGCACCTTTTATTCACAGGAGCACGAGCATGAGCGCATCTCTGCGTAGCGTTGACGGTCAGGACGAAGCAACCATTCTGCGCGAAATCCAGAGCGCCTTGCGCGACCTGCGTTTTGGCGCGGTGGAGATCACCGTGCACAACGCTCAGGTTGTGCAGATCGAACGCAAGGAAAAGTTCCGCCTGCAGAACCCAGGCCACAAGCCCGCCTGACCCTCTGTTGGAGCGGGCTTGCCCCGCGATGAATACGCCACCGAATTAGAAAAAAATAGCCAATCGGGAGCTTCACCATGTCCATCCGCCGTTATGCCCTGGCAGCACTCGCCAGCGCCGTTTTTGCCGGTTCCGCCATCGCCAAGGACTACGAGTTGTTGAACGTGTCCTACGATCCGACCCGCGAGCTGTACCAGCAATACAACGCCGAGTTCATCAAACACTGGCAGCAGGCTCACCCGGACGACAAGGTGAAGATCCAGCAGTCCCACGGTGGCTCGGGCAAGCAGGCCCGGGCGGTGATCGACGGTCTGCGCGCCGACGTGGTGACCCTGGCCCTGGCCGGTGACATCGACGAAGTGGCCAAGCTCGGCAAAACCCTGCCGGACAACTGGCAGGCCCGCCTGCCGGACGCCAGCACGCCGTACACCTCGACCATCGTGTTCCTGGTGCGCAAAGGCAACCCCAAAGGCATCAAGGACTGGGGCGATCTGGTCAAAAATGACGTATCGGTAATTACCCCGAACCCGAAAACCTCCGGCGGTGCGCGCTGGAACTTCCTCGCCGCCTGGGCCTATGGCCTGAAAACCGGTGGCAGTGAAGCCAAGGCCCAGGAGTACGTGAAGGAACTGTTCAAGCGTGTACCGGTGCTGGATACCGGTGCCCGTGGCTCGACCATTACCTTCGTCAACAACGGTCAGGGTGACGTGTTGCTGGCCTGGGAAAACGAAGCCTTCCTGGCCCTCAAGGAAGAGGGTGGTGCCGACAAATTCGACATCGTTGTGCCGTCGCTGTCGATTCTCGCCGAGCCGCCAGTGGCCGTGGTCGACAAGAATGCGCAAAAGAAAGGCAACGAGAAAATCGCCGAGGAATACCTCAAGTACCTGTACAGCCCAGCCGGGCAGAAGATCGCGGCAGAGAACTTCTACCGTCCACGTGATGAGAAAGTGGCCGCCGAATACGCCAAACAGTTCCCGAAACTGGACCTGGTAACTATCGACAAAGACTTCGGTGGCTGGAAGACTGCGCAGCCCAAGTTCTTTAACGATGGTGGTGTGTTCGACCAGATCTACACGGCTCAGTAATTTGCAGCCGTCAGGATAATCGCCGTTCAGTAGCCAGCATGGGCCCGGGATTTGTCCCGGGCTTCGTGCGTTCAACCAGGGACCTTTATGTCACGTCGTATCTCCCCCGTCATACCCGGCTTCGGGCTGACGCTGGGCTACACCTTGGTGTACCTCAGTCTGATTGTGCTCATACCGCTGGCGGCCATGTTCATACATGCCTCCCAGCTCACCTGGGAGCAGTTCTGGGCCATTGTCAGTGCGCCGCGTGTCCTCGCCGCATTGAAACTGAGCTTCGGTACTGCCCTTTTCGCCGCCATCATCAACGGTATCATCGGCACACTGCTGGCCTGGGTGCTGGTGCGCTACACCTTCCCGGGGCGCAAGATCATCGAGGCGATGATCGACCTGCCGTTCGCCCTGCCTACCGCGGTAGCGGGTATCGCCCTGACGGCGTTGTATGCGCCAGCGGGTCTGGTCGGGCAGTTCGCAACCGATCTGGGCTTCAAGATCGCCTACACCCCCCTGGGTATTACCCTGGCGTTGACCTTCGTGACGCTGCCCTTTGTGGTGCGGACCGTGCAGCCGGTACTGGCCGACATCCCCCGGGAAGTCGAAGAAGCCGCCGCCTGCCTGGGCGCCAAGCCGCTGCAGGTGTTCCGCTATGTGCTGTTGCCAGCCCTGTTGCCGGCCTGGCTGACCGGTTTTGCCCTGGCCTTCGCTCGGGGGGTGGGCGAGTACGGTTCGGTGATTTTCATCGCCGGTAACATGCCGATGAAAACCGAGATCCTGCCGCTGCTGATCATGGTCAAGCTCGACCAATACGACTACACCGGCGCTACTGCCATCGGCGTGTTGATGCTGGTGGTTTCCTTCATCCTGTTGCTGCTGATCAACCTGCTGCAGCGGCGCATTGAAACCCCTTGAAGGAGGCCAAAACCATGTCTGCAACGTCTATTGGTGCGGCCGCTTCGGCCAACGCTGCCCGCCGCGGCAGTGCTACTTCACGGCGAATTCTGATCAGCCTTGCCTGGCTGATCTTTGCCTTGTTTCTGTTGTTGCCGCTGGTCATCGTGGTGTCTCAGGGCCTGAAAATGGGCCTGGGCACTTTCTTTGAGGCGATCTTCGAGCCCGATGCCCTGTCGGCCCTGAAGCTGACCCTGGTTGCCGTGGCCATCTCGGTGCCGCTGAACCTGGTGTTTGGTGTCAGCGCAGCCTGGTGTGTGAGCAAGTACAACTTCCGCGGCAAAAGTATTCTGGTGACGCTGATCGACTTGCCGTTCTCGGTGTCGCCAGTGATTGCCGGTCTGGTCTATGTCTTGATGTTCGGTGCCCAGGGGCTGTTCGGCCCGTGGCTGCAGGATCACGATATCCAGATCGTCTTCGCCTTGCCGGGGATTGTGCTGGCGACCATCTTCGTCACCGTGCCCTTTGTGGCCCGCGAACTGATCCCGCTGATGCAAGAGCAGGGCACTCAGGAAGAGGAGGCGGCGCGCTTGCTCGGCGCCAACGGCTGGCAGATGTTCTGGCACGTGACACTGCCCAACATCAAATGGGGCCTGATCTACGGCGTGGTGCTGTGTACGGCGCGGGCGATGGGTGAGTTTGGTGCGGTGTCGGTGGTTTCCGGGCATATTCGCGGGGTGACCAACACCTTGCCGTTGCACGTCGAGATCCTCTACAACGAATACAACCACGTCGCGGCCTTCAGTGTGGCCAGCCTGTTGCTGATCCTGGCGCTCTTCATCCTGCTGCTCAAGCAGTGGAGCGAGTCTCGCATTAACCGCCTGCGCCACAGCGCCGCGGAGGAATAATTCATGTCGATCGAAGTTCGTAATGTCAGCAAGCGCTTCAACGCTTTCCAGGCCCTGGACAGCATCAACCTGGATATCCACAGCGGTGAGCTGGTCGCACTGTTGGGTCCGTCCGGCTGCGGCAAAACCACCCTGTTGCGGATTATTGCCGGCCTGGAGACCCCAGATCAGGGCAGCATCGTGTTCCACGGCGAAGATGTGTCGGGTCACGATGTGCGTGATCGCAACGTCGGTTTCGTGTTCCAGCACTACGCGCTGTTCCGCCACATGAGCGTGTTCGACAACGTCGCCTTCGGCTTGCGCATGAAGCCCAAGGGCGAGCGCCCGAGCGAAAGCAAAATTGCCGAGAAAGTCCACGAGCTGCTGAACATGGTGCAGCTCGACTGGCTCAGCGATCGCTACCCGGAGCAGCTGTCTGGTGGTCAGCGCCAGCGTATCGCCCTGGCTCGTGCCCTGGCAGTGGAGCCCAAGGTGCTGCTGCTCGATGAGCCGTTTGGAGCATTGGATGCCAAGGTGCGTAAAGAGCTGCGCCGCTGGCTGGCGCGCCTGCACGAAGACATCAACCTGACCTCGGTATTCGTGACCCACGACCAGGAAGAGGCGATGGAAGTCGCTGACCGCATTGTGGTGATGAACAAGGGCGTGATCGAGCAGATCGGTTCGCCGGGCGAGGTTTACGAGAACCCGGCCAGTGATTTCGTTTACCACTTCCTCGGCGACTCCAACCGCCTACACTTGAGCGAAGATCATCACGTGCTGTTCCGTCCGCACGAAGTGTCGTTGTCGCGTCATGAAGTGGAAGGCCACCATGCTGCGGAAGTGCGTGACATCCGGCCACTGGGAGCGACTACGCGGGTGACCCTGAAGGTAGAAGGGCAAAGCGAGCTGATCGAGGCTGAGGTGGTCAAGGACCACGACAGCCTGAGCGGCCTGGCGCGGGGTGAAACCCTGTTCTTCAAACCTAAGGTTTGGCAGAAAGTCGCCAACATCTGATGCACTGATCGCGGGGCAAGCCCGCTCCCACCTGGTTTATATACCACCGGTGGGAGCGGGCTTGCCCCGCGATGCGTTTACCCCTCCAGCACCTCCCTCCCTGCACACACATATGCTTTTTTCTCATTAAAAGTATCGGGCAAATGCATTTGCTCTAGCTCTGCCGCACTCCTTATAAATGCAGTTACTTATTCGCTAAATATCTTTCAAAAGATAAATAAATAACTAGCAGGAATATGTATTCCTGATCAGGAGCCGCTCATGAGTCCGACCCTTCGCGTTGCCCCTCTCTCTTCACGACGGCTCAAGCGCCTGCCTCTGGCCATGCTGCTGGCTGGCAGTGCGCAGTGGTTGCCGGTGCAGGCTGCCGAGCCGCAACAAGCGGCGGTGAAAGCCAGCGAGAGCCAGCTTAAAACCGTGACGGTGACGGCACGACGCCGTGAGGAGAGTGCCCAGGACGTGCCGACCCCGATCAGCGTGCTCGATGGCCAGACCCTGGAAACCCAGCGGGTGTATCGCATCCAGGACCTGCAGCAACTGGTGCCCAGTGTCAACGTGGCGTACATGCATGCGCGCCAGTCCAGCGTGTCGATTCGCGGTCTGGGCAACAACCCGGCCAGTGATGGCCTGGAAGGCAGCGTTGGCCTGTATCTGGACAACGTCTACCTCGGCCGCCCAGGCATGGCAGTATTCGATCTGATGGACATCGAACAACTGGAAGTCTTGCGCGGCCCGCAAGGCACCTTGTTCGGCAAGAACACCACCGCCGGGGTGATCAACATCAGCACCCGGGCGCCGAGCTTTACCCCGGAGCGCAGCATCGAGACCTCGGTGGGCGAAGACGGTTACTTCCAGACCAAGGGCACCTTGTCTGGCCCGTTGAACGAAACCCTGGCCGGGCGTATTTCCGCCTACCGCACCCGTAGCGACGGTGACATCAAGAACGAATTTGACGGCAATACCCTCAACGGCGGTTCGCGCCAGGGCTTTCGTGGGCAATTGCTGTACAAGCCCAACGAGCAGTTCAACCTGCGCTGGATCGGCGACTACAACGAAGAGGACTCCAGCGCCGGGACCCGCTTGCTGTACAGCACCGGGCCGACCATCAATGGCGTCAACCGTTACGAAGCACGCGCCAAGGCCGCGGGTGCCACGCTGATCGATGGCGACAAGCGCAAGGTCAACCTCGACACCGACCAGCAGGTAACGGTGTTCCAGGGCGGCACCTCGCTGGAGGCCAACTGGACCCTGGACAACGATTTCACCCTGACCTCGGTCACCGCCTACCGCTGGTGGGATTTCACCCCGCGCAACGATGAGGGCCTGAACGTGCCTGCGGCGTACAACTCCGGGGTTTCGGTGCGCGATAAGCAGTACTCGCAGGAGTTTCGCCTGGCCTCACCCACCGGTGGCTTCTTCGACTATGTGTTGGGTGCCTATTACTTCGGCTCCGACCTGGATAACAAATCCTTCGTGTACTACGGCCCCCAGGCCGATATCTGGAACGGTACGCCCGCGGGCGCCCTGGCCAACGTCACTACCTTGGGCAAAGGCCACATCGAAACCGACAGCTTTGCCCTGTTCGGCCAAGGCACCTGGCACCTGAGCGAGCGCCTGGACTTTACCGCCGGTATACGCGGCACCTATGAAGAAAAAAGTGCCTGGGTAAACCGCGACGCGCCTGTGGGTGGGGCTGACGTCACCGGGGCCGCCGCCGCTGTTCGCCAGGGGCGTACCGGCGCTTACGACTCGGGCGACCTCAACCAGTACACCTTCAGTCCTTCGGGCCTGCTCAACCTGAGTTATCACTTTACCGATGACCTGCTGGGCTACGCCACCGTGTCCCACGGGGAGAAGTCCGGCGGGGTCAACCTGGCCGTGGCAACTGCACCGGTGGCCGGTGCCGATTCGCTGCTGGTAGGTACCGAGCGCGCCAACAACGCTGAGCTGGGCTTGAAAAGCACGCTCTGGGACCGCCGCCTGCAGCTCAACGCCAACCTGTTCTGGACCGAGGTGCACGGCTACCAGACCAACGCCTATGACGAAGCCAACCGCGTGCAGTACCTGACCAACGCCGGTTCCGTGCGTTCACGCGGGGTAGAAGTGGAGAGCACGCTGGTGCCGGTGCGTGGCCTGACCTTGAACCTCAATGGCTCGTACAACGATGTGCGCTACCTGTCCTACAAAGATGCCCCTTGCGCGCCGGAAGTCGCCCTGCGCCCCGGTGCACCGGCCTCCTGCGATCTCACTGGCCATCAGGTGGTCGGCGCCTCGAAGTGGATCGCCAATGCCAACGGCCAGTACCAATGGGACCTGGACAACGGCCTGCAGCCGTATGTCACCGCCAGCTACGCCTTCCGCTCCAAAGCCGTCGGTACCGTCGAAGACTCCGACTTCGCGCAGATCCCCAGCTACGCCGTGGTCAACCTGTCCACAGGCCTGCGCGGCGATCTCGGCCAAGGGCAGTGGGATGTCTCGCTGTGGCTGAAAAACGCCTTCGACAAAACCTACTACACCACCCTCTGGAGCGCAGCCAACGGTGGCTATGAAGGGCTGGCGGGCACCCCGCGAACCCTCGGGCTGACTGGTCGTTACGACTTCTGAAGGCGGTTTCTCCATGCCTGCCTTGAATACTTTCAATGCGCGGCAGGCATGGCTTTTCCAACACCTGTCTGCAGGCCTCGAACCACGGGGCTTTGAGGAAAACGCCGGTTTTATATATTCGTTTTGGTTCTATTTTTAACTTTAAAAATTACTTTATGAACTAAGCAGTGTGCATCAATGATTCAGGCAACGCAGGCCATTGACGGGCTTGCGATGAAACACACAGAGACTCCAGGAGCTGATCAATGGGTAATGTCCAGACCGCCGCCGCGCTCAATGTGCTTTGGCGCCAGACGCCAAGTGCGGAGCTGGTTGATCTTGGTCGAGCGCACCGCTTGCCCTTGGCGCAGCAGCGTTTGCAGCGCACGCCGCGCAGTGCCCTGGGGCGTCAGGAAAAAATCCTCCTGGGGCTGTTCGCCCTGGCCTTGCATGGCGCTGTCGCCTATTGGCTCAGTCAGGCGCCTACGCCGGTGCTGCCGGTGGTACCGCCGCAAATCCCCCCGATGACCATTGAGTTTTCCCAACCTGCACCACCGGCCGTTGAACCGCCGCCACCCGCGCCGCCACCGGCCGTGGTCGAGCCACCGCCGCCAGTGGTTGATGAACTGGCGGCCAAACCTGCGCCTAAGCCGGTGCCTAAACCCAAGCCGCAGCCCAAACCAAAGCCGGCGCCCAAGCCTGCGCCAACGCCCGCGCCCAAGGCGGTCGAACCAGCGCCTGCGCCCACGCCAGCGGTTGCCGCACCGGCGCCGCCCGCACCGGCACCGATCACGCCAGCCTCGGCCAGCGCCGGGTACCTGAAGAACCCGGCGCCGGAGTACCCGGCACTGGCCCATCGGCGTGGCTGGGAAGGCACGGTGTTGTTGCGAGTGCATGTGCTGGCCAGCGGCAAGCCGGGGGAGATTCAGCTGCAAAGCAGTAGCGGTCGCCAACAGCTCGACGATGCCGCGTTGGCGGCGGTCAAGCGCTGGAGTTTCGCTCCGGCCAAGCAGGGTGCAGTGGCCGTGGACGGCTGGGTCAGCGTGCCAATCGAATTCAAGATCCACTAATTCGCGCTAACAGAGAGAGTACTGATCATGACGTTATTGGCATCCCCCCTCGAATCCATTGAAAGCGCGGTGATCTGGCTGCTGGTGGGCTTTTCGGTGATCACCTGGGGCCTGGCTTTGGTCAAGGGTGTGCAGTTTGTACGCCTGAAAAACCAGGACAAGCGTTTTCACAAGCACTTCTGGGCGGCGTCCAGCCTGGATGCCGCAGCCGAACTGAGCGAGAGCCAACCCGGTGCAGCGGCACGGGTGGCGCAGGCCGGTTACGCGGCGATTGCGGTGGGCGAACCTGGCCAGGCCAGTGACCTGAGCCAGGCCATCAACCATCAAGACCGCCTGGAACGTGCCTTGCGCCAGCAAATCGTGCGTGAACGGCGCTCGCTGGAAACCGGCCTGGCAGTGGTTGCCAGTATCGGCAGCACCTCGCCCTTCATCGGCCTGTTCGGCACGGTCTGGGGCATCATGGAAGCCCTCAAGGGCATCAGCGCGGCGGGCTCGGCGAGCCTGGAAACCGTGGCCGGGCCGATTGGTGCGGCGCTGGTCGCCACCGGCGTGGGGATTGCCGTCGCGGTGCCTGCGGTGCTGGTTTACAACTATTTTCTGCGGCGCTTGAAGCTCACCGCTGCCGACCTCGATGACTTCGCCCACGACTTCTACAGCCTGGCGCAGAAGAGTGCCTTCCGCGTACTGGTGCACCCCACTGCCTACAAGCCATCCGGCAGTGCCGCGCAAAAAGTGAAGGAGGCTTCCTGACATGGCCTTCTCGACCCAGGACAGCGACGAAGTACTCAGCGAAATCAACGTAACGCCACTGGTGGATGTGATGTTGGTGTTGCTGGTGGTGTTTATCGTCACCGCGCCGTTACTGACCAACGCCATCCCGATCAACTTGCCCAAGACCGAAGCCGTGGCCCCGGTGGAGCAGAAAGACCCGCTGGTGGTGAGCATCGATGGTGGCGGCAAGTTGTTCATCAACAAGGATGAAATCCAGCCCGACACACTGGAAACCAGCCTTCAGGCAGCCAAAGTCAAAGACCCGGAATTGCGCGTGCAACTGCAGGCCGATGATGGCGTGAATTATGGGGAAGTGGCGCGTGCCATGGCCTCGATCGAACGTGCGGGCATCACCAAGTTGTCGGTGATTACCGCTCGCTGAGCAACACACCTCAGGCAGGACTTCGGGGGTCATTCCTAGGCAGGGGGTGACCCCTTTTTTTTAAGAAAACCACCTTGGTCACCCCTTATGGGCAACTGTCTTGCACCCTCTGTGGGAGCGGGCTTGCCCCGCGATGCGAGGGTGGCTGACACACCGCTATCGCGGGGCAAGCCCGCTCCTACAGTTGTAATTTGGTTATTAATAAATAGCTTCTTATTCCTTTACGAATATAAACGCCTCCCTATACTTGACCTCAAGCACGCAAACCCAGCAGGAGGCGTCCCCATGCGCAACACGTCGATCCGTTACCTGATTGTGCCGGGCTGGCAAGGTTCGCCAGAGGATCATTGGCAGAGTCATTGGCAGCAAGTGCTGCCCAACAGCGCGCGGGTCGAGCAACGCGATTGGTTGACGCCGCAGCGCCAGGATTGGGTCGCGGCCCTGGAACAGGCGGTCGCGGCTGACGAATCTCCGGTGATCCTGATTGCCCACAGCCTGGGTTGCATCACCGTTGCCCATTGGGCGGCGCAAGCCAGTGCCAGCCTGCTGCGCCGCGTACGCGGTGCATTGTTGGTGGCGCCTGCCGATGTCGAGCGCCCCACCTGTGCCCCGGCGCTGCGTAACTTCGCACCGATTGCAGAGCAGCTGCTGCCGTTTCCCAGCCAGGTCGTCAGCTCCGACAACGACCCTGCCGTCAGTGCGCCGCGCGCCATGCAACTGGCGCGGGCCTGGGGCGCGGAGGTCGGCTTTCTCGCCGGTGCCGGGCATATCAACGTCAAGTCCGGACATCGCCGCTGGGAGCAGGGCTTCGCCTACCTGTACCGCCTGCAGAACCGCCTGGAACAGCACGCACTTCGCCGCGCCTGAGTTCAGGCGCTCACTGACTTTCAAGACCAACGCCCGGCCCCGGTAGCTGCGGGCGGGAGTTTGCCATGAGTATTCACGACACGTTCGGTCAGCCGCTGTTGACCTTTCCCGAGCAGGACAAGAGCCCCCTGAGCATCCGCGCCAAGGCGCTGGTGTTCGTCGACCCGCGTTCGCGGCAACTGCGCGAGGAGCTGGAGCTACTGGCGCCGTTGGCGCTGCCGGTATTGATCCGTGGCGAGACCGGCACCGGCAAGGAACTGCTGGCCCGGCAGATTCACCGCGCCAGTGATCGCGGCGGGCTGTTCGTTTCGGTCAACTGTGCCGCAATCAGCCCGACCTACGCCGATGCCGAGCTGTTCGGTTACAGCGCCGGTGCCCACAGTGGTACCGCCAGCAGCCGCGCGGGCTGGTTTGGTTCGGCCAATGGCGGCACGCTGTACCTGGACGAAATCGCCGACCTGCCGCTGGCGATCCAGGTCAAATTGCTGGCTGCGCTGGAAAACCGTGAAGTCACCCGGGTCGGTGCCCAGCAACCCAACCCGGTCGATGTGCGGCTGGTTGCGGCGTCGAGTATTGACCTTGGCGAGGCGGTGGCAGCGGGCAAGTTTCATGAGCGGCTTTACCACTATTTGCATGAAGGGCAGCTGGAGCTCCCAGCCCTGCGCGAGCGGGTTGGCGATATTCTGCCGTTGGCCGAGTATTTCGTCGGCATCTACAGCCCGCGGCTGAACCTGCCGGTGCCATTGATCAGTGAGGCCGCCCAGCGCGTGCTGGAGCTGCACAGCTGGCCAGGCAACACCCGCGAGCTGGAAAACGTTATCCACTTTGCCTTGCTGGTCAGCAGTGGCGAGGAAATTTTGCCGCAGCATCTGAACTTGCCTACCCCCCTGCAAGCACTGAGCAGCCAGCTCGATCAACTGTGCCAGCGCGCGGTCGCTGGTGAGCGCAGCGCCTTGCAGAAGGTGTTGGAACAAGCCTTGGTACGCCTGCAAACGCAATAATTACTAAATGGAATAAGCGTCAAAATAAAAGATATTGTTGCGGCATAAAGAATCTCGGTATTGTCCGCTCCAAGCCAGCGATTAACGTGCTGGCAGCCTAATTTTGCCGTCGACCGATGGCCCTGTATTCGAATAAGGACTGCACATGAAAAAGGCCCTGTTGTTCACCGCTCTGGCAGCCGCTCTGTCGGTTGCAGGTTTCGCCAACGCTGGCGAAAAGCTGGTGGTTGCAGCCACTCCGGTTCCTCACGCTGAAATCCTTGAGCTGATCAAGCCAACCCTGGCCAAAGAGGGCGTGGATCTGGAGATCAAGGTGTTCACCGACTATGTGCAGCCTAACGTTCAGGTCGATCAGAAGCGCCTGGATGCCAACTACTTCCAGACCCTGCCGTACCTGAAGAACTTCAACGAAGGCAAAGGCACCCACCTGGAGACGGTGATCGGCGTACACGTCGAGCCTTTCGGTGGTTACTCGAAGAAAGTCAAAAGCCTGAGCGAACTCAAAGATGGCGCCACCGTTGCCATTCCTAACGAAGGCAGCAACAGCGGCCGTGCCTTGCTGCTATTGCAGAAAGCGGGCTTGATCACCCTGAAGGATCCGAAGAACGCCCTGGCCACGCCAAAAGACATCGCCCAGAACCCGAAGAACCTGAAATTCCGCGAGCTTGAGTCGGCCATGCTGCCGCGCGTACTGGATCAGGTAGACCTGGACATGATCAACACCAACTATGCGCTGGAAGCGGGCCTGAACCCGGCCAAAGACGCACTGGTGATTGAAGGTTCCGACTCGCCTTACGTGAACTTCCTGGTGGCCCGTCCAGACAACAAGGACAGCGAAGCGATCCAGAAACTGGCCAAAGCCCTGACCAGCCCGGAAGTGAAAACCTTCATCGAGAAGAAGTACAGCGGCGCCGTCCTGCCAGCATTCTGATCCTCGGTAGGAGCGGGCTTGCCCCGCGATAGCGGTATACCTGACACAACGCTATCGCAGGGCAAGCCAAGTCGCCCCACCGCCGCCCCTACGGTACCAGGCGCAAAGTGCTTTGCGCCGGTATCACCCCCATCTGTGCCCTGTGGTACTGCCCCTCGATATAGTCTTTGGCTTGATCGGCGTAATGCCGGTCGAACAGCACGCCACTTTGCCCAACCGGATTGATGGTCAGCGCCTGTGCGGCATCGGCGAAGTCGATCAAGCGCCGGGTCGAAGGGCCATAGGTCACCGGCCAAGGCGCCGGACCGATCTTCGCCGACAAATTGTTCGGCACTTCATGAGTACCCGGTGCAGCGAATGGGCCGACGTTGAACAACAGATTCAGCGGTTTCTGCAGCCCCAACGGATGGTTGTGGGTCAAGGTGTGGGCCTTGCCCCATTGCCAGGCGCTCGGGTCATTGCCCAAGGTTTCACGCAAATGTTTCAGGCTGGCCTGCCAGGCGCGTTTGACCGCTTCGCTGCGCGTGCCGCGTTCACTGCTGCCGTGCAGCCCCCACCACGGCGAATCGGCATCAGCGGCCAGGCGTGGCAAGGCCGCGTCGATGGCGCGGGTACTGATCATGGTCTGGAACCAGGTGTCACCCAGCTCGTCGTGCATGGCCGCGTACGCCAGGTCGTAGAGGAACTGGTTGAACAGCGTGGCATTGACCGAGTCCAGCGGGTAGTCACCGCTCCAGCTTGCTAGTTGCTCGACCAGCTCTTGCTCCTGTTCGCCGGTAGCCACTTCACGCAAGGTCTTGAGCAACGGTGCCAAGGTCCGTGGGCCATAGCCGCTGGCTGTATCGAGCTGCAGCGCCCGGCTGTTTTGTGTATCCCATTTGATCTGTGGGTCGGCCAGGTGGCGGTCTAGCTGTTGGCCACGGTCGGCGAGGTTGTAGTAACCGGGAATGGGCATGGCTGCAGGCGGCTGGTAGTTGGCCGAGACGATATAGCCGCTGGCAGGGTTTTCTTGCTGCGGGTTGGCGCTGAAGGGGTAGAAGCCAAGCTTGTCGGCCTGGGCTGTGCTGCCGTCGAGGATGAACGTCGGGTTCACCCCGTCCGGGCGGATCGGCAGTTGTGCGGCGGCCCACCAGCCAATGTCGCCACTGGCATTGGCCCACACCAGGTTGAGCCCGGGCGCTTGAACCTTTTCTGCAGCGCTACGCATCTTGTCCAGGGTATTGGCGCGGTTGATCTGGTAGAAGCCATCGAGAATCGGATTATCGCTTTCCAGGAACGCCCACCACATGGCAATCGGTGTGGGCCCGGCGTTGGTGCCGATCACGTCGTTGACGATCGGGCCATGCGGTGAGCGGCGCAGCGTGATGCTGACTGGCTCCTCGCCTTTAACCGCAATGCTGTCCTGGGTGATGGTCAGCGGCTGCCATTGGCCATTGATGCGCACTTGCTCGGGGTTGGCCGGGTTGACCTGCTCGGCGATCAGGTCGACATCGTCGTTCTGGAACATGGTCAGGCTCCAACCGAATTCACGGTTGTGCCCCAACGATGCAAACGGGTTGAGCGCCTGGTGATAGCCGTAGAGATTGAAACCGGGCGCCGACAGTTCGGCCTCGTACCAGACAGAGGGCACGGCAAAGCTGATATGCGGATCGCCCGCCAGCAACGGTTTGCCACTGCGTGTACGGCTGCCGGACACCGCCCAGGCGTTGCTGCCTTCGTATTGCGGGATGCCTGCCTCACTCAAGGCCTGCTGGCTGACGCGGGCCAAGTGCTTCAGGCTGCTCCAGTCGGCAGCTGCCAGAGGCGGTCGGCTGTGCAGCGCGCCCTCGGGGTTCCAGTCGAGGTCGAAGACCTTCAGGTACTCGCTGCCGAGTTGGTCGCGGACAAAGGTCATGGCTGGTTCTGTGCGAAATGCCGCAGCAAAGCTGTAGGCCATGTACCCGGCGATGCTCAGGGTGTCTTGCGCGGTAAAGGGCCGTGGAGTAATACCCAGCGCATCGAATTCCATCGGCTTGGGATGGCTGGCCTGCCAGGCGTTGACGCCATCGAGGTAGGCCTGCAGGGCAAGCCAGGCGGGTGATTGCTTGTCCTGGCGTTCAACGTAGCGTTCGGCCTGTTCACGAATGCGCAGATTGCGGAACAAGGTATCGGTGGGCAGCAGCTTGCGACCGAGGATTTCCGCCAACTCGCCACGTGCCAGGCGGCGGATGATCTCCATCTGGAACAAGCGGTCCTGGGCATGCACATAGCCCAGCGCGCGGTACAGGTCGGTTTCGTTGGCGGCCTCGATATGCGGCACGCCGCGGGCGTCGTAACGCACACTGACCGGCGCTTGCAGGCTGGACAGGGTGACTTCGCCCTCGCGCTGCGGCAACTTGCCGTGCACATACCAATACCCACCGCCTGCTGCTGCGGCAATGACCACAGCGAGGAATGTCAGGCTGCGTTTCATTGGGACTCCTTGTGCTTTTTATTGGATGTTGTGGTCCGATCTTCGAGCAAATTCGCACACAGAATAGCCCCAAAGAGGGGCGCATGGACTGTGGTGCTCAACAGAACATGACTGCCGCTGAGGGCACCCCGCGCGCCTGCGTCAAGGGCTCCAGGGGCAGTAGCAACCCACGGCCATCGTGTGGGTTGCGCTGACTGCGCGGCCTTGGCTCAAGGCCAGCAATATCGGCTCGATGAAGCTGTTGCTCGAATTGCAGGTTGCGCCTTCGCTGTAGGGGCCAAAGTAGGCCAACTGGCCCTGGCGGTCCCAGATCGCCACGCCGGGGCTGGCGGGCAGGTGCTCTGCGCCGGGCAGTTCGGGCAGGGGTTTGAGTGCGCTGAGGGTGCTGGGCAACTGTCCGTGGCTGCCGGGCTTTTGCACCACGTAAAACTCAACGCCCTGAGGGCTGAAGTGCTCGATCAGTTCGGCCAGGTGCTGCTGGTTGCCGACGTTGCACGGGCAGGCCGGGTCCCAGAAGTGCACCAGGCGGATCGGGCCGGGGCCAGCGATGTCTGCTGGTAGCTGCAGACGATCGCCGGAGAACAGCGCGGTTTGCTCGTCGAAGGTGCGCAGGTAGCGACTCTGGAAACTGTCATAGGCCCACCATAAGCCGACGGCGCAAAGCGCAGCGATTATCAGGCCAAGCAAGGTTCGGGTGGCAGGCGCAAGCATCGGGCAAATTCCAGAAAAAGTTGCCTAGCTTGCCATGCTGCCGACGACAGCTGAATATCACAGGTCAATATCCGGCTTTTGCTGTGTGGAATTTTCTATGCCTGCGTCTTTTCAACCCGACTCGTTACGCGCCAGCCTGTCTGCAATGACGGCGCGTCAGCCGTTGTCGACCGAGGCCCAGGCCTATCAACGCTACTACGGGCTGGACCTGTCGGCGCGCAAGGTTGCCCCGCAGCGCTGGCTGGGCCGTTTCCAGGCGGCGGGTTTCGAGGTGGTCGGGCAGGTCTGGTTGCCGCCTGCGCCAGTGGCGACGCTGGTGTTGCTGCATGGCTTTTACGACCACATGGGGTTGTACCGTCATGTCATCGACTGGGCACTGGACCAGGACTACGCCGTGCTCGCCTGTGACCTGCCGGGGCACGGTTTGTCCAGCGGTGAGCGGGCCAGCATCGACGATTTCGGCACTTACCAGCAGGTGCTACAGGCCTTGTTCGAGCAAGGCCGGGCCCTGGATCTGCCACAGCCCTGGCACCTGTGCGGGCAAAGTACCGGCGGCGCGATTGTCATCGATCACCTGCTGCACGGCGGTGCGCAAAGCCCGGCCCAGGGCGAGGTGATCCTGCTGGCACCCCTGGTGCGGCCACGTGCATGGCGTTGGTCAAAGCTCAGCTATCACCTGTTGCGACCGTTTGTGAAAGGCATCGAGCGGCGCTTCAGCGAGAACAGCAACGATCCGACCTTCTTGCCGTTCCTGCAGGCTGACCCGCTGCAACCACGGCGCTTGCCCACCGCCTGGGTTGGCGCGCTGGTGGAGTGGGTCAAGCGTATCGAGGCGGCGCCTGTCAGTGCGCGGCAGCCGTTGATCATTCAGGGAGAGTCCGACATGACTGTGGACTGGCCGCATAACCTCAAGGTGCTGCAGGAGAAGTTCGCCACGCCGGAGATTCTGTTGATCCCCGAGGCGCGGCATCACTTGGCCAATGAGTTGCCGGCGATTCGCCAGCGCTATTTCGACTTCATCGACCAGCGTTTGGGCTGATCACTTCAGGTCCGAAGTGTTCTGCCCAACGGCCAGCCCGGCGCGAATGGCAGCCAGGGCAGCCTTGTAGTACGCCTGGCCTTCGGCCGATTCGGCGAAGGTGGCGAACTCATCGAGCTCGGCATCCGACAGGTCGCGATACACATACAGCAGGGTGTTGTTCAGCTCGCTGCCGATTTGCTGCATCAGCCGCTGGCGCTGGCCATCGAGCAGGCTTTGCGCCTGGCCACCACCGAGCAGGCCAGGAATCATCTGGCTGAGGCTGTCGGCGGCAACCCCGGCAATCGCCAGGCTGACTTCGGCGCCGGCTTCGCGGGCAGGCAGGGCCTGGGCCAGGTGGCCGATAATCAGCAAGCGGTTGTCGCTGGCTTCAATCTTCGGCAAGCCCTTGGCATTTTTCGCCAACTGGTCGCGGCGCGTGGCCAACAGCTCGGCGGCGACGATCTTGCGCCCGAGCGGCGACTGGAAGAACGCCAGCGCAGGGGCAGGATTGCTCAGGTTGGCGCGCAATTGCGCCTGGGCACGCTTATCCACCGCCTGGGCTTGAAAGCGCTGGTTACTGTTATTGACCAGGGCCTGAAAAACTGCGGGCGGCAGACTATTGCGATAGCGCTGCTGAGCGGCATCGAGGGCATCGGTAAAGTGGGCGCGCTGCTCGGGCCAGCCAGCCACCTTGTACAGTTGGTCGAGGCTGTCTGCCCAGACAGGCGTGGTGCAGATCATCATCAGCAAAAAAAACAAACGGCGCATTCAGGACTCCTGTCGGCAGGGCGCTATTGTCTTGGCCTTGCCGGGCTTTGTCGAGAAGCCATTGCATACTCTCAGCCAAGTGGCGCTGTCGGTTTTCCTGGTAGATCGATACTATGCGCGCCATGCCCCTATCTTCTGATCACCCACTGCTGTTGCGCATTGTCGACGACCTGGCCACCCACGGCTGGTCACAGCAGGACATCTTTCTTCCAGCGTCGCTGACGCTGGCGCTGGCGGCTGAGTGCCGTAATCGTGCTGCCGAGGGCGAACTGGCGCCTGCAGCGGTAGGGCGAGGGTCTGCTCAAGGGGTTCGCGAGGGCATTCGTGGTGATCACATCCAATGGCTCGAGCCCGGCCAGGCGGAGTGCTGCGACCAGTACCTCGAGTTGATGGACAGCCTGCGTGAAGCGCTCAACCGCGGCTTGTACCTGGGCCTTGAAGACTTCGAGTGCCACTTTGCCCTGTACCCGCCGGGGGCTTTTTACCGCAAGCACCTGGACCGTTTTCGCGATGACGACCGACGCACCGTGTCGGCAGTGATCTACCTCAATCCGGACTGGCTACCCGAGGACGGCGGCCAGTTGCGCATGAGCTTGAAAAACGGCGAGGAACACGACGTGCAGCCGGTAGGTGGTTGCCTGGTGGTGTTCCTGTCGGGCGATATTCCCCATGAAGTGTTGCCGGCCAACCGTGAGCGTCTGTCGGTGACCGGCTGGTTCCGCCGTCGTGGCAACGAACCCTTCTGACCTACCCAAGGTGCTGGTCAGCGCCTGCCTGCTAGGGCAAGCGGTGCGCTATGACGGGCGCAGCAGTGGTCATCCTGATCTGCTCCAGCGTTGGCAGGCTGAAGGCCGGGTTGTGCCATTGTGCCCGGAAGTCGCTGGCGGGCTGCCAACACCGCGGCCTCCTGCGGAAATTCCCGGTGGTCAGGGCCGTGCGGTGCTTGATGGTGAGGCCCAGGTGATTACTGTCAGCGGCGAGGATGTCAGCGCGCAGTTTCTGGCCGGGGCGCAGTTGGCGCTGGAGCTGGTGCGGCGTCACGGCATTCGCATTGCGGTGCTGAAATCGGGCAGCCCTTCGTGCGGCAACCTGTTGACCTATGACGGCACCTTCAGTGGCAACAAAGTCACTGGCGAAGGGGTGACAGCTGCGTTGCTGCGCCGCGAAGGGGTGCTGGTATTCAGCGAGCTGGAGCTTGAGGCGGCAGAGCTGGCGATTGCGCAACTGTAAAAAATCGCGGGGCAAGCCCGCTCCTACAGGGATCTGTGGGAGCGGGCTTGCCCCGCGATAGGTGTGCTTACTTCGGTGGCTTGCTGGCGTCCATCCCGAACCATTTCTGCGACAGGGTGTTGAGCCGGCCATCGGCCTTGATGCGCTGCAGGGCTTTATCCACAGCGCTATGGAACGCCGGATTACCCTTCTGGAATGGAATCGCCAGGCTCAGGATCGGCCCAACGGTGGCGCCCTCGGTCACCGCTTGCTGGCTGTCGCGTATGGCGTACGGCACCAGCAGGCGGTCGCTGATCGCCGCGTCGATCTGGTCGTTGGCCACATCCTTGATCGGCTGGGTGGCGTCTGGATAGCTACGCAGGTCGACCCCTTCAACGCCACGCGCCTGCTCGGCGAACTGGCTGCCCTGGACCACGCCAAGGCTGTGGCCCTTGAGCGCCTGGAGGGTACTCAGCGGGCGCTTCTCCTCTTTGCGCACAATCAGTTGTGCGCTGGAATAGCTGTAGGGTTCGCTGAAATCCAGGCGTTCTTTGAGTTCGGGGGTGGCGGCGATCTGGTTCAGGGCAATGTCGTATTTGCCGCTTTCAACACCCGGCAGCACGTCGTCGCGGGTGGTGACGATGAATTCGGCGCGCACATCCAGTTCATCGGCAAGCGCCTGGCCAAGTTCGATTTCAAAGCCGGCCAGTTTGCCGTCATCTTTGAAGTTGAACGGCGCCATATTGGCTTCCACGGCAATGCGCAGCTCGCCGCGGTCGTTCATATCGTCAATCAGTTCGGCATGTGCCCATGGGCTGAGCAGGGTGCAAAGAAGTATCCCTGTGGTCAAACGCATCGAAGTCCCTTGAAAATATTGGCAGTGAAGAAGATCGCCGTGGCTTTCTGATAATGCCACGGTCGAGCGTAAGTTAGGACAGCATCAGCAGTAGGATGTTAGGCGCAGGGAACAAATTTTTCTGTGAGAATATTCGGATATGTTCTGAATCAATTGATCTATGGTTACAAGCCATTGCCTTTTGTTTCACTGGCAAGGTTATCGAAAGCTACTGAAGAACAGAATCACAGGAGAAGTGAATGAAAAGCCTAGTTTCGCGTGCAGCCGTCGTCGGCCTGTTGATGGGGGTGTCGGCTTTTGCCGCAGCCGCCGAAGGCCTGAAGAGCCAAGAGCCGCCGAAAGACGCCAAGGTCTTCATCGTTTCCCCGGCCGATGGCGCGACGGTTGATAAGACCTTCACCGTCAAGTTCGGCATTGAGGGCATGGAGCTGAAACCGGCGGGCGACCAGACCCCGCATACCGGTCATCACCACTTGCTGGTAGATGTCGACAAGGAACCGGCTGCCGATCAGGTGTTGCCGACCAGCCTGCTGCCGGAAAACAAGGCGCCATTGCCTGCCGGTCCACAGGTATTGCACTTCGGCAAGGCGCAGACTGAAGTTGAGCTGACGTTGACCCCGGGCAAGCACACCCTGCAACTGGTGCTGGGTGACAAGTTCCACGTGCCGTTCAAGCCAAGCGTTGAATCGAAGAAGATTACCGTTACGGTTAAGTAAGGGTTGAAAGCATCGCGGGGCAAGCCCGCTCCTACACGATCTGTAGGAGCGGGCTTGCCCCGCGATATAGCACTGAAAAAACTTAGAACAGCACGCGGGAACGGATAGTGCCCTTGACGTGTTGCAGTTTTTCTTGCGCCAGGTCCGAGTACTCGGCGTCAACATCGATTACCACGTAACCGACTTTCTCGTTGGTCTGCAGGAACTGACCGGAGATGTTGATAGCGTTTTCGGCGAAGACTTTGTTGATCTCGCTGAGTACGCCCGGAATGTTTTCGTGGATGTGCAGCAGGCGGTGCTTGCCTGGGTGAGCCGGCAGGGCCACTTCAGGGAAGTTGACCGACGATACGGACGTACCGTTGTCGCTGTACTTGACCAGTTTCTCGGCCACTTCCAGACCAATGTTGGCCTGTGCTTCAGCGGTGGAACCGCCGATGTGCGGGGTCAGGATCACGTTGTCCAGGCCACGCAGCGGGCTTTCGAACTGCTCGTCGTTGGAGCGTGGCTCAACCGGGAACACGTCGATGGCAGCGCCGATCAGGTGCTTGTCCTTGATCGCTGCAGCCAGGTGGTCCAGCTCGACCACGGTACCGCGGGCGGCGTTGATCAGGATCGAGCCTTTCTTCATCGCACGGATTTCTTTCTCGCCGATCATCCACTGAGTGGACGGCAGCTCAGGCACGTGCAGCGAAACGATGTCGGCCAGGCCCAGCAGTTCGTGCAGGCTGGCAACCTGGGTGGCGTTACCCAGTGGCAGCTTGGTCAGCGGGTCGAAGAAGAACACCTGCATGCCCAGGCTTTCAGCCAGAACCGACAGTTGCGTACCGATCGAGCCGTAACCGACGATACCCAGCTTTTTGCCGCGGATTTCGAAGGAGTTGGCCGCGCTTTTGATCCAGCCACCACGGTGGCAGGAAGCGTTCTTCTCCGGGATGCCGCGCAGCAGCAGGATCGCTTCGGCCAGCACCAGCTCGGCAACCGAACGGGTGTTGGAGTACGGCGCGTTGAACACCGCGATACCGCGCTCGCGGGCCGCGTCCAGGTCGACCTGGTTGGTACCGATGCAGAAACAGCCGACAGCGACCAGTTTCTTGGCGCAGTCGAAAACCTCTTCGGTCAGTTGAGTGCGCGAGCGAATGCCGATGAAGTGGGCATCAGCGATCTTTTCTTTCAGCTCAGCGTCGGGCAGAGAACCGGTGAGGTACTCGATGTTGGTATACCCGGCGGCCTTGAGGACGTCCACGGCCGATTGGTGGACGCCTTCGAGAAGAAGGAACTTGATCTTGCTCTTATCGAGAGAAGTCTTGCTCATCTGCGTAAACCTGTGTCCCGGAGAAAAATGGCAGGGAAGTGAAGCTCTCGCAGCATCGGCCTAAAGCACGATCAGCGGGGGGCGTATGCTAGCATGAGTACCCCCCGATACGCCCATCCCTGGCACGTGAAGAGTGCTCAGGGTGACTATGAATAGTTCGAGAGTTCTGTCGATGACCGATTCTGCGTTGCTTGATGAGCTGATGACCCTGGTTGAGCCTGGCAAGGTGCTGACCGATGCTGCATCCCTGGAGGCATACGGCAAGGACTGGACCAAGCATTTCGCCCCGGCACCGCAGGCGATCGTGTTTCCCAAGAGCACCGAACAGGTCCAGGCCATCGTGCGCTGGGCCAACCGGAACAAGGTCGCGCTGGTGCCGTCCGGCGGGCGCACCGGGCTCTCGGCGGCGGCAGTGGCGGCCAATGGCGAAGTGGTGGTGTCGTTCGACTACATGAACCAGATCCTGGCTTTCGATGAGTTCGACCGTACCGTGGTGTGCCAGCCAGGGGTGGTGACCGAGCAACTGCAGAACTTTGCCGAAGACAAGGGACTGTACTACCCGGTGGACTTCGCTTCTGCAGGTTCAAGCCAGATTGGCGGCAATATTGGTACAAATGCTGGCGGAATCAAGGTTATTCGCTACGGTATGACCCGCAATTGGGTGGCTGGTCTGAAAGTGGTGACCGGCGCTGGCGACCTGCTGGAACTGAACAAGGACCTGATCAAGAACGCCACCGGCTACGACCTGCGCCAGCTGTTCATCGGTGCTGAAGGCACCCTGGGCTTTGTGGTGGAAGCGACCATGCGTCTGGACCGCGCACCGAACAACCTCACGGCGATGGTGCTGGGCACGCCGGATTTCGACTCGATCATGCCGGTGCTGCACGCCTTCCGCGACAAGCTCGACCTGACCGCCTTCGAATTTTTCTCCGACAAGGCGCTGGCCAAGATCATGGGCCGCGGCGATGTACCGGCACCGTTCGAAACCCCATGCCCGTTCTATGCCCTGCTGGAGTTCGAAGCGAGCACCGAAGAGGTGGCCAATGCCGCCCTGGCCACCTTCGAACACTGCGTGGAACAAGGCTGGGTGCTCGATGGGGTGATGAGCCAGAGCGAGCAGCAGCTGCAAAACCTGTGGAAGCTGCGCGAGTACATCTCCGAGACTATCTCGCACTGGACGCCCTACAAGAACGATATCTCGGTTACCGTTTCAAAAGTTCCGGCATTCTTGCGGGATATCGATGCGATCGTCGCAGAAAACTATCCGGACTTCGAAGTGGTCTGGTACGGCCACATCGGCGACGGCAACCTGCACCTGAACATTCTCAAACCTGACGACCTGAGCAAGGACGAGTTCTTTGCCAAGTGCGCTACGGTGAATAAATGGGTATTTGAAATCGTCCAGCAGTACAACGGCTCGATTTCTGCAGAACACGGCGTGGGCATGACCAAGCGTGATTACCTCACCTACAGCCGCTCGCCCGTGGAGATTCAATACATGAAAGCGGTGAAGGCGGTGTTCGATCCTAACGGGATCATGAACCCGGGCAAAATCTTCGCGATCGAGTAAGTCAAAGGCATAAGAGCTTCCAATAGCGCCAGGAGTCGGTAATGAGCTATCAGCACCAGTATGTAGACGGCACGCGTATTCACTTTCCTCTGGGCAAAGTGGTGTGCATCGGGCGCAACTATGCCGAGCACGCCAAGGAACTGGACAACCCGATTCCGAGCGAGCCGTTGCTGTTCATCAAGCCAGGCAGCTGTGTGGTGCCGATCAACAGTGGCTTCAAGATCCCGGCTGAGCGTGGATCGGTGCACTATGAGGCGGAAATTGCCGTGTTGCTGGGCAAGTCGTTGTCGCCGGCACCTAGCGAAGAGGAAGTCCTCGACGCCATTTCCGGTTTTGCCCCGGCGCTGGACCTGACCCTGCGTGACCTGCAGGCCGAGCTCAAGGCCAAAGGCCTGCCGTGGGAGCGTGCCAAATGCTTCGATGGCGCCTGCGTGCTGGCGCCGTTCGTCGCTGGCAGCACCTTCGAAGACCTGGCCGATATCGGTATTCGCCTGAGCATTAACGGCGACGTGCGCCAGGACGGCAGCAGCGCGCTGATGCTCAACCCGATTGTGCCGATGATCCAGCACATGGCTTCGCAGTTCAGCCTGCAGGCCGGCGATGTCATCCTCACCGGCACACCTGCAGGCGTTGGCCCGCTTGAGCCGGGCGACGAGCTGGTACTGGAATTGCCAGGTGTCAGCCGTTTCGAAAGCACAGTGCTGTAACCCCCTGGGGCAGCCAGCCACTCTGGCTGCCCTGCATGCTGTCGGCTTTTGTCATTTTTTTCACACTTGATCCGGATAATGCTTGCCGGTCTGGCTCTACCAACGTGCCAGTAATGTGTTATTAACTGGCAAAAAAGAGCACCGACCCCCATGGCCACTCCCGTTCCTTCCAGTAAAACTGTGCCCGCTGCGCGCAAGCGTGGGCTCGCCTTGCGTTGGTCTACCTGGTTGGCTGCGGCAGCAATCATTGGCTATGGCGTGGCTATCGCCATGCACTGGGATGATCGCGGCGCGTTGTGGATAAAAGAGGGCTTTGAAAGCCCGGTCGAGCAGCAAGCCAGCATCTGGTTGCCGGATTACGTGGTCGATATCGATGCCAAGGTGTTGCCGGGCATGGAAGACGACGAAGCCTCCGACCTGACCTACAACCCTGAAAGCAAAACCCTGTTCGCAGTGATGGGCAAGAACCCGTTCCTGGTCGAGCTGACCCTTGATGGCGATGTAGTGCGCAAGATGCCGCTGGTGGGCTGGAGCAACCCGGAAGGCGTCGCCGCACTTGAAGGCGGGCGCCTGGCGATCGTTGACGAGCGTGATCACAAAATGACCATCGTCACCCTCACTGCCGATACCCGTTCGCTGAACATTGCGGACTTCCCGCAATACGACCTCGGCCCTTCGGAAAACCAGAACAAGGCGTTTGAAGCGGTTGCCTGGGACCCTCGGCAGCAACGCATCGTCCTTGGCGAAGAACGCCCGCCTGCCTTGTTTACCTGGAAAAGCGATGGCAAGAGCCCGTTGACTGGTGACAAGCAGTCGCTGCCCAGCGACGAACTGGATTTGCGCAACCTCTCGGCACTGGGCATTGATCCGCGCACCGGGCATATGCTGGTGCTGTCCGCCGACTCCAACATGCTGCTGGAACTCAACGAGAACGGCGAGCAGGTCAGTTTCATGACCCTGCTGGGTGGCTTCAATGGTTTGAACAAGCGTATTCCGCGTGCCGAAGGCGTGGCAATGGACGAACACGGCACGCTGTACATCGTCAGCGAGCCGGATCTGTTCTATCGTTTCCGTAAACCCTGAGCCACATTAAGAATCGTCCTGCACGAAGATTAAGTTTGGCTTCAGTTGGATATGGTTAGATTCAGGCTGTCCTTTGTTGAGTCCTCCTGAATGCGTCGTTACATCCGTCTGCCACTGATTTTCCTGGTTGTAAGCCTTCTTGCCCTGCTGCTGGCCGCAGTTGCAGGGCAGCAATACCGTTTGTTCGAACGCGGCTGGTTCAACATCAAGACCTGGTGGCAGCCCTTCGAGCAGAGCATTGGCCTGGACCAATACCGGGTCGAGCTTGAAGCCAAAGTAATTGAAGGCCTGGACGACGACATCTCGGCGCTGACCTTCGATCCCGACCGTAAAAGCCTGTTTACCGTGACCAACAAGCGCTCCGAGCTGATCGAGCTGTCGCTCGACGGGCGGATTCTGCGTCGCGTGCCGCTGACTGGGTTCGGTGATCCGGAGGCGGTGGAGTACGTGGGGCCGGGCAGCTATGTCATCACCGACGAGCGTGAACAGCGTCTGATTCGTGTACACCTGCAAGACAACACGCTGTTCCTCGATGCCAAAGATGCCGAGCAACTGACCCTGGGGATCGGCCTGAACGGCAACAAGGGCTTTGAAGGGCTGGCCTATGACTCGGCTGGCAAGCGTCTGTTCGTGGCCAAGGAGCGCGACCCGATGTTGATCTATGAGGTGCATGGCTTCCCCCATGAAAACCCGGAGCAGCCTTATGCCGTGCATGTCGTGCAGGACCAGAAGCGCGATTCGCGGTTGTTCGTGAGGGATCTGTCGAGTTTGCAGTTCGATGAGCGCAGCGGCCACTTGCTGGCGCTGTCGGATGAGTCGCAATTGGTGGTGGAGCTGGATGTGAAGGGCAAGCCCTTGAGTACGCTGTCGTTGCGCAAAGGCTTTCAGGGTTTGAAGCAGAGTGTGCCGCAGGCTGAAGGGATCGCCATGGACGATGCCGGGACCATTTACCTGGTCAGCGAGCCGAACCTGTTTTATGTGTTCAAGAAGCAGGGCGAGTAATTATCTTCGCGGGGCAAGCCCGCTCCCACAGCTGTTGCTGGTGGGAGCGGGCTTGCCCCGCGATGCTTTTAAGCTTTAAGCGTTTTCACACCTTCAGACGTCCCCAGCAACAGCAAATCCGCCGGCCGCGCCGCGAACAGGCCATTGGTAACCACGCCCACAATGGCATTGATCTGGCTTTCCAGCTCAACCGGGTTGGTGATCTGCAGGTTGTGCACATCAAGGATGATGTTGCCGTTGTCGGTGATCACGCCTTCACGATAAACCGGGTCGCCGCCCAGCTTCACCAGCTGACGGGCCACATGGCTGCGGGCCATCGGAATGACTTCGACCGGCAGCGGGAAAGCGCCCAGCACTGGCACCAGCTTGCTGGCGTCGGCGATGCAGATGAAGGTTTTGGCCACCGCGGCAACGATCTTCTCGCGGGTCAGGGCTGCGCCGCCGCCTTTGATCAGGTTCAGGTGCTCGTCGCTCTCGTCGGCGCCGTCTACATAGAACTCCAGGTCGCTGACCGTGTTCAGCTCATACACCGGAATACCATGGCCTTTCAGGCGTGCAGCGGTGGCTTCGGAGCTGGCCACAGCGCCATCGAAGGCGGTCTTGTGTTTGGCCAGGGCGTCGATGAAGCAGTTGGCGGTCGAGCCAGTGCCGACGCCGACGATGCTCTTGTCGTCAAGCTTGGGCAAAATGAAATCGACAGCGGCCTGGGCGACAGCCTGTTTGAGTTGATCCTGGGTCATGCGGGCTCCGAAGCGGGGAGGAGTATCGTGAAGGCGCGTAGTATAGCGGCTAAATCCTGGGTCTTGCTGTGGTCGCCCGACAAGGCGCTGCGGTAGACTGCCAGGCCCGCCCAACCGCTCAGTGATGCTTTCCCGATGCTCGAACAGTACGTCAAAAAGATCCTCACCTCGCGCGTTTACGACGTTGCGGTCGAAACCCCGTTGCAGACCGCCGGTCAGCTGAGCAAGCGCTTGGGCAACAACATTCTGCTCAAGCGTGAAGACTTGCAGCCGGTGTTTTCCTTCAAGATTCGCGGCGCCTACAACAAGCTGGCGCAGCTGACCGCTGAAGAACTGGCCCGTGGCGTGGTAACCGCCTCGGCTGGCAACCATGCCCAGGGCGTGGCGCTGGCAGCGCGGGAGTTGGGCATCAAGGCGACCATCGTCATGCCCAAGACCACCCCGGAGATCAAGGTTGAAGGCGTGCGCTCGCGCGGCGGCAAGGTTGTACTGCATGGCGATTCGTTTCCCGAGGCGCTGGCGTACTCGCTGAAGCTGGTCGAGGAAAAGGGCTTCGTCTATATCCACCCTTACGACGACCCGCACACCATTGCCGGGCAGGGCACCGTGGCCATGGAGATCCTGCGCCAGCACCCGGGCCAGCTGGATGCGATCTTCGTTCCGGTCGGCGGCGGTGGCTTGATCGCCGGTATCGCTGCGTATGTGAAATACCTGCGCCCGGAGATCAAAGTGATCGGCGTCGAGCCAGACGACTCGAACTGCCTGCAGGCGGCCATGGCCGCTGGTGAGCGGGTGGTGCTGCCGCAGGTCGGTCTGTTTGCAGACGGCGTTGCCGTGGCGCAGATCGGCCAGCACACCTTCGATATCTGCAAGACGTATGTGGATGAAGTGGTGACGGTCAGTACTGACGAAATTTGTGCGGCGATCAAGGATATCTACGACGATACCCGCTCGATCACTGAACCTGCCGGTGCCTTGGGTGTGGCCGGGATCAAGAAATACGTTGAACTCAAGGGCGTCAGCGGCCAGACCCTGGTAGCCATCGACTCCGGTGCCAACGTCAACTTCGACCGCCTGCGTCATGTTGCCGAGCGTGCCGAATTGGGCGAAGGCCGTGAGGCGATCATTGCCGTCACCATCCCTGAGAAGCCGGGCAGTTTCAAGGCGTTCTGCGAGGCCATCGGCAAACGTCAGATCACCGAATTCAACTACCGCTACCATGCTGATGGTGAGGCGCACATCTTTGTCGGTGTGCAGACCCACCCCGACACCGACCCGCGCAGCGCCCTGATCCAGAGCCTGAGCGAGCAGGGCTTCCCGGTGCTGGACATGACCGACAACGAACTGGCCAAGCTGCATATCCGCCACATGGTCGGTGGCCATGCCGCGCGGGTCAGCGATGAACTGGTGCTGCGCTTCGAGTTTCCTGAGCGGCCGGGGGCGTTGTTCAACTTCCTCAACAAGCTTGGCGGGCGCTGGAACATCTCGATGTTCCACTACCGCAACCACGGCGCGGCCGATGGTCGCGTGGTCGCCGGCCTGCAAGTCCCGGATGATGAGCGCCACCTGGTGCCCGCGGCGCTGGCCAAGATCGGCTATCCGTACTGGGACGAAACCGACAACCCGGCGTACCGGCTGTTTCTGGGCTGAGCAGCTAAGCTCAGGACAGTTCACAAGGAAGCAATGACATGGAATACCTGACGACGCTCAAGGTCCTGCACATCTCGGCCACGGTAGTGCTGCTGGGCAGCGCTCTGGGGCTGGCGATCTGGACCTGGTTGGCGCGGCACAAAGGCGACACGGCTGCGGCTAGCCGCCTGACCCAGCGGCCGCTGGTGTTTGTCTGGCTGTTGATGGGCATTTGCCTGGTGAGCATGCCGTTCACCGGCTGGTGGCTGGTCCACCTGATTGGCTGGCCGTTGGGCCAGACCTGGGTGCTGGGCTCCAGCGTGATCTACACCTTCGGTGCATTCAGCTGGTTCTGGCTATTGGCGCGGGTTAACCGCCTGCGCACGGCGCCGACTGTGGGTAATGCCAAATTCACCCTGGCATTGGCGTTGTTCAGCGGCGTGTGCTTCATCGCCATCGCCGGCCTGATGGGCGCCAAACCGGTCTGAACACAACACCTGTGGGAGCGGGCTTGCCCCGCGATAGCGATCTGTCAGTCACATCGCATCGCGGGGCAAGCCCGCTCCTACCAGGTTGATCAGTCGCGCAGGCTGATCACCGGCCAGCCGCGTTTTTCAGCTTCGGCACGCAGCTTCGGATCCGGGTCTACCGCCACTGGATTGACCACTTGCTCCAGCAGCGGCAAGTCGTTCATCGAGTCGCTGTAGAAATGGCTGCCTTCCAGGTTCAGGCCGTTTTCTTCCAGCCAGCGGTTCAGGCGGGTCACCTTGCCTTCACGGAAGCACGGTACATCGGTGCTGCGGCCGGTATAGCGGCCGTCGGCCATTTCGCATTCGGTAGCCAGCAGGGTGTCGACGCCCAGGCGTTTGGCAATCGGCCCGGTAATGAAACGGTTGGTGGCGGTGATGATCACCAGCTTGTCGCCAGCATCGCGGTGCTTTTGCAGCAGCGCCAGGGCCTTGGGCTGGATGATCGGTTCAACGCAGTCACGCATGAAGTCTGCATGCCATTCGTCGAGCTGGGCCATTTCGGTGTTGGCCAGGATCTCCAGGGTGAATTCCAGGTAGGCGTTGAGGTCCAGCTTGCCGGCCAGGTAGTCCTGATAGAACTCGTCATTACGGTTCTTGTAGGCCACCGGGTCGAGAATACCGCGCTCGCACAGGTAGTCTCCCCAGGCGTGGTCGCTGTCGCCGCCGAGGAGGGTATTGTCCAGATCGAATAAAGCCAGGCGCATTTAAGTCACTCGCATAACATCTGAAAAGTCCCACAGAATACGGACTTTTCACATCGGTGCACATAAGGTAAACAGGCGCGTTGCTGGTCTTGTTCCCTTTGTGGAACAATGCCCCAACATGCGTTTGCGAGGTTGCTGCCGTGATCGACCCCGATGGTTTTCGCCCCAATGTCGGGATCATTCTGACGAATGATCTTGGGCAGGTGCTATGGGCTCGCCGGATCAACCAGGATGCCTGGCAGTTTCCCCAGGGTGGTATCAACCCTGAAGAGACGCCAGAGGATGCCTTGTACCGCGAGCTGAACGAAGAAGTAGGGCTGGAACGCGACGATGTTGAAATTCTTGCCTGCACGCGCGGCTGGTTGCGTTATCGTTTACCCCAACGTCTGGTTCGTACCCACAGCCAACCGCTGTGCATAGGCCAGAAGCAGAAATGGTTTCTCCTGCGCCTTGTCTCTAACGAGCAACGGGTGCGGATGGATTTGACCGGGAAACCGGAGTTCGATGGTTGGCGCTGGGTCAGCTATTGGTATCCGCTTGGCCAGGTGGTGACATTCAAGCGCGAGGTTTACCGCCGCGCTCTCAAAGAGCTTGCCCCGCGCCTGCTGGCGCGCGACTGACGACGGAGTTCGACCCCGAGCCATGCTCAATACGCTGCGCAAGATCGTCCAGGAAGTTAACTCCGCCAAGGATCTCAAGACGGCGTTGGGGATCATTGTGTTGCGCGTCAAAGAGGCCATGGGCAGTCAGGTCTGCTCGGTCTACCTGCTCGACCCCGAGACCAACCGCTTCGTATTGATGGCCACCGAAGGCCTGAACAAGCGCTCGATCGGCAAGGTCAGCATGGCTCCCAACGAGGGTCTGGTTGGCCTGGTCGGCACGCGGGAAGAGCCGCTCAACCTGGAAAACGCCGCCGACCACCCGCGCTACCGCTACTTTGCCGAAACCGGTGAAGAGCGCTTTGCCTCGTTTCTGGGCGCGCCGATCATCCACCACCGGCGTGTGGTCGGGGTGCTGGTTATTCAGCAGAAAGAGCGGCGCCAGTTCGATGAGGGCGAAGAAGCCTTCCTGGTGACCATGAGCGCCCAGCTCGCCGGCGTAATTGCGCATGCCGAGGCAACCGGCTCGATTCGTGGCCTCGGCCGTCAGGGCAAGGGCATCCAGGAAGCCAAGTTCGTCGGCGTACCGGGTTCGCCTGGCGCTGCCGTGGGCAAGGCGGTGGTCATGTTGCCACCGGCTGACCTCGATGTAGTGCCGGACAAAAGCGTCGATGACATCGACGCCGAGCTGAAACTGTTCAATAACGCCCTGGAAGGTGTGCGCGCCGATATGCGCAGCCTGTCCGCCAAACTTGCCACCCAGCTGCGCCCGGAAGAGCGCGCGTTGTTCGACGTCTACCTGATGATGCTCGAAGACGCGGCCCTGGGCGGCGAAGTGGTGCAGGTGATCAAAACCGGGCAGTGGGCGCAGGGCGCCTTGCGCCAGGTGGTGGGCGAGCACGTCAATCGCTTCGAGCTGATGGACGACGCCTACCTGCGGGAGAGGGCTTCGGACGTGAAGGATTTGGGCCGGCGTCTGCTGGCCTACCTGCAAGAAGCCAGGCAGCAGACGCTGGTCTACCCCGATAACACCATTCTGGTCAGTGAAGAGCTGACCCCCGCCATGCTCGGCGAAGTACCTGAAGGCAAACTGGTTGGCCTGGTTTCGGTACTGGGTTCGGGCAACTCCCACGTAGCGATCCTGGCCCGCGCCATGGGCATTCCTACCGTGATGGGCCTGGTTGACCTGCCGTATTCGAAGGTCGACGGCATCGACATGATCGTCGATGGCTACAAGGGCGATGTCTACACCAACCCCAGTGATGTGCTGCGCAAGCAGTATGCCGATGTCGTTGAAGAAGAACGCCAGCTGGCCCAGGGCCTGGATGCCCTGCGTGAGCTACCGTGTATCACCCTCGATGGTCACCGCATGCCGCTGTGGGTCAACACCGGCCTGCTCGCCGATGTTGCCCGCGCCCAGCAGCGTGGCGCCGAAGGGGTTGGCCTGTACCGCACCGAAGTACCGTTCATGATCAACCAGCGCTTCCCCAGCGAAAAGGAGCAGCTGGCGATCTACCGTGAGCAGCTGGCGGCGTTCCATCCTTTGCCAGTGACCATGCGCAGCCTGGACATCGGCGGTGACAAAGCGCTGTCTTACTTCCCGATCAAGGAAGACAACCCCTTCCTTGGCTGGCGCGGTATCCGCGTGACCCTCGACCACCCGGAAATCTTCCTGGTGCAGACCCGCGCCATGCTCAAGGCCAGCGAAGGCCTGAACAACCTGCGTATTCTGCTGCCGATGATTTCCGGTATCCACGAACTGGAAGAAGCCCTGCACCTGATCCACCGTGCCTGGGGCGAAGTGCGTGACGAAGGCACCGATGTGCCGATGCCGCCAGTCGGGGTGATGATCGAGATCCCGGCGGCGGTGTACCAGACCCGTGAGCTGGCCCGTCAGGTGGACTTCCTGTCGGTCGGCTCCAACGACCTGACCCAGTATTTGCTGGCGGTAGACCGCAACAACCCGCGGGTTGCCGACCTTTATGACTACCTGCACCCGGCCGTGCTGCAAGCGTTGCAAACGGTGGTGCGTGACGCCCATGCCGAAGGCAAGCCGGTGAGTATCTGCGGCGAGATGGCCGGTGATCCGGCGGCGGCAGTGCTGTTGATGGCCATGGGTTTTGACAGCCTGTCGATGAACGCCACCAACTTGCCGAAAGTGAAATGGATGCTGCGTCAGGTCAGCCTGAGCAAATCCCAGGAACTGCTGGCGCAGGCCATGGGCATCGACAACCCGCAAGTTATCCACAGCTCGTTGCAACTGGCCCTGAAGAACCTCGGGTTGGCGCGGATGATCAATCCCGGGGCGGCGAAGAACCTGTAAACCTATCGCGCGGCCGGTGGGAGCGGGCTTGCCCCGCGATTGCGGTTTGTCTGCCACACCGCAATCGCGGGGCAAGCCCGCTCCTACAGACAGCGTCAAACCTGCAAATCCACCTCCCCCAAATGCCCCCCAAACGGCCCAAAACTGCGCTCCACCAGGCGGCGCCGACCATCCGCTTCGACAATCAACACCGTACTGGCCCGCGTCCCATAGTTCTGGCTGGCGATAAACACACTCGACAGCAAGCGCTCGGTACTCAGCCCTACGCCGGTTTCCGGCAGTTCGCTGTCTGCCGCTTGCAGGTTATCCCCAAGCAGCTCCAGCAAGGTGCCGGGCTGCGGGTCGGATAACTGCTGGGCCAGTCCGGCACGCGCCTTGACCAGTTTTGGCCAGGGCGTATCCAGCCCGGCATTGGACAAACCATAGACACCTTCGCCCAGCAGCCGCACCTGCGCCTCACGGGCGTTCAGGTAACCCAGCGAGTGGCTATCGCCCACCAGCAGGTTGAAGCCTGAATACTGCTGGCTGCGGCTGGCAACGCTATCCAGATAGGCTTCGACGCCTGATTCACCGCGCAGGAAGGCCGCCACCAGCTCGCCCCGTGAGCGGGCGCCCTGGGCCTGCTGTGGGTCGCGAATATTGGTCAATGCAGCAAAGCGCCCCGCCGGACCGACACCCAGCCAGGTGCCACCGGCTTCCAGGTCGCGTCCGGCGTAGACGCCGGGCGCATCGTCCCAGGCGCCGAGCATGCGGCTGGGGCGGGCATAGAATTCATCGCGGTTGGCCGCGACGATCAACGGCTGGGCATGCCCGGGCCGCCAGGCGAAGACGATCAGACACATAGCGGGTTCTCTGCGTTTTTGCTCACTCTACCCATAGCGCCTGGACTGTTCCATCGACTTAATGTGTCTTCACTAGAGCCACAGGCCTCGCTTCCGTTACCATGCCGGACTGAATTTACGGGGGCGACAATGGAATTCGTGCTCTATTTGCTGCTGGGCGCCTGCGCAGGCGTGCTGGCCGGGCTGTTCGGCGTAGGCGGTGGGATCATCATCGTGCCGGTGCTGGTGTTCAGTTTCACCTTGCAGGGCTTCGACGCCTCGGTGCTTACCCACCTGGCGGTGGGGACGTCGTTGGCGACCATTGTCTTCACCTCGATCAATGCCATTCGCGAGCACCACCGCAAAGGCGCCGTGCAGTGGCCGATCTTCATCTGGATGACCCTGGGTATCCTGGTCGGTGCCGGTATTGGTGCCAAGACCGCCTCGGCGATCCAGGGCCCCATGCTGCAAAAGATCATCGGCGTCTTCGCCCTGGTGATTGCCGTGCAGATGGCGCTCGACCTCAAGCCCAAGGCCAGCCGCAGCATTCCCGGTAAGCCTGGGCTGACTGCCGCCGGTGGTGTGATTGGCTGGGCCTCGGCGATTTTCGGCATTGGCGGCGGCTCGTTGACCGTACCGTTCCTGACCTGGCGCAGCCTGCCGATGCAGCAAGCGGTGGCCACGTCGTCGGCCTGCGGTTTTCCGATTGCTGTGGCCAGTGCCCTGAGTTTCATCTGGCTCGGCTGGCACGATCCGCATTTGCCCGCGCACAGCCTGGGTTTTGTCTATTTGCCGGCGCTGGTGGGGATTGCCCTGACCAGCATGTTCTTTGCCCGCTATGGCGCACGTCTGGCACACAAACTGTCGCCCCGCGTGCTCAAGCGCTTGTTCGCGGCGCTGCTGTTTTGCGTCGGCCTTAGCTTTTTGCTTTAACGAGAGGAGTCACCATGCTGCCTTACCCGCAGATAGATCCCGTGGCCGTTGCCCTGGGACCGCTGAAAATCCATTGGTACGGCCTGATGTACCTGGTCGGCATCGGCGGCGCCTGGCTGCTGGCCTCGCGTCGATTGAACCGCTTCGACCCGACCTGGAGCCGCGAAAAGCTCTCGGACCTGGTGTTCTGGCTGTCCATGGGCGTGATCGTCGGCGGGCGCCTGGGTTATGTGCTGTTCTACGACCTGCATGCGTACCTGGCCAACCCAGCGCTGATTTTCGAAGTGTGGAAAGGCGGCATGTCGTTCCATGGCGGTTTTATCGGCGTCATGCTTGCCGCCTTGTGGTTCGGCAAGCGCAACAACAAGTCGTTCTTTGAGCTGATGGACTTCGTCGCCCCGCTGGTACCGATCGGTCTGGGTGCCGGGCGCATCGGCAACTTCATCAACGCCGAACTGTGGGGCAAGGCTACCGATGTGCCGTGGGCCATGGTCTTCCCGCCGTTCAGTGATCCGGCACAGTTGCCACGTCACCCGTCGCAGCTGTACCAGTTCGCCCTGGAAGGTGTGGCATTATTCCTGATTCTCTGGCTGTACTCGCGCAAGCCACGCCCGACCATGGCCGTTTCCGGCATGTTCGCGCTGTTCTACGGCATTTTCCGCTTTATCGTGGAGTTCGTGCGGGTACCCGACGCCCAGCTTGGCTACATTGCTTTTGGCTGGTTGACCATGGGTCAGTTGCTGTGCGTACCGATGATTGTCGGTGGCATCTTCCTGATCTGGTGGGCCTACAACCGTAAACCCACGGCCAAGGCCGCCGTTTGATTTTCCACGGCAGGGGCGATCCCCCTGCCGTCTTTGTTACAGGTAAGCCATGAAACAGTATCTAGATCTGGTCCGCGACGTCATCGAAAACGGCACCCTGCAGGGTAACCGTACCGGGATCCGCACCATCAGCCTGCCCGGCGCCATGCTGCGCTTTGACCTGCAGAAAGGCTTCCCGGCCATCACCACGCGCAAGCTGGCGTTCAAGTCGACGATCGGCGAAATGGTCGGTTTTCTGCGCGGCGTGAAGAATGCCGGCGAGTTCCGCGAGCTGGGCTGCAAGGTCTGGGACCAGAACGCTAACGAAAACGCCCAGTGGCTGGCCAACCCGTTCCGCCAGGGTCACGACGACCTCGGTGAAATCTACGGTGTGCAGTGGCGCCAGTGGCCAGCTTACAAGCGTATTCCGCTGAGCAACCCGGCCGCCATCGAGCTGGCGCAGAGCCAGGGCTTCCAGAAAATCGCCGAAGCGCAAGAAGACGGCGAAGCCTTTGTGGTGCTGTACAAGGCCATCGACCAGATCCGCCAGTGCATCGACACCATCCACAAAGACCCGGGCAGCCGCCGTATCCTGTTCCACGGCTGGAACTGTGCCCAGCTTGACGAAATGGCCCTGCCGCCGTGCCACCTGCTGTACCAGTTCCACCCCAATGTCGAGACCAAGGAAATCTCTCTGACTCTCTACATTCGCTCCAACGACCTGGGTCTGGGTACACCGTTCAACCTCACCGAAGGTGCGGCGCTGCTGTCGCTGGTTGGCCGCCTGACTGGCTACACACCGCGTTGGTTCACCTACTTCATCGGTGATGCGCACGTGTATGAAAACCACCTGGACATGCTCAACGAACAGCTCAAGCGCGAACCGTTGGCCGCGCCAAAGCTGGTGATCAATGAGCGTGTGCCGGAATACGCCAAGACCGGGGTGTACGAGCCGGAGTGGCTGGAGAAGGTCGAACCGAGCGACTTCAGCCTGGAAGGTTACGAGCACCACGCGCCAATGACCGCGCCAATGGCGGTCTGACACCAAACGCTGTGGGAGCGGGCTTGCCCCGCGATGCGGTGTGGCAGACGAACCGCAATCGCGGGGCAAGCCCGCTCCCACAGACAGGTGGTGCAAGACAGTTGCCGCCAGATCAGTAGGTCAGTGGCCGTGGCTTCGGCCTACGTGTGAGTGCTCCGCCTCGGGGGCAGTCACCGCGCCATTGACCTCCAGGTGCTGCAGGATCGAGCACTGCACCTCTTTGGGGTGACAGTGCTGACGCAGCTCCAGCAGTTGCGCCTGCAAGGCCTGCAAACCATCGATCCGCGCCTGTACATGCTCGATGTGCTCGTCGATCAAGGCGTTGACGCTTTCACACTGGTCATCCGGGCTGTCGCGCAGGCGCAACAGGCTGCGGATCTCTTCCAGGGTCATGTCCAGGGTACGGCAGTTGCGGATGAAGGTCAGGCGTTCGACATGGGCCTGGGTGTACATCCGGTAGTTACCTTCACTGCGCGCAGGCTCCGGCAGCAGGGCTTCGCGCTCGTAGTAACGGATGGTTTCCACGGCGCAATCGGTGGCTTTGGCCAGTTCTCCGATCTTCATCTGAAAATTCCTCGCCAGGTTGCTTGACCCTATAGTGGCTACAGGGTGTTCACTTGGCAACAGGACATTTAAGGATGAGCCCATGAACCAGCCTGTTAGCCATACGCCGGGTAAAGACCCCCACGACCACGCCAGTCATGACCATGCCAAGCATGCGCACAGCTGCTGCGCTCACGATGCTGCACCGGCTTTGGTGCAATTGAGTGAAGCCGCCAGTGGCAACGCACGTTTGAGCCGCTTTCGCATCGAGGCCATGGATTGCCCGACCGAACAGACGCTGATCCAGAACAAGCTGGGCAAGCTGGCGGGCGTCGAGCAACTGGAATTCAACCTGATCAACCGTGTCCTCGGGGTGCACCATACCCATGCCGACACTTCGGCCATCGAGCAGGCCGTTGCCTCGCTGGGGATGCAGGCCGAGCCTCTGGCCGAGCACAGCGAGGAACCTGCAGACGCAGCGAAACCTGCGAAAAAGCACTGGTGGCCGTTGGCGTTGTCCGGGGTTGCCGCCTTGGCAGCCGAGGGCATTCACTTCGCCGAGCTGGCGCCGTCGTGGGTCGTGGCGCTGGTGGCGCTGGTGTCGATCCTCAGTTGTGGCCTGGGTACTTACAAGAAGGGCTGGATCGCCCTGAAGAACCGCAACCTGAACATCAATGCGCTGATGAGCATTGCTGTGACCGGCGCGGTGCTGATTGGCCAGTGGCCGGAAGCGGCCATGGTGATGTTCCTGTTTACCGTCGCCGAGTTGATCGAGGCGCGCTCGCTGGATCGTGCCCGCAATGCGATCAGCGGCTTGATGCAGTTGAGCCCGGACATGGCCACGGTGCAACAGGCCGATGGCCAATGGCGTGACGTCGAGGTCAAGGACGTGGCACTCGGCGCGCGGGTGCGGGTGCGTCCTGGTGAGCGCATCGGCCTGGATGGCGAGGTGGTCAGCGGCCAGTCGAGTATCGACCAGGCGCCGATTACCGGTGAAAGCCTGCCGGTAGAAAAAGGCCCGGGCGACAAGGTGTTCGCCGGTACCATCAACCAGGCCGGGGCGCTGGAGTACCGGGTGACTGCGGCGGCCGGGCAGTCGACGCTGGCACGTATCATCAAGGCGGTGGAGGAAGCCCAGGGCGCCCGCGCCCCGACCCAACGCTTCGTCGATCAGTTCTCGCGCATTTACACCCCTGCGGTGTTTGCCTTTGCCCTGGCCGTTGCCGTGATTCCACCGCTGTTCATGGCCGGTGCCTGGTTCGACTGGATTTACCGCGCCCTGGTGCTGCTGGTGGTGGCCTGCCCGTGTGCGCTGGTGATTTCCACCCCGGTAACGATCGTCAGCGGCCTGGCAGCGGCAGCGCGCAAAGGCATTCTGGTCAAGGGCGGCGTGTACCTGGAGGGTGGGCGTAAGCTCGATTTCCTGGCCTTGGACAAGACCGGCACCATCACCCACGGCAAGCCGGTACAGACCGACTACGTGCTGCTCGAGCCGTTGTTCGAAGGTCGCGCCCAGGCGCTGGCGGCCAGCCTTGCCGACCGCTCTGACCACCCGGTGTCGCGGGCCATTGCGGTATTGGCCAAAGAGCAGGGCGTGCCGCTGAGTGAAGTCATGGCCTTCGAAGCCCTTGGCGGTCGTGGTGTGCGTGGCGAAATCGATGGCCAGTTGTACCACTTGGGCAACCATCGTCTGGTCGAAGAGCTGGGCCTGTGCTCGCCAGCGCTTGAAGCACAGCTCGATGCCCTGGAGCGTCAGGGCAAAACCGTGGTGCTGCTGCTCGACAAGTCCGGCCCACTGGCACTGTTCGCGGTGGCCGATACCGTCAAAGACAGCAGCCGTGAAGCGATTGCCGAGCTGCATGAACTGGGTATCAAAACGGTCATGCTCACCGGCGACAATCCACACACGGCTCAGGCCATCGCCGCCCAGGTGGGCATCGATCAGGCGCATGGCAACCTGCTGCCAGCTGACAAGCTCAAAACCATCGAGGCGCTGTACGCCGACGGGCATCGGGTCGGCATGGTCGGAGACGGGATCAATGATGCGCCCGCTTTGGCCCGCGCCGAGGTTGGATTTGCCATGGCCGCTGCTGGCACCGACACCGCCATCGAAACGGCCGACGTGGCCTTGATGGATGATGACTTGCGCAAAATCCCGGCCTTCGTCAGGCTTTCGCGTCAGACTGCTACGATCCTGACCCAGAACATTGTGCTGGCGTTGGGCATCAAGGCGATTTTTCTGGCGATCACCTTCGCCGGGATGGCCACCATGTGGATGGCAGTGTTTGCCGATATGGGCGTGAGCTTGCTGGTGGTCTTCAACGGCCTGCGCCTACTGCGAAAATAGAGGATGTATGTTGAGCTCCGAGTTGAAAGCCTTCTACATGGTTGCCCGCCTGGGCAGCATCACTTTAGCGGCGAAGAAACTCGGGCTCAGCCAGCCGACGGTGACCACGCAGATCCGCAACCTGGAAAGCCAGTATGCGGTGGAGCTGTTCTACCGTGGCGGGCGCCGTCTGACCCTCAGCGACGACGGCGCGCGCCTGCTGCCGATGGTCAAGACGCTGTTGCAGCAAGAGGCGGACATTGAGTTCTTCTTGCGCAACAGCGGCCAGGCCCAGGGCAGTTTGCGCATTGCCGCGACCGCGCCGTACTACATTCTTGATCTGGTGAAGATCTTTCGCGAGCGTTTGCCGCAGGTCGAGGTGTCGGTCGAAATCGGCAACTCCCAGCAGGTGCTGGAGTTGCTGGAAGACTATCGCGTCGACATCGCCGCCTCTTCGCAACTGCTCGAAGACGCACGCCTGATTCGCCGGGTGCTGGGCACCGACCCGCTGGTGGTGGCGGTACACCGCAACCATCCGCTGGCCAATCGTGACTCACTGCCGTTGTCGGCGCTGGCCGGGCACTGCCTGCTGGTGCGTGAGCAAGGTTCCAGCACACGCAAACTGACTGAGCAGATGCTTGAGGATGCTGGGGTCAAAGTGGGTTCGATACTGGAGATTGGCAGTCGTGAGTCGATTCGCGAAGCGGTGTTGCGCAACATCGGCATCAGCATCATTGCCCGCCATGAAGTACCGCATAACCCGGAGCTGCGGGTGCTGAGCCTGGAAGGTGCGCCGGTGATGCATGAGTATCTGTACTGCCTGAAAGAGCGGCGTCAAGCACGTTTGCCAGCGGCGTTTCTCGGCCTCGCCCAGGAAGTCTCAGCCCTGTAGGAGCGGCGGTAGACCCAAATCTGCCTATACCACTATCAGCATCTTTTGCTTCCCCGCCACAGAACCTTCGCATTCGCCTCCTAGCATGACCCTCATTCGTTCGATGAGGTCTTGCCATGAACACTCCGGTCGCAAACCCAGGCGCACAGATGAAAGTGCGCGGTATCCACAAGCGCTTCGGCGCCTTTACCGCTCTGCAGGATGTCTCGCTCGACATCGCCGCCGGTGAACTGGTGTGCCTGCTCGGCCCGTCCGGTTGTGGCAAGACTACGCTGCTGCGCTGCATCGCTGGCCTTGAGCGCCAGGACCGCGGCACCTTGTACATCGGCGACCGCGACATCTCCGAATTGCCGCCGCAAGCCCGTGATTACGGCATCTTGTTCCAATCCTATGCGCTGTTTCCAAACCTGACGGTCGAAGCCAATATCGCCTACGGCCTGGCGGGCAGCGGTCGTGATGAAGTGCGCCAACGCGTGGCGCAGATGCTGGAACTGGTCGGTCTGGCCGGCAGTGAGAAGAAGTACCCGGGCCAGCTGTCTGGCGGCCAGCAGCAACGGGTCGCGCTGGCCCGCGCCCTGGCCCCGGCACCGTCGTTGTTGCTGCTCGACGAACCGATGTCGGCCCTCGATGCCCGGGTTCGCGAGCACCTGTGCACCGAGCTTCGCCAGTTGCAGCGTCAACTGGGTATTACCACCCTGATGGTGACGCACAACCAGGACGAAGCGATGTTGATGGCCGACCGCATTGCGGTGATGAACAACGGTCAGGTCGAACAGTACGCAACGCCGCAGGAAATCTACGATCAGCCGGCCACCCCGTTCGTCGCCGAGTTCGTCGGCCAAGGCAACTGGCTGCCGTTCCAGCGCCACAGTGACAGCCACGCTCAGGTCGGCGCGCTGAACATGCGCCTGGCCGACGGTGCCGGACAGGCCCGCAGCGGCCGTTTGTTCTGCCGCCCGGAAGCCATCAGCGTCAACCCGCCGGTGCATGAAGAAAACCTGTTCCCGGCGCGGGTGCGCGAGATCACCTTCCTCGGCAATCGCTGCCGGATGAGTTTCGAGTTCAATGAACTGCCAGGCCATGCGCTGTTGGCCGAAGTCGCTCCGGAGTCGATGCCGCGCCTGGGTTCCCAGGACATCTGGGTCGCCTTGCCGCCACGTAGCCTGCAGGTGTTTGCCTGAGATGGCCGCGCCAATGACCATGCCGATCGCGCAGGCGAAGGCAACACAGCGCTCCGGCGTGTCCCTCGGTGATCGACTGTTCGTGGTCGGCGGTAAATGGTTGCTGCTGCTGTTGCTGACAGTTGCGGTATTGATGCCGTTGCTGGCGATCTTCTGGCGTGGTTTCAGCAGTGATGCCGGGCAGGGCGGTGGGCTGCTGGCGGCGCGTGAGCTGTTTGCCAGCGCCAACTTTCACTGGTTGCTCGGCAACAGCCTGAAGGTGTCGATCAGTGTGGCGGCGATTGTTGTGCCGCTGGCTTACCTGTTTGCTTACGCCTTGCAGCGTACGTTGATCCCCGGCAAACGCATCTGGCGCGGTATCTCGTTGCTGCCCTTGCTGGCGCCGTCGATGCTGCCAGCCATTGCTCTGGTCTACCTGTTCGGTAACCAGGGGCTGCTGCGCGGGCTGCTGAGCGACAACATCTACGGTTTCTGGGGCATTGTGCTCGGCGAGGCCATCTACACCTTTCCGCACGCGCTGATGATCTTGCTGTCGGCGCTGTCGCTGGCAGATGCACGCTTGTTCGATGCTGCGTCGAGCATGGGTGCCAGCCCCTGGCGCGCGTTTCACAGCATTACCTGGCCGGCGACCCGTCAGGCGGTGTTTGCTGCGTTCTGCCTGGTGTTCACCCTGACCATCACCGATTTTGGTGTGCCGGTCGTGGTGGGTGGCGATTATCAGGTGCTGGCGCTTGAAGCCTACAAGGCAGTGGTAGGGCAACAGCAATTCGGTCGCGGCGCGTTGATTGGCATGGTCTTGCTGGTACCGGCACTGCTTAGCTTTACTGTCGATGCCTGGCTGCGCCGTCGCCAGGGCGATGCCATGAGCGGTCGCGCTCAGGTGTTCGAGCCGCAGCCATCACGGCGTCGCGATGCCTGCTTCCTGGCTGTGGTGCTGGCGGTGTGTGCGGTGCTGTTGCTGGTGGTCGGTATGGCCGTGTACTCGTCGCTGGTGACGTTCTGGCCGTACAACATGACCTTGTCGCTCAAGCACTATCAGTTCGATGAAACCGCGGGCGGTGGCTGGCTGGCCTACCGCAACAGCCTGACCATGGCCCTGGGAACTGCATTGATCGGCAGCGCGGTGATCTTCACCGGTGCCTATCTGATGGAAAAAACCAAAGGCCAGCGCGCACTCAACCTGGTGCTGCGTTTGCTCAGCTTCGTGCCGATGGCGGTGCCAGGCTTGGTGCTGGGTCTGGGCTACGTGTTCTTCTTCAACCTGACCAGCAACCCGCTGCATGTGTTCTACGGCAGCATGGCGTTGCTCGTGGTGTGCACCATTGCCCACTACCTGACCACTGCACAAATGACCGCCACCACCGCCCTGCGCCAGCTCGACGGTGAGTTCGAAGCCGCAGCGCTGTCGCTCAAGGCGCCGCTGTACCGTCACTACCTGCGGGTCACCGTACCGATCTGCCTGCCGGCATTGCTGGACATCGTCCGCTATCTGTTCGTCTCGGCGATGACCACGGTATCGGCGGCGATCTTTCTCTACAGCCCCGACACCATCCTCGCCGCCGTCGCCGTGTTGAACATGGACGATGCCGGCAACGTTGGCGGCGCGGCGGCTATGTCGACCCTGATTCTGCTGACCAGCGCCAGCGTCTCGCTGCTGCTGGCCTGGGCCTCGCGCGGCCTGCTGCAGCGTTCCCAAGCCTGGCGCCAGCGCGCGCCGGGTCACTGATTGCACTACCCAACCCTCGTACCGTTCAAAGGAACCGCATCATGTTCAAGCCACTTGCTCTTGCCGCTGCCGTCCTCACTGCGTTCAGCCTGCAGGCCACTGCTGCCGACACTCAGCTGACGGTCTATACCGCGCTCGAAGCCGAACAGCTCAAGAGCTACAAGCAGGCCTTCGAAAAGGCCAACCCGGATATCGAGATCAAGTGGGTACGTGACTCTACCGGCATCATCACCGCCAAACTGCTGGCTGAAAAAGACCGCCCGCAGGCCGATGCGGTATGGGGGCTGGCGGCTTCCAGCCTGGCGATTCTCGATCAGCAGGGCATGCTGCAGAGCTATGCGCCGAAAGACCTCGACAAGATCGGCAACAACTACCGCGACAGCGCCAACCCACCGGCCTGGGTCGGTATGGACGTGTGGGCAGCAACCATTTGCTTCAACACCATCGAAGCGGAGAAACAGGGTCTGACCAAGCCGGTGAGCTGGCAAGACCTGACCAAGCCTGAGTACAAAGGCAAGATCGTCATGCCTAACCCGGCCTCCTCGGGAACCGGCTTCCTCGACGTCAGCGCCTGGCTGCAGACCTTTGGCGAGAAGCAGGGCTGGCAGTACATGGATGACCTGCACCAGAACATCGGCCAATACGTTCACTCCGGCTCCAAGCCGTGCAAGCTGGCGGCCGCCGGTGAGTTCCCGATTGGTATCTCGTTCGAATACCCGGCAGTACAGCTCAAGCGCCAGGGCGCGCCGCTGGACATCGTCTTGCCGAAAGAAGGCCTGGGCTGGGAAATCGAAGCCACTGCGGTATTGAAAGGCAGCAAGAACGAAGCGGCGGCCAAGCGCCTGGCCGACTTCTCGGCCAGCCCGGCGGCCATGGACCTGTACAAGGAAAACTTCGCTGTGCTCGCTCAGCCAGGTATTGCCAAGCCGCAAACCGAACTGCCGGCTGACTACGAACAGCGCTTGATCAAGAACGACTTCAACTGGGCCTCGCAGAACCGCGACACCATCCTCGCCGAATGGCGCAAGCGCTATGACGGTAAGTCGGAGAAGGTGGCGCAGCAGTAAGACCGCATCGCGGGGCAAGCCCGCTCCTACAGTGGGAGCGGGCTTGCCCCGCGATCTTCAAGGAAATCCAAATGACCGATCTAATCATCGTCGGCGCCGGCATTCTCGGCCTGTCCCACGCTTACGCCGCCGCCCGCCGAGGCCTCAAGGTGCGGGTGTTCGAGCGCACTGCCACACCGCTGGGCGCTTCGGTGCGCAACTTTGGCCAGGCACTGGTCACCGGTCAGCCGCCGGGTGAAATGCATGAACTGGCCAAGGCCAGCCGCAACATCTGGGCGCATTGGGCGCGCCAGGCCGGTTTTCAACTGAAAAGCAATGGCTCGCTGTTGTTCGCGCGCAATACCCTTGAGCAGGAGCTACTTGAAGCATTCTGTGCAGAGCGGGCCGTTGAGCAGGGCTATCGGGTCGAGCTGCTCAGTGGTGCTGCGCTTAACGACCTGTACGGCGGCCAATTCAGTCACCACCGCGCCGCCTTGCGCGGGCTGGACGATCAACAGCTGTACTCGCGTGAGGCCATTCCCACGCTGATCCGCTTTCTTCAGCAAGCGCTGGAGGTTAGCTTCCATTTCTCCACCCTGGTGCGCGATATCCAGCCTGGCAAGGTATTCACCACTGCAGGCGAATTCAGTGCCGAGCAGATCGTGGTCTGTTCTGGTCACGACTACCAGACCCTGCTCGCCGAACCCATCGCCACCTTGCAACCGCAGATCTGCCGTTTGCAGATGCTCCGTGCGCGCCCGCGTTTCGACCTCGACCTGCAGCACGCCGTGCTGACCGGGCTCAGTTGTGTGCACTACGGCGCCTTCGCCGACTTGCCGCAAGCCCAGGCACTCAAAGCGCAGCTACTCAATGACAGCCCACACCTGATGCAACACGGCATTCACCTGCTGATCAGCCCCACGCCACATGGCGAGCTGATCATCGGCGACTCGCATGCCTACGGCAGTGATGCTTCGCCGTTCAACGCCGAGCAGGTCGATAACTGGATGATCGAACTGGCCGAGGACACGCTCGGTGGTCGTATCGAGGTGGTCGAACGTTGGCAAGGCGTCTATGGTTCTGGCGGGCCCGCGCCGTTTTCGCTGCTGCAGGTGGCACCGGGTGTCAGTGCTGCGCTGATGCACAGCGGGGTCGGCATGAGCGTAGGTCCGGCCTTGGCCGAGCGGCATATGGCGCGCTTGCTTAATGAAACCGTGTGAGGGGATAACAATGAGAACGGCCGAACAGGTTGTCAGCGAAATCTTCGCCCTGTACCAGCAGCATGGCGATGACGATTACATCGGCGAGCCGGTGTCGCAGTTGGAGCATATGTCTCAGGCCGCGCAATTGGCTCTGGATGAAGGTTTTGACGATGAAGTGGTGCTGGCGGCGTTCTTCCACGACATCGGCCATATCTGCGGTGGCGCCGAAGGCGACATGGGCGGCTACGGCGTGGTCAGCCACGAGCAGGTGGGTGCCAACTACCTGCGCCGCTGTGGGTTCAGCGAACGTCTGGCGACACTGGTGCAATACCACGTTGAAGCCAAGCGCTACCTGACGCTGCGTAAACCGGGCTATTACGACCGTCTAAGTGAAGCCAGCCGGCGCACCCTGGAGTATCAGGGCGGGGTCATGAGTGAAGCTGAAGCCGATGCCTTCGAGCGCGATCCGCTGTGCACGGTGAGCCTGCGGATGCGTGAGTGGGACGAGCTGGCCAAGGAAATGAATGTGCCGGTGATTGACCTTGAGGTGCTCAAGGGCAAGGCGCTGGCGTTGTTGCATTAAAGAACGCACACCGGTGGGAGCGGGCTTGCCCCGCGATGAGCCCCTAAAGCTCCAACACCAAAGCATCAATCTGCTCCTGTCGCTCAGCCTGATTCAACCGCGCCCCCGGGTTGAGCGACGACCACTGCGGATGCGCCCGCGCTTTGCTCAAGGCCTCCGGCAGCTTGCCTTCGCGCCAGCTTTGTTCCTGCGGTGGCGCCAGCTTGATCCGCTCCATCGCCGCATGACCGCGACTGTCCAGCGCCTGGATCAACTGATGCTGACGCAACGCCAACAGGCGCAACACGCTGTCATCCACCGTCAATTCACGCTGCCCTTTGAGCTTGCCCAACAGGCGTGAGCCGTAGCTGCGCGCGGTCTGCAGTGCACCACCGGCAATCGCCCCGGCCAGCGCAGCGGCGCCCAGGGTCAAACCACCGACCAGCAGATCGACCCCAGCCCCCGCTGCAGCCCCGGCAGCGACCCCACTGCCAAGGCGCACGCCCAGCAGTTTCAGGGTTTCCGGGTTGAACAGGTCATCACCCCAGCGGCCGTCCAGCAACGGCAAGTCGCTGGCGCTGGCGTCGTCTTGGCGAAACGCGTACAGCTTGAGCAAGGCTTCGACGCAGCGTTGTTCACGCTGGCGAATATCTTTGCGCAGGGCCTCGATGGCCGCCGCTTCGGTAGCCGGTTCGGCGACCACGCTGCGGCGGCAGGCGGCGCAATCGAGCAACAGTTCCGCGATCAGGCGCTTGCCGCTGAGCTGGCGGGCCAGGCGCTGGGCCTGCTGGTCATCGATCAGCCGTTGCAAGGCTGGGCGCGCGTTTTCCAGCATCAGCGCCAGGCTTTCATAGAGGCGGCGTTCGCCATCTTCCGGCGGAGCGACGCTGTCGAAGCGCACCAGAGCATGCAGGCCCAAACGGGCCAACGCTTCGCGCCAGTCCGGTTCGCGGTGGTCGCTGCTGGCGACAAAGTTGAGCACCGGCAGCAATGGCTTGCCACAGCTGGCCAGCACTTCCAGTTCATCGCGGTACTTGGCCAGCACCGGCTCACGGGCATCGATCACATACAGGCCGGCATCGCTGGCCAGCAATTGGCGCAGCACTTTGGCTTCCTGTTCGAAACGCTGGCGCGCTTCGCTGCCCTGAAGAAACCGCGCCAGCCGTGCCGGGCCGTCGAGACGTTCGCCCGGTCGCTCCAGGCGTTCGAGGTAGTCGAGCAGGGCGATGGCATCTTCCAGGCCGGGCGTGTCGTACAGCTCCAGCAGCGGTTCACCCTCGACCGACAGCCGTGCACCTTCAACATGGCGAGTGGTGCTGGGGCGGTGCGAGACTTCGCCAAAGCCGACGTCGCGGGTCAGGGTGCGCAGCAGCGAGGTCTTGCCGACATTGGTGTGGCCGACCACGGCCAGTTTCAACGGCTTAGTCATGGCCTTGCTCCAGCCAGTTCAGCGGGGCGCTGTCGGCATGCTCCAGGCCCAGTTGGTCGAGTGCCTGATGCCAGTCGCCGAGGCGCTCGGCATCCACGGCCTGGCCCGGTAGCGGCTGCAGCAACCAGATGCGCGTGGCACCGGCATTGCGCGCCAGTTCGGCGAGCAAGGCCAGGCTGCCGCGGTCTGGTGAGCGACGTGGGTCGCAGGCGATTGCCAGGCGTGCAGGCGGGAAGCGGCTGAGTTGTTCGAGCAACTTGTTGCGCGATTCGCGGCTGTCGAGCACTCCGGCGTTATTGACCGTAGCCGGCAGCGCAGGTGGCCAGGGGCGTTGATCGTCGAGTTCCAGGCCCACCAGCAACGCGCCGTTGCTGTGCGTCTCGCCGACACCGCGGACGATCTGCGGCAAAGCATCCGGCGCGGCATCGTTGACCCCCAGGCGTTCGCTGCTGGGCATCAACGCTTCACGCAGGTGGCTGTAGCCGGGGAGGTTGAGGTCCAGGCGCAGGCGCAGCCGGCCATGTCGCCAGCGCCACAGGCACAACGCCGCGAGCAGCAGGCGCGGGAGGATGCCGAACACCAGCAGCACACCCAGCAACCAGCTGGCCCAGGCCTGTCGGGCCAGTTCCAGCGCTGGCTGGCTGTCGCCGCTGGCGCGGATCATGTCGATGTCTGGCACGCCGAAGCCGAGCAAGGCCGGTAAGGCGCCAAGTGCCTGGGTCAGGCCTACGAAGGTGTCGGCGCTGAGAATAGTGGTTTCCCAGACAAACCCGTAACGGCGGGTGGCAAGCAACACCAGGAGCATCACCAGTGCGGTGCTCAGGGCCAGCAACCACAGGCAGTGAACCAGCAGGCCGATCAACCAGCGGTTGAGCTTGTGGCGTTGCAGCATCACCAGCAAGGCTGGAGCCAGGTGCACCGCCTGGGCATCGCGGGCAAATTTCTCGCTGAGCCACAGCCAGACCTTACCCAGGGTGGCGCCCTGTTCGCCGGCGAAGAAAAAGCCCAGCGCCCATCCCGCCAGCAATACAAGGTTCAAACCCAGCAGGCTGCCCAAGGCCCAGAACACATTCACCGGGCGCTGGCTGTCGCCTAAAGCGGCCAGCGCAAGCCCGGCACCACTGACGATCGCCAGTACCACAAGCAGTGCCAACGCCAGGCGCGCACCTTGCTTCCAGTGCTGCAGGGCGCTGCGCATGCCGTCGCGTTCGGCCAGCCACAAGGCGCGGTGCTCGATGCGCGTGGGCAGATCGCCGCCCAGTTGGCGGGCGCGGCGATTGGCTTCCTGGTCTTCCAGGGCGCCAGCGTGTTCCTCGCGCAGGCGTACCGCTTCAGTCAGCCAGTGTTTGTCCAGGTCAGTCAGTGCAGTCACGCGGTCTTCCATTGATCAGGTCAGCCCAAAGCATAACCCAGGCATCGAACAACGGGCTTTGCTATCCTCGCCGACATGAAAACATCACTTCCTCTGAGCCTGATCGCGGCCCTCGCCGAGAACCGCGTTATTGGCATCGACAACAGCATGCCCTGGCACCTGCCGGGGGATTTCAAGTACTTCAAGGCCACCACCCTGGGCAAGCCGATCATCATGGGGCGCAAAACCTGGGACTCGCTGGGGCGGCCGTTGCCTGGGCGTTTGAACCTGGTGGTCAGTCGTCAGCCAGGCCTGCAGCTCGAGGGTGCCGAGGTGTTTGCCTCGCTCGACGAGGCCATGCTGCGCGCTGAGCAGTGGGCGCTGGCGCAGGGCGTGGATGAGCTGATGCTGATCGGCGGCGCGCAACTGTATACCCAGGCGATTGAGCGGGGGCTGGCAGACCGACTGTACCTGACGCGGGTGGAACTGAACCCGCAAGGGGATGCCTGGTTTCCCGAATTTGATGCGGGGCAGTGGCGGTTGGCGTCGAGCCAGGAGAATCCGGCTGAAGGGGACAAGCCGGCGTTTCATTTTGAGGTGTGGGAGAAGGTTTGAAAGCATCGCGGGGCAAGCCCGCTCCTACCGTAGGAGCGGGCTTGCCCCGCGATTATTGCCTCAGGAATGCGACAGCTGCGCATGCTCCTGAGCATCAAGCAGCGACTTGTCGGTCTGCTTGAGCATTTGGCTGGTGATCGCCCCGGCGGTCATCGAGCCATTCACGTTCAACGCGGTACGGCCCATGTCGATCAGCGGCTCAACCGAGATTAACAACGCCACCAGTTCCACCGGCAAGCCCATGGCGGGCAGCACGATCAGCGCGGCAAAGGTTGCTCCGCCACCCACGCCAGCCACACCGGCCGAGCTCAGGGTGACGATTGCCACCAGCGTAGCGATCCACAGCGGGTCCAGCGGATCGATGCCAACGGCGGGCGCGACCATGACCGCGAGCATCGCCGGGTACAGGCCGGCACAGCCGTTCTGACCGATGGTTGCACCAAACGAGGCGGCAAAGCTGGCGATCGACTGCGGAATGCCCAGGCGAAGAGTCTGTGCCTCGATGCTCAACGGAATGCTGGCTGCGCTGGAGCGGCTGGTGAAGGCAAACGTCAGTACCGGCCAGACCTTGCGGAAGAAGCGCAGCGGGTTGACGCCGCTGATCGCCAGCAACACGCCATGCACCACGAACATCAGCCCCAGGCCGAGGTAAGACACCAGCACAAAGCTGCCGAGCTTGAGGATGTCGTCCAGGTTCGAGCTGGCTACCACCTTGGTCATCAGCGCCAGAACGCCATACGGGGTGAGCTTCATCACCAGGCGCACCAGGCGCATGACCCAGGCTTGCAGGGTGTCGATGGCGTTCAGTACGCGATTGCCTTTTTCGGCATCATCTTTGAGCAGTTGCAGCGCGGCCATGCCGAGGAACACGGCAAAGATCACCACACTGATGATCGAAGTCGGTTTGGCCCGTGCCAGGTCGCCCACAGGGTTGCTTGGAATGAACGACAGCAGCAGTTGCGGGATGTTCAGGTCGGCAACCTTGCCCACGTAATCGCTCTGGATCGCCTGCATCCGCGCGGTTTCGGCCGTTCCGGCGACCAGGCCTTCGGCGTTCAGGCCGAACAGGTTGGTCAGGACGATACCGATCAGCGCGGCGATGGCCGTGGTGAACAGCAGGGTGGCAATGGTCAGGAAGCTGATCTTGCCCAGCGACGAGGCGTTGTGCAGACGGGCGACCGCGCTGAGGATCGAGGCGAAGATCAGCGGCATGACGATCATTTGCAGCAACTGCACGTAACCGTTACCGACCAGGTCAAGCCAGCTGATGGTGGCCTTGAGGATCGGGTGACCGGCGCCATAAATGGCATGCAAGGCGGCCCCGAACAGCACACCGAGAATCAGACCGACCAAGACTTTCTTGGCCAGGCTCCAGTTGCCATGACGGGTTTGTGCCAGGCCTAGCAGCAATGCCAGGAACGCCAGCAGATTGAGTGACAGCGGCAGGTTCATTAAAGCTCCAGAGAAAAAGCGGGGGCATCGCCTCTGTGTGCGATTGCGAACGGAAATGCTAACAGCATGAAAACGAACGAATTTATATCAATCGGTTATTTACTTAGCTGTTTTTGGAATATATGACACCCCTGTAGGAGCGGGCTTGCCCCGCGATGCGATGTGACTGACGAATCGCAATCGCGGGGCAAGCCCGCTCCCACAGGTGGTGCAAGACAAGGGTCAGCGTTTGTTGAGGTTTTTCGCCAGGCGGTCGCCGCCCAGCTGGATCAGCGCAACCAGGGCCACCAGCATGACAATCACGGTCAACATGATCTGGCTGTCGAAGCGCTGATAACCATAGCGGTAGGCAATATCACCCAGGCCGCCAGCACCGATGGCGCCAGCCATGGCCGAGGAGTTGATCATGGTCACCAGGGTGATGGTGAAGCCGCCGACAATGCCCGGCAGCGCTTCGGGCAGCAGTACGTGCCAGACGATGTGCCAGCGTCGGCAACCCATCGCCTGGGCCGCTTCGATCAGACCATGATCAACCTCGCGCAGGCTGACTTCGGCAATTCGCGCAAAAAACGGTGTAGCCGCAATGGTCAACGGCACCACTGCCGCCCAGACCCCATAGGTGGTGCCGACGATCAGCCGGGTGAACGGGATCAGCGCGACCATCAGGATCAGAAACGGGATCGAGCGAAACAGGTTAACGAAAGCCCCGAGCACCCGGTTCAGGCTGGGTGCTTCGAAGATTCCACCTTTGCCGCTGGTGACCAGAATCACCGCCAGGGGGATTCCGGCGAGCAAGGCGATCAGCGATGACACACCAACCATCAACAAGGTATCGAGTACGCCCTGGAGCAAGCGATCAGTCCACATAACCCAGTACCTCTACCTGCGTGGCCCACTGCCGGGCGCGTTCGATGATCTGTTCATGGCGGTGCGGCGAGTGCGTGACGCTGATCAGCAGTTGCCCCAGCGGTCGCCCCTGGATCGGCTCGATGCCACCCTGCAACAGGCTGATGCGCCCACCGAGGCTGGCGAACAAGGTGGATAACTCGGGCGCTTGCTGGTCACTGCCGGTGACCTTCAGGTTCAGCACCAAGGCTGAGTCGACGCTGGCTGGCTGGCTTTGCAAGCGTGCCTGCAATGCCGTAGGCAGAGGCGCCTGCAAGGGCGCGAGCAGGGTTTTGCTGACGTCATGCTGTGGGTCACCGAACACCTTCCACACCGCACCTTGTTCAACGATTCGCCCACGTTCGAGCACCACCACCCGATGGCAGATATCGCGGATCACCGCCATCTCGTGGGTGATCAGCACGATGGTCAGGCCCAGGCGCTGATTGATGCTGCGCAGCAGCTCAAGGATCGACGCGGTGGTCTCCGGGTCGAGTGCAGACGTGGCTTCGTCGCAGAGCAGGATGTCCGGGTCATGCACCAGCGCCCGGGCGATGCCGACCCGCTGCTTTTGCCCACCGGACAATTGCGCAGGGTAAGCCTGATGCTTGTGTTCAAGCCCGACCAGCTCCAGCAGCTCGGCGACTTTGCGCTGGCGCTGGGCCTTGGGGACGCCCGCGACCTTCAGCGGCAACTCGACGTTCTGCCAAACGGTTTTTGCCGACATCAGGTTGAAGTGCTGGAAGATCATGCCGATGCGCCGACGCAGGGCGACCAGGCGGTCTTCATCGAAGCTGCCGATGTCCACCTGGTCGATCAGCACCCGCCCGCTACTGGGTTGTTCCAGGCGGTTGATGGTGCGGATCAGCGACGACTTGCCCGCGCCACTGCGGCCGATGATGCCGAAGATCTCCCCGCGCTGGATGTTCAGGTCAATGCCTTCAAGCGCCGCAGCGGATTGCCCCGGATAGGTTTTGCCCAGGCCGATAAAGCGCACATGGGCAGTGCTCAGCTCAGGGTGCAGGGCCTGGCGCGGCGCCTGTGGCAACGGCGCGCGGGTGTCGTGCTCTGGTTTCAGGCGGGCAGCGGCACTCATCTCAGCTCTCCCAGCCCGGTTGGTACAGTTTGCCGTGGGCCTTGTCGAGCGCCGCGCGGACTGCTGGCGAGTGCTGGTAGATGTCGATGAACTTGGCCAGGCGTGGGTCATCCTTGTTTTGCGGGCGAATGACGAACTGGATCACGTATTCCTTGTGATCGAGGCCATCGAACAGCAGCGCCGAGGTGGCATCGAAGGTGTTGGCCAGGCGGATGTAGGCCGGATAGCCCTGTACCAGATCGGCATCGTCATAGGCACGTACCAGCTGCACCGCTTCGACCTGAAGGATCTTGAGCTGCTTGGGGTTGCTGACGATGTCGTCTTCGCTGGCTTTGTAGCCGACGCCCGGCTTGAGGGTAATCAGGCCGGCCTTGGCCAGTAGCTGCAGGCCGCGTCCGCTGTTGATCGGGTCGTTGGCGATGGCCACGCTGGCGCCGTTGGGCAGCTCGTCGAAGCTTTTGTACTTTTTCGAGTACAGGCCAACGTTATTGATGATGCCCGGGGCGAGCGGTACCAGGTCAAAACCGGCGGCCGCCTTGGCGTTTTCCAGGAAGGGAATGTGCTGGAAGTAGTTCACGTCGATGTCACCGCTGGCGAGGCTGACATTCGGTGCGATCCAGTCGCTGAACTCGATCAGTTCAACCTCCAGTCCCTGTTTCTTCGCTTCGCTGACGGCCGCTTCCAGCGGGATGGCGAAGGCGGCGGTGGTGCCGACCTTCAAGGCATCAGCGGCCTGGGCCGCGCTCAGCAGACCAAGGCTCAAGGCCAGTGCCGCGACGGGGCGGGCAAGAAAAGTTTTAAGCATGCTGTGGCGCTCCAGTCGGGGTGGTGTGGCGGTAGCTGGCGCCGGGGTGATCGGCGGGCAGCAGAGGGTTGTCGGTGGCGAAGAGTTTTTCGCGCAGGCTGCCTGGTTCGTAGGCGGTTTTGTACGAACCACGGCGCTGCAGTTCGGGGATCACCAGGTCGATGAAATCGACATAGCTCTCCGGGGTTACCGTGCGGGTCAGGTTGAAGCCATCCAGGCCGGTTTCGGCAATCCAGCTTTCCAATTCGTCGGCCACCTGGGTCGGTGAGCCCACCAGGGTGATGTAGCGGCCGCCAAGGGCGTGCTGGTCAAGGAGCTTGCGCCGGGTCCAGTCGTTGTTCTGCAGGGCTTTGGTTGCCGACTGGATGGCGTTGCTTTTGACGTACTGGATCGGCTCGTCCAGTTCGTAGGCGGAAAAGTCGATGCCGGTCGAGCTGGAAAAATGCGCGACACCGGCCTCGGCGCTGGCGTAGCGCAGATATTCGGCGTGCTTGGCATGGGCTTGCTCTTCGCTGCGGGCGACGATCACGGTCAGGCCCATGAACACCTTGATGGCTTCAGGGTCACGGCCAGCGGCCACGGCAGCGGCACGCACCTTGTTGACCTGGGCGCGGGTGGCGGCTTTGCTCTGGCCACTGATGAACACGCACTCGGCGTGACTGCCGGCAAAGCCCAGGCCGCGCTCGGAGCTGCCGGCCTGGAACAGGACCGGGGTGCGCTGTGGCGAGGGCTCGCACAGGTGATAGCCCTCGACGCGGTAGAACTCACCCTGATGGTTGACCTTGTGCACCTTGTCCGGGCGGGCATAGACCCGTTGCTGGCGATCATTGACCACCGCGTCGTTGTCCCAGCTGCCTTCCAGCAGTTTGTACAGCACCTGCAGGTATTCGTCGGCCTGGTCGTAGCGGCGGTCGTGCTCTGCCTGTTGCTCAAGGCCCATGGCCCGGGCGGCGCTGTCGAGGTAGCCGGTGACAATGTTCCAGCCCACCCGGCCACGGCTCAGGTGATCGAGGGTCGAGAGCTTGCGGGCGAAGAGGTACGGCGCCTCGTAGGTCAGGTTGGCGGTCAGGCCGAAACCCAGGTGGCGAGTGACGGCGGCCATGGCCGAGACCAGCAGCAGCGGGTCGTTGACCGGCAGCTGGATCGACTCTTTGAGCGGCACCTCGACGCTGTTCTGGTAAACATCGTAAACGCCGACGATATCGGCGATGAACAGCCCGTCGAACAACCCGCGCTCGAGCAGTTGTGCCAGTTCGGTCCAGTACTCCAGCTGTTTGTACTGGCTGGAAGTGTCGCGCGGATGGGTCCACAGGCCGTGGTTGATGTGGCCAATGCAGTTCATGTTGAAGGCATTGAGGAGGATTTTTTTCTTCGCCATCAGATGGTCCCCCGCAGTGGTGGGTTCTCATCGTTGAGGTAGTAGTTGCCGATGGCGTGGTACTTCCAGCGCACCGGGTCGTGCAGGGTGTGCACGCGGGCGTTGCGCCAGTGGCGGTCAAGGCCATGTTCGGCCAGGGTGGCCTGGCTGCCGGCCAGTTCGAACAGGGTGGTGCCTGCGGCCAGGGAAATCTCGGTGCTGATTGCCCGCGCTTCGGCCACCGCGATAGAGGCGGCGGCCACGCTGCTGGCCGTGAGATCGGCCTGGGCGCGGTCCAGGTAGTGGCCTGCGCGTTCCAACAGGGCTTCGGCCGCGTGCAGGCGGATAGCCAGATGGCCGAACGACTTCAGGGTCAAGGGGTCGTCGCTGGCGTTGTCGCTGCCTGAGTCGATCCACGGGCGGCTGCGGGTGCGTACGAACTGCAAGGCATCTTCGTAGGCGGCGCGGGCAATCCCGGTGTCGATGGCGGCATGAAGAATCTGCGCCAGCGGGCCGACGCTGGTCGGACGCTCGAAGGCGCTCTGGAATGGCACCACATCGTCGGCAGCAACCGCGACATTGTCGAATACCACCGAGCCACTGCCGGTGGTGCGTTGGCCAAAGCCGCTCCAGTCGTCGATCACTTGCAGCCCGCTGCTGTCGGCTGGCACAAAAGCCAGGTGCTGCACGCCGTGCTCATCAACCACTGAGGTGGGAATACGCTGGGCATAAATAGCGCCGGTGGCGTAGAACTTGCGCCCGTTGATTCGGTAACCCTCACCGTCCCGGCTCAGGGCGGTGGTGCGGTCGTGTGCGGTTTTGGTGCCCAGTTCGGCGAGGGCATTGCCAAAGCGTTTACCGGCCAGCACTTCGGCGTACAGACGCTGTTGTTGCTGTGGGCTGCCATTTACCCGCAGCACTTCCAAGGCATAGAAATGGTTCTGTGGAATTTGTCCGAGCGAGGCGTCGGCCTGGGCGATACGGGCGATGACTTTGGCCAGGGTGACGTTTGACACGCCAGCGCCACCAAAGGCTTTCGGGACGCTGATGCCCCATAGCCCGGAACGGCTGAACAGGGCCAGCTCCGGGTGCGGCAGGCGGCGTTCGCGGTCGCGCAGCGCGCTGTCGCGGCGCAGCTCGCCTGCCAGTTCTTCGACAACCTGCAATGCCTGGGCGTCAGTGTGGATGACCGCGACGTTTTCGTGCGGTTGCGGCAGATGGCTCATAAATAGGCTCCAGTGGTCTGGTCAGATCCAGGAATGCCGGGCAGGCAAAGTACCGTTGAGGTGGTAGGCACCGACGGCGTGGTATTTCCAGCGCACCGGGTCGTGGAGGGTGTGGACGCGGGCATTGCGCCAATGCCGGTCGAGGTTGAACTCGGCCAGGGTGGCGCGGCTGCCGGCCAGCTCGAAGAGCTTCTCGCTGGCCAGCAGGGCGATCTCGGTGGTCAGCACCTTGGCTTCGGCCACGGCAATCGAGGCGCGGGCCGCCGACGCGGCGTCCACCGGTGCGGCATCGACCTCATCCAGAGTGCGCGCAGCCTTGCTCAGCAACGCCTGCGCAGCATGCAGCTCAAGTTGCAGGCGGCCGATATCGGCGATCACGTAGAGGTCATCGCTGGCACGTTCGACCTTGGCATCGATCCACGGCCGTGATTTTTCCCGCACAAAGCTGATGGCATCGGCCACCGCCGCTTCGGCAATGCCGGCATCGATGGCCGCCTGAATCAATTGCGAAACGGCGCCCTGGATGTTCGGCACCTCGTTCTGGCGCCAGTTGTCGATCACCAGCTCCGGTTCGACCTGAACCCGATCGAGCAATACGGTGCCAGAGGCGGTGGTGCGCTGGCCGAAGCCAGACCAGTCATCGACGATACGCAGCCCAGGGGTGCCACGGCGCACGAAGGCCATGACCTGACGACCGTCATCGTTCAACGCTTTGACTGCAACCCAGTGAGCGAACAGGGCGCCAGTGGAATAGAACTTCTGGCCGCTGAGCACATAGTGATCGCCCTCGCGGGTGATCCGCGCCTTGAGCTCCAGGGTGTTCTTGCTGCCGCGCTCAGGCCCGGCATTGCCGATTCGCCAGCCGTCGAGCACCGACTTGAACAGCAGTTCCTGCTGGCGCGGGCTGGCGCTGCCTTTGAGCAGTTGCAGAATGCCGAACTGGTTTTGCGGGATCTGCCCCAACGCCGGGTCGGCGGCGCTGATGATGCGAAACACGTCGGCAAGGGTGACAAACGAAACCTGCGCACCGCCGAAGGCACGGGAAATGGAAATACTGCCCAAGCCGCTGCGGGTGAACTGCTCGATTTCGGCCCAGGGCAACTTGCGTTGCTGGTCGCGTCGGGCGGCCTGGCTGCGGGCCGCTTCGGCCAGCTCATGGGCGGCCTGCAGCGCTTGCGCATCGTTGACCAGCACCTTGGCGGGCAACAGCAGCGGGGCGCTGTCCAGGTCACTGTGGACGTTGATATCTGCCAGACTGGACATCAGTACTGCTCCTTGGCTGTACTCAATGCCCTGGCGTTACGCACTGGGGTGATTGTGTTCCTGACCATACCTTACCTCACGTATTAGAAAGGTCGGCGCGCGCTGCGCCGACGGAAATGCGCTGGTCCGGTGGTCCGGTTCATATACCCTAATGCTGTATAAAAATTAAATAAACTAACCTTTTGGAATATACATAGAAGTACTCACGGATCGCCCGCTGAACACCCGGAGCGCTGTGCACGGCGCCCACTGCGAGCGATTGCCGACCCGGTCGAGGATGCAGTAGCTCAGTTCCAGGTGCGGGTCGGCACCGCACTCTTGAATCAGCGTTTGTGGGATTTTCGCCGCAACCGGATGGCCGATTTGCGCGCGTTTCAGCGGCGGCAGGTCGAGGCGCAGGTCACCCCAGCGCAGGGTGATCTGGTCGCCTTCGGCCATGTTGCCGTAAGGGGCCAGGCTACACGCCAGGTCGCCTGTCAGGGTTTCCAGGCACAGGCCTTCGCGACGTAACCGACGTGGCAGCTGCAGGGGTTGCAGGCGGTGTTCTGCGCCATTGCCGCCGGGGCAATCGAGTTTGACCAGCACCTGCCGCTCAGGGGATCTCAACGGGCGGTTGTTGGGCTTGAACAGGCGGTAATGCAGGCGCTGGATACCGTTGTGCAGCATGCCGCCGGGAATGCGCAACTCTACGTAGCCCGTTGCTTGCCCGGCTTGCAGGGTATGGGCGGTGACAAAACGCTGCCCCCAGAACAGCGCGATCAGATCGCCGGCTTCCATCGGCGGCTCAATCGGTATGCGCGCCCGCAGCCGGGCAGCGCTGTGCCGTCCGATTCCGGCGGCATTGATACCAGGCAGGGCAGGGAGGGGAAGTTGGATTGCTGGGCTGACAGACATGGCGCACATCCTTGGCTTGAGTCGCTGCGGGAATGGCGGTTATTGGCCAGCAGGCGCAGCGGATCAAGCCCGGTCACTGCCCTTTGCGCGGCAGCGACGAACTTCGGAACAGGCCTACGGCGCTATGGCAGGCAGCAGGCGTGCGCGGGGGACAGGGTCTGTTGGGGAACTCAGTACCCGGTGTTCTGGGTGCCGAGGAACTTGCCGAGGAACTGACGGGTGCGTTCTTCCCGGGGATGGGCAAACAACGCGCGGGCCTCGCCCTGTTCGACGATCACACCCTTGTCGAAAAAGATCACCCGGTTGGCAACATCCCGGGCAAAGCTCATTTCGTGGGTAACGATGATCATGGTGCGGCGTTCTTCGGCCAGGCCGCGAATGGTCGCCAGCACCTCGCCGACCAGTTCGGGGTCCAGGGCTGAGGTCGGTTCATCGAACAGAATCACCTCAGGCTCCATGGCCAGGGCGCGGGCTATCGCCACCCGCTGTTGCTGGCCTCCGGAGAGCTTGCGCGGGTACGAAGCTTCCTTGCCTGCCAGGCCAACCTTGGCCAGCAGCTTCATGCCCAGGGCCACGGCTTGTTCACGCGGGGTCTTCTTGACCACCAACGGGCCTTCGATGACGTTTTCCAGTGCCGTGCGATGCGGGAACAGGTTGAAGTTCTGAAACACAAAGCCGACCTGTTGGCGCAGTTTGCGGATCAGGCCTTGCTGCTGGTTGAGCGGGCGAGCGGCATCGATCTCCACGTCGCCGACCTGAATGCGGCCGCTGCTCGGGGTTTCCAGCAGGTTCAGGCAGCGCAGGAAGGTGGTTTTGCCCGAACCACTGGGGCCGATGATGGCGATGACTTCACCGGCCTCGACCTTCAGGCTGATGTCGTTCAGTACGGTCTGGCCATTGAACTGCTTGCTCAGTCGCTCTACCACGATCATGCCTCAGGACTCCTGGTCGTGCCGGTTGACCCGCGCTTCCAGGCGGTTCTGCAGGTGCGCAAGAACGCTGGCCAGCACCCAGTAGATCAGTGCGGCGGCAAGGTACATGGTGAAAATTTCGAAGGTCCGTGCGGTGATCAACTGCGCCTGGCGGAACAGTTCCGGTACCTGGATGGTGGCGGCCAGGGCCGTGTCCTTGACCAGCGAAATGAAGCTGTTGCCCAGCGGCGGAAGGGCGGTGCGCGCGGCTTGCGGCAGGATTGCCCGGCGCATCGCCTGGCCCCGGGTCATGCCGATACTGGCTGCCGCCTCCCATTGGCCGCGATCGATCGAGCCGATGGCGGCGCGCAGGATTTCACAGGCATAAGCGGCCATATTCAACGAGAAGCCGATCAGCGCCGCTGGCAATGGGTCCAGCTCGATGCCCAGTTGCGGCAGGCCGTAATAGATCATGAACAGCTGCACCAGCAGCGGCGTGCCGCGAAAGAACGACACGTATACCCGCGCTGTCCAGCTCAGCAGCTTGAGCGACGACAGGCGCATCAGCGCCAGGCCAAAACCCAGCAACAGGCCGAAGAACATTCCGCCGAGGCTGAGAATGACCGTGTAGTACGCGCCCTTGAGCAAAAAGGGCGCGCTGTCGAGCGCAAGCTGCAGACTTTCTTCGATCATTTAGTCACGTCGTCGCCAAAGTACTTCTCGGACAACTTGGCCAGGGTGCCGTCAGCGCGCAGTTTATCCAGGGCCTTGTTGAGGGCGTCGAGCAGTTCCGGTTCACCCTTGCGCAGGGCGATGCCGGCTTCCTGACGGGAGAAGGCTTCGCCGGTGACGCTGGTGTCCTTGGCTTTTTTCGCGTATTCCAGGGCGGCGAGGCGGTCGATCAGGGTGGCGTCGATGCGGCCTACGCGCAGGTCCTGGAACTTGCTGGGGTCGTCGTCGTAGGTTTTGATGACTGCCTGCGGGACGTTCTCTTTGAGCCACTGCTCGTAGTTGGTGCCCAGGCCCACACCGACCTTTTTGCCGGCCAGATCGGCGGCAGACTTGATGTTCAGCTCATCCTTTTTCTTGGTCAGCACCAGCGCCTGAATACCGGAGACGGTGTAGGGCTGGGAGAAGTCGTATTTCTTTTTGCGCTCTTCGGAAATGGTCACCTGGTTGATCACCACATCCAGGCGTTTGGACTCCAGCGCGGCAAGAATGCCATCCCATTTGGTCGGTTGCAGCTTGGCTTTGACCCCCAGCTCCTTGGCCAGCGCCTCGGACAGCTCCACCTCGAAACCGGCCAGCTTGCCGTCGGCATCGACGAAGCTGAACGGCGGGTAAGTACCTTCCAGGCCGACGCTGATCGTGCCCTTGTCCTTGATCGCCTGCAATTGCTCGCCGGCAATGGCCTGACCGAGCAAGCTGGCGCCGAGCAGCAGGACGACGCCTGCGTGGATAATCTGTTTAGCGATTACTGTCATGACCAAGCCCCAATGTTGTTGTGTCGTGGATGGCGACTATAGGGTGACGCTAATAGGCTTAAAAATAATATAAATTCATTTTCTTATGCCTTTAGTGCACAAGCAGTTCAACTATTCCAGACCTCAGGGTAGGCGAATAATGCCGGAGCCCCACCGGTATGCAGGAAAATCAGCGGACCCTCGTCGAATCGCTGCCGGGAAATGCCGTCGAGCAGGCCGGCCATGGCCTTGCCGGTGTATACCGGATCGAGTAACAAGCCTTCCTGACTCGCCAGCAGGCGAATCGCGGCAAGGGTGCCAGCGTTCGGCTCGCCATAGCGTGGGGCGAAATACTCGTCCCACAGTTCGACGTTGAACGCCTCTGGCAGGCGTACACCCAGAAGTTCTGCCGTACGCTCGGCCAGGCCTTGCACTTTCGGCCGTTGCGCTTCGTCGCTACGCGACACGGTGACGCCGATCACTGGCAATTGCGGCAAGGTTTGCGCCAGGGCCAGGGCCAGGCCGCTGTGGGTACCGGCGCTGCCGGAGGCGAGGACCACGCCAGCGAAACGTTGACCGCTTTCTTTGATCTGCTCGGCCAGCTCCAGCCCGGCGCGTACATAGCCCAGGGCGCCGAGCGCGTTGGAGCCGCCAATCGGCACGATGTAGGGTTTGCGGCCGCTGGCGTGCAGACGCACTGCCAGGGCTTGCAGCAGCTCATCAGCGTTGTCGAGGTTATCCACCCGCTCGACCTTGGCATCGAACAGCTCCAGCAGCAGACGGTTACCGTTGCCCTGGTAGTTGAGAGAGTCGGTGTTGATCGGGTTTTCCAGCAGTGCGACACAGTTGAGGCCCAACTGCGCGGCCAGCGCTGCGGTCTGGCGTACATGGTTGGACTGAATCGCGCCGGCAGTGACCAGGGTATCGGCGCCCTTGCTCAGGGCATCGGCGGCCAGGTATTCGAGTTTGCGCAGCTTGTTGCCACCCAGGGCGAGCGGTGTGCAGTCGTCGCGTTTTACATAGATATCTCGGCCGGTCCAGGCCGAGAGGCGCTGCAGCTTTTGCAGCGGGGTGGGGGCGCCAAGCAGGTCGAGACGATTGAAGCGTGAAAGCTGTCGGTCGATCATGGCGAATCATCTGTAGGGAAAATCCGACTATAGGCAGGCCCGGCCCGGTGAGCAAATTCTGCGCTTGTGCTCCTGTGTAGGAGCGGGCTTGCCCCGCGATTGCGGTTTGTCTGTTTCACCGCATCGCGGGGCAATCCCGCTCCCACCCATGAAAAAGCTGTTTTTTCCCTGACCGCCATTTGCCGTACAGTGGTTGTCTATCTGGCGGCTTTCTCATTCCATTACCGCCGCCGCGGCAGGAGACGTAACCGTGAGCGAAAACGCGCAAACAGGGCATTGGCAACTGCAAAGCATCGTAGCCGACTTGCGTAGCGCCCGAGATGTATGGCGCAGCAGCAATGGTCGCAGCAGTGGTGAACAGGGCGGGCGTGAGTTGCCTTCGCGTGAAGCCATGCGCCATATCCTTGAACAACTGTGCGGGGCATTGTTTCCCATGCGCCTGGGGCCGGTGGACCTGCGCGAGGAGAGCGAAGATTTCTACGTCGGGCATACCCTCGACTCGGCCCTGACCGCCTTGCTGGCGCAGGCGCGTCTGGAATTGCGCTACGTTGCCCGTCATGGCAAGTGCAACACCGCGGAAGTCGATGCCAAGGCACTGCGCTTGATCCAGGACTTCGCCGCGGCGCTGCCGGGCCTGCGCCGTTTGCTCGACACCGATGTGCTGGCAGCTTTCCACGGCGACCCGGCGGCGCGCAGCGTTGATGAAGTGCTGCTGTGCTATCCAGGCATTCTGGCGGTCATTCACCACCGCCTGGCCCATCACCTTTACCGTGCCGGCTTGCCGTTGCTGGCGCGGATCAGCTCGGAACTGGCGCATTCGGCGACCGGTATCGATATCCACCCGGGCGCGCAGATCGGCCCGAGTTTCTTTATCGACCATGGCACCGGTGTGGTCATCGGCGAAACCGCGATCATTGGCGAGCGGGTACGCATCTACCAGGCTGTGACCCTGGGGGCCAAGCGCTTCCCGGCAGACGAAGACGGGCAACTGCTCAAAGGCCAGCCGCGTCATCCGATCGTCGAGGACGACGTGGTGATTTATGCCGGTGCTACGATTCTTGGACGCATCACCATTGGTAAAGGCTCGACCATCGGCGGCAACGTCTGGTTGACCCGCAGCGTGGTACCGGGCAGCAACCTGACCCAGGCTAACCTGCAGCATGATGATGGTGCTCAGAAGTAAGGATTAGAGGGCTTTTCGCGGGGCAAGCCCGCTCCTACAACAGTCATCTGTGGGAGCGGGCTTGCCCCGCGATGGTCGCATTACGGACCCCATCCATGTTTAACTTGAACGCTTGTTCAAGTTAAAACGGTGGTCCGCTGCCGGCGTTCAACAGGAGGAAACCCTTTGCTGAACCCGTTCAATCCGAGCTTTTCCCCTCATTTCGAGGTGCACGTTTAATGGGTGCACCGAGTTCTTTATCCAGCGGCAAGATCCGCATGAATCCGCCCGTTTTCTATTTCTCGGCGGGCTTTATTCTTATTTTCGCGTTGGTGGTCATCAGCAATCCGCAAGCAGCGGGTGAATGGTTGCTGGCCGCACAAAACTGGGCAGCCAACACCGTCGGCTGGTACTACATGCTGGCGATGACCCTGTACCTGGTCTTCGTGGTGGTCACCGCCTTGTCTGGCTACGGCAAGATCAAACTCGGTGCCGACCACGACGAGCCCGAGTTCAGCTATTTGTCCTGGGCCGGCATGCTGTTCGCGGCGGGCATCAGCATCACCCTGTTCTTCTTTTGCGTCTCCGAACCACTGACCCACATGCTGCAGCCACCGCAAGGCGAGGCCGGTACCGTCGAGGCCGGGCGTCAGGCGATGGAGCTGCTGTTCCTGCATTGGGGCCTGCATGGTTGGGGCGTGTTTGCCTTCGTCGGTATGGCCTTGGCGTACTTTGCCTACCGTCACAACCTGCCACTGGCGTTGCGCTCGGCGCTCTATCCGCTGATCGGCAAGCGCATCAACGGGCCCATCGGTTACGCGGTGGACGGCTTCGGCATCATCGCCACGGTGTTCGGCCTCGGCGCTGACATGGGCTTTGGCGTATTGCACCTGAACTCCGGGCTCGATTACCTGTTCGGCATTGCCCACACCCAATGGGTGCAGGTGGTGCTGATCACCCTGATGATGGGCGCAGCGGTGGCTGTCGCTGTGGCCGGGGTCGAGAAGGGCGTGCGGGTGATGTCGGACATCAACATGGTCCTGGCCTGCGCGCTGCTGTTGTTCGTGCTGTTCGCCGGGCCTACCCAGCACCTGTTCAACACCTTGATCCAGAACCTTGGTGACTACCTCGGCGCGTTGCCGCGCAAGAGCTTCGATGTCTATGCCTATAACGAGGCCCAGGACTGGCTGGGTGGCTGGACCGTGTTCTATTGGGCCTGGTGGATTGCCTGGGCGCCCTTTGTCGGCCTGTTCATTGCGCGGATCTCCCGTGGCCGCACGATCCGTGAGTTTGTCTTCGGTGTGCTGCTGATTCCGTTGGGCTTCACCCTGGCGTGGATGTCGATCTTCGGCAACAGCGCTATTACCCAGGTGCTCGACAATGGCATGACCGCGCTCGGCCAGTCGGCCCTCGACAACCCGTCGATGACCCTTTACCTGCTGCTGGAAACCTACCCGTGGAGCAAGGCGGTCATTGCCGTCACGGTGTTTATCAGCTTTGTGTTCTTCGTCACCTCGGCCGACTCTGGCACCGTGGTGCTCTCGACCCTGTCGGCGCGTGGCGGCAACCCGGATGAAGACGGGCCGAACTGGTTGCGGGTGTTCTGGGGCGCGATGACCGCCCTGGTGACCATCGGCCTGTTGTTCGCCGGCAGCATCGACTCGTTGAAGTCGGCGGTAGTGCTGACCTCGTTGCCGTTCTCGGTGATTTTGCTGGCGATGATGTGGGGGCTGCACAAGGCGTTCTACCTGGAGTCGCAACGCCAGATCGCGCAGATGCATTCGTTGGCACCGTTCGCCAACTCGCGCCGTGGACGTGGTGGCTGGCGCCAGCGTTTGAGCCAGGCGGTGCATTTTCCGTCGCGCGATGAAGTCTACCGTTTCATGGATGACGTGGTGCGCCCGGCGATTGCCGAGGTCACTGAGGTGTTTGTCGAGAAGGGCTTGAACGTCATTACTCAGGAAGACCCGAGCCATGACAACGTCAGCCTGAAGATCGGCCATGGTGAGGAACAGCCGTTTATCTATCAGGTGCAGATGCGGGGTTACTTCACACCGTCATTCGCCCTGGCCGGGCTGGGTACCCAGGAGTTGAAGAACCGGCGCTACTACCGCGCCGAGGTGCACCTCAGTGAAGGCAGCCAGGACTATGACCTGGTCGGCTACAGCAAGGAGCAGATCATCAACGACATCCTCGATCAGTACGAGCGGCACCTGCAGTATCTGCATTTGGTGCGTTGATCGTGTCGCGGGGCAAGCCCGCTCCCACAGAGGGATGACAACCCAAACTGTGGGAGCGGGCTTGCCCCGCGATCTACCCTGTCAAAACGGCGCATCCCCGAGAATCGTCGCCCGATGCATCACCCGCCGCTGCGGCCGGTAATCATCCACGGCGTAATGCTGGGTGACGCGATTGTCCCAGAACGCCACGTCGTTTTCCTGCCAGCGCCAGCGAATGGTGAACTCCGGACGCGTGGCGTGGGCGAACAGCAGCTTGAGGATCGCCTCACTCTCCGCCTCGCTCAGCTCATTGATCCGCGTGGTGAAGCCTTCATTGACGAACAGCGACTTGCGCCCGCTGACCGGGTGAGTGCGAATCACCGGGTGTGACAACGGTGGATTGTTGCGCCGCGTTGCTTCCCAGCGCTGCAGATCTTCAGGGGTGGTGCCGAAGCGCTCCAGCGGAAATGACTTGGTGAAGTCATGGGTTGCGGTCAAGCCATCGAGCAACTGCTGCAGTGGCGCTGACAACGCCTCGAACGCAGCAATGCCGCTGGCCCACAAAGTGTCGCCACCATACGCCGGTAGCTGCTTGGCGCTGAGCACCGCGCCCAATGCCGGGGTGGGCAGGAAGGTGACGTCGGTGTGCCAGATGGCATTGTCGCGCACATCGGTAACGGCGGTGTCGAGCACCAGCACCTGCGGGGTTTCCGGCACATTGGGGTAGATCGGGTGAATGTGCAGGTCGCCAAAGCGTGCGGCGAACGCGGCCTGTTGTTGCGGACTGATCGGCTGGTCACGGAAAAACAGCACCTGATGCTTGAGCAGGGCGTGTTCGATCGCGTCACGCTGTTCGCTGTTGATCTCGCGGTTCAGGTCAATACCGCTGATCTGTGCGCCGAGTGCAGTGCTCAGCGGAGTAATGGTCAGGCTCATGGTTGTTCTCGACTTGTCTTCAATGACTCTGGCCGTGCCAGGGCACCAATTTGCGCTGCAGGGCGCGCAGGCTCATTTCCAGGGCGAAGGCGATCAACGCGATCACCAGGATGCCCAGTACCACCACATCCGTAACCAGGAACTGCGCCGCCGACTGCACCATAAAGCCCAGGCCGCTGGTGGCGGCGATCAGTTCGGCGGCTACCAGGGTTGACCAGCCGACACCGAGGCCGATGCGCACGCCGGTCAGAATGTCGGGCAGGGCGCTGGGCAGAATGACGTGGCGCACCAGCTGCGCACGGGTAGCCCCCAGCGATTGCGCCGCGCGCAGCTTGGCCGGGTCGACCGTGCGCACGCCGGTGGCAGTGGCAATGGCAATCGGGGCGAAGATCGCCAGGTAGATCAACAGCACCTTCGACAGCTCACCAATACCGCACCAGATCACAATCAGTGGCAGGTAGGCGAGGGGCGGAATCGGCCGGTAGAACTCGATCAGCGGATCGAGAATGCCGCGGGCGATACGGTTGTGACCAATCGCGATGCCAATCGGAATGGCGGTGACAATCGCCGCAGCCAGCGCCAGGCCGATGCGCCCCAGGCTTGCACCGAGGTGCTGCCACAGGGTCGATTCCATATAGCCTTGGGTCAGCAACAACCAGGCCTTGCTCAACACCGCCTCAGGAGACGGCAAAAACAATGGCTCGATCCACTCGGCGGCGGTCACCGCCCACCACAGCAGGAGCAGCGCGGCGAGGGTCAGGCCGCTGATCCAGCGGGTGCTCAGGGAGCGTGGGGTTACCGCAGCCGATGTTGAGGGGCTGCGCTGTTTGGCCGCCACCGGCAGGTCCAGGCTGCTCATGCGAACTCCTGCCGCGGTGCGGCGCTGCGTTGAGAAAACACCCGGCTCAGCACGTGCTCGCGGGTTTCGATAAAGCGCGGGTCAGACTTGATCGCCCGGGCCGACTCGCCTGCGGCATAGCGCTGGCCGAAGTCCAACTGCAGGCGTTCGACAATCTGCCCGGGGTTGGGCGCCAGCAGAATCAGGTCGGTGGCGAGGAACACCGCTTCTTCGATGTCGTGGGTAATCAGGAACACCGGTTTGGCGGTGCGCTGCCAAACCTGCAACAGCAGCTCCTGCATCTGTTCACGGGTAAAGGCATCGAGGGCGCCGAAAGGCTCGTCCATCAACAGCACCCGCGGATCGGCCGCCAATGCACGGGCCAGGCCCACGCGCTGCTTCTGGCCGCCAGACAACTGCCAGATGCGTCGCGCGCCGAAATCGGCCAGGTCGACCAGGGCGAGTATTTCCCGGGCTTTGCGCTCACGCTCGGGGCGTGGCACACCGGCCAGTTCAAGGCCGAAGGCGACGTTGCCGAGCACATCCTGCCAAGGCAACAAGGCATCGTCCTGGAACACCACGCCACGCTCGGCACTCGGCCCTTGCACCGGTACACCGTCGAGGGTGATACGCCCGCTGCTGGGGGTGACGAAACCGGCAATCAGGTTGAGCAGCGAGGTCTTGCCGCTGCCCGAAGGGCCGAGGGCCACCAACAACTGCTGTGGGCCCAGGCTCAGGTTGATATCGGCCAGCACCGCGTCGGCGGCGCCGGGGTACTGTGCGCTGATGCGCTCCAGCTCTAGCAATGCCATGACAAACTCCGATCAATTGGCTGCGGGATCGCGGGGCAAGCCCGCTCCTACAGTGGGCTTGCCCCGCGATACAGATCACTGCACGAAGCGCGCACTCACAAACGGTGCGTAATCCGGCAGCACGGCCTCGACCTTGCCCTGCTCCTTGAGGAAGGTTGCGGTGTTGGTAATCGCCTGAGTGGTCGGTGTACCAAGCGCTACGACCTGATCGGCAGCCAACGGGTAAACGTTGCCTTGCAGCAAGGCTGGAATGTCAGTGGCCTTGGCGCCGGAAAGCTTGACCAGCTTGTCGACGTTGCTCTGATTGGCCAGCCAGGCTTGTGGATCTTTGCGGTAGTCGGCGTAGGCATCGAGGGTGACTTTGGCGAAGGCTTTGACGATGTCCGGATGCTTGGCAGCGAAGTCCTTGCGCACAATCCAGGCGTCGAAGGTGGGTGCGCCTTTCTCGGCCAGCTCACCCGAGGTAATCAGCACCTTGCCATTCTCTTTGGCCACACCCAGGGCTGGGTCCCATACGTAAGTGGCATCAATGTCACCGCGCTTCCAGGCGGCGATGATCGCTGGTGGCGCCAGGTTGAGGATCTGCACCTTGGCCGGGTCGATGTTCCACTGCTTGAGTGCCGCCAGCAGGCTGTAGTGCCCGGTCGATACGAAAGGCACGGCGATCTTCTTGCCGATCAGGTCTTGCGGCGAGTTGATCCCTGCACCCTCACGGGCCACCAGCGCTTCGGCCGCGCCGATCTGGGTGGCGATCAGAAAGGTTTCCACCGGCAGCTTGCGGGTAGCCGCGGCCGCCAGTGGGCTGGAGCCGAGGTAGCCGATCTGCACGTCGCCCGAGGCCACGGCGGTGATCACATCGGCGCCGCTGTCGAATTTGCGCCAGTCGATGCTGGCCTTGCTGGCTTTTTCATAGTCGCCGTTCACCTGGGCGACTTTCGCCGGGTCAACGGTGGTTTGGTAGGCGACGGTCAGGTCGGCCGCCTGAGCGAACCAACTGGCGCCAGCCAGGGTCAGGGCGGCGAACAGGCGCAACGGAGCGTGCAGGGTCATGGTGAACTCCTTCTCAGGCGGGTCGGTGAGAGACGATGAGATGGAGACTAAATGATCTAAAAATCTAAAAATAAATAACTTTTTAGCATTAGCTTAGGAGCCAATCGCTTTAAGGCGACTGGCGTGGCGCCGAACAGGACTGCGAATGGTTTGATCTAACAGGGAGAGCGCTAATAGCCTTTAGGAATTAGCTTATGTGCCGATAACGACAGCGGAGAAAATATCGGTTCATATTCCGTAATAATCTGAAAATTTACGAAATAAGTCTTTTTGGATTTATAGGATTGTCATTATCCTTGACCGCAATGGCTGGCGCATTAGACCAAAGTAGTGAAATGAATAGTTACGATTGACTTGACGGTCACGCTTTGGTGCTAATCGCCAATCGACGTCGAGCGGGACGATAGATCCTGCCGTAAGCGACACACAAAAATTAGAAATCAGAGGAGCAAAACATGTACAAGTCGACCCTGGCATTCGCCGTGGCCGTAGGGGTGCTTGCCCAGCAAGCAAACGCTGCCGGTTTCGTTGAAGACAGCAAGCTGTCGCTCAGTTCGCGGACCATGTATTTCGATAACGACGACCGTGAAACCGGAGGCTCCAGCAGCCGTGAGTCTGGCCAAGGGTTCAAGCTGGATTACCTGTCCGGCTACACTCAAGGCACCGTAGGCTTCGGTGTTGACGTTCAGGCGCTGTGGGGTATTCATCTGGATGGTGGCAAAGGCCATCACCCGAACAGCAGTACTTTCTTCCCAAGCGATTCCGACGGCTCGGCTGTTGATCAGTGGGCACGTATCGGCGGTAACGCCAAAGCGCGTTTCTCCAAAACTGAAGCCCGCTTCGGCAGCGCCTTGGCACCTAACCTGCCAATCCTGGTTGCCAACGACGGTCGTCTGCTGCCACAAACCTTTGAAGGTGGCACCATTCAGTCGAAGGAAATCGACAACCTGACTCTGAACGCCGGTCAGCTGACCCACGCCATGGGTCGTGCGTCGAGCAACCGTACCGGTCTGGCCGTTGCCGGTGGTACTCAGGACAGCAACAAGTTCCAGTTCGCTGGTGGCGACTGGAAGGTCACCAAAGACCTGACCCTGCAGTACTACTACGCAAACCTGGAAGACTACTACAAGCAGCACTTCCTGGGCCTGACCCACGTTTTCCCGATTGCTGAAGACCAGTCCTTCAAAACCGACCTGCGCTACTTCGACAGCAGCAGCGACGGCGCGAACGGTGATGCCACTCACTTCTTCAACAACAACGGCGGTTATGCCAAGAACAAAGGCGAGGTCGACAACAAGACCTGGAGCGCCATGTTCACTTACACCCTGGGTGGTCACTCGTTCTTGCTCGGTCACCAGCAGGTCGGTGATGACGGTGGTTTCGTCTACCTGGGCCAAGGTGATGTCTTGCGAGATGGCACCAACCGCAACGAAGGCAACGGCGGTTCGAGCTTCTACCTGTTCACCGATAGCATGATCAACTCCTTCGTTCGTGCTGGCGAGAACACCACGTTCGGTCAGTATGCGTATGACTTCGCACGACTGGGCGTGCCGGGCCTGAAGGCTTCGGTCAACTACCTGCGTGGTGATGACGTTCGTTACAAGTCTGGCAACGGCACTTATGACGAGTGGGAGCGTGACGCTCGTGTCGACTACGTCATTCAGGAAGGCGCCCTTAAAGGTCTGGGCGCCAGCCTGCGTCACGGTGTTTACCGTGGCGAAGGCAGTGAGTCTGCTCGCGACCAGGACCAGACCCGCCTGATCTTCAACTACACTTACAGCTTCATGTAAGTCCGGTTGAAACGAGAAGCCTCGCCTAGTGCGAGGCTTTTTTTTACCTGCTCGCCAATAGCGTTAAAAGTTATAAATAAATCAATATTTATTCTTTTTGTTTTTATCACGGTGCAGGCACAGTAACCCCATCACGTACTCAGCCAAGGAGCCGCACCATGAGCCTCAGACTCGGCGATATCGCCCCCGACTTCGAACAGGAATCCAGCGCCGGCAAGATCCGTTTCCATGAATGGCTGGGTAACAGCTGGGGCGTGCTGTTCTCGCACCCGGCCGACTTCACCCCGGTGTGCACCACCGAGCTTGGCTTTACCGCCAAGCTCAAGGAGCAGTTCGCCGAGCGCGGGGTCAAAGCCATTGCCCTGTCGGTAGACCCGGTGGATTCGCACCACCGCTGGATCGAAGACATCAACGAAACCCAGAACACCATCGTCAACTTCCCGATCCTGGCCGATGCCGATCGCAAGGTGTCCGACCTGTACGACCTGATTCATCCCAATGCCAGCGACACCCTGACGGTGCGCTCGTTGTTCGTGATCGACCCGAACAAGAAGATCCGCCTGACCATCACTTACCCGGCCAGTACCGGGCGCAACTTCCACGAGATTCTGCGGGTGATCGACTCGCTGCAACTGACCGACAACCACAAGGTGGCCACGCCGGCCAACTGGCAGGACGGTGACGAGGTGGTGATCGTGCCGTCGCTCAAGGATGAAGACGAGATCAAACAACGCTTTCCAAAAGGCTACCGGGCGGTCAAACCGTACCTGCGTTTGACCCCACAGCCTAATCGTTGATGAGCTGATCGCGGGGCAAGCCCGCTCCCACAGAACCTGTAGGAGCGGGCTTGCCCCGCGATTTTTTCAATAGCTCGAAAACGAATAAACAAATGAAAAAATATGATTTATTGATATATGCGGCAGGCTGTTAAGGTCACTGCATTCCAGCGAGAACTCAACCTCGCGGCCTTTTAGAACACGATCAAGGATACGCGCCAATGTTGGTTGTTTCTGTCGGTGGTAGTCCCAGCCTGCGCTCACGCTCCGGTGTATTGCTTGAACGCAGTCGCCAGTGGCTGCAAGGTCAGGGCGTTGAAGTGGTGACGTTCCATGTGCGCGACTTCCCTGCCGAAGACCTGCTGCATGCGCGATTCGATAGCCCCAAGGTGCAGCATTTCCTGCAATTGGTAGAGCAGGCTGACGGCCTGATCGTCGCCACACCGGTGTACAAGGCATCGTTTGCCGGTGCGCTGAAAACCCTGCTCGACCTGCTGCCTGAGCGCGCCCTGAACCACAAGGTGGTATTGCCCATCGCTACCGGTGGCAGCATCGCCCATATGCTGGCGGTGGACTACGCCCTCAAACCGGTGCTGTCTGCGCTCAAGGCCCAGGAAACCCTGCAAGGGATCTTCGCCGACGACAGCCAGATCGCCTACGGCCAAGGCAGCGCTGCCGCGCAATTGGCACCGGTGCTGGAGCAACGCTTGCACGAATCGCTCGAACTGTTTCACAGCGCCCTGGCACGCCGACCGAAACCGGTCGCGCCCGGTGTACTGAACGAACGCCTGCTCAGTGCTCGCTGGAGCATCTGAGTTTCCTCAACCGTTTTACTGCAACTCCCACCTTACTCGCCCGCCAACGGGCAAGCAGGTGCAGCCTGAACCCAACCGCAAAAGGAGAGCGCTATGCGCACTGTCATTTTGCGTCGTGGTCTGGTCGCTCTGTTTGCTGCGGCTGTGTCCTTCGGCGCTATTACTCAAGCTCAGGCAGAAAGCCTGCGTATCGGTTATCAAAAGTACGGCACCCTGGTGCTGCTCAAGGCCAAAGGCTCGCTGGAGAAGCGCTTGGCCGCCCAAGGCATCCAGGTGCAATGGACGGAGTTTCCCGGCGGCCCGCAGCTGCTGGAAGGCTTGAACGTCGGCTCCATCGATTTTGGTGTCACCGGTGAAACCCCGCCCGTATTTGCCCAGGCCGCCGGTGCCGACCTGCTGTATGTCGCTTACGAGCCGCCCGCGCCACACAGTGAAGCGATCCTGGTGCCCAAGGGCTCGTCGATCCAGTCGGTGAAAGACCTCAAGGGCAAGAAAGTCGCGCTGAACAAAGGCTCCAACGTGCACTACCTGCTGGTCCGTGCGCTGGAAGATGCCGGCCTCAAATACTCCGACATCCAGCCGGTGTTCCTGCCGCCTGCCGATGCCCGCGCCGCTTTCGAGCGTGGCAGTGTCGATGCCTGGGTGATCTGGGACCCCTATCAGGCCGCTGCTGAACAGCAATTGCAGGCCCGTACCCTGCGTGACGGCAAGGGCATCGTCGACAACCACCAGTTCTACCTGGCAACCAAGCCTTACGCGCAAAAACACCCTGAGGTGATCAGCGTGCTGGTGGACGAAGTGCGTGCGGTCGGCGAATGGTCGAAGGCCAACCCGCAAGAGGTGACCGATCAGGTTGCGCCGCTGCTGGGCTTGCCAGCTGACATCACCCTGACTTCGGTGAAACGCCAGGGTTACGGCGCTCACTTCCTGACCCCGGATGTGGTCAGTGCCCAGCAGAAAATCGCCGACACCTTCCACACGCTCAAGCTGATTCCCAAGCCGTTGAGCATCAAGGATGTGATCTGGACTCCCCCGGCCAAGGTTGCCACCGCGCCTTGACGATTTGCCTGCGCCGGGCGCTGTGCCCGGCTTGCGTTCCCTTTAGGAGACAACTCCAATGAGCCTCAACGTTTTCTGGTTTCTTCCTACCCATGGCGACGGCCACTACCTGGGCACCGCTGAAGGTGCGCGTGCGGTCGATCACGGCTACCTGCAGCAAGTCGCCCAGGCGGCCGATCGCTTGGGTTTTGGCGGTGTGCTGATCCCGACCGGTCGTTCCTGCGAGGACTCCTGGCTGGTTGCCGCGTCGCTGATTCCGGTAACCCAGCGCCTGAAATTCCTGGTTGCCCTGCGCCCCGGCATCATCTCGCCGACCGTGGCGGCACGGCAGGCCGCCACCCTCGATCGGCTGTCTGGCGGCCGGGCGTTGTTCAACCTGGTCACCGGCGGTGATCCGGAAGAGCTGTCCGGCGACGGCTTGTTCCTCAGCCACGAAGAGCGTTATCAGGCCTCGGTGGAGTTCACCCGCATCTGGCGACGGGTGCTGGAAGGTGAAACCGTTGACTACGACGGCCAGCATATTCAGGTCAAAGGCGCGAAACTTCTGTATCCGCCGATCCAGCAGCCGCGTCCGCCACTGTATTTCGGCGGCTCTTCGGAAGCGGCACAAGACCTCGCCGCCGAGCAGGTCGAGCTGTACCTGACCTGGGGCGAGCCACCGGCGGCGGTGGCCGAGAAGATCGAGCAAGTACGCGCCAAGGCCGCCAAGCAAGGCCGCACGGTGCGCTTCGGTATTCGCTTGCATGTGATTGTGCGTGAGACCAACGCTGAAGCCTGGCAGGCTGCCGAGCGTCTGATCTCGCACCTGGACGACGACACCATTGCCCGCGCCCAAGCCTCGCTGGCGCGTTTTGATTCGGTGGGCCAGCAACGCATGGCCGCACTACACGGCGGCAACCGCGACAACCTGGAAGTCAGCCCCAACCTCTGGGCCGGAGTTGGCCTGGTGCGTGGTGGTGCCGGTACCGCGCTGGTGGGCGACGGGCCGACCGTGGCGGAGCGGGTCAAGGAGTATGCGGCACTGGGTATCGATACCTTCATTTTCTCGGGTTATCCACACCTGGAAGAATCTTACCGGGTCGCCGAGCTGCTGTTCCCACACTTGGATGTGCAGCGTCCTGAACTGCCGAAAAGTGCTGGCTACGTGAGCCCATTCGGGGAAATGGTCGCCAACGACATCCTGCCCAAATCCGCAGCGCAGCGCTGAGGGTACGGCCATGAGTCGAGCATCCACTCCCTGGCCGCAGCGCCTGGCACCTTGGGCGCTGCCGTTGCTGCTATTGGCGGTCTGGCAACTGGCAGTCAGCGCGGGCTGGCTGTCAACGCGCATCCTGCCGGCCCCCAGCGCAGTCTTCAGCGCAGGCGTCGAATTGGTACGCAGCGGTGAAATCTGGACCCACTTGGCGATCAGTGGCTGGCGCGCGGCGCTGGGCTTCGTGATCGGTGGTTCGATCGGCCTGGCGCTGGGCTTTATCACCGGCCTGTCGCGCTGGGGCGAACGCCTGCTCGACAGCTCGGTGCAGATGATCCGCAACGTGCCGCACCTGGCGCTGATTCCGCTGGTGATTCTGTGGTTCGGTATTGATGAGTCGGCGAAGATTTTCCTGGTGGCGCTGGGCACCCTGTTCCCGATTTACCTCAATACCTACCACGGTATCCGCAACGTCGATCCGGCGTTGGTGGAAATGGCGCGCAGCTATGGCTTGTCCGGCTTTGAGCTGTTTCGCCAGGTGATTCTGCCGGGGGCCTTGCCTTCGATTCTGGTCGGTGTGCGTTTTGCCCTGGGCTTTATGTGGCTGACCCTGATCGTTGCCGAAACCATTTCGGCCAACGCCGGCATCGGCTACCTGGCCATGAATGCCCGCGAGTTCCTGCAGACCGACGTCGTGGTCCTGGCGATTGTGCTGTACGCCGTGCTCGGCAAATTGGCTGATCTGGCGGCACGTGGGCTGGAGCGGGTCTGGCTGCGCTGGCACCCGGCGTATCAACCGACCCGGGGAGAAGGCGCATGACCCTCCTCAAAGAAGCACCTCAGCACTTGCTGCGCGGTATTCCGCTGGCGGCCAACAACCTGCAGAAAACCTTTGGCCAGCGCACCGTGCTGCGTGACATCGACCTGCATATTCCTGCCGGGCAATTCGTGGCCATTGTCGGCCGAAGCGGGTGCGGCAAAAGCACCCTGCTGCGCCTGCTTGCCGGGCTCGATCAACCAACGGGCGGTGAGCTGCTGGCAGGCTCGGCGCCGTTGAGCGAAGCGCGCGAAGACACTCGTCTGATGTTTCAGGAAGCGCGTTTGCTGCCGTGGAAAAAGGTTATCGACAACGTCGGCCTGGGGCTGTCAGGCAACTGGCGCCCGCAGGCCTTGCAAGCCCTGGAGGCAGTCGGCCTGGCCGAGCGCGCCAATGAGTGGCCGGCAGCCTTGTCTGGCGGCCAGAAGCAGCGTGTGGCGCTGGCCCGTGCGCTGATTCACCAGCCGCGCCTGTTGTTGCTCGACGAACCACTGGGCGCGCTCGACGCCCTGACGCGCATCGAGATGCAGCAACTGATCGAACGGCTGTGGCGTCAGCATGGCTTCACCGTATTGCTGGTTACCCATGATGTCAGCGAAGCGGTAGCGGTGGCTGACCGGGTGATTCTCATTGAAGACGGCGAGGTGGGGTTGGACCTGACCATCGACTTACCCCGCCCGCGTGTCCGCGGCTCCCATCGCCTGGCGGCGCTGGAAACCGAAGTTCTCAACCGCGTTCTCTCGGTTCCGGGCGCACCGCCCGAGCCGGAACCCGTAGCACCTTTGCCAACGCAACTGCGTTGGGCTCATTAATGTGAAGGAAGCAAAGCGATGACTATCAAAGCGATCAACGTACGTAACCAGTTCAAAGGCACCGTGAAGGAAATCCTCGAAGGGCCGGTGCTGTCGGAAATCGACGTGCAGACGGCCTCGGGTATCGTCACCTCGGTGATCACCACCCGCTCGGTGCGTGAATTGGAACTGACCATTGGCAGTGAAGTGATTGCCTTTGTGAAGTCCACCGAAGTGTCCATCGCCAAGCTGTAAATCTGGTAGGAGCGGGCTTGCCCCGCGATAGGGGTGTATCAGTTACATCACATCGCGGGGCAAGCCCGCTCCCACTTTGGCAGGAACGGCGGCAGGTACAACCCCAGGTAGGCATCGAACACCCGCATGCCTTCTTCAGCCATGCGCGGGGTAATCTGGCCGTGCAACTGCACCGAACGGGCATACACCCGGTCACCCAGTTCCATCGCCAGCGCGAATACATCCACATCATCCGGTAGCACCGGCAACTGGAAATGCTGGGCAAACAGCTTATGCATCAGCGCGCCCAGCTCAATGTCGTGCTGACGGTCAGCCTGGGTCACTTCGCTCAGACCATGCTGGGCCAGAATCAGCTGACGCGCAGCGGCATCTTCGTTGTAGATGCTCAGCATGCGCTGCTCAACCAGCCGCGACAGGTCGTGCCAGGTGTTGAGTGTCGAGGCTTCGATCGGCGCCGCCAGGCACGCCCGAAACGCGCCATGCACATCGGCCGTCAACGCTTCGAGCAACGCCGGCACACTGGCGAAAAAGTGATACACCGACGACGGTGGAATCTGCGCGCGCTCGGCAACGCTGTAGATCGACAGGCTGGCCACACCCTCACTGGCCAACAGGGTGCGGGCCGCCTCAAGGATCGAGTCGATCCGCGCCTGGCTGGCGGCGCGGGGTTTGCGTGGGGTGACAGTGCGGCTCATGTCAGTTGCTGATCGCCAGAATGCTCGCCTGGTAGGCGCTGACGAACAGGTCGAAATCAACCTTGTCCTCTTCGCGCTCAAGCGTGGCCTGGGCCTCCAGCGACTCACGGGCCGCTGCTTCAAAGCTCTGCTGCTCCTGCGCTGGCAGGGCCTGGGCGCGGAAGAATTCGGCATGCGCCTGGCTTTGGCGCAAGGCAAAGCGGCTGAAGCTTTCCTTGTGCTCTTTCATGCTCGCCAGTACCTGCGCCGATGGCGTCAGCGACGGATCGCTGACCTTGGCCTTCTGCAGTTCCAGCGCCTTGGCATGCTCGTCACCGGACTGGCTGCGGTCGAGCAGCTCGGCCAGGGGGGCAATGCGTTCAAGCAGTTCGTTCGCCCATTCCTTGAGCGCAACCGGCTTGCCGTGGCGTTGCAGCATCAGATCCGGACGACGGCCTTCCTTGACCACACTGAGGAAGTTGCCGGTGCAGTTGCCACACTCCAGGTAACCCAGCAGCGGGCTGTCTTCCAGGGCGCAGAACAACAGGAAAGCGTCGAGGAAGCGTGCTTCGTTGAGGTCGATGCCGGTGGGCAGGAACGGGTTGATGTCCAGGCAACGCACCTCGACGTACTGGATGCCACGCGCCATCAGCGCCTGGATCGGACGTTCGCCGCTGTAGGTCACGCGCTTTGGACGAATGTTGGAGTAGTACTCGTTTTCGATCTGCAGGATGTTGGTGTTCAGCTGAACCCACTCGCCATCCTTGTGCGTGCCGATCTCGACATAGGGCGCATACGGGGTGGCGACGGCCTTGCGCAGGCTGTCGGTGTAGCTGCTCAGATCGTTGTAGCACGGGGTCAGGCCTGCCTGGGCATTGCTCTGGTAACCCAGGTCGCTCATGCGCAGGCTGGTGGCGTACGGCAGGTACAGGGTGTCGGCGTCGAACTGTTCGAGCTGGTGTGGGCGACCACGCAGGAAACCGGCGTCGAGCGCTGGCGAGGCACCGAACAGGTACATCAGCAACCAGCTGTAACGGCGGAAGTTGCGGATCAGGGCGATGTAGGCCGCCGACTGATAGGCGCGATCGTCGAGGCTGCTGCCTTCAGCGGCACGCAGCAGCGGCCAGAGTTTTTCTGGCAGCGAGAAATTGTAGTGAATCCCGGCAATGCACTGCATGGTGCGGCCGTAACGCAGGGCCAGGCCCTTGCGATAAACGTACTTGAGCTGACCGATGTTGGAGCTGCCGTACCAGGCAATCGGAATGTCTTCCTCGGCCGGTAGCGGGCAGGGCATGGAAGGGCTCCACAGGTATTCGCTGCCCAGTTTGCTGTAGGCGAAGCGGTGGATGCTCTCCAGGCTTTCGAGGGTCTGCGCAGGGTCGGCCAGGGCTGGGGTAATGAACTCCAGCAGCGACTCCGAATAGTCCGTGGTGATCTGCTCATGGGTCAACGCCGCACCGAGCGCTTCGGGATGCGGGGTCTGTGCCAGGCGACCTTCCTCGGTCACACGCAAGCATTCGCGCTCGATGCCGTGCAGGCACTGCTTGAGCAGGGAGAGGTTGTCGCCTTCGCCGAGCAGGCTCAGGCGGCGGTTGAGAAGTTCGCTCAAGATGGATTCCTTCACGCGTCAGTCGCCCCAATATGGGGGTGGAATTGACGGTCTACAAGGGTGGACAGAGGAACTGGCGTTGTCGCCTGGTATTGGCCGGCTTTCGGCAGTGCCTGCGCTCTGCCGAAAATATCGCAATTTAGCTGCTGACGGCTAGAGGATGACGAAGGTTCCCTGGGCTTTTGCCACCAGCTTGTCGCCCTGAAGCACATCGGCGTCGACCACCAGCGTGCGCCGCCCGGCATGCAGCACGCGGGCGATGCACTGCACTTCGCCTTCGCTGACGGCGCGCAGGTAGTTGATCTTGCACTCCAGGGTCACGCTCTGCTGGTCGAAGCCATGGGCGCTGGAACAGGCCAGGCCCATGGCGGTATCGACCAGGCTGAAGATGGCCCCGCCGTGCAGCTTGCCGCCGCGGTTGCGCAAATGCGGTTCCAGGGCCATTGTCATTTCTGCAACGCCTGCTTCCAGGCGTTGCAGGCTGCAGCCAAGCAGGTGGCTGAAGGCGCTGAGCACGACGTCTTCTGGGGCCTCCATCACTTCTTCTTCAGCTGTTTGGCGTTGGCGAACAGCGCTGCCATGGCATTGTTGGTCGGTGCCGGGGTTTCCTTTGCACGCGGCGCGGCGCTTGGCTGACGTGGCGCTGAACCCGGGCGGCTGCCACGGGCGCCATCGATCTTCTCGCCCGGGGTGTCGCTCATGCGCATCGACAGGCCGACGCGTTTACGCGGGATGTCGACTTCCATGACCTTGACCTTGACCACGTCGCCAGCCTTGACCGCTTCGCGCGGATCTTTGATGAACTTCTCCGACAGCGCCGAGATGTGCACCAGGCCGTCCTGATGGACGCCGATGTCGACGAAGGCACCGAAGTTGGTCACGTTGGTGACTACGCCTTCGAGGATCATCCCCAGTTGCAGGTCTTTGAGGTCTTCGACGCCTTCCTGGAATTCAGCGGTCTTGAACTCGGGACGTGGGTCGCGGCCGGGTTTGTCCAGTTCCTGGAGGATGTCGGTGACGGTCGGCAAACCGAAGGTTTCGTCGGTGAACTTCTTCGGGTCAAGGCGCTTGAGGAAGCCGCTGTCGCCAATCAGCGAGCGGATATCGCGGTCGGTGTCGGCCGCAATACGCTGCACCAGCGGGTAGGCCTCAGGGTGCACCGCCGAGGCGTCCAGCGGGTTGTCGCCATTCATTACGCGTAGGAAGCCTGCCGCTTGCTCGAAGGTTTTTTCGCCGAGTCGGCTGACTTTCTTCAACGCAGCACGGGTTTTGAACGCGCCATTGGCGTCGCGGTGGCTGACGATGTTTTGTGCCAGGGTGCTGTTGAGGCCAGAGATGCGCGACAGCAGGGCGACCGAGGCGGTGTTGACGTCAACGCCGACGGCGTTCACGCAGTCTTCGACCACAGCGTCCAGGCCGCGGGCCAGCTTGAGTTGGGAAACGTCATGCTGGTACTGGCCGACTCCGATGGATTTCGGATCGATCTTCACCAGTTCCGCCAGCGGGTCCTGCAGGCGGCGGGCAATCGATACCGCGCCACGGATCGACACGTCCAGGTCCGGGAACTCACGGGCAGCCAGTTCCGACGCCGAGTACACCGAAGCACCGGCTTCGGAGACCATGATCTTGGTCATTTTCAGTGCTGGGTATTTTTTGATCAGCTCGGCGGCCAGCTTGTCGGTTTCGCGGCTGGCGGTGCCGTTGCCGATGGCGATCAGCTCGACCGAGTGCTTGGCGCACAGCGCGGCAAGTACGGCGATGGTCTGGTCCCACTGGTTTTTCGGGACGTGCGGGTAAACCGTGGCAGTGTCGAGCAACTTGCCGGTGGCATCGACCACCGCCACCTTGCAGCCGGTACGCAAGCCCGGGTCGAGGCCCAGGGTGGCGCGCGGGCCGGCCGGAGCGGCCAGCAGCAGGTCGTGCAGGTTGTGGGCGAAGACGTTGATGGCTTCGCTTTCGGCGTTGTCGCGCAGCTCACCGAACAGGTCGGTTTCCAGGTGGCTGTAGAGTTTGACCTTCCAGGTCCAGCGCACCACTTCAGCCAGCCACTTGTCAGCTGGGCGGTTGTGGTTCTGCAGGCCAAAGCGCTCGGCAATCATCAGTTCGCACGGGTGCAGGGTGCCTGGCAGCTCTTCGCCGACCTTCAGCGAAGCGGCGAGCACGCCCTCGTTTCGGCCACGGAAAATCGCCAGGGCACGGTGCGACGGAACGCTCTTGAGCAGTTCATCGTGTTCGAAGTAGTCGCGGAACTTGGCGCCTTCCTCTTCCTTGCCAGCCACCAGACGGGCGCTAAGCACGGCTTCCTGCTTGAGGAAGTTGCGCAGCTTGTCGAGCAGGCTGGCGTCTTCGGCAAAGCGCTCCATGAGGATGTACTTGGCGCCTTCGAGGGCAGCCTTGACGTCGGCCACGCCTTTTTCCGCATCAACAAAGCGCGCGGCTTCGGCTTCTGGGCTCAGTTGCGGGTCGTTGAGCAGACCGTCTGCGAGCTCGCCAAGGCCCGCTTCCAGGGCGATCTGGCCCTTGGTGCGACGCTTCTGTTTGTACGGCAGGTAAAGGTCTTCGAGGCGCGTCTTGGTGTCAGCCAGTTTGATCTCGCGGGCCAGTTCCGGGGTGAGCTTGCCTTGCTCTTCGATGCTGGCCAGGATGCTGGCGCGGCGGTCGTCCAGCTCACGCAGGTAGCGCAGGCGCTCTTCCAGATGACGCAGTTGGGTGTCATCCAGGCTGCCGGTCACTTCTTTACGGTACCGGGCGATAAAAGGCACCGTCGAGCCTTCATCAAGCAGGGCCACGGCCGCTTCGACCTGTTGCGGGCGGACGCCGAGTTCCTCGGCGATGCGGCTGTTGATGCTGTCCATAAAACCACCTGACAATGTGTGAATACAAAGGCCGCGGGCGGGCGCCATAGGGCGCTCGAAGCAATGCGGCGCTGGCTGAAAGGGGCGCATTATACCCAGCACGCCGGGCTTGCGGTGATAGCAGGGCGCCAGCTCCCCAGGCTGTGAAACTGGCGCAGCGGGAAAAATCTGCTAACAATGCACACGGCACGGCCAATGGCGGCTAAGCCATAATGCGTGCCGAGATTAGAGGAGTAATTCATGAGCAGCACTGCACAAACCGCTGAAGGCGAAAAAATTCTCATCGTCGATGACGACCCGGGCTTGAGCAGCCTGCTGGAACGTTTCTTCACCAGCAAGGGCTACCGCGCCCGTGCAGTCCCCAATACCGAGCAAATGGACCGCCTGCTGGCTCGCGAAGTATTCAACCTGGTGGTGCTCGACCTGATGCTGCCCGGCGAAGACGGCCTGACCGCCTGCCGCCGCCTGCGCGCCGCGAACAACCAGATCCCGATCATCATGCTTACCGCCAAGGGCGACGAGCTGAGCCGTATCAAGGGGCTGGAGCTGGGTGCAGACGATTACCTGGCCAAACCGTTCAACCCCGACGAGCTGATGGCCCGGGTCAAGGCCGTGCTGCGTCGCCAGGCCCCTGCCGTACCCGGCGCGCCAGGCAGCGAAGACGAAACCGTCACCTTCGGTGACTACGAGCTGTCGCTGGCAACCCGTGAACTGAAGCGTGGCGAAGAAGTGCACATGCTCACCACCGGTGAGTTCGCCGTACTCAAGGCGCTGGTCATGCACGCCCGTGAGCCGCTGACGCGTGACAAACTGATGAACCTGGCTCGCGGCCGTGAGTGGGATGCGCTGGAGCGTTCCATCGACGTGCAGATTTCCCGTCTGCGCCGGATGATCGAGCCTGATCCTTCGAAGCCACGTTATATCCAGACGGTCTGGGGTGTTGGCTACGTTTTTGTACCGGATGGCAACGCCGCTAAGTGATGTTTCGATTGTAGGAGCCAGTCACAGCCAGCAGGGCGATCCTTCGGGGTGCCCTGTTTTTGCCTGTGGTGGGTCCGCAAAGCCTGCGAGCCATGCTCGTGCCTGCAAAGTGTGTAGCCGTTGTCGATGAAAACGCCCTTGTGGTTCCCGCAAAGCTTCTTCGCCCGCACCCTCTGGTTGGTGCTGATCGTCGTGCTGTTTTCCAAGGCGTTGACCTTGGTTTACCTGCTGATGAACGAAGACGTGTTGGTCGATCGCCAGTACAGCCACGGGGTGGCCCTGACGTTGCGCGCCTATTGGGCGGCGGACGAATCCAACCGCGAGAAGATCGCCGAAGCGGCAGGGTTGATCCGGGTGGTTGGCTCCGGTGTGCCTGAAGGCGAACAGCATTGGCCCTACAGTGAAATCTATCAACGTCAGATGCAGGCCGAACTGGGTGCCGACACCGAAGTGCGCCTGCGCATCCATGCGCCACCGGCCCTTTGGGTGCGGGCACCGAGCCTGGGCGCTGGCTGGTTGAAGGTGCCGCTGTATCCGCACCCGTTGCGTGGTCAGAAAATCTGGAGCGTCCTCGGCTGGTTCCTGGCGATTGGCCTGTTGTCCACGGCCTCGGCGTGGATTTTTGTCCGTCAGCTCAACCAGCCCCTCAAACGCCTGGTATTTGCTGCCCGGCAACTGGGTCAGGGGCGTAGCGTCAGGTTGCCGGTCAGTGATACACCCAGCGAGATGACCGAGGTGTACCGCGCCTTCAACCAGATGGCCGAAGATGTCGAGCAGGCCGGGCGCGAGCGTGAGCTGATGCTGGCTGGCGTGTCCCACGACCTGCGAACCCCCTTGACCCGCTTGCGCCTGTCGCTGTCGTTGCTGGCCAACGAAAACGATCTGACCGACGACATGGTGCGTGACATCGAAGACATGGACGCCATTCTCGATCAGTTCCTCGCCTTCATTCGTGACGGGCGTGACGAGCCGGTGGAAGAGGTCGACCTGAGCGACCTGGTGCGCGAGGTGGTAGCCCCCTTCAATCAGCCAGAAGAGCGGGTACGCCTGTGTCTTGAGCCGATTCCGCCTTTCCCGCTGCGCCGGGTGTCGCTCAAGCGTTTGCTCAACAACCTGATCGGCAACGCCCTGTACCACGCCGGTAAAGGGGTTGAAGTGGCAGCCTATGTGTCTGGCGACAGCAGTGCGCCTTATGTGGTGCTGAGCGTGCTGGACCGCGGTGCAGGCATCGACCCGAACGAGCTGGAAGGGATCTTCAACCCGTTCATTCGCGGTGATCGCGCCCGCAGTGGCAAAGGTACCGGGCTGGGGCTGGCGATCGTCAAGCGTATCGCCGCCCAGCATGGCGGTAATGTCGAACTGCGCAACCGCTCTGGCGGTGGGCTTGAAGCCCGTGTGCGGCTGCCACTGGGCCTGCTGCTACCCCGCGATGCGGTGTAACTGACAAATCGCAATCGCGGGGCAAGCCCGCTCCTACTAGCCTTTGCCTTTGGTGCGGGTCAGGTTCGGCCCGCCGTTCTTCTCCAGGTGTTCGATGATCATCCCGGCAACGTCCTTGCCGGTGGTGACTTCGATGCCTTCCAGACCAGGTGACGAGTTCACCTCCATCACCAGTGGGCCATGGTTGGAGCGCAGGATATCCACACCCGCCACGCTCAAACCCATGACCTTGGCCGCGCGAATGGCGGTCATGCGTTCTTCGGGGGTGATTTTGATCAGGCTGGCGCTGCCACCGCGGTGCAGGTTGGAGCGGAACTCGCCGGGTTTGGCCTGGCGCTTCATCGAGGCAATCACCTTGTCACCGACCACGAAGCAGCGGATATCGGCACCACCGGCTTCCTTGATGTATTCCTGAACCATGATGTTCTGTTTCAGGCCCATGAACGCTTCGATCACCGACTCGGCCGCCTTGGTGGTTTCACACAAGACCACGCCAATGCCTTGGGTGCCTTCGAGCACTTTGATCACCAGTGGCGCACCGTTGACCATTTGGATCAGGTCGGGAATGTCGTCGGGTGAGTGCGCAAAGCCGGTAACCGGCAGGCCGATACCACGGCGCGACAGCAGTTGCAGCGAGCGCAGTTTGTCCCGCGAGCGGGCGATGGCCACCGATTCGTTCAGCGGGAACACCCCCATCATCTCGAACTGGCGCAGTACCGCGCAGCCATAGAAGGTCACCGAGGCGCCGATGCGCGGGATTACCGCATCGAAACCCTCAAGGGGTTTGCCGCGGTAGTGGATCTGCGGCTTGTGGCTGGCGATGTTCATGTAGGCGCGCAGGGTATCGATCACCACCATTTCATGGCCTCGTGCAGTACCGGCCTCAACCAGACGACGAGTGGAATACAGACGCGGGTTCCGCGACAGCACAGCGATCTTCATGCAACACCTGTGGAGGGAGAAATAGTGGCCGGGAATGCCGGTTTGTCTTGTACGTATTTAAGGCCCGGGTTGACCACCAACTGGCCATGGATCAGGGCTTTGGAGCCGAGCAGCAGGCGATAGCGCATGGCTTTTCGGCAGGCCAGGGTGAATTCCACTTCCCAGACCCGGTCTCCCAGGGCCAGTGGCGTGCGGATCACGTAGCGCACCTGCGCCTGGCCATTGGAGCTCTTGATGGTTTTCATGGTCACCAGCGGCGCTTCGCAGCGGCGGTGACGCAGTTGCACGACCGAGCCCAGGTGCGCGTTGAAGCGCACCCACGGCTGGCCATTGCGTTCGAAGGTCTCGACCTCGGTGGCATGCAGGCTGGAGGTGCTGGCGCCGGTGTCGATCTTGGCGCGCAGGCCCGCCACGCCAAGGTCGGGCAAGGCCACCCACTCGCGCAGGCCGATCACAGTCAAATGGTCAAATGTCTTCAAATTGCTCAACCAGCGTAAAAAGTCGCAAGGCCAGAAACGGCGTGCGCGACAGGTCGGTGAACTGTAAGCACGCCGCAGATTTTTTGCATCCGCCAGATACGGTAGTACAGTTCGGTGAACGAAAAAATGCGGGGAAATGTCATGGCACAAAAGCCGGAAGAGGACGACAAGGTTCGTCTGGACAAATGGCTGTGGGCAGCACGCTTCTACAAGACCCGGGCGCTGGCCAAGGCCGCCATTGAAAGTGGAAAGGTGCATTGCCGGGGCGAGCGTTGCAAGCCGGGCAAGGAGCCACGACTGGGCGACGAATTCGTCTTGCGCACCGGCTTTGATGAGCGCACGGTGGTGGTCAAGGCGCTTTCGGTGGTGCGCAAAGGTGCGCCCGAAGCCCAGACGCTGTACGAGGAAACCGCCGAAAGCATCGCCCGCCGAGAGCAGGCCGCCGCCATGCGCAAGGCCGGGGCGCTGGGCATCAGTACCGACGGTCGGCCAACCAAGAAACAGCGGCGTCAGCTCCACCAGCTTCATGACAGCGCCGGTTAACGGGCGCGGGGCGCACTGATAAACTAGGTGCCATTAACTCATTTATGTGAAAACCCGAACCCATGTCTGAATTGCCGGATACCGATTACACCCAACGCTTCCTCTTCGACGACCGCGATGTACGCGGTGAAATGGTCGTGCTGGAGCGTAGCTACGCCGAGGTGCTGGCCAAGCATCCTTACCCGCAACCCGTTGCGCAGCTGCTCGGTGAGCTGATGGCGGCCGCCGCGCTGCTGGTCGGCACGCTGAAATTCGATGGTCTGTTGATCCTTCAGGCGCAGTCGAGTGGCCCGGTGCCCCTGCTGGCCATCGAATGCACCAGCGAGCAGGAGATTCGCGGCCTGGCGCGCTATGAGGCCGAGCAGATCAAGGACGACGCCACCCTGGCCGACTTGATGCCTGGCGGACATCTGGTGCTGACCATCACTCCGGTCAACGGTCAGCGTTACCAGGGCACGGTGGAGCTGGACGGCAAGGACTTGTCGGAGTGCTTTACCAACTATTTCGTCATGTCCCAGCAGGTCAACACCTGTATTTCCCTCGCCGCCGATGGTCAGCGCGCCCGCGGCCTGCTGGTGCAACAGCTGCCTGCCGATCGCCAGAAAGACATCGAAGAGCGTGAAGAGAGCTGGAACCACGTCAAAGCCTTGGCCAACACGGTGAAAGCCGAAGAACTGCTGGGCCTGGACAACGAAACCATGCTGCATCGCCTGTATCACGAAGACGCCGTGCGTCTGTTCGATATCTTGCCGCTGCACTTCCGTTGCAGCTGCTCGCGCGAGCGCTCTGGCAATGCGTTGATCAGCCTCGGTGAACATGATGCGCTGGCGCTGGTCAATGAACATGGCGGCAAGATCGAGGTCGATTGCCAGTTCTGCAACCAAAGCTATCAGTTCGATGCCGCCGATATTGAGCAATTGTTCGCCGGTGGCGGTGTAGACGCGCCGTCAGATACTCGGCACTAAAACGTTTCATCACAGGTAAATCTCCTGTCTAACGCCGGAAAATCGCCGTTCTGACAGGAGGGCTCTACTTTTTTTGGGCGTTTCTGGCATAATCCGGCCACTTTTTTCGCTGTAGTAGTTTTCAAAGCTCTACTACAAAACGTTTGGAGCACTCGGCCTCAGGCCGGATGGGGAATCTCATGACGCAAGCCAACAACACCGTGTACACCGACCTGAGCGTCGATGAGCTGGTAAAAGAAGCGCTGAACCGCGGTGAAGGCGAGCTGGCCGATACTGGCGCACTGGTTGTGAAAACGGGTCATCGCACCGGTCGTTCGCCGGTTGACCGTTTCATCGTCGAAGAGCCGTCCACGCAGGACGCCATCGCCTGGGGCCCGATCAACCGCAAGTTCCCGGCCGACAAGTTCGATGCCTTGTGGGACCGCGTCGAAGCGTTCAACAACGCGCAAGAGCACTTCGTTTCCTACGTCCACGTAGGTGCAGCCGCCGAGCACTACCTGGCGGTGAAAATGACCACCCAGACTGCCTGGCAGAACCTGTTCGGCCGTTGCCTGTTCATCAACCCGGAGCAGGGCCAGTACAACCCGGCCGGTCGTGATGAGTGGCAGATCCTCAACGTTGCCAACTTCGAGTGCGTACCAGAGCGTGACGGCACCAACTCCGATGGCTGCGTGATCCTCAACTTCGCCCAGAAGAAAGTTCTGATCGCAGGAATGCGTTACGCCGGCGAAATGAAGAAGGCGATGTTCTCGGTGCAGAACTTCCTGCTGCCAGCTGCCGACGTGCTGCCAATGCACTGCGCCGCCAACATCGGCGAAGAAGGCGATGTCACCCTGTTCTTCGGTCTGTCCGGTACCGGCAAGACCACCCTGTCGGCTGACGAAAGCCGTTACCTGATCGGTGACGACGAGCACGGTTGGGGCGAAGGCGTTGTCTTCAACATGGAAGGCGGCTGCTACGCCAAGTGCATCGACCTGTCCGAGAAGAACGAGCCGGTCATCTGGAAAGCCATCAAGCATGGCGCTGTGCTGGAAAACGTCGTTATCGACGACGCCAAGCACGCCGACTACACCGATGTCAGCCTGACCCAGAACAGCCGCGCTGCCTACCCGCTGGAACACGTTGCCAAACGTGCTGAAGCGAACCTGGGCGGCGAGCCGAATGCAGTCATCTTCCTGACCTGCGACCTGACCGGCGTACTGCCGCCAGTGTCGATCCTGAACAACGAGCAGGCGGCCTACCACTTCCTGTCCGGCTACACCGCGCTGGTCGGTTCCACCGAAATGGGTTCGGGCGGCGGCATCAAGTCGACCTTCTCCACCTGCTTCGGCGCACCGTTCTTCCCGCGTCCGGCTGGCGAGTACGCTGAGCTGCTGATCAAGCGTATCAAGGGCTTCAACTCCAAGGTCTACCTGGTTAACACCGGTTGGACTGGCGGTGGCTACGGCGTTGGCAAGCGCTTCAACATTCCGACCACCCGTGCGGTGATCGCAGCCATCCAGAGCGGCGCGCTGATCGGTGCTGAAACCGAGCACCTGGACATCATCAACCTGGACGTGCCGAAGCAGGTTCCTGGCGTTGAAACTGTTCTGCTCAACCCACGCAACACCTGGGCTGACTCGGCGGCTTATGATGAAGCTGCCAAAGGCCTGGCCAACCTGTTCATCGAAAACTTCAAGAAGTTCGAAGTTTCCGACGCCATCAAGGCCGCTGGTCCACAGCTGTAAGCTGCAGACCGCGTGACGCAAAAAGCCGCCCTCATGGGCGGCTTTTTGTTTTTGCTGTGCCTTCTGGTGGAATCAGGCACTGTAGGCAACTGTCTTGCACCACCTGTGGGAGCGGGCTTGCCCCGCGATTGTAGCCCGACGTTGTATCGAATCGCGGGGCAAGCCCGCTCCCACAAAAGCCCGCTCCTACCCGGTGTAGAGGTCATCCATGTCCGAGACTCTTCAGCGTCACCAATTTCTTCATCATCAGCCGATCCTCACGCGCTGGCAGGACAGCGACCTCAACGGCCATATCGCTGGCGCTACGGTGTACAGCTACTTTGACACGACGATTCAGGCATTCCTGCAGCAACACGCGGGCCTGGACCCTCAGGACGGTGAAGTGATGGGGTTTGTGGTGAGTTCAGCTGCAGACTTTTTCGCCTTGCCGGCGTTTCCTGACACGCTGGAGGTCGGCTTGCGCGTTGCGCGCCTGGCCGGTAGTACGGTGGAGTATCAGTTAGGTCTGTTTCAGGCGGGAGAGCAGCAGCCTTGTGCCGCAGGTAAGGTGGTGCAGGTGTTTATCGAGCGGGCCTCGGGGCGGCCGGCGCAACTGCCAACAGCCCTGCAGACGGCATTGCTGCGCCTGCAGGGCTGAGTCCACCGCACTTAGCGGTGACGCCAGTGCTTCTTGTGCTTGCGATGGCCGTAGTGGTGACCACGGTCGTGGTAGTAGCGACGGTCGTCGTAGCCACGACGGTAGCGACGGGCATCGTCACGTTCGTCGTCGTCGGCCTTGTTGCCCAGGTAGTTACCCAAGGCACCACCAGCACCACCACCTGCGGCTGCACCGATGTAACTACCGGTAGTGCCGCCCACGCTGCGACCTACCACGTTACCGCCAGCAGCGCCCAGTGCACCGCCGATTGCCGCTTCGCCACGTTGGCGCTTGTCGGCACCCAGGGCACCACCGGCTGCACCACCCAGGCCAGCGCCGATTGCACCGCCAGTGCTACCGCCGACCGATTGGCCGACCACTGAGCCCAGTACCCCACCCAACGCGCCGCCAATACCGGCTTCGGTATTGCCGCCGGCTGAGGCAACGCCACTGAGCAGGCCAAGAGACAACAACAGAATCGAGGAGTACTTCATCAAGAGAGCCTCATAGGGATGACGAGGCGATCCTGAGGCTGGCGAGGGGCGCTGGCAACGCAAATCCGACGAGTAACACGACTTGTACACAATTCGCTAAGTTACTGTTTTAGCTGTGAAACTTTCTTGATTTTGCGCTGTCTGAGCTTACTTGAGACAAGGCCCCGGCATCGCTGCCAGGGCCTTTTTTATTGGGTGTCGAACCGCAGATTCTGTCAGAGGATGCGCGCGTTGTCGCTGGCGGCTTCCAGTTTGATCGCGACAAACTTCGATGTCGGGGTGTGGCTGCCATCACCGACGCTTTCCAGCGGCACCAGCGGATTCACCTCCGGATAATACGCCGCCGCCTGACCGGCCGGAATATCGAATGCCAGCAGGGTGAAGCCCTTGACCCGACGTTCGCGGCCATCGCTCCACAACGAGACGATATCGGCCTTCTGCCCCGGATGGAAGCCCAGGCGGATGATGTCGGCTTCATTGGCAAACAACACATTGCGCTGGCCTTTGACGCCACGGTAACGGTCATCGAGCCCGTAGATGGTGGTGTTGTACTGATCATGGGAGCGCATGGACTGCATGATCAGGTCAGGCGCCTGGCCGGTGGCGCGTACGCGCTCGTGCAGCAGGTCGTCAGGCAAGCCGTTGGCTTTGAAGTTGGCGCGGCCGCTGGCGGTCTTCCATTGGCGTTTGCCGGCGCTGTTACCCAGATAGAAGCCACCAGGATGCGCCAGGCGCTGATTGAAGTTGTCGAAGCCGGGGATGGTGTCGCTGATCAGGTCACGGATGCGCCCGTAGTCAGCCACCAGCCAGTTCCAGTCCACAGGTTTTGCACCCAGCGTGGCGGCGGCGATCCCGGCGATCACCGCAGGCTCTGAGCGCATTTGCCGCGACAATGGCTGCAGTTGGCCGTTGGAGGCATGCACCATGCTGAACGAGTCTTCCACGGTAACGGCCTGTGGGCCATCGCTTTGCAGGTCGATGTCGGTGCGGCCCAGGCAAGGCAGGATCAGCGCCTGCTTGCCGTGGATCAAGTGGCTGCGGTTGAGTTTGGTGCTGATCTGTACGGTCAGTTCACAGCTGCGCAGGGCCTGGGCAGTGCGTTCGGTGTCGGGGGTTGCCTGGGCGAAGTTGCCGCCCAGGCCGATGAACACCTTGGCTTGGCCGGCGAGCATGGCGCCAATCGCTTCGACGGTGTTGTGGCCATTGTGACGTGGTACCTGGAAGCCGAAGCGGCGCTCCAGCGCGTCGAGTAGGGCAACTGGCGGGCGTTCGTTGATGCCCATGGTGCGGTCGCCCTGAACGTTGCTGTGGCCGCGTACCGGGCACAATCCGGCGCCTGGCACGCCGAGGTTGCCGCGCAACAGCATGAGGTTGGCGATTTCCTGAATGGTCGCCACCGAATGGCGGTGCTGGGTAATTCCCATGGCCCAGCACATGATGACTTTCCTGGCTTTGCAGTACATCCGCGCGGCGTGCTCGATCTGTTCGAGGTCGAGGCCGGACTGCGATTCGATCTGCTGCCATGAGGTGCTGTCGACGGCGGCCAGGTAATCCAGCACACCGTCAGTGTGCTGATTGAGAAACTCATGGTCGAAAATGGCCGGGGCATTGCTGGCCTGGGCCTCGCGTTCCCATTGCAGGAGGAACTTGGCCATGCCGCGCAGCACGGCCATGTCGCCACCCAGTGCCGGGCGGAAATACGCGGTGTTGGTCGGGCGGTCGCCGTTGGTCAGCATCTCCAGCGGATGCTGCGGGTGCTGGAAACGCTCCAGGCCCCGTTCTTTGAGAGGGTTGATGCACACCACCTGCGCGCCACGTTTGACGGCTTCACGCAGCGGTTCGAGCATGCGCGGGTGGTTGGTGCCAGGGTTCTGACCCCAGACGAAAATCGCGTCGGCGTGCTCGAAGTCGTCAAAGGTCACCGTGCCTTTACCCACCCCGACACTTTGGCCCAGGGCCACGCCACTGGCTTCGTGGCACATGTTGGAGCAGTCCGGGAAGTTGTTGGTGCCATAGGCGCGGACGAACAGCTGGTACAGGTAGGCCGCTTCGTTGCTGGCCCGGCCCGAGGTGTAGAACTCGGCCTGGTCGGGGCTTTCAAGACGCTGCAGATGGCTGGCGATCAGGGCAAAGGCGGCGTTCCAGTCAATGGGTCGGTAACGGTCGGTGCTGGGCTCGTAGACCATCGGCTCGGTAAGACGGCCCTGATATTCAAGCCAGTAGTCACTCTGGCTGAGCAGCGAGGTGACGCTGTGGCGGGCAAAAAACGCCGCATCGACTCGGCGCTTGGTGGCTTCCCAGTTCACCGCCTTGGCGCCGTTTTCGCAGAACTTGACCATGCCGCTTTCCGGCGAATCACCCCAGGCGCAGCCCGGGCAGTCGAAACCACCGTTCTGGTTGGTCTTGAGCAGGGCGCGGATATTCTTCAGTGCGTTGTCACTGCCGATCCAGGCCTGCGCCACGCTGCGCAGTGCACCCCAGCCGCCCGCGGCACCGTGGTAGGGCTTGTAACGCGGAACGGGTTTTTGGTCGGCTTGATGATGCAGGCTCACGGGCGATTCTCCAGCACGGGGCTGAACACCCGTGGCGCACTGTGTTTAGGCAGATGGATCAGGTTGAGGTTGTGTTGGCGTGCCCACTGCAGCGCCAGGCCGGTCGGTGCCGACAGGCTGACCAGGGTCTGGATGCCGGCACGCAGGACTTTCTGGATCAATTCCAGGCTGCAGCGGCTGGTGACAACCGCCAGGCCGCCTTCGAGGCTGATGTGTTGGCGCAGCAGGGCGCCGATCAGTTTGTCCAGCGCGTTGTGGCGGCCGATGTCTTCGCGGCCCAGCAGCAGTTCGCCCTGGTTGTTCATGAACAACGCCGCATGCACCGCGCCGCAGTGCTGGCCCAAAGGCTGGAAGGCATCGATGCGTTGGCGCAGGCCGTCGAGCCAGTGTGCCGGCGGCAGCGGGGCACCCGGTAGCACCTTGAGTGCTGGCAGGGCTTGCTCCAACGCCTCGACCCCACACAGGCCGCAACCACTGGTGCCGGCCAGTTGCCGACGCTGGTTTTTCAGATTCCAGAAGGCGCGGCTGGCGATTTCCACTTCAGCGTTGATCGCTGATCCGCAGCCGCTGAGCTTGAGGTCGTAGATTTCGTCTGGCGAGCTGATGATGCCGCTGCCTAGGCTGAAGCCAACGATAAAGTCTTCAAGGTCGGTGGGGCTGACCAGCATGACCGCCTGGTTGATGCCGTTGTAGGCAATGCCCAGGGCAACTTCTTCGGCCAACGGTGTGCTGGCCGGGCTGTTGTCGGTCAGGTGGCTGTAGTCATAGGTATTGCTGGCCGCGGGCGCAGTCAGGGGAGCGGACGCCGCGCAGGCCGGAGGTGTTGTGCTCATCAGAGATACCGGCGGCTGGTCTGGTTTAAGCCTAGGCTTGCGCTCGGGTATCGTCTAATCGCTAATGCTGATGCCGTGATAGAGCCCGTCGATCAGGCACGGCTTTGCATGGCCTGAAACTCGGCCAGACAGGCTTCGGCCAGCGCCGAGCGTGGCGCGGTACGCCGCATGATCAGGCCCAGCGGTGCGAGGGTGCTGGCCTGTTCGATCGGTTGCAGGCGCAGCCGCTCGGTGAGGACTTCAAGGCCCGCCGCCAGCGGCATGATCGCGCAACACAACCCGCCACCGACGGCCTGCACCAACTGATGGACGGCATCGGTCTGCAGCAGCAATCGGGGCGCCAGCCCACGGCTGTGGAAGTTGTGGTCAATCGACTGGCGAAAGTGCATGCCTGCGGTCAGCAGACCCAACGGCAGTTCAGCCAGTGCCTGCCAGCTTAAGGGCTGTGGCGCGAAGGCAAAATGATCTGGGTCATACAACAGCCCCATGCGGGTTTCACCCAAGGGCAAGGACAAAAAGCGTTCGTGGTCCAGGCGATCCAGGTAAGAAACGCCCAGGTCCAGGCGGTTGCTGGTCAGTTGCTCGAGGATTTGCTCGGAGCTTAATGCGCTGAGTTCGAAATTCAGGTCCGGGTGCTGCTGGTGCAGGCGTTGCAACAGCGGCAGCGGGTCGAAGCTCGACAGCGGCACCACCCCCAGGCGCAGGTTGCCGACCAGATGCCCGCGACAGGCGGCGGCTTCGGCGTGCAGGCCATCGTAAGCGGCAATTACCGTGCGAGCCCAGGCCAGTACCCGCTCACCCTGGGCGGTGAAGCCTTCGAAACGCTGACCACGGTTGACCAGGGCCAGGTCCAGCTCCTGCTCCAGGTTGCGCAGGCGCATCGACAGAGTGGGTTGGGTCACGTGACAGCGGGCCGCCGCCTGGCCGAAATGACGGGTTTCATCCAGTGCGATGAGGAATTTCAGTTGTTTGATGTCCATCGTCGCTCCTTGGCGTAAAGCAGGCGAAGCATTCTAACCTGTCCTAGACTGCTTGCTCCGGGATTCATCACCAAGGAGAGCGGTATGAGCATTTTGAGCTTCATCAAAGAGGCCGGTGAGAAAATCATCGACCTGCTGACCCCTGGGAACGCCAATGCCAGTGAGCAATTGCAAAAGCACGTCGAAGCAGTTGGCCTCGGTAATCCGAACATCAAGGCGACGGTCGATGGCGACAAGGTAGTCGTCACCGGTGAAGTGGCCAGTCAGGAAGAGAAGGAGAAGATTCTCCTGGCGTTGGGCAACATTGCTGGTGTTGCGTCAGTCGATGACCAGATCACTGTTACCGGGCCGGCCGTGGCTGCTGCCCGCTTCGTTGTGGTGCAAAAGGGCGACACTCTTAGCGCTATTTCGCTGACGGTGTATGGCAATGCCAATCTGTACAACAAGATCTTCGAGGCCAACAAACCGATGCTCAAGCATCCCGACAAGATCTACCCTGGGCAGACTCTGCGCATTCCAGAGTAACCGTCCGTCTATCACATCGCTTCGCGGGACAAGCCCGCTCCCACAGATCCAGCGCGGTAGGAGCGGGCTTGACCCGCGATAGCGGTTCGTCTGTCACATCGCTTCGCGGGGCAAGCCCGCTCCCACAGATCCAGCGCGGTAGGAGCGGGCTTGACCCGCGATGGCGGTTTGTCTGTCACATCGCTTCGCGGGGCAAGCTCGCTCCCACAGATCCAGCGCGGTAGGAGCGGGCTTGACCCGCGATAGCGGTTTGTCTGTTACATCGCTTCGCGGGGCAAGCCCGCTCCTACAGGCCTTCGAGGAGGGTTCGGTAGTCTTCTACGGCGGCGAATTCTTCGGTATCACGCGGCCCTTTGCGGCTGTCCGGCTGGCGCACCGCAAGCAGGTGTGCCACGCCGAAGCGGCCGGCGCTGCGCAAAATCGACAAGGTGTCATCAATAAACAGGCTGCGCGCTGGCGTAAAGCCGATATCGGCCTGCAACGCTTCCCAGAACTGCGGGTTTTCCTTGGGATAACCGTAGTCATGAGAGCTGATCAGGCGCTCGAAGTAGGGGGCAAGCTCGACCTTTTCCAGCTTGAGCGACAACGAGTCACGGTGGGCGTTGGTGATCAGGATTACCCGCTTGCCGGCCTGTTTGATCGCCTGCAGAAAGGTGTCGGCGTCCGGACGCAAGGCAATCAGGTGTGCAATTTCCAGTTTCAGCTCACGCACTGGAAGGTTCAGCTCACGGCTCCAGAAATCCAGGCAGTACCAGTTCAGCGAGCCGGCGTGGCGTTCGAACAACGGCTCCATTTCCAGCTGGGCCATCGCCAGGCTGATGCCGTGCAGGTCGGCATAGCGCTGCGGCAGGTGTTCGAGCCAGAAGTGATTGTCGAAGTGCAGGTCCAGCAAGGTGCCGTCCATATCCAGCAGTACGGTGTCGATGGTGGACCAGGCTAAAACAGGCATATGAAATTCTCGGACAGTCAGGGCAGCAGTGGCCGGGCAAGCCACGGTATAGTAACCCGTTCACGCCCAGGAGCCTCCCCATGCGCCAGAAACCTACCGTCCTCTCCCGCGAGATTGTCGCCAGCAGCCGTTTGTTTCGGGTCGAAGCTGTGCAATTGCGCTTTGCCAATGGCAACGAGCGTACCTACGAGCGCTTGGTGGGACGCGGCAACGGCTATGGTGCGGTGATGGTGGTGGCCATGCTCGATGCCGAGCATGCAGTGCTGGTGGAAGAGTACTGTGGCGGTACCGACGAGTACGAGTTGTCGTTGCCCAAGGGCTTGATCGAGCCGGGTGAAGACGTGCTGGCAGCGGCAGACCGCGAGCTCAAGGAAGAGGCCGGCTTTGGTGCCCGCCAGCTTGAGCATCTGACCGAGCTGTCGCTGTCGCCTGGCTACATGAGCCAGAAGATTCAGGTAGTGCTGGCCACCGACTTGTACGAAGAGCGCCTTGAAGGCGATGAGCCGGAGCCGATGCGCGTCGACAAGATCAACCTGCGTGAATTGTCGGCATTGGCGCAGCACCCGCAGTTTTCCGAAGGCCGCGCGCTGGCAGCACTGTACCTGGTGCGTGACCTGCTGACGCAACGCGGGGCGTTCAGCGCATGAATGATCTGCAACTGATGCAGCAGGTGGTCGAGCTGGCACGTCAGGCGGGCAACGCCATTCTGCCGTTCTGGCGCGCTGATGTCGCAGTGACGACCAAAGCCGATGAGTCGCCGGTGACCGCTGCCGACCTGGCTGCCCATGCGGTGATTGCCAAAGGCTTGCAAGCCCTGGCACCAGAGATCCCGGTACTGTCGGAAGAAGACTGCAATATTGCCTTGAGTGAACGTCAGCAGTGGCAGCGCTGGTGGCTGGTTGACCCGCTCGACGGCACCAAGGAGTTCATTGCCGGGACTGAAGAGTTCACCGTCAATATTGCCCTGATCGAGCGTGGCCGGGTGGTGTTTGGCGTGGTGGCGATTCCCACCAATGGTCGCTGCTATTACGGCGGTCAGGGGCTGGGTGCCTGGTGCGCCGAGACCAACGCTGCGCCGCACGCCATTAACGTGCGCCAAGCGCCAGCGCCGGGGGAGGCGTTCACTGTGGTCGCCAGCCGCCGTCATTCAAGCCCGCAACAGGACGCCCTGCTGGCCGGCTTGAGCAGCGCGGTAGGTGAGCTGAAACTGGCCAATATCGGCAGTTCGTTGAAGTTTTGCTTGTTGGCCGAAGGGGCGGCCGATTGCTATCCGCGCCTGGCGCCGACCTCGCAGTGGGATACCGCAGCGGCCCAGGGCGTGCTGGAAGGCGCGGGGGGCGAAGTGCTCGGCCTCGACGGCCAGGCTTTTACTTACCCACCACGCGAGTCGTTGCTCAACCCTTACTTCCTGGCCATCCCGGCCGCCGCCGCGTGGCGCGAGCGGTTGCTGCAACTGGCTTCAACGATGTAGCACGTACTGGCCGCTGAATTGCACTGCGGCCTCGTCACTGCCGGCATTGCACACACGGGTGTTCAGGGTCAGGCGTGCGCGGCCGCGGCGCTGGTAGGTGGCAATGAAGCGTTCCCAGACTTTCGCTTCCGGCGCTTCGCACACGGCGATGGCGGCGCCGGTGACCGGCAACGGGTAGCTGATCTGGCCTTCCTGAATGACGATATGGCCATCGTCGATCCCCGCTTCGCGCAGGCGCAAGTGCAGCCAGCCCCAGCCCACCAGCACGCTGGCACAGTACAGACTGCCGCCGAACATGGTGCTCTTGTGATTGACGTTGGGCGCCAGCGGCAATTGCAGGCGCAGTTGCTGGTTGTGCCAGTCGAGCACTTCCATGCCCATCTCGCGGGTCAGCGGAATGTCGCTGTGCAGCACTGATTGCAGGTAGTGGCTGTCCGTGGTCATGGGCGGTTGTCCTCTGTTTCGTCAGGGCTGGCGTTGCTGTCGGCGAAGCTCAAGCCATGTTTGCGCAGTTTGTCGTGCAGGGTCTTGCGCGGAATGCCCAGCGCTTCGGCCAGGCTGCGCATGGAGCTGTGCGGTTGGCTCAGTTCGGCGGCAATCAGCGAGCGCTCGAACTGCTCGACCTGATCACTGAGGTTGCCGCCCGTAGCCAACGCCGGTTGCTCGTGGGGTTGCTCCGGGGCCTGGCCATCAAGAGCCAGTTCCAGCCCCAGGGCGAAGCGTTCGGCGGCATTTTGCAGCTCACGCACATTGCCGGGCCAATTGTGGCGCAGTAGCAGCCCACGCTGGGTTGGCTGCAAGGTATGAGCAGGCAGACCGTGGCGCTGGCTCGCGGCATCGGCGAAGTGCTGGAACAACACCAGGATGTCATCACCGCGTTCGCGCAGCGGTGGGATACGCAGCGGCGCAACGTTCAGGCGATAGTACAAGTCGGCGCGAAAGCGCCCCTGGTCAGCGGATTGGCGCAGGTCTTCTTTAGTGGCAGCGATGATGCGGATATCCAGCGGGATCTGCTGGTTGCCGCCCAGGCGCTCAACCACTCGCTCTTGCAGCAAGCGCAACAGCTTGACCTGAACATCCAGGCTCATGCTTTCGATTTCGTCGAGAAACAGGGTGCCGCCGTTGGCGAACTCGAATTTGCCGATCCGGCGCTTTTGCGCCCCGGTGAAGGCGCCGGGCTCGTGGCCGAACAGCTCGCTTTCGACCACCGACTCGGCCAGGGCGCCAGCGTTGATGGCGACAAAAGGCCCATCGCGGCGGCTGGACAAGTCATGCAGGGCGCGGGCCACCACTTCCTTGCCGGCGCCGGTCTCACCGAGGATCAGCACATCGGCGCGGGTCGCCGCCAGGGCACCGATTTGCTCGCGCAGCCGCGTCATCGAAGGCGACTGGCCGACCAGGCGGGTGCTGAGTTGCTGGCGATCGCTCAGGGCCAGGCGCAGGCTGCGGTTTTCCAGGACCAGACGGCGCAGGGCCAGCGCGCGGCGCACGCTGTCGAGCAGGGCATCGCTGGCAAACGGCTTTTCGAGAAAGTCGTAGGCACCGGCGCGCATGGCTTGTACCGCCAGCGGTACATCCCCGTGGCCGGTAATCAGCAGCACTGGCAAATCAGGGTCTTGGGCATGCACCTGTTGCAGCAGTTCCATGCCGTCGATGCCGGGCATGCGGATATCGCTGACCAGCACACCCGGCCAGTCAGCTTCGATACGCGAGGCCAGATGCTGCGCATCGCTCAACGACAGGACTTTAAGGCCGGCAAGGTCGAGGGTCTGACTCAAGGCCTGGCGCAGGTGCGGATCGTCGTCGACCAGGATCACCTGAATGCGGCTGTCGATGGGCGGCTCGGTGGTCATGCCGATGGGTCCTCTGAGGTTTGCAGGTTGGCGCCAGGGGTGGCCACGCGCAGTTGCAGGGTGAGCAGGGCGCCACCTTCAGGGTGATTGCCAAGCAGCAACTCGCCGCCCAGCGCGCGCATCAAGGTATCGCAGATCGCCAGGCCCAGGCCAAGACCCTGGGTACGCGTCTTGGTGGTGAAAAACGGTTCGCGTGCCCGGGCCAGTGCTTCGCTGGTAAAGCCCGGGCCGTTGTCGCGAATGTACAGGTAGACGTTGCCATCACGCTGTTCGGCACTGAGCATGAGCCTGCGCGGGTTGGCTTTTTCGGTCAGGGCATCGAGGGCGTTGGCCAGCAGGTTGCCCAGCACCTGACGCAGGCGGGTTTCACCGGCCTGTACCCACAGTGTGGCGTCGGGCAGGTCACGTACCAGCTCCACCGCCATCGCCCGTCGGCGCTTGGCCAGCAGGGCCAGGGCGTCATCCAGTGCGGGCTGGAGTGCCACGCTTTCCGGGGCATGCCGGTCGCGGCGGGCAAAGGCGCGCAGGTGGGCAATGATCGAGGCCATGCGCCCGGTCAACTCGCTGATCAGCTTGAGGTTGCTGCGGGCGTCATCGGTGCGTTGATGGTCGAGGAGGATTTCGGCGTTTTCGGCATAGCTGCGGATCGCCGCCAGGGGCTGGTTGAGCTCATGGCTGATGCTCGCCGACATGGTGCCCAGCACCGACAGTTTGCCAGCCTGGACCAGCTCGTCCTGGGCGCGCACCAGCTCTTGCTGGGCCTGCTCACGCTCCAGCACTTCAGTTTTCAGTCGGGTATTGAGGCCTTCGAGGTCGGCGGTGCGCTCGATTACGCGCTTTTCCAGCTCGTGACGGGCGTGGGCCTCGAAATCAATGCGGTCCATGTAATGACGGCGCCGCTGCATCATCAGGCCGAGCAACAGCATGAGCACCAACAGGGTGGCGCCGCCGATGGCGACAACGGTGTTCACCGAGCGGTCGATCAGGGTGCGCGGCGCAAGGATGCTGACTTGCCAGCCGGTTTCTTCAATGGCCTGGGTCTGGATCAACCAGGCGTCCTGGTTCAGGTTCAGGGGCTGCGGGGTTTGCGTTGGGTAAGGCTGAATGGCGGCGATGGCTTCACGCTCGGTGTCGGTCAGCGGCCGGGTCGCCCGGAAGCGCCAGTCGGGGCGTGAGGTGAGAATCACCACGCCGTTATGGTCGGTGAGCAGCAGTTGCTCAGGTGTTTTGCCCCACAAGGTTTCGGTGTGATCGAGATCGACCTTGACCACCAGTACACCAATGATCTGCTCGCGGTCGCGCACGGCGGCAGCGAAAAAATAGCCACGTTTGGCGGATGTGGTGCCTTGGCCGAAAAAGCGTCCCAGGCGCCCTTGCACGGCATCGGTGTAGTAGGGCCGGAAAGTGAAGTTACGGCCAACGAAACTGTCTTGTTTGTCCCAGTTGGAGGCCGCCAGGGTGTTGCCCTTGACGTCCATCAGGTACATGACTTCGGCGCCGGTCTGGGTGGCGATGTCTTTGAGCAGGCGGTTGGCGTTGGTCAGGGTTTCCAGGCGCAGCGGGTCAGCCAGCACCGCCCGCAATGCCGGCAGGTCGCCGAGGATCTGCGGCAGGGTTTCATAGCGGTGCAGGGTGCCGAGCAGGTTGGCCACGTAGAGGTCGAGGGTCTGGCGGTTTTGCCCAGCCAGCTCGTCCTGGTAGTAGTGTTTGGCCAGGTGCTGCAACGGCCAGAGCAACGGCGCCAGACACACGGCCAGCAAGGCCAGGCTGCGCCATCGCGGGCGACGGGGAAGTGGTGGAATCTTGATCATCGTAAATGCGCCAGAATCGTCTGGCGCATTATGCGCTACTTCAGGCAGTCGATCAGCGCCTGCTGCCAGTGCGGTTGGCTGACCTGCCATTCGCGTTGCAGGCGACTGCAGTCCAGGCGCGAGTTCAACGGGCGGCGGGCCGGGGTCGGATAGTCACTGGAAGGAATAGGCAGCAACTGAGCGCAGGGCAGGCCCTGGGCCTTGAGCTGCTCGGCGATGGCCTGGGCGAAACCGAACCAGGAGGTTTCACCTTGCGCGGTCAAGTGGTAGATACCCCAGGCACCGGCCTGGCCGGCCTGCCAGCGTTCGATCAGGGCGCGGGTGCTGAGGGCGATGGTGCCTGCCCAGGTGGGCGCGCCGATCTGGTCGGCAACGATGCGCAGTTCCGGCTTTTCCTGCAGCAAGCGCTGCATGGTGAGCAGGAAGTTACGCCCGTGTCGCGAGTACACCCAGCTGGTGCGCAGGATCAGGTGCTGGCCACCGACAGCGCTGATGGCCTGTTCGCCTGCCAATTTGCTTTGACCGTAGACACCCAGCGGATTGGGCGGGTCATCTTCGTTGTAGGCGCCGTCTTTGCTGCCGTCGAAGACATAGTCGGTGGAGTAGTGAATCAGCGGGATGCCGAGCTTCTTCGCTTCTTCTGCGAAAATGCCCGGTGCCTGGGCATTGATCGCAAAGGCCAGCTCCGCTTCGCTTTCAGCTTGATCCACCGCAGTGTGGGCAGCGGCGTTGATGATCAGGTCTGGCTTGAGCGCTTGGACCTGTTGGCGGATAGCCTCCGGCTGGGCCAGATCGAGCTGTTCGCGGCCCAGCACATGCAGCTGGCCGAGGTCACCCAGGCGCTGTTGCAGCTCCCGGGAAACCTGACCGTGCTGGCCGCTGATCAGGATGCTCAGGTGGCGTGCCGTCATGGGAACACGTCCAGCTCTTTGAGCAATTTGCCGGCCTGGTCTTTTTCAGACAGGCGCGGCGCTTCGCTCAATTGCCAGTCGATGGCCAGGTCCGGGTCATCCCAGCGAATGCAGCGTTCGGCTGCCGGGTTGTAGTAGTCGGTGGTTTTGTAGACAAACTCGGCGCTGTCGCTGAGCACCACGAAGCCGTGAGCGAAACCTTCCGGCACCCACATCTGGCGACGGTTGTCGGCCGACAGCCGCGCAGCGACCCACTTGCCGAAGTGTGGCGAGCTGCGGCGAACATCGACGGCCACATCCAGCACTTCACCGTGAATCACACGCACCAGCTTGCCCTGGGTATTTTCCAGTTGGTAGTGCAAGCCACGCAGCACGCCTTTCTCGGACTTGGAATGGTTGTCCTGAACAAAGGTGGTGATGATGCCGGTCTGTTCTCTGAAGACTTTCTCGTTAAAGCTTTCGAAGAAAAAACCGCGGCTGTCACCGAACACTTTCGGCTCGATGATCAGCACGTCGGGTAGATCTGTTTTTATAACGTTCATTAATGTTCTTCAGCCAAGCCGTAGAGGTATTGTCCGTAGCCGGTCTTGCCAAATGCCTTGGCACGTTCCAGCAGTTGTGTGCGGTCGATCCAGCCCTGCTGGAACGCAATTTCTTCCAGGCAGGCCACCTTCAGGCCCTGGCGGCGCTCAATGGTTTGCACGTACTGCGACGCTTCCAGCAGGCTGTCGTGGGTACCGGTATCGAGCCAGGCAAAGCCACGGCCGAAACGTTCGACGCGCAGGTCGCCACGTTGCAGATAGGCGTTGTTGACGTCGGTGATTTCCAGTTCGCCGCGTGGCGAAGGTTTAACGTTTTTGGCGATTTCCACCACATCATTGTCGTAGAAATACAGGCCGGTTACTGCATAAGGCGACTTGGGTTTGGCAGGTTTTTCTTCGATCGACAGTGCACGGCCATGTTGATCGAAGTCGACCACCCCGAAGCGCTCCGGATCTTTGACCAGGTAGCCGAATACCGTAGCACCGGAGGGCTGGCGGATAGCCCGCAGCAGTTGCTCGCTGAAGCCCTGGCCGTGAAAGATGTTGTCGCCCAGGATCAGGCACACTGGATCGTTACCGATGAATTCTTCGCCAATCAAAAAGGCCTGGGCCAAACCGTCGGGCGAAGGCTGTTCGGCATAGCTGAGGGTGATACCAAACTGGCTGCCGTCACCGAGTAGCTGTTTGTACTGGGGCAAGTCATTCGGTGTAGAGATCAGCAGGATTTCCCGGATCCCGGCCAGCATCAGCACGGAAAGCGGGTAGTAGATCATCGGTTTGTCATAGATCGGCAGCAGTTGTTTGGACACGCCCAGGGTGATGGGGTGCAAGCGGGTGCCGGAGCCACCGGCCAGAACGATACCTTTGGTCATGCAATAAGATCCTTGAAGTTGCTGAAGCCAAGGCGCTGCCCTTGATAACTACCGTCCTGTACCCGTTGGCACCATTCCAGGTTTTCCAGGTACCACTGCACGGTCTTGCGCAGCCCGCTGTTGAAGGTTTCTGTCGGAGTCCAGCCCAGTTCACGTTCGATCTTGCTGGCGTCGATGGCATAACGCTGGTCGTGGCCCGGGCGATCCTCAACGAAGGTGATCAGGTCGGCATACTGCGCCACGCCTGCCGGGTGCTGTGGGGCGAGCTCTTCGAGCAAGGCGCAGATGCCGCGCACCACATCGATGTTTTTCTGCTCGTTGTGGCCGCCAATATTGTAGGTTTCGCCCACCTGGCCCTCGGTGACCACCTTGAGCAAAGCGCGGGCATGGTCTTCAACGAACAACCAGTCACGCACCTGCAGGCCATTGCCATACACCGGCAGTGGCTTACCGGCCAGGGCGTTGAGGATGACCAGCGGAATGAGTTTTTCCGGAAAGTGGAAAGGCCCGTAATTGTTCGAGCAGTTGGTGATCAGCACCGGCAGGCCATAAGTGCGCTGCCAGGCGCGGACCAGATGGTCGGACGCCGCCTTGCTCGCCGAGTAAGGTGAGCTTGGCGCATAGGGCGTGGTTTCGGTGAACAGGTCATCAACGCCATGCAGGTCGCCATACACTTCATCGGTGGAAATGTGATGAAAGCGAAAAGCTGCGCGCGCTTGCGCAGGCAGCGTCATCCAGTAGGCGCGTGTTGCTTCCAGCAGGCTGTAGGTGCCGACGATGTTGGTCTGAATGAAGTCTGACGGGCCATCGATCGAGCGGTCGACATGCGATTCTGCCGCAAGGTGCATGATTGCCTGGGGTTCAAAGCGCTTCAGCACCGCGCTGACCGTTGTCTGATCAGCGATATCGGCCTGGACAAATTCATAGCGGGTATTGGTCGCGATACGGGTCAGCGACTCCAGATTGCCGGCATAGGTCAGCTTGTCGAGGTTCAGCACCTCGTGCTCGGTATTGTCGATCAGGTGACGAATCAGGGCCGAGCCGATGAAGCCGGCACCGCCGGTAATGAGTATTCGCATGTCCAATGACCTTTGATGAATCTGTTGATGTTCGCTCAAGCCTAGCTCGCAAACAGTTATAAGCAGGAGCAAAGCGGTACCGCTGTCCGGGCAGGTTACTGTGCAATGCCTCGTTGTTCATCGCTTTTTACCGGCCATGCTTGCTTATCGGCCAAAGCGGTGGCGATATAAGCAGCAAAAAAAACGAGGTCGTACCATGCCGCTCAGTACCCTGATTCATCGCTCCACGCAGCCCTGCCCCGACGTCAGCGAGCAGCAGGCGCTGCTTTTAGTGCAGGAGCACTACGGGCTTGGCGGTACGTTGCAGTCGTTGGGCAGTCAGCAAGACCTGAATTTTCGCGTCGACAGCGCCCAGGGCCGTTATGTGCTGAAAATCTGTCACGGCGATTATGCCACTGCTGAACTGCAAGCTCAGCACGCGGCCTTGAGTTACCTACGTGAGCGCGGGCTGCCGGTACCAGCCGTGGTGGCTGCAGGTTCCGGTGAGCAATTGCTGGCGCTGGATGTGCAGGGCCAGCTGCTGCGGGTACGGTTGCTCGACTACATCGAAGGGCAGTCGCTGACTCGCCTCAAGCACATGCCGCCACAGCTGATTGCCGAGTTGGGCAGGCTCTGCGCGCGGATCGACCAGGCTTTGGCCGATTTCACCCATCCCGGCCTTGAGCGCACGCTGCAATGGGACCCACGCCACGCCCCGGCGCTGATTGCCCACTTGCTGCCGGTGCTCAGCGACGGGCCACGCAAGGCGCAATTGCTTGCGGTCACTGAAAAGGCCGAACAACGCTTGCGGCCCCTGCTTGAACAGCTACCGATGCAAGCCGTGCACCTGGACATCACCGATGACAACGCCGTGTGGCAGCGTGATGAACAGCGCCAATGGCAGCTACAAGGGGTGATCGATTTCGGTGATTTGCTGCACACCTGGCGCATCGCCGACTTGTCGGTAACCTGCGCGGCCCTGCTGCATCATGCCGAAGGCGATCCACTGCGCATTTTGCCCGCCGTTCAGGCCTATCATGCGCTCAACCCGCTGACCGAAGCCGAACTGCAGGCGCTCTGGCCGATGATCGTGGCGCGCGCTGCGGTGCTGGTGCTCAGCAGTGAGCAGCAACTGAGCGTCGATCCGGGCAACACCTACATTCGTGACAACCTGAGCCACGAGTGGGAAATCTTTGATGTCGCCACCAGCGTACCGTTCGAGCTGATGGAGGCTGCAATTCTGCACGTAACAGGCTTTGCCGCACCTGCCGTGGCGCAGCAAGGCGGGGTGCTGTTGCCAGGCCTGGTGGCGGGTACCGTAAAAACCGTGGACCTGGGCGTGCTGAGCAGTCATTGCCAGGCTGGCAACTGGGAGCAACCGGGGTTTGATCAGCAGTTGCTCCGCGAGCAGGCCGCTGAGCAAGGTGCGGCCTGTTCGCTGTACGGGCAGTATCGCTTGTCGCAAACCCATATCGACAACCCGCAAGAACCCGCCACTTTTGCCCTGAACGTTGAGCTGCAGGCCCCGGCGGGCACCGCGTTGCAGGCACCCTGGGCCGGTGTCTGGCTACAAACGGGCGCCGGTCAGGGATGCTTGAAGGGTGAGCAGTGCAGCCTGTGGCTGCGTGGGCTGGTGAATGCGCCGGAGTCCGGTGCGCAACTGAGCCAAGGCCAGCCGTTGGGCCAGACCGATGGCGTGTTGAGTGTGCAGCTGTGCCGTGTCGCCGACCTGTGCCCGCCCGCCTTTGTGGTGCCATCGCGGGCCGCGGCCTGGGCGGCCTTGTGCCCGTCGCCGCAAGCCGTCTTGGGGTTTGCTTGTGAGGCCGAGCCGCTGGTCGATGCGCAACAACTGCTGGCGCGTCGTGACGCCAGCTTTGCCCGTTCGCAGAAGCACTACTACGAGCAGCCACCGCATATCGAGCGCGGCTGGCGTAACTACCTGATCGACATGCAGGGGCGCTCGTACCTGGACATGCTCAACAACGTCGCGGTGCTCGGTCACGGCCACCCACGCATGGCCAGTGAATCCGCGCGCCAGTGGTCGCTGGTCAACACCAACTCGCGCTTTCACTATGCGGCGATCGCCGAGTTCTCCGAGCGTTTGCTGGAGCTGGCGCCGGACTCGATGGACCGGGTGTTCCTGGTCAACAGTGGTACCGAGGCCAACGACCTGGCGATTCGCCTGGCCTGGGCCTACAGCGGTGGTCGTGACTTGCTCAGCGTGCTAGAGGCTTACCACGGCTGGTCGGTGGCCACCGATGCGATTTCCACCTCGATTGCCGACAACCCCCAGGCATTGAGCACGCGGCCGCAGTGGGTGCACCCGGTGATCGCGCCGAACACCTACCGTGGGGCGTATCGCGGCGATGACAGCACCGCTGATTATCTGCGTGATGTCGACGCCAAATTGGAGGCTTTGGCCAGCGAGCAGCGGCAATTGGCCGGGTTCATCTGCGAGCCAGTGTATGGCAACGCGGGCGGCATCTCGCTGCCACCGGGCTATCTGCAACAGGCGTATGCCAAGGTGCGCGCGGCGGGTGGCGTGTGCATTGCCGACGAAGTGCAGGTTGGCTACGGGCGGTTGGGCGAGTACTTCTGGGGCTTTGAGCAGCAAGGCGTGGTGCCGGACATCATCACCATGGCCAAGGGCATGGGCAATGGCCAGCCACTGGGCGTGGTCATCACCCGCCGGGAGATTGCCGAGGCGCTGGAGGCCGAGGGTTATTTCTTCTCGTCTGCCGGCGGTAGCCCGGTCAGCTGCCGGATCGGCATTGCCGTGCTGGATGTCATGAAAGAGGAAGGCCTGTGGGACAACGCCCGCGATGTTGGCCGCTACTTCAAGGCACGCTTGCAGGCATTGGTCGATAAACATCCGTTAGCCGGTGCTGTGCATGGTTCGGGTTTCTACCTGGGGCTGGAGTTGGTGCGTGATCGCAGCACCCTGGAGCCGGCCAGCGAAGAAACCACCACCCTGTGCAACCGCCTGCGTGACTTGGGCATCTTCATGCAGCCTACTGGCGACTACCTGAACATCCTCAAGATCAAGCCGCCGATGTGTACCACCCGTGCCAGCGTGGACTTCTTCGTCGACAGTATCGACAAGGTGCTGAGCGAAGCGCTCTAGCCCGTGGCTTAAAAGCCGGATAAACCGATAACAATCGGTTTATCCGGCTTTTTTGTGGCTGAAATTTTTGATTTGTCACTTTTAAAGCCGATATTTATCGGATATAAAGTCGTCCATCACCCAGCAATCTGTTTTCGGTCGCCTGCACGGTCAGTCGGCCCGGTTGTCCTTCGAGGAGGTTTCATGAGCCGCACCGTCACTGTCGCCGCCACTCAGATGGCGTGTTCCTGGGATCGCCAGGACAACCTGGCCACCGCCGAAAAACTGGTTCGTGAAGCAGCTGCCAAGGGCGCGCAGATCATCCTGATCCAGGAACTGTTCGAAACCCCGTACTTCTGCCAGAAGCCGAATCCGGATTACCTGCAACTGGCGACGCCGGTTGAGACCAACGCCGCGATCGAGCATTTCCAGGCCCTGGCCAAAGAGCTGCAGGTAGTGCTGCCAATCAGCTTCTTCGAACTGGCCGGGCGTGCGCGCTTCAACAGCATCGCGATCATCGATGCCGACGGCAGCAACCTCGGTGTGTACCGCAAGACTCACATCCCGGATGGCCCTGGCTACCACGAAAAGTATTACTTCAACCCGGGCGACACCGGCTTCAAGGTCTGGCAAACCCGTTACGCCAAGATCGGCGTCGGCATCTGCTGGGACCAGTGGTTCCCCGAGTGCGCGCGCAGCATGGCGCTGCTGGGTGCCGAAGTGCTGTTCTACCCGACCGCCATCGGCAGCGAGCCGCACGACAAGACCATCTCCTCGCGCGACCATTGGCAGCGCGTACAGCAAGGCCATGCCGGCGCTAACCTGATGCCGCTGATTGCCAGCAACCGTATTGGTAACGAAGCGCAAGACGGCTACGACATCACCTTCTATGGCTCCTCGTTCATCGCCAACCAGTTCGGCGAGAAAGTCCAGGAGCTCAACGAGACCGAAGAGGGCGTGCTGGTGCATACTTTCGACCTCGACAAACTGGAGCACATCCGCAGCGCCTGGGGCACTTTCCGTGACCGCCGTCCGAACCTGTACGGCCCGGTGAAAACCCTCGATGGCGCGCTGGAATCCTGATCGTCCACTGACCCTGCTGCAGGCCCCGAATGCCTGCGGCGAACACTGCAAAGGTTTACACATGAAGACCCTGACCAGCACCCCACGCGCCGACGGCTTTTACATGCCAGCCGAATGGGCGCCGCAAACCCAGGTATGGATGGTCTGGCCTGAGCGTCCGGACAACTGGCGTCTGGGCGGCAAACCGGTACAAGCTGCACACGTGACGCTGGCCAATGCCATCGCCCGTTTCCAGCCGGTCACCGTGGCCGTTTCTGCCGCACAATACGACAACGCTCGCGCCCGTCTGGATGCGCCGAACATTCGTGTGGTTGAAATCAGCAACGACGACGCTTGGGTGCGTGACACCGGGCCAACCTTCGTCATCAACAACAGCGGCGAAGTCCGTGGCGTTGACTGGGGCTTCAATGCCTGGGGTGGTTTCGAAGGCGGGCTGTATGCGCCGTGGAACCGTGACGAGCAAGTGGCAAGCAAAGTTCTCGAAATGGAACGTTGCCCGCGCTACCACACCGAAGGCTTTGTGCTGGAAGGCGGTTCGATTCACGTCGATGGTGAAGGCACCCTGATCACCACCGAAGAATGCCTGCTCAACCACAACCGCAACCCACACCTCAATCGCGAGCAGATCGAAGCGGTGCTGCGTGACCACCTGGCGGTGGACACCATCATCTGGCTGCCCGATGGCCTGTACAACGACGAAACCGACGGCCATGTCGACAACTTCTGTTGTTACGTGCGCCCAGGTGAAGTGTTACTGGCCTGGACAGATGATCCTCAAGACCCCAACTACGCACGTTGCCATGCCGCACTTGAAGTGCTGCAGAACAGCCGCGATGCCAAAGGTCGCACCTTTACAGTGCACAAGATGCCGATTCCGGGACCGCTGTTCGCCACTGAAGAAGAGTGCGCGGGTGTCGATCCGGTTGCCGGTAGCCAGGAGCGTAACCCCTCGGTTCGCCTGGCGGGTTCCTACGTCAACTTCCTGATCGTCAACGGCGGCATCATCGCGCCAAGCTTCGACGACCCGGCAGATGCCGAGGCTAGAGCGATTCTGGCCCGAGTGTTCCCGGAGCATGAAGTGGTGATGATCCCAGGGCGCGAGATGCTTTTGGGCGGCGGCAATATCCACTGCCTGACCCAGCAGCAGCCGGCCCCATTCAAGGGCTGAATTTGCGCAAATAAAAAACCCGTCTTCGGACGGGTTTTTTTATGGGCGGGCGACAGTCGGCGTGAGCGCTGGCACACCTCTTGTATTTGTTTTGCATTGTATTTCAAACAGATAGGGCAAATCGGTTCTGTCACAAAGTTTGAGTAATTTAGCCGCTCACGGCCCAGGGAGTACGTGTTGAAATGAATGCAGTAAGTGAGTCGGCTTCGCCCTCATCGGCAATGAACCCGCAGTCACTCCAGCGAGTGGCGCAGTGGTTGAAAGACAACAGAGTTATCCGGGGCAGGAAGTCCGATCACCGTCGAGTGTTGCTGGCGCGTTACCCAACAGGCTTGATCACCGAAGCAGAGCTGGAAGCCCTGCTCGGTAGCTGAATACCTGTAGGAGCGGGCTTGCCCCGCGATACGATGTGACTGACAGATCGCTATCGCGGGGCAAGCCCGCTCCTACCGGGGTGGGTTAGAAGCTGTAGGTGCCGGTCACGACCAAGCTGCGCGGATCACCGAACTGGATCTGCGCGGCACTGGTTGCCGAGCTGTAGTAAGTCTTGTCGGTAATGTTGTTCAGCGCGGCGCGCAGGTCCCAGTCTTTGGCGCGGAAACCGGCCAGCGCGTCCCAACGGCCATAGCCAGGCAGCACCGCAGTGTTCTGGTTGTCGGCGTAACGTTCGCCAACAAAGGTCAAACCAGTTTCGCCGTACCAACCCATCTCCGGCTTCCAGGTCACGAATACGCTGCCATTGCGCTTGGCGACGTTGCTGACCCGATTGCCTTCCTGGCCGTTGCTGTCTTCAACGATGGTGGCGTCCTGAATACCGATCCCACCACGCATGTACCAGTTGCCAACGATGTTGCCGGTGGCCGTCAGTTCAATACCACGCGAGCGCTGCAGGCCGGTCATCAGCGTGACATCCGGCTGGTTCGGGTCGCTGGTGCGGCGGTTGTAGAGTTCCAGCTCGTAAATGGCCAGCGTGGTGCTCAGGCGCTCGTCGAGCCAGTCGCTCTTGACCCCCACTTCTTTCTGGCGGGTCTCTTCAGGGCTGGTCTCGTTGCTGTTGCCCGGGGCGCCTGGGGTAATACCGATCAGGCCACCACCCACTGGCGAGAAGGTCTTGCTCCAGGAGGCATAGAAGGAGTGTTCCTTCCACGGTGAATACACCACGCCCAGACGCGGGCTGGTGCTGTTGCTGTCCTGCTTCTCGGAAAGGTCGTTCTTGAGCTTGTTGGTGGTTTCCACTTCGAATTGGTCGAAGCGCACACCGGCCAGCACTTGCCATTGATCGTTCAGGCGCAGTTGGTCCTGGATGTACAGGCCGCGGCTATCGACCACCGTGTGGTTGTTGCTCGACGCGATCATCTGCCCGTTGTACTGCGCGTTACGGTCAGGGTTGTACACGTTCACGCTCGGCACTGGCGTGGCATTTTTGTACAGCAGCGGGTCACGACGCTGATGGCCGAACTCCACGCCAGTCAGCAAGGTGTGCTGCAGGCCGAAGGTGTCGAAGTTGCCTTCCAGTTCCACGTTGTTGAACAGGTTGCGGGTGTTGAGGTCTTGCTGCCAGCGTTGGCGGGTAACTTGCCCGGTCTTGGCGTTGTAGCCCGTCTGATAGGTGTTGTCGAAATCACTGTTGAGCTTGAACAAGCCCAGGGTGTGGCGCACCTGCCAGTTTTCGCTGAGCTGGTAATTCAGGCGCGAGCGCAGCGATTGCGCTTTGTCGTCGATGAAGTCGCGCTGGGTATCACCGTAGGTGGTGGAGCGGCTGACATCGGCCGGGCGGCCATTGATGCTCGGGATGCCGCGATCAGGGGTACGGTTGTAGCGGCTGTATTCATACTGCACCAGCCAGTTCAGGTCTGGGGTCAGTTGCCAGCTCATCGACGGCGCGAACAGCTGGCGGCTGCCGTCGATGCCATGACGGAAACTGTTGTTGTCCTGGTTGCCCATGTTCAGGCGCAGGCTGATGTTATCGCTCGGGTCGGCGCTGAGGTCGGCATACAGGCTGCGCAGGTCTTCGCTGCCGCCTTGCGCTTCGATGCTCGAACGGCGTCCGGCTTCGGGCAGCTTGCTGATGCGGTTGACGATCCCGCCCTGGCTGCCACGCCCGTACAGGACCGCTGCCGGGCCCTTGAGCACTTCGATGCGTTCAATGTTGTGCAGGTCGCGCACGTATTGGCTGTCGTCGCGGATGCCGTCCAGATAAAAGTCGTTACTGGCATCGAAGCCGCGGATGCGCACACTGTCAAAGCGCGTATCGGCGCCGGTGCTGACGTTCGGGATACCACTGAGCGCCTTGCCCAGGTCATTGCTGCCGTAGTCCAGTACGTTGCTGGTTTTTACCGCGTCGATGGTTTGCGGAACGTAACGTGCTGGTGTCGAAGTGCGGGTAGCGGTGCTGACTTCCTTGACCCGGGGATCGTCCTGATCACGGTCGCTTTCAGCGGTCACCGAAAGCTCGGGCAAGTTCAGGGGAGCGGCAACTGCCAGGGTGGAACCGAGAAACAGGGATACACCCAAGGTCAAGGGTGAGAGGCGGCAGGGGGCAGGCATTGAAAACATCCGAGGGTATTAGACGAAAGCGGGATTGAAAAAGCGCGCGAATGATAATGCGTGCTATTTACTTATGTTATTCGTTTCTCTTCTGCTTTCGTAGTTTTATGTTTCAATTTGTTTCGTGCTTGTCAGGGGCATTTCACGAATTTTTGACATGCTCATCTTTACACGGATAGGATTCGGTCAACGCCTGTAGGCCCATGAGCCAAGAGTCCAGAATAAAAGGCCCGCTGCGAACTTCGCAGGCGGGCTTTTTGTTTTCTGACCCGCGAGCGTCAACCCACGCAGGGGGCGTGGTTTTTGGCGTCGGCCGCAGTGCGTATTTGACTAAGTAATAAGGAAAATAAAATGTTGAAATCCAGGATCAGCCTGGTCGCGCTGGGGCTTATGGCCGCGACTCAGGTTTCGGCCAATGACCAGGCCAACGCAAAGGGCTTTATCGAAGACAGCAGCGCCAGCCTGCTGCTGCGCAACGCCTTCATCAACCGTGACAAGAAGCACGACACCCAGGACCAGCGGGAATGGGGTCAGGCTTTCATCGGTAAGTTCTCCTCTGGCTTCACCCAGGGCACCGTCGGTGTCGGTGTAGATGCTTTCGGTCTGTACGCAGTGCGTCTGGACGGCGGTAAAGGTCATAACGGCGGCGCCGGTATCGACTTCTTCAAGCCGGCTGATGGCGACTCGCCGACCAACCAGCAGAACTCCCCGCACAACCTGGCCCGTGGTGGCGCAGCCGTTAAATTCCGCGTTTCCAACACTGTACTGAAGTACGGTGACCAAATGCCGGAACTGCCAGTGCTGCAGTACGATGACGGCCGCCTGCTGCCAGAAAGCTACACCGGTACCCTGATCACCTCCAAAGAGATCAAGGGCCTGGAACTGAACGCCGGTCGTTTCACCCAGGAAGCGCGTAAAAGTGCTGAAGGCCGTGACAGCGGTGGCCTGAAAGCCATCAACGTGTTTGGCGGTAGCTACAAGTTCACCGACAACCTGTCGGCCTCGCTGTACGGCTCCGACGTTGAAGACGTGCTGAAGAAGCAGTACCTGGGCGTGAACTACGTTCACCCGCTCGCGTCTGACCAGTCCCTGACCCTGGACTTCAACGGTTACAAGACCAAGCTGGATCGCGACTTCGCTTCTGACGACCGTCGTGACAACACCATCTGGAGCCTGGCGGCAACCTACGCCTTCGGCCCGCACTCGATCACCCTCGCGCACCAGCGCAGCACCGGTGATACCGGCTACAACTACGGCTTCTACCAGAACGCCGGCGGTATCGGTGACGGTGGTTCGACCATCTACCTGGCCAACTCCTACTGGTCTGACTTCAACAACGAAGACGAACGCTCCTGGCAGCTGGGCTACGGCCTGGACTTCGGCGCCTTCGGTGTACCGGGTCTGACCTACAAAGTGGCTTACGTGCGTGGTGACAACATCAACACCCGTGGCTTCGGCGAAGGTGAAGAGCGCGAAATCTTCAACCAGTTCAAGTACGTGGTTCAGGAAGGTGCTGCCAAAGACCTGTCGATCAAACTGCGTAGCTCGTTCCTGCGTACCTCGAACAGCATGCGTCAGGCTGAGCTGAACGACGACGGCAACGAAGTCCGCGTATTCGTTGAATACCCGATCAGCATTCTCTGATCGATTCGCGGGGCAAGCCCGCTCCTACCGGTAGGAGCGGGCTTGCCCCGCGAGACGACCCCAGCGTCAAGCCGGGGTCGTATGTTTACGACGTGCAGCGAGTATCACTGGCTGCACCTCGCCTGTCTCCGGCTCAAAACTGTCACTGCGAGCCATCCGCCACATCCGCGCATAAAACTCACTGTCAATCGAGCCGCTGAGCAACTCGCCAGGCTTGAGGAACACGTGCAACTGCGAAAACAGCCGAATCTCGCTGGCACTGATACGCCGTACCAGGTGCTTGGGTTTAAGCTGCGACGGATGTTCAAGCCCCGCAGCCGCAAGCATCTCTGCCAGCGCATGCAAGGTATTGCGGTGAAAGCTGTACACCCGCTCGGCCTTGTCCGGCACCACCAGTGCGCGTTGTCGAAGCGGATCCTGAGTCGCCACCCCGGTGGGGCACTTGTTGGTGTGGCAACTCTGCGACTGAATGCAGCCAATGGCGAACATAAAGCCACGTGCCGAGTTGACCCAGTCCGCCCCGATTGCCAACACACTGGCAATATCGAAAGCGCTGACAATCTTGCCGCCCGCACCAATTCGCACCTTGTCGCGCAGGTTCAGGCCAACCAGGGTGTTATGCACAAACATCAAACCTTCGCGCATCGGCACGCCGATGTTGTCGCTGAACTCGCGCGGCGCAGCGCCGGTGCCGCCTTCCTTGCCGTCGACCACGATAAAGTCTGGAACAATGCCGGTGACCAGCATGGCCTTGGCGATGCCCATGAACTCCCACGGGTGACCCAGGCAAAACTTGAACCCCACTGGCTTGCCGCCCGACAGTTCGCGCAGTTGCGCGATGAACTGCAGCAACTCGATGGGCGTGCGAAAGGCACTGTGCGCAGCCGGTGAAATGCAGTCTTCACCCACCGTTACGCCACGGGTGGCAGCAATCTCGCTGCTGACCTTGTGCCCCGGCAGAATCCCGCCGTGCCCGGGTTTGGCGCCCTGGCTCAGCTTGATTTCAATCATCTTCACCTGCGGGTCACGCGCTTGCCTGGCGAAGCGGTCGGGGTCGAAGCGACCGGCAGGCGTGCGGCAACCAAAGTAGCCGCTGCCAATCTCCCAGATCAGGTCCCCGCCGTGTTCACGGTGATACGGGCTGATGCTGCCTTCGCCAGTGTCATGGGCGAAGCGGCCTTTCTTCGCGCCCTGGTTGAGCGCAGCGATGGCGTTGGCGCTGAGGGCGCCGAAGCTCATCGCCGAGATGTTGAAGATCGACGCCGAGTAGGGCTGACGGCACTGCGGGCCACCAATGGCGATGCGAAACGAGGCGGGGTCGGGGGTGTCGGCCGGCAACATCGAATGGCTGATGAACTCGAAGCCTGGGCGATACACATCGTTGAGCGTGCCAAAGGCCTTTTCGGCGCTTTCGTTCTTCGCCCGTGCATACACCAGTGAACGCTGGGCCCGCGAGAACGGCAGTTTGTCGTCATCGCCTTCGAGCAGGTACTGGCGAATCTCCGGGCGGATGGTTTCGATCAAGTAACGGATATTGCCCAGAATCGGGTAGTTGCGCCGCACGGCATGATGGCTTTGGCGCAGGTCGTTCAGGCCAACCAGGCTGAGCAACGCGCAGATCACCGTGAAGGGCCAGAGCCAGGCATGGCTGGCAAGGAAGGGCAGGCTGATGAAGGTGAAGAGCAGGCAGCCGGCCAGACAGGCGTAACGGCTGGGGAGCGAAGCTTTCATGAATCTTCCGCTGACAGGAGTAATCGTGCCTAGGATAGGGCAAGCACTGCAGCGGAAAACCCGTGAATTCGGTAAAAGACTTTTATCCCCGTGGTGCTTGCAAGGCCCGCGCTAGCGCGTTAGTTCGCTTGCTACTGATCCTTACTCCGCAACTTGCATAACTGCCGTGGGCAGCCTGCATGTTACAAGGCATTTCCAGTATTTTCAGGCGCCTGTGCACCATGTTTGCCACCTCTTCCGCCCCCAGAACACAGGGGTTCGGCCTGCTCTGCCTGGCCAGTTACCTGTTGTCGTTGTCGTACGGTTCGACGTTCTTGTTGTCGCTGCTGGTAAGCAGCCGTGGCGGTAACGAGCAGGATGCCGGGCAGATCATTTCACTGGCCATGCTCAGTACCGTGGTGGCGGTGTTGGTGAGCGGGCACCTGGCCGACCGCTTGGGCTCGGCGCGGGCCATTGTGCTGTCGGCGTTGTGCCTGGTGGCGGCGTGCCTGGGTTTTGCCCTGGTGCCCGGCACTGGCATAGGTTTGATGCTCTGTGGCCTAACCCTGGGCCTTGGTTGGGGCGCCTTTTACACCCTGGGGCCGATTCTGGTCAGCGAACGGGTCGATGCCCAGCGCCGCACCCACAGTTTTGCGCTGCTCTCGGGCAGTATGATGAGCGGCATCGGCTCCGGGCCGCTGGTGGGCAAGCTCGCCAGCCTGTTCGGCTTGCCGGTGCAAACGGCGTTCTTCAGCGCTGCCATGGCTGCATTGCTCGGCCTGCTGATCTTCAATTACCTGGCACGCTTGCCGTCGCCCGCTACCAGCCCGGTCAGCATCAGCCGACGCGCGTGTATCGAGGTGCTGGGCTCCAGGGCGCGCTGGCCGATCGTCATGGTCGGCCTGGGCGGGGCGATTTTTGGTGGCCTGGGCAGCTTTCAAACCTCGTATGCCGGCGCGCATGGACTGGACTACTCGTTGTTTTTCATTGGCTTCATGAGTGCCGCGATCAGTTGCCGGCTGCTGGTTGCTGGCTGGGTGGTCAAGCGCGATGCCTACTGGGCGTCGTGCGTGCTCTCGGGCTTTACCGTGCTGGCGGTGCTGGCGCTGGGCTGGGGGGTAGCGGGTAACCTTGGCTACCTGCTGGCCGCGGCATTGCTCGGGGTCGGTTATGGCCTGAACTACTCGGTGATCAACGGCCTGGCGGCCAACCAGGCACCGCCCGGCCGCACGCCACAAGCCTTGCTGCTGTTCAGCCTGGCGTACTTTCTAGGGGTGTTCGGCTACCCTTGGCTGGCAGGCCGCCTGATTGTCAGCAGCGGCACTGAAGCGATGATGGTCAGCCTGCTGATCATTGCCTTGCTCAACTGGGCGATCAGTGTTGCTCGCCTGTACGGGCGCCGACGCGCCGGGACGCTGTCGGCGCCCGCCTGAGCATTTACTGCTGAGGGGCGATGGTGAACATCAGCTTATCGCCCTCAAGATAAACAAGTGCTTCCTGGCCCAGCACGTCCACCGGGACGGCCGAAACGGCTTCGTGCTCGGGGACGATCTTTTCCAGCGTTTTGTTTACCAGGTCAGCGCGCCAGACGCAGGCAAAGTCGCCACTGTTGTCGAAGTACAGCACCGGCCGGGTTGGATTCCACATCGGGTTTACCACGCTCCAACCGTTATCGTTCTTGTCCATGATCCGGTCGTAGGTGTTGCCGTCGCGCTCGTACGGGTAATGCAGCATCACGTTTGTGTTGTTGTAGTTCAGGTCGGTGGCAATCATCGCCTTGGAAAAGCGCTTGGCACCGGATTCCGCAGAAAACAGCTGGGCCGAAGGCTGGGGTTGCTCCTTGGAGCCCAGGGTGTAAGCCATGCTCTGTTCGGCTTCGCCCTTCACCCGATGCCGGTAATAGAACACCCCGTCGATGATGCCGGCATAACGCTCACCCTGATCATTGGCGCCGATGTTGTTCCAGCCGCTGAAGCGAATGTCGCGGACAATCGGGTGCAGGCCGGGGCGGGCGTCGGAGTACTCGTACAGCGAGCCGAAGTAGCGTCTCTCATAGCTATTGCCAGCGTTACGGACCGTCTGGTCGACGTGTTCGCCAACAAAAACCACCGCGTTCAACACCCCGTCCAGGATTGCCACGTCAACTATCTGGGTATACAGGTGAGGGTTAACGCCTGGGACGGTAGCCAAGGCAAAGCGTTGCCACGGTGCGTCAGTGATCTGCAGGTAGGGCTGTTGGTCTGACGATGGCCGTAAGGTAGGTGCCTCGGCCTGAGGGTCTGGCTGTGCCGGAGTCAGCCGCGTGATTTGTTGATCGTAAGCGTTCTCAATGCATGTGGCCGATTTGCACAGGTTGCGTACTTCGCGCAGCCAGCGCCGTTGCAGTTCGCGGAAAACTTTCTGGTGTTGAAGGGGTTGGTACAGTGCGCTGAGCTGTTCGTCCTTGACCGACAGCGTCGGCGCTGTACACACGGCGGTCTCTACCAGCGTACTGGCTTTGCTGCAGTCGAAACTGGCGGCAAAGGCCGCAGGGCTGGCGAAAAAGGCGCAGGCCAGGGCAGCAGGTAGCAAGCGTGAAAAGGCGTTCATCAGACATCCATGTGCACGAGAGCGGGGCAGCGATGATACGGCAGCGGCGGCCATCACCGCAAAATCATGGCCTGACCAGCGTCACGGTTATCCACAAAACTATTGATCCTGGTTAATTCTTGTACAAATTCCCCGACTAGACTGACCGCTCAGCACCCTCAAAGGGGGAGATGGCATGACGATTATCGTGACCGGCGCCGCAGGCTTTATCGGCAGCAACCTGGTGCAGGCCCTCAACCAACGCGGCGAAACCGAGATCATCGCGGTAGACGACCTTCGCGACGGCGACAAGTTTGCCAACCTGGCCGACAGCGAGATTGCCGACTACTTGGACAAAGACGACTTTCTCGAGCGTTTTGCCCGTGGCCAGTTCGGCAAGGTGCGCGCTGTCCTGCATCAAGGCGCTTGTTCCAGTACCGTCGAAAGCGACGGACGCCTGATGATGGACAACAACTACCGCTTCAGCCGCGACCTGCTGGACGCCGCCCAAGGTCTGCAAGTGCCGTTGCTGTACGCCTCATCGGCGGCGGTGTATGGCGCCGGCAGGGACTTTCGCGAACAGCGCGAATGCGAGCGGCCCCTGAACGTCTACGGCTATTCCAAGTTTCTCTTCGACCAGCGCGTGCGTCGCCAGCTACCGGTTGCCCGTAGCCAGGTGGTGGGCCTGCGTTACTTCAATGTGTACGGCCCGCATGAGCAGCACAAAGGCGCGATGGCTTCCGTCGCCCTGCATTGCTTCAACCAGTATCAGGCGCATGGCAGAGTCAGCCTGTTCGGCAGCTACGGTGACTACCCCAGCGGCGGCCACCTGCGCGACTTTGTCTCGGTAGAGGATGTGGTCAAGGTCAACCTGTTCTTTCTCGACCGCCCGCAGCTCAGCGGTATTTTCAATGTCGGCAGCGGCCGTGCCCAGCCCTTCAACGACGTTGCCCTGGCCGTGATCAACCGCCTGCGCGAACAGCAGGATCTGGCGCCGTTGTCACTGGAAATGGCCTTGCTTGAAGGCATTCTGGAATACAGCGAGTTCCCCGAGCATTTGCGTGGCAAGTACCAGTGCTACACCTGCGCCGACCTTGAGCGTTTGCGCGGCGTGGGTTACCAGGCGCCAACGCTGACCGTCGAGCAGGGGGTTGCACGTTACTGTGACTGGTTGCAGGAAACGGCGGCCTAGTTTTGGGAGCAACTGTCCCACACCACCTGTGGGAGCGGCGGTTCGGCGACCCGACTTGCCCCGCGAACACGGGCGAAGCCCGTGCCATTCACCGCAGTGCCTGCTTCGCGGGGCAAGTCGGGTCGCCGCACCGCCGCCCCCACAGAGCCTAGTGCTGACGCAGGGTTTTGACATCGCCTTTGGCTGAAGTCTCGCGCAGGTATTCGGCCAGTGAGTCATCCATGGCCTGCAGCCAGCGGGTATGGTGCGGCACTGCCGCCGTGCCGGTGATTACCGAGCGGTAGGACTTGTCGCGATAGCCCATGATGTCCTGCTTCTTGTCCGACTTCCATTTGAGGAAGATACGGTTGACCGCGTCGATGTCGAAGCTCGGGTAATCGGTTTGCTCGATCAAGTGCTGGATATAGCGGCCTTGAAATTCGTACATCGATGCCGTTGTTTCCAGGGCTTGCTCTTCGGCACGCCAGCGTTCGCTGTCGCTGTGCATCGCTGTCTGATTCGGCAGGCTGATACGCCCGAGCATGTAATCGCGGGCAAACCAGGCCTGGGCGTCGAACAGGTTGAAGCTGTACCAGAGGTCTTGCATGCCCAGGTACATCAGCTGTGGGTTCTGCTCCCACACCACACCCTGGTAAAGCCCCAGTGGCCACAGGCGGTTGTTGGTTTTCAGCGCCAGTTCATCGGGCAGGAACGGGAAGTGATGCTGGTAGCCCGTGCACAGAATGATCGCATCGACGCGCTTGCTGGAGCCGTCGGCAAAAAACGCCAGGTCGCCTTCCACCCGCTGCAATTGCGGGCGTTCTTCCCAGCCCTTGGGCCACTTGTAACCCATCGGTTGGCTACGCCAGGCGCTGGTAATCGAACGTGCGCCGTACTTGAAACACTGCGAACCGATGTCCTCGGCGGAGTAGCTGCTGCCGACGATCAGCACGTCTTTACCCTTGAACTCCAGCGCATCGCGAAAATCGTGAGCGTGCAGAATGCGCCCGGAAAAACGCTCGAAACCGGCAAAGTCCGGCACATGCGGCGTGGAGAAATGCCCGCTGGCCACCACGACAAAATCGAACACCTGCTCGATGCTCTGGTCGAGGCTGTAGTCGTGGGCATTGACTGTGAAGGTACGGCTGACTTGATCAAAGCGCACCGCTTTAACCGCAGTATTGAAGCGAATGTAATCGCGCACACCGGCCTTCTTCACCCGGCCCTGGATGTAATCCCACAGCACTTCGCGTGGCGGATACGAAGAAATCGGCCGTCCGAAGTGTTCATCGAAACTGTAGTCGGCGAACTCCAGGCACTCCTTTGGCCCGTTCGACCACAGGTAGCGGTACATACTGCCGTGCACCGGCTCACCGTGCTCATCCAGGCCGGTGCGCCAGGTGTAGTTCCACATACCGCCCCAATCGGCCTGCTTCTCGAAACAGACCACCTCGGGCATCGGTGCGCCCTGGGCATGAGCGGATTGAAAGGCACGCAACTGCGCCAGGCCAGACGGGCCGGCGCCGATAATGGCAACACGAATAGTCATAAGATTTCCTGCCAGAAAACACTGAAAAAAATGCAAAGCGTCTCCAGCCCTGAGCGGTAAAAGCCCGAGCGATGGAAAGCGGAAAATTCAGGTGTCAGTGAGCAGGCGGAGGAACAGGGCGCTTGCGCTTGTGGGCCAGCAGGGTGTCGCGAGGTGGAATCGACAGCGTGTGAAACAGCGTCGAGAGGGGGGAGCTGCACAGCGAAAGGTCAGCGGCGAAGGAGGGCCCGAAAGGCTTGCCGAACAGCGCGGCAAACGGGCCCTGGGGGCGAAAGATACGTGTGTTCTCGTTCATGATGGGCTGATTCTGCCTCTTCTCGTTATGGATGCCTTTTTAGCTATAACGGATGGGGGCAGGGATTACAAGGTTGGCGGTCCCTGGGTGGGAGCGGGCTTGCCCCGCGATAGCGTTTTGTCAGCCATATCGCATCGCGGGGCAAGCCCGCTCCTACAGGTCAGTTCAAGGTTTGCTTGTCTGCGGCCGATACCGGTCAATTGTCCGGTAGAAGATGTACACAACAGACCATGAACAAAAATCTGCGTTTCAGTCACAAGATTCTGTTAGCCGCGTCATTGATCGTAATGCTCGCGTTTACCCTGTTCACCCTCTACAGCGATTACCTGCAGCGCAATGCGACACGCGTCAGCCTGGAAAACTACCTGGCTGAAATGGGTAAATCGACTTCCACCAACATCCGCAACCTGCTGGAAGGGCGGATCAATCTGGTGGAAAACCTGGCACAGAACATTGCCCAAGAGCCCGCCAACGCCGAGACGCTGATGGGCCAGAAAGCGCTGATCTCGAGCTTTCTCACCGTCTACCTAGGCAAAGTCGATGGCGGCTTCAGTGTTCGTCCAGACGCCAAGATGCCCGACGGCTATGACCCGCGCCCACGCCCCTGGTACAAGGACGGCATGAGCGCCAACGGCGCGATACTCACCGAGCCTTACATCGACCTGACCACCAACAAGATGGTCATTGGCATCCTCAGCAAGGTCTCCTCCAGCATCGGTGTGGTCGGCGGCGATCTGTCGTTGGACGGCCTGGTGGAAATCATCAACTCGCTGAACATCGGCGGCATGGGCTATGCCTTCCTGGTCAACGACCAAGGCAAGATTCTGGTTCATCCAGACAACACGCTGGTGATGAAGTCGCTGTCGGATCTGTACCCTGAGCGCACACCGAAACTGTCGGGTGAACTGACCGAAGTCGAGGTCGATGGCCAGCCGCGTCTGCTGACCTTTGCGCCGATCCACGGGCTGCCTTCGGCCAATTGGTACGTCGGTCTGTCGGTCGACAAAGACAAAGCCTATGCAATGCTCAGCGATTTCCGTACTTCGGCGATCATTGCCACGCTGATCGCCGTGGCCATCATCATCACCCTGCTCGGCCTGCTGATTCGCGTACTGCTGCAACCGTTGAACACGATGATCCGCGCCATGGAAGACATCGCCGAAGGTGAAGGCGACCTGACCAAGCGCCTGGCCATCCACAGCCACGACGAATTCGGCGCGCTGGGTAGCGCGTTCAACCGTTTCGTCGAACGTATTCACACCTCGATCCGCGAAGTGTCCTCGGCTACCGAGCAGGTCAACGAAGTGGCCTTGCGGGTGGTGAGCGCCTCCAACTCGTCGATGGTCAATTCCGACGAACAAGCCAACCGCACCAACAGCGTCGCGGCGGCGATCAACGAGCTTGGCGCCGCCGCCCAGGAGATCGCCCATAACGCTGCCCAGGCCTCACAACAGGCCAGTGCGGCGCGTCACCTGGCCGAAGAAGGCCAGCAAGTTGTTGATCGCAACATCGCGGCGATGAACCGCCTGTCGGACCTGATCTGCACCTCCAGCGCGCACATCGAGACGCTCAACAGCAAAACCGTGAACATCGGCCAGATCCTTGAAGTGATCACCAGCATTTCCCAGCAAACCAACCTGCTGGCGCTCAACGCCGCAATTGAAGCGGCGCGTGCGGGCGAGGCCGGGCGCGGTTTTGCCGTGGTTGCTGATGAAGTACGTAACCTCGCGCACCGCACCCAGGAGTCGGCGCAGCAGGTACAGAACATGATCGAAGAACTGCAGGTTGGCGCCCGCGAGTCGGTTGACACCATGGGCCAGAGCCAGCACCACAGTCAGGAGAGTGTCGAGATTGCCAATCAGGCCGGTGAGCGCCTGGGCAGCGTGACCCTGCGCATCGGCGAGATTGACGGCATGAACCAGTCGGTGGCGACCGCCACTGAAGAACAAACGGCCGTGGTTGAAGCGATCAACATGGACATCAACGAGATCAACATGCTCAACCAGGAAGGGGTCGAAAACCTGCAATCGACCTTGCGTGCCTGCACCGACCTGGAGCAGCAAGCCGCTCGCCTGAAACACCTGGTGGGCAGCTTCCGCATCTGACCCATTGCTGCCATTACACGCCTACACAGCCAGCCCTGTAGGCGTGTGGTGGCAGCTGTCACTCAGCGTCATCGTCAGGGACTTCATCGGTAACCAATACGCGCGCGTGAGCCGTGTGCTCATTTTCCATGCGTAGCCCGAAGTAGCGGGTGTCATTGGCGTCCCAGAAGGCTTCCACCTGAGCCATCAGTGCGTTTTCGAGCAGCACCTCGGCGCTGCGTTCCAGGATGATCGAGTAACGTGTTTCGGTGTTCATTAAAAAGGGGCTCGCAACGGTGGCGGGGGCTTGAAGAAAAATCGATGCCATTATGCCGCCCCGTCGATTTTTGGCCCTGACCGCTCATCGATTGGAGGGTGTTTCACGACGGCCGTGAACCTGTGGGAGCGGGCTTGCCCCGGGCAAGCCCGCTCCCACAGGGGGCTGCTCGAATAGCCATTCAAGGCAGTTCACCCCACCGGAGCGTTTCAGTACTTTCTTGGTAGTGCCTCAGGATCAAAGCCATGGTTTCCATCAACGTCTGTATCCACGAAGCGCTTAAGGCATGTGCTTATCGTGTTCTGGAAAAACAAGGCGTCACACCTTCTGAACTGATGCTTCAGGTGCTGATCTCCGGTGCCGAACGGGGCAAGTTGCCCTTAAAACAGAGGATGTTGACTGAGCAGACCAGGCTTTGCAGGCAACAGTGTACGAACGGCTTCCTGCTCTGCAGGAGCGGGTCAAGAAGGCGAGCAGTGCCCACGTTGTAATGCCATCGCCAGTAAGTCCCACTAGCCTCGCCGCTTCAATTCCTTCACCCGCTTGATCACGTACTGTTCGAACAGCGGATGTTGGTACACCGGCTGATAATCACCCCGGTCGGCGAACGCACGGATTATGGCCCCGCATATCTCAGCTTCGTTTCTCGTTTTGTTCTTGTTGAACGCCGCCGCCAGAATCGCATTGATGCTCTGGAGGTAAGCTCTCATGTCGGTGTCATCAAGAATGTTCGCGTAAACATCGCGCCACGGCCTTTGATCGACCTCTTGGATGTCTCGACCTACAAACACCCAGCTCATGTAACGTTGGCCGTCAATTTCGAAGCTTTCAAAGCGGCTGTCGGTGTGAAAGCAGGCGCGGGATATGAGTGTTTCTCGGGCCGGTGGGTAAGGGGCGGTAAATGATCGTTGTGCGTTCACCAGGCGTGATGCGCTATCGATTTGGACGCAGACGATGGGGTGGGGCAGTGAACGGAAGATTTTGTAGAACGTCGCTTCTTTGGAGGCACCAACCTTGGAAAGCACGGACCGAAAATACGCTTCCACATTGGCGTTTCGGTTGAACTCTTCAATGAGCCAGTTGGTGGGCATTAACAGTTCGGCTGCAAACCGATTCGCTTCTGCCTCCATCTGCAGGTAGGCAGCCCCCACTTCTCCGGGGTCGATGTGGGAAACGATGGTGCCGGTGTGCCAAGGGATGATGATGTGGCCGATCTCGTGGGCCAGGGTAAATTTACGCCGGGTAAGTGGGGCGCTAGCGTTGATCAGTATCTTTGGCTTGGCATCTCCACCTATGCCGACGGTAACTCCGTCTACGGCGAAGGGGAAATCGTGGAACTCCAGGTCGCCATAATGATTGGCGAGTTGTTCCAGGTCGAAGGGCGGGGTGAGTTTGCGAATGGCCAACACTCGGTTGGCCATTTTTTCTTCAGGGGTCAATGAATTTTGCCCATGCTGCGCAACCAGGCTTCGACCTTGGCTGCTTCAGCAACGGAAGGTGCGCGGGCTGCCATAGCCGAGCGATCACGGAGCAATTCGTCCTGCAGAGAGGTGCCGTATTTATGGGCAGTCAAAACGAATGGCAACACCGACGGTGTTGTTGACCACAGCTGGTATTCGTTCCACTCCATGCCCAGGAACTCATGTAGCTCCAGCTCTGCGCCTTGACGCCCTTCATGCCAGGCTTCCACGAACTGGTCGATTTCTTCTTCCAGCACCTCGCCTTGCAGGCACGCTTGGATAAAACTCATATGTCACCCTCAATTGGGGTTGATTCTGCGGCCGCGAACGGCAGGCTTCAAGGTAATGCCCGTGGTGGGGCAGACTGAACCCAGATGGAAGCCACGGCGATCAAAGACTTCGAACTCGCCATGGAGGGAATCCCATGAGTAGTACCGCTGCTCTACCGTATCAAAATAGTATTTTCTTTGGCCTTGGACAAACGCGACCTTGAAGCCGCTGACAATAGAAGGGTCTGGCCTCGGCTTACCACCCATTCACAGTTCCTTTCCGTGAGGCTCTGGGCCGGTCACTCTGCCGGCTAGGTGGCAACTGTAATGGATGCTTGTGCTGGAGGCATCCCAAGGCTCGAGCAGTTTCGTGTCAGGACGTATCGCAACCGAGGCACAAACAAAAAAGGCCCACCTTTCGGTGAGCCTCTTTTTACTGCGTATGGTGCCGGCACCAGGAATCGAACCCGGGACCTACTGATTACAAGTCAGTTGCTCTACCATCTGAGCTATACCGGCACAGGGGCGTCATTATAGCGATCAGTTTGCGTCTGTAAACTACTTCTGCAACTTTCCTTTCAAACGCTGTTTTCTTACCAGTCGCGGTGCAATGTCGTGGCGTCAGGTTCGGCCTTGGTTGGGTCGAATAACATCGGTTTGTGCTGGTGGCAGCCGCGCTTATTGCAGTGCGTGGAAGGCTGGACCGGGAGGGCGTTGTCGCTCATCTCGCGGGCTTGTGGCGTTTGCCAGTCAGGGCTTGGGCTGCTGCAGCCGGCCAGGGTGAGGGCGAGTGCAGCGAGGGGCAGTAGGGGTTTCATGTGGAATTCCGTTTTCTATAAGCCTGCGTCTTGAAGAGGGACGCGTTGGTTCATGGGGGGCTCTTGGTTCCAGGGCATGATCAGATATCTCCTGACTATGCGTATTAGGCTGTAAACCATGTCCCCGGTTTGTACCGGGGCAAGCCCGCTCCCACAGGGGGGGCAAAGCAGTTTGCTGGTCGGTGAATATACTTTACGAAGCTTTCAGCAGGCTTTAAGGGCTTTTAACTGAATAGCGGGAGATATACGCGATTTTTAATTAGTTGTTTTCTATCGATTTGACTTTAGCGATGCCTTGAGCTAATTTCGTGTTCATTATGTTGAACAGTAAAGCGTTTCTGCTCCCCACCTCTCGTCTGGTCTCCCGTGAAAATCACTGGACCGGCGGTCTGTAGCGCCTCCCTCGACAATCAGCGTTTTCTCTCTTTTTGTTTGTTGTTGCCCGTGGGAGGGCATCATGCGTTCCTGGATCTATTTGTTTATTGCCATCACCGCTGAGGTGATTGGTACCGCGTCGATGAAATTCGCCGCCACTGAGCATCCATTGCTTGGCCATGGCTTGATGTACGCCATGATCGGTCTTTCGTACTTTTTCCTCGCGCTGGCTGTTAAGCGTGTGCCTGTGGGCGTTGCCTACGCGTTGTGGGAAGGCATCGGCATTGTGCTGATTACGTTGATCAGCGTTACCTGGCTGGGTGAAAGCCTGGGCCTGCTCAAGGCTGCCGGCCTGGGTGTGATGATCGCCGGTATCCTGCTGATCAAGGCCGGTACTCGTCCTGCTCCTGCCGAGCGCAATGGGGAGGCCTTGCCATGCTAAGCATGAATTGGATTCCGTTCGCCTGGCTCGGCCTGGCGATTGCGCTGGAAGTCGTGGCGAACCTGCTGCTCAAATACTCCGATGGCTTTCGTAAGCGTGGCCTGGGGATTATTTCGATTCTGTGTGTGTTGGCGGCCTTTACGGCGTTGGCTCAGGCTGTTCGCGATATTGAACTGTCGCTGGCTTATGCCATTTGGGGCGGCTTCGGCATCCTCGCTACGGTCGCCATGGGCTGGGCCTTGTTTGGTCAGCGCCTGGCCGGGCGTGGCTGGTTGGGCCTGGTGCTGTTGCTGGCGGGTATGAGCCTGCTGAAACTGGCCTGATTTTGCTGCTTAGAGCAATTTGCTAAAGCGCTTATGCACAACGCACGTGCCAGCTTGGCAGTACGTGCGTCGGCGTGCCGCAGGCCGTTGGTCTTTGCGCAAATGGCTGTTTTTGCTGGCGATAAAACGCTGGATAAAAAACAGCCAAACGCGCAAAGCGCTTGGATCCAAGGTTTTTCAGGGCTTTTTCAAAAGGTTGCCCACAGAGTTATCCACAGGCTGTGCACCGTTGTCGCAGGCTACTGGCGTTCGGCCAGAAGCATCAGGTTGCGCGGGGTCAACGGCTGTTGGCAAAACACGCCTAACTGCACCCGGTAGCCTTGCTCCTGCAGGTACAAGGCACGGTCCAGTACCAGCCACAGTTCCAGCGGGCGACGGAACAGGTTGCGCAGCAGTTCCAGGTTGCGCACCTGCGCCAGGCGCTGCCAGCCCTGGGCCTGCAAAGCGTCCCAATCAGGGGTGTGATCGATGTGCAGGTCTTTGAGGGCCGCCAGGTCGCGGCAGTAGTCGGCAAACGGTTTGTGCAGCCAGCTCACCGGCAACGACGGTGTCGGCAGGTATTGATCCGTGCCGCGCAGCTGGCGTTGCAGCAGGTCGAAGCCCAGGCGCCTGGCCATCGACTCGTCGCGTTGGCGCCGCACCCTGGCGCCGGCGGTAACGGTTTCGCTCAGTGGCAAGCCAAGATCATCAATCGACAGTTGCAGGCCTGAAGCCATGGCAGCAGCCGAGAGTGCCTGATACTGCGGCGCGCGGATGCGGTTGTAGCAGCAGGGGGCAATCGCCAGCTGACGACAACCCGACTGGCTGGCCAGTTGAATCAGGCGCACGTGCAGGTCGCCGCAGGCATGCAGGGCGACGGCGGTGTGCTCACTGCTCAAGTGCCGCTCGGCATCTGCGGCCAGCACGTCTTGCAAATGATGCTGGCTGCTCAGGTTGTGATGCTGGCTGAGCGCTTGCCCGGCGGCGACCAGCGCGGGATCGTATTCCAGGCAGGTCAGTTGTTGGCTGTCGCCTTGCAGCAGGCGACGGCCGAGGTGGCCTTTGCCCGAGCACCAGTCGAGCCAGTGCTGCGGTTGAGCGCTGAAGTTCAGGTGGCTGGCAAAGGCTTCGATCTGCTGCCATTTGCGCCCGGGTACATCGACGTTCAGGCGGTGGCTCGCCGCAGGCACGGCATGTGTGGATAACTCACCGATCTCTGAAAGCTGCAGCGCGGCGCGTGCCAGCGCTGTGAAGGGGGCGGGTGCGTCGAGGTGTTCGGGGTGGTTGTGCGCCGCTTCTGCTTCGCTCAGCGAGCGCTGGCGCAACCAGTTGGCCAAGGCCGGGTGCTCGGCTTCCCAGGGTAGAGACAGTTGAGTAAACGGACGTGGCCGCCACAGTGACTGGTGCTCGCGCAGAAAACCGTCCAGGGCCTGGAAGCGGCTCAGTAACTGGTGATTTTCGAGTGGGCGGGGCGTGGTCATGGGGCGGTTACGAAAACGGGGCTGTGATAGCCCCGTTATACAGGTTTAGCGACCCTGGCAGGCGTCGACGCGCAGCCAGCGTTCAAGCAGCTTGAACGCCTGCACCAGCAGGAACGAGATCACCAGGTAGAACACACCGGCGGCGAAGAAGATCTCTACCGGCAAATAGGTGCGGGCGATGATGGTTCGGGCCATGCCGGTCAGTTCCAGCAGTGTCACCGTGCTCGCCAGGGCACTGGCCTTGAGCATGAGGATCACTTCGTTGCTGTAGGCCGGCAAGCCGATACGCGCAGCACGGGGCAGCATGATGTAGAACAGTGCCTTGGCCCTGGACATGCCCAAGGCCCGCGCCGCTTCGATTTCACCACGCGGAATGGCCTGCAGTGCGCCACGCAGAATCTCGGCGATGTAGGCGGCGGTGTGCAGGGTCATGGTCAGGACGGTACACCAGAACGGGTCGCGCAAGTACGGCCACAAGGCGCTGTTACGCACCGCTTCGAACTGAGCCAGGCCGTAGTACACCAGAAACAGTTGAACCAGCAGCGGTGTGCCGCGGAAGAAGAAGATGTAGCTGAAGGGCAGGGCGCGCACGTACCAGTGCCGCGAGGAGCGGGCGATACCCAGCGGGATGGCCAGGATCAAACCGGCAATCACGGCGATGGCCACCAGTTCCAGGGTCAGCGTGGCGCCTTGGGCCAGGCGTGGCAGCCACTTGATGATGACTTCCCAATTCATTGGTTAGGCCTCGCGAAGCCGCGTGCGGCACGTTTTTCCATGAAGTGCATGCCGGTCATGGCCAGAATGGTCAGCCCCAGGTAGATCACTGCAGCAACCATGTAGAAGGTGAATGGTTGCTTGGTCACCGTTACCGCGATCTGCGAGTGGCGCATGATCTCTTCCAGGCCGATCACCGAGACCAGCGCGGTGTCTTTCATCAGGATCATGAACAGGTTGCCAAGGCCGGGAAGGGCGATACGCCACATTTGCGGCAGGATCAGCTTGGAGAAAATCCGCCCTTTCGACAAACCCAGGGCCAGGCCCGCTTCACGGTGGCCTTTGGGGATGGCCAGGATCGCGCCACGGAAGACTTCGGTGGCGTAAGCACCGAAGCACAGGCCCAGGGCGATAACGCCAGCGGCAAAGGCGTTGAGCTCCAGGCCAGGAATATTCAGGGCTTCACCGAGCCGGTTCATCAAGGTGACGGTGCCGAAGTAAATCAACAATACCCACAGCAGCTCGGGGACACCACGCACCAGCGTGGAATAGAAACCACCGAGAAATTGCAGGGGTTTGTACGGCGAAGTCTTGGCCAGGGCGCCTAGCAGCCCCAGTACCAGCCCCAGCAGCAGGGCCGACAACGCGAGTTTGACGGTCATCAGCGTCCCGGCCAACAAGGCCGGACCGAATCCGTAGAGATCAATATTCATGGGCAGGTTTGTTCAAAGGACCGGCATTGCCGCAAGGGCAATGCCGGTCGGGGCGAATCAATAGATGCTGAACGGGAAGTATTTGTCGTTGATCTTCTTGTAGGTGCCGTCAGCAACGATTTCTTTCAGGGCAGCGTTCAGCTTGTTGCGCAGTTCGTTGTCGCCTTTGCGCACAGCGATACCGACCTTGTCGCTTTCGTTCACCGGCTCGCCTTTGAACTCGTAGTTCTGGCCTGCAGCGGACTTCAGCCAGTCGTAGTTGGCGTACTTGTCGGCCAGCAGCGCGTCGACACGGCCGGAAGTCAGGTCGAGGTAGGCGTTTTCCTGGGTGTCGTACAGGCTGACTTTGAAATCGCCGTCCATGCCGCCGTTATCGTCCAGCCAGGTAGCAGCCTGGGTGGCACGCTGGGTGCCGAGGGTCTTGCCTTTGAGCGATGCTTTGTCGGTTTTGAAGTCGACGTTTTTCGGCGCAATGAACTGCTGCTTGTTCGAGTAGTACGGGTCGGTGAAGTCCACGGCCTGCTTACGCTCGTCGGTGATCGACAGCGAAGAGACGATGAAGTCGAACTTCTTGGCGTTCAGGGCCGGGATGATGCCGTCCCAGTCGGAGGTGACCACTTCGCACTCGACCTTCATCTTGGCGCACAGGGCGTCGCCGATGTCTTTGTCGAAGCCGACGACCTGGCCACTGGCGTCCTTGTTGTTGAACGGCGGGTAAGCCGCCTCGATGCCCATTTTCAGTTTCTCGGCAGCCATTGCATTGGCCGAGAACACCAGCGTGGCGGCAGCGGCCAGGAGGAATTTCTTATAGGTCTGCATGCGTGTTGCTCCGTTAGCGGTTGCTGGACATGAATTGTTTACAGCGTGCCGAGTTCGGGTTTTCAAAAACCTGCTGCGGCGTTCCCTGCTCTTCGACCAGCCCTTGGTGCAGGAAGATGACTTCGCTGGACACCTGGCGGGCAAAGCCCATTTCGTGCGTAACCAGTAGCATGGTACGGCCTTCTTCGGCGAGGGCACGGATAACGTTAAGCACTTCCTGGACCATTTCCGGATCCAGTGCCGAGGTTGGCTCGTCAAACAGAATGACTTTGGGTTTCATTGCCAGAGTGCGGGCAATGGCGGCGCGCTGCTGCTGGCCACCGGACAGTTCAGCCGGGTAGCTGTGGCGCTTGTTGTGGATGCCGACTTTGTTGAGCAGGGCTTCGGCGTGCTCGATGGCTTCGGCCTTGCTTTGGCCAAGCACGCGGCGTGGTGCCTCAATGATGTTGTCGAGGATGCTCATGTGTGGCCAGAGGTTGAAGTTCTGGAACACGAAACCGATTTCGCTGCGCAGGCGATTGATCTGCTTGTTGTCGGCAGCCACCAGATCGCCGTTCTTCGCGGCCTTGAGCCGCAGCTCTTCACCGGCCACCAGGATCTGGCCCTGGTGCGGGTTTTCCAGCAGGTTGATGCAGCGCAGCAGAGTGGACTTGCCGGAGCCGGAGGATCCCAGGATCGAGATCACATCGCCATCGTGTGCCGTCAGCGAGATGCCCTTGAGAATCTCCTGATCGCCGTAGCGTTTGTGCAGGTTGCGGATTTCCAGCGCGGGCGTGGCCTCAGCCATGTGCGGTCCTCATGTGTTCTGGTGCGCTCCTGCCGTTGGCGGCCTTTCTTGGCGAGCGCCAAGCTAGCATAGCGGCGGAATGACAGCCAACAAGCTCGGGAGGGGCAAGGGGTTGCCGGGAGGGTGAGTGTCGCATCGCTGCAGCGGACTGTCGCGCGGATGACCACTTACCGTCCTTTCCGGGGCCGGAGCCTTGATGAAAAAAGGCGCGATGGTGCCAGTTTTGGCCGGGGCTGGGAAGTCGTTTGTGACCTTCACAGCCGCTTTGGCCCGTGAATGCGGCAATTGGTTGCGCCTTGAGGTTGCGCCTTTTTGCCCTGCGGTTGTGCGCGGGGTGTTACCGCTGGATGGTTTTGGTGCACCTGGGTATTTGTAAGTGGGTATTTCAGTAATTGTGTTTTTTCGCGGGTTTTTGATGGGCTTTCGGCCAGCTCCTGGCAGAAAGACCTGTAAGCCTTGTTGCACGGGGCTGTTAGAAATTTCATACGAACGGTCTCGTCGCTGGCGCGCTAATTGCGTCACTCCCCGGCAACAGGATGTAGCACTCTTTTCAGAAGGGTGCGCCTGACCGAAACAGGATTCTGAAAGCCACTCCTTTCAAAGGTAGTTTTATGAGCGGTACGCACAATTCCAATGACCTCGCTCAGGGGCTCAAACAACGGCATGTCACCATGCTGTCTATTGCTGGCGTGATCGGCGCTGGCCTGTTCGTGGGTTCGGGCCATGCCATTGCCGCCGCCGGCCCGGCCGTTTTGCTGGCGTATGCCGCCGCCGGTACCTTGGTGGTGCTGGTAATGCGCATGCTCGGGGAGATGGCCGTTGCCTCGCCCGATACCGGTTCGTTCTCCACCTATGCCGACAAGGCCATCGGCCACTGGGCCGGTTTCACCATTGGCTGGCTGTACTGGTGGTTCTGGGTACTGGTGATCCCGCTGGAGGCCAACGCTGCTGCAACCATCCTGCATGCCTGGTTCCCTGATGTCGGGATCTGGGTGTTCACCCTGGTCATTACTTTGCTGCTGACCGCTACCAACTTGTTCAGCGTGAAGAACTACGGTGAGTTCGAGTTCTGGTTCGCCCTGCTCAAGGTCATCGCCATCATTGGCTTCATTGTGCTGGGTGTGGCTGCGGTGTTTGGCTTGCTGCCCAACAGCCAGGTCAGCGGCGTCAGCCATCTGTTCGACACCCAGGGCTTCATGCCTAACGGCCTGGGCGCGGTGCTGGCAGCGATGCTGACGACCATGTTCTCGTTCATGGGTACCGAGATCGTTACCATCGCTGCGGCCGAATCCAAGGATCCGGGCAAGCAGATCAGCAAGGCCACCAACTCGGTGATCTGGCGGATTTTCCTGTTCTATCTGGTATCGATTTTCCTGGTGGTGGCACTGGTGCCGTGGAACAGCAGTGAGCTGGCAGAAGTCGGTTCGTACCAGACGGTGCTGAACCTGATGGGCATCCCGAATGCCAAGCTGATTGTCGATATCGTGGTCTTGATTGCGGTGACCAGCTGCCTGAACTCGGCGCTGTACACCTCTTCGCGCATGCTCTTCTCCCTGAGCAAGCGTGGTGATGCGCCAGCGGTGGCGCAGCGCACTACTTCCAGCGGCACCCCTTATGTTGCCGTGGTGCTGTCGACTGCAGCAGCCTTCCTGACGGTGATCGCCAACTACGTGGCCCCGGCTGCAGTGTTCGAGTTCCTGCTGGCCAGCTCCGGCGCGATTGCGTTGCTGGTGTACCTGGTGATTGCCGTGTCGCAGCTGCGTATGCGCCGTCAGCGTATGGCAAAGGGCGAGAAGATCGCGTTCAAGATGTGGCTGTTCCCGGGGCTGACCTGGGCGACTATCGCGTTCATTGTTGCGATTCTGACGGTGATGCTGATCCGCCCGGATCACCGCATCGAGATCATTGCGACCGGCTTGCTGTCGATTGCTGTGGTGGCGGCGGGGCTGTTGGTGGCGCGTAAGCGCAAGGCCGAGGCGGCTGGGCGTGTAGTGTTGGAGAGCTGATTGATCGCGGGGCAAGCCCGCTCCTACAGGTGATCCACTGTGGGAGCGGGCTTGCCCCGCGATAGTTACCCGAAATCAGCCAAACTGCTTCTGTTGTACCTTGGCCACTGCTTCGGAGGCCGAGACATACGCTTGCTGGAACTCATCGCTTTCCAGCCAGGCCATGGTGGTGTCTTCATCGGCACCATCGAGCCATTTGCGGTAAGCGGTGAAGACCATGACGATGTAGTCGGTGGCGTGCTCTTCCTTGTGGCCTTTAAGTACCAGGGCCAGCAGCGGGTCGACCAGGAACACCGAGATCAGCGGTACCAGGCCGCCTTCCTGGGCTTGTTTCATCTTCTCGAACAGGGCGTTGTAGCTGCCCGACTCCATGGCTTTGTTGAATACCTGCTCAACGCTGGCGCTGGAGCTCTCGCCGGAGCTTTTCACCGCCTGGCCGCTACGCACCATGCGGTTCTCGCGAGCCTTGGCGGCGGCGCGCTTGGCGCGTTTCTGTTGTTTGCTGTTGGAAGCCATCGGTGAACCCTGAGTCAAAAAATTTTGCCTATTGAAGCCTAGTTGGCACAGAAACCCAAGCGCCGCCGACGGCCTCGCTCAGGCAGGCTGCAGGAGCTCGCCACGGTCTTCTTCGGCCTGCACCCGTGCCGCGCGCTCAACCAGCAGCGGATCGGGCTGGTGGGCCACGCCAAGGTCCTTGCCGGGGTAGTCCAGCGAATGCAGGAAGTGACGGATGCAGTTGATCCGCGCGCGCTTCTTGTCGTCGGACTTGATCACCGTCCAGGGTGCATCGGCGGTGTCGGTGTGGAAGAACATGGCTTCCTTGGCCGCGGTGTACTCATCCCACTTGTCCAGCGACTTGATGTCGATCGGCGACAGCTTCCAGTGTTTGAGCGGGTCATCGCGGCGCGAGATGAAGCGGCGCAGTTGTTCTTCGCGGTTCACCGAGAACCAGTATTTGAACAGCAGGATGCCGCTGTTGCAGAGCATGCGCTCAAGATCCGGTGCCTGACGCATGAATTCCAGGTACTGCAGCGGTGAGCAGAAATCCATCACTCGCTCTACGCCAGCGCGGTTGTACCAGGAGCGGTCGAAGAACACCATTTCACCGGCAGTGGGCAGGTGCTGGATGTAGCGCTGGAAGTACCACTGGCCCTTTTCCTGCTCGGAAGGCTTCTCCAGGGCGACGATGCGTGCGCCGCGCGGGTTCAGGTGCTCCATGAAGCGTTTGATGGTGCCGCCTTTGCCGGCCGCGTCACGGCCTTCGAACAGCACGACGATGCGTTGGCCGGTTTCCTTGGCCCAGCTTTGCACCTTGAGCAGTTCGATCTGCAGTTCGTGCTTGGCCTTTTCATATTCGGCGCGACGCATGCGCGTGCGATAGGGGTAGCTGGCCGGCAGCTTGGCGTTGGTGCTGTCTTCATTGGAGCCGCGTGGCGCGGTGGCAACCTTGAGGGCGGCCGGTTTCTGGCTGATGCTGCTGATTTCACCGTCAGCGGCTTTACGCGTGGTCCGTGCTCGCCGTGGGCGAGGGCTGGCGGACGCAGGGGTGTGAGGCAGGCTGGCGTTGGACGATGTGTCTGAAGTCGGCGCAGGCAGAGGCAGGGCGGTAGATTCTTCGGTCATTGGGGGCCTGTTGGTTTTTCGAATATCCATCAGGCAGCTTACGGCGTTGTGCCAGTAGCGTACTGACGGCGGTCAACGGCTCTGGTTTTTTCCGGCACAAACAAAAAACCCCTGAATCTCGCGATTCAGGGGTTTCGGTATTAGTGGTGCCCAGAGACGGAATCGAACCGCCGACACGGGGATTTTCAATCCCCTGCTCTACCGACTGAGCTATCTGGGCAACGGGGCGCATTAAAAGACTTTTTCAGGGTTACGTCAAACTTTTTTTGAAAATTTTTTAAATTAATTCCGTCGCTTACGTTTTTCGGGGGTTATTCGCTAGGCGGAACGTAGCCTTCGGCCTTTTCGAATTCCTGGCCGGAGAAGAACTTGTCCATCTCGCCCTGGAGGAATTTGCGGTCCTCGGCGTTCATCATGTTCAGGCGCTTCTCGTTGATCAGCATGGTTTGCTCTTTCTGCCAGTCGGCCCAGGCCTTCTGCGAGATGTGCTCGAAGATGTCCTGACCTTTGGCACCCGGGTACGGTGGACGGTCCAGGCCTGGCAGTTCTTCTTTGTACTTGCGGCACATTACGGTGCGGGTCATCGCGGCTCTCCTGTAAGCAATACGTCGGCCGCGCGTTTGAGCAACTTTTTGACCGGGGCGGCAAGGCCCAGGCGCGGCGGGGTGGCGAGGTTATACCAGAGCCAGTCGGGCTCGGCCACGTGTGCCCGGGTGTCATCGACCCGGACCAACCATGGCTCGATCGCCAGCTGGAAATGGCTGAAGGTGTGGGTCAGGCCGTCGAGGGCCTGGCTGGAATCCAGGCTCAGGCCGTGCTGTTCGGCAAGGTCGTCGAGCTGGTCCAGGTTGTCGAGCTCCGGCAGGCTCCACAAGCCGCCCCACAGCCCCGTGGAAGGGCGGCGGTACAGCAGAATGGCACCTTCGCGGTTGGCCAGCAGCGGCATCACGGTACGCCGCTGTGGCAGCTCCTTGCGTGGCTTGGGTATCGGGTAGCGGATTTCCTGGCCGAGCATGTGCGCTTCGCAGCCGATCTGCAGCGGGCACAGCAGGCAGCTGGGTTTGCTGCGGGTGCACAGGGTCGCGCCGAGGTCCATCATCGCCTGGGTGTAGTGGTTGACGCGTTGGTGCGGCGTGTAACGCTCGGCGTTGGCCCACAGCACCTTGGCCACCTTCGGCTCGCCGGGGTAGCCTTCCTGCGCGGTGTAGCGCGCCAGCACGCGTTTGACGTTGCCGTCGAGGATCGGCGCGCGCAGACCCATGCTGATACTGGCAATCGCCCCGGCAGTCGACAGGCCGATACCGGGCAGATCGGTCAGCTTCTCGACATCGCGCGGGAATTCGCCGCCGTAGTGTTCAACGACGATTTTCGCGGTCTTTTGCAGGTTACGCGCTCGGGTGTAGTAACCCAGGCCGGTCCACAGGTGCAGCACTTCGTCTTCCGGCGCTGCGGCCAGGGCCTGCACGGTCGGCAAAGCCTCCATGAAGCGGCTGAAGTAGTTGAGCACGGTGCTCACCTGCGTCTGCTGCAGCATGATTTCCGAGACCCACACCCGATACGGGGTGATGCCCTGTTGCCAGGGCAGGTCATGCCGGCCGTTACGGTCGTACCATTCCAGCACCGCGCTGGAGAACTGCTCGGGGCTCATTTCTTGAACAGCCCCTTGAGCGCGTCTTTGACTTCCGGGCTCACCTTGTCACCTAGCTTCTCGTCGATCTTGTCACTGAGTTTCTCGCTGACTTTGTCACCGGCCAGCTTGGCGGCGACTTTGCCCAGGCCGTCTTTGTCCAGGCGGCAGGCTTTGGCGCCCAGCTCCAGCGGGCCACGGCAGCGCAATGGCAGTTCGAGGCCGACATAACGCTGGCCCACCTGGCAGGCAGGGTCAGGCATGTCGCGCTTGTCGCCTTCGACGATCACGCCGACGCGGTAGTCCATGCCCAGCACGCGCAGGTCGAGATCGCCATGGCCGTTGACGCTCAGGCCCGGAATACGCGCCTTGAGGTCGGGGTTGCTGGCCACGCCATTGCGCAGCACCAGGCTGCCTTTGAGCTCCTGGAACGGGGTGTCTTTGCCGCGTGGTTCGCCGCTCAGGTCTTTACGATTGAGGGTGGCGATGGCCTGGCACAGCTGCTGTTCGAGGTTGGCATTGACCAGGATGCCGTCGTTGATGACAAAGCTGGCGTTGCCGTTGAGGGTCTCGACCAGCGCTTTCTGGCTGTTGCCGGTGGCGGTCAGGTCGCTGTTCAAGGTCAGCAGGCCTTTGACCGGAGGGGTTTCGGTCTGGCTCTTGATGAAATGCTCGACTGGTACCCGGATGACCTTGGTGTTCAGGCCGATCTGCGGTACCGCCGGGCGAACGTCGAGGGTGCCCTTGGTTTCGAAGCTGCCGTCGTAGAGGCCGCCACGCAGCGCTTCCAAGGTGATCAAACCACCTTGGCCCTGGGTTTTCAGGTGGGCGTTGTCGATCGGCAGTTTTTCCAGGGTCAGCAAGCCGAAGCTCAGGTCAGCCTGCAGGTCGAGCTGGCGCAGGCGATCGACCGGCAGCAGCTTGTCGTTGCTCCAGGCTTCCTGGGTTGGGGCATCGGGCAGTGGCGTGTTACCGGCACTGGCCAGGGCGCTTTGTTCCTTGCTCTTGACCTCGGCCTGACGCGCCGCAGTGGCGCTGGCCGCCGCTTCGCTCTTGGCCGGCAGGTAACGATCGGCGTCGAACTTGTCGGCTTTGAGCTGGATACGCAGGGCCTGTTTGGCGAAGTCTTCGACGGCCAGGCGACCGCTGAAGGCGCTGTCGTCGAGTTTTACCGCCAGGTCTTCGAGGGCCAGGCTGTTCGGGGTGCCTTGCAGGCGGCTGACCATTTCGAACTTGCTTAGCGCGGTGGCGTCTGCGGTGGCAGGCAGGGTCACGCCGATGCTGTCGAGGAAGGTGCGCAGGTTGACCTGGGCGATGGACAGGCCACCGCTCAGTTGCGGGGTTTTATCCAGCTCGCGCAGGTTCAGCTCGCCCAGCGCGCGCAGTTGGTTGGCGGACAGTTTCAGACCGTTCCATTCGGCAACGTTGGCGGCCAGGTCGGCCAGCAGTTGGCCCTGGGCGGCGAAGGTCAGGGTTTTGCCTTGCAGAGGTTCACCAGAAGCCTCACCGCTGAGTTTCATGTCTTCGAACTGATAGCGCTTGAGGCGACGGTCGAAGCGCAGCTCACCGACCAGTTCGGTGCGGGCCTTGAGTACCGGCTGGCCCATGCTGACAAACGCCGTCATTTTCAGCGGGATGTTCACCCCTTCATGCACCGCGCCAGTGCTCAGCTGGATGCTCTCGGCGCCAAAGGTCTGGCCGCTGCGGGCATCGCTGTACTGCACCCGGGCGTTGTTCACGGTCAGGCTGTCGATGTCCAGCTTGACCGGGCGCTCGTTGGCGTCGCTCTTGCTCTCGGCCTTGGCGCTGCTATCAGCAGTGGGCGCTGGAGCCGTGCCGTCGGTGGTCGCTGCAGTGGCGGTTGGCAACGGTTTGCCGATGTCTTCCCAATTGCCATGGCCCTGTTCGTCACGGCTCAAGGTCAGGTTCAGGCCTTCGACGCGCACATCGCTCATCTGCACTTCGCGGCGCAGCAGCGGCAGTACGCGCACCGACAGACCAAGCATCTGCAGGTCGGCAAACGGTACTTTCGGGTTGTTCAGGGTGGCGATGCTGGCTTCATGCAGCTCCAGCCCCAACCAGGGGAAAAGGCTCCAGCCAATATCGCCATTGAGCGTCAGCTCGACGTGGGCTTTGTCGCGTGCAAGCTGGCGAATCTCGTCTTTGTAGTCGTTGGGATCGAAGAGGTGGGTCAGGGCAAAGCCTAAAGCCACAATGATCAGCAACAACCCGAGAAGCGCTAGCCCGAGGATTTTGCCGAACGCTTTCATGGGCGAGTCCTTGTAGTTCGATTCAAAATTTAGCCGCAGAGTATAGCGCCGTGCAGGTTGCTGCTGGCGACAGGTGCGGCCAATTGCGGAGTCTTCCCGCAGCGCGGGTTAGGGATTCGACAGCCAAGGACACGGCAGTTCCTTGCTCATAAGCCTCAGGTGTCGGGTAAAAGACGATATCAGTTTGCTTTCAAACAGAGGGGCTAATGCTACTCTTGCGCCCGCTCACCGGCCCTTATGTGGCGAAATGTCGCATTTTCTAGGGCAATTGCGCCAAAAACGATCAGTTGCCTGCAGGCCAAGGTCGTGAGCCGTGAGCTGACCATCTCTTGGGGGAAATACAATAATGAACAGCAGTATCACGGCAGGCGCGCTCACTGGCGGCCCTGGCTTCCTGTCCAAGGAGCGGATTATTGCCGCGCCCGGCTTCAATCGCTGGTTAGTGCCGCCGGCGGCCTTGGCGATTCACCTGTGCATTGGCATGGCCTATGGCTTTTCGGTGTTCTGGTTGCCGTTGTCGCAAGCCATCGGTATTACCGCGCCGGTTGCCTGTGCGCCAGACATGAGCTTTTTCGCTCGTCTGTTCAGTGCCGAGTGCGACTGGCAGATTTCGATGTTGAGCTGGATCTACACACTGTTCTTTGTATTCCTCGGTTGCTCCGCGGCTGTCTGGGGCGGCTGGCTGGAGCATGCCGGTCCGCGCAAGGCCGGGGTGGTTTCGGCGCTGTGCTGGTGCGGTGGTCTGCTGATGTCGGCGTATGGCATCTATAGCCACCAACTTTGGCTGATGTGGCTGGGCTCGGGGGTTATTGGCGGTATCGGCCTGGGCCTGGGCTACATCTCCCCGGTGTCGACCTTGATCAAATGGTTCCCGGACAAGCGCGGCATGGCTACCGGTATGGCCATCATGGGCTTTGGCGGCGGTGCGATGGTTGGCGCACCGTTGGCCGCAGCACTGATGAATCACTTTGCCAGCCCGGAAAGTGTGGGGGTCTGGCAAAGCTTTGTGGTGATGGCCGGCATCTACTTCGTGTTCATGATCGGCGGCGCCTTGGCCTACCGCGTGCCGCCTACCGGCTGGAAGCCCGAAGGCTGGACGGCACCCTTGAAGAAGGCCAGCAATGCAATGATCACCCACCGCCACGTGCATGTCAGCGTGGCGTGGAAAACCCCGCAGTTTGCCCTGATCTGGCTGGTACTGTGCCTGAACGTCTCGGCCGGCATCGGTATTCTCGGCATGGCTTCGCCACTGCTGCAGGAGGTCTTTGCCGGCAAGTTGCTGGGCAATGACCTGAGTTTCAGTGAACTGAGCACCGTGCAGTTGACCCAGATCGCCGCGATTGCTGCCGGGTTTACCGGGCTGTTGAGCCTGTTCAACATTGGCGGACGGTTTTTCTGGGCGTCGTTCTCGGACTATATCGGCCGCAAGAACACCTACTTCGCCTTCTTCGCCCTGGGTGTGGCGCTGTATGCGCTGATCCCGAACATGGGCCATCTGGGCAATATCGCCCTGTTCGTGGCGGCGTTCTGCATCATTCTGTCGATGTATGGCGGTGGTTTCGCCACGGTGCCGGCTTATCTGGCGGACCTGTTCGGCACGCAGATGGTTGGCGCCATTCATGGCCGCTTGCTGACGGCCTGGGCGGCTGCCGGTGTGCTTGGGCCGGTGCTGATTACCTACCTGCGCGAATATCAGTTGGCCCTGGGCGTGGAACGTGCGGCGGTTTACGACATTACCCTGTACATCCTTGCCGGTTTGCTGGTGCTGGGGTTTGTCTGCAACATGCTGGTACGCCCGGTGGCCGACAAATACTTCATGACCGACGCGCAACTGGCGGCGGAGCAGGCCTTGGGCCATGACCAGGGCAATGGCAATGCGCGGGTGCTGGAATGGCATGCGGCGCCCGGCAGCCTGCCGCTGGTGATCGCTGCCTGGCTGGCGGTGGGGATTCCGCTGGCCTGGGGTATCTGGGTGACCCTGCAGAAAACCGCAGTCCTGTTCAACTGACGCCTTCTGGTAGGAGCGGGCTTGCCCCGCGATTGCGGTGTGACAGGCAGTCCGCATCGCGGGGCAAGCCCGCTCCTACCGGGAGAAATTCCCCTGCCACATGTCATCTTCGTTTCATGCCGCGCGCTTCTGGGCCTATAATGATCGCCTTTTTCGCCCAATGATTTTGCGGAGCTGGTGATGGTCGAACGTAAGGCTTCCGTCGAGCGCAATACTCTGGAGACCCAGATCAAGGCCTCGATCAACCTGGATGGCAGCGGCAAGGCCCGATTTGATATCGGCGTGCCTTTCCTTGAACACATGCTCGACCAAATCGCCCGACATGGGCTGATTGATCTCGACATCGAGTGCAAGGGCGACCTGCATATCGACGATCACCATACCGTCGAAGACGTCGGTATTACCCTGGGCCAGGCCTTTAACCAGGCAATTGGCGACAAGAAGGGTATCCGCCGCTACGGCCATGCCTATGTGCCGCTGGACGAAGCCTTGTCGCGTGTGGTCATCGACTTCTCGGGCCGTCCAGGCCTACAGATGCACGTGCCGTACACCCGCGCGTCGGTCGGCGGCTTCGATGTCGATCTGTTCCAGGAATTCTTCCAGGGCTTCGTCAACCACGCCAACGTCACCCTGCACATCGACAACCTGCGTGGGCATAACACCCACCACCAGATCGAAACGGTGTTCAAGGCCTTCGGCCGTGCGCTGCGCATGGCCATCGAGCTGGACGAGCGTATGGCCGGGCAGATGCCGTCGACCAAGGGTTGCCTGTAATGCAGACAGTTGCCGTTATCGACTATGGCATGGGCAACCTGCACTCGGTGGCCAAGGCGCTGGAGCACGTTGGCGCCGGCAAGGTGCTGATCACCAGCGACGCTGCGGTGATCCGCGAGGCCGACCGTGTGGTGTTTCCGGGCGTGGGCGCGATTCGCGACTGCATGGCCGAGATTCGCCGCCTGGGCTTCGACAGCCTGGTGCGTGAAGTCAGCCAGGACCGTCCGTTCCTGGGCATTTGCGTAGGCATGCAGGCCCTGCTCGATCACAGCGAAGAGAACGACGGTGTCGATTGCATCGGTATGTTCCCGGGCCAGGTGAAGTTCTTCGGCAAAGACCTGCACGAAGACGGCGAGCACCTGAAGGTGCCGCACATGGGCTGGAACGAAGTGGCCCAGTCCATCGACCACCCGCTGTGGCACAACATCCCTGATCTGGCGCGTTTCTATTTCGTGCACAGCTACTACATCACCGCGGCCAAGGCCGTGCAGGTGGTGGGCCGTGGTCACTATGGCGTCGATTTCGCCGCTGCGCTGGCTGAAGGCTCGCGTTTTGCCGTGCAGTTCCACCCGGAGAAGAGCCATACCCATGGCCTGCAGCTGTTGCAGAACTTCGCCGCTTGGGACGGCCGCTGGTAATGAGCAAATCCAGGACCAAAGCCCCGATCATCACCCTCGCGCCGGAACAGGAGCGCGAGGCGTTGGATGTCCTCAAGCGCTTTCTCGAAGACCGTTTCGAGTTGCAGTTGGGGTCGTTCGAGGTGGCCGAGGTGCTGGAGCTGTTCAGCAAAGAGATTGCTCCGCATTACTACAACAGGGCGATTTTCGACGTGCAGACGCACCTCAAAGAGAGGTTCGAGAGCATCGAAAGCGACCTGTGGGCGCTCGAGAAGAACTGACTTCCCGGGCATCGCTGTTTACCGAATTGAACAGGTTTTCCAGATGCTGATTATTCCCGCTATCGATCTTAAAGACGGTGCCTGCGTACGTCTGCGCCAAGGCCGCATGGAAGATTCCACAGTATTTTCCGATGACCCGGTGAGCATGGCTGCCAAATGGGTCGAGGGCGGCTGCCGTCGTCTGCATCTGGTCGATCTGAACGGTGCCTTTGAAGGTCAGCCGGTCAACGGCGAAGTGGTTACCGCCATTGCCAAGCGCTACCCGACCCTGCCGATCCAGATCGGTGGCGGCATCCGTTCGCTGGAAACCATCGAACACTACGTCAAGGCTGGCGTCAGCTACGTGATCATCGGCACCAAGGCGGTTAAAGAGCCTGAGTTCGTTGCCGAGGCGTGCCGTGCTTTCCCTGGCAAAGTGATTGTCGGCCTCGACGCTAAAGACGGCTTTGTTGCCACCGACGGCTGGGCGGAAGTCAGCTCGGTGCAGGTGATTGACCTGGCCAAGCGTTTCGAAGCCGATGGCGTTTCGGCCATCGTTTACACCGACATCGCCAAAGACGGCATGATGCAGGGCTGCAACGTACCGTTCACCGCTGCCCTGGCCGCTGCCACCAAGATCCCGGTTATCGCTTCCGGCGGTATCCACAACCTGGGTGACATCAAGGCCCTGCTCGACGCCAAGGCGCCAGGCATCATCGGTGCGATCACCGGCCGGGCAATCTACGAAGGCACCCTGGATGTCGCCGAGGCGCAAGCCTTCTGCGACAGCTACAAAGGCTGAGGAGAACGCCATGGCCCTGGCCAAACGCATCATCCCTTGCCTGGACGTCGACAACGGCCGCGTGGTCAAGGGCGTCAAGTTCGAGAACATCCGCGATGCCGGCGATCCGGTTGAAATCGCCCGGCGCTACGATGAACAGGGCGCCGACGAAATCACCTTCCTCGACATCACCGCCAGCGTCGATGGCCGTGACACCACCCTGCATACCGTCGAGCGTATGGCCAGCCAGGTGTTCATTCCGCTGACCGTAGGTGGCGGCGTGCGTACCGTGCAGGACATCCGCAACCTGCTCAATGCCGGTGCCGACAAGGTGTCGATCAACACGGCTGCGGTGTTCAACCCGGAGTTCGTCGGCGAGGCTGCTGCGCACTTCGGTTCGCAGTGCATCGTGGTGGCCATCGATGCCAAGAAAGTCTCAGCACCCGGCGAAGCCCCGCGCTGGGAAATCTTCACCCACGGTGGCCGCAAGCCGACCGGCCTGGACGCGGTGGAGTGGGCCAAGAAGATGGAAGGCCTGGGTGCCGGTGAAATCCTGCTGACCAGCATGGATCAGGACGGCATGAAAAATGGCTTTGACCTGGGTGTTACCCGGGCCATCAGCGATGCCCTGGGTATTCCGGTGATTGCCTCGGGTGGTGTGGGTAACCTGCAGCACCTGGCCGACGGCATTCTTGAAGGTCATGCCAGTGCGGTGCTGGCAGCGAGTATCTTCCACTTCGGTGAGTACACCGTGCCGGAAGCCAAGGCGTTCATGGCCAAGCAGGGGATCGTCGTTCGCTGACGGTCCTCTATCGCGGGGCAAGCCCGCTCCCACAGTGGTGGGAGCGGGCTTGCCCCGCGATAGCTTCAGCCCAGATTCTTGCCGAGCAACGCGTGATACAACTCGCTGTCACCGAGAATCCCCACCACTGAATTCCCTTCCTGCAACACCAGCTTATTGCCGGTCTGATAACGGATCTGCAGTGCCTCACGCATGCCAATACTGGCACTGACCAGCGTCGGCTTACGCCCCAGCCCCTCTACCGCTTCACCCGGCGCCCAGTTCTGCAGGTCCATGCCATTGGCCCCCTGGCGCGCGCCTTTGATGGTGTTGCCTTCGGCCAGGTCCAGCCAGGAGTCGCCGCCCGGATCGATGCACACCGAGCCATTGATACGCTTGCACTTGTCCAGGGTGCGCATCAGGCTGCGGCCACACAGGACGTTGAGCGGGTTGGTGTGGGCGACAAAGGTGCGCACATATTCGTCGGCCGGGTTCAGCACGATCTCTTCGGGCTTGCTGTACTGGATGATCTTGCCGTCTTTCATGATGGCGATGCGGCTACCCAGCTTCAGCGCTTCGTCCAGGTCATGGCTGACGAAGACGATGGTTTTGCTCAGTTTGCGTTGCAGCTCCAGCAGCTCGTCCTGCAGGCCTTGGCGAATCAGCGGGTCGAGGGCAGAGAAGGGTTCGTCCATCAGCAGAATATCGGCGTCCATGGCCAGCGCGCGGGCCAGGCCAACGCGTTGCTGCATACCGCCTGAGAGCTCGTCGGGCTTTTTGTTGCGCCACTGCGTCAGGCCAACCAGTTCGAGTTTCTCGTCCACCAGCTTGCGCCGCTCTTTCTCCGGGCGCCCCTGCATTTCCAGGCCGAAGCTGATGTTTTCGCGCACCGTCAGCCAGGGCATCAGGGCGAATTTCTGGAACACCATGGCGATGCGTTTGGTGCGCATCATTTTCAGCTCTGCCGGGGTGCAGTGGGCGATGTCGATGTGCGAGCCTTCGTGCTCGACGAACAACTTGCCACGGCTGACGGTATTGAGGCCGTTGATGCAACGCAGCAAACTCGACTTGCCCGAGCCGGACAGGCCCATCAGCACGCAGATCTCGCCTTTGTTGATGTCCAGGTTGGCCTTTTCCACGCCGACGACCAGCCCGGTTTTCTTCAGGATCTGCTCCCGCGAAAGGCCTTGGTCTAGCAGGCTGAGGGCCTCACGCGGTCGGTTGGAGAAGATAACGTCTACATCTTCGAAGCGAATAATGCTCATGCTTCACTCCTCACCGGTACGTCAGGTTGTTTGCAGATACGGTCGAGCATGATCGCCAACAGTACGATCGCCAGACCGGCTTCGAAGCCCAGGGCGATGTCGGCGGTGTTCAGGGCGTTGACCACAGGTTTACCCAAGCCATCGGCGCCCACCAGGGCGGCAATCACCACCATCGACAGCGACAGCATGATGCACTGGGTCACACCGGCGGCGATGCTGGGCATGGCATGCGGCAGTTCGATGCGCGACAGCAATTGGCGGCGTGAGCAACCAAAGGCCTTGCCGGCGTCGAGTAGTTCCTGGGGTACATCACAGATGCCCAGGTAGGTCAGGCGGATCGGTGCGGCGATGGCGAACACCACCGTCGAGATCAGCCCGGGGACCACGCCCAGGCCAAACAGGGTCAGGGTCGGGATCAGGTAAACGAAGGTAGGCACCGTCTGCATCAGGTCGAGGACCGGGCGCATGGCCGTGTAGAACATCGGTTTGTGCGCAGCGAGGATGCCCAGCGGCACGCCAATGGCCACACAGACCATCGTCGCGAACAGCACCTGGGCCAGGGTTTCCATGGTTTCTTGCCAGTAACCCAGGTTGAGGATCAGCAGGAATGACAGCACGCAAAATGCGGTGAGCGCCCATTTACGCTGGATCAGGTGCGCGACGACTGCAATCAGGCCAATCAGGACGAAAGGGTTGAACCAGGTCAGCGCCCCGGTCACGCCGTGAATCATCAATTCCAGTGCTTCAGCGAAGGCATCGAAATAGTTGGCGCCATGTTGCGTCAGCCATTCAACGAAACCTGCGATGTACTGGCCCAGTGGTATTTTTTCATCGATCAGCATGATAGCGAGCGTCCACCTGCAAAAGATTGAAGACAGCCTGCGGCGGGCGAACCCGCCGCAGGTGGTGCTTACTGCGTGAGTTTGGCTTTGGCCGCCTCCAGGCCTGGTTTGCCATCAACGGTGGTGACTCCGGCCAGCCAGGTATCGAGTACCTGAGGGTTCTTTTTCAGCCAGGCTTTGGCGGCTGCATCGGGCTTCATCTTGTCGTCCAGAACGTTGCCCATCAGGGTGCTTTCCATGTCCAGGGTGAACGACAGGTTTTTCAGCAGCTGCCCCACGTTGCTGCATTCCTGAACGTAGCCCTTGCGGGTGTTGGTGAGTACCGTGGCCTTGCCATATTCGGGGCCGAAGAAGTCATCGCCGCCGTCCAGGTATTTCATCTTGAAGCGGGTGTTCATCGGGTGCGGTTCCCAACCGAGGAACACCACTGCGGTGTCGCGGCGCTGCGCCCGTTCAACCTGCGAAAGCATGCCCGCTTCGCTGGACTCGACCACCTTGAAGCCAGCGTCTTTGAGGCCGAAGGCGTTCTTGTCGATCATGCTCTGGATGGTGCGGTTACCGTCGTTGCCGGGTTCGATACCGTAGATCTTGCCGTCCAGCTCTTTCTTGAACTTGGGAATGTCGGCAAAGGTTTTCAGGCCTTTGTCATACAGGGCCTGGGGCACCGCCAGGGTGTACTTGGCGTTCTCAAGGTTGGCCCGTACGGTTTCCACCGTGCCGGCATCGCGGTACTGCTTGATGTCGTTTTCCATGGTCGGCATCCAGTTGCCGAGGAACACGTCCATGTTCTTGCCGTCGGCCAGCGACTTGTAGGTCATCGGCACAGAAATCATGGTGGTCTTGGTTTTGTAGCCCAGCGACTGCAAGACAACGCTGGTCATGGCCGTGGTGACGGTGATGTCGGTCCAGCCGACATCGGAGAAGTTGACGGTATGACACTGCTCGGGTTCGGCGGCCTGGGCCAGCAGCGGCATGCTCAGTAGCGCTGCGAGCAAGAGCGACGGTGAAGCTTTCATACGATGGACTCCTGATGTTTTTTCTCGGATGTCCCACGGGACCGCCGTGCTTTATGGTTTGCAGTCGGTCGGGCCGGGCTATCTGGCGATAGCGGGACGGGTGCCGTGCAATCGAGTCGATACCGATCATCTAACAGCGAAAATCAAACGCCTACAGGGTGCGTCGTATCCAGTACAGACAGGGTCGCATCCAGTGTCGGTGAGGTCGTTTACAGGTTTTTATTGCCCTGTAAACACAGTTTTGCTGGCTCTGCACCGCAAAAAAACGGCGCAGGAATGCGCGTGACAGCTGGCGGCGTTGCTGGGCAAGAGCGCGTCGGTTGCAGACGTCAAACGTCCGGTTAAAAGCCTGATGATGCGCGAATTCGGCGGATTGCCGCCTATTTAGCGTAGCAGTTGCAACGCCCTTGGCTTGGCGGGCGGGTGGCTGCTCAATCAGGAGGTAGGTGGCATGGCCATCAGCGTGTTCGACCTGTTCAAGATCGGCGTCGGTCCATCCAGCTCACATACCGTCGGGCCCATGCGAGCGGCGGCATTGTTCGTCCAGGGGCTGCGTGAGCGCGGGGAGCTTGAGCAGGTCCGGCGCATTGAAGTGCGCTTGTACGGCTCGCTCTCGGCCACTGGCATCGGCCACGGTAGCGACAATGCGGTGATCATGGGCCTGATGGGCGAATGGCCCGACGCAATCGACCCCGCGAATATCGCCCCGCGCATTGCCGCCCTGCGCGAAACAGACACGTTGCTGCTCGATGGCCGACTGGCTGTCGGGTTTGTCTGGGCGCGCGATATGCGTCTGCTCGACGAGAACCTGCCCTATCACCCCAATGCCATGACCCTGATCGCCGAGAGTGCGGCAGGCGAGCTGCACCGCGATACCTACTATTCGGTCGGCGGCGGCTTTGTGGTCGATGCCGCCCAGGCTGCAAGCGGTGTGCTAGACGCTGACAACACCGTGCTGCCGTACGATTTCAACAGCGCGGTGGAGCTGTTGGCGTTGTGCCGGGAAAACGACATGCGCGTGTCGCAACTGATGCTGGAAAACGAGAAGGTCTGGCGCAGCGAAGCGGAGATTCGTGCCGGCTTGCTCAAGCTCTGGCAGGCCATGCAGGCCTGTGTCGAAAACGGCCTTAAATACGAAGGTATTCTGCCTGGCGGGCTGAATGTGAAGCGTCGGGCAGCGAAGCTCTACCGCAGCCTGCAGGAGCTGAACAAACCCAATGTGATCGGCTCGACACTGAGTGCGATGGAGTGGGTCAACCTGTATGCGCTGGCGGTCAATGAAGAGAACGCCGCAGGCGGGCGCATGGTTACTGCACCTACCAATGGCGCGGCCGGGATCATTCCTGCTGTGCTGCATTACTACATGCGCTTTAGCGACGAAGTCAGTGAAGCCTGTGTGGTCGACTTCTTTCTCGGCGCGGCGGCGGTGGGCATTCTGTGCAAGAAGAATGCGTCGATCTCGGGGGCAGAGGTTGGATGCCAAGGCGAGGTGGGTTCAGCCTGTGCGATGGCTGCCGCAGGCCTGGCCGAAGTGCTGGGCGCCACGCCGGCACAGCTGGAAAACGCTGCCGAGATCGGTCTTGAACATAACCTCGGCCTCACCTGCGACCCGGTTGGCGGGTTGGTTCAGGTGCCGTGCATTGAACGCAACGCCATTGCGGCGGTGAAGGCGATCAACGCTGCACAGATGGCACTGCGTGGCGACGGCGAGCACTTCATCTCGCTCGACCGGGTGATTCGCACCATGCGTGACACCGGGGCTGACATGCACGACAAGTACAAAGAGACCTCGCGCGGCGGCCTGGCGGTCAACGCCATCGAGTGTTGAGCGCACGTTGCGCCGTTAATGCGCACGCGTGCCACCTTTTAGCGCGCGGTCAGATCCTACATCGTTAAACAGCTGTTACCCCGGGAAATGGCGCCTGGGGTGACACTTGTTTATGTCGCTTCTGGGCATCCTTCCCACAAGTGCTACCGAATTGCTCAGCTCACCGATGCAGTGGCGCTAGCACGCTGGTTTTCGCTAAAGGCACTACGCTGTAGCAATTGCCATATAGACGCAGCGCGACGTCGTTTTTGGGTTTTATTGAATACCCATTCAATTTCCGGCATGGCATTTGCGTTGTGATTGGCAAAGCCCCTGCATACGAATCGGGGCCGTGAGAAAAAAAGCCCGTGCCTGCCTGAGGCGCACCCTGCATTGTGTGAGGAGATACCGCGATGACGTCGTACAACTCCGGGACCCCAACCCAAAACCGCACACCCCAATCCATCGGCTTTCTGTTGCTGGATAACTTCACCCTCATCTCCCTGGCCTCAGCTGTAGAGCCGCTGCGCATGGCCAACCAGCTGTCCGGCAGAGAGCTGTATCGCTGGAGTACCTTGAGTGTGGATGGCGGGCAGGTGTGGGCCAGCGACGGCTTGCAGATCACCCCCGATGCGGCGATGCACAAGGCACCGCCGATGGACACGGTGATTGTTTGCGGCGGTATCGGCATTCAACGCACTGTGACCCGCGAGCACGTCACCTGGCTGCAGAGCCAGGCGCGTCAGTCGCGGCGTTTGGGTGCGGTGTGCACCGGCAGTTGGGCGCTGGCTTGCGCCGGTTTGCTTGACGGCTTCGATTGCAGCGTGCATTGGGAATGCCTGGCAGCGATGCAGGAAGCCTTCCCGCGGGTGAGCATGAGTACCCGGTTATTCACCCTCGACCGTAACCGCTTTACCAGTTCCGGCGGTACCGCACCGCTGGACATGATGCTGCACCTGATCAGCCGCGATCATGGCCGGGAGCTGTCTGCAGCGATTTCCGAGATGTTTGTCTATGAGCGCATTCGCAACGAGCAGGATCACCAGCGTGTGCCGCTCAAGCATATGCTCGGGACCAACCAGCCGAAGTTGCAGGAAATCGTTGCGCTGATGGAGGCCAACCTGGAGGAGCCGATCGACCTGGATGAACTGGCGGTGTATGTGTCGGTGTCTCGTCGCCAGCTTGAGCGGTTGTTCCAGAAGTACCTGCACTGCTCACCGTCGCGCTATTACCTGAAACTGCGCCTGATTCGAGCCCGGCAACTGCTCAAGCAAACGCCGATGTCGATCATTGAAGTGGCCTCGGTGTGCGGCTTCGTATCCACCCCGCACTTCTCCAAGTGCTACCGCGAGTACTTCGGCATTCCACCGCGTGATGAGCGTGTGGGTTCGAACACTGCACAACAGGTGGCGATGATGCCGATTCCACAGGCCATGGTGCTGTCGCCGCTGGCGGGGCCGATGTCGGCGTTGAGCCAGGCGCGCAATGAGTCGACGTTTGCCAGTGTGAGGCTGTAGATAGCGGATCGCGGGGCAAGCCCGCTCCTACCGTAGGAGCGGGCTTGCCCCGCGATGCTTTTAACGATTCTTAAACTGCGCCAATGCCGGCAGCAACTGCTGTTCGATGGCCTGGCGCACAGCAGGCAAAATGGTCGCATTGCCGGTATACATCTGCTCGACCATGCCTTTCAGGGCCTTGGCCCGTGGCTCGCTCAACCCCCGCACCGCGTATTCGCAGGCTTGTTCGGCGCTGGCGTCGGCTGGCATCTCGAAACCCAGGGCGCGCAATTGGCCCAGCAGGTCGTCTTGATCAATCAAATCCGCATGCATCATGGCTGTTGTCCTTGTTTGCAGGTGTGATCGCAGTCGATTCTGTGGGCACTGGGGCAGGGCGGCAAGGCCTGAATGTCGCAATGGCTGCTTTACCTAAGAACAGGTCGTTTTCGGGTAAATACGCCAGTAGGAGCGGGCTTGCCCCGCGATCAGCGCGGCAACCCGATCACCCGCCCAACAAACTCAGGCGCTGGCAAATCACCCTGCTCATCAACAACTCTCTGCAAGCGCGCCGCAACCTCAGGCGTGAACGGTGCCGAGCGCGGCCCGGCCAGGTCCACATGCAGCAGCATCTGCTCACTGGCCGCCAACGCTTCATCAAAACCTTCACGGTGCAGGCTGTGGTACAGGTGCAGGCGTTTGCGATCAAAACCGATGACCTGCGTCTGCACCCAGACCTGCGTACCAAGCTTTACCTCATGCAGGTAGTTCAGGTGACACTCCAGGGTGAACAGCGAATTGCCACTGGCACTGCGGTTGTCGCTGTCCAGGCCGATGCGGTCCATGAAGGCATCGGTGGCGTAGCTGAAAATCAGCAGGTAGAAGGCATCGCGCAGATGCCCGTTGTAGTCGACCCAGTCCTCTTGGACTGGGGTTTGATAGGTGGTCAGTGCAGGCATTGCGGGGCTCCATTCAGTCGCTGAACGTCATGCCATGTTTGGCTTTGGTGGTTTTCACCGCATCCAGCACGGCCAACAGGCAATCATCACGATAGCGCTCCAGCGCGCTGATGCTACGGTCGCCCAACTGCTCACGGGTGCCTTCGACCACGGCGTCGATCAAGCCGTCGGTCAATTCCGGCGCTGGCAGGTAGGTCCAGGGCAACTGCAGCGCGGGGCCGAACTGAGCCATGAAGTGGCGCATGCCGGCATTGCCCCCGGCCAGGGTATAGGTCAGGAAGGTGCCCATGAACGACCAGCGCAAACCCGCACCGAAGCGAATGGCATCGTCGATTTCACCGGTGCTTGCCACGCCGTCGTTGACCAGATGCAGCGCTTCGCGCCACAACGCTTCGAGCAGGCGGTCGGCGATAAAGCCGGGGACTTCCTTGCGGACATGCAGCGGCCGCATGCCCAAGGCGCTGTACACCGTTTTTGCTGCCTCGATGGCGTGCGCTGAGGTTTTGTTGCTGCCGACGATTTCCACCAGCGGCAGCAGGTACACCGGGTTGAATGGGTGACCGACCACGCAGCGTTCAGGGTGGGTCGCCGACTCATAGAACTCGCTGGGGAGCAGGCCGGAGGTGCTGGAAGCGATCAGCGCATCGGGTTTGGCGGCGGCGCTGATTTTGCGGTGCAGGTCGAGCTTGAGGTCGAGGCGCTCTGGGGCGCTCTCCTGGATGAAATCGGCATCGCCAACACAGGCTTCGATGCTGCTGACAAAGCGTAGCCGGTTCTGCGCGGCGCCAGGTGCCAGGCCCTGTTTTTCCAAGGCTGGCCAGGCGTTGGCGATGCGTTTGCGCAATGCTTCTTCAGCGCCGGGTGCCGGGTCCCAGGCCACCACATCCAGGCCGTGCGCCAGAGCACGTGCCACCCAGCCACTGCCGATTACGCCACTGCCCAGCGCGGCGAACGTCTTGATCTCGGTGATAAAGGTCATGGTGTTCTCCAGTGCTCAGCGACGGGTCAGGTTCATTTTTGCGCGGCCTTCGGCCGGGGTCAGCACCCGTGCGCCAAGGCGGCTGAGGATTTCGCTGGCGCGTTCCACCAACTGGCCGTTGCTGGCCAGTACGCCCTTGTCCAGGTACAGGTTGTCTTCCAGGCCGACGCGCACGTTGCCACCGAGCAGCACGGCTTGTGCAGCCATGGGCATCTGCATGCGGCCAATGCCGAAACCGGCCCAGGTGACACCTGCTGGCAGGTTGTCGACCATGGCTTTCATGGTGGCGGTGTCGGCTGGCGCGCCCCAGGGAATGCCCAGGCACAGCTGGAATAGGGGATCGTCGAGCAGGCCTTCTTTGATCATCTGTTTGGCGAACCACAGGTGACCGGTGTCGAAGATTTCCAGTTCGGCTTTGACTCCCAGCTCGGTGATGCGCCGGGCGCCTGCCCGCAGTTGCGCCGGGGTCGACACATAGATGCTGTTGCCATCGCCGAAATTGAGCGTGCCGCAGTCCAGGGTGCAGATTTCCGGCAGCAGGGCTTCAACGTGGGCCAAACGCTCCAGCGGGCCGATCAGGTCGGTACCGGCGCCGAATTCCAGCGGCGTTTCGCCGGGGCCGATTTCCAGGTCGCCGCCCATCCCGGCGGTGAGGTTGACGATGATGTCCACGTCGGATTCGCGGATACGCTCCATCACTTCCCGGTACAGCGCTACATCGCGGCTGAAACGCCCGGTTTGCGGGTCGCGGACATGGCAGTGGACCACGGTGGCGCCGGCTTTTGCCGCTTCCACGGCTGCGTCGGCGATTTGTTTCGGGGTGACCGGGACCAGGTGGCTCTTGCTGGCGGTGTCGCCAGCGCCGGTCAAGGCGCAGGTGATGATGACGTCGTGGTTCATGTGCGGTTTCCTTTGGGCGTGTTGGGGCCTTCGCGGGGCAAGCCCGCTCCCACCGGTGGGGCTAAATGGTCCCGGTGGGAGCGGGCTTGCCCCGCGATGCGGTCTGTCAGTTGGCAGTCAGCTTGAGGTTTTCGGCAGCAGGCTTGCCGTCAAAGGTGGTCACCCCTTCTAACCAGCGCGCCTTGTCTTCGGGATGATCGATCAGCCACTGGCGGGCCGATTGCAGGGCATCTTTGTGTTCGAGCAGCGGCTGCATCATGCGGCTCTCGTCTTCGGCGCTGAACTTCAGGTTGCTCAGCAGACGGCTGGCGTTCGGGCAGCGTTCGGCATAGTCGGGGGCGGTGACGGTCCACACGGTGGCGCGGCCTTCGTCCGGGCCCAGGGCGTCTTCGCTGCCACTGAGGTAGGCCATGTCGATATTGACGTTCATTGGGTGGGGCGCCCAGCCGAAGAACACCACGGCCTGTTTGCGCCGCACCGCACGATCCACGGCAGCGAGCATCCCGGCTTCACTGGATTCGACCAGCTGGAACTTGCCCAGACCGAACTGGTTCTTGCTGATCATCGCTTTGATCTGGGTATTGGCGCCGGAACCCGGCTCGATACCGTAGATCTTGCCACCCAGCTCTTTTTCGAATTTGGCGATGTCGGCGAAGGTTTTCAGGCCTTTGTCGGCCAGGTACTTGGGCACGGCGAGGGTCGCCCGGGCGTCGTCCAGGCTCGGTTGATCAAGAACCTTGACCTGTTTGGCATCGATAAACGGGGTGATGGTCTGGGTCATGATCGGGTTCCAGTAGCCAAGGAACATGTCCAGGCGCTGGTCGCGAATGCCGGCGAAGATGATTTGCTGCGAGGCACTGGTTTGCTTGGTGGTGTAGCCCAGGCCGTCGAGTAGCACTTGCGTCATGGCACTGGTGGCGATCACATCGGTCCAGTTGACCACGCCAAGGCGTACTTTCTGGCAAACAGCAGGTTCTGCAGCGAACAGCGGGGAGGTGAGGGACGCGCTAAGGGCAAGGGATAGCAGACTGCGGCGGATCAAGCTGTGCATGATGGCTCTCCAACGGCAGGGCGTATTGTTATAGGCCGGTCTCTGCGGACCGTGAATACACGCTACGCTGGAATCACGCTTTAAATGCGCACGGAGGCGACCATAACTAGCACACAGGCGACCAGCCAAAGAGGGTGCAGCCGATGCCGCAATCCATCCAGTTTTTGCTCTTGCCGGGGTTCTCTGCCATGGGTTTCATTTCGGCAGTCGAGCCGCTGCGGGTGGCCAACCGCTTCAGTGGCGAGCTGTATCGCTGGCGTGTGCTGAGCCTGGATGGCGGCCCGGTGCAGGCTAGCAATGGCATGTCGGTCAATGCCGATGGCGCGCTGGCAGACAGCCAGGGCGCCAGCCTGTTGTTGGTGGTCGCTGGCTTTGAGCCGCTGGCGTGTTTTGGCCCGCGGTTGCAGCAGGCGTTGCGTCGCCTCGATCACGACGGGGTGATACTCGGCGGGATCGATACCGGGGCGATGGTGCTGGCCGAGGCGGGCTTGCTCGATGGCCATCGGGCCACGCTGCACTGGGAGGCGCTGGAAGCCTTCAAAGAGCGCTATCCCCGCCTTGAGGTGATTCAGGAGTTGTTTGAAATCGACCGGCGCCGCATCACCTGCGCCGGTGGTACGGCTTCGATCGACCTGATGCTCGACCTGATCGCCCAGGCGCACGGCAGTGAGCTGGCGGTAAAGGTCTCGGAGCAGTTCGTGCTGGGCCGAATACGCGAGCGCCGGGATCACCAGCGCATGCAGATTGCCTCACGCTACGGCATCAGCAACCGCAAACTGGTGCAGGTCATCGGTGAAATGGAACAGTGCACCGAGATGCCGCTGAGCACCCTGGAGCTGGCGTCGAAGGTGATGGTTACCCGCCGGCAACTGGAGCGCCTGTTCCGCCTGTACCTGGACGATACGCCGAGCAATTTCTACTTGGTTTTGCGCCTGGAGAAAGCCCGGCAATTGTTGGCCCAGACGGACATGAGCGTCACACAGGTCAGCCTGGCCTGTGGCTTCGAGCTGCCGTCGTATTTCACCCGGCGTTACAAGCGCCACTTTGGCAAGTGCCCGAGGGAGGAGCGGCAGATGATGCGTGTCTCTTGAGTCAGGCCAGGAACTGATCGAGATTGGCCAATACTTTGATCCGGGCATCTATATGGTCGCTATGGGTGGCAAATGCAGCAGCACTGAACTCGGCTCCCAGGTGGTCAAGTTCCAGTATCAGTTGTGTCTTCGGGGCGTTTGGATCTTGGGTGCACAGCACATGGAACAGAATCGCCACAAAGGTTTCGCCGTCGTCCGAGTCGAGGGTGACGTTCAGGTGCGTAGAGGTGCTGTAATGCCGGTACTGCGCTTCGTGCTCGGCATGCAGTGAATTGATGACTTCCTGTGCCACTGCCTTGAAGCGCAAGTTCTTGGCTTGTGGTGCTGGCAACCAACCGTCAAAGACATCTTTCAGTACCGCTTGCGTAGGGGTATAGGGGATGTGCCGTCGGGTATGTTCAAACAGCTTGAAGCCAAGCGCCTCCAAGGTCTCCAGGACGCTGGAAAACCACTGTTTGGCATGCTTTTCCCTGGAGTATTGAGTATTGGCTTGAAGCTGCGCCAAACGCAGGCATTGAAAAATATGCTCTGCCGTAATGCTGGGCATGACGGTATTTTTCAGCATCGACAGAGGCGAAGAGAAAAGCTGCGTAGAGGGCAAATCTTGTGTTGTGTGTGTAGAAGTTTGGTTGGTCATGGTCTTGCCGCCTTCCGTTGCAGAGCTTAAGGCCAGGCGCCAGTCAACTGACGCCTGGCTATGTTATTACTCGTTCATGTCGAGGAAGTTGAGTGCCTGGCCGACCAGTTTGTCCAGTACAGGCTTACGCAGGGCGTCGAAATGACGAACACTGAAGGTACCTTGCTGCGACGCACGGTAGACCTTGGTGTTGGACTTATCGATCTTGCGGCCCATCGAGCCTTCAGCCTTCTCGGTTTTGTCGTAGCTCAACTGTACGCTGGTCATGTGCATGATCGGCAGGCCTTGTGGCGACATCTCACAGGCAGCAACCTGGATGGTGCTCGATTTGCCGGTAACGCCCAGGCTGCTCTGTTCCATCAGTTCGCGCGCTTTTGGCTTCTGGATGGAAATTTGCAGGGCGCGATTAACGCAGCCCGACAGGCGATGCTTGTGGCCCAGGCTGACGGTGACCAGATGTGCGGTCAGGGTTGCCGGGGTGAAGTCTTCTTTATCGATGGCTTCTTCAACGTGGGCGGCACCGGTGAGGGTCCAGCCGAACTTGGCCAGGCCTTCATTGTAGAAGTTGTACCATTCGCGCTGCTGGGTTTCCTTGTTGAACTTTTTGTTCGCCGAGATGCTCATCAGGCGCATGCCTTGCAGCACGTCCTCGGCAATACCGGCAGGGACATCGGCGGCGAAGATGCACACCGTTTCAGCGACCATGATTACGCGATCTTCGCCTTCTTTTTTCAGTGCGGCGATCGCTTTGTCCATGTCTGCTTGAGTAATGCTAGTGCCCATTTGTCTGTTTCCTTCATGTGAGTTTTACAGCCGACCCGAAGATGGGTGGCTTGAAACGCACTGTGGAGAAAACCGATGGGCGTGTTCAGCAGCACGCTTTTCCATTGGTGCAGACGCTGTGGCGTGGCCTTATTGCAGCCCCAGTGACTGCAGGTACTCCGAGCGATCATCGCTGCGCTGTGCCAGGCAGGTGTTCTGTGCTGTCTCGAAGGCCTTGCTGCCGGGCTTTTCGGCAAAAGTTTCGACCTTGCAGTCGGCATCGCGCAGTTGTTTCCAGAGGGCTTGGGCGTCGCGCAGTCGCCTGCTCAGGTCGTCAATTTGCGCGGTCTGGCCGTTGTATTGCTCTTTGATACGCTCAAGCTGGTCGTTGAAGGCGGCATCCAGTTCGCGCTCGGCGGTCTGGCGGCTGTACTTCGCGCATTCGTAGGTTTGCTGGTCGGTTTCGACGTTATCGCACGGCGTGCTTTCCTCTTCTTCGGCAACGGCACCGAATGCCAGTAACAGCAGGGTCAAGCCAACCATTGATCTCATCTGCGACATTCTCCTAAACCGGTGGGAACAGCGGCGCCGATTCTCGCTCAGCGCCACGGCAAAGAACAGGGTAGCTGCAAGCTCCGGCGCTTCCGAATGAAACTTACGCCGACCCTTTGTCGCGCTTTGACGCTTTCGGCAATTCCCCTGTCGTTTTTGCATCTGGGCGACCTGGCCCCTAGGCATATGCTGGCCCCAAAGCGCCGACAGACGATTCGGCGCAGGTAACATCAAAAAAGGGGACAGCCTGATGAGCCCAGCCGAGTTACACGCCGACAGCATCGTTATCGACGGGCTGATCATTGCCAAATGGAACCGCGAGCTGTTCGAGGACATGCGCAAGGGTGGCCTGACCGCTGCCAACTGCACGGTGTCGGTCTGGGAGGGCTTTCAGGCCACGGTCAACAACATTGCCGCCAGCCAGAAGCTGATCCGTGAAAACGCTGACCTGGTGATGCCGGTGCGTACCACCGCCGACATCCGCAAGGCCAAGGAACTGGGCAAAACCGGCATCCTCTTCGGCTTTCAGAATGCCCACGCGTTTGAAGACCAGATCGGCTATGTCGAGGTGTTCAAGCAGCTTGGCGTCGGTATCGTGCAGATGTGCTACAACACCCAGAACCTGGTGGGCACCGGTTGCTACGAGCGTGACGGCGGCCTGTCGGGCTTCGGTCGCGAAATCGTTGCCGAGATGAACCGCGTGGGGATCATGTGCGACCTCTCGCATGTCGGTTCGAAAACCTCTGAAGAAGTGATCCTCGAATCGAAAAAACCGGTGTGCTACTCCCACTGCCTGCCCTCCGGGCTTAAAGAGCACCCGCGCAACAAGTCTGATGCAGAACTGAAGTTCATTGCCGAGCACGGCGGCTTTGTCGGCGTGACCATGTTTGCGCCGTTCCTGGCCAAAGGCATCGACTCGACCATCGACGACTACGCCGAAGCGATCGAATACACCATGAACATCGTTGGTGAAGATGCGATCGGCATCGGCACCGACTTCACCCAGGGTCACGGTCAGGACTTTTTCGAGTACCTGACCCACGACAAGGGCTACGCCCGGCGCCTGACCAGCTTCGGCAAGATCATCAACCCGCTGGGCATCCGCACCGTGGGCGAGTTCCCCAACCTCACCGAAACCCTGCTGCGGCGCGGGCATAGCGAACGCGTGGTGCGCAAGATCATGGGCGAGAACTGGGTCAACGTGCTCAAGAGTGTCTGGGGCGAATAACGCCGCTCTCCACGCCTGTCCAGCCCCGGCCAGCAACGCCGGGGCCATCAATCAAATTTTTATGGAGTTGAGTTTCCATGGCCAAGATCGCCCCGCAATTGCCAATCGAAGTCGACAGCGAGACCGGTGTCTGGACCTCCGACGCCCTGCCGATGCTGTATGTGCCGCGGCATTTCTTCGTCAACAACCATATCGGCATCGAGGAAGTGCTGGGCGCCGATGCCTATGCCGAAATCCTCTACAAGGCGGGTTACAAGTCGGCCTGGCACTGGTGCGAGAAAGAGGCTGAATGCCACGGTCTGGAAGGTGTGGCGGTGTTTGAGCACTACATGAAGCGCTTGTCGCAACGCGGTTGGGGCCTGTTCAAGATCCAGGACATCGACCTGGAGAAAGGCACCGCCAGCGTCAAGCTGGAACACTCGGCGTTCGTCTACGTGTACGGCAAGGTCGGGCGCAAGGTCGATTACATGTTCACCGGCTGGTTCGCCGGGGCCATGGACCAGATCCTCGCCGCGCGTGGCAGCGCGATTCGCACGGTCGCCGAGCAGGTGTACGGCGGTTCGGAAGAAGGCCACGACGACGGCCTGTTCATCGTCAAGCCGCTGTAAGTCGAGGATCTCGCCATGGCGTTCGAAGCAATGTTCCAGCCGATCCAGATCGGCAAACTGACCATCCGCAACCGCGTGCTCAGCACCGCCCACGCCGAGGTGTACGCCACCGACGGCGGCATGACCACCGACCGCTATGTGAAGTATTACGAAGAGAAGGCCAAGGGTGGTCTGGGCCTGGCCATCTGCGGCGGTTCTTCAGTGGTGGCGATCGACAGCCCGCAGGAGTGGTGGGCGTCGGTGAACCTGTCCACGGACCGGATCATCCCGCACTTTCAGAACCTTGCCGACGCCATGCACAAGCACGGCGCCAAGATCATGATCCAGATTACCCACATGGGGCGTCGTTCACGCTGGGACGGCTTCAACTGGCCAACCCTGATGTCACCTTCGGGGATTCGTGAACCGGTCCACCGCGCCACCTGCAAAACCATCGAGCCGGAGGAGATCTGGCGGGTGATCGGCAACTATGCGCAAGCCGCGCGCCGCGCCAAAGAAGGCGGTCTGGACGGTGTGGAGCTGTCGGCGGTGCACCAGCACATGATCGACCAGTTCTGGAGCCCACGGGTCAACAAACGCACCGATGAATGGGGCGGTACTTTCGAGGGGCGGATGAAGTTCGGCCTGGAAGTGCTCAAGGCCGTGCGTGCCGAAGTGGGCCCGGACTTTTGCGTCGGCATGCGCATCTGCGGCGACGAGTTCCACCCCGATGGCCTCAGCCATGAGGACATGAAGGAGATCGCCAAGTATTACGACGCCACCGGCATGCTCGATTTCTTCGGGGTGATCGGTTCGGGGTGCGATACCCACAACACCCTGGCCAACGTTATCCCCAACATGAGTTATCCACCGGAGCCGTTCCTGCACCTGGCCGCCGGTATCAAGGAAGTGGTGAAGGTTCCGGTGCTGCACGCGCAGAACATCAAAGACCCGAACCAGGCCACGCGTATTCTGGAAGGTGGCTATGTCGATATGGTCGGCATGACCCGCGCACATATCGCCGACCCGCACCTGATCGCCAAGATCAAAATGGGCCAGGTCGATCAGATCAAGCAGTGCGTCGGGGCCAACTACTGCATCGACCGCCAGTACCAGGGCCTGGATGTGCTGTGCATCCAGAACGCGGCGACGTCTCGTGAATACATGGGCGTGCCGCACATCATCGAAAAATCCACCGGGCCCAAGCGCAAAGTGGTGGTGGTCGGTGCAGGCCCTGCCGGGATGGAAGCGGCGCGGGTTTCGGCCGAGCGTGGCCACGACGTCACCCTGTTCGAGAAGAAAGACGCCATTGGCGGTCAGATCAGCATCGCCGCCAAGGCTCCGCAGCGCGACCAGATTGCCGGTATCACCCGCTGGTATCAGCTGGAACTGGCGCGCCTGAAGGTAGACCTGCGCCTGGGTACCGCCGCGGATATCGACACCATCAAAGACCTGCGCCCGGATGTGATCGTACTGGCGGTGGGTGGCCATCCGTTCCTCGAGCAGAACGAGCACTGGGGCGCGGCCGAAGGCCTGGTGGTCAGCAGCTGGGATGTGCTCGACGGCAAGGTGGCGCCGGGCAAGAACGTGCTGGTGTACGACACCATTTGCGAGTTCACCGGCATGTCGGTGGCCGACTTCATTGCCGACAAAGGCAGCCAGGTCGAGATCGTTACCGACGACATCAAACCGGGCGTGGCCATTGGTGGCACCTCATTCCCGACCTACTACCGCAGCATGTACCCCAAGGAAGTGATCATGACCGGCGACCTGGCGCTGGAGAAGGTCTATCGCGAGGGTGACAAGCTGGTGGCGGTGCTGGAGAACGAATACACCGGCGCCAAAGAGGAGCGGGTGGTTGACCAGGTGGTGATCGAGAACGGCGTGCGTCCAGACGAAGCGCTGTACTACGGGCTCAAGGAAGGTTCGCGCAACAAAGGCCAGATCGATGTCGAGGCACTGTTCGCGATCCAGCCGCAGCCGATCCTTGGTCAGGCGGGCGAAGGCTACTTGCTGTATCGCATCGGCGACTGCGTGGCTCAGCGCAACACCCATGCGGCGATCTACGACGCCCTGCGCCTGTGCAAGGACTTCTGATCCCTCTCGGTAGGAGCGGGCTTGCCCCGCGATAGCGCAGCAGCTGACACACCGCTATCGCGGGGCAAGCCCGCTCCCACAGTGGATGTATCTCCAAATTGTGTGGGAGCTTCCCATGTTGAATACCCTGATCCCCATCCTGCTGTTCGCCGCCCTGGGCCTGGCGGTCCTCGGCGCGCTGCGGCGCGTGCGGATGTGGCGCCAAGGCCGGCCCTCTCAGGTCGATCTGCTCGGCGGCCTGCTGGCGATGCCGCGACGTTATATGGTTGACCTGCACCATGTGGTCGCCCGCGACAAATACATGGCCAACACCCACGTCGCTACCGCCGGTGGCTTTGTTCTGGCGGCGGTCTTGGCGATTGTGGTGCACGGTTTTGGCGTGCACAGCAGCATCCTGGCCTATGCCTTGCTGTTCGCCACCGTGCTGATGTTTGCCGGTGCCGTGTTCGTCTACAAACGCCGCCTCGATCCTCCTTCGCGCCTGTCCAAAGGGCCGTGGATGCGCCTGCCGAAAAGCTTGCTGGTGTTCGCCAGTACCTTCTTCATCGCCACTTTGCCGGTTGCCGGCATCCTGCCTGAAGGCTTTGGCGGTTGGCTGCTGGTGGCCCTGCTGGGCGTTGGTGTGCTGTGGGGCGTGTCCGAGCTGTTCTTCGGCATGACCTGGGGCGGGCCGATGAAGCACGCCTTCGCCGGGGCGCTGCACCTGGCCTGGCACCGCCGCGCCGAACGCTTCGGCGGTGGCCGTTCCACCGGCCTCAAGCCGCTGGACCTGGAAGACCCGCAAGCGCTGCTGGGGGTCGAGAAACCCAAGGACTTCACCTGGAACCAACTGCTCGGCTTCGATGCCTGCGTGCAGTGCGGCAAGTGCGAGGCCGCCTGCCCGGCATTCGCAGCCGGGCAACCGCTCAATCCGAAAAAGCTGATTCAGGACATGGTCGTTGGCCTGGCTGGCGGCACTGATGCCAAGTTTGCCGGCAGCCCTTACCCGGGCAAGCCGATTGGCGAACATGGCGGCAACCCGCACCAGCCGATCGTCAACGGCCTGGTCGATGCCGAAACCCTGTGGTCGTGCACCACCTGCCGCGCTTGCGTGGAAGAGTGCCCGATGATGATCGAGCACGTCGATGCCATCGTTGATATGCGCCGCCACCTGACCCTGGAAAAAGGCGCCACGCCGAACAAAGGCGCCGAGGTGCTGGATAACCTGATCGCCACCGACAACCCGGGCGGCTTTGCCCCTGGCGGGCGGATGAACTGGGCCGCAGACCTGAACCTGAAACTGCTCAGCGAGTGCCAAACCACCGACGTGCTGTTCTGGGTCGGTGACGGTGCCTTCGACATGCGCAACCAACGCACCCTTAGGGCCTTCGTCAAAGTGCTCAAGGCCGCGCAGGTGGACTTTGCCGTGCTCGGCCTGGAAGAGCGCGACAGTGGCGATGTGGCGCGGCGCTTGGGTGATGAGGCGACTTTCCAGCACCTGGCCAAGCGCAATATTCAGAGCATGGCCAAGTACAGCTTCAAACGTATCGTCACCTGCGACCCGCACAGCTTCCATGTGCTGAAGAACGAATACGCCGCCTTCGGTGGCGAGTACCGGGTGCAGCACCACAGCACCTACATCGCCGAGCTGATTGCCGCGGGTGCCTTGAGCCTGGGCCAGCACAAAGGGGGCAGCGTTACCTATCACGACCCGTGCTACCTGGGCCGCTACAACGGCGAGTACGAGGCGCCGCGCGATGTGCTACGGGCCCTGGGCATCGAGGTCAAGGAGATGCAACGTTCGGGCTTCCGCTCCCGCTGCTGCGGCGGTGGCGGCGGCGCGCCGATTACCGACATTCCCGGCAAGCAGCGGATTCCCGACATGCGCATGGACGACATCCGCGAGACAGCCGCCGAGCTGGTGGCGGTGGGTTGTCCACAGTGCACGGCAATGCTCGAAGGTGTGGTTGAGCCGCGTCCATTGATCAAAGACTTGGCCGAACTGGTGGCCGACGCCCTGCTTGAAGAGCAGACGCTAGCGAATAAGACCGCGCCAAGCAAGCGTGAACCTGCGGAGGTGCACTGATGAGCGACATTATTCGCCGTGACCCACGCGCCGAGTGGATTGCCCGCAACCGCCTGCATCCCCTGCACGCCGCCATGCAACAGAATCAACAGCACAGCTGGATGGGCCCCAACGGCATCATTCGCAAGAATCCCCATGGCGTTGGCTTCATCGGCCCCCACGGCATCAAGCGTATCGACCGTAGCGGGGCCCAGCAGGGCACCAGCAACAAGCGCAGCGCCGCGCAGGCGGTGGAACTGCCGCTGCATCAAGTGGCGCAACCCGCGTTCTACATCGCCGTTGTCCCGGACATGGTCGGTGGCCGCCTGGGCAGCCATGACCGCGACCTGCTCGGCCTGGCGCATAGCCTGGCGGGCAGCGATGGTGCGGTGTTGGCTGTGGTGTTTGGCGAGCACAAGGAAAGCAACTTTTCCACAGCCGGGGTGGATCGCCTGCTGGTCATCGAAGGCGATGAGTTCAGCGGTTATGCGCCGGAGCAGTGGGTGCAGGGTTTACGCGCTGTGGATAACCAGTTCAACCCGCGTCACTGGCTATTACCCGACAGCCGCAGCGGTGGCGGCGAGTTGGGCCGGCGCTTTGCGGCGGCGATCAATGAACGGCCAGCGACAAGGGTCTGGCAGGTCAACGATGGGCAGTGCAGCGGACGTGCCGGTGCCGGCCAGCAAGACCTGATTCGCGGCCTGCCACGGTTGATTCTGGCAGCCGCCGAATGCGCCGAGCCGGTCAGTGAAACCCGTCACGAAGCCTTGCCTGAGCAGTTATCCACAGCGGCAGCGCGAAGCCTGTCACGCATCGAAGACCTCGGCCCGGTGGCAGTGGACCCGGCTGCGATTGCCATGGCCGAAGCCGAGTTCATTGTCTCCGGGGGCAATGGCGTCAAGGACTGGCCGTTGTTCCACCGTGCCACCGTGGCCCTCGGCGCCACCGAAGGCGCTTCGCGGGTGGCGGTTGATGACGGCTTCATGCCGCGCAACCGTCAGGTTGGCGCTACCGGTACCTGGGTGACGGCGCGGGTGTATGTGGCTGTGGGTATCTCCGGGGCGATCCAGCACCTGCAGGGCATTGGCGCCTGCGACAAGGTGGTGGCGATCAACATGGACCCCGGCTGCGACATGATCAAACGCGCCGATTTGTCGGTGATCGGTGACAGCAGTGCGATTCTGCAGGCGCTGATCGAGGCTGTGGAAAACTACCGCAACGACGCCAAACGCGACGCGGCATAAGGCAGGGACAACTATGAACACCAAGGTCATTAGTCTGGTTTCAATCGGTGCCCATCCCACCTCAGGCCGCACCCGGCGTGCCGAGCAGGACGCGCGGGCGGTGGAACTGGGCCTTCAGCTGGCTGGGGATAACTTGCAGGTGTTGCACGCCGGTGATCCCCAGGAGCCTGCCTTACGCGCTTATCTGGGCATGGGCCTGGAACAACTGGATGTGCTTGAACAGCCTTACGGTGCCGATGCGCTGGGAGTACTTGGGGATTATCTACGCGACGCCGGTGCCCAGTTGGTGCTCACCGGAAGCCAGGCGGAAACTGGTGAAGGTTCCGGCATGCTGCCGTTCTTGTTGGCTGAGCGTTTGGGTTGGCCGCTGGTGGTGGGCCTGGCCGAAGTGGAATCTATCCACAACGGCGTGGCCCAGGTGCTGCAGGCGCTGCCGCGTGGCCAGCGGCGTCGCCTCAAGGTGCGCTTGCCGTTGCTGGCAACGGTGGATAACGCCGCGCCCAAGCCGCGGCAGAGCGCGTTTGGCCCGGCGCGGCGCGGGGTACTGGCTGCGCGTCAGGTGCAGGTTGTCGAAGACGAGTTATTCACAAGCGCCGAGCTGCAAGCCGCCAAGCCGCGCCCCAAGCGGTTGAAAGTGATCAAGGCCAAAAGCGGTGCTGACCGCATGAAAGCCGCCACCGCCAAGGCCAGTGGCGGCGGTGGACAAGTGCTCAAGGATGTCAGCCCGCAAGCCGGCGCCGAAGCCATCCTCAAGCTGTTGGTAGAAGAGGGCGTGCTGCGCTGAGCAGTTGCTCACAAACTCTGTTGGCCGATCTGTGGATAAAGTGTTTGTGTATGGCTACAAGGCACGCACTGCGTGCCTTTCGGCGTTATGGTCAAAAAATGATCAGGCTAAGTGACGGAATTTTCGAGCTTTTCTCTGAACGACTGGGCTGAGATTGCCCACAATCGCTGTTGGCGGCTCTGTGGATAATATGTTCGCCTATGGCTGCAGGCCACGTGCAATAAGGGCTGCACAGGTTTGATCAAAAAACGCTCAATTGGTGCATTTATCCCCTTCGACGCCCGGTTTTTATGCATGCTGAGGCGTTATCCACAGTGGTTTTCCACCGTCAGGACTTTTGCACACAAAGTCTGTTGGCGTCTTTGTGGATAAGGTGTTTGCCTTCCGCTGTGAGCCTTGTGTTTAAAGGGTTACAGAGAATTGATCAAATATTGATCAATAATTTTTGCTCGGAAAAACAGTGACTTGCCCACATTAGCTGTGGGCCGTCCTGTGGATAAAGTGTTTGCTGTATGGACGCGGCCAGCAGGGCCGGGGGATTGCGCGGGTTGGTCAATATTTAACCAGGTGATTGCCCTGCGATTGTGGTTTGCCAGTCCCATCGCATCGCGGGGCAAGCCCGCTCCCACAGAGTTTGCAATTCCAGGTGGGAGCGGGCTTGCCCCGCGATTGTGGTTTGTCAGTCACATTGCATCGCGGGGCAAGCCCGCTCCCACAGAGTCTGCAATTCCAGGTGGGAGCGGGCTTGCCCCGCGATTGGGTTTGTCAGTTACATTGTTTCGCGGGGCAAGCCCGCTCCTACTGTGAAGCCACGCCTTTGAGGTATGGCGCAGGCGCTGCCCCCAGGTTGTTCAGCATGCGCTCGCTGTACCAGTCGATGAAGTTCACCACGCCAAACTCGTAGGTCTTGGAATACGGCCCCGGCTGGTACGCGGTGGAGTTGATGCCGCGCTGGTTCTCTTCGGCCAGGCGCCGGTCCTGGTCGTTGGTGGCGTCCCACACCTGGCGCATGCGCTGCGGGTCGTAGTCCACGCCTTCAACGGCATCCTTGTGTACCAGCCACTTGGTGGTGACCATGGTTTCCTGGGCACTGATCGGCCACACGGTGAAGACGATCATGTGATCGCCCATGCAGTGGTTCCACGAATGCGGCAGGTGCAGGATGCGCATCGAGCCCAGGTCGGGGTTCTTGATCCGGCCCATGAGCTTCTGGCAGCCCTGCTTGCCATCCAGGGTCATCGACACCGTGCCTTTGAGCAAAGGCATGCGCACGATGCGGTTGCGCAGGCCGAAGCTGGCGTGGGCGTAGGGGATCTTTTCTGCGTCCCAGGCCGCCGCCGAGGCCGCGACGTGGTCTTTGAACGCCTGGTCAGCCCGTGGGTCGGTCACGTCGTCCCACTCCAGCAGGGTTTTCAACAGTTCCGGGTGGGAACCACTGCAGTGGTAGCACTCGCGGTTGTTTTCCAGCACCAGCTTCCAGTTGGCCTTTTCCATCAAGGTGGTTTGCACCGCCACCTTGGTGTTTTCCATGTCGTAGGGCTCCATGTAATGGGCCAGGGTGGAGAGGAAGTCATCGATCGCCGGTGGGTTCTCGGCCAGGCTGATAAAGATATAGCCGCCTGCGGTTTTCACCTGCACCGGCTTGAGCCCGTACTGCTTCATGTCGAAATCGGCGCCCATTTCGGTGCCGGCGAACAGCAGGCGACCATCGAGCTCGTAGGTCCACTGGTGGTAATGGCACACCAGCTTGGCGACTTTGCCTTTGTCGCTGGTGCACAGGCGCGAACCACGATGACGACAGACGTTATGGAAGGCATGCACCTGGCCTTCGGCGCCACGCACCACGAGGATCGGGTTCTTGCCGATCTGCAGGGTGAGGAAATTGCCCTTGGCCGGAATTTCACAGGTCATCCCGGCGATCAGCCATTCCTTCTGGAAGATCTCTTCCATGTCGATCTGGAACAGGCGTTCGTCGCAGTAAAACGGCTGTGGCAGCGAGAAGGTACGCTCGCGGCTCTGCAGCATCTCGGCAGTCGCCTTGCGTGCAGGTTCCAGTGGATCGCCCAGACTCAGAGTTGCGGTGACGTCCATCGTGTAAGTCCTCATGGCCAGTGCGTGTGGCCGGTGAAAGTGGCTAATCGTTGTTATGGCGACGCAAAGCTGAAGTACAGCAGGATTATTTGCGATGGAGTGTGCGATTGAAGCGGCGGCGATCCATGTCCATGGACGACATGATCCGATCCGTTTCCGACGCGCCAGCCCTTGCCACAGGGGGCTGGTCGCGATAAGCACGCCGATGTCGCGGATAGGAATGTGCCGGCCGCCGAGCTTGCGCAAAATCGCAATCATCAGGCCGCAGTCGGCCGTGGAGACGAGCATGTCCAACTTCCTCAATCCGGTCAGCACCCAGACCTGGGCCAACGGCCGTCACATCGTCCGTTGCGTCAAGGTGATCCAGGAAACCTGGGATGTGCGCACCTTCTGTTTCATGGCCGACCAACCGATCATGTTCTTCTTCAAGCCCGGTCAGTTCGTGACCCTGGAGCTGGAGATCGACGGCCAGCCGATCATGCGTTCGTACACCATCTCCAGCTCGCCTTCGGTGCCGTACAGCTTTTCGGTGACGATCAAGCGCGTGCCCGGCGGCAAGGTCTCCAACTGGCTGCACGACACCCTGCACGAAGGCCAGGAGCTGGCGGTGCACGGGCCGGTGGGGTTGTTCAATGCCATCGATTTTCCCAGCCCGAAAGTGCTGTACCTCAGTGGCGGTGTCGGCATCACGCCGGTGATGTCCATGGCGCGCTGGTTCTACGACACCAACGGCAATGTCGACATGGTGTTCGTGCACAGCGCCCGCTCACCGAAAGACATCATTTATCACCGCGAGCTGGAGCACATGGCGTCGCGGATCGAAAACTTCAGCTTGCACATCATTTGTGAGAAGCACGGCCTGGGTGAGCCTTGGGCCGGCTACCGTGGCTACCTGAACCAGAAACTGATGGAACTGATTGCCCCGGACTACCTGGAGCGGGAAATCTTCTGCTGTGGCCCTACGCCTTACATGCATGCGGTCAAACGCCTGCTCGAAGGCAGTGGCTACGACATGAGCCGCTACCATGAAGAGTCGTTCGGGGCGACCCCGGCTGAGGTCAAGGCCGATGCGGTTGAACTGGCAGAGCTTGCGGCCGAGGCGCCAGAGCTCGATAACGCCGACCTGCATCAAGTGGAATTTACCGCTGCGGGCAAAAGCATTCGCGTGGCCCCAGGCGAGACCGTGCATGCGGCAGCCGCCAAGCTGGGCCTGATGATCCCCAAGGCCTGCGGCATGGGTATCTGCGGCACCTGCAAAGTGCTCAAGCTGGGCGGTGAGGTAGAGATGGAGCACAACGGCGGCATCACCGACGATGACGTTGCCGAAGGCTATATCTTGTCGTGCTGCAGTGTGCCCAAGGGCGATGTACGGATTGAGTATTGAGGTGAGAGGATTTCACGGGGCAAGCCCGCTCCTACGGTAGGAGCGGGCTTGCCCCGCGAAAAGTCAGGCTCGATTTTCCTGACAAGCGGGCACATTCAGCGGGAACCGGACGGTTATCAGTGGGTCAATCTGCACCAGGCCGAAGCGTCTAACCCGATATCCCTGGCGAGCACGCGGAGTTTTCTTTATCGTGTGCGCCCCCTGAAAAACCCGAGAAGGCAATCATGTTGGAAACTTCCCTCAGTCAATTGGAACAACTGGTCAGCGACCTGGTACAGAAGAATCAGGAACTGGCCGAGCGCAATCAGCAGATCAGCGCAGAACTGGCCCAGGCCAAAGATGAAAACGAAAGCCTGCAGCTGGCGCTGATGGAACAGGAAGAAAAGCAGGGCGCTACCGCAGCACGCATTCAGGCCCTGGTTGAGCGCGCCAGCGTCGGTACCGTCAACGCATGAGAACTTCAGCACAGCCGATCAATGTCGTGTCGATTCTGGGCAACGACTACTCGATCAAGGCTCCCGAAGGCCAGGAACAGGCCCTGGCGCAGGCCGTGCAGATGCTCAATGCGTCGCTGGCCGACACCAAGCGCAAATACCCGACCCTGATTGGTGACAAGCTGCTGGTACTTGCAGCCCTGAACCTGTGCTCGCAGCAGGTCGAACTGCAACAGCAACACCAACAAGCCCTCGACCGTTACCAAGAGCAAGTCAGCGCCACGGTCGATGCCATTTCACGGACCATCGGCAACAGCTGATAGGGCCCGCTATAGCATCCTGCATTCTTTTGCTTGCTCACTGCCATTACGGCAGTGGGCGGCATTGTCGTGAGTCAATGGAATTATTGTATTTCCACCTGTATACAATTGGCCTGGCTATTGCAGCTCAAGGCTTATTTACTCAGGGGAAGCTACATGCAGTTCTGGCGGCGCAGCATTCAGTGGCAATTGATCGCAAGCATGGGCGCAGCCCTGTTGGTGAGCATTTTAATCGTGGTCGGGATCTACTCGGTGGTGGTCAATCGCCTGACCGAGCGTTACCTGGTCGAGACCGCATTGCCGGCCAGCATTGAGGCAATTCGTAACGATATCGAACGGATGTTGAGCCGTCCGCTCACCGCCGCCGCCGACATTGCCAACAACACCTTGCTGCGCGACTGGCTGGCAGCAGGCGAAGACCCTGCCCAAGCGCCGCAATTTATCGAGTACATCGAAGCGGTGCGGCAGAAGAACCAGGCCTTCACCGCGCTGTTCGCCGCGACGCAAACCGACCACTACTACAACGAAAAAGGCCTGGACCGCACGCTGAGTCGCAGCAACCCCAAGGACAAATGGTTTTACGGCTTTATCGACAGTGGCAACCCGCGCCTGCTCAACATCGACATTGATGGCAGTACCGGGGAACTGGCGCTGTTTATCGACTACCGGGTGGAGAAAGCCGGGAAGTTGGTGGGCATCGCCGGGCTTGGCTTGCGCATGACCGAGTTGTCGACCCTGATTCACAACTTCAGCTTCGGTGAGCGCGGCCGGGTTTTCCTGGTGCGTAACGATGGCCTGATCCAGGTGCACCCGGAGCAGCAGTTGAGTGGCAAAACAAAACTCGCCGAGCAGATCGGTGAATCCGCGGCCCAAGCGGTGTTGACGCGCACTGACGGCTTGCACAGCAGCCGCTTCGAGCGTGAGGGTGAGGGTTACCTAGCCTTGAGCCTGCCGTTGCGCGACATGAACTGGACCCTGGTCGCTGAAGTGCCGGAAGCGCAAATCTATGCCCCGGTGCGCGAGGCGCTGTGGTGGACCAGCCTGATCGGTGCCGCCGTGGCCCTGGTGTCGCTGTTGCTGGTGGTGTTGCTGGCGCGGGGTATTGTGCGGCCGATTCGCCGGGTCACGGCTGCCTTGATGGCGATTGGCAATGGTGGTGGCGACCTCACCCAACGTCTGGATGCAACACGCGCCGACGAACTGGGCGATCTGGCGCGTGGCTTCAACCGCTTTCTCGACAGCCAGCGCGACCTGATTGCTGACGTGCTGCGCACCAGTGAGCGCCTGCACAGCTCGGTGGCCCAAGTGACGCAGGTGGTGGAAAACACTGCCGAGCGTTCAGGGCGCCAGCAGGAAATGACCGAAATGGTCGCCACCGCCGTGCATGAGATGGGCCTGACCGTGCAAGACATTGCCCAGAACGCCGGTAACGCCGCGCAAGCCTCGGAAACCGCACGCACAGAAGCGCTGCAAGCCCGTGAGGTGGTGCGCCGCTCGATCGCCCACATTGAAAGCATGTCGGGCGAAATTGGCCAGGCCGCCGATGCGGTCGGTGAATTGGCCAATGAAGTGGCTTCGATTGACGAAGTGCTGGCGGTGATTCGCAGCATTTCCGAGCAAACCAACCTGCTGGCGCTCAATGCCGCGATTGAAGCGGCGCGTGCAGGGGAAATGGGCCGTGGTTTTGCCGTGGTGGCGGATGAAGTGCGGACACTGGCCAGACGTACCCAGGTGTCTACCGATGAAGTGCAGCAGATGATTCTGCGCCTCAAGCAGGGGGCGGGCAGTGCGGTGGCGTCCATGCAGGCCGGGCAGGTTGCCACTGGCACCGGCGTGCAATCGAGCCAGCAGACCGGTGCATCGCTGGGCACCATCACCGATCAGGTTGAGCACATCAGCGACATGAACCATCAGGTCGCCACCGCGACCGAGGAACAGTCGGCGGTGACGGAAGAAATCAACCGCACCGTGCAAGGCATTTCCGACCTGGCGCGGGCCACTGCATCAGAAGTGCAGGGGTGCCGGGAAGAGTGCCAGGCCTTGCGTGGCCTGGCTGATGATCTGGCGCGGCAGATGGGCGGCTTCAGACTTTAACCCGTAGGAGCGGGCTTGCCCCGCGATTGCGGTGTGTCTGTTACATCGCATCGCGGGGCAAGCCCGCTCCTACCGGCGGTTATTCAGGCACCCATGGCCGCGCGTATATCGGCGGCCAATTCACGTACCCGCGCTTCGTCGGTATCCCACGAGCACATAAACCGCGCACCCCCGCTACCGATGAAGGTGTAAAAGCGCCAGCCCTTGTTGCGCAAGGTTTCCAGGGCCGGTTCCGACATCTGCAGAAACACGCCGTTGGCCTCAACCGGGAACATCAGTTCAACCCCCGGCACGTCACTGACCAGCTCGCTGAGCAGCGTCGCGCAGCGGTTGGCATGGGCGCCGTACTTGAGCCAGGCGCCATCTTCCAGCAAGCCCACCCAAGGTGCCGACAGAAAGCGCATCTTCGAGGCCAGTTGGCCTGCCTGTTTGCAGCGGTAGTCAAAATCTTCCGCCAGCTTGCGGTTGAAGAACAGAATCGCCTCACCCACGGCCATGCCGTTTTTCGTGCCGCCAAAGCACAACACATCAACCCCGGCCTTCCAGGTCAGTTCAGCTGGTGTGCAGCCCAGAGAGGCGCAGGCGTTGCTGAAACGGGCGCCGTCCATGTGCAGGTTCAGGCCCAGCTCTTTGCAGGTGGCGCTGATGGCCTTGAGCTCATCGGGACGGTACACGGTACCGACTTCGGTCGCCTGGGTGATGGTCACCACACGCGGCTTGGGGTAGTGGATGTCCTGGCGCTTGAGGGCGATTTCGCGGATCGATTCCGGGGTCAGCTTACCGGCCACAGTACGCGCGGTGAGCAATTTGGAACCGTTGGAGAAGAACTCCGGTGCACCGCACTCGTCGGTTTCGACGTGGGCGGTTTCAGAGCAGATGACGCTGTGATAGCTCTGGCACAACGACGACAGCGCCAGGGAGTTGGCGGCGGTGCCGTTGAAGGCGAAGAACACTTCGCAGTCGGTTTCGAACAGCTTGCGAAAGTACTCGGCGGCACGGGCGGTCCACTGGTCATCGCCATAGGAGCGATCGTGGCCCTGGTTGGCTTTTTCCATCGCGGCCCAGGCTTCAGGGCAGATACCGGAATAGTTGTCGCTGGCGAATTGTTGGCTTTGATCTGTCATGACCCTGTCCTGTGAACGACGCAGAACAGCACTCTAAATCATGCCTCGCAGCTTGCCCATAGGAGTGTGCTGCCGTCGGCGAAGGACGGTATCTACGACGGCAAGGCTGTTCATTTAGGTTTGTCATTCATCACGATAGGGGTGAGTTGTATATCAAACTCCTCTTCAACTTGCATGGTGCGCCAGTTGACAAGGTGTACGTGGTCTTGGTCTGCGAAAACGACGAAGTCGCCTGGAACTAATTGTTTTACAGCACCAATCATTGTGAAGTCGCGCTCTATGAAGGCCGCGTTGATTGTTTCGATCACAAACTTCGCTCTTCCATCAGGTAGTTCGTAAAGCGTCCTTGATTTTACAGTGTCGTCGACTCCAAGAATTTTGATCTTGTTGTTTTTTGAGAGAAAAAGTGCGGCCGGATGGCTAGTTCCGGCTGTCGGGGCTAGTGGCGGAAGAACAGAGATTTGTAAGTCTGTTGATACACCATTTACAGGGATGGTTTTACCAGAGACGAAGTTGTATTCGCCATTTTCTATTATGATGTCAAAATTATCAGCGTTGGCTTTGGCCTCCTCATGGTCGACGTCTTCGGAATGCCAATCGAATGGTAAGCAAATGCTGATAGTTGCTTTGTCAGGATGCGTCAAGTCGATGAAGCGCAGCATGACAATTTGATCGGCATCATGATTTTTGTAATAGCTGCCCATTGGCGTATGCAGAAGGGTTCCAACGCCTTTAACTTTTTTCGATATTTTATCTTGACTAAGTACTTCGTTCAGGGTCGGTTGATTTTTTGTGGTTTTTTTCATGGCGATCGTCCTGCTATATTTCTTCAGTCAAATGTTGGAAGTGTGTGTGCAGTCGCCTTTGCTAGGTGTGATCGCTTAGGGATTCAGGTTAGGGATGCCCGAGACCACCTCGTATATATGATCTTCAACTTCCATTATGCGTCCGTTAACAAAGTTCATATTTGCTTTGAGTTTATAAACGACGAAATCACCGGGGACTAGAAATTCTCCAAATTCCTCGCCGGTAACGTCATCTTCAAATATATCATTGTCTTTTGTTTTTACGACAAGTTTGGATGTTCTATCTTCAAAGTGGTAGAGCGTCCTTGACGTTACGACGTCGATTTTTCCAAGAATATTAGTTCTAGTGTTTCTGGGGGTATGGCGCACGATTTTATTCTTAATCCCAGTCTCTGCATCGCGAGGTGGAAGGTCACAGGTTTCCAATCGTACTGGTACACCGTCTTCGTCAATAATTTTATGCAAGACAAACTGGTATTTGCCGTTTTCCAGGATAATGTCAAACATATCTACGCAGGCGATAGCTTTATCGCGGTCGACGACTTCGCTGTACCAAGTGTTCAGCGCCTGAATACTAATGGTCGCTTCGCCAGGGACTGTCAGATCGATGATGCGTATTCTGACAAAGGAATTATAATCGTGGGTTTTGTAATAACTTCTCATTGGTGTATACAGAAGGCTTCCAGGAATTTGAACTTTTTCCGGCGTTCTGAAGTTTTTCAGTTGCTCTTGAACGCTTAGTTCCTGAATTTCGAGGTTTTCCATGGTGAGTGTCCTGGCAAGTGCCTATCGGTTTTTCAGAAAGTTTTCGTGCAACTGCAGACGTTAAATTAAGTTTCAGCCGGGGCAGGGGCAACTGACAGTTTTACTAGTTGTCGAGCGTTGCCAGGCAGCGTTTACTGTGCGGCTATCCCGCACTTTTGTTTCAATTTGCGCTGGGTTGTCACAGCACCATCCTCTCCTCGCTACATAGGCAGGCTTCATCTGCGCGCCACGAATGTCGTAAACGCGCCACTGCACGGCGTGCGTAGGCATCTGGGCGGTCTGCGTCGGTCATACCATCGCTGCAAAAGGGCGATTGCCCGACAAGAACCGATGCCGCTGCCGGGAGAGATGCGATGTTCAGCAAGCAAGACCAGATCCAGGGTTACGACGATGCACTGCTGGCGGCGATCAATGCCGAAGAACAGCGTCAGGAAGATCACATCGAACTGATCGCCTCGGAGAACTACACCAGCAACCGGGTGATGCAGGCTCAAGGCAGCGGCCTGACCAACAAGTACGCCGAAGGCTACCCGGGCAAGCGCTACTACGGCGGCTGCGAGCATGTGGATAAAGTCGAGCAACTGGCGATCGACCGCGCTAAACAGCTGTTCGGCGCCGACTACGCGAACGTTCAGCCGCATTCCGGTTCGTCAGCCAATAGCGCCGTGTACCTGGCCCTGCTGCAAGCTGGCGACACCATCCTGGGCATGAGCCTGGCCCACGGTGGGCACCTGACCCACGGCGCCAAAGTGTCGTCTTCGGGCAAGCTGTACAACGCTGTGCAGTACGGCATCGACACTGCAACCGGCCTGATCGACTACGACGAAGTCGAGCGCCTGGCGCTGGAGCACAAGCCGAAGATGATCGTCGCCGGTTTCTCGGCCTACTCGAAAACCCTGGATTTCCCACGCTTTCGGCAGATCGCTGACAAAGTCGGTGCCTACCTGTTCGTCGACATGGCCCACGTTGCCGGCCTGGTTGCCGCAGGCCTGTACCCGAACCCGCTGCCGTACGCCGATGTCGTCACCACCACCACCCACAAAACCCTGCGTGGTCCACGGGGTGGCCTGATCCTGGCGCGCAGCAACGAAGAGATCGAGAAGAAGCTCAACGCTGCGGTGTTCCCCGGCGCCCAGGGTGGCCCGCTGATGCACGTCATTGCTGCCAAAGCGGTGTGCTTCAAAGAGGCGCTGGAGCCGGGCTTCAAGACTTATCAGCAGCAGGTCATCGACAACGCCCAGGCGATGGCTAAGGTATTTGTCGAGCGCGGCTTCGATGTGGTTTCCGGCGGCACTGACAACCACCTGTTCCTGGTCAGCCTGATTCGTCAGGGCCTGACCGGCAAAGATGCCGATGCCGCCCTGGGCCGCGCGCATATCACCGTTAACAAGAACGCCGTGCCGAACGACCCGCAGTCGCCGTTCGTCACCTCCGGTTTGCGTATCGGTACCCCGGCGGTGACCAGCCGTGGTTTCAAGGTGGCCCAGTGTGTGGCGCTGGCCGGTTGGATCTGCGACATCCTCGACAACCTCGGTGACGCCGATGTCGAGGCCAACGTTGCGAACAACGTGTCGGCACTCTGTGCAGATTTCCCGGTTTATCGCTGAGCGGTTCAGGAGTGAAGACTATGCAACGTTACTCGGGCTTCGGCCTTTTCAAGCACTCGCTCAGCCATCACGAAAACTGGCAGCGCATGTGGCGCACGCCTACCCCGAAAAAGGTCTATGACGTGGTCATCGTTGGCGGCGGCGGGCATGGCCTGGCCACCGCCTACTACCTGGCCAAAGAACACGGCATCACCAATGTGGCGGTGGTTGAAAAGGGCTGGCTGGGCGGTGGCAACACCGCGCGCAACACCACCATCGTGCGTTCCAACTACCTGTGGGACGAGTCGGCGCACCTCTATGAGCACGCCATGAAGCTCTGGGAAGGCCTGTCGCAAGACATCAACTACAACGTGATGTTCTCCCAGCGTGGCGTCTACAACCTGTGCCACACCTTGCAGGACATCCGCGACTCCGAGCGACGTGTCAGTGCCAACCGCCTCAATGGCGTGGACGGCGAACTGCTCAATACCCAGCAGGTTGCCGACGAGATTCCGTACCTGGATTGCTCGAAAAACACCCGCTACCCGATCCTCGGCGCCACCGTGCAACGGCGCGGCGGTGTTGCTCGTCACGATGCCGTGGCCTGGGGCTATGCCCGTGCCGCTGACGCCCTGGGCGTGGACCTGATCCAGCAAACCGAAGTCATCGGCTTTCGCAAAGAAAACGGTGTGGTCATCGGCGTCGAAACCAACAAAGGCTTCATCGGCGCCAAGCGCGTTGGTGTGGTCACCGCCGGTAACTCCGGACACATGGCCAAGCTTGCCGGTTTCCGCCTGCCAATCGAATCGCACCCGCTGCAGGCGCTGGTGTCCGAACCGCTCAAGCCGATTATCGACAGCGTGATCATGTCCAACGCCGTACACGGCTATATCAGCCAGTCGGACAAGGGCGACCTGGTGATCGGCGCCGGTATCGACGGCTGGGTCGGCTACGGTCAGCGCGGTTCGTACCCGGTGATCGAACACACGCTGCAGGCCATCGTTGAAATGTTCCCGATTCTTTCCCGGGTGCGCATGAACCGCCAGTGGGGCGGCATCGTCGATACCACCCCGGACGCTTGCCCGATCATCTCCAAGACCCCGGTGAAGAACATGTTCTTCAACTGCGGCTGGGGCACCGGTGGCTTCAAGGCCACGCCGGGTTCGGGCAACGTCTTTGCCGCCAGTCTGGCCAAGGGCGAAATGCACCCGCTGGCCAAACCCTTTTCCATCGACCGTTTCTACAACGGTGCACTGATCGACGAACACGGCGCCGCCGCTGTCGCCCATTAACAGGAGAAATTCCGATGCTGCATATCTTCTGTCCCCACTGCGGCGAGCTGCGCTCCGAAGAGGAGTTTCACGCTGCAGGCCAGGCGCATATTCCGCGGCCGCTGGACCCTAACGCCTGCTCCGACGAGGAGTGGGGCACTTACATGTTCTTCCGCGATAACCCGCGTGGCCTGCACCACGAGCTGTGGATTCACGCCGCCGGTTGCCGCCAGTACTTCAACGCCACCCGTGACACGGTGACTTACGAAATCCTGGAAACCTATCCAATCGGCGCCAAGCCACAAGTGACCGGTAAAAGCACCAGCCCGCAGTTGGCAGTCAGTGGTCAGGGAGAAAAGGTATGAGCCAGGTCTATCGCCTGTCCAGCGGCGGTCGTATCGATCGCAGCAAAGTCTTGAACTTCACCTTCAACGGTCAGACCTACCAGGGCTATGCCGGCGACACCCTGGCCGCCGCGTTGCTGGCCAACGGCGTCGATATTGTCGGGCGCAGCTTCAAGTACTCGCGCCCTCGCGGGATCATCGCCGCAGGCTCTGAAGAGCCGAACGCCATCCTGCAGATCGGCGCCACCGAAGCCACCCAGGTGCCGAACGTGCGCGCCACCCAGCAGGCGTTGTATGCCGGCCTGGTAGCGTCCAGCGTCAATGGCTGGCCGAGCGTGAACACCGACATGATGGGGATTCTTGGCAAGGTCGGCGGCAAGCTGATGCCGCCGGGTTTCTACTACAAGACCTTCATGTACCCGCAGTCGTTCTGGATGACCTACGAGAAGTACATCCGTAAAGCCGCAGGCCTTGGACGTGCGCCGCTGGCCAACGACCCGGACAGCTACGACTACATGAACCAGCACTGCGATGTGCTGGTGGTCGGCGCCGGGCCTGCTGGCCTCGCCGCAGCACTGGCCGCAGGTCGCAGCGGTGCGCGGGTGATCCTGGCCGATGAGCAGGAAGAGTTTGGTGGCAGCCTGCTCGACAGTCGCGAAAGCCTCGATGGCAAACCGGCGGGTGAATGGGTCGCTGCGGTGGTGGCCGAACTCAGGGGCATGCGTGAAGTCACGCTGTTGCCACGGGCGACGGTCAACGGTTATCACGACCACAACTTCCTCACCATCCATGAGCGCCTGACCGACCACCTGGGTGACCGCGCCCCAATCGGCAGCGTGCGCCAGCGCATGCACCGGGTGCGTGCCAAGCGTGTGGTGCTGGCCACCGGCGCCCATGAGCGGCCGCTGGTGTATGGCAACAACGATGTGCCGGGCAACATGCTGGCCGGTGCAGTGTCCACCTATGTGCGCCGCTATGGTGTAGCGCCGGGGCGTAATCTGGTGCTGTCGACCAACAACGACCACGCCTACCGCGTGGCGCTGGACTGGCATGACGCGGGCCTGAAAGTCGTCGCCATCGCCGATGCCCGGCATAACCCGCGCGGTTCGCTGGTGGAAGAAGCGCGCGCCAAGGGCATGCGCATCCTCACCTCCAGCGCGGTGATCGAAACCCGTGGCAGCAAGCATGTCACCTCTGCCCGCGTCGCGGCCATCGATGCCAAGGCGCATAAAATCACCAGCCCCGGCGAATGGCTGGACTGCGACTTGGTGGCGTCCTCCGGCGGCTACAGCCCGGTGGTGCACCTGGCTTCTCATCTGGGTGGCAAGCCCGTCTGGCGTGAAGACATCCTCGGCTTTGTGCCGGGCGATGCCCCGCAAAAACGTGTGTGTGTCGGTGGTATCAACGGTGTGTTCGCGCTGGCTGACACCCTGGCAGACGGCTTCGAAGGCGGTGTACGCGCCGCCACCGAGGCAGGTTTCAAGGCGGTAGAAGGCACCCTTCCCAAGGTGCTGGCGCGTCATGAAGAGGCCACCCTGGCGCTGTTCCAGGTGCCACACGACAAAACCACCGCGCGGGCACCGAAGCAGTTTGTCGATCAACAGAACGACGTTACCGCTGCCGCCATCGAGCTGGCTACCCGCGAAGGCTTCGAGTCGGTCGAACACGTCAAGCGTTACACCGCACTGGGCTTCGGTACCGACCAGGGCAAACTCGGCAACATCAACGGCCTGGCCATTGCTGCCCGCTCCATGGGCATCAGCATCCCGGAAATGGGCACCACCATGTTCCGTCCCAACTACACGCCGATTACCTTCGGTGCGGTGGCGGGTCGGCACTGTGGTCACCTGTTCGAGCCGGTACGCTTCACCGCGCTGCATGCCTGGCACCTGAAAAACGGCGCCGAGTTCGAAGACGTCGGGCAGTGGAAACGGCCGTGGTACTTCCCGCGCAACGGCGAAGACATCCACGCTGCCGTCGCCCGCGAGTGCAAGGCAGTGCGCGACAGCGTCGGCCTGCTCGATGCATCGACCCTGGGCAAGATCGACATCCAGGGCCCGGACGCACGTGAATTCCTCAACCGCATCTACACCAACGCCTGGACCAAGCTTGATGTCGGCAAGGCGCGCTACGGCCTGATGTGCAAAGAAGACGGCATGGTCTTCGACGACGGCGTTACCGCCTGCGTTGGCGAAAACCATTTCATCATGACCACCACCACGGGCGGTGCGGCGCGTGTGCTGCAGTGGCTGGAGATTTATCAACAGACCGAGTGGCCAGAGCTGAAGGTGTACTTCACCTCGGTCACTGACCACTGGGCGACGCTGACCTTGTCTGGCCCCAACAGCCGCAAGCTGCTCAGCGAAGTGACCGACATTGACCTGGACAAAGACGCCTTCCCGTTCATGAGCTGGAAGGAAGGCCTGGTGGCCGGTGTTCCGGCGCGGGTGTTCCGTATTTCGTTCACTGGCGAGCTGTCTTACGAGATCAACATCCAGGCCAACTACGCCATGGGTGTACTGGAGAAAATCGCTGAAGCAGGCAAGCAGTACAACCTGACCCCGTACGGCACCGAAACCATGCACGTACTGCGGGCCGAGAAGGGCTTCATCATCGTTGGTCAGGATACCGACGGCTCGATGACTCCGGACGATCTGAACATGGGCTGGTGTGTGGGTCGCACTAAAGCGTTCTCGTGGATCGGCTGGCGCGGCATGAACCGCGAAGACTGCGTGCGGGAAAACCGCAAGCAGTTGGTCGGGCTCAAGCCGGTTGATCCGACCCAGTGGCTGCCGGAGGGTGCGCAACTGGTGTTCGACCCGAAACAAGCGATTCCGATGGACATGGTTGGGCACGTCACTTCCAGCTACGCCAGCAACTCCCTGGGCTATTCCTTCGCTATGGGCGTGGTCAAAGGTGGGCTCAAGCGTATCGGCGAGCGGGTCTACTCGCCGCAGGCCGATGGCAGCGTGATCGAAGCGGAGATCTGTTCTTCGGTGTTCTTCGATCCGAAGGGCGAACGGCAGAACGTAGCGTAGGGGTGGGGTTGACCCGCGATGTGATGTGACTGACAGAGCGCTATCGCGGGGCAAGCCCGCTCCCACAGCAAGCCCGCTCCTACAGGCAGGGTCCATAGAATTCAAGGCAGGTGTGTAATGAGCACAGTCAACGTTTATCAGCAAAACCCTGGCAACGGTGTCAAAGCCGAGTCGCCACTGCACCACGCCGACCTGCCGAGCCTGGTCGGCAAAGGCCGCAAGAACGCCGGGGTGACCCTGCGTGAACACAAATTCCTCGGTCACCTGACCCTGCGTGGCGATGGCCGCGACCCGGCTTTTGCCGGTGGGGTCTTCAAAGCGCTGGGCCTGGAATTGCCGGTGGCACTGACGGTGGTCGCCAATGGCGAGATGTCGCTGCAATGGCTGGGCCCGGATGAGTGGCTGCTGATTGTCCCGGGCGGTCAGGAGTTTGCCGTCGAGCAAAAACTGCGCGATGCCCTTGAAGGGCAGCACATCCAGGTGGTCAACGTCAGCGGCGGGCAAACCCTGCTGGAACTCAGTGGCCCCAATGTGCGCGAAGTGCTGATGAAGTCCACCAGCTACGATGTACATCCAAACAACTTCCCCGTCGGCAAGGCAGTCGGCACCGTGTTCGCCAAGTCGCAACTGGTGATCCGCCGCACCGGCGAGGAAACCTGGGAGTTGCTGATTCGTCGCAGCTTCTCTGACTACTGGTGGCTGTGGCTGCAGGATGCGGCAGCCGAGTATGGTTTGAGCATCGAAGCCTAGGGAGCGTTGTCATGAGCCGAGCACCGGACACCTGGATTCTCACCGCTGACTGTCCGAGCCTGCTCGGCACGGTCGATGTGGTGACGCGTTATCTGTATGAGCAGCAGTGCTACGTCACCGAGCACCATTCGTTCGATGACCGCTTGTCCGGGCGCTTTTTCATTCGCGTGGAATTCCGCCAGTCGGATGACTTCGACGAAGCCCGCTTTCGCGACGGGCTGGCCGAGCGTGGTGAGGCCTTTGGCATGCTGTTCGAACTCACCGCGCCCAAGCATCGGCCGAAAGTGGTGATCATGGTGTCCAAAGCCGATCACTGCCTCAACGACCTGCTCTATCGCCAGCGCATCGGGCAATTGAGCATGGACGTTGTGGCAGTGATCTCCAATCACCCCGACCTTGAACCGCTGGCGCATTGGCACCGTATTCCTTACTACCACTTCGCCCTTGACCCGCACGACAAACCGGCGCAAGAACGCAAGGTGCTGCAGGTGATCGAAGAGTCTGGCGCCGAACTGGTGATCCTTGCCCGCTACATGCAGGTGCTGTCGCCGGAGCTGTGCCGCAAGCTCGATGGTTGGGCGATCAATATCCATCACTCGTTGTTGCCGGGCTTCAAAGGCGCCAAGCCTTACCACCAGGCCTACAACAAGGGCGTGAAACTGGTGGGCGCCACTGCCCACTACATCAACAACGACCTCGACGAGGGGCCGATCATTGCTCAGGGCGTGGAGTCGGTTGACCACAGCCATTACCCCGAAGACCTGATTGCCAAGGGGCGCGACATCGAGTGCCTGACCCTGGCGCGGGCGGTGGGGTATCACATTGAGCGGCGGGTGTTTTTGAACGCTAACAGGACGGTAGTGCTTTGATCGCGGGGCCGGTGGGAGCGGGCTTGCCCCGCGATAGAACAAACAGATTCCAGTAACACAGCGTCGCTACATAACAACAAACCTAGCGAGGTAAAAGCATGTCTGGTAATCGTGGTGTGGTGTATCTCGGTGCAGGCAAGGTCGAGGTGCAAAAAATTGACTACCCGAAAATGCAGGACCCACGAGGCAAGAAAATCGAGCACGGGGTGATCCTCAGGGTGGTTTCCACCAACATCTGCGGCTCCGACCAGCACATGGTCCGTGGCCGTACCACGGCCCAGGTTGGCCTGGTACTGGGCCATGAAATCACCGGCGAGGTGATCGAAAAGGGCCGCGATGTGGAAAACCTGCAGATCGGTGATCTGGTCTCGGTACCGTTCAACGTCGCCTGTGGCCGCTGCCGCTCCTGCAAGGAACAACACACCGGCGTGTGCCTGACCGTTAACCCGGCGCGTGCCGGTGGTGCCTACGGTTATGTCGACATGGGCGACTGGACCGGTGGCCAGGCCGAATACGTGCTGGTGCCTTACGCCGATTTCAACCTGCTGAAACTGCCCAACCGCGACAAGGCCATGGAGAAGATCCGCGACCTGACCTGCCTGTCCGACATCCTGCCGACCGGCTATCACGGCGCAGTAACCGCCGGTGTTGGCCCGGGCAGTTCGGTGTATATCGCAGGCGCCGGCCCGGTCGGTTTGGCTGCCGCTGCATCGGCGCGTCTGCTGGGCGCTGCGGTGGTCATCGTTGGTGATGTAAACCCGGTGCGCCTGGCCCACGCCAAAGCCCAGGGTTTTGAAATTGCCGACCTGTCTCAAGACACCCCGCTGCACGAGCAGATTGCCAACCTGCTGGGTGAGCCGGAAGTCGACTGCGCCGTTGATGCCGTAGGCTTTGAAGCGCGTGGCCACGGCCATGCCGGTGCCAAGCATGAAGCACCGGCCACCGTGCTCAACTCCCTGATGGGCGTGGTGCGGGTGGCGGGCAAGATTGGTATTCCCGGCCTCTACGTCACCGAAGACCCGGGTGCGGTGGATGCGGCAGCGAAGATCGGCAGCCTGAGCATTCGCTTTGGTTTGGGCTGGGCCAAATCGCACAGCTTCCATACCGGGCAAACGCCAGTGATGAAATACAACCGCCAGCTGATGCAGGCGATCATGTGGGACCGTATCAACATTGCCGAAGTGGTGGGTGTGCAGGTGATCAGCCTGGATCAGGCACCTGAGGGGTATGGGGAGTTTGATGCCGGGGTGCCGAAGAAATTTGTGATTGATCCGCATAAGTTGTTCAGCGCCGCTTGAAGCAATCGCGGGGCAAGCCCGCTCCCACCAGGCCTGTGGGAGCGGGCTTGCCCCGCGATAGATTCAAAGCCACACCGCATCCCAATGCGGATAATCCCCCAGCTTTTCCACCAGGCCAGCCCTCAGCGGGTTGGCCACCACATAGCGCGCCACCGTGCGTACATTCTCTTCGCGGCGCAGTGCATGGTCGTGGTAGCCGGGCTGCCACAGCTTGCCCTGCAGCGCTCCGGCCTTGTACAGCGCACATCGACTGCGGGACTTGAAGCGGCTCATCAGGCAGGCCAGAGAGCCGTGTTGTAGTTGGATCAGCCAATGAATGTGATCGGGCATCACCACCCAGGCCAGCGTGCGGGCGGCGCCTTCCAGTTGTGCCTGGTGGAACTGTGCGGGAATACAGCGTGCGGCCTGAAAGTCATTGAAGTAGGGGATGCGATTGCGGGTAATACTGGTGAGCAGATACAGCCGCCCTGGCTCGGAGAACCTTCCTCGGCGCAGGCGATGAGAAGCGGGACTGTCCATGTCGTGCTCCTTGAGAGGTGAGTACTCAAGGTAGTTGTCCTGTGCGCAAGACAGCGCCCAGTGTTGAATCTCAATATTACAGCCACCCCCTTCCGGTGGGAGCGGGCTTGCCCCGCGATAGCGGTCTGTCAGTCACATTGCATCGCGGGGCAAGCCCGCTCCCACCGGGTGTGCTTCGGGATGTTTCGTGGCTGGTCAATTCAGGTCCTAGGAAATACCCTACTGAGTCTGTCGATCACCGTCTGATTGCCCTCGGAAGCCTGTCCTCCTAGGCTCCGTGGGTCGCTGTCAGTTCAGCGACCGGGTGTGGAAACCCGGTAATCACACGATTGTCGTCCTTGTTATGGCGGCTGTGCGCGGGAGGCTTTCGAGCCTACCGGGTTTCTCCGTGTGCCCCGGCTTTCCACCCCGCGTACAGCTGCCACCATTTCGTGTGGAAACTAAATGGTGCAGCCAAACTACACACGGAGGCTGTATGAAAAAGATCGTCCCCGACCCACCCCCATCACTCAACGCCACCCTCGAAAAGCCCTTCGGCGACTGCCCAGCCGGTCACCCGCAACTATTTGCAGTAAATGCCGGAATCGCCCCGCATGACGCGTTGGTGCATGTTTCGCTGTACCTGCGTTGCGCCTACGACACTGCGTATAAATCTTTTGAGGGTATCGACGAAGCCTCCAAAGGCTTTCTCTGGTCCACCCTGCACTCGGTCGAAATGGCCAAGGGGTTGGTCGAAGCCTTGCTGGATGCGCTGGAAAATCATGAGCTGACCCCACTCTGACTGTGGGTGGGAGCGGGCTTGCCCCGCGATAGCGATCTGTCTGCCACATCGCATCGCGGGGCAAGCCCGCTCCTACCGGGGGATTGAACATTCTCCCGCGCATGCAGTCCAACCCTCGTTTCCCCCGCCTTTACGGCTGACGAGGTCTATTCATGAAACGTTTTGCACTGGTCACCCTGATGACCCTGGCCGCCGGGTCGGTATTTGCCTTCAACCTCAATGACGCAGCCAACGCGGTTTCCGCTATTCAAGGCAACAAGGACGGGGCAGCGGTACAGGCGCCAGCGGCGTCGGCGAATTTGCTCAACACCCTCGGCAGCGAACTGAAAATCACCCCTGAACAAGCCATCGGCGGCACCGGCGCTTTGTTGGGCCTTGCTCGCAATCAGCTGAGCAGCACCGACTATGAGCAGTTGAGCAAAGCCGTGCCGGGCCTTGATCTGCTCTCTGGCGAAAACGCCTTGGGCGCGTTGAGCGGGCTGGGTGAGTTGCTGGGCAACAGCGAAAACGCTTCGGCCCTGAGCAATGCCCTGGGCGATAACGTCAAAAGCGCCACCGACCTGAGTAACGCCTTCAGCGCGTTGGGCATGGACACCGGCATGATCGGCCAGTTTGCCCCGCTGATCTTGCAATACCTCGGTCAGCAGGGCGTTGCCGGTTCGTTGCTGCAGAACTTGAGTAGCCTGTGGATTACACCCGAGACCGTGCCTTCGGTGTAATCAGCTTCAAGCCGCTTCAGAGAAGTTGACCGTGCGCACCGGGCGGCGGAAGCCGCTGGTGAGCACCATCAGGTAGGCCAGCCCCAGGCCGAACCAGCTCAGACCAATGGTCAGGGTCAGCGTCGACAGGCTGGTCCACAGCCACAGGGTCAGGCACATACCCACCAGCGGGATCAGGCCATAGCGCAGCAACCCGGCCAGGTTGCGATGGCTGCTGTCGCTGATCAGGTGAGTACGAATCACCGCCAGGTTGACCGCCGAGAAGGCGACCAGCGCGCCAAAGCTGATCAGCGATGCCAGGGTGGCGAGGTCGATCACCAGCGCCAGCAAAGAGAACGCCGAAACCACCAGGGTGGCAACCACCGGGGTACCAAAGCGCGGCGACAGAGTCGCGAACCAACGTTCAGGCAAAACCTTGTCGCGGCCCATGGTGTAGAGGATGCGCGACACCGCCGCTTGCGAAGCCAGCGCAGAACCCAGGCTGCCAGCCACATAGGCTGCGGTGAAGAAGTTGGCGAGGAACTGCCCGCCTGCCTTGAGCATGACTTCGTTGGCAGCCGCATCGGTATTGGCGAAATGGCTGCCAGGCATCACCAACTGGCTGATGTAGGCCAGCAGGGTGAACAGCAAGCCCGCCCCCAGGGTGGTGAGGATGATGGCCCGTGGCACGTTGCGCTGCGGGTCTTTGGCTTCTTCGGCCAGGGTCGATACCGCATCGAAGCCAAGAAACGACAAGCACAGCACCGCCGCCCCGGCCATCAAGGCGCCAAAGCCTGGCTGGCTGCCATCACCGAGCAACGGCGAGAGCACATCGACCGGCTGCCCGCCGAGGGTTTTCACCGACATGGCGACGAATACCACAATGAAGATGATCTGCGCGCCGACAATCAGGTTGCTGGCTTTGGCTACGGAATGGATGCCGAGGACGTTGAGTACGGTGACCAGGGTGATCGAGCCGAGCACCAGGGTCCAGACCGGAATGCTGGGGAAGGCGATGTTCAGGAACAGGCCGATCAACAGGTAGTTGATCATTGGCAGGAACAGGTAATCGAGCAGCAGCGACCAGCCGGCGAGAAAGCCTACGCCTGGTCCGAATGCCAGGTTGGTGTAGGAGTAGGCAGAGCCTGCAACCGGAAAGCGGCGCACCATGAAGCTGTAGGAGGCGGCGGTGAACAGCATGGCCAGCAAGGTGACCAGGTAAGCGCCAGCGGTACGGCCACCGGTCAGCTCGGTGACGATGCCGTAGGTGGTGAAGATGGTCAGCGGGACCATGTACACCAGGCCGAAGAACACCAGGGCGGGAAGGCCGAGGACGCGGCGCAGTTGAGCGGAATCTGCCTGGGCAGTAGTGCTGGATGGGGTGGCCATTGATCGATCCTGGCTTTTTTGTAGTTGTTTGTTGATCGATTTTTATCCAGTTAATCCGCCAATAGCAAAGAAGATTCCCTTATCTCGATTATTAGTGAGGGTTTTAATGGGCGCCTGTAGGAGCGGGCTTGCCCCGCGATAGCGGTCTGTCAGTTAAATCGCATCGCGGGGCAAGCCCGCTCCTACAGGCTGCGCAACGCTTCTATGCGCTGATCTTTTTCATGCCACAGCTGGTTGACCCACTCCTGTACCGCTTGGCGCACAGCCGGATCGCTTTCGTAATCACCACTCCACAGCGCCGGGTCCAGCTCACGCACCTGAATGTCGATGATCACCTTAGGCACCGCGCCGCTCAGCAGGTCCCAGAATCCCGGGGCTTTGTTGCCGGGGTAGACAATGGTGACATCCAGCAAGGCATCAAGTTGGTCGCCCAGTGCAGCCAGCACGAAGGCGACGCCTCCGGCCTTGGGCTTGAGCAGGTGCTTGTACGGTGATTGCTGGGCGCTACGCTTGGCTTCGGTGAAGCGAGTGCCTTCCAGGTAGTTGACCACGGTCACCGGCTGGCGCTTGAACAGCTCGCAGGCCGCCTTGGTGATTTCCAGGTCCTGGCCTTTGAGGTGCGGATGTTTATCGAGAAACGCTTTGCTGTAGCGCTTCATGAACGGGTAATCCAACGCCCACCAGGCCAGGCCCAGCAGCGGCACCCAGATCAGCTCTTTCTTCAGGAAGAATTTGAAGAACGGAATGCGCCGGTTCAGTGCCTGGATCAATGCCGGAATATCGACCCAGGTCTGATGGTTGCTGATCGCCAGGTACGAAGTGTCCAGGCGCAGGTCTTCTGCGCCGCGCACTTCCCATACAGTGGGGATGCACAGGCGGAAAATCAGCTTGTCGATTTCCGACCAGGTTTCGGCGATCCACATCACCGCCAAGGAGGCGTAGTCGCGGTAACGGCCGGGCAGAACCAGCTTGAGCAGGGCAAAGACCAGCAAGGGGCCGATCAGGACCAGGGTGTTGAGCAGCAACAGCAAGGTCACCAGAATGCCCGTTAGTAAGCGGCGCATAAGAAAGCTCTTATCTTCAAGTAAACAGTCGGCAATGATAAGCAGCCTGGCGGCGTACGCCAAATGTGCCGGTCTGCGAGTACCGGACAAATGTTTCACATTGTGTTGAATAAGCTATTAACGCGAACCTATCCTGCTTGCGCAGTCTAAACACTGTCTTATCTCAAGGAAGCGCAACCTGTGAAATCTGTACTTGCCCTGCTGTCGCTGCTGGCCCTTCCGGTGATGGCTGCCGAACCGACCCTGTACGGCCGTTACGAATACATCACCTTGCCGGAATTTGGCGGTGAAACCCTCAAGGCGAAAATGGACACCGGCGCGCTGACCGCCTCGTTGTCGGCCAAAGACATCGAACTGTTCACCCGAGACGGTGAAGAGTGGGTGCGTTTCCGCCTGGCGACCAAAGAGTCCGATGGCAAGGTCTACGAACACAAGCTGGCGCGCATCAGCAAAATCAAAAACCGCGCCGACGAAGATGAAGACGGTGAGGGCGCGGAAATCAGCAAACGCCCAGTGGTTGATCTGGAACTGTGCCTGGGCGACGTCAAGCGCACGGTCGAGGTTAACCTGACCGACCGCAGCAGCTTCAATTACCCGCTGCTCATCGGTGCCAAGGCCTTGCGCGAGTTCAAGGCAGCAGTGAACCCGGCGCGACGCTTTACCGCGGGCAAACCAGAGTGTTGACTGGAAGCTTCAAGTTTTAAGCGGTTAGCGGCAAGATGAAGCAGTTTGTGTAACGTCACCGAATCTGCTTCTTCTTGAAGCTTGTTGCTTGAGGCTTGCAGCTCCCCATGTCGTACATTCTGATTGTCGAAGATGAAGCGGCCATCGCCGATACCCTGATTTTTGCCTTGCAGGGCGACGGTCACAGCACACAGTGGGTGACGCTGGGGAATGCAGCGGTGGAGCAGCAGCGTCAGCACCCGGCTGACCTGATCATTCTCGATATCGGCCTGCCGGATATCAGCGGCTTTGAAGCCTGCCGGCAACTGCGGCGTTTCACTGAGGTGCCGGTGATGTTCCTGAGTGCCCGCGATGGCGAAATCGATCGGGTGGTGGGGCTGGAAATCGGTGCCGACGATTATGTGGTCAAGCCGTTCAGCCCGCGGGAAGTCGCAGCGCGGGTGCGCGCCATCCTCAAGCGTATGGCGCCGCGTGCCGAACCAACCAGCAGCGCGCCTGGGCTGTTTCAGGTCGATACCTTGCGCATGCTGATCAGCTATCGCGGCCAGGCCCTGAGCCTGACCCGTCACGAATTTCGCCTGTTGCAGAGCCTGCTGGAGCAGCCGGAGCGGGTGCTGAGCCGCGAGCAGTTGCTCGATGCCGTCGGGGTGCCGGCCGATGCCGGTTATGAGCGCAGTATCGACAGCCACATCAAGAGCCTGCGCGCCAAACTGCGCCTGGTGGCTGCCGAGGCCGAGCCGATCCAGACCCACCGCGGCCTGGGTTACAGCTATAGCCCGAGCCACAGCTGATGCGTCTGGGGATCCGGATCTTTCTGGTGTACTTCCTGTTTGTCGGGCTGACCGGGTATTTCATCCTCAGCACGGTGCGCGAGGAGATCCGCCCCGGGGTGCGCCAATCCACCGAAGAAACCCTGGTAGACACCGCCAACCTGCTCGCTGAACTGCTGCATGACGACGTCAAGGCCGGCACGCTCGGTCAGAGTCGTTTGCCGCAGTTGTTGCGCGCCTATGGCCAGCGTCAGCCGCGTGCGGATATCTGGGGGCTGTCGAAGAATCAGGTCAATCACCGCATCTACGTTACCGATGCCAAGGGCATTGTCCTGCTCGATTCCACGGGTGCAGCGGTGGGCCAGGACTATTCGCGCTGGAACGATGTGTACCTGACCCTGCGCGGTGAATACGGGGCGCGTTCAACCCGCAGCAATCCGGATGATCCTGAGTCGTCGGTGATGCACGTTGCCGCACCCATCCTCGATGACGGCAAGATCATCGGCGTGGTGACCGTGGCCAAGCCGAACAAGTCGCTGCAGCCTTATATCGACCGCTCCGAACAGCGCCTGATGTACCTGGGCTTGGGGCTGATCGGCCTGGGCTTGCTGGTGGGTGCGGCGTTGTCGTGGTGGCTGGCACGCTCGCTGCGGCGCCTGACCCACTACGCGCAGGCCGTCAGCGAGGGTGAGCGTACCGCGCTGCCGCATTATCGCGGCGGTGAACTGGGGCAGCTGGCCGCGGCGGTAGAGCGCATGCGCACCCAGCTCGATGGCAAAGACTATGTCGAGCGCTATGTGCACACCCTGACCCATGAGCTGAAGAGCCCGCTGGCGGCGATCCGCGGCGCCTCCGAGCTGCTTCAGGGGCCGATGCCGGAGGAGCAGCGCCAGCGCTTTGCCGATAACATTGAGCGTGAAAGTGCGCGCATGCAGCAGCTGATCGAGCGCTTGCTCAATCTGGCTCAGGTCGAGCAATTACAGACGCTGGAGGAACAGCAACAGGTGTCGCTGGCGGCCTTGGTTGATGAACTGCTGCTGGCCCAGAGCGCGCGGATCGAAAGCAATGCATTGCAGGTGCGCCAGCGCATCGCGGCCAGCACCCGGTTGCTGTGTGAGCCTTTTCTCATGCGTCAGGCGATTGCCAATCTGCTCGACAACGCCCTCGATTTCACCCCGCCCGGTGGCCTGTTGTTGTTCGAGCTGGAAAAACGCGGCGAGCGTGTGGCGCTGAGCCTGTTCAACCAGGGCGAGGCGATTCCCGACTATGCCCTGGGGCGCTTGAGCGAGCGCTTCTACTCGTTGCCGCGCCCGGCGAGCGGGCGTAAAAGCACCGGGCTGGGGCTGAACTTCGTCGAAGAAGTGATGCAGCTGCACGGTGGCTCGCTGGAAGTGGCCAACGTTGAAGAGGGCGTGCGCGTGCGCCTGTGGTTGCCGGCCAAACGCCTGGACTGAAACTTCACACACTCTGCACACACGCTCCACATAGCTCCCTCAAGGCTCCATGTGGATTGCCCAGACTCCGCCTATCGAAACCGGAGTCTTGCCTCATGAACCGAACCTTGAGTATCAAACTGGGCACCATTGCCTTGCTGATTGTGTTGTTGCTGATTCCGCTGCTGATGATCGGCGGCCTGATCGGTGAACGCCAGGAGCAGCGCGACAGCGTTGTACAAGACATCGCCCAGAGCGCGAGCTTCAGCCAGCAGATCAGTGGCCCGCTATTGGTGGTGCCGTACCGCAAAACCGAACGGCGCTGGAAAACCGAAGAAGGCCACACGTTCCAGGAAACCAAAGAGGTCAACGGCCACCTGTACTTTTTGCCGGAAACCTTCGAACTGAAGTCGGGCGTCAACACCGAGCTGCGCTCGCGAGGGATTTACCAGACGCGGTTGTTCCACGCCGACAACCACATCAGCGGCACATTCAAAGTCCCGGCCAACTGGGGTATCAGCGTCAACCTTGACGACTACCGTTTTGATCCGGCGTTTCTGGTGGTGGGTGTCAGTGATATCCGTGGTATCGAAAAGGGTGTGCAACTGCAGTACAACGACCAGCGCCTGGACTTTCAGGCGGGCACGCGCCTGAGCTGGTTTGGCGGTGGTGTGCACGTGGTGCTGAACAACCTCGATGGCAAGGCGCCCACCCAGTTCAATTACGCCTTTGACCTCAGCCTGCAGGGCACCGGGCTGCTGCAAGTGTTGCCGGTGGGCCGCAGTAGCAGTGTCAGCATGGCAGCCAACTGGCCGCACCCAAGCTTTGTCGGCAGCTACCTGCCGGGTACGCGCAAGATCGATGCCGGCGGCTTCTCGGCGCACTGGCAAACCTCATTCTTTTCCACCAACCTGGAAGACGCCTTGCGTCAGTGTGTGGGCAACGAAGGCTGTGATGAATTTCGTAGCCGCGCCTTTGGGGTGAGTTTTATCGACCCGGTCGACCAGTACCTCAAGAGTGAGCGGGCGATCAAATATGCGCTGCTGTTCATTGCCCTGACCTTTGCCGGCTTCTTCCTCTTCGAAGTGCTCAAGAATCTGAGCGTGCACCCGATTCAGTACATCCTGGTGGGGGCGGCGCTGGCGTTGTTCTACCTGCTGCTGTTGTCGTTGTCCGAACACCTGGGCTTTGGCCTGGCTTACCTGCTGTCTGCGGCGGCCTGTGTGCTGTTGATCGGCTTCTACCTGTGCCATGTGCTGCACAGCCTGATGCGCGCCACCAGCTTTGCCCTGGGTCTGGCGGTGCTTTACGGCATGCTCTACGGACTGCTCAGCGCCGAGGACTATGCCTTGCTGATGGGCTCGCTGTTGCTGTTCGGGCTGTTGGGCGTGTTCATGGTTCTGACCCGGCGGTTGGATTGGTACAGCGTTGGCCAGGGGAAACTGCAATGAGCGGGTTACGTGAAGAGCGGCGAGTGGGGGCGGTGCTGGCCAGGCGGATTGAGCGGTGGCTCATTCGCGGGGCAAGCCCGCTCCCACTGGTTACCTATCAATCCTGTGGGAGCGGGCTTGCCCCGCGAGACGATGTGCCAGACAAACCGCCATCGCGGGTCAAGCCCGCTCCTACCGAAGTAAACCCTCAGGCGGGTGGGGCAGTCGCCAGCATCGAAGGGCGCTGGCTGACTTGGGCATACCACGCCGCCAGCTTCGGCTGCTGCTCACGCCAGCCGAAGTCGGGCATGCGCAGGTCGAGGTAACCCAACGCACAGGCCACACCAATCGCGGCGATGTCGAACACGGAGCTCAGCTCGGCCATGTGCTCCTGTTCGAAGTTGGCCAGGCCACGACGGATTTTGTCCTGCTGCGCTTCGACCCAGGCATCCCAACGCTTGTCCTCTGGGCGCAGGAAGGTTTCGTAACGGGTCAGCACCGCCGCATCCATGATCGCATCGGCCAGCGAGGCGAGGGTCAGGCGGTGCCAGCGCGACCAGCCTTCCTTGGCAATCAGGGGAACACCGACATGCTGCTGGTCGAGGTATTCGCAGATCACCCGGCTGTCGTGCAGTACGTTACCGTCAGCCAGGCGCAGGGCCGGGATCTTGCCGGCCGGGTTGCCCTGGTTGAGTTCATCGACCGGGCTGATCGGCGACAGGTTGACGGCATGCAGGGCAACGCGATCGGTTTGCCCGGTCTCGTGCAGCACCACCATGACCTTGCGCACGAACGGCGAGGAGGGGGAATGAAACAGCGTCATGCTCGGTGCTGACATGTCGAACCCTCAGTTGCCTTGCAGGCTAGGTGGCAAGCAGACACCGGTACCACCGATGCCGCAGTAGCCTTGGGGGTTCTTGGCCAGGTATTGCTGGTGATAGGCCTCGGCGAAGTAGACGGTCGGCGCCTGATCAATCTCAGTGGTGATTTCGCCAAAACCGGCCTTGCTCAGCTCGGCCTGGTAAGCCCGTTTGCTGGCCTGGGCTTCTTCCAGTTGCTCAGGGGTGGTGCAGTAGATCACCGAGCGGTACTGGGTGCCGATGTCGTTGCCCTGGCGCATGCCCTGGGTAGGGTTGTGCAGTTCCCAGAACATCGCCAGTAGTTCGCGGTAGCTGATCTTGTCCTGGTCGTAGACCACCAGCACCACTTCGGTGTGGCCGGTCAGGCCCGAGCAGACTTCTTCGTAGGTGGGGTTGGGGGTAATGCCGCCGGCATAGCCGACCACGGTGCTGACCACACCCTCACGCTGCCAGAAGCGCCGCTCGGCGCCCCAGAAGCAACCCAGGCCGAAGATGGCGAAGCCAACATTCTCGAAGAACGGACCCAGCAGCGGGGTATCGTTGACGAAGTGCTTCTCCGGCAGGGTCATCGGGGTTTCGCGGCCAGGCAGGGCCTGTTCCGCAGTGGGCAGCACGTTTTTGTTCACCAGAATCTCCGAACGCAGGACCATAGCTGTTCCTCTGTTTTCAGGTCGATAGGGGGCGGCCCTTTCGCGGGGCAAGCCCGCTCCTACCGGTAGGAGCGGGCTTGCCCCGCGATGGCGCCTTGAATGAACACTATATTGCCCTGCTGTCAGGCCATCGGTCCACGTGGATAACGCTTGAGTTTGTTCACCAGCTCAGCCCCGGGGATTGGCTTGTCGAACAGGTAACCCTGGCCAACGTCACAACGGTGACGCCGCAGAAACGCCAGTTGCTCGGCGGTTTCAATGCCTTCGGCCACCACCTTGAGCTTCAGGTTGTGGGCCATCGCCACCACCGCAGAGGTGATTTCCATGTCGTCCTGATTGTCGGGAATTTCATGGATGAAGCTGCGGTCGATCTTGATGATGTCGATCGGGAACTTCTTCAGGTAGCTGAGCGAGGAGTAACCGGTGCCGAAGTCGTCCATGGCCAGGGTCAGGCCCAGTTGCTTGAGCTGGTCGAGCTGGCGGTGGGTGTCTTCGGTGGCTTCCAGCAGCAGGCCTTCGGTCAGCTCCAGTTCGAGCAGGTGCGGCGGCAGGGCTTCTTCTTTGAGAATGTTGCCGATCGAAGCAACCAGATCAGGGTCGGAGAACTGCTTCGGCGACAAGTTGATCGCCACCTGCAGGTTGCCCAGCCCTTCGGTACGTAAGCGCTGGCTCATGCGGCAGGCCTGGCGGGCGATCCATTTGCCGATGGGAATGATCAGCCCGGTTTCTTCGGCAACGCTGATGAACTGGTCCGGGCGGATCATGCCCTTCTCGGGGTGGTTCCAGCGCAGCAGCGCTTCCAGGCCCAGCAAACGGCCGCTACGCAGGCACAGCTTGGGCTGGTAGAACACGTCCAGTTCGTTTTGCGCCAGGGCGCGGCGCAGGTTGTTTTCAACGAACAGTTTGTAGCTGGCTTCGGCATTCAGCGCTTCGGTGAACACCTGGGCCTGATGCTTGCCGTTGGCTTTGGCCTTGTGCAAGGCCAGGCCTGCGTTCTTCATCAGGGTCTGCGGGTCGCGGCCATGCAAGGGCGCGCAGGCCAGGCCTACGGAGCCGGTGACGTTGATCAGCTGATTGTCGACGAACAGCGGCTTGTCGAGGGTTCGCAGCAACTGCTGGGCAATCTGCTGGCCGCTGTTGAGGTCGGTATCTTCCAGCAACACCGCGAACTCGTTACTGGCAAAGCGCGCCAGGCTGCCACCGACACTCAGGCTATTGCGCAAACGCCGCGCCAGGCTGATGAGCAATTTGTCGCCGGTCTGGTGACCGAGGCTGTCGTTGATCCGCTTGAAGTTGTCGATGTCCACCAGCAGCAGGCAGATCGGGCTGTCGCTGTCGCGGGCGAAACGCTCGTCGAGGTTGCGGATGAACGCCGGGCGGTTGCCCAGGCTGGTCAGGTTGTCGGTATAGGCCAGGCGTTCGATGCGCTGCTGGGCCAGCTTGCTTTGGGTGATGTCTTCGTAGATGCCGATGTAGTGGGTCAGCTCACGGTTGTCACCGTAGACCTTGGAAATCGACAGCTGCCCCCAGTAGGGCTCGAGGTTCTTGCGCCGACTCTTGAACTCACCCTGCCAGCTGTTGCTGCCGTCGAGGTCCGAAGGGCCGTCGAACAACAGCTCGTTGAGGTTTTCCAGTGCCGGTAACTCCGCGAGCCGGTGGCCGTGGACTTCCTCGGTGCTGTACTGGGTGATGGCGGTGAAGCTTGGATTGACGTACTCGACCACGCCATCGCGGTTGACCAGCAAAAAGGCGTTGGCGCTTTGTTCTACCGCACGCTGGAACAGGTGCAGGGCGCTGGTGGCGGTACGGCGGTTGTGGTTGTTGATGACCTGGGCGAACTGATCGGCCAGCTCACCGGCAAAGGCAATTTCATCGGTCTGCCAGGCGCGGGTTGAACCGGTGTGTTCCAGGCAGAGTACGCCGACCACCTGGCCATCGATGCGGATACTGGCATCGAGCATGGCGTTGATATCGCGCGCGCGCAGGCTTTCAGCCATTTCCCGGGTACGCGGGTCATGGTTGGCGTTGTGGGCATCGATGGCGCGGCTGGTGTGCAAGGCATCGAGGTAGTCGGGAAAGCAACTGGCGTCGATGGGCTCGGGCAGGCGGTGTTCCTGGGTGTCGCGGTAGTACGCGGAAATCGGCTCCAGCTGCTGGCCTTCCAGGTACCAGATACTCGCACAATCGATCCTGTAGATCTCACAAGCGCTGCGGGTGATCAGTTCAGCGGCCTCCAGCAACGAGTTGCTGGCGCTGTAGCGGTGGCGGGCCAGGTGCAGGATCAGTTCCTGCTGGGCGCGCACTCGCTCAAGGTGTTCAAGCTGCTCTTGCTGGGCCTGCTGGTTCAGTTGCAAGGCGATCTGCAGGCGGTTGTTGCGGGTTTCCAGCTCGACGGCGCTGAGGGTGGGGGCATCGCCGGGTTGGGCGTCGATCACCATCAGGTAGCCGCGTAACAGCTGACGGTTGTGCTGCTTATAGGCTTCACCCAGCTCCAGCAGATGCAGCGGCCCTTGCGCCGTGTGCAGGGTGTAGCGCACCAGGTAGTGCGGGCGCTGGCCCAACTGCAGCTGGATGGCGTCATGCAGCTTGTAGCGCGCCTCAGGCTCCATCAGGCTGGCATAGGGCGAGCCGACCAAGGCGCAGAGCTCGACCGCCGCCAGGCCGAACTGGCGTTCACAGGCAGGGTCGAGGTACAGCAGCGCCCAGCTGGCCTCATTCAGCCGTTCGAAACGCAGCATGCCGAGCCGCGAGGGCACGGGCAACTGCGTCACGACCTCGGCCACCATACGGCTGGCGGCATCGGGTTGGCTTTTCATTGAGAGCTCGCTTCAAGAGGGCTGTTCGCGAAGGTAGCGCAATCTGCTACTCGACGTTTTCGCAAGGTTGCATCATGCAGCGGGGGCTGACAAGCCTGCACACACTGTGTCGGCAGCAAAGCCAGAATCTTGACCCATTCCGGTGGGAGCGGGCTTGCCCCGCGATTGCGGTTTGTCAGCCACATCGTATCGCGGGGCAAGCCCGCTCCTACCGGAGTCTGGTAAACCGTGGGGCAAAAAAAGCCCCGCCAAAGTGGCGGGGTTGAGGTACGAGCGTGGCAGCTCGAAAAGGGAGCCTGTCTCCCCCGGCAGAGGGAGACAGGAAACAGCAGTTACAGCAGCATGGTGCGGATGTCGGTCAGCAGGTCGCCCAGGCGCTTGGTGAAGCGCGCAGCAGCGGCACCGTTGATCACGCGGTGATCGTAAGACAGCGACAGCGGCAGCATCAGCTTCGGCTGGAAGGCTTTGCCATCCCAGACTGGCTGGATGGTGGCCTTGGAAACACCGAGGATCGCCACTTCCGGCGCGTTGACGATCGGCGTGAAGCCGGTGCCGCCAATGTGACCGAGGCTGGAGATAGTGAAGCAAGCGCCTTGCATGTCATCAGCCGAGAGCTTTTTGGTCCGGGCTTTTTCAGCCAGGGCCGCCGCTTCGCCAGCCAGTTGCAGCAGGCTCTTCTGATCGACGTTCTTGATCACCGGAACCAGCAGGCCATCCGGGGTATCAACGGCGAAACCGACGTTGACGTACTTCTTGCGGATGATCGCTTTGCCGCTTGGCGCCAGCGAGCTGTTGAAGTCTGGCAGTTCCTTGAGCAGGTGTGCGCAGGCCTTGAGCAGTAGCGGCAGAACGGTCAGCTTGACGCCAGCTTTCTCTGCAACCGCTTTCTGCGCAACGCGGAAGGCTTCCAGTTCAGTGATGTCGGCCGAATCGAACTGGGTGACGTGAGGCACGTTCAGCCAGCTGCGGTGCAGGTTGGTCGCGCCCATCTGCATCAGGCGGGTCATCGGCACTTCTTCGATTTCGCCGAAACGGCTGAAGTCGACTTCCGGGATCGGCGGGATGCCAGCACCACCGGTTGCACCGGCGGCAGGGGCTTCCTTGGCCTTCTGCATCATGGCCTTGACGTAAACCTGCACGTCTTCCTTGAGGATACGACCGTGCGGGCCAGTGGCAGCGACAGCGCTCAGCTCGACGCCAAACTCACGGGCCAGCTGACGTACCGCTGGGCCTGCGTGAACCTTGGCACCGCTGGCAGCAGCAGGTGCGGCAGCCGGTGCTGCGGGTGCAGCTTCAGCTTTGGCAGCTGGCGCTGGAGCAGCAGCGGCCGGAGCGGCAGCAGCAGGTGCAGCGGCAGGTGCTGGAGCTGCGGCGGCGGCAGGCGCAGCGCCCGCCACTTTCAGCTTGAGGATCAGGTCGCCGGTACCGACTTCGTCGTCCAGCTTGGCAACAATGGCTTCGACCACGCCTGCGGCAGGAGACGGGATCTCCATCGAGGCTTTGTCCGATTCCAGGGTGATCAGCGACTGGTCAGCTTCGACGCTGTCGCCAACCTTGACCAGCATTTCGATGATCTTGGCTTTGCCCGAGGAACCGATATCCGGAACGTGGATGTCCTGAACAGCGGCAGCAGCCGGTGCAGCGGCCTCGGCAACTGGAGCAGCAGCGGCAGGGGCAGCAGCAGGGGCTGCGGCCGGAGCCTCAGGCGCAGCAACTGCGCCCTCGACTTCCAGTTCCAGCAGTTCGTCGCCTTCTTTCAGGCGGTCGCCCAGCTTGACCTTCAGCGACTTGATCACGCCGGCCTTGGGGGCCGGGATCTCCATGGAGGCCTTGTCGGACTCCAGGGTCAGCAGGCTTTGGTCAGCCTCGATGCGGTCGCCGACTTTGACGAACAGCTCAATGATTTCACCTTCACCGCTGCCGATGTCAGGTACGCGAATGAGTTCGCTCACTTAAAAATACTCCTCAGCAGTCCAGTGGGTTGCGCTTGTCCGGGTCGATACCGAACTTGGTGATGGCATCGGCCACGACCTTAGGTTCGATTTCGCCACGGTCAGCCAGGGCTTCCAGGGCAGCCAGCACCACGAAGTGACGGTCGACTTCGAAGAAGTGACGCAGCTTCTTGCGGCTGTCGCTGCGACCGTAGCCATCGGTACCCAGGACTTTGAATTCTTTGCTCGGCACCCACTGACGGATCTGCTCGGCGAACAGTTTCATGTAGTCGGTAGAGGCAATGACCGGACCTTTGCGACCGTTCAGGCACTGCTCGACGTAAGTCTGCTGTGGCTTCTGGCCAGGCTTGAGGCGGTTGCTGCGCTCTACGGCCAGGCCGTCGCGACGCAGTTCGTTGAAGCTGGTGACGCTCCACACGTCGGCGCCGACGTTGAACTCTTCACGCAGGATCTTCGCCGCTTCACGCACTTCACGCAGGATGGTGCCGGAGCCCATCAGTTGAACGTGATGCGCCGCTTCACGGGTATCTTCCTCGAGCAGGTACATACCTTTGATGATGCCTTCCTCGACACCGGCCGGCATGGCTGGCTGCTGGTAAGACTCGTTCATCACGGTGATGTAGTAGAAGACGTCCTGTTGCTCTTCGGTCATCTTCTTCATGCCGTCCTGGATGATCACCGCCAGCTCGTAGCCGTAGGTTGGATCGTAGGTGCGGCAGTTCGGGATGGTACCGGCCATCATGTGGCTGTGACCGTCTTCGTGCTGCAGGCCTTCACCGTTGAGGGTGGTACGGCCGGCGGTACCGCCGATCAGGAAGCCACGGGTACGGCTGTCGCCAGCGGCCCAGGCCAGGTCACCGATGCGCTGGAAGCCGAACATCGAGTAGAAGATGTAGAACGGCAGCATCGGCTGGTTGTGGCAGCTGTACGAAGTACCGGCAGCGATGAACGACGACATGGCGCCGGCTTCGTTGATGCCTTCTTCGAGGATCTGACCTTTCTTGTCTTCGCGGTAGAACATCACCTGGTCTTTATCGACTGGCTCGTAGAGCTGGCCGACCGACGAGTAGATGCCCAGCTGGCGGAACATGCCTTCCATACCAAAGGTACGGGCTTCGTCCGGGATGATCGGAACGATGCGCTGGCCGATTTCCTTGTCTTTGACCAGTTGCGCGAGGATCCGCACGAAGGCCATGGTGGTGGAGATTTCGCGGTCGCCCGAACCGTCCAGGATCGCCTTCAGGGTTTCCAGTGGCGGGGTTGGCACGCTGAAGCTCTGGGCGCGGCGTTGTGGCACGAAACCACCCAGTGCAGAGCGGCGCTCGGCCAGGTAACGGGCTTCGGCGCTGCCTTCTTCCGGTTTGAAGAACGGCAGGTTTTCCAGCTCGTCGTCTTTGACTGGGATGTCGAAGCGGTCGCGGAACTGACGCAGGCTCTCGACGTCGACCTTCTTGGTGTTGTGCGCGGTGTTCTTGGCTTCGCCAGCACCGGTGCCGTAACCCTTGATGGTCTTGGCCAGGATGACAGTCGGTTGCTCTTTGTGGTTGACCGCCTGATGGTAGGCCGCATAGACCTTGTACGGGTCGTGACCACCACGGTTGAGCTTCCAGATCTCGTCGTCGGACAGGTCTTCGACCATGGCCTTGAGCTCTGGGGTGTTGAAGAAGTGCTCACGGACGAACGCGCCGTCTTTGGCTTTGTAGTTCTGGTACTCGCCGTCGATGACTTCGTCCATACGGCGTTGCAGGGCACCGTTGGTGTCCTTGGCCAGCAGTGGGTCCCAGAAACGGCCCCAAACCACTTTGTTGACGTTCCAGCCACCGCCACGGAACACGCCTTCGAGTTCCTGGATGATCTTGCCGTTGCCGCGAACCGGGCCGTCGAGGCGCTGCAGGTTGCAGTTGATGACGAAGATCAGGTTGTCCAGCTTCTCGCGGCCAGCCAGGGCGATTGCACCCAGGGATTCCGGCTCGTCGCACTCGCCGTCGCCCATGAAGCACCAGACTTTCTGCTTGCCAGCCGGGATGAAACCACGGGCTTCCAGGTACTTCATGAAGCGTGCCTGGTAGATCGCCTGGATCGGGCCCAGACCCATGGAAACAGTCGGGAACTGCCAGAAGTCAGGCATCAGCCATGGGTGCGGGTAGGACGACAGGCCCTTGCCATCAACTTCCTGACGGAAGTTGTTCATCTGGTCTTCGCTGATGCGGCCTTCCATGAAGGCGCGGGCGTAGACGCCAGGCGAGGCGTGGCCCTGGAAGAAGATCAGGTCGCCGCCGTGTTCTTCGGTCGGGGCCTGGAAGAAGTAGTTGAAGCCGATGTCATACAGGGTGGCACTGGAGGCGAAGCTCGAAATGTGGCCGCCCAGATCCGAGTCTTTCAGGTTGGTGCGCATAACCATTGCCAGCGCGTTCCAACGAACCATCGAGCGAATGCGGCGTTCCATGAACAGGTCGCCAGGCATGCGTGCTTCGTGGGTGACAGGGATGGTGTTGCGGTATGGCGTGGTGATGGCATATGGCAGCTGGGAGCCACTACGGGTGGCCAGCTCGCCCATACGGGTCATCAGGTAGTGAGCGCGGTCTTCGCCTTCTTTGTCGAGAACCGACTCCAGGGCGTCCAGCCATTCCTGGGTTTCGACGGGATCGAGGTCTTGCATGGCTTGCTCCAGGGCGGAAAGGCTTCCAGAATCGGTTGCCTGAGTTTGCGACTGGCCTTTTGGGCAGACGACATGAAATTCTTGGATTACCGGAGAGTGTACCGGCGTTGTGTAGTTTTACTACAAATGAATCACCATTTCATGCTTTTGAAGTGAAGAAGCAGTAGTAAAACTACAGAAAACTGGCTTGTGGCCTCAGTTCAGGTTGTGGGAAAAAACGATACCGGTGGTTAAAAGCAAGTTAAGAAAAGGTTTGCTGCGATGGTTTCTGCCACAGAATCATGTTTTTCAGCTATTTCTAACTTTTGTATGACAGTCCAGCCACGGTTGGTGGGAGCGGGCTTGCCCCGCGATCGCATTTCACCCATCACATCGCTTCGCGGGGCAAGCCCGCTCCTACAGAGGGTGCAATACAAATGATCCCACCTGTTGCCGCTAATCTTTTCTCGCCGATCAAGGATAGACCATGAGCCTGCCTTTGCTGGTTGACCTGCCTGCCCCCCTCGCACCGTTAGTCAGCCGTAACGAACAAGCGCTGCGCGCCGCGGTTGCCCAGGTGCCTGATGTGTCCCTTGATAGCTGGACGCCTGAACGGTGGGCGCAGTTCGCTCGGGTTGCCGCCGCCAGTGACTTTGTCCTGGAACAGTCATTGCGCGACCCGGCCATGCTGCTGGCACTGGCCGCCAGCGGCGAACTCGACCGTAGCTTCGGCCCAGGTGAACTGTGCGCGCAGATTGCCGACGCCAGTCAGGCGGCGCAAAGCGAGGACGAACTGGCGCGCAACTTGCGCCGCCAGCGCAACCGCCAGCAGGTGCGGATCATCTGGCGTGACCTGAACCGCCAGGCCGATCTGGTGCAAAGCTGCCGGGACCTGTCTGATCTGGCCGATGCCTGCATTGACCAAGCCTATAACTGGCTGTACCCGCGTCACTGCCAGCAGTTCGGTACACCGATGGGGCATCGCAGCGGCCAGCCGCAGCACATGGTGGTGCTGGGCATGGGCAAGCTGGGTGCGGTCGAGCTGAACCTGTCTTCGGACATCGACCTGATCTTTGCCTTCCCCGAGGGTGGTGAAACCGAAGGGGTCAAGCGCTCGCTGGATAACCAGGAGTTCTTTACCCGCCTGGGCCAGCGCCTGATCAAAGCCCTGGACCCGATCACCGTCGACGGTTTCGTGTTCCGCGTTGATATGCGTCTGCGGCCTTACGGCTCGTCGGGCGCGCTGGTGCTCAGCTTCAATGCACTGGAGCAGTATTACCAGGACCAGGGCCGCGACTGGGAACGCTACGCGATGATCAAGGCGCGGGTGGTGGCCGGTGACCAGCAGGCCGGAGCACAGTTGCTGAATGTGCTGCGCCCGTTCGTTTACCGGCGCTACCTGGATTTTTCCGCCATTGAAGCGCTGCGCACCATGAAGCAGCTGATCCAGCAAGAAGTGCGGCGCAAAGGTATGGCCGACAACATCAAGCTCGGTGCTGGCGGTATTCGTGAGGTCGAGTTTATTGCCCAGGCGTTCCAGCTGATTCACGGCGGGCGCGACCTGAGCCTGCAGCAACGGCCCTTGCTCAAGGTGCTGGCGACCCTTGAGGGGCAAGGCTACCTGCCGCCTGCGGTGGTCGCCGAACTGCGTGAAGGCTATGAGTTCTTGCGTTACACCGAGCATGCGATCCAGGCCATCGCCGACCGCCAGACCCAGATGCTGCCAGACAGTGACCTGGACCGTGCGCGCATCGCCTTTATGCTCGGCTTTGCCGACTGGGCGAGTTTCCATGCCCAGCTGATGCACTGGCGCGGCCGCATCGACTGGCATTTCCGTCAGGTCATCGCCGACCCGGACGAAGACGAAAACGAAGAGGGCGAGGTGATTGTTGGCGGTGAATGGCTGCCGCTGTGGGAAGAAGCCCAGGATGAGGAGGCCGCTTGCCGCCAGCTGCAGGACGCCGGTTTTGCCGACCCGAGCAAGGCGCTGCGGCAACTGGCCGGTCTGCGCAACAGTGGCCAGCTGCGCGCCATGCAGCGCTTGGGGCGTGAGCGTCTGGACGCCTTCATTCCACGCTTGCTGGCGCAGGCCGTGGAGCATGCCGACCCGGACCTGGTGCTCGAGCGGGTCTTGCCGTTGGTGGAAGCGGTGGCCCGGCGTTCGGCGTATCTGGTGCTGCTGACCGAAAACCCCGGGGCGCTGCGCCGTTTGTTGACCTTGTGTGCCGCCAGCCCGTGGATTGCCGAGCAGATCACCCGCTTCCCGCTGCTGCTCGATGAACTGTTGAACGAGGGCCGTTTGTTCAGCCCGCCACTGGCGCCGGAGCTTGCAGCCGAGCTGCGCGAGCGGCTGACGCGCATCCCCGAGGACGATCTGGAACAGCAGATGGAAGCCTTGCGCCATTTCAAGCTGGCCCACAGCCTGCGCGTGGCCGCGTCTGAAATCGCCGGTAACCTGCCGTTGATGAAGGTCAGTGACTACCTGACCTGGCTGGCGGAAGCGATTCTCAACCAGGTGCTGGCCCTGGCCTGGCGCCAGACGGTATCGCGCCACGGCCAACCGAAGCGCAGCGACGGCAGCCTGTGTGATCCGGGGTTCATTATTGTCGGCTACGGCAAAGTCGGTGGCATCGAACTGGGCCATGGCTCGGACCTTGACCTGGTGTTCATCCATGACGGTGATCCGCAGGCCGAAACCGATGGCGCCAAACCTATCGACAGCGCCCAGTTCTTCACCCGCCTGGGCCAGCGCATCATTCACCTGCTGACCACCCAGACCAACTCCGGGCAGCTCTACGACGTGGACATGCGCCTGCGTCCTTCAGGTGCCTCGGGCCTGTTGGTCAGTTCGGTAGGGGCTTTCGAGCGTTATCAACAGAACGAGGCCTGGACCTGGGAGCACCAGGCGCTGGTGCGCGCACGGGTGTTGGCCGGTTGCCCACAGGTGGGCTCGGCCTTCGAAGCGGTACGGGCGCGGATTCTCGGGCAGGCGCGTGATTTGCCCAAGTTGCAGCTTGAAGTCAGCGAAATGCGCACCAAGATGCGTGACAACCTGGGGACCAAGGTCAGTGCCGCCGGTACCGGCGCCAACGCTTTCGAGGCGGGCGTGCCCTTTGATATCAAGCAGGATGCCGGTGGTATCGTCGATATCGAATTTATGGTGCAATACGCCGCTTTGGCCTGGTCTCACGACCATCCGGAACTGCTGCGCTGGACCGACAACATCCGCATCCTTGAAGAGCTTGAACAGGCCGGGTTGATGCCCGCCAGCGATGCGATTCTGCTGCGTGAGGTGTACAAGGCATTTCGCTCGGCAGCTCACCGCCAGGCCCTGCAGAAGCAGGCCGGGGTGATCGATGCCTCGCAGTTCGTTAAAGAACGCGGCGAAGTGCGGCGGATCTGGGCGCAAATGGGCCTGACCTAAGCGGTTGAACCAGGCGAATCAGGCGGCAGGAAGCCTGCCTCGACCACACTACAGCCCGAGTGGCGTACACTGGTCGCTATATAGCCTGAATATAAAGAAGGGAGGCCAGGCTGTTTGCGGACAGGCTGCAGCCTCCCTGATCGTTTCTGGATAAAGCATGAGAATTTTGATCATTGGCCCCAGCTGGGTGGGCGACATGGTAATGGCACAGACCCTGTTCCATTGCCTGAAGCAGCAACATCCGGCGTGTGTGATCGACGTCCTGGCCCCCGAGTGGAGCCGGCCGATCCTCGAGCGCATGCCTGAAGTGCGTCAGGCCTTGAGCTTTCCGCTCGGCCACGGCGCGCTGGAACTGGCGACGCGGCGGCGTATCGGCAAATCGCTGGCCGGTCAGTACGACCAGGCCATCTTGCTGCCCAATTCGCTGAAGTCGGCGTTGGTGCCGTTCTTCGCTGGTATCCCCAAGCGCACCGGCTGGCGCGGTGAGCTGCGTTTCGGCCTGCTCAACGATGTGCGCAAGCTGGACAAGGCGCGCTACCCGCTGATGATCGAGCGCTTCATGGCCCTGGCTTACCCGGCAGGCACCGAGCTGCCAAAGCCGTACCCGCGCCCAAGCCTGCAGATCGAGGCCACCAGCCGTGATGCGGCCCTGGCCAAGTTCGGCCTGAGCCTCGATCGTCCGGTATTGGCGCTGTGCCCGGGTGCCGAGTTCGGCGAGGCCAAACGCTGGCCTTCGGAACACTACGCCAAGGTTGCCGAGGTGAAGATCCGCGAAGGCTGGCAAGTGTGGCTGTTTGGCTCGAAAAACGACCACGCGGTGGGCGAGTCGATTCGTGACCGGCTGATCCCGGGCCTGCGTGAAGAGTCCTATAACCTCAGCGGCGAAACCTCGCTGGCCGAGGCTATCGATCTGCTGTCGTGCAGCGATGCGGTGGTGTCCAACGATTCGGGGCTGATGCATGTAGCCGCAGCCCTCAACCGTCCGCTGGTAGCGGTCTACGGCTCAACCTCACCGGGCTTTACCCCGCCGCTGGCCGATCAGGTCGAAGTGGTGCGCCTGGGCCTGGAGTGCAGCCCGTGTTTCGACCGTACCTGCCGTTTCGGCCATTACAACTGCCTGCGTCAGCTCGAACCTGAGGCTGTGGTAGCTGCCTTGCAGCGCCTGAATGGTCCGAGCCTGGTCGATGTTCTGGTTGAGGTCGACTAAGTGCGGGTATTGCTGATCAAGACCTCGTCCCTGGGTGATGTGATTCACGCGCTGCCGGCGCTCACCGACGCGTCGCGGGCGATTCCCGGGATTCGATTCGACTGGGTGGTTGAAGAAGGCTTTGCCGAGATCCCCAGCTGGCACCCGGCGGTAGACCAGGTCATCCCGGTGGCGATTCGCCGTTGGCGCAAGAACCTCTGGCAGACCATCAAAAATGGCGAATGGCGGCAGTTCAAGCAGCGCCTGCGCGAGCGTCAGTATGACCTGGTGATCGACGCGCAAGGCCTGGTCAAATCGGCCTGGCTGACCCGCTACGTCAAAGCCCCGGTGGCTGGGCTGGACCGTTATTCGGCACGTGAAGGGCTGTCCAGCCGCTTCTATGACCGACGCTTTTCGGTGCAGCGCGGGCAACATGCGGTGGAGCGGGTACGGCAACTGATCGCCCTGGCCTTGGGCTATGACCTGCCCGCTGGCCTGGGTGACTACGGGCTCGACCTCAATCGCCTGCAGTTGCCGCCAGCTGCACCGTTCGTGGTGTTCCTGCATGGCACAACCTGGGCGACCAAGCACTGGCCCGAGGCCTACTGGCGGCAGTTGGCTGAGCGCCTGGGCCAGCAAGGCCTGCAGGTGCGCCTGCCGTGGGGCAATCCGGCCGAGCAGGCGCGTGCCGAACGCATTGCCAAAGGCTTGAGCAACTGCCAGGTACTGCCAAAATTGAACCTGGCCGGTGTCGCCCGGGTGCTGGCTGCGGCCAAGGCCTGTGTGGCGGTGGATACCGGACTGGGGCACTTGGCTGCGGCGCTGGATGTGCCGACCCTGTCGCTGTTCGGCCCGACCAACCCGGGGCTGACCGGCGCTTACGGCAAGTCGCAGGTACACCTGGCCAGCGACTTTGCCTGTGCCCCGTGCCTGCAGAAAAAATGTACCTATAAACCGAGTGCTGACGATCAGCGCCGGTTCGATCTCAAACGCGAGTGGCCGCTGTGCTTCACTCGCCTGAATCCCGAGCGTGTAGCGAGCCAATTGCGCGCGTTGCTGCTGGCTGAGGATGTTCGTTAATGCAACTGGCTTTTGTGCTGTACAAATATTTCCCCTTCGGCGGGCTGCAGCGCGATTTCATGCGTATCGCCCTGGAGTGCCAGCGCCGTGGTCACAAGATCCGCGTTTACACGCTGATCTGGGAAGGCGATGTGCCTGAAGGTTTCGAGGTGCTGGTGGCACCGGTCAAGGCGCTGTTCAACCATCGGCGCAACGAGAAACTCAGCGCCTGGATGGAGGCCGACCTGGCCAAGCGTCCGGTAGACCGTCTGATCGGCTTCAACAAGATGCCGGGGCTGGATGTGTACTACGCCGCCGACGGCTGCTTCGAAGACAAGGCGCAGAACCTGCGTAACTCGCTGTACCGTCGCTGGGGCCGCTACCGGCACTTTGCCGAGTATGAGCGGGCGGTGTTTGCCAAGGATGCCAAGACCGAGGTGTTGATGATCTCGGAAGTCCAGCAACCCTTGTTCATCAAGCACTACGGCACGCCGCTGGAGCGTTTCCACCTGCTGCCGCCGGGAATTTCCCAGGACCGTCGGGCGCCGGCCAATGCCGCCGAGATCCGCGCCGAGTTTCGCCGTGAGTTCGACCTCAAGGATGACCAGCTGCTGATGGTGCAGATCGGCTCCGGGTTCAAGACCAAAGGCGTTGACCGCAGCCTCAAGGCGCTGGCGGCGCTGCCCACGGCCCTGCGCAAGCGCACCCGGCTGATGGTGATCGGCCAGGACGATCCCAAGGTGTTCCAGCTGCAGAGCACAACACTCGGTCTGAACGATCAGGTGCAGTTCCTCAAGGGCCGCAGCGATATCCCGCGTTTCCTGCTCGGCGCCGACCTGTTGATTCACCCGGCCTACAACGAAAACACTGGCACGGTATTGCTCGAAGCGCTGGTCGCCGGGCTGCCGGTGCTGGTCTCGGCAGTCTGTGGTTATGCCCATTACATTGCCGAGGCCGACAGCGGCCTGGTGCTGGATGAGCCGTTCGAACAGGAACAGCTCAATCAGTACCTGCAGCGCATGCTCGAAGACGATAGCGCCCGCGCTGACTGGGCCCGCAATGGCCTGGCGTTCGCCGACACCGCCGACCTCTACAGCATGCCCGAGCATGCTGCCGATGTGATTCTGGCCCCGGAGCGTAAATGAAACTGATATTGGCCGAGCCGTTCAAACGCCTGTGGGCCGGGCGCGATGCCTTCGATGCCGTGGAGGGCCTGCAGGGCCAGGTGTACCGCGAGCTGGAAGGTCGCCGCACGCTGCGCACCGAGGTCGAGGGGCGTGGCTACTTCGTGAAGATTCACCGGGGCATTGGCTGGGGTGAGATCTTCAAGAACCTGTTCACTGCCAAGCTGCCGGTGCTCGGTGCCGGTCAGGAATGGCAAGCGATCCAGCGCCTGCATGAGGTTGGCGTGCCGACCATGACCGCCGTGGCGTACGGCGAGCGTGGCAGCAACCCGGCGGCGCAGCATTCATTTATCGTCACCGAAGAGCTGGCGCCGACGGTCAGCCTCGAAGACTTCAGCATCGACTGGCTCAAGCAACCGCCGCAGCCGCGCCTCAAGCGCGCGCTGATCGCTGAAGTGGCGCGCATGACCGGGATGATGCACCGCGCCGGGGTCAATCACCGAGACTGCTACATCTGCCACTTTCTGCTGCACACCGACCGCGAAGTGACGGCCGATGATTTCAAACTGTCGGTCATCGACCTGCACCGTGCGCAGACCCGTGCGAGCATCTCGCGACGCTGGCGTAACAAGGACCTGGCCGCGCTGTATTTCTCGGCGCTGGACATCGGCCTGACCCGGCGCGACAAGTTGCGCTTTCTGCGCGGTTACTTCCAGCAACCGCTGCGCCAGATCCTTGCCGAAGAAGCCGTGCTGCTGCGCTGGCTGGAAGGCAAGGCGCAGAAGCTCTACGAGCGTAAACAACGATACGGGGATGCGCTCTGATGGCGGGATGGACACTGGAGCCTGGTTACCAGGCGCTGGCGGCGGATTTTGGCAGTATCGAGGCAGTCTTCGCCTTGCAGGGTGAGCGTCTGACCCACGACCCGTTGAGTGAAGTGATCCGCGTTGAGCGCGACGGGGTGAATTATTACGTCAAGCGTTACACCGGCGCCGGTAAAGGCTTGCGCCGCTACTTGGGGCGCCCGCGGATCAAGGCCGAGTGGCAAAACCTCAAGCAGTTCGCCAAATGGGATATCCCCACCGCCGAGGTGGTGGCCTGGGGCCTGGAACGCAACGGCCTGGCCTTTGGCCGTGGGGCGATGATCACCCGCGAACTGCCGCGCACCGAAGACCTCTCGGCCCTGGCCGAGCGCAAGGACTCACGCCTGGCCGATCGTGGCTGGGTCGACCACATCAGCCGTCAGTTGGCCCGGCACACGCGGGTCATGCATGATCACCATTTCACCCATAACGACCTGAAGTGGCGCAACCTGCTGGTTGATGATCAAGCGCGGCTATTCTTCATCGATTGCCCGACGGGCGACTTCTGGTGGGGCTTTATGCTGCGCTACCGGATTACCAAAGACTTGGCGTGCCTGGACAAAGTGGCCAAATATCACCTGTCGGCCACGCAGCGTTTGCGCTTTTACCTGCAGTACCGCGGGCGCGAGCGCCTCAATGCATCGGACAAGCGCCGGATTCGGCATGTCGTGACGTTTTTCGAGGGACGCGAATGACTGATTTTCTCGCCAGTGCCGACATTGCACTGCTTGAGCGCCATGGCCTGAACGGTTTCGACCAGCTCTGGGCGCTGCAGCTCGATGCCGTGGATGAGCCCAACACCGGCCGCGGCGGCTGGAGCAGCGTTTATCGTCTGGAGCTTGAGGGTAAGGGTTACTACCTCAAACGCCAGAGCGACTACCTGACCCGCACCTTGCATCGGCCCTTCGGTGAGCCGACCTTTGCCCGCGAGTTCCGCAATATCACCCGTTACCAGAAGTTGGGCATTCCCGCGCTGCAGGCGGTTTACTACGGCGAACGCAAGATTGATGGTGAGCGCCGGGCGATCCTGCTGACCCGTGCGCTCGATGACTGGAGCGACCTGGACAGCCTGTTCGGCGTGTGGCCGACCCTGGAGATTGGCCAGCGCCAAGGCATTCTGCGGGCCTGTGGCCTGTTGGCGCGTACCGTGCACTCAGCAGGTCAGGTGCATGGCTGTTTCTATCCCAAGCACATTTTTTTGCGTGAGCGCAGCGAAGGCTGGCAGGCGCAACTGATCGACCTGGAAAAAACCCGGCCGCTGTTGCTGGGCATGCGTGACCGGCTCAAGGATCTTGAGCCGCTGTTGCGTCGCGCACCGCTGTGGAGCGAGGCTGATGTGCGGGTAATGCTGTCGTCTTATCTTGAGCAACCCACCGACAGCACGCTGGTCGATACCTGGCTGCAGCGCCTGTCGCGCCGCCGTCGTGAGAAAGAGGCTCGTTGATGCGTTTGTCCGAACTCAAAGGTGCCGGGCGTTACCCGGACCTGCCCCTGAACATCGGCCTGGCCGATGCCGCAGGCCCTGCCGAACTGCAATTGCTCAGCCTGTTGCGGGTGTTGCCCGGGCAACGTTACGTAGGCGCCGGTATCTGGCGCGGCAAGCCGGTGCTGGCAAAGCTGCTGGTTGGCAACAGTGCCCCCCGGCATTTTCAGCGTGAACTCGACGGTGCCCGCCTGCTGGCGGCGCAAGGGCTGACCACGCCGCTGCTGCTGGCCGACGGCCTGCGCGAAGGCGAGGGCGGCTGGTTGTTGTTCGAATTCCTTGAAGGTGCGCAGAGCCTGGCCGATGCCTGGGCCGAGGTCGAAGCCCTGCCTGTGCTGGCTGATGAGCAACAAATGGTGCTCGGTGAAGCGTTGGCCGCCGTGGCACAGATGCACGCCAAGGGCTTGTGGCAGGAAGACTTGCACCTGGACAACCTGATGCGCCATGGCGGTCAGCTGTACCTGATCGATGGCGCCGGGATCAAGGCCGAAACCTTGGGTAAACCGCTGTCGCGCGCGCAGGTGTTGCAGAACCTCGGCGTATTGTTCGCACAACTGCCCAAGCGCCTGGAACCGTTCATTGAAGAACTGCTGGTGCATTACCTGTTGGCCAACGCCGAGCATGCGCTGCCACTGGAAGCGCTGCAGAAGCAGATCGACAAGGTACGCAGCTGGCGTTTGAAGGATTATCTGGAAAAGGCCGGTCGCGAATGCACGCTGTTCAGCGTGGAGCGTGGCCTGAGCGGATTGCGTTCGGTTCGTCGCGAAGAACTGGCTGCCATGCTGCCGGTGCTGGAGCAGGCGGATTCACTGATTGACCAGGGCCACCTGTACAAGACCGGTGGTGCTGCCAGTGTCGCGCGAGTCGAGGTGAATGGCCGGCCGTTGGTGCTCAAGCGTTACAACATCAAGAACACCGCGCACTGGTTCAAGCGCTTCTGGCGCCCGAGCCGGGCCTGGCACTCGTGGATCGAAGGGCATCGCCTGGAGTTTCTCGGTATCGCCACGCCCCGACCGCTGGCGGTGTTGGAGCAGCGGGTCATGGGCTTGCGCAGCCGTGCCTATCTGGTGACCGAGTACGCCGAAGGACCGGACCTGATCGAGTGCTTCGCACCTTATATCGACAGCGGCGAAGTGCCCGAGGCGCAGCTTGAGGCCTTGCAGGCGCTGCTCAAGCAGCTGATCCACGAGCGCATCAGTCACGGCGACATGAAGGGTCATAACCTGTTCTGGCAGGCCGGCCAATGGTCGCTGATCGACCTCGACGCGATGTGTCAGCACGCCACCCAGCTCAGTTTCGCCCCGGCCTTTGCCCGTGACCGTGCGCGCCTGCTGCGCAACTGGCCGAGTGGCAGTGCCTTGCACAAACGCCTGGATGAGTGCCTGCCAAAGCTGACCGATTGACCACCCTCCGGTGGGAGCGGCGGTGCGGCGATCCGACTTGCCCCGCGATTGCGGTTTGTCAGTCACATCGCATCGCGGGGCAAGCCCGCTCCTACCGGGACTCGTCCGGCAGTGGCAGCCAGTCGCTGCTACGGCCGCTCTGGCGAACGCGAATACGCCATTGTTTGTCTTGCCAGCGCAACACCGCCCACACCGGCACGGCGCTGTGCTGCGCCTGCGGGATCTGTAGGTGGTAGTGGTCAGCGAGCAGGTGCGGGCGTAGCGGCAGTTGGTGGGTCTTGGCTTGCAGGTAGAGTTGTCCGTCAGCCCGGTAAAGCTGGCTGGCTGGCTCGACCGGGGCGCCAGCCAATGGTGTATCCGGCTGGCAGTCGGCAAACAGCTTGGGCAAGTCGGGCAACCCGTCGTACCAGAGTACCGGTGAGTCGATCACCCACTCGCCATCTTCACGACGCTTGAGCGGCACTTTCAGGTAGCTGTCCGGTTGTTTGGGATCGATCGCCAGCCAGCGTCGCCCGTCGTAGCTGACCTGGTAGTGACGCCCTTGCCTGTCCTTGACGAAGTATTGAGTGAGCCCCGTATAGGCTGACGATTGCTCGTAGACACCTTCTCCGTAAATACCATCGATTCGATAGCGCAACTGGCTGCTGTTGGGCGTTACGCTCATGCGTTGCGGTAAAGGCAGGGGTGGGTTTTTGGGCAGGCCACGCAGGGTGCGGCGCATCAACGTCGAGCCCGCATAATTGTTGATGCCGTCGCTCGTGTGTGCCAAAGCGCTGTAGGTATGACGCAGCACCGCCTCGAGGTCGTTAGCTTTGAGGCCCGACAGCGCATCCCAGACATCAATGGCCATACGGCCAAACGCCAGCGCTGCCAAGGCACGGCTAGGCAGTACCAGGCTGATCAGGTCGACGATCCACCAGGCGATCGTCACCATTGACTGAATATTCATCTCAGTCGTTGTACGGCTACCGTTGTCGACCGCGGCAAGCAGCGACTTCACTTCCGCCAGGTAGTAGGCCTCGCACCAGTTGCCGTCGATGGTAGGCCGACTCAGGTGTGGGCCGAGCCTGCCCTTGTGTAGCAACTGATCAATGTATTTGCCATCGGCAAAGGGCACGCGCTCGACGAAGTAGCTGCGCAACGTCGGAGATTTGCGCAGGGCTTTGAGCAGTTCGCGTGAGTTACGGTATTCCCGCCAGGGGCGTCGGTCAGGGGCATTGGGGGTGTAAAGCACAAAAGAACTGACACTGTCGACTTCAGCCGTCAGCAGCAGTACACCCTGCACGGTATGACCCTGGATGACCAGTTGGCGAACACTGATCCGGTGCTCTTCTACCGTTGCGCGCCATGCGCTGTCGGGGAATTTGAGAATCACGCTGGCCCAGCGATAACCCTGCTCCAGCGAGTCGGCAAGGAAGTGCCCGGCATGCCGCGCCTTGGCTGCTTCGGCACGCATACGTGCCCGATTGACACTGATGTGGGCTTGCTGGCGCCACTGGCCGGCGTCTGAGTCGATCAAGTGGCTGCGCACAAAGTGCGCATAGCCACTGCCGGCATTGAGGGAGCGAACCAGCGCTTTCACAACACCTGGTGTCAGTGCTGGTATGTTGAGACCATCAACGTGATAGACACGGGCCGTCAGCCAGTAGTCGATATCGAACCAGGCGATGTTCAGCAGCGCCAGCTCATCCAGGGACCAGGTGGTGCTCACCATTTCGATGCTTTCACCGGCCTGCGGTCGGCTGGCCACGGCAATGTAACTGGTTGGCAGCAACGGGTTCAGGACTGGCCCGATCTGGCGGGCCATGGTGACGCTGATGCGAATGTCTTGCGGCTTGAGGTCCAGCCCATGCTCGTTGCGTAGGCGTTCGCGCAGCCGTTCCTGCGTCCAGCCGAGCAGCGTGTGGCGCTGATTGAATTGCTCAAGGGTGAGGATGCCCGGGGCTGCAGCGAGTTCGATGGCGGCGGCCAACTCCTGCAGGGTCTGCATGATCTGGGAGAGGGCTTGCTGCGAGCTTGAGCGCAGCCAGGACGGCAGGTGCTTCTCCAGTAGCAAGGCATAGCGGGTGGCGAGCAAGCCTTTGCTGGTGGCCGCCGGGCGCAGGTCCATCGCCTGCAGGAGCGCACGGTCAAAGGCCGGGATATCGCCTTGAAGACCCTGGTTCCAGGCCTCCAGCCAGGCGTTGCTCAAGCGTGCACGCTGCACGGCTAGCAGGCTTTCGACCTGTTCTTCCAGCACGCTCCCGGTAAACCAGTCGTAGCGCAGGCGTTCGGCCTGAGGGGCTCGTTCGCGGTCTTGGGGGCGCGTTGTCAGTTCGAGCAGGGGCGAGCTTTGATGAGGATCGTCCAGGCGTTCGCACAGCTCAGTGTGCAAGGCCTTGAGACTGGCGAAGACTTCGATGCCATGCGCCAGGCTGTAAAGCAGCGCCGAGCCCACCTCTTCCTGGCCTGTGAGCATCGTCCCTTGCGGCCCCGTCTGGACGATCACCAGCGTGCCTGGCAGGTAGGCCCGCCAATTGGGGGCGCTGGCGCTGAGCAAGGGGCGGTACACCTGTGGGCGATTGCTCAATGGCAAATGCAGACGTTGCCAGGGCAGTGGCAGCTCCAGGCAGATTCGCAGGGAGTAGGCCTGGTCGTAGTTCAGGGTTTGATCACCCAGGCGCAGTTCGATTTCGTTGAGCAATTGTGTTTTGCGTAGCGCGGTCAGGCGCTGCTGGCGGCTTTTCCCCGTGCTGTCTGTCTGTGCCCAGAAGTCGAGCAGGCTGGCGTAAAAGGTTTGCCGCAGGTGCTGGCAGAGCGTCTCAACAGCACTGGCCAATGCCTTCAGGTTGAGTGCTGTCAGCGGCTTATCGCCGTGGCTGACCAGGCTGTCGGCTGCAAGGGTAAATGCGCTGTTGCCCTGTAGCCGCTCGCCCACATGTTCGAGCAGGGATCGCTTGTCGATGATCAGGTCACGGGCGCGCAGGGTGGTGTCAGCCGCAGCATTGGCCAGGCACTGGTCCAGGGCCTGCTCCAGGCTGGGTAGCCCTTCCAGCAAGGTGCCCAGCTGGGTATCAATGGATTCAATACGATCGAGGGGGGTTGGCATGGCCCAGCTCCTGATGAAAGGGAGCTGGGCATGCTAGGCCTGCGCGGTTGAGCGCAGTCGGTACATGCTTATGTCACTTTTGCGCGGCGTTTGAGCAGTCCACGCAGGCTCAGTAACGCGGGAATCCCCAGGCCAACCCAGGACAGCACGTCCCAGGCGTCATCACCGAGCAACGCGGCAAACAGCCCCGCGGCGCCCAGCAGGCCAATCACAAGGGGCCAGGCAAAGATCGTCCGGGTAGATTGCGAGCGATGGCTCATGCGCTGGCCTCCTGCACCCGCGGGCGCCGATGTTTGCTCCACCACAGGTACAGGCCGCTGCCCAGCACGATGATGGTCAGCACATCGAGCACGGCCCAGAGGATCTGCATCGGCCGGCCGCCGTAATCACCAAAGTGCAGCGGTTGCGACAGCAGCATCGCGTCCATGTACCAGGGACGGTCACCGACGGCGGTCACGGCCAGTGTCGAAGCATCGATCAGCACTGGCGTCAGCAGGTGCGAGGTGAGGTGTGTGCCGCCTTTCATGAACACGGCGTAATGGTGCTCGCTGGAAAAGCGCGTGCCGGGGAATGCGATGAAGTCCGGGACCATGCCGGGTGCGGCGCCTTCAGCGATATCCAGTACACGGCTGACTGGAGCCAGTTCGGTCAAGGGCGGAGCGTCCCGGTAAGGTGCGACCAAGGCACTCAGGCTGTCGTTGCGCCAGGCGGCGATCACCAGGTCCGACAGGGCGCTGATGACCCCGGTGACACCCACCACCAACGCCCAGGTCAGGGTGACGATGCCGATCAGGTTGTGCAGGTCGAGCCAGCGCAGCCGCGACGACTTCTCATGGCGCACGGAGGCGAATTTCAAGCGGCGCATGAAAGGCGCGTAAAGCACCACGCCGGAGATGATCGCCACGACGAACAGCAAGCCCATGAACGCCAGCAGCAGTTTCCCCGGTAGCCCGGCAAACATGTCCACGTGCAGGCGCAGCATGGTCATCATGAAGCCACCGTTGGAAGACGGCATTTCGACGGCTTCGCCGGTGCGGCCATCGAGCATGAAGGTGTGCGACAAGTCAGGGTGAGTACCGGCAGTGGCCGCCATGATGGTGATCACACCGTTACTGTCGTCTTCATCCCAGCCGAAATACTGCATGGCCTCGCCCGGGCGATGGGCCTGGGCCTTGAGTACCAGCTGTTGCAGGTCCAGCTTCGGCGTGTCGGCGGGCATCTCTTTGAGTTCCGGCGCATTGCCCAGCAAGTGGTCGATCTCGTGGTGAAAGATCAGCGGCAAACCGGTCAGCGCCAGCATCAGCAGGAACAGGGTGCAGATCAGGCTGGTCCAGGTGTGGATGAACGACCAGCGGCGTATGGTTGAGCTTTTCATTACATTTTATTTCTCAGCTTTCAGAAATACCAAAGCCGTCCACGGTGGGACGGCTTGGTCTTTACCCAGGTATTTTCAGGCCGTTACCACCTGTAGGTGGCGCTGGCGACAACGCTGCGCAGGTCTCCGTAGTAGCAATAGAAGCCGTCGCAGGTGGAGATGTAATCCTTGTTGAATACGTTGGTGGCGTTGACGGCCAACGATGCGCCTTTGAGGCTGTTGTCCAGGCGGCCCAAGTCGTAGTGCACGGCGGCATCGAACACGGTGTAGGCATCTGCCTTGCCCAGCCAGGTGTTGGCCTGGTCGCCGTAGGTGTTGCCGGTATAGCGCGCACCGCCACCGATACCAAAGCCATCGAGCACACCGCTGTGCCAGGTGTAGTCAGCCCACAGCGAGGCTTGCTGGTTTGGCATCAGCTGCAAGCGGTTGCCTTTGTACTGGCCGTCTTGCACTTCGGATTTGGCCAGGGTGTAGGCGGCGATCACTTTGAGGTTTTCAGTGACGTCGGAAACGGCTTCGAGCTCAAGGCCGTGGACTTTCACTTCACCGGTCTGGCTGGTGACGGTGATGTTGCCGATGTTGTTGGTCACTTCCACATTTTTCTGGGTGAGGTCATAAATCGCCGCACTCAACAGGGTGTTGGAACCTGGTGGCTGATACTTGATGCCCAGCTCCCACTGCTTGCCTTCGGTAGGCTTGAACGATTCTTGCGGATCAGCACTGGCGTTGCTGGTTGGCTGGAAGGATTCGGCATAGGACAGGTACGGTACAAAACCCGAGTCGAACACGTAGCTGATTGCAGCGTTGCCGCTGAACTTCTTGTCGCGTTCGGTGTTGGTGGCATCGCCTTTGTTATAGAACTTGGTGCCGGTATGAACCCAGTCCTCGCGACCACCCAGGGTCAGACGCCAGTTGTCGAGCGCCATTTGGTCCTGAATGTAGAGCCCGGTTTGGCGGGATTTCTGGTTGTAATCGAAATCGAAAGCGCCGGGCACCGTTGGGCGAACGATGGGGAGCCCGTATTCCGGGTGGTTCACATTCACGCCTGGCGCAGTACCGAACAACGACAGATAGTTGGTGTTGATGCGCTGGTGATCCAGGCCAATCAATAAGGTGTGGTTGATCTCACCTGTAGCGAAGTCGCCCTGGAAGTTGTTATCCACCGCGAACTGGCTGATGTCTTCATCCACGTTGGTGGTAGACCTGCCAGTGTTCCCTTCGTTGTCGACTTCAAGGCCGAATTCGGGGACATAGGCGCTGACGGTAATTGTCTGGAACGCCAGGTCCGATTTGGTATAGCGCAGGTTCTGGCGGAACTGCCAGACATCATTGATGCGATGTTCGAAGGCATAGCCCAGCGCGTAGTAAGTGCGGTCGTAAAACTCGTAATTCGGATCGCCCAGGTTCTTGTGGTGTGAGATATCGCCGAACGGCATGTCGATCTTGGTGCCCTGGATCGGGCGGAATTGACTGGTCACACCGGTATCGTCGCGGGTGAATTGCGACAGAAAGGTCAGTTTGGTGTCTTCGTCGATATTCCAGGTCAGGCTCGGAGCAATGTTGTAGCGCTTGTCGTCGACATGATCGATCTGGGTACCACTGTCGCGCAGTACGCCGCTCAGGCTGTAGAGAAACTGGCCTTCATCATCGATTTTACCGGTGCTGGCAAAGTTGATCTGACGATGATTATCACTGCCGTACTGGAGCTGAATTTCGTGAGCACTTTCGGCCTGCGGGCGACGGCTTACCATGTCCAGCAAACCACCGGGCGGCGTCTGGCCGTAGATTGAGGAAGCCGGCCCGCGCAGCAAGGCGAGGCGATCCAGGTTCCAGGTTTCGGCTTTCGGGTTGGCGTACACACCTCGTGGCAGCGGCAGGCCGTCGAGGAACTGCGTGGGCTCAAAGCCACGCACGCGCATCCAGTCATAGCGTGTGTCGCTGCCATAGCTGGCGGAGACGATACCCGGCATGTAGCGCACGGCATCATCCAGGCTGTGCACGCCGCGGTCGTCCATTTGCTCGCGGGTGGCGATAGAGATGGAGCGAGGTGCTTCGACCAGTGCGGTATCCGTTTTGGTTCCTGCTGCAGTACGTTTGGCGAGGTAGCCCTCTACCGGCCCCCAGGCATTTTCAGAATCGCCAACAGCGTTGATGCTGGTTTCCGGCAGCGCCATCGCACCTTCCGGGGTTGCCACCAGGCTGTAGGTGCCAGCGCTGCTTTGCTCCAGTTGCAGGCCGGTGCCACGCAAGGCCGCCTGCAGCGCGCCAACGCCGTTGTACTGGCCGTTGACCGGTGCCGAGGTGCGACCGTTGGCCAGGCTTGGGTCCAGGGCCAGGGCGATGCCGGCCTGGCTGGCGATCTGGTTCAGGGTGCTCGACAGCGGGGCAGCGGGCAGGTTGTAGGTACGCAGACCCGATTGCTCGGCAGCGACCAGCGAGCTGCTCACCACCGGGGCGGACAGGGCAATGGCGATGGCCAGCAAGCTGGGACGCAGGAAGTTTTGAACAACGCGGGACATGCAGCGACTCCTCGACGAATAAGTGCTAACTAGCTTCCTTGCCGAGTGAGTTGAGAAAAGTGATAGGGCTTAGTGAAAATAATTTAGATTTTGATTGCAGCGTAGACGGCAGACGCAGAATTTCGCGGGGCAAGCCCGCTCCCACTTGGAATTACAAACTCTGTGGGAGCGGGCTTGCCCCGCGATAGAGCCTTCAAGGCTTATCGCGTTTCGCCACCACCGTCACCCACCACGGGGTGTGTTGCTCGATCTGCACCGGCAGGGTCGGCAGCAATGAGGTCAGGGCCAGGTTGGTATCGGTCAGCGGGAAGCTGCCGGTAATGCGCAGGTCGGCCACTTCCGGGGCAACCCCCAGGTAACCGCTGCGGTAGCGGCCCAGCTCGTCAACCAGGTCTTCCAGGCGCACGTTGTCGACCACCAGCATGCCGCGGGTCCAGGCATCGGCGCCGATATTCAGGCCAGCGATCTGGCCGAGGCGGTCATGGCTCATGACTACCTGCTGGCCTTCATGAAGAATCTGTTCGTCGCCGCTGTCTTGTGGCTTGGCCGCCACTGCCGACTGCAGAACGCTCAGGCGCGTGCCCTGATCTTCCACCTTGACCAGGAAACGGGTGCCGAGCGCGCGTAGGCGCCCATCTTCGGTGGCGACAACAAAGGGTCGGTCGTCCTTGTGCCCGGTCTCGATAGAGATTTCGCCCTCGTGCAGAACGATCAGGCGTTCTTTGCCATCAAAGCGGATGTCTACCGCCGAGTGGGTATTGAGGCTGATCAGGGTGCCGTCGCTCAGGCGCAGGCTGCGTTGCTCGCCAGTTGCCGTGCGTTGGTCGGCCAGCCAGTAGCCCAGCGACTGATACGTGCTGACCCAGCTGAGCAACCCTGCCACCAGCACCACACTGGCCAGGCCGCTGCCGACTTTGCGCACGCGCTGGCGCAGGTTGGCGCGCGATTGCAACAAGGCCTGGCGCGCCGGCCCTGCGGCGGCATTGAAACGTTGATCGAGCATGCCCAGCTGCATCCAGGCCCGGGCGTGCTCTTCACTGGCGCCATGCCAGTGGGCGAACTCGGCCTGCTCCTCGGCGCTGCCGCTGCCGGAGTCCAGGCGCAACTGCCAGGCAATGGCGGCGTCGAGGACGCGAGCACTGACCGGTTTGTTGTTCATGTCGGCTCGCCGTACAGGGCGATGTAGCACTGGCGCATGCCTTGGGCCAGGTACTGGCGCACGCGGGACACCGAAACGCCCAGGCGTTCGGCAATTTCTGCGTGGTTGAGGCCGTCCAGGCGGTTGTACAGGAACGCCGCACGGGCTTTGCTCGACAACTTGCCGAGCAGGCGGTCAATGGCCTTGAGGTCTTCGAGAATCAGGTGTTGTTCTTCCGGGGAAGGTTGTTCGGCTTCAGGGAGCAGCGCCAGCTCGGCCAGATAGGCCTGCTCCAGCGCCGCACGGCGAAAGTGGTCGAACAGCAGGCCCCTGGCAATCGCCAGAAGAAAGGCTCGGGGTTCGCGCGGTGCAGGCAGCTGGTCGCGACTGAGCAGGCGCACGAAAGTGTCCTGGCTCAGGTCTTCGGCACGCTCGGCGCAGGCGATATTACGCCGTAGCCAGCCAAGTAGCCAACTGCGATGGTCGCGGTAGAGCGTACCGACCAGCTCACCGTGTGGGCTTTGTACGGACGACAAGACGTTCCCCGAAAAAGATACGTTAACTAACGATAATTATTCGCAATTGTTACAGGATCTTCTTGTGAAACGCAATTGACGCTCATCGGATGTCGTTAGAAGCCAAGGCTCTGCTGCCGTCTGCGCCGCGAACGCTGCAGGTGTTGATCGAGCTGCAGCGGGCTGTCCAGATGCTGGCGCCGGGCCTGACTGAACAGAATCAGGGCCAGCTCGGCGGTAACCATCGCATCGGCACTGGCGTTGTGCCGCTCGATGGCCTCCAGGCCGAAACAGGCCGTCCAGTCGTCGAGCCCGGCTTCGCGCAGGGTGATCTGCGGATTGAGCAGTGGCGCCAGTTCGGCGACATCGAAAAACACATGCTGCAAGCGATAGCCCAGGTGATCTTTCAGCGCCCGTGCCAGCATGCGTTGGTCGAAGGGGGCGTGAAAGGCCAGCACCGGGCTGTCGCCGATGAAGTTCATCAAGTCGAGCAGCGCTTCGGCCGGATCGCAGCCCGCGGCAATAGCGCTCGGCCCCAGGCCGTGGATCAGCACGCTGGAGGTCAGCTTGTGATCGCGCTGGTGCAGAGTGCGTTCGAACTGCTGACTGAAGTCGATGGCGCCGTCTTCGATCACCACTGCGCCAATCGACAGCACCTGATCGCGCTGGGTGTTCAGGCCGCTGGTTTCCAGGTCCAGCACTACCCAGCGTTGTGCCCGCAGCGAGTCGCTGCGCAGGGCAGTCGGGGCGGGCAGTTGCGCGACGCGCTGGCTGATCTGGTTATCGATTTGTCGGGGGCGCAACCAGGCAAACAGACTCACAGCTGATACCTCAGGGCCAGACTGCTTTGCAGGCGTTGGGCCTGGCGCAGCGACTCACGCAGGATGCGCCGGTCGAGGTGGTTGAGGCTGTCGGGATCGACGCGGTTGGAGTAGGGCAGGTTCTGCCGACTTTGCAGTTGATGTTGCTGCATGCGGGTTTGCTGGATGAAGTGATACGCCTCCTCGTAGGCGGCGCCGTCGAGCGGGTCGATCACTTCGCGGCTGACCAGTTCGCGCAAGCGTTCCAGGGTGTTGTTGGCGCTGATGCCGTTGGCCAGGGCCAACAGGCGTGCGCCGTCGACGAAGGGCGTCAGGCCTTGCACCTTGAGGTCCAGCGTGGCGGCCTTGTCACTGCCTTGGCGGGTCAATACGAACTCACGAAAGCGTCCAACCGGTGGCCGTTGACGCAAGGCGTTGTCGGCCATCATGCGCTGAAACAGGCGGTTATCGGCGACCTGGTCAAGAATGCTCTGGCGCAGTTGTTCGCAGGCGGTGTCGTCACCCCAGACCACGCGCAGGTCGAAGTAGATGCTCGATGCCAGCAGGTTCTCCGGGGTGGCTTCGCGAATGAACGCGGCAAAGCGCCTGGCCCACTCGGCACGCGACAGGCACAGCTCGGGGTTACCGGCCATGATGTTGCCTTTGCACAGGGTGAAGCCGCATTGCGCCAACCCCTGGTTGATGTATTGCGCCAGTGGCAGCAGGCGCCCGCGGATCTCGGCCGCGTGGGCGGCATCGCGGGCTTCAAAGAGAATGCCGTTGTCCTGGTCGGTGTGCAGGGTCTGCTCGCGGCGGCCTTCACTGCCAAAGCACAGCCAACTGAACGGCACGCCCGGGTCGCCTTTTTCCTGCAGCGCCAACTCGATCACCCGGCAAACGGTGTGATCGTTGAGCAGGGTGATGATCTGGGTGATCTGCGTTGACGATGCGCCGTGGGCCAGCATGCGCTCGACCAACTGGCTGATCTCGCCACGCAGCGACACCAGATTTTCGATCCGTGGGGCGTGGCGAATGGTGCGGGCCAGGTGTACCAGGTCGACCCGTTGCAGGGAGAACAGGTCGCGCTCGGAAACCACACCGCACAGGCGCTTGTCTTCGACCAGGCAGACGTGGGCAATGTGCCGCTCGGTCATGGCAATCGCCGCATCGAAGGCACTGGCCTGTGGGCTCAGGTAAAACGGCTTGACGGTCATGTGGGCGCCGATCGGCTGGGTAAAGTCAGCACTGGCATCGGCGACCACCTGACGCAGGTCGCGCAAGGTAAAAATGCCAATCGGATAGCGCTGCTCATCGACGATGACGATGCTGCCAACCTGCTGCTCGTGCATTAACGCCACCGCTTCGCGCAGCGGTGTGTGTTGCGCGCAGACCACCGGGTGACGCATGGCCAGTTCACCCAAGCGAGTATTGAGCGAATACTGGGTGCCGAGGGTTTCCACGGCACGGCGCTGAACCTGCTGATTGACTTGGTCGAGCAGGCTGCTGACCCCGCGCAGGGCGAAATCGCGAAACACTTCCGACAGGGCAAACAGGCGAATGAACGCCGCTTTGTTCAGTTGCAGGCAGAAGGTGTCTTCGCCGGCCAGGTGCTCGGTTCGGGTCGCGCGCTCGCCAAGCAGGGCGGCCAGCGGAAAGCATTCGCCGGTGGTGATCTCGAAGGTGGTTTCTGTACCAGGGCGGGTGACGTGCTGGCGTTCGCCGACGACCCGGCCTTGCTTGACGATGAAAAAGTGTTCGACCGGCCCGTCGCTGGGCTTGATGATGCTCTCATTGGCTGCATAGAAGCGCAGCTGGCACTGTTCGACGAGAAACGCCAGGTGGGCGTTCTCCATCTGATTGAACGGTGGAAAGCGTTGCAGAAACTGCAGGGTCCCCTGGATGTTCTGCAGCACTGCAGTCTTTCCGGCCTGGGTGAAGGCGTCCATTTTGCTCATGAGCATTACCGCGTCTTTGTGTCGAGCTGTGTACATCGACCTTGTTGTTTTCAGCCCTCATGGTCGGTCGCAGGCTGGCCAGTGCCCATTGGACGTAAGTCTAAATGCTGCGGCACAACGGGCGGGAAATACGACCTGTGTCAAATTGCCGACGAGAGGTGGGTTGCAAGGCAATCAAAAGCAGTCTGAACTTGATTTGAGGGACTTTTTCCGGTCATTGATGATGAGACAACCATGCCCGACCCAGACGACTTACTGAGTGACGACGAACGTGAAGCGCTAGCAACGGTTACGGCGCCGCGGGCTGCGCCACAGAAGGTACTGGTCGTCGATGACAATCAGAGCGCGCGTGATGCACTGGTCAGCTACCTGAAGGCCAAGGGCATCAAGTGCCTGGTCGCGCAGAACGCCGAGCAAGCATTAACCTGCCTGGAAAACGAGCGTGATATTGGTTTGTTGATCACTGACCTGCGCATGAAGCCGTTGGATGGTCTGGAACTGATTCGGCAGATTCGCGAGTCGGACAAAGCGGCGTTGCCGATCATTATCGTGTCGGGGGATGCCGATGTACCGGACGCCATTGCGGCGATGCATTTGAGTGTTGTCGACTTTTTGCTCAAGCCGATCGATACGGAAAAGTTGATGGGGTTGGTGCGTAAAGAGTTGGGGATCCGGTGAAATAGATCGCGGGGCAAGCCCGCTCCCACACAGCAGTGGGAGAGGGCTTGCCCCGCGATAGGTCAGTTACAGACCGTTCTTGGCCTTGAACTCACGACGACGACGGTGCAGCACTGGCTCAGTGTAGCCATTCGGCTGCTTGGTGCCTTCGACCACCAGTTCGATTGCCGCCTGGAAGGCGATGTTGTTATCGAAGTCGGGTGCCAGTGGGCGGTACAGCGGGTCGTTGGCGTTCTGCTTGTCGACCACCGGCGCCATGCGCTTGAGGCCTTCGATAACCTGAGCCTCGGTGACGATACCGTGACGCAGCCAGTTGGCCAGCAACTGCGCGGAAATCCGCAGGGTGGCGCGGTCTTCCATCAGGCCGACATCGTTGATGTCCGGCACTTTCGAGCACCCTACACCCTGGTCGATCCAGCGCACAACATAGCCAAGGATGCCCTGGGCGTTGTTGTCCAGCTCGTTGCGGATTTCTTCTTCCGACCAGTTGGTGTTTTCCGCCAACGGGATGGTCAGAATGTCGTCCACCGACGCTGGGGTACGCTTGGCCAACTCGGCCTGGCGGGCGAATACGTCGACCTTGTGGTAGTGCAGCGCATGCAGTGCAGCGGCAGTCGGCGACGGTACCCAGGCGGTGTTGGCACCGGCCAGTGGGTGAGCGATTTTCTGCTCGAGCATGTCGGCCATCAGGTCGGGCATGGCCCACATGCCTTTACCGATCTGGGCGCGGCCTTGCAGGCCGGTTGCCAGGCCGATATCGACGTTGGAGTTCTCGTACGCGCCGATCCACTTCTGGGTTTTCATCGCGCCTTTGCGTACTACAGCGCCGGCTTCCATGGAGGTATGGATTTCGTCGCCGGTACGGTCGAGGAAGCCGGTGTTGATGAACACCACGCGCTCGCTGGCTGCCTGGATGCAGGCCTTGAGGTTGACCGTGGTACGGCGCTCCTCGTCCATGATGCCGACCTTCAGGGTATTACGCTTCATGCCCAGCAGGTCTTCGATACGACCGAACAGCTCGTTGGTGAACGCGGCTTCTTCAGGGCCGTGCATCTTCGGCTTAACGATGTACACGGAACCGGTGCGGCTGTTCTTGCGGCTGGTGTTGCCGTTGAGGTTGTGGATCGCGGCCAGGTTGGTCACCAGGCCATCGAGGATACCCTCAGGCACTTCGTTGCCGTCTTTGTCGAGAATGGCGTCGATGGTCATCAGGTGACCAACGTTGCGCACGAACAGCAGCGAACGACCGTGCAGGGTGACAGTGCCACCGTTCGGCGCGGTGTATTCGCGGTCCGGGTTCATGGTCCGGGTGAAGGTCTGGCCGCCTTTGTTGACGCTTTCAGCCAGGTCGCCCTTCATCAGGCCGAGCCAGTTGCGGTACACCACAACCTTGTCGTCGGCATCGACTGCAGCAACCGAGTCTTCGCAGTCCATGATGGTGGTCAGGGCGGCTTCCATCAGCACGTCCTTGAGCCCGGCAGGGTCGGTTTGGCCGACTGGCGTGCTGGCATCGATCTGGATTTCGAAATGCAGGCCGTTGTGCTTGAGCAGAATCGCGGTGGGTGCCGCGGCGTCGCCACGGAAACCGATCAGTTGCGCGTCATCGCGCAGGCCGCTGTTGCTGCCGCCTTTGAGGGCAACTACCAGCTTGCCGCCTTCGATGCGGTATGCAGTGGAGTCAACGTGCGAGCCTGCGGCCAGCGGCGCGGACTCATCGAGGAAGGCGCGGGCGAAGGCGATAACCTTGTCGCCGCGAACCTTGTTGTAGCCTTTGCCTTTTTCCGCGCCACCGGCTTCGCTGATGGCGTCGGTGCCGTACAAGGCATCGTACAGCGAGCCCCAGCGGGCGTTGGAAGCGTTCAGGGCAAAGCGCGCATTCATCACTGGTACGACCAGTTGCGGGCCGGCCATACGGGCAATTTCGTCATCGACGTTCTGGGTCGAGGCCTGGAAATCTGCGACTTCTGGCAGCAGATAACCGATTTCCTGGAGGAAGGCTTTGTAAGCCACGGCATCGTGAGCCTGGCCTTTGCGCGCCTGGTGCCAGGCATCGATCTGTGCCTGAAGCGCGTCACGTTTGGCCAGCAGTGCTTTGTTCTTTGGAGCGAGGTCGTTGATGATCTTTTCTGCCCCCACCCAGAATTGCTCGGCGTTGACGCCGGTTCCGGGAATGGCTTCGTTATTCACGAAGTCGAACAGGACTTTGGCGACCTGAAGGCCACCGACTTGAACGTGTTCAGTCATTGCTTGCCTCACTCTGCTCAGCTATTGCTCTTCTATTTAAGCCTTACGCGCTTCTCTAAACACGGCACCAGAACATGCCCGATGGGCGGCTGGGTGCGGCCAGCCAGACAGGCTGGCGAGCGGTTGCGTATTTTCACAGGCGCCTTGGCAGACATCGATTTGACGTTTTGTAGTCCGCGCTGCGGCATACTACATGATGCGCTGCGGTTGTGAAAATTAGACTAAATACGTCGTTCTGCGACCATCTGGTCGCATAAGGTCACGCTGGGAGCCAGTATGTTCTCAAAAAAGTGGCAGATTGTTCCAGATAAATCTTGAAACAGTACACGATTGGTATTCAAAACCTGCTGCGGCAGGTTGCCGCGCCTTGCCTATACTTTCCCCGCGCCCTTTGATTTCAGGGGCTGAACCTTTAAAAGCAGAGGGTTACCGCGTGGATCATCTTGTACTGACTGTGATCGCCCCTGACAAAGCCGGCCAGGTCGAACGTATCGCTCAATGCATTGCCGAGCACAACGGTAACTGGTTGGAAAGCCGTATGTCGCGCATGGCCGGGCAGTTTGCCGGGATCCTCAAGGTAGCGGTTCCAGCGGAGTCCTACAGCGAGCTGGTCGAAGCCCTGAACGCCTTGAGTAAACATGACATTCGCGTGCTGATCGCCGAAAGCGGCATCGAGCCGTCCTGCACCTGGAAGCCTATAGCCATGGAGCTGGTGGGCAATGATCGTCCGGGCATTGTGCGTGATATCACGCGCTTGCTGGCCGAGCTCAACATCAACGTCGAACGCCTGAGCACCGAGGTGCGCCCGGCGCCGATGAGCAGTGAGCCGTTGTTTCACGCCGATGCTTTGCTGGCGATGCCGCTGACCCTGTCGCTCGATGTGCTGCAGAGCAAACTTGAAGCGCTGGCCGATGATTTGATGGTCGAGCTGCACCTGCGCCCTGAGGAATAGTTATCCCGATTTGCCGGGGACCGGCCTGTGGATAAGCTGGGGGAAGCCTTCGCCAGCCCAAGCGGGCCGTAGCTTTGCTGGAATTGAGCAAAAAACCACCAATAATCAGTGGCTTGTGCACAAAGCACGGGGATGAGGGTGTGGATAACCTTGGGAGCGCTTGCTGCAGGCCACGGATTACGTGGCCTGCAGAGGTTTGTATGTTTTTTGATCAGCGGCGTCGGCGCAGGCTCAGCCAGGCATCGACGCTGTACAGGGCCAGGCCTGCCCAAATGAACATGAAGGCCACCAGCGTGCTGCTCGACAGGTGTTCACCAAACAGCAGCACCGCTTGCAGCAGTACTAGGGTCGGGGCCAGGTACTGAAGAAAGCCCAGCGTGGTGTACGGCAGGTGGCGGGCCGCCGCGTTGAAACACACCAGCGGAATGAGGGTGACCGGGCCTGCAGCCATCAGCCACAGTGCTTCGCTGCTGCTGTAGAAGCTGAGGTTGGCGCTGCTTGCCGATGGGTTGAGCAGCAGCCAGCCGAGGGCCAGCGGCACCAGCATCCAGGTTTCCACCACCAGCCCAGGCAGGGCGGCGACGGGGGCCTTTTTGCGGATCAGGCCGTAGAAGCCAAAGCTTAGGGCCAGAAACAGCGAAACCCACGGCAGACTGCCCACTTGCCAGACCTGCTGGGCCACACCGAGCGCCGCCAGGCCCACGGCAACCCACTGCAAGCGGCGCAGGCGCTCACCCAGGAGCAGCATGCCCAGCAGCACATTGATCAACGGATTGATGTAGTAACCCAGGCTGGCCTCAAGCATGCGGTCGTTGTTCACCGACCACACATAGATCAGCCAGTTGCTCGCAATCAAGGCGCCGCTGAGGGCAAGGATCGCCAGGCGCTTGGGGTTCTCGCGCAATTCGCGCCACCAGCCAGGGTGCTTCCACACCAGAAGCAACAGCGAACCGAACAACGCGGACCACAGCACGCGGTGGACGATGATTTCCACCGCAGGAACACTTTGCAGCGCTTTGAAGTAGAGCGGGAACAAGCCCCAGATAATGTAGGCGCTCAGGCCCAGGATGTACCCGCGGCGCGGGTTGGCAGCGTGCATGCAGTTTCCTTGCTTAGGCAGCTATCTAAAACACCGCTATTGTAGACAGACTTGCCCGCGCTTCAGAACAATTTCAGCGGTTCTTCATCCAGTGCCGCCATCTGCTCGCGCAGGGCGAGAATCTGGTCGCCCCAATAGCGTTCCTGGCCGAACCACGGGAAGCTGCGTGGAAACGCCGGATCGTCCCAGCGGCGTGCCAGCCAGGCGCTGTAGTGCAGCAGGCGCAGGGCGCGTAGTGGTTCGATCAGGGCCAGCTCACGTGGGTCGAAATCGTGGAATTCGTTGTAACCGTCCATCAGTTCGGCCAGCTGGCCCAGACGCTCCTGACGGCTGCCGGCCAACATCATCCACAGGTCCTGAACGGCCGGGCCCATGCGGCAATCGTCGAGGTCGACAATGTGGAACACCTCATCGCGGCACATCATGTTGCCGGGATGGCAGTCACCATGCAGTCGAATGATCTGGTGCGGGGTGTTGGCATAGATGGCTTCGACGCGCTTGAGCAGGTCGCGGGCGACGGACTCGAAAGCGGGCAGCAGGCTTTTCGGTACAAAGTTGCCTTCAAGCAGGGTATTGAGCGAGGCGTGACCGAAGTTATCCACTGCCAGCGCTTCGCGGTGCTCGAACGGGCGGGTTGCGCCGACTGCATGCAGGCGACCGAGCAACTGACCCAGGCGATAGAGCTGATCCAGGTTGCCAGGCTCTGGCGCGCGGCCGCCGCGGCGTGGGAACAGGGTGAAACGAAAGCCGCTGTGTTCGAACAGTGTCGTGCCGTTGTGGATAAGTGGCGCCACTACCGGGACTTCACATTCGGCCAGCTCGGCGGTGAAGGCATGTTCTTCGAGAATCGCTGCATCAGTCCAGCGGTCGGGGCGATAGAACTTGGCGATCAGTGGTTCAGCGTCTTCGATGCCTACCTGATAGACACGGTTCTCATAGCTGTTGAGTGCCAGAACGCGGGCGTCGCTGAGAAAGCCGATACTCTCCACCGCGTCGAGGACCAGATCGGGGGTGAGTGTGTCGAAAGGATGAGACATGTCGGCTCCTGCTGTGCGGTTGCCTGCATGGTATCGCACAACAGCCTGTAGGTGCGGCGGTGCGGCGACCCGACTTGCCCTGCGATAGCGGTGTATCAGATAGATCGCTATCGCGGGGCAAGCCCGCTCCCACAGGCGGTGTAAGACAGTTGCCCGACCGTTTTGTCAGGCGCCGACGATGCCGCCGTCTTCGCGGACGATGGCCATTACCGAGGAGCGTGGTTTGCCATTGGGCAGGTGCTCGGGGAAGGTCGAGCCGCCGGTTTCACCCGGATGCTGAATCCCCACGAACAAGGTGCGTTGATCAGGCGCAAAGGCGATACCGGTCACCTCGCAACCCACCGGGCCCACCATAAAGCGACGAATCTCGCCGCTGACCGGGTCGGCACAGAGCATCTGGTTGTTGCCCATGCCGGCGAATTCGCCAGCGTTGCTGTAATCACCGTCAGTGAGAATCCACAGCCGGCCCGCAGCATCGAAGCCCAGGCCGTCGGGGCTGTTGAACATGTTCTGCGGGGTGATGTTGCTGGAGCCGCCCTTGGCATCGCCGGGGTGGACCGCAGGGTTGCCGGCCACCACGAACAGGTCCCAATCAAAGCTCATGGCGCCATGATCATCTTCGCTTTCGCGCCAGCGCAGAATCTGCCCGTAGAGGTTCTTCTCGCGTGGGTTGGGGCCGCCCACCGGTTGGCCTTCTTCGCCGCGTTTGACGTTGTTGGTCAGGGTGCAATAGATCTGGCCGTCCTTGGGGCTGACCACGATCCATTCCGGGCGGTCCATGCGGGTGGCCTTGAGCAGGCTGGCAGCCAGGCGCGCGTGGATCAACACCTGGGCCTGGCTGGCAAAACCGTTGGCAGCATTCAGGCCATTCTTGCCGTGGGTCAGCTCAAGCCACTGGCCTTTGCCGCGCGGATGGTCGGCGTTGCTGTCGCCGTCGTCGAAGCGCGCGACATACAAAGTGCCGTGATCGAGCAGGTTGCGGTTGGCGCTGGGGTTTTTGTGGTCAATGCGGTCACGGCTGACGAATTTGTAGATGAACTCACCACGCTCATCATCGCCCATGTACACCACGGCGCGGCCATCGCGGGTTTCGCCAAGCCCAGCGTTTTCGTGCTTGAAGCGGCCTAGGGCAGTGCGCTTGACCGGTGTCGAGTCCGGGTCGAAGGGATCGATCTCTACCACCCAGCCATGCCGGTTGAGTTCGTTGGGGTTCTTGGCCAGGTCAAAGCGCGGATCGTGCTGATGCCAGCCCACTTCCTTGCCGGTCACCGAGGCGCCATAGCGTTTTTGCCCGGCATCAAACACCTGAGCCGGATCGCTGCTGCCGAAGCAGTCGGTGAAGTTTTCTTCGCAGGTCAGGTAGGTGCCCCACGGGGTTTTGCCATTGGCGCAGTTCTGGAAGGTGCCGAGCACCTTGCGCCCGCTGTTGTCGGCTGCGGTTTTCAGCCAGGCATCACCGGCCGCCGGGCCACTGACGCGAATCGGCGAGTTGCCGTGGATACGCCGGTTGTAGGGCGAGCCCTGAACGAACTGCCACTGACCGTTGTTGCGCCGCACTTCAATCACCGATACGCCTTCGGCAGCCTGCGCCTTGTGCACCTCTTCGGCAGAGGCCGGTTGCCCGCCGTGGGCGAACAGGTAGCGGTAGTTGGTGTACTCGTTGTTGATCGCCATCAGCGCCCGATTGGCATCATCGGCGAAGGGGAACAGGCTCATGCCGTCATTGTTGTCACCAAACTGCAGCTCCTGGGCCTTGGCGCTGCCGTTACCGCTGACGTCGAAGGCGGGCGAGTCCGCGTGCAGCGGCTGGCCCCAACTGATCAGTACCGAGGCTTTGTAGCCTGGCGGCAGGCTGATGCTGTCAGCGGTTGCGCTGGGGATGCTGGCAAAGCCGAGCAGGCTGCTGTTGGCCGCACTGACGCTGGCGGCCATGACGCTGCGGCTGAGCAGATTGCCACCCAGAAACAGCGCTGCGCCGCACAGGGCGCCGGCGCCAATGAAGCGACGGCGGCTGAGGCTGACCAGTTGTTCGAGGTCGGTAGTTTGGTGTTCTTCTAATAGGTTCATGACAGGCTTCCTGCGGGTTTGGCAGTCACCTTAGTCAGCACTTATGACGGTTTTGTGTCCGTTTTTATAAGGGCGTTCCGATAAGTACGTAGGACGGCTGGAATTGAACGCGAATCTCGCTGCCTGCGGTCACGGCATGGCTGTTGAGCCAGGCAGGCTCGGCAAAGGCACACAGGGTTTGCCCATTGCTCAAGGTCAGGCGAACTTCGGTGGGCCCCAGCGGCTCGTCAAGCAACTGCTCAACCTTGGCTTGCAGGCAGTTGTAGCCCGCATGCGGGCTGTCGTGCGGCGCGAGCAGGGTCAGCCAGCCCGCTTTGATCAGCGCCACCACCGCGGTGTCGGGCGTCAGCTCCAGGCGCTGGGTGCTGTCGCGGGTAATCAGTGCGTCGATGCTCAAGTTACCCGCCAGGGCCAGACTGATGCGGTCGTAATGGCCTTCGGCCTGAATGGCACTCACGCGGCCGTGCAACTGGTTTCGCGCACTGGTGCGCAGCATCAGGCGTCCGAGTAAATCGAGGTCGCTGGCATCTTCGGCGGCTTCCAGGATCTGTGCCTGCAGGGCTTGCAGGCGTTGATACAAGCGCAGCACCCGCTGACCTTCCTCGGACAGTTTGGCGCCACCACCGCCACGCCCGCCGACACTGCGCTCCACCAAGGGGCTGGCGGCCAGGTTGTTGAGTTCGTCGATGGCATCCCAGGCAGCCTTGTAACTCATGCCAGCGCTTTTTGCCGCGCGGGTGATCGAACCTTGTTCGGCAATGTGCTGCAGCAAGGCGATGCGCTGCGGACGGCGGACGATGTGTTGAGTGAGCAGGGCTGGCAGGGACATGTGCGGGCACGGGCTATGGGCGGTATCAGCCACGAAAGTGCCCGCAGCCTGACGGCAAGTCAAGCGCTGCCGGGCTTGGCCGTGCGTGCCAGGCAATAGATATCGACGCGCCGGGCCCCGGCCTTGAGCAGCAGGCTGGCCAGCGCCTGGGCAGTGGCGCCGGTGGTCAACACATCATCGATCAGGGCGACGTGGCGGCCTTCGATGGGGGCGGAGGTTGTCACGCTGAAGGCCTGGTGCAAATTACGCTGGCGTTCCCGGGCACTGAGGCCTTGCTGGGCAGCGGTGTCGAGCAGGCGTGTGAGCACCTGTTCGTTGCAGGCAATGCCGGTGTGCCCGCTCAGCCAGCGAGCCAGCATGGCGGCCTGGTTATAACCGCGCTGGCGCAAGCGACGACGGCTCAAGGGCACGGGTAGAAGCAGCGTTGGGCGCGGCAGGTCTTCGTTGTAACGGTGATTCAGCCAGCGGCCAAGCAACTGTGCCAGCAGGTTACCCAGCGGCCACTGGCTGTTGTACTTGAACCGGCTGATCAGCGCGTCCAACGGGAAACCATAGTGCCAGGGCGCCTCAACTCGATAGAACGCCGGGGGCCTGCGGCGGCATTCAGCGCAGGTCAGCCCCTGCATCGGCAAAGGCAGGGCGCAGGTCTGGCAACCATCGTCGAGCCAGGGCAACTCGGCCTCGCAGGCAACGCACAGCGGGTAGGGCTGTTCAGCTGGTTCGTCGCAGAGCAGGCACGCATGGTTATTATTTAACCAGTTGTAAACCATGCTTTTCAGTGGTGGTTGACAGCGCATCGGCCTTCCTTAACTATGCGAGCTATCCGTGATGCGCTGGCGGGCAGTCCTGCCCCGGCGCCAGTCAAAGCCTAAAACAAGGAACCGCCGATGAGCGCCAGCACAACTGCAACAACACGTCACGACTGGTCCCTGGCTGAGGTCAAGGCGCTGTTCCAACAGCCGTTCAACGACTTGCTGTTCCAGGCGCAGACCGTGCACCGCGCGCACTTCGACGCCAACCGCGTGCAGGTCTCGACCCTGCTGTCGATCAAAACCGGCGCTTGCCCGGAAGATTGCAAATATTGTCCGCAGTCCGGTCACTACAACACCGGGCTGGAAAAGCAAAAGCTGATGGAAGTGCAAAAGGTCCTTGAAGAAGCGGCCCGCGCCAAAGCCATCGGCTCCACCCGCTTCTGCATGGGCGCGGCCTGGAAACATCCTTCGGCCAAAGACATGCCCTACGTGCTGCAGATGGTCAAAGGGGTCAAGGCCATGGGCCTGGAAACCTGCATGACCCTGGGCAAGCTCGACCAGGAACAGACCCAGGCGCTGGCCGAAGCGGGTCTGGACTACTACAACCACAACCTCGACACCTCGCCGGAGTTCTACGGCAGCATCATCACCACCCGTACCTACAGCGAGCGTCTGCAGACCCTGTCGTACGTGCGTGATGCCGGGATGAAGATCTGCTCGGGCGGGATCCTCGGTATGGGCGAATCGCTGGACGACCGCGCTGGCCTGTTGATCCAACTGGCGAACCTGCCGGAGCACCCGGAGTCGGTACCGATCAACATGCTGGTGAAAGTGGCCGGCACACCGCTGGAGAATGCCGAAGAGGTCGACCCGTTCGACTTTATCCGCATGCTCGCTGTGGCCCGGATCCTGATGCCGAAATCCCATGTGCGGCTGTCGGCCGGTCGTGAGGCGATGAACGAGCAGATGCAGGCCCTGGCGTTCTTCGCTGGCGCCAACTCGATTTTCTACGGCGAAAAACTGCTCACCACCGCCAACCCGCAAGCCGATAAAGACATGCAGCTGTTCGCCCGCCTCGGTATTCAGCCTGAAGCGCGCGAAGAGCATGCCGATGAAGTTCACCAGGCCGCAATCGAACAGGCCCTGATCGAACAAAAGAGCAGCGAGATGTTCTACAACGCCGCCTCGGCCTGAGGCGGTCATGGCTTTCGATCTTCGTGCGCGGCTGGAACAACGCCGCGCCGCTGACCTGTACCGGCAGCGCCCATTACTGCAAAGCCCGCAAGGCCCGGAAGTGGTGGTCGACGGTCAGCCGTTGCTGGCCTTTTGTAGCAACGACTACCTGGGCCTGGCCAATCATCCCGAGGTGATCGCCGCCTGGCGTGCTGGCGCCGAGCGCTGGGGCGTGGGTGGTGGCGCTTCGCATCTGGTGATTGGCCACAGCGCGCCGCATCACGAAGTGGAAGAGGCCTTGGCCGACCTCACTGGCCGCCCGCGCGCACTGCTGTTTTCCACCGGCTACATGGCCAATCTGGGCGCACTGACCGCCTTGGTGGGGCAGGGCGACACGGTCCTGCAAGACCGCCTCAATCACGCCTCGCTGCTGGATGCCGGGTTGCTCAGTGGCGCACGCTTCAACCGCTACCTGCATAACGATGCGGCAAGCCTTGCCAGTCGCCTGGACAAGGCGGTGGGCAATACCCTGGTGGTCACCGATGGGGTTTTCAGCATGGATGGCGACATCGCCGACCTGCCAGCCCTGGCCTCAACTTCCAAGGCGCGCGATGCCTGGTTGATGGTCGATGACGCCCATGGCCTGGGTACCCTGGGCCGCAACGGTGGCGGGATCGTCGAGCATTTCGGTTTGAGCCATGAGCAGGTGTCGGTGTTGATCGGCACGCTGGGCAAGGCCTGCGGTACGGCCGGTGCGTTCGTGGCGGGCAGTGAAGAACTGATCGAATGCCTGATTCAATTCGCCCGTCCTTATATCTACACCACCAGCCAGCCACCTGCGCTGGCCTGTGCCACCTTGCGCAGCCTGCAATTGTTGCGCAGCGAGCACTGGCGCCGTGAGCATCTGGCCGCACTGATCCAACAGTTTCGCAGTGGCGCCGAGCAGATCGGCCTGCAGTTGATGGACAGCTTCACCCCGATTCAGCCGATCCTGATTGGCGACAGCGCGCGTGCCTTGCGCCTGTCGCAGATGCTGCGTGAGCGCGGCTTGCTAGTCACCGCTATTCGCCCGCCGACGGTCCCGGCTGGCAGCGCGCGCCTGCGGGTGACCTTGAGTGCGGCGCACAGCGCGGCGCAGGTGCAGCTATTGTTGGATGCGTTGGCCGACTGTTATCCGCTGCTGGAGCCTGCTGATGCGTAATCGACTGATACTGTTACCGGGCTGGGGTTTGGGACGTTCTGCACTGCAGCCGTTGGTGGCGGCGTTACGCGCCATCGATCCCGGCTTGCAGGTCGAGATTCATGACTTGCCCACTCTGGTGTCGAGCGAGCCGAAGGACTGGCTCGACAAGCTCGATGGGCAATTGCCGCGCAATGCCTGGCTCGGCGGCTGGTCGCTGGGCGGCATGCTGGCTGCCGAGCTGGCGGCGCGCCGTGGTGATGACTGCTGTGGGCTGATCACCCTGGGCAGCAACCTCAGCTTTATCAGCCGCCCCGATTGGCCGCACGGAATGGCGCCGGACACCTTCCAGACCTTTCTCGAGGGTTGCCGCTACCACACCCAGGTGACCTTGAAACGCTTCATTTCCTTGTGCAGCCAGGGCGCCGAAGAGCCTCGCAGCCTGGCCCGCTTACTCGGCGCCAGCCTGCCGGAGCCTGCTCCCGAGCAACTGGTGGCCGGGCTTGAGGTCTTGGGCAAGCTCGACACCCGCGCTGCGCTGCAGGCCTATGGCGGCCCGCAATTGCACCTGTTCGCTGGCCGTGACGGGCTGGTACCGGCAGAAGTTGCCGGGGTATTGCTAGAAGAACTGCCCGACGTGGAAGTCGGGCTGCTGGAAGACAGTGCTCATGGTTTTGTGATGGAAACACCTCATGAGTTGGCGGCAGCCATAAAGGCCTTTGTACATGAGAGTGGCGATGACTGATCTTTCTCTGCCGGGCCTGCCCGGTGCCTTGCCCGACAAGCGTCAGGTCGCCGCCTCGTTCTCGCGTGCGGCCGCCAGTTACGACAGCGTTGCCGAGCTGCAACGCGCAGTGGGCAGCGCATTGCTTGAGCAATTGCCCGACAGCGTCGAGCCGCAGCGCTGGCTCGACCTGGGCAGCGGCACCGGCTATTTCAGCCGAGCCCTGCGCAGCCGTTTTCCACAGGCCGCCGGCGTTGCCGTGGACATCGCCGAAGGCATGCTCCAGCACGCGCGCGGGCAAGAGGGCGCACACCACTATGTGGCCGGTGATGCCGAGCGTTTGCCCCTGCACAGCGCCAGTGTCGATCTGATCTTCACCAGCCTGGCGGTGCAGTGGTGCAGCGATTTTCGCGCGGTGCTCGATGAGGCCTTTCGCGTGCTGCAGCCGGGTGGTGTGCTGGCGTTTGCCAGCCTCTGTGCAGGAACATTGCATGAGCTGCGCGAGAGCTGGCAGGCGGTCGATGGCCTGGTGCATGTCAATCGCTTCCGTCAGTTGCAGGACTACCAGCGCTTGTGTGCGCACAGTGAATTACGCGTGGTGAGCCTGCAGGCGCGTCCTCATGTGCTGTATTACCCCGATGTTCGTAGCCTGACCCATGAGCTCAAGGCCCTCGGCGCGCACAATATCAACCCGGGGCGCCCAGCCGGGCTGACCGGTCGGGCGCGCATGCAGGGGCTGTTGCAGGCTTATGAGCAGTTTCGCCAAGCGCCAGGGCTGCCCGCCACCTATCAAGTAGTCTACGGTGTACTGCAAAAGCCGCTGACAGAAGGGAATTGAGATGAGCCCAGCCTATTTCATCGCCGGGACCGACACTGACGTCGGCAAAACCACGGTGGCTGCCGGGTTGCTGCATGCAGCGCAGTTGGTAGGACTGAGTACCTTGGGCGCCAAGCCGGTGGCTTCGGGGTGCGCGGCTACCAACAAAGGCCTGCGCAACGATGATGCGCTGGCGCTGATTGCACAGAGTTCGATCAAGCTGCCGTACGACCAGGTCAATCCCTTCGCGTTTGAACCGGCGATTGCCCCGCATCTGGCTGCCCGTGAGGCGGGGGTCGCGCTGAGTGTTCAGGCGTTGCTCAAGCCCATGCAACAGGTACTTGCCCAAGGTGCTGACTTCACCTTGATCGAAGGCGCCGGAGGCTGGCGCGTGCCGCTGTCTGATCAGGCTAACTTGTCGGACCTGGCGATTGCCTTGAAGCTGCCGGTCATTCTGGTGGTGGGTGTGCGTCTTGGGTGTATCAACCATGCCTTACTCAGTGCTGAAGCCATTGCTCGGGATGGTTTGCAGCTGGCCGGCTGGGTGGCCAACATTGTCGACCCGCGCACCTCGCGTCTTGAAGAGAACCTCGCCAGTCTGGCCGAGCGGTTGCCCGCGCCGTGCCTGGGACGGGTACCAAAACTCAAGCAGGCAAGCGCCGAAGCGGTGGCGGAACACTTGCAGTTGGACCTGCTGGACTAGCCTGAGTCTATTGCATGGCAACATGCTATTAGCGTTTTCAACGGGCCTTTTATCGGTGGGTCTGCTTCAATAAGTGCTGTTCGCCTTCAGCATCATGGAGTTTTGACATGGAAATCTCGGGCAACTCAGCATTCTACGCAGGGCTGGGCGCTATCCAGGCCGGGCAGAGCCGGGTCGACCAGGCTGCCAGCCAGATCGCCAACACCACTGTCGAGCGCGCAGCCACCAGCCAGTCCAGTGACTATCAGGCCGAGCGCCTGCGTTCGGTCGATCGCAGTCAGCAAATGGACCTGACCACCAGCACGGTGGAAATGGCCTTGGGCAAGCATCAGGTCGAATTGGGTGTCAAAGTCGCCAAAGCATCCGACGAAATGCTTGGCACATTGATCGACACCTACGCCTGACCTTTCTGGCGCGTTTGCCGCGCACCTTCAACTAGTCTTTGAGTATCAGCGCCTTGCCGTTGCTGGCAGGCGCCTGGCTGCGCGTTCGTGCCGGTTTTCAGCGGCACAAACGCGCAGTTTTACATGACCGGTGAGTCTCCTGGTTGATGCTTGACAAGTTTTCGGCGTAAACGTATGTTTCAAACAACTGTTTGACCGAAAGCCACCAAGAGCTGGTCGGTCTCCCAATCCAGGATTCATCAGCAGAGGTTCATCGCTATGCCTGATTACAAAGCCCCCTTGCGTGATATTCGCTTCGTTCGTGACGAGCTGCTGGGTTACGAAGCGCATTATCAGAGCCTGCCGGCTTGCCAGGACGCCACTCCAGACATGGTGAATGCCATCCTTGAAGAAGGCGCCAAGTTTTGTGAACAGGTACTGGCCCCGCTGAATCGCGTTGGTGACCTGGAAGGCTGCACCTGGAGCGAGTCGGGCGTGAAAACCCCTACCGGTTTCAAGGAAGCCTACAACCAGTTCGTCGAAGGCGGCTGGCCGAGCTTGGCGCACGATGTCGAGCACGGCGGTCAGGGCTTGCCTGAGTCGCTGGGCCTGGCAATCAGCGAAATGGTCGGTGAGTCGAACTGGTCCTGGGGTATGTACCCTGGCCTGTCCCACGGCGCGATGAACACGATTTCCGAGCACGGCACCCCTGAGCAGCAGGAGACCTACCTGACCAAGCTGGTGTCTGGCGAGTGGACCGGCACCATGTGCCTGACCGAACCGCATTGCGGCACCGACCTGGGCATGCTGCGCACCAAGGCTGAGCCTCAGGCCGATGGTTCCTACAAAGTGACCGGTACCAAGATCTTCATCTCGGCCGGTGAACACGACATGGCCGGCAACATCGTGCACATCGTGCTGGCGCGTCTGCCCGATGCACCAGCTGGCACCAAAGGCATCTCGCTGTTCATCGTGCCGAAGTTCCTGCCGACCGCCGAAGGCGCTGTGGGTGAACGCAACAACGTCAGCTGTGGTTCCATCGAACACAAGATGGGCATCCACGGTAACGCCACCTGCGTGATGAACTTCGACGCGGCTACCGGTTACCTGATCGGCCCGGCCAACAAAGGCCTGAACTGCATGTTCACCTTCATGAACACCGCTCGCCTGGGTACCGCGCTGCAAGGCCTGGCCCACGCTGAAGTAGCGTTCCAGGGCGGCCTGAAATACGCTCGCGACCGCCTGCAAATGCGCTCGCTGACTGGCCCGAAAGCGCCAGAAAAAGCGGCTGACCCGATCATCGTCCACCCAGACGTACGTCGTATGCTGCTGACCATGAAGGCCTTCGCCGAAGGTAACCGTGCGATGGTGTACTTCACTGCCAAGCAGGTCGACATCGTCAAATACAGCCAGGACGAAGAAGAGAAGAAGAAAGCCGACGCGCTGTTGGCGTTCATGACTCCAATCGCCAAGGCGTTCATGACCGAAGTTGGTTTTGAAGCGGCCAACCACGGTGTGCAGATCTACGGCGGCCACGGCTTCATCGCCGAGTGGGGCATGGAGCAGAACGTACGCGACAGCCGAATCTCCATGCTGTACGAAGGCACCACCGGTATTCAGGCGCTGGACCTGCTCGGTCGTAAGGTACTGATGACCCAGGGCGAAGCACTCAAAGGCTTCACCAAGATCGTGCACAAGTTCTGCCAGGGCAACGAAGGCAACGAAGCGATCAGCGAGTTCGTTGCACCGCTGGCCCAACTGAACAAAGAGTGGGGCGAGCTGACCATGAAGGTTGGTATGGCCGCGATGAAAGACCGCGAAGAAGTCGGTGCTGCTTCGGTGGACTACCTGATGTACTCCGGCTACGCCTGCCTGGCTTACTTCTGGGCCGACATGGCACGCCTGGCTGCCGAGAAGCTGGCTGCCGGTACTGCTGATGAGGCGTTCTACACCGCCAAACTGCAGACCGCGCGCTTCTACTTCCAGCGCATCCTGCCGCGTACCCGTACTCACGTTGCTACCATGCTGTCGGGTGCCAACAACCTGATGGACATGAACGAAGAGCACTTCGGTCTCTCGTACTGAGTTAGCTGCGGTAACACAAAACGCCTGCCCTCACCGGCAGGCGTTTTTTTTTGGTCTGGTAGGAGCGGGCTTGCCCCGCGATGCGATCTGTCAGTCACATCGCATCGCGGGGCAAGTCGGGTCGCCGCACCGCCGCTCCTACAAAGGGTATTCATCTATTCATGTGCGCTGCCGATACATTAAAGGCACAATGCCATTATTGATCTGCCGGGTCGGAGATTACCCTTGTTTCGTTTATCCGCTGTACGCCCAAGCCACTTCCTGCCGTCAGTTTGTCTGCTGGTGTCTGGGCTCGCTGCCGCGTATGTGAAAGACCTCAACGTCTTTTTCACGTCGCTGTTCAATGTTTTGCCTACCCTGGTTTTGTTGCTGGGTGGTGCCTATTGCACCGTGTATCGCCGTCAGCGCGAGCTGTTCCTGATGGCCACGGTGTACATCGCCTATTTCCTGCTCGATACCCAGGCCGACTTTTACCGTGACAACGCTCGCGTACGGGAAGATGCGGCGGTTGTTTTCCATCTGGTCTGCTTGCTGTTGCCGCTGATGTTCGCCCTTTACGGTGCCTGGCAAGAACGTACCCATCTGTTCCAGGACATGGTTGCGCGCTTTGCCGTTCTGCTGGCCGTGGGCAGTGTCGCCCTGGGCCTGGAGCAAAGTTTTCCCCAGGCGCTGCTGGGCTGGTTGGCCGAGATTCGCTGGCCGTCACTGCATGGCCAGTGGATGAGTTTGATTCAGCTGGCTTATCCGGTGTTCTTGATTGCTTTCGTGGTGCTCGTGGTGCAGTACCTGCGTCAGCCCAGGCCCCTGCATGCAGCGCAGATCGTCGGCCTGATCGGGATTTTCTGGATGCTGCCGCAAACCTTCATCCTGCCGTTCACCCTGAACATCATGTGCAGCCAGGTGATGCTGATGATTGCCGCAGCGGTTTCCCACGAGGCCTATCAGATGGCCTTTCGTGATGAACTGACCGGCTTGCCCGGGCGCCGGGCGCTCAATGAGCGGATGCAGCGCCTGGGGCGTAATTATGTGCTGGCGATGACCGACGTCGACCACTTCAAGAAATTCAACGACACCCACGGTCACGACGTCGGCGATCAGGTGCTGCGTCTGGTGGCGAGCAAGTTGTCGAAGGTCACCGGTGGTGGCCGCGCCTATCGTTACGGGGGTGAAGAGTTTGCGCTGGTGTTCGCCGGTAAAAGCATCGAGGAATGCCTGCCGCATCTGGAAGCAGTACGCGAGGTGATCGCCAACTACAACATCCAGTTGCGTAACCAGGAGAGCCGACCTCAGGACGATCAGCAGGGTCGCCAACGGCGCGGAGCCTCAGCGGCGTCCAGCGTGTCGGTCACCATCAGTATTGGTGTGAGTGAGCGTCTGATCGATCACCGCTCACCCGACGAAGTGCTCAAATCGGCCGACCAGGCGCTCTACAGCGCCAAGGGCGCGGGGCGTAACTGCGTCATGGCTTATGGTCATCAGGCCAAGCGTGGGGCAATTCGTACGGTGTGACTAAAGTTGACCATTCGGTCGCTAGATGACCCTATGTCTCGCAAAAGTTGTTCGGTTACACTGCCTGCATAACAGTGACGCGGTCCCGTGGGGCCGCCCCCGACTCTAGTGTGAGAGGTTGCCATGGCTGACTATAAAGCGCCCCTGCGCGATATGCGCTTCGTCCTCAATGAAGTCTTCGAAGTGTCCAAACTGTGGGCGCAATTGCCGGGCTTGGCCGAAGCGGTCGATGAAGAAACCGCTCTGGCGGTGCTGGAGGAGGCGGGCAAGGTCACTGGCAAGAGCATCGCCCCGCTCAGCCGCAGTGGCGATGAAGAAGGCTGCCATTGGGACAACGGTGCCGTGCGTACCCCAGCCGGTTTCATCGACGCCTACAAAACCTATGCCGAAGGTGGTTGGGTTGGCGTTGGCGGTGACCCGGTCTACGGCGGTATGGGCATGCCCAAGGTGATCTCGGCGCAAGTCGAGGAAATGGTCAACTCCTCGAGCCTGGCGTTTGGTCTGTACCCGATGCTGACCGCGGGCGCCTGCCTGTCGATCAACGCGCATGCCAGTGATGAGCTCAAGGAAAAGTACCTGCCGAACATGTACGCCGGTGTCTGGGCAGGCTCCATGTGCCTGACCGAACCGCATGCAGGCACTGACCTCGGGATCATTCGTACCAAGGCCGAGCCTCAGGCTGACGGCAGCTACAAAGTCAGCGGCACCAAGATTTTCATCACCGGTGGTGAGCACGACCTGACCGAAAACATCATTCATCTGGTGCTGGCCAAGCTGCCGGACGCACCGGCCGGGCCAAAGGGCATTTCCCTGTTCCTGGTACCCAAGTTCCTGGTCAACCCGGACGGTAGCCTCGGCGCGCGCAACCCGGCCAACTGTGGCTCGATCGAGCACAAGATGGGTATTCAGGCTTCGGCCACCTGCGTGATGAACTTCGATGAAGCCGTAGGTTATCTGGTCGGTGAGCCGAACAAAGGCCTGGCGGCAATGTTTACCATGATGAACTACGAGCGCCTGGGCGTGGGTATTCAGGGCCTGGCGTCGGCCGAGCGCTCTTACCAGAACGCCATCGAATACGCCCGTGACCGCCTGCAGAGCCGTGCACCGACCGGCCCGCAAGCCAAGGACAAGGTCGCTGATCCGATCATCGTGCATCCGGACGTGCGCCGTATGCTGCTGACCATGAAGGCGCTGAACGAAGGTGGCCGGGCTTTCTCCACCTATGTGGCGATGCAACTTGACACCGCCAAGTTCAGCGAAGACGCCAGCACCCGCAAGCGTGCCGAAGACCTGGTCGCCCTGCTGACCCCGGTCGCCAAAGCGTTCCTGACCGACCTCGGCCTGGAAACGGCGGTGCACGGCCAGCAAGTGTTCGGTGGCCATGGTTACATTCGCGAGTGGGGCCAGGAGCAACTGGTGCGCGACGTGCGCATCACCCAGATTTACGAAGGCACCAACGGCATTCAGGCCCTGGACCTGATGGGCCGCAAGGTGGTGGGTAGCGGCGGTGCACTGTACAAACTGTTTGCCGACGAGATCCGCCACTTCACTGCCAGTGCTGGCGGCGAGTTGGCTGAATTCGTCAAACCGCTGAATGCGGCGCTGGACAACCTCGACGACCTGACGGCCTGGGTGCTGGACCGCGCCAAGAACAATCCGAATGAAATTGGCGCCGCGTCGGTGGAATACCTGCAGGTATTCGGCTATACCGCTTATGCGTACATGTGGGCACTGATGGCGCGCACCGCATTGGCCAAGCAGGGCGAAGACGATTTCTACGCCAGTAAGCTCGGTACCGCACGCTTCTACTTCGCCCGCCTGCTGCCGCGTATCCACTCGCTCAGCGCTTCGGTGAAGGCAGGTAGCGAGTCGTTGTACCTGCTGGATGCGGCTCAATTCTGACCCAGTCACGTCGTGTAAGCATTTGCTTACACGACGTGATGACTTTTAGCCTCTATCGAAAGATTGGATCCACAGCTAATCTTCACACATGGACGTCGCGCAGGAAGCGCACTGTACAGAACACGGACACGTAGGATTCCTGCCAGGATGGTGGGGCGAAAAGGATGTCAGGGAAACAGTCTGCAAAGCCCCGCCTCGGCGGGGTTTTCTTTTGCCTGAAGAAAAGTTGCAGAGGGCTTCAGCCCAGTACGTCCAGAGGAGAGACCCCAAGGTGCCGAGGGTCGGTTTCCTCTTCCAGCAGGGTGCGCAGCAGCTCGACCGAAGCTTGCTGGCGCTGTGCGTCGCGGAACACCAGGCCAATCTTGAGCGGCACGCGCGGCTCACTCAGTGGCTTCCACAGCAGTTCCTGATCGTCTTCGACCACTTCCTTGGCGCGGCCCGGCAGCACGGTTGCCAGCGAAGTGTGGCCGAGGCTGTCGAGAATCCCGCCCATGTTGTTCATTTCTGCCTGTACCTGTGGCCGCCGGCCCAGGTTGGCCAATTGCGTCTGCCAGATCTGGCGCACCTGAAACTCTTCGCCGAGCAGCAACATGGGCAGCTCGGCAGCCTGCTTGAGCGAGACTTTCTTGAATTCACGCAATGGATGAGTGTTGGGGATGACCAGTTGCAGTTCATCTTCGTACAGCAGCAAGCCGTGTAAGCCAGGTTGGCGTGGCGGCAGATAGCTGATGCCGATGTCCAGGCTGCCATTGAGCAGGCGCCGCTCGATCTCCAGGCCCGACAGTTCGTAAATCTGCACCACCAGGTGCGGCTGTGCCTTGCGCACCTTATCGAGCAACTGCGGCACCAGGCTCGGACGTACCGTTTGCAGGACGCCAATGGCCAGGGTGCGCAGTGACTGCCCTTTGAAGTTGCGCAGCGCCTCGCGGGCCCGCTGCATGCCGTCGAGCAGGGGCAAGGCATGGTTGTACAGCGTGTGCGCGGCGAGGGTCGGCAGCAGGCGCTTGTTGCCACGCTCGAACAGGCTGACATCCAGGCTATGTTCAAGCTGGCGAATCTGCTGTGAGAGCGCCGGTTGCGACAACGACAGGCGCTCGGCCGCCCGGCCCACATGGCCTTCTTCATAGACCGCGACGAAATAACGCAGTTGGCGAAAATCCATAAGTAATACTTATCAAAAATGCTCGAAAAACCAAATGGCTGTTAGCCGCCGATGCGCCTAGTCTATCCCGTATTCACAAGGCTTGCAGGGCCACGAGGCGGGATGAAAACTGTGTATCTCGATATTGTTTACATAGGATTGGCAAAAGGGTTGAAAACATGAATCTGTTCAGTTTTCGCCGCCCGACGCCCGTAGTAGCTGAACGCAAACCGGTAACGGTTACCGAGGCGCCTCGTGACACACTGTCTCGCGAGTACCTGATGCCTGCCACCGAGCGCGCGCCGCAGGTGTTCGTACGCGGTCAAGGCTCCTGGCTTTGGGACAATCAAGGCCACGCCTATCTCGATTTCACTCAGGGCTGCGCAGTCAATAGCCTCGGTCATAGCCCAAGCGTACTGGTCAAAGCCTTAAGCGGTCAGGCCCAGGCGCTGATCAACCCGGGTGCCGGTTTTCATAACCGTGGCTTGCTGAAACTGGTCAACCTGCTGTGCCAGAGCTCCGACAGTGACCAGGCTTACCTGCTCAACAGCGGCGCCGAGGCCTGCGAAGGAGCGATCAAGCTGGCGCGCAAGTGGGGGCAACTGCATCGCAATGGCGCCTATCACATCATCACCGCCAGCCAGAGTTGTCATGGGCGTAGCCTGGGCGCGCTGTCGGCGTCAGATCCGTCGCCCTGCAATCGCTGCGAGCCTGGCCTGCCAGGTTTCAGCAAGGTGCCGTTCAATGACCTGGAAGCCCTGCACGCGGCTGTTGATTCGCGCACCGTGGCGATCATGCTTGAACCGATCCAGGGCGAAGCCGGGGTAATTCCGGCGACCGCCGCGTACCTCAAGGGTGTCGAGCGCCTGTGCCGTGAGCTGGGCATCCTGTTGATTCTGGATGAAGTACAGACCGGTGTGGGCCGCTGCGGTGCCTTGCTAGCCGAGCAAACCTACGACGTGCGCGCCGACATCATCACCTTGGGCAAGGGCTTGGGCGGAGGTGTGCCGCTGGCCGCCTTGCTTGCGCGGGGCAGCGCCTGCTGTGCCGAAGCCGGTGAGCTGGAAGGCAGCCATCACGGCAATGCACTGATGAGTGCAGCGGGCCTGGCAGTGCTGGAGACCGTGCTGGAGCCGGGTTTCTTCGAGCACGTGCAGGATTCCGGACGCCACTTGCGTGACGGCCTGAGCCGCCTGGCCGGTCGTTATGCTCAGGGTGAGGTGCGTGGTCAGGGCCTGCTGTGGGCACTGCAACTGAGCGAAGACAACGCTGGCGAACTGGTCAAGGCCGCGCTGCAGGAAGGCTTGCTGCTGAACGCCCCGCAACCCGATGTACTGCGCTTGTCGCCCGCCCTGACAGTGAGCAAGGGCAACATTGATGAAATGCTTCTGCGCTTGGCGCGGGCTTTTGCCCGGGTGCATTCGGCGCAGCAACACCAGCGTCGTGAAGCCACGGCCTGAGCCCCTCGAATTTTCTGAACCGTCTAGCGTTCCTGCGCATCGCCCTGGGCCTGTAGTTTTTGGCCCGGGGCGTTTTTTTATCGGTTGAACCCTGAGCCAGCGCTACAGTCTGTTCTAGTACATCACTAAAGGGAGCTGCTTCAATGGACTTTATCCGCATCATCATCGCCATTCTCTTGCCACCGCTTGGCGTGTTCCTGCAGGTCGGCTTTGGCGGTGCGTTCTGGCTCAATATCTTGCTGACGTTGCTGGGGTACATTCCGGGCATCGTGCATGCGGTGTATATCATCGCCAAGCGCTAGGTTTTGGTGATCCTGTAGGAGCGGGCTTGCCCCGCGATCTCGATCTGTCAGTCACATTGCATCGCGGGGCAAGCCCGCTCCTACCGGGTGAGTACCCGCTGATAGAACCGCCATTCCTCTTCCAGCGCATGGGCCAGGTTGGCCGCCGTGCGAAAGCCATGACGCTCCGAAGGGTAGAAGTGCCCTTCAGCCTGAATACCATTGGCCTTGAGCGCTGCCAGCATCGAGCGGGTCTGTTCAGGTACGACCACCGCATCCAGTTCACCCTGAAAGAAAATCACCGGCACCTTGATGCCTGAGGCATGAAGCAAGGGCGTGCGCTGCTGATAGCGCTCGGCATCGGCCAGCGGATCACCGATCAGCCAGTCCAGGTAGTCGCCTTCGAACTTGTGCGTAGCCCGGGCCAGCGCTTGTGGATCGCTGACCCCATAGAGGCTGGCACCGGCGCGAAACACATCATGGAAGGCCAGGGCGCACAGCGTGGTGTAGCCACCGGCGCTGCCGCCGCGGATGAACGCCTGGCGCGGGTCGATCAGGCAGCGCTGGGCCAGGTGCTCAACCACCGCGCAGGCATCCTCGACATCAATTTCTCCCCAACGCAGGTGCAGGGCCTGGCGATACGCCCGACCGTAGCCGGTACTGCCGCGGTAGTTGAGGTCGGCGACCGCGAAGCCGCGTTGCGTCCAATACTGGATACGCAGGTCGAGCGCCGGGTAGCAGGCCGACGTCGGCCCGCCATGGACGAAGACGATCAGCGGTGGGCGTTGGCTGCCGTTCATGGCCGGGTAGAAAAAACCGTGAGCGGTGCCGTCACCGCTGGGGTAACTCAGTGGTTGCGGGCGGCTGATGCATTCGGCCGGCAGCGGCGAGGTGCCGCCGGCCAGCACTTGCACATGATGGTCCGCGCGGTTGATGGCAATCACCGCAGGCGGGCGGGTGGGCGATGCAGCAATGGCATAGAACCTGTGTTGATCCAGATCCAGGCAGCGCAAGCGGCTGTACTCGGTTTCTACCGCTTGCAGTGAGCCGTCAGCCTGACACAGGCCAAGGCGATTGAAGCCGCCTTCGAACCAGGTCGCCAGGTACTGTTGTTGATCCAGCGGTAACCAGGTGCAGGCACCCAGTTGCCACGGCGCTGCAGCGTGATCGGCATGGGGGGCCGCAAGTGCACGCCAGCCTTGGTCTGTTTCCCCCCACGGCTGCCAGAAACCGTTGCGGTCAGACAGGCAGTACAAGCGACCCTGTTCATCAAAGCGTGGCTGCTGCAGCGATTGCGCCGGGCCTTGCTGGCCTGCGACGCAAAACGCCTCGCCCCAACCGCCGTCTTCCATCCGCTCACAGCACAGCAGCCTGCTCGCCGTCCAGGGTTGTTCGGGGCGACTCCATTCGATCCAGGCCAGGCGCGTGCCATCAGCGCTCAGGGTCGGCGAAGCATAGAAGTCGGCCCCTTCGGCGAGCACTTCTCGCTGCTGTGCGCTGATGGCCACCAGACGATGTTCAACCCTTTCAGCGCCATGGGTTTCTTCCACCGCCAAAACCTGGCCTGCCGCCCAGCGTAGATCGCCGTAACGGCGTGTGCCTTGGGTCAAGGGCTGGGGCGCACCGCCTTGCAGGTCCTGGCTGTAGAGCTGCTGATCGGCCTCGTTGACGAACACCAGGCCGTTGTCGCTCAGGCAGAAGCTGCCACCGCCGTACTCGTAGACCCGGCTGCGCACGCTGAAGCCATCCGGGGTCAGACAATGCGCCTGGCCATCACGCCAGTGCCAGATCCGACAGGCGCCATCACGCGGGCGGAATTCATTCCAGAACAAGCCCTGAGGACCGACCCGCAATTCGGCAAAGTCGGTGCCAGCGGCTACAGCCTGCTCGGCGCTGAAGCGCTCAGCCACGGGCGATGACACGGGAATTTCGCTCATTGCGGAAGGTTAACTCGTCGATGTTCAACTGGGCGTGCTCGGCTTCTTCGCGGGCTTTGAGGATGATGCCGTGGTCGGCTGACTTGGCGCACACCGGGTCGGCATTGCTGGCATCACCGGTGAGCATAAAAGCCTGACAGCGACAGCCGCCAAAGTCCTTTTCTTTCTCGTCACAGGAGCGGCACGGCTCGGGCATCCAGTCGTAGCCGCGAAAGCGGTTGAAGCCGAACGAGTCGTACCAGATGTGCTGCATGCTGTGCTCGCGCACGTTGGGAAACTGCACCGGTAGCTGGCGAGCACCGTGACACGGCAACGCGGTACCGTCTGGCGTCACTGTGAGGAACACGCTGCCCCAGCCGTTCATGCAGCCTTTGGGGCGTTCTTCGTAGTAGTCCGGGGTGACGAAAATCAGCTTGCACGGATTACCGGCAGCCTTGAGCCGCTCGCGGTACTCGTTGGTGATGCGCTCGGCGCGCTCCAGCTGGGCACGGGTCGGTAGCAAGCCGACGCGGTTCAACTGTGCCCAACCATAGAACTGGCAGGTGGCCAATTCGACGAAGTCGGCATCCAGGGCGATGCACAGCTCGATGATGCGGTCGATCTTGTCGATGTTGTGCCGGTGGGTGACGAAGTTCAGCACCATCGGATAGCCGTGGGCTTTGACCGCGCGGGCCATTTCGAGCTTTTGCGCGAAAGCTTTTTTCGAGCCGGCCAGCAGGTTGTTGACCTGCTCGTCGCTGGCCTGAAAGCTGATCTGGATGTGGTCCAGGCCGGCCGCTTTGAACGCCGCAATTTTTGCTTCGGTCAAACCGATGCCGGAGGTGATCAGGTTGGTGTAGTACCCCAGGCGTCGGCCTTCGCCGATCAGCTCGGCGAGGTCCTGGCGCACCAGCGGTTCGCCACCGGAAAAGCCCAACTGCGCCGCGCCCATTTCGCGGGCTTCGGCCATGACCTTGAACCACTGTTCGGTGGTCAACTCCTGGCCCTGGGCTGCAAAGTCCAGAGGGTTGGAGCAGTAGGGGCATTGCAGTGGGCAACGGTAGGTCAGCTCGGCGAGCAGCCAGAGCGGCAAGCCGACCTCCGGTTTGGCCGGCACTTCACTCAAGGACGATCCAGTGTTCGGCACGGGCGACCTCCATGAATTGCTCGATGTCATCAGCAAGCTCGGCTACACCGGGGAATTGCTGGTCCAGCACGGTGATGATTGCCGCCACATCACGCTGGCCATCGATCAGCCCGCCGATCAGCGCGGCGCTCTCGTTGAGCTTGATCATGCCCTCGGGGTACAGCAGCACATGGGCCTTTTGCGCGGGCTCGTACTGGAAGCGATAACCCGCTCGCCATTTCGGGATGTGTGCGCGATCAAAACTCATAAGGCGATACCTTTGTGCCAGACCCGTTCGCTGGTGACACTGTGATAGGGCGGTCGGTTCAGTTCATAGGCCATGCTCATGGCATCGAGCATGCTCCAGAGGATGTCCAGTTTGAACTGCAGGATCTCCAGCATGCGTTGCTGGGCCTCTACTGTAGTGTAGTGCTGCAGGGTGATCGCCAGCCCGTGTTCAACATCACGCCGGGCCTGGCCCAGGCGCGTGCGAAAGTACTGGTAGCCGGCCGGATCGATCCACGGGTAGTGCTGCGGCCAGCTGTCCAGGCGCGACTGGTGAATCTGCGGGGCGAACAGTTCGGTCAGTGAACTGCTGGCCGCTTCCTGCCAACTGGCGCGCCGTGCAAAGTTGACGTAGGCATCGACTGCAAAGCGAACGCCGGGCAGCACCAGCTCCTGCGAGCGCAGTTGCTCAGGGTCCAGGCCAACCGCCTGGCCCAGACGCAGCCAGGCTTCGATACCACCGTCTTCACCGGGGGCGCCGTCATGGTCGAGCAGGCGCTGAATCCACTCGCGGCGCACCTCGCGGTCCGGGCAATTGGCGAGGATCGCGGCATCCTTGAGCGGAATGTTCACCTGATAGTAGAAGCGGTTGGCTACCCAGCCCTGAATCTGCTCGCGGCTGGCGCGGCCTTCATACATCGCCACATGGTAGGGGTGATGGATGTGGTAGTAAGCGCCTTTGGCGCGCAGGGCCTGTTCGAATTCGGCGGGAGACAGTGCTTTGGCGTCGCTCATGTTGGCTCCTAGAGAGTGATGCTCATACCGTCGAAGGCCACTTCGACGCCGCGGCGATCCAGTTCAGCGCGTTCGGCTGAATCTTCATCGAGGATCGGGTTGGTGTTGTTGATGTGGATAAGTACCTTGCGTTGCCTCGGGAAACCTTCCAGCACCTCCAGCATGCCGCCGGGGCCGTTCTGTGCCAGGTGGCCCATCTCGCGTCCGGTGCGCGTGCCAACCCCACGGCGCTGCATTTCATCGTCGTCCCAGAGGGTGCCGTCGACCAGCAGGCAGTCGGCGTCGGCCATCATCTGCAGCAGGTTTTCATCGACCTGACCAAGGCCCGGGGCATAGAAGAGTTTGCCGCCCGTGCGCAGGTCTTGGACCATCAGCCCGAGGTTGTCGCCTGGGTGTGGATCGAAGCGGTGCGGTGAATAGGGCGGGGCAGCGCTGCGCAACGGGAACGGGGTGAAGCGCAGGTTCGGGCAGGCCTCAATCACAAAGCTGCCCTGCAGCTTGATGCGGTTCCACTGAAGGCCGCCATTCCAGTGGCTGAGCATGTTGAACAGCGGAAAGCCGCTGCTCAGGTCTTGATGGACCATCTCGGTGCACCAGACTTGATGGGGGCAGCCCTCGCGCAAACTCAACAGGCCGGTGGTGTGATCGATCTGGCTGTCGAGCAGGATGATTGCGTTGATACCGCTGTCGCGCAGGGCGCGCGCCGGTTGCATGGGGGCGAAGCCTTGCAGTTGCGCGCGGATATCGGGCGAGGCATTGCACAACACCCAGTGGACGCCGTCGTCGGAGAGGGCAATCGATGACTGGGTACGCGCCGATGCGCGCAAGGTGCCGTCACGAAAGCCTTTGCAGTTCTCGCAGTTGCAGTTCCACTGCGGGAATCCACCACCGGCGGCGGAACCTAGAATCTGGATGTACATGGCCTCTCCTGCCGCGTCTTGAAACAAAAACGCCCCGGCTGACCGAGGCGTTGGCACGCAAGCGAACTCAGCGGCTTGCGAAATACATGGTCACTTCAAAACCGATACGCAGGTCAGTGTAAGCAGGTTTGGTCCACATGGGATTACTCCTTCCGGATAGGTCTGGGGTTGGACATCTACTTATTTAGTTCACCCTCGTCAGGAGGGGCTCTAAAAGCAAAGATTGCGCTATCTTACTAAAAATTGCAGTGCTGAAAGGTTAAATCTGCGATAAACGTCGTTACATTTTTGACAAGAATGACTCGCTTACCCAGCCGCCAGTGTCTGGGGCGGGGCCATTGGCCAGACAAATCCAGCCTTGCCTGGCGTGCAACAGATCGTCGGCACATCGGCGCAGCTTCTGCTCATCTACGCCGAGAATAGCTGCCTTCAGCTCCGTCAGCCGGGCTCGCTCGCGGCCAGCCAGCTGGGCCTGCCAGGCCCATTCGGCGACGTCGGCATTGCTCATGACCGCTTCGTCCATCTGGTCGGCGAGGGCCAGACGGGCTTCGGGGTTACACCTCAGGGTAGACGCTAGGGGCGCAAGAAACTCATGGATATGGCTGAGGATCTGTTCGTGGCTGGCGTTCGCTGACTGTACGCCGAACAGCAAGCCGCTACAGCCCTGTAGCTGACGGAAGGCGCTGAACACGGCGTAGCCCAATTGCAGCTCAACCCGCAGGCGTTGGTAGAACGGCCCCTGAAGGTGTTGTGCCAACAAGCGGCCGCAGGCCTCGTCAGCGGCAGCTAGCGGGCAGAACAGCAGCAGAGCCTGCTCACTGGCGCGGGGCGCGAGCACTTTCCAGCGACGAACCGCCTCTAGCGACAGCGGTCGATGACTGCCTGGGTGTCCGGGAACCTGTTGCAGAGCCGCATTGAGCGCGTGTTGCAAACGCGGCTCGAAACCGCTCGCCATCGCTTGCCACTGGGCCTGCGCCCACAAGCGCTGCAGATCGTTTTCGTTCAACTGGCCGTTGGGCAAGGTTGGCTGTTTGTGGCTGAACAGGTGCTCGGGCAGCAGGCGCAGCAAGACCCGAATCGGCATGTTCTCGGGCTCGCCCATAGGCTCGCTGGCCCAGTCGGCTGCACTTGGGTGTTGCAATACCATCAGCGCTTGCTGGACCACCGAGACGACAGTGTCGGGAATGCCTGCGCAACGCAGTTGCCAGAACGCGTCGCTGGTGTCCAATTGCACGCTGACGCCAGCCTTGAGTGCACGCTCTTTCAACGAGTGCAGCGCTCGATTGACCACCGGCCAGAGTCGATCCTGCAGCGCCGCCGAGACCTGCCAGCGGATGTAGACGACCCCGTGCTGGCGCGCAGGGGGTAGCAACGGGCTCACGGTCAGGCCGGCCGGCAGCGGGTGTGTGCCGGTGTCGGGGAACTGTACGTTGAGCAATGGCTCCGGGGCCGGTAAATACCAGGGCTCAGTGCCTGGCGCTGAGCTGTCTTGCAGCAGTGCGTTGAGCACGCTGTTCAGCGCTTGCTCAGCTTGCTTGTCCATACCTGTAAATGGCCGGGCCGCGCTGTCACGGCAGGCCAGCTCCAGGGCGCTCGCAGTCTGCGCGCGACTCCGCTGCAAGCGCGCGTACTCCTGGTTCAGCGAAGTGCGGTCGGCGTCGCGGAAAAACCGCAACCAATCTTGCAGCAGCTCCTCTACCGGGGCGGCCACCGCAGCATCATTGAGCCTCAGCCGGGTATGCAGCAAAGTCTGCCCGGCAAAGCTGTACAGAGGGGCGCTGTCGATTGCATGCAACCAGCCACGCTGGCGCAGCGTCGCTACCAGTCCGCCGGGGCGTGCATCGGTGAGCCAGGTGCAGAGGTAGTCGATGGCCTGATCCAGGCCTGGTGGTTGTTGCTCAATGACGTGAAGCAGATCCAGTTGCTGGCCGCTCAATCGTGGCGCCAGTCTGCTGTCGGCAAGTTTTACCGGCGCTGAGCGCTCGATCTGCTCGGCACTGGCGAGACGGCTTGCAGCACTGCGTGCCAGCGCTTGAAGTTGCTCAAGGCTTTGCGGACCGCATAGGCTCAAGATCATTTGTCCTGCCTGGTAGTAACGCTGGTGATAGCCCGATAACGCTGCCTGAAAGGCCGGGCTGTGCACCGGCAGACTGTAGCGATTGCCGGCCTGGAAACTGTGCAACGGGTGTTCATTGGAGACGCTCTGAAGCAGCGCGAACTGAGCCTGAGCTTGTGGGTTACGAGACCAGGCGATGAACTCGGCATGGATCACTTCACGCTCGCGCAGTTGTTGCTGCAGATCGAAACACGGGTGAGCGAGCATGTCGCACAAACGCTCAAGACTACCTGCAAACGCCGCTTGCGGGACTTCGAAGAAGTAATCGGTGCTGCGCTCGCGGGTACTGGCATTGACCTGTCCGCCGTGACGCTGCACGTAACGCATCAGGCCATCGTCGACCGGAAAGCGTTGGGTGCCGAGGAACAACAGGTGTTCGAGAAAGTGCGCGAGCCCAGGGTAGGCGCGTGGGGCGTCATGACTGCCGGCCTGCACCCGCACTGCGGCAGCACAGCGCTTTAGCTGCGGGGCGTGGCGCAGGATGACCTGCAGGCCGTTGTCGAGGGTGAGGTGTTGCACAGAGCTAGGCATGACGGTTCCGTTGCAGCGCGAACCGTCATGCTAGCGGATTATCCGCGCTCCCGTGGATCGCCATACAGCTCGGGGCGCAGGTCGTGCAGATAAGGCGTGTTGGCGCGCCCTTCGTGAACCCGCTGCAGTTCCAGATCCGCTTGCAACAAGGCGCTGTCACGACCGGCCATGGCCAGGAGGCTGCCGTCTGGCCCGACGATACTGCTTTGCCCGCAATAGTGAATCTCGTCTTCGCTGCCGCAATAGTTGGCGTAGGCCAGATAGCACTGGTTTTCATAGGCACGGGCGCGCACGGTTACCTGGCAAACGAAGTCGTAGGGCACCATGTTGGCGGTCGGCACCAGAATCAGTTCGGCACCGGCCAGCGCCAGGCGCCGGGCATTTTCCGGAAACTCGATGTCGTAGCAGATCAACAAGCCCAAACGCCAACCGTTCAACTCCACCACTGGAAAGTGATCAGGCCCGGGGCTGAACATCGCCCGGTCGAGACCGCCGAACAGGTGGGTTTTGCGGTAGTTGCACAGGCTGCTGCCGTGGGCGTCGATCAGTTGCACGGCATTGTAGATGCGCCCGTCCTCGGCCAGTTCTGGGTAGCCGTAGGCAATGGCGATACGGTTGCTCTGGGCGATCTCTACCACGGCCATGGCCGACGGCCCGTCTTCGGCCTCGGCCAGGCGCGCCACGGCTTCGCTGCCGATGTTGTAGCCGGTCAGAAACATCTCCGGGCACACCAGCAACTCGACGCCACGTGCTGCCGCCAGCTGCGCCTGTTGGTGCAGGCGCTCAAGGTTGCCGGGTACATCCAGAGGTTGTGGAGCACCTTGATACAGCGCGATGCGCATGGCGTTTCTCCCGTCAGTCGGCCAGTGCGATCGGTCCGATTTCATTGAACACATCGCCAGGGCCTGGGTTGTCCGGATGGGTATGTCCTCCGAAGTGAGTCATGATACCCCACACCGCATTGAGCGAGGTTTGTACCGCGCCCTCGACCCACGCCGGGGTCCAGGACACGTCGTCACCGGCGATGAAAATACCGCGCTGTTCGGCAGGCATGTCCTGCTGCATGAAATGCGCGTACATGCGCTGGTTGTAACGGTAATGGCCGGGCAGGGCACCTTTGAAGGCCCCGAGGAAATGCGGATCGGCTTCCCACGACACGGTGATTGGATCGCCGATGATGTGGCCGGCGATGTCCACTTTCGGGTAGATCTTCTTCAACGCATCGAGCGCCAGCTTCACGCGTTTTTCCACTGGGTGCGGGAGCATCTTCAGGGCATCGCTCATCCATGAGTAGGACAGGCAGATGACCCCCGGTTTATCGTCGCCGTTATCGAACAGGTAGGTGCCGCGGGTCAGGCGGTCGGTCAGCGTCATGCTCATCAGGTCGCGGCCAGTTTCCGGGTCTTTGTCTTTCCAGAAGGGGCGATCGACCATGACGAAGGTCTTCGATGACTGCATGTAGCGGGTGCGGTCCAGGGCCATCCACATCTTCTGCGAGAACAGCGATTCTTCGCATTCGATCTGGGTGGTCAGCAGCCAGCTCTGGCACGTGGTGAGCACTGCCGCGTAATGGCGTGTGTCACCCCAGTTGTCAGTGACGGCCAGGCTGCCATCAGCGTTGCGGGCGATGCTTTTCACCCCCGGGCGCGGCGCGCCACGGTGCAGCGAGCTGAGGCTGGTGCCTGCCGGCCAGTGCGCGCAACGTTCAGGCACGTGGCGCCAGATGCCCAGGGGTACCTGCTCGACGCCGCCTACTACCAAGTGCTGATGGTCGTCGCAGTTGGTCATGACCACGCGGAAGATTTCCAGCATCGAGTTGGGGAAGTCTGAATCCCAGCCACCAGTGCCGAAGCCGACCTGACCGAACACTTCGCGGTGCAGGAAGCTGAGCTTGGCAAACGCCTTGGAGGTGGCGACAAAGTCGTAAAAGGTGCGGTCGTCCCAGAGCGGCACCAAGGTGTTCCACAGCGCTTTCAGGCGGGGTACGTCGCGATCACGAATCGCCTGCTGGATATCGCCAAAGCGGGCGCCGTCTTCCAGAGCGTCGGCCCAGGCATCGGCAACCTCCTGGAACAGCTTGGGCAGGTCGGAGAGCTTTTCGGCGTAATGGGTCTGGCCTTCCAGATCGATTACCGTACTGCCGGATGCCGGAGTCAGCGGGTTGGGGAACGGTTTGGTCTGCAGGCCGAGTTTGTCGACGTAGTGATAGAACGCCGTGGACGACACCGGAAAACGCATACCGCCGAGTTCGGCGATGATGCCATCGGTGCCCTCGAAGGTTTGCGAACGCAGGCGACCGCCCATTTTCGAGGCTTCGTACACCACTGGCTTAAGGCCCAGCTTCATCAGCTCGTAGGCCGCCACCAGCCCTGCGATGCCGGCACCGACAATCGCGACCTCTTCGCCGTGACGCTCAGCGGGAATACTGCCCAGGCCTGCGGGATGTTCGATCCAGTCGTCAAAGGCGAAGGGAAAATCCGGGCCGAAGATGGTGACAGGTTTCTTGCCGTCGGCGGGGTGGCGATTGTTCTTGTTCATAGATGACCTTGCCAGGGCTGCGCAGGATGCGGAGCTTGAGTATAGGAGCTGCTGGCGGTCAGTTTAGAGGGTGGTGGTTACGTAATTAAGAAGCAATGTGTCGTCGATATGCGCTGTTTTCAGTCGTTATGACTTACCAATAGATCATATCGACGAAATCGGTAGGAGCGGGCTTGCCCCGCGATTGCGGTTCACCAGACATATTGCAATCGCGGGGCAAGCCCGCTCCTACCCGCGGTCTACTTTGCTGCTGAGGATGATCGAAGTGGTGGTCTTCTCCACGCCATCGACACTGCCAATCTGGTCGAGCAGTTGATCCAGTTGCTCCGGCGAGTCGCTGCGTAACCAAGCCACATAATCGAACTCACCACTTACCGCACAAAGTTGCTGCACCTGTCCCATGGCGCTGAGGCGACGCACCACTTCCTTGCCTGAACGTGGTTGTACCTTGATCCCGACATACGCCTGCAAACCACCATCGACTAAACGCTGACCCAGGCGCACACCGTAGCCACTGATGACTTTGGTTTTTTCCAGGCGAGCCAGGCGCGAAGTTACCGTGGTGCGGGCAATACCCAGTTGCCGGGCGAGGGTGGCAACGCTTTCGCGGGCATTGATTTGCAGCAGCGAGATCAGCTGGCGATCGATATCGTCAAGGGTGACGGGGCGGCTGTCGGACATGGAAACTCTCTGGCGAAGGCCACATAGCATGATGATGGAATGAGGGTAATAGCCTATCGACTCCACCCGCCGTTGAGCAAGGTAACAGGCTGCGCTATTTGAGCTTCGGATGGAGCTGAAACAGCCCGCATTAAACAATTTTTTTTGCCTGTTTGAACAATCAGCTAAGATCCGCGGCCGCGCGTTAGCGGTATCTCAGGATTAGTTGGTGGTTCAAGGATTGTGTGGTGAGTAAGATCAAGTTTGATGTAGATGCTGTGTACTGTATTTCGCTTAAAGAACGCACCGACAGGCGTGAGTTGTTCAGACAGACCTTAGGGAATTTGCTCGAAAACCAAGTGATATTCCACGTTGTCGAGCGAAACGAAGACCCGGTCAAAGGTTGCTACGAGTCGCATCAGGCCTTGGCAAAAGTCGCTCTGGCTCAAGGCCTGGAGCGAGTTCTGATTTTTGAAGATGACGTCAAACCCTACGAATTGAAGGCAACGCCGATTCGCTGGATCAATCGCTTTATCCGTACGCGTCGTTTTGAGGCCTTGCATTTGGGTTACAGCATGGGGAGAACCTGGTTGACCTGGTTTCCATTCATTGCTCGTGGCCGGGTTGTGGCGCTGCATGCCTATATTCTGTCGCGCGATGGTTGCCAGATATTGGCCGACTCCTCATACAACGGAACACCTGTAGACGTTGTATTTAAAAAGCGCATAAAACAACACTGCGTGTTCCCGATGCTGTTTCGCCAACATGCTGCGTCAGCGACCGGCAGTGATATCGAAAGCGTGGTCAGGAATGAAGACGAGTGGTGGGAGCACAATTGGAATCGGCACCGTCGATCTCCCCTCAAGAACTTCTGGAGAACGATGTTTCGGCTGAATTTCTAAGAATTGCCTACCCGTTGAATCGGTCTGTGGCCTAATCAGGGCGTGGTTCAACGGATGGTTTTCTACAGGCACGAAAAAGCCGCGCAATGCGCGGCTTTTTTGTTTGGTGGGCCCACACGGACTCGAACCGTGGACCAAAGGATTATGAGTCCTCTGCTCTAACCGACTGAGCTATAGGCCCCAGTGGTCGCGGATTATAACGAGGGTTTCCTTGCGGTGCTATCCGAAAAGTCTGAAACAGTTGTATTCAAAAATGAATCAGCAAAGGCTTCGGCGGGCAGCGGCAGGCTGACGATGTAGCCTTGAATCTGTTCACAGCCTTCGGCAGCGAGGAATTGCTGTTGCGGCTGGTTCTCGACGCCTTCGGCAATGATGGTCAGTTGCATGCTGCGCCCCAGGGCAATGATCGCGCGGGCAATGGCGGCATCGTGGGGGTCGTCCGGAAGGCCGCGAATGAACGACTGGTCGATCTTGAGGATGTCCAAAGGCAACCGCTTGAGGTAGCTCAGGGATGAGTAGCCGGTACCAAAGTCGTCGATAGCCAGTTGCACGCCCAGGTGCTTGAGCTGATGGAGCACGGCCAGGGATTCTTCGGCCTGGCTCATGATGAAGTTCTCGGTGATTTCCAGCTGCAGGTCACCGGCGTTGAGTTGGTGCGTCTTGAGCAGGTACTCAATGCGTTTGATCAAGCCGGGCTGACGCAATTGGGCGCCAGCGAGGTTGACCGATAGCGGGCCGAAGGCCTGGTAGTGTTTTTTCCACGCCTGCATTTGCCGGCAGGCATGTTCAAGCACCCAGTCGCCCAGCTGCAATATCATGCCGTTCTCTTCGGCCAGGGCGATGAAGTGTTCCGGAGGTACCTCACCGAACATCGGGTGGGTCCAGCGTATCAGGGCTTCGGCGCCTACCAGCGTCTGGGTTTTCAGGCTGAGTTTGGGTTGGAAATTCAGGCTCAGTTCATCGCGCTCGATGGCCCGGCGCAATTCGTGCTCCAAGGCAATCCGCTCGCTGGCTTGAGCGGTGAGGTCACGGGTGTAGGACTCAACGCGGTTACGCCCCTTGGCTTTGGAGCGATACATGGCCGCGTCGGCATTTCGGATCAGCGAGGCAACATCGCTGCCGTCTTGCGGGTACAGGCTTGTGCCAATACTGGCGCTGGTGAAAAACTCATGCTCCCCGGCCTGGAACGGGGCGGCGAAGCACGCCAGTAGTTTGTTGGCAATCAGGCTGGCGTCACTGGGTTGGTGCAGGCCAGGCAATAGAATGATGAACTCATCACCGCCCAGGCGCGCGACGGTGTCGATATCGCGCACCTGTTCCTTCAAGCGCTGGGCAATGCCTTTGAGCAACAGGTCGCCGACCGGATGGCCAAGGCTGTCGTTGATGTGTTTGAAGCGATCAAGGTCCAGAAACAGCACCGCTCCCTGGCGCTTGGAGCTTTGCGCGCAGGTGAGGGCGGCTTGCAGGCGGCTCTCGAACAGGGTGCGGTTGGGCAGGCCGGTGAGTGGGTCGTGGTGTGCCTGATAGTCGAGTTTCGCCTGCGCATGTTTGAGGCTGGAGATATCGGCAAACACAGCCACGAAGTGGGTGATCAAACGCTCGCTGTTGCGTACGGCGCTGATGGTCAGCCAGCTGGGGTACAGCTCGCCGTTTTTGCGTCGGTTATAAATTTCGCCTTGCCAGTGCCCTTCGGCATTCAGTTGGTGCCACATGGCGACATAAAAGGCGCTGTCGTGCTGGCCGGAGGCAAGTAGGCGCGGCGTTTGTCCGAGGGCTTCGAATTCGCTGTAGCCGGTGATCTCGCTGAAGGCGCGGTTGACGGCACTGATGCGCTGTTCGGTGTCGGTGATCAACACGCCTTCGGCGGTGTTCTCGAACACGGTGGCCGCCAGTTGCAGCTTTTCCTGCATCAGATGGCGCTCGGTAATGTCACGGGCGATGGTCAACATGCAGTCCACTCCGGCAATCGGCAAGGGCCGGGCAGACAGCTCACAGAGGCGTATCTGGCCGTCGCTGCGGCGGATATGGCAACTAAAGTCGCGCACGAAGCCGTCGCGTTGCAGCATATCCAGCAAGCGTCGGCGTTCGTTGAGGTTCACCCAGATGCCCAGATCCAGGGTGGTGTGATCCAGTGACATGTGGCTGTCAAAGCCGGTCAGGCGGCAAAAGCCTTCGTTGACTTCAATCAGCAAGCCATCACTCTGACGTGAGAGCAGCAGGCCGTCGGGCGAGGCGTGGAACGCTTTGGCAAATTTCTGTTCCGAGAGGCGCAGGGCCTCTTCGGCGTTCTTGGTTTCGCTGATGTCGATCATCAGGCCACGCATTACCGGCTTATGGCCGTGCTCGATCAGGCTGACGATGTCTCGCACCCACAGGCTGCGGCCGTCGGCGCGGATCACCCGATAATCGAGGCTGTGGTCGCGCCCGGCAGCGGTTTCGCTGTCGCAGAAGGCCTGGGCCCACTGTGCGTCGTCAGGATGGATGATGCTGCGCCAGAAGCCTGGGCGCAGCCATTCGCTCTGTGGATAACCGAGCAAGTCTTCAGCATGCGGTGAAACGTAGCTGTAGGTGAAGTCATTGGCATCAGCTTCCCAAGCGATCGCCGACAGGCTTTCGACCAGGCCACGGTAATGGTATTCGCTGCTGCGCAGTTCCTGCTCAAGGGCGATGCGGCGGGAAATCTCTGAGCTCAGGCGCCTGTTGATGCGCACCATTGCCGCCAGTATGGCGACCAGAATCAGGATGCCGGGCAGTCCATAGAGCAGCAGGTCGTACCACAGGGTGCGGTGATCCAGGACCTTGCCGACCCAGCGCTCCTGGATATTGCTGATGTCACCGGCGCTCATGTCGGCCATGACCTTGTCGATAATGCCGACCAGGATTTTCTGCTCGCGTGGCACGGCCATCGCCAGTTGATAGCGATAAGGGGTTTCGCCGCTGACATACAGCCCTTCAAGCTTGAGCTGGCGCAGGCTCCAGATGCTGGAGGCGAGGTCGCCGACCACCGCGTCGACTTCATCGGTGGCCAGCGCCTGCAGAGCTGAGCTGACGTTGGGCAGTGGCACCAGGTTGAGGTCGGGGTGGTGAGTACGCAGCAGTTCATGCGGCGCGTAGTTTTCGACAACGGCAATCTTCAGCCCGTAGAGCTCTTTGAGTGCCCGCGGCTGCGCCCCGCCTTCATGGGCGAGGATGACAATCGGGAAGTCCAGATAGGGGCGGGTGAAGGCCAGAAAACCCTGGCGCTCGGGGGTCGACATGATGCCTGGGAGCAGGTCCAGCTTGTTCTGTTGCGCCTGTTCAAGCACAGCGGTCCAGCTGGTCGGCTCCACGGGTTTGAACACCACGCCCAGTCGTTCTTGAATTACAGCAATGTAGTCGGCAGCCAATCCCTGGTAGCGGCCGTCCTGGTCACGGTATTCGAAGGGTGGCCAGGACGCATCGACGCCCAGGCGCAGCTGCGGATGCGCGCTGAGCCAGGCTTGTTCTTCTTTGGTCAGGGTCAAGGCGCCGGCCGTTGCGCTCCAAAATAGCTGGACGAGCAACAGGAGGGCCGGCAATTTGGGCATAGCGGCCTCGTTACACAGGTGGACTGCTTCGAGTGTAGACGGGCATTTCTGCGGTGGGGTAGTGGCGAAAGGCTTAAAGTTTGCCGCGCACAAAAGAAAAACCCCGGCCTGGGCCGGGGTTTGTCATCACTCGTCGAGGAAGGAGCGCAGATGCTCGCTTCGCGTCGGGTGGCGCAGCTTGCGCAGCGCTTTGGCTTCAATCTGACGGATCCGCTCACGGGTCACGTCGAACTGCTTGCCGACCTCTTCGAGGGTGTGATCGGTGTTCATATCGATACCGAAACGCATGCGCAGCACTTTGGCTTCGCGTGCGGTCAGACCGGAGAGCACATCACGGGTCGCTTCCTTGAGGCTTTCGACCGTGGCCACGTCGATTGGCGATTGCATGGTCGAGTCTTCGATGAAGTCGCCCAGATGCGAATCTTCGTCGTCACCGATCGGGGTTTCCATGGAGATCGGCTCTTTGGCGATCTTCAATACCTTGCGGATTTTGTCCTCAGGCATTTCCATGCGTTCGCCCAGCTCTTCCGGCGTCGGTTCACGACCCATTTCCTGCAGCATCTGCCGGGAAATACGGTTGAGCTTGTTGATCGTCTCGATCATGTGCACCGGAATACGGATGGTGCGTGCCTGGTCAGCGATCGAACGGGTGATCGCCTGGCGAATCCACCAGGTGGCGTAGGTCGAGAACTTGTAACCGCGACGGTATTCGAACTTGTCCACCGCCTTCATCAGGCCGATGTTGCCTTCCTGGATCAGGTCGAGGAACTGCAGGCCACGGTTGGTGTACTTCTTGGCGATCGAGATCACCAGACGCAGGTTGGCCTCAACCATTTCTTTCTTGGCACGACGAGCCTTGGCTTCACCGATCGACATGCGACGGTTGATGTCCTTGATCTCGGCGATGGTCAGGCCGGTTTCGCTTTCGAGGTCGATCAGCTTCTGCTGGCAGGCCACGATGGCGTCGCTTTTCTCACCCAGGGCCGCAGCCCACTTGGTGCTGCGCTTGGCCAGGTCGCTGGCCCAGGTCTGGTCGATTTCGTTGCTTGGGAACAAGCGCAGGAAATCGGCACGCGGCATGCGGGCGTCACGGACGCACAGTTGCATGATGGCGCGTTCTTGCTGACGCAGACGGTCCAGGGCGCTACGAACGCGCTCTACCAGTACTTCGAACTGCTTGGGTACCAGCTTGATCGGCATGAACAGCTCGGCCAGCTCAAGCATCGCCTGCAGGCTGTCCTTGTGCTGACGGCCGTTCTTCTTCAGGACTTTGAGGGTAGCGTTCAGTTGCTCCTGAACGGCACCGAAGCGCTGGCGAGCAACTTCAGGATCAGGACCGCTTTCGGTCTCTTCCTCTTCGTCACTGCCTTCTTTCTCTTCGTCTTCGTCGTCGTCAGCTTCTTCCTTGGCCGGCGCTTTCGGATCGACCGGCGGCGGTACTTCGGCCGGAGGGGCGATGCCGTCATCCGGGTCGATGTAGCCACTGAGAACGTCGGACAGGCGGCCGCCTTCGGCAGTTACCCGGTCGTATTCGCTGAGAATGTATTCGACAGTACCCGGGAAGTGAGCGATGGCGCCCATGACTTCGCGGATACCTTCTTCGATACGCTTGGCGATTTCGATCTCGCCTTCGCGGGTCAGCAGCTCGACGGTACCCATTTCACGCATGTACATGCGCACTGGGTCAGTCGTGCGACCGATATCGGTTTCCACAGCCGCCAACGCAGCGGCAGCTTCTTCAGCGGCGGCTTCGTCGGTGTCGGCTTCGGCCAACAAAAGGGCATCCGCATCCGGAGCACTCTCGAATACGTTGATCCCCATGTCGTTGATCATGCGGATGATGTCTTCCACCTGCTCCGGATCTGAAATATCCTCTGGCAGGTGGTCGTTGACCTCCGCGTAAGTCAGGTAGCCCTGCTCACGACCGCGGGTGATCAACTCTTTGATGCGAGACTGCTGTTGCGCTTTTCCGGACATAACACCCTATCCACTGAAGGTCTTGGCGGGCAAAAAACAAGCCGAGGATTATACCCGAGCTAGGACCTCACGCGCCAGTTGAGGTCGGGGTTTGTGCGGGAACATTCCTGCTGAGCAGGTCGCGCAGCTGATTTTTTTCCTCTGCGCTCAACTCGCTTTGACGTGCTTTTCTGAGCAAATGTTCCAGGCTTCGCTCGCGTTGGCGAGCTGACAAGCTAGTTATAGTGTCGAAAAACTGTTGTTCAAGGTTGTCGGCATCGATCAACCATTCCTTTTCTGCCAATGCCCGCAGCAAGCGGCCTTGCTCGGTGCCGTGCCAGCGCGCAATCAGCTGTAGTGAGCGTAGCTCAGGATTCTTTTGCAAGGCTTCGAGCAGCGCCACCAGCAGCTGGGCGTAGACGTGTTCTTCGGCCGCAAAGTGGCCGGCGTCTTCAACCTTTTTGGCCAACTGCGGGTGGTGCAGCAAGGTGCGCAGGGCGCTCAAGGTCGGGGGTTCCACCGAGGTCGGTACACGCGGTGGTGCGTCCTGGCGCTGACCGTTGCGCTCCCATGGCTTGCCCTTTTTGTCCCACGGCTTGCCGTCCCATTTCTTCTTGCCGCCCTTGTTCGGCGTCCACTGCTGTTGCGGTGGCGTGTACTCGGGCTGGTGAAAATCGCCGTAGTCAGGGGTGTAGTCGGGAAGGGCGTCGTAGTCGATGCCTGGGTCGTAAGCGGGCGGCGCCTCGGGGGCGGTGCTGTGGCTGAGTTGCTCCACTTGCTGATTGTCGAGCCCGGTGATTTCTTTGAGGCGATTGCGCATCAGAGCGCGAAGGTTGGCGCCCGGAACTTTTTCGATCAACGGTGCTGCCAGGGTGGCCATGTGCGCTTTGCCTTCCAGCGAGCGCGGGTCGGCTTCCTCGGTCAACTGCTGGAAAAAGTAGTCGGCCAGGGGCTGGGCATGCTGATTGATGCGGGCACGGAAGGCATCGGTGCCTTCGGCACGGATCAGGGTATCCGGGTCTTCACCCTCGGGGAGAAACAGGAAGCGGGCTTTGCGGCCATCCTGCAGGCTCGACAGGGTGGCTTCCAGGGCGCGCCAGGCGGCGTTGCGGCCTGCCTGGTCGCCGTCGAAGCAGAACAAGACGCTGGGAACCACTCGGAACAGGCGCTTGAGGTGTTCTTCGCTGGTGGCTGTGCCCAGCGTTGCCACGGCATTGCGCAGGCCTTGCTGGGCCAGGGCAATGACGTCCATATAGCCTTCAACCACGATGATTTCATCGAGGTTGCGGTTGAACTTGCGTGCCTCGTACAGCCCGTAGAGCTCCTGCCCCTTATGGAATACCGGCGTCTCCGGCGAGTTCAGGTACTTGGGCTTGTCGTCGCCAAGCACTCGGCCACCGAAAGCAATGACCCGGCCGCGGCTGTCACGGATCGGAAACATCACCCGGTCGCGGAAGCGATCGTAGCGTTTGCCTGATTCGGCATTTTCGATCAGCAGGCCGGCATCGATCATGGCCTTCTGTTGCAGGGTGTCACTGCTCAAATGCTTGAACAGGTTGTCCCAGCCGGGTGGGGCATAGCCCAGGCCGAAATCGCGGGCGATTTCTCCGGACAGGCCGCGGCCTTTGAGGTACTCCACGGCCGAGCGACGGGTGGGGTGGCCTTTGAGCGCCTGGCGATAAAACTCGGCGGCCGCTTCCAGCAAGGGATAGAGCGGGGAGTCGGTAGGCTGTCGGGGCTTTTGCCCGCGCCCGCCTTCTTCGCGCGGAACCTCCATGCCAGCAGCTTTGGCCAGTTCCTCGACCGCCTGGGGGAAGTCCAGGTTGTCGTGGTCCATGATGAAGCCAAGGGCATTGCCGCCGGCGCCGCAGCCGAAGCAGTAGTAGAACTGCTTGTCGGGGCTGACGCTGAAAGACGGCGTTTTTTCCTTGTGGAACGGGCAGCAGGCGGTGAGGTTTTTGCCGGCCTTTTTCAGTTGCACGCGCGAACTCACCACATCGACGATGTCGGTACGGTTGAGGAGGTCGTCAATGAAACTTTGGGGGATCAACCCGGCCATGGCACTCTCGTCATCAGGCGATAAACAAGTGTAATCGCTAACGCTGCGGGAACGGCTGCGCGTTCGAGCGGTATCGAATGGCGTAACACAAAATTCGGAAAGAAGTGCTCGTCTGTAGCCGGTGAGGGCTCGTCAGTAATGACGTGCACAGCTGGCGTTGCGGCCAGTTCTGACGATTCAGGCAGGTTGTCCGCATTGCCAGGCAATGGGACGCCTCGGGCACAAAGGCCTGAGGATAAAACAACTGCTGCCGGCAGCCCGGCTTTGGGCCGGGCGAGGCAGAAGCTTGCGACGAGCGTCTGTATTAGTACAGACGAACGGCGCGGCGCTGTTCGCGCTGAACTTTCTTGGCGTGACGTTTAACAGCGGCTGCTGCTTTGCGCTTACGCTCAGAAGTCGGCTTCTCGTAAAATTCGCGGCTACGAACTTCAGCCAGAACACCGGCTTTTTCGCAGGAGCGCTTGAAACGACGCAGAGCTACGTCGAAGGGTTCGTTCTCTTTAACTTTGACGGCTGGCATCCAGAGCTACCTTCATTCATTACCGGGGGTCAACGAACTCGTGGCAAAAATGTGCACTGGAGAACGTCGGTTTTTAAGGGTTGCGGATGTTAACCCTTAGCCAGCCGGAATGCAAAGCCTCTGATCGAAAACCGCTGGTCGGCATCGGGAGTGAGGACTATCATGCGCGCCTTCGAATTCAGCCTCAACAAGGCGCAGACCCATGCTAGTACTGGGATTGGAAACATCCTGCGACGAAACCGGCGTCGCATTATACGACAGTGAACGTGGTCTTTTGGCTGACGCACTGTTCAGTCAGATCGACCTGCATCGCGCCTATGGCGGTGTGGTGCCGGAGCTGGCCTCGCGTGATCACGTCAAGCGCATGCTGCCGCTGATCAAGCAAGTGCTGGCCGAGGCCGACTGCGTAGCTACCGAAATCGACGCCATTGCCTACACCGCCGGCCCTGGGCTGGTCGGTGCCCTGCTGGTAGGGGCTTCCTGTGCGCAGGCACTGGCGTTTGCCTGGGGCATTCCGGCGCTGGGCGTTCACCACATGGAAGGCCATCTGCTTGCGCCGATGCTGGAGGAGCAGCCGCCTGAGTTCCCGTTCGTCGCCTTGCTGGTATCCGGTGGCCACACCCAGTTGGTGCGCGTGGACGGCATCGGCCGCTACGAACTGTTGGGCGAAACACTCGACGATGCAGCCGGCGAAGCGTTCGACAAGACTGCCAAGTTGATGGGATTGAATTACCCCGGTGGCCCGGAAATCGCTCGCCTGGCGACTCAGGGGGTGCCTGGGCGTTTCGTATTCCCGCGGCCGATGACCGACCGTCCTGGCCTTGAGTTCAGCTTCAGCGGCCTGAAAACCTTTGCCTTGAATACCTGGCAGCAGTGCCAGCGTACTGGCGACGACGGTGAGCAAACCCGTTGCGACGTGGCGCTGGCGTTCCAGCAGGCGGTGGTGGAGACTCTGACCATCAAGTGCAAGCGTGCCTTGAAGCAAACCGGTCTCAAGCGCCTGGTGATCGCCGGTGGCGTGAGTGCCAACAAGGCGCTTCGCACTTCATTGGAGGAGATGCTCGCGGGCATCAAGGGCAATGTGTATTACGCCCGGCCGCAGTTCTGCACTGACAACGGTGCCATGATTGCCTACGCAGGTTGCCAGCGACTGGCGGCGGGGCAGCAGGAAAGCCTGGCGATCAGCGTGCAGGCGCGCTGGCCGATGGAGCAATTGGCGCCGTTGTAATGAGCGGTGCTCATGCACAAGATTCAGAAATGCCGTTCGCGGCCGGCAAACAGGTCGCGTAGATTGCTGCGATGGCGCCAGACGATCAGCAGCGTCAGCACGCTGATCGGCAACAGCGCTTCCGGCTCGCGCCAGGCCAGCAATGGCAGGGTAAGGGGCGTGGCGATCAGTGCTGCCAACGAGCTGGTGCGAGTGAGGTAAAAGGTCAGCCCCCAGGCGCCGATAGCCAGCAATGCTGCCGGTGGGTACAGGCCCAGCAGCAGGCCGGCGGCGGTGGCGACACCTTTGCCGCCGCGGAAGCAGAAGTACACGGGGAACAGGTGGCCGATAACCGCGCACACGCCAATCCAGGCCTGTTGCTGCAGGTCGAGGCCGGCAAGATTGGCGATCAGCACCGGCAGCAAGCCCTTGCACAGGTCGCCAAGCAGGGTCAGGACCGCCAGTTTGCGGCCGGCCAGGCGCAGCATATTGGTTGCACCGGCATTGCCTGAACCGCTCGAACGCGGGTCCGGGCTGCCATTGAGGCGGCTTAGGAGAATGGCAAAGGACAGCGAGCCGAGCAGGTAGGCGAGCAGCGCCAGCAACCAAAACATGCTAACTATTCCGGGCGAGGACGCCCTGATTCTAACGGCGCCAGTCGCCCTTGTCGTGCAGTGGAGAGAAGTGCTTGGACAGAGTGTTCATCGAAGGCCTGGAAGTCGATACCGTAATCGGTGCCTATGACTGGGAGCGGGGTATTCGTCAGTGCCTGCGTCTGGACCTGCGATTTGCCTGGGATAACCGTCCGGCTGCAGCGGGCGACGACCTGACCCTGGCGCTCGACTACGCCAGTGTCACGGCGCGCATTCAGGCATTCGCCGAGAAATCCGAGTTCCAATTGGTTGAGACCTTTGCCGAGCGTCTGGCCGCCGTGTTGATGAATGAGTTCCAGATCCCCTGGCTGCAGCTCAAGCTGACCAAGCCTGGCGCGGTATCGGCCGCCACCGGAGTGGGTGTGGAGATCGAGCGCGGATGTCTCTGAACCGGGTTTATCTTGGTCTTGGCAGCAATGTCGAGCGTGAGCGGCATTTGACTGCAGGGCTGGATGCGCTGGCTGAAATACTGACCGATATGTGCTGTTCGGCGGTGTTCGAAAGCCAGGCGGTGGGTATCAAGAGTGGGCCCTTTTTCAATCTGGTGGTAACCGGGCTGACCAGCCTGCCGTTGATGGAGCTCGACCGTCGGCTCAAGTTCATCGAAGCCGATAACGGCCGTTATGCGCCTGAGCGCAAAGGCTTGCCGCTGGATATCGATGTGCTGATGTACAACGACCTGCATGGCAGCTTCGATGGTTTGGTGCTGCCGCGGGCAGAGATTCTGAAAAATGCCTTTGTGCTGTGGCCGTTGTCATTGATCGCGCCGCAGCTGGTGCATCCGGGCGTGGGCAAGAGCATTGCTCAGCTGTGGGCTGAGGCGCAGATTGAGCAGGTGCTGGCGCCGGTGCCGTTCGAGTGGCGTGGGCAGCAGTTGACCAGTCTTTGATTGATCGCGGGGCAAGCCCGCTCCTACAGGCCCGTAGGAGCGGGCTTGCCCCGCGATGCCTTCAACCGCTAACGCTGCCCTTGTAGGCTTTCAACGCCTTCAGGCGCTCACCCTTGAGCGCATCACCCAGTGCTTGCCCGGTCAGGCCTTTCTGTACCAGCGGTTGCACTTGCACCGCCCGCGCCGCCGCAGCTGCACCGCGCAGGTATTCCGCCTGCGGATAGTCGCGTTGCTCCAGGCCTTTGCGCCCCCGGGCGTCCATTTCGCAGGCGGCAATGAACTCCTCGAAGCGCTGTGGCCGACGGTAAACATCAAAGCTCTGCAGCAGCTCCAGCAAGGTCGAAGCCTTGAGCTCCAGGGCGCGGTGGCAATGGGTGTGGTACTCGCCGACCAACATCGCCAGCTCCTGGCAGTCGCGTGGCACCTTGAAGCGCTGATTGACCGCTTTGATCAGCTTGAGCCCACGATGTTCGTGAGCGATGTGCCGAGGCCATTCCTCCTGCGGGGTCAGCCCTTTGCCCAGGTCGTGCAGCAGGCATGCCCAGCGTACGCTCAGGGGCTGCTGGTGCTGTGCGGCTTGTTCCAGCACTGCCAGGGTGTGGATGCCGCTGTCGATTTCGGGGTGGTGCGCAGGTGGTTGTGGTACGCCAAACAGCGCGTCGAGCTCCGGGATCAGCTCACTCAGGGCGCCGCAATCGCGCAGTACCTGGATAAAAACCTGCGGTTGATCTTCCATCAGTGCCCGGGAAATTTCTTTCCAGCTGCGCTCGGCGGTCAGCGCTTGAAGCTCACCGGACTCGCTGAGCTGGCGCATCAGTTCAAGCGTCTCGGGGGCCACTGTGAAGCCCATTGCGGCGTAGCGCGCAGCAAAACGGGCGACGCGCAGAACCCTTAAAGGATCTTCGGCGAACGCCGGGGAAACGTGGCGCAAGATGCGCTCATCGAGGTCTTTCTTGCCGTTGTAGGGGTCGCAGACATTACCCTGTTCATCCTCGGCCATGGCGTTAATGGTCAGGTCGCGGCGGATCAGGTCTTCTTCAAGGGTGACCTCAGGGCTGGCATGGAAGGTGAAACCGCCGTAACCGCGTCCGCTCTTGCGCTCAGTGCGCGCCAGCGCGTACTCCTCGCCGCTTTTGGGGTGGATGAAAACCGGAAAGTCGGCGCCCACCGGCCGATAGCCAAGTGTCTGCATTTGCTCTGCGGTAGCGCCGACCACCACCCAGTCGATGTCACTGACCGGTTGGCCGAGCAGGCGGTCGCGCACGGCACCGCCGACTTTGTAGATCTGCATGTAAATCCTCCGTTGATGCCACAGGATACCCTGTCTGGCAGCAACGGAGGGGCAGGTCAGAGGTGTACGACGGCCAGGTCCAGGCGCCCGTACTCGGCTTCGCTGTGTTCGCCTTTGGGCGGCACATGGTGGGTTTTCATGATCTGGTCACCCTGCAGGGTTTCCAGGTGGATATCGAAGCCCCAGAGACGGTGCAGGTGCTTGAGGACCTCCTCGGTAGAATCACCCAGTGGTTTGCGGTCGTGTTGCTGGTGGCGCAGGGTCAGTGAGCGGTCGCCGCGACGGTCGATGCTCCAGATCTGTACGTTGGGTTCACGGTTGCCCAGGTTGTATTGGGCGGCAAGGGTTTCGCGAATGATCCGGTAGCCGCTTTCGTCATGGATGGCCGGCACCAGCAGGTCATCACGTTGGTCGTCATCGAGGATGCTGAACAGCTTCAGATCCCTGATCACCGTGGGCGACAGGTACTGCAGGATAAAACTCTCGTCCTTGAAACTGCTCATGGCGAACTTGATGGTCGAGAGCCAGTCGCTGCCGGCGATGTCGGGGAACCAGCGGCGGTCTTCTTCGGTGGGGTTTTCGCACATGCGCCGGATGTCGCGGTACATGGCAAAGCCCAGGGCATAAGGATTGATGCCGCTGTAGTAGGGGCTGTCGAATCCGGGCTGGAACACCACGCTGGTGTGCGACTGCAGGAACTCCATCATGAAACCTTCAGTCACCAGGCCTTCGTCATACAGGTCGTTCATCAGGGTGTAGTGCCAGAAGGTGGCCCAGCCTTCGTTCATCACCTGGGTCTGGCGCTGAGGGTAGAAGTACTGGGCGATCTTGCGCACGATGCGCACGATCTCGCGCTGCCAGGGCTCAAGCAGCGGCGCATGCTTCTCGATGAAGTAGAGAATGTTTTCCTGGGGCTCGGCCGGGAAGCGCGCGTTGTCACGTTCGCTGTTCTTGTCGGCGCCTTTGGGGATGGTTCGCCAAAGGTCATTGATTTGCTTCTGCAGGTGCTCTTCGCGCTCTTTCTGCCGGCGTCGTTCTTCCTCGGCGGAGATCGGGTAAGGGCGTTTGTAGCGGTCGACACCGTAGTTCATCAGGGCATGGCAAGAGTCGAGCAAATCCTCCACCGCATCAATGCCGTGGCGCTCCTCGCACTGGGTGATGTACTGCTTGGCAAACACCAGGTAGTCGATGATCGAACTGGCGTCTGTCCAGGTGCGGAACAGGTAGTTGCCCTTGAAGAAGCTGTTGTGGCCGTAGCAAGCGTGAGCGACGACCAGTGCCTGCATGCAGATGGTGTTTTCTTCCATCAGGTAGGCAATGCACGGGTCGGAGTTGATCACGATCTCGTAGGCCAGGCCCATCTGGCCGCGGCTGTAGGACTTTTCGGTGCTGAGGAAGTGTTTGCCGTAAGACCAATGGTGGTAACCCAGGGGCATGCCGACCGAGGCATAGGCGTCCATCATCTGCTCGGCGGTAATCACTTCGATCTGGTTAGGGTAGGTGTCCAGGGCATAGCGCTCGGCCAGGCGGCTGATTTCCCGGTCATAGGCCTGGATCAGTTCGAATGTCCATTCGGACCCGGTGGAAATGGGTTGGCGCTTCTGCTCTCTAGCGGTCATGTCACTAACCTGCGCTGGAAGAGTTCACGGAAGACCGGATAGATATCGCCGGCCGATACCAGCTGCTGCTGGGCGAACGTGTCGGCAAAGGCTTCGCCGATCCGTTCGTACTCGTACCACAATGCCTGATGTTCGCGGGGGGTGATCTCAACGTAAGTGTAGTACTGGACGAACGGCATGATCTGCTTGGTGAGGATCTCGCGGCAGATCGGCGAATCGTCGTTCCAGTTGTCACCGTCTGAGGCCTGAGCGGCGTAGATGTTCCATTCATTGGCCGGGTAGCGCTCGGCCATCACTTCCTGCATCAGCTTCAGGGCGCTGGAAACAATGGTGCCGCCGGTTTCCCGGGAGTAGAAAAACTCCTCTTCATCGACTTCGCGCGCGCTGGTGTGGTGGCGGATGAACACCACCTCGATTTTTTCGTAGTTACGCTTGAGGAACAGGTACAAGAGGATGAAAAAGCGCTTGGCGATGTCCTTGGTAGCCTGGGTCATGGAGCCGGAGACGTCCATCAGGCAAAACATCACCGCTTTCGAGCTGGGGTTGGGTTGCTTGATCAGCAAGTTGTACTTGAGGTCGAAGGTATCAAGGAACGGTACACGGTTGATGCGTGCGCTCAATCGCTCGATTTCTGCTTCGATTTCCTGAATATCACCGAAGTTGTCTGGCTCTTCGCGCTTCAGACGCGCCAGTTCCTCTTGTGCCAGGCGCAGCTTGGCGCGGCTGCTGCCGGACAGGGCAATACGCCTTGCATGGGCCGAGCGCAGGGTGCGGATGATATTGATGCGTGACGGATTGCCTTCGTTGCTGATACCGGCGCGTACGGTCTTGAAGGTGTCTGTGCCGGCCAGATGACGCTTGATCAAGTTGGGCAGTTCGAGATCTTCGAACATGAACTCGAGAAATTCTTCCTGAGTAATCTGGAAGACGAACTCGTCCATGCCTTCGCCGGAATTGCCGGCCTTGCCGCGACCGCCACCTCCGCCGCCGCCTTGTGGCCGGGCAATGTGCTCCCCGGCGGTAAATTCCTTGTTGCCTGGGTGTACCACGGTTTGTTTGCCGCCGCGGCCATGGTGAAGCACCGGTTCGTCGATATCGCGTCCGGGGATGCTGATCTGCTCGCCATGCTCCATATCGGTAATAGAACGGCGGCTCACGGCCTCTTCGACGGCTTTCTTGATGTGGTCACGGTAACGCCGCAAAAAGCGCTGGCGGTTGACCGTGCTCTTGTTCTTGCCGTTCAGGCGTCGGTCGATCACATAGCTCATAGGCCCCTCCGGGTTTAGGCGGTAGCTGCGCAAGCTGCAAGCTGCAAACTCCAAGTTGCAAGTTCGGGCACGCCGGTGATGCGTGCGCCGGACTTGCAGCTAAATGCTTGCTGCTTGCAGCTCCTGCCGCTTATTGCGATTTCCTGACCCGCAGGTACCATTCCGAGAGCAACCGGACTTGCTTGTCTGTGTAGCCGCGTTCCACCATCCGGGTGACGAAGTCGTTGTGTTTCTGTTGGTCCTCTTTGCTGGCTTTGGCGTTGAAGCTGATGACCGGCAGCAGGTCTTCGGTGTTGGAGAACATTTTCTTCTCGATCACCACCCGCAGTTTTTCGTAGCTCAGCCAGGTCGGGTTCTTGCCATTGTTGTTGGCCCGGGCACGCAGCACGAAATTGACGATCTCGTTGCGGAAATCCTTCGGATTGCTGATGCCTGCCGGTTTCTCGATCTTCTCCAGTTCTTCGTTGAGGGCGATACGGTTGAGGATTTCGCCGGTTTCCGGGTCGCGGTATTCCTGATCCTGAATCCAGAAGTCGGCGTACAGTACGTAGCGGTCGAAGATGTTCTGGCCGTATTCGCTGTAGGACTCCAGGTAGGCGGTCTGGATTTCCTTGCCGATGAACTCGATGTAACGCGGCGCCAGGTACTCTTTCAGGTAACGCAGGTAACGCTCGCGGACTTCGGCCGGGAATTGTTCCTGTTCAATCTGTTGCTCCAGCACGTAGAGCAAGTGCACCGGGTTGGCAGCAATCTCGTGCGGGTCGAAGTTGAAGACTTTCGAGAGGATCTTGAAGGCAAAGCGAGTCGACAGGCCGTTCATGCCCTCGTCAACACCGGCCGCGTCGCGGTATTCCTGTATCGACTTGGCTTTGGGGTCGGTGTCTTTGAGGTTTTCCCCGTCGTACACGCGCATTTTCGAGTAGATGTTCGAGTTTTCCGGCTCTTTCAGGCGAGACAGCACGGTGAACTGCGCGAGCATCTTCAGGGTGTCGGGCGCGCAGTGGGCCTTGGCCAGCGAGCTGTTGAACAGCAACTTGTCGTAGATCTTGATCTCGTCGCTGACGCGCAGGCAGTACGGCACTTTGACGATGTAGATCCGGTCAATGAAGGCTTCGTTGTTCTTGTTGTTGCGGAAGCTGTGCCATTCCGATTCGTTGGAGTGGGCCAGCAGAATCCCGGAGTACGGGATGGCGCCCAGGCCTTCGGTACTGTTGTAGTTACCTTCCTGGGTTGCAGTCAGCAATGGGTGCAGCACCTTGATCGGCGCCTTGAACATCTCGACGAATTCCATCAGGCCCTGGTTGGCCCGGCACAGTGCGCCCGAATAGCTGTAGGCGTCGGCGTCGTTCTGTGGGTATTCCTCGAGTTTGCGGATATCGACTTTACCGACCAGGGCAGAGATATCCTGGTTGTTCTCGTCACCCGGCTCGGTCTTGGCCACGGCAATCTGGTTGAGGATCGACGGGTACAGCTTGACCACTTTGAACTGGCTGATGTCGCCCCCGAACTCAGCCAGTCGTTTGGTAGCCCATGGCGACATGATGGTGTTCAGGTAGCGCCGCGGGATGCCGAAGTCCTCTTCGAGGATCGCGCCGTCTTCAGTGGCGTTGAACAACCCCAGAGGCGACTCGAATACCGGTGAACCCTTGATGGCGTAGAAGGGCACCTTTTCCATCAGTTGTTTCAGTTTCTCGGCCAGGGACGACTTACCGCCACCCACAGGGCCGAGCAGGTAGAGGATCTGTTTCTTCTCTTCCAGCCCCTGGGCTGCATGACGGAAGTAAGACACGATCTGGTCGATGCACTCTTCCATGCCATGGAAGTCTTCAAAGGCTGGGTAGCGGCGGATCACCTTGTTGGAGAAGATTCGCGACAGCCTGGAGTTGTTCGAGGTATCGACCAGTTCCGGCTCACCGATAGCCATCAACAGGCGTTCAGCTGCCGATGCATAAGCGCTGCGATCCTTTTTGCAGAGCTCAAGGTATTCCTGCAGCGAAAGTTCTTCCTGACGGGTGGACTCGAAACGTTGTTGGAAGTGGCTAAAAATACTCATGACGTCACCTCGCTCGATACGTGGAGCCGACGCCGGATCAGTCAGCTGATGCTGGCATGCAATCGGCACTACCGATTGCTGTATACCCCCCAGAACACCTGTAAAGTCGCTACCGATGACCCGCACGCCGGTGTACCGGCTCTCCCCTTTTTGGATGGCCTGGACTTAAGAATAGTTGGTTCTCGGCGAGGTCAAGGGCGCGTGGATGAATTGTTGCCTGTGACCGTTCGTCAGGTCAGGCGCCAGCCCGCACAGGGCGCGGGCTGCAGGAGATGAAAAAAATTATTCGGCAGTGCCTTGAGCGGTTTCTGCCGGGTAGGTGCCACGCCACAGCTCGAAGCCACCGTCGAGGCTGTAAACGTCAGAAAAGCCTTGGCTGACCAGATAAGCAGCAGCGCTTTGGCTGGAATTACCGTGATAGCAAACCACCACGGTGGGGGCGTCCAGGTCGGCGCCGCGGATGAAGTCTGCCACCGAGTGGTTGTCCAGGTGCCGGGAGCCGGTAATGTGGCCAAGGGCATAGGTTTGCGGGTCGCGAATATCGACCACGACCGCACCTTGCTCACGCAACGCCTGGGCTTGCTCGGGAGGGATGCGTTTGAATTCGCTCATGGGTACGGTTTCCTTCAGGACTGGTGGTTCATTCTAGCGGGTTGCTCAGCTGTCGGCTGCACCCGGGGGGTACCTTCGTCGGTGCATTCGCAGCGATGAAAGGCACCGCTATCGACGTTGTACAAGGTCATGGCGCCACCCCAGACGCAGCCGGTGTCCAGTGCAATCACGCCGGGTTCCTTGCAGCGGCCTTCGAGTGCTGCCCAGTGGCCGAAGATGATCTTCACATGCCGCGAGCGACGACCTTTATGGGCGAACCAGGGCTTGTAGCCGGGCGGGGCGGTATCGGCGCCTTCCTTGCCTTTGAGGTCGAGCTTGCCCTCGCTGGTGCAAAAGCGCATGCGCGTGAAGTAATTGGTGATCACCCGCAGGCGGGTGACGCCGCTGAGGTCTTTGCTCCACTTGTTGGGCTCGTTGCCATACATGCCGTCGAGGTAAGGCTTGAGGCGGTTGTCGTCGCGCAATACCTCTTCAACTTCACTCGCCAGCTCCAGCGCCTTGCCCAGTGTCCACTGCGGCGGAATACCGGCGTGGACTAGCACCACACCGCGTTGCTCGTCGTAGTGCAGCAGCTTTTGGCGACGCAGCCAGTCGAGCAGTTCGCCCGCGTCGGGAGCGTCGAGGATCTCGCGCAGGGTATCGCTTTTTTTCAGGCGCTCGATGTTATGCCAGGCCGCGAGCAGGTGCAGGTCGTGGTTGCCGAGCACACACACCAGCGAGTCGCGAATGGAGTACAGGAAGCGCAAGGTTTCCAGTGATTCCGGGCCACGGTTAACCAGGTCGCCAACCAACCACAGGCGATCGACCGCAGGGTTGAAGTTGACGCGCTCAAGCAGGCACTTCAACGGTTGCAGGCAGCCTTGCAGGTCGCCAACGGCGTATACCGCCATCAGTGCAGGGCTCCGGGAACGGCAAGGCGGAATGGGGCAATGATGGCGTCGAAACGCTTACCGTCTTCGGCATGCATCTGGTAGGTGCCCTGCATGGTGCCGACCTGGGTGCTGATCACGGCGCCGCTGCTGTAGGTATGGCTCTTGCCCGGTTCGATCAGCGGTTGCTGGCCGATCACGCCGGCGCCCTTTACTTCTTCGACCTGGCCATCGCCGTTGGTAATCAGCCAATGGCGCGACAGCAGCTTGGCCGGTAGCGAGCCATTGTTCTGCACGGTGATGGTGTAGGCGAAGGCGAAACGTTCGTTTTCGGGGTCGGATTGTTCTTTGAGGAAGCGGGTCACGACACTGACGTCGATCTGGTAACGGGGATCTGACATGCAAGGGGCCTTGGAAACAGACGCGGATACGGCAATTGTGTCCAGTCTAGGCCATTGGCGGGGGTGCCGGCCAGTCATGCAGGGATGACTGGCCGTTGACGGGCCTTAGTGGCTGCCTTGTTGCTCGGCCAGTTTGTCGGCCAGGCGGACGAAAGCGGCCAGGTCCAGCTGTTCTGGGCGCAGGCTACCGTCGACACCGGCAGCCTCGATGGCATCGCTGCTGAGCAGGGCTTTGAGGGTGTTGCGCAAGGTTTTACGGCGTTGGTTGAAGGCTTCGCGAACGATGCGCTCAAGCAGGCGATGGTCCTTGGCAGGGAAGGGCAGGGTTTCGTGTGGGACCAGGCGAACGATGGCCGAGTCGACCTTCGGCGGCGGGTTGAACGCGCCAGGCCCGACGTTGAACAAGTGTTCGACCCGGCAGTGGTACTGCACCATGATCGACAGTCGCCCCCAGTCACCGCCACCGGGACCTGCAGCCAGGCGCTCGACCACTTCCTTTTGCAGCATGAAGTGCATGTCGCGGATCAGCTCGGCGTTGCTCAGCAGGTGGAAGATCAGCGGCGTGGAAATGTTGTACGGCAAGTTGCCGACTACGCGCAGGCTGTTAGGGGCAGCGCCGAGGCTGGTGAAGTCGAACTTCAGGGCGTCGCCCTGGTGCAGGCGGAAGTTGTCTCGGCCGGCAAATTGCTGGTTGAGAATCGGCACCAGGTCTTTATCCAGCTCGACGACGTCGAGCTGTGCACCGCTGCCCAGCAAGCCTTCGGTCAGGGCACCCTGACCCGGGCCGATTTCCAGCATGCGGTCGCTGGCCTTGGCATTGATCGAGCGCAGGATGCGGTCGATGACGCCGGCATCGTGCAGAAAGTTCTGGCCGAAGCGCTTACGCGCCCGGTGTTGGTATTGCTCACTCATTTTCGGGTCTCGGCCATCTGGTAGGCGGTTTCCAGGGCGACCTGCAGGCTGCCGGTGTCAATCCGGCCGCTACCGGCCAGATCCAGGGCAGTGCCGTGGTCGACCGAGGTGCGGATGATCGGCAGGCCCAGGGTCACGTTCACGGCAGCGCCAAAGCCTTTGTACTTGAGTACCGGCAAGCCTTGGTCGTGGTACATCGCCAGCACTGCGTCGCAGTGCTCCAGATATTTGGGGGTAAACAGGGTGTCGGCAGGCAATGGGCCGCGCAGGTCCATGCCTTCGCTGCGCAGGCGCGCCAACGTGGGTTCAATGGTGTCGATTTCTTCGGAGCCGAGGTGGCCACCTTCACCGGCATGTGGATTCAGGCCGCATACCAGAATGCGTGGACTGGCGATGCCGAATTTTTGCTGCAGGTCGGCGTGGAGAATGCGCGTGACCCGTTCCAGGCGCTCGCTGGTAATGGCATCGGCCACATCGCGCAGCGGCAGGTGGGTGGTCACCAGCGCCACGCGCAGCCCGCGAGTGGCAAGCATCATCACCACTTGCGTGGTGTGGGTGAGGTCGGCGAGGAATTCGGTGTGGCCGGAGAAGGCAATACCGCTCTCGTTGATCACGCCCTTGTGTACCGGGGCGGTGATCATCCCGGCGAAATGCCCATCCAGGCAGCCCAGGCCCGCACGGGTCAAGGTTTCGAGGACGAATGCAGCATTGGCTTTGTCGAGCTGGCCGGCCACCACCGGGTTCTGCAGTGGCGTGTCCCACACATACAGGCTGCCGGCAGGGGCAGGCTGGTCAGGAAAACTGTCTGGTTTAACCGGTAGCAGGCTGATCGCCACGCCCAGCTGTGTGGCCCGCTCGGCGAGCAGGTCACAGCTGGTGATGGCAATCAGAGGGTGCGGCTGGGCTTGCGCGGCGAGCAGCAGGCACAGGTCAGGACCTATGCCGGCCGGTTCGCCAGGTGTGAGGGCGAAGCGCTGAGGTTTCACGGGGCAACCTGAGTCGCGCCAGGAAGCTTGATTTCAACGTAGGCTTCGTCGCGGATCTGACGCAGCCAGGTTTGCAGCTCTTCATCGTACTTGCGGTTACGCAGGACGTTCATGGCTTGCTGCTCGCGGGCCTGTTCGGTGCTGTCAGTGGCACGACGGCCAAGGACTTCAAGCACGTGCCAGCCGTACTGGGTCTTGAACGGTTTGGTGACCTGGCCTTGCTGGGCACTGGCCATTTCTTCGCGGAACTCAGGTACCAGTGCGTTCGGGTCGATCCAGTTCAGGTCGCCACCGTTGAGGGCGGAACCCGGATCTTCAGAGAAGCTCTTCGCCAGTTGGGCGAAGTCTTCGCCGTTCTGAATGCGCTCGTAGAGTTTCTCCGCCAGGGCCTTGGTGGCCTCTTCGCTGCGGATCTCGCTTGGCTTGATCAGGATATGACGAACATGTACTTCGTCACGCACCATGCTCGAGCCGCCACGTTTTTCTTGAAGCTTGAGGATGATGAAGCCGCCCGGAGTGCGGACTGGCTCGGTGACATCGCCGACCGACATGGAGCTCAGCAGGCGATCGAACGGCGGTGGCAACTGAGCGGCTTTACGCCAGCCCATTTCACCACCTTCCAGCGCGCTTTCGCTCGCCGAGCGGGCGATAGCCATCTGGGCGAAGTCAGCCCCTTGCTTGAGTTGCTGGTACACCTCGCCTGCTTGTCTGGCAGCCGCCTGAATGCTGGCCGAGTCGGCCCGTTCAGGGGTCGGGATGAGGATGTTGGCCAGGCGGTACTCTTCGGACAGCTGCATCTTGCCCATGTCCGAGGCGAGGAAGTTCTTTACTTCCTGCTCCGAGACCTGGATGCGCTCAGCCACACGGCGCTGACGCACACGGCTGATGATCATCTCGCGACGTACCTGCTCGCGGGCATCTTCATACGACAGGCCGTCACGTGCCAGGGCGGCGCGGAACTGCTCCAGGCTCATGCCATTGCGCTGGGCAATGGTGCCGATGGCCTGGTTCAATTCTTCATCGGTGATGCGGATGCCCGAGCGGTCGCCGATCTGCAGCTGCAGGTTTTCGACGATCAGGCGTTCGAGCACCTGCTGATCGAGCACGCCCGGAGGTGGCGCAGAACCACCGCGCTTGGCGATGGTTTGCTCGACTTCGCGCACGCGCTGGTCCAGTTGGCTTTTCATGACCACGTCGTTATCGACGATGGCCACAACGCTATCCAGAGTCTGCACGGCGGCATGCGCCGTGCTGCTCAGCAATACAGCGCCCAGCAACAGCGGGCGCAGACAATCAGTAAGCTTGGTCTTCACGTGTACGATAACCTTGAATGCCCTGGTCGAGGAACGACTCGACCTTGTTGCCCACTACGCCGCCGAGGCCTTTCAGCACAATCTGCAGGAAGACGCCGTGGTCGCCTTTTTCGTTTTGTGGAGTTGCCTGGCTGAAGTCGTCGTAATCGATCCAGTAACGGTTGATCAGACGCAGCTTCCAGCAGCAGTTGTCGTACTCGAAACCACCGAAGGCTTCCAGGGTACGGTTGCGGTTGTAGTCATGTTGCCAGCGAGCGATTGCAGTCCACTGTGGAACGATTGGCCACATGACCGAAAAGTCATGTTGCTGGATCTTGTAGTAGTCCTTGACGTAGTTCGCATCTCCCGGCTTGCCGTAGTCGCCGCCACCTACTTGCCACTGGCCAGTAGTGCTGTTGTAGGAGACCGTGTCGTTTCGGTAGCGGTAACCGAGGTTGACGACCTTGTTCACGTTGTCTTCAGGCTGATAATGGAACATCGCGCTGCCGGAGCGGGTGCTGCGGCTGTCCGGGTCCCAGTTGAAATCGGAGTTGAAGCGCCAGTCACGGTTGAAGCGGTAAGCGTATTCCAGGGCATATGGCGAGACGTCGGAGAGCGAGTCTTCGCGATTACGATAGTCAATACCCGGCAACTGGACCTTGCGATCCTTGAAGTACAGTGCTTGACCAACACTAAAGCGTTGGCGCTCGAAGCCGTTTTCTTCGATCCAGCGATTGGTGACGCCCAGCGACAGCTTGTTCTCGTCGCCAATCCGGTCGCGACCGCTGAAGCGGTTGTCACGGAACAGCGAGGCGTAGTTGAACGTTCTTTCACTGCTGTCGAAGAGAGGGATATCTTGCTGGTCTTCGTACGGCACGTACAAGTAGTACAGGCGCGGTTCCAGTGTCTGGCGATAGTTGGTTCCAAACCACTGGGTGTTACGGTCGAAGTACAGGCCACTGTCGATGTTGAAGACTGGCACATTACGCGTTTGCGTGCTCTTGAAGTGTCCTTGGACATCAGTAGCGGTTGCAGCCTGCGCTTTACCCTGGCTATCCAGATCAAGATCGTAATGTGTGGTGATGTACTTGATCGATGGGGTCAGGTAGCCATAAGTTTCAGTAAACGGCAGGCTGATTTGCGGCGAAACATTCAAACGCGTGCCGTTCGAACGTGCAATACCAAAGATGTTTTGATCCAGGCGGCGGCCTGGAACCCCGGCACCGGTGTCGGGTTGGCCGTCCTCGTCCAGAACGAAGTCATCTTTCAAATCGCGGTCAAATCGGACCGCTTCGGTGTCGTAACTAAAGTTTAGACCACCTGGGTGGTAAGGCAGCATCCCGCCAAAGGTAACCTGTGGCAAACGATCGTACGGGGTGATCTTGGAGATGGTTGCCATCTCGTAGGCCAGCATATTCAATCGTGCAGTATAATTTTCGCCACGATAGGTCAATGCACCTTGCTGGGTGACATAGTCCTTACTGTCAATGCCAACCTGTGCAGACTCCAAGTCCTGGAAGTAGAACGGATCGCTGATGTCGGTGTAATCGACCTCAGTCAGCAAGCGCTCATCCAGTCCGCCCTTGTGCTGCCAGTTGACCATCCAGCGCTTTTCTTTGTAGTCCGTCTGCTCTTTACGATCATCATTCTTGTCATTCAGGTAAGCACCGCCGAACTGACCTTCACTGGACTTGGTCAGATAACGGAACTCGCCTTCCATCAACAGGCCGCGCTTGGCCATGTAGCGTGGATACAAGGTAGCGTCGTAGTTTGGCGCCAGGTTGAAGTAGTACGGCGTGACCAGCATGAAGCCGGTGTCGCTGCTGGTGCTGAACGACGGCGGCAGGAAGCCGGACTGACGACGGTCGTCGATCGGGAAGTAGATGTACGGTGTGTAGAACACCGGAATATCCTTAACCCGCAGGGTGACGTTGGTCGCGGTACCGAAGCCGGTGGCCGGGTTCAGGGTGATGTTGTTGCCCTTCAACTGCCAGGCGTTGCTGTTCGGCTCACAGGTGGTATAGGTACCGTCCTTGAGGCGAATGATGGCGTTTTCGGCACGCTTGGCGTACAGCGCACTGCCGCGGATGCGCGACTTGTGCATGACGTACTCGGCGTTGTCGACCTTGGCTTCGCCAGTGTCGAGTTGGATGTCGGCATGATCGCCCACGACCAACGAGCCGTTGTCACGAATCTTGACGTTGCCGCTGAGTTCGCCGCGGTTCTCGGCCTGATACAGGTTGGCCTCGTCGGCTTCAACCTGCATGCTGCCCTGGCGCATGACCACATCACCGGCGAGGGTGGCGATCTGCTGTTCCTGTTGGTAGCGGGAGACCTTGGCGCCAATGAATGTCGGGGCTTCGTCTTTCGGCGTGGTGTCATCCATGCCCGGACGGGTCGGCTCGATGTAGGCACCGGCACAGTACGGCCCGGTTTCGGCAAGTTGTGCAGGGGTCAGTTGATCGCGCGGCACCCAGTCCAGGTGGCTGGCGTCGACACTGCGGGTTTTGAGGGCGCGGCCTTTGCTCTCGGTAACGAGCATCGTGCCATTGCCAGCCTCGGCTGCAGCTTCGCCAGCCTCAGCAGTGGCTTCGCCAGTCGCACTGGCAGCAGCGCCCGGATGCACCGGACGAGGCGGCAGCGTAGCGGCGTTGGCCTTGGGCTTGCAGTCCCAGCCTCCGGCAGCAGACACTTGGCAATCGAATTGCTCTGCGGCGACCACATACGAGGTGGCCAGAGGTTGCAGCGCCAGCAGACCGCCGGTGACCAGCAACGGAAATTTTTTACGAAACGCGGGGGATTTCAATGCCATCTTATTAGTCCGGGCTTCCTGCGTGCCATCTGCCCGCGTGTGGGGCCGCACGCCTCTCGATGGTCTGAAAAAGATGCTGGATAATAAAGCATGACCCGCTTGACGGCTAGGGCCGTCGGAGACCCTTGTAATGCCTGATCACGATGTACGCCTGCAACACCTCACTGTCTGGCTCGAAGAACAACTTGCCCACCTGTTCCTGAAACAGGGCTGGGGTGCGGTTCCAGCGGCTAACCTGACCGCTGCCAGCAGCGACGCCAGCTTCCGCCGTTACTTCCGCTGGCAGGCCGAAGGTCACAGTTTTATTGTCATGGATGCCCCCCCGCCGCAGGAAAACTGCCGCCCCTTCGTCGATATCGCCCAGCTGTTGGCTAGCGCCGAGGTCAATGTACCGGTCATTCATGCTCAGGATCTGGAGCGTGGCTTCTTGCTACTGAGCGACCTCGGTACCCAGACTTACCTCGATGTGATCAACGCCGAAAACGCCGATGGCTTGTTCGATGACGCCATCGAAGCGCTGCTGGCCTTTCAGCAGTTGCCAATGGACGCACCGTTGCCGAGTTATGACGTCGCCCTGTTGCGCCGTGAGCTTGAGCTGTTTCCCGAGTGGTACGTGGGGCGTGAGCTGGGGTTGGGCTTTACCGATGCACAACTGGCCCTCTGGCAGCGCATCAGCACACTGTTGATCGACAGCGCCCTGGCTCAGCCCAAAGTTTTGGTGCACCGCGACTTTATGCCGCGCAACCTGATGCAGAGCACTCCTAACCCCGGGGTACTGGACTTCCAGGATGCCGTTTATGGGCCGGTCACCTATGACGTTACCTGCTTGTTCAAGGATGCTTTCCTGAGCTGGCCAAAAGCGCGGGTTGAAGGTTGGTTGAAGGACTACTGGCAACGGGCGCAGGCCAAAGGCATTCCGGTGCAGGCTGATTTCGAAGACTTCTACCGTGCCAGTGACCTGATGGGGGTGCAGCGCCACCTCAAAGTCATCGGCATTTTTGCGCGTATCTGCCATCGCGATGGCAAGCCGCGTTACCTGACCGACGTGCCGCGCTTCTTCGCCTATATAGATGAAGTGATTGCCCGCCGTCCGGAGCTGGCCGAGCTGGATGAGTTGATCGAAAGCCTGCAGGCTGCAGGCGGGGCACGTCCATGAAGGCGATGATTCTTGCAGCAGGTAAAGGTGAGCGGATGCGCCCGCTCACCCTGCACACGCCCAAACCCTTGCTGCCAGTCGCGGGGGTGCCCTTGATCGAGTACCACCTGCGTGCGCTGCAGGCTGCCGGTTTTAAAGACGTGGTGATCAACCACGCCTGGCTCGGTGAGCAAATCGAAGCGCATCTGGGCACTGGTGCCGGGTGGGGCCTGAATATCAGCTATTCACCTGAAGGCGAGCCGCTGGAGACCGGCGGCGGAATCTTCAAGGCGCTGCCCTTACTCGGCAATCAGCCCTTTGTGCTGGTTAATGGTGATGTCTGGACTGATTACGACTTCACGCGTTTGCCGCAACAGCCCGCAGGGCTCGCCCATCTGGTGCTGGTCGACAATCCGGGGCATCACGGCAAGGGCGATTTCTGTCTGCAGCAGGGCCAGGTCAGTGATGGTCAGGACGGTGCAGCGACCTTGACCTACAGCGGCATCGCCGTCATCGATCCTGCGCTGTTCGAAGGTTGTAGCACGGGTGCTTTCAAGTTGGCGCCATTGCTGCGTGAAGCCATGGCGTCGGGGCAGGTCAGCGGCGAACACTTCGCCGGTCACTGGGTGGATGTCGGTACGCAGGAGCGCCTGGCTGAGGTCGAGCAATTGATCAAAGGGCGCGGATAACATGCTGTGGCCGAGCACAGTGATCGGTGCCGGGGCCGGCTTCGCCATTGCCAGTATTCCAGGGGCTTTGCTGGGGGCGTTGCTGGGGCAGGCGATGGATCGCCGTTTGCAGTTGCACAGTTGGGCCCATGTGCGTGAGCGCTTGGGTGGGCGCCCGGTATTGCTCGACGATGAGGTGTTGTTCGTTTTGCTTGGGCGGCTGGCCAAGTGCGATGGACGGGTAGTTGATGGGCACATTCAGCAGGCACGTCAGGAAATGCAACGCCTGGAGATGAATGAGGCTGGACGCCGCCGGGCCATCGCTGCGTTCAATCGTGGCAAACGGGGTCAGGAGCGCCTGGGCGCCTACTTGAGACGAATTAAGCAACAGCCTCATGCCGCTGAAGGTATGTTGCGTGCTTGCTGGCGCATGGTATGGGCCGATGGCCGCGCGGGGCGTCAGGAGCGCGAGTTGTTGCTCGACTGGGGGCAACAACTGGGTTGGTCGGCGCCCAGGGTCAAGGCCCTGGCGCTGGAGTACGAGCCGCAGCGCCCGGGCTTGTCCAGTGTCAACCTTGGTTATCACGACGCCTTGCGTTTGCTCGGCGTTGAGGCTCACGCCGAGTCAGGCCAGATCAAACAAGCTTATCGACGGCTTGTCAGTCGCCACCACCCCGACAAGCTGGCGGGCAGTGGTGCCAGCCCCTCGCAGGTGCGTGAAGCCACTGAACGCACCCGCGAGCTGCACCAGGCCTACGCGATCATTCGTAAGCAGCGTGGTTTCTAGTCGGTATTTTCCGGGCTGAGCCAGCCACGCACGCGGCGGAACAGTTGTTCCTGCTCTGCCGCGTTGTTGCCGGGCATAGCGGTCAAACCAATCTGACGGTACTGGTTGTCTTTTATGCGCTTGCTCGCTTGCAGGCGTAGTTCGGCTGCACGCCGCGCCTGCAGCTGGTTGGTGTAGAAAAAGTCGGCGGTGGCGACTTTCAGCGTCGGGGCCAGGGCATCCAGGCCCAGTTCGGCCTGTGCAGGTGTTTGTGCCGCGACCATGACCAGCTTCTGAATCTGTGCCGGTTGCCGTTCACTCAGGTAGCGTGCCGCCCAGTAGGCGCCGCTGCCATTGCCCAGTAGCGCGACAGTGCGGGCATTGTGCTGCTGAGCGTAGGCCACCGCAGCATCCAGGCGGGCAAATATCCGTTCGGCATCCGTCTTGTCGTCAAGGCCCGGCCCTTGGGCAGCGGGAGTGGTTTCGCTGACGTCATTTTCCGCAGCGGTAGCTTTTTCGACACTGGCGTTAGCGTCGTCAGGCGTATCTTTGACCGGTGCGCTCTGCCCTGGTGTGACAGGTTGGCTGGGCGCAGCAGGTGTTTCCACCCGAGCCTGAGGGCTATCAGCGAGCAGGTCAGGCAAGCTCAGACTCAGGCTATGCCAGCCTGCGTCAGGAAACTTGCGGCGCAAGGGGCCGACGGTCTTCGGCCAGTCTGCTGTTTCACCAGCACCGGCGAGGATGATCAGGGCGCCCTTCGGCTCGCCGCTGTTGGCGGGTTTCCACAGGGCGAGGAAATTGTCACTGCCTGCTTGCAGCATTTGCTGCTCGGCCGCAGGCACGTGTCGCTCCAGCGCCAGGGCATCTGCCTGGCTGCGTTCCGCCAATGGTTGACGTTGCACCGCATCTGGCTGGGAGGTGGCCGCAGCTTCAGGCGTTTCACCTGTAGCCGCTTGTGCGCTACAAGGTAGTATCAGTGGAAGGCATAACGCCGCGAGCGTTGTGCGCAAAAGTGCGAACATGGAGTGGTCCAGGCCAGAATAATACCGGCAGCCTAATCGTATTTGTCCGGGACGGCCATGCTCGGTGACCATCCATTCTTTGATGAGCGTTTAGATGAACTCAGTACGCTGCCTGTTGGTTATCGGCTGTTTCTGCTGGTCCTTGATCGCATGGGCAGGCCCTGCAAGCACATCGGCCCCCGTGGTGCTGGAGCCTGCGCAGCAGCAGTGGCTCGAACAACATCGCAGCTTGAGGGTCGGGCTGGTGCTGCAAGCACCGTTTGCCCAGTTCGATCGCCGCTTGCAGCAGTTGTATGGGGTCAATGTCGAGTTGATGAACTGGTTGGGGCGCTCGCTGGGGCTGGACCTGACCTGGCGCAACTTCCCTGACCAGGCGGCGCTCGAGCGGGCATTGCGCGCAGGTGAAGTCGATCTGGCCCCGGGGCTGACCCAGACGCCGGCCGGTCTGCGCTTGTGGCTGTTCAGTGACCCTTATATGCGTGTCCCGCAATTGATCGTCGGACCACGCAGTGGCGCCAGAGCGGTGGATCTCGAGAAGCTCAGCAGTGAAGAAAGGGTAGCGGTACGTATGCCCAGTGCGGTGGCCGACTACCTGCGCGCGACCTATTCGAACCTGAACCTACAAGGCGTTCCCCAGGAACGCCAGGCCCTGCAGTTGCTGTTGAGTGAACAGGCTCGCTATGCCGTGGTGGATGAGGCGCAGTTGAGTCGTTTGTCGCGCGAAAGCGAGTTCAGTGATCTGGCGGTGGTCGGCGATATTGGCCTGCCGCAGTTGTTGCGCGTGGCCTCGCGTCGCGACTGGCCGGTATTGGCAGAGATTATTGAGCGTGGCTTGCAGGCGATCCCGGCCAAAGACCTGGAGCAACTGCACCAACGTTGGCTGGAGCCCAAGTACCCGCGCCTGAGTGAGTCGCCGGGGTTCTGGCAGAACCTAGGGCTGTTCCTGGGCGCACTGCTGTTCAGCAGTGTGGCCATCGTGATCTGGCAGCGCCGCCAGCTGCGTCAGTTGGAACACAATCTGCTGACGGCGCGCGACACCATCAACCAACGTCAGGCGCGGGAAGAAGCGTTGCGTTTGAGCCAGTTTTCCATCGACCAGAGCACCGTGGGCATCCTCTGGGTCAACTGGGACAGTCACGTGCGCTATGCCAACCGCGCTGCCGAAAGCATGCTGGGTTACGCCGGAGGAGCAGTGATCGACCGACCGCTGATCGACTTCGAGCCTGGCTTGCACATGGACCGCTGGCTGGAGTTGTGGAAGGGCGCGCGGGCCAGCCCCGATGCGGCTCAGCATTTCGAGACGCAGTGCTTACGCGCTGATGGCAGTCTGCTGCCGGTGGATGTGTCGCTGAGCTTTCTGCGTTTTCGTGATGCTGAATACCTGGTGGTGTTTCTTACCGACGTCACCGAGCGCCGGCGGGCGCTGGCGGCCTTGCGCGAAAGCGAGGCCAGGCTCAAGGGCATTGCCGGCAATGTGCCGGGGCTGGTGTTCCGGCTTGAGCGCAATCCGGCTGAAGGTGAGCTTGAGTTCCCCTACATCAGCGAAGGCAGCGAGGCGTTGGTCGGCTACACCCCCGCCGCATTGCAGCACCCGGATATGGGCTTGCGTAACCTGGTTCACCCACAAGACCGCGCCGATTATCACCAGGTCCAGGACCTGGCCTTGGCCACCGACCAGGATTGGTCCTGGCAGGGCCGCATTCTGACGCGCGAGGGTGAACAGCGCTGGGCGGATATCAAGGCCAGTACCCGCAAACTGGGCGATGGCCGGGTGGTCTGGGATGGTGTGGTGTGGGACATCACCCAGAGTAAAAGGGTCGAATTGGAGCTGGCGCGCTCCCAGGAGCAGTTGCGTGACCTGTCGGCACACATGGAGAGTGTTCGCGAGGAAGAAAAAGCCCGCATCGCCCGTGAGGTGCATGACGAACTGGGGCAGATGCTCACCGTGCTGAAGTTGGAAACGTCCATGTGCGAGCTGGCCTACGCCGATCTCGACCCCGGTCTGAACGAGCGCCTGGCCAGCATGAAGCGCTTGATTGCCCAACTGTTCCAGCTGGTTCGGGATGTCGCCACCGCATTGCGCCCACCGATTCTGGATGCCGGTATCGCTTCGGCGATCGAGTGGCAGGCCCGGCGTTTTGAAGCGCGCACGCAGATTCCTTGCCTGGTGCAAGTGCCGGAGAACCTGCCGCCGTTGAGCGATGCCAAGGCCACCGGCCTGTTTCGCATCCTTCAAGAGGCGCTGACCAATGTGATGCGTCACGCCCAGGCGCATACTGTGCAGATCAGCCTGAGTCTGGATGGTCGCACCTTACGCCTGACCGTGATCGACGATGGCGTCGGTTTTGCCTTGGATGAAAGCCGTCCGGCATCTTTTGGCCTGGTCGGCATGCGCGAGCGGGTATTGATGTTGGGTGGAACAATGACCTTGGAGAGTGAGCCAGGCGAGGGCACCAGCCTTAGCGTAGGCATACCCCTGAAATAGGAGCGGTTTTGTGATTCGAGTTCTGGTTGCCGAAGACCACACCATCGTCCGTGAAGGCATCAAGCAATTGATCGGCCTGGCCAAGGATATGCAGGTAGCAGGGGAGGCCGCCAATGGCGAGCAACTGCTGGAAGCGCTGCGTCATACCGACTGCGAAGTGGTATTGCTGGATATCTCCATGCCCGGAGTCAATGGCCTCGAAGCGATTCCGCGGATCCGCGCGCTGAACAATCCGCCTGCGATCCTGGTGCTGTCGATGCATGACGAAGCGCAAATGGCCGCCCGTGCGCTGAAGGTCGGCGCAGCGGGTTATGCGACCAAAGACAGCGATCCGTCCCTGTTGCTCACCGCTATTCGGCGGGTGGCCGGCGGTGGCCGCTACATTGATCCGGACCTGGCTGACCGGATGGTCTTCGAGGTCGGCCTGACGGATGCCCGACCCTTGCATTCCCTGCTGTCGGAGCGTGAGTTCTCGGTGTTCGAACGCCTGGCCCAGGGCGCCAATGTCAACGACATCGCCCAGCAACTGGCGCTGAGCAACAAGACCATCAGCACTCACAAAGCGCGGCTGATGCAGAAGCTCAATGTCACCTCATTGGCGGAACTGGTGAAGTACGCCATGGAGCACAAGTTGCTCTGAGTGTTCTGATTGCGACATCGCGGGGCAAGCCCACTCCCACATAAGTGCTGTAGGAGCGGGCTTGCCCCGCGATCACGTATCCAATCACGCCACCCGTGTAGGGCAATCCCTACCCCAGACCTTCCATCCTGCTGATATCAATCTCTCCCCGTCACCGATTTGCGCCGGCTTGCCCCTTCACTAGTCTGTGAACACGGCAGTCATCCAACAAGAAGGTACGGGTATGAGTGAGGTGAATTCGAGCGCTGCAGCCGGCGAAGTGCTGGTCAGCTTTCGCGGTGTGCAGAAGAGCTATGACGGCGAGTCGCTGATCGTCAAAGACCTCAATCTGGATATTCGCAAAGGCGAGTTCCTGACCTTGCTCGGCCCGTCCGGCTCGGGCAAGACCACCAGCCTGATGATGCTCGCAGGCTTCGAGACCCCGACTGCCGGTGAGATTCAGTTGGCCGGGCGCTCGATCAACAATGTGCCGCCGCACAAACGCGACATCGGTATGGTGTTCCAGAACTATGCCTTGTTCCCGCACATGACCGTGGCCGAGAACCTGGCGTTCCCCCTGACCGTGCGCAACCTGAGCAAGACCGACATCAGTGAGCGGGTCAAGCGTGTACTCAACATGGTCCAGCTCGATGCCTTCGCCAAGCGCTACCCCGGCCAGTTGTCCGGCGGCCAGCAGCAACGTGTGGCCCTGGCCCGGGCACTGGTGTTCGAACCGCAGTTGGTGCTGATGGACGAACCACTCGGCGCGCTCGATAAGCAACTGCGTGAACACATGCAGATGGAAATCAAACACCTGCACCAACGCCTGGGCGTCACTGTGGTGTATGTCACCCACGACCAGGGTGAAGCGCTGACCATGTCTGACCGCGTTGCCGTCTTCCACCAGGGCGAAATCCAGCAGATCGCCGACCCGCGCACCCTCTACGAAGAGCCGAAGAACACCTTCGTGGCCAACTTCATCGGTGAGAACAACCGCATCAACGGCCGCCTGATCAGTCAGGACGGTGAGCGTTGCATGGTGCAGCTGGCGCGTGGCGAGAAAGTCGAGGCGCTGGCGGTGAATGTCGGTCAGAGCGGTGAGCCGGTGACCCTGTCGATCCGTCCTGAGCGCGTACGCCTCAATGGTCACAGCGAAAGCTGTGTGAACCGCTTCTCTGGCCGGGTGGCCGAATTCATTTACCTGGGCGACCACGTGCGGGTGCGTCTGGAAGTCTGCGGCAAGGCCGATTTCTTCGTGAAGCAGCCAATTGCCGAACTCGACCCGGCGCTGGCCGTGGGCGATGTGGTACCGCTTGGCTGGGAGGTGGAGCACGCCCGCGCGCTCGACCCGATCCAGGAAGCCAATTGAAGGTTTGCTTCACCAACCCTGTACTGTGGAGAAAATAATAATGCTCAAACACTTGAAGTTGACCGCTCTGACACTGGGGCTGTTCGCAGCGGGGCAAGCCATGGCGGCGGCCGACCTGACCGTGATCTCTTTCGGCGGCGCCAACAAGGCAGCCCAGACCAAAGCGTTCTACGAGCCATGGGAAAAGGCAGGCAACGGCAAGATCGTCGCGGGCGAGTACAACGGTGAAATGGCCAAAGTCAAAGCCATGGTCGACACCAAGAGCGTGTCCTGGAACCTGGTAGAAGTCGAATCGCCAGAGCTGGCCCGCGGCTGTGACGAAGGTATGTTCGAAGAGCTCGACCCTGCGTTGTTCGGCGACGAGGCCGACTATGTTCCGGGTGCCATTCAGCCCTGCGGTGTGGGCTTCTTCGTGTGGTCCACGGTCATGGCCTACAACGCCGACAAACTGAAAACCGCCCCAACCAGCTGGGCTGATTTCTGGGACACCAAGCAGTTCCCGGGCAAGCGCGGCCTGCGCAAAGGTGCCAAATACACCCTGGAATTCGCCCTGATGGCCGACGGCGTTGCGCCGAAGGACGTCTACAAAGTACTCGCCACCAAAGAAGGCCAGGACCGTGCCTTCAAGAAACTCGACGAGCTCAAGCCAAGCATCCAGTGGTGGGAAGCTGGCGCCCAGCCACCTCAGTACCTGGCCTCGGGTGACGTGGTCATGAGTTCGGCCTACAACGGCCGTATCGCTGCAGTACAGAAAGAAAGCAACCTGAAAGTAGTGTGGAACGGCGGTATCTACGACTTCGACGCCTGGGCGATCCCGAAGGGCGCGAAAAACGCCGAGGATGCGAAAAAATTCATCGCCTACTCGGTCAAGCCGGAGCAGCAAAAGATCTACTCGGAAAACATCGCCTACGGTCCGGCCAACTCCAAGGCGGTCAGCCTGCTCTCCGACGAGATCAAGAAAGACATGCCAACCACCCCGGAAAACATCGCCAACCAGGTGCAGATCGATGTCGCCTTCTGGGCTGACAACAGCGAGCAGCTGGAGCAACGCTTCAACGCCTGGGCTGCCAAGTAAGGTCGGCTGATGGAGCGTCGGCGCCTTGCCGACGCTTCCTGTTCTCAAGATTTCGGAGTTCGCTATGGCCATCGCAGTGCCCCTGAATGAAGGCGCCGGTTCCACACTCAAGCAGCGTCTGGCGCGTGCCGAGCGGGTCAACCGCTGGAAGGCGCAAGCGCTGATTGCGCCACTGGCGCTGTTCCTGTTGCTGGTTTTCCTCGTGCCGATTGCCGCGTTGCTCTACAAAAGCGTGGGCAACCCGGAAGTCGTCACAGGTTTGCCGCAGACCGTTGCCGCAGTTTCGCAATGGGACGGCAAGGGCCTGCCGGGCGAGCCGGTGTACAAAGCACTGAGCGAAGACCTGGGCCAGGCGCGCAAGAACCAGACCTTGGGGGATACCTCCAAGCGCCTGAACATGGAACTGGCGGGCTATCGCAGCCTGCTGGCCAAAACGGCTCGAGCGCTGCCGTTCAAGACCGAGCCGGCTTCTTATAAAGATGCCCTGCAGGAGTTGGACGAGCGTTGGGGTGACCCGGCCTACTGGCAGGCGATTCGCCGTAACACCAGTAGCGTCACACCGTTCTACCTGCTGGCGGCGCTGGATCATCGCATTGATGACCTCGGTGAGCTGGCCAAGGCTACTCCGGACCAGGCCATTTACCTGGATATCTTCACCCGCACTCTGTGGATGGGCTTCGTGATCACGGCCATCTGCCTGGTATTGGCCTATCCACTGGCTTATTTGCTGGCCAATCTGCCAACCCGGCAGAGCAACTTGCTGATGATTCTGGTGCTGTTGCCCTTCTGGACCTCGATCTTGGTGCGGGTCGCTGCCTGGATTGTGTTGCTGCAGTCGGGTGGTTTGATCAACAGCGCGCTGATGGCCCTGGGCATTATCGACAAACCCCTGGAGCTGGTGTTCAACCGCACAGGTGTGTACATCTCCATGGTCCACATTCTGCTGCCGTTCATGATTCTGCCGATCTACAGCGTGATGAAGGGTATCTCGCCCACCTACATGCGTGCGGCCATCTCGCTCGGCTGCCATCCGTTCGCCAGCTTCTGGCGGGTGTACTTCCCGCAAACCTACGCCGGTGTTGGCGCGGGCTGCCTGCTGGTGTTCATCCTGGCCATCGGCTACTACATCACTCCGGCGTTGCTCGGCAGCCCGAACGACCAGATGGTCAGCTACTTCGTGGCGTTCTATACCAACACCAGCATCAACTGGGGTATGGCCACTGCACTGGGCGGTCTGCTGTTGCTGGCGACCGTGCTGCTGTACCTGATCTATAGCTGGCTGGTCGGCGCCAGCCGCCTGCGTCTGAGCTGAGGAGCGTTGTCATGCTGAGCCCTTACATGTCGCCCGTCGAGCGGGTCTGGTTCTACAGCTTGCGCATCCTTTGCGGGCTGATTCTGTTGTTCCTGGTGTTGCCGGTGCTGGTGATCATTCCGTTGTCGTTCAACTCCGGCAGCTTTCTGGTCTACCCGCTGCAGGGCTTTTCGCTGCAGTGGTACCACGACTTCTTTGCCTCGGCCGAGTGGATGCGGGCGCTGAAGAACAGCATCATCGTCGCCCCGGCGGCGACACTGCTGGCGATGATCTTCGGCACCCTGGCGTCGATCGGCCTGACCCGCGGCGACTTCCCCGGCAAGTCGCTGATCATGGCCCTGGTGATCTCGCCGATGGTGGTGCCGGTGGTGATCATTGGTGTCGCCAGCTATCTGTTCTTTGCACCTTTGGGCATGGGTAACAGCTTTATCTCGCTGATCCTGGTGCATGCGGTGCTGGGTGTACCGTTCGTCATCATTACCGTGTCGGCGACGCTGCAAGGTTTCAACCACAACCTGGTACGTGCTGCGGCCAGCCTGGGTGCCTCGCCGCTGACCACGTTCCGCCGGGTGACCTTGCCGTTGATTGCCCCCGGGGTGATTTCCGGCGCGCTGTTCGCCTTTGCCACCTCGTTCGATGAGGTTGTGGTCACCCTGTTCCTTGCCGGCCCTGAGCAGGCAACCCTGCCACGGCAGATGTTCAGCGGTATCCGCGAGAACCTCAGCCCGACCATTGCGGCGGCGGCAACCTTGCTGATCGCGTTCTCGGTCGTCTTGTTGCTGACGCTGGAGTGGTTGCGCGGGCGTAGCGAGAAGCTGCGTACTCAACAACCGGCTTGAATGTATCGCGGGGCAAGCCCGCTCCCACAGGCGCAATCTGTGGGGGTGGGCTTGCCCCGCGATCAGCTTTCATCCGACGACCGCTTTGATACCGGTCAGCCGATGGCCATTCGCCTGAGGTACAATGCGCGCCACCGTGATTCTGCCCTACAGGTGCGCCATGCAGCCCTACGCTATTGCCCCCTCGATTCTTTCTGCCGATTTCGCCCGCCTGGGTGAGGAAGTCGACAATGTACTGGCCGCTGGTGCCGACATCGTTCACTTCGACGTAATGGACAACCACTACGTGCCGAACCTGACAATTGGCCCGATGGTCTGCACCGCACTGCGCAAGTACGGCATCACCGCGCCGATCGATGTGCACCTGATGGTCAGCCCGGTCGATCGCATCATCGGCGATTTCATCGAAGCCGGCGCCAGTTACATTACCTTCCATCCGGAAGCTACCCTGCACATCGATCGTTCACTACAGTTGATCCGTGACGGTGGTTGCAAAGCCGGCCTGGTGTTCAACCCGGCAACCCCGCTCGACACCCTCAAGTACGTCATGGACAAAGTCGACATGATCCTGCTGATGAGCGTCAACCCAGGCTTTGGCGGTCAGAAGTTCATTCCCGGCACCCTCGACAAGCTGCGTGAAGCGCGCGCCTTGATCGATGCCAGCGGCCGCGATATCCGCCTGGAAATCGACGGTGGCGTGAATGTGAACAACATCCGTGAGATCGCTGCCGCCGGTGCCGATACCTTTGTTGCCGGCTCGGCAATTTTCAACACGCCGAACTATCAGGAAGTCATTGCCAAAATGCATGCCGAACTGGCCCTGGCCCGTCCATGAGTGGCTTCGAGCAGCTGTTTCCCGGCGCGCTGCCCAAACTGGTGATGTTTGATCTGGACGGTACCCTGATCGACTCGGTGCCAGACCTGGCCGCTGCGGTGGATCACATGCTGCTCGAAATGGGGCGCAAGCCCGCTGGCCTGGAGGCGGTACGCCACTGGGTCGGCAATGGTGCCCCGGTGCTGGTGCGCCGGGCCCTGGCTGGCGGCCTGGAGCATGCCGCCGTCGATGATGACGAGGCAGAGAAGGGCCTGGAGCTGTTCATGCAGGCCTATGCCGACAATCACCAACTGACGGTGGTGTACCCCGGCGTGCGTGACACGCTCAAGTGGTTGCACAAGCAGGGCGTGGAAATGGCCCTGATCACCAACAAGCCGGAGCGCTTTGTCGCACCGCTGCTCGACCAGATGAAAATCGGTCGTTATTTCCGCTGGATCATCGGTGGCGATACCTTGCCGCAGAAAAAGCCCGATCCGGCTGCTTTGTTGTTCGTGATGAAAATGGCCAACGTTGCGCCTGAAGATTCCTTGTTCGTTGGCGATTCGCGCAGTGACGTGCTGGCGGCCAAAGCCGCAGGCGTCAAATGTGTGGGCTTGAGCTATGGCTACAATCACGGGCGACCGATCGGCGAAGAAGGGCCGTGTCTGGTCATTGATGACCTGCGGGCACTGTTGCCCGGTTGCTTAGATGCGGCCACTGGGATAACTTTGACGGACGTTCATTCCTCCTCAGATCGAGATTCCATCGTGGCGGTTACCGGCAAACTCTGGATGAAAGTTATCAAGGCCCTGGCCCGTTGGCGTTGGCGCGCCTGACTTTTATCTGCCGACCCCTGTCGGCCCGTTTGCCTGTTCGACCCATTTGCTGTTTGCCACGAGGCTATCATGACCCGCGAAGAATTCCTGCGCCTGGCCGCTGCCGGCTATAACCGTATCCCCCTGGCCTGCGAGACGTTGGCCGACTTCGACACGCCGCTGTCGATCTACCTGAAACTGGCCGACCAGCCCAACTCCTACCTGCTTGAGTCTGTTCAGGGTGGGGAGAAGTGGGGGCGTTACTCGATCATCGGCTTGCCGTGCCGCACCGTGCTGCGTGTCCACGACCACCAGGTGCGGATCACCCATGACGGTGTCGAGGTCGAGCAGCATGAGGTGGAAGACCCGCTGAGCTTCGTCGAGTCCTTCAAAGAACGCTACCAGGTGCCGACCATCGCCGGTCTGCCGCGTTTCAACGGTGGCCTGGTCGGCTATTTCGGCTATGACTGCGTGCGCTATGTCGAGAAGCGTCTGGGCAAGTGCCCGAACCCCGATCCATTGGGCGTGCCAGACATCTTGCTGATGGTGTCTGACGCGGTAGTAGTGTTCGACAACCTGGCGGGCAAGATGCACGCCATCGTGTTGGTCGACCCCGCCCAGGATCAGGCTTACGAAAATGGCCTGGCGCGCCTGGAAGGGCTGCTTGAGCAACTGCGCCAGCCGATTACTCCACGCCGCGGCCTGGAACTGGGTGGCGCGCCCGCTGCAGAGCCGGCCTTCCGCTCCAGCTTCACCCAGAGCGACTACGAGCGCGCGGTCGATACCATCAAGGAATACATCCTGGCGGGCGACTGCATGCAGGTGGTGCCGTCGCAGCGTATGTCGATCGATTTCAAGGCGGCGCCTATCGACCTGTATCGGGCGTTGCGCTGCTTCAACCCGACGCCGTACATGTACTTCTTCAATTTCGGTGACTTCCATGTGGTGGGCAGTTCGCCGGAAGTGCTGGTACGGGTTGAAGACAACCTGGTGACCGTTCGTCCGATCGCTGGTACCCGTCCACGCGGGGCGACTGAAGAAGCAGACCGGGCACTGGAAGAAGACCTGCTGTCAGACGACAAGGAAATCGCCGAGCACCTGATGCTGATCGACCTGGGTCGTAACGACGCCGGCCGGGTGTCGGCCACCGGCACGGTCAAGGTCACCGAGAAAATGGTGATCGAGCGTTACTCCAACGTCATGCACATCGTTTCCAACGTGACCGGTGAACTGAAGCAAGGCCTCAGTGCTATGGATGCGCTGCGCGCCATCCTGCCAGCGGGCACCTTGTCTGGGGCGCCGAAAATCCGCGCCATGGAAATCATCGACGAGCTGGAGCCGGTCAAGCGTGGCGTCTACGGTGGTGCAGTCGGCTATTTTGCCTGGAACGGCAACATGGACACGGCCATCGCCATTCGCACCGCGGTGATCAAGGACGGCGAGCTGCATGTTCAGGCTGGTGGCGGCATTGTTGCCGACTCAGTGCCTGCACTGGAATGGGAAGAAACCATCAATAAACGCCGGGCGATGTTCCGGGCGGTAGCGCTGGCTGAACAAACGCCACGCAGCTGATTGAAACCCACGGCGCCCACTGCGCGCCGTCTTGCGCCTGTCCACCCGGCGAACTTGATTCTAGAGGTTGTACCCAGATGCTACTGATGATCGACAACTATGACTCCTTCACCTACAACGTCGTGCAATACCTCGGCGAGTTGGGTGCAGAGGTCAAGGTTATTCGCAACGACGAACTGACCATCGCCCAGATCGAAGCCCTGAACCCTGAGCGTATTGTGGTTTCCCCTGGCCCGTGCACCCCGACCGAGGCCGGTGTTTCCATCGAAGCCATTCTGCATTTTGCTGGCAAACTGCCGATTCTCGGCGTGTGCCTGGGCCATCAGTCTATTGGCCAGGCCTTTGGCGGCGACGTTGTGCGTGCCCGCCAGGTCATGCATGGCAAGACCAGCCCGGTGTTCCACAAGGACCTGGGGGTGTTCGCTGAATTGAACAACCCACTGACGGTCACCCGCTACCACTCGCTGGTGGTCAAACGTGAAACCTTGCCCGAGTGCCTGGAAGTAACGGCCTGGACCGCCCACGAAGACGGCTCGGTCGACGAGATCATGGGCCTGCGCCACAAAACCCTGAACATTGAAGGGGTGCAGTTCCACCCTGAGTCGATTCTCACCGAGCAGGGCCACGAGCTGTTCGCCAACTTCCTCAAACAGACCGGCGGCCGCCGCTAAGGATCGATCATGGATATCAAGAGCGCGCTCAGCCGCATCGTCGGCCATCTGGATTTGAGCACCGAAGAAATGCGCGACGTGATGCGCGAAATCATGACCGGGCAGTGCACTGAAGCGCAGATCGGCGCCTTCATGATGGGCATGCGCATGAAAAGTGAAAGCATCGATGAAATCGTCGGTGCGGTAACCGCGATGCGCGAGCTGGCCGATAAGGTCGAGCTGCAGTCCCTCGACGGTGTGGTCGATATCGTCGGTACCGGTGGTGATGGCGCCAATATCTTCAACGTCTCCACCGCTTCGGCTTTCGTCCTCGCGGCGGCGGGCTGCACCGTTGCCAAGCACGGCAACCGCGCCGTCTCCGGCAAAAGCGGCAGCGCCGATCTGCTCGAGGCTGCTGGCATTTACCTGAACCTGACCCCCGTGCAGGTTGCTCGCTGCATCGACAGCCTCGGTATCGGCTTCATGTTCGCCCAGACCCACCACAAGGCGATGAAGTTTGCCGCTGGGCCACGTCGTGACCTGGGGCTGCGTACTCTGTTCAACATGCTCGGCCCGCTTACGAATCCGGCCGGGGTCAAACACCAGGTGGTCGGGGTCTTCACCCAAGCCCTGTGCCGCCCGCTGGCCGAGGTGCTGCAGCGCCTGGGCAGCAAGCATGTGCTGGTTGTGCATTCGAAAGACGGCCTGGACGAGTTCAGCCTGGCCGCGCCGACCTTTGTCGCTGAGCTGAAGAATGACCAGATCACCGAGTACTGGGTCGAACCGGAAGACCTCGGCATGAAAAGTCAAAGCCTTCACGGCCTGGCCGTTGCCGATCCGCAGGCGTCACTGGAGCTGATCCGCGATGCGCTGAGCCGCCGCAAAACCGAAAATGGCCAGAAGGCCGCCGAAATGATCGTGCTCAACGCTGGCGCGGCACTGTATGCCGCTGACCATGCAATGAGCCTCAAAGCGGGTGTTGAACTGGCCCACGACGTGCTGCACACCGGGCTGGCCTGGGAGAAGTTGCAGGAGCTGGGCGCCTTTACTGCGGTATTCAAGGTGGAGAACGAAGCATGAGTGTACCGACAGTTCTGGAAAACATTCTGGCGCGTAAGGTCCAGGAAGTCGCCGAGCGCAGCGCCCGCGTCAGCATTACCGAGCTTGAGCGTCTGGCGGCCGCCGCCGATGCCCCGCGTGGGTTCGCCAATGCGCTGATCGAGCAGGCCAAGCGCAAACAGCCTGCCGTGATTGCTGAGATCAAAAAAGCCTCACCAAGCAAAGGTGTGATTCGCGAGCACTTCGTGCCTGCTGAAATTGCTGTCAGCTACGAAAAAGGCGGCGCGACCTGCCTGTCGGTGCTCACGGATGTCGATTACTTCCAGGGGGCCGATGCATACCTGCAGCAGGCACGTGCGGCCTGCAAATTGCCGGTGATCCGCAAGGACTTCATGATCGATCCGTACCAGATTGTCGAAGCCCGTGCGCTGGGTGCTGACTGCGTGCTGCTGATCGTTGCCGCGCTGGACGATGTGAAAATGGCCGAACTGGCTGCCACGGCGAAAAGCGTCGGCCTCGATGTGCTGGTCGAAGTGCATGATGGCGACGAGCTGGAGCGGGCCTTGAAAACCCTCGACACTCCGCTGGTTGGCGTCAATAACCGCAACCTGCACACCTTTGAGGTCAGCCTGGAAACCACCCTCGACTTGTTGCCGCGTATTCCCCGTGATCGTCTGGCAATTACCGAGAGCGGTATCCTCAACCGTGCCGATGTCGAGCTGATGGAAATCAACGAGGTCTACTCGTTCTTGGTCGGCGAAGCCTTCATGCGTGCCGAGCACCCGGGTCTGGAGCTGCAGCGCCTGTTCTTCCCGGAGCGAGCGGTGCAGAATCTGGTACCTGAACTGGATTGATTCAACGATGAAGCCGGCATTGCCGGCTTTTTTGTATCTACAAGGTTGCTGCGATGACTGATCAAATACTGGATGTGACTGTCGAGGCCGGCCTGCATGCTGAGCAGGATCTGCTGGCGGCGGTGTGCAAAGGCGAAAAGGATTATGGCCTGTTGTTCTGGCGCCCGACCGATCGCGCCCTGGTCATGCCGCGGCGCATGAGCCGTCTGGATGGCTTCGAAGCGGCTTGCTCCGAACTGGCAATTGCCGGTTGGCCGGTATTGCTGCGCGAAACCGGTGGCGAGCCGGTGCCGCAGTCGCCTGCGGTGATCAACATTGCCTTGATTTACGTAGCGCCGCGCAGCGAAGGCGACCATGGGCGCATCGAAAACGCCTACGAACGCCTGTGCCTGCCCTTGTGTGATGTATTACGTGAGTGGGGCGGGCTGGCGTCGGTGGGGGAAATCGAAGGGGCGTTCTGTGATGGCCGCTACAACGTCAACTTGAATGGCCGCAAGCTGGTCGGCACTGCCCAGCGCTGGCGCCAGGGGTTGGGCGGTAAACGTCCGGTGGTGCTGGTGCACGGCGCTTTGTTGTTGGATAACGAGCGCGAGTCGATGGTGGCCGCGGTCAATCGTTTCAATGAATGTTGCGAGCTGGAACAACGCTGCCTTGCCGACAGCCACATCGCGCTGCATGAAGTTGTGCCCGAGGCGCCTTTGCTTGAGCGCCTTGGCCAGGCCTATGCTGACGTCATCAAGGGCATTGCCCGCGACTAGCGAGTGCCGAAGACCACCATGGTCTTGCCTTTGACGTGAACCAGGCTGCGTTCTTCGAGATCTTTGAGGACGCGGCCGACCATCTCGCGTGAACAACCTACGATTCGACCAATCTCCTGACGGGTGATCTTGATCTGCATGCCGTCCGGATGGGTCATGGCGTCGGGTTGTTTGCACAGCTCCAGCAGGCAGCGGGCAACGCGGCCGGTAACATCGAAAAACGCCAGGTCGCCGACTTTACGTGTGGTATTGCGCAAGCGCTGCGCCATCTGGCTGCCCAGGGCATAGAGAATGTCCGGGTCCTGGCGGGCCAGCTCACGGAATTTTTCGTAGCTGATTTCGGCCACCTCGCACTCGCTCTTGGCGCGCACCCAGGCGCTGCGCTGCTGTTCCTGCCCGGCGGGCTCGAACAAACCCAGCTCACCAAAGAAGTCACCGCTGTTGAGGTAGGCAATGATCATCTCATGGCCGTTGTCATCCTCAATCAGAATGGTCACCGAGCCTTTGACGATGAACGACAGGCTATCCGCCTTGTCACCGGCACACATGATGTTGCTCTTGGCCGCAAAGCGGCGTCGCTGGCAGTGGGCGAGCAGTTTGTCGATGTTCTTGATCTTGGCTGGAAGGGCTGAGGCAACCATGGCTGAATCCCGGTAAGAGGCAACGCTTGTCCATTTTTATAAAGCGTCTGGCGTGTTGCGCCAGTGATTTGGCGTCAGCTTATCAGACACTTGTAGGTGTATCGGCAGATTTACTCGCACGCTTGAGCTTTTCCGTCGGCCTTTCTGGGTCTAAGCTGGCAGCCTTTTTTCAAGTAAGGGAGTCCGGGTGATGAAGGCGCGTATCCAGTGGGCAGGTGAAGCCATGTTTCTGGGTGAATCGGGCAGTGGCCACGTCGTGGTCATGGACGGTCCACCCGAGGCCGGTGGGCGCAACCTCGGTGTGCGGCCCATGGAGATGCTGCTGTTGGGCCTGGGTGGCTGCAGCAACTTCGATGTGGTCAGCATCCTGAAGAAATCCCGTCAGGCCGTGGAAAGCTGTGAAGCCTTCCTTGAGGCAGAGCGTGCCAGCGAAGACCCGAAGGTGTTTACCAAGATTCACCTGAACTTCGTGGTCAAAGGCCGTGGCCTCAAAGACGCACAGGTCAAGCGTGCGGTAGAGCTGTCGGCAGAGAAATACTGCTCGGCCTCGATCATGCTTGGTCGCGCAGGCGTTGAGATCACCCACAGCTACGAGATTGTCGAACTCGGCTGACCTGTCTTTCGGTGGGAGCATCTGTCTTGCACTGCCTGTGGGAGCGGCGGTGCGGCGACCCGACTTGCCCCGCGATGCGGTGTGGCAGATGCACCGCGATCGCGGGGCAAGCCAGCTCCTACCGGCGTAGCCCGGGCAGCAGCTGGCGCAGGCTATCGGGAAGCAGCGCGCGAAAGCGCACACTCAATGCTTCCCGATGCTTCTGATAGAACAACCCCAGGGCTATAACCCCCAAGCCGATCAAGCTCAGTACCACCGGGAACAGCAGCGACTCGGCGAACACTTCGTACGACAGATAGCCCAGATAAGCTGCCACGCCCATGGCACCGAAAACCATGAACATCGGCCGACGCAACAGCACCGCCACGGCCATCAGGCCAATGTTGATCAGGCAGTACAGGGCTTTGCTCAACTCGCTGTCGCTCTCCATCAGGCTCAGTCCAAACCAGAATGCGAGTAGCCCGGCAAGGTAGCCCCAGAAGGCAAAGTCCTGACGGGTGCGGCCATCAATCACCAGAAACACTGCAAGCAAGACCAGGCCAAACCACAGCGACACCGCCAGGCGTTGATCCCAGTTGAAGGTATGGCCGTAGAACCATTCGCTCAGGTCCATGGACATGAACCACAGGGCCAATGCGATCGGCATGACGATGAACGGGAAGGGGATCAAGCGCAGCATCAGCAGGCCGGCAACCACCGTCGCCGCTTCCATCAGCAACCAGCCACCCTGCACGTAGGTGTAGTAGTTGTGGTAACCGGTCTGGGTATCGTCAAGCGGCCAGAAACCGGTGAGCCGCTCCACCGCGAACACCGCCAGCGGCACGATACTGACGGCCACCGCCGCGAGCACCCCGGCGGGGATGATCTGGCCACGGCGTTGCATCAGCAGCCCGGTCAGGGTCAAACCAGCAATGTAGACCAAGGCGATCAGTAACAGCGCACTGTCGCCAATGCGCATCCAGGCCTCGTTGAGCAGCCAGCCCATCGCCGCCACGATCAACAGTGCGCCGAGGTAAAAAGCAACATGGGCCAGCTGGAAGCTGGGCTGCGTGCCGGGCTGGCGTCGGAGAAACGCCAGCAGCGCCTCGTCCTGGCCCGGGTTCAGCACCCCTTCGGTGACAGCGCGAGCCAAGTCCTTGGCATCGAAACGTTCCTTCATGGTCCGGCCCTAGATACGGTAGGTACTTTTGGTCATGACCTTGGCCATCAGGCTCATGCCAAAACGTACAGGGGCAGGGAAGCGATAGCCGCCGGCCTCCAGGGCCGATTCGGCATGCTGTTCTTCATCGACGCGCATCTGTTCAAGGATTGCCCGCGACTTTTCGTCCTCGTTGGGAATCTGTTCCAGGTGCTCATCAAGGTGCTTGCACACTTGATGCTCGGTGGCGGCGACAAATCCCAGGCTGACTTTGTCGCTGACCAGCCCGGCCAGTGCGCCAATGCCGAACGACATGCCGTAGAACAGTGGGTTGAGCACGCTAGGGTGGCTGCCAAGCTGACGAATGCGCTGCTCGCACCACGCCAGGTGATCGATCTCTTCTTCGGCCGCATGCTCCATGGCCTTGCGCACCTGGGGAAGCTTGGCGGTCAGGGCCTGGCCTTGGTACAGCGCCTGGGCGCAGACTTCACCGGTGTGGTTGATGCGCATCAGCCCGGCCACGTGGCGGGTCTGGGTATCGTCCAGGGTGACGTCCGGCTGAATGATCGCCGGCGAAGGGCGGGATGGTTGGCCGCTGAAGGGCAGCAAGGTGCGCATGGCCGTGTCGGCCTGCAGCAACAAGCGGTCGAGCGGCGAGTAGTGACGTTCGGTAGCCATCGGGCACCTCCGCAAGAATGTGCCCGACAGTTTACCGCAATCGTGAAGATCGGGCTTGCGCTGGATCAGCCCGGCGGCCAATGCATCTGACGCTGACCCAGAACATGCATGTGGATGTGGTAGACCGTCTGGCCACCCAGTTCGTTGCAGTTCATGACCACGCGGAAACCGTCTTCGCAGCCTAGCTCTTTGGCCAACCGTTGTGCGGTGAACAGGATATGCCCGGCCAGGCCTTTGTCTTCCTCGGTCAGGTCATTGAGGGTGCGAATCGGCTTTTTCGGAATGACCAGAAAATGCACCGGCGCCTGAGGGGCGATATCGTGGAAGGCCAGAACCTGGTCGTCCTCGTAGATGATCTTGGCCGGGATTTCCCGGTTGATGATCTTGGTGAACAGAGTATCCACTACGGTTTCTCCATGTGTGTGGTCGGGCTTGAGTGTACTCAGGCCAGGTGGCGACGCCCAGCCCTGAGTCGTCAGCGCGGGCAGTAGGCCTGATTGATGGCGCCAGACAATTTGCGCGCCATCCAGCGCGACAACAGCCGCGGGCTGAAGGCCAGCCAGCGATTGCGCCGGCCCGGGATGATCAGTGCGCGGTTCTTGTCCAGGGCGCGAACGGTGTACAGGGCCACTTCTTCCGGGCTCAGGCAGCGCTGCCCCTTCTCCAGTCGCGGGATTTTGCGCAGCGGGGACCGGACTGGGCCGGGGCACAGTACCGAGACCTTGATGCCAGTGCGCTTGAGTTCTTCGCGCAAACCTTCGGAAAAGTGCAACACATAGGCCTTGCTGGCGGCATAGCTGCTCATCCATGGCCCAGGCGCAAAGGCGGCAAGGGAGGCGACATTGAGGATCTGCCCGCCACCCTGAACCGCCATGGCATTGCCCAAGGCATGGCACAGCCGGGTCAGGGCGAGGATGTTCACTTCGATCAGGTCTTGCTCGTCGCCCCATTCTTGCGCCAAAAATGGCCCGTAGGTGCGGATTCCGGCGCAGTTGACCAGCAGATCGATCCTGCGCTCGCTTTCTTCAAGCTCCAGCAGAAAGCCGGACAAGCGCAGTGGTTCGCCCAGATCACAGGCACGAAACAACACTTCAACACCAAAGCGCTGGGTGAGTTCGATGGCAATGCTTTCCAGCGGGTCGCGCTGGCGGGCCACCAGGATCAGATTGCGTCCCCGACGTGCCAGCGCCTCGGCCAGTGCCAGGCCTAAGCCGCTGGACGCACCGGTGATCATGGCGTAACGGGTCATGCAGTTCTCCAGTTGGGGCGGGTAGCCAAAGCGCCCAGTTTACAGAGGAAGCTTTGGCCGTGCTGCTACAGCGATGAAGCCCAGAATCCTTTGCCGTGGTAAGGCTCAGGCCGGCCAGTGCTGGCCCAGGGCTGTAGCCGAAGCCTGGGCCTGACGGTATTCGTTATCCAGGCAGGCGATCAGTTGCTCGACAGAGCACAGCGAGTCGATGGCACCGACGCCTTGTCCTGCCGACCACACGGTCTTCCAGGCTTTGGCTTCATCGTGAATGGGTTTGAGCTTGGTTTCGGTGTGGCTGCGCAACGCCGCCATGTCGAAACCGGCGTTTTCCAGGCTCTGGCGCATGAAGCTGGCAGGCACCCCGGAAACCGCAGCAGTGTGGATGATATCGGCGGCCTTGGCCGCTAGCATCATGTCTTTGTACGGGCCTGGGGCGTGGCTTTCGTGTGTGGCGATAAAGCGGGTGCCCAGATAGGCGAGGTCTGCGCCGAGCAGCTGCGCGGCGAGAATTTCGTGGCCACGGTTGATGCAGCCGGCCAGTAGCAGAGTCTTGTCGAAAAACTGGCGGATCTCGGCGATCAATGCGAATGGGCTCCAGGTCCCGGCATGCCCACCTGCACCCGCAGCGACGGCAATCAAACCGTCGACACCGGCTTCTGCGGCTTTTTCGGCGTGGCGTCGGGTGGTCACGTCATGGAACACCAGGCCTCCGTAACTGTGCACGGCATCAACCAGCTCCTTCACTGCCCCCAGGCTGGTAATGACGATGGGGACTTTGTGCTCTACGCACAGTGCCAGGTCTGCCTGCAGGCGTGGATTGCTCTGGTGCACGATCAGGTTGACCGCATAAGGCGCCGGATTGTCCAGCGCCGCCAGGCCAGTTTCGATTTCCTCGAGCCAGGCTTTGAAACCGGCACTGTCGCGTTGATTCAGGGCCGGGAAACTGCCGACGACTCCATTGGCGCAGCAGGCGAGTACCAGTTGCGGGTTGGAGATCAGAAACATCGGTGCCGCAACGACCGGCAGGCGCAAGCGTTGTTCGAGCAGGGCAGGCAATGACATGGCAAGTTTCCCGAGGCTGAGTAAGGGGTGAAGTTAGAACGGTTTGACCACCACCAGAATTACGATCGCCAGCAGAATCAGCACTGGCACTTCGTTGAACCAGCGGTAGAACACGTGGCTACGCGTGTTCTCACCGCGCGCGAAGCGTTTGAGTTGGGCGCCGCACATGTGGTGATAGCCAATCAGCAAGATCACCAGGGTGAGCTTGGCGTGCATCCAGCCCTGGCTGAGAAAGCCTGGTGTCAGGCTCATCAGCCAGATACCGAAAACCAGCGTCGCGATCATGGACGGCAGCATGATGCCGCGATACAGCTTGCGCTCCATGATGACGAAGCGTTCCTGGCTGATCCTGTCCTGGCTCTGGGCGTGATAGACAAACAGGCGTGGCAGGTAGAACAGGCCGGCAAACCAGCAGACCACGCTGACGATATGCAGCGCTTTGATCCAGAGAAAAAGCATGGAGTTGAGTTCCTTCAGGGTTCACGGTCGTCAGATAGTAGAGGCTAGGCGCCTGGCGGGCCATCTCAACAGTTGTAGGCGTGTTTCCGGCCCCCTATTATCGTGGCCTTTCCTGTAGGTTTGTTGATAAGGGGCACGCGTTATGGTCAAGGTCGGTATCGTTGGCGGCACGGGTTACACCGGGGTCGAATTGCTGCGCTTGTTGGCACAGCATCCTCAGGCTGAGGTAGCGGTCATCACTTCGCGCTCCGAAGCCGGCCTGGCGGTTGCCGATATGTACCCGAACCTGCGTGGTCACTACGATGGCCTGGCGTTCAGCGTGCCTGACGTGAAAACCCTGGCGGCCTGTGACGTGGTGTTCTTCGCCACTCCTCATGGCGTTGCTCACGCATTGGCAGGTGAGCTGCTGGCGGCCGGTACCAAGGTCATCGACCTGTCGGCTGACTTCCGCCTTCAGGATGCCGATGAATGGGCCAAATGGTACGGCCAGCCCCACGGCGCTCCTGAACTGCTCAAAGATGCTGTCTACGGCCTGCCTGAAGTCAACCGCGAGCAGATCCGCCAGGCGCGCCTGATTGCCGTTCCGGGTTGCTACCCGACCGCAACCCAATTGGGCTTCCTGCCGCTGCTGGAGGCGGGTATTGCTGATGCCTCGCGTTTGATTGCCGACTGCAAGTCGGGCGTGAGTGGTGCTGGTCGTGGTGCTTCGGTGGGTTCGCTGTTCTGTGAAGCAGGCGAAAGCATGAAGGCTTATGCCGTAAAAGGTCACCGCCACCTGCCGGAAATTACCCAAGGCCTGCGTCGGGCTGCTGGTGGCGATGTTGGCTTGACCTTCGTTCCGCACCTCACCCCAATGATCCGCGGCATTCACTCCACCCTGTACGCCACCGTTGCCGACACTTCGGTCGACCTGCAGGCGCTGTTCGAAAAACGTTACGCCGATGAACCGTTCGTCGATGTAATGCCAGCAGGCAGCCACCCGGAAACCCGTAGTGTTCGTGGCGCCAACGTCTGCCGTATCGCCGTGCACCGGCCGCAGGATGGCGACTTGGTCGTGGTGCTGTCGGTCATCGACAACCTGGTCAAAGGCGCGTCGGGTCAGGCGGTACAGAACCTCAACATCCTTTTCGGGCTGGATGAGCGCATGGGCCTGTCGCATGCGGGCCTGCTGCCTTAAGCCGCAAGTTGCTGGTTGTAAGCTGCAAGTTAAGGCCTCGCGCACTGAGCTTGTAGCTTGCAGCTGAGCGCTTACAGCTTTCGTATTCTTGACCGATTTTCTCGGAGAAGCGGATAATGCGCGTCATCACGCATTATGGCGGCATAGCGCCGGGAGATAGTCAGCATGAGCGTCGAATCCTTCACCCCTGTGGCATTGCAGTTCACTGAGGGTGCAGCGCACAAGGTGAAGACCCTGGTCGATGAAGAAGGCAACGATCGTCTGAAGTTGCGAGTGTTCGTGACCGGTGGCGGTTGCTCGGGTTTTCAGTACGGTTTTACTTTCGATGAAGACGTCGCTGAAGACGACACCATTGTTGAGCGCGAAGGCGTGGCTCTGGTGGTCGATCCGATGAGTTTCCAATACCTGGCAGGAGCCGAAGTGGATTACCAGGAAGGTCTGGAAGGCTCGCGTTTCGTCATCAAGAACCCGAACGCCAGCACCACCTGTGGTTGCGGCTCTTCGTTCTCGATCTGACGCCAGGGTAGTAAACGCAAACGCCGCGCTAATGCGCGGCGTTTTGCTTTGTGCGGTTTAAACCGGGTAAATGGCGCCAAGTACCCGTAGGCCACGAGCACCAGTGACGCTGGGGCGGTTACCCGGGATGCCTTGCAGGCAACAATGGGCTAGCCAGGCAAAGGCCATGGCCTCGACCCAGTCAGGATCAATGCCGTGAGCGGCAGTACTGCTGACGCGGGCGCGGGGCAGAAGCGCGGCCAGGCGCGACATTAGCGCACCATTGTGCGCGCCGCCACCACAGACCAGCAGCGCCTGGGTATCGTCTTGAGCGCTTTGCAGGGAGCTGATGATGCTATGAGCCGTGAGTTCCAGCAGTGTGGCCTGCACATCGGCATTGCCGATCGCGGCTTGGCTGGCCAGGTGGCGCATCAACCAAGGCAGGTTGAACACTTCACGGCCGGTACTTTTCGGGCCGGTGCCGGCAAAGAACGGATCGCTCAGCAGGCTGGCAAGCAGGGCAGGGTTCACGCTGCCGCTGGCCGCCCAAGCGCCATTGGCGTCGTAGCTTTGGCCTTGTTTCTGCTGAATCCAGGCGTCGAGCAGGACGTTGCCCGGGCCGCAGTCGAAGCCGCTGACCGGCTTGTCCTGCTCGATCAGGCTCAGGTTGCTGAACCCGCCGATATTGAGTACCGCCAGGCGTTGTCCCTGAAGCTCGAACAGGGCCTCATGGAAGGCCGGAACCAGTGGCGCACCCTGGCCGCCTGCGGCAACATCACGGCGGCGGAAGTCCCCGACGACACAGATACCGGTCAGTTCGGCCAGCAACGCCGGGTTGCCGATCTGAACCGTGAAACCACGGGCCGGTTCATGGCGAACCGTTTGGCCATGACTGCCAATCGCGCGGATGTCAGAAGGCTTGAGGCCTTGTGTGGTCAGTAACTCAGCGATGCCTTCGGCTGCCAGGGTCACCCAGCGGGCTTCGGCCAGCGCCGCGCGGGCTATTTCGTCAGGGCCGCTGGCGCACAGGTCCAGCAGGTCCTGGCGCAGCGTTTCTGGCATGGGGATGTAGTGGGTGGCGAGCAGATGGGTGCGCTGCTCCTGCTTGATCAATGCGATGTCCAGGCCATCAAGGCTGGTCCCGGACATCACTCCCAGATAAAGAGCCATTGCTTAGCGCTTGTTAGACGCGAGCATGGTGGCTTTTTCCTGGTTCATGCGCGCCACCAGCGGCTGGCTTTGCGCCAGGAAACGCTGGCGCTCGGCCTTGGCGATCGGGTCGGCCATCGGCAGCTTCTGCCCCAGTGGATCGACGTGAACGCCGTTGACCTGGAACTCGTAGTGCAGGTGTGGCCCGGTGGACAACCCGGTGGTGCCGATGTAGCCAATAACCTGGCCTTGTTTGACCGTGCCGCCGGTTTTCACGCCCTTGGCGAAGCCCTGCATGTGGCCGTAGAGGGTCTGGTAGCGGTTGCCGTGCTGGATGATCACGGTGTTGCCGTAGCCGCCACGACGTCCGGCGAGCAGGACCTTGCCATCGCCAGCTGCCTTGATTGGCGTGCCGCGAGGCGCTGCGTAGTCAACGCCTTTGTGGGCGCGGATCTTGTTCAGAATCGGGTGCTTGCGGCCGGCCGAGAAGCGCGAGCTGATACGGGCGAAGTCAACCGGGGTGCGGATGAATGCCTTGCGCATGCTGTTGCCGTCAGCGGTGTAGTAGCTGGTGTTGCCTTGCTTGTTGGTGTAGCGCACCGCAGTGAAGGTTTTGCCACGGTTGGTGAAGCGGGCAGAGAGGATGTTGCCGTTGCCAACCACCTTGCCATCCATGACCTTTTGTTCGTAGATCACGTCGAATTCGTCGCCTTGGCGAATGTCCTGGGCGAAGTCGATGTCGTAGCCAAAGATTCGGGCCATGTCCATGGTCAGGCTGTGCGGCAGGCCGGCGCGCTGGCCGCTTGTCGATAGCGAGCTTTTGATGACGCCATGGGCGTAAGCCGAGCGCACAACCGGCTTGCTGACTTCACGATTGAAGGCGTAACCGTTTGCGCTTTTGGTCAGGCGAATGGTTTCCAGGTTGCTGACCTTGCTGTGCAGGCTGGTCAACTGGCCGTCTTTGTCCAGCTCGATCTGCAGTACCTGACCGCTTTTGAGCTGGCTGAACTGTTTGGCTTGCTTGTTGCTGGCCAGAACTTCGTGAACGACCGCAGCGGGCAGGCCGACCTTGGCGAACAGCGTCGACAGGGTGTCGCCACGGCCGACAGTAACTTCACGATGGCTTGGGGTTTTGGCTGTTTCAGCAGGTTCGGCGGGTGCAGGCGCAGGCGCCGGTTCAACCT
>NZ_CM150476.1:507500-905000 GCF_056322725.1 Pseudomonas sp. NUPR-002
CGCTGGGTATAGACCCGAAACCGGGCGATCTATCCATGGGCAGGTTGAAGGTTAGGTAACACTGACTGGAGGACCGAACCGACTACCGTTGAAAAGTTAGCGGATGACCTGTGGATCGGAGTGAAAGGCTAATCAAGCTCGGAGATAGCTGGTTCTCCTCGAAAGCTATTTAGGTAGCGCCTCATGTATCACTGTAGGGGGTAGAGCACTGTTTCGGCTAGGGGGTCATCCCGACTTACCAAACCGATGCAAACTCCGAATACCTACAAGTGCCGAGCATGGGAGACACACGGCGGGTGCTAACGTCCGTCGTGAAAAGGGAAACAACCCAGACCGTCAGCTAAGGTCCCAAAGTCATGGTTAAGTGGGAAACGATGTGGGAAGGCTTAGACAGCTAGGAGGTTGGCTTAGAAGCAGCCACCCTTTAAAGAAAGCGTAATAGCTCACTAGTCGAGTCGGCCTGCGCGGAAGATGTAACGGGGCTCAAACCATGCACCGAAGCTACGGGTGTCACTTAGGTGACGCGGTAGAGGAGCGTTCTGTAAGCCTGTGAAGGTGAGTTGAGAAGCTTGCTGGAGGTATCAGAAGTGCGAATGCTGACATGAGTAACGACAATGGGAGTGAAAAACTCCCACGCCGAAAGACCAAGGTTTCCTGCGCAACGTTAATCGACGCAGGGTTAGTCGGTCCCTAAGGCGAGGCTGAAAAGCGTAGTCGATGGAAAACAGGTTAATATTCCTGTACTTCTAGTTATTGCGATGGAGGGACGGAGAAGGCTAGGCCAGCTTGGCGTTGGTTGTCCAAGTTTAAGGTGGTAGGCTGAGATCTTAGGTAAATCCGGGATCTTAAGGCCGAGAGCTGATGACGAGTTGCCTTTAGGCGACGAAGTGGTTGATGCCATGCTTCCAAGAAAAGCTTCTAAGCTTCAGATAACTAGGAACCGTACCCCAAACCGACACAGGTGGTTGGGTAGAGAATACCAAGGCGCTTGAGAGAACTCGGGTGAAGGAACTAGGCAAAATGGCACCGTAACTTCGGGAGAAGGTGCGCCGGTGAGGGTGAAGGACTTGCTCCGTAAGCCCATGCCGGTCGAAGATACCAGGCCGCTGCGACTGTTTATTAAAAACACAGCACTCTGCAAACACGAAAGTGGACGTATAGGGTGTGACGCCTGCCCGGTGCCGGAAGGTTAATTGATGGGGTTAGCTAACGCGAAGCTCTTGATCGAAGCCCCGGTAAACGGCGGCCGTAACTATAACGGTCCTAAGGTAGCGAAATTCCTTGTCGGGTAAGTTCCGACCTGCACGAATGGCGTAACGATGGCGGCGCTGTCTCCACCCGAGACTCAGTGAAATTGAAATCGCTGTGAAGATGCAGTGTATCCGCGGCTAGACGGAAAGACCCCGTGAACCTTTACTATAGCTTTGCACTGGACTTTGAATTTGCTTGTGTAGGATAGGTGGGAGGCTTTGAAGCGTGGACGCCAGTTCGCGTGGAGCCATCCTTGAAATACCACCCTGGCAACTTTGAGGTTCTAACTCAGGTCCGTTATCCGGATCGAGGACAGTGTATGGTGGGTAGTTTGACTGGGGCGGTCTCCTCCTAAAGAGTAACGGAGGAGTACGAAGGTGCGCTCAGACCGGTCGGAAATCGGTCGTAGAGTATAAAGGCAAAAGCGCGCTTGACTGCGAGACAGACACGTCGAGCAGGTACGAAAGTAGGTCTTAGTGATCCGGTGGTTCTGTATGGAAGGGCCATCGCTCAACGGATAAAAGGTACTCCGGGGATAACAGGCTGATACCGCCCAAGAGTTCATATCGACGGCGGTGTTTGGCACCTCGATGTCGGCTCATCACATCCTGGGGCTGAAGCCGGTCCCAAGGGTATGGCTGTTCGCCATTTAAAGTGGTACGCGAGCTGGGTTTAGAACGTCGTGAGACAGTTCGGTCCCTATCTGCCGTGGACGTTTGAGATTTGAGAGGGGCTGCTCCTAGTACGAGAGGACCGGAGTGGACGAACCTCTGGTGTTCCGGTTGTCACGCCAGTGGCATTGCCGGGTAGCTATGTTCGGGAGAGATAACCGCTGAAAGCATCTAAGCGGGAAACTTGCCTCAAGATGAGATCTCACTGGAGCCTTGAGCTCCCTGAAGGGCCGTCGAAGACTACGACGTTGATAGGTTGGGTGTGTAAGCGCTGTGAGGCGTTGAGCTAACCAATACTAATTGCCCGTGAGGCTTGACCATATAACACCCAAGCAATCTGCAGCGCAGATTGTGGTGGTGAAGACGAAAGTCACCGAAAGTTTGCAAAACCACAGAGTCACATACCCAATTCGCTGGAGTGTCTAACAAGACCTTCTGGCAACAGAATTTCTTGACGACCATAGAGCATTGGAACCACCTGATCCCATCCCGAACTCAGCAGTGAAACGATGCATCGCCGATGGTAGTGTGGGGTTTCCCCATGTGAGAGTAGGTCATCGTCAAGATTAAATTCCGAAACCCCTATCTGCGCATGCAGGTAGGGGTTTTGTCTTTCCGCCGACCAAAATCTGCTGGGATGGGCTTCTTCTTGTGGGAGCGGGCTTGCCCCGCGATCTCAATCTGCCTGACACACCGCATCGCGGCTCCAGCCAGGCCGCCGAGCCTACTGTTTTCTATGCAATCCCCGCCTGCATGGCTATCATGCCAGCCTCATTACGATTCGAGATTGGCATGCTGAAGTTGTTGAAGCTCCTCGCGGATGGTCGGTTCCATTCCGGGCAGGACCTGGGGGTCGCCCTTGGCGTCAGTCGTAGTGCTGTCTGGAAGCAGTTGCAGCACCTCGAGGCCGAGCTGAATCTACCTATTCATAAGGTCCGTGGTCGTGGCTATCAGTTGGCGAAGCCGCTGGCCTTGCTGGAGGAGTCGGCAATCGTCGAGCACTCGCAAGGTGAGTGTTGGCCAGCACTTATCTTTGACAGCATCGATTCGACCAACGCCCAGGCCTTGCGCGCAATTGCTGAAGGCCAGGTTGCCCCCTTCCTGGTGCTGGCCGAGCGCCAGACTGCAGGTCGCGGACGCCGTGGGCGGCAGTGGGCCAGTCCTTTTGCTGAAAACCTCTACTACAGTCTGGTGCTGCGTATCGATGGCGGTATGCGCCAGCTCGAAGGGTTGAGTCTGGTTGTGGGGCTTGCGGTCTTGCGTACGTTGCAATCATTTGCAGTCGCTGAAGCCGGCTTGAAGTGGCCGAACGACATCTTGGTCAACAACCATAAGATTGCTGGCATCCTCCTGGAGCTCGTCGGTGATCCAGCAGATGTTTGTCATGTTGTGCTGGGGATCGGCATTAACGTGAATATGTTGGCTACCGAGGAGGTCGATCAGCAGTGGACTTCTGTATGCCGTGAGACGGGTGCCGCAATCGATCGCAACCTATTGGTCGCCAGGCTCAATGACAGCTTGCAGGTTTACCTGGAGAAGCATCGGCAATCCGGTTTCGGCGGGTTACAGCAAGAATGGGAGCAGGCACATGTTTGGCAGGGTAGGCCGGTGTCCTTGATTGCTGGCGTCAATAAGATCGATGGTGTGGTATTGGGTATCGACGGGCAGGGTGCATTACGTCTTGCGGTCGATGGAGTAGAGAAGAGCTTCAGTGGTGGTGAGCTCAGTTTGAGGTTGCGTGATGATTCTTGAGCTCGATTGCGGTAACAGCTTTATAAAGTGGCGTGTTATCCGCAGCGCTGATGCGTCTATCGTTGCGGGTGGGGTAGTGGCCTCTGATCAGGCCCTATTGGCAGAAATCAGCGCTCTTCCTGAGGCCCCTCGACGTGGCCGCCTCGTCAGTGTTCGCAGTGAGGAGGAGACAAGCAGTCTTTCGGCGCTATTGTTCGAGCGCTTTGGGCTGCAGATATTGGTTGCCCAGCCAGCCAAAGAGGTTGGCGGTGTGCGCAACGGATATGAGGACTACCAGCGTCTTGGTCTGGATCGCTGGCTGGCAGTGCTGGGGGCATATCGCCTGGCGGCCGGTGCGTGTCTGGTCATGGACTTTGGCACGGCGGCCAAGGCTGATTTTGTCGCTGCTGATGGCGAGCACCTGGGGGGCTTCATCTGCCCGGGGATGCCATTGATGCGCAGTCAGTTGCGCACTCACACCCGACGGATTCGCTACGACGATGCGTCCGCTGAGCGAGCGTTGTCGAGTATGGCGCCCGGACGCTCAACGGTTGAAGCGGTTGAGCGGGGTTGTGTGCATATGCTGCAGGGTTTTGTGCGCTCTCAGTTGGAGCACGCGCAGGCTTTGTGGGGCAATGACTTCACCGTATTGCTGACGGGGGGCGATGCGCCTCTGGTGCAAGAGGCTGCGCCGCAGGCTCGGGTGGTGCCTGACCTGGTGTTTGTTGGTCTGGCAATGGCTTGTCCCCTGGACTGAGGTGATTATGCGCTGGTTGTTTCTGTTGTTGGTGGTGCTCAATGGCGTCTATTACGTCTGGCATCAGCAGGAGGCGCCCTTGAAGGTTAAAGAGGTAGCGCCGCTATCGCTGTATAAGGGCAGTCAGCAGGATATTCATCTGCTCAGCGAGTCGCAGCAGGGTAAACCGTCTTCCAAGCGGGGGGCGGAGTGCCTCTATATAGGTGGCTTGGACACCCAGGAGCAGCTCAATGCCTTGCGTCAGCGACTCCTTACTCTGGATGTGGTCGCGCGGCAGGTGTCTGGTCGGCTGGGTGATGCGACGGGTTTGTGGCTGCAAATTTCACCTCGGAGCCAGCGTTTGCTGGACCAAACCCTGCTTTCCAGTCTTTCCAACGATTTCAAAGACTTAAAACATAAAATAATGTTGTGCGAGGGTGTTGCAACCGTCGAATAGTTTGCATAGAATGGCGCCCGCTCCACAGGGAACACCACTAGATGGATATCTGTGAAGCGCTGTCAAATTAGCTAACCTCAAGATTTTAATGAGAAAAAGCTTGACAGAAGGACGGCAAGAGTTGAAAATGCCGCCCACGTTCAGGAGGGGTTCCCGAGCGGCCAAAGGGATCAGACTGTAAATCTGACGTCTACGACTTCGAAGGTTCGAATCCTTCCCCCTCCACCAGTTTAGCGAGAGCAGCTAGCTCCGCGGGTATAGTTTAGTGGTAGAACCTCAGCCTTCCAAGCTGATGATGCGGGTTCGATTCCCGCTACCCGCTCCAAGTTTGCTGTTGTTGCACAGTGTTACGCTCTTGTAGCTCAGTTGGTAGAGCACACCCTTGGTAAGGGTGAGGTCAGCGGTTCAAATCCGCTCAAGAGCTCCATATAACAAGGCAGATATGAAAATATCTGCCTTTGTTTTAATGGCTGTACCAACCTGCTTATTTCTTCTTGTTGAGGACTGTCTCGATGGCTAAGGAAAAGTTTGATCGTAGTCTGCCGCACGTTAACGTCGGCACCATTGGTCACGTTGACCATGGCAAGACCACGCTGACCGCAGCGCTTACTCGCGTCTGCTCCGAAGTTTTCGGTTCGGCTGTTGTTGAATTCGACAAGATCGACAGCGCTCCAGAAGAGAAGGCTCGCGGCATTACCATTAATACCGCGCACGTTGAGTACAACTCGAATATTCGTCACTACGCTCACGTTGACTGCCCAGGTCACGCTGACTACGTGAAGAACATGATCACCGGTGCTGCCCAGATGGACGGCGCGATCCTGGTTTGCTCGGCCGCCGATGGTCCGATGCCGCAAACCCGTGAGCACATCCTGCTGTCCCGTCAGGTTGGCGTTCCGTACATCGTGGTCTTCCTGAACAAGGCTGACCTGGTAGACGACGCTGAGCTGCTGGAACTGGTCGAGATGGAAGTTCGCGACCTGCTGTCCACCTACGACTTCCCAGGCGACGACACCCCGATCATCATCGGTTCGGCTCGTATGGCGCTGGAAGGCAAAGACGACAACGAAATGGGCACCACCGCTGTCAAGCGTCTGGTTGAAACTCTGGACAGCTACATCCCAGAGCCAGAGCGTGCTATCGACAAGCCGTTCCTGATGCCAATCGAAGACGTATTCTCGATCTCGGGTCGTGGTACCGTTGTTACCGGTCGTATCGAGCGTGGTATCGTCCGCGTTCAAGACGCTCTGGAAATCGTTGGTCTGCGTGACACCTCCACCACCACCTGCACCGGTGTTGAGATGTTCCGTAAGCTGCTGGACGAAGGCCGTGCTGGCGAGAACTGCGGCGTTCTGCTGCGTGGCACCAAGCGTGACGACGTTGAGCGTGGTCAGGTTCTGGTCAAGCCAGGTTCGGTTAAGCCGCACACCAAGTTCACCGCAGAAGTTTACGTTCTGAGCAAGGAAGAAGGCGGCCGTCACACTCCGTTCTTCAAAGGCTACCGTCCACAGTTCTACTTCCGTACTACTGACGTGACTGGTAACTGCGAGCTGCCAGAAGGCGTTGAAATGGTAATGCCAGGTGACAACATCCAGATGACTGTCACTCTGATCAAAACCATCGCAATGGAAGATGGTCTGCGTTTCGCTATCCGTGAAGGCGGTCGTACCGTCGGCGCTGGCGTCGTAGCAAAGATTATCGAATAAGTAGTTGATTTCTCTCGATCAGGTCGGCATAATGGCCGGCCTGATAAGCTTTTAGGTCAGTAGCTCAATTGGCAGAGCGACGGTCTCCAAAACCGTAGGTTGGGGGTTCGATTCCCTCCTGACCTGCCAGATTCACCTCGTGTGTCTGGCTTTCTTTTCACAGGATCTTCCTAGATGACTCCCAAGGCTGAAGCCCAAGACTCTCGTTTTGATCTGCTCAAGTGGCTGGCTGTTGTCGCTTTGGTAGTTGTTGGTGTTGTAGGTAATCTTTATTACTCTGCTTCGCCGATTCTGTATCGCGTACTCGCTCTGCTTGTTCTTGCTGCGGCTGCTGGCTTTATCGCCTTGCAGACCGTCAAGGGTAAGTCGTTCTTTACGCTGGTGAAGGAAGCTCGCACCGAGATTCGTAAAGTCGTATGGCCAACCCGCCAAGAAACCACGCAAACCACGCTCATCGTAGTGGCGGTTGTTCTGGTGATGGCGCTGCTGCTGTGGGGTCTTGACTCCCTGCTGGGTTGGTTGATTTCCTTGATTGTTGGCTAAGGGTGTCCCGTGGCTAAGCGTTGGTACGTTGTGCATGCTTACTCGGGTTACGAGAAGCATGTAATGCGCTCGCTGATCGAGCGCGTAAAGCTGGCTGGCATGGAAGACGGTTTCGGCGAAATTCTGGTCCCGACTGAAGAAGTCGTTGAGATGCGCAATGGCCAGAAGCGCAAGAGCGAGCGTAAGTTCTTCCCAGGTTACGTGCTGGTTCAGATGGACATGAACGAAGGTACTTGGCACTTGGTCAAAGATACCCCTCGTGTCATGGGCTTCATTGGTGGTACCGCAGACAAGCCTGCGCCGATCACCGACAAAGAAGCTGAGGCTATCTTGCGTCGTGTTGCTGATGGCAGCGACAAGCCTAAGCCGAAGACCTTGTTCGAGCCGGGCGAAGTGGTCCGCGTAATTGACGGTCCGTTTGCCGATTTCAACGGTACTGTTGAAGAAGTTAACTACGAAAAGAGCCGGATCCAAGTGGCCGTGCTTATTTTCGGACGCTCTACCCCGGTAGAGCTCGAGTTCAGCCAGGTCGAAAAGGTCTAGCAGAACAACGCATCCCATACCCCGCAGCCCTATGTGCTGCGGGGTTTTGTCGTCACTGGGATAAAACGCAAGTAATCCGGGGAGCCTTCAGGCGTTCGTACCCGATATTGGAGTAGCTCATGGCTAAGAAGATTCAGGCTTACATCAAGCTGCAAGTAAAGGCCGGCCAGGCCAACCCAAGCCCACCCGTTGGTCCAGCACTGGGTCAACACGGTGTGAACATCATGGAATTCTGCAAGGCCTTCAACGCCCGTACTCAGGGTCAAGAAGCCGGCCTGCCGACTCCTGTGATCATCACTGTTTACAGTGACCGCAGCTTCACCTTCGAAACCAAAAGCACCCCTGCTTCGGTTCTGCTGAAGAAAGCAGCTGGCCTGACCAGCGGTTCTGCACGTCCGAACACCGTTAAAGTCGGTACTGTGACCCGTGCTCAGCTGGAAGAGATCGCAAAAACCAAAAGTGCTGATCTGACTGCCGCTGACCTGGATGCAGCCGTGCGTACTATCGCCGGTTCTGCTCGCAGCATGGGCCTCAACGTGGAGGGTGTGTAATGGCTAAGCTGACCAAGCGCCAAAAGGCCATTGCTTCGAAGCTCGAAGCTGGCAAAGTCTACAACTTCGAAGAAGCAGCAAACCTGCTGGCCGAACTGTCCACCGTGAAGTTCAGCGAATCCTTCGACGTTGCCGTCAACCTCGGCGTTGACCCACGTAAATCCGACCAAGTCGTTCGTAGCGCTACTGTGCTGCCACACGGCACTGGCAAGACTGTACGTGTAGCTGTCTTCACCCAGGGTCCAGCTGCTGAGGCCGCTCTGGCTGCCGGCGCTGACCGTGTAGGTATGGACGATCTGGCTGCCGAAATGAAAGGCGGCGACCTGAACTATGACGTCGTTATTGCTTCCCCGGACGCAATGCGTGTTGTAGGTCAGCTGGGTCAGGTTCTGGGTCCACGCGGCCTGATGCCTAACCCGAAAGTCGGCACCGTAACTCCAGACGTAGCCACCGCGGTTAAAAACGCCAAGGCTGGTCAGGTTCGCTACCGTACCGACAAAAACGGCATCATCCACACCTCCGTTGGCAAAGTCGGCTTTGAAGCTGGCAAGCTGAAGGAAAACGTTGAAGCCCTGATCGCTGATCTGAAGCGTATCAAGCCAGCTTCCTCGAAAGGTATCTACGTCAAGCGCGTTACCCTGAGCACCACCATGGGTCCAGGCCTGGTCATCGACCAGGGCTCGCTGAGCGCGTAAGACAAAACCGGCGCGAGCGATCGCGCCAGTTTGAAAAAATTGGGGTCCCTGCCTGGCGGGGGCTATCCAAGACCGTAGGCGGCGCAAGCCTTAAACCTTAAGCCTACGCAGATGGTGCTCCCGATTCCTTACCGAATCAGACACCAAAACGACATCCGGCTTCGGCCAGATGAAACGGTAACAAGCAGGAGTTTTACCCGTGGCAATTAGACTCGAAGACAAGAAGGCCATCGTCGCTGAAGTCAACGAGGCTGCCAAAGTCGCTCTGTCCGCTGTTGTGGCTGATGCCCGTGGCGTGACTGTAGGCGCAATGACCGGACTCCGTAAAGAGGCTCGTGAAGCTGGCGTATACGTACGTGTCGTACGTAACACCCTGCTCAAGCGCGCTGTTGCTGACACTGAATTCAGTGTCCTCAACGACGCCTTCACTGGCCCGACCCTGATCGCTTTCTCCAACGAGCACCCGGGCGCTGCTGCCCGTCTGTTCAAAGAGTTCGCCAAGGGTCAGAGCAAGTTCGAGATCAAGGCAGCTGCGTTTGACGGCAAGTTCATTGCCGCTAACGAAATCGACGTGTTGGCTACCCTGCCAACTCGCGACGAGGCTATCGCGAAGCTGATGAGCGTCATCCAGGGCGCTACCAGCAAGCTGGCTCGTACTCTGGCAGCTATTCGCGACCAGAAAGAAGCTACTGCTGCCTAAGGCACAGAAAGCGCTTTCTAAATCACATGTTTAATTTGATGGCTGCATAAGCTGTCACCCCAATACAGGATTCAAGTCATGTCTCTGACTAACGAACAAATCATCGAAGCAATCGGCCAGAAAACCGTTCTGGAAGTTGTTGAGCTGATCAAAGCGATGGAAGAAACCTTCGGTGTTACCGCTGCTGTTGCCGCTGCTGGCCCAGCTGCTGCCGCTGCCGTTGTTGAAGAGCAAACCGAGTTCAACGTTGTTCTGGCCGCTGCTGGCGAGAAGAAAGTCAACGTGATCAAGGCTGTTCGTGAAATCACCGGTCTGGGCCTGAAAGAAGCCAAAGAGAAAGTTGACGGCGCTCCTGCTGTCATCGCTGAAGGCGTTTCGAAAGAAGCCGCTGAAGACGCGAAGAAGAAGCTGGAAGAAGCAGGCGCTACTGTCGAGCTGAAGTAATCTCGACTTTGCGACTCCAGCCGGAGCGTTAAGCAAACGGCTGACGGCTGGTGGCTTTTGCCACCGGCCTTTTTCCGTTATTGGTGGTCGATCAGGTCGGCCCCGATAACGAGCGGTAACCACCGAATGGGTGGCGCAAACCATGGGGTTTGCACGATTTTCTGGCTGCTCCCGTCGGGAGAAGCCAAACAAGCAGGTGACCAAGCTGGGGAACGCTGATGGCTTACTCATACACTGAGAAAAAACGTATCCGCAAGGACTTTAGCAAGTTGCCGGACGTCATGGATGTGCCTTACCTCCTGGCCATCCAGCTGGATTCGTATCGTGAATTCTTGCAAGCGGGAGCGACCAAAGATCAGTTCCGCGACGTGGGCCTGCATGCGGCCTTCAAATCGGTTTTCCCGATCATCAGCTACTCCGGCAATGCTGCCCTGGAGTACGTTGGCTATCGTCTGGGCGAACCGGCTTTTGATGTCAAAGAATGCGTCCTGCGCGGCGTGACCTACGCGGTTCCGCTGCGGGTAAAAGTGCGCCTGATCATTTTCGACAAAGAATCGTCGAACAAAGCGATCAAGGACATCAAAGAGCAAGAAGTCTACATGGGTGAAATCCCCCTGATGACTGAAAACGGTACCTTCGTTATCAACGGTACCGAGCGTGTAATCGTTTCCCAGCTGCACCGTTCGCCAGGTGTGTTCTTCGACCACGACCGTGGCAAGACGCACAGCTCGGGCAAGCTGCTGTACTCGGCACGTATCATTCCTTACCGCGGTTCCTGGCTGGACTTCGAGTTCGATCCGAAAGACTGTGTATTCGTCCGTATCGACCGTCGTCGTAAGCTGCCTGCTTCGGTACTGTTGCGTGCTTTGGGCTACAGCACTGAAGAAGTGCTGGACGCTTTCTACACCACCAACGTATTCCACATCTCCGGCGAGAAACTGAGCCTGGAGCTGGTGCCTCAGCGCCTGCGTGGTGAAGTTGCAGTCATGGACATCCATGACGAAACCGGTAAGGTGATTGTCGAGCAGGGTCGTCGTATTACCGCTCGTCACATCAACCAGCTGGAAAAAGCTGGCGTGAAGCAGCTCGACGTTCCAATGGAATACGTCCTGGGCCGTACCACTGCCAAGGCTATCGTTCACCCGGCGACTGGCGAAATCCTGGCCGAGTGCAACACCGAGCTGAACACCGAACTGCTGATCAAGATCGCCAAGGCGCAGGTTGTCCGTATCGAGACCCTGTACACCAACGATATCGATTGCGGTCCGTTCATCTCCGATACTCTGAAGATCGATTCCACCAGCAACCAACTGGAAGCGCTGGTCGAGATCTATCGCATGATGCGTCCTGGCGAGCCGCCAACCAAGGATGCTGCCGAGACCCTGTTCAACAACCTGTTCTTCAGCGCCGAGCGTTACGACCTGTCGGCCGTTGGCCGCATGAAGTTCAACCGTCGTATCGGTCGTACCGAGATCGAAGGTTCGGGCGTGCTGAGCAAGGAAGATATCGTCGAGGTCCTCAAGACCCTGGTTGATATCCGTAACGGCAAAGGCATCGTCGACGACATCGACCACTTGGGTAACCGTCGCGTCCGTTGTGTTGGCGAGATGGCCGAGAACCAGTTCCGCGTTGGCCTGGTGCGTGTTGAGCGCGCGGTCAAAGAGCGTCTGTCGATGGCCGAAAGCGAAGGCCTGATGCCTCAGGACCTGATCAACGCCAAGCCGGTAGCGGCCGCGGTGAAAGAGTTCTTCGGCTCCAGCCAGCTCTCGCAGTTCATGGACCAGAACAACCCGCTCTCGGAAATTACCCACAAGCGTCGTGTCTCCGCACTCGGCCCTGGTGGTCTGACCCGTGAGCGCGCAGGCTTTGAAGTCCGTGACGTACACCCGACCCACTACGGCCGTGTGTGCCCGATCGAGACCCCTGAAGGTCCGAACATCGGTCTGATCAACTCCCTGGCAGCCTATGCCCGCACCAACCAGTACGGCTTCCTGGAAAGCCCGTACCGCGTAGTGAAAGAGGGCGTGGTTACCGACGACATCGTGTTCCTGTCGGCGATTGAAGAAGCTGATCACGTTATCGCTCAGGCTTCGGCTGCGATGAACGAGAAGAAGCAACTGATCGACGAGCTGGTAGCCGTTCGTCACCTGAACGAATTCACCGTCAAGGCGCCGGAAGACGTCACCTTGATGGACGTATCGCCGAAGCAGGTAGTTTCGGTTGCTGCGTCGCTGATTCCGTTCCTCGAGCACGACGACGCCAACCGTGCGTTGATGGGTTCGAACATGCAGCGTCAGGCTGTACCTACTCTGCGTGCTGACAAGCCGCTGGTTGGTACCGGCATGGAGCGTAACGTTGCCCGTGACTCCGGCGTTTGCGTCGTGGCTCGTCGTGGCGGCGTGATCGACTCTGTCGACGCCAGCCGTATCGTGGTTCGCGTTGCTGATGACGAAGTTGAGACCGGTGAAGCCGGTGTCGACATCTACAACCTGACCAAATACACCCGTTCGAACCAGAACACCTGCATCAACCAGCGTCCGCTAGTGAGCAAAGGTGACGTGGTTCAGCGTAGCGACATCATGGCCGACGGTCCGTCCACCGATATGGGTGAGCTGGCACTGGGTCAGAACATGCGCATCGCGTTCATGGCGTGGAACGGCTTCAACTTCGAAGACTCCATCTGCCTGTCCGAGCGTGTGGTTCAGGAAGACCGCTTCACCACGATCCACATTCAGGAACTGACCTGTGTGGCCCGTGACACCAAGCTTGGCCCAGAGGAAATCACCGCGGACATCCCGAACGTCGGTGAAGCTGCGCTGAACAAGCTGGACGAAGCCGGTATCGTTTACGTAGGTGCTGAAGTTGGCGCTGGCGACATTCTGGTTGGCAAGGTCACGCCAAAAGGCGAAACCCAGCTGACGCCAGAAGAGAAGCTGCTGCGTGCAATCTTCGGTGAGAAGGCCAGCGACGTTAAAGACACCTCCCTGCGCGTGCCTACTGGCACCAAAGGTACTGTCATTGACGTACAGGTCTTCACCCGTGACGGCGTTGAGCGCGATAGCCGTGCGCTGTCCATCGAGAAGATGCAGCTCGACGAAATCCGCAAGGACCTGAACGAAGAGTTCCGTATCGTTGAAGGCGCAACCTTCGAGCGTCTGCGTTCTGCCCTGAACGGCCAGGTCGTCGACGGTGGTGCAGGCCTGAAGAAAGGCACTGTCATCACCGACGAAGTACTGGACGGTCTGGAGCACGGCCAGTGGTTCAAACTGCGTATGGCCGAAGATGCGCTGAACGAGCAACTCGAGAAGGCTCAGGCCTACATCGTTGATCGTCGCCGTCTGCTCGACGACAAGTTCGAAGACAAGAAGCGCAAGCTGCAGCAGGGCGATGACCTGGCACCGGGCGTACTGAAGATCGTCAAGGTCTACCTGGCAATCCGTCGTCGCATCCAGCCGGGCGACAAGATGGCCGGTCGTCACGGTAACAAAGGTGTGGTCTCTGTGATCATGCCGGTCGAAGACATGCCGCACGACGCCAACGGTACGCCAGTTGACGTGGTACTCAACCCTCTGGGTGTACCATCGCGTATGAACGTTGGTCAGATCCTCGAAACCCACCTTGGCCTGGCGGCTAAAGGTCTGGGCGAGAAGATCAACCGCATGCTAGAAGAGCAGCGCAAGGTTATTGAACTGCGTAAGTTCCTCACCGAGATCTACAACGAGATCGGTGGTCGTCAGGAAAGCCTGGAAGACTTCTCCGACCAGGAAATCCTGGATCTGGCGAAGAACCTCAAAGGCGGTGTGCCAATGGCCACTCCAGTCTTCGACGGTGCCAAGGAGCGCGAGATCAAGGCCATGCTGAAACTGGCAGACATGCCAGAAAGCGGTCAGATGCAGCTGTTCGACGGCCGTACCGGTAACAAGTTCGAGCGTCCAGTGACCGTTGGTTACATGTACATGCTCAAGCTGAACCACTTGGTGGACGACAAGATGCACGCGCGTTCCACTGGTTCTTATAGCCTGGTTACCCAGCAGCCGCTGGGTGGTAAGGCGCAGTTCGGTGGTCAGCGTTTCGGGGAGATGGAAGTGTGGGCGCTGGAAGCATACGGCGCGGCATACACCCTGCAAGAAATGCTCACAGTGAAGTCGGACGACGTGAACGGTCGGACCAAGATGTACAAAAACATCGTGGACGGCGATCACCGTATGGAGCCGGGCATGCCCGAGTCCTTCAACGTGTTGATCAAAGAGATCCGTTCGCTCGGTATCGATATCGATCTGGAAACCGAATAACACGTGACGCGAATCGGGAGTGTGGCTGAAAAGCCCACTCCCTGCTCCGCCAGGAGGAAAGGCCTTGAAAGACCTACTGAATTTGCTGAAAAACCAGGGTCAAGTCGAAGAGTTCGACGCCATCCGTATCGGATTGGCCTCGCCTGAGATGATCCGTTCGTGGTCGTTCGGTGAAGTTAAAAAGCCGGAAACCATCAACTACCGTACGTTCAAGCCTGAGCGTGACGGCCTGTTCTGCGCCAAGATCTTTGGCCCAGTCAAGGACTACGAGTGCCTGTGCGGTAAGTACAAGCGCCTGAAACACCGTGGCGTCATCTGTGAGAAGTGCGGCGTTGAAGTCGCCCTGGCCAAGGTTCGTCGTGAGCGCATGGCGCACATCGAACTGGCCTCTCCAGTTGCTCACATCTGGTTCCTGAAATCGCTGCCGTCCCGTATCGGCCTGCTGATGGACATGACCCTGCGTGATATCGAGCGCGTTCTCTACTTCGAGAGCTATGTCGTTATCGATCCGGGCATGACCACGCTGGAAAAAGGTCAACTGCTCAACGACGAGCAGTATTTCGAAGCGCTGGAAGAGTTCGGTGATGACTTCGACGCCCGCATGGGTGCCGAGGCTGTCCGCGAGCTGCTGCACGCTATCGACCTGGAGCACGAGATCGGCCGCCTGCGCGAAGAGATTCCGCAGACCAACTCGGAAACCAAGATCAAGAAGCTGTCCAAGCGTCTGAAACTGATGGAAGCCTTCCAGGGCTCGGGCAACCTGCCTGAGTGGATGGTCCTGACCGTTCTGCCGGTTCTGCCGCCAGACCTGCGTCCATTGGTTCCGCTTGATGGCGGTCGCTTCGCGACTTCTGACCTGAACGATCTGTATCGTCGGGTGATCAACCGTAACAACCGTCTGAAGCGCCTGCTCGACCTGTCCGCGCCGGACATCATCGTGCGCAACGAAAAGCGCATGCTGCAGGAAGCTGTCGATGCCTTGCTGGATAACGGCCGTCGCGGCCGTGCCATCACCGGTTCGAACAAGCGTCCTCTGAAGTCCCTGGCCGACATGATCAAGGGTAAGCAAGGTCGTTTCCGTCAGAACTTGCTCGGTAAGCGTGTTGACTACTCTGGCCGTTCGGTAATTACCGTAGGTCCGACCCTGCGTCTGCATCAGTGCGGTCTGCCGAAGAAGATGGCTCTGGAGCTGTTCAAACCGTTCATTTTCGGCAAGCTGGAAATGCGTGGTCTGGCGACCACCATCAAAGCTGCCAAGAAGATGGTCGAGCGCGAGCTGCCAGAGGTGTGGGACGTTCTCGCTGAAGTGATTCGCGAACACCCCGTACTGCTCAACCGTGCACCGACCCTTCACCGTCTGGGTATCCAGGCCTTTGAACCGGTACTGATCGAAGGTAAAGCTATTCAGCTGCACCCGCTGGTCTGTGCTGCGTACAACGCCGACTTCGACGGTGACCAAATGGCCGTTCACGTGCCGCTGACGCTGGAAGCCCAGCTCGAAGCGCGCGCGCTGATGATGTCGACCAACAACATTCTGTCGCCAGCTAACGGTGAGCCAATCATCGTTCCGTCGCAGGACGTTGTATTGGGTCTGTACTACATGACCCGTGAAGCCATCAATGCCAAGGGCGAAGGTCGCGTATTTGCTGACCTGCAGGAAGTCGACCGCGTATTCCGCGCCGGCGAAGCTGCCCTGCACGCCAAGATCAAGGTTCGTATCAACGAAACCGTTAATGATCGTGATGGCGGCAGCGTCAAGAACACCCGTATTGTCGACACCACTGTCGGCCGTGCACTGCTGTTCCAGGTTGTACCACCAGGTCTGTCGTACGACGTGGTCAACCAGCCAATGAAGAAAAAGGCGATCTCCAAACTGATCAACCAGTGCTACCGCGTGGTTGGTTTGAAAGAGACCGTGATCTTCGCTGACCAGCTGATGTACACCGGTTTTGCCTACTCGACCATCTCCGGCGTCTCCATCGGCGTTAACGACTTCGTTATCCCGGACGAGAAAGCCCGCATCATCGGTACCGCTACCGACGAAGTGAAAGAGATCGAGAGCCAGTACGCCTCCGGCCTGGTAACCCAGGGCGAGAAGTACAACAAAGTAATCGACTTGTGGTCCAAGGCGAACGACGAAGTTTCCAAGGCGATGATGGCCAACCTCTCGAAAGAGAAAGTCATCGACCGTCATGGCGACGAAGTCGAGCAAGAGTCCTTCAACTCGATGTACATGATGGCTGACTCCGGTGCCCGGGGTTCGGCAGCTCAGATTCGTCAGCTGGCCGGTATGCGTGGTCTGATGGCCAAGCCGGACGGCTCGATCATCGAGACGCCGATCACCGCGAACTTCCGTGAAGGTCTGAGCGTACTTCAGTACTTCATCTCGACTCACGGTGCTCGTAAAGGTCTGGCGGATACCGCGTTGAAAACCGCGAACTCCGGTTACCTGACCCGTCGTCTGGTAGACGTTGCCCAGGATCTGGTTGTTACCGAGATCGACTGTGGCACCGAGCAAGGCCTGCTGATGACGCCGCACATTGAAGGCGGTGATGTAGTAGAGCCGCTGGGTGAGCGTGTACTGGGTCGTGTTATCGCCCGTGACGTGTTCAAGCCAGGCACCGACGATGTCATCGTTCCGGCCGGTACCCTGGTCGACGAGAAGTGGGTTGAGTTCATCGAGCTGAACAGCATCGACGAAGTGATCGTGCGTTCGCCGATCAGCTGCGAAACTCGCTACGGCATCTGCGCCAAGTGCTACGGCCGTGACCTGGCTCGCGGTCACCAGGTGAACATCGGTGAAGCTGTCGGCGTTATCGCTGCTCAGTCGATCGGTGAGCCGGGTACTCAGCTGACCATGCGTACGTTCCACATCGGTGGTGCTGCAAGCCGTACCTCGGCTGCCGACAGCGTCCAGGTGAAGAACGGCGGTATGGTGCGTCTGCACAACCTGAAGCAGGTTGAGCGTGCTGACGGTAACCTGGTTGCCGTATCGCGTTCCGGTGAGTTGGCGATTGCCGACGAATTCGGTCGTGAGCGTGAGCGCTACAAGCTGCCTTACGGTGCGGTAATTTCGGTGAAGGAAGGCGACAAGGTCGACGCTGGCGCAATCGTCGCCAAGTGGGACCCGCACACCCACCCGATCGTTACCGAAATGAAAGGTACCGTGACCTTCGTGGGCATGGAAGAAGGCATCACCATCAAGCGTCAGACTGACGAATTGACTGGTTTGACCAACATTGAAGTTCTGGACGTCAAAGACCGTCCGGCTGCAGGTAAGGAAATCCGTCCTGCAATCAAGATGGTCGACGCCAATGGCAAAGACTTGCTGCTGCCAGGTACCGACGTACCGGCTCAGTACTTCCTGCCGGCGAACGCTCTGGTTGGTGTGGCTGACGGTGCTCAGATCGGCGTTGGTGACGTTATTGCGCGTATTCCGCAAGAAACGTCGAAAACCCGTGACATCACCGGTGGTCTGCCGCGCGTTGCTGACCTGTTCGAAGCGCGCCGTCCGAAAGAAGCGTCGATTCTGGCTGAAGTCAGCGGCACCATCGCCTTCGGTAAAGAGACCAAGGGCAAGCGCCGTCTGGTCATTACCCCGAACGATGGTAGCGATCCGTACGAAGAGCTGATTCCGAAGTGGCGTCACCTGAACGTCTTCGAAGGCGAACAAGTGAACCGCGGCGAAGTTATCTCCGACGGTCCTAGCGATCCGCACGACATCCTGCGTCTGCTGGGTGTGAGCGCGCTGGCCAAGTACATCGTCAACGAGATTCAGGACGTTTACCGTCTGCAAGGCGTGAAGATCAACGATAAGCACATCGAGACCATCCTGCGTCAGATGCTGCGTAAAGTTGAGATCACCGAGTCGGGTGACTCCAGCTTCATCAAGGGCGACCAGATGGAACTGACCCAGGTACTGGTAGAGAACGAGCGTCTGGCGACTGAAGATAAGTTCATCTCCAAGTTCTCGCGCGTACTGCTGGGTATCACCAAGGCCTCGCTGTCCACCGAGTCGTTCATCTCGGCGGCCTCCTTCCAGGAGACCACCCGTGTTCTGACCGAAGCGGCGGTAACTGGCAAGCGCGACTACCTGCGCGGCCTGAAAGAAAACGTGGTCGTGGGTCGTCTGATCCCGGCCGGTACCGGTCTGGCCTACCACAGCGAGCGTAAGCGTCGCCGTGATGCCGACAAACCGCTGCGCGTAAGTGCCAGTGAGGTGGAAGCCGCACTGACCGAAGCGCTGAATTCCAGCGGTAACTGAAAGTAGGACAGGGCCCTGGCTGACCCGATCTGGTCATTGGCAACATAAATTGTTGCCGATGACTGGAGGGGGGAGGCTGGGGCCTTGTCTTGACTGGGCGCAAGATCCTCTTTAGACTCTTGTACCCCTAAATTTGGTGGGACTTCGTCCTGCCAATTTTTGCTTTTCTTGCAAGACAATAGCGTCGCAAGACAACAGTGGAGCTAGTAGATGGCAACTATCAACCAGCTGGTACGTCAGCCGCGTAAGCGTATCGTCGAGAAATCCGACGTTCCTGCGCTGCAGAACTGCCCGCAACGTCGTGGCGTGTGCACCCGTGTGTACACCACTACGCCGAAAAAACCTAACTCGGCACTGCGTAAAGTATGCCGTGTGCGTCTGACCAACGGTTTCGAGGTTTCCTCGTACATCGGTGGTGAAGGCCACAACCTGCAAGAGCACAGCGTCGTACTGATCCGTGGCGGCCGTGTAAAAGACTTGCCAGGTGTTCGTTACCACACCGTTCGCGGTTCCCTGGATACTTCCGGTGTTAAAGGTCGTAACCAAGGCCGTTCGAAGTACGGTACCAAGCGTCCGAAGTAATCGGTCGTTTGTAGCAGTTTGCAGCAATTCATTTTATTGAGTCGATAAGAGTAAGGTCGGGCACGCACCCCTTGGGGGCACCTGTCCCGGGCTAACCTGAAGACCGTTTGAGGGCTTATCAATGCCAAGACGTCGTGTAGCAGCCAAGCGTGAGATTCTGGACGATCCAAAATACGGAAGCCAGATCCTCGCCAAGTTCATGAACCACGTAATGGAAAGCGGCAAGAAAGCCGTTGCCGAGCGTATCGTTTACGGTGCACTGGACAAGGTTAAAGAACGCAAGAACAGCGATCCCCTGGAAATCTTCGAGAAAGCTCTCGACGCCATCGCTCCGCTGGTCGAAGTTAAGTCGCGCCGTGTTGGCGGTGCTACCTACCAGGTTCCTGTAGAAGTTCGTCCATCCCGTCGTAACGCCCTGGCAATGCGCTGGTTGGTAGACTACGCCCGTAAGCGTGGCGAGAAGTCTATGGCTCTGCGCCTGGCTGGCGAGCTGCTGGATGCCGCTGAAGGCAAAGGTGCTGCAGTCAAGAAGCGTGAAGACGTGCACCGTATGGCTGAAGCCAACAAAGCGTTCTCGCACTACCGCTTCTAATTCAGGCATCACTATTTTTGCGAGGGCTCTATGGCTCGTACCACACCAATTAACCGCTACCGTAACATTGGTATTTGCGCGCACGTTGACGCGGGCAAAACTACCACTACCGAGCGGATCCTGTTCTACACAGGTCTGAGCCACAAAATGGGCGAGGTGCACGACGGCGCCGCGACCACCGACTGGATGGTGCAGGAGCAGGAGCGGGGTATTACCATTACCTCCGCTGCTGTAACCACTTTCTGGGAAGGTTCCCGTGGCCAGTACGGCAAATACCGCGTAAACGTCATCGATACCCCAGGCCACGTTGACTTCACTATTGAAGTAGAGCGTTCGCTGCGTGTACTCGACGGCGCGGTCGTTGTGTTCTGCGGTACTTCCGGCGTTGAGCCGCAGTCCGAAACCGTATGGCGTCAGGCTAACAAGTACGGCGTTCCACGTGTTGTTTACGTGAACAAGATGGACCGTGCTGGTGCCAACTTCCTGCGCGTTGTAGGTCAGATCAAAAACCGTCTGGGTCACACCCCGGTTCCGGTTCAGCTGGCTATCGGCTCGGAAGACAACTTCCAGGGTCAGGTCGACCTGATCAAGATGAAGGCGATCTACTGGAACGAAGACGACAAGGGCACCACTTATCGTGAGGAAGAGATTCCTGCCGATATGCTGGACCTGGCTGAAGAGTGGCGCGCCAACATGGTCGAAGCCGCTGCAGAAGCCACCGAAGAGCTGATGAACAAGTACCTTGAAGAAGGTGAGCTGACCGTCGAAGAAATCAAAGCCGGTCTGCGCGCGCGCACCCTGGCCAGCGAGATCGTTCCGGCTGTCTGCGGTTCTTCCTTCAAGAACAAGGGCGTTCCTCTGGTTCTCGATGCTGTCATCGACTTCCTGCCTGCTCCTACCGAGATTCCTGCGATCAAGGGTATCCACCCTGACCTGATCGAGATTCCGAAGGATGAGCTGAAGCCTGAGCAGTATGACGAGCGTCATGCTGACGACGCTGAGCCGTTCTCGGCTCTGGCGTTCAAGATTGCCACCGACCCGTTCGTTGGTACTCTGACTTTCGTCCGCGTTTACTCGGGTATGCTGCAGTCTGGCGACTCCGTGATCAACTCGGTCAAGGGCAAGAAAGAGCGCGTTGGTCGTATGGTGCAGATGCACGCCAACCAGCGTGAAGAGATCAAAGAAGTACTGGCAGGCGATATCGCTGCTCTGATCGGCATGAAGGACGTCACCACTGGTGACACCCTGTGCAACGCCGACAAGCCGATCATCCTTGAGCGTATGGACTTCCCAGAGCCTGTGATCTCGGTAGCTGTTGAGCCGAAGACCAAGCAGGACCAGGAAAAAATGGGTATCGCACTGGGCAAGCTGGCTCAGGAAGACCCATCGTTCCGCGTCAAGACCGACGAAGAAACCGGCCAGACCATCATCTCCGGTATGGGTGAGCTTCACCTGGACATCCTCGTTGACCGTATGAAGCGCGAGTTCAACGTCGAAGCCAACATCGGTAAGCCACAGGTTTCCTACCGTGAGCAGATCACCAAGGACAATGTCGAGATCGAAGGTAAATTCGTTCGTCAGTCCGGTGGTCGTGGTCAGTTCGGTCACTGCTGGATTCGCTTCTCGCAGCCAACAGTGGACGCGCAAGGCAACATCACCGAAGGTCTGGAATTCCACAACGAAGTTGTAGGCGGTGTGGTTCCTAAGGAATACATCCCGGCGATCCAGAAGGGTATCGAAGAGCAGATGAAGAACGGCATCGTTGCCGGCTATCCGCTGATCGGCCTGAAGGCAACCGTGTTTGATGGTTCCTACCACGACGTCGACTCCAACGAGATGGCGTTCAAGGTGGCGGCCTCCATGGCGACCAAGCAGCTGGCCCAGAAGGGTGGCGGTAAAGTGCTTGAGCCGATCATGAAGGTAGAAGTTGTGACCCCTGAGGACTACATGGGTGACGTGATGGGTGACCTGAACCGTCGTCGTGGTCTGATCCAGGGTATGGAAGATTCGGTGTCCGGCAAGGTTGTCCGTGCTGAAGTTCCGCTCGGAGAGATGTTCGGTTATGCGACCGACGTTCGTTCCATGTCTCAGGGTCGCGCGAGCTACTCCATGGAATTCTCCAAATACGCCGAAGCTCCGTCGAATATCGTCGAAGCACTCGTTAAAAAACAAGGCTAATCCAGCCCTTTAGGCAAGAGGTTCACTGTCGTGGCTAAAGAAAAATTTGATCGTTCCCTTCCGCACGTCAACGTTGGCACCATCGGTCACGTTGACCACGGTAAAACCACTCTGACCGCAGCTCTGACTCGCGTCTGCTCCGAAGTTTTCGGTTCGGCCGTTGTTGAGTTCGACAAAATCGACTCGGCTCCAGAAGAAAAAGCTCGTGGTATCACCATCAACACCGCGCACGTCGAGTACAACTCGAACATTCGTCACTACGCTCACGTTGACTGCCCAGGTCACGCTGACTACGTGAAGAACATGATCACCGGTGCTGCCCAGATGGACGGCGCGATCCTGGTTTGCTCGGCCGCCGATGGTCCGATGCCGCAAACCCGTGAGCACATCCTGCTGTCCCGTCAGGTTGGCGTTCCGTACATCGTGGTCTTCCTGAACAAGGCTGACCTGGTAGACGACGCTGAGCTGCTGGAACTGGTCGAGATGGAAGTTCGCGACCTGCTGTCCACCTACGACTTCCCAGGCGACGACACCCCGATCATCATCGGTTCGGCTCGTATGGCGCTGGAAGGCAAAGACGACAACGAAATGGGCACCACCGCTGTCAAGCGTCTGGTTGAAACTCTGGACAGCTACATCCCAGAGCCAGAGCGTGCTATCGACAAGCCGTTCCTGATGCCAATCGAAGACGTATTCTCGATCTCGGGTCGTGGTACCGTTGTTACCGGTCGTATCGAGCGTGGTATCGTCCGCGTTCAAGACGCTCTGGAAATCGTTGGTCTGCGTGACACCTCCACCACCACCTGCACCGGTGTTGAGATGTTCCGTAAGCTGCTGGACGAAGGCCGTGCTGGCGAGAACTGCGGCGTTCTGCTGCGTGGCACCAAGCGTGACGACGTTGAGCGTGGTCAGGTTCTGGTCAAGCCAGGTTCGGTTAAGCCGCACACCAAGTTCACCGCAGAAGTTTACGTTCTGAGCAAGGAAGAAGGCGGCCGTCACACTCCGTTCTTCAAAGGCTACCGTCCACAGTTCTACTTCCGTACTACTGACGTGACTGGTAACTGCGAGCTGCCAGAAGGCGTTGAAATGGTAATGCCAGGTGACAACATCCAGATGACTGTCACTCTGATCAAAACCATCGCAATGGAAGATGGTCTGCGTTTCGCTATCCGTGAAGGCGGTCGTACCGTCGGCGCTGGCGTCGTAGCCAAAATCATCGAGTAATACTCGATAGGTTGAAAAAGCCCCCGCTCAGCGGGGGCTTTTTTTATTGGGTTGACACCCAATAGGGGCGTCTATAGAATCACGCCTCCTTTTAACGGGCGTAGTGCGCCCGGTGGGAATAGCAGCCTGGAGTCTGAAATCCAATGCAAAATCAGCAAATCCGTATCAGGTTGAAGGCTTTTGACCATCGCCTGATCGACCAATCCACCCAGGAAATCGTGGAAACCGCGAAACGTACTGGTGCTCAAGTGCGTGGTCCAATTCCACTGCCTACTCGCAAAGAGCGGTTCACCGTTCTGGTCTCCCCGCACGTCAACAAAGACGCGCGTGACCAGTACGAGATCCGTACTCATAAGCGCGTTCTGGACATCGTCCAGCCAACGGATAAAACCGTTGATGCGCTGATGAAGCTTGATCTTGCAGCAGGTGTGGAAGTGCAGATCAGCCTCGGCTAAGACCTGGTCTTAGTCGTGTAACGCTCTGAAATGGGCGGCCATAGCGGGTGAAAGCCCCGTACACTCATGAGGTTTACAACATGACTATTGGTGTAGTCGGTCGTAAAGCGGGTATGACCCGTATTTTCACCGAAGAAGGTGTCTCCATTCCGGTCACGGTCATTGAGATCGAGCCGAATCGTGTCACCCAGTTCAAAACTGAAGAAACCGATGGCTACCGTGCAGTGCAAGTCACTGTAGGTGAGCGTCGTGCTTCGCGCGTGACTGCTGCTCAAGCAGGTCACTTCGCTAAGGCGAACGTTGCCGCTGGTCGTCTGGTCCAGGAATTCCGTCTTGAAGAAGGCGAGTTCAAGGCTGGCGACTCGATCAACGCTGAAATCTTCGCTGCAGGTCAGCTGGTAGACGTTACCGGTCAGTCCAAAGGTAAAGGCTTCGCCGGTACTATCAAGCGCTGGAATTTCCGTGGTCAAGATAACACCCACGGTAACTCCGTTTCCCACCGCGTCCCGGGCTCTATCGGCCAGTGCCAGACTCCTGGTCGTGTATTCAAGGGCAAGAAAATGTCCGGTCATATGGGCGCCGAGCGCGTGACCGTTCAGTCCCTGGAAGTAGTGCGCGTCGACGCTGAACGCAATCTGTTGCTGGTCAAGGGTGCCGTTCCAGGCGCTACTGGCGGTAACGTGGTTGTGCGTCCGGCTGCCAAGGCTCGCGGTTAAGGGGAAGCTGACATGCAACTTAATGTAAATGACGCTCAAGCGATCGAAGTTTCCGAACTGACTTTCGGTGGCGAATTCAACGAGACGCTGGTTCACCAAGCAGTCGTGGCCTACATGGCCGGCGGCCGTCAGGGCACCAAGCAGCAGAAAACCCGTTCCGACGTCGCTGGTGGCGGTAAGCGCCCATGGCGTCAGAAAGGTACTGGTCGCGCTCGTGCCGGTACTATCCGTAGCCCAATCTGGCGTGGCGGCGGTACCACTTTCGCAGCTCGTCCTCAAGACCACTCGCAAAAGCTCAACAAGAAGATGTACCGCGCAGCTCTGCGCTCCATCCTCGCTGAGCTGGTGCGTACCGACCGTCTGGTCGTGGTTCAGGACTTCGCTGTTGAAGCACCGAAAACCAAAGACCTGCTGAACAAGCTGAACGGCATGGGTCTGAGCGACGTACTGATCGTTTCTGACGCTGTTGATCAGAATCTGTACCTGGCTGCTCGTAACCTGCCGCACGTCGACGTACGTGACGTACAGGGTTCCGATCCGGTCAGTCTGATCGCATACGACAAAGTGTTGATCACTGTGTCGGCCGTGAAGAAATTCGAGGAGCTGCTGGGATGAACCAGGAACGCGTATTTAAAGTCCTCCTTGGCCCGCACGTTTCCGAGAAGGCTACCGTTCTGGCTGAGAAAAAAGGCCAGTTCGTATTCAAGGTTGCTACTGATGCAACCAAGCTGGAAATCAAGAAAGCTGTCGAAGGCCTGTTCGGCGTAAAAGTCGAAAACGTGTCGACTGTTAACGTTCTGGGTAAAACCAAGCGTACCGCACGTGGTCTGGGCAAGCGTAATGACTGGAAGAAGGCGATCGTCTCCCTTCAGCCAGGCCAAGATCTCGATTTCAGCAGCAGTGCTGAGTAAGGAAGGGGTGCATCATGGCAATCGTTAAATGCAAACCGACTTCCGCTGGCCGCCGTTTCGTGGTCAAGGTGGTCAACAAGGAGCTGCATAAAGGCGCTCCTCACGCACCGCTGCTCGAGAAGAAGTCGAAGTCTGGTGGTCGTAACAACAATGGCCGCATCACTACGCGTCACGTAGGTGGTGGTCACAAGCAGCATTACCGTATGGTCGACTTCCGTCGCAACGACAAAGATGGCATCGTCGCCACTGTCGAGCGTATCGAATACGATCCAAACCGTACTGCTCACATCGCACTGCTGTGCTACGCAGACGGCGAGCGCCGCTACATCATCGCCCCTAAAGGCGTTGCTGCTGGCGACCAGCTGATCGCAGGCGCTCTGGCTCCAATCAAGCCAGGCAACTCCCTGCAACTGCGCAACATTCCAGTGGGTAGCACCATCCACGGCATCGAACTGAAGCCGGGTAAAGGTGCTCAGATCGCACGTTCCGCTGGTGCTTCGGCTCAGCTGATCGCTCGCGAAGGTGTCTATGTGACCCTGCGTCTGCGCTCCGGTGAAATGCGTAAAGTCCTGGCTGAATGCCGTGCGACCCTGGGCGAAGTCTCGAACTCCGAGCACAGCCTGCGTTCGCTGGGTAAAGCCGGTGCCAAACGCTGGCGTGGCGTTCGCCCAACCGTTCGTGGTGTTGCCATGAACCCGGTTGACCACCCACATGGTGGTGGTGAAGGTCGTACCTCCGGTGGTCGTCATCCGGTATCGCCATGGGGCTTCCCAACCAAGGGTGCTAAGACTCGTGGTAATAAGCGTACCGACAACATGATCGTCCGTCGTCGCAAGTAAATAGAGGGATACGACAGTGCCACGTTCTCTGAAAAAAGGTCCTTTTATCGATCTTCACCTACTGAAGAAGATCGAAGTGGCGGCGGAAAAGAACGATCGCAAACCAGTTAAAACCTGGTCGCGTCGTTCGATCATCCTGCCACAAATGGTCGGTCTGACCATCGCGGTACACAACGGTCGTCAACACGTCCCAGTTCTCGTGAACGAAGACATGGTCGGCCATAAACTGGGCGAGTTTGCCGGTACCCGCACTTATCGTGGGCACGTGGCTGACAAGAAAGCCAAGCGTTAAGGGGTAAGGAAATGGAAGTAGCCGCTAAGTTGTCGGGCGCTCGAATCTCCGCCCAGAAAGCCCGCTTGGTCGCCGACCAGATCCGCGGGAAGAAGGTGGGCGAAGCGCTCAACCTGTTGGCTTTCAGCAGCAAAAAAGCCGCTGAAATCATGAAGAAAGTCCTCGAGTCGGCCGTAGCCAACGCCGAGCATAACGAAGGCGCAGACGTTGATGACCTGAAGGTCTCCACCGTTTTCGTCAACGAAGGGCGTTCGCTGAAGCGTATCATGCCACGTGCCAAAGGCCGTGCTGATCGCATCGTCAAGCGGTCTTGCCATATCACTGTCAAGGTTGCGGACAAGTAACGGAGTCGATCAGATGGGTCAGAAAGTACATCCCACTGGCATTCGCCTGGGAATCGTCAAGGAGCACACCTCCGTCTGGTACGCAGACGGTCGGACTTATGCGGACTATTTGCTCGCAGATCTGAATGTGCGTGAGTACCTCCAAGACAAACTAAAAAGCGCGTCCGTTAGCCGTATCGATATCCATCGTCCGGCTCAAACTGCACGCATCACCATCCACACCGCTCGTCCAGGTATCGTTATCGGGAAGAAAGGTGAAGATGTTGAAAAACTGCGTCAGGACCTGACCAAGCAAATGGGTGTGCCTGTGCACATCAATATCGAAGAGATCCGCAAGCCGGAACTCGACGGTATGCTGGTAGCTCAGAGCGTAGCTCAGCAGCTGGAGCGTCGTGTGATGTTCCGTCGCGCCATGAAGCGCGCCGTACAGAACGCCATGCGCATTGGTGCCAAAGGCATCAAGATCCAAGTGAGCGGTCGTCTCGGCGGTGCTGAAATCGCACGTACTGAATGGTATCGCGAAGGTCGTGTGCCACTGCACACCCTGCGTGCTGACATTGACTATGCCACTTACGAAGCTCACACCACTTACGGTGTGATCGGTGTGAAGGTTTGGATTTTCAAAGGCGAAGTTATTGGTGGTCGCCAAGAAGAACTGAAACCACAAGCACCAGCGCCTCGTAAAAAAGCTGCTAAGTAAGGGGTACGCCAAATGTTGCAACCAAAGCGTACAAAATTCCGCAAGCAGATGACTGGCCACAACCGTGGTCTGGCACTGCGCGGTAGCAAAGTTAGCTTCGGCGAGTTTGCTCTAAAAGCTGTTGCTCGCGGTCGTCTCACCGCTCGCCAGATCGAATCGGCACGTCGTGCCCTGACCCGTCACGTGAAGCGTGGCGGTAAGATCTGGATCCGTGTATTCCCGGACAAGCCGATCTCCAAGAAGCCTCTCGAAGTGCGGATGGGTAAAGGTAAGGGTTCCGTGGAGTACTGGGTTGCCCAGATCCAGCCAGGTAAAGTCCTGTACGAGATCGAGGGTGTTTCTGAAGAGCTGGCGCGCGAAGCTTTCGCCCTGGCTGCTGCAAAGCTGCCTCTCGCCACCTCCTTTGTTAAGCGGACGGTGATGTGATGAAAGCGAATGAACTTCGTGAAAAATCCGCACAGCAACTGAACGAGCAACTGCTCGGCTTGCTGCGCGACCAGTTCAATCTGCGTATGCAGAAAGCAACTGGCCAGTTGGGGCAGTCGCACCTGCTCTCGCAAGTTAAGCGTGACATCGCTCGCGTGAAAACTGTGCTCAACCAGCAGGCAGGTAAGTAATCATGGCTGAAGTTGAAAAAACTGTCCGTACGCTGACTGGCCGTGTCGTCAGCGACAAGATGGACAAAACCATCACCGTACTGATCGAGCGTCGCGTAAAGCACCCGATCTACGGTAAATACGTTAAGCGTTCGACTAAGCTGCACGCGCACGACGAAACCAATCAGTGCCATATCGGCGACAAGGTCTCCATCCGTGAGACCCGTCCGCTGGCCAAGACCAAGTCCTGGGCACTGGTTGAAGTTCTCGAACGCGCTGTTGAAGTCTAAGGGCTAAGGGTCGGAGAAATTTTATGATTCAGACTCAATCCATGCTCGATGTGGCCGATAACAGCGGCGCTCGTCGCGTCATGTGCATCAAGGTGCTCGGCGGTTCCCACCGCCGTTACGCCGGTATCGGTGACATCATCAAGGTAACCGTCAAGGAAGCAATTCCGCGCGGTAAAGTGAAGAAAGGCCAAGTGATGACTGCTGTTGTAGTCCGCACTCGCCACGGTGTCCGTCGTGCTGACGGCTCCATCATCCGCTTTGATGGCAACGCTGCTGTTCTGTTGAACAACAAGCAAGAGCCGATCGGCACCCGTATCTTTGGGCCAGTGACCCGTGAACTTCGTACCGAGAAGTTCATGAAGATCGTCTCGCTCGCCCCAGAAGTGCTGTAAGGAGATCCGACATGCAAAAGATTCGTCGTGACGACGAGATCATCGTGATCGCCGGCAAAGACAAAGGTAAGCGCGGTAAGGTGCTCAAGGTTCTCGCTGACGACCGTCTGGTCGTTGGTGGGATCAACCTGGTGAAGCGTCATACCAAGCCTAACCCGATGTCGGGCGTACAAGGCGGTATCGTCGAGAAAGAAGCGCCACTGCACGCTTCCAACGTCGCCATTTTCAACGGCGAAACCAACAAGGCTGACCGCGTTGGTTTCAAAGTAGAAGACGGCAAGAAAATTCGTGTCTTCAAGTCGACCCAAAAAGCGGTTGATGCTTGAACACTGCTAGGTAGAAGACCATGGCACGACTGAAAGAGATTTACCGGAAGGAAATTGCTCCGAAGCTTAAGGAAGAACTTAAGCTGGCGAACGTGATGGAAGTTCCGCGCGTTACCAAGATCACCCTGAACATGGGTCTGGGCGAAGCTGTCGGCGACAAAAAAGTCATCGAACACGCTGTTGCTGACCTGGAAAAGATCACCGGTCAAAAAGCCGTTGTGACTTTCGCTCGGAAATCCATCGCGGGCTTCAAAGTCCGTGAGGGCTGGCCGATCGGCGTTAAAGTTACTCTGCGCCGTGATCGTATGTACGAATTCCTGGACCGCCTGCTGGCGATCTCCCTGCCTCGGGTTCGCGACTTCCGCGGCCTGAATGCCAAGTCCTTCGATGGTCGTGGCAACTACAGCATGGGTGTCAAAGAGCAGATCATTTTCCCGGAAATCGACTACGACAAGATCGATGCTCTGCGCGGTCTGGACATTACCCTGACCACCACTGCTAAGAACGATGACGAAGGCCGCGCTCTGCTGCGTGCTTTCAAATTCCCGTTCCGCAACTGATTGGAGTAGGAAAATGGCCAAGAAGAGCATGAAAAACCGTGAGCTGAAGCGTCAGCTCACTGTTGCCAAGTACGCCAAGAAGCGTGCCGAGCTGAAAGCGACCATCGTGAACCTGGAAGCAACTCCAGAAGAGCGTTTTGCCGCCGTCGTAGCTCTGCAGAAGCAACCGCGTGACGCCAGCGCTTCGCGCCTGCGTAACCGTTGCCGCATCACCGGTCGTCCACACGGCGTTTACCGCAAGTTCGGCCTCGGCCGTAACAAGCTGCGTGAAGCAGCAATGCGCGGTGACGTTCCAGGTCTGGTTAAAGCCAGCTGGTAAGACGTACCGGCAGCGTCCAGGTGGCGGAGGAGCAATCTTCCGACCACCGGTGACTTTGCAACGAAACAAGCCCCTTCTGGGGCTTGTTTCGTTTCTGGGATCTGTCTAGAATGACCGGCTCTCCTGAGCCCGGGTTTTTTGACCTGGCCGCTCAGGCGACTGTAGTAGCCGAGAGGCTAATTTTTCTTGTATCAGGAGCGTCTAGCCCATGAGTATGCAGGACCCGTTAGCGGACATGCTAACTCGCATCCGTAATGCCCAGATGGCTGAAAAGTCCGTCGTAAGCATGCCTTCGTCGACTCTGAAGGTTGCGGTCGCCAAAGTTCTGAAAGACGAAGGTTACATCGCTGGCTACCAAGTCAGCAGCGAAGTAAAACCATCGCTTTCCATCGAGCTGAAATACTTCGAAGGCCGTCCGGTTATCGAAGAAGTCAAGCGCGTAAGTCGTCCAGGCCTGCGTCAGTACAAGTCCGTCGAAGATCTGCCGAAAGTACGTGGCGGTCTGGGCGTGTCTATCGTCTCCACCAACAAAGGTGTGATGACTGATCGTGCTGCGCGCGCTGCCGGTGTCGGCGGCGAAGTTCTCTGCACAGTGTTCTAAGGGGGGATAAGCATGTCTCGCGTCGCTAAGAACCCCGTTAAGCTGCCAGCTGGTGTCGAAGTCAAATTCGCCGGCCAACAGCTTTCGGTGAAGGGTGCCAAGGGCACTCTCGAACTGAACGTTCACTCGTCCGTAGAAGTAGTTGAAGAAGCTGGTGAGCTGCGTTTCGCTGCTCGCAATGGCGATCAACAAACTCGCGCTATGGCCGGTACTACCCGTGCTCTGGTTAACAACATGGTCCAAGGCGTAAGCCAAGGCTTCGAGCGTAAGCTCCAGCTGGTCGGTGTTGGTTACAAAGCACAAGCCAAAGGCACTGTGCTGAACCTGGCGCTCGGCTTCTCGCATCCAGTGGATTACGAACTGCCGGCCGGTATCACCGCTGAGACCCCAAGCCAGACCGATATCCTGATCAAGGGTATCGACAAGCAGCTGGTAGGTCAGGTGGCCGCTGAAATCCGCGGTTTCCGTCCACCAGAGCCATACAAAGGCAAGGGTGTGCGTTACGCGGACGAAGTCGTCCGTCGTAAAGAAGCCAAGAAGAAGTAGGGCCTAGCAAATGACCGACAAAAAAGTTACTCGACTGCGTCGCGCTCGCAAAGCACGCCTGAAAATGCACGAACTCGAAGTCGTGCGTCTCTGCGTGTTCCGCTCCTCGCAGCACATCTACGCCCAGGTCCTTTCGGCCGACGGCAGCAAAGTCCTGGCCAGCGCCTCGACTTTGGACAAAGAACTGCGTGATGGCGCCACCGGCAACATCGACGCGGCCACTAAGGTTGGCAAGCTGGTAGCTGAGCGCGCGAAAGCCGCCGGTGTATCTCAAGTTGCCTTTGACCGTTCCGGCTTCAAGTACCACGGCCGCGTCAAGGCGCTGGCTGATGCTGCTCGTGAAGGCGGGCTGGAGTTCTAAGTTATGGCAAATAACGATCAAAAGCGCGACGAAGGCTACATCGAGAAGCTGGTTCAAGTTAACCGCGTTGCCAAAACCGTAAAAGGCGGCCGTATCTTCACTTTCACCGCGTTGACCGTGGTTGGTGATGGTAAAGGTCGTGTTGGTTTCGGCCGTGGCAAATCGCGCGAAGTACCTGCTGCGATCCAGAAAGCTATGGAAGCTGCTCGTCGCAACATGATTCAGGTTGACCTGAACGGCACCACCCTGCAGTACGCTACCAAGTCCGCCCATGGCGCGTCGAAGGTGTACATGCAGCCTGCCTCGGAAGGTACCGGTATCATCGCCGGTGGCGCAATGCGTGCCGTCCTGGAAGTTGCTGGCGTTCAGAACGTCCTGGCCAAGTGCTATGGCTCGACTAACCCGGTAAACGTGGTTCACGCCACTTTCAAGGGTCTGAAAGCTATGCAATCTCCTGAGTCCATTGCTGCCAAGCGCGGCAAGAGCGTTGAGGAGATCCGCTGATCATGGCTACCGTTAAAGTAACGCTGATCAAAAGCACCGCCGGCCGTCTCCCTAACCACAAACTGTGCGTTAAGGGTCTGGGTCTGCGCCGCATCGGTCACACTGTAGAAGTCCAAGATACTCCTGAGAACCGCGGGATGATCAACAAGGCTTACTACATGCTGCGCGTCGAGGGTTAATCGATGAAACTCAATGATCTGAGTCCAGCGCCGGGTTCCCGTCGCGAGAAGCATCGTCCGGGTCGTGGTATCGGTAGTGGTTTGGGTAAGACTGGTGGCCGTGGTCACAAAGGTCAAACCTCCCGCTCCGGTGGCACCATCGCTCCAGGCTTTGAAGGCGGTCAACAGCCGCTGCACCGTCGTCTGCCGAAGTTCGGCTTCGTTTCCCTGAAAGCCATGGACCGCGCCGAAGTGCGTCTGTCCGAGCTGGCCAAAGTGGAAGGCGACGTTGTCACCGTGCAATCCCTGAAGGATGCCAACGTGATTAACCAGAACGTACAGCGTGTGAAAATCATGCTGTCGGGCGAAGTTACTCGCGCAGTCACCATCAAGGGTATCGCAGCCACCAAAGGTGCGCGTGCGGCTATCGAAGCAGCTGGCGGCAAGTTCGAGGAATAAATGGCTAAGCAAGGTGCTCTCTCTTCGCTCGGCAAAGGCGGGATGTCTGAACTTTGGGCTCGTCTGCGTTTTCTGTTTCTGGCGATCATCGTCTATCGGATAGGCGCACACATCCCAGTTCCAGGTATTAACCCGGACCGGCTGGCGGAACTGTTTCGACAGAATGAGGGGACCATTCTTAGCTTGTTCAACATGTTTTCCGGCGGCGCGCTGGAACGGATGAGCATCTTTGCATTGGGGATCATGCCGTACATCTCGGCATCGATCATCATGCAACTGATGACCGCCGTCAGCCCGCAGCTGGAGCAGTTGAAGAAGGAAGGTGAAGCTGGCCGTCGCAAGATCAGCCAGTACACCCGCTACGGCACCGTAGTCCTGGCGTTGGTCCAGGCCATTGGCATGTCCATTGGTCTGGCCGGTCAGGGCGTGGCGTTTTCTGCTGACTTTGGCTTCCATTTCGTTGCGGTGTCCACGTTTGTGGCCGGCGCGATGTTCATGATGTGGCTGGGTGAGCAGATCACTGAGCGCGGTGTAGGCAACGGTATCTCGATGTTGATCTTCGCAGGTATCGTCGCCGGTCTTCCGAGAGCAATCGGGCAGTCTTTCGAGTCTGCGCGTACAGGCGATATCAACATTTTCGCCCTGGTCGCTATCGGTTTGCTGGCAGTAGCGATTATCGGTTTTGTGGTGTTCATTGAGCGTGGTCAGCGTCGTATCGCCGTTCACTACGCCAAGCGTCAGCAGGGTCGTAAGGTCTTTGCTGCGCAGACCAGCCACTTGCCGCTGAAAGTGAACATGGCGGGTGTTATCCCTGCCATTTTCGCGAGCAGCATCTTGCTGTTCCCGGCTTCGCTGGGTGCCTGGTTCGGTCAGTCCGAAGGTATGGGCTGGTTGCAGGACATCTCGCAGTCGATCGCTCCTGGTCAGCCGTTGAATATTCTGCTGTTTAGTGCAGGGATCATTTTCTTCTGCTTCTTCTATACGGCGTTGATGTTCAATCCGAAAGACGTAGCGGAGAACCTGAAGAAGTCCGGTGCCTTTATTCCGGGCATCCGTCCAGGTGAGCAGTCTGCGCGCTACATTGATGGCGTTCTGACCCGCTTGACCATGTTCGGTGCTCTTTATATGACGGCCGTCTGCTTGCTTCCCCAGTTCCTGGTGGTTGCTGCAAACGTTCCGTTCTACCTTGGCGGGACCTCGTTGCTGATTGTGGTAGTGGTTGTGATGGACTTCATGTCCCAAGTACAATCGCACCTCGTTTCGCACCAGTACGAATCCCTGATGAAGAAAGCCAACCTGAAAGGCTACGGTGGCAGCGGTTTGCTGCGCTGAGAGACCCTTAAGGTTCGAGGAGTTGGTGATGAAAGTTCGTGCATCGGTGAAAAAGCTGTGCCGTAACTGCAAAATTATTCGCCGCGAAGGTGTTGTTCGAGTAATTTGCAGTGCGGAACCACGTCACAAGCAGCGCCAAGGCTGAGTGTGATCTGCGCTTCAAACCCAGCAGCTAGTGTGCTGCTGGGTTGATTAATTGTTTCTACAGCGATATTATCTCGCGCCCTATTTCTTGGCTTCCGGGGCGTAGGTAGCTGTCAATTGGAGTCCCACTGAATGGCCCGTATTGCAGGCGTCAACATTCCAGATAACAAGCATACTGTTATCTCGCTGACCTACATCTATGGTGTTGGTCGCACTACTGCGCAGAACATCTGCGTAGCTACTGGGGTCAACCCAGCCGCAAAGATCAAGGATCTGAGCGACGAGCAGGTTGAATCGCTGCGTACTGAAGTTGCGAAGTACATCACCGAAGGTGATCTGCGTCGTGACATCAACATGAAAATCAAGCGTTTGATGGACCTGGGTTGCTACCGCGGCCTGCGTCATCGTCGGGGTCTGCCAGTACGCGGTCAGCGTACCAAGACCAACGCGCGTACCCGTAAAGGTCCGCGTAAGCCGATCCGCAAGTAATCGCACCAGCGAATCGACAGGAATTTAGAAATGGCAAAACCTGCTGCTCGTCCTCGTAAAAAAGTCAAAAAGACAGTGGTTGATGGCATCGCCCACATCCATGCGTCTTTTAACAACACCATCGTGACCATCACCGATCGTCAAGGTAACGCTCTGTCCTGGGCTACCTCCGGCGGTTCGGGTTTCCGCGGTTCCCGCAAGTCCACCCCGTTCGCTGCTCAAGTAGCTGCTGAGCGTGCTGGTCAAGCTGCGCTGGAATATGGTCTGAAGAACCTCGACGTTAACGTCAAGGGTCCAGGTCCAGGTCGTGAGTCCGCTGTTCGTGCTTTGAACGGTTGTGGCTATAAGATCGCCAGCATCACCGACGTGACGCCAATCCCGCACAACGGGTGCCGTCCGCCGAAGAAGCGCCGCGTGTAATCAGGAGACAGATAAATGGCACGTTACATTGGTCCAAAATGCAAACTGTCTCGTCGTGAAGGCACCGATCTGTTCCTGAAGAGCGGCGTTCGCGCTCTGGAATCGAAGTGCAACATCGAAGCAGCCCCAGGTATCCACGGTCAGCGCCGTGGCCGTCAGTCCGACTACGGCACCCAGCTGCGTGAGAAACAAAAAGTACGTCGCATCTATGGCGTTCTCGAGCGTCAGTTCAGCGGTTACTACAAGCAAGCAGCTGCCTCCAAAGGCGCTACTGGCGAAAACCTGCTGCAACTGCTCGAATGCCGTCTGGATAACGTCGTTTATCGTATGGGCTTCGGCGCTACTCGTGCTGAATCCCGTCAGCTGGTTTCGCACAAAGCGATCAGCGTTAACGGCAAGACTGTAAACATTCCGTCCTACCAAGTTCGTCCGGGTGACGTGGTCGCAGTTCGCGAGAAATCGCTGAACCAGCTGCGCATTGTTCAAGCCCTTGAACTGTGCGCCCAGCGTGGCCGCGTTGAGTGGGTAGATGTGGATGCTGCTAAGAAGTCGGGCGTTTTCAAGAACGTTCCAGCTCGCAGCGACCTGTCCGCCGACATCAACGAAAGCCTGATTGTCGAGCTCTACTCCAAGTAAGGGCTAGAAAATAGGTGCATCCATGCAGATTTCGGTAAATGAGTTCCTGACGCCCCGCCACATTGATGTGCAGGTCGTCAGTCCAACCCGCGCTAAAATCACGCTCGAGCCTCTCGAGCGTGGCTTTGGCCATACCCTGGGCAACGCGCTGCGCCGCATCCTGTTGTCCTCTATGCCTGGCTGTGCAGTAGTCGAGGCCGAGATTGACGGTGTACTCCATGAGTACTCGGCAATCGAAGGTGTACAGGAAGACGTCATTGAAATCCTGTTGAACCTGAAAGGCCTGGCTATCAAACTGCACGGTCGTGACGAAGTTACGCTGACCTTGTCGAAAAAGGGTTCGGGGGTGGTTACCGCTGCCGATATTCAGCTGGATCATGATGTCGAGATCGTTAACCCCGATCACGTAATCGCTAACCTGGCGTCTAACGGCGCCCTGAACATGAAGCTCACCGTAGCTCGTGGTCGTGGTTATGAGCCGGCCGATTCGCGTCAGAGCGATGAAGACGAAAGCCGCAGCATTGGTCGCTTGCAGCTCGACTCTTCGTTCAGCCCGGTTCGCCGTATCGCATACGTGGTGGAAAACGCCCGTGTCGAGCAGCGTACCAACCTGGACAAGCTGGTTATTGATCTGGAAACCAACGGTACCCTGGATCCTGAAGAGGCTATCCGTCGTGCTGCAACCATCCTGCAACAGCAGTTGGCTGCGTTCGTCGACCTCAAAGGTGACAGTGAGCCAGTGGTAGTCGAACAGGAAGACGAGATCGATCCGATCCTGCTTCGTCCGGTTGACGATCTGGAATTGACCGTGCGTTCGGCCAACTGCCTTAAGGCGGAGAACATTTACTACATCGGCGATCTGATTCAGCGCACCGAAGTAGAACTGTTGAAGACTCCGAACCTGGGCAAGAAGTCCCTGACTGAAATCAAGGACGTTCTGGCCTCCCGTGGTCTGTCCCTCGGCATGCGCCTCGACAACTGGCCGCCTGCAAGTCTTAAGAAAGACGACAAGGCGACTGCCTGATCGTCGTAATCACCGAACGTAGTGTTTGGTAAGGAATGAATCATGCGTCATCGTAAAAGTGGACGTCACCTGAGCCGTACCAGCTCTCACCGCAAAGCCATGTTCCAGAACATGGCGGTGTCGCTGTTCGAGCACGAGCTGATCAAAACTACCCTGCCAAAAGCCAAGGAACTGCGCCGCGTTGCCGAGCCGCTGATCACCCTGGCCAAGGAAGACAGCGTAGCTAACCGTCGTCTGGCTTTCGACCGTACTCGTTCGAAAGAAGCCGTTGGTAAGCTGTTCAACGATCTGGGCAAGCGCTATGCCACCCGTCAGGGCGGCTACCTGCGTATCCTCAAGTGCGGCTTCCGCGCTGGCGATAACGCACCAATGGCGTACGTCGAGCTGGTTGATCGTCCTGTCGGTGGCTCGGTAGAAGCTGCTGAATAAGACGTCAGTCTGAAACAAAAAACCGGGCCTTGTGCCCGGTTTTTTGTATCTATATGTATTGAAACAATCTATTGATCTAAGTCATCTAATGAATTTGTTGCTGTCATAGTTCTGGTCGATACTCATTCCACGCCGATTAGCCGGCCGTTTGAGACCGATAAGGAGATAGCGCATGAGCCAGACCAAGATTCTCACCACCGCCAGTGGTGCCCCGGTTGCCGACAACCAGAACTCTCGATCTGCAGGGCCACGAGGGCCACTGCTGCTGGATGACTTCCACCTGATTGAAAAGCTCGCACACTTCAACCGTGAGAACATCCCGGAGCGCCGTGTTCACGCCAAGGGCTCGGGTGCCTACGGTACCTTTACCGTCACCCGGGATATCACTCAGTACACCAGTGCCAAGCTGTTCAGCAATGTCGGCAAGCAAACCGAGACGTTCCTGCGTTTCTCAACCGTTGGTGGCGAGCGTGGCTCAGCGGATACCGAACGTGACCCGCGCGGCTTTGCCGTGAAGTTCTACACCGAGGAAGGTAACTGGGACATCGTTGGCAACAACACGCCGGTTTTCTTCATTCGTGACCCTTTGAAATTCCCCGATTTCATCCACACCCAGAAGCGCCTGCCGCAAAGCAACCTGAAAAGCGCGCAGATGATGTGGGACTTCTGGTCGCATTCGCCTGAAGCGTTGCATCAGGTCACCATTCTGTTTTCCGACCGTGGCATTCCTGACGGTTACCGCCACATGCACGGCTTCGGTAGCCACACCTACAGCTTGATCAATGCGGAGGGCCAGCGCACCTGGGTCAAGTGGCACTTCAAGACCAAACAGGGCATCAAGAACCTGGCGCCGGCTGAGGCTGCCCGCCTGGCAGGTACTGACCCGGACTACGCCCAGCGTGATCTGTTTGAGGCCATCGAGCGCGGTCACTATCCGAAGTGGGCTGTTTGCATCCAGGTCATGAGCGAAGAAGAAGCCGACAGCCGCGACGAGAACCCGTTTGACGTGACCAAGACCTGGTCGCAGAAAGACTACCCGTTGATTGAAGTGGGGGAGCTGGAACTGAACCGTAACCCGCTCAACTACTTCGCTGAAGTCGAGCAAGCTGCGTTCGGGCCGAGCAACATGGTTCCAGGCGTCGGCTTGTCGCCGGATCGTATGCTTCAGGGGCGCGTGTTTGCCTACGCTGACGCGCATCGTTACCGCGTGGGTACCAACCATCAGCAATTACCGGTAAACGCCCCACGTAGCCCGGTGAACAGCTACCAGCGTGATGGCGCCATGGCGTTTGGCAGTAATGGCGGCGCAGCACCGAACTATGAACCCAACAGCTACGCCAATGCGCCAAAACAGGCCCCGCAGTTTGCTGAGCCAGCACTGGCCCTTAACGGTGTGGCTGATCGTTACGACCACCGTGAAGACACCGACTACTACAGCCATGCCGGCGCGCTGTTCCGTTTGATGAACGCTGAGCAGAAGGCCTTGCTGATCAGCAACATTGCCGGTGCCATGACTGGGGTTTCCGATGATGTGGTGCGGCGCCAGTTGCAGCACTTCTTTAAGGCCGATCCGGCCTATGGAGAAGGCATTGCCAAGGCTTTGGACATAAATCTCGCCTAAGTCGAAGTGATAAGAAGAACCGCCCTCATTTGGGCGGTTTTTCAATGAATATCACTACCGTTTACCGGCTTTTTTGCACTTTTTTGCCTGATTCCAAGTGACCTTCCGGGCATCCTGGTTCAAACTATAACTTTCACACAGGGAGAGGCAGGGCGATGCAAGGTCACCCGGACGTAATCGATTATCTCAACACGTTGCTAACGGGCGAACTGGCGGCACGTGACCAATATTTCATCCACTCGCGGATGTACGAAGACTGGGGCTTGAGCAAGCTCTATGAGCGTATCAACCACGAGATGGAAGAAGAGACCCAACACGCCGATGCCCTGGTGCGTCGTATCCTGATGTTGGAAGGTACTCCGCGCATGCGTCCGGACGACCTCGACGTTGGTGCTACAGTGCCAGACATGATCGCTGCTGACCTACGCCTGGAGTACAAGGTTCGTGCCGCGCTGTGCAAGGGCATTGAACTGTGCGAACTGCACAAGGACTACATCAGCCGCGATATCCTGCGTCTGCAACTGGCCGATACTGAAGAAGATCACGCCTACTGGCTGGAAAAGCAGCAGGGGCTGATCAAGTCCATTGGCCTGGAGAATTACCTGCAATCGCAGATGTAAATTCCCCCAACAAAAAGCCCCGCACTTGCGGGGCTTTTTGTTGTGTGTAGGAGCGGGCTTGCCCCGCGAGGCGATGTGACTGACAGGTTGCTATCGCGGGTCAAGCCCGCTCCCACAACAAGCCCGCGCCTACATCAGGCGCGGTCGCGTTCCAGGAGCGGCTTGAGGTAGTAGCCGGTGTACGACTGCTTCATCTCGGCGACTTCTTCTGGTGTGCCGCAGCCGATGATCTGGCCACCTTTGGAGCCGCCCTCAGGGCCGAGGTCGACGATCCAGTCAGCGGTCTTGATCACGTCCAGGTTGTGCTCGATCACCACCACGGTATTACCGTGGTCGCGCAGGCGGTGCAGAACATCAAGCAATTGCTGGATATCCGCGAAATGCAGACCTGTGGTCGGCTCATCGAGGATGTACAGGGTTTTGCCGGTATCGCGCTTGGACAGCTCACGAGACAACTTCACTCGCTGTGCCTCGCCACCGGACAGGGTGGTTGCTGACTGTCCCAGCTTGATGTAGGACAGGCCAACATCCATCAAGGTCTGCAGCTTGCGCGCCAGTGCCGGTACGGCGTCGAAGAACTCACGGGCCTCCTCGATGGTCATCTCAAGGACTTCGTGGATGTTCTTGCCCTTGTACTTGATCTCCAGGGTTTCGCGGTTGTAACGCTTGCTCTTGCAGACATCGCAAGGCACGTAGATGTCCGGCAAGAAGTGCATTTCGACTTTGATCAAGCCGTCGCCCTGGCAAGCCTCGCAGCGTCCACCTTTGACGTTGAAGGAGAAACGCCCCGGGCCGTAACCGCGCGAGCGCGACTCGGGAACGCCGGAGAACAGTTCGCGGATCGGTGTGAACAGGCCGGTGTAGGTCGCCGGGTTCGAACGCGGGGTGCGTCCGATCGGGCTCTGATCGATATCCACCACCTTGTCCAGATGCTGCAGACCATCACAGCTGTCGTGCGCAGCGGCTTCCAGGGTACTGGCGCCGTTGAGGGCAGTTGCGCTGAGCGGGAACAGGGTGTTGTTGATCAGGGTCGATTTGCCTGAACCCGACACGCCCGTTACGCAGGTCAGCAGGCCGATCGGGATGTCGAGGTCGACGTTCTGCAAGTTGTTGCCGCGAGCGCCTTTGAGCTTGAGCGAAAGCTTTTTGTTGCGTGGCGTGCGTTTGGCCGGGACGGCGATCTTCACGCGCCCGGACAGGTACTTGCCGGTCAGCGAGTCGGGGTGGGCCATGACGTCGGCGGGCGAACCCTCGGCAACGATCTGCCCGCCATGCACACCGGCACCCGGGCCGATGTCCACCACGTAGTCGGCCAAGCGGATGGCGTCTTCGTCGTGCTCGACGACGATCACCGTGTTACCGATGTCGCGCAGGTGATTGAGGGTTGCCAGCAAACGGTCGTTATCGCGTTGGTGCAAGCCGATCGAAGGCTCGTCGAGGATGTACATCACTCCGACCAGGCCGGCGCCAATCTGGCTGGCCAGGCGGATGCGCTGCGCTTCACCGCCGGAGAGAGTGTCGGCGCTGCGATCGAGGGTCAGGTAGTCGAGGCCGACATTGACCAGGAACTGCAGGCGCTCACAGATTTCCTTGAGAATCTTGTCGGCAATTTCGCCGCGTCGCCCCGTCAGCTTGAGGCCGCCAAAGTATTCGCTGGCATCACCGATCGGCAGGTTGGTCACTGCTGGCAGGGTCTTTTCACCGACCCAGACGTGACGGGCCTCGCGGCGCAAACGCGTGCCACGGCAATCCGGGCATGGCTGGGTGCTGAGGAACTTGGCCAGCTCCTCGCGAACGGTGGCAGATTCGGTCTCGCGGTAGCGCCGTTCAAGGTTTGGCACGATGCCTTCGAACGGGTGCGAGCGCTTGACGATGTCGCCGCGGTCATTGAGGTACTTGAAGTCGACGTTTTGCTTGCCGCTACCGTGCAGAATCACTTTCTGCTGTTCAGCGGGCAGTTCGCCGAAGGGCACTTCAAGGCTGAAGTCATAATGCGCAGCCAACGAGCCGAGCATCTGGAAGTAGTAGACGTTACGCCGGTCCCAGCCACGAATCGCACCTTCGGCCAGGGTCAGTTCACTGTTGACCAGGCGTTTGGTATCGAAGAACTGTTTAACCCCCAGGCCATCGCAGGTCGGGCAGGCGCCGGCCGGGTTGTTGAAGGAGAACAGCTTGGGCTCCAACTCGCTGATCGCATGGCCGCAGATCGGGCAGGCGAAACGCGCGGAGAAAATCATTTCTTCGAACGGCTCGTCATCCATCGCGGCAACCAGAGCGATACCGTCGGCCAGCTTCAGCGCGGTCTCGAACGATTCAGCCAGACGCTGCTGGAGGTCCTCACGGACTTTGAAGCGGTCGACCACCACTTCAATGGTGTGCTTTTTCTGTTTGTCGAGCTTTGGCAGCTCATCGAGTTCGAACAGCTTGCCGTTTACCCGGGCACGGACGAAACCTTGCGCGCGCAGCTCATCGAACACCGCCAGATGCTCGCCTTTGCGTTCGCGAATCACCGGGGCCAGCAGCATCAACTTGCTGCCTTCAGGCTGGGCCAGCACCAGATCGACCATCTGGCTGACCGTTTGCGCCTCCAGCGGGATGTCGTGGTCCGGGCAGCGTGGCGTACCTACGCGGGCGTAGAGCAGACGCAGGTAGTCGTAGATTTCGGTAATGGTGCCGACGGTCGAACGCGGGTTGTGCGAGGTCGATTTCTGCTCGATAGAAATCGCCGGTGACAGCCCTTCAATGGTGTCGACGTCAGGCTTTTCCATCATCGACAGGAATTGCCGGGCATAGGCCGACAGCGACTCGACGTAGCGGCGTTGGCCTTCTGCGTACAGCGTGTCGAAGGCCAGCGAAGACTTGCCGGACCCGGACAAACCGGTGATGACGATGAGTTTGTCCCGGGGCAGGGTCAGGTCGATATTCTTCAGGTTGTGGGTTCGTGCCCCACGAATCAGGATCTTGTCCACTGCGGCCTCGCTTGGCGGGCATAACATAAACGATTGAGTATACGGCTCCCTGCCATTACGCGGCAAAGCGTCACGTATATGCCGTTACGCGGTGGGACTGATAGAATCGCCGCCGGTTCACACGAGGTTTATCCATGCACGATTCCCACAGCGAACGCATGAGTGGCAGCGAAACCCGCGCCGCAAGCGGCCTGGCCCTGGTGTTCGCCTTCCGTATGCTCGGCATGTTCATGGTTTTGCCAGTGCTGGCGACCTATGGCATGGACCTGGCTGGCGCGACGCCTGCGTTGATTGGCCTGGCTATTGGTGCCTATGGCCTGACCCAGGCATTCCTGCAAATCCCGTTTGGGATCATCTCTGATCGCATCGGCCGGCGCCCAGTGATCTATCTCGGGCTGGTGATTTTTGCCCTGGGTAGCGTGCTGGCGGCCCAGGCGGATTCGATTTGGGGCGTGATCGCCGGGCGCATCCTGCAAGGTGCCGGGGCGATCTCGGCTGCCGTCATGGCGTTGCTGTCAGACCTGACCCGTGAGCAACACCGCACCAAGGCCATGGCCATGATCGGCATGAGCATCGGCCTGTCGTTTGCCGTGGCCATGGTGGTTGGCCCGCTGCTGACCCGTGCCTTTGGCTTGTCCGGTCTGTTCCTGGCCACTGCAGCCATGGCCGTGGTGGGTATCGCCCTGATTGCCTTCGTCGTGCCGGCGTCACACGGCGCTTTGCAGCACCGTGAGTCAGGCGTCGCCAAGCAGGCCCTGGGGCCGACCTTGCGCCACCCTGATCTGTTGCGCCTGGACGTGGGTATCTTCGTTCTGCATGCGATCCTGATGGCCAGCTTTGTTGCCTTGCCGCTGGCGTTCGTCGAGCGTGGCGGCCTGCCCAAGGAAGAGCATTGGTGGGTGTACCTGACCGCCTTGCTGGTCTCATTTTTTGCAATGATCCCGTTTATCATTTACGGCGAAAAAAAGCGCAAGATGAAACGTGTCCTGCTGGGCGCGGTCAGTGTTTTGATGCTTACCGAGGTGTACTTCTGGCTGTCGGCTGACAACTTGCACGAACTGGTGATCGGCACCGTGATATTCTTTACTGCCTTCAACCTGCTGGAGGCATCCTTGCCTTCGCTGGTGAGCAAGGTGTCGCCTGCTGGCGGCAAGGGCACGGCGATGGGGGTGTACTCCACCAGCCAGTTCCTCGGTGCTGCACTGGGAGGCATTCTCGGTGGCTGGTTGTTCCAGCACGGTGGCTTGAGCACAGTGTTCCTGGGCTGCGCCGCCTTGTGTGCCGTGTGGTGGATTGTTGCGCTGAGCATGCGTGAGCCGCCGTACGTGACCAGCCTGCGCATGCCGTTGTCGGCCGAGGCGGTCCGCGAAGCGGGACTGACCGAACGGCTGTTGGCCGTACCGGGTGTGACCGACGCAGTGGTGGTAGCCGATGAAGCTGCCATCTATATCAAACTTGATACACAAATTTTGGATCGCACGACCCTGGAGCGCCTGGTAAACCCGGCCTCCGAAGCGTGCGAAGCCTAGGAGAACGTTATGGCCCGTGGGGTTAACAAAGTCATTCTGGTCGGTACGTGCGGCCAGGATCCAGAAGTCCGCTACCTGCCCAACGGTAACGCCGTGACCAACCTGAGCCTGGCTACCAGCGAGCAGTGGACCGACAAGCAGACCGGCCAGAAGGTCGAGCGCACCGAGTGGCACCGTGTGTCGATGTTCGGCAAGGTCGCCGAGATCGCCGGTGAGTACCTGCGTAAAGGTTCGCAGGTGTACATCGAAGGCAAGCTGCAAACCCGCGAGTGGGAAAAAGACGGCATCAAGCGTTACACCACTGAAATCATCGTCGACATGCAGGGCACCATGCAGCTGCTCGGCGGCCGTCCACAGAACCAGGACGGTGGCAATCAGTACAACCAGGGTGGCAACCAGGGCGGTAACTACAACCAGGCGCCACGCCAGCAGGCTCCACGTCCGCAGCAAGCGCCACAGCAGCGCCCGGCGCCGCAACAGGCGGCACCACAGCCAGCTCCGGATTTCGACAGCTTTGATGACGATATTCCGTTCTGACGAGCACCTGAGCGAAAACTGTATAGTTTTCCTTGAAGAACCCCGCACTTGCGGGGTTTCTTTTTTTTTGGGGAGTGATAGCTGCTGGGCTGTTTACGGCCTTTCGGTATTTCAAGCGGGTACCGCGCCTCGCCGAGCAGGCGACTGGGCAAACTGACTCATAGCACTATGAAGGTTGTTTAGAAATCTGACCTATAAATTCGGGGTTTTTTCTTATTGTGCAGTAAGAATTTTCCCAAGTTTATTTTTTTGCAATGTCTTAGGTTTTTCAGCGCTATGGCGCTCGTTAGAATTCACAAGGAAATTATTTCTGGTGAATGAAATGCGAATGAGTGAGAGTGAAAGGCTGAAGTGGACAGTTATGGTGGGTTCCTTGCCAGGGGAGTACGTGGTTGAAACGTTTTCTGATCACTACGCTGCACATATAAAGTCGAAAGAAGTGGGGGAGCCGGCAGGCTTTCTCAGCTTTATCGGGCTGCTGATTGGCGCGGTGATTTGCTTGGTTGGTTTTTTGATGGCCATCTTCGGGCCGTCCACGGTAAAGGTCAGTATGTTAAGTGGTCCAACATTTTTCCAGTTTATACAACTCAATCCAGGGCCGATATTTAGTCTTGGCGCTATTATTATTGGTGTTTGCAACTGGGTGTTGAGTCCCGGCGTGGTGATGGCTCCCGACGAGTATTTGCTGAAGTACTATTCAGTTGAATGCCAGGGTGCCACTGAATTTAACGGCAATGTAGTAGCTGAATATAGGGGTGAGAACACCTTCATGATTTCCCCTAAAGACACACTCTCCTAGCTAACGTACACGAAGCTTTGTTGGGCGGATTGAATGCAAGAGCATGAAAGTGTGGCGCCGAAGTGGCAAGTCCTTGTAGACACCCTGCCTGGGGAATATGTAGTTGAAACCTTCGACGATGACTACGCTGATTACCTGGAGTCAACGCTGGACAGAGACCCCGTTGATGTTTTCTTCTCCAGGCTCGCTACGTGTCTGGGGATAGCAATTTGTCTGGTCGGTTTTTTTACCATTATCTTCGGGCCTCCGACGGTAATGGTCAGCAGATTTAATGGCCCCACGTTGATCCAGTATATTCAACTTCATCCTGGTCCTGTATTCAGCTTTGGCAGCCTTGTTATTGCCATCACCGAGTGGGCGTCGAGGGAAGAAATACTGACTCGCGAAAAATATTTGCTCCATTACTACTCGGTTCTGGGGGCGGATGCCATAGAGTTGAATGAAAAGGTTTCTGCTGAGTATTTAGGCGAAGGGGCTTTTCGCATTTTCAGCAAAGACTGATCTGTTCGCTCTGGGCAATCTGCCGTATTCAACGATGGAGGCTGAAGCTGGCCGAAAATACGGGCGACTTCAGACCATCCTTCGCTCGAGGCAATGTTAAGGCCGATTAGAACCAGCTTTTCTTGCCGACGACGTAAGTCTGCTCGAAGTCTTCTTCAGACTTGATCAGGTAAATAATGAATTCGATGAAGGCAATGATGCCGATGATCATCGACGGGATGCCGAGCAGCAACCAGCCGAACAGGAACACCAACAGCATGATCACGCCCTGAGCGGTGTAGCCCAGGTAAAATTTGTGCGCGCCGAACGCACCGAGAAAGAATGCCAGCAGGGCAGCCGGGATTTTTTTCGAGTTACCCACCAGTGTAGTGCTGTCGGCGTAAATCGCTTCAGCGGCGCTACCAGTGTTGGTGAAGTCTACACGGCTACCAGCTTTCGGCAGAACGGCGCTTTTCCATTGGCCGACTTCAAAGCTGTAACGGTTGCCATCGTCGCCAGAGATAACGCCATTGCGAGTGTTTGAGTCAAAACTCAGAATCTTGCCTTTCATTTGAAGCTCCTTGGACATTCACGTGCCGACTGTGGCGCGTTTCTTTCTTTGCGGTATAGAGTGGGACTACCTTCCCATGGCCATCATATTGCCATGGTTCTTGCTTGAAGTGTTACACGAGGTAAATGTCCGCGATCTGGCTAATGACCGCGTTCACAGCCCTGTGATAGGGCCTGTCCAAAGTGCCAGTAGTCTCCTGCCATCGCGCTTCCTGAAATCTTGACTACAGTATCAACTGGTGACTGCTGCAAAAGTCGCCACCGTGATCGTTCAAGAGACGCCGGCAACGTCCCGTGCGTCCACCACCTGATCAGGAGTGCACGATGGATCTCAACCGTCGGCAGTTCTTCAAGGTCGCAGCTGTAGGCCTTGGAGGCTCGAGCCTGGCGGCGTTGGGCATGGCCCCGACACCCGCTTTCGCCGAGCAGGTGCGTCACTTCAAGCTGGCGCATACCAAAGAAGCCCGTAACACCTGTCCTTATTGCTCAGTCGGCTGTGGTTTGATCATGTACAGCCAGGGGGATGGGGCCAAGAACGTGGCGCAGAACATCATCCATATCGAGGGTGACGCCGACCATCCGGTGAACCGCGGCACGCTGTGCCCGAAAGGCGCCGGCCTGCTCGACTTTATCCACAGCCCCAACCGCCTGCAGTACCCTCAGGTGCGCAAGCCGGGCAGCAAGGAGTGGACCCGGGTCTCCTGGGATGAGGCGCTGGATCGGATCGCCGATTTGATGAAGGCTGACCGTGACGCCAACTTCATCGAGAAGAACGCCCAGGGGCAGACGGTCAACCGCTGGCTGAGCGTCGGCTTTCTGGCCGCTTCAGCTTCGTCCAACGAAGCTGGCTACATGACCCACAAGGTTATTCGCAGTCTTGGCATGCTGGGGTTCGACAACCAGGCACGTGTCTGACATGGCCCGACGGTGGCAAGTCTTGCCCCGACGTACGGCCGTGGAGCCATGACCAACCACTGGACCGATATCGCCAACGCGAATCTGATCCTGGTGATGGGTGGCAACGCTGCAGAAGCCCATCCGTGTGGCTTCAAATGGGTGACCGAGGCCAAGGCGCATAACCAGGCCCGGCTGATCGTGGTCGATCCGCGTTTTACCCGAACCGCTTCGGTGGCCGACTATTACGCGCCGATCCGTACCGGTACCGACATCGCTTTCATGGGCGGGTTGATCAATTACCTGCTGACTGAAAACAAGATTCAGCACGAGTACGTGCGCAACTACACCGACGTCTCGTTCATCGTCAAAGCCGGTTTCAGCTTTGAGGATGGCTTGTTCAGTGGTTACGACGCTGACAAGCGTAGTTACACCGACAAGTCAGGCTGGGGTTACGAGTTGGGTGAAGACGGTTTTGCCAAGGTCGATCCGACCCTGCAAGACCCGCGCTGCGTCTATCAGTTGATGAAGCAGCACTACAGCCGCTACACCCCAGAGTTGGCCAGCCAGATTTGCGGTATGCCAGTAGACAGCATGCGCAAGGTCTGGGAAGAGATCGCCACCTGCTCGCAACCGGGCAAGACCATGACGATTCTCTATGCCTTGGGCTGGACCCAGCACTCCATCGGTTCGCAGATCATCCGCAGTGCGGCCATGGTCCAACTGTTGCTGGGCAACGTCGGCATGCCGGGTGGCGGGGTGAACGCCTTGCGCGGGCACTCGAACATCCAGGGGCTGACCGACTTGGGGCTGTTGTCCAACTTGCTGCCGGGTTACCTCACCTTGCCTTCGGATGCCGAGCAGGACTACGACGCCTATATCGCCAAGCGCGCCCTCAAGCCGCTGCGACCTGGGCAGATGTCCTACTGGCAGAACTACGGCAAGTTCCATGTCAGCCTGATGAAGGCCTGGTACGGCGCCAATGCCACGGCTGAGAACCGCTGGGGCTACGACTACCTGCCGAAGCTCGACATCCCGGGTTATGACGTCCTGAAGATGTTCGACATGATGGCCAAGGAACAGGTCAACGGTTACTTCTGCCAGGGCTTCAACCCGATTGCTGCCTTGCCCGACAAGAACCGCGTCACCGCAGCGCTGAGTAAACTCAAGTGGTTGGTGGTGATGGATCCGCTGGCCACCGAAACTTCCGAGTTCTGGCGCAACGCCGGGCCGTTCAACGATGTCGATTCGGCGAACGTGCAGACCGAAGTGATTCGCCTGCCCACCACCTGTTTTGCCGAAGAGGACGGCTCGCTGGTCAACAGCAGCCGCTGGCTGCAATGGCACTGGAAAGGTGCTGAAGGCCCGGGCCAGGCCCGTACCGACGTGTGGATCATGAGTGCCCTGTTCCTGCGTCTGCGCGAGCGCTATCAGCGTGAAGGCGGCGCCTGGGCCGAGTCGATCCTCAAACTCAACTGGCCGTACAAGGTGGCGCACGAACCGACGCCGGAAGAAATCGCCAAGGAGTTCAACGGTTACGCCGTCGCCGATGTCACCGATGCGACCGGGGCGACGATCAAGGCCGGGCAGCAATTGGCGGGATTCGCCCAACTCAAAGACGATGGCAGTACTGCGTCTGGTTGCTGGATCTTCTGTGGCAGTTGGACCGAGCAGGGCAACCAGATGGCCCGGCGCGACAATGCCGATCCGTTTGGCATGAAGCAGAACCTGGCCTGGGCCTGGGCCTGGCCGGCGAACCGGCGGATTCTCTACAACCGGGCGTCGGCGGATGTCCAGGGCAAGCCCTGGTCGCCGAACAAGCGCTTGGTGTGGTGGAACGGCAAGGCCTGGGGCGGTACTGACGTGCCGGACTTCAAGGTCGATGTTGCGCCAGAAGCCGGAATGAACCCGTTCATCATGAACCCCGAAGGCGTGGCGCGTTTCTTCGCCCTCGACAAGATGGCCGAAGGGCCGTTCCCGGAGCATTACGAACCGTTCGAAACACCGATCGGGGTCAACCCGTTGCATCCGGACAACAAAAAGGCGATCAGCAACCCGGCTGGTCGGGTGTTCGATTCGGTGTGGGACAGCCTCGGGCAAGCCAAGGACTTCCCCTATGCCGCCACCACTTACCGGCTGACTGAGCACTTCCATTTCTGGACCAAGCATTGCCCGATCAACGCCGTGACCCAGCCGGAGCAGTTCGTCGAAATCGGTGAAGCGCTGGCCAAGGAGAAGGGTATCGCTGCGGGCGACCGGGTGCGTGTTTCCTGCAAACGCGGGCATATCGAGGCGGTGGCGGTGGTCACCAAGCGGATTCGGCCGTTGCAGGTCAACAACCAGACCGTGCATCAGATCGGTATTCCGCTGCATTGGGGCTTTACCGGGGTAACCCGGCACGGCTACCTGACCAACACCCTGGTGCCGTTCCTCGGTGACGGCAATACGCAAACGCCGGAATCGAAGTCGTTCCTGGTCAACGTGGAGAAAATCTGATGGCTAGCCAAGACATCATCGCCCGTTCGGCCACCACCACGGCGCCGTCGTCGATCCGTCACCAGGAGGAAGTCGCCAAGCTGATCGACACCACCAAGTGCATCGGTTGCAAGGCCTGTCAGGTGGCGTGTTCGGAATGGAATGAGCTGCGGGACGAGGTGGGGCACAACTACGGGACCTACGATAACCCCCACGACCTGAGCGCTGAAACCTGGACCCTGATGCGCTTCACCGAGCATGAGAACACCGAGGGCAATCTGGAATGGCTGATCCGCAAGGACGGCTGTATGCACTGTGCTGACCCAGGTTGCCTGAAGGCGTGCCCAAGCCCCGGGGCGATCATTAAGCATGCCAACGGCATCGTCGACTTCAATCAGGACCACTGCATCGGCTGCGGTTACTGCATTACCGGCTGCCCGTTCAACATTCCGCGGATTTCGCAGAAGGACCACAAGGCGTACAAGTGCACCTTGTGTTCCGACCGCGTCGCGGTAGGGCTGGAACCGGCGTGCGTAAAAACCTGCCCGACGGGTGCCATCGTGTTCGGCAGCAAAGAAGACATGAAGGAGCATGCTGCCGAACGCATCGTCGACCTCAAGTCGCGCGGCTTTGAGCACGCTGGCCTCTATGACCCGGATGGCGTGGGTGGTACTCACGTGATGTACGTGCTACACCACGCCGATCAGCCAAAACTCTACGCCGGCCTGCCGGACCAGCCGGTGATCAGCCCGTTGGTGGGGCTGTGGAAAGGCGTGAGCAAGCCGCTGGCGTTGCTGGCGATGGGCGCCGCAGTGCTGGCCGGGTTCTTCCACTATGTGCGCATCGGCCCGAACCGGGTCGAGGAGGACGAGCACCCGAGCGCGCCAGACACCAGTGTGCACGTGGTTGACCCGACCGTGCATGTGTACGACCCGAACAAGCCAGGTGCGCAAGGGGAGGAGCGGCCATGAAAGACAAACCCATCCTGCGCTACAACGCTAACGAACGTACCAACCATTGGGTGGTGGCGATCCTGTTCATCATGGCGGCATTGTCGGGGCTGGCGCTGTTTCACCCGGCGCTGTTCTGGCTCAGTCACCTGTTTGGCGGTGGGCCGTGGACGCGCATCCTGCACCCGTTCATGGGCGTATTGATGTTCGTGTTCTTCCTCGGCCTGGTGCTGCGTTTCTGGCGGGCGAATTACTTCATCGCCAATGACCGCCAGTGGCTCAAGGGTATTGGCCGGGTGATGCGCAATGAAGAGGAGGGCGTGCCGCCAATCGGCAAGTACAACCCCGGGCAGAAGCTGCTGTTCTGGACCTTGCTGCTGTGCATGCTGGTGCTGTTGCTCAGTGGCGTGGTGATCTGGCGTGCCTGGTTCAGCCAGTACTTCAGTATTGGCTCGATTCGCCTGGCGACACTGCTGCATGCGCTGGCGGCGTTTGTGCTGGTGCTGAGCATCATTGTGCACATCTATGCCGGGATCTGGATCAAAGGCTCGGTCAGCGCCATGCTGCATGGCTGGGTCAGCCGCGCCTGGGCGAAGAAGCACCATGAACTGTGGTACCGGGAAGTGACCCGGGAAGATCCACCCGACTCGCAGATCAGCAAAAAAGGATGATCATTTGAGCACCATTCTCGAGCCCGGACAGATCGAAGCGGCGGCCAGCACGCCGCCGTTTCTCTACCTGCCACCGGTCAATCTGTTTGCCTTGCGCGCGGCGCGGCTGGACACCCTCGCAGTGGGAAATGCGCTGGGAGACTACCTGCGTCTGGTGGCCGAACTGTGCCGCATCCAGCAAAGCCTGCTAGACCAGCCGCCTGTCGCGGCACCCGAGCAGACGCAGCGCCAACGCCTGTGCCTGGAACACGGCTTGCCACCATTGGCTGCCGATAGCCTGGTGCGCGAGGGGCACTGGTTGGCGTACCTCGATGCGCTGTTGCAGCGCTATGTGGCGCCCGCCAATGCCGAACTGCTTGCGGCAGTGGGCCGACTGCGTGAGGCCAGTGACGAGCAACGCAAACTCTGGGGGATTGCCTTGTTGACCGGGCAATTCAGCGCCGTGCCCGCCGCGCTGGTGCCGTTTTTGGGGGCTGCGCTGCAGGCAGCGTGGAGTCATTGGCTGCTGAACGTGCCGAGCGCCGATCTCAAGGCCGCTGATAGTCTGTGCCAGTGTCCGGCGTGTGGATCACCGGCGATGGCCGGGGTGATCCGCCATCGCGGTAAGTACAACGGTTTGCGCTACCTGGTGTGCTCGCTGTGCGCCTGCGAATGGCATGTGGTGCGGGTCAAGTGCATTTACTGCGAGCAGAGCAAGGGGTTGACCTATTTCAACCTTGACGATGACCGCTATGCCGCAGGTAAAGCACCGTTGCGTGCCGAGTGTTGTCCCGGCTGCAAAAGCTACCTGAAGCAGTTGTATCTGGAGTGCGATGCCGAGGCAGAGGCGCTGTCGGCAGACTTGGCGAGCCTGGCGCTGGACATGCGTCTGGATCAGGAGGGTTTCCAACGGTTGGCGCCGAACCTGATGCTGGCGCCGGGAGGGGAGTGAGGCTAGGGTCTACACTATCGCGCCTGTGGGAGCGGGCTTGCCCCGCGATCTGCACCATACCGTCGAAGGTACCCTCCAGAATGTCTTCCAACCTTGCCAAACTACCGACACGCCTGCCCTCCATCGACACCCTGTTGCGCCACCCCGCCTGCCAGCCGCTCACAGACCGCTACGGCCGCGATGCGCTACTGGCCAGCTTGCGCCAGCTCCTCGACGACTTGCGCGAACCTACCAGGCTTGGCCAGCTGGAGGCTGCCGAGTTGTCACCGGCGGTACTCGCCGGTCGTGCGGGTGAACGGCTCGCGGCCCAGCACCGCAGCCAGGTCCGGCGGGTGTTCAATCTGACCGGCACGGTGTTGCACACCAACCTGGGGCGGGCGCTGTTGCCACAGGAGGCCATCGATGCGGTGCAGATGGCCGCGCGTTACCCGCTGAACCTCGAATTCGATTTGGCCACCGGCAAGCGCGGCGACCGCGATGACCTGATCGAAGGCTTGATCCGCGAACTGACTGGCGCCGAGGCGGTGACCGTGGTCAACAACAACGCCGCTGCCGTACTGCTGGCGCTCAACAGCCTGGGCGCGCGCAAGGAAGGCATCATCTCCCGCGGTGAGCTGATCGAAATCGGCGGTGCCTTTCGTATTCCCGACATCATGGCCCGCGCCGGGGTCAAACTGCATGAAGTCGGCACTACCAACCGCACCCATGCCCGCGACTACGAAGCGGCCATCAGTCCACGCAGTGGCCTGCTGATGCGTGTGCATTGCAGCAACTACAGCATTCAGGGCTTTACCACTCAGGTCGAAACCAAGGCGCTGGCGCAGCTGGCGCATCAGCATGGCTTGCCACTGCTTGAAGACCTCGGCAGCGGCAGCTTGCTTGATCTGACGCGCTGGGGGCTGCCTGCCGAGCCGACCGTGCGCCAGGCGCTGGCTGACGGCGCCGATATCGTCACCTTCAGTGGCGACAAGCTGCTCGGCGGCCCGCAAGCGGGCATCATCGTTGGTCGCAAGGAGCTGATTGCCAAGATCAAGAAGAACCCGCTCAAGCGTGCCCTGCGGGTCGACAAACTGACCCTCGCCGCGCTGGAAGCCGTGCTGGGCCTGTACCGCAACCCCGACCAGTTGGCTGAGCGCTTGCCCAGCCTGCGTTTGCTCACCCGCCCACAGCCAGAGATCCTTGCTCAGGCTCAGCGTCTGGCGCCGGTACTCGGGCAGGTATTGGGCGCTGACTGGGACGTTGCCGCAGTGCCAGCGTTGAGCATGATCGGCAGTGGCAGCCAGCCGGTGGCCCGTCTGCCCAGTGCCGCCTTGTGCCTGCGACCGCAACAGACCAGGCGCTTGCGTGGGCGTAGCCTGCGTGGCCTTGAAGAGGCGCTGCGGCATTTACCGATTCCAGTGCTAGGGCGCATTGATGATGACGCCTTGTGGCTAGACCTGCGGCAACTGGATGACGAAGCCGGCTGGCTGGCGCAATTGCCTGAGCTGCAGCGGCTGGAGGCGGTGAGGTGATTGTCGGTACGGCAGGCCATATCGACCACGGCAAAACCTCATTGCTCGCTGCCCTGACCGGGCAAGTAGGTGACCATCGTCGTGAAGAGCGCGAGCGTGGCATGACCATCGACCTGGGCTATCGCTATGCGAGCCTCGAAGCCGATGCGCCGTTGACCGGCTTTATTGACGTGCCGGGCCATGAACGGTTTATCCACAACATGCTGGCCGGTGCGCAGGGTGTTGATCTGGTGGTGTTGGTGATTGCCGCCGATGACGGGGTTATGCCGCAAACCCGAGAGCACCTGGCGATCGTGCAGTTGCTCGGTATTCCCCGGCTGGTGGTCGCTATCAGCAAGTGCGATCGCGTCGAGCTGCGCAGAGTCCAGCAGGTGCACGCGCAAGTCAGTGATCTGCTGGCCGCCGGGCCCTATGCTGGCGCCGAGCAATTTCCCCTGTCCAGCGTCACCGGTGAGGGTGTCGATGCCTTGCGTCAGGCGTTGATCGCGGCTCAGCGCACGGTACGTGAACGCAGCCGCCGGGGCGGCTTTCGTCTGGCCATCGACCGCGCTTTTGCGGTGGCCGGGGCTGGCATTGTGGTAACTGGCACCGCGCTGGAGGGGCAGGTGCAGTTGGGCGACACGCTCTCGCTGGGCAAGGCGGGAAAATCGGTGCGGGTGCGCGGGCTGCATGCGCAGAACCAGCGGGTGGCCGAGGCCTGGGCAGGCCAGCGGGTGGCGCTGAACATCAGTGCCGAGCGCCTGGAACTTGAGCAGATTCATCGCGGCGACTGGTTGCTCGCCGAGTGGCTGCACGGGCCGACGCAGCGGGTGGATATCGAGCTGCACTTGCTGGCCAGTGAAACCCGCAGCTTTGCCCATTTCAGCCCGGTCCATGTGCACCTGGGAACCCAGGATGTCAGTGCCCGTGTGGCACTGTTGCAGGGCGAGCTGCTGTTGCCAGGTGAGCGCATGTTCGCCCAGTTACAGCTCAATGCGCCGTTGCAGGCGGTGCATGGCGATCGCTTGGTGCTGCGCGATCACAGCGCACAACGCACCCTCGGCGGTGGCCGGGTGCTTGATCCGTATGCGCCGGCGCGGCAACGTCGAAGTGAGGCGCGGCTGGCGCAGTTACACGCACTGGCCGAAGCCGACGGCCTGGAGCAGGCCTTGTCGGCACTGTTGGCCAACGACGACGTTGGCCTCGACCCGCAGCGCCTGGAGCGTCAGTTCAACCGTCTGCGTAGTAGCTGGGTGTTGCCAACGGATGTTCAGGTGATCGCCACACGCCAGGGCCCGTTGATGTTCACCACGGCGCGTTGGCAGACATTGAAGCAACGCGTGCTGGAGCAGTTGGCACGCTTTCATCAGCAAGAGCCCGACCAGCTCGGCCCCGACCGTGATCGGTTGCGTCGTTTTGTTGCCCTGGCGCTGGAGCGCCCGGCGTTTATCAGCCTGCTGGATGAACTGCTCGCCAGCGGGGCGATTGTTGGCAATGGGCCCTGGCTGCATTTGCCTGAACATCAGATACGCCTGAGCGAAGCTGACGAGGCCTTGTGGCTACAGCTACAACCGCTGCTCGAACAAGGACAATTCGACCCGCCGTGGGTGCGTGATCTGGCCAAGGCGCTGGGGCAAGAGGAAGCGCCAGTTCGACTGTTGCTGCGCAAACTGGCGCGCCTGGGACAGGTGCACCAGGTGGTGCGTGATCTGTTCTATCCCCAGGCCACAATCCGACAAATGGCAGCTATGCTGTTGCAGCTGGCCAGCGACGATCCGGTGGTGCAAGCGGCGGCGTTCCGTGATGTGCTGGGTATCGGCCGCAAGCGCAGCATTCAGGTGTTGGAGTATTTTGACCGGATCGGCCTGACCAGACGCGTCGGTGACCGGCGTCAGGTTCGTACCGACAGCGCCCTGGCACAATCGCCAGGGCTTTGAGTTCAAGGAAGGCAATCGCGCCCGGTGGCGCGGCCGGGCTTCAAACCCGGTTGGGGACGGCAGCCGTTCCCGGGCAGGTTCGACTCCCGCTGCCTTCCGCCATTTTTACTGCACCCGTTCGCCGCACAGGTCCAGTGCGAACCAGTGCTGCGCCGTGGCGATGTCCAACCCGGCACCGAGCAGCGAAAACAGTTTGCCCAGCGCTGCTTCACGGGTCATGCCGCCCGCCGAGACCAGCCCGGCATCGCGTAGCCGGCTACCTGCTGCGTAAGTGTCGAACCGCACACTGCCTTGCGGGCACTGGCTGATCGCGACCATTAGCACGCCGCGCTGGCGCGCTTCGGCCAAGGCCTGGAGCAAGGCCTCGTCATCGGAGGGGCCGGTGCCGCTGCCGTAGCATTCCAGCAGCAAGCCTTTGACCCCGCTGTTGATCAACGCACGCACATGAGCGGCCTGCAGCCCCGGGTAGATCGGCAACACCGCGAGGTTTACTGGCACACGCGGCTGGCAGTAGCTGAGCACCGCTGGCAGCTGTTCAGCGCGCCGGCCCTCGCGATGCCGTGGGAGTGCAGCAAAGGCATCGAAGGCTTCGCTGCGCTGCTTGCTGGCGCGGGCGCCGTGCAACAGTTGACCGGCAAAATACAGCTGCACGCCGTTGTCGATCCCTGCCTCGAACAAGCGCAGGGCACCGCACAGGTTGTCCCAGGCATCGCTGTCTGGGGCACCGGCGGGCAGCATCGAACCGGTCAGCACCACCGGCACTTCCAGTTCGAGCAACAGAAACGACAACGCTGCGGCGCTATAGGCCAGGGTGTCGGTGCCATGCAGCACCAGGACGCCGTCGTGCCCCTCTTGTTTCACCGCCTCGACAATCACGTCGCGCATCGCCAGCCAGTTGGCTTGCTGCATGTTGGCGCTGTCCAGCAACGGTGACAGTTCACGCAACGTCCAGTCGATGCTCGGTGAGTGCGGATCGCTGGCCAGGTAGTCGCGCATACGCGGCTCGAAACCACCGGCAGGCGCCAGGCCTTGCGGGGTTTCGAGCATGCCGATGGTGCCTCCGGTATAGAGGACCAGCAGGTTTTTCACGCTGCGCATATCAGTGCTGCGGCTGCGCGGTAGCTGTTGCAGTGGCCTGTGCATCGGCTGCGGCTGCCGGCTTGGTTGGCCAGGCTTGCAGATCCAGATCCAGGTCGCTGAACTTCGCGGCGTCGAACACCGGCTGCTGGATACCGGCTTTGCGTTGTTCGTCGTAGTCACGCATGACCCGCAGGCCGACCTTGAACAGCAGGGCCAGGGCAATCAGGTTAACGAAGGCCAGGCAGGTCATGGTGATGTCAGCGAAGGCAAACACGGTGGACAGGTTCTGCACCGAACCCCAGACGATCAGCGCCAGTACCAGGGCGCGATAGCCCAGCAGCACCAGACGGTTACGGGTGAGGAACTGCAGGCTGGTTTCGCCCAGGTAGTAGTTGTACAGAATGCAGGTGAAGACAAACAGCGACAGTGCCACGCTGACGAACAAGCGGCCCCAGTCACCCACGACGGCTGCCAGCGAGTTCTGGGTCAGGACAATGCCATCCCCTTCAAAACCCGGGGTGTAGAAGCCGGACAGCAGGATCAGCAGCGCTGTGCAGGTGCAGATAACGAAGGTGTCGAGGAACACACTGAACGCCTGTACCACACCTTGTGCGCCGGGGTGACGCACGGCCGCCACGGCGGCGACGTTCGGCGCGCTGCCAAGGCCGGCTTCGTTAGCGAACACACCACGCTTCACGCCCATGACAATGGCGCTGCCGAGCAGGCCGCCAAAGGCTGGATCAAGGCCGAAGGCACTCTTGAAGATGGTTTCCAGCATGGCTGGAACGTGCTCGATCTGGCTGCCGATCACGTACAGGGTCACGCCGATATAGGCCAGGGTCTTGACCGGGACCAGCAGGTCGGACACCGAGGCAATACGCTTGATACCACCGAGGAAGACGATGGCCAGCAACACGGCCAGGGCGATGCCGGTGTGCTGTGGATCGAAGCCGAAAGCGTTCTGCAGCGAGTGGGTCACGGTGTACGACTGCAGGCCGTTGAAGGCAAAGCCGTAGGTCACCAGCAATAGCAGCGAGAACACAACGGCCATGGTTTTCAGCTTCAGGCCGTGCTGAATGTAGTAAGCCGGGCCGCCACGGTACAGACCATCACCGTCGCTGCGCTTGTAGACCTGAGCCAGGGTGCATTCAAAGAAGCTGCTGGACATCCCCACCAGGGCCGTGACCCACATCCAGAACACCGCACCTGGGCCGCCCAAGGTGACGGCGATGCCGACACCGGCAATGTTGCCCGCACCGACACGACCGGCCAAGCTCAGCATCAGTGCCTGGAACGAACTCAGTTGGCCTGCCTGGCCGCGCAACGACTCCTTGAACACACCGAACATGTGGCCGAAATGGCGGAATTGGACAAAGCGGGAGCGGATGGTGAAATAGCTGCCGAGTCCGACGATGAGCACGATGAGGAGTTTCCCCGAAAGGAAATCGTTGAGCGCTTCGAGCATGGAGTAACCTCGATTCTTGTTTTTTTGCGTGAAAGACGAGGGCGCCGACGTCGATGCGCCGTGCCCCAGGCGCGCATAGTTGGCCAAGATAAACGTTGTTACAATTTCGCATGTTGCTCTGAGTTGATGCGACTTGATGCTAAACTGGCGCCTGTCGCATCACCTGGAACGGATCGCATGAGCGAAAATCTCGGTATCAACCTTAAACTCGCCTGCAGTCACTACCGCTCTATCTCAGAGGTTTGCCGACAGCTGTCGATCAATCGCGCGCAGTTCAACAAGTACTTGAGCGGGCAGAGTCAGCCGACGCCTTTCAACCTCAAGCGCATCGGTGATTTCTTTGGCGTGGAAGATTACGAACTGGGGCTGCCGCCTGAGCAGTTCGCTCGGTTGATCGGCGCACGTAATCCGGCCAGCGTCGCCACCTCCCAGGCAGATCCGCTCAGCGAATTGCTCAGGCCCCTGCGCGAGCAGAGCGGCAATCTTTCGCGTTACTGCGGTTATTACTTCGAATACTCCAACTGCATGTCGGTGCCGGGTTTGATCCTGCTGTCGCTGGTGCATTTGCGCGAAGAGCGGGGCACTTTTCTGTTCGAGCGCCAGGAGCGTCAGGAGCGCTCCAGCAGTACCGATGTACAAGCCGAAGACTGGGTGCGTTGCCGTTATCTGGGGGCGGCGTTCCAGTTGCAGGATCGCCTGTTTCTCATGGACTACGAGTCGCTGACGGTCAATGAAATGAGCCAGACCATCCTGATCCCGAGCTTCAAAAGCCGCATCACCCGCCTCAATGGCCTGAAAACCGGGGTGTCCAGCGGCGATCGGCGCACCCCCGCCTGCACCCGGGTGGTGTGGGAGTACCTGGGGACGGAGATCAACCGCATCAATGCCTACCGCCAGGTCAAGCTGTACCGCCCCGATGACCCGCGTATCGACGACGATGTACGCGAGCGGCTCAGCGTCGGGCCCGGCAGCAACGGGCTGTTCGAGATCGAGTGATCAGCGCTCGCCGATAATGAACTCCGCTACGGTTTGCGCCACCTGGTCGGCGACCATGGGCGTGCTGCGCAAATGGGCGGCGATACTGTGATCACAGTTTGCGAGCAGCAAGCACTCCAGATGCGGCGGTGGCACCGACTTGAGCAGCGTGCGGGTGACCTCTTCCGGGATCGGGCTGTAACGCTGAGCGCCTGCCAGCCACAGGGTGCCCGCCGAAGTGCCTGCACCTTGGCCGTGCGCCTGGGAGTTAAGCCCATCGAACTCACCCATTACCAACAGCACACGGCCCTGGAACTGGCGCAAAAATTCAAAGCTGTCGCAGTCGAGAAATCCATAGGGCTTGCTGATCGCAGCCTTGAATGCCGGGCCGAAGGGCGCGTCATGAGCGTTGTCTGGGTAGACGGCAGGGCAGATCAACACCAACTTATCCACAGCCGGTTGCTGCGCCGCCAGCTTCAGCGCGATAGAGGCCCCCAGGCTGTGACCCACCACTGTTTCACAGCGCGCCGCGATATGCCGGTGAAAACGCAGTGCTTCTTCACGGTTGGTGCTGAGCGATGGTTGAGCCGCACCGGGTTCGCTGGCAAGACTGTGCCCAGACAGGTTGGCAGTCAGCGAACCGATACCTAATGTTTGCAAGCGATAGAGCAGGGGATTGAGGCGGGTAAAATCCGATTGCGCGCCACCCACCACGAACATTGGCGGTGCGCACTCTTCGTCGGGTACCAGCCAGCGGGCCTGTTGCTGATAATTGTCGAAAGTCTCGGTGATAAACCGCTCCTCGCCGGGGCTGGGTTCATCGTATTGCCAGGTAGAACGCTGCGAGGAAGTTGCTTCAAGTTGCATGAACACCACCTAGAGAAACAGAAGATGCAGCCGCTCAGCGAGCGGGTTTCCGGTGCTGAACAATAGCTTGAGCGCCATGATGCAACACACGCAAACCAACAGCGGGCGGATCAGCCTAGGGCCAAAATGCACCGCACACCGCGCACCTGCCTGGGCACCGAGAAACGCAACGCAGGCCATTGCCAGCGCTAGCGGCCAGATAATAGCGCCGCTCAGCGAGAATACCGATAGCGCTCCGAGGTTGCATGCCGCGTTCAACAGTTTGCTGTTGCAGACGGCCTGGAGCAGCGGTTGTCCGAGCAGAATCACGCAGGCGAGCATGAAAAATGAGCCCACCCCAGGGCCAAACACACCATCGTAGAAACCAATGATCGGTGCTACCAGCAGGCAAAACAGGCTGATGGACAGCTTCGCCTTGCGTTGCTGGTTGTCCAATTTGGGGCTGAAGGCGAAGTAAGCCGCTACCAGAATCAGCAGCACGGGCACGCAGGCCTGCAGCAGGGCTTTGGGCACCAGGCTTACCGACAACGCACCAACAGCGCCACCCGCAAATGCCATACAGGCCATGGGCAGGCCGCTTTTCCAGTCGATCATGCCTTTGCGGGCGAATGCACAGGTGGCGGACACGGTGGCCGAGGCAGCTTGGAATTTGTTGGTGGCAATTGCAGCCAACGGGTCAATGCCTGCGACGAACATCACAGGCAACGTGATTAGGCCTCCACCGCCGGCAATGGCGTCAAAAAAGTGCCGGTGTCAAGTCTTTCGCGCAAATCACGCAGGGCTTGAAACCGTATATGGGACAGTAGGTTAGCTCTTTTCGGGGCCGCTTTGCAGAACCGCGGCTTCGTCGGCTAGGAGCCACATAAGAGCGTCGGGAGAGAAAGCCGCATCGCACCGTGTCGTGCTGGATTGCCGAGGAACGGCGGGCCTGTCGCGTCATCATAGCCCAAGAGGCTTGGCGGCATCCAGAATGAAGAACGCGCAGCCGGTGGCTGCGCGTTCGATGGATGCCGTTGGTATGTGACGCCATCATGTCGGCTTCGATGGCGCGCTCCGGGTCGCCGTGCCCTTCCTGAATCCCCGATCCCCCGCCATGAACGCCTCCAGCATGTGCGGGATCAATTTCTCTGCATCGACCGCCTCGCCATACGCCTGCGCGTGCAGCGAGGCGTAGCGGTCGAGGTCGGCTTTCAGGCTTGCCGGGCAGGCGAAGGTCAGCTTGACACTCTCGGTCTTGGGCAGAGGCCCGAGCCGCAGCTTCTTGGTCGTGGTCATTGCGAAGCTCCCCGGTTAAAGAACAGGGGCTGGTACGGCCGCAGCACCAGATCCCGGTTGACGATGATCCGCACCGGCAACCCTGGCCGCGCCGTCAGTGTCGGCTGGATGTTCATGTTGCGGCGGGTGATCTCCTGGCCGACCTGGTTGATGCTGTCTTGCGCGCTATCGCGCCCGGCGATCACGATGCGGTTGCCATCCTGGCGATTCTCCGGCGCGGCCAGCTCGGCGCCTACGCCCAGCAGCGTCGTCAGCACCGCGCCCGAGACGATGCGCTTCCAATGCCAGTCCACGTCGTCCTCCAGGCCGGCGTAGCCCGCTGAATCGGTGCCCACAAGGTTGTCGAGCGTCAGCGATGAGGTATCCGGCAGGATGACCCGGTTCCACACTATCTGCACGCGGCTCTGCCCGTAGCTGACCTGGCTGTTGTAGCGCCCGAGGATGCGCGACCCCTGCGGGATCAGCAGGAACTTGCCGGTGGCCGTGTCATAGACCGGCTCCGTCACCGTGGCGATCACGTCGCCCGGCAGATCGGACTTGATGCCTGTCACCAAGGCACCTGCGACCACGGTTCCGGCCATGACCTGATACGGCGAGGCCGGCAGGGTCAGGTTGCCGGAATTACGGGTTTCCGTGGTTCCGGCTTTCTGGAAAGCCTCTTTCTGGTCTTGCCGGTTCTGTACGGCGGTCGGGTCGGCAGGCTGGGCCGCCGTCGAGGCCGGGCCAGCCGCCAGTGGGTCGAAGGCCGCATTGGCGGCGAAGCCCGGCGCGGCGGCCACCTGCGTCTGCGCCACTGGCGCGGCCTGCGACCCTGAGCGGAAGAACACCGACGATGCCGCCGCCGCTTCGGCTTCCTTGCGCAGCGCATCGTTGGGGTCGTGGCCGGGGGCCGCATAGGCGGCCGTCACCGGCTGCTGCGACTTCACGATGGCCGGGCCAAGATCGCCCGGCAGCGGCGGCCCCAGCTCCGGCACGGATGCCGGCAAAGGGGGCGGCAGCTTCGAGTAGTCCGCCGGCAGCGCGTCCAGCCCTTCGGACTTCGAGACACGATCGACGTTGTAAAGCTCGGTCTGCTCGCCTGCGCCGCGTCGCTGCGGTTGCAGCGACCACATCAGCGCGCCGAGCACGGCGACCGACAGGGTGCCTGCGAGGATGGCCAGCGTGCGCCGGTTCAGGCGCGTGACCGGGCGCGGCTGGGCGCGCAGCGCCACCGCCTCGGGCGTGACTTTGCCCGCCTGTGGCGTGGCGAGGTCGGGAGTGTCGTCCTGGCTCATGGTCAGTTCCTCCGCACCGCGCCATCCGTGCGTTCGATCCGCACCACGTCGCCGCCATCACCACCGAGGCGCAGTTCGGCCGCGCCGAACAGCCGATCCACGATGTAGTACGGCGAGCGGAAACGGTAGTTCACCAGTTGCCCGTCGCCCTGCGCGCCGATGACGAACAGCGGCGGCAGCTCGCCTTGCGCGATGCCCGGCGGGAACTGGATATAGACCTTCTCGCCATCGTCGAAGGCACGCAGCGGCTTCCACGGCGGATTACTGCCGCTGACCGCGTAGCGGAAGCGGATCTTCTCCAGCGACAGGCCGGTATCGACCGGCGCTGCGGCGCTGGCCGCCTGTGCCTGGCGCTGCAAGGCCAGCATCCGGTCTTTCGGATAGTCCCAGGACACTGAGGCCATCCACGCCTTTTCCGTCGAGGTCAGCTCCAGCAGGTACGTCCGGCGGCTGGTAGTAATGACCAGATTGGTTCTCAGGCCAGAGCGGATCGGCTTGACCAGCACATTGACGCGCAGGTCGGCGCCGCTGCCGCTGGACGTGTCGCCCACGATCCAGCGCACGGTATCGCCGGCGGCGACAGTGACAAGCTCCTCGCCTGGCTGGAGCGAAACCACGGTCACGCGCCCCGGCGCGGCATAGACCTGATACAGCGCGCCATCGGTGAAAGGCCACACCTGAATCGCATTGACGTAACCCTCGCGGGTCGGCGCGATACGCGCCTCGGCATTCGCACGCGAAACACGCACCTTCTCGTCGGCCGGCTCCGGCGCGGCCGGGGCCGCGTCCACCTCGGGCAACGGCTTCAACTGTGCCGGGAGTGCCAGCGGCTCGGGCACGGCGACCACTTCCACCGGCGCGGGCGGCTCCGGCAGCGGCTGCGCCTGCACCGGCTCATCGAGCGAAATGGACGGCGGCGGCTTGCCCTGCGAGGCGCAGCCCGAGAACAGAACAGTCGAGGCCAGCAGGATCGACGGCAAAACGGATTTACGGAAAAGTGCATTCATGGCTTGGCTCCTTCGGAAGAATCCAGTTCGCGGCTCCACGCCAGGCCATTGACGTAGATGCCCAGGGGGTTGCGGCGCAGGCGTTCTTCGGTGCGCGGGGTTTGCAGGACGATGGACACCACGGCCGTCCACCGCTCCAGCCCGGCGGCCGCGCCATTGACGTAGCGGCGTTCCGTCCAGCGCACGTTGAAAGACGTGTCGCTGGCGCGGACGACACTGGTGATCTGCACCGTCACCGACTCCTTGCCGATGCGCACGAATGGGTCATTTGTGCGGGCGTAGTCGTTGAGCACGGCCGCGCCCTTGTCGGTGGTGTAGTCGTAGGCATCCAGCCAGTTCTGCCGCACAACGATGGGATCGACAGACAGCGATCGCACCAGGCCGACGAAGCGCGCCAGGTGGTGCGCGATATGCGCATCGGCGGGCCGGTACGGCGTAGCCGCTTCGCCCACGGCGCGCACCTGCCCCGACTGATCGACCTCGATGACGTAAGGCGTGACGATGGACTGCGCCGAGCGCCACACCAGGCCGCCAGCCATCAGAAGCGCGAGCGTGAGGCAGCCGAAGGCCATGAATCGCCAGTTCTTGGCCTGGACGCGGGCCGAGCCGATACGGTCGTCCCACACCTGCGCGGCTGATTGGTAAGGGGTTGCAGGCTGCGGCGTGTCGGCATAGCGCACCTGCGGGCGTTTGAATCGCATGGGTGTTCTCCTTGAGGGTCAGGTATCGGTTCACTCATCGGCGCGCAGGCTCGGGCCTTGCCCCGAACCTCCGCCGTCGCCACCGCGCAGCGTGTGGGCGGCGGTGGTTGCGGCATGGGTGATCTGCTGGCGGCGGTGCATCCGCTTGGCCCAGGCGGGTTGCTCCTGCTTCGGTGCGCTGGCGGCGCTGCCCGCGCCTTCGCCTGCGGCGGCCTGGCCGGAGCCGGCAGCGCCGGCATCCGCGCCGTTCCAGCCAGCCCGGAAGGAATCGGCCACCTTCTGCCCGGCAGCGGAAGCACCGGACGCAGCTCGGCGGCCTGCCGCCTGCGCGCCGGTCTTGGCGACGTTGCCGAGGCCCGCAGCAGCGCCCTTGGCCCCGCCGCCCGCAGCGGCGGAACCGGCCTGGAATGCCGACTTGGCGCTGCTGGCCGCCGACGTGGCGGCGCGCGCACCAGCGCCGGCCAACTTCGCGGCAGCGGGAGCCATGCGTGCTCCAGCAGCGACGGCACCACCCACGCCGGTTGCGGCGGCACCGATGGCAACGCCCGTGCCGACCGCGCCGACGGCCGCGCCCGCCATCGCGCCCGCGCCGAGCTGCGGCGCACCGGACACGAGGCCGGTGGCGATACCGGGGCCAAAGATGCCCAGCGCCAGCAGCGCGAGCGAGGCAAGCATCACGACCAGCGCGTGGTCGATGGAAGGCTCGTCGGGATGAACCTGGAACTCCGCGAACAGGCCCGAGCCGATACCGACGATGACGGCCAGCACCAGCACCTTGATGCCCGACGACACCACGTTGCCGAGCACCTTTTCCGCAAGGAAGCTCGTCTTGTTCCAGAGTGCGAACGGAATCAAGACGAAGCCGGCAAGCGTGGTCAGCTTGAACTCGATCAGCGTGATGAAAAGCTGTACCGCGAGCACGAAGAAGCAGAGGATCACCACCAGCCAGGCGATGAACAGCACCACGATGGGGTCGAGATTCACGAACACTTCGGGGAAGCCTGCCATGTCCCCAATCTGGTCGAGAATCGGCGCCCCAGCGTCGATGCCCGTCTTCGCCAGCCGTCCCGGCTGGAGAAAGTTCTCCATGCTCAACGTCGAGCCGGTGGCCATCAGGCCCAGGCCGGCGAACGACCGGAACACGATGCCCGACAGCCAGTTGAAGTTGTTGATGATGTAGGCGAAGGCACCGACGTAGAGCACCTTGCGCAGCAGCTTTGCGATCACGTCCTCGCCCTGGCCGGTGGCGTGGCTCATGGCCCAATACAGGCCGGCGATGGTCATGTCGATGACGATCAGCGTGGCCGTCAGGAACGCCACTTCGCCTTGCAACAGCCCGAAACCCGAGTCGATGTAGCGCGAGAACGTATCGAGGAAGCGGTCGATGATGGTCACGTCGTTCATGGCGTGTCCTCCGCAGCGGCGAGCGGCGCATCGCCTTCCGGCGCGTCGTCGGTGGGCGTGTCGAAGCTCGCCGGGATCGGCGGCAGTTCGGTCAGCGTCCGGTATTCGTCCGGCCCGGTCTGGCCGGCGAAGAACCGCCGCCGGAAGGCTTCGGCGGCGGCGCGGCAGGTGTCTTCGCCTGCGGCGTGCCGGTCGGCCGCGCATTGGGCGCGCAGCGCCTTGAGCCGCACGGGATCGGCGGCCAAGGTCGCGGCCAGGTCTTCGGCCGGCTGCTGGCCACACGCGGCCAGCAGCACGGCCAGCAGGACAGGAACGCATCGCATGGCCGCCCCCTTTCAGTTGTTGTAGAAGTTGACGGACTGCGGCGTGTACGGCGTGCCGGTGCCGAGGAAGCGCCGCCGCACTTCGCGGGCGCGCTCGGTCGCCGCCGCCTGCCGCGCCAGTTCCAGCGAGGCCGCCCGGTCTTGCGTGATCTGGAGCTGCTGGGCCTGGATGGACTGCTTGGCCTGCAAGGCAAGAAGCTGGTTCGTCGCCTGCATGGCTTGTAGCGCGCCGGTGGCCGACTGGCTCTGGCTTACGAGATCGGCCAGTGCGCTTTCGTCTTGCGCCAGGTTCTGCGACACCTGCGCCTGCATCCGCATCGCGGTGTGCAGGCCGTTCAGCGTGTTTTTCCAGCGTTCCTGCGCATCACGCAGCATCTGGTCGCCGCTGATGGTGGTGGCGTACTGCTCCGGGTACAGGCGCAAAAACGTGGCATCCATGTTCTGTACGTCGTAGGCCAGTCCCTGCGCCTCGGCGATCAGGCGCTCGGTGGTGGCGAGCGTCGAGCGCAGGCGGTTGACGATATCGAAATCCAGCTTCGTCAGGTTGCGCGCCTGGTTCATCAGCATCTGCGCTTCGTTTTGAAGCTGGTTGATCTGGTTGTTGATCTGCTCCAGCGTGCGAACGGCGGTCAGCGTGTTCTGCACGAAGTTGGACGGGTCGAACACCGTCAGCGCTGCTGCGGACTGCACGGCCAGCAGCGACACCGACAGCGCGGCGGCCAGCGTTACGGAAAGCACACGGGTCTTCATGGCAGGTTCTCCTGTCGTGGTTGGGAAAGAAAAGAAGCCGCCGCCGGTGACGACGGCAGCAGGTCGGCGGCCCAATCAAGGCCGCGATGGCGCAGCCACGCGCCAGCGAAGCCGGGAGCACCGGCCTGCGTCAGCACGCGGTCGATGTCGCGTTGGTCTTGCGGTGTGGATGCGCCCGCGAAGGCGAGCGCGGCCGGCCCCAGGTCGAGGTCGAACAGGCGATTGCCGAGGCGCGATTGGTAGTAGTAGTCCTGCTTGGGCTGCGCGGTGGCGACGATCTCGATTTGCCGGCTGTTGAGGCCGAAGCCCTCGTACATCGTGCGAATCTGCGGCTCGGTGGCCTGCGGGTTAGGGAGAAAGATCCTGCTCGCGCAGCTTTCGATGACTGCCGGTGCGATGGATGACTCTTTGACGTCGGCGAGCGACTGCGTATCGAAGACGACGGAAACCTGCTTTTTCCGCAAGGTCTTGAGCCACTGCCGAAGCCGGGCCGCAAATATGGGGTCGTCCAGAAAAACCCACGCCTCCCCGAGAAAAAGCATCGTGGGCGAGCCATCGAATCGTTCTTCCAGGCGGGCAAAGAGGTAGTTCAGAACGGCCAGCACGGCGGCCTTGCTGTGCATGAGTTCTTCCATCTCGAAGCACTGCACATCCGCGCTACCCAGCCGGTCGTGGTCGGCATCCAGCAACTTGCCGTGCGCGCCGCCGAGCACATAGGGCGCAAGCGCCTGGCGCATCACGTTCGATTGCAGCAGGACGGACAGGCAGGTCAGCGTGCGCTGCTCCACGGGTGCACCAGCCAGGCTGCCGAGCGCCGACCAGATAGCGGCCTTCTCGTCGGGGCCGACGACCACGCCTTCGTGCAGCAAGCGCCCTTCGATCCATTCGGCGGCCCAGGTGCGGTAGCCCTCGCGGTCGATGCGGGCGAGCGGCTGAAAGGCAATCTCGCCATCGGCACTGAGGTCGTAGTGCTCGCCACCAAGGCCCAGGGTCGCGGCGCGTATGGATCGCCCTACGTCAAAGATAAAGACGCGCGAGCCGCGATAGCGGCGGAACTGCATGGCCATCATGGCGACCAAGACCGACTTGCCCATGCCGGTCGGGCCGACGATCATCGTGTGCCCCACGTCACCGATGTGCGTCACCAGCCGGAACGGCGTCGCGCCATCGGTGCGGGTGACGATCAGCGGCGGGCCGTCCAGATGCTTGTTGCGTTCGGGGCCGGCCCACACCGCCGACACCGGCATCATGTGCGCCAGGTTCAACGTCGAGACGATGGGCTGGCGCACGTTGGCATAGGCGTTGCCAGGGATAGACGAAAGCCACGCATCCACGGCATTGAGCGTTTCGGGGATGGTGACAAAGCCGCGTCCTTGGATGACCCGCTCGACCATGCGCAGCTTTTCGTCGGCCACGGTTGGGTCGGCATCGAGCACCGTCACCGTGGCGGTGAGGTAGCCGAAGGCGACTTGATCGCTGCCCAGTTCCTGCAAGGCGGCATCAGCATCGGCTGCCTTGTTGCTGGCGTCGGTATCGACCAGCGGGCTTTCCTGTTGGAAGATCGTTTCGCGCAGCAGCGCGATGACGTTCTTGCGCTTGGCGAACCATTGGCGGCGCAGGCGGCGCAGCTCCTTTTCCGCCTCCGCTTTGTCGAGGCAGAGAAAGCGCGTACTCCAGCGATAGGCAAAGCCCAGGCGGTTGAGGTCGTCCAGCAGGCCCGGCCAGGTCGAGGTCGGGAAACCCCGCACCGACACCACGCGCAGGTGCTGGTCGCCCAGCATGGGCGCCAGGCCGCCGACCAGCGCGGAGTCGTCCAGCAGCGCATCCAGATGGAAAGGCACCTCGGGGACGCCGATGCGATAGCGCCGCGTCGAGACGGTTGCGTGCAGGTAGGTCAGCGTCTGTGCGTCATCGAGCCAGGCGATTTCCGGCATCACGCCATCGAGCAGGTCGAACACGCGATCGGTTTCCGCCACGAAGGCATCGAGCCGGCCGCGCCAGTCCACGCCATCGCCCGGCGCGTGCTCGTAGAGCAGCTTGGCCGCACGGGCGCGGGATTCCTCGGGCGGCAGGTAGGCCAGCGTCAGGTGATAGGCGCTCTCGAAGTGGTTGCCCGATTCCTCGAAGGCGGCGCGGCGTTCTTCATCGACGAGCCAGGACAACGGTTCGGGAAACTCGGAGTGCGGGTAGTCTGCGGCCGGTCGGCGCTCGGCTTCCACGAACAGCGCCCAGCCTGAACCCAGCCGGCGCAGCGCGTTGTTCAGCCGCGCCGTGGTGGCGACCAACTCGCCTTGCGTGGCGCTGTCCAGATCAGGCCCGCGAAAGCGCGCCGTGCGCTGGAACGAACCATCCTTGTTCAGCACCACGCCTGGCGCGATCAGCCCGGCCCAGGGAAGCCAGTCGGCCAACAAGGCGGGCCGCTGGCGGTATTCGGCGAGGTTCAGCATCGCGGCGTCCTCCCCTCACACGTCCAGCAGCGGGCGATGCTTGATGTGCCGGGCGAAGACTTGCATGAACTGCGGATCGACGCGCGCACCCCACACCGCCAAAGAATGGCCGACGATCCAGAGCACTACGCCAGGAATCCAGAGTTGCAGGCCCAGCCCGACGGCAGCGGCTAGCGTGCCGTTGGCAATCGCCACCGTGCGCGGTGCGCCGCCCATCAAGAGCGGCTCGGTCAGCGAGCGATGTAGCGGCACCTCGAAGCCGGCCGCGAAGCTATCCGGGCCACTCATACGACAGCCCCGCCGGAGAAGCTGAAGAACGACAGGAAGAACGAGGACGCGGCGAACGCGATGCTCAAACCGAACACGATCTGGATCAGCTTGCGAAAGCCGCCCGACGTGTCGCCGAAGGCGAGCGCGAGGCCCGTGGCGATGATGATGATGACCGCGACGATGCGTGCCACCGGCCCCTGAATCGACTCCAGAATGGATTGCAGCGGGCCTTCCCACGGCATCGAGGAGCCGGATGCCTTCGCCGTGCCCGCCGTCATCAGCATGACTGCGGCCAGCAGCAGGCCGTGGTGCGCGGGGCCGGCCAGCCGCCGCAGGCGTGCGATGGTTGAAACCGGATTTACGGAATTACGGAAAGCGTGAACGTGCATCTGCGTCATGGCAGTTCTCCAGGTAGGTCAAGGGACGAGGAAGGCGCAGCGGCATCGGCTGCGAGAGGAACCGGCATCAGCTCGGGAAACGGTGTTTCCAGCGCGTCCGCCAGGCGATAGCCGGTGCCGTCGAAACCGACGACACGGGCGATGCTTTCGACGCGGCGCTTGCGGCCACGCCCGGCGATGTGGATCACGACGTTGACCGCCTCGGCGATCAGCGCACGCGGTGGGTTCACCGCCACTTCAAGAATCAACTGTTCGAGGCGCAGCAGCGCGCCCAGCGCGGAACCGGCGTGGATGGTGGCGATGCCGCCGGGGTGGCCGGTGCCCCACACCTTAACCAAGTCCAGGGCTTCGCCGCCGCGTACCTCGCCGACGATCACGCGGTCGGGGCGCAGGCGCATCGTGGCCCGCACCAGCTCGGTCATAGACACGACGCCAGCGCGGGTGCGCAGCGGCACATGGTCGCGGGCTGCGCATTGCAGCTCGATGGTGTCTTCGAGCACAAGCACGCGGTCGCCCGTGGCGGCGATCTCCGCAAGCAAGGCATTGGCGAGTGTGGTTTTGCCGCTGCTCGTCGCCCCGGCGATCAGGATGTTCTGGCGCTCACGCACGGCGCGGCGCAGGAACTCGGCCTGGCCTGTGGTCAAGATGCCGTCGGCCACATAGCGATCCAGCCCGATGATGCTCACGGCGCGCTTGCGCAGCGCGAAGGCTGGGCCGGGCGCTGCGGGCGGCAAGATGCCCTCGAACCGCTCGCCGGTTTCGGGCAGCTCGGCGGTCAGCAGCGGCCGCCCGCGATGCACCTCTGCGCCGACGTGCGCAGCCACCAGCCGGATGATGCGTTCGCCATCGTCTTGGGACAGCTCCACGCCCAGCGGCATGCGGCCCGATGACAACCGATCCACCCATAGGGTGCGGTCGGGGTTGAGCATGATTTCCACCACGTCGGGGTCGGCCAGCGCAGCGGCGATGACTGGCCCCATTGCCGTGCGCAGCATCTGGATACGGCGATCCAGAGAGGTTGCGGCGGATGAGAGTTCGGGCGGGGTTTGCGGAATGGCGCTCATGAGGCACGCTCCTGCGCTTCAGCCAGTGCCTCCGCGTCATCCATTCGCGCCGGGTCTGGGTGCAGTTCTTCCACAACGTCGCGCACCAGGCTGCGGCCACGCAGCAGGTGGCGGCCGAGCCGCTCCACGAATTGCTCGAAACGCGCTTTGCCTTGGGCGCGAGCTGCGTCCTGATGGGCTTCGGGAATCGGGGTGCTGACGGTCAGGAAGTAGCGGATGAACAGCGCCAGTGTTTCGATCTGGATGTTCTGGTCGCGCTCCATGCGCTCGGCCTGCCGCGACAGGCGATCAAGCCGCTTGGCGATGGCCGCCTCGCGCTGGTCGCCGGCATCGGGCGAGAGCCACGATGCGAGCGCCGCCGCGACGATGGACGACTTGGACACGCCTTTCTTGGCGGCCAGTTCTTCGAGACGCTTGGCGTGCTCAGGCTGGATGAACAGATTGAGGCGGTATTGGCTCATAGGTCGATTCCGTCGTTGGGGTCGAGGGAAGCCAGCCGGGCCGTGCGCTGCATGGCCGGGTCGAGCTGGCCGGGAAGCGGCAGCGGCAGGTCGTCGTCGTCATCGAGCAGCGCCAGGTCGTTGCCGGTGGGCGGCGCCTCGGGGCTGTATTCGGTGACTTCGGATAGCTCTGGCTGGCGGCGCGGGCCACCGTCGTCGGCGGTGCCTGCGGCGTCGCTGGACAGGCCCGCAGCCGGGGCCGTTGGCACGGCTGGGATCGCTAGGCCGCTCCAGTCGTCAGGCCGGGCTGGTGGCGCATCGGCGTACTGCCCGGCCGTGAGCGCGGGCGGCGGCAATACGCGGCTCTTGAAATTCGCGTCGGCGTAGTAGCGCAGCTTTTTCGCCTTGATCGGTGCCACGCTGGAAACCATCACCACGGCTTCGTCGGTCGGAAGCTGCATCACTTCGCCCGGCGTCAGCAGCGGCCGTGCGGTTTCCTGCCGCGACACCATGAGGTGCCCGAGCCACGGGGCCAATCGGTGCCCGGCATAGTTGCGCTGCGCGCGCAGTTCGGTAGCGGTGCCAAGCGTTTCGGAGATCCGTTTGGCCGTGCGTTCATCGTTGGTGGCGAACGTCACGCGGACATGGCAGTTATCCAGAATCGAATGGTTCTGGCCGTAGGCCTTGTCGATCTGGTTGAGCGACTGTGCGATCAGGAAGCTGCGGATGCCGTAGCCCGCCATGAAGGCAAGCGCCGTCTCGAAGAAGTCCAGGCGGCCCAACGCCGGGAACTCGTCGAGCATCAGCAGCAGCTTGTGGCGGCGCTCGATGCCATCACTGCCGTCGAGCGATTCGGTGAGCCGCCGACCTATCTGGTTGAGGATCAGGCGAATGAGCGGCTTCGTCCGCGAAATGTCCGAAGGCGGCACTACGAGATACAGGGAGACGGGATGCTCGGATGCGATCAGGTCGGCGATGCGCCAGTCGCAGCGCGACGTGACTTCGGCCACCGTCGGGTCGCGGTACAGGCCGAGGAACGACATGGCCGTGGACAGCACGCCCGACCGCTCGTTGTCCGACTTGTTGAGCACTTCGCGGGCAGCGGACGCGACAACCGGGTGCGGTGCATCGCCCAGGTGCTTCGTCGTCATCATCCGGTGCAAGGTCAGCTCGAACGGGCTGGCCGGATCGGACAGGAAGTTGGCGACGCCGCGCAGCGTCTTGTCTTCGCCCGCGTAGAGCACATGCAGGATGGCCCCGACCAGCAGCGCGTGCGAAGTCTTCTCCCAATGGTTGCGCTTCTCCAGCGCACCTTCGGGGTCAACGAGAATGTCCGCGATGTTCTGCACATCGCGCACTTCATGCGCGCCGTGCCGTACTTCCAGCAGCGGGTTGTAGGCCGCCGAGTTTGCATCCGTGGGGTTGAACAGCAGGCAATGGCTGAATCGGCTGCGCCAGCCTGCGGTGATCTGCCAGTTCTCCCCCTTGATGTCGTGGATGACCGCCGAGGCAGGCCAGCTCAACAAGGTGGGCACCACCAAGCCGACGCCCTTGCCGCTGCGCGTCGGCGCGAAGGTCAGGACGTGTTCCGGGCCTTCGTGGCGCAGGTATTGGCGGTCGTGCTGGCCGAGGAACACTCCGACCGGCTGCGTGAGGCCCGCCTTGCGAATGTCCTCCGCATTCGCCCAACGGGCCGAACCGTAGGTCGTGACCAGGCGTGCCTGCCGCGAACGCCAGACCGACATGGCAATGGCGACGGCCACGGCGACCATGCCGCTGGCACCGGCAATGGCGCCGCCGGTGTCGAAGACCTCCGGCGCATAGGCGCCGTAGAAGAACCACCACTCGAACAGCCGCCACGGGTGATAGACCGGCGTGCCAAGAAAATCGAACCAGGGCGAGCCAAGGCGTAGCTGATAGCCAAGGGCGGCTGCTGTCCATTGTGTGGCGCCCCACACGCCGGCGATCACGATGCCGAATACCACGGCGATCTGACCGAACAGCACGTTCGTCCCTTGCATGACCTGGCCTCCGATTTCTCCTGCGCTGATTCCTCATGGAAAAAGCGGCACATGGACGTGCCGCAGGCGTCAGGATGGGTGCCGAGTCAGTGCCGGTCAAAGACCGTTTAGAGCAGAAAGATCGAGCAAAAAGAAAGAATTAGCGCGGTGGCGAGCTAACGAAAAACGCCGCAAGCGCGGGCGCGTTGCGGCGTGTCGAACAGAAGAATGAAGGCTATGTGGCGATCAGTCAGCAATCAGAACTTGGGGGATTCTTCTGGCGACGTGTACGGGGTTTCGCCATCGCCATAGAACCGCTTGCGCGTGGCTTCGGCCACCCGATTGCAGAGCAGATCACCCAGCTTGGCGCGGTCGGTCTTGCATTGCTGCCGTAGTTCCTTGAGCCGTTCGGGGTTGGCCGCCAGTTCTTCCACCGTCGGGATGTTGGCTTCCGAATCGGCGGGCTTCTGTGGCGTTTCAGACTGGCCGCAGGCAGTCAACGCGGCCACCAGCAAGAACGGAATGATCTTCTTCATGGCGTCAGTTCCTCCGATTGATCGGGATTGCGGCCTCGTATGGGCCTGGGAGGCTCCAGCGATTCGATGGTCTGCACGCGCTCAATGAAGCGGGTCAGTTCGTCGGACGGATCACCGTCGAGGTGGAGCAAGTAGGTTGTCAACGGCGGCACGCGCAACGCGAGCGGTCGGGCCACGACACCTGATTCACGGCTGGAGGCAATGTGCGCGGCGCCAGCCAGCCCGAGCGCGAAGCCGGCCGACACCAAGGCCATCATCAGATCGAAGGATGCGACGCGCTCTGCGATCAGAGGCTCCATTTCGGTACGACGCAGCACCCGTTCGACATGCTTGGCATGGCCTTCGCACACTTGCGGATCGCACAAGACCAGCGGATAGCGAAGCAACTCATCCAACGGGATGCGCTTGTGGGCCAGCAGCGGGTGTCGGGCAGGCACGGCCACCATCAGTGGATCGTGCCAGACGGGCGAGGCCACAATGCCATCGCCGGAATCATCGGAGCAGGCAAAGCCCACGTCGTACAGGTCATCATGCAGACCCTTGATCTGCTGCGACAGGGGCACTTCGGTCAGGCGGATTTCGACTTCGGGCTCTTCCTGTCGGCACAGCGCCAGCAAAGCCGGCAAGCGTGACGGCGTGATGCCGTCGGACAGGGCGATACGCAACTGGCCGTGGAAGCCATTGGCTGCGGCCTTCACGCTGTCGCGGGCCTGATGCAAGGCAGTGAACACGCGCGGTACGTGATTGAGGAACAGCTTGCCTGCGCGAGTCAGTCGCGTGCTGCGCGTGGTGCGTGCGAACAGCACCACGCCTAGCTCTTCTTCCAGCTCCTTGATGGCGCGTGACAGCGGGGACTGCTCGATATGCAGTTTCTCGGCCGCGCGAGCGAAATGCAGTTCTTCAGCTACCGCGAGGAAGCAGCGCAAATGACGTAGCTCCATAGCCAGGGCCTCCCGTTTTCAGTCTGGATAGTCAGACCTTGCGGGCATTCGCGCCCACATGACGCAACGCCACGGCGGAAAGCACGGCCAGCACAGCAACGCTTACTGCGTTGAAGATGGCGGCGCCTTGGAGTCCCGCGATGAATGCCGCCTGCGCCTGTTCCATCAAACCGGCCGGCAACTCCGACGCGACGGAAGATGCGGCCCACAAGCTGTCGCTGACGGCTTCGCGCGCAGTGGTCTTGAGACCATCCGGCAAATGGCCCAGCACCTCTTGGTGATAAACCGCGCCAGCAATGCTTCCAAGCAAAGCGATGCCCAGCGAAATCCCCAAGTCTTGCACCATCTCGGTCATCGCAGAGGCCGATCCGGCCTTCTCGGGCGGTGCAGAACCGACCACGAGGTCTGTTCCCAGCGCGGCAATGGTGCCGTTGCCCAGATAGGCCAGCGCCAGAGCGGCAACGCTCAGTGTTACGCCGGCGGTGCCGTGGCTCAATTGCGTCAGCATCAGATAACCCAACACGGACAGAGCCAGCGAACCGGCGACCACGAACCCCGGTCGGATCACTCGTGCCACGAGCGGAGCGCCGGTGCCGCCAACGATCATGGCGAGCGCCGCGAGGCCCATCCACAAACCCGCGACCGCGGGTGAGTAGCCGACCACCAGTTGCAGATACTGTGCGACCAGCAGCATCGTGCCGCCCACCGCCACCAGGCCGAACAACAGCACGACCAGTGCGACCGAGAAGGCCCGGTTGGCAAACAGGCTCAAATCGAGCAACGGATCAGCCAGCCGTCGCTGACGCCTGACGAATATCCACGCAAACAGAACGCCGGCCAGAATGGCGACAACAGCATCGGGCGCAAGGCTGGATTTGGCGATCTGCTTGATGCCGTAGACGAAGGGCAACATAGCGGCGAGCGACAGCGCCACGCTGGTCAGGTCTACACGTTCGCTTTTGGGCGCGCGATACTCGGGCAACAGAAACGGGGCGAGGATCAGCAGCAGGATCACGACAGGCACCGCGATCAGGAAGGCCGCGCCCCACCAGAACCATTCCAGCAACAGGCCGCCCACGACCGGCCCCAGGGCATAGCCGATGCCCCACATCGTTGCCCAGATGCCAATACCAAGGGCGCGCTGGCGGGGATGAGGGAACAGATTGCTGATCAACGCCAGTGTCGAAGGCATCAACGTGGCGCCTGCCACGCCGAGGGCGGCCCGCGCCGCGATAAGCATGTTGGCGCTGGTCGAGAACGCGGCCGCCACCGAGGCCACGGCAAAAGCAACCGCGCCGATCAGCAGCAATTTGCGGCGACCGATGCGGTCGCCCAGCGTTCCCATCGTGATGAGAAAACCCGCGATCAGGAAGCCATAGGCGTCCATGATCCAGAGCGCCTGCGTGCTGGTCGGCTGCAAATCGAGCGCGAGTGCCGGCAAGGTCAGATGCAGCAACGACAGATCCAGCCCCAGCATGACCGTGGGTAGGGACAAGATGGCAAGCCCCGCCCAAGCACGGGCGCCGGCACGCTCGGATATGTGATCCTCGGGCACTGCGATAGGGACAGATTCGTGATGTGTCATGGATGCGGGTCTCGGGCAATTCGGATTGCTAAAACCACATCTTCCAGGCAATATCATCACATGACAATTTAAGTACTTATCCTATTACCAATAGCAACAGCCATGCAGGATCGAAGCCTCAGCCGTACTCGAAACGAACTGTCGGAGTTCCTGACCCGCCATCGGAAGAAGCTGACGCCGGGCGCTGTCGGCTTGCCTGCCACCGAACGGCGCCGCACGCCCGGCCTGCGTAGGGAAGAAGTGGCGGCCTTGGCTGGCGTGGGTCTGACTTGGTACACATGGTTTGAGCAAGGGCGCGATATCCAGGTGTCGGAGAAATTCCTGTTGAGCGTGGCTTATGCCCTCAAGCTCGACGATGCCGAATGCAGCCATCTGTTCCTGCTGGCGCACAGACGCCCTCCGCCGCCAGAAGCACATCAATGGGATTCGGTGACAGCGGACATCCAGCAATTGCTGGACGACTTGCCCAGGCCGGCCTACGTGCAGAACCTGCGCTGGGATGTGGTGGGTTGGAATGCGTCGGCTGATGCGTTGTTCGGATTTGCCGACAAGCAGCGAGAAGACCGCAACCTGCTGCGCATGACATTTGCCGACCCCGACATGCGGCGACGGCTTACCGACTGGCCCAACGACGCGCCCAGGCTGCTGGCGCAGTTCCGCTATGACGTTGCCATTGCACCGGAAGACCCGGCGATGCTGGCTTTGATCGAGGATTTGAAAGTGCTCTCTCCCAGCTTTCGCCGTGGGTGGGAAGTGCCGGACGGCGGGATTGCAATACGCGGCATTGGTTCAGTTGCGGACACCAAGGGTGAGCAACGAAATTTTCGTCATGAGACGCTGATAGTGGACGAGCATAGGCATTTGAGAATGGTGGTGTACTTTGCGGCTCAGGCTTAACGATTGACTGCGATACAAGTATCCGGGACGTTAAGCACCGAACCCGCGCTGCCGCCCAATCTCCCACGACACTCCACCACCGCGCACCGTCGCGGCGATCTGCTGCCCCAGTCGCTGTTCGATCACCGCCCGCCACGGCACCAGGCTGAACCCCATGCCGTCATCGAGCATCACGTAGCGCCCACTGGCGAGCATGACGGAACGCCGGTAAATGCCTGCGGCACGCTGGCCGTCTGTGACGGGGCGATGCTCCAGGCCGGTTTCCGCCGCAATGTCCTTGGCGGTCTGCGCCAGCTCCCGATTGCGCAGCGTGCCCAGCAGGTTGCGTGCAAGGATGACGCGCTGCCCGCGACGCTCTGCCACCCCCTGTTCCGCCAGGAAGTCGGCACGCTGCTGCATGGCTTGCCTTGCATCGCTGCCAAAGCCCAGGTCGCCCAGGCCCGAGCCACCGCCGATCAACTGCTGGTCGAGCCAGGTGGCCCCAACCGCGCGAGCCTGTCGCTCGATAGGCAGGTGCGATTTCAGCTCCACGGCCACACCACCCAGGCGCTGCGCGTCGTACTGGCGGCCACGCTCGGCCAAGTCGTCCGGCACCTTCCATAGCCCCTCAGCCACGCGCTCCACAATGCTGGCCCGGTGCATGGCTTCGAGTCGGCGGATGTATCCCGTAACGACTTCAACGGATCACGGCCCAGCCTGGGCTAGCTCGACGACCAGGTGATCGGTGACCGCGCTAATCGAGCATGCGGCGTGCCATGGCGTTGATGACCAGATCAATCGCCGCGCACTCGCCATCGTCAATGAACCAGGCTGCCGACAAGCCGGTCCATGCAACGATCCAGCGCAGAAGCCGTTCGGGCTCAAGCCCGGTCTCGGCGACCACAATGCGGAGCCGGGCCTCCAGCCTGCCCGGCAGGACCGCAAGCGGCCGATCGGGGTCGCTGAGGTCTGGATTCGTGAAGATGTTGGCATAGTCGAAGGTGCGCTCGCCCAGCAGCCCGTGCGGGTCGATGGCGAGCCACCCGCGGTCGCCGAAGTCGAGCACGTTCTCGTGGTGCAGGTCACCGTGGAGCGGGCACACCTCGCGCGGTGCCGCCAGGAGTTGGCGCGCCACGCTGGCGGCGGGCGCAAGTGCCGCGTGCTCAGCGGCCAGCCGGAAAAGCGGCTGGAACCATTCCTGCAGCGGATGGAGGTCGGGCAGCGGTCCGGACCGCGGAGCGTGCAGGCGCGCAGCCGTGCGGCAGAGGATCCTGCAGGCCTCGTCGTCCTGGCCGGACCACGCCATCTGTGCAAGGTCGCCCGCCCCGAACGCGCGCTCCATAAGCAGAGCGCCCGCCGCCGAGGCGAAGACCCGTGCGGCGCCCTGCCCGTCCCACCAGGTTAACAGGCGATAACCCGCCTCTTCATCTGGAATGCGCGCGACCTTCAGCATCGCTGGCGTGTCCCCCTGGCGGACGGCAAGCACCCAGCTCGAGTGGGTCGTGAGCAGCGCACCGTCGCGCTGCAGGCGCCAGCGCTCCATCCACGCAGTGACCTCAGGCGGAAAACGGGAAGACACACTCATGAGATGCCTGCAAGCAATTCGTTCTGTATCAGGCGCAGGAGCGTCCCGTCCGGGTCGACCAAAGCGGCCATCGTGCCTCCCCACTCCTGCAGTTCGGGGGCATGGATGCGCGGATAGCCGCTGCTGGTTTCCTGGATGCCGACGGATTTGCACTGCCGGTAGAACTCCGCGAGGTCGTCCAGCCTCAGGCAGCAGCTGAACCAACTCGCGAGGGGATCGAGCCCGGGGTGGGCGAAGAACTCCAGCATGAGATCCCCGCGCTGGAGGATCATCCAGCCGGCGTCCCGGAAAACGATTCCGAAGCCCAACCTTTCATAGAAGGCGGCGGTGGAATCGAAATCTCGTGATGGCAGGTTGGGCGTCGCTTGGTCGGTCATTTCGAACCCCAGAGTCCCGCTCAGAAGAACTCGTCAAGAAGGCGATAGAAGGCGATGCGCTGCGAATCGGGAGCGGCGATACCGTAAAGCACGAGGAAGCGGTCAGCCCATTCGCCGCCAAGCTCTTCAGCAATATCACGGGTAGCCAACGCTATGTCCTGATAGCGGTCCGCCACACCCAGCCGGCCACAGTCGATGAATCCAGAAAAGCGGCCATTTTCCACCATGATATTCGGCAAGCAGGCATCGCCATGGGTCACGACGAGATCCTCGCCGTCGGGCATGCGCGCCTTGAGCCTGGCGAACAGTTCGGCTGGCGCGAGCCCCTGATGCTCTTCGTCCAGATCATCCTGATCGACAAGACCGGCTTCCATCCGAGTACGTGCTCGCTCGATGCGATGTTTCGCTTGGTGGTCGAATGGGCAGGTAGCCGGATCAAGCGTATGCAGCCGCCGCATTGCATCAGCCATGATGGATACTTTCTCGGCAGGAGCAAGGTGAGATGACAGGAGATCCTGCCCCGGCACTTCGCCCAATAGCAGCCAGTCCCTTCCCGCTTCAGTGACAACGTCGAGCACAGCTGCGCAAGGAACGCCCGTCGTGGCCAGCCACGATAGCCGCGCTGCCTCGTCCTGCAGTTCATTCAGGGCACCGGACAGGTCGGTCTTGACAAAAAGAACCGGGCGCCCCTGCGCTGACAGCCGGAACACGGCGGCATCAGAGCAGCCGATTGTCTGTTGTGCCCAGTCATAGCCGAATAGCCTCTCCACCCAAGCGGCCGGAGAACCTGCGTGCAATCCATCTTGTTCAATCATGCGAAACGATCCTCATCTGGCTCATATATCTTCGGTCAGCGCCGGATGGGCAAAATACCAGGCAACCCGACTGGCGAGGAATCTGATTGCAGGGGGGAAGATATGGTCATTACGTAAATTACTCGCTCAGTCTCTCGCCAAAACAAGAGATCTTGAACCTCCAGGCTTCGCAGTCCCTCGTACAACCGGAGACAACATCCAAGCGATAGCGCGGCTCGGTTTGAGGGCATGCAGGCGGTGGACCAAACGCAAGTTCACCAGCCTGACATGCATCTCCGCATTCTCTTATTGGCAGGACGCTGATCATAGTCACGATCCTTGAAACGCTCAACCACGTAATGCTCAAAATTTTGGTGGTTCCTTCGGCGGATTGTATGGCGTTGCACCGTCGCCATAGAACCGCTTGCGTGTGGCTTCGGCGACCCGGTTGCACAACACGTCGCCCAGCCTGGGGCGATCGGTCTTGCACTGCTGGCGCAGTTCCTTGAGTCGTTCAGGGTTGGCGGCCAGTTCCTCCACCGTCGGAATATTCGCCTCCGAAATGTTGGCCTTCTGAGGCGCCTCGGACTGGCCGCAGGCAGTCATCGCGGCGAACAGTAAAAGCGGGATGATTCTTTTCATGGCGCAGGTGCAACGGATAGGAAATTCAACCGCATGAGGCCAAGTATGGCGCGAGTTTTGGGCCTCGAAACACGTTCGGCCAAGGAAGGTTGAGCGCTCGCTTGCCGCTCAATGGCAAGAGCTTGGGAGGCAGTATGCATTTGGGCCTGGCGCGCGCGCAGCTGCTTCCCCGCAGCGATGGATACCGCCGCTTCACTGGGTCACCAATTGACGCGCTGGTCTACCTCGTCGGGTTGAGCTGCCAGATCCCAATCCGGCTCGCCTTGCGCACCATCATCCACCGGCGCGTCGCAGCCCTCCCACAGCGGTGGCCCGCGTGCCGGGGTGATGTGCGGGGGGGCAGACTCCACCCCGATGTGGTTCAGGATGTGGCGGATTTCGGCGCTGTGGGTGATGAAGGCAATGATGCGCATCTGCCCACCGCACATGGGGCACAGCAGCGGAAATGCCTCGTAGATGCGGGCAATCAGCACCGCCCACAAGTAATGCGCCGCTCGCTTCGGGCGTGCTTCAGGTTCGGGTGTGGGTGTGGCCGCGTTGCCCGGCGCCGCCACCCCAGGTACGCCCGCGCCAGGTTGTGCAGCCTCCACCGTGGCTGGTTGCGACGCAGCAGGCTGAGCCAGCGCCCCGGGGTTCGACACTTAACCGCAATTTTCGCCCCTTTTCGGAAAGTGCCTCCAGCGCCGGCGCGGGTTTGACGGCCGCAATTGCAAAAGCGCTGTGGTGGCACGTTTGTAACAGACGACCTCAAGCTTGACGCGAACTTGTAGGTGGTTAAAGTGGCGGCATCATGCACGTCAAGCTCACCACCTCCGGCGGTCGCCGCTACGTCCAGCTCGTCGAGTCCTACCGCGACGAGGCTGGGCGGGTAAAGAAGCGCACCGTCGCCACGCTCGGCCGCGCCGAGCAGGTCGATGGGTCGCTCGACGCGGTGATCAACGGTCTGCTGAAGATCACTGGCCGCGCGCCGATGGGCGCCAAACCGCCGGCGCCCACGGTGTCGTTCGAGTCCGCGCGCGCGCTCGGTAACGTATGGGCGCTGACCGAGCTGTGGAAGTCGCTCGGCTTCTCGGGGCTGCGCCGGGTGTTCCGGCGCACGCGCCGGACCACGGATGTAGAAGCGCTGATCCGGCTGATGGTGCTCAACCGCCTGTGCGACCCCGAGTCCAAGCTCGGCGTGTTGCGCTGGGTGCAGACCGTGGCGCTGCCCGACTTCGGGCCTAAGGCGGTGACGCACCAGCAGTTGCTGCGCAGCCTCGATGCGCTGATGGATCACCAGGACGAGGTCGATGCCGTGGTCGCCGGGCTGCTGCGCCCGCTGATCGACCAGGATCTGTCGATGGTGTTCTACGACCTCACCACGATCCGCAGCGAAGGACTCAGCCAGCAGACCGGTGACGTGCGCCAGTACGGCATGGCCAAGGAAGGGCTGATTGCCCGCCAGTTCATGCTCGGCGTGGTGCAGACCGCCGAGGGGCTGCCGATCTACCACGAGGTGTTCGACGGCAACACGGCCGAGACGCGTACCTTGCTGCCCACACTCTCCAAGGTGCTCGAGCGCTTCCCGTCGGTGCAGCGCCTGGTGCTGGTCGCTGACCGGGGGCTGCTCAGCCTGGACAATCTGGAGGCGCTGAAGGCCGTGCGCCTGGCCAGCGGCAAGCCGCTCGAATTCATCGTCGCGGTGCCGGGCCGCCGATACAACGAGTTCATCGAGCTGCTCGAACCCTTCCACGAACAGCAGTGCGCAGCCGCCACGCAGGAAGTGATCTCGGAGCACGCCTGGAACGACCTGCGGCTGGTGGTCGCGCACGATCCGGTGACGGCAACCACGAAGACCGAGCAGCGCAATGCGCGTATCGACGCGCTGATCCGCCAGGCAGACCAATGGACCGGCAAGCTCACCGAGCAGGACGAAGGCGTGAAGCACCGGGGGCGCAAACTCTCGGATAGCGGCGCCAAGGCGCGCTTCTACCATGCGGTCAGCGAAGCGCACCTGTCGCGCATTCTCAAGGTGGATCTGGGCGAGGAGCTCTTCAGCTACCACATCGACGACAAGGCGAAGCGTCTTGCCGAAATGATGGACGGCAAGCTGCTGCTGGTGACCAACGCCGAGGGGCTCGCCGCGCAGAACGTGCTTCAGCGCTACAAGTCGCTCGCCGACATCGAGCGCGGCTTCAAGGTGCTCAAGTCCGAGATCGAGATTGGCCCGGTGTATCACCGCCTGCCCGAGCGGATTCGCGCCCACGCGTCGATCTGCTTCATGGCGCTGATCCTGCATCGGGTGATGCGCAGCCGACTCAAGGCGGCGGACGCGGGCTACACGCCCGAGCGGGCGCTCGAGCAACTACAGCGCATCCAGCATCACCGCGTGCGCCTGAACGGCGGCGAGCCGGTGGTCGGGGTGTCGACGCCCAGCACGGAACAGAACGAGGTGTTTCATGCATTAGGAATCGAAAAACCAGCGGCGCCGGAGCAGTTGGCGCTGTTGTAGTGGCATTTTTGAAAGTGCGCTCTAGCAAAAACAAGCACTTGCGAGCGTAACTGTCGAACTCGGGAGCGCCGTTACCGCCGCTCTCAGCGGCGAGTTTGGTGCCAGCACACCAAAGTAGCGGTGCCGGTGGGTGCGTGGCGGTGGCACCAGCGCGGCGATGCGGTCGATCAGTTCCAGCGGTGTGAGGTGCAGCTCATCTGCCTTGGCACCACGCTTGTCACTGGTGCCGCACTCCAGATATGTGGCAAACGCTTTGCGCACGAAGGGCTTGGGGGTGTGGTGGTCGCCCTGGCCGTCGAACTGACCCGCGCTGGCCAACTCTAGCCAGGTCTCGTAGTGCTCGGCTACCGTTTGGTAGAGCAGCGTGCGTTCGGGGTGGCGTGGGTTGTAGAGCTTGGGCTTGGAAGTGGCTGACATGAATACTGTACAACTGCACAGTATTCTGCGGCGATTGTTTGGGTACGCAAAGCACAAGGCCCGAACCGTCGCCAGTTCGGGCCTTGTCAGGGTAGCTTGGCTGCGGACTTACTTGCGCGCAGGCGGCACATCCGTGCAGCTGCCATGCGCCACTTCCGCCGCCATGCCGATGCTCTCGCCCAGCGTGGGGTGGGGGTGGATGGTCTTGCCGATGTCCACCGCATCGGCGCCCATCTCGATGGCCAGGGCAGCTGTGTTTTTAGTTTCAATTTCGGCGTATTTTTTTTCTGTATTTTTAATGCCCCAACCGATTTTAGCTAAATCTTCGGTTTCAAAATATTTAAGTGTATTTCCGAATATTATGATATTAGGTTGTAAACTTTCAATTTGTTTTAAAAGTTTATCTTTACCTTCATCATATGCTTTTTTAATTTCCCAATCATTAGAGGATGAATCAGCTGGTAATTTGTTAATATTTATATATGCAATTTGCTGAACTACTTCATAAGCTTCTTGATTTGCATAAGGTACATTTTCCCATTCAACAGTTGGATTTAAAATACCATAAGTTGCGTATATCATTTTTCGAAATGTAGGTACAGATAACGCATTTTTTTTATGCCAATCATTACGAAAACCTTCACAGACATCAATTTCTTTTTCTTTGTCTTCTGCTGAAATGTTAGCTTCTTTCAAAATCCACAGAATTTTACACGACGCATTATCGTATTCAATATCATTTATTTTCCCGTCAATTATTTCTTTCATTTAATTTGTTGAATTTACGTTTTCTGCGGTAAAGTGACGCCCAACGGTTTGGGTATTGCCGAAGGCGGGGATTTTTTTGCACAGAACTTCAATAGAAATACCGCAGTTCAAATATTACAGAAAAGTTGATTAGAATTCCTTCAGCCCCGCTTTTGGCAATACCTTGTTAGTGGCAGTGCATTTGATTTAAAGCGTTATAGGCATTATATCCCATTCGCTATTTAACAAACGGTGGATATAACAACGGTCGGCTTGTTTTATCAATTCTTCTTTCTGCTCTTCGGAAAGGACCACCTGGCGGGCCAGGGAACATCGGTTTTCAAGCAAAAAATGGGTATAGAGCCCGCCGGATAAACGCAGGCAGCTATGTTTTTAATAGCTATTGAGCCTCTCGCAAGCGCTGGACATCATGGTCAAGATGCGCAACGGCGGCCACATCGCCCCCGATTTGTTCGACGTGTTTGTGAGCCAGGGCGTGCCCCAACGCTATGCGCAAGAGTTCCTGGACCCAGCCCAGATCGACGTTTGACCGTACTGTCGAGATTGGCTGCCGTCACTGGGTCTGCTCCAGAAGCCACTGCCCAAATGCCTGCATGGCGGCGGTGGGCGTGCGCGACTGCAGGTGGGTCAGCCAGTAGGCGCTCCGGTGCAATTCCAGGGCAAAGGGCTGCACCAGCCGCCCCTGTTGCAGCTCGCGCGTGAACAAAGCCACTGGCAACAGAGCCACCCCTGCGCCCTGCGCTGCAGCCTCGGCGAGGGTGAGGGAGGAGTCAAACACCGCGCCCCGTAGCACCGGGCAGGGCAGGCCCGCTGCCGCAAACCATGCCGTCCACTCATCGGTACGGTAGCTGCGCAGCAAGGGCAGCCTGGCCAGGTCACTCGGCTGCTGCAGCCCCTGGGCCAAGGCGGGTGTGCACATGGGCGAGAGTGGTGCCTGAAAAATCTGCTGGGCGTGGGTGCCATGCCAGGCCCCGTCTCCAAAGCGGATGGCATAGTCCAGCCCCTCTCCGGCCATGTCCACCCGGTTGTTGTGGGTAAGCAGGCGCAGGTCCACAAACGGGTGGGTCTGCTGAAAGTGTCGCAGCCGAGGCAGCAGCCAGCCCACGGCGAACGTGCCCACCACGCCCACGGTCAGCACTTCGCGCGGCCGGTTTTCGCGAATCTGTTCCAGTGCCGTCTCCATGCGTGCGAAGGCATCGCTCAATGTGGGCAGCAGCGCCAGCCCCTCGTCCGTCAATGCCAGGCCTCGGGGTAATCGCCGAAAAAGCGGCTTACCCAGGTGATCTTCCAGCTTGCGAATGTGCTGGCTCACCGCGGTTTGGGTGACGTGCAGCTCCAGCGCTGCGCGGGTGAGGCTCAGGTGCCGTGCGGAGGCTTCAAACGCTCGCAGGGCATTGAGAGGCAAGTGCATGGTGATCCATTAGTTTTTCTTGGGTCTGCTCTCAATTATTGCCATTGGCGCAACGCGCAGCGGCGTTATATCATCGCGATCTTTCAAAAGGATGGAGTTTCAGAATGCAAAGGCGAGAGTTTTCCTTGGGGTTGGCCGCGCTGGGGCTTTCCCCGTTGGCGGGTTGCGCAGTGCCGGCCGCCCCTGGCGCAGACATCTCCAAAAGTTGGAGCAGCGCGATGGAGGGGATTGAGCACAACGCGCAGGGTCGCCTGGGCGTGTCCATGCTGGATACCGAAACCGGCCTGGCTTTGGGCTGGCGTCAGGACGAACGTTTTGCCATGTGCAGCACCTTCAAGCTACTGCTGGCGGGGTGGATGCTGTCGCTGGTGGACCAGGGCCGCGAAGAGCTTGATGCGCGTGTGCACTACGCGCCTGCCGATGTGGTCGACTACTCGCCCGTCAGCGGGCCGCGCGCAGGCACAGGCGGGGGCTTGACGGTGGGTGAACTGTGCTCTGCCACGGTGAGCCTGAGCGACAACACTGCAGCCAACGTCTTGCTGGAACGCCACGGCGGCCCGGCTGCGCTCACCCGCTACCTGCGTATGCTGGGCGACCCCATCACGCGCCTGGACCGCAATGAGCCCACCCTGAACGAAGCCGCCATTGGCGATGTGCGCGACACCACCACCCCGCTGGCCATGCTCCAGACCATGCAAAAGCTGGTGTTGGGCGAATCACTGTCTGCCTCGTCCCGCGCGTGGCTGCAGCGTTGGCTCATTGAAACCAGCACCGGCGACAAGCGCTTGCGCGCGGGGGCCCCGGGCTGGAAGGTGGGGGACAAGACAGGCACTGCCGGCAGCAGTGGTACTGCCAACGATGTGGCCGTGCTTTGGCCGCCAGGCGCCAGCGGTCACCGCGGGGCAGTGCTGGTGACCTGCTATCTCACCCGATCTGCGGTAGCGCCAGAGCAGCGAGATGCCGCGATTGCTGCTGTAGGCCGCGCGGTGGTGAGGGCAAGCTTGGCATCGCGCGGAACCTGATCGCTGGCGTTCAGGCTGCCTGCAGCCGCCTGAAGCGCTTAAAAAAGCTCTACGTCGTCGTTGGCCACTTTGGTGGCCAGCTCGCCAGAGGCGACCAGATCTTCGTAGAAGCGCACCTGGTTGCGACCATGTTCCTTGGCGTAATAAAGCGCCTGGTCTGCCTGGCCCAGAATTTCCACCGGCGACCCGCGCGAGGTGCCGACAAAACCCAGGCTCACCGTGACGTTGCCAACCTGCGGGAAGTGGTATTCCTGCACCGCTTCGCGGAAGCGGTTGAACACCTTGTGGGCTTTGGAAAGCGTGGTGTTGCGCAGCAGCACCACGAACTCTTCACCACCAAAACGGAAGATGCGGTCGTGCGAGCGGAAAGAGCTGCGCAGAATGTTGGCGACCAGAATCAGCACTTCGTCGCCATACAGGTGCCCAAAGCGGTCATTGACTTGCTTGAAGTGGTCAATGTCCACTACCGCCAGCCAGTTCTGCACGGGCTCACTGGTGGGGCTGACTTCTTCTGAAATCATCGACTCCGCGGCCTGGGGCTTGCTGCTACTCAGGCCGGGCAGTGCGTTGCGAGCAAATTGCTCATCGAAGGTTTTGCGGTTGAACAGCCCGGTCAGTGCATCGCGCTCGGAATAGTCCAGCAGGCTCTGGTAGTTCTGGTAGACGAGGAACACGCCTTTGAGCACATCCAGCTTGTGGGCCGAGAAGGGGCGCGACTGCGTGATCTCCAGGCAGGTGCTGACTTTTTCGTGCATCCACACCGGCAGCCACAGCGTGTGCCGACCAGGGCGCGGGTGCGCCAGGGCGCTGTCGCCCTGCGTGGTCACGCACTGCATCAGTTCGGGGTAATGCTCCAGCGGTTCCTTGCGCGGGTCTGCGGCGGCCTCGGAGTCGGTAGACACCAGCTGGCCGTCCTGCACCCAGGTGCGTGGGCGGATATGGGGCTGGCCGTTGTCGGTGAACAGCTCCAGCGCCCGCACCTCCTTGATACCGCTGAGCTTTTGCAGGGTCGAGAGCACCGACACTTCCAGCCGCAAGTGGTCGCGGTGGCCAGTCATCTCGACCAAGTGTTGCAATATGGGCTTCATAGGCGGGGAAGTGCGTGCGGCTCAGGCAGAGGTCAACGGCGCTTGAAAACGATGTCCCACACCCCGTGGCCCAACCGCAAACCGCGGTTTTCGAACTTGGTGAGAGGGCGATAGTCCGGCTGGGGCGCGTAGCCTTCAGCCGTATTGGCCAGCAAGGGCTCCTGGCCCAGCACTTCAAGCATCTGCTCTGCATAGGGCTGCCAGTCGGTGGCGCAGTGCAGATACCCGCCGGGCTTGAGGCGTGCCGCCAGCTTGGCGACCAGCGGGCTCTGGATCAGGCGGCGCTACGGATAGGAAATTCAACCGCATGAGGCCAAGTATGGCGCGAGTTTTGGGCCTCGAAACACGTTCGGCCAAGGAAGGTTGAGCGCTCGCTTGCCGCTCAATGGCAAGAGCTTGGGAGGCAGTATGCATTTGGGCCTGGCGCGCGCGCAGCTGCTTCCCCGCAGCGATGGATACCGCCGCTTCACTGGGTCACCAATTGACGCGCTGGTCTACCTCGTCGGGTTGAGCTGCCAGATCCCAATCCGGCTCGCCTTGCGCACCATCATCCACCGGCGCGTCGCAGCCCTCCCACAGCGGTGGCCCGCGTGCCGGGGTGATGTGCGGGGGGGCAGACTCCACCCCGATGTGGTTCAGGATGTGGCGGATTTCGGCGCTGTGGGTGATGAAGGCAATGATGCGCATCTGCCCATCGCACATGGGGCACAGCAGCGGAAATGCCTCGTAGATGCGGGCAATCAGCACCGCCCACAAGTAATGCGCCGCTCGCTTCGGGCGTGCTTCAGGTTCGGGTGTGGGTGTGGCCGCGTTGCCCGGCGCCGCCACCCCAGGTACGCCCGCGCCAGGTTGTGCAGTCTCCACCGTGGCTGGTTGCGACGCAGCAGGCTGAGCCAGCGCCGTTACCGCCGCTCTCAGCGGCGAGTTTGGTGCCAGCACACCAAAGTAGCGGTGCCGGTGGGTGCGTGGCGGTGGCACCAGCGCGGCGATGCGGTCGATCAGTTCCAGCGGTGTGAGGTGCAGCTCATCTGCCTTGGCACCACGCTTGTCACTGGTGGGCTCGCTGCGCTGTTTGGCACAGCGGTACACCAGTTTGCTTCCCTCTTTGCGTAGGCGCTCCATGGAAAACGGTGGACGCGCGCAATAGCGCAGCAGCCGCTCCAGCGCAGCGCGGTCGTGGGCTTCGATGCACACCCCCGCATCCACCGAGAAGCCGCTGTGTTTGTAGCCCAGCATGTCTTTGGCGTCACAGTTCTCCAGCAGCATCGCCGGCATGTCCCCCTGGCGGACGGGAAGTATCCAGCTCGAGTGGGTGGTGAGCAGCTCGCCGTCGCGCAGCAGGCGCCAGCGCTCCATCCACGCAGTGACCTCAGGCGGAAAACGGGAAGACACACTCATGAGATGCCTGCAAGCAATTCGTTCTGTATCAGGCGCAGGAGCGTCCCGTCCGGGTCGACCAAAGCGGCCATCGTGCCTCCCCACTCCTGCAGTTCGGGGGCATGGATGCGCGGATAGCCGCTGCTGGTTTCCTGGATGCCGACGGATTTGCACTGCCGGTAGAACTCCGCGAGGTCGTCCAGCCTCAGGCAGCAGCTGAACCAACTCGCGAGGGGATCGAGCCCGGGGTGGGCGAAGAACTCCAGCATGAGATCCCCGCGCTGGAGGATCATCCAGCCGGCGTCCCGGAAAACGATTCCGAAGCCCAACCTTTCATAGAAGGCGGCGGTGGAATCGAAATCTCGTGATGGCAGGTTGGGCGTCGCTTGGTCGGTCATTTCGAACCCCAGAGTCCCGCTCAGAAGAACTCGTCAAGAAGGCGATAGAAGGCGATGCGCTGCGAATCGGGAGCGGCGATACCGTAAAGCACGAGGAAGCGGTCAGCCCATTCGCCGCCAAGCTCTTCAGCAATATCACGGGTAGCCAACGCTATGTCCTGATAGCGGTCCGCCACACCCAGCCGGCCACAGTCGATGAATCCAGAAAAGCGGCCATTTTCCACCATGATATTCGGCAAGCAGGCATCGCCATGGGTCACGACGAGATCCTCGCCGTCGGGCATGCGCGCCTTGAGCCTGGCGAACAGTTCGGCTGGCGCGAGCCCCTGATGCTCTTCGTCCAGATCATCCTGATCGACAAGACCGGCTTCCATCCGAGTACGTGCTCGCTCGATGCGATGTTTCGCTTGGTGGTCGAATGGGCAGGTAGCCGGATCAAGCGTATGCAGCCGCCGCATTGCATCAGCCATGATGGATACTTTCTCGGCAGGAGCAAGGTGAGATGACAGGAGATCCTGCCCCGGCACTTCGCCCAATAGCAGCCAGTCCCTTCCCGCTTCAGTGACAACGTCGAGCACAGCTGCGCAAGGAACGCCCGTCGTGGCCAGCCACGATAGCCGCGCTGCCTCGTCCTGCAGTTCATTCAGGGCACCGGACAGGTCGGTCTTGACAAAAAGAACCGGGCGCCCCTGCGCTGACAGCCGGAACACGGCGGCATCAGAGCAGCCGATTGTCTGTTGTGCCCAGTCATAGCCGAATAGCCTCTCCACCCAAGCGGCCGGAGAACCTGCGTGCAATCCATCTTGTTCAATCATGCGAAACGATCCTCATCTGGCTCATATATCTTCGGTCAGCGCCGGATGGGCAAAATACCAGGCAACCCGACTGGCGAGGAATCTGATTGCAGGGGGGAAGATATGGTCATTACGTAAATTACTCGCTCAGTCTCTCGCCAAAACAAGAGATCTTGAACCTCCAGGCTTCGCAGTCCCTCGTACAACCGGAGACAACATCCAAGCGATAGCGCGGCTCGGTTTGAGGGCATGCAGGCGGTGGACCAAACGCAAGTTCACCAGCCTGACATGCATCTCCGCATTCTCTTATTGGCAGGACGCTGATCATAGTCACGATCCTTGAAACGCTCAACCACGTAATGCTCAAAATTTTGGTGGTTCCTTCGGCGGATTGTATGGCGTTGCACCGTCGCCATAGAACCGCTTGCGTGTGGCTTCGGCGACCCGGTTGCACAACACGTCGCCCAGCCTGGGGCGATCGGTCTTGCACTGCTGGCGCAGTTCCTTGAGTCGTTCAGGGTTGGCGGCCAGTTCCTCCACCGTCGGAATATTCGCCTCCGAAATGTTGGCCTTCTGAGGCGCCTCGGACTGGCCGCAGGCAGTCATCGCGGCGAACAGTAAAAGCGGGATGATTCTTTTCATGGCGCAGGTGCAACGGATAGGAAATTCAACCGCATGAGGCCAAGTATGGCGCGAGTTTTGGGCCTCGAAACACGTTCGGCCAAGGAAGGTTGAGCGCTCGCTTGCCGCTCAATGGCAAGAGCTTGGGAGGCAGTATGCATTTGGGCCTGGCGCGCGCGCAGCTGCTTCCCCGCAGCGATGGATACCGCCGCTTCACTGGGTCACCAATTGACGCGCTGGTCTACCTCGTCGGGTTGAGCTGCCAGATCCCAATCCGGCTCGCCTTGCGCACCATCATCCACCGGCGCGTCGCAGCCCTCCCACAGCGGTGGCCCGCGTGCCGGGGTGATGTGCGGGGGGGCAGACTCCACCCCGATGTGGTTCAGGATGTGGCGGATTTCGGCGCTGTGGGTGATGAAGGCAATGATGCGCATCTGCCCACCGCACATGGGGCACAGCAGCGGAAATGCCTCGTAGATGCGGGCAATCAGCACCGCCCACAAGTAATGCGCCGCTCGCTTCGGGCGTGCTTCAGGTTCGGGTGTGGGTGTGGCCGCGTTGCCCGGCGCCGCCACCCCAGGTACGCCCGCGCCAGGTTGTGCAGCCTCCACCGTGGCTGGTTGCGACGCAGCAGGCTGAGCCAGCGCCCCGGGGTTCGACACTTAACCGCAATTTTCGCCCCTTTTCGGAAAGTGCCTCCAGCGCCGGCGCGGGTTTGACGGCCGCAATTGCAAAAGCGCTGTGGTGGCACGTTTGTAACAGACGACCTCAAGCTTGACGCGAACTTGTAGGTGGTTAAAGTGGCGGCATCATGCACGTCAAGCTCACCACCTCCGGCGGTCGCCGCTACGTCCAGCTCGTCGAGTCCTACCGCGACGAGGCTGGGCGGGTAAAGAAGCGCACCGTCGCCACGCTCGGCCGCGCCGAGCAGGTCGATGGGTCGCTCGACGCGGTGATCAACGGTCTGCTGAAGATCACTGGCCGCGCGCCGATGGGCGCCAAACCGCCGGCGCCCACGGTGTCGTTCGAGTCCGCGCGCGCGCTCGGTAACGTATGGGCGCTGACCGAGCTGTGGAAGTCGCTCGGCTTCTCGGGGCTGCGCCGGGTGTTCCGGCGCACGCGCCGGACCACGGATGTAGAAGCGCTGATCCGGCTGATGGTGCTCAACCGCCTGTGCGACCCCGAGTCCAAGCTCGGCGTGTTGCGCTGGGTGCAGACCGTGGCGCTGCCCGACTTCGGGCCTAAGGCGGTGACGCACCAGCAGTTGCTGCGCAGCCTCGATGCGCTGATGGATCACCAGGACGAGGTCGATGCCGTGGTCGCCGGGCTGCTGCGCCCGCTGATCGACCAGGATCTGTCGATGGTGTTCTACGACCTCACCACGATCCGCAGCGAAGGACTCAGCCAGCAGACCGGTGACGTGCGCCAGTACGGCATGGCCAAGGAAGGGCTGATTGCCCGCCAGTTCATGCTCGGCGTGGTGCAGACCGCCGAGGGGCTGCCGATCTACCACGAGGTGTTCGACGGCAACACGGCCGAGACGCGTACCTTGCTGCCCACACTCTCCAAGGTGCTCGAGCGCTTCCCGTCGGTGCAGCGCCTGGTGCTGGTCGCTGACCGGGGGCTGCTCAGCCTGGACAATCTGGAGGCGCTGAAGGCCGTGCGCCTGGCCAGCGGCAAGCCGCTCGAATTCATCGTCGCGGTGCCGGGCCGCCGATACAACGAGTTCATCGAGCTGCTCGAACCCTTCCACGAACAGCAGTGCGCAGCCGCCACGCAGGAAGTGATCTCGGAGCACGCCTGGAACGACCTGCGGCTGGTGGTCGCGCACGATCCGGTGACGGCAACCACGAAGACCGAGCAGCGCAATGCGCGTATCGACGCGCTGATCCGCCAGGCAGACCAATGGACCGGCAAGCTCACCGAGCAGGACGAAGGCGTGAAGCACCGGGGGCGCAAACTCTCGGATAGCGGCGCCAAGGCGCGCTTCTACCATGCGGTCAGCGAAGCGCACCTGTCGCGCATTCTCAAGGTGGATCTGGGCGAGGAGCTCTTCAGCTACCACATCGACGACAAGGCGAAGCGTCTTGCCGAAATGATGGACGGCAAGCTGCTGCTGGTGACCAACGCCGAGGGGCTCGCCGCGCAGAACGTGCTTCAGCGCTACAAGTCGCTCGCCGACATCGAGCGCGGCTTCAAGGTGCTCAAGTCCGAGATCGAGATTGGCCCGGTGTATCACCGCCTGCCCGAGCGGATTCGCGCCCACGCGTCGATCTGCTTCATGGCGCTGATCCTGCATCGGGTGATGCGCAGCCGACTCAAGGCGGCGGACGCGGGCTACACGCCCGAGCGGGCGCTCGAGCAACTACAGCGCATCCAGCATCACCGCGTGCGCCTGAACGGCGGCGAGCCGGTGGTCGGGGTGTCGACGCCCAGCACGGAACAGAACGAGGTGTTTCATGCATTAGGAATCGAAAAACCAGCGGCGCCGGAGCAGTTGGCGCTGTTGTAGTGGCATTTTTGAAAGTGCGCTCTAGCAAAAACAAGCACTTGCGAGCGTAACTGTCGAACTCGGGAGAGCTAAACAGGAGTAAATAAAAATGAGTTTAATTATTAAAGCGAGAAACATACGCTTGGATTATGCTGGGCGTGATGTTTTGGATATTGATGAATTGGAAATTCACTCTTATGACCGTATTGGTCTTGTGGGTGATAACGGAGCAGGAAAGAGTAGTTTACTCAAAGTACTTAATGGCGAAATTGTTTTAGCCGAAGCGACATTACAGCGTTTTGGTGATTTTGCACATATCAGCCAACTGGGCGGAATCGAAATAGAAACGGTCGAAGACCGGGCAATGTTATCTCGCCTTGGTGTTTCCAATGTACAAAACGACACAATGAGTGGCGGAGAGGAAACTCGTGCAAAAATTGCTGCCGCATTTTCCCAACAAGTACATGGCATTCTAGCGGATGAACCAACCAGCCACCTTGATCTCAATGGAATAGATCTACTTATTGGTCAACTTAAAGCATTTGATGGAGCATTACTTGTTATCAGTCATGACCGATATTTTCTTGATATGGTTGTAGACAAGATATGGGAGTTAAAAGACGGTAAAATTACGGAATATTGGGGTGGTTACTCGGATTACTTGCGTCAAAAAGAAGAAGAGCGACAACACCAAGCCGTAGAATATGAGCTGATGATGAAGGAACGGGAGCGATTAGAATCTGCTGTGCAAGAAAAACGCCAGCAAGCTAATCGATTAGACAATAAGAAAAAAGGAGAAAAATCCAAAAACTCTACCGAAAGTGCTGGACGACTTGGGCATGCAAAAATGACTGGCACCAAGCAAAGAAAACTGTATCAGGCAGCTAAGAGTATGGAAAAGCGTTTGGCTGCATTAGAAGATATTCAAGCACCAGAGCATTTGCGTTCTATTCGTTTTCGTCAAAGTTCAGCCCTAGAACTGCACAATAAGTTCCCGATTACGGCAGATGGTCTGAGCTTAAAATTTGGTAGCCGTACTATCTTTGATGACGCTAACTTTATAATACCGCTTGGCGCTAAAGTCGCTATAACTGGATCGAATGGAACAGGGAAAACGTCCTTGTTAAAAATGATATCAGAACGTGCTGATGGATTAACCATATCTCCAAAAGCTGAAATTGGCTACTTTACACAAACAGGATATAAATTTAACACGCATAAATCTGTGCTCTCCTTTATGCAGGAAGAGTGCGAGTACACAGTTGCGGAAATTCGTGCAGTATTGGCTTCAATGGGGATCGGAGCGAATGATATTCAAAAAAACTTATCCGACTTATCGGGAGGTGAAATCATCAAACTGCTTTTATCCAAAATGCTTTTAGGAAAATATAATATTTTGCTTATGGATGAACCAGGAAACTATCTTGACCTAAAAAGTATTGCCGCATTAGAAACAATGATGAAGTCCTATGCAGGAACTATTATCTTCGTATCTCATGACAAGCAATTGGTCGATAATATTGCTGACATTATCTACGAGATCAAAGACCACAAAATCATCAAGACTTTTGAGAGAGATTGTTAATGATAGCCAATCTAATCCGAACATTAATTATTGAACTCTTTAAAGGAAATTAAAAATGACAATTCAAGATATTCAATCACTTGCTGAAGCACACGGCTTGTTGCTTACGGACAAAATGAATTTCAATGAAATGGGCATTGATTTTAAGGTCGTTTTTGCTCTTGATACAAAGGGGCAACAATGGTTGCTGCGTATTCCTCGTCGTGATGGCATGAGGGAACAAATCAAGAAAGAAAAACGCATTTTAGAATTGGTAAAAAAACATCTTTCTGTAGAGGTTCCTGATTGGAGAATTTCATCTACAGAATTAGTGGCTTATCCCATACTTAAAGATAATCCTGTTTTAAATTTGGATGCTGAAACCTATGAAATAATTTGGAATATGGACAAAGATAGCCCGAAATACATAACATCTTTGGCAAAAACCTTATTTGAAATCCATAGTATTCCTGAAAAAGAAGTTCGGGAAAATGATTTGAAAATTATGAAACCTTCAGATTTAAGACCTGAAATAGCAAACAATTTGCAGTTAGTAAAATCTGAAATTGGTATAAGTGAGCAATTGGAAACCCGCTACAGAAAATGGTTGGATAATGATGTTCTATGGGCAGATTTCACCCAATTTATACATGGCGATTTATATGCTGGGCATGTACTAGCTTCAAAGGATGGAGCTGTTTCAGGCGTTATTGATTGGTCAACAGCCCATATAGATGACCCAGCGATTGATTTTGCTGGGCATGTAACTTTGTTTGGAGAAGAAAGCCTCAAAACTCTAATCATCGAGTATGAAAAACTAGGGGGTAAAGTTTGGAATAAACTATATGAACAGACTTTAGAAAGAGCAGCGGCCTCTCCTTTGATGTATGGTTTATTTGCCTTAGAAACTCAAAATGAAAGCCTTATCGTTGGAGCAAAAGCTCAGTTGGGAGTTATATAATTTAAAAATATGATTGCTGAGGCACTGTTGCAAATAGTCGGTGGTGATAAACTTATCATCCCCTTTTGCTGATGGAGCTGCACATGAACCCATTCAAAGGCCGGCATTTTCAGCGTGACATCATTCTGTGGGCCGTACGCTGGTACTGCAAATACGGCATCAGTTACCGTGAGCTGCAGGAGATGCTGGCTGAACGCGGAGTGAATGTCGATCACTCCACGATTTACCGCTGGGTTCAGCGTTATGCGCCTGAAATGGAAAAACGGCTGCGCTGGTACTGGCGTAACCCTTCCGATCTTTGCCCGTGGCACATGGATGAAACCTACGTGAAGGTCAATGGCCGCTGGGCGTATACGGATAGGAAATTCAACCGCATGAGGCCAAGTATGGCGCGAGTTTTGGGCCTCGAAACACGTTCGGCCAAGGAAGGTTGAGCGCTCGCTTGCCGCTCAATGGCAAGAGCTTGGGAGGCAGTATGCATTTGGGCCTGGCGCGCGCGCAGCTGCTTCCCCGCAGCGATGGATACCGCCGCTTCACTGGGTCACCAATTGACGCGCTGGTCTACCTCGTCGGGTTGAGCTGCCAGATCCCAATCCGGCTCGCCTTGCGCACCATCATCCACCGGCGCGTCGCAGCCCTCCCACAGCGGTGGCCCGCGTGCCGGGGTGATGTGCGGGGGGGGCAGACTCCACCCCGATGTGGTTCAGGATGTGGCGGATTTCGGCGCTGTGGGTGATGAAGGCAATGATGCGCATCTGCCCACCGCACATGGGGCACAGCAGCGGAAATGCCTCGTAGATGCGGGCAATCAGCACCGCCCACAAGTAATGCGCCGCTCGCTTCGGGCGTGCTTCAGGTTCGGGTGTGGGTGTGGCCGCGTTGCCCGGCGCCGCCACCCCAGGTACGCCCGCGCCAGGTTGTGCAGTCTCCACCGTGGCTGGTTGCGACGCAGCAGGCTGAGCCAGCGCCGTTACCGCCGCTCTCAGCGGCGAGTTTGGTGCCAGCACACCAAAGTAGCGGTGCCGGTGGGTGCGTGGCGGTGGCACCAGCGCGGCGATGCGGTCGATCAGTTCCAGCGGTGTGAGGTGCAGCTCATCTGCCTTGGCACCACGCTTGTCACTGGTGGGCTCGCTGCGCTGTTTGGCACAGCGGTACACCAGTTTGCTTCCCTCTTTGCGTAGGCGCTCCATGGAAAACGGTGGACGCGCGCAATAGCGCAGCAGCCGCTCCAGCGCAGCGCGGTCGTGGGCTTCGATGCACACCCCCGCATCCACCGAGAAGCCGCTGTGTTTGTAGCCCAGCATGTCTTTGGCGTCACAGTTCTCCAGCAGCATCGCCGGCATGTCCCCCTGGCGGACGGGAAGTATCCAGCTCGAGTGGGTGGTGAGCAGCTCGCCGTCGCGCAGCAGGCGCCAGCGCTCCATCCACGCAGTGACCTCAGGCGGAAAACGGGAAGACACACTCATGAGATGCCTGCAAGCAATTCGTTCTGTATCAGGCGCAGGAGCGTCCCGTCCGGGTCGACCAAAGCGGCCATCGTGCCTCCCCACTCCTGCAGTTCGGGGGCATGGATGCGCGGATAGCCGCTGCTGGTTTCCTGGATGCCGACGGATTTGCACTGCCGGTAGAACTCCGCGAGGTCGTCCAGCCTCAGGCAGCAGCTGAACCAACTCGCGAGGGGATCGAGCCCGGGGTGGGCGAAGAACTCCAGCATGAGATCCCCGCGCTGGAGGATCATCCAGCCGGCGTCCCGGAAAACGATTCCGAAGCCCAACCTTTCATAGAAGGCGGCGGTGGAATCGAAATCTCGTGATGGCAGGTTGGGCGTCGCTTGGTCGGTCATTTCGAACCCCAGAGTCCCGCTCAGAAGAACTCGTCAAGAAGGCGATAGAAGGCGATGCGCTGCGAATCGGGAGCGGCGATACCGTAAAGCACGAGGAAGCGGTCAGCCCATTCGCCGCCAAGCTCTTCAGCAATATCACGGGTAGCCAACGCTATGTCCTGATAGCGGTCCGCCACACCCAGCCGGCCACAGTCGATGAATCCAGAAAAGCGGCCATTTTCCACCATGATATTCGGCAAGCAGGCATCGCCATGGGTCACGACGAGATCCTCGCCGTCGGGCATGCGCGCCTTGAGCCTGGCGAACAGTTCGGCTGGCGCGAGCCCCTGATGCTCTTCGTCCAGATCATCCTGATCGACAAGACCGGCTTCCATCCGAGTACGTGCTCGCTCGATGCGATGTTTCGCTTGGTGGTCGAATGGGCAGGTAGCCGGATCAAGCGTATGCAGCCGCCGCATTGCATCAGCCATGATGGATACTTTCTCGGCAGGAGCAAGGTGAGATGACAGGAGATCCTGCCCCGGCACTTCGCCCAATAGCAGCCAGTCCCTTCCCGCTTCAGTGACAACGTCGAGCACAGCTGCGCAAGGAACGCCCGTCGTGGCCAGCCACGATAGCCGCGCTGCCTCGTCCTGCAGTTCATTCAGGGCACCGGACAGGTCGGTCTTGACAAAAAGAACCGGGCGCCCCTGCGCTGACAGCCGGAACACGTCGGCATCAGAGCAGCCGATTGTCTGTTGTGCCCAGTCATAGCCGAATAGCCTCTCCACCCAAGCGGCCGGAGAACCTGCGTGCAATCCATCTTGTTCAATCATGCGAAACGATCCTCATCTGGCTCATATATCTTCGGTCAGCGCCGGATGGGCAATATACCAGGCAACCCGACTGGCGAGGAATCTGATTGCAGGGGGGAAGATATGGTCATTACGTAAATTACTCGCTCAGTCTCTCGCCAAAACAAGAGATCTTGAACCTCCAGGCTTCGCAGTCCCTCGTACAACCGGAGACAACATCCAAGCGATAGCGCGGCTCGGTTTGAGGGCATGCAGGCGGTGGACCAAACGCAAGTTCACCAGCCTGACATGCATCTCCGCATTCTCTTATTGGCAGGACGCTGATCATTGTCACGATCCTTGAAACGCTCAACCACGTAATGCTCAAAATTTTGGTGGTTCCTTCGGCGGATTGTATGGCGTTGCACCGTCGCCATAGAACCGCTTGCGTGTGGCTTCGGCGACCCGGTTGCACAACACGTCGCCCAGCCTGGGGCGATCGGTCTTGCACTGCTGGCGCAGTTCCTTGAGTCGTTCAGGGTTGGCGGCCAGTTCCTCCACCGTCGGAATATTCGCCTCCGAAATGTTGGCCTTCTGAGGCGCCTCGGACTGGCCGCAGGCAGTCATCGCGGCGAACAGTAAAAGCGGGATGATTCTTTTCATGGCGCAGGTGCATCCGGGGAATCAGGGCAATGCTTGGGAGCTTCCGGCGATTCGATGGCCTGCACGCGCTCGATGAAGCGCGCCAGCTCATTGGACGGATCGCCCTCAAGGCGCAGCAAGTAGGTCGTCAACGGCGGCACACGCGATGCTAGTGGCCGGGCCACCACGCCCGGCTCGCGGCTGGCGGCAATGTGCGCCTCACCAGTCAGGCCCAGCGCGAAACCTGCGGAGACCAGCGCCATCATCAGATCGCAGGAGGCCACCCGCTCGGCAATCAATGGCTCCATGTCTGTCCGGCGCAGCACCCGTTCGACGTGCTTGGCAAGACCCTCGCATACCTGTGGGTCGCACAGCACCAGCGGGTAGCGCAGCAGTTCATCCAAAGGGATGCGTTTGTGGGCCAGTAACGGATGCCGCGCGGGCACCGCCACCATGAGCGCATCGCTCCATGCGGGCGCGGTGACGATGCCGTCGCCCACTTCATCGGACTGCGCAAACCCCACGTCGTACAGATCGTCATGTAGACCTTTGATCTGCTGAGACAATGGCACCTCGAAGAACCGGAGTTCAACTTCGGGTTCTTCTTGGCGGCACAGCGCCAGCAAGGCAGGTAGCCGCGACGGCGTGATGCCGTCGGACAAGGCGATACGCAACTGGCCGTGGAAGCCGTTGGCGGCCGCCTTCACGCTGTCGCGCGCCTGCTGCAAGGCGGCGAAGACGCGCGGCACATGATCCAGGAACAGCTTGCCCGCACGGGTCAGGCGCGTGCTTCGCGTGGTACGGGCAAACAGCACCACGCCCAGTTCTTCTTCTAGCTCCTTGATGGCACGCGACAGCGGTGACTGCTCGATGTGCAGCCGCTCGGCCGCACGGGCGAAGTGAAGTTCTTCGGCGACCGCAAAGAAGCAGCGCAAGTGGCGTAGTTCCATAGGCTAAGCGTTTCTACGATCCAGATGGAAAAGGTTCCATCCGAGATTCATCCCCGCCACGGCAGCCAGGATGGCGACGGCCCCGACGATCTGCATCGCGCCCAGCAGGTGGTCGAATGCCCAGGCATCGACCACGATGGCGACGATCGGATAGACGAACGAAAGCACCCCCACCAGCGCGGTCGATATCTTCTGGATCGCGCCGTACAGCAGTGTGGACATCAGGCCGGTGTGGATGAAGCCGATGGCCAGCAGGAGGCCCCAGGCATGGGGCGAGGATGCGCCATCGGGCCAGAGGGCAAACGGCGCCAGAAGCACGCTGCCCACGATCATCTGAATCACGACGATCACGTGCGGTGGAACGCCCTTGAGACTCTTGGTGATGGCCGCGGCGATGGCATAGAAGAACGCGGCCGCCAGTGCCAAGCCGATGCCGGCCAGGTAACCCGGAGCGTGCGAGCCGGCCTGCTGGCCGCCGATGACGATCAGCACGACGCCACCGAAGGCCACACCCAACCATCCGAGCTTGTTCGCCGTCAGCTTTTCGCCGAAGAACAGCGCCCCCAACGCCACCAGCATGAAGGGCTGAGTGTGGTAGGTCACGGTGGCGACAGAGATGGAGGCGTGCGAGTAGGCGGTGAACAGCAAGACCCAGTTGGCGATCAAGGCCACGCCGCCCAGCGCAGCCAGTCCCGCCTGCCTGGCGTCGAGTACGCCCCGGCGCAGCAGGCCCAGGCCAGCGCAGGCCAACAGCATGGCAACCGCCCCGAATGCACAGCGCCAGAACACGACGGAAGCGGCCGGCATCCGTGTTTCGAGCACGAACCAGCCGACCGTGCCGGATATGACCATCGCCGTGGTCATCTCCATGATTCCCCGAGTTTTGGTGTTCATTGGCGGTGAAGAAAAATCAAATCGATCGACGAATAGAACAATTGACCGATATGATGATCAGAAGCATATCGTTCGTCAAGTCGAACGATCGTTTGTTCTGGAGAACACAATGACGCCCCCTTCCCAAACCTCCCCGCCCTCGCCAATCGGCCTGCTGGCGGCGTCAATCAAACGTGAACGAGAGCGTTTGGGCCTTTCCATTTCCGAGTTGGCCAAGCGGGCCGGCATCGCCAAGTCCACGCTGTCGCAGCTTGAAGCGGGTGTCGGCAACCCGAGCTTGGAAACGCTCTGGGCCTTGGCTATGGCGCTGGACGTCCAGGTGACCCGGTTGATCGCCCAACCGAGAAGCCGCGTTCAGGTCATCCGCGCCGATGAAGGGGCCACCGTGGCTTCGGAACAGGCCCACTACGCGGCCACCCTGCTGGCGGTCTGCCCGGCCGGCGTTCAGCGTGATCTCTACCGGCTCGTGGTCGAGCCTGGAGCGCCACGGCTGTCCGATCCGCATCTCCCGGGAACGCTCGAACATGTCGTCATTTGTCACGGACGTGCCAGGTTGGGGCCGGTCGGGCACCCGGTAGAGCTGTCCGCAGGCGACTATGCGAGCTATTCGGCTGACGAGGCCCACATGTTCGAGGCGCTCGAAGCCAGAACCACCGCCGTCATGTTGATCGAGCACACGTGATGCCCGACAGCCGATCCCGTGCGGCTAACTGAATAAATGAGGTTCAGGAAATGGCCGACCCTCTCTGTCGTCCCACCTCCCACGACACCCCGCCGCCGCGCACCGCTGCGGCGATCTGCTGCCCCAGCCGTTGTTCGATCACCGGCCTCCACGGCACCAGGCTGAAACCCATGCCGTCATCGAGCATGGCGTAGCGTCCGCTGGCGAGCATGACAGAGCGCCGGTAGATGCCGGCCACGCGCTGCCCATCGGCCACCGGGCGATGTTCCAGGCCGGTTTCGGCAGCAATGTCCTTCGCAGCCTGCGCCAGTTCCCGGTTGCGCAACGTGCCCAGCAGGTTGCGCGCCAGGATCACGCGCTGCCCGCGACGCTCTGCCAATCCCTGTTCCGCCAGGAAGTCGGCGCGCTGCTGCATCGCCTGCTTGGCCTCGCCACCAAAGCCCAGGTCGCCCAGGCCCGAGCCGCCGCCGATCAACTGCTGGTCAAGCCAGGTGGCCCCGATCACGCGGGCCTGCCGCTCTATGGGCAGGTGCGATTTCAGTTCAACGGCCACGCCGCCCAGGCGCTGCGCGTCGTAGCGGCGGCCCTGCTCGGCCAGGTCGTCCGGCACCTTCCATAGCCCTTCGGCCACGCGCTCCACGATGCCGGCCCGGCGCAGGGCTTCGAGCCGGCGGACGTGGACCGCGACGACTTCCTGCGGATCGCGGCCCGGTACGGCCTGACCCTGCGCGATGGCGAGGTGATGATCGGTGCGGTACAGGCCACCGCTCGCCAGTGCGGCGATGTTCTTGTCGGCGGCGCGCAGGTCGGCCGATCCCTTCACCTCCACCACGGCACCGGCTGGGTAGTTCGCCAGCTCGTCGCGGGCGTTGAGCGCGACGTAGTGGGCCTTGCCATCCACCCCGTCGATGACCAGATAGCCCCGGTCTCGCAGCTCGTCGGCCAGCCCCTTCGCGGCCACGCGGCCGAGGATGGTTCGGCCGTCGTCTCCCGGCTCGAACACCGCCAGCTCGCGCGGCTCGCCGCGCATGGCCCGCTGCATGGTGCGGATGATGTCGCCACGCTCGCCCAGGACGCGCAGGGTCTTTTCCGCGTCGGCATGGACGGCCCAGGTGCCGGGCTGCATTTCGTCGGCCAGGCCCAGGCGCTGCAAGCGTTGTAGGCGGCCGATCAGCAACAGGCGCTGGCGTTGCAGCCGCGGTTTGTTGAAGCGTTCGATCTGCACCCAGCCATCCTCGCCGGCCTCGCGTTGCAGGGTGCGATCCAGGCTCGTCCATCGCTCCTGTTCCACCTCGCGCTGCAAGGTCTGCTGGATCTCCAGCTCGGTGCGTGGCCCTAGCCATTCGGTCGCCAGTTCGGCGGCGCGATGGCGGAAACCGTGCGCGATGTAGTCGCCCGCGATGATGAGGTCTTTGCCGGTGTCGTCGCGCCCGCGCACGACGATGTGCGTGTGCGGGTTGTCGGTATTCCAGTGGTTGACCGCCACCCAATCGAGGCCCGTGCCCAGGTCGGCCTCCATGCGGCCCATGAGGTGCCGCGTGTAGGTGCGCAGGTCTTCGAGTTCCGCGCCATCCTCGGGCGAGAGGATGAAGCGGAAATGGTGTCGGTCGTCGGCACAGCGTTCCTTGAAGACGTCGAGGTCGGCCGCATCGGTCTGCGGCCCGTAGGATTGGCCCGGCTCGCCATCGCGGCCCACGCCATCGCGCTCGATGTAGCGCAGGTGCTTGGCGAGCGACTGCGGGCTGGCCTGGCGCTGGTTGACCAGCAGCGTCTTGATGGTCACGCGCCGCGACATGGGCGTGAGCTTCGCCCCCGCGAAGCGCGCCGCCGTATGGCCCCGCCCGAGGCGCGAGCCGGGCCGCTGGCCGGTGCCACGCGCCGACGCCGGACGGCGCACCGAGGACTTGCCTCCGCTGGCCTTGCCCGCCTGCTTGAGCACCTTGGAGACGAAGCCCTGGCCCCGGTTCTTCGGGGCACTGGGGCGGATGCGGAAATCGTCGTCGCGGCGGTCGGTCATGGTTATGCCCTCTGCAAGCTCCGGCGTGTCTGGTCGTGCAAAGCACGCGGACATGCCTGCATTGGCGCGGGCCTCGCGCCACAAGCGGCACGGCGGCAAAACCGTTCCGTGCCGCGCAACCCCCATGTGCAGACTGGCTTTCGACGCGGCCCGGTGCCGCGTCCTTTTGTCTTGCCTTCCGCCTTTGCCCCTCGCTCCCGCTCCGGGCATCGGCGGCCCGGCGGCGCTGCTGCACGAGCAGCCAGCCCGCCGGCGAACACGCCAATGGCCGCAGGCCAGGCGCGTTCGAGGCAAGACGCCTGCACGTTGGGCGGCTGCGCCGAAGGCAGCGCGAAGTGCGGTGCGAATGCACCCGCACTGCACGCGCGACGACACGGCGACGAACAGTAGAACGACATGCCCGATGGCACGATGAGAGGCGCGGCAAAGTGCAGCGAATCGGCGGCCATCATGGACGTGTCTCCAGCCAGATCGGATGCGCAACGCCGATCACGGCGAACGCGCTGACCGGCCCGAAATAGCGGCTGTCGAACGACGCCGGGTTGGTCGCGCTCAACAGGAACAGTTCGCCCGGTTGGAGACGGCGGCAAAGCTGCAAGGATGGCAGCGGCCGGCCCAGCCGGTCGGCAGGCAGGGCGGCGGCCACCGGCACGCCGTCGATGCGAACCTGGCCGGCGACGATGCAAACGTGTTGTGGCGCGACTGCGCCCACACGTTTGAGCAGCGGAACGCGGGTCGGCAGGTAGCCGCGCTGCGCAGCCAGCATGGCGGCCCTGTCGGGCAGCGGCATCAGCACGATGCTGTCCACGGACAGCGGACGTGGCCGCGAGGCGGTGCGCGGGTCGAACGGTTCGATGCGATACCAACCGACCGCCACGCTGTCGGACGGGTTGTAGGCCATTCGCGGCAGGGGCTGCACGAACGCCGCCCAGGCCAGCGCAGCGAGGCCGACGGTGGCGAAGCCTGCCAGCACGAGGCGAGCGCGCAGGCGCGAGCGAGGATGCGGCACGGGGCCGGTCGTGGAAATCGTGGTCATGGCAATGCCCTCCCGGCCAGCCAGGCGGCGTGCCGTTCTGCGGTGTATGTGGGTAGCGCCGAGCGCGCTGCGAGCCGGTTCGCGAGCGTGCGCCAGTACGCGGGCGATGTGTCTGCGGCTGCGATGCCCAGCGCCTCGATGCCGTCGATGCGTTCCAGCACGGCGCGCACGTTGGCATCGCCTTCGGCGTGCAGCAGCAGACGCGCGCCCGGCTGCACGCCGGGGATGCGCTGCACGGCGTCCAGCGGCGTGGCGGTCTGCATCACCATGAGCTGCCAGCGGATCGTGCCGTAGTCGTTGGCCTGCCAACGGATGCGGCACAGAACCGCGTTCGGCAGGAACACGGCGCAGCGCCGCCAGCGGTCGAGCTGGAGCGTGCGCGCCGGTTCGCCGAAGCGCAGGTAGAGCTTGAAGCGCGGTTCGATGTAGGCCAGCGCCACGCGCGTCAGCGGCACGTTGCCGGCCTGGCCGGCGAGTGTCGAAGGCGCCGGCGGCGGCGCAGCCGTGGGCGCACTTGCTTTGGGGGTGTGGGCGGTCGAAGCGGATGCGTTCACGGCGTGCCCTCCGGGGGAAACTCCCGCTCCAGCAGGTCGCGCAGCAGTTCGGCTACGGTCACGCCTCGCGTGAAGGCCGACACCTTGATGCGCGCCCGCATGGCGGGCGTGATGTCGAGCGTCAGTCGAGCGGTGTAGAGGTCGCCTTTCTGCACGGCATCTGCGTCGCCCTGGCGAATCCACGCTTCGGCGTGCGGATTCGCTGGGGGACGCGCACCGATGCCGACGCGCTTGCTGCGTGGTGGTGGCTTCCCAGTCATGTCGGCCACCGCAGCAGTTCGTCGGTGAGCGCGGCGATCTCGCGGGCAGCGGCGCTGTCGGGCGCGGTTTCGCGGGCGAGCCGGCCAGCGGCTACGCTGTCGGCAAAGACGATGCGCTGGTGGATCTCCGAGCGCAGCGCGGGCAGCGGCTGTTCGGCCAGCGATTGCCGTGCCTCCCTGCCGATGATGGTGGTGCTGACGCGCCGGTTGATGACGAAGGCCGCGCGCAGCGCTGGCCGGAACACCTGTGCTTCGCGGATCAGTGCGACCATCTCGGCAGAAGCCCATACGTCGTAGGGGCTGGGCTGCACGGGGATCAGCACGCGCTCGGCCGCCAGCAGCGCGGAACGCGCGAGGGCGGCGATGCGCGGCGGGCCGTCGATGATGATGTGATCGGCCCGCCTGGCGAGTTCTGGCGCTTCCTGATGCAGCGTTTCGCGGGCAAGGCCCACGGCGCTGAACAGACGGGGCAGGCCCTGCTGGCTACGCCGCTGCGTCCAGTCGAGCGATGACCCCTGCGGGTCGGCATCCAGCAGGATGACATGCAGGCCGCGCATCGCCAGTTCGCCGGCGATGTGCGTGGCGAGCGTGGTCTTGCCGACGCCGCCTTTCTGGTTGAGAAACGCGAAGATCATGGCGCGGCCCTCCGAGCTGGAAAGCCGGCCTGGCCGTGCCGTTTCGTGGTTGTCCACCGAAACGGCGCGCTTCTACTAAAAGTTATGTATTTCTTGTTAGGTAAGTTAGAGGGAACGCAAACCCGCGCCGTTGTTGGCTTTCCGGCGTTTTCGTACTCCTGATAGCACGAGGGTCGTACTCCTGATAGCACGATACCCGGTACTCCTGATAGCACGAGGCCGTCCACAGGTTCTCCCGCAGTTATCCCCGTGCCGCGTGCGGCACGGGCCGGAAGGTCAGCAGCTCGGTGTTGTCGTCCGGCATCCGCTCGATGCCGAGGACGTAGCCGGGCAACGACTGCCGCGCCACCAGGGCGCGCACGTCGTAGGCGAAGTCCGAGAAGCGGGCCGCGCTGCCGGATTTGCGGTACAGGTGTCGGAAGTCGAATTGCCAGCCGTGCTCCTGCCGCCCGCCATGCTTGCGCACCAGGCGGTACAGCCAGCGTTCGATACCGCCCTTCAAGCGGAAATAGGCCGGGTCGATGGTCAGCACCAGGGCGGCGTCGAGCACGCCGGCATAGAACCAGTCCGGCAAGATCAGCTCGATGCCCAGCGGGGTGCCGCTGGCGTCGGCGAGTTCCTTCCACTCGTTGATCCACGAGAAGCGATGCAAGCGCCTTCCCGTGGTTTCGCGGATGGACGTGGCCACCGTGGTCGATTGCAGCCGGTCGAGGGCGGCCTTCAGGCGCTGGTAGTCGTTGAGGGACGTGCCGCGCCCGATGAAGCGCAAAATCTCGTAAGGCGTGGCGCGTATCCAGCGCGACGGGCGCAGGCCCGCGTCGCGCGCCTCCACGATCTGCGAGGCGGCCCATATCAGCACGTCGGCATCCCATATCGTTGCGATGCCGTGCTCCTGCGTGCCTTCCACGCGAATGGTGACGTTCCCGCTGCGGAAGTCGATCGGCGCCGTGCGCCGCGACTTGGCAAGCGAGAAGAACGGAAAGGCCATCAAGTCCTGGGAATCGCGTGGCGCCATGTCGCCCGGCAGCGCGCGGAACAGATCGAGCTGTTCGCGCTGCGGCAAGGCTTGCCCTGGCGGGCTGGACATGGCGAAGGCCACCCACGCGCCGACGATCAGCGGCCATCACGGTAGTCGCCCGCGTGGCGCTCGGCGTATTCGGGATCGGACGTGGCCTCGTAGCTGCGCTGGTCGGCCCAGGCATCGAGGTCGGACACCGCGTACATGACGCGGCGGCCGAACTTGCGGAACTTGGGGCCGCCGCCGATCACCCGCTGCTTCTCCAGCGTGCGCGGCGACAGCCGCAGGTAGTCGGCGGCTTCGTCGTTTGTCAGGTAGCGTTGAGGCTGCGAGGTCGCAGTGACGGCAGCGGCGGCAGGCCGCGAGGGAGCAGGTCGCATGGGATGTACCTCCATCAAGCCCGGCCACACCACGCGGCCGGATAGAGGCACTCTCAAGAAAGCAAGGCTTCTTGCTAAGGGACGATTCGCACGGGTCGAGAAACGTCCCCCCTAATGCGACGGGAACATTGGAAGCTGCGCTAGTCGGCGGTAGCCGCCGTGCATCAGCTCATCGCCGCGGCGTACCAGCCGCCGTACGCGGGCACGCAATGCACTGTCTTTGTGCCAGTCGGCCGCGACGGCATCCGCGCCGAACAGACCTTCGCCCACCTCGCGCAAGGAGGCTCCCGCGAGGGTCGCGTCGAGCGCTTGCAAGGTATGCAGTTCCAGCAGCGCGGCGGGCGTGGGGCGGGAGCGGGCTGTTGCCACAGGCGTGGCCACGGTTGCGGCAGATAGCGCATCCAGCTTCGCAGCGAGCGTGCGGTAGCGCGCACAGGGCGTGGCGCAGGCGCGTGTGGCGTAGAGATAGGCCGAACCATCTTCCAGGTCGGGTGCGAGTGCCAGCCGAACGCAGCAGCCTGGCCAATGCGATACGAGCACCAGGCGCTTGCCGTCGTGGGTCAGTTGCTTGCGCCCAGGAATGCGCCAGAACTCGAAGGTATGCGCATCGGGTGGTGGGTCGGCGTCGGGGTATAGCTGCACCACGGCATCGTGATCGGGGAACCAAGCAGGATGTGCGTCGCGCGCATCCAGGCCGGGATCTTCCAGCAGGCGCAGGCCCCAGGCCTGCGCCGCATCAGGCTTGCGACGCCGGCGTAGCCAGTCGCGCCGGTAGCTTGGATTCCTGCGCAAATACTCCCAAGCCAGCGCTGGGCCATCGAGGTGCAGCGTGTAGAGATACGCGGCCGTGGGATACCAGTGTTGGCTGCTGCGGTCAGTCATGGCGAAACCTCCCTGTTTCTGGGAACGTCGCCACAATTCCGCTGTGCGGGAGCTATCGAATCGCCATCAAGTGGTCATCAAACTCGGGTTACGCTTTAACTGCTGGTGTCAAGACAGATTCGCTCCAGTGCATTGCCGAAATCGTCTAAATGCGACGACTGCACCGCCCGGAAATGGGGTGCAGCATTGAACACCGTGCCGAATCTCGCGCCTGGCATCATGACTGTTTTGGTCAGGAGCGCACCACCCTGGTGCAAGCATGCGGATCAAGACTTGCCAGGTCTTGGCTAAGACCGAAATAGTCACAATGCGATACTTTTTGCCTGGTCGCGCTGGAATGCGTCAATCGGTGATCGAACCGTTTTCCTGAGCCAGTCGAACGTATTCCGACAGCGGCCGCGTCGGCTGGAAATACCGATCTCGTATCACGGGCTGCTTGAGCGGCCCGACGATGGACGCCAGATCGGACAGCTTCACCGTCGCCAGGGCAGGCATCCCGATCCCGAGGTCGATCAGGCCGTAGGCCGTATCGCCATCGGTCGGATCGAGCGCGGCCAATAGCCAGGTCGCATGTGCGTCCGGTGTGAACAGGCGCACCACGGGCAGCGGGTCACATTCCTGGCCTGCGGCGCGGGTGAGGCCGTGGGCCAGTAGGTGCACCCGGTCTTCCTCGGTGACAAGCGTGGTCAAGGCCGCGCCCCTTCCACGAACACACGCAATCGCCGAGGCGCATCTGTGCCTGCGGACGGATGCACGTATGCGCAAGCGCACGAAGCCGCAAAAGCGGAGAGGCACGAAGGCGTATTGGTGGAAGTCAGGAAAGACACGGATGCGGTTCCCTGGGTCTGAGGAAATCCGCAGATGCGGATCTCCGTAAAAGCACGGAAAAGGAAAACATCACCACCAAATGAACACTATAGATTGTAGTCCTATAGGGCGCAATGGGCTGTCATCTTGGTTTTTTGGGGAAACCATAGGTGGCAGCGAAGAACTCATTGGCAGCGGCGATTCGGACGGTAAGGAAGGCGCGTGGTTTGAGCCAGGAAGCGTTCTCCAACGTGTCCAGTCGCACCTACATGAGCACGCTGGAGCGCGACCTGAAAAGCCCAACCATCCAGAAGCTGGCCGATCTGTGCGAGGTCATGGAAGTGCATCCGCTCACGCTGCTCACATTGGCTTATGCCGGTGACAGCACCCGCGAAGCTGATGAATTGCTGGCACAGGTGCGCCAGGAACTCAGGGCGATATTGGAAGAGCCCGACACGCCTTAGCGCGTTGGCGTGTGGTACTGAATTGCAGCAAGCGGAGCGCGCAGCGCCGCAGGCGCGAAGGCGTGAGGGATTGAAGCCGGATGGCCGTGACGGCTTGCCGGCACGGGGCGAAGCCCGAAAGCCCGGCGGCGCTTACAGCGCCGACACGCCACACACCGCTCGTTGACACGGATTGCGAGCCACAAGGCACGCATGCAGGCCCGCCGTGACGGGCGTATCCAGCACGCGGCAGCAGCAGAAATCCTGCGCGTGCGGTGCTGCGATCAGCAGCATCGCGCCCCGCCGCAGTGGGCGGGACGCGGTAAGCGGCTGTCAGGCCGCCTTCGGCTTGTTGCGCGACCAGATCAGGTCGTGCGTGCCGTCCTCGTTCTCGATCAGGCGGGCATAGACCGTCGCCGGGAACGAAGGGTCGTCGATGGATACGGACAGGTATTCCCGCCCGGCCTCGCTGGTCTTCTTCCACGCTGCGCCGACTTCGTGGCCAGCCGCTTGCAGGTGGAAGTCGGGGGCGTTCTCGGTGTCGCCCTTGTCGTTGGGAACCAGCTTGACCTTGACGTTGAGCGTCAGGGTGCGAAGCGTGCCGGTGAAGCCGTCTTTCTCTGCGGTGAAGGTGCCGATGTTAGCCATGATGTTTCTCCTTTCGGGTTGAACAAGGTCGCGCCAGTGCGTCCTTGTTGTGATCCGGCCGGCGGGGGATGGGCTGGTCGCACCGCACAGCGGTCGCAACAACGTGGAGAACCTGGAAGCGAAAAGAATTTGTCCCGCGAGGAATGCGCGCAGCGCAGGGGAAATTGTTTTCGCTGCAAGGTTGCGGCCATCAAGCACAAGGCGCAGCCGCGCCACCGCCAGGATTCACAACAAGACAAGGACGCACAGGCCGCCCGCTCCCGAATGGAGACGTGGCCAACTCGGCATCCCCGCGTGACGGCTGCACCGGCTTGCGCCCTGACGCGGGCCAGGTCAATGCCCCGACGACAAGGCCAGAGCGCCCCTGCCGCAGCTCACGGCCACATACTGAGGCGTGGTGTGGAAGCTCCATAGAAGCGAGGCTGGGCGGCGTGTCGGTGAACCGTCTTTCGTGACGTACAGACAACGAACCGCCAGCGTCGGGGACGGCACGCTTTCGTGCAACCTGCCGCAGCAAGCCGGGGCGTAGCCACACCAGCCCCGCCCATTGCGGCGGGGCTCGGTCGAATCGTTGGCGGCGCGATGCGCCGCCACACTTGCTGGCTTCGTGGATTTCGCGCACGAGCGCCCTTGTGCGTGGCCCCATCGCCGCCTGTCCGAAGGCGGCGATGGGGCGTTTTGGCTTTGAGCAGTGAAACCGGGCGCGGCCACCGCCGCGCCCGGAGTTTTCGACCACCGGCCCCAAGGCGGCACGGCTTGGGGCCGGTGCGGCTCGTTATTCCTTGGTTTCGATGATCCACCACACGGCGCGCGGCAAGGCGCGGCCCGTGAGGGGATGCAGATCGGTCAGGTCGGCGCGGGCCGTCCAGCCACGCGGCGGACGGTAGCCGCGCACGTCGCCGTCGCCGTGCCAGCGGCGGGCGCGCACCGTGCCGGAGGCATAGGTCGCAGCTATGCGGGGGCGGTTTGCGGGTTGGTGGGTCATGGCAGGCATCCTCAACATGAAGCGCCCCGGCCGGAACCGGGGCGCTATCTACGGTGCGAAGTCACGCGGCCAAAGCCTCGGCCTGCGGCTGGTCATCCGCCACGGCGGCCACTTCTTCCTGTGCTTCGGCTTCGCCATCCGCCGGCGCGTCCTGCCCGGTCTGCTGCGGGCCTTCGGAGCGGAAGATGGCGGGCATCCAGCCGGTGCCAGCGGCCAGCCGTTCGGCTTCGCTGGCAATGTCGCCCTTCTTCAACTTCGCCAGTCGGGTGACGTGCGAGGGCGCGAACCCGCCAACGGCTTCCAGAATCGCGGCCTTCGGCACATGCCGGAAGTAACCCTCATTGGTGGGCTGCCACCACGCGGCCATATCCAGCCCCACGGCCTGCGCCAGTTCCGCGCCGGGCTGGTGCGGCGTGGCGCGAGGCGTCACCACGTCCACCGTGGAAGCTAAGCACACGGCCAACAGCCGCACCAGTTCATCCTGTGATTTCGCCAGCAGCGCGGCGAACAGTTCGGCGCTGTCCTCCGGCAAGGTTTCGCCTGCCACCTGTTGCAGTTCGCGCAGCGCCACGGCGGCGGGTGATTCCGGCCAGTCCGGGGCCATGCCTTCCAGCCGGTCTTGCACCGTGAGGCGCACACCCAGCGGCAGGTCGTGCCCGTAGTGCCTTTCCTGCAAGACGGTCTGCACCATGCCATGCACCACGGCGGCCAGCGCTGCTTGCGGATGCCGTGCAACTTCGATTTGCAGCGCAGCGGTACGGTGCGCGCTCAACCGCTGCGCCAGTCGGTCAGACATGGCGGCGGTCTTGGGCTGCTCGTCGTCCTCGCCTGCGTCCTCGTTCGCGGCTTCGCCTTCGCTGCCGAAACCCTGCCGCAGCCGCTCCAGCGTGCGCAGTGCCTTGGCCTCCGCTTCGCGCAGCAGCCCGCGATGAATCGCGGCCTGCCCGTCGCGGTCGATGGTGACAATGGCACCGGCTGCGGCCTTCACGTTGGCCGCATAGTCCAGCAAGCCATCTTCCAGCGCCTGCAACTGCTCGCCCAGGCGTTCGCCTTCTTCCTGCAAGGCATCGGCCTTTTCCTCGTCCTCGTCGTCCAGCGCGGCATCCACCGCCTCGGCCAGTTCGTGCAGCTTGGTTTGCAGCTTCTCGATGCGCTGCGCGTCGCGCTTGTTCGGACTGCGGCGTTCCCTTGGCGCACGCTGGAAGGCTTGCAGATCGGCATGGGTCATGCCCGGCGTGGCATCCACCCACGCCCAGCCCTCGGCCTGCACCTTGGCGGCGATACCTGCCAGCTTGTCCTGCGCCAGCCGTTCCAGCAGTGCGGCATCGGTCAGATACACGCCTTTGTCGCCCTCCGCGAACAGGTCGCGGCGGATGCCACCGCCTTCCTGCTCGTAGCCGTCCAGCCCGACAAAGCGCACCAGCGGATGCCGGTAGGCGTCGATTTCGCGTTCGGTCAGGCGGTCGCGCAGGTTGTGCGGGCCGCGCTGCCATGTGGGCGCATCGTAGAACGCGGCTTCCTGCGCAGCATGGTCGTCGGTGATGGCGAGGGCCATCAACTGGTCAAGGCTCACGGCCTCGGCCCGGTAGTCGGCCAGCAGGCGCGGCGACACGTTGGCGAGTTTCAGACGGCGCTGCACCACCAGCGGCGTGACGCTGAAATCCGCTGCAATGTCCTCGATGCTGCGGCCTTCGGCCACGAGCGCGGCGAACGCCTCGAACTGGTCGGCGGGGTGCATGGCTTCGCGCTGCACGTTCTCGGTGAGGCTGGCCGTGCGGGCGGTGCCATCGGCCACCAGCAGGCAAGGCACCTCCCATTCCTTGCTAATGCGGTGCTTTTTCGCCAGCAGCTTCAACGCTGCGAGGCGACGGTCACCGGCCACGACCTCGTAATGCTCGCCATCGGCGGCGGCAATCACGATGAGGTTTTGCAGCAGGCCGACACGCTGGATGCTGGCGGCGAGTTCGGGAATGGACATGCGCGGGGTCTTGCGCACGTTGCGGCCAGTGGGACGCGACACCAGCCGCGACAGCGGAACCAGAATCAGGTTCTTGGTCGGATCAGCGGCTTCCAGCGGGATAGCGGCGGCGGTGTTGATGGCGCGGGCTTCGGTTTGGGTAACGGCGTTCATGGTGATAACTCCTATCGGTTCAGGGATGCAGCAGCGAAGAAAGCGACAAGGGCTGCTGCCTGCCCCTGCCGCGTGGGGATTCAGGCTTTCAACTGGCGCATGCCATCGGCCAGCAGCCAGAGGGCGCGATTTAGTCGGATGTTTTGGTCGATGCCCTGCACCGGGCGGGTTTGCTGTCGGCGCCCGTTGGCGCTGCGGCCACGCAGCCCGCCTTGGGTCAGGTTTTCTTGGGTGCGGTTGAACACGCTCCACAGGTCGGGGCGGCGGTCGTCGAAGCGGCGCGGCATCAGGATTTGCGATTCCGTGATGGGCGCGGGCTTGTCGGGGTCGTCGTACTTGAGGGCGAGCGCGGCGCGGGCGAACACTTCGGATTCGCCATCGTCCAAGGTGATGCCGCGCATGGCATCGCGCGATTCCTTCACCCGATCGAAACCGCTCAAGACTTCGTAAGCCCCCTCAATGACCAGACCGGCCACGTCGCCTTTATGGGGCACTCGCACATCGGCCACGGTGTTGCCGCAGACAAGGCCATTGCTGCACACGAACCGGAACATTCCGGCCAGCATCTGATAGCTGCTGGTGCCGTCGTGCGAGTTCAGCAGCACGATTTCGTTGGCCTCCGCGCCGTTGATCTGGCTGGCATGGCGCAAGCGAATCATGTGTTTGGTGTGCTCGCGCTTGCCTTCGTCGCGCACGCGGGTTTGCGTCACCATGAAAGGCTGGAAGCCTTCTTTGCGAAGCTCGGTCAGCACGGCGGCGGTGGGGATATAGGCGTACCGCTGCGAACGGCTCTCGTGCGGGGCATCCGCGAAGATGGACGGGGCCACGCGGTGAATCTGGTCGTCGGACAGCGGGTAATCGCTGCGCAGCGAGGGGGAGCGGAAAGCGAAACGGGATGCGAGTTGCATGGTCTTTCTCCTGACAAAAGAGGTTTGCTGTTCACACCGCACACCGGATTTCTAGATTCGGAGCCCAGCCTTTCGGCTGTTTGGTGCGGTCGGCACGAGGAACCCGGTTGGCCCTGTTGCCACCGTCTTTCCTGAGTTCATCGCCCGCGCCCAAAGGAGCGCGCGGACGGGGGCCGTCAAGGAGCCAAGCGCAGGGTTGGTGCGGCCCGCAGGCGCAGCCGAGGACACGGCCCTGCGCGCCTTGACGGCACACGGTCGCGGGCTACGGTCGCGGGTAAGGTGATGAAGTCAGGGGAGACGGCTGGACAAGGCAACGGCCATCCCTTTGTGCTGACCGCACGCAAGCGAAGCGCGCAGGCCCGAAGCTGGAAGCCGGGCCGTAGGCGTCAGCGATGCGGAAGGCTGGCGAAGCCAGTCCCGCCAGGGATGAGCGACTAGCGAACCTGGAGCAGCGCGATCCGCGAAGCGGAGACGCAAGAGGACTCTTCGTTTACCATTTGTTTCGCAAGCAAATGATGGGAAAGCAAGAACACGGAGATATAGAGATGATTGTCTGCATCAACCGCCTCAAACAGTTCGGAATCTTCAGCGACTTCAATGGAACGAAGATCCAAAAGTTCGGCCGGTACAACCTGGTCTATGGTTGGAATGGAACAGGCAAGTCAACGTTATCGAATCTATTCTCTTGCTTTGAGCTTCGCTCGATGGTTCCCCGCTTCAGCACGGGCCAATTTTCAGTAGTTCTGGAGGATGGCTCAACGATCACGGAATCCACACTCCACTCATCCCAATTGAATATTCATGTTTTCAATCAACGCTTCGTGCATGAGAACATTGATTGGGACAAATCCGTAAAGAGCATCCTTCTTATTGCGAAAGAGAAGATTGATGACTTGCAGAAGCTGGAGAAGCTGAAGAGCGAGCTTCAGTCGAAAAAGAAGGCTCACGACGACAAGCAAAGCGATATCAAGAAGCAGCGTGAGGCATTAGAGAAGTTCCTGACCAATGCTGCCAAGAAAATGAAGCTTGGACTTCAGGCGATTGATACGAGCGACAGTTATTACTTGAATTACGACCGCCGCAAGCTCTTCAACTTCATACAGAATAACGGCGAGACAATTATCAAGGCGGAGTCGGTTCTTCCAGATGAGAGGGTTATCGACCTTACGAATGCCGCCAAGCCAGATCAGCTTCCAAGCATTGCTTTCGCCTCAACGGCCATTGAGCCGGACTACTTTAAGAAAGCGGCGGGCCGCATCAGAGATTTGATTGGGACTACGGCGGTCAATCAAGCAATCCAGCGGCTGACCGATAACCCGGAAATCCGCGAATGGGTTCAAGCAGGCTTGGAAATCCATAAAAACCACGACTCGCAATCCTGCGAGTTCTGCGGCTCTCCGTTCGCCCAGCTTCGTGCCGAGGCGCTTGCTGCCCACTTCAGCAAGGAGTTCACGGAGTTTCAGAGCCGACTTCAGAACGCGGCGACATGGATTGAATCTCAAGGCGCTCCAGCTAATCAGTTTCCCGCATCGACCGAGTTTTATAAAGAACTATCGGCCGAGGCAGAGAAGCTTCAAAAGGACTACGCAACTGCTGCTGAAAAGATCGACCAGCAAATCGACGCCTGGCGGGAAGCCCTGAAGGCCAAGATCACAGACCCTGGGAAGACAGACATTCAGATCTCGGATGTGGTTGAAGACGATGTCACCAATTTCAATGACATCCTGAAATCGATTGTTGCTCTCGTTGGAAAGCACAACAATAAGACTTCAAATTTCAAATCTGAGACCTCAAAAAGCAAGGTGGCACTGGAGCTTCACTTTGCTGCGGCTGAGGTGCAAGAGTTTGACTATGCTGGAAGTGAGAAGAAGTGCAATGACCTTGAGTCAGAAGCAAAGAACGACCATAAGGAAATTGAAAAAATTAGTCTAGAGGTCGGAGCCATAGAAGCGGCGCTCTCGAATGAAACGGTCGGGGCAAAGGAGTTCAATGACATCCTGCATCGCTTCATTGGCCGCTCTGAGCTTTGCCTGAACTTCAATCAGAAGAAGAAAGGCTATGAGATCATCAGAAACGGGGTTGGTGAGCACGATGGGAATTTGAGCGAAGGTGAGAAAACTGCGATTGCATTTGTCTATTTCATCACGAAGCTCAAAGAAAATGGAAATAACATCAAGGATACGATCGTCGTCGTTGACGATCCGGTCTCAAGCTTTGATTCTAATCACTTGTTTCACGCCTACTCGTTTTTGAGAACGCAATGCACTGAAGCCAAGCAACTTTTTGTGCTGACTCACAACTTCACTTACTTTAAGCTAGTGAGAGACTGGTTCACTGGCACCAATAGGAATCGAGTCAAAAAAGGCAACGCCGAGAATTGCTTCTTTTATCGCCTGGATGCGCCACCTGGCTCCCCTCGTCACTCCCTACTTGTGGATGCCGACGACTCACTCAAGAACTACGGTTCCGAGTACCACTATATCTTCAAGAAGCTCTACGAATATAGGGCGCACACAACACTCAATCGAGATGAGGCGTTCTTGACCGCCAACCTCGCCCGAAAGCTTGTTGAATCGTTTTTCACCTTCAAATATCCAAGGCGTCGAAGCGACATTAGTCAATTGATGGAGGCTGGCCTAAAAGATTGCACCATCACGACACCAGAGCTTAAAGAAAAAATCTACCGCTTTATCAATAAGTATTCACATAGCGACGTTATTGAGATAACAGAGGAATCCGCAGAAAACTTGGCAGGCGAAAGCCACAGCGTCATCGGGAACATCTTCCAGTGGCTGGAAGAGGTGGACAAGAAACATTACGACGAGATGATTCAGGTTGCGACGGCCTGAGCATCAGGCCGCGAGGGCCATAGCTATGCCACCAGGCGCAGCAAAAAGGGGCCGAAGCCCCTTGGGCTAGATCAGCCCATGCTCGGCGAACGATGCCGTTTCGTTGCCCGCAACGATGATGTGATCGAGCACGCGCACGTCCACCAGACCCAACGCTTCCTTGAGCCGCTGGGTCAGCGCCCGGTCAGCCGCGCTCGGCTCGGGGTTTCCGCTCGGATGGTTGTGCGAAACGACGACCGCCGCCGCATTGAGCCGCAGCGCCTCCTTGACCACTTCGCGCGGATACACCGACGCACCGTCAATAGTGCCGTGGAACATCTCCCTGTATTCGATCAGACGATGGCGCGTATCCATGAACAGCACTACGAACACCTCATGCTCGAAGCTGGCCAACTTTGTACGCAAGTATTCCTTGACCGCCGCCGGCGAAGTGAACTCTGCTCCGCGCCGCATTTTCCGGTCAATGACCTGGCGCGCAGCTTCCAGAATGTCGTCGGCCGATGCCGGTAGATAGCGCCCGTGCGCGTCGCGCACCAGCAGACAGGAATCGAACGAGGGAAAGGACAGTTGCGACATGATCGTGCTCCGGTTGCTCGGGCGGAATTGCCCGGAACCGGCGGCAGCACGGCGCAGCGCAAGCAGTCAGGGGTCGCAGACGGCCGCCAGGACGCAAGCGCGCATGGCGCGCGCCGCCCTTGACGGCGAGAACGCCGTGATACGGTGAAGGGAACAGCAAGACCGCCCACACCCGCCCACTGCACAGAGTCGATTTTTGGCAAGCGGAGCGCGCAGGCCCGGATCAACGAGCCGGGACGGAGGCGTCAGTGATGGAAGCCCGACAGGGGCGAGACTCGCGCAGCGAAGCTCGATGCGCAGCACGACAGCGCGACGGCGGCACGCCGGGACGCCCGACTGCTTGGGACAGGACTACTCGTTGTCCGTCTTGCGCTGCTCGATTTGCAACTGCGCCCGTTGCGTTGCCTGTTGCAGCCGCTCCACCAGCACGCCCCTCGGCGGCAAGGCGGTCAGATACTCGGCAACGTGGATGCCGGACTTGTCCAGCTCCAGCAATTCGATCTGCTCGCGCTTCTTGCCGGTGCAAAGGATGATCCCGAGCGGCGAGGCTTCCTCCGGCTCCCGTTCGTGCTTGTCTAGCCACCGAAGGTAAAGCTCCATCTGCCCTTTGTAGGCCGCCTTGAAGTCACCTACCTTCAACTCCACCGCAACCAGCCGCCGCAGCTTGCGGTTGTAGAACAGAAGGTCAAGGTGGAAATCCTCGTCGTCGATCGGAATGCGCTTCTGCCGGGCGACGAATGAGAAGCCCGCGCCCAGCTCCAGCAGGAAGGACTCCATTTCACGGATGATCGCCGCTTCCAAGTCGCCTTCCTGCCAAGTGTCCCGCAGGCCCAGGAAGTCGAGGATGTACGGGTCGCGCATGACCAGGGCCGGCGACATGCGCTGCGCATCGCGCAGGGTCGCCAACTCCTGCGCTATGGTTTCTTCCGGCTTTTGGGAAAGCGCCGTGCGCTCGTACAGCATCGAGTCGATACGCTCGCGCAGCGTCCGCACGCTCCAGCGTTGGGTGCTGGCCATCTGTGCGTAGTAGTCCCGCTGGAGCGGGTCTTTCAGCGGCATCAGGGCGATGAAGTGCGTCCAGCTCAATTCTCGTATCAGTGATACGAGAATTCGCTCGTCGGGGAAGGTGGCGGCGAACTGCACCATGCGGCGCAAGTTCTGCTCTGCAAAGCTGCTGCCGTACTCCTCCACCAACTGCGCAGCCAAGGTGGGCAGAACTTCCTTGCCGTAGGCGCCCCGGCGCCTGTCCAAGACCTGCGTGTGGATGCGTTGGCCGATGCGCCAGTAGAGCATCGTAAGCTCGCTATTCACCGTCGAGGCGGCGCGCAAGCGCGCCGCCTCGATCAGTGCCCGAATGTCGCCCAGCAGCGCCGCGGGCGCTGCGAGCGATGCTGCTGATGGCCGGCGCCCGTTCATGCCACCGCCTCCGCAAGCTGCCGCGCGCCCGTGATGGCTTGGCGGCGGCTGGCCACCAGCTCGGCCGCCTCGCGCACCGGCTTGTCCTCGGTGTGGACGTAGTGCATGAACATCGCCACGGTCTTGTGGCCCGTCAGCTTCATTCCCACTTTGGTCGGCACACCGGAATTGGCAATGTCGGTGGTCGAGCGATGACGGATGCCGTGCGTGCCTACGTGCGGCACGCTGGCGGCCTTGAGCGTCCGGCACCAGCCGCCATAGTGCTCGCCAAAGGTCAGGTGCTTGGCCGGGTCGTTCGGCGACGGCAGGACGTAAGGGCAGCCTTCCAGACGCGGCGCCGTCGAAAGCAGCCGATAGGCTTCCTCGCTCATGGGCTTGGAAATGCCGCCAACCTTGCTGTCGGGCCACACCACGCGCCGGTTCTCGAAGTCCAGCCAGCTCCATTCGAGCGGGCAGATTTCGGAGCGCCGCGCCGCAAACTCGAATTGCAGCCGGATCGCCAACGGGATGACGTAGTTCTCCAGCCCCTCCGCCTCCAGTTTCTCCAACTGGCGGAAGATCCGCACCATTTCCTCGTCCACGATGAGCCGGGTTTCCTTGCCCGGCGGGTACATCGGGACGTGGCGGCACGGATTCGTGCCGTCCGGGCGGAAGCCCCAGACTTCGGCCAAGTTGAACATCTTGCGCAGCACGCCGAAGGTCTTGTTGGCCTCGGTCGGCTTGTAGGCCAGCTTTTCCATGAGCCCCGCAATGTCGGGCCGCTTCACGTCATGCACCTTCTTGCGGCCCAGCAGCGGGATGATGTTGCGGTCGATGACGCCCTGGTAGCCGTCCTGCGTGCTGACCTTGTTGCGCTTCTTGGAGTAGTCCTCCATGAACTTTTTGCACAACTCGGCCATCGTGGGCGCCTTGCGCGCCTCGGCCTTGGCACCGCCGGGATCACCACCCCGGCGAACCTCGGCCAGCCAGTCCTGCGCTTTGACCCGCGCCTGTTCGACGGTTAGCTCCCCGTAGAGTCCCAGCGAGGGCTTGCGGGGCTGGCCAGAGTTCGTGCGGTACTGGAGCATGAACACCCGGCGTCCCGTCGAGGTAATCTTGCAAAGGAAGCCGGGCACGACGGTATCCCGTAGTTCGATGTCCTTCGCCTGGGGTTGCGCCGACTCTACGGCGGTCTTGGTGAGCTTGATCTTTGCCATGATGACTCCTTGGAACGACCCGGATTCCAGGAGCCAGATAGGAGCGGCGCGAGGGAGAACCGGGTCAAGTTTCAGAAAGCACCGGCATATGATGGAAGCGCGTAAGCTATTGATAAACCTGCTGTATCGGGCTACGTCGCAGTCCAGCGAACTACCGGGCTGGAGTCATCGTGAAACAAAAAAACCGGCCATCAACGCCACGCCAGCCAACGTCAGCAACAGGGCAACATCTACTTCGATCATCTGAGTGTGTTCCTCGGGTCAGCCTTGAACCAGCAAAGGGTCGGGGCGGATGACAATGGGTTGGGCGAAGCGCGAGTAGCCGAACAGGCGAATCAGCAGGCGCCGGTTGTCTACCAGCGTGTCCCGGCCGTGCAGTGTTCGGGCGTTGTTTATCAACAACGCTGAGTCAGGCTGCAGTTCGAAAGACAGCGGCCTGGTGGCTTGAACCAGCGCTACAAATGCATCAAAGGCTCGGCTTGCAGCCTCACTGGCATGGCTGTTGAGCGAGAAGCGATAGGCGTTGTAGCGCAGTGCAAAGCCACCATTGGCGTCGAACTGCAGCATCGATATCGCAGTGCCCGCGTCGCCTTGGCCTGCGACAAAGCATTCACTGCGGGTGAAGTCGAACGATGCTGACGTCAGGGCCAGCGCGTGCAGGGTGCCGAGGCGCTCAATGATGTTGGCCAGCGGCAAGATCCTGGTTGCCTGGCTGGCCGGGTTCCAGCGTGCGGTCAGGATCAGTGCCGAAGGCGCTGGAGAGTGCCCGGCATGGGCGAGTACCGCGCAGTTGTAAGGCGCTTCGGTGTGTAACCCCAGTTTCAAGCCTGAGTGGGAACTGAGCTCCACCGCTGCGCCTGTTGGTTCATTTTCCAGCGATACGCGGCCACCGCCTTTGAAATTGCCGACCAGGCGCATCTGCTTGCCGTCATTGTCGATATCGAAGGCAAAGGATCGGTAGCGAACCAGTTCAAGCAACAGCTGGTTGCGTGCCGCCAGATACAGGCAGCGTGGGCATTGTTCGAGGGTAGAAAGGCCAGGTAGCTGCTCAGGGGCCGGGTCTGCCCCCGGATGCGGCAGGTGTGAAAACATCAGGGCAGATAACCGCCCATCGGCAAAACGCTGGACAACGGCCTTCTGTTCTGGCGTCAGCGTGGATTCGAAGGACTTGATCCATTGTCGGGCAGTGCTGGCAACACCTGGCGACTCTGGGCCTCCTGTGCTGGCGAGACGCTGGCTGGCAGCAGCAAGTTCACGACCTTGATGACTATCAAAGTTCAGGTGTGCAACGTCCGGATCCTGCATGGGGAACATTCCTTGTTATTGATTTTCTTGGCAAATCCGTATTGGCCGAATTTCAGCTGACGTTTCAGATGGGCTGATTACGCCAGATCGGCTAGTTCAACGCAGATTGCTAATGCGGAGGAAGTCAGACATTTCCGTATGGCGTGTAAGCCGATTCCCGGTTTGTGAAAACGGTAACGGCAACGCTGGATCGAGACGCCAGATAAATGCTGTAGCGGCCTCAGGTTGGACTTCCCAGGCCGGAAAACGCAAAATGTGCCTTTTCCTCAATCAATCTGACCGGACCTGCTGACTCTATGCGAATGCGCCTGATGCTGTTGGGTGGTGGAAATGCCCTAGGGCAAGCGCTGATTCGTCTTGGGGCCGAGGAAGACATCGGCTTTCTGGCGCCGCGCCCACCTGAGCATGGTTGGGATCCGGCCAGTCTGACTCAGCTGCTGGACGACACCCGCCCCGACGCGGTGGTTAACCTCGCGTACTACTTCGACTGGTTTCAGGCCGAGTCGGTCAGCGAACAGCGCTTGGCGCTGCAAGAGCGCTCGGTGGAGCGGCTGGCCGAGTTGTGCCAACACCACAACATCATCCTGATTCAGCCTTCTAGCTACCGTGTGTTCGATGGCTCGCGCGCCACCGCCTACAGCGAAAAGGATGAGCCGGTACCGCTCGGCCTGCGTGGCCAGGCGCTGTGGCGGATCGAGCAGAGCGTACGGGCAACCTGCCCACAACATGTGCTGCTGCGTTTTGGCTGGTTGCTCGACGAAAGCATCGATGGCGTACTCGGGCGTTTTCTGACCCGTGCCGAGCAACCACAGGAGCTGCTCCTGGCCGATGACCGTCGCGGCAACCCGACCCCGGTGGATGATGCCGCGCGGGTGATTCTCTCGGTGCTCAAGCAACTGGATTGCGCCGCGCCGCTGTGGGGCACCTACCACTACGCGGGTAACGAAGCCACCACGCCGCTGGCGCTGGGTCAGGCTATCCTCAGTGAAGCGGCGCAGCTGCACAAACTGGCCGTCACCGCACCGACCGCGCAGGCGCATGCGGCACGAGCTGATGCGAGCGAAGAGCCGCAACATGCGGTGTTGGCCTGCAAAAAAATTCTGCACACTTTCGGTATCAAACCACGGGCCTGGCGCTCGGGTTTGCCACCTCTACTGGATCGATTCTACCGTCATGGCTGATGCCCCAATTCTGATCACCGGTGGCGCGGGCTTCATCGGCTCTCACTTGAGCGATGCGTTGCTGGAAAAAGGCTATGCGGTACGGATCCTCGATGATCTGTCCACTGGCAAGCCCGACAACCTGCAAATGGCCAACCCCAGGCTTGAGCTGATCAAGGGCGATGTCGCCGACGCCGAACTGGTCAAGCAAGCTGCCGCAGGCTGCCAGGCTGTTGTGCATCTGGCTGCCGTTGCATCGGTGCAGGCCTCGGTGGATGACCCGGTGAAAACCCACCAGAGCAACTTTATCGGCACGTTGAATGTGTGCGAGGCCATGCGCCTCAATGGCATCAAGCGTGTGCTGTTTGCCTCCAGTGCGGCGGTGTATGGCAACAATGGTGAAGGCCTGGCGATCGAAGAAGATGCGCCGAAAGCCCCGCTGACACCGTATGCCGTAGACAAACTGGCCAGCGAGCAATACCTGGACTTCTATCACCGCCAGCATGCGCTGGAGCCGGTGGTGTTCCGCTTCTTCAACATCTTCGGGCCGCGCCAGGATCCATCCTCGCCGTACTCGGGGGTGATCAGCATTTTCTGCGAGCGCGCCCTGAGCGGTCAGCCGATCACCCTGTTCGGGGATGGTGAACAGACTCGGGACTTTCTCTATGTGGGTGACCTGGTCAGCGTCATGGTCCAGGCCCTGGAGCAAGCGCAGGTTGAGGAAGGAGCGGTGAATATCGGCTTGAACCAGGCCACTTCGCTGAACCAATTGCTGGACGCGCTGAAGTCGGTACTGGGTGATTTGCCGGCAATCAAGCATGGGCCTGCGCGTTCCGGCGACATTCGCCATTCGCGGGCGAACAACCAGCGCTTGCTGGCGCGTTTTAACTTTCCTGAGCCGACGCCTATCGCCGAAGGGTTGGCGCGGTTGTTGGGGCGCTAAATGCATCGCGGGGCAAGCCCGCTCCTACAGCTGTAGGAGCGGGCTTGCCCCGCGATCGACCTGAACCCTCAGATCAGAACTTGTAACCTACACCGACCATGTAAACCCATGGATCGACATCGACGTCGACCTTGGTCTTGCCAATCCCCAGGGCGCTTGGGCCGTCCATGGTGGCCTTGGTGTCGATATCGACGTACCAGACTGCGGCGTTGACCAGGAAGTGGTCGGTGATCATGTAGTCCATACCCAGCTGACCAGCCAGACCCCACGAATCTTTGAGTTTCAGGTTGCTGAAGCCTTGTGCCTTACGGTTGCTGCTCAGGTCTTCGTCAAAGAACATGGTGTAGTTCAGACCGATACCGGCGTACGGCTGGAACTTCGAAGTAGGCTCCATCGGGTAGTACTGCAGCGACAGGGTCGGTGGCAGTTGTTTGATGTCGCCGAGTTTGCCGTCCAGGCCCGCACCCAGGCCCTTGACGCCAACGGTGTGTTGGAATGGGGTGGCTGCCAGCAGTTCCAGGCCGATGTGGTCGGTCAGCATGTAGGCGAACGTCAGACCGAGTTGGGTGTCGCTGTCCAGAGTGGCCTTGGTGCCCGAGGCTTTGCTGCCATCGAGTTTGATTTCACCGCTGTCTTCATTGGGAGCGGTAGTGATCGCGCCAGCACGCAGGATAATGTCGCCTGCCTGGTGTGCATGGGCAACAGGGGCTGCGAGCGCCAAGGTAATGAGCGAGGCGCTGAGCAAGGACTTGTTCATGGAAGCTCCCAAAGGACGTTTAGAATTAAGTACGTCCAATGGTAAAGAGCCACCAGTTTTGCAATTTGACCCAGCTCAAGAAAACCGCTGAAGCCTCGGCATGGGGCATTTATTCTAGTTCGTAAGCGTAGATTTTCTCGGCGTCCATCTGATAACCGGCATCGGCCAGCTCACTGCTGGTGTTTTTTACCTGCATCCGCCCCTCGATCCAGTACGGCTGATAGAGGTCTTCGACCCTGACGCCCATCTCGCTGACGATATGCACGATCTGGTTCGACGGCGGTGGCGGCACGTGGATGCAGGCGCCGTAATAGGGCACCAGCAAAAATTCGGTGGTGCGACCTTCTTCGCTGACTTCCAGCGGCACGATATAGCCCGGCAACTTTACCTGTTGGCCATCGAGCGCTTTTACCACCGGGGCGTTTGGCGCCGACTGGCGGGCCGCCGGTGCAGATTCTGCGGCCAGGGCATCGCCCAGTTGCGAGAGATCGTGCATCGGCGCCAGCTGCGGCTGGATGATCGGCGCGCCCGCTGGGATCAACTGCGGCCACTCCAGTGTGCGGGGTTCGCTGGCCCACAACGGCGTGGTTACCAGCAACAATAACGACAGCAGAACACGTGGCATTGAATGTCTCACAGGTGAATGGACAGGCCGTCGGCCAACGACTGCCGATAAGCGCGCCAGGCGGGCACACTGCCCATCAGCAGGGCGGCGCCCAGAATCAGTGCCAGCAAGTTCCATTCGTGGGCGCTCGGCCAGGCCAGCGGCAGGTACAGCCCATAGTTGGCTTGCACATAGCCCTGCGCCAGGGCAATACCGATGTACAGCAAGCCCAGGCCAGCGGCAATCCCGACCAGCGCCAGCGCCAGCGCTTCAAGCACCAGCAGCCCGGCAATGTGCCAGGGGCGCGCGCCCACCGAGCGCAGGATCGCCATCTCCCGGCGCCGCTCGTTGAGGCTGGTGAGGATGGCGGTGAGCATACCGATCAGGCCGGTCAGCACAACAAACAGAGAGACAACAAACAAGGCTTGCTCGGCCGTGCTCATCAAGCTCCAGAGTTCCTGCAGCGCGACCCCGGGCAGAATCGCCAGTAGCGGCTCGTTGCGGTACTCGTTGATCTCACGTTGCAGGCTGAAGGTCGAAATCTTGTTGTTCAGGCCCAACATGAAGGCGGTAATGGCGGCGGGCTTGAGGTCCATCTCACGCGCTTGTTCGGCACTGATGCGCCCGGCGCCGCGGGCTGGTACGCCGTTGTGCCAGTCGATGTGGATCGCCTCCATGCCGCCCAGGCTGATGTGCAGGGTGCGGTCTACCGGCGTGCCGGTGCGTTGTAGCACCCCGACCACAGTGAACGGTTTGTCGTCATGCTTGACCAGGCTGATAGCTGCCACGCCGTGGGCCAGCACCAGCTTGTCGCCAAGTTTGTAGTGCAGGGCCTGGGCAACTTCGGCACCCAGCACCACCTCGAACGGGTCTGTGGCAAATGCCCGGCCTTCGGCCAGTTGCAGGTTCTGTTTGCGTGCGTACTGGTAGTGCTCGAAGTAGCTGCTGGTGGTGCCCATCACGCGATAGCCGCGATGCGAGTCGCCGAGGGAAATGGGGATTGCCCATTTCACCCGCTTGTCGTTGGCGAAGTGCTCGTAGCTGTCCCAGCGGATGTTGTTGGTGGCATTGCCGATGCGAAACACCGAGTACAGCAGCAGGTTCACCGAGCCGGAGCGGGCGCCGACGATCAGATCGGTGCCGCTGATGGTGCTGGCAAAGCTGGCGCGGGCCTCGGTGCGCACACGCTCCACGGCCAGCAGCAGGCATACCGACAGGGCGATGGCAAAGGCCGTGAGCAATGCGGTGAAACGGCGGTTGGCGAGGCTCGCCAAGGCAAGACGGAGCAGGTACATCAGGCCTCCAGATCGTTGGCAGGCTGGGCCGCGCGGTTGAGTTCGGCCAGGGATAGCTGGCGGTCGAACAGGGCTGCCAGGCTCTGGTCGTGGCTGACGAACAACAGGCTTGAACCGGCGTCACGGCATTCGGCGAACAGCAGGCGAATGAAGGCTTCACGGGTATCGGCGTCGAGCGCCGAAGTGGGTTCGTCTGCAATCACCAGCTCGGGTTGGCCGATCAGCGCGCGGGCCGCCGCTACCCGTTGTTGTTGGCCGATCGACAGGCTGTCGGCGCGCCGGGCGAGCAAGGTGGGGTCTTTCAAACCCAGGTGGGCCAGCAGGCTGGCAGCCGCCTGATCGATGCTGCCGTGGCGCTGCGCAGCACGCTGTGCGCGGCTGCGGGAAAAGCGGCAAGGCAATTCGACGTTTTCCCGTACCGAAAGGAACGGCAGCAAATTGAATTGCTGGAAAATGTAGCCGGTGTGGTCAACCCGAAAGCGGTCTCGGGCGGCCATTTTCAGCGTGCTCAGGTCTTGGCCAAGCAAGCGAATGCTGCCGCGCTCAGGCGTGTGTACACCGCCAAGCAGGCCGAGCAGGGTGGTTTTGCCACTGCCACTGGGGCCTTTGAGGAACAGTGATTCACCGGCCTCAAGGCGCAAGGCGGGGATATCCAGCAGAGGGGCTTGGCCCGGCCAGGCAAAGCCCAGGTCGGTCAGTTCAATCAGTGCCTGGCTCATAAATGAACGCCCGGGTTACCCCGGGCGTTTCGCTGCAAAAGGGCTATCAGAAAGTGAGGGTGGCCGTGGCCGGGGTCGCTTCGACACCTTGCTGGCCGCTCGGCCCGATCAGTTGTAGCTGAATTTTCTGCGTGGCGGGGAAGGCTTTGAACAGTGGGGTCAGGTCGAGCGTTTTGAGCTGATCAGGCTTCTCGCAATTGAATCGGTAGTGCGCATGGATGTCGCTGTGCTCGTGGGTGTGGCCGTCTTCATCTGCCGCCGGTTTGTCGCCGAACAGCGGGCTGTGCAGTTCCTGGTCGCTCACTTCGCAGTGGGCCGACGCGGGCAGGGCGAACAGTGCCAGAGGTTTTTCAAGCTGGCTGCGTACGGCGGCTACCTTGGCTTTGTCGGCGTCGCTGCTGGCGGCGTGCTCGAAGCCGACCAGGTTCATCGCCGGGCTGTCCAGCTCCAGTTCCAGTGTCTTGCCATCGAGCACGGCGTTGAGTTGAGCCACGCCATGCTCATGGGCGGCGAGGCTGCCGTGACTATGGTCGTGATCGTGGTCCTCGTGGGCATGAGCGATGGCCAGGGGCAACAAGGCGAACGGCAAGGCGAGTAACAGGCGACGCATGGGCAAGACTTCACGAGGGCACGGAATATGTTTGGTTATGTTATAACAAATTATTCTGCGCAGGCTAGCGTGCTTGGCGACGGGGCGTTGGCGTGGGAGCATGGAGCCCGTTAGTGAGCAGAGGATACGACCGTGCGAATTCGTGGACATATCGGTGACTGGCCGGTGGATCTGACCCTGGAACTGGACCCGGCGGAGTGGGCGCAGTTGGGAGGGCAACTGACGGCAGTGGCGCCGGTTGCGACGGCGGCGGCAGTGGCCTCGTTACCGAGCGCTCGGCCCGATGACGCGCTGTGGCAAGCAGCACGAGACGTTCTGCGCACAGCGGGACAGTTGAGTGGTCCTGCGTTGCTGGAGCATCTGGAAGCGCTGGCGGGCAGTACGGCAGCAGGTAAGCGCCTGTTGGTGCGCTTGCGTCACAGTGCCGAGGTCAAGGTGGAAAGCGGCGCGGATGCACCGCTTTATCACTGGATCGGCTAGCGTGTAGGAGCGGGCTTGCCCCGCGATGCGATGTGACGGGTACACCGCAATCGCGGGGCAAGCCCGCTCCTACCGTCAGTACAGCGCGGCAAACAGCTTGCGGCGGTACGTTCCTACCAGTGGATGGTCATTGCCCAGCAGATCGAACACTTGCAGCAGCGTCTTGTGCGGCAACCCGCCTTCGTAGCCACGATTGCGCATGAACAGTTTGAGCATGCCATCCAACGCCGCTTCGTACTGCTGGCGCGACAGCTGCTGAATGCACAGCTGATAGGCAGCCTCATCGTCCTCGCTGTTTTGCGCCAAGCGCGCTTTGAGGTCAGCGACTTCCGGCAGGCTGGCCGCCTGACGCAGGAAGGTCAGTTGCGCCTTGGCACCGGCCAGGGCGGCTTTATGCTCATCGCTCTTGACTGCATCCAGTACGGTTTGTGCCTCGCCCAGTTCACCCCGTTCGGCCAGGCAACGGGCATACAGAATCAATGCAGCAGCGTTGCTGTTGTCTTCAGTCAGCAGGGCTTTGAGGGTTGCTTCGGCTTCGCTGAAGCGCCCTTCGGCAAACGCCGTCTGGGCCAGTTCGAACGGGTCGGCAGCTGACGGTGGCGGCATTTGCACATGCGGTTCGAGCAGCGCGCGGATCGCCGACTCAGGCTGAGCCCCGGCAAAACCATCGACCGGCTGGCCGTCTTTGAACAACACCACGGTGGGCAGGCTGCGAATGCCGAAACGGGCGACGATGTCTTGCTCGATATCGCAGTTCACCTTGGCCAGCAGCAATTCACCCTGATAGCTCTCGGTGATTTGCGCGAGCAGTGGCATCAGTGCCTTGCAGGGGGCACACCACTCGGCCCAGAAGTCGACGAGGACGGGCTTGTGGAAGGAGTTCTGAATCACCGACTGGTCGAAGTCAGCAGCAGTGGCGTCGAAAATGTACGGGGTAGCAGGGCTCATCGCGACTCTCGAAAATCCGTGAATGACATCACTATAAAGGCTGGCGGCTGGCGTGGTACAGGCTGACCCGGCGGAATTCGTGGGGTTCGGCCAGGTCAGGCAGGGTCAGGGCTTCAAGCACGCCCATCGGTTGGTACAGCGGGTGGCTGAAATCGCGCACCCGTGAGTCGGCCACCAGGGCTTGCTGGCCGCGGCTGAGGAAGGCGTCGAGCAGTGGCAGGTTGGCGCGGTCATACAGCACATCGGCCACCAGAATCAGGTCGAAGCGGTCGGCTTCCTGGAAGAAGTCATCGGAATAGCTCAGCTCCACGCCGTTGAGTTCGGCATTTGCCCGGCAGGCCTGCAGAGCCAAAGGATCAAGGTCGCAAGCAACCACTTCCAGAGCGCCAGCGCGGGCAGCAGCGATGCCTGCGATGCCCGAACCTGCGCCAAAGTCCAGCACGCGCTTACCTGCTACCCAGTGCGGGTGCTGCTCCAGGTAGCGAGCCATGGCCAAACCGCTGGCCCAGCAAAAGCTCCAGTAGGGCGGTTCATGGAGGATGCGCCGGGTTTCATCGGCGCTGAATTCGCGGTCCATGTTCTGCGCATCGATCAGCCACAGCTTGAGCGCGCACTCAGGCAAGTCGCTGACCACCAGGCGAGCATCGCCGAGCAGTTCACCCAAGGCCTGTTGTAACGACGCCGGTGCCATCATGGCGCCTTTTCAAATCGCAGCGGGCCGGTGGCCTGGGTTTGCGCCTGGAAAATCCGTACTGGCGGCAGGTGCAGGATCAGTTGCCCGGACTGGCTGGCCCGTCCACGCAACTCGACCCGGGCACCGGCCGGGAAGGCCTCGGGGCTGAAGCGCAGCTGATAGGGCAAGTCCAGGCCATTGCCACTGAGGGTACTGCTGGCCAGCAGGTTTTGCGGGCGGCCGCGTTCATCGATAACCAGCAAGGCCAGTTCGACTTCAGCACCTGATGGCACATTGAGCAAGGTGCCGCTCAATTCACGTTGGTAGGCCGGCAAAGGGCCGAGCGGCTTCGCGGTTTTGCTGGCAACCGGGGCTTTTGGCGCCGGGGCAGTCTGGGGTTGATCGCTGCTACAGGCGGCCAGCAAGGCGGCAAAACTGAGCACAACAAGCGCTCGAAATGGCATGGGGAATTCCTTCGCGACATATTTCCTCAGTGGATGGTAACCCCTTTGGCTTGTCTTGCCAGTGGGATGCGCTACCATGGCCCTCCCTTTTTTTGTTGCCTGCCACCATGCACTGTCCCTTCTGCGGTGCCAACGACACCAAAGTCATCGACTCGCGACTGGTTGCCGAGGGCGAGCAAGTGCGCCGTCGGCGCGAATGCGTAGCCTGCGGTGAGCGGTTCACCACCTTCGAAACCGCCGAGCTGGTGCTGCCCCGTCTGATCAAGCAAGACGGCAGCCGCCAACCCTTCGACGAAGAAAAACTGCGCGCCGGTATGCAGCGCGCCCTGGAAAAGCGACCGGTCAGCGTCGAGCGACTGGAAGCGGCCCTGGCCCACATCAAGCACCAGTTGCGCGCCACGGGTGAGCGTGAGGTCAAGTCGCTGGTGGTAGGAGAGCTGGTGATGAACGAGCTGCAGAAGCTCGATGAAGTCGCCTATATCCGTTTCGCTTCGGTGTACCGACGCTTTCAGGACCTCAACGAGTTCCGCGAAGAAATCGACCGTCTGGCCCGAGAGCCGGCTAAAGAATGACCATGACCAACGAACGCGCGATGCTTGATGCCCATTACATGGCCCGGGCTTTGGAACTGGCCCGTAAGGGTCTGTATTCGACCCATCCGAATCCGCGTGTCGGCTGTGTGATCGTTCGCGACGGCAAGGTGGTGGGCGAAGGCTGGCATGTCCGTGCAGGCGAGCCGCATGCCGAAGTACACGCCTTGCGTCAGGCTGGCGAGCTGGCCCGTGGCGCCTGTGCCTATGTCACCCTTGAGCCTTGCAGCCATCACGGACGTACTCCGCCGTGTGCCGAGGCGTTGGTCAAGGCCGGTGTGGCGCGGGTAGTGGCAGCCATGCAAGACCCCAATCCGCAAGTTGCCGGGCAGGGCCTCAAGCGCCTGGCCGAGGCGGGTATCGAGGTCGCCAGTGGCGTGCTGGAAAGCGAAGCGCGGGCACTCAACCCGGGTTTTCTCAAGCGCATGGAGTTCGGCTTGCCTTTTGTGCGGGCGAAGCTGGCAATGAGCCTGGATGGCCGTACGGCCATGGCCAATGGTGAGAGCCAATGGATCACCGGGCCGGCCGCACGCTCCGCGGTGCAGCGCCTGCGAGCACGTTCCAGCGTGGTGCTGACCAGTGCACAAAGCGTGCTGGCTGATAACGCGCGGATGACCGTGCGCGGCCAGGAGCTGGGCCTGGACCCGGAAACCACCGCGCTGGCCCTGGCGCGTCCGCCGTTGCGCGTGCTGATCGACGGCCGCCTGCGCCTGCCGCTGGATGCACCGTTCTTCACTGCCGGCCCGGCGCTGGTGGTGACTGCCGCTGCTGTCGAAGCACGCTATGCCGAGGCCGGTCATGAACTGATCAGTTTGCCGGGCGAAGGCGGGCGGGTCGACCTTCCGGCGTTGCTGCGCGAGCTGGCGGCCCGTGGTGTCAGCGAAGTGCTGCTGGAGGCGGGTGCCGGCCTGGTCGGCGCTTTTGCCCAGCATGGCCTGATCGACGAATACCAGATTTTTGTTGCTGCCAAGTTCCTCGGCTCCAGCGCCCGTCCGTTGCTGGACTGGCCGTTGAATCACATGAACGAGGCGGCACAGCTGAAAATTACTGAAATGCGCGCAGTAGGCGATGACTGGCGAGTCACTGCGGTTCCTGTGCCGGCGCCCGGCGTATAATTCCAGGCTAGCCCTGCGCAGCCCTGTTCTCGAGGAGGACTCATGTTCACCGGCATCATCGAATCCATAGGCAGCATCCGCTCGCTGACCCCAAAAGGCGGCGACGTGCGGGTGTATGTCGCAACCGGCAAGCTCGATTTGGGCGACGTCAAACTGGGTGACAGCATCGCCGTCAACGGTGTTTGCCTGACCGCAGTCGAACTGCCAGGCGACGGCTTCTGGGCCGACGTCAGCCGTGAAACCCTGGAGTGCACCGCATTTGACGACCTCAAGAGCGGCAGCCGGGTCAACCTGGAAAAGGCCTTGACCCCCACCACCCGCCTGGGTGGTCACCTGGTCAGCGGCCACGTTGACGGCGTTGGTGAAGTGGTGTCGCGCAGCGATAACGCCCGCGCTATCCAGTTCCGCATCCGTGCGCCAAAAGAGCTGGCCAAGTACATTGCCCACAAGGGCTCGATCACGGTTGATGGCACCAGCCTGACAGTGAACGTTGTCGATGGCGCCGAGTTCGAGCTGACCATCGTCCCGCATACCCTGGCCGAAACCATCATGGCCGACTACCGTCCAGGTCGTCGGGTCAACCTTGAGGTCGACCTGCTGGCCCGTTACCTGGAGCGTTTGCTGCTGGGTGACAAAGCCGCCGAGTCCAGCAATGGCGGTGGCATTACCGAAAGTTTCCTGGCCGCCAACGGCTACCTGAAATCCTGATTTGAAAGGGGGTGCCGCGTGGCGCTCAACAGCATCGAAGAACTGGTTGAAGACATCCGCCAGGGCAAAATGGTCATCCTCATGGATGACGAAGACCGCGAGAACGAAGGCGACCTGATCATGGCCGCCGAATGCTGCAAGGCTGAACACATCAACTTCATGGCCAAGCACGCCCGTGGTCTGATCTGCATGCCGATGTCGCGCGAGCGTTGCGAAACACTCAAGCTGCCACTGATGGCGCCGCGCAACGGTTCAGGTTTCGGTACCAAGTTCACCGTCTCGATCGAAGCCGCCGAAGGCGTGACCACCGGCATCTCCGCCGCTGACCGTGCACGCACGGTGCAGGCTGCAGCCGCCCGTGATGCCAAGGCTGAAGATATCGTCAGCCCGGGCCACATCTTCCCGCTGATGGCCCAGCCCGGCGGTACCCTGGCCCGTGCCGGCCACACCGAAGCGGCGTGCGACCTGGCGCGCATGGCTGGCTTCGAGCCAAGCGGGGTTATCTGCGAAGTGATGAACGACGACGGCACCATGTCGCGTCGCCCTGAGCTGGAAGCATTTGCCGCCGAGCATGGCATCAAGATCGGCACCATCGCCGACCTGATCCACTACCGGATGATCCATGAACGTACCGTTCAGCGGGTTTCCGAGCAGCCGCTGGACAGCGAACTGGGCAGTTTCAACCTCGTTACCTACCGCGACTCGGTCGAAGGTGACGTGCACATGGCCCTGACCCTGGGTCACATCTGCGCTGAAGAACCGACCCTGGTTCGCGTGCACAACATGGACCCGCTGCGCGACCTGCTGATGGTCAAGCAACCAGGCCGCTGGAGCCTGCGCGCCGCTATGGCTGCGGTTGCCGAGGCTGGCAGCGGCGTCGTGCTGCTGCTCGGTCACCCGCTGGAAGGCGATGTGTTGCTCGCGCATATCCGCGAAAGCGCCGACGCCGCCCCGGCGAAAACCCCGACCACCTACAGCACCGTCGGTGCCGGTTCGCAGATTCTGCGCGACCTCGGTGTGCGCAAAATGCGCCTGATGAGTTCGCCAATGAAGTTCAATGCGATATCCGGATTCGATCTGGAAGTTGTAGAATACGTGCCCTCCGAATAAAGCAGGCGGTTTGTCGCGCTGCCATTCGTGTCCCAAACCCCTACAGGCCGCCCTTTGCGGCCTGGCTCTTTAAGATGAGAACTGCGCAATGACCCTGAAGACCATCGAAGGTACCTTCATTGCCCCCAAAGGTCGCTATGCTTTGGTGGTTGGCCGCTTTAACAGCTTCGTTGTCGAAAGCCTGGTAAGCGGTGCCGTTGATGCCCTGGTGCGCCATGGCGTGAGCGAAAGCGACATCACTGTCATCCGTGCTCCGGGTGCTTTCGAAATCCCGCTGGTGGCACAGAAAGTCGCCCAGCAAAGCGAATACGCTGCGATCATCGCCCTGGGCGCTGTGATCCGTGGCGGTACTCCGCACTTTGAATACGTAGCGGGCGAGTGCACCAAGGGCCTGGCCCAGGTGTCCATGGAGTTCGGCGTACCGGTTGCATTCGGTGTCCTGACTGTCGACTCGATCGAACAGGCCATTGAGCGTTCCGGCACCAAGGCCGGCAACAAGGGCGCTGAAGCTGCCCTGTCCGCTCTGGAAATGGTCAGCCTGCTGGCGCAGTTGGAGGCCAAGTGATTAGCGACGAGCACGATCGTTTCAACCCGCGCGATCCAAAACCTGCGGATGCTGGCAAGCCATCGAAGAGCGCCAAGCGTCGTGAAGCCCGTCAGCTCGCGACTCAGGCCCTGTATCAATGGCACATGGCTCGGCAGTCGCTGAACGAGATCGAAGCGCAGTTCCGGGTCGATAACGATTTCACCGATGTCGACGGTGCCTATTTCCGCGAAATCCTCCATGGGGTTCCGGTGATGGTGCAGGAAATCGACAAGGCCCTGGCCCCGTGCCTGGACCTGGCCCTTGAAGAACTCGATCCGGTTGAACTGGCGGTGTTGCGCCTGTCCACCTGGGAGTTCATCAAGCGCGTCGACGTGCCTTACCGCGTTGTGATCAACGAAGGCGTCGAGCTGGCCAAAGTTTTCGGTGCTACCGACGGTCATAAATTCGTCAACGGTGTGCTCGACAAACTGGCTCCACGGCTGCGTGAAGCCGAAGTAAAGGCGTTCAAGCGCTGATTTCGGCGCTGATTGCCAATGGGTGAGTTCGAGCTGATTCGCCATTACTTCGCCGCCGCGCCGTGTGCGCAAGGCGGCGAAGCGGTTGCGTTGGGCATCGGCGATGATTGCGCCTTGCTCAGCCTGCCGCCGGGCGAACAATTGGCGATCTCCACCGATACGCTGGTGGCCGGGGTGCATTTCCCGGCTGTCTGCGATCCTTTTCTGCTCGGTCAGCGTTCGCTGGCTGTTGCCGCCAGTGATCTGGCTGCCATGGGGGCCACCCCCATCGGCTTTACCCTGGCCCTGACCCTACCCGATGTGAACGCCGAATGGCTGCAAGCTTATGCCCTGGGCCTGAACCAGATGGCGCAGGCGTGCCGCTTGAGCCTGATCGGTGGTGACACTACCCGCGGCCCGCTGAGCCTGACGATGACCGTGTTCGGCCGCGTGCCGGCTGGCCAGGCCCTGACGCGTACCGGCGCACGTGCTGGCGACCTGTTGTGTGTAGGTGGCGAGCTGGGCAATGCCGCGGGCGCCTTGCCGTTGGTGCTCGGCCAGCGCCAGGCCGATCCGGCCGTCGCCGGGCCGCTGCTTGCCCATTACTGGTCGCCGCAGCCGCAACTGGCATTGGGGCAGGCCTTGCGTGGCAAAGCCACCTCGGCGCTGGATATCTCCGATGGCTTGCTGGCCGACTGCGGGCATATTGCCAAGGCATCACAGGTGTCGCTGCAGGTCGAGCTCGAGCGCTTGCCGCTGTCTGCTGCGTTACAGGCGTTCTGTGGGCCTGAAGGTGCCCAGCAGGCTGCGCTGGCCGGTGGCGACGACTATGTCCTGGCTTTCACCTTGCCAGAGGCGCAACTGGCGCCCCTGCAGGCCGCCGGCTGGCCAATCCATGTGGTAGGGCGTGTCGGCAGCGGCAGCGGTGTTTATCTGCTCGATGGTCAAGGGCAAGACATCACCCCGCAAACCCGGGGCTATCAACATTTTAGGGAGCAACCGTGACCGATCACCCCAATCAGGTGCCTGCGGAAAACGTTCCGCCGTCGGTCTGGCGCAATCCGTGGCACTTTCTTGCATTCGGCTTCGGCTCCGGCACCTTGCCCAAGGCGCCGGGAACCTGGGGCTCGCTGGTCGCCTTGCCGTTCATCCCGTTGTGGCAAATGTTGCCCGATTGGGGATATTGGTTAATGCTGGGGCTGACCATGCTGTTCGGCTTCTGGCTGTGCGGCAAGGTTGCCGATGACTTGCGTGTGCACGACCATGAAGGCATTGTCTGGGACGAAATGGTCGGCATGTGGATCACCTTGTGGTTGGTCCCCGAAGGCTGGCAGTGGTTGCTGGCGGGCTTTTTGATGTTCCGCTTTTTTGACATCCTCAAGCCCTGGCCGATTCGCTGGGTTGACCGGCATGTGCATGGCGGCGTCGGCATCATGCTTGACGATGTGCTGGCGGGTGTCTTTGCTTGGTTGGGCATGCAAGTGCTGGTATGGAGTGTCACTTAAGGGAGTCGCACGATGCGTGGATGGCGAGTGGTCCTGTTGAGCCTGGTGCTGGCCGCCAGCGGCGTTAGCGCCAACGAGACACCCGAGGTACCCAAGCAGGTTCGATTGGCCAGTGAGCGTTGGGAGGATTACACCAACGCCGACGGCACCGGCATCGCCTGGGACATTCTGCGCAAGGTTTTCGAGCCCGCCGGCGTCAAGGTCGTGGTGTTCAGCGTCCCCTACAGCCGGGCTATCGGCCTGGTCAAACGGGGTGAAGCCGACGCCTGGGTGGGTTCTTACCACGAAGAGAGCCCCGACAACCTGTACCCGCGCTGGAACTTCGATACCGACCACATCTACGCCCTGAGCCTGGCCAGCAAACCGCTGCCAACCCCGGAAAACCTGGGTCAGTTCAAGCTTTCCTGGGTGCGTGGTTACGACTACCAGCGCTATTTGCCGAAAATCAGCGACTATCGCGAAGTACAGCGGCGTGAAGGGATTTTGCCGATGCTCGAGCGCGGACGTGTCGATTTCTATATCGATGCGCAAACCGAGGTCGAGTACGTACTGGATCAGGCGCCAGAGAGCGAACGCAGCAAATTCCGCAGTACGCACATCGCTGAATTACCGCTGTATCTGGCTTTCGGTAAAAACGATAACGGCCGCGCATTGCAGGCGTTGTTCGATCAGCGCATGGAAAAACTGGTCGCCAACGGCGAGCTGCGGGCGATCTTCAGCCATTGGTCGCAACCGTATCCGTTCGACAAAGTGAAGGGTCCGGAGTAGGTCGAATCGTACATATCGATGGATATGAGCAAACATTCGACCTAAGCAGCTCGCCCACATGCTGATACAATCGGTCCACTTTATTTCCAAGCTTTCAATTCAGGAGCACAAAGTGCCCGTCGTCTTTGTTGCCGCTTCCAAGCTGCCTACCCCGTTTGCGATTTTCACCATGCATGGTTTTCTCGATGAAGCCACTGGCCGCGAGCACGTTGTGCTCAGCCTGGGTGATGTAGCTGACGGGCAACCGGTGCTGGGGCGTTTGCATTCCGAGTGCCTGACTGGTGATGCGTTGTTCAGCCAGCGCTGTGACTGTGGTTCCCAGCTTGAGGCTGCCTTGCAGGCCATCGCCCGCGAAGGTCGCGGTGTATTGCTGTACCTGCGCCAGGAAGGCCGTGGCATCGGCCTGTTGAACAAGATTCGCGCCTACGAGTTGCAAGATGGCGGCGCCGACACCGTCGAGGCCAACGAGCGCCTGGGCTTTGCCGCCGACCAGCGTGACTACGGCATGTGCCAGCCGATGCTTGAGCACCTGGGGGTCAAGTCGCTGCGATTGATGACCAACAACCCGCGCAAAGTGAAGGCCCTGACCGGCATGGGTATTCCGGTTGCTGAGCGGGTACCGCTGCATACCGGTCACAACCCGCATAACAAACACTACCTGGCCACCAAGGCTGGCAAGCTCGGCCACATGATGGGCAATGAGCACCAAGGCGAGGCCGGCCGGGCGTGACCCGCGCGCAGGTTCGTCGTCGTCTTGAGCTTGCCTGGTGGCAGTACCTGGCGGTGGCCCTGGCGCCGCTGCTGGTGTTTGCCTGGGCCTTCGGTGGCGGTCAGGCCCTGATTCCAGTCCTGGCCATGCCGATGTTCATCGCCGGTGTGGCCTCGATGTTTCTCAGCCTGCCGCGCTTTGGCGCTTACAAGCATGCACTGATTGCCACGCAAAAAGCCCTGAACACTGACGCAGAACCGGCCGCCTGGATTGAACTGGCGCGCGTTCGCCGCCTGGGTATGCTGTTCGCCTGCCTGCCGGCGTGGATCTCGGCCCTGTCGGTGTTTGTTGGCCTGGAAGCGGTGCCGCAAATCCTTCTGGCGGTGTCCAGCCTGGTGCTGATGTACCTCTATCGTATCCCGCGTCAGCTGGGCTGATGCGCGGCGTTTTGCTGCTGGTATTGCTGATACTGGCCGCTCCGCTCACGGCGGCCACGCGAGTGGTCAGCCTGGCGCCATCTTTGTCGGAAATCGTCGTTGAACTGCAGGCGGCTGATCTGCTGGTCGGCCAGTTGGAAGGCGGTGAGCGCCTGCCTGCCCTGGAGCATGTGCCTGCGGTCGGGCGCTATGGTCAGATTGATATGGAGCGCCTGCTCAGCCTCAAACCTGATCTTTTGCTGGTGTGGCCAGGCAGCGTGCCGGCTGCGCAACGTGATCAGCTCAAGCGCCTGGGCATTCCTGTTTACAGCGCCGAACCGCACAGCCTCGATGAATTGATCGATCAGATTGAGGCCATTGCGGTGCAACTGGGGCGCGCGCAGCAAGGGCGCGAGCGAGCACGTCAGCTGCGCGAGCAGTTGCAGGCGTTACGCGTACGCTTCCACCGTGAGCAGCCGCTGCGGGCGTTCTATCAGGTTTGGGACAGGCCCCTGTACACCATTGGCGCCGAGCAGATTGTCAGCGATGCGCTGGCGGTGTGTGGCGCGCGTAATGTGTTTGCCGAACTGAAGGTGCCTGCGCCACAGGTCAGTCTGGAATCGGTGTTGTTGCGCGACCCTCAGGTGATTCTGGCCGCTAATCAGGCCCAGCTCGATGCCTGGAAGGCCTGGCCGCAGGTGGATGCGGTGCGCAACGGGCGCCTGTTGCAGGTGCCCGATAAGGGCCTGGAGCGCCCCAGCGGGCAGATGATCGCAGCAACGGCGCAGTTATGTCAGGCGCTTGCGGCTACAGCGCCGGTGTCCAGGTAACCCCCAGCAACCAGGTGCGGCCTTCTTCGCGGTAATCTGCAAAACCGCTCACGTAGCTGTACTGCGCACGGCTATAGGTTTTATCCAGCAGGTTCTCGGCCTTCAATTCCAGGCGAATCTCGTTGCTGAGGTTCCAGCTGCTGCGCAATCCAAACAAACCATAGCCACTCAGCGTGCGGGTATTGTCGGCGTCGGCATAGCTGCTGCTGACCGCCTGCCAGCTGGCACCCAGGCCAAGGCGATCGAACTGGCGGTCCAGGTCCAGGCTTAACGTGCGCCGTGCGCGGCGCTCAAGGGTGTGCCCGGACTCGCGGTCACGTGGATCGATCAGCGACAGCCCAAGGCTGCTTTGCCAACCAAACCATTGCTGCTGCAGGCTGGCCTCGAAACCGTTGATCCTCGCCGAGCCGATGTTCTGCGGAATGTAGTTGCTGTCGTAGACAATCGCGTTGTGCAGGTCTGTGCGATACAGCGAGGCTTCCAGGCGCGTGCTGTCAGTAAGCTGGCTACGCCACTGCAGTTCGTAACTCTTGGAGCGCTCGGGCTTGAGGTCAGGGTTGCTGAAGTCCGGGTAGTAGAGGTCGTTGAAGGTGGGTGCGCGGAAACCTTCGCTGTAAGACAGCAGCACATCGTTATTCGGGTTAACCGGCAGGGTCAGGCTTGCGCTCCAACTGTTCTGGCTACCGAACTGCTGGTTCTGGTCGCGGCGTACGCCCACTTCGGTAGAGAAGCTTTCGCCTTTGTAGCGATGCTGGACAAAGGCTGCACGGTTCCAGCGGCTGTCTTCGGTCAGCGAGCTGCTGGTGTGCAGACGGTCCTGATACCAATCGCCACCGACAATCAGGTTGTTGCGCTCATCGAGGCTGAAGTCGTTCTGCCAGTTGATCGCATCACGGTAGGTATTGAACTCGCTACTGCCCGGTTGCAGCGAGTCGCGCTTGGTGTCGCGGTTTTCGCTATGGCCCAGCTCCAGGCGCGAATGCCAGGCCTCGCTGAGCTGCGCGTCGGCATAGGTGCCGACACTGCTGACAGTGAAGTCGGTATAAGGCTGGCTGCCATCGCCAAACAGGTTGTCGTATTCGCTGCGCCCCCGGTTGTCGAGGAGGTTGACGCCCACTTCCAGCGCGTCGCTGGCGACATGGCTGAGGTTCAGGCTGAAGCTTTTATTGCGGTAGGCGTCGTGATCGTTGTTGGCAGCCTGAATTCATAGAATAAGTGCAACGTTTGAAACGATAGGCAGAGAGTCAGCCACCGGTAGAATCCAGGCTCTCACACCGAAGGATTCAAGCGCAGATGACTACGCATTACCGGCAGCTGACTCAGGGCCAACGTTACCAGATTGAGGCCGGTCTGAGCGCCGGAAAAAGCCAGGCAAGCATCGCGAAACAGGTTGGCGTACATCCCTCGACGATCAGTCGTGAGGTTCGCCGCAACAGCTCCCAGAAGACCTACAAAGCGGTTGCTGCGACCCATGAAAGTGATGCCCGTCGAGCGCAGGCGCGCAAGCACTGCAAGCCATTAACGTGGTTCAGCCATTATCTGCCGCTCTGGCTAAAACACGGTATGAGCCCGGAGCAGATTGCTCAGCGCCTGAAGCAAGAGCAGCCGGAGCGCGCGGTCAGTCACGAGTGGATTTATCGGTTTATCGCCACCGACAAACACGCAGGTGGCGAGTTATACAAGTATTTGCGGCACCGCAGGAAGCTGTACCGAAAACGCTACGGAAGCCACGACCGGCGCGGACAGTTGCGTAATCGCGTATCGATAACCGAGCGCCCTGCTGAGGTCGAAGCCCGCGAGCGTCTAGGTGATTGGGAGGGTGACACGGTGCATGGCGTAGGCGGCAATCTGGTCACGCTGGTTGATCGTAAAAGCGGCTACCTGAGCGCCTATCCGGTCAAGCGCAGGACGCGCCGGCAGGTAACGCGGGCGATCAATCTGTTGCTCAAGGGGCATGCTGTTCACACGCTGACGCTGGATAACGGGAAGGAGTTTGCCGGGCATGAACGCATTGCGCATCGGAGCCAGTGCCAAGTCTTTTTTGCAGAACCCTATTCATCCTGGCAGCGAGGCACTAATGAAAATACCAACGGCCTGCTCCGGCAGTATTTTCCCAAGGGCGGCGACTTCAGCAAGCTGACCGTCGAGGCGGTCAGTCGCGTGGTAACGAAGATCAATTTACGCCCGCGAAAACGCCTGGGCTGGAAGACGCCGTACGAAGTTTATGCAGGGGCGAGCGTTGCACTTATGTGTTGAATTCAGGCAGGAAAAGACTCACGGGTCGCATTGATGCCAGCGCTTTCTTCCAATCCGGCTGCGAGGTTGAATCGAGTCTGCTCATTACCGCCGGAAAGGCCAACATCACGCTGCCAGGTCTGGTTGCTGCCTGCGCCCAGGTGCAGTCTTGGCTGCAACCCTGGCTTATTGGCACGGCGGGTAAAAATCTGGATGACCCCACCAATCGCATCGCTGCCATAAATGGCCGAGCGCGAACCACGCAGCACCTCGACACGCTCGATTTGATCGATGTTGAGAAACTGCAGGCCACTGTCACCGGACGAGGTGTTGGCAATACGTACGCCATCGACCAGCACCAGGCTTTGTGCGGATTTGGTACCGCGAATGAAAATTCCCGGCAGGCTGCCGCGACCGCCAGTACGCGCTACCTGAACCCCGGGCACACGGGTCAGCAGGTCGGTGACGCTGGATGGCTGCAGGCGGTCGATGTCGTCGCGGGTGAATACGCTGTTGGCGGCAGTGGATTGCGTGCGGTCTTCAACCTGGCGGTTGGCGCTGATCAGGGTGTCGGGTAGCTTCAGGGCGCTGTCACGGTCGATGGGGGCGGCGAGCAGCGTGGTGGGCAGGCAGAACAGGAGTGGAGTCAGGCGTCGCATGGGTGTATCCGGTGTTATCGCGGGGCAAGCCCGCTCCCACAGAAGGGTTAATCAACCTACCTGTAGGAGCGGGCTTGCCCCGCGATAGAAGTCTCAAAGACCAAGCAATTGCATGCGCTGACGCACCGAGGCTTCAATACCGCTAGCATCCAGCCCGCACTCAGCCAGCATTTGCGCAGGCTTGGCGTGCTCGACATAGACATCTGGCAGGCCCAGGTGCAGCACCGGCTTGAGCACGGCTTCGCGGGCGAGGAACTCGCTGACCGCAGCACCGGCACCGCCCATGATGGCGTTCTCTTCGATGGTCACCAGCAGCTCGTGGCTTGCCGCCATGTCGCGCACCAAGGCTTCATCCAGGGGTTTGACGAAGCGCATATCCACCACAGTGGCATCCAGGTTTTCAGCAACCTTCAGTGCTTCTGTCAGCTGTACACCGAACACCAGCAGGGCGACTTTGCTGCCCTGGCGGCGCACCACACCCTTGCCGATTTCCAGCGGTGCGAGGTCGTTGTCGATGGTCGCGTTCGGGCCGCTGCCGCGTGGGTAGCGGACCGCCGCCGGGCCGTTGTAGAGGTGGCCGGTGCTGAGCATCTTGCGCAGTTCGTTCTCGTCGCTTGGGGTCATCACCAGCATGCCGGGGATGCAGCGCAAGAACGACAGGTCAAAACTGCCGGCGTGGGTCGGGCCGTCTTCGCCAACCAGGCCAGCACGGTCGATGGCGAACAGCACATCGAGGTTCTGCACGGCAACGTCGTGGATCAGTTGATCGTAGGCGCGCTGCAGGAACGTCGAGTAGATCGCCACCACCGGCTTGGCGCCTTCGCAGGCCATGCCCGCCGCCAGGGTAACCGCGTGCTGTTCAGCGATGGCTACGTCGAAGTAGCGCGCTGGGTAGCGTTCGCTGAAGGCCACCAGGTCGGAGCCTTCTTTCATCGCCGGGGTGATGCCGACCAGGCGCTCGTCAGCCGCAGCCATGTCACACAGCCACTGGCCGAACACCGCCGAATACTTCGGACCGCCAGCCTTTTTCGGCGCGGCAACCGGGGCATCGACAGGTTCGAGCTTGGTAATCGCATGGTAGCCAATCGGGTCGACTTCAGCCGGTGCGAAGCCTTTACCCTTCTTGGTGACCACGTGCAGGAACTGCGGCCCCTTTAGGTCGCGCATGTTGCGCAAAGTGGTGACCAGGGTCGGCAGGTCGTGACCGTCGATTGGGCCGATGTAGTTCCAGCCCAGTTCTTCGAACAGGGTGCCGGGTACCAGCATGCCCTTGGCGTACTCTTCGGTACGACGGGCGATTTCCCAGGCGCCAGGCAGACGCGAGAGCACCTTCTTGCTGCCTTCGCGCATGCTCGAATAGGTGCGGCTGGAGAGGATCTTGGCCAGGTAATTGGACAAGCCGCCGACATTGCGCGAAATCGACATGTCGTTGTCGTTGAGGATCACCAGCATGTCGGCATCCACTTCCTGAGCGTGGTTCAACGCTTCGAAAGCCATGCCGGCGGTCAGCGCGCCGTCACCGATTACCGCGATGGATTTGCGCGGATCGTTCTGCAGGCGGGCGGCAATTGCCATGCCCAGGGCGGCACTGATCGAGGTGCTGGAGTGGCCAACGCCAAAGGTGTCGTACTCGCTCTCGGCACGGCGCGGGAAGGCAGCAAGGCCGTCCTTCTGACGCAGGGTGTGCATGCGCTGGCGGCGGCCGGTGAGGATCTTGTGCGGATAGGCCTGGTGACCGACGTCCCACACCAGCCGGTCGTCCGGGGTGTCGAAAACGTAGTGCAGGGCAATCGTCAATTCGATAACGCCCAGGCCGGCACCGAAATGCCCGCCGGTCTGACCAACGGTATAGAGCAGCTCCTGGCGCAGTTCGTCAGCCAGGTTCTCCAGGTCGGCTTCAGCCAGCCGACGCAGGCCGGCAGGCGTATCGGCACGGTCGAGCAGCGGCGTGACCGGGCGTTCGCGGGGGATCTCTTGAAACGTCGTGGGCATCAGGCGAATCGTTATAGATATGAAGTGGCGGCAGTTTACCTTATTGCGGTAATGGCTGCCCGTTTGCGCTGATCGCTTCGCGGGGCAAGGCCGCTCTCACAGGAGCGGGTTTGTCCCGCGAAACGATCAGCGTTTAATTACGGCGTTCGACGATATAGCGAGCCAGTTCGCGCAACGGTTCGGCCGCTGCGTCGAATGGCCGCAGGGCGTCCAGGGCCTGATCGCGCAATTCCAAAGCATAGACCTTGGCGGCCTCCAGCCCGAGCAGGGCTGGGTAGGTTGGCTTGTCGCGAGCGATATCGGCGCCCTGGCGTTTGCCCAGGGTTTCAGTATCGCTTTCGACATCGAGAATGTCGTCTTGCACCTGGAAGGCCAGGCCAATGGCCTGCGCGTAGGTTTGCAGGGCATCGAGCTGCGCCTGGCTGGCGCGGGCGCTGGCCAGGGCGCCGAGGCGCACGCTGGCTTCAATCAGTGCACCGGTTTTGTGCCGGTGCATGAACTCAAGCGCAGTCTGATCCAGCTTGACCCCCACCGAACCGAGGTCGATGGCCTGACCGCCGACCATACCGGCCGGACCGGCCGCCAGGGCCAGGGTCTGGACCATGGCCAGGCGGATGCTGTCGGCCTGAGGGCTCAGCTGTGGGTCGAGCAGGGCGTTGAAGGCCAGGCTCTGCAAGCCGTCACCGGCAAGAATGGCGCAGGCTTCGTCAAAGGCTTTGTGCGTGGTTGGCTGACCGCGGCGCAGGTCGTCATCGTCCATGGCCGGCAGGTCGTCGTGTACCAGCGAATAGGCATGGATCAACTCGACAGCGCAGGCGGCGCCATTGGCTTGCTCAGGGGCAACGCCCAAGGCTTCGCAAGCGGCATAGGCCAGCAGCGGGCGTACGCGCTTGCCACCGTTCATCACGCTGTAGCGCATGGCGGCGTAGAGGCGGGTCAACTCCGCCGAAGGCGCAATGAACAACTGCTCAAGGGCGGCATCGACCCGAGCCTGAGAGCTGGCTTGGTACTGGGCAATCATTCTGCCGATTCCGCGTCGAAAGGTTCGGCCTTCAGTTCGCCATCGCGCTCCAGCAGCACCTGAACCTTCTGTTCGGCCTGAACCAGTGCGCTCTGGCAGTCGCGGGTCAGGCTGATGCCTTGTTCAAAGGCGGCCAGCGAGTCTTCCAGTGACAGCTCACCGTTCTCCAGGCGCTCGACCAAAGCTTGCAGGTCGGCGAGGGATTGCTCGAAATCAATAGTGGCTTTTTTTCGGGCCATGGCGGCTGTCTCGGTGGCAGTATAAACGGCGCGACACTAGCAGAGCGGGGCGGGGGGAGCAAATCGATAGGTCGGATCTTTCGTCGCATTCTGTTGCATAAACGCCGATGGCTAAGCCTTGATTTTCCTGCATGGCTCGCGTTGTGAGGGCTTGCAGCTCTCTGACATAATCGCGACCGCTTTATCTCGCGCCCTTCGCGCAGGTGCAGCCTTTTTCTCTGACGTCACGTAATGGACTACGTTGTGAGCTTCCTTTCGATCGAGTTTGGCCTCAGCTTCATTCTGTTTTTCGTCATTTACTGGAGTTTGTGCTGGAGCGTTCGCCTGCAGAACGTGTTGTTGCTGGCGGCTAGTTACGCGCTGGTGGCCAGTTTCAGCCTCAACTCCCTGTACGTTCTGCTGGGCTACACCGTGCTGGTGTACCTGCTCGGCCTGTTAGGCGAACGCTACCCCGGGCGACGCTTCAGTTATCTGCTGGTGTTGCTGCTGGTGCTGGGGTGTTTCTACCTGTTCAAGTATCAGGAATTCTTTGTCGGCAGCCTGCAGGGCGCGCTGGCCAGTGCCGGTTTCGATGTGTCGCTGCCGGTGCTGGAAGTGCTGGCGCCAATCGGGCTGTCGTTCTACGCCTTTCACTCGGTCAGTTACCTGGTGTCGATCAATCGCCGCCAGATGACCTCGGCAACCCCGCTGGATTTGGCGCTGTACCTGGCATTCTTCCCTAGCCTGATTGCCGGCCCGGTCAATCGTGCCGAGCACATGCTGGCGCAGATTCGCCCGCAGCGCCTGCGTCAGGTGCTGGAGCCGCAGCGGGCGCTGGGGCTGATTGCCCTGGCGGTGGTAAAGCTGTTTTTCTGCAGTGCCTGGCTGGCCAGCGAATGGGTTGACCCGGTGTTCGAGACCCCGGGCGCTTTTTCGCCCGAGCAGGTGCTGCTGAGCGTCTATGGCTACAGCTTCCTGATCTATTTCAACTTCAGTGGCTACACCAACCTGGTTACCGGGATTGCGCTGTTGCTGGGCTTTCGCTTGCCCGACAACTTCAACGCACCGTATGCCGCGCGCAATCTCAAGGAATTCTGGGCGCGTTGGCACATCAGCCTGTCGTTGTTCATTCGTGACTACGTGTACATCCCGCTAGGCGGTAACCGCCGCGGCGTTTGGCGCGGCAACCTGAACATGCTGCTGGCCATGCTGATTTCCGGGCTGTGGCATGGCGCGAGCGTGAACTTCATTATCTGGGGCGCACTGCATGGTGTTGGCCTGGCCCTGTACAAGGCTTCTACCTATGTACTGCCGCAGCCGATGCGCTGGCCGGGCGCCGGGTTGGCAGCGCGCTTGCTGACCTTCCATTACGTGGCCTTTGCCTGGATTTTCTTTCGCAGCGCCAACCTGGATGACGCCATGGACATGCTCGCCGGCATCGGCAGCTTGAGCCTGAGCGGGCTGTTCTCGGCTACTGGCCTGCTGCTGCTCGCTTGCGTGGCCTATGTTGCGCTGTATCCACAACTGCTGGCCTTGTTGCGGCCATTGTTTGCCGCCAGTACCCGCTTGCCCTGGCAGTTCTATCCGGTTCCGCTCGGGGTGTTTGTATCGTTGGTGATTTTTGCTTCGCAGTCAGGCGTGCCGGGGTTCATCTATGCCAGCTTCTAACTCGGCTCAACTGTTGCGTGCGCACCTGGGCGCGGCCAAGGCGCTCTACGGCATTGTGCTGACCACGGTGCTGCTGTTCTGGTTGAACCAGGACTCGATCAGTCTCTACTGCCAGCAGAAATACCATCAGAGCTGCGAGTTGCCGGTACTCGGTCAAAGCCCGGCCTGGCGCCTGGGCGCTAACCTGACGCAGGCCTTGGGTGCGGCCCGCGACAGCTTTGTCGACAGCCTGAGCCAAAGCGGCACGGCAGTCGCTCAAGTTGAAACCGTCGAGTTGCCAGCGCCGATTCCAGTGGTGCCGGTGCTGCTCGATACGCCTCCTGCGCCGCCTGCTGTCGTGAGCAAGCCGCCAGTTGCCAAAGTAGCGGCGGCGCCAATGGCGGTGGTCAGCAAGCCTGCCGCCGTTGCCCCGCCTTCTGTTCCAGCCGCCACGGTAGTCTCTCTCGCAGCAGGCGACGAAGTGTTCCTGGTGGGGGATTCGTTGATGCAAGGCGTAGCACCGCACCTGTCCAACAGCCTGCGCAAACGCTACCAGATCAAGAGCGTCAACCTCAGCCGGCAGAGCACCGGGCTGGCCTACCCAGGCTTTTTCAACTGGCCGCAAACCGTGGCCCGCACCCTGGACAGTTCGCCCAACATTCGCCTGATGGTGATTTTCCTTGGCCCCAACGATCCCTGGGATATGCCTCAGGGTAAGGGCAAGCCGTTCCTGCGCTTCAAGTCGCCAGACTGGGAAAGCGCCTACCGCCAGCGTATCGACGCCATTCTCGAACAGGCGCGTGAACATCAGGTGCAGGTGATCTGGGTCGGGCCACCGAATATGCAGAAACCGCGGTTGTCCAGTGCCATGGCCTACCTCAGCGGCTTGTACCAGGAGCAGGTCGGTCTGTATCAGCAACACTACCTCTCGGCCAACCCGGTGCTAGGTTACAAGGACGACACCTTCTCCTACACCTTGCAGAACAGCCAGGGTAAGCGGGTCAAGACCCGGGTCGATGACGGCATCCATTTCACCATTACCGGGCAGAAGCTGATTGCCGAACAGATACTGTCGATGATCGCCTTCCCGGGCCTCACTGTAACGGGACACTGATGCGTCAATTGCACAACATGCTCGGGCTCGCCCTAGTGATCCTGCTGTTGCCGGGCTGTAGCCCGGTGGCGGCAGTCAATAGCGCAGGCAAACCGGTCACCACTGCGGCCAGGCCACAGGTAAACCAGAGCGATGGCAACCTGGCGATATTGGCGGGCAAGTTCAAGGCCGCCAACCGTGCGCCGGTGACCATCGTTCAGTTCGGCGATTCCCACACCGCTGCCGATCTGTTCAGTGGCGAGATGCGCCGCTTGCTGCAAGCGCAGTATGGTGATGGCGGCATCGGCCTGGTGGCGGCCACGCCAGTGCCGGGCACGCGCTATGAGCAGGTCATTCTGAAAACTGCCAAGCGCCAGTGGGAACTGGTGTCGGCGCGCAACCAGCAAAGCAGCCAGTTCCCGCTGGGCGGCTACCTTTCGGTGCCGTTGGCGGCAAAGCCCAGCGTGCGCATCGAAGCCCGCGAACCGAGCGCCCAGCGTTACCGGGTGTCGGCGTTGTACCAGGCACGCGAGAGCACCTCGCTGCTGCTCAGTGATGGCCGTGGCCAGAACCGCCGACTGCTGGCGGCCACTGCCGGGCAATGGCGTTTCGGCCCGGTGGTCAACAACGTCGGCCTGCCGTTGGACCTGACCCTCGACAGCCGTCCCGGTACGGTGCTGGGTGGCTGGTACCTGCAAGGGCAGAAAAATGCCGGTGTCATCTACTCGGCCCTGGGTATCAATGGCGCACGGCTGGACGTGCAGAACAAATGGCAGCCCGGTTGGGACACCACGCTGAAATCGCTGCGCCCGGATCTGGTGATCCTCGCCTACGGCACCAATGAAGCCTTCGATGACACCCTGGACCTGAACCTGTACCAGGCTCAACTTCAGCAAACCCTTGAGCAGCTGCGCCGCAACCTGCCGCGTACGGTGCTGTTGCTGGTTGGCCCGCCTGACTCGATCAAACAGCGCAAGGCGCACAGTTGCGCGGCGCGCCAGCCGCAGCAGTTGGCGGCCATCGTGCGCATCCAGCGTGACACCGCCAGGCAAGCCAACGCCCTGTTCTGGGACTGGCAAGCCTATATGGGCGGGCCGTGCTCGATTGTCGCCTGGCAGGCGCAAGGCCTGGCGCGCGGCGATCTGGTGCACCTGAGCGCCGATGGCTATCGCAAGAGTGCGGCAGGGCTGTACGACTATCTGCGTACCCAGCTGAAATTGAAGTAAGGGCGGGGAAAAGGAGAGGCGGGGACAACTCCGGGTTGGCTTGCGGCGCCCCGTGGAGTTGTCTACCCGGCCCTCAAAAAGAGGCAAATCCAGATGCCCACAGGCACCTGCTCAGCACGTGTCGGTTGGCGTCATGCCAGCCGCGATTCGCTCCTCTGAAATACACCTTAGTTGCTGTCTGCTGTACTGTAAAATTTCTCGAACGCATGTATGTATCTGCGTGTAAATACAAGCCTGTCTAGCCGAGGTGGGACATGAACCTGCTCGAAGTGGCCGGTGGCAAACCGATCAAACTCTGGACCGAGGGTGTTCCCGTCGAAGACGAGGCCCGCCGGCAACTGATCAACACCGCGAAGATGCCGTTCATCTTCAAGCATCTGGCCGTCATGCCGGATGTGCATCTGGGCAAAGGTTCGACCATCGGCAGCGTCATTCCTACATTGGGTGCGATCATTCCGGCAGCGGTCGGGGTGGATATCGGCTGCGGCATGATCGCTGCGCGTACCTCGCTGCTGGCCCGCGACCTGCCTGACAACCTGCACCGCTTGCGCAGCGCCATCGAGCACGCCGTGCCCCATGGCAAAACCTTTGGCCGTCACGATCAAGGCGCCTGGGACAATGTCCCGGCACAAGCCGACCATGCCTGGAAAGCGCTGGCGGGACGCTTCAAGGCGATCACCGCCAAGTACCCGCGGCTGGAAAAAACCAACAACCGTCAGCACCTGGGCACCCTGGGCGGCGGCAATCATTTCATCGAAGTCTGTCTGGATGAGGCCGACCGCGTCTGGTTCATGCTGCACAGCGGATCGCGCGGGGTGGGTAATGCCATTGGCAACCTGTTCATCGAGCTGGCCCAGGCCGATATGCGTCAGCACATCGCCAACCTGCCGGATAAAGACCTGGCCTATTTCGCCGAGGGCAGCCGCCACTTTGCCGACTATGTCGAGGCGGTCGAGTGGGCCCAGGACTTTGCCCGGCAGAATCGCGCCTTGATGATGCAGGCGGTGATCAGTGCGGCTCGTCAGGTACTTGGGCGAGCGTTCGAAGCCGACTTGGAAGCGGTCAACTGCCACCACAATTACGTACAGCGCGAGCGCCACTTCGGCCACGACATTCTGGTCACCCGCAAAGGCGCAGTGTCGGCGCAGAAAGGCCAGTTGGGCATCATTCCCGGTTCGATGGGGGCCAAGAGTTTTATCGTGCGGGGCTTGGGCAACGAAGAATCATTCTGCTCGTGCAGCCACGGCGCCGGGCGAACCATGAGCCGTACCCAGGCGAAAAGGCAGTTCACCGTGCAGGATCAGGTGCGTGCGACAGCCCATGTCGAGTGCCGCAAAGACAAAGACGTCATCGATGAAATTCCCATGGCCTACAAGGACATCGACGCGGTGATGCAGGCCCAGCGGGAGCTGGTGGAGGTGGTGCATACCTTGCGCCAGGTGGTGTGCGTCAAGGGTTGAAGTGAGGGCAGCTATGGAGCTGCCCTCAACGTTCGTGGGTAGTGCAAATACCGGTTAAGGCATCTTCCCTTCGGCGCACCAGTCTTCCCACTCACCGATCTGCCCGCTGGTGACCATGGCGTCCTCACCCACTTCATTGCGGTAGGCACTGACCCAGCTGTCCAGGCAGGTTTCGGCAGACACCACGGCGGCAGTGTTCAGCAGCGACGATGCCGACTCGCGTACGCCATTGGCCCAGCGCTCTTCGCCTTCAAGCTGGCCCGTCTGGGCGTTGTACGACTGGATTACGCCATCCGGTACCAGGTTGCCTGGGTAGCCGCTGTGGAAGTCTTCATCCTCAGCCTCTTGAGTGCGCACCAGCTTTATTTCCTGAAGCATCTTTCCATCTGGCGTACTGAACTGGCGGAACCAGCCGGAAACAGCAGTACCGTTTTGGTAAACAACTTCGGACTCTTGCTGCACAATTTCGGTGTGCAGCATGTTCTTGAACTGCTTCTGCACGCCATCCAGCTTGCCGTTGTTGTAGTTACCTTCTGCCGCCACATATTGCTTCATGCCGCCGACAAAGTAGCCATAAGCGGTTTGTGCACCGTGCAGTTGACCGTTGGCATAGTTCTGCTTGCCATTGGAGTCGGTTTCGAAGCCGCTGAACTTGTTGCCGTTGCTCCAGGTCAGCTCAGTGATCACCTTGCTACCGTCGGTGGTCCAGCGAGTTTCCTTGCCGTCTGGCTGGCCATTTTTAAACACTTGCTGGTACGTCAGCACACCGTTCTGGTATTCCTCGGTAACTCCGTCCTGGCGGCCGTCTTTCCAGTTTTTCACCGACACCTTGGCACCCGACTTGGCGTCGTACACGGTTTCTACACCGCTCTTTTTGCCAGCGGCATATTCAACTTCGTAGACCTTGCGCGAATCGTAGAAACATTCGCTTTTACCGTTGTAGCGACCCTTCTCTACTTCCGAGTTGCACAGTGCCGAAACACCGGGCAGGCCAGCTGGTGTGTTAACCACGCGGCCGCTGAACGGGTCGGTGTCGCCGTACTTGTAGATCAGACCGTTTCTCGTCACAACTTCCGCGTTGTCGATTTCGGCGCTGCAGCCTGTCAGCACAACAGCGGCCAAAGTGACTGCAAGTAGATTTCTCATGTTGCGTTCCATATCAATGAGCACCTTGAAGAGGCGGGAAGTCTCGAGGTTCAGAGGGGCGGATGTCAATATGATGGCGCCAGCGCGCCGCTCAGATCGCTGTGAGCGAATCACGCTGCTGCTCTTGTGTGGTGTCGATGATGAAATTGCGCAGCCAGCAGTTGTGCGGATCGTCGTTATGCTCGACATCCCAGACCATGAACACGCGAAAGGCCGGAACGAAAATCGGCACCGGGCTGACGGTCAAACGCGCGATCCGCGCATAGGACAGGGCCGCAAAGGTCGGCAAGGTGGCGATCACGTCGCTTTGCGCCAGGGTCGCCAAGGCGCCACTGAAATGAGTGAACGAAGCCGAGACGCGGCGGGCAACGCCTTCGCTTTCCAACAGGTCGTCGACGAACCCCCGACGCCCATCGAAGGAAATCCTCACATGCTCGTGCTTGAGGTATTCATCACGGGTGAGCGGGCTTTTCAGGCCAAGGCGTGGGCCGTCGTACAAGCACGAGTAAGACGAAGAAAACAGCACCTGTGAGCTGTAATGCGAGGTCAGCTCCTTGGGTTCGGAGCACAAGACCAGATCGATGTCCGGATCCGCCAATGAGGTTTTCCACAGCGAACTGTTGCTCTGATGGAAGGCAAATTTCACCGAAAGCCCACGCGCCTTTGCCTCGTTGACCAGCCTGGGCGAAAGGTAGCTTTCGATATCGTCCGACAGGGCAATGTTGAACACCCGATTCGACGATTCGGCGGAGAACTGTGGGCGTTGCTCGACGATTGATGCGACGGCGGTCAGGGCTTCGGTGATCTTCGGCGCAATCTCCATTGCCCGCCGCGTTGGCACCATGCCCGTGCCGGTGCGGCTGAACAACTCATCCTGAAATTGTTCGCGCAGACGTTTGAGCGAAGAGCTCACTGCGCCTTGAGTGACATGCAGTACCGCTGCCGCACGGGTCACGCTGCGCTCATTCATCAAACACTGAAAAACGATGAGCAGGTTGAGGTCGACCCTGCTGATATTAGCAACACTAATCATGGCTATCTCTTATATTCGTTTGATTAATTTGCCTTGGCATTCTTAATCTCACTGCGCTTAAACACAACAATAAACGGGTGACCCGGAATGCAAGATTCGATAGCGCAGGCACAGCACGCTGAACGTGCAGCCTCATCAAACGACGCGGCAGAGCTGCGCAAACGCGCCATCGCCGTGGGTATTGGCAACTTCATGGAGTGGTTTGACTTTGCCATCTACGGCTACTTCGCCGCAGTGATCGGGCAGCTGTTCTTTCCTTCCACAGCGCCTGGCGTGTCACTGCTGTCGTCGTTGGCGGTGTTTGCCGTGGGCTTTCTCTCACGCCCGTTGGGCGCCGTGGTGCTCGGGCCGATCGGCGACAAACTGGGGCGGCGTGCGGTGCTGATCATTACCGTGTTCGGCATGGGCCTGGCCACCACCTTGATCGGCCTGTTACCCGACTATGCGGCCATTGGCATCGCCGCGCCGATCCTCCTGGTTGCGCTGCGCTTTCTGCAGGGGATGATGGTCGGTGGCGAGTGGTCCAGCGCCGGGATCTACATCGTTGAAAGCGCCCCCGCCAATCGCCGGGCCACCGCCGCCAGTGTCATCACCGGCACCGCGGGCGCAGCCTTTCTGTGTGGTACTGCAATCGCCGCCATCATCACCGCGACACTCTCGGATGCAGACCTGATGCAGTGGGGCTGGCGCGTACCGTTCGTGGCCTCGATCGTCATGGCCGCTGTGGCCATGTACATCCGACGCAAACTGGGTGACACCCCCGTTTACGAAGCGCTGCAGCACAAGCGCGCCACCCATGCCCTGGAGCCGGTGTCGCGCCAGGCCAAACAGCGCGCTTTCGTAATCTCGTTCGCTTTTTCCGCGTTGTTTGGGGTGTCGCTGTATTACTTCATCACCTACGCCAACACCCACCTGACCCAAACGGTGGGCCTGGGCAAATCGACCGCCCTGCTGCTGTGCAGCGTGGCCCTGGCGCTCTATACCCTGTTCAACCCACTGGTTGGCCGCTTGAGTGATCGCTTCGGCCGCCGTCCGTTCGTATTGGCCGCCGCCGCAGGCCTGACCCTGCTGGCGTACCCGGTGTTCCTGCTGATGAACACCGGCAGTTTCGCCGCGATCCTGTTGGGACTGGTGATCATGGCCGTGCTGGTGGCGATCACCGCGGTGATGGATGTGGTGCTGCTGGTTGAAGTGTTTCCGGCATCGATTCGTTCGACTGGCGCAGCCGTCGGCCATAACGTCGCCCTGGCGTTGCTGGCCGGGCCTGGGCCGTTCATTGCCGTCGCCCTGATCCAGGCCACGCACAACCCGAACATTCCCGCAGCCTACCTGGCGGCGGTGTCGCTGATCTGTTTCATCGTGCTGTGGTTCCTGCTCCCGGAAACCAAAGACCGCGACATCACTCGCGGTTAAGACCCTCTTCAACATCCATCAAGGGAAGACTCATGATCAAGGTTGCCGTTGTTCAAGCTTCAGCTATCCCCTTCGAACCGCAACTGAGCGCCGAGAAAGCCGCCGGGCTGATTCGCGACGCTGCTGCGCAAGGCACGGCACTGGCGGTGTTTCCCGAGGCGTTTCTCGGTGGTTACCCCAAAGGCGCTGCGTTCGGCACCGTCGTCGGTAGCCGCAGCGACCTTGGCCGGGCCCAGTACCTGCGTTATCTGCAAGGCGCGGTGAGCCTGGACGGGCTGGAGCTGGCCAGGCTGTGTGAAGTGGTCAATGAAACCGGCGTCCATGTGGTGATGGGCATCATTGAGCGCCTGGGCCGGACCTTGTACTGCACCGCCGTGACCCTGGCGCCGGGGCAGGGCGTGGCGGGCTATCACCGCAAGCTTATGCCAACCGGGCAGGAGCGAATCATCTGGGGCTTTGGCGATGGCTCGAGCATCGCCCCGGTGGATACCCCATTCGGCCGGCTTGGCACCGTGATCTGCTGGGAAAACTACATGCCGGCACTGCGTCAGGCAATGTATGCCCAAGGCACGGAAATCTACTGTGCGCCGACGGCCGACGATCGTCCTACCTGGGCGTCGTCGATGATCCACATCGCTCTGGAAGGACGCGTTCCGGTGCTGTCGGCGTGCCAGGCGATCACCTTGGGCGAATACCCGGCGGCCTATCGGGAAGACTTCGGCCTGGCCGCTGCAGAAGACGACTACATCATGCACGGCGGCAGCATGATCGTCAGTGCCACCGGGCAAGTACTGGCCGGGCCGGTGTTTGATCAGGAAACCATTCTGTATGCCGACATTGACCTGAGCGTGGGGCAAGCCAGCAACCTGGACTTTGACGTCTGCGGGCATTACTCACGGCCGGACGTGTTCACGCTCAAGGTCAATACCGCGGCGATGAAGCCGGTGGTGTTCGAGGGCGATTGAAGTGGGGTAATCGTCCAGGGTGGCACAGGCGGCTTGCCGTCTCCCTCTCGCGATCTAGACTCACACAGTCTTTTATTGCGAAGCATTGATGGGCACAGCTGGCTGTCCATCGTCATGCGCAGTTTCGCCCTCTATCCCGATGTCTGTGCAAGGACGTTGAATATGGCTGACCCGAAGAAACTGTTCTGTGCTGCTCTTTTGACCTTCCCACTTGCTGGCGCCTTGCAGGCGGCTGAACCTGCCAAGGCACCAGCGGAGCAGCTTACCCAGCCTGCCAGCGGGGTGCTGATGCACCCCGAATACGCCAAGACAATTGCGCGGATGGCGTACCTGTGGGGTTGGCCGATGGTCAACATGATCAATCGCTATGATCGCATCACCAAGGCGCCGCACCCAGGTTTGCTGGGAGGCATCCTGCCCGCCGCGCCGCGCGGCCAGCTCGGCATGCTGCACGACTACATTACCCCGGCTGAAACCTTCGTCACCTGCCCGAACCAGGACGTTGTCTACGGCCTGGGCTTCTTCTCGCTGGATGAGGAACCGGTAATTGCTCAGGTGCCGGACTTCGGTGATCGTTTCTGGGTCTACGCGATGTACGACCAGCGCACCGATCAGTTCGGCCAGTTGGGCAAACCCTACGCCAGCAAGCCCGGCTTCTACCTGCTGGTAGGGCCGAACTGGAAAGGGGAAAAACCCGATGGCGTGGAGGCCATCATTCGCAGCCCCACGGCGTTGGCCAACACCATTCCGCGGGTGTTCATGGACGATACCGCCGAGGACCGTGCGGCCATCCAAGACAAGCTCAACCAGGTGGTTTTCTACCCGCTGAAGGATTACGACGGGAAGATGAAAACCATCGACTGGAAGAAAACCCCAGACATCCCGGTACCCAATGCCGACAGTGCGAGTCAGGGCGAAACCAAGTGGGTGATTCCGGAGAAGTTCTTCGACCAGTTCCCGCAGGTGCTCGATACCGTGGCACCGCTGCCGGGCGAGGAAGCCCTTTACGCACAGTTCCGTCAACTGATGGCCATCGCCGCCAAGGATCCAGAGATCAAGAAACTGCTGGTTGAAGAGGCCAAGCTGGCAGACAAGGAGCTGATCGCACCGTTCTTCCAGTGGAAGCACAATGGTCACCCGGCAGGCAACGGCTGGAACCGCTCTACCAATAATGCGCAGTGGGGCGTGGACTATTTCAACCGCACCGGTACGTCCAAGTCGAACATGTTCGACAACCGCCCCAATGAAACCCAGTACTTCTATACCGACTTTGACGGCAGTGGCGCGCAGCTCAACGGTGCTCACAGCTACGAAGTGACCTTTGCCAAAGGCGAGGAGCCGCCGGTGCAAGGTTTCTGGTCGCTGACCCTGTACAACCAGCACCATTTATTCAGCGCCAACGATCTCAAACGTTACTCGCTTGGCACCAAAAACAAGGACCTCAAGCGCAATGCCGATGGCTCGCTGACGATTTACGTTGGCCCGGTTTCCCCAGGCAAGGACAAGGAGAGCAACTGGCTGCCATCGCCGAAGGAGCCGATCTCGTTGTACATCCGCGCCTACTGGGGTAAGGCGCCGATCCTCGATGGAAGCTGGAAGCCGCCAGTTATCCAGAAGATCAAATAGGCCTTGCACTGCGCTTGCTCTGGCGGTGCATGGGCACCGCCACTTATTTTCAGGAGATCGGTCCATGGGTTCCATGCAACGTGTGTTTACGCTGTCGGTTCTGGCGGCTTCGCTGATGGGCCTGCCGCTGGCTCAGGCGGCGGAGCAGGCGCCGGCTTCACCGTTGATCAAGCAGATCAACAATGGCAACTGGCTCGACCCGAAAGAGGCCGAAAGTCTGCGTGATGAGCTGTACTACCAGCGCGCTGTGTTCGCTTACATGACCATGCTGCCGGCGCTCAACACCATCGGCATGAAGGACGGTTCAGAGAAGGCTTTCGGAGCGGGCTACAACATTCTGCCGATCTGGAAACAGCGCATGGACTCGCGGACCATGGTGCCCACGCCAAACGCCGACGTGATTTACTCGATGAGCTACCTAGACCTCAAGCAGACCGGCCCTCTGGTAGTGAAGGCACCGGCCAACGTGATCGGCATGTTCACCGACTTCTTCCAGCGCACGCTAACCGACGTTGGCGCCATTGGGCCTGATCGTGCGCGCGGGGGGCTTTATCTGCTGCTGCCGCCGGACTACAACGGCCCGGTGCCGGGCGGTTACTTCGCGGTCAAGTCGCGTACTTACAACGTGTTTCTGTTCTTCCGCACCGTCATGGCCAAAGGTGAGGGCAAGCCTGACCCGGCACCAGCGGTGAAGAACGCCGAAACCACCCGCGTCTATCCACTCTGGGCGACCGAAAAAGACGCCACACCCATGCAATTCCCCGATGCCAGCGGCAAGTCGCTGGACATGATGTATCCGGTCGACAGCAACTACTGGAGCAAGCTCAAAGCCTTTGTTGATTACGAGCCGGTCGAAGCGATTGATCCGGAGCTGCGTGGCGTTCTGGCCTCCATCGGCATCATCAAGGGGCATCCCTTCGAACCAAACCAGAAACAACAGGAACTGCTGAAAAAGGCGGTGGAAACTGCGCCGAAGATGATCCTCGCCAATCGCCAACTGGGGCGCGACGACAAGCGCAACCTCTATTACAAAGACCGCCAATACGAGAACACCTGGGCGGGCGGCACCAATGACTGGATGCAGGAAAGCTACCTGGACGTGAATCAGCGGGCCAACTTCTTCCAGTTCGCCTACTCGTCGGCACCGGCGATGGTGATGCACACCACAGGCGCGGGTTCGAAGTACCCCTTCACCGGGCGTGACAAAGACGGCAAGTTCCTCGAAGGCGGCAGCACCTACAAGTTGCGCCTGCCGCCAAATCCACCCGCCGCGCTGTTCTGGGCGGTGACGGCATACAACATCACCGACGGCACCATGCCGCAGACCGAGCAATTGCTGCCCTCCACCAACGGCTACTACGACATACCCAAGCAGTCGGACGGGTCTATCGAGATTTGGTTCGGTCCGGAAAAACCTCAGGATGTAGCCGACGCGGCGTTTATCCAGACCATTCCCGGGCGCAACTTCCTGGTCGCCTTGCGCCTGTATGGCAGCGAAGACCCGTTCTACGACCAGACTTGGAAGCCAGATGATGTGGTGAAGGTGAAGTAGGATTCTGAAAATCCTAGGGGCATTAAAAAGCCGGCTTGTGGCCGGCTTCATATTTTTTTAACATGTTGATTTTTATAGAATAAATATTTTATTTCTCTTATGACCCACACATTGACCCACATTCTGGCGCGTGGCTTTGGTTGGAGTGGGGCTAGATCACCCTAGGGCTCAGCATTTCATGCTTGGCTACGGCTGCGTCGATAGCTTCCTGGACTACACGCATTCGGCGTTCTGCAAGAGCTGTAGCAGCTGCTTCGTCTTCGGAGGATAACTCTGGCAGGTCTTCCTTCAGAAAGGTTTCCCAGCGCGTGAGCTGCTTCATGCAGTGGTGCAACTGTTTTCTGGCCTGATCAATCCGAATCTTGTCCAGCTCCAGTGCAAGCTTGTGCGAGTTGCGTATGACCTTGGCCTCTTGAGCATCCCGACGCATCACCTCTTTCTGCGCTGAGGCTACTTGGGCGGCGTCTTCGATCAAGCGCTCAAGTAGAGCCGTCTCTGTTGTTCTTTGACTTTTCGCGAGTCTCTTGAGTGTGGTCTTGGTTTCGAGTGGGAGCGTAAAAGAGCAGGTTTTCCTGCCGCCTTCCGCCAGTCGATAGCGCCTTTGTCTGATAGCGTTTCTTAGTCGCTCAATGAGCTTTACACCTTCAGCCTCATTTTCGAGAGCATGGATCGACCTGACGAGGTAGCTGAAGTTGCTATCGGCAAGGGCGCTCAGGCTGTTTTGCAGCGAAGAAGAGCATCGGCGCAATAGGTAGCGTGCCGCCCACTCCCACTCGTTCCTGTCCTTCTCGTTCAACCAGCCAGGTGCTGCTTCGATCTCGCTCATTTTCAAATCTCCTTTTTGCCCGCCCTATTCGGGAAGCGCCACTCTTCCACTGCTGGACGGTGTTGCAGGACCTAGCATCGGGGCCTGTAGAAAACGCTATTGCGTTGGAAATAAATATAATGTTAACAGCCTTGTTAAAATATTTGTTATCAGAAGCGTTATATGAAGTTGATAAGCTGAATTTATAGGGTGTAAAACGTCATCTAAATTTTCATTTTTCTGTGGATAATATGGCTAGAATGCTATTTTTTTATGAAGATCTAGAGATTGGTGCAGAGTCTAGATTTTTCCTGCAAGCCTTGATATGCCGAGAGCAGGTACTCTTGGCCGCCCCATTCAAGATCAAGTCGATTGCGAGGCTTCTGTGCCTGACAGAAAGGTTGGTCAGAGAGGCTTCGCGGGAGCTGGCCGACGCTGGGCTATTGGTGATCAAAAAGCAGGCAGACAAGGTGGGGCGTCCGGGGCAGGAATATGAGGCGTCGCGGTACCTCCTGGATCTGATGGCCAAGCCAGAAGAGCGTGCGTTTGTTCATCAGGACCTGATCCAGCGTCTCTTCAGTGAGCCGGAGATTTTTGCCGAGGGTCCTCTATCTGAAACAGATGCGGGGAACGAAAAGGCTGCGCGTCAGCCGGTACGCAAGGATGGGCGACCGGCCGCCCCGGGGGCTTGTGGGCGTCTGGGGGCGTCCACGAGAGTGTTTTTGGCTGCCCTTTTAAGCTTTGCCGATCAGTGTGGGGTTGTGGCTGGGGTGGGGGAGGCGAGGCTCCGAGCAATGACGGGCTTGAACCCGACTGCACTCAAGCATCAGGTGGCACGGCTAGTCAGCCTGGGCTTCGTACGTGGTCATGTGCCTGGCGTATCCAATGGCATCTTCGTTGGGGCAAGAGTTCCCAGTACCTATTACCTGAACCTCAATCATCCGCAGCTAGGTGAGCAGAGTTTCCGTTGCGCCGTGCTGGTTTATGCAGAGGATGGACTGTCCTGTAGCGAAAGGTTGACCAGCGGGTTGTCGCTTGATGTAGCACGAGCTCTTCTCGCTCTGGGACCTGCAGCGCTGGATGTCCTGTATCACAAGCTGGCCGGGTATACGTCGCATCTGCTGTCCCAGACATGGGGAGGGCCAGGCGAAAGATACGGCAAAGTTCCTGCGTCTCTAGAGGGCGTGATCGGTCGAGAGTTGGCGCAGCTAAAGGTGGGAAGGCCGGGGCAGGACGAGGCAGGCTACTACTGGCCTGGAGTGCTCGATCACTTCTTTGAGGTGGCGTTCGAGTGGGCTGAACACTTGAAGCAGAAGTTAAATGGCAAGGCGTGGTCGGGGTACCAGCCTCAGGTGATTAGGCTGATACCTGCGCCGGAGTCAGAAGAGGGCGATAGTGACTTGAGGGTCGTTTCCCTGATCGTCTATCCGGCTCCCGAGAATCAGAAAGGCTGTATTGTGTTCAAGGATGTCCATGGTGGATTCCTTCGTGAGTTCGACTGCGAGGCTGACCTGAATGTGCGGAACCGCTACGAGTTTGGCTTGCTAACCGAGTAGGTGCCCGAGCCTTCGAGTTATTTCTTACCACCCCTGCAGATCCTCTGAGCCACAGAGGAGCCTGCTCATGCGAATCATCCGTCTGAAAGAAGTCATCGACTCGACCGGCCTTGCTCGGTCGACCATCTACAGATACATCGCGGAAGGCACCTTCCCGAAACCGGTGTCACTGGGCGACCGTTGCGTCGGCTGGGTTGACAGTGAGGTGCACGACTGGATCCTAGCTAGGATCGAGGAGCGTGACTTGGCAGAAGGTACTGCGGTGCGCACCACTGGCCACCTGAGCATGGTCAGCTAGAAACCACCATTTACGCCATGACCGGTCGGTAGCTGGTCATGGCGTTTATGCCGCATGGAAGAGTTCGGAATTCTCAGCTAACTCTCCCAGGATGCGATTCGGCAAATCTCTCGGCAGGCAGGGCAATGTTGCTCCCCTTTGCCAGGTCTCGCTGGGAGGGTTGGTGATGGGTTGGGCTGCTTCTAGTGATATAGCTATTTGCTATCAGTAACTAATCATTCAATAGCCATTTGAACTTATTCAGTACGACACTTACTGCACAGGTAGGGATAGGTCGTTGGTTAAAAAATACACAACACGTGCCTGTTATGCACAACAAGCAACCAGGTACCCATCCATGACCGATCGCAAGACTTACACCCACCTTTCCCAGGCCGATATTGCCCTACAGATCGAGCGACTTGTCCAGGCCATCGAAGATTCCGATTCACCGGCATTCCGAATCAAGCAAGCCCGGACAGGGTACGAACGCGTCCAAGAGACCAAGCTCTCTCGGTACCTCGATCACATCCAGCAGATGGTCGACCTATTCGAAGGCCCTATCGAATACAGCTACAGCGAACACCTGCAAGCGTTCAGGGCTGCATGTCAGGACATCGGGCTGGAGCGCCACCCTGATGGCCCTGCCTGTCTGAATGAGGAGGGTACGGCCTACCTGGATCATCATCACAGCATGAACGTCTTGGTCGCCCGGATCCGTGAGTTGACTCGTGAGCGGTGGTATCTCCGCAGGAAGCATGACCTCCGCCACCAGGCCAAGGAGCAGGAGATCCAAGTCTGCGACTACGCCGATGCCTTATGTGAGCTCTACTCGCGCATCACCATCATCAGGGTCGACTTCCACTACCGTTCTGAGGCGCAGGCCAGGCTACGCGTCGAGCATGTGTTCGAAGACTTGGATGAGCTGATTGCGAAGCACAAGCGCAATGCGATCTTTGACCAGCTCATCGGCCACATTTATTCGGTGGAGCAGGGAGACAGGAGTGATGGCGGGGGCTACCACATCCATGCAGCCTATTTTTTCAATGGCAACGAGGTGCGTGGAGATGTCTTCAAGGCTATCCAGCTCGGCGAGTTATGGGAAGATATCACGCATGGCCAGGGCTACGTGCACAGCTGTAACTACGACAAGGAGAAATACGGTGACGAGTGTGGTATTGGTCGTATCCTGAGGAGTGATCGAGCAATTCGTGGCCATATTCACAAGGCAGTGAAGTATCTTGTCAAAGACGCTCAGCACCTGCGCTTGAGGCCCGAGGGAGCTCGATGCCTGCGGCCGGGCCAACTGAAACGCCTCCGTGGAAGATAAAACTCCGAAGAGCTAACTGTCGGAGGAAAGCAGCCTTGAAGTCCTGCGGGTATCACGATCACGCATCTCTTCAATGCAATAGTGGGGGTAAGTAGTCGGCCGCGCGGCAATGCTCATGTCCGACGAGCGCGTGGATCTCTTTCACCTGCACCCTGCTCATTCCTTTATCATCCCATCATTTTGCAAGGACGGCAGGCCCCGCGCCTGCCTGAGCCGCTTCTTCGCAGTAGCGACCGGGATAGCCTCATATGAACGCCGTAGAAATCGAACAAGCCATCACCGACCTAGCGGAACAGCCGTTTGACCGGGTCGAGTTCCCTTATGCCTTCCTACAGGCTTTCGGCAACAAGGACACCACCCTGAAGCGTCTGCGCTCGGGGGCAACCAACAAATCCGATCTGGGCGGTGTGCTGCAAACCAGCAATATCCACCTGGCTGTGTGTGAACCAGGCACGGTCACCGAGACCTTGGCGGCGCTCAAGGCCAGTCCGGCCACGGCGCGGGCCAAGGCCAAGTACGTACTCGCCACTGATGGCGAGACACTGGAGGCGGAGGAGCTGGAAAGCGGCGAAACCGTCGCCTGCGACTACCCGCAGTTCCCTGACCATTTCGGCTTTTTCCTGCCGCTGGCAGGCATTTCCACGGTCAAGCAGATTCGCGAGAACTCCTTCGACATTCGCGCTACCAGCCGCCTGAACCGGCTCTATGTGGAATTGCTCAAGGACAACCCGACCTGGGGCACCGCCGAGCGCCGCCATGAGATGAACCACTTCATGGCGCGCCTGATTTTCTGCTTCTTCGCCGAAGACACCGACATTTTCAACGGCACCGGTCTGTTCACTGACACCCTCACGCAGATGAGCGACCGCGATGCCAGCAATTTGCATGAGGTGATGGGCGAGATCTTCCGCGCCATGAACACGCCAATTGCTCAGCGCGCTTCGGCGAGCCTGCCGCGCTGGGCGGATGCTTTCCCTTACGTTAACGGTGGGCTGTTCTCCGGCGAGCCGGACGTGCCGCGTTTTTCCCGGATTGCACGTAGCTACCTGGTGCATATCGGCGTGCTGGACTGGAAGCAGATCAATCCCGATATCTTCGGCTCCATGATCCAGGCTGTCGCCGACGACGAAGAGCGCGGCGCCCTGGGCATGCACTACACCAGCGTGCCCAACATCCTCAAGGTGCTGAACCCGCTGTTTCTCGATGAACTGCGCGCCAAGCTGGAAGAGGCCGGCGACAACCCGCGGATGTTGCTCAACCTACGCAAGCGTCTGGCGCGTATTCGTGTATTTGACCCGGCCTGCGGCTCGGGCAACTTCCTGGTCATCGCCTACAAGCAATTGCGCGAGATTGAGAACACGATCAATGAGCGCCGGGGTGAGCTGGGGCGCAAAAGCGATATTCCCCTGACCAACTTCCGAGGCATTGAGCTGCGAGACTTCTCTGCAGAAATTGCGCGCCTGGCATTGGTTATCGCCGAATATCAGTGCGATGTGCACTACCGTGGGCAGCGGGAAGCGCTAGCTGTCTTTTTGCCACTGTCTAGCCAGAACTGGATTACTTGCGGTAATGCCTTGCGGCTCGACTGGCTGGCTATCTGCCCTCCGACCGGAACAGGGGTAAAACTACTAGCTGATGACCTGTTTGAAGTACCGTTGGAACAGGCACAGATCGATTTTGAGAATGAAGGTGGGGAGACCTATATCTGTGGGAACCCACCATATCTTGGTTCGACCTGGCAGAGTGATGAGCAAAAGGCTGATCTAGAAGCAATCTTCAGCAAACGCGCAAAAAACTGGAAGTCGCTGGACTATGTGGCCGGTTGGTTCATGAAAGCAGCCGATTACGGCAAACAAAGCAATTCTTTCGCAGCTTTCGTATCCACTAACTCCATATGCCAAGGTGCGCAGGTGCCGATCCTTTGGCCGCTGATTTTCGCCAGTGGTCACCAAATTACATTTGCACATACCTCGTTCAAGTGGGCCAATCTTGCCAGCCAAAATGCAGGTGTCACGGTAGTAATCGTTGCCATAAGTAATCATCCAACCAAACTAAAGAGGTTATTTTCGGTCACCGAGGATGGCTCGACCATCGAAAAACAAGTCGAGTTCATTAATGCCTACCTAGTACCAGGTCGAGATGTCATCGTCTCACCATTGTCTCGGCCGACTGATGGGCGAGGCTTGATGGAGTGGGGTAACAAACCAACGGATGGAGGCAATCTCTTTCTATCACCTGATGAGCGGGATGCTGTTCTGCGCGAGAACCCGGAAGCTGCACGCTTCATCAAACGGTTCCTTGGTGCACAAGAATTTATTCGGGGCGAACAACGATATTGTCTCTGGATTGAGGATGCCGAGCGCGCGGACGCTGAAGCCATACCCGAGCTGAAAAGGCGTATCGATGCTGTTGCAAAGATGCGAGCCGAAAGCAAGGCAGCCGAAACGCGGCCTGCTGCAGCTTTCCCGCATCGCTTTCGGCAAATCCAATCAGTCGCCCAGAATTACTCTCTTGTTGTTGCTCGCGTCAGTTCAGAAGGCCGCGAATATCTGCCTATCGGCCTGGAGGACAGTCGTACCACCATCGGTGATCGAAACTTCGCGCTCTATGATGCTTCTCTGTGGAATTTGGCGCTAATTGCTTCGCGTATGCATTGGGTTTGGATCGCGAGCGTCTGTGTTCGCCTAGAAATGCGTTTCTCTTACTCAAATACTCTGGGTTGGAACGCTTTCCCTGTACCTACACTGACCGAAAAAAACAAAGTCGACCTCACCCGCTGCGCCGAAGGCATACTGCTGGCGCGCGAAGCTCATTTTCCTGCCACCATTGCGAATCTCTACGACCCAGAGACCATGCCGGATAATTTGCGTGCTGCTCACGAGCGTAATGACGCCTGAATTCATAGAATAAGTGCAACGTTTGAAACGATAGGCAGAGAGTCAGCCACCGGTAGAATCCAGGCTCTCACACCGAAGGATTCAAGCGCAGATGACTACGCATTACCGGCAGCTGACTCAGGGCCAACGTTACCAGATTGAGGCCGGTCTGAGCGCCGGAAAAAGCCAGGCAAGCATCGCGAAACAGGTTGGCGTACATCCCTCGACGATCAGTCGTGAGGTTCGCCGCAACAGCTCCCAGAAGACCTACAAAGCGGTTGCTGCGACCCATGAAAGTGATGCCCGTCGAGCGCAGGCGCGCAAGCACTGCAAGCCATTAACGTGGTTCAGCCATTATCTGCCGCTCTGGCTAAAACACGGTATGAGCCCGGAGCAGATTGCTCAGCGCCTGAAGCAAGAGCAGCCGGAGCGCGCGGTCAGTCACGAGTGGATTTATCGGTTTATCGCCACCGACAAACACGCAGGTGGCGAGTTATACAAGTATTTGCGGCACCGCAGGAAGCTGTACCGAAAACGCTACGGAAGCCACGACCGGCGCGGACAGTTGCGTAATCGCGTATCGATAACCGAGCGCCCTGCTGAGGTCGAAGCCCGCGAGCGTCTAGGTGATTGGGAGGGTGACACGGTGCATGGCGTAGGCGGCAATCTGGTCACGCTGGTTGATCGTAAAAGCGGCTACCTGAGCGCCTATCCGGTCAAGCGCAGGACGCGCCGGCAGGTAACGCGGGCGATCAATCTGTTGCTCAAGGGGCATGCTGTTCACACGCTGACGCTGGATAACGGGAAGGAGTTTGCCGGGCATGAACGCATTGCGCATCGGAGCCAGTGCCAAGTCTTTTTTGCAGAACCCTATTCATCCTGGCAGCGAGGCACTAATGAAAATACCAACGGCCTGCTCCGGCAGTATTTTCCCAAGGGCGGCGACTTCAGCAAGCTGACCGTCGAGGCGGTCAGTCGCGTGGTAACGAAGATCAATTTACGCCCGCGAAAACGCCTGGGCTGGAAGACGCCGTACGAAGTTTATGCAGGGGCGAGCGTTGCACTTATGTGTTGAATTCAGGACGAAGTGCTGGAGCGCATCTACATTGGCCGTCGTTTCAAGAATGACACTGAGCGCCTGGAAAAGCTGTTCGAGTTGTATACCGAAATGACCCCCGTCCAGAAGACGCGGAAGGCCAAGTGATGCATGACCTTTTCCTTATCAAACGCGCGGGCATGAAGCCCGGAATGGAAGCGTAGCCATGACCCAAACCGTTCCATCCGTTTCAGTTTCCTATGCCCAGAACGGACAATCCACCAAGGCCAACGAACTGGGCATGCGCCCCATGCAGGAGCGCGTCTTTGAGCGGCGTGGCGAGCAATACCTGCTGATCAAGTCGCCGCCTGCTTCCGGTAAAAGCCGGGCCTTGATGTTCATCGCCTTGGACAAGCTGGCTCACCAGAACATCAAGCAGGCCATCATTGTGGTGCCGGAAAAGTCGATTGGCTCGAGCTTTCACGATGAGCCACTTAGCCGCCACGGTTTCTGGGCCGACTGGCATGTGGAGCCGCGTTGGAACCTATGTGATGCCCCGGGCACCGATGATGGTGGCAAGGTCAATGCGGTGGGTGCGTTCCTTGAAAGCAGTGACCAGGTGCTGGTTTGTACCCATGCCACCTTCCGTTTTGCGGTAGAAAAATTCGGGGTGGCGGCGTTCGATGATCGGTTGATCGCCGTGGACGAGTTCCACCACGTTTCCGCCAACCCGGAGAACAGACTGGGCACGTATCTGGGCCAACTGATCGCCCGCGATAAGGTGCACATCGTGGCCATGACCGGCTCCTACTTCCGGGGCGATGCCGAGGCAGTGCTGTCACCCGCCGACGAAGCCCGCTTCGATACTGTGACCTACACCTACTACGAGCAGCTCAACGGCTACGAGCACTTGAAGAAGCTGGACATTGGTTACTACTTCTACTCAGGTGCCTACTCCGACAGCATCCTCGATGTGCTCGATCCGCGCGAAAAAACCATCGTACACATCCCCAACGTGAACTCCCGTGAGAGCACCAGGGACAAGATCCGCGAGGTGGAGCACATCATCGAAGAGTTGGGCGAGTGGCGAGGCGCCGACCTGGTGACGGGTTTCCAACTGGTGGAAACCGCCAATGGGCGCGTACTGCGTATTGCCGACTTGGTGGATGACGACCCGGCCAAGCGCGACAAAGTCTCGGCCGCCTTGAAAGATCCTGCTCAGAAGAACAACCGCGATCATGTCGATATCATTATCGCGTTGGGCATGGCCAAAGAAGGCTTCGACTGGATCTGGTGTGAGCATGCACTCACAGTGGGCTACCGCTCCAGCCTAACCGAGATCGTGCAGATCATCGGGCGTGCGACCCGCGATGCCCCCGGCAAAGCACGGGCGCGTTTCACCAACCTAATCGCCGAGCCGGATGCCAGCGAGAAGGTGGTGACCGAGGCCGTAAACGACACGCTCAAGGCAATTGCCGCCAGCCTATTGATGGAACAGGTTCTGGCGCCACGCTTCGAATTCACGCCGAAATCACTCACCAGTGGGCCCCAGGAAGGCTTTGACTACGGAGACGCAGGCTATCAGCCGGACAAGTGCAATGTGGGCTTCAACCACGAAACCGGCCACCTGCAGATCGAAATCAAAGGGCTGGCTGAACCCAAGAGCCCTGAAGCCAATCGTATTTGCCAGGAAGACCTGAACGAAGTCATTGCCAGCTTCGTACAGGATAAAGCCAACATCGAGCGTGGCCTGTTCGATGATGAGCTGGTGCCCGAGGAGCTGACTCAACTGCGAATGGGCAAGATCATCCGCGACAAGTATCCCGAGCTGGATGCCGAGGATCAGGAAGCCGTTCGCCAGCACGCCATTGCTGCTCTGAACCTGACCCAGCAAGCCAAGCAACTGGTACTAGGTGATGATCCGCAAGGTACGCTTGCCGGAGGGAATGGCGCCCCCAGCACGGCTCTGATTGATGGTGTGCGCAAGTTTGCGATGGATGTGCGCGAATTGGATATCGACTTGATCGACCAAATCAATCCGTTCAGCGAAGCATACGCCATTCTGGCCAAGACCATGAGCGAGGAAAGTCTCAAGCAGGTCGCTGCGGTGATCGGTGCCAAGCGCACCCGTCTGACGCCAGATGAGGCCAAAGACCTCGCCGTCCGGGCAGTAAAATTCAAGAAGGATCATGGCCGGGTACCTTCCCTGACTGCTCAAGACCCTTGGGAACGGAGCATGGCGGAAGGCGCAGTAGCCTTTGTGCGTTTCAAGAAAGAGGGCCGTTATGTCAAATGAATTAGATCTGGATGAGTTGGAAGCAGAGCTTTCCGATTTCGCCACGTCAGACAAGAAGACCGGTCGCACTCCTCGTGAGGAGCGCATCATCGCTGGCTTCGAGGACATTCAACGTTTTGTTGAGCAGCATGGCCGCGTGCCACGCCACGGCGATGAAAAGGATATCTTCGAGCGCCTGTATGCCGTACGCCTGGATCGCCTGCGCGATCAGGATGAATGCCGCGCGTTGCTGCAGCCGATAGACCATCAAGGCCTGCTGAATGCCTTCGAGGTACGGGAGCCGCAAGGCGACTATACGATGACGGACGATGAGCTGTTGGCAGAACTGGCTGGGGAAGACGGCGGTGCTGACATCCAGAACCTCCGCCACGTTCGCAGCAATGCAGAGAAGCGTGAAGCCGAGGAGATTGCCCAGCGCGAGCGTTGCGAGGACTTCGAGCGTTTCCAGCCGCTGTTTGAGCTAGTACAGCGTGAGCTGCAATCGGGCACCCGAGTGACCCGCACCTTCATCCGGGATGCCAGCATCGAGGAAGGGCAGTTCTTCATCCTCGGCGGACAGACGGTTTATGTGGCTGGGGTCGGCGAGACCATTAAGGCCCCCAATGGTGAGAGCGATGCCCGCTTGAGGGTGATCTACTCCAACGGCACAGAAAGCAATCTACTGCGAAGATCCCTGCAACGTGCGCTGTACAAGGATGATGCCGGTCGCCGTATTACCGATGCGGATGCTGGCCCTCTGTTTGGCGAAACACTTGAGCCCGACGACATCGAGAGTGGCACGATTTACGTGCTGCGCAGCCACTCAACCCATCCCTTCGTAGCTGAGCATCGAGGGCTGATCCACAAGATCGGTGTCACGGGCGGTAAGGTAGAAACACGTATTGCCGGTGCCGACAAGGACGCCACCTACCTGCTGGCGGACGTTGAGGTTGTGGCCACCTACAAGCTGCACAACATCAATCGTACTCGGATGGAAAACTTGTTCCACCGGCTGTTCAGCCCAGCCCAAATAGAGCTGACCATCCCAGACCGCTTCGGCAACCCGGTAAAGCCCAGAGAGTGGTTTCTGGTGCCGCTACATGTGATTGACGAGGCGGTGGAGCGTATTCGCGATGGCTCAATCACTGGCGTGATATACGACCCACAATCGGCTCGGCTCATCACGGAGAAATAGCCCTACTGGAGGGCGCGAGGCCAAGAAAGCCCGCGCCCTATCGTCTTGTCGACTGTCCTAGTCGGCATCGCTTTTAGAGGCACCATTGCGAAATTACACCACACTCTACCACCTGTTTGCATTCGACCTGACCAGACATTTGCACTCCTTCTGACCACCGATTGCATCGGATCTGACCATCACGCTGCCTCACAATGAACGGCAGAAAACGGCCGAGGCTATGTAAAAACGTTTTAGAACGGAGTTTACGGTCAGAGGCGAACCGAAAATCGCGCGCCTACGCAAATTTTTGGTCTGCTGATTAACCAAACGCTGGCAGATTTTACGTAGCAACGCAGACTTTAAAACGATGGCTGCGTTTTTACACAGCCTGGGCCAAGAGCTGCCCGTGACGACGGCAGGGACTTCAGGCTAGGCTGTAAGCACAGTGACAGTATCAAGCGGAGTCTTTTACTTTGGTGTGGCGAAACTGTCACTGTAAAAATGGGAGTGCCCTTTGAATTTTTAACGCAGAGAAATTATTAAGGCGGGCGTTATTTAGTCTTCGTTTTGAACACGCTCTTATAAATAATGATAAACACTGTCTGAGCCCCTATCATTGCAAGTGCCCATTTTCCAATCAGTCCCGTCTGCTCAAGATCAATTTCAAAGCCTAGCCATCCTTGCCTGATCGAGATGGCAGAAATTAAAAAAATGGCTATTGACGGAAGAGTTCCGACAGAAAGAAAGGTCTTTTTAAAATCTTCATCAACATATTTGAGGCAAGCAGTCAAAGCCAAAACCCCAGCGATCAGTAATAAAAGCAAGCTTGGAACTCTCTTTGGATCCCCTCCCCACAGCTCAAATGCCCACAAAGCAATCGCACCTCCCAACGTGCCGCTGAACGTCTGCAAGAACCTCGCAATCAACTTCAAAATAAACTCCATAACGGTTATTGGCGCCCTGCGACGCTTATGATCTGTCAATTAAGTCGAATTAACTAATCTAATCAGAAATACCTTAAATAAGACAGACCATGTCTTCGAGCGACCAAATGCTATGGTCGGAAGCTATCGCTCACGAGCGACTGCTGTTGGCCGCTCTCTGCCGGTCACGACAGGCGGGATACGGCCCAGACCGTGTAAAAACGTTGGCATCGTCCTTGCTGTGATTTGATGGATTCAAAATCAGCGGGGGACGCCAATGAAGCGCTTTATCCAGGGAGAGCACCGAGGGCAAAGCACACTGCTTCCCGAGAGCTTGGATGACTACGTGGCGGACACCAACCCGGTGCGGGTGGTCGATGTTTTCGTCGATGAACTCGACCTTGGCCTACTGGGTTTCGAGGGTGTCGTCCCGGCGGAAACCGGCAGACCCGCCTACCATCCTGCTGACCTGCTGAAGATCTACATCTACGGTTACCTCAACCGTATCCAGTCCAGTCGACGTCTCGAACGCGAGAGTCAGCGCAACGTTGAGTTGATGTGGCTGACCGGACGTTTGATGCCGGACTTCAAGACCATCGCCAACTTCCGCAAGGATAACGGCAAGGCAATCCGCGGCGTCTGTCGGCAGTTCGTGGTGCTGTGCCAGCAACTTGGCCTGTTCTCTGAAGCGCTGGTAGCCATTGATGGCAGCAAGTTCAAGGCGGTCAACAACCGTGACCGCAATTTCACCAGCGCCAAGCTTCAGCGGCGAATGGAGGAGATCGAGTCCAGCATCAACCGTTACCTGACCGCACTGGATACCGCTGATCGCCAGGAACCGGCCGTGGCGCAGGTCAAAGCCGAACGCCTCCACGACAAGATTGCGACCTTGAAAACTAAGCTGCGGGAGCTCAAGGAAGTCGAGGTACAGCTCAACGAAACACCGGATAAACAGATCTCCCTGACCGATCCCGATGCCCGCTCAATGAAGACCCGGGGCAGCGGAATAGTCGGCTACAACGTGCAGGCGGCGGTCGACGCGAAGCACCACCTGATCGTGACCCACGAGGTCACGAACGACGGGGTCGATCGAGACCAACTGAGCTCCATGGCCAAGCAAGCGCGAGAGGCCATGGGTGTCGAGGAACTCTCGGCGGTCGCAGACAGAGGGTATTTCAAAGGCGAAGAAATCCTGGCGTGCCATGAGGCTGGAATCACCGTTTTCGTGCCCAAGACGCTGACCTCGGGAGCGACAGCGGCTGGTCGCTTCGGCAAAGGTGATTTCATCTATGACGCAGCCAAGAACGAGTATCGATGCCCGGCTGGGCAAAGCCTGATCTGGCGGTTCTCAAGCGTCGAAAAAGGGCTGAAACTGCACCGCTACTGGAGTTCGCATTGCCAGGGTTGTGCGTTGAAAGAGCACTGTACGCCTAGCTCAGAGCGCCGAGTGAGCCGATGGGAGCATGAGGCAGTGCTCGAAGCGATGCAGAGTCGCCTGGATCAAGCGCCTGAAATGATGCGAATCCGCCGTCAGACGGTCGAGCACCCGTTCGGCACGCTGAAGAGCTGGATGGGCGCCACCCACTTCCTCACCAAGACTCTCGACCGAGTGAGTACCGAGATGAGCCTGCATGTGCTCGCCTACAATCTCAAACGCGTGTTGAACGTGCTGGGCAGCGGTGCCCTGATGGCAGCGATGAAGGCCTGAGGCCTGTTCTACGACTCGTACCGCCCTCCAGCAGGCGTACTGAAGCCGAAAGTGCCATAGCAACCAGAATTATCGATTGCGCCTGATTGGGCCTCCGACGGCCTCCTAGACGCTGAGAAAATCCCCGGAAGTTGATGGTCATCGTTTGCTGCGTTTTTACACGGTCTGGGCCAGAAGCAGACGTTTGGCCTTTACCTCATTCAGTCATCAGCTGATTGCGCCATTTGAGAGCAAAAAAAGAAAGAGCCGTGGCTCCCTCTATATAGTACGCGGCTGCCGATGCAGGTGGGTGAAATAGCAGCTGTGGTCCAGTGGCGCTTGGGGCCGTTACTGCAACAGGTAACCGACGGGTTGATTGTCCTTATCGAAACAGAGGATTGTCTCGCAGAAGCCGCCGATCTGGTCGATGTTCGCTTCAGCAACTGCCGGCAACCACTTGCCAAGGTCTGTGATCGGGACCTTCTTCTCGTTGATGTAACAGTCGTCATCCATGCGTGGATTGCACCAGGCACTTTTCACTTCCGGCCATTCTGATTGGGGCGAGATGGCAGGTGACTGCAGTGCCGATGCTTGTACACCACCTTTCAGTGCTTGCCACGCTGCGTAACCACCTTCATAACGCCCGTTGAATGTGACAACGAGCTGATCATCGGGGACGCCAATATCCAGATAGAACTGGTACAGGAGAGAGCCTGCCTCGGCATACGACACCTGACGGGAGGAGTCGATGCGGTAGGCCACCGGCTTGCCATCGGTGCTGGTGCCGAGGCGGTACCAGATCGACAGCGCGAAGAAGACATCCTGATTCCATTCACCCACGATGCTGGTGTTCGTCCGGCACTTGCCGCGCAGGCATGTGCCACTGACCTGGTTGACATAGCGCATGTCCTGCTGGCGTTGGGCATCCCAGATGAGCACCTCGCGGGAGGTCTCCAGCCAGGTGCACTTGATCATGGGTTGGCCGTTGAAGGCTTTCTTCGTGATACACGGAATAGCTTCGGGGAGGCCATTGGTGGAGGTCTCGTCTGGGAAGGCGATACTGCCCCAGGCGTAATGGTCGATGACGGCGTTAGCGTTGGCACAGAAGACGAGTAGCAGGACGCTGAGTATCCGTTTCATGGGGTTATTCCAGTGTGTTGATGCTGTCGGGTATGAAATAGGAGCCGGTCGCTGAACGACCGGTGGCGGAGCAAGCGGACCCCGCAGCTCAGCAGGATCTTTCGCTGTTGGTAGCAGTGGGGATGGGCGGGACTACTTTTTGTAGATGACCCTGAGCCGCTTGTTCACGTAGTCCTTCAGGATTTCGTAGTCGGGATCGTAGGTGGCGAGTGTGTGGCCTACACCGGCGGCGGTTGCGATGGTTGCTGCTGCCAATGTTACTGGCATGGACGCGATGCTCAGCATGCCCCCCAAGATGCCGCCTTGTATGGCGGCACTTTTCACGTCGCTCTTGACGCGGCATTTCATCCCAAGTCTTTCAATCTTGGTTTCGACCAGTTTGATGCCGGCTGTGAAGTTGCCCCTGAGGCCATTGATCTCGAAGGACGCTCGGCTGCGCACGAGGCTTTCGATCTGCGCTTCGTTCAGTCCAGTAATGACGTTCATGCTGTTCGGTGCTCCTTGCTAGGGCATTGGTGGTAAAGAAAAAGTCGTATATCAACCTTTTGGGTTGAGTCTCGGTTTATGAAGTCCTTCATGTCAATGGGGTGATCCTCAACCATCCAGGTTGACCTGGAGGGTGGCATGTCGAAAAGCGATTCAAAGCAGTTGGCGGAGCTGGTGGGGCAGGCGATTGCACGTCAGCGCGCGCGTTGCGAGCTGAGCCAGGAGCAGGTCGCGGAGAAGCTTGGGATCGGTAGTGAGGCTGTATCCCGTATCGAGCGTGGGGTCGTCATGCCCAACGTGGAGCGTCTGGTCGAGCTCGCTTCGGTCTTCGGCTGCGAGACGGCCGATCTGCTGACCGAGGGGAGTTCTCGACCGGAAGACCAGGCGCGCCGCCTGCAGAATTTACTGTCTACTCTGAAGGCGGATGATCGGACGCTGGTACTGGAGATGGTGGAGCGTCTGGTGGAACGTCTCAGCTGCTGTTGAGGCTCTCCTGGTCCGCGATAGCCGCGTCGAATAGCGCGCCACAGCGCAGGCACAGGCAATCGAAGCCCCGGAAGTGGAAGCGGGCGACATCCTCAGCCGCATCCAAGGCGGCAGGGTAGGTCGGGGTAATCGCGGCCAGCCCGCTCATGAGCATGTCGCGATTGCATGCTCCGGGTGCGCTTCGAGCTCTCTGAGCCGCACCATCGATCAGCCCGACCAACAGCGCAAGGCCCTTGGCGGCGTCACGGGGCATTACGGCCCTGGACTCGCAGATCAAACATTGTCTGTTCATCTTCATGCTTCCTGGGGACCAGGGTTTACCTGGCTGCTTACGGGGGATGGTCACTGCAAGGAGGTGGGGGGCTTTGTCGGTGCTGCCTCTGACGTCTGGAACAGTTTCAGCAGTCGGCAGAGGATCCAGCACGCCAGCAGCACGGCGATCAGCAGTGGCGGAAAGCGCACCAGCAGAATCACCAACAGCAGGAGCGCCAGGCAGCCGGCGAGAATGCCAACGAACATAAACACGGCAGCCAAGATCCGTAGTAGCGTCATCTTCGTCTTCTCCTCACAGGTGGCCCTGTTCTGCCAGCGACAGGCAGCCTTCGCGACCGACGATGATGTGGTCCAGCGTCCGCACCCCGACCATGCTCAGTGCCTCCTTCAGTTTGTGGGTCAGGTTGCGGTCCGCCTGGCTGGGTTCGGGGTCCCCGGAGGGATGGTTGTGCACCAGGACCATGGCGGCGGCGTTGTGCTCCAAGGCTGCCTTGACGACCTCGCGTGGATAGATGCTGGCACCGTCGAGCGTGCCTCGGAACATTTCCTGGAAGGCGATGACTCGATGGCGGCTATCAAGGTGGAGAAGGGCAAAAACTTCATGCTCGTAATCGGCCAACAGTGCCTGCAGGTGGCTGAACACCGCTTTCGGTGAGGTCAGTGCTCGTCCCCGGCGTAGACGCAGGTTCGCCAACTGCCGGGCCATCAGCAGGATGTCGGTTTCGGTTACCGGCGACTCGACCAGGTAGGTGCCGGTCGAGTCACTGGCCTTCAGCTTGTGCAGGCGCATACTGGGCTCCTTGGTGGTAATCAGTTGGTGGGGTATGGCGCTGGGCTTGCGCCTCCAGCTTCTCGGTCAGGCTGTTTTTCGCGGATCGCTGGGGAGTGTTGGCGATAGGGAATTGACTTTCCTCGACGGGGTAGAACTCCTCGACGATGGTGCCGGCATCCTCCTCGCTGTCCTCGAACGCGCCATTGGCGAAGCCACGCTGCGCCGCTTCATCCAGCGCAGCTTGATCGAAGCCTGCTGCTTGCCGCTGCGCATCGAGCTCATTGGCGGCCTGCAGCGCCTCGGCCATGTCCATACCGCCACGTACTGTGAGGTCGACGTAGAAGATCGGCGTTCCGTGGCTCTGCCGCGTCGATTTTCCGCGCAGTCGCAGTTCCAGCGGCAGGCACGCCAGGCGGTTGCCGGAGATGGCTTGGAAGTAATGCAGCCGGGCGGCGAGGGTGCGGATGCTGTTGAAGCCGGTGGTGCGAAACATGAAGCTACCGAGCGGATCCTCATCGCCAATGACCACGTTCAGCCGTCCATAGGGCCTGCAGGCATTACCCTTGGCCAACGGGCAGGCATCAGGCGAAGGGCAGGGTAGGGACTGCATACCCTCCTGGGTGACGCGCCTGCAGGTCTCACCGTTGCCCACGCACAGCGGTCGTCCGGACTGCCGATCAAACAGCGTGTAGTCGGCACGAAAGTTCAACTCCGGCTCGTTGAACAGCAGACGTACCGGAATGCTGCGTAGCTTGTCGTCCTTGCCCTGGCGCAGTCCGTCGTTGAGTGGGTGCAGCAGCCAGCCGTCCTTGCCTTGCACCTGGGAGGTGATGGTGAACTGGTCATCCTTCTCCGGCAGGCGCTTGCCGTTCTTCTCGATGACCTTACCGATGGAGATGCGCCCGAGCACTGGGGGCGTCAGGGCTAAGCCTTTCAGCATGGTGGTACTCCTAGAAATGAAAAAAGGCCAGCCACGCAGCGCGAACTGCATGGACTGGCCAAGGGGGAAGCGAATGAGGAAAGTGAAAATCAGCCGACCAGGAAGCGCCGCGCACCGGGTTTCAGTAGAGGGTATTTGGCCTGCAAGTAGGGCTTGTCCTGGAGTAACTGAGCGACATCGAGGCCGAGGCTGTCCTTGGCTTTGCGCCAGCTGACGTAGCCACTGGTGAACTCCGCCCGGCTGGCATCGCCCATGGCCTGCTGCAGCATCTGCTTGAGTTCGGCCTCGCGCTTTTCCTTGTCGGCAATCGACTGGCGGACGGCCTTGAGCTCGATGTAGGTCGCCGTCAGTCCGGCATGACTGCTGAAGTCGACGACCTGACCGTTGTCTTTTGGATAAAGGCAGCGCAATGCGAATTCAGCAGAGGCGGTGCCATCGGCTGGCGGTGGCGTATCGGTCTTCACGTATTGCCAGAAAATGCGCTCCAGCTCGATCAGGCGCGCGATCATCTGTTCGTCCCGTTCGATACGGTGCACCTCCAGTATCTGGCCACCGAGCAGCACCGCCACATCTGCAGCCTGCTTGCCGGTGACGGCGAGTTGGTGCATCACTTGAAGCTGAACATACTCGGGGACGCCGTCCCTCCAAAGGCGTGCCCCGTTTATGCCAGCCGTCTTACATTCGAGGATCTGTACGTCGTCGGCCCCGATCACCTCGCGGTCGATGTTGGCCAGCATCCAAGGCAGCTCTGGATCCGGATGCTGCAGCACGGCGTTGATGCGACGGACCCTGTTCTTGGTGCGTTTGCTGTAGTGCCAAGCCACGATGGGCTCTAGGACATTGCCCCAGTACATTGGACTTTCCTCATCGTGAGGATCAACCTTTGGTAGCCCAGCATCGCGACCAGTTTTCTCCAGCCACAGTTCCAGCTGTGACTTGTACGGATTCAGCCCCACCGCTGCGGCGGCATCTGAACTGCCGATGCCTTGCTTGCGGATCTGCAGCCAGTCCTCGCGCGGCAGCTCCTTGGTGCTGACCAGGCGCAGGGCAGGGCGTTTCTTGCGGGTGCTGCCGTTCAATGACGTTGCTTGCATGGTATTCACCTGCAGACATAAAAACGCCCAGCCAGCACAAGGCTGACCGGGCGCGAGGTTGAGGTAAGTGCGGGTTAAGCGGCGAGCTGCAGTGCAGCATCCAGGGCGCGTTGCTTGATCTGCGCCCCCTGGCCGAACCAGGCCGAGTCCATGCGGTACTCGTTGCTACGCGCACGACGCTCGTGGTCAACGTACTCGGTCACGGCATTGAGCAGGCCCCAGGCAGTGCCTCGTGCCGAGTCCAGCTGACTGCCCCGACCCCGGCCCTCGTACAACTCCTGGACCTTACGCAGGGCGCGCTCGTTGGGCAGTTGCTCCGGCAGCGCGCCGGTCGGGCTGGTCTCGCACAGCACGTTCATGAAGAAGCTCATAGCCTCAGGCCACTGCACCTTGCGCTCGGACAGCGTGCGCATGCGGTACATAAACTCGTCCCAGCCAGAGACGGCGATACCCAGTTGCTTTTTCACCGCCTTGGGATCGAAACGGGTGTTGTGCGGCACCTTGATCGCCCGACTGGTGCCGTCCAGGGCAATGGTCAGGGTGTTGTTGCACACGACGCGAACCGTGGTTGGTGTGGCTGTGGTGGCCAGGGTGCCGTCGCAGGAGGTTGCCAGCAGCAGATAGCCATTCACCTGGTCGTTGCCCTTGAGCGCCGCGCCTTGCCCGGTACGCGCCAGCGCCCAGAACTTGCGCCCACCCTTGAGCACGCCGGCCGTTTCCAACTCGTAGCCGGAAACCTCGGTGAGGTCACGATAAAACTCCAGAACTTCCCGAGGTTGCACAGTGTGGTAGCGCTGGGAGACCACCGATAGCGGTGCCTTGGTGTCCGAACGGAACAGCACCTTCTGTTCGGGAAAGGAGTGGATCGCACCCAAGTGGCCGACTGCATCCGACTTGAAGTGCACGGGGCTTTCAAGGATCTGCCAGTCCATGCCGGCTTCGCGTTGCCAGACTTCGATGGGTTGTTTCTGAGTGAGTTGATTGCCCAGGCCGTGCCACGGAGTAGCGCCAGCGTAGGCCATGGTTTCGACGAGATGTGCCATGTGAACGATTCCTTTGGGTGCAGGCCGGCATAGAGCGCTGCGCGAGGCGCAGCACCGACCGGAGGTAATAAATAGAAGGGGAGTTGACTTGGTTAGGTCGGGAGGTTGAAGCGGTGACCGCAGAGTAGGCAGAGGTTGTGGGCCAGGACGTGGCGGTCGAGCGACTCGCCGAGCTGAGCGCCGAGTGCGCAGCCACCGACACCTCCGGCCAGGCCGCCGAGGATGGCGCCCGATACGGAGCCGAGGGTGATGCCAACTGGCCCGGCGATAGCGCCGATAGCTGCTCCGGCCTGCCCACCAGCCAGGGCAGCACTGACGCCACGCGCAACACCGCCAACGGTGCCGATGGCCGCGCCGACTTTCATGGCGTGATGGAAGGAAGCGACTTTGGGGGAGTGACAGTGAGGGCACTGCAATGACATGGGGTGAATCTCCTTGGGGGTGATGTCATTGCAGTAATGTGTGGTTGAGATTATTTTGAAACGAATATGCTGCCCGATTGTCCGCTCAGTTGGGGTGGGTCGAAAAATGGATATGGGCTGCCGCTATAGTCAGATGGGCAGGAAGCTTGCATCAGGTAACGTGAGCTGTTGGGTTAGAGGGCCTTCAACCCCGGGCAGCAGAGTCCGATTGGAGGCTGAGGCACAGGCAGGAGGGACCTATACGTGCAAATAGAGGTCAGACTCTTTGCACGCTTGGGCTTGCCGATCAAGTCAATAGACAACAAAGCTTGCACAGTGAGTTTTGACACCAGTAGGGGCACCAGGCGCCCAGCAGCTAAGCAGCGCTTTACAGTCTGGCAGGACTGTCATAGGATGGTCGGATTTGCTTAGGTGAATCAGTGCGTTACGCTGGTTTTCGACGCCATCTCGGTAATACATGGATGACAATCAATGACTTCGCAGCGCACCATTGCATTCAGCTCGCGTCTGCGAGCTATTCGAAGTCGTCTTGGCTTTTTACATCTACGCCATCATCGCCATCCTTCGCGGCGAGGCCACTGGCTGTGGCGTCACTAAAACCCAGTGGCTTTTTTGTGAGGGCGGTGCTATCCCTCGCTCCGAATCAACCAGAAGTAAGAGCAAGCAACTTGTCATATCCCTGTGCGCCTTCTAGGGTAGTGAAAGAGCACAAGAATTGGTCTGATACTGGCAATAATTACGGAGCTGTTGAGACTCATCAGGTCGAGGAGCTTTTATGAGCACTTACATCGATCTACTTGTCGATATGCTCGGCTACTCCGGCGATGATGGTTTACTTCAAGGTCCTTCAGACTATGCCCGCGCAATTGGCAGTGCCCATGCATTGCACGCTGCTGCGGATGCGATCAAGTTGAAAGCCTGCTTCGGCGCATGGGAGCCAGGGTTTGGTGACCGACTCACTAGTCGATTTGTTCCCATTGTTTATCTTGCTCACGCGGATAGCATTGAGGAAGCACGGCGACACCATCGGTGGGTATGGAGCCAGGGTCTAGCGCCGTGGCTAATTATTGCGGTAGAAGAGCGCTTCATTATCTGCCCAGGCTTTGATTTTGCTCCTGAAGCCGACTGGGCAAGACTCGTAGTTTTTGCCGACTCCGATGACTTGAAGAAGGAGGAGGCAGGCTCAGTCTTCAAAGATTTTGTTGCTGTGCGCTTGCGATCATCACTGCAATGGCGAGATTTTAGGCTGCAGTCAGCAGGTACAGTGGACAAGCGCTTACTCCGAGCCTTGGAGCACCTGCATAAACGCTTAGCCTCTACGATAAAGGGTGGCGAGCTTCCCGCAGCGATCGTCAACCGGCTGATTGGGCGTGTCCTATATACGTTCCTTCTGTTGGATAGGAAGGTGGTACCAAGTGAATGGGCTCAAGGGTTAGTCGTAGACGATAGCTCGTTACACTTCACTCGACCGGCGATTTCTCTTGTTCAATTCTGGGCGCTGCAGGACAGGATTGACGATATCTTCAATGGCGCGGTTTTTTTACTGGATTCCAATCAGCGGCTCAAGATCCAGCAAGACCATCTTGATCTTGCGATCGATTATCTGCGCGGGGGAACAACGCTGCACGAAGGGGGGGAGCAGACTGAACTCTTCGAAATAGATCTCACAGCGATCCAGATCGAGACACTGTCGGCTGTTTACGAAGAGTTTCTAAGGAGTGAGAGTCCGACCAGCGTACGCAACGATGGTGTTGTCTATACGCCACCTTTTCTTGTGGACTTTGTCATCAATCGACTTAGCGATGAGTGTGAATTTTCAAAAGCCTCTCGTGTTCTGGACCCAACTGCGGGATCCGGTGTCTTCCTCGTGGCTGCCTTCCGGCGGATCGTTGAGCACGTTCTTGTCGAGCATCGTCTGCAGCGCCTTCCCATGGAGGAGTTGCGTCAAATCCTGGTGGAGTGCATTTACGGAGTCGAGAAGGCAGCATCTGCAGCGGCAGTTGCTGCTTTCAGCCTTTATTTGAATCTCCTTGAGTACGCTGACCCAGCCGAGTTGCAGGCCATTGTCACTGAGAGGAGGCGCCCGAAGGTCTTCCCTTCTCTCATCGGTAAGAACATCTTAGTGGCTGACTTCTTTAGTGCGCCGAGACATTTCGAAGGGATCGAGTTCACCTGTGTGGCGGGCAACCCACCCTGGAAACCACTAGAGCGAGTCACAACCTACAAGATCGTCAGCGATGATCCGGTTGATGGTCAGGAAGCATCTGAATATATAACGTGGATGAGTTTAAGGCGCTACCTGAAAGCGGGTGGCGTGCTTGGCCTTGTCATGCCGTCGAAATCGATTTCAAGTCCTTCCGCGAAGACATTCATAACGGGATTAGGGCAGGAATTTCATGTTCGGGCCATCGTCAATTTATCGCAATGGCGCCGACATCTTTTCGAGAATGCTGAGCAGCCCGCTGCTTTGCTGTTCGTCTCTGCGCGTACAATTACATATTCCAGCCGCACTGCATTCTATTCGCCTGCAATGTGGACTCAACCTTTCACTCCCAAGGCGATGTGGACGTTGGCGATCGATTGTTCCGACGTACAATGGATGCCCAGTATTCTTGTCTTTCGAGATAGGGAGCATGTCTTTGAGGCGTATGCTCTTCGTCCGCTGGATCGTGCCGCGAAGAACAGGTTGCGACAAGCCGTGTCACGAGGAGCAGCGACTACATTTGGTGAGCTACTGGTGCAATTGGGACTGGTGTCTGCGGGAGGTAGTACGCCGGCAAGAACTCTTTTACGCGCCGATGAGATCTGCAGTATTAGCGATTTTGCCAAATATGGTGACGGGTTTAGTGTACTAGCCAGCCATCCTAAGCAGTTGTCCGAGCAGCGGCTCGAGGACTGCAGTATGCAGCACCGTAAAAAGTTTCAGGGCGAGAGACTGCTAGTCTCACGAAGCTTAGCCCAGGCCTTGTCGGTAGACTTTCCTCTTGCGGTTAATTCTTCAATGAACGTGATCCACTGGAAGGACAACCCAACTCACTTGACGCCCGCTAAACGCGCGGCCGTGCTGTCTAAGTTGGGACGCTTTTTGATGGGCGACTTTGCCCGTTTTCAATTCGCACTGTTCGGCCAGCTGTGGCAGGTGGACCGCACTCGCGTTGAGAGACGTGACTTAGATGGAATTGTGGTGCCTCGACCGGAATATTTTCTGCAGCCTGAGGATTATACCTCGGATACGCCTGATCTTTTGGCGGCGATGCAAGTTGAGGATGTCGCTGCTGCCATGCAAGATTACCTCGACATGCGCCTTCAATTCGAAAATGGTCTCACTCCTACCAATGCAAACGAGCGCATTGACAAGGTGCCGGGCGACTATCTGGAGGTGCTAAGTACTTCCTTGAGCAGCAGTTTTGGCGCACTCTTCCAGGGCTGCGATGCGAGTTACATTAGCGATTCTTCAATACGAATCGTTATTGACATGACTGACCCGCTGCCGAAGTCGCCGGTGACCCACTTAGCTGCGTTTCAGTTTTATGACTCAGCGCATGTCATGTGGATTGAAGGTGAGCGGCAAATAGTAGTCGACAAGCCAGCCGGGCGTCTTAATTTCTCGCTTGACCGTGCATACGGCGATGCACTGCGAATTGCGAACCTTCTCTTGGCTGCTCAATGACATCCTCCGAAAATTTTTCAGTGAAGCTCAAACAGTCCTTGGTCGAAGCGGGCATCAACCCGTATCGTGCATTAGCAGTAGCAACTTTCGTTACCCAATGCTATGACCTTCTCCTGACTGCACATCACGCTTTGGTGCAGCCTGCTAGGTGGAGCCAATTCTGCGCGACACGAGGAGCCACAACAAGAAGAAGGCGCGTAACCGCAGCGCCAGCAAACATCTCGGAAACAGCTATCACAGCCCATCTCTCAAGCGAGGCTCAGCGGCTCCTACAAGAGCGTGGAGGAGTAGGAGCGCTGGTTCCGGGAATCAGTATTGCTTGTGTAATCGCTGATCATACGGCTCCCAGTGACATTGCTACTGGGTCGAGTTCTAAGCGTCCAGATCTTGTGTTTTTCCCTGCTGATCCAGCGCTGCAGCTCCAATTTGCTATGGAGGCCAAGATCATTCGTTTGGCAGCGGACATAGCAAATGAACTGCTTGGTGAGGCGGGCTACGGGTGTTTTGTTCGTAGTATCGATCCGTATGAAACTAATGGTGTGGTTGGTCTGCTGGGCTACGTGGAGCCGGCGCAATCCATTGCCATGATGGGCGAAACTGAACGTTGTATGAAGGCAGATGCCCGCTTCAGGCAAGTGAAGGCGCAGGAATTGATCGTGAGCGAAAGGGGGCTCAACCATCGGCCTCATACTGTAGTCGGCCACATAGCCGGTGCTGGGCCAAAGGTGTGTATCGCCAACATGCTTGCGGTCGAACTCACAGCACAGTAATCATTGAGCTACCAGTTGGAGCGACCGAAGCGTAAGCCGCCTAAGACTGACCCGTGTGAGCTACCGCTCCGATGATGGGCCTCGGCCCACCATCGGAGCGGTGCATCGAGCTGGTGGCATCAGTCGATCATCAGCCAGGGCCGCAGTTCCTTGAGGTTTTTCACCACGATCTGCTGCGCCTCGGGGCTGGTCGCTAGGTTACGCGGGTCGATGTGGAAGCGCTGCAGCACGTATTTCACCAAGGCCTTACGGCTCGGCACCACCAGTTGTTCGTGCTGCATGCCGAAGTCGGCTTCTATGATGGCCTTCTGCGCCTCGTTCAGTCGCCCGTCGGGCTCGAAGATGACCGGCACTTCGGAGTTCCATTCCTCGTCTAGCTCCCGTGTGTTCGGCGACTCGTCGAGCAGGTCCGGCTGCCCGCGCAGGCGGCTGAGCACGAAGTCGCGGTACTGGCCGTTCTTTTCGCAGTAGGCCCGCACATGCCAACGCATGCCGGTGTAGACCAGCGTGTGAGGGGCGATGAGGCGAATCTCTACGTTCGGGGTATTGAACGACACGTACTCGGTTTCCAGGCGCAGGCCTTCGCGGCAAGCCTTGAGCAAGGGGCGCAGGATCTCCGGCCGAATGGGGCGATCCGGTACTTCCAACACTTTGGTGTGCGCATAGGCCAGTGCCAGCCCGTCGATGTGTGGGGCACGCTCATTGTTCTGATAGAGCAGGTGCAAATAGGCACTGGCACTGTCGTCGATGAACAGTGGCTTGAACTGCTTGCTCGGCACATACCCTTTGAGCTGCTTGTCATATGTCAAGTTTTTGGGCGCATGCTCGCTGATGTAGGTATTGATGTCCTTGGACGCCTGCTGGCGGCTGATGCCAAAGCTCTGCATCAAGTGCCCCGTGGTCAGTCTGCCTTCCCACCAGGCAACGGTCTCGATCAAACGATAGCGAAGTGCCAGGTCCCAGCGTACCTGTTCAATGGATTGCTTGCGTTTCATACCCTCTCCATGTGCACGAATACTTTACCTGTATAAGTCTACATTCTAGACCTGTCGTTAATCACTACATATCGTGTATCTGCCTTAGAAATAAATTGAAGTCACGAAAGGAAGTGGACATGACTATGTCTGAAGCGGTTTCGACAGGGGCGTTGGTGTTGATCGGGGTGGTCCTGACGGTGCTCCTAATGCAGTACCTGAGGTTGCGAGAAATCTGGCACATGGCGCTTGCCTGCCGCAAGGACGCACGTTGGGCGCGGATCTGGGAGATGGAAAACCGGGAGCTACGTTCGGCACTGCGTGCTGAGAAAGCGCACATCGAGCAGTTGCAAAGCAAGCTGGTGATTTTGCAGAACCTGATCTCTGCAGAGCGATAAGGGAAGTGCATGAACAGACTTGAACGGATCAAAGGCTGCCTGCTGGGTGGTGCTATCGGAGACGCGCTGGCGCCCCCGTGGAGTTTCTTGAGTGGCCTGCCATCGAAGCCAAGTTCGGTCCGCAGGGCATCATTGATTTTGCCCCGGCTTACGGCAACACCGGCGCCATCAGCGACGAAACGCAGATGATGCTGTTCACCGCAGAAGGTTTGCTGCGCGCTTTTGTGCTTGGCAGTTTACGGCAGGCGTGCCATGTCCCGAGCATTGTTCACCAAGCGTTGCTGCGCTGGCTGATGACCCAGGATTACCCCTCTGCGATACCGATCGTCACAGATGGCTGGTTGATCAAGCAAGTCGAGCTCTGGTCTCGTCGCTCCCCAGGCACAACTTGCCTGAATGCACTAAAGGCCAGCGCGCGGTTGGGAGCGGTTGCCGAAAACAACAGCAAGGGCTGCGGCGCCTTGGTACGTGTTGCGCCCTGTGCATTCTTTGCCAATGCATTTGACTACGCGGCGCAGTCTGGGCGCCTGACGCACGGGCATCCGACGGGCTACCTGGCGGCAGGGCTATTCGCCGACATTCTTCAGCGTGTTGTCGAAAGACAAGACAGCCTGGAACACGCGGTAACTCAAAGCTTGGCCAAATATGGGCAAGTACCTGGTATGGAAGAAACGCGCAGCCTCATCGAGCGCGTGCTGTTTTTCTACTACGAGGGCTATTCACCCACCCCGCAACGCATTGGCGACCTTGGCGGTGGGTGGGTTGCCGAGCAGGCGCTGGCGATTGGACTGTGGTGTGCGCTGACAGCACGATCACTCGAAGAAGGGGTGATCACGGCGGTGAATCACAGTGGCGATAGCAACAGCACAGGGCTTGTCGCCGGGCACTTGTTGGGTGCCCAGTATGGTGCTGCTGCCATTCCTTCCCGCTGGTTCGAACGCCTGGAACTGCGCCAGGTGATCGTGCAGGTAGCCGAGGATCTTGAGCGTGTTCCACGTGATTACTGCGGGGTTGGTGGCGCGTTCGACGAGCAGATCGAATTGGCTTATCCGGGCAGTTGAATGCACCGATGGCAATACATCAGCGAAGAAACCAAGGAGCTTTAGAATGCCCATCAAACCCAGGCCCTTCACCTTTGAATGTGAAGGATGCGGTTGGACAAAGACAGTGGCACCGCAAAGTGATGCGCTGATGCCCGGCGAGTGGTTTGACCAGTGCCCGAGTTGCGGGAGCAAGGCACTGAAGATGCGCACCGCAGGGTGGCTTGAAGGGGCGTTGGCGGAGTTGCTGGCGCGGCGGCGATTTTGAGTGCACAGGCCAGGGTTCAGCGCCCTGGCCAGCAACGGCCTGCCAGCAGGCAGGCCTGGGTTAGTAACACGCTGTGTGCCGGCGTTTACCGGCGTATTCGAGTGCGAAGGAAGCCATCAGACTCGACAGAGGTTCTGGTACGAACGAGTTCGCAAACCTCCAGGGCTTTTCGAGCGGCCAGCTTGAGCGTTCGACGAAGGCCTTCGCATTCATCAACGAGTTTTTCCAGCCCGGAAGAATCGAACATTTGCTCAGAGATGGGGAATGCTCGATCAATTCTGTCAAACAGCGCCGTTCCGCCTATTTCCAGCGCATCGAGCTTGAACGCATTGAACTCGCCCTTGCGGCCTTCCAGTTGCGCAATATCGGCCTGGATGGCCTGCTTGTAGGCATCGAATACGGTATCGAGCTTGCTGTTAACCTTGCCGACTACATCCACTTTACGGTTGATCGAGCGCAGGAACTGCTCGAACGTCAGGCCTCTGGAGGGGTAGTCTTTCTTGCGCGTGGACGAATAGGCGCACATGCCGGCGTACTCGATACCCGCGAAGCTCAGGTCGTCGGCTACTTGCTCCATGATCTCAAGAATATCGTCCTGAGACTTCACATCCGCCTTGTTCAACACGATATACAGCGACTCTGCGCGGAACGGCGTGGACTCGATGAACTCGATGTCGGACTGGTCGATGGTCCCGGCCGGGTCAAGGCCGATGACCCAGACCAGCGCCGAGGCCTGATTGACCAGGGAGGCTGCAGTGCTACGGTCGGAGGCCGCGGCCCCACCCGTGGTACCCGGGTTGTAGCCGGGCGTATCGATGATGCACAGGTTGCCGAACAGCTCCGGGTCCATGGGAACTTTGACGCTGATGAAAGGCAGTATGCGCCGCAGGTCGAAGCCGAAGGCCTGAACATATTCGTGGCACATCGATGCGTACAGGCTGGGCTCAAGGTCGATGGCTCCGCCGTTGTACGAATAGCCCTTGATCCGGGTTTCTTCGGAACACACCACGTAGCTGGGCACCACGGTCACCGGATTGATGCCGGTCGCCAATTTCACGCTCGGGTTGCGGATGAAGCTGTTGACGAACGCCGATTTGCCGCTGCTGAAACCACCCGCAATGCTCAGGATGGTTTTGCCCGCAATGCTCGGGAAGTTGTTCAGCATCTGCATCTCGGCGAGGATCGCCTGCATGTCGAGCACGGCTTGGGCTTCACCGGCCAACGACGATTCCCGGCTGGCGAACTCCATGTAATCGTGGTTGATCAGGTCGGCGAATTTGGCCAGTTCTTCATTACCGGGAGGTTGCTGGGCCAGGACTTTGCTCACCAGAGAAAATTTCTCGGTGAGCGACAGGTGCTGCTTGTTGATGTCAGCGTAGTTGTCCTCCAGATGCTGCTGGGAGGCTTTCAATTGTTCGGTCAGGCTTTCCAGAAGGTCGACGTTCTGCTCCGTGGAAAGCAACTGGTTCTTATGTTCCTCCAGGTACGTCTCCAGCTCGGCAATTTGCGCCAGCGCCTGTGCCTTGCGTTCCTCCAGCTCGGCAGCATTGGCTCGTTCTGCCTGCAACTGGGCTGTTAGCGCTTCATTGTCCGACTCCAGCGAGTCGATCTGTACAGCCTGCCCGGTGCACTGTTCGGCCAACTGCTGTTTGGCGTCGTTCAGTGCTTCGATCTGCTGTTGAGCGTCCGAGAGGGTGTGCCCAAGTTCAGCGATACGCTGTTCTTTTTCCGCCAGCGCCTGCTTGCGATCTGCCAGTTGCTCTTGAAGGGTGGTGATCTCGGCAAGCGCCTGGTCCTTGCGTGCTTCCAGCTCTGTCGTATTGGCCTGTTCGGCCTGCAACTGGTCGCTGAGCGCCTCCTTGCGCGACTCCAGCGTGCGGATCTGCTCAGTCTGTTCGGCGCACTGCTCGCTCAACCGCTGTTTGACGTTGTTCAGTGCTTCGATCTGCTGTCGAGTATCGGCCAGGGTGTCCTGGAGTTCCTGAATGCACCGCTCTTTGTCGACAAGCTGCTGCCTGTGATCGGCAAGGTGCTCTTCGAGCCCGGCGATCTGGGCCAAGGCCTGAGCCTGCCGCTCTTCCAGATCCTTGGCGTACGCCTTGGCCTGAGTGAGTGCGAGCATAGCCTTCTGGAGCTTGCCCTTCTCCTGCGCCAAAGCTTCGGAGGTCGAGGCCAAATTGGCTGTTTCAAACTGCAACGCATCGACGAGCGAGCCGTTGCGCGACTTCAGCTCGCCGATTTCGTCGTTCTGGCCTGCGCACAACGCGGACAATTGCTGATTGGTGCTGAACAACGTGTCGAGCTGGCACTGGGCATCATCGAGGTGGCCCTGAAGCTCAGCTGCCAGCTTCTTGCGTTTGAACTGCCAGAAGCGGGACAGCGACTCCAGCGTCGAGCGTGCCTGTTCATGAATGGCTGGCGGGTTGCTCACAGGGTGACCTCTTCGGCCTTGCGTGCCAGGCGTTCAAGCCGGTCAATGGTTTGAGCCGCGTTGTCGACCTGATCCTTGAGCACATTGATACGGCGTTGAATCTCATCGACGAAGGAGTTAGAGATGGTGGAAGGCGCGTTGCGTTCAACATCGTTGATGAACGAACTGATCTTGCTTTTGACCTTGCTACCCAACGAGCCGATGAAGTCATCGGCGGCATCCTTGAAGCGTTCGGCCTCGTAGCCCTTGAGCGTGCCGTTGCTTTTCAGGGTGTCAGGCAACGGAATGCCCAAATCAAAGTCATCGTCAGGAATCGATTGAATGATCGAAAGAATCGCGAGCTTGATCATTTGCGCATTGGCATCCTGTTCAAGCACCTCACGGATCTTCGGCGTGAGGGTCCGGGCCAGTTCTTCGTTCAACCCGCGATGAGAGCTTTCCACCTTGGCGCCCAGCTCATCCTGGATGTCGTTCATGAACTCGTTGATGGTGGAGATGACCTGGCTACTGATGATCTTGGCGCGGACGACCGTTTTCTCGGTAGTGCCGCCGCCCCAAAGCTTGCGGGCAAACCAGCTGCCAACCCCAGGGTTGTCGACGACAATGGTTTCACTGAAAGAGCCTTCCGCGTCTTTGACAGTGGACTGCGTCTCGCGAAGCAATTGTGCAGCTGACTTGCGCATCTCGTCACGCAACTTCTGGCGGTAGTCGGCCATGGTGTATTTGAAGCTGACATCCAGTTCCAGCGAGAGATCCAGTCGCTTCGATTCCAGCGAAGCCAGTTGTTCGTCCAGCTGATCGACGTTGGCGTTCTTGATCTGGATGACCTGGTTGCGTGCCAGGGTGATGATCAGCGCCTTGAATGCCTCAAGGTTCTTTTGTTTGCGAACCATCAGGTTGGCGATTTTTTCCCGTGTGATCTCCGCTTTCTTCTCGCGCACCTGGGCAAGCATGGCGTTGATCGCATCAATGTTTGCCAGGCTGTCCAGGCTGCTCAACGACAGTACCTGGTTGTCGCGGGTGAAGTAATCCGGGTAATCAGTGGACAGGTTGTCCCACGTCACCTGCTCGTTCGAGTCCCAGGTTTCGGGTGAGTCGAAGCGGCGGTTGAGGCTGTGACACAAGCCGGAGCTGTGCAGCAGGTTACGGTGCACCGAACCGATCAGGTTGTCGAACACCGAGCCCACTTCCGGGCTGCTCAACTTGAGGTCGGTGAGGGTGCTCTGCGCCCGTGCCGACAGCTGGGCACGGATGGCTTCCACGGCATCGCTCAAGCGTGCACGTTTTTCGCTGCCGTACAGTTGTGTGTCGATCTGGCTGGCCACCAGTACCAGTTCCTGAATGCCTTCCTTCTGGGTAATACGCCCCATCACCTCAAGGTCTTGCTCATTGAGGAACTGGCCGGCCGGGCTGACGATGAACACCACGTCGCAGGTTTTCAGCAATTCGACCGTGCGCTCTTCGCGCGACTGGACCGGATCGTTCATGCCGGGGGTATCGATGATGCAGATATCGCGTAGTGCCTCCAGCGGCATGGCGACATGAACCGTCTTGGTGAACGGCATGTATGTGCCATCGGCACCGACATAGTTGTGAAGGCCAGCAGCCAGCTCTTTCGGGTTACCTGCCTGAATCTCGCTGTGCAAGTGCAGCTTGGCCGCATCGAGCCCTGACTTCTTCATGCGCTGGAACTGGTCGTATGCCGCGAACAAGCCTTCTTCGCGCTGCAGTTCGTTCAAGGCTTTTTTATCGGCCATGATCGTCAGCTGCGCCATATCGAGGGGCGCGCCATTGGCTTGGGCGTTACGACGCTTCACCAGCTCTTCCAGGCATTCGCGCTTGCGCGTGGCCAGGCGTTGCTCGAACTGGTCCGATTTGAAGCGGATCGCGGCGATGTCCGTTTCGCTGTAGAACTCAACCTTGGCCTGGAACACTTCGCCCCAGGTAATGGTGGTCAGTGCAGCGGTCATGGGAGTTGCGGCCTTGGGCAGGATCGGCTCGCCATTAAAGATCAGCGCATTGAGCAGCGATGACTTTCCGGCTTTCACGCGACCAACAATACCGATGTTCATCAGCCGGTTCTGGTCCTGCAGCGTCTGGCACGCTTGCGCGAGCTGTTGCGGTTGGTCGATGCCGTTCAGCCGCTTGAACTGCTCGATTTCGCGCTCAAACAGGTCCTGGTTGCTTGCTGCCAGCGTGTGCAGGCTTTCGCTAAAAGCGACGAGTGATTGGTAATCCATTAGGTCGTTCGCCTTACTTGTAGAGGTGTTCGTTTGCAGCGGCTTTTACTGCGGTGGCGAGGTTTTCCAGCACAGCCGTCTTCTCGCTGATCTGCGCTTCAAGCTGCAGGCTTTCCTGTGCAATTGAGTCGATCACATGCTTTTGCTTGGTGATCTGCTCTTCGAAACCGTCGCTGATCTTCTTCAGCATGGCGTTGAGTTGCTCGTCGATGATTGCTGGAATTTTCCCGCGCAGTTCCGCCTTGATGTTGGGGAACACTTCACCGGTCAGCTTCTGGCGAAACTTCTCGCGCTCGTTACCGCCACCGTTAAACATCTTGAGAATTTCGGGCAAGAAGATGATCACCAGCTCTACCAGCGGATTGACCACGGTGGTGGTGACAGCGAGCACGGTAGAGAGGCTGCGGTAGAGCATGACGCCGCTGCTCTTGTCTTCCTCGGCCCGATTGCTCAGGCGTGTCGACCAGTCGCTGAGCATTTCCGTGGTGCGCTCCAGCGAGAATTTGACCTTGTTGGAAAGTTCCTCGCTCCAGTTGCCGCTGATGTCCAGCACGGACATCTGGCTGCTGGTGGCGCTGAGGTTGCTGGCAATCCGGTCGACCATGTTGGTGGAGATGTCCTGCACTTCAGATTTGATCGTGCTGGACAGGCTGCTGCGGATGATGTCGGAGAGTGCATTCGACAGGGCACTCGGGTTCTTGCTGCTGCCCAAGGTGACCAGCTCGTCGAGGGAGTCATTAAGCGCGTTGTCCAGGCCGCGCAGGCTACGGTCGAGCATTTTTCCCGAGTAGCGATCTTTCAGGTCCGACTCGACGTCTTTGCGTTGCTCCAGCAGCTTGGCCAGGGCCTGCTCGAGTGCGCGTGCGGTTTGCTCGCTCTCGGCCTTGTCCTTTTTCAGCATGCTCAGCGCCAGGTTGATCTGCGCCAGTACTTCGAAATTCTGGTCCTTGAGGATGTCGATGAACAGGCGCGAGAACAGAACGTCAGGCTGCAATGCGGTCAGTGCATTTGTCAGTTCCTCGCCACCCCGGTTGCCGAGAGTGATGCTGCGGTAGTGTTCGCCGAAATACACCCCGAGCTGGTCGTCAATGTAGGCCTGCACGTCTTCCACCTGGTCGGCGGCGCGCAGGTTGCATTTGCTCAGCAGGAAGGTGAAATCGGTGTTGTAGGTTTTTAGCTCATCGAGTTTGCGTAGCATCGACTGCGTAATGTTGCCGTCCTCGATACTGGTCAGCACCACGAAGTGCACACCGCGTGGCAGGTAGTACGCAATGGCCTTGTTGTGGTTTTCCAGCGATGAGCCAAAGCCAGGCATGTCGACCAGCACCAGAGGTGCAATGGCTTTCAGCGCCTCGCTGTCCAGGTAAAGGCGCAAGTGCGAAAATTCGCTGGAACGACGATTGATGGTACTCAGCGCTTCAACAGGCAAACGTTCTTGCACACCGTCGGGTTTGATCGCCAGCAGATAAGGCTCGGAGGAATAACGCAGCTCGGTCGCCAGTTCAGTTTCTGGCGCAATTCCGACCGGCAAGATGTCCTTGCCCATCAGCGCGTTCAACAGCGAGCTCTTACCGGCACTGAAGGCCCCGATCACGGGCACCACAAGCTCGGTCTCCATCACTTTTGCAAGCAATGACTGATCGAATGAAAACGCCTGGCCATTGAGCAGCGACTGCATTTTCTTCAAATAAGTGGCGAACTCTTTCTGGCTTTCGAGCATGGTGATATTCCTTTAAGTGTTGATGGTCTGCGCGAAGACACGGCATAGGGTGCACAGAGGCTTATGCGCTGGGATATTCAAGTAACCGCTGGTCTTTTGTCATCGTTCGAGAAGGGGGCCTGCCCGAGAAGGTTACAACCGCAGTTGCCTCATTCGGGGCGCGTCCAGTGCCGTTCACGAGGTCGATGCGTCACTGCTTGGCGTCGGGGTCCTGTTCCAAAAGCATTGAGTGCAATTGAAGGGGAGGGGCAAAGGCATGCACACGTCCTTGTCTGTAGGGTGTTGATCGCGCATGCCCTGTAAATAACGGCATACCGCTTCCCGGATGAGATGGCATTGGGTGAAACCTATAGATCGGCACGATCTGTATCGCCTGCATGATGGCACTTTGACTTGGCAGCGTAAACTGTCAACAAAACGCCCATATCCCAGGGTTTTCTTCAGATGCAATGCGTATTTTCAAGGCCTAGCGCGGCGGTATATGTTTTAAAGTGTTACCTGTATATTTAATCAGTGCTCAGGCGCTGTACGTGTAACTGCTAGCGGTAGGGGTAGAACGAAAGCAGGCCAAGCTATTTTCTCGCCAGTAAGGATTTGGCGACGGCTCCATTTTTCTGGTGGCGGCCTATTGATACTATGCTGGTCGAGTTTTTGATGACGGATCTCGCTTGGCTATCCAGCGAACTGGCAGGAGCAGCAGTGAATGGTTGCGGTTATTGGTATTGTCGTCGCGTTGATCGGCTTTGCGATGATGTCTCGTCCTTTCAGAATTGGTTTCGCCCTCTATTTGGCCTTTCTGGCTTACTACATCTACCTGTATGGCGGTAATGTGCGTCCATCGATTACGGGAGAACGCTCGAAAACTCGCATGGTTGGTGCCTGCCTGATAGTTTCCCGAGGTTGCGTCTGGGCAGCCCACAATGCTCCCGCGTACCACGCCGGCACTCCGGCCCGGCTGCTGGCTGAATAGAAAGAACAACGCAGCGATGAAGGGATTGAGGAGTATCTATCGTGAGCACAGGTAAGAAAGGCCAGATCGACAGTGCCAAGATCGTGATCGGCGAAGTGTTTTCCCGTTTCTGGTTCCGCATTCCGGACTACCAGCGTGCCTACGTCTGGGGCAAGGATGAGATTTCCGAGCTGATCGACGATGTGAACTACGCCAGCGAGCATAATCCAGACGGGCAATACTTTCTGGGCTCGATGGTGCTGCGCAAGGCTACACGCACTACCGACGGGGTGAGTTTTGAGGAGTACGAGCTGCTGGATGGCCAGCAACGCCTGACCACCCTGATGCTGATGTTGGCCTGCATCCGTGACCGGGTTACGGACGATAAGCTCAAGGGGGCCTGTCGCGAGATGCTGTTCCAGGAGGAAAACAAATGGAAGAAGATTCCTGGACGTAACCGCATCGTCTATGACATCCGCGATAACGTGGGCAATTTCATTGAGCGCTATGTCAAGGCCGACAACGGTTCGTGTAGCGCAGACTTGCGGGGCATTGCCGCTAGCAAGAATCTGTCCTTGGCCAATATGGCAGCAGGCATGCAGACCATTCATGGTGGTTTTGATGATAGCAGACGCTTCCCCACGGAAGGGGGCTTCGACCGATTCGTTGGCTATCTGCTGAACAACGCCCTTTTCATCTATGTGGCCACCGAAGACCTGGACGATGCCTTCCGGCTTTTTACCATTCTCAACGACCGGGGTATTCCGCTGTCCAACAGCGACATTCTCAAGGCCAAAAATCTCGGGGCGGTCACCAAGGAAAGCGAACGCAGCAAGTGGGCTGAATACTGGGAGGAAGTTGAAGGCGAGATGGGGCGCGACGAGTTCGACCGCTTCCTCTCGTTGGTGCGCACCATCTATGTGAAGGACAAAGCACGGGAAGGCCTGCTCAAGGAGTTTGACGAACGCATCTACGGCACTAAGCCGCCTCTACTGGCACTGGGCAGCGAGAGCTTTGAGGCCGTGAAGGCCTACAAGGATGCCTTCGATGAGGCGATCCAGCTCGATGGCCTGCCGATCGGTCTGGGCAATGCCTATCGCAACCGTATCAACGTGATGCGTCGAGGCCTGCCATCCACCGATTGGATTCCGCCGGTACTGGCCTGGTATCGCAAGTTCAAGGCAGAGAAGTTGCTCGATCTGATCGAGCGCATCGACAACAAATTCTCGGCTGACTGGATCGTGCAACTCACGCCCACCCAGCGCATCAGCAACATGAATGAAGTGCTAAAGGTGATCGAAGCGGCCGAGACTCCGGCTGAAGTGCTTGCCAGCAAGGCTTTCGACTTTGACCGCAAGCAGTTGCAGGACTTACTGGATGACGCTATCTACGGTCGGCGTTTCGCTCGATATGTCCTACTGCGCCTGGAGTACCTGCTGGCCAGCCATGCTGCGCCGCTTAATCTGCCCGATGATATTAGTGTGGAGCACATCCTGCCGCAGAATCCGGGCGGTGCGAGCCAGTGGGTCAGAGACTTCAATGAGGAGCAGCGTGAGACGTGGCTGCACCGACTGGGTAACCTGATGCTGCTCTCGCGGCGCAAGAACACGTCCCTGGGTAATCTGGACTTTGCGAGCAAGCGGGTTCGATACTTTGAGGATCGGGTGGAAAGCTTGCCAAACTCGCAGCGCTTGTTGGCAATGGGGTGTTTTGCGCTGGCTGATCTGGAGGCGCGCCACAAAGATCTGTTGCAACGTCTGAAAGACTCCTACGCTCCGGGAAAGTGATTCGGCGCTTGGTAAGGCCTCACGCAAAGAAAAAATCCAAGTCACAGCATGAGCAGCCAATGGCTGCTCATGCTGGTTTATGCCCGATTGACTGGAGTGAGTTGTTGGTGTTCGGGATCGCCGCATGGATGGGCACCCTGACGTAGGCCGTCGTTGAGCGGGTGCAACAGCCAGGGGGCTCTAGAGGCGCTACCGTCGACAGTTTTCGGTGATGCGGTTTGTCAGTCAAAACATGATAGGGTTTTCTTACTAGAAGGCGGTTCTTCTGCAGCTGGAATTATAACGGTTCACCACTTATGGCTTTATCCGGAATAACCTTGTGAGTCGTCTCGGTGTCGTGGAGTAACTTAGGCTGGATTTGCTAGGTGGATCTTTCGGCTTTCCGTTTATGTGGCTTTTGTCGACCGTATGATCCATCTCAAGTGAAATGCTGTCACTTTATGTGAGAGCAGAATGTTGCCCAGTCCGCCATTAGGATTCTGCGCTTCTCCAGAAGATCCGAGCGTGAGTAGGCAGCTTCCGTTTGGTCGCGCTCATCGTGTGCGAGTGCGAGTTCGCAAACCTCTCGTGGATAGTGTGTGTACTCATTCGCCCAGTCCCGGAAGGTAGAGCGGAAGCCGTGTCGTGTAATATCCGCGTGGCCGAGCTTATGTAGTAGGTTGCGTATTGCGTTGGCATGGATGACTCCGCTCTTCCCTTGACCGGGGAACACATTGGGCGAGTCTGTGCGGGTCATGTCACGTAGCATGCCAACTACTGCTGAAGGGAGTGGTATTACGAATGCCTTTCTCATCTTCATTCGTGCAGCTGGCAGTGACCATACTCCTGCCTCTAGATCAAACTCTGACCATTGGGCGAAACGAATCATGTGGGCGCGGGCTCCCGTCAAAATTAGCAGGCGGGCTGCGATGGCATCTCGGCTGGGAATTTTAGCGAGCTTCTCCATCAGCTCTGGCAAGTCCTTCCAGTGCATAGCGGGGAAGTGTGTTCGCTGACGAGCTTTCTTCTTTTCTGCTTTGCTCAGGAGGTTATCTAGGTGACCTCGCCAGCGGGCGGGATTGTCGCCAGTACGTAGACCGCGGGTTCTTGCTGCATCCAATATCTGCTCGATCTGGCCGCGAACTTCGTCAGCAGTACGAGTCTTGGTGGCCCAGATTGGACGCAGCACGTTCACCACTTGCTCGGTTTGGATCGCATCTGCCGAGACAGATCCGATGGTAGGGAATGCGTAGAGCTCCAGTTTTCTAAGCCAGCCTTTGTGCCACTTCTCTGACCAGGAAGCTCCGTGTGCTTGTTGATACTGCAAAGCGAGGTCTTTGAAGGTTATACGGCGTGCGTCTGCCTGGCGCTGAGCCTCACGTTTGGCTTCTCGTTCTGCATCGCGGGTGCCCAGAGGGTCTGCTCCGCTTGCCAGTATTTTGCGTTGCTCAGCAGCAAGCTGGCGTGCCGCACTGAGAGTGATAGTGGGGAAGGGACCTAATCCCATCTCACGGCTTCGCCCCTCCAGCTTGTAGCGGAAGATCCAACTGGATGCTCCGCTTTTCGATACCTGGAAGTAAAGCCCGTCACCGTCGTTGGTTTTTCCTGGCACTGCAGCCTTGGACAGCGATTCGGCCGTCTTGCTCGTTAGCTTACCCATTCTGACTCTCCAGATCTGCCCCCTTGACCCACACTCTGACCCACACCTTGGGCTCGGATTTAGTGGTTGCTTATCGGACGCTATGGGACAGATGGTACGCAGCAGGCCATGTAAATACTAGGCTGTGGGATCTTGGTGGATTTCTTTGGACAAATAAAAAGCCGGCTTGTGGCCGGCTTCCAGGGGAAGGCTTTGGCTAATTTATGGTAAGCCGCAACCCTCTTAAAATCGTTGGACCGGCACTGGGGCCGGGAGTGGCTGCAAGCAGTGTATGCCGCGCCAGGCCCGCTGGCGTGCTAGGCAGCCGGGGCTAAATGTGCGGCGTAGCATACTGGGTATGGCGGCCGATGCCCAGCAATAATTGCATCTCAAGCGCTCAAGCCGGGCGACTGGCTCGTAGATGCCCCCACCAGAACACCCAACCCAATATGCTCAGCTTCTGACTTTTCAGCTGCGCCGGGCTGTAGGTTTCGGTGGGGTGTTCGTCGCTGTTATGGCTGTGCAGGCGCAGGCTGCCGTTGGCTTGCTGGCTGAGGCTGTTGATGCGTAAGCGTCCGTTGTGCAGCAGGGCATAGCATTCGCCTTCGACGATGCGGGTCAGGCCGCAGTCGATGGCCAGGGTACTGCCCCTCGGCAGCAATGGGCTCATGTTGCTGGTGGGCATGCTCAGGCACAGGGCCTGGCGAGGGTCGACGCCAAGGGCGTCGAGCGCGCGAGCGGGCAGGCGCAGGTAGTGGTCGGCAATGGGTTTCAGCTGCCGGGATTGCATGCTGTAGAACGGCAACTGGATGTCGCTGGATGTGTGAGCGGCCAGCAGGGCCGAGTCTGTGGGTTCGATGCCGGGTTTGCGCGGTGCTGCGTCAAGGCGCGGTAATGGAGTGGGGTGCTTGGGGCCTTCGCCGGTGCGCAACCACTTGCTGCGAACACACAGTAGCTCGGCGATTTCCTCGAGCCGGGCCAAAGGCACTCCGCGTTTGAACCAGTTATTGACGTGCTGCGGAGTGACCTTGCGCTGTGCGGCAAAATCCGAAGGCGAGAGGTTGCACTCGTGCAGCAGTGTTTTGAGACGATCACCTGACGTATTCATAAAACCGAGTCTAGTGGGCTTGTACGGGCAGGGATATAAACGCGAAGTTCATTTTTGAAGGCGATAAATAGCTAGGTTTACAGGCATTTCCTAGATGGCTGTAAGAGATTTCCTGGCAAAAAATCAGCCTGACCTGCGCAGCACCTGAATCAGGTGCGACCCGGCGCACATTCCTTGAAATCGGCGCAGGATGATGGCCAATTGATGGTTACCTGTTCAGGAATATCGCTGTATAAGGCAGTCAGCGCGAGAGGGTCCGTTCAGACGGGCCGCGCCTGCACGCAAGCGTCCATGAGGGCGGTTGGTAAAAATGGAATTTGTGCTCGCTTTGGATAGCCTGCGGCGACGCACCTTTGGGCCTGCCTTATGAAAACCTACAAGCTCATTGCAGTACTGATCCTGCTGCCTTTATGTCTGAACCTGTTCGGCGTCTGGGAGCTGAATCGCAGCACCGAAACCAATTCGGAGCTGGTCAGTATTCAAGCCAACATCAACGAAATCCTTCCCGAACTTGAAGCGCTGGTCTCCCAGAGCGGCGCACGCGCGCCGATGGTCGAGATCGACGGGGAACGCCTTTCCGCCAGTCTGGCCTTGTCCCGGCTGAGCACCGCTAAAAGTGACATAGAAACGCTGATACCCCTGGGTGAATTGAAGAGCTGGCTGGCCAAGGCGGTGATTGCCTTGGGGCTGCTCGCCGCGCTGGTCGGCGGAATCGGCATGTGGGGGTTGAACTGGGCAGGGGCGCGCGCCCTGCATTCCCGTGAGCGATTGCTTCACACGTTCACCCGCGTCAGCCGGATTCTGCCCTACGTGCTTGTGGGGCATATCATTTTGATGGGCGCCGCGGTTGCCTCGATTCTCGCCTTTGAAGGCTTGGGGATCTGGCACGCGGGGAAAATGAACACCGGCGAAATCAAGTTGATGCTGGTCACGCTTTTGATCATGGCGGGCTGCCTGTATTCAATGTGGCAAATGGCCAAGCAGTTGCGGGTCATGCTGCACATGTTCGAGCCTACCGCCATGCCGGTGTTGGGGCAGGACGTTAGCGAAGCACAAGCGCCGGTGCTGTGGGCGCATGTGCGCGAGCTGGCCGGGCGACTTGGTGCGCTGGCACCCGATCACATCGTACTGGGCATGTCCGAGGGCTTTTACGTCACCTCCAGCGACGTCGACCTGTTGCCCGCCGGCAGCACGCTACAGGGCCGTACGTTGCATGTGCCGCTGATGTACCTGGGGCTGCTCGATACCGGGGAGATCGATGCGGTCATCGGGCATGAACTGGCGCACTTCGCCGGTGCCGACACCGAGTACAGTCTGCGCTTCGTACCGATTTACGATGGCATCGGCCGCAGCCTCGGGGTGATTGCCGAAACCATGCTGGCCAGCGATATGCTGCAGCGCACGATCTTGCGTCCGGCATTCATGCTGGGCGTCTATTTCATGGAGAGCTTCGACCACGCCGTCAATCACTGGAGCCGTGTGCGCGAGCTGGCGGCCGACGCTGCAGGCGCACAATTGGCGGGCAATCTGGCTATGGCTTCGGCACTGGTGCGTATCTCCGCCATCGATCCTGTACTGCTGGAGCGGATGCACACGCATATCGCCAGCGCGGTCCAACAGACGCCCGAGCATCCGCCGGTTGCCGACTTGCCGACCTGTGTCACCCAGGAGTTGGCGGTGCAAGCATTGCACCTTCCGGAAGAGGAGATGGCGACGCAGTTGCCGCACCCTTCTGACACTCACCCCTCCAATGGCGAGCGCGTAGCCGCATTGCAGATTGCTGTCGATGATGCCGTCCGTAGCGGCACCCGCGCCTTGGACGCCGGGCAGGCCTGCGCTGCGATGGATCGCTACTTTGCCGACCCGCAGGCGTTGCGCACGCGCATCACCCAGGATTACATCAACCACTATGTGGCCCAGGATGCCGCAGCGGTTGAAGCGTTACGTGATCATGCCAGCAAGGTCAGCGGCAATGTCAGCCTGCATGAAGGCTCGCAGCTGCGTGGTTTGCTGTTGCTGGTGTTTTGCGCGGTGCTCACGCTTGCAGCGTTTGCTGTGCTGGCCGTGCCGTTCCTGTCTCCGACGGCGGGGGAGAAGTTCCCGCGCATCTTGATTGTGACCTTCAGCGTTTTGATTTTCACGGTGGTGTGCATTGTGCCGTTTGCGTTGCGCATGCGTGCCCGCGCCGACAAAACGGCCTTGTTGCTTACGCCGGACCATCTGGTTTTCAGCAACTTCAAAGCGCCATTGCCGATTCAACACATTGCCGACTTCGGTTTGCAGACGGGTCAGGGCATGATTCTGAACATTCAGCTTGAAGAGGACGCGCCATTGCCGGAGTTGGCGTCGCGGTCGTTCTTTGCCCCAAATGCCAAAGTGTTCAAGAAAAAACGCTGGATACAGTTGCAGTTGACGCAGTTCTGTCGCGATGGCAAAGCGCTCAAGGCTCAGGAACTCGCCGACCTGATCGGTAGCTACCTGAACGCCGGCGCCGCGCGGCACTTGCTGCAACAGCGTTTCGAACAGGCATAACGAGCCCTCTGCAAACAAAAAGCCCCGCAAATGCGGGGCTCTTTGTTAAGCGGTGGCTTAGCCTTTGTAGGCAGCAACCGATTTGGTGATCGCAGCGCGGGCGGCGTCAGCGCCGTCCCAACCTTCGATCTTGACCCACTTGCCCTTCTCCAGATCCTTGTAGTTGGCGAAGAAGTGCTCGATCTGCTGGATCAGCAGCGCTGGCAGGTCGGTGTATTCTTTGACGTCGACGTACAGTTGCGACAGTTTGTCGTGCGGTACGGCAACCACTTTGGCGTCGCCGCCGCCGTCGTCGGTCATGTTCAGGATGCCGACCGGACGAGCACGGATCACCGAGCCTGGGGCGACTGGGTACGGGGTAACAACCAGGACGTCCAGCGGATCACCGTCGTCAGCCAGGGTGTTCGGGATGTAACCGTAGTTGGCCGGGTAGAACATCGGGGTGGCCATGAAACGGTCAACGAACAGGCAATCGCTGTCTTTGTCGATCTCGTACTTGATCGGGGCGTGGTTGGCTGGAATTTCGATGGCGACGTAGATGTCGTTCGGCAGGTCTTTGCCAGCCGGAATCTTGCTGTAGCTCATTGGGCAGTGCCCCCATGTTTGGCCAAAAATTGGTCGCGATTATAGGCACATTCCGCACTGCTTGCCACGTCCGCCCTGATGTCCGGCGTATCAGCCTTGTGTCTGCTGGTAATGCGGGTGGCTGTGCTGCAACTGATGCAGGCGGGCCAGCGGGTCCTGGCGGTAAAAGCCGCGCAATTGCTGGTATACAGCGGGGTAGGCGTCGTTGAGCAGGTCGGGGGCGCTGAAGAAGTATTCGCTGGTGACAGCGAAAAACTCCGCGGGGTTTTCCGCCGCGTAAGGGTCGATGGCGGTCTCGGCGTCCGGGTCGCGGTCCAGCTGGCGATTGAGGTCGTCGTAGGCGTCTTGCATGGCCTTGGCCCAGTCGCTGACGCGCATGTCGTTGTGCAGCGGCGGCAGGCCGTTGGCGTCGCCGTTGAGCATGTCGAGTTTGTGCGCCAGTTCGTGGATGACCAGGTTGTAGCCTTCCCAGCCACCGCTGGCCAATACGCCGGGCCAGGCCAGAATCACCGGGCCTTGCTGCCAGGCTTCGCCGCTGTGCTCACCGTTCCATTCATGCTCCACGCCACTGGCGTCGCGGTGGCGCTGAGGGCTGAGGAAATCATCGGGGTACAGCACGATTTCATGGAAGCCCTGGTACCAGTTCAACTCGCCCAGATGCAGCAAAGGTAGCTGGGCCTGGGCAGCCAGGAACAGGCGTTGCTCGCCGTCGAGTTCAACACCGGGCAGGGCGCTCAGGTGTTTGTCATGCAGAAACAGTACACAGGCTTCGCGTAGCCAGTGGTCTTCGTCGGCACTCAGCCCGTCGAGCATCGGCAGGCGCTCGCGAACCCGCTGCCAGCGCTGCGGGTCGATGGGGTGACGTGCCAGGGTGCGGCGACGGCGCCAGGCGCTCAGCGACCACATGGCCCGGGCTTAATGAACCTTGGCAGCGCGGTGCATGCGGCTGCGCACTACGCCAATGATCATCGGCACCAGCGACAGCAGGATGATCGCGACGATCATCAACGACAGGTTCTGCTTGATGAACGGTACGTTGCCGAAGAAGTAGCCGAGGGTGACCAGGCCGCCGACCCACAGCACAGTGCCGGCGACGCTGAAACCGAGAAAACGTGGGTAGTGCATTTTCGCAATGCCGGCGACGAACGGTGCAAAGGTGCGCAGGATCGGCAGAAAGCGCGCCAGGGTGACGGTTTTGCCGCCATGACGCTCGTAGAAGTCGTGGGTTTGCTGCAGGTAGTCGCGGCGGAAGATTTTCGAATTGGGATTGCGAAATAGCCGTTCACCGGCGGTTCGGCCGACCACATAGTTGGTGCTGTCACCCAGAATCGCCGCAGCCATCAGCAGGCCACCCAGCAGTACCGGGTCCATGCCACCGCCAGCGGCCACGGCACCGGCAATGAACAGCAAAGAGTCACCCGGCAGGAATGGCATCACTACCAGGCCGGTCTCGCAGAAGATCACCAGGAACAGGATCGCGTAGATCCACGGGCCATAGTTGTTGACCAGCAAATCGAGGTAGGCGTCGAGATGCAGAATGAGGTCCAGCGGGTTGAAATCCATGTACAGCACCTGTGTTCTTTGACCCGGTCGAGGGGCATGCGAGGACTGGCAGTGCGAATGCGAGCAGCCGCTACCCGAGAGATGGGTAAAGTTTCACACATTTTGAGAGGGTGCATTATACGGAGGCGATAAGAATGTGCCCGTGCAGTTTGTAGCGACGGATTTCTAAAATTGTGGGAGCGGGCTTGCCCCGCGATAGCGATATACCTGACACACCGCTATCGCGGGGCAAGCCCGCTCCTACCGGGGGATCAATCTGATTTGATTGGCAGGATGTAGCTTTTGAACTCGGTGTCTTCACGAAAGCCGATGGATTCGTAGGTTTTCATCGCCACTTCGTTGTCGCTGCTGGTCGATACCCGCAGGCGTACGGCGTTGGTCTCCTTGGCCATTTTCTTGGCTTCCTGCATGAGGTGGTCAGCGACCAGCATGCGTCGGGAATCTTCCGCTACAAAGATGTCGTTGAGAATCCACACGCGCTTGAGCGACAGCGACGAGAAACTGGGGTAGAGCTGGCAAAAGCCCATCAGCTTGGTGTCGTCATCGTCTGGCAAGGCCAGGTAGATAATCGATTCGCCGCGCTCAAGGCGCTTTTGCAAGAAATTGCGCGACGAGTCGGGGTAGGGCAGTTGTCCGTAGAATTCGCGGTAACGGACGAACAGAGGGGCAAGCAGGTCCAGATGTTCCAGGGTTGCTTTGATGATTCGCATAAGCAGGCCTCAGGGTCCATGGAAGTGTGCGGCGAATCGCCGGCAGCCGCGGTAAATGCTGCCTGAAGGCAATTAGAAAGTGCAATCTACGAAACCGCCACCGCTTCAGGATTTGCTTAGCAAGAAGTTTCCTTTGTTCGGCGCATCCGCTGCTGACTCAAGTGTGTGCACCTGCGCTTCATCTTTGAGGTTGACCCCGGACAGTTGGCGTCGGCACGCCTCGCGCATCAGGTACAACAAACGATGGGCGGCCATGCCGTAGCTGAGGCCTTCAAGGCGGACATTGGAAATGCAGTTGCGGTAGGCGTCGGTCAGGCCGACTTTGGGGTTGTAGGTGAAGTACAGGCCGAGGCTGTCGGGAGAACTCAGGCCAGGGCGCTCACCGATGAGGATCACGGTCATTTTCGCCCCGAGCAATTCGCCGACTTCGTCCGCCACCGCCACGCGCCCTTGTTCCACCAGGATCACCGGCGACTTCGACCAGCCTTCGGCAGCAGATTGCTCTTCAAAGCGCGTGAGGAAGGGCAGGGTGTGGCGATGCACGGCCAGGGCCGAAAGGCCATCGGCGACGACGATGGCCAGGTCTACGCCCCCGGGATTGGCTTCGGCATGCGCGCGCAGCTGTTGCGCCGAGTCCGGGTGCAGGCGGCGGCCCAGGTCGGGGCGTTGCAGGTAGCTGTGGCGGTCGGCAGCGGCGCTGTGCAGCAGCAGGCTCTGTTGTTGGCGTTCATCCAGCTGTGCACGCAGCCCCTGGTGATCGAAGGCCAGATGCACGGCATCACGGGCCTGGGCGTGGGCAAACTGGAAGTCCAGCTGGGCGCTGGTCGGCAGGCTGGTGCCGGTACGGCCCAGGGCAATCCGGGCCGGGGTCAGGCGGCGCAGTTCCAGCCAGGGGTTGCTGCTGTGGTCGGGGGTGTTGTCCATGTTCGCCTCGCTTATCCCAATTGCGCCAAGGCCTGGCGGAACGCCGGTGGCAGGTTGTCACCGAAGCGCACGCGGCCATCGGCCTGGGTGAAAATACCGGTGCGTGCCAGCCAGGCTTCGAATTCCGGTGCCGGTTTCAAGCCCAGGGTCTGGCGGGCATACAGGGCATCGTGGAATGAGGTGGTCTGGTAATTGAGCATGATGTCGTCGGAGCCGGGGATGCCCATGATGAAGTTGATCCCGGCAACGCCAAGCAGGGTCAGAAGCATGTCCATGTCATCCTGGTCGGCTTCGGCATGGTTGGTGTAGCAAATGTCGCACCCCATCGGCACGCCAAGCAACTTGCCGCAGAAGTGATCCTCCAGACCGGCACGGATGATCTGCTTGCCGTTGTACAGGTACTCCGGGCCGATGAATCCGACCACGGTGTTGACCAGAAACGGCTTGAAGTGGCGGGCCACGGCGTAGGCGCGGGTTTCGCAGGTTTGCTGGTCGACGCCATGGTGGGCGTTGGCCGACAGCGCACTGCCCTGGCCGGTTTCGAAGTACATCAGGTTTTGCCCGAGGGTGCCGCGATTGAGGCTCAGGCCGGCTTCGTAACCTTCTTTGAGCACATTGAGGTTGATGCCGAAGCTGGCGTTGGCCGCTTCAGTACCGGCAATCGACTGGAACACCAGATCCAGCGGCACGCCACGGTTGATCGCTTCGATCGAGGTGGTGACGTGGGTGAGTACGCAGGCCTGGGTCGGGATGTCGTAGCGCTGGATGATGGCGTCGAGCATTTCCAGTAGCGCGCAGATCGAGGCGATGCTGTCGGTGGCCGGGTTGATGCCGATCATGGCGTCGCCGTTGCCATACAGCAGGCCATCGAGAATGCTTGCGGCGATACCGGCCGGTTCATCGGTCGGGTGGTTGGGCTGCAAGCGGGTCGAGAGGCGTCCACGCAGGCCCATGGTGCCGCGAAAGCGGGTTACTACACGGATTTTCTGCGCCACCAGCACCAGGTCTTGCACGCGCATGATCTTCGACACGGCAGCAGCCATTTCCGGCGTTAGACCGGGCGCCAGGGCACGCAGGCGGGCTTCATCAGCCTGATCGCTGAGCAGCCAGTCGCGCAGGCCGCCCACGGTCAGGTGGCTGACCGGGGCGAAGGCGGCGGCATCGTGGGTGTCGATGATCAGGCGGGTGACTTCATCGGCTTCGTAGGGAATCAGCGCTTCGTTGAGAAAGTGTTTGAGGGGGATATCGGCCAGGGCCATCTGCGCGGCAACCCGTTCGCCATCGTTGCTGGCCGCCACCCCGGCGAGAAAGTCGCCCGAGCGGGCCGGGCTGGCTTTGGCCATGACTTCTTTGAGACTTTCAAAGCGGTAGGTCTGCTGACCTGCCGTGTGTACAAAACTTGCCATACAGACTCTCCAGAACGCCGCAGGTCTGGCCTGCGGCGCAGGTGGCGTTGATCAGTGCAGGGCCTCTTCGGCCTTTTGGATCGCGGCGAACTCTTCTTCCGGTGTGCCCGCTACCAGGTGGTGGCGGCTGTAAAACGCAAAGTAGGCAATCAGTACGCCGTAGATTATGGCGGCGCCAATCACTACACGCGGGTCTACCAGAAAACCGGCGACGACGGCGATGCAGGCCAGCACCAGAGCCACACCCGACGTGAAGATCCCGCCCGGCGTGCGGTATGGGCGCTCCATTTTGGGGCGTTTGATGCGCAGGGTGATGTGCGCGGCCATCATCAGTACATAAGACAGCGTAGCGCCGAACACCGCAACCAGGATCAGCAGGTCGCCCTGGCCGGTCAACGACAGAGCAAAACCGATGATGCCGGGGATCACCAGGGCCAGCACGGGCGCTTTACTCTTGTTGGTTTCCGAGAGTTTGCGTGGCAGGTAGCCGGCCCGCGACAAGGCGAAGATCTGCCGGGAGTAGGCGTAGATGATCGAGAAGAAACTGGCGATCAGCCCGGCCAGGCCGACCAGGTTGACGAAGCCGCCCATCCAGGTCGAGCCGCCGTAGGCTTTGGCCAGTGCTTCGACCAGCGGGTTACCCGAGCTTTTCAGCGCTTCTGCGCCTGCCCCCCCCGGCCCAACCACCAGAATCAGCAGGGCGAAGGCCAGCAATACCAGCATGGCGCCGATCAGCCCGCGGGGCAGGTCGCGCTTGGGGTTTTTGGTTTCTTCGGCAGCCAGTGGTACGCCTTCAACCGCAAGGAAGAACCAGATGGCGTAAGGGATCGCCGCCCACACGCCGACATAACCGAACGGCAGGAAACTGCTGGCGCCCACGGCGTCGGTCTGGGCGATGTCGAACAGGTTGCTCACTTCGAAGTGCGGCACCATCGCGACCAGGAACACGCCCAGTGCAATAGCGGCCACGGCCGTGATGATGAACATCAGTTTCAGTGCTTCACCGACCCCGAAGATGTGGATGCCGATAAAGATGATGTAGAAGGCCAGGTAGATCATCCAGCCGCCAATGCCGAACAACGATTGGCAGTAGGCACCGATGAACACGGCAATGGCCGCCGGGGCGATGGCGTATTCGATGAGGATGGCGGTGCCGGTCAGAAAGCCGCCCCAGGGCCCGAACGCGCTGCGGGCAAAGCCGTAGCCGCCGCCTGCGGTGGGGATCATCGAAGACAGTTCAGCCAGGGAAAAGCACATGCACAGGTACATGGTGGCCATCAGCAAGGTGGCGAGGAACATGCCACCCCAGCCGCCTTGGGCCAGGCCGAAGTTCCAGCCGGCGTAGTCGCCGGAAATCACGTAGGCAACGCCAAGGCCGACCAGCAACACCCAGCCTGCTGCGCCTTTTTTCAGTTCACGTTGTTGGAAGTAGTCGCTGCCGACCTTTTCGAAGTCGACGGAAGAACCGGCCGGCACACTGCCGGAATGATCGCTTGGCATAGGGTTCACCTGTTTTTTTCTTTTTCAACCGGCGGCTGCCAGCTGTTGGTGATGGTCTTGCAGGAAGCGAGCCAGCGCGGCCCCGGGGTGGGGCCGCGCTGTTTTGCGGGTTAGAAGAAGCCCAGCGGATTGATGTCGTAGCTAACCAGCAGGTTTTTGGTTTGCTGGTAGTGGTCGAGCATCATTTTGTGCGTTTCGCGGCCAACGCCGGACTTTTTGTAGCCACCGAACGCGGCGTGCGCCGGGTACAGGTGGTAGCAGTTGGTCCACACGCGGCCAGCCTTGATACCGCGGCCCATGCGGTAGGCGCGGTTGATGTCGCGGGTCCATACGCCAGCGCCGAGGCCGAACTCGGTGTCGTTGGCGATCGCCAGTGCTTCGGCTTCGTCTTTGAAGGTGGTGACGCTGACCACCGGGCCAAAGATTTCTTCCTGGAACACGCGCATCTGGTTGGTGCCCTTGAGCAGGGTCGGCTGGATGTAATAGCCGGTCGACAGGCTGCCTTCGAGTTTTTCCACTTTGCCGCCGGTCAGCAGTTCAGCACCTTCCTTCTCGGCGATTTCCAGGTAGGAGAGGATCTTGTCGAACTGCTGCTCGGACGCCTGGGCGCCGACCATGGTGTCGGTGTCGAGGGGATCGCCGCGCTTGATCTGTTTGATCTTCTTCATGACCTCCTGCATGAACGCTGGGTAGATCGACTCTTGCACCAGCGCACGCGATGGGCAGGTGCACACTTCGCCTTGGTTGAAGAACGCCAGTACCAGGCCTTCGGCGGCTTTTTCGATGAACGCAGGCTCGGCCTGCATGATGTCTTCGAAGAAGATGTTCGGCGATTTGCCGCCCAGTTCTACGGTCGACGGGATGATGTTCTCGGCAGCGCATTTCATGATGTGCGAGCCGACCGGGGTGGAGCCGGTGAAGGCAATCTTGGCGATGCGTTTGCTGGTGGCCAGGGCTTCACCCGCTTCGCGGCCATAGCCTTGCACCACGTTGAGCACGCCGGCTGGCAGCAGGTCACCGATCACTTCCAGCAGCACGGTGATACCCAGCGGAGTTTGCTCGGCAGGCTTGAGCACCACGCAGTTACCGGCAGCCAGGGCGGGTGCCAGTTTCCACGCGGCCATCAGGATCGGGAAGTTCCACGGGATGATCTGCCCGACCACGCCCAGTGGTTCGTGCAGGTGGTAGGCAACGGTGTTGCCGTCGATTTCTGCGGCGCCGCCTTCCTGGGCACGCAGGCAGCCGGCGAAATAGCGGAAGTGGTCGGCAGCCAGCGGGATGTCGGCGTTGAGGGTTTCACGGATGGCCTTGCCGTTGTCCCAGGTTTCGGTAATGGCCAGCAGTTCAAGGTTCTGTTCGATGCGGTCGGCGATTTTCAGCAGGATCAACGAGCGTGCCTGGGCCGAGGTGGTGCCCCAGGCGTCAGCGGCGGCATGGGCAGCGTCCAGGGCTTTCTCGACGTCTTCGGCGGTGGAGCGCGGGAACTCAGCGATCAGTTGGCCGTTAACGGGCGAGGTGTTCTCGAAGTATTGCCCTTTGACCGGCGCAACGAATTCGCCACCAATGTAGTTCCCATAACGGCTCTTGAAGGAAACCTTGGCGCCTTCGGTACCGGGGTGTGCGTAACGCATGGTGTGTCTCCTGGCTTTTGTGCTTGTTGGGGAGGTTACTTAAGCATAGAGCAAGGCTTGGGCCAGTGTGGCCGGGGTCAAGTAAATCAAGGGCTTGCGAGGTTTTGCCAGGGCAGGGCGCGGAGGTGCTGTGGCAGCCTCGGCACAGTACAGGTGACACTTTGTACCGTTTCTGGCACAGGCGGTGACTTGCCGGTCAAGCCAGCATTGCATTGCGCGGACGGGTAGAGGATGCTGAGGCCATCTCGTCTGCGGAGAACAATAAAAAGTGCAGAACAATCACCTCAGCCGGCACGCCCGGCAAGTGCTTACGGTGACTCAGGGACAGGCACAGATGCAGGGGCCCGGCAGTGATCCTTCGATTGCCCGCTCATGGCTGCGCTGCCTTGAGGATTACCACCTGGACCCGGCCCTGAGCGTGGCGCCCACCGTGCTTGAGCACGGGCGCGTGCTGGAGAGCCGTGAGCGCCTGCAGCAGGTCTTGCAAATCGCCGGCAACGAGATGAACAGCCTGCATCAGCAGTTGTCGGGCGCAGGCCATGCGGTGCTGCTCACCGATGCCCGCGGGGTGATCCTCAACTGTGTCACCGCCGCCACTGAACGGCGGATTTTCGAGCGTGCCGGGCTATGGCTGGGGGCCGACTGGAGCGAAGCTCGCGAGGGTACCAATGGCATTGGTACCTGTCTGGTCGAGCGTCAGGCGCTGACTATCCATCAAGATGAACATTTTCGCGGCCGCCACACTGGCCTGACGTGCTCGGCCAGCCCGGTGTTCGATCCGCACGGCGAGCTGATGGCCGTGCTCGATGTCTCTTCGGCGCGCCCGGATGTGTCGCGCCAGAGTCAGTTCCATACCATGGCGTTGGTCAACCTCTCGGCGCGGATGATCGAGAGCTGCTATTTCCTGCGTTACTTCGAGAACCAGTGGCTGCTGCGTTTTCACCTGCAGGCGGAATCGATCGGCCTGTTCAGTGAGGGCCTGCTGGCGTTCGATGGTGAGGGGCGAATCAGTGCGGTCAACCAGAGCGCGCTGAACTTGCTCGGCACCATCCGCGGCGGCGTGCTGGGCAAACCGGTGGAGATGTTTTTCGATTGCTCCCAGGACGAGCTGTTCAGCCGGGCAATGGCGGAAGGCAGCACTCGCTGGCCGCTGCGCACCCGTGATGGGCGGCAGCTGTTTGCCAGCCTGCGGGGGCAAGCGCGCTCGGTGCCGTCAGTGGCGGTGCCGGCTGTACCTGCACAGGCGTGCAGCCCCGCGAGTATCTGCCTGGTCGATCCGGCGCTGCAGAATGATTTTCGCCGTGCCGTGCGGGTGTTCGAGCGTGATGTGCCGTTGCTGCTCAATGGCGAAACCGGTTGTGGCAAGGAGGCGTTTGCCAAGGCGGTTCATCAGGCCAGTCAGCGCAGCGGCAAGGCTTTCGTGGCACTCAACTGTGCTTCGATCCCTGAAAGCCTGATCGAGAGTGAGCTGTTCGGTTATCGCGGCGGCAGCTTCACCGGCGCACGCAAAGAGGGCATGCGCGGCAAGTTGCAGCAAGCTGATGGCGGCACGCTGCTGCTGGACGAGATAGGCGACATGCCGCTGGCCTTGCAGACCCGCCTGCTGCGTGTGCTGGAAGAGCGCATGGTGGTGCCGATTGGCGGCGAGCCGCAGGCGGTGAACGTGCGCATCATCAGCGCCACGCACCGCAATCTGCTTGAGCGGGTCGAAGACGGCAGTTTCCGTGAAGACCTTTATTACCGTCTCAATGGTCTGGAAATTCAGTTGCCAGCGCTGCGTGAGCGCAGTGACAAGTCGCAGTTGCTGGATTTCATCCTGGCCGAGGAGGCCGGTGAGCAAACAGTGGTGCTGGAGCCTGAGGCGCGCCAGGCGTTGCTTGAATTTGCCTGGCCCGGCAACGTGCGTCAGTTGCGTAACGTGTTGCGCACGCTGTCTGCGCTGTGCGATGACGGCTGCATCCGCCTCCCCGACCTGGTAGGCGCGGGCTTGCCCCGCGATGCGGTGTGTCAGGCAGAACGCAATCGCGGGGCAAGCCCGCTCCCACTGTTAGTCGATGCGGAGCGCAGTGCATTGCTCAGTGTGCTGGAGCAACACCGCTGGCATATGACGCATGTGGCCGCGCAGTTGGGGGTCAGCCGCAATACCTTGTATCGAAAACTTCGCAAACACGGCATCGCCCGCGACGCATGAGCGAAACACAGGGTGCGAATTCCGACGCCCTGGGCTACCCTGCCTCGACGTTTTACGAGGTCGATCATGCATATTCATATTCTTGGTATTTGCGGCACTTTCATGGGCTCTCTGGCGGTGCTGGCCAAAGAGCTCGGGCATCGGGTTACCGGCTCCGACGCCAATGTCTATCCGCCGATGAGCACTCAGCTCGAGGCGCAGGGCATCGAACTGACCCAGGGTTATGATGCCGCCCAGCTGGATCCGGCTCCCGATCTGGTCGTGATCGGCAACGCCCTGTCGCGCGGCAACCCGGCGGTCGAGTATGTGCTCAACAAGGGCTTGCCGTATGTCTCGGGCCCGCAGTGGTTGGCTGACCATGTACTGCAGGGGCGCTGGGTGCTGGCAGTGGCCGGTACGCACGGTAAAACCACCACCAGCAGCATGCTGGCCTGGGTGCTGGAACATGCCGGTATGAGCCCGGGCTTCCTGATCGGTGGCGTACCGCAGAACTTTGCCGTGTCGGCCCGACTGGGCGGCACGCCGTTCTTTGTGGTGGAGGCCGATGAATACGACAGTGCCTTCTTCGACAAGCGCTCGAAATTCGTGCACTACCGTCCGCGCACCGCGATCCTCAATAACCTTGAGTTCGATCATGCGGACATTTTCCCTGATCTGGCCGCCATTGAGCGACAGTTCCACCACTTGGTGCGAACCATTCCAAGCGAAGGCCTGGTGATTCATCCCACCACTGAACCGGCGTTGGAGCGGGTGATCAAGATGGGCTGCTGGACGCCGGTACAAACCACCGGTGAAGGCGGGCAGTGGCAGGTCAAATTGCTCAGCGCGGACGGCTCGCGTTTTGAAGTCAGCTTCGAAGGCGAAAGCCAGGGCGTGGTTGAGTGGGAACTGACCGGCCAGCATAACGTCGCCAACGCCTTGGCGACGCTGGCGGCGGCCCGTCATGTGGGCGTGGTACCGGCCATGGGCATCGCTGCGCTGAGTGCCTTCAAAAGCGTAAAACGGCGTATGGAAAAAGTCGCGGAAGTGCAGGGCGTGACCATTTACGACGACTTTGCCCATCACCCGACCGCCATTGCCACCACCCTCGATGGACTGCGAAAACGCGTTGGCGATGCACCACTGATTGCCGTGATCGAGCCGCGCTCCAACTCGATGAAGCTTGGCGCCCACCGCGATGGTTTGCCGGAAAGCGTCAACGATGCGGATCAGGTGATCTGGTACGCACCACCGAACCTGGGCTGGGATCTGGCTGCCACTGCGGCTGAGTGCACAGTGCCGTCGATGGTCGCCGACAGCCTTGAGGCGATCATTGCCCAAGTCAAGGGCCAGGCCAAGCCCGGCACCCAGGTGGTGATCATGAGCAACGGCGGCTTTGGCGGCCTGCATGGCAAATTGGCAGAGGCGCTGAAATGAACGGGCCGGAACGCATCACACTGGCGATGACCGGCGCTTCGGGGGCGCAGTATGGGCTGCGCCTGCTCGATTGCCTGGTGCGCGAAGACCGCGAGGTGCATTTCCTGATTTCCAAGGCGGCGCAACTGGTGATGTCGACCGAGACCGATGTGGTGCTTCCGGCCAAACCTCAGGCAATCCAGGCGTTTCTGACCGAATACACAGGGGCTGCTGACGGGCAGATTCGCGTGTATGGCAAGGAAGACTGGATGTCGCCGGTGGCCTCCGGTTCGGGCGCGCCAGCGGCGATGGTGGTGGTACCGTGCTCCACGGGGACCTTGTCGGCAATTGCCACGGGCGCCTGCAATAACCTGATCGAACGCGCTGCCGATGTGACCTTGAAAGAGCGTCGGCAATTGATTCTGGTACCACGTGAAGCGCCATTTTCGACCATTCACCTGGAAAACATGCTCAAGTTGTCGAACATGGGCGCGGTGATTTTGCCGGCGGCGCCGGGGTTTTATCATCAGCCGCAGACCATCGACGATCTGATCGACTTTGTCGTGGCGCGGATTCTCAATCTGTTGAACATCCCTCAGGACATGCTGCCGCGTTGGGGTGAGCATCACTTCGGCGCTGATGAATGAGGCGTTTGCTCGGGGTAGCGCTGCTGGGGTTGTTGGTCAGCGGCTGCGCTACCGTGCGCACGCTGGATGCAGCCAAGCCGGGGGCACCGTTGGTGTATAGCGGCACGCGCCTGGACATGTATGCGTTGCAAGGTGGGTGTTGTGCTATGGATCGGTTCGGTGCCGAAGCGCCGAAGTACCCGGGGTATGACCTGCCGGGCAGCGTTTTGCTCGACACCTTGTTGCTGCCGTTGTCGGTTTTGACGGCTATAGGCGTGAGTTTTCAGGCGACGGGTGGATTGTGAATCGCGGGGCTTGCCCCGCGATCATTCATTTCCCCAGCCTGCGCAGCTCGTCAGACTCGACAACACGAATCCCGTCCTGCTCTTCCAGTGCCAGGCGCCACAACGCACGCGCCAGCTGGCAGGCTTCAATGCCTCGATACTTTCCTGGAATCAGCTTCGACAGCGGCCCGGCAACCCGTTCGGCCAGGCGTGGCTCTTGCCGATCGCCCAGCAGCAGGGAAGGGCGGGCAATGGTCAGTTGCGGCCAGTCCTGCGCTTTCAGCGCTTCTTCCATCTCACCTTTGACCCGGTTGTAGAAGATCGGTGATTTTGGATCGGCGCCCAAGGCACTGATGACAATCAGGTGACGCGCACCCATCTCCCGCGCGCGTTTGCCGAAGGCCACCACCATGTCCAGGTCAACGGCCCGGAACGCCGGTTCAGAACCTGCCTGTTTGATGGTGGTACCCAGGCAGCAGAAGGCGATATCGACGCGACCGCCCAACTGCGGCAAGAACAGCGCAGGGTCGCCCACCGGGTTTTCCAGGTGCGGGTGTTCCGCCAGTGGCCGACGCGTTGGCGCCAGTACACGGCTGACGGTCGGCTCGTTGAGCAGCCGGTCAAGTAGATGTTCACCGGTAAGACCGGTGGCTCCAGCAAGCAGGATGTGTTGAGGCGTCAAGTACATGATGTCTCTCCCTTGATACACTCAAGCTTAGTGGTTGCTGGCATTTTTTGCATGTCCTGCCTCGTTTGGCGCACTGCTCTGCAGGGCTTTACGCGCCTGCTGTTGGCGCAGTTGCTGCCAGCGCGACAAGACCTCGCCTGGGGCCCATATCTGCGGCTCGGACGCTTCGAAACCTTCCACCGCCTCCCGCTCGGCAACCAGGGTGTTGGCCAAGTCAAATGCCTGACGCAAATCGTCGGTCTGGTTCAGTGCCTGGGCGAACAAGGCATCACCAAAATAGGTGAAGTCGGCTTCTTCCGAGCAGCCAAACGACACGCGGTCGGCGCGTGCGGCGGTCATGATCAGGGTCTTGTTGTCTTTGAGGGCATCGATGAAACCGCCGGAATAGCACGCCGAGATGACGATGACTTTGTTGCGATCTTTTAATGGCGCCAAAGCACTGGCCAGCGCTTCGGCGGGCAGGTCGGCCAGTTGCAGGCGCGGCAGGTCCAGCACCAGTTCGTGTTCCGCGCTGCCATGGCTGGTCAGGTAGATGAACAGCAGGTCTTCCGGGCCGCTGCGTTCGGCCAGGGTGCGTGCGGCGCGCGCGAGGTTCTCGCGGGTGGCCAGCGGCCGGTCGTCGAGGTGGTCACGGTGGTTGATCAGATTGATCTGCCCTACGGCGCCAAAGCGGCTTTTGAGCAGGGCGCTGACATACTCGGCTTCGCGCATGAATACGCTTTGCTTGCCGTCACCCGCCAACACCAGGCTGTACAGTTCGATCTCGGGTGTCGATGGCGCGACCTTGGCCAGGGAGTGCTCCAGTAGAGTGCCCTGGTTGAGCAGCGCCAGCTCCAGCGGGTCGGGCAGTAGCCGACCGTACTCGTCGCGCACACGCTGACCATTGACCCAGTAACCACTCTGGCTGCTGCCATCGCTAGAGGTCAGGTGGCCTTGACCGTGATAGGTATCGTTGTCGAATCCGCCGACATACAGGCTGCCGTCGGCCAATTGCAGGCGGCCCTTGCCGGAAAAGTGCCAATCCTCGAAGTTGCCCTTGTAGTGGCTGCCATCGGCGGCGATCAGTTCACCTTTGCCGTTGAGCGTGCCGTCCTTGAACTGACCAATCCACACATCGCCCTCGGCGCTTTCGTAGCGGCCGCGGCCTTCCAGGCGGTTGTCACGAAAAGCGCCGATGTACTGGTCGCCCTCAGCGCTGTTGAAGGTGCCGCTGCCTTCGAGCTGGCCATTGACGAAGCGACCGCTGAACTGGTTGCCGCTGGCGTCACTGCGAATGCCTTCGCCATTGGGCTTGCCGCGGGCGAACAGACCTTGATACTGGCTGCCATCGGCCAGTTCCAGATGCCCGGCACCGCTGTATTGGTCGTCTTTGAACTGGCCTCGGTACAGCAGGCCGCTCTCTTTGAGGGTGCCCTCGCCATCGCGCCGTCCAGATTTGAAGCCGCCGCTGTAGCTGCTGCCCGGTGTTTTCAGGGTGCCTTGCCCGTGAAACAGCCCCTGTTGGAACTGGCCACGGTAGACCTCGCCATTGCTGCCATGCCATTCACCCTGGCCGTGCCATTGACCGGCCTGAAAGTTGCCGGCATACCAGCTGCCATTGGGGTAGTCGATGCGGCCTTCACCTTGCAGCAGGCCATCCACGACTTGCCCACGGAAACGACCGCCATCGGGCAGGCGCGCGTCAGGTGGCGACAGTGGTTCACCTTCACCGCAGGCGGTGAGTAGCAAGGTCAGGGCAAGCGGAACAAGTGGGCGCATGACGGGGTCCGGACGGGTAAGGCCCCGAGTATGCCGCACAATGCGCAGGCTGAAACAGCCACAGGGGCTGTTTCAGTGTAGGGCGGGGTTCAGACGAAGCAGAGGGTCAGCGGCTCGGCAATGTAAGCGGGCTTTTCCTGGCCTTCGATTTCCAGGGTTGCGGTGAGCTTGATCAGCCATTGACCAGGCTTTTTCTCAGACACTTCGGCCATATCGACTTTGAGTCGAACCTGGCTGTTGACTTTGACCGGCTGGATGAAGCGCACGCTGTCGAGGCCGTAGTTAACCACCATCTTCACGCCTTCAGGCAGCACGACGATGTCTTCCATCAGCTTGGGGATCAGCGACAGGGTGAGAAAACCGTGAGCGATAGTGCTGCCAAATGGCGTTTTTGCCGCCTTGGCCGGATCGACATGAATGAACTGAAAGTCGCCAGTGGCTTCAGCAAACAGGTTGATGCGGTCTTGATCGATGGTCAGCCATTCGGAACGTCCAAGTTCCTTACCAACGTACTGCGAAAGCTCTGCAACAGGTACTTGAGGCATCGTGACTCTCCAGATTGCTTTGGTTTTCTTATGGGGGCGGCAGAATCGAAAGGCTAAGATCATCACGCCTTCCCAAAGCGGTCAAGTCGCTATGTTTTCGGCGAATATCAGCTTATAGCGCGGTCGTTAGCATGCTTATAATGGCCGCCAGGCCCGAAGGAGAAAGTTATGCTGTTGCGTGGTTTGACCTGGCTGGTGTTGTTTCAATTGCTTGGGACGGCGATTAATCATTTATTTGTACCCATCTTGCCGGGGCCGATCATTGGCCTTCTGCTGCTGTTGGTGTTTCTGATGCTGCGCGGCGAAGTCGGCGCACCGCTGAGCGAAGCGGCCAATAGCCTGTTGCGCTACCTGCCGTTGCTGCTGGTGCCGCCAGCGGTGGGGGTGATGGTGTACGCCGCCGATATTGCCGCAGATTTCTGGGCCATTGTCGGCGCGCTGGTGATCTCGGCGTTGGTGACCATGGCCTTTGTCGGTGTGCTCATGCAAAAGCTCATCGCCCGCCAGAGCAAGCGTGAGGAGCAGCCATGAGCCTGGACTGGAACGGCGCGCTGAACGCGGTGATTCACCATCCCTTGTTCGGCATCGGCATTACCCTGGGCGCCTACCAGCTGGTGCTGGCGGCCTACGAAAAGACGCGCTGGATCTTTCTGCAGCCGGTGCTGGTGTCGATGCTTGTAGTCATTGGCGTACTGCTCACTTGTGGCCTGACTTACAACGAGTACCGCAAAAGCACCGAGATCATGAGCATTCTGCTCGGACCTGCGACGGTGGCGCTGGCCGTTCCGCTTTATCTCAATCTGCGGCGCATTCGCCAGCTGTTCTGGCCGACCTTTACTACGCTGGTAATCGGAGGGGTCGTGGCAACCGGTGCTTGCGTGTTGCTGGGCTGGTGGTTTGGTGCCGAGCATATGATTCTGATGACCATGGCCCCCAAGTCGGTGACCTCGCCTATCGCCATGCTGGTGGCCGAGCAGATCGGTGGTGTGGCCGCATTGGCAGCGGTGTTTGTGCTGATTACCGGCGTCATCGGCGCGATCTTTGGTCCGCAGCTGCTGTCGCGTTGCGGTGTACACAGCCCGGAAGCGCGGGGCATGGCCCTTGGCGTGACCGCGCACGCAGTGGGCACTTCGGTGGCGCTGCAGGAAAGTGATGAATGTGGGGCTTTTGCGGCCCTGGCGATGAGCTTGATGGGGGTGGCTACCGCGGTGTTCCTGCCGCTGGCGGTCAGCCTGGTTGCGTGAGGAATTGCAATGACGTTACCGCTGTTTCCACTCAATACCGTGCTGTTTCCAGGGTGCTTCCTTGATCTGCAGATCTTTGAGGCGCGCTACCTGGACATGATCGGCCGCTGCATGAAGCAGGGCGGCGGCTTTGGTGTGGTTTGCATTCTGGAAGGCGAGCAGGTCGGCAAGGCGCCTGAAGGCTATGCCTCGATCGGCTGTGAAGCGGTGATTCGCGATTTCCAGCAGCAGGACAATGGCCTGCTGGGCATTCGGGTCGAGGGTACCCGGCGGTTCCGGGTGCAGAGCGCCCAGGTGCAGAAAGATCAGCTGTTGCTGGCCGACGTGCAGTGGTTACAGGAACGCCCGGACACGCCATTGAGCGAGCAGGATGACGATCTGCTGGCCCTGCTCACCGCACTGGGTGAGCACCCCATGGTCGCGGCATTGAGCATGCCGACTGAGGTGCTTGGCCAGCAGGCGTTGGCCAACCAGTTAGCCTACCTGCTGCCGTTCGTCGAAGAAGACAAGCTCGACCTGCTGGCCATCGACTCCGCTCAGCAGCGCCTGAATGCAATTCAGGCACTGCTTGATCGTCTGCAAGGCGAGCTGTTCGCCTGAGCCCTCAATACTGATAACGCAGCAGCGCATGCGGCAGCGAGTGCAGGCTGAAGAACGCCAGCAGGGCGACGCACGCCGGCAGAATCAACCACCAGACCTTCAACGGCAGGGCGGTAAGCGGTTCGCGGTGCTGGATCAGGGTCAGACTGGTGGCGCAGATGCAGCAGGCGAGCATGGCCCCGGCCAGAATGTCGGTTGGCCAGTGTGCGCCCAGATAAACCCGCGACAGGGCAATGGCCAGCGCCGGCAAACAGCCGAGCATGATCCAGGTCAGGCGCATACGTGCCGGTTGGCCGCGCCCGGCCAGTACCGCCAACACCAGGAAGAAGGCGAAGGCTGCCGAACTGTGGCCACTGGGCATGCTGTAGGTGGTGAGCGGGTCGGTCAGGACTTCCGGGCGGGCGCGGGCGAACAGCCATTTCAGGCCACCATTTGCCAGCGCGGTGCCGATCAGGGTGGTACCGGCAAACAGCGCAGGGCGCCACTGGCGTGCCAGCAGCAACAGCGCGGTCAGCAGGCCGCCGAGGAAAAACTGGGTGCGAAAGTCGCCCATGCGCGTGATCAATACCACGCTGCCATCGATGACGTTGCTGCGATGTTCCTGGATCAGGGTCATCAAGCCTTGATCGAACTCATGCAGATACGGCCAGCCAACGAACAGTGCGGTCAGCGCCAGTAGGCTGAGCCCGGCAATTACCCGGGTGCCGCGACGCATGCTGCGCAGGCTGCAATTGATACTGACGCCCACCAGCAACGCCAGGCCTGCAGCGATCAGCCCGGCATCCAGCCAGAAGCCTTCGGGTAATGGCAAGCGCATGGCGGCGCCGGTAGCCCAGCCGGGCAACAGGTACGCCACCGACCACCCCGCACCGGCGACCAGGCTGACGGCGATAAAGCGTGGCAGAGGCATGTCGAACATGCCGGCGACCATCGGCAGCATCGGCCGCAGTGGCCCGATGAAACGGCCTACCAGCAGGCTGGCGATGCCATAGCGTTGGAAATAGGTTTCGGCGCCGCCGATCCATTCCGGGTGATGGCGCAATATTGGCAAGCGGCGGATGTTTTGATGGAACTTGCGCCCCAGGGTGTAAGAGATCGCATCACCCAGCAGGCCACCGAAAAAACCCAGCAGCAGGGTTTCGCCCAGCGACAGGGCGCCGCTGCCGGCCAGCACGGCGACGGCAAACAGCAGAACCGTGCCCGGCACGATAATCCCGGCGATGGCCAGGCATTCCACGCAGGCCACCAGAAATATTGCCAAGCCTAGCCATTGCGGGTTGGCGCCAAGCCAACCAGTCAGGCTGTCGAGCCATTGGCCCATCGTGTCAGTTTCCTTGTGTCAGTAAAAAATAGTCGCGGCCTTCGACTTGGCCACGACGCAACGGGTTCCGTGTGCAGAGGTGGGCAAATTCGGCGTCGACAAAACGATAGGGCAGATGTTCGTCGCGGCCTGCGGGGATGCCTAGACGAGTGGTCTGAATAATGTGTTTCACGTTAATACCGCAGTCTTCCACGAACAACCGCTCAGGGTCGAAGCGTTTGGCATCCCAGTGCGGCACTTTCAGGCCCAGCGCCTTGCACAGTAGCGTCTGGCCGGAGCAGAGGCGTTGGCTATCGCGCAATTGGCCATTGGCGGCGGGGTTGTTCAGTTGCATCTGGGCCAGGCTGTTGGCGTCGGAGATGGCGTCAACGAAGGCAACGGCAGATTTGATCAGCACCGCATTGCCGGGGCCGTGGGCACTGAAGTTCAGCGAGTCGCCGCCGCGTGCGTAGTACATGTAGATGTGTCCGCCATTGAGAAACAGCGCCTTGCGTTTTTCGGTGTAGCCCAGCGAGGCGTGGCTGCCTTTGTCGCTCAGGTAGTAGGCCTCGGTCTCGATAATGCGTGCTGCCAGCCAGTAGGGGCCCTGGCGGTGGCGGATGATCTTGCCCAGCAGCGCCTTGGCCAGTTCCTGCGCATCACGGTCGAAGAAACAGTCGGCTAGCGCTTGGGTCGGGCAGGGGGCTGAGTCGGGCATGCGCACGGATTCGTGGTGGACGGGCGGCGATAATAGCAATTTCTACCTTAACCGAACCTGTAGGAGCGGGCTTGCCCCGCGATAGCGATTTGTTTGTCACATCGTATCGCGGGGCAAGCCCGCTCCTACGGGGAATTGAAACTGTTTTTGACCATCCGCCTGTCACCGCTGGGCGCGGGGCGGCGCGACAGTTATAATCAGCCGATTTCCCCTTCGCCAAGACACTGAGCCCATGACTGAGTCTGTTCTTGACTATATGACCCGCTTGGGTCGCGCCGCCCGTGAGGCTGCCCGCGTTATCGCCTGTGCCAGCACCGCGCAGAAAAACCGCGCGCTGCAGGCTGCCGCCAATGCTCTGGACGCTGCCCGTGCCGAGCTGACTGCCGCCAACGAGCTGGACCTGGCCGCCGGCCGCGCCAATGGTCTGGAACCGGCCATGCTCGAGCGCCTGGCGCTGACTCCTGCACGTATCGACAGCATGATCGTCGGCCTGCGGCAAGTGGCCAGCCTGCCCGATCCGGTCGGTGCCATTCGTGACATGAGCTACCGGCCATCGGGTATTCAGGTCGGCAAGATGCGTGTTCCGCTGGGCGTCATCGGCATCATCTACGAGTCGCGCCCGAACGTGACCATCGATGCGGCCAGCCTGTGTCTGAAGTCGGGCAATGCCACAATTCTGCGCGGCGGCTCGGAGGCCATTCACTCCAACCGCGCCATCGCCGAGTGCATCCAGCGCGGTCTGGCTGAAGCCGGGTTGCCAGCAGCGGTGGTTCAGGTGGTCGAAACCACGGATCGCGAGGCGGTCGGTGCGTTGATCAGCATGCCGGAGTATGTCGATGTGATCGTGCCGCGTGGCGGCAAAGGCCTGATCGAGCGTATCAGTCGTGATGCGCGGGTCCCGGTGATCAAGCACCTCGACGGTATCTGTCACGTGTATGTGGCCGAGCATGCCGAGCTGGACAAGGCGCGGCGTATTGCCTTCAATGCCAAGACCTACCGCTATGGCATCTGCGGGGCGATGGAAACCCTGCTGGTCGATCAATCGGTAGCTGCAGACTTCCTGCCGGAAATGGCCGGTCAATTTCGGGAAAAAGGCGTCGAACTTCGCGGTTGCGAGCGTACCCGTGCGATCATCGATGCGCTGCCGGCCAGTGAAGAAGACTGGAACACCGAGTACCTGGCGGCGATTTTGTCGATCCGCGTGGTCGATGGTCTGGATCAGGCGATCGAGCACATCAACCATTACGGCTCGCACCACACCGATTCCATCGTCACCGAACACCAGGGCCAGGCCCGGCGCTTCACGGCTGAGGTCGATTCATCCTCGGTGATGATCAACACGCCAACCTGCTTTGCCGACGGTTTCGAGTATGGCCTGGGGGCGGAAATCGGTATTTCCACCGACAAGCTGCACGCCCGCGGCCCGGTCGGTCTGGAAGGCCTGACCTGCGAAAAATACGTAGTGATCGGCGACGGTCAACTGCGTGGTCAGGAGTCGCTCTGACTTGGCTGAGCGCAAACCGCTCGCTACAGTCATGACGATGACGCCCGGCCGGCGCATCGGCGTGCTCGGCGGGACATTCGACCCGGTTCACATCGGTCACCTGCGCAGCGCGCTGGAGGTGGCCGAAGTGCTGGCGCTGGACGAGCTGCGGCTGATGCCCAACGCCCGCCCGCCACACCGGGACACGCCGCAGGTGTCGGCACAGGACCGTCTGGCGATGGTCCGTTGCGCCGTTGAAGGTGTGCCGAACCTGTCGGTGGATGCGCGTGAGCTGGAACGTGACACGCCGTCGTATACCATTGAAACACTTGAGCTGATGCGCGCCGAAATGGCCGCCGCTGATCAACTGTTTCTGCTGCTGGGCTGGGACGCGTTCTGCGGCCTGCCCAGTTGGCACCGTTGGGAAGAATTGCTGCAACACTGTCACATCCTGGTGCTGCAACGCCCGGATGCCGACGTCGAGCCACCGGATGCCCTGCGCAACCTGTTGGCCGCACGCTCAGTCAGTGATCCGCAGGCCCTGGTTGGGCCGGCGGGACATATTGCATTCGTCTGGCAGACGCCGCTTGCGGTGTCAGCCACGCAGATCCGACAGCTGCTGGCCAGCGGCAAGTCGGTGCGGTTTCTGGTGCCGGACGCAGTACTGGCCTACATCGATGCGCACAACCTGTACCGTGCGCCGAACTGAAGGTGCTGTGAAGCGCCTCATACTATTGAGTTGAATGAGTTTTATATGACCAAGCAAAAAATCAGTGCCATCAGTGGCGAAGAACTGGTCGAACTGACCAAGGCCGCCCTGGCAGACGTCAAGGCCCAGGACATCCAGGTCATCGACGTGCGTGACAAGCACAGCCTGACCGACTACATGATCATCGCCACCGGTACCTCCAACCGCCAGATCAACGCGATGCTGGAAAAGGTCCGTGAAGCCGTCAAGGCCAAGGGCGCGCAGCCACTGGGCGAAGAAGGCAAGGGCGAGAGCGATTGGGTGCTGCTCGACCTCAACGACGTCATCGTTCACATGATGACCGCTGCTGCCCGTCAGTTCTACGACCTCGAGCGTCTGTGGCTCGGTGCCGAGCAGAGCCGTGCCGCCGATGGCAAGCACCACAGCCCGGAAAACACCCACGCCTATTCCGACAATCTCAAAGACCGGGAATAAGGAAGGCTTGTGCGTCTGCGTCTGATCGCGGTCGGCTCGCGCATGCCCAAGTGGGTCGAGGATGGCTGGCATGAATATGCCAAGCGTCTGCCCTCGGAGCTGTCGCTGGAGCTGGTGGAAATTCCGCTCAATACCCGGGGCAAGAATGCCGATGTCGCCCGCCTGATTCGTCAGGAGGGTGAAGCCATGCTCGCCAAGGTCCAGCCAGGGGAACGGATTGTCACCCTGGAGGTCCATGGCAAGCCCTGGAGCACCGAGCAACTGGCTGTTGAGCTGGACCGCTGGCGCCTGGATTCGCGTACCGTGAACTTCATGGTCGGTGGCCCGGAAGGGCTGGCGCCGGAAGTCTGCGCGCGCGCCGAACAGCGCTGGTCGCTGTCGCCGCTGACCCTGCCGCACCCATTGGTAAGGATACTGATCGGCGAACAGCTGTACCGCGCCTGGACGGTATTGTCCGGGCACCCTTACCACAAATGAACCTGTAAGCCTTTCAATGACGCAGCCGATTCGTCTCAAGGATCACGAGAAAGACGCCCGTTTGGTGCGCAGTCGCGTCGTGGTCGGTGCCGTGGCGATCGTCCTGCTGATCTGCGTGCTGATCGCTCGCCTGTATTACCTGCAGGTGATCCAGTACGACTATCACTCGACCCTGTCGGAAAACAATCGGGTGCACGTGCAACCGATTCCACCGACCCGCGGGCTGATTTTCGACCGTAATGGCGTGATCATCGCCGATAACCGGCCCAGCTTCAGCTTGAGCATGACCCGGGAGCGTTCCGGCGACTGGCAGCAGGTGCTCGACGTGATTGTCGAGGTGCTGGAGCTGACCCCGGACGACCGCACGCTGTTCGAGAAGCGCATGCGTCAGGGGCGGCGGCCGTTCGAGCCGGTACCGATTCTATTCGAGCTGACCGAAGAGCAGATCGCCCGGATTGCGGTGAACCAGTTCCGCCTGCCCGGTGTTGAAGTGGTCGCCCAGTTGGTGCGCCACTATCCGCAGGGCGCGCACTTCGCGCATTCGGTCGGCTACGTGGGGCGGATCAACGAGAAAGAGCTCAAGACCCTCGATCCGGTCAATTACAGCGGTACCCACCACATCGGCAAGACCGGTATCGAGCGCTTCTATGAGCCTGAACTGCATGGCCAGGTGGGCTATGAAGAGGTCGAGACCAACGCCCGCGGCCGGGTACTGCGGGTGCTCAAACGCACCGACCCGATTCCTGGCAAGGACATTGTCCTGAGTCTCGACATCAAGCTGCAGGAAGCCGCCGAGGCCGCGCTGGCCGGGCGTCGTGGCGCGATTGTCGCGCTCGATCCGAACACCGGCGAAGTGTTGGCCATGGTCAGCCAGCCAAGTTTCGACCCTAACCTGTTCGTCACCGGTATCAGCTTCAAGGCCTACGCCGAGCTGCGTGATTCGATTGACCGGCCGCTGTTCAACCGGGTGCTGCGCGGCTTGTATCCGCCTGGCTCGACGATCAAACCGGCGGTAGCAATTGCCGGTCTGGACAGTGGCGTGGTGACGGCATCGAGCCGGGTGTTCGACCCTGGTTACTATCAACTGCCCAATTACGATCACAAGTACCGTAACTGGAACCGCACCGGTGACGGCTGGGTCGACCTCGACACGGCGATCATGCGTTCCAACGACACGTACTTCTACGACCTTGCACACAAGATGGGCATCGATCGCCTGTCCAGTTACATGAATCGCTTTGGTATCGGTCAGAAGGTCTCTTTGGACATGTTCGAAGAGTCGCCAGGCCTGATGCCGTCGCGTGAATGGAAACGTGCAACCCGCCGTCAGGCCTGGTTCCCGGGCGAAACCCTGATTCTCGGTATCGGCCAGGGCTACATGCAGGCCACGCCTTTGCAGTTGGCCCAGGCCACGGCGCTGATTGCCAACAAGGGCAAGTGGAACCGTCCGCACCTGGCCAAGACCATCGAAGGCCAGCCGCCGGTGGATGAGAACCCGATCGACGACATCATCTTGCGTGACAAGTCCGACTGGAACAAGGTCACCCACGGCATGGAGCAGGTGATGCATGGCGCCCGCGGTACTGCACGCAAAGCCTCGATTGGTGCGCAATATCGGATTGCCGGCAAGAGTGGTACCGCCCAGGTGGTTGCGATCAAGCAGGGTGAGAAGTACGACCGCAACAAGCTGCAGGAACGCCACCGCGACCACGCCTTGTTCGTGGGCTTCGCGCCGGCAGATAACCCCAAGATCGTGGTGTCGGTGATGGTCGAGAACGGCGAGTCCGGTTCCGGCGTTGCCGCGCCTGTGGTGCGTCAGGTCATGGATGCCTGGCTGCTTGGTCCTGACGGCCGTCTGAAACCTGAATTCGCCAACCCGTCCATTGCTCAGGAATCGGCCCCGTGATGAGTAATTTCGATCGCATGCTCTCCAGTGAGGATGTGATGCGCCGCCGCGCCAGCTTCTTGCAACGCATACATATCGATGGCCCGTTGCTGATCCTGTTGCTGACCCTGGCGGCCGGCAGTCTGTTCGTTCTGTACTCGGCCAGTGGCAAGAACTGGGACCTGCTGCTCAAACAGGCCAGCTCCTTTGGTATCGGCCTGGTGGCGATGGTCGTTATCGCCCAGCTGGAGCCGCGTTTCATGGCGCGCTGGGTGCCTCTGGCTTACGTCTGCGGGGTGGTCCTGCTGGTGGTGGTCGATGTCATGGGCCACAACGCCATGGGCGCCACGCGCTGGATCAACATTCCCGGGGTGATTCGCTTCCAGCCTTCGGAATTCATGAAAATCATCATGCCGGCCACCATCGCCTGGTACCTGGCCAAGCGCTCACTGCCGCCGCACCTCAAGCATGTGATGATCAGCCTGATCATGATCGGCGTGCCGTTCATCCTGATTGTGCGCCAGCCTGACCTCGGTACAGCGCTGCTGATTCTTGCTTCCGGCGCATTCGTGCTGTTCATGGGTGGCCTGCGTTGGCGCTGGATCCTCAGCGTGCTCGCCGCTGCGGTGCCGGTGGCGATTGCCATGTGGTTCTTCGTCATGCACGACTACCAGAAGCAACGGGTACTGACCTTCCTCGACCCGGAAAGCGATCCGCTGGGTACGGGCTGGAACATCATTCAGTCCAAGGCGGCCATCGGCTCCGGTGGCGTGTTTGGCAAAGGCTGGCTGCTCGGTACCCAGTCACACCTGGACTTCCTGCCGGAAAGTCACACCGACTTCATCATTGCCGTACTCGGTGAAGAGTTCGGCCTGGTGGGTATTTGTGCATTGCTGCTGATCTATTTGTTGCTGATCGGCCGCGGCCTGGTGATTACCGCCCAGGCGCAGACGCTCTACGGCAAGCTGCTGGCGGGTAGCTTGACCATGACCTTCTTTGTGTATGTGTTCGTCAACATCGGTATGGTCAGCGGCTTGCTGCCCGTTGTGGGTGTGCCGCTGCCCTTCATTAGTTATGGCGGAACTTCGTTGGTGACGCTGCTGTCAGCGTTTGGAGTTTTAATGTCGATCCATACGCATCGCAAATGGATTGCGCAGGTTTGAATAAGGTGAAGAATTACATGCAAGCAATGCGTGGCTGGGCTGCTCGTTGTGCGCCTTGGGTTGGCCTGTTGGGCCTGCTCGGTGGCAGCCAGCAAGCAACGGCCGGGGATTACGACGGCTCGCCTCAGGTGGCCGAATTCGTTGGCGAAATGAGCCGTGACTACGGCTTTGCCGACGAACAATTGATCGAAGTGTTTCGCGACGTACAGCGCAAGCAGTCCATTCTCGACGCGATTTCGCGTCCGGCGGAGCGGGTCAAACCCTGGAAAGATTACCGCCCGATGTTCCTGACTGACGCCCGGGTTGCCCGTGGCGTGGACTTTTGGCGCCAGCACGAGGCGGTGCTGGCCCGTGCTGAGCAGGAATACGGCGTTCCGGCCCAAGTGATCGTCTCGATCATCGGCGTGGAAACCTTTTTCGGCCGCAATACCGGTAACTACCGGGTGATCGATGCGCTGTCCACGCTGGGCTTCGACTATCCGCCGCGCGCCGAATTCTTCCGCAAGGAATTGCGTGAGTACCTGCTGCTGGCCCGTGAAGAGCAGGTCGACCCGCTGACCCTCAAAGGCTCGTACGCCGGTGCCATGGGCTTGCCGCAGTTCATGCCGAGCAGCTTTCGTGCGTACGCTGTGGACTTTGACGGCGACGGCCACATCAATATCTGGAACAACCCCGACGATGCGATCGGCAGTGTTGCCAGCTACTTCAAACGCCACGGCTGGGTCGGCGGCGAGCCTGTGGTCAGCCGCGCCACGGTCAGCGGTACGCGTGTCGATGAAGGCATCAGCCCGGGGATCGAGGCCGTCAAGACGGTCGCAGAGTTGCGGGCACTGGGCTGGTCAAGTCATGATGCGTTGCGCGATGATCTGCCGGTCACCGCTTTCCGGCTTGAAGGCGACAACGGCCCCGAATACTGGCTGGGCCTGAAAAACTTCTACGCGATCACTCGCTACAACCGCAGCGTGATGTACGCGATGGCGGTACATCAGCTATCGGACCTGCTGGTTCAAGCACGGGGCGCCAAGTAATGCGCGTATTGTTTTCTGATACATCTCTGAAGCTGATCGGTTGCGCGGCCCTGGGCCTGATGCTGGCCAGTTGCTCGTCGAGCAAGCCCGCGCAGCAAAGCACCAACGTGGTGCGGGCCAAGCCGGGCCTGGACATCAACCGCGCGCACAAAGACGGCGCGCCGTGGTGGGACGTGGATGTCTCGAAGATCCCGGACGCCACGCCAACGGTGCATACCGGCAACTACAAGGCCAACCCTTACACCGTACTGGGCAAAACCTACTTCCCGATCCAGGAGTCGCGCAATTACCGCGCCGAAGGTACGGCATCGTGGTACGGCACCAAGTTTCACGGCCAGAACACTGCCAACGGCGAGGTTTATGACCTGTACGGCATGAGTGCCGCGCACAAGACCCTGCCGCTGCCGGCCTACGTCAAGGTCACCAACCTCGACAACCAGCGCAGCGTCATCTTGCGGGTCAACGACCGCGGGCCGTTCTATTCGGACCGCATCATCGACTTGTCCTACGCCGCCGCGAAAAAGCTCGGTTACGCCGAAACCGGCACCGCGCGCGTGCGCGTCGAGGGCATCGACCCGCAACAGTGGTGGGCCCAGCGTGGCCAACCGGCGCCGATGATGCTGAACCAGCCGCAGGTCGCCCAGACCCAGGCATTTACGCCTAGCACCGGCGCGGTCGAGCAATGGACGCCTCCGGCGCAACAGCATGCAGCCGCCGTTGTGCCAGTGCAGGTCGCCAGCAACCGTGCCCAGGCCGCCAATGGTCTTTACTTGCAGGTCGGCGCTTTTGCCAACCCGGACGCCGCCGAGTTGTTGCGCTCCAAGCTCAGCGGTATGGTCAGTGCGCCGGTCTTCATCAGTTCGGTGGTACGCAACCAGCAGACTCTGCACCGGGTGCGCATGGGGCCGATCAACAGCCAGGGCGAAGCCCAGCAGATGCAGGACAGTGTGCGGCTGGCCAATCTTGGCCAGCCGAAAGTCGTCACGGCAGACTGATCGGGGGGACTGGTCGGTTTGTCATGCAAGCGGGCAGAACAGCCATGTACAATGGCGGTTTTGCTCGCAAGGCCCAGTGCCTGAATACGTTTTGCCCATAAGGGCATGAGCCCATTAGCCATTTCGAGAGACGGATGAACATCACCACCTTTGCCAAACGCCTTTGCCTGCTTGTTCCGCTGATGATCACCCCTGCCGCTTTCGCGGCAGAGCAGATGATGCCGTCGCCGCCACAACTGGCAGCCAAGTCCTACGTGCTCATGGAAGCCTCCAGCGGTAATGTCCTGGTCGAGAACAATGGTGACGAGCGTTTGCCGCCGGCCAGCCTGACCAAGCTGATGACCGCCTATATTGCGACCCTGGATATCCGTCGCGGGCAGATCGGCGAGAACGACCCTGTCACCGTCAGCGAAAACGCCTGGCGCACCGGTGGTTCGCGGATGTTCATCAAGGTCGGCACCCAGGTCAGCGTCAGCGACCTGCTGCACGGCATCATCATTCAGTCGGGTAACGACGCCAGTGTCGCCCTGGCCGAGCACATTGCCGGCAGCGAAGACGCGTTCGCCGACATGATGAACAAGACTGCTACCGATCTGGGCATGACCAACAGTCACTTCATGAACCCGACTGGCTTGCCGCACCCGGAGCATTACTCGTCGGCTCACGACATGGCCGTGCTGGCCCGTGCGATCATCCACGAAGACCCGGCTCACTATGCGATCTACTCGCAGAAAGAGTTCTTCTGGAACAACATCAAGCAGCCTAACCGCAACCTGCTGCTGTGGCGCGACAAGACCGTCGACGGTCTGAAAACCGGCCACACCGACGAAGCCGGCTACTGCATGGTGTCTTCGGCTGTCCGTGATGGCATGCGTCTGATTGCCGTGGTCTTCGGCACCAACAGCGAGCAGGCCCGTGCCGCCGAAACCCAGAAGCTGCTGACCTACGGTTTCCGTTTCTTCGAAACCCAGACCTTCTACCAGAAGGGCACCGAGCTGGCTCAGGCGCAAGTCTGGAAAGGCGCATCCAATCAGGTCAAGGCCGGTCTGGCTCAAGACCTGACCATGACTTTGCCTAAAGGCCAATTGAAGAAACTGGCTGCAAGCATGACCATGAACCCACAACTGACCGCGCCAATCGCCAAAGGTGACGTGATCGGTAAAGTGGAAGTCAAACTGGATGACAACGTTGTTCACAGCGCTGATCTGATCGCGCTGGACGCTGTTGAGGAAGCTGGTTTCTTCGGCCGGGTGTGGGATAGCATTCGTCTATTCTTCTACGGGCTGTTCAACTGATATCGTGACCTGCCACGCCCCCGCTAACGCATGCGGGGGCGTTGTTGTTGCCACGGCTTACGAGGCCGTTACTGCCATGACCGAAGCTGACAAATCGCACAAAATCGAATTCCCCTGCGCTGACTACCCGATCAAGGTAATCGGTGACACCGTGGTCAATTTCAAAGACACGGTGATCGAGATCCTCAAGAAATACGCTGAAGTCGATCTCAAGACCCTGGCCGAGCGCCAGAGCAAGGAAGGCAAGTACACCACCGTACAACTGCACATCGTCGCTACCGGCGAAGAGCAACTGCACAACATCAACAGCGCCCTGCGTGCTACCGGCATCGTGAAAATGGTGCTGTGATGTCCGCAAGCCTCGGCTTTCGCGATCTGGGATTATTGCCTTACGAGCCGGTGCTCCAGGCCATGCAGCGGTTTACCGACCAGCGTGGCCCTGAAACCGGTGACGAAGTCTGGCTGGTGGAGCACCCGGCGGTGTTCACCCAGGGCCAGGCGGGCAAGGCCGAGCACCTGCTGGTGCCCGGTGATATTCCGGTGGTGCAGACCGACCGGGGCGGCCAGGTGACCTATCACGGGCCTGGCCAGTTGGTGGCTTATTTGTTGTTGGATGTTCGCCGCCTCGGCTTTGGCGTGCGTGATCTGGTTTCCCGGATCGAACGCTGCCTGATCGAGTTGCTGGCCAGTTACAACGTTGAGGCGTCGGCCAAGCCCGACGCTCCGGGCGTTTATGTCGATGGGGCGAAGATCGCCTCCCTCGGCCTGCGGATTCGCAATGGCTGTTCTTTCCATGGCCTTGCCTTGAACGTGGACATGGACCTTGCGCCATTCCGCCGGATTAACCCCTGCGGGTATGCGGGGCTGGCCATGACCCAGCTGCGCGACCAGGCAGGCTCGATCGAACTCTCTGAGGTAAGGGCAAGGCTGCGCGGGCAGCTGGTCAAGCACCTCGACTATGCTGAGCAGACGACCCTTACGGGCGGAATATTCTGAATATGACTACTGTTGTGCAAGAACCAGTGCAAAGTGTGACACCGGCGCCGCGGCCCAAGGTCGAGGCGGGTGTCAAACTGCGTGGCGCGGAAAAAGTCGCGCGTATCCCGGTAAAGATCATCCCTACCGACGAGCTGCCGAAGAAACCTGACTGGATTCGCGTGCGTATCCCGGTTTCGCCGGAAGTCGACCGTATCAAGCAACTGCTGCGCAAACACAAGCTGCACAGCGTGTGCGAAGAGGCTTCTTGCCCGAACCTGGGTGAGTGCTTCTCCGGCGGTACTGCTACCTTCATGATCATGGGTGACATCTGCACCCGTCGTTGCCCGTTCTGCGACGTTGGTCACGGCCGTCCGAAGCCTCTGGATGTCGACGAGCCGAAGAACCTGGCGGTGGCCATTGCCGACCTGCGCCTGAAGTACGTGGTGATCACCTCGGTAGACCGTGATGACCTGCGCGACGGCGGTGCCCAGCACTTTGCCGACTGCATCCGTGAAATCCGCGCGCTGTCGCCGGGTGTCCAGCTGGAAACCCTGGTACCTGACTACCGTGGCCGTATGGACGTTGCCCTGGCGATTACCGCCGAGACGCCGCCAGACGTGTTCAACCACAACTTGGAAACCGTGCCACGCCTGTACAAAGCGGCGCGTCCGGGTTCCGACTACCAGTGGTCGCTGACCCTGCTGCAGAAGTTCAAGGAACTGGTGCCGCACGTACCGACCAAGTCCGGTTTGATGCTGGGCCTGGGCGAAACCGACGAAGAAGTCATCGAAGTGATGCACCGCATGCGCGAGCACAATATCGACATGCTGACGCTGGGCCAGTACCTGCAGCCATCGCGCAGCCACTTGCCAGTACAGCGCTTCGTGCACCCGGACACCTTTGCCTGGTTCGCCGAAGAAGGCTACAAGATGGGCTTCAAGAACGTCGCCTCCGGCCCGCTGGTACGTTCCTCGTACCATGCCGACCAACAGGCGCACGAGGCCAAGATCAAGCTCTGATCCCGGCTGTTATCAATGCCGATGCCTGCTTGCCAGCAGCATCGGCATTTTTGTTTCCGGCATTTTTTCCGCACGCAATTTGAGCGTCAGCAGCGCTATGTTTGATGCTCAAGTCCGAACAAGGAGCTGTCTGGATGAATCTTCCTATCGATCATCGGCCTGAGCTGCACTCAGGTTGTTCGATGTTGCCAAAAGCGCTGTCCGCCACGGGGCGTATCGCCATCATCGCACCGGCTGGCCCGGCCCAGCTCGATACGCTCAAGGCGATCGAGTGGTTTGAGGCGCGTGGGTATCAATGCCGGATCTACCCGGGGGTGACCGAGGCGCAAGGCTATCTGGCCGGGAGCGATGAGCATCGTCTGGCTGACTTGCATGCAGCGTTCGCTGCAACCGACGTTGATGCGATCATTTGCCTGCGTGGTGGCTACGGCAGCATGCGCCTGCTTGAGGGCCTGGACTTCGAGCTGTTGCGCAATAACCCAAAGCCGCTGGTCGGCTACAGCGACATCACCGCGTTGCACGGCGCCATTGCCCGGCATGCCGGCTTCGTGACCTTCCATGGTGCGATGCTCAAGTCCGAACTGCTGGCAAATAAACAGGCACCGACCCTTTCGTCACTGTTCGACCTGCTTCACGGGCGTTTAAGGTGTGGTGATGTAATAGAGCACCCACAGGCCTACCCATTGAGCACAATCGTCTCTGGCGCGGCCTCAGGGCGTTTGTTGGGCGGGAATCTGGCCATGCTGTGCGCAACCTTGAGCACGCCGGCCGAACTGCATTGCGAGGATGGCATCCTGTTTTTCGAGGATGTGAACGAGCCGCTGTACCGCATCGACCGCTTGCTGACTCAACTGCGCCTGGCTGGCAAGTTCGAGGGGTTGCGTGGGGTGTTGGTGGGCGATGTCGCCGGGCTTACGCTGGAAGGGCTGACGCCGCTGCTGCGGGAAACGTTCGAGCCGCTGCAGATTCCGGTGCTGGCGGGTTGGCGCAGCGGTCATTGCGATCCCACCATTACCTTGCCGTTGGGGGCTCAGGTGCAGCTGGATGCTGATCGCAAGAGTTTGCGCCTGGGGCAGGATTTGTTTGTTTGAACATCATCGCGGGGCAAGCCCGCTCCCACCGGTTGTGTGGGAGCGGGCTTGCCCCGCGAAGGGCTCAACGCTGACGCAGACTCTCCAGCAGCTTATGGGTCGGATAGCCATCGGCTGGCCAGCCCAGTGACTGCTGCGCGTTGCGAATCGCTTTGCGGGTGTTGGCGCCGATAATGCCGTCGGCGGCACCGGCGTCGAAGTTCCTGGCGCTGAGCAGCGTTTGCAACTCCACGCGCTCGCTGCGGCTCAGCGGCAGGTCGTCTTTCGGCCAACTACCGGCGATGTAACCCGAACCCGAGAAGCGCTCGCTGAGCAGGCCTACCGCCATCGCATAGGACGACGAGTTGTTGTACTTGAGAATGGCACGGAAGTTATCCAGCACCAGGAATGCAGGCCCGCGGTAGCCCGCCGGTAGCAACAGGGCAGCGGACAATTGCTCACTGCCCGCAGGCAGGCGCACCCCAGCTGGCAGTTTCAGGCCCAGCTGCATCCACTCGGACACGGTTTTGCGTTGGCTGCCATCGGCCAGCCAGTAATCGAAGCCCGGTGCCAGTTGCACTTCAAAGCCCCAAGGTTCACCACGCTTCCAGCCGGAGCTTTGCAGGTAGTGGGCGGTGGACGCCAGGGCATCGGCAGAACTGTTCCAGATGTCGCGACGTCCGTCACCATCGAAGTCCACCGCGTGGGTGTTGTAGGTGGTGGGGATGAACTGGGTCTGGCCCATGGCTCCGGCCCAGGAACCTTTCATGGCGTCGGGCTGGATGTCGCCGTTTTGCAGGATCTGCAGGGCTGCGATCAGTTGCGCCTGGGCGAACGCCGGGCGCCGGCCTTCGTAGGCGAGGGTGGCCAGGGAACGGATCACCGACTTGCTGCCCTGAAACTGGCCGAAGTTGCTTTCCATGCCCCAGACCGAAACCAGGACATCGCGGTCAACGCCATAACGTTGTTCGATCTGGCTCAACAGGGCTGCGTGTTTTTCCAGCAGCGCTTTACCGTTGCGCACGCGTACTGGCGACAGGGCACCGTCAAGGTACTCCCAGACCGGACGGGTGAATTCCGGCTGGCTACGGTCGGCTTTGATCACGTCCATGTCGGGCGTGACGCCGAGGAATGCGCGGTCAAAGGTGCCGGCATTGATGCCCGCTTGCAGGGCTTGCTGACGGAAGCCCGCTTGCCACTGGGCAAAAGTTTGTAACGGTTGAATTTCAGTGCTGGTGTCGACAGCCGGGTTTGGCACGGTCACAACCGGAGCTGGCTGGGCAGGGGCCAGCGGCAGCGCATCGGCGGCAGTGGGTTTTTCCGCGCAGGCGACAAGCAGGATGAGGCTGGAGGCAGCAATCAGCTGGCGAGGTTGCCAGCGATGGGAAAGACAAAAGGGCATGCACAGGTCCAGGTATTACAGGTCAGGTGCCGACCATACCATGCCTGTCGATTTCTTGCTTTTATGCGATCAAAAAGTAAAAAGCCTCCCAATCTCTCGATTGGAAGGCTTCGCGGCGGTAGCTGCCTTTGCCTTTGCCGGCGCGTTCCTGGCGGCTGCGGAACATGGGCTGGGCGACGATGGATTTGGCCTTGTTGGGCCGGGACTTTTTGCTCATGGCAGGGGCTCCTTTGGTGGCGTTGGGCGCAATATAGGGGCGAAGAGTTCGCGGGGCAAGCCCGCTCCCACAGAGATTGGTCAACACCTGTGGGAGCGGGCTTGCCCCGCGATTGATATCACTCTGCCGGCAATGGCAACCGCTGCCCGGCCATCAACAGCGACAAGCGCGCCAGGCTGGTCCAGGGTGAGCCCTGTGCCTGGCCTTTGATCTGCGCGTCAATGCGTTGCGCATCTTGCAGCAGTTGGCTCCAGCGCTGCGCCGACAGGCGTTGCAGGGCCTTGCTCATCAGCGGTTTGCGTTTGTCCCAGACCGGTGGCCTGGCTTGGCTGAAGGCCTTGTCCAGCGGTACACCCTGGCTGAATTGCTGGGCCAGGCCCGCCAGTACCCGCAACTCACGGGCCAGGGCCCAGAGAATCACCGGTGGCTCGACCCCTTCGCCGCGCAGGCCTTCAAGCATGCGCAGGGCGTGAGCGGCTTCGCCGTTGAGGATGGCATCGACCAGGCCGAACACATCGAAGCGTGCACTGTCGGCAACCGCCGCTTGCACGGTTTCGACCGTGATTTGATTGCCTTCGGCCAGCAGCTTGAGCTTTTCGATTTCCTGCGCCGCAGCCAGCAGGTTGCCTTCAACCCGTGCCGCGATCAGGTCGACGGCGTCGCGTTGGGCAGACAGCCCGGCCTGGGTCAGGCGCTGATTGATCCACTGTGGCAGTTGCTGGGCATCGACGGGCCAGATCTGTATGAACTGGACCTGTTGCCCTTCGACCAGGGCTTTGCCCCACTTGGTTTTCTGCGCACTGCCGTCGAGTTTGGGCAAGCTGATCAGCAGCAAGGTGTCTTCAGCAGGGCGTGAGCAGTACTCGATCAGCGCAGCAGCGCCTTTGTCTCCCGGTTTGCCGGACGGCAGGCGCAGTTCCAGCAGGCGCCGCTGGGCGAACAACGAAAGGCTGGCGCCGGCCTGGAGCAGGGTGCCCCAGTCGAAGTTGGCATCGGCACTGAACACCTGGCGCTCGTCAAAGCCTTGCTGGCGTGCGGCGGCACGTACCGCGTCGGCGGCTTCCTGACAGAGCAGTGGGTCGTCGCCACTGATCACGTAGACCGGCGCCAGGCTACCTTGCAGGTGCTTGTTAAGTTGGGCGGGGGCGAGTTTCATGATCGCAGGCGGGGCACCGAAGTGCCCCGTTCAGGCTCAGTTGATCGGCAGTTGCAGCGGCGACTGCTGAGGTGTTTCGTCTTGAGCGCGGCGGGCCGCTTCCACGGCTTCGGCTTCAGCCTTGGCGCGTGCGTCGGCTTCCACTTGCAACTGGTCGAGCTGGCTTGGGGTCAGCAGTTGCAGGCGTACCATCATGCTCTGCACCAGGTCGCGGCGCATTTCTTCGCGGGTTTGTGCCGCGTCCTGGTCGCCACCGGTGATGTTGTTGCCGTCGTACACATAGACCTTGCGCACTTCAAGCTTGTCGTTGAGCAGGTTGGTGTTGTTCAGGCCGTTGATGCTGTAGCTCAGTACGGTAGTCAGCTCATACTCGGCAGTGCTGCCGGAGCCGGAGTAGGTGGCTGCGCGCTGGGACTCGGCTTCGTTGGTCAGTACCAGTTTGTACGGTGCGCCGGCGTAAACATTGACGCCGCTGCTTTTCAGGGCCTGACGCAGTTGGGTCACGGTTTCGCCATAGGCGTTGCGTGCGCTGACGTCCAGTTCCTTGATGCTCAGCTCACTGTTGCCGGTACCACGCAGCTGGAAACCGCAGGCACTGAGCATCACAGCCAGGCCCATTACCAGCAGATTGCGTTTGATCATCTTGTTGCTCCCTTGTGGGCCGATTCTGTGCACCGGCCCGCTGTTCAGGCGGGCCGGTATTCCTGTCAGTTGGCGACGATGTTGACCAGCTTGCCCGGTACCACGATGACCTTGCGGATGCTCAGGCCTTCGGTGAAACGCAGCACGTTCTCGTTGCTGCGAGCAGCGGCTTCGACCTCTTCACGGCTGGCGCCGGCCGGCATTTCGATCTGCCCGCGCAGTTTGCCGTTGACCTGAATGACCAGCACGATGCTGTCCTGAACCAGGGCACTTTCGTCGACTGCCGGCCAGCCAGCGTCGATCACTGCACCCTGGTGACCCAGGCGATGCCACAGCTCATGGCTGATGTGCGGGGTGATCGGGGCCAGCAGCAAGGCAACGGCTTCCAGGCCTTCCTGCATCAGGGCGCGGTCTTGTTCGCTGGCTTGCGGCGCTTTTTCCAGCACGTTCATCAGGGTCATCACCTGGGCGATGGCGGTGTTGAACTTGTGGAACTGGCCGACATCGATGCTGGCCTGCTTGATTGCCGCGTGAATGGCGCGACGGATCACTTTTTGCGCATCGTCCAGGGCGGCAACGTCCAGCTTGCCTGGCAGGCCTTGGCTGACGTGGGCCTGGGCCAAACGCCAGACACGGCGCAGGAAGCGGCTGGCACCTTCGACACCGGAATCGGACCATTCCAGGCTCATATCGGGCGGCGAGGCGAACATCATGAACAGACGGCAGGTGTCGGCACCGTAGGCTTCGATCATCGCCTGCGGGTCAACGCCGTTGTTCTTCGACTTGGACATCTTCTCGGTGCCGCCGATCTCGACAGGCAAGCCGTCGGTTTTCAGGCGTGCGCCGATGATCTTGGCCTTGGCGTCACGCTCGACTTCGACGTCCGCCGGGTTGAACCAGTCTTTACCGCCGTTGCTGGCAACGCGGTAGTAGGTTTCGGCCACGACCATGCCTTGGGTCAGCAGGTTCTTAAACGGCTCGTTGGAGGTCACCAGACCTTCGTCACGCATCAGCTTGTGGAAGAAGCGTGCGTACAGCAGGTGCAGGATCGCGTGTTCGATACCACCGATGTACTGATCGACCGGCAGCCAGTGGTTGGCTGCTTTTGGATCGACCAGGCCACCCTCGTAGTTCGGCGAGGCGTAACGGGCGAAGTACCAGGACGACTCAACGAAGGTGTCCATGGTGTCGGTTTCGCGCTTGGCTGCGGTGCCGCATTTCGGGCAGGTGCATTCGTAGAATTCTGGCATGCGTGCCAGTGGCGAACCGGCACCATCCGGTACGACATCTTCAGGCAAGGTGACGGGCAACTGATCCTCAGGTACCGGCACATCGCCACAGGATGGGCAGTGGATGATCGGGATCGGGCAGCCCCAGTAACGCTGACGGCTGATACCCCAGTCACGCAGACGGAACTGGGTGCGCGATTTGCCGAGCTCTTTTTTGATCAGGGCTACTTCGATGGCGTCGAAGGCACCCGGGAAGTCCAGGCCGTCGAACTCGCCGGAGTTGATCAGTACACCGTGCTCGCCGCAGGCGGCATCCCACTCGGCAGCGACGTCGTCGCCGAGGCTGGTGCGCACCACTGCTTTGAACGGCAGGTTGTACTTTTTGGCGAACTCGAAGTCACGCTCGTCGTGCGCCGGCACTGCCATCACTGCGCCATCGCCGTAGTGCATCAGCACGTAGTTGGCGACCCATACCGGCAGTTTTTCGCCGGTCAGCGGGTGCTCGACGAACAGCGAGGTCGGCAGGCCTTTTTTCTCTTGGGTGGCGACGTCGGCTTCGGCGACGCTACCGCTTTTGCATTCATCGATGAACGCTTGCAGTTCCGGGTTGCCTTGAGCGGCCTGGGTGGCCAGCGGGTGCTCGGCGGCGACGGCGACATAGGTGGCGCCCATCAGGGTGTCCGGACGGGTGGTGAAGACTTTCAGCGCCCCGGCGTGGCCGATGCTGGCCTGGTCGAAGGGGAACTGGACTTCCATGCCACGGGACTTGCCGATCCAGTTGCGCTGCATGGTTTTGACCTGTTCAGGCCAGCCCGGCAGCTCGTCGAGGCTTTCCAGCAGCTCGTCGGCGTAGTCGGTGATCTTGAAGTAGTACATCGGGATTTCGCGCTTCTCGATCAGCGCGCCCGAACGCCAGCCACGGCCGTCGATGACTTGCTCGTTGGCCAGTACGGTCTGGTCGGCCGGGTCCCAGTTCACGGTACCGTTTTTGCGGTAGATCACGCCTTTTTCGAACAGGCGGGTGAACAGCCACTGTTCCCAGCGGTAGTAGTCCGGCTTGCAGGTGGTGACTTCGCGGGACCAGTCGAATGCCAGGCCCAGGCTCTTGAGCTGGGTCTTCATGTATTCGATGTTTTCGTAGGTCCATTTGGCCGGCGCGACGTTGTTTTTCATCGCTGCGTTTTCGGCCGGCATGCCAAAGGCGTCCCAACCCATTGGCTGCAGAACGTTTTTGCCCTGCATGCGCTGGTAACGGGCGATCACGTCACCGATGGTGTAGTTGCGCACGTGGCCCATATGTAGCTTGCCGCTTGGGTACGGGAACATCGATAGGCAGTAGAAAGACTCCTTGCCTGGCTGTTCGCTGACTTCAAATGACTTTTGCTCGTCCCAATAGGTTTGGGCGGCTGCTTCAATTTCGCGGGGCTGATAGGTTTCGTGCATGGCTACTTTGCGCTTAGAAATGGGAGACCTTATCCAGGCAGCTGAAAAACGCTGCATCGGCAATCCGGTGTCAAAATGGTGAACGGCCTAGCATACATGACCCCTGTCCATCGAGGGAAACCCTGATTGCACCGCCTGAGCGCCTGCGGGCCGTTGGTCGCAGCGTCCGGCTGCTTTTGCGAGTGGCGCTAAGCTCATTTGTGGGGGGAGATATTTTATCTTCAATGAGGTGAACGGATGGGAGAGTCACAGCTTCACGTAACAAAACCGGAGCTTTACGAACGCCTGATCGATCGCTTGGGGTTGGCCCTGGAAGTGGCCAAAACCTCGGTTCGTTTGCGCGACGAAGTGCCTGCTGAATTGGAATTGCGTGGCCTTAGCCGCGCAGAATTCGATGTGATCAAGGCCTATCTGGACTCCCTTCCAGAGGGCAGGCATGGATGCTCTGGCGCACAGCTATCAGCGGAGCCGACTCCTTCAGCCAGTGTAGTTTGGCTCAAGGACAAGAAACGCTCTATCACCACGGCAAAATCCAGGACGCTGCAGTTCAAATAGCCGTCCGGATTCCCAGGCGCAATGCGGAGTGCGCTCTCTTTGGAAATGCTCTTAAAACCAGGTGATCGGCATCTGACTATTGTTGCCAGGTGTCGATCCTCTTAGGCTGCGCATCTCCAAGGAGGTGACGTGTGCCGATTCGTTATTTGATCAAACAAATGATCCTGCCGCCCGGGCTGTTGTTCCTGCTGTTGATTGCCGCCTGGTGGCTGCGCCGTTCCTGGCCGCGCCTGTCTGCCCTGTGCTTTGCCCTGGGGTTGGGTGGACTGTGGGCGATGAGCCTGCCGATTGTCGTCGAACGCAGCGCGCGTCTGCTGGAAACCGAGTCAGCCTTGAGCCCAGAGCAATGGGCGCACCTGGCAGAACACGCCGATGCCATCGTTATTCTCGGGGCCGGGCGCGAGCGCGGCGACCCGGCCTGGGACTTGCGTGATCAACCTACAGGCGTGGCCATGGAGCGCATGCGCTATGCCGCGCAGTTGGCAAAAGCATCTGGCTTGCCGTTACTGACCAGCGGCGGTTTGCATTACGGCACCCCGCCGAGTGAGGCGCAGCTGATGGCCGAAGCCTTGCAGCGTGATTTGGGTGTCAGCGTGCGCTGGAAGGAAGAACGCAGCCGCACTACTTGGGAGAACGCCCAGATGAGTGCGCAGATATTGTTGCCGGAAGGCGTCAAGCGGGTGGTGGTGGTCACTCAGGCCTGGCACATGCAACGCTCACGCTGGAGCTTCGAGCAGGCAGGTTTCACCGTGGTCCCGGCGCCAGTGGGCTTCCTCGGCCGTGACCATGCCCGCCCATTCGGTGGCTGGCTGCCGGAGAGCAAAGCCATCTGGCAGAGCGGCCAACTGCTCAATGAGGCAGTCGGCCTGCTCGGATACCGCCTGTTCTATTAGACGGTTTTGGCCACCCGGCTGGCCAGCAAAGCCCAGCCCAGCAACAGCGCGCAGAGAATCACCAGCGGCCAGGAGCGCCACTGCAGGTACGGCGTGAGCTGCTGCATCGGTACCACTTCACCGTAGAGAATACCGCGCTCGAACTGCGGGATCTGTGCGGTGATGCGGCCGAACGGGTCGATCAGGCCGGTGACACCGTTGTTGGTGGCGCGGATCATCCAGCGACCGGCCTCCAGTGCGCGCATCTGGGCCATCTGCAGGTGCTGCAGCGGGCCGATCGAGGTGCCGAACCAGGTGTCATTGCTGATGGTCAGGAGGATGTCGCTGCGCGCGGCCAGGCTGGCAGCGAATTCCGGGTAGACCACTTCGTAGCAGATGTACGGCGCGATCTGATAGCCCTTGGCTTGCAGCAGCGGCTGGTCTTCAGGGCCGCGGGCAAAGTCCGACATCGGTAGGTCGAAGAAGGCGATCAGGCCGCGCAGCATGTCCTGCAAGGGCACGTACTCGCCAAACGGCACCAGTTTTTGCTTGAGGTAGGTGCCATCGCCTTCACCGGCCACAGTGATGCCGTTGTAGTAGCGACGTTGCTGATGCACCACTTCACGCACCGGCACGCCGGTGATCAGCGCCGAATGCCGCTCGGCGGCGAAGTTGCCCATCATGTCCAGGTAGCCCTGGGCTTGTTCCTTGAGAATCGGCACAGCGGTTTCTGGCCAGACCAGCAAGTCGACCGGTTTGGAGCTGAAGCTCATGTCACGGTACAGCGCCAGCTGGGCATTGACGTGCTCGGGGTTCCACTTCAGTTCCTGCTCGACATTGCCTTGCAGCGCAGCAACCGTCAGCGGCTTGCCGGCAGGCTCGGTCCAGGCATGGTTCTTCAGGCCCAGGCCCAGCAGCCAGGGCGCTACCAGCAGTACGACTGCAACGGCCAGGAACGACTTGCGCTCACGCAGACGCGGCAGGTTGCACAGCAGCGCAGCGCTCAGGGCAATGCAGAAGGAGATCAGCCACATGCCACCGACAGGGGCCAGGCCGGACAACGGGCCGTCGAGTTGGCTGTAACCGGAATAAAGCCAGGGGAAACCGGTGAGGAACCAGCCGCGAAAGGCTTCCTGGCCGACCCACAAGGCCGCGAAACACAGGGCGTCGGCCAGCGGCGCCTCGTTACGCCGCAGCCAGCGCGCCCAGACCCAGGCGGGGAGGGCAAAGAACCAGGCAATGGCGGCAAAAAATGCCACCAACAAACCGGTGGCAAGCAATGGCGTTGCGCCGCCATAGGTGTTGATGCTGACGTAGATCCAGCTGGTGCCAGCGGCATACAGGCCGAAGCCGAAGCACCAGCCGCGTCCCAGTGCCTGGCGCGGGCTGAGGTCGCGCAGGCCAAGGTAGAACAGACCCACCGCCAGCAGCGCCAGCGGCCAGATGTCGAACGGCGCCAGCGCCAGGGTGGTGATTGCACCGGCCGCCACGGCCAGCAGGTTACCGGGCCAGCCGGGGCGGGTGATCCAGCGCATGGTTGTCCTTAACGGGTGATAGGGGTCAGTCGCAGTAAGTGAATGCGGCGGCTGTCGGCATTGAGAATGCGGAAGCGATAAGGGCCGATTTCGGTGGTTTCGTTACGCTTTGGCAGGTGGCCGAAGGCACTCATGACCAGGCCGCCCACGGTGTCGAACTCATCGTCAGAGAACTGACTGTCGAAGAACTCGTTGAAGTTCTCGATCGGGGTCAGTGCTTTGATCAGGAAGTCACCGCTGGGCAACGGTTTGATGTAGCTGTCTTCCTCGACGTCGTGTTCGTCTTCGATGTCGCCAACGATCTGCTCAAGCACGTCTTCGATGGTCACCAGGCCCGCCACACCGCCGTATTCGTCGATGACGATGGCCATGTGGTTGTGGTTGGCGCGAAACTCGCGCAGCAGCACGTTCAGGCGTTTGGACTCTGGCACGAAGGTGGCCGGGCGCAGCAGGTCCTTGATATTGAAGCTGCCGCCGTTGTCCTTGAGGATCAGTGGCAGCAGATCCTTGGCCAGCAACACGCCCAGCACATCGTCATGGCTTTCGCCGACCACCGGGTAGCGCGAGTGCGCAGCGTCGATCACCGCTGGCAGGAACTCGCGAGGCGATTGCGTCGCCTTGATGCTGATCATTTGCGAGCGCGGCACCATGATGTCGCGCACTTGCAGGTCGGCGACCTGGATAGCGCCTTCAACGATGGTCAGCGCTTCGCTGTCGAGCAGCTTGTTCTGATGGGCTTCGCGCAGCAGCTCAAGGAGCTCCTGGCGGTTTTTCGGCTCATGGGCAAAAGCCTGGGTCAGTTTGCCCAGCCAGGACTTTTGCCCGTTGCTCGATCGATCTTCGCTCATGGCGGTTACTCGTGATCCTTGCAGATATCAGTGTGGGGTGTGTCGTGTTCGTCGTCGGCGTAAGGGTCCGGGTGACCCAGTTCAGCCAGCAATTCTCGTTCCAGGGCTTCCATTTCCTCGGCCTCATCGTCGTCGATGTGGTCGTAGCCCAGCAGGTGCAGGCAGCCGTGGATCACCAGGTGCGCCCAGTGAGCTTCCAGCGACTTGCCTTGCTCGGCCGCCTCGCGTTCGACCACGGCGATGCAGATCACCAGGTCGCCCAGCAAGGGAATGTCGAGCATGTCGTCAGGGACGTCAGCGGGAAAGGACAGCACGTTGGTGGCGTAGTCTTTGTGCCGGTAGGTGTGATTGAGCTCACGGCCTTCGGCTTCATCGACCAGGCGGATGGTCATTTCCGAATCGGCCGTGCGCTGGCGCAGGGCCAGCTCACACCATTGGCGGAACTGTTCTTCACGTGGGTGCGGGGCATCGCTTGCCAGCTGCAGATCAAGCTCAAGCATCGCGTTTAGTGCCTTCGCTGGAGTCCTGAGAACGGCTGTCAAAGCGCTCGTAAGCCTCGACGATACGCTGCACCAGTGGGTGGCGAACCACATCTTTGGGCTGGAAGTGGGTGAAGCTGATTCCCGGCACGTCTTTGAGCACTTCAATCACATGGGCCAGGCCCGATTTGGTGCCACGCGGCAGGTCGACCTGGGTGATGTCGCCCGTAATGACCGCCGTGGAGCCGAAACCGATACGGGTCAGGAACATTTTCATCTGCTCGACCGTGGTGTTCTGGCTTTCATCGAGGATGATGAAGCTGTTGTTCAGGGTGCGTCCGCGCATGTAGGCCAGCGGCGCAATCTCGATGACCTGGCGCTCGATCAGTTTGGCCACATGTTCGAAGCCGAGCATTTCATACAGGGCGTCGTACAGCGGGCGCAGGTACGGGTCGATCTTCTGGGCCAGGTCGCCGGGCAGGAAGCCGAGCTTTTCACCCGCTTCGACCGCCGGGCGCACCAGCAGGATGCGGCGCACCTGCTCACGCTCCAGCGCGTCGACCGCGCAGGCTACAGCGAGATAGGTCTTGCCGGTACCTGCCGGGCCGATGCCGAAGTTGATGTCGTTGGCCAGCACTTCCTTCACATAGCGCTGCTGGTTCACCCCGCGTGGGCGAATCATGCCCTTGCGCGTGCGCAGGGAAACACTGACTTCGTTGACGGCTGGATGCTCCAGCTGTTCTACCGCAGACTCCTGTAGGAACAGGTGAACCATTTCCGGCGACAGCTCAGTGGCCTTGGTCTCGCGATAGAGACGGCGCAGCAGTTGCTCGGCAGAAGAGGTGTGTTTGGGTTCGCCGATCAATTCGAACTGGTTGCCGCGATTGCGGATTTCGATAGCCAGGCGTTGCTCGATCAAGCGCAAATGCTCGTCGAACTGCCCGCACAGATTGGCGAAGCGGTGGGCCTCGAAAGGTTCGAGGATGAAACGATGAGGTTCTATGGGTGCGTTCAAGGTCGTTTTTCAGCCGCCCAACGGCAATGGAGATGGTCTCAAGGATAACCCTAGCCGCTGCAGGGCGAAAGCGCTGAAACGATCAAGGGTCGCCGGGCCTGTATAAAGGCCCGGCAGGACAGGTCAATGCGCCAGCGAGCCGAACAGCGAATGCGGGCGGGCGTCGTCGATGTGAATGTCGACGAACTGGCCGATCAGCTTCGGATTGTCGCAGCGGAAGTTGACGATACGGTTATTCTCGGTGCGCCCTTGCAACTGGCCGGGGTCGCGGCGCGAATAGTCGGTGACCAGAATGCGCTGGACCGTTCCGACCATTTGTCGGCTGATTTCAAAGCCCTGGGTGTCGAGGCGATGCTGCAGGGCCTTGAGTCGTTCTTTTTTCACCTCTTCCGAAGTGTCGTCGGGCAGGTCCGAGGCTGGTGTGCCCGGGCGCTGGCTGTAGACGAACGAGTAGGAGAAGTCGAAGCCGACATCGGCGACCAGCTTCATGGTTTGCTCGAAGTCTTTCTCGGTTTCGCCGGGGAAGCCGACGATGAAGTCCGAGCTGATGCAGATCCCCGGCACGGCAGCCTTGAGTTTGCGCAGCTTGGACTTGTACTCGAGGATGGTGTGGTTGCGCTTCATCGCTGCCAGCACGCGGTCAGAGCCCGACTGCACCGGCAGGTGCAGGTGCTTGACCAGTTCCGGAACCTCGGCGTGGGCCTGGATCAGGCTGTCGGAGAACTCCAGCGGGTGCGAGGTGGTGTAGCGGATGCGATCGATGCCATCGACGGCGGCCACCACGCGGATCAGCTCGGCCAGGTCGGCCAGGCGGCCATCGTGGGTCTGGCCGCGATAGCCGTTGACGTTCTGCCCCAGCAGGGTGATTTCACGCACGCCGTTTTCAGCCAGGTGAATGACTTCGGACAGCACGTCGTCGAACGGCCGGCTGACTTCTTCGCCACGGGTGTAAGGCACCACACAGAAGGTGCAGTACTTGCTGCAGCCTTCCATGACCGAAACGTAGGCGGTAGGCCCGTCGATGCGTGGCTCGGGCAGGTGGTCGAACTTTTCGATTTCCGGGAACGAGACGTCTACCTGCGGCAGGCGGGTGGTGCGCGCAGCGTCGATCATTTCTGGCAGACGGTGCAGGGTCTGCGGGCCGAACACCACGTCAACGTACGGCGCACGCTTGCGAATGGATTCGCCTTCCTGGCTGGCCACGCAACCGCCGACAGCGATCACCATGTCCGGATTCTGGTCTTTGAGTTCACGCCAGCGGCCCAGCTGGGAATACACCCGGTCCTGGGCGCGCTCGCGGATCGAGCAGGTGTTGAGCAGGATCACGTCGGCGTCTTCGGCCCGTGCAGTGACCTCCAGGGCTTGATGTTCACCCAGCAAGTCGACCATGCGCGAGCTGTCGTACTCGTTCATCTGGCAACCGTGGGTTTCGATGTAAAGCTTCTTGGCCATGGGAGATCATCAGGTAATTCGAAGAACCGCACATTATAGGGAGGCGGTGCGATGGTTCCTAGCGTTCTCGGATTGGGGGCTATGTTATAGTTTGCGCTTTCTTTACAACCTGTGACTGTCCCCGCCGAAATGAGCAAACGCGAAGCGCCTATCTACAAAGTAATCTTTCTCAATCAGGGTCAGGTGTTTGAGATGTATGCCAAGCAGATCTACCAGAGTGATCTGTGGGGCTTCCTTGAAATTGAAGAATTTGTCTTCGGTGAGCGCACCCAGGTGGTGGTCGATCCGAGCGAGGAAAAGCTCAAGGCCCAGTTCGAGGGTGTGACGCGCAGCTTTGTGCCGATGCACTCGATTGTGCGCATTGATGAAGTCGAGCGTCTGGGGACGCCGAAAATCAGTGAGGCCCGTGGCGTCAGCAACGTGATGCCATTTCCGATGCCAATGCCGGAAAAATAACCCCGGCTATCAGGGGAGTGGCGAGAAGGGTGTGCGCCCTTCGGCGGTCTGCAGTTCCAGCAGGTACTTGCGGAAAATCTGCCCCAGCACTTGGGTAGCCACTTCCAGATCTTCCCGCGGCATTTGCTCGGAGACCTCGTCGGCCAGGTCCAGCGCATCTTCGGCACCGTTCACGGCGGCCATTTTCAGCACGATGTAGGCTTGCACGTTGTTGGCGGCAACCCCTTCACCTTTGAAGAACATGGTCCCCAGGCGGTACTGGGCCTGGGCGTGGCCTTGCAGCGAGGCCTGTTCAAAGTAGTTCAGCGCTTGTTTGAGGTCGCGAGGGGTGTTGGTGCCCTCGTAATAGAACTCGCCCAGTTCGTATTGGGCTTGCGCGTCGCCTTGCTGTGCAGCCTGCTGGCAGGTAGCCAGGGCTTGCGGCAAGTCTTCGGGCTGGGAATTGAGGGTGCAGCGGCCCGTTGCTGGAATCAGCAACGAGTTACCGCCTGCCGAGGCCAGCAGGGGCTGAAGGAGCAACAGGCAGCCCAGGGCGAGGGCGCGGCCGGTGCGGTTCATGGGGATCGACTTACCTCTGCAAAGCTGCGGCCAAAGTGTCTGGTGGCACATTATGGGATAAGCAGCGCCTACCTTACAAAGTCTTTACTCGATTTTCTCTTCATCGCGGGGCAAGCCCGCTCCTACATTATCCTCTGTAGGAGAGGGCTTGCCCCGCGATCAGTCCAGAATCAGAGTTTAGCGAAAGCCCGCTCAGCAGCATCCAAGGTGATCTTCAGCTCGGTTTCGCCGTGGGCGATCGAGGTGAAACCTGCTTCAAATGCGCTTGGCGCCAGGTACACGCCGCCTTCGAGCATCAGGTGGAAGAAGCGCTTGAAGCGCTCGGCATCGCTGGCCATCACATCATCGAAGGTGACGATATCGTCAGCGCCACTGAAGTACAGGCCGAACATGCCGCCGGCCTGCGTGGTGACGAACGGAATGCCTGCGGCATCGGCGCGTTGTTGCAGGCCGTCGAGCAGACGGCTGGTGTAGGCGCTGAGCTCGTCGTGGAAGCCTGGGCGGCTGATCAGTTTCAGCGTGGTCAGGCCAGCGGCCATAGCCAGCGGGTTACCCGACAGGGTGCCGGCCTGGTAGACCGGGCCCAGCGGTGCAATGCATTCCATGATCGAGCGCTTGCCGCCGAAGCAGCCCACTGGCATGCCGCCGCCAACGATTTTGCCGAAGGTCGACAGGTCTGGGGTTACGCCGTAATGCGCTTGAGCACCGCCCAGGGCGACACGGAAACCGGTCATCACTTCGTCGAAGATCAACACCACGCCGTGCTTGTCGCACAGCGAGCGCAGGCCTTCAAGGAAGCCAGGTGCTGGCGGTACGCAGTTCATGTTGCCAGCCACCGGCTCGACGATGATGCACGCAACGTCCTGGCCGACTTCAGCGAGCATTTTCTCGACGGCGGCGATGTCGTTGAAGGGCAGGGTCAGGGTGTGTTTGGCAAACGCGGCGGGCACACCGGCGGAGCTTGGTACGCCCTGGGTCAGCAGGCCGGAGCCGGCTTTTACCAGCAGGCTGTCGGAGTGACCGTGGTAGCAGCCTTCGAATTTGATGATGCTGTCACGGCCGGTGAAACCACGGGCCAGACGAATGGCGCTCATGGTCGCTTCGGTGCCGGAGCTGACCATGCGCACCATTTCCATCGACGGCACGATCGAGCACACCAGGTCAGCCATCTCGGTTTCCATGGCGGTTGGGGCGCCATACGACAGCCCGTGTTCCAGCTGTTTGCGCACCGAGTCGAGCACGTCCGGGTGGCTGTGGCCAAGGATCATCGGGCCCCAGGAGCCCACGTAGTCGACGTAGCGTTTGTCGTCTTCGTCAGTGACGTAGGCGCCTTCGGCATGTTTGAAGAACAGCGGCGTGCCGCCAACGCTCTTGAACGCCCGCACCGGCGAGTTGACGCCCCCGGGGATGTGTTTCTGGGCGTTGGCGAACAGGGTTTCGGAACGAGACATGATGGGCTCTCTCAATCAGGCAGAAGCGAACAGGGCATTGAAGGCGCGGGCACGACGGGTGACGTCCTGCGTGCTGTCGGCGCCGAACAGGCCGTGAATCACCGCCAGCAGGTCGGCGCCATGGGCGACCAGCGGGGCGGCGTTGTCCAGGGTGATGCCGCCGATCGCGCAGATCGGCAATTTGAGCCGGGAACGCGCCTGCGCCAACAAGGCCGTATCGGCTGCTGGCGCGCCCGGTTTGGTCACGGAGTTGAAGAAGCGGCCGAAGGCAACATAGCTGGCGCCTTCACGGGCCGCCTGCTCGGCCAGCTCCAGCTGGGCATGGCAGGTTGAACCGATGATTGCGTCGTGCCCGAGCAGGGTACGCGCTGGTGTCAGTGGGCCGTCGGTCTGGCCCAGGTGCACGCCGACACCCAGGCGCGCGGCCAACTCGGCATCATCGTTGATGATCAACGGCGTTTTGTAGCGCGCACAGAGTTCGGCCAGTGCTTCGGCCTCGCGCAGGCGGCGTGCCTGGTCCTGGCTTTTGTCACGGTATTGCAACAGGCTCAGGCCACCTTCAAGGGCCGCTTCAACATAGGGCAGAAACTTGCCCGCCAACAGTTGGCTATCAGTGATGGCATACAGACCGCGCAGCTTCATCTATGGCCTCGGGCTCAGGAACAGAAATCCAGGGGTAGGCGACGTGGCACATATTGGCCTTTGCCCAGTTGTTCGGCATCGCGCAAGGTGCGCCAGGTGTAGTCCAGGGCTGAGCGCACCGCGCTTTGCAGCTGCTCGCCGAGGGCCAGACGGCCGGCCAGTGCGCTGGCCAGGGTGCAACCCGAACCATGGTAGCTGCCGGGCAGGCGCTGGCAGGTCCAGGTGTGACGCTGGCCGTCGCGGCTGTACAGGCGGTTGTGAATTTCGTGTTCGTCACCGTGACCGCCGGTGATCAACAGGTGTCTGACGAAGGGCAGCAGTTTTTCTGCGCACTCATCGGCGCTGCCGTCCGGCAGTTCGGCCAGAATGCGCGCTTCAGGGAGGTTCGGGGTGGCGATGGTAGCCAGTGGCAATAGTCGTTCGCGCATGGCGTAGCCGACTTCGTCCTTACCCAGACGGCCGCCGCCGCCGGCACGCAGTACCGGGTCGCAGACCAGCGGCAGGTGGGGGTGGGCGCTGAGCAGTTCGACGACGGTGTCGACCATTTCCAGCGAGCCGAGCATGCCCAGCTTGACTGCTGCTACCGTTGAATCGGTAAGCACAGCGTTGGCTTGGGCCAGTACCCACTCGCGGTCGAGGACGCGGAAGTCACTGACATTGACGGTATCCTGAACAGTCAGGGCGGTCACGGTAGGCGCAGCGTGACAGCCTTGGGCGATCAGGGCTTCGATATCTGCCTGCAAGCCGGCGCCGCCACTGGGGTCGTGGCCGGAGAGACAGAGGACAACGGGGCGGGAGCTGTAGGTATTCATGGTGCGCGAGCTTACCACCAATCGCTTTTGCCGGGTCTGCCCCTGCAGCAAGCTTTTTTGATCAAGTGGTCAGAAAATTGCTTTTATTATCGCTGTAAGTGCCGTGCTAGAGCCTTTTCTTCAAAATTTTATGTGGCGCCTGGAAGCGATGAAAAGCTATGCTAGAGTGCTCGAACAATTGATAACGGTTACTGCCGGATCGCGTCGCCTCAAACGGACAGGAGGCCAGCGCGACACGACCGGGACAGACCATGCTGGGGCTGTATGCGCTATTTGCTGATTGTTGTGCTGGGCTGGTTGCCACTACTGGCCACGGCGGTCGATTTCGACGACTCGACCCGCAGCCTGCCCTTGGGGCGGGTGATGCAGGTATTCGAAGACCGCGATGGCAGCGCCAGTATTGCCCAGGTCAGTGCCCCGTCTTTCAGTGAGCACTTCCGCACCCATCAGGCTGATGTGTTGAACGCCGGTTATTCCACCTCGGTGTTCTGGATCAAGCTCGACTTACGTTACACCGCACTGCCTTCGGCCGCGCCGCGCAGTTGGTTGCTGGAGCTGGCCTACCCGCCGCTGGATCACCTTGAACTCTATTTGCCCGACAGCAGTGGCGTGTTCCGATTGGCACAGCGCACCGGTGATGCGCTGCCCTATACCAGCCGCCAGATCGAGCAGAACAACTACCTGTTCGAGTTACCGTTCAGCCCCGGCCAAACCACCACCGCTTACTTGCGCTTGCACAGCCAGGGCTCGGTGCAGGCACCATTGACCTTGTGGTCTACCGAAGCGTTTGTGCAAGCGCAGCCAACCCACTTTTATGTGCTCGGCCTGATTTATGGCGTGCTGCTGGGGATGCTGGTCTACAACCTGTTCATCTACCTCAGTGTGCGTGACACCAGCTACCTCTATTACATCCTCTATATCGCTTCGTTTGGCCTCTATCAGGTATCGGTCAACGGCGCCGGTGTCGCTTACTTCTGGCCCGACAACCCCTGGTGGGCAAATGCTGCCACACCGCTGTTCATTGGCGCGTCGGGATTGTTTGGCTGCCAGTTCGCTCGCAGCTTCCTGCAGATGGCCCAGCACAATCGAACCTTCGATGGTGTGCTCAAGCTATTGATGGCCTGTGGCGGCCTGGTCATGTTGTTGTCGCTGGTCAGCAGCTATGGCATCGCCCTGCGCCTGGCCACGGTGCTGGCCCTGCTGTTCACCGTGTGCATTTTTACCGCTGGCGTGTACGCCTGGTGGCGTGGCCTGCGGGTGGCGCGGTACTTCATCATCGCCTGGTCGGCATTCTTGCTCGGGGGCTTGATCAATACCCTGATGGTATTGGGTTACCTGCCCAATATGTTCCTGACCATGTATGCCAGCCAGATCGGATCGGCGCTGGAAGTCTGCCTGCTGTCGCTGGCGCTGGCGGACCGCATCAACAGCATGCGTGACCAGCAGGCCCAGGCGCTGCGTGACACCGGGCGGGCGCTGGAAGTGCTCAACCAGCAGTTGGCCAACAGCAATCGGCTCAAGGATGAATTCCTGGCAACCGTCACCCACGAACTGCGCACGCCGATGAATGGTGTTATCGGTTCGCTGGAGCTGATGCAGACCGTTCCCATGGACTATGAGCTAGCCCAATACCAGCACACGGCAAGCGCCGCCGCCCAGGACATGATGGGCATGGTCGACAACATCCTGATTCTCACCGAGCTGCAGGCAGGGCGTTTGAGCGCGCATTTTGAGCCGTTTGCCTTGCGTGGCCTGTTGCAGGAACTGCGCGGCAAATACGCCGCTGCGGCGCTGAGCAAGGGGTTGTACCTGAGCCTGGACACGCCCGCCGATTTGCCCGAGATGTTGATTGGCGACCGGCATAAGTTGGCCCTGTGTATCAGCTACCTGCTCGACAACGGCATCAAGTTCACCCACGAGGGTGGCGTTGTACTGGAGGTTCGCGGACGCCTGCAAGGGCCGGACTTACTTGGCTTGGTCATCAGTGTCAGCGACAGCGGTATCGGTTTTGACCGTCTCGCCGAGCCGGGCCTGTACCAGCGCTTCTTCCAGGTGGATGGTTCGATGAGCCGCCAATATGGCGGATTGGGTATTGGCCTTGCGATTTGTCGGCAATTGGCCGACTTAATTGGCGCGCGCCTGCAGCACGAGTCGAACCCGGGGTTGGGCAGCCGCTTCGAACTGGTCCTGAACCTTGCCTTGAGCCAGCCCCGCGCCTTGACCCGGCAGGGGTTAAATCGCGGCTAGTTAGGCGTATTTGTCACTTTGACCGGGGGGTGGGGCGTGATTCACTGAAATATCAGTCACGTCCAGATCCAGGAGGCCCCCCTGATGAACCTGCACCAGTACGCTGAAACCCACGAAGTCACCAATCAACCGCCATCGCTGGACGGGGCCAACCTGTATCGCCTCGACCTGCCGTTGCAGCAATGGTCGCGGCACTTTGGTGCAGGCTGGGCCGAGGCGCGGATCGATGCCTACGGGGCGCTGGCTGGCGGGCCTCTGATGGCGGCAGGGTTTCTGGCCAACCAGAACAAACCGCAGTTCAGCAGCCATGACCGCTATGGCCACCGTATTGATCTGGTGGAGTTTCATCCGGCTTACCATGAGCTGATGCGCACTGCTATCGAGCATGGTCTTCCGTCATTGCCGTGGACTGATCCACGCCCAGGCGCGCATGTCGCCCGTGCTTCGATGACCTATCTGCACAGCCAGGCGGAAGCCGGTAGCGGATGTCCGCTGACCATGACCTTTGCGGCGGTGCCCGCGCTCAAGTTGCAGCCTGAACTGGCTGAGTACTGGCTGCCCAAGGTGCTGGCCACGCAATACGACCCCCGTAACATCGGTGACCGGCACAAGGTCGGGGTCACCCTGGGCATGGCCATGACCGAAAAACAAGGCGGCACCGATGTCCGCGCCAACACCACGCGCGCTTACCCGGTGGCGGCTGCGGGGCCGGGGCAGGCCTATGAACTGGTGGGGCATAAATGGTTCTGTTCGGCGCCGATGTGCGATGCGTTCCTCACCCTGGCGCAAACTGAGAAGGGCCTGAGCTGTTTCCTGCTGCCGCGCCATCGTCCGGATGACAGCCGCAATGAGTTCTATATCCAGCGTCTGAAGAACAAACTCGGCAACTGCTCCAATGCCTCCAGCGAGGTGGAATTTCGTGGGGCTCTGGCATGGATGATTGGCGAGGAAGGGCGCGGTGTGCCAACCATCATCGAAATGGTTGCCATGACCCGCTTCGACTGCATGGTCGGCTCCAGCGCCTTGATGCGCCAGGCCCTGACCCAGGCCGCTCACCATTGCGCTCATCGTCAGGTGGGCGGGCGGCTGTTGGCCGAGCAGCCGTTGATGCAGAACGTCCTGGCGGACCTGGCCCTGGAAAGCGAAGCCGCCCTGGCGCTGAGCCTGCGCATGGGGCATGCCCTCGATCAGCCGGAGGATTCGCAACAAGCGCGGTTTGCGCGGCTGGTCACGGCGGTGGGCAAGTATTGGATCTGCAAGCGCGCGCCAGCCATGATCAACGAAGCCGCCGAGTGCATGGGCGGCGCCGGTTACGTTGAGGACAGCATCTTGCCGCGCTTGTACCGCGAGGCGCCGGTCAACTCGACCTGGGAAGGCTCGGGTAACGTGCAATGCCTGGACGTGCTGCGTGCCTTGTCCAAGGAGCCCGGTGTGCTGGACGTGTTGTTCGATGAGTTGGGCGATGGTCATGGCGATCCGCGTCTGGCGGTGCACATCGGCAACCTCAAGGCGGCCTTTGCCGACACCGGGGATATCCAGTACCGCGCGCGGCAACTGACCGAAGACATTGCGTTGGGCCTGCAGGCCAAGCTGTTGCTTGAGGCCGGCAACAGCACCGTCAGTGATGCGTTCATCGGCAGTCGCCTGGGCGGCAGTGGTCGCGTTTACGGTGTGTTGCCACGGGGGATAAATGTTGGCGAATTAGTGGCACGGTCGACACCAAACTGGCCGCTCTAACATGCGTGCCTTTGCCTGAATAAGTAGGCAAGATGGAGGCATGCATGTCAGACAGGAAGTACATTGTGAGCCGTACTGATGAAGCCTTCGTTGTCGTAGAAACCGCCGAGCAGGCCGTCGAGCGTTTGGCGGCCCTGCACGAGAAAGCCACCGCAGCCCTGAGTCAGGCGCTCAAGCGCTACCTCAAGGACCGCACCGAGCCCGATGCCGATGAGCGGGCACTGTTTCGCTACCCGGAATTACGCCTGACTTACGAGTACCACGGGGAAGTGCCCGCCACCACGCGTGCCTACGCCAAGGTCCAGACACCGGGCACTTACAGTGTCACGGTGACTCAGCCCGCGGCCTTCCGTGGTTATTTGCTGGAGCAACTCAAACCGCTGATGCGTGATTTCACCGTTACCGTTGAGGTCGGCGTCAGTCAGCAGAACATTCCGTACCCTTATGTGGTCGAGCAGGGCGACGAACTGGCGGGCAGCGGTATTACCGCTGCGGCGCTGGCGCGTGTGTTCCCCAGCACCGACCTGTCTGCCGCCACCGATGGCATCGCCGATGGCCTGCATGACTGGGCCAATGCCGATCCGCTGCCGCTGGCGTTGTTCGATGCGGCGCGTGTGGACTTCTCCCTGCGTCGCCTGGTGCATTACACCGGCAGCGACTGGCGCCATGTGCAGCCGTGGATCCTGCTGACCAACTACCATCGCTATGTCGACCAGTTTGTCATGCATGGTCTTGAGCAACTGCGCGAGGACCCGCGCTTTGTGCGCATGGTGCTGCCGGGCAATGTGCTCATCGAAAAAAGCATGGACAACGGTGAGGCCCAGGCGCTGGTGGCGAGTGTGGTGTGGCACCGTTACCAGATGCCGGCCTATCACCTGATTGCCGCCGATGGCGACGGCATTACCCTGGTCAACATTGGTGTTGGCCCGTCCAACGCCAAGAACATCACCGACCACTTGGCGGTGCTGCGTCCGCATTGCTGGCTGATGATCGGTCACTGCGGCGGGCTGCGTCAGTCGCAGACCATTGGCGACTATGTGCTGGCCCACGCTTACATGCGCCGTGACGGCATTCTGGACCGGGTGGTGCCGCCGCATATCCCTATCCCGGCTTTGGCCGAGGTGCAAATGGCCCTGCAGGAAGCGGCGGCGCAAGTCACCGGCGAGCGCGGCGACGAGCTGAAAAAGCGCCTGCGCACCGGTACCGTACTGACTTACGACGATCGCAACTGGGAGCTGCGTTGGGCCCAGGAGCGTCCATTGATCAACCTGTCGCGGGCGGTAGCGGTCGACATGGAAAGCGGCACCATCGCCGCCCAGGGGTATCGTTTGCGTGTACCTTACGGCACCTTGCTGTGCGTTTCCGACAAACCACTGCACAGTGAAATCAAACTGCCCGGCGCGGCCAACGCCTTCTACAACAGGGCGGTCAGCCAGCACCTGAAAATCGGTATCGCCGCACTGGACCTGCTGCGCACCGAGCTGCATTCGCTGCACTCGCGTAAACTGCGCAGTTTTGACGAGCCGCCGTTCCGCTGAGGCCCCATGTCGTTACCCCCTCGCTCCAAGCCGCGCCATGGCGCGGCCAAACCCGCCGGTCCGCGTCGCCAAGCCAAGGCGCCGCCGACCGAGCCGCGGTTGATCCTGTTTAACAAGCCTTTTGATGTACTGACCCAGTTCAGCGACGGAGAAGGGCGCGCGACCCTGAAGGACTTCATCGATGTGCCGGGCGTTTACCCCGCCGGGCGTCTGGACCGTGACAGTGAAGGTTTGCTGTTGCTGACCAACGATGGCCAGTTGCAGGCGCGCATTGCCGACCCGAAGCACAAGCTGGCGAAAACCTATTGGGTTCAGGTGGAAGGTGAGCCGAGCGAAGAACAGCTGCAGCGTTTGCGCGATGGCGTCGAGCTCAATGACGGGCCGACCTTGCCCGCTCAGGCCCGGCAGCTTGAAGAACCGCAGCTATGGCCGCGCAATCCGCCGGTGCGTTTTCGCAAAAGCGTGCCAACCAGCTGGCTGGAACTGGTCATCAAGGAAGGGCGCAACCGTCAGGTGCGGCGCATGACCGCTGCCGTCGGCCTGCCGACCCTGCGCCTGGTACGGGTGCGGATCGGCGACTGGACGCTGGACGGTCTTGATCAGGGGCAGTGGCGGGAAGTACCGGCCAGGCGTTAAACGCCTTCGATATAGCCGATGACCACGCTTTTGATGATGAAGGCGAGGACACCCAGGCCAAGGACGAAGAACAGAATGAATGTGCCGAACTTGCCGGCTTTGGATTTCTTCGCCAGGTCCCAGACAATAAAGCCCATGAAACCAATCAGGATGGTGACCAGGATGGTCATCATCCACTCTTCGAACAACGCAGGATCCATCGATTCTCTCCGGCAGGTTGAGGCGCGCGATTATACGCCCCACTTTCCGGTCTGACTAACGCAGGTGCGTCAACGGTAGTTCGGTGCTGGCCAGTACCTGGTTGAGGACAAAGCTGGATCGCACGCTGGTGACCCCTTCGATGCGGGTCAGATGCCCTAGCAACAGCTTCTGGTAGTGGTCCATGTCGGGGACCACCACCTTGAGCTGATAGTCGGCATCCATCCCGGTCACCAGGCTGCACTCCAGCACTTGCGGCAAATTGCGGATCGCCGTTTCGAACGCCTCGAAACGCTCAGGGGTGTGGCGGTCCATACCGATCAGCACGTAAGCGGTGAGGCTCAAACCGAGCTTTTTGCGGTCGAGCAGGGCGACCTGACGCGCAATATAGCCGTCGTCTTCCAACTGCTTGACCCGTCGCGAGCAGGGCGACGGTGACAGGCCGATGCGTTCGGCCAGTTCCTGGTTGGAGATACGCGCATCGCGCTGCAATTCAGCAAGAATGCTCAGGTCGTAGCGGTCCAGTTTGCTCATGGAACATGCCTTTTCTATTTCGATTGCGTTGAATTATCAATCCGTGGGTAAAAATTGCGCAAGTGATATTTGATTGAGCAATCTTCGCAATCCTCTGCTGCCGCTCTAGCCCTATGCTTACACACAGAATCACTGCCCGGACATCAGTCCACTGCAGCAGGCCATATCTGGGCTGTTGCGGCCAGCAACCCAACAGGGTTGTGCTCGGCCCCCGGGCTACACACTGTCCACAAGACAGCGTGAGGTGAGCCGACGTCACAAGCGTCGAGCACGGACAAAATTCTCGAAGGGAGACCCCAGGGTCTCCCTTTTTTATTGCCTGCGATTTTTTCGGGCGCGGCCGATAAGCTGGTGTCGATCATGGCCCAAGAGAACCGCTATGAAGTTGCGAGTGAGATGTTTGGCAGTGCTGTGTGCGAGCCTGGCGCTGCCTGTAGTGGCCCAGGAGCAGGGCGGTTCGCCTTTGCAGTCGCGCCCGGACGAAGTGCGCCAGACCCAAACGCCACGCCCCGGCTATTACCAGGACATCCCGCGGCGTAATGAAGGGCACCACCACTATCGGCCAGGGCAGGTTGTTGATCGATTTCCCGATCAGTACTGGCGTGTGCCTTATCGGGGCAAGGACTACTTCTACTCCGGGGGGTATTGGTACCGTCCACAGGGGCCGCAGTTTGTTGTGGTAACGCCGCCTTATGGCGTTCGGATCAACCAGCTGCCGGGCTATGCGCGACAAGTGAGGATTAATGGCGTGCTGTACTTCGTTGCGGCAGACACCTATTACCAGTACCTGGAAGACAGCCGCGAATACAGCGTGGTGAGCCCGCCGGGTAGCGCCGCCGACGCCATAGCCTATCCTGCTGCAGGGCAGAGCCCTGAACAACAGGATCGGGACCGTTATGAATGTGATCGCTGGGCGCAGCAGCAAGGATCGGGCAACTATCCGCGGGCGCTGGGGGCTTGCCTGAAAGGCCGCGGCTACAGCATCAACTGACAACCCGGTAGGAGCGGGCTTGCCCCGCGATGCGATTCAACTGACAGACCGCTATCGCGGGGCAAGCCCGCTCCTACTGTGCCCCTAATCGGGAACAAAGATCCGTTGCACACCGACGCCATCAAGCACTGCATCAATCAGCGCACGCGCTGTCTCGATATGTTGGCCGGCGCCAGAGACAATCGAGCGGTCGTTGAGCGTGAGGTGATCAACTGCATCGCTGACCGTGGCTTCGGCAAATCGCAGTAGCTGGCAGGCGTGAAGCAGCGCCTCTTCGGCGGGAATGCCAGCGCGTATGTTGAACATGTGATTGGTGCCGAAAGGAGTGTTGGCTGTGGAGGCGTTGGCAAGGTTGAGAGTGGGGGGATCGGGGACGATTTTTTTCATAAATAACCTCTGTCAGTGGCGCTGCCAACATTCGCTGCTAAACGAATAAGGTGGCAGCTGTACGCGGGTTAGCAGACCGGGACAGAGAAACCGGCGCACTCGAAAGTGCCCCACGCACAGCCGCCATAACAGTGGTGTCCGTAGTTCTTTGTCAAATTCGGACTGCTAAATCCGATCGCTGGATTTTCCAGTGACGGCAGCAGCCTAGGCCCCAGCAGGGCCGGGCACAACAGAGCAACGGCGTCGGAAGTATGATTCAGATCGGTCTGACAGAAAACGCCTACGGTGTCGCGAATTGTCGCTGCTGCATGTATGAACGCCTTCGGTAGGAGCGGGCTTGCCCCGCGATGCGATTCAACTGACAGACCGCTATCGCGGGGCAAGCCCGCTCCTACCGAAGAGGTATTCAGGGCACGGGATCGGCGTGTACCAGCACTTCGGCCTTGGGGTATTTGCCATGTATCGCCGCCGCCGCCCGGTCGCACAGCTCATGGGCCTGGGTCAGCGGCAGGTCGCCGGGTAGCTCCAGGTGTAGTTGCACGAACCAATGACTTCCAGAAACCCGTGTACGCAGGTCATGTGCGCCGCGCACGCCAGGCACAGCGCAGGCCAGCGTCAGCATCTGTTCGCTGATGTCGCCCGGCAGTTCCTGGTCCATCAGGATCGAGGTACTTTCCCGGGCAATCTGCAGCGCGCTCCAGAGGATGTACAGGGCAATGCCCAGACCAAAGAAAGCGTCCAGTTGTGGCCAGCCGAGGCGGGCCAGTACCAGGGCGAGCAGGATGCTGCCGTTGAGCAACAGATCGGAGCGGTAGTGCAGCGAGTCGGCACGCACCGCTGTGGAGCCAGTAATGCGGATGACCCGCGCCTGCAGCATCAACAAGGCGATTGTCAGTGCCAGCGACAGCAGCATCACCGCGATACCGATGGCGGTGTCGCCCAGTGGCTGGGGATTCTGTAACCGTTCAACCGCTTGCACGCCGATCAACACCGCGCTCACCGCAATGAACAGCGCCTGTGCCATGCCCGCCATGGCTTCGGCCTTGCCATGGCCATAACGATGATCGTCGTCGGCCGGGCGCAGGGCGTAGTGCACGGCGAGCAAATTGAGGAACGAGGCGACACCATCGAGTGCCGAATCGGTCAGGCCCGCCAGCAGACTCACCGAGCCGCTGAGCCACCAGGCCACCGCCTTGGTCAGAATCAGAATACTGGCCACGGCCAGTGAGGCACGGGTGGCCAGGCGCAGCAGGCGTTGGTGTTCAGCCGAAGAATTCATGCTGCCAGCGACATCCTGTGGCTACTCATGCGGCGGGCTTCAGACCATACATCGCCAGTTGCTCGACACTGCCTTTGTGCTGGATCAGGCGCGGGTCGTTCAACGGCAGGCTCTGGCCCAGTTCGCTTTCGAGGATAGCCTGCAGTTTACTGTTGTCGACCTTGCCGTCTGCGGTAATGGCTTGGTTGAGCTTTTCCGGGGCGACCTGGGCCGAGCGGCCACCGGGCAGGTAAATAGCACCGGTGGCGAAGTCGACACCGAAGGCGATCAGGCCGGGAAGTACGTAGAACAGGATGCCGATGGCGTCCATCGCGGCAACCACAGGGTCGATCTTGCCTTCGATCTGACCGCGTCGGTCAGGGTAGAAAATCGTGCCGCAGGCCGATAGCTGGGTCAGCAGAGTGGTGATCAGAACGCCGCCAATGACGCGAGAAGGAATACGCATGGATATCTCCGGAATGAAGGCCACAACGATACAGGCAAAGAGCCGGTAGCTACAGCTAAGACCATGATAGGGCAGGCTCGGTTCGCCGTTATACTCGGCGCATTGTTTGAGGGCCACCATGATTTCGTTACCGATCGATGCCGTACTGCCAGCCTTGCGTGAAGCGCTGAACCAGCGCCATGAGGCGGTGCTGGAAGCGCCACCCGGCGCCGGCAAAACAACCCGCGTCCCCCTGGCCTTGCTCGATGAGCCGTGGCTGCAGGGGCAGAGCATTCTTATGCTGGAACCACGCCGCCTGGCCGCGCGTGCAGCAGCCGAGCGGCTGGCCAGTGAGTTGGGCGAGGCGGTCGGGCAAACGGTCGGTTACCGGATACGTCTGGACAGCAAAGTTGGTCCCAATACCCGGATCGAAGTGGTCACCGAAGGCATCCTCACCCGCCGTCTGCAGGCCGATCCGGCGCTGGAGGGCGTTGGCCTGCTGATTTTCGACGAGTTCCACGAGCGCAGCCTCGATGCCGACCTTGCCCTTGCCCTGAGTCTCAATGGCCGCGAACTGCTGCGTGATGAGCCGCCGCTCAAAATCCTGTTGATGTCGGCAACGCTTGAGGGTGAACGCCTGTCGAGTTTGCTCGGTGAGGCGCCGGTGATCAGCAGTGAAGGGCGCATGTACCCGGTCGATGTGCGCTGGGGGCGGCCGTTTCAACCGGGCGAATTCATCGAGCCGCGGGTGGTCGACACGGTCTTGCAGGCGATTGCCGATGAGTCGGGTAGTGTGCTGGTGTTTCTCCCAGGCCAAGCCGAAATTCGTCGGGTGCATCAGTCACTGCAAGACGCGCTGGGCGAGCGTCAGGACTTTCTGCTGTGCCCGTTGCACGGTGTGCTTGAGCTCAACGCCCAGCGCGCCGCTATCGATGCCGCGCCACCGGGCAAGCGCAAGGTGGTGCTGGCAACCAACATTGCCGAGACCAGCCTGACCATTGATGGCGTGCGGGTGGTGATTGATGCCGGGCTGGCGCGTGTACCGCGTTTCGATCCAGGCAGCGGCATGACCCGCCTCGATACCCAACGCATTTCGCGCGCCAGTGCCACTCAGCGTGCCGGTCGCGCCGGGCGGCTTGAACCGGGGGTGTGTTACCGACTGTGGTCCGAGACCCAGCACGAACAGATGGCCGCCTACGGCAGTGCCGAAATTCTTCAGGCCGACCTCGCCGGCCTGGCCTTGCAACTGGCGCGCTGGGGCGTTACCCCGGAGCAGTTGTGTTGGCTGGATCAACCGCCCGCCGCCGCGTATGCACAGGCGCTGGATCTGTTGCGCCGTTTGGGCGCATTCAAGGCTGGCGCTCAGGACGCGCTGACCGAGCACGGTCAGGCCATGGCCGAGCTGCCGGCGCATCCGCGTATCGCCCATCTGTTGTTGCGCGGGCAGGATCTGGGCCTGGCGGAGATGGCCTGCGATGTGGCTGCGCTGTTGGGTGAACGCGACATTCTGCGTGGCGGCGGTGCTGATCTGCACAGCCGCCTTGCCTTGCTCAGCGGTGAAACCCGCGCGAGCAAAGGCGGACAGGGTGGGGTGCAACGCGCCCGGCAACTGGCCCGACAGTACCGAGGTTACTTGCGGGGCAAAGCGCGTTCAGCCGTTGCCGACCCGCAGCACGCCCGCTGGTTGGGCGCGTTGTTGGCGCTGGCCTATCCCGACCGGGTGGCCCAGCAACGCCGTGCCGGGGGCGCCGAATACCGTCTGGCCAATGGCCGGGCGGCAATGTTTGCTGAGGCGGATGCGCTGATGAAGTGCCCGTGGCTGGTGGTTGCTGACCTGGGCAGCCGTCAGGGACAGCGCGAGGAGCGTATCTACCTGGCCGCCGAATTCGACCCTGTTTTGTTCGACGGTGTATTGGCCGAACAGGTCAATGATGTCGATCTCCTCGACTGGGATGAACGCGAAAACGTCCTGCGCGCCGAACGTCAACGCAAGGTTGGCGAGCTGGTGCTCAGCCGTGAACCCTTGACCGGGCTGGATGAGGATGCGCGCGCCAAGGCGCTGCTGGAACTGGTCAGACGCAAGGGCCTGGAGCTGTTGTCCTGGACGCCTGAGCTACGCCAATGGCAGGCACGGGTGGCGCTGTTGCGCCAATTGGACCTTCAGTCCGGTACGAGCAGCGAATGGCCGGACCTGAGTGACACGGCACTGCTGGCAAGCTTGCCAGACTGGCTTCAGTCTTACCTGGGCAAGGTCACCCGCCTGAGTCATTTCGCTCAGCTCGACTTGTCGTCGATCTTGCGCAATCTGTTGCCCTGGCCGTTGCCGCAACGCCTGGACGAATGGGCACCGGTGCACTTGAGCGTACCTTCGGGATCGAACATCCGCCTGGACTACAGTGAGCAGCCACCGGTGCTGGCAGTGCGCCTGCAGGAACTGTTCGGCCTGGCCGACACGCCACGCATCGCCCAGGGCCGTCAGGTGGTGTTACTGCACCTGTTGTCCCCGGCGCGCCGTCCGGTGCAGGTGACGCAGGACTTGGCCAACTTCTGGCGCACCACCTACGCCGAAGTGAAGAAGGATTTGAAGGGGCGTTATCCAAAGCACTATTGGCCGGACGATCCGTTGGTGGCAGAAGCGACGGCGCGGGCTAAACCGCGTGGTGCGGGTCGCTAGTGAGCGTTGCTGAGTGCTAGTGCGCTGACGTTAACCTCAGCCAACGTCAGCGCCTTTAACGGTTTTATCAGTCGACACGCTTGACCAGAAACTCATGAACGTCACCCTCGGTGACGTTCAATAGGTAGAAGGTGCCCTGATCGAAATGAGGGGTGTCTGGGATCGCCCTGACAAGATTGCCCAGGTGATCGCGCCAACGGCAAACCAGACCTTTTTCAGTCCAGTTCAGTGGCTCAAGCTTCCAGTAGTCTGTGACCTCTGACACTTCATATAGCCCCAGATAGCCGTTGCGGCTGGCCCCGAGTTTCTTCGTGGCTTTACGACCCGTGCCGGAAATATTGAAGTGCAGGCGGTTTTCAGTTTGTGAATGGAAGACGAACTCGAACAGGGGCGGTTTTTGCGTTCCGCCTGCCTGCAGCCAGTCATCTTCAGGCGTAAAGCCCCAATTGAATTTGTCACTGGATTGGCTGAGCCGCAGCGGGATTTCACGGCCCGCTTTCAGCATGTAGATTCTGCCCAGAAACGTCGAGAGTTCTTCGGCGTGCAGGGGGGCGTCCTGAGTGTCGGTCATGTGATGTCCTTCTCTGTGTATTTTCCGGATGTGCGCACAGCAGCAGTCAGCTGCAGTGCGCGCATTGTGTGTCCGGTAAATGCGCAGATGGGAGACCGAAAGGTTTCCGGATCAGCTCAGGCTTCAGGCCGCTTTTCAGCCGTCTCGCTGATCAGCATGAACAGCCGGAACATCACCACGGTGCTGAACAACTGCAGGAAGCCATTGCCACTGTCGAGGGCCAGTTCCATCAGCGGTGTTGGCTCCGGTACCAGCATCTGGCTCAAGCCGTCGATCAGCCACAGCGGGGCGAGGACGCCAAGTACGCAGGTCAGGATTCGCCAGAAATTGCCGGTGGTCATCTGGAAGCTTGCCTGCATGGCCGCCAGTGGCTTCAGGCCGCGTAGCACCAGCAGGTACTCGGCAAATGTCAGGTTGATCATTACCCAGATCCCCGGGAGGATGAACAGCGCGGCGCCAGCAATGATCAACAGCGAACTGAGCATGATCATCAGGGCGAACGATGGCCACAGACGCAGGGCCATGGCCAGCAGGTTGCGCTTGAGCGGTGTATAGCCGTTGCTGCGGGTGTCGAGATAGAGAATCAGGGCCGCGCTGTAGAGTGGGTAGAACACCAGGCTGGCCAACATGCCATAGGCCTGTGAGGCCTCTTTACCCACTTGCTGATACAGCCATTGGTTGCAGAGTGCTTCGAGCACCACCAGTGGCAAGCACAGCTGGATAATGCTCAGCAGGTGGCGGCGGAAAAAATACAGGGAGTCACGCAGAATACTGAGCGGATTCATCGGTCGATATCATTTTGAAAAAAAGCAGGGCGTAACTTTAGCCCAGCCAGCCCTTAATCTGAAGAAAGTTTCATTGCGCCTTGTGTTGAATCTGCGCCGCTGAAACCCCATTTTCGGTAGGCCTGAATTCCCCGGCTCTAGTGTGAGGTTGCCCATGAACAGTGAAGAACAAACCCTGATCGATGGCCTGTTTGGCCGGCTCAGGCAAGCCGAGGATCCGGCTGCTCCGCGTGATGCACAGGCCCAGGCACGGATTACCGAGCACCTGCAGCAACAACCGGCGGCGCCTTACTACATGGCGCAGGCGATTCTGGTTCAGGAGGCTGCGCTCAAGCGGCTGGATGAGCAGAACAAGCAACTGCAGGCCGAACTCAAACAGGCCAAGGCGCAGGTGGCAGCTACCACCTCGAATAGCAGCGGGGGGTTTCTTTCCAATATCTTCGGCAGTGGTACCCGTGACCCTCAACCGGCTCAGGCGCAAGCACCGGCCAGTACACCTGGCGCTGGCGGCTGGCGTGAGCCGGCACGCGGCTTCAACCCGAGCGCGGCCGCCGCGCAGCAAGGTTTCAATGCCGCACCTGCGCAGGCCCCGGCGCGCAGTGGTGCCAGCAGCTTCCTTGGCGGCGCCTTGCAAACGGCAGCTGGCGTCGCGGGCGGGGTGATGCTGGCGCAGGGCATCAGCAGCCTGTTCAACCATCACTCACAACCTGAAGAAGTGGTCGAGGTGATCAAGGAAGAGCCCGCACCTGCCAGCGACAGCGGCGGCTGGGGCAGCAATGATGAGCAACGCCTGACTGCCGACAACAGCGACTACGGCAACGATCAGGGCGGTTTTATGGACACTGACTACGGCAGCGACGGCGGCGGATTCTTCGACGGCGACGACAGCTTCGTCTGAGTACGCATACCCGCACCGCCTCCAGGCTGGCATACTGGGCGCCAAAATGGCCCCGGTGTGCGGTGGCCGGCAACCGCGCCACGGCGCCATGAGGAAGAACGGTGAAGAAGATCGCGGTGTTCGCCGATGTGCAGAACCTCTACTACACCGTGCGCCAGGCCTATGGTTGTCATTTCAACTATGCCGCGTTGTGGGCCGAGATCAGCCAGCGTGGGCAGATTGTCGAAGCGGTCGCCTACGCCATCGATCGCGGCGACAGCAAACAGCAGCAGTTTCAGCAGATCCTGCGTAACCTCGGATTTACCGTCAAACTCAAGCCTTACATCCAGCGCAGCGATGGCTCGGCCAAAGGTGACTGGGATGTCGGCATCACCCTGGATGTAATCGATGCAGCGGCCAGGGTCGATGAGGTGGTACTGGCTTCTGGCGACGGCGATTTCGATCTGTTGCTGGAGCGGGTCATCAGCCGTCACGGCATCGAAGCGGTGGCCTACGGTGTACCGGGCTTGACCGCCAACTCGCTGATTCGCGCCGCCAGTCGTTATGTGCCCATTGAGGGCGCGTTGTTGCTGCGCCACTAAGTTTTTCTGAGGTTCAGGTTTGGAACGTATTGCTGTTATCGACTTTGAAACCACCGGTATCTCGCCGGGTGCCAACTGCCGTGCCACCGAAGTGGCGGTGGTGATGCTTGAGCGGGGGCGTATTGTCGAGCGCTACCAGAGTTTGATGAATGCCGGTTTGCCCGTACCTTCTTTCGTGGCCAGCTTGACCGGTATCACCACCGCCATGCTGCGCAGTGCACCACCCGTTGAGCAGGTAATGAATGAAGTCGCCGAGTTCGTTGGCGATACCCCGATGCTGGCGCACAACGCCTCGTTCGACCAGAAGTTCTGGGACTACGAACTGGCGCAGATCGGCCGCAGCCGCAGCCAGCGCTTTGCCTGTTCGATGCTGTTGGCCCGGCGCCTGATGCCGGCGGCGCCCAATCACAAACTCGGCACCTTGACGCGCTGGGCTGGCCTGCCTGATACCGGTACCGCTCACCGGGCGATGGCCGATGCCGAAATGGCTGCCAACCTGGCCCAGCACCTGGCCGGGCAGTTGCGTGAACAGGGCGTCAGTGCCGTGTCTCACAACGTGTTCTGCAGCCTGCAAAAGGTGCCTGCAGCGAAGATTGCCGAGGCGCTGAAGAGCTACCGCTAGGCCTTCTTGCCGTTGTGCTCCAGGTGGCTCAACGGCACGCGGCGCTCCACCGCGCTGGAGAGAATGATCGAGGTTTTACTGAAGCCGAACTGCGCAACGCGGTTGATCAGCGCCTCCAGTTCCGGCATCGAGCCCACCGCCGCTTGCATGATCACGCAGGGATCACCGGTCACCCGATGGCACTCGGTCAGTTGTGGGATTTGCGTAAGGGCTTCGTATGCCTGCTGATTACCATGGCTAGCCAGACGCAGTTCAATCACACACCGGATGGGCAGGCCGATCTTTTCCAGGTCAACGTTGGCCTTGTAGCCGGTAATGACACCGCTGGCCTCAAGTTTGGCAACCCGCTCAGCAACGGCCGGAGCCGACAGATTGACCTTGCGCGCGAGCTCTGCAAAGGAGGCGCGGCCGTTTTCCAGCAAGGCGCTGAGGAGCATTCGATCGTACTTGTCCATGGGTTTCCTGAGGCGACTTGTTATTCGAAGGTGTATAGCCTTAAGAACCGTTCTTTCAAAAGTGTACGGCTCTTTTAAACAGGTTTTGTAACTTATGTTTGCGCGTATGGCTTTCTAAACTAACCCCCCGACCAACAAAATTCGAGCCCCCCATGCCTGCCCCTCGTCGTTTCCCCTTGGTTTTGATCGGCGCCTTCCTTGCGTTGTATTTGGTGTGGGGCTCGACTTACCTGGTCATTCGTATTGGTGTCGAGTCCTGGCCGCCGCTGCTGATGGCGGGTGTGCGCTTTGTGATTGCCGGTACGCTGCTGTATGGCTTTCTGCGCTGGCGCGGCGTGCCCGCACCGACCTGGCCGCAGTGGCGTGCCGCTGGCATTATCGGTGTGCTGTTGCTCAGCTGTGGCAATGGTGGCGTGACGCTTGCCGAGCATGCTGGCGTGGCCTCCGGAGTGGCTGCGTTGGCCGTCGCGACCGTGCCCTTGTTCACCCTGTTGTTCGGCCTGTTCTGGGGGCATCGCAACACCCGCCTGGAGTGGGCTGGGATCCTCCTTGGGCTGATCGGTATTGCCATGCTTAACCTGGGCTCGAACCTGCAGGCCAGCCCTATGGGCGCGGCACTCATCCTGTTTGCGGCAGCGTCCTGGGCGTTCGGCTCGGTGTGGAGCAAAAGCCTGCCGCTGCCTCAGGGCCCGATGGCCAGTGCCGCCGAGATGCTGGTCGGTGGCGCTGCCTTGTTGATAGGCAGCGCACTCAGCGGTGAACGCATGACCCAAATGCCCACGGCGGCGGGCTGGGGCGCGTTGGCCTACCTGGTGTTCTTTGGCTCGATCCTGGCGTTCAGCGCCTACATGTACCTGCTCAAGCATGTGCGCCCGGCGGCGGCTACCAGCTACGCCTACGTCAACCCGGCCGTGGCGGTGTTGCTGGGCATTCTGTTTGCCGGCGAGCAGATTGGCTTTGAGGAATGCGTGGCGATGGCGGTGATCATCGGTGCGGTGGTGTTGATCGGTTTGCCGCAGTGGCGCAAGCCAGCCACTGTCGCCAGCAAGCCGCAAGCGCCAGTAGAGGGCGAGCTGTGCAAGTAGCAGCGGTTTGTCAGGAAGCAGCAGGCTGAACAAGGTAAACTGCCGGCATTGCTGAACTCCCCTGACGGTACTGCTATGACATTCGCCAAACTCGGCCTGATTGAACCCTTGCTGCGCGCGCTTGAGCGCCTGGACTACAACACCCCGACGCCGGTCCAGGCCCAGGCCATTCCTGCCGTGCTGGCAGGGCGTGACCTGATGGCCGCAGCCCAGACCGGTACCGGCAAAACCGCAGGCTTCGCCCTGCCACTGTTGCAACGCCTGACCCTGGAAGGCGCCAAGGTTGCCAGCAACTCGGTGCGTGCCCTGGTGCTGGTACCGACCCGCGAACTGGCGGAACAAGTACACAGCAACATCCGCGAGTACGCCGAACACCTGCCGTTGAGCACCTATGCGGTGTACGGCGGCGTCAGCATCAACCCGCAGATGATGAAACTGCGTAAAGGCATCGACCTGCTGGTGGCCACGCCGGGGCGTCTGCTGGACCTGTTCCGCCAGAACGCGGTGAAGTTCAATCAGTTGCAGGCCTTGGTACTCGATGAAGCTGACCGCATGCTCGACCTGGGCTTTGCCGAAGAGCTGCGCGCGGTGTATGCCGCGTTGCCAGCGCGACGCCAGACCTTACTGTTCTCGGCAACCTTTTCCGACGAGATTCGCCTGCTGGCCGGGCAAACCCTGAACGATCCGCTGAGCATCGAAGTCAGCCCGCGCAACGTGACTGCCAGCACGGTCAAACAGTGGATTGTGCCGGTGGACAAGAAGCGCAAGCCGGAGTTGTTCAGCCACCTGCTGCGCAAACAACGCTGGAAGCAGGTGCTGGTGTTTGCCAAGACGCGTAACGGTGTTGATCAACTGGTCGAGCGCCTGCGTGGCCAGGGCGTGAACGCCGACGGCATTCATGGTGACAAGCCCCAGGCAACCCGCCAGCGTGCGCTGGACAGTTTCAAAGCGCGTGAGATCCAGATCCTGGTCGCCACCGACGTTGCTGCGCGGGGGTTGGATATCGACGACCTGCCATTGGTGGTCAACTTCGATTTGCCGATTGTGGCTGAAGATTACATCCACCGTATCGGCCGTACTGGGCGTGCGGGGAATACCGGTGAGGCGATCTCGCTGGTGTGCGCTGATGAAGTGCAGCTGCTTTCAGCCATTGAGATGCTGACGCGCAAAACCTTGCCGCGCCATGAAGAGCCGGACTTTATTCCGGATCACAAAGTGCCGATGACTGATGCCAGTGGGCAGGTGCTGAAGAAGCCGAAGAAACCGAAGAAGCCCAAGGAAAGCAGCAGCAAGCGCAGCCTGGGGCGCTGGATGGACAGCGCAGAGACGGCGACGGCGCCAGTGGCCAAGCCGGTGCGCAAAGTGCCGACCTTCAATACCGGGCCGCGCAAGCGTAAGCCTTGAAGTAGCTGTAGGAGCGGGCTTGCCCCGCGATCGCGGTTTGCCTGACACACCGCGATCGCGGGGCAAGCCCGCTCCTACAGGCCCGCAATCCAGTTCAGCACACCAAACCCCGCCTGGCGCCCACTGGCAAAACACGCTGTGAGCAGGTAGCCACCGGTAGGCGCTTCCCAGTCCAGCATCTCCCCGGCGCAGAACACTCCCGGCAGCGCCTTGAGCATCAAGTGTTCATCCATCGCTTCAAACGTAACGCCACCTGCGCTGCTGATCGCTTCATCCAGCGGGCGCGGGCGCACCAGCACAATCGGCAGGGCCTTGATCGCCTGGGCCAGCAAGGCCGGGTCGGCGAAGGTCTGGGCATCGGTTTGTTCGCGCAGTAACGCAGCTTTGACCCCATCCAGGCCCAGCTGGCTGTGCAGGTGTTTGGCCATCGAGCGTGAGCCGCGAGGCTTGCTCAGGGCCTTGTGAATGTTATCCACAGAACGGTTAGGCAGCAGATCGAGCAGCACCGTGGCGCTGCCCGCGCGGTTGATCGCTTCGCGGATCTGCGCCGACCAGGCATACACCAGGCTGCCTTCAAGCCCCTGTGCGGTGACGATGCATTCACCCAGGCGCGGGGTTTGCCCAGCAAGGCTCAGGGCGATGTTTTTCAGTGGGGCACCGGCGAATTTGCTCTTGAGCAGGTCACTCCAGGCGTGAACTTCGAAGCCGCTGTTGGCCGCTTGCAAGGGCGCGACCTGTACGCCTTTATCCACAAGCCAGGGCAACCACGCCGCATCAGAGCCCAGTCGTGCCCAACTGCCGCCACCCAGGGCCAACAGCGTGGCGTCAGGCGTGAGGGTCAGTTCACCCTGTGGATAAGCCAGCCGCAAGCTGCCGTCATTGTTCCAGCCAAGCCAACGGTGCCGGGTGTGGATAACTACGCCGATTTCGCGCAGGCGCTTGAGCCAGGCGCGCAGCAGCGGGGCGGCTTTCATGTCGCGGGGAAACACGCGGCCAGAGCTGCCGACAAAGGTTTCAATGCCCAGCCCGTGAATCCACTGCCGCAAGGCATCGGCGTCGAAGTGTTCCAGCAACCTGGCGATTTCACCGCTGCGCTCGGCATACCGCGAGATGAACGCAGGGTAGGCTTCGGAGTGGGTGATGTTCATGCCGCCGACCCCGGCCAGGAGGAACTTGCGTCCCACCGAAGGCATGGCGTCATACAGGTCTACCGCAACCCCGGCCTGGCCGAGCACTTCGGCGGCCATCAGCCCGGCCGGGCCGCCTCCGATAATTGCAACGTGTGGGCGGCGGGTGGAGCGGGTGTCGGTCATGGTCGGCTGCAGGCTGGAAAAAGAGCCGGCATTCTACCTCAGCAAGGCCAGCGGAAACACTGAACAAAAAATGAGCAGTTGCTTCAAGCCCAGGCCAATAAAGGGCTGCAGTGGCTTTCACGCAGGTTATCCACAGGCGGCTCCACAGTCATTGTGAGTAACCCAGTACCCGGCTGGCGCTGTGATGAAGAATACCGTGGCGGCGTGCCAGGGCCTGGCGGTCTTTGCTGTAACCACCGCCGATGACGCCAACCACCGGAATATCCCTGCCCAGGCACTGACGCAGTACCAATTCATCACGTGCCGCGACGCCCTCGTCAGTCAATTGCAGGTAGCCGAGGGCGTCGTCTTTGTGCACATCCACGCCGGCGTCGTACAGCACCAGATCCGGGCGGTACAGCGGTAACAGGTAGTTGAGGGCGTCTTCCACCACCTTCAGGTAGGCCTGATCGCCCATGCCCCGGGGCAAGGGAATGTCCCAGTCGCTGTGGGCCTTGCGCGCCGGGAAATTCTGCTCGCAATGCAACGACACGGTAATCGCATCCGGGGTGTTCTGGAGAATCCGCGCGGTACCATCGCCCTGGTGCACGTCGCAGTCGAAGATCAATACCTTGTGAACCCGCCCGGCTTCGAGCAGGTAGTGGCTGATGATTGCCAGGTCATTGAAGATGCAGAAACCGGCCGGGTGGTCGTAGTGGGCGTGGTGGGTGCCGCCCGCCAGGTGACAGGCGATGCCGTGCTGCAAGGCTTGCTCGGCCGCTAGCAAGGAGCCGCCCACCGCCCTGACGGTGCGCCGCGCCAATGCTTCGCTCCAGGGCAGACCGAGGCGGCGCTGGTCTTCGCGGGACAACTCGCCATTCATGTAGCGTTCGATGTACCCGCGATCATGCGCCAGGGCGAGAATATCGTTCGGGCAGATCTGTGGGCGCAGCAGCGCCTGGTCGGTGGTCAGGCCGCTGTCGACCAGGTGGTCGCGCAACAGGCGGAACTTGTCCATCGGAAAGCGGTGCTCGGCAGGAAATTCCGGGCTGTAGTCGTCGTGGTAAATCAGCGGCAGCGGCATGGCAGGTACTTGAACAAGATAGATCTCGATCTTGCCAGTTGCGCTCACCGTTACGCTACTTTGTAAGAGGCACGACTTTTTTACCTAAGGCACAACCATGCTCGCTTCCTGGACGTTCTGGGCGCTTCTTTCGGCGGTATTTGCCGCACTCACCGCGATTTTCGCCAAGGTCGGCATCAGCGGTATCAACTCCGATTTCGCCACTTTGTTACGCACGGTGGTGGTGTTGATCAGCCTGGCGCTGATTCTTTACGCCACCGGCCAATACCAGTCGTTGAGTTCGATTTCGCCACGCAGCTACCTGTTTCTGGTGCTCTCCGGGTTGGCCACCGGTGCGTCCTGGATTTGCTACTTCCGTGCGTTGCAATTAGGCCAGGCGTCACAGGTGGCCCCTGTGGATAAACTCAGTGTGGTGCTGGTTGCCGTGTTGGGAGTGACCTTGCTGGGTGAAAAACTCGACCTGCGTCAGTGGGCGGGCATCAGCCTGGTTACTCTGGGCGTAGTGATGCTGGCATGGCGCTGAGCGCTGTTGTTCGTGTTGCCTGTGACCGGCGCAGCGCTGGTGCTTGCAGCGCTTTGCGACCATAGAACAGCAGTGCGCTGAGCCAACTGGACAGCCACACGAAGATGCCGGCCCAGAAGGTATGAGACATATAGTGCCAGCCCTGCAGTACCCGCGTGGTGCCGTAGATCAAGCCAATCAACAGGATGGCAACCAGCAGCTTGCGGGCGTGCTGCCAGCGATGGCGTCTGGCCACAAAGTACAAGGCCAACAGGGTAAAGCCGTTGGAAGCATGGCCGCCCGGCCAGCAACGACCGTCCCCTGCCTTGTTGAACCAACTGAAGTTCTCGAACCACTCGACACGCAAGTGCTCACCGCCGTAGAGCGTGGTTTCGACCGGGCAGTACACACTGGTGTGGCTTTTCAGGTAGTGAATTACCGTGGTACTCAGGGCAAAGGCCACTACTACGAAAAAAAAGTCGCGCCGATACCGAGTGGTGAAGCGCAGCAGTGGGGCGATGCGCGACTTTTCCAGGAACAGGTTGTTGGCCAGCGTCGGGCGCTTGGCCAGCAGTGGCCAAAGGCAAGACAGCAATGCGCCGATGATGGCGGCTTCACCGGTCCAGTTCGGCAGGATCCGCGGCCACTTGTGGGTAACTTTTTCAAACCATTGGTTATGCAACAGAGGAAACTGGCCGGTGGCAGGATCGAGCAGCAGGTTGCTGATCATCCTGTCCAGATGGGTGAGGTCAAAGAGCATGAACACAACCATGGCCAGTACCAGTGGAACGCCAAGATTGAGCAGGTAGTAGGCTTTGCGTGTGCCGGCTTGCATGCTTATGTCCTTGTGCTGACCAGCAGTTTTTGCCATTCGTTGGCGTTCATCTGGCCGAGAATTCTCGGTTTGCCGTTAGCGGCGACAGAGATAAACAGCGCACTGGCATAGTCGCTTGAGCGCAAGCCACCGGGCACCTTCAGTTGGCGCTCCATATGGTCGATACAACCGCTGTGGGTCACCAGCACCAGATTGTGCTGCGGCGATTTGTGCGCCAGGGCGGTGTCGGCGAAGTCCTTGTCGCACGCTTTCACCCAGTCTTCGCTGCTGATGGCTTTGCCGAAGATAAAGTGTGCGGTCTGGCGGGTCCTCACCTCGGGGCTGCTCAGCACCTCGGTGCCTTGCATGCCCAGTTGCTGCAAGCCGTTGCCAACGCCTTTCGCCGCTTCGCTTCCGGCCACCGTGATCCCGCTCGGGTCGTTGAGACAGGCGTCGTTCGACCGATCACAGCGCTCGGCGTGACGGATCAGCACGATTACTGCGCCTTTGGACCACTCACGGTACACACCACTGTTGTGCATTTGATTGTCACTGCCCAAGTCCACAATTTGAGTTCTCGTTGAAGCCCAAGTGGTGAGGATGGCTAATGCGAACACGACGCACAGGCCAAGCAACATCGTTTTGAACGAGAGCAAACGTCGTCGCTTGGCTGGGGACAGGACAGGGTTCTTGGTTGCGCTCGGCAACATGCTGCTACTCCATAACGCGGAATCGAATCGAGCACCCATGACAGAGGCGGGGGCTACGAGCGTGGCAGCACTTTAGGCGGCTGCACGTGGAGAGCAGGTGAAGTGGATGTGAAAAAAGTCTGCCCGGCATAACCGCGAGCGGGCCCTACCGTGGGCTGTCTGCGAAGAACAATTGAACGCAGCTTGGTATGCGCTGTCAGAGCGATGGCTTGTATTGATGAATAGTGCACAAGTTAACTTGTAACTAGATATATGTAACTGAATATATGTAACTTAATGTGCGCTGCGAAATAATATGTTACTCCGCGTAAATTATGTAAATACACTTCATCTGATAATTGCTCGTAAATAGTATTGCGCATCATTTTCTGATGGTGACATTACTAATGGCATATAAGGCTGAAACAACACGTCGTTCAGAATCAGGTCATCTCTACACTGCGCTGGGTCTGGCGGTGGCTTCCTGGTCTTCGGCAAGTATTGCGGACACTTCCAATACGTCCGCTAGCAAGCCGGGAACAGCATTGGAACTGGATGCAACTGCGATCACCGGTAAACATCACGAAACATTTAAAGTCGATGAAATGTCATCGCCGAAGTTCACCGCGCCGCTGCTTGAAACCCCTAAGTCGATCACCATCATTAATGAAGCGTTGATCAAAGAGCGTAGTTTCAAGTCGCTGACTGATGTGTTGCGTACCACCCCAGGTATCACCCTGGGCGCTGGCGAGGGTGGCACACCGCTGGGCGATCGCCCGTTCATTCGTGGCTTCGAATCCAGTACCGACCTGCAGATCGACGGCGTGCGTGACCTCGGCCGGATGTCCCATGAAGCGTTCAACGTCGAATCGGTCGAGATCGTCAAAGGCCCGGGCTCTGCCTACAGCGGCCGGGGGTCGACTGGTGGCACCATCAACCTGGTGAGCAAGTCGGCGAAGATGGAAGACTCCATCGGCGGCAGTATCACCATGGGTACTGACCAGCTGTGGCGCGAGACCATTGATATCAACCAGTACCTGCCCGACCAGGACATTGCCTTCCGCCTGAACGCGATGAAGCACGAGGCCGATACACCAGGCCGTGATGATGTCGAGGTCAAGCGCTGGGGTATCGCCCCAACCATCACCTGGGGGCTGCAAGGGCCGACCCGCGTGACGGCCAGCTACTATCACTATGAAACCGATGACATTCCGGATCAGGGCCACCCGATTTCCCTGATTACCAATAAGCCAGCCGATGTTGACCGTGACAACTTCTACGGTTTGGTCGATCGTGATTTCCAGAAAACCTCTGCTGATCTGGCTACGTTGATGGTCGAGCATGACTTTAGTGATGAACTGAAGTTGCGCAACACCTTGCGCGGTGGTCGTAGTATGCAGAACTACGTGATGAGCCGGCCGGTGTTTGCCAACGTCGCGCAGGAACAGAACGGGCAGGTTGGCCGCGGTTTCCGCCAGCGCAATGTGGTTAACACTTCGGTGATCAACCAGACCGACCTGTTTGGCAGTTTCCACACCGGTAACATCAAGCACACCTATGCCACAGGTGTGGAAGTTAGCCGCGAGACCATTACCGACAAAAACAAGCATGCCGGTAATAACGGTCGCCCCGCAGACTTGGAGAATCCCAACCCTCACGATGGCGGTTGGACGCTGCGACCGGGTACAGGCGAAGTCAGCAGCAAGAACCAGACTGAAGTCAAATCGCTGTATGCCTTTGACACCCTGGGCTTGCATGAACAGTGGGACCTGAACCTGGGCATCCGTTACGACGACTATGAAGTGAAGGACCGAGTTCCTGGCGGCGCCGAGTCGTCCAGCGAGCTGTGGAACTATCAGCTCGGCGTGGTCTTCAAGCCACTGCCTAACGGCAGCATTTACCTGGCTTACGGCACCTCTTCCAACCCGTCGGGTGAGAACACCCAGTCGGGCGGTGCCGATGGTGCCGGTGCCGGTAACCTCAATGGCAACAAAGCCAACCTTGATCCGGAAAAAGCGCGCAGCGTAGAACTGGGTACCAAGTGGGATGTGTTCAACGAGCAGTTGTCGTTGACCGCCGCGATCTTCCGCACCGAGAAGACCAACGCGCGGGTGACCGACCCAACCACCGGCCTGGTGGCGCTCGATGGCGACCAGAAAGTCACCGGTGTCGAACTGGGCGCCACTGGCCGTATTACCGACGTCTGGGCGGTCTGGGCCGGTTACACCTACCTCGATGCCGAGGTGGTCAAATCGGGTGGTGACGGCAGCAACGACGGCAACCAGTCCAAGTTCATCGCGCCCAACAGCTTCAGCCTGTGGAGCTCCTACGACCTCACCGATCGCTGGACGGTCGGCGCTGGCGCCAACTACATGGATGAGCGCTACATGAACGACGCCAACACCGTCACCATCGATGACTACTGGCGCTACGATGCGATGGTTGGCTACAAGGTCAACAAGAACCTCGACCTGCAACTCAACGTGCTCAACCTGACCGACGAAACCATCTACGATGCGTCCCATGTCGGGCTGTTTGCCACCGTTGCACCAGGTCGCTCTGCCGAGCTGACGGCAAACTTCAAGTTCTGATCGACCCCGCCCCTCCAGAGCCTCGACAGCCAACGCTGCCGAGGCTTTGTCTATGAATAGTGTCTGATAGCCAGCTTTCTTGTGCTTGCCTACGCTGTAAACTGCAGGTGATGTGCTCAGGAGCTGGCAATGACCCCGATACTTGAATTGGAAAGTGCACGTCTGGTGCTGCGCCAATGGCAGGACGACGACCTCAGCGAGTTCGCAGCCATGTGTGCCGACCCCCAGGTCATGCGCTATTTTCCCGCCCCGTTGACGCGCCTTGAAAGCGCGGCCCTGATCGGCCGCATCCGTGGCCATTTCAACGAATACGGTTTTGGTTTGTGGGCGTTGGAACGCAAAGACTCTGGCGCGTTCATCGGCATGACCGGGCTTCTCAACGTCAACTTCGATGCCGACTTCACGCCCGCAGTGGAAATTGGCTGGCGCCTGGCACGGCGTCATTGGGGGCTGGGTTTTGCCAGCGAAGCGGCGTGGACCAGCCTGCGCTGCGCTTTTGCCCAGTTGGGCCTGGAGCAGGTGGTGTCGTTTACCACTGAAAGTAACTTGCCTTCGCAGAAAGTCATGCAGGCTATTGGTATGCAGCAGGATGTGGACGCAAGCTTCCTGCATCCGAAACTGCCCGCCGATCACCCGTTGCGCGCTCATGTGTTGTACCGCATCAACCGCGAACAGTGGCAGCAGACCCTGCGTGGCTGAATTGCACGGCATACAGGTGAGCTATGACAAACCCTGTATCATTCGTTGCAGTTGCGCATTGCTTTGGAGAATCTTGAATGAGCCACGTGTTGGACGATCTGGTCGATTTGTTGAGTCTGGAAGCCATTGAGGAAAACCTGTTCCGCGGACGCAGCCAGGACCTCGGCTTTCGTCAGCTGTACGGTGGCCAGGTGCTGGGCCAGTCGCTGTCGGCCGCCAGCCAGACAGTCGAAGAAGCACGTCATGTGCATTCCTTGCACGGCTACTTCCTGCGCCCGGGCGACGCCTCGATGCCGGTGGTCTATTCGGTTGACCGCGTTCGTGATGGCGGCAGCTTCAGTACCCGGCGGGTGACGGCGATCCAGAAGGGCCAGCCGATCTTTACCTGCAGCGCCTCGTTCCAGTACGACGAGGAGGGTTTTCAACACCAGACCCAGATGCCCGCCGTGGTGGGCCCGGAAAACCTGCCTTCGGAAGTCGAGTTGTTCCAACGCATGGCTGACCGTCTGCCAGAAAGCATCCGCGACAAGATGCTCTGCGCCAAGCCGATCGAGATGCGCCCGGTGACCGCTGAAGATCCGTTCAATCCGCAACCGGATGAGCCGGTGAAGTACATCTGGTTCCGTGCCGATGGCACCCTGCCGGACGTACCTGCGCTGCACAAATACATGCTCGCCTACGCCTCGGACTTTGGCCTGCTGACCACCTCGCTGCTGCCGCACAGCAAGTCGGTGTGGCAGAAGGACATGCAGATTGCCAGCCTCGACCATGCGCTGTGGTTCCACGGCAACCTGCGGGCTGACGAGTGGCTGCTGTACGCCATGGACAGCCCGTGGGCCGGCAATGCCCGTGGTTTCTCCCGGGGCAACATCTTCAATCAGGCCGGGCAACTGGTGGCATCGTCCTGTCAGGAAGGGCTGATTCGTCATCGCAAGGATTGGGCATGAGCCTTAGCGCGATCCGTCACTGGGTGTTCGACATGGACGGCACCCTGACCGTGGCGGTGCATGACTTTGCCGCCATTCGCGAGGCGCTGGAGATTCCGCCGGCAGATGACATCCTCACCCATTTGGCGGCGTTGCCTGCGGCTGAAGCTGCGGCCAAGCATGCCTGGTTGCTGGAGCACGAACGTGACCTGGCGATCGGCTCGCAGGCTGCGGTGGGTGCGGTGGAGCTGGTGCGAACGCTGGTCGGGCGCGGTTGCCAGTTGGGCATCCTGACCCGCAATGCCCGCGAACTGGCGCACGTGACGCTGGAGGCCATTGGCCTGGCGGACTGCTTTGCCGAGCAGTATGTACTGGGGCGTGACGAAGCGCCGCCCAAGCCGCATCCCGGTGGCTTGTTGAAACTGGCTGATGAATGGGGGGTGGCGCCTGCCGAGATGGTCATGGTGGGCGACTATCGCTTTGACCTGGATTGCGGTCGCGCGGCGGGGGCCCGCACCATCCTCGTCAACCTGCCAGACAACCCCTGGCCGGAGCTGACCGACTGGCATGCGGCCGATTGCCGGGCATTGCAGGCGTTACTGCAGGGCTAAAAGCAATCGCGGGGTAGGAGCGGGCTTGCCCCGCGATTGCGGTAAACCTGACACACCGCTATCGCGGGGCAAGCCCGCTCCTACAGGTCAGACTTTAGAAATCCCAACGTGTGGTCAGCATCAGGTTGCGCGGCTCGCCGTAGTAAGTGGTGTCGAAGTTGCCCAAGCCGCTCAGGTAGCGCTTGTCGAATACGTTGTTGGCGTTAACGGTGAAGCTCAGGTGCTCGTCGTACTGATAACGGCTCATCAGGTCGACCAAGGTGTAGCCGCCTTGTTTGATGTAGGTGTAGTCGTTCACCGCACCGCTGTAGATCTTGCCGTAGAACGCACTCTGCCAGTTAACACCACCACCGACGGTAACCTTGTCCAGCATCCCAGGTAGGCGGTAGGTGGTGAACACACGCACCAGGTGCTCCGGTTTGCTGGTACTCATCGGGAAACCGTACATGCGTTGCTCGTCGGCATCCCGCGTGCGGGCATAGGTGTAGCCGGCCGACAGGTTCCAGCCTTCTTGCAGTTCACCGGCGATTTCCAGCTCCACGCCCTTGGTGGTGGCGCCGCTGGTGGCTTTGTAGATGCCTTCGTTGGTGATCGGGTTGGTGCCGATCGATTCGGCGACGTTATCTTGCTCAATGCGGAACACCGCCAGGCTGGCATTGAGCTTGCCGTCGAAGTAAGCCGCTTTCAGACCGGCTTCGTAGCTGTCGCCTTCAACCGGGTCGAGGGTGACGCCGTTGCTGTCCTTGTTGCTTTGTGGCTGGTAGATCGAGGTGTAGCTGGTGTACACCGAATAGGTGTCGTTTAGGTCATAGACCACACCGGCGTAAGGCGTCACGACACCATGCTCTTTGTAGCTGGCCGAGTTGTCCTGGAAGTTCGGGTTCAGGCCGTCGTAGTCGTAGTTATCGTGGTACTTGAAGGTGCTGACCCGGGTGCCGAGAATCACCGAGAGCTCGTCGGTGGGGCGCAGGCGGGTGGCGATGTAGGCACCGTTCTGGCTTTTCTTCTGCTCGTATTTGCCGTTCTTCGGGAAGTCCGGCACGCCGATGTGGCCGTCCCAGTCGAAGATGCTGCCGGGCACCAGACCAAACTCGCTGGTGTCCCAGGTGCTGCCTGTCTGGCGGGAGTGCGCGGTGCTGTAGCCGACGACCAGGTCATGCTGACGGCCAAACAGGCTGAACGGGCCAGAGAGGTTCAGGTCGGCAGTGTTCTGCACCCGATGACCTTCCCAACGCCCCCAGTAGAAAAACATACCGTTGCCGTCGCGGTCCGGGCTGCCGCCACTGGCGGAGGCCAAACGGGTGTCGTGGTCGCTTTGCAATTGGTTGACGCTGAACTTCAGTGACCAGTCGTTGGCCAGGGCTTGTTCAAGCGAGGCGAAGTAGGTGCGGTTCTGGAAATCGCGACGGCTCCAGTCGGCCCCCGGGTTGAATGAACGGGAAAAATCCGTGCGACCGCCGTCGGTGAAATACACCGGGTTGCCGGTCCAGGAGGTACCACGCGGGGTGGTGTTCTGCTGGTCGATGCCAACCGTGAGCAAGGTGTCGGGGGTGATATCGGCTTCGAGAATGCCGTAGTACACCTCTTTCTTCTGCTGGTAATGATCCTGGTAGCCCTTTTTGTCCTGCTGCGCGCTGACAAAGCGCCCGCGCAGGGTACCGCTGCTGTTGAGCGGGCCGGAGACGTCGGCTTCACCACGGTAGTTGTCCCAGCTGCCAGCACTGCCGCTCAACGAGGCCTGGAACTGGGCGGTGGGCTTCTTGCGGATCAGGTTGACCGTTGCAGAAGGGTCACCGGAGCCGGTCATCAGGCCGGTCGCGCCCTTGAGCACTTCAACGCGATCATAGATCGCCATGTCGACGTGGGCAGTACCTTCGCCATAGACCCCGTCATAAATGGTGTTGACCCCGTCGTACTGGTAGTTGGTGATCACCAGGCCACGGCTGGAGAATTCGGTGCGGTCGCTGTCGTAGGTCTGTGCTGATACGCCGGGGGTGTCGCGCAGCACGTCGGAGATGCTCTGCGCGCCCTGGTCGTCCATCAATTGCCGGGTGACCACGGTGATTGATTGCGGCGTTTCCCGAATCGACAGTGGCAACTTGGTTGCAGTGCGTGACGCTGCAGTGGTGTAGGAACCGGTGTTTTCTGTGGTTTCGCCGAGCAGTTGGCCGTTGATGCTGGTTGCGCCAAGCTCCAGGGCGCCGCTGTTGTCAGCCTCGACCAACACATAACCGCCGTTGCTCTGACGTTGCGCCTGCAGCCCGCTGCCCTGAAGCAGACGCGCCAGGCCTTCTTCCACTGAGTAGTTGCCCTGCAAACCGACCGATTGCTTGCCCTGAGTCTGACGGGCATCGAACGACAAGGTGATGTTGGCGCGCGTTGCAAACAGACTCAGATTAGTGCCCAGTGCACCCGGTGCAATCTGGAAACTCTTGCTGGCGCTTTGTGCCATGGCGTGAGTCGGCAGCATCGCCAACATTGGCAGTGGCGCCAGGGTCAGGCCGAACAATGCCAGGTGAACGGCGCGAACCAGGGGGCGGGGGCAAGAGCGGGTCATGCAGGTTTTCCTTCGATTGGCTGGGCAGAAGTGCAGCTAGATGTGCTGCTTTACCTGCGTAGCCGAATGAGAATGAAAATCGGCAACCCATTTATTGAAAATTTTCAGGCCGGTTCGATGCTGACCCAGTAGCGGGTCAGGTAGTTGACCTTGACCGGAAGAGAGGCGCTGAGGTTCTCCAGCAGGGTGTCGCTGTCATCGATGCGAAAGGCGCCAGACAAACGCAAGTCGGCAATGCTCTCGGCGCAACGCAGCACCCCGGGACGATAACGGCGCAGCTCACTGACAAAATCGGCCAGGCGCCACTCGATCACGGTGAGCATGCCTTGCGTCCAGGCACCGGTGCCGGGGGCGGCACGATGAGGGGCCGCGATCCGCTGCGGGTCAAAACTGACGGACTGCCCGGCGTCCAAGCGCAGCACCAGCGCGTTTTGCGCAGGGCGGATTTCTACCGCATGTTGCAGAACGCTGACCCGGCTCAGGCCCTCATCACTGCGCACGCTGAATTGCGTACCCAGTGCGCGAACCCGGCCTTCGGCAGTCTGTACTTCAAACGGGCGGGCGGCGGGATCGCTGGCGGTTTGCACCATGATTTCGCCCCGGTGCAGCTGCAACTGGCGCTGATGGCCGTCAAAGTGAATGTCCACTGCGCTGTCAGTGTTGAGTACCAGTTGGCTGCCATCGCTGAGTGTGACTTCGCGCCGTTGGCCTTTGCCGGTGCGCAGTTCGGCCATCAAGGCTTGAGCCGGGCTGCTTTCACGTACCGCCCAGCCGCTGGCGCCGACGGCCATCAACAAGGCAAGGGTCTTGAGCACCGCACGACGGCGCGCACGCACACCCGCCAGGGTCGGCAGGGCGACGTCGGCGGGCAGGTTGCCGAACTGGCGCTGCAGTTTCTCCACCCGGGCCCAGGCTTGGGCATGGGCCGGGCTTTTGCCCAGCCACGCCTGCCAGGCCTGAAGCTGGGCGTCAGTGGGCTGTGCGCCATTGAGTTGCACATACCAGGTGGCGGCCGCTTCCAGGGTGCGGTAATCCAGCGAGTGCGCCATTCAGTCGTCCGTCAGCAGCAGGCAGTGGGTCATGGCACGAATCAGGTGTTTCTTCACCGTGGTCACCGAAACGCCCAAGCGCTCGGCAGTGGCGACGTAGTTCAAGCCTTCCAGCTGCACCGCCAGGAAGATCTGCCGGGTACGCTCGCCCAGGCCATCGAGCAAGGTGTCGACCGCCACCAGGGTTTCGAGGATCAGCAAGCGCTTTTCCGGTGAGTCGGCCAGGCGTTCCGGGCGGTTGGCCAGTTCGGTCAGATAGGCTTGCTCCAGCGCTTTACGGCGGAATTTATCGATCATCAATGCATTGGCGATGGCGCCCAGATAGCTGCGTGGCTCGCGAATCGTCTGGGCATTGCGTGCATTCAGCACCCGGATGAAGGTGTCCTGCGCCAGGTCTGCGGCATCGCTGGCGTTGCCCAGGCGGGCGCGTAACCAGCTTTTGAGCCAACCATTGTGTTCGCTGTAGAGCGTATGCAGAGCAGCGTGATCGGGAGCGGGCATAAACGGCAACTAGCGTGGTAATTGATAATTAGTCGCATTATTGAGGTTTAACAGGATATTTCGCAAGTGCTGGCGCTTGACCAGCCTTCAGTGCGAGCCAAAACTGCTCAGCTACTTACCGAATCCACACAGGAGGTTCGCATGACCAGCAAGGCTATTTACGTTCTGGCGGGCGGCGGTTATGACAAGGTGCAGGTCGGCACGTCCGAGGCACCGGCACCCAAGGCAGGTGAAATCACCGTGCGTCTGCACGCCAACTCGCTCAACTATCACGACTTCGCCGTGGTCAGTGGCATGTGGGGGCCGAGTGAGTCGCGCATCCCGATGGCTGACGGTGCGGGTGTGGTGACGGCGGTCGGCGAGGGCGTCAGCGAGTTCGCGGTGGGCGATGCGGTGGTCAGCACCTTCTTCCCTGACTGGCTCGATGGTCAGGCCCAGGTGGAAGGTTTTGCCACGGTGCCAGGTGACGGCATCGATGGTTATGCCCGTGAGCAGGTGACTGCACGCGCCACCTCGTTCACCCATGCCCCCAAGGGCTTCAGCCATGCCGAGGCCGCAACGCTGACCACCGCCGGGCTCACCGCCTGGCGGGCCTTGATGGCCGACGACTCACTCAAACCCGGTGACACCGTGCTGGTGCAAGGCACCGGTGGCGTTTCGATTTTCGCCCTGCAGTTTGCCAAGCTGGCCGGCGCTACGGTGATCGCCACGTCCTCCAGTGATGAGAAACTCGAACGCCTCAAGGCCATGGGCGCCGATCACCTGATCAACTACCGCAAGACGCCGGCCTGGGGTGAGACTGTGCGTCAGCTAACCGGCAATCGTGGGGTTGACCACGTCATTGAAGTGGGTGGCCCGGCGACCCTGGAGCAATCGATGATCGCTGCCCGCATCGGTGGGCACATTTCGTTGATCGGTATTCTCACCGGTGTTGCCGGCCAGTTGCCGCTGGTTCAGGCACTGGTGCGCCAGATCCGCCTGCAAGGTGTGTTGGTTGGTAGCCGTGCGCAGCAGCAGGCGATGGTGCGGGCAATCGATGCCAACGGCTTGCGCCCGGTGATCGATAAAACCTTCGCCCTGGAGCAGATCGCCGACGCGTTCCGCTACCAGGAAAGCAACCAGCATTTCGGCAAGATCTGTCTGGAATTCTGACCGCAGCCCCTCTGAGGCAGCCCGACCTTGGTCGGGCTTGACCTCTGCACGATAGCACTCACCTTCGCTAACTCTCTGCTTTTAAAGCACTTTCCAGAAATCTGGGTTCACACTCTTTCGTCTCGCATGGATGTTATTTCGAACACCTTGTGTGATATTTTGCCCGCCGCTCGAAATATCCATGGCACAGCGCCTTCACGTTGCTGAAGGCCTGTGACGCATCGTTTCAGGTGCTTCCGGTAATAAATATAAATACGCAGTGAGTGTGATCATGAGTGCAAACCCCAACACCGCCGTGGGCGGTGCTGACGCGTCCGTATCCGAGTCATCGGGCCTGGAGGTCAAACGCCTGACCTTCGTTGAGGCGGTGGCAATGATCGTTGGCACCAACATCGGTGCAGGCGTGCTGTCGATGGCCTATGCCAGCCGTCTGGCCGGCTACATGCCGCTGCTGCTATGGCTGGCCGTGGCGGGCGTCTTTACCACCATTTCCATGCTCTATGTGTCGGAAACCACCCTGCGTACCCGCAGCCACCACCAGTTGAGTGGCCTGGCGCAACGCTACGTCGGCTCCTTCGGCGCCTGGGCGATTTTCCTCTCGGTAGCGGTCAACAGCATTGGCGCGCTGACGGCTTACATGAGCGGCAGCGGCAAGATTCTCAGCGAGTTCTTCGGCATCAGCCCGGCGCTGGGCAGCCTGCTGTTCTTCCTGCCGGCGGCGTTCGTGCTGTACCTGGGCCTGAAGGCCATCGGCAAGGGTGAGAAGTTCATCAGTATCGGCATGGTCTCGATGACCCTGGTGCTGGTTGCCGCCACGCTGATCAACGAGCACACGGATTTTGCCAACCTGTTCGATGGCAGCTGGATCTACATGATCCCAGTGTTCAACATCGCGGTGTTCTGCTTCTCGGCGCAGTACGTGGTGCCAGAAATGGCCCGTGGTTTCAGCCATGATCCTAAGCGTCTGCCGATTGCCGTGATTACCGGGATGGTGATTACCTTCATCTTGCTGGCGATCGTGCCGATGTCGGTGATTGCCCTGAACGGCCTGGAAAACCAGACTGAAGTGGCCACCCTGGCGTGGGGCCAGGCCCTGGGGCAGTGGGCGTTCTACACCGCCAACACCTTCGCCCTGTGCGCGATGATGACCTCGTACTGGGGCCTGGGCGGTAGCTTCCTGACCAACATCTTCGACAAGTTCAAAAGCCTGGGTTCGGAAAGCAACCCGAAGAACCGCCTGCTGGTGCTCGGCATTGTGTGTGTGCCGCCGTTCATCCTGGCCTACAGCGGTATGGTCGGCTTCGTTAACGCGCTGTACTTCGCCGGTGTGTTCAGTGGCGTGATCCTGTCGATCATGCCGATCCTGATGCTGCGCTCGGCGCGCAAGAACGGTGACATCGTCCCGGCCTGGCAGTGTGGCTGGATTGCCCATCCGGCGATTCAGGTGATGGTAGTGATTCTGTACCTGTGCAGCATGGCCTATGCCATTGCCAGCGCGCTGGGCTGGTTGCCGGGCGGCTGGTAAGTCATCAAGCCAAGCGCTGTCGTGTGGGTTGTTACAGCAACGCGCGGCAGCGCAACACGGCATCGCGGATCATGCTGTTGACCAGCGCGGGTGAGACGCCCAACGCGGTGGCGATCTGCTTTTGCGTCATGCCGTGAATCCGGCACATCTCGAAGGCATCGCGGGTACGTTGCGGCAGGTCGGCGAGCGCCACGGCAATGCGTTCCAGCAGCTGCTGGTCCGAGACCAGGGTTTCGGGCGATTCGGCAGGATGGGCAGGGGCTTCGCCTTGCTCATCCTCGCAGGCCATCAAGCGCTCTTCCAGCCGACGGCGTCGGTAATGGTCGATCGACAGGTTGCGTACCACACGGGTCAGGTACGAGGCCTGCGAGCGGATTGGCTCGCCAGTGCCGGCTCCGGACACCTTCATGAAGGCATCGTGCACGATGTCTTCAGCCTGGCTGCGGCACCCGATGATACGCGTGGCAATGGCGATCAGGCGGTGGCGATGGCTGAAGCATTCTTCTAGCAACTGGGCGTCGGTCCCGGCCACTCCTCGATTCTGCATGAGGCACCTGATCTGTTTGGGGGTTGGCTACGAGCCTGCAGAATCTAATCTTATTAAGAATAATTTTCAATCGCGGGCGTGTTGATACGGTAGGGTGTAACTGCAACCGCAGGAGTTGGAGTAAGCTTGGCCAAATTTTCTGCGCTTGCGGCCAAGATGCCTGACCAACAGCCTCCTGCTTCCTTGAGTGAAATCGCCACCGACTGGTGCATGCGCCTGCATTTTGATGAGTGCAGCGATGCTGATCGCGAGGCGTTTCAGCGCTGGCATGACGCCGATCCGTCGCATGCGGCGGAGTACGCCACCATTTGCCGGATCTGGAATGTCAGTGCGCAGCTGCCTGCGCGTCCGGCGACGCTGACCCAGGCGAAACCCCGTCGGCGATATCAGTCGGCGTGGGCAAGGGCGGCGGTGGTGGTACTGGCCTGTGGTGCCATCTGGGCGACGGGGTGGTCCGCTGGTGTATTGCCGGGTAGCGTTCGCTATTACACGGCGCAAGACACTCGACACCACATAATTTTGCCGGACCTCAGCCAGGTCGAGCTGAACCGCAACTCCGACTTACTGTACCTGGGCTACATCGATCAGCGCCGCGTGGTGTTGACCGACGGCGAAGCCTATTTCGATGTGCAGCACAATGTTGAAAAGCCCTTTGTCATTGCTGCAGACAATGCCAACGTCCGGGTTACCGGCACTCACTTCAACGTCTGGACCGCGCCCCAGCAAACCACGGTGACGCTTACCCAAGGGGCGGTGCAAGTCACGCGTGACGATCAACGGGCAGAGCTTACCCCGGGCATGCAGGCCACTGTGATGCCGGGGCGCGAACTTCAACTCGGTCGCGTGGACCCTACCCGAGTGTCGGCATGGCGCAAGGGCAAATTGATGCTCGATGACATCAGCCTTCGCGATGCGTTGCCATTGATCAATCGCTACTTGAACGTCCCGCTGCAGTTGCACGACCGGGAAGCGGGCGAATTGCGTTTTGGTGGGATCTACGACACGGCCGCGTTGGAACAGTTGGTCGCAGCGCTGCCGCAAATCCTTCCCGTAACGATGCACCAGGCTGACGATGTGCGTCTGATCTCAAGCCGACCCTCTCGCTGATTTTCAGCATTTTCCCGGGTAGTACAGGCCGCTCTCGATTCATCCTTTGTGTGTACCTGTTGTGATTCGCTGAACGAATTTGATGTTCGTTCGTCATTCAGACGAGCCCTTGAAACGACCTGCTTTTGTCGTTGTCCGGGCCCGCCAACACAATGACAACACTTACAGGGAACAGCATGGGCACCTATTCGTTGAACTGGCCGAAACAGCGCTTGCGCCACGGCATTACTGTTGCGCTCTTGAGCCTTGGGCTGTTGACGTCGGTGCCTGGTTTGGCCGAACCGGTCCAGTTGAATATTCCGGCTCAACCCTTGGCGTCGGCGCTGTCTGACTTGGGTAACCAGGCCAATCTGCAGATCATCTACAGCCAGGACACCGTCTCCGGGCTTCGCAGCCCGCAGGTCTCCGGGCGTATGGAGCCGCAAGAGGCGTTGCGCCGGTTGCTTCAGGGCACCTCGATCACCCCGCGCATCGAAGGCGATCATGTCACCTTGCTGGGCACCAGCGACGACTCGGCGTTGGCCTTGCCAACCATCAGTGTTGTTGGTCAGGCGTACAGTTCGGTAGCGCCAGACGACGGCTATGTGGCCAAGCGCGCGTCTGCTGGCAGCAAAACCGATACGCCGCTGATTGAAACGCCGTATTCGGTGTCGGTGGTGACACGTGAGCAAATCGAGGCCCAACAACCCAAGTCGGTCTCGCAGGCCCTGCTTTACACCCCGGGTGTACACGCCGAACTGGCCGGGCCGCAGTTTGTTACCGACCAGCTAATGATCCGTGGTTTTCAACAGGGCACCGGGCGCATGCTGCGTGATGGCACCCGTACCTTCCTGCCAAATTTCCTCGGTTGGGATGCACCAGAAACCTACGGCCTGGAGCGCATTGAAGTGCTGCGTGGCGCCAGTTCGGTGCTCTACGGTGCGTCTGATCCCGGCGGCCAGATCAACCTGGTGAGTAAGCGCCCGACCACCGAGCCGCTGCGTGAAGTGCAGTTGCAGGCGGGTAACCTGAACTACAAGCAGGGTGCCTTCGACCTGGGTGACGCGCTGGATGACGAAGGCGTGTGGAGTTACCGTCTGACGGGTTTGTTCCGTGAAGGCGATGCGCAGGTCGATCACATTACCAATCGTCGCCAGTACATTGCCCCGGCCATCAGCTTTCGCCCCAGCGATGCTACCGAGCTGACGTTCCTGGGTGAGTACCAAAAGCAGACCGGCAACTTCGCCAACCCGTTGCCAGCGGTTGGCACAGTGTTTCGTGATGCCCGCGGGCGCCTGGACCGCGACACCTATGTCGGTGACAGCGCTTATGACTTCATGACCAATGAAAAAACTTCCTTGGGCTATGTGTTCGAACACCGCTTCGACGAGACCTGGACGGTGCGTCAGAACGTGCGCTACAGCGACTATCGTCAGTCGAGTTCGGAGATTGCGATTTTCGGCGCGGCGGGCGATCAGTTCTCCCGCTACAACGATCAACGCAAAGGCGATGGCCGGTTGTTCACCATGGACAACCAGGTGCAGTCCAACTTCGCCACAGGCAGCGTCGAACACACGTTGCTGACCGGTGTTGATTACAACAACGGAAAGTTCGACCAGAAGCAATCGCTGAACTTCATCCTCGAGCCTTTCGACCTGTTCAATCCGGTATACGGCGAGCCACTGACGTTCCTGCCCTTCAGTGCATCGAGCTATGAACAGAAGATGTCGCAGACCGGCGTCTACCTGCAGGACCAGCTGAAAATCGACAACTGGGTGTTGCTGCTCGGTGGCCGTTACGACTGGGCTTCCGATCAGAACGACGGGCGTTCGCCACAAACCCAGAAGGACGAAAAATTCAGCGGCCGCGCTGGCATCGTCTACCTGTTCGACAACGGCCTGGCGCCTTACGCCAGCTACAGCGAGTCGTTCCTGCCGGTGGTGGGGACCACGATCAACAACGCGCGGCTTGAGCCGGAAACCGGCAAACAGTACGAAGTGGGCCTGAAGTACGAGCCGCCGGGCGCCAACAGCCTGTATACCTTGGCGCTGTTCGACCTGACCAAACAGAACGTCACCGAGCAGGTCAATGGCTTCAGCCGTCAGGAAGGTGAAGTGCGTTCCAAAGGCGTGGAGCTGGAAGGCAAGAGCGAGATCTTCACCGGCTTCAACCTGATCGGCAGCTACACCTGGAATGATGTCGAGGTCACAAAGTCTGATACCGGCAACAAGGGCAACACGCCATTCCGCGTGCCAGAGCACATGGCTTCGTTGTGGGGTGATTACAGTATCCAGGGCGGCACGCTGGAAGGCCTGCGTTTCGGCGCCGGTGCGCGTTACGTAGGCAGCACCTACGGCAATTCGGCGAACAGCTTCAAGGTCGACAGCTACACCGTGGTGGATGCCCTGGTCAGCTACCCGCTGGGTAAAGTTGATGCTTCGTTGGCGGGTGTCGAATTGGCATTGAATGCCAGCAACCTGTTTGACAAGGAATACGTGGCCGGTTGCTTCAGCGACTTCGGTTGTCAGTACGGGCAGCAGCGCACGGTGTACGGCACCGTTACCTACAACTGGTAACAGGCACTGTAGGAGCGGCGGTGCGGCGACCCGACTTGCCCCGCGATCGCGTTGTGTCAGTCACATCGCATCGCGGGGCAAGCCCGCTCCTACCGGATGGTATTTTGTGGCGCCAGTTTGTTTTTGCTGCATTCGGCTGTAGGAGCGGGCTTGCCCCGCGATAGCGTTTTGTCAGCCACATCGGATCGCGGGGCAAGCCCGCTCCTACCTCTTCATCTACCCCCCGCGGTGTATGTACAAGCCAAAGGCGCGATTGATAGCGTTGCCTCCATCTTCTGTTTACGACACACAGCTTTCATTACAAAAACAATAGTGGAGAGGTGCGTTATGAGTGGTTTGAAGTTGAGCCGAAGCCTGGGGTTCTGGGCTGCCTACTCCACCTCCGTGGGGTTGGTCGTTTCAGGCACGGCGATGGTGGCGCTGGGCAACGGCTACGGTGTTTCCGGGCCGGCATTCAGCCTCGTCGCGCTGCTGGCGCTGGTGATTATTCTTTGCGTCGCGATGTCTTATTCCGAACTGGCGGCCATGCTGCCAGGCGCCGGTATGGTGGGCGAGTACACCTTACCGGCACTGGGCAAACTGCCCGCCTTGTTTGCGGTGCTCGCGGGCTACATCGTGCTGGTGGGCACGGATGGCGGTACCAACATGATCATTGGCGGCCAGTCGCTTGAGCGCCTGACCGGGGTGCCGTGGTACCTGTTCTCCCTGGGTATTCTGGCCGTATTGGTGGCCATCAACCTCAAAGGCGTCGAGTTGTTCGGGCGCGTACAAACCACGTTGGCCATCGCCATGATGCTGATGCTCGGGTTGGTTGGATTGTGGGGATTGTCCGGCTTTCAGACGGCAGAACCGTTGGCCGAGCAGCCTGTGTTCTCGCAGGTGTCCTGGACCGATCAGCTCGGCCATCTGAGCCTGGCGATCTGGCTGTTCATCGGCATGGAGTTCGTGGCGCCCTTGGCCGAAGAGGTAAAAGAGCCGGGCAAAACCATTCCGCTGGCGATGATCTTTGGCTGCGCCAGTATCTGGTTGGTCGACCTGCTGTTTGGGGTGAGCATTACCCGCTACCTGCCCCTGGAAGAGTTGGCGGCTTCGACCATCCCTCATGTCGATGGCGCCGCAGCAATGCTGGGGCAACCCGGCTTGATCCTGATGGGCAGTATCTCGATTCTGGCCGCAGTCACCACGTGTGACACCTACCTGATCGCTGTGCCGCGCATGTTGTATGGCTTGTCACGCGAAGGGATGCTGCCGAAGATTTTTTCCTGGCTGCACCCGGTGGCCCGAACGCCTTGGTTCAGCATCTTCTTTGTGGTGGCGCTGATACTGATTGTGTTGGTCTACGCCATGGCCAATAACGCCGATATTGCCCTGATCACCATGATGATCAGCGTGGCCTGCACCACCTGGTTGATGTCGTACCTGATCGCGCAGTTGAACGTGGTGATCCTGCGGGTTCGCTACCCCAACGCCAACCGTCCTTTCCGCACGCCGCTGTACCCGCTGCCGCAACTGATTGGCATCGCGGCCTGCCTGTACATGATTGCAACCTTGATTTCCGACGCTCAAGTGTTCGGCATCGCAGTGGTGTGTTCAGCGTTGATCCTGGCCTTTGGTGTTGTGTATTTGAAGTCGACCGGACAGGCCTTGTTTCAGCCGGTGCCCCTTGATGATGTGCTGCGCCGTATTGTCCACCGTTCCGAAGCTGTCGACGGTCATCCTGAGGGTGACGAAGGCGTCTTGCTTGCGCAGTTGAAACGACAATAACCGGCGTTCGGAGTGAGCATGGACCTTTATTCAGTCATTGATCGTCGCGCGCAGCACATGCTGCAGGACACCGTATCGCGCTTTGGCGAGTATATGGCGCCTGAGGCTGCTGGCAGTGCCCGCGCCGTTCTGGGTGTCGATCACCGCCTCGCTGCAGATGGCCTGGTGCTTGAGCATCGTTTGTCGAGCAAGCTGATTGGCAGAATCTACACCTGCCGCTGGCGCTGGAAGGTCGCGGTAGACCTGGGCGGTACGCCGCTGACCCTGCGCTTGAACTACCGCGGTTGGAAGCCTTCGACGCGTACGGCGAAATTTGTCGGGCCTTCTGACTGCAGCGCCTTGCTGCAACAACTGAACAGCCATGCCGTGTTACTGCCATTGTGCGTGGCCATGGAACTCGGCGGTTTGAGTATTCAGTACCACCCGGCAGAAAAGTGCTGTGAGGTGGTGCTGACGCCGAACTATGGCGACTTCGTCTGGATGCTCCTGCCCCCGGTGAAGTACGCACGCCAGCCAACACCTGCCGAGGTAGACAGCACGGTGATGTTGATCCAGCACCTGTCATTGCTGCTTCACGCCAGCACCCCACTCGCACTCGCCAGCTGAGTGCCGTACCCGATGCGTTGCCCGTGCTCAGGCTGACACCTGAGCGCGCAGGGAAAGTGTTCTCGAAAAACGTTACTGCATGAGGATGTCGTTATGTTGGACTCGAACAAGAAAACCATGACTGCCGCGATTCTTCGTGAGCTGGGCGGGTCGCTGCAACTGGAGCAGGTGCCGATTCCCAAGCCAGGCATTGGCGAGATTCTGATCAAGGTCGTGGCCTGCGGCGTGTGCCACAGTGATGTGCATGCCTGCGATGGTGACTGGCCTAGCCCGCCTAATCTGCCGTTGATCCCTGGCCATGAAGTGACCGGCCATATTGCCGAGTTGGGTGAAGGCGTGACCGGTTACTCGATTGGCGACACGGTCGGTGTGCCGTGGATGTACAGCGCCTGTGGCGCCTGCGAATACTGCCGCGCCGGCATGGAAACCATCTGCAAGCAAGGCGAGGCCACCGGCTACAGCAAGCCGGGGGGCTATGCCGAGTACATGATCGCGCCGGCGGCATTCGTGGCGAAAGTTCCAGACGGTGTCGACCTCTACAGCCTGGCGCCGATTCTCTGCGCCGGGGTAACGACCTATCGCGGGCTCAAGCGCTCGGGGGCACGCCCTGGGCAATGGATGGCGGTGATTGGCATTGGTGGCCTTGGCCATGTGGCGGTGCAGTACGCCAAGGCCATGGGGCTCAAGGTAGTGGCGGTCGATGTCAGCGATGAAAAGCTGGAACTGGCCCACCGCCTGGGCGCCGAGCGTGTGTACAACGTCTTGAACGACCCGGAAAGCGCGATCCACGCAGACCTGGGGGGCGTGCATGGTGTGCTGGTAACCGCGACCTCCAACAAAGCCTTCGAGCTGGCCGTGAAGCTGTTGCGCCCCGGCGGCACCGCGATTTACATCGGTCAGCCGGGTGGGGCGGCGGATGAAGTGCGTAGCTCCATCGACCGCATCGTTAACTGGGAGCTGTCGATTCGTGGCTCCAACGTCGGCACCCGGCAAGACCTGCATGAGGCGGTTGAATTCGCCGCCAATGGCTTGGTTAAAGTGGAAAGCAGCCTGACTACCCTGGATGAGATCGATGCCATATTCGATCAGATTCGTCAGGGTGCGGTCGTGGGCCGCAAAGTGTTGAAAATTTCCTGATGTGGGGCGGGTTGGCGCGTCAGCGCCAACCGCGCCGCTTTGTTGGAGCGCAAGCATGAATGCCTATACCCAGCTTTACATCAACGGCCAGTGGCTGGCCCCGTTGGCAGGCGGCACATTTGAAACGTTCGATCCCAGCAGTGAAGCACTGATCACCCGGGTTGCCGCCGCGACTGCCGCCGATGTCGACCTCGCCGTGCAAGCCGCTCGGCATGCCTTTGATGAGGGGCCTTGGCCGCACATGAGCGGCGCGCAACGTGCTGTGGTGTTACGGCGGATTGCCCAAGGTATCCGCGATCGTCAGCAAGCACTGGCCGAGCTTGAGGTGCGCGATAACGGTAAACCGCTACCCGAAGCACTTTGGGATATTGCCGATACCGCTGGCTGTTTCGATTTTTATGCCGATCTGGCCGAAGACCTCGACAGCCATCTGGAGCAACCTATTGCGCTGGCCGATGAGCGCTTCAGTTCGGTAGCCCGCAAAGAGCCGGTGGGCGTGGCTGCGGCGATCATCCCGTGGAACTTCCCGATGCTGATGGCGGCCTGGAAAGTCGCTCCGGCGTTGGCGGCCGGTTGCTGCATGGTGCTCAAACCCTCCGAGCTGACCCCGCTGACGGCCATCGAGCTTGCGCGTATCGCCGACGCGGCTGGGCTTCCTGCCGGTGTGTTGAACATGCTGCCGGGCTTGGGCCACGAGGCGGGCGCTGCGCTGGCCGAGCACCCGGGGATCGACAAGGTGGCGTTCACCGGCAGCGTGCCGACCGGCAGCCGCATCATGCAAGCAGCGGCACGTGACATTAAAAACATCAGCCTGGAGCTGGGGGGCAAATCGCCGTTCATCATCTTTGCCGACAGCGATATCGAGGCGGCTGTCGAGTGGATCATGTTCGGTATTTTCTGGAACCAGGGTCAGGTCTGCTCCGCCACCTCCCGTGTGCTGGTTCAGCGTGAGTTGTATGTGCCGCTGCTTGAGCGTTTGAAGCAGGAGGTCGAGAAGGTAAAGATCGGCAATGGCTTTGAACAAGGCGTGCTGCTTGGCCCGCTGGTGAGCCAGGGCCAATACGACAAGGTGCTGGCCGCCATCGCCCGTGGTCAGGAAGACGGCGCCCGCTTGGTTTACGGCGGCGCGCGCCCGGACGGATTCGACTGCGGCTTCTATGTGCAGCCCACGATCTTCGCCGATGTGCCGCAAGACAGCTGGATCTGGAAAGAAGAAATCTTTGGCCCGGTGGTGTGTATCAACGCGTTTGATGAGGAAACCGAGGCCGTTCGCTCAGCCAACGACTCGCGTTTCGGCCTGGCTGCTGCGGTGATGTCACACGACCTTGAGCGCGCGGAGCGAGTGGCCCGTAAGCTGCGCGCCGGTATCGTCTGGATCAACTGTTCGCAGCCAACCTTTACCGAGGCCCCGTGGGGAGGCTATAAGCACAGCGGTATTGGTCGCGAGTTGGGCGAGTGGGGCTTGGGCAACTACCTGGAAACCAAGCAGATCACCCGTTACGACAGCGATCAGGCTTGGGGTTGGTACCTCAAGTAAGGCTTGCGCCCAGTAAGCAGGTGGCGTTCTGAGGCAACCTCAGTGCGCCACTTTTCTGCCTTGCGGGTTTGACCGCATTCTTTGAGGCCTTGCGCTGATGCACCTGACGGATTGGACCAACAGCGTCGTCGAAGTATTGAGCAAGCCTGCTGGAGCCCCGCAGTTGCAGGCGCTTGCCGCCTGGCTGAGGCGCTTGAGTGTTGTCGATCACTTCGTGCTGTTTGTCTATGAAGGCAGTTATCGCCCGCTGTCGTTATTCAATACCTTCAGTGCAGAGCAGCGCTGCATCTTCATCGATGAGTATCAAACCGGCCCTTACTTGCTCGATCCCTTCTATCTGGCCAGCCAGCCGTCTCAAGCAGAAGGGGTGTACAGCATGCGTCAGCTGGCACCTGACCAGTTTTATAAGAGCGAGTACTTTCAGACCTACTACCACCACCTGGGCTTGAGTGAGGAGGTGGGCTTCTTCATGAACCTGAGCCCCGATACCCACGCGGTGCTTTCACTGATGCGGCGAAGGGGCCGAATGAAGTTTCATGACGATGAAGTCCGGCAGCTGGAAAGTGCTGTACCGGTCGTCAACGCAGCGGTGCGCGCAGCCTGGGAGGCGAGCCAGAAGGTGGCTGCCAGATCCGTCGATGATCATGACCACAGGGTGCAAGAGGCGTTTGCCAACTTTGGCCGTGGCCTGCTGACTGACCGCGAGCGTGAAGTGGTCAGGTTACTTTTACAGGGGCACTCCAGCCTGTCCATTGCACAAAAGCTGCGAATCAGCCCTGCCACGGTGAAGGTTCATCGTAAAAACCTGTATGAAAAACTCGGCATCGGCAGCCAGTCCGGACTGTTGGCGCTTTTTGTTCAGGCGATCAAAGGAAACGCCTCCGGCGAGCTGATAAGTGCTGGGAAATGACCAGTTCGACACAGTTTGTTGAAGGTTTTTTAACGCCCTGAAAAGCCGCAAACAGTGGTGCTTGAGCGTCTCGTCTGCATTTGTTTCAATCTTGAAATACTTTGTTACAAGTTGGCTCTGTAGTCCGAATCGGACTTTTGTATATTTCGTCACGTTTACGTAAACGTCACCAGCAAAGTAAGTGTGTCAGCAGCGCCATAACCAATAAAAACAATCAAGGTTAGAGGGCTCCACATGTCACCAGAGTTTGTGTTGGAAACACGCGGCCTGACTAAGGAGTTTCGCGGTTTTACCGCTGTTGACTCGGTCGATCTGCGTGTGCAGAAGGGACACATCCACGCACTGATTGGCCCCAATGGGGCGGGTAAAACTACGGTCTTCAACCTCCTCACCAAGTTTCTGCCACCCACGCGTGGCGAAATCCTCTACCTGGGCAAACCGATCACTCACCTCAAACCCAATGCAGTTGCGCGTTTGGGCCTGGTGCGCTCGTTTCAGATTTCGGCAGTGTTCGGCCACATGAGCGTGGTTGAAAACGTGCGCGTGGCACTGCAACGCAAGCAGGGCAACTCGTACCATTTCTGGAAACCCGAAAGCAGCCTCGATTCACTCAACGAGCGCGCCCTGCAGATGCTCGATGAAGTCGGCCTGCTCGACTACGCCCACACCCAGACCATCGAACTGCCCTATGGGCGCAAACGCGCGCTGGAACTGGCTACCACTTTGGCACTGGACCCTAAGGTTCTGCTGCTCGATGAACCGACCCAGGGCATGGGCCACGAGGATGTGAACATGGTCATTGAACTGGTGCGCCGCGCCGCAGTGGGGCGCACGGTGTTGATGGTCGAGCACAACCTGAGTGTGGTCAGCGAACTCTCTGACCGCATTACCGTGCTGGCCCGTGGGGCGATTCTGGCTGAAGGTGATTACGCCAGCGTGTCTGCCAACCCACAGGTGCGCGAAGCCTATCTGGGCAGTGAAGCGGTAGTGGCTGAAGGGGCATGCGCATGAGTGGTCTGCACACCCCTGAGTTTGAACAACTGCGCGTCTCTGATCTGCATGCCTTCTACGGCGAATCGCATATCCTGCACGGTATCGACCTGCAAGTGCGGCGTGGCGAACTGGTGACCTTGCTGGGGCGCAACGGTTCCGGGCGCTCCACCACCTTGCGCGCGATCATGAACATGGTGGGCCGCCGCACCGGCTCCATCGTCGTCAATGGCACCGAAACCATCGGCCTGCCGGCGCATTTGATCCCGCGTCTGGGAGTCGGTTTCTGCCCCGAGGAGCGGGGTATTTTCGCCAGCCTCAACGTTGAGGAAAACCTGTTGCTGCCGCCCACGGTGCGTAGCGACGGCATGAACCTCGATGAAATCTACGAGATGTTCCCCAACCTCTACGAGCGTCGTTTCAGCCAGGGCACACGCCTGTCGGGCGGTGAACAACAGATGCTGGCCATGGCGCGGATTCTGCGCAGCGGCGCCAACCTGTTGTTGCTCGACGAGATCACCGAAGGCCTGGCCCCGGTGATTGTGCAGAAGCTGGCGCAGGTGCTGATCAAGCTCAAGAACAAGGGCCTGACCATCGTTCTGGTGGAGCAGAACTTCCGTTTCGCCGCGCCTTTGGCTGACCGCCATTACTTGATGGAACACGGCCAGATCGTGGAGCAATTCAGCGCTGCTGAGCTGGACGCCAAGCAGGATCTGTTACACCGCTGCCTGGGCGTCTGACCCCCGCTTTACCCCTCGCATCATGCAGGTCGTCGTGCCCCTGAAGCCCGACGATCCGGGGCCGCTTTGCCTTGAACAATAAAAATAACTTTGGACAGTGGGTGAATGACATGACGTTTTTCAAGCAAACAGCAAGCGCCATCCTTGTTTCGAGCCTGATCGCCGGTGCCGCCCAGGCACAGATCAGTGACGACGAAATCCGCATCGGTTACCTGGCCGACATGTCGGGTACTTACCGTGATCTTTCCGGTCCGGGGGGACTGGAAGCGTTGAACATGGCCATCGAAGATTTCGGCGGCCAGGTCAACGGCAAAAAAATCGTCGTGTTCAGCGCCGATGACCTGAACAAACCAGACGTCGGCGCCAACACCGTGCGCCAGTGGGTCGATGAACGTAACGTCGATATGGTCACCGGAATGGTGGCCTCTTCGGTGGTGCTGGCGGCGAGTAAAGTCGTTGAGCAATCCGGCAAACTGGCGCTGATTTCGGGTGCCGCAGCCTCCAGTCTGACCAACGAATACTGCTCGCCCAACCACATCCACTGGACCTACGACTCTTACGCGCTGGCCAACGGCACCGCCAAGTCGGTACTGGCCGGGGGCGGCAAGAAGTGGTTCATCCTCACCGCCGACTACGCCTTCGGCCACGCCATGGAAGCGGACATCACCAAGGTGGTCGAAGCCGATGGCGGCCAGGTGGTCGGCAAGGCGCGCCACCCGTTCCCGAGCAGCGACTTCTCTTCCTACATTCTGCAAGCCCAGGGCTCTGGCGCAGACGTGATCGCCTTCGCCAACGCCGGCTCCGACACCGTCAACTCGCTGATGACTGCCAGCCAGTTCGGCGTGGCCCAGTCCGGGCAGAAGCTCGCCGGCATGGTGGTGTTTCTCAACGACATCCACGCCATGGGCCTAGACGTCACCCAGAACCTGATGCTGACCACCGGCTGGTACTGGGACATGAACGACGAAAGCCGCGCCTGGGCTCAGCGTTATCACAAACGCTTCGGCAAGATGCCGGGCATGGTGCCTGCCGGTATCTACTCGGCAACCATGAGCTACCTCAATGCGATCAAGGCCACCGGCAGCGACGAAGCGCAGGCCGTTCGCACGCAAATGATGGCAACCCCCGTCAATGACATGTTCGCCAAAAACGGCAAGATCCGCGCCGACGGCCGCATGGTGCATGACATGTACCTGGCCCAGGTTAAAACTCCGGCCGAGTCCAAAGGTGAGTGGGACCTGTATAAGATCGTGCGCACCATCCCCGGCGATGAAGCCTATCGCCCGGTATCCGAAAGCAAGTGCACGCTGCTCAGCAAAAACTGAGCGAGGCGTGACTGATGCTGCTTGCCCGGCTGACTGCAGCCGGGCGACACGGACTTTCTGCGGGTGGTGAATCATGACTGTGTTATTTGGAATTCCCCTGAGCGTCTTGTCGGGACAGTTACTCCTGGGGCTGATCAACGGCGCCTTCTACGCCTTGCTCAGCCTGGGCCTGGCGATCATTTTCGGCCTGCTGCGGATCATCAACTTTGCCCACGGCGCGCAGTACATGCTCGGCGCCTTTACCGCGGTGCTGGCGCTCAACTACCTGGGCGTCAACTACTGGGTCGCGCTGGTGCTGGCGCCACTGGTGGTCGGTGTGGTCGGGGTGTTGATCGAGCGCTTGCTGCTGCGCCGCATCGCCGGTGAAGACCACCTCTACGGGCTGCTGCTGACCTTCGGCCTGGCGCTGATCCTCGAGGGTTCGTTCGTAAAACTGTTCGGCGTGTCCGGTTCGTCTTACCCGATGCCGGAACAACTCAAGGGCGGCTACAACCTTGGCTTCATGTTCCTGCCAACCTACCGCGCCTGGGTCATCGTCGCGGCGCTGGCGGTGTGCCTGGTGACCTGGTTCATGATCGAACGCACGCGCCTGGGCTCCTACCTGCGCGCCGGTACCGAGAACCCGAAACTGATGCAGGCCTTCGGCATCAACGTGCCGCTGCTGATCACCCTGACCTATGGCTACGGCGCCGCGCTGGCTGCCTTCGCTGGTGTGCTGGCGGCACCAATCTACTCGGTGACACCGACCATGGGCGCCAACCTGCTGATCGTGGTGTTCGCCGTGGTGGTGATTGGCGGCATGGGCTCGATCATGGGCGCCATCGTCACCGGCCTGGCCATGGGCCTGATCGAAGGGCTGACCAAGGTGTTTTATCCAGAGGCATCCAACACGGTGGTGTTCCTGGTCATGGTGCTGGTGCTGCTGGTGCGCCCGGCCGGGCTGTTCGGAAAGGAGGCATAGACGATGACCAGTCTGCAAATCAAACCGGCTGCAGCGCACCTGCAACCGCAAGTGGTGCTGGAGCGGCAACAGGCCGCCACACGGCGCAAACGCTGGTTCTACCTGGCGCTGTTCGCCGTCGCCCTGGTCGCGCCAGTCGCGATCTACCCCGTGTTCCTGATGAAGTTGCTGTGCTTTGCCCTGTTCGCCTGTGCCTTCAACTTGCTGCTGGGCTATGCCGGGTTGCTGTCATTCGGGCATGCGGCGTTTCTGGCCACCGGCGGCTACGTCACCGGCTTTTTGCTCAGCCACTACAGTGGCCTGGGCACCGAGTGGGGGATTCTCGCCGGCACCCTGACATCGGCGCTGCTTGGCCTGGTCTTCGGGCTGTTGGCGATCCGTCGTCAGGGCATCTACTTCGCCATGATCACCCTGGCATTGGCCCAGCTGGTGTTTTTCATCTACGTCCAGGCCCCGTTCACCGGCGGCGAGAACGGCCTGCACGGGGTACCGCGCGGTGAGCTGTTCGGGGTATTCGACCTGAGCAACAACCTGACGATGTACTACTTCGTGCTGGCCGTGTTCGTGTTCGGTTACGCGGTGATCCAGCGCACCATCCACTCGCCCTATGGTCAGGTACTCAAGGCCATCCGTGAGAACGAGCCACGGGCGGTTTCCCTGGGCTACAACGTCGATGCCCACAAGCTGCTGGCTTTCGTCATTTCGGCTGCACTCACCGGCCTTGCCGGCTCGACCAAAACCGTGGTGTTCCAGCTGGCGTCCTTGACCGACGCGCACTGGCACATGTCGGGCGAAGTGATCCTGATGACCTTGCTGGGCGGCGTTGGCACGGTGCTCGGGCCTCTGGTGGGCGCCACCGTGGTGGTCACCCTGCAGAGCTATTTGTCCAACGGCCCGCTGGGGGAATGGGTGCACGTGATCCTCGGGGTGATCTTCGTCGCCTGCGTGCTGCTGTTCCGGGTCGGCATTGTCGGCTGGGTGCTCAAATTCAGCCGCCGCAACTTCTAGATCAACGTTGCCATCGCCATTGGGAGCGCCCGCGCGGAGTGCGCGGGTGTGCTGCACAACAACAATAAAAAAGAGAGCCTTATGCACGTCAAACGATCTACTCGCATTGTTCAACTGACTGGCATCGCCAGCGCTATCGGGGTGTGCATGCCGGCCTCGGCCGCGTTCGTCGACGACAGCAAAGCCAGCGTCGAAATGCGTAACTTCTACATGAACCGCGACTTCCGTCAGGCTGGCGCCGCGCAGAATAAAGGCGAGGAGTGGGCGCAGGGTTTCATCCTGCGCGTTGAGTCGGGTTTCACCGAAGGCCCGGTGGGCGTGGGCGTCGATGCCCTGGGGCTGTTGGGCGTCAAGCTCGACTCCAGCCCGGACCGTGCCGGGGTCACCGGCTTGCTGCCTCAGGGGCCACAGTCCAAACGTGCCCCGGACGACTACAGCGAAGTGGGCCTGACCGGCAAACTGCGGGTTTCCAAAAGCACCTTGAAGGTCGGCACCCTGATGCCGAAATTGCCGGTGTTGGTGCCAAACGATTCACGCCTGTTGCCGCAGACCTTCCAGGGCGGGCATTTGAACTCGATGGAGCTCGACAACCTGAGCTTCAACGCAGGCCGCCTTACTCAGGTCAGCCAGCGTAACTCGTCGAACCGCGAAGACATGACCGTGATGAAGGGCCCGCGCCGCAACATCATCACCGGCGCCAACCCCACCACTGACCAGTTCGACTTCATTGGCGCTGACTACAAATGGACCAACGCGCTGACCACCGGCTACCACTACGCCCACCTCGATAGCCTGTACAAACAGCACTTCCTGACCCTGACCCACACCTTGCCGGTGACCGAGGGGCAGTCGTTGAAGACGGACTTGCGTTGGTCCAGCGCCGACGATGACGGTAACAGCAACGTCGACAACCGCATGCTCGGCGCGATGTTCACCTACGCGATCGGTGCCCATGCGTTTGGCGTCACCTATCAGAAAATGAGCGGTGATACCGGCTTTGCCAACGTCAACGGCGCCGACCCGTACCTGGTCAATCTCGTGCAGATCAACGACTTCGCCAACCAGGATGAACGCTCCTGGCAGGCGCGGTATGACTTCAACTTTGCTGGTATCGGCATTCCTGGCCTGACCTTCATGACCCGTTACGTCAAAGGCGACAACGTCAATCTGGGGGCTGCACCGGGGGATGGGAAGGAGTGGGAGCGCAACACCGACATCGGTTATGTGATCCAGAGTGGCCCGCTGCAGAACGTCGGCATCAAATGGCGGAATGCGACCGCGCGCAGCAGCTTCGCTAGCGACCTGGATGAAAACCGTTTGATCCTCAGCTACAGCCTGCCGCTCTGGTAACAGGGTTTCGGTAAAAGCCGCCAGCCCAAGGCTGGCGGCCCGATTGCCACAAGCATTTACCTGAGCCTCGGCACGTGAATATAATGCGAGTCATTATCAATCACGTCTTGCCGGGATGCCGATGCGCAGCGATGAAACACTAGGTACTGCAGATCTAGCGCTGCTCTATCGCACCCACCATTCCTGGTTGCATGGCTGGCTGAGCCGCCGCCTCGGCTGTCGTGAAAACGCAGCGGATCTGGCGCAAGACACCTTCGTGCGTCTGCTCAAGTCCCGGCAAATAAGCCCCTTGCGCGAACCGCGTGCCTATCTGAGCAGCATCGCCCGCGGCCTGATGATCGACCAGTACCGTCGCCGCGAACTCGAACGCGCTTACCTTGAAAGCATCGCGCTGCTACCTGAGCAAGAGGTTCCCTCGGAAGAAAGTCGGCTGCTGATTCTTGATGCTCTTGAGCGCATCGACCGCATGCTCAGCACGCTTAAACCCCGAGTTCGCCAGGCGTTTCTACTGGCCCAGCTCGACGGCTTGAGCTGCCCGCAAATCGCTAAAGCATTGGGCGTTTCCCGCGCGACCGTGGAGCGCGACCTGGCCAAGGCCCTGCAGCATTGCTATCGCTTGCGCTATGTCGAAGCGTGAGTCGCAGGCGCTGGATCAGGCCGTGGTCGACCAGGCGATCCACTGGCTGGTGTGCCTGCGCTTCAATCAAGCCGATGAGCAAACACAGCGCAGCTTTGAGCAGTGGCTGCAACAGCGCCCGGAGCATCTGTTGGCGTGGCAGCGGGTGGACGCGCTGGGCGATGATTTCGCCGGCATCCCAGCGCAATTAGCCCGGCAAACCCTGAACGCCAGCAACGCCGGAATGCACCGTCGGCAAAGCCTGAAGCTACTGGGGGTGTTGGCCACCGTGGGTGGCGCGGCCTGGCTTGGTCGCGATTACACGCCGCTGCCGGCCCTGCTCGCTCAGCAACAGAGCAACACCGGCGAGCAACGACACTTCCAGCTCGATGACGGCAGCCTGATCCAGCTCAACAGCGACAGTGCGGTCGACAGCCAGTTCGACGCACAGCGGCGCCTGATCATCCTGCGCCGTGGCGAAATCATCGTGAATGCCGGTGCCGATGAACACTCAGCGCGAGTGCGACCCCTCTGGGTACAGACACGCGATGGCGTCATACGTGTCCTCAGTGGCCGCTTGCTGGCGCGCCAACGTGACGACGGCACTTTGCTCGCCGTGCAGGGCGGGGCAGTCAACGCATTTCCTGGCTCGACGCAAACCCTTGCCGGTAGCGGCAGCCACATCGTTCTGGGCGCAAATCAGCTGCTGTTCACAACCGATGGCGCCCATGAGTACGGGGGTAACGGCCTGGATGTATGGGGCTGGAGCGACGGGGTGATCAGCGCACGCAATATGCGCCTCAGGGACTTTGTTATGGAGTTGTCGCGCTATCGCCCCGGCGTGTTGCGCTGCGCTGAAGAGGTTGCGGACCTTCGAGTCTCCGGCACGTTCCAACTCGCCGACAACGATCAGGTACTGGCATTGGTCGCGCAGTCACTGCGCTTGCGCGTTGATTACCGCACCCGTTACTGGGTGACGCTGACCGCCGCCAGTTGAGTCGATTTTCACCTCGCGGCCACCGCAAAAAAATAAATGAGGTGGTTTCTCATTCTCGTTCGACCTGTAAGGAAAGCCGAAGTACTGGCCAATCTGCCGACCCCTTTCCACGGAGCGAGTACATGAGTTCGTCCCCAGTGCCACAGCGTCATCCCTTGAATCGAGCCTTACACGCTGCGGCCTTTGGTTTGATCATCAGCAGCTACGCGCTGCCCTCGCTGGCGCACGCTGCGAGCGCTGAGCACAGCAACCAGATTCAGCAGTGGAACATCCCGGCCGGCCCATTGGCGCCAGCGCTCGACCGCTTTGCTCGTGAAGCGGGCATCAGCCTGTCTTTCGATGCGGCGAGCGTAGCGGACCGCAACACCCGTGGCGTTAACGGTTCGTACGAGACCTCGGCAGCACTGTCATCGCTGCTGCAGGGCAGCGAGTTGCAGGCTGAGCTGCTAGGCCCGAATGCGTACCTGATCACACCTGCGGACAAGCCCGCTGGCCCGCTCGAACTCGGCGCCACCGAGGACTACCGCCTTGCGCCAGTCATCATCAATGCCAAGGTCAAAGCCAGTGCCGACGATGACGCCAACTCGGTGGTAGCCAAAGAGCTCTGGGTTGGCGGCAAAGTCGCGACCAGCATCCTCAACACACCGGCTTCGGTGTCGGTGGTCACCCGCAAGGAAATGGAACAGCGCAGCGTCAGCACCACCGAAGAGGCGCTGCAATACACCCCCGGCGTCGTCAGCGACTTTTATGGCTCGGACGACCGCAACGACTACTTCCAGATCCGCGGCTTTCAGGCCACCACCTACCGTGACGGCCTGACCCTGAGCTCGATGCGCGGTGTGCGCGAAGACCCCTTCGCCTACGAGCGCATCGAAATTCTGCGTGGCGCCAACTCCACCCTGTTCGGCCCGGCCGACCCGGGTGGCTCGGTGAACTTCGTGACCAAACAGCCGCGCTTCGAACAGTTCGGCCAGGGCTATGTCACCTACGGCTCCTTTGACCATGCCGAAACCGGCATCGACGTCGGCGATGCATTGAACGACGACAACACCGTGGCCGGGCGCTTCACCGCCAAAATGCAAAACAGCGACCGCGAATACGACCACTCGCAGGACGACGAACGTTTCGTGATGGGCGGCCTCACCTGGGCGCCCACCGACTACACCTCGGCCACCATGATTCTCGACTACCTGAAAACCAACAGCTCGCCGAACAGCGGCGGCTACCCGTTGGACAAGGAATACGACCGCAGCGATTTCTACGGTGAGCCCAGCTACAACTTTCACGACGTCGAACGCACCAGCCTCAGCGGCAACATCACCCACGACTTCGACAACGGCTTCGTGCTGCGCAGCAACCTGCGTTACAGCGAGCTGACCGACAACTACGGCTACGTTTACCTGAGCGATTCCGCCACGCGTGTTGGCACCAGCATCCCGCGCTACCTCCTGGGTAGCGACAGCGATGCCGACCAGTTCAACGGCAACCTCATGCTGCAATACGATGCCCGCTTCGAACACATCGACAGCAGCACCCTGGTCGGCGTGGAATATCTCGACTCGTCGAGCAAAGAAAGCTCCGTGTACGACCTGGCATCGCCGATCGACATCGCCAACCCGGTGTTCACCGGTGTTTCCAGCGCACTCACGCCTTACACCCGCAAGAAGAACGACGCCACAACCAAAGCTGTTTTCCTCCAGCAGAACCTGTCGTTCTACGAGCGCTTCATCGTCACCGGCGGCGTGCGCAACGACTCCATGGAACTGTCCAGCAAGGGCTACAACCAATTCTCCAGCCCGGTGCAATTCGACGATAACGACAGCTTCTCCGAAACCTCTTACCGCGGCGCACTGACCTACATCGTCAACGATGAAGTCTCCACCTACGTCAGCATGGTGGAATCCGTCTCGCCCCCTCAAGTCGGTGTTACACCGCAGACCGGCAAACAGTACGAAGTCGGCGTGAAGTACTCGCCGATCGGCATGGACGCACTGTTCTCCGCAGCCGTTTACGACCTGACCCAGGAAAACGTCACCATCGCCGTCGTGCTGCCGAGCGGCATCATCGAACAGCAGACCGTTGGCGAATCGCGAGTACGCGGCCTCGACCTGGAAGCCAAAGCGCAAGTAACGCAAGACCTCAGCCTGATCGGCGCTTACTCCTACATGGAGTCCGAGGTGGTACGCGGAACCTTGTACGACGGCTCCTCGCTCAAGGGCAACGAGTTCACCACCGCGCCGAAGCACTCTGCTTCGCTATGGAGTTACTACAACGTGCCCGGCACCGACGTGAGTGTTGGCTTGGGCGCGCGCTATGTGGGGGCTTATTACATGGATGCCGCCAACACCAAAAAAAGCGACGGCACCACCTTGTTTGATGCCGCCTTCAACTACCAGATTGCCAAAGGCACCGACCTTGCGGTGAACGTCAGCAACTTGCTGGATGAGCAGCATGTGGTGGGGTCTGGGACGGCGAACTACTACAACCCAGGGCGGGAAGTGACTGCCAAGGTGAGTTACAGCTGGTAAAGCGGTGAAACTGTAGGAGCGGGCTTGCCCCGCGAGGCGATGTGGCAGATGAACCGCCATCGCGGGGCAAGCCCGCTCCTAATTACAGGTGATAGCCAATGGGCCGGGGTAATCTGAAACAAGGCGGTATCTATATGTTTTTTCTGGTTAATGATTTATTGGTCAACATGTTTGGAATACCAGTTGGAACGCTGCGTGGTCTGGATTCCGATGGACGGTGCTTTTTGAGCTCCACCCCAAAAACGAATCGGGTCCAAATCTATCAAGCAAATGGTCGTGCTGTTGATTGTCGCCCCTGCGCGTACGATGTCCCCACTCGCACGTACAGGAGCTCCTGACAACGATACCGTCAATGATTACCGTGCTGGCTAAGCCGACTCTCGAAGTACTGCGCAGTCTCTTTGTCGGTGCAGTACAGGTAGCAACCCTTCATCCCGCGTGTCATCAGGGTTCGGTACGTATTTTTGATGATCAGGTCTGTTTCACTTTTCGCGAGGGTAGGTTGCTCTTTCATCATTTTTTTCCAGCCGCGAATCGATTTATCGTGCTTGTCGCGCTCATCTGGGGATGTCACGACCTTACCGTCACGTACGACTAGGTCTGGCCCGATGATCACCCCGACGTAGTCGACTTCCAAACCTTGGCAGGTATGAATGCAGCCAACCTGCTCAATGGAGTTCTCAGCGATGATCCATAGGCTGCCATCCTGATCCAGGTTCCATTGGCGTTTGTAGTCACCAATCACGATATCAGCAGCGGTGGGGTCTTTCTTGCTCAACCAAGGCCAGCAATAGCCCGCGACCACACGAGCTTTGTTCCCGTGGTTTTTCTCGTTGATTGCGTCATGCATCGCCTGAGGTGAGTCGAACACCTTAAACTCGTACTCTTGTGTCTCAAGCGTCGGATTTGCCGTCGAGCGAATGCCTAGCGTGTCATCCAGCCATGCCAGGTAACCGTCAGAACCACTGCAGCGAAACTGCGAAGACAGCACGTGTTCTTCAACCACAGCACCCTTGGCTTTCGCAAAGGCGCGAATCGCCTGCTTGCTGCCGATATCGCTCAAGGTTACACGCTGGTCCTCATCAATGAAGAAAATGGAGCATTTCGCTGAGTCAATCAGCTCCTTGATTTGGTTCTCCCCAAGGTTTCCATAAAGCCCGCTTTTCTCATTCAGTCGGTGAGCTTCGTCCACGATGAGCGCATCGAATGTGTTGGGCTCAGTGTCGATGAATGCCCCAGAGCCTGAAAAGAAATTTGAGAAATGGCTGCGCTTGATGGTGCCAACTAGTTTGCTTTCGTAGACCTTGCGAGGGGCGGCATTCTTGGAGACGTATTTGCTCATCAGCTTCAATTCGGTGAGCTTCACCAGCAGATTGATAGCCAGAACAGTTTTTCCGGTGCCCGGTCCACCTTCGATGATCATCACCTTGGGTGCTTGGTCCGAAGCCTCGCTTGCCGCCGCCAGCGCCGACTCAAAAATTGCTTTCTGATCGTCAATCAACACGAACTCGGGTTTGCCTTTCATCAACCCGCTGAGGGCTTCGGCTAGCGCCTTGGACGGGCGAATTTTTCCTTCGGACAGCTCATACAGCACCTCTTTGTTGTCGCCATGGGTTATATGCTTTTTCAGAAAACTTCTGAGTTTACTGAGCTCTTCCGGGCCTTTCAGAAACAGCGGAGCATTGCTGATGTGGGGCTCATAGTGGGCTGAATCTATGACCCCGTCGCTGATGTAGTTATGGAGGTAGGCACACGGACGGATTTCGATGCTTTTGTCATACACCGCCTCGTTGAAGCCTTCCAACAGCGCTGCATATGACCACACCTGATAGGACGGGTGAATGGTCTCAATGAGACCGCCACCCAAGGCCGTTTTGACGATGGCATCCTTGGTTGTTGCGGTGGCCTTACTCCATTGCTTCAGCTCGATCAGTACGGCCTTTTTTGCCTGGTTCTCGTCGCGACCGGTGAGTAGAAAGTCGATTCGCTTTGACGACTGCGGAATGTGTAATTCAATGGCCAGGCCTGCATCGCTGGGGAGGCCCTCATCTCTAAGGACCTTGGCCATGTACGTCAGGGACCCTTGCCACGACCTGATTTCCGAGGAGCCAACATTCTTGCCGGTAGCTTCCTTGTAGTGCCTGAGGATCACCTCCTCAATGTCATCGTTATCGTTGTCTTTAAGAAATTGCTGTTTGGTCGCAGCGTAAACGATCACGGTTTGTCCTTAGGTGCGTGTTGGTCAGAGTCGGTCGTACTTTTTGCTGGTGCTTCTGGCTTTATCCACCGGGTACTTCTGGTCATTCGAGGCGATTTTTTGTGTCACCGCCTCGTTGAGGTCAATGCCAAGTACGCTGCTCAGGCGAACCAGGTACATCAGAACATCCGCCAGCTCATCCTTGATGGCTTGGCCGATTTCGGGATCTGTTGCGGAGGAGATCGAATCCGCATCGCTCATCCATTGGAAAATCTCGCAGAGCTCACCTACCTCGCCAGTGAGAGCTAGGATGAGATTTTTGGGGGAGTGGAACTGCTGCCAGTCGCGATCATCTGCGAACCGCTGGAGCGATGCGGCAAGCTTCACTACGTCAACCAGTGGCGCTGATGAACTGTCTGAGTGACTCACGGGCTTATCTCTTGGGTATCGGTGAGGGGCTGAATCAGGTGTAGGAAATCCGGTCTTGGATTGTAAGGGTTTTCGCTGTATGAGCAGATTTTTTGTGTTTTCTCTCTCACGTGCGGTCTGCCGGCGGAACTCCTTGTAGGCGTTCTTGCTTTGGGCGTGGGGAATTGTTCCGTCAAAAAACAAGTCTTCCACTGCTTGTCGGTGGGCGTAGCTCAGTTAACCGCAATAACGATTATGCCCAGCGAACAGCGGCCTTTTCTTCGCCCTCATAGCGTGTGCAGATAGAGCGGCAGTGCGTTCCTGTGGTTGGCACTTTCCAATTGCTGCCTGTTTGCTAAGCAGTCGCTCACCTAGCTTTGCGAGGTCGGCAGACTCCAATAGTGAGGCGGCAGGTGACAATCTGCGCAGTTTCTGGCCTTACACGTGGGGACACAGCAGCCAGTGTCGTTGCTACCCAGAGTAATGATGCGGCGCATGGTGGCCGAGCTAGATTTCTTGCGGGCTTCCCTAGCTATCCACCGCCATTCCCCCACAATTCAGCTGCTTGTTGCGGGCGATGGTAAAACGCTACCATTGGATTCATGCGGTGTTCCCGTTTTGGGAATTTATGCGATTGACGCGCGTTCGAAAGGGATTTACATTGATCCCAAATTGGGAACATTACTATGCATCTGGTTGGCAAGGACATACTCGATAGGCTGAGAGGGCGTGGACCAGAAATTGACACGTGGGTCAGCGCGTGGGTTGCTGAAATTATCCATGCGGTGTGGACGCAGGAATCTGATCTATTTGACCAGTTTCCCTCGGCAAAAGAGCGGAAGTCCGGTGTTTTTATTTTTGAAGTGAATTTAGCAAAGTGCTGGTTAGAGGTGAAAATTGTGTTTCCTCAAAAAATAGCCCTCATAACCGCGCTATTAGGTGCAGAAGAAATTGATGGACACTAAGGTCATAAAAACAGAAGAACAGCATCGAGCTTATCTGAGTGAAGTGGATAGGTTGATGTCAATGATGCCTAAGCCTGGTTCTTCAGAAAGTAATCGCCTTGAGGTTCTGATTCTTCTTATTGAAGATTATGAGAGTAAAAAACATCCGATAGATGCCCCTGACCCAATCGATGCAATTCTGTTTAGGATGCACGAGAGAAATTTAAAGCAAGCAGATTTGATTCCTTACTTTGGCACTAGAAGTAGGGTTTCGGAAGTTCTGGGTCGCAAACGACCCCTGACTGTTCCTATGATAAAGGCTCTCTCGGTCGGATTGGGGATTTCGGCAGAGACCTTACTTGGGTTATCCCATACAGAAGAAAAGAAATCGACCGACGAAGTTGACTGGTCTAGATTCCCAGTGAAAGAGATGGTTGCTAGGGGATGGATTGATAAAGCTATAGGGAAGGCCTCCAAAACTACTGAGGAAACGCTTCGGGAGTTCGTGTCCCTTATAGGATGGCAGTTCGGTGAGGCTGCATTCAGGCGTACACCATTGGGTGATGCATACTCACCGACTACGAAATATTCTCTGTATGTATGGCTTCTTAGGGTTATTCAACGTGCTAGAGAGAGTAGTCATCTTTTAGGTACATTTGACCAGAGTAAGCTGTCGAATTCATTTTTGAAGGATTTGGCCCAGTTGAGTTGGTTTGAGAATGGACCTCTCCTAGCTATCGAGTTTCTTAAGAAACATGGTATAGCAGTGATAATTGAACCTCATCTGAAGGGTACCATGTTAGATGGTGCTGCGTTGAAAGATGTAGATGGAACTCCTGTTATAGGTTTGACGCTTAGGCACGATCGATTAGATAACTTCTGGTTCACGTTGCTTCACGAAGTTGCACATATATGGAAGCATATTGGTAATGAAGAAGCTTTCCTAGATGACTTAGATGCTTCTTCAGAAGATAGAAGAGAGTCGGAAGCAAATCGAATAGCCAGAGAAGCTTGTATACCTAGGGTTACTTGGAAGCGCTCTGGCGCCTACTTAGATCCCAGCAGGGAAAATATAGATAAGTTATCCAGAGAGCTAAAGATACATCCTGCTATTATTGCAGGCAGAATCCAGCGAGAGAGAGAAAACTACCAGTTGTTTTCTGATTTGTTGGGGCGTGGCGAAGTTAGAAAAATGCTTTCTAATAATCTTAATGGTGAGTTATGAAACTTATTTACGTCCCAATTTTGAAAGCTAAACCTGGTGAGCTCACTGCTCTTGCCGAGCTAAAAAAGTTTGCGGCAGAAAAAATTGTACCTTGGTTCGATATTTCACCAGTTAACGATGATAAGTTAGAAAAGCTTAGCGGTCAGCTGTTTCCTCCGATCGAGTCCTATTTGAGCGGTATTGCTGCAGAGATCTCCACTGTTTGGAAAGGTCGTCAAATTTTCTTAGATATGCCAAAGTGGTCTACTAATGCTCAAACAGAGGGTGGGGAGCATGTTATTCCATTTCTTCGAAACCAGCTGGAATCGCTTCGCGTTAAAACAAATCTAGTTGTCGATTATGTCCGATGGGATGATCCTGTATACGTTAATGCGCTTCGTGGAGCTCGCCTATCCTCAGCGTGTGATTTTGTTCTGCGTCTTGTTATGGATTCAGATACCGTGGAGGAACTCTCTGAAGAGGATTTTGTATTAGAACGTCTGAATGAGATAACTGATACTTTGGACCTTGATCCAGTCCTTGTCATGGTTATGATCGACTTTGGAGACGTATCCTCCCAAAAGCACACTGTTCCTGATATTGTGTCTAAGTCGGAAAAAGCGATAGCTTTGTTGAAAAGAGCTGGATTTAATAATTTTAGAGTGGCGGGCTGTTCGCTTCCTGCTTTTATATCTTCGGCGATTAAGGATCAAAATAGCACTGGCTTGGTTCTTCGCAAAGAGATGTCTGCATGGAGAACTTTGGTTGTACAGCCGGGATTCGAGTCGCTTGGTTTTAGCGATTATGGCATCCGCGGTCCCAATTCTAAAGAGACAGGTGGGCCGTCGAATGCGAACGGAAAAATTCGTTATACCATTCAGGAAGAGATGTTCATCGCTAGAGGTTACCCTCTGACAGAGGGGCTCAAAGGTGTTCAGCATCAGGAGCTTGCAAGGTTAGTTATTGCATCAGGTCACTGGGCTACAGAAAAGTTCAGTTGGGGTGACAATGAGATTTATCGTTGTAGCCAGGGTGAATTTTCGGGGACGTCTTCAGATTGGATCTCTATTGACACCAACCACCATATACACTCGGTTGTGCATGAGGTAATAGAGTATAAAGAACTTGTTGCTGCAAAGCATGCGAGGCAGTTTGTATGAAGCTGTTGTTTTAATTTGCTTTTAATTGGCCGTTCAGGCGAATAGCTGAAACAGCATGTTACAGCTTTTCGTGCATGAAGTATCTTCAGTGATTTAGGTTTTGTATTTTAGCCAATCGCGGATATGGTTTGTGCGGGGTAGGTATGCATACGATATGTAGTGATTTCAATTAGTTTGTAATTAGTAACAACAAATTAGAATGATTGTAAATTTCTGAGCTATGAAAAATGGGATTACTTGCAAGTAAATATCGTGCGCTACAACCTACCTTTGAGTATCTGACAGATAAAGTTGTGCTTGCTCAAGCCTGGAAAAAGGCGCATCAGTATATTCGGTCGACGAATTGGTACGCTGACAATTTTGAGCTCGATAGGTCTGCACTAGATCTAGATGAACGTCTCAATCATTGGATTGCAGAATTAAAGAGCCCTGAATTTTCTTTCGACGCATTACGGCTAGTGCCTGCGCCTAAAGCTGAGCGTTGGGCTTTTGTTAAGGCTCAAGATCTAAATGTATTAGATATGGGGTTGCACGATTGGACTTTTGATGCATCAGAAACTTATACTCATAGATGGTCTCCCGAGGCAAAAAAACCGAAACCACTTAGACCTTTAGCCCATGTTTCCATTCGTGATCAATGCTTACTGATGGCGCTCATGATGTGCTTGGTAAATAAGGTCGAATCTAGTCAAGGTAATGCGGCTACACCTCTAAATGAAGTCCACCAGAAAAAATAGTGAATTATGGTAATCGCCTCTATTGTCAGTTCAAGGGCTCTGATGCGACATTCGCATGGGGTAACAGTACGAGCTATAGTAAGTACTTTTCGGATTACCAAAAATTCCTTGCCAGGCCTTTATATTTTGGGGCGGAGGCGCTGCAGCAGAAGCACAAGGGGCAACAAGTCTTTGAAGTTCATTTAGATATAGCTAAGTTTTACGATAATATAGATCGTAACAAGTTAGTGTCTGGTATTAGAGACCTGTGTGATAACAATCAAGATCCGATCGTTGAGCGGTTGCTAGAAAGCCTTGTTAGTTGGAAGTGGGACGAAGCTAGTCCAGCTATTTATGAAGAAGTATGCAAAAGTGATCAAGAAAATATTCCAAGTGGGATCCCGCAGGGCTTGGTTGTGGGTGGTTTTCTAGCGAATATTTATCTTTTGAATTTTGATGAGGTGGCTCAGGCTCTAATAGGTCAAGATCTTTCGGATAAAATCCGTCTTGTAGATTACTGTCGCTATGTCGACGATATGAGATTGATTCTGTTAGTGGACGACGGTATTCGTTCGGAAGAAATTAGGTCTGTGATTGATGAAAAGATAGGTTGCTATCTTCTAGCGCTTGGCCTGAAATTCAATCATGATAAGACTAAAGTAGAGAAGTTTATATATAAGCGTTCTGGAATTTCTACGAAACTTAAGGATATTCAAAGCAAGGTCAGCGGCCCGTTATCTGCCTCGGAAGTAGATGAGCAGCTTGGTCATCTGGAGGGACTGATTGGTCTGGCGGACAGTCTGCGAGACTCCCAAACTGATCAGGATAACACCAACCCGCTTGCAATTATCGAAGCGCCTAGTAATGACGTTCGTGATGACACGCTGTTACGATTTTCGGCTAATAAGATTCATTCCTTGTTGAAGCAAAAGCGAAGTTTTTTTTCGCAAGAACTAGATGAAAATGGTAACCCTAAACCAGGAACCTGGGATTACCTACAGGAAAGGATGGCCCGAAAATTTATTTCATGTTGGAGTAAAGATCCATCTTTAACTCTTTTGTTGAAAAAAGGATTAGAGCTATTTCCAGATAAGCGAATCCTGAAGCCTGTGTTGGGTCAGCTAATGTCGGTCGCTCAGCGTGAGGCTGAAGTCCACCAACAGCAAGTTGCTCAATATTGTTTGGGGGAGATTTTTCGTCATGCGGCAACAGTAATACACACAAAAGATAAATGGACATTTCCAGCGCATGCTGACACAAATGGTTTTTTTGAGCACCTGCAAAATCTAGCGGTAGATATCATTTCTTCTTCGTCTGCTCATAAAAATCTTATTGATCAGGCAATGTTTTATTGCTTGGTTAGGAATGACTCTCCCTTAGATCAAGATACAAATAGTGATGATTTTAATGTCATTACAAAGATGATGAAGGGATATCGTAATACTTCAGCAAAAATGAGTGCCGCCGATTTTGTGGCAAATGCACTTCTATCCTATCAGTTGTCGTGTGATAAGGGATTGGTCGTTCGTGCTGTCAGTTGTTTGCTAGAAAAGGCTTTTGCAAAGATTTTTCCTTTTCCTGCCGGTAGTCTATGTAGATTAGATGTAAAAATATTTTGCAAAAAAATAGCTGTTGAGTCACCAGCTTTTTTGTCTGCCTTAGCTGATTATGCAAAAAATAACGATTGCCGTTGGATATCTGAATGCAAAGACGTTATGGAAAAGGCCGGCCTATTTCAGTTGGCCATTACCGGCGACCTTAACCGTTTTAATGGAAAGCCTATTTCATTACTTGGGGTTGTCAAAAGGTCAGATAATCCGTTTGCACATGAGAATTCCGCTCTTGCTTTGTTGCAGGCATTGCTGAGTGGTGGTGACTTCGATTGTGAATTGGGTTCTTTAACTGAATATTCGTTAGATCTCATTTCTAATATTGATCTAGGGAAGTGTACGATAACATGCTCAAACTGGGGCAAGATTCAGTCGTTGGATGTTCGATTCAGTATCGTGATTGACTTCGATGAAGATCCGATATTTCCTTTGCCGGAATGGATCGAGGAAAATCACAAGCCTCTATACAGGTTAGGCATCTTCCTCCGTAGTTGCTTAATGGGAAATGTTGACTGGTCTTCAATGAGCTCTGCTGACTCAAGTCAGGCTCGATATATAGGTTTGAGATCGAGTTTTGTGAAGCGTCAGTTAGGCATGATGCACTCTCCTGAAGCTTTGAATGGTGAGACGGCACCTATGTCTAACTGGGTTTCCAGTCTTTTGTTTGCTTTACTGCAATGGCCGGGAACCAATTTGCACGAGGGGAATTATGAATGGCCAAAAATTTGGGATATTAAATCCCTTCAGAAATTAACAATTGAGCGCTTGAGGTATCAGAAGAAACTATTCTGTACGATGACAGGTATTCCTGCATATGTAGAAAGATTTAGCTTTGATTGGCAGAAAGACAAGAAGTCACTAAAGGTTGTTATGGTCCAATCTTTGTTGCCATTGAAGGGCGACTTCCAAGAGCATGGGCTTATGTTGGATACACCAAAATATAGGTCTAGACACCGTAGGCACATAGCTTCTGTTGCTGAGTTGATTTTACACAAAGCTCATAGTCAGCGTAGTATTGATGATCTTAACTACAAAGATAGTAGTATAGATCTTATAATTTGGCCGGAATTATCAGTTAGTGAACAAGATACTGATATTTTGCATCAGCTCGCGAATAAAACTGGGGCAATGATCTTTACAGGTTTAACTTTTATGAAGCTTCATGGGGTGGAGGGTCCTAATAATGTAGCAAAATGGCTCATACCTCAAAAGCTTTCAGCGGGTAAGAAATTTATAAGTAGGCTTCAGGGTAAGTTTAATATGATGAAGGACGAAGTAGGCAAGGTGAAACCTTGGCGCCCTTATCAGCTGTTAATTGAGTTAGTTCACCCGGCTTTTCCGAAGGATAAAGGATTTACGCTCTCGGGGTCAGTATGCTACGATGCTACTGATATAAAAATTAGTGCTGATTTGAAAGATAAGTCGGATGCATACTTGGTCGTTGCATTGAATCAAGATGTGACCACATTTGATTCAATGGTGGATGCTTTGTATTATCACATGTACCAGCATGTTGCGCTGGTTAATACTGGTGAGTTTGGCGGTTCGGTTGCAAAGGCGCCATATAAAGAGCGCTATGATAAACTTATAACTCATGTTCATGGTTCTAATCAAGTGTCGATATCTTCTTTTGAAATGAACATGTTTGATTTTCGCAGCGTTGGGTCTAGTTATAGGTCTGGTAAAAAGGTAAAAACTAAACCTGCAGGGTGAGCTGGCTTGTTATAGGAAGTTTTTAAAGGCGTTTTGTTTTTCAAGGCGCTTTATTATTAGTCTGATGGTGATTTTATAGTAATTCCAAGTGGCTTCGCTTCGGCCATTTCTTTTGTTTGCAAGAAACCAAGCAATATGTTTGCGTTTCCAGGCCCATGGATTATCTCTACTCCACCGATCAGCGATTGCTGCTTGAATTGTCTTCGCCTGGCAAATGTGGCGTTGGCGGGTGGAGTAAGAACCGGTCAAAACGCTTGCCAGGAATAGGTCCATGTCGAATGACTTACTCATGCGCGCCCTCCAATGTAGGCAGCTACCACATCGACTCGACCGTGCCCCAGTTCATAGCTGATTTGCCTTCGTGCCTCACGATCAAGGTTCTTATCTACGAGGTAATACTGGCCTCCGTTGATAGGGGCACAGTGTTGGGTGATTTGTTCATAGCGCTCACATGCGTATGCCGCTCGCAGCTCATGGAAGCCTTTTAGGTTGTGTGCATGCAGGATGCACCGCACAGGGCGGATGATTTTTTGCAGAAAATTCAGATAGCTTTCGTCTGGCGCAATTAGGTTGTGGCTACCAGCAGGCGACACCTGCCGTGCAAACCCAAGCGCACCTCGAATATGGTCGTCCACCGCAATCCAACGCGGTGCCGAAGCGCCGGAACGACCGCCTTTGGTGCCATCCTGAATATTAATTCTGCCTAGGTCGTTAGCCTCACGGGTTAGCCGTGGCAGGTCAGCCAAGATGGTCTCACGCAGGCGCATGCCTGTGGCTCGCGCCAACAATACGATCGCGGCGGCCAGTCTCTGGTCACGACTGCAAAGCGCATCGACGATTTGCTCAACCTGTTTGCGATTCTGGCCCTGAGGGACTGCGTGACGAACCCCGCTGCGCTGCATACCCAACGCCTTGCTCGGACTGGGCAACTTCACGTACTGATCACCGCGAAGCGCTGCCATGGTTCTGTTAACGCTGGATAGCCGGTTTTGTGCGGTGCTGACGGCGAGATCACCACGCCTAACAATGTCGCGCAGATACGCCGCATAGTCGGCCAATACCTTTCGATCAATCTGCCGCGCATCATTGATACCGGGGCCCTGATCGGAGCGGCACCACTTCACGAATGCCTGCCACCGATCACAGTGCGCTTTGACCGTGCCGTAGTGGCCTCCGCCAAACATGTCTTTCAGCGCCTGCGGCCCTGCATAGCTCAGTTGCCTGCCGTAACCGAAATTACGACCATCGCGTCTACCCACCAATGCCATGTCAGTCACCTCATCAGCCGATCTCCGATCCTCGCCCCACGTCATCCCGCCAAGAATGCTGAGTGTTATCAGGGATCAAGGCCCCTGCGACCTGTGGGGAATGTCCTCTACGCGGGACTGGCGGCTCCTTACGACCGGGAGCAAGGGCATCTCATGACCTGGCCTCCTGAACACCGTTACCGGTGGGCGGGTGGAGGCAGCGCTGGCTGACGAGACCAGCGCCTGAAGATCCTGAGCCAGGTGCAAGCAGCAATGCGATGACCGGGGCATGCCTGACTGTCAGTCAGGTGCAGTCCATTCCTTGGTCTGCGGCACCATCATCTACAGCGCTGTTGCTGGTGACATCGGCGTTTGTCACGCCGATTGTCACGAGGGGGAATGCCGCAAAGCCTTGTGCAATGAGGGCTGCAGCAGTGGTAGAAGTGCCCGTCTCTTTCCAGAAGAAAGAGACGGGCGCAGGTTGGCGCAATATTCGGCCAAGCGGATAGGTTGCTGCAGGGCAGCGAGGTACGGTGTGTCTGGCGCACGAGCGCTATAGGTATAAGAGCATCCATCACATGGGTAGTGACCGGGCGAGCTGCCGGATGCGAATCGCCCTTGGGCTGAACCACCGCCAGAGCGGCGTGACCTTTAAGGCTCGGGTCACCTGGGGTGCTGTCATCGACAGCCTTTGCACGGCCAGTTCTACGCCTGTGGATAAACCCGGTCAAGGGCCGAAATTAAGCGCCCTTGAGGACGTGAAAAGCGGTTATCCATCGGTGGAATTACTTGGTAAATCCCGGACAACGTCGTGGCTTTTAGCTCTTCAAAATGAGGTCCATCCAAACAGGGCGGCTTTGCAGCCCTGTTTGGATGGACCCGCGCTGAGAAGCAGATAAGCGAGGCTGCTTGCCCCGAATCTTGGACGTTCAGTTGTTTCCGCAATTCTTGCGCCGTACAGAGCTAGCGGATCGGTACCACGTTCTTGTCTCTGACTTGACCGTATGCTGAGGCAAGCAGGCTGCCGGTGGCGGCTTTCTGGATGTACTCACTCCACCAGGCCATCATCGGTCGTCTGCGTTCAATGTAGTCGGCTCGGTTGTAGGCGCTGCGCACCTCATCCTTGTCGACATGCGCCAGTGCGACCTCAATGAGTTCGGGGTCCCACCCATGTTCATTCAAGATGGTGCTGGCCATCGAGCGCATACCGTGGCTGACCAATCGATCCTGAAAGCCCATGCGTTTCAATGCCATGTTGGCGGTCTGGCTATTGGCGTGGGTGCGTGGATTTCTATCGGCCGGGAAGACGTATTCGCGATGGCCGCTGTGAGTCTTCAGTGACTCCAATAGTGCGACAGCATGATCACTCAACGGGATGCTGTGTGGACGGCGCTTCTTCATACGCTCCGGTGGGATAGTCCAGACACGCCTTTCGAAGTCAATGTCTGCCCAGCGAGTAGTCGCCGCCTCGGCGGGGCGGGTCATCGTGTGCAACTGCCATTCGATCAGGCAGCGGGTGGTGCGTTTGATGCTGGCGTTCGCGATCTCCAGCATGAGCTCCGGGAGCTCTTCGGGTGGAAGCGCAGCCATGTTCTCTTTTTTGGGCTTCTTGAAGACTGCCCTGATGCCGTTGAGCGGGTTGGCGAAGATCAGGCCGGAGTTTACGCCGTAGGTCATGATCTCATTTAGTCGCTGGCTGAGACGCTTGACCGTCTCCAGGCTGCCTTTCGCTTCGATTGGGCGAAGCAATGCGATCACCATCGGAGCGGTGATCTTCGTCAGTGGCGTCGTCTTCAAATCGGGGAACACGTGCAGCGTGAGCGATCGCCAAATGTCCTCGGCGTAGGCCGGGGTGACCGAGTCTTTCTTGAGTTCAAACCAGGCGGTGGCCACGTTCTCGAAGGTGTGTTCGGTTTCCGCGCGTTTGGCTTCATTCAACGTATTGCGCTGCACCTTCGGATCGATGCCTTGAGCGAGCAGCTCGCGGGCTTCGACTGCCTTCTTTCGTGCGTTCGCCAGTGACAGTTCGGGGTAGGTCCCGAAGCCAATGTTGATGCGCTTCTTGGTCACCGGTTCGCGGTAGTTGAAATTCCACAGCAACGAGCCGTTGCTGCGTACGCGGAGCTGCAAACCGTCACCGTCAGTGAGGACATAATCCTTGGACGCGGGTTTGACTCCTTTGAGCTGTCGATCGGAGAGGCGGAGGTTTTGAGCAGGCATGAGATTGTCCTCAAGCACTGATTCGGTATTCCAAAGATTAGCAGCGGATGAGCTGGAATACCGTCTGGAATACCCGAATGGCTGGAACTCAAAAACTCTTGAAAGACCGCAAAAGCGCTGGAGGCCGCGGATTTACTGGGTCGCAGGCACAAAAAAAGACGTCCGTGGACGTCTTTTTTTGATCATTTGGTGGAGCCGGGGGGATTTGAACCGCCGTTTGCGCGTAGGTAAAAATGTTTAAAGCCAAGAAGTGAAAGGTTTACGCATGATTGCTGACGTTTAATATGCCACCAACAAGGCGATTCGGTTGGTACGCGAGCGCTAGAGAAACACAACAGACGCAAGGATGCAGCAATGGCAGTAAAAGCGCTGGTATACGGTTGGGCCAGCTATCTAGTTATAGCGTGGGTCACCAGCCTAGGCATTTTCTACAGCGATATCGCACTCAGCAGTGATCTGCACCAATGGCTGCCAGTTATTGCACGCGCTCAAGACTATTTCGTTGCGCACGGGCAGTTGGACTTTTTGAAGAAAACCGCCTGGATTTACGAAAAAGACCTCGTGCTTCTGGCAATCATGCTGGTTTGGCTTACCCTGGTCTGCCGGTTTTCGCTGCGTGTGAGTGCAATTGGTTTCCTCAGGATGGCCAACTACAGAAAAAACTACCTTGGGCTGCTTCTCTTGTTCGGGGCGGGCATTGTGATCACGGCAGCCATTCTTGGGCCGGACATGGAACGGTCCACTTTGGGTATTTTCAGCAACAAGCTGTACCGCTTCAGTGTTTTGTTTGGCGCGTTCCATAACACGCTGCTTCTACCTACGCTGGTACCCCTCATAGCATTTGGCTTGAGCGGTTTTCTGGAGCCGATCAAAGAGCGCACCTCAGAGTGCTCTAAGCCAACCTGATGCAACCGAAGTACATTATGCGAGCCTTCTTGAAATAGTCTGCGCGTGTGAATTCAGCGAGCGTTTAGGCCGGCTTCTTTCAGAATTAACCGATACCCTGTAGTCCATTTCCGATTCATACTCCCGCAGCCTTCAAGCCATTGCGATGGTTCCTTTGGCGCTCTAGTCTCCCCGAGTCGTTGCCAATTCAGCGACCGGTTTTGACAGACCGCATCAAATGGAACCATCTGTGCAATCGCGTAATGGCGGCTGTGCGTGGGGCACCTTCGTGTGCGCCGGGTTTCTTCGTTTACCGGTCTGTCAACCCGCGTACAGCTGCCACCCCTTTGTTTGACAGCATGTGTGTGGCAGCTCCACTAAACGGAGTTAGACCTAATGCTGAAAATAGTTCCAGACCCGCCGATTCATCCGAACCATTCCCTCGAAGACATCCTCGTCCAGGTTACCGAGCACCTGATCTGCGCCCTGACAGTGGCTCAGCAAACCGTCCTGTTGCATGCCAGCCCACCCGGCCAGGTGCTGACCATGGCGGCCATGCATGAAATCGATAATGCCCGTGCTTTGGTGGATGTGGCGTTGAGTAGGGTTCAGTTGCTGCATTGATGTTGCGGTGAACTGGCTCGGTTGGGGGCGGGTTTGTCCCGTGATTGCGGTCTGTCTGGGGCATCGTATCGCGGGGCAAGCCCGCTCCCACAGGTGGTGCAAGACAGTTGCTCCCACCGGGGCTGTGCAGATTCTTAGCATGTGGGAGGCGATGGCTAATGCTGGGCAGCCAAGGAGGTTGGGATGGAGGATGAAGCAGGCAGGGGCTGTGTTTGTGGGCTGAAGACGGTAGGTGTTGGTTCATTCGGTGACGGCGAGGGCGGGGCGGGGGCCGGGCGGTTGTTTCGGGTTGAGCCGGGGCATTCAGCCGCGTTTGTGCTGGAACAGGCGACGCTGCTGATGGGCTGTGCGCAACAGCTGACGCTGGATGCCAGTATCGAACAGGAGGGCGCATCGAGCTGGGCTGCGCATTTTTTGATCGGAATGGCCAAGGCGCTGGTCGAGGACTTGGCGCATAGCTTGCCAAGCTCAACTTAGATTTCAGGCATAAAAAAAGACGCCCGTGGGCGTCTTTTCAGTGTTTGGTGGAACCGGGGGGATTTGAACCCCCGTCCGCCAGTGCTCCGCTGTCGGTACTACATGCTTAGCCGTGTCTATTGAGTTAATCCGCAGCCGCCCGACGGGCAGGGTGCTTTGGACGAGTTGTGTAAGTTTTAGCCGCTTCGTCCACAACGTACTGCACGGCGATCCTGTTCTGTATGACAATCACTTCGGGTTTACAGGCATCCCCTAGTGATTGCTGGAGCCGAAGCTACCAGGAGAGCGGGCTCAGCTGCTTACGCAGCGAGAGCGTAACCCTCGTAGTTTTCGTCATTGGCAACTATAGAAAGTTGCAACAGTGGATTTACGAGTTCTGTTACCAACTCGGCATGCACCTAGAGTTTCACGACCGGCGTCGAATCCTAATCGGCCCCATGTGTTGCGCTCTAGCTGAAGCGTTTTTCAACGCTTGTGAGGGAGTATACGCCATCGGTCGGGCGACGTCGACTGCGGTTCCAGTCGCCCTGCCAATTGACTACTGACCGCCTTTATCAACTTTCTCCAGGCGCTCAATTATTTTGCTGGTGATGGCGATGCAGTCTTTGTCGTTGCCAGCAGCCTGGGCCTTCTTGGCATCGTCGACATCAGTATTGATGGTCTTGTCCAACCCTTCCGAGGTGGCGCCAGCCATGGCCATCATGTTGTCGATTTTCTGCAGGTTGGTTGCACACAGGTCGTCAGCGGCAAATACCGGTGAAGCCAGCAGTGCGGCGCTCAAGAACAGTCCGGAAATCGCAGTACGCTTCATGTGAATCTCCTTGGCGGGATGGCCTTGGGAGGTAGGCCTTACTGGGTGGACTGCGGTGCTTTTCGGGGGTTCAGATTAATTTGATTGTGGGGTTCGCGGGGCAAGCCCGCTCCTACAGATGGCTGTGGGAGTGGGGTTGCCTGCTATGCATTCAAATTGTTCGTGCCCGGGTCACGCGGTCCACCAGATAAACTAGTCCGTGGTAATCAATCCCGCCATGATTCGACAGGCCGATTTCACAGGTGCGGCTGGTGGAGATCCCTTCGTTGCAGTACTGCACGGCGTCTTTGAGGTTGCGTAGCGAGTGGGCGTTGAGCTCGGGGGTGGTGAAGCCTTTGTCGCCGGCAAAGCCACAGCAGTGGATGCCTTCTGGAATCACCACCTGTTTGCTGCAGCGCCGCGCCAGGTCGATCAGGGCCTGGCTTTCGCCCAGGTGCTGGGTGCTGCAGGTCACGTGCACGGCAATCGGTTCGTCCTGGGGGGTGAATTCCAGTTTGTCGAGCAAGTGGGTGCGGATGAAGCGCACCGGGTCGTAGAGGTCCAGGCGGGTTTCGGCCAGGTCTTGCACCAGGCGCAAGGTGCACGGGCTGGTGTCGCAGTAGATCGGATCAAGCCCGCCGCGGCTGGCGTGGAGCAGGGCGTTGATCAGTTCCTGGCGTTTGTGTTCGGCCTGCTCGGCGTAGCCTTTGGAGGCGAACGGTTGGCCGCAGCACAAGTTGTCCTGGTTGTCCGGGAATACCACTTGGTAACCGGCTTTTTCCAGTAGGGCGCGGGTTTTGTCGAGCAGCGAGGTTTGCTCGCGGTCGGCTGCCGCCGGGCCCATCACTCGCGACACGCAGGCGGCCAGGTACACCACCCGCGGCCGGGCATCGTTGCTGGCGGGGCTAAGCGAAACGGTTTTGAGCGGTTGCGGCATGGCTGCTGTCCATTGCGGCAGGCGGCCATGGCTGATTTTGCTCAGGTGGCTGCTCAGGCGACTCAGGCGTGGCGCGCCGAGTAGTTTGCGTGCGCCGTTGGCAGCTCGCAGGGTAAAGCGTGCGCCGCTAAGTGCAGTGTGGAAGTTTTCCGCCAGCCAATCGGCGGCTTTCACATGTTCCGCAGCCTGGCCGCGCAGCTTTTTCACCAGCTCGCCGGTGTTGATCCCGACCGGGCAGCGCTGGGCGCACAAGCCGGTGGCCGCGCAGGTGTCGATGCCTTGGTACTGGTAGTCACGTTCGAGCTGACGGGTGTCGCTGCCCGCGCGTTTTTTTGCCTGGATGTCACGCCACATGACGATACGCTGGCGGGGGCTGAGGGTTAGTCCTTTCGACGGGCACACCGGTTCGCAGAAGCCGCATTCGATGCACTTATCGACGATCTCGTCGGCGGCGGGCAGCGGTTTGAGGTTCTTCAGGTGCAGTTGCGGATCGTCGGTCAGCACCACGTCGGGGTTGAGGATGCCGGCAGGGTCGAGCAAGCGCTTGAGCTGCCACATCAGTTGATAGGCATCGCTGCCCCATTCCAGCTCGACGAAGGGCGCCATGTTGCGGCCGGTGCCATGTTCGGCCTTGAGCGAGCCGCCGTATTCCACAGCAACCAACTGGGCGACTTCGTCCATAAAGGCCGAGTAGCGCGCGACCTGCTCAGGTGAGTCAAAGCCCTGGGTGAAGACGAAGTGCAGGTTGCCTTCCAGCGCGTGGCCGAACAGGATCGCTTCGTCGTAGCCGTGCTTGTCGAACAGGGCGATCAGGCGGTTCACGCCTTCGGCCAGTTTCTCGACCGGGAAGGTTACGTCTTCGATGATCACGGTGGTGCCGGTTTCGCGCACGGCGCCAACGGCGGGGAAGGTGTCTTTGCGGATGCGCCAGAGCTGGTTGTACACCACCGGGTCTTCGCTGAAGTCCACCTGCTTTTCCACCGGGAACTGGGCGATGGAGGCGCTGATCTGCGCCAGTTGCTCGTGCAGCAACGATTGCGTCGCGGCGCGGGATTCGATGAGCAGGGCGCAGGCGTTGGCCGACAGGCTCTTCACCCACGTCGGCATGCCTTGCATGTTCTCCACCGAGCGCAGGCTGCGGCGGTCGAGCAGTTCGACGGCGGACACCGGCTGCTGCTTGAGTACCGGCACGGCATTGCAGCAGGTTTCGACATCGGGGAAGACGATCAGCGCACTGGCTTTGTGCGGGTGGTCCGGCACGGTGTTGTAGGTCACCGCGCTGATAAAGCCCAGGGTGCCTTCCGAGCCCACCATCAGGTGAGTGAGGATATCCAGCGGTTCGTCGTAATCGACCAGCGCGTTCAGCGACAGGCCGGTGGTGTTCTTCAGTCGGTATTTGTGGCGAATCTTGGCGGCCAGCTCGGTATTGGCGCGAGTCTGGCGGCCCAGTTCGCTCAGTTGATCGAGCAGTGCCCCGTGGCTTTGCCGAAAGCTTGTAACGCTGTCGGCCAGCTCGCTGTCGAGCAGGGTGCCATCGGCGAGCAGCAGGCGCATGCCGGCCAGGGTGTGGTAGCTGTTTTGCGCGGTGCCGCAGCACATGCCGCTGGCGTTGTTGGCGACAATGCCGCCAATTTTGCAGGCGTTGATCGAGGCCGGGTCGGGGCCGATCTTGCGTCCGAACGGGGCCAGCCAGGCGTTGGCCTGGGCGCCGATCACACCCGGTTGCAGGCGAATCTGTGTACCGCCGTGGCGAATGTCGCTGCCATTCCAGTTGTCACCGAGCACCAGCAACACCGAATCACTGACCGCCTGGCCAGACAGGCTGGTGCCTGCGGCGCGGAAGGTGACCGCCACCTGATGGGCGTGTGCGGCTTTGAGCAGGGTGGCGACTTCTTCTTCGCGCTCGACGCGGATCACCAGTTTAGGGATCAGGCGGTAGAAGCTGGCGTCGGTGCCGAAGGCCAGGGTCGAGAGCGGGTCGTCGAAACGTCGCTCGCGGGGAATCAGGTGTTCAACCGTGTCGAGGAACGCGGCGGGCAGACTCATGCAATCTCCTCGCGGGGCCGCGGCATCTGACGCGCCGTGTGCCCCGGTCAATCAGGCGGTGATTGGTGCGGGCGCGGCAATCACGCGCCCAGTTCGCGTACCAGCGAGTCGCGGGTGATCTCGCTGATGGTCTTGGCACCAGTGAGTACCATGGCCACGCGCATTTCTTTCTCGAACAGATCCAGCAGGTTCTTCACCCCGGCTTCACCGGCAGTGGCCAGTGCATAGAGGAAGGCCCGGCCAATCAGCACGGTGTCGGCACCGAGGGCGATCATGCGCACCACATCCAGGCCGCTGCGAATGCCGGAGTCGGCAAGAATCTTCAGGTCGCCTTTCACAGCATCGGCAATCGCTGGCAGGGCGCGGGCGCTGGACAGCACGCCATCAAGCTGACGGCCACCGTGGTTGGACACGACGATGCCATCGGCACCGAATTTCACCGCGTCTTTGGCGTCCTGCGGGTCAAGGATGCCCTTGATCACCATGGGGCCGTCCCAGAATTCGCGAATCCATTCCAGGTCTTTCCAGGAAATCGATGGGTCGAAGTTATTGCCCAGCCAGCCGATGTAGTCGGCCAAGCCGGTTGGGCTACCGCGATAGGTAGAGATGTTGCCGAGGTCGTGCGGCTTGCCGAGCAAACCGACGTCCCAGGCCCATTGTGGGTGGGTCATGGCTTGCCAGACGCGACGCAGCGGCGCATTCGGGCCGCTCATGCCCGAGTGGGCATCACGGTAGCGGGCGCCAGGCACCGGCATGTCGACAGTGAATACCAGGGTGGTCACACCGGCCGCTTTCGCGCGCTCCAGCGCATTGCGCATGAAGCCACGGTCTTTGAGCACGTACAGCTGGAACCACATCGGCCGGTCGATCGCCGGGGCGACTTCTTCGATCGGGCACACCGACACCGTCGACATGGTGAAGGGGATGCCTTTGGCAGCGGCGGCACGGGCGGCCTGCACTTCGCCGCGGCGGGCGTACATACCGGTCAAGCCGACAGGGGCCAGGGCGACCGGCATGCTCAATGTCTCGTTGAACAGCTGGGTTTCCAGGCTCAGCTCGGACATGTTTTTCAGCACGCGCTGGCGCAGGGCGATGCCGGCCAGGTCTTCGACGTTGTGGCGCAGCGTGTACTCGGCGTAAGCACCACCGTCGGCGTAGTGGAACAGAAACGGCGGCAGCTTGCGTTGCGCTGCAGCGCGGTAGTCGGTAGAGGCAGAAATGATCATGTGGTCTCGCTGCGTCGGTTGAAAGGGCGGATGCCGGGCGCGCTCATTCGCGCCCGGCCTCAGTCACTTTAGTGAACCAGCATGCCAGTCAGCCAATAAGCCTGAACCAGAGTGATCAGGCCGACGATGGTGGCGAAGAACAGGCTGTGTTTGAGGGTGAAGCGGAACAGGTCCGATTCTTTGCCGACCAGGCCGGTGGCCGCGCAGGCTACCGCGATCGATTGTGGCGAAATCATTTTGCCGGTCACGCCGCCGCTGGTGTTGGCGGCAACCAGCAAGGTGTCGTTGACGCCGATCTGATGCGCGGTGGTGGCTTGCAGTGAGCTGAACAGGGCGTTCGACGAGGTGTCGGAGCCGGTCAGGAACACGCCCAGCCAGCCGAGGAACGGCGAGAAGAACGGGAACGCCGCGCCAGTGCCAGCCAGTACCAGGGCCATGGTCGAAGACATGCCCGAGTAGTTGGTGACGAAGGCGAAAGCCAGGACCATGCCGATCGACAGAATCGGCCAGCGCAGTTCAACGAAGGTCTCTTTCAAAGTGGTCAGACCAGTTTTGAAATTAATCTTCAGGACCAACATCGAGATCAGCGCCGAGAAAAAGATTGCGGTACCGGTGGCGGAAATCGGGTCGAGTTTGAATACCGCAGGCATTGCCGTCGCATTGGTAACGATTGGCGCCGTTTTGATCACCAGTTGATCAAGGTGCGGGATGGCAAAGTTGAACACCCAGCTGTACATCGAGCCGCCAGCCGCGAAGGCTGCTTTGAACGGCTTCAAGGTCCAGATGGTGACTAGTACGGTGAGGATCAGGAACGGCGACCATGCCTTGAAGATTTCACCGAAGCTGTACGGCGAAGGCTGGCTGCCACCGGCATTGACCACTGCGGCGCCGACGCTGCCGGTTGCGGTGGTGAACGAACGCTTGGGCTGCCAGACCTTGAGGAACAGGGTCAGCGAAATCAGGCTGGCCAGTGCCGAGGTGATGTCTGGCAGTTCAGGGCCGATGAAGTTCGAGGTGAAGTACTGGGTCACCGCGAAGCTCAGGCCGGCAACCAGGGCGGCAGGCCAGGTTTCTTTGACGCCACGCAGGCCGTCCATCATGAACACCAGCCAGAACGGTACGAACAGCGACAGCAGTGGCAGCTGGCGGCCGGTCATGGCACCGATGTGGAAAGCGTCGATACCGGTAACCTGACCGGCAACAATGATCGGGATGCCCAGGGCGCCGAAGGCCACCGGGGCGGTGTTGGCGATCAGGCACAGACCGGCTGCGTACAGCGGGTTGAAGCCCAGGCCTACCAGCAGGGCGGCAGTAATCGCCACTGGTGCGCCGAAACCTGCTGCACCTTCCAGGAAGGCACCGAAGCAGAAACCGATCAGCAGCACCTGCAGGCGTTGGTCATCGGTGATCGACAGTACAGAGCTGCGGATCACTTCGAACTGGCCACTCTTGACCGTCAGTTTGTAGAGGAACACCGCGGCAACGATGATCCAGGCGATCGGCCACAGGCCGTAGGCAAAACCGTAACCGGCGGCGGCAAACGCCATGTCGGCAGGCATCTGGAAGGCGAAGATCGCGACCAGAATCGACAAGCCAAGGGTGATGCTACCGGCGACGTGTCCTTTCAAACGGAACACGGCCAAGGCAAGGAAGAAAAATACGATCGGGATGACTGCCGCGAGTGCGGACAGACCAAGACTACCAAGCGGGCTGTAGAGCTGTTGCCAGGTTTGCATATGGGGTGGCCCCTAATTGTTGTTGGTCAGCACTGGCATTGGATAATTGGTAAGACCAATTTACAATGACGAGGCGCTAGGTTAAAAGCCTCGTTGTGGGTGTGTCAATTTGTCCCAAGAAAACTTTTGTCGGATGGGCGTAGGAACAAGGGCCTGAGCGGCACGGAAAGTTGCGATCTGATGGGTGTCGTCAGCGTGCGGATAGGCCAGAATAGACAGCCCCGAACGCACTCGGGATTGTGGAGAGCATGTGATGGTTTTTGATCAGGTCCGCCAACGCCGTTTGTCCGACGATATTGTCGAGCGGCTTGAGGGGATGATTCTTGAAGGCACCCTGAGTGCCGGTCAGCGCCTGCCTGCCGAACGGACGCTGGCCGAACAGTTCGGGGTGTCGCGGCCATCGCTGCGCGAAGCGATCCAGAAGCTGGTTGCCAAGGGCTTGCTCGTCAGCCGCCAAGGCGGGGGTAACTATGTGGCGGATTCACTGGGGTCGACCTTCAGTGACCCCCTGTTGAAATTGCTCGAAGGCAGCCCCGAAGCGCAGCGCGATTTGCTGGAATTCCGGCATACCCTGGAAGCATCGTGTGCCTATTACGCGGCGATCCGCGCAACCGAACCTGACCGCCTGCGGCTCAAGGCGGCGTTCGATACCTTGCAGGATTGCTACACCCGCCACGACGAAGTCAGCCGGGCGGAAGAGGGCGTTGCCGATGCCAGTTTTCATCTGGCGATTGCTGAGGCCAGCCACAATGCGGTGTTGCTGCATACCATCCGCGGCTTGTTCGACCTGCTCAAGCGCAACGTGGTGACCAACATCGGTGGCATGTACAAGCAGCGCGCAGAAACCCGCGACATGCTGATCAGTCAGCACCGTGACCTGTACTTGGCGATTGTCGAAGGGCGTGCCGAAGATGCACGCGAAGTGTCCAGCCGACACATTCTGTATGTGCAGGAAGTGCTTGATGAAGTGCGTGAGGAAGTGCAGCGCACCGCGCGTGCCGAGCGGCGTAGTGGGCGTTGAGTAAGTGCGCAATCGCGGGGCAAGCCCGCTCCTACAGCCGGTAGGAGCGGGCTTGCACCGCGATCAAGGAATCAATCTTCCTTGCCTTTGTTCCGCACAGCCCGCTGCAATTCGCGATCAGAATCCCGCTCACGCTGAGTATCGCGCTTGTCGTATTCCTTCTTGCCCTTGCCGAGTGCGATCTCGCACTTGATCAGGTGCTTGCTCCAGTAAATCGACAAGGCTACGCAGGTGTAGCCCTTTTGCTGGACGGCCGCATGCAGGCGCTCCAGCTCACGACGATTGAGCAGCAGTTTGCGGGTGCGTGTCGGGTCGGCGATAACATGCGTACTGGCGGCTGTCAGTGGCGTGATATGGCTGCCCATCAGCCAGGCCTCGCCATCTTTGAGCACCACGTAGCTGTCCGTCAGATGCGCCTTGCCGGCACGCAGACTTTTTACTTCCCAACCGGACAGGACCAATCCGGCCTCGAACTTATGCTCGATGAAGTAATCGTGTCGCGCCTTTTTATTCTGCGCGATGGTCCCTGTCGGATGTTTCTTTTGTTTAGCCATAGGGGCGGCATTATAGGCAGTCGTTGCGCTGTCGGCTATGGGGTAGCAGTGCGCTTGAGCCTGTGAGTTGAATCCCGGACAATGCGCGCTCTTTTTTTTGCACAGTTGAGCGTGTTGATGTCGACGGACAAGGTTTCTGTCCATGGTGGCTGGGCCAGTCGCTGGGTATTCGTGCTGGCGGCAACCGGCGCTGCGGTGGGGTTGGGAAGTATCTGGAAGTTTCCCTACATGGTCGGCGTCTACGGTGGCGGTGCCTTTGTTCTGGTGTTTCTCGCCTGCATCGCCCTGATCGGTATTCCGGTGATGCTCGCCGAAACCTTGATCGGCCGCCGCACCCGGCAAAGCCCGGCCAACGCCCTGCGTGACCTGGCGGTAGAGGCTGGGCATTCACCGCGTTGGTCCTGGTGGGCATTCGCCGGGATGATCACCGCGCTGTTGATCCTGTCGTTCTATAGTGTGGTGGGCGGCTGGTCGTTCGACTACATCATCAATATGGGGCGCGGCGACTTCCAGGGTGTCACCGCGGATCAGGTCGGCGGCTATTTCAACGGTGTTATCAGTGACCCTTGGCGTCTGGTGCTGTGGCATAGCCTGTTCATGCTGCTGTCGGCGCTGGTGATCGCCCGGGGCGTGGTGGCCGGGCTGGAAAAGAGCCTGCGGATCATGATGCCGCTGCTGTTTTTGCTGCTGGTTATCCTGCTGGGGTATAGCCTGACTACCGGGCGCTTCATGCAGGGCCTGCATTTCATGTTCGATTTCGACACCTCGCGCCTGATGGATGGCCTGCTGCCCGCTATGGGGCATGCCTTCTTTTCCCTGAGTGTCGGGGTGGGCTCGCTGTTGATCTACGGCGCCTACATGCCCAAAGGCTCCTCCATCGGTGGCACCATTGTTGCCGTTGCCTTGCTTGATACCTTTGTATCGCTGCTGGCCGGCCTGGCGCTGTTTCCGATCGTATTTGCCGCTGGCTTGAACCCCAGCGAAGGGCCGGGGCTGATGTTTGTCGCCTTGCCATTTGCATTCGGTAATGTGGCCTTTGGCCAATTGATGGGCGTCGTATTCTTTGTTTTAGTGGCGGTAGCGGCCTGGAGTTCGGCGATTTCGCTGCTCGAACCCATGGTGGCTTACCTGGTGGAGCGCACCGGCGTTCGGCGTGGCTGGATTACCACCTGGCTGGCGTTCAGTTGCTGGCTGGTGGGGCTGGGAACGGTGTTTTCGTTCAACATCTGGCAGCAGGCGCGCTTCTTTGTGAGTGACGACAGTGGATTCCAGCTCTATCAATGGGGCGCAAGCGGTGGCTTGGATTTCTTTGGCGTCATCGACTTTTTCACTTCGCGGATCATGTTGCCGCTGGGTGGTTTGTGTTTTGTGATATTCGCTGGTTGGATCATGGGGCGTGAGGCCGTGCGCGATGAATTGGCGATGCGCAGCCCGCTGCTGTTTGCTCTTACCTTCTTCTTGATGCGCTACGTGGCGCCCCTCGGCATTCTGATTGTGTTTGCCGCTCAGCTTTGGAAGTGACACCTGGATGACTACCCATATTCAACGTTCGGCCCTGCTGCCCTATCCGGCGCAGGCGTTGTACGACCTGGTCAACGATGTTGCGAGCTATCCGGAGTTTCTGCCCTGGTGCTCCGCCAGCACCGTGCATGAGGCGAGCGACACGCTGATGCGCGCCACCTTGGAGGTGGCGAAAGGGGGCATGAGCCAGAAGTTTGTTACGCGCAATGTCTTGGTGCCGGGGCAGTCCATTGAGATGAACCTGGAAGAAGGGCCGTTCAACCAGCTGCACGGCTTGTGGATCTTCAAACCGTTGGGCGACAAAGCCTGCAAGATCAGCCTGGACCTGTCTTTCGACTATGCCGGGCCTCTGGTGCGGGCAACGCTCGGGCCGCTGTTCAACCAGGCTGCCAACACGCTGGTCGATGCCTTCTGCCAGCGAGCCAAGCAGATCAATGGCTGAGGCGTTGGTGCAGGTTGAGGTGGTTTATGCAACCGCTGAGCAGCAATGGTTGCTGACGCTTGAAGTGGCTCCTGGCACCACGTTGCGCGAGGCGGTGCGGATGTCAGGAATCGCCGAGCAGGTGGCGGGGTTGGATATAGAAGCCTGCCCGCTTGGTATCTTCGGTAAGGTCGTTGCTGAGAGTGCGCAACAGGTGGTTGCTGAAGGTGACCGTATCGAGCTGTACCGGCCTTTGCTGGTAGACCCCAAAGAAATACGCAAGCAGCGTGCGGCCAAGGTGGCCAGGGTGTTCAAGAAAGCCAAGCGTTAATGGTTGTGTGTAGGGGCGGGCTTGCCCCGCGAGGCGGTGTGACTGACAAACCGCAATCGCGGGGCAAGCCCGCTCCCACACACACAAAGACAAAGACAAAAAAGCCCGGAATATCCGGGCTTTTTTGTGCCTGCAGTGAGCTTACTGCGGCGAGGTTTCGATTGGCGCTGGAGTAGGTACCGGAATCGTTTCGATGGTATCGACTTCGCGCTGGATCTTCTCTTCCAGGGAGCCTGGCTTGGCCGGCTTCTCTTGGACCTGTTCGACCTGTTCGGTGGTTGCTGGTTGTGCCGGGCTGACGCTGGTGTCGCCACTGCCACCGAGGATTTCCTGGTCGCGGCTGACACCTGGCATGAAGTCGCCAGACAGGCTGACCAACTGATCATTTTCGTTGAAGAAAATGCTCATGCGTTCCTGCTGGCGCTCACCGCCACCAGGCTGCAGGCTATACAGGTAATCCCAGCGATTGGTGTGGAAGGTATCCTGGATCAGCGGGTTGCCCATGATAAACCGTACTTGCCGACGGGTCATTCCAGGGCGTAATTGGTCTATCATATCTTGCGTGACGACATTGCCCTGCTGGATGTCGATTTTGTAAACCCCGGGGAACGAGCAACCGGCGAGTGCGAGCAGTCCCACAAAGGTGAGGCTGGTTAGCAAGAGCTTGGTGTTTTGCATCGGTGGGCGACTTCCACTATCTTGGCTGGACAACGTAAACCCCGATCATACCCGTATTCAGAGAAGCTGCGAAGCAGCATCGGCGAGAAAGCTGACCATGGTTGAAAATAGCGAACTGCGCAAAGCCGGTCTCAAGGTGACACTGCCTCGAGTTAAAATTCTACAGATGCTCGACTCTACCGAGCAGCGTCACATGAGTGCTGAGGATGTCTACAAGGCGCTGATGGAGGCTGGCGAAGATGTTGGCCTGGCCACGGTTTACCGTGTTCTGACCCAGTTTGAAGCCGCTGGCCTGGTTGTGCGCCATAACTTCGACGGCGGTCACGCCGTGTTTGAACTGGCTGACGGTGGCCACCACGACCATATGGTCAACGTGGACTCTGGCGAGGTTATCGAGTTCTTCGACGTGGAAATTGAAAAACGTCAGAAAGAAATCGTTGCCGAGCACGGCTTCGAGCTGGTTGACCATAATCTGGTTTTGTACGTGCGCAAGAAAAAGTAAGCAAAAGTTTCTTGCTGCACAGCATCAAAGGCGACCCGAGGGTCGCCTTTGTGCTTTTTGCGGTCATCAGGCCTTGCTGGTGACCACCATCTTGCGGGCGTGAGCCAGCGATTCTTTGGTCAGGTCGATGCCGCCCAGCATTCGCGCCACTTCTTCAACGCGCTCACGCTTGCCCAGGCTGGCCACTGCGGTGTGCGTGGCGTCACTGTTACGCACCTTGTGGACAAACAGGTGGTGATGGCCTTGGGCCGCGACCTGCGGCAGGTGGGTGACGGTCAGTACCTGGCCGCGCTCACCCAGGCGGCGCAGCAACTGGCCGACGATCTCGGCGGTAGGGCCGCCGATACCGACGTCAACCTCATCGAATACCAGCGTTGGAATGCGTGAGGTCTGCGCGGTGATGACCTGAATGGCCAGGCTGATACGCGACAGCTCACCACCCGAGGCGACCTTGGCCAGGCCCTTGAGCGGTTGCCCGGGGTTGGCGCTGACCAGCAGTTCTACTTGTTCCAGGCCGTTAGGTGACAGCTCGTCGCTAGCGTTGGCATGCAATTCGATGTTGAAGCGGCCGCCCGGCATGCCCAGGCGCTGAATTTCCTGTTCAACGGCGGCAGACAGCTGGCTCGCCGCCTGGCCGCGCAGGGCGCTCAACTCACTGGCTTTGTCCTGATAATGGCGGGCGTAGGCAGCCAGCTCTTCGCCCAGGCGCTCGATGGACTCGTCATTGGCATTCAGGCCTTCAAGCTCGTCCATCAGGCGCTGCTGCAGGTTGGCAAGCTCGGTTGGGTGTACGCGATGCTTGCGGGCGAGGGTGTAGATAGTGTCGAGGCGCTCTTCCAGTTGCTGCAGGCGCGCCGGGTCGGCGTCGAAATGATCAAGGAAGCGGTTCAGTTCGCCCACTGCTTCTTCTACCTGAATCTGCGCGCTGGCAATCATGTTGGCCGCTTCGCCCAGGGCTTTGGGCGCATTCTGCACGGCGGTGAGGCGGTTGAGGCTGGCGGTCAGGGCATTGAGGACGTTGCCGGAGTCGCTTTCGCTGCAGTGGTCGATCACCTGACGGCAAATGCCGAACAGGGCCTCGGCGTTGGTCAGGTTCTTGTGTTCCTGCTCCAGTTGCTCCAGCTCGTTTTCGCCCAGGCCCAGGTTGTCGAGCTCTTCGAGCTGATAGCTGAGCAACTGATGCTGTGCGCGCTGCTCGTCGCCGGAATTGGACAGCCGTTCAAGCTCCAGGCGGGTTTGGCGCCAGCGCTGGGCGGCCAGCTGTACCTGGCGGGCCAGGTCGGTGGCACCGGCGTATTCGTCGAGCAGGCGCCGGTGGGTGTCGGATTTCAGTAACGATTGGTGTTCATGCTGGCTGTGGATATCGATCAGCAGTTCGCCGAGCGCCTTGAGGTCGCCAAGGGGGCAGGGGCTGCCGTTGATGTAGCCACGGCTGCGGCCTTCGGCGGTGATGACCCGGCGCAGGATGCACGGGCCGTCGTTGTCGAGGTCGCGCTCGGCCAGCCAGGTGCGGGCCTCGGGAATGTCGACAAGGTCGAAGGTGGCAAGAATATCGGCCTTGTCGGCGCCTGGGCGCACCACGCCGCTGTCTGCGCGATCCCCCAGGGTAAGCCCCAGGGCGTCGAGCATGATCGATTTACCGGCCCCGGTTTCACCGGTGATGACGCTCATCCCGCGGGCGAGTTCGAGGTCCAGGTGTTCGACGATGGCATAGTTGTGTACGGACAGGTGCACCAGCATTGGGGCGGCTCCCAGGCGTTAAGTCTGGTTATTTATACAGTGTTTTTTGATCGACTGACAATGCTCCGATTTAGTTCAATTTGGTTATCAGGGCGGCGTTCTGATTGCGATGAGTTATGAGCGGATGCGGACAAGCTGCGTTGCAGCCCTTGAACCTGGGTTTTGCGACCCCATATACCCGACCAGAAGCGCGAGTACGGCTCGCTGACACTATTCGAGAGGAGAGATTTTATGGCTGACGAACAGCTGGATGAACAGAATCTGAACGCCGAAGCCACTGGCGACCAAGACCTGAGCGCCCGCGTGCAGGTGCTCGAAGAGCAGCTGGCGGCGGCCCAGGATCAATCCCTGCGCACTGCAGCTGACCTGCAGAACGTGCGCCGTCGCGCCGAGCAGGATGTAGAAAAGGCACACAAGTTCGCCCTGGAAAAATTCGCTGGTGACCTGCTGCCGGTCATCGACAGCCTCGAGCGTGGTCTGGAACTGTCCAGCCCGGACGACGAGAGCATTCGCCCGATGCGTGAAGGCATCGAGCTGACCCTGAAAATGTTCCACGACACCCTCAAGCGCTACAACCTCGAGGCGATTGACCCGCACGGCGAACCGTTCAACGCCGAACACCATCAGGCCATGGCCATGCAGGAAAGCGCCGAGGTCGAGCCGAACAGCGTGCTCAAGGTGTTCCAGAAGGGCTATCAGCTCAACGGTCGCCTGCTGCGTCCGGCGATGGTCGTGGTCAGCAAGGCACCTGCAGCGGTTTCGCCGTCGATTGACGAGCAGGCTTGAAATCGTTTCGAGCGCCCCCATTTAGGTGTCAAGCATTCAAGTATTACCGCAGGTAGCCACCACTGCTGCGGCAACCAAATTCAAGTTTCGGGAGAGTTAACATGGGCAAAATCATCGGTATCGACCTGGGGACCACTAACTCCTGTGTCTCCATTCTGGAAAACGGCAACGTCAAAGTTATCGAAAACGCTGAAGGCGCGCGTACTACGCCGTCGATCATCGCTTACGCCAATGATGGCGAGATCCTGGTCGGTCAATCGGCCAAGCGTCAGGCTGTCACCAACCCGCACAACACCCTGTACGCGGTAAAACGTCTGATCGGTCGTCGCTTCGAAGAAGAAGTTGTGCAGAAAGACATCCAGATGGTTCCGTACAAAATCGTCAAGGCTGACAACAGCGACGCCTGGGTCGAAGTCAACGGCCAGAAAATGGCGCCGCCACAGATCTCTGCCGAGATCCTGAAAAAAATGAAGAAGACCGCCGAAGACTACCTCGGCGAGCCTGTCACCGAAGCGGTCATCACCGTTCCGGCCTACTTCAACGACAGCCAGCGTCAGGCCACCAAAGATGCCGGTCGCATCGCCGGTCTGGACGTAAAACGTATCATCAACGAACCAACCGCAGCCGCGCTGGCTTACGGTATGGACAAGGCTAAAGGCGATCACACCGTGATCGTTTATGACCTCGGTGGTGGTACCTTCGACGTTTCGGTTATCGAAATCGCTGAAGTGGATGGCGAGCACCAGTTCGAAGTACTGGCAACCAACGGTGACACCTTCCTCGGTGGTGAAGACTTTGACATTCGTCTGATCGACTACCTCGTCGACGAATTCAAGAAAGAAAGCGGCATGAACCTCAAAGGTGACCCGCTGGCCATGCAGCGTCTGAAAGAAGCTGCTGAAAAAGCCAAGATCGAGCTGTCCTCGAGCCAGCAGACCGACGTCAACCTGCCGTACATCACTGCAGATGCCACCGGTCCTAAGCACCTGAACGTGAAGATCTCCCGCGCCAAGCTGGAGTCGCTGGTAGAAGACCTGGTTCAACGTACCATCGAGCCATGCCGTATCGCCATGAAAGACGCTGGTATCGACGTCAGCAAGATCGACGACGTGATCCTGGTGGGCGGTCAGACCCGTATGCCGCTGGTGCAGAAAGCGGTTACCGACTTCTTCGGTAAAGAAGCTCGCAAGGACGTCAACCCTGACGAAGCTGTTGCCATGGGTGCTGCGATCCAGGGTGCGGTACTGGCCGGTGACGTGAAAGACGTACTGCTGCTGGACGTCAGCCCGCTGACCCTGGGTATCGAAACCATGGGCGGCGTGATGACTGCGTTGATCGAGAAGAACACCACTATCCCGACCAAAAAGTCGCAAGTGTTCTCGACTGCCGATGACAACCAGAGCGCTGTGACCATTCACGTGCTGCAAGGTGAGCGTAAGCAGGCTGCACAGAACAAGTCCCTGGGCAAGTTCGACCTGGCCGAGATTCCACCAGCACCACGTGGCGTGCCACAGATCGAAGTAACCTTCGACATCGACGCCAACGGCATCCTGCACGTAGGCGCCAAAGACAAGGCTACTGGCAAGACTCAGTCGATCGTGATCAAGGCCAACTCCGGCCTGTCTGATGAAGAAATTCAACAGATGATCCGTGACGCTGAAGCGAACTCGGAAGAAGACCGCAAGTTCGAAGAGCTGGCCGCTGCTCGTAACCAGGGTGATGCACTGGTTCACTCGACTCGCAAAATGGTCGCTGACGCTGGTGACAAGGTCACTGCTGAAGAGAAAGCTGCAATCGAGGCTGCTGTTGTTGCTCTGGAAGCCGCCATCAAAGGCGACGACAAGGCTGCAATCGATGCCAAGGTTGAAGAGCTGTCGAAAGTGTCGGCTCCAGTTGCTCAGAAGATGTACGCCGAGCAGCAGGCCGAACAGCCACAAGCTGGCGCGCAGCAGGCTGAAGAAGCCAAGCACGACGACGTCGTTGATGCTGAGTTCGAAGAAGTCAAAGACAACAAGTAATTGCTACAGGTTGTCGGCCAGCCAGCTGCTAGTTAGCAGTTGGCTGGTAGGATGTCGCCGCGCGGGGGCTTGCTCCCGCGTTGGCGTGTCTGGAATACCCGAAATTTTACAGCATCTGTCAGGGCCTTCTGGGCGGCAGGTGCTGGCGGCACGGCGCGGAATGCGCAGAGGTTTGCCGAACGTCCTCAAGAGTGCAAAGACTTATGGCAAAGCGTGACTATTACGAAGTTCTGGGAGTTGAACGCGGCTCCAGTGATGCGGATCTGAAGAAGGCCTATCGCCGTCTGGCGATGAAGCATCACCCGGACCGTAACCCTGATGACAAAGAGTCGGAAGAGAAATTCAAAGAAGCCAACGAGGCTTACGAAGTGCTCTCCGATGCCAGCAAGCGTGCAGCCTATGACCAGTATGGTCATGCGGGTGTCGACCCGAGCATGGGTGGCGGCGGTGCCGGCTTCGGTGGCGCGAACTTCTCCGACATTTTCGGCGATGTGTTCAGCGACTTCTTCGGCGGCGGCCGTGGTGGGTCGCGTGGTGGCGCCCAGCGTGGCAGCGACCTGCGTTACACCCTGGAGCTGAACCTGGAAGAAGCTGTGCGCGGTACCACGGTCAATATCCGTGTGCCGACGCTGGTCAACTGCGAGCCGTGCGATGGCTCCGGTGCCAAGAAAGGCTCGTCCCCTTCGACTTGCCCGACCTGCGGTGGTATCGGTCAGGTACGCATGCAGCAAGGCTTCTTCTCGGTTCAGCAGACCTGCCCGCGCTGCCACGGCCAAGGCAAGATCATCACTGATCCGTGCAACTCCTGCCACGGCGAAGGTCGTGTCGAAGAGTACAAGACCCTGTCGGTCAAAGTGCCGGCCGGTGTCGATACGGGCGACCGTATTCGCCTCTCTGGTGAGGGCGAGGCCGGCTCTCATGGTGGTCCGACCGGCGACTTGTACGTTGTGATCAATGTGCGTGAGCACGCGATCTTCCAGCGTGATGGCAAGCACCTGTACTGTGAAGTGCCTATCAGCTACACCGATGCAGCGCTGGGTGGCGAGCTGGAAGTGCCGACCCTCGATGGCCGGGTCAAGCTGAAGATTCCGGAAGGCACCCAGACCGGCAAGCAGTTCCGCTTGCGTGGTAAAGGTGTTGCTCCGGTTCGCGGTGGCGGTGCAGGCGATCTTATGTGTCGCGTTGCGGTCGAAACCCCGGTCAACCTCAGCCGGCGTCAGCGTGAGTTGCTCGAAGAGCTGCGTGACTCGCTGGGCGGTGACAGTTCCCACTCGCCCAAGGCCAATGGCTGGTTTGAAGGCGTAAAGCGCTTCTTCGGCGACTTGTAAGAAGGAATAGGGCATGCGACGTATAGCAGTAATGGGTGCGGCAGGGCGCATGGGTAAAACCCTGATCGAAGCTGTGCAGCAGACGCCAGGCGCTGGGCTGACGGCGGCGATCGATCGTCCGGACAGTTCGCTGGTCGGTGCTGATGCCGGTGAGCTGGCGGCGCTGGGGCGGATTGGTGTGCTGTTGTCCGATGATCTGGCCAAAGTGGCCGATGAATTCGATGTACTGATCGACTTCACTCACCCGTCGGTAACCCTGAAGAACCTGGCGTTCTGCCGCAAGGCGGGCAAGGCCATGATCATCGGCACCACCGGTTTCACGGTTGAGGAAAAGCAACTGCTGGCCGAGGCGGGCAAAGACATTCCGATCGTCTTTGCCGCCAACTTCAGCGTTGGTGTCAACCTGAGCCTGAAGCTGCTGGACATGGCTGCGCGTGTGCTCGGTGATGATGTTGATATTGAAATCATCGAGGCGCACCACCGACACAAGGTCGATGCACCATCGGGTACCGCGCTGCGCATGGGTGAAGTGGTTGCCAATGCGTTGGGGCGTGATCTGGAAGAAGTGGCGGTGTATGGCCGTGAAGGCCAGACCGGTGCTCGTGATCGCAAGACCATTGGCTTTGCCACGGTCCGTGCCGGTGACGTGGTGGGCGACCACACCGTGCTATTCGCCGCTGAAGGTGAACGCCTGGAAATCACCCACAAGGCTTCCAGTCGCATGACCTTTGCCAAGGGTGCCGTCCGTGCTGCCTTGTGGCTGGACGGGCGCGAGCCTGGCCTGTACGACATGCAGGACGTCCTCGACCTACGTTGATCTGCTGTCCCTAGTGGGAGCGGGCTTGCCCCGCGATTGCGGCTTTTCTGTTTCACCGTAATCGCGGGTCAAGCCCGCTCCTACAGTGCTCTTGCGCTCCTGCTGTCGCATTTCTGCGCCTTTCAGACACATCAGTGGTAGACCAAAAAAGCGTTTTTCTGTAAGCTACAGCTTTAGTGTGTCCACTAAAAGCGCGCAGATAATTCGACGAAGAAAGCGGGGTGACGTGTCTATACGTCATTCCGCTTTTTTGCAACCTGCGATCGCCCCTTCAGGCTTTATTTTTGGGAGGTCTTCTTGACTAAGCCAGCCATACTCGCCCTTGCCGATGGCAGCATTTTTCGCGGTGAGGCCATTGGAGCCGACGGTCAAACCGTTGGAGAGGTGGTGTTTAACACCGCAATGACCGGCTATCAGGAAATCCTGACTGACCCTTCTTATTCTCAGCAAATCGTTACCCTGACCTACCCGCACATCGGCAACACCGGCACCACGCCGGAAGACGCCGAGTCCGACCGCGTCTGGTCGGCCGGTCTGGTGATTCGCGATCTGCCATTGATCGCGAGCAACTGGCGCAACAAGCAGTCGCTGCCTGATTACCTCAAAGCCAACAATGTTGTAGCGATCGCCGGTATCGATACGCGTCGCCTGACGCGCATCCTGCGTGAGAAGGGCGCGCAGAATGGCTGCATTCTGGCTGGCGACAACATCACTGAAGAAGCCGCAATCGCTGCCGCTCGCGGTTTCCCGGGCCTGAAGGGCATGGACCTGGCGAAAGTCGTCAGCACCAAGTCCAGCTACGAATGGCGCTCCAGCGTCTGGGAGCTGAAAACCGACAGCCACGCGACGATCGATGCCGCCGAGCTGCCGTACCACGTGGTCGCTTACGATTTCGGCGTCAAGCTGAACATCCTGCGCATGCTGGTTGCCCGTGGTTGCCGCCTGACCGTGGTGCCTGCGCAAACCCCGGCCAGCGAAGTCCTGGCACTCAACCCTGATGGTGTGTTCCTGTCCAACGGCCCTGGCGATCCGGAGCCTTGCGACTACGCAATCCAGGCGATCAAGGACATCCTCGAAACAGAAATTCCGGTGTTCGGTATCTGCCTGGGTCACCAGCTGCTGGCCCTGGCCTCTGGTGCCAAGACCGTGAAAATGGGTCATGGTCACCATGGCGCTAACCACCCGGTCCAGGATCTGGACACCGGCGTGGTCATGATCACCAGCCAGAACCACGGTTTCGCGGTCGACGAGGCCACCTTGCCGAGCAACGTGCGCGCCATTCACAAGTCGCTGTTCGACGGTACCCTGCAAGGTATCGAGCGCACCGACAAGAGCGCGTTCAGCTTCCAGGGTCACCCTGAGGCAAGCCCAGGCCCGACTGACGTCGCGCCACTGTTCGACCGTTTCATCGATGCCATGGCCAAGCGCCGCTGAGCATCTGGCGAGAAGGCCCTGAACCGGTGCAAGCCGCGTTCAGGTGCTGTCCCAAGATTGTTCAAAGCGGCTTGCCGACTGACCTGCGGAATTGAGTGATACCCATGCCAAAACGTACAGACATTAAAAGCATCCTGATTCTTGGCGCTGGCCCGATCGTTATCGGCCAGGCCTGCGAATTCGACTACTCCGGCGCCCAGGCCTGTAAAGCCCTGCGCGAGGAAGGTTTCCGCGTCATCCTGGTGAACTCCAACCCAGCGACCATCATGACCGACCCGGCCATGGCCGACGCCACCTACATCGAGCCGATCAAATGGCAATCGGTGGCCAAGATCATCGAAAAAGAGCGTCCTGACGCACTGCTGCCAACCATGGGTGGCCAGACTGCTCTGAACTGCGCACTGGACCTGGAGCGCGAAGGCGTTCTGGAAAAGTTCGGCGTAGAAATGATCGGCGCCAACGCCGACACCATCGACAAGGCTGAAGACCGTTCGCGCTTCGACAAGGCCATGAAGGCCATTGGCCTTGAGTGCCCGCGCTCCGGTATCGCCCACAGCATGGAAGAGGCCAACGCGGTCCTCGAGAAGCTGGGCTTCCCGTGCATCATTCGCCCGTCCTTCACCATGGGCGGCACTGGTGGCGGTATCGCTTACAACCGTGAAGAGTTCGAAGAAATCTGCGCCCGTGGTCTGGACCTGTCGCCAACCAAGGAACTGCTGATCGACGAATCGCTGATCGGCTGGAAAGAGTACGAGATGGAAGTGGTCCGCGACAAAAAGGACAACTGCATCATCGTCTGCTCGATCGAAAACTTCGATCCGATGGGCGTGCACACCGGTGACTCGATCACCGTTGCTCCGGCACAGACCCTGACCGACAAGGAATACCAGATCATGCGCAACGCCTCGCTGGCGGTGCTGCGTGAGATTGGCGTTGAAACCGGTGGTTCCAACGTTCAGTTCGGTATCTGCCCGAACACCGGCCGCATGGTCGTGATCGAGATGAACCCGCGCGTATCGCGTTCCTCGGCACTGGCTTCCAAGGCTACCGGCTTCCCGATCGCCAAGATCGCCGCCAAGCTGGCTGTTGGCTACACCCTCGACGAACTGCAGAACGACATCACTGGCGGCCGTACCCCAGCGTCCTTCGAGCCGTCGATCGACTACGTCGTGACCAAGCTGCCGCGCTTCGCCTTCGAAAAATTCCCGAAAGCCGACGCCCGCCTGACCACCCAGATGAAATCTGTGGGTGAAGTCATGGCCATCGGCCGTACTTTCCAGGAGTCGCTGCAAAAAGCGCTGCGCGGTCTGGAAGTCGGTGTCTGTGGTCTGGACCCGAAAGTCGACCTGGCCAGCCCTGAAGCTGCCAGCATCCTCAAGCGCGAGCTGACCGTGCCTGGCGCTGAGCGTATCTGGTACGTGGCTGACGCCATGCGCTCGGGCATGACCTGTGACGAAATCTTCGCCCTGACCGGCATCGATCACTGGTTCCTGGTGCAGATGGAAGACCTGATCAAAGAAGAAGAGAAGGTCAAGACCCTGGCGCTGTCGGCCATCGACAAAGACCTGATGCTGCGCCTGAAGCGTAAAGGCTTCTCCGACCAGCGTCTGGCCAAACTGTTGGGTATCACCGACAAGAACCTGCGCCGTCACCGCCACAAACTGGAAGTTTTCCCGGTTTACAAGCGCGTCGACACCTGCGCGGCCGAGTTCGCCACCGACACCGCTTACCTGTACTCGACCTACGAGGAAGAGTGCGAGTCCAACCCGTCGACCCGCGACAAGATCATGATTCTGGGTGGCGGTCCTAACCGTATCGGCCAGGGCATCGAGTTCGACTACTGCTGCGTACACGCGGCACTGGCCCTGCGCGAAGACGGTTACGAGACCATCATGGTCAACTGCAACCCGGAAACCGTCTCCACCGACTACGACACCTCCGACCGTCTGTACTTCGAGCCGCTGACGCTGGAAGACGTGCTGGAAGTGGTGCGGGTCGAGAAGCCAAAAGGCGTGATCGTCCACTACGGTGGCCAGACCCCGCTGAAACTGGCTCGCGCCCTGGAAGAAGCTGGCGTACCGATCATCGGCACCAGCCCTGACGCCATCGACCGCGCCGAAGACCGTGAGCGCTTCCAGCAGATGGTTCAGCGCCTGAACCTGCTGCAGCCGCCAAACGCCACCGTGCGCAGCGAAGACGAAGCCATTCGTGCCGCTGGCCAGATCGGTTACCCGCTGGTTGTGCGCCCGTCCTACGTACTGGGCGGCCGTGCCATGGAAATCGTCTACGAGCTGGACGAGCTCAAGCGCTACCTGCGTGAAGCGGTACAAGTGTCCAACGACAGCCCGGTGCTGCTTGACCACTTCCTCAACTGCGCCATCGAAATGGACGTGGATGCGGTGTGCGACGGTACCGACGTGGTGATCGGCGCAATCATGCAGCACATTGAACAAGCAGGTGTTCACTCCGGTGACTCGGCCTGTTCGCTGCCGCCGTACTCGCTGCCAGTTCATGTTCAGGACGAAGTCCGTGTTCAGGTCAAGAAAATGGCCCTGGAGCTGGGCGTTGTCGGCCTGATGAACGTGCAGCTGGCGCTGCAGGGTGACAAGATCTACGTGATTGAAGTCAACCCGCGTGCTTCGCGTACTGTACCTTTCGTGTCCAAGTGCATCGGCACCTCGCTGGCGATGATCGCTGCCCGCGTCATGGCTGGTAAATCGCTGAAAGAGCTGGGCTTCACCAAGGAAATCATTCCTAACTTCTACAGCGTCAAGGAAGCGGTGTTCCCGTTCGCCAAGTTCCCAGGGGTTGACCCGATCCTCGGCCCTGAGATGAAATCCACCGGTGAAGTCATGGGTGTTGGCGACAGCTTCGGTGAGGCCTTCGCAAAAGCCCAGATGGGCGCCAGCGAAGTGCTGCCGACCGGCGGTACTGCCTTCATCAGCGTGCGTGATGACGACAAGCCGCAGGTAGCAGGTGTTGCCCGTGACCTGATCGCGCTGGGCTTTGAAGTGGTTGCCACTGTTGGTACCGCCAAAGTTATCGAAGCGGCTGGCCTGAAAGTGCGTCGCGTGAACAAGGTGACCGAAGGTCGTCCGCACGTGGTCGACATGATCAAGAACGACGAAGTGTCGCTGATCATCAACACCACCGAAGGCCGCCAGTCGATCGCTGACTCCTACTCGATTCGTCGCAATGCGTTGCAGCACAAGATCTACTGCACCACTACCATTGCGGCCGGTGAAGCCATCTGTGAAGCGTTGAAGTTTGGTCCTGAGAAGACCGTTCGCCGCTTGCAGGATCTGCATGCAGGACTCAAAGCATGAGCATTACCAAATACCCGATGACCGTCCAGGGCGCTCGCGCCCTGGAGGAAGAGCACCTGTTCCTGAGCAAGACCGAGCGTCCGCGCTTGAGTCAGGCAATCGGTGAGGCGCGCGAGCTGGGCGACCTCAAGGAAAACGCCGAATACCATGCTGCCCGTGAAGAGCAGGGCATGGTCGAAGCGCGCATTCGCGATATCGAAGGCCGTCTGCAGAACTCGGTCGTGATCGACGTGACCACCATTGCCCACACCGGCAAGGTCATCTTCGGCACCACCGTAGATCTGGAAAACACCGAAACCGGCGATCAGGTGACTTACCAGATCGTTGGTGAAGACGAAGCTGACATCAAGAAAGGCAAGCTCTCGGCTGGTGCACCAATCGCCCGCGCCATCATCGGCAAGGAAGAAGGTGACATCGTCGTCGTCAAGACGCCAAGTGGCTCGGTCGAGTACGAGATTGTCGAAGTCAAGCACATCTGACCGGCGCCTGCGGGCGCCGACCCTCGAGGGTATCCTCTGGCAGCTGGCCCAGGTTTTCTGGGTTGGCGGCCTGTGGGTGTTCCACGTAGGGCTGGTGCCCGCGCTCAAAGTCAGTGGCCTGGCGCCGCTACTGGTGCAGGATGTTGCCGTGCAGATCGACCGTTGGTTGATCGGCGTAGCGGCAGTCGGCCTGCTGACTCAGTTGGCGGTGTTGGTGAGGTTGAGAGGGGTGGCAGCCTGGTGGCAAACATTCAGCGGCCAGATGCTGCTGGTGGGTTTTGCCGCCTGCGTCGGCTACTACACCTTGCGCTACGGTATTTCTGCCGGGGAGCGTTGGCAGATGTTCTGCTTCGTGATCCTTGGGATCAGCGGTATCGTGCTGGCAGCCCAGCCAGTCCCGACCAGGGCGCGCTAGCCGCGCCACTGATCGGAGCCACCATCATTTGTAACGGTGGATGTTGGACAGTTGCTTGTTCGGTTGCGGGTTTTTGCGGTACAGCAGCACCATCTTGCCGATGATCTGCACTTGTTCTGCGCGACTGACCTTGCTCAGCTCGTCCATTACGGCCTTGCGCTCTTCGCGATCTTCGAGCTTGACCTGGACCTTGATCAGTTCGTGATCAGTCAGGGCGCGCTCCAGTTCGGCGAGGACACCTTCGGTCAAACCATTGCCCGCCACGATCAGAACCGGCTTCAGGTCGTGACCAATGGATTTGTACTGTTTCTTCTGCTCGTTATTGAGCGGCATAATCTGACCCTTTGTCTGATTCTGTAAAAATGGCGGCCATTTTACCCGAGGGCCCGTGGATCCGCCCAACAAATCACGACCCTTATCATCGAGGCACCCCATGGCGCGTTCCAAGACAAGCAAAAAGTGGCTGGAAAGGCATGTCAGCGATCCCTATGTGAAACAGGCACAGAAGGATGGTTACCGCTCGCGTGCGAGCTACAAGCTTCTGGAAGTCCAGGAAAAATACAAGCTGATCCGTCCAGGCATGAGCGTCGTTGACCTCGGCGCGGCCCCAGGTGGCTGGTCGCAGGTGACCAGTCGTCTGATCGGCGGCCAGGGTCGCCTGATCGCCTCGGACATCCTGGAAATGGACAGCATTCCCGACGTTACCTTCATCCAGGGTGACTTTACCCAGGACGAAGTGCTGGCGCAGATCCTTGAGGCGGTAGGTAATTCGCACGTAGACCTTGTGATTTCCGATATGGCCCCCAATATGAGTGGAACGCCTGCTGTGGATATCCCCAAGGCCATGTTCCTGTGCGAACTGGCGCTCGATCTGGCCACCCGGGTACTCAAGCCGGGCGGTGATTTCCTGATCAAGATCTTCCAGGGCGAAGGGTTTGATGTTTACCTGAAGGACGCTCGTCAGAAATTCGATAAGGTCCAGATGTTCAAACCTGACTCTTCACGGGACAGTTCCCGCGAGCAGTACTTGCTGGCGCGGGGTTATCGCGGCGAGTAAGGCTTCAGGCCGGTGGCTTTCAGAGTATCCGATAGTTTTTTCCAATCGGCTGTTCTGCCTGACCTGGATGAACATCGTGTAGTCTAGGTTTCACAAAGGGTTACAGACGGCGCCTGCAGATGTGTAGGTTATGTAGTAAGTTAGGCCGGTGAATATCATGCGAGGCACGGCTGCGCCGTCAGCCGGCTTCAGAGGGTAGCTAATTGAACGATATGGCAAAGAACTTGATCCTGTGGTTGATCATCGCGGCTGTCCTGGTGACAGTGATGAACAACTTCTCCAGCCCGAATGAACCACAGACCCTCAACTATTCCGACTTCATTCAGCAGGTCAAGGATGGCAAGGTCGAGCGCGTAGCGGTCGACGGCTACGTCATCACCGGCAAACGTACCGATGGCGACAGCTTCAAGACCATCCGTCCGGCCATCCAGGACAACGGCCTGATCGGCGATCTGGTCGACAACCACGTCGTGGTCGAAGGCAAGCAGCCTGAGCAGCAGTCCATCTGGACCCAGTTGCTGGTAGCCAGCTTCCCGATCCTGGTGATCATTGCCGTGTTCATGTTCTTCATGCGCCAGATGCAAGGTGGTGCAGGGGGCAAGGGCGGGCCGATGAGCTTTGGTAAAAGCAAGGCGCGGCTGCTCTCCGAAGACCAGGTGAAAACCACGTTGGCCGACGTTGCAGGTTGCGACGAAGCCAAGGAAGAAGTGGGTGAGCTGGTCGAGTTCCTGCGCGATCCGGGCAAATTCCAGCGCCTGGGCGGTCGTATTCCGCGTGGCGTGTTGATGGTTGGCCCACCAGGTACCGGTAAAACCCTGCTGGCCAAGGCCATCGCGGGCGAAGCCAAGGTACCGTTCTTCACCATCTCCGGTTCCGACTTCGTCGAAATGTTCGTGGGTGTGGGTGCCAGTCGTGTCCGTGACATGTTCGAACAGGCCAAGAAGCACGCACCGTGCATCATTTTCATCGACGAGATCGATGCCGTTGGTCGCCACCGTGGCGCCGGCATGGGCGGCGGTCACGACGAGCGCGAGCAAACCCTCAACCAGTTGCTGGTAGAGATGGACGGCTTCGAAATGAATGACGGCATCATCGTCATTGCCGCCACCAACCGTCCTGACGTGCTTGACCCGGCGTTGCTGCGTCCTGGCCGTTTTGACCGTCAGGTTGTAGTTGGTCTGCCGGACATCCGCGGTCGTGAACAGATTCTCAAGGTCCACATGCGTAAAGTGCCGGTTGGCGAAAACGTCAACCCTGCGGTTATCGCGCGTGGCACTCCAGGCTTCTCCGGTGCCGACCTGGCCAACCTGGTCAACGAGGCTTCGCTGTTCGCTGCTCGTTCGAGCAAGCGCATCGTCGAAATGAAAGAGTTCGAACTGGCCAAAGACAAGATCATGATGGGCGCCGAGCGCAAAACCATGGTCATGTCCGAGAAAGAGAAGCGCAACACCGCTTACCACGAGGCCGGTCACGCCATTGTTGGTCGCGTGGTGCCTGAGCACGATCCGGTCTACAAGGTCTCGATCATTCCTCGTGGCCGTGCCCTGGGTGTCACCATGTTCCTCCCTGAAGAGGACCGTTACAGTCTGTCCAAGCGTGCGCTGATCAGCCAGATCTGCTCGCTGTACGGCGGCCGTATCGCCGAGGAAATGACCCTGGGCTTCGACGGCGTGACCACCGGCGCTTCCAACGACATCATGCGGGCCAGTCAGATCGCCCGGAACATGGTGACCAAGTGGGGGTTGTCGGAGAAGCTCGGGCCGCTGATGTATGCCGAAGAAGAGGGCGAGGTGTTCCTCGGTCGCAGCGCCGGCTCCCAGCACGCCAGTGTTTCCGGTGAAACTGCCAAACTGATCGACTCAGAAGTTCGCAGCATCATTGATCAGTGCTATGCCACTGCCAAGCAGATCCTCACGGACAATCGCGACAAGCTTGATGCGATGGCCGATGCGCTGATGAAGTACGAAACCATCGATGCCGAGCAGATCGACGACATCATGGCCGGTCGTACGCCACGCGAACCGCGTGACTGGGAAGATGGTTCGGGCACCCCTGCACCGCAGAGTGACCGTCCAGAATCGCCGATCGGCGGCCCAGCGGCGCAAATCTAAGGGCTCTTATGACGTCACAGCAGTACCCAACCCGGTTGCCTTGCGGCAACCGGGTTCTTGATTTGTCCCGTACCCATGTCATGGGTATTCTCAATATCACCCCCGATTCCTTCTCCGACGGCGGACGCTTCAATCAGCGTGATGCTGCCTTGCGTCATGCCGAAGCGATGGTCGCAGCGGGCGCAACCCTGATCGACATCGGTGGCGAGTCCACGCGCCCTGGTGCCCGGGCGGTTTCCGCGCTCGAGGAGTTGGAGCGTGTAGCGCCGATGGTTGAGGCGATCAATCGCGAGCTGGATGTGATCATCTCGGTCGATACCTCCACTCCGGCGGTCATTCGCGAGTCTGCCAGGCTCGGTGCCGGGCTGATCAACGATGTTCGCTCGCTCAGTCGCGACGGCGCCCTGGACGCGGCAGCTGCCACTGGCTTGCCGGTGTGCTTGATGCACATGCGTGGCGAGCCGGGCAACATGCAGGACAGCCCTCATTACGAAGATGTCACCGCTGAAGTAGCGAGCTATCTTGAACAACGGATGGCAGCGTGCGCAGCGGTGGGTATCGATGCTGAACGGATCATCCTCGATCCGGGATTTGGCTTTGCCAAGACCCTTGCGCACAACCTCAGTCTGTTCAAGCACATGGAGTCGCTGTATCGATTGGGGCGTCCATTGTTGGTGGGCGTTTCGCGCAAGAGCATGATCGGGCAGGCGCTGGATCGTCCGGTCGAACAACGACTCTACGGCAGCCTGGCCTTGGCTGCGTTGGCGATGACCAAAGGAGCGAGCATCCTGCGCGTTCATGATGTCGCCGAAACCGCCGATGTAGTGCGGATGATTGCCGCGGTTCAAGCCGCCGAATAAGTGTGATGGAGCATCTATGAGCAGAAAATACTTTGGTACCGACGGCATCCGTGGCCGTGTCGGCGAATACCCGATCACTCCTGACTTCATGCTCAAGCTCGGTTGGGCTGCTGGCATGGCCTTTCGAAAGCAGGGTGCCTGCCGGGTTCTGGTCGGTAAAGACACGCGAATCTCCGGTTACATGTTCGAGTCCGCCCTGGAGGCCGGCCTTTCCGCCGCAGGCGCGGATGTGATGCTGCTCGGGCCGATGCCGACCCCGGCCATTGCCTACCTGACGCGCACCTTTCACGCCGAAGCCGGCATCGTCATCAGTGCCTCGCACAATCCGCATGATGATAACGGCATCAAGTTCTTCTCCGGCCAGGGCACCAAGCTGCCTGACGAAGTCGAAAAAATGATCGAAGAGCTGCTCGATCAGCCGATGACCGTGGTCGAGTCGAGCAAGCTCGGCAAGGTCTCGCGTATCAACGATGCCGCTGGTCGCTATATCGAATTCTGCAAAAGCAGCGTGCCGACCAGCACCGATTTCGCCGGCCTCAAGCTGGTGGTCGATTGTGCCCATGGCGCTACGTACAAAGTGGCACCTAGCGTGTTCCGCGAGCTGGGCGCCAGCGTCACCGTGCTGTCGGCGCAGCCAGACGGTCTGAACATCAATGAAAATTGTGGTTCGACCCACATCGAGTCGCTGCAGGCAGCGGTACTGGTTGGTCATGCCGACCTGGGTATTGCCTTTGATGGTGACGGCGACCGGGTGCTGATGGTCGACCATACCGGTGCAATCGTCGATGGCGACGAGCTTCTTTACATCATTGCCCGCGACCTGCAAGAGCGCGGCAAGCTGCAGGGTGGGGTAGTTGGCACCCTGATGAGTAACCTGGGCCTGGAGCTGGCGCTCAAGGAGCTCGACATCCCGTTCGTTCGTGCCAAGGTCGGTGACCGCTACGTAATGGCCGAGCTGCTGGAGCGCGAGTGGGTGCTCGGTGGTGAGAACTCCGGGCATGTGGTGTGCTTCAACCATACCACCACTGGTGATGCGATCATTGCCGCGCTGCAGGTGCTGATGGCGCTCAAGCGACGCGAAGAGACCCTCGCGCATGCGCGTCAGGGGCTGCGCAAGTGTCCGCAAGTGCTGATCAATGTGCGCTTTGGTGCAAGCAAGGTCGATCCACTGGAGCATCCGGCTGTGAAAGAAGCCAGTGCCCGTGTCACCGAGGAAATGGCCGGGCGTGGCCGCGTGTTGTTGCGCAAGTCCGGAACAGAGCCTTTGGTGCGCGTTATGGTCGAGGGTGACGACGAAACTCAGGTTCGCGCCCACGCAGAAGCGCTGGCAAAACTGGTAAGTGAAGTTTGCGTTTGAAATACGCTTGCCAGCAGTGATCGGGTTGGGTAACATCTGCGCCCACTTTGACCGACGAGGTAAAGCATGCGTCGCCCTATGGTAGCTGGTAACTGGAAGATGCACGGTACCCGCGCCAGCGTCGCTGAGCTGATCAAGGATTTGAGTAATCAAGCCTTGCCTCGCGGTGTTGAGGTCGCGGTGTTTCCTCCCTTGCTGTACATCAACCAAGTGGTTGAAGGGTTGCAAGGAGAGTCGATCGCTGTTGGCGCTCAGAATTCTGCGGTACAGCCTGAGCAAGGCGCATTGACCGGTGAAGTTGCACCGAGTCAGTTGGTCGAGTCAGGTTGCGAGCTGGTACTGATTGGGCACTCGGAACGCCGCCAGATCATTGGCGAGAGTGATGAAGTGCTTAATCGCAAGTTCGCTGCGGCACAGGCTTGTGGTTTGAAGCCGGTGCTCTGTGTAGGGGAAACCCTCGAAGAGCGCGAAGCGGGTAAGACGCTAGAGATTGTCGGGCGTCAGCTGGACAGCATCATCGAAGCATTCGGTGTTGATGTCTTCGCCAATGCGGTGATTGCCTATGAGCCTGTATGGGCCATCGGTACAGGGCTGACAGCCACGCCACAGCAGGCTCAGGATGTGCACAAAGCCATTCGCGAGCAGCTGGCGGCAAAGAATCCTGAAGTCGCTCAAAATGTGCGGCTTCTATACGGCGGCAGCGTGAAGGCGGCCAATGCGGCTGAACTGTTCGGCATGCCGGATATCGATGGGGGCCTGATTGGTGGGGCTTCCCTGAACGCAGACGAATTCGGTGCAATTTGTCGCGCCGCAGGAAACTGAAAAATGCTGGAAACAGTGATCGTTGTGTTTCATCTGTTGGGCGCACTGGGTTTGGTAGTGCTGGTGTTGCTGCAACAGGGTAAAGGTGCGGAAGCGGGTGCATCTTTCGGCGCAGGTGCTTCAAATACTGTGTTCGGAAGCCAAGGTTCTGCTACCTTTCTGAGTAAGTTTACTGCTATACTAGCTGCCTCTTTCTTCTTAACTGCTCTTGGGTTAGGATACTTTGCTAAAGAGAAAGCTCATGAGCTGACTCAAGTAGGGTTGCCAGATCCAGCAGTATTGGAAGTGAAGCAGCAAAAACCGGCAACAGATGATGTACCGGTGCTCCAGGAGCAGAAGAGCGAAGCCACTAACACTGGCGATGTTCCTCCCGCTCAAGAGCAGAAGTAACGGGTTTCAAAGTAGTATTGCCGAGGTGGTGGAATTGGTAGACACGCAACCTTGAGGTGGTTGTGCCCATAGGGTGTAGGGGTTCGAGTCCCCTTCTCGGTACCAATTGAAACAAGACAGCCCGCTACAGCGGGCTTTCTTGTAGGTGGAGGTTAGATTGACCCTTATAGGGTTCGGTCGTATACTTTCGCCCCAGCTTTGTCGCGGGGTGGAGCAGTCTGGTAGCTCGTCGGGCTCATAACCCGAAGGTCGTTGGTTCAAATCCAGCCCCCGCAACCAGTTTCAGCGGAGCCCCTTTTTCAGGGGCTTTTTCTTGGCTGAACAGTCATAACGCCGGTATTCAACGGCGTATCAGGGATGGGCGCTTTGCCCATTTTTTATTTGCATAGCATGCACGAGGGGGTTCAGGTGTCGAGCAAGCTAGAACAGTTGCAGGCCTTGTTGGCCCCGGTGGTCGAGGCTCTTGGCTATCAATGCTGGGGGATCGAATTCATCTCTCAAGGCAAACATTCGGTCCTGCGTATCTATATCGATAAAGAGGAAGGCATTCTGGTTGATGACTGCGCAATCGTCAGTCACCAGGCCAGCGCTATCCTTGATGTAGAAGATCCAATTTCTTCCGAATATACCCTTGAAGTGTCCTCTCCTGGCATGGATCGCCCACTGTTCACTCTGGAACAGTACGCTTCGCATGCCGGCGAACAAGTGAAGATCAAGCTGCGCACGCCCTTTGAAGGTCGTCGTAACTTTCAGGGCCTTCTCCGCGGTGTGGAGGACCAGGATGTGGTTGTTCAGGTAGACAACCAAGAGTTCCTGTTGCCGATCGATTCGATCGACAAGGCCAACATTATTCCCAGTTTTGACTGAGACGTGCCGGATCTCGCGGACCGCGCGGATCCAATGGCTTGCGAAAGGCGAGGCGTACGATGAGCAAAGAAGTACTGCTGGTTGTTGAGTCGGTATCCAACGAAAAGGGCGTACCGGCCGGCGTAATTTTTGAAGCGCTGGAAGTGGCTCTGGCCACTGCAACCAAAAAACGTTTTGACGACGAAGTCGACCTGCGTGTGGAAATCAACCGCCACACCGGTAGCTATGAGACCTTCCGTCGCTGGACAGTCGTCGAAGAGAAAGACCTGGACGATCCAGCCATCGAAGTATGGCCGGCCAAAATCCAGGAGTCTCACCCTGAGGCGAAAGTCGGCGACGTGATCGAAGAGAAGATCGAGTCGATCGAGTTCGGTCGTATTGCCGCCCAGACCGCCAAGCAAGTCATTGTCCAGAAGGTCCGTGAAGCCGAGCGCGCTCAAGTGGTAGATGCCTACCGCGAGCGTCTGGGCGAGATCATCTCCGGTACCGTCAAGAAGGTCACGCGTGACAACGTCATCGTTGACCTGGGCAACAACGCCGAGGCGCTGCTTGCCCGTGAAGACATCATCTCTCGCGAAACCTTCCGGGTTGGTGTGCGTGTGCGCGCCCTGCTCAAGGAAATTCGCACCGAGAACCGTGGCCCGCAACTGATCCTGTCGCGTACCGCACCACAGATGCTGATCGAACTGTTCCGCATCGAAGTGCCGGAAATCGCCGAGGGCCTGATCGAAGTTATGGCCGCGTCCCGTGATCCGGGTTCGCGTGCCAAAATCGCCGTACGCTCCAAAGACAAGCGCATTGACCCGCAAGGTGCCTGCATTGGCATGCGCGGCTCGCGCGTCCAGGCAGTGTCCGGTGAACTGGGCGGCGAACGTGTGGATATCGTCCTGTGGGACGACAACCCGGCACAGTTCGTCATCAACGCAATGTCGCCGGCAGAAGTCGCGGCGATCATCGTCGATGAAGATGCCCACGCCATGGACATCGCTGTGGGAGCAGACAACCTGGCCCAGGCGATCGGTCGTGGTGGCCAGAACGTGCGTCTTGCCAGCCAGTTGACTGGCTGGACCCTGAACGTGATGACCGAATCGGACATCCAGGCCAAGCAGCAAGCTGAAACCGGTGACATCCTGCGCAACTTCATCGACGAGCTGGAAGTCGACGAAGAGCTGGCACAGGTGCTGGTCGATGAAGGCTTCACCAGCCTGGAAGAGATTGCCTACGTACCGTTGGAAGAAATGCTCAACATCGACGGCTTTGACGAAGAAATCGTCAATGAGCTTCGTGCTCGCGCCAAGGATCGCTTGTTGACCAAAGCCATCGCTACTGAGGAAAAGCTGGCAGACGCCCATCCGGCCGAAGACCTGCTCTCGCTTGAGGGTATGGACAAGGATCTGGCGGCGGAACTGGCGGTGCGCGGCGTAGTTACCCGCGAAGACCTGGCCGAGCAGTCGATTGATGACCTGCTCGACATCGACGGCATCGACGAAGAGCGTGCCGGCAAGTTGATCATGGCCGCCCGAGCCCACTGGTTCGAGTAATTAGGCGCGGCCTGAGGAGAGAAGTGCATGACGCAAGTCACGGTGAAAGAATTGGCCCAAGAGGTCGCTGCACCGGTAGAGCGCCTGCTGCAGCAGATGCGTGAGGCAGGTCTGCCGCACACCGACGCCGGTCAGGTAGTGACCGACAATGAGAAGCAAGCTCTGCTGGCTCATTTGAAGAGCAGCCACAAGGCGAAGGTGGAAGAACCGCGCAAGATTACCTTGCAGCGCAAAACCACCAGCACCCTGCGTGTCGCCGGTAGCAAAAGCATCAGCGTAGAAGTACGCAAGAAGAAAGTATTCGTTCAGCGCAGCCCGGAAGAAATCCAGGCCGAGCAGAAGCGCGAGCTGGAAGAACGCCGTGCAGCCGAAAACGCTGTACGTGAAAAAGCCGACGCTGAAGCACGTCAACGTGCCGATGAAGAGGCTCGTCGTCAGGCTGCGGCCGCGCCTGCAGCCCCGGCTGCACCTGCTGCCGCTGCTCCGGTTGCCCCGGCTCCTGCCCCGGTGATCGAGCCTGCTGACGTCGCTCCGGCGCCGGTTGCCGATCGCAAGAAAGACGACGTGCGCCGCAACGACAAGTCGCGTGACGACGATCGTCGTGGTGGTGAGCGCCGCAACGAAGCGCCGCGCGTGTCGGTCAAGGTCAAGGAAAAGGAAAAGGCGCCGACTCCGCGCGCCGCTCCGCGTACCACCGACGAAGAAAGCGATGGCTTCCGTCGTGGCGGTCGTGGCAAGGGCAAGCCGAAGAAGCGTAATGCTCACGGCTTCCAGAGCCCGACCGGTCCGGTTATTCGTGACGTACAGATCGGCGAGACCATCACGGTTTCCGATCTGGCGAACCAGATGTCCGTCAAGGGCGCTGAAGTCGTCAAGTTCATGTTCAAGCTGGGCACTCCGGTCACCATCAACCAGGTGCTCGATCAGGAGACCGCACAGCTGGTCGCCGAAGAGCTGGGCCACAAGGTCACCCTGATCAGCGACACCGCCCTGGAAGACTCCCTGGCTGAATCGCTGAAGTTTGAAGGTGAGACCGAGACCCGTGCACCGGTTGTGACCGTAATGGGTCACGTTGACCACGGTAAGACCTCGCTGCTCGACTACATCCGTCGTGCCAAGGTAGCTGCTGGCGAAGCCGGTGGTATCACCCAGCACATCGGTGCCTACCACGTAGAAACCGACCGCGGTATGGTCACGTTCCTCGACACTCCGGGCCACGCCGCGTTTACCGCGATGCGTGCACGTGGTGCCAAGGCCACCGACATCGTGATCCTCGTGGTCGCGGCGGACGATGGTGTGATGCCGCAAACCCGTGAAGCTGTTCAGCACGCCAAGGCGGCTGGTGTTCCACTGGTTGTTGCAGTGAACAAGATCGACAAGCCGGGTGCTGACCTCGATCGCATCCGCAACGAGCTGGCTGTCGAAGGCGTAACCTCCGAGGACTGGGGTGGAGACACGCCGTTCGTCAAGGTTTCGGCGAAGATGGGTACCGGTGTCGACGAACTGCTCGAAGCCGTTCTGTTGCAAGCCGAGATCCTCGAGCTCAAGGCCACGCCATCGGCTCCAGGTCGTGGTGTTGTCGTTGAATCGCGTCTGGACAAAGGCCGCGGCCCAGTGGCCACCGTGCTGGTTCAAGACGGTACCCTGCGTCAGGGCGACATGGTTCTGTGCGGTTCGAACTACGGCCGTGTACGTGCCATGCTCGACGAAAACGGCAAGCCTGTTAAAGAAGCCGGTCCAGCCATTCCAGTCGAAATCCTCGGCCTGGATGGTACGCCGGACGCTGGTGACGAGCTGTCGGTGGTTGCTGACGAGAAGAAGGCCCGTGAAGTCGCGCTGTTCCGTCAAGGCAAGTTCCGCGAAGTCAAACTGGCTCGTGCACACGCTGGCAAGCTCGAGAACATCTTCGAGAGCATGGGCCAGGAAGAGAAGAAGACCCTCAACATCGTTCTCAAGACCGATGTGCGCGGTACTCTCGAAGCCCTGCAGGGCTCCCTGGGCGGCCTGGGTAACGACGAAGTACAGGTTCGGGTGATTGGCGGCGGCGTCGGTGGTATCACCGAAAGCGACGCTAACCTGGCACTGGCTTCCAATGCAGTACTGTTCGGCTTCAACGTGCGTGCCGATGCCGGCGCCCGCAAGATCGTCGAGCAGGAAGGTCTGGATATGCGTTACTACAACGTGATCTACGACATCATTGAAGACGTCAAGAAGGCCCTGACCGGTATGCTCGGCAGCGATGTTCGCGAGAACATCCTCGGCGTTGCCGAAGTGCGTGACGTGTTCCGTTCGCCGAAGTTCGGCGCCATCGCTGGCTGTATGGTCATCGAGGGTACCGTGTACCGCAACCGTCCGATCCGCGTACTGCGCGAAGACGTGGTTATCTTCGAAGGCGAGCTGGAGTCGCTGCGTCGCTTCAAAGACGATGCCTCCGAAGTACGTGCCGGCATGGAATGCGGTATCGGCGTGAAGAGCTACAACGACGTCAAAGTCGGCGACAAGATCGAAGTCTTCGAGAAAGTCCAAGTGGCTCGTACGCTCTAAGCATCGAGCATGGGAAGTGCGAAACGCCCGTCACACGGCGGTCGTCAGCGCCTCTGAACGCAACGCCCGATCAGGCTTCTGCCTGGTCGGGCGTTTGCCGCTTTAGTTACAGGTAGCAAAAATGGCAAAAGAATATAGCCGTACCCAACGCATTGGCGACCAGATGCAGCGTGAGCTGGCACAACTGATTCGTCGTGAAGTGAAAGATCCACGCGTCGGCCTGGTGACGATCACCGCCGTCGACGTTAGTCGCGATGTTGGTCACGCCAAGGTGTACATCACCGTGATGGGCCAGGATAGCGCTGAAGACATCAAGCAAAGCCTCAAAGTGCTGAACTCCGCCGCCGGTTTCCTGCGTATGCAGTTGGGCAAGGAAATGAAATTGCGCAGCGTGCCGCAACTGCATTTCCACTACGACGAAAGCGTGAGCCGCGGTGCCCACCTGTCGGCCCTGATCGAGCGTGCAGTGGCCGAAGACAGCCAGCACCAGGACGCTGACACCCCGGACACCAAGGAGTAAGCGGTGGCCCAGGTCAAACGTATCCGTCGTAACGTCAGCGGTATCATTCTGCTCGACAAGCCATTGGGGTTTACCTCCAATGCCGCCTTGCAGAAGGTGCGCTGGCTTCTCAATGCCGAGAAGGCCGGTCACACCGGCAGTCTCGACCCGTTGGCCAGTGGCGTGCTGCCACTGTGCTTCGGTGAGGCCACCAAGTTCTCCCAGTACCTGCTCGATTCCGACAAGGGCTACGAGACGGTCATGCAGTTGGGTGAGACCACCACCACCGGCGACGCCGAAGGTGAAGTGCTGAAAACCCGTGACGTGACCGTTGGTCGCGCCGATATTGAAGCTGTTCTGCCACAATTTCGTGGTGAAATCAGTCAGATACCGCCGATGTACTCGGCCCTCAAGCGCGATGGCCAGCCGTTGTACAAACTGGCGCGTGCAGGGGAAGTAGTGGAGCGGGAAGCGCGTTCTGTTACTATTAACCGCTTGGAGCTGCTCGAGTGCGATGGCACCCGGGTTCGTCTCTCGGTCGGTTGCAGCAAAGGTACCTACATCCGCACCCTGGTCGAAGACATCGGCGAGGTTTTGGGCTGTGGCGCCTATGTTGCCGAACTGCGTCGCACGCACGCCGGGCCATTCGAGCTGGCACAGACAGTGACCCTCGAAGAACTCGAAGCGGTCCACGCCGAAGGCGGCAACGAAGCGGTCGATCGCTTCCTGATGCCTTCCGACAGCGGTCTGCAAGACTGGCCGTTGCTGCAGTTCTCCGAGCACAGCGCTTTCTACTGGCTGCATGGTCAGCCGGTCAGAGCTCCCGACGCGCCGAAATTCGGTATGGTACGGGTGCAAGATCACAACGGTCGCTTCATCGGTATCGGTGAAGTGAGCGAAGACGGACGCATTGCGCCACGTCGTTTGATTCGGTCGGAATGATCGAAACCTTCAGTACCAGGCTTCGGCCTGGCGCTGGTGGCAAAGAGGATGGCTGTTAATAGGCATGGTCATGCCTCACTTTATGAATACAGGGATTTGTCCCTGGCCTATTGGAAACCGTTTGTTCGGTTTCCCTTGATTTGGAGAAGCCAGATGGCACTCAGCGTTGAAGAAAAAGCTCAGATCGTTGCCGACTACCAGCAAGCTGCCGGTGACACCGGTAGCCCAGAAGTGCAAGTTGCACTGCTGACCGCCAACATCAACAAGCTGCAAGGCCACTTCAAGGCCAACGGCAAAGACCACCACTCCCGTCGTGGTCTGATCCGTATGGTTAACCAGCGTCGTAAGCTGCTGGACTACCTGAAGGGCAAAGACACCACTCGTTACAGCGCCCTGATCGGTCGTCTGGGTCTGCGTCGCTAATAGCGGCCTGGCCAGTGGTGTGCACGGCGTGCTGCATTCATCGCTTCCGGTGCCTGGCATCGGGAGCGATGAGCACGCCGCGCGTATCTATGAGGTTGGCTGTCTGTCTCGCCTGAGCGTTTTTCGCAAGGGCAGGGCAGGCTCCCAACCTCTAGTTTTATCTGGACTGCTGACAGGGCCGATTCCCTGGGCTGCCCAAGAATTCGCAAGAACCAGTTCCCCCAGAGCCACTGAAGAAGGTAGGAAACCGTGAACCCGGTAATCAAGAAATTCCAGTTCGGTCAATCGACCGTTACCCTCGAGACGGGCCGTATTGCTCGTCAAGCGTCCGGCGCCGTATTGGTCACCGTCGACAACGATGTCACCGTACTGGTGACCGTGGTCGGTGCCAAACAGGCCGATCCAGGCAAAGGCTTCTTCCCCCTGTCTGTTCACTACCAGGAAAAGACCTACGCTGCCGGCAAGATCCCTGGTGGTTTCTTCAAGCGTGAAGGCCGTCCTTCCGAGAAAGAAACCCTGACCTCGCGTCTGATCGACCGTCCGATCCGTCCGCTGTTCCCTGAAGGCTTCATGAACGAAGTGCAGGTTGTCTGCACCGTCGTTTCCACCAGCAAGAAGACCGATCCGGACATCGCTGCGATGATCGGTACCTCGGCTGCCCTGGCCATCTCCGGCATTCCGTTCGAAGGCCCGATCGGTGCCGCGCGCGTTGCTTTCCATGAAAGCACTGGCTACCTGCTGAACCCGACTTACGAGCAACTGGCCGCTTCGAGCCTGGACATGGTCGTTGCCGGTACTTCCGACGCCGTACTGATGGTTGAATCGGAAGCCAAAGAGCTGACCGAAGACCAGATGCTGGGCGCCGTACTGTTCGCCCACGATGAATTCCAGGCGGTGATCCAGGCAGTCAAAGAGCTGGCTGCTGAAGCTGCCAAGCCTACCTGGGACTGGAAACCTGCTGTTGCCAACACCGAACTGTTCAACGCCATCCGCGCTGAATTCGGCGAAGCCGTTTCCCAGGGTTACACCATCACCGTCAAGGCCGACCGCTACGCGCGTCTGGGCGAGCTGCGTGATCAGGCCATTGCCAAGTTCTCCGGCGAAGAAGGTCAGCCATCGGCTGGCGAAGTCAAAGAGATCTTCGGCGAAATCGAATACCGCACCGTTCGCGAAAACATCGTTAACGGCAAGCCACGTATCGACGGTCGCGACACCAAGACCGTTCGTCCGCTGAACATCGAAGTCGGCGTTCTGCCGAAGACTCACGGTTCGGCCCTGTTCACCCGTGGCGAAACCCAGGCCCTGGTCGTTGCGACCCTGGGTACTGCCCGTGACGCACAGCTGCTGGACACCCTCGAAGGCGAGAAAAAAGACCCCTTCATGCTGCACTACAACTTCCCGCCGTTCTCGGTGGGCGAGTGTGGTCGCATGGGCGGTGCTGGCCGTCGCGAAATCGGTCACGGCCGTCTGGCCCGCCGTTCGGTTCAGGCAATGCTGCCTGCTGCTGACGTGTTCCCGTACACCATCCGTGTGGTATCGGAAATCACCGAGTCCAACGGCTCCAGCTCCATGGCTTCGGTCTGTGGTGCTTCCCTGGCCCTGATGGACGCCGGTGTACCAATGAAAGCCCCGGTTGCCGGTATCGCCATGGGTCTGGTTAAAGAAGGCGAGAAGTTTGCCGTTCTGACCGACATCCTCGGTGACGAAGACCACCTGGGCGACATGGACTTCAAAGTAGCCGGTACCGCCAAAGGTGTTACCGCGCTGCAGATGGACATCAAGATCAACGGCATCACCGAAGAAATCATGGAAATCGCTCTGGGCCAAGCCCTGGAAGCGCGCCTGAACATCCTCGGCCAGATGAACCAGATCATCGGTCAGTCGCGTAGCGAGCTGTCGGAAAATGCTCCGACCATGATCGCCATGAAGATCGACACCGACAAGATCCGTGATGTTATCGGTAAAGGCGGCGCGACCATTCGTGCCATCTGCGAAGAAACCAAGGCTTCGATCGATATCGAAGACGACGGTTCGATCAAGATCTTCGGTGAAACCAAAGACGCCGCTGAAGCTGCTCGTCAGCGCGTTCTGAGCATCACTGCAGAAGCCGAAATCGGTAAGATCTACGTCGGTAAAGTCGAGCGCATCGTTGACTTCGGTGCCTTCGTCAACATCCTGCCGGGCAAAGATGGCCTGGTTCACATCTCCATGCTGAGCGATGCTCGCGTTGAGAAAGTGACCGACATTCTCAAAGAAGGTCAGGAAGTCGAAGTACTGGTACTGGACGTGGACAACCGCGGCCGTATCAAGCTGTCGATCAAAGACGTTGCTGCTGCCAAGGCATCGGGCGTCTAAGCTGACGCGGTAAAGAAAAGGACCCTTCGGGGTCCTTTTTTTATGTCCGCTACACTGGCTGGGTGGACTTGCATGTTGCATGCAAGATTTTCCCAAGGCTTGCAAAATGCACGATCACGGTTTTTTCGCTTATCTGTAAGCTATTGATTTAAAACGATTTAATTTAATTCAAAAGCTGGCACAGGCCCTGCAATGGTACTTGTACCCCTGCTGCCAGGACTTACGGCGCAGACTTTTCGAAAAACAGGAGTGTCTCGTATGAAGAAGTTCGCTATTGCTGCCGCTACTGCCACCGCCCTGACGCTGACGCTGGCCAATGCGGCATTCGCCCAACAGTCTGCCGCGCAGGCTCCGATGACCGTTGCCGCTGGTGAGATGGACAAAGCAACAGACGCGACCAAAGACACCTGGATCACGACCAAAGTCAAAGCTGACCTGATGACTGAAAAAGGCATTCCAGGCAGCGATATCACTGTCGAGACCAACAAAGGCGTGGTGTCCCTGTCTTCGGATGTCGCCTTGAGTTCTTCGCAGAAAGAAACTGCGATCACAATCACCAAGAAAATTGATGGTGTGAAGGCGGTATCGGCTGACGGTCTGAAAACCAACTAAACACGCGTATCAGATCGCGGGGCAAGCCCGCTCCCACCAGTAGAGATTCGGTGGGAGTGGGCTTGCCCCGCGATCGCTTTTACCTCACTCAGCATCCAGATGCAGCGGGGTAATCACCCGCCCATCGGCCTCGGCCTGTCCAAGGCTGGCATCAATGAAGTACACCCGATCGTCCTCAAGCTTGCCCTTGTCGACCAGGTAATCCTTGATACTGCTAGCCCGGGCCTGACCCAACTGGCGCAGCAGCAATGCACTTTCTCCCCACGACTTGAGCACCGCATCGCGCAATTGGTTGGTGCGTTGTTCGCGGTCCAGTTGCTCCCATTCTGCCGGTGGCTGCTTCTTCATGCGCGTGCGGTAGATGCCTTCAAGCATTGCCGGCTTATCGCCATCTGGTACCTGTAGGTCCGATGCCTGGGCAGGGACTTTGTCGCCACGGCGCTGGAGCATTTTGTAGTAAGTGCTCTGGTATTCACGCTCCAGACGCTGTTGGGCAATCAACGGCCCGTCGCTGCTCTGGGCGCTGGTGCCTTCGATTTCCAGGCGCAGGGCAGGGCGCTCCTTAAGCGCGGCTGCCAGTTTGTCGAGGGCGCTCTGGGCATCGGGTGCCAGATCGCTGGAACCGGCGGCAAAGGCAACGCTACCCAGGTCCTGGGCATCGCCACCGCTGATCAAACCACCGATGAACTTGAACGGCGCCTGTGCCGCCCGCAGCACCAGGTTACGCAGGGTTTGCCAGACGATCGGCATGACGCTGAACTGTGGGTCGTTCAAGTCACCGGTCACCGGCAGTTCGATGGAGATCTTGCCTTCAGTGTCCTTGAGCAAGGCCACTGCCAGGCGAATAGGCAGGTCCACGGCATCGGGGCTATCGACTTTCTCACCCAGTTGCAGTTGTTCGACCACTACTTTGTTGTCGGCTTTGAGCTTGCCCTGGGTAATGATGTAGTGCAGGTCGATGTTCAACCGGCCTTTGCGGATACGAAAGCCCGCGAATTTGCCCGAATAGGGTGTCAGGGTCGTCAGCTCGACGCGTTTGAAACTGGTAGCGATGTCGAGGCTGGCCATCGGGTCGAACGGGTTGAGCGCGCCTTTGATAGTCACAGGCGCATAGCGATCGACCTTGCCCTTGATATCGACTTTGGCCGGTTTCGGCTGACGGTTGTCGATCGTGCCAATCTGGCCATTGAGCTGCTGGATAGCCGTGGCGAAGTTGGGCGTCAGGCTGAAATCGGCGAAATTCGCCGAGCCATCGTTGATGTCGATTGCGCCGATACGAATACCCAGCGGCTTGTCGCTGCTGGCCGGGGCTTTGGCCTTGGCCGGGCTGCTGGCTGGCGCGCTGGTTGGCTGCGGGATCAGCAGGTCATCGACGTTGGTGGTGCGATCTTCGTTGATCATGAAGCGTGCATAGGGCTGCTTCAGGCTGACTTTGCCAATGCTCAGCGCATCACCATGACGGTAAGACACGCCATCCAGGTTCAACTGCTGCCATTTGACGAAGTCACGGTCCTTGATGGTGTCCAGGGTGTGCAGCTGGTTGACCTGCGCCTTGCCATCGATGGTGAAGGCCAGCGGCTCGGTGCTTTTCAGGTCGACCTTAAGGTCGCTGCCCAGCATGCCGCTACGCAGCTCCAGGCGGATGAACGGGGTGATGTAGGCCTGGGCGATGCGCAGGTCGATGTCCTGGGTGCTGACATTGAGTTTGGCAGTAACCGGGGCCAGATTGACCTCACCGGCAGCTTGCAGCTTGCCCTGTTTGCCCACACCGGTGTCGAGCTTGAGGGTGAACGGCGACTGGTTGAGGCTATCGAAGTTCTGCAGGTCGAGGTTCAGCGGCCCGACATCCAGGGCGACCGGCTCTTTCTGCGAGCGGTCGGCCAGATGCACCTGGTAATTGCGCAGCTGTACGTCCTTGAGCAACACCTGCCAGGGTTTGTCCGGTTCGGCAGCTTTTGCTTGGGCTTTGTCAGGTTCGGCTGCCGCAGGCTCGGCTTTCTCCTTGGGTGTGGCTTTGGCTGGTTGGCTGGCGAACAGCTTCTGCCAGTCGAGTTGGCCGTCGGCTTCCAGCGCTGCCCAGGTTTCGAGCTCCTCGCTGCGGATCTTGCCTACCGTAACCAGCTGTTTGGCCAGATCCACCGAGGTTTCACTGACATCCAGCTTGGCCAGACGCACCAACGGACGGCCATCAGGCGCCTTGATGGCGAACGGCGCAATGCTCACCGACGTCTTGTCGAGCAGCAGCTCGGTTTCTTTCGACAGGTTCAGCTTGTAGTGGGTATCGAGGCTGACCACGCCTTCCTCCAGCACCAGCGGCACGGCATCGCGCACATAGGGCCAGAAGGCTTTCATCTTGCCGTCAGTGACCTTCAAGGTGCCTTCAGAGGCAATCGGCACCAGGCTGAAGGTACCGCTCCAGTCGATACGGCCACCGTGTGGCCCGATGGCCACCAGGGTCATGTCGGAGCTGTCGTCGGGCAGAGTACTGAGGTTCTTCAGTTCCAGGTTCATCGAGTCGTAGAGGAACTCAATCGGCTCGCTAGGGCGTAGATCCTGAAAGTGCAGGTAGCCTTCGTTGAGCTTGATACTGCCGATACGGACCGGGAACGGGTCGCTGGGCGGCTCGTCCGGCTTCGGCTCGCTGGGCGGCAGCTTGAACAACTGGCTGAGGTTGAGGCTGCCGTCCTTGGCGAACAGCAGCTCGGTACGTGGCTTGTCCAGCTCGACGCCCACCAGGTGCACGGCGTCTGTCCACAGGCTGTCGAGCTCCAGGTTGGCATACAGCCGTTCGAAGCCGACTTGCTCCTTGCCCGGCTCGCCGATCTGCAGCCCCCACAGGGTCAGCTCGAGGCTGAACGGGTTGAGCTCGATCCGGTTCAAATGCGCAGGCACTGTGGCGTAGTTAGCCAATTGCTGGTTGGCGATACGCAGTGCCACACCTGGGAGAATCAGAAAACCAAGCAGGCTATACAGGGCCAAAGCGGCCAACATGGCGCCGAGGGCGCGTTTCAATCCTTTGTACATGTGCGGCGTCGTCTGTCTGGAACGGGAGTGCTTGGAGTATGGCACGTAAAAACGGTTCCGAAGATCGCTCGGAAATTAGCCGATTTTTGCTTTAGAGCTGCAGAATCAAGGTCTTCAGGGGCGGCTGGCCATCCTGCGACGGAAAGTCGCTGGCAGGTTTCAGGGCTTGCCAGTCGCGCACCGGCCGCCCGGCTTTCTCGGCGCAGCGCAGCACTTGTTCACGCCAATCATCGAAGTTGACCTTGGCCAGATTGTTACAGCAGATCAGCACACCGCCCTCGGCGGTACTGAGCAGTGCCGGTTTGAGCAGGCTCTGGTAGTCGCGCAGCAGATCGACAGTGCCAAAGGCGCTCTTGGCCCAGGCCGGCGGATCGAGAAACACCAGATCAAACTGACGCTGTTCCAAGCGCGGATAGGGCGGCAGTTTATGGCCGCGGCGCTGGCTGATCGGCAAACCGGCAAACTGGCGGATCGCCGGGAAGTAGTCGGACTGGATAAAGCTCATCGCCGGAATTTGCGGGTTGAGCGCGCCGTTCTCCTTGCCCACGGCCAAATTGCCTTCGGCGAAGTCCAGATTGCACACCTCCCGGGCGCCGCCTGCTGCCGCGCTGAGACCAACGCCACAGGTATAGGCAAACAGGTTAAGCACGCGTTTACCGGCACTGTGCTGTTTGACCCAGCCGCGGGCATTGCGCAGGTCGAGAAACAGTAAAGGGTCCTGCCCGGCATGACGGCCACGCACGCGGTAGTTCAGGCCCCATTCATGGCCGACGTGATCCGCCAAGGCGGCTTCGCTGGCCTGGAATATCGGGTCACGACGATCGATGCGGCTGTTACCTTGCGAGCGATCGTTGTAGACCAGCAATAGCTCAAGGCCCAGATGCGCTTCAACTTGAGCATGCAGCTCAAGCAGTGCACTGGTCTCTAGCGTCTGGTGAAAGCTCTGAACCAGCAACTGTGGGCCGTAGCGATCGACGGTCAGACCACTGGCGCCTTCCTGACTGCCATGAAACAGGCGATAGCAGTCGGTACCCTGGGTGTGGAGTTCGGCGATAAGGCCCTGGCGGGCATCGAGGGCGGCGCGCAGCGCCTGATTCAAGAGGGACATGCACGTGGCCTTGGTTTGCGGACGTGCAGTTTATCAGTTCGAGCCAGGGGAGGGGCCGTTGCAGCCCCTCCCGCTACCATTAGCGCTCGATAGCCAGGGCGACGCCTTGACCGCCGCCAATGCACAGTGTGGCCAGGCCTTTGCTGGCGTCACGCTTGATCATTTCGTGCAGCAGGGTCACCAGCACCCGGCAACCCGAGGCGCCGATCGGGTGGCCCAGGGCGATGGCGCCACCGTTGACGTTGACCTTGCTGGCGTCCCAGCCCAGCTCTTTGCCTACCGACAGGGCCTGGGCGGCGAAGGCTTCGTTGGCTTCGATCAGGTCGAGGTCGGCCAGCTCCCAGCCGGCCTTTTCCAGGCAGCGGCGGGTGGCGCTAACTGGGCCGATGCCCATGATTGCCGGGTCGACACCGGCATTGGCATAGGCTTTGATGCGTGCCAGTACTGGCAGGCCCAACTGCTGGGCCTTGGCCGCGCTCATCAGCATGACCGCAGCAGCGCCGTCGTTGAGCGACGAGGCGTTACCGGCGGTGACGGTGCCGTCTTTTTTGAAGGCGGGTTTGAGTTTGCTCAGCGATTCGGCAGTGGTGCCGGCGCGCGGTTGTTCGTCGGTGGCGAAGGCAATCGGCTCACCTTTGCGCTGGGGAATCAGGATTGGGGTGATTTCGTCGACGAAGCGCCGGGCTTCAATCGCGGCAGCGGCTTTTTGCTGGGAAGCGGCAGCGAAGGCATCCTGCTCTTCACGGCTGATTGCGTACTTTTCCACCAGGTTCTCGGCGGTGATGCCCATGTGGTAGTCGTTGAAGGCATCCCACAGGCCATCACTGATCATGCTGTCGATCAGGGTGCTGTGGCCCATGCGCAGACCGGTACGGGCGCCTGGCATCACGTAGTTGGCCAGGCTCATGTTCTCCTGACCACCGGCGATGATCACTTCGGCGTCACCGCAACGGATGGCCTGGGTCGCCAGGTGCAGGGCCTTCAGGCCGGAGCCACAGACTTTGTTCAACGTCATGGCAGGCACGGCGTGGGGCAGTCCGGCCTTGATCGCGGCCTGGCGCGCCGGGTTCTGTCCGGCGCCGGCGGTCAGCACCTGGCCAAGGATCACTTCATCGACCAACTCGGCATCGATGCCGGTCTGGGTCAATAGTTGGCGGATCACTGCAGCACCGAGGTCGACTGCGGGAATAGCGGCCAGCGCTCCTTGATAACTACCGACAGCGGTCCGGGTGGCGGCAACGATAACGACATCTTGCATGGCGCGGGTCCTCACTCTTATTCGATTTGGCGTCAGAACAGCACAAGCCCCAGCGGGGCCATGAGTAGAGGGCAATGGTGGCATAGATGTACTGACAACTTCCAACCCAACAACCTGCAGGTACAACTGCCTTGCTTCTCCTGTGGGAGCGGGCTTGCCCCGCGATACGGTGTGACAGCTAGACCGCAATCGCGGGGCAAGCCCGCTCCCACAGGACAGATGCTTGGTCGCGTTCAGTGAACGCCCATGCGCCGCCGCGCGCGATGTGCCGAGCCGTCGCGCATGGCCCAACGCAGCACAGGGGCCGTGGTGTGGATACCCAGACGGATCAGCCGCCGCTGTAACGCAGGCTGCTGCAGCGCCAGCATGTCGCTGGCCCACGTCGGCAGCAGATCGATACCCGCATGCAGCATCAGGCTCGCCACCGGTTTAGCCAGACGGCTAGGCGCAGGTGCCGCCAGCAGCACCTGCACAACCTCATGACTGCGCGCATCGCACTGCAGCGCCGGGCGCATCGCCTGCAGGTAATCGCTGACCTGCTGGCGCGAGCGGGGCACATCACGGGCGCCCAGGCGTTCAGCTATCAGCGCGATCTCGGCGTAGTAGGCGTCTTGCTCGGCGAGCGGCAGGTTCGGGTTACGGTAGCGCAGGTGGGCGGCGAGAAAGCTGCTGACCTCGGCGACATGCACCCAGGTCAACAGGTCGGGGTCGCTGGCGGCATAGGGACGCCCGTCAGCGGCAGTACCGACCACTTGCAGGTGAATGGTGCGGACCTTTTCGATCAGCCAGTTGGCATCGCCGGTGGCGCCGAAGGTGGTGCCAGAGATGAACTGACTGGTGCGGCGCAAGCGTCCGAGCAGGTCCTGGCGAAAGTTGGAGTGATCCCAGACGCCCGCCAGCGCCAACGGATGCAGCAATTGCAGGAGCAAGGCACTGATGCCACCGATCAGCATGCTCGGAAAGTCGCCGTGTACCTGCCAGCTGGCGCTGTCCGGGCCGAACAGCCCTGGGTCGCCCTTGGGGTTTTCCAGATCAAGCTGCCCCAGGGACAAGCCGGTCAGGCTCATCACCTGGGTTTCGATGCGGCGGCGAATCGCTTCCATGGTTACCTTGCGTGCGAGGCAGCCACAGAGCACTGCCGTTTAGGTGTTGAATCGGTTGTCGATCAGGCCCTGAACCACGCTGGGGTCGGCCAGGGTCGAGGTGTCGCCGAGGCTGTCGATCTCATTGCAGGCGATCTTGCGCAGTATGCGGCGCATGATCTTGCCGGAGCGGGTCTTGGGCAGCGCTGGTGCCCACTGGATCAGTTCCGGCTTGGCGAAACTGCCAATCTCCTTGCTGACCAGCGCCAACAGTTCCTGCTTGAGCGCGTCATCCGCGGTGACACCATTCATCGGTGTGACAAAGGCATAAATGCCTTGCCCCTTAAGATCGTGAGGGTACCCGACTACGGCGGCTTCGGCGATGCTGTCATGCAGTACCAGCGCACTTTCCACCTCGGCAGTGCCGATACGGTGGCCGGAGACGTTGATCACATCGTCGATGCGCCCGGTTATCCACAGGTCGCCATCGGCATCGCGGCGCGCGCCGTCGCCGGTGAAGTAGTAGCCGGGAAGGGGTTTGAAATAGGTGTCGATCATCCGTTGCGGGTCGCCATACACGCTGCGGATCTGCCCGGGCCAACTGGCCTTGATCGCCAGCATACCGCTACCGGGGCCCTCGATGAGTTTGCCCTTGTCATCGAGCAACACCGGCTGCACGCCAAACATCGGTTGCGTCGCACAGCCGGGCTTGATCCGACGGGTACCGACCAGCGGGCTGATCATGATGCCGCCGGTTTCGGTTTGCCACCAGGTATCGACGATAGGGCAGCGCTCTTCGCCCACGGCTTTGAAATACCACTCCCAGGCTTCCGGGTTGATCGGCTCGCCGACGCTGCCGAGCACGCGCAAGCTCTTGCGCGAGGTGTTCTTCAGCGGCCCTTCACCTTCGCGCATCAAGGCACGCAAGGCAGTGGGCGCGGTGTAGAAAATGTTCACCTGGTGTTTGTCGACCACTTGCCAGAATCGCGAGGCATCGGGGTAGTTGGGCACGCCTTCGAACATCAGGGTGATTGCCCCATTGGCCAGTGGGCCGTAGACGATGTAACTGTGCCCGGTGACCCAGCCGACATCGGCGGTGCACCAGAACACTTCGCCTTCACGGTAATCGAACACGGTCTTGAAGGTCAGCGCGGCTTGCAGCAGGTAGCCGGCGGTGGTGTGCAGCACGCCTTTGGGTTTGCCGGTGCTGCCGGAGGTGTAGAGGATGAACAGCGGGTCTTCGGCGTCCATCGGTTCGGGTGGACAGTCATCACTCACCAGGGTGATTGCCTCGTGGTACCAGAGGTCGCGATCCTTGAGCCAGTCGATCGAGCCGCCGGTACGTTTGATGACCACCACCGTGCTGACATTCGGGCAGTTGAGCAAGGCCTTGTCGACATTGTTTTTCAGGGCAACGGTTTTGCCGCCGCGCGTGCCTTCGTCGGCGGTGATCACGGTGCGGCAGTCGGCATCGAGGATGCGATCACGCAACGCATCGGGAGAAAAGCCACCGAACACCACCGAGTGAATCGCACCGATACGGCTACAGGCCAGCATGGCGTAGGCGGCTTCCGGGACCATGGGCATGTAAATGCACACCCGATCACCTTTCTTCACCCCGCGTTGTTTCAGCACATTGGCCAGGTGGCAGACATGGCTGTGCAGTTCACGGTAGGTGATGACGCTGGAGTCGTCAGGCTTGTCGCCTTCACGAATGATCGCTGGCTGGTCTCCCCGTGTGGCCAAGTGACGGTCGATGCAGTTGTAGCTGACGTTGAGCTGTGCGCCGGTGAACCAACTGGCCTGGCCGGTTTTCATGTCACTGCGCTGAACACTGCTCCAAGGCTTGATCCAGTCCAGGGCTTTGGCCTGCTCGCTCCAGAACGCATCAGGTGTTTCAATCGACTGGCGGTATAGACGCTGGTATTCAGCTTGGGTCAGTTGCGCCGATTTGCTTACGGCATCGGCGAGAGGGTGGGCGCTGAGATCGAACATGGTGGGGGGCCTGTCCTGACTGTTTTTGTCAGGACAGTGTAGCCGCTACCCCTGGCCGCGTTCGTTCAGCCAGGGGTAACGCGGGCGATCAACCGCGGTGACGGCTGCGGAAGAAGTTGATCAGGCCCTGGGTCGAGGCGTCTTCGGCAGCGTCTTCGATGCCGCCGATCAGGCGTTGGTACACACCCTTGCCAAGTTCTTTGCCCAGCTCCACGCCCCATTGGTCGAAGGCGTTGATACCCCAGATCACGCTTTGCACGAACACCTTGTGCTCATACATCGCCACCAGTGCGCCAAGACGGCGTGGACTGATGCGCTCGACCACCAAGGTGTTGCTCGGGCGGTTACCCGGGATCACTTTGTGCGGCGCCAGCTTGTTGATCTCGGCTTCGCTCAGGCCCTTGTCGCGCAGTTCAGCTTCCGCCTCGGCGCGGGTCTTGCCGAGCATCAGCGCCTGGCTCTGCGACAGGCAGTTGGCGTAGAGCCATTGATGGTGATCGGCAACCGGGTTGAAGCTGACCACCGGAACAATGAAGTCTGCCGGAATCAGTTGGGTGCCTTGGTGCAGCAACTGGTGGTACGCATGCTGACCGTTACAGCCGACCCCACCCCAGATCACCGGACCGGTGTCATGGTTGACCGGGGTGCCGTCCTGGCGAACGCTCTTGCCGTTGGATTCCATGTCCAGCTGTTGCAGGTGTTTGGTGATGTTACGCAGGTAGTGGTCGTACGGCAGGATGGCGTGGCTTTGCGCGCCCCAGAAGTTCCCGTACCAGACACCCAGCAGGGCCAGCAGCACTGGCATGTTCTGCTCGAACGGTGCGTTCTGGAAGTGCTGGTCCATGGTGTAGGCGCCCGACAGCAGCTCCTTGAAGTTGGCGGTGCCAATGGCCAGGGCAATCGGCAAACCAATCGCCGACCACAGCGAGTAACGACCGCCGACCCAGTCCCACATCGGGAAGATGTTTTCTTCGCGGATGCCAAAGGCCACTGCGGCGGCCTTGTTGCTCGACACGGCAATGAAGTGCTTGTACAGCTCGGCTTCCGAACCACCCTGGGCCAAGTACCAGCCACGGGCTGCCTGGGCGTTCTTCAAGGTTTCCAGGGTGTTGAACGACTTGGAGGAAACGATGAACAGGGTGGTTTCGGCGCGCAGATTGGCCGACAACTCATGGAATTCGCTGCCGTCGATATTGGCCAGGTAGTGGCAGCGTACGCCACGCTGGGCGTAGGGCAGCAGCGCCTCGGATACCAGCTCAGGGCCTAGGAACGAGCCGCCAATACCAATGTTGACCACGTCGGTGATTGGCTTTTCGCTGTAGCCGCGCCACAGGCCGTCATGTATGCGGCCAACCAGCTCAGTGACCTGATTGAGAACTTTGTGCACTTCGGGCATCACGTTGACGCCATTGACGCTCAACTTGTCGCCCACTGGCCGGCGCAATGCTGTGTGCAGGGCCGGACGGCCTTCGGAGGCGTTAAGAATCTCGCCCGCGAACAACGATTTGACCGCTTCTTGCAGGCCTACTTCATTGGCCAGGTTGACCAGCAGATCGCGCGTCTGGCCATTGATAAGGTTCTTCGAATAATCGAGAAACAGTCCGCAAGTGCTCAGAGAAAACTGCTCGAAGCGTTTTGGCTCGGCATTGAATGCGTCGCGCATGCTGAAGTCCTGCATGGCTTCACGGTGCTGCTGGAGCGCCTTCCACGCGGGCAAAGCGGTGACATCATGAGGGGTGCGGTAGTAAGCCATCGCTGCAGGTTTCCTTATTGCGTGAACTGCCTTGGACACTGAAAACAGCGCCCTGTTTGCAGGCTGATGCCAATTATAGGCACGCGGTCTGCAAACAGGGAGTGGGCTCGGCTGGCGACCTTGTTACAGGGTGCCAAGATCCAGATGCAGGTTGTCGATCAGGCGGGTAGCACCGAGGAAGGCGGCGACGAGGATGACCAGGTCGCGGTCGTCGGCGGTTGCCGGGCGCAGGCTCAGGGCCTGGCGAATTTCCAGATAGTCGCGGCGAAAGCCCGCGCTTTCCAACTGTTGCTGACCATTGGCGATCAAGGCCGGGTAGTCCCGATCACCCTGTTCGATCGCATCGGCCATTTGCCGCAGCACCCGATACAGCGTCGGTGCAATGGCACGTTGTTCATCGTTCAGGTAGCCATTGCGTGACGACAGGGCCAGGCCGTCTTCAGCGCGCACGGTCGGCTCGCCAATGATCTGAATCGGCATGTTCAGGTCACGCACCAGCGCACGGATCACCGCCAGTTGCTGGAAGTCTTTTTGACCGAACACGGCCAGATCTGGCTGGACCATGTTGAACAGTTTGCTGACCACCGTCGCCACACCTTCGAAATGCCCAGGTCGGCTGGCGCCGCACAGGCCTTCGGACAGTTGCGCAACGCTGACGCGGGTCTGGCCGTCCATGCCGTCGGGGTACATTTCTTCGACGCTGGGGGCGAAGAGCAGATGGCAGCCGGCCTCAAGCAGTTTCTCCTGGTCGGCGGCGAGCGTGCGTGGGTACTTGTCGAGGTCTTCGTTAGGGCCAAACTGCAGCGGGTTGACGAAGATGCTGGCAACCACGAAATCGACGCGTTGGGCGGCCTTGGTCACCAGCGCGGCGTGGCCGCTGTGCAGGTTACCCATGGTCGGCACGAAACCGATGCGTTTGCCTTCGCTGCGTGCACGCGCCACGGCGGCACGCAGCTCGCGTACGGTTTTAACTGTATTCATGCACTGAACCCGTGTTCGCTGGCAGGGAAGCTGACGTCCTTGACGGCGGCTACATAAGCCTTGAGCGCACCTTGAATATCGCTCTGGCCGACCATGAAGTTTTTCACGAACTTGGGTACGCGTCCGCTCAGCGACAAGCCCAGCATGTCGTGCAGCACCAGCACCTGGCCATCGGGGGCGCTACCGGCACCGATACCGATCACCGGGATGCTCACTGCTTGAGTGATTTCAGCGGCAAGTTCGCTGGGTACGCATTCGAGCAACAGCATTGCGGCGCCCGCTTGCTCCAGGGCAATGGCATCGGCGCGCATTTGCCGCGCCTGGTTTTCCTGGCGACCCTGGACTTTGTAGCCGCCGAGGATATTGACGGTTTGCGGGGTCAGGCCCATGTGGGCGCACACTGGAACGCCGCGCTCGGCCAGCAGGCGGATGGTTTCCGCCAGCCAGGCGGCGCCTTCGACCTTGACCATATGCGCACCGGCCTGCATCAAGGCGCCACTGTTGGCGAACGCTTGTTCAGTGGTGGCACAGGCCATGAACGGCAGGTCGGCGAGGATCAGCGCACCTTCGTTACCGCGTTTGACGCAGGCAGTGTGGTAGGCCATCTCGGCGTTGGTCACCGGCAAAGTGCTGTCATGGCCCTGCAGGACCATGCCCAGGGAGTCACCCACCAGCAATATTTCCACGCCGGCTCGGCTGGCGGCCTGGGCAAAGGTCGCGTCGTAGCAGGTCAGCATGGCTATTTTCTCACCCTTGGCCTTGAGGCTTTGCAGGGTGGTCAGGGTTACATCTGGCATGAAAAGGAATCCTCATTCAGGCGCTGTGAAAAACGACTGCGTACAACGCATGTATTCATCTTCTGGAACAGCACATCATCGATTGTGGTGTTTTAGTTACGACCTGTTCCAGGCCTATATACGCCTTTTTGCGGCGCGCACGCGCCACCGGACGCCTATAGTCGTGAGGGAGGGGGCTGAAGTCAATTACCCTGTTACCGCATTGTTACTAATGCGCTGTTACGGGCGTTACCGCGTGGGGGAACGCCCGGTTACAGGCGTTCCAGGCCGACGAACGGGCAATCTGCCAGCAACTGGGCGAGGCTGCGCTGGTCGGCCAGGCGAAAGTCCTGCGGGACCAGTTCAGCCAGTGGGTAGAGGACGAACGGTCGCGCATGCATGTGGTAATGCGGGACTTTCAGGCGCGGGATGTCGATGGTGTGATCGCCATACAGCAAGATATCCAGATCGAGCGTACGCGGCCCCCAGCGCTCTTTGCGCTCGCGGCCTTGCGCGGCTTCGATGGCTTGCAGCTGATCGAGCAGGTCGAGGGGCGCCAGCGCGCTGTCCAGCTCGGCCACGGCATTGGTGTAGCGCGGTTGGCCGGGAGACAGCGATTCACTGCTGTAGAACGCAGAAATGCCTGTCACGGTGGTGTCGGGCAGCTCGCGCAGCGCGTTGATGGCGCTGCGCAGTTGCTCCTGCGGTTCGTCCAGATTGCTGCCCAGGCCGATGTACACGCGCTCCATGCTTATTCGCCTGCGCCGCCGTCGGCACGCTTACGCTTGCTCGGGCTACGTTTGCGCTTGCGCGGGCCGGCACTGGTACCGTCTTCACGACTGCCCAGGTCGCGGATCATGTCGCGCCGCTCACTGTCGTTGCTGTCCTGGTAGTCGGTCCACCATTGGCCCAGGCCGTCGGTTTCCTCGCCAGCGCTCTCGCGCAGCAAGAGGAAATCATAACCGGCACGGAAGCGCGGGTTGTCGAGCAAGACCTCGGCACGCTTGCCGCTACGGCGCGGCAGGCGCTCCTGCATGTCCCAGATTTCGCGAATCGGCAAGGTGAAGCGTTTCGGAATGGCGATGCGCTGGCACTGCTCACTGATCAGCTCATGGGCTGCTTCGTTCATTGCCGGAATCGGCGGCATGCCACGGCTTTGCAGGCGCAGTGCGCGGCCTGGCAAGGCTGGCCACAACAGTGCGGCAAACAGGAACGCCGGTGTGACCGGTTTGCCCTGCTTGATGCGCAGGTCAGTATTGATCAGCGCCTGGCTGATCAGGGTATGCGTGTACGTCGGATGCTCTTCCAGCGCTTCGGCGCTGGCAGGGAACAGCGGATCGAACAACTGCAGGTCGACCAGCATTTCGAAGGTGTCAGCTGCGTTTCCGGAGAGGAACAGCTTGAGGGTTTCTTCGAACAGACGGGCGGCCGGGATCTCGCGCAGCATCGGTGCCAGTTGGCGGATTGGCTGTACGGTGTGTTTTTCGATACCGAAGTTCAGCTTGGCGGCGAAACGCACGGCGCGCAGCATGCGCACCGGGTCTTCCTGGTAACGCTGGGTCGGGTCACCGATCAGGCGGATCAAACGATTGCGGATGTCGTGAACGCCATTGGCGTAATCGAGAATGCGCTCGCTGACCGGATCGTAGTACAGGGCGTTGATGGTGAAGTCGCGGCGTTGCGCGTCTTCTTCCAGGGTGCCGTAGACATTGTCACGCAGAATCCGCCCGCTCTCGTTACGCGAGGAGGTGTGGCTGTCTTCTGCGGCTTCGTTTTCCGGGTGGTTGGCACGGAAGGTCGCGACTTCGATGATTTCACGACCGAAGTGAATGTGGACCAGCTTGAAACGGCGGCCGATGATGCGCGCATTGCGAAATTCGGCACGGACTTGCTCGGGGGTGGCGCTGGTGGCGACGTCGAAGTCCTTGGGGGTGATGCCCAGGAGTTGGTCGCGGACACAGCCGCCCACCAGGTAGGCCTGGTAGCCAGCATTTTGCAGGCGCTCAACGATACTCACCGCATGACGACTGAATTGGCCACGTTGCAGCGAGTGTTGACCGCTATTGATCACTTCAGGCGTGGTGCGTTTGTGGTGCGCGCCACGTACGGGAGGACGGAACGACTGGAACAGCTTCTTCAGCATGGGATGCACTGTTTGAAGGAATGTTCGGCCAAAAACGAAGAATGGCCGCATGATGGGCGGGGATTCTAGCATTTACTCGGGGGATGGTGTAGGCGCTAGCAAAGCGGGGTGATGCAGGAGGGGAGAAACTACAAGGGGAGCCGAAGCTCCCCAAGAAGTAGTTGCGTGCTCTTATTGTTTTTTTGCCGGGCTTCTTGTTTTTGTTGAGCGCCCTATCCACAAAACGCAAAGCTTGTGGACGATCTCCCTAACCGGGATTCAAGAGCAAACGGATTGCTTTGGTCGCTGATGTTGTAATGATCGTGTGATCCAACCAGTTCAGGCTCTGCTTTAGTGCAGTTTTTGTTGTTCTCTGCCTGGTTGTGGGGCAAGCCCCAAAAACAACCCCTCTCCAAAAGAATCAGTTAGCTGCGCCTCCGCCGTCTTGTTCTTATTGTGCGTGAGCCGATTCGTCTTATTTTTATTGTCTTTTGCAGTGCTTGTTATTGTTCTTGTACCAAACATATAGCAGGTGCCGTGCCAACTTTTGCAAACCCCAGTAAAACAAGGGCTTGGAGCGATTTTGGGGGCCCGGGAGGGCGAAAAAAAACCGGGGCTTCGTTACCGTAAGCCCCGGTTTTTGTTACGAGATTGCGGTGGGGTAACAGTTTTTTCACATTTGCCCGTGTTACCGCTTTGCACCCCACATTGTGCTGAAATGAATCAGCTGTCGCTGGTGGCACCGCTCTTGCGCCGTGGGATACCCAGGCGCTGGCGACGTTCCCACAGGCACTTGCGACTGACCCCGAGTTTGCGCGCCAGCTCGGTTTCGGTCATGTGGTCCTGATGCTCAAGGACGAAGTGCTGGAAGTAATCTTCCAGTGACAGGTCTTCGGTGGGCTCGTGGCTGGTGTTGTTGCCGGTACTGCCGTTACCGGACAGCCCGGCAAACGGCTCGTCGTCATCCAGATCGCTCAGCTCAATGTCGATACCCAGCAGGTCCGCGGAAATTTCCGGGCTCTCGCACAGAATCACCGCACGCTCGACCGCGTTTTCCAGCTCGCGGACGTTACCCGGCCAGGAGTAATGACGAATGGCTTGTTCGGCATCGTGACCAAAACGCAGATCGTTACGGCCGATGCGCGCGCTTTGGCGGGCGAGGAAGGCGTTGGCGATCTCGTTGACGTCAGCACCACGCTCACGCAAGGCAGGCAGTTTGAGGGCAATCACGTGCAGACGGTAATAAAGGTCTTCACGGAACTGACCGACCTTTGCCAGGTTTTTCAGGTCGCGGTGAGTAGCGGCAATCAGGCGTACATCGACTTTTTGCGATTGCACCGAGCCGACCCGGCGAATTTCGCCTTCCTGCAGCACCCGCAGCAGGCGAGCCTGTGCTTCCAGAGGCAGTTCACCGATTTCATCGAGGAACAGGGTGCCACCGTCGGCGGCCTCGACCAGGCCTGCGCGGCCAGCGCTGGCACCGGTGAAGGCGCCTTTTTCATGGCCGAAGAGTTCCGACTCGATCAGGGTTTCCGGAATGGCGGCGCAGTTCACCGAAATCATCGGCGCCTTGGCGCGCCGTGAGAGGTTGTGCAGGGCACGGGCAACCAACTCTTTACCGGTGCCTGACTCACCCTGAATCAACACATTCGAATCAGTCGGCGCGACTTTGCGGATTTTTCCGTACAGGTCTTGCATCGGTGGGCAGGAACCGATGATGCCGATTTCGCCATTGGCGGCATTGCTGCTGCCTTTGTCGGCAAGGCCGGCCTTGTTGCCACCCCGAGCTTCGGCGGGCGCCGCAGGTGCGTTTTGCCGATCACGCAGGATGCGCGCCACGGCTTGCAGCATTTCGTCATGGTCAAACGGCTTGGCGATGTAGTCCACCGCGCCCATTTTCATCGAGTCGACGGCTGAGCGCAGGCTGGCGTAGCTGGTCATGATCAGCACGGGCGTGCCTTGGCCGAGCTTGATCAATTCAGTGCCCGGAGCGCCAGGCAGGCGCAGGTCACTGACGATCAGGTCGAAGGTGGCAATACTGAAGCGTTCCTGGGCTTCCTGTACCGAGCCGGCTTCGCTGACTTGGTACTGGTTCCGCTCCAGCAGGCGACGCAGCGCCGAGCGGATGATGGTTTCGTCTTCGACGATCAGAATATGAGGCATTGATTCAATTCTCTCGACGGTCTCAGTTCACAGCGGACGTCGCTACGACATGACGCGGCAGGGTCACTCGAATCCGAGTGCCACGTTGACTCTGGATGTCAGCCGGGCTGTCGATGGTGATTTGTCCATAATGCTCTTCCACGATGGAATAGACCAGAGCAAGCCCCAGTCCGGTACCTTCGCCCGGGTCCTTGGTAGTGAAGAAGGGTTCGAACAGACGATCCATGATGTTTTTCGGAATACCGCTGCCTTCGTCCTCGACGATCAGGTCAACGGTATGCTCGCTCGCTTCGCTTTTGACGCGCACGGCACTGCCGGGCGGTGAGGCGTCGCGGGCATTGGACAGTAAGTTGATCAAGACCTGGGCCAGACGCTGCGGGTCGCCATCGACCCAGTGCTCGGGGTCGCACAGGTTGAAGAACTGTACTTCGAAATTGCGCCGGTTCAAGGCCAGCAGACCGATGGCGTCTTGCGCCACTTCGGCCAGGCACACCGGCTCGTCGCTGTGCTGGTGGCTGCCGGCGTGGGCAAAGCTCATCAGCGACTGGACGATGCGTGAAATACGCTTGGTCTGCTCGAGAATCTGGCTGCTCAGTTCGGTGATCTCACCGTCATCTTCACGCTCTTCACGCAGGTTTTGCGCAAGGCAGGCGATGCCGGTGACCGGGTTGCCGATCTCGTGGGCCACCCCGGCAGCCAGGCGGCCAATACTGGCCAGGCGTTCGGAATGCACCAGCTTGTCTTCCAGGGCCTGGGTTTCGGTGAGGTCTTCGACCAGTACCACCAGGCCGCTGTTACCCGGCGCCAGGGGCTCGTCGATGGCGGCCTTGTGCAAGTTGAGCCAGCGGGTTTGACCGTCCAGGCCCAGGCGCTGCTTGTGCAGGTGCTCATCAGGAATGTTGGTGAAGCCCAGCAGCAGGCCGCGCCAGGGTTCGCTGATCGTCGTCAGGCGCGAGCCAACCACGCGCTTGGCCGGAATGCCGGTAAGTTCTTCCATGGCCTTGTTCCACATCAGGATCTCCTGATCCTTGGCCAGCGAGCAGACGCCCATCGGCAGTTCCTGCAAGGTCTGGCGGTGGTAGCGGCGCAGGGCGTCAAGCTCGGCGGCCAGTCCGGTCAGGCGCGAGTGATAGTCTTCCAGGCGACTCTCGATGAAGTGAATGTCTTCGGTAACGTAATTTTCGTTACCCGACTTATAGGGCAGGAAGGTTTCCACCATGTCCTGGGCCACACTGGGGCCCATCAGGCCCGACAGGTTCGCCTCAATGCGATCGCGCAGGCGCCGCAAGGCGTAGGGGCGGCGCTCGTCAAACGGTAAATAAAGGTCACGCAGGGCCTGTTCCACTTCTTTTTGTGCGGCCTTGGCGCCCAGGGGTTTGGCCAGTTGCGTGGCGAATTCCTGAGGTGAGGCAGCATGCAGTTCGCGGCGTTGCGGGCGGCGCACGTTATCTACTGCGCAGGCTTCGGCAGCGCTGATTTCTTCGGTGCTGGCATTGGTGAACAGCGAAATCAGGGTGAACAACAAGACGTTTGCCGCCAGCGACGCAATGGCCGCCATGTGCCAACTGGTGTCGTCGAGCACGTAGATCATGTTCAGCAGCGGAATGTAGAAGCCCTGCAGGTTGCCGATCAAAGGCAACAGCATGGTGACCATCCACACCAGAATCCCGGCCAGCAAACCGGCAATGAAGCCGCGACGGTTAGCGGTCGGCCAGTACAGCACCGAAAGAACACCCGGCAAGAACTGCAAGGTAGCAACGAAGGCGACGATACCGAGGTTGGCCAGATCCTGTTGGCTTTCCAGGGTCAGGTAGAAACCAAAACCGGCAGCGATGATGGCGACGATCAGTGCCCGGCGGGTCCATTTCAACCAGCGATAGATATTGCCCTCGGCGGGCGGTTGGTACAGCGGCAGCACCAGGTGGTTCAGGGCCATGCCCGACAGGGCCAGGGTGGTGACGATGATCAGCCCGCTGGACGCCGATAACCCGCCGACATAAGCGAGCAAGGCCAGCGCCTGGTTGTTGGCGGCGATTCCCAGGCCCAGGGTGAAGTATTCCGGGCTGGTGCTGGCGCCCATTTTCAGGCCGGCCCAGAGGATCAGCGGCACCGCGAGGCTCATCAGCAACAGGAACAGTGGCAGGCCCCAGCTGGCGCTGACCAGCGAACGTGGGTTGAGGTTCTCGGTAAAGGCCATGTGATACATGTGCGGCATGACGATGGCCGAGGCGAAGAACACCAGCAACAGGGTTCGCCACGGGCCTTCCTGCAATGGCGTATGCAAGGCGGCCAGCGCGGTCTGGTTCTGCAGCAGCCACACTTCCAACTGATGCGGCCCGCCGAACACGCCGTACAGGGCGTACAGGCCAATGCCACCGAGGGCCAACAGCTTGATCACCGATTCGAAGGCGATGGCAAACACCAGCCCTTCATGTTTTTCCCGGGTGGCGATATGGCGCGAGCCGAAAAAGATGGTGAACAAGGTAATCAAGGCACAGAAGGCCAGGGCAACCCGAGCCTTGACCGGCTCGCCGGTGAGGATACTGATCGAGTCGGCCACCGCCTGAATCTGCAGGGCCAATAACGGCAGCACACCGATCAGCATGAACACCGTGGTCAGCGCACCGGCCCAGGTGCTGCGAAAGCGAAAAGCGATCAGGTCAGCCAGCGACGACAGCTGATAGGTGCGGGTAATTTTAAGAATCGGGTACAGCAGCACCGGCGCTAGCAGAAACGCCCCGGAAACACCCAGGTAACAGGCCAGAAAACCGTAACCATATTGATACGCCAGCCCGACCGAGCCGTAGAAGGCCCAGGCGCTGGCATAGACGCCCAGTGACAGGGTGTAGGTCAGCGGGTGGCGAATGATCGAGCGCGGGATCATCCCACGTTCGCTGACCCAGGCCACGCCGAACAGCACCAGCAGGTAGGCGGCGCTGATCAGGATCATCTGGGTCAGACTAAAGCTCATCGGCATCACGTTGGCTCTGCAGGATAAAGGTCACGACGATCAGGATCAGCCAGAGCAGGTAAGGGCGATACCAGGCACCGGTTGGCTCGATCCACCAGTCCATGATGGCCGGAGAGAACAGATAGATCCCCACGACCAGAAGCAGGACCAAACGATAGATATACATGCTGGCCTCAAAGGTTAGGGCGCTATGGCTTGGACTTATTATTGGCGCAAATGGCTGTGGCGATGGTAACGGATGGGCTGACGACTGCAAGCGGCCTTGCGCAAATTAGCCAAAGATTTGAATTTATTAGAGTTTGTGCTGCTCGGTAGGAGCGGGCTTGCCCCGCGATTCGATGAACCTGGGACACCGCTATCGCGGGGCAAGCCCGCTCCTACAGGAGGTCTGCTTCTGGCACGGTGAGGCGCCGGGGGATGGCGCCGGGGTTCCAGTGTGTGGCGGCGTGTGCCAGTACTTCGGCCGGTGAGCCTTGTTCCATGCCTGCATCGGTGGCTTGGCCCAGTGCACGCAGGGCCCGCAGAATCAGCGGTGTGGCCTGTTCAGCAGGCAGGGGCGCGGAGCGGTAGCTTTTACCCAGCTTATGGCCGTCGGGCTGGGTAATCAGCGGTACATGCAGATAGCGCGGTTGCGAAAAGCCCAGCAGTTCCTGCAGGTAAAGCTGGCGGGGAGTGTTATCCAGCAAGTCGGCACCGCGAACGATGTCGGTCACGCCTTGCCAGGCGTCATCCAGCACCACGGCCAACTGGTAGGCATAGAGTCCGTCGCGGCGGCGAATGACGAAGTCACCCACCTCACGGCCCAGATGCTGCTCGAAAGTACCCTGCACCCGGTCTTCAAAGCGGTAAGTCAGCTCCGGGACGCGCAGGCGAATGGCAGCCTCTTCTTGGGCATGGCAGCAGTTACGGCACAGACCGGGGTATATGCCGTTGTAACCTTCAAGCTGTTTGCGCGAACACGTGCAGGCGTAAGCCAGGCCCTGACGGAACAAGCGCTCGACCACCTCGGCGTAGGCCGCATGGCGTTGACTCTGGTAGACCACCTCGCCATCCCATTCCAGGCCATAGCTTTCCAGGGTACGCAGGATAGCTGCCTGGGCACCGGGCGCTTCGCGAGGCGGGTCAATGTCTTCCATACGCAACAGCCACTGGCCACCTACGGCGCGGGCATCGAGCCAGGAGGCGAGGGCGGCGACCAGCGAGCCGAAATGCAGAAAGCCGCTGGGGGTGGGGGCGAAACGCCCGACATAGGAAGTCTGGTTCATGGCAACGCTGGAAGTATAAGAGGGCACAAATGAAACGGGGCGCTCGTGGCGCCCCGTTCTGGTCGGTTGGCTATCAGCCTTTGCCGACGGTCTTTTCTTTCTTCTCCGCCAGTTCCTTGCAGTCGAAGCACAAGTCGGCGGTTGGGCGGGCTTCAAGACGGCGCAGGCCGATCTCTACACCACAGGCTTCACACCAGCCGTAATCTTCGTCCTGGATTTTCTGCAGGGTCTTGTCGATCTTCTTGATCAACTTGCGCTCGCGATCGCGGTTACGCAGTTCCAGGGCGAATTCTTCTTCCTGGCTGGCGCGGTCGGCGGGGTCTGGGAAGTTGGCCGCCTCATCCTTCATGTGGTCCACGGTGCGATCGACGCTGGTCATCAGCTCATGTTTCCATGCGCCGAGCAGCTTGATGAAGTGCTTGCGCATGGGCTCGCCCATGTACTCCTCACCCTTTGTTTCCTTATAGGGTTCGACGCCGTACATGGTCTGACTAGCTTTTTGCTTTTCTAGGGTGGACATGAATAGACCGCCTCTCACTTTTCTAATCCATTGCGCAGGCTGCTCCATCTCCGGCGCCCGCCGGCCCTGCGACTGCGAGCCGCCGAACTTACCAGATCGAATCGGGGCGCGCTACTCCCGTTGTCTTCGTGGTTGACCACAGGTTTAGCCACACGTTCGCTTCAGGACACGGGTAGAATCATTATTCTAGACTCATTTGAGAGAAGGTTGATGGCCCAGTCCTACAGTGCGCGCAGCCGCGCCATAGAACCCTTCCACGTCATGGCGCTGCTGGCCCGTGCCAATGAGCTGCAGGCCAGCGGCAATGATGTGATTCACCTGGAGATCGGCGAGCCAGACTTCACCACGGCCGCGCCTATCGTCGAAGCCGGGCAGGCGGCACTGGCTGCCGGGCATACCCGTTACACGGCTGCGCGCGGCCTGCCAGCGCTGCGCGAGGCCATTTCCAGCTTCTATCAGCAACGCTATGGCCTGGGCATCGACCCTGAACGAATCCTCATTACCCCCGGCGGTTCCGGTGCCTTGTTGCTGGCCAGCAGCCTGCTGGTGGACCCGGGAAAACACTGGCTGTTGGCTGACCCGGGTTACCCGTGCAATCGGCATTTTTTGCGTTTGGTCGAAGGCGGGGCGCAACTGGTACCGGTAGGGCCAGAGGTCAACTATCAACTGACTGCTGACCTGGTAGAGCGTTACTGGGATCAGGACACTGTCGGTGCACTGGTGGCATCCCCTGCCAACCCAACCGGTACAGTGCTCGACCGCACCGAGCTGGCTAGCCTGTCGGCAGCGACGCGGGCGCACAATGGCCATCTGGTGGTGGATGAGATTTACCATGGGCTGACTTACGGCATGGACGCAGCCAGTGTGCTGGAAGTCGATGACAGCGCCTTTGTCTTGAATAGTTTTTCCAAGTATTTCGGCATGACCGGCTGGCGCCTTGGCTGGCTGGTGGCCCCTCCGGCAGCGGTGGGTGAGCTGGAGAAGCTGGCACAGAATCTCTACATCAGTGCCCCGAGCATGGCGCAACATGCCGCCCTGGCCTGCTTCCAGCCACAGACCCTGGCCATCCTTGAAGAGCGACGTGCCGAGTTTGCCCGGCGCCGCGACTTCCTCTTGCCAGCCCTGCGCGAACTGGGCTTCAAGATCGCCGTCGAGCCTCAGGGCGCGTTTTACCTGTACGCCGATATCAGTGCTTTCGGTGGTGATGCGTTCGCCTTCTGCCAGCACTTTCTGGAAACCGAACATGTCGCCTTTACCCCAGGCCTGGACTTCGGTCGTCACCAGGCCGGACACCACGTGCGCTTTGCCTATACCCAGAGCCTGCCGCGCTTGCAGGAGGCAGTGGAGCGTATCGCCCGTGGTCTGCGGAGTTGGCAAGGCTGATGCGTTTTTCTCCAACACTTGAATCCGGGCGGTTGCTGCGACGTTACAAACGCTTTCTCGCGGATATCGAACTGGCCAGCGGTGAGCAGATCACCATCCACTGTCCCAATACCGGCTCGATGCTCAATTGCATGGTTGAGGGTGGGCAGGTCTGGTTCAGCCGCTCCAATGACCCCAAGCGCAAACTGCCGGGGACCTGGGAAATCAGTGAAACCCCTCAGGGACGCCTGGCCTGCGTGAATACCGGGCGAGCCAATGCGCTGGTCGAGGAAGCCTTGCTTGCCGGGCGCATCAACGAGCTGGCCGGGTTTACCACGCTGAAGCGTGAGGTGCCTTACGGCGAAGAGCGCAGCCGGATCGACTTTCGCCTGGAGTTTGCTCAAGGGCCGGCCTATGTCGAGGTCAAGAGCGTCACCCTGGGCTACGCCGACTCAAGCGTGGCGGCCTTTCCGGATGCCGTGACGCAGCGCGGTGCCAAGCACTTGCGTGAGTTGGCAGCGCTGGCCCGTCAGGGTATTCGGGCGGTGCAACTGTACTGCGTCAACCTCAGTGGTATCGAGGCGGTGCGGCCTGCTGAAGAAATCGACGCTGCCTACGCGCAAGCGCTGCGGGCTGCAGTGGCGGATGGCGTTGAAGTACTTGCTTATGGCAGCTACGTCGATGGCGAGCAGATTTACATCGACCGTGCCTTGCCGGTGCTGCTCAATCGATGAGCCAGATGCCCTGAGGGTCTTCCAGGCAATTCAGGGAGGTGAGTTGTTCGCCTTCACAAGGTCCGGCCACGCATTCGCCAGATTCGATCAGAAACAGCGCGCCATGCCGAGAGCAAGTGATCAGGCTGGCGCTGCTGTCGAGAAATTGGTCGGGCTCCCAGTCCAAAGGGATGCCGCGGTGCGGGCAGCGATTGCGGTAGAGATACACGCGACCAGCACGGCGCACGGCGAACACGCTGGTGTCGTCGACGGTAAAGCCGCGGCTGTGGCCTTCGCCCAGATCGTTGGGTAAACAGAGAAAGTGCATAGCGTCGCTTTATACCGCGTGGTGCTGGGTTTATCTACCCAGGTGCGGAGGTGGTACGCCACAATCGCGGGGCAAGCCCGCTCCCACAGGTGGTACAAGACAGTTCCCACAGCGCAAAAAAAAGACCCGGCAAAAAGCCGGGTCAATAACCGTGATTAGCCTGATGAGGAGATAATCTGAGAGTCCGAACCAAGGGCTTTCAGTTTATCCAACCAGTCTCGCGACCAGTTGTGGTAATCATAACGATTCTCATTACGCTGTCAACTACCACACCGCAATATTCTCAACTATTTTTCTGAATGCATTTGCCATCGAGTTGCTGGTTCAGGGCTTCCTTGCGTTCGGCCGGAATGTCGTTCCAATGCACGTCAAGCAAGGCGCCTTCAATCGCGTAGAGCAGCACCTTGGAGGCCCGGAAGCCACGGGTACGCACGGCCTTGTAGGCATTCACCGCCCCTAGGCGGCGCAAATCCGAGGCGCTGTGGATACCGACCGCATGCAGCCACTGCGCAGAAGTCTTGCCAAGGTTTTTCAGATGCTGCAGTTCATCGTTCATCAAGCCTCCTTGCGACGGCTGAACGGGTCTTTATAGGGAATCGTAAGCAGGTCAAAGAGGAGTGTAGCGGCACTTGGGAAATACGCGGCGTTTTGCCATCCTTGTACCGACGGGTAGCCCAAAGACGCCCGCTGAGCTTTAGCTGGCGGGCGCTTTAGCCTGTGCAATCAACGGGTTCGGTAGCGTAAGCGGGTGCCGAAATTAACCGACATCAAAATCTCGTCGGCGCTCAGTTCGCTGGGGAAGTAAGTGCCGGAAATCTGTGCATGGGAAAGGCTGGCGCCCTCCAGGCCATTGTGGCGCAGGTCCAGACCGCGCAGGTCAGCGGCGCGAAAGTAAGCATCGGTGAAGTCGATACCGGTGGTGTCCAACTCACGCAGGTCGAGGCCGCGGAAATCGCCGCCGCGAAAGTCGATGCTGGCATCCTTGGGCTTTTCGCGGTTGAAGCTGGCGATCTGTTCGTCATGCACCAGCGCATACAGTGCGCTGTCCAGTTGCCGTGGCTGATTCATGCGAGCGCCTCCCTGTTGGACTCATGATGGCACTATAGTGCCATCATGTGAGGAGCGCCCGGATTCAGGCGTGAAGTGTCGACTGCTTCACGTCCTTAAGTTGTCAGAGCCCTGGCAGGCGCTGACGAATCTGCTTGACCAACTCGTCGAGGCTGCCACTTTCGTTGGTTTCGACACGCTTGCTTTGCAGCAGCTCTTCACTGCTCAGCGGCTCGCGATTGGCCAGTTGCGCTTCAACTACTTCCAAGGTGGCGTCGGAAGGATCGTTTTTGTCGGCCTGACGCTGTGCCAGCCAACTGCTGATCACGGCCAACGGTGCATTGCAGTCGAGGATCAGGAAGGGCACCCCGGTCTCGTTGGCAACGCCTGCTGCCGCCTGGCGTTGGGCCTGCTTGAGGTAAGTGGCATCAATCACCACCGGGAAGCCGGCGCGCAGAACGGTTTGCGCCAACTGGTGCAAACGCTCATAGGTGGCCTGGCTGGCATCATCGCTATAAATGCCGGCTTGCAACTGGCCAGCGCTGCTGCTTGCTTGCTCACCGAACAGGCGCTTGCGCTCTACGTCCGAGCGCAGGCGGATGGCACCCAGGGCGTCGACCATGCGCATGGCGACATGGCTTTTACCTACGGCAGAAACACCCTGGGTGATAGCCAGGAAGCGCGAAGGAATGGCGCTGTAGCTTTCGGCCAGGTTGGCGTAGTTGCGGTAGGTGCGCAGGGTAGTGGCGCGCTGCACGGCGTCGGCATTGCCCGGCATGCTGAACAGGGCGACCTTGGCCCGTACCAGGGCGCGGTAAGCCTTATAGAAGTTCAGCAGCTCCAGGCCGGCGTAGTCACCGGTCAATTCCAGGTACTGGCTGATGAAGCGCCGCGACAGCGATTTCAGGCCACGGTCTTCAAGGTCCATGGCCAGGAAGGCGGCATCGGCATACACGTCAGTCAGGCGGAAGGGCTCGTTGAACTCGATGCAGTCGAAGATCACCACGTTGCCGTCGATCAGAGTGGCGTTACCCAGGTGGATGTCGCCGTGGCACTCGCGAATGAAGCCTTCAGCTTTACGTGCCTCGAGCAGGCTGTGCAGACGCTTGAAGCTGTCCCGAGCCCAGGCTTGCAAGGCGTCGAGCTGTTGCAGGTCGGCTTTTTCGGTGAGGAACGGGCGAATCTGTTCGAAGTTCTGCTCAACCGGCGCCATGACGCTGTCCGGGGTGCCCAGCGGATGCTCCACCGAGACTTTCGGGGCCTGCAGATGGAACTCGGCGATTTGCCGGGCCATCTGGTCAATATGCTCGGCGGTCAGTTCACCATTGGCCTGTAGGGTGCTGAGCATCTGATTCTGTGGGAATTGGCGCATTTTCAGCGCGTATTCGATGGCGCTGCCTTCGCCGCCCAGTTGTGGTGCTTCGGCACTGCCGGTAATCGGCAACACTTCCAGGTACAGGCCTTCAGTCAGGCGCTGGTTCAGGCGTAGCTCTTCGTTACAGAAATGCTCGCGCTTGGACAGCTCGGTAAAGTCGAGGAAACCGAAGTTCATCGGCTTTTTGATCTTGTAGGCGTAGTCGCCGGTCAGCAGTACCCAGGAGATATGGGTCTCAATGAGCTGAAACTCCTTCACCGGGTGAGGGAACAGGGCGGGGTTCTGCAGCGCGGTGATCAAGGCTTGGCTCACGGGCGATCCTTCTGGGTCTTGGTGATTTCGAGTCGGCCATTATGGCGGCAAGCGTGGCTGGTGCAAACCGCCGGAGGGCGCCTGTCGATGATCGATAAAGTGCGTATAATCCGCCGCCATGACTCGTACCCGATCCCCCCGTACCCCGAAAAAACGCCCGTCTGGCCGCTCTCGCGCCTGGCTGGGCTGGGCCATCAAGCTCAGCCTGGTTGGCCTTGTGGTGCTGGCAGGCTTCGCCATTTACCTCGACGCTGTGGTCCAGGAGAAGTTCTCCGGCAAGCGCTGGACCATCCCGGCCAAGGTCTATGCCCGGCCGCTGGAGCTGTTCGTCGGACAGAAACTGAGCAAGAGCGACTTCCTCATCGAGCTCGATGCCTTGGGCTATCGCCGTGAGAGCGTTGCCAACGGCCCGGGCGCGGCTGCCGTCAATGGCAACACCGTCGAGCTCAACACCCGTGGCTTCCAGTTCTATGAGGGCATGGAGCAGGCGCAAGCGGTGCGTGTGCGTTTCTCTGGCGACTATGTAGCGGGCTTGAGTGGCCTCAATGGTTCCAAGCTCGACGTGGTTCGCCTGGAGCCGCTGTTGATCGGTGGTTTGTACCCGAAAAACCTTGAAGACCGCATCCTGATCAAGCTCGATCAGGTGCCGCCGTATTTGCTGGAAACCCTGGTCGCTGTGGAAGACCGCGACTTCTATAGCCACTTCGGGGTGTCACCGAAGTCGATTGCCCGTGCTGTCTGGGTCAATACCTCTTCGGGGGCGATGCGCCAGGGCGGCAGTACCCTGACGCAGCAGTTGGTGAAGAACTTCTACCTGACCAACGAGCGCAGCCTCAGCCGCAAGCTGACCGAAGCGATGATGGCGTTGCTGCTGGAACTGCACTACGACAAGCGCGAGATCCTCGAAGCGTACCTGAACGAAGTGTTCGTCGGTCAGGACGGCCAGCGTGCGGTGCACGGCTTTGGCCTGGCCAGCCAGTTCTTCTTCAGTCAGCCGCTGTCTGAATTGAAACTGCATCAAGTGGCGCTGCTGGTGGGGATGGTCAAGGGGCCTTCTTACTACAACCCGCGCCGTTACCCAGAGCGCGCCACCGTGCGGCGTAACCTGGTGCTGGATCTGCTGGCTGAGCAGGGTGTAGCCACTCCCGAAGCGGTTGCCGCAGCGAAGAAAATGCCGTTGGGTGTAACCAAGCGCGGCAGCTTGGCCGACAGCTCCTTCCCCGGTTTCCTTGATCTGGTCAAACGCCAGCTGCGCCAAGACTACCGCGACGAAGACTTGACTGAAGAAGGCCTGCGAATTTTCACCAGCTTCGATCCGATTTTGCAGATGAAGTCTGAGTCTGCAATGTCCGAGACTTTCAAGCGTCTGGCCGGTCGCAAAGGTGCGGACGAAGTCGAAGCGGCGATGGTCGTGACCAACCCTGAAACCGGTGAGGTTCAGGCGTTGATCGGCAGCCGCCAGGCGGGCTTTGCCGGGTTCAACCGGGCGATTGATGCCGTACGGCCGATTGGCTCGCTGGTTAAACCTGCTGTCTACCTGACCGCCTTGGAAAAGCCGAGCCAGTACACCCTGACCAGTTGGGTGCAAGATGAGCCGTTCTCGGTCAAAGGTGGCGACGGCCAGGTCTGGCGGCCGCAGAACTATGACCGTCGTTCCCACGGCACGATCTACCTGTACCAGGGCTTGGCAAACTCCTACAACCTGTCGACGGCCAAGCTAGGCCTGGAACTGGGGGTGCCAAATGTGCTCAAAACCATTGGGCGTCTGGGCGTGAATGTTGAATGGCCAGCGTTCCCGTCGATGCTGCTGGGCGCTGGTGGTATGTCGCCGATGCAGGTCGCAACCATGTACCAGACCCTGGCCAATGGTGGTTTCAACACGCCGATGCGCGGTATCCGCAGCGTGCTGACTGCAGAGGGTGAACCGCTCAAGCGTTACCCGTTCCAGATCCAGCAAACCTTCGACCCGGGGGCGATCTACCTGGTGCAGAACGCTATGCAGCGCGTCATGCGCGAGGGTACCGGCCGCTCGGTCTACAGTGTGTTGCCAAGTTCGTTGAACCTGGCAGGCAAGACCGGTACCAGTAACGATTCGCGTGACAGCTGGTTTGCAGGCTTCAGTCAGGATCTGCTGGCGGTGGTCTGGCTGGGGCGTGATGACAACGGCAAAACACCGTTCACCGGTGCCACCGGCGCCCTGCAGGTCTGGACCAGTTTCATGCGCAAGGCCGACCCGTTGCCGCTGGACATGCCGCTACCCGATAACGTGGTGCAGGCATGGATTGACCCGCACTCCGGGCAGGGCTCTGACAGCAGTTGCCCGGGGGCAGTACAGATGCCGTATATTCGCGGCAGTGAGCCGCCTGCCGGTGCTGCCTGTGGCGGTACGCAGGACCCGGCCGAATCCGTTATGGATTGGGTCAAGGGCTGGATGAATTAAGCATTAAGCGAGAGGTGTGAAGTGAACAAGTGGTGGATTCCTGCCTTGACGGCTCTAGCTTTGCTCAACGGTTGTGCCAGCGTGCAGCGCGGCTCGATTCCGGTGGTCGACTCGGGCACGCGTGTATCCAACAGCGAGCGGGTCACCGCCAACCGTGGCGCGCAGCAGGTCAATAGCGGTACTCGTCAGGCTCAAGCAGTGCCTCAGGACTCCGGTGTCACTGTGATGGTGCCGCAAGGGGCAGGCGCTTCGCCGATTCAAACCTTCCCGGCTTCGACCGCGCCAGCGCCGATCAGCACCAGCCCGATCACGCCGGGCCCAAGCAGTTCGCTGCCGTTCGAGAGCAGTTCGACCAACGCTGGCAGCTACACCATGCCAAGCAGCACTACGCCGAGCGCACCTAGCGGCATTCCGCGCAGTGCAGCCAGCGGCGTCTTGTCGGCGGATGAACAGCTCGACGGTCCAGTGCTTGCGCTGTTGACCACGGCCCAGCAACAGCAGGGCAGCGGTGATTACAACGGTGCGTCGTCGAGCCTGGAACGTGCCCAGCGTATCGCCCCGCGCGAACCGCAAGTGCTTTACCGCCTGGCCCAGGTGCGTCTGGCTCAGGGTGATGCCGCGCAATCCGAGCAGTTGGCCCGCCGCGCCCTGACTTACGCCAACGGCCGCCCAGACCTGCAAGCAGGCCTGTGGGGGATCATTGCCCAGGCCCGTGACAAGCAGGGCGACTCCGCCGGTGCAGCGCTGGCGCGGCAGAAAGCGCAGGTCAACCTGTAATGGACCCGCGCATTCTGGAAATTGCCGATCACCTGCTGCTGATTGAGCACGAGTTACACGCCCAGGGCTGGTGGAGCGACGCAGCCCCTAGCGCGCAAGCGCTGGCGAGCACCGTGCCGTTTGCGGTCGATAGCATGAACTTCGACCAGTGGCTGCAGTGGATTTTTCTGCCGAAAATGAAAGAGATTCTCGAAAAGGGGCTGGCGCTGCCGAATGCTTCCGGCATCCTGGTCATGGCTGAAACGGTTTATGCCGATCGTCCGGAGCAAAGCCGCGAGCTACGCAGGCTACTAGCAGAATTTGATCAATTGATCAGTCCATCTGCCTGAATTTCCCTCTTTTCACCCTTGGAGCCACAGATTGTGGCTCTTTTTGTATGGAATGTTTGTTTTTCTGCTGCTGTCGTTGGTAATAGTGGTGGCTGTTGTTCGTCCTTGCGCGAAATTGGCAATAATTTTTCTTGACTTGCGCGCGCCGAAAAAGAAGAATCCAGATTCCGCTGTAGAGGGACTGCCAGAAGCAGACCCGCTAAGCAGATCATGAGGCGCACACCCGCGCCGACCTGTTACACCCCGCAACGCGTTACCTCGCGCTGGGTGGGAAAACCCCGCAACACTTTGGGGTGCTCCCAATACTTGCTCAGTCAGTGCTGACGTAGTCGGCGATTCCGTCGCTCATGCTCTGCTTGGCAGTAAACCTATTAAGACCCGTCCACCGTGGGCGGTATTCTGGCGTTTTAGAGGTGAACAACGTGGAGCTTTTATCTGGCGCTGAGATGGTCGTCCGCTTTTTGCGTGACGAAGGCGTTAAGCACATCTACGGGTACCCTGGTGGTGCTCTCCTTCATGTTTACGATGCCCTGTTCAAAGAACCGGAAGTGCACCACATCCTGGTTCGTCACGAGCAGGCTGCTACTCATATGGCGGACGGTTACGCCCGTGCCACCGGCAAAGCCGGCGTGGTACTGGTAACTTCCGGTCCGGGCGCAACCAATGCCATTACCGGTATTGCCACTGCGTACATGGACTCCATCCCGATGGTCATTCTTTCCGGTCAGGTGCCTAGCACCATGGTCGGCACCGATGCCTTCCAGGAAACCGACATGATCGGTATTTCCCGGCCGATCGTGAAACACAGCTTCATGATCAAACATGCGTCGGAAATTCCGGAAGTGCTGAAAAAAGCCTTCTATCTGGCGCAGTCGGGCCGTCCAGGTCCGGTCGTTGTCGATATCCCGAAAGACATGACCAACCCGGCGGAAAAGTTCGAATACGTCTACCCGAAAAAGGTCAAGCTGCGCTCTTACAGCCCGGCTGTCCGTGGTCACTCGGGGCAGATCCGCAAGGCTGCAGAAATGCTCCTGGCGGCCAAGCGTCCGGTGGTTTATGCCGGCGGTGGCGTGATCCTCGGTGGCGGCTCTGCTGCGCTGACCGAAATCGCCCAGATGCTCAACCTGCCAGTTACCAATACCTTGATGGGCCTGGGTGGCTATCCGGGTACCGACCGCCAGTTCCTCGGCATGCTCGGTATGCACGGCAGCTACACCGCCAACCTGGCGATGCACCACGCCGACGTGATTTTCGCGGTCGGTGCACGCTTTGACGACCGCGTGGTCAACGGCCCGGCCAAGTTCTGCCCGAACGCCAAAGTTATCCACATCGATATCGACCCGGCGTCGATCTCCAAGACCATCAAGGCCGATGTGCCGATTGTCGGCCCAGTCGACAGCGTCCTGACCGAAATGGTTGCGACCTTGCGCGAAATCGGCGAGCAGCCAGAAAAGGCCGCGATGGACGCCTGGTGGAAGCAGATCGAAGAGTGGCGTGGTGATCGCGACATGTTCCCTTACGACAAGGGCGACGGTAACGTCATCAAGCCGCAAACCGTAATCGAAACCCTCTGCGAAGTGACCAAAGGCGATGCCTTCGTGACCTCCGACGTGGGTCAGCATCAGATGTTCGCGGCGCAGTACTACCGCTTCAACAAGCCGAACCGCTGGATCAACTCCGGTGGTCTGGGCACCATGGGCTTCGGTTTCCCGGCGGCCATGGGCGTCAAGTTGAACTTCCCGGACCAGGACGTTGCCTGTGTTACCGGCGAGGGCAGCATCCAGATGAACATTCAGGAGCTGTCGACCTGCCTGCAGTACGACCTGCCGGTCAAGATCGTCAACCTGAACAACGGCGTATTGGGCATGGTTCGCCAGTGGCAGGACATGTCTTACAACAGCCGTCACTCGCACTCCTATATGGAATCGCTGCCTGACTTCGTCAAGCTGGCTGAAGCCTATGGTCACGTGGGCATTCGCATCACCAGCCTGAAGGACCTCAAGCCCAAGCTCGAAGAAGCGTTCGCCATGAAAGACCGCCTGGTGTTCATCGACATCCAGGTCGACAACAGCGAACACGTCTACCCGATGCAGATCAAAGACGGCTCTATGCGCGACATGTGGCTGAGCAAGACGGAGCGTACCTAATCATGCGGCACATTATTTCCCTGCTGTTGGAAAACGAACCCGGTGCCTTGTCTCGCGTGGTGGGTCTGTTCTCGCAGCGTAACTACAACATCGAAAGCCTGACCGTAGCGCCGACCGAAGACCCGACCCTGTCGCGTCTGACGTTGACCACGGTCGGTCATGATGAGGTGATCGAGCAGATCACCAAAAACCTGAACAAGCTGGTTGAAGTCGTCAAGCTGGTCGACCTCTCGGAAAGCGCGCACATCGAACGTGAACTGATGCTGGTCAAGATCAAGGCCACGGGCGCACAGCGTGCCGAGATCAAACGCACCACCGATATCTATCGTGGGCAGATCGTCGATGTCAGCAGCAGCGTCTACACCGTGCAGCTGACTGGCGCCAGCGACAAGCTTGATAGCTTCATTCAGGCCATCGGTACCGCGTCCATTCTCGAAACAGTGCGCAGTGGCGTCACCGGCATTGCCCGTGGCGACAAAGTGCTCAGCATCTAACTCAAAAAATTAGCGATGGCCCTATCGGGCCGAGATAACAGGGGTATGTTCATGAAAGTTTTCTACGACAAAGACTGCGACCTTTCGATCATCCAGGGCAAAAAAGTTGCCATCATCGGTTACGGCTCCCAGGGCCACGCTCAAGCGTGCAACCTGAAAGACTCCGGTGTGGATGTCACTGTCGGTCTGCGTAAAGGTTCGGCCACTGTTGCCAAAGCCGAAGCTCACGGCCTGAAAGTTGCCGACGTAGCTTCCGCTGTTGCTGCTGCCGACCTGGTCATGATCCTGACCCCGGACGAGTTCCAAGGCCAGCTGTACAAGAACGAAATCGAGCCGAACATCAAGAAGGGCGCTACCCTGGCCTTCTCCCACGGCTTCGCGATTCACTACAACCAGGTTGTGCCACGCGCTGACCTGGACGTGATCATGATCGCGCCAAAAGCGCCAGGTCACACTGTACGTTCCGAGTTCGTCAAAGGCGGCGGTATTCCTGACCTGATCGCGATCTACCAGGACGCTTCGGGCAACGCCAAGAACGTTGCGCTGTCCTACGCTGCAGGCGTTGGTGGCGGCCGTACCGGTATCATCGAAACCACGTTCAAAGACGAAACCGAAACCGACCTGTTCGGCGAGCAAGCCGTTCTGTGTGGCGGTACTGTTGAGCTGGTCAAAGCGGGCTTCGAAACCCTGGTTGAAGCTGGCTACGCGCCTGAAATGGCCTACTTTGAGTGCTTGCACGAACTGAAGCTGATCGTTGACCTCATGTACGAAGGCGGTATCGCCAACATGAACTACTCGATCTCCAACAACGCCGAATACGGCGAGTACGTGACCGGCCCAGAAGTTATCAACGCCGAATCCCGTCAGGCTATGCGCAACGCTCTGAAGCGTATTCAGGACGGCGAATACGCCAAGATGTTCATCAGCGAAGGTGCTACCGGCTACCCATCGATGACCGCCAAGCGTCGTAACAACGCCGCTCACGGTATCGAAGTAATCGGCGAGCAACTGCGCTCGATGATGCCTTGGATCGCAGCGAACAAAATCGTCGACAAAGCCAAGAACTAATCTTGTTTTGATGCGATGAAAACGCGGCTTCGGCCGCGTTTTTTCGTTTAGGCGGTCAGCTTCTGGTATAAAGCTTCATCGTCTGTCGGCGAACCCTCGTCGCAGACATCTGTCGAAATTTTCCACTCCGTTGCAAGGTAATCTCAATGAGCGAACGTCCCGAAGAGCCGAACAAGGCCTCTGACGCCGAAAGCCTGCTACCGATCGATGAGCATGTTGAAGAAGGGCATGACGCCGAAGGACGCAAGGTACGTCATCGCGGCATCTATTTGCTGCCTAACCTGTTCACCACCGCGAACCTGTTCGCCGGTTTCTATTCCATCATCAACTCCATGAGTGCCCAGGCGGCACTGAGCGCTGGTGACCCGCGCGAGGCGAGCAAGTATTTCGCCTTTGCTGCAATCGCGATTTTTGTTGCCATGGTGCTCGACGGTCTCGATGGCCGTGTGGCGCGTATGACCAACACGCAAAGTGCCTTTGGTGCCGAGTACGACTCGCTGTCGGACATGGTTGCCTTCGGTGTGGCGCCGGCATTGCTGGCGTTTGGCTGGGCCTTGGGTGACATGGGTAAAGTCGGCTGGATGGTCGCCTTCATTTATGTTGCAGGCGCAGCGTTGCGTTTGGCGCGCTTCAACACCCAGGTCGGCAAGGCTGACAAACGCTACTTCATCGGCCTGGCCAGCCCGGCTGCGGCGGGTGTGGTGGCCGGTACCGTGTGGGCGTTCAGTGACTACGGTATCCAGGGCTCGAAGCTTTCGTTCCTGGTGGCGTTGCTGGTGGCTGCGGCGGGTATGCTGATGGTCAGCAACATCAAGTACAACAGCTTCAAAGAGCTGGATCTCAAGGGCCGCGTACCCTTCGTAGCAATTCTGGCAGTGGTGCTGGTATTCGCAGTAGTCTTTAGTGATCCACCGCGCATTCTGCTGTTGGTGTTCCTCGGCTATGCGGCTTCCGGCCCGGTGCAGTACCTGCTGCGCATCCGTCGACGGAAAACTATCGAGTGATGTAATTTCACTTGGGCTCCGTAGTCTACTGGTGCATCAGTCTTCCAGTTCTACGGAGCCACTATGCTAATCAAGCTGCCCAAAGCGTCCGATTGCAAAGAGTCGGAAATTACCCCCGAATCCCTTTACGTATCACGCCGTGCCGTCCTCGGCGGGTCACTGGCTGCCTTGGCCGCTACAGCATTGCCGCGTCTGGTGGGGGCGGCAGAAGTATCACGGTATGCCAATGTCGAGGCGGGCAGGGCGCCTGGCTGGTTCAGCGAAAAGCTCGGCGCTACGCAGTGGCAGGCCGTCACTGCACCGGGGGAGGCGATTACCCCGTTCAAAGATGCCACTCACTACAACAACTTCTACGAGTTCGGAACCGACAAGGGTGATCCGGCCGCCAATGCCGGTAGCCTAAAGACCGAGCCGTGGACGGTTGTTATTGATGGTGAGGTGGGCAAACCCGGGCGTTATGCGCTGGAAGACTTCATGAAACCCTACCAGCTGGAGGAACGAATCTACCGACTGCGTTGTGTTGAGGCGTGGTCGATGGTCATTCCCTGGCTTGGTTTTCCGATTTCGGCGTTGCTCAAGCAGGTAGAGCCCACAGCCAAAGCGCGTTTTATCCGCTTCGAAACGCTGCAAGATCCGAAATCCATGCCGGGGCAGCGCTCCAATTTCGCGCTGATCGACTGGCCTTATATAGAAGGCTTGCGCATGGATGAGGCGATGAACCCCTTGGCGATCCTCGCGGTGGGCATGTATGGGCGAGAGCTACCGAATCAGAACGGTGCGCCGTTACGCCTGGTGGTGCCATGGAAGTACGGCTTCAAGAGCATCAAGTCGATTGTCCGTATCAGCCTGGTTGAACAGCAGCCTCGCACCACCTGGCAGGCAATAGCGCCGGAAGAGTACGGCTTCTATGCAAACGTCAATCCCGAGGTTGATCACCCGCGCTGGACCCAGGCGCGAGAGCGTCGATTGCCGAGTGGCTTGTTCAGTCCGAACGTGCGCCCTACCCAGATGTTCAACGGCTACGCCGAAGAAGTGGCAGGGCTTTATAGCGGGCTTGATCTGCGGAAGAACTATTGATGCGCTATCCACTGTTTCGTCTTGGTATTTTCATTTTGGCCAGTGCCTGGCCACTGTGGTGGCTGTATGAAGCAGCCATGAATGCGCTGGGGCCGGACCCCGGCAAAATCCTGGTTGACCGATTGGGGCTGGGGGCGCTGATCTTTCTTCTTATTACCTTGAGCATGACGCCGCTTCAGCGCCTGACTGGCTGGGCGGGGTGGATCGTCTCGCGCCGGCAGCTGGGGCTTTGGTGTTTTGCTTATATAGTGCTGCACATGACGTCGTACATGGTGTTTGTGCTGGGCCTGGACTGGGGGCAGTTGGGCGTCGAGCTCAGCAAGCGGCCTTACATTATTGTCGGGGCATTGGGCTTTCTCGGTTTGCTGGTCTTGGCGGTGACGTCCAATCGCTACAGTCAGCGGCGGCTGGGGGCGCGTTGGAAGAAGTTGCACAAGTTGGTCTACGTGATTCTTGCCTTGGGTTTACTGCACTTTCTCTGGGTTGTGCGCGCTGACCTCAAGGAGTGGGCGGTTTATGCGGCAATGGGTGCATTCTTGCTGGCACTGCGCATCCCTGTGTTTGCTCAACGAATTCCGCGTTTGGCGAGCCGAAAAGCAACTTCTGCAACAAAAGCCTGAATTAGTGCTTGACGCCCCCGCAGATCTCTCTATAATTCGCCCCACTTCCGGCGCAGTCGGAACGGAAAACTCCTTGAGATTCAACGAGTTAGATGTTCAAGGTAGTACCGGAGGGGCTTCGATCGAAAGATCGACAGCGGTGAAAAAGGTGGTTG
>NZ_CM150476.1:907500-4242500 GCF_056322725.1 Pseudomonas sp. NUPR-002
GGGAACCCACTCAGCATAAGCTGAGTATCTTGTACTGAATACATAGGTGCAAGAGGCGAACCAGGGGAACTGAAACATCTAAGTACCCTGAGGAAAAGAAATCAACCGAGATTCCCTTAGTAGTGGCGAGCGAACGGGGACTAGCCCTTAAGTGGCTTTGAGATTAGCGGAACGCTCTGGAAAGTGCGGCCATAGTGGGTGATAGCCCTGTACGCGAAAATCTCTTAGTCATGAAATCGAGTAGGACGGAGCACGAGAAACTTTGTCTGAATATGGGGGGACCATCCTCCAAGGCTAAATACTACTGACTGACCGATAGTGAACCAGTACCGTGAGGGAAAGGCGAAAAGAACCCCGGAGAGGGGAGTGAAATAGAACCTGAAACCGTATGCGTACAAGCAGTGGGAGCCTACTTTGTTAGGTGACTGCGTACCTTTTGTATAATGGGTCAGCGACTTATATTCAGTGGCGAGCTTAACCGAATAGGGGAGGCGTAGCGAAAGCGAGTCTTAATAGGGCGTTTAGTCGCTGGGTATAGACCCGAAACCGGGCGATCTATCCATGGGCAGGTTGAAGGTTAGGTAACACTGACTGGAGGACCGAACCGACTACCGTTGAAAAGTTAGCGGATGACCTGTGGATCGGAGTGAAAGGCTAATCAAGCTCGGAGATAGCTGGTTCTCCTCGAAAGCTATTTAGGTAGCGCCTCATGTATCACTGTAGGGGGTAGAGCACTGTTTCGGCTAGGGGGTCATCCCGACTTACCAAACCGATGCAAACTCCGAATACCTACAAGTGCCGAGCATGGGAGACACACGGCGGGTGCTAACGTCCGTCGTGAAAAGGGAAACAACCCAGACCGTCAGCTAAGGTCCCAAAGTCATGGTTAAGTGGGAAACGATGTGGGAAGGCTTAGACAGCTAGGAGGTTGGCTTAGAAGCAGCCACCCTTTAAAGAAAGCGTAATAGCTCACTAGTCGAGTCGGCCTGCGCGGAAGATGTAACGGGGCTCAAACCATGCACCGAAGCTACGGGTGTCACTTAGGTGACGCGGTAGAGGAGCGTTCTGTAAGCCTGTGAAGGTGAGTTGAGAAGCTTGCTGGAGGTATCAGAAGTGCGAATGCTGACATGAGTAACGACAATGGGAGTGAAAAACTCCCACGCCGAAAGACCAAGGTTTCCTGCGCAACGTTAATCGACGCAGGGTTAGTCGGTCCCTAAGGCGAGGCTGAAAAGCGTAGTCGATGGAAAACAGGTTAATATTCCTGTACTTCTAGTTATTGCGATGGAGGGACGGAGAAGGCTAGGCCAGCTTGGCGTTGGTTGTCCAAGTTTAAGGTGGTAGGCTGAGATCTTAGGTAAATCCGGGATCTTAAGGCCGAGAGCTGATGACGAGTTGCCTTTAGGCGACGAAGTGGTTGATGCCATGCTTCCAAGAAAAGCTTCTAAGCTTCAGATAACTAGGAACCGTACCCCAAACCGACACAGGTGGTTGGGTAGAGAATACCAAGGCGCTTGAGAGAACTCGGGTGAAGGAACTAGGCAAAATGGCACCGTAACTTCGGGAGAAGGTGCGCCGGTGAGGGTGAAGGACTTGCTCCGTAAGCCCATGCCGGTCGAAGATACCAGGCCGCTGCGACTGTTTATTAAAAACACAGCACTCTGCAAACACGAAAGTGGACGTATAGGGTGTGACGCCTGCCCGGTGCCGGAAGGTTAATTGATGGGGTTAGCTAACGCGAAGCTCTTGATCGAAGCCCCGGTAAACGGCGGCCGTAACTATAACGGTCCTAAGGTAGCGAAATTCCTTGTCGGGTAAGTTCCGACCTGCACGAATGGCGTAACGATGGCGGCGCTGTCTCCACCCGAGACTCAGTGAAATTGAAATCGCTGTGAAGATGCAGTGTATCCGCGGCTAGACGGAAAGACCCCGTGAACCTTTACTATAGCTTTGCACTGGACTTTGAATTTGCTTGTGTAGGATAGGTGGGAGGCTTTGAAGCGTGGACGCCAGTTCGCGTGGAGCCATCCTTGAAATACCACCCTGGCAACTTTGAGGTTCTAACTCAGGTCCGTTATCCGGATCGAGGACAGTGTATGGTGGGTAGTTTGACTGGGGCGGTCTCCTCCTAAAGAGTAACGGAGGAGTACGAAGGTGCGCTCAGACCGGTCGGAAATCGGTCGTAGAGTATAAAGGCAAAAGCGCGCTTGACTGCGAGACAGACACGTCGAGCAGGTACGAAAGTAGGTCTTAGTGATCCGGTGGTTCTGTATGGAAGGGCCATCGCTCAACGGATAAAAGGTACTCCGGGGATAACAGGCTGATACCGCCCAAGAGTTCATATCGACGGCGGTGTTTGGCACCTCGATGTCGGCTCATCACATCCTGGGGCTGAAGCCGGTCCCAAGGGTATGGCTGTTCGCCATTTAAAGTGGTACGCGAGCTGGGTTTAGAACGTCGTGAGACAGTTCGGTCCCTATCTGCCGTGGACGTTTGAGATTTGAGAGGGGCTGCTCCTAGTACGAGAGGACCGGAGTGGACGAACCTCTGGTGTTCCGGTTGTCACGCCAGTGGCATTGCCGGGTAGCTATGTTCGGGAGAGATAACCGCTGAAAGCATCTAAGCGGGAAACTTGCCTCAAGATGAGATCTCACTGGAACCTTGAGTTCCCTGAAGGGCCGTCGAAGACTACGACGTTGATAGGTTGGGTGTGTAAGCGCTGTGAGGCGTTGAGCTAACCAATACTAATTGCCCGTGAGGCTTGACCATATAACACCCAAGCAATCTGCAACGCAGATTGTGGTGGTGAAGACGAAAGTCACCGAAAGTTTGCAAAACCACAAAGTCACATACCCAATTCGCTGGAGTGTCTAACAAGACCTTCTGGCAACAGAATTTCTTGACGACCATAGAGCATTGGAACCACCTGATCCCATCCCGAACTCAGCAGTGAAACGATGCATCGCCGATGGTAGTGTGGGGTTTCCCCATGTGAGAGTAGGTCATCGTCAAGATTAAATTCCGAAACCCCTATCTGCGTACGCAGGTAGGGGTTTTGTCTTTCCCGCGCTAGTAACGCTCTTGCTATGTTTCAGTCATGAAACACAGAGAAATAATCAATCAGTTAGAATAGCGCTCTTATGTAAACTCAGAAGTTCGCTATGTCCGACCCTGTCGATTCACATCAGCTTGCCGACTTACCCCTGGATCAGCTGGTGGGGTGTCACGAATGTGACCTGCTGATGCGCAAGCCAGTGCTCAAGCTGGATGAAAAAGCACACTGCCCACGCTGCGGCTATGAGCTCTATGCCCATCGGCATAACGTCGTCCAGCGCAGCCTGGCATTGGTGATAGCCGCCTTGCTGCTCTACGTCCCGGCAAACTTCCTTCCCATCATGCAACTGCATCTGCTTGGTCAAAGTTCAGACGACACTGTATGGACCGGCGTGGTTGGCTTGTACAACACCGGTATGACCGAAGTGGCGGTGGTGGTATTTCTCTGCAGTATGGCCATTCCTCTGCTCAAGCTGTTGTGTCAGTTGGCGGTACTACTGAGCATTCGCCTGAATATCGGGCGCAGTTACGGTTTGTTGCTTTATCGGATTTATCACCACTTGCGTGATTGGGGCATGCTCGAGGTTTATTTCATGGGCGTGCTGGTTGCCATGGTCAAGCTGGTTGACCTGGCGGAGCTAAGTCTCGGCCTGGGTCTGGTCTGTTTTATCAGCCTGTTACTGGTGCAGGTATGGCTGGAGGTGGTGATGTCGCCCCACCAGATCTGGAGTGCTTTATCGGGGGAAGACCTGCATGCGTGCGATTGATGCCGGGATTCTGATTTGTGGCGAATGTCATGAGCTGAATCGCCAGGAGCCAGAAACTGACTCGCAGACCTGCAGCCGTTGTGGCGCAAAGGTACATGCGCGGCGGCCAAACAGCCTGACGCGGACCTGGGCGCTGCTGCTCACGTCGGCCATTTTGTACATCCCCGCCAACGTGCTACCGATCATGACGGTCAGTGCGCTGGGGCAGGGCAGCCCAGACACCATCATGTCTGGCGTTATCACCTTGATGAAGCACGGCATGTTGCCCATTGCGGCGGTGGTGTTCATCGCCAGTATTCTGGTGCCTACCTTCAAATTGGTCGGTATCGGGCTGCTGCTCTACTCGGTGCAACGGCACCAGCCGTTGTCTGCCCGGCAACGGATTTTGATGTACCGCTTCATTGAATTCATCGGACGCTGGTCGATGCTGGACATCTTCGTGATCGCCATCCTGGTGGCGGTGGTGAATTTCGGCAGGATCGCCAGTGTCGAAGCCAATCTGGGCGCCGTCGCCTTCGCCAGTGTGGTGATTTTGACGATGCTCGCTGCAGTAACTTTCGATCCCCGACTGATTTGGGATAACACGGAGTCGGATGACGACCATGAGTGATTTGCCTACGGCTAGAACCCGCCCAGCGTCTAACTGGTCGGCTATATGGATTTTGCCCCTGATTGCCCTGGTCATAGGGGGCTGGCTCGGCTGGCAGGCCTACAGAGACTCAGGCGTGAACATCCAGGTTCGCTTTGAAAGCGGTGAAGGCATCGTTGCCAACAAGACCGAAGTAGTCTTCAAAGGCATGTCGGTGGGTAAGGTCAAGGAGTTGATACTTGATGCCAGTGGCAGCAAGACGGGTGTCATCGCGACCATCGAGATGAACAAGGAAGCAGAGCCTCACCTCAATACCGGCACACGCTTCTGGCTGGTGAAACCGAGTGTCAGTCTGGCCGGTATCACCGGGCTGGAGACGCTGGTGTCAGGTAACTACATTGCCGTGAGCCCTGGAACGGGGGAGCCGACCAAGCGTTTCAAAGCGTTGGATGAGGCGCCGCCGCTGTCTGATAGCGAGCCTGGTTTGCACCTGACCCTCAAAGCCGATCGGTTAGGTTCGCTCAACCGTGACAGTCCGGTGTTTTATAAACAGATTCAGGTAGGGCGGGTGAAGAGCTATCGCCTTGCAGAAGACCAGGGCACGGTAGAGATCAAAGTCTTTATCGAACCGGCCTACAGCAACCTGGTGCGCAAACACACGCGCTTCTGGAACGCCAGCGGCATCAGTATCGACGCCGGTCTGTCCGGGGTGAAAGTGCGCAGTGAGTCGCTGGCCAGCATCGTCGCCGGCGGTATTGCCTTTGCCACACCAGAGCACCGCAAGGACAGCCCGCCGACGGATCCTAGCCTGCCGTTCCGCTTGTTCGAGGACTTCGATGCAGCGCAGGCGGGTATTAAGGTCAAGGTCAAACTGAGCGATTTTGAAGGCCTGCAGGCCGGACGTACGCCGGTGATGTACAAAGGCATCCAGGTCGGCTCGCTGAAAACCCTGAAAGTCGACGCTGACCTGACCAGCGCCGTAGCTGAATTGACGCTGGACCCTCTGGCAGAAGATTACCTGGTGGATGGCACTCAGTTCTGGGTGGTTAAGCCGTCGATCTCCCTGGCCGGGATCACTGGCTTGGAAGCCTTGGTAAAGGGTAATTACATTGCTATCCGTCCGGGTGACAAGGGTGCCACTCCGCAGCGCGAGTTCGAAGCGCGAGAGAAGGCTCCGCCGCTCGATCTGAAAGCGCCGGGGCTGCACCTGGTGCTGTTCAGTGACAACCTCGGTTCGCTGGAGGTGGGTAGTCCAGTGCTCTACCGTCAGGTCAAGGTCGGTACCGTGCAGAGCTACCAGTTCTCGAAAAAGAGTAAGCGCCTGCTGATCGGTGTGCACATCGAGAAGGAGTATGCCAACCTGGTAAACGGTTCGACGCGCTTCTGGAATGCCAGCGGTATCACCCTTACCGGTGGATTGTCGGGTATCCAGATCAAGAGCGAATCGCTGCAGAGTCTGATGGCCGGTGGTATCGCGTTTGATACGCCAACCCCGAATGTACCGCTCAAGCGCCGTATTCCAAGTTTCCGCTTGCATGAAAACCAGGAGTCGGCAAACCGCAGTGGCACCACGGTAACCATTCGAGTGGAGCGTGCGGACGGTCTCAAGGTCGGCACCCCGGTGCGCTTCAAAGGCCTTGATGTCGGCAAGGTCGAGCAGGTCGATCTGACCGATGACCTGCAGGCAGTTGTGCTCAAGGCGCGTATTACTGAAGTGCCAGAGCGTATTGCGCGCGAAGGTACGCAGTTCTGGGTGGTCAAGCCGGCCTTGGGTATCGTTAAGACCGCGAACCTGGAAACCTTGGTGACCGGGCAGTATCTGGAAGTACAGCCTGCAGCGAAGAATCTGGGACCTCAACGGGTGTTCACCGCCTTGGCGCAGGCGCCAGACTTCTCGGCGCGTGAGCCGGGGTTGGCATTGGTACTAAGTGCGCCGCGGCGTGGGTCGATCAAGCCAGGTGTGCCGGTGACCTATCGCGAGATTCCGGTTGGCAAGGTCACTGGATTCGAGTTGGGGCAGACTGCAGACCGGGTGCTCATTCATATCCTGATCGAGCCGCGCTATGCCGCGCTGGTGCGTGGTGGCAGCCGCTTCTGGAACAGCAGTGGCTTCGGCTTTGACTTTGGCTTGTTCAAGGGCGCTACGGTGCGTACCGAGTCGTTGGAAACCCTGATCGAGGGTGGTATTGCCTTCGCGACGCCAGATGGCGAGAAGATGGGCAATCCGGCTCGGCCGCAGCAGACGTTCGCCTTGTTCGATAAGGCTGAAGATGAATGGCTGCAGTGGGCGCCGAAGATTCAGATTGGTAAGTAATCTATCGCGGGGCAAGCCCGCTCCTACAGGATTTCCTCCTGTAGGAGCGGGCTTGCCCCGCGAAGACAAATCGCAGGCAATAAAAAACCGACCCTAGGGTCGGTTTTTTAACAAGCGTGTCGCTTAGGCAGCTGCAGCTTCTTTCAGCGCCTTGATGTGGCCATTCAGACGGCCTTTATGGCGAGCAGCCTTGTTCTTGTGGATGATGCCTTTATCGGCCATACGGTCGATAACTGGCACAGCCAGGATGTAAGCAGCTTGCGCTTTTTCGGCGTCTTTTGCGTCGATGGCTTTAACTACATTCTTGATGTAGGTGCGAACCATGGAACGCAGGCTGGCGTTGTGGCTGCGACGCTTCTCAGCCTGTTTTGCACGTTTTTTGGCGGAAGGTGAGTTGGCCACCGTCGAGCTCCTCGAAAGACTTGGTAAATAGCAAACAAAATAGGCCGCGAATCATGCCGATGAGTTAATCGGTTGTCAAGGGCACTTGCATGGATCCGCTGAGTGGTTGTTCCTGAGAAGGGAGTGATTCCCTTCTGCGGTACGACCTGTAAACTCGGGAGTTTTTGCTCTGCTTGCGTTGCGGCGCGGAGTATCGCACAACTGAGCGCTTTCCGGCACAGCCCTTTATCTTAAGGCGTAAAAATCTTTCAATGAATCTTCTGAAATCCCTGGCCGCCGTCAGCTCCATCACCATGATTTCCCGGGTATTGGGCTTTGTCCGCGACACTATCCTGGCGCGGGTGTTCGGTGCCGGTGTGGCAACCGACGCCTTCTTCATTGCCTTCAAACTGCCCAACCTGCTGCGCCGGATATTCGCCGAAGGCGCGTTTTCCCAGGCTTTCGTACCCATTCTGGCCGAGTACAAAACTCAGCAGGGCGAGGAAGCGACGCGTACCTTCGTTGCCTACGTCAGTGGTCTGCTGACCCTGGTGCTGGCACTGGTCACCGCGCTCGGCATACTGGCGGCGCCCTGGGTGGTGTGGGTCACGGCGCCGGGCTTTGTCGACAACAGCGAAAAATTTCAGCTCACCACTGACCTGCTGCGGGTGACCTTTCCTTATATATTGCTGATCTCGCTGTCGTCGCTGGCCGGGGCGATCCTCAATACCTGGAACCGCTTTTCGGTACCCGCCTTTGTCCCGACCTTGCTCAACGTGGCGATGATCGCCTTCACCCTGTTCCTCACGCCGTACTTCGATCCGCCGATCATGGCGTTGGCCTGGGGTGTGCTGGCAGGTGGCCTGGCACAGCTGTTGTACCAACTGCCGCACCTGAAAAAAATCGGCATGCTGGTACTGCCGCGCCTGAATCTGCGCGATACCGGCGTCTGGCGGGTGCTCAAGCAGATGTTGCCGGCCATCCTCGGGGTGTCGGTGAGCCAGATCTCGTTGATCATCAACACTATCTTTGCCTCGTTCCTGGTCGCAGGTTCGGTGTCCTGGATGTACTACGCCGACCGCCTGATGGAGTTGCCTTCCGGGGTGCTTGGTGTAGCCCTTGGCACCATTTTGCTGCCGACCCTGGCCAAGACCTACGCCAACCGCGACCGTCAGGAGTACTCGCGGATTCTCGACTGGGGCCTGCGCCTGTGTTTCCTGCTGGTGCTACCGTGCACTCTGGCGATGGCGATCCTGGCTGAACCGTTGACCGTGGCGCTGTTTCAGTACGGCAAGTTCTCGGCATTCGATGCCGCCATGACCCAGCGTGCGTTGATCGCCTATTCGGTCGGCCTGCTGGCAATCATTCTGGTCAAGGTGCTGGCACCTGGCTTCTATGCGCAGCAGAACATTCGTACTCCGGTTAAAATCGCCATCTTTACCCTGGTCTGCACCCAGCTGTTCAACCTGATGTTCATTACCCACCTGCAACACGCGGGCTTGGCACTGGCCATCAGCCTCGGCGCCTGCTTGAATGCCGGCCTGTTGTACTGGAAGCTGCGTCAGCAGCAACTGTTCCAGCCGCAACCGGGCTGGGGCAAATTCCTGAGCAAGCTGGTGCTGGCCGTGGTGTTGATGTCGGCGGTATTGCTGGTAGGGATGCATTACATGCCGGCCTGGGTAGAAGGGCAGATGCTTGAGCGTTTCCTGCGCCTGGGCGTGCTGATTCTGGCCGGTGTACTGACTTATTTCGGCAGTCTGTTTGTGTTCGGTTTCCGCCCGCGCGACTTCGCGCGCAAGGCATTGCATTGAGCCGCGAACATGGCCAGACGTCGGTTTTATCTATTCCACACCTCGGGGTGACGCTGCTGCCTGTCGCCAGCGCCCGGGTGTGGTTATAATCGACCACTTTATGAGCAAGAAGCGCGTTATGCAGCTGGTTCGAGGCCTTCACAACCTACGCCCCCAGCACCGGGGCTGTGTCGCCACCATTGGCAACTTCGACGGTGTTCACCGTGGCCACCAGGCAATCCTGGCGCGCCTGCGTGAGCGTGCGGTAGCGCTGGGCGTGCCCAGCTGCGTGGTGATTTTCGAGCCGCAACCGCGCGAGTACTTTGCTCCGGACACCGCGCCGGCCCGCCTGGCCCGCCTGCGTGACAAAGTCGCGCTGCTGGCCGCCGAAGGCGTAGACCGGGTGTTGTGTCTGGCGTTCAATCAGCGCCTGAGCAAACTCAGCGCCGCCGAGTTCGTCGACACCATTCTGGTCGATGGTCTGGGTGTCAAACACCTGGAAGTCGGTGATGATTTCCGTTTTGGCTGTGATCGGGTCGGTGACTTCGAGTTTCTCCAGCAAGCCGGGCTGAGCCAGGGCTTCACCGTAGAAGCCGCGCAAACCGTCGAGCAGGAAGGCCTGCGCATCAGCAGCACACAGGTGCGTAATGCCCTGGCCAAGGCTGATTTCGCGCTGGCTGAACGCCTGCTCGGGCGCCCGTACCAGATCAGCGGCCGCGTGCTGCATGGGCAGAAGCTGGCTCGCCAGCTCGGGACGCCGACAGCCAACATACAACTCAAGCGCCATCGTGTGCCGCTGACCGGCGTCTATCTGGTCAGCGTCGAACTTGATGGCAAAGCCTGGCCAGGCGTCGCCAACATCGGCGTACGGCCAACCGTTTCCGGTGATGGCCGTGCCCACCTGGAAGTGCATATCCTGGATTTTGCCGGCGATCTTTATGGCCGGCGTCTGACGGTGGAGTTCCACCACAAGCTGCGCGACGAGCAGCGTTTCGCCTCCCTGGAGGCGCTGAAGTCGGCGATCGATGCGGATATCGCCGCCGCACGTGCCCATTGGCACGCTCAACCGCTAACGAAGAGCCTGAAATGACCGACTATAAAGCCACGCTAAACCTTCCGGACACCGCCTTCCCAATGAAGGCCGGCCTGCCACAGCGCGAACCGCAGATTCTGCAGCGCTGGGACAGCATTGGCCTGTACCAGAAGCTGCGTGAAATTGGCAAGGATCGTCCGAAGTTCGTGCTGCACGACGGCCCGCCTTATGCCAACGGCAAGATTCACATCGGTCATGCGCTGAACAAGATTCTCAAGGACATGATTGTCCGTTCCAAGACCCTCTCCGGTTTCGACGCCCCGTACGTCCCGGGCTGGGACTGCCACGGTCTGCCGATCGAGCACAAGGTGGAAGTCACCCACGGCAAGCACCTGACTGCCGACCAGACCCGCGAGCTGTGCCGCGCCTACGCCGCCGAGCAGATCGAAGGCCAGAAAACCGAGTTCATCCGCCTGGGTGTACTGGGTGATTGGGACAACCCATACAAGACCATGAACTTTGCCAACGAGGCCGGCGAAATCCGCGCCCTGGCCGAGATGGTCAAGCACGGATTCGTGTTCAAGGGCCTCAAGCCGGTCAACTGGTGTTTCGATTGCGGTTCGGCCCTGGCTGAAGCCGAGGTTGAATACGCCGACAAGAAATCGCAGACCATCGACGTCGCCTTCCCGGTTGTCGACCAGGACAAACTGGCCAACGCCTTCGGCCTGGCTGAGCTGGCCAAGCCGGCGGCGATCGTGATCTGGACCACCACCCCGTGGACCATCCCGGCTAACCAGGCGTTGAACGTTCATCCAGAGTTCAAATACGCGCTGGTCGATGTTGGCGACAAACTGCTGGTGCTGGCTGAAGAGCTGGTCGAGTCTTGCCTCAAGCGTTACGCGCTGGAAGGTTCGGTCGTTGCTACCGCTGCGGGTTCGGCCCTGGAGCTGATCAACTTCCGTCATCCGTTCTACGATCGCCTGTCGCCGGTGTACCTGGCTGACTACGTAGAGCTGGGTGCCGGTACCGGTGTGGTTCACTCCGCCCCGGCGTACGGTGAAGACGACTTCGTCACCTGCAAGCGCTATGGCATGGTCAATGACGAGATCCTGACCCCGGTACAAAGCAACGGCGTCTACGTTCCGTCGCTGGAATTCTTTGGCGGCCAGTTCATCTGGAAAGCCAACCCGGCGATCGTCGACAAGCTCTCGGAAGTCGGTGCGCTGATGCACACCGAAACCATCAGCCACAGCTACATGCACTGCTGGCGTCACAAAACCCCGTTGATCTACCGCGCTACCGCGCAGTGGTTTGTCGGTATGGACAAGCAGCCAGACAACGGCGACACCCTGCGCAAGCGTGCGGTCAAAGCCATCGAAGAAACCAAGTTCGTGCCGGCCTGGGGCCAGGCGCGCCTGCATTCGATGATCGCCAACCGCCCAGACTGGTGCATCTCGCGTCAGCGTAACTGGGGTGTGCCGATTCCGTTCTTCCTCAACAAGCAAACCGGCGAGCTGCACCCGCGCACCGTCGAGCTGATGGAAGAAGTGGCCAAGCGCGTCGAGAAAGAAGGTATCGAAGCCTGGTTCAAGCTCGACGCCGCCGAACTGATCGGTGAAGAAGCCGCTCAGTACGACAAGATCGCCGACACCCTCGACGTCTGGTTCGACTCCGGTACTACGCACTGGCACGTACTGCGTGGCTCGCACAGCATCGGCCACGAAACCGGCCCGCGTGCCGACCTGTACCTGGAAGGTTCCGACCAGCACCGCGGCTGGTTCCATTCCTCGCTGCTGACCGGCTGCGCCATCGACAACCATGCGCCGTACCGCGAACTGCTGACGCACGGTTTCACCGTTGACGAAAACGGCCGCAAAATGTCCAAGTCGCTGGGTAACACCATCGAGCCGCAGAAGGTCAACGACACCCTCGGCGCCGACATTCTGCGCCTGTGGGTTTCGGCCACCGACTACTCCGGTGAAATGGCGGTTTCCGAGCAGATCTTGCAGCGCAGCGCCGACGCCTACCGGCGTATCCGCAACACTGCGCGCTTCCTGCTCTCCAACCTGTCCGGCTTCGACCCGGCGCGCGATCTGCTGCCGGCCGAAGACATGCTGGCGCTGGACCGTTGGGCCGTCGACCGTACCCTGCTGCTGCAGCGTGAGCTGGAAGAGCACTACGGCGAATACCGCTTCTGGAACGTCTACTCGAAGATCCACAACTTCTGCGTGCAGGAGCTGGGTGGCTTCTATCTGGACATCATCAAGGACCGTCAGTACACCACTGGTGCCAACAGTGTTGCCCGCCGTTCCTGCCAGACCGCGCTGTACCACATCAGCGAAGCGCTGGTGCGCTGGATCGCGCCGATCCTGGCGTTCACCGCTGACGAGCTGTGGCAGTACCTGCCGGGCGAGCGCAACGAGTCGGTCATGCTCAACACCTGGTACCAGGGTCTGACCGAGCTGCCGGAAGGCTTCGAACTGGGTCGCGCCTACTGGGACCGCGTCATGGCTGCGAAAACCGCAGTCAACAAAGAACTGGAGAACCAGCGTTCGGCCAAGGCCATCGGTGGCAACCTGCAAGCCGAAGTCACGCTGTTTGCCGACGAAGGCCTGAGCGCCGATCTGGCCAAGCTTGGCGATGAGCTGCGCTTCGTGCTGATCACCTCGGCGGCAAGCGTTGCGCCGTTTGTTCAAGCACCGGCCGATACCGTTGAAACCGAAGTCCCGGGCTTGAAGCTCAAAGTGGTCAAGTCCGGTCATGCCAAGTGCGGCCGTTGCTGGCACTTCCGGGCTGACGTCGGGGCTAACCCAGAGCATCCGGAAATCTGCGCCCGTTGCGCTGACAACATCAGCGGTAAAGGCGAGGTGCGCCACTATGCCTAACCCTGCCGCAGGGCGCTTCGGGCGCCTTGGCTGGCTCTGGCTGAGCCTGCTGGTCCTGGTCCTTGACCAGGCCAGCAAGTTCTACTTCGAGAGCACACTGAGCCTGTACCAGCAGATCGTGGTCATTCCTGACTATTTCAGCTGGACCCTGGCCTATAACACCGGTGCAGCCTTCAGCTTCCTGGCCGACAGTTCCGGTTGGCAGCGCTGGTTGTTTGCCCTGATCGCCCTGGTGGTCAGCGCTGTACTGGTGGTCTGGCTCAAGCGCCTGGGGCGCAACGAGACCTGGCTGGCGGTGGCGCTGGCATTGGTGCTGGGCGGTGCGCTGGGTAACCTGTATGACCGCATTGTGCTTGGCCATGTGGTCGACTTTATCCTCGTCCATTGGCAGAACCGCTGGTATTTCCCGGCCTTCAACGTCGCCGACAGTGCCATTACCGTCGGTGCGGTGATGCTGGCGCTGGATATGTTCAAGAGTAAGAAGTCCGGAGAACCCGTCCATGACTGAGACCCGAATCGGCCAGAACACCGAAGTCAAATTGCACTTCGCGCTGCATCTGGAAAACGGCGATACCGTCGATAGCACCTTCGACAAGGCGCCAGCGGTGTTCAAAGTGGGCGACGGTAACCTGCTGCCTGGTTTTGAAGCGGCGATCTTCGGCTTCAAGGCCGGCGACAAGCGCACCGTCACCGTCGCACCGGAAAACGCCTTCGGTCAGCCCAATCCGCAAAACGTGCAGGTTATGCCACGCTCGCAGTTCAACGACATGGAGCTTTCCGAAGGTCTGCTGGTGATCTTCAACGACGCTGCCAATGCCGAGCTGCCCGGTGTGGTCAAGGCCTTTGACGATGCCCAGGTGACCATCGATTTCAATCATCCACTGGCCGGCAAGACCCTGAGCTTCGAGGTACAAATCCTCGAAGTCACGGCGCTTTGAGCCTGGAGCCGAGCATGCAAATCAAACTCGCCAACCCCCGTGGCTTCTGCGCGGGCGTGGATCGGGCGATCGAGATCGTCAACCGCGCCCTGGAAGTGTTCGGCCCGCCGATCTATGTGCGTCACGAAGTGGTGCACAACAAGTTCGTGGTCGAAGACCTGCGCGCCCGCGGTGCCATTTTTGTCGAAGAACTGGATCAGGTGCCGGATAACGTCATCGTTATCTTCAGCGCCCACGGCGTTTCCCAGGCGGTCCGCCAGGAAGCCGCCGGGCGTGGCTTGAAGGTCTTCGATGCCACCTGCCCGCTGGTGACCAAGGTGCATATCGAAGTCGCGCGCTACAGCCGCGACGGTCGCGAATGCATCCTGATCGGCCACGAAGGCCACCCGGAAGTCGAAGGCACCATGGGTCAGTACGACGCCAGCAATGGCGGCGCGATCTATCTGGTCGAAGACGAAGACGATGTCGCCACGCTGCAGGTCAATGACCCGGACAAACTGGCGTTCGTTACCCAGACCACCCTGTCGATGGATGACACCAGCCGCGTCATCGATGCTCTGCGTAAGCGCTTCCCGAATATCGGCGGGCCGCGCAAAGATGACATCTGCTATGCCACCCAGAACCGTCAGGATGCGGTCAAGCAATTGGCCAACGAGTGCGATGTGGTCCTGGTTGTCGGCAGCCCAAACAGCTCCAACTCCAACCGCCTGCGCGAACTGGCCGAGCGCATGTCGACCCCTGCCTACCTGATCGACGGTGCCGAAGACCTGCAGAAAAGCTGGTTCGACGGTGTCGAGCGCATCGGTATCACCGCAGGTGCTTCGGCACCGGAAGTGTTGGTGCGCGGGGTGATCGAGCAGCTCAGAGCCTGGGGTGCTACCGGCGCTGAAGAGCTCGATGGCCGTGAAGAGAACATCACCTTCTCAATGCCCAAGGAATTGCGCGTTCGTTCACTGACCTGACCCGGCAGCCGCGCACAGCGGCTGTTCGATCAAGTCGTCACGCAGGCTGACCCGTCCGCTGCGTGACAGCACCACCCGGTACTGACTCAGTGCTTCGGGACGTTGGCAAACATACAACGTCCCGGCCTGAAACCCACCCGATTCCAGCACCGCTACACCCAGGCCACTGAAGCGTACTTGGCGGGCCACCGGTCGATTGCCAACGATCACCGTTCTTCCGTTGTTGCGCCGTTCAAGCAATAGTTCCGCGCTGTCGTGCTCATCCAGCAGCATCCTCCAGCCTTTGCTCCAATCTGATTCCAGTGCCTCCAGGCGCACTGTGCTATTGCGCGCCAGTGCTTCGCTGCGCGCGCTACGCAGTGCCTGCGCCAGATCATTGGCCACAGCCTGCCGCTGTAGCCCGGCACTCATGTTGTTGTAGGCCGGAATACCCAGCTGTGTCAGCAGCCCCAGCAGGGCCAAAGCGAGCAATAGCTGGATCAGTGTTACGCCCTGTTGCTTCACCGTGCATTCCTCCCTGGAAGTGCTTCGCTATAGATTCGAAGCGCGTGACGCTGGCGTCCAGTCAGCCGGATTGGCAAAGGGTTGTTGAAAAGTCGCGGGAGGTTGGCCATGGATGGCGGGCAACAACAAGGTATGACGTTGATTGAAGTGTTGGTGGCAATGACGGTGCTGGGGTTGGGACTGTTTGCGGCCGCTGGCTTGCAAGTAAGGGCACTGCAGACGACTGAAAGCGCGTTGCACACCACTCAGTCGGCTTATGTTGAATACGGCACGCTTGAGCTGAACCGTGCTGGCGCAGCGCTGAACGATGAGGCGCAGCGGCCATGAGCAGACAAATGGGTTTCAGCCTGCTGGAGGTGCTGCTGGCCCTGAGCCTGGGGTTGCTGTTGTTACTGGGTGCCACCCGCCTGTTTGTTGCAGCGAGTCAGTCCTGGCAGGCACAAGCAGCCTCGGCACATATGCAGGAGGATGCCCGTCAGGCCTTGCAGCGCCTGGCCCAGAGCATTCGCATGAGCGCAATGTTCGGCTGCTTGCGCGACGATGCCATGGTTTTTCACGATCCCTCGGCTCGCGAGGCCTTTGCGCAGCCGCTGCGGCTAATGCGTGGTGTGGATGGGCGTTTACAGCGCTTAAGCCTGATCAGTGCCGATGTCGCCCACACCACTGGCGAACCTGACTGGACCCTGGTGACCGATTGCCAGACGCAGGCCAGCGTGCATGCTGGTGTGATGGCGCCTGGACCGGGACAGTTTGCCGTGCCCCTGCGCCGCCAGCACTATCGCCTGGTCGCCAATGAACTGCATCTGCGTAGCGCTGCGGCCAATGGTGTATTGGTCGAGGGCGTTGGTGATCTACAGATCGAGCTGCTCAGGGACAGCAATCTGGCCATCGCCGCTGTGCGCCTGGAATTGACCATGATCGACCCGCAGCAACGGGTCAGGCCACAGACTTACCGAATGAGCATCGCTCTGGGTAACCCGGTATTTGGCTCATGACGCTGTGCGCCAGGGGTTTGCAGCGCGGCCTGGTATTGCTGGTGAGCCTGACCTTGGTCCTGTTGCTGGGGCTGCTGGGGATGTCAGCGATGGGCAGTGCGACCCAGCAGGAACGCATGACGCGTAACCTGCTGAGCAGCCTGCAGGCGTTCGAGCAGGCGCAGCAGTTGCTACAGCAGGTAGAGGCGAAAGCGCCGGTTCAGGGTTTACCGCGCTGCGGGTTTTGCCTGCCGCCGCCGGAAGCCGGGTTCGTTATCCACAGCGGTGTCTATTCAGGCAAAGGGGCCAGTTCCGGTTTGCTTTGGCAGGCAACTGACAGCGGCTTTTATCTCATTCAGCCTTTGGGGCAGAGCAGCCAGGCCAGAAATATGCCGCAGGGGCAGGAGGTCAATCTCTATCGCGTCACTGTGGTCGGGCGAAGCGGCACCGGCCGTAGTGTCTTGGAGAGTGTGCTTGCCCAGCCGGTTGGGCCACAACCAGCACCGGCGCGGCGTATTCTCTGGCGACAGCGGTACTGAGGATTGAACTCATGAAGAAGCAGAAAGGATTGAGCCTGATCGAACTGTTGATTGTCATCGCTGTGGTCGGCATTCTGGCGAGCATTGCTTTCCCCAGTTACCGCGACCAGGTCCGAAAAGCGGCGCGCACAGAAGTCGTTGGTGTGCTGCTAACCACTGCCCAGCAACTTGAACGCCACTACACGCGTGCGGGCCAGTACAGCGACACGGACGAACTGGTGTTGCCTTTGACCGCTGGCACCGCTCATTACCGCTTGCAGGCGGTGCGCGACACGACGTCATTCACCCTGTTGGCACGACGCCTGCCCGGTGGCCTGATGATGGCCGACGTCTGTGGTGACTATGCGCTTGACCAGGCGGGCGTGCGCGGCAATCCCGGCAGTCCCGGGGATTTCACTGATGGTTGCTGGGGTGGCTGAAGCCTTTCGCGATTTACTTTAGAAGTTGGATCGATAGATGACCAAGCAAGTAGTAATAGTCGGCGGTGGCGTAATCGGCCTGCTGACGGCGTTTAACCTGGCCGCCGAGGTCGAGCAGGTGGTGCTGTGTGATCGCGGTGAGCTGGGGCAGGAGTCGTCCTGGGCTGGCGGCGGCATCGTTTCACCGCTCTATCCTTGGCGCTATAGCCCGGCGGTGACTGCGCTGGCGCACTGGTCGCAGGACTTTTATCCACAGCTGGGTGAGCGTCTTTTTGCCAGCACCGGCGTTGACCCCGAAGTGCATACCACCGGCCTGTACTGGCTGGATCTGGACGATGAGGCCGAGGCCCTGGCCTGGGCCGAGCGGGAAGGGCGCCCACTGAGCGCAGTGGATATCGCTGCCGCTTATGACGCCGTGCCGGTGATCGGCCCAGGCTTCCAGCGGGCCATCTACATGGCGGGCGTGGCCAATGTGCGTAACCCGCGCTTGGTCAAATCGCTCAAGGCAGCCTTGCAGGTAATGCCGAACGTCAGTATTCGCGAACACTGTGAGATTAGCGGCTTCAGCCGTCAGGGCGAGCGAATTACCGGTGTCGAAACCACTGATGGGGTCATTGAAGGTGACCACGTAGTGCTGACGGCTGGCGCCTGGAGTGGTGACCTGCTGCGTCCACTGGGCCTGGAGTTGCCGGTTGAGCCGGTGAAAGGGCAGATGATTCTGTATAAGTGCGCGGAAGATTTCCTGCCGAGCATGGTGCTGGCCAAAGGGCGTTACGCCATCCCGCGGCGTGACGGGCATATTTTGGTGGGCAGTACCCTGGAACATGCCGGCTACGACAAAACCCCGACTGCAGAGGCGCTGGAGAGCCTCAAGGCTTCGGCCATCGAACTGCTTCCGGCCCTGGCTAACGCCACGCCGGTTGGGCATTGGGCTGGTTTGCGCCCCGGCTCGCCTGAAGGTATTCCGTACATCGGCGAAGTGCCGGGCTGGCAAGGCTTGTGGCTGAACTGCGGGCACTATCGCAACGGCCTGGTGCTGGCGCCGGCCTCCTGCCAGTTGTTTGCCGACCTGTTGCTGGGCCGAGAGCCAATCATCGACCCGCAGCCCTACGCGCCAGCAGGCCGACTCGAGAAGGCATAGATACGCCTGTAGGAGCGGGCTTGCCCCGCGATTGCGATCTGTCTGTCACATCGCATCGCGGGGCAAGCCCGCTCCAACCAGCGCTCAGCGTTTGTCGCCAGGCCCTTGTTCCAGGTGCGCCTGGCTGCAATACCACTGGCTACCCCGGTGCAGGGCGCGGTCATTGGGCAGGTGCACGCCGCAATGGGCGCAACGCACCATCTTCAACGGGTCTTCCAGGCTGTTATCGGGGGAGGCTGCGTTGCTGGCCTTGAACTTGCGCCACAGCCAGAAAGCAGCGGCAATCAGGGCGATCCAGAAAAGTAGGCGAACCATGGTGTCCAGCTTTGTCAGTGTAGAGCTCCAATTCTAGGGCTCAGGCATAAAAAAAGGGAGGCCTGGGCCTCCCTTTATCTGTTGCAGTTGTAATCAGTCGAACACGCCAAAGGTCATGTAGCTGAACCAGGAGCGGTCGTCGTTGTTGCCTTCCGCTTCGTGTTCCTCTTCTTCGACGGCATCACCGTCTTTAGGCAGTAGTTCGGCCGGAATCGCTTCCTTGGCGTCTTCGTACTGCTTGATCACGTCCTGGTTGGCGCGGGTTTCGCCCGGCGGCAGCGGCGTTTCGGTTTCGATCAGGCCCAGGGTGGCCTTGGACAGCCACGAACGGTTGTCGGCTTCATCCTGCTTAGGCTGGAACTGACCATCGACCAGGCTCGGGTGATCCGGGTAGTTGAGTTTCAGGGTTTCCAGGCTGGTAGCCGCCAGTTCGTCCAGGTGCAGGCGCATGTAGGCCTCGGTCATCACCGCCAGGCCGTCGCCGACCGATGGGGTTTCCTGGAAGTTCTCTACCACATAACGGCCACGGTTAGCCGCAGCGACATAGGCCTGACGGCTCAGGTAATAGTCGGCAACGTGGATCTCGTAGGACGCCAACAGGTTGCGCAGGTAGATCATGCGCTGTTTGGCGTCTGGCGAGTAACGGCTGTTAGGGAAGCGGCTGGTCAGCTGGGCGAACTCGTTGTACGAGTCGCGGGCAGCGCCCGGGTCACGCTTGGTCATGTCCAGCGGCAGGAAACGCGCCAGCAGGCCACGGTCCTGGTCGAAAGAGGTCAAGCCCTTGAGGTAGTAGGCGTAGTCGACGTTCGGGTGCTGAGGGTGCAAACGAATGAAACGCTCGGCGGCCGACTTGGCGGCTTCAGGTTCGGCGTTCTTGTAGTTCGCGTAGATCAGCTCAAGCTGTGCCTGATCGGCATAGCGACCAAACGGATAGCGCGATTCCAGCGCTTTGAGCTTGCTGGTGGCGCTGGTATAGCTATGGTTGTCCAGATCGGCCTGCGCCTGCTGGTACAGCTCGGCTTCGCTCAGGTTTTCGTCGACGACTTCCTTCGAAGAACAAGCAGCGGTCAGTCCGAGGATGGCGATCAGCAGCAGGTGTTTCACTTGCATGGCGGCTTGCGTCCCTATGACGGCCGCTGTCTTGGGCGTGGCCGTCCTGTTATGATGAGCACCCCGATGAAACTTGCGGGGCAAAAGACGTCGTATTTAACCACAAGCGTGCAGCCGAAACCAAAGGCTGTGCCGCCCGCTGATTCGAGCATGTCCGAGATCATTCAACTTAGCGCAGAGGTGCCGTCCGAATTGGGCGGGCAACGCCTCGACCAAGTCGCCGCCCAATTGTTCGCTGAGCACTCGCGCTCGCGCCTTTCCACCTGGATCAAGGAGGGGCGCCTGACGGTCGATGGCGCGGTCCTGCGTCCACGCGATATCGTCCATGGCGGCTCGCTGCTGGCCCTTGAGGCCGAGCAGGAAGCCCAGGGCGAGTGGGTGGCCCAGGATATCGAACTGGATATCGTCTACGAAGACGACCACATCCTGGTGATCAACAAGCCGGCCGGGCTTGTCGTGCACCCGGCTGCCGGTCACGCCGACGGTACCCTGCTCAACGCCTTGCTGCACCACGTGCCGGACATCATCAACGTACCGCGTGCCGGTATCGTCCATCGGCTGGACAAAGACACCACTGGTCTGATGGTGGTGGCCAAGACCATCCAGGCGCAAACCCAGCTGGTTGCCCAGTTGCAGAGCCGCAGCGTCAGCCGCATCTATGAATGCATCGTGATCGGTGTGGTCACGGCAGGCGGCAAGATCAACGCGCCGATCGGTCGTCACGGTGGCCAGCGCCAGCGCATGGCGGTCACCGAGGGCGGTAAGCCAGCGGTCAGCCACTACCGCGTGCTGGAGCGTTTCCGTTCGCACACGCATGTGCGGGTCAAGCTGGAAACCGGGCGTACCCACCAGATTCGCGTGCACATGGCCCATGTGAACTTCCCGCTGGTCGGCGATCCGGTCTACGGTGGTCGCTTCCGTATTCCACCGGCAGCCAGCCAGACCATGGTCGAAGCGCTCAAGACCTTCCCGCGTCAGGCCCTGCATGCGCGTTTCCTGGAGCTGGATCACCCAGTGACCGGCGAGCGCATGGGCTGGGAGTCGTCGCTGCCGGACGATTTTGTCTGGCTGCTGTCGCTGCTCAAGCAAGACCGTGAGGCGTTCGTCGGATGAGTGAGCTGACGCATGCGCTGCTGACCCCGGACTGGCCTGCGCCAGCCTCGGTGCGCGCGTGCGTCACCACCCGAGAGGGCGGGGTCAGCCTGCCGCCCTATGAAAGCTTCAACCTTGGTGACCACGTGGGTGATGAGCCCGCTGCGGTCGCCGAGAACCGCCGCCGCCTGACAGCCGAGTTCAACATCCAGCCCGCCTGGCTCAAGCAGGTGCATGGTGTGGTAGTGGCCGATGCCAACCCGGCGGTTATCGCCGAAGCCGACGCCAGTTGGACCGCCACGCCCGGTATCGCCTGTACGGTGATGACCGCTGATTGCCTGCCATTGCTGTTTTGCGACCGTGCCGGCACTCGCGTTGCGGCGGCTCATGCTGGCTGGCGCGGCTTGGCCAACGGCGTAATCGAAGCCACCCTCGACCGTTTGGCTGTGCCGCCGGAAGAGGTATTGGTATGGCTGGGCCCGGCAATTGGCCCGCAAGCCTTCGAGGTTGGGCTGGAGGTGCGCGATGCGTTCACGACCGTTCATCCGGAAACTGCCCAAGCCTTCGTCCCCGGTGTACGTGCCGATAAGCTGATGGCCGACATCTATAAGCTGGCGCGCCTGCGCCTCGCTGCACGCGGCGTACAGGCCGTGTATGGCGGTGGTTTCTGCACCGTCAGCGACCCACGCTTCTATTCTTACCGGCGCACCCCGCAAGGCGGGCGCTTCGCCTCATTGATCTGGCTGGCGCCACGCTGACCTGAATCAACCCCGCTAAGCTTGAATCCTCCAGAATCACCCTTATCTAATGGGGTATCTCTGGCAGGTTTATCTTCATCAGGTGTGTCCATCGCTCCGGCCTGCCCATAAAGGAAGGTAACTTATGCGAATAGACCGTTTGACCAGCAAGCTACAGTTAGCTTTATCCGATTCCCAATCCCTGGCCGTTGGTATGGACCATCCCGCCATCGAGCCTGCGCACCTGTTGCAAGCCTTGATCGATCAGCAAGGTGGCTCGATCAAGCCGCTGCTGATGCAGGTCGGCTTTGACGTCAACAGCCTGCGCAAAGCGCTGAGCAAAGAGCTCGACCAACTGCCGAAAATCCAGAACCCGACCGGTGACGTGAACATGTCGCAGGATCTGGCGCGTCTGCTCAACCAGGCAGACCGTCTGGCCCAGCAGAAGGGCGACCAGTTTATCTCCAGCGAACTGGTGTTGCTCGCCGCCATGGACGAGAACAGCAAACTGGGCAAATTGTTGCTCAGCCAGGGTGTCACCAAAAAAGCCCTGGAAAACGCCATCAGCAACCTGCGCGGTGGCGAAGCTGTCAACGACCCGAACGCCGAGGAGTCGCGTCAGGCCCTGGACAAGTACACCGTCGACCTGACCAAGCGTGCCGAAGACGGCAAGCTTGACCCAGTCATCGGCCGTGACGACGAAATCCGCCGCACCATTCAGGTGTTGCAACGCCGGACCAAAAACAACCCGGTGCTGATCGGTGAGCCAGGTGTGGGTAAAACCGCCATCGCCGAAGGCCTGGCCCAGCGCATCATCAATGGTGAAGTGCCCGATGGCCTGAAAGGCAAGCGTCTGCTGTCGCTGGACATGGGGGCGCTGATTGCCGGTGCCAAGTTCCGCGGTGAGTTCGAAGAGCGCCTTAAAGCACTGCTCAATGAACTGTCCAAGCAGGAAGGGCAGATCATTCTGTTCATCGACGAACTGCACACCATGGTCGGCGCCGGTAAGGGCGAAGGCTCCATGGATGCCGGCAACATGCTCAAACCCGCCCTGGCGCGTGGTGAGCTGCATTGTGTCGGTGCAACGACGCTGAACGAGTACCGTCAGTACATCGAGAAAGATGCCGCCCTTGAGCGACGCTTCCAGAAAGTACTGGTAGAAGAGCCGAGCGAAGAAGACACCATTGCCATCCTGCGTGGCCTCAAAGAGCGTTATGAGGTGCACCACAAGGTGGCGATCACCGACGGCGCGATCATCGCCGCGGCCAAGCTCAGCCATCGTTACATCACTGATCGGCAGTTGCCGGACAAGGCGATCGACCTGATCGACGAAGCGGCCAGCCGCATTCGTATGGAGATCGACTCCAAGCCTGAAGTGCTCGACCGTCTGGAGCGCCGCCTGATTCAACTGAAGGTTGAATCCCAGGCGCTGAAGAAAGAAGACGACGAAGCGGCGCTCAAGCGTCTGGAGAAGCTCACCGAAGAAATTGCCCGGCTGGAGCGTGAGTACGCTGATCTGGAAGAAGTCTGGACCTCGGAAAAAGCCGAAGTACAGGGTTCGGCACAGATCCAGCAGAAAATCGAACAGGCCCGCCAGGAGCTGGAAACCGCACGACGTAAAGGCGACCTCAGCCGCATGGCCGAGCTGCAGTACGGGGTGATCCCGGATCTGGAGCGCAGCCTGCAGATGGTTGACCAGCACGGCAAGGCCGAGAACCAGTTGCTGCGCAACAAGGTGACGGAAGAAGAGATTGCCGAAGTCGTGTCCAAATGGACCGGTATTCCTGTGGCCAAGATGCTGGAAGGCGAGCGGGAAAAACTGCTGAAAATGGAAAGCCTGCTGCACGAGCGCGTGATTGGTCAGGAAGAAGCCGTTGTCGCGGTCTCCAACGCCGTACGCCGTTCGCGCGCTGGGTTGTCGGACCCGAACCGGCCTAGCGGCTCGTTCCTGTTCCTCGGCCCGACCGGGGTGGGTAAAACCGAGCTGTGCAAAGCCCTGGCCGAGTTCCTGTTCGACACCGAAGAGGCGATGGTGCGTATCGACATGTCCGAGTTCATGGAGAAACATTCCGTGGCACGGCTGATCGGTGCTCCACCAGGCTATGTCGGCTATGAAGAGGGCGGTTACCTGACTGAAGCGGTACGCCGTAAGCCTTATGCTGTAGTGCTGCTCGATGAAGTCGAGAAGGCGCACCCGGATGTCTTCAACGTGCTGCTGCAGGTACTGGAAGACGGTCGCCTGACCGACAGCCACGGACGCACGGTGGACTTCCGCAATACCGTGATCGTGATGACCTCCAACCTGGGGTCGGCACAGATCCAGGACCTGGTGGGTGATCGTGAAGCGCAACGGGCGGCAGTGATGGACGCAGTGGGCTCGCATTTCCGCCCCGAGTTCATCAACCGTATCGATGAAGTCGTGGTGTTCGAGCCGCTGGGACGCGATCAGATTGCCGGCATCACCAAGATCCAGTTGGGCCGTCTGCGTAGCCGTCTGGCTGAGCGCGACCTGAGCCTGGAGCTGAGCGACGAGGCGCTGGATAAACTGATTGCGGTTGGCTACGACCCGGTCTACGGCGCACGGCCACTGAAACGGGCAATTCAGCGCTGGATCGAAAACCCGTTGGCGCAGCTGATTCTGGCGGGCAAGTTCTTGCCGGGCACAGTAATTACTGCCAAGGTCGAGGGCGAGGAAATCGTCTTCGCCTGACCTTTCATAGGGTTAAATCAAGGCCTCGATATTCGAGGCCTTTTTTTTCTTTGCATTTTTTCTCCAGTGCTTGTAAAGTGCGCCCCGCTGTATGTCACCCCGCAGCTTCCCAGCAAAATCGGGAATCTGAAAAAAAGTTGCAAATCAGTAAGTTGAATGCAAATTAGGGGTTGACAAGGGTTTTGAAGGTTGTAGAATAGCGCGCCTCAGAGACATGAACGCAGCGATGCACAAGGTCGAAGAGTTCGAAGCGGTAGAGATACAGTTTTCGAAATTGCTGTAACGAAGTTTGTAGTTCCGCGATAGCTCAGTCGGTAGAGCAAATGACTGTTAATCATTGGGTCCCTGGTTCGAGTCCAGGTCGCGGAGCCAATTTCGGGGTGTAGCGCAGTCCGGTAGCGCGCCTGCTTTGGGAGCAGGATGTCAGGAGTTCGAATCCCCTCACCCCGACCATATTTGGGTCGTTAGCTCAGTTGGTAGAGCAGTTGGCTTTTAACCAATTGGTCGTAGGTTCGAATCCTACACGACCCACCATTTTCGAGTCCGGTTCGCTGGATTTGGATCTTAAAAGATCAGTTCGCCATTAGCGGCTGGTCAACGAAAAAAAGGCGCCGTAACGGGTGCTTTTTTTTTACCGGGGTGTAGCGCAGTCCGGTAGCGCGCCTGCTTTGGGAGCAGGATGTCAGGAGTTCGAATCCCCTCACCCCGACCATATTCAGAAAAAAGGGCACCTTGCAAAAGGTGCCCTTTTTTCGTTTCTGCATTACCTCCGCTGTAGGAGCGGGCTTGCCCCGCGAACGCGGTGTGTCAGGCAAACCGCGATCGCGGGGCAAGCCCGCTCCTACCGGTGTGTAGGCGTTAGTGCAGCTTCAGGCGTGGTTCGGTACCGCGACCAATCCGGCTACCCAGCATCAACATCAACGTACGGAACGTGCCATATAGCGCCATCTGGTGCATGCGGTACAGCGACACGTAGAACATCCGCGCCAACCAGCCTTCAAGCATCACGCTACCGGTCAGGTTGCCCATCAGGTTACCCACCGCCGAGAACCGCGACAGCGATACCAGCGAGCCGTAGTCGCGGTAGGCGTAGGTTGGCAACGGCTTGCCCTCCAGGCGCGCCTTCAACGACTTGGCCAGCATCGAGGCCTGCTGGTGAGCCGCCTGGGCCCGTGGCGGCACGTTGCGGTCGCTACCCGGCTGCGGGCAAGCGGCGCAGTCGCCAAAGGCAAAGATATCGTCATCCAGGGTGGTCTGCAGGGTAGGGCGCACCACCAACTGATTGATCCGGTTGGTTTCCAGGCCATCGATGTCCTTGAGGAAGCCTGGTGCACGAATACCCGCCGCCCAGACTTTGAGGCTCGCCGGGATCACATCGCCATTGCTGGTTTTCAGCTCGGTTGCCGTCACTTCACTGACCGAGGCATTGGTCATCACCGTAACGCCGAGTTTTTCCAGGGTCTGGTGCACCGGCACGCTGATGCGCTCAGGCAGCGCCGGCAGCACCCGCGGGCCTGCTTCGATCAGGGTAATGTGCATGTCCTTGGGCTGGATGCGATCCAGGCCATAGGCGGCCAGTTCGTGCGCGGCGTGGTGCAGTTCGGCAGCCAGTTCCACGCCCGTGGCACCGGCACCGACAATCGCCACGCTGATGGTTTCGTTGGCCTGATCTCCGGCATGGGCGCGCAGGTAGTGGTTGAGCAGTTGCTGATGGAAGCGCTCTGCCTGCTTGCGGGTATCGAGGAACAGGCAGTGCTGGGCCGCGCCGAGGGTGCCGAAATCGTTGGTGTTACTGCCTACAGCAATCACCAGCGTGTCGTAGCCCAGCGTGCGCGCAGGCAGCAGCTCGCGGCCCTCTTCATCGAGGGTAGCGGCCAGCTGGATCTGTTTGCCCTCGCGGTCCAGGCCACTCATGCGGCCGAGTTGGAACTGGAAGTGATTCCACTTGGCCTGAGCCACGTAGTTCAGTTCGTCTTCCGAGGAGTTCAGCGAGCCTGCGGCCACTTCGTGCAGCAGGGGTTTCCAGATGTGAGTCAGGTTGGCATCGACCAGGGTGATGCTGGCGCTGCCTTTTTTGCCCAGGGTTTTACCCAGGCGGGTCGCCAGTTCCAGGCCGCCAGCGCCGCCGCCGACAATCACGATACGGTGAGTCATGGAGATATCTCATAAGGTTTACGGAATTCTGGTCGTGAGTCATCGGCCGCTCAGGGCGGGCGGTTTGGGCGAGCGCTAGGCAGCTCATAGCACCAGGTTACTCAGGAGGCGGCTCAACAGGCCCAGGCCAACGGTCACGAGCACCACCATCCAAAGGAGCAGCCACGGCCGAAAAGGCTTGCGCTCGACTTGATGTTGGGGTGCTTGCAGGTATTGATCGACACGACGTTGGTCTTCGGGATTCAGGCGGCTGGTCATGAGGGCCTCGTCAGGTAGACGCTTGTGACTGAAGGGACGCTACAGGGTTCACTGTAGTTGTTTACGCAAGCCCCATCGTGCAGTCACGCACGGTCGTGATGACGAATGATTGCGCTTTGTATCACCGCCGGGCAATTTATGCCATTACGCGTTGGCAGGGGGCCAGCTCAGAGGCTGATTCCAACATCGAAAACAATGCTGCGCCCCAGGTTGCTGCGCAGAAAGTCGGGTGCATCGGGGTGGGCGAACAGCACCCTGGCGAAGGTTGGCCCCACTAGCGAAAGCGAACGCCAGCCCTGGCGCAGGTATTCGGTGGGCGGTGGAAAGTGGCTGTTCAGATCGAGCACTTCGCGCTTGAGGCTGGCGAAGGCGATGATATCCAACTCGCTCAGGTCAAGGCCGCGTTCCTGATAGTTATGGGACTTCTTGCGCAAGGTCGGCGCCAAACGCTGTAACAATTCCTGAGCGCTGATCCGCCGTGGCCGGGCCTCGCGGCGCACCAACTGGCTCAACGAAAAGGCACTGCGTCGCCGCTGCAACTCTTCGCGCCATTCGTCGTTAAGGCGGCGGCCTTCGTCGAGGACGAAAAACACCTCAAAGGCCGCATCGCGAAACAATACGTCAGGCGGCTCTTGCCCGGCGGGGGTGAAGTCCTCGCTACGGTAAGGAATGTTCAAGCCTTGCAACAGGCGCTGGCAAACCCAACGCTCGCGTTCCCACTTGCGGGCATTGGAGAGAAACGCATTGGCTTGTTCGGCCTGAATGGTAAGCAGGCGCAGGTAATCTGAGTCGTCCATGGGGACAAGCTTAGCGTTCAATTGTGTCTGCATGAACAAAGTCGCTTACATGCCTTCTGCTGGGCCAGTTGGCGCGCGGTAGATTTGCTGTGTTCGTTGACGATCAAACTGCGTACCAGTTGGTTTCTGAATTTCCAGGCTTTCTTGTCTTTGCACTTTGGACGCTACTTTTCCCAGGTTGTACTCATTGGTGATGGCGTTAAAGTTGATCGCTTGAGCGCTTTGTTTTCTTTCGATCAGGATCTGCAGATTGCTGCGCACCCCGGTCGGTAAGTTCTGGATTTTGTCGACGTCCTTGCCGTTGTTATCAACGATGTTTTTGGTGCACTCCATATAGCAGGGCGGGGCTGGTTCGAAGGGGTAGGACAAGCAGTAACAGTCGGCTTGGGCATGTGAGTTCAAAAGGCCGAGGCCCAGAAGTGTCCAGGGCAGTATTTTCATTGCTTGTCTCCTGCACGCAGCTTTGTGAGAAATATCCAGGCCAGGGTGTACCCGGTGAGCCAGATGGCAAAAAAAGCCAGTGACCACAGCAAGTAGGAACGTTGATCGGCATACAAATTGTTGATCAGCTCGGAAATAACATCGATGGAGCTGGGGTTGAAGCGTGTTGCCAGGTAACTACCGACTAGCTGATTTCCCAGATAAATGGAGTAGGCAAGACCAGCCCAGCCGGGTAAGAACAACAGGTAAAGCAATCGGAGGGGCCAGCTGTCAGGCCGGTTGTGCGACGTACCAATGATGACGGCCACTGTGGCTCCGCCGATTGCCACCGCCCAGCCGGAAAGCACGGTGGAGCTGTCGAGAACTTCTTTGAGAATGCTGGGTAAGTCAGTCATGGTGTATCCCTCCTGGCATTATTTGTTTACCGTCGGCAGGGCGATTTCACTAAACGGCATGGGCATCACAATCTCTGAATCCTTTGGCAGGGTGGTGCGCACAATCCGGTACATCGCCGGTTCGTCTTTCTCGCCGCGTAACACTTTGGGATCGTCCAGTTCGCCGCCAAAGAAATCTTCCCAGTGACACAGCACCACCAGCCGCGGTTGAGTCAGTGCGATCAGCGCCTGTGGATATTTTTTCACGTTGACCCACGATGCCACTGGCAAGATGGCGACATCGATGCGTCGCTTATCACCCAAATCGGGAGGGAAACCGTAAGGTGCATCGCTTGAGCTGTCCTGAAAGTGGATGCGATATGCGGTTTTACCGCTTTCATCCAGCAGGTCCACCAGCCAGGCCAGGGTCTGGCCTTCCTTCCAGTTCCAAAAGGCCTTGGGCAATGCCTTCAGGTCTTGGCTGTAGCTGCCGCCCATCAAGTCCACACCGGTGACATTCGGGGCATGACTGCTCTGGATCGGCATGGCGCGGATGGCGCCTTTGCTTGAGGTGAACCAGCCGTTGTCACGGGCAACCGGGCGCGGGCCGTTGGGGCCGGGTAGCCAGGCCATTTTCGCCTCGGCGTCTTCGAACTTGCGCGTAGCCGGCACTTCGGCTCGTAGGATGTGCCCGGCGGTACGGGAACCATAGAAGGTGGCGTTGGGCGTTTTATGGTTCATCACCCAGGCCACATCGAGCAGGTGATCGTAGTGGGCGTGGCCGACCAGCAGCATGGTTGCTTCCGGGATGTTCGGCATCCTTTCGTCGATCTGCTGGATATCGGGCCTTAGCCAGAACAGTTGCAGCAGTGAAGGGCGGCTGAAGAACGGATCAAACACCACCGCTTCATCACGCCAGCGCAGCACAAACCCGGCCACGCCAAAGAACTCCAGCTTAGGCTTGGCCAGATTTTGCTGATCCGCTGGTTTAATCGAGCCAAGTTCGCTCAGGTCCTGGGCGCACCCGGTCGTGATCAGTACCAGCACCATGAACATCCAGCGCATTGCAGTTCCTCCGACGCCTATTCAACGCGATTCGCTCACCGTGACGCGTGCGCAGCCCTGGTTGTTGCCGTACAGGTAGGTGGTAAAAAACGGCCAGTTCACCGATTCATTGACGTAAAAGAACAGCGGGCCATCCGCCTGTGCGGTAAAGCTGCTGCTGAACACCCGGCCACCTTCGACGGGTACTGCGTCAGGCGGGCAGCGCCAAGCCTTGGGCCATTTTGTGATGGTTGGCCCGCCATTTTCGCAAAGCTCCGGCGGCAGAGCGGGGGGCGGCCTGATTGCAAGTGCATAGCTGTTGCTGTCGTTGGCGCCGACTTGCACCATGGTCAGGAACCACGGCTGGTCAGTGTGCCGGCGTGTCGGGCCTGAGATTGCGATGGCCCACGAGGTGGGGAACTTGAGCGGGCATTCGTAGCCGCCCGGATTGGCTGGCGTGTTTTTATCGCTCCAGCGCCATTGCTCGGGTACTTGCAGGGTGACCTGATAGGTGTGGCCCTTGTGCACCTGCAGGCCGGAATAGGCGCAAGGGTCACGGGTGTCGAACCAGAAGGTGGTCTGCCCGTTGTCGCTACCACCTTGCGCCTGGCACAGGTCGCTTGACGAAGCGCCCCAGGCGAACAGCGGCTGGCCCAGCAGCATCATGCCACCGGCCAGAATGGCCAGTACAAACACAAAGGGCAGCAGCTGATAGCCAAGGAAATACATGAACGCCTTGTAGGCCGCATGCGTGCGTAACTGATGGATGGCCCGGTCGCGCAGCGTAGGTTTTTTCAGCGCTGGCATCGCGGCTACTGAGCTGGGTTTGAGTGGTGCAATGCCGTACCAGACCCGGCGCATCTTGTCCCGGATCATCGTGTCCAGGCGCTTACCCCAGGCCATGCAGATCAACAGCGCCAACAGCAGCGGCAAAAACACATTCGGGTTGCTGGCAAAAGAGGCCGTCCAGGTACTGGCGAATGCAGGCAGCACATAATCGAGCAGGCGCACAGGTTTGCTCAGCATGCACAGGGTTTCCTGACAACTGCCCCGTGCAGGCGCAAACAGCGGCATGGCCACCAGCGCCAACGACACGAACAGTGTCAGAAAGTACGCAACACGGCGCCGCCACACGGTGTTGTAAACATCTTCGCGGGCCGCCCTGAAGCCCTTCATCCAGCGCCTGGGTACGCCATCTGGATGGACATTGCCTTGCCTGGCATCCATCTGCGTCAGGTATTGCTCGACATTGCAGATGCTGCCGTCGATGCGTACCACGGAAAAATTCGGCGGCAGGCTAATCGGCGCGTAGCCGTCGGGATCGACCCTGATGCGCCGCAACACGCTTTCATGCACCTTGGTCCTGGGTACCCTGACCATATCGGTGCGATTGAGCCGGTCGATGCGCCGCGGGTTGTAGCAGTAGTAACTGGCGATACCGTGGCGCGAGTCATAGAGCTTGCCGTTCTCGTCCGACAGGGCGATCAGTTCGTTCCAGATCGAGGGTTCCAGGCGCAAACCGTGTTTGTCGGCCTCGCTCATGATCCACTGCAACGGCACATAAGACAGGCTGTCGTCGGCGTAGCCGCCACCAACGTTGGCGTGCATACCGCAAAACCACACCTGGCTGATGCGTTCACCGTCAATGTGGCGGCTGCGCCGGTTGGCATTCGGCACGCCCTGCTCGGGGTATTGCGGGTCGGGCGCTTCGTTCCACAAGCGTGGGTAAAAGGCATTGCGCTCGTCATCCAGCGCCAGTGCATGGCGCGCGTGGCGAACCCTGGGGCTGAGGTTGTAATCGCGCATGGTCAGCGGCCAGATGAACTTATCGATGGCGCGCGTGAGTTGATCCACCGGCAAGCCGTAAGCATCAACGGTGTCCCACAAGCCAAGGAATTCGACTTCTATCGGCGCGTCAGAGTCTGGCAGGCCAATACGTTCGGCCTCACGGTAAGGGGTATTGCCACGGACTAGATCCTTGACTGCAAGGAAGCGGTCGCGCAAGTCCCTGAGTAGTTTTATCCCCCAGTGGCTGGGGAAGCGCTCACGGCGAAAGGCGCGATAGGCGTCCCAGGCCAGACGCTCAAGGTCGCTCTCGCTGCCGCGATAGCGCAGCAGGCCTTGGGTCATGATCAGGCCGATCAACACCCTGACGGTAAACGCACCGCGGCTGAAGCCGAACACGTAGATCTTGTCGCCCGGCGTATACATTCGGCAGAGGAACAGGTACAGGTCGATGACATTGCGCGCCAGCCCGACACCAAAACCACCGCCCGCCAGCGCCAGCGGCTTGAACGCCGAGGTGCCGACACCGTCATCGTAGAAGGCGAACTGCCTGGGTTGTTGCGGATTGGCTGGGTCGCTGAGATCGACTGCCTGGTACAGCCGCCAGACATTGGTCTTGAACAGTTTCCCGGCGCTGTTGCCGGTACCGTCTGAAAACAGCACAAGATGCTTGGGCATGACCAACTCCTTGCAAAGGAGCGTCAGGACTGCCCACGACTGCTTATCCAGTGGCCTGCGCCAGTGTCGATAGTCTGAGCATAGTCGAAGGCCAACGCCGTGAGCGCGTGGCTTGAGGTGTAGACTGCCGATAAAGTCTTGGAAGAAGGGCTGCGCGACCGTGATTGATGCTCAAGTGCTGTCTGACCTTAGCCTGACCGTCGGGTGGGTCGGCTATGTCGTTGTGCTGGTGTGGGCAATGGCGCGTACGCGCTGGGTCGAGCTGTTCACCGACAGCCGCCGTCAGCACTTGCTGTTCGGCACGGTGTTCGCGCTGTTTGCCTTGTGGCTGGTACGTCGCGACTTCGACAACGGTGTGTCGTACCACTTCATCGGCATGACCGCCGTGACCTTGCTACTGGACTGGCCGCTGGCAATTGTTGGCGGCTTGCTGGCGCAGATCGGGTTGATCTTGCTTGGCCGTCAGGACCTCGCCGCCATGGGCGTCAACGGCCTGTTGTTCATCGGCCTGCCGGTGCTGGTCACCGAGGTCTGCGCAATCCTTGTGGAGCGCGCGCAGCCACGCAACCTGTTCGTGTACATCTTCTGCTCGGGATTTTTTGCCGCTGCCCTGGCGGCACTGCTGTGCCTGCTGCTTGGCCTGGGGCTGCTGTGGTTCGACGGGCGCTTCGTGATGCCGGAGTGGATCGAAGACTTTATCGGCTACCTGTGGCTGATCATCTTTCCCGAGGCCTTTATCAACGGCATGGTGGTCAGCGCACTGGTGGTGTTTTGCCCGGAGTGGCTGGAAACCTTCAACCGCACCCGCTATTTGCAGGCGCCGTGGAAGGATGACGACTCCGGGCGCTGAGGATCAGTGGTGAGCGCGCGGATCGAGCTCGCCGGAAAACAGCTCGTCTTCAGCGTCCGGGGCTACCGGGATCTTGTGTTCTTCAGCGGCCCAGGCGCCCAGGTCGATTAACTTGCAGCGATCGGAACAGAACGGCCGGAACGGGCTGGCTGCGTTCCATTCAACGGGGGCGCCACAGGTTGGGCATTCAACGGTCAGGGGTTGGCTCATGCTTGGCCTCCTCGCAAAGTCAGGTAAAAGTGGTGCAGGCGGTCGACCTCCGAGTGCAGCCAGTTCAGGTCGCGGTCATTGACCAGCACATCGTGGGCATGGCGCAGGCGCTCTTCACGGCTGGCCTGGGCCTTGAGAATGGCCTCGACCTGCTCGGGGCTGGTCTGATCGCGTAGCAGGGTGCGCTGTACCTGCAATTCTTGCGGGGCATCAATAACCAACAGACGCTGGGTGCGCTGGTACTGCCCCGACTCGACCATCAGCGGCGAGACGAACACCGCATAAGGCGACTCGGCCTTGGCCAGGTAACTGAAAATCTCCTGACCGATCAACGGATGCAGCAGCGCTTCCAGCCAGCGCCGTTGCTCCGGGTTGCTGAAAATCAGCTGGCGCAGTGCCGCGCGGTCCAGTTGCCCGTCTTCCTGTAGCACGCCGGGGCCGAAGTGCTCGACGATCCGCGCCAGCGCCGGACGCCCGGGCTCGACCACCCAGCGTGCTGCCTGATCGGCATCGACCAGATGCACACCCAGTTCGACAAAACGTTGGGCAGCGGCGCTTTTGCCACTGCCGATGCCGCCGGTAAGGCCGAGAATCCAGGGAGTGAAAGCAGCGGTGGTCATCACAATCCAGAGAATTTCAGATAAGAAGCGGTTATTTGACCACCCCAGAGCAGCGCGATCCAGCCCGCGATGGCCAGATAAGGACCAAAGGGAATCGGCGTGCTGGTCTTCAATCCTTTCGCGCGCAACAGAATCAGGCCAATCAGCGCGCCCAACAGCGACGACATCAGCAATGTCTGCGGCAGAATCTGCCAGCCGCCCCAAGCCCCAATCAGCGCCAGCAACTTGAAGTCGCCGTAGCCCATGCCTTCTTTACCGGTGATGAACTTGAACAGCCAGAACACCGACCACAGGCTCAAATAGCCCGCAACCGCACCCCACAGCGCATCTTCCAGTGGCACGAACAGCTCAAAGGCATTGACGATAAGCCCCAGCCACAACAGCGGGAATACCAGAGCATCGGGCAGTAACCGGTGCTCGATATCGATCAGGCTCATCGCCAGTAGCCCCCAGCTGAGGAGCATCAGCGCCAGTGCTGCAGCGCTGGCGCCCAGCCTCCAGGCAACAAATACCGTCAGCACCGCACAGCCCAGTTCCACCAGCGGATAGCGCGGACTGATGGCGCTGCGGCAACTGCTGCAGCGCCCGCGCAGTAACACATAACTGAGCAGCGGAATATTTTCCCAGGCGCGAATACGGTGGCCACAGTGCGGGCAATGTGAGGCGGGGAGGAACAGATCGTAGCGCTCGGCGGCCTGCACTTCGGGCAAATCCAGCACCTCCCGAGCCTCTGCCTGCCACTGGCGTTGCAGCATCAGCGGCAAGCGATGCACCAGCACATTGAGAAAGCTGCCGACGATCAGCCCCAGCAGCAGGGCAACGCTCAAGTACAACAGCGGCTGGCTGGCCAGCGTATCCATCAAGTCCATGTTCAGATCACACTACCCAACTGAAAGATTGGCAGGTACATGGCGATCACCAGGCTGCCCACCAGCAGCCCGAGAATCAACACGATCAGAGGTTCGAGCAAACTGGCCAGGTTATCGAGTGAGCGTTCGATGGCGCTTTCATAATGGCTGGCGACTCTGGCGAGCATATCGTCCAGCGTACCGCCTGTCTCGCCAATGGCGCACATCTGTTGCATCAGCCGCGGAAACAGCCCGCTGTAAGCCATCGTCTGACTCAACGACTGACCACTGGCCAGATCCTTGCGCAAGCGCAGTACCGCTTGTTCATATAACGGATTACCACAGGCACCGGCCACCGGCCCCAGCGCCTCCAGCAGCGGTACACCGGCCGCGTACGAGGTGGCCAGGGTACGAGCGAAACGGGCCAGCGCAGCATGGCTGAGCAAAGCGCCGAACACCGGCAGCTTCAACGCCTGATGCAGGCACCACAAACGAAACCCGGGCTGGCGCTGATAGGTGCGGTGCAAACCCCAGGCACCCGCGAGCACACACAGCAATAACCCGCCAGCGTACTGCCCCAACCAGTCGGAAAGGCCAATCACCCGCCGGGTGAATGCTGGCAGCTCAGCGCCGAAGCCGTTGAACATCGCCTGAAACTGCGGCACCACCTCAAGCAGCAACAGCGCGGAAACGCCAAGCCCGGTCAGCAGCACAATCAGTGGATAACGCATCGCCTTGTTCAACCGTGCCCGCAGTGCCTGGCGTTGCTCCTGTAGGTTGGCGACCTGTTCAAGCACCGTGTCCAGGCTGCCGGATTGCTCACCGGCGGCAATCAGATTGCAGTAGAGCGCATCGAAATACTGAGGGTGTTTGCGCAAGGTATCCGCCAGATTACATCCCGCACTGATATCGGCCTTCAGCGTACCCAGCAGCGCAACCAGTGCCGGATTGCTGCTGCTCTGGGCAATCACCTCGAACGCCTGCAGCAGCGCGATCCCCGAGCCGATCAAACTGGCCAGCTGGCGGCTGAACTGGCTGAGCTCGCGAGCACCCAGCTTGCCCTGCCTGCGCCACAGTTGCGTCCGCACCCGCTCGATGTTGCCGGGGCGAATGCCGCGCTTGCGCAGTTCCACACGCAGCAGGGCAGGACTGTGCCCGCGGCTTTCGCCTCGCACCAATGCGCCCTGCGCCGTCGTGCCTTGCCAGGTGTAGCTGTAGGTTTTCTTGGTCATCGCGACATCCTTGTGGCGTGGCCCGCACAAACCCGGAAACAGCTTCGCGGCTCGTGCGGCGGGCAGGAGTGCCCGCTGCTCACTAGAGTAGTCGAGCCGGTATGAATGAATGACAGGCGCAGGGTGACAAAAAGTGTCTATTCGGGCCTACTGGCGCGCTTGTTGGCAGCCTGCGCCGAAGTGCGGCTGAGCAGAACCAATTTTGTGAGGGAGACCGTCCATGAAAGGGCAACGTGGCATTACCTTGATCGAACTGATGATCGTCGTAGCGATCATCGGCATCCTGGCGACCATCGCCTTACCGATGTACACCAACCACCAGATCCGCAGCAAAGCGACCTCCGCCCTGGTGGAAATCAGCGCGCTGAAAACCCCGTTCGACCTGCGCATGAACGAAGGCAAAGACGTCACCGATGTCACCGCCCTGGGCGGCCAGGCCACCACCAGCAACTGCAGCATCACCGCCACCGGTACAGCCGCCACAGGCGTTGGCAGCATCGTCTGCACCCTGGTAGACGCCCCAGCCATCGCCGTCGGCAAAACCCTCACCTGGGCCCGCACCAGCACAGGCTGGACCTGCACCAGCACCCTCGAAGAAGACCTCGCCCCCGCCGGCTGCAAGCCCGCAAAAAGCGCCCCGGCACAGTGAGCAATAGCTGTTATTAAACAGTGATTTGCGTAAGTGATTCGGCAGTGGTAGCGTTGGTGCCACGCCGGTGTAGCTCAGTCGGTAGAGCAGCGCACTCGTAACGCGAAGGTCGCAGGTTCGATTCCTGTCTCCGGCACCACATCCAGCTCCGATGCAGCTTTTGTTGCAGTCGAGCCCCCCAAAAGCCCGCCTCACGCGGGCTTTTTTGTCTCTTCTAGGCTCCGCCCCGCGAATTGTCTTGGCTGGCAGTTAGCACCCGGTGGGCAACTGTCTTGCACTACCTGTGGGAGCGGGCTTGCCCCGCGAACACGGGCGAAGCCCGTGCCTTTCACCGCAGTGCCTGCTTCGCGGGTCAAGCCCGCTCCCACTGACCCGTGCTGCCCACTGCTATGGCGGGACGATGTAGGGAGGGGGGAGAAGAAGTAGATATGGCAGCGTTGATCTAAATTGTTTAATGAAACCAACTTATGTAAGTCGCTTCGCACTACATAAGTCGCTGTTGCCTGACTTTCTATTCTCAAGAATGTAGCTAGAATGTTGATGTGGCAGGAATCAATAACACATTTATTAATTTTTGCATGGCTTCTAATCGCTGGTTATAAATACGCACATAAGTAGCGAGCAGCTGTAGCGAACCGTAGACAACAAGTTACGGTCTTCTTTCGAGGGCCCGAGAGTCTGTTGGGTTCGCTCAATAGAACCAATAACTCGTGTCCTTAGGGGCTGTTTTTCATCGATTGTGTGGGTCGACGCATGGCAGTGAGGCTGAAGTTTCTAACCGAGGATGAGCAAGAGATCGCGCTTGCGCTGAGGTATTGGGCCATGGACGAGGAGGGGGCCTATCTTGAGCGTGTGAGCGATCTAGTGCCCTTTCGAGAGATCACTCAACCTGGTGCAGTCGCTAAGTTTGTTCGTCAGATTTGTTGGGCCTATGACGAGAATCAAGTTTGCCGGGTGTGTAATAAGGCAATGCGAGTTAATGGCCGAACCGATGCCAAAAAAACACCTCAGCGATCCTATCACCCTTGTCACGACTGTCAGGAGCGCGAACGGGAAGAACAAGATAAAAGAGCGGCTGCGCAAAGGGCCGAGCTGGAAAAACAGCTTGCACCTTATATCGCACGCGCTCGGACTATAGCGATTTCCTACATTGATTTGACTGATGACGCGGCACTTATCCTTCAGGCAATTCACGCGTTGGTCGGGCAACGACTTACTCAGGGGACATTCAATCGGGTCGACTGCGATGAGTTAACCCCAATGGGGGCGGATGACTTCATTGATCGCTTGTATGCGCAAGATATTCTTGAAGACGATCCCACTGCTGCCTGCGCTGAGGCCTATTTTATTAAAGATGGGACGGTCTGGCACAAAAAATCTCTGGCGCACTATTTTCTTCCGCCAGATACCAGGCTAGGAGGAGCAGAGGATGCTTTCAGCTTATTGCTTGAACGAGAATTTTCTGATGCAGAGGCACTGACTAATCTCTGGCTAGACTACGCTGTTACCGACGTGATGAGGTACCTACACTATCAATGTTCGATGCATAACCAAATCCTTGAATTTGAGGCTATTAAAAAGATCGAGGGTACGGCACGGCACGGGCTGCGAAAATATAGCGTCGCGCAATTGTGGTTCATTATGTGGAAGGTTGTCCGGGATGCCGCTGCACTAGCGAGTCGTAGTTATTACAGTCGAGAGAAAGCGGTAGCAACGATACCGACTAAGGTTCGAAAGCAATTGGAAATTGCAGACCAAGGCAGCGAGCTGCGTAATGACTGGTCTCGTCCTGAATCTCACATCACCGGTTCGTTAGGAATGATATTCAACTCTAAATTTGATTTAGATGAGTTTTCCACGGGGGCAAAGGTTATTGAAATGTTCACCCGCCTTGGGAATAAAAAAAGAGGTGGTGTTGAACTCAATGAATTGGCTGTAGCGTTTATGAAGGGAACGTTGGAAAACCAGAGCTCACTCCCAGCGTTGGAAGCGTTCACTGAAATGGTTCGGGCTGGGTTGTCGACCGGGGATGCGCTGATGGAAACTATTACTCGCAATCCAGAGTTGTTTCGGTAAGTTAATTTATCGCTTTGACCTGGAAGTTGTACGAGTCCCAATGCTTATTGAGTGACGTGTTTTGGATTTTCAGTCACCGAAAGTGTTTGATATATGGTGTGCTGATTTGCTCTCATATTCTCCTCGGTACTGTGAATTGGAACATAAATAAAGTCAGGGAGACGTTACATGTTTTTAGGTCGAGTGCCGTCATGGCAGCAGATTGAAGACCGTATAACCAGCCAGATGGGTTACCAAGGGGGGGCGAGTTTTCGAACCCACTTCAACGAATACGTGGCCTCCGTGTCGCTGAACATTCGTCGCGTCAACAGTGTCAGAACTGCATTCATCCACGCGGAATGGAAAGCCGCCGAGCTGTTACGGAAACGTTTTTCCGAGCTTGATATTTCCAGCATCCTTCACGAGCTGCTAAGTGTCGTTACTCAAATGGCGATGATTGTCGCGGGCAGCGTTCTTACCGGGGGAGCAATCGGCGCAGGCGTAGGGGCTTTTGCTGGTGGTGCAGGTGCCATCCCAATGGGAGCTGCAGGTGCCGCAATGGGCCTTCAAGTCAGCACCTGGATCTTGGGAGTATTGGGCTTAACGTCCATTGCTGAATTTTTCGTAGAGGGTTTGCCTGCCATTGGCAAATACTACGTGGACGGCATCAATATCGCATGGGAGGGCACACAGGGGGATGATGGATTAAGTCCATACAGCCGCGATGACCCCTTCGCGCAGCACAGAGCGACTCATCAGATTGCATTAGGGCATGTAGAGGTGGTTGCCCTGCTGCTGGGTGCCATCGTCGATTACCTTACCCGTGGTCGGGGAAATGCACATGTTCTTGCCCAGGAAATGCGCGCCAGTGGTAAAGGGGCACGGTTAGGCGAATGGATGCTCAAGCATGAAGACGCGCTGAAAAAGCGCCCCGACCTGCAATCCTCATCATCTCGCAAAGCTACGATTGGTCGGCAGGAGCCGCCGCCGAGCCGTCCAGTTGAAAAAGACAATGGCCCGACCAAAGGCAAGCCATACACTATGCCGCACCATGACGTCGAGTGCTTCAAGGCTGACAAGATGCCGGCCTCTAAAGTTGGAGAATTCGAGCGACAGTTAAAGGGTCAAGAGGACGGGCTGAATCGGCTGACGGTTGATGAGTATTTAGAGAATATCGCCAATCCGGTTAAGCGTAGCCAAACGGCTGCCAGACGGGCTCGAAAAGATTTACAAGCCAGCTTGCAAACACGACTTCAAAGGGAATATTCGAAAACGATGGGCCCCGTAGCTGCGAAAGCAGAGAGTGTAAAAAAAGCCAAGGAAACGATGTCAAACCTTGCAGGACTTCACAACCCTGATCTGAGCGCTGGCGGGAACGATATCATCGCTGATTTCGGTGATCGACAAGTAAATTCCAGTATAGGCCCTCAGTGGGGACCAAAAATAAAAAATTTGAAGAGGGCAGTGGAGGCCGTGCCAGAAACTTTGCGCGGTGACACCTATCTAAATGTCAAGCTTCATAAATGTTAAGGGGAAAAGCAATGGATGAAGTGTTTTCAATTTTTTTAAAAAACTTTGGCGGACGTATTGACCGGCAGGAAGTACCACTGTCAAGCATTGAGTTCTATAGAGGCAAGCTGCCCAATAAGTTGTTGGAATATTGGGCCGAACACGGTTGGTGCGGTTACGGTGAGGGAATTTTCTGGATAGTGAACCCGCAAGAGTACGATGGGGTGGTAGCGTCCTGGATTGAAGGGACGAGTTTTGAAGAGCGAGATACCTACCACCTGATTGCCCGCAGTGCCTTTGGCGACTTGTACCTATGGGGAGAAAAAACAGGATTTTCGCTTAAAATTACCAGCTGTATTTCTCGGTGTGTTATTCACGACTTTGAAATTACAAGTGAGGAAATGGATAGAGAGCTACAAAATTTTCTTCTATCTACAGAAGTTGAGTACAACGATTTCGATGATTTGTTCAAGCCGACGAAGAAAAAGCTCGGCACGTTGCGCCATGATGAAATGTATGGTTTTGTTCCAGCGTTAATGCTTGGTGGATCGGCATCCCTTGATCATGTTGAGAAACTAAAAGCAGTCGAGCATTTAATCCTGCTGTCCCAGCTTGCAGAGCTTGAGCCATATAGCTTTTAAGGCATACATTCGGGCACGCAGCCTGAAGTATTAAATCCAGTTGCCACTTATGCAGCAGCAACTGATCGATTTCACTCGCCCGCTGCGTCGGCAGGCGTGTGTGGATCGCTCAACGTCAGCTTACATAAATGCTAGCCGGAAAAGGTGATGCCAATGGATAGAGTGTTTGCCAGGATCATAGAAAAATTTGGTGCTCCGATTGACCGACAGGAGGTGCCATCGTCGAGTATTGAGCGTTATCGAGGAAAGTTGCCAGACCAGCTATTGGTGTATTGGGCCGAGCATGGATGGTGTGGTTATGGTGATGGTGCTTTCTGGCTGGTCAACCCACAAGAGTATGAGGGGGTTGTGGCATCTTGGCTTGAAGGGACGCCGCTTGAAAAACTTGACTCGTATCACTTGATTGCCCGAAGCGCCTTTGGTGACCTTTATTTTTGGGGAGAAAAAACAGGCGCCTCCTTAAATATAACAAGCATTCTTTCTAGGTATTTGACTTTTAGCTCCGCTCTTGGCGATGAGCAAATGGACAAGCAGTTGAGAAACTTCTTGCTCACAAGGGATTTAGAGAGCAATGATTATGGCCGGCTATTGAAGCCGGCGAAGAAAAAGCTTGGAGTATTAAGTCACGATGAAATGTATGGTTTTGTTCCTGCATTGATGCTTGGTGGGGCGGATACTCTCGAACATCTTGGGAAGGTAAAAGCGGTAGAGCATCTTACGCTACTTTCACAGATCGCCGAGCTTCAGCCTTATGGTTTTTCAGATATTTAAGTCGGCGGACTGGAGTAGAATTTAAAATCCTTTAGAGCATACGCCGCTAAGTTACAAGAAAAGCCAAGCAGAAATGGACACGCCGCCCCACTGCTTGAGGATGTGCTATCAACGACAAGGAGTCCGTTTATGAAGATGAATACGTTGGTTCCAGAGATGATTGTCTCTGACTTAAAACGAAGCCTGGATTTTTACTGCCAGATCCTGGGCTTCCAAGTTGAATACGAACGCCCAGAAGACAACTTCACCTTCCTGTCCTTTCAAGGGAGCCAATTGATGCTGGAGCAGGATGACATGGAGGAGTCTCCATGGCGTGTTGGTCCTCTTTTAGCTCCCTATGGTCGAGGGATGAATCTTTCAATTCGGTGCTCTGATGCCAACGCGTTGGCCAAGACCATCGAAGATGCTGGTATTGAATTGCGCAGACCCATTCAAGAGTGTTGGTACCGAGATAACGAGCGTCTGCACGGCGAGCTGAATTTCTTGGTACTCGATCCAGATGGCTATCTTTTGCGTTTCGCTCAAAGCTTAGGCTTCAGAGCCGTCGAGCATCAATCGAGCACGCCATAGCGGATCTATGAAACGCGGAGTTGACGCGAGCCGTTTCGCGGCAGGATCAGCGCCTGGCATGAAACCAAACGCTCAGCGTGGGGCGGTGCACTTCCGTCTCCGCCCTGGTGGCGTTATCCCGGGCGATGCTTCAAGCCTGAACCGCCTCCACCCTATTGCGCCCAGCCGATTTGCCCTTGTAAAGCGCAAGATCAGCCCGCGCAATGGCAGTACTGAGTGCCTCTTCAGCTCTGTACTGAGTGATGCCGATGGACAGTGTCACACCAACTTTGGTGTCGGCACTGTCCAACCGCATCGCTTGTATCGTGTTGCGTATACGTTCAGCAGTTTCCGCAGCCTGCTCAAGATTGGTATCCGGCAATACCGCAAGAAACTCCTCACCACCCCAGCGGCCAATAAAATCCTGTTCGCGCATCAAGCTCTGGAATAAACGGCTTACTGCAGTCAGCACCCGGTCACCCACATCATGTCCGTGCCGATCGTTGATCTGTTTGAAGTGATCTATGTCCATCAACATCAAAGTGAGGTTAGTGGGGCGTCTGTTGTGGCGCGCCAGTAGTTTTTCGGTGAGTGCAATCATCTGGCGGCGGTTGAGCAGGCCGGTCAGTGAGTCTGTGGTTGCCATCTGCGACAGGCTGTTATGCGCGCGGGTAACGGTGATCACGTAGAACAATGCGAGGTAGCTGAACATGAAGAACACAACGGTCAAGTTGAAGATGTTCACACCCAACAGAGCGTTTGAAGGGATCGGTTGTAGGGGTTCGATGTACCACATGAGCACATGCAACCCGGCATAGTAGGACCACAGGCAGGCCGCGAGGATCCAGGCGCTGCGGGCCTGCATGGTGACGAACAGGGCGGGCACGAACATAAGCAGATAGTAGTGAAAGCCACTGTCCCAGCCGATCAGTACCGTTCCCAACCCTACATGCACCAGCACTTCTGTTTGTATCAGGCGGAATGCAAGCAGGTTACGTCGGCGCTTGAAGGCGCGATAGGCGCACACGTACATAGTGACGCTGATCACGTTGATCCAGGCCAGGATCGGTGAGTCCAGAAACAGGAAGATGAAGAAAAAGGCGACATCCACGCTGCCGGCTAACTGGCAGCAACGCATGGACAGTTGCCAGAATTCGGGGCGTGCGTTGCGCTTGTAGGGCGTGTTGGGCGGCAATCCTTGCATGGCATTCGCTTCCTCGAGTCCGGTGATGAGTCCCGGTTTCAAGAGGTGACTGCATGCCCGGTGGCCAAAGTGTAAAAATCGCGTTACACCAGGAATGTAGGCCAACAATACGAGGCGCGGCCGGTAATATCCAGCGCTACAAAAACGGGAACGATTCAGTAATGAGTCGGTGCGTGGGGCGTGCCAGCTCAGGCGTGACCGCTAAGTCATGGCGTAGAGCCTTGCAGCAATCAAAAGGACTGAATGTGAGTGAGTTACCGGCGGCCAATGCTGGCCATGATGATGTGACGCGCAAGAAGATCCGGGCGGCCGTCTTATCGTTACAAGTTGGTGATGGGCCATATTTCGGGCTGGGATACGGAGTGGTTTTACCATTTGCCGTTTCCGTTTGCGTCGGTTGAATGGTTTGACATTGGTTTGACGGAGTTGGCGCCTTCGCAGGGGCGGTTGCTTGCACGGGCAGTCATTGACCATAGCGATGATATTGCGCAGGTGGTTACGCGGATTGGTTTCGAGTCTGAAGTGCGTGCGGATGTGCTGAGGATCTGGGGATATCTGCCCAAGTCGTTTGAAGATTTTCCGCCGGTATGATCCAGGCTTGGGGTAGGAGCGGGCTTGCCCCGCGATTGCGCTATGACTGACAAATCTTAATCGCGGGGCAAGCCCGCTCCTACCGATCCGCGAAGCTCGCATCGAGCGGGCTTCGCTGGGCTCCGGTCTTCATCACCACGGCGAGTACCACCGCCTGAGTTCCCACCCCACTGGGTTAGCGAAGCAATGCAGGATCAAACACCCAAAAATCAGCCACTGCAGTGATGGGGACCCAATGTAAAGATCAGGAACGTACCCAATAAACAAAAGATATTCTCTTTTAAACCACCTCAGATGATAGGTTAAGAAGAATAGATTGAAGGCCAGGCAAGCGAAAGACTTCAGATAGCCTAACTTCGGCCCAGAAAGCCGGAATCTCAAGTAGTAAGCCACTGCTACAGCTATAAGCGAAACACTTATGTACAGCGACAGAATCATTTTTTTGTCTCTACGTAAACCTGCTCACCGGTCAACATATCGATACCTACTTCAAACACAATTGCCCCTTTGCTCATGTTTGTGTAAGAGCGAACGTAGTCAGATGGCATATATTTGAACAGTCTCCATGCATCTAGTTTTAATACCATCCGGGTCATCCCATAAACGGACAGCCCAATATCTAACACCCCATAAGCGATATTTCCGTCTCGCGTGGTACCGCCCATAGACTTCGAAACGGCCTGATACCCTTTTCGAACCAAACCCTCACTGTCCGAACGCCCTGTTAATAAGTTTTCACCATTCTCGTAAACGTTGTTCGCACCATGCGCAATCATCGGGAGGCCCGCCACACCGCAAAGCACAATCGCTGGGCTGGCGCAGATTGTCGCTCCAGCAGCTAACTGGAATAACCCCGCAATCAGCCCGGCGCCTTTCCTGCCAATTTCCACTGATTGGTCGATCAGGCTCCTCTGTTCGTTCTGGATCTCCAGCAGAGCCTCATCCGGTGTTTTCTTCCCGTTGGCTACATCATCGATGATGCTTTTGGCGTAATAGGCTATTTCTCGGTTGAACTGCGTGCGAACTACACCATCCTTGATATGCATTGCGGCGAGTGTGCAGGCCTGTTTGGTCAGCACGCTTGCGGCTTCGCAGGCCTCCCAGTAGTCATTGGGTTCAACTTGTAATGGGGAAGGGCGTGGAGTCATTGATCCGCGCCCCAGTAGGCATAAGCACTGGTACCGGCGATGTGATGGGTCCAGCGGATGGTCTGATAACGTAGCGAGAGTACTTCCTGGCCTTCCGTTTCGTTCTGCAGAATCGCGTGAGGGACATCCGATACCAGTTCGGCTACCTGGCCGCCTTTAATCTCGACGCTGTAGTAGTTCTCCTGTCCGCCGTTTGCACCGACCCGATAGAAGTGGATCTTGCATTCGACCTCTTCTCGGGAGGCCAAGGCCTGAGCAAGCAAGGGCGATGACTTGTCGATAGCCTTGGTAATGACTATGGGGAGATGAGTGGGATGAGTGGAATTATCGACATTGATCATGCTGTGGCTGAACGACAACACCATGATTTCATCGGTATGCCCGCTCTGGCATTTGTTACCGATGGAGTCGGGGGTTGAACAACCAGCGGAAATCAAACCTTGTTGCTTACCGGTTATAGTCATGTAGCCGTGACTGGCCATAGGCGCCACTCCTTGTAATCGAAGTAGGCAGGCTAGCCATGTAGGCGGATCTCTGTATGTAGGCATCATCCTTGTGGCCGGTAGGACGATGCCTTAATGATAAGTACCCCCATTCCGGCGCAATATGAATTGCGAGCACTCCGGGCCTCTTAAGAGTGGTGGCCTGCGAAATGTTCTTTTGCTTTGGGATTATGGTTGTGTGGGAGTGTTGGTGCTGGGCGTGACAGATTCTGGTAGGAGCGGGCTTGCCCCGCGATTGCGATGTGCCTGACAAAACGCTATCGCGGGGCAAGCCCGCTCCTACCAACAGTGGTGGGCTGCATGTAACATCTGCGCTTTTCACCGCAAGCTGCTTCGAGTCAGGCTATGCGGGGTATTCGAAGGGCATTATAAGCCCTCATTTTTTTGCTGGGGCGATGGATGAAACAAGGGCCAGTTTGGGCACTGATAGTGATGGTCGTGATGTTGGCGGGCTGCGCTACTGCACCACCTCGAGATCAGAACAATCTCTGCAATATTTTCCGCGAGTACCCCGATTGGTATGAAGACTCGCTGGAGATGCAACAGAGGTTCGGTACGCCACAAAATGTGGCAATGGCAATCATGAAGCAGGAAAGCAGTTTCGTGCACGACGCGCTGCCACCCCGTGATTATCTGCTGTGGGTCATTCCGTGGGGGCGGGTAAGTTCGGCTTACGGTTATGCACAGGCCCAAGATCCGGTCTGGGGCGAGTACAAAGATGACGGCAATGGCGGCTCGCGTGACAACTTTGACGACGCGATCATGTTTATTGGCTGGTACACCGCAGGCACCCAGAAGCAACTGGGAATTTCCAAGTGGGACACCTATAACCAGTACCTGGCGTACCACGAGGGGCGCGGTGGTTTTAGCCGCGGCAGTTATCGCAGCAAACCCTGGCTGATGCAGGTTGCGCGTAAAGTCGAGCAACAGTCGAAGATTTACGGCGCGCAACTCAAGCAGTGCAGAGCAGAGCTTGAGGACAACAGCGGCTGGTTCTGAAGCAATGCATTGGGCCTCTGCTATTATCGCGCCATCATGGATTGGAGGTAGCGATGCTCATTGGTGATCATCTGGTATCAGCGCGGTGCGGTTACACCCACCATGGCTTGTATCTGGGCGGTGGCATGGTCATTCATTACTCGGGGTTGGCAGATGGCCTGTCCAGTGGCCCGATTGAAATCACCACTATGAACGCGTTCAGTGGAGGAGGCAGTGTCTCCATTTTCCCGCACCCACGCGCTTTGCATAACCTTGCGCAACGGCTGGCACGGGCGATGAGTAGGCTCGGGGAAAACCGCTACAACCTGGTCACCAATAACTGCGAGCATTTCGTTAATTGGTGTATCGACGGGATATCTGTCAGTGAACAGGTAAATCGCGGATGGCGGATCGTGGCCATGACTGCGGCGACGGCAAGTCCAATCGCTGGCGTGTTGGTAGGTGGGGTGGGCGCTCTGATCACCGCTAAGAAAGCGGCTCTGTCATCGGATCAATCCGTTTAAGTTGATGTGCTTGATTCGGTCTTTGAACCTTCAAGTACCGGCACTTCCATCATTGCATGCGCGACATCTTCAACTAACGCTTTGGCCATGCCGCTCAGATAATGAGCGGCCAAAACCATGGCCTCGTCCTGCTCGAACAACACATGCTGGGTGAGTTTGCTTACACAGCCCATCAGTAAAGCCGCTTGTTCCATCACAAACTGCGCATCGTGCCCTGGCTCCACGCGGAACAAGCGTTCAGTTCGGCTTTCGTGCTCGCCTTCACCAAACATTCCGACGCCGGTTGTTTTAAAACCTTCTTCGCTCATTTGTTGCGCTCCTGGCATGCGCCAAGCGGCCAGCCTTGCCGCAGCAAGGCTGGCGCTCAAACTCAGTGCTGTGACTGAACCTTGCTCAACGCCAGTTCCACCAGGCGGTGGGCGTTGTCGATTTCGTGCAGGGCGGCCAAGCTCAATGCCTGGCAAGAGGCGCAGGAGTGAAGCAGGACTGTTTGATGCGACACCGTCAGTGCGCACACGAGGTATTCGGAGATCTGGACGAGTATGTCTTCGAGGGTGTGGTGAGTATGGATGGGTGGGTCAGGAACGATTTTTAGCATGGCAAACTCCGACATCGGTGGAGCTGCCACGTCTCTGCTGTCAAACAAATGGGTGGCAGCTGTACGCGGGTTGACAGACCGAGGATATCGGAACTCGGCGCACACGAATGTGCCCCACGCACAGCCGCCATAAAGCGATGAGCATGTGATCCGAACTCAGAAATCGGCCTGTCAAAACCGGTCGTTGAAATTGACAACGACAGGCCGAGACTAGAACCCAAGCGGGATCACTGCAATGCCTTGAAGGCGGCAAAAGTATGCTTGGGAAATGGACTACATGGAATCAGGAAAATACGACAACTTCACAGGTTTCTTCGGTCTGCGTGGTAGGAGCGGGCTTGCCCCGCGATAGCGATTTGTCGGTCAGATCGCATCGCGGGGCAAGCCCGCTCCTACCGAGTGTTACCAGCCGAATAGCTCAGAGGAATTGCGGGTACTTACTTCGGCCAACTGTTCCACCTCAATCCCGATAATCGCTGCCAGCGCCGCCGCAATCTGCGGCAGGTGTTCGGGGCTGTTGCGCTGCCCGGCAAACATCGCCGGGGCCATGTCGGGGGCGTCGGTTTCCAGCACCAGGCTGTCCAGTGGCAACTGCGGCAGCACTTTGTGCAAACGCAGGGCCTGAGGCCAGGTGGCAGCGCCGCCGAGGCCGAGTTTGAACCCCAGTTTGTGGTATTCGCGGGCTTCTTCAACGCTGCCGGCAAAGGCGTGGATGATGCCGCCCCGTGGCAGTTTGAAGCGTTTGAGGGTGGCAATCACCGCAGCATGGCTGCGGCGCACGTGGAGCAGGGCAGGCAGGTTGAAGTCGACGGCCAGTTGCAGCTGGGCTTCGAAGCACTGCTGCTGGCGTTCGCGGTCCAGCTCCGGCAGGTAGTAGTCCAGGCCGAATTCGCCGACGGCACATAGCTGGCGCTCACCACGCAGACGGCTCAGCCAGTCGCCGAGTTGTTGAACGTGTTCGGGGCGGTGCTGATCGATGTACACCGGGTGCAGGCCGAACGCGGCGTACAGCTGCGGGTCGCTTTGTACCAGCTCCCACACCCGCTGCCAGTTGCTCTGGTACACCCCCAGCACCACCATGCGCTCGACACCCGCAGCCCTGGCGTTGGCCAGCAGGGCCGTGCGGTCAGGGTCGAAATCCGGAAAATCCAGATGGGTGTGGGTGTCGATCAGGCGCATGTTCAGGCCTTGATGATTCGCTGTTTGAAGGTTCGACTTACGGCATGTACGCCGGGTTCGTAGTGCTTGTCTTCAACGGCGGCCAGGGCCAGCTTGAGGGCGATCTCGGCCATGACGCCATGTTGCTGGGCCATGGCGTTGACCGGCAGCGGCAGGAAGTCGAGCAACTGGTTGTCACCGAAGGTACCCAACTGCAGGCTGCGCGAGTCTTCCGGGCGCGCTTGCAGTACGTCGAACACGCCTTGCAGCAGCACGTAGGAGGTGGTCACCAGAGCGTCCGGCAGGCCGCCCAGTTCGCTGATCAGTTGGGTCATCAAGCGCTGGCCGCACTCGCGGCTGAAGGCTTCACCCTGGTAGCGGCTGACGTTGCCGTTGAAACCCTGCAGGGCATCGTCGAAACCACCGGCACGTGCCTGGCTGACACTCAGCTCTGGGCGGGCGCCGATCAGGGCGATGTGCGCAGGCTCGGTAGCGAGCAGGCTGCGGGTCAGTTGCTGACTGGCGTTACGGTCGTCGCTGACTACCGAGCAGAAATGCGCCGGGTCCAGGCTACGGTCGATGGCGATAACCGGCAGGCCTTTGGCTTGCAGTTGGCGATAGCTGTCGTCATCGGCCGGCAGGCAGCTGGCCACAAACAGCGCATCGCAACGCCGGGCACGGAACAGCTGCTGCAACTGGCGCTCGCTGTCGGGCTGGTCGTCGCTGCTGGCAATCAGCAGTTGATAGCCTTTGGCCCGGGCACCTTGTTCCAGTTGCTTGGCAATGCGTGCGTAGCTGGGGTTTTCCAGGTCCGGGAGAATGAACCCCAGGGTCTTGGTGTGTCGGCTACGCAGGCCGGCAGCCTGTGGGTTGGGGGTGAAGCCATGGGCTTCCACCACCGCACGCACACGTTCCACCGTGCTGCTGCTGATGCGTTGCTGTTCGGCCTTGCCATTGATGACATAGCTGGCAGTGGTCACGGACACACCGGCCAGACGCGCGATATCGCTGAGTTTCACCGCAAATTCCTTGTTATACCGGGGCTGTTTGCACAGCCTGACCGGGGATTGTCGCCGATTCTGCGATCACGGCGCAGACGACCATTGTCGCAATTGTCCGACAAGATGGGGCTTCATTGATCGAAGATTATCGAGTAACGTGCTCACAATTCTAGATTAAACGTTTCAGCAGGCGACTTTTCTGCCCAACCATCGCCTGCCAAGGGCTCAGTGCAACTGGCCCTGTGCTGAATAATTCACAACAATACCTCAGTACCCACCTGGTGCTGTAAAGGAGAAGGACATGCTCGAGCTCACTGTAGAGCAGATATCCATGGGCCAGTCGGCTGTGGATAAGGCCGCGGCGCTGCAGCTTTTAGCCGAGCATCTGGTCCGTGACGGCCTGGTGGCCGACGGTTATCTGGCCGGCCTGCAGGCCCGTGAGGCGCAGGGTTCGACTTTTCTTGGCCAGGGCATTGCTATCCCGCATGGCACCCCGCAAACCCGTGACCAAGTGTTTACCACCGGCGTGCGTTTGCTGCAGTTTCCCGAGGGTGTGGACTGGGGCGATGGCCAGCGGGTGTACCTGGCCATTGGTATCGCTGCGCGCTCCGATGAACACCTGCGGTTGTTGCAACTGCTGACCCGCGCCCTGGGTGAAACCGATCTGGCCGAGGCGTTGCGCCGGGCCAGCAGCGCTGAGGCGCTGCTCAAACTGCTGCAAGGCGCGCCGCAGGAGCTGGCGCTGGATGCGCAGATGATCGGCCTGGGGGTTGCTGCCGAAGACTTCGACGAGCTGGTCTGGCGCGCCGCCCGTTTGTTACAGCGTGCCGATTGCGTCAGCGGCGGCTTTGCCGGGGTGCTGCAACAGGTTGAACCGTTGCCGCTGGGTGAAGGCCTGTGGTGGCTGCACAGCGAGCAGGCCGTGCGTCAGCCGGGGCTGGCTTTTGTCACACCGCAGCAGCCGCTGCGTTTCCGTGATCAACCGCTGCTTGGCGTGTTCTGCCTGGCCAGCCTGGGCGCGGCCCATCAGGCGCTGCTTGAGCGCCTGTGCACCCTGCTGATCGAAGGCCGTGGCCAGGAGCTGTGCCGCGCAACCAGCAGCCGAACGGTATTGGAGGTGCTGGGCGGTGAAGTGCCGGCCGACTGGCCCAGCGTGCGCATCGGCCTGGCCAATGCTCACGGCTTGCACGCGCGCCCGGCCAAGGTGCTGGCGCAATTGGCCAAAGCTTTTGACGGTGAAATCCGTCTGCGGTTGGTCGACAGTGGCCAAGCCGCAGTATCGGCAAAAAGCCTGAGTAAGCTGCTGAGCCTCGGTGCGCGGCGCGGTCAGGTGCTGGAGATCATAGCCGAACCGCATGTGGCCGCCGATGCGCTGCCGGCCTTGCGCGCGGCCATTGAAGAGGGCCTGGGCGAAGAAATCGAGGCGCTGGCGGCAGCTCCTGAAGCAGTGCCTGAGCCGTTACCGGAGCCTGAGCTGCAGGCACCTGCAGAAGGTGCCGTGATTCAGGGTGTGGCTGCCGCACCGGGTATCGCCTGCGGTCCGGCGTACATTCAGGTGCAACGTGAGTTCGACTATGCGCTGCGCGGTGAATCGCTGCCGGTTGAGCGCACGCGTTTGCAGCAGGCGCTGGCGGCGGTGAATGCCGAGATCGCCGCGCTGATCCAGCGCAGTCAGGCCAAGGCGATTGGCGAGATCTTTATCACCCATCAGGAAATGCTCGCCGATCCCGAGCTGGCCGACGAAGTCGACCTGCGCCTGCGCCAGGGCGAAAGTGCGCCAGCGGCATGGATGGCAGTGATCGATGCCGCAGCACGCCAGCAAGAAGCCTTGCACGACGCCTTGCTCGCCGAGCGTGCCGCCGACCTGCGTGACATTGGTCGCCGCGTGCTCGCCCAGCTGTGTGGTGAGGCGGATCAGCCTGCGCCCGAACAACCTTATGTGCTGGTGATGGAGGAGGTTGGCCCCTCGGATGTCGCCCGCCTGGACCCAACGCGGGTGGCCGGCATCCTCACCGCGCGTGGCGGTGCCACCGCGCATAGCGCCATCGTTGCCCGTGCACTGGGCATACCGGCGGTGGTCGGTGCCGGTGATGCGGTGCTGTTGATTGCATCGGGTACCGAGCTGTTGCTCGATGGTCAGCGCGGGCGCTTGCAGGTAGCGCCGCCAGCCGATGAACTGCAGCGCGCCCTGGCCGAACGCGAACGCCGCGAACAGCGTCTGCAACAGGCCCGCGCCCATCGCCTGGAACCGGCAGTTACCCGTGACGGCCACGCCATCGAGGTGTGCGCCAACATCGGTGAAAGCAAAGGCATCGAGGCGGTGGTCGATCACGGTGCCGAAGGCGTCGGCCTGTTACGCACCGAGCTGATTTTCATGGCGCACCAACAGGCGCCGGACGAAGCCGTGCAAGAGGCCGAGTACCGCCGCGTGCTCGATGGTTTGGACGGTCGGCCGCTGGTGGTGCGTACCCTGGACGTCGGCGGTGACAAGCCGCTGCCGTATTGGCCGATTGCCCAGGAAGAAAACCCGTTTCTCGGCGTGCGCGGTATTCGCCTGACCCTGCAGCGTCCACAGGTGATGGAAAGCCAGTTGCGCGCCTTGCTGCGTGCAGCCGGTGATCGGCCGCTGCGGATCATGTTCCCGATGGTCGGCCAGCTTGAAGAATGGCGGCAGGCGCGGGCCATGGTCGAGCGCCTGCGTGAAGAAATCAGCGTCACGGATTTGCAACTGGGCATCATGGTCGAGGTACCGTCAGCGGCGTTGCTGGCCCCGGTGCTGGCGCAGGAAGTGGATTTCTTCAGCATCGGCACCAACGACCTGACGCAATACACCCTGGCCATCGACCGCGGGCATCCGAGCCTCTCGGCACAGGCCGACGGTCTGCACCCGGCGGTGCTGCAACTGATCGACATCACCGTACGCGCCGCCCATGCCCACGGCAAATGGGTGGGCGTGTGCGGCGAGCTGGCGGCTGATCCGCAAGCAGTCGCGGTATTGCTGGGCCTGGGCGTCGATGAGTTGAGCGTGGCGGCGCGCAGCATTGCCGAGGTCAAGGCCCAGGTACGAGAACTGAATTTTGAACACGCCCGGCAGCTTGCTCAGCAAGCCTTGCTGCAGGGCAGTGCCAGCGCCGTACGGGCGCTGGTGGAGAGCAATTGAATGGCCAGGATACTCACCCTCACTCTCAACCCGGCACTGGATCTGACGGTCAGCCTTGATGCGCTGCACAGCGGTCAGGTCAATCGCAGTCAGGCTCAGCACAGCCATGCGGCGGGCAAGGGCCTGAATGTTGCGCAGGTGCTGGCTGACCTTGGCCACCAGGTGACCGTCGGCGGTTTTCTCGGCGCCGATAACCTGCAGCCGTTCGAGGCGCTGATCACCCGCCGAGGCTTTGCCGACTGCTTTGTACGCGTGCCCGGTGAAACCCGTTGCAACATCAAACTGGTCGAAGCCGATGGCCGTGTCACCGACATCAACGGGCCCGGCCCACAGGTGGATGAGCAAGCCTGTGAGCAATTGCTGGCCAAGCTTGCGTACCTGGCGCCGGGGCACGATGCGGTGGTGGTGGCAGGCAGTTTGCCGCGTGGTATCAGCCCGCAATGGTTGCAGCAGTTGCTTGCGCAGCTCAAGGCCATGGGCATGAAGGTCGCCCTCGACAGCAGCGGTGAAGCCCTGCGTGCCGGGCTGCGCAGTGCGCCTTGGCTGGTCAAACCCAATACCGATGAGTTGGGCGAAATGCTTGGCCGAGGCGTGCACAGTTTTGCCGAGCAGCAGGCCGCGGCCCGTGAGCTGATCGCCCAAGGCGTGGAGCATGTGGTGGTGTCCCAGGGTGAGCAGGGGGTCAATTGGTTCCAGCCAGGGCGAGCGCTCAGCGCGGTGCCGCCACGGGTAAAGGTCGCCAGCACGGTTGGTGCGGGTGATTCGTTGTTGGCGGGCATGGTCCACGGCCTGCTCAGTGCCGCTAGCTCGGAAGCCACGTTGCGCCTGGCCACCGCGATTGCCGCGCAGGCGGTTACCCAGATCGGATTTGGCATCAACGACCGGGCGCAGCTGGCGCAACTGCAACACGACGTGCGCCTGAGCGAAGAACAACAAGAGGGTTGCAGATGAACATCGCCATCGTCACCGCCTGCCCCAATGGCCAGGTTTCCAGCGTGCTCAGTGCGCGTTTGCTGGAGGCCGCCGCGCAACGTCTGGGCTGGAGCACCAGTGTTGAAGTGCATGATCCGCAACAACCGCAACGCCAATTGTCGGCAGCGGTGATTGCTGCGGCTGATTGGGTGCTGGTGGTCAGCACAGGTCCTCTGGACTTGCAGCGCTTTGCCGGCAAACGCTTGTTCCAGAGCACCCCAGCCCAGGCGTTGAGCGATACGCAACATTACCTCACTCAGGCGGCATCGCAGGCTGAGGTGTATCAGCCCACCACCCAGACGCAACCGAGCGCTCAGCCGCGCAGCGCCAAAATCGTCGCCATCACCGCCTGCCCGACCGGTGTCGCGCACACCTTCATGGCTGCCGAGGCGTTGCAGCAGGCGGCACAGCAACTGGGTTATCAACTCACGGTCGAGACCCAGGGCTCGGTCGGTGCGCGTAACCCATTGCCGCCTGCGGCCATCGCTGAGGCGGATGTGGTGCTGCTTGCCGCCGATATCGAGGTGCCAACCGAACGCTTTGCCGGTAAGCGCATTTATCGCTGCGGTACCGGCGTTGCCTTGAAACAGGCCCAGGCCACCTTGAACAAGGCCCTGGCGGAAGGCCGTGAAGAGTCCGCCGCGCAAAGCACCGCTGCCAGCACCACTGGAAGCGAGAAAACCGGGGTGTACAAGCATCTGCTGACCGGTGTGTCGTTCATGCTGCCGATGGTGGTAGCGGGCGGTTTGCTGATCGCCTTGTCGTTCGTATTCGGCATTGAAGCGTTCAAAGAGCCCGGTACCTTGCCTGCGGCACTGATGCAGATTGGCGGTGAGGCGGCGTTCAAACTCATGGTGCCGCTGCTGGCCGGGTACATCGCCTACTCGATTGCCGACCGCCCAGGGCTTGCGCCCGGGATGATCGGCGGCTTGCTGGCGAGCACCTTGGGTGCCGGGTTTATTGGCGGTATCGTCGCCGGTTTTCTAGCCGGTTACAGCGCCAAGGCCATCAGCCGTTGGGTGCGTTTGCCCAGCAGCCTGGAGGCGCTCAAACCGATCCTGATCATTCCGCTGCTGGCCAGCCTGTTCACCGGCCTGGTGATGATTTATGTGGTGGGCCAGCCGGTGGCGGGCATGCTGGCCGGGCTTACACATTTTCTCGACAGCATGGGCACCACCAATGCGATTCTGCTCGGTGTGCTGCTGGGCGGGATGATGTGTGTAGACCTGGGCGGGCCGATCAACAAGGCCGCGTATGCGTTCTCGGTGGGCCTGCTGGCGTCGCAGAGCTATGCACCGATGGCGGCGACCATGGCGGCCGGGATGGTGCCGCCGATTGGCCTGGGCATTGCCAGTTTTATCGCTCGGCGCAAATTTGCGCAGAGTGAGCGCGAGGCGGGTAAAGCGGCGTTTGTACTGGGCTTGTGCTTTATCTCCGAAGGCGCGATTCCGTTTGCCGCCAAAGACCCGCTGCGGGTGATTCCGGCGAGTATTGCCGGTGGTGCGCTGACCGGGGCGCTGTCGATGTATTTTGGCTGCAAGCTGATGGCACCGCATGGTGGGCTGTTCGTCATGCTGATACCTAATGCCATCAACCATGCCTTGCTGTACCTGCTGGCGATCGTTGCGGGCAGCCTGCTGACGGCCTTGCTGTATGCCGTACTCAAACGCAGCGAAGTACAGGAGCTGGCGGTACAACCAGGGTAGGTGGGAGCGGGCTTGCCCCGCGAGGCGATGTGGCTGACAGACCGCTATCGCGGGGCAAGCCCGCTCCTACCGTGTCTTATCGTTTTGCGTTTCTTAGTGGCACCAGCAGATCACCGAGGCCGTTGTGGTCGATCTCGTGCATCAAGGCCAACAAACCACCCAGTTCACCCTGGGGAAAACCCTGGCGGGCAAACCAGGCCAGGTAATGGCCGGGCAGGTCGGCGATCAGCCGGCCTTTGTATTTGCCAAACGGCATTTCACGGGTAACCAACAGTTGCAGCTTCTCGGGGTTCATGCACGCGGATTCTCAAGAGGATGCCGCGAACATACATGCAATCTGCATGAAGGCCAAAGGACAGTTCATGCAGATCGCTTGCACCTTGAGAGTTCAATTAATCGTAAGTCGTTGAAAATTATAGAGATAATTCGAAGCAACAGGCTGGCATGAACACTGCTCCGTATTCCTGCATCTTTTCTCGTGCAAAGGAGTAATGGTCATGACCAATCCCAACAAAGACGCTGTTTCGGTACTCAACGACCTGATCGAATTCAGCAAGGATGGCGAGAAGGGTTTTAAAACCTCGGCCGAAGATGTGAGCAATCCTGAGCTGAAAACCTTCTTCCTCAAGCTCGCCAGCGATTGCGGCACCGCGGCTTCCGAACTGCAGCATCAGGTGCGAGCCCTGGGCGGCGATCCAGAGACTTCCACCAGCATCAGCGGTGATCTGCACCGCAAATGGGTCGACCTCAAGTCGAAGCTCACCGGCAAGGATGAAGAAGCCGTGCTCAATGAGGTGGAGCGCGGTGAAGACCACGCCCTGAAGGCCTACAAGCATGCGCTGGAGAAACTCACCAAGCTGACCCTGGCACCAGGTAGTGAGGTCTATGCCTTGGTCGAGCGTCAGTACCATGGCGTGCAGCGCAACCATGATCAGGTCAAGGTCTTGCGTAACAACGCGCGGGCGCGCTCTTAAACCGCCGTTTCCACCCGGTTGCGGCCGTTGCGTTTGGCGCAGTACAGCGCTTCGTCAGCATTGCCCAGCAAGGTCGCCAGGTCTTGCTGGGTATCGGGGGTGTAGCAGCCAATGCCAATGCTGACGGTCACCGGGGCGGTGTCATCACCGAACAGCGGCAAGGCTTCGATACTGCGACGAATACGCTCAGCCAGGATCTGCGCGCCCTGGCGTTCGGTCTCTGGCAATACCACCAGAAACTCTTCGCCGCCGTAACGCGCGGCCAGGTCGGCCGGGCGGCGGATGCTGCGAGCGATGGCGCTGGCCACCTGACGCAAGGCGTCGTCACCGCCCTGATGGCCATGACGTTCGTTGAACGCTTTGAAGTGATCGACATCCACCATCAACACTGCCAGCGGTCGCTGGTTGCGTTGTGCCCGTGACCATTCGCGGCGCAGCACCTGGTCGAGTTGGCGACGGTTGGCAAGGCCGGTAAGGCTATCGGTGGCGGCCAGTTCTGCCAGGTCTTGCTCAGCGCAATGGCGACGACGCAGCTCGCGGCCCAGCAGCAAGGTCAGCCAGAGAATGCCCACGCACAGCACCCCCGTGGCACCGCCCACCAGCAAGGCGGTGCGCCGCCATGCCTCGAACACTTCGTCACTGGAGCGCGCCACCACCACGATCAGCGGCAGGTCGGCGACCCGGGCAAAAGTGTAGAGCCGGGGCTTGCCGGTACTCCCGGAGAAACCGGCAAAGCTGCCGCTACCATCGGCGATCAGGCGTTTGAAGTTGGGGCGGTCGGCGAAGTTGGCGCCGACCCGTGCTTCTTCGGGGATGTTCGATTGCCGTGCCAGCAGCACCCCGTCGGTGTTCATCAGGTTGATGCTGCTCTCATTACCGATGTCCAGGCGTTTGAACAAGTCGGTGAAGTACGACAGGCGCAGGGCGCCTGCAGCCACCCCGGCAAAGTCGCCGTTGGCATCGGAAATGCGCCGGCTGAAGCTGATGCACCAGTCCAAATCGCCCAGGCGTGCCTTGAACGGTGGGCTGATCACCATGCCCAGGTCGGCATGTTGGCGATGCGCCTGAAAGACTTTGCTGTCGGCAAAGTTGGCCTGGCGCGGCGTCATGCTGGTGGAGTCGGCCACCACATTACCTTGCGCATCCAGCCAGAGCATGTCGCCACGCACCGGCATGGCGAAGGCCTGATTGAACAACAGATTTTGTCGCAGCGCAGGCGACAGGGTATTCAGGTCGGGCTGTTGCACCGCCCAGATCAGGCCGCGGAGTGACAGGTCGTAGAGTTCGACATTGCGCTGAATGTCGCTCTCGATCAGTTGCACGATGTTGCTCGCCGAACGGCTGGCGCTTTGTTCAACGTTGATCCGCTCGCGCATCAGCAGGTAGCTGACGATGGCGACAATGGCGAGCACCGCAAGGCAACTGCCCAGGTTCAGGATCAGCTCCGGATGAGACTTGTAAAGTGCCGATCGCTGGGATCGAGAGGGCAAAGTCATGGTCGCTGCAGCGGAAAACCCCGAAAAGAGTGGCGGCGCAGGTGCGCGGCGGCGGTATTTTAGGGGGCACAGGATTGTCGGACAAGGACTTTGGTCGGCGGGAGGATAGAGCTGGCGAGATCGCCAGCTCTGGTACGGCAAGGATCAGAAAATGTTCAGCGGGTAATCGATGATCACCCGGTACTCGTCAACATCGTTGTCGATCTGCGAGTAACCCTGGCTGCCACGGTGGCTGGCCCAGCGCAGCAACACCGAGAGGTCTTTGAGCTGGCCTTCCTGGAAGACGTACTGCAGGTCGAAGTCGCGTTCCCAGTGCTGGGCGTTTTCGCCTTCGGGGTTATACCAGTGCTCGCCGTAGCCGACGCTGTTGGGATCGACCTTGGTCAGGTCCAGCTCACCGCGGGAGTAGGAAATGATCGAGGTCAGGCCGGGAATGCCCTGACCGGCGAAGTCGTAGGCGTATTTAAGCTTCCACGAGCGCTCGTTGGGGCCGTTGAAGTCCGAATACATCTGCGAGTTGTCCAGGTACACGCTGTCGCCCTGGTTGATGTAGTCGAATGGCGTGTTGCCGTTGACCCGCTGGTACACCGCGGTCAGGCTGTTGTAGCCGACGTTGACGGTGAAGTGCAGGCTGTAGGTGTTGTTGTCGATGTTGCCCAGCAGCGCCTGGCCGGTGTCCTGGGTGTGGTAGAAGTGCAGGCCCGGGTTGAGGCTGACCAGGTCGTTGACCTTGTAGGTGTAGTCGAGGTCGAAGTAGTACTGGTTCCAGATGTCCTTGAGCTCGGAGGCGTACAGGCTCGAGGTCAGGTTCGGCGTGCCGCTCCAGGCCATGCCGGCCCAGCTCAGGTGGCTGCTCTCACGGTCGTCCGGCAGGGCGCCGTAGAACGTATCGATACGGCGGTGGCCGCTCTGGTTGTACGGCTTGGTGAAGCTGGCTTGACCGCCTTCAAGCATCAGGCCCTCGATGCTGTTGTTGGTCAGGCTCACGCCGCGGAAGGTTTGCGGCAGCATGCGCGACTCACCACCGGCGATCACCGGGTTGGTCAGAAACAGGTCGCCAGCCTTGAGTTCGGTGTCGAACGCTTTGAGTTTGACCGCTGCACCCGCCGTCGAGAACGAATCGGGGGCTTTGCCCGGTTCGCCATCGCCCTGGGTGTTGATCGGCAGGATGCTGCTACCGGAAGTGCCTGCGCCGCCGTCGAGTTTCAAACCGAGCATGCCATGCACATCCAGGCCGAAGCCGACGGTGCCTTGGGTATAACCCGATTCAAATTTACCGAGAAAGCCCTGTCCCCATTCCCGATTGTCATTCACGCCACGGTTCAACTGGTTACGGTTGAGGTAGTAGTTGCGTGCATGCACGTTCAGGCTGGACCCTTCGATAAAACCGTCGGCCTTTTCCTCTTCGGCCTGTACGTTGAAGGGGATCGTTGCAGCCAGTGCAACGAACAGGGGGGTGAAGCGTAAAGCAGTGTTCACCGGGTGGTACTCCTTGAGGTGAAAGTAAGGCAGTTTTTATTGTGCGAAAGGTGATCTTGTTTTGAACAAACGAACCCGCAGACCGGTACTTTTCGACACACGAAAAAAAGCCGCTAATAAATAGCGGCTTTGAAAGACAACCGTACTGGCGCTCAAGTCACCTGTGCGATCACCAAAGGAGTCGAAGGGTACAACGGCGTGTCGCTCAGCTCTCGGCGGCGTCACGCGAGGAAGCCTTGGAAACGGTCTGTTCTGCGGTCTCGGAGGCTTGCTCGGACTGGGCGGCAAAGGCCTCGCGCGCTTGTTCGTGAACAGCGGCCAGTTCAGCATTGCGAGCAACGAACGCCTGGGATTCCTCGGCCATGGCCAGAGGCGACAATAACAGGGAAGACAGGACGAAAACGCTGGCAACACCCATACTGTTGGACATTTGAAACAACCTTCTTGCGGTGTAAGTGTTAAGTAGGTCCGAGTAAATTAGTCGGAAACACCGGCAAGAAAAAGTTACTTTTTCGAGAAGTACTATTGCGTTTAGGGTAATAGTCGATCATCTGGTGGGAGCGGGCTTGCCCCGCGATGCATTTTGCCTGACACACCGCAATCGCGGGGCAAGCCCGCTCCCACAGGGGTTCAGGTCGGCAGCACAATTCCGAAGGTGTTGGCCCCCGCCTGGCTACGCACGAACACGCTGCCACCATGCATCAGCGCAATGGCCTTGACGATCGCCAGCCCCAGGCCGTGGTTGCCACTGCCGCTGCTGCGCGCCGCATCTACTCGGTAGAAGCGTTCGAACAGCATCGGCAAATGTTCCTGATCGATAGCCGGTCCCGGATTGCTCACGGCAATGCTGATCTGCCCGTCTTGCTGCTCGATCCGTACCTGTATCACCTGCTGTGGCGCGGTGTGTTGCACGGCGTTGTTCAGCAGGTTGATCAACGCCCGGCGCAGTTGCGCCTTCTCGATATGCGCCTGGGCATCGCCACTGACCTCAACCCGTACCTGGGCATCCTCAAGGATGTAATCCAGGTAATCGAGGGTTGCCGCCACTTCGTCAGCCAGCGAACTGCAGGTCAGTGCGGTGGCTTTGCTGCCCTGGTCGGCGCTGGCCAGGAACAGCATGTCGTTGATGATGGTGCGCAGGCGTTCCAGTTCTTCCAGGTTCGATTGCAGCACCTCGAAGTAATGCTCGGCACTGCGTCCCCGGGTCAGCGCTACTTGGGTCTGGCCAATCAGGTTGGTCAGCGGCGAGCGCAGTTCGTGGGCCACGTCGGCGTTGAACGCTTCAAGGCGTGTATAGGCTTGATCGACGCGCTCCAGTGTGGAGTTGAAGGCGCTGGCGAACTGCGCCACTTCCGGCGGCAGGTCGGCTAGCTGCAGGCGCCCGCTCAGGCGTGGTGGCGCCAGTTTCTGCGCTTCGGCCGAAAGGCTGCGCAGCGGCCTCAGGCCGATCCGTGCCACCCAGTAGCCAAGCAAGGAGGCCAGCAACACACCGAACACCGACAGGCTGATAATCGCCACCAGCAGGGTGTGTTGGGTTTGCCAGAAGGTCTCGGTGTCGATGGCAATCAGAAAGCGAAGCGCTGGGCGCACACCCATCGGCGGCAGTTCACTGACCAGCACTTTGTACGGGTAGGGGCTGTCGGCCAGGCGCAGGTCGCGCATGCCCAGCGAGCCTTGGGCGAAGTCACGGAGGCTGGCGTCGGGTTGGCCGAACTCGTACGGGCTGTGCCCACTGACCACCCAGAAACGGATGCGGCGGTCTTCTTCACCCAGCAGGTTGAGCTTGTTGGTGATCTTGGCCCAATGCTCGGGTGTGTCGTAGCGGGTCAGCGATGATTCCAACACGCTGAAGCGCGCTTCCAGTTCGGCAGCCGGCAACAGGTCGAGGCTGCGGTCTACCTGTTTGTACAACGCGCTGCCGATCAGCAGGAATACACCTAGCGCCACCAAGGTGAACAACGCGCTCAGGCGCAGGGCGATGGAGTTAGTCGGCACGGCTTTCCAGAACATAACCCATGCCTCGGATGGTGTGCAGCAGCTTGGTCTCGAACGGGCCGTCGAGCTTGGCCCGCAGGCGTTTGATCGCCACTTCGACAACGTTGGCGTCACTGTCGAAATTGATGTCCCAGACCAGCTCGGCGATGGCGGTCTTGGAAAGAATTTCGCCCTGGCGCCGGGCCAGGACGCTGAGCAGCGAGAACTCTTTGGCGGTCAGTTCCAGGCGTTGCCCGGCACGGCTGGCCTTGCGGCTGATCAAGTCTACCCAGAGGTCGGCGACCTGGATCTGTACCGGCTCGTGGCTACCGCTGCGGCGGGTCAGGGCTTGCAGGCGGGCGACCAGTTCGAGGAACGAGAACGGCTTGCCGAGGTAGTCATCGGCGCCTTCGCGCAGGCCGTGAATGCGGTCTTCCACGCGTTCGCGGGCGGTGAGCATGATCACCGGGGTTTGCTTGCGCGCACGCAGGGCACGCAGCACGCCGTAACCGTCCAGGCCGGGAAGCATGACGTCGAGGACGATCACCGCATAGTCACCTTCCAGCGCCAGGTGCAGGCCATCGATACCGTCGCGGGCCAGGTCGACGGTAAAGCCTTGTTCAGTCAGACCGCGGTGCAGGTAATCGGCGGTCTTTTCTTCATCTTCAATAATCAGCACACGCATAGTCGTTTCTCAACTGGCAGTGGCCTGCGCCACTTTTTCAGGCGCCTGACGCCGGTGGAACAGCCGTTCCAGGGCCAAGTATATGATCGGTGTGGTGAACAGTGTCAGCGCTTGGCTCACCAACAAACCGCCGACCACGGCGATGCCCAGCGGCTGGCGCAGCTCCGCCCCGGCACCCACGCCGAACATCAGCGGCACCGCGCCGAGCAGCGCGGCGAGGGTGGTCATCATGATCGGCCGGAAGCGGGTCAGGCAGGCTTGATGGATGGCCTGCTCGGGGCTCATGCCCAGGGTGCGTTGAGCATCGAGGGCAAAGTCGATGAGCAGGATGCCGTTTTTCTTGACGATCCCAATCAGCAGGACGATGCCGATCAGGCCCATGATGCTGAAGTCCTGGCCGCTCAGCCAGAGCAACGCCAAGGCGCCGAGCCCGGCGGAGGGCAGGGTGGAGATGATGGTCAGCGGGTGCACGAAGCTTTCGTACAGCACGCCAAGGATGATGTACACCGCCACCAGCGCCGCGAGGATCAGCCAGGGTTGGCTCGACAGCGAACTCTGGAAGGCCTGCGCTGCGCCCTGGAAGTTGCCAATGATCGAGTCGGGCATGCCCAGCTCGCGCTGGGTGCGTTCGAGGATCTGCACCGCATCGCCCAGCGCCACGCCGGGGGCCAGGTTGAACGACAGGTTGGCCGCCGGGAACAGGCCGTCATGGCTGATCGACAACGGCCCGGTGCTCGGTGGTGCGACTTTGGCCAGCACCGACAGCGGCACCATTTCGCCGCTCAGCGGTGAGCGCAGGTAGAAATAGTTCAGGCTTTCCGCTTTGCCGCGCTGGCGGGCGTCGAGTTCAAGGATCACCTTGTACTGGTTGGTCTCGGTCTGGAACTCGCTGATCTGGCGTTGGCCAAAGGCGTCGTAGAGTGCCTGGTCGATGTCGGTGGTGGTCAGGCCGAAGCGCGCAGCGGCGCGGCGGTCGATATCGATGCGGGTGACGCTGGCGCCCAGTTGCAGGTCGTTGGACAGGTCGCGAAAGGCCGGATTGGCCTTCAGGCGTTCGGTCAGACGTTGGGTCCACAGGTTCAGGGCGGCACCGTCGTTGCTCTTGAGCACGTACTGGTATTGACTGCGAGTGGGCCCGGAACTGAGGTTGATGTCCTGACCGGCGCGCAGGTACAGCACCACGCCCGGCACCTTGGCCAGTTTCGGGCGCAGGCGATCGATGAACTCGCTGGCGGAAACATCGCGGTCGCCCCGGTCTTTGAGGGCGATCCAGAAGCGGCCGTTGGCGATGGTCTGGTTGCTGCCGGTGACCCCGACCGCATGGGAGAAGGCTTTTACCGCCGGGTCGGCCTCGATGACTTTGGCCAGTGCCTGGTGTTTTTTGATCATGTCCGGGTAGGAGATGTCGGCAGCGCCTTCGGAAGTGCCGAGGATGAACCCGGTGTCTTGCACCGGAAAGAAGCCTTTGGGTATCGCCACATAACCCACCACCGCCAGCGCCAGGGTCACGGCGAAGATCCCCATCATCAGTCGTTGGTGCGCCAGGGCCTTGATCAGCACCCGCTCGTACCAGGCCAGCAGGCGCTCGCCGAAGCTGGCCTTCTGCTGCGCGCGGTGTTGCGGGCGCTCCATGAACAGGGCGCAGAGGGTCGGTGCCAGGGTCAGTGACACCACCACTGAAATCAGGATGGTCGAGGTGGCGGTGAGGGCGAATTCCTTGAACAGACGCCCGACCACACCGCCCATGAACAGCAATGGAATGAACGCCGCCACCAGCGAAAAGCTGATCGAGACCACGGTGAAACCGATCTCTCCGGCCCCCTTGATCGCCGCCTCGCGTTTGCTGTCGCCCGCCTCCAGATGACGGTGGATGTTCTCCACCACCACGATCGCATCGTCGACCACAAAGCCTACGGCAATAACGATGGCCACCAGGGTCAGGTTGTTCAAGCTGAAGCCGAACAGGTACATCAGGGCGAAGCTGGCGGTCAGCGAGACACCGAGCACGCTGGAGACAATCAAGGTTGCCGACCATTGCCGCAGGAACAGCGCCATCACGCCGATCACCAGGGCAACGGCGATCAGCAGGGTGATTTCCACTTCGTGCAGCGAGGCGCGAATGGTCTGGGTGCGGTCGTTGAGCACGGAAACCTGGACCGAGGCGGGCAGCATTTGCTCAAGCCGTGGCAACGCCTCCATCACGCCGTCCACGGTTTCGACAATGTTGGCGCCCGGCTGGCGGAACACCACTAGGTTCAGGCCCTGCTGCTCGCCGGACCAGGCTTTGACGTAGGCGTTTTCCGCGCCGCTGATAACCTTGGCGACATCCTTCAGGTGCACTGGCGCGCCGTCGCGGTAAGAGACGATCAGCTGGGCATATTCATCCGGGTGGAACAGTTGATCGTTGGTGGCCAGGGTCGAGACGCTGCTGTCGCCATACAGCGCACCTTTGGCCAGGTTCAGGCTGGTCTGCTGGATGGCCTGGCGCAGATCGGCGAGGGTCAGGCCGAGGGCGGCGAGTTTTTCCGGCTGCGCTTGCACGCGGATCGCCGGGCGCAATTGGCCGGTAATGTTGATCAGGCCGACCCCTTCGATCTGGCTGAGCTGCCTGGCCAACAGGGTTTCGGCGTAGTCACTCAATTCGTTGGCGGGCATTTGCGCGGAACTGACGGTGAGGATCAGCACCGGGCTGTCGGCCGGGTTGACCTTGCGCCAGGTTGGCGGGCTGGGCATGTCCTGAGGCAGGCGGGCGGTGGCGGTATTGATTGCCGCCTGAACTTCCTGGGCGGCAGTGTCGATGCTTTTTTCCAGGCTGAACTGCAGGATCAGGTTGGTCGAGCCCAGCGCGCTGCTGGAGGTCATCTGGGTCATGCCGGGAATGGCACTGAATTGCACCTCCAGCGGGGTGGCCACTGACGAGGCCATGGTCTCGGGACTGGCGCCGGGTAATTGCGCGGTCACCTGAATGGTCGGGAAGTCGGCCTCGGGCAAGGGCGCGACCGGCAGACGCGGGAAGGCGATAACCCCGAGCAGTACCAGGGCGAAGGTCAGCAGCAGCGTGGCAATCGGGCGGTCGATACACCAGGCCGAAATCGAGCCACGGCTGTTCATGGCTGCTCCCGGCGATTGACCACTTCTTCGGTGGCAGCGTTGTCGGCAGCCACCTCCACCGTGGCGCCCGGCTTGAGCCGTGACTGGCCATCGGAGACCAGCGTGTCACCTTTGCCGATCCCGGCGATGATGTTCAGTGTGCTGTCTTGATACAGCACTTTGACCGGCACACTTTCGACCTTGTTGCCAACCAAGCGGTAAACGAAGTGGCCGTCGATTCCGCGTTGCACCACTTGCGGGGGTACCACCAGGGCATCCTGGTCCAACGCGGTCTGCAGTTTCAGGGTCACCAGTTGCCCGGGCCACAGGTGTGCATCGGGGTTGGCGAACTCGGCTTTGACCCGAATGGTCCCGGTGTTGGCAGCCACCTGATTGTCGATCAGGGTCAGGTGCCCTTCAGCCAGCAACGTGCCGCTGCTGTCGCCATCGCCCTCCAGATAGGCCTGCACAACGGCCGGCGGTTGCGCATGCAGCAGCCCCTGCAAGGTCGGCAGCATGGCTTGTGGCAGGGAAAACTCGACACCGATCGGGTCGATCTGGGTGACGCTGAACAGGCCTTGGGTATCGGTCACCCGTAGGAAGTTACCTTCATCGACGTTGCGGATACCGACCCGGCCGGTCACCGGCGACGCAATCTGCGTGTAAGACAACTGCACCTGGGCTGCAGCAATCGCCGCCTGATTGCCCAGCACCGTGGCTTGCAACTGATTGAACAGGGCTTGCTGTTGATCCAGGGTCTGGCGCGATACGCCATTGTCGGTGCTGAGCAGCTTGTAGCGTTTCAGATCGACACCGGCCACCTGCAACTGCGCCTGGCTCTGGCCTAACTGGGCCTTGGCCTGCTCCAGACTGGCGCGTATGGCGCGGTCATCGATGGTTGCCAGCAGGTCCCCCTGCTTGACCCACTGCCCCTCCTTGACCAGCAAGCGGGTCAGCACCCCTTCAACTTGCGGGCGGATGACCACACTGTGCAGCGACAGCACCGAGCCAATGCCGCTGACATAGCGCGGCACATCCTGCTGCTTGACCGCGACGACCCGCACCGGCACGGCGGGGTTGTGCGCGACTTTCTCATCCCGCGCGCCACCGAACCACCACAAGGCGGCCCCGGCCAGCGCAAACAAGGCAGCACAGATCACAACAGAGCGGGTCTTGATACGCATACAAAAAGTCTCAGGGCGATCCTTACTGTATAGCGGCTGGATCGGGTCAGCAGCGTGACCGCTAACTGACAGCGCTGACAGAAACCCGGTAGGAGCGGGCTTGCCCCGCGATTGCGGTGTGCCAGCCAAATCGCTTCGCGGGGCAAGCCCGCTCCTACAGGAAACGGTGGTGGCAAAGTGCCAAAATCCTGCGCTGGATCAAGGAATCGCGCTTATTTGTCACTAGAGTCGTATGCCCTGCCGATTCTCCCAAAAAACAACGAGTGCCTCCGATGAAGTGCAATATGCCTGTGACCGGTCGCAATGTGGATTATCCCGGTGACGCCAACATCCTTTCTACTACCGACCTCTCCAGTGGGATCACCTATGCCAACGACGACTTCGTCAAGGTCAGTGGTTTCAGCCGTGAAGAGTTGATGGGCAGCGCCCACAACATCGTGCGTCATCCGGATATGCCGCCTCAGGCATTCGAACAGATGTGGCAAACCCTCAAGCGTGGCCAGTCATGGATGGGGCTGGTGAAAAACCGTTGCAAGAACGGTGACCACTATTGGGTCAGTGCCTTTGTTTCGCCGATCGCCAGCCAGGGCCAGACCGTGGAGTACCAGTCGGTGCGCACCAAGCCCAGTGCCGAGCAGATCGAAGCCGCCGAGCGTTGTTATGCACAGCTGCGCAGCGGCAAACGGCCTTGGTGGCAGCGCTTGCCGGTGCTGGGGCTTGGCTGGCAATTATGGGCGGGGGTGACGCTCGGGGTGATGCTGGCCACCGTGCTCAGCCGTTTTCTCCTGCCGGTGTTGCCCTGGCAAGGCCTGGTGGAAGTGCTGCTGGCCAGTGGCTTGAGCGCGCTGGTGATCCTGGCCGTGCTCAAGCCGTTCCAGCGTTTGTGTGCCGAGGCCCTGAGCATCGCTGACAACCCGCTGAGTCAGCAGTTGTACACCGGCAGGCGCGACGGCATCGGCCAGATCGATTTTGCCTTGCGCATGCTCAAGGGCCAGCTCGGCGCGGTGGTCGGGCGGATTGGCGATACTTCCCGGCGCCTGGCCGGGCATACCGGTTCGCTGGCGCAGTCACTGCACAGCAGCCATAGCAGCCATCTGGAGCAGCAGGGCGAAGCGGATCAGATCGCCACGGCGATCCATCAGATGGCGGCCAGCGTCGCCCAGGTGGCCAACAACGCCCAACAAGCCTCGCAAGCAGCCGATCAGGCTGAAGACGAAACCCGCGCCGGCCACCAGTTGGTCGACCTCAATCGCAGCGCCATCCAGAACCTGGCCGACTCGCTGGGCGCCGCCACCGAGGTTATCCACAACCTGCAAAATCACAGCAGCGAGATTACCGGGGTGGTCGAAGTGATTCGCGGGATTGCCGAGCAAACCAACCTGTTGGCGCTCAACGCCGCCATCGAAGCGGCCCGCGCCGGTGATCAGGGCCGTGGTTTTGCCGTGGTCGCCGATGAAGTACGCGGCCTGGCGCAGCGCACGGCGCAATCGACCCATGAGATACAGCGGATGATCAGCGTGTTGCAGGGGGTGGCGCGCGATGCGGTGCAGGTGATGCAGCAGAGCAGCGAGCATGCCGATCACAGTGTCGATCAGGCCCGGCAGGCCGCCAGTGCGCTGGATGGCATCAGCCTGCGGGTCAACCAGATCAGCGAGATGAGTGTGCAGATCGCCGCGGCGGTGGAGCAGCAGAGCCAGGTCAGCGAAAGCATCAACCGCAACATCATCAGTATTCGTCAGGCCAGCGAGTCAACCGTGCAGGTCGGTCAGCAAAGCCACCTCAGTGCCAGTGACGTCGCGGCGCTGGCCGAGGATTTGCGCCGCCTGGCTGCGGAGTTCTGGCGGCGCTGTCACTGAGGTTTTTCAGAAACCGATAAAGGCGTAGTGCCCGGCGGCTTCGCTGTACACCTGGGCACCGTTGGCCTGCAGTTGTTCGCACAGTGCCGGGTCAATCACATGCAAGGTCCAGGGCGTGATCGGCGCTTGTGTGTCTACTTGCTGCAGTGCCTGATCCAAGGCTTGGGTGTCGGGCAGGTAGGCGGTGAAACCGTTGCCTTTCAGGGCACTGGTGTCGATACCCAGGGCCTGGCAGATGGCGACTTTACTGCGGATATCGTCGCGGTCGGCCTGGCGTGAGCGTTCAATCAATTCGGCCAGGCGCCGGTCGACCAGCTGTTGGCCATGTATCAGCACCGGGCCGCTTTGCCAGGCTTCACTGGGGCAGTCTTTGCCTTCAGGGCGCAAGGGAATATGCGGGTTGATTTCCATTGGGTAAATGCGGCACACCAGCGGCCGGCTGTCGTAGATGGTGCACAGGTCGTTGGCGTCCAGGTTGCGGCAACGCTCGGGGTTGAAGGCCGCGAAGGTGATCGCCACCTGCACCTCGGTGCTGCCACAAGGTACCGGCCAGGAGCGGCGCAAGGCGTGTTCGCGTTGATCGGCAGGCAAGCCCAGGCCGTTGGCCAGGAAGGCTTCGATCAGGACGATGACCTGGCCACCCGAGCCCGTCCACTGGCGCGCTTCGCTCAAGGTCAGGGGCACATGGTGGCCAGTGCAGCACTTGCCACAGCCGGTGCAGTCGAAGCGGATATCAGCGGTTTGTGCGGTATTCACGGTTTGGCGGGGGCCCATTCAGTCACGAAGGCCAGGTTGCGCTGGCGCTCGTACAGGCACAGTTCGGTGCCTTTGCGGTTGTTCATGTGTTTTTGCGGGTAACGGCCTTCCAGCAGCAGTGCGCTGTAGCCGACGCGGTCGTCGAATTCGGCAGGCTCGCCCAGCACCTTGACGTTTTTCAGGGTGCTGGCGGCGATGCAGCGCTCGCTCATCTGTGCGTTGTGGTCGTTCCAGGCTTGATCGCTGGAGGCGTGGGCCAGGGAGGTCAAGGCGCTGCAGGCAAGCAGCAGGCTAACAAAGGCTTTCATGAGCGGTACCCCGGTAGGCGATGGGCTCAATTGTGCCTGAGGTTCAGGCACATTCAAGCACGCCGCTCATGAGGTGTGTTTCAGCTTTCTTCGAAGGCAACCGCGCGCGCCGCGACGATCAGGCAGTCGGTCAGTTCCGGTGAGGAGAACTTGGTCAGCACGGCGTTGGCTCCGGCGAGCCGCGCCTTCTCACTGTTCATGGCGCTGTCCAGCGAAGTGTGCAGCAGCACGTAGAGGTGTTTGAAGTCCGGGGTTTCGCGCAGGGTACGGGTGAAGGCAAAGCCGTCCATCTCGGACATTTCGATATCCGAGACCACCACGTTGATCTCCTGGTCAGTGCCTTGCAGCTCCAGCAGGGTGTTGATCGCATCCTTGGCACTGCGTGCAGTGTGGCATTCGATCCCCAGGCCGCGCAGGGTGTGCACCGATTGCTGCAGGGCCACCTGGCTGTCATCGACCACCAAAATGTTGGTGGCAGCCAGCACGGCGGCATCATCGGCGCTCAGTTCGCTGCTGATGGGGTCATGGGCAGGCGGGGAGATGCCATGAATGACTTTCTCGATGTCCAGCACCTGCACCAGGGTGTTGTCGACCCGGGTCACGCCGGTGATAAACGACTTGTTGCCCGAGCCATAGGGCGGCGGTTTGATGTCGGTGCTCAGGCAGTGAACGATCTTGCTCACCGCCTGCACATGCAGGCCCTGCTTGGAGCGGCTGATATCGGTGACGATCAGGCAGCCGCCCTGTGGGTCGAGCAGCGGCTGTTCGCCGATGGCGCGAGACAGGTCGATCACCGACAGCGAGTTGCCGCGCAAGGTCGCCACGCCTTTGACGTGCGGGTGCGACTCCGGCAGTTTGGTCAGCGGCGGGCAGGGGATGATTTCACTGACCTTGAGCAGGTTGATCGCCATCAGCTTGCCGCTGCGCAGGGTGAACAGCAGCAGCGACAGCGAATCGGCGCGGGCATTGTGCGAGGCCATAGGCACCTTCAGGACAGATTCAAAGGGGGGATATGCCGGGTTATCGACCCGCCAGCCCGTGGCTTTAATCGGTTGGCCAAATCAGCGTAGACCCAGACGTTTGGCCAGGCGACCGAGGTTGGCCCGGTCCAGGCCCAACTCGCGGGCGGCGCTGGCCCAGTTGTGCTGATGGCGTTCCAGGCAGCCCTGAATGAGCTGGCGTTGGTAGTCGTCGAGGGCCTGGCGCAGGTCACCCATAGGCAACGAGGTGATTGCCGGCCCCGCCTGCGGTTCAGGGCTGGCCTGCGCTTCGACCGGCTTGAGGTCCAGGTCAGCGGCGTCCAGCGTCAGAATTTTCGGGCGCTGGCGGTGTTGGCCCAGGGCTTTGAGCGCCGAGCGGCCGATCAGGTGCTCCAGTTCGCGCACGTTGCCGGGCCAGTCATAGGCCAGCAATGCCGCCTGTGCTTCTGCGCTCAGGCGCAAACTGCCCAGGCCCATGCGTGAGCGGTTCTGTTCGAGGAAGTAACCGCTGAGCAGCAACACATCGCGCCCGCGTTCACGCAGGGCTGGAACCAGCAGCGGGTAGACACTCAGGCGGTGATAGAAGTCGGCACGGTAGCGCCCGGCGCGCACTTCGTCTGCCAGGTCACGGTTGGTCGCGGCGATCAGGCGCACATCGACGCGGTGCTCCTGGTCCGAGCCCAGGCGTTGCAGCTGACCACTTTGCAGCACGCGCAGCAGCTTGGCTTGCACGGTCAGCGACAGTTCACCGACTTCATCGAGAAACAGCGTACCGCCGTTGGCCAGTTCGAACTTGCCACGGCGTTCACCGACCGCGCCGGTGAAGGCACCGCGCACATGGCCGAACAGCTCGCTTTCCACCAGGGTGTCGGGCAAGGCGGCGCAGTTGAGGCTGATCATCGGTTTGTCGGCACGGCTTGAAGCCTGGTGGATGGCCTGCGCTACCAGCTCCTTGCCGACGCCGGTTTCGCCGTTGATCAAGACGGTCAGGTCACTGCTGCCAACCAGTTGGATTTCTTCAAGCAGGCGCTTTTGCGCTTTACTCTGGCCGATCAGTTCTTTGTATTGCTGGCCGCTGGCCTGGCGATAGACCTCCGCACGCTCATGTTCATCTTCGGCGCGTAACGCCAGGCGTTCGATGCGCTCGGCCACATTGACCGTGGCGGCGGCGAGGCTGGCAAAGGCTTGCAGGGCATCGAGTTCGACCTGCTGAAACTGCTCAGGGTCCAGCGCATCGAGGGTGATCAGGCCCCAGGGTTGCTCATCGACGAACAGCGGGCAGCCCATGCAGTCGTGGACTTCCAGGTGCTGGTGCAGGCCTTCGACCAGCCCGTCATACGGGTCGGGCAGCTCGCTGTCGCTGGCAAAGCGGGTGGGGGCGCTGTGGCTGAGAATGGCCTGGAAGCGCGGGTGTTCGTTGACCTTGAAGCGGCGCCCGAGGGTGTCGGTACTCAAGCCATCGACCGCCAGCGGCACCAGCCACTCGCCATCCAGACGCAGCAGGGCGGCCGCGTCGCAAGGCAGCAGGCTGCGCATGGCTTCCAGCAAACGCCGGTAGCGCTCGCGCTCGGGCAGGTCGCGGGCCAGATCGCTGACCAATGGCAGTAAGGCGGTGAGTAGGGATTTTGCAGTCATAAAGACTCCTGTTGGTCTTATTGACTATATATCAGGGCTAGTCTTTATGACTCATATATTTTTAAGCCATTGATTTTAAACAATAAAAAAGTTGGCACAGAATCTGAATTAGCTCAGGCATTCATCAGAAGCCACAGGCTCAGGAGTCATCCATGCTCAATGCCCAGGATCGTGCAATCGTTAAAGCCACTGTTCCCCTGCTGGAAAGCGGCGGTGAAGCGCTGACGACTCACTTCTACAAAATGATGCTCAGCGAATACCCGCAGGTGCGTCCACTGTTCAACCAGGCTCACCAGGCCAGCGGTGATCAACCGCGCGCCCTGGCCAACGGCGTACTGATGTATGCCCGGCACATCGACCAGCTGGAACAGCTGGGTGGCCTGGTGGGGCAGATTATCAACAAGCATGTGGCCTTGCAGATCCTGCCGGAGCATTACCCGATTGTCGGTAGCTGCCTGTTGCGCGCCATTGAAGAAGTGCTTGGTAAAGAAGTTGCCACCCCTGAAGTCATCGCCGCGTGGGGCGCTGCTTACCAGCAACTGGCCGATATCCTGATTGGTGCCGAGGCCGAGGTTTACGCCCAAAAAGAGGCCGCACCGGGCGGCTGGCGCGGTGCGCGTGAGTTCAAGCTGGCGCAGCGAGTGGAAGAAAGCAGCGAGATCGTGTCCTTCTACTTCGCCCCGGCGGATGGCGGCGCGATTCTCAAGGCCGAACCGGGCCAGTACATCGGCCTGCAGTTGATCATCGATGGCCAGGAACAGCGTCGCAACTATTCGCTGTCGGCGCTGAGCGATGCCGGTCAGTACCGGATCAGCGTCAAGCGCGAAGCCGGTGGCAAGGTGTCGAACTACCTGCACGAGCAACTGGCCGTGGGCGACAGCATCAAACTGTTCCCGCCATCAGGCGAGTTCACCCTGAGCGCCAGCGACAAACCACTGGTGCTGATCAGCGGTGGCGTCGGTATCACCCCGACCTTGCCGATGCTCGAAGCTGCACTGGAAAGTGGCCGGGTGGTGCACTTTATCCACTGCGCACGCAACGGTGCGGTACATGCCTTCCGTGATTGGGTCGACGGCCTGGCGGCGCGTCATCCGCAGGTGAAGCGCTTCTACTGCTACGCCGAAGACGATGGTGTCAGCGAGCCGGCAGATGCCCTGGGCCTGCTCAGTGCAGAACAGCTCAACGCCTGGCTGCCTGCGGAGCGTGACCTGGACGCCTATTTCCTTGGCCCTAAAGGCTTCATGGCGACCATCAAGCGTCATCTCAAAGGCCTCGGTGTGCCTGAACAGCAGAGCCGTTACGAGTTCTTCGGCCCGGCGTCGGCGCTGGAATAAACCGGTTTTCGCACTTTACGCTTGAAAGGACAAGGCACAGCCAGCGATGGCTGTGCCTTGCGGCATTTGGCCGCCTTCTCAAACAGGGCGTCTGGCCTTTTAACTGCATGCAGATAAACCGTCATGCGTGTGGCGCATCATCCTTTCAGCCGTATCAAGGAAACCGAAATCGTGAGCAATAACTGGGCAGATAAAACGCGCAAGGGCTTGCATAGCTCGGCTGATTCGTTGGGCAATTTGTGCGTTGAAGCATTCCACTACCTGGCGCTGTTCGGCATTGGTGCGATTACGGCCTATGCTGCGGTGGCGACCTTCATCGACATGCTCAGCAAAGGGGGCGTGAGTGTCGATGACATTCTCTTGCTGTTTATCTACCTCGAGTTGGGGGCGATGGTTGGGATTTACTTCAAGACCAACCACATGCCGATCCGCTTTCTGTTGTATGTGGCGATTACTGCATTGACTCGCCTGCTGATCGGCGATGTTTCGCACCACAAGGCGCCGGATGTTGGGCTGCTGTATGTGTGTGGCGGTATCTTGCTGTTGGCATTTGCGATTCTGGTGGTGCGCTATGCCTCGTACCAGTACCCCTCGACCAAAGCGATTGATGCCAGCGGCAAAGAGATCGAAGAAAGCAAATAAAACTGTCTTGCACCCTCGGTGGGAGCGGGCTTGCCCCGCGAGGCGATGTGGCTGGTAAACCGCAATCGCGGGGCAAGCCCGCTCCTACCGGCCATAAAAAAGGCGAGCCCAGTGGGCTCGCCTTTTTACCGTCTGCGTCAGGTTGTTCAGCTAATGCTGCGAGCTTGTTCGTTCTCCAGGAATTCTTCCTGCAACAGCCCGTCGTTCTGGGCGCCGTTAACGCTTTGTTGGGCAACCGCACGTTTGCTGCGCAGTTTGCCGTAGAAGTGCTCCAGGGCATGGTTGAGCTTGGTCGCAGCACCCTCGACAGCCTGGTCGAGCGATGCGCAGGTGTGGCTCACGGAAATCGGTTGATGGCCTTTTGGGCGTGCCTCCATCTGGCAGCGTTTGTCGTGCGGACCTGGCTTGGCGCCATTCTCGTCGCGCAGGTGAACCTCAATGCGGGTGAGGTCTTCATCAAATCGTTCGAGCGTGCTTTCTACGGTGCTACGGACCCACTCTTCCAGTCGAATGTTGCCTTGAATATGGTTGTCGCTATTGACTTGGATTTGCATAGTTCAATCCCTTATTCAGCTAGCTCGCAAGAGAATCGATGGGGCCTTTGCGGCCTGTGGAAACCATCGCCTCTTGACTACAAGGTCAGGCACTTGGCGCAACATTTCAAGTCCTTTTGAAAGATAAATTTCTTGTTGCAAAAAGCCCGGCGTCGGCCGGGCTTTTGCATGCGCTGGATCAAAACGCGACGGAAGTCTGCAGGTATACCGTACGAGGCTCACCGACATACTTGCCCTTGTTGTTGTCGTCAAAGGAGCGTGTGTAGTACTGGTGATTGAAGATGTTCTTCACCCCAACGGCGACGTTCAGGTTCGACAGTTGCGGGCCAAAATCATAGCCCGCGCGGCTGCTGAACAGCATGTAGCCGGGGATGCGTCCGGTGCTGCCGTCGGCACTTTCGCTCGAGGTGTTGGCGTTGTCGGCGTACTGGTCGCTCTGGTAGGTGCTGTCCAGATTCAGCTGCCATGGGCCCTCGGTGTAACCGATGCCCAAGGTGCCTTTGTGGCGTGAGGAGAACGGCACACGATTGCCCTTGTTCGGCCCGTCTTCGCGGATTTTCGCATCGACAAAGGCATAGGTCGCATACACGTCGAATCCGGCCAGGGCCGGGTTCAGGCCTTCGAGTGCGTACTTGACGCTGGTCTCGATACCCTGGTGGCGGGTTTCGCCACGGGCAATCACCGAATCGTTGGTCTGGTTGCTTTCGTACTGGTTGTCGAAGTTGATCAGGAACGCGCCGATTTCGGCCTGCAACACCCCATCGTCATAGCGTGTACCCAGTTCCCAGGTGCGCGCTTTTTCCGGTTTGACTTCGCCGCTGCTGACCCGGTTGGGCATCTGGCTGTACTGCACGCTGCCGAACGAGCCTTCGGTATTGGCGTACAGGTTCCAGCTGTCGGTCAGGTGGTACATCACGTTCAGCGCAGGCAGTGCGGTGTTGTAGTCGCCCTGGTAGCGCACGCCGCTGATTTTATTGGCCTGCTCGGAGTCGATCATTTCGTAGCGGATGCCCGGGGTGATGGTCCACTGGCCAATGTCGATGCGGTCATCGAGGAAGATCGCGTGAGCATCGGTGCTGCCCCGGGTGTCTCGGTCTTTGCGGCTGGCGGTGGTAGGCAGTTGATCGGCGCTGATCGGCTCACGGTAGCGCAGTTCGTGGCTGGCTTCGTTGACGTAGCGGTAGCCGACACCCACTTCGTGCCAGCTTTCACCGAGGGCGAAACCTTGCGAAAAGCGTGTCTCGATGCCACGTACCCAGTACTCGCGTGGCGACAGCGAAATGAAGCTGCCCTGGTCCAGGTAGCCGCTGCGCAGGGTCTTGGTGAAGAAGCTGTTGACGCTGAACTGGCGGGCGTCTTCCTTGTAGTCGTAACCGAAGTTGAACATGGTCCGGCGGCCCCAGAACTTGTCTGACAGACGCGTCGACTGATACGGGTCGGCATCGTAGTCGGCGACGCTCAGGCCACCGGGCATCTGCGCTTCACCTTCGTAGTACTGGGCCATGGCGTGCAGGCTGTTGGCTTCGTCGAGTTGCAGCTTGCCTTTGAGGATCAGGTCGTCGATCTGTGTGTCGCTGTGTTCGCGCCAGTCGCCGCCACGGGTGCCGGAGTAGAGCAGGGCGCCGCCCAGGCCGTTGTCGTTGGTGCCGCCAGCGAGCAGGTTGGCGCTGGTCTTGAAGCCGTCATGGCTGGACGACGGGCTGGTCTGGGTCTGGAAACCGGCCTTGACGGTCGGCTCATCAGGAATCGCCCGGGTCACGAAGTTGACGATGCCGCCGACGTTCTGTGGGCCGTAGCGGACCGCACCGCCACCGCGTACCACGTCCACGGCGTCCATGTTGCCCATGCTGATCGGCGCGAACGACAGCTGTGGCTGGCCGTAAGGGGCGAAGGGCACCGGGATGCCGTCCATCAACACCGTGGAGCGCGAGGCCAGGCGCGGGTTGAGGCCGCGAATACCGAAGTTCAGCGCCATGTCGTGGCTGCCGGTGCCGTTGTTGTCGGGGGCGTTGACCCCGGGAATACGGTTGAGCACTTCGCGGGCGGTGGTGGCGCCCTGGCGCTCGAACTCTTCGCGACGAATCACATCGCGGGCGCCGGGGTGTTCGAAGACGTTGTCTTGCTGAGCAACGCCCAGCCAGTCACCGACTACGGTCGAGGTTCCCAGCTCTACCGGGGCATTGGCCGCCGTTGCCGGTTGCAGGCTGAAGGCGTTTTCACCTTCGGCGCGCGCTTGCAGGCCTGTGCCTTGCAGCAATGCATCCAGCCCCTGCTGCGGGCTGTATTGACCCTGCAGGCCGGGGCTTTGCACACCGCTGGTCAACTGCGAGCCAAACGAAATCAGCACGCCACTTTCTCGCCCGAACTGGTTCAGCGCGTTTTCCAGCGACATTGGTGCAATCTGGTAGCTGCGTGCGGCGGCCTGTTCAGCCATGGCGGGAACGGCGGCAACGCTCAGGCCGATACCGAACAGCAGTGTGCGAAGGGCCTGGGCCAACGGGCTTGGTCGAAGGGGCATGCAAGGTGTCCTTGAGAAGGTCAAAGCAAAGGGTTCTGCCTTCTCTGTCACGCGAGATGAAAAAACAGCTCAGCGGATTTGAATTTTTTTCAGGCCCGGGCTTCGACCGTCACCCAGTAGCGGGTAAAGCGTCGCACCCGTACTGGCAGGGCGACTTCCAGCAGGTCGAGAATGCGCTCGCTGTCGGCCAGCGGGTAGCTACCGGAAATCAGTAGTTCGGCCACCTCGGGGGCGCAGTTGAGCTGGCCGCGTCGATAGCGGCCCAGCTCGTCGAGGAAGTCGCCAAGGCGCATGTGCGCGGCCACCAGCATGCCATCGACCCAGGCTCCGGCATTGCTGTCGATTAACTGCGTAGCCTGCCATTGCGGGCCGTTGAAGCGGGCCTGACGACCGGCGCCCAAGGGCTGACCGGCAAGGCTGGCGCTGCCCTGGTGCACACTGAGCTGGCTGTACTGCGGGTACTGGCGCAGGTTGTAGCGGCCCTGCTCGAGCTGCAGCAAGCCGAAGTCAGTCAACAAGCGAAGCGGGCGGGCATCGTCGGCGACGGTCAGTTGAATTTCACCCTCAAGCAGGTGCACCAGGCGTTGCATTGCGTCGAAGCGCACGTCGGCGGCACTGCGGGTATTGAGGTGCAACAGGCTGCCATCGTCGAGTGGCTGGCGACGTCGCTCACCCACCGGGCTGCGGTAGTCGGCGAGCAGGGTTGGCAGCGCGTTGTGCTGCTGCAAGGTCAGGCCCAGGCTGCCGCCCACACCGAGAATCAGCAGGGTCTTGAGCGCCCGGCGGCGGCTGGCCGAATGCGGCGCCTGCAACGCGGCATGGGCCAGCGGTGACGACAACCCGCGCAAGCGCTGGTTGACGTGCTGGATATGCTCCCAGGCCCGGCGGTGTTCTTCATGGGCTTGCAGCCACTGCTGCATGGCCTGCTGCTGACGCGGGTCGAGGGCACCGCTCTGCAGTTCGATCAGCCAGTGCACGGCTTGCTCGGCCACCTGCGGCGAGAACGTCTGTTGGGCGTTGTTCACAGGGCAAAGTAACAGCGCATGGCTGCCTTGTTCAGGTAACGCTTGACCGTGGCCAGCGAGATGTTGAGCTGTGCGGCAATCTCGCCATAACTCAGGCCGTCGACCTGGGCCAGCAGGAAGGCGCGCTTGACCAGCGGCGCCAGGCCATCGAGCAGACGGTCAAGCTCCAGCAAGGTCTCGAAAATGATCGCCCGGTGTTCCTCCGAGGGCGCCAGTTCTTCTGGCAATTGCGCCAGCGCCTGGTAGTAGGCGCGCTCCAGGTCCTGACGGCGGTAGTGGTTGAACAGCACGCGCTTGGCCACGGTGGTGAGGAACGCCCGTGGCTCGTTGAGTACCGGCGTTTCGCGGGCCTGCAGCAGGCGCATGAAGGTGTCTTGTGCCAGATCCGCTGCATTGTCCGGGCAGCCCAGGCGCTGACGCAGCCAGCCGGTCAGCCAGTTGTGATGGGCGTGGTAAAGGCCTTCGAGCAAGGAAGAAGGGGAGGCACTGGGCACCGTGAACACTCCGGCGCCAGGATGCGCAACAGAATAAGAATTGTTCGCATTGTAGTGTTTTCGCTGCCGGTTCGGCAATCAGACGCTGACTGGCGGCAAAACCGGAGGGCTGAAAATGTAAATAACGTAAATAAGCTGTACTCTCATTTGAGAATAAATAGCATTCGCTCCCTGAGAACCTTTACCCAATCTTTACACACTCAGGGAGAGCTCTACGTGTACCCGCTTTTTACCCGATCCTGTCTCGCGCTCACCCTTTGCTCGCTGTACACCAGCCACGCCAGTGCCGATCAGCAGAAACCGATGGAACTGGACAACGTGGTGGTCACCGCCTCCGGTTTCTCCCAGCAGATCAAGGACGCGCCGGCGTCGATTTCGGTAATTACCCGCGAGCAGATCGAGAACAAGTCCTACCGTGATGTCACCGATGCCCTGAAAGATGTACCGGGCGTGGTGGTTACCGGTGGCGCCAGTTCCAGCGATATCAGCATCCGTGGCATGGCCTCCAAGTACACGTTGATGCTGGTCGATGGCAAACGCCAGGACTCGCGGGCCACCCGTCCGAACAGTGACGGAGCCGGGATCGAACAAGGCTGGATGCCGCCCCTTGAGGCGATCGAGCGTATTGAAGTGGTGCGCGGGCCGATGTCGTCGCTGTACGGCTCCGACGCCATGGGCGGGGTGATCAACATCATCACCCGTAAAGTCACGCCGAACTGGTATGGAGGCGTGCGCAGCGAAGCCACCTTCCAGGACCGCTCCGATTCAGGCGACTACAACAGCACCAGCGCGTTCGTCTCCGGGCCGTTGATCGAGAACCTGGTCGGTTTGCAGCTTTATGGGCAAACCTCGAACCGTGACGAAGACGACTTTGCCAACGGCTTCAACGAGCAGAGCACCGACAGCGGTACCGCCAAACTGTCGTTCACTCCTGATGAACATAACGACATCACCTTCGAGGCGGGCAAGTCCGAGCAGGAACGTAATGCGCACAAAGGAAAGTCGGCGCGTTCTTCCGACAGTTTCAGTGACTACGAGCGCACCAACTTCGCGATCAGCCACTCCGGGCGTTGGGACAGCATCACCACCGACAGCTACCTGCAACGCGAGAAGATCGAGAACCCGGGTCGGCGCATGGAGTTGGAGAACACCGTGCTCAATTCGCAGGTGTCATTCTTCAGTGATTCGCACATCACCACCTTTGGCGGCTCGTACAAATACGAAGACCTGAGCGATGAAGGTAACCAGCTGGCCGCGGCCTCCGACGTCAACCAGCTGACCCGTTGGTCCTGGGCATTGTTTGCCGAAGATGAATGGCGTCTGACCGAAACCTTCGCCTTGACCGGCGGCATTCGCATGGACAAAGACGAAAACTACGGTACGCACTGGTCACCACGTTTGTACGGGGTGTATCACCCGACCGAGCACTGGACCGTCAAGGGCGGCGTCTCCAGCGGCTATCGCTCGCCGGATATCCGCGCGGCAGTGGATGACTGGGGGCAGATCACCGGCGGCGGTGGCGATCCGGCAATCATCGTCGGCAACTCCAACCTCAAGCCAGAGAAAAGCCTGAGCCAGGAGATCGGCGTGATCTGGGACAGCCTGGAAGGCTTCTCCACCGGCTTGACCGTGTTCAACACCGACTTCAAAGACAAGATCACCGAAACCCGGCGCTGCACCGACAGCACCGGCGGTGCCTCGGGTCAGTGCCAGATCGGCGGCACCTCGTACAAGTTCATCAGCGACCGGGTGAACGTCGATGAGGCGCAAATGCGTGGTATCGAAGCGACCCTGGACTGGGAAATCACCCAGGCGCTGAAACTCGCCACCAACTACACCTTCACCGACTCCGAGCAGAAGAGCGGCCCGCAGAAGGGCAAGGCCCTGAACCAGATGCCGCGGCACATGGTCAACGCCACCCTCGACTGGCAGACCACCGATCAGCTGGGGACCTGGGCGCGCCTGAACTATCGCGGCAAAACCTCCGACTACCTGGGGCGCACCACCATGTCCGATGGCACACCGTCGTACACCTTCGTTGACCTCGGTGGCACCTATCGGCTGACCAAGAACGTCAAGCTGCTGGCTGGCGTGTACAACGTGTTCAACAAGGAAGTCGACTACGAGAACTACCAGACCGTGCTCGATGGTCGTCGCTACACCGTAGGTATCGACCTGTCGTTCTGACGTAGTGGGCTGCGGCTTTGCTTGTGAGAATATAAATCATTATTATTGGTGACTCTTCACAAGGAATGGATGCCATGAAAAGCAAAGCCGCCGGCTTGCCCCTGAGTTATCGCCTGGCTGTGACTTCACGCTGCCTGGCCGCCGTATTCGGTGGTTATCTGCTGGCGGCCATGGCCAGTGTCTGCGTCACCTTGCTGGCACCGATGCCGAAAGCTGAAGCGGTGCTCAGCGGCATGATGCTGTCATTCCTGTTCTACCTGGTGGCGTTTCTCTGGTGCTTTGCCAGTCGCAGCGCCTGGCAGGCCTGGCAGGGGGTGTTGCTGCCGAGCCTGGTGCTCGGGGTGATCAACGGCCTGGCCTACTGGATGAAGAGCTGATGAAAGAGGGCTTTCGCCAGGCGATGTCCTGGCTGCATACCTGGACCGGACTGATTTTCGGCTGGCTGCTGTTTGCGATTTTCCTGACCGGGACCATGTCTTACTTCAAGGAAGAGATCAATCACTGGGCCAAGCCCGAGGTCAAAGCGCGGGCGCTGGAGCCAATGACCAGCCTGGCCTTGGCGCAAGACTACCTGCAGCAGCACGCACCCAACGCGCGCAGCTGGTTTATCCGCCTGCCCGAGGCGCGTGAACCGGGCTTGAGTGTCGGCTGGAGCGCCGCAGGGGCCGGGCCGCGCGGCTTCATCGACAAAACCCTCGACCCGGCCACCGGCGCTGAGGTGCAGGCGCGGGAAACCCGCGGCGGTGAGTTCTTCTATCGCTTCCACTTCCAGCTGGAAATGCCACACCCCTGGGGCCGCTGGTTGTCGACCTTTGCCGCGCTGATCATGTTCATCGGGCTGGTCACCGGGATCATCATCCACAAGAAGATCTTCAAGGAGTTCTTCACCTTCCGTCCCGGCAAGGGCCAGCGCTCCTGGCTGGACGGGCATAACGCGATTGGCGTTCTGGCGTTGCCGTTTCACTTGATGATCAGCTACAGCAGCCTGGTGATCTTCATGTCGCTGGTGATGCCAGCGAGCATCATTGCCAGCTATGGCGACAACACCCGCGGCTTTTTCAATGACCTGTTCGGCGCGCCTGAACAGCTCAAGGCAGCTGGCACTGCCGCGCCGCTGTTGCCATTGCCGACGCTGTATCAGCAAGTCCAGGAGCAGGCGCCCGGCACTCGCGTGGGCTGGATTGAAGTGCAAAACCCCGGTGATCAGCACGCTCGCGTGCGCTTCTCGTACCATGGCGGTGATCGTATTGCCTACAAGCGTGGCGGTGGCTGGACCTTCGATGGCGTCAACGGCAACCTGCTCGGCGGTAGCAAAGCCGAATCTGCGCCGGTGCTGATCGTCGGCGGCATGTACGGTTTGCACATGGGCAAGTTCGCCGAGCCCTGGCTGCGCTGGTTGTACTTCTTCTTTGGCGTGCTCGGCACGGCAGTCATCGGCACCGGCCTGGTGATGTGGCTGGGCAAGCGTCAGCTCAAACATGCCAAGAGCGGTACGCAGCCGTTCGAGTTGCGTCTGGTGGAAGTGTTGAACATCGCCAGCATGAGTGGCTTGTTGCTGGGCGTGGCGGCGTTCTTCTGGGCCAACCGTTTACTGCCGGTTGGCCTTGAAGGCCGGGCGGGTTGGGAGGTCAACAGCTTCTTCCTGCTGTGGCTGCTGGCGCTGGTACACGCCAGTGTGCGCCCGGGCCGTCGCGCCTGGGCTGAACAACTGTGGCTGGCGGCGCTGCTGTGGGCTGGCTTGCCGCTGCTCAATCAGTTGACCACCGATCAAGGCCTGATGCAGTCGATTCCAGCCGGTGACTGGGCCATGGCCGGCTTCGATCTGACCGCACTGGGCTGCGGCCTGTTCTTTGCCTGGGGCGCGCGCACGATGCAGCGCCCGCCGGTGGTCGCCGCTAAGCGCGCGCCTAAGGCGGCAAAAGCCGCCAACGCCACCCTGATCGAAAGTGAGGCCAGTTGATGCTCGCCGTTACCCTGTTCGGTTTTGCCGGCTTTGCCTGCCTGTGCCTGGCCATGGAAAAGCACTACAAGGAGCTGCTGGGCAGCACACCCAGCGTTATGCGCCTGCGTGTGCTGCGGGTCGGCGGCTGGTTGTTGCAACTGCTGGCCCTGTCTTTGGCGGTGCATTACAGCGGTTGGGCCATGGGCCTGGTTGAATGGTCTGCGGTGTTGATGGCTGGCGTCACCTTGTGGGTGTTCCTGCTGCCGTATCAACCACGGCTGTTGCTCGGGCTGCTTGGCCTGAGTCTGGTGCTGGGGCCGGTGTTGTTGATACTGCCCCAGTAACTTATGGCCGGAAGGCTGCCCGGTACTCACCGGGCGTCGCGCCTAGCGCCTGGCGAAAGCGGTTACTGAAATGGCTGGCACTGGCGAAGCCGCAGCGCAGGGCGATGTCGCCCAGGGCCAGGTCGCCGAAGCGCAACAACTGCCGTGCCGTGGCCAGGCGCCGCGCCAACAGGTATTGGTGCGGCGGCAGGCCGAAGCTGGCACGGAACATCCGCGCGAAGTGGTATTCGGATAGGTTGCACAGTGCCGCCAGCTCACCCAGGCTCAGCGGCTGGTCGAGATGCGCTTCCACGTAATCACTCAGTAGACGGCGTTGATGCGCGGCCAGGCCACCTTTGAGGCGCAAGCCCTGACGCAGGCCAACCTGGCTGAGCACGGCATGGTCGAGAATCTCGTGGGCCAGGGTGCTGGTCAGCAGGCGTTCGCCCGGTTCGTCCCATTCCATGGCAATCAAGTCACGAAAACGCTGCGCCTGCGCGGGGTCGTCGAGGAAGGTCGCTTCCTGCAATTGCAATTCGCGCGGTTCGCGGTCGAGCAGGCGGATGCAACCGAGGGCGAACTGTTCCTGGCTGATGTACAGGTGGGCCAGGCGGATCGAGCCATTGACCACCCAATGCGACGCCGAGCCTGCGGGCATGATGCACAGCTTGTCTGGCGCGCCTTTGTGGCTGGGCTGATCGCGGCGGAAGGTGCCGGTGCCGTCGGCGATATAGCACGACAAGGTGTGGTGCGTCGGCGCTTCGTAGTCGCGGGCATCGTGGCGGTTGTTCCACAGGGCTGCGGCCAGGCCATCGCCCAGTTGCGCGCTGTGTTCCAGACGGGCGTGGGGCGAGTCGTGCATGGCTTTGAAAACTTGCAGTTGATCCAATGCGTTCATCAGCGACTCCTCTGACCGCCATCCTACGCTGGCGGGCAACGTCTGACAGCAGTGGTACATGTAAAAGCGCAAGAATCTGCAAGCGCGCACGCTGCTGACGGCAGGAGACTTAAGGCCTGAAGTCGAGGAGTGTGGCCATGAACCTGTCGTTGTATCTGCTCACCGTATTGATCTGGGGTACCACCTGGATCGCCCTGAAACTGCAGTTGGGCGTGGTCGCCATTCCGGTGTCGATTGTTTATCGCTTCGCCCTGGCGGGGCTGATTCTGTTTGCCATCCTGCTGCTCAGCCGGCGTCTGCAGCCGATGAACCGGCGTGGCCACGGGATCTGCTTGGCGCAGGGCTTTTGCCTGTTCTGCGTGAATTTCATGTGCTTTCTCACCGCCAGCCAGTGGATTCCCAGTGGCCTGATTGCCGTGGTGTTCTCCACCGCCACCTTGTGGAATGCGCTGAACGCGCGGGTATTTTTCGGCCAGAAGATTGCCGCTAATGTCCTGGGTGGCGGGGCGTTGGGTTTGATCGGCTTGGGCCTGTTGTTCTGGCCGGAGCTGGCGGGCCATACCGCCAGCCGTGAAACCGTGATTGGCCTGGCCCTGGCCTTGCTCGGCACCTTGTGTTTTTCGGCCGGCAACATGCTCTCGAGCTTGCAGCAGAAGGCCGGTTTGCGGCCGATGACCACCAACGCCTGGGGCATGCTGTACGGGGCCGGGATGCTGGCGGCGTACTGCCTGGTTAGCGGCATTCCGTTCGATATGGAATGGAACACGCGCTACATCGGCTCGTTGCTGTACCTGGTGATTCCGGGGTCGGTGATCGGTTTTACCGCCTACCTGACGTTGGTCGGGCGCATGGGGCCGGAGCGTGCGGCGTATTGCACCGTGCTGTTCCCGCTGGTGGCGTTGAATGTATCGGCGTTGTATGAGGGCTATCAGTGGACAGCCCCGGCCTTAGCGGGGTTGGTGCTGGTGATGTTGGGCAATGTGCTGGTGTTCAGAAAACCCAAGCCTGTAGGAGCGGGCTTGCCCCGCGAGGCGATGTGACAGACAGACCGCAATCGCAGGGCAAGCCCGCTCCTACAGCGCGAGGCGACGTGACAGACAGATCGCGATCGCGGGGCAAGCCCGCTCCTACAAGGCTATTACTTCCAGACCTGCGGGTTAACCAAATCCCGCGGCCGCTCACCCAGCAGGGCGCTGCGCAGGTTGTCGATGGCGCGGTTGGCCATGGCGTCACGGGTTTCGGCGGTGGCCGAGCCCACGTGCGGCAAGGTCAGGGCATTGGGCAGCTGGAACAGCGGCGATTCGGCCAGCGGCTCTTTCTCGTACACGTCCAGGCCAGCGCCGCGAATGGTGCCGTTGCGCAGGGCTTCCACCAGTGCCGCTTCGTCAACCACCGGGCCACGGGACACGTTGATCAGGAACGCGCTGGGTTTCATCAGTTGCAGTTCGCGGCTGCTGATCAGGTGCTTGGTCTGCGCGCCCAGTGGCACCACCAGGCACACGAAATCGGCTTCGGCCAGCAACTCGTCGAGGCTGCGGAACTGGGCGCCGAGTTCCTGTTCCAGCGCGGTCTTGCGTGAATTGCCGCTGTAGATGATCGGCATGTTGAAGCCAAAGCGGCCACGGCGAGCGATGGCCGCACCGATATTACCCAGGCCGACAATACCAAGGGTTTTGCCATGCACATCGCTGCCGAACTGCGCCGGGCCTACGGTGCCCTGCCATTGCCCGGCCTTGGTCCAGGCGTCGAGTTCGGCGACGCGCCGGGCGCTGCCCATGAGCAGGGCAAAGCCCAGGTCGGCGGTGCTTTCGGTGAGTACGTCGGGGGTGTTGGTCAGGGCAATGCCGCGTGCATTGAGGTAGTTCAGGTCGTAGTTGTCGTAGCCCACCGAAACACTCGACACCACTTCCAGCTTGGCGGCAGCGGCCAATTGCGCTTCACCGAGCTTGCGGCCCACACCGATCAGACCGTGCGCTTCGGGCAAGGCTTCATTGAACTGCGCGCTGATATCGCCGAGCTTGGGGTTGGGGACGATTACGTTGAAATCTTGCTGCAGGCGTTCGACCATCGCCGGGGTGATGCGGCTGAAGGCAAGTACGGTCTTTTTCATCGACGAAATCTCTGCTGGCGGGGGAGAATGGGTAGCACGCTATCATTCTCCACTGCCTCTGTGCAGCAAGATTTCTGTACTGACCCCTGGTAGGAGCGGGCTTGACCCGCGAAGCAGTTTCAATGACACACCGCAATCGCGGGGCAAGCCCGCTCCCACCGAGGGCAGCCCGGCCAGATGTCAGTTGGCGATCAGCAACTCGTGGGTCTTGAGGTCGGCCTCGTGGGCGGCGAGGATTTCCGGCAATGAGTTGCGCAGGTACTCAACCCAGGTTTTGATCTTGGCATCCAGGTACTGGCGCGACGGGTAGATCGCATACAGGTTCAGCTCCTGCAGGCGGTAGTCCGGCATGACCCGTACCAGCGAGCCGTCACGCAGCCCGTCTATGGCCGAATAAATCGGCAATACGCCAACGCCCATGCCACTGCGGATCGCGGTTTTCATCGCGTCGGCCGAATTCACCTGGAATGGCGCCTGGGTGATGTTGACCATCTCCTGGCCTTCCGGGCCGTCGAACAGCCATTTCTCCAGAGGGATCACCGGGCTGACCATGCGCAAGCAGGCGTGCTTGAGCAAGTCGCTGGGTTTATGCGCGACGCCGTGCTGTTTCACGTAGTCGGGCGAGGCGCAGACGATGCTGTAGGTAATGCCCAGGCGCTGGGAGACAAAGCCCGAGTCCGGCAGCTCGCTGGCCAGTACGATGGACACGTCGTAGCCTTCGTCGAGCAGGTCCGGCACACGGTTGGCCATGGTCAGGTCGAAGGTTACGTCCGGGTGGGTTTCGCGGTAGCGGGCAATCGCATCGATGACGAAATGCTGGCCAACGCCCGTCATTGAATGCACCTTCAACTGCCCGGCCGGACGGGCATGGGCGTCGCTGGCCTCGGCCTCGGCTTCTTCGACATAGGTAAGAATCTGTTCACAACGCATCAGGTAACGCTTGCCCGCTTCGGTCAGGGCGATACGTCGGGTGGTGCGGTTGAGCAGGCGCGTTTGCAGATGGGCTTCAAGATTGGAGACCGCCCGCGAGACGTTGGCGGTGGTCGTATCCAGTTGCACGGCTGCGGCAGTGAAGCTGCCGACTTGCGCTACGCAACTAAAAGCACGCATGTTTTGCAGGGTGTCCATGGGTCGCTCTCAAAGTAGACGACAAATTGTGACATGAAGTAACCGAGGCGGTCTTCAGACTAAAGCCGGATTATCGCTGTTTTCGTAACAAAGATTCGCAGTAATACACGCTTATCGCCAGTGCAGCGGCCCCCTAGAATTGCGTCTCCAAGCGTCATCCACCTATTACGTCAGGAATTCGCAGCTGTGCCGCGTCGCATCATCAGAGCGCTCAATGCGCTCAGTGTCTGTGCCTTTAGCTTGACCTTGAGCGGCTGTATCGGAACCTGGGGCATTGCCCCGCAAAGCAAGACGCTGCAAGCCAATACCCTGACCACCTCCGAGGCGATCCGTGAGGCCGGCAAGGATGCCCACTGGCCTGACCAGCAGTGGTGGCGCGCCTATGGCGACCCACAACTGGACCGCTGGATCGCCTTGGCCGTGGACAACAGCCCGAGCCTGGCCATGGCCGCCGCCCGGGTGCGTGAGGCCAAGGCCATGGCCGGCGTGGTCGAGTCGGCCGAAAAACTGCAGGTTAATGGCGAGTCGACCCTCAAGCGCCATAACTGGCCGGAAGATCAGTTCTATGGCCCGGGCGCCTTGTCGGGCGCCAACACCTGGGACAACAACGCCGCGCTGGGCTTCAGCTACGCCCTCGACCTCTGGGGCCGTGAGCGCAATGCCAGTGAGCAGGCCGTGGACATGGCCCACATGAGTGCGGCGCAGCTACGCCAGGCGCAGCTTGAGCTGCAGAACAACATCGTCAAGGTGTACATCCAGCTGTCGCTGCACTTTGCCCAGCGCGATATCGTCAAAGCCGAACTGGCGCAGCAAGAGCAGATTCTGGCCCTGGCCGAACGGCGTCTGGCTGGTGGCATCGGTACCCATTTCGAAGTCAGTCAGGCGCAAACCCCGCTGCCGGAAACCCATCGTCAGCTCGATGCCTTGAATGAAGAAATCGCCCTGGCGCGTAACCAGCTGGCCGCATTGGCCGGTAAAGGGCCGGGCGAGGGCGCACAATTGCAGCGTCCGCAACTGGCCCTTGGCGCGCCTTTGAAACTGCCCTCGGCGTTGCCTGCAGAATTGGTCGGCCAGCGTCCGGACGTGGTCGCCAGCCGTTGGCAAGTGGCGGCGCAGGCGCGCGGTATCGATGTCGCCCACGCCGGTTTCTTCCCCAACGTCGACTTGGTCGGTGGCCTCGGCTTCATGGCCACCGGCGGGGGGGCGCTGGAGTTTCTCACCGGACGCAAGTTCAACTACAACGTCGGCCCGGCCATCAGCCTGCCGGTATTCGATGGCGGCAGGCTGCGTTCGCAATTGGGTGTGGCCTCGGCCGGTTATGACATCGCGGTGGCGCAGTACAACCAGACCGTGGTGAACGCCCTCAAGGGCATTGCCGACCAGTTGATTCGCCGTGAGTCGATGAACGAGCAGCAGCACTTTGCTGCCGAGTCGGTGGCTTCTGCGCAGAAGACTTACGACATCGCCTTGATCGCCTTCCAGCGTGGCCTGACCGACTACCTCAATGTACTTAACGCGCAGACCTTGCTGTTCCGTCAGCAGCAGATCCAGCAGCAGGTCCAGGCCGCGCGCCTGAGTGCGCACGCCGAGTTGGTTACCGCGCTGGGCGGTGGCTTGGGCGCCGGTAATGATGTGCCGGACGAAGACAAGCAACAGGCGCCGAAAACCCCGGCTACCCTGGCGATTTTCGATAAGCCGGACCACGCCGAATGAGCGCACTGACACTGCCTTGGCGCTGGTTGGCAAGCCTGGAATGGCGCCGCGGCTTCTTCGAGTGGGCACGCACCGACGGCGTGACCTGGGTGTACATCTTCAAGGTGCTCAGCGCGGCGTTCCTGACCCTGTGGCTGGCCATGCGCCTGGAATTGCCGCAGCCGCGCACGGCGATGATCACCGTGTTCATCGTCATGCAGCCGCAGAGCGGGCATGTGTTTGCCAAGAGCTTCTGGCGCTTGCTCGGCACCTTGGCCGGCTCGTCGATGATGGTGCTGTTGATTGCCTTGTTTCCGCAGAACACCGAGTTGTTCCTGCCGAGCCTGGCGATCTGGGTGGGCCTGTGCTCGGCCGGAGCCATGCGCTACCGGACCTTCCAGGCCTATGGTTTCGTACTCGCCGGTTACACCGCGGCCATGGTCGGCCTGCCGGCCTTGCAACACCCCGACGGCGCGTTCATGGCGGCGGTCTGGCGGGTGCTGGAAATCTCTTTGGGGATTCTGGTCTCGACCCTGGTCAGCGCTGCGATCCTGCCGCAGTCGGCCAGTGCCGCCATGCGTAATGCCCTGTATCAGCGCTTTGGTGTGTTCGCCGGTTTCGTTGTCGAGGGGCTGCGCGGCGACAGCCAGCGCGACCGCTTTGAAAGCAGCAACGTGCGCTTTATCGCCGAGGCGGTCGGGCTGGAGAGCCTGCGTAATGTCACTGCCTTCGAAGACCCGCACATGCGCCGGCGCAATGGCCGTCTGGGGCGGATGAACAGCGAGTTCATGGCCATCACCACACGCTTCAACGCCTTGCACCAGTTGCTTGAGCGCTTGCGCCTGCGTGGCCCGCTGCAGATCGTCACGGCAATTGAACCCGGCCTTGCGGCCCTGGCCGAACTGCTCGACGCCTACTCAGGGCGGGCCCTGACCAGCCCGGACGCGGCACGCCTGGCCGAGCAACTGGCAGCTTACAAGGAAGGCTTGCCGGAGCGGGTACGCAGCCTGCGTGCGGCTTATGTCGAAACCGGGCCGAGCGATGCCGATTTGCTCGATTTCCATACGGCTTATGAGCTGCTCTATCGCTTTGTCGATGACCTGCACAACTACGCCCTGACCCACGCCTCGCTGGCCGAGCACAACCATGCCCGTGAGCAGTGGGACGAGCCTTATGTGGCGCAAACCAACTGGATGGTGTCGCTGGCCGCCGGGTTGCGGGCATCGTTTATCTTGCTGGTGCTGGGCAGCTTCTGGATCCTCACCGCCTGGCCGAGCGGGGCGATGATGACCTTGATCGCTGCCGCTACCGTCGGCTTGTCAGCAGCGTCGCCGAACCCCAAGCGCATGTCATTCCAGATGGCCTGCGGCACCTTGCTCGGCGCCTTCATCGGCTTTTTCGAAACCTTTTTCGTGTTCCCCTGGATCGACGGCTTTCCGTTGCTGTGCCTGGTGCTGGCGCCGGTGTTCGTGCTCGGTGCATTTCTGGCGTCGCGCCCGGCCTATGCCGGGGTTGGTCTGGGCCTGCTGATCTTTTTCGCCACCGGTTCGGTGCCAGACAACCTCACGGTGTACAACCCGTACAACTTCATCAACGACTACATCGCCATGGTCATCGGCATGCTGGTGTGCGCTGCCGCTGGCGCGATCATCCTGCCGCCGAACAGCCGCTGGTTGTGGAGCCGCCTGGAGCATGACTTGCGTAGCCAGGTGCTGTTCGCTATTACCGGGCGCCTGCGCGGCCTGGGCTCGGCGTTTGAAAGCCGTACCCGCGACCTGCTGCACCAGGCCTATGGCCTGGCCGCCGGTAAACCGCAGGTGCAGAGCAGCCTGCTGCGCTGGATGTTCCTGGTGCTTGAGGTTGGGCACGCGATCATCGAGCTGCGCAAAGAGCAAGCGATCCTGCCGGTGCACCCGTGTTATGCCGAGTCGCAACCCTGGCGCCAGGCCATCCGGGTCATGGGCCGGGCGCTGGCGCGGTTGTTCCTGCAACCGAGCGCGAGCAACCACGAACGTGCCCTGGTTGCGGTAGACCACGCCATCAGCCGCGTGCTGGCCACCGACGAACCGTTCGCCCGCCACTTCGACACCTCGGCCCTGCGCCGGGTGCAGAGTTACCTGCATTTCATCCGTACCTCGTTGCTCGACCCCCAGTCGCCGCTGGCTGCATTGGCCCCGGCCCAAGGACTGCCCCATGCCTCGTGAAATCGCCTTCCACGGCGTCTACATGCCGACCATGACCCTGATGTTCCTGTTCGCCGCCGGGCTGGCCTGGGGCCTTGACCGGTTCATTGCCAGCTATGACGGCTACCGCTTTTTCTGGCACCCGGCGTTGCTGCGCCTGTGCTTGTTTATTTGCTTGTTCGGATCCATCGCCCTGACTCTCTACCGTTGAGACCCCTGTTGATGAAAAAGTTTTTCAGCCTGATCGCCACCTTGCTTGTACTGGCTGCTGCCGTGGTGATCGGCCGCCAGCTCTGGGTGCATTACATGAACACCCCCTGGACCCGCGACGGGCGGGTGCGCGCCGATATCATCAACGTTGCCGCAGACGTGCCGGGGTATGTGGTCGATGTGCCGGTGCGCGACAACCAGTTGGTGAAGAAGGGCGACCTGCTGATGCAGATCGACCCCGAGCACTACGAAGTGGCGGTGAAACAGGCGCAGGCGCTGGTGGCCTCACGCAAGGCCACCTGGGAGATGCGCAAGGTCAACGCGAACCGACGTGCCGACCTCGACAACCTGGTGATCTCCCGCGAGAACCGTGACGACGCCAGCAACATCGCCAACTCGGCCCTGGCTGACTACCAGCATGCCCAGGCGCAGCTAGCCGCGGCTGAGCTGGACCTCAAGCGTACAAAAATCCTTGCCACCGTCGACGGCTACGTCACCAACCTCAACGTGCACCGCGGCGACTATGCGCGCACCGGCGAGCCGAAAATGGCGGTGGTCGATAAAGACTCGTTCTGGGTGTATGGCTTCTTTGAAGAAACTAAACTGCCGCGGGTGAAGGTTGGGGATCAGGCTGAACTGCAAATGATGAGCGGCGAAGTGCTCAAGGGTCATGTCGAGAGTATCTCGCGGGGTATTTATGACCGCGACAACCCGGAGAGCCGTGAACTGATCGCCGACGTCAACCCGACCTTCAACTGGGTGCGCCTGGCCCAGCGGGTGCCGGTGCGCATCCATATCGACGAAGTGCCGGAGGGCTTTTTGCTGGCTGCCGGTACCACCTGTACGGTGGTGGTGAAGCCGTCGCAGGGCAAGCCAGCTCCCACAGAAGGATGACATCCAACCCCGTGGGAGCGGGTTTGCCCCGCGATAAGTTGTTCAGACAGACCGCGAATCGACCAGCACCGGGCACGCCACCTGATCAATCACCTTGTTGCTGATCGACGGATCAAGCAAGCGCCCCAGGCGGCTCAGGTGGCGGTGGCCCATGATGATCAAGGCGCAGCCGAGCCGCTGTGCTTCACTGACAATGACCGTCACCGGCTCGCCCTGAACCAGACTGCCGTCACTGTCGAAGCCCATGTCCCGCAGTTGTTGTGCTACCGACTGCACGGCAAGGTTGGCATGCCGCTGTTCGTCGCTGGCCGCCGGGTATTCTTGCTGTTCGTACGCGCCGATGGCGCCCACGGCAAACGCTGCGTCGATGGCCAACACAACATGCAGACGGTGACGAGCGGGCTGGCAGTACTGTTGCGCAAGGTCCAGCAAAGTCTGCGAGGCACTGGAGCCATCGATGGCGATCAACACGGGACTGAGCATGCGCGGCTCCACTGGCCAATGGTTAGCCGGGTATTGTTGGTCAGGTGGCGCTGCGGATAAATGCCCCGGCATGCATTGTGTAGTTGTGTGCGGCGCAACTCGGTGGCTGCTGTCGAGCTGTTAACATCACGGTTTATTAGCCCAAGGAAAATCGCCCATGCAGATTCCGGATATGAACCTGTTGGTTGCCCTCGACGCCTTGCTCGATGAGGGCAGTGTGGTGGGTGCGGCACGGCGCATGAACCTGAGCCCGGCGGCGATGAGCCGCACCCTTGGGCGTATCCGCGAGGCCATCGGCGACCCGATTCTGGTCCGCGCCGGGCGCGGGCTGGTGCCGACGCCACGGGCATTGGCCCTGCACGATCAGGTGCGGGCGCTGGTCGAGCAGGCCGGGCTGGTGTTCCGCAGCCGTGAGGAAGTTGACCTGGCGACCCTGGATCGGGCGTTCAACATCCGCACCAACGATTTGTTCATTGCCCTGTACGGCGCGCAGTTGCTGCGCACCATGCACGAACAGGCACCGCATACGGTGCTGCGCTTTGTACCGGAAGGCGGTGGTGACGACGACTCGGTGCTGCGCGACGGGCGCACCGACCTGCTGGTCAGCTCGACCATCGACCTCGGCCCCGAGATCAAGGTGCAGAGCCTGTTCAACACCATCTACGTGGGCCTTGCCCGTCAGGACCACCCGATCTTCGACGGCGAAATCACCCCCGAGCGATTTGCCGCCTATCCGCAGATCAGTGTCTCGCGGCGTGGCCGCGCCAACGGCCCGATCGATCTGGAGCTTGCCAACTACAAGGTGCAACGACGGGTGGCGCTGATCACTCCGAGTTTTCATTCGGCGATGTTCTCCCTGCCCGAGTCCGACCTGTTGCTGCCGATGCCGGCCAATATCCTCTCCAGTGTGACCAAGCTCGGCCTGCCACTGCGTTCGTTCCGCATCCCGCTGCCGATGGAGCGGGTGACGGTGATGCAAGCCTGGCATCCACGCTTCGATAACGACCCGGCCCATCGCTGGTTGCGCCAGACCCTCAAAGCCTGTTGCAGCGAGAGCCCGTAACGCGCGGAATGCGTTTGCTGCACTAGTAAACTGCCGATATGTCAGTTTTCGACAACATTGACCCTTCAATAGACTTCTCCCGGTAGTTGTTACCCCCCGGAGATGTCTTACATGAGTTCGTTGACTGCGCTGCCCAGCGTTGCCGCGCCTGTGGCCAGCCCTGCCGCGCCGAGTGCGTTTGGCCCGCGCATCGTGGTCGGGCTGCTGGGTGTGTTGCTGGCGGTGTTGTGTGCTGGCCTCAACGAGATGGTCACCAAGGCCTCTCTGGCCGACATCCGTGGTGGCCTGTTTATCGGTGCCGATGAAGGTGCCTGGCTGATCGCGGTGTATGCCGCTGCGTCGGTGTCGGCGATGGCCTTTTCTCCGTGGCTGGCGGCGACGTTTTCCCTGCGCCGTTTTACCCTTTGTGCCATCAGCGCGTTTGCCTTGTTGGGGCTGTTGCAGCCCTATGCCCCGACTCTTTCCAGCCTGATGCTGTTGCGTACTTTGCAGGGTCTGGCATCAGGGGCTTTGCCTCCGATGCTGATGAGCGTTGCCCTGCGTTTTCTGCCGCCGGGTATCAAGGTCTATGGCCTTGCCGGTTATGCCCTGACCGCCACGTTTGGCCCGAACCTCGGCACACCGCTGGCCGGTTTATGGACTGAATACGTCGGCTGGCAGTGGGCGTTCTGGCAGATCGTGCTTCCGTCGCTGCTGGCCATGGCCTGCGTTGCCTGGGGCCTGCCGCAGGACCCGCTGCGCCTGGAGCGTTTCAAGCAATTCGACTGGCGCGGCGTGCTGCTGGGGTTACCGGCGATCTGTTCGCTGGTGATCGGCCTGACCCTCGGTGACCGTATGGGCTGGTTCAATTCCCCGCTGATCTGCTGGTTGCTGGGTGGCGGCCTGCTGTTGCTGGTGTTGTTTCTGTACAACGAGTGGTCCGAGCCGTTGCCGTTCTTCAAGCTGCAGATGCTTAAGACCCGCAACCTCACGCATGCACTGGTGACCTTGTTCGGCGTGTTGATCGTGCTGACCGCGGCGATCCTGATTCCTTCCAGTTACCTGGCGCAGATCCAGGGCTACCGCCCGGCGCAGACTGCCCCGGTGATGCTGCTGGTGGCCGTGCCACAGTTGCTGGCGCTGCCATTGACTGCAGCCTTGTGCAACCTGCGCGCGGTGGACTGTCGCTGGGTGTTGGCCTGCGGCCTGGGCATGCTGGCGCTGTCGAGCCTGCTGGGCAGCCAGCTCACCAGCGCGTGGATTCGCGACAACTTTTACCTGCTGCAGATGCTGCACATCTTCGGCCAGCCGATGGCGGTATTGCCGCTGCTGATGCTCGCCACCGGCGGCATGACCCCGCAGGACGGCCCCTTCGCATCGGCCTGGTTCAACACCGTCAAAGGCCTGGCCTCGGTGGTCGCCGCCGCGCTGATCGAGGCGCTGACCACAGTGCGCCGACATTTTCACTCCAACCACCTGGTCGACAGCCTGGGCAATTCGCCGCTGGCCGACAGCCAGGTGCCGGGCTTGGCCAAACGCATTCATGAGCAGGCGCTGGTGCTGACGTCTGCCGACCTCTACCTGTGCATGGCCGTGCTCGCCGTTGCCTTGATTGCGCTGATTCCTTTTGTGCCTACACGAATCTATCCACCGCGTACCGTGGCTTAGGCTATGTACGAAAAGTATGGTCATCCATCGTTGTGGGAGCGGGCTTGCCCCGCGATCTGCCGCAACGCGGCAGCAAAGCCTGAATTCGCGGGGCAAGCCCGCTCCCACAAAACTTTTCGTACAGAGCTTAGGTTGCTGTTCTGAGAGAACCCCATGACGACAATAACGACCCACCGAAAAACCGCCTTGATCGTTGCCACGCTGGTGCTGGCTGGCCTGCTCGGCGCAGGCGTGCCGCTGCTGCTGGGCGGTGATGAACAGAGCACCAACGATGCCTATGTGTCTGCCGACTACACCGTGGTCGCGCCGAAAGTGGCCGGTTTCATCACCCAGGTGCTGGTTGAGGACAACCAGCAGGTCAAGGCCGGGCAAGTGCTGGCGCTGATCGATGACCGCGATTATCAGGCGGCGCTGGCGGCGGCGCAGGCGCAACTGCTGGTGTCTACTGCGCAGCAGCACAATGCCCGGGCGACCCTGGAACGCCAGGCCTCGCTGATCGCCCAGGCGCAAGCAGCGGTCAGCGCGGATCAGGCCGAGATGGCCTTCGCCAACCATGAGCTGACGCGCTACAGCCGCCTTGCCGAACAAGGCGCCGGTACCGTGCAGAACGCCCAGCAGGCGCGCAGCCGGGTTGACCAGGCCAGCGCACGCCTGAACAACTCGCAAGCGGCGTTGGCAGCGGCACGCAAACAGGTCGATATCCTCCGCGCGCAAATGGACAGCGCCGAGGGCAGCCTCAAGCATGCCCAGGCCAGCCTGGAACGGGCGCAACTGGATGTCTCTTACACCCGCATCGTTGCGCCCATCGACGGCATGGTCGGTGAGCGGGCGGTGCGCGTTGGCGCCTACGTCAATCCCGGGGCGCGGCTGCTGTCGGTGGTGCCGCTCGAGCATGCCTACATCGTCGGCAACTTTCAGGAAACCCAACTGACCCATGTGCAGCCGGGGCAACCGGTACAGATCCGCGTCGATACCTTCGCCGATCAATACCTGCACGGTCGGGTCGAAAGCATCGCCCCGGCCACTGGCGTGACCTTTGCCGCGGTCAAACCCGACAATGCCACCGGCAACTTCACCAAGGTGGTGCAGCGTATCCCGGTGAAGATCGTCTTCGATGCCGATCAACCCTTGCTGCAGCGCTTGCGCGTCGGCATGTCGGTGGTGGCGACCATCGATACCCGCGCCACCCTCAGCAGTGGTAATGAGGTCAGCGCACGATGAAAGCTGCCTTCGCCGCAAGTCCCTTGCTGCTCAGCCTGTTGGCCGGTTGTACCTTAGGGCCGGATTTTCAAACTCCGGCAAATCAGGCCCCGGCCAACTGGGCGCCGTTGCAGGAAACGCCAGCGCCGAGTCAGGCCTTGGCCGAACCGATGGCGCAACGCTGGTGGGAGCAGTTTGACGATGCCAGGCTCAGTGCCCTGATCGAGCGCGCCAGCCAGCGCAACCTCGACCTGCAGATCGCCAGCGCGCGCCTGCTGCAGAGTCGCGCGCTGCGCACCAGCATCGCTGCCGAGCAAACCCCTGGCGTCGATCTCAACGCCGGTTACAGCCGTGCCCGCAACAGCGCTGAAGGCCTGAGCGATCCGTCCGGCAAGGGCGGCAAGTCGGCGTTCAATCTCTGGCAAGGCGATCTGGTCGCCAGCTGGGAACTGGACTTATGGGGGCGTGTGCGGCGTCAGGTCGAAGCCGCCGATGCGGTGGTTGAAGTGGCCGAAAACGACCGTCGTGGTGTGTTGCTGGCGTTGTTGGCGGAAACCGCCGGTAACTACATCCAGTTGCGTGCGGTGCAGAGCACCCTGGCGGTGACCCGAGAGAACCTGGAGGTCTCGCAGCACAGTTTGCGTCTGTCGCAGATGCGCCTGCGCGACGGGGTTGCGACCGCCCTGGATGTGGCCCAGGCCAGCGCTCAGGTGGCCTCGATCGAGGCACGCTTGCCCTCCCTGGAAGAACGTCAGGCGCAACTGATCAACGCCTTGAGCCTGTTGCTGGCCGAGCCGCCACGCAGCTTGCAGGCCGAATTGCTCGCACCGGCAGCGATGCCCGCGCCGCAGCAACGCTTTGCGATTGGCGTGCCTTCCGAGTTGGCCGAGCGCCGCCCGGACATTCTCCAGGCTGCTGCCCAGTTGCATGCAGCCACTGCCAGCATCGGTGTGGCCAAGGCGGATTTTTATCCGAGCATTCGTTTGTCGGGCAATGTCGGTTTTCAATCGATGCAACTGTCTGACTTTGGCGGTTGGGATTCACGTCGTTTCGGCATCGGGCCGCAATTGAGCCTGCCGATTTTCGAAGGCGGGCGGCTGCGCGGCGTGCTGCAGTTACGCGAGGCACAACAGCAAGAGGCCGCCTTGCACTACCAGCAAGTGGTGTTGCGCGCCTGGCACGAGATTGATGATGTGCTGCGCCTGTACAACGCCAGCCAGCTACGCCGCGACCTCCTGGCCGAAGCGGTGCGCCAGAACCGGATTGCCTTGCAGACGGCGCAACAGCAGTACGTGGAAGGGGCCGTGGACTTTCTCAATGTGCTGAGTGTTCAGGGCGCCTTGCTCGCCAGTGAAGAGCAGTGGGTCGAGAGTTCGGCGGCGGTGTCGCAGTCGTTGGTGGGCTTGTACAAGGCGCTGGGCGGAGGCTGGCAGGCGTTCGACCCTGCCAGCTTGAGCGCTGTCGTTACAACGGGCGGTTAAGGCCGAAACGCTTTTTCAGCACCGCATCCAGCAGCGCCTGCGGCAGCAGGCGCGCCATCAATGGCAGCGCGCGGCTGCCGTTACCCAGACGCACCAGGCTTGGCGTCGGTGTTTTTGCCACGGCCGCCAGCAGGCCTTGGGCAAAGTCGCTGGCTGAGGTCGGGTGATCCTGCGAGGCGCGGGCGCGTGCATGAATCTGCTCGCGCAACGGCCACCACGGCGAATCGGCAGCCAGCACCTGTTCCGCCTGGCTCTGGGCGTTGTCGGCAAACTGCGTGGCGATGGCGCCCGGCTGTACCTCCATGACCCGCACGCCCATCGGCGCCAGTTCCAGGCGCAGCGCATCGCACAAGGCATGCACGGCGGCTTTCGACGCGCAGTAGGCTCCGGCAAACGGTGTGACCAGTACCCCGGAAACGCTGCCGATGTTAACCACCAGCCCTTTGTTGCGGCGCAAGGCCGGGAACAGCGCGCGGGTGACGCCGACCAGGGCAAACACGTTGGTCTCGAACTGGCGCTGCATGGCCTCGACACCGCCATCGAGCAGCGGCCCCATGGCGCCGTAACCGGCATTGTTGATGAGGATGTCGAGGCCGCCATGGGCCGTTTCGATCTCAGCGCTCAGGTGTTGCAAGGCCTGCGCATCGTTGACGTCCAGCTGGCGGCCGGTAAAACCTGCGGCCTGCAGGCGCGCGACATCGTCGGTTTTGCGTGCGGTAGCCCAAACCTCATAGCCGGCCTGTTTGAAGCACTCTGCCAGGGCGCGGCCGATACCGCTGGAGCAACCGGTGATGAGAACGATGGGCATGGACGATCCTTCGCGAGGCGGGGGAGGGAAGCCCGATCATACGCAGCTCGCCCGTCGACGCAAATGCCAGCGGTGCTGTGGGAGCGGGCTTGCCCCGCGATTGCGGTGTGTCAGTGGAATTGCATCGCGGGGCAAGCCCGCTCCTACGGCTAATTGCTGAAGCTGCCGCGCAGTTGTTCCGCGTGAAACTCCACCGATTGCGGGCGATAACCAGAGCGCAGCGGTGGCAATGGCAGGCAGTCGCTCCACTCGGCGCCTGGCTGCAGTTCGCCGGGGCCGCGGTAGCGCGGTGCGCTGTAGGTGTTTTCGCTGAGGTTGACGCTGTCGCCCGGTGCATAGGCGGCGACGCGCCAGCGCAAGGTTTGCAGCGGCACATCGTTGCCGTTTTTCAGGTGCACGCGCAGTGGGCGGTCAGCCGGGCATTGCTCGGGGGCGTAGGTCAGGCGCAGGTCCAGGCGCGCCAGTTGGCGGGTTTCGCGGTTGTCCTGCCAGACTACCCAGAGGGCCACCATTGCCAGGCCGAAAACGGCCGCCAGGGAAATCGGCAGGGCTTTGGCGGGGTAGCGCAGCAACAGCACCAGCCAGGTGAGGATGAGTAGGGCACCGATGATCATGGACACGGCCTTGTGGTCGGAAATGCTTTTATCCTAACCAAAAAGCATCGCGGGGCAAGCCCGCTCCCACCGGTTCAGACACAACCGGTGGGAGCGGGCTTGCCCCGCGATAAAGCGCTTACTGCGCGATGGACTTGATCGATACCCCACGCTCAATCGGCGTCGAGCGCCCGTAGATATCTTCGAAACGCTCGATATCGTCCTCACCCAGGTAGCTGCCCGACTGCACCTCGATGATCTCCAGCGGGATCTTGCCCGGGTTGCGCAGGCGGTGCACCGAGGCAATCGGGATGTAGGTGGACTGGTTCTCGGTCAGCAGGAAGACGTTTTCGTCACAGGTCACTTCAGCGGTGCCCGACACCACGATCCAGTGTTCGGCGCGGTGGTGGTGCATCTGCAGCGACAGGCTGGCACCCGGTTTGACCGTGATGTGCTTGACCTGGAAACGTCCGCCCATGTCCACCGAGTCATACGAGCCCCACGGCCGATACACTTCGCAATGATTTTGCGTTTCGCTACGGCCCTGTTCGTTGAGGGTGTTGACCAGTTGCTTGACGCCTTGCACCTTATCTTTGTGAGCAATCATCATGGCGTCTTTGGTCTCGACCACGACGATGTTCTCCAGGCCGATCACTGAGACCAGTTTGCCGTTGCCGTGGATCATGCAGTTGCGGCTGTCTTGTACCACCACATCGCCTTTGGTGACGTTGCCGTTGCTGTCTTTGTCATGCACCTCCCACAGCGACGACCAGCAACCCACATCGCTCCAGCCGGCACTGAGCGGTACCACGCAGGCGCGCTGGGTTTTTTCCATCACCGCGTAGTCGATGGAGTTATCCGGGCAGCAGGCGAAGGTGGCGTCGTCGATGCTCAGGTTATCGCCGTCTTCTTCACTGCGCTCAAGGGTCAGCAGGCAGGTGTCGTAAATGTCCGGGTCGTGCTTTTTCAGCTCTTCGAGGAAGCGGCTGGCACGGAACAGGAACATGCCGCTGTTCCAGAAGTAGCCACCGGCCCGGACGAATTCAGTGGCGCGTTTCTCGTCGGGCTTTTCCACGAACTGGGCGACCCGGCTGACGCCTTCGGGCAGCAGCGCGTCCTGGCTCGATTTGATATAGCCGTAGCCGGTTTCCGGTTTGCTTGCCGGTACGCCGAACAGCACCATCTCGCCACGCTCGGCGGCCACGGTGGCCAGGGCCAGGGCGCGTTGCAGGGCTTTCTGGTCGTCGATGACGTGATCCGCTGGCAGCACCAGCATCAACTCGTCACGCCCTTCATTGAGCAGCTTCATCGCCGCCAGCGCGACGGCCGGTGCGGTGTTGCGGCCAAAGGGTTCGAGCAGAATCGCCTGGGTTTGCAGCTTCAGGTTCTGCAATTGCTCGGTGACGATGAATTTATGGTCCTTGTTGCAGACCACAATCGGTGTGTCCATGCCTTCGAACACCAGGCGCGACAGGGTTTGCTGGAACAGCGTGTGCTCGCCGGTCAGGGCCAGGAACTGCTTGGGGAATTGTTTGCGCGACAGGGGCCACAGACGCGAACCGCTACCACCGGACAGGATGACTGGAATCATGAGTGTTCTCCGAAGTTTGAAAAAGGCAGTTGATTAACGGGTCGATACCGGGCGCTTGACCCAGACCGGCGACAGCGAGTCGCCGGAACCGGTGACGTAGAGCACCGCTGCTTCGCCGCGCTCCAGCGCCACTGGCTTCAGGTCGCTGACTTTTTTGTCGCCTTCGTACAAGGCCAGGCTGACCTTGACCGGATTGATTTCACGCTCGCCGCGGGACTTGGCTGCCACCGGCTTGACCACCTCGGTCTTGCCGTCGGCGGTTTTCAGGGTCAGGGCCTGGTTGCTGAGGTTCTGCACGCGTACCAGGGATTTCTGTTTGTTCTTGAACGGCGGTTCTTCAACCAACTGCGGCGCGCCGGCCGCGTTGTTGACCAGTGTGTAGTAGTGGTCGGCGGCAAGCTTGACCGGCAGGCTCTGGCTACCGAGCTTGGCGCTGTAGTCGCCTTGCGGCATGAAGCTGAAGTCGCTGCTGGCCTGCGCTGCGACGTCATTGATCTGGGTGTTGCCGACGCTGGCGCTGACCGCCTGGTTGCCGGCGTTGTAGATGCGCACGAAGGTTGAACCCTTCGGCGCGCTCGGGCCGTACAGGGCGGCATCGGCGCCGGCCCAGGCCTGCAGCGAGAGCAGGCTCATGCCGGCAGTCAGGGCAAAGGCTTTGGCAATACGGTGCTTGGTGGTCATGTGCGTTACCTCTCAGTGTTCCGTCCGATTGGACGACAGGGCCAGATCGTGATTGGCATTACGGGTTTTCTTCAGCTGGGCGATCCACTGTGGATCGAAGTCGCTGAGGTCGTTCTTCATTGGCAGATAGCGTTCCGGGAACTCCCAGATCAGCACTTGCGGGGCGCTGTCTTTGAAGGCCGCGCTTTGCAGGTACTTGAGCATCGGTAGCAGCGGGCCATGGCCGTCTTCGGCGTAATTGACCACGTCACTGCGCAGGGCTTGCTGCAAGGCGCCGAGGAAGTTCCAGTTGGGGTTAGCGCTGTAGCTGGTGCCTACCAGAGCCACCGGGATTTGGTTGTCAGCAAACAGCGCGTCAGGGTTTTGTGCTGCGCTCTGCGCCGGGCGGGTGCTGCGTGCCTGCAGGGTGTCCGGTGGCGGCAGCAGGTTGCTGAACAGCGGGTCGAGCGGCAGGAAGTTGGTCAGGTCGCCTTTGTACGGCGCGCCGGGGCGCTGTTCGGTAATGAACTGCTGCGGTTCGCCGCTGAGCAGGTTCTGGCGGCTGACCGCTTCAGCCAGGTGCTGGGCGGCCACTTCGGCGCCCAGCGGCGTCCAGTGCGTATCGGTGCGCAGGAACACCTGGCCACGATTTTTCGCGGTGGTCAGCGGCGCCAGCAGGTCCGGGGCAAACACGCCGGCCTGACGGGCCTGGGCATGGAACTCGTTGTACAGGTCGTCGTGCAGGCTGGCCGGAGTTTGTTCACCCAGGTACTCGCTGTACAAGCGCGCCTTGGCCGGAACGATCGCCAGCACCAGTTGCACGCCGCGCTGTTGCAGGGTGTCGCGCACACCACGGATCAGGGCGAGGTTTTCCTGTTCGAAATGATCGCTGTTGGCGACCGGTTTGAACTCCTCGTCGCTGAACAGCCACTGCTCGCGGCCCAGTACCACGCCAGGGCGACCTTCGTTGAACAGCTTGAAGTCCAGCGCTGCCCACAGGTTGGTGCCGATGCGTTTGAGCGGAAACTGCTCGTCGTAGTGGGTTTCGGCGGCTTTTGCCAGCTTGCCGTCGAGCACACTCATTTGCGCGGTGCGCTGGAAGCTACCCAAGCCGCCCAGCGACCACAGGCCCAGGCCCAACAGCAGGGCGAGGAACAGCACGGAATAGAGTTTGCGTAATGATCGGGTCATGGTCGCCTCACTCAGAACTGGAAGTAGAGAAACGGTGAGTAGCTTTGCGCCGAGAGCTTGAGGATCGAGGCGACAAACAGCAGCAGCACCAGGGCACGGGTGGCGTACAGCCCCCAGTCCAGGCTCAGGCTGCCGTCAGCATGCACGGCCACCGGCTGCGCCTTGGGTTCGGGCTTGGCGTTGCGATAGAAGTCGCGCAGGCCGAAGAACGCCAGGCTCGCGTAGGCCACCAGCAGGGTGGCGACTTGCAGGCCGGTGAGGTTGGCGCGATTGAGTTCCGACAGCTGCCAGTCGGCGAAGCTGAACATGGCGCCGTACATGCGCGCAGCGACATCGAGGTTCTCGGCGCGGAAGATCACCCAGCCGATCACCACCAGCAGGAAGGTGAAGGCCCATTTGACCGGATTGAAGCGCTGCGGGTTGGTGTCCAGGCCCAGGGCGCGCTCGATGGCCAGCCACATGCCATGCCAGGCACCCCAGATGATGTAGGTGAAGTTGGCGCCATGCCACAGGCCGCCCAGCAGCATGGTCAGGAACAGGTTGCGGTAGGTGGCGAAGGTGCCGCCACGGTTGCCGCCCAGGGTGATGTACAGGTAGTCGCGCAGCCAGGTCGACAGGCTGATGTGCCAGCGCCGCCAGAACTCGGTGATCGACTGGCTGATGTAAGGCTGCTTGAAGTTTTCCATGAAGCGGAAACCCATCATCAAGCCCAGGCCGATGGCCATGTCGCTGTAGCCGGAGAAGTCGAAATACAGCTGCGCGGTGTACGCCAGGGCGCCCAGCCAGGCGTCGCCGGTGCTCGGGTTCTGCAGGGCGAAGCAGTGGTCGGCGACCACCGCCAGGGTGTCGGCGATGAATACCTTTTTGATAAAACCCTGCATGAACCGCGTGCAGCCCTCGGAGAACTTGTCGAGGGTATGGGTGCGGTGATTGAACTGATCGGCCAGGTCGCGAAAGCGCAGCACGGGGCCGGCGATCAGGTGCGGGAAGATCGCCACGAAGGCCGCGAAGTCGATCAGGTTGCGCGTGGCTGGGGTGTCGCCGCGGTACACGTCGATGATGTAGCTGATCGATTCGAAAATGTAGAACGAGATACCGATCGGCAGCAGCACGTGGGTGAGGATGAACGGCTCAAGCCCGAACGAAGTCATGATCGCGTTGAGGCTGTCGACCCCGAAGTTGGCGTATTTGAAGTAGCCGAGGATGCCCAGATCGACGGCCACCCCGAGCAACAGCCAGCGCTGCGCCGATTGGGTACGCACACCGGCGGCACCGACTTTCAGGCCGATCCAGTAGTTCCACAGGGTAACCCCGGCGAACAGCGCCAGGAAGTCCACGCGCCACCAGGCGTAGAACAGGTAGCTGGCCAGCAGCAACAGGGCGTTGCGATAGCGTTGCCCGCTCAAGTAGTACAAGCCGAGAAAGATCGGCAGGAACAGGAACAGGAACACATTGGACGAAAACACCATCCCGATCTCTCCTTGTCGTTATCCATATAGGGGCAGCAGCCCCCCAAACCCCCCGTGAACAATCACCGGGGAAACCGTTGCGGTGGGAGCGGGCTTGCCCCGCGATTGCGGTGTGTCAGCGACATCGCATCGCGGGGCAAGCCCGCTCCTACCGGTGTTCGTAAACTCGGGTCAGGTCGCCGCCCAGGCGGAAGTTTCTGAACGGCTGCATGTCGTGCTTTTTCTCCAGGGCATCGGCACTGCAGCGGTAGAGGCTGCACCAGGGTTCGAGCCAGGCGTATTTGCTCTCGACTTTCAGGTCGTTCATGTTCTGTTTTTCGCCGCTCTTGGCCTTGAACGGGCCAGGATCCTTGGCCCCGGACAGCACCCGATCACCCAGGCGTTTCAGGGCGCCATGGTTTTCGGGGCGCACATCGACGCCATTGGCCTGGGCGAAGCTGGCGATCATTGCCAGCGGTGGCAGGGCATAGTTGTGGTAGGCCAGGGCACGTTGCTTACGCTTGAGCTCGTTGGGTAAGAAGCCCTGGTCATCGACCTGGTTGGCGGCGACCCGGTACTCTTTCACCGACCAATCGAACAGGTCGCGGCGGTCGGTGGCGACGGCGGTGGCCATCACCGACCAGGCAGCCCAGTAGGAGTGATTGTTGATCTTCTCCAGGGGCAGGTTGCTCCAGTCGTTGACCACTTGATCGGCCAGGCGGGCAAACCATTTTTCGATCAGTTCGGCTTCTTGCTGGTGCGCCGCCAGCGGCTGGGAATTGGAGAACTTCAGGTGCAGCCACGAACCGCTGAGGCTGCCTAGCGCCCATTTGCGCATGGACTTGCCGGTGTGGTTGTAGTCGTTCGACATCAACGCATCGGCACGCGCCCAGGTACCCAGCCATTTCAGGGTGCAATCGAGTTGCTGCGGGCGGCCGTCGCGCATGTACTGCATCACCTGTTTGCTGACCCCGCGCTCCAGCGTGGTGATGCTGGCGGTGGAGTCGCGGAAGGCTTTTTCCGAAGCCTTGTTCAGGGTCGCACGGGCGCTGTCCGAGCCTTCGTACTTGCTGCGAAATTGCAGCTTGCCGGTGTAGGGCTTGGGCACAGCTTCGCAGGTGTAGTTGCCAGGGCCGGTTTTGAGTTTCTCGATGCCGGCGTAGTAACCCGGTGGCGGGACCAGCCCGGCGGCGTGTGCAGCCGGACCAAACAGGGCCAATGCCAATCCAAGTGCCTTGAGGTGTGAACAGGCACTGTGGGAGCGGGCTTGCCCCGCGATAGCTGTTCCGGCTTTTTCGCGGGGCAAGCCCGCTCCCACAGAGGTGGGTAGGATATTGAGCATGTTCATTAGTGGCTCACTTTCGTTGGCACAGCGTGGCTTCGACGTTCTGGGTGCCGCTTTGCGGGCCCTGGACTTCCACTGCGAGCAAGGTCTGGCTGGCCCAGTCCTCGTCTTCGCGCAACTGGAAGGCGAAGCGGCCATCGGTGTCGGCGGTTTCCGGCTTTTCGATTTTCAGGTCTTCGTGACGGCCATTGAGGTACCAGAGGGTAGCCTGCAGGACCTTGACCGAGGTGTCTTCGAAGCGGATATCCAGCTGGTGACGCTTGTTGGTCAGGTCTTTGATCACCCCACCTTTGCCGTTGACCATCAGCTCGTTCTTGCCCGACTTTAGGGCAGTCTTGGCGTGCATCAGCGCCGGTTTGCCCTCGCAGCCGTTATCGAGCAGGGCGAGCATCTGCCGCCAGATGGTTTCCTGGTCCAGGCGATACAGTGGTGAGAATTCCCAGATGAGGATCTTCGGCGGATTGTTCTTGAAGTCGTCGCTGCCCAGGTACTGGATCATCGAGCCTTCAAGGCCGCCACCGGGGAAGGCGACGTTGAGCACGTCGGCGCCGATGTACTGTTCAAGGAAGCCGGAGAAGTTGTAGTTCTTGCCGCTGTGGCTGGTGCCGACCAGGGTGATTTTTGGGTTACCGGAGTCGCCGAACAGGTCGTCACTGCCACTTTCGCCTTTCGGTTCGGTGACGAACTGGTCCATGTACTGCACCGCATAGCTGGTGCCGCACAGCTGCCCGGCAACGTTGTGCAGGGTGCCGGTTTTACCCATGCGTCCGGACTTGTGGCTTTCGAATTCGCGGCGCGGAATGTCGGCGAAGGCCGGCATGTTGTGCACGGTGTCGGCGACGATTTTCGCCGCCCGCTCAGCGCCGTATGGCGTCCAGTGCTGGTCGCCACGGAAGTAGAAGTCTTTGCCCTGGTCTGCTGCGGCCAGTTGCTCGTTGGTCAGGGGCGACAGGTCCGGCACGTTGTAGCCCATCTTGCTGAAGCGGGCGAGCATCGCCTGATAATTGCCCAAAGCTTTCTCGTAGTTGAACGCGGCTTTCTCGGCGGGGTTGAGCATGTTGCGGTTCACCAGGCCACGGGTGGGCTGATACACCACCACCAACTCGATACCCCGCGCCTTGAAGGCGTCGTGCAGCTGCTGTAGGCGTTTGTAGCCGGCCGGGGTGGTCTGGAATTCGGTGCGCAGGTCTTCACGGGTACGGAACAGCCAGTCGCCCTGCGCCTGCACCAGGGTGGTGAAGTTCTGCTGATAGCGTGTGGTGTAGCGACTGGCGTCGTGCGCTTCGGGGCACAATTGGCAGCAGGGTTCGGCGCTGAAGCTTGGGGCCTGCGCCGTTTCGGCCTGCGCGCCGTTGCTGAGCGCCATCAGGGCCGCACTCAGGCCCAGCAGTTTCATCAGGTGTGGGGTCATGTCGTGGCTTCCTCAATCCGCCATTTCGGTCTGGCGTTCGACCGGGTCGATCAATACGGCTTTCTGCTGGCGCACCATCAGGTCGAGGATTTCGTCCTGACGTTCCCCCAGCACACCGGAAAAGCTGATACCGCTGGCCTTGCTCGGGGCCAGCATCGAGACCCGGTACAGCTCGACGCTCAACGGCGAGTCGATCGACAGCGGCCCACTGCGGTTGGCTGCCAGCTCGCCACCGACGACGATCAGCGAAACCTTGGTGTCGAACGGGTCGAGGGCGATGTCGCGATCGGTGTCGGAGAGGTCTTTGATGTGCCCGTACACACCCACCAGGCCGTTGGCCATGGCGACGTTTTCGTACAGGCGGATGTTGACGCTGTTGCGCACGCGAATGCCGTGGCGGCGGTTGCTGATGACCTTGTTGCCCCAGATCAGGTTGTCGCCGCTCTCATACAGGGTGATGCCGTCGGTGTGGTTGCGGTAGATCTCGTTGTAGGCGATCAGGTTGTTGACGCTGTTACGGTCGATCACCACGCCCGAGAGCTTGTTGTCGTAGCTCTTGTTGTTGATGATCCAGCTGTCGTTGACCTCACGGGAAATAATGATCCCGTGCTTCTTTTTCGTGCCATAGACGGTGTTGCCGGCAATGATCAGCCGGTGCGAGCGGTCGTGCGGGTCGATGCCGTAGACGATGTTGTCGCGGTAGGTGCTGTCTTTGACCACAAAGTCGCTGGTTTCGTAGCAGTAGAAGCCGTACCACATGTCGCTGAACTCGGAGCCGATGATCCAGCCGGTCGGCTCCGGGCGGCCCATCTGCTTGGCCATGTTCGGCGTGTACTGGGAAATACTCACGCCGTAGGATTTACTTTTGGCGTAGCCGAAGCTGGCCATCTGGCTGTTGACGATATACGTCTCGGTACCGCCCCACGACAGCAGAAACGGGCGGAACTCATTGGCTGAGCGGAAGGTGGCCGGGCCGTTGTCCTTCTCGCGCCAGCCGGTGACCTTGGTGTCGGTGACGAACAGTTTGCCGTCGTTGACGATAAACGAGCCGCCTTCCTGCGACAGGCGCAGCGCTTTGACCTTGGCGTCGATTTCCAGCACACCTTTGGCCCCCACCACAATCGGCAGGCGCGCCAGGTACACCCCAGGCGAGGTTTCGCTCAGGTACTGCTTGGGCACGCGCTTGCTCAGTTCGGTGAAATCGACATGGCCGTCATCGATGAAAATCGCCTGGGGAATGCCGTGCTGACGCGCCACCCATTCGGCCATTTTGTTGTCGCCACCGATGAACTCCTTGAGCGCGTTTTCTTGCAGCATGCGCCGCACCGAGACCTTGCCCTTGTGCGCACGCTGGATCTTGTTCTGCACCGCCTCGGCGGTATAGCCAGACAGATCGGGCAGGGTCGGCGCTGGAATCTGCAGCGGTTCGATCGGCGCACTGCTGACGGTGTAGGTCTTGGCCTGCTGCAGCCCTTTGGCCACCGGTGCAGCCGCCTGGGCGTTGGCCAGGGCGATGCTGCTGGCCAGCAGCAGGGTGCCGGCCAGCAAGCGCTGCAGGCTATTTGTTTGAAGGCTCATATCAGTGCACTCCCGGCATCAGAACCGCCAGATCACGTCGACGAAGGCGCGATGCATGTACGAGTCGGTGTCTTTGCCATAGGCGTCGCCTGGCTTGAACACACCGGCACGCAGGCGTACCAGTGCCGATGGCTCATCAACCGACTGGCTCAGGGCCGCTGGCAGCAGACCTTGTTTGAAGTACTTGGTGACCACCACGTCCATTTCCTGGCCGAGGTCTTTCTCGCCCTGAATCAACGGACGGTTGATGCCGTTGTCCTCGACCACGGCGTTGATGCCGCTGCTGCCGATGTTCTGGTCGCCATCGACGCGCCAGAACTTGTGGTAGATCAGGCTGGCGTCGTAGTCGTCACGCAGTTGCCAGGAGGTGAACAGGGTCGCAGCCTGCAGGTTGCCCAGTTCGCCACGGAAGGCTTCGCCGAAACGGTGCACACGTGAACGGGTGCCGGTGAAGTTCGAGCGGTTGCTCTCCAGCCCGGTTTGCTCGTAGTTGCCGGAACCATCGCTGCCACCGCCGCCGCTCCCGCGGGCATAGGCGGCACCGACTTGCCAGTTCGGGTCCAGGCGCAGGCGGATGCCGAGGTCGGTGGCCCAGGCGTTGACGTCGCCACTTTGTTTGCCGCTGGCGACCTGTTCGCCGTTGACCGTGGTGGTGTTGAGGCTGTCGCGATCACCGCTGAGCCAGGTCACGCTACCCCAGTAGTTGACGCGGTTCTGGTTGCGCCAGTTGTAGGCGTCGCTGTTGGCTTCAAGGCCGAGCCAGGTCAGGTCGCCGGTGCGGGTCTTGTCCAGCTCGTCCACGCGTTCGCCAGGATTTTTCAGGTTGCCGTCATCATGGGTGTGGTGCGCGCGCAGGCCCACCCAGTGGCCGGGCGTCCATTGCGTGGCGATGTCGCCGTACACGTGCAGGCGGTCCTTGTCTTCCGGGGCCAGCTCGGTGAGGTCGGTGCGGTATTCGCTGAAGCGCTCGGCAACCCCGAGGTTGGCACGCAGCAAGGTGGTGTCGAAGGTCCAGTTCAAAGCTTCGATGTTGGTGTCGCGCCACATGCCGTCTTCATTGCGCAGGCGTTGGCGACCGAAACGCAGTTGCTCGCCGGGGTAGGCGGTCAGGCCGCTGTAACCGACCCAGAATTCACGCATCGCCAGGTAGCTTTTGTCGGCCTCGCGACCGTCGGCATTGCCGCTGTCGGTTTCCGCTTCGTCGCCGGACTGGCGCAGGGTGTCGGTTTCGATGATGTCGGTGGCGGTAACCGCTTGGCCCATGGCAAAGGCGCTCCAGTTGCCGCGTTCGCCATAGACCCAAGGGCGCAGGTCCAGACCCAGGCCATTGACGTCACCGCCGGAACGGGTGCCGAGGTCGCGATCGTCTTCCGATTGGCCGGTGATTTTCACATCGAGGCCGAAGTTCTTTTCAGCGGTCATGGCCGCCAGGGTCGGGCACGACCACAGCAGGGCGAAGCCCAGGCCGAGGCCGGCTTTCATCCACGGATTGAGTGTCATAGGGAGTCCTCGCCTTGTTCGGGTGCTGGCACGGCCTGCAGGGCCAGGGCGTCGATGCCTTGGCCGCGGGCGCCACGGGCCTGGCGCTCCTGTTGCAGCAGGCGCTGGCCTTGGGCCTTTTGCGCCGGGGAGAGTTGCTGGTCGAGCTGGGCAGCCAGCTCACGCGATTGATCGCTGGGGTTGGCTTGTGCCAGTTGGCTGAACACCCAGGCATTGACCGGGTCCTGGCGGATGCCGTGGCCTTCGCTGAACAATTGGGCCAGGGCATAGTCGGCGCTGAGCTGGCCACCACGGGCGGCGGTCAGCAGGTGGTCGACGGCTTTTTGTGGCTCGACAGTGCCCAGGTAGCCGCGGCGGTACAGCTGCCCCAGGTAGTAGTGGGCGCTGATTTCGCCAGCGTTGGCCGCGCTGAGCAGGTGGGTTTCGGCCTTCTCGGAATCGGCCGGCACGCTTTTGCCTTCGTAGTACAGGCGCCCGAGCAGCAGCTCGGCACGCGGCAGTTGGGCGCTGCGGCCTTTGTCGATGTAGGCCAGCAACTGCTCGCTGTCACCCAGTTCGGGGAAGTCGTAGAGCAGCTGCGCCAGGCTGACCCAGGAAGCGGGGTTGGCCGGGGCAATCTGTTCGAGCAGGGCCTGGGCGGTTTTCTCGTCGGTCGGGCCAAGGCTGCGGTCAGCCAGAACGCGGGCCACACTGTCGACCCGCGTGGCCGGGATCGCGCCGCGTTGGTAAGCGCTGTTCATCTGCGCCAGCAGGGCGGCCTGCTGCTCAGGTTGGCTGCGTTTCTGGTAAACCGTGGCCAGCTCGAGGTAGCAGATGTCGGTGCTGCTCAGTGCTGCCTTGCAGATCCGCTCGACCTCGGCCAGGTGCTGGTCGTAGGTGTTCTGGGTGCGGTACAGCAGAATCTGCGCCAGGCCCGCTTCCGGGTAACCGGCGGCGCGCCACTGATCGATCTGCTGTTGCGCGTTGGTGCTCGGGAAGCTCTGCGGGTATTGCAGGTAGAGCATGGCCAGCGGGATCAGGGTATTGCTCTCACCGTTGGCGAAGGCTTTTTTCAGCAGGGTTTCGGCTTCTTCGCGTTCGGCTTGCGAGGCATCCGGCTTGGCGGCCAGCAGGCGGCCAAGGCGGGCCTGGGCGCGCGGCGAAATCGCTGCGGCGGCGCGGTAGGTGGCCTCGGCTTGCTTGAGCTTGGCCGGGTCGAGGGTTTGTACCTGAATGTCGGCCAGGCCTACCTGCGCTTCGCTGTAGCCGAGATCGGCCAACTGCCGGTAGTTCTGTTCGGCCAGCGCGGTGTCGCCGCGCTTGAGGGCTTCATTGGCCAGACGCTGGTCGGGCAGCCCGGCGCAACCGGCCAGGCTGATGGCCAATGCCAGCCCTAGCACCACACACCGGTGGGAGCGGGCTTGCCCCGCGATTCGGGTTGTCAGGCTGCAAACGCTATCGCGGGGCAAGCCCGCTCCTACAGGGGGAAAGGTGGTGGTCATGGGCTTGTCCTCTTAGAGCCCACGGGCCACGGCTTTGTCGATCAGCCAGTCCAGCGATGGACCGCTGTCGCTGTCTACCGCAACCGGGCGGCCCACCAGTTCAGCGGGCAGGGCACCTTGCGGTTTGATCTGCACGCGAATGTCCGAGGACAGGTCTTCGCTGTTCAGGCTGGTGCTGCTGACGATTTCGCCAGTGCGCCAGGCTTCGTCGCCAGCAATCTGGAAGTTGACCTGGGTACCCGGCTTGACGTCGTTGAACTGGCGATAGCTGAAGCGCGCTTCGATGGTCGGGTTGGCGGTACGTGGGATCAGCTGGAAGATCACCTGACCTTTGCTGGCGTACTGGCCGTCATCCACCAGTTGGCGGCTGACCACGCAATCGCACGGGCTGGTCAGGGTGCCGCTCATTTGCTTGCCGAACAGTTCTTCCACCTTGCTCGGCTCAAGCTGTTGGTCGTCGAGGTGACCTTTGAGCATGTCCAGCATGCTGGTGCTGAACGAGGCCAGCGGCGCTCCCTTGAGCACACGGCCACCGTCTTCGACCAGGCTTTGCACGGTACCGTCGCGAGGCATGGTGACGTTGGTGGTCGGCACGCTGACCACACCCGCCTGGGCGTGGCTGACGAAGTACACGCCGTACACCGACTTGGCAATAAAGCCGAACGCCGCCACGCCAACCACGAACACGCCAAGGCTGAAGGTCACTGCGCGCAGGCGGCCGAAGGCACTCATGCCGGCGCCGGCGTCTTTCTGCTTGCGGGCTTTGGTGAAGTTGTCGCGCTGCAGGGTGCTCAGTACGTCGCCGACGGTAATCAGCTCACCCGACAGGTGTGAGGTGATGATGTGGCGCAAGGTGGCGATGTCACGTGGCTCGAGGTTCTGGAACTGCACGCCGGTGCGCCCGCTGGCGCTGTCGAACGAGCGCACCTGGAACTCGATGTCCATGGCCAGACCGAGCTTGTCGACGGTGAACTGCAAGCGGCCGCGCAGCACTTCGCCAACTTTCAGCGGGTGCTTGGCATGGAAGCTCAGGCCCCCGGCAGACAGGTCGTCAACCTTCACTTCCAGGGTTTCGCGGCTGCTGCCCAGGTAGCGCAACTTGGCTGGGATACGCACCCGGGCGTGCTGACGCTGGGCTTCTGACTCATGCACGACATTGACGTTCACGGCGGTATTCATGGCGATTTGTTCCTGTTTAATCCAATCGGGTTCCGGCTCACACGACCATGAACAGCACAGCAATGAAGATGCTGGCCGCCGAGAAGGTCATGGTCCGGGAGGACCAGGTGTTGAACCATTGTTGAAAGCTGGCGAGATCGCGTTTGAGTGCAGTGGGCTGGCGGGTCCAGGACTGCTTGTCGAGGCGGAAGAACACGTAGATCTTCATGATCGCGCCGACGATCTGGTTGTAATAAAGAATCAGCGGGTAGGCCGGGCCGATGTTGTGCCCCGAGCACAGCAGCATCAGGGTCAGGATCAGGCGGGTGATGCCGATCCACAGCAGGTACACCAGCAAAAAGCCCAGGCCGAATTGCAGGCTGGCAATCACTGCCACGGTCAGGCCGAGCAGGCTGGTCCACATCGACACGCGCTGGTCGAACAACACCACGCTGGTGAACAAGCCCAGACGGCGGATACCCAGGCCCAGGGCCCGTGAGTTCTGCCGCAGGTTGTTGCCGTACCAGCGGTACATCAGCTTGCGGCTGGCTTTGATGAAGCTTTTTTCCGGCGGGTGCTCAACCGTGTTGATCGCTGCATCTGGCACGTAGAAGGTGTCGTAGCCCAGGCGCATGAGGCTGAACCAGCTGGACTTGTCGTCGCCGGTGAGGAATTTGAAGCGGCCCAGGCGCCAGTGCTGCAGCGAGTCGTTCTCGACGTCGGCAATGAACTCGGGGTTGGTCACCACTGCGGCGCGGAACACCGACATGCGCCCGGTCATGGTCAACACGCGCTTGGACAGGGCCATCGAGCACATGTTGATGTGGCGTTGGGCGAAGCGCAGCTTGTGCCACTCGCTCATGATGTAGCCGCCGCGCACTTCGCAGAATTCGTTGGTGGTCAGGCCGCCAACGTTGGCGAACAACTTGAACCACGGCACGGTCTTGCGCACCACACCTTCGCCCAGCACGGTGTCACCGTCGATCACGGCCACCACGGCGTTGTCGTCGGGCAGGTGACGGGAGATGGCGCGAAAACCGTAGGCCAGGCCGTCACGCTTGCCGGTGCCGGCGATCCGCACGAAATCCAGGGTGACGCGGTCGGGCGGATTGAATTTTTCCCAGAGACTCTTCACCAGCAGTTCGTCGGACATTTCCACCAGCGAACAGACCACGGTGGTTGGGTAACCGCAGGCAATCGCCTCGCGAATCACCGAGCTGTAGACCTGGGCAGTGGTCAGGGCGTCGATGCGAAAACTGGTGACCATCAGGTAAACGTGGGACGGATCGGCGGCGCTGCCCAGCTTGCGCACTTTGCGCCGCAGCATCGGGTAGACCACGTAGAGGAACACCATGCCGCGCACGAAGTGGGTGGCGCCCATCGAGTAACGCCAGATACCGACCGCACCGACGAGGAAAATGAAATCCTTCGAGTCGGGATCGAAAATGGAGTTGGGCAAGGCCAGGGCGATCAGCATGAGCAGGCTCACGTAGAACAGCCAACCGGCGACCTGTAGCAGGCCGTGCTTGAGCCTTTGCATGTTCTGCATCCGTATCCAGTGAAAAAGAGAAGGGGCAGGGCCCGAAGGCCCTGCGCCGCCTGCCGGGTTACCAGCAGATGCCTTCGGTGCGGGTGGCAGGCGAGCTGGTTTTGCTCATGAAGCCGACCAGGTCGATGACCTGCTTGCCTTCGGGGGCCTGCTGGGCAAGGGCGCGGAACTTCTCGTCGCGGTTACCCAGAATGATCACGTCGGCGTGGTGGATGACCTGGTCGAAGTCGGCATTGAGCAGCGACGAGACGTGGGGGATCTTCGACTCGATGTAGTCTTTGTTCGCCCCGTGAACGCGGGCGTACTCGACGTTGCTGTCGTAGATGTTCAGCTCGTAGCCTTTGCCGATCAGGCGCTCGGCCAGCTCTACCAGCGGGCTTTCGCGCAGGTCATCGGTACCGGCCTTGAAGCTCAGGCCGAGCAGGGCGACTTTGCGCTTGTCGTGGCTTTCGATGATGTCGAAGGCGTTTTGCACCTGCGATTCGTTGCTGGTCATCAGCGAGTTGAGCAGCGGTGCCTTCACGTCCAGGCTGCTGGCGCGGTAGGTCAGGGCGCGTACGTCTTTGGGCAGGCACGAGCCGCCGAAGGCAAAGCCCGGGCGCATGTAGTACTGCGACAGGTTCAGGGTTTTGTCCTGGCAGACCACATCCATCACTTCGCGGCCATCGACACCCACGGCTTTGGCAATGTTGCCGATCTCGTTGGCGAAGGTCACTTTCGCCGCGTGCCAGACGTTGCAGGTGTACTTGATCATCTCTGCCACTTCGATGGCCTTGCGGATGATCGGTGCGTCGAGTTCTTCGTACAGCGACTGCAGAACGTCGCCGCTGGCGGTGTCCAGTTCGCCGATAACGGTCATGGGCGGCTGGTCGTAATCTTTGATGGCGGTACTTTCGCGCAGGAACTCCGGGTTGACCGCAACACCGAAATCAACCCCGGCTTTTTTCCCCGAGCAGTCTTCCAGAATCGGGATCACCACATTTTTCACCGTGCCTGGCAGTACCGTGCTGCGTACCACGATGGTGTGGCGGCTGGACTTTTCGCGCAGCACATAGCCGATTTCGCGGCACACCGACTCGATGTATTCCAGGCCCAGGTCACCGTTCTTTTTGCTCGGCGTACCAACGCAGATCATCGACAGATCGCTGTCACGGATGGCTGCGGCAAAGTCGGTGGTGCCACGCAGGCGACCGGTGTTGATGCCTTGTTGCAACAGTGCTTCCAGCCCGGGTTCGACAATTGGCGACTTGCCCTGATTGATCAGGTCGATCTTGGTCTTGGAAACATCCACACCAATCACGTCATGACCCCGTGCGGACAGGCAACCGGCACAGACTGCACCTACATAACCCAAACCAAAGATGCTGATACGCATCGCTATCACCTCATGTGTTTATCATGCCGGCTCAACTAGCAGAGCCAGACCGGATTGATTAACCAGCAATTTACGGGCGAGCGGAGTTGTGGCAAAAAGATGTCACTTCACCGATCGCAGGCATATAAATAGGGAGTGCAAAGGTAATTCGCACTCAAAGTTGGCAGTCAATGGCCAAAGTTATGGACGTGCCCTGAAATGCAGCCGTCTTTATTGCAGCGCGGTATTCCGATACTGCAGTGCTTGCTCTTTCAAGTGGATTAAATCCTTTGAAATCAACCACTAGGACGAATTGTTAGGGCGCGGCTCTCCTGCTCTTGATTGAAAGTACGCTTGTCGACTTCCAAGTTTCAGTTGTTGTGCTGCACACAGGTTGTGCATCGCAACTGTTTTGTAAGTCATCTCTTACATACGGTGCGAGAATCGTTACGGGTGGTATGAGCGATGCGCGAGGGGATAAGTTCCGAACGCGGTTCGCTGAAGGTGAAAGATTTCTAAATATTTTTTCAAGTGCCATTACTTCCACTTTGATAGCACTTGTTGGTTTCGACCCTGTATATAAAGGGCGAACTCGGGGTGGGATGTTTTTGTGCCAGTACTGAAATTATTTTTCGAATTTTTTCAAAATAATTGCGCTTCGCCGGTGAGATTTTCTGCCGATTCATCGCTCGACTGAATGCTGGCGTTATGTGCATGGCCAAAATGTCCATGACGCTCCGAGACTGGACACCTAGGTGTTCGCGTCGCACGGCCTGGACTTATGGCGGGAGCAGGTCCGGCTCAAGCCCAGGGGTGCCCAGGTGTTTTTTGTCCGCATTCTGGTGTACGAAAAATCAATCTAACTCACTGATAAATAACATAAATAATTTTTGTGGCGAGTCGCGTGCGAAGGCCATTCCGGATTCGCCGCGAAGGCGCGAAATTCAAGGCACGAGCGTCGTACACTCGCGCTCGCACATTCATATTCTCGGACAAGCAAGCTGCCACGCAGACGCCCATTGGCTGAGGCGCGCGGCCGGTGCATGAGCGTGGAAATCGCCAGAAAAAAAACAACAGTGCAATACACCTACTCGTGAGGCTTCCATGTTGAAATTGGTGTTTCGAACCACTCCATCAATGATCATCGAGCAGGGTGCTTCAACCCGGCTCGCCAGCCACGTACGCGCGTTGGGCGGCACCTCGGTTCTGTTGGTAACCGATGCCGGGGTGATTGCTGCGCGGCTGCTGGATGCGGTGCTTGCCGGGCTGCAGGAGCAGGGGGTCAGTGTCACCGTGTTTTCCCAGGTGCAGGCCGACCCGCCGGAGTCGGTGATCGAGGCCGCAGTCAGTGCCGCCAAAGCCTGTGGCGCCGATTGTGTGGTGGGCCTCGGTGGCGGCAGTTCGCTGGATGCCGCCAAACTGGCGGCCCTGTTGGCGCGTAGTGGTGAATCCTTGAGCGAGGCCTATGGCATCAACAACGCCAAGGGCCCGCGCCTACCACTGATTCTGGTGCCGACCACGGCAGGCACCGGTTCGGAAGTGACGTCGGTGTCGGTGGTAACCACCGGCGCCGGAGAGAAGAACGTGGTGTATTCGCCGCTGTTGCTACCCGATCTGGCCGTGCTCGACGCCCAGCTCACGTTGGGCCTGCCACCGCACGTCACGGCGGCAACCGGTATCGATGCCATGGTGCATGCCATCGAGGCCTATACCACCAAGCACCTGAAGAACCCGATTTCCGACGGCCTGGCCAAGGAGGCACTGAGGTTGTTGTCGGGCAGCCTGTTCAAAGCCTGCCAGGACGGTAGCAACCTGCAAGCGCGCGAGGACATGCTGCTGGGCGCCTGCCTGGCGGGCATGGCCTTCGCCAACGCTCCGGTGGCGGCGGTGCATGCTCTGGCGTATCCATTGGGTGCTCGCTTTCATGTGCCACACGGGCTTTCCAATGCCTTGGTGCTGGGCCCAGTGATGCGCTTCAACCTTGAGGCGGTGGCACCGCTGTATGCGCAACTGGCCGATATCGTTCTGCCAGGCACTTTGGGTAGCGATACAGAAAAAGCCACGGCACTGGCCAGCTATCTTGGCAGCCTGGCCGGGGAACTGGGACTGGCAACCTGCTTGCGTGACCTGGGCATCGCCGAGTCCGACATCGAGGCACTGGCAGTTGATGCGATGAAGCAGCAGCGCTTGCTCAGCAGCAACCCCCGGGAACTTGGTCTGGCCGATGTGCGTGCGATCTACCGGGAGATCCTGTGAGCGGCTAACGCAATCGCCTTGAATGCCATGTGCCTTATGGTGAATACCAAGTAACTGCGGACCGCCACCGCCAGTTCAGCCTTGATGGCACGTTTTTTCCGATGACATTCGTAAAGACCGGGAGATGGCCGAGTTTTTGGTGTACCAGACCTGGAGGGTGCAACTGGTAAAAATGTCAGGTTACGTCTGCCCAGGGATGGAGTGAAATGAGCGCTCACATACGTATCTGAGGGCGTGACGATGGACCGTATTTCAGCATGGGAGCAAGTATTCCTTCCGCATTCAGGTGAGTTTAGCCTTGATAGTCCTGAGCTTTTGGCGGATGGCTATTACTATTCGACAGGGGTAGCGGAGCAGTGCCTCGCAGTCTGGAAACATCATCAGGACGGTTCGCCAGCAAGCGAATTCGGTACGCAGGGAAAGAGCGAAATTGCCTGGCCGGGGGAAGAGGGATTTTGGCCGGATATTGCGCTGATTGGCGAGCATTTGTACGGTGGTGCAGCCTTGCGAGGCAGTCAGAATTTCGTCCTTTACCGCTTGGACAGTACAACCGGAGCGCTGGATTTAAGCTTTGGCAATAAAGGCTTGAAGATCATTCCGTACCCCGACGAGCCTGGGGTGCCCTCAGATCAGTATCCTGACACTGAGAACGTCGCTGACTACAACCAGAAACCTGGCGCGGAACCGTTCAACGTTGAGCTGCAAGGCCGTGCACCGCAGGTACCAGACAACAAGTTCCGTCAGGCGGTGAACTCGGGGTTGGCCCAGTTCGACAGCAGTGGCGAGTTGGATCGTTCATACAATGAGGTAGGGATGCGGCGCTTCTTCGTCCGCAACGGCCGCTTGCATTTCACCCTCCGATTAGCTGCGCGTCATGACAATGGCCAACACGCGGGATTCTACTACGGTGGTATGTATCGCTATCTGGGTGATGATGTGCAAGCGTGGGTAGGGGCTGTTGATCAGTATGGCAGCGTGGTTACCGATTTCGCCGATAACGGTGTTTGGATTGTTTCTCGGTTACCTGGCTTGCCCGATATCGCTCACGTTTCCACTCATGCCATCCTGCAGACTCGCAACCACCTCTATTGCGGTGGAACCGTGGGTGATGATGCCTTTGTCCTGCGTCTGAACCTGGATGGCAGTGTCGACAGTACCTTCAACAATGGTAACGCGGTGCGTTTTGAGGGTGGATTTGACGAGGAGCGCACCCGTACCTTTGACCTGGCTGAGGACGGTGACGGTGTGCTGGTTGGATTGCGGCCACAAACACAAGCAAGCATGCTCCGTTGTCTGGTACGGCTCGATGGCGCAGGGCAGATTGACAGGCAGTTCGCACAAGAGGGCTATTTGATGTTCCCTGAAAACTGGCCTGTGGATAAGCTGCTGGTCAGAGAAATTGGCGGGCTCAGGACGTTGGAGATTTGCGCTCCAGGCTACATAGGGCGCTATACCCTCGCTCCCAATCGCTCGATGTAGCCGGTCCAGGGGCGCCGCCAGAGGTGTATTGAGCTTCTGGCGGCGAGGAACCAAGCCCGGGCCGTCAGGCGTCCGGATGATCGCGCAGGAATACCAGGTTGTCTGGCTTCGACTGCTCGGCACTGTAGTAGTAACCCTGCACATCGAACTGCTTGAGCTGTTCAGGGTCGTTGATGCGCTCCTGGATCACGAAGCGGCTCATCATGCCGCGGGCTTTCTTGGCGTAGAAGCTGATGATCTTGTACTGACCGTTTTTCCAGTCGCGGAACTCGGTGTTGATGATCCGCGCCTTGAGGGCGTTGCGCTTGACCGCACTGAAGTACTCGTTGCTGGCCAGGTTGAGCAGCACGTCGTCACCTTGTTCGGCCAGGGCCTGGTTCAGCCATTCGCTGATGCGCGTGCCCCAGAAGGCATACAGGTCTTTACCGCGGGCGTTGGCCAGCTTGGTGCCCATTTCCAGGCGGTACGGTTGCATCAGGTCGAGCGGGCGCAGCAGGCCGTACAGCCCCGAGAGCATGCGCAGGTGCTGCTGGGCGTAGCTGAAGTCGTCTTCGCTGAGGCTTTCGGCATCCAGACCGGTGTACACATCACCCTTGAACGCCAGCAGGGCTTGTTTGGCGTTGTCTGGGGTGAACGCCGGCGTCCAACTGCCAAAACGCGCGGCATTGAGGCCGGCGAGTTTATCGGACAAGTGCATCAGCTCGCTGATTTGCGCTGGCGACAGTTCGCGCAGTTGCACGATCAGTTCCTGGGAATCGTCCAAATACTGCGGCTGGGTGTAGCGCTGGGTTACCGGCGGGGTGTCGTAATCGAGGGTCTTGGCGGGGGAAATCACCGTCAGCATCGGTCGGGCTCCTGAAATCGTGAGCCCGATTCTACGGGGCGAGCGCGCGGATCTCCACCTATGAGCTCGATAGCCACAGACCATCCCGACGCTTGACGCTATAGTGCGCGGCGAGGAAACCGGAGAGTTCGACCGTGCGCATTGCTTTTCTACTACTGAGCGGCCTGTTGAGTGCAGCGGTGCACGCTGCACCTGTGGCGCCGACCACCTTCGATCGCGCCTACTGGCCCGAGCAACTCGAAAGCCCGACTTTGTTCGATGTCGCTTCGCGTGCCGAAATCCTGGGGTTTGCCCAGGCCCTGGAAGCCAGTGAAGCACTGGATGAACCGGCGCTGGCAGCGCGCCTGGGGCTCAAGCAGATCAACCTGGCTTCGATCAACCAGGTGCGCGAGCGTCTGTGGCAGCAGTTGTGGCGCAACTATGCGCTGGCGCAGCAAAGCTGCGAGCAGGATGCATCGTTCTGCTATGCCATCGACTCGCAAACCGAGCTGCGCCAGCAGGCGGCCAAATTCGAAGTGGCCAGCGACTCGTTCTACGCCGGTTGGGCCGAACCCAGCCGCGAATTTCACCAGCGCTACCTGAACGAATTGTTGCGAAAAGCGGCGCTGTTTCCGCAAAACGCCAGCGAAATTGCGCGTTACTCCGAGATCGAGCGCAACGGCGATGAACTCAATGACCGCCTGTTCATGCTGACTTTCGACGCCGGCCCGAGCCTGGGTACCGAAGCCTTGGCCGACTACCTGCGCCGGCAGAAACTCGCGGCGACCTTCTTTGTGCTGGGCAACAGCCTGCAAACCCGCCGCGACAAGACCTCCCTGACACAATTGCGCGCTCTCTACAAAGGCCAATGCGTTGGCACTCAAGGCTGGCAATACCGCTCCCATGGCCAATGGCAGGACTGGCAAAATTCGGTTATACGCAGCCAGGCGCAAGTGCAGGCAGATTTGCCCGAGCAATACGTGCCATTGTTCAGGCCGCCCTATGGCCAACGCCGCGCCGACAGCCAGGGTTTCTTTGCCAGCCAGGGGCTTGAAGTGGTGCTGTGGAACATTGATGCCCAGGACCTGAGCGCGCTGAGCGCCGAACAATCGGCGCAACGGGTATTGACCCTGATGCTGCTGTGGCGGCGTGGCGTAATTCAGTTCAACGATGCGCAACCGAAGGCTCAGGAAGCGCTCGCCTGGCTGCTCAAGCAAACGGCACAAAGCGGAATTGGCTGGGAAGACTGTCGACACTACGCCGCGCGGGGCTGAAAACTCGCCGCTAAAAACGTGCAGCTGATTTATGACTGTAGCGGTGCTTAGACCCTGCGCCAAGCGCAAAATGCCCTGTCGAAAAATAAACTTCAAAAATACGTAAAAGTGCTTTTTTCGGTCATGGGTTTTGCGGTATCAAGAAGACAGACCGCCGAACCCTGCAGCACAGGTGGCGTCATTGGGCACCCATTCTGTGAGGGCTGCTTCCCACCCGTAACGACGCGGACACGGGAAGTACCGGCGGCCACTTCACGGCGCAACACCGTTCAGGTTTTGCGTTGTATGGCTTCCACAAAGGTGACCGAGTATGGATGATCAAGGACGCACCAATTCCTCCAACCAGCCAATCCTTTATGTGCTCGATACCAATGTACTGATTCACGATCCCAACGCCTTGCTCAATTTCGAGGAGCACCACGTCGCTATCCCGATGACGGTGCTGGAGGAGCTCGACAAACTCAAGACCGGCAAGCAGACCATCGCCGCTGAATGCCGCCAGGCCATCCGCCTGATCGACCAGACACTGGGCGATGCCACACCCGCTGACGTCGAGCAGGGCGTGCCGATCCAGCGTGGCAAGAGCGGGCCCAAGGGCTTTCTGTCTATCCTGATGACCGCGCGCAACGAACCGAACCGTCTGCTGCCGGAAACCCTCAACGACAACATCATCATCAACCAGTTGCTGGAACTGCGCAGTCGGCGCAAAGACCTCGACGTGGTGCTGGTGACCAAAGACATCAACATGCGCCTCAAGGCCCGCGCGTGTGGGATCGCGGCCGAGGACTACAGCACCGACCAACTGGTTGACGACGTGTCCCTGCTGTCCAAGGGCTATCACAGCGTTACCGGCTCGTTCTGGGACCGCGTCAGCAAGGTCGAGACCCGCCAGGAGCGTGGCCGTACCTGGCACCGGGTGCAGATGACCGACAACCTGCCAGCGGTGCACATCAACGAGTTCATCATCGATGAGCAGGGCTTTGTCGGCTGGATCAAAGGCATCCGCGAAGACGAACTGCTGCTGCTCGACCTGCACCAGGAACCGCTGCTGCATCAGGAAGCCTGGGGCCTGAAACCGCGTGATATCCATCAAAGCCTGGCGTTGTTCGCGCTGCTCGACCCGGACATTCACCTGGTCAACCTGACCGGCGCGGCCGGTTCCGGCAAAACCATCCTGGCCCTGGCGGCGGCGATCGAACAGACCATGGTCAGCAAGCGTTACCGGCGCATCATCGCCACCCGTAGCGTGCAGGGGCTGGATCAGGAGATCGGCTTCCTGCCCGGTACCGAAGCCGAGAAAATGGAGCCTTGGCTCGGCGCGATCACCGACAACCTCGAAGCACTGCACATGGATGATGAAAGCACCCACGGCAGTGTCGACTACATCCTTGAGCGGGTACCGCTGCAATTCAAATCGCTGAACTACATTCGCGGTCGCAGCTTCCAGCAAAGCCTGATCCTGATCGACGAATGCCAGAACCTTACGCCGCACCAGATGAAAACCATCATCACCCGTGCCGGTACCGGTTCGAAAGTGATCTGCCTGGGTAACCTGGCACAGATCGACACCCCTTACCTGTCCGCCACCAGCTCGGGCCTGACCTACCTGACCGAGCGCTTCAAGGACTTCCCTAACGGCGTGCACATCACCCTGCAGGGTGTGCCGCGTTCGATTCTGGCCGAATACGCCGAATCGCATCTGTAACCCTTCATCACCGGGCGGCCAGGCCGCCCGGCTTTTTTCGCTGCGAATTCCTGACTCCTGGGTTTACACTCAGCATTCCTGAACAGGAGGAAGGCTGTGCTGACTCATCTCGATTCCCAAGGTCGGGCCAATATGGTCGACGTCACCGAAAAAGCCATGACCTCGCGTGAGGCTGTGGCCGAAGCGCGGGTGCGCATGCTCCCGCAAACCCTGCAAATGATTGTCGATGGTGAGCATCCCAAGGGCGACGTGTTCGCGGTTGCGCGCATTGCCGGTATTCAAGCGGCGAAGAAGACCAGTGACCTGATCCCGTTGTGCCACCCGCTGATGCTGACCAGCGTTAAAGTCGAACTCAGCGCTGAAGGCACCGACACCGTTCACATCGTTGCGCGCTGCAAGCTGGCCGGGCAGACCGGTGTGGAAATGGAAGCCCTGGCCGCTGCCAGCGTGGCGGCGTTGACGATCTATGACATGTGCAAGGCGGTTGACCGCGGCATGGTCATCGACAGTGTACGGGTGCTGGAAAAGCTCGGCGGCAAGAGCGGCCATTACCAGGCGGACGCTGCGCAATGAAGGTTCAGGTGATGTACTTCGCGCGGTACCGGGAGGTGCTGGGCTGCGACGGGGAGACCCTCGAAGGTGAGTTTGCCACCCTCGACGCAGTGCGCCGGGCATTGCTGGAGCAAGGCGAGCGTTATGCGGTACTGGCTGAGCAAAACCTGATGTGCGCGCGCAATGAGGAGTTGTGCAAGCCTGAAGAGCCGGTCAGTGACGGCGACGTAGTGGCGTTCTTCCCGCCCGTGACCGGAGGTTGAGATGAGTGTTCGAGTGCAGACCACCGCGTTTGATCCGGGCGCTGAGGTCAACGCCATGCACGCCGCCAACGTCGGTGTTGGCGCGGTGGTCGGTTTTGTCGGCTATGTGCGCGACTTCAATGATGGCCGGGAAGTGGCGGGCATGTTCCTTGAGCATTACCCGGGCATGACCGAAAAAGCCTTGGCCAAGATTGTGCTTGAAGCCGAGCAGCGCTGGCCGCTGCTCAAGGTCGAGGTGCTGCACCGCATCGGCGCCCTCGAACCGGGCGAGCCGATTGTGTTTGTCGGCGTCGCCAGTGCCCATCGCCAGGCAGCGTTCGATGCCTGCAACTTCATCATGGATTATCTCAAGACCCGTGCACCGTTCTGGAAGAAAGAACAGACCGCTGACGGCCCGCGTTGGGTCGAAGGCAAGCAGAGCGACGAGGATGCTGCAGGACGCTGGTAGCTAGACACATCGTATCGCGGGGCAAGCCCGCTCCCACCGAGTAGGAGCGGGCTTGCCCCGCGATACAGGCCCACCGACACACCAGTGCTTGAGTTTTTGTACAACAAAGTCCAGTATGGAATTATAAGTACAAAATAATTCCAGGCGGACGCGTGCCTGCCCCCTTTTCTCTGTCTTGCAACACACCTCCAATAACGAGCGAGAGAGACCCAGCATGAAGAAGTTCACCCTGATCAGTGGTCTGGCCCTGAGCCTGTTGACCAGCAGTCTGTTCGCTGCCGAAGACACATTGCGCATTGGCATTGAAGCGGCCTACCCACCCTTCGCTTCGAAAAACGACAAAGGTGAGATCGTCGGCTTCGACTACGACATTGGTAACGCCTTGTGCGCGCAGATGCAGGTCAAGTGTGTGTGGAACGAGGTGGAGTTCGACGGCCTGATTCCTTCGCTGAAGGTGAAGAAAATCGACGCCGCGCTGTCGTCGATGACCATCACCGACGAGCGCAAGAAGTCGGTCGATTTCACCCACAAGTACTACTTCACCTCATCGCGCCTGGTGATGAAGAAAGGTGCGCAGGTCGATGACCAGTACGCCAGCCTCAAGGGCAAGTCGGTAGGGGTGCAGCGCGCGACCACCACCGATCGCTACGCCACCGAGGTGCTGGAGCCCAAGGGCATCACCATCAAGCGCTACAGCAATAACGAAGAAATCTACATGGACCTGGCATCCGGACGGGTCGATGCGATTTTCGCCGACACCATTCCCCTGGATGATTTCCTGTCGATGCCACGCGGCGCTGATTACGCCTTTGTCGGCCCGGAGCTCAAAGACCCGAAATACGTCGGTGAAGGCGCCGGGATCGCCGTGCGCAAGGGCAACGAGGTGCTGGTGAGCAAACTCAACAAAGCCATCGACGACCTGCGCGCCAACGGTGAGTACCAGAAAATCCAGGCCAAGTACTTCAAGTCGGACATCTACGGCGACTGATCGCCAGCCTCAAGGCCTGAAGCTTTTCAGGCCTTGAGTTCCTTCAGGTGTTTGTACACCGTCGCACGTCCCATCCCCAACACATTGGCCACGTAGTTGGCGCTGCTCTTGCCCTTGAAGGCGCCTTCGGCGTGCAAGGCCAGCACCAGCTCGCGCTTGTGATCACGGGTCAGCAGATTGAGGCTCAACTGGCGCTGGCGTAACCAGGCGTTGAGGAAGGTATTGATCCGTTCCTGCCAGTCGTCGCGAAACAGCGCATCGGGCTGGGGAATCAGCTTGCTCGGTGACAGGAACAAGTCCAGCGCCGCTTTGGCGTTTTCAAACAGGGTGATGTTCAGGTTGATGCACAGCACCGCCTGCGGGGTGCCGGCCGCATTGCGCAATACTGTGCTCAGCGAACGGATTTTCTGCCCGTCCCAGTTGAGCTTTTCATAAGGACCGATGTTGGTTTCCTCGCTGCCGGTCTCGAGCATGTCTTCCAGTGCAGCGTCATCACCGACCTGGCGTTTGGACAGGTTATTGGCGATGTAGTCGATCTTCTGGCTGCGCAAATCGTGCAGCACCACCTCGGCATGGGGGAAGAACAGCGTGGCGATGGCATCGGCAATGGCCCGGTAATTATCCAGGGCAGGGTCGGGGCGGGGTGTCGACATTCGGGCAGGCTCCAAGCGGTGTCAGCGCCCTTGGCACAAGGGCGCTGCGAGTGTGCCGTAATCGCTGCGGCGCGTCACCTTTGCAGGCGTTGCGGTGACAGGATCCGGGCGTCCAGGCCAAAGCCCTTGAGAGCCTCGGGCAGGTCTTCGCCGCGAACCAGCGCGGCGCTGGCCTGACCCATTGCCGGTGAGGTCTGGATGCCGTAGCCACCTTGCGCCGCGACCCAGAACAGCCCGGGCACCTGCGCATCGAACCCGGCGACCAGATCGCCATCGCTGACGAAGCTGCGCAGGCCGGCCCAGGTGCGGGTAGGGCGGCGAATGCTCAGGGTGGTGGCTTCTTCGATCTGGTAGATGCCCATGGCAATGTCCAGCTCTTCAGCCTGCACGTCATGCGCGTCGACCGGGTCGGCATTGGCTGGCGAGCCGAGCAACATGCCGGCGTCGGGCTTCATGTAGAACGACTCGTCGAGGCTGACCAGCATTGGCCAGGCATGCGTGTCGATGCCTTCCGGCGCGGCGAAGATGAACGCCGCGCGGCGTTTGGGCTGCAGGCCAAGGGGCTGAGCCCCGGCCATCACCCCGAGCTGGTCGGCCCAGGCGCCAGCGGCGTTGATCAGCACCGGGGCGCTGAACAGGCCACGGCTGGTCTGCACCTGCCACAAGCCATCGCTGCCGCGGCTCAGTTGCTGAACTTCACAGTCGCTGTGCACTTCGCCCTGCTGGCGGCGGATACCGCGCAGGTAGCCCTGGTGCAGGGCATCGGTGTCGATGTCACTGGCGCTCGGGTCGTAGAGGGCGCCGTGGACTTTGTCGCGACGCAGTACCGGCACGCGCGCGCAGGCCTGGTCGGCGCTGAGCAGTTCGACTTCGGGCACGCACGCCTTGGCACTTTCATACTGGCGTAGCAGTTCTTGCGGGTCGCCAGTGAGGTCGACGGTCATTTCACCGCGCGGGCTGAGCAAGGGGTGTTCGGCAAAGCCTGCCGGTGGATGATCGAAGAACGCGCGGCTGGCCAGGGTCAGTGCGCGCACTTGTGGTGTGCCGTAGGCGGCGGTGTACAGCGCTGCCGAGCGACCGGTGGAGTGGTAGCCCGGTTGCGACTCGCGTTCGAGCACAATCACCCGGCCGTGGCTGGCCAGCCAGTAGCCGGTGGAAGCGCCAGCGATACCGGCGCCGATGATGATGAAGTCAGCCTGTTGCATGAAGCTCTCCTCAGTCGGCACGCGGCAAACGGTACAGGGCGTTGGCCAGGGCGATGTCTTCCAGGCCCAGGCCGATGGAGCGGAAGAAGGCGTGGCGCTGGTAAGTCGGGAGCGGCGCCTGATTGCTCAGGACCTCTGGCAGATCACCGACGATGGCCTCTGCCTGCCAGCCGTGCTGTTCGGCGGCAATGCGCATCTCGCCTGCGCTGCCAGGGGTGGTAACCCGGTAGTCACAGTACACATCCATGGTGGCAAGGCTGGCGGGCGGCACTTCATGGGCGCGCACGGCATTGGTGCTGATAGAGGTGATCAGGGCGGGTTTGCTCAAGGTAGCCGGGTCGATGACCGGGGTGGCCGACGAGGTACACAGCATGATCACGTCGGCATCGGCTACCGCTTGTTCGAGGCTGTCGCTGAGCACCAGGCGTGGGTCGAGGTCGGTCAGTGCCTGGCGCTGTTCGGCACGTTGCTCGGCCAGGCTCGGGGAGTACAGGCGGATGTCCTGCCAGGCGCGCAGGCCGCGCACATAGTGCAGGTGCGCGCGGGCAATCGGGCCGCTGCCAATCAGGGTAAGGCGCCGGGCGCCGCTGGCTGCGAGGGCGTCGACCGCAACGGCGGTGGTCGCGGCGGTACGCGCGGTGGTCAGTTCACCGGCGTCGCACAGCAGCAGGGGCTGGCCGCTGTCCATGGACATCAGCAAGGTCCAGGCAGTCACCAGCGCGCCTTGTTCGCGGACGATGTAGGGCGAGGTTTTGACCCCGTATACCCGCTGTTGCGCCAGCACACCGCCGTAATTGATGAAATCGCCCTGGCCCGCCGGGAACTCCACCAGTTGCTGGGGCGGTTGTACCGCTTGCCCGGCCGCCAGGTCACGGAACAGGGTACGCAGGATCTGCGGGACATCCACTTGCGTCAGCAGGTGGCGGGCGTGCTGTTGATCGATGACGAGAGGCGCGGACATACGAGACTCCAAATAAACTATTTTGTCTATTATGGACTCTTTGTATATTTGAGCAATATCCGGCTGTACAAAAGCATCGCGGGGCAAGCCCGCTCCCACAGAGATGATCCTGTAGGAGCGGGCTTGCCCCGCGATTACTGAAGCAAAAATCAGTGATGCTTGCGCGGTACCGGCTTGAGCAACTCGGTCGGCGGCATTTCGCAGCTGATCTTGCGGCCCAGCAGTTCTTCGATCGCTGGCAACTGGTAGGAGTCATCCTCACCGGCAAAGCTGATCGACACGCCGCTGGTGCCAGCACGCCCGGTACGGCCGATACGGTGTACGTAGTCGTCCGGATCTTCCGGCAGGGTGAAGTTGATGACATGGCTGATGCCATCAATGTGGATGCCACGCCCGGCCACGTCGGTAGCCACCAGCACGGTAATGCGGCCTTCGCGGAAGTTTTCCAGGGTCTTGATGCGCTTGTGCTGGGGCACGTCGCCCGACAACTGGGCGGCATTGACGCCATCACGCACCAGACGTTCTTCGATGCGCCGCACTTCATCCTTGCGGTTGGCGAAGACCATCACCCGTTCCCACTTGTTCTCGGTTACCAGGTTGTACAGCAGCTTGTACTTGTCGCTGCCAGCCACGGCATAGACGTGCTGTTCGACCGTTTCGCTGGCGACGTTTTCCGGTTCGATCTCGACGATCGCCGGGTTGGTGGTCCACTGCTTGGCCAGGTTCATCACGTCTTCGGTGAAGGTGGCCGAGAACAGCAGGGTTTGCCGTTCGCTCTTCGGTGGGGTCTGGCGGATGATCTGGCGTACCTGCGGGATGAAGCCCATGTCGAGCATGCGGTCGGCTTCGTCGAGCACCAGCACCTCGACCATGTCCAGGTGTGCTTCACCACGCTGGTTGAAGTCGAGTAGACGGCCAGGGGTGGCCACCAGGATGTCGCAGTGGCGGGCTTCAAGCGCCTTGAGCTGCTTGTCGAAGTCCATGCCGCCGACGAAGGTCATCACGTTCAGACCGGTGTACTTGGTCAGCGCCGCAGCGTCTTTGGCGATCTGCACCACCAGCTCGCGGGTCGGGGCGATGATCAGCGCCCGTGGCTCGCCCATGTAGCGCTCTTTCGGCGGTGGGGTCTGCTGCAGCTGGCTAATGATCGAAATCAGGAAGGCCGCGGTTTTACCGGTACCGGTCTGGGCCCGGCCAATGGCGTCCTGGCCACGCAGGGTATAACCCAGCACTTGCGCCTGAATCGGCGTGCAATAAGGAAAGCCCAGGTCGTGGATCGCATGCATCAGCTCGGGCGAGAGCTTGAAGTCATGGAAACGGGTCTTGCCTTCTTGTGGCTCGACCACGAAGTCTTCCAGCTTCCAGGTGGAGGCTGCAGGTTTTGGTTTGCGTGCGCGGCGAGGCTTGGGCTCGGCAGGCTTTTCGCTGCGTGCCGGTGCGCTGGCTTTAGCCTCGGTATTGAGCGGGGCGGCCGGGGCAGGGGCCTGGGGCGCTGCGGGTGGCTGCTCTACGGGGGCAGCGGCTTCGACGGCGAGTTGCTCAACCTCGCTCTTGCCGAACATTTTTTTGAGTGCTTTGAGCACGGTCATCTCATCAATTGGTTAAGGAATGTACGCCGGCCAGTGTAATGCAAGAATCGGGCGCGGCGTAGTGGATTGCATGGGCAACTACCGACCTGTGCGTTTTTAGCGCAGACGGCTGCTCAGCCAGTCAGCAATATCCTGTACTTCGTGTGGCAGTACCTCATGCTCCATCGGGTACTCCTTCCACTCGGCGTCGACCCCCCAGTGCTTGAGGTGTTCGTAGGCGCTGCGGCCCATCGCTGGCACCACTACCGGGTCGTGCACGCCGTGCAGGCACAGGGCCGGCGTACGTTGCTGGCACGCGCTCAGTTCGCGCTCCTGGGCAAAGGTGGGGGCATAGGTCGACAGGGCGATCACGCCACCCAGCGCTTCTTGCCACTTTATATAAGCCGTGTGCAGCACCACCGCGCCGCCCTGGGAGAAGCCAGCGAGGATGATGCGGGCCAGGTCGATGCCTTTGGCCTGTTCGGCCTTGATCAAGGCGATCACCTGATCAGCCGACGCCTGCAGTTGCTCTTCGTCGATGGCCCGGGCCGGGGTCATGGCTTTGATGTCGTACCAGCTGGGCATCTCGTAGCCGCCGTTGATGGTCACCGGGCGGGTCGGGGCCTGAGGCATGACGAAACGGGTGCTCAGCAGCACTTCCTGCAAGGCCTCGGCCACCGGCAGGAAGTCGTAACGATCAGCGCCCAGGCCGTGCAACCAGATCACACAGGCATCTGCAGTTTTTTGTGGTTCAAGAATCAGCGGGTTTGGCATGACTGCTCCGAAAGTGTGCGCGCGCTCTTGTTTGCGTGCATGAAATGAAGGCGCGTTGAGTAAATCCGGGAAGAACCTGTCGCAACGGTGCAAGTTTTCCTATTGACGTTAACTGAAACGCTTTAGCCGCTCAGTGTGGTACGCGCTTTGCTATGAAACTCCTGATGCGAGGTTACACGTTTTGGACGGTAACACCCGTTAGCGGTCCCCAAGGCTGTCACAGAACAGCGCATTGCGCCAATTGACCCAAAAACAAGCCAACACGGGTCGGATGCGCCTCATAAGGGTGCGGTGCAATCCCGGCTCACACAACAAGAGCAAAACTGGAGGTTTGAATGAAGATGTTGAAATCCACCTTGGCAGTGGTTACCGCTGCAACCGTGCTGGGTATCAGCGGTATGGCACAGGCAGGTGCAACCCTGGATGCGGTGCAGAAGAAAGGCTTCGTTCAGTGTGGCGTGAGTGACGGTTTGCCGGGTTTCTCGGTACCTGATGCCAAAGGCACCATCGTCGGTATCGACGCCGACGTCTGTCGCGCCGTGGCCGCTGCGGTATTCGGTGACGCCACCAAGGTCAAATTCAGCCAGCTCAACGCCAAGGAACGTTTCACTGCGTTGCAGTCGGGCGAAGTCGATGTGCTTTCGCGTAACACTACCTGGACCAGCTCCCGCGATGCAGGCATGGGCCTGGTGTTTGCCGGTGTTACCTATTACGACGGCATCGGTTTTCTGGTTAACAAAAAGCTGGGCGTTTCCAGCGCCAAAGAGCTGGACGGTGCAACCATCTGCATCCAGGCCGGTACCACTACCGAACTCAACGTCTCTGACTACTTCCGCGCCAATGGCCTGAAATACACCCCGATCACCTTCGACACCTCCGACGAAAGCGCCAAGTCGCTGGAGTCCGGCCGTTGCGACGTGCTGACGTCCGACAAGTCGCAGCTTTACGCACAGCGCTCCAAGCTGGCCGCGCCGACTGACTACGTGGTACTGCCGGAAACAATCTCCAAGGAGCCACTGGGCCCGGTAGTGCGCAAAGGCGATGAAGAGTGGTTCAGCATCGTCAAATGGACCCTGTTCGCCATGCTCAACGCCGAGGAAATGGGCGTCACCTCGAAAAACGTCGAAGCTGAAGCCAAGTCCACCAAGAACCCTGACGTCGCGCGCATGCTCGGCGCCGACGGTGAATACGGCAAAGACCTGAAACTGCCTAAGGACTGGGTCGTGCAGATCGTCAAGCAGGTCGGCAACTACGGCGAAGTGTTCGAGAAGAACCTGGGCAAGGCAACCCCACTGCAAATCGACCGCGGTCTGAACGCCCTGTGGAACAACGGCGGCATTCAGTACGCGCCACCGGTGCGCTGATGGCTGCGGCCAGCGACGGTTTTGGCCGTCGCTGGCTGTTCGGTTCCCTTTCTTTCGGGGCATTACATGCAAAATCAAATCGGCGCACCCAAGGGGCTCTCCTTCAGCGATCCACGTGTGCGTGCCTGGCTGTTCCAGATTCTCACCGTGGTCGCGGTGGTGGGGCTGGGCTGGTACCTGTTCCACAACACCCAGACCAACCTGCAGCACCGGGGCATCACTTCAGGCTTCGACTTTCTTGAGCGCAGTGCCGGCTTCGGCATCGCTCAGCACCTGATCCCCTATACCGAGCAAGACAGCTATGCCCGGGTATTTGTCATCGGCTTGCTCAATACCCTGCTGGTGACCTTTATCGGCATCGTGCTGGCCACCCTGCTGGGGTTCATCATCGGCGTCGCCCGCTTGTCACCGAACTGGATGATCAACAAGCTGGCCACCGTGTATGTCGAGACGTTCCGTAACATTCCACCGCTACTGCAGATTCTGTTCTGGTACTTCGCGGTGTTCCTGACCCTGCCGGGACCGCGGGGTAGCATCAACATCAACGACGCTTTCTTTATCAGCAACCGGGGCCTGAACATGCCCGGTGCTTCCATGGCCGACGGATTCTGGCCATTCGTTGTCAGCCTGGTGCTGGCCATCATCGCCATCGTGGTAATGGTGCGCCTGGCCAACCGCCGTTTCGAAGCCACCGGCGAGCCGTTCCACAAGTTCTGGGTTGGCCTGTTCCTGTTCTTGGGTATTCCTGCGCTCAGCGTGTTGCTGGCAGGCAGCCCGGTGCACTGGGAGATGCCGCAACTCAAGGGCTTCAACTTCGTTGGCGGCTGGGTGTTGATCCCCGAACTGTTGGCCTTGACCCTGGCGCTGACCATCTACACCGCAGCGTTCATTGCCGAGATCGTGCGCTCGGGGATTCGTTCGGTCAGCCATGGCCAGACCGAAGCCGCCCGTTCGCTGGGGCTGCGTGAAGGCCCGACGCTGCGCAAGGTCATCATTCCCCAGGCATTGCGAGTGATCATTCCACCGTTGACCAGCCAATACCTGAACCTGGCGAAGAACTCTTCGCTGGCGGCCGGTATCGGTTATCCGGAAATGGTCTCGCTGTTCGCCGGGACCGTGCTCAACCAGACCGGTCAGGCCATCGAGGTTATCGCCATCACCATGAGCGTCTACCTGGCCATCAGCATCAGCATTTCCTTGTTGATGAACTGGTACAACAAGCGCATTGCGCTGATCGAGCGGTGAGGACACGCGCATGACTACCCATGTTTTCAAACCTGATATGCCGCCACCGGTGAAAACCGTCGGCGTGCTGGCCTGGATGCGCGCCAACCTGTTCTCCAGCTGGCTCAACACCCTGCTTACCCTGTTTGCGCTGTACCTGGTGTGGCTGATCGTGCCGCCACTGCTGCAGTGGTCGATTTTCGACGCCAACTGGGTTGGCACCACCCGTGCCGACTGCACCAAGGAAGGCGCCTGCTGGGTGTTCATTCAGCAGCGTTTTGGCCAGTTCATGTACGGCTACTACCCAAGCGAACTGCGCTGGCGCGTTGACTTGACCGTGTGGCTGGCAGTGATTGGCGCGGCGCCGTTGTTCATCAAGCGCTTCCCACGCAAGGCGATCTACGGCCTGTGCTTTCTGGTGCTGTACCCGCTCATCGCCTTCACCCTGCTGCATGGCGGTTACCTGGGCCTGAGCACGGTACCGACCAACCAGTGGGGCGGCCTGATGCTGACCCTGGTGATTGCCACAGTCGGCATCGTCGGTGCCTTGCCGCTGGGCATTCTCCTGGCGCTGGGGCGGCGTTCGAACATGCCGGCGGTGAAGGTGGTGTGTGTGACCTTCATCGAGTTCTGGCGTGGCGTGCCGTTGATCACTGTGTTGTTCATGTCGTCGGTGATGCTGCCGCTGTTCCTGCCTGAAGGCATGAGCTTCGACAAGCTGTTGCGGGCGATGATCGGGGTCATCCTGTTCCAGTCGGCGTACATCGCTGAAGTGGTGCGGGGCGGTCTGCAGGCCATTCCCAAGGGCCAGTACGAAGCGGCTGCGGCCATGGGCCTTGGCTATTGGCGTGCGATGGGCCTGGTGATTCTGCCGCAAGCCCTGAAGCTGGTGATTCCCGGCATCGTCAACACCTTCATTGCCCTGTTCAAAGACACCAGCCTGGTCATCATCATCGGTTTGTTCGACCTGCTCAACAGCGTCAAACAGGCAGCTGCCGACCCTACCTGGCTGGGCATGGCAACCGAGGGCTATGTGTTCGCCGCCCTGGTTTTCTGGATTTTCTGTTTCGGTATGTCCCGCTACTCCATGCATCTGGAGCGCAAGCTGGACACAGGCCACAAGCGTTAGGAGTGTTCCCATGAGTGAAGCGATCAAACAGCCTGTGAGCCCTGAAGGCATTATTCAGATGCAGGGTGTGAACAAGTGGTACGGTCAGTTCCACGTATTGAAAGACATCAACCTCAATGTTCGCCAAGGCGAGCGTATCGTGCTGTGCGGGCCGTCGGGTTCGGGCAAGTCCACCACCATCCGCTGCCTCAACCGCTTGGAAGAGCACCAGCAGGGTCGCATTGTGGTCGATGGTGTGGAGCTGACCAACGACCTCAAGCAGATTGAAGCGATCCGTCGTGAAGTCGGCATGGTGTTCCAGCATTTCAACCTGTTCCCGCACCTGACCATCTTGCAGAACTGCACCCTGGCGCCGATGTGGGTGCGCAAGATGCCCAAGCGCAAAGCCGAAGAAATCGCCATGCATTACCTGGAGCGGGTGCGGATTCCTGAGCAGGCCAACAAGTACCCGGGGCAGCTGTCCGGTGGTCAGCAGCAGCGGGTGGCGATTGCCCGTGCGCTGTGCATGAAGCCGAAGATCATGCTGTTCGACGAACCGACCTCGGCGCTTGACCCGGAGATGGTCAAGGAAGTGCTCGATACCATGGTCAGCCTGGCTGAAGACGGCATGACCATGCTCTGCGTGACCCACGAAATGGGCTTTGCCCGGACCGTGGCGAACCGGGTGATCTTCATGGACAAAGGGGAGATTGTGGAGCAGGCAGCGCCGGACGACTTCTTCGACCGGCCGCAGAATGAGCGGACCAAGTTGTTCCTGAGCCAGATCCTGCATTGATGCTCGGCCTGTAGGGGCGGCGGTGCGGCGACCCGACTTGCCCCGCGATTGCGATCTATCTTCGACATCGCATCGCGGGGCAAGCCCGCTCCCACAGGGTTAGTCTTCTTGGGCCACTGGTGCAGGCGCCGGCGGTGGGCGCAGGCCGATTTCGGCGGTCAGCTTCAATTCCTTGCCATTGCGGATGACTTCAATCGCCACTTTGTCGTTGGGTTTGATCCGCGCCACCTGGTTCATCGAGCGACGGCCATCACCGGCCGGTTCACCGTTGATGCTCAGAATCACATCACCCAACTGCAGCCCCGCCTTTTGCGCCGGACCGTCGCGGAAAATACCCGCCACGACAATTCCCGGGCGCCCTTGCATACCGAACGACTCCGCCAGTTCCTGGCTCAGTGGCTGCACTTCGATGCCCAGCCAGCCGCGAATCACCTGACCGTGTTCGATAATCGACTTCATCACCTCCAGTGCCAGCTTGGTTGGAATGGCAAAGCCGATTCCTTGCGAACCCCCGGACTTGGAGAAGATCGCAGTGTTGATGCCGGTGAGGTTACCGTTGGCATCGACCAGCGCACCGCCGGAGTTGCCGGGGTTGATCGCCGCGTCGGTCTGGATGAAGTCTTCGTAGTTGTTTAGGCCAAGCTGGTTTCGGCCGGTGGCGCTGATGATACCCATGGTGACGGTCTGGCCGACGCCAAAGGGGTTGCCGATGGCCAGGGCGACATCGCCGATGTGAATGTTGTCGGAGCGGCCGATGGTGATCGATGGCAGGTTTTTCAGATCGATCTTCAGGACTGCCAGGTCGGTTTCCGGGTCGCTACCAATGACCCGCGCCAGGGTTTCACGGCCATCTTTAAGCGCCACGACGATCTGGTCGGCACCGGCGGTCACGTGGTTGTTGGTCAGCAGATAGCCTTCCGGGCTCATGATCACCGCCGAACCCAGGCTCGATTCCCAACGGCGCTGCTTGGGCAGGTTGTCACCGAAGAAGCGGCGGAACTGTGGGTCTTCGAACAGCGGGTGGGTGGTTTTGTTGACCACCTTGGTGGTGTACAGGTTGGCCACCGCGGGTGCCGCTTTGCTCACCGCGTCGGCATACGACACCGGGCCTTGCATGATGCGCTTGGTCTGCGGCGCCTGCTGCAGGTTGACGTCCTGGCTGGGCAGGCCGACCCATTGCGGAAAACGCTGGATGATCAGCAGGGCGATCAGCACGCCAACCAACAGCGGCCAGCCAAAGTAACGCAAAGCCTTGAACATTGAACGAATCCTGGGTGTGGGCAGAGGGCCGCCAATCTGCGTGGGAGCGAGCGCGCGCGATCATACTGCGCCCAAAGCGGCGCACAAACAGTTAAATCGTAACGCGAGCTGTGAATACAGCGTGCAGGCCCCCAAGCAGCCGCCATCGGTTTCCCCAAACCCGGCGACGGCCCATAATGACGCTCATTATACGGGGCCTTGCGCCGCGCTGAACTGCTGATTTGAGGAGTCTTTTCATGGCTGTTGCCCTGAGCACCCTGGTTGAGGAAGCTGAACGTTACCTTGGCAGCGCAAAAATCCAGGATTACTGCCCCAATGGCCTGCAGGTCGAGGGCCGGCCGCAGGTCACCCGCATCGTCAGCGGCGTGACCGCCAGCCAGGCACTGCTCGACGCGGCCGTCGAAGCCGATGCCGACCTGATCCTGGTGCATCACGGTTATTTCTGGAAAGGCGAAAACCCGTGCATCACCGGGATGAAGCAACGCCGCCTGAAAACCCTGCTAAAGCATGACGTCAGCCTGCTGGCCTACCACTTGCCGCTGGACCTGCACCCCGAAGTCGGCAACAACGTACAACTGGCCCGTCAGCTGGACATCACCGTAGAAGGCCCGCTGGACCCGGACAACCCGCGGGTGGTCGGCCTGGTTGGCTCGTTGGCCGAGCCGATGTCGGCGCGCGATTTTGCCCGCAAGGTGCAAGAGGCCATGGGCCGTGAGCCGTTGCTGATCGAAGGCGAGCAGATCATTCGCCGGGTCGGCTGGTGCACCGGCGGCGGGCAGGGCTACATCGACCAGGCGATTGCCGCTGGCGTCGATCTGTTCCTCAGCGGTGAAGCCTCCGAGCAAACCTTCCACAGCGCACGGGAAAACGGCATCAGTTTCATTGCGGCCGGTCACCACGCTACCGAGCGTTATGGCGTGCAGGCGTTGGGTGATTATCTGGCGCGGCGCTTCGCCCTGGAGCACCTGTTCATCGACTGTCCGAACCCGATCTGAGGCTAAAACGGCAGGGCATATTCTTATACTGTTTCGTTCTAGTTGGGCGCCTAAATAGAATCGAGTGCTGTGATACAGTGGTCCGCTCGAACACGGCCCGCTGGCCGTCCATAAGATCGTATTTCCGTGAGTAGCCATGGTCGACAAACTGACGCATTTGAAACAGTTGGAGGCGGAGAGCATCCACATCATTCGTGAGGTGGCCGCCGAGTTCGATAACCCGGTGATGCTGTACTCGATCGGCAAGGATTCGGCCGTGATGCTGCACCTGGCGCGCAAAGCCTTCTTCCCGGGCAAACTGCCGTTTCCGGTGATGCACGTCGACACCCAGTGGAAATTCCAGGAGATGTACCGCTTCCGCGACAAGATGGTCGAGGAAATGGGCCTGGAGCTGATCACTCACGTGAACCCGGACGGCGTCGCCCAGGGCATCAACCCGTTCACCCACGGTAGCGCCAAGCACACCGACATCATGAAGACCGAGGGCCTCAAGCAGGCGCTCGACAAGCACGGCTTCGATGCCGCCTTCGGTGGTGCGCGTCGTGACGAAGAGAAGTCGCGTGCCAAAGAGCGCGTGTACTCGTTCCGCGACAGCAAACACCGCTGGGACCCGAAGAACCAGCGTCCGGAGCTGTGGAACGTCTACAACGGCAAGGTCAACAAGGGCGAATCGATTCGCGTGTTCCCGCTGTCGAACTGGACCGAGCTGGACATCTGGCAGTACATCTACCTGGAAGGTATCCCGATCGTACCGCTGTACTTCGCCGCTGAACGCGAAGTGATCGAGAAGAACGGCACCCTGATCATGATCGATGACGAGCGCATCCTCGAGCACCTCTCGGATGAAGAAAAAGCCCGTATCGTCAAAAAGAAAGTGCGCTTCCGCACCCTTGGCTGCTACCCGTTGACGGGTGCGGTGGAGTCTGAGGCCGAAACCCTCACTGACATCATCCAGGAAATGCTCCTGACCCGCACTTCCGAGCGTCAGGGCCGAGTCATCGACCACGATGGCGCAGGCTCGATGGAAGACAAAAAACGTCAAGGCTATTTCTAAGTTAGGGTCAGACCATGTCGCACCAATCCGAATTGATCAGCGAGGATATCCTCGCCTACCTGGCCCAGCACGAACGTAAAGAACTGCTGCGCTTTTTGACCTGCGGTAACGTCGATGACGGTAAGAGCACCCTGATCGGGCGCCTGCTGCACGACTCGAAGATGATCTACGAAGACCATCTGGAAGCGATCACCCGCGATTCGAAGAAAGTCGGCACCACCGGTGACGATATCGACCTGGCGTTGCTGGTCGACGGCCTGCAGGCCGAGCGTGAGCAGGGCATCACCATCGATGTCGCCTACCGCTATTTCTCCACCGCCAAGCGCAAGTTCATCATTGCCGACACCCCGGGCCACGAGCAGTACACCCGCAACATGGCCACCGGTGCTTCCACCTGTGACCTGGCGATCATCCTTGTCGATGCCCGTTACGGCGTGCAGACGCAAACCCGCCGTCACAGCTACATCGCGTCCTTGCTGGGCATCAAGCACATCGTCGTGGCGGTGAACAAGATGGACCTCAAGGGCTTCGACCAAGGCGTGTTCGACAGCATCAAGGCCGACTACCTGCAGTTTGCCGAAGCCATCAACATGAACCCGAGCAGCCTGCACTTCGTGCCGATGTCGGCGCTCAAGGGTGACAACGTGGTCAACCGCAGCGAGCGTTCGCCGTGGTACACCGGCCCGGCCTTGATGGAAATTCTCGAAACCGTGGAAGTGGCGGCCGATCGCAACTTCACCGACCTGCGCTTCCCGGTGCAGTACGTGAACCGCCCGAACCTGAACTTCCGTGGCTTTGCCGGTACCCTGGCCAGCGGCGTGGTGCACAAGGGCGATGAAATCGTCGTGCTGCCGTCGGGCAAGAGCAGCCGGGTCAAATCCATCGTCACCTTCGAAGGTGAACTGGAGAACGCCGGCCCGGGCCAGGCCGTGACCTTGACCATGGAAGACGAGATCGACATCTCCCGTGGCGACCTGTTGGTGCATGCCGACAACGTGCCACCGGTGACCGATCAGTTCGATGCCATGCTCGTGTGGATGGCTGAAGAGCCGATGCTGCCGGGCAAGAAATACGACATCAAGCGCGCCACCAGCTATGTGCCGGGCTCGATTGCCAGCATCGCCCACAAGGTCGATGTGAATACCCTGGAGCAGGGTGCAGCCAGCGCGTTGCAGCTCAATGAAATCGGCAAGGTCAAGGTCAGCCTCGACGCGCCGATCGCGCTGGACGGCTATGACAGCAACCGCACCACCGGCGCCTTCATTGTCATCGACCGTTTGACCAACGGTACCGTGGGCGCGGGCATGATCATCGCGCCTCCGGTCGTGCCACACGGCACTGTCGGTCAGCACGGCAAGCTGGCACATGTGGCTACCGAAGAGCGCGCCCTGCGTTTCGGCCAGCAACCTGCCACTGTTCTGTTCAGCGGCCTGTCGGGCGCCGGTAAGAGCACCCTGGCGTATGCCGTGGAGCGCAAGCTGTTCGACATGGGCCGTGCGGTGTATGTGCTCGATGGCCAGAACCTGCGTCATGACCTGAACAAAGGTCTGCCACAGGACCGTGCCGGGCGTACCGAGAACTGGCGTCGTGCTGCGCATGTTGCGCGTCAGTTCAACGAAGCGGGCTTGCTGACCCTGGCGGCTTTCGTTGCTCCGGATGCTGAAGGTCGTGAACAGGCCAAGGCACTGATCGGCAAAGAACGCTTGCTTACCGTTTACGTCCAGGCTTCGCCAATGGCCTGCCGTGAGCGCGACCCGCAGGGTCTGTACGCAGCCGGTGGCGACAACATCCCGGGCGAAAGCTTCCCGTACGACGTGCCGCTGGATGCCGACCTGGTGGTCGACACCCAGAACGTCAGCCTGGAAGAGGGCGTCAAGCTGGTGCTGGAGCTGCTGCGTCAGCGTGGCGCAATCTAAATAGCGGCATCATCGCGGGGCAAGTCCGCTCCTACCGGTAGGAGCGGGCTTGCCCCGCGATGCGTTCAGATATGCTTCTCTGACACCGGAATCACCCGTTTCTCCTTCACCGCCTTGAACGAGAAACTCGAGTAAATCTCCTTCACCCCCGGCAACGTCTGCAACACCTCGCGGGCGAACTCGCCAAACGACTCAAGATCCCGCGCCAGGATTTCCAGCAGGAAGTCATAGCGCCCGGAGATGTTGTGACAGGCAACGATCTCTGGAATCTCCATCAAGCGCTGCTCGAAGGCCCGCGCCATCTCCTTGGAGTGCGAGTCCATCATGATGCTGACAAACGCCGTGACGCCAAAGCCCAGCGCCTTGGGCGAGAGAATCGCCTGGTAACCGGTGATATAGCCGCTGTCTTCCAGGAGTTTGACCCGTCGCCAGCACGGCGAGGTGGTCAGGGCGACGTTGTCGGCCAGTTCGGAAATAGTCAGTCGTGCATTGTCTTGCAGGGCGGCGAGCAAGGCGCGGTCGGTACGGTCGAGGGTGGCAGGCATGTTTTGCCCTCCGTGGCCTGAATTCATAGGTTTTTTGTTAATAACCACGCTGAGCGGTGGTTATATTTGGAAAAAAATCAGCACCTCAGTGGCATAAGCTTATAACAAACCACAAGAGGCTGTTGTCATGAGCGGCTCCACCAAGGATTCAGGTTTCGCGACCCGTGCCATTCACCACGGCTACGACCCACTGGCGAATCAAGGTTCGCTGGTCCCTCCGGTCTACCAGACCGCCACCTTCGCATTTCCCACGGTTGAATACGGAGCTGCCTGCTTTGCCGGCGAGCAGGGCGGGCATTTCTACACGCGAATTTCCAACCCCACCCTGGCCTTGCTGGAACAGCGCATGGCCTCGCTTGAAGGCGGGGAGGCCGGGTTGGCCCTGGCCTCGGGCATGGGCGCGATTACCGCGACGCTGTGGACCTTGCTGCGGCCGGGTGATGAGGTGTTGGTCGGGCGCACTTTGTACGGTTGCACCTTCGCCTTTCTGCACCACGGCATCGGTGAGTTCGGGGTCAAGGTTCGCCATGTCGACATGACCGACCTGCAGGCACTTGAGGCGGCGATCAGCGGGCAAACCAAGGTGATCTACTTCGAAACACCGGCCAACCCGAACATGCAGATGGCCGATATTGCGGCGGTGGCGACTATTGCCCGCAGCCGGGGCATCACGGTGGTGGTCGATAACACCTACTGCACGCCCTACCTGCAGCGGCCGCTGGAACTGGGCGCTGACCTGGTTGTGCATTCGGCGACCAAGTACCTCAGCGGGCATGGCGATATCACTGCGGGCCTGGTGATCGGACGCAAGGCACTGGTTGACCGGATTCGCCTCGAAGGCCTGAAGGACATGACCGGCGCGGTGATGTCTCCACAGGATGCTGCTTTGCTCATGCGTGGCATGAAGACCCTGACCTTGCGCATGGAGCGTCACTGCAGCAACGCCCAAACCATCGCTGAATATCTGCAGCAACACCCGGCGGTGGAGCTGATCAACTACCCCGGCCTGCCCGGTTTCCCTCAATACCAACTGGCCCGGCAGCAGATGCGCTTGCCTGGTGGCATGATCGCCTTTGAGCTTAAAGGCGGGATCAGCGCCGGGCGCCGCTTCATGAACGCCCTGCAATTGTTCAGCCGCGCCGTCAGTCTCGGTGATGCCGAGTCGCTGGCCCAGCATCCGGCGAGCATGACCCATTCCAGCTACACCCCCGAAGAGCGTGCCCAGTACGGCATCTCTGAAGGGCTGGTGCGCTTGTCGGTCGGGCTTGAGGATATTGAGGATCTGTTGGCTGATATCGAGCAGGCCCTGAAGGCCTGTGCCTGAACCCGTCACGGATGAGGTCCAATGCAATGGTGGCAATGATGAGCCTTGTGTCAGGTGATGGTATGCCGCGTGGCCTGGGTGATGATCCACAGGCCGACAGCGACCCGGGCGAAACGGCTGAGTGGCTGGATGCGCTCGATTCGACCCTGCAGCACTGTGGCCCTGAACGCGCGCGATTCCTCCTCGAACAGCTCCAAGCGCATGCCCGTGAACTGGGCCTGGAGCGTGGCGCGCCGGCCTACTCGGCGTACCGCAATACCATTGCGGTGGAGCAGCAGGGCGCCTATCCGGGGGACCTGGAGCTTGAAGAACGGATCACCAGCCTGTTGCGCTGGAACGCCCTGGCCATGGTGGTACGCGCCAATCATGCCTATGGTGACCTGGGTGGGCATATCGCCAGTTACGCCTCGGCTGCGGAAATTTTCGAAGTCGGTTTCCAGCACTTTTTTCGCGGTGAGTCCGCTGCCGGGCAGCGCAATGCCGATCTGGTGTTTTTCCAGCCGCATTCGGCACCTGGCATTTATGCCCGGGCATTCCTTGAGGGGCGCCTGAGTGAAGCGCAACTGGCCAGTTACCGCCAGGAAGTCGCGGGTAATGGCCTGTGCTCTTATCCACACCCTTGGCTGATGCCCGACTTCTGGCAGTTTCCGACCGGCTCCATGGGCATTGGCCCGCTCAATGCGATCTATCAGGCGCGGTTCATGCGCTATCTGAAGCACCGCCAGTTGCTGGACACCGACGGGCGCCATGTCTGGGGTGTGTTTGGCGATGGCGAGATGGATGAGCCTGAGTCGATTGCCGGCCTGACCCTGGCAGCACGGGAGCAACTGGATAACCTCACCTTTGTGGTCAACTGCAACCTGCAGCGTCTGGACGGCCCGGTACGGGGTAACGGCCAGATCATTCAGGAGCTCGAAGCCCTGTTCAGCGGCGCAGGCTGGAACGTGATCAAGGTGCTCTGGGGTTCGGAGTGGGACGCACTGTTCGCCCGGGATCATGAGCATGTGCTGCTACGTCAGTTGGCGGCGACCCCGGATGGCCAGTTCCAGAACCTCGGCGCCAAGGATGGTGCCTACAACCTTGAGCATTTTTTCAATCAGCACCCGGCGCTGCAGAAGCTGGTTGAGCACATGAGCTCCGCCGAGATCAACGCGCTCAAGCGTGGTGGCCACGACTTTCGCAAGCTGTACGCCGCGTTTGCCGCGGCCAAGGCCTGCAAGGGTCGCCCCAGCGTGATTCTGGCCAAGACCAAGAAAGGTTACGGCATGAGCGCTGCGGGTGAGTCGCGGATGACCGCGCACCAGGCCAAGAAGCTGGATGTCGAGGCCTTGCTGGCCTTCCGTGACCGCTTCCACCTGCCGCTCAGTGATGCTCAGGTGGAACAGTTGCAGTTCTATCGCCCGGCCGAAGACAGCGCCGAACTGCGGTACTTGCGTGAACGGCGCGCGGCGCTCGGCGGCCCGTTGCCCGCCAGGCGCAGCGAGGTACGCCCGGTGCCGGTACCGGCGCTGGAGGTGATGGGGGGCTTTGCCTTGCAGGCTGACGGCAAGGAGATGTCGACCACCATGGCCGCGGTGCGCATGCTTAGCGCCTGGCTCAAGGCTCCGGAGCTGGGGCCGCGCGTGGTGCCAATCGTAGCCGATGAGGCACGCACCTTCGGCATGGCCAGCCTGTTCCGGCAGATCGGCATCTATTCGCCGCAGGGGCAGTGCTATGAGCCCGAGGATGCCGGTTCTCTGCTGTCCTACAAGGAAGCCCGTGACGGTCAGTTGCTGGAGGAGGGTATTACCGAAGCCGGGGCTATTTCGTCGTGGGTGGCTGCGGCCACCTCCTATGCGGTGCACGGCGAGCCGATGTTGCCGGTGTACATCTACTACTCGATGTTCGGCTTCCAGCGCGTTGGCGACCTGATCTGGGCTGCCGCAGACCAACGTGCCCGCGGCTTGCTGCTGGGCGCAACGGCAGGCCGTACTACCCTCGGTGGAGAAGGGCTGCAGCATCAGGACGGCTCGAGCCTGGTGATGGCCGCAATGGTGCCCAACTGCCGGGCCTGGGATCCGTGCTTCGCGGGCGAGCTAGCGGTGATTCTGGAACACGCGGCAAGGCGCATGCTCAGCGAGCAGTGCGACGAGTTTCATTACGTGGCGGTAATGAACGAAAACTATCCACAACCCTCCCTGCCTGCGCAGGTGCATCAAGAGGTTTTGCGCGGCATGTACCGTTACGTTGAACAACGCGTTGCAGCTGCCAGAGGGCGCGTGCGTTTGTTGGGTTCTGGCGCGATTTTGCGTGAAGTCATTGCTGCCAGTGAACTGTTGGCGAGCGAATGGCAGATCGACAGTGAAGTGTTCAGCGTCACCAGCTTCAGCGAACTGGCACGTGAGGCGCGGGATATCCAGCGCGCTGATCGCCTGGGTCCGGATACCGGGGCAATCAGTCATGTGCAGCGCTGTCTGGGCGGCAGTGATCCGGTGATCGCCGCCAGCGACTATGTGCGTGCCTGGCCACAGTTGATTGCCGAGTATGTGCGGGCGCCCTATGTCACCTTGGGCACTGATGGGTTTGGCCGCAGTGACACCCGTCAGCAGCTGCGACGCTTCTTCGAGGTTGATCGCTTCAGTATTGTGTTGGCCAGTTTGCACAGCCTGGTGCAGCAAGGGGCAATGGAGCGTTGGGTGCTGGATCAGGCGTTGGCGCGTTATGGTCACAGCGCAACGACTGCCCCTTGGTACAGCTAACCGCAGGTAGGAGCGGGCTTGCCCCGCGAAGCGATTTGGCTGGCAAACCGCAATCGCGGGGCAAGCCCGCTCCCACAAAGTTTAAGACAGCCTTGCAATAAAAAGCCCCGCCGATTGGCGGGGCTTTTTGTCAGTTACGCTTGAGCCCGTAGTGCTCATCCAGCATGCCCGGTGCGTTCGGCGCTTTCGGCGCGTAGTCACGCGGTACTTCGGCATCCTTGGGTGGGGTCAGGCGGTCACGCGGAGCCTGGGTGGCTTCCGAGTGCAGCGAGGCCAGCAGGCGCTGGCGGGTCAGTTCGTCCAGGGCCAGGCGGTTGGCGCCATCGGCCAGGTGGTCCTGAACTTCCTGGTAACTTTGGGTCAGCTTCTTGACCAGCGCAGCCGTACTGTTGAAGTGAGTAACCACCTCGTTCTGGTAGCTGTCGAAGCGTTCCTGGATATCATCCAGCTGACGCTGAGTGCTGCTCGGCGCGGCATTGGGCAGCAAGCGGGCGACCAGGAAACCAACGACAACGCCCACGACGAGGGCCAGGGTCGGCAACAACCAAACTAAGAGCGAGAGTTCCACGAGTCCTTCCTCTATAAACGGCTTTGCTTTACGTTAACGGCTCGGACCTGCGCTGTATACCGCGAACGATCGCAAATATCTCAGACAGAATCATTCAGCTAGACGAGTCGACCCTTTCCGAGGTCACGGAGTTTACCTTTGCTTATCCGCGAAACCCCAGTAATGATCGATGGCCCGGTCGGCCAATTGGAAGCCTTGTACCTCGATGTTGCCGAGCCGCGTGGCCTGGTGCTGCTGTGCCACCCCAACCCGGTGCAGGGGGGGACCATGACCAATAAAGTGGTGTCGATGCTGCAGCGCACCGCTCGTGATGCCGGTTACATTACCTTGCGATTCAACTACCGTGGCGTTGGCGCCAGTGCTGGCAGCCATGACATGGGCAGCGGCGAGGTAGACGATGCCCAGGCAGTGGCGGCCTGGCTGCTCGCTAAATATCCGGATTTGCCGCTGACCCTGATGGGCTTTTCCTTCGGTGGCTTTGTTGCGGGAAGCTTGGGCGGGCGCCTGGAGGCTGCGGGCCAGCCGCTCAAGCAGCTGTTCATGGTGGCGCCGGCGGTGATGCGTTTGCAGGATCACGATGCCCTGCCATTGAACTGCGCCCTGAGCGTTATCCAGCCGGAAACCGACGAAGTGATCGATCCACAGCTCGTCTACGCCTGGTCTGACGCACTCACACGCCCCCATGAGCTGCTGAAAGTGGCAGAATGCGGACACTTTTTCCACGGCAAGCTCACCGACCTCAAAGCGCTGGTGCTGCCACGCCTTTCGAATTGATTGAAGTCTGATAAGCGATTACCCATGACTACGCGCATCCTTACCGGTATCACCACCACGGGCACGCCTCACCTGGGCAACTACGCCGGTGCCATTCGCCCGGCGATCCTCGCCAGCCGTGAGCCAGGCGTCGACTCGTTCTACTTCCTGGCCGACTACCACGCCCTGATCAAATGCGATGACCCGCAGCGCATCCAGCGCTCGCGTCTGGAAATCGCCGCGACCTGGCTGGCCGGTGGCCTGGACCCGGAACGGGTAACCTTTTATCGCCAGTCCGACATCCCGGAAATTCCTGAACTGACCTGGTTGCTGACCTGCGTCGCCGCCAAGGGCCTGCTCAACCGTGCGCATGCCTACAAGGCCTCGGTGGACAAGAACCTGGAGAACGGCGAAGACCCGGATGCCGGCGTCAGCATGGGCCTGTACAGCTATCCGGTGCTGATGGCTGCCGACATCCTGATGTTCAACGCCAACAAGGTGCCGGTCGGTCGCGACCAGATCCAGCACGTGGAAATGGCCCGTGACATCGGCCAGCGCTTCAACCATCTGTTCGGCCAGGGCAAGGAATTCTTTGCCATGCCGGAAGCGTTGATCGAAGAAAGCGTGGCGACCCTGCCGGGCCTTGATGGCCGCAAAATGTCCAAGAGCTATGACAACACTATCCCGTTGTTCACCAGCGCCAAGGACATGAAAGACGCGATCTCGCGCATCGTCACCGACTCGCGTGCCCCTGGTGAAGCCAAAGACCCGGACAATTCGCACCTGTTCACCCTGTTCCAGGCCTTTGCCACTACGGCACAAGCCGAGGAGTTCCGTAGCGAACTGCTGCAGGGCCTGGGTTGGGGCGAGGCCAAGCAGCGCCTGTTCCAACTGCTCGACGGTCAACTGAGCGAGCCGCGCGAGCGCTACCACCAACTGATCAGCCGTCCGGGCGATCTGGAAGACATCTTGCTGGCGGGCGCTGCAAAAGCTCGCAAAGTGGCCACGCCGTTCCTTGAGCAACTGCGTGAAGCGGTCGGCCTGCGTTCGTTCCGTGCCATCGATCAGGGTGCTGCCCAGGTCAAGAAGAAGGCTGCCAAGGCCGCGCGTTTTGTCAGCTTCCGCGAAGACGACGGCAGCTTCCGTTTCCGTCTGCTGGCGGCCGATGGCGAACAGTTGCTGCTGTCGCGCAACTTTGCCGATGGCAAGACTGCCGGTGCGGTGAGCAAGCAGTTGCAGCAGGGCGGTGAGCTGGACGTACGTACCGAAGGCCTGGGTTTCAGCCTGTGGCTGGAAGGTGAATGTGTTGCCGAGGGGCCGCAGCTGGCCGATGAAGCGGCACGTGACAACGCCATCGACAGCCTGCGCGCAGCCTTGCAACCACAGCAGGACTAAACGGCCAGACGCAAGTCTGATTGCCATTATCCGGGGCCGTCGCTACAGTGACGGCCCGCTTTTGTTACCTTGCTAACGAATTATGACGCCCCTAGAACGATATCAAGCAGATCTGAAACGTCCCGAATTCTTCCATGACGCGGCGCAGGAAACAGCGGTGCGTCATCTGCAGCGCCTGTACGACGATCTGATCGCGGCGCAGAACAACAAGCCCGGGGTATTCGGCAAGTTGTTCGGCAAGAAGGATCAGGCGCCGGTCAAGGGCTTGTACTTCTGGGGTGGGGTAGGCCGCGGCAAGACCTACCTGGTCGATACTTTCTTCGAAGCGCTGCCGTTCAAGCAGAAAATGCGCACGCACTTCCACCGCTTCATGAAGCGGGTGCACGACGAAATGAAGACCCTCAAGGGTGAAAAGAACCCCCTGACGGTCATCGCCAAGCGTTTTTCCGATGAAGCACGGGTGATCTGCTTCGACGAATTCTTCGTTTCCGACATCACCGACGCGATGATCCTTGGCACCCTGATGGAAGAGCTGTTCAAGAACGGCGTAACCCTGGTGGCGACCTCGAACATCGTGCCTGATGGTTTGTACAAAGACGGTTTGCAGCGCGCCCGCTTCCTGCCAGCGATCGCCCTGATCAAACAGAACACTGATATCGTTAACGTCGACAGCGGCGTTGACTACCGCCTGCGCCATCTGGAACAAGCCGAGTTGTTCCACTTCCCGCTGGACGAGGCCGCACACGAAAGCCTGCGCAAAAGCTTCCGCGCCCTGACTCCGGAGTGCACCCAGGCGGTCGAAAACGACGTGCTGATCGTCGAGAACCGTGAAATCCGTGCCCTGCGTACCTGTGATGATGTCGCCTGGTTCGATTTCCGCGAACTGTGCGATGGCCCGCGCAGCCAGAACGACTACATCGAGTTGGGCAAGATCTTCCATGCAGTGTTGCTCAGCGACGTTGAGCAGATGGGTGTGGCCACTGATGACATCGCGCGGCGTTTCATCAACATGGTCGACGAATTCTATGACCGTAACGTCAAGCTGATCATCTCGGCTGAAGTTGAACTCAAAGACCTGTACACCGGCGGTCGCCTGACCTTCGAATTCCAGCGTACCCTCAGCCGCTTGCTGGAAATGCAGTCCCACGAATTCCTCGCGCGGGCGCACAAGCCCTGATTCATCGCGGGGCAAGCCCGCTCCCACCGGTGGGAGCGGGCTTGCCCCGCGATAAATTCCTCAAGCCTCCTGCATGAACTGCTGCCGATACTGATTCGGCGACAGCTCGGTGTGCTGCCTGAACAGCCGCGCAAAGAAGCTGGCATCGTCATAGCCCACTTCATAGCTGATGGTCTTGATGCTCTTGCGCGTGCCTGACAACAAGCCCTTGGCCGTTTCGATCCGCAGCCGCTGCAGATAGTGCAGGGGTTTGTCGCCCGTCGCGGTCTGGAAGCGACGCATGAAGTTGCGGATGCTCATGCCGTGATTGCGGGCGACGTCTTCGAAGCGGAACTTGTCGGCAAAGTGTTCTTCGAGCCACTGCTGGATTTGCAGGATGATCAGGTCCTGGTGCAGTTTCTGGCCGCCAAAGCCCATGCGTCCCGGGGTGTAGTTGCGCTGGACTTCGTAGAGGATGTCACGGGCAACCGCCTGGGCCACATTGGCGCCGCAGAAACGTTCGATCAGGTAAATGTACAGGTCGCAGGCTGAGGTGGTACCGCCGGCGCAGTAGAGGTTATTGGCGTCGGTCAGGTGCTTGTCCTGGTTCAGGATGACCTTGGGGAAGCGTTCGCTGAACTGGTTGAAGAAGCGCCAGTAGGTCGTTGCTTCCTTGCCGTCGAGCAAGCCCGATTCGGCCAGCCAGAACACGCCACTGGCCTCGCCACAGAGCACCGCGCCGCGCGCGTGTTGTTCGCGCAGCCAGGGCAGTACTTGAGGGTAGCGCTGGCAGAGCGCGTCGAAATCGTCCCAGAAGGCCGGCAGGATGATCACATCGGCGTCTTCCAGGCCGCTGTCCACCGGCAGCACGACGTCGCTGAAACTGCGCACAGGCTGCCCGTCGGGGCTGACCAGGCGAGTCTCGAATATCGGCTTTAACCCCACGCCCAGCTGCTTGGCATAGCGCAGGCTGGCGAGGTGGAAGAAGTCCTTGGCCTGCGTCACTGTGAAGGCAAAGACGTTATCGATGGCCAGTATGCTGACGCGCCGCAAGGACGCAGAGGGTTGGGTAAACATCATTTTCGTTGTTCTTATAGGGGAGAGTGGTCAATCACCGGCTGGATCGTCTTATTTTTTGGCTGTTGTGTCTACCCTGGGTTGTTGGCGGCAACTCACTCAGCGGTGGGAGCGGGCTTGCCCCGCGAGGCAATGTGACTGACACGCCCAGATCGCGGGGCAAGCCCGCTCCCACCGATTGTTAAGGCGCGGGGTTGGGCTGATCCTGATGAATGGCCTCGATGCCCGCCAGCAGCTCGTCAGACAGCTTGAGGCTGAAGCTCGCCAGGTTGCTGTCCAGTTGCTCCAGGCTGGTCGCGCCGATGATGTTGCTGGTCACGAAGGGCTGCCGGGTGACAAAAGCCAGGGCCATTTGCGCCGGGTCCAGGCCGTGCTCGCGCGCCAGTTGCACGTAGCGGCTGCAGGCCGCGACGGTCTGCGGGTTGGAGTAGCGCGAGAAGCGGCTGAACAAGGTTAGGCGGCCCTTCGCTGGCCGCGCGCCGTTCTCGTATTTGCCCGAGAGCATGCCGAACGCCAGGGGTGAGTAGGCCAGCAGCCCGCATTGTTCGCGGATAGCGATTTCCGCCAGGCCCACTTCGAAACTGCGGTTGAGCAGGTTGTATGGGTTCTGGATCGAGACTGCGCGGCTCCAGCCACGGCTCTCGGCCAGTTGCAGGAACTTCATGGTGCCCCACGGGGTTTCGTTGGACAGGCCGATATGGCGGATCTTGCCCGCTTTCACCTGTTCGTCGAGTACTTCCAGGGTTTCTTCCAGCGGGGTGAAGTGGTCGTTTGGCAGGTGCTGGTAGCCGAGCTTGCCGAAGAAGTTGGTGCTGCGCTCAGGCCAGTGCAGTTGGTAGAGGTCGATCCAGTCGGTCTGCAGGCGTTTGAGGCTGGCGTCGAGGGCGGCAACGATGTGCTGGCGGTTGTGCTTGAGCTGGCCATCGCGGATGTGGTTGATGCCATTGCCAGGGCCGGCTACCTTGCTGGCCAGGATCCAGTCGGCACGATCACCGCTGCGTTTGAACCAGTTGCCGATGATGCGCTCGGTCGCGGCATAGGTTTCCGGGCGGGGCGGCACCGGGTACATCTCGGCGGTGTCGATAAAATTGATGCCTGCGGCTTTGGCGCGGGCGATCTGGCTGAAGGCCTCAGCCTCTTCATTCTGCTCGCCCCAGGTCATGGTGCCCAGGCACAGTGCGCTGACATTGAGGTCGGTACGGCCCAGCTGGCGGTAGTCCATCGGCGTCTCCCTGGCAAAAGAAGCATAAAAGCAGGTTGAATTTTTTTTCGCAATCTGGATAATTCGGCCCCTCTCCGTGTGTGGGAGTGATGCCCCCCACATAGAAGAACCCTGCCGAATATTGGACGCGCTGACCCGAGCCCCCGATAGCGTCCGTGTGCGGCTGTGTCCTTGTATTGTCAAGGTACGCACTATCCAGTAAGATCTGCCGTCTTATTTTCGCTGGGCGGCCCCTGAGGCTATAAAGAATGAAAACTTTTACTGCTAAACCGGAAACAGTAAAGCGCGACTGGTTCGTAGTTGACGCCGCTGGTCAGACCCTGGGTCGTCTGGCTACCGAAATCGCTAGCCGTCTGCGTGGCAAGCACAAGCCAGAGTACACTCCTCACGTTGACACCGGCGACTACATCGTCGTCATCAACGCCGAGCAGATCCGTGTGACTGGTGCCAAAACTTCGGACAAGATGTACTACTCCCACTCCGGCTTCCCGGGCGGTATCAAGGAAATCAACTTCGAGAAGTTGATCGCCAAGGCCCCTGAGCGCGTGATCGAGACCGCGGTTAAAGGCATGCTGCCTAAGAACCCACTGGGTCGCGACATGTACCGTAAGCTGAAAGTCTATGCGGGCGCTACTCACCCTCATACTGCTCAGCAGCCCCAAGAACTGAAGATTTAACGGAATAGTTCATTATGTCGGCGACTCAAAATTACGGCACTGGCCGTCGCAAGACCGCAACCGCTCGCGTTTTCCTGCGTCCAGGTACCGGTAACATCTCCATCAACAACCGTTCTCTGGACGTGTTCTTCGGTCGTGAAACCGCGCGCATGGTAGTTCGCCAGCCGCTGGAACTGACCGAGACCACCGAAAAGTTCGACATCTACGTCACCGTTATCGGTGGTGGTGTCAGCGGCCAGGCCGGTGCAATCCGTCACGGTATCACCCGTGCACTGATGGACTACGACGAGACTCTGCGTGGCGCTCTGCGTCGTGCTGGTTACGTTACCCGTGACGCTCGTGAAGTTGAGCGTAAGAAAGTGGGTCTGCGTAAAGCGCGTAAGCGTCCTCAGTACTCCAAGCGTTAATTTCGCTTCGGCGTTCAAAAAAAGCCCGGTTCCTGGTGGAACCGGGCTTTTTTTATGTCTTGAATAAGTATGTTGGTCTTTACTGTGACAACTTGCCGCATAGACGCAAGTCAAGAGCTACAAGGGATTGCGGCTTGGTCGCGGGCTAATCACCTTGTCAGAGAAGGGTCTTTTCATTACCATGCGGCAAATTTTTAGCAGTTCAGAAATTACTTAGTAGATGCCTGTTGTAACAGGCCATAAAGCTGATGGGAGAGGACTGAATGAGCAATGACGGCGTCAATGCAGGCCGGCGTCGCTTCCTCGTAGCAGCCACATCCGTGGTGGGTGCTGCAGGAGCGGTGGGGGCTGCGGTCCCGTTCGTGGGGTCATGGTTCCCCAGTGCCAAGGCGAAAGCCGCAGGTGCACCGGTGAAGGTCAATATTGCCAAGGTGGAGCCAGGTCAGCAGATGATTGCTGAATGGCGTGGCCAGCCGGTCTTCATCGTCCGTCGCACCGAAGAGATTCTTGGCAACCTCAAGAAGATCACCGGTGACCTCTCCGACCCTGAATCCAAGGCATCGGTTCAACCGACGTACGTCAACCCGGAAAACCGTGCGATCAAGCCGGAAATCCTGGTACTGGTCGGTTTGTGCACCCACCTGGGCTGCTCGCCAACCTTCCGTCCTGAAGTCGCCCCGGTCGACCTGGGTCCCAAGTGGGTCGGCGGTTACTTCTGCCCATGCCACGGCTCCCACTACGACCTGGCGGGTCGCGTCTACAAGGCCCAGCCGGCGCCGCTCAATCTGCCAGTGCCGCCGCACTCTTATGAGTCGGACGACATCATTGTCGTTGGCGTCGATCAGGAGAACGCGTGATGAGTAAGTTCATGGATTGGGTTGACGCCCGCTTCCCCGCGACCAAGATGTGGGAAGACCACCTCAGCAAGTATTACGCACCGAAGAACTTCAACTTCTTCTACTTTTTCGGCTCCCTGGCACTGCTGGTGCTGGTTAACCAGATCGTCACCGGCGTCTGGCTGACCATGAGCTTCACGCCGTCGGCCGAAGAGGCATTCGCCTCGGTCGAATACATCATGCGTGACGTCGAATACGGCTGGATTCTGCGCTACCTGCACTCCACCGGCGCCTCGGCGTTCTTCATTGTCGTTTACCTGCACATGTTCCGCGGCCTGCTGTACGGCTCGTACCAGAAGCCTCGCGAACTGGTCTGGGTGTTCGGCATGCTGATCTACCTGGCGCTGATGGCGGAAGCCTTCATGGGTTACCTGCTGCCGTGGGGCCAGATGTCCTACTGGGGTGCCCAGGTGATCATCTCGCTGTTCGGTGCGATTCCGGTAATCGGCGATGACCTGACCCAGTGGATCCGTGGTGACTACCTGATTTCCGGCATCACCCTGAACCGCTTCTTCGCCCTGCACGTTGTGGCCCTGCCGATCGTGATTCTCGGTCTGGTGGTGCTGCACATCCTGGCGCTGCACGAAGTGGGTTCGAACAACCCTGATGGCGTCGACATCAAGAAGCTTAAAGACGAAAACGGTGTGCCGCTCGATGGCATTGCCTTCCACCCGTACTACACCGTTAAGGACATCGTCGGCGTCGTCGTGTTCCTCTTCGTGTTCTGCGCAGTGGTGTTCTTCTTCCCGGAAATGGGTGGTTACTTCCTGGAAAAACCGAACTTCGAGCAGGCTAACGCCTTCAAGACTCCTGAGCACATTGCACCGGTCTGGTACTTCACGCCGTTCTACGCGATCCTGCGGGCCGTTCCCGACAAGCTCCTGGGTGTCATCGCCATGGGCGCTGCGATTGCCGTGCTGTTCGTCCTGCCGTGGCTCGACCGCAGTCCGGTCAAGTCGATGCGCTACAAAGGCTGGATGAGCAAGATCTGGCTGCTGGTGTTCTGCATTTCGTTCGTGATCCTGGGTGTGCTGGGCGTACTGGCGCCAACCCCGGGCCGTACATTGCTGTCGCAGGTATGCACCTTCCTGTATTTCGCCTACTTCATTCTGATGCCGTTCTACACCAGGCTTGAGAAGACCAAACCGGTTCCGGAAAGGGTGACTGGCTGATGAAAAAGCTATTTGCAGTAATGATCCTGGCATTGATGCCAACACTGAGCTTTGCCGCCTCCGAGCACGGTCCGGTCCTCGACAAGGTCGATATCGACCTCGCCGACAAGGCTGCCATGCAAGATGGGGCGCGCACCTTCGCCAACTATTGCATGGGCTGCCACAGCGCCAAGTTCCAGCGTTACGAGCGGGTTGCCGATGACCTGGGTATTCCTCACGAGCTGATGCTCGAGAAGCTGGTATTCACCGGCGCCAAAATTGGCGACCACATGAAGATCGGCATGCAGCCGCAAGACGCCAAAACCTGGTTCGGTGCGGCACCGCCAGACCTGACCCTGGTTGCGCGTGTTCGTGGTACCGACTGGCTGTACACCTACCTGCGCAGCTTCTATGAAGACAAGTCGCGTCCGTACGGGGTGAACAACAAGGTTTTCCCGAACGTCGGTATGCCTAACGTGCTGGTTGGCCTGCAAGGTAACCAGGTTATCGGGTGCAAGCAGATTCAGACGGTTGTCGATGGCAAGAAGCAATTCGACCCGCTGACCGGTTCGCCGTTGACCCATGAAGCGTGCGACCAGCTGACCGTGGAGCCGAAATCCGGTACCCTGACCGAAGAGCAGTTCGACGAGAAGGTCAAGAACCTGGTGACCTTCCTGGCCTACTCGGCCAACCCGGTCAAACTGGAAAGTCAGCGCATCGGCACCTACGTGCTGCTGTACCTGGCCTTCTTCTTCATATTCGCCTACTTGCTCAAGCGCGAATACTGGAAGGACGTGCACTGATCACGCAGTAGTTTCTGGTAGTTGAACGCGCCCTGGGGTGCCTCCGGATATCGGAGGTGCCCGCAGGGCGCGTTTGCATTTGTAGCTTCTATAATTTCATCTGCGAGGAGGACCACTATGGGCGTGACCAACCGGTTAGCCTGCTACTCCGACCCCGCTGACCATTATTCTCATCGGGTGCGCATCGTTCTCGCCGAGAAGGGTGTCAGCTGCGAGATCATCAATGTCGATCCTGGTCGTCTGCCGCCCAAACTGGTCGAAGTGAACCCCTATGGTGGCGTACCGACCCTGGTCGATCGCGATCTGGCGTTGTATGAGTCGACGGTGGTGATGGAATACCTCGACGAGCGTTATCCGCACCCGCCATTGTTGCCGGTCTATCCGGTGGCACGGGCCAACAGTCGCTTGCTGATGCACCGTATCCAGCGCGACTGGTGTGCGCTGGTTGATCTGATTCTCGACCCGCGGACCAAGGACGCCGCCCGTGCTCAGGCGCGCAAAGAGCTGCGCGAAAGCCTGACCGGGGTGTCACCGCTGTTTGCTGACAAGCCTTGTTTCCTCAGTGAGGAGCAAAGTCTGGTCGATTGTTGTCTACTGCCCATACTCTGGCGTCTGCCGGTGTTGGGAATTGAACTGCCGCGGCCGGCCAAGCCGTTGCTCGATTACATGGAGCGACAGTTTGCCCGCGAAGCTTTCCAGGCAAGCCTGTCCGCTGCTGAACGTGAAATGCGCTAGGTTTTAAGGAGCTGTCGATGAACTCCAGTCGCCCCTATTTGGTACGTGCACTCTATGAGTGGATCGTCGATAACGACTGCACCCCCCACATACTGGTCAATGCCGAGTACCCGGCGGTACAGGTGCCTCAGGGCTTTGCCAGTGATGGTCAGATTGTCCTGAATATCTCGCCCAGTGCAGTGCGTCATCTGCACATGGATAACGACGCGGTGAGCTTTGAGGGTCGCTTTGGTGGCGTTGCTCATACCCTGTTTGTGCCAGCCGGAGCGATTCTTGGTATTTATGCCCGGGAAAACGGTCAGGGCATGGTCTTTGAGCTTGAGCCGCCGCTGCTGGAAGACGATGAGTACGAAGAAGACGAGGGCGTTGAGCCGGACGATGATGGTCCGCCAGCGGGTGGGCAGCCGCCGCGTCCAAGCGGGCGTCCTAGCCTGAAGGTTGTGAAGTAACCCAACTGTCTTGCACCACCGGTGGGAGCGGCGGTGCGGCGACCCGACTTGCCCCGCGATTGCGGTCTGACCGTCGCACCATAATCGGGGGCAAGCCCGCTCCCACAGGATAAAAAAAGGCGATCCATCTGGATCGCCTTTTTTTTGTCCGGCCTGATTACAGGTCGGTGATGGTGCGAACCTGGTCTTTGTTGACGCGGGTTACTTTGCCATCGAGTTGTTCGAACTCGTAGAAGCCGGAGCTGCGCTCGTAGTGAGGTGCGTCGATTGCCTGGAACTCGCGGCCGTCGTTGAGGGTAATCAGGCTGGGGGTGGAGCAGCCGGCCAGGGTGGCGAAAGCGCCGATCAGAAGGGTCGACAACAGGCCGTTTTTCATGGGTACTTCCTTGGCTATGAATGATCGCGGGGCAAGCCCGCTCCTACAGGTGGGAGTGGGCTTGCCCCGCGAAGGGTGGATTAATCAATGTACTCGAACAGCTTGACGATCTTCTGTACGCCCGACACGCCCTGCACCAGGCTGGTGGCGCGGGCCGCTTCCTGTTGGGTCAGCAGGCCGAGCATGTAGACGATGCCGTTCTCGGTGATCACCTTGATCCGCGAGCCGGGGATGTTGGCATCGGTGAGCATCTGGGTCTTGATCTTGGTGGTCAGCCAGGCGTCGTTGTTGCGCGCCAGGATCGAGGAGGGCGGCAGTACCTGCAGCTCGTTGTGCACCTTCTTCACTCGCTGAACCTGGCCTGCGGCTTGTTCGGCCAGGCTTTTCAGGTCGGCGCGTGGGGTTTGTCCGGCGAGCAGGACGATGCCATTGAAGCTGCTGACAACGATGTGCGAGTTCTTGTCCAGGTCAGGGCTGGCCTTGGCAACGTTGACCGAAACCTTGGTTTCGATCAGCGAGTCATCGATTTTGCTGCCGAAGGTGCGGGTGCCCCGGTCATCTTCAATCGGCGTGTCGCGGGTGGCGGTAAGGACCGAGCTGCAGCCGGTCAGGCTCAGGCACAGGGTCAGGGCCATCAGGCCGATGTGCTTAGGGGTCATTCTTCACTCCCGAACAATTGGCTGTCGATCAGATCGCAAAGGCAGTGGATCGCCAGCAGGTGGACTTCCTGGATACGTGCGGTGACGTTGGCCGGTACGCGAATCTCGACGTCTTCTGGCAGCAGCAGCGAAGCCATGCCGCCGCCGTCGCGTCCGGTCAAAGCTACGACAATCATTTCGCGATCATGTGCGGCCTGGATCGCTTGAATGATGTTTGCCGAGTTACCGCTGGTCGAAATTGCCAGTAGCACGTCACCGGGCTGGCCCAGGGCGCGGATCTGCTTGGAAAAAATTTCGTTGTAGCTGTAGTCGTTGGCAATCGAGGTAATGGTCGAACTGTCGGTGGTCAGGGCGATGGCTGGCAAGCTTGGGCGCTCGCGCTCAAAGCGGTTGAGCAGTTCGGAGGAGAAGTGCTGGGCGTCGCCGGCCGAGCCGCCGTTGCCGCAGGCAAGCATTTTGCCCTCGTTGAGCAGCGCATTGACCATGACCTGACTGGCTTGCTCGATGTGGGGTGCAAGGACTTCCATCGCCTGTTGCTTGGTGTTGATGCTGGCCTGAAAAAGCTGGCGAATTCGGGATTGCATGTCCATCAGTGAGACCTTAAGTAGGGCGGCTGGCCGGGCGTGTCGGGAGTGTACAGAAAAGGTCCCGGCACATGACTGTGCAGCCCGCGAAGCAAAGAGCAAAAAAGGTTATAGGGGTAAACGTGCAGGGTCTGGGCGGGCTCAGCATTCAAAAGCGTTTTTCAGCCATTGGAGCGCTTGGCCCGAGTGGCCTCTGCCTTGCACGGCGATTACATCGAAACGGCAGGGGTGGGTGGCCCAGCGTGTTTCCTTGTGCAGAAAAGATTCGGCGGCGAGCACCAGTCTGTTCTGCTTGCGCCCGTCGATACTGCCGAGCGCACCGCCAAAGTTCGCATGCAACCGATAGCGAACTTCGACGAATACTACTGTATCGCTGTCGAGCATGACCAGATCAAGCTCACCACCTTTGCATCGCCAGTTCTGCGCCAGCAGGTTCAGGCCTTGCCCTTGAAGGTACTCAAGGGCGTGCCGTTCGGCGGCCTGGCCGGCGTGCTGGCGCGAACTGTCGGGCATCAGCGCGGGGTATCAGGCAGACGCTTGATTTGCCCGCCAGAGAACTCTGCCCAAGGCAGCTGGCGCTCGATACGCTGGTTAGGGTTCATGCTCAGGCTGCCGGAGAAGCCTTCGATGCGGTTGTCTGGCAGAGCCTTGAGCTGCCCCAGGCGTGGCGCCAGGCTGTAGGCATCGATACCCATGGCATACAGGCGGCCGAGGCTGCCAGCGGCTTGTGGCCACTGGCTGACGACCTGCTGGCGCAGGTTGTTGGTGGTGTCAAGCAGCCACGGGGTTTCGCAGAAGCGAATGCCGTTCATGTCGTTGTACTGGTTGACGTCACCGCTGGCGCTGTACAGGTGCGAGGTGGCGTAGACCGGAACGTCACCCGCGTACTGGAAGTTCAGGGTCGGCTTGATCTGCTGGCCTTGCTGCGGTGTGGCGGCGAGGAAGATGAAGTCGATGTCCTGGCGGCGCGATGGCTGGGCCGAGACGCTGCCGCCTACGGCGTCTTGCAGGCTCTTGGCGCGGCCTTCGCTTTGGCGCAGCTGGAACAGGTCGGCGATCTGCTGGGCCAGTGCTACGGGCTGGTCGATATGTTCAGCGGCGAGCAGGGTGCCGCCGCGGGCTTCCCAATCCTGGCGGAAGGCCTTGAGCACGCGATCGCCCCATTCGCCACGCGGAACCAGGGCAACGGCGCGGACCATGCCATCGGCGTGGGCGCGGCGCGACACTTCGCGGGCTTCGTCTTCGGCGGCGAGACCGAACTGGAACAGTTGCGCCGGGCCTTTCTGGCCAGCGTCGCTGTAGTTCAGGGCCAGGGTGGTGATGGGCAGTTGCGGGCGAGCGGCAAGCTGCTTGACCAGTGGTTTTTCCAGCGGGCCGACGACCAGCTGGGCGCCAGCGGCCTGGGCCTGGCGGTAGAAGTCATCCAGGGACGTCAGGCGTGAGCTGTCGAATACTTCGATGGCCGGTGGTTTCTGTCCGGCTTGCTGGGCCTGGAAGTGCGCGGCCATGAAGCCATCGCGCAGGGCGCGGGCAACACCGGCCAGTTGGCCTTCCTGTGGCAGCAGCAGGGCAATCTTGGTCAGCGGTTGGCTGGCCATTTCCTTGAGCTTGACCAGCGGCAACGGCAATTGCAGTGCAGCAGGATGCTCAGGGTGTTGGCTGCGCCAGGTATCAATGGCGGCTTGCTGCTGCTCCAGGGTGCCGGCGCTTTTTACCGCCAGGGCCAGGCTGGCCCAGCCGGCCAGTGGCTCGCTGCCGGCGCTGGCGCTTTGCAGTTGTTCGGCAGGCAGGGCGGCGACCAGGTTCCAGATGGCGTCCTGGTTGGCGCTGGCGGCGTTGCCGGTCAGCAGCGGTGCCAGGTCTACGCGGGTCTGGGCGGCGGCCAGGGTCTGGCCATTGGCCTCTTGTACGTTGGCCAGGACGCTGCGGGTGCGTCGTTGCTGATCTTCGGGCAGCTCACCCAGGCGCGCCAGGCTTGGATGGCTCAGGGCGGTCAGGGCGGCTTTGGGTTGATTGCGGCTCATGGCCAGTTCAGCGCTCAGCGTGCTGGCGAAGATCTGTTGGGCCGGCTTGAGCTGATCGACCGGTACCTGCTCGAGGATTCGCGCTGAGCGCACATTGTCCTTTTGCTGATACGCCAGGTCGGCGGCGCTCAGGCGCAGCAACGCGGCGTCTTCCGGGGTCTTGCTGGTGTTGGCCTGTTCAAGCAGTTGCTCGATGCTGGCGTCCGGGGTGCGCGGCAGTTCGCCGAGGCTCGACGAGGGCGAGCTGGCGCAGGCTGCCAGCAAGGCGGCGAGGCAAAGGGCTGTGAACAGCCGCAGGCAAGCGATCATGTAAAGGTCCTGTTACTCGATCAAATTAACGGGCAATTGTACCCAAGCACTGGCCGGGGCGCGATGTTGCTGGTGTTAATCCTTCAATATAGGTGGTGCAAAGCAGTCTGCAGGCGGTCCAGGTTACGCATTGTTGCCGTCAGTCGGGCTACAATGGCGCTTTGTTCAAATGACAGGTGTGTGCTGTGACTGATGTTCCAGGGGCTTCCCATTCCACTGCCGGCACGCTTTACGTGGTGGCCACGCCGATCGGCAACCTGGATGACATGAGTGCGCGGGCACTGAAAGTGCTCAGTGATGTGGCGCTGATCGCCGCTGAAGACACCCGTCACTCCGTGCGTTTGCTGCAACATTTCGGGATCAATACGCCGCTGGCGGCCTGCCACGAGCACAACGAGCGGGATGAGGGCAGCCGCTTTCTCACGCGTTTGCTGGCGGGTGACAACGTGGCGCTGATCTCCGATGCCGGCACCCCCCTGATTTCTGACCCGGGCTACCACCTGGTGCGCCAGGCGCGGGCTGCCGGCATTGCCGTGGTGCCCGTGCCAGGGGCCTGCGCCTTGATCGCGGCACTGTCGGCGGCGGGGCTGCCATCGGATCGTTTCATCTTCGAAGGCTTCCTGCCTGCCAAGGCGGTCGGCCGCCGGGCGCGTCTGGAGCAAGTAAGGGAAGATCCGCGTACCTTGATTTTCTACGAGGCGCCGCACCGGATTCTTGAATGCCTGCAGGACATGGAGACAGTGTTCGGCCCCGAGCGCCCGGCATTGCTGGCGCGCGAGCTGACGAAAACCTTCGAAACCCTCAAGGGCTTGCCGTTGGCAGAATTGCGCGCGTTCGTTGAAGCAGACAGCAACCAGCAGCGTGGTGAGTGCGTGGTGTTGGTCGCTGGTTGGACTGCACCGGAAGATGAGCAGGCGGTCAGCAGCGAAGCGATGCGCGTGCTTGATCTGCTGTTGGCCGAGATGCCGCTCAAGCGCGCGGCGGCTTTGGCGGCGGAAATCACCGGCGTGCGCAAGAATGTGCTGTATCAGGTGGCCTTGGAAAAACAGAAAGACAAATAGTGGCTTTGTACTACTATTGGTTTTATCGCTTGTTCTTGGGCCTCCGTACCGTTAACCTTTGCGGCGGAGAGTCGATCGGACAGTCGCTGCCTTCTTTTGTTCCGCAAAAGAGGGGGGAGGAAAGTCCGGGCTCCATAGGGCAGAGTGCCAGGTAACACCTGGGGGGCGTGAGCCTACGGAAAGTGCCACAGAAAATAACCGCCTAAGCACTTCGGTGCCGGTAAGGGTGAAAAGGTGCGGTAAGAGCGCACCGCACGACTGGCAACAGTTCGTGGCTAGGTAAACCCCACTCGGAGCAAGACCAAATAGGGTTCCATATGGCGCGGCCCGCGTTGGAACCGGGTAGGTTGCTAAAGGCGTCCAGTGATGGCCGTCGTAGAGGAATGACTGTCCTCGACAGAACCCGGCTTACAGATCGACTCTCCGCTTTTCCCTCTCCTGCTTGAATCGATAGCAGATGCGCCTTCGTAATATCGAAAAAATCTTACTCTTAATAAATCACTTTAACTTCGGGCTCTATTTGTCTGAATGAGTTTGATTTTTTTTGTAAGAAATCTCCCAAGGTTGTCCTTCCATCTTCCTACAATGCGCTAAATCTCCGTTCTGTAAGGGATTTCCTTATAGGCGTGCCTTGACGGTGTGGTAGGCGGATTCCTATAGTGTGCGCAAGTGGCAGAAAGTGGCATGAAGTGGGTTTTCTGATCACAAAAAAGCTAACAAGTGGGGAATCGCAGCCGTGTTCCGCGGAGCCAACGCCATCAACCTCGACGCAAAGGGCCGTCTCGCAATGCCGAGCCGGTACCGTGACGAGCTCGATTCGCGTAGTTCCGGGCAGTTGATCGTGACCATCGACGCGGTTGACCCCTGCTTGTGTGTATACCCGCTCGATGAGTGGGAACTGATTGAAGCCAAGTTACGCGCGTTGCCGTCATTGCGTGAAGAGAACCGTCGCCTGCAGCGTTTGCTGATCGGCAATGCGGTGGATCTGGAGCTTGATGGCAGTGGGCGTTTCCTGGTGCCTCCGCGTTTGCGCGAATACGCCAAGCTCGACAAGAAGGCGATGCTGGTGGGGCAACTGAACAAATTTCAGCTGTGGGATGAGGATGCCTGGAACGCAGTTTCGGCAGCCGACCTTGCAGCTATTCAACAACCGGGCGCCATGCCTGATGAACTGCGTGATTTGATCCTGTGACTATAAATAGCGGCTTTAACCACATCACCGTACTGCTTGACGAAGCCGTCGAGGCTCTCGCCGTACGCGCCGATGGCTGCTATTTGGATGGCACCTTCGGACGCGGCGGCCATAGCCGCCTGATTCTCAGCAAGCTCGGGCCGCAAGGGCGGCTGCTGGGTTTCGACAAAGATCCTCAAGCGATTGCCACCGGGCAAGCGCTGGCGGCCGAAGACGGCCGCTTTGTCATTGTGCAGCGCAGTTTTGCCGAGCTCGGTGCGCAAGTGCGCGAGCTGGGTATCGACGGCAAGGTCAGCGGCATCCTGCTTGACCTGGGGGTGTCTTCGCCACAGTTGGACGACCCTGAGCGTGGCTTCAGTTTCCTCAATGACGGCCCGCTGGACATGCGTATGGACCCAAGTCGCGGCGTGAGCGCTGCCGAGTTCATTGCCACGGCGCCTGAAGAAGAAATTGCCCGGGTATTCAAGGAATACGGTGAAGAACGCTTTGCCAAGCGCATGGCTCGCGCGGTGGTATTGCGCCGCGAGCAAACTCCTTTCACCCGTACCGCAGACCTGGCCGAAGTGCTCAAGGTCGCCAACCCTGCCTGGGAAAAGGGCAAGAACCCGGCGACCCGTGCGTTCCAGGGCCTGCGTATTCACGTCAATAACGAGTTGGGCGACCTCGAAGCCGGTCTTGAAGCCGCACTTGATGCCCTGGAAATCGGTGGCCGCCTGGTGGTCATCAGCTTCCATTCGCTGGAAGACCGCATCGTCAAACTGTTCATGCGCAAGCTGGTCAAGGGCGAGGCCGACAACCTGCCGCGCAACCTGCCGGTTCAACACAAAGCGTTTGAACCTCGTATCAAAGTACATGGCAAAGCGCAGTTCGCCTCTGAAGCTGAACTCAAGGCCAACCCACGTTCGCGCAGTGCTGTGATGCGCGTTGCCGAGAAGCTGCGGTGAGCCGCCTGTTCGCCAAGCCTTTGCCAGGCGGAAGCTTCCTGATGCTTCTGCTGTTTATTGCCGTGCTCGTTTCTTCGGTGGCGGTGTCGTACAGCGCGCACTGGAACCGCCAACTGCTCAATGCCCTGTATGGCGAACTCAACGAACGTGACAAGGCCCAGGCCGAATGGGGTCGGCTGATCCTTGAGCAAAGCACCTGGACGGCACACAGCCGTATCGAGAACCTCGCCAGTGAGCAGCTGAAAATGCGCATCCCGGCCGCTGACGAAGTGCGGATGGTGGCGCCATGATGAAGCTCGAAGGTGCACTCTATCCGTGGCGGTTCCGTGTGGTCATTGCCCTGCTGGCGTTGATGGTCGGCGCGATTGCCTGGCGCATCATCGACCTGCAAGTGGTCGATCGTGACTTCCTCAAAGGCCAGGGCGATGCCCGTAGCCTGCGCCATATCCCGATTCCTGCACACCGCGGGCTGATCACCGACCGTAACGGTGAACCGCTGGCGGTCAGTACGCCGGTCACGACCTTGTGGGCCAACCCCAAGGAAATGCAAGCGTCCAAAGAACGCTGGCCAGCGTTGGCTGCTGCGCTCAAGCAGAACCCGCAGCAATTGGCGCAGCGTCTGGAGCAATCGGCCAACAAAGAATTCATCTACCTGGTGCGTGGCTTGACCCCGGAACAGGGGCAAGTGGTGCTCGATCTCAAGGTTCCTGGTGTCTACGGCATCGAGGAATTTCGTCGTTTCTACCCGGCCGGTGATGTTGCCGCGCACATGGTTGGCTTTACCGACCTGGATGACCATGGCCGTGAAGGGGTGGAGCTGGCCTACGATGAGTGGCTGGCCGGCGTGCCCGGCAAGCGGCAAGTGATCAAGGACCGGCGTGGCCGGCTGATCAAAGACATTCAGGTAACCAAAAACGCCAAGGCCGGAAAGACCTTGGCGTTGTCCATCGACCTGCGCCTGCAATACCTGGCCACGCGCGAGCTGCGCAATGCCATTGCCGAGCAGGAAGCCAAGGCCGGCAGCCTGGTGATTCTCGATGTGAAAACCGGTGAAGTGCTGGCCATGGTCAACCAGCCCACCTACAACCCCAACAACCGTCGCAGCATGTTCCCGGCGGCCATGCGTAACCGCGCGATCATCGACGTCTTCGAGCCTGGTTCCACGGTCAAGCCGTTGTCCATGAGTGCGGCCCTGCAAAGCGGGCGCTGGAAGCCGACCGACAAAGTCGAAGTCTATCCGGGCACCTTGCAACTGGGGCGTTACACCATTCGTGACGTGTCCAGGAGTGAGGGGCCGATCCTTGACCTGACCGGCATTCTGATCAACTCCAGTAACGTCGGCATGAGTAAGATCGCCTTCGATATCGGTGGTGAGTCGATCTACCGGGTGATGTCCCAGTTGGGTCTGGGCCAGTACACCGGTCTGGGCTTCCCGGGTGAGCGGGTCGGTAACCTGCCCAATCACCGTGAGTGGCGCAAGGCTGAAACGGCGACCTTGTCTTATGGCTATGGCCTTTCGGTAACCGCGCTGCAGCTGGTTCACGCCTACGCGGCGCTGGCCAACGACGGCAAGATGGTGCCGCTGAGCATTCTCAAGGTCGACAAAACCCCAGAGTCCACGCAGGTTGTGCCGGTCGAAGTCGCCAAGACCATTCAAGGCATGGTGCAGCAAGTGATCGAAGCGCCGCGCGGTGTATTCCGCGCCCAGGTGCCGTTCTACCACGTCGGTGGCAAGAGTGGTACGGCGCGTAAGGCGACCATTGGCTCCAAAGGCTACACCGAGAATTCCTACCGCTCGCTGTTCGCTGGCTTCGGGCCGATGAGCGATCCGCGTTACGCCGTGGTCGTGGTGATCGACGAGCCGAGCAAGGGTGGCTACTTCGGTGGCCTGGTCTCGGCCCCGGTATTTAGCAAGGTCATGTCTGGCACGTTGCGCCTGATGAATATTCCGCCGGATAACCTGCCGCCGGCGACTCCACAGCAGCAAGCCGATGCTGCGCCCGCCAAAGGAGGGCGCGGTTAATGACGATGCCATTGAGTAAACTTTTCGCCCAGGCCAGCCGCGATCCGTTGATCCGCGAGTTGACCCTGGACAGCCGTAAAGTACGCCCGGGCGACCTGTTCCTGGCGGTGCCGGGTGCGCTGGTCGACGGTCGTGAGCACATTGCCGATGCACTCAAGCGTGGGGCGGCGGCGGTGGCTTATGAGGCTGAAGGTGCCACCGTACTGCCGATCACTGAAGTCCCATTGATCCCGGTGAAGGGCTTGATCGCACAGCTTTCGGATATAGCCGGGCGCTTTTATGGCGAGCCAAGCCGACAGTTGAATCTGGTCGGTGTGACCGGTACCAACGGTAAAACCAGCGTCACTCAGTTGGTGGCGCAAGCGCTGGACAAGCTTGGTCAGCGTTGCGGCTTGATCGGCACCTTGGGTACTGGGTTTTATGGCGAACTGCAAAGCGGTCGCCTGACGACGCCGGATCCGATTGCGGTGCAGGCGACACTGAATGATCTGAAAAAGGGCGGTGCCAAGGCCGTAGCGATGGAGGTTTCCTCGCATGCGCTGGAGCAAGGACGGGTTGCGGCGCTGGACTTCGATATTGCGGTGATGACCAACCTGTCGCGTGATCACCTGGACTATCACGGCAGCATGCAGGCCTATGAAGCCGCCAAGGCACGTCTGTTTGCCTGGTCGAGCCTGAAATGCCGGGTAGTTAACCTGGATGACGATTTCGGTCGTCGTCTGGCGGCTGAAAAGGGCGAATCGCGTCTGATCAGCTACAGCCTCAAAGACAGCAGTGCTTCTCTGTACTGCCGCGAAGCGCATTTTGACGATGATGGCGTGCGCGCGGTGATTGTCACTGCACAGGGCGAACGCACCTTGCGTAGCCGCCTGCTCGGCCGCTTCAACTTGAGCAACATGCTGGCCGCCGTCGGCACCTTGCTGGCGCTGGACTATGCGCTGGATGAAATCCTCAAGGTCACCCCGCTGCTGGAAGGGCCGGTCGGCCGTATGCAGCGCCTCGGGGGCGGTAGTAAGCCGCTGGTGGTCGTTGACTACGCCCACACACCGGATGCCCTGGAGCAAGTGCTGCAGGCTCTGCGCCCGCACGCCAAAGGCCAGCTGCTGTGCTTGTTCGGTTGCGGTGGTGATCGTGATCGCGGCAAGCGCCCGTTGATGGCCGAAGTGGCCGAACGCCTGGCCGACCGCGTGCTGGTCACCGATGACAACCCGCGCACGGAAGACCCACAACAGATTTTTGCCGACATCCGCCCTGGTTTTGCCAATGCCGATGCCGTCCAGTTCGTCGCCGGGCGTGGTGCGGCCATTGCCCAGCTGGTCGCTGGTGCAGGGGTTGATGATGTGATTGTCCTGGCCGGTAAAGGGCATGAGGACTATCAGGAAATCAACGGCGAGCGCCACGATTTCTCCGATCTGGTCGAGGCCGAGAAAGCCCTTGCTGTCTGGGAGGCTCCCCATGCTTAAGCCTTTGACCCTCAGCCAACTGACCGCGCCACTGCAAGGCCGTCTGCTGGGTGCTGATGCTCAATTTGATGGTGTCAGCATCGACAGCCGCGCAATCGTTGCCGGGCAATTGTTTGTTGCCCTGGCCGGGCCGCGCTTCGATGGCCACGACTATTTGAATGAGGTTCAGGCCAAAGGCGCCGTTGCCGCGCTGGTCGAGCGTGAAGTGCCCGGCAGCAGCCTGCCGCAGTTGCTGGTTGCCGATTGCCGTCTGGCCCTGGGCCAGTTGGGTGCGCTGAACCGCGCTGCGTTCGACAAGCCTGTCGCCGCCATCACCGGTTCCAGCGGCAAGACCACGGTCAAGGAAATGCTCGCCAGCATTCTGCGCACGCGTGGCCCGGTTCTGGCAACCCGTGGCAACCTGAACAACGACCTCGGCGCGCCACTGACCCTGCTCGAAATTGCGCCTGAGCACACTGCCGCAGTGATCGAACTGGGTGCCTCGCGCATCGGTGAAATCGCTTATACCGTCGGTTTGACCAAGCCGCAGGTGGCGGTGCTCAACAACGCCGGGACCGCGCATGTCGGCGAGTTCGGCGGGCCGGAAAAAATTGTCGAAGCCAAAGGCGAAATCATTGAAGGCCTGGATCAGGATGGCACGGCCATATTGAATCTGGATGACAAGGCCTTTGGCATCTGGAAACAGCGTGCTGGCAAGCGCCGTGTGCTGAGCTTTGCCCTGAGCAACCCGGCTGCTGACCTGTACGCCGCGAACATTGCCCCGGATCAGCGCGGTTGCCCGGCATTCGATCTGCACAGCCCGATGGGTGTCGAGCGGGTTCAACTGAATTTGCTCGGTACCCACAACGTTGCCAACGCACTGGCCGCCGCGGCTGCCGCACATGCCTTTGGTCTGACGCTGGACGGTATCGTCGAGGGCTTGAATAACGTGCAACCGGTCAAGGGCCGCACTGTCGTGCAGATGGCTGCCAACGGTGTACGGGTGATCGATGACACTTACAACGCAAACCCCACCTCGATGTGCGCTGCCGTTGATATACTTGCCGGCTTTTCCGGGCGCACCGTTCTGGTGCTCGGGGATATCGGTGAATTGGGCCAGTGGGCCGAGGAAGGCCATCGGCAGGTAGGCGAGTACGCCAAAGACAAGGTATCGGCACTCTACGCGGTGGGCCAGAACATGGCACATGCGGTAGCAGCGTTCGGTGCCAATGCCCGACATTTCGCTAATCAAGCTGACCTGATCGACGCCGTTCGCGCCGAACAGGCCACCAATACCACTATTTTGATCAAGGGCTCGCGTAGCGCTGCGATGGAGAACGTCGTAGCGGCTTTGTGTGGTTCCAGCGGGGAGAAACATTAATGCTGCTGCTGTTGGCTGAGTATCTGCAACAGTTTTACAAAGGCTTCGCGGTCTTCCAGTACCTGTCCCTGCGCGGGATTCTTGGTGTACTGACCGCGTTGTCGCTGGCCCTGTGGCTGGGCCCGTGGATGATTCGCACCCTGCAGATTCGTCAGATCGGCCAGGCAGTTCGTAACGACGGCCCGCAATCGCACCTGTCCAAATCCGGCACCCCGACCATGGGGGGTGCACTGATTCTTTCGGCGATCGGTATCAGCACCTTGCTGTGGGCCGACCTGACCAACCGCTACGTCTGGGTGGTGTTGATCGTTACCCTGCTGTTTGGCGCGATCGGCTGGGTCGACGACTACCGCAAAGTCATCGAGAAGAACTCGCGTGGCTTGCCAAGCCGCTGGAAGTACTTCTGGCAATCGGTGTTCGGCCTGGGCGCCGCGATTTTCCTTTATGTAACTGCACCGAGCAGCGTCGAAACCACGCTGATCGTACCGATGCTCAAGGATGTCACCATCCCGCTGGGTATTGGCTTCGTGGTGCTGACCTACTTCGTGATCGTCGGTTCGAGTAACGCGGTGAACCTGACCGACGGCCTCGATGGCCTGGCAATCATGCCAACGGTCATGGTCGGTGGTGCGCTGGGTATCTTCTGCTACCTGTCGGGCAACGTGAAATTTGCCGAATACCTGCTGATTCCGTACGTGCCGGGCGCCGGTGAGCTGATTGTGTTCTGCGGCGCTTTGATCGGTGCCGGCCTGGGCTTCCTGTGGTTCAACACTTACCCAGCCCAGGTGTTCATGGGCGACGTCGGTGCGCTGGCACTGGGCGCTGCTTTGGGCACCATCGCCGTGATCGTTCGTCAGGAAATCGTCCTGTTCATCATGGGCGGCGTGTTCGTCATGGAGACCTTGTCGGTGGTGATCCAGGTCGCTTCGTTCAAGCTGACCGGCAAGCGTGTGTTTCGTATGGCCCCGATCCATCACCACTTTGAACTCAAGGGTTGGCCCGAGCCGCGGGTGATCGTCCGTTTCTGGATTATCACCGTGATTCTGGTGCTGATCGGCCTTGCCACCCTGAAACTGAGGTAGAAACGCGTGTCACTGATCGCTTCTGACCACTTCCGCATCGTTGTCGGCCTCGGCAAGAGCGGCATGTCCCTGGTTCGCTTCCTGGCGAACCGGGGCGTTGCCTTTGCGGTCGTCGACACCCGTGAACAACCGCCGGAACTGGAAACCCTGCGTCGCGATTACCCGCAGGTAGAAGTGCGCTGTGGTGAGCTGGACGTAGAGTTCCTGTGCCGCGCCGACGAGCTGTACGTCAGCCCAGGCCTGGCCCTGGCCACTCCGGCGCTTCAGCAGGCAGCGGCCCGTGGCGTGAAGCTGTCCGGTGATATCGAACTGTTCGCACGCAATGCCAAGGCGCCGATCATCGCGATCAGCGGTTCCAACGCGAAAAGCACCGTGACCACCCTGGTTGGCGAAATGGCCGCAGCGGCCGGCAAGCGCGTTGCCGTGGGCGGCAACATTGGTACGCCAGCGCTGGACCTACTCAGCGACGACGTCGAGCTGTACGTCATGGAGTTGTCGAGCTTCCAGCTGGAAACCACCGATCAGCTCAACGCTGAAGTCGCGACTGTGCTCAACGTCAGCGAAGACCACATGGACCGCTACAGTGGCCTGCCGGCCTATCACCTGGCCAAGCACCGGATCTTCCGGGGCGCGCGGCAAGTGGTGGTCAACCGTCAGGATGCCCTGAGCCGTCCGTTGCTGGCAGAAGGTCAGCCGTGCTGGACCTTCGGTTTGAATACCCCTGATTTCAAAGCCTTCGGCTTGCGCGAAGAAAACGGTGAGAAGTTCCTGGCGTTCGAGTTCCAGAACCTGATGCCGGTGCGCGAACTGAAAATCCGTGGTGCGCATAACCAGTCCAATGCCCTGGCGGCGCTGGCGCTGGGGCATGCCGTAGGCTTGCCGTTTGACGCCATGCTCGCCAGCCTGCGCACCTTTTCCGGCCTCGCCCATCGCTGCCAGTGGCTGCGCGAACGCGACGGCGTGAACTGGTACGACGATTCCAAGGCCACCAATGTCGGGGCTGCGCTGGCGGCCATCGAAGGCCTGGGTGCCGACATCGATGGCAAGCTGGTGCTGGTTGCCGGTGGTGATGGCAAGGGTGCTGATTTCAGCGCGCTGCGGGCACCTGTTGCGGCGCACTGCCGTGCGGTGGTGCTGCTCGGGCGCGATGCCGAACTGCTGGCTCAGGCCTTGGGCGATGAGGTGCCACTGATCCGCGTCAAAACCCTGGATGAAGCCGTACAACAGTCGGCTGCCCTGGCGCAGCCTGGCGATGCCGTGTTGCTTTCCCCGGCGTGCGCGAGCCTCGACATGTTCAAGAACTTCGAAGAGCGCGGGCGTCTGTTCGCCCAAGCGGTAGGGGGGCTGGCATGATCTTCGGCATCATCAAGCCGTATCCGTCGCCGCTGATCAGCGGTCGTGGTATCGACCTGGATTTCGCCATGCTCGCCGGCTGCCTGGCGCTGCTCGGCCTTGGCCTGGTGATGATCACCTCGGCGTCCTCGGAAGTGGCCGCCGCGCAGTCGGGCAACCCGCTGTACCACATGTTCCGCCACCTGGTGTATGTCGCCATTGGTGTGGTCGCCTGCATTGTCACCATGATGGTGCCGATCGCCACCTGGCAGAAGATGGGCTTCGCCATGCTGGTCGGTGCCTTCGCCTTGCTGGTGTTGGTGTTGGTGCCGGGTATCGGTCGTGAAGTGAACGGTTCGATGCGCTGGATCGGCTTTAGCTTCTTCAACGTTCAGCCTTCGGAAATTGCCAAGGTGTTCGTGGTGATCTACCTGGCCGGCTACCTGGTGCGTCGCCAGACCGAAGTGCGCGAAAGCTGGATGGGCTTCTTCAAGCCCTTCATCGTTTTGCTGCCGATGGCGGGTCTGCTGCTGATGGAGCCGGACTTCGGCGCCACTGTAGTAATGATGGGCGCCGCCGCCGCGATGCTGTTCCTCGGCGGGGTGGGCCTGTTCCGCTTCAGCTTGATGGTGGTGCTGGCGGTGGCCGCGGTGTTCGTTCTGGTACAGGCCCAGCCTTACCGGATGGCGCGTCTGATTACCTTTACCGACCCATGGTCCGACCAGTTCGGTTCCGGCTACCAGCTGACCCAGGCGCTGATTGCCTTCGGGCGTGGCGAGTGGCTGGGCGTGGGCCTGGGCAATAGCGTGCAGAAGCAGTTCTACCTGCCAGAAGCGCACACCGACTTCGTGTTCTCGGTACTCGCCGAAGAACTGGGCGTGGTCGGCTCGCTGGTGACTGTGGCGCTGTTCGTGTTCGTCACCGTGCGTGCCTTGTACATCGGCTTGTGGGCCGAGAAAGCCAAGCAATTCTTTGCGGCCTACGTGGCCTTTGGCCTGGCCTTCCTGTGGATCGGCCAGTTCCTGATTAACATCGGCGTGAACGTCGGCCTGCTGCCAACCAAGGGCCTGACCTTGCCGTTCCTCAGCTACGGCGGTAGCTCGCTGGTGATCTGCTGCGCCTGTGTCGGGCTGTTGCTAAGGATCGAGTGGGAGAGTCGTACCCATTTGGGTAGCGAAGAGCACGAATTCAATGAAAGCGATTTTGCCGAGGAGCCGAATCATGGCCGCTGACGGCAAGAATGTTTTGATCATGGCAGGCGGTACCGGGGGCCACGTGTTCCCGGCCCTGGCCTGCGCCCGTGAGTTCCAGGCGCGCGGTTACACCGTGCACTGGCTGGGCACCCCGCGTGGTATCGAGAACGAACTGGTGCCGCAGGCGGGTTTGCAACTGCACCTGATTCAGGTCACCGGTCTGCGTGGCAAAGGTAAGTTGTCGTTGCTCAAGGCGCCGTTCACCTTGGTGAAAGCGGTGCTGCAGGCGCGGCGCATCATTCGTCAGCTCAAGCCGGTCTGCGTGATCGGCTTTGGCGGTTACGTGACCGGCCCAGGCGGCGTGGCTGCGCGGCTCTGTGGAGTACCGGTGGTGGTGCACGAACAGAATGCCCGTGCCGGTACCGCCAATCGGCTGCTGGTGCCGTTGGCTGGCCGAGTCTGCGAAGCTTTCCCCGGCACATTTGCGACTTCGCAAAAGTTGCGTACCACTGGCAACCCGGTGCGCAGCGAGCTGTTTCTGCAAACCCCGCGCGAGCCTCTGGGCGCGCGTCGGCCACGTTTGTTGGTGCTGGGCGGAAGCCTGGGCGCCGAACCGTTGAACAAACTGCTGCCCCAGGCCCTGGCCCAGGTGCCCGCGGACATTCGTCCCGAGGTGTTCCACCAGGCTGGCAAGCAGCACGATCAGATTACCGCCGAGCGTTATCGCGAGGCCGGAGTCGAGGCTCAGGTAGAGCCGTTTATCAAGGACATGGCCAAGGCATATGCCTGGGCCGATCTGGTGGTCTGCCGCGCAGGCGCGCTGACCGTCAGTGAGCTGGCTGCAGCCGGCTTGCCCTCGATGCTGGTGCCTTTGCCCCATGCCATCGACGATCACCAGACCCACAACGCCCATTATCTGGCCCGTGAAGGCGCTGCCTTCCTGATGCCACAAGCGACAACTGGCGCAGCGCAACTCGCTGAACGCCTGAACGAGGTGCTGATGCAACCGGAAAAACTCTCCACCATGGCCGCCACTGCCCGGCGCCTGGCCAAACCTGCAGCAACCCGCACCGTGGTCGATATTTGCCTGGAGGTGGCCCATGGTTGAACGCCAGAAAGCCATGCCACAACCAGAGATGCGCCGTATCCGCCGTATCCACTTCGTCGGTATCGGCGGCGTGGGTATGTGCGGGATTGCCGAAGTACTGCTGAACCTGGGTTATCAGGTATCGGGCTCGGACCTCAAAACCTCGCCGGTCACTGAGCGTCTGGAATCCTTCGGTGCACAGATTTTCATCGGCCACCGTGCCGAGAACGCTGCCAGCGCTGACGTGCTGGTGGTGTCCAGCGCCATCAATCCGGCCAACCCGGAAGTTGCCACGGCCCTTGAGCGCCGTATCCCGGTAGTACCGCGTGCGGAAATGCTCGCTGAGCTGATGCGCTATCGCCACGGCATCGCCGTCGCCGGTACCCACGGCAAAACCACCACCACCAGCCTGCTGGCGTCGGTGTTTGCTGCCGGAGGCCTGGACCCGACGTTCGTCATCGGTGGTCGTCTGAATGCAGCGGGCACCAATGCCCAGTTGGGCACCAGCCGCTACCTGATCGCCGAAGCCGACGAAAGCGACGCCAGCTTCCTGCACCTGCAGCCGCTGGTAGCGGTGGTCACCAACATCGACGCCGATCACATGGCCACCTACGAAGGCGACTTCAACAAGTTGAAGAAAACCTTCGTCGAGTTCCTGCACAACCTGCCGTTCTACGGCCTGGCGGTCATGTGCCTGGACGACCCGGTAGTGCGCGAGATTCTGCCGCAGGTCAAACGCCCGGCGGTGACCTACGGCTTCAGCGAAGAAGCCGACGTGCGCGCCATCAATGTGCGTCAGTCGGGTATGCAGACTCACTTCACCGTGCTGCGTCGCGACCGCGAGCCACTGGATGTCTCGGTCAACATGCCGGGTAACCACAATGTGCTCAATGCCCTGGCGACCATCGCTATTGCCACCGACGAAGGCATCAGCGACGACGCCATCGTCAAGGGCCTGTCGGGCTTCCAAGGGGTAGGGCGGCGCTTCCAGGTGTACGGCGAACTGCCGGTCGACGGCGGCAGCGTGATGCTGGTGGACGACTACGGTCATCACCCGACCGAAGTGGCGGCGGTGATCAAGGCCGTGCGTGGTGGTTGGCCTGAGCGGCGCCTGGTGATGGTTTATCAGCCGCACCGCTACAGCCGTACCCGCGACCTGTACGACGACTTCGTCCAGGTGCTGGCCGACGCCAACGTACTGCTGCTGATGGAAGTCTACCCAGCCGGCGAAGAGCCGATCCCGGGCGCCGACAGCCGTCAGCTGTGCCACAGCATCCGTCAGCGCGGTCAGCTCGACCCGATCTACATCGAGCGTGGTATCGAACTGGCGCCGCTGGTCAAGCCGCTGCTGCGCGCCGGGGACATCCTGCTGTGTCAGGGCGCCGGTGACATCGGTGGCCTGGCTCCGCAACTAATCAAGAGTCCGTTGTTCGCTGGTGCCGTTGCCAGTCAGGGGAAGTCGAAATGACTGATAACCAATACGCCAAGCTGCATTCGACCATTGCCGTAAAAGACTTCGGCCGTGTTGCCGTGCTCTACGGTGGCAAAAGCGCAGAGCGAGAGGTATCGCTGAAATCCGGCGCGGCGGTCATCGACGCGCTGACCAGCGCCGGTGTTGACGTCGTGGCGATTGATGTCGGCGACGACCTGCTCGACCGTCTGCAAAGCGAGAAGATCGACCGCGCCTTCATCATCCTTCACGGCCGTGGCGGTGAAGACGGCAGCATGCAGGGCCTGCTCGAGTGCCTGGGTATCCCGTACACCGGCAGCGGCATCCTGGCGTCGGCCTTGGCGATGGACAAACTGCGCACCAAGCAGGTGTGGCAGAGCTTGGGTATTCCGACCCCGCGTCACGCCGTGCTGAGCAGCGAAGCTGACTGTATTTCTGCCGGCGCGGAACTGGGCTTCCCTTTGATCGTCAAACCGGCCCATGAAGGCTCTAGTATCGGTATGGCGAAAGTGACCGGCGTCGACGAATTGATCGCTGCCTGGAAAGATGCCGCCACCTACGATTCGCAAGTGTTGGTCGAACAATGGATTCACGGTCCGGAGTTCACCGTCGCGACCCTGCGTGGCCAGGTGTTGCCACCGATCGCCCTGGGTACGCCGCACACCTTTTACGACTACGACGCCAAGTACATCGCCAACGATACCCAGTACCGCATTCCGTGCGGTCTGGACGCGGCCAAAGAGCAGGAACTGATCGACCTGACCGCCCGCGCCTGTGATGCCGTTGGCATTGCCGGCTGGGGACGTCTGGATGTCATGCAGGACGAGCAGGGGCGTTTCTGGCTGCTCGAAGTCAACACCGCACCAGGCATGACCGATCACAGCCTGGTCCCTATGGCGGCACGTGCGGCCGGTCTGGACTTCCAGCAGTTGGTGCTGGCGATCCTGGCGGCCAGTGTCGAGGCGCGAGGTTAAGCCCATGCAAGGCGCGATGTTACGTCATCAGCAACCCGCCACCGGCCGTAACAAGCCGGTGCCGCGTGGTGCCAGCCGGATGGTGGCCAAGGAGCCATTGTCGGCGCGCCTGCCCAAGGCCAACTTCAGCATCTTCAAGCGTCTGCTCTGGCCGGTGCTGCTGGTGGCGGCAGGCTTTGGTGCCTATGAAGGTGCGCAACGCCTGATGCCGTACGCCGACCGGCCGATCACCAAGATCGCCGTGCAAGGGGACCTGAGCTACATCAGCCAGCAAGCGGTGCAGCAGCGAATCGCCCCGTACGTGGCGGCGAGCTTCTTCACCGTCGATCTGGCCAGCATGCGCGCCGAGCTGGAAACCATGCCCTGGATTGCACACGCCGAGGTACGGCGGGTGTGGCCGGACGAAGTGGTGATCCGCCTGGAAGAACAGTTGCCGGTGGCGCGTTGGGGTGAGGAGGCCTTGCTCAATAACCAGGGCCAGGCCTTCACCCCGCGCGAACTGGCCAACTATGAGCACCTGCCGCAGCTGTTCGGGCCGCAGCGGGCGCAGCAACAAGTGATGCAGCAATATCAGGTACTGAGCCAGATGTTGCGGCCAATGGGCTTTTCGATTGCCCGCCTGGAAGTGCGTGAACGCGGCAGCTGGTTCCTGACCACTGGCGCCAGTAGCACCGGGCCAGGCATCGAGCTGCTGTTGGGGCGCGATCATCTGGTGGAAAAAATGCGCCGCTTCATTGCCATTTACGACAAGACACTTAAAGAACAGATCACGAACATCGCCCGCATCGATCTGCGTTACGCCAACGGCCTGGCCGTGGGCTGGCGGGAACCGATTGCACCGACGACGGCCCAACCCGCCGTTGCGAAGAATTAGAGAGAGGCAGGACCATGGCAAATGCGCATAGCGGCAAAATGATCGTCGGGCTCGATATCGGCACCTCCAAGGTTGTGGCGCTGGTAGGTGAAGTCAAAGACGACGGCTCCCTGGAAGTCGTCGGTATCGGCACCCATCCTTCGCGCGGGTTGAAGAAGGGCGTGGTGGTCAACATCGAGTCGACCGTACAGTCGATCCAGCGGGCGGTGGAAGAAGCCCAGCTGATGGCCGGCTGCCGGATCCACTCGGCGTTCGTTGGCGTGGCCGGCAATCACATCCGCAGCCTGAACTCCCACGGCATCGTGGCGATTCGCGACCGTGAAGTCAGCTCGGCTGACCTTGAGCGCGTGCTCGACGCCGCGCAGGCTGTTGCCATTCCGGCCGATCAGCGCGTTCTGCACACCCTGCCGCAGGACTACGTGATCGACAACCAGGAAGGCGTCCGCGAACCGCTGGGCATGTCCGGTGTGCGTCTGGAAGCCAAGGTTCACGTGGTCACTTGCGCCGTCAATGCCGCACAGAACATTGAAAAATGTGTGCGCCGCTGCGGCCTGGAAATCGACGACATCATCCTTGAGCAACTGGCATCGGCCTATTCGGTGCTCACCGATGATGAGAAAGAGCTGGGCGTGTGCCTGGTGGACATCGGCGGTGGTACCACAGACATCGCCATCTTCACCGAAGGCGCGATCCGTCACACCGCGGTGATCCCGATTGCCGGTGATCAGGTGACCAACGACATCGCCATGGCCCTGCGCACGCCGACCCAGTACGCCGAAGAGATCAAGATCCGTTACGCCTGCGCCCTGGCCAAGCTGGCCGGTGCTGGCGAAACCATCAAGGTGCCAAGCGTCGGCGATCGTCCACCGCGCGAACTGTCGCGCCAGGCCCTGGCTGAAGTGGTCGAGCCACGTTACGACGAACTGTTCACCCTGATTCAGGCCGAACTGCGTCGCAGCGGCTACGAAGACCTGGTGCCTGCGGGCATCGTCCTGACCGGCGGCACCTCGAAGATGGAAGGTGCGGTAGAGCTGGCCGAAGAGATTTTCCACATGCCGGTGCGCCTGGGCGTGCCGCATAGCGTGCGCGGTTTGAGTGACGTTGTACGCAACCCGATTTATTCCACCGGTGTGGGCCTGCTGACCTACGGCTTGCAGAAGCAGTCCGACGGCGTGTCCCTGACCGGTACCAGCAGCAACAACTATGGCGATGAACCCAAGGCACCGGCGTTCGAGCGTTTCACACGCTGGGTCAAAGGCAACTTTTAAAGTTTCAAAGCAGTAGTAGTAGGCGCAAAAACTAGAGAACTGTAAGGAGAGGGAAAATGTTCGAGCTCGTAGACAACGTCCCGCAAAGTCCGGTCATTAAAGTGATCGGCGTCGGTGGCGGCGGTGGCAACGCCGTCAATCACATGGTCAAGAGCAACATCGAAGGCGTCGAGTTCATCTGCGCCAACACCGATGCTCAAGCGCTGAAAAACATCGGCGCACGCACCATTTTGCAACTGGGCACCGGCGTAACCAAGGGACTGGGTGCTGGCGCTAATCCGGAAGTGGGCCGTCAGGCCGCTCTGGAAGACCGTGAGCGTATTGCCGAGGTACTGCAGGGCACCAACATGGTGTTCATTACTACGGGCATGGGCGGTGGTACCGGTACCGGTGCTGCGCCGATCATCGCCGAAGTGGCCAAGGAACTGGGTATCCTCACCGTTGCGGTGGTGACCCGTCCGTTCCCGTTCGAAGGCCGCAAGCGAATGCAGATCGCCGATGAAGGCATCCGTGCACTGGCAGACAGCGTCGACTCGCTGATCACCATCCCGAACGAAAAACTGCTGACCATCCTCGGCAAAGACGCCAGCCTGCTGTCCGCCTTCGCCAAGGCTGACGACGTACTGGCCGGTGCCGTTCGCGGTATCTCCGACATCATCAAGCGTCCGGGCATGATCAACGTCGACTTCGCCGACGTTCGTACCGTGATGAGCGAAATGGGCATGGCAATGATGGGCACTGGCTGCGCCAGCGGTCCGAACCGTGCACGTGAAGCCACCGAAGCGGCGATTCGCAACCCGCTGCTCGAAGACGTCAACCTGCAGGGCGCCCGCGGTATCCTGGTCAACATCACCGCAGGTCCTGACCTGTCGCTGGGTGAATACTCGGATGTCGGTAGCATCATCGAAGCCTTCGCTTCCGATCACGCCATGGTCAAGGTCGGTACCGTTATCGATCCGGACATGCGTGACGAATTGCACGTGACCGTGGTTGCCACTGGTCTGGGCGCGAAAATCGAGAAGCCGGTCAAGGTTATCGATAACACCATGCAAACGGCTGCCATGCAGACTGCCGCCCCAGCCCCTGTTCGTCAGGAGCAATCGTCGGTGAACTACCGCGATCTGGAGCGTCCGACCGTCATGCGCAATCAGGCGCACGCCGGTGCTGCCGCGGCTGCCAAGCTCAATCCGCAAGACGATCTGGACTATCTGGACATTCCAGCTTTCCTGCGTCGTCAGGCCGATTGATGAAATTTATCAGGGGTATAAGGGTGATTGGTGTTCAGCAAAGGCCGGGTCTGGTATTATCCTCAGCCTTTGTTGATACCAGTTCGCAATTTGCGCTGAAGCGGCCAATGCCATGATTAAACAACGCACCCTGAAGAATATTATCCGTGCCACAGGTGTCGGCCTGCACTCCGGGGAAAAGGTTTACCTGACCCTCAAACCTGCACCTGTGGATACCGGCATCGTATTTCGCCGTGCCGACCTCGACCCCGTGGTGGAAATTCCTGCCCGCGCGGCAAATGTCGGTGAGACCACCATGTCCACGACACTGGTCAATGGCGATACCAAGGTAGACACGGTTGAGCACTTGCTCTCGGCCATGGCTGGCCTGGGCATCGATAACGCCTACGTCGAGCTCTCCGCGTCCGAAGTGCCGATCATGGACGGTAGCGCAGGACCCTTCGTATTCCTGATTCAATCTGCCGGCCTGGAAGAACAGGACGCAGCCAAGAAATTCATCCGCATTCTGCGCGAAGTGACAGTGGAAGATGGCGACAAGCGCGCTACTTTCCTGCCGTTCGACGGATTCAAGGTGAGTTTCGAGATCGATTTCGATCACCCGGTGTTCCGTAACCGGACTCAAAGTGCCAGCGTGGACTTTTCCAGCACCTCGTTCGTGAAGGAAGTCAGCCGCGCCCGTACCTTCGGGTTCATGAGCGATATCGAGTACCTGCGCAAGCACAACCTCGCACTCGGCGGCAGCGTGGAAAACGCCATTGTGGTCGACAAGGACGGCGTGCTCAATGAAGACGGCCTTCGTTACGAAGACGAATTCGTCAAGCACAAGATCCTCGACGCCATCGGCGACCTCTACCTGCTGGGCAACAGCCTGATCGGCGAGTTCAAGGGCTACAAGTCCGGACACGCGCTGAACAACCAGCTGCTGCGCAAGCTGATCGAGGAAACAGATGCCTGGGAAGTGGTGACTTTCGAAGATGCCAGTACGGCACCGATCTCTTACATGCGTCCGGTTGCGGCAGTGTAAGTTCGAACACTCTCTCTAGTGATTAAGGCCACCTTCGGGTGGCCTTTTTTATTGGCGGCTCAAGCAGCCCCGGTGGGAGCGGGCTTGCCCCGGTACAAACCGCAATCGCGGGGTAGTGCGCTTCAGCCTGTGGGAGCGGGCTTGCCCCGCGAAGCGATGTGACTGGCAAATCGCAATCGCGGGGTAAAACCCGCTCTTACCGGTCTGTTTTGCGGGTATGGCTGGCCAGGCGCTCCAGCGCTGCGCGCAGTTTCGGGTCGCTGATGCCTTCAGCCGTTGCCTGAATGCTCTCCACGGCCTGGCTGGAAAGGTCAACCGTATGACCGGTCGCACGACTTTGGGTAACCGGCGGCTGCACTTTGAACAGAATGCGTGTCAAACCGGCAAAGGCTTCCAGCTCCTGTAACTGCCGCTGCAGGCGTTTTTGCTGGTAGCGCAGGCGGGTCGCCCAATGGCCATCGGTGACCACCAGCAGCAGTACACCTTCGCGCCAGGAGGCAATGTGACAATGCTCACGTGCTGCGGGCTGCAGCTGGCTGTCGAGCAGTTTTTGCAGTTGTGCCAGACGCTGGGCCCGGCTGAACAAGGCTTTGAGCGGCCGGGCTTCGCGCAGCAGTACGGCGGGGGCACGGGCCGGCAGGGGGCGAAAAGCCATGTAGGGACACCTGAAGTTACAGTTCCGCCATCTTATCAGATACCCCGGCATGCGCCTTGTCTGGGGGCCCGCTGAAAAACTTCATGTTGCCAATGGGTTGAAGTTGTGAAAAAAGCCCTTATTGTTTAAAAGCCCCGTCAAAGGCGCTGTGCCAGCATCGTGGAAATCCGCCACTTTCCTCACCGTCGTTTCCGGGTAGAATGCTCGTTCGCATGCGGCCATAAGGGCTGCACGGGCGACTCACGGGGCCGCCCTCCATCCCTATGTGTGGAAGATCCTGCCGATATGTTTGCGCCTTTGTTAAAAAAACTTTTTGGAAGCAAGAACGAGCGTGAGGTGAAACGCCTGCTCAAGGCGGTGCAGTCCGTCAATGCCTTCGAAGAGAAGATGGTGGCCCTCTCGGACGAACAGCTGCGCGGCAAAACCGCAGAGTTCAAAGAGCGCCTGGCCAAAGGCGAGACCCTCGACCAACTGCTGCCAGAAGCCTTCGCCGTCGCGCGTGAGGCTGGCAAGCGGGTCATGGGCATGCGCCACTTCGACGTCCAGTTGATCGGCGGCATGGCCTTGCACGAAGGCACTATCGCAGAAATGCGCACCGGTGAAGGCAAGACCTTGGTCGCAACCCTGGGCGTGTACCTCAATGCACTGTCCGGCAAGGGTGTGCACGTGGTCACGGTCAACGACTACCTGGCCCGCCGTGACGCCAACTGGATGCGCCCGCTGTATGAATTCCTCGGCCTGACTGTCGGCGTCGTTACGCCGTTCCAGCCGCCGGAAGAAAAGCGCGCTGCCTATGCTGCCGATATCACCTACGGTACCAACAACGAATTCGGTTTCGACTACCTGCGCGACAACATGGCGTTCAGCATGGAAGAGAAATTCCAGCGCGAGCTGAATTTCGCCGTGATCGACGAAGTCGACTCCATCCTGATCGACGAAGCCCGTACTCCGCTGATCATTTCCGGTCAGGCTGAAGACAGCTCCAAGCTGTACATCGAGATCAACAAACTGATCCCGCGCCTGAAGCAGCACATCGAAGAAGTCGAAGGCCAGGTTACCCAGGAAGGCCACTACAGCATCGATGAGAAAAGCCGTCAGGTCGAACTCAACGAAGCCGGTCACCAGTACATCGAAGAGATGCTCACTCAGGTCGGCCTGCTGGCTGAAGGCGAGAGCCTCTACTCCGCGCACAACCTGGGCCTGCTGACCCACGTTTATGCCGGCCTGCGCGCGCACAAGCTGTTCCATCGCAACGTCGAATACATCGTCCAGGACGGTCAGATTCTGCTGATTGACGAGCACACCGGCCGTACCATGCCGGGCCGCCGTCTGTCCGAAGGCCTGCACCAGGCCATCGAAGCGAAGGAAAACCTGAACATCCAGGCCGAAAGCCAGACCCTGGCATCGACCACCTTCCAGAACTACTTCCGTCTGTACAACAAGCTGTCCGGCATGACCGGTACCGCTGACACCGAAGCCTTCGAGTTCGCCCAGATCTATAACCTCAACGTTATGGTCATTCCGCCGAACAAGCCGCTGGCCCGTAAGGACTTCAACGACCTGGTTTATCTGACTGCCGACGAGAAGTACGCGGCGATCATTGCCGACATCAAGGAAAGCATGGCGCAGGGTCGCCCGGTGCTGGTCGGTACGGCCACCATCGAAACTTCCGAGCACATGTCCAACCTGCTCAAGAAGGAAGGCATCGATCACAAGGTACTGAACGCCAAGTACCACGAAAAAGAAGCCGAGATCATTGCCCAGGCCGGTCGTCCGGGGGCGCTGACCATCGCTACCAACATGGCCGGTCGTGGTACCGACATCCTCCTGGGCGGTAACTGGGAAGTGGAAGTCGCGGCCATGGAAAACCCGACCCCTGAGCAGATCGCGCAAATCAAGGCCGACTGGCAGAAACGTCACCAGCAGGTGATCGAGTCCGGTGGCCTGCATGTCATCGCTTCCGAGCGCCACGAATCGCGCCGTATCGACAACCAGCTGCGTGGTCGTGCCGGCCGTCAGGGTGACCCGGGTTCCAGCCGCTTCTACCTGTCGCTGGAAGACAGCCTGATGCGTATCTTCGCCTCTGATCGGGTGAAGAACTTCATGAAGGCACTGGGCATGCAGTCCGGTGAAGCGATCGAGCACCGCATGGTCACCAACGCCATCGAAAAAGCGCAGCGCAAGGTCGAAGGTCGCAACTTCGACATTCGTAAGCAACTGCTCGAATTCGACGACGTAGCCAACGAACAACGTAAAGTCATCTACCACATGCGTAACAGCCTGCTGGCCGCTGACAACATTGGTGACACCATCGCCGAGTTCCGTCAGGAAGTGCTCGACGCCACCGTCGCCCAGCACATTCCACCGCAGTCGTTGCCTGAACAATGGGACGTGGCGGGTCTGGAAGCGGCGCTGGCCAGCGATTTCGGGGTCAAGCTGCCGATCCAGCAATGGCTCGACGAAGACGATCACCTGTACGAAGAAACCCTGCGCGAAAAACTCATGACCGAGCTGTTGGCGGCCTACAATGAGAAAGAAGAGCAGGCCAGTGCCGAAGCGCTGCGTACCTTCGAGAAGCAGATTCTGCTGCGCGTACTGGACGACCTGTGGAAAGACCACCTGTCGACCATGGACCACCTGCGTCACGGTATCCACCTGCGCGGCTATGCGCAGAAGAACCCGAAGCAGGAGTACAAGCGCGAGTCGTTCGCACTGTTCCAGGAACTGCTCGATTCGATCAAGCGCGACACCATTCGTGTGCTCTCGCACGTTCAGGTACGCCGCGAAGATCCGGCCGAAGAAGAAGCCCGTCTGCGCCGCGAGGCCGAGGAGCTGGCAGCACGCATGCAATTCCAGCACGCTGCAGCACCGGGCCTTGAGCAAAACCAGGAGCAGGAAGAGGGCGCTGAAGTCGCCGTCGCCGCCGCTCCGGTGCGCAACGACCTGAAACTGGGCCGTAACGAACTGTGCTGGTGTGGTTCGGGCAAAAAGTTCAAGCACTGCCACGGCCAGATCAACTAACGTCGTCTGCCCGGCCGTTCACTGACTCACGAACACCACGCCGCGCCGGTCTTGACCGTCGCGGCGTTGTTCCATCTCAAGCACCGGCCTATTCGCCCCGGTGTACTTTTTTCTAGGAGCGCTTTCATGGCTGTTGGTCTTGGTCCTTTGCCAACGTTGCACCCGGTTCCAGGTTTTGAACTCGGCATCGCCTCTGCGGGTATCAAGCGCCCGGGGCGCAAGGATGTAGTGGTCATGCGCTGCGCCGAAGGCTCCAGTGTGGCTGGCGTGTTCACCCTCAACGCCTTTTGCGCAGCGCCAGTGATCCTCGCCAAGCAGCGCGTGCAGGGCACCGTGCGTTACCTGCTGACCAACACCGGTAATGCCAACGCCGGTACCGGCGCTCCGGGCCTGGCCGCTGCCGAGCGCACCTGCGCCAAACTGGCCGAGCTGACCGGGGTCGATGCCAGCGCCGTGCTGCCATTCTCCACCGGTGTCATCGGTGAACCGCTGCCGGTGGAAAAAATCGAAGGCGCGCTGCAGGCGGCCCTGGATGACCTGTCGGAAAACAACTGGGCCGCTGCCGCCACCGGCATCATGACCACCGACACCCTGCCTAAAGGCGCCAGCCGCCAGTTCCAGCATGATGGCGTGACCATCACTGTCACCGGTATCAGCAAGGGCGCCGGGATGATCCGTCCGAACATGGCCACCATGCTTGGCTACATCGCCACCGACGCCAAGGTTGCCCCGCAGGTGCTCAAGGACCTGATGCTCGATGGCGCCAACAAGTCGTTCAACCGCATCACCATCGATGGCGATACCTCGACCAACGATTGCTGCATGTTGATCGCTACCGGCAAGGCCAACGTCGCTGAAGTGACCGAAGCCCGCGGCCCATTGTTCGAAGCGCTGAAAAAAGCCGTGTTCGAGGTGTGCATGGAAGTGGCCCAGGCCATCGTTCGTGACGGTGAAGGCGCGACCAAGTTTGTCACCGTTGAAGTCAACGGCGGCGGCAACCACCAGGAGTGCCTGGACGTCGGTTATGCGGTGGCCCACTCGCCACTGATCAAGACTGCGCTGTTCGCCTCTGATCCGAACTGGGGCCGCATTCTCGCCGCGGTAGGTCGTGCCGGTGTGCCGGAGCTGGATGTCAGCCTGATCGACGTGTACCTGGGAGATGTGTGCATCGCCAGCAAAGGCGGGCGCAGCGCCACCTACACTGAAGCGCAGGGTGCAGCGGTGATGGCTGAAGAAGAAATCACCATCCGTATCGAACTGGGCCGTGGCCAGTGCAGCGAAACCATCTGGACGACTGACCTGTCCCACGAGTACGTGAAGATCAACGCTGAGTACCGTACCTGACCTTTTCGCGGGGCAAGCCCGCTCCCACAGTAATTGGTGGGAGCGGGCTTGCCCCGCGATCGTCCCCCCTGATGGAGCCGAACCATGAGCTACCACCTGATCATCGGCGACAAGCTTTACTCCTCCTGGTCGCTACGCGCTTTCCTGGCCCTTGAGCTGGCTGGCGCTACCTTTGAAGAAACCCTGATCAAACTCAACCAGCCCGACACCCGTGCGCGGCTGCTGAAGTACTCGCCGACTGCCAAAGTGCCGCTGCTCAAGTGTGAGCACGGCACCATTGCCGATTCCCTGGCGATTGCCGAATACCTGGCCGAGCGTCATCCACAGGCCAACCTGTGGCCGACCGACGTCGCCGCCCGGGCCCAGGCACGCTCTGCCTGCGCGCAGATGCACAGCGGCTTCTTTGCCCTGCGTGGCAACATGCCGTTTGACCTGTCTCGCGACCAAGCACTGGAAAGCATGCCGCTTGAAGTGCAGGTCGAAATCGACCGCATTGTTGCGCTGTGGTCGGAATGCCGTTTGGCGGCCAAAGCAGCCGGTCCGTTCCTGTTCGGCACGCCGAGCCTGGCGGATGCCTTCTTCGCCCCGATTGCCGTGCGCTTGCGTACCTATCGGGTGGACGTGCCCGCCGAAGCGGCTGCCTATATCGAAACTATCTACCAGTGGCCGGCCTTCCAGGCCTGGCAGAAGGCTGGCCTGGCGGAGCGTGAAGGGTGAAACGCATACATGTAGCCGCTGCCGTGATTCGCGGCGCCGATGGCCGAATCCTGATTGCCCGTCGTGCCGATAGCCAGCACCAGGGCGGTCTGTGGGAGTTCCCGGGCGGCAAGGTTGAAGACGGCGAGGCTGTGGACGTTGCCTTGGCCCGTGAGTTGAATGAAGAGCTGGGCATTGTCGTCACCCGCGCGCGGCCCTTGATCAAGATCTACCACGACTACTCGGACAAGCAGGTATTGCTGGATGTTTGGGAAGTCGATGGCTTTACCGGCGAACCCCATGGCGCCGAAGGCCAACCACTGGCCTGGGTCACCACCCGTGAGTTGCCGCAGTATGAGTTCCCGGCGGCCAATCAGCCGATCGTCGCAGCGGCACGCTTGCCGGGTGAGTACCTGATTACCCCGGACGGCCTGGAAGTGCCGCACATGCTGCGCGGTATTCAAAAGGCCATTGCTGGCGGGATCAAACTGGTTCAACTGCGTGCGCCGAACATGTACGACCCCAAGTACCGTGACGTGGCGGTGGATGCCGTAGGCCTGTGTGCAGGCAAGGCGCAACTGATGCTCAAAGGGCCGCTGGAGTGGCTGGGGGACTTCCCTTCGGCGGGCTGGCACCTGACCTCCGAGCAACTGCGCAAGTACGCCAGCAAGGGCCGACCGTTCCCCAAAGAACGCTGGTTGGCGGCTTCTTGCCACAGTGCTGAGGAACTGGCATTGGCCGAGCAGATGGGTGTGGATTTCGTCACCTTGTCGCCAGTGCAGGCAACCCAGACCCATCCTGACGCTCAGCCGCTTGGCTGGGAGCAGGCCCGGCAGTTGATCGACGGTTTTAGCAAGCCGGTGTATCTGCTCGGTGGTGTTGGTGCAGCCGAGCGTGAGAAAGCCTGGTTGCATGGTGCTCAGGGCGTGGCTGGGATTCGCGCGTTCTGGCCTGAGGTTTGACTGCATCGCGGGGCAAGCCCGCTCCTACAGTGTTCGGTGGGAGCGGGCTTGCCCCGCGATGAGGCCCTCAAGGCTTCGCCGCCGCCTGCCAAAGCACCTCAGCCACCCCCTGGCGCCGCCCGATCAAGCGCGCTGCCACAAACAGCAAATCCGACAACCGATTGATATAAGCCAGGCCAACCCCGGCCAGCGGCTCAACGCTGTTCAATTGCTGACACCGCCGTTCGGCACTACGTGCCAGGCTCCGGCACACATGGGCCTGGGCGATCAGCGCAGAACCACTGGGCAGGATGAAGTTTTCCAGCGGCCCCAGCTCTTCATTCCAGCGGTCGATAGCGGCTTCCAGGCGCTCCACTTCGATGCTGTTCAGTGCCTGGTAGCTGGGCATCGCCAATTCACCACCCAGGTCGAACAGCCGATGCTGGCAAGGTGCCAAAACCTCGATGACTTCTTCCAGGCCGTGTTCGGCCAGCCCGGCCAGCAGCAGGCCGAGCTGGCTGTTGAGGCTGTCGACCTCGCCAATCGCCTCGATACGCGGGTGATCCTTGGGCACCCGGCGGCCATCGCCCAGGCCGGTTTCGCCCTTGTCGCCGGTGCGGGTGTAGATTTTCGACAAGCGAAAGCCCATGTTCATGACTCCCTTTTCAGTGGCTCGGCCCCGGTCGGCGAGCTGTTGGCCAGTGGCAGGCGCAAGGTAAAGCAGGTGCCCTGACCCGGTGCCGACTGCACTTCCATCTGGCCTTTGTGGTTGTTGGTAATGATGAAGTACGACACCGACAGGCCCAACCCTGTGCCCTGGCCGATTTCCTTGGTGGTGAAGAACGGCTCGAAGGTCCGTTTGCGCACCGCCTCAGGCATGCCGACACCGTTGTCTTCCACCTGAATCTCTGCCCACGGCGGGTTGAGCCGGGTGCGCAGAATAATGCGCCCCGGTTCGCTGTCGTCTTCGCGCAGGTGGATGGCCTGGGCGGCGTTTTTCAACAGGTTGAGCAGCACTTGCTCCAGTTCGTTGGCGGTGCAGGGCACCGGCCCCAGGTTAGGGTCGAACTGGCGGATGATGGCTTGGCCTTTGAAGTCGAAGCCAATGGTCAGGTCGAAGTCGTTACCGGCAATTTCTACCGCCTGGTCGATCAGTGCAGGCAGGTCGCAAGGCGCCAGCTGGCGGTTGCTGCGACGGCTGAAGCTGAGCATGTGGGTGACGATTTTCGCCGCACGCGCCCCGGCTTGTTGGATGCCGTCGAGCAACTGCGGTACTTCGCGGCTTTCCAGGTAGCGGTTGACCACCGGCAGGTCGATGCCCAGTTCGTCTGCCTGTTCCTGATTTTTCGCAAGGTCCGGCGACAGGCGCCGACGGATGTTCTGCACGTTGTGCAGGATCGCCCCCAACGGGTTGTTGATTTCGTGAGCCATACCGGCCGCCAGGCCGCCCACCGAAAGCATCTTCTCCGACTGCACCATCATTTCTTCCAGTGACAGGCGCTGGGTAATGTCGTCGATACGGATCACCACGCCGCGTCCGCCGCCGCCCATCAACGGGTAGAAGGTCAGGGCGTAGTGGCGGGCATCCTCGCCTTTGGTCCAGGTCACCCGTTCAATTTTTGCTACCCGGTGCTTCTCGACGCTTTCCTTGAGCTGTGGCAAGAACGGCTTGAGCGGCTCGAAGGCGAGGAAAATCGGCTGGTTCAGCGCTTCGTCCAGCGGTGTGCCAGACAGGGCACTGGCTTCCTGGTTCCACTGGGTCACGTACAGCTGTTCGTCGAGAGCGATCAGCGCCGACGGCATGGAGTCGATGATGCTGTTGAGGTAGTTCTGGAATCCGGTGAGCTTTTTCTCGATTTTGCTGCGCACCTGAACTTCAAGTTCCAGTTTACGGTTGGTGTGGCGGGTCTCCACGGCCAGGCCCTGGGCTTGGTCGTAAGCCTCCTGGAACTCGTCACGGGCGCGCTTGAGCTGCTGCTCGCGGGCTTCGATACGTGAAAGCATGGTGTTGAACGCATCGGCCAGGCTGCCGATTTCGTCGTCATTGCCGCGCTGGGCGCGCAGCGCGTAATTCTCTTCGCGGGTGACCTGGCGCGAGAGCTGTTCGAGCTGGTTGATCGGTTGGGTGATCAGGCGCTTGATCTGCCGGGCGATGATCATCCACAGCAGCACACTGAACACCAGAATGCCCAGGCTGGCGGTGAGAATGCCGGTGTAGAAGGCCATCGGCAGTTCGCTGCTGGCAACCATCAGCAGGTAGCCGGGAGGGCTGCCCGGTCGCGGCAGCTTGGTCAACTGCGTGCTGCGAAACTCGGTGACGCGCCAGTTCTCAATGTGCCGGTAGCGGGTGGGCAGGGGCAGTTGCTCACCGTGTTGCAGCTGCGCGAGCAGTTTGCCGTCGCTGCCATACACGGCCGCTGCACGCAGCGGGGTGTAGCTGTCGAGCTCTTTGAGCAGGGCGTCAGCCGCTTCGGGGGAGTCGGCGGCCTTGCTGGAAAGCTCAGGATTGGCCACCAGCCGACCGATGGTCTGCAGGGCTTGTGGCGCCATGCTTTCCTGGGAAATCCAGTAGGCGGCGCTGATGAAGGTCAGGTTGGCCACCAGCAAAATGGTGATCAACAGTACCAGCAGGGCGGCCAGCAGTTTCTGGCCGACCGGCAGGTTCTCCAGGCGTTCGCGCAGCGTCATGTGAAAGCGGGATCCTGGTCTGTTGGTGAGAGGGCAGGGTAACGCTGCGTTCAGTCGCAGGGCAATCCGCGCGCGTTCAGGTGCTCAAGCAGGCGCCGATAGAGGCGCTCCAGGTGCGCAAGCTCAAGACCATGGCGGCTGGCGACGCGGCAGGCGTGACCGAGCAGGTAGTGGATTTCGGTGCGCCGACCCTGGCGAACATCCTGATACATGGAAGAGTAGTTGGCGGCGGTGGCCTTGATCACGCGTTCGACTTCTTCACTCAAGCCCTCGGCTGCCTGCGGTTGACCACAGCATCGCAGCAATTCAGTGAGTTCGGCGCACAGCGTGGCCACTTCACAGTGGTGCAACTCCAGGCCACCGTTGCGGCAGTCGTGCAGCACGGTCAGCGGATTGATCGCGCAGTTCAGGGCCAGTTTGCGCCACAGGCGGGTGAGGATGTCGGGCGTCCACTGATGGGGAATACCGGCATCAGACAGATCGTCGAGCCATTCGGGCAATGCTGGATTGGCCTGATCGCCCAACCAGTTGAAGCCGTGCCCGGCAAAGTTGACCTGCCAGTCTGCTTCGCGAAAAGCGCCTTCGGTGCTGGAGGCAAAAATGCAGCGGGCGTGGGGTACTTGGTTGGCCACCGCATCCTGGCTGCCCAGGCCGTTCTGTAACAGAATCAGATCGGCGCCATGGGCCAGGCGAGGCGCTATCTGGGCCACGGCCTGTTCGGCATCGTAGGCTTTGCACGCCACCAATAAGCGATGAATGGGCGTGTTGTCGTCTGCGGTTTGGGCCGGAATGGCGTGCTGTTGTGCCTGGCCCTTTTCGATCAGGGTCAGCCCGCCGCTGGCCTCGTACGCCTCAAGCCGCGCGGTGTCTCGCAGGATCAAACGGACCGCTTTACCTGCACGGGCCAGTCGGCAGGCCCAGAGGCTGCCCAGACTGCCTGCGCCGAGAATATGCCAGGTGCTGCTCATCAGCGTTTCGCAACCGTTATAATGAGCCGGTATTTTAACCGTCAAACCCTGCGCGCTCCATCGCGCTCTTTCGTTAGAGCCAGGTGCGTGCGTTTATTTTTTGGAGAGAAGGTATGCCGTCGTTCGACGTGGTATCGGAACTGGACAAGCACGAAGTCACCAACGCCGTAGACAACGCGATCAAAGAACTGGACCGTCGTTATGACCTCAAGGGCAAGGGTAGCTTCGATTTCAAAGAGAAAGAGCTGACGGTTGGCCTGACCGCCGAAGCTGAGTTCCAGCTCGAAGCGATGATCGAAATCCTCAAGATGGCCCTGATCAAGCGCAAGATCGACGTTCAGTGCCTGGAAGTGAAGGATGCCTACCCATCGGGCAAGGTGATGAAGCAGGAAGCCACCCTTAAAGAAGGCATCGATAAAGAGCTGGCGAAGAAGATCGTCGCGCATATCAAAGAAGCCAAGCTCAAGGTTCAGGCCGCCATTCAAGGCGAGCAGGTACGGGTCACCGGCAAAAAACGTGACGACCTGCAGGAAGCCATCGCTGCACTGCGCGCCAAGGAATTCGGCATGCCGCTGCAGTTCAACAACTTCCGCGACTGATCGATGCACTTCGGAACCTTGGCGCCGTTTTGGCGTCCGAGGTCTCTGGTGCCGCTGAAACGATTGCGGCGTGATTTATACAGCTTTTGCCGCTCGGCATCAGGAGAACATTATGGATTTAAGTGCTGAAGTCGATCAGCTGGTGAAAACCTCGCAAACCTGGCTGCCGTTGATCATGGAGTACGGCAGCCGCTTTTTGCTGGCATTGCTGACCCTGGCGATTGGCTGGTGGGTGACCAACAAAGTGTCCGCCCATCTGGGCAAACTGGTGGCATTGCGTAATACCGACCGCGCGCTGCAGGGCTTTATCACCAGCCTGGCCAATATCATTCTGAAGATTCTGCTGGTCATCAGCGTCGCTTCGATGATTGGTATCGAAACCACGTCGTTCGTTGCCGCTATCGGTGCGGCGGGTCTGGCCATTGGTCTGGCCCTGCAAGGCAGCCTGTCGAACTTCGCCGGTGGCGTGTTGATCCTGTTGTTCCGTCCGTTTCGTCTGGGTGACTGGATTGAAGCCCAAGGCGTTGCCGGGACCGTGGACAGCATCCAGATCTTCCACACCGTGCTGCGTACCGGTGACAACAAAACCGTGATCCTGCCTAACGGCAGCCTGTCCAACGGCATCATCACCAACACCAACCGTCAGCCGACCCGCAAGGTGGTGTTCGATGTCGGTGTTGATTACGAAGCCGACCTGCAGAAGGCCCGTCAGGTGTTGCTGGAGCTGGCCAAAGACCCACGCGTGCACCAGGATCCGGCGCCTCAGGCGGTGGTTTCGTTGCTGGGTGACAGCTCGATCACCTTGTCGTTGCGGATCTGGGTCAATACCGCTGACTACTGGGATGTGATGTTCATGCTCAACGAGCATGCGCGTGACCGTCTGAAGGAAGAGGGGATCGACATCCCGTTCCCGCAGCGGGTTATCCGCGTGGTGCAAGAAGCAGCAGTGTAAGGGGTCTGTGGGAGCGGGCTTGCCCCGCGATGCGGTGTTGGCTGACACACCGCTATCGCGGGGCAAGCCCGCTCCTACAGCCGGGGGATTACACTTGTTCACGTCTTCCCGCTACCTGCCCCCCGGTGTTTCTGGCATATAGGCTGGCTTACTTCTGTTTGTCCGGTCTTTCCATGCTTACCCCTCTGATCAATATCACACCCTTGCGTGCCTTGTGCTTCGCAATGACCCTGGCGCTGTTCGAGCTGCTGACTTACCTCGCCAGCGATGTGGTGATGCCGGCGATGCCGGTGGTGGTCGCTGATCTCAATGCCAGCCCCGCCTACATTCCCCATGCGCTTAACCTGTACCTGCTGGGCGGTGTGCTGCTGCAATGGCTGATCGGCCCGCTGGCGGATCGCTATGGCCGCAGACCCCTGCTGTTGCTGGGCTGTGCGATTTTCTGCGTCACCTGTCTGGCAGCCTTCTGGGTACAGGGCATTGAACTGTTCAACCTGCTGCGGCTGTTACAGGGTATTGGCCTGGGCTTTGTCGTGACGGTCAGCTATCCGGCGCTGAACGAGGCATTCAGTGAAGCCGATGCGGTACGCATGATGGCGTTGTTGGCAAACATCGCGCTGCTTTCGCCATTGCTCGGCCCATTGGTCGGCACCTTGTTGCTGGAGTGGGTGTCGTGGCGTTGGTTGTTCGTGATCTTCGGCGCCTGTGCGGTGCTGTCGTGGTTTGCGCTGTACCGCTTTATGCCAGAGACCCTCGGCGTCGAGCGCCGTGACGGTTCGCGCCTGGCGTTCCAGCCTATTCACGTGAAGGCATTGCTAACCGGCTATGCCCAATTGCTCAGCAATCGCCGCTTTGTTGCTGGCAGTGCAGCGCTGGGGCTGGTCGGTCTGCCGCTGATCGGCTGGATTGGCTTGTCGCCGGTGCTGCTGATTCACGATGAAGGCCTGAGCACTTTGGACTATGCCTTGTGGCAGTTGCCGGTGTTTGGTGGCCTGATCCTCGGCAATCTGATCATCAACCGTATCGCCGACCGTTACTCGCTCAAAGGCTTGGTGCGGCGTGCGCTTTGGCCGTACCTGAGCGGTATTCTGGGCATGCTGCTGGCCACCTGGTTGTTGCCCAGCGTAGCCAGCCTGGTGGCGGGGATGTCGGTGTATGCCCTGGGCCTGGGCATCGCCAATGCGGTGTTGTACCGCATGACCCTGTTCTCCAGCGAGCAGAGCAAGGGCCTGGTATCGGCCATGCTGGGGATGATCACCATCGCCTTGTTGGGCCTGGGCGGTGCGCTGCTGGCAGTGCTCGGCGCAGGCGACAGCCTGTTGAGCTTTGCGGTGGCGGCGGGGGCGGCGGGGGTATTGGCGCTGTGGCCGCTGCAGGTCGTTCTCAGGGCGTCCAGCGAACAGGCCGAGGCGATGCCGGGGTAATCCCGGCAATGGCCTCAGGCAGGCTCAGGGGCGTTGCTCGGCTACAGGATTTTCGGCAGGTTCTTGCTTACCCTTATCTGTCTCCTGGCGCCACTGCAGGGCGATCAGAATCAGGGTCGGCACGCCGAGCAAGGCGGTGATCAGGAAGAAGTCGTGGTAGCCGAACTTTTCTACCATCACCCCTGAGTAGCCACCGATCAGGCGCGGCAACAGCAGCATGATCGAGCTCAGCAAGGCATATTGGGTGGCGGAGAACTTGAGGTTGGTCAGGCTCGACAGGTAGGCCACGAAGGCCGAGGTCGCCAGGCCCGAGCTGAAGTTGTCGAGCGAAATGGTCACCACCAGCATCTGCAGGTTCGGGCCCATGTCGGCGAGCATCAGGAACAGGATGTTGGTGGCTGCCGAGGCGGCACCGCCGATGAACAGGATCGGCAGGATACCGAAGCGCACAATCAGCAAGCCGCCCATGCCGGCGCCGACCAGGGTCATGATCAGGCCGAAAATCTTGCTGACACTGGCGATCTGGTCCTTGGTGAAGCCCTGGTCGATGTAAAACACGTTGGCCATGACGCCCATGACCGTATCGGACATCCGGTAGGTGGCGATCAGGCCGAGCAGCAGCAATGCCTGCCAGCGGTAGCGCAGGATGAAATCGTTGACCGGCGTCAGCACCGGCGCCAACCCGCGACGGCCCAGAGACGACAGGCACAGTGTCGTCAGGGTGATGTAGAGGATCGCACGCAGGAACGCGCGGTCTTCAAGCAGCAGGTCGAGCAGGCTGACGCCGTCGAACAGCACGCTGGCGAAGTCGGTGTTGTACAGCTGGGTGAAGGTCGCAGGTACCGAAACCAGCAGAATGATCAGCACGAACACCGATACCAACTGATGGGCCAAACCGTAACGGGCGGCGGACAACTGGGTGCGCAACGGCACCGGCGGTTCGCGCATGAGCAGGGTGGTAATGACTGCGGGCAGCATCAGTACGCCGAACAGCACATAGGTGCCGGTCCAGGCTTTGTGCAGGTAGCTGAAGCCGGTGGAGCCGAAGCCTTCGGCAAAGAACAGGGCACCGGCGGTGGCTAACAGCGCGGCAACCCGATAGCCGGCCATGTAGCTGGCGGCCAGTGCGGCCTGGCGTTGGTCGTCGGCGATTTCCAGGCGATAGGCGTCAACGGCGATGTCTTGAGTGGCCGAGGCGAAAGCGACCAGTACCGCCAGGGCGATCAACCAGGACAGATGTTTTTGCGGATCACAAAAGCCCATCCCCACCAGACCGATGACCACCAGCACTTGCGACAGCACCAGCCAGGAGCGACGTCGACCCAGTTTGCCGAGCAGCGGCAAGCGCCATTGGTCGAGCAGCGGTGACCAGACCCATTTGAAGGCATAGGCCAAACCGATCAAGCTGGCATAGCCGATGGTTTCACGGGCCACCCCGGCCTCGCGCAGCCACACCGACAGGGTTGAAAACACCAGCATGTAGGGCAAGCCGGCCGCAAAGCCGAGCAGCAACAGCACCAAGGTAGACGGGCTGGCATAGGCAGCGAGCGCAGCGCGCCAGGTTTTACGGGGCATGGGCCAACATCTGCCTCAAGTTTACGAAAACAAAGCGCGCACTCTAACCGCTGTGCTCCATCGGGCGCCAGCCATGACGCAACATATCCACACGATTATTGTGCACGGTGATGCCTTCTGCCCGTAAGCGTGCACGTTGTTCGTCGCCTGACGGCGTGCCCAGCGCCAGGCTCAAACGCCCACCAGCGCCTAACACCCGATGCCAGGGGAGTTGGGTGTCTGCGGGCAACTGGCTCAGGATACGCCCTACCCAGCGCGCGGCGCGGCCCAGCCCGGCCAGTTCGGCAAGCTGGCCGTAGGCGACGACCTTGCCAGCGGGCACTTGGCCAAGCACCAGATAAAGCGCCATTCGTCGGGCTTGGGCGTGTTCCGTCGGATCGCCAGGGGGCACTGTCATCGCGGCCTCGCAGGTATTTGCAGTGAAGTCGGTGTGATCGGGTTACAAACAGGAATTGAACTCATTGGCCTGAGCTGGGTCAGTCCTTGCTCTACGAGCGGGTATCTGGATAATGCCCGACTTTTTTGCAAACCAGAGTCCGCATTTGCTTATGTTTTCCAGAGTTTTGTTGTGCCTTGCCTTAGTTTCCGCTTGCTCTGCGGCTGTTGCAGATACCGTATGGATGAAAAACGGCGATCGGCTCAGCGGCAAGATCACCGTGTTTGACGGCGGCAAGCTGTTGCTCAAGACCGAATACGGTGGCTCCATTGCCCTGGACTGGAAGCAGGTCAAGACCCTGGAAAGCGATCAGGAACTGCTGGTCAAGCAGGATGCCTACACCGGCGAGAAAGCCAAATCGCTCAGTGCTGCCGAAGATGGCAAGGTGATCCTGGCCAACGGCGAGGCGCCGAAAACCGTCGAACTGGCGAGCATCCAGCAAATCATGAAGCCTAAGCCGGTGATCGAAGACCTGTCGTGGAAGGGTAACGTCGATGTGGCCATGGACTACAAACGCGCCGAGTCCGACAGCGATGACTATGACATCGACTTCAAGACCATTGCACGCCACGGGCGCTGGCGCCATCAGGCCGAAGGCGAGTACAACCGCGAAAGCAAAGACGACCTGACCACCACCAACAACTGGAGCGCGGAATATGCGCTGGACCGCTTCCTTACCGAGAAGTGGTTCTGGCAAGGGCGCCTTGAGTACAAGCGTGATCATATTGAAGACCTGGCACGCCAACGTACCGTGGGTACCGGCCCGGGTTATCAGTTCTGGGACGATGAGCTGGGGGCCTTCTCCCTCGGTTCGCTGGTCAACCGTACCGACTATGAATACGCCGACGGTGGCAAAGACAATTTCTACTCCCTGGCCATGAAGTGGGACTACAACCGCTACCTGATCGGCAAGCGCGTCGAGCTGTTCACCAGTGGCGAAGTCGGCAAGCCGCTCGATGGCGTGGCCAACTATGCGCTGGATGCCGAAGTCGGCTTGCGTTACAAAGTCACCGAGTGGGCGTCGCTGAACCTCAAAGCGGAAAAAGATGTGATCAGCGGTACCCGCGACAGCGACCTGGACAAAACCCGCTACACCGCAGGCTTCGGCGTGACGTGGTAAGTCTTCTGGCAACCGACGCCGATAATGATTATTTTGACGGTGCTGCATAGGGCCGGAGCTCACCTCCGGCCAGCCCTCAGAACATTATCGAGTCGGGAGTCACACCGTGAGCGCTAAAGTCGCACAACAGGCCCGCGAGCTGCTGCTCAAGGAATACCGTGGAGTGCTGTCTACGCATTCCAAGTCGATGCCAGGCTTCCCCTTTGGCTCGGTAGTGCCGTACTGCCTGGATGCCGAAGGCAATCCGCTGATTCTGATCAGCCGCATTGCCCAGCACACCCACAATCTGCAAAAAGACCCCAAATGCTCCTTGCTGGTAGGCGAGCGCGATGCTGAAGACGTACAGGCCGTGGGTCGCCTGACCGTCCTGGCCAACGCGCAAAAGCTCGATGAGCCGGCCCAGATCGAAGCCGCAGCCGAGCGTTACTACCGCTACTTCCCGGAGTCGAGCAATTACCATAAGGCCCATGATTTCGACTTCTGGGTACTCAAACCGGTGCGCCATCGCTACATCGGTGGCTTCGGCGCGATCCACTGGGTTGATCACCTGAGCCTGGCCAATCCATTTGCCGGTAAAGCCGAGCTGAGCATGATCGAGCACATGAACAGCGATCATGCCAACGCCATTGCCCATTACGTCCAGCTCAGCGGCCTGCCGCAAGGCACGGCGCAGATGGTCGGGATCGACAGCGAAGGCATGCACCTGCGCATCGGTCAGGGCGTACACTGGCTGCCGTTTGCAGTGCCTTGCAACACGCCGATACAAGTGCGCGAAGCCCTGGTTTTTCTGGCGCGCGCCGATCAATGGCCGGCGCGTGAAAGCGCTCAGGGTTGAAATAGCGCTTGAGCGCAACCATTAAAGGTCTACTGCAAGGGCTACTTGCGTAGAGGATCCATTGATGCGTGCTTTTCTATTGCTGTTTCTGATTTTTCCGGTGCTGGAGTTGTATGTGTTCTTCAAGGTCAGCACCGCGATCGGCTTCTTTCCGGCGCTGCTGCTGATCATCGCCGGCTCCGCCCTGGGTGTGCTGGTCGTACGGGTGGCCGGCCTGGCCACTGCGCTGCGTGCCCGCGAGAGCTTGCAGCGCGGTGAACTGCCTGCTGAAGACATGTTCCAGGGCCTGATGCTGGCGCTTGGCGGTGGTTTGCTGCTGCTGCCAGGTTTTATCAGCGACGTGATCGGCCTGATCTGCCTGTTGCCGTTCACCCGCCGTCTGGTCGGGCGCAAGATGCGCGAACGCGCCGAGGCCCAGGCCATGCGCCAGCGCGCCTTCAGCGATGATCCGTTCATGGCGCGTCCGGGCAACCCTGGCAGCTCGCCGCGTCAGCCCAACGTCATCGAGGGTGAGTACGAACATCGCGACTCGCGTCCCACCCGTGATCCGCGGGATCTGTAAGCACCGCAACGCTCACCACAACGGTCCCGAAAGGGGCCGTTGTGCGTTATGCGACACGATCGCTAAAAATTTTCATCAGCAAGCCTTGTAATTGATCTTGGCGACCCTATGTAGGGGTTACCGCAAGGTTTCCGTGGGAATGCCCCGGACATTACATGCGTGGTTCGCATTGCGAGCTACGAGCGGCTACGCCGCAAGCATCAACCTGCCGGTGTCGATACCGGCCGATGAAAACCACAATTAGGAGAGATCGACAATGAAGCTTCGTCCTCTGCATGACCGCGTCGTTATCCGCCGCAGCGAAGAAGAATCGAAAACCGCTGGCGGTATCGTGCTGCCAGGTTCGGCTGCTGAAAAACCTAACCGTGGCGAAATCGTCGCTGTAGGTACCGGTCGCATCCTGGACAACGGTGAAGTGCGTGCGCTGGCCGTGAAAGTGGGTGACAAGGTGGTTTTCGGCCCTTACTCGGGCAGCAACACTGTGAAAGTTGACGGCGAAGACTTGCTGGTAATGGCTGAGAACGAAATTCTCGCCGTTATCGAAGGCTGATTCTGCTGGTTTCCCGTTACTCCAAAGTATTCAAGGATTAAACGATCATGGCTGCTAAAGACGTAAAATTCGGCGATTCCGCCCGCAAGAAAATGCTCGTTGGTGTCAACGTTCTGGCTGACGCTGTAAAAGCGACCCTCGGCCCGAAAGGCCGTAACGTTGTTCTGGCCAAGAGCTTCGGCGCTCCGACCATCACCAAAGACGGTGTTTCGGTTGCCAAAGAAATCGAACTCAAAGACGCCTTCGAAAACATGGGCGCCCAGCTGCTCAAAGACGTTGCCTCGAAGGCCAACGACGAAGCCGGTGACGGCACCACCACCGCCACCGTTCTGGCTCAAGCCATCGTTAGCGAAGGCCTGAAAGCCGTTGCTGCCGGCATGAACCCGATGGACCTCAAGCGCGGCATCGACAAGGCCACTGTTGCCATCGTCAAAGAGCTGCAAGCCCTGTCCAAGCCATGCGCCGACTCCAAGGCCATCGCTCAGGTGGGTACCATCTCGGCCAACTCCGACAACTCCATCGGTGACATCATCGCCGAAGCCATGGAAAAAGTCGGTAAAGAAGGCGTGATCACCGTTGAAGAAGGCTCGGGCCTGGAAAACGAACTGTCGGTTGTAGAAGGCATGCAGTTCGACCGTGGCTACCTGTCCCCTTACTTCGTCAACAAGCCAGACACCATGGTTGCCGAGCTGGAAGGCCCGCTGCTGCTGCTGGTTGACAAGAAAATCTCCAACATCCGCGAACTGCTGCCAGTTCTGGAAGCCGTTGCCAAGGCCGGCCGTCCACTGCTGATCGTTGCTGAAGACGTTGAAGGCGAAGCGCTGGCTACCCTGGTCGTCAACAACATGCGCGGCATCGTTAAAGTTGCTGCGGTCAAGGCACCAGGCTTCGGCGACCGCCGTAAAGCCATGCTGCAGGACATCGCCGTCCTGACCGGCGGTACCGTCATCTCCGAAGAAATCGGCCTGAGCCTGGAGTCCGCGACTCTGGAGCACCTGGGCAACGCCAAGCGCGTAACCCTGTCGAAAGAAAACACCACCATCATCGATGGTGCTGGCCAGGAAGTTGACATCGAAGCACGCGTCAAGCAGATCCGTGCCCAGATCGAAGAAACCTCTTCGGACTACGACCGTGAAAAACTGCAAGAGCGTCTGGCCAAACTGGCTGGCGGTGTTGCCGTGATTAAGGTCGGTGCTGGCACCGAAGTTGAAATGAAAGAGAAGAAAGCCCGCGTTGAAGACGCTCTGCACGCTACCCGTGCAGCCGTTGAAGAAGGCGTGGTGCCTGGCGGTGGTGTTGCCCTGGTTCGCTCGCTGCAAGCGATTGCCGAGCTCAAAGGCGACAACGAAGACCAGAACGTTGGTATCCAACTGCTGCGCCGTGCTGTTGAAGCACCTCTGCGTCAGATCGTTGCCAACGCCGGCGATGAGCCAAGCGTAGTGGTCGACAAGGTCAAGCAAGGTTCGGGCAACTTCGGTTACAACGCTGCTACTGGCCAGTACGGCGACATGATCGAAATGGGTATCCTCGACCCAGCCAAAGTAACCCGTTCGGCCCTGCAAGCTGCTGCTTCGATCGGTGGTCTGATGATCACTACCGAAGCCATGGTTGCTGATGCTCCGGTTGAAGCTTCTGCTGGCGGCGGCATGCCAGACATGGGCGGCATGGGTGGTATGGGCGGCATGGGCGGCATGATGTAAGCCAGCCTTACCCGCTTGAGAAAAAGCCCCGCTATATGCGGGGCTTTTTTTTGGGTTTTTCACGGGTTGCCGGGGAAGGATTGGCTTTGGCTTTGGCTTGGGGGCTGGGCTGGCGCCTACATCCGGCCCTACCGGTGGGAGCGGGCTTGCCCCGCGATTTGCTGTATCGGGCCAGATCGCGGGGCAAGCCCGCTCCTACAGCAACCCGCGATGAGCTTTTTGGTGCCTATTGTAGGCGCGGCGGTGCAGCGACCCGATTTTCCCGTTCCCACTGAGCCGCCTCGACAGGTTTGCGGTACAGCACCCAGTAATAGCAACCCAGGCTGATCAGCCAGCAAAACACCGCAGTCCACACGTTGTGCGAGAAGAAGTGCGCGCCTTGCAGCATGCGCCCAATCGAAAACACGGTGCCTAGGCCAAAGGCGAACAGCAGCGCGGCGCGGGCCAGTCGCGGGCGTCGGTCGCGCAGGGCGAAGAACAGCGCAAACAAGGTAAACCCAGTCGCTGCATGACCGCCCGGCCAGCACCGCCCAGGCTTCTCAGTGGCTGGCCGAGGGCTGAGCAATTCGCTGTAGGTTTCCTTGCCACCAAATTCTTTGAGGCTCCACGGGCACTGCACCGCAGTCACCGCTTTTACTGGCGTAACAAAACTGGTCGACAGCCCCATGGCCAGCACCAGATAGCCCAGTTCGCGCCGCCAGCCTTTCAGAGGCTGCCAGAAGAAACTGCCGATGAAGGCGACAATGGCACCCAGGGCCAAGACAATAACCGCTTGTTTGGCACGGTCATGCAGAATGTCTTCCAGGAAGTAGCTGTGCCGACCTATGAACTGCCCGGCAACCGGGTCGAAGGCCAGGTTGGCCAGGTCCATATCCAGTGAGGTCAGTTCCAGCAGGATTAGCAGCAGTGCGGTAACCACAGGGATGCCGAGGGCAATCCACAGGTTGAGCGGGCGAGAAGGGGCAGATAGCGGCATGGTAGGTCCAGGCAGGTCAAAGGGGCAGTCCCGACCGGCAATTCTCGGGGAGTCGCTATAACCTGTCTGTGAAGACTAAGTGAAAAAAACGTCAGCCAGCATTAAAGTTGCGCCGCCCTAGCCGAGCGTGGCTGTTGGCCTTAAGCTGCGCCTGCCAAGCAGGCAAATGCCCCGGACGGGAGAACCCCACATGCGCATTCTTTTGGTTGAAGACAACCGCGATATTCTGGCCAACCTCGCCGACTACCTGGGCCTTAAAGGCTACACCGTAGACTGCGCCCAGGACGGCTTGTCGGGTTTACACCTGGCCGCCACCGAACACTATGACCTGATCGTACTCGACATCATGTTGCCGGGTATCGATGGCTACACGTTATGCAAACGTTTACGCGAGGACGCGCGACGTGACACTCCAGTGATCATGCTCACCGCCCGCGATCAACTCGACGACCGCCTGCAGGGCTTTCGTTCTGGCGCTGATGACTACTTGCTCAAGCCCTTTGCCTTGTCGGAGCTGGCTGCGCGTATTGAAGCGGTACTGCGGCGTGCCCAGGGTGGCGGTCGACGCACGCTGCAAGTCAGCGATCTGGTGTATGACCTCGACACGCTTGAGGTAACCCGCGAAGGCAAACTGCTCAAGCTCAACCCGGTGGGCTTGAAGTTGCTGGCGGTGCTCATGCAGAAAAGCCCTCACGTATTGCGCCGTGAGGTGCTGGAGGAAGCGCTGTGGGGCGACGATTGCCCAGACAGCGACAGCCTGCGCAGTCACGTCCACCAGTTGCGTCAGGTGATCGACAAGCCATTTGAGAAGCCGTTGCTGCATACCGTCCATGGCGTGGGTTACCGCCTTGCCGAGGGCCGTGATGGAGTTTAAGCAAAGCCTTGCCCAGCGGATCATCATTGCCTTCGCACTGATGAGTGCGCTGGTGGCCGGCGCATTCGCCTTTGGCATCGTGGCTACGGTGCATCTGGTTGAAGAACGCCTGATTTCGGCGGTGCTGGGCGGTGACTTGCAACGCTTGCTGCGCATGGACAGCGTCAGCGACTGGAGCCACCGGCCGCGGCCGGATCAATTGTTCTACTACAGCGGCGGGCGCGGCGAGTTCGATATGCCCAAAGACCTGCGTCACCTGACGCCGGGTTTTCACGAAGTGTTTCGTGAGCAGTTGTCTTATCACGCCATGGTCGAGGTGGTGGACGGCCGGCATTACGTCTTGCTGCAGGATCAGAGCGATTTCGAAGAACGTGAGCGCGTGCTGTTTGCCGTGGTCGTGGTGGGCTTTGTGCTCAGCCTGGCCCTGGCAGTGTTTCTAGGTTGGGTATTGGCGCGCAAGGTGATGGCACCGGTGATCCGTCTGGCCCATCAGGTGCGTCATCGCGATCAGCTACTGGGCCTGGCGCCGCCGCTGGCACCCGACTATGCCGCCGACGAAGTTGGCCAGCTGGCCATGGCGTTTGACGACACCCTGGGACGTCTGCGCGATGCCTTGACGCGTGAGCGCCTGTTCACCAGTGATGTGAGTCACGAACTGCGTACACCGTTGATGGTGTTGGCCAGTTCCTGTGAGTTGCTGATGGTCAACCCCAACATCGACCCGCGTGCCCGCTCGCAGATCGAGCGGATCGCCAGGGCCACGGAGGAGATGCAGGAGCTGGTGAAAACCTTCCTGATGCTCGCCCGCGCTCAGCGAGATGTGGGTGCCGTGGCATCGCGCGCCACCCTCAAGGAAGTGGCTGATGATCTGATTGGCGTATGGCGAGACACCATTGAGCAGAAAGGTCTGTCGCTGATCTACGACTGCAAGGTCTTTCCCTCGACCCTGTTTAACGCCACTTTCCTGCAGGCGGTGATGGGCAACTTGTTACGTAACGCCGCCCATTACACCGATTACGGCTTTATCCGTCTGACACTGGATACCAATGGCTTCACCGTCGAAGACAGTGGCGTAGGGATCCCGGAGGAGCAGCGCGAGGCGATGTTCCGCCCATTTGTGCGTGGCGATGAGCGCCGTGGTGAAGGCCTGGGCCTGGGCCTGTCGCTGGTGCAGCGTATTTGCGACGACCAGGGCTGGACGGTGCAGCTGTCGGCCATGGTGCCCAATGGCTGTCGTTTTCACGTTGATCTGAGCCGTGCACCAGAGTGTTTGCTCGACGCGGAATGAGGGGGCAACGCCCCTCACGCATGGTCACTTCTTGTAACTTTTCTCATGCGTGCTCACAATTTTTTCACATCCGCATGACCTGACGACAACGCTTGCCCGCCTAAGGTGGGCGAATTGGAGTCAGGAGATGCACCATGCGTAGCCCCATCAAGCTTGAATTTTCCGAGAAGTACGACCAGCAGCACGCGCAAGACTACTTTCTCAAGCATCAAGACGGCCTGGCTCGGCGTTTGTCCCACCAACGTGATGAACAACTGGCCCGCCGTGCCCTGGCCCTGGCCGGAGAGCCTGGCCTGGTGCTCGACCTGCCGTGTGGCGCCGGTCGTTTCTGGCCGATGCTGGCAGAAAAGCCAAATCGGGTAATCATTGGCGCGGACAACTCTGAAGCGATGCTGGAGACCGCCACCAAGTCGCAACCTGCCCATATCGTGGAACGGGTACGGACTTTGCAAACTTCAGCGTTCGCCATCGACTTGCCGGACAACTCAGTCGATAGCATTTTCTGCATGCGGCTGATGCACCACATTGGTGAGGCCGAGCATCGGAAAACAATTCTCTCGGAATTTCAACGTGTTACCCGCGACAGCGTGATTCTGTCGTTGTGGGTCGATGGCAATTTCAAAGCTTGGCGTCGTCAGAAACTCGAGCAACGCCGCTACGCAGAAACGGGTAAACCCAGCTATCAGAACCGTTTTGTGTTACCGGTTGCTACGGTTGAAGAAGAGTTTCAGGCAGCAGGCTTCCGAATTCAGGAACGTTTGGACTTTTTACCGTTCTATGCCATGTGGCGAGTATACGTATTGCGTAAGGGGTAGTAAGGCATGGCGGTAGAGCGCTCCGGAACAACGGCGGGAAACAACAGTTTTAACCATTTCTGGCAGCAGCAGGGTGAATGGGTCGAGGCGCCTAACCAGCGACGGGGCGGCGAAAGTGGTGTACAGCGGCTGAGCGATGAAAATGGCCAGGTGCTGTATTCCAAACGCCAGATTGGCCATATCTACCGCAGCTTGATGCACCCGTTCGGGCGTCCGACGGTGTTGCGTGAGTACGATGCAATCAACAGTTTTGAGCAATTGGGTGTGCGGGTGCCGCACATCGTCTATTGCGGTGTCGAACGCGATGCCGATCACCAGTGGCGCGCCCTGCTGGTGAGCGAAGCCCTGGATGGCTTTGAAGACTGCGACAACTGGTACGCCAGCGGCGCACGCGAGCGTTACAGCGAAGCGTTGCACGAGCGTATGTTGCAGGACCTGGCGCAGAACCTTGCGCGGATGCACCGCGGTCACTGGCAGCACGGTTGCCTGTATGGCAAGCACGTGTTTATCAAGGTTATCGGTGAAGGCGATGAGGCACGCGCCGAAGTGGCATTGCTGGACCTGGAAAAGTGCCGCCGACGCATCAGCTGTCAGCGCGCAGCGGCAAATGACCTGAAGCAATTGCGCCGCCATTCGTCATTCAATGACGCAGAGTGGCGAAAGCTGCTCTATTTTTACCAAATGGCGTTTGGCAGCGTTGTCAAAGGTTTAGCGTAATGAAACTAGAAATAGCTCGAGGTTTGTTTCTCCTGGCCGCCCTTGGGGTGGCTACGGCTGCTGTGGCGGCTTGGGAAGAGCCCGGGCCTGTGGTGGTCAGCCATGGCGACAGCGCGCCGCTGCCGAGAGTGGCGAAGGTGCAGACCCCCGTCAGCCCCGATCACGACTTGTTGCTGTTCATGTTTGGCATGAGCCAAGGCTTGCGTTCGCAAAACTGACACGCCTCGGTGGGAGCGGGCTTGCCCCGCGATTGCGGTTTGGGTGTTACACCGCTTCGCGGGGCAAGCCCGCTCCTACTGGGTGTTTGTGTGCCAGCAGGGTGTATACGCAGGGCAACACGAACAGGGTAAACAGGGTGCCCACCGACATCCCGGTGGCAATCACCGTGCCGATATCAAAACGGCTTACTGCCCCAGCGCCACTGGCGAAAATCAACGGCACCATGCCAAAGACCATCGCCGCCGTGGTCATCAGTACCGGGCGCAGGCGTATCGCCGCCGCTTCTTCTACCGCCTCACGGGCGCTCAAGCCTTTCTGCTCACGCAACTGATTGGCGAACTCGACCACCAGAATGCCGTGCTTGCTGATCAGGCCGATCAGTGTCACCAGGCCGACCTGGGTGTAGATGTTCATGCTGGAAATCCCCAGGAACAGTGGTATCAGCGCACCGCAGATCGACAGTGGGACGGTTACCAGGATCACCAGCGGATCGCGGAAACTTTCGAACTGTGCAGCCAGCACCAGGAAGATGATCGCCAACGCCAGGCCGAACGTTACCCACAGGGCACTGCCTTCCTGCACAAACTGGCGTGCGGCACCGGCGTAGTCGAAGGCGTAGCCTTGCGGCGCCTCTTCGCGGGCAATGTTGCGCACGGTGTCCAGCGCTTCGCCCATGCTGACCATGGGGAAGCCCTGGATGATCGCTGAGTTCAATTGCTGGAACTGGTTCAACTGGCGTGGCCGCGCGCGGTCGCTGATGCTGATCAGTGTCGACAGCGGCAGCATCTGCCCCTGTTGGTTTTTCACGTAGTAGTTGCTCAACCAGTCGGGGTTATCGCGGTAGGGCCGCTCGACCTGAGCGATCACCTTGTAGCTGCGGCCATCGATGGTAAAACGGTTGATTTCTGCCTCCCCGAGCAGGGTCGCCAGGGTGCCACCCAGGGCGTCCATGGACACCCCCATCTGCGCCGCCTTGGCGCGGTCGATATCGACTACCACCTCGGGTTTGTCGAAGGCCAGGTCGATGTCGAGGAAGGCAAATTTGCCGGAGGCCTGGGCGCGTTCCTTGACCCGTTCGGCGACCTCCAGCAGAGACTCATAGTCGTTGGCGGTGTTGATCACAAACTGGAACGGCAGGCCTTCGCCAGTGCCGGGCAAGGAGGGCAAGTTGAAGCCGAAAATCTGCAGGCCGGCGATACTTTCAAGCTTGCTTTGCACCAGCGGCAGTAGTTCCATCTGGGTGCGCTCGCGTTCGTTCCAGGGCTTGAGCAAGAAGCCGCCGATACCCGACTGCACCCCGTTGAAACCGTTGATCTGGAACGAGGAGTAGTACTCGGGGAACGCCTTGAAGATATCGATGAACTCGTCGGTGTAGGTGTTCAGGTAATCGAGGTTGGTCGGTTGTGGCGCAGTGGCCATCATGAAGATCACGCCCTGGTCTTCATCCGGTGCCAGTTCGTTTTTGGTGAACATCAGGAACACCGGGATCAGGCACAGCACGATCACGGCGAACACCAGCACCACTGGGCGGGTGTTGAGGGTCGCGTGCAGCAGCTTCTGGTAGCGCACCTTGAGGCCTTCGAACATCTGGTCGAGGCGGTGGGCCAGGCCACTGGGGTTGACGTCGTGGCGCAACAGCAGGGCGCACATCATCGGTGACAGGGTCAGGGCGATGATCCCGGAAATGATCACCGCACCGGCCAGGGTCAGGGCGAACTCTTTGAACAAGGCCCCGGTCAGGCCCTCGAGAAAGCCGATAGGCGCATACACCGCAGCCAGGGTGATGGTCATCGACACCACCGGCATGGCGATCTCCCTGGCGCCTTCCAGCGCCGCTTCGAAGGGGGTCTTACCTTCTTCGATGTGCCGATGAATGTTTTCCACCACGACAATCGCGTCGTCTACCACCAGGCCGATGGCCAGCACCATCGCCAGCAAGGTCAGCAGGTTGAGCGAGTAGCCCATCAGTTGCATGAAGAACAGCACGCCGATCATCGAAAGCGGAATGGTGATCACCGGGATCAGCACGGAGCGCAAGGCGCCGAGGAACAGGAACACCACGACGATGACGATCAGTACTGCTTCGACCAGGGTCTTGACCACCTCGTCGATCGACGCCTGGATGAACAGGGTCGCGTCGTAGGCGATCGAGGCCTTGAGGTTGGGTGGCAGCTGGCTTTGTAGCTCCGGCATCAGCTTGCGCACCTCCTTGATCACATCCAGCGGGTTGGCGCCCGGCGTGGCCTTGATGCCGATGTACACCGAGGGCGTGCCATCGAAGGAACTGACGGTGTCGTAGTTTTCCGCGCCCATCTCCACCCGTGCCACGTCACCCAGCAGCACACGGCTGTCGCCGCTGGTTTTCAGCGGGATGTTGGCGAACGCCTCGGCGGTTTTCAGCTCAGTAGTGGCGTTGATACTGGTGACAATGTATTCGCCTTTGACCTCACCGGCAGCCGAGAGGAAGTTGTAGCGGCGCACGGCATCGGTCACTTCATTGGCGCTGAGGCCGTAACCGGCGAGTTTCACCGGGTCGATCCACAGGCGCATGGCAAACAGCTGGTTGCCGAGGATTTCCGCCTCGGCCATGCCCGGCAGGGTGGCCAGCTTGGGCTGGATCACCCGCGACAGGTAGTCGGTGATCTGCGGATTGCTCAGCTCGCTGCTGAAGAAGCTGATGTACATCAGCGCCGAGGCATCGGCGGCTTCCTTGCTCAGTACCGGGTCTTCGGCGTCTTGTGGCAGTTTGTTTTTCACCTCGTTGGCCTTGGCCAGCAGCTCAGTGAACAAACGGTCGCTGTCGGCGCCGATCCGCGCATAGATGGAAATCACTGAGAAGTTCTGGCGACTCACCGAAGTCATGTAGTCGATGCCTTCGGCACTGGCCAGGCTTTGCTGCATCGGCTGGGTGATATAGCCCTGGATGGTTTCGGCGTTGGCACCGGGGTAGGCGGTGGTCACCGTGATCAGGGCGTTTTCCATCTGTGGGTACTGGCGGATGGGCAATTTGCTCCAGGCCTGGAAGCCCAGCAGCACAATCAACAGACTGACGACGCTTGCCAGCACCGGACGACGGATGAACGGGTCGGTAAAAGCCATGATGCATCCTCGGTCAGTTGGCGCGCGACTGCTGGTTGCTCGATGGGGCCTGGGTTTTGTCCGGGCTGATGGTGATCGACGCACCCTGGGTCAGTTTCAACTGGCCGGCAGTTACCACCTTCTCGCCCGCTTGCAGGCCTTTGTGAATCACCACCAGGCCGTCACGGCGCTCGCCGGTCTCGACAAATCGGCGCTCGGCGATCAGCTCCGGCTGACCTTGAGGATTATTCTGCACCTGGCCGTCTTCGGCTTTTTTCGGTACTACCACGTACACCGAGTTGCCGTAGAGGGTGTAGGTCACGGCACTTTCCGGTACCACCACCTGTGGCTTGGGATCTGGCAGCAGCACCTGCAAACTGCTGAACATGCCCGGCAGCAGCTTGCCTTCAGGGTTGGCCAGGGTGGCGCGCACGCGCACGTTACGGGTGCTGTCTTCAACCTTGGGGTTGATGGCGCTGATGGTGCCGGGGAAGGTTTGCTGCGGATACGCCGCGACGGTGACCAGCACTTGCTGGCCAATGTTCAGCTTGGGAATCGCCTGTTCGGCGACAAAGAAATCGACATACAGGCTGCTCAGGTCTTGCAGGGTCGCGATCACTGTGCCGCTGGCCAGGTAGTCGCCGATATCGACCTGGCGGATGCCGATGGTGCCACTGAAGGGCGCGCTGATGCTTTTCTTGGCCAGGGCGGCCTTGAGCTGATCGACGACTGCCTTGCTGCGTTTGTACTGCGCGTTGAGGCGGTCGTACTCGCCGCGCGAAATGGCCTGGCTGCCGACCAGTTGGCTGCCGCGATTGAAATCCACCTGCGCCAGGCCCAGGTCGGCCATGGCCGTGCCTAGCAGTGCGGTCTCGACATCACTGTCCAGTTGCAACAGCGGCTGGCCTTTGCTGACTTTCTGCCCGGACTCAAACTGCAGCGCCTTGACTGTGCCAGCGGTTTCCAGGCTCAGGTCGACACCTTGAAACGCCGTGAGGCTACCGACGGCGGGCAGGCGATTTTGCCAGGCGCGTTCGCTGGACTCGGTCGCCGCCACACTGATCGGTGGTTTCGGAGCCGAGAACATCTGCACCTGCTGATAGATGGAGAAGGCCTTGTAGCCCCCCAGTATCAACACCAGCAGCACAACAACACCTAACATGATCAGCATGCGGCGGCGCAGCATAGTCCAGTTCCTTGGATACGATTTATTGTTTGACGCGCACGACGACGGGCGATCCTGCCCACATGCGCTGTAGCCGAATATTACTCGTTTGACCGGGGCAGGGAAGCCTGTGTTCCCAGGTATTTGGTAGGAACGGGCTTGCCCCGCGATGCGCTGCAACTGACTTGTGGGAGCGGGCTTGCCCCGCGATGCGTTGCAACTGACCTGTGGGAGCGGGCTTGCCCCGCGATACGTTGCAACTGACGAAACGCAATCAACGGGGCCACAGATGTCAGGCCAAGTGCAGGTGATTGTCCCAAAGCCCGGAAGGCAGCTGCAGCGGCTGGCCGATCAATTCAGTCTTGCGGCAATCGTACAGCCGGCAACGGCCCTGACCGGAGGTGACGACAAAGCCATCGGCCACCGCGCCCACGCCAGCGCAATCGGGCATTGGTGCATCGACGCGTATTTGCGCGGTGTCCAGGTCCCAGATGAACAGGCGATTGGCCCGTGGTGCCGTCAGGGCAACCAGGCGCAGTTCGTTATGAATGGCCACGCTGGCGGTGTAGTTGGCCATAGACTGCAACTGCTGCTCGGGCACCGGGAAGGCCTGGAAGGCTTGCCCAGGCCGCTTGATCGCCAACAGCTCGGCGGTTTCATCGCCCGATCCCATGAACTGTTGACCGGCGACGATGGTGCCGTCGCTGGCGATCGCCAGGTGGCGCACGCTGTTCATTTGTTGCGCCAACACCTCCTTGCTGATCAGCGTACCGTCACGCTGCATCAGCACCAGGCTTGGCTGCATGGCGTCGAGGTTCATTTCCACCCGGCTTTCGGCTTCGGTACGAATACCCCCGTTGGCCACCACCAGGGTTTCGCCATCGGGCATCCACGACACCTGATGCGGGCCGATACCGTGGGTGGAAATTTCACCACTATGGCTCAGGCGCTCACCCTCGAAGCGGTAGACCCCCAACACACCACGACCGGGATCTGTGGTGTCGTTCTCGGTGGCGTACAGCCATTCACCGCTCTTGTGGATCACCGCATGGCCATAGAAATGCCGGTTCGGCTGCGAGGCGAGGGTCTGGATCAAGCGGCCATCGCGCAGGTCGATCAGGTAGCTCTCGGTGCCAGGGCGGCGAGCGACGAACAGGGCAATTGGCTGCTCTGGGTGGTTGATGATGTCATGGCAACGCTGGGCAACTTCGGTGGCGAACACCTGGGTGCCGTCCAGACGATAGCCGACGGCATAGTGTTTGCCGTCGCTATCGTCGCGGGCCGACAGCAGCAACGGGCTGCCGTTTTTGCCGCGAAACAGCGTCCAGCCGCCCAACGTGAGGGCGCTGAGCAGAACGCTACCGAGTTTGAGAGCCTGGCGTCGCAACATGATCAGTCACCGTCGTTGGCATTGAAGCCCAGCTGAATGCCCAGCGCCTTGGCCAGTTCGCCTTCGTGCAGGCGGTGGACGGCGTTGAGGCTGTCGTAGATGTCGTTCAGGCGCTGACGGCCGGTTTCGTCGTCCAGCAGTTCACCCAGCGGCTGCTGATTGGCGTTTAGCAGTTTGAGGGCGTTGGCGTAGGCAGCATCGATCTTGTCGGCCAGGGCCTTCTGATCCTTGCCCAGCAGGCCACGCAGGCCCTGGTTATCGACACCCACCCAAACGGCTTGTGCGGCGGTCAGGCTGGCTTCCAGGCTCTTGAGCGAGGACTGGCTGCGCCAGGCTTCAGCTTGCAGCGGCTGTGGAATGCCCTTGCTCAGGCGACCCATGGGTGCACCCAGCTTTTTCTTCAGGGTATCGAGGGCCGTTACCTGGGCACGCAGCAAATCGGCGATCGCTTCGTGGGAGTCGGCATAGCGCTGGTTGGGGAATTTGGTCAGTTGCGCCAGCATGCCGTCGGTGCTGTTCCAGCCTTTGAGGATGTCTTCGGCCAGGGCTTTCTGGTGTTCGCCGATGGCCACCAGCAGCGGGCAGTAACGGGCCTTCTGTTCGGCGCTGGCGACGTCTGGCTTGCTGTCGAAGAGGATGTATTCGTAGGCGGAGAGGCCACGCACCACAACGCTGGATTTGCCCAGGCTGGCGGCATCGATGGGCTTGTCGCCATTGACCAGTTGCTCAACCTGACGGCCCACCAGGTTCTTCTTGTCGGGCCAGAACTGCACCTGCCAGGCGCGGTTGCCTTCAGCCAGCGGGCCGATCAGCAGGGGCTGCAGCTCAGCCCAGGCTTTTTGCGCGTGGAGGAAGTCGGCGCGGGCGGTTGCCAGCTCAGCCTTGCCTTCGCAGTAGGCCAGGGCGCTGACGGCCAGCTGGCGGTCGGCTTCGACCCAGCGGCTGTAGGTGGGCAGGATCACCTGCTTGGCAATGGCAGCGGAGGTAACAGCCTGTGGATCTTGTGGCGAACAGGCGCCCAGGGCGAGGGCGGCAAGGCTGGTGAACAACAGTTTGGGACGGAACATGCCCGGCTCCTCTCTCTTAGAGTGAATTCAGAAACGCCAGCAACGCAGCGCGTTGGTCGGCATTGAAGGTCAAAACATGTTGCTTGGCCGTTTCCGCCTCGCCAGCGTGCCACAGCACGGCTTCGAGAAGATTGCGGGCACGGCCATCGTGAAGGAATCCGGCTTGGGCATTGACCGTCTGGGTCAGGCCGATGCCCCACAGCGGTGGCGTGCGCCAGTCCTGGCCACTGGCTTTGAACTCGGTGCGGTTATCCGCCAGGCCCGGGCCCATGTCATGCAACAGCAGGTCGCTGTAAGGGCGGATCAACTGGTTGGCCAGCTCCGGTTCAGCGGCGGTGGCTGCGGTGGTGAAGCTTGGGGTATGGCAGCTCTGGCAACCGGCCTGGTGAAACAGGTTCTTGCCGGCCAGTACTTGTGGCGAGTCGACATCCTGACGGATCGGTACCGCCAGGTTGCGGGTGTAGAACAGCACCAGGCGGGCAATATTGTCGCTGACTTCCTGCTCGCCATTGGCGCCGTTGCCGTTTGGCGCGTTGAGGCAGTCGACTTGTGCCGGCGTACAGTCGTCCATCGGCCGCAGGCTGGTGGTCAGGCCCATGTCGCCGGAAAACGCATGGACGTTCTGCTGGTTGATGTTCGGTTGCCCGGCTTTCCAGCCGAAGCGGCCCAAGACGGTTTTGCCCAGAGCGTCGTCCCAGACCTGATTGGGCCGGCCACGGATGCCGTCGCCGTTGCGGTCGTCAGGGTCGGCGTTGGCCAGAATTGCCGACTCGGGTATGGCTTCAAGCAGGCCCAGGCCGATCATCGGCGGGGCAACACGGGCGGAAAAGCGCGTATCGGGATGCATCGGGCCATAGCCCAGCTGACTGATTTGCAGCGTTGGCTGGCGCAGCTCGACCTGGGTGCCGTCCTTGAAGGTTACTGGCACCGGGGTGTACTCGACCCGCACTTTGCCTTCCGGGGCGACGCCAGGTACGGCCATGTCCTGGAACTGCCCGCCATAGACTGGCTCGGGCACGATCCCCAGCTGCTCGATGACCTTGGCGTACTGTGGCTGGTCGGGAATCGACAGGCGCACCAGCATTGACACTGCATGACGCGCATTGGGGCCGGGCGGGTGACCGCGGCCATCCTTGATATGGCAGTTCTGGCAGGCGTTGGCGTTGAACAGCGGGCCCAGGCCGTCACGGGCAGTGGTGGTCGACGGTGCGATCACCCACGGGTTGCGAAAGAAACTGTTGCCGACGCTGAAGTCCAGGCGCCGGCTTGGCGCGAGGTTGGCCGAAGGCATGGAGTAGGCGTTCTGGTCGCGCTTGTTCACCGTTGTCTTGCCGCCGCCCAAGGCTTCGCCGGGTTCTGCCTGGGTGAAACGCGGGGCGTCATCACAGGCGACCAGGGTCATGGTCAAAACCAGCGGGCTGAGACGGAGCAGCAACGAAGACATCAAGAATCCTGAGCTTGAGCAAAAAACCGGCGTGCAAGCTTAGCAGGCTCAGGATTCTGGAATAAGAGGGATTTGCGTTCGCTAGATGAAATCGTCGGCAGTTCCCGGTCTGTCTCAAGCCATGATCAGGCTGAAATCCCGATTGACCAGGTTGATGATCAGGTTTTTGTTACCGCCGCCGCGGTTAGTGCCAGGTACCTCATTGGTTGTGCCAGCGTAATCCATCTCGGTGGCGGTGATGTATTTGACCGCGTCCTTGTGGGCCGGCAGCCAATAATCCTGAAACAGCCAGATCCTGGTTTCCGAGCGCGGCCCGAGGATCAGTTGCAGGGCCTTGTAGTTTTCATCGGTTTTGCCGACCCAGGGCACGGCCATTGAGCCGTTCCACGCGCTTTGTGCGCCGATGGCGAACATGTAGCTGGAGTTCTCGCCATTAATCAGCGTCAGGGTGTAGGGCGTGTTGTTGGCGATCGATTTGAGGTAGGTAACGCTAGCCATGGTGTTCTTCCTTGAAGGTAGGCGTTCAGGCGTTGAGCTGAGGTTTGTCCAGCGGCACGCGCGGGCTCATGTAGACATACACGGCCTGCAGTGAGATTTCGTTGAACGGTGGTTGCAGTTCCGACGGTTTGAAGCGTCCGTGCAAGGTAATGCGGTGCTCGCTGGCAACCGCTTCGAAAGTCCGGCGATCGAAATCATTGGGGTCATAGAGGTAAATCGTGCCGGGCAACGACAGCACCCGACACATCTCCTTGGCCGTGCCGGTGGTGATCGGTGCGCCCATCAAGGTGATGTGCGGTACCGATCGGCTATCGACGGGAAACACCGGATTATCGTATTCGGTCACCGGCAGTAGGTGGGGAATGGGCCGGCCGGTGTGGGGACCATTGGAAATGTGCTGGCCGATTTTGTTGAGGTTGTAGGCGTGGGTGAACCCTGTAACGACTGCAGGCTTGGTCGACGTGTCAGTGATTCGGCCTTCACCCCATACATCCAGTATCTGCTGCATTGATCTTCCTCTTTGAGCCTGGGGGAGGCATGAGGATGACCCTTGGCTGGCGCGCTGTTCAGCGGGCAAGGTTTCACCGGCAATAAAGCAGAACGCCCGGTACAAAGACCGGGCGTTCGCTTAGTCAGACGCGGGATCAGAACTCGTGATCAGCGGTGTCCGGGTTCAGGTTGGCGATACCCAGCTTGCCAGCGGCTTGCTCGATGGCGCCGGTCTGCTTGACCAGGGCGGCGATGGCGTCGCGGACGATCTGGTTGCCGGCAGCGTTGTCGGCGGCAATCAGTTGGTCGTAGTGCTCACCTTTGGCAGCGTGGTCGACCATGACCTGGATCTTCGCTTCGGTGGCTTCAAGGTCGGCCTTGAGGGTAGTGTCGGTGGCCGGATCGACCTTGGCGACCAGCGACGACAGGCTTGGGCCAGTCAGCTTGCTGCCATCAGCGCGGGTGTATTCGCCCAGGTAGACGTTGCGGATGCCCTTGGCGTCGTAGAAGTGCGAGTTGTGGGTGTTGTCGCTGAAGCAATCCTGCTCGTCTTCAGGCGAGTTGGCCTCCAGGGAAACCTTCATGCGCTCGCCGGCCAGTTCGCCCAGCGACAGGCTACCCATGCCGAACAGCATTTTGCGCAGGCCGTCGGTAACTGGCTCTGCTTCCAGGGTGGCGCGGTAGTTGTCGGCAACGTTTGGCTTCCAGTTGCCGACCATTTCTTCCAGGTCGTTGACCAGCAGTTGGGTCACGGCCTTGAGGTAAGCACGGCGGCGCTCGTTGTGACCGCCGGTTGCGCCTTTGCCTTCCAGATAGTCGGAGGCAGGACGGGCGCCAGCACCTGGGCCGGTGCCGTTGAGGTCTTGGCCCCAGAGCAGGAATTCGATGGCGTGGTAGCCGGTGGCGACGTTGGCTTCGGAGCCGCCCAGCTCGTTCAGGCTGGCGAGTTTCTCAGGGGTGATGTCTTTGACGTCGACTTTGTCTTCGCCGACCTGAATTTCGGTGTTGGCGATGATGTTGGCGGCGGCACCCGGGTTACCCAGGGCGTGCTCGTAGCTGGCGTCGACGTAGTCGATCAGGCCTTCGTCCAGTGGCCAGGCGTTCACCTGACCTTCCCAGTCGTCGATGATGGTGTTGCCGAAACGGAACACTTCGCTCTGCAGGTAAGGCACGCGTGCGGCGGTCCAGGCGGCCTTGGCGGCTTTCAGGGTTTCGTCGTTGGGGGTAGCGAGGAAGGCATCGATCGCGGTTTGCAGGGTTTTCGCGGTGCTCAGCGAGTCGCTGTACACAGCATGGACCATGTCGGCGTAGTGCTTGACCACGGCCTTGGCGGCGGCCTCGTCGACCGCGCCTGCGGCGGGGGCTGCCGGTGCTGCTGCAGTGGCCGCTGGAGCTTGCGGTGCGGCGGCCTTGTCCTTGTCGTCGCCGCAACCGGCGAGAGAGATGGCAATGGCCAACAGACTGGCGGTGGCCAGAGGCATACGAATCATGGTGAATTCCTGCGTCGAGAGGTTGGACAGGCGTACCGGGGTACGCAAAACTGCAACATAATGCGAAAGATTTGCATTTTGTGTAAAGAGGTAGCCACGTAAATATTCAAATGCGTGTTTCTGCCCGATTGCCCACGGTCTGCAAGGGGTTAGAGAATCGAAACCTGATTACGCTGGGCCTGTTTGAGGAACACCGTCAGCTCCCGGGCTGGCAGGGGTTTGCTGTAGTGGTAGCCCTGACCTTCATGACAACCCTGGGCAATGATGTAGGCCTCTTGTTCTGCGGTTTCCACGCCTTCGGCGATCACCTGCATGCCAAGGCTCTTGCCCAATTGGATGATGGCGCGAACGATGGTGGCATCGTCGTCGTCATCGAGCAGGTCCTGAACGAAACTCTTGTCGATCTTGATCTTGTCCAGCGGCAGCGATTTCAGGTAGCTGAGCGAGGAATAGCCGGTACCAAAGTCGTCAATGGCGATCATCGCGCCAGAGCGGCGCAGGCTCAGCAGGTGCTGGGCGGCGGTGCTGATGTCCTCCATCAGGCCGGTTTCGGTCACTTCCAGTTCCAGGCTGCGTGGCGGCAAGCGGTAGATCTGCAGCAGGTTGTTGACCACCCGCGGCAGTTCATTGTGGTGCAACTGCACGGTCGACAGATTGACCGCCATGCGCAGCTCGCTGAAGCCCTGGTCGTGCCATTCGCGCAACTGACGGCAGGCCTGATCGAGTACCCATTCGCCGATGGCAATGATGCTACCGTTTTGTTCGGCCAGGGGGATGAACTGGTCTGGCGGAACCATGCCCAGCTCGGGGTGGCGCCAGCGCAGCAGCGCTTCGACGCCGACCACACGGTGGTCGCGGTAGCTGATTTGCGGCTGGTACACCAGGTACAACTGATTGCGCGGCAGGGCTTCGCGCAGGTCCTTTTCCAGCTCGCGGCGCCGACGCATTTCGCTGTCGACACTGGCGATGTAGAACTGATAGCGGTTGCGTGAGCGTGCCTTGGCCAGGGTCATCGTCTGTTCGGCTTTTTGCAGCAGCTTTTCTGTGCTGTCGCCGTCTTCCGGGAACAGGGTGATACCGATGGTCGCCCGCAGGCGGATTTCATGATGGTCCAGGGCGAAGGGCGCCTCCAGGTCATCGAGAATGCTCTGGGCCAGTTCTGCGGCTTCGTAGGGCTGCTCGATATCGGCCTGGACCAGGGCGAACTGGTCGCCGCCAAGCCGCGCCAGGGCACCAAGCCGGCCGCTGTGGGCGCGCAGGCGATCGGCCAGGGCCAGCAGCAATTGGTCGCCCGCCTGGTAGCTGAACTGTTCGTTGATGCTTTTGAAATCATCGAGACCGACGCACAGCACCGCGACCTGACGTTGCAGGCGGCCAGCATCGACGAGGATTTTGTCTAGCTGTTGTTGCAGTTGCTGGCGGTTGGGCAGGCCGGTGAGGAAGTCATACTGAGCCATGCGCAACAGGCTGTTTTCGGCCTCATGGCGCAAGTGGGTATTGCGCTCGATCGAGGCCAGCAACTGGTTAGCGGTATTGACCCACAAGCCCAGCTCGTTGCGTTCGTGGCCTTTGAGCAAGGGCAGTTGATGCTGGCTGGGGCGGTCGGGATTGATCTGGGTGAGATGCTCGATGATTTTTGACAGCGGCTTGGTCAGCATCCAGTGATACACCAGGTACAGCACCAGGCCCATGGCCAGGGCGCGCAGAACCCCGGAAACAAAAATGATGACCGAGTTGACCAGAAAGCCTGCGCCGTAAGACGCGGTGTCGAGGGTGATGCTCAGGTCGCCGTAGTACTCGCTGTAGGGGCCGCGGCCGACCAGTTGCGTGGTAAAGGTGCGTTCCTGGTCAAGAATCAGGTCGGTCAGCCAGCGCGTTGACGATTCCTGCAGCGGCCGGGATTTTTCGGCGAGCATGGTTTCGTTGGGATGGCCGATGGAGGCCATGCGCACCGACTCGTCCTGGAACAGCCCTTCCATGACCTGCATGCCCATTTCCTTGTCCAGGCTGTACACCGCCTGGGTGGAAGGGTCGCGGAACATATCGAGGATTCGCTGGGCGTCGCTGGCTACTGCCTGGCGGGTCTTGTAGGCATCAAAGACGATCTACGCACAGCTGAGCACGACACCGACCACCAGTGCCGAGAGCAGTACGACCCTGAGCAACTTAACCGATAAGCTGTTCTTGAGTTCCAGCTTCAATGGGGTTTCCTTAATCCATGCGCATGGCATCATTTTGCCATCATTCGTGGCAATCCACTATCGGCCGATGGCAGAACTTACCTCACTTGTTGGTGAGGGTCTTCCTGCTGTCTCTGTATCGGTTGCCTGGCCTTGCGACTTTAGTGCTGCAACTAAACTTCTCAAGGTTTGATGTTAGCGCGGTATCAGCTTGGGGCAAGAGCCGAAACCCGTCTTGCAGACGAAAAAAAACCCGGACAAACCGGGTTTCAGAACCTGTAGGAGCGGGCTTGCCCCGCGATTGCGGTCAATCTGTCTAACCGCATCGCGGGCCAAGCCCGCTCCTACCATCGCTTAAGCGGTGAAGGTCTTGCCTTCGAACTGCTCAGCGACGAATTTCCAGTTAACCAGGTTCCAGAACGCCTCAACGTACTTAGGACGCAGGTTACGGTAGTCGATGTAGTAGGCGTGTTCCCACACATCGCAGGTCAGCAGCGGGGTGTCGCCGCTGGTCAGCGGGCAGCCGGCGCCGATGGTGCTGGCCAGGGCCAGGGAACCGTCAGCCTTTTTCACCAGCCAGCCCCAGCCGGAACCGAAGGTGCCGACGGAAGTCTTGGTGAACTCTTCTTTGAACTTGTCGAACGAGCCGAACGCAGCGTTGATGGCATCAGCCAGGGCGCCGGTAGGTTGGCCGCCAGCGTTTGGCGCCAGGCAGTTCCAGTAGAAGGTGTGGTTCCAGACCTGAGCGGCGTTGTTGAAGATACCGCCCGAAGAGGACTTGACGATCTCTTCCAGGGTTTTGCCTTCAAACTCGGTGCCTGGCACCAGGTTGTTCAGGTTCACGACGTAGGTGTTGTGGTGCTTGTCGTGGTGGAACTCCAAGGTTTCCTTGGAAATGTGCGGCTGCAGGGCGTCGTGTGCGTAAGGCAGCGGCGGCAATTCAAAAGCCATGGTGATTCTCCTAATCAGGTCTGTTGCGGTGAGCGCAAGGCCGATCACGGGCGGCCGGTGTGCGTCGGGGAGTTTGTACTCTTTGCGACGCAAGGGCTGGATCATAGCACCCGGCCCTGTGCTTAACCACGCAACAAGTGTACGGGAAAGAGGTTCCAGAGCCTTCGAGCGCGCCTGACCAATGGTAATCAGGTGAAGATCAGTTGCGCCGCCACGGCGAACATCATTACCGCCACCATCAGGTCCAGCAGGCGCCAGGTACCGGGGCGTGCCAACCACGGGGCCAGCCAGGCGGCTCCGAGGGCGAGGGTAAAGAACCACAACAGCGAGGCACTGGCGGCACCGGCCACATAAGCACCGGGAACGGTTTGCTGGGCGCCGAGCGAGCCGATCAGCAGGACGGTGTCGAGGTACACGTGAGGGTTGAGCAGAGTCACCGCCAAGGCGCTGAGCAGCACCGCGCGGCGCGAGCGCAGGCCCTGGCCTTCATTCTGCTGCAGGCTCTGCTGCGAGCAGGCGCGCAGCAAGGCTTTGCTGCCGTACCAGATCAAAAACACGGCACCGCCCCAGCGCGCGACCGCCAGCAAGGTCGGGTTCTGTGCCAGCACGGTAGCCAGGCCAAACACCCCTGCCGCAACCAGCAGGGCATCACACAGTACACAGAGCGCGGCCACCGGCAAATGATGTTCACGGCGCAGGCTTTGCGCCAGGACGAATGCGTTCTGGGTGCCGATCGCCATGATCAGGCCGAAGGCGACCAGCAGGCCGTTCAGATAGCTTTGCCACATAGGGGGACGCTCCGCAGGCACCAGCCGGGCACTGGTGGATAAAACCGAAGAAGATGCTGGCTATTTTGCGGCGCAGAGCGGTATAAGAAAAACAAATAAACCTGATCAGGCATTAGGAAAAATAATGTTCGATTACAAATTGCTGTCAGCCCTTGCAGCGGTCATCGAGCAGGCCGGTTTTGAGCGTGCAGCGCAGGTGCTGGGGCTGTCGCAGTCGGCGATTTCCCAGCGCATCAAATTGCTGGAAGCACGGGTCGGGCAGCCGGTGCTGGTGCGTGCCAATCCACCCAGTCCTACAGATGTTGGCCGCCGTTTGCTCAACCATGTACAGCAGGTGCGGCTGCTGGAGCGCGACTTGCAAAGCCAGGTGCCGGCGCTGGACGAGGAGGGCATGCCGGAGCGCTTGCGCATTGCCCTGAACGCCGACAGCCTGGCCACGTGGTGGGCGGCTGCGGTCGGCACCTTCTGTGCCGAACAGCAGGTGTTGCTGGATATGGTGGTAGAAGACCAGGAAGTCGGCCTTAAACGCATGCGCGCCGGTGAAGTGGCCGCATGCCTGTGTGGCAGCGAGCGGCCAGTGGCCGGTGCCCGCAGCATGCTGTTGGGGGCGATGCGTTACCGCGCCTTGGCCAGCCCGGCGTTCATGGCCCGCTACTTTGCCCAAGGCTTTGACGCTACACGCTTGGCGCGCACGCCAGCACTGGTGTTTGGTCCGGATGATTTTCTTCAGCACCGTTACCTGGCGTCGTTGGGGATCGACGGGGGCTTCATGCATCACCTGTGTCCATCTTCCGAAGGCTTTCTGCGCATGACCGAAGCCGGTCTGGGCTGGGGGCTGGTGCCGGAGCTGCAGGTGCGCGAGCAACTGGCCAGTGGTTGTTTGGTAGAAATTTCGGCGGATAAGCCCATCGACGTGCCTTTGTACTGGCATCATTGGCGCAATGGCGGACAACTGCTCGGGCAACTGACCGAACACCTGCGGCAAACCTCGCGGCAATGGCTGGTGCCGTTATGAGGTTGAGCAGCGTCAGCAGCATCTGAAATTTGGCAAGGCGGAGTGGTACATGCGAATTCTGGTTACCGGCGCAAGCGGCTTCATTGGCGGACGCTTTGCGCGTTTTGCCCTGGAGCAAGGCCTTGAGGTTCGGGTCAACGGCCGTCGTGCCGAAGGCGTTGAGCACCTGGTGCGGCGTGGGGCACAGTTCATCCCCGGCGACCTCGGTGACGCGGAGTTGGCCCGGCGCTTGTGCCAGGGTGTCGATGCCGTGGTGCATTGCGCTGGCGCGGTGGGCAACTGGGGGCGCTACCAGGATTTTTACCAAGGCAATGTGGTGGTGACCGAAAACGTGGTCGAGGCCTGCCTCAAAGAGCACGTGCGGCGTCTGGTCCACCTGTCGTCACCCTCGATCTACTTCAATGGCCGTTCGCAGCTGAACATCCACGAAGAGCAGGTGCCGCGGCGCTTTTACGACCACTATGGAGCCACCAAGCACCTGGCCGAGCAGAAAGTCTTCGGTGCTCAGGAGTTCGGCCTTGAGGTGCTGGCCTTGCGTCCACGCTTTGTAACCGGGGCTGGCGACGTGAGCATTTTCCCGCGCTTGATGCAGATGCAGCGCAAGCGTCGCCTGGCCATCATCGGTAACGGCTTGAACAAGGTCGACTTCACCAGTGTGCAGAACCTCAACGAAGCGTTGTTGAGTGCATTGTTTGCAGATGAGCAGGCACTGGGGCAGGCCTATAACATCAGCAACGGTCATCCGCTGCCGTTGTGGGATGTGGTCAACTATGTGATGCGCCAGATGCAACTGCCGCAAGTCACTCGCTACCGCTCCTTCGGCTTGGCCTATAGCCTTGCCGCGCTCAATGAAGGGGCTTGTATGCTCTGGCCAGGCCGTCCACAGCCGACCTTGTCGCGCTTGGGCATGCAGGTGATGAGCAAGGATTTCACCCTGGACATCAATCGCGCGCGTCAACAGCTGGACTACCGGCCTGCGGTCAGCGTGTGGACCGCACTCGACGAGTTTTGCGCCTGGTGGAAGGCTCAAGAGCCGCAGTAGTGAACCCTTAGGCGGGTTTGCGATCGACTAGTGCGCGGTGTAAGCGGTTTATACTAGTGCCCATTTGCTATTACAGCGGTTGAAGGTTCTCATGCGTAACGAAGCTCAAGACAATTTCGACAATGTCCCGACCTTGCGTGTCAGCACGCGCGATGACGATGACTTTGACAACCTGCCGCCGCTGCGCAGCGGTGCCGTTGCAAACGCTGGCAAGGCGCCGCGCGCGGCTAATACCGGGCCGTTGTGGGCGTTGCTGGGCGCGTCGTTCATTGCCTTGGCGGGGCTAGGCTGGTGGAGCTTCCAACAGGTAAACCTGATGGAGCAGCAACTGGTGGCCACCCAGGAAAGCTTTGCCCGTATCAGCGAAGAAGCGGCTGGTCGCCTGCAAGCCATCAGTGGCAAGGTCGCCGCCAGTGAGTCCAGTGCCACCACCGGTAGCGAAGCGTTGAAACTGCAGATCAAGCAACTGCAAGCCAATCTGGTTGAACAGAAACAGCTGCAGCAGGGCGTGGCCGGGCAAGCGGGTGACCTGGGCAAGCGTCTGGAGCAGGTGTTGGCACAGGCCAGCGAACAGCAGGCGGCCACGGCCAAGTTGCAGGCCGAATTGCAGGCGCAGCTTAAAGCGGTGAATGAACAGCTGGCAGCGTTGAAAGCGGCTCAGGTCGATGGTGGCAAGCTCGACAGCCAGATCAGCAGCCTGAATGCTGAGGTTGCGGCGTTGAAGAAGCAGGGCAACCCCAATGCCGCCATCGAGCGTCTGGAGCAGGACCTGTTGGTGCTGCGCAGCGAGCAGGACAATCGTCCTGCCGCGCCCGTTGCAGCGGGTGCCTCGGTGGCCGAGTTTGACGCCTTTCGCCGGCAGATGAGCCGCAGCATCAACACCCTGCAGAGCCAGGTGCAGAACCTGCAACAACAGATCAACACCCGGCCGTGATCAATCCGTAGGAGCGGGCTTGCCCCGCGATGGCGGTCTATCTGACACACCGCCATCGCGGGGCAAGCCCGCTCCTACCGTTTTACATCCGTGGGTAGTCGATGTAACCGACCGGCCCTTTGGCGTAGAAGGTTTCCGGACGTGCTTCGTTCAATGGCGCATCCGCCGCCAGCCGGGCCGGCAGGTCAGGGTTGGCGATGAAGGGAATGCCAAAGGCCACCGCATCGGCATTACCGCTGGCCAGCGCAGCATTGGCCGTGTCTTTGGTGAAGCGTTCATTGACGATGTAAGGGCCGCCGAAGGCTTCCTTGATCAACGCGCCGATGCTGTCATCACCTTCTTTCTCACGCGAGCAGATAAAGGCAATACCACGCTTGCCCAGCTCGCGGGCGACGTAGGTGAAGGTTTCGCCACGGTTGGCATCTCCCATGTCATGCGAGTCGGCCCGCGGTGCCAGGTGTACGCCGACACGCTCTGCGCCCCACACGTCGATGACCGCATCGGTCACTTCCAGCAACAGCCGTGCACGGTTTTCCAGTGCCCCCCCGTATTGGTCGTTGCGCTGGTTGGTGCTGCTTTGCAGGAACTGATCCAGCAGGTAGCCGTTGGCAGCGTGCACCTCTACACCATCAAAACCGGCCGCCTTGGCGTTCTCGGCACCGGTGCGGTAGGCCTCGACAATGTCGGCGATTTCCGCAGTTTCCAGAGCGCGTGGGGTCGGGTAATCGGCCATCGGGCGCACCAGGCTGACGTGGCCTTTAGGCTGGATCGCGCTAGGTGCCACCGGGGCTTCACCGTTGAGGTAGATCGGGTGCGAGATACGCCCGACATGCCACAGCTGCAGGAAAATACGGCCACCGGCAGCATGGATAGCCTTGGTCACGTTGGTCCAGCCACGGACCTGGTCGTCGGACCAGATGCCCGGGGTGTCGGGATAACCAACGCCCATCGGCGTTACCGAGGTGGCTTCGCTGAGGATCAGGCCGGCGCTGGCACGTTGTACGTAGTACTCGGCCATCAGCGCATTGGGCACGCGGCCTTCATCGGCGCGGCAACGGGTCAGCGGCGCCATGATGATGCGGTTGGGCAACTGCAGGTCGCCCAGGGTGATCGGATCGAAAATAGTCGTCATACAAACCTCAAGGCTGATTAATGCGTGGCAGGTGCCAGTTCGGCGTTGTTGCCGCGCTGGCTGAAGGTAATCAGGGTGACAATCAGGGCCAGCACCGCCAGGGCGGCAGCGGCCAGTGGTACGCGCGTCAGGCCCAGTCCTTGAGCAATCACAGTGCCGCCTACCCAGGCGCCCAGGGCATTGCCCAGGTTGAAGGCGCCAATGTTCAGGGTCGACACCAGGTTCGGTGCAGCTTTACCAAAGGTCACCACGTTGACTTGCAGCGCCGGTACGGCGGCAAAGGCGGCGGTGGCCCAGAGGAACAGGGTGATTTCGGCCGGGACCAGGAAGGCGCTGGTCCAGCTCAGCACGGTGGAGACCACCGCCATGCTGACGAACACGCCGACCAGGGTGGCGCCCAGGCGCTTGTCGGCCAGCTTGCCGCCGACGATATTGCCCAGGGTCAGGCCAACACCGATCAACAGCAGGGTCCAGGTCACGCCCCGTGGCGAAACGCCGGTGACATCGCCGAGCAGCGGCGCGACATAGGTGAACAGGGCGAACATCGACGCCGAGAACAGCACCGTCATCGACAGCGACAGCCAGATACCTGCGCCTTTGAGGGCAGCCAGTTCAGCGCGCATGTCGAGTTTTTCTTCGTCATGGCGAAACGGCAGGAAACGGATCAGGCCGATCAGGGCAATCACACCGATCACGGTTACCGCCCAGAAGGTCGAGCGCCAGCCGTATTCCTGGCCCAGGGCCGTACCCAGCGGTACGCCCAGCACGTTGGCCAGGGTCAGGCCGGTGAACATCAGGGCCACGGCCGAGGCGCGGCGGTTGGCCGGAACCAGGCTGGCAGCCACCACCGAACCAATGCCGAAGAAGGCACCGTGGCACAGGGCGGTCACCACCCGGGCGAACATCAGCAGGTTGTAGTCGGCGGCGACGGCACACAGCAGGTTGCCGACGATAAACACGCCCATCAGTGCAATCAGCGCGGCTTTACGCGGCAACCGTGAAGTGGCCAGGGCCATGAACGGGGCACCGATGGCCACGCCCAGGGCGTAACCGGTGACCAGCCAGCCGGCACCTGGAATCGATACGCCCAGGTCGCTTGCAACATCGGGCAGCAGGCCCATGATGACAAACTCGGTCGTGCCGATGGCAAAGGCGCTGAGCGCCAGAATGATGAGTGAAAGGGGCATTGCAATGTCCTTGTCAGAGCTCTTGGCTCATCTGCTTGAGGAAGGCCTGAATGGTTTCCTCATTGCGCTTGAAAAAATGCCACTGTCCGATCTTCTGGCTGCTGATCAGCCCCGCACGTTGCAAAGTGGCCAGGTGGGCCGAGACCGTGGACTGCGACAGGCCGCAGCGTTGGTCGATCTGACCGGCGCAGACACCGTGTTCGGTGCTGTGGTGTTGGTCAGGAAACTGAACGTCGGGGTCCTTCAGCCAGTTGAGGATTTCTCGCCGTACTGGGTGGGCCAGGGCTTTTATTATTTCGTCGAGATCGAGAGGCATGGTTGGGCTCATGGTTGTGTAGCGGTATATCGCGATGTGGCGAAATATAAATCGGTATTTCGCGATATACAAATATGAAGAGGTTCTTAGCTCAGCGTAAATCGCTATATCGGGTTATAACGATATGGGCGTACCCAGTGCTAGACTGCGCACATGAATTACCTCGCGCACTTACATCTGGGCGGCCAACAACCCGAGCAATTGCTCGGCAGCCTGTATGGCGATTTCGTCAAAGGACCGTTGGCCGGACGTTTTCCCCTACCGCTGGAAGCGGCGATCCGCCTGCACCGGCAAATCGATGTGTTCACCGACAGTCACCCGCTGGTGCTGCAGTCGCTCGCGCGTTTCCCTCGTGAGCGGCGGCGCTACGCCGGGATCATCCTCGATGTGTTTTTCGATCATTGCCTGGCGCTGCACTGGCAGGACTATGCCGAGCAACCGCTGGAGCAGTTTACCGGCCGGGTTTATCAGGTATTGGCGGCGCAAGCGGATCTGCCCGGTCGACTGGCGCAGATTGCGCCCTACATGGCAGCGGATGACTGGCTGGGCTCGTACCGCGAGTTTGCGGTGTTGGGGCCGGTGTTTCGCGGGATCGCCCGGCGCTTGTCGCGCCCCGAAGGGATGGACGGCGCCCTGGAGCTGGTCGAGACCTTGTACGCCCCGTTGATGGAAGACTTCCGCGCCTTCTACCCTGAACTGCAAGCCTTCGCCGGCAACGCCCGGGCTCAGGTCTAGGCGGCTTTGGCCCGGCGTTGTGGCTGAATGATAGGTTGCTCGGCGCCAAACAGCGCGACCTGGATCGCCTGTTGGGCCTTGAACGCCAGCGCTGCGCGTTCTTCCCCAGCACTGGCAATCGGAGGCAGCAGCTGGATCTCGACCTCGGCGCAGTCCTGGGTGAACAGCCGCATCAGGTGTGAGAGCAGGTCGTCATCACCGATGAACGGCGCCACTGGATCGGTCTGGCCATTGCGCAGGTAACGCAGCGCTACCGGTTGCACGGGCACCTGAGTGTCGATGGCACCGGCCAGCAGGCGGCCGTGGAAGGTGCGCAGGCTGCGACCGTCGGTGGTGGTACCTTCCGGAAAAATCAGCAGGGCGCAAGCCTGTTGCAGATGCTGGCTGATCTGTTGACGTAGCTGCTGGCTGTCGTTGCCGCCACGGCGAATGAACAGGGTACCGGCCTTCAGGGCCAGCCAGCCGGCAACAGGCCAACCGCGAACTTCGGCTTTGGACAGGAACGACAGCGGGGTCAGCATGCCCAGCAGCGGGATGTCGGTCCACGACACGTGGTTGCTGACCCACAGCATCGGTTGTTGCGGCAACTTACCCACTACACGGACCTTGAAGGGCAGGGCGTTGCTGAGCTTGCGCATGAACAGCTGCGACCAGCGCTGGCGCCGTTCGCGGGAGGCAGCGATTCCCAGGCGTTCATACACCGAAAACAGCGCGGCCATGGCCAGGCCGAGCAACACCACCAGCAGTACCCGCAGCAGGCGTGCAACCACACGCAGACGCCGCATCACACCGCTGCCTTGAAGTGACGGGCATAGCGCGGGCACAGCTCGTCACGTTTGAGCAGGATGAACACGTCGGCGACCTGGAAGTCTTCATCCCAGCACGGTTCGCCGCAGATTTTTGCCCCCAGGCGCATGTAGGCCTTGAGCAGCGGTGGCATTTCAGTAATGACGTTGCCGGGCAGGGCCAGGCTGGGCAGTGGTTTCTTCGGTTCGGCGCGCAGGTGCTCGGTGCACAGGTAGCGTTCGCGCAGGCGCTGCATGATGGCATGGGCCTGCACACCGCCGTCTTGCATGGGAATGCTGGCGCAACCCATCAGGTAGCTGTAGCAGCCCTCGTTGAGTACCTCGGCCAGCTCCGCCCAGAGCACGGCAATGGTGCCGCCGTTGCGGTAAGCCGGGTCGACACAGGTGCGGCCCAGCTCCAGTATCGGGCCCTGCAAGCCCGCCAGACCGTGCAGGCTGAACTCTTCTTCGCTGTAAAAACGCCCCAGGCTGCTGGCGGCCTGATGGTCGAGCAGGCGCGTGGTGGCAACCAGATGACCCGTGCAGAGGTCGCGTACACCGATGTGGCGACAGTGAATATCGTAGTCGTCCATGTCCAGGCCCAGTTCGGCGCCCTTGAGCTTGGCCTTGAACTCAGCGCTGAAGACCTTGAATCGAAGGGCCTGCGCTTCTTGCAGGGCCGCAGGGCCAACCAGACGCTCGGCGTGCAGGCGGCGTTCAGTGCGGGTGTCGCTGGTGCGCGCGATTCGAGTCATTGCGAGTCTCCATAAGCCAGCCAAGGGGTTGCGGCCGGTCGACTTTGTTGTGCAAGCTCAGCCTAGGGAGAGGGGGTGTCACCCCCATGAATCTTTGGTGATGCTTGTATGACAACCCTCAAGGAGCGTGACGATGGCCTGGCTGCAACGACTCAACGACCCACAGCGATCGCCGCTGTCCGCTGACCTTGGCGAGACCTACAGCAGCCTGCTGGCGCGCCTGGGCAGCGTCAGCCCGTTCGAGCTGGCGGTGCTTGGCGGCCGGGCCATGCCGACGCCGGGGTTGGCCTTTCTGATCGGCTACCAGGCGGCCTTGCGCATGCTCTGGCCAAGCGCCCCGGCCAGCCTCGGTGCCTTGTGTGCCAGTGAACGGCGCAGCGTGCGTGTGGCCGACATGCAAGTTCGCCTGGATGACTTGCGCCTGAGCGGCAGCAAGGATTTCGTCACCGCCGGGCTGGATGCCGACTGGCTGTTGGTGGCGGCACGCAGTGAAGCGGTGGGGGAGGCGCCGCAACTGAGCTTGGCGGTGGTCTACCCGGGTGAGCCCGGCGTTCGCCTGGAACCATTACCGGCCTTGCCACTGATGCCGGAAGTCGGCCACGCCCGCTTGCACCTCGATCAGGCCCTGTGTGAGCGCCTGGCAGGTGATGGCTGGGATGCCTACGTCAAACCGTTCCGTTCCCTCGAAGACCTTTATGTACTCAGTGCACTGTGCGCCTGGCTGTATGGCGTCGGTCAGGACAATGGCTGGCCGCAGAGCCTGCAGTTGCGCTTGATCGGTTTACTCGGCGGCTGCGCCGAAGGCAGCCGCCAATGTGCCGATTCCAGCGCCTGTCACGTGCTGCTGGGGGGCTTGTTCGCCCAGTTCGCCGCGCTCAAGGATGAACTCAATCAGGCGTTGAGCAATTCGCCGGGTGAATGGGCGCCGTTGTGGCAGCGCGACCAGGGCCTGCTGGAAATTGCCAGTGCGGCGCGAGCCAAGCGCCTGGCCAAGGCCTGGGCCTCCTTCGGATTGTCATGAAGCGCCCTTAAGCTGGCTGAACCCTGGCCTTGAGCGACACCGCATGATCAGAACGTTTACAGCGCTGTGGCTCGGCCTGTTGTTCATCAGCACCCAGGCCTCGAGCCAGGAGGACTGGCCGCTGCCGGACTGGCGTCAGGCGGCTGAGGTCAACAGCCCTGCCTGGCAGCAAGTGCAGGCCTATGCGTTTGCACCCCGTGATGAGCAGTGCCGTGAAGGTATACGCACCGATGCCTTGTTGGTCATCAAGAACGGCCGCATCGTGTTTGAGCAGTACGCTGCACCGACCACCGCCTGGACCCCGCACCTGACCTGGTCGGTGAGTAAAAGCGTGCTGGCGACGCTATTGGGTGTAGCTCGTCAGCAAGGACGCTTTGCCCTCGATGACCCGGTTGCCCGTTTCTATCCGCCCATGCATGTCCATCCACAGATACGTCTGCAAGACCTGCTGCACTGGGCCAGCGGTCTGGACTGGCAGGAAGACTACGAATACGCGCCATTGCATTCCTCGGTGGTGGCCATGCTCTACACCCGCGGGCGGGCGGACATGGCCGCCTATACCGCTGTGCGACCGGCGCTGGCCGAACCGGGCCAGCGCTTTCTCTACTCCAGCGGTGACAGCAATCTGTTGGCGGCCGCATTGCGCGGCATGCTCGGGCCTGAGCACTACACGCAGTACCCGTGGGACGCGCTGTTCACCCCCTTGGGCATCACTTCGGCAGTCTGGGAGCGAGATGCCAGCGGCACCCTGGTCGGTTCCTCCTACCTGTATATGACGGCGCGCGATCTGGCCCGTGTTGGCTTGTTGATGCAACGTGACGGTCGCTGGCAAGCGCAGCAGTTGCTGGGTACCGATTGGGTGGCGTTCAACCGCACCTTGTTTGCCGCGGCTATTTCCCAGCCCGGCGAAGCCAACCCCGGCGGCCATTGGTGGCTCAACCAGCCGCTACCCGGCGCCGCCCGTCCTTGGCCGGACGCCCCAGCCGACACCTTCGCCGCCTTGGGCCATTGGGGCCAGGCGTTGTATGTGCTGCCTGCTGAACAACTGGTGGTGGTGCGTTATGCCGACGACCGCGACGGCCAGTTTTCCCACAACGAACTGCTCAAGCGTGTGCTGGCGGCACAGGCGCAGGGGCGACCATGAAGCGCTTGATACTGCTTGTGCTGCTGGCCGTGGCCGGTTGGGCCTGGTACGAACGCCAGGCCCTGGCCGACTTTACCGGCATTCTCAGCGCCTACTCGGCCAAGGAGTACTGCTCCTGCCGGTTCGTCATGGGTTTTGAGGCGCCTTACTGTCGGGCCTATGTGCGCCAGTACCTGCCGTTGAGTCGTCTGGAGGAAGACACCCAGACCCGCCTGGTTGTCGCCAAGGGGCTGGGGGTCGAGCGTCGGGCGCGTTGGCAGGGCGTACGTGAGGGCTGTGGCTTGCTGCCGTGAAGGCAGGCGGGTAAGGTTGACGGCCTCTGTGTCACAGGATTGCTCATGTTCTCTCTGCCTCGTCTTTTACTGGCCCTGCTCGCTCTGGTGAGCGTCTCGGCCCACGCCAACTGGCACCTGGATGGCGAATCTTCACGCCTGTCTTTTATCTCCAGCAAAAATGGTGATACCGCCGAAGTCCATCGCTTCCTGGTATTGCACGGCAAGGTCGATCGCAAAGGCGCAGCGCAGTTGCAGATCGAAATGGACTCCAACAGCAGCGGTGTACCGTTGCGCGATGAGCGCATGCGCAAGGAGCTGTTTGAATTTGCCCGCTTCCCGGAAGCCAAGGTCACCGCGCAGATCGATTTGCAGCCCATCAATGACCTGGCCAATGGCGCCCAGGTGGAACTGCGCCTGCCGCTGACCGTCGAGCTGCACGGCAAAAAACACAGTTACAACGCCTTGCTGTTGGCGACCCGCCTGGACGAACGACGCTTCCAGGTAGTGACCCTGGAGCCGTTGATGCTGCGTGCCGAGGAGTTCGATTTGCTACCGGGCCTTGAGACCTTGCGCAAGCTGGCCGGGCTCAAATCCATCAGCCCGTCGGTGCCGGTGTCCGCGGTGTTGATCTTTACGGCGCGCTGATATGGCCGGACCGGTTTTCCCCTGGCGAGATGGTAACCGGTTCGAATTATTGATCGACGGCCCCGCGTTTTTCCCGCGCATGCTCAGTGCCATTGGCGAGGCCGAACAACACGTTGATCTGGAGCTGTACCTGGTGGAAGCGGGCGCCTGCGCCGAAGCCGTGGTGCAAGCCCTGGTACAGGCCGCCGAGCGGGGCGTGCAGGTGCGCTGCCTGTTTGACGATTACGGCTCATTGGCGTTCACCCTGAACCTGCGTCAGCGCCTGATGGCGGCGGGGGTCGAGCTGCGCTGGTACAACCGCCTGCGCTGGCGCCGTGGCTTGCGCAACCTGTACCGCGACCACCGCAAACTGCTGATCGTCGACCAGGCCTGGGCAGTGGTTGGCGGTACCGGGGTGACCGATCAGTTCTGGATGCCGGGCCAGGACGCCAGCGAATGGCATGAGGTCATGGTGCAGATGCAAGGGCCATTGGTGGCCGACTGGCAGATGCTCTTCGACCGCCAGTGGCGTGCCAACCTGCGCCGCACTGCCTGGCGGCCGCCGACCCACTTCGGCCTGACGCGCCTGCCGCACGTACCAGACAGCGGCCAGGGCATGGGCCGGGTGGCCTATGCCGATGCCCGTCAGCACCGGGATATCGTGCAATCGCTGGTACGTGCCCTGAACAGTGGCCAGCGGCGCATCTGGCTGGCCACACCTTATTTTCTGCCGACTTGGAAAGTACGCCGCTCCTTGCGCCGCGCTGCGAGCAAAGGCATCGATGTACGCCTGCTGCTGACGGGGCCGCGCACCGATCACCCCTCGGTACGCTATGCCGGGCATCGTTACTACCCGAAGTTGATGCGCGCTGGTGTGAAAATCTACGAGTACCAGCCGTGTTTCCTGCACTTGAAAATGGTGCTGGTGGACGATTGGGTCAGTATTGGCTCGTGCAATTTCGACCACTGGAATTTGCGCTTCAACCTTGAAGCGAACGTCGAGGCGCTTGATCCGCCGCTTACCGCAGCGGTGGCGGCCAGTTTCGAGCGTGACTTCAGCCTTAGTCAGGCAATCGATCTGGAGCAGTGGAATACGCGGCCACTTTGGCGTCGGTTCAAGCAGCGGCTGTGGGGGTGGTTGGATCGGTTGGTGGTTAACTTGTTGGATCGGCGAGACTGAGCGCTGCGGTCAGAAGTTGTTATCAGGTACGAGGTACTTTTTTCGGACGAAAAAGAATCGGTTCGGCTGGCGCGATATCCGAATAGTCAGAGAAAGGGCCACCTGGTATTGGTGGAACACGTTTGAATACGGTATTGCTGTTGGCATAGGCTTGTCCTATTTTTTCCGGCTGATTAGTTTGAGTTGGGTTTCTCATGAAGATATTGTCACCGTATGCAATTACCCGTCTTTTCAGCGTATTGGCCACTGATTGAGCTGCGCCATTTTTTCCCGCTTCACAGGCAAGCAGTAATATTGGCTTTTTGGGTCTCCAGAAGTATGCAAGTGATCTGGAAGTTCGCGGCGCTATTTCTTGCAAGGCAAAATCTTGCGCGGTCACATACACACCTTTTGAATTCATAAGTAGTCCTTTAGGTGTACTGTGCGTTTCAAAACCCATCACGGATGTGCTGAATACTCTTCGATGAAACACTACTGAATAGTCTTCACCAGGTAAGGTGTGCAAAAGTTCGGAATTGCCTACACGGGTTACTGTTGTACTGGAAATCGGAGTTTCGCCTGCAGCCCTGCCGCTCTTGAATTGCCCGGCGGTATTGAATGCTCTTCCAGGTTGTCGGCTGGACTGGCTTACCAGTTTGTTCACCGACTTCGACACCCCTCCCAGTACACCACTCGCCAATCCTGTCCCCAAGGAAATCCAGCCAAGGATGCTGGCGGCTTTCGAGTCCTTGTCAATGGCTTCCAATGCCGTGGCGGCGACGCCTGTGCCGAATGAAACGGCGCCCAGGACGGCTGAGCCAACAGCGAAGGCGCCGCTCATGGTCATGGCGCCGATCCCCCCCGCGGCGACGGTGGCGAACACCGGGGCCAAGGCGCCAAAGCTGGCGACCGTAGCGACAGCGCCCAGGGCCAGGCCGATACCGGCAATCACCCAGTTCAACCAGGCGTGGCCGTCCGGGTCAACGCGGTTGACCGGATCGCCTGCGCAGTAGGCGTAGGCATTGAGGCCGCCGCGGCCGAACGGGCTTTCGCTGTCGGGGCTGAGGAAGATCATCAGCAGCGGGTCATAAGGCCGGTAGCCGGCGGGGATGTACCAGCCGCTTAGCGGTTCGCGGCGTTCTCCGGCAAAACCATAGTCGCTGTTGGCGGCGTTTTTGTGTTCGCTGCCATGTGCACTGTACTGACGGTAGCGCACTTGGTTGTCAGCCTCGATGCGCACACTGCCCTGGGCATCGTGGCCGAGCAGGGTGGCCTGGCGCAGGCTGCCGGTGATTTTGTTCAAGGCCACCACGCTTGCACCGTCGCTGATGTGTTGGAGCACATGCTCGTCGGTGTGCTCGTGGGTGAGCTGGCCGTCGCTGAAGAAACTGCGGCTAAGCCGACCGTCGAGTATGCGGTCGCAGAGGCTACCGCTGGGGTCGTAGCCGTAGGCGCAGCTTTTACCCTCGTAGTCGACACGGGTCAGGCGGTCCTGGGCATCCCAGCTCATGCGTCGGCCAAGGCTGTCGGCGATAACGCGACCACAAGCGTCATACGTCAGTTCGATCAGGGCTGGCCATGATGAGTGGCTGTGGCTGATGGCGCTGACCTGAGTCGGGTCTTTGAGGTTGTCGTAGCGGTAGTGCGCAATGTCCTGGCTGTTGTCGGCGAAGGTGGTGGTGACCTGCTGATAGCCGTCGAGGGCATTGAGGATGAATTGCTGCTCGACGATGCGGTTGCCGTACGGGTCTTCGGGGGCCACAGCAGGCTCTGCGGTGTAAGTGATGAGTCGCCCGCGCAGGTCGTAGGCGAAGGTTTCGGTGCCTTCGCGGCTGGCGTCTTGCCAGCGCCGCTCGGTGAGCTGGTCGAGGTCGTTGTAGCTCAGCGTTTGCAGGCTGATGTGGGTGGCACTGCCGACGGTGGCGGCGAAGCTGCGCGAGCACTCGCGGCCGAGGCTGTCGTAACCTACTACCTGGACCAGCTGATTGCCGCTGATACGGTCGCGGGTGCTGAGCATTGTGGGTCGGGAGAAATCGTCATAAGCAATGCTGGCAGTGATGTTCTCGACCACTACCTCGCTCAGGCGGCCGAACTGATCGAAATGGCGCTGCTGGTCTGCGCCGTTGGCATCGATAAAACCGAGCAACAGGCCATCCAGCGAGAAGCGCCAGGTGGTGATGTGGTCTTGGCCGTCAACCGTCCAGGTGTCGCTCAGTGGTTTGCCAGAGGGGGTGTAGCGCATCCGCTGCGTGCCCAGCGGGCCACTGGCCGATGCGGTTACGGCCAGTTTTTTATCGTAGGTGAAGGTGTGGGCGGGTTCATTGGCCGGGTGAATACTGAGTAGTTGATACTCCAGTGTCGGCTCGTAGGTGAAGTCGACCTGTTTGCCGTCGGCAAGCAGGGTGGCTGTTGGTGGTAACTGGCCAGGGGTGTAGTTGAAACGGGTGCTACGGCCACCAGCTTCGACCTTGAGCTGGCGACCGAGGCCGTCGAATGTCTGGGCGCCCAGTAAAAATTTCTGCACGCGTGGAAGGCTAGGATTCAAAGTTTTGTCACTTGCACAAACTGACGTTGACTGGGTGACCAAACAGTGATCGTTGAATTGAGGGGCGGAGAGCCGCTTGTGCTTGAGCGGGAGGGTGAGGGCTGGGGCTCAGGAGCGGCACGATTGGAATTTGTTCGACTGCGTGCAGGGTTGGCCGTGTGGCGCGTCGATTCGTTTGTGCCAGGCCCGGAGGTCAACAGCGCTTCGGATTCCTGTGTCACTGAGGACGATCGAGTGGGTGGCGCGGTGAGCCTCGCTGAAGCTCCGGAGGTTGAAGGCTGAACCCGCGGTAGCTCTGGAGTGAGCGCTTCAAGATCTGCCACGCTTGGGTAAGACAGGTCTGGGGGAGCGGGGGCAGGACCGCTTCGTGTTGGAGCAAAAAAATCAGTATTACCGATGCGCGCCCCCGCGATGCGCGATTCGTCTCTAAAAAGAGGGACTCGCTTGTTCAGCTTTTTCAGTGCCCTGCCTGCCGAGCGCCTGATCCAGGCAGACAGCTTTGCCCCCGGTTTCGGCGCCGCACCCTGAATCCCACCAACGATACCAGTCAGAAGAGAAACGATGCCCAGGGTATCGACGGCCATTTCGTCCTTCTTTAAGCCATCAAGTATCGCAGAGGCAATACCAGTAGCCAACGATGTGGCAGTGAGGGTCGCTGAGGCAAGGGTAAGCGCGGTGCTGATAGTGATGTTGGCACTGACGGTAGCAGCCGTTACCGTGATGGCGCTGCCAACCCCACTGCTCAACAGGGCAGCGGTGGCGGGAAGCAAGGCCGGAGCGAAGCTGCCCAGGGTCATGGCTGTGGCAAGTACGCCCAGAGCAATACCGATGCCGGAAATAAACCAGCTCTTCCAGTCATGGCCATCAGGGTCGATGCGGTTGACCGGATCGCCCGCACAGTAGGCGTAGGCATTGAGACCGCCGCGGCCGAACGGGCTTTCGCTGTCGGGGCTGAGGAACATCATCAGCAGCGGGTCGTAAGGCCGGTAGCCCGCGGCAATGTACCAGCCGGTGAGTGGTTCGCGGCGTTCTCCGGTATAGCCGAACGGACTGTTGGCGGGGTTTTCAGGTTCGATGCCGTGCGCGCTGTAGTGACGGCTGCGTACCTGGTTGTCCGCTTCGACCCGCACGCTACCTTGGGCGTCCTGGCCGAGCAGGGTGGTCTGGTACAGGCCGGCGGTAATGCGGTTGAGGGCGAACAGGTTGGTCTCGCTGCGCAGGTGCAGGAGCGTTTCATCGCCGGTCTGTTCATGAGTGATTTGACTGCCGCTGAAGAAACTGCGACTGAGGCGACCGTCAAGTGTGCGGTCGCTGAGGTTGCCGCTGGGGTCGTAGCCGTAGGCGCAGCTTTTACCGTGGTAGTCGACACGGGTCAGGCGGTCTTGGGCATCCCAGGTCATGCGCCGGCCAAGGCTATCTGCGCTAACACGACCGCAGGCGTCGTAACTCAACTCGATGAGGGCTGGCCATGATGAGTGGCTGTGGCTGATGGCGCTGACTTGGGCCGGGTCTTTGGGGTTGTTGTAGCTATAGTGGGCAATATCCTGGCGCTTGTCGGCGTAGGTGGTAGTGACTTGCTCGTAGCCATCGAGGGCATTGAGGATGAAGGTCTGTGCAATGATGCGCCCGCCGAACGGGTCTTCAGGGGCCACCTCGGGCGTAGCCGTGTAGGTGATGAGTCGTCCGCGGGTGTCGTAGGCAAAGGTTTCCATACCTTGGCGTTCGGCGTCTTGCCAATGACGTTCGGTGAGCTGGTCGAGGTCGTTGTAGTTGAGGGTTTGCAGGCGTGCGCTGGTGCTACCGGCGACGGTGGTGGTGAAGCTGCGGGTGTGTTCGCGGCCGCAGTGGTCGTAAGTCAGGGCCTGCAACAGTTGATTGCCACTGGCATTGTCTGTGGTGTTCAGTAGCCTGGGACGGGAAAAGCCATCATAGGTGATGGTGATGGTGACGTTGTCGACCACAACCTGCACCAGGCGGCCGCACTGATCGTACTGCTGTTGCCGATCAGCGCCACTGGCATCGACAAAGCCGAGCAACAGGCCCTTCAGGGAGTAGCGCCATCGGGTGGTGTGGTCCTTGTCGTCAACTGTCCAGGTGTCGCTCGAAGGTTTGCCTGAGGGGGTGTAGCGCGTTCGCAGAGTGCCCAGTGGGCCGTCGGCGGTTGCGATTACGGCCAGCTTTTTATCGTAGGTGAAGTGGGAGGCGGGTTCCTCGACTGGGCAGATACTCAGCAGTTGATGCTCCAGTGCCGGTTCGTAGGTGAAATTGACCTGTTTACCGTCGGCGAGATGGGTAGTTGCCGGTGCAGGTTGCCCAGGTGTGTAAGTGAAGCGGGTGATGCGTCCGCCGACGTCAATGCTGCGCCGACGGCCGAGGCCGTCGAATGTCTGGGTGCCCAGAGAGTATTGAGTAGGCGCAGCAGTTGAACAGGTCATGAGGTGCTCCCTGCCTTTACTGGCGGCGCTTCAACGGTTATCGATTCAGGATGATCACTGTCGCTGTAGGCCAAGTACGTCCATACCACTACCGTGTCGTCGGGCAGGGTGCGTCGAGTCAGGCGTGAGTAAGCGTCGTATTCAAAGCGTGTCACCAGCGGCTCACCCTTGGCGGGGGTGATGCGCTGAGCAATCACCCGGTCAAGTCCATCGCGGGTGTTGTCAGTGGTGCGTACCAATTGCCCCCTGTTGTCATAGTATTCTTCTCGCTTCGGGCTACCTGCCACGTTGTTGTAGATGACCTGTTTGCCGCTGAGCGCGCCTGAAGCACTCTGTGACCACTGTTCGCTGCGTTGCGCGACAGGGTCATGAACGCTATGGGTAATAACGCCGGTTGGATCTATCTGCGAACTGAGGCTGCCCCAATCGTCGTATTCGAATCTGCTGGTCAGTGTCATTAGCGGTTCACTGCGGCCCGGCGCCCAGTCCCAGGTGGTTTGCCTGGTGATTCGGCCCTGCGCATCGTAAGCGCTGGATTCCATATCAAAAAAACGTGCAGGCTGTTCGGGGTTTGCGGATGACCAGTCGATGTCCTCCAACTGCACCAGTACGGCCCGACCACTGCCGTCGAGCCAGGTCCGCTTGCGCTGGCCAGTGGCGTCAGTTTCCTCGATGCCCACTGCTGAGAGCTTCTTTGTCGAGCCGTCACAGCGTGTGATGTGTGGCGCCTGCACGCTGGCGAATTCGTCATTCAGGTGATATGCGCAGGTTCGGCTGGCTTCATACTGCGAACCTGCGGCGATCACGGTGCGGGTGATTCGACCCAGGGCATCAAAGTGGTAGTCGGTTCGCACATTTGCTGTGCTGATCTCCCAGGCTGTCTGGCCGGTAATCAACGAGCGGACGTCACTGCTGCTCGATTGAGTCATTTCGTTGTTTTCGAAGCCTTTAATGGTCGTAGTGGTTCGTAGCAGCCGCTGGTCTTTGATGCTCTCGATCCGGTACTCCAAAGCCGTTGTGGTGTCTTTTCCGCCAAGGCGGGTGGTGATTTTTTTGGGCCTGCCATAGTGCTGCTTGTCGATAAGTTCGTAGACTTGCCGAGTGGTTTCCAATACCCGGCCAGTGCTCATGTCCGTCAGTTCTTCCAGCATGACCACTGCGTGATCCGGATTGCCCTCTATCAGCGACGGCAAATTCTGGTATTCGTAGCGCGTCGCAAGCTTAGGTGCTGTTCCGGGGGCGTTTGGTGCGGGCGATATTGTTTTGCGTTTCAGGTAGCGCACCATGCCTGAAGCATCGAATGGACAGGCACCTTCTTCGCCGGTTGCTGGGTAGTACTCACAATGCTCCTGAACACCTGTTGGATACAGGGTCGTCAGCACGTTTCCATAACGATCGTAGGTATAGGTAACCTGCTCGGAGCGTCGCTTGCCGGTTTTGCCGTCGACGTAGGTGGTTGTTGAACAGTGTGGAAGCTGACACCAGGGTTCTTGCTCTGGCCAGGACTTGTCGTAGTCAATACCGTAAGTTGTTTCAACGTTGACCTGGCAGTCGCCTGATACCGTGCTTTCGAATGTCAGCAGATGATGCCGATCCCATTGGCGGGTGATAGTGGCCAGGGTTGTCGAGCTGGCATCGAGCTGCGTCTCGATGACTGAATACTCATACGCTTCGCGTAATTGATAGAGGTTGTCCCTCCCGCTCTGCCACTTGAAGCCCAATGTGCTGCCATAACCAAAGTGGTTGTGCCGACCCACCCACTCGTAGCTTCGCAGCAGGGTTGTTTCCGGAGCACCGTCAGTGTGCAGCCAGGTGCTGACCCGTGGCAGGAATTGCAAGGGTGCATCATCGGGTAGTTGGTGCGAGTTGGCCTCTGCAGTCCAGACCACTGTGTCTGTAGTTCCCAGTGGGCTATTGACCTCACTGGGGAACAGTAGCTGCTGCCCTTTTCCTGTTGACTTCAACGTGTAGGCAAAATTGAAAGGTGTCTCCAGCGTTGGCAGTAACAGGGCTTGCAGCTGATTGTTCAGCACCAGAAACTGGATGTCGGACTGCTGGGCTGTAGCAGGCTCGAGTTCCAGTGTTGGCGAACCGCTCTGGCGATTGATTCTGGCCAGTGTGCGTTGCTCGTCTCGCACCTCGATGAGATGCGCGACATCATTGAGCATGCTCCAATTGAGGTACAGCTTGCGGCCTTCGGGGCTAAGTAGCTCATGAAGCACGTAGCTGCCACGGTTGTCGACCTGGCGCAGCACCTCCATTTCGCCAGTTTTGTGCTCAACTCGGAAGCTGGTTTCGTCATGGCGGATGACGCGCAGGGCTTCAAGCTTGTAATCGTAAAATGCCAGCTTTCCGCCGATGCTCAGGTCAGATTCATCCAGATTCACCGAAAATTGCTCGCCTGACGAAAGGCTTAACGACGAGGCGTTGACGGCCAGGGTCAGTTGCGAGAGCGCCAACGACCAGCCCAGGCCGAAGCCAAGGTCTCGATGTGAACTCAAGGAGCTGAATAGCCAGGTCAATGACAATGTCGGGCCGGTCAAGTTATTGGCCGCGCCGAGTGGAACATTGATGGCGAGGTTGAACTGCCCGGTTCTGGGGTCGACACCGGAATGCACAGCCTGTAAAAAATTGTTGGCTTGAGTATGGATACCGCCCACATTGAGTGGCGTGATTGGCGCTGCGCAAATCAACTTTGAAGTATCAGTCATGGCCATTATCCCAATAGCATCTTGAAGTTGCAAAATGTGAAGCTTGGGTTACCCGAGGGCAATGAAGTTGGCTTCTTCATATGGCTTTAAATACACTGCGTGGCCATTACCATGCTGGTCGCGATAGGTCACAAGAAGGCTGAAGTAGCGCTCGCCGGAGGCATCGTATTTGTACCCTTTTACCCGCGCGGCTGTAGCATCACCCGTGTTGGTGTTGATCGGCACCCGTTGTGGAATGGTACCGAAGTAAAGTGTGGAACCTTTGACTTCGTTGCATTGGTAGTAGGCTAGATAATTTGCTTTTAAATTGCCAATGTAATCGTACATCCAGACGGAGGTAGGGGCGTCGCTCCAGACGATGAAATGGTTTGCTGAGTTGATTTTTATGGTGTATGTGTCTACGTCGTAAATGCCCGGGGTTAAGTCTACCGATGAGTTTTTGCGCTCAAGACTGAAGTCTTCCTTGCGGTAGTTGTAGTCCTGTAATTGTGGTGAAATTACGGCGGCGCTGTTTGATTTTCCGGATACTGTCTTTCCGCCGGGCTCAACATCGGTTTGATACGTGTGATAAGTGATGCCGTCATGTACCAAGCGTGCGCCGATGGTCAGGTTGGTTCTCGACAGTGTGCTGATCCAGTACGTAATTGACTGCCCGCCTTGATTGGGCGTGGCAGAGGACGCTTCATTGCTATATGTCGATTGGATTATATGAAAACGTTTATCTCTATCGCTTTGGCGGCGAGAAATAGAATAATCGCTCGGTGACAAGGCGGTTCCCGTGTCGTAATCGACTAACAGGATTTTATCCAGCACGTCCTGGGGGAGGCTGATTGGCTCATCTCTTGAATTGACGGCGGTTATAACGATATTGACATAGGTTTGCTGTAGTCCGTTATTGTAGAGCTTGCATATTTGTTTGTGAGCGTCGCTGTTCAGGCCTTTGACCTGGAAGTGAGTAATGTGAATATCATCACTGTTTATGTGATCGTTGTTACTGGTGCTGACCGTCAGCTTGGTGCGTTTATCAAATGCGCTTCCTTCACTGTCGTCGAAGGCGATGCTGATGCTGTGCAGTGTGCCGTAGCGGTCGTAGGCTTGAAGCTTGAGCGGTCCTTGCTGGTCAAAACCTTCCGAGTAGTAAGGGATCTGATTATCACCTTGCAGCAGCACGACGATACTGTCGGGGTTTTCGGCGCTGATGGTCGTTGCTTTACGTGCGGGAAATTGTGCTCCCAGCTTGATGTTGTCGTTGTAATGAATGTTTCTGGCGTGCGGCAGGGCGACACCGACATGTGACGCAAAAGTTTGTCCCGGCGTATGGTCTTGCCAACGAATCATGCCTTTGGATTGTGCAGTGTCGGGATGAAATTCGGCATATGAAAAACGTACATGCCTGGGTGATAAAGAGAACTCATGAATGAACCGCGCATCATTGTCTTCCGAGGCGTAGGTGTTGCTGGCCAGCGATACTTTTTTCTGAGTCCAATTGTAGTCTTCGGGGAATTTGAAGGCAGGTGTCGATTCTGCAATGAGTGTAACTTCACTTTCGCTGTCTTTGCTGTAGTAAATGGTTTCCTGGTTTTTTTCAATGCAGGCATATAAGGTGATATCGGTCCCGGCTCGTGAATGGCTCTGAACATAAAAACGCTTTACTCTGCGAGCGCCGTTGACTTGTGTATTTGTGCTGCTGATTTCTGTGTTGCTCGTGACAGGGTCGGCGTTGTTGGCATCTAACCAGTTCCCCTCCGGTCCCAACGTCAGTAATTGTCCAAGGCTTCCATCTTCATTAAAAGTGGCAGCGGTCAAGGGTTCAGGTGTGAAAGTAGAGGGGAGGTAGTCGAAGTTTGGGTTTTCACTGCTGGAATAAAACCAGCTTTCATTGCTTGTCAATTCAGGCAACGCTACGTAGTTACCATCATCGTCGAGGTATACAGGTTTCAGTGTGTTGAATTGAGCATCGCTGATTTCTTGGTTAGCCTGTGGCTCGACAGTCAGGCTGATCTCTATTTGCTGGCGGCCATTGTTATAAACTCGGTCATTGCCCGATGAAACTTTGATGCTGAATTCTTTAAGCCAAAGGATTGGGTTTTCAGCACTTTGATTGGTTTTTCCGTGTTTCATTGGGCTTGTCCTTTAAGGGGATAAAGTCAAGCCGAGTCTAAGCCAGAACGTTTTAGGCGACACCTGACAAAAATATCAGGTCGCTTTCGTTCAGGGCGATGGCTCGTCACCGAACGCAACGAATTTTCACTCGAAAAATGACGCAACGTTCAGACGGAGAAAATCGATTATTCAACAAGATACAGAAGAAAAAACGCCCGGCAGAGGCCGGGCGTTTTATACAAAGCGAAGGCGTGAATTACTTCACTTCCACCGCCAGGCTTTCAGCGATTTTGCTCTGCCACAGGGCAGGCCCGGTGATGTGCACCGACTCGCCATTGCTGTCGACCGCGACGGTGACCGGCATGTCTTTGACTTCGAACTCGTAGATCGCTTCCATGCCCAGTTCGGCAAACGCCAGGACTTTGGACTTCTTGATCGCCTGAGCCACCAGGTAGGCAGCGCCACCTACGGCCATCAGGTACACGGCTTTGTTGTCTTTGATCGCGTCGATTGCGGTCGGGCCGCGCTCGGATTTGCCGATCATGCCCAGCAGGCCGGTTTGTTCGAGGATCTGACGGGTGAACTTGTCCATCCGTGTGGCGGTCGTCGGGCCAGCAGGGCCAACCACTTCTTCGCGTACCGGATCAACCGGGCCCACGTAGTAGATGAAGCGGCCTTTCAGATCGACTGGCAGCTCTTCGCCACGGTTGAGCATTTCGACCATGCGCTTGTGCGCAGCGTCGCGGCCAGTGAGCATTTTGCCGTTGAGCAGGATGGTCTCGCCCGGCTTCCAGCTCTGCACGTCTTCCGGGGTCAGGGTGTCGAGGTCGACGCGGCGGGCCGATGGGCCAGCTTCCCAGACGATTTCCGGGTAGGCGTCCAGCGACGGCGCTTCCAGGTCGGCAGGGCCGGAACCGTCGAGCACGAAGTGGGCGTGACGGGTGGCGGCGCAGTTAGGGATCATGCACACCGGCAAGGAGGCGGCGTGGGTTGGGTAGTCCATGATCTTGACGTCGAGCACGGTGGTCAGACCGCCCAGACCCTGGGCACCGATACCCAGCTGGTTAACCTTCTCGAACAGCTCCAGGCGGATTTCTTCGATGCGGTTCTGCGGGCCACGGGCTTTGAGCTCGTGAATGTCGATGGATTCCATCAACACTTCCTTCGCCATTACCGCAGCTTTCTCGGCGGTGCCGCCGATACCAATGCCGAGCATGCCCGGCGGGCACCAGCCAGCGCCCATGGTTGGTACGGTTTTCAGTACCCAGTCGACGATCGAGTCGGACGGGTTGAGCATGGCCATCTTCGACTTGTTCTCGGAACCACCGCCTTTGGCTGCCACGTCCACTTCCACGGTGTTGCCCGGAACGATGGAGTAGTGGATGACCGCAGGGGTGTTGTCCTTGGTGTTCTTACGCGCACCTGCCGGGTCGGCCAGGATAGAGGCACGCAGGACGTTTTCCGGCAGGTTGTAGGCGCGGCGCACGCCTTCGTTGATCATGTCGTCCAGGCTCATGGTCGCGCCATCCCAGCGCACATCCATACCGACGCGCACGAACACGGTGACGATACCGGTGTCCTGGCAGATCGGGCGATGGCCGGTGGCGCACATGCGCGAGTTGATCAGGATCTGGGCGATGGAGTCACGCGCAGCGGGCGACTCTTCACGCAGATAGGCCTCATGCATGGCCTGGATGAAGTCAACGGGGTGGTAGTACGAAATGAACTGCAGGGCGTCGGCAACGCTCTGAATCAGGTCGTCTTGCTTGATCACGGTCATGCAGCGCGCTCCTCTTAAAGACGGGAACATTCAATAAGGTATTCCGACGCGGACAGGCCGAGGTGTCGAAACGACCTTTCACGGCGCGCCGACGGACTGGCTGGCGGCGCAAAAAGGCGCGGCAGTATAGCGTGCATCGGCCGTGGGTACACGTATCAGTGGTCTGACGAAGGTCGGTAGGCGACGGGCATTGTTCTTGCGTAGCCCTTTTTATAGGTTCTTCACGGATTGTCGGGGAGGGTGGCTTTGGCTTTGAGGACTGTGGGCTTATCCATTTGCTGGGGGGGCTTTGCTGGCCTCTTCCGCCCTTATGGCAGCAAAACCGCTGGCTCCTGCATCCGGCCCTGCCGGTGGGAGCGGGCTTGCCCCGCGATTTTTTGTATCGCGCCAGATCGCGGGGCAAGCCCGCTCCCACCGTGACAGGCCCTCCACTCGGCCGCCGTAGAGGCGGAAGGGGATAAGCCCACAGCTCTCAAAGCCAAAGCCAACGCCAATCCTGCCCCGGAAATCCGTGAAGAACCTTTTTATATGCAAAACTGGCGATCTGAAGGCCTGGGAGAACATCAATGCCGGAGTTGCGGGTAGGCGAGCGGCAGTGGACGGTAGCAGCGGGCAGCAATCTGCTCGATGCCCTCAATGCGGCAGGGTTGTCGGTGCCGTACAGCTGTCGTGCGGGCAGTTGTCATGCCTGTCTGGTGCGTTGCCTGCACGGGCAGCCGCAGGATGCGCGGCCTGATGCCTTGAGTGAGCAGCAGCGGCAGTTGGGTTGGCGTTTGTCGTGCCAGTGCCGGGTCGACTCGGATGTGCAGATCGAGCTGTTCGATCCGCTGCGCGACGGCATTGCGGCAAGCGTGACCGGGCATGACTGGTTGAGCCCCGGGGTGTTGCGCTTGCGCCTGCAGGCCGAGCGGCCGCTGCGTTACCGGGCTGGTCAGCACCTGGTGTTGTGGAATGCCAGTGGTGTGGCGCGGCCATATTCGTTGGCCAGCCTGCCCGAGGAGGAGCGCTTTCTCGAGTTTCATCTTGATTGCCGCAAGACGGGTGCGTTTTGTGATGCGGCGCGCCAACTGCAGGTTGGGGATGTAGTGCGCCTGGGTGAGTTGCGTGGCGGGGCGCTGCACTATGATGCCGATTGGCAGGAGCGGCCGCTGTGGTTGTTGGCGGCTGGCACCGGGTTGGCGCCTTTGTGGGGGATTTTGCGTGAGGCGTTGCGTCAGCAGCACCTGGGCCCGATTCGTGTGTTGCACCTGGCGCATGACCGTCAGGAACACTACTTGGCCAGTGAGTTGAATGCGCTTGCCGAGCGTCATGCCCAGCTGCAGGTCGAACTGTTGACTGCGCAGGAATTGCCCCAGGCCCTGGCTGCGCTGCGGGTGCAATCACGCCAGACGGTTGCCCTGGTTTGTGGTTCACCTAGCAGTGTCGAGCTGTTTTCCCGACGTTTGTTTCTGGCTGGGGTGCCGCGTAATCAGGTGTTGGCCGACACGTTCAACGAACACGCTTAGGTAGGGGCGGGCTTGAGCTGCGATGCGGTGAGACAGGTTAACCGCAATCGCGGGGCAAGCCCGCTCCTACAGGCGTGGGAGCCGTCAGACCAGCGAATCACCTACGTGCAGGATCTTCATGCCGTTGGTGCCACCGATGGTGTGGTAGCTGTCGCCTTTGGTCAGGATCACCCAGTCACCCGGCGCAACCAGGCCACGCTTGAGCAACTCGTCGACCGCCGCCTGACTGACTTTTTCCGGTGGCAGGGCCGCCGGGTCGAAGGCAATCGGGTAAACGCCGCGGAACATCGAGGCTCGGGCCTGAGTAGCACGGTGCGGCGACAGGGCGAAGATCGGCACCGATGAGCGCAGGCGCGACATGATCAGCGGGGTGTAGCCACTTTCGGTCAGGGCGATGATCGCTTTGACGCCCGGGAAGTGGTTGGCGGTGTACATGGCCGCCAGGGCGATGCTTTCGTCGCAACGCTCGAAGGTGGTGTGCAGGCGGTGGCTGGACTTCTGGCTGGTCGGGTGCTTTTCAGCGCCCTGGCAGATGCGCGCCATGGCCTGGACGGCTTCGATCGGATAGGCACCGGCAGCACTTTCCGCCGACAGCATGACCGCGTCGGTGTTGTCGAGCACGGCGTTGGCCACGTCAGACACTTCAGCACGGGTCGGCATCGGGTTCTGAATCATCGACTCCATCATCTGGGTCGCGACGATCACCGCCTTGTTGTTGCGACGGGCGTGCTGGATGATCTTTTTCTGGATCGCGATCAGTTCGGCATCGCCGATTTCCACGCCCAGGTCACCACGGGCAACCATGACCGCGTCGCTGGCTGCGATCAGGCCATCAAGGGTTTCGTCGTCGGCAACCGCTTCGGCGCGTTCGATCTTGGCCACCAGCCAGGCGCTGCCGCCGGCTTCGTCGCGCAGGCGACGGGCGTATTCCATGTCCGAAGCATCGCGCGGGAAGGAAACGGCCAGGTAGTCCAGGTCCATTTCCGCAGCCAGTTTGATGTCGGCCTTGTCTTTTTCGGTCAGTGCCGGGGCAGTCAGGCCGCCACCTTTGCGGTTGATGCCTTTGTGGTCGGACAGCGGGCCGCCGATCAATACCGAGCAGTGCAGGGCATCGTTGGTAGCGGTTTCTACGCGCATTACCACGCGGCCGTCATCGAGCAGCAGCTCGTCACCGACGCCGCAGTCCTTGACCAGGTCGGGGTAGTCGATACCGACGATGTCCTGGTTGCCTTCGGTCAGCGGGTGGGCGGTGGAGAAGGTGAAGCGGTCACCGACTTTCAGCTCGATGCGCTTGTTGGTGAATTTGGCGATACGAATCTTCGGGCCTTGCAGGTCGCCGAGCAGCGCTACGTGGCGTCCCAGGCGTGCCGCGATTTCGCGGATCAGGCGGGCGCGGGCCTTGTGCTCATCGGGCGTGCCGTGGGAGAAGTTCAGGCGAGCGACATCCAGGCCGGCAAGGATCAGTTGTTCGATAACTTCCGGCGAGTTGCTGGCGGGGCCAAGGGTGGCGACGATTTTGGTACGGCGGATGGTCATGCACAGACTCCTATAGTGAAGCGCAGCGAAAGGCTACTCTGGAATTTCGCTGTAGTCATTGTTCCTTTGCACTACCTGCCCGGGGATAGGGGTAGCATTTGAACGGCCTGTGGCCCACCGTGATCGCGGGGCAAGCCCGCTCCTACAGATTTTGCGGGTGACGCCGATAAACTGCTCAATACAGGAGATACCTTATGCGAGCCTTGATCGTTCTGGCGCTGGCGACCTCTGTCGTTGGCTGCACCCGCTGGTCGATGGACCACCATCTGAACAATGCCTACCGTGCCTATGATCGCGGCGATTGCGAGAAGGTCATGCTCGAGCTGTCGCAGGTCGACCGCACCAGCCGCGCACGGCCGTTCATCCATCCGGAAGTGTCGATGCTGCGTGGCCAGTGCCTTGAGCGTCAGAAGCTGTATGTCGATGCGGCACAAACCTACCAGTACCTGATTGCGCGCTACCCGCAGAACGAATACGCCTACCGTGCTCGTGCTCGCCTGCAGACCCTGGAGCAGTTGGGGCATTACCGCAGCGGCGAAGCGGCCATCGCTCGGCCTGCCACCGCCACACCATGGCGTTAATACCAAAGAGCCTGGCGCGATTGTGACGCCAGGGTCAGGTTGCGCTAATCTTATAACTGCAATATACGTCAACCCGCAGCACTAGCGCGGCCCTGCTCAAGGGTCTCCGACAGCGATTCCGATCATGATTGACGAGCGCCACATCGAGCGTCATCAGCTCCCTTACTTTCTTAAAGTCTTCAACCGCTACACCGATCAGCCGATTGGCTACCTGGGTAATGTGTCGGAAGACGGCTTGATGCTGATCAGCCAGTTGCCGATGCTGGTCGGCCCCGACTACGAACTGCAACTGAAAGTGCTGGGGCGTAGCGGTGGGGTGCATCTGCTCAACCTGACCGCCAGTTGCCTGTGGTGCCATGAAGACGAGACGCCGGGGCATTATGACTCCGGTTTCATGCTGTTGCAGGCACCCTATGAGTACGCGCAACTGGTGCGTGCCCTGCGCAATTATTTCAGTTTCTATCCCTTGGGTGCCTCGGCATGAGGCTGGTGATGACGGGCGACTAGCCCTAGACTCTGGGCGATCTTATGTTCAGGACGGCCCCGTGAGCACCAGCATTTTCTGGCACGACTATGAAACTACCGGTATCAATCCGCGCAATGACCGGCCACTGCAGGTAGCCGGCGTGCGCACCGACCTCGATCTCAACGAGATCGAAGCGCCGATCAACTTCTATTGCCAACCCAGCGACGACATTTTGCCGCACCCGGCAGCCTGCCTGGTAACCGGCATCACTCCGGCGCAGTTGGCCAGCCAGGGCTTGCAGGAAGCCGAGTTCATGACCCGGATACATGCCGAGCTGGCCCGTCCCGGCACCTGTGGCGCAGGCTACAACAGCCTGCGCTTTGATGACGAAGTGACCCGATACAGCCTGTACCGCAACTTCTTCGATCCCTATGCCCGAGAGTGGCAAGGCGGCAACAGCCGTTGGGACTTGATTGATGTGGTGCGGGCCGCTTATGCCCTGCGCCCTGATGGCATTGTCTGGCCGCAGCAAGATGGGCGCACCAGTTTGCGCCTGGAGTTACTGACGGCTGCTAACGGGATCGATCATGGTCAAGCGCATGAAGCTCTCAGTGATGTGCGGGCGACCATTGCATTGGCTCGATTGATTCGGGAAAAACAACCGAAGTTATATGACTGGTTGTTTCAATTGCGCAGTAAACAGAAGGTGCTGGATCAGATTCGATTGCTGCAACCACTTGTACATATTTCCGGGCGATTCTCCGCAGAGCGCAATTATCTGGGGGTTGTCCTGCCGTTGGCCTGGCACCCACGTAATCGCAATGCATTGATTGTCTGTGACCTTGGAATGGATCCGCAGCCGTTATTGCAGGAACCAGGCGATGCATTGCGTCAGCGTTTATACACGCGGCGAGAGGAGATGCTGGAAGGGCAGTTACCTGTGCCCTTGAAGTTGGTGCATATCAACCGTTGTCCGGTTGTTGCGCCGCTGGGTGTATTGCGCGTGCAAGATCAGCAACGCTTGGGATTGGATATGTCCTTATTTCAAGCGCGGGCTTCGCAGTTGATTGCCGATCAGGCGATCTGGCAAGATAAATTACAAACCCTTTACAGTCAGGAAGAATTTGCACCGTGTGAAGATCCCGAGCAGCAGCTGTACGACGGCTTTATCGGCGATCGTGACAGGCGATTGTGTGAACAAGTTCGGAGCGTAGACCCACAGCAGTTAGGGCAGGGTCACTGGATGTTCGACGATGAACGATTACCGGAATTGTTGTTCCGCTACCGTGCGCGCAATTTCATTGAAACCTTGAATGAACAGGAGCGGCAGCGCTGGACGCAGTTCTGTCGGCAGCGTCTGACCGATCCGGCAATGGGCGCACCCAACACCGTTGGTGATTTTGAGCGAGCGCTGCAAGGCTGCTGGGACCAGGCTGACGTAGCTCAGCGGGAGCTGCTGGGGCATTGGCAAGCACACGTTCAGGCGTTGAAGTTGCAGCTGGGGATATAAGCTGTGGTCGAAAAAAAACGCCAGCAAGCTGGCGTTTTTTTCATCTTTGCAAACGCTGTTGCAGCGATGGCTAATTAACCCAGCAGGGTTGCCCAGCCTTCAACCACATCGCCGCCCCACTTGGCTTTCCACTCTTTCAGCGTTTTGTGGTTGCCGCCTTTGGTTTCGATGATTTCACCGTTGTGCGGGTTCTTGTATTGCTTGACCTTGCGAGCACGCTTGGTGCCAGTGGTTTTAACCGCGCCACGTGGTGCTTTGCTCGATTTGGCTTCTGGGTCGAGCAGGGCAATGATATCGCGCAGCGACTTCTGGTATTCGCCCATCAGATTGCGCAGTTTGCCTTCGAACTCCAGCTCTTTCTTCAGCTTGTCGTCGTTCGACAGGTTGGCCAGACGGGCCTGCAGTTCTTTGATGGCTTCTTCTGTAGCGCGATATTCGTTGATCAGGGACATTGGGTGATCCTTGCGAAGGGGGGTATCAGGTAGACAGTGAGGCAATAATAGTCAGAGTGTACTGCCAAGTAAACATTAAACTTGGCAATAATTAGCGCTGCGGTTAAAGCGATTCGATAAATTGTATAAAAAAAAATTTACAAACTAATACTGGTAAAGCTCAGTTAATTTTGCCGCCTCGGCCCAATCCGTATCGCCTGCACTCGCTACTCAGGTACTGCTGACACATGCGACAAAGCGCGTGCATTGCCTACTGCAGTTTTGCTGTGTACTCGTTAGAATGAGCGCCTTTGCGAAGTATCTGGAGTCTCATTCATGCGCACCTATCGGCTGGTGATTGCTTGCCCCGACCGCGTTGGCATCGTCGCCAAAGTCAGTAATTTCCTGGCGTCCTATAACGGCTGGATCAACGAAGCGAGCCATCACTCCGATGAGCAGAGCGGTTGGTTCTTCATGCGCCACGAAATCCGCGCGCAAACCCTGCCATTTGGCATTGAGGCGTTCCGCGAGGCGTTTGCACCGATCGCTGAAGAGTTTTCCATGGTCTGGCGGATCACCGATACCGACCAGAAAAAGCGTGTGGTACTGATGGCCAGCCGTGAGTCCCACTGCCTGGCCGACCTGCTGCACCGCTGGCACGCCAAGGAGCTGGATTGCGATATTCCCTGCGTTATCTCCAACCACAATGACCTGCGCAGCATGGTCGAGTGGCATGGCATTCCGTTTTTCCATGTACCGGTCGATCCGCAAGACAAACAACCGGCGTTCGCCGAAGTGTCGCGCCTGGTCAAAGAGCACGGTGCTGATGTAGTCGTGCTGGCGCGTTACATGCAAATTCTGCCGCCGCAACTGTGTCAGGAATATGCCCAGCAGGTGATCAATATTCACCACAGCTTCCTGCCATCGTTCGTCGGTGCCAAGCCCTATCACCAGGCCTCTTTGCGCGGCGTGAAACTGATTGGCGCGACTTGCCACTATGTCACTGAAGAACTGGATGCCGGTCCGATCATCGAGCAGGACGTAGTACGGGTCAGCCACAGCGACAGCATCGAAGACATGGTTCGCTTTGGCCGTGATGTCGAGAAAATGGTGTTGGCGCGTGGCTTGCGTTATCACCTGGAAGACCGTGTGCTGGTTCACGGCAACAAGACGGTGGTCTTCAACTAAACCGTTTGAGGAGGTTGCAGCATGGCCGATCCCTTCGACAAGGCAACCTCCAAAGCCCCGCCAGTTCTCGGTGAGGGCTGTCTGAGCCGTTACGACCCCGAAGCCCTGAACAGCGATGACGGCACCGATTTTCCCGGTGCCGCCGAGCTGTGGCAGCAGCTGCAACCAACGGGCAAAGCGGCGGAGCCTGATTCAACGGCCGGCTAGCCAGGCCGACTTTGTTAGGGGTGTCCGCCCCTGATACAGCAGCTGTTGCAAGGTTTGCATCCAGAAACGCCGGGAAAGGTCATGGCGCATATCCACCGGGTGCAGGCCCAGGCGTATCACCGCAGCCTCCTGCATGCGGGAAAGCTGAAGATTACACACCCCCTTGGACAGGCCGCGGCGCCAACCGCTGCGCGCGCTCCAGACCAGGCCGGGGGCAGCAATCGGTGTGAAGTCCGGCAAGCGATAAAGGTGCCTCGGGCCGCTGGTGTATGCCAGGGGGAGCGTGCTCAGCGCTTGTCGCGTGCCCAGGCTCATCAGCCAGGCCGGGGCAACAAAGCCAGCCAGTGGCCAGCCAAAGCGCTGAAACAAGGCTATTCCGTCTTCCAGGCGTTGCCGCGCGGTAGCCTGGTCAAGTGTGGAGAACTCGCCTTCATGGGTGTAGATACGCCGCATGACATAGTCTTTGAGCGAATGCGGTGGTGGGCTGTCGTCGAGATGATAAAAGCCATGCAGTACCAGCTCGTCGCCCCGCTGCAGGCGTCGATCAAGCATATGGCGAAATTCAGTCGCGCAAGCCAGTGGATTGCGCTTGTGAAAATCCGGTACCACCAGCCAGGTCATGGGAATGCTGCCCAGGGCATCCACCGCTTCGACGAACGTCTGGTAGTCCGGCCAGGTTTGCGGGGCTACGTCGTGCAGGACCAACAGCAGGTTCTGCTCAGGCATGAGCCCGTACCGGTAGCTCATAGCCCAGCACCGCCCGGTAGTGTGCCAGCAGGCCATTGACCACCGTGTCCCAGGCGTAGTGCTGCTCGACATGGCGACGGGCCTGCAAGCCAAGCTGCGCGGGGCCTTCTTCGAAGACTTCGCGTACTGCCCTGGCCATGGCCTGACCGTCATTGGGCGGGCACAGGCGGCCAAAGCGCTGATCGAGGATTTCCCTGAACGCGCCAGCGTCTACGGCTACCACGGGAATCGCGCTGGCCATGGCTTCGAGAATGACCAGGCCGAAGGTTTCCTGATCGCCTGCGTGCACCAGCGCATCGGCACTTGCCAACAGGCGGGAGACTTCGCTGGCAGGGCAGAAGTGGTCGATAACGCTGACATTGCCGGGTACGTTGGAGGGCATGTGCGAGCCCAGCAGTAACAAGTGGTAGTGCTTACCCAGGCGCTGCATGCAGTCGAGCAGTACCGGCAGGTTTTTTTCCCGTGAGCCACGGCCGGCAAACACCAGCAAATGGGTGCTGTCTGCAATGTGCAACTGCCGGCGCAGGGTTGGGTCGCGGTGACGTGGATGAAAAGTGTTCAGGTCTACGCCCAGGCGCTGAACATGCACATTATTGATGCCCAGGCGGCGCAGTTTGTTGGCCATTACCTGGCTGGGCGCCAGCACCCGGTCGAAATTGCCATACAGCTTGCTGACATAGGCTTCGACATTGGGGGTGAACCAGTTGCCCATGCGATTGCTGACCAGCAGCGGCAGGTCGGAGTGATAGAAGCCGATGACCGGTATATCGAGCTGACGCCGTGCGTCCAGCGCTGCCCAGGCGGTCAGGTAAGGGTCTGCGACTTCGATCAGGTCCGGCTGCAATTGCTGCAGGACGTTGCACCAGGGCGCCAGGCGCAATGGAAAGCGATAGCCATTGCCGAACGGCAATGCCGGTGCCGGTACCTGATAGACACCGTTGTCGTGCTGGGGGCTAGCGCCGGGGACCAGCAGGCTGTGACGGACACCTGGCGTCAGCCCCAGGCGGCGATGTTTGGCATCAAGATAAGTACGCACACCGCCACTGGCGGGGGCATAGAACATAGTGATGTCAGCGATATGCACGATCTGCATCCCTCCGAGATCGTCTTCAGAGTGTGTCGTGCGGTGTTGGCATGCACCGCAGGACGCGCCCTAAGGTTGACCTCTATACAGGATAGTTTGTTCGATCGCGTTTCGAGGGGAGGGCAGCGGCGCTGGCCGCTGCCTTTGCTGCTTAGATGCGGAAGCTGCCGACCAGCTGTTTCAGGCGGCTGGCCTGTTGCTCCAGGTCGGCGCAGGCGCGCAGGGTCGATTGCAGATTCTCGACCCCTTCCTGGTTGAGCATGTTGATTTCATTGATGTCCATGTTGATCGAGTCAACCACGGCGGTTTGCTCTTCAGTGGCAGTCGCCACCGATTGGTTCATGCCGTCGATTTCACCAATGCGCAGGGTGACGCTGCCAAGACGCTCACCGGCCTGGTTGGCAATTTCGACACTGTCCTGACTGTGGCGTTGGCTCTGGCCCATGGTATCGACCGACTCGCGCGCACCGACTTGCAGCTCCTCGATCATGTTTTGCACCTGCTGCGCCGATTCCTGCGTGCGGTGCGCCAGGTTGCGCACTTCATCGGCAACCACGGCAAAGCCACGGCCGGCTTCACCCGCTCGGGCCGCTTCGATCGCGGCGTTGAGCGCCAGCAGGTTGGTTTGCTGGGAGATGCTGGTGATCACTTCGAGGATCTGGCCGATGTTCACGGTCTTGCTGTTGAGCGTCTCGATGTGCGAACTCGACGTGCAGATCAGATCCGACAGACGGTTCATCGCGGCAATGCTGCGATCGACCACTTGCTGGCCTTCTTCTGCCAGATGACGCGCGGAGCTTGCCTGTTGCGAGGCCTGGGCGGCGTTATGGGCAATTTCCTGGGCCGCAGCGCCGAGCTGGTTGATTGCGGCAGCAACACTGTTGGTGCGGTTGGACTGCTCGTCGGAGTTGACCATCGAAGAGTTGGAGGCGCTGACTACCCGCAGTGCCACTTCGTTGACCTGCTCGGTGGCCGACGACACCTCGCGGATTGAACTGTGAATGCGCTCGACGAAATGGTTGAAGGCTTTGCCCAGCACGCCGAATTCGTCCTGGCTGTGCAGGGTCAGGCGCTTGGTCAGGTCACCTTCACCTTGGGCGATGTCTTCCATGGCCCGGGTCATGGTGTGCAGTGGCTGCAGCAGCACGCGAATCAACAGGCCGAGCAGGGCGATGATGATGGCCACCGCAACCAGGGTGGCGATCACCGCTGAAGTGCGGAACTCGCTGAGCATTGCGTAGGCTTTGTCTTTGTCGACAGACAGGCCGATGTACCAGTTGGCCGAAGGCAAGCCTTTGACCGGGGCGAAGGTCAGCAGGCGGGTTTGACCGTTGACTTGTACTTCACTGAGGTCTTTGCTCAGGCGCGGGGTGTTCTGCGGGAACAGGTCCGACAGCGACTTCATCACCAGATTTTTGTCGGGGTGCACCAGGATCTTGCCTTGGTCATTGACCAGGAAGGCGTAGCCCATGCCGCCGAAGTTCAGTGAGTTAATGATTTCGGTCAGGCCGTCCAGCGCCAGATCGCCGCCGACCACGCCGACGTTGCGCGCGGCAGTGGCCACCACCGAAATCACCATCTTGCCGGTGCTGACGTCGATGTAGGGTTCGGTCAGGATCGGGCCATTGGCGGCCATCCCGTCTTTGTACCAAGGGCGCACACGCGGGTCATAACCGTCAGGCATCTTGGTTTGCGGACGAATGGTGAAACCACCATTGACGTCGCCCAGGTAAATCGTCAGAAAACTCGACACCAGGGCTTGTTGCCCCAATAAGGTGCCAATCTTTTCAGCTTCAGGAAATGCGGCAATGTTCTGTGCCACGTTTTGTACTAGCAGGATACGTCCATCAAACAGGTTTTTAATATTGGTTGAGGTGGTATCGCCCATCTCCGCGAGATAACGTTCAAGATCTTCACGGATCGCATTGCGCTGCAGGTAATCGTTGTACAAAGTAAACAAGGTAAACGCGATCATGACGATCAGAGAAGCGGCCAGAAGGATCTTGTGGCTGAAACGGAGGCTTTTGTTCATAACGAGTTGGTCCGCTAAGGTTTTGTTATCCGGGTCGTTCGCACAAAGAACAGTTTGAAAGCAGTGCAGGTCCCCTTCCTTGTCGGGCTTATCCTGTCTTTCTGGTGGTCTATCGCTAATGAGCTATCGGCCGATTTGTATCAAAGCTTGAATAGAGGGTGAAAAAACATGCCTGACTCTTCGCAGTTCATTCTCGGCGCTGATCTGGCCGGACAACCAGTTGCTCAAGCCATGCGTCTGGCTAACCGCCACGGTCTGGTTGCGGGGGCCACCGGTACGGGAAAAACCGTCACCCTGCAGCATATGGCCGAGGCCTTTAGCGATGCCGGGGTCGCGGTGTTTGCGGCTGACGTCAAAGGCGACTTGTGTGGTCTGGGTGCGGTCGGCAACCCTCAAGGCAAGGTGGCTGAGCGGATTGCCGGTATGCCTTGGCTCGGCTATCGGCCGCAGGCCTATCCGGTCAGTCTGTGGGATATTCATGGGCAATCCGGCCATCCTTTGCGCACTACCCTGAGCGAAATGGGCCCGTTGTTACTGGGTAACTTGCTGGAACTGACCGACAGCCAGCAGGCTGCGCTGTATGCCGCGTTCAAGGTGGCCGACCGCGAAGGTTTGTTGTTGCTCGACATCAAGGACCTCAAGGCGCTGCTGGCGCACCTCAAGGACAATCCGCAACTGCTCGGCGAAGACAGCGCGCTGATGACCACAGGTTCCAGCCAGGCACTGTTGCGACGCCTGGCGACCTTGGAGCAGCAGGGCGCCGAAGCCTTGTTTGGTGAGCCGGCTTTACAGCTCGAAGACCTGCTGCGCCCGGATACTGACGGCCGTGGTCGTATTCATTTATTGGACGCCAGCCGCCTGGTGCACGAAGCGCCCAAGGTCTATGCGACCTTCCTGTTGTGGTTGCTGGCCGAGTTGTTCGAACAGTTGCCTGAGCGTGGCGATGCCGACAAGCCGCTGCTGGCGCTGTTCTTCGATGAAGCGCACCTGCTGTTCAATGGTACGCCCAAGGCGTTGCAGGATCGTCTGGAGCAGGTGGTTCGGCTGATTCGTTCCAAGGGTGTTGGGGTGTATTTCGTTACCCAGTCGCCGAGTGACTTGCCGGATGATGTCCTGGCGCAGTTGGGCTTGCGTATTCAGCACGGTTTGCGTGCGTTTACCGCCAAAGAGCAGAAGTCGTTGAAGGCAGTTGCCGACGGTTTCCGCCCCAATCCCGACTTTGACACCTTGAGTGTGCTGACTGAGCTGGGTATCGGTGAGGCCTTGGTCGGCACCTTGCAGGATAAAGGTACGCCGGGCATGGTTCAGCGGGTGTTGATTGCGCCGCCGCAGTCGCGCATCGGGCCATTGAGCGACGTTGAGCGCACAGCGCTGATTGCCGCCTCGCCACTGGCCGGGCGTTACGACAAACCGGCAGACCGTGAATCGGCTTATGAAATGCTCAATGCCCGCAAGGGTGGGGTTGCACCACCTGAGCAAGCGCCGGCCGCTGCCGAAGAGAGTTTGGCCGACAAGGCTGGGGAGTTTCTGCAGAGTGCGGCAGGGCAGGCGATCAAATCTGCCATGCGCCAGGCCGCCAACCAGTTCGGGCGCCAGTTGGTGCGTGGCTTGATGGGCTCGTTACTCGGTAGCAGCAAACGCCGCTAACTGCCTGTAGGAGCGGGCTTGCCCCGCGAGGCGGTGTGACAGGTGCACCGCAATCGCGGGGCAAGCCCGCTCCTACAGGTGGTGCAAGACAGTTCCCACCATGAAAAAAGGCGCCCGGAGGCGCCTTTTTTACTGCGAGCAGGTTCAGACGAAGAACTTGGTCGCCAACCAGAACAAGCCAGCCGACAGGCCCACGGTTGCTGGCAGGGTCAGTACCCAGGCCAGCAGGATGGTCTTGACGGTGCCGCCTTGCAGGCCGCTCTTGTTCGCCACCATCGTACCGGCTACACCCGACGACAATACGTGGGTGGTCGATACCGGCAGGCTGAAGATGTTGGCCATGCCGATGGCGCAGGCTGCGGTGATCTGTGCCGCCATGCCCTGGGCATAGGTCATGCCCTGCTTGCCGATTTTCTCACCGATGGTCAGTACCACACGCTTCCAGCCGACCATGGTACCCAGGCCCAGGGCCAGGGCGACCGCGAGAATCACCCAGAACGGGGCGTATTCGGTGGTGGCCGTCAGGTCTTTACGCAGCTTGTCCAGGTCGGCCTTTTCACGCGCCTGCAGGCCTGGCAGCTTGCCAACTTTCTTCGCGGTGTCGTCCAGGCAGAGCAGGTAGCGACGTACTTCTACACGCTTTTCAGGCGTCAGCGAGCGGTACTCGGTTACACCCTTGAGCGATTCGAGCAAGGCCGCGATGGTCGGTTCGGTTTGCTGCGGGTTGCAGCTGAACTGCTCTGGCAGGTCGCCAGTCTTGGCTTTGCCCAGTGCCAGGAATTCACCCAGGGTCGCTTCGTTGCGCTGGTAGAACTGGCTCAGGTGCAGGGTAGCGTCGCGGGTCCGCTCGATCTGATAGGTGGTGCTGTTCAGGTCGAGAACGAACTGCGCCGGAACGATACCGATCAGTACCAACATGATCAGGCCAATACCTTTCTGGCCGTCATTGGAGCCGTGCACGAAGCTTACGCCCATTGCCGACATGACCAGCACCAGGCGGTTCCAGAACGGCGGGTGCTTCTTGTCGTCGAGCTTGCGGCGCTGTTCAGGCGTCTTGTGCATCTTCGACAGTGGGCGCCACCATTTCAGGCCCAACAGCACGAGTGCCGCAACGGCAAAACCAGCCATCGGTGACAGCAGCAGGGAGACGCCGATGTCGATTGCTTTTTGCCAGTTGACGCCGTCACCCAGCGGAATGTCGCTGATCAGGGCGTTGGCCAGGCCAACACCGAGGATCGAGCCGATCAGGGTGTGGGAGCTGGAGGCCGGAATACCGAAGTACCAGGTGCCCAGGTTCCAGGCGATGGCCGCCGTGAGCAAGGAGAACACCATGGCCAGACCATGGCCGGTGTTCACATTGATCAGCAGTTCTACCGGCAGCAGGTGCACGATGGCGTAGGCCACACCGACACCGCCGAGCAGCACGCCGAGGAAGTTGAACACCCCGGAAAAGAACACTGCCAGGTGTGGGGGCATGGCTTTGGTGTAAATGACTGTCGCTACCGCGTTAGCGGTATCATGAAAGCCATTAATGAACTCGAAGGCGAGTACGAAGGTCAAAGCAAGCACGAGGCTCACCAGTACCCAGGCATCAAGTCCGCTGAATAAATCGATCATGAAGGTTTTCTGACCCGGTCATAAGGGGGCGCGATTATGCCAGAAATCCCTGCTAATCGATGCACCTGCCGCTGACCGGTTCTGGCCGTCCGGACACTTTTCCAGCAAGGGATGTGTCGGAAACGACCGCGAAAATGTCGGCTAAAATCGGTAAAAATCTAGAAAATATAAGGGTTTACCGAAAGTCGCTGCGTCTATGAAAAATTCAAACGCATGTATGAAATTTGTGAGAAACCATTACCGCTTGCGGTAGGGCTGTAACGATCAGCCCTATCCGGCTTTTCTCAAGTACCACTCATCCGGCCAGCAACGGTGCAGGACAGGGGCGAGCATCAGGGCTCGTCGGCCTTGAGTTCTTTCTCGATCTTTTGGATTTCCTGGGCGAATGCCTGGTCAAGAATACTGGCGCGCTTGCGCCAGGGCTTGCGCTCTGGATCGGGTTGGGCGGCGTAAGTGGTGACTTCCCCGCCGTAAACTTCCTTGTAACGTTGTTCCTGGCGCTCAAGTTCCGCGCGCAGTTCGTCTTTCGTCACAGTGCTACCTGTTGGTTATGAATAAACTCTGGCGTTAACGCGTCAGCGGTTACGCTCCTGCGCAACATCAACGCGGCTACGCTGCCAGAGCGTAGTTACTGTCGCAGCAACAGTCGATTTTTAGCGTGCAAGTCGAATGCAACGAAAGGGTGCTCATTGTTATGACGTTGCAGCAGGTCCTTTCTCTGCGGCATCAGGCAAACACGGATTGGATCCGACATAGCCCCGCCAAGCAGCAGAAAGTAAAAGTGATTATAGCAAGCAAGTTGCACTACCGTATAAGCCAGTTGTTTCACTAATGACAACAAAGACCGGCGTTTGTTACGCGCTTGTTAACGTAGGTATGCAATCGGATTGTTCACACTAGCGCTGGCGCGAAGCACGGCGTAATTGTTTTCAGCGCGTAGAAGCAGTTAACACTTGGCTGAAAGAAGAAAAAACGGCCTCGCTTCGTGGGCAAGGCCGTGCCTGGGACTTCTACGGTGGGTACCTGACCAGTCTCTCCAAGAAGCCACATGGTGGCAGTGGAAAGGTATAAGCAATTGAGGGTAGCGGTCAATTGCGATTATCGGTCGTTGGTTCGATAATCGCCCCAGTGACCGTGTTGCCGAGGTGAACCATGACAGAAGAAACATCGCCCAAGGGGGCCGGATTGAACGATCAGGTGCGCAGTTCGTTTGCGTCGCTGGCACCGCCCATCGTTGCTTCACCGGCCAGGCGCATCCAGGCCTTCACCGGTGACCCGGACTTCATGACGTCGCTGGCGCGTGGCCTGGCGGTGGTCCAGGCATTCCAGGAACGCAAGCGTCACCTGACCATCGCGCAGATCAGCCACCGTACGGAAATTCCCCGTGCTGCGGTGCGTCGTTGCCTGCACACCTTGATCAAGCTGGGCTATGCCACTACCGACGGGCGCACTTACTCGCTGCTGCCCAAAGTGCTGACGCTTGGCCATGCCTACTTGTCGTCTACGCCACTGGCGGTGTCGGCCCAGCCCTACCTCGACCGTATGAGCGATCAATTGCACGAGGCCTGCAACATGGCCACGCTGGAAGGCGATGACATTCTTTACATCGCGCGTTCGGCGACGGTGCAACGGTTGATCTCCGTCGATCTCTCGGTCGGCGGGCGACTGCCTGCCTATTGCACCTCCATGGGTCGGATTCTGCTGGCCGCACTGGACGATGCGACCTTGCATGAATACCTGGAGCATGCCGACTTGCAGGCCAAGACCAGCCGTACCATCCGCGACCCGGTGGCACTGCTCGAATGCCTGCAGCAGGTCCGGCAGCAAGGCTGGTGCGTGGTTGATCAGGAGCTGGAGCAAGGCCTGCGCTCGATTGCCGTGCCGGTCTACGATGCTTCCGGTCAGGTGCTGGCGGCCCTTAACGTCAGCACCCATGCGGGTCGGGTCAGCCGCACCGAGCTTGAACAGCGCTTCCTGCCGATCATGCTTGCCGCCAGTCGTGACTTGAGCACACAGCTGTTCGCATAACCCTGTACGTTCCTGTTCGATAAACGCACAGTGTTGCGTTTATCGAATTGCGCGGCTTTCGACTGCTTATTAATGTCCTTCGCACCAGTCGGTCGGTCTTGATCGATTGTGTCGCTCACGCGCGCCCCGCACACATGCGCGCTACTACTGGATAAAAATAATGAACAGTCCGCAAGCTGCTGTCGGGAACTGCCTTGATGTGCAGTCCTTTATTAATGAACAACCACTGTCACGTTATCAATGGCGTGTGGTGATCCTGTGTTTCCTGATTGTGTTCCTCGATGGTCTGGATACTGCGGCCATGGGCTTTATTGCCCCAGCGCTGTCGCAGGACTGGGGGATCGACCGTGCCAGCCTGGGCCCGGTCATGAGCGCGGCGCTGATCGGCATGGTCTTCGGTGCCTTGGGCTCGGGGCCGTTGGCCGACCGCTTTGGCCGCAAGCTGGTGCTGGTGGTAGCCGTGGTGGTGTTCGGGGCATTCAGCCTGGCGTCGGCGTACGCCACCAACGTCGACCAGTTGCTGGTGCTGCGCTTTCTGACTGGCTTGGGTCTTGGCGCAGGTATGCCCAACGCCACCACCTTGCTGTCTGAATACACCCCCGAGCGGCACAAGTCGCTGTTGGTCACCAGCATGTTCTGTGGTTTCAACCTGGGCATGGCCGGCGGTGGCTTTATTTCAGCCAAGTTGATTCCGGCGTTCGGCTGGCACAGCCTGTTGCTGATCGGTGGGGTACTGCCCCTGCTGTTGGCCTTGGTATTGATGCTGTGGTTGCCAGAATCGGCACGCTTTCTGGTAGTGCGCAACCGTGGTACCGACAAAGTACGCAGAACACTGGCGCCGATCCAACCGGCGGTGGTCGGTCAGGCCTCGAGCTTTAGCGTGCCAGAGCAGAAAACGGTCAAGGCTCGTAATGTGTTCGCGGTGATTTTTTCTGGCACCTACAGCGTCGGCACCTTGCTGTTGTGGCTGACCTATTTTATGGGGCTGGTGATTGTCTACCTGCTCACCAGCTGGTTGCCGACCTTGATGCGTGACAGCGGCGCGAGCATGGAGCAGGCCGCCTTTATCGGTGCCTTGTTCCAGTTTGGCGGGGTCCTCAGTGCGGTGGCGGTGGGCTGGGCCATGGACCGCTACAACCCTCACAAGGTGATCGGGGTGTTCTACCTGTTGGCCGGGGTGTTTGCCTACGCGGTCGGGCAAAGCCTGGGCGACATCACCTTGTTGGCCACCTTGGTGTTGATCGCCGGCATGTGTGTCAACGGCGCGCAATCGGCCATGCCGTCTCTTGCGGCGCGTTTTTACCCGACCCAGGGCCGCGCCACTGGAGTGTCGTGGATGCTGGGTATCGGGCGTTTCGGGGCGATTCTTGGTGCCTGGATGGGCGCCACGCTGCTGGGGCTGGGCTGGAACTTCGAACAGGTGCTGACAGCGCTGGTGATTCCGGCCGGACTGGCTACGGTGGCGGTGCTTATCAAGGGCATGGTCAGCCACGCTGATGCGACGTGATTTGATGGTGTAGGAGCGGGCTTGCCCCGCGATGCGATTCGTCTGCCAAATCGCTATCGCGGGGCAAGCCCGCTCCCACTGCACGACAATTCGTTCGATAATCGAACAGATAGTCGATTATCGGATTGTACCGCTCCAGACCCCGCCTTAATCTGAAGTCCTACCGGCGCCACCCTCGGCGCCTTGCACACCGACCTCGACTCAGCATATCCAGGAGTCTGCAATGGCTGAAATTCTCTCGCTCCACGACGCCGTGAAGCAGTTCGTCCACGACGGTGACAGCGTCGCCCTCGAAGGCTTTACGCACTTGATTCCGACTGCCGCCGGGCATGAAATCATTCGTCAGGGCAAGAAAGAGCTGACCCTGGTACGTATGACGCCGGACCTGATCTACGATCAGCTGATCGGCGCTGGTTGTGCCCGCAAACTGATTTTCTCCTGGGGCGGCAACCCAGGCGTAGGCTCGTTGCACCGTCTGCGCGATGCCGTAGAAAAGCAATGGCCGCAGCCGATGGAAATCGAAGAGCACAGCCACGCTGACCTGGCCAACGCCTACGTTGCCGGTGCCTCGGGCCTGCCCTTCGCGGTGCTGCGTGCCTACGCCGGTTCCGACCTGCCCAAGGTCAACCCATTGATCAAGAGCGTTACCTGCCCCTTCACCGGTGAAGTGCTCGCCGCCGTCCCTTCGGTTCGCCCGGATGTCACCGTGATCCATGCGCAAAAGGCTGACCGCAAAGGCAACGTACTGCTGTGGGGCATTCTTGGCGTGCAGAAAGAAGCGGCCCTGGCGGCCAAGCGCTGCATCGTCACAGTCGAAGAGATCGTCGACGACCTCAATGCCCCGATGAACGCCTGTGTCCTGCCGACCTGGGCACTGTCGGCAGTGTGCCTGGTACCAAGCGGTGCGCACCCGTCGTACGCCCATGGTTACTACGAGCGTGACAACCGTTTCTATCAGGCCTGGGACCCGATTGCCCGCAATCGCGAAGCCTTCACCGCCTGGATCGACGAATACATTCGCGGCACCACCGACTTCACTGAATTCAAGGCAAAACTGGCCAGCGCTTCGGAGGCTGCACAATGAGCTACTCCACCAATGAAATGATGACCGTCGCCGCAGCTCGTCGTCTGCGCAATGGTGCGGTGTGCTTCGTCGGTATCGGCCTGCCTTCCAAGGCGGCCAACCTGGCGCGTCTGACGTCCTCGCCGGATGTGGTGCTGATTTACGAGTCTGGTCCGATCGGTGCCAAACCAAGCGTACTGCCACTGTCGATTGGCGATGGCGAACTGGCGGAAACCGCTGACACCGTAGTGCCGACCGGCGAGATTTTCCGCTACTGGCTGCAAGGTGGGCGTATTGATGTGGGCTTCCTCGGCGCCGCCCAGGTGGATCGCTTCGGCAACATCAACACCACCGTGGTCGGTGACTACCATCAGCCGAAAGTGCGCCTGCCTGGTGCCGGTGGCGCGCCGGAAATTGCCGGTTCTGCCAAGCAAGTGCTGATCATCCTCAAGCAATCGAACCGTGCCTTCGTCGACAAGCTCGACTTCATCACTTCGGTGGGGCATGGCGAAGGCGGTGACTCGCGCAAACGTCTGGGCCTGCCAGGTGCCGGGCCGGTGGGGATCATCACCGACCTGTGCATCATGGAGCCGGAAGCCGGCACCAACGAATTCGTGGTAACCGCGATCCACCCGGGCGTTACCCGTGAGCAGATCATTGCCGCGACCGGCTGGGCGATTCGCTTTGCCGATACAGTAGCGACCACCGAGGCGCCGAGCGACGTCGAGCTGACCGCGCTGCGTGATCTGGAAGCCCGTACGGCTGCCGCTCACGGCCAAGCACCAGGAGAAGCCTGATGCGTGACGTATTTATCTGCGATGCCATTCGTACCCCCATCGGCCGCTTCGGCGGCGCGTTGGCCGGTGTGCGTGCCGATGACCTGGCGGCGGTGCCGATCAAGGCCTTGATCGAGCGCAACCCGCAGGTGCAATGGGAACAGCTGGACGAAGTGTTCCTCGGCTGCGCCAACCAGGCCGGTGAAGACAACCGCAACGTGGCGCGCATGGCGCTGCTGCTGGCGGGGCTGCCGGACAGCGTGCCGGGGGTTACCCTCAACCGTCTGTGCGCTTCGGGCATGGACGCGGTGGGCACTGCCTTCCGCGCCATTGCCAGCGGTGAGATGGAGCTGGCGATTGCCGGTGGCGTCGAGTCGATGTCGCGTGCCCCGTTCGTCATGGGCAAGGCCGACAGCGCCTATTCGCGCAACATGAAGCTGGAAGACACCACCATTGGCTGGCGTTTCATCAACCCGTTGATGAAAGCCCAGTACGGCGTCGATGCCATGCCACAGACCGCCGATAACGTCGCTGACGACTATCAGGTCTCGCGTGCTGACCAGGACGCCTTCGCCCTGCGCAGCCAGCAACGTACAGCAGTGGCTCAGGCCGCCGGCTTTTTTGCTGAAGAAATCGTGCCGGTGCGCATTGCCCATAAAAAAGGCGAGACCGTCGTCGAGCACGATGAGCATCCACGCGCCGACACTACGCTTGAAGCGCTGGCGCGGCTGAAGCCGGTCAACGGCCCGGACAAAACCGTCACCGCCGGCAATGCCTCCGGGGTCAACGACGGTGCTGCAGCACTGATCCTGGCCTCGGCTGAAGCGGTGAAAAAACACGGCCTGACCCCACGTGCCCGAGTACTGGGGATGGCCAGCGCCGGTGTGGCGCCGCGGGTCATGGGCATTGGCCCGGTGCCTGCGGTACGCAAACTGACCGAGCGTCTGGGTGTGGCAGTGAGCGATTTCGATGTGATCGAGCTCAATGAAGCGTTTGCCAGCCAAGGTTTGGCGGTGCTGCGTGAACTGGGCCTGGCCGATGATGCGCCGCAGGTCAACCCGAACGGTGGCGCTATTGCTCTGGGCCATCCGCTGGGCATGAGTGGCGCGCGTCTGATCCTGACGGCCCTGCACCAACTGGAGAAATCCGGTGGTCGCAAGGGGCTGGCGACCATGTGCGTTGGCGTAGGGCAGGGCCTGGCCCTGGCTATCGAGCGCGTGTAAACCAATGATCCCAGGCGAGCGGCTCCCACGCAGGGCTGTTCGCTTGGGGTGATTGTTCTGCGGAACGAGGTGTTACTGAATATGTCTAGACTTCAGTAACCCTCCAGGAGTAAACGGTCATGACTACAGCCTATTACACCGGTGAGGAGCGCAGTAAGCGTATCTTCGCCATTGTCGGTGCCTCTTCGGGCAACTTGGTCGAATGGTTCGACTTCTATGTCTATGCCTTCTGCGCCATCTACTTCGCCCCGGCGTTTTTCCCCTCCGACGATCCCACGGTGCAACTGCTCAATACCGCAGGGGTGTTCGCGGCTGGCTTTTTGATGCGACCGATTGGTGGCTGGCTGTTCGGCCGGGTGGCCGACCGGCATGGCCGCAAGAATTCCATGATGATCTCGGTGCTGATGATGTGTGCCGGCTCCCTGGTCATCGCTTGCCTGCCCACCTACAACTCGATCGGCGCCTGGGCGCCTGCGCTGCTATTGCTGGCGCGGTTGTTCCAGGGCCTGTCGGTAGGTGGCGAGTACGGCACCACCGCTACCTATATGAGTGAAGTGGCGCTGCGTGGTCAACGCGGGTTTTTTGCCTCGTTCCAGTACGTCACCCTGATCGGCGGGCAACTGCTGGCGGTGCTGGTGGTGGTGATTCTGCAGCAACTGCTCAGCGAAGATGAACTGCGCGCCTGGGGCTGGCGGATTCCGTTCGTGGTGGGCGCCGTTGCTGCGGTGATCTCGTTGTTCCTGCGCCGTTCGCTGGAAGAGACCAGCAGCGCCGAGACCCGTAACGACAAAGAGGCAGGCAGTATTGCCGGGCTGTTCCGTCATCACACGGCGGCCTTCATCACCGTGCTGGGTTACACCGCTGGCGGCTCGCTGATTTTCTACACCTTTACCACCTACATGCAGAAGTACCTGGTGAACACCGCCGGCATGAGCGCGAAAACCGCCAGCTTCATCATGACCGGCGCGCTGTTTCTGTACATGTGCATGCAGCCGTTCTTCGGCATGCTTTCCGACCGTATTGGCCGGCGCAATTCGATGCTGTTGTTCGGTGCCTTGGGTACCGTATTCACCGTGCCGATCCTGATGGCGCTGAAAACCGTTACCAGTCCGTTTCTGGCCTTTGTGCTGATTACCCTGGCGCTGTGCATTGTCAGTTTCTATACCTCGATCAGTGGCTTGGTCAAAGCCGAGATGTTCCCGCCGCAGGTGCGCGCGCTGGGCGTCGGCCTGGCCTATGCGGTGGCCAACGCGATGTTTGGCGGCTCGGCCGAATATGTGGCGCTGGGGCTGAAGTCGATGGGGATGGAGAACACCTTTTACTGGTACGTTACCGCCATGATGGCGATCGCTTTCCTGTTCAGCCTGCGCCTGCCGAAACAGGCGGCTTACCTGCACCACGATCATTGACTTGCGAAGGATGTGTAGATGACCCCGCGACCCGGCAATCAGCTGTTCGATGCCTACTTCACCGCACCGGCGATGCGTGAGGTGTTTTCCGACCGTGGCCGGGTACAGGGCATGCTCGATTTCGAGGCAGCCCTGGCGCACGCAGAAGCGGTCGTTGGAGTCATTCCGCAGGTGGCAGTGGCACCGATCGTGGCCGCCTGTAAGGCTGAACGTTATGACTTTGCCGCACTCGCCGAGGCCATTGGTATTGCCGGAAACTCCGCCATTCCGCTGGTCAAGGCCCTGGGCCGGGTGATCGCCAGTGGCGTCCCCGAAGCCGAGCGTTATGTGCACCTGGGCGCCACCAGTCAGGATGCCATGGACACCGGCCTGGTCTTGCAACTGCGCGAGGCCTTGAGCCTGATCGAACGCGACCTGCAACAACTTGCCGAAGCCTTGGCCCGTCAGGCCGAGGCCCACGCCAATACGCCACTGGCCGGACGCACCTGGCTGCAACACGCCACCCCGGTGACCCTGGGGATGAAAATTGCCGGTTGGCTGGGCGCCTTGACCCGCCATCGCCAGCGTTTGCAGGAACTCAAGCCGCGCTTGCTCACCCTGCAGTTCGGTGGCGCCTCCGGAACCCTGGCGGCGCTAGGGGAACAGGCCTTGCCGGTGGCCGAAGCCCTGGCCGCGCACTTGCAACTGCAACTGCCGGAACAACCGTGGCATACCCAGCGCGACCGTCTGGTGGAGTTCGCCTCGGTGCTCGGGATGCTCGCCGGTAGCCTGGGCAAGATGGGGCGCGACATCAGCTTGCTGATGCAGACCGAAGCGGCCGAAGTATTCGAGCCTGCGGCGCCTGGCAAAGGTGGTTCTTCGACCATGCCGCACAAGCGCAACCCAGTGGGTGCGGCGGTGTTGATCGGCGCGGCAACGCGGGTGCCGGGGCTGGTTTCTACGCTGCTCAGCGCCATGCCGCAGGAGCACGAGCGTAGCCTGGGCCTGTGGCATGCCGAGTGGGAAACCCTGCCGGAGATCTGCTGCCTGGTTTCTGGTGCCTTGCGTCAGGCACAGATCATCGCCGATGGCTTGCAGGTCGATGCCGAGCGCATGCGCCACAACCTCGACCTGACCCAAGGCCTGGTGCTGGCGGAGGCGGTGAGTATCGTCCTCGCCCAGCGCCTGGGCCGCGACACCGCGCATCACCTGCTGGAAACCTGCTGCAAGCGCGCCGTGGCCGAGCAACGCCACTTGCGTGCCGTGCTGGGTGACGATCCGCAGGTGAGTGCTGAACTGTCTGCAGACGAACTCGATCGTCTGCTAGATCCGGCGCATTACCTCGGTCAGGCGCGTGTCTGGGTCGAGCGTGCGCTGGCTGAACATCATCGTTTCCAAGCCTGAAGGAGGCCGCAGTGGCACAGGTACAACTCGCCGATGGCGCACTTAACTATCAACTCGACGGCCCGGAAGGCGCCCCGGTGTTGGTGTTGTCCAACTCCCTGGGCACTGACCTGCACATGTGGGACACCCAGGTCCCGGTGCTGGCCGCGCATTTTCGCGTGTTGCGCTACGACACCCGTGGGCATGGCGCGTCGCTGGTAACCGAAGGGCCTTACTCGATCGAGCAGTTGGGTCGTGACGTGCTGGCACTGCTGGATGCGCTGAACATCGAGCGCGCGCATTTCTGTGGTCTGTCCATGGGTGGTTTGATTGGCCAGTGGCTGGGCATCAATGCCGGTGAGCGAATCAACCGCCTGATCGTCTGCAACACCGCGGCCAAGATTGGCTCGCCAGACACCTGGAACCCGCGCATCGAGATGGTCCTGCGCGACGGCAAGGCGGCGATGGTCGGCCTGCGCGATGCCTCGATCGAGCGCTGGTTTACCCCGGCTTATTCGTCCAGCAACCCGGATCAGGCCAAGCGCATCACCGACATGCTCGCCGCCACCTCGCCGCAAGGCTACGCCGCCAACTGTGGTGCGGTGCGTGATGCTGACTTCCGTGATCAACTGGGTGAGATCAAGGCGCCGTTGCTGGTGATTTCCGGTAGTCACGACGCGGTCACGCCCCCTGCGGGCGGGCTGTTCATTCAGGAAAACGTGCAAGGCGCCGAATACGCCGAGTTCCATGCCGCGCACCTGTCCAACGTCGAAGTCGGCGAGCCATTCAGCCGCCGTGTGATCGACTTTTTGCTGGCCCGCTGAGGAACCGTTCGTGGACGAAAAACAACGTTACGAAGAAGGCATGAAGGTGCGTCGTGCGGTGCTGGGCGATGCTCATGTCGACCGCAGCCTCAATAACCTGACCGACTTCAACAGCGAGTTCCAGGAAATGATCACCCGCCACGCCTGGGGTGATATCTGGACCCGCCCGGGGTTGCCACGGCACACCCGCAGCCTGATCACCATCGCCATGCTGATCGGCATGAACCGCAATGAAGAGCTCAAGCTGCATTTGCGTGCCGCTGCCAGCAATGGCGTGACCCGCGAAGAGATCAAGGAAGTGCTGATGCAGAGCGCGATCTACTGCGGTATTCCGGCGGCCAATGCCACCTTCCACCTGGCCGAGTCGGTGTGGGATGAGTTGGGGGTTGAGTCGCGGGTGTAGCCTCAATCGCGGGGCAAGCCCGCTCCCACAGAATGCTCACCTACCGCTGTGGGAGCGGGCTTGCCCCGCGATACGATATGGCTGACAAACCGCAATCGCGCGGCCCGATGAAAAACCGTAAATCTGTCGGAATTTCCCGATTCCATGTAGTCCATTTCCCAAGCATACTTTTGCCGCGCGAAGTTGGTTGCGATGGCACCAATACCGCTCTAGTGTCACCCAGTCGTTGGTTATCAACGATCGGCTTTGACAGGCTGACTCAGATCTCTAGAGCACGTGCACGCGTTATGGCGGTTGTACGTGGGGCACCTTGTGTGCGCCGAGTTCTAGAGTCCTCGGTCTGTCAACCCGCGTACAGCTGCCACCTTCTTGTTTGACAGCAGGTCTGTAGCAGCCTCACTGACTCTAGAGGTTCGCATGCTCAAGATAGTCCCTGATCCACCTGCAAACACTTACCACACCCTCGAAGACATACTCGTCCAGATCTCCGAATACCTTGTGTGCGCATTAACTGTGTCGCATCAAACAGTCCTGCTTCACTCCAGCGCCTCTTGCCAGGCATTGAGCCTCGCCGCCCTGCACGAAATCGACAACGCCCACCGCTTGGTAGAACTGGCGTTGAGCAAGGTTCAGTCACAGCACTGAGTTTGAGCGCCAGCCTTGCTGCGGCAAGGCTGGCCGCTTCGTGTATGCCCGGAGTGCAACAAATGAGCGAAGAAGGTTTTAAAACAACTGGTGTCGGTATGTTTGGTGAAGGCGAGCACGAAAGCCGTACTGAACGGCTGTTCCGGGTGGAGGCAGGGCACGATGCGCAGTTTGTGATGGAGCAAGCGGCTTTGCTGATGGGCTGTGTGAGCAAACTGACCCAGCATGTGTTGTTCGAGCAGGATGAAGCCATGGTTTTGGCCGCTCACTACCTGAGCGGCATGGCCAAAGCGCTGGTTGAAGACGTAGCGCATGGCATGGTGCAAGCGCCTTGGAACCGGTGACACTTGGGAACTGTATCTGTGTACTTATCCCTTAGGTAGGCTGGGACGCGGCGAGAACCGCGTCTGAGCCAAAAATGTGTAAACCATGTCTCCGGTTTACAGAGTAGCGGATGTCTGCGGTTGTACACCCGCGATCTATTCACTCATTCACACCGCCGCCTTCTTCTGCCTGACCGCCACCGGACCTGCATTGCGTTCAATGGCCTGCTTCAGCTCCGGCCGCATTCCCAGCAAAAAGCCCAATTCCGCCACCACGAACAACGGCCCGACGATCAAGCCGCTCAGGTCATCGACAAACGCCGGTTTGCGCCCCTCGTAGTAATGGCCGACAAACTGGATCGCCCAGCCGACCACAAACAACCCCAGCCCGGCGCTCAACCAGACCAGCGTGCTCTGCTGCGCCAGCGCTTGCCCGGCCCACAGGCACAAGCCCAGCAGCAGTGCCATGATCAGCCCGAACTGTTGGTCCAGGCGCAGGTAGAACCAGCCCGCCCACAGGGCCACCAGCAGCGCAGGCGACAGCCACATCCCCGCCATTTCTGTGCCGGGGCGTGACAACAGCACGGTTACCGCGAGCACAATCATCGGGATGCCAACGAAGTGGGTGGCGATGTTGCGCGGGTCACGGTGGTAGGCTGCGTATTGACTGAGGTGTTCGACCAGGTTTTTCATTATTGTTCCTCCTGTAGGGTGGCATGAGCATGCCCTGCAGCTGTTGCGGCTGTCTGTCGGCTAGCCGACAGAGTTGACCTTCGAGGCGTTATGAATATCGATCCCGTCTGGCGCGAAACCCTGCTTCAAGGCCACTGGTTCCAGCACCTGCCTTTATCCCTTCAGCATAGCCTGATGGGCCTGGCCAAACGCCGCGAGCTGGCGCCGGGGCAATTGTTGTTCCAGCGCGGCGATGCGCCCTGCGGTTTGTATGCGGTGCTGGCGGGCAGCATGCGGGTCGGTGCGGTCAGCAGTGAAGGCAAGGAAGCCTTGCTGACTCTGGTGGAAGCCCCGCACTGGTTCGGTGAAATCAGCCTGTTCGATGGTCAGCCGCGCACCCATGATGCGCAGGCTGAAGGCGTAGTCAGCCTACTGTGGATACCGCAGGCAGCGCTGCTGGCGCTGTTGGCACAACACCCGCAGCACTGGCGTGACTTCGCGCTGTTGATGAGCCAGAAATTGCGTTGGGTGTTCGTCGCGCTGGAGCAGCAGAGCCTGATGGCGGCCGCTCCGCGGGTCGCCCATCGATTGCTGCAGATGGCTGCAGGTTATGGCGAGGTCGATGGCAGTCGCCGTGTGCTGCAGCTGTCGCAAGAGCAACTGGCATTGATGCTGTCGCTGTCGCGGCAAACCACCAATCAGGTCCTCAAGTCGCTGCAACAACAAGGTGCATTGCGTTTGGGCTATGGCGAGATCGAAATTCTCGACCTCGCCCGCCTGCACGCGGTGGCTAGTCCGGCTGGAATGGCGACTCGCTGAGGATCACTCCGGTTTCCTCGACGTATTTTTGCCATTCAGCCAACAGCGCTTGCAGCTTGGCCGGTTGTGCCTGGGCCAGGTCGTCGATTTCTCCCGGGTCGTTGGCCAGGTCATACAATTGCCAGGTGGCCGGGCCGACGGGGCCAGGGATGTACACTGCCTTCCACTGGCCCTGGCGAATCGCGCGGCGGCCAAACAACTCCCAACCGGTGACGGTGTTGTCGTCATGCACCTGTTCGGTCTCGCCCGACAAGTAACCCAGCCACGACTTGCCACGCAGCGCCGCGACATCGCGCCCGCGCCAGCGGGTGCCAGGGTGTCGAACACCGGCCAGGTCGAGCAGGGTCGGGGTGATATCCATCACCGTGCTGAACTGGTGACTGATCTGCCCCTGGCGCGCCAGGGCCGGGTAGTGCAGCAGCGCCGGTACGCGAATACCACCTTCGCTGGTAAACGCCTTGAACAGCCGCGACGGTGCGGTGGCGGCCTGTGCCCACTGCGGGCCGTACCAGACGTAGGAGTTGGCCCGGCCGATGTTGTCCAGGCTGTTGTCGTAATGCTGGTCGAGGTAGCTGGCCAGGTGCGGGCCGAACTTGGGGAAGGCTTCCAGCAGCGCGCCTTCGGCACCGTTGTCGGACATGAACAGCACCAGGGTGTTGTCCAACTGACCTTGGTTGCGCAGGTAATCGAGAATCCGGCCGATGTTCCAGTCCATGCGCTCAACCATGGCGGCGTACACCTCCATGGAACGCGCCGAACGTTGCCGCTGCTCTGGCGTAAGGCTTTCCCAGTGGTTGTCGACCGGGTGTGCGCGGGTTTCGCTTTTGATCAGGCCCAGTTCACGCAGTTTCTCCAGACGCTCCTGGCGCAGCACTTCCGGCCCGGCGTCGTAGCGGCCCTTGTAGCGTGCAACGACTTCAGCCGGTGCCTGCAATGGCCAGTGGGGGGCAGAGAAGGGCAGGTAGGCGAAGAACGGCCGGCTCTGATCACGCTCCTTGAGGTAGTGCAGCAGCTTGTCGCCAAAGGCATCGGATGAGTAGAAACCTTCAGGTAACTGTTCAACGAAGGTCTGGTCTTCGATGTACAGCGCAGGGGTGGACTTGAGCAGGCGTGGGGTCTGTTCGTCGTAGGTCGGCTCGAAACCGTAGTGGTTGGCAGCTCCTGGCAACAGGGCAAAGGAGCGCTCGAAACCACGGGCATGCGGCGCCAGCTCAGCCTTCAGGCCCAAGTGCCATTTGCCACTCATCAGGGTCTGGTAGCCAGCTTCGCGCAGCAGTTCCGGCAGCGCTACGACGCGGTCATTGAGGTAGCCCTCGTAGCCGGGTTTGCCGATCAGCTCCGGGGTCAGGGCCTCGGCCATGGTGCCGATCCCGGCGATATGGTGGTCGGTGCCGGTGAGCAGCATGGAACGGGTCGGCGAGCAGGTCGGCGCGGTGTGAAAGTCGGTCAGGCGCAGGCCGGCAGTGGCCAGGGCATCGAGGTTGGGGGTGGCAATCTCACCGCCGAAGGCGCCGAGGTCGGAGAATCCCAGGTCGTCGGCAACGATGACCAGAAAGTTGGGGCGTTGGCTCATGTGCGGCTCTCAGTAGGCAAGGTAGGACAGCGGGAGGTTGTTGATCTGCGCCGGTACGGGCGGCAGGTAACGATCGTCGGCGGTCAGGTCGTGCAGCAACGCTTCACGCAGGCGATGGAAATCGTGGCTGGAACGCTGACGGGGGTGCGCCAGAGCAACCGTATTGATGCGCTTGATCCGCCCGGGGCGGGGCTCCAGCACTACCACGCGGTCAGCCAGAAACAGCGCTTCTTCCACATCGTGGGTCACCAGCAAGGTGGTAATGCGCGCGCGTTCGCGGATGGCCAGCAACTCCTCCTGCATCTGTTGCCGGGTCAGCGCATCGAGGGCCCCGAACGGCTCATCGAGCAGCAGAATGCGTGGGCTGGCCACCAAGCCGCGGGCAATCGCCACACGTTGGGCCATACCGCCGGAGAGCTGGTGCGGGTAGGCCTGACTGAAATCTTGCAGGCCGACCAGGGCGATGTATTCGGCAACCCGCTGGGCCCGCGTACTGTCAGGCAATGGCTGATTGACCAGGCCCAGGGCGATGTTTTCCTGCACCGTCAGCCAAGGGAACAGGCGGTGTTCCTGGAACACCATGCCGCGTTCAAGACCAATGCTCGATACCGGCTGGCCATCGATCAGGATCTGGCCCTGAAAGTCGTTGTCCAGGCCGATCAGCAAGCGCAGTAAGGTGGACTTGCCACAGCCGCTGGCGCCGACAATGGCGACGAACTCGCCCTCGGCAATCTGCAGGTTGAAGTCGCGAATGGCTTCCAGCTGACCACCGGCCACCGCGAAGTGTTTGCCGACGTGGTTGAAACTGACCAAAGGATGGGCGATGGCGTTCATGCTCTTCTCCAGCGTGTGGCGCGTGATTCGATGTGTTGTCCAAGGGCGCCGAGCAGCGCCCCGGTGAGGCCGACCAGCAGCATCCCGGCCATGATCAGGTCCATGCGCAGCAACTGCTGGGCGCCAATCATCAGGCTGCCGATGCCACCGCCGGAGGGCATGAAGTATTCGGCGCCGATGGTGCCCAGCCAGGCGTAGATCAGCCCCACCCGCAGGCCGGCGAAAATCCCCGGGGCGGCGCCGGGCAGTACCAGGCGCAGCAAGCGTTGGCGCAGGTTCAGGTGCAACACCCGTGCGGCTTCATCCAGTTGTGGCGAGCGGTTGGCAACGCTGCGCTGGGTCGCGATGAACAGAGCAAAGAACGCGGCCAGGCCGACAAACACCCACTTGGCCAGCTCACCCAGGCCGAACCAGGCGGTGAGCAGCGGTACCCAGGCAAAGATCGCAATCTGCCGCAGCGCCGCCAGGGTCGGCCCGAGCAGGCGCTCGGCAGGCTGCGACAGCCCCAACCACAACCCCAGGGCGAAACCCAGGCCGCCACCCAGCAGCAAACCCGCCAGTGCACGCCCAACGCTGATTGCCAGCGCGGTGGTCAGCGAGCCGTCGAGCAAACCGCTCCAGGCGGTGCTCAATACCTGCACAGGCGCCACCAGAATATTGGCATCCACCCATTGCAACTGGCTGGCCAGTTGCCAGGCGGCCAGCAGCGCGAGGGGGAGCAGCAACGCCTGAAAGCGTTCGATGCCCTGCAAGCGATGGACGCGAAGCTCGGCGCCGGCCGGGTGTGGCCAGTGCACCAGGCGCTGTTCCAGCCAGCCCAGGCTACGGTCCATGGCAAAACCGAACAGGCCGATAACGGCGATGCAGACAAAGACGATATCGAGCATGAACAACTGCCGGGCCCAGACCATCAGGTAGCCGATGCCCTCACTGGACGCGAGCAATTCAACCGCCAGCAATGACGACCAGCCGGTGGCCAGGGCCAGGCGGACACCGGCCAGAAAGGCGGGCAACGCGGCCGGCAGGATCAGCCGGGTGATCAGCAAGCGCTGGGGGAGTTTGAGTACCGTGGCCGCTTCGCGCAGGCGGGGTTGGGCATCCCGTACGCCGACCAGTGTGTGCAGGGTGACCGGAACGATGATGGCCTTGACCAGCACCACCAGCTTGAGCAGTTCGCCGATGCCGAACAGCACCATGAACAACGGCACCCAAGCCAAGGTCGGGATCTGCGCCAGGGCATTGAAGGTCGGCAGGATCAAGCGTTCGGCACGCCGGCTGAAGCCTAGCCAGGCGCCGAGCAGGGCACCACTGGCGACCCCGACCAACAGCCCGACCAGCAATCGCTGCAGGCTGATGCCCAGGTGCATCCACAGCTCGCCGTGGGCCAGTTCCAGCGCGCTGTGCCAGACCAGGCTGGGGGCTGGCAGTATCTGTTCGCTCATCCACAGGTTTGCACTGGCCAGCCACCACAACAGTGCCAGTGCCAAGGGCAGGTACCAGGCCAGCAGGTGGCTCTGGGAGCGTGTGGCCACTGCGCGCAGGCGACCTGTGGGCCGGGCCAGAGGCAGGCTGGGAAGTGATGCTTGGGCCATGGCAGAGCTCCTTGGATTGGCTATTTCTATATTCCTTTCCGGTATATTTTTTAAAAAATAAATTCGAATAGGTGATAAGAGAAAGCATTTAAAGCAGGCCGCTGGCGCTGTATCCAATGCATTCGGCGCATATTTTTCTTGTGCTTGAGGCATCGCTTGCGCGAGCCCCGTGGCTGCTTGCTTATTCTTTAAAGTTTTTAAAATGTAATTTATTAGTATTTATTTTGCGTTCCAGGATGTGGTTAGCGTGGCGCCATCACTACAAGGAGTCGCCCGCCATGAACCTGTCTATCAACCGTGTGTTCAGTCTGTTTGCCGCCCCCGCCCTGGCCGCCGTAGTCGGTTGGCTTCCGCCGCTGGCCGAGGCCAATCCGGTGCGGGAAATCCGCATCGCTGTGCCTGACCTGAGTGCCGGGCCGAAAAACTCCGGTGGCGGTGTCAGCGATGTATTGCGCAATCAGCAATTGCTGGAAAAAGCCTTCGCGGCCGACGGCATCAAGATTCAGTGGAATTACTTCAAAGGCGCCGGGCCGGTGATCAACGAGGCGTTTGCCAACGGCCAGGTCGATTTCGCCTACCTCGGCGATCTGGCAGCAATCATCGGTAAGGCCAATGGCGTGGACACGCGCTTGCTGGCCGCGACCGGACGCGGCATCAAGCACTACCTGGGCGTCGCGCCGGGCAGCGGCATCCAGTCGTTGCAGGATCTGAAGGGCAAACGCGTGGCGATCTTCCGCGGCACTGCCAGCCAGCTGTCGTTCGATGCCGCGCTGGCCAGCCAGGGTTTGAGTGAGAAGGATCTGAAAATCATCAACCTCGACTTCAACGCCTCCATCGCTGCGTTGGCAGCGAAGCAGATTGACGCCACCTGGGGGCTGTCCGGGCTGACAGCGTTGCAGGCACGTGGCCTGGCCGAGTTGCCACTGAACACCCGTGACCTGGGCGGCGCCGGTAGCATTCAGGCGGTGCTGGTCGGTTCCGGTGCGTTTGTCGACGCCCATCCTGAGCTGGTGCAGCGCCTGCTGGCGGCTCAGCAGCAGGCGGTGCAGTGGCTCAGCGATGAGAACAACAAGGAAGCCTACATCCAGTTGGTCTCGGAATTGGCGAGCTATCCGCCGGTAATCCTGCAACGTGATTTGCAGGATGAATTGCTTGAACAGACCTTCCGTTCCAGCCTCGACCAACCTTTCCTCGACCAGCTTCAGGCCTCGGTCGACCTGGCGGCCGCGCAGCGCCTGATCCGTAAGCCGTTCAAGGTCAGCCAGTGGCTGGCGCCACAGGCTAGCCAGCCAGTGCCTGTCGCGCAGGCTGCTGATCGAGGCTGATCAGCGTATCGATCATTTCCCGGGCTGCCGGAGACAGGCGATAACCGCTGCGGCTGACAATGCCGCAGCGGGCATTGAGACTGTCGACCTGGGCCGGCAGATTGCGCCAGTGCAAGCGCACCAGACGGCCCTGCTGGATCTCCTTGGCAAACGCTTCCTCGGTGCCGATGCCGATGGCATCGCTGTCGAGCACCAGGCTCACCAGGGTCGGCAAGTGCTCCGTCAGCAACTGCGGGGTGAAATCAGTCTTGCCGCTGAGGTTTGCCAACAGCTTGCGCACCCCAGGCGGTATCAGCGTGGTGGCCAGGGGGTAATCGAACATATCGTTGGTCGACAGGCTGTCCTTGGCCAGCAGCGGATGCCCGGGGCGGCAGAAAAACAGGCCTCGGCGCGGGCTCAAGGGCAGGGTCTGGAAGTTCGGGTCGGCCTCGAACTGGCGCACGTCGGCGATGAAGAATTCAATCTCCTCACGGTTCAATGCCCGGCTGAGTTTCTCCCAGCTATCCACTTCAAGGCGGGTGCGCACATTCGGGTGCGCCTTGAGAAACACACTCAGCGCTTGAGGCACCAACTGCACGGCAGGCGCCGGCCCGCAGCCGAAGTGCAGTTCGCCGGCATCGAGCTTGGTCATCTGCAGGACTTCACAGCTCAACTGTGCCGCACCCTGTACCAGGCGCAAGGCGTGCTGCAACACCACCTGGCCTTCGGGCGTGGGGCGCAGGTCCTTGTTGCCACGGTCGACCAACACGCAGCCGAACTCCTGTTCCAGGCCCTGAATGCTGCGGCTGAAGGCCGGTTGGGTGATGCCCATGGCGTCCGCTGCACGGACAAAACTGCGGTGTTCGGTAAGGGCGATGAAGTAACGCAGTTGGCGAAGATCCATATGCTTTCCCGGCATTCCAAAAATACGGCGAAGGTATTTGCCGCCACGAAGGCTCAGGTTTTAAATGCAAGCTCTTATTCCGTCAATGAAGCGCTTGAATATTTATTAGAGCTTATTTGCATATAGATAGCGCAAGTGCCTCATTGGCTTTTTCCGAGAGCAGCCAGATGAGGGTCGTACCATGAGCAATGCCGCACACGCCGTAGCACCCGTCAGCCACGTGCTGGACATCCACCCGGTGGCCGGACGCATCGGCGCCGAGATCCGTGGCGTACAGTTGAGCGCCGACCTTGAACCGGCGGTGATCGAAGCCATTCAGGCCGCACTGGTTGAGCACAAAGTGATCTTCTTCCGCGCTCAGCATCAGCTCGACGATCAGGGCCAGGAAGCCTTTGCCCATCTGCTGGGTGAACCGATCGCGCACCCGACCGTGCCGGTTCGCGAAGGCACGCGTTTTCTGCTCGAACTCGACAGCGAGCGGCGGGCCAACTCCTGGCACACCGACGTGACCTTCGTCGATGCCTATCCCAAGGCTTCGATTCTGCGCTCGGTGGTGGCGCCAGCGTCAGGCGGTGATACGGTCTGGGCCAATACCGCGGCGGCTTACCGGGACCTTCCCGCAGAACTGCAGGCCCTGGCCGATCAACTGTGGGCGGTGCACAGCAACGAGTACGACTACGCCGGGGCAAAGCCGAATGTCAGCGCCGAGCAGCAGGAAAGCTACCGTCGTATCTTTACCTCGACGGTGTATGAAACCGAGCATCCGGTGGTGCGTGTACACCCGGTCAGCGGCGAAAAGAACTTGCTGCTCGGCCATTTCGTCAAGCGCTTGAAAGGCTACTCGCAGTTTGACTCCACACACCTGTTCAACCTCCTGCAGAGCCATGTCACGCGTCTGGAGAACACCGTGCGCTGGCGCTGGCAGGCCGGTGACGTAGCGATCTGGGACAACCGCGCCACTCAGCACTATGCGGTGGATGACTATGGCACCCAGAACCGCGTGGTGCGCCGAGTGACACTGCAAGGCGATGTGCCGGTGGGCGTGCTTGGCCAGCGCAGCCGCACTGTGCGCGGCGCCTGACGCTGTGTAGGAGCGGGCTTGCCCCGCGATCGCGATCTGTCAGCCATATCGCATCGCGGGGCCGATTCAGAGAATACCGATCGGGTAACTGATGATCAGGCGATTCTCGTCGAAGGCATTGCTGCTGTAGTCGCGACGCATGGTCGAGTTGCGCCATTTGACCGACAGGTTTTTCAGGCTTCCGGACTGAATCACATAAGCCAGTTCCGTTTCGCGTGCCCACTCTTCGCCATCGCTGACAGTGGCGGTGTGCACGTTATCGCCGCTGATGTAGCGGTTCATCAGAGTCAGGCCGGGAACGCCGACCCCAGCAAAGTTGAAGTCGTGGCGCAGTTGCCAGGAGCGTTCTTTGGCGTTGTCGAAGCTGGAGTTGTAGCTGTCGTTGGCCAGGGTGCCGCCGCTGGTGCCATTGACCCGCATCCAGCCATCGTCGCCGCTGACTTTTTGCAGGCCGACATAGAACGTGCTGCTGCCATATTTGGCGAAGAGCAGTGCCGAGGCGGTGCGGTTGTCCAGGTCACCGGCCCGTGCTGCGCCGTCTTCCTTGCCGATGAAGTAGCCGAGGTTGGCACCCAGCGTCCAGTCACCCAGCGGCTGGCTGTGCACCAGGTTGAGGTATTGCTGGCTGTAGATGTCGTTGAGCTCGGCATTCCACAGGCCAATCAGGGTGCGTTTTTCGTTGAAGCTGTATTCACCACCAGCAAAGTTGAAACGGTCGGACGTGAAGGCCGCTTTGCCGTTCATCGACATGTCTTCCATGCTCGCGTCATTGCGCGGGCTGTTGCCGCGGAACTGCCCGGCATACAGGGTCAGGCCGCTGATTTCCTGTGACGTGATCTGGCCGCCGCGAAAGGTTTGCGGCAACGAGCGGCCATCGTCCGCGCGCAAGATCGGCAACACCGGCATCCATTCACCCACTTTCAGTTCGGTGTTCGACAGCTTGGCTTTCAACGCCACGCCCAGGCGGCCGAAATCATCGGCGGGGCGGCCGTCATCATGCACCGGCAGCAAGTGAGTGCCCGCCGTGCCCTTGCCGCCATCGAGTTTGATCGAGTACAGCCCCAACACATCGACGCCGAAGCCGACCACGCCTTGGGTGAATCCGGAGCGAGCATCGAGGATGAAGCTTTGGGTCCATTCCTCGCCCTTGCCTTGTGGGTAGGCGGGGTCGACGAAGTTGCGATTGATGTAGAAGTTGCGCAGGTTGAGGTTGACCTTGGCGTCTTCGACAAAGCCGCTTTCGCTGGCCAGGGCCGGCAAGGTGAAGGTCATGGCCAACAGGCCGGAAAGCAGGTGCCGTGCGGGTGCGGGAGTGATCATGTGTGTGTCTCTTGTTTTTATTCAAGCCGAAACCATCCGCTGCGACATTCAGAGGTCTCAGGCCGGGTATCAGTCTTTTGGGGTGTGCTTTGTTAAGGCTGCGAGGGAATGGTGCGGGGGCGGGCGGGGGTGAATCAATTCGTTACAGGCGGTATTGGGCGGTAATCGAACGTTAACTGAATGGTTAGTTTGTTTTCGCGGGGCAAGCCCGCTCCCACTGGCGATCACTACAATCGGTGGGAGCGGGCTTGCCCCGCGAAGCATAAAAAAACCCACCGCAAGGGTGGGTTTGTAAGCCTCAAGTCAGCGTCAGCTCTTCGACGCGTCAACCGAAGCTTGTTGCTGTGCCTGCCCGGTCTGCTCGTACCAGCCGCCACCGAGGGCCTTGTACAGGTTGACCTCGCTGACCAGCTGCGACAGGCGATCAGTGATCAACGCCTGCTGGCTGTTGAACAACTGACGCTGAGCGTCGAGGAATGTCAGGTTGCTGTCGACACCGATACGGTAACGACGCTCGGCCAGACGGTAGTAGTCCTCGTTGGCGGAGACCAGATCACGCTGGGCTTTCAACTGATCGTTGAAGGTCTGGCGTGCGGCGAGGCCATCGGAGACTTCCTGGAAGGCAACCTGAATGGTTTTCTCGTACTTGGCGACGTTGATGTCTTTCTGGATCTTCGAGTAATCGAGGCTGGCACGCAGGGCACCGGCGTTGAAGATCGGCAGGCTGATCTGCGGCTGGAACAACCAGGTACCCGAGCCACCGCTGAACAGTCCGCTCATGTCCGGGCTGATGGTACCGGCGTTGGCGGTCAGGCTGATGCTCGGGAAGAACGCTGCACGGGCGGCGCCAATGTTGGCATTGGCGGCCTTGAGCAGGTGTTCGGCTTCCTGGATGTCAGGCCGGCGCTGCAGCAGATCCGACGGCAGGCCCGCTGGCACCTTGGCCAGCAGCTCGCTGTTCAGGTCCTTGGCTGCTGGCAGGTTGGTCGGCACACCGGTACCGAGCAATACCGCCAGGCTGTTCAGGTCCTGAGCAACCAGGCGTTGGTACTGGGCCAGTTTGACTCGGGCGCCTTCAACCGAAGTGCGCGCCTGGCTCAGGTCCAGCGCAGAAGCCACACCGACTTCATTGCTGCGCAAGGTCAGCGCATAGCTTTGCTCATAGGTTTTCAGCGTTTCTTCGGTCAGCTTGAGCAGGTCCTGGTCGGCCTGCCAGGTGAAGTAAGCGTTGGCAACGCTGGCGACCAGAGCAATCTGGGTCGAGCGCCGGGCTTCTTCACTGGACAGGTAGATTTCCAGCTGTTGCTCGGTGAGGCTGCGCACCCGGCCAAACAGGTCGAGTTCATAGGCACTCACGCCGAGGGTGGCCGAGTAGGTGCTGTTGATACCGGCTTCACCGCTCTGCGACATATTGGCCGGCAGACGTTGACGGTTGCCGCTGCCATCGGCGGTGACCGCCGGGAACAGGTCAGCACGCTGGATGCGGTATTGCGCCCGGTAGGCGTCGATGTTCAACGCCGCGACCTTGAGGTCGCGGTTGTTGAGCAGCGAGACCTGGATCAACTGCTGCAGCGCCGGGTCATGGAAAAACTGACGCCAGCCCTGCTCGGCAGCGGCGACATCCGCCGACTCGGTCGGCGAATAGGCAGGGCCTTGCGGCCACTGCGCAGCCACCGGCGATTCCGGGGTCTGGTAGTCAGGAATCAGCGAGCAGCCGCCTAGAATGAAAGCGGTGACCGCCAAAGATAACAGGGACTTACTCATTGCCCGGCCTCATTGCGTGGGGTTTCAGGGGTGAAGTCTTCTTCAGTTTTCTTGCTACTGAACATCGACGACACGCTAACGAAGAACAGCGGTACCCAGAAGATCGCCAGTACGGTGGCCGTCAGCATGCCGCCGATTACCCCGGTACCGATCGCGTGCTGGCTACCCGAGCCGGCACCGGTAGAGATAGCCAACGGTACCACGCCGAGGATGAACGCCAGCGAGGTCATGATGATCGGGCGCAGACGCATCCGGCACGCTTCAATCGCCGCATCGACCAGGCTACGGCCTTGTTCATGCAGTTCCTTGGCAAATTCGACGATCAGAATCGCGTTCTTCGCCGCCAGACCAATGGTCGTCAACAAACCGACCTGGAAGTACACGTCGTTGGACAGACCACGCAGGCTGGTAGCCAGCAGCGCACCGATGATCCCCAGCGGTACCACGAGCATGACCGCGATCGGAATCGACCAGCTTTCATACAGCGCGGCCAGACACAGGAACACCATCAGCAGCGACAAGGCGTACAGCGCTGGCGCCTGGGAACCCGACAGGCGCTCCTCGTACGACAGACCGGTCCAGGAGTAACCGATACCTTTTGGCAGTTGGGCCGCAATGCGCTCGACCTCGAGCATGGCTTCACCGGTACTGTAGCCAGGGGCTGGCGCACCGAGAATTTCCATGGCCTCGACACCGTTGTAACGCGACAGCTTCGGTGCACCGTAGATCCACTCGCCTTTGGCGAAGGAAGAGAACGGCACCATTTCACCGACACTGTTGCGCACGTACCACTTCTGCAGGTCTTCCGGGTTCATGCGCGATGCGGACTCACCCTGGATGTACACCTTCTTGACCCGACCGCGGTCGATGAAGTCGTTGACGTAGCTGGCACCCAGGGCAATCGACAGGGTGTTGTTGATGTCGGCGATGGTCACACCCAAGGCACTGGCGCGCTCGTCATCGACGGTCAACTGGTATTGCGGTTCATCGTTCAGACCGTTCGGACGTACTGCCGAGAGGATCTTGCTCTGCGCGGCCATGCCGAGGAACTGGTTACGCGCTTCCATCAGCTTGTCGTGGCCGACGCCGGCACGGTCTTGCAGGAACACGTCGAAACCGGTGGCGTTACCCAACTCCAGTACCGCAGGCGGGGCAAAGGCGAACACCATCGCGTCGCGGAAGCTGAAGAAGTGCTGCTGGGCACGTGCCGCCAGGTTGAACACGTTGTTCTCGGCGGAACGCTCTTCCCACGGCTTGAGCATGATGAAGGCCATACCCGAGCTCTGCCCGCGACCGGCGAAGTTGAAGCCGTTTACGGTGAACACCGAGGCAACGGTATCGGCTTCTTTGTCCAGCAGGTAGCTGCGCATTTCATCGATCACTACCTGGGTCCGCTCGGCACTGGAGCCGGCAGGGGTTTGCACCTGGGCGAACAGTACGCCCTGGTCTTCCTCAGGAAGGAAGGCGGTAGGGATACGCATGAACAGCCAGACCATACCGACCATGATCAGCAGGTAGGCCAGCAGGTACGGTGCCTTGTTGCGCAGGATGTTGCCCACGCCACGCTCGTAGCTCTGAACGCTGCGGTCGAAGTTGCGGTTGAACCAGCCGAAGAAGCCACGTTTGGCAACATGATGCTCACCCTTGGCAATCGGCTTGAGCATGGTTGCGCACAGTGCCGGGGTGAAGATCAGGGCGACCACGACCGACAGCGCCATGGCCGATACGATGGTGATCGAGAACTGTTTGTAGATCACCCCGGTGGAGCCACCGAAGAACGCCATTGGCAGCAGTACCGCCGAGAGCACCATGGCGATACCAACCAGCGCGCCCTGGATCTGGCCCATGGACTTCTTGGTCGCTTCTTTGGGTGACAGGCCCTCTTCGGACATCACCCGCTCAACGTTTTCCACCACAACGATGGCATCGTCTACAAGCAAGCCGATGGCCAGCACCATGCCGAACATGGTCAGGGTGTTGATGCTGAAGCCTGCAGCGGCCAGGATACCGAAGGTACCCAGCAATACCACCGGTACGGTCATGGTGGTGATGATGGTGGCGCGGAAGTTCTGCAGGAACAGGTACATCACCAGGAACACCAGCACGATCGCTTCGATCAGGGTGTGGATCACCCCGCTGATCGATTCGGTCACCACGGGCGTGGTGTCATACGGGAATACCGCCTTCATGCCTTCCGGGAAGAACGGCTCCAGTTCGCTGATGGTCTTGCGCAGTGCTTTGGCAGTGTCCAGGGCGTTGGCACCGGTTGCCAGCTTGACCGCCAGACCCGAGGCCGGCTTGCCGTTGAACTGGGCGCTGACCGCATAGTTCTCACCACCAAGGCCAACTTCGGCGACGTCTTTCAGACGTACCTGGGAGCCGTCGCGGTTAACCTTGAGCAAGATCTTTTCGAACTGCTCGGCGGTCTGCAGACGGGTCTTGCCGATGATCGTGGCGTTCAGTTGCTGGCCGGGCAGGGCAGGTAGGCCACCGAGCTGACCGGAGGAAATCTGTACGTTCTGTGCCGCCACAGCGGTACGCACGTCGATCGGGGTCAGTTGGTACTTGTTCAGCTTGGCCGGGTCGAGCCAGATACGCATCGCGTACTGGGCACCGAACACCTGGAAGTCACCGACACCCGCGGTACGCGAGATCGGGTCCTGCATGTTGGAAACGATGTAGTTGGCCAAGTCGTCCTTGGTCATGCTGCCGTCTTCAGACACCAGGCCGATTACCAGCAGGAAGTTCTTCACTGCCTTGGTTACCCGGATACCTTGCTGCTGTACTTCTTGCGGCAGCAGCGGGGTCGCCAGGTTCAGCTTGTTCTGCACCTGGACCTGCGCGGTATCGGGGTTGGTCCCCTGTTCGAAGGTCGCGGTGATGGTCATGGTGCCGTCGGAGTTACTTTCCGACGAGACATAACGCAGGTTGTCGATACCGTTGAGCTGCTGCTCGATCACCTGGACCACGGTGTCCTGCACGGTCTGCGCCGAGGCGCCCGGGTAGGTTACGGCAATGGCGATGGCCGGCGGTGCGATGCTCGGGTACTGGTTGATTGGCAACTTGAGGATCGACAAAGCGCCGACCAACATGATCACCAAGGCGATCACCCAGGCAAAAATCGGGCGATCGATAAAGAATCTCGACATGGTTTACTCCCCTTTGGCCCCTGCAGACTGTGCATTGGCCTGGGTTGGCTGAGCAGGCTTGACGTTGGTGGCTTCGCTGACTTTGACCTCGATGCCCGGCTTGACGTACTGCAGGCCTTCGGTAATCACCCGGTCACCGGCGTTCAGGCCTTCTTCGATCAGCCATTCATTGCCGACGGTACGGCTGGCCTTGAGCTGGCGCAGTTCGACCTTGTTGTCCTTGTCGACCACCAGCGCGGTCGGCTGGCCCTTGAGGTCACGGGTAACGCCTTGCTGTGGCGCGAGGATCGCCTGGGCGTTGACCCCGGCTTTCAGGCGGGCGTGGACGAACATGCCCGGCAGCAAGTTGTGCTCAGGGTTGGGGAATACGGCACGCAGGGTGACGGAACCGGTGGTCGGGTCAACCGACACTTCGGAGAATTCCAGGCGACCTTCCTGGCGGTAGGTGCTGCCATCTTCGAGGGTCAGGGTGACCTTGGCGGAATTGTCGCCGACCTTCTGCAGCTGACCGCTTTCCAGTTCACGGCGCAGTTTCAGCAGTTCAGCCGAGGACTGGGTAACGTCAACGTAGATCGGGTCCAGTTGTTGAATCACCGCCATGGCATCGGCCTGGCCATTGTTGACCAGGGCGCCTTCGGTGACCGAGGAGCGTCCGATACGGCCGCTCAGCGGGGCCAGGACCTTGGTGTAACGCAGGTCGATCTGGGCGCTGCGCAGGGCTGCTTCAGCCTGCAAACGTTTGGCTTGCGCGTCGTCGTATTCCTGACGGCTCACCGCTTGTTCGGCGACCAGCTGCTTGTAACGCTCAGACAGCGAACGGGTCGACTGCAGGTTCGCCTGGGCGCTGGCCAGGGTCGCTTCGTACACCGACGGATCGATCTGGTACAGCTGCTGACCTTCCTTGACCTCAGTGCCTTCTTTGAACAGGCGCTTGAGAATGATGCCGTTGACCTGTGGGCGAACTTCGGCAATGCGGTAGGCAGTGGTGCGTCCCGGCAGCTCGGAAGTCAGGGTGTAGGCCTGGGTTTGCAGGGTAACGACGCCGACCTGAGGAGCTTGCGCAACAGGCGCTGCCTCTTCCTTTTTACAGCCGCTGAGCAGTGTTGCCAGGGCGACGGCGGATACCAGAGCGGTAACAGCGGGCTTGAATTGCATGAAGATCCTCGGGTCGCAAGAGCTGAAGACGCTCAAGAATAAATGGAAAGGGTGCGAATAGAAAAAATGTTGTCGAGTGGATAAATAGCTTGCTAAGGAATATACTTACATTCATGGTTGTTTGTAAATACCTTGCAGGCGATGCTCCAGGCCGCCGCAAGCCTAGAATCTACTATCGCTGGTAACAACTTGTTAAAGGTTGATCCGGCTCAGCTCCCAGGTGCTTACGAATGCATCTGGGTTTTGATGAGGTCGTACTGCCATGGTCCGTCGAACCAAAGAAGAAGCCCAGGAAACCCGCGCCCAGATTCTCGAAGCGGCGGAAAAGGCCTTCTATAAGCGCGGGGTAGCGCGTACTACCCTGGCGGATATCGCCAAGCTGGCGGGGGTTACCCGCGGTGCTATCTACTGGCACTTCAACGACAAGGCCGAGCTGGTCGAGGCCATGCTCGAAAGCCTGCGCGAACCGCTGGATGCCTTGGCCCGGGCCAGCGAAAGCGAAGATGAAATTGATCCGCTCGGCTGCACGCGCAAACTGTTGGTCCAGCTGATGCACCAGTTGGTGCTTGATCCGAAAACCCGTCGTATCAATGAAATTCTGCATCATAAATGCGAGTTCACCGATGATATGTGCGAGATCCGCCAGCAGCGGCAAACCTCGACGGTGGAATGTCATGCCAATATCGCGTTGTCACTGGGCAATGCAGTCAAGCGTGGGCAATTGCCTGCGGATGTCGATCCCGAGCGTGCGGCGCTGGCGATCTTTGCCTATATAGACGGCCTGATTCGCCGCTGGTTGCTGTTGCCGGAAAGCTTCGATCTGTTGGGTGATGCCGAGCGTTGGGTCGATACCGGGCTGGATATGCTGCGCTTGAGCCCGGCCTTGCGCAAATGAGACTTTGTGAAGGTTTGTGATGAATTGTTTCCATAGCCTTCTGAAACTGCCTACATACGGCCGCGCAGTTGCCTATCTGGCAGGGCGAGCGCGGCCGTCAGACCAAACAGCGACACCATCGCACTGCCCAGGAGCAAGTTGCGGAAGGTATCAAGCAATTGTGCTTGCGCCTGCGCACTCGGCTCCCCGGCCTTGAGGCTGCCGAGCAGAGCGTCGGCGTTCTGGCTCAGGTCACCGTGCTGCAGCATCGCCAGTAGCAGCGCCGACATGCACGCAACGCCCATCGCGCCGCCCAGTGAGCGGAACAGGTTGCTGGTGCTGGTGGCGACTCCGATATCCTTGGGTTCCACGGCGCTCTGGGTGGCAACCAGTGAGGTCGGAAACTGCAGGCCCGAGGCGATTCCAGTGAGGATCATGAACAGCCCGCTGAGCCAGACCGACTGCGGCGCAGTGAAGGCCATGCCGACAATGGTAAAGGGCATCAGCAGCGCACCGGCGAGAATCTGTGGCTTGTAGCGCCCGGTGAAACTGGTCAGGCGGCCACCGCAGTAGGCGCCGATCGGTAAACCGATGGCCAGTGGCAGCAAGTGCAACGCAGCGCTGTCGGCCCCGGCGCCGGTGATGCTCTGGTAACGCAACGGCATCAGCATGGTCAGGGAAATCGCCTGGAAACTGGTGAAGAACAGCGTGCACCAGCACAGGGTTGCGACCCGGTTGGCAAACAGCTTGAGCGGCAGCAAGGGCTCCGCGGCGCGGCGCTCATGCAGGACAAAAATCACCAGCCCCACCAATGCACAGCCCAGCAAGACGCTGACTTGGGAAGAATACCAGGGGTGCCCCTGGCCGATCAGGGTGATACCCAGCAACAGGCTGCTCAAACCGAAAATCAACAGCGCCGCACCGAGGTAATCGACCTGCGCCCGATGTTGCGGCACCACCAGCGTACGCAGCGCGCGGCGGGTCACCCACCAGGCGGTCAGCCCCAGGGGCAGGTTCAGCCAGAACACCCAGCGCCAGGACAAATATTCAGTGAGGTAACCGCCCAGCACCGGACCGGCCACGCTGGCCAGGGCATACATGCTGCTGAAGTAACCCTGATAGCGACCGCGTTCACGCGGTGGCACAAAGTCACCAATGATCGCCTGACTGACCGAGACCATGCCGCCCGCACCGATGCCCTGGAGTACCCGCGCCAGCACCAGTTGCTCCATGTTCTGTGCCAGTGCGCAGAACAGCGACGCCACGGTGAACAGCGCGGTGCCGGTGAGGATCATCCGGCGCCTGCCGTACAGATCGCCCAGTTTGCCGTAGATCGGCACCGCCACGGTCATCGCGACCATGTAGCCGGAGATGACCCAGGCCAGCAGGCCAACATCATTGAATTGGGCGGAAATCGCTGGCATCGATACGGCGACGATCGTCTGATCGAGGGCACCGAGGAAAATCGCCAGCATCAGCGCAACCAACACGCTGCGCAGGACCGGTTGCGGAGTATTGAGTTGCGTCACTGGCCAGCTCGAAGGGCAGGGTTATTCCGCAGGGGTAGGCTGCAGAAGCAAGTGCTGGTCAGTGTACTCGATAGCTTGCTAAGCGTCTGCGTCATTTAATTAGACCGCAGCATTGCCCACGGGATTGATGCTTACCTCAGCGCGCTCAGGGTGGCGGTGTGCGGCACGCAATGAGCCAGGCTGCAACTGGCGGCTGAATACGGCTGATGGCGGGCTTGTTCGACCCGATAGGCAGCGGTGCCATATAACCCGAACACAGCAGCAATGGCGAAGACCACCGCACATCGTCTGGATTTGAGGCTCATAATGCTTACCCCTTTCAAGCTGTACACAGGTGCTATTAAAAGCATAGGTCAGCTTTGTCCGGCGTGCTTGCTAGTCCAGGCCACGGTCCCATTCCGGCTCGGTGGTGAAGCGTTCGGCCAGAAAGTCGAGCATGCTGCGTAAGGTGGCCGGCATGTGTTTGCGTGAGGTGTACACCGCGTTGAGATTGAGCTCTTGCGGCTTGGCTTGGGGCAGCAGGCGTATCAACTCGCCGCTGCGCAGGGCTGCGGCGGCCTGATAGGTCGGCAGCATGGCGATTCCGGCGCCGGCCAATGCTGCGCGTTGCAGGGTCATGGCTTCGTTGGCGCTGATGCTGCCCTGCACCGGCACCGAGAGCGATTGGCCGGCGACCTCGAAGTGCCAGAGATTGCGGCCAAAATAAGAGTGGGTCAGGCAGTTATGCTGCGCCAAGTCCTCAACCTGCAAGGGGGTGGGGTGTTCACGCAAGTAGGCGGGGGAGGCGCAGATCACCGAGCGGCACACGCTCAGGCGGCGGGCGATGAGGTTCGGATCCAGGTCGTTGCTGGTACGAATGGCCAGGTCGATGCGCTCATCCACCAGGTTGACGGTGCGATCGAGCATCTGCAGGTCGATCTTCACGCCAGGGTAGCGCTGCACGTACGCGGCAATGGCATCGATCAACTGCGCCTGACCAAACGAAGTGCTGACGCTGATGCGCAGTTCACCGCGTGGCGCCTCATCCGGCGCACGCACGGCCACCCGCAGGTCATCGGCCAACTCCAGCAGCTGGCGGCAGCGTGTCAGTGTCTCCTGGCCCGCCGCCGTCAGGCTCAGGCGCCGGGTGGTGCGTTGCATCAAGCGTGCACCTACCCAATCTTCCAGTTCGGCCAGATAACGTGACACCACCGGGCGCGACAGGTCCAGATGCTCGGCCGCCGCCGATTGGCTGCCGAGGTCAACGACACTGACGAAGACGCGCATTGCGCTCAGACGATCCATGATTTGCCCGATTTCAGAAACAAACTAATGCCAAGCATCGCATTTTTTGTACGGGTTCGCGCAACTAAGCTGTTGCGCACACCCTCTGTCACAGGAACTGCCTTGATGCGTCGTTCATTCTCCCTGCGCCGCTTGCTATTGGCCTTCGCCACACTGGCTGCGCTGACTCAGGCGCAGGCTGCCGAGCAAGCACTGCACCTGGATGTCTACAACCCGGGTAGCAACGCCTTGTTTCCGGTGAGTTCGGTGATTGTCAGCGGCGAGCACGAGGCAATACTGGTCGATGCTCAGTTTGGCAAAGGCCAGGCTGAACAGGTGCTGGCCAAGCTGCGTGCCAGCGGCAAGCAACTGACCACCATCTATATCAGCCATGGCGATCCGGATTATTACTTCGGCCTGCACACCCTGACTGACGCTTACCCTGGTGCCAAGGTCGTGGCCTCTGCCGCCACGGTTGCCCATATCAAGCAGACCATGGACGCCAAGCTGGCTTTCTGGGGGCCGCAGATGGGCGCGGACAAGCCGTCGAAACTGATGGTCCCGCAGGTGCTTGAAGGTAATCTGCTGAAACTTGAAGGCCAGACCCTTGAAGTCGTAGGCCTCGATGGCCCGCAACCTGACCGCAGCTTTGTCTGGATTCCTTCCATCCGGGCCGTGGTGGGCGGTGTGGTGGTCGCGAACAACCTGCACGTATGGATGGCCGACACGCAAACAGCGCAATCACACCGCGATTGGCTGACCACGCTGCAGCGCATCGAAGCGCTGAAACCGCAGATTGTGGTGCCGGGCCATTACCTCGGCCAGCCTGGCGAATCGCTTGCAGCGGTACGTTTTACGGCGGACTACATTCGCGCTTTCGACCAGGAAAGCGCCCGCACTGGCAACGCTGCCGAGCTGATTGCGGCGATGAAAAAACGCTACCCGGACCTGGGTGAAGAGAGTTCGCTTGAGCTCAGTGCCAAGGTCGCCAAGGGCGAGATGAAGTGGTAAGTGACATTCAATCCTGACTGGAGGTTTTCCATGAGCAAGATCGCAATTATCGGAGCAACCGGCCGTGCCGGAAGCCAGTTGCTGGAAGAGGCGCTGCGTCGTGGCCACCGCGTGACGGCCATTGCTCGTAACCCGGCGTCACTGAGTGGCCGTGAAGGGGTGACCCCGGTGGCGCTGGATGTCACGGATGCGTTTGCGCTTGAGCGGGCACTGCAGGGGCACGACGTGGTGCTCAGTGCTGCGCACTTTTCCGGCATCAAGCCCGAGGCCATTATCGAGCCGGTCAAGCGTGCTGGGGTCAAACGCTTGTTGGTGGTCGGTGGCGCGGGCAGCCTGCTGTTGCCGTCCGGGCACAAGGTGATCGACAGTCCGGACTTTCCTGAAGCCTACAAGGCAGAGGCCAGCGCCGGTGGGCATTACCTCGACACCTTGCGCCAGGAAAAAACACTGGACTGGACATTCCTGTCACCGTCGGCCGAATTTGTTGAAGGGGCGCGCAGCGGGCGTTACCAGACGGGTAAGGATCACCTGTTGATCGGAGCCGATGGCAAGAGCTGGATCACCTTTGCCGACTACGCCATCGCCATGCTCGATGAAGTGGAAAACCCCGCCCACTCGCGCCAACGTTTCACCGTCGGCTATTGACCCTGTAGGAGCGGGCTTGCCCCGCGATAGCGTTCTGTCAGTCACAGCGTATCGCGGGGCAAGCCCGCTCCCACAGGTGGTGCAAGACAGTTGCTCCTACCGGCAGCGCGCTCTTGCAGCCAGGTGAGCAACGCCTGCAATGGCGCTGAACCTGAACCCTGCGGCCAGACCAGGTAATAAGCCTGACCGGTTCTGACCTTGAGCGGAAAGGGCGTAACCAGACGCCCACAGCTCAGATCATCGCCAATCAACGACCAATCACCAATCGCCACACCCGTGCCTTGCGACGCCATGGACATGGCCATGTCCAGGGTCTCGAAATGCTGGCTCTTGCCTTGACGCGGCAGACTGGCACCAGCGGCACTGAGCCAGGCACTCCAGTCGAGCTGGTCACGGGTCGGGTGCAGCAGCATGTGTTGCTCCAGATCCGCAAGCTCCCGCAGCGGCACCGGGCCGGCCAGCAGTTGCGGTGCACACACCGGCGTCAGTTGCTCATCAAACAGCTTGAGCGTCTGTAATCCATGATTCGGCGCTGCGCCATACACCACGGCGGCATCGAACACTTCGCGGCGAAAGTCCACACCGTGCTGAACGGTGGTGGTCAGTTCTACCGGGACATCCGGGCGCAACGCTTGCCACTCCATCAAACGCGGAAGCAGCCAGCGCATCACGCAGGTGGGCGCCTTGAGTTGCAAGGTGGCGCTGCGCGCACCGACCTGCTGCACGCCTTCTTCAATCACGGCAAATACCTGCTGCACCCGCGGTAGCCAGTCCTGTCCTTCGCGGGTCAGGCTCAAACCACGGGCCTGGCGCAGGAACAGCGGGTAGCCCAGGTGATCCTCAAGCCCGGCAATCTGTCGGCTCACCGCCCCTTGGGTGATGTGCAGCAGTTGCGCCGCGCGGGTGAAGTTGCAGCACTGCGCGGTGACCAGGAACGTGTACAAGGCGGGTAGCGGCGGCAGGCGTTTCATTGGGCTCAAGCCATGATCTGTAGACATGCCTAGTATGAGCTTTTTTGCATTGTGCCGGTAGCGAGGCGGCGGTCCAATAAAGCCTGTTTTCAGCACAATAACAGGCAGACGAACATGGCAACTTGCGGTGAAGTACTGGTAAAACTCCTTGAAGGCTATGGCGTTGACCATGTCTTCGGAATTCCCGGCGTGCATACCGTCGAACTCTACCGCGGGCTGGCGCGTTCCTCTATCCGTCACATCACGCCGCGTCATGAGCAAGGCGCAGGCTTCATGGCTGATGGCTATGCACGCACCCGTGGCAAGCCTGGGGTGTGCTTCATCATTACCGGCCCGGGCATGACCAACATCACCACCGCCATGGGCCAGGCTTACGCCGATTCGATCCCGATGCTGGTGATCTCCAGCGTGCAGTCACGCAACCAGCTGGGTGGCGGACGCGGCAAACTGCATGAATTGCCAGCCCAGGGCAGCCTGGTTGCCGGCGTCGCGGCGTTTTCCCACACCTTGATGAGCGCTGATGACCTGCCGATGGTGTTGGCCCGCGCCTTCGCCGTGTTTGACGGTGCCCGTCCGCGTCCAGTGCATATCGAAATTCCGCTGGATGTGCTGGTCGAAGATGCCGATCACTTGCTGGCTACCACGCCGGTGCGCGTGGCCCGGGCAGGCGCCGCGCCGGGACCGGTCGCGGCAATGGCCGATGTACTGGCCAATGCACGCCGGCCGTTGATCCTTGTCGGTGGTGGCGCGATCGAAGCAAGCGCCGCACTGACGCGCCTGGCCGAGTACCTGCAGGCACCCGTGGCGCTGACCATCAATGCCAAGGGCGTAGTACCTGCCAACCACCCGCTGCAGATCGGTTCGACGCAGTCGCTGGTCGCAACGCGTGAACTGGTGGCCGAAGCGGATGTGGTGCTGGCGATCGGCACTGAACTGGCCGAAACCGATTACGACGTGACCTTCAAAGGCGGGTTCGAGATCCCTGGGCGTCTGCTGCGCATCGACATCGACGCGGACCAGACGGTGCGTAACTACCCACCAGAAATCGCCCTGGTGGCCGATGCCACGGTAGCCACCCAGGCGCTGCTGGTGGCCCTGGCCGAACAGCCAGCCCCGGTACGCGCTGTCGAGTGGGGTGCCAACCGTGCAGCACGTTTGCGTGAGCGCCTGCTCGCCGACTGGGACCTGCCGATGCACAGCCAGACGCGCATGCTTACAACCGTACTGGAAACCCTGCCGAACGCAGTACTGGTCGGCGACTCCACTCAGCCGGTATACACCGGCAACCTGACCCTGGATATGGATCAGCCACGGCGCTGGTTCAATGCCTCGACCGGTTACGGCACCCTGGGCTACGCCTTGCCTGCGGCCATGGGCGCCTGGCTCGGCAGTGCCGAGGCCATCGAAGAACGTGCGCCGGTGGTGTGCCTGATTGGTGACGGCGGGTTGCAGTTCACTTTGCCGGAACTGGCCAGCGCCACCGAGGCACAGGTGCCGCTGATCGTCCTGTTGTGGAACAACCAGGGCTACGAAGAAATCAAGAAATACATGGTCAACCGTGCCATTGAGCCGGTTGGTGTAGACATCCATACCCCGGACTTTATCGGCGTGGCCAAGGCGTTGGGCTGTGCTGCCCAAGCGGTGGGGAATGTCGAGCAACTGCGTGATGCCTTGCGTCAAGCATGCGAGCGCAAAGGCCCAAGCCTGATCGAAATCGACCAGAACAGCTGGGTGCAGGCGGTGCCAGCATGATGCAGATTGCCGGTGTTTACATTGAGGGTGTCTGGCAGCATGGCCCTCAGTCGCTCAAGGTCATCAACCCCAGCAACGAGCAGCAGTTGGCTGACGTGGCCGGCGGCGATGGCGCTGCGGTAGAGCGCGCCACCCTGGCCGCTCAGGCCGCATTCGACGGCTGGTCGGCTACCACCGGCGCCCAGCGCGCAACGCTGTTGCGGGCGATTGCCGAGGGTGTCGAGGCGCGCCGCGAACGTCTGGTGTTCTTGCAGGCCAGTAACAATGGCAAGCCGCTCGCCGAAGCGCAGATGGATGTCGACGATGTCATCGCCACATTCCGTTATTACGCTGAGCTTGCCGATCAGCTGGATGAAGGGCAAGACCGCCCGGTAGCGCTGCCTAGCAATGAGTTTGTCGCGCGCCTGCGACGTGAGCCGTGCGGCGTGGTCGGCCTGATCGTGCCGTGGAACTTCCCCATGGTCACCACCGCCTGGAAACTTGCCCCGGCGCTGGCCGCTGGCTGTTGCGTGGTGCTCAAACCTTCGGAAGTGACACCGCTGGCAGAGCTGGAGTTGGCCAGCATCATTGCCCAGTGCGGTTTGCCTGACGGGGTGTTCAACCTGGTCTGCGGTACCGGCGTTGCAGTGGGCGCCGCCCTGGCGGCTGATCCGCGTGTGGCGAAAATTTCCTTCACCGGCAGCAATGCGGTGGGGGTGCAGGTCATGCAGCGGGCAGCGGAGACGGTCAAGGGCGTGAGCCTGGAACTGGGCGGTAAGTCGTCTTTGCTGGTGCTGGAAGCGGCTGACCTTGAGCTGGCGGTGGAACTGGCCTGCATGGGCGGTTTTTTCAATGCCGGGCAAATGTGTTCGGCTACCAGTCGCGTACTGGTCGCAGAAGCCTTGTACCCGGACTTTATCGCACGGCTCAAAGCCCGCGCCGAAGCCATTCGCGTGGGTGATCCGTTCACCGGCGAGAATGAAATGGGCGCCCTGGTCAACCTGCTCCAGTACCAGCGGGTGCAGGCGCACATTGCTGCCGGGCTGCAAGCCGGTGCGCAATTGCTGTGCGGTGGTACCCGGCCTTCAGCCTTGCCTTGCGGGTATTTCATCAGCCCTACCGTGTTCACTGATGTGCCGCTGGACAGTGCGCTGTGGCGTGAGGAAATTTTTGGTCCGGTGCTGTGTGTGCGTGCGGTGGCCAGTGAGGCCGAAGCGCTGGCGCTGGCCAATGACAGCGAGTTTGGCCTGGTGGCCAGTGTGGTCAGTAGTGACCTGAACGCGGCAGAGCGGGTGGCCAATGCCTTGCGTGCTGGCCTGGTGTGGATCAATGCGCCGCAGGTGATCTTCCCGCAGACCGCCTGGGGTGGCTACAAGCAGAGCAGCATCGGCCGGGAGCTGGGGCCTTGGGGTTTGAGTGCCTTTCAAGAGCTAAAGCATGTGCTCAGGGCGGTGTAATTTCGAGCGCGGGGCAAGCCCACGCCTGCAGCAGGGTAGAATGACGGTTTTCGTCAATTGATCCGGGTTTCAGGTACATGGCACGTAGAGAGTTTTCGCAGTTCGAAGCAGTATCAGCAGCCGTACGTGGTGAGGAAGGCTACAGTGCGGCAATCGCCGTGAAAGGCTTGGGCGCTTCGGGAGCACCTCGTTTTCACAAGGTGCTCGACGGGCAGGTCTTCAAAACCGCACTGGCTGCCGATGAAGCGGCGTGTGCCGAGCTTGAACGTCTCAAGGATGTCGGCGACGACGCCGAGCTGGTGTGGTGAGTCAGTCGTTTACCAGCGGGCGGGCCATCTTGAACAGGTTGCCCAGTTCGAAATAGTCCGCAGGCCCACCGCCGCGCAGGATCGGCTGCGCGGCAGCGGTATCGTAGATACCGTCCTTGAGCAGGTGCTCGGCAATATGCACGGCCACCACCTCACCCAGAATCAACCAGCTTGGCACCAGCACCTGATCGGCGCGTTGCAGCTGAATGATTTGCGTCACCTTGCATTCAAAGGACACCGGGCTTTCTTGCACGCGCGGTACGGCGATGACCTTGGACGCCACCGGTGTCAGGCCGCTCAAGGCAAACTCATCGACTTGCGGGGCAACGGCTGCGCAGCTCTGGTTCATCGCCTCGGCCAAGGGGCGGGTGGCCAGGTTCCAGGCGAACTCGCCGGTTTTCTCGATGTTGTTCAGGCTGTCTTTGCGCCCGACGCTGGAGAAACCAATAATTGGCGGAATGTAGTTGAAGGCGTTGAAGAAGCTGTACGGCGCAAGGTTCAGATGCCCATCGCTGTCCTGTGAGGAAATCCAGCCAATAGGGCGGGGGCCGACGATGGCGTTGAACGGGTCGTGAGGCAGGCCGTGGCCTTTTGCGGGTTCGTAGTAATACATCTGCGCTGGCCTTGCGGCCTTCCCTGTGAATAAGCGCTTAGTGTGCCAAGGCTTTGCCCGGCTGAAAACGATTAAGCCCGGCCGGGGCCGGGCTGACTGCGTCGTATCAGCGCTTAGCTGATGCGGTGGGCCTGGGTGCGATCGAAACCATCTTCAGCGAATTTCGCGCCGCCAGTACGGTCGAAGCCGTCTTCAGCGAATTTGGCACCGCCGGTACGATCGAAGCCGTCTTCAGCGAATTTGGCGCCGCCGGTACGATCGAAACCGTCTTCAGCGTAGGTAGCCGATTGGGTTTGTACGGCACCGAAGTTGTGGCTGTTGGTGCGGTCAAAGCCGTCTTCGGCGAACGCGTTGGCAGCCAGTACCGAGAAGGCGAGGGTCAGGATCAGTTTGCTTTTCATGGTCGTTGCTCCGGGGTGGTGTGGGGTTGTTTGTTTCTATGGGTTTGATGTTACGCCGATTAAATTGATTAAAAAGCGCAAAAAATAGCGCATAAAAATCTATTTAATAGATATGTTTATTCGTGGTGATGCCTGATCGCGGGGCAAGCCCGCTCCCACCGGGGGGATCAGAGCAACCTGTGGGAGCGGGCTTGCCCCGCGATAGACATGAAGATGACAGCGCGCAATTAATTCGGCGTTAAACACAAAAAAGGGGGCGTCCACTGCTGGACGCCCCCTTTTCAAACCACAGCCTAAGACTCAGTCGGTGGTGATCCGCGAATGCTTGCGGGTGTCTTTCATGAACACATAGACCAGCAGCGAGCAGGCAATACAGGCCGTCACGTACCAGTAGAAACCGGATTCCATGCCATGGCTCTTGAACCACAGTGCGACGTATTCAGCGGTACCGCCGAAGATCGAAACGGTCAGTGCGTAGGGCAGGCCGACACCCAGGGCGCGGATCTCGGTTGGGAACAGTTCGGCTTTGACCACCGCGTTGATCGAGGTATAGCCGCTGACGATGATCAGCGCCGCCATGATCAGGAAGAACGCGCCCCACCAGGTCTGAATGGTGTGCAGGGTGGTCAGGATCGGTACGGTGCACAGGGTACCCAGCACGCCGAAGGCGATCAGGATCGGACGACGGCCGATCTTGTCGGACAGGCTGCCGATGATCGGCTGCAGGCACATGAACAGGAACAGGGTCGCCGCCGAAATGGTGGTCGAATCACTGATGCTCATGCCGACAGTGTTCACCAGGTACTTCTGCATGTAGGTGGTGTAGGTATAGAAGGCCAGGGTGCCGCCCATGGTCAGGCCGACCACGGTCGCCAGTTCCTTGGGATGGCGCATCAGGGTGCGCATCAGGCTTTCCTTGGACTTTTCCTTCTTGGTGAAGGAGGTGGTTTCTTCCATGCCACGACGCAGGTACAGCGCGACCACTGCGCACAATGCGCCGATCACGAAAGGTACGCGCCAACCCCAGGCATACAGCTGCTCGGTGGTCAGGGTTTGCTGGAGAATGATCAGCACCGCCAGGGCGATGAGCTGGCCGGAGATCAGCGTCACGTACTGGAAGCTGGAGAAGAAGCCACGACGCTCCTTGGTCGCCATCTCGCTCAGGTAGGTGGCCGAGGTGCCGTACTCGCCACCGACCGACAGGCCTTGCATCAGGCGGGCGATCACCAGCAGGACAGGCGCGGCAACGCCGATGGTTTCATAGCCAGGGGTCAGGGCGATCACCAGCGAGCCTGCACACATCAGCAGGACCGAAGCCATCAGCGCCGCCTTGCGGCCCTTGCGGTCGGCGTAGATACCCATCAGCCAGCCACCGATCGGGCGCATCAAAAAGCCCACGGCGAAGATCGCGGCGGTGTTCAGCAACTGTGCGGTGCTGTCACCGGCAGGGAAAAAGGCTTTGGCGAAGTACAGGGAAAACGCGGCGTAGACGTACCAGTCGTACCATTCGACCATGTTGCCGATCGAACCGCTGAAAATCGACTTGAGTCGGCTTCGGGTGGTTTTATCCGCGGCGGGCGCAACGGCCGCCCCGGCGGGCAGGGTGGTGGAGTTATCCATCGAAGGGACCTTCATAGTTGTTTTTGTGGAGCGCGCCGAAACGCAGCCTGCCAGGGCTATAGCAGGAGCTGTGCCAGGTGCTGAAGGCCCGGTTTAGAAGGGTTGCTGGTGGCGGATGAGCGGAAATCCGCTCATTGCTTTCATCGCTATCGGCAAGAATCCGCTTATCGGGTTCAGAGAAAGTCTTCGCGCAGCAGGCCGTGACGCTGCATCTTTTCGTTGAGTGTGCGGCGGGGCAGTTGCAGCTCTTCCATCACCGCCTTGATTTCACCTTTGTGTCGGCTCAGCGCGGCACGCAGGCACTGGGCTTCAAAGGCTTCCTGTTGGGCGGCCAGCGACTGCCCGGACTCAACCTGCGCAACTTCCGGTTCGCCCAGGCCCAGGGCGTGGCGTTCGGCGGCGTTGGCCAGTTCGCGGACGTTGCCCGGCCAGTCGTGGCTGAGCAGGCGTCCCAGGTGCGCAGCGCTGAGTTGAGGAGCGCTGCGGCCGATACGCTCGGCAGCCTGACGGGCAAAGTGCGCGAACAGCAACGGAATGTCTTCGCGGCGCTCGCGCAACGGCGCAAGACGCAGCTCCGCGACGTTCAGGCGGTACGCCAGGTCTTCGCGAAAGCGCCCGGCACGCGCCTCTTCCAGCAGGTCAGGCTTGGTTGCCGCGACGATGCGCAGATCGACGTTGATGCTTTGGTTGGCGCCAAGGCGCTCCAGTTTCTGTTCCTGCAACACACGCAACAACTTGGCTTGCTGGGCCAGGGGCATGCTTTCGATTTCATCGAGGAACACCGTGCCGCCATTGGCATATTCGAGCTTGCCGATGCGCTTGCCCTGCGCGCCGGTAAAGGCGCCGGTTTCATGGCCGAACAGCTCGGCTTCAAACAAAGCCTCGGGAATCGCCGCGCAATTGAGCGCGACGAAAGGTTTGCCCGCCCGCGGGCCGAAGTCGTGCAGGCAGCGCGCAACCTGTTCCTTGCCGCTACCGGTTTCCCCACGAATCAATACATTGACCGGCAGGCTGGCCAGGTCCAGCACTTGACGGCGTAACTGCTGCATGCCTTGCGACATGCCCAGCAGGTTCAGTTCCAGGCGTGCCTTGAGGTCGGCCTGCTCATGCAAGCGGCGGTTCTCCAGCACCAGCTGGCGTTTCTCCAGGGCCCGGCGCAGGCTGCCCAGCAGGCTCTGCGGGCTGAACGGCTTTTCCAGAAAATCATAGGCACCGTTGCGCATGGCCTCGACGGCCATCGGCACATCACCGTGGCCGGTCAGCAGGATCACCGGCAGGTCGGCATCACGCACTTGCAACTGTTCAAGCAATTGCAGGCCGTCCATGCCGGGCATGCGCACATCGCTGAGGATGACACCGGGGAAATGCTCAGGCAGTTGGCTCAGGCAGTCTTCGGCGCGGCTGAACAGCTGCACGTTGAAGCCGGACAAACTCAGCCACTGCTCGACCGCAGTACGAATGCTGGCTTCATCGTCGACGACCATTACCGAATTGAACATCAAGGCTCCAGATCACAGGGCAGGGTAAGGCTGAAGCGGGCGCCGCCAGGTTGATTATCGACGGTCAGGCGCCCACCGGCTTCATGAATGATGCCATAGGATATCGCCAGGCCCAGCCCCAGCCCTTCCCCCACGGGTTTGGTGGTGAAGAACGGATCGAAAACGTTGGCCAGGTGTTCTTCAGCGATCCCGCCTCCGCTGTCGAGCACGCTCAGGCGCCAGTGTTCGGCCTCGGCTTCGATACGGATTTCCAGGCGTTTGTAGCTTTTACCGGCCATGGCATCCAGGGCGTTGCGCAGCAGATTGATCAGTACCTGTTCCAGGCGGATCGCGTCACCACGTACCCAGGCTGGGCGCGCCAGGTACAGGGAGACTTTTACCTGCTCGGCGCGGATGCGCGTTTCCAGCAACTGCAAGGCCTGATCGACCACGGTGGCCAGGTCGAGACGCTCGCGCAAACCGCTGGGGCTGTTGCGGGCGAAGGTTTTCAAGTGGCCGGTGAGCGCCGCCATGCGGGTGAGCATCTGCTCCAGCGGCTCGAGCGCCTGCGCGGCTTCCTCGTAGCGCTGGTTGTCGAGCAGCAGGCGCAAGGTTGCCAGTTGCATGCGCTGGGTGGTCAGCGGCTGATTGATCTCATGGGCCAGGGCCGCAGACATCTGCCCCAACGCCGCTAGCTTCGCCGATTGCACCAGGCCTTCCTGCGCGGTGCGCAGGTCACGGGTGCGTTCCTCGACCAGGCGTTTGAGTTCTTCACGGCTGCGCTGACGCAAGCGCGCCAGGCGCAGGCGCTGGCTGATGAACAACAAGGCAAAGACCAGGCTCAGCCACACCGCCGCAGCGGCCAGGGCGGCATTACGTCCGTCGTCGCTGACCTGCGGCTTGCGCAGCAAGTGCAAGGTCCAGCCTTCGGCCTCCAGGGGCAAGCTTTCCCACAGGTATTCGCTGCTGCCTTCCGGCCCCTGCACGCGCATCAAGTGACTGTTGTCATCGAAACGGCTGAGCACCTGATGCTGCAGCGGCACCAACTGTTGCTTGTCATACTGACGGGTGACCGCAAGTTCAGCACGATCGGCATTGGTCAACGGCTTGAGGTGGCGATAGCGCCAACCTTCCTGGTTGGCAATGAAGATGATCCCGCGGGCATCGCTGACCAGCAGGACGTCGTTGCCCTGGCGCCATTCACGCTCAAGTTCGGGGAACTCCAGCTTCACCACCATGGCGCCGAGAAAGCGCTGGTGCTCATCCTGCACGGCACTGGAGAGGAAATAGCCCGGCACGCCACTGGTCACGCCGATGGCGTAGAAGCGTCCGCTGCCCTGGCTTTGGGTCTGTTTGAAGTAAGGGCGAAAGCCGTAGTTGGAGCCGACATAGGTGCTGGGCAAGCGCCAGTTGCTGGCGGCCACGGCAAGGCCGGTGTGGTCGAGCAACTCCAGGGTCGAGGAGTTGGCGGCACCGTTGATTCGTTCGAGTTTGCGGTTCAGGGTGTCCTGGACCTGCGCATTGACCGGCCCGCTGAGAGCGCTGATCAGCTCCGGGTCCAACGCCAGCACCGCAGGCAGGGCACGGTAGCGTTCGATCAAGGTGTGCAGGGAGTTGGCGTACAGGCCCAGCTGTTGGCTGGCCCGCGTGGCATCCTCGACCATCGACTGGCGCTTGGCATGGTGCATGGCCCAGCCGGCGGTGAACAAGGTGCCGGCCAGGATGAAGAAAATGATCAGCCCCAGACGCAGGGCGCGAAACGAATAAGGCATGGTGCAGACCCCGGCAGATGGGGAAGGCCTCCTGGCCTTCCCTTGACGCTTGGCAACGGTTTACAGAAGTTCAAATCGCTGCTGCTGCACCGCCTGCGAGTCCAGGCCTACCTGGACATTGAACTCGCCGGGCTCAGCCGCCCATTGCAGCTGGGTGTTGTAGAACTTCAGGTCTTCTTCACTGATCTGGAAGCGAACGGTGCGTTGTTCACCGGCCTTGAGCATGACCTTCTGGAAGTTCTTCAGCTCCTTGACCGGGCGGCTCATCGACGCGGCGATGTCCTGTACATACAGCTGCACGACCGTCTCACCGTCACGCTTGCCGGTGTTTTTCACCTCGACGCTGGCTTCGAGGGTCTGGCCCTTTTTCAGGGTTTTGCTCGACAGGGTCAGCGGCGACACGCTGAAGTCGCTGTAGCTCAGGCCGTAGCCGAAGGGGTACAGCGGGCCGTTCGGCTCCTCGAAGTACTGCGAGGTGTAGTTGCCAGGCTTGCCAGGGGTGAAGGGGCGGCCGATGCTCAGGTGGTTGTAGTACATCGGAATCTGCCCGACCGAGCGCGGGAAGGTGATGGCCAGTTTGCCCGACGGGTTGTAGTCGCCAAACAGCACATCGGCGATGGCATTGCCGCCTTCGGTACCGCTGAACCAGGTTTCCAGAATGGCGTCAGCTTGTTCGCGTTCCCAGCTCAAAGACAGTGGACGGCCATTCATCAGCACCAGTACCAGCGGCTTGCCGGTGGCTTTCAGGGCTTTGATCAGTTCGCGCTGGGCTGCCGGGATTTCCAGGGTGGTGCGGCTCGACGACTCGTGGGACATACCACGGGACTCGCCAACCACCGCCACGACCACATCGGACTGTTTAGCTGCCTTGACCGCCTCATCGATCAACACCGCAGCCGGACGTGGGTCGTCGACGATTTCCGGGGCATCGAAGTTGAGGAAGTTCAGGTAGTCGAGAATGGCCTTGTCATGGGTGACGTTGGAGCCTTTGGCGTAAATCACCTTGGCTTGGTCACCGAGGACCTGGCGCATGCCTTCACGCACGGTGACCGATTGCTGTGGACGACCGGCTGCAGCCCAGCTGCCCATCATGTCGATCGGGGCGTCGGCGAGCGGGCCGACCAGGGCAATGGTGCCGGATTTTTTCAGCGGCAGGGTCTGTTCGCGGTTTTCCAGCAGAACCAGGCTGCGCCGTGCGACATCACGGGCTTCGGCGCGGTGCAGGCGATTGTCGGCGTAGGTGTCGACAGGGTCGTCGCTGGCCTTGCCGATGCGCCGGTACGGGTCGGCGAACAGGCCCATGTCGTACTTGGCGCCGAGTACTTCACGCACGGCGTTGTCGATATCGGCCTGGTTGATTTCGCCAGCCTTGAGCAGGCTGGCCAGTTCTTCACCGTACAGCGAGTCGTTCATGCTCAGGTCGATGCCGGCCTTGATCGCCAGTTTTGCCGCCTCGCGGCCATCGCGTGCGACGCCGTGGCGCACCAGTTCGGTGATGGCGCCGTGGTCGCTGACGGTCACACCCTTGAAGCCCCAGTCCTTGCGCAGCAGGTCGTTCATCAGCCAGGTGTTGGAAGTGGCCGGCACGCCGTTGATCGAGTTCAAGGCCACCATCACACCACCGGCGCCGGCATCAATCGCCGCGCGGTAGGGGGGCAGGTAGTCGTTGAACATCTTCGTCGGGCTCATGTCGACGGTGTTGTAGTCGCGTCCGCCTTCCACGGCGCCGTACAGGGCGAAGTGCTTGACGCTGGCCATCAGGCTGGTGGGCTCGGCCGGGCTTTTGCCCTGGAACGATTCGACCATGACTTTGGAGATGCGCGATACCAGGTAAGTGTCTTCACCAAAGCCTTCGCTGGTACGGCCCCAGCGTGGGTCGCGGGCGATATCGACCATCGGCGCAAAGGTCATGTCGATGCCGTCAGCCGAGGCTTCCAGAGCTGACACGCGGCCGACCTTGGCGATGGCGTCCATGTCCCAGCTCGAGGCCAGGGCCAGGCTGATCGGGAAGATCGTGCGGTGGCCGTGGATCACGTCGTAGGCGAAGAACATCGGGATCTTCAGGCGGCTACGGCCGGCCGCGTCCTGCATTGGACGGTTCTCGGCACGGGTGATCGAGTTGAAGGTGCCGCCGATGCGGCCAGCAGCGATTTCCTTGCGGATCATCTCGCGTGGCATTTCCGGGCCGATGCTGATCAGGCGCAATTGGCCGATCTTCTCGTCCAGGGTCATTTGGCCCATGAGGTCGGCAATGAATGCCTGTTTAGTCTTCAACGGATCAGCAGGGGTATCGGCAAAGGCCGACTGACTGGCCAGGCTGACGACCAGGCCCAGCAAACACAGCTTGTTCATTTAGTTTGTTCTCAAGGCCCAGGGCAGTATTCACGGTGATACTGCCCAGCCGAAGTTGGGGAAGCGGCTATTGTTGTAGTTTGCTGGGGCATCTTTTAGCCAATTGGGCCGTTACCAGCCAGCGGCGGTGACGGATTATGCCTTAAGTTCGATGATTCACGCTGATCAAGGAGAAGAACCACTATGCAGGTCATCCAGTTCAAGAGCGTAAGGCTGTGGTTGCTGCTAATGCTGGGCAGCCTGCTGGCCGGTTGCGGAATCAACAACATTCCCAACTATGACGAACAGGTCAAGGCCGCCTGGGCTCAGGTGCAGAACCAGTACCAGCGCCGCGCCGACTTGATCCCCAACCTGGTCGAAACCGTCAAAGGCTATGCCAAACAAGAGCAGGAAACCCTGACGGCGGTCATTGAAGCGCGGGCCAAGGCAACCTCGATCCAGGTCGATGCCAGCACCCTGGACGATCCGCAGAAACTGCAGCAGTTCCAGCAGGCGCAAGCGCAGTTGAGCGGTGCACTCAGCCGTTTGATGGTGGTGTCGGAACGTTATCCAGACCTCAAATCGAACCAGAATTTCCTCGCCCTGCAGTCGCAACTTGAAGGGACGGAAAACCGTATCGCCGTGGCGCGCAAGGATTTCATCGCCGCGGTTCAACGCTACAACACCGAAATTCGCACGTTTCCCGGGCGTATCTGGCACAGCCTGATGTACAGCAGCCTGCCAATTCGGGAGAACTTCGAGGCCACTGCCGCTGATGCCGACAAAGCCCCTGAAGTGAAATTCTGATGCGCCTGGTGCAGTGGGCGTTGCTGCTGGCGTTGCTGATTGTCACACCGCTGCGGGCCGAGCTGAACTTTCCGGCCCTGACCGGGCGGGTGGTGGACAACGCCGGCCTGCTTGATGACAGCAGCCGCACGCAACTTGAACGCATGCTCACCGCCCATGAGCAGGCCAGCGGCGAGCAAGTGGTGGTGGTCACCGTGAATGACCTGCAGGGCCTGCCCATCGAGGAGTTTGGCTACCAATTGGGCCGGCATTGGGGGATCGGTCAGAAAAATAAAGACAATGGTGCGTTGTTGATCGTTGCGCCGCAGGCGCGCAAGCTGCGCATCGAAGTCGGCTACGGCCTGGAAGAACGACTGACCGACGCCCAGGCATCGGTGATCATCAACGGCATCATTACGCCTGCGTTTCGCCGTGGCGAGTTCAGCCTGGGCATCGTCCAGGGCACTGCAGCCATCTTGCAGGTCCTGGGTGGCAACCCGTTGGCAGAGCCGTCCCGGGCACAGGGTGGCGGCGAAGAGGGCGCGCCGGCCTGGTCGGTGGGCATTTTTGTGTTGCTGATTATTGTCGTCTTCGCCTTGCAGTCCCTGGGGCTGGGCGGCGGTGGTCGCGGTGGCCGTGGTGGTATGGGGGGCATGGGCGGTGGTTTTGGCGGTGGCTATGGCGGCTTTGGCGGCGGTGGTGGTGGCGGTGGTTTCAGTGGCGGTGGAGGTGGCTTCGGTGGAGGAGGTTCTTCCGGTGGCTGGTAAAACAATAATCAAGGAGAGACTCAGGGCATGACATTGCTCAGTGAATACGAACAGCGACAGGTTGCCGAGGCCATCGCCAAGGTCGAGCGACGCACCGACGCCGAGCTGGTCACGGTGCTGGCTACCCGCGCTGACGATTACGCTTATATCCCCTTGCTGTGGGCCAGCCTGCTGGCCTTGCTGGTGCCGGGTGCGGTGTATTACCTGGGCGGCTGGTTGAGTGTCGATGGCTTGCTGATTGCCCAGTGGCTGACCTTCATCGTGCTGTGCCTGCTGTTTCGCCTGCCGGTCCTGACCTCCCGCCTGATTCCGCGCACGGTGCGGCACTGGCGCGCCTCGAACCTGGCCCGGCGGCAGTTTCTCGAGCAAAACCTGCACCACACGGCGGGCAGCACCGGGGTGCTGATTTTCGTCAGCGAGGCCGAGCGTTACGTTGAAATCCTGGTGGATGAAGGCATTTCCCGGCGTCTGGACAACCAGGTCTGGGAGGCCATCGTCCAGCGCTTTACCGAGCAGGTGCGCCAGGGCCAGACCTTGCAGGGCTTTGTCACCTGCATCGAAGCCTGTGGTGAGCTATTGAGCCAGCATGTGCCGTTGACCCACGAACGCAATGAACTGCCTAACCGTTTAGTCGTGCTGGCTTGAGCGGGAAACACTCCTCCACGTAAAATGCCGAACTTTCCCATTCTCGGTAGGAGCGGGCTTGCCCCGCGATTGTGGTGTGTCAGTCAACACGCTTGGCGGGCAAGCCCGCTCCTACCGTCGGTCAATCCGAGGCACCCATTTCCGATGTCCGATTCCCCCACCGCCCAGGCTGCGCCGGATGCGCGTGCGCAGTTTCTGAGCCTGCTCGCCACCAGCCTGCAACAAAATGCCTTGATCAAGCTGGTGCTGGCACGCCATGTCGGTACTGAAGAAGCCTTGCAGCGGATTATCGCCAAGCCCTTGACCGTCAAGGGCCAGGCTTGCCTGTCGCTGGTGTACCGCTATCAGACCCGTGACATTACCCGCAACCTGCCCAATGAAGAGGCGCTGGCGTTGGTGGCCGAGCTGTTGCCGGGTTCGTTTCGCAACGCCCACCTGTTGAGCCTGAGCGATGAAGCGCAGCTGGAGTTCAGCAAAAAGGGCAAGCCGATGCTGCACTGCAACGCCGTGCAGCAGGCGCGTCCTGCCGCAGCGGGTGAGCACGATCGGGAGAAAAAGCGCTACCTGGAACTGAGCCGTCCGTTCCTCCACGACCTGGGCGTCACCGATAAGCAACAGGCGTTGATCCCGGCCATGTCGCGCAAGTGGAAGCAGATCAACAAGTTCATCGAAGTGTTTTCCCATGCCCTGAGCACTGCACCGCTGGCGGCGGACCAGCCCTTGCGAGTGGCCGATTTCGGTTCGGGCAAGGGCTACCTGACCTTCGCCATCCACGATTACCTGCGTAACACCCTGCAGCGTGAGGCTCAGGTGACCGGCGTGGAGCTGCGCAAGGACATGGTCGAGCTGTGCAATGCCGCTGCGGCGCGCTTGGAGCATCCGGGTCTGGTGTTCGAGTGTGGAGATGTGCGCAGCGTGGTGCCCAGTGCCATCGAGGTGATGATTGCCTTGCATGCCTGTGACATTGCCACCGATTACGCGATTCACACCGGCATTCGCTGTGGCGCAGCGATCATCATGTGCTCGCCGTGCTGCCACAAACAGATTCGCCCGCAGTTGCACAGTCCGGGTTTGCTCAAACCGATGCTGCAGTATGGGCTGCACCTGGGGCAGCAGGCCGAAATGCTTACCGACAGCCTGCGCGCGTTGTACCTGGAAGCCTGTGGTTATGAAACCAAGGTGTTCGAATTCATCTCGCTGGAGCACACCAACAAGAACAAGATGATTCTTGCGGTGAAGCGTCAGACGCCAGGGGATTCAGCGGCGCTGCTGGAGAAGATCCAGCAGTTGAAAGAATTCTATGGGGTCAAGGAGCATTGCCTGGAGACCCTGTTGCGGGCGGATGGTTTGATTCCGCTGTAAAGCAGCGCGGGGCAAGCCTGCTCCTACCGGTAGGAGCGGGCTTGCCCCGCGATGAGGCCCGTCAGACCCTCACCGGCGCTGGATGCACACGGGTCTTGCGCCCCAACACCACAGTAGCAATCACCCCCGCGGCAAACACCCAGGTGATCGGCTCAACCTGCTCACCAAAGAACAGCGCCGAAAAGGCGATGGTGAAGAAAATCTGCAGCAGCTGAATCTGGCTGACCCGCGCAATGCCGCCCAAGGCCAATCCGGCATACCAGGCAAAGAAGCCAATGAACTGCGAAAACAGCGACACATAGCCAAAAGCCCACCAGGCCTTGGCGCTGACCGGGCCTTGATGCTGCAGGGCCAGGTACACCACCGGGCCGATCAACAGCGGGCTGGACAGCACCAAAGCCCAGCAGATCACCTGCCAACCGCCCATTTCCCGCGCCAGCCGCCCACCTTCGGCATACCCCAGGCCACCGACGGCAATCGCCGCCAGCATCAACAGGTCACCGGCCTGAATCTGCCCGGCGCCCATGATCATCGCGTAGACCAGCACCAACGCACTGCCCAGCGCGGCGCACGCCCAGAAGGCCTTTGACGGCCGTTCATGGGACAACCAGGCAGCATAGAAGGCAACGCACAAGGGTTGCAGGCCGTTGACCAGGGCACCGTGGGAGGCGGGTACGCTTTGCATGGCCCAGGCGGAAAACACCGGGAAGCCAAGAATCACCCCCAGGGCCACCAGGCTCAGGCCTTTGATCTGCTGCCAGGTCGGCCATTTCTCGCGCCGCCACAGCAGCAACAGCGCTGCGGGAATCGCGGCAAGCAAGGCACGGCCGAGGCCATTGAGCAACGGATGCATTTCCTGCACGACGATGCGGGTCATTGGCAGGGTCAGGCTGAAAATGATGACACCAAGCAGGCCGAGGGCCATTCCGGTGTTTTCGCGGCTGGTCATAGCAAAAGCCTGTGGCAGATAAGTCCAGCCATTGAGCCACAGCTGGCACGGATGATCTTGTTACAGTTGCTCACAAGTTCATCCGTACAGTTTGCCGTCGTCTTAGAAGAAGCGGGTGATGCTTATCTTGGCATTGCGCCCCTGGCTGTAGGCATAGTCGCCGCTGAGTTCGGCGCGGTAGTCGTTGTTGAACAGGTTGTCGACGGTCAGGTTGACCTCGGTGCCCTTGAGGTACGGCTGCTGGGGTTTCCAGTTAGCGAACAGGCCGTGGATCTGATAGTCGTCGTTGGCGTAGTGATCGTAGTAACGGTCACCCAGCCCGCTGGCCGGACCTTCGCGGTACTTGTCGCTGGGCAGGCGGTCGGTCTTGCGCACGAACTGCGCCTGCCAGCCGACCTTGGCATCCCAGCTGGGGATCTTCACGCCCAGGGTGGTGATCCACTTCGGTGCTGGAATGTCCTTGGCCCAGACGTCCGGCCCCCACGGGTTGGTGTAGGCGCCTTCATGACGGCCGCTGATCCACGAATACGAAGCCGAACCGAACAGGTAGGTGGAGTCGTAGAAGCTTTCGACTTCAAAGCCTTTGATGGTGACGCTGTTGATGTTGCGGTAGTTGGACATCAAGCCCCCGCCACAGGCCTTGGCGATGCTTAGGCCGTTGACCAGTTGCTCCGGGCAGCCGATGCCGGTGGCTTTGAAAATCTCGTCATCGATTTTGTTGCGGAACAGGGTGGTGCGGATCAGTACGTTGTCCTGATCGGTGAACACATTCGAGAGGGTGGTGATGTTACCGGCGCGCAGGGCGGTGATGCGCTCGGGATCGAGGTTGCGGCTGCTGGCGGTGCGGCTGCCCAGCCCCTGGATTTCGTATTGCTCATCGAGCACGGGTGCGCGCCAGGTTTTGCTGTAGTCGGCGAAGAACGCCGTTTGCTCGTTGGTTTTCCAGAACACCGACAGGCGTGGCGACCAGCCAGTGTAGGTTTTCTCGCTGTAGTCGTGGCCCAGCTGTGGATTGTTGTAGAACGGCGCGTCGTTTTCCTTGCCTTTGTTGGCAACGTGATCGTAGCGCAGCGATGGCGTCACGGTGACCTCACCAAGGGTGATGGCATCCTGGATGAAGTAGCCCTGGCTGTCGACGCTGCCGCTGGGCATGAAGTTCGGCTGGTAAATGCCGTTGTTGTACAGCGGCGTCTCGTACTTGCTGCCCGGCATCCACATTTCGGTGTCGCGCTCATGGCGGCGCACCTGGAATCCGGCGGTGAAGGCATGTTCCAGCGGGCCGGTGGCGAACAGGCTGGTATTGCGTACATCGAGCATCTGGTCGGTGTATTCGGTGTCCATCTTGCGTCCGCCAGTGGACGGCTGGAAGTACGCCGTGGCCTCGCGCTCATCAGTCTGCTCGGTGTCGGACACCGAATACTTCACCGTCAGGTCCACCAACGGGTTGTTGATCGGCTGGTATTTGTAGGTGGTCGACCAGGTTGTGTCAGTGGTCGTGCGGTGGGCCAATTTGCGTTTGAGCGCCGCTTCGTAGCCGTATCTGTCGACATCACCCTGCGACGGAGGCGACGGGTAGGAGGTGGAGGAAAATGGCGCCCAGCGCTCACTTTCCGAGCGCGACCAGGAAAAGCCCAGGCTGTGTTCGTCGCTCAGGTGCAGGTTGAACTTGAACAGGGCACCGTCCAGGTCCAGGGCACTGTTAGGCAGGCGCTGGGGATTGAGCGGGTACAGGTTGTCCGGATCGGGTGGGGTGTCGGCTAGTTTCATGTCGCCACCGTCACGCTTGGTCAGGTAGGCCAGTGCGTCCATGCGGCCATCATCGGTACGGCCAAACAGTGCCGAGCTGTACACCTGCTGATGATCGTTACTGGCATAGCCGTACTTGAGCATGGCGCCACTGTTGCGGCCTTCCTGCAGCAGGTCCGGGGCGTCTTTGGTGGTCATGTTGACGCTACCACCGAAGCCACCATTGCCGGTGTAGATCGAGTGCGGGCCTTTCTCGACTTCGATGTTCTTGATCAGCTCCGGCTCGATGAAAATGGTGCCTTGCTGGTAGCGTTCAAAGCCGCTTTTGGTTGCACCGTCGACGGTCATCGGTACGTCTTCGGCGTCGCCCAGGCCCCAGATGTTGATGGTCTGGCCGCCGGGTTTGGCCGAGCCGCCCATGTTCACCCCGGGCAGGGTCGAGAGGATGCTGGGGATGTTGCTGGGTTGGTAACGATCGATGTCTTCTTGAGTCAGGGTCGAGCGCCCGACGGTGCTGGGGTCGATCTGCTGGCCGTCGCCGACAATGCTCACTGCGCCCAACTGGATACCGTTGTCGGCGGTCGGGTCGTCTTCGCGCAGGCGCACCACGTAAGTGCTGCCCATCTTGACTACGGTAAAGCGGCTGTTGCGCAGCAGTTGCTCGATCGCCTCCAGAGGTTCGTAAGCGCCATTCAGGGCCGGGGCCTGCACGCTGCGCAATACCGTTTCGTCGAACAGCAGTTGCACCTTGGCCTGTTGCGCCAGCTGGCTCAACGACACCGCCAGCGATTGTGCTGGCAGGTTCAACGCGACCGGCGCGGCTTCAACCTGCAGGCTCAGGGCCAGGCAGGCAGCCAGCAGCGATGGACGGGCAGACAAAGGTGTGAATGGACGAAACGCGCGCAACATGAAATCCCCCAGTACGGCAACAAAGGCCAAAAAGGCCTGCAATGACTACGCAGACGGGAGGAAGACGCGGTGCAGCGGAAAACCCTCATATGCGAATGAAAAATATTCTCAGAATTTAGCGGCGTTCGATCCGCAGACGGCCATCGGCCAGGGTCATGGTTTTGACCGGGAGCAGGGCGGGCAAGGCGTTGAGCAAGGCATCGGGGTCGTTGACATCAAGGTTGCCCGAGACTCGGAAACGGCCCAGCGCCGGGTCGGCCAGCACGATTTCGGCAGGGCGGTAGAGGGAAATTTCATCGATCAGGCTGCTCAACTCGCGATCGCGGAAGGTCACATGACCGCCACGCCAGTCCGCCACCTCCTGGTTGCCCAGCGCCTGAGCACTGAGCGTACCGCGCGCCGCATCGTAGATGGCGCGCTGACCGGCACCGAACAGGGCCGCTGCCGCGCCTCGCTCAGAGGTTTCCAGCGCGACCTGGCCGTGGGCAACACTCAACACCAGCTCCTGACGGCTGCGGCGCAGGTCGAAGCCGGTGCCCACCACCCTCACGTGGGCGTTACCGGCATCGACCAACAGCGGGCGCTCTTTGTCGGCGGCGACGTCGATGTAGAACTGGCCTTTGTCGAGCTGGATCAGGCGGCGCTCGGCGTTGAAGTCCAGACGCAATCGGGTATGGGCATTGACGCTCAGCTGGCTGCCATCAGGCAGTTCCAGGGTTTGCGCTTGTTCGCTGGTGATCGCCACGCTGTGCTGGTAATGCTGAGCCGGCAGCCCCAGGTTGCCTGCCAGCAGTGCACAAACCAGCGCCGCGGCGGTTGCCAGTGCCGGCCGCCAGTTGCGTGCTTTGCGTGCGGGCAACGGCACCACTTGGTTGAGGCTTTTGAGTGCGCCAAGGTCGTCCCAGAGTTGTTCGAACTGCTGGTAGGCACGGGCGTGTTCAGGCGTCTGCAACCACAGCGCAAAGTCTTTGCGCGCGGCACGCGAAGGGTTGTTGCGGTTACGGGTGAACCAGCTGGCAGCCTGAGCGTCGACCGAGCGCTTGGTGGTATCGGGGAGGGTGGTCATTCAGGCTGCTCCATGCCGTTGTCACTGTCCAGGCGTTGCTTGCAATGCAGCAGTGCAGCGGCAATGTGTTTTTCCACCATGCTCACCGAGATGCCCATGCGCTCACCAATCTGTGCCTGCGTCAAACCTTCGAAGCGGTGCAGCATAAGGGCTTCGCGTCGGCGCGGCGAGAGTTCGCCGAGTACGCTCTTCAATTGCTCCAGGCGTTGTTGCTGCTGAGCGTGATTAAGGGGGTCGGCGTTGCTATCGATGACCGCATGTTCGTCGACCGCTGCTTGATCATCGAGTAGCGTGTGCCGCACACGTTGGCGTCGCCAGTGATCGCTGAGCAGATTGCGCGCGACCTGGAACAGAAACGCTCGCGGTTGTTCCACCCGTGCCCGGTCGCGGTAACCCAGCCATTGGGTGAACACGTCCTGGGTCATGTCGGCAGCATCACTGGCGTTGTCCATGCGCTTGCGCAGGAAATGCAGGATGTCGGCATAAAACCCGCGACAGGTGTCATGCGCGAGCGGGTCGGGTTTGCGGCGGTGCATGCAAGCTTTCCAGGGTAGAGCACAGAAGAAAGCCGCGAATGGTATCGATAGTGATTACTATTTGCCACGAGAAAAGTGTCGCGGCATTTATTTCCGCTTGCGCATCGCGACCGGCGCCTCGACTTCCAGGCCAGGTGCGCCCAAGGGGTGGCTGGTGGCGTCGAAGAAATACAACGGTATGTGCGGGGTGTCGGCAAAACGCTGGGCGTAGTGCTGTTTCTGGCTGATGATCGACGCTTCGCTCAACGGCCGGATGGCGATGGCGATGTGCGCAGGGCGCGCTTGCTTGATCGCCTCCAGCAGGTGGCGATCGCTGGCATCCAGGTGCTGACCGAACAGGCACAAGCCGCCTTGATGGCGTGCCAGTTCGCCCAGGCACCAGCTCAGGTAGTCAGAGCTGCGGATCGCTTTGAGCTTGTCGTCGCTGCTGCTCTCGTTGACGAACAGCGGTACATCCCCCGGTGTGTTAACGGCAAAACCGTCGAGCAGCTCGCTGCCGCTGGCGCTGCGTTGACGGGTACTGCCATCTTGCTGCTTGAGCAGGTGCAGGCCTCCGTGCAGGTACAGCAAGCGGGTGCCCGGGGTGTGCGTGCGGCGGATATCGAAGCTGCCTTCTTCATCGAACAGCATCTGGAAAGCTTCCGGGCTCTGGCTGGCGGCCCAGTGGCAGAGCAGGTCGTAATTGCTTGAATACACGCTGTGATAGCGGCGCAGTTCAGCGTTGATGTGCTGCAAGGTCGATGTTGGCAACAGGCGCCAAGGGATGTGCACGCTGCGCACGGCGTGAATCAGCGCTTCTTTGATCGCGTAGTAGCGGTTCAGCGGTGCCGACGAACTGATCGCCAGGGCGGCGTTGATCCGTACCGTGGTGTTCAGGGCGCTGAGCACCGGTTCGAACAGCTCGCTGCCGTAGGATTTGAACAAGGCCTGGTCGGTCAGGCTCAAGGGCTTGTGGCGTACCCGTTGCGCTTGTTCGAACAGGGAAAAATAGGTGAACGGGCGCCACACGGCTCGACTGGCACCATTGCCCAGCAACAGGCCGCTGCACGGGTGGCGGGCAATCAGCTCAGGCCAGACATAGAGGCTGGAATCGAGGTCGGTGTGGGGCATGGGGCAGGGTTCCAGGTCAGGCACGTGATCGGCGCGACTGTACCATGCCACTGCGTTGTCATCAGCGTGGGTGACTATGCTGGATTCGCAATCGATCAAGAGGAAGGGTGATGACGATGCAAGCAATTGCCAGGTTGTGCTGTTTGATGCTGCTGCCTCTGGCTGGACTTGCCGAGGCCGAGCCGGGTCGTGAACTGGCTGCGCGTCAGGGCATTGCCTATCCGGCGGTGATTGCCCATCGCGGCGCCTCGTTCGATGCCCCGGAGTCCACCGCTGCGGCTTACGTGCTGGCGCGCGAGCTGGGGGCCGACTACCTCGAACTGGACCTGCAGCGCAGCAAAGAGGGCGTGTTGGTGGCGGTTCACGACAACGATTTACAGCGCACCAGCGATGTCGCCGAACGCTTTCCCGAGCGCAAGGACAGTCCGGTCAATGCCTTCACCCTGGCTGAACTCAAGTCATTGGATGCCGGCAGCTGGTTCAACCAGGCCTACCCTGAACGGGCGCGGCCGGGCTTCAAGGGCTTGCAGATCCTCACTCTGGATGAGGTCATGGATATTGCCGAAGGCGATGCACAGAAGCGCCCAGGCCTGTACATCGAGACCAAAGTGCCAAGCTTGTTTCCAGGTATCGAAGCAGACCTGAACGCGCGTCTGCAGGCACGTGGCTGGCTCGAGCAGCCGGGCAGGGTGGTGTTGCAGAGTTTTGACCGTAACAGCCTGGCCTTGCTGCACAAGCACATGCCTCAGGTGCCCAAAGTGCTGTTGTTGTGGATCGGCAAGGGCAGCATCGAACCTGCCTCGACGCAGAGTTTTGCGCAGTCTGGCGAAACCGACAAAGCGGCCTTCTATGCCCGCCAGCAACCGCGCAGCAGAGCAGAGTTTGAACGCTGGCTCGATTACGCCAAGGCTGCGGGCGCTATAGGCACTGGCCCCTCTGCTGCGCTCAGCGCTGGCGGTGCGCAGAGTTATGCCGATCTGGTGCAGCCGTGGATGAACCAGCTGAGCCATGACAAAGGGCTGCTGGTGCATGTGTACACCGTGGATGAGGACGTGGACTTCGCCAAGGTCATGGCGGCTGGCGTCGATGGCATTTTCACTAACCGCAGTGGTCGCTTGCTGCAGTACTTTTCCCGGCCAGCCGTGCTGAGTGAAGCGCAGATCCTTGAGGCTCAGGGCTTCTGAATATCTGGTCTGGTGTTGGCGGCTGCCGTAGACTCCGTCCTTTGTGCCCTCGCTCAGGATCCGCGCCCCAATGACCTTGTCGCTGCTGTTTGCCGTGCTGGCTTCCGGTTTTATCTATGGCATCACCCCGGGGCCTGGTGTGCTTGCGGTGTTGGGCATCGGTGCCACTCGCGGACGCAAGGCCGGGGCTGGATTTCTCTGCGGGCACCTGCTGGGTGATGTGCTGTGGTGCAGCACGGCGCTGGTGGCCATTGTTGGCGCGCGGCAGATCGGCAGTTCGGTGTTCGACATTCTCGGCCTGGTCAGCGGTCTGTACCTGTTCTGGTTGGGCCTGCGTGCGCTGCGCAGCCGTCCGGGCAATGGCGGGGGTGAGCAAGGGCCGGTGCGCAAGCCATTCTTGCATGGCATCGTGTTTGGCTTGACCAACCCCAAGGCGTACCCGGTGGCGGTGGCGACCTTCACTGCCCTGATCTCCAGCCGTGCCGAGAGCCTGGAATGGTCAATGCTGCCGGCGCTGATTGCCCTGAGTTTTGTGGGCGGCTTGCTGGCCTACGTGATCCTGATCGCGATTGTTGGCGCCCGCCATGTGCGCACCCTCTACACCCGTTATGAACTGTGGATCACCCGCGCCTGCGGGGTGATGTTCATCGGCTTTGCCGTCAATGCCCTGATGCATGCACTGCCAGGGCTGATGCCACAACGGTAGGAGCGGGCTTGCCCCGCGATAGCGATATACCTGTAAAACCGAATCGCGGGGCAAGCCCGCTCCTACTGGGCCTCTTTGCGGGTGCGGTTACGCCATACGCGATAGGCACGTATCCCGGCGCGAACCGAGCCGAACAGCAACTGCTGCTCCATTTCCCGAGCCATGCCCGAGCGCACCAGCATGCGCAGAAAACGTCCACGGGCGCGGGCAATAGCGAAGTGAATACCGCGGGCCTTCAGGGTTTCGCGCACTTCGCGCAGTGCAGCAATGCCACTGACGTCGATGGACGTCACCGCTTCGGCATCGAACAGCACCGCCCGTGGCTCCAGTTCCCGTTGCACCGCTTCGAGCAGGCGCATTTTGAAGTAGTCGGCGTTGAAGAACAGGATCGCATCGTCGAAGCGGTACACCACCAGGCCTTTGACCGTGCGCGCATCCTTGTGCCCTTCGATATCCACCTGGCCTTCAATCCCAGGCACCCAGCCAAGTACTGCATCGGTGGGCTGATAGATGCTGTAGAGCAAACGCAGAATGGCCAGGGTCACGGCGATGATGATGCCCGGCAAGACCCCCACGCCCAGCACCCCAACGGTGGTCAGCACGCACAGCCAGAATTCAAAACGGCTGAGCTTGTAGATTTTGCCCAGGGACTTCACATCGATCAGCCCCCAACCGGCCATCAGCAGAACCGCCCCCAAAGCGGCTTGGGGGATCCAGGCCATCGGCGCGGTAAAGAACAGCAGGATCATGGCAATCACCAGCGCAGCGATAATGCCTACCAGCTGGCTTTTGCCTCCGACCATGTCGTTGACGGCAGTACGCGAGTCGGCACCACTGATGGCGAAGCCCTGTGAAACCCCGGCGGCGATGTTGGTCACCCCGAGGGCCAGAAATTCGTGGTTGGCGTTGATTGCGTAGCCATGACGGGCGGCAAAGCTGCGTGCGGTGAGCATGGCGCTGCAAAAACTGACGGTGGCGATACCCAGGGCGTCGCGCAACAGGCTTTTCATTTCTTCAAGGTTGGTTTGCGGCCAGGCCAGCTCGGGCATGCCAGCCGGTACCGGACCGAGAATCGCTACGCCATAGCGGTCCAGACCGAACACGCCAACCACCAGCGTGGCAATCACGACCGTAACCAATGCGGAAGGTAAGCGCGGGTATTTACGCGGCAGCCAAATCAGTAGCGCCAGGCCGGCCATGCCGATACTCAGAGTGACCCAATGGATTTCCCCGAGGCGTTCCAGCAGGTTGATCAGGCTGAGAATGAAACCGTTGCCTTCAATCTTGAAGCCGAGGACTTTGCCCAGTTGCCCGGCCAGCAGGCTCAGGCCGATACCGTTGAGGTAGCCGATCAGAATCGGCCGCGAGAAGAAACTGGCAATAAAGCCGGCACGGGCCACCCCGGCAGCGATCAGCATCAACCCAACCAGCAGAGTGACAATCACCGACAACTGCGCGAGGCGCGCGGGGTCACCCATGGCTAAAGGCGCAATGGCGCCGGCCACCATGGCACAGGTGGCGGCATCGGGGCCAACCATCAACTGCCGTGAACTGCCGACCAGGGCATAGACCATCATTGGCAGAATGCAGGCGTATAGCCCGTACTGCGGTGGCAGGCCGACAATCTGTGCGTAGGCAATGGCGATTGGAATCTGAATTGCGGCGACCGACAACCCGGCTTGCACGTCGGCATGGAGCCATTCACGGCGGTAATGCAGGAGATTGGCCAGGCCCGGAAGCCAGCGGGAAAGCAGCATGAACGGGTCCTTTCGACTAGGCGCACGAGGCTGAGGAATACGCAATCGGCTTAATTAAAGCGCATTGCTGATGCCAAAGTGGGGTGTCAGATCAAAAGGTCGGTGTTTGTACAGTTCAGCCGCTGCGGGCTGTGACAGGCGGGGCGCCTTGGAGAGAGTGGAGCGGGTGAAGGGAATCACCCAAGGCAGCCAACCCATTGATTAATAAAGATTTTTTCTGGTTATTAAAACCAGAAGTGGCCTCTGAATGTACCACATCACCCCTCTTGGCGAAAGGCATAAATCCACCGCCTTCTGCTGGCAGCTACCGACAGCCACTGCGATCAGGAAGGGAGCGCTTTTGCGATCTGCAGTGCCCTGCGCTCGAACCGTTCGGAAACAGGGTTCGCTTGCCCCTGGGGCCTATGCAGGTGCGCCACGATTTCGTAGGGGCCGTCGTCCAGTGGTCGCATGCTGACTCCCCATCCAGGGGCGTGCTTGATACGCGATTGTGCGGATACCCCGACACCGTAGCCGGCAGAAACCCATAGCGCCATCATCTCGAAGGAAGTCACGTACTGAAGGTTCTGCGGGTCAGCAGGCAGACGCGCGAGCAGCCGACGATCCAGCGAAGAACAGGTCTCAGCCTCCCAGCGAAAGATCGGATAGTTCTGGAGGTCGGCGATGGTGAGCGATGCCTGCTCAAGCAAGGGAAGCCTCAGCGGTATCGCAACGGCCATGTGCTCAATCCACAAGGGCTGGGTTTCCAGGGCCGGATCGCTCGCTCCTTGAAGCGACATTCCCACGTCGTAGCGGCCTTCACGAAGCCCATCAAGCAGCTCGTCACCTGCCACTTCAAAGAACGTGATGCTGACCTCGGGTTCTTCCGCTCGTTGCAGCGCGAGCAGCGCCGAGAGCTGAGATGACGATACGCCTGGCGCAATCGCAAGCCTGAGGTGGGCGGGTTGGCTGGTGATGTTGTCCACGGAGAACCTACAGAAGCGACGAAGCAGGTCAAGGGCAAACCAGCATCATAGTAAAGAGAGAAGTTTAACGTCTATATGTTTAACGTGGTTAATTTAAGAGGATTGTTTGACGCTTCTGTTGATGCAGAAGCTTACTATTCAGCCAGGTCGTCCACCTGGCACACCCACATATGAATCCGAACCAGCATTAGCTTTCGGGCGGGCCGTGCGTGCCGCTCGCGTCGCGCAGGGGGTCGCTCAAGACGATTTTGCGTATCAGGCGGGAATATCGCGTTCGCACATGGGCAAGATCGAACGCGGGGAGCATGTGCCGACGCTGCCTTTGATACTGAAAATCGCTGCCGCACTCGGGATAAGCGCCAGCGAATTGATGGCCGCGACTGAAAAGAACCTCAGCGCGGGCAGTGAGCCGCAAGATTCGGCATAGCGGTCGTAAGTGTCTTTTCGGATATTGGCAGCGCAAGCTGTCGCAGCCAACGGCGCCGGGCGGGTGCTTAGCCCGACAGCGGAACACTGGAATGCCTCTTACGTATCGACAACCACAACATTAGCCACAGGGATTTTCTGGGAAATAGCAGCGTAAAGATCAACGTCCGTCTGCTGGGTCTGAATGGATACCACCAAGCTATATCGCGCCGGCAGGCCATAACGTTCCAGCGCAGGCCGTGTCCGCCACCACCCAGCCGAAGGATACACAGCAATGAAGCCACGGCTGGCCAAGTCAGCCGCCGTACCTTTCCAGACATCCTGATGCAGCGAACCACGATGCCGCTGCCGTTCGCCCAACAGCCAATTGGGATCTGAGGGGTTCACAGGGTCACCCTCATCCTCGCGCTGCGCTGCCGCATTCACCCGTGCGACAAAATGCTCGGTGGATGCATCCAGCGGACGCTGCACATCGAATCGCAGGCGATGCGAAGGGTAGTGATACTTCGAGGCCACACCACGTGCCGAAGGATTGGGTTCGATGAAGTAGGAGAGCGTGACACGCATCTCGACGGGCGTGTCCTGCAATGCCTCCAACTCATCCTTCGGCCAAGGCAAGGAATGCAAATTCATGTCGCGCGTCACGACCTTGCCTGAAACCTTCGCGTAAGGCTGTACCACGTCCTCAACCAGCAAGGTCAGCGAGTCTCCCGCGCTCCATAGTGCCCGGTTCAAATCCGGGACTCCCCAGCCGCAATGGCGAATCAAGTGAACGTAATCGTCCTTGTTCGGCACCACGGGCAGGAACATCCCGCGCATGGCCTCGCTCCATTGCGCAGAATGCACCAGCAACGCACGCACGGTTTCCGGCCGGAGGTGCGGATAGGCCGCCATGATCTGAGCCACCATTCCCGCACACAATGCCGACGCGGCACTGGTGGCGTTGCTGGTGGTGAACAGGCGATCCAGCGGCTGGTTGTGGGTCGTCAGCAAGTTCAGGCTGGCCATACCGACCGCACCCAGTTCATCCTTGGCCGTATTGCCTCCTTCCAGCACAACCTCGGGCTTCAACGGCCATGCCCGATCCCACGTTCTGGTTGTCGTCGTGAAGGGGCTGAGGCCGCCGGCTTCGGCGACGGGGCTCAAGGAAGGATGACCTTCCGTGTCGATCTTGTCAGTACAAGCACCCACCGTGATTGCGTTCCATGCCTGGCCGGGGTCATGCACGAGATTGGTGGAAAGGCTATCGGGATATCCAGCCCACGCATTGGGGTCGCGCGTGTTGCCGGCGGACAGCACGAACAGGCGCGGACTTTCACCAGCCCCATCGGTATCCGCAGCAAGGCCATCGACAGCAGCAGACCACGAGGAAGGACGGCCACGGTCACGGTAGTCCGAAGCCGTCACCGCCGAAGCAAACACGCGCGACCGATTCGGCGCAGAGATTTCAGGCCGCGCGACGCCTTCCGTGAAAAGATAAGCGTGGTGGCGCGCATCACCTTCATTCGCACCTTCCGCCGGTATCAGCTTCACCGACTCCAGTCGATGAGGGACATTGATTGAATCAGCAGAGGCCAGAGCATCCGTGAGATCGCCATAGGCAGCCAAGCCCGCCAGGCCGGTGCCATGATCAGCCTCATCATCCACGCCCCAGGCCGGCTCCACGGTATGCAAATCGCTCGCATCCATCAAAGGCGCCAAGAGCGGATGCGCACGAGTCACTCCGGAATCCAACAGGCAGACGCGGGGAGCCGTATCGTCCGACGGCTGCAACCGGGCACGACGCAGCAAGTCGTCCGCCCACGCCTGCTGCTCGCGTACGCCCATGCCATCGAAGAACTCAGCAGTCTCCTTGGCATAGCGAAGTTCAGCCACACAGTTCAGCGTCATCACCGACCGCGAGAACTGCTGCTGCGATCCATACATCAACAGCACCGTGCGTTCGGGGAAATTGACCTGCTTGTCACTGACGACACATTCCGCCAATCGAGCAAGTTTCTTGAAGTCCTCTACAACGATTTGCCGCTGTCCCGCCCCTCGAACCGGAAGCCAGACCTCCCACCAGAAGGCGGTCGCGAGATCGTCAGGCAGCAATTCGGGGGCGTCAGTCCACAGAGCCCTGATTTCTGCTGCCCGGATGGATTCGATGGCATCGATCAGCTTGCGGTGATCTCGCGCCTTGCCGTTACGATCCTTTTTCTCTTCGAGGTAGTCGGAAATGTATTTCTCGAAATGCGCCAGCTTTCCATCAGGGACAAAGACATTGGCGAAGGTCCGGTTGCCCTCGTGACGAACACTGAGAAGCTCAATCCTCTTGCGAGCATCCGCCAAGCTCTCGAACGCCAGCTCAACATCCGGTTGACTGGAAAACTGGATTTGCAAGCCAAGGCCACTTTCCAGTTGCAGTTCCCCTTGAACTCGCACCGCCTCTGCCACAGCAGGCTTCAAGATCTCGATTTGTGCTCGGAGGGACGCACTCTGTTGCGGCCGAGGCAAGGCCGGTACGTTTTGCGTTGGGCCACCGCCCGGAGAATGTGCGGTAAACCCGACGGTCTTTGATGTATTTCGAAGAATGAAGTGTGGGCGTTTAGCTTGTGGCTGATCCGGCATGGTTCGGTACGGCCTTCTTGTGATTCATTCTGAAGCTTAATTTGCGGCGCTCATCGAGAGCGCGTGTCAGCATATCCACCTTCACACACGCCTCGTCGTGCATCACCGCTTCCTTGATGGACTCATCCACTGCACGTTTAATCTCTGCGTAGCTCAAACCCTCCGCTCTGCTTGTAAGCGCCTTGAGTGGAAAAGGTTTGGGCGCGAACTTCCCAAGCCGCGACTGGATCAGCCTGGCGGCTTGCGGCGCACCTGGAAACCGATACTCGATCACATCATCAAACCGGCGGAAAAGTGCGTAGTCAAGGATCTCCACATGGTTCGTCGCTGCGACGATCAGGCTATGGGATTGATCGCTTTCAATCATTTGCAGAAAGCTGTTCAGTACCCGCCGAATCTCACCCACGTCATTGGCCAGCCCTCTTTGCGAGCCGATGGCATCGAACTCATCAAAGAAGTAAACACCCCGCACATCATTGATGGCATCGAATATTTGACGCAGCTTGGCGGCGGTCTCTCCCATGAACTTGGTAATCAGGGCATCCAGCCGAACAGAAAACAGCGGGATACCCAGTTCACCGGCCAGCACAGAGGCCGTCATCGTTTTGCCGGTGCCAGGCGGGCCGACCAGCAACAATTTACGTCTCGGCGACAGGCCATGCTCGCGGATACGCGAATGGTGCTTCTGTTCCTTCATGATGCGGCCAAGCTGTTCGGCCATCTCCGCATCGAGCACCATGTCCGACAGTCGATTCTTTGGGTAGGACACCGTCAGCAAGTTCGCCAGTTCACCGCGTGGACGGGCCAATGGCACCAGTTTGCCCTCGGTGCCATGCGATGAGACACGGGCTTTCGCCGCGTCGATCATGTCGCGCAGTTCTTCGGCAAGCTTGCCATGCCCCACCTTGGCTTCACGAGCCGCGACCTGCATGGCGACGGAATAGAAGTGCTGGTCATCCCGCTCGATATGGGATTTCACCAACGCCTTGAGTTGTTCGGCATTAGCCATAGTGGCCTCCCACCTGCGCTGTCATGTTGGCCGATGCTCCCAGTGATGCCAGCGCAGACTGCATTAACTGATCGGCGACGTGCTCGTCTATCGCACCCAGTTCGCTTTGGTCGGCAGCCAGAACGAACAGCAGGCCGACAGGCACATGCAATGCCTCGGCAATTCTTGTAACCGTCGAAAGTGTCGGGTCGCGCTTATTGTTCTCAAGCATCGACAAGTACGACACGGAGCAATTGGCTCGGTTCGCAATGGTGCTTTGAGAGACGCCCCGTTGCGTTCGGCACAGTCGAATGGCTTGTCCAACATTCATGGCGCTTGCTTTCTCACGGGTTGCGACGAGCGTAAGTACCCTGGAATTTTACCACCAGTGAACATTATTGACGAGACTTCTCCTCCGGATACCGCACTGGCAGGCTTCAGGCAGCCAGTCCTGGCCGCTGCGGATCAATCGTCCGAGTGCGCGCGCAGGCGCGCGATGAATCGTTCCACCGACACCGGCGAGTCCTCGCCGGCGGGCCGTAGCAAGTAGGTCGTGATGACTGCGGAATCCATGGCCAGAGGGCGGATCACCACGTCGGGGCGCAGGCTCGCCGCGATCCTGGTTTCGGTGATGAAGCCTACCCCGTAGCCGGCACCGACCAGGGTGAGCATCATGTCCAATGACGACACGTGCTCGGCGACGTCGGGTGGACGCTCCAAAGGCCGCAGCAGCCGCGCCAGTTCACGATGGTAGCCTTCGCATGCCTGCGGGTCACATAAGACCAGTGGGTAGATCGCAAGCTGATGCAGCGGAACAGCCTTGTGTGAAAGTAAAGGATGCCGGGCGGGCACGGCTACCACCAGCGGATCGTGCCAGAGTGGCTCGGTAACGATGTCGTCGCCGACTTCCGCCGTGTGCGCAAACCCGATCGAGAAGTCACCTGAGCGCAAACCACGCAACTGATCGGCCAACGGCACTTCGGACAGGCGAATCTCGATCTCCGGCTCTTCCTCGCGGCAGCGGGCCAGGAGGGCCGACAGCCTGGGATCGATTGCACCGTCGGATACGGCAATGCGAAGGCTTCCGCTCAGGCCCGCAGCGACCGCCTGTACGTTCTCCTGAGCCTGTTTGAGGACGGCGAACACTCTGCGCACATCTTGCAGGAACGTTGCTCCCGCCTCGGTCAGTACCGTGCCTCGGCGGTTGCGCTCGAAGAGCACCACACCCAGATCATCCTCAAGCTCTTTGATGGCGCGGGACAAGGGTGGCTGTTCGATATGCAGGCGCTCTGCGGCCCGTGTGAAGTGCAGCTCTTCTGCGAGAGCCACAAAGCAGCGAAGGTGTCGCAGTTCCATGGGTCGTGCTCCTGTTCCGTATCAGCGATCTATTCGCACCAGCTCTCGTCCGCAGTGACCTGCTGGATGCACGTCCAGTCCACGTCACTCCTGGCGCGCTGCGCTGGACTGAAGCGCCTGCCAGTCCACGCCGGATCACTCATTTGCGCCTCAAAAATGGTTATCATAATACAGCTAACTAGTGAATCAACTTAGATTTATAGACGTCTTTCCACACAGACCATATACTTTCTGCAGAAATTTACACGAGCATTCGCTAACCCGAACGAGCCAGTCAGGATGCCCCACCAACAGCTTGCCGATCTCACCCAGCCACAGCGTGACCGCCTCGCGTTCGTGGAATTGCGTCTGCGCTTCATTGGGGAGATGCGCCGCCAGGACTTGGTCGCGCGTTTTGGTATCCAGTCCGCTGCCGCGTCCAGGGATCTGGCGCTGTACAAGGACTTGGCTCCGGGCAATATCGACTACGACGGCAAAGGCAAGTTCTACGTCCTGGGTTCGAGCTTCCAGCCGATCTTCGATTTCCCACCCGAGCGGGTGTTGTCGTGGCTGACCCAGGGGTTTGGCGACGGTGAACCGATGCACATCAAGGCGTGGGTGGCCAGCGAGAGCCCGTCCCGGCTCACTCACCCTGACCTGGCAATCTTGGCGAGCGTCACTCGGGCCATTCATTACGAGTGCCCGCTCGGCATCGAGTACCACTCCATCTCAAGCGGTCGCACGGAGCGCGAGATCGTTCCGTTTGCGCTGATCGACAACGGTCTGCGCTGGCACGTTCGCGCGTTCGACCGCAAATCCCAGGATTTCCGGGATTTCGTCATCACCCGGATCAGACGCCCTGTCGTGCTCAAGGGCCAGCCAGTGGCGGCTCACGAGATGAGCGATCAGGACATTCAGTGGACACGGATCGTCGAGCTGGAACTGGTTCCCCATCCGGACCAGCCCCGGCCAGAGATCACCGAAATGGACTACGGCATGCAGGGCGGCGTGCTGCGGATGAAGCTGCGTGCAGCCACGGCCGGGTACATCCTGCGCAAATGGAGTGTCGATTGTTCCCCCGACCATAGCCTGCGCGGCCCCGAGTACCGGCTTTGGTTGAAAGACCACCTTGCCATCTACGGTGTGCGCAATGCTGTGCTGGCGCCGGGATATGCATCGCCAAGTACAGAGGCGTCGATAGACGACTGAACGGGAACGACCATGAAGCTGATCCACAACACCGGTTCGCAGCGCGTCATCGATTTGATCCGCCCTCATCTCAAGCGTGGCAATCAGCTCGGTTGCGTGACGCCTTCGTTCTCTCTTTACGCCTTCGCTGAAGTCCGAGAGGCTCTGTCCACCCTGGAACGGGTCCAATTGATTGTGCCTCCCGACGATGCGGTGCTTGAACTCCTTGGTTCGGAAGGTGACCGTGCCGCGCGCAATCGTCTGCAGGCACGCTGGTTGGCCAATCAGTGCGCGAAGTGGATCAGTGAGAAGGTTGATCTGCGGCGGGCATCAAGATCAGTGCCTCAAGGTGCAGCAGTCATGCGCAGGCTCGATGGAACGCCTGAACAAGTGGTGCTGGGGTCGTTCGCCTTCAGCACATCAGGCCTTGGCCTGACGCCAGGCAACCCATTGAGCTTGATTCAGGCATCGGAATCTGCTGACGAGGCCGCGCAGCTTGCCCAATGGTTCGATCACCAGTGGGCAAATCTGCAAAGCGTTTCTGCCACCGATTCGGAGGACAAGAGCAAAGGGCGTGATGCCGTTCTCGAAGCGCTGCGAGCCCTTGGTGAGCACCGCGACCCGTTCACCATCTACACATTGATGTTGCATCACCTGTTTCGTGACAGTGGCGACGAGATGGATGAAGAGCGCATCGTCAAGTCCGCCACCGGCATTCGCAATACCGTGGTGTGGAAGAAGCTCTTCAAGTTCCAGCGCGACGGCGTGGTGGGCGCGATCGACAAACTCAACCGCTTTGGCGGCTGCATCATTGCCGACAGTGTCGGCTTAGGCAAAACCTTCGAAGCCCTGGCCATCATCAAGTACCACGAACTGCGCAACGACCGCGTGCTGGTGCTGGCGCCCAAGCGCCTGCGCGATAACTGGACGCTTTACAAGGCCAACGACAAGCGCAACGTCCTTGCAGGCGACCGTTTCAACTACGACGTCCTCAACCACACCGACCTGTCACGCGATGGCGGCACATCCGGCGATATCGATCTGTCGCATGTGAATTGGGGCAACTACGACCTGGTGGTGATCGACGAATCGCACAACTTCCGCAACAAGGCCACCCACAAAGGCAAGGAGTCGCGCTACGACCGCCTGATGCGGCGGATCATCCGCGAAGGCGTCAAGACCCGCGTGCTGATGCTCTCGGCCACACCGGTCAACAACCGCCTGGCCGACCTGCGCAACCAGATTGCCTTTGCCACCGAAGGCGATGACACCGCCCTGATGGAGCACGGCATCGCCAGCATCGAGGCCACGACCCGCAAGGCGCAGGCGCAGTTCAACCGCTGGCTGGCGCTGGACGAAGCTGAAAAAACACCGACCCGGCTGGTGGAGATGCTGGGTTTCGACTACTTCACCTTGCTGGACCATCTCACCATCGCCCGCTCTCGGCGGCACGTGGAGAAATACTACGGCACCAGCGAGACAGGCCGCTTCCCGGATCGCCTGCCACCGATCAACATCAAGGCCGACGTTGACCTTGCGGGCGAGTTCCGCGCCATCCGCGACATCAATCAGGAAATCCGCCGACTCACCTTGGCCAGTTATGCGCCGCTGCGCTATGTCCTGCCCCACAAACAGGAAGCCTACGACGCCAAGTACAGCACGCAGATTCGCGGCGGAGAAAGCTTCTTCCGCCAAGCGGACCGCGAAGAAAGCCTGATTCATCTCCTGCGTGTGAACGTGCTCAAACGCATGGAAAGCGCCGTTTCTTCCTTCACCCTGACACTGCAAAGGCAGCTCAAGGACGTGGAGGCCACGCTGGGCCGCATTGAGTCGCATGCCGATGCACTGGAGGAAATCGACATTGCCGACGTCGATATCGACGACCCCGCGTTCGAGTCCTTGTTGGTCGGGCGCAAAGTCAAGGTGCTGCTGGATGACGTGGATCTGATCCGCTGGAAGCAGGATCTGCTGGAAGACCGCAACCGCCTGGCAACCCTGCTGGCGGCTGCCAAACAAATCGATGCCGCCCGCGACGCCAAGCTGACCGCACTGCGCGACTTGATCCAACGCAAGTGCCACGATCCGATCAACCCCGGCAACCGCAAGATCATCGTGTTCACTGCTTTTTCCGATACGGCGCACTATCTCTATGCGCAGCTCGCTCCCTGGGCCAAAAGCACGTTGGGTGTCGATGCTGCGCTGGTCACCGGGAGCGCCGGCATACAGACCACCTTGCCCGGTCTGCGCAAAGGCATGAGCGATGTGCTGTCGGCATTTGCGCCGCGCGCCAAGGAGCGCCCGGCCGAACTGGCCGCTGAAGGCGAGATTGACTTGTTGATCGCCACCGACTGCATTTCCGAAGGGCAGAACCTGCAAGACTGCGACTGGCTGATCAACTACGACATCCACTGGAACCCGGTGCGCATCATCCAGCGCTTCGGACGCATCGACCGCATCGGCTCGCCCAACCAGCGCATCCAGCTCGTGAACTTCTGGCCCAACATGGAGTTGGAGGAATACATCAACCTGGAACAGCGCGTCAGCGGTCGCATGGTGCTGCTCGATGTCTCGGCCACAGGGGAAGAAAACCTGATCGAGCAACAATCCGGCAACGCCATGAACGATCTGGAATACCGGCGCAAGCAGTTGCTCAAATTGCAGGACACCGTCATCGACATGGAAGACCTGTCCACCGGCGTGTCGATCACCGACCTCACCCTGACCGACTTCCGCATCGATCTGGCGCAATATCTGAAGGCGCACCCCGGCAAGCTCGACACCCAGCCCCTTGGAGCCTATGCGGTGACCACGACACTGGATGCCGATATTCCCCCCGGCGTGATCTTCTGCTTGCAAGCCTGCGGCCCGGCAGCAAAGCCCGCCGCATCGTCCGACTACCCGCTCGCGCCGCACTACCTGGTGCATGTCGGCGATGACGGAACCGTATTGCTGCCTTACCCCCAGGCCAAACGCATCCTGGACCGCCTCAAGCGCCTTTCGCTGGGGCGCGAACGACCTGATGAAAGTGCCTGCGCGCGGTTCGACAAGGCCACCAAAGGGGGCGAAGACATGCGCCATGCCCAGAAGCTGCTCGCGGCGGCAGTGGCATCCGTCGCCGGCAAGCACGAGGAACGGGCCGTGGCCAGTCTATTCACGCCCGGCGGCACGCACGCCATGAAAGGCGAATTCGCCGGCAGCGGTGATTTTGAGGTGGTGGCATTCCTGGTGGTGCTGCCGGAAAGGGAGGCAGCATGACGGTCATCGACGCGCACGCCGTTATCCAGGCATTGGGCCTGCCCGACAGTTGCCGGGTAGAGCAGCGCGTCCCCAAGAAACTGCTGTTGGAGAATGGTGTGCCTACGGCGTCCGACAAACGCTTGATCACCGATGCCATTGAAGAAATCCAGTGGTTCGCCGCGCTCAAGCCCAACACCATCGGCGTGCCTGACTACCGGGACGCGCAGCGCGAGTACCTTGAGATCGCAGTGCTGGTTGTGACCTTGCGGGGTACCGTCAAACCCGCCAGTTGCTCGCGGCTGGCTGAACTGGTGCACCGTGCGGTGCCTTATCCGGTGCTGTTGCTGTTGGTTGAAGGACAAACGGTGGCCTTGTCCCTGGCCCACAAGCGCTGGGCGCAGAACGAGGCCAGCAAAGTGGTGCTCGACGGCAGCCTTACGTTGGCCTTGCTATCCCACGCAACCGCCAATGCCACGGCGACCGATGCCGCAGCACGCTCCGAAGCCGAGCATGCCTTCGTGCAATCCCTGTCGATTGCACACCAGCCCCAGACCTCGTTGCACGCCCTCTATCAAGGCTGGATGGATTGCGTGCAGGCCCTGCAGGCTGCGCGGCGGACAGGAAACTACCGAACCACGGCAACGCCGGAGCAGGCGGCGGCGCGTCGGCAGGCGCTGGCCGATTGCGAGCGGCTTGAAGGCGAGATCAGCCGCCTGCGGGCACAAGGCGCGAAGGAAAAGCAGATGGCACGCCAAGTCGAAATCAATCTCCAATTAAAAGCACTGTTGGCCGAGCGTCAGCAGATCGCTCAATATCTCTGAGGAATAGAAGTGAAGGCCACAGAAACCAACCTGCTCAAGTTCTTGAAGAAATCTCCGCAGTTCGTCATTCCCATCTATCAGCGCAATTACTCCTGGACGGAAGCCCAGTGCCAACAGCTGTGGTCAGATTTGCTGAGGTCGGGTCGTGACGAGCAGATTAATGGCCATTTCATCGGTTCCATCGTTTATGTGGAGCGTGGTCTGTCCACCGTCACCACCCAGGAAGCACTGCTGGTCATCGACGGACAACAACGTCTTACCACGTGCACCTTGTTGATTGCAGCACTGGCCAAGCACTTTGAAGCCAATCAGCTGCCTGAATTGCTGGACAGTTTCTCCGCGCGAAAGCTGCACAATTACTACCTGCTCAATCCTGAAGAGGACGGCGAGCGCCACTACAAACTCATTCTGTCGGAAACTGATAAGAAGACGTTGTTGGCCATCATCAAATCCGCACCGATGCCTGCGGAGATCAGTACCCGCATAGAGCAGAACTACACGCTCTTTCAGGCGCTGATAAACAAGCATCAGGACGAGCTCAAAGCCATCTGCCAAGGGTTGGCCAAATTGCTCATCGTCGAGGTGTCGCTCGATCGCACTCAGGACAATCCTCAGCTCATCTTCGAGAGCATGAATTCCACCGGCCTTGAGCTCAGCCAGGCCGATCTGATTCGCAACTACATCCTGATGGGATTGGAGCCAAAGCTCCAGACTGAGCTTTACCAGAGTTACTGGCGGCCGATGGAAAAATCGTTCGGCCAGAAGGCCTACGTGACGCACTTCGATCCCTTTATGCGTCACTATCTCACTGCCAAAACAGGTGAGATTCCCAACGTGCGCGAAGTGTATGCTGCCTTCAAGGCTTTCGCTCGCGCCAGCCAGCTTGATACCACTGCGCTTGTTGCTGATATCCACGCCTATGCCAGCTACTACTGCGCCATGGCGCTTGGTGCGGAAACGGAGTCGAAACTAAAAGAAGCTTTTCACGATCTGCGTGAGCTGAAGGTAGACGTAGCCTATCCCTTCCTGCTTGATGTCTATCACGACTACAAGCAAGCACGGTTGGCTGCGGACGAATTGGTGAGCATCGTTCGCTTGGTTGAAAGCTACGTGTTTCGCCGCGCCATCTGCGCCATTCCCACCAACTCGCTGAACAAGACCTTCCCAGGCCTGAGCCGGACACTGAAAAAAGACCGTTATCTGGAGAGTGTGCGGGCGGCGTTCCTGTTGTTGCCGTCCTATCGCCGCTTCCCAGGCGATGAGGAGTTCCAGCGCGAGCTCAAACAACGCGACCTGTACAACTTCCGCAGCCGTAGCTATTGGTTGCGTCGTCTCGAAAACCATGGACGCAAGGAACGCATCGTGGTTGAGGACTACACCATCGAGCACATCCTGCCGCAGAACGAAGTACTTTCATCAGCGTGGCAGGCGGAACTCGGCCCCGATTGGCAACAGACTCAGCAGAAGTATCTGCATACCTTGGGCAATCTCACCTTGACGGGATACAACAGCGAGTACAGCGACTATCCATTCGCCTACAAGCGCGATCAGGTCATCAATGCCGATGGCAAGAAAATCGGCTTCAAATACAGCGCCCTCAACATCAACGAAGGATTGGGTGAGGTAGAAAAGTGGGATGAAAGTGCCATCAAAACACGTGCCGAGCGCCTTGCTAGAGAAGCCGCCAAAGTATGGGCTGCACCGCAGCTGGATAGCAGCGTCCTTGATGCCTATCGCCCTTCAGCAACCAACGCAGGGCAACACTACGGCATCGACGATCATCCGCACCTGACCAGCGGCACCATTCGCACACTGTTTGATGCCTTGCGCAAAGAAATTTTGGAGTTGGACCCGTGCATCTACGAGGAATACCTCAAGCTCTATGTCGCCTATAAGGCAGAGACAAATTTCGTGGATGTTGTCCCTCAGGCCAGACGCTTGCGCCTGTCGCTGAATATGCCATTCAGCGAGATCGATGACCCCAAAGGGCTGTGCACCGATGTCACCAACCTTGGCCGCTGGGGCAATGGCGATGTAGAAGTCGGCTTGTCCAGCCTGGATGAGCTTCCCTACGTCATGGGCCTGATTCGCCAGTCTTTTGATCGCCAGATGGGCGACCTGCAGGATGCCTGATGCCAAAGAATACCGAGTTTGAGGAGAGTCTCACCATGACCATTAAAAAAATCGATACCACCAGCCCAGAAGCCCAATCCGCCGATCTGGTGGCGGGAAATATCGAACAGCTCAAAGCGCTGTTCCCGGAGCTGATCACCGAGGGCGCGGGCGGCGTGGCCGTGAATGTGGACGTACTCAAGGCGCTGGTGGGCGATGCCACCGTCACCGATGCCGACGAGAAATACGGCCTCAACTGGCATGGCAAGCGCCGCGCCCGGCAATTGGCGCTCACGCCCAGCACGGGCACCCTGCGCCCCTGCCCGGAAGACAGCGTGGACTGGGATACCACCCAGAACCTGATGATCGAGGGCGACAACCTTGAAGTGCTCAAGCTGCTGCAAAAAAGCTATGCCAGCAAGGTCAAGCTGATCTATATCGACCCGCCGTACAACACCGGCAAGGATTTTGTGTATCCGGACAATTTTCAGGACAACATCAAGAACTATCTGGAGCTGACCGGGCAGATCGAGGGTGGAGAGAAGATTAGCAGCAATACCGAGGCCAGCGGGCGCTTTCATACCGACTGGTTGAACATGATGTATCCAAGGTTGAAGCTGGCGAGGAATTTACTGCGAGAGGATGGGGTAATCCTGCTCAGTATCGACGAGCATGAGATCACGAACCTGCGCTCCGTGATGGATGAAGCCTTCGGTGAAGAAAATTTTCTATCCTGCCTTACATGGGAAAAAGGCAGAAAAAATGATGCCAAGTTTTTTTCCAATGGACATGAGTACGTTCTTGTCTACGCAAAATCGCAGAGCTACCTTCGAGAGCAGAAAACGCTGTGGCGTGAAGAAAAGCCGGGTGCCCGAGATATCTGGAATAAATACCTCGAACTGCGCGTTCAGCATGGAATCCAAGACAACCTGATCGAAGAGGGGCTGCAAGCTTGGTATTCCGACTTGCCCAAAGCACACCCCGCTAAAAAGTGGAGCCGCTACAAGCGAGTGGATCAAAACGGGCCGTGGCGGGATCGTGACATCTCCTGGCCGGGCGGTGGTGGGCCGCGCTATGACGTCCTTCATCCCGTTACAAATCAACCGTGCGTTGTGCCGGAGGCCGGTTGGAGATACTCATCTTCCGATGAAATGCAACGCCAGATAAAACTTGGGCTTGTTGAGTTTCGCCAAGACCACACGGAGCCGCCCTTCCGAAAGGCACATATCCGCCCGATTCCTCAGGAGCTTGATTCGGACAGTTCGACTGATGTTGATGCGCCTGAGGAACCAGCCGATATCGAGGATGAAGAAGAATTCGCAACTCAGGTTAGGGGTAGCTACTTCTACAAGCAATCCCAGGTTTCGGTGAAATATCTCCGGACCCTATTGGGGAAGAAAGTCTTCAACAATCCAAAGGATCTGGACGAGATTGCGAAACTGATCCGCTACACCACGTCTGATGACCCTCACGCCGTTGTGCTGGATTTTTTTGCGGGCAGCGGCACGACGGGCGAGGCGACGATGCAGTTGAACAGTCAGGATAACGGGAGCAGACGTTACATTCTTGTCCAACTTCCAGAGTCGCTTGACGCAAGCGACAAGCAGCAAAAGATTGCTGCAAAGTACTGTGGAGACCTTGGACGGCCGCTGAATATCGCTGAGCTCACTAAAGAACGCCTACGCCGTTCCGGAACCAAGATCAAAGCCGATAACCTCGACTGGCAGGGCGACACCGGCTTCCGCGTATTCAAGCTCGACACCTCTAATATCCGAGCCTGGAATCCCAAACCACACGATCTGGAAGCCACACTGTTCGACCATCAGGATCACCTGCTCGAAGGCCGCAGCGAGGCCGATGTGTTGTACGAACTGCTGCTCAAGCTCGGCCTTGATCTTTGCGTACCCATCGAAAAGCGCGGCATTGAAGGGCTAGATGTACATGCCGTAGGCGGCGGCGTGCTGTTGGCTTGCCTGGCCGAAAAAATCACCCGTGAGCAGGTGGAGCCACTGGCCCAAGGCATCATCGCCTGGCACAAGGAGCTGGCACCCGCTGGCCCTGCTGGAAAAGAAAGCACCTGCGTGTTCCGCGACAGCGCCTTTGCCGACGACGTTGCCAAAACCAACCTCGCCGCGATTCTGGAGCAGCACGGCATCCAGAACGTGCGTAGCTTGTAAGGGAGGTTCGCAATGAAACTCCACTTCGAGCCCAACCTCGACTATCAGATGCAGGCCATCGAGGCCGTGTGCGATCTTTTCCGTGGTCAGGAGGTCTGCCGCACCGAATTTACGGTGACCATGAAACTGCCCGATGAGGTGCAGATGTCACTGGGTGTGGCGCAGTCCGACCTTGGCGTTGGCAACCGCTTGACCCTGCTGGACGATGAACTGCTCAAGAACCTCGCGGACATCCAGTTGCGCGGTGGCCTGCCGCCTTCCGGCTCGCTGACTTCCGGCGACTTCACGGTGGAAATGGAGACCGGCACCGGTAAGACCTATGTATACCTGCGCTCGATCTTCGAGCTGAACAAGCGCTACGGTTTCAGCAAGTTCGTGATCGTGGTGCCCTCGGTGGCGATCAAGGAAGGCGTCTACAAGACCCTGCAAATCACCGAGGAACACTTCAAGGGGCTCTACGCGGGCGTGCCCTTCGATTACTTCCTGTACGACTCGGGCAAGCCCGGGCCGGTGCGCAATTTCGCCACTAGTTCCAACATCCAGATCATGGTGGTGACGGTGGGCGCCATCAACAAGAAGGATGTGAACAACCTCTACAAAGAGACCGAGAAGACGGGCGGCGAGAAGCCCATCGACCTGATCAAGGCCACCCGGCCGATCATCATCGTGGATGAACCGCAAAGTGTGGACGGCGGCCTTGAAGGACGCGGCAAGGAAGCGCTGGATGCCATGAACCCGCTCTGCACGCTGCGCTATTCCGCTACCCATGTGGACAAGCACCACATGGTGTTCCGCCTGGATGCCGTGGATGCTTATGAGCGCAAGCTGGTCAAGCAGATCGAGGTGGCGTCGGCCACGGTGGAGGATGCGCACAACAAGCCTTTCGTGCGCCTGGTGAAGGTGGAAAACAAGCGCGGCCGCATCAGCGCCAAGGTCGAGCTGGATAAACAGACCGCCACTGGCGTGCAAAGGACTGAGGTGACGGTCAGCGATGGCGACGACCTTCAGCAGAGCGCCGATGGCCGTGCGATCTACGCCGATTTTCGGGTGGGCGAGATCAATACGGCCAAGGGCGAAGCGTTCATGGAGCTGCGCTACCCCGGCGGCGAAGTGTTTTTGCAGCCGGGTCAGGCCCACGGTGATGTGGATGCGCTGGCCGTGCAACGCGAGATGATCCGCCGCACGATCAAGGAGCATCTGGACAAGGAAAAGCACCTGCGTCCATTGGGGATCAAGGTGTTGAGCCTGTTCTTCATCGACGCGGTGGACAAGTACCGTCAGTACGATGCGGACGGCCAGCCGGTCAAGGGCGTGTATGCGCAGATGTTCGAGGAAGAATATCGCCGTGCCGCCAAGTTGCCGGCCTACCAGAGTTTGTTTGCCGAGATCGACCTGGAGTCCGCCGCCGAAGAAGTGCACAACGGCTATTTCTCCATCGACAAGAAGGGCGGCTGGCTTGATACCGCCGAGAACAATGCGGGTAACCGGGAGAATGCCGAACGCGCCTACAACCTGATCATGAAAGAGAAGGAGAAGCTGCTGTCCTTCAGCACGCCGCTGAAGTTCATCTTCTCCCACTCCGCCCTCAAGGAAGGCTGGGACAACCCCAACGTGTTCCAGATTTGCACCTTGCGCGACATCCAGACCGAGCGCGAGCGCCGCCAGACCATTGGTCGCGGCCTGCGCCTGTGCGTCAACCAGGATGGCGAGCGGGTACGGGGCTTCGAGGTCAACACCCTGACCGTGGTGGCCACGGAAAACTACGAACAGTTTGCCGAAAACCTGCAGAAGGAAATCGAGAAAGACACAGGCATCCGCTTTGGCATTGTGGAGCAGCATCAATTTGCCGCCATTGCCGTGACTGGCGCTGATGGGCACGCCGCACCGCTGGGCATCGAGCAATCAAAGGCACTGTGGGAGCACCTGAAAGCCGCCGGCCATATAGATGCCAAAGGCAAGGTGCAGGATTCACTGAAAACGGCGCTGAAGAACGGCACCTTGGAACTGCCGGCCGAGTTTGATGCGCAGAAAGCCCAGATTGCTGAAGTGCTGCGCAAGGTGTCGGGCCGGCTGGACATCAAGAATGCCGATGAGCGCAGGCAAGTGCCGCTGCGCAAGGGTAAGGATGGCAAGGTCGTTTATCTGAGCGACGAGTTCAAGGCACTGTGGGACCGCATCAAGCACCAGACAACGTACCGCGTGCAGTTCGATAACGCCAAGCTGGTGACGGATTGCATCGCAGCGTTGCAGAAGGCCCCGGTGATTGCCAAAGCACGGCTGCAATGGCGCAAGGCCGACATCTCTATCGGCAAGGCGGGTGTCGCCGCGACGGAGAAAGCGGGCGCGGCGACCGTGGTGCTGGACGAGGCGGATATTGAGCTGCCGGATTTGCTGACCGACCTGCAGGATCGCACCCAGCTCACCCGACGCACCATCGTCAGCATCCTGACGGGAAGCGGCCGCCTGGACGACTTCAAGCGCAATCCGCAGCAGTTCATCGAATTGACCGCCGAAACCATCAACCGTTGCAAGCGCTTGGCCCTGGTCGATGGCATCAAGTACCAGAAGCTCGGCGACCAGCATGTCTATGCGCAGGAGCTGTTCGAGAAGGAGGAACTGACCGGTTATCTGAAGAACATGCTGTTGGATACCCAGAAGTCGATCTACGAGCACGTGGTGTACGACTCGACCCCAGAGCGGGATTTTGCCAACGGGCTGGAGAAGAACGAGGCCATCAAGCTCTACGCCAAGCTGCCGGGCTGGTTCAAGGTGCCCACCCCACTGGGCAGCTACAACCCCGACTGGGCCGTGCTGGTGGAAGAAGACGGTGCTCAGCGCCTGTACTTCGTGGTGGAAACCAAGAGCAGCCTGTTCACCGACGACCTGCGCGACAAGGAAAGCGCCAAGATCGAATGCGGCAAGGCGCATTTCACTGCGCTGGCGGTTGGTGAGAACCCCGCCCGGTATGTGGTTGCGCGCTCCGTTGACGATCTTTTGACCGAGGCGGCAAAAGGATAGGTTCTGTCGCTGTCACGGCGAGAGACGACACAAAACACAAGGAGCAGAGACCCGAAATGAAGATCCAATCCGTTCGCATCCGAAACTTTCGCACGTTGAAAGACGTGACGATTCCGTTCGATTCCGTCACGACCTTCATCGGGCCGAACGGTGCCGGCAAGTCAACGGTGCTTCGTGCGCTCGACTGGTTCTTCAACGGCAAACCCGGCTCGCTGACGGAGAAGGATTGCTCTTTTGGGGCGACTGACGAAGACATCGAGGTTCAGGTCACCTTCGCAGACCTCACCGAAAAGGATCGCGAGGCACTTGGCAAGTACGCGCCGGAAGGAGTTGCCACGTTCACCGCATGGAAGCGCCGATCTCCCGATGGCACCGATGTGCTCTCCGCCAATGCAAAGGGATTTCCGGCTTTAAATGCCATCAAGGCAGCAGGCGGTGCGACTGCGAAGAAAGAGCTGTATGCCACTCTCCGGCGCGAGCGCCCGGAGCTTGACCTTCCTGCGGCGAATACTGGTCCAGCCGTCGAGCAGGCGATGACAACTTGGGAGGCGGCTCACACTGATCAACTGCTCGATGCGCCCGAGGCTTTGCAAACCAATTTCTTCGGTTTCAACAGCGGCGGCAAGATGAGCGGGCTCTTCGACTTCGTCCTGGTTACGGCAGACCTTCGGGCAAGTGAAGAGTCCATCGACGGCAAGGCAAGCATCATTGGGCGAATCCTTGAGCGCTCGATTGACCGAACTGCCGCTGATGAGGCAATCGCGGAAATCGTTGCGGAGTCACGGGCAAAGCAGCAACAAGTCTACGAAGAGAAGTTCAAGGAGCAACTTGGGGCCATCACAACGCAGCTCAACGAGGTCGTCACAACCTATGCGCCAGGCCGGGCAATCACGGTTTCTCCGGCTGAGGTGGAACTCAAGGCACCTCGCACGACGTTCGACGTGGCCGTGCTCGACGGCACCACCGAGACTGCGGTGGAGCGGCAGGGACACGGCTTTCAGCGCACGCTGCTGATCTCGGCTCTGCAACTCTTGGCGCAGTCGGGCGCAGCCTCGGCCGAGGGAGTCATCTGCCTGGCGATCGAGGAGCCGGAACTTTTCCAGCACCCGATCCAGGCGCAGACCTTTGCGAAGGTGCTCAGGTCGCTCGCCGAAGATGCTGGCAAGCGCATCCAGGTGACCTATGCGACGCATAGCCCCTACTTCCTGGAGGCTCGACATTTCCATCAAGTCAGACGGCTGACGAGATCCGCTGACGAAGTCCCGGTGGTGACGGTCCACTTTGCCACGGTTGAGGATGTGAAGGCCAGGCTGAATGGAACAGTGGATGGCGATGTGGTCGATCGCAGGCTCGACCATAACGTGGCCGACCAGCTTGCCATAGCACTCTTCGCGAATCGCGCATTTCTTGTGGAGGGGACAACCGAATCTGCTGTGTTCTACGGTATTGGAGATAGAACTTCCCCCGGCGCCCTTGAGGCAGCAGGAATTTCTATCGTTTCTGTGGGCAGCAAGACATCGATACCCCTCGCGCATGCGATTTTGAAATCTATTGGTGTGCCAGTCTACGCACTGTTTGATGCAGACGGTGGATTTGAAGCGCGAGCCAAAGCCAAAAACAAAAAGCAAGATGACATAGATCGGGAGCGCAACAATCATGCGGTAGAGAACTGCAGATTAATGCGGTACTTCGGCTTGCCTGAAGAAGATTTTCCATCCGCCACCATTTCCGACGTCGCGGCCATTTTTGATGATCATCTTGAAGCGTTTCTGTCTGCGAACTGGGGTGAGTGGATAACTGCCTGCAATAGTGTTGAGGCTGATACCGGAATAAATCTATCGAAAAACCAACTCGCATACCGGACTGCAACACTCCGGTCGGGAGGAGTGGTGCCAGAAATGCTTAAGCAGATTCTTGTCAAGGTGGAGGGTAAGTAATCATGCATGAAATCATCTGCCCTCACTGCGGGAAGGCATTCAAGATCGATGAAGTTGGGTACGCGGACATTCTGAAGCAGGTTCGAGATAGCGATTTCGAGAAGCAGTTGCATGAGCGGCTAGAGTTGGCCGAGCAGGGAAAGCGCAATGCGGTCGAACTAGCTGAAGCCAAGATTGCCAACGAATTGCAGAAGACCTCGTCTGCCAAGGACGCCGAGATCCAGGAGCTGAAGGCCAGGCTTGATGCTGGCGAAGTTGCGCGGCAACTTGCCGTGGCCGAGGCTTTGAGCGCGGTGGAAAAAGAGCGTGACACGCTTGCAAATGAATTGGAACAAGCGAAGCGTGACAAGCAAGCCGTATCCAAGTTGGCAGAGGTCACGCTCATGAGCGAAGTGCAAAAAGCCGCTGCAGCGAAGGAGTCGGAGATACAGGAACTCAAGGCGAAGCTTGACGCTGTTGTCATCGAGAAGAAGCTCGCGATTACCGAAGCAGTCGGCGCGGTCGAGAAAGAACGTGACGAATTGAAGAGCGGCTTGCAGCGGGTAGAACTTGAAAAGCATCTCGCCGAGAAATCTTTGAAAGAAAAGTACGAGACGCAGATCAAGGATCGTGATGACGCAATCGAGCGCCTACGGGACATGAAGGCGCGACTATCGACCAAGATGGTGGGCGAAACTCTTGAGGGGGTCGTCTCAGAAAACGGAAAATAAAGCACGCTAAGGCATAGCCGAACCTGCCAAGCTTGCTCCACCCTGTAGTGACGCGATCAGCGGGCAGGAAACGTTCCCCCTTCGCGCATGGCAGGCGCACACCAACTCAGACAGCACGGCCTCCATGCGCGCCAGGTCAGCCATTTTCTCGCGCACGTCCTTGAGCTTGTGCTCGGCCAGACTGCTGGCTTCCTCGCAATGGGTGCCATCCTCCAGCCGCAGCAGCTCGGCGATCTCATCCAGGCTGAAGCCCAGCCGCTGGGCTGATTTCACGAAGCGCACCCGCGTTACATCCGCCTCGCCATAGCGGCGGATGCTGCCATAGGGCTTGTCAGGCTCCAGCAACAAGCCCTTGCGCTGATAGAAACGGATGGTCTCCACATTGACCCCGGCCGCCTTGGCGAAAACGCCAATGGTCAGGTTCTCCAAATTGTTTTCCATATCGCTTGACTCCGTACATGAGTACGGAAGTAAGGTTACGCTATCCAATTTCAATTCGAAAGGACAAGCGCATGTCTGAACCAAAAACCGGGCGCGGCGCGCTCTTCACTGGAGGGCTTGCCGCCATCCTCGCCTCGGCTTGCTGCCTCGGGCCGTTGGTTCTGATCGCCTTGGGGTTCAGCGGCGCTTGGATCGGCAACTTGGCGGTGTTGGAACCCTATCGCCCCATCTTTATCGGCGTGGCGCTGGTGGCGTTGTTCTTCGCCTGGCGGCGCATCTACCGGCAGGCAGCGGCCTGCAAACCGGGTGAGGTCTGCGCGATTCCCCAAGTGCGAGCTACTTACAAGCTCATTTTCTGGATCGTGGCCGCGCTGGTTCTGGTCGCGCTCGGATTTCCCTACGTCATGCCATTTTTCTACTGATCGGAGTTCACCATGAAGAAACTGTTTGCCTCCCTCGCCCTCGCCGCCGTTGTTGCCCCCGTCTGGGCCGCCACCCAGACCGTCACGCTGTCCGTACCGGGCATGACCTGCTCCGCCTGCCCGATCACTGTCAAGAAGGCGATTTCCAAGGTCGAAGGCGTCAGCAAAGTTGACGTGACTTTCGAGACACGCCAAGCGGTCGTCACCTTCGACGATGCCAAGACCAGCGTGCAGAAGCTGACCAAGGCAACCGCAGACGCGGGCTATCCGTCCAGCGTCAAGCAGTGAGTCACTGAAAACGGCACCGCAGCACAACGGACGTCATTGTCTGGCGCCACAAACGATAAAGGATCTGTTGCATGACCCATCTAAAAATCACCGGCATGACTTGCGACTCGTGCGCGGCGCACGTCAAGGAAGCGCTGGAAAAAGTGCCAGGCGTGCAGTCGGCGCTGGTGTCCTATCCGAAGGGCACAGCGCAACTCGCCATCGTGCCGGGCACATCGCCGGACGCGCTGACTGCCGCCGTGGCCGGACTGGGCTACAAGGCAACGCTAGCCGATGCGCCACTGGCGGACAACCGCGTCGGACTGCTCGACAAGGTGCGGGGATGGATGGCCGCCGCCGAAAAGCACAGTGGCAACGAGCCCCCGGTGCAGGTAGCGGTCATTGGCAGCGGTGGAGCCGCGATGGCGGCGGCGCTGAAAGCCGTCGAGCAAGGCGCGCAGGTCACGCTGATCGAGCGCGGCACCATCGGCGGCACCTGCGTCAATGTCGGCTGTGTGCCGTCCAAGATCATGATCCGCGCCGCCCACATCGCCCATCTGCGCCGGGAAAGCCCGTTCGATGGCGGTATTGCGGCAACTGTGCCTACGATTGACCGCAGTAAGCTGCTGGCCCAGCAGCAGGCCCGCGTCGACGAACTGCGGCACGCCAAGTACGAAGGCATCCTGGGCGGTAATCCGGCCATCACCGTTGTGCACGGTGAGGCGCGCTTCAAGGACGACCAGAGCCTTACCGTCCGTTTGAACGAGGGTGGCGAGCGCGTCGTGATGTTCGACCGCTGCCTGGTCGCCACGGGTGCCAGCCCGGCGGTCCCGCCGATTCCGGGCTTGAAAGAGTCACCCTACTGGACTTCCACCGAGGCCCTGGCGAGCGACACCATTCCCGAACGCCTTGCCGTAATCGGCTCGTCGGTGGTGGCGCTGGAGCTGGCGCAAGCCTTTGCCCGGCTGGGCAGCAAGGTCACGGTCCTGGCGCGCAATACCTTGTTCTTCCGTGAAGACCCGGCCATCGGCGAGGCGGTGACAGCCGCTTTCCGTGCCGAGGGCATCGAGGTGCTGGAGCACACGCAAGCCAGCCAGGTCGCCCATATGGACGGTGAATTCGTGCTGACCACCACGCACGGTGAATTGCGCGCCGACAAACTGCTGGTTGCCACCGGTCGGACACCGAACACGCGCAGCCTCGCGCTGGACGCAGCGGGGGTCACTGTCAATGCGCAAGGTGCCATCGCCATCGACCAAGGCATGCGCACGAGCAACCCGAACATCTACGCGGCCGGCGACTGCACCGACCAGCCGCAGTTCGTCTATGTGGCGGCAGCGGCCGGCACCCGTGCCGCGATCAACATGACCGGCGGCGATGCGGCGCTCGACCTGACCGCAATGCCGGCCGTGGTGTTCACCGATCCGCAAGTGGCGACCGTGGGCTACAGCGAGGCGGAAGCCCACCACGACGGGATCGAGACCGACAGCCGCACCTTGACCTTGGACAACGTGCCGCGTGCGCTCGCCAACTTCGACACACGCGGCTTCATCAAGTTGGTTATCGAGGAAGGCAGCCATCGGCTGATCGGCGTACAGGCGGTCGCGCCGGAAGCGGGTGAACTGATCCAGACGGCGGCTCTGGCCATTCGCAACCGCATGACGGTGCAGGAACTGGCCGACCAGTTGTTCCCCTACCTGACGATGGTCGAGGGGTTGAAGCTCGCGGCGCAGACCTTCAACAAGGATGTGAAGCAGCTTTCCTGCTGCGCCGGGTGAGAAAAAGGAGGTGTTCAATGAACGCCTACACGGTGTCCCGGCTGGCTCTTGATGCCGGGGTGAGCGTGCATATCGTGCGCGACTACCTGCTGCGCGGATTGCTGCGCCCGGTGGCGTGCACACCAGGCGGCTACGGCTTGTTCGATGACGCCGCCTTGCAACGGCTGTGCTTCGTGCGGGCGGCCTTCGAGGCGGGCATCGGCCTCGACGCGCTGGCGCGGCTGTGCCGGGCGCTGGATGCGGCGGACGGCGACGAAGCGGCCGCGCAGCTTGCCCTGCTGCGTCAGTTCGTCGAGCGTCGGCGCGAAGCGTTGGCCGATCTGGAAGTGCAGTTGGCCACCCTGCCGACCGAGCCGGCACAGCACGCGGAGAGTCTGCCATGAACAACCCCGAGCGCTTGCCGTCCGAGACGCACAAACCGATCACCGGCTACCTGTGGGGCGGACTGGCTGTGCTGACTTGCCCCTGCCACCTGCCCATCCTCGCTGTCGTGCTGGCCGGCACAACCGCCGGTGCTTTCCTCGGCGAGCATTGGGTCATCGCGGCGCTCGGTTTGACCGGCCTGTTCCTTCTGTCCCTGTCGCGGGCGTTGCGGGCATTCAGGGAAAGAGAATGAGCGCTTTCCGGCCGGATGGATGGACGACGCCGGAACTGGCCCAAGCGGTCGAGCGCGGGCAGCTTGAACTGCACTACCAGCCCGTCGTCGATCTGCGCAGTGGTGGGATTGTCGGCGCGGAAGCCCTGTTGCGCTGGCGTCATCCGACGCTTGGACTATTGCCACCGGGCCAGTTCCTGCCCGTGGTCGAATCGTCCGGCCTGATGCCTGAAATCGGCGCTTGGGTGCTGGGCGAAGCCTGCCGCCAGATGCGTGACTGGCGAATGCTGGCATGGCGACCGTTCCGGCTGGCCGTCAATGTTTCGGCGAGCCAAGTGGGACCGGACTTCGACGGGTGGGTAAAGGGCGTGCTGGCTGATGCCGAGTTGCCCGCCGAGTATCTCGAAATCGAGCTGACCGAATCGGTCGCGTTTGGTGATCCGGCGATCTTCCCCGCCCTGGACGCCTTGCGGCAGATCGGTGTGCGCTTCGCCGCCGATGACTTCGGGACGGGGTATTCCTGTCTGCAACATCTGAAGTGCTGCCCAATCAGCACGCTCAAGATCGACCAATCGTTTGTCGCCGGGCTCGCCAACGACCGCCGCGACCAAACCATCGTGCACACCGTGATTCAGCTTGCGCACGGGCTGGGCATGGATGTGGTGGCTGAAGGCGTGGAAACATCGGCGAGTCTTGATCTATTGCGACAAGCGGACTGCGACACAGGACAAGGCTTCCTGTTCGCGAAGCCAATGCCGGCGGCGGCATTCGCCGTCTTCGTCAGTCAATGGAGGGGTGCCACCATGAATGCAAGTGACTCTGTCATTTTCAGAAGACGACTGCACCAGTTGATTGGGCGTAATGGCTGTTGTGCAGCCAGCTCCTGACAGTTCAATATCAGAAGTGATCTGCACCAATCTCGACTATGCTCAATACTCGTGTGCACCAAAGCGAGGTGAGCATGGCGACGGAGGCTCTGTTGCAAAGATTGGCGGCAGTCAGAGGTAGGCTGTCGCTCTGCGCCGATCAGGCGGCTGCTGCGAAATGGTGGTTGAGCATGCCCATGGCCTCCGTCAGCGCCGAGGGCCCAATGCCAAAAGCTCTCTCCACAAGGCGCACCTCGCCCCTGATGCCGGGCTGCAGGCACCAGGGGCGAGCCTGTCCTTTGCGCAGGGCTCGCATGACTTCGAATCCCTTGATCGTGGCATAGGCCGTGGGGATCGATTTGAAACCGCGCACCGGCTTGATCAGTATCTTGAGCTTTCCGTGATCGGCCTCGATCACGTTATTGAGATACTTCACCTGCCGGTGGGCCGTCTCCCGGTCCAGCTTTCCTTCGCGCTTCAATTCGGTGATCGCTGCACCATAGCTCGGCGCTTTGTCGGTATTGAGCGTGGCAGGCTTTTCCCAGTGCTTCAGGCCTCGCAGGGCCTTGCCCAGGAACCGCTTCGCTGCCTTGGCGCTGCGGGTCGGCGACAGGTAGAAATCGATCGTGTCGCCCCGCTTGTCGACTGCCCGGTACAGGTAGGTCCACTTGCCCCGCACCTTGACGTAGGTTTCATCCAGGCGCCAGCTCGGATCAAAGCCACGCCGCCAGAACCAGCGCAGCCGCTTCTCCATCTCCGGGGCGTAGCGCTGGACCCAGCGATAGATCGTCGTATGGTCGACCGAAATGCCGCGTTCCGCCAGCATTTCCTCAAGGTCGCGATAGCTGATCGGATAGCGACAATACCAGCGCACCGCCCACAGGATCACATCACCCTGGAAATGGCGCCACTTGAAATCCGTCATCGTTCCGTCCGTCCAATCTCCGCCAAGCATGCTCAAGCTTCACGATTTTTGCAACAGAGCCCTCGCGACTAGGAGCTCGGATCTCAGGACGAAGGTCTCCGCGAATGTCCGGTCGATCCGCGCGACGTCCCAGGCGGGCGTTCCCTTGGCGGACATCCACGCCGCAGCGTCGTGCATCAGCCGCACAACCTCGTCGATATCACCCGAGCAGGCGACCCGAACGTTCGGAGGCTCCTCGCTGTCCATTCGCTCCCCTGGCGCGGTATGAACCGCCGCCTCATAGTGCAGTTTGATCCTGACGAGCCCAGCATGTCTGCGCCCACCTTCGCGGAACCTGACCAGGGTCCGCTAGCGGGCGGCCGGAAGGTGAATGCTAGGCATGATCTAACCCTCGGTCTCTGGCGTCGCGACTGCGAAATTTCGCGAGGGTTTCCGAGAAGGTGATTGCGCTTCGCAGATCTCCAGGCGCGTGGGTGCGGACGTAGTCAGCGCCATTGCCGATCGCGTGAAGTTCCGCCGCAAGGCTCGCTGGACCCAGATCCTTTACAGGAAGGCCAACGGTGGCGCCCAAGAAGGATTTCCGCGACACCGAGACCAATAGCGGAAGCCCCAACGCCGACTTCAGCTTTTGAAGGTTCGACAGCACGTGCAGCGATGTTTCCGGTGCGGGGCTCAAGAAAAATCCCATCCCCGGATCGAGGATGAGCCGGTCGGCAGCGACCCCGCTCCGTCGCAAGGCGGAAACCCGCGCCTCGAAGAACCGCACAATCTCGTCGAGCGCGTCTTCGGGTCGAAGGTGACCGGTGCGGGTGGCGATGCCATCCCGCTGCGCTGAGTGCATAACCACCAGCCTGCAGTCCGCCTCAGCAATATCGGGATAGAGCGCAGGGTCAGGAAATCCTTGGATATCGTTCAGGTAGCCCACGCCGCGCTTGAGCGCATAGCGCTGGGTTTCCGGTTGGAAGCTGTCGATTGAAACACGGTGCATCTGATCGGACAGGGCGTCTAAGAGCGGCGCAATACGTCTGATCTCATCGGCCGGCGATACAGGCCTCGCGTCCGGATGGCTGGCGGCCGGTCCGACATCCACGACGTCTGATCCGACTCGCAGCATTTCGATCGCCGCGGTGACAGCGCCGGCGGGGTCTAGCCGCCGGCTCTCATCGAAGAAGGAGTCCTCGGTGAGATTCAGAATGCCGAACACCGTCACCATGGCGTCGGCCTCCGCAGCGACTTCCACGATGGGGATCGGGCGAGCAAAAAGGCAGCAATTATGAGCCCCATACCTACAAAGCCCCACGCATCAAGCTTTTGCCCATGAAGCAACCAGGCAATGGCTGTAATTATGACGACGCCGAGTCCCGACCAGACTGCATAAGCAACACCGACAGGGATGGATTTCAGAACCAGAGAAAGAAAATAAAATGCGATGCCATAACCGATTATGACAACGGCGGAAGGGGCAAGCTTAGTAAAGCCCTCGCTAGATTTTAATGCGGATGTTGCGATTACTTCGCCAACTATTGCGATAACAAGAAAAAGCCAGCCTTTCATGATATATCTCCCAATTTGTGTAGGGCTTATTATGCACGCTTAAAAATAATAAAAGCAGACTTGACCTGATAGTTTGGCTGTGAGCAATTATGTGCTTAGTGCATCTAACGCCGCCATAAGTTGCGGCTTTGGAGTTGATTGTTTTGTGGTAGCGTAGCGTTAAACCACAAAACAAGCGACGGAAAAGCCGTCAACTTGATGGCCTTGTTAGCCTTATCAGCGCGACTGTGATGTATAAACGTCAAAAATTGAATGACCAATTTTAACAATCGCATCATTTCGCTCTGCCATTGAAGCCTGTGTTTGAGCTAGATAGATGCTCACAATAATTGGGGCTTGATGCTCACTCCACACAACTGCTGTAATACTCCGAGCACCAAATCCGCCAGCACCTGAGCGATCCGCAATGTTCCATCCCGCCGGCAATACTGAACGTAGTAAATTACCAGTGACTTGATTGTTCACCATCCAAGACTCTAATTTTTTCTGGTTCATTTCAGATAGCGCGGAACCAAATAAAAATTTATTCAAAGTACTGGCTATTGCCTTAGGAGTTGTCGTATCCCTCAAATCACCGAGCTTACCTTCATTTAAATCAGGCTCAATACGGTCTAGACGAGTCTCTTTGTCCCCAATTTGTCTTAAAAAATCAGTAACGCCTTTGGGGCCACCTACAGCACTTAGGATGATATTTGCCGCAGTATTATCACTTGTAGTCATAGTTGCGAAGCACGCATCATCGAGTGTGATTGCCTGCCCTACTTGCTTTTCTATTACAGGGGAATAGGTCACAAGATCTGCTTTCTTAATCTCGACTGTACTATTGGGATTAACTTTTCCTTGCTCAGCATCATATAGTAATTTAGCGCAAGCTATTGTTTTAAAAGTACTTGTTAACGGGAAGCGCTGATTGCCATTGTAATCCCAATATTCTCCATTTTGAGTATCAAGAACGGAAACACCTATACGAGCAGAAAGAGAAACTTCAATTGCCTTAACGTCTTGTTCAACTTGCTGAAACTTTGAACTACTTGCAAAAACCACGGATGGTATTAAAAGCGAAAATGCCAATAAAAACTTCATGTAAGTAACCCCATAATTTTGATTGTCACACATTTTATATAAAAGCATGAGGCTCCATAATATGGCTAACGTTTGACATGAGGGGCGGCCAAGGGCGCCAGCCCTTGGACGTCCCCCTCGATGGAAGGGTTAGGCAACACTGCGTGTTCGCTCGAATGCCTGGCGTGTTTGAACCATGTACACGGCTGGACCATCTGGGGTGGTTACGGTACCTTGCCTCTCAAACCCCGCTTTCTCGTAGCATCGGATCGCTCGCAAGTTGCTCGGCGACGGGTCCGTTTGGATCTTGGTGACCTCGGGATCATTGAACAGCAACTCAACCAGAGCTCGAACCAGCTTGGTTCCCAAGCCTTTGCCCAGTTGTGATGCATTCGCCAGTGACTGGTCTATTCCGCGTACTCCTGGATCGGTTTCTTCTTCCCACCATCCGTCCCCGCTTCCAAGAGCAACGTACGACTGGGCATACCCAATCGGCTCTCCATTCAGCATTGCAATGTATGGAGTGACGGACTCTTGCGCTAAAACGCTTGGCAAGTACTGTTCCTGTACGTCAGCAAGTGTCGGGCGTGCTTCTTCTCCGCCCCACCACTCGACGATATGAGATCGATTTAGCCACTCATAGAGCATCGCAAGGTCATGCTCAGTCATGAGGCGCAGTGTGACGGAATCGTTGCTGTTGGTCACGATGCTGTACTTTGTGATGCCTAACTTTGTTTTAGGGCGACTGCCCTGCTGCGTAACATCGTTGCTGCTCCATAACATCAAACATCGACCCACGGCGTAACGCGCTTGCTGCTTGGATGCCCGAGGCATAGACTGTACAAAAAAACAGTCATAACAAGCCATGAAAACCGCCACTGCGCCGTTACCACCGCTGCGTTCGGTCAAGGTTCTGGACCAGTTGCGTGAGCGCATACGCTACTTGCATTACAGCTTACCAACCGAACAGGCTTATGTCCACTGGGTTCGTGCCTTCATCCGTTTCCACGGTGTGCGTCACCCGGCAACCTTGGGCAGCAGCGAAGTCGAGGCATTTCTGTCCTGGCTGGCGAACGAGCGCAAGGTTTCGGTCTCCACGCATCGTCAGGCATTGGCGGCCTTGCTGTTCTTCTACGGCAAGGTGCTGTGCACGGATCTGCCCTGGCTTCAGGAGATCGGAAGACCTCGGCCGTCGCGGCGCTTGCCGGTGGTGCTGACCCCGGATGAAGTGGTTCGCATCCTCGGTTTTCTGGAAGGCGAGCATCGTTTGTTCGCCCAGCTTCTGTATGGAACGGGCATGCGGATCAGTGAGGGTTTGCAACTGCGGGTCAAGGATCTGGATTTCGATCACGGCACGATCATCGTGCGGGAGGGCAAGGGCTCCAAGGATCGGGCCTTGATGTTACCCGAGAGCTTGGCACCCAGCCTGCGCGAGCAGCTGTCGCGTGCACGGGCATGGTGGCTGAAGGACCAGGCCGAGGGCCGCAGCGGCGTTGCGCTTCCCGACGCCCTTGAGCGGAAGTATCCGCGCGCCGGGCATTCCTGGCCGTGGTTCTGGGTTTTTGCGCAGCACACGCATTCGACCGATCCACGGAGCGGTGTCGTGCGTCGCCATCACATGTATGACCAGACCTTTCAGCGCGCCTTCAAACGTGCCGTAGAACAAGCAGGCATCACGAAGCCCGCCACACCGCACACCCTCCGCCACTCGTTCGCGACGGCCTTGCTCCGCAGCGGTTACGACATTCGAACCGTGCAGGATCTGCTCGGCCATTCCGACGTCTCTACGACGATGATTTACACGCATGTGCTGAAAGTTGGCGGTGCCGGAGTGCGCTCACCGCTTGATGCGCTGCCGCCCCTCACTAGTGAGAGGTAGGGCAGCGCAAGTCAATCCTGGCGGATTCACTACCCCTGCGCGAAGGCCATCGGTGCCGCATCGAACGGCCGGTTGCGGAAAGTCCTCCCTGCGTCCGCTGATGGCCCAGACCGTGTAAAAACGTTGGCATCGTCCTTGCTGTGATTTGATGGATTCAAAATCAGCGGGGGACGCCAATGAAGCGCTTTATCCAGGGAGAGCACCGAGGGCAAAGCACACTGCTTCCCGAGAGCTTGGATGACTACGTGGCGGACACCAACCCGGTGCGGGTGGTCGATGTTTTCGTCGATGAACTCGACCTTGGCCTACTGGGTTTCGAGGGTGTCGTCCCGGCGGAAACCGGCAGACCCGCCTACCATCCTGCTGACCTGCTGAAGATCTACATCTACGGTTACCTCAACCGTATCCAGTCCAGTCGACGTCTCGAACGCGAGAGTCAGCGCAACGTTGAGTTGATGTGGCTGACCGGACGTTTGATGCCGGACTTCAAGACCATCGCCAACTTCCGCAAGGATAACGGCAAGGCAATCCGCGGCGTCTGTCGGCAGTTCGTGGTGCTGTGCCAGCAACTTGGCCTGTTCTCTGAAGCGCTGGTAGCCATTGATGGCAGCAAGTTCAAGGCGGTCAACAACCGTGACCGCAATTTCACCAGCGCCAAGCTTCAGCGGCGAATGGAGGAGATCGAGTCCAGCATCAACCGTTACCTGACCGCACTGGATACCGCTGATCGCCAGGAACCGGCCGTGGCGCAGGTCAAAGCCGAACGCCTCCACGACAAGATTGCGACCTTGAAAACTAAGCTGCGGGAGCTCAAGGAAGTCGAGGTACAGCTCAACGAAACACCGGATAAACAGATCTCCCTGACCGATCCCGATGCCCGCTCAATGAAGACCCGGGGCAGCGGAATAGTCGGCTACAACGTGCAGGCGGCGGTCGACGCGAAGCACCACCTGATCGTGACCCACGAGGTCACGAACGACGGGGTCGATCGAGACCAACTGAGCTCCATGGCCAAGCAAGCGCGAGAGGCCATGGGTGTCGAGGAACTCTCGGCGGTCGCAGACAGAGGGTATTTCAAAGGCGAAGAAATCCTGGCGTGCCATGAGGCTGGAATCACCGTTTTCGTGCCCAAGACGCTGACCTCGGGAGCGACAGCGGCTGGTCGCTTCGGCAAAGGTGATTTCATCTATGACGCAGCCAAGAACGAGTATCGATGCCCGGCTGGGCAAAGCCTGATCTGGCGGTTCTCAAGCGTCGAAAAAGGGCTGAAACTGCACCGCTACTGGAGTTCGCATTGCCAGGGTTGTGCGTTGAAAGAGCACTGTACGCCTAGCTCAGAGCGCCGAGTGAGCCGATGGGAGCATGAGGCAGTGCTCGAAGCGATGCAGAGTCGCCTGGATCAAGCGCCTGAAATGATGCGAATCCGCCGTCAGACGGTCGAGCACCCGTTCGGCACGCTGAAGAGCTGGATGGGCGCCACCCACTTCCTCACCAAGACTCTCGACCGAGTGAGTACCGAGATGAGCCTGCATGTGCTCGCCTACAATCTCAAACGCGTGTTGAACGTGCTGGGCAGCGGTGCCCTGATGGCAGCGATGAAGGCCTGAGGCCTGTTCTACGACTCGTACCGCCCTCCAGCAGGCGTACTGAAGCCGAAAGTGCCATAGCAACCAGAATTATCGATTGCGCCTGATTGGGCCTCCGACGGCCTCCTAGACGCTGAGAAAATCCCCGGAAGTTGATGGTCATCGTTTGCTGCGTTTTTACACGGTCTGGGCCGGCAGCAGCCCGTCGTTGCCTGATGGATCCAACCCCTCCGCTGCTATAGTGCAGTCGGCTTCTGACGTTCAGTGCAGCCGTCTTCTGAAAACGACAGACTCGACCACCACCAGTTGCTGCGTGTGCTGCAAGGAAATCCCGCTCGATGCCGCCTTCACCCCGGAAGGCGCGGAATACGTCGAGCACTTCTGCGGGTTGGAGTGTTATCAACGCTTCGAAGCGCGTGCCAAGACAGGGAACGAAACCGATGCCGATCCGAACGCCTGCGACTCGCTACCGTCAGATTGAGGCATACCCTAACTTGGCGTCAGACCATCCGGCGCTAAATCGTCAGAATAGAGTTGCCTTCCGAATTGATTGACATGCGCCGTCAAGGGTCATAGATTTCTTCCTGACACATTTCCCTCAGGAGGATACCTTGCACGGTCAGCGCATCGGTTACGTCCGCGTCAGCAGCTTCGACCAGAACCCAGAACGGCAGCTCGAACAGATCCAGGTGGATAAAGTGTTCACCGACAAGGCGTCGGGCAAGGACACACGGCGGCCCGAACTGGAACGGCTGCTCGCCTTCGTGCGCGAAGGCGACACGGTCGTGGTGCACAGCATGGATCGTCTGGCGCGCAACCTCGACGACCTGCGCCGCCTGGTGCAGGGCCTCACCCAGCGCGGCGTACGCATCGAGTTCCTTAAGGAGCATTTGACCTTCACCGGCGAGGACTCGCCGATGGCGAACCTGATGCTGTCGGTAATGGGCGCGTTCGCCGAGTTCGAACGCGCCTTGATCCGCGAGCGGCAGCGCGAGGGCATCGCGCTCGCCAAGCAGCGCGGGGCCTACCGTGGCAGGAAGAAATCCCTGTCGTCTGAGCGTATTGCCGAACTGCGCCAACGTGTCGAGGCTGGCGAGCAAAAGACCAAGCTGGCTCGTGAATTCGGAATCAGTCGCGAAACCCTGTATCAATACTTGAGAACGGATCAGTAAATATGCCACGTCGTTCAATCCTGTCCGCCGCCGAGCGCGAAAGCCTGCTGGCGTTGCCGGACACCAAGGATGAGTTGATCCGTCACTACACGTTCAGCGAAACCGACCTCTCCATCATCCGGCAGCGGCGCGGCCCGGCCAACCGGCTGGGCTTCGCCGTGCAGCTCTGTTACCTGCGCTTTCCTGGTGTCATCCTGGGCGTCGATGAGCCGCCGTTTCCGCCCTTGTTGAAACTGGTCGCCGACCAGCTCAAGGTCAGCGTCGAAAGCTGGGACGAATACGGGCAGCGGGAGCAGACCCGGCGCGAGCACCTGGTCGAACTGCAAACGGTGTTCGGCTTCCAGCCCTTTACCATGGGCCACTACCGGCAGGCCGTCCAGTTGCTGACCGAGATGGCCTTGCAGACCGACAAGGGCATCGTGCTGGCCAGCACCTTGATCGAGCACCTGCGGCAGCAGTCGGTCATTCTGCCTGCCCTCAACGCCGTCGAGCGGGCGAGCGCCGAAGCAATCACCCGCGCCAACCGGCGCATCTACGATGCCTTGGCCGAACCGCTGTCGGACGCGCATCGCCGCCGCCTCGACGATCTGCTCAAGCGTCGGGACAACGGCAAAACGACCTGGCTGGCCTGGCTGCGCCAATCGCCCGTCAAACCGAATTCGCGGCACATGCTGGAACACATCGAACGCCTCAAAGCGTGGCAGGCGCTCGACCTGCCTTCTGGCATCGAGCGGTCGGTGCACCAGAACCGCCTGCTCAAGATCGCCCGTGAGGGTGGCCAGATGACGCCCGCCGACCTGGCCAAGTTCGAGGCGCAGCGACGCTATGCCACCCTGGTGGCGCTTGCCATCGAGGGCATGGCCACCGTCACCGACGAAATCATCGACCTGCACGACCGCATCCTGGGCAAGCTGTTCAACGCCGCCAAGAACAAGCATCAGCAGCAATTCCAGGCGTCCGGCAAGGCGATCAACGCCAAGGTGCGGTTGTTCGGCCGCATCGGCCAGGCGCTGATCGAGGCCAAGCAGGCGGGCCGCGATCCGTTCGCCGCCATCGAGGCCGTCATGTCCTGGGATGCCTTCGCCGAGAGCGTCACCGAAGCGCAGAAGCTTGCGCAGCCCGAGGACTTCGATTTCCTGCACCGCATCGGCGAAAGCTACGCCACGCTGCGCCGCTACGCGCCGGAATTCCTTGCCGTGCTCAAGCTGCGGGCCGCTCCCGCCGCGAAGGACGTGCTCGACGCCATCGAGGTGCTGCGCGGCATGAACAGCGACAACGCCCGCAAGGTGCCCGCCGACGCGCCGACCGAGTTCATCAAGCCGCGCTGGCAGAAGCTGGTCATGACCGACACCGGCATCGACCGGCGCTACTACGAACTGTGCGCGCTGTCGGAGATGAAGAACGCGTTGCGTTCCGGCGACATCTGGGTGCAGGGGTCGCGCCAGTTCAAGGACTTCGAGGACTACCTGGTGCCGCCCGCGAAATTCGCCAGCCTCAAGCAGGCCAGCGAATTGCCGCTGGCCGTGGCCACCGACTGCAACCGGTACCTGAACGACCGGCTGACGCTGCTGGAAACACAGCTTGCCACCGTCAACCGTATGGCGACGGCCAACGAGCTGCCGGACGCCATCATCACCGAGTCAGGCTTGAAGATCACGCCGCTCGACGCGGCGGTACCCGACACCGCCCAAGCGCTGATCGACCAGACGGCAATGATCCTGCCGCACGTCAAGATCACCGAACTGCTGCTGGAGGTGGACGAATGGACGGGCTTCACTCGGCATTTCGCGCATCTGAAATCGGGCGACCCGGCCAAAGACAAGAACCTGTTGCTGACCACGATCCTCGCCGACGCGATCAACCTGGGCCTGACCAAGATGGCGGAGTCTTGCCCCGGCACGACCTACGCCAAGCTGGCTTGGCTGCAAGCCTGGCACATCCGCGACGAAACCTACGGGGCGGCGCTGGCCGATCTGGTCAACGCACAGTTCCGCCATCCCTTCGCCGAGCACTGGGGCGACGGCACCACCTCATCGTCGGACGGCCAGAACTTCCGCACCGGCAGCAAGGCCGAGAGCACCGGCCACATCAACCCGAAATACGGGAGCAGCCCAGGGCGGACGTTCTACACCCACATTTCTGACCAGTACGCGCCATTTCACACCAAGGTCGTGAACGTCGGCGTGCGCGATTCGACCTACGTGCTCGACGGCCTGCTGTACCACGAGTCCGACTTGCGGATCGAGGAGCATTACACCGACACGGCGGGCTTCACCGATCACGTCTTCGCCCTGATGCACCTCCTGGGCTTCCGCTTCGCGCCGCGCATCCGCGACCTGGGCGACACCAAGCTCTACATCCCGAAGGGCGACGCCGCCTATGACGCGCTGAAACCCATGATCGGCGGCACGCTCAACATCAAGCACGTCCGCGCCCATTGGGACGAAATCCTGCGGCTGGCCACCTCGATCAAGCAGGGCACGGTGACGGCCTCCCTGATGCTCCGAAAGCTCGGCAGCTACCCACGCCAGAACGGCCTGGCCGTGGCGCTCCGCGAGCTGGGCCGCATCGAGCGCACGCTGTTCATCCTGGACTGGCTGCAAAGCGTGGAACTGCGCCGCCGCGTGCATGCCGGCCTGAACAAGGGCGAGGCGCGCAATGCGCTGGCCAGGGCAGTGTTTTTCAACCGCCTGGGTGAAATCCGCGACCGCAGTTTCGAGCAGCAGCGCTACCGGGGGGTCTCCTCGTTTTCAGTGCAATAAGTGACGGTACGCAAAGCTAGCACTGGCGCGGGGGTGGTCTGGGTAGACCGTTGATTTCATTGACTTTCCTGTTCGCTTTGTAAACGGGTATGGTGGCCTCCCACTTTTGAGGTTCACGATGCAGGGTTGGCACACAACGTTTTTGGGGATGCGTGGGCTCCCCCGCGATATCAGCGACTTCGAGATGAAGGCATTTTTCACCTTCGATGGTGCCGAGCGCGACGCAATCAATGCACGCCGAGGTGATTCCCACAAGCTTGGTCTGGCGCTCCATATTGGTTTCCTGCGCATGAGTGGGCGTTTGCTCGGTGCCTTTCGGGTAATTCCAGTAGCCTTGTGGCGCCACCTTGGCAACGAGCTTGGCATTGCAGCACCAGAAGTCGCCTCGCTGAGAGCCATGTATGAACGCGGGCGCACGCTATTCGATCACCAACAAGTAGCCTGCACGGTCCTTGGATTCCAGTGGATGAGCGAGCACCAGCGCCGCTCACTGGTACGTGAACTGCGCGACGAAGTGGCGCGCTGCGCCGACCGCGATCAGCTACTCGTGCGGGCGCGTCAATGGCTGTACAAGAACAAGCTGGTGATCGTGCACGAGCGGGCAATTCGGACACTGATTGCGGCGGCACTTGCCCAGCTTGAAGTTGAAACAGGCACCGCCATCGCCGCCAGCGTTGATCCAGCAACACTTGATCGCTGGCGAGCCTCAGTTTCAGAGCTGCGCCCAGATGGACAAACCCAGCAGAGTTGGCTATGGGCTGCACCGGCGAAACACTCAACCCGCCAAATCAGCGAGGTACTGGAGCGCATCGACCTGCTTTACACGCTGGACGTTCATAAGCACCTGGCAGACATCCCCGATCTCATCTTGCGCCGCTACGCGCGCCGACTTGTCTCCAGGCCGCCCTCAGCCGGAGCCAAGATCAAAGAGCCAGCGCGCACCGTGGAGGTCGCATGCTTTCTTCGGTATTGCCTGTTCACCACCACAGACCAGTTGATCCTTATGGTGCAGCGCCGGATCGCCGATCTGTGGCGTCAGGCTGCCGCCGATGTCCCCGCTACCGTCAATTGGGCCGCAATGTACAAAACGCTGCTCGGCGAACTTGTTGCCTTGAGCGCGCAAGGTGCGGTGCCAGATGCTGAGTTGCGTGCCCGTCTTGAAGCCTTGATCACCGAAACCCAGAAACGCAAACCACCGAGCAGGGCCTCCCTGGTCCGCGAGGGATTGATTGATGGAATTCGCCCCGTGCGGTCGTTGCTCGTCGCCATTGCAAAGCTGCCCTGGCAGGCCACCGGCGAGCATCCTGCCATCGAGTACCTTGCCAAGCTGCAAGCTTTATATCTCAAAGGATCCAGAAAGCTGCCAGTTGAAGTGGTGGCACCAAGTCTGGGAATGATCTGGCAGGTTTCGATCTCCAGCCCAGACCGGGAACGGGCGTTTCAGGCGTTGGAGGTGGCCACCCTGTTTGCCCTGCGCCGCGCGGTGCGCAATGGCTCGGTCTGGATTGAGCACAGCCTGAGCTTTCGGGGTCGTGCGCGCTTGTTCTTCACGGACGAGCGTTGGCAGGCAGAGTCCAAGAAACACTATGCCCGTCTATCGTTACCCAGCAAGGCTGCCACTTTCTTGAAGCCTTTGCTGGCCAGAGTAACTGCCGGTGTCGATGCGGTGGCCGCTGCAGCCCGCAGTGGCGTACTGCGCGTGGATGATGAACTCCATTTGTCGCCATTGCCCGCAGAGGACGAAGACCCAGAAGTGACCAAGCTGCGCGCGGCTTTGGATCACCGCATCGGTGAGGTTCAATTGCCGGAAGTGATTCTGGCCGTTGACGCCCAGGTGCGCTTTAGCTGGATCATGCTCGGACGTGAGCCGCGCTCTACCGACGAGCTGCTGATGGTCTATGCCGGCATCATGGCCCACGGCACCAGTCTGACTGCGGTCGAATGCGCGCGCATGATTCCGCAATTGTCTGCCACCAGCATTCGCCAGGCCATGCGCTGGGCGCGGGACGAACGGCGTCTGAGCCAGGCCTGCCAGGCTGTGCTGGAATTCATGCAGCGACACCCGATTGCCGCCACCTGGGGGCGGTCCGATTTGGCATCTTCTGACATGATGACCATGGAGACCACCAAACGGGTGTGGCAAGCCCGGCTTGATCCTCGGCGCAACACACCTTCCATTGGAATCTACTCCCATGTAAAAGACCGGTGGGGCATCTTCCATGCGCAGCCCTTTGTGCTCAATGAGCGCCAGGCGGGCGTGGCCATTGAAGGTGTCATCCGCCAAGAAAAGCTGGAGACCAGCCAGCTTGCTGTGGATACCCATGGCTACACCGACTTTGCCATGTCACATGCCCGTTTGCTTGGTTTTGATCTTTGCCCGCGGTTGAAGGAACTCAAACAGCGCCACCTCTTTGTGCCACGCGGCACCAAAGTGCCCGCAGAAATCGCTGCGGTGTGCGAAGCCAATGTCGACGTCGCTTTGATCGAAAAGCATTGGGATAGTCTGGTGCACCTGGCAGCCTCGGTCATGAGCGGACATGCCAGTGCGGTGGCAGCTCTTGCGCGGTTCGGTTCTGCCGCCCAGGGCGATCCAATCTATGAGGCTGGCGTGCAATTGGGGCGGTTGCTGCGTACGGCGTTTTTGGCTGACTACTTTGTCAAGGACGCTTTCAGGAACGAGTTGCGCCGGGTGCTCAATCGGGGCGAGGCTGTTAACGCCCTCAAGCGCGCCATTTATACCGGCCGGATCAGCCCGGCGCAGGCCAAACGTGTCGATGAAATGCAGGCTGTGGCCGATGCGTTGAGCCTGATGGCCAACATCGTGATGGCGTGGAATACCTCACAGATGCAGGCGGTCCTGGATCGCTGGTCGAACCGCCGCCAGGTCATTCCACCGGAACTGATCGGGAAGATTGCGCCCACCAGGCTGGAGAGCATCAACTTGCGGGGTGTGTTTCGCTTCCCGGTTGACCGCTATGCTGACCAAATCCTGCCTTCGCGGCCAAATGCATCGATAACTGGCACCAATGGATGAAACCGACCACGGTTTGACGCCACGAATCGCAGATTTGAAAGTGAACAGGAAAGTCAATGAAATCAACGATCTACCAACACCACCTCCGCGCCAGTGCTAGCTTTTCGTACCGTCACTTATTGCACTGAAAACGAGGAGACCCCTACCGGGCTAGCGGCCTCAATCTGGTAACGGCTGCCGTCGTGTTGTGGAACACGGTCTATCTGGAACGGGCTGCGCACGCGCTGCGTGGCAACGGCCATGCCGTTGATGACGCGCTGTTGCAGTACCTGTCGCCGCTCGGTTGGGAGCACATCAACCTCACCGGCGATTACCTCTGGCGCAGCAGCGCCAAGATCGGCGCGGGCAAGTTCAGGCCGCTACGACCGCTGCAACCGGCTTAGCGTGCTTTATTTTCCGTTTTCTGAGGCGACCCCTTGAGCAACATTGCGAGACCGAGTTCAATCGAATTCGCGCCACCGCATTTCCGAGGGCGTATTTCGAGAAGGACAACGATGCGCGCAGCGGCAGCAAGGGAGACTACATCTTTCGCGACTCCGATGAAGCTGGCACCGAGATCGTCTCGATCATGTTCGAGATGAAGAACGAGAATGACGAAACTGCCACCAAGAAGAAGAACGAAGACTTCCTGAAGGAGCTCGACAAGGATCGCACCGAGAAGGGCTGTGAGTATGCGGTGCTAGTTTCTCTACTCGAACCGGACAGTGAGTTATATAACACTGGGATCATTGATATGTCCCACCGCCACCCGAAGATGTACATTGTTCGGCCGCAATTTTTCATTCCCATCATCACGCTGCTGCGAAATGCGGCGATGAATTCGCTCAAGTACAAATTGGAACTGGCGCTCGTGAAGGCGCAAAACATCGATATCACGAACTTCGAGACCCAGCTGGATACGTTCAAGACCGCATTCGCGAAAAACTACGACCTCGCCTCCAGGCGATTTCAGACAGCAATCGATGAAATTGACAAGTCGATCGACCACCTACAGAAGACGAAGGAGGCCCTGCTTGGCACCGACAGGAATCTTCGACTTGCGAACGACAAGGCGCAGGACGTGACGATCAAGAAGTTGACTCGGGGTAACCCAACAATGGCTGCGAAGTTCGCCGAACTCAAGGACGGCGGATCTTCTGATGCTGAATGAGTCTGGTCATTCACGTCGGAAGCACGGCCAAGTAGGGATTGTTTGGTGGCACGTCACCGAATACCGATTGCGGCTGAAGAAGCAGGTAGCCGTGTAGCTTGCGCGATTTTCGCGGCCCGGTGACTTCGCAAGTCCAAATATTCAGTCCGCTAGCTTGTTTGCGATGCAGTTGCAGCCGCTCGAAGCGTTTTTGCACCCACCGCCAATCTTGCTGGTTCTCCTGCTTGGCGAATGCGCCTACCTGTGGGTGCTCCTGCGCATAGCGCTGGAAGACGCCTGGGCTGACCAGGTAAGCGGTATCGCTCACCGTATGCACGAGCGCCTTCGCATCGTTGATGATAAGCCGGCGTGATGCGATGCCCTGTTGCAGCCATGTCATGAAGTGCTCGCCGGAGGGCCGCGCCGTTGAGGGCGATGTCGCAGCCGTGGGCATAGACGTCGGTGAAACCGTGACCATCGCTGGCATGGACGCCTCGGGGCGCGTGGCAGGCGTCATGCTCGAAACGACTTCCGCATCTTGCTGGGTGCCGCTCGAATCACCCATGCCAACCATCGTGAGCATGTCCTCCAGCGCGTCGGGCAAGGCCTGGTGGGCCGTGGGCGGCGGAGCCAAGGCAGCGGCGCTGCCGCCTTCCCAAGGTCGGGGCCCCTGGTCTTCCTGGGCGGGCTTCATCACGACCGCAGGCGGGGTAGCTGGCGCACTGGCGTCGTTTTCTGCGAGCGTCGCGTCGATCGCCACCGTACCGGCAAAAGGTGCTGGCCGCTCGCCGGATTCCCAGATCAGCGCCGGCGCCAGTCGCAACAAGGTGAATGAATGGGACCAGCCCGTCGTGCTGATCACGGTCGCGCGCCAGACTGCCTTCCCGTCCGGCGTGGGCTTCAACATGCCGTGATCCTGCAGCACGTTGAACACGGCGGTGTTGTTCGCAGGGATGCCGTCGATGCCCTGGGACAGCAGGTGTGCGCGCAGCTTGTCCGAGACCGTCTTGCTCACCAGCCACAAGCCGTCTTCGGTGAGCCAGCCATCGGAGGCCTCGGGTTGGTTCAGCTTCAGCTCCTCCTTGAGCAGGTAACGCAACCCGTCCAGCAGCTTGCGTTGCAGTGCGTGCTTGGGCGCGACCATGGCGCGGGCAGGATCGCCGCCCAGTTCCAGGGCGACCGAAGCGCGATCGGCCTGCACGACGAGTTCGCCAAGCACCCCAGCGTGTTCGTATTGGCCGGCAAGAACATAAAGCAGCGGTCCCCAGAGCGCGGGGTAGCCGCTGAGCCAGTCCAGGATTTGGCGATCGAGCAGTTGGTGGTGGAGCAATCCCGTCGCGGCGCTGTGCAGGCGGTACTCGCGATCATCGCGGTAGCGGAAGCGGTACGGCTGCTGCAACGGGCCGTGCCAAGGGTGCCAAGTGCTGCCGTCGGCCAGTTCGACATGCAGATCGACGGCGATCTTGCCGATGTCATGCAGCAGCGCAGCGTAGGCGACGGCGGCGGTCCAGGCCTCGGACTGCGCCGCTTGGTCTTCGGGGTTGGCGCCGATAGGTAGCAGATGGGACTGCCGTAGCTTCAGGCTGTAGGCGACGATCTCCAGGCCATGGTCGAGCATGCCGCCGGGGTACGCATGGTGATGGGCCTCCGATGCAGGGAACTGCTGGACCAACTCGGCGTAGCACTCCAGCGGAGCGCGATAGAGGATGGCGAACTGCTTGCGCGACAGCGATGTGCGCTGCCAGATGTGTTCCAGCAGCTTTTGCCGGCGCGGTATCGCCAGTAGGGATGCGGCCGACTCGGGCCGCAGCAGCCCTTTCGGAAGATCAGTGGCTGGCGTTGGCGACGGAGCGGCAGCGACCGAGGCCCGTTTTCGCTGGAACAGGGAGAGCATGAGGGTGTCCTGATGGCGGGCCGACCGGGAGGCCTTTTTGCTTTTTCGAGGTAGGGCCTTTCCCCTTGCACTCCATTCCCTTCCCCTTTCGGCCTTTTGGCCCTTAACAGCCTTTGGGTATAGGGCGCCAGGCGTTGATCGTCCACCACCAATGCGGGTTGCAGCGGGGCCGGATTGATGCGGGAAGGCGGGCTGTTCCCAGCCTACGATGGGCCGATTCTTGGACTCGGGAGGACGCCATGAGGCCCCACCGCATTGACGATGTAAGGAAGTTTCCTTACAATGCAGGCATTGCCTCCAGGAGAACCGCCATGCCTGCCATTCATGAAGTTGCCACGCTGACCTCCAAAGGCCAGATCACGCTACCCAAGTCAATCCGGCAGGCGCTTGGCGCCGATACCGGCAGCAAGCTCGCGTTCGAGCTGCGTGGCAGTGAAGTCGTCGTGACCCGTGCTGATGCCGAGCACGAAGACCCCGCCATTGCCGCGTTCCTGACCCTTCTGGCCCGCGATATTGAGGCTGGCCGGAACATTCGCGGGTTGCCGAAGGATCTGGCTCGCACGATGCTAGAGCATGCGGGCCACAAGGTGAGCCTGGCCGACGATTTCGATGAGGACGTGGAAATTTGATGCAACAGCATGGCTGGACGCTGCTGTTCCACGACAACTTGATCGAGCAGATGATGAAACTGCGCGCAGCTGTGCTGCGTGCGCAAGAGAGCGACCCGGAGCGCTTCGGGTCCAACGCCAACGTCAAGTTCTTCCGGGCCTTGGTCCAGTTGATGCAAGATGTGGTGCCGGGCGATCCAGCCCGCGACGAATATCGTCAGGGCAACACCATGGGGCCGGCTTATCGCCATTGGCGGCGGGCCAAACTTGGAAGACGGTACCGGCTGTTCTTCCGGTACGACTCGAAGGCGAAGGTCATCGTATATGCCTGGGTCAACGACGAGCAGACCTTGCGGTCATCGGGCAGCAAGTCAGATCCATACGCAGTGTTCGAGAAGATGCTCGGGCGGGGAAATCCGCCAGACGACTGGAACGCATTGGTACAGGTAAGCAGGCAGGATTGGAGCAAACTGGAGTAGGCATTCCTCACGTAGCAGGAGACGACCATGAACACGACGACCCGAATCAGCACCTCGGAGCGCCTCGGCCGCACCGTCGGTCGTGGATGGCGCACTTATGTGCGTGGCGAGCGACGGTTGTCGAACTGGCTCGCCTCCAAGGGGGTGCCGGTCGTTGGTGCCGCTATGGGATTGTGGGTGGTCAAGCTGGTCGCACTTGGTGTGCTGCTGTACACCGCGTCTTGGCTGGCGCTGCTGCTGGTGGCCGCGGTGGTGGCTGCATGGGTGGCGCGCAATGCGGGCCTGGACGACGACCCGACCGAGCCGGAATGGCGCAACGGGCCTGCTGGATTCGGTCTGTACACCTACGATGGTTTCCGAATCGATCCGCACATCGAGGACGACGAGTAGCGCTGCTCACTTTTTTGAGATGGCATTGATCGCAATGCCTCCGCCCTTGCCTCCGGCAGCCTTGGCGTCCCCCGTTGCCCCGGCGAGGCCTTGCAGGACATTCCCGGCGCGAACACCCGCCCAAGCCAAGGCCATGATCCAGAACGTGGGCAGCACGATGAACATCGTGCCCATGACGAACATCAGAAGCATGTCGCCGAAGGCATTGTTCAGCCCCACCAACGGGTCGAAGTTGGTGTGCGGCCGGTTCCAGCCGAACCCCCAGCCATAGAGCGCATCCAAGATCGTTGAATCGACCCAGCGTGCGAGCTGGAACCAGAAATCCACGAAGAACAGCGCGAACTGCACGACGCTCACGGTGACGACCGTCTTCAGGTCATAGGTGCCCACGACCAGCACCAGCGGGATGCAGATCACGAGCGCCATCTTGAGCAGCGCGAGCACCATGGGCAGCGCCTGGCGCACCACGTCCATCGCCGGGAACGCGGCGACCGCCCCCACGGCCATCCCGACGTCGCCAGCCGCGCGCGTCACGATGTTCGGCAAGGTCTTGTCGATCTGGCCGCCGTAGTCGGTATAGACCGAACCCTGGTTGAGCTTCTGCTGCCGTGGCGAGGCAATCGCGCGGATCACGGAATCGTCCACCTCGGCACGGCTCAGGAATCCGGCCCAGCCCGCCAGGCGATTCAACAGGCTCGGGTCCACCTGCCCCAGCAGCCGCGCACGCAGGCCGTTGCTGCCGTCGGCCCACCACTGCCTGCAGTTCGGGTAGCCGCCACCGCTGGCCACTTGCGCAAGCCCCGCATCGCGGGTGCTGTCGTAGGGCCAGTCGTCGCGCGGCGTGCTGGAGCGGTAGGTGTCGTAGTAGCCGCTCGTGTCCGTGAAGAAGTGCGAACCGATCCAGGTCACGTCGTGCATCTGCGTCTCATCGAGGTTCGGGCGCTGCATGAACAGCTTGGCGCGCGCCGGCCCGTAGCAGTCGCGCGAGAAATCCGCCACCTCCTGAGCCAGCACCGGATCGTCGATGCGCGTGGCGTCGATCTCCATGCGCATCTGCCGCAGATCGGTGCCGCACGGGATTGCGGCCACCGAGGCCCCCGTGACGGCGCGCGAGAGCGCGTGCATGAAACCCCACCAGACCGGCACCTTGGCACTCTGGTTGTTGATGGTGCTGAAGGACTGCGACCAGCCGGTATCCGTGGGCTGCGGCACGCTGACCTGGCACTGGGCCGAGCGCGAGCTGTCGTACTGGATGGTGTTGAGATCCACGTCGATGAACGGGATGCCCGCAAACATCACCACCACGATGGCGACGAACACCCGGTTCTCGATGCGCGCAGCCGAGAGCACACCCTTGTTGCCTTCGTCGGCTCCCTCCGAGCGGGCCTTCAACCATTCCTGCACGATGATCGCAACGAACGGCAGCGCGAAGACACCGCTGGAGACCAGCACCGCCCAGATGCCGTTATGGACGATCCAGGACACGAGGGTCAGGTAGTACTCCAGGTAGTCGGTCGTGAAAAGCGTCATGGCCCGAATCTCCCTTCAGCCCTGCATCAGCAGGCTGGCTTCCAGCACCACGATGGCGAAGACGCCGGCGATCTCGCTGCGCACCAGGCGGCGCCGTGCCTGCCCATCTGTCCCGTTTTGTTCCTCGCGTGCCAGCAGCCGGCGGCGCATCCAGACCCAGCCATAGGCCGTCGCCCCATACAGGCACAACCGCCACACCAGGAAGTAGCCCGCGGCAGCCACCAGCCACTGCTCCCATCCAGCAACGCTGCCGACGAGGTAGATACCGACGATGTTGGCGCCCACGGCCGCGGCGACGAGCATCACCGCCCACAGCAGTGCCTGCCCCACGCGCCGGCTGAACAGCCAGCGCGGGCGCCACGAGGTCGTGCTCATGGCCGGCTCCCTGGGTTGCCCTTCTGCAACTGGTCGAGGCGGTCGGGCACCGGGTCGCCTTCGTAGATGCCGCGCGAGCCGGCCGCGCGCGTGCCGTGGCGCTGGATGATGGCCATCGGCGAGTTGTTGGCCAGCTCGCGGCGCAGTTCCAGTTCGGTCTTAAGGTTGCGGATCTCCTGGTCGAGCGTGTCGCTTTCGTGGTTCACCGCCGCGACCGCCAGCTGGTTCGCCGCCACGTTGGGTTCCTTCTTGCCGGTCAGCAGCGTGCGCTGGAGCAGCAACGCTTTCTCCAACACCGACGACAGCGCGACCTCCGATGCCAGGCGCCGCGCCAGCAGCTCCTTGTCCGGCTCGTCACGCAGCGCCTCGATCACGCCCCGCGTAATGGGCAGCGAGGTGCTGCCGGCCGCACGCAAGTGCTCGAACGTCGTGTTGCGCGTCCCCGAGACCAGTTCCTGCAGGGCTTCCAGTTTCTCCTCGTACTCCTCCTGGATCAGCGGCGTCAGTCCGACGCCGGGCACCGTCTCGGTCTTGGTGCAGGCATCGCAGGTGCGCTGCACCTGTTCCCCAAGCACCCGTGTCGCCCATTCGGTGGCCTGCTGCGGCGACGTCCAGGTCTGGCAGGACAGGCTTGCGCAACTGGTGGGCGCGATGGAGGACGTGTCAGTCACGCCGCGGCCGTTGACGAGGTTGTAACCCGCGCGGGTCACGTCGCCGACCACCCGGACGGCGGGCTGGCCCGCGCCACCGGCATTGCTGCCGCCGACCCAGGGCACGCCATCGTTGCCACGGCGCGTTTCGGCCTGCTCGATCGCCGACACGGCATCCGTGCTCGACACCGCATCGCGCAACGCCATGCCTTCGGCCATCTGACTCCAGCCCAACTGGCCGCCCGCCGTGTCGGCCATCCTCTCGGCCATGGCGCGGCACGTCAGCTTCGAGCGGTCGAAATCCAGCCGCGCCTGCAGCACGCCGTTGGTCAGCAGGTTGTACAGACCGGGATCGGCGCGCTGGATGATCAGCGCAGGCAGGGATGCCACGGCGCTCGTGGCGCTCTGGATCACGTTGCTCATGATCTGCTGGAAGCCGTTCGTGATGCCGTTGAGCTGGTTGCGCAGCGTGGTCTGGATGCTCATGTCGCCGCAGATGAGATTGCTGTTCCAGCCCACGCCGACCCCGATCGAGCGCATGCCGGCGGCGCGGCCCATGGATACCGCGCTGCCGCCGCCGATCGAGTACATGACTTCATCGCCGATGACGGGGCCGCTGGTCTGGAAGCCAGCCTGCGCCCACGCGAGGCCGCAGCCCAGGGCGAGCGCGCCGGCCAGCACTGTGGGGCGCAGCAGGCGGCATGCCTTGGTGGAGAGGTTCATCAGTTCAGGACGCTTCATCGCCGTACCCTCATTGGAAATCGACGCTGCCGAGGAACACCTGGCCCCGGCGTTCGCAGCACGAATAAGGCCGCCACAGCGCCCAGGCGTAGTCGCCTTGCTGGGCCTGGGTCAGGAAGCCGCTGCGCGGGAAGACCGTGCAGGACGAGGACAGGACGGGCGTGAGTTCCTGCCACTTGCCGGTCGAGGCATCGCCTTCCATCAGCGCGCCGGCAGGCCAGTAGCCGGGCCGCGAGTTCGCGAGCAGCGGCTGGTAGACGTGGATCTGCCCGCGGCGCGTGACGACATCGCCGGCGCGCTGGGCCACCACGGCGCCAGCCTTGTGGTCGTCGGCCTGGTGCAGGAAGCCGCCGCGCGGATACACGTTGCCCCACAGGTTCAGCGTGGTGCGCGCGCCGACCTCGCGCCTGCCCGGAATCAGCGCCTCCGGGTAGGCCATCTCGGGCACGTTGTAGCGCCAGGCCAGCGTGTCCAGGGTGCTGAGCAGGTATGGCATGAACGCCGTACCCGCACCCTCGCAGAAGTAGCCCGACGATGAGACGAACTGGTTGAACACCTCGACGCCGGGGTGGCCGATGACGTCCGCGTTCTTGAACTTGGCGAGATTGTTCTCGTGGTCTTCGTTGGTGGTGCCGTCTCCGCCGGCCTGGGCCGAAGGGTTGGGCGTGCTCATCGGACGAACTTCGACCCAGGGGTTCTCGCCGGTGTTGCTGTAGCTGGAGACGACCGCATCCGGGATGTAGTGGCGAACTTTGATGGACGTGCGCACCGTGCAGCCCGTCCAGGTGCAGTAGAGCCAGTAGCAGATGCCGACGACGCGGTATTCGAGGCAGTCTGGCGATGCCACTGAGCCAACGATGGTTGCGGTGTTGAGGGCGTAGCTGCCCGTGGCGCTGAGCAGCAGCACTGAGGCCACGCCAGCACGCAGGAGGCGCATCCGCTCGAAGGGGCGGGTCATGGCTGCGGCCTCCGGTGTTGCGCAACGCGCGCGACGGCACGGGCCACGTCCGGCTCGCCATAGACCACGTAACGCTGATCCACCACGACTGCCGGAATGCTGGTGACGCCCAGGCTCCAGGCGTCGGCGACGCCCTGGTATGCGGAAGCGATGCGGCGCTGGAGGCCGGCACCGCCGTTGTTCAGGCGGCGCTTGACGATGGCCGTGGCCTGCTCGGGATCGGCGGGCAGCTGTGCGGAAAGCTCGGCTTCGATGCGCTGGCCTTCATCCAGCTCGATCAGCCGCTCTCCACCCATAGTCTTGACCGGGTGGCGGCTGTCGGTGACGACCACCACATCGGCGGCGAAGGTGGCTGGGCTGAAAACGGCCAAGGATGCCGGCAGTGCAACGGCCAGGCCAAGGGTTCGCCAGCCGGATGCGAAGCGGAATAAAGATGCTGGCATGTCGCGTGCCCTGGAAGTTGATCAGAGCCATAGTCGAACGCGAACCCGCTGCCGCCCCAACAAACAATGCGCATCGCGGGCACCCCGCATACCTTTTCGGTGCTGTCGCATGGAAAAAGCGGAGGCCGAAGCCTCCGCTGTGATTACAAAAGACCAGACTCGGCGAACGAGTACGGTGCGCCTTGACCAATCACGAAATGGTCGAGTACCCGCACGTCGATAAGCGCCAAGGCCGTCTTCAACTGCTCGGTCAGCAACCGATCCGCATTGGATGGCTCGGTGGTGCCCGAGGGGTGCTGATGCGCGAAGATGACCGCAGCGGCGTTCAGTTGCAACGCTCGCTGCAGCACGACACGTGGATAAACCGAGGTCGCATTGATCGTTCCATGGAACATCGGCTCCACGGCCAGCACGGCGTGCATGCTGTTCATGAACACGACGACGAATATTTCGTTGGGCTCGGCGACCAGCTTCAAACGAAGGTAGTCCCTGACCGCTGCGGGCCGCTCAAGACGTGGCCCTGCTTTGAAAACCCGCCGCTCCAGCAACACGATGGCTTGCTGAACGATCCAGTCCTCGTTCTGAATAGAAATATCGGAAAGCGACTCCAGGCAGGAGTCATTGATGACGACAGACATGGCGAACCTCCAGGCAGGGAAATCGGAGAGCGCACATGCCCCTGGAGGGCAGGCCCTCCAGGGAATGGAACAACGGAACAAGGTGCATCCATCACCGCTGCTGCGGTGATCGTTCGCGCCCAGGATGCGAGGCGAACGGGTGACGGTCAGCGCAGCGTGCTGCGCCGTAGCCTCAAAGACCGCAGGCTACCTGGGCATGTCGCCGACAACGTCGGCAGGCATTTCGGTGGTCGGTGGAGCGGCGGCATCCTCAGCCACCAGCATGTCCATGGCCGACAGCAGTGCATCGCCTTCGATCGGCCCCTGCAACACGACTGCCTGATCGGTTTGGCGATCCTGCAGACGAATCGAAGGCGTCGCGGTCACGCCGCCCTTGGTGGCTTCCTCGGCCTGAGCGCGAATCACCCTATCCGGTCGCTCGCTGGCCAAACACTGCTCGACGGCTGGGTTGAGGCCGGGATAGCGCAGACCCTCGGGCAAGCCCAAGCCGTCGCTACGTGTGTGCGCATAGATCCATTCAATGGCCTGCCAGAACGCAGCATGCCCGCCACTTTCGGCGGCGCACTCGGCCAGGCGTGCCTCGGCGGAGGCGGCCGGTTCGTGCGCGGCCAGCGGCTGGTGGTGCCATTGCAGAGCTACGTCCGCGTTGGCACCCACCCAGCGCTTGAGCTGCGGGAAGTACGCTCGGCAGAACGGACATTCGAGGTCGGCATAGAGCGTCAGCGTGAAACGGCCCTGCGCGTTGCCCATCTGCCAGGGAGGCCCGGCCACCTGCGCGGTGCTGACCTGCGCGGGAGCCTGCAACGCGGGTTCACTGGGTGCGCGGGACACGAGCCAGATCAACAGCAGTGTGATCAGTCCAATCGCCACGAACCAGGGCCAGCGCCGATGGCGGAGCGCCTGTACCGGCATAGGAATGGAAGGACGTTTCGGTTTCACGGCATTCTCCGGCTGCTATTGCGGCAGGCCCAAGGCTGGCGACTCGATGCCACGCGCCTGGTCGATCTTCTCGGCCACCTTGAAGGCCGCGTCGAGTTCACTGATGCCGTGTTGCTGCATGAGCTGGTAACGCTCGGCTTTTTCCTCGGGTTCGGTCTGCGCGAGCGCGAGATAGAGGCTCGGTGGCACGGCCCGAAACAGCACTTCAAGGCTCTTGGAGAGGATGACGCCCTCGGTGAACTTCCCTGCTTCCTTGCGCGCGGAAAGCATCAGCGCCTTCTGCGCAGGCGAGAGTTCGCGGAACCGCGCGATCTTCTCCACCTCATCGGGCGGCATCGACAGGCAGATCCACCACTCGATCATGTTGAGCATGGGCTCTGCAGCGCGCGGCAAGTCGTCGATGTTTTGTGTGGCGAGCCAGAACCAGGCCCCCAGCTTGCGCCACATCTTGGTGATCTTCACCACGTAGGGGGCGAGCAGCGGGTTCTTGGTGATGATGTGTCCTTCGTCGGTGACGTTGATGATCGGGCGGCCCAGGTACTGATCGCGCTCGGCAATGTTGTTCACCGTGCTGATCAGGCTGATGTAGGCAATGGAGAGCTGCGCGTTGTAGCCCTCGCGGGCATAGGTCGCCAGATCGACCAGGGTGATGTCGGCTTCGGGCCACGGCGAACCGTCGCGGTCGAACATTTCGCCGTCCGTGCCTTGACAGAACATGTCCATGGCATCTGCCATCTCCAGCAGCCGCACGCGCCGCATCTCTGGCAGCGTTGGGTCCTGGCCGCGCTCGCGCAGCGCGTTGCGCACGTCGCGCGTGAGCACCGTGCGCTTCTCGGCCACGCAATGCTCGGCGGCGTCGAGGATGCACTGGCGGATGAGCGAGCGATCGGCCCGCGTCATCCGGGCCTCTTCTTTATCCTCGCCGCCGGTGATCATCAGCCGTGCGGTGATTTCCAACTCGCCGAGTACGTCGCGCTGCTCGTCCGCTTCCATGGCCGATGCATCGGGTGGCATGTCCTCGTCCAGCACATCGGCATCCAGCGTCTGCACGTCGCTCGGCGTTTCGATCAGCCGACGCGCGTCGGCGAACGGCGCCAGGCTGATGCCCGAGCCGGGGGCCAGCTTGACCCGGTTCACAGTCAGGCCCAGGCGCTTGGCGAAATCGCTGAACAAGCCGAAGCTGTTGCCGGCTTCCACGATGAAGAGGCGCGGCCGGTAGATGGCCGTGACCTGGTTCAAGAGGTTGTTGAGCGTTGCGCTTTTGCCGGAGCCGGTGGGGCCGAACAGGAACAGGTGCGCGTTCATCTGCCGATCCAGGCGGTTGAGCGGGTCAAAGGTGATCGGCCCGCCGCCTCGATTGAAGAACGTATTGCCCGGATGGCCCGTGCCCTGGCTGCGGCCCCAGGCCGGTGAGAGGTTCGCCACGTGCTGGGCGAACATCAGTTGGGTGAACCAGTTCCGTCGATCCTGGCTCGGGTTGTAGCAGCACGGCAGCCAGCGCAGATAACTGTTCAAAGGCGCGACTTCATCGTCCTCGCGCACGGGCTGCAAACCGGCGTTAAGCATCACGTTCGCCAGATCAAGGCCGCGCCGGTCCAGTTCGGCTTCATCCCGGCCGCGCAAATAGAACGCCAGTGTTCCCCGGTACAGCTTGTGCGCGCTGCCGATCAGCGAGCGGGCCTCCTGCACATCCTTGAGCGTCTGCTCCGATGCCAGTGTTTCGCCGACTGCCTTCTTCGCCAGGTGGTTCAGGTGCGATTCGAGGATGTCCTGGGGTGTCGCCACCATGGTCAGACACATCGTCGTGTCCTCGGGCATCTGATCGAACAGCGTATTGATCGCATCGCCTTTGCGGGTTTCGCCAGTCAAATGCCCCGTGCCGGGCGGCATGCGCAGCCGGTCAGTGACCAGCACACGATGCGGCATGCCGTCGAAGTGCCAGGTGCCGTGATCCGCGTCCGAGCGTGGCTGGCTGAAGAAAAGCCGCTGGCTGAAATCCCGCCCGCTCGCCAGCTCGATCTCGCCGTCTTCTGTCTCGTCGGGGTAGCGTGCCAGCGCATAGAAGCGTTCGCGGTCCTCGATCCCAGGGCCGAGCAGCGTGGGACGCGGGTTGAACCACCGCAGCAGCCAGTCATGGACGTCGGCCGCGGCCATGCGCCGGGCCTGGATGCCGGCGTTCGCCAGCCCGCCACACAAGCGATCGCAGACGATGTTCAGCATCTGCTCGGGCGTCTGGCCGCGGCGGTTCGCCTGCCCGGTGGCCCGGCGATAGACGACCATGCGCACGCGCCGCGTCTGGCCGCGCCAGCGCAGCCGTGTGACCACCGTGTCCTCGAACAGCCCGCCGGGCTTCGCTACCGCGCGCAGGTGGTGTCCGAAGAAGCGAAGGTAGAACTCGGTGAAAGCCGTATTGCGGGCGCGCGGCTGCACGTAGTCGCGCAGGGTCTGCATGTACTGGTCGAAGCTGGGTTCGTCCTGGGCGTAGAGCTGGAGTACCCAGGGGTTCTCGTCCAGTTCATCGAACGAGTCCTGGAGCGCGTTCTCCAAGGCGTCGCGGGCATGCGCGAGCCAGCCGGGTTCCCGGCCCTCGGTGCCCAGCGGCACCAGCTCGTAGAACGCCGCGACCGATTGCCCGTCTTCCAGCAGCATCGACTTCGACTGGGGCAGGAACTCCACCCAGGGCAGGAATTCCGCGAACGACGGCGCAACGTCGTACAGCGCCTGCTCGTCGGCCACGGTCGCCGGCCTGTGGCCATGGACCGCCGTGCCGGGTTCGGGGATGCCGGCCTGACGCAGGGCCTCGACGTGGCGCTGCCAGCCGTCCGGCTGCTCGTCATCGTCTGCGTCGGATGCAGTCAGCTTCGGCCAGGGGAGTTTCCAGCGCATCAGTAGTCCTCCACGCGCTCGCCGGGCATGGCGTACTGCACGCGCTGGTACAAGGGAAAAACCGTCGTATAGCCCGGCACGGGCACCGGGTCCGTGCCTGCCAGGTGCGGGTACACGTACATCACCAGGTCGGGATTCGGCAGGCGCTGGAACTGGCGATAGACCTCGTTGCGCGCTGTGCGCGTGTAGCGCATCTGCTCGGCGGGCGCGGCCTGTACATCCATCTCGGTCAGCGGCCGGCGCAGGCTCTGGCGCGCGTCGAGCAATTGCCTGCGTGCCACCTGGCCGGCGCCACCGCCGCCGTCACCGGCGTTCTGCTGCCAGATGTCCATCATCGTGCTGTCGCCGTGGGGCAGCAGCTTTTCCTTGCTGGTGGCGCAGCCGCCGAGCACCGCGACGGCAAGGGCCAGCGCCAGGCCCTTATTCAAGTTCGAGAGCATGGCTTTCTCCTGCACGGTGATCGACCTTGCGACCTTCGGGATCGAAATCGATGGCGAGCGGCTTTTCGAGGTGGACGGCGACCTTTGCGCCGGGTTGGACATAGACGGCGGCGAAGGCCTGGCCGTACAACTTGTTCACCCAATCGGCCATGTCCCGAACGCCGCCGGCCAGGATGCGGCCCACGGCTTCGTTGCCCGAGATGCCGACGCTTCCGATGGAGCCATCGGCGCCCACGTAGGACATCTGACCGCTGTCGCTGTCGATGAGCGAGGCGACGCCGGCACCCGCCGCGGTGATCAGCGCCTGTGAGCCGAGGTACTGCTGGGCGTTGCTGCGCCGCTCTCCGCTGACGCAGGGAATGCCATAGGGGTCGCTGATCCAGCCCAGGCCGTCGCGCTGCTGGTTGTTCTGCTGGTTGCCCTCGCGGTCTTCGGGAATCGTCCGAATGGTCCCGTCATGGAACACAAAGGTGATGCTGCGCACCTGGCCGCGCACGCAAGAGAGCGTCCAGTCACCCGAGGCCGTGCCGGAAAACACGGCGCCCGCCACGTCGGGAATGTCAATTCCGTTTGCCGTGAGGTTGTCGGGACCGACCAGGACTTTGAACGGATACGGATCGTTGACCGTACCGTCGATCGGCACGCGGCCGATCAGCGCCGTCATTGCCACCGATCCCATCAGCGTCGAGTTGGTCGGCACCGTATAGACCGGCTTGGCGCTCTTGACGCCTGCGGCGCGGGCGCCCGCGTTCGCCACGGTTTGTGCCGTGGTTTCCAGCGTGCTCTGCGCGGGGCCGAAGCTCGTCGGAAAGCTCATGCCGCCACCCGTGCCACGACTGCCGTTACGCCCATCAGTGGGCTTCGCGTCGTCCGGCTCGACCCAGCGCACGCCGCCTTCCATGCCTGCCTCGTCGCCGTTACGCAGCCCCAGGCCCACGGGTAGATCGGCGTGGCCGCCGCCGCGCCCGCCGATGCCTTCCAGGCGCCGCTGCAGGTCGGCGAGCAGTCCCTCGGTCTGCTGGCGCTCGCTGGCTGCCTGCTGCTGGTCGCGGCGCAGGTTGGAGCGCTCGGTCTCCAGCGCCGAATTGATGCGCTGGTCGATGGCGTTCTCGCGCTGGCGCAGGCGCTGGTTCTCTTCGCGCTGAGACTTGTTGTCCAAGAGCGTGGTCTGAAGCTCGGTGCGCAATTGCTTCACCTGCGCCACCAGGGTCGCCACGGTATCGCGGGGGGTATCGCCCTCGATGCCCAGCGCCTTCATCTCCTCGGGCGTGAGCTGGGCGCCGGCATCGGCTGCGGGCTGTGTCGACGTGCTCCCACCGGAGAACAGCCGGATGGCGACGAACAGCACCAACAGGGCCACGGGGATCATCAGCCACTTCAGGAGTCCGTTACTGCGCATGGCGAGTCTCCTTGCCATCCGCGGCCTCGTTGTCCCGTGTCTCGATTTGCGGCTGCGGCAGATGCGCAGCCGGGTCGAAGCGGTGGATAGCGGGCAGCAGCGACTGCGCGAGGCCACGCCCGCGCGTCACCAGGTACAGAACGGTGGTGTCCTCGGGCGTTCCGCGTGGACCCAGCGCCTCGTGCTGGAAGCTGGCCGTGAGGAAATCGCCTTGCAGCACACGCGGGTCGAGGGTGATCCAGCCGCTGCTGCCGTTGGTGAGACGCACGGCGGTGACCCACTGGTCTTCCAGCCGCCACGACGCGAGCGCGACCGCGCGCACCGGCAGCGTCGGCATCAGCGTGGTCAGGTCCATGTCGCGGCGCAGATTGACCCGCATGACACCCGGCAGCGCCTCGACCGTACGCAGCGGCGCATAGAGGTTCTGCGCGGCGAAGCGCGTCAGCGCGACCGAGACCGGGGTTTCGCGCCGCGCCGTCCGCGCGCCTGCCTGATTCTGGGTGTGCGCCGGGGGCGCGTCGGCACCCTCCGGCTGATCGCCATAGCGCGCCGGGGTGCTGTTGCCCTCGACGATGCGCACCGGCTCCAGCTCGGCTTCGCCGTCCTTGGCCGGCTCGGCGGCGATGTCCAGCAGGATCAATGCGCCCGTGTCGGCGTCCTGCAGTTGCAGCCGTGTTGGTTCGATCGGCGCACTGGCGCGCAGGTACACCGCACCGCCCGCGCTCTGCACGCGCAGACGTTCGCCCACGCCGGCAGGCACGCCCACGCGGACGTTCCTGTCGATGAACACGATGCGCTCCTGGCCGACACGCAACGGCACGGCCAGCGGCAGACGTTCCCAGCGCAGGATCTCCACCGCATGGGCGACAGGTGCTGCGACTACGACCAGCAGCCCCAGCAGTGCGAGTACAGGATGCTTCATGGGGTTTCTCCTTGGGGCGCTTGCGGAGCCAAACCACCGGGCGCCGGGCGCGTCGGCTCCGGGGCGCCGATGCGCTGCGGCGCCCCTTCGTAGCAGTCGAGTACCAGGCCGAACGGGTTGCGGGCGGGATCGATGTCCACGCGCGTGACCTTGATGGGGTAGCGCACCAGGGCGCGCTTGACCTGTTCCGCGCCGTAGTACTCGTCGGCGCTGATGTCCAGTGTCACCACCCAGTCGCGGTCGGAGACCACGCGCACGCGCGTCGTAGGGTCGTCGCCGTAGCCACGGCCCGGGATTTCGTAGATGCCGCGCACGCGCTGGCGCAACTCACCCGTGCTGCGGCGGTAGTCGTAGTCGGCTCGCAGGAAAGCCTGGCAGGACGGCGTGAGATACGGCGAGAGTGTGTGAAGGTTGCGTGCGTAGTCCTCTTCGCCATTCGTGGGCCAACGGTGGAGGGTCTGAAACACGTAGAACGTGAACGCATAGACCGATTCGGGCGGCACTTCCCACCACTTGCGGGTACTGCCGGAGCGCAGATCAGGCGGGACGTGGATGGTCAGGTCGCGCGGAGCGCTCCACCAGCCGCCGCCCATCACCAGGGCGACGATGACCAGCGCGCCAGCACCCAGGCGAAGCGTCTTGATGTGCGCCTGCAGATGGGTGATCTCGTTCTTGAAGCGGCTCATCGTGCCCCCCTTGCAGCAGACCTTCGGGTGGTCCAGAAGCCGGAGCGTGAGATCAGCACATGGCCGCCCACCCAGCCCGCCACCAGCGGATAGCGCGTGGCGATGCGCCACTGGAGTTGCCGATACAGCCAGGTGTCGGGACGCCCACGCTTGAGGCGACGCAGGATGCCGCCCCCGATGAACACGCCGAAGGCCACGCCCAGCACGACGAACGTGGGCGCGAGCGCGATCGTGCGGAACACCCAGGACAGCGGCGCACCGACCAGCAGGCCGGCGGCACCGGACAGGCCGCAGCAGATCCACAGCTCGTCGGCGGTGAGGCCGCGCACGACAACGGGATGGCGGTTGAGCCGGTGCGGAAGGAACGTGACCGTCCCGTCAGCACGGACGTGCTGCTGCTCGGACATACCGGCCTCGCCTTACAGGATGCCGGTGGCTTCGGTGAGCAGCCAAATGCCGATCACGAGCAGCACCGCGCCGATGGCGACCGTGAGGCCGAATTGGCCCCAGGTTTTGCGACCAGTGTGGATTTCCGCGTAGGTGCCGTAGGCGTGGTAGCACACGCCAATGAACATCGACGCCACAACCAGCAGGGCCACGAGCATGATGATGTCGTAGCCGTAGTTCCTGATCGTCTCCATGATGCCGCTGCCGGCGCCCCGGGTCGGGTTCTCCAACTGCGGCAGGCCTTGCGCGAACGACAGCGCCGGCAGCGCGGCGGCGCCCAGAGCCACGGTGGTGCGCTGGACAAAACGGGAAGTGAGGATGCGGTTTTGCATGGTCAGGCCTTTCAGGTCAGGAGAGGAGGAAGAAACTCAGGACGAGGTACATCGCGACGAAGCGGATGCAGACGCCGAGGAACTGGCGCTGGTTGAGGCGGCTCTCGGACCACCCTACGTAAGCCGTTCGGATGGCCCAGACGCCCCAGACGAGCAGGACCGCGAACACGACGCCGACCAGGACGGTCGCCATCGCGGAAGGCGCGATGCCGCTGTTGGCTTGAAATGCCGAGACTTGGGCGCCGTTCATGGCTTGGCCTCCGCGGTCGTCGGCGATGGCTCGACGGCCCGCTCGGTGCGGTAGTCGCCGGCCAGCTCGGCGGGGTCGCGCGGCTGAGCACGCGAAGGAGAGAGGTGCGCCTGGATGCCGGCGCGCACGCGCGCTAGGTCAGCCAGCAGCCGCGGGTAATCGAAGTGGTAGCGCTCGCCCGGCTGGACGGGAGCATGCGCGGCGCTGTCGGCGACGGTGCGCTCCAGCGCGTCGAGCTGGCGCAGCGCCGCGACCAATTCCTGACGCTGCGCGGGGGGCTCGGCCAACGCCATCGGGGACTGGCCCAGCAGGAGGGCCGTCACGAGAAAAGTGGGCACGCCGCGATGCGCGGCACGCAGCCAGGTTGAAGCCACCATCGCGCCATTCCTGTGTGATCAGCAATGGCTCGATCGTGGAGATCAGGGCTGCTTTAGGCCCCCCCCGCGTCAGAATAGTTGTCGCCTCCATAGATCAACCCCGGGGGCGGCGATGAAGGACAAACTTGGCTCGATACGGACAGACATTCAAAGACAGAGCGGTAGCGCGGTTGCTGCCGCCGGAGAGCGCAGCGATCGACGTGGTTGCGCGGGAGATTGGGATCGCTGCAGGCACCTTGGAGCGCTGGCGCGAGCAGGCGCGGTCCAGGCCCGCCCGAGGGCGGGCCTGGACCGCGGCCGGCCGGCTTGAGGCGGTGGTGACCACGGCGGCGATGAACGAGGCCGAATTGAGCGCGTGGTGTCGCTCGCACGGTGTGTACCCACAGGATCTGGCGAAGTGGCGCGCAAGTGCCACGACGGCGCTGGCCGCGCCCGAGGAACTGCGAGCCAGCCCGCAGGCCACGCGGGCCGACCGCAAGCGCATCAAGGAACTCGAGCGCGAGTTGCTGCGCAAGGACCGCGCCCTGGCGGAGACGGCAGCGCTGCTGGTGCTGTCAAAAAAAGTGCAGGCGATCTTCAGCAGGGGAGAGGACGAATGATCGGCCTCGAGGATCGCCAATGCCTGTCCCAAGAAATCGGTGTTGCGCATGCCGCAGGCGCACGGCTGCACCAGGCTTGCGAGGTCGTCGGCATCGACCTTCGCACCCTGCAGCGCTGGAAGGCGCAAGAAGGCCTCACAGCGGGTGATCGCAGGCCTCACGCGGTGCGCCCGCTGCCCAGCCATGCCCTGAGCGACAGCGAGCGCGCTGAGATCGTCCGGGTGGCCAATGAGCCGCGCTTCGCAGCCGTGCCGCCGGCACGCATCGTGCCCATGCTGGCTGACGACGGCGTGTACCTGGCCAGCGAGTCCACCTTCAGCCGCGTGCTGCGCGACGAGGGGCAGGCGGCGCACCGGGGTCGCGCCAAGAAGCCCCGCACAGTCCGACCGCCGACCACGCATGTGGCTACTGCGCCGCGACAGGTGTGGTGCTGGGACATGACCTATCTGCCGGCTGCGGTGATCGGCATGTGGTTCCACCTGTACCTGATCCTGGACCTGTACAGCCGCAAGATCGTCGGCTGGGAAGTGCACGCCACGGACGACTCCGTGCACGCGGCTCACCTGGTGCGGCGCACCGCGCTGGCCGAGGGCATCGCCACGATGCTGACCAAGCCCGTGCTGCACGGCGACAACGGCGCCACGCTGAAGGCCACCACGGTGCTGGGGATGCTGTACTGGCTGGGCGTCAAGCCGTCGTATTCGAGGCCTCGCGTGAGCGACGACAACGCCTATGCGGAGTCGTTGTTCCGCACCGCCAAGTACCGCCCTGAGTTCCCTGCGAAGGGCTTCGCCGACCTCGACGCCGCTCGGACCTGGGCCGCGGAATTCGTGCGTTGGTACAACGATGAGCACCGACACAGCGGCATCCGCTACGTCACCCCTGGTCAGCGCCATTGCGGCGCAGATCAGGCCATCCTGGCTGCTCGACACGAGCTGTACCTCAAGGCCCGTGAGCGCAACCCAGCGCGCTGGTCCGGCACCACGCGCGACTGGTCGCCTATCGGCGCAGTTACCCTCAACCCCGAACGCGACTCGGTCGTCGCGGACCACATGAAAGCAGACCTTAAACAGCCCTTGGCTGCATAAATCAGGCGACAACTACCTTGACACGCGCCGGGCCGCAAACAATAGGAACCCGCGGATGACCGGATTGATGGATGCCGAGGCTGTTGGTGTCAGCCTGGGCTATCCTGCGGTCAGAAGTAGATCGAGGAGGAATTTATGGGGCTAAAGACCGAGCTGAAAGCTCTGGTGGATGAGTTAGATCGCGTGCACAAGGGGGCCACTCCATGGTCCGAAGAGGCCGGCATTCCTGATTTCATCACCGCTGAGAACGGTATGCAGCGGTACTTCACCAAGAAGGCAAGAGAGGCGCTTGGGCAGTTCTCCAGCACCCTCCATCAGAATCGGACTCTGAACTCAGTGAAGATCGAACCCGAGGCCTTTCAGAAAATTGCCCGCCAAGCCGTTGCCGATATGCACGCCTCGGGTGAGCTTTCGGGGTTTGATGAATGCGATCAGGGCGGGCTGCTTCCCAAACTGAAATTGCTTATCGAGGAACGACTCGCAAGCATCACCAACGAACACACGCACTATTTCCCTGCCTGGACCCTGGGCATGGAGAGGAAGTCTCCGTTCTCCCTCGGCCCGGTGACATTCTTGAATAGGTCGGACTGGATAGATTCTGTAGATTTCCCTCAGCAGGGAAAGGATCACTATCTGAACCAACCAGAGGCGAACCACCGCTGGAAGGAAATTCTCAAGGATGCCTTGCAGAAGGCCAATGATGGCTCCTCCATCGAAGGGCTGGCCAACGCCGTCTACAGTGCGATAGTCGGATGTCCAGCCTTGGTCAAGGTAACAGTCCGTGGCTATGAGCGTGAATTCTCACGCAAGCTGGCGAGATTGGTTGGCAAGACAGCGCTTGACGCTATCTCTCTGGGCTTTGGAGCCCCCGAGTGCTTCCTGCAACAGGCGCTTCAAGACGAGCGCCTACCGCCTGCGGGTAGCGATCGCCTGGTCGAAACCAAAGGGTTTCTGTGGTTGCCTGGAAGCTCGCTCGGGAAGCGGATTCCTTCGCAACCTCCTGAACGAGTAAGGCAAGCGTTGGATGACATGACATCTATTCTTCCGGCATTCGCGGCGATCCTTGATGGGCTGCTTGATCCATCGAGTCACCCGCATCCCAAGCTTGCCAATCGATGGGCTACTGCGCTGGATTGGTTCGGCGAAGGAAACCGTGAGTTAAGCGATGCTATAGCGTTGGCGAAGCTCGGAACCTGCCTGGATGTACTGAGCTGCGGCGGCAGGAACGGCGGTATCTGTAAAATGGTCGTGCATCTGACCGGAACGAGTGACGACACGCAGGTAATACGAGGCAACCGTCCTCGCACGCTGAAGCAATTGGTCAAGGACATCTATGACCATGGTCGATCGCAGATACTGCATGGCACGCACTACGACAGACTGGAATCATTCGCGGCAGAGCGGCAGTATGCAGCCTACCTCGCACGGATCGTATTGATTGAGTGCGCAGTGCGACTACAGCGTTATGGTGGTCCAGATGATGACGGGGCGTTCAGCACAATATAGCTAGAGGTACTTTTTGAAGCTCCCCGCAGTCAGGGATATACCCAGTCCAAGCAAGGCGGTGCTCGGCAGCAGGATCAGCAGCGGATGCACCGATACCGGCAGCGCCAGGTACGTCACCCAAGGCAGCACGGCCAGCGGCATCAGGCTCGCCTTTGCGCGGTGGTAGATGAAGCCGGATTCCCGGCCCGCGCCGAAGCGCCGCACGTCACGGCGCACCAGGCCATCGATCAGACCTACGAATGCCGCCGTGAAGATCAGTGGCAGGGTGAGCACCAGGACCAACAGACGCACGAGAAAGGTCAGCGTCGTGAACGCTGCCGCAATCAGGTAGCTCTCGGTCCAAACATAGACTTGGCTGATGAAATAGCGGAAGTTGCGCGTCTGGCCCTGGCTCGACGCACGGGCGCGCTCGGCGGTCTGGCTCATGCGCTCCAGCAGCCCCGAACGCACGAACACCCATTCGTAGCCGGTATCTACCAACTCGTGCGCTGTGCGCCCCGGCTCCTGCACGATCACGCTGCGCGTGAAATGGCTAGACAGGTGCCCCAGCTCGTACTGCAGCATCTGCTGGGAGTGCCGCCAGCTTTGATCCTTCCAGAACAAGTGCATGCCCACGCACTCCATGACGATGGAGAACAGCAGCGAGCCGATCAGTACCCCAAGCAGCCGAAAAGGCAGCGTGATCGTGCCGATGACCAGACCCTGGCGGCGGCCTTGCTCCCTTCGTGTGGTGCCGGCGGCATCGCTCATGGTGCGGCCTCGTCTCTGGCCATATCGCCCGTGCCGGAGGCAGGAGCGTCGGCGGTGGCCACCTCATCGAGCAGGTCATCGGGCAAGGCCGTGTCCTGCAAGACCGGGGAACTGGTGAACTCCCACCACTGCGTGGCCTCACTGTAGCTCTGGCGCATGTAGCCCGCGAGTTGTTGCAGATCCTGCGGCATGACCTCATCGGGGTCCGGTGCCGGCAGCGGCATGCGAACCTTCCAAAGCTGGCCGCCCTGCAACAACGCGAAACACTGACCCTTGGGTAAGGCGACGACGTGCGACGGCTCGATCATCGGCACGCTGGACATGCTGATGCGGTCCTGCGTGTTGCTGGTGAAATCCGTCGCCCCGCGGATGTCGGAGCTGTCGGTCGCGCCGGAGACGATGGTGGTCGTATAGACCTCGACCTTCGGCAATTGCCGGGTCAGCAGTTCAGCGGTGGCCGTCTCGCGCACGCGCAGCATGAACAGGTTGTTGAAGTTGCCGATCACCTGACCGGCCTTCGCGCGGTTGCCGATGCGAGCCTCGATGTCCGAAAGGGTCTGGGTGTACGCGGTGACTTGCAGACCGGCGCCGCCGCCTTTGTTGATCAGCGGCACGAACTCGTCACCCATGAGTTCATTGAATTCATCCGCGTGGACGTTGATCGGCACGCGCGTGCCAGCCGATGCGCCCGGCAGGCCGTCATCGATCCCGTGCTTGTAGATATGGCCTGCCACCGAAACGAGATCGCTGAACATCGAGTTGCCGACCGCTGCGGCGACCTCGGCATCGGATAGCGCGTCCAGGCCCACATAGACGACGGCGCGCTTTCGGATGACCTGCATCCAATCGAAGATCGGGCGGGGGTCGGCCAGGTCGGAATAGTTCGGCGCCAGAAGCTGGGAAATCTTCCCGCTGGTGAGTTTCTCCAGCAGCGGCAGCAGCGATGCGACGATCTTGTCGAAATACGTCTTGTCGTAGCGAACCGCCGAGCGCAGGCCGTCGAGCACCGGGTCATAGTTACGGGCCTGGGAGAGGTACTGCTCCAGCGCCACCACGCGCTTCTCGCGCCCAATCATGTTGCGCGGGATGTTCTTCTCGTTGAGCTTGGCCTCGATCTGGACGATCACCTCCCAGGCCTTGGGCTCGGTCTTGGCGAAGTAGTGCTGGGCGTACTCGATGAACAGCGCGTCGATGTTGATGACGTGGCGCTGGATCAGCATGTAGTCCGGGCGCTGGCCCAGTTCCACCAGGGCGCGGGCGATGATATTGACGAAGCGCCACGCAAACTCGCGAAATGCCGCGCTGTTGCCTTCCCCGGAGAGCTGCCCTGCAACACGGGTGGCCACCTCGCTGATGCGCCCAAAGCGGCCCACAGCGTTGTAGCGCGCGGAAATGTCGGGCCAGCCCAAATGGAAGACATAGAACTCACCCTCACGACCCGCGCGTTTGGCCTCGACGTACACCCGCTTCAAAAGATCGGCATCGCCCTTGGGGTCTATGACGATGACGACCTCGTGCTCGCCGTCGGCGTTCTTGCGCCGAATGTCCTGGGTCACAAACAACTCGGCCAACCGCGTCTTGCCCACGCGCGTGGTGCCCAGCACCAGCGAATGCCCGACGCGCTCACCCAGCGGCAGGCTGACGTCCACCTCATCGGGTTCGATGCCGTGCAGGCGCGGCAGGCCGCCCACAGGCGGCAGCGGGCGCACCGGGTTGAAAGACACATCCCAGCCCGTGAGCGCGGGCAGCCGAGACAGCGGGAACGGCGCGAACTCCAGCCGTTCCTCCAGCCTGCGCGCCAGCCGGTAGGCCGGCGTCAACTCGACGTAGCGGCGAAATTCCGGTCGGTACGTCTGCATGAGCCGATGGGTGTGTTTCTGCTCCCACAGAAACCCGCGCCCCACGAACAGACGCTGCTGGCTGACCGGTACGTCCTTGCTGGTCATCACGTAGCGCGGCAAGCGGCGAATGTTGCGCCGGTAGCGCAGGATGACGCGGGCATCGCGGTAGCGGATGGCACCGTAGGCGCAGAACGCCAGCGCACTGCCGACGCCCATGGCCGGACTCAGCGCGAGCGACCACGGGGCCACCAGGGACAGAAACGCGGCGCCTGCACACGCCGCGACGGTATAGAACTCCACCGCTGGGCGCAGCAAAACCTCGACCGGCTGTTTCCCCGACATGGCTTCATTGCTCGATGCCGGTGGCTGTGATCAGCACCGGGTAATGTCGCAGAGCCAGGCGCTCGGCCAGGTCGTCACCGGCCACAGGCGCGAGGGCTACGCCCGGCACCAGGGCGCGCAGCCGTGCCAGGCCCTGCACGGTCTCGACGTTAACCACCAGGCCCACCGCGCCGCGCTGGCGCAGCGAGGCCGCCTGACGACGAAGCCAGGCGCGGGACGCCTCGTCGTCGCCGATGACCACAAAGGGCCGCAGGCCCGGCGCCTCTATCACCCGCCGCGCGACGGTGCCAGGTGTGAGCTTGGCACTGCGCACCGGCAACATCGCGGCCTCGTCCATGGGCGTGGCGGGCACCGGGAGCATTGGGATGGGCGGTCGGGCCGGCGCATCGGCGCGCGGCTGAAGGTTCAGAGCCTCGTAGTACGGCAGCGCCGACGCGCCGCCACGGTCTTCGACCACGATCAGCGGCTCGCCGGCACGCGAGGCCAGCGGCAGAGCCGCCAGCAGCACGAGCAGACCCTTCAGCGTGAAGTTGCTCAGAGGGAGGTTCGTCATGGGGATGTCTCCTGGCGCGCAGCGAGGGCCGCGGTGGTTGGGTGCGTGCCCTGCACACGGGCAAGGTGGCGCGACACGCTCCGCCTGTAACGGGCGGCAGGTTCTCCGCCCGCAGGACGGTGGTAGCGACCGATTGCCAGCAACCAGTCCTCGCCAGTGGTGTGCTGCTCTTTCAGGATTTCAGCGGCGATGGAAAGATTGCGGTACGGGTCGAGCAGGTCGCACGCGCTGGCGTAGCGCTGTTGGTGGTAGCCGAGGTTGATCTGGCCAAGGCCCGCGTCGATGCGCGTGTGCGGCGTGGCGCGCATCGCCTGCTGCAAACCGGCGCAGGCGTCGGCGCGTGTTGCGTAACGACGCGACTGGCCAGCGACGTTGAGCGACCACGGCCACGGGACGATGCGTCCATTGCGTCGGATGCCGCTCTCTTGCAAGGCTACGGCGTAGAGCACCGTCGAGGGGATGCCTGCGCGCTGTGCGGCAAGCTGGTAAGCCGGTGGCGGAAGCTCCTGGGCATGGGCGGCGCAGGCGCACAGGCCCGCCGCGATCACCAGTGCGCGCAAGCACTGCGAAACGGAGGTGGCCACTATGGCTGGCGCTGCCATTGACCGTTCACCTCGCGCACGACCGCAGGAAGGTCTCCGGGCAAGCTCAGCGACAGCCACCGCCCGCCATCATGGTTGAGCGTGATGCCACCGCTGCGCACGCGCGCCGGATCGACGTTCGCCCGCTTGGCCCAGTCGCGGATACGTGTGTCGTCCTGGCGGCTGCCGACCATGTACAGGTCGAACTCGGTACCAGAGGATTGCAGGCGCTGCACGAGCTGCCCGCAGGCCGCGCAGCCGTCCTTGATGAACACTGCCGTGCGGCCTGAACCGCGCAAGGGATTGGCGCTTGTGCCGGTGTCGGGCTTGTCGTCAGGCAGGTTCACCCGCTGCATGCCGGGATTCAGGCGCTGCCAGGCCTCGTCGTAGGCACGCTGGTAGGCGAGCAGCTTCTCGACACGGCGTGCCTCGATCTGTACCTGCAGCTCTGCGTAGCGGAGCCGTTCCTCGTCGGTGCGCGCCTCGATGCCCAGGGCGGACAGCGGGTCCAGGTTGGGTGAGTAGATACCCAGCGGCCCATCCATCAGTTCGCGATAGCGCGCCCACTCCTGCGGTTGCAAGCCCCAGTCGCTTGCCACCCGGTCGTCCAAGGCGCGAGTGACCAGCGGACGCTCCTGGCTCTGGGCATTGCCGGCGGGGGCCGTGGTCGGTTGCTGCGCCCAAGCGGACAACTGGGCAGACACCAGCAGAAGCGCGGAAAGGATAATGGCAGGCTTCATGTCATGTCCTCAGCTCAAGGGATCGCCACGCGACGGGTCTGGTCGCCGGCCTGAAACACGGCGGAGTTGCCCTCGACCGCCTGAAAGCGCCATGGGCCGAGCGAATCGCCGGGCAGCAGTACCTCAAGCTGGTCGGGCGTGAAGTCCCCGCTGCTCGGCGCGACGGACAGGCTGCGCTGGCCGGCGCGAAGTTCGGCGCCGACGATGCGGAACGGCAGTGGCAGCGGTTCCGGCTTGGCGTTAGGCCTGCGCGGTGTGCGCGGCTGAGCGGGTGCTGCGGTGCGCGCAACGGTCTGGCGCGTCTTGATTTGCTCGACCTCCGTGCGCAGCGCCTGAAGGTCGTCAGCAGCGGCATAGCCGCTCAGCGTTGTCTCGACCTGGGCAGCGCGTGCTTCCAGGAGTTCGCGGGTGTCTTTAAGGTCTGCCGCCGTTGCGACGGTTGGACGCTGCTGGATGGCCTCAATGGCCTCGGCCAGACCTACCGCCTGCGCTTCGAGACGTTGCAGGCGGGAATTAAGCAGCTCCTGGTCGACCTGCTCGTTCACCGCCTGGTAGCCGAGAGCGACGAAAACGCTGAGGCCGATCAGCCAGAGCCACATCAGGCTCTGCAACATCATGGCGGTGATCGGGCGACGGGGAGACTGCGCGGCATTCATGGCTGGCCTCCCGAAACCGAAGGCATCAGCGGAAACGTCTGCACCGCCTCGGCAGCAGGCGGTTCGTGTTCGTGCTCGGCGGTCGCACTGCCTCCAGCCTGCTCAAAGCAAATCTGCCGTGCCCGGTCATTCGCGTGCAGTTCCCAGGCCGGGCCAGCCAGGGTAAGCAGCGCATCGCGCAAGGTCATGGGGCCAAGATGCAGGTGCGCCGCCGGCAGCGGCAGCGCATACAACTCGGTCACGGCGTGGGCCATCTCGCAAAGCTGGTAACCACTGCGTTTGAGCACATGCCGCAGGCCATCGCCCACCGTGGCACGGGCATCCTCCGGCATGGACACATCGATGGTCTGCAACAGCAAGTCACGCTGCGCTGCCGAGGGTGCCAGCTCAACCAGCGTGTAGCGGCCATAGCGCACGACGGGAATGAACTCGGGTGCCTCGGGTTGGGGAACGGAGGCGATTTCCTCTATGGCGTCTGGTGCCAGTGGCGCGGTCGTGGTGGCGCAGCCGCTGGCCAGGGCAGCGGCCAGGAGACCAGCGCCGACCAGACGCCGGGATACATGGATGGCGGGCATGGCATCGGCTCTTCTGTTGCGATGCCGATACATTGGCGGCGCGATGCCGTGCGGTCAGCCAGGAATGCGAACTGGGTGGTGCCCGGTTTGCTGCCTTGGGCAAGCGCTCGGCCTTCACGGGAACACTTTGGAATGAGAGAAAAACGCAGCCCCGCCCACGAAGAACGCGGACGGGGCTGCAAGGTGGGAAGAACAGAAAGCCGGCGGCGCTAGGCCGGCTTGTGGCGTGGAAATCAGGCGGTGACCAATTGCCGGGCCAGCGCCACTTCGACGGAATCACCGTCCTGGTTCAGGACATCCAGCCCCGATTCGGGCACATCGCCCGAGGTGGACTGCGAGACCATGATCTTCTTGGCCATCAGTTCCAGGCAGGTCATCTGCGAGGAACCGGCATAGCCGAGGTAGATCACGCGCACGGGTTGCTTCTGCCCGATGCGCCAGGAGCGGCGTGCTGCCTGTTGGAGCGAGTACACGTTGTAGCCACTTTGCATGAACACAATCGTCGGGAACTCCAGCAGGTCCAGCCCCGTCTTGACCAGCTCGGGATTGGTGACGAGCACGTCGATGCCACGGTCCAGTTGCTCGGCGATCCAGTCTTCTCTGCGGCTGGCATCCACGCTTGCGCGCAGCACCGCCACCTTGAAGCCTTCCTGCTCCAGCAGCCCCTTCAGGCGCGACGTGGTATCGCGCGTGCCGGTATAGACCGTGTAGGCCAGAACCTTGCGGCCCTGTGTCTTCTCCTGCCTGCAGATCTCGATCAGCTCACGCTCCTTGGGGCTGATCTCGAACTCATTGAACTGAGCCGGGACAAACGCCAAGGTGTTGCGCGTGCGTGGATGCACCACGGTCTCCGACCGGAAGCAGCAATCCGGCCAGGCCAGCAGCACGTTGAGCACCACCCCCAGCAAGGTCGTATCGCGTCGCGCCAGAGCCTGTTTCAGCTCTGCGGTCAGCCGACCCGCCAAATCGCGGTAGGCCGCAGCTTGCGCCACGTCCATCTGGACTTCACGAAACTCCTCGTCATACGGTGGCAGGACGTTGCCACCGATGTCCTTGAGCTTGAGAAATATGGTGAACGGCAGGATGCAACGCAAGACCCCTTTCGGGCCGAAGCCGGGAGCCTTGACCGTGCGCACCGATACCTTGGTGCCCTTGGCCGTCTTGTGCGCCGTGCCGGCGCTCTCGGAGTAGATGTCCTTGAGGACGCCGTGATCGCGCATGAACGCCATCGCAGCCGAGGTCATGCTGCCGCTCGTGGTCGGGCGGTAGCCGTCTTCGATCATCCGCCCTGGCAGTGCCCGGAACAGCAGGTAGAACAGATCATCGCCGTAGCCGCCCATCAGCGTGCCGGTCAGCAGCAAGGTCTTGCGAGCCTTCGCCGCCAGCACGCCCATGGCCTGGCCCTGGGCACTGCCACCGTTCTTGTACTCGTGCGCCTCGTCGGCGATGAGCAGGTCGAACGTGCCTTGCGGCAGGTAGCGTTTGATGAACTCGGACGGTTGGTAGCCGCCCTCGCCAAAGCCAAACTCCATGTTGGCCATCGCACGTTCCATGCGCGTGGCCTGACGGTCGGAAAACACCAGCTCGCCATTGCCGTCCATCAGGTTGATGAACTCGTGGATGTTGTCACCCAGCATCGAGGCCAGGAAGCCGTCACCAAACTTCTGCATCAACTTCTGCGCGGTGACTTCCCCGATGGTCGGGATGCGCTTCAAGGCTTTGAGGACGACAGAGGACTGGTCACTGCCGGACAGACTACGCGGGCGGATCAGCGTCCACAGGGGCGCGGCGCAGTGGCTGCACTTCCTGCGGGACTCCTCGGCTTCGAGCGAGATCGGGTTGACCGGTTCGCCGTCGAGGTCCGTAATGACCGTGCCGCAGTTCGGGCATGCTGCCACGTCGCCGTGGCGGGTGCGCCGCTGGGTGAAGACCGGCTTCCAGTGGAACCCCATCCGCATCCGCACGCGCCCCAGGACGAAAAACTCCTGGCCCGTGGGCTGCACACCCAACTGCTCGCGCAGCTTGATGAGCTTGACCAGCGTATCCGGGCCATTGAGCACCCAGACCTTGGCGCCGGCCACCGTCTCCTGGATCTCGCGCCGCCACTTGTAGACCAGGTGGGGAGGCGAAAGTACCAGCGTGCGGCGGTAGCCTTCGGCGTTGAGCACCGCGGCCGTGGCGATGCCGACGGTCGTTTTGCCGCAGCCCATTTCGCCATTGACGATCGCAGCGCGTTCGCCTTGATCGACCAGCAGCTCGGCGGCAGCATGGACAACGTCGGCCTGGGCCTGGAACAGCTTGCGCTTGAGGCTGGCAACGACGAGTTGCCGCTGTGCTTGCGCTTGGCCGGTATAGACCGGCGGGTTGGCGCGGTTGAGAGAATCAAGCAGTTCGTCGCCGAACTCGCCGACAAAATCCTGAAGGCTCAGGGTCAGAGGGGATGATTCCGCTTCGAGCAGTTCGCCCGGTACGGGCGCTGCATTGCTGGCGGTGGTGTCGAGATCAACGGGCATGGTGATGCTCCATAAAAAGAATGGGGCATGCACCACCCCAGCGGGGCGATGACATGCCCCGTGGTGGGAAGAGAGACGGCGAACCGTCGGTGGTTGGACAGTACAGGCACTCCTTGGCCTGCGGTGACAACTCGCGGTCAGTACTCGTTGGGCAGCAACAGCGTGGTGACGCTGCGATCCCATTCGGTGATGATCCAAATCTTCAGGCCGGGTGTGACCTCGTAAGAAGAAAACAGACGATCCTCGCCGGACTTCAGCGCGGCATCGTTCTGCCGCCTGTCGCTGTCGTCGAGGTCGCCCCAATCGCCGCCGAGGTGGCGACGCAGGTAGGGAGTCGGGTTGAGCCGGCCCTGTCGGACCAGGTCATCGACGCCGCAGGTCATGACCACCTGGCCTGGCGAGAAGCGCAGGCTCGGTGTTTGGCTGATGGAAAGTGCTTGGGCTGCCATGGAAGGCTCCTGGATATGGAGGGGCCACGGCACCCCATCGGGGCGACTGGACCCCGGTAGGTGGAAAAATCGACGGCGAACCGTCGGCGGTGAAAAACAATCAGCGAATGGTCAACACCTCGCCCCGTGTCGGGGAATCAGGCGTCATGTCCCACGCGCGGATGACGGGAACAAACTTGTCGGTGAGGATGCGCGTCTCGGCGATCGAGCCGTCTTCGCGCTCGGTGAATTCCCGCTGGAGCGTCTTGTCCTTGTGGGTGTCACCTTTGACGACGAGCACGCGCCCCGTCTTGGATTGCACGACTCCCGAGATCGCGCCTGCGGCCAGAGCCAGGGCGAGATGCCAGTGGGACAAGGCCCGCGCCGGTGGACGTAGCGTCTGCTGCGCGGCCCCCAACTGCGTATCCCGCGACGGCCAGAGGCCTTGCAGTCTGCCAACCTCATCGGCGAACTGCTCCGGCTCCATCGTCACGCGGAAGAAATGCCCCGGCTCCGCCGGGCTGGCGGGGACGATGTACGGCAGGAACGGCCATTCGCTCGGCAGCTCCTCGGCTTCGATTTCGCCAAGCCCAATCTGCAGCAACAGACTGCGCACGGCCTTGACGGCATCGGGTGTCTGCTCACGCTGACGCACCCGTCGCCCGAAGATCACCACCTGCTTAAACTGCGTTTCCACCGCTCGATAGATCCGCAGGTCGGTGTAGTGGCGTGTCAGCCAGCCGACCAGCTCGGCATCGAGCACGTAGCCGGGGACGATGAAGACCAGCACGCCGCCGTACTGCAACAGGGGCAGCGTGCGCTGGTAGAACAGCTTTTCGAGGCGGGCTCGGCCCTGACCTTGATAGCCAATGTTGCCGTTGACGTCCTTGGACAGGTCGCCATACGGCGGATTGAGCCAGAGCAGACCGAAGGACTGCTTGGAGATCATCGTGTCCATCAGGTCCGCGTGCAGACAGTGATCGACCAGACCACGGGCATGGCGCGCCCGCTCTGCGTCGAACTCGACGGCGAACGCCTTGGCATGCTCGCGCCCCAGGGCATGAGCCGCTTCAGCGATTGCCACGCCTTCGCCGGCGCAGGGATCGAGGATGCACATCGGCCCATTGGATTCAGAGTTACTGGGCATCAATGCGTTGAGCGCTCTTTCGAGCGTGGGTTCGTCGGTCGGGAAGTACCCGTTTTTCACGAAATTGCGGGCGAGCCGCGGGAACATGAGAGCCATGGAAGTCTCCTGGTTGGCGGGGATGATTGGCGCAGGCACGCCTTGGCGTGCCTGCGCAGGTGGGTCAAGCCGCTACCGTTTCCGGCGTCCAAATCTTGGCCGGATAGGGATAGGCGGTGAGCACGTCACTGCGGATCAGCGAGCCGAGCGCCTGGGTCAGCGCCGGCACGTCGATGGCGAGCCGATGGCCCACCAAAGGCCCGAGGGCGAACGGCAGGCGGGTCAGCATCTCGCGGCTTTGCAGCAGTTCCAGCACGGTTTCGCGCCAGTGGTCGAGCAATGGCAGTGGGCAGGTGTCCTGCACCAACGTCCACAGGCGGTCAAGCCGGTGGTCGCTATCGCGGGGCAGCAATGCCAGTGCGCTGGCGTTGGCCTTGTCGGGCTTGACGCAGCGCCGATCGAACAGCCACACGTTGGACAGCGAACCGAACAGCGTTCGCCGGTAGGCGCGGGTCATGCGCTTTTCCAGGCGATCGACGTTGCCGACGAACACCGGGACGCTGCCGCCCTGGTCGGTGATGACGTGGAACTGCTCCAGGCCTTGCTCGTCACGCCCGAGGGTCAGGCGAGCAAGGAACTGCTGGACGGCGGTGTCCCGCGCCCAGATCGACAGGAAGATCAGATTGCCCTGGTCATCGCCGACGCAAGCGTCGGCCATCACGTCCGGGCATTCGTCGATGCGATACAGCGTGGTGGAAGAAGGGTTTGCGGGCATAGTGGTGTCCTCGGATAAGCGGGAACAGCAGCGCCGCTGGGGCAAGTGCTGCCCCTTGGGGTGGTAGGGCAAACGCCCTGGCTCAGGCCGTCAGCGTCGTAGCCGGGGCTGCTTTGGGTATGCGCCTCTGCGCGTGGTAGGCGCGAACGCCTGCACGCCAGTCGGCGGATTGCTCCGGTGCGAGATCCAGATAGGACAGCGGGCACGAGTAGTAGTACGGGTGCATGGATTCGTCCAGCGGCTTGTAGCCCCACTGGCCGCCGCTGCGTTGCAGCAGATCGCAGCGGATATAGCGCAGGGACTGACCTGGCGCGAGATCACGATGTACGCCGTCGGCTTTGGCCGTCACTTGCGTAACAGACCAGAGGACGTTGCCACGCAGTGCGTGGGCGATGACCTTCACGCTGGTGCGCTCGGTCTCTTGCGGTGTGATCAGTTCCGCGATCAGTTCAGACCGCGATTGGGGGGAGAAATACCAGCCCATGAGAGGCCTCCGGGAGAAATGAAGCCGGAGGCTTCCCCCGAGGGGAAGGCCCCCGGCGGGTGGGTGAGGAACACCGCAGATGCAGCGTTCCGTACTACGCGGGTTGCAGTTCGGCCTGGCGGCTCCACTCTTGCGTCTTGAAGTCCAGCGCATAACCCAGTTCGCTCAAGCGAGCGATCTGCGCGCGCAGGGTGCGGCGGTCGATGGTCGAATCCAGTTTCACGGACTCATCCAGCGGCCACAGCAGGCCGAACAGCGCGGCATCGCCCTCTTCGGTACTGCCGGAGGCAGTCGCCGTAGCGGGCGTCGGCGCATCCACACCAAAGGGGGTGGTATCGACCAGCGGGTCTGCGGATGCCTGCACAGGTGCGGGCTTGGCGGGCCTGGACGTTTTGGCTGGTTTGGCTGGTTTGGCCGGCGTTACCGCAGGCTGTTCGCCCAGCTCTTCATCAAGTGGATCGAGGTCCTGAGTGGCGAAGCTGCGTGCCTCGTCACGGCTCAGTTTGTCGATGTCGTAGAGCGTCATTCCGTCCAGACTGGCGCGGATTTCGAAACGCATGCCACCACCGACCGGGTAGGACTTCGGGAAGATGTACCTGATGATGAACTCCCCGTCGTACTTGCCTTCGGGGTATTGCTCCAGCTCCGGGTCCTTGACCTCGAACGTACCGAGGTGCGTGGCGAGGCGACCGACGGTGAAGGGGCCGTTCTTGCCGCGAATGGTGCGCAGCGTGAGTTGGCCGGGGACGACAATGGGCGAAACCGATTTATCGGATGCCGATGTGGCTGCCATGATGGTTCTCCTTAGCGATTGGGAAAACGACAAGGCCCGCGAGGGCCTTGCCGATCAGAACGAATCAGCCAATGCCGGCTCCTGCTTCTCGACTTCACCTTCGGGCTCGCGCTCGGCGGGCTCGGCAGGCTGATCGGCAGCGGGGCCGGCGTCCTCGGCTTCGGACGCGGATGCGTCCTGGGCTGGCGGCGTCTCGGCTTGCGCGGGGCTCGTCGGATAGACCTTGGTGCCGTCGATCTTGATCAGGCCGATGTGGATCAGCGTCGATTCCAGGCTTGCGGCCGGTTCCCCAGCGCGTTCACCCTTGGTGCGGATGTACGGATCGATCTTCATGTCGTTGAGACGGAAGGCGATCAGCACCTTGCAGTCCCCTTCGATGGCCTGCACGCACCGGCGAACCAGATGCTCGGCTTCAGGGGTGGTAACGATGGTGTCGAAGTACCGATACTCCGGTTCATCGACAGGCCCGGCCAGCGCGGCGACGGTGCAAGAGAGGAACGGGTCGCCATCTTTGGGCGTGACGTCCTTCGGACGGCTGAGGTAGCCGATGCCGCGGGTGATCAGCTCGTGATGCCTGATCGAAGCCAGTTCGGCTCGGTCAAGTGGCTCGGCCTTGAGCAGTCGCGCCTTGAGGGACGCGGCGGCTTGGCCTTTCTGCTCGCCCTTGTCGCGGATGTACGCATCGCCCCACAGGTCGCCGAGGCGAAAGCGCACCAGCGGGCGCTGCTTGGGATCGTCAACGCCGATGCAGCGCTCGACCAGCTTCTTGGCCTCGGCACCCGAGACCTTGACATCGAAATAGCGATAGCTGGGGTCCTTTGCGGAACCGACCAGCGCGGCGATGGTGCATGCCAGAAAAGGCTGCGCACGGCGGCCGCCCCGAACAGGCACTTCACGGACACGCTGGATGTAACCGATGCCCGAGGTGTGGAGGTCGAAATACGATTTCTCGTTGGACGTGGTGCTCATGGTGAATCTCCATAGGGATGAAGCGGAGACACGCCAGTCCCACGCTGCGGGGAAAGGTGCGTAACCCCGCGATGGGTTGATAAGGCGAAAGCATCCACCACCAGAGACTGGTGGCCGCTCGCGGATGGATGCGGTGCGAGCTGGCTCGGTCACGCAGTGGGAGCTGCGCCGCAACCTCGAAGACCGATGGTTGCCTGGCATGTCGCTGACAACGTCAGCAGGCATGGGCTCAGCATGGCCTCGCCTCGCGCGCGAGGCAGCCATCAATCGGCATCCGGGCGATTCCCTTTGATGAATCTCCCAGGCAGAAAAAAGGCCCTCCTTCCGAATGGAGGGAGAGCCTGTGGGGGCATGTCGCCTGGTTTTTTTCGTGGTGTCACGCAGGTACAGCGCGGCGCCGTCGGGACGTCTCCGCGCCGATCACGCTCACATCGATCAGACGCCAGCGTCCGTCGTCGATGAGCCGCTCCAGCACTTCGCCGAGCATGTCGAAGTACACCTCGTCGTGCCGATCGACCAACTCGCCGTCGCGGCGCAGCTCCACCGCATAGGTATCGCTGCCGCGCTGGTAGAGGATCGTCACCTGGCCGGCGAACTTCGCGGTCGAAACCGTGAAACTGATCGCCGGGGGCGTTTCGATGATCCTGGACGGCTTCGGATCGACCCAGGTGAAGTCGTGGGCGCCCGCATCGACCAGCATGTGGGTGATGCGCCGGAACCTGTCGGGCGCCGGCATTTCCTCCAACTGCTCGATGAGCTGACCCAGTTCCATGCACTGCGGCTCGGGAATGGGCAGCTTGGCCGGCGCGGAGCCGAGGATGTGTGTCTTGACGGTGTAGGGAGTGCCGTCGGACATCATCTCGGTGCGCTCTTCTGGCGTGTCCGCACGCAGGCCGTCGAAACGGCGACGGGCATAGGGTTGGACATGCACCTTGGTGCCCTCGCTGGGAACGGTGGTCACCAGGTTGGGATCGAGTACCGCGAACTCGCTGGGCTTGAGCTTGACGACGATGGCGTCTTTGCTGGCTGCTACCACCTTGCCGTCGAAGGGCTGGGGATCAATGACGAAGCCCAGTGTCGAGGACTGTGGTTGATCATCGAACACGCGGTACTTGAACGATCGCACGTTGCGCGGCACATGGCCTGCGACCAGCGAAGGCATCAGGGTCTTGATGAGAGAGCGATCCATGTGAATCTCCTTGAGGAAGAACAAGGGATTCCCGCCCGCAAGGGAGAGGTCCCTTGTGGGTGAATGGGCGCGATGCGTCCGTAGGAAGAAACAACCAGCACGGTTTCCCGCGCTTGCAGCCTTGAAGGTCTTGGCTGCCTGGGCATGTGTCGGCAACGCCGACGAACATGGGGTAAGGATGGCCCTTGAGTGAGCGGCCTGCGCTCAGCAAACCGCACCGCGCCGCACCCGCTTTCCTGCGCCGGGACAAGAAAAGGCCCCTCGAAAGGGGCTGGGTGGTCAGGCTTGGTACACGAAGTAGTGTTCGCGCTGACGTGGAAAGAACACGTGCTTCCACGTGTCGCCGCCGGTGTTGCCACCGTCGAAAACGACCATTTCGTAGTCGTCAATGTCGGTGTCGGCCAGATCGGCGCTGGCGATATGGCGCATGTGCAGCGTGCCACTCAAGCGCTCGAATACCAGGATCTGGCCGATGGCGTCGTCCTGGCCCATGGCGTTGACGCAGGCTCCAAGCTGATGCTCGAAGTCGCGTGCGGGCGAGATGAGGTCGGGGAACATAAAGTGCTCCTATGAAATTGGACCAGCCCGGCTCCTAGAAAGGAGACGGGCTGGCATGGAGGGCAAAGAGGAAGGTGGGCTCGTGGTGTGTTTGCTAGGACTCGGCCAGCGGCAAGCCCGGCAACACGGGCGCGTCGGCGTCGAGGATGAGGATGCGCACATCGGCCTGGCCAGCCAGTTCCAGGATGTTCGCCAGGTCGTCTGGCATGCCCTTGCTGCGGTGCTCCTGCCGAAGCTGCTCGGCGGTGATGCCATCGGCGTGCTCCAGGTTCTGGTCCGTCCAGGGCGTTGAGATCAGCTTGACGCCGATCGCCGGGCTGTACGGAACCCGAAAGGCGATGAACAAAAAGGCCTCCGGCGTGGCGAGGTCCGCCAGATTGGCGAGGTACTGGCCGGTTTCCTGGCTGATGTGCGCGCTGCTGATTTCCCAGCAGCGGCTGTAGTAGCCGGTCTCGAAACTCAGGCGCTGCACGATTTCCCGCGCGGCCTCGACCGAATAGCTGTCACCGACGTGGATCAGGCGATCGTCGAAGTCCTCGCCATGAATGGCATAGACCACGGCACCGATCACGCCTTCGCCGTTAACGCCCTCATCGGCATCGCATTCGGCCAGCACCTCGGCGCTTATAGGTTCAGAGCCGTTCGTGACCACCGCGAAATCGCTGGTGACGATGCAGGAAGATGAAATCAGTTCCTGGTCGGAAAGATGTTGCTGGCTCGGGTGGATATTTCGCCAGACATGCGGGCTTCCGTCCTCGTAGCTGATGGACAGCGTGCGGACGATTTTCAAGTTCCAGTAGCCGCGAACAAAGGGATTGGGATTCTGAGACATGGGAACGCTCCAGATTGAATAATGGAGCCAATTCCCGCCACCGGGAATTGGACCCAGTGGGTTGAAAAGGGAAAATGCGTCAGTCGGCGCTGATCGTTGGCTTTGATTCAGCCGCTTTACGCTGGGCTACGGAAAGGAAATCGAGGGACATGGCCGTGTGGACGCATGTCCCTCGTGGGGAACGAAAAGACGGGGGTGTGCCCGAAACGGGCTCACCAGCCGCTGTAGTTCACCATCAAGTCGGCGATGACCTTGCGGCGTTGCAGATCGAGGCCGTCGAAGTCCGACAGCCCGTCGAAGTGGCAGCGCTTGAGCATGGCACCGCCCTCGCGCGCGTTGTAGAAGCTGACCATGGCGGACAGGAACATGCGTTCGCCGCTGCTCAGGACGCCGAGGGCATCATTGAGCAGCAGCATGTTGGGACGCAGATCCCACTTGCTCTTGGCCTGGTTCAGACCTTCACGGGTGCCGTCGCCGAACCATTCGGGGCCAGCGATCTCGGCACCACGCTTCCATGCCTCGAAGAAGGCTTGGGGCGCGGCAGCGAAATGCTGCTCTTCCCGCATGATCTGATCGACGACTTCCTGCGGCAGCAGTTGATTCATGGCGTGATTCCTCCAGTTGGATCAGGGAATGGCGAGCTGGGACCAGCCGCCTCTTTCGAGGGCACGTTGAGCCGCCGCATGGCTGCGGAAGTACTCGTGCGATTCCCGCGAAACGGGACCTTCGGTATCGCGCGTGCCGATGTAGTGGCCGGCGGCGCTTTGCAGGACTTCGAGCGGCAGGAACTTGCCGCAATAGGTCAAGGCCAACTGGCCGAAAGAGGCTTTGTGGGACATGGGTAGGCTCCTTGGAAAAGCGAGGCCTTGTCCCTCACGGGATGGCAGCTCCCGCACGTGGTGGATAAAAAGCATCGGCGTCACGGGGACGCGCGTCCGCAGACTTGATGCGATACGGACTGGCGGGTTACGCGGGAAGAACCCACGGCAGCCTGGAACCCATGGCTGCTGGCATGTGCTGACGAATCAGCGAACATGCGGGCAGCTTCGTCCGGGAGCCTCGCTGCGTCAGTTGGAAAACGGCAATCGGCCCAGCCCGGATTGATGGCGCGGAGACAGAAAACCCGCATCGAGTGCGGGCTGTCAGGGGGGGCGTGGGTGCGTTGGCTCACTCGGTCTTGTCGCCCAGGACATACTGCTTCCACAGGGCGAATGCCTCGTCCTGTCCCAGTTCGGCCAGGACCACAACGGGTTGCGTTTGCCGCGCACGCAGCGAAGCGAAATACGCCTTACGGTCGGCGATGGCCTTGAGGTTGATGCCATCGATAAACAGCAGCTTGCCGTCCTTGATGAACAGCACCTTGTTGCCAAGGTCGCGCTCGAACGCGGCTCGTACTTTCTCCGGTTGTTGCATGCGTCGGTTTCCTGTTGCTGTGGCCGGCCCTTGGATCGGAACGTTGATCGACGAGACAAAGGAGCCGAAGGCTCGCTGACCTTCGGCTCGGGAGGAAATAACCACCCGTGGGCTGTTGCAGGCCCGGTCGTCGCTCGAACCGTCTGCTCATCAGCAATCACACCCGGCCCATGTCGTGGCTGGGGCCGGCATCGTCTGGCGCACATCCGCGCACAAAGGGAGCCCGTTTTTGCGCCGGTGGGCACCGGCACTGAATACCGCTGACCACAAAGGGTCTCCGGGTGGCTCGCGCTGCCAGGCAAGCCATCGGGGGACCACTTCGCAGTGGGCGGGAGAAACACAGACCAGCAGAACACGCGGGAGGCGGTTCGCGGAAAAACTACCTTCAGGTCCCGCAGCCGGGGACGGCTCGACGGGACGCGCACACGGACAAGAAGGCGTTGCGCGCTGGGCGACCCGCAGGGGCGTGCGGGACACGGGCCACGCCTTTGAAACAGGGTGCGGCCCACGGGAAACGGAGTCGGTTAGGCGCCTTTGCGGCCGCTGCTACGCGAGCGCGAAGCGCCACGCTTGGGCGGACCAGATTCGACCGGCAGCGTGCCTTTGCAGTCGGGGTAGCGACTGCACGACCAGAATGGACCGCTCTTGCCGGTGCGTTGGCGCGTCGATGCGCCGCACTGCGGGCATGCTGGTCCATGGGCAAGCTTGATGGACAGGGACATGCTGCCGTACTGCGCGATCAACTGCGAAATCCAGGCGGCCTGCTTGCCAATGAACACGTCCAGCGTGAGCTGACCAGCCTCGATCATGTCGAGTGCCTGTTCCCACACGGCGGTGGTGCCGGGGTCAGCAATCGCCGCAGGCACGGCATCGATCAGCGTGAACGCCGCATCCGATGCACGGATGGAGCGTCCCTTTTTCACGATGTAGCCGCGAGTGATCAACCCGCTGATGATGTTGGCCCGCGTCGCCTCGGTGCCGATGCCCGTCGTGTCCTTCAGCTTCTGCTTCAGGCGCGGGTCGGTCACGAAACGCGCAACACCCTTCATCGCCTTGACCAGTTCGCCCTGCGTATAGGGCTTGGGTGGCATCGTTTTGAGTGCCTTGATGTCGGCCCCAGCGATCTGACATGCCATCGCTTCGCGCAACGCGGGTAGCACCTGGCTGCGTGCAGAGGCGTCGGCGTCCTCATCAGCGCTGCCTTCACGTTCGGGCTCGTCCAGCACCAGGCGCCAGCCCTTGACGACGACCTGCTTGCCCGTAGCCACCAGCTTCTGCTGGCCGCAGGAAAGCTCGGCCACGGTGCGGTCGAACTCGTGGTGAGGGAGGAACTGGGCCAGGTAATGCGCCCGGATTAGCCGGTACACGGCCCGTTCCTTCTCGCTCATGACGGAAAGATTCGCCGGTTCGAGCGTCGGGATGATGCCGTGGTGCGCTGTGACCTTGCCGTCGTTCCATGCACGCGAACGCTGGGTGCGGTCGAGCTGACCCATGATCGGGCGCAGCGACGGGTCGGTCTTGAGCAGGCTGTCCAGGACGGTGGGCACCTCGGCGAACATGCTTTCGGGCAGGTAGCCGGAGTCCGAGCGCGGGTAGGTTGTGGCCTTGTGCGTCTCGTACAGGGCCTGGGCTATCTGCAATGTCTCCTGTACGTCCAGCCCGAGCTGCCTGGAACAGACCTCCTGAAGCGTCCCCAGGTCGAACAGCAGGGGCGGGCCTTCGCGCACGCGCTCGGTCTCGACCGACACCACCTGGGCGCTGCCCGCAGCGCGAATCTGCTGCGCCGCCTGCTGGGCGACCGGCTGTTGCAGGCAACGACCGGCGTCGTCGGTGCAGCCGTCGGGCGCAACCCACTGCGCGGAGAAAGCCTGACCCTCTGTGGACAAAGACACGTCGATGGCCCAGAACGGCGCCGACTTGAAAGCCGCGATTTCGCGGTCGCGATCAACGACCAGCTTCAGGGTCGGGGTCTGGACACGTCCGACCGACAGCACGCCGTCGTAGCCCGCCTGCCGCCCGAGCAGCGTGAACAGACGGCTGAGGTTCATGCCGACGAGCCAGTCTGCCCGCGAACGCGCCAGCGCCGAGTAGTACATCGGCAGCGTATCGGATGATGGTCGCAGCTTGCCGAGCGCAGTGCGGATCGACGCATCGTTGAGCGCCGACAGCCACAAGCGCTCGATGGGGCCACGGTAGCCGCACAGGTCGATGATCTCGCGGGCGATCAGCTCGCCCTCGCGGTCGGCATCGGTGGCGATGACGAGATGGGTCGCCTTCGCCAGAAGCGCCTTGACGACCTTGAATTGCGTGGCGGTCTTGGGTTTGACCTCGACCCGCCACTGCTGGGGAATGATGGGCAACTGCTCCAGCGACCAGCGCTTGAGCGCCGCGTCATAGACCTCGGGTGCTGCCGCTTCTACGAGATGGCCGATGCACCAGGTAATCGTGACGCCGGAGCCGTTGAGGCAGCCTTCACCGCGCTGTGTCGCGCCGAGAATCCGACCAATATCCTTGCCCTGGGAGGGCTTCTCGCACAAGAACAGCCGCATATCCGTCCATCCGATTTCCGTGGTTCATTGAGTTGCTGGAATCGAGGATGCCGGTCCCCACCAGGGGCAACAGCAAACAAGTCGCAAGCGGTGGCGACCACTTTCACGGGATGGAATGGCTGGGGCGGAGATGGTATGCAGCCGGGGTGTGCGGGCCGGGAGCCGCGATTTTCGGGAGCACGTGGAATCCGGTGGACGTAGATGGAGCTATCCCCTGGGGATAGCTCGCGGGTGCATGGAGCGGCGAACAGTGGCCGACCCATGCCGGGTCACTTCCTACGCCGCGGCTCTTTTGGCGCAGCCGGTTCCTGGGCGGCCTGGGGCTTTGCCTCCGCATCCTGCGGCTTCGGGCTGAGGGTCACGGACTCGATGCGAAACGGCAGGATGCCGACGCTGCGCGCGTTGATCTGCCAGGTTTCGCGCGGCTGATCTTCGTTGTCCGTCCAGGGCTCGCGCTCCATGCGGCCGACGACCAGGATGCGCATGCCTTTCTGGTAGAGGCTTTTCCAGTGCGCGGCGTCGCGGTGCCAGATTTCCACGGGCGCCCAGAAGCCGCCGCGATCCTCGAAGTCGCCGCCTTTGGTGGGAACGGGGTTGTCGAAATACACGTTCAGCCGCAGCAAGCGCCGCGGCTCGTCGTTGCCGTTGGGGAACTCCCGGTATTCGGGCGGGGAGCCAATGTTGCCTTCGCCCCAAAAGTGCGTGCTCATGTTGCAATCTCCATGGTGGTTGAAATACCCGTGCCGCGTCGGCGTCGGGTGTGTGCTGGGGTGTCCGGTGCCATCACCGATCACGCATTCCAGGTGGGATGGACTTGAGCCGGCGCAGGTAGGCGTCTTCCGCCACAGCCGCCTTGCTGGCGCATTCCTGGGCCTGCCTGCCCAGGGTGTGCAACAGGCTGATCTGCATGTTCAGCGTGATGCGCTGAAGCTCGATCGCGTGCAGCTCGGCCAGTAAGTTGACCGGCGTGCCGGTGCTCGCCATCAATTCCTGCCACAGGGCTACGCCCATGGCTGAGCGGTCGTGCTTGCGCCAGCGCAAAAACGCCGTTCCTGCGCCAGTGGTTTGTTGGGCCAACTCCACGGGCAGCAGGTGGAAGGGATGCCCGACTGCCTGTTGCAGCACCTGCCGCTGAGCCAAGCCAATCAACTCGTCGCGCATGGCGAAGCACTGGCTGGCCCAGGCCTCAAGATCCCCCTTACCCTTAAAAGGCTTTAAAAGGCCTTTTAGAGAGGCCGCGTGTTCCAGCTTCACGAAGGCAGCCTGTTGCAGGCCCTGGAAGTAGCGGGGTTCGCGGTTCGGATCGCTCATGCCTGCTCGCCCTTGATCTCGCCGACGCCGACCTCGGGCACCGCGCCGGTGGCGGCCTCGTCGTTGGGGGCAGGCGCTGCAGCAGGACTCTCGACACGCTGTTGCAGGCCACGGCGCACGATGGGCGGCGCGAACTTCGAGCGGTGCGTGCCTTCCAGCACGTCCTGCGGCAGTTCGCCGAATTTCTCCAGCGCCGCCCGTGCTGCGGCGTTCTTTGACACGAAGTCGTCGCGCGTACAGCCCGAATAGCGGTATTGCTGGGCCAGCGAGAACAGGCTGCGCAGTGCATGGGCGCCCTCGTTGAGCCAGCGCTCCAAGGTGCTGCGGTCGATGAGCGCCGTGTGATGGGCGAGGATCAGTTTGCGGGCGATGTCGTCGTAGTCGGCCAGCAGATAGACGGCGGCAAAGCCGAGCTGCGCATTGACGAACAGCGGCAACTTGACGGGTTGCACGTTGAGGTTCTCGCCCAGGCTGAGTGCCGGCGGTACGCTTGCCAGCGCCTGATCCACCTGCTCGCGCAGCGCTTGCAGCGTGGTCTTGGTCTGGTCGAGCTTGACCTCGATGCGCAGCATCCACCAATCCGAGTACGGGTCGTCCTGCTCCGAACCGCGCCGCATCTTGTTCATTTGGGCGATGTAGCCGTTCAGGCCGACGATGCCCGGTCGCCCCTCGGCGGCGGCACGGCCATGCCAGATGCGCGAAGCGTGGTGGGTGTGAAGCGTCAGCGACATCGCGCTGCGCAGGGAGCCGAGATTCAGTTGCAGAGATTCATTGGTTGCCATGGTGTCCGCTCGTTGTGGGGAAAGGAGCGGTCAGCTTCGGCAGGAAGCGGAAGGCCGTCAGTCAACAAACCGAAACCTGCCAGACCCCGGTTCAGCGCGTGGTGGCCGCCTGCGGCGCGAGCTATCCCCAGGGGATAGCTCCAAGGAGCGCCAGCGAACGCTGCACGTCAGGATCAGGACGGACAAGGCCGATGCTGCGGCAGATGTTCGAGGCGAGGCCTGCGACTGCACGGCATCCGCCCCAACGGTGGAACTATCCCCAGGGGATAGCTCTACTGGCATCCATGGGCGTCCACTTCACCGCCTTGCCGGCCTGCTCACTTGCTGGCGAGCAGATTTCGCAGCCGCTCGATGTGCTGCCTGGCGACTTCTGGTGGCACCGGCTTACCCTGCGTTTGGGTCGGCGGTGCGGGTGGTGGCCGTTCGTTTGGTTGAGTGGGTGCCGGTGGCGGGTCTTTCTTTGCCCAGGCATTGAACTCACCGTGGATGGCCCGCTGGATGATGCCGAACAGATACCCTGCGGGATTGCGGATGCCGGGGTTGCTACAACGCGCGGCCCATTCGTCCAGCACGTCCTGCCTCAGCGAGGGATCAACTTGCTGCAATGCCACCTTGGCACCCGCCTGCTGTTCCGCCTTCAGTTGTGCAAAGCGCTTGGGCCATTGCAGATCGCCCAGCGCGCGCGCCTGCGCAGTAGTACGTATTTCATTAATACAACTACTACGTACTGTACGGGCCTGCTTCGGATTCCGAAGAGAGACGTCTGGCGCGGGTTTCAGCCCTGCTTCGGAATCCGTAGCGGGTCGTTCACGATTCCGAAGAAGGCTCGGAGCCCCTTCTTCGGAATCGTGAATGGCGTCTTCCTGTGGATAACTTTCGCAGGCCGTGGGGTTCTGGTTGGCGAGACGTTCGGCCATCACCTGCAACCGTGACGGGAGGGTGCGTCCGGCCAGTAATGGGTCTTCGCCGATTTCCTTGAGCGTGTGCAGGCCCACGATCTGCACGGCCTTGGCAGAATGGCCGAGCGCCTGGCTGACGAGTTGCAGGTAGTCCGGGTCGAGCTGCATGGCCTCGAACGGTGTCAGGGGTTCGTCGTGCAGCACGTACAGATTGCCGAGGATGCGGCCGGTCTTGGGGTCGCGCCGTCGCCGAACCAGGCTCAGCCAGCGGGTCAGGCGCATCAGTGTCAGCGCCCGTGCCACGGTTTCATGCGAGGCCTGGCCTGCGCAGGGCATGGACGCTAGCCAGGGGCGCAACTGCTCGTAGGTGGGAAATGCGGTCACGCCATCGTCGTTGAGCATCAGTCGGAACACTTGCCAGGCGTTTCGTTCCAGCGGCGTCAGGCGGCGGTCGAGGAACAACTTGCGTGGCACCGTCTCGTGCCGGTTGCCACTGAACAGGAAAGCATCGCCGGAGGTGGGCGTGGGCGACTGTGCAGGTGTAGACGCAGGTGCGCTGGGGGCGGGCTTGGGCGCAAGGTCTTTCAGCGCAGCATCGAACAGTTCTGCCAGTGCGATGGGGCCTTGGCGTAGGGCTCGTGGTGCGGTGTCGTCCACGGCCATGACTCACGCCAATCCCTGATCGACCCAGCTCTTGATCGAGGCCCAGACCACCGACAGAGGCAGCGACATTCCTTCGGCCAAGTCCATGGCGGCATCGAGGATGGAAGTGTCATCTTCGAGATCGACGGTTCTGCTGTTGGTCACGGCCTTCCATTGCCGCCACAGCTCCGTGTCCTGCTCCTCGTCCAGCACGGGGTGCCGGCCCTTGCGCTTGGGCAGACCGAGGATTTCACGGCGAAGCGCTACTTCCTGATGCGTCAAGCCATAGAACTTGCTGACCATCTCCGTGCTCGCGCCCAGCCTGAGCATGCGATCGACCGTGGCGATTTCCTTCTCCACGTCCTGCGCCTGCTGGAGCAGCCGCCGCAGCACTTCGCGGTTGACCGTCACTGAGCACCAGGAGACGTTGGCGTTGGCCAGCACGCTGATCAGCGCAGGATGCTTGAGGGCGTCCAGCTCTGCCTCGCCAAACCCCATCAGTTTGCAGCGGCGCAGTTGCCCATTGCGCAGGTCATAGAGGGCCTGGGCGATGACAGCCTGGTTGAGCGGGTGTGCTGTGGACATGCTGGCCTCCCTCGCTTAGGTTCCAGAGTCCGCAGCGCCGGCTTCGAGATCGAGCAGGCGGCGGGCCAGTCGCAGCAGGCGGAACAGCTTGACCAGCGCGGTGTCGCTCAATCGTCGGGTTACGTCGCCCTGGCCGTGCAGCAGCGCCGGCAGGTCGATGACGAGTTGCCCGTTGTCCAGACCGACGTCGGCGGGCTGCTGACCGGCCAGGCAAGCCAACAGCGCATGGACGGCACGGCCCTTTGGCGCCAGGCTTGAGGTATGGGCACGGCAGGCGAAGCCGATGCCTTCTGGACGGTCATCGATGCACTCGCCCAGGTGTGCCTCGCCCGCAATCTCGCGGGCAAACTGCGCGACGTGGATGCGCAGGTGCTCGGGTGTGTCCAGGCCGGGGGCGATGTACCAGACATCCGAGATCGGATAGAGCCCACCAGCCTGCACCGGGATGGACTGCAAGACATTCGCCGAGAAGTCGTGCGGCAGTGCATCGCCCAACTGGTCGGCGACCATGCGCTGGATGGACTCAAGCCGTTCCGTTGTCGGCGCCGGCGAGACGATGTGCTCCTGAAGCCGGTCGCCATCTGTCGCCGGGCTGACCGCGTCCGAATGACTGGCTTCCGCGTCGCTCTCGCCCGTCGAGGGAGTTGCCGTCGGCCTCGCAGCAGGTGGCGCAGTATCGGCAGGTGGGCGCGCAATGGCCTCTGGCTCTGGCAGGGCAGGCGGCGTCGAGGGCGGCGTCGGCTCGCTGACCAAGGCGCGCTGGCGGCTCTCGGATTCGGTCATGTCCAGAGCGAGCACGTCGTAATCAACACCCAGCAATTCGGTCATCTGGCCGATCAGCTCGTCCTGTATGCGCTGCGCAGAGAACTCGTCGGCCTGGACATCGAATTGCGACAGCACTTCCTGAAAGAACTCGTCGAAGTCCTGAACCAGTGAGCGGCCTTTGGCGTAATGCGCCCAGGTGCGCTCGCAGGCCTTGCGCATGACCGACAACCGCTCGACCTGGTGACGCCCCAGGCCGGCGTAGAGCACGGTCGGGATTGCGGGCAGCAGGTAGCGTACTGCGTCGGCCATCCGGCTGATGTGCGACTGCTGCACGGGGTATCCGTCGGCGGCCAGGCGGCGGGCCAGCTCGGACTGGCTCAGGGTGGAGCCGCTTTCCAGTTCGTAGAATTCGCGCGCTTTCTCGACGCCCAAAGCCCGCTCGATGAAGGTGAGGCCACCGCGCAGTTCGTTTTCCGCAAGATGCCCGGTGAGCGCGACGATCTCGCCACGCTCGGGCCACGGGCGGAACAGGCATGAGACCCGAAAAAATCGTTCGTCCTTGGTCTCCGACCAGAGTTCGCGCAGGATTGCCAGTCGCGTGTTGCCGCCATTACGGATGATGTAGTGATCGTCGCCGGGCCGCCGGGTGATGGCCGGAGCCGCGTCCAGACCACGCTCGCGGATGGATGCCTTGATTTCCTCGTACACCGGATTGCGCTTCTTGCGCGGGTCGTGGTCGTAGGGGCGCAATTGGTCGAGCGTCACGACCATGGGCGTGTCGGCGATCGGGTCGCTCAAGGTCGTTGCTGACGGGCCGCTGCGCTCGAACCCGGACGCAAGCAGTTTGCCGGCCATCTGCTGGGAAGTGATCTCAGTCATGGCCGCCCCCCTGCGCTTGGGATCGGGTCTCGCGCTCGGCGCGACGGATCTGCGCACGGGCGTTGAGGGCTGCCCGGTGATCGCTGGCCGTCGAACTGGTGTAGATCGCGGCGCAGCCTGACTTGGTGAACTTGAGGTGACCGCCCGCCGTGCGCTTGACGTGCCAGCCTTCGCCCACGGCGAACTCGATCAGGGCGCGCAGCCGGCTGTGACCTCGGGCCAGTTCATGTGCGTTGGCCATGGGGCCTCCTGGTATCAAGAGGCTGTGGCGGACGGCCGGACACTGCGGCAAATCGATCCTGCCACTGCGGGAGCAATTCGCCGGCAAGATCGCGCATGGTGGCGAGCGCGGCGGGAGCGACTCTGCCCACTGGCTGGCGGTACTCGACCCGATGCACCGGCAGGCCGCGCGTAGCAGCACGCGGATAAGCCTCAATGGCCGGCACGTCGGTAGCCAACACACGGATGTCAGCATGGTCCTGGAACAGATCGCGCAGCGCCTGCTGGATCAGGCGGGCGTTGGCGGACACCGGATGGACGCGGTTGATGAGCAGATGCAGCGGCGGCGGCGCGATGCCCAGCTGCCGGTACGGTGCAATGTCCTCCAGCAACTGCATGGTGCCGCGCCGCAGCTCGCGGGCGGCGAGAATTTCCGGGGTCACGGGTGACAGTGCGAGGTCGGAGGCCAGCACCGCCATCTCCAGCAGCACCGAGCGCGCGCCCTGGGTGTCGATCAGCACCAGGTCGTAGAGGGGATTGAGCGCCGGAAGCAGATGCCGCAGCCGCAAGCGCCCGTCCGGCGCGTGCAGCAGCAAAGTGTTCAGTTCGCCTCGGTGGTCGTTGGAGAGCACCAAGTCCAGGCCCGCGATGATCGTGCGGGACACAAGCTGGTCGAGGTCGCGCTCGTTGAAGGCCAGCAATTCATAGATACCGCCCGGCGCGCGGTGAGCCAGCTCATAGTATGAGGACAAGGTGGGCTGCACATCGAGGTCGAGCAGCAGCACGCGCAGTCCGGCGTCCGCAGCGAGACCGCCGAGGTTCGCAGCGGTGGTAGTCTTGCCGACCCCACCTTTGGTTGAAATGATGGATACGACCTGCATGGCGTTCTCCGTGTCAAGATGAAAAGTCCGCGGGAGAACGGGTCAGGCCCGGTTGTTGACGCGCTCGTCGATCCACTGATCGATTTCGATGGAGTCCCAGCCCACGGCGCGCACGCCCAGACGCAGGGCCTGCGGGAACTGGCGTTTCTTCATCAGGTTGTAGATGTGGGCGCGCTTGAAACCTGATTTCGCTTCGACTTCTTCCAAGCGCAGGATGCGGCGCTCGTTTGGCTGCAGTACAGATGTTTGCGACATGGCAGTCACTCCTGAACGCTCAGCGGCGTTTGTTGGCGTGACCTCTATTCAATAGACACGGCTGCGAAAAGACATTGCAAATGCAATCTCCGCGACTGCACATACAAGCTGGCAAATCTCAGCGGGAGGCGCTACGCAGCCGGCGCCTGGCGGTGGCAAACTTACCGTTCAATGTCCGCTCCGCGATGCCCATGGCGCCGCTGTGATGGGCGACCAGCGCGCTGACCACGGCCTCCTGCGTCTTGAAGCTGGAGTACGGCGTGCCCGATGGCGACTGGCCGAGCATCAGCTCCAACAGGCCGCCAACGATGTTCAGGTAGGTGGCCTCGGCTCGATCACTGATCGGACACTGCGCGCATGCCGGAATCACCGTGGGCTGCTTGAGCAGCGCGTCATGCTTGTCCTGCAACTCGCGAAGCTGACGTTTGGTCTGTTCCAGGACGGATTTCAAAGCCTGGCGTTCGACCAGCATGGCTTGCCCTGTTTCCAGAGAGATGAAGGGATGGGTGATGCGCTCGCTGCGGGAGAAGAGAAAGCCGGGCCGCTGCTCGGGGTAGTGCTGGCGCATCCAGCACTTCAGATCGACATGGCGCACCGTCAGATCAGGCGATTCGATCAACGTGGTGTCGCGCGTCGTGATGCCGTGCTGCCCGAAGGGCAGTTCCCCGTTGAGGATGCCGTCATAGATGCGGTCGGTGTACAGCCGCAGTTCGCCCAAACGTGGGCAGTCCAGCGACTGCGGCAGATTCATCGGCGACGAGACCGAAGCCAGAATCACCTGCTCGTATCGCAGCAGTCCGGCCCAGCGGATGGACGCTTCGAGCGGGCGGTAGAACACCTTTGATGTTGGTGCATCATTTTTGTTCTCGTGCATGCTCCGTCTCCTTCCAGGAGAAGAACTACAGGGCCGACTGCTTTTGCAGCCGTCCCCATGGTCGGCCTGTTGTCCGCGCAAGACGCGAGTGATGACGCCCGCTTTTGATTACTTCTGATCAGTTCGCGCAACGAGTAGGCGTTGTGTGCTCGATGTACAAAAATCCATTGAGCACAAGAAAAGCGAGCGTCCGTCGCGGCTCGACAGTGACGCTTGCGCTATCAGGATCGTGAGAAGTGGCGGTTCACGCAAAACCGTATCGGTATGGTCTGATACGGCAGCGGTTTGAAAAAGCTGCGAGCGGTCGGAATCTATTGATCGGGGCTTGGGATTGGCTGCGGAAATCCGCTGGCGTCATATCCGATCAGGATACTGATATAGCGAGATAGCATCACAGAGAAGTCGCCTATGGTGACTGCCAAGCGCAGATTCGACGCTAAACACTGCCTGCCAATACTTGGAAATCGCGAGTTGGCGGGTGGTCATGCAACGATCGACCTATTGGTTCCCTGCTTGGACCTTGACCGGACGGGCTGCCGTCCGGCCTCAGCTCAACGGGCGACCAGATCTTCGGGCGTATCAACCAACATTGCCGTTTTTACCAGGCGCTCTACAGTCTGCCTGGCCAGCACCGGAGATACTTCCGATTGCTCTGCAAGCTCATCGGTTTCTATGGCATGTGCGGCGACCAGTCGAGCTGCAAGATGCAGGTTGGTCGGATCGACTGCCTCGATGACTGGACACTTGCCCAGGGCATCGTATGGCCGCAGCAGTGCGTGATAGATGTGCCAGGTGTCGATGCCGCGCGGCACCAGCTTCAGGACAGCCTGAATCAGCTTGCGTTTGATGGGGTCGAGTTGCCAGTCCGGGACGCGCTGTCCACGGTGACCCAGATGGATCGACAGGAGATTGCCAGCCTGAATCTCGTAAGTGATCCAGCGGCGGGACTTGCCAACCAGCTTGGCGTAGTCGGCCACCGACAGGTTGTGGGATGCCTCGAACATCTCCAGCAATTGCAAGCGCTCGCGCTGCACCTCTGACAGCGTGGGTCGCGCGTACTCGGGCAGATGCACCGCCGAAAGTCGATAGACGGAAGCTGGAACCGCTGGCGCATCCGGTGCAGGCGCAACGATCAACTGAGGGGCGTTTGGATTCAGGGCGGGCGGCTGCGCTGCCGCCTGTCCGGCAATCGTGGGCAGACCCTGCAGCGTGATGGTCAGGTGCGTGCTGGCAACTTCGAGCTGATTCTGCTCGAACAAGTCCAGGCGGTCGGCCCAGTCTTGCATCATGACGCGGCGCTGCTCGACGTACTCGGCGTGGTTGTAGGTCGCGCTGATCCGATCCGGATCGGCATGCGAGAGTTGGGCGTCTACCCACTTGGGCGGATAGCCCAATTCATTGAGCGCGGTCGATACGGTGGCGCGAACGCCGTGCCCAGTGAGCTGATCTTCATAGCCCATGCGCTTGAGCGCGCCATTGAGCGTGTTCTCGCTGAGAGGTTTTTTCAGGCACCAATCACCGGGGATGAGATAGACCTGCGCTGGCTTCAGATTTCCCAGCAGATGACGAACGACTTCTTGTGCCTGCAACGACAGTGGCACGATGTACGGCGGGATGTCGGCGAAACGCTGGCGCTTCTTCTTGGTGAGCTGCTTGCGTTGCTTGAGCCTGACAACCGGGATGATCCACAGACCGCGCTCCAGATCGAACTGATCGGGCGTGGCGTAGCGCAATTCACCGGTGCGCACGCCCGTGAGCAGCAGCAGACGTAGACCCAGTTGCGTATTCAGGCGGCCGCTGTACTTGCGCAACGTCTGCAGCATGGCCGGCAGTTCGGGCATGCGCAAAAAGGGGTTGTTCTCCACCGGCGGCAGCGGCATCGCCACCACATCCAAATCCTTGGCCGGGTTGTCGCCCATGTTGGGCACCACCACCGAGGCGTAGGTGAATAGCTGGCTGAACCAGGTGCGCAGCTTCTCGGCGACCGACAGCGAGCCACGTTTTTCCACTCTGCCGATGATGTCCAGCAGGTGGGCGCGAGTGACGTCGTAGACGGTCAGGTGGCGCAATACGGGAAACACATCCTTGGCGAAGACGCGCCCGATCTGTTTGGGCGTGCTCTGGCGGCCCTCATTTTCCAGAGAGAGGCTGCGGTGGGCCAGCCATTTGTCGTAGATGGCCTGGAAGGTGTGCTCGCCCGCCAGGACAATCACGTGGCGTTTGCGCTTGCGTTCCGAATGCGGGTTGATGTCCTTGGCCAGCATGGCCCGGGCCTCGTCGCGCAGATGACGGGCATCTTTCAGGGAAAGCGCGGGATAGCCGCCGAAGGACATGCGCTCGCGCTTGCCGCCCCAAGTGAAGCGGAAGTGCCAGGCCTTGAAGCCGGTGGCTGAGATATGGAAGTAGAGACCGTCGAAATCGACAAGCGAATACGCCTTGCCGGTCACCTTGGCCTGTCGAACCTGGAGGTCTGAAAGCATGAGCCCAACTCCTGCGAAACGAGTTGGATGCCATGTTCCCGACGGAACCCCGGCTCCTCCAGCAACAATACGGTTTTGGGAACCTCCGCATTGCCAATGTACCACTCAACGTACCAGTTGGAACCGGCTGTGAGTGGATTTCGCTGGATGTCAGTGGATCGATATTGGGTGAAAATCCTCAATCCTGACAATGACTTACGACGTTCCCTGGCGTTCGGCGGAAGACCCTGGAAAGTCGAAGTGGAGCGGGTGAAGGGAATCGAACCCTCGTTATCAGCTTGGGAAGCTGGAGTAATGCCATTATACGACACCCGCGCTCAGGGCTGACTTTGTACCAGAAGTGCTATGCGAATTGAAGTCTTGTTGCGTAAAAACTCAAGACGTTGGCCAGTAGCGCGAGGTCATGCATCTTCCTTCTGCCCAAACGGGCCGTTGATGCAGGAGGCTGCGCTACCGCCAACCAGGGTATTCAGATCGCCAGTGCATGGTGTGCCTGGGCGTATGGGTATCGCACACGGGATTCCCGGGTGGCGGGTTTGAGGAAACTCAGCAAGGCGTCACGGGTTTCGTCGCAGGCAGCCTTGTGCTCCATGTCGAGGAAGTGCCCGGCGGCGCGGATTTCGCTGAAGTGGCTGTTGCGCACATGCTGGCTGAACTGCCGGGCATCATCGATTGTGGTGTATTCATCCCACTCACCGTTGATGAACAGCACCGGAATGTCGATGACCCGGGCCGAGCGCAAGGCATTGTCCAGGTCGTGGTCGAGCACCTGGTTGATGTGAAAATGCATCTGCGCGTATTCGTGGTTGTCCAGGCTGCTGACATGCCGGTAGTTGAAGCGCTTGAACAGCGAAGGCAAGTGCTTGCCGATGGTGTCGTTGACCAGGTTGCCCACCTGTGGACGGTCGCAGGTGCTGAGGTACTGGCAGCCGCGCTCGAGGTAGTCGCGCATCGGTTCGTTGATCACCGGCGAGAACGAGCTGACCACTGCCTTCTCAATGCGCCGCGGCTTGTGCGCCAGGGCCAGCAGGGTGCAGGCGCCGCCCCAGGAGAACGACATCACGTGGTCGGCGGCAAAGTGATCGATCAGTTCCAGCAGGATCTGCCCTTCGGTTTCCTTGGTCAGCAACCGCTCATGACGGTTGTGCGCCTTGGATTTTCCAGCATACGGCTGATCGTACAGCACCACGTTGAATTGCGGATGCAGGCTACGCACGGTCTGGGCAAACGAGGCCGTGGTGGCCAGCGAGCCATTGATCAGGATGATCGTCTTCTCAGCGGCGTCTGCGCGATAGAACTCCGTGTAAACCCGATACTGACCTTGTATATCAAGCACAGCAATTTCTGGCCTCATGTCGTCGACTCCTGGCGCAAAAAGGGTATTCGCGCATGCAAGGATGCGCGTTCTTTATGACAGGTAGGCATACGCCTTGAAGAAGAGAGGCTGAGGGCCCTTGTCGATCCTTTCACGCCGGTCGACGGGTATTGTTCTAGGTGGGCAATCTGCCGGACCCCGGTACTTCGAGGCACTGGTGGCCAGCAAAAAGGTGTCTTTGACTACGGTTGTGACTGGTGAGTCACATGCAGACCGACGATTGGATTCAAGCAGGCAGCGCTGTAACCCGCAAGTGCCTTTGGGGAAATTGACGAAATCTTTCCGCCCAGCGGTCGTTGCTTCAGATTGCCAGGATTTCTTCGGGATAGAGCGCTCGGTACTCGCCGGGGCGCAGGCCTGGGTCCAGCTGCAGCGGGCCCATGCGTTCGCGGTGCAGGCGTAGCACCTTGTTGTCGAAGTGGCCGAACATGCGCTTGACCTGATGATAACGGCCTTCAACGATGCTCAGGCGAGCGCTGCGCGGACCGAGCACGGTGAGTTCGGCGGGCAGGGTGGTGAGGTCTTCGAAGGCGAAGTAGAAGCCCTGGCGGAATTTGTCGATGTAGTGCGGTTCGATCACCTGTTCGGTTTCGACGTAATAGATTTTCGCCAGCTTGGTTTGCGGTTGGGTCAGGCGCCGTGACCATTGGCCGTCGTTGGTCAGCAGCAACAGGCCGGTGGTGTTGTAGTCCAGGCGCCCGGCGATGTGCAGTTCGTGCTTGTCGCTTTCATCGAGCAAGTCCAGCACGGTGCGGTGCTCGGGGTCTTGGGTGGCGCTGACGCAGCCCTGGGGTTTGTGCAGCATCAAGTAGCGCGCCGGGCGTCCGGCTTGCAGCAGTTGATCGTCCACCTCGATGCGGCTGAACTCACGGACTTCCAGGCGCGGGTCACTGACGCACACACCATCCACCCGCACGCGCCGTTCTACCAGCAGCACACGAACTTGCTGACGGTTGAAGCAGGGCAGGTTGCTGAGAAATCGATCGAGACGCATACAGGCTCAGGGGCAGGGCGTTGCAGTTTAACGCTCGCTGGCAGGCTTTGCCGCTTCAAGTTGCTCCAGCACCTTTGCGCAGGCGGGGCACAGGCAAGCCTTGTTGCGCTGTTCGGCAGGCAACGCCTCGATCACCTGCGCATCGATGCTGACGCTGAAGCACCAACAGGCGTTGGCCGCAGTGCGCGGGTCAGCAAGGCTGCAACGGTTGCTGGCACCGCAGGCGGGGCAGCGTTGGGCATCATTCATGGTCGGACCTGAGCATCTCTACACATACGCGGTTGCGCCCACTTTGCTTGGCGCGGTACAGGGCATGATCGGCGCGGGCGATCAGGCTGTGCAGGGTATCTTCAGCCTGCAGGCTGCTCAAGCCAATACTGGTGGTCAGCCTGATCAGGGTGTTGTTGAAGTGGAAATCCTGTTGCTCGGTGAGCAAGCGCAGTTTTTCCGCAACCTCGAGGGCATGTTCGCCGTCGGTATCCTTGAGCAGCACGATAAATTCTTCACCGCCCCAACGGCAGATAATATCCGCCTGACGCAGGCAGTTTTCCAGGATGCGGGCGAATTGGCGCAGCACTTCGTCGCCGGCCAGGTGACCGTGGGTGTCATTGAGTTGTTTGAAGTGATCGAGATCGATCAACAAGGCGACCAGTGGCTTGGGTTCGCGTTGCGCTTCATGCAGCGCCTGGCCGGCCAGCAGGTCGAAACCACGGCGGTTGGGCAGGCCGGTGAGGCTGTCACGGGTAGCCAGGGTTTCGATGTTGTCCTGATGTCGCTTGACCATGGCATTGAGCAGCGACAACACCACCAGGCCGATGATGGTGCAAATCGCCAGGTTCAGATAAAGCGACTCGCGGATGTTGTCCAGGGCGCCGTCTTCACGTTTGTCGACGAACAGGTACCAGTTCAGCTCCGGCACCAGGCGCACATTGAGGAAATGACTGTCACCCTCGCTGCTCAGGTATTCGTAGCTGCCGCTGGCCGGTTTCGGCATCTGCTTGAGCAGTTCGCGCAAGCCGTGCAGGTCGCGCAGTGATTGCCCGGTGCGGGCACCATGGGCGCCGCCATTGGATCCGGTCAACACCACGTTGCCTTGCGGGTCAACGAAGTACACCTGGCGCTGATAGCGCTGTTGGTAGTCATCAATCAGGCGCACCACGGCTTCGACGGTGAGGCCAATACCCGTGACACCGATGAATTTTTGCTGGTAGTCGAGCACCCGGTAGTTGATGAACACCGTCAGTTTGTCCTGGTTGGCCATGTCCAGGTCGACGTTGAGTTCGTAGGGCACGTCCATGTTGCGCACCCGGTAATACCAGATGTCGCGCGGCTCCTGTGGGTCGATCTTTTTCAGCACGCCTTTTTGCGCCTGGTAGTAGTTCCCGGTGACGTCGGAGATGAAGAACGCGGTGTAGGCGTGATACTCGCCCATCACTTCATTGAGGTAGCGGGAAATCTGTGTCCGGTCAGGTTCGCCGGCCAGTGCCCAGTCACGCAGGAAAGTGTCGTGGGCCATCATCGAAGAGATCAGAATCGGCCGCACCAGGTCTTTCTGGATTTCCGAATACACGGTGTCGGAGGTCAGCGGCAGTTCGGTGTTGACGATGCTGTCGCGGATCGAACTGCGCGAGGCGAAATAGCTCAGCAGCGATGTCGCCAGAAAGCCGCTGCCCAGCAGCAATAGCAAGGTCAGAATCAGCGAGCGCTGCGAAAACAGGGCGGAGCGAGGCAATATGACATTCCCTTGAAATAAGCCAATGCCGTCCATTCTAGTGCGATGGCCGGAAAATAACTGGACAAATATCAAGGGCATTGGCCTTGTTGCAAATTATTACGGCAACGGCACCGGACCGCCTCTTCGTGGTCTTAATCTATGTCGCTCAGCGCTTGCTGACCGACGCCGACCAGCGCCGCTGGGATGGGCAGTTCCGCGGTCCGGGAGGCCGCCATGTATCGCCGACTTTTGCTTGTTGCCGTGCTGAGTTTGCTGACTAGCGCTTGTGTCCCTTATGGAGGTAACGGTTACTACCGTACAGAAGTCTATACCGCTGATCGTTATGGCTACCCAGGCTATTACCGGCCGGGTTACTCCTACAACCGTGGTTACTACGTGGTGCCACAGCCACGCTATTACGCACCCCCACCGCGCTACTACTCGCCACCGCGTTACTACCGGCCGACGCCCCACTATGACCGTCCGGCACCGCACTATTACCGCACGGCCCCCGAGCGTCACTACCAGCCCTACCCGAACCATCGCAATGACCGTTACCGTCAGGGACCTTCACGTCATGACCGTGATCGCGATGACCGGCAGGGGCGCAACTGGCACCGCTAGGTCGCTCAGGCCAGGTCGGCCAGCGGATGGCGACCTTCCCAGGCTTTGGCAAAATGCGCGTTGATGACCGCCGTTGGTACCTGGGCAATGTCTGCCCAGTGCCAGCGCGGTTGTTGATCCTTGTCGATCAGCCGCGCGCGTACGCCTTCGCTGAATTCCGGGTGTCGGCAGCAGTTGAGGCTCAGGGTGTATTCCATCTGGAACACTTGCGCCAAAGACAGGTGGCGGGCGCGTTGGATCTGCTGCCAGACTAGGTGAGCCGTCAACGGACAGCCTTCGAGCATGGTGTTCGCGGCTTTGGCCAGCAGCGGGTCGGCATGATTGCGCCATTGCCCGATCGCGCGCCAGGCACATACCGGGTCGGCGGCATCCAGCAGGGCATCGATCTGCTTGCGCCGGGGTAGCCATTGCGCTTCGGGTAACTCACTTTGCGCGCTGTGCTGCTGGGCCTTGAGCAGGCTGTTGAGCTGCAAGGCGGTCTGTTCCTGCCAGTTCAATTGCAGCAGGTCATCGAGCAGTTCTTCCTGTTGGCTTTCGCCGAGAAAACGGTCGGCCAGGCCCAGCTCCAAAGCATCGGTAGCGTTGATCGGCGCGCCGGTCAGGCCGAGAAACAGGCCCAGCTTGCCCGGCAAGCGCGCCAGAAACCAGCTGGCACCGACATCCGGGTACAGGCCGATACTGATTTCGGGCATGGCCATGCGTGTACTTGGGGTAACGATACGCACGTTGGCACCTTGCAACAGGCCCATACCACCGCCGAGCACATGGCCGTGGCCCCAGCACAGCAACGGTTTGGGGTAAGTGTGCAAGCGATAATCGAGGCGATACTCATCGGCGAAGAACTGCGCGGCCAGCGCCGGCACTTGCCCTGGGTGATCGCGGCAGGCCTGGGCCAGGCTGCGCACCTCGCCACCGGCGCAAAAGGCCTTGGCACCGTCGCCACGCAGCAGCACGCACACAATGTCCGGGTTGGCGGCCCATTGGGCCAGTTGCTGGTCGAGCACTTCGATCATCGGTAGTGACAAGGCATTCAGCGCCTTGGCGGCATCCAGGGTGGCGATGCCGATCCGGGCACCATCGACGCCGGTGAGTTCTTCGCACTGTACGGCCATGGGCGACCTCATTCGTCTGATCCGGACAAGTATGGCCGGTGTCGGCAAAACTGCCGGTCGCCGGTCGGATCGATTGACAAGCTCGGGCAGCTTTCCTAGTGTCGCGCCATTGTTTACGGATGGCCCCATGACTGACGACGATCGCATCAAACTTGAAGCAGGCTGGAAAGCAGCGCTGCGCGCCGAATTCGACCAGCCCTACATGCAGCAACTGCGTGAATTCCTGCGCCAGGAATATGCGGCGGGTAAAGAGATTTACCCACCAGGCCCGATGATCTTCAATGCGCTCAATTCCACGCCGCTGGACAACGTGAAGGTGGTGATCCTCGGCCAGGACCCTTACCACGGCCCGGGCCAGGCCCATGGCCTGTGCTTCTCGGTGCAGCCTGGGGTGCCGACGCCGCCGTCGCTGGTGAATATCTACAAGGAATTGCAACGCGACCTGAACATCGAAATTCCCAAGCATGGCTACTTGCAAAGCTGGGCTGAACAGGGCGTCTTGCTGCTTAACACCACCATGACGGTCGAGCGCGCCAATGCCGCTTCGCATGCCAAGAAAGGCTGGGAATTCTTCACTGATCGAATCATTCAGGTGGTCAGTGAGCATCAGCCCAATACCGTGTTCCTGCTGTGGGGCGCGCATGCGCAGAGCAAGCAGAAACTGATCGACGCCACCAAGCACCTGGTGCTCAAGTCGGTGCACCCGTCGCCGCTCTCGGCGTATCGCGGGTTCCTGGGTTGTGGGCATTTCAGCCGCACTAACAAGTTCCTCGAACAGCATGGCCTGACGCCCGTAGATTGGCGCCTGCCACCGCTGTAACGGTGGGAGCGGGCTTGCCCCGCGATTGCGATTTGTCAGACACATCGCATCGCGGGGCAAGCCCGCTCCTACACGCGTTCGTTGATCCAGTGACGGAACAAGGGCTCGGCCAGGAACAATACGAACAGTAAGCGCATCACCTGCAGGGCCGTTACCAGCGGTACTGATAGCTGCAAGGTTTCGGCGGTCAGGCTCATTTCAGCGATACCGCCCGGCATCATGCCCAGGGTCAAGGAGCGCAAGTCCAGTTGGCTCAGGTGGCTCAAGACCAGGGCAGCGGCTGCAGCGATCAGCATGCTCAAGGCCGTCGCAACCAAGGTGCGGCCAAGAAAGGACGGCGCCCGGCGAAAAAACGCCCGGTTGAAATGACAACCCAGGCCACTGCCAATCAACCACTGGCCAATCTGGCTCGCGCCGTCGGGCAGGGCGATGTGCAAGTCACCGCTGACACTGGCGATAGCAGCCACCAGCAAGGGCCCGAACAACCAGGGGTTAGGCTGTTTCAGCCGCTGCCATACCCAGGCCATGAGCACGCCCAGCGGGCAGATCAGCGCCAGCCAGCCCCAACTGACGCTGCCGTTATGAGTGATCGGCACGCCATCACCGAGCAGGTATTTGAACAGGGCCGGTACGCACAGCACGATGGCCAGCACCCGCAGGCTTTGTGCAGCCGCAACCTGACTGAGCACGGCGCCGTTGCGCGCCCCGAGGTTAACCATCTCCCCGGAGCCACCCGGCATGCTGGAGAAGAACGCCGTGGCGCGGTCTTCACCAGTGCGCCGCAGCAACCAGATGCCGGCGACACTGGACACACTGGTAATCAACGCGCCACAGAAGATCAGGCCGAAATTGCTGGCCACTTGCTCGACCACTGCCGGGGTGAAGTGCAGGCCGATGCCAATGCCGATAATCCACTGGCCGCATTTGCGGCCACCGGGGATTTCGTTCAATTGCCAAGGGGTCAGGCAGCGCACCAGGATGATCGCCAGCAACGAGCCGACCATCCACGGTAACGGCCAGCCGACCTGGCTGGCGAGAAACCCGCCTGCCAGGCCGACCAGGCCAGTGGCCCAGAACAGAGACGAAGGCCGATCAGACATCGGCCAGGGCGCGACGCTGAAGGCTTCGTTTGCGCCAGATGCGCAGCAGCGGGAAGGCCAGCATCACTGCAGTCAGCGACCACACCGTCATGCTGATCGGGCTGGACCAGAGAATGTCCAGGCTGCCGTTGGAGATCGACAGGGCACGGCGCAGGTTCTGTTCCATCAGGCCGCCGAGGATAAAGCCGAGCAGCAACGGCGACAGCGGGAAGTCGAGCTTACGCAGGATGTAACCGAAGATACCGATACCGATCATCAGGAACAGGTCGAAGGTCGTCGCGTGAACAGCATACACCCCGATGGCGGTGATGATTGCAATTACCGGCACCAGCGCCCAGTTCGGCACGGCAAGGATGCGGGTGAACAGACGCACCATTGGCACGTTGAGAATGATCAGCATGACGTTGGCAATGAACAACGACGCAATCAGGCCCCAGACAATGTCGGGCTGCTGTTGGAACAGCAGTGGGCCAGGCGTGATGTTGTACAGGGTCAGGGCGCCGATCATCACCGCAGTGGTACCAGAGCCGGGTACACCCAGGGTCAGCATCGGTACCAGCGCACCGCAGCAGGCGCCACCGATGGCGGTTTCCGGCGCGGCCAGGCCGCGTTTGTCACCCTGACCGAATTTACCACTGGCACCGGCCAGACGTTTTTCGGTCATGTAGGCCACCGCACTGGCCAGGGTCGCACCGGCACCCGGCAACACACCCATGACGAAACCCAGCACGCCGCAGCGGATGTTGACCCAGAACACCGAGGCCGCTTCTTTGAGGTTGAACAACATGCGCCCGGTGGCCGTGACTGCTTGGTGGCCATGGTGGGTTTTTTCCAGCAGCAACAGAATTTCGCTGATCGAGAACAGGCCCAGTACCAGCACCACGAACTGAATACCGTCGGCCAGGTTCACGCTGTCGCCGGTAAAGCGGTAGACGCCGCTGTTGGCATCGATGCCGACGCAGGACAGAAACAAGCCGATCAGCGCCGCGATGAAAGTCTTCAGCGGTTTGTCACCGGCCATGCCGCCCAGGCAGACAATGGCAAAGACCATCAGCACGAAGTATTCCGCCGGACCAAAGGCAATCGCCCATTTGGCCAGCAACGGCGCGAACAGGACCATACCGCAAGTGGCGATAAAGGCGCCGATGAACGAACTCCACGCCGACAGCGACAGGGCGACACCGGCCAGGCCTTTGCGGGCCATCGGGTAACCGTCGAGGGTGGTCATGACGGTTGCAGCTTCACCGGGAATGTTCAGCAGGATCGAACTGATACGCCCGCCGTATTCGCAACCCAGGTACACCGCAGACAACAGAATCAGCGCCGACTCCGGCGGCAGGCCAAGGGCGAACGCAATCGGGATCAGCAGCGCCACCCCGTTAATCGGGCCAAGGCCCGGCAGCAGGCCAACCACCGTACCGATCAAGCTGCCACACAGGGCAGTGACCAGGTTGTACGGGCTCAGGGCAACGCCGAAGCCCTGGCCGAGATAACCAAGCGTATCCATGTCAGTTCTCCAGTACGTCGAGCAGGCCCAGGGGCAGTGGCACATCCATTACACGGTCAAACAGCCAGTACAGCGCGATGCTCATCAGCGTGATGATGACGATGCTCGGCAGCCAGCGGCCGTCGTAAAGACGCGCCATAGGCACGCCAACCAGGATGCTGCTGAGGACAAAGCCCAACGGTTCGAAGGTGCTGGCAAAGAGCAGGAGCAAGGCCACACAGAGGCCGATCTTGATCAGCGATTCGCGATCCAGCTCGGGCTCATCGTCCTTGCGCACGATCGGGGTTGGACGAAAAGCCAGGTACAACAGGCCGCAGCCCATCAAACCGATAATCAACAGAGGAAAGGCACGAGGGCCGACAGGCTCGTAGGAAAACGCCGCCTGATAGGGCCAGGCCATGACTGCCAGTGCGGTACATACCGCTAGCAGCAACAAGGCGAAAATGCGTTGCAGGATCATTGGGGAATCCTCTTTTCGCGGGGCAAGCCCGCTCCCACAGCGAGAGACCGTGTCTGTAGGAGCGGGCTTGCCCCGCGATGCTTCTCGAAAGGTTAAAGGCTTACTGAATCAGCCCAAATTCCTTGGCCAGGACTTTGTAGTCGGCCACCTGTTTCTTCACGTAGGTGTCCAACTCTGCGCCGGTCATGGCAAAGGGGAACAGTTCGCGCTGATCACGCAGCTTGGTGAACTCTTCCGAAGCCAGCATCTTGTCGAACGAGTCTTTCCACCAGGCGTACTCTTCATCGGAGACTTTCGGCCCCATGTAGAAACCACGCACTACCGGCCAGACGATGTCGTAGCCCTGTTCCTTGGCGGTTGGAATGCTCTTCATTTCCGGCTCGTCCAGGCGGTTTTCGGCGAACACGGCCAGCAGGCGCATGTCACCGCTCTGGATGTGCGGCATGGAGTCGGAGATGTCGGTACTGCCTACCTGGATATGCCCACCGAGCAGCGCAGTAGCAATTTCGCCACCCCCTTCAAGGGCGACATAACGCAAGTCGCGTGGGTTGATGCCCGCGGCTTTGGCAATCAGTGCGGTCTGCATCCAGTCCTGGCTACCGACCGTGCCGCCGGAGCCGATCACCACTTTGCTTGGGTCTTTTTTCAGCGCTTGAACCAGGTCGTCGAGGGTTTTGTAGGGCGAATCGCTTTTCACTGCGATGGCGCCATAGCTGGTGCCAACGGCGGCCAGCCAACGCACGGCGTTCTCGTCGAAACGGCCAAACTTGCCTTGGGCCAGGTTCAGCAGCGAGCCGCTGGACCAGGCCACCAGGGTGCCGGCATCGGCGGGGCGCTGGGCGACCACGGCGTTGTAGGCCACCGCGCCGACACCGCCAGGCATGTAGGTCACACGCATAGGCTTGCTGAGGATTTTTTCATTGACCAGGGCGCTTTGCACCAGCTTGCAGGTCAGGTCGAAACCACCGCCAGGCGAGGCGGGGGCAATACATTCAGGGCGTTTGGGTTCGGCGGCCATGGCGTGGCTGGTCAACACCAGGCAGGCAGTGGCCAAGGCAATGCGGCGCAGTGAAAAGGTCATCGTCAATCTCCGTGAGCATTATTGTTGTCGGGGATTACCACAGCGCAAGGCTGTAACTCACCAGCAGCCGCACTTCATCCGCATCGCGGGCAAAGTTCGAGCGGAAGGTAGCGTTGCGCAGGCGCACGGCGACGTTTTTCAGGGCGCCACTTTGCACCACATACTTGAACTCGGTGTCGCGTTCCCACTCCTTGCCTTCACCGCCATCGGCCAGGCTGACATTATCGCCGCTGATGTAGCGGGTCATGAAGGTCAGGCCGGGAATGCCCAGTTTGGCGAAGTCATAGTCGTAGCGGGCTTGCCAGGAACGCTCGTCAGCGTCGGCGAAGTCGTTGATCTGGACGAAGTTGACCAGGTACGGGTCGGCGCCATCGACGTAAGGGAAGGCGGTGTCGCCAGACAGGTGCTGGTAACCGGCGCTGAGCTTGTGGCCGATGATGCTGTAGCTGAGCATGCCGTTGAGCGCGGTGTTGTCGATCTTGCCACCGCGGGCCTGGCCTTGGTCGTCGCTGAACGCCATGCGCAGGTCAGCACCGAAGGTGCCCGGTCCCCACGGCTGGCTGGCGAGCAGGCCGACAAAGTGCTGAGCGTACACGTCATCGAGCTGCGCCCAATGGTAGCTACCGGTGATCTTGTCGGTGAACGTGTAGTCCAGGCCGGCCATGTCGAAATGGTTGCCGGTAACGGTGCCGGCAAAACGGCGGTTCTTGTTGTTGAGGGCGATGTCTTCGTTATTGGTGCTGTCGCGATCCCGGGCTTTTTCCAGGCGTCCGCCGGTGAAGGTCAGGTTCTTGATTTCCCCGGACGTCAGCAAGCCACCTTCGAAGGTCTGCGGCAGAATTCGACCGTCGTTGGGTTGCAGGGTTGGCAGTTCTGGAATCAGCGTACCGAGTTTCAGCTCGGTGTCGGAGATTTTGACTTTGCCGGTTATGCCGAGCTTGGAATACTCGTCGGCAGCACGGCCATCATCGTGGGTAGGCAACAGGCCGGTGCCGGTGCGGTCGGGGCTGGAGTCGAGCTTGATACCGAGCATCCCCAGGGCATCCAGGCCAAAGCCTACGGTGCCATCGGTGTAACCCGACTCGAAATTGAGCATGAAGCCCTGAGCCCATTCGTCACGCTTGGATTGCTGGGCGCTGGTGCCATCGCGAAAGTCGCGGTTGAAGTACATGTTGCGGGTTTCGAAGGTCGCCTTGCTGTCTTCGAAGAAGGCGGCCTGGCTCAGCGGTGCGACGCCGGTAAGGGCGAGGGCGCTGACAACTGCGGTCTGGCGGGAAGGTAAACGGCGAGTAGGCGCGGACGCCCGTGGCTGTATGGACAGCATCGTCAAGTAACTCCGTTTTTGTTTTTATTAGTCGAACGTCAATGTTCAGTTTTTACGGCGCGCAGAGTGAGCCGTGAGGGGATGCTAGGGCTTTAACCTTTCGCTAACCTTTCAATACTTTTTCATTGTTACGAAGGCTTCACAGGCTGCCTGTCGGCTGTACACTCCGCGCCATTGACCGCGACGCGACCGGGGAGAAAACCATGCGTGTGCTGCTCGTCGAAGACCATTTGCAGTTGGCTGAAAGCGTGGCCCAGGCCCTGAAAAGCAGCGGCCTCACCGTCGATGTGCTGCACGATGGCGTGGCTGCCGACCTGGCCCTGGCCAGCGAAGAATATGCTGTGGCCGTGCTTGATGTAGGCCTGCCGCGCATGGACGGATTTGAAGTGCTGGCGCGCTTGCGCGCGCGCGGCAAAACCGTGCCGGTGCTGATGCTGACCGCACGCAGTGACGTCAAGGACCGGGTGCACGGCCTCAACCTGGGTGCTGATGATTACCTGGCCAAACCTTTTGAACTCACCGAGCTTGAGGCGCGGGTCAAGGCGCTGCTGCGCCGCAGTGTGCTCGGTGGTGAGCGACAGCAGCGCTGTGGCCCACTGGTGTACGACCTGGACACCCGACGCTTCACCCTCGGTGAAGAACTGCTGACGTTGACCTCGCGCGAGCAATCCGTGCTTGAGGCCTTGATCGCTCGCCCGGGGCGGGTGATGAGCAAGGAGCAAGTGGCTGCCCAAGTGTTTGGCCTGGATGAAGAAGCCAGTGCCGACTCGATCGAGATCTACATCCATCGACTGCGCAAGAAACTCGATGGGCATGCCGTGGCCATCGTCACGTTCCGGGGGCTCGGCTACCTGCTTGAGCATCGCGATGCGTGACAGCGTCAGCCTGCGCGGGCGGCTGCTGTGGAACCTGGCGTTGCTGCTGGTGGTACTGATGCTCGCCAGCGGCCTGAGTGCTTACTGGAACGGCCGCGAGGCCGCCGACACCGCCTACGATCGCACCTTGCTGGCCTCGGCGCGGACCATTGCCGCCGGCTTGTCCCAGCGCGATGGCACCCTCAGTGCCGATGTGCCGTACGTGGCGCTGGACACCTTTGCCTATGACAGCGCCGGGCGTATCTATTATCAGGTCAACGACATCCATCAGCGCCTGATTTCCGGCTACGAAAACTTGCCCGCACCGCCGCCGGGCACGCCGCGAACCGATGCCTACCCGGCCTTGGCGCGCTTCTACAACGCGCGCTATCTGGGCCAGGATGTTCGCGTGGTCAGCCTGCTCAAGCCGGTCAGTGAGCCGAACATGAACGGCATGGCCGAAATTCGCGTGGCGGAAACGGAAGAAGCGCGGGTGCGCATGGCGCGTGGTTTGATGGCCGATACCCTGCTGCGCCTCGGTATGCTGGCGCTCGGGGCATTGATGCTGGTGTGGTTTGCGGTGAGTGCAGCGCTACGTCCGCTGGAGCGTTTGCGTAGTGCGGTAGAAGAACGTCAACCCGATGACCTGCGCGCGTTGCCGCTGGTTGAGGTGCAGCGCGAGTTGAGCCCCTTGGTACGCGCCTTGAATCACTTCACCGAACGTCTGCGTGGCCAGTTCGAGCGCCAGGCGCAGTTCATTGCCGAGGCTGCGCATGAACTGCGCACGCCGCTGGCAGCGCTGAAGGCCAGGGTTGAGTTGGGGTTACGTTCCAACGAGCCACAGGTGTGGCGCGAGACCCTGGAGTCAGCGGCGCAGGGCACTGATCGCCTGACCCACCTGGCCAACCAACTGCTTTCCCTGGCACGGGTGGAAAACGGTGCGCGGGCCATTGCCGAAGGCGGGGCGCAGTCACTTGACCTGAGCCAGTTGGCGCGCGAGCTGGGCATGGCCATGGCACCACTGGCCTATGCGCGTGGCGTTACGCTGGCGTTGGAGGCTGAGGCCCCGGTGCATGTCCGTGGCGAGCCGACCTTGCTCAACGAGCTGCTCAGTAACCTGGTCGACAACGCCCTGGCGCACACGCCCAAGGGCGGCAACGTTATCTTGCGGGTCTATGCGCCTGGGATACTGGAAGTTGAAGACGACGGGCCAGGCATTCCTCAGCCTGAGCGCGAACGGGTGTTCGAGCGTTTCTACCGGCGCGGTGCTCAGGGGACCGGTCTGGGCCTGGCGATTGTCGGTGAAATCTGCCGCGCCCACCTGGCGCAGATCAGTCTGCATGACGGTGAGCGCGGCGGCTTGAAGGTGCGGGTCAGTTTTACCGTTGATTAACGGAACATCGAGCGGGCAAACAACAGGTCGTTGGCCACCAGTTCGGTGCCGGTTGGCAGCCCCAGGTGGCGGTAGGCCGGCAGTGCTGCCAGGGGGCGGGTCTTACCCAGGGCAGGGCTCAGCGCGCGGGCAATCTGCACGATGTCCACGTAGTCGATCTGCGCGCTGCCGCGGTCCAGGTCCAGGACCTGGCCCGGCAAACTCACCAATTGTTCGGGAAACTCCCAGCTGCTGAGGATCTTGTCACCGAGCACCGGATGAATCTGGTCGATGACATAGTTCAGGCACACCGGGTCGGAGAGCAATTCGTTGTGTTCTTCGGCGTAGATCAGGATCGGCAGTACACCAATCTGGTGAACCAGCCCGGCGAGGGCGCCCTGATCGGGTTTGAGCTGGGTGTAGCGCAGGCAGAGTTCGTAACTGATACCCGCCACTTCCAGGCTGGTTGCCCAGATTTCGCGCATTTTCTTTTCCACCACCTCGGAGCGGGCGTGGAATATCTGCTCAATCACCAGGCCCACGGCCAGGTTGCAGCTGTAATTGATGCCAAGGCGGGTGACGGCCGTCTGCAGGTCGGTGACCTCGACGGTCGCTCGCAGCAGGGGGCTGTTCACCACCTTGATCAGGCGTGCCGACAGGGCAGCGTCGCGGCCAATGACCTTGCTCAGGGCGCTGACGCTGATCTCGCTGTCTTCGGCGGCCTCGCGGATGCTCAGGGCGACCTCCGGCAAGGTCGGCAGCACCAGGTCATCGTTGTCGATGGCGGCCAATAACTGGGCCTGGACCATCTCGGCCAGCTTGTTCATCGTAAATCTCTAGCGCAATTCAAAGAGAGCCCCGGCGAATCAAGCACCGGGGCAGGGCTGGCTCAGCGCTGGATCTCGCGGTCGCGGTCCAGCTCGTACGGCAGCGTCAGCAGGTCCAGACGAGGGCCATCAGGGCTGCCCAGGTGCAGGTTGTTGTCTTCTACCGCATCGGCCGTCAACACGGCCAGCAATTCGCTGCCGGCGCCGCTGTGCGCCGCCAATACCACTTCACCCACCGAGGAGCCGTGAGTGGGCGAGAAGATTTCAGTGCCGGGCTCAGGCAGGCTGTCGCTGGCCAGTGCAACCCGGTACAGGCGACGCTTGAGTTTGCCCAGGTACTGCATGCGCGCGACGATTTCCTGGCCGGTGTAGCAGCCTTTCTTGAAGCTCACGCCACCGACGGCCTGCAGGTTGATCATCTGCGGGATGAACAGCTCGCGGGTTTGCGCCATGACCTGGCCGATGCCGGCACGGATCTGCCCGAGCAGCCAGTCGTTCAACGGCGCTTGCGGCAAGGTGGCAGCCAGTTGGGTCTGAACACGCTCGGCCTGATCAGCCGGCGCCCAGAGTTCGATACGCCCGGCCGACACGGCAATGGCAATCAGCCCATCGTGGCGAGTGATTGCGTCAGTCTGCTGCGGAACCTCCAGGCCCAGTGCCTGCAACGCCGCATCACCGCCCTGCAGGCCAAAGCGTACCCAGGCATCGCTGTCATCGGTCAGCTTGGCCTTGGAGAACACCGCGTACTTTTTCAGGTCGGCCAGTTGCGCTTCCAGCAACTCGCGGGTCATCGCCAGCAGGAAACCGTCGCCTTCAGGCAGGATACGGAAGCTCGACTGCATCCGGCCCTTGACCATGCAGCGGGCGCCCAGGCTACTGGTGTTGTCGCTCAGGTAGTTGATATTGCAGGTCAGTTGGCCTTGCAGAAACTTACCGGCGTCCGAGCCGCGGACGGCGAGAACGCCTTCGTGGGAGAGGGTGCAGAAAAAAGCGGTATCGGCCATGGGAGATCGCAGGGTAGTAAGACTGGGGGCCATGATAGAGCGCCGTTGGCAAAATAGGTAGTTGAGTGCGCTCCTCTGTCATTATTTGCTCACAGGTCCGGACCAACGTCGCGTGTCCCTCAGGCGCTGGGTCTGTATACTGGCGGCCTATTTCTGGAGGGTTCCATGGTCGAACAAGTTGAACTCAATCGGCTCTTTTGGCACAGCCGTCGTGGCATGCTCGAGCTGGACGTATTGCTGGTGCCTTTCAGCCAGGACGTGTTTGCAACCTTGAGTCAGGAAGATCGTGCCCTGTACTGGCGCTTGCTGGGCTGTGAAGACCAGGACCTGTTCGGCTGGTTCATGGAACGCGGCGAGTCGGAAGATCCGGAGCTGCAGCGCATGGTTCGCATCATCCTGGACCGTGTCCAGCCCAAGTGAGCAATTCGTGTGCCGCTGGCAAGGCTCGACAGCCTTGCTCGCGGCGTACCTGGCCAGTCAATTGCTGGCCGCGCTGGCACTGAGCATTCTGCAAGTGCCCGTCTGGTGGCAGGTAGTGGGCGTGCTGTTGTGCCTGCTGCATGCGGGCTGGATGATTCCCCGGCGTATTCTGCTCAGCCATCCCCATGCTATCAGTGGCTTGCGCCGGGACCGTGACGGCTGGCAGCTGTTCAGCCGTGCCCTGGGGTGGCAAACCGTGCAACTGCGCCCCGACAGCCTGGCCTTGCCGGGCTTGGTGGTGCTGCGTTACCGCAGGCCGGGGCGTTTGTGCAGTGAAGGTTTGACGATCGCCTATGACGCGCTGGAGCCGGAGCAACACCGGCGCCTGCGCGTGCGCCTGAAGTTCAGTCGGCGAAGGTGGGCGGCTGCAGGATAGTGTCGCGGGCTTCGCTGAGCATGCCCGGGTAGTCCAGGGTGTAGTGCAGGCCCCGGCTTTCCTTGCGCTGCATGGCGCAACGGATCATCAATTCAGCGACCTGGGCCAGGTTGCGCAACTCGATCAGGTCACGGCTGACCTTGTAGTTGCTGTAGAACTCGACGTGATGAGGCTAAACCCAATGGATACAGGGGTTTCAGCCGATGACCATCAATCCACGCTCCCAAACTGGGACAAACCTGTTACAAACTGCCCTCGCCAAGCCATACCACTATCGCCGGTCTGGTCGCTATTACCTTCGCCTTCGCCCTCAAGGCACCGCTAAGGGCTTCTTCACGCTATCACTCAGGACCACCGACAAGGCCACCGCTATGACCATCTCGCAAGACATCCTCTCGACCCTCAAGGCCTACCATCTGGACAACCCAGAGGCTTCATGGGATGAGCTGAGAGAGCGTCTCTTGGACATCGCTGAGTACAGCCTGACGATGGCCCACGGTGATAGCTCACTGGTCGCCTACGAGATGATTAACGATGAGCACCATCAGGCCCTCCGTGAGGCAAGCGCAAAGCTACCCTTGAGCGTCAATCAGCAACGGGCTGTGAGTAAGGCATTGGAGATCATTGAGGCGTCTCAGGAGCGCATGAAGGGCAGGTCGGGGAATCTGGTGGATATCGTAAAGGGTCTAAAGGATGAGTCTTGTAGCACGTCAGTGGCCCTGTCTCCGTCCCTATCTGTAAGTTCATCTGAGCGGCTGACCTTCAAGGCTCTGTCTGCGCTGTACATGGAGGAACGCAAAGACAGCATTCAGGCCAGCACCATGCGGGACGTGAGATCGTCCTGTGAGGCTATCGCTACGATCCTCGGTGACTTGGACTTGAAGGCTCATACGCGGGAGGACATGAAGAACCTTCGGGACAAACTCCTTGAGGACCGCAAGCCATCGACGGTGAAGAAGCTACTGACCCGGCTATCAACTGTCATGGACTGGGCTGTGCATAACGGTTACCTCGATAAGAGCTTCGACAAGGGTCTGAAGCCAACGAAAGGAGCTGATAGCTCCCGTGAGGCGTTCTCTCTGGATCAGGTGAAGGCCCTCATGGCTCACGCTAAGACCCTGCCAGTGGACGCATGGCAGCGCTGGGCGTTGTCCCTTGGGGTCATCACTGGGACCCGTATTGAGGAACTTAGGCAGTTGACTAAGGCTGACGTTAAGCAGGTCGGGGATGTCTGGGTCATCGACATCAATAGGAACGATGGCAAGACGGCCAAGACCAAGAACGCTCTGAGGGTTATCCCGTTGACCGATGGGGCCTATGGGTTTGACCTGAAGGCTTTCCTTGAGTTTGTCCAAAGGGCGGACTCTCGCCTGTTCGCTTTGGGCGCTGGGCGATTCTCTGAGTTGCTCAATGGGCTTATCCGTGATGTCTTAGACCTGAAGGCTGATCGCACCCAGACCTTCCACTCCCTACGGCACTCTCTGGCTGGTGCCTTGAAGGCCGCTGAGATTCCTGTGGGCACCGCTGAGTCGATCTTGGGTCACGCTTCGGGGTCGATCAGCTATGACCTATACGGGGCGGGGAGCGGGGTTGATGTAGGGCGTATGGCTGAAGCGCTGCAAGCAGCCTTGCGTTGATTACGTAGGAACCTTTCCTCGTAGCTCCTACGCGGGGTCTCAGCGGGTTCCTGTGGGGGCACTCCATGAAGCACTCGTGAAAGCGTTCGCTCGAACTGTCCAAGTCTCGAATGGTAATTAATAAGGAGTAGGCTCATATGGAAAAAGCTAAAGCCAACAATGAAATCAAGTGGCTTCTTTTAGATCAGATGACGGACTTGACTGCCGCAGTTTGTATGGGCCGAGATTTTTTAAAAGCTTACAGCGATGGCAAGCTGACACTGATTCAGATCATGACGCGACTGAGAGTGTGTAACCACAGCCTAATCCTTTCACTTTACAAGGTTTGGGAGATTAGGGACAAATATAACCAGCACCTCTACTCACTTGATAAAACCTTCGTTAATCCTTTATTCCAGTACGCCAAAGAAATTGACAAACGTAACATAAACAAATTTCGAGGCAGATACGCTGCTCACATTTGGGACTTAAAGGACAAACCAATCTCGCTTATCGAAGCTCAGGCACTACTGGACACAATCACCGGAGAGAACAACTCCAAGGTGCAAGAGTTCTATGATTGGATTTGGCTCGACGGGGAGCCGTGTGTAGTGAAAGCGCTTCACGACCTGATTGACTACCTAAGAACTCTGCCGGGTGGGGACTTCGCAAGGTTCTGATGAACTCGACCTTGATCGCTCTCGGAAAGCGGTGTCGTTAAAAACCCTCACTATGGCTGCACGTTCGCAGCGGCCATATGAGGACCACTATCATGACCCTGCTCACCCAACCCGGACCATTACACCGTCACGTCGATCACGAAACCGGCACCATCCTTCACATTGACCCACTCTCTGGCGAGGTCATCCGCCGCAGGGATATGGTTCGACCCGCAAACCTCGAAGCCCAGTATCAGTCATGGGCCTCTGAGCGTCGTGCCGATGAGTCCCTCTTTGATGACCAACAGAAAGCCGCCAAGGGCCTGACCAACGGCACCCAAGGGCAACCCCAAGAGACCCCAAGCGATGAACCCAAGCGAGGCCGTGGACGCCCAAAGGCCACCTTCGCTAACCCTGTCGCAGCCTACATGCACCTCCTTGCGATTCCCGATCCGCTGCCATGGGTAGACGACATCATTACCGGGTCAATCATCACCAGTGCCGGAGTCACCAACGGAAAGATCAACGTCAAGGCACGAGCGGTCATCGGAGCGTTGTTCCTTTCGGAGATCACAGCGGACGCCTGCAAGACCAATGAGTATTCCTTGAGAACCGCCCAGCGAATCGCCAAGGCTGCGCGACACGCTGCCCATGGGATCGCTTCGTATGTCGAGAGACACCCAGACATCAAGGCTGAGATTGTGGCCGAGGTGGGCGCAGAGGCTCTATTCCGGGGCTTAGCGACTTAACGCCGGATAATATAAAGAAAATCTCAACGACCATCTTCAGGTCAAAGCATCGACCAGACCCAGAGGGAGGGGTTGTTAATTACAACTCCCCTCATCTCAAAGGGCATCTTTAAGACACCTCAAAGGAGACCTTCCAACATGACCAGCATTGTCTGCCCAGCTAACTCACGCCTCACCGAACAAGATATGTCAGTCTTGTCTACTGTATTCCCTCGACCAGCTCGAACCCAGCTCATCGAGTTGCGTCGTGCCCTTAGTGACCATCGCTCCAACTTCAGGACCTACAAGGCTGGACAGGTCACCTTCGATATGGACGGTGTGGCCCAACGGGTCCTCGCTAAGTGTCCCCAAAAGACTCTCGACCGTTTGAACCAACTACTTGAACAAGGGTTGTGTCTTCAAGCCATCGCCTCGACTCACTTGAGGATTCCATTAAGCGGCTCTGAAGGAATCTCACTCACAACTTAAAGGCGTCCGTCAAGACTGTCGTTAAAAACCCTCACTATGGGTAAGACAGGAAGACCAACAACAAAATAATTTCCTCGACCCTGCACAACAGCCGTCGCCACGGTTGATCCCTTCGATGCCCTTCAGGCTTGCCATGTCCCTGAATCAGCGTCATCAACACCACTTGAAACCCAGAACCTTTTGATCGTCCTTGAAGATGCCCGCGAAGGCTTTCTCCTTGGCCGTCTGGTCGTGCGCGTCTATGGCGCAAGGACGAATCAAAGGGTCCCCAATAGGAGAACCCAAACCATGAAAATCACTATCACGAAAGTCCTGAAGAACGAAGTCACCGTGTCGGGCCAGACCCTGAACCGTGAGTACGTCGAGAACATCATGCTGCCCATGTTGGTCGCCCAATGCGGGACCGTTAAGGGCCAGCAATTCGAGATCGTTAAGGCGTTCGATGAGGCCGGTCTGTCGCTCCAAGCGATTCCCGTAGTTGCCCGAGAGTACCGCCAAGACCAATACCAGAAGGCTCAGGAGCGTGCTCGCTTGCAGGCTGAGGCCAATGCCCATGCCGAGCGGTGCCGTGAATGGTCGCCTCGTGAGATCGCCCAAGCGAAGCACGAGCGGGAAGCCCGAGCCGCTGCCATTCGTGAGCATGGTGCCCGTATGCGTGCCGCTTCCCGTAGCAATAGCGGTGGCTGGTAACAGCACCTCCCTCGACACACCCACTTCATTCATCTATTCAGGAGAACCATTCCCATGAAACAACCATTCCAGTACGCCAAGCCATCGACCTACACCACCGCCATCACTGATGAGCACACCGGTTCGATTCGATTCAACACCGCCGATGTTCGCCCAGAGACCCAAGCGGCCACCGATGTGTCGGTCTATGTGGAAGCCCTTGTGGAAGCCGCTGAGGACTATTTGAACGGCGATGAGTGGCGAGAGGCTGCCATGGAGGCGACTCCTTGCGAGTTCCGTCCGGCTGGCTCCGAGGCCACTGGGCAACAAATCATCACCATGGCTGACCGCTCCGTCACCTTCGACCCTCGCAAGAACTGGGATAACCAGACCATCGAGAAGGGTGAAGTGCTGGCCGGGTCGATCATCTTCACCGAGGCCACCGACACGGCATTGGTCATCAGCCACCGTGCCACCATCCTCGACCACAATCTGATGGCAGGCTTCACCGTACAGTCTATGGAGCAAACCGCTGACAAGATGCTCCGTGACATCGAGCACAGCGCAGCCGGTAAGGTCGCTGCCATCTTGGCGACTGCCCCAAGCACTGAGAGCGTCTCTGAGGCTAAGCCAACAGGTAAGCCTATGGAGATCGCTGAGGAACTCATTGACCTCATGACGACCCACGTTAACCAGACTGTAGGGACCTCGCTGAGTGACTTCGTGATCCTGCTGCCCGTGTCACTGGTGGCCGTCCTTGAGCGTGCTGCTCAACGTGCTGGTCAGGACTCTATTGAGGACCTCATTGGCGCAGGCGTACAGCCGTACACCGGGACCGACCATGGCATCTTTATGTTGCCCAAGCTGTTCACCTCGCTGAGCTACCGTGAGCGCCAAGACGGGAGCGTTTGGCGCATCGAAGCGACCCGCAACCCGAACGCCCAAGGATGGGACCTTGAGATCATGGCTGTGGTGGACATCATCGCCAAGGGCATGGTCAAGGTGAAACTGACCACTGATGGTCTTCAGACTGTTCAAGTGCCGTTCCCGCTGGTCACTCGCATTGCCCTGAGCTGATCTAAAAGCGCCCCGTAAGGCCGGACCTACACAGGGACCGGCAGGGGCACGGCTTCACCTATCCGCATCATCGCCCGTCGCTGGGCATCCATCTAATCGAAAGTCTTTCTGTTTGCTCTCTGTGCCACCGGCAGAACCCTTGTCTGGGGTCTTTCGGCTGCCCGTGGGAGCGAACTCAGAGAGCAAACATAAGGAAAACAGACTATGACCATGACCACCAATACAGCAACCATCTTCGAGAACATCTCCAAGGCCGGAGCGGTATCCTCAACGACTCTCAACGGCTTACCCGGTATGTCGTCCTTGGAGATCGCTGAGATCACCGGTAAGCGCCATGACCATGTACTCAGAGACATCCGAAAGATGCTCAACGAGCTGGAAAGGGAGACCCCAAATCTGGGGGCACCTCAATGGGTCGAGGCCAGCTACCAGTCCAGTCAAAGCAAGTTATTACCGCTGACCATTCTCGACAAAGAGCTGACCTTTACGCTGCTCTCCCGGTATTCCTTCAAGCTGTCCAACATGATCGTCAAGCGCTGGCTTGAACTGGAAGGCTCAGGGTTTGAACGTGTGTCGATACAGGCTGCTGTGGTTCACCTGCTCGAACGAGAGAAGGACAACTATCGAATCGCAATGAGGGACATCAAGGCCGCTGCAAGGCGTCTCAAGGCCCGGTAAGCGCCAAACGACACTTCCATAAACGAAGCGTGACGCGCTAAGCTCTTGGACTAAGTTGCCTACACTAAGGCCCGTCGATGAGTGTCACGCTGTGCTACACATACAAGGGCAAGCGGGTAGTTACTAAAGTGCCTGTCGAGTCTCTGACCCCGCATGCTGCGCTGTGCTTTGCCCTGCTGCAATCAGGCGCCTCTGACGACCAATCCCAAGGGAGCTGGCCGCATTCATATGAGCGCCTCCTTGAGGTAGCCCTGCAACACGAACTCACAGACGTTCGCTTTCACAAGTCACTCTAATCCCTCAAGGAGAACCCCATGGACCACCTACAGGCCCTCTACTGGGTCTGTCTGGCCGTTCAACTGGGGTTCTGGTTGTGGTCTCGCCGACCCTCTTGAGAATCTGACAGAAAAATCTGAAAGGTCACCATTACAAGACTTCCCGCGCAGGCTCCCCCGTAGGCCCTCGCATGGGTGCCCGTGAGCGCGTTAAGGACCCTCGCGGGCGCACCATAAAGACCCCAGAGGCTGGGACAAATGTGCGCCAAAGCTGTTACAAAACCCAGCCGAACGGTGTACGCTGAGCGCTCCTAACGTGCCTCATTTGTCGGGTGTAAGGATCGTATCCTTCGCCTCTGGCAGCATCTCTGGATAGTCCAGCGTGTAGTGCAGACCCCGAGATTCCTTGCGTTCCATGGCTGACCTAATCATCAGCTCTGCTACTTGAGCAAGGTTCCTCAGTTCAATCAGGTCTCTGCTTACTCGGTAGTTGCTGTAGAACTCGTCGATCTCGTCCAGCAACAGGCGTACCCGGTGCTCAGCGCGTTGCAGGCGTTTGCTGGTGCGCACGATCCCTACGTAGTCCCACATGAATCGCCGCAGTTCGTCCCAGTTGTGCGCAATGATGACGTCTTCGTCCGAGTCGGTGACCTGGCTGGCATCCCAGCCTGGCAGTGCGCGTGGCATCGGCACCTGGTCCAGATGCGCTTCGATGTCGTTGGCCGCGGCGCGACCGTACACAAAGCATTCGAGCAGCGAGTTGCTGGCCATGCGGTTGGCACCATGCAGGCCGGTGAAGCTGGTCTCACCGATGGCGTACAGGCCGGGCACGTCAGTGTGGCCGCGGTCGTCGACCATAACGCCGCCGCAAGTGTAGTGCGCAGCCGGTACCACCGGGATCGGTTGGCGGGTGATGTCGATGCCGAACGTCAGGCAGCGCTCATACATGGTCGGGAAGTGACTTTTGATGAAGTCGTCAGGTTTGTGGCTGATGTCGAGGTACACGCAGTCCACGCCCAGGCGTTTCATTTCGTGGTCGATGGCGCGGGCCACGATGTCGCGCGGCGCCAGCTCTTCACGCGGGTCGAAGCGCGGCATGAAGCGCTCGCCATTGGGCAGGCGCAGCAAGGCGCCTTCGCCGCGCAAGGCTTCGGTAATCAGGAAGCTCTTGGCCTGTGGGTGATACAGGCAGGTGGGGTGGAACTGGTTGAATTCCAGGTTGGCGACCCGGCAACCGGCACGCCAGGCCATGGCAATGCCGTCGCCGCAGGCCCCGTCGGGGTTACTGGTGTACAGGTAGACTTTCGCCGCGCCGCCGGTGGCCAGCACGGTGAAGCGCGCACCGTAGGTGTCGACTTCGCCGGTGTTGCGATTGAGCACATAGGCGCCCAGGCAGCGCTCGCCGTCCTGGCCCAGGCGTCGTTCGGTAATCAGGTCAACGGCAACCCGTTGTTCCAGCAATTCAATGTTCGTGCGTTGCCGTGCCTGGGCCAGCAGCGTCGTGAAAATCGCCGCGCCGGTGGCATCGGCAGCATGAATGATGCGCCGGTGGCTGTGACCGCCTTCACGGGTCAGGTGGAACTCGAAGCCGCCGTCGTCAACGCTGGCGTGCTCGTCGCGGGTAAAGGGTACACCCTGGTCGATCAGCCACTGGATGGCTTCACGGCTGTGCTCGACGGTGAAGCGCACGGCGTCTTCATGGCACAGGCCGCCACCGGCGTTGAGGGTGTCTTCGACGTGTGATTGCACGGTATCGGTGTCATCCAGCACGGCAGCAATGCCGCCCTGGGCCCAATAGGTCGAACCGTTGGCAAGATCGCCCTTGCTGAGCACGGCGATGCGCAAATGACCGGGAAGGTTCAGCGCCAGGCTCAGACCAGCGGCGCCGCTGCCGATCACGAGGACATCATGTTGGAATTGTTGGCTCATGTCAGGACACTAGTATCTGAAGGGGGGGATCGGCACAATAGTCAGGCGCGTATGGCATTGTGAAACTATCGTGAATCAGGACCGGCTGTCTTTATAGCAGCCCCAAGGCCCTGATTTCCAATGGCGCTTGTAGTGGCCTGGTGGCTTTCCATGGGAACTTTCCCTGCTGTGTGGATATCCATAGAAGGTTGCCCGCACACCACAATGCCGTGGCGACGCATGGCAGTAGCCCATAATGAAGGTACTGTTGGCGTATTCGAGACCCGATTATCGACGCAGCCGGCCGTGACCGCGCTGCGTTTTTCGTGCGAGCCGACCAAGGGCCGCAGGAAACTTGCTTGGAGGGGAGAACTTTTGCGAAAAGCCCGAGTCTATGGTTGCAAGCCTGAACGATGCTTCTCGCAACGCTCCTTCACGTTTACTGAGGAGTGTTCATGCTAACCCAGGAAGAGGATCAGCAGCTTGTCGAGCGCGTGCAGCGTGGCGACAGGCGAGCGTTCGATCTGTTGGTGCTGAAGTATCAGCACAAGATTCTCGGGTTGATCGTGCGTTTTGTACACGACACCCATGAAGCCCAGGATGTGGCGCAGGAAGCTTTCATCAAAGCTTACCGGGCGCTTGGTAATTTTCGCGGAGACAGTGCTTTTTATACCTGGCTGTACCGCATTGCCATTAACACGGCAAAGAACTATCTGGTGTCCCGCGGTCGGCGGCCACCGGACAGCGATGTAAGTTCCGAGGATGCGGAATTTTACGACGGCGATCATGGCCTCAAGGATCTGGAGTCCCCCGAGCGTGCGTTGTTGCGAGATGAGATCGAAGGCACCGTCCATCGGACCATTCAGCAACTGCCAGAAGATTTACGTACGGCGTTAACTTTACGTGAATTCGATGGTCTGAGTTACGAGGACATTGCGAGCGTCATGCAGTGTCCAGTGGGTACCGTGCGCTCCCGGATCTTCCGCGCTCGGGAGGCCATAGATAAAGCCCTGCAGCCGTTGTTGCAGGAAACCTGAGACAGCGGCGACAGCCAAGAGAGGAACCGCCATGAGTCGTGAAGCGTTGCAGGAATCGCTGTCCGCGGTAATGGATAACGAAGCGGACGAACTGGAATTACGTCGGGTGTTGAACGCCGTCGATGATGCCGAAACCCGCGCCACCTGGTCGCGCTATCAGGTTGCCCGTGCCGCCATGCACAAGGAACTGGTGCTGCCACAACTGGATATCGCCGCCGCCGTTTCTGCTGCGTTGGCTGACGAAGCCGCGCCGGTCAAGGTCAATCGTGGTCCTTGGCGCAGCCTGGGACGTCTGGCTGTGGCAGCTTCGGTTACCGTTGCCGTGCTGGCCGGTGTACGCCTGTACAACCAGGACGAAATCAGTGGTGCTCAGCTGGCTGCGCAGCAACCTGCCCAGCAAGGCGTGATCACCCCACAAGTTCAAGGCCCCGCCGTGCTGGCAGGCTATAGTGAGAGTGCAGAACAGCCAGGCCCGATGGCCAATGGCGTGCTGCAAGGGCAATCCGGCTGGCAAGACCAGCGTCTGCCCGGCTATCTGCGTCAGCATGCTCAGGAAGCAGCCCTCAAGGGCACTGAGAGCGCACTGCCTTATGCCCGCGCGGCCAGCCTGGAAAACCGTTAAGTAAGGAGGATCATGCGCGCGCTACCTCTTATACCGCTGCTGTTGGGTGGCTGGCTGACACTGCCGGCCCTGGCTGCCAACTCTTCGCCCGAAGCGGGCGACTGGTTGAAGAAGCTGGCACAGGCTGAACAGCAGCAGAGTTATCAGGGTACTTTCGTTTACGAGCGTAACGGTAGCTTCTCCACCCACGACATCTGGCATCGAGTCCAGGATGGCAAAGTCAGCGAGCGCTTGCTGCAGCTCGATGGCTCGGCCCAGGAAGTTGTGCGTGTCGACGGACATACCCAGTGCGTGAGCGGAACCCTGGTGCCAGGTGTGATGAGTTCGCCGGAGTCCACCGCGCGAGTGCTTGATCCTCTGAAACTGATGAGCTGGTATGACCTCGGGATTGCTGGTAAATCCCGGGTGGCGGACCGCTCGGCCGTCATTGTTACCCTAAGCCCGCGTGATCAGCATCGTTACGCATTTGAGCTGCACCTTGATCGTGAAACCGGTCTGCCGCTCAAGTCGCTGATGCTCGATGACAAAGGGCGCTTGCTGGAACGCTTTCAGTTCACCCGCCTGGACACCAAAGAGGCGCCGACGGATGACGAGCTCAAAGCCGGTGAGCAATGCAAACCGGTCACTCAGGCAGTTGCGCAAGAAGCACAGCCGGTCACCGGTTGGCGCTCGGACTGGCTACCGCCAGGTTTCGAACTGGTCAACAGTTCAATGCGCAAGGATCCACAAGGCAAGGGCACCGTCAGCAGCCTGATGTACGATGATGGCCTGGCGCGCTTCTCGGTGTTTGTAGAGCTGTTGAACGGCGGTACTGCAGCGGATATTCGTACCCAATTGGGGCCGACGGTCGCAGTCTCCCGGCGCTTGACCACACCGAAAGGTGAAATGATGGTCACTGTGGTCGGGGAAATTCCGATCGGTACAGCCGAACGGATTGCCCTGTCGATGCGATCCCAAGACACCCAGGCGCAAAAATGAACAGTAAGTACTGCGCTGGCCGGTCGAGGATCCCTTGGCTGACATGATTAGCAAGCTTTGCAGTTTGCAAAAACCTCAGAATTTTTCTATAGGTCAGTCCTTTCGGGGTCTGGCCTTTCCTGCGTCTGCAGGGCCCTACTGCTAACCACGCTCGATGTGACGGGAGCCGTATGTCAATACCACGCTTGAAAACCTACCTATCGTTGTTCGCCGCCGTGCTGATGCTCGGTCAGGTGGCCACCGCTGCCCAGGCCGAAGCCCTGCCGGACTTCACCACCCTGGTCGAGCAGGCTTCGCCTGCGGTGGTGAACATCAGTACCAAGCAGAAGTTGCCCGATCGTCGCTACGCGACCGGGCAAATGCCAGACCTTGAAGGCCTGCCGCCCATGTTCCGCGAGTTCTTCGAGCGCAACATGCCGCAGCAGCCGCGTTCCCCGCGCGGTGACCGCCAGCGTGAAGCGCAGTCGCTGGGCTCGGGCTTCATCATTTCCAGCGACGGCTACGTGCTGACCAACAACCATGTAGTGGCCGATGCCGACGAAATCATCGTTCGTCTGTCTGACCGCAGCGAGCTGCAAGCCAAGCTGGTGGGTACCGATCCGCGTACCGACGTGGCGCTGCTCAAAGTCGATGGCAAGAACCTGCCAACGGTGAAGCTGGGGGATTCCGAGAAGCTCAAGGTCGGTGAGTGGGTGCTGGCCATCGGTTCGCCGTTCGGCTTTGACCATTCGGTGACCAAAGGTATCGTCAGTGCCAAAGGCCGGACCCTGCCTAACGACACCTATGTGCCGTTCATCCAGACCGACGTGGCGATCAACCCCGGTAACTCCGGTGGCCCGCTGTTCAACATGAACGGTGAAGTGGTGGGTATCAACTCGCAGATCTTCACCCGCTCCGGTGGCTTCATGGGCTTGTCGTTCGCCATCCCGATCGACGTGGCGATCGATGTCTCCAACCAGTTGAAGAAAGACGGCAAAGTCAGCCGTGGCTGGCTGGGTGTGGTGATTCAGGAAGTCAACAAAGACCTGGCCGAATCCTTCGGCCTGGACAAGCCGGCCGGCGCGCTGGTAGCCCAGGTGCTGGAAGACGGCCCGGCAGCCAAGGGTGGCCTGCAGGTCGGTGACGTGATCCTGAGCATGAATGGCCAGCCGATCGTCATGTCTGCTGACCTGCCACACCTGGTCGGTAGCCTCAAGGATGGCGCCACCGCCAAGCTCGATATCATCCGCAACGGCAAACGCCAGAGCCTGGATATCAAGGTGGGTGCGCTGCCAGATGACGATGCCGACATCACCGCCGGTGTCGATGGTGGCGCCGAGCGCAGCAGCAACCGCTTGGGTGTTGCCGTAGCCGACCTGACTGCCGAGCAGAAAAAGACCCTGGAACTCAAGGGTGGTGTGGTTATCAAGGAAGTTCAGGACGGTCCTGCTGCCTTGATCGGCCTGCGTCCGGGTGACGTCATCAGCCACCTGAACAACCAGGCGATCTTGTCGGCCAAGCAGTTCACCGAAATTGCCAAGGAGCTGCCGAAGAATCGTTCGGTGTCCATGCGCGTGCTGCGTCAGGGGCGTGCGAGCTTCATCACGTTCAAGCTGGCTGAATAATCCAGGCGCGCGAAAGCGCGTATGGATGTGCGATCAAAGCCCGGTGCGTAGCGTACCGGGCTTTTTTTGTTTTTACTGATTGAGAAAGCTGAAGATCATTCCTGTGAGGCCCGCCGCGCCGGTGGTATTCATCGCGATCAGGGTGTCTTCGTTGCGCACAAACGCAATCATTGTTTCGTTTGTATAGAACGGCATGCCGAGGCTGAATGAGGTGTCCTGAGCACCATCGACGTGGTAGCGAAGTGCGTAGAGCGTAATGTCCTCGGAGTGCCCCACAACCGTCAGTTTTCCATCCTCGCCCAGGGCGCCGCTGCGGTAGGTACTGAAGGCATCGTGGAAGTGCGCGAATACGGGTTGTCCTCGGTTGAACGCCGGGTCGACGCGGCCATTCGCAGTGAGCTGCATGATCATCGCATCGGTGCGCGGCAGGGCGCTTCGTTGAGCTTCACCTAGGGCTAACAGTCTCCCATCGGGACGCAGGATCAGTTGATTGATTCGGGTATGTGCGCTGTCGGCCAGAAAACTGTAGAAGCCTGCTCCATTTGCAAACGTCAGATCCAGGTTACCGTTCGTCAGGTAGCGGGCGATGAATCCGTAATCGTTGCCGTCGTTCTGTCTCTGGTGTCCGCCAATCAGGAAGGTGTCGGGTTGCTGGATCAAGCTGGAAATTCGGATCAGGCCCTGTTCGTGGCTGATATCGATGTACTGTTTTCCACCAAATCCAGGATTGCCTTGCAAATCCAGGCGATAAACACGCGTCTGGCTCGGTGTTCCGTCGATTTCAGTGAAGTTGGCTGCGGCCATTACTGAGTGGCCCAGGATGCTCAAGGCGCTGTTGAGCGTTACCAGTTTTGTGTTCTCTGGTTGATCCAGCGGGTGAGGCATTTTTTCTTGAGCGTTGCGATCAAAGCGCAATAAGCCAATTTTTGCATTATCGGTCTGATAGTTCTTGTACCAACCCAGCATCCAGATACTGCCGTTGTCCTCGTCGGCTGTGCCAATGGCTTCGCAGCCTGAGTGTGAGCTATTTTCGAACTGGCCGGTGACGGTTCCTTCCTTGCCGAAGGCGTTGTCTAACGCTCCGTCTCTGGTAAAGCGTGCGATCGCAAAGTAGCTTGGTGCGGGGCCGCCAATGGTGTAGGCAGAGGCTCCAGCTATGATGTCGTCACCTTGCATAACGCTATCAATGACGTGGCGATCCTGGATAGTGTCAAACTCTGGAAGTACGACTACGCCTCCATCGCCAAACGCAGGGTTAAGGCCGCTAGGTCGGGTGAAATGATTCATGTCTTATCTCCGTTATGAACAGAAAAATTCATGCTCTTGAGTAAGCGCAGGCGCAATTTCCGCCACCAGCGAGGGGTGTCGAACGCAGTAGCAACCATTTCGACGCTTTCATTCTGAATCGCAGCGATTGTTCCGATCACTCCGTTCGCCGCAGTTGCGTTCCAGGCCAGCAAGGTATTTGTGCCGTGGGGCAAGCACAGCATGGCGTCTTCGATACCGGTTAAATCATCTGGAGGGATGTAATCGGCGTCCGGCGAACCCTCCATCAGGTAGCGTTTGTGCACCAGCGCCGGTCCTCGACCAAAGGTGATCAGCCTGCCGTTGGCATCGAGTGCGGCGTTGTGCCAAACGGCAACTGCCTCATCCAGCACCGGACGGGCGTTGTTGAAACGTGGGTCTGGCAAGCCTTGGGCGGTGAATTGCCAGACAAATGCAGTACTTTTTTCAGCAATCTGTGCGTTGCCCAGGACAATCAGTGAGCCATCAGGCCTTTGCACCAGTGCTCTGGCCCAGGTGGGTTGGCCTTGTACATCAAAGGTGACGAAGCCCTCGTTGCCAAATGAACAGTCGAGTTCGCCGGTATCGCTGTAGCGTGCAATGAAGCCTTCAGCACGGTCGCGCAGGCTGCGTGTACCGCTGACAATAAAGCCATCCGGCGCTAGCACCAGCCCTGTTACTTCATGTTCGCCCAGCAAGAAATCGGTTTCGATGAAGTTGCCATGCGTAAAGCCCGGTTTGCCATCGTTGGCTATCCGGTAGATTCGCGAGTTCGGTGGCGGCAGTCCTGGAGCGGTGTACAGGTTCAGGGAAATCATGAAGTGCGTATCGGAAGCGGTGAGCCGTCCACTGCCAATCACCATTGCCGCGTTTTCGGGGAGCTCCAGGGCAAATGCCACGCCTGGTTGTTGGCCGTCTCGCGTAAGCATAAGGAGATGTGCCTGGGGAAAAGGGCGCGCTGGGTCTGAGGAAAACCCGAGCATGATGATGGATCCGTCTCTCAGGACGGCCAAGGCCTCGGGCTGTGCATGTTCGTCGGGATTGAATCTGCCGACTACCGCGCCATTTCTGCCGAACTGCTGGTCCTGCCTGCCGTCCTTGGTGAGGCGTACAAGGCCGCAGTGCCTGCCTCCGCGTTCGTCAAATGCGAGGGCGGCGACAAGAATGCTGTCGTCCTGCAATGCCACTCCGGTAAAATTTCGCGGGAGTAAGGGGTTGAAGAAGGGGGGTAACTCGACGATGCCTTGCTCGCCGAATGAGCGGTCATAATCACCGGCCTGCCTGTTTGCAGTTTTCATGGCTCGTGCTCTGCGTGCGGGAGTCAAGAGCATAAAAACAGGGGCTTTTTACGGCTACTGACAAAAATATCAGGTGCGCCTTTGTGTTTCGTAGCGCCGTATGCCGGGGCGTGGCGGTTGAAGAACGTACGGCTCGATAGAGGAATCTCCCATATCCCCGCGGCTTCAGGTACAATTCCCGGCTATTTTTCGGTGGGCGTCCGGCCCGCAGCCTTTTCGAGTGTTGACCCGTGAGTGATTTGAGTCATATCCGCAATTTCTCCATCATCGCCCACATTGACCATGGCAAGTCGACCCTGGCGGACCGTTTCATTCAGATGTGCGGTGGCCTGACTGCCCGTGAAATGGAAGCCCAGGTCCTCGACTCCATGGATCTGGAGCGTGAGCGCGGTATTACCATCAAGGCCCACAGCGTCACCTTGCATTACAAGGCGCAAGACGGCAAAACCTACCAGCTGAACTTCATTGACACCCCCGGTCACGTTGACTTCACCTATGAAGTCAGCCGCTCCCTGGCGGCGTGCGAAGGTGCGTTGCTGGTGGTCGATGCCGGTCAGGGCGTCGAGGCCCAGTCGGTCGCCAACTGCTATACCGCCATCGAGCAGGGCCTTGAGGTCATGCCGGTGCTGAACAAGATGGACTTGCCTCAGGCCGATCCGGACAAGGTCAAGGACGAGATCGAGAAGATCATCGGTATCGACGCCACCGACGCCGTGGCCTGTAGCGCCAAGAGCGGCATGGGTGTGGACGAGGTGCTCGAGCGCCTGGTTCAGGCCATTCCGGCACCTACCGGTGATATCGACGCACCGTTGCAGGCGCTGATCATCGACTCCTGGTTCGACAACTACCTGGGCGTTGTCTCCCTGGTGCGCGTGCGTCATGGCCGCGTGAAGAAGGGCGACAAGATCCTGGTCAAGTCCACCGGCAAGGTCCACCTGGTCGACAGCGTGGGTGTGTTCACCCCCAAGCACACCCAGACCGCTGATCTCAAAGCCGGTGAAGTAGGCTTCATCATCGCCAGCATCAAGGACATTCACGGTGCCCCGGTGGGTGACACCCTGACCTTGAGCTCCACCCCTGAAGTTGAAGTGCTGCCAGGTTTCAAACGCATTCAGCCGCAGGTTTATGCCGGTCTGTTCCCGGTCAGTTCCGATGATTTCGAAGACTTTCGTGATGCATTGCAGAAACTGACCCTCAACGACTCGTCGCTGCAGTACCTGCCGGAAAGCTCCGACGCCCTGGGCTTCGGCTTCCGTTGCGGCTTCCTCGGCATGCTGCACATGGAGATCATCCAGGAGCGCCTGGAGCGTGAATACGACCTGGACCTGATCACCACGGCGCCAAGCGTAATTTTCGAGGTCAAGCTCAAAACCGGCGAAACCATCTACGTCGACAACCCGTCGAAGCTGCCGGATGTGTCGTCGGTTGAAGATTTCCGCGAGCCGATCGTTGCCGCCACCATCCTTGTGCCTCAAGAGCACCTGGGCAACGTCATTACCCTGTGCATCGAGAAGCGCGGCGTCCAGCGTGACATGCAGTTCCTCGGTTCGCAGGTGCAAGTACGCTACGACCTGCCGATGAACGAAGTGGTACTGGACTTCTTCGACCGCCTGAAGTCCACCAGCCGCGGCTATGCTTCGCTGGACTACCATTTCGACCGTTATCAGTCGGCCAACCTAGTCAAGCTCGATGTACTGATCAACGGTGACAAGGTCGACGCCCTGGCGTTGATCGTGCACCGTGACAATGCGCACTACAAGGGCCGCGCATTGACCGAGAAGATGAAAGAACTGATTCCTCGGCAGATGTTCGACGTGGCAATCCAGGCCGCCATTGGCGGGCAGATTGTGGCGCGAACCACTGTCAAGGCGCTGAGAAAGAACGTACTGGCCAAATGCTACGGTGGTGACGTGAGCCGTAAGCGCAAGCTGTTGGAAAAGCAGAAAGCCGGTAAGAAACGCATGAAACAGGTCGGTAACGTGGAGATTCCACAAGAAGCCTTCCTCGCCGTGCTCAGGTTGGATAATTAGGCCCTATGTCACTAAATTTCCCGCTGTTGCTAGTCATCGCCGTTGCCGTTTGCGGTCTGTTGGCCCTGGTCGATCTGCTGTTCCTGGCGCCGCGTCGGCGTACGGCGATCGCCAACTATCAGGGCAGCGTCAGCCAGCCCGAAATGGCAGTGGTCGAGCAGTTGAACAAGGAACCGTTGCTGGTTGAGTACGGTAAATCGTTCTTCCCGGTGCTGTTCATCGTCCTGGTGTTGCGTTCGTTTCTGGTCGAGCCTTTCCAGATCCCTTCGGGATCGATGAAGCCGACCCTGGAAGTGGGCGACTTCATCCTGGTGAACAAGTTCTCCTACGGCATCCGCCTGCCGGTGATCGATAAAAAGGTCATCGAAGTCGGTGACCCGCAACGCGGCGACGTGATGGTGTTCCGCTATCCGAGCGACCCGAATGTCAACTACATCAAGCGTGTAGTCGGCTTGCCGGGCGATCAGATCCGTTACACCAGTGACAAAAAGCTGTTCGTCAACGGCCAGCCGGTTGCCGAACGCCTGGTAGGCACCGAGCCGGGCACCCTGGGCAGCGCCGAGCTGTACAAGGAAAAGCTCGGTGAAGCTGAACACCTGATCCGCAAGGAAATGAGCCGTTACCGCATGCCGCCTGACCAGCAATGGACAGTCCCGGCCGGCCATTACTTCATGATGGGCGACAACCGCGACAACTCCAACGACAGCCGTTACTGGGATGACCCTAATATTCCCAAAGCGCTGCATGGCATGGTCCCGGACCAGAACATCGTCGGCAAGGCCTTCGCGGTCTGGATGAGCTGGCCAGAGCCTAAACTCAGCCACTTCCCGAACCTGTCGCGGGTTGGCCTGATCCAGTAACAACACAACGGCGCTGTCCTGGGACAGCGCCGAATGCATTTCTGGCATAGGCTGTGTTCAGAGGGTCTGCGGATCCGCCTGGCACGCCAACGCTGGTGAGCATGAGCTAAACAGTCTTTCAGGATGTTGATTTGAACAAAGCGTTGAATATCGACCACGAACTGCGCGTGGGTACACTGTGAGCGTTTCTTTGAGCCGCCTCGAGCGCCAGCTCGGTTACACCTTCAAGAACCAGGAGCTGATGCTGCTGGCCCTGACGCACCGTAGTTTTGCCGGGCGCAATAACGAGCGCCTGGAATTTCTTGGCGATGCGATCCTTAACTTTGTCGCCGGTGAAGCGCTGTTCGAGCGTTTTCCCCAGGCCCGTGAAGGCCAGTTGTCGCGCTTGCGCGCACGCTTGGTCAAGGGTGAAACCCTGGCGGTACTGGCCCGTGGTTTTGACCTGGGTGAGTACCTGCGTCTGGGCTCCGGTGAACTGAAAAGCGGTGGTTTTCGCCGTGAATCGATCCTGGCTGACGCCCTCGAGGCGCTGATCGGCGCCATTTACCTGGATTCAGACATGCAGACCGCCCGTGAGCGGGTACTGGCCTGGCTGACCGGTGAATTCGAGAGCCTGACCCTGGTCGATACCAACAAAGACCCGAAAACACGCCTGCAGGAATTTCTGCAGTCGCGGGGCTGCGAGCTGCCGCGTTACGAAGTGGTGGATATTCAAGGTGAGCCCCATTGCCGGACGTTTTTCGTCGAATGCGAAGTGACCCTTTTGACTGAAAAAAGCCGAGGCCAGGGCGTTAGCCGGCGTATCGCCGAGCAAGTCGCGGCCGCTGCAGCACTGATCGCCCTGGGCGTGGAGAATGGCAATGACTGATACGAACACCACCCGCTGCGGCTACGTTGCCATTGTCGGCCGCCCGAACGTCGGCAAATCGACCCTGCTCAACCACATCCTCGGCCAGAAGCTGGCGATCACCTCGCGCAAGCCGCAGACCACCCGGCATAACATGCTGGGGATCAAGACCGAGGGTGATATCCAGGCGATCTACGTCGATACCCCGGGTATGCACAAGAGCAACGAAAAGGCGCTCAACCGCTACATGAACAAAACGGCGTCGGCGGCTCTGAAAGACGTCGACGTGGTGATCTTCGTGGTCGACCGCACCAAATGGACCGACGAAGACCAACTGGTCCTGGAGCGTGTGCAGTACGTGCAGGGGCCGGTGATCCTGGCGATCAACAAGACCGACCGGATCGAAGAGAAAGCCGAACTGATCCCGCACCTGCAGTGGCTGCAGGAGCAACTGCCGAATGCCGAAATCGTGCCGATTTCCGCGCAGCAGGGGCACAACCTCGAAGCGCTGGAAGGCTTGATCGCCAAGCACCTGCCGGAAAACGATCACTTCTTCCCGGAAGACCAGATCACCGACCGTAGCAGCCGCTTCCTGGCCGCTGAACTGGTGCGCGAAAAGATCATGCGCCAGCTGGGTGCAGAGCTGCCGTACCAGATCACTGTGGAAATCGAAGAGTTCAAGCAGCAGGGCAAGATCCTGCACATCCACGCCTTGATTCTGGTTGAGCGTGATGGTCAGAAGAAGATCATCATTGGCGACAAGGGCGAGCGCATCAAGCGCATCGGTTCCGAGGCGCGCAAAGACATGGAAGTGCTGTTCGACGCCAAGGTCATGCTCAACCTCTGGGTCAAGGTCAAAGGCGGCTGGTCCGACGACGAACGCGCCCTGCGTTCGCTGGGCTACGGCGACCTCTGATCGCATCAGGCCCGGCAGCGTCCGCTGCCGGGTCGAACCTTTTCTGAAGCGCTGCCCATGGAACTGCCAATTGGCCAGCCGGCCTACGTGCTACACAGCCGGGCCTACCGTGAAACCAGCGCGCTGGTCGATTTCCTCACCCCGCAAGGCCGCCTGCGCGCCGTGTTGCGTCGTGCGCGTGGCAAAGGTGGCAGCCAGGCGCGTCCCTTCGTGCCGCTTGAGGTCGAATTCCGTGGCCGTGGCGAGCTGAAAACCGTCGGGCGTCTGGACAGTGTCGGTGTAGCGGCCTGGCTCAATGGCGATGCCTTGTTCAGTGGCCTGTACCTGAACGAACTGCTGATTCGCCTGCTGCCCGCCGAAGATCCTCAGCCGCTGTTGTTCGAACACTACGCCGCAACCCTGCAAGCACTCGCCGCCGGACGACCGCTGGAGCCGCTGCTGCGGGCGTTCGAGTGGCGCTTGCTGGACGAGCTGGGTTACGCCTTCGCCCTCGACCAGGACGTCAATGGCGAGCCGCTGGTTGCCGACGGCTTGTATCGCCTTCAGGTGGACGCCGGGCTTGAGCGGGTTTACCTGCTGCAACCCGGTTTGTTTCGCGGCGAAGAGCTGCTGGCCATGGCCGAAGCCGACTGGAATGTGCCGGGTGCCTTGAGTGCTGCCAAGCGCCTGATGCGCCAGGCGTTGGCCGTTCATTTGGGCGGGCGGCCCTTGGTCAGTCGGGAACTGTTTCGCAAGCGCTGAGCACGTCGTATGCTGTCAGGCTAAATCTTCAGGAGAGCCTTTTCGTGACTCAAAGCAACCGCATGCTCCTTGGCGTCAACATCGACCACGTTGCCACCCTGCGCCAGGCGCGCGGCACGCGCTACCCCGACCCGGTCAAGGCTGCGCTGGACGCCGAAGAGGCTGGCGCCGATGGCATCACCGTGCACCTGCGTGAAGACCGTCGGCATATCCAGGAGCGCGATGTGCTGGTGCTCAAGGACGTGCTGCAAACGCGCATGAACTTCGAAATGGGTGTCACCGAAGAGATGATGGCCTTTGCCGAGCGCATCCGCCCGGCGCACATCTGCCTGGTTCCGGAAACCCGTCAGGAACTGACTACCGAAGGTGGCCTGGATGTCGCCGGTCAGGAAGCGCGGATCAAGGCCGCGGTTGAGCGCTTGTCGCGTATGGGTTCGGAAGTCTCGCTGTTTATCGATGCTGACGAGCGCCAGATCGAAGCCTCGCGCCGCGTCGGTGCACCGGCAATCGAGCTGCACACCGGCCGTTATGCAGACGCCGAAACCCCGAGCGAAGTGGCCGAAGAGCTCAAGCGCGTTGCCGACGGCGTGGCTTTTGGCCTGGCTCAGGGCTTGATCGTCAATGCCGGTCATGGCCTGCACTACCACAACGTTGAAGCGGTGGCCGCGATCAAGGGCATCAATGAGCTGAACATTGGCCATGCCCTGGTGGCGCATGCCTTGTTCGTTGGCTTCAAGTCGGCGGTGGCGGAGATGAAAGCGCTGATCATGGCGGCTAGCCGGCATTAATCAGATCGCGGGGCAAGCCCGCTCCCACAAAGCTTTGTGGGAGCGGGCTTGCCCCGCGATTCACTCCACACGCCCCGGAAACACCAGACTGAACCGCGTCAATCCATGCAACTGGCTGCTCACCTCAACCCGCCCACCATGCAGCTGCATGATCGATTTGACGATCGCCAGCCCCAGCCCAGTCCCGCCCTCTAGCCGCGAACGGCCCGATCCTGCGCGGTAAAAGCGTTCGAACAAGTACGGCAGATGCCCCTGTTCGATGCCCGGTCCGCGATTCTTAACCCACATGAAAACCTCATCACCACTGCGCTCGACACCTATGTCGATCGGCTGCCCTTCAGGGCTGTGGCGAATGGCGTTGCTCAACAGGTTCGACAACGCCCGTTGCACCATCAGGCGATCAGCCATGATCGTGCCCCAGCCGTGCAAGCGCAGGCTGATGCCTTTCTGTTCCGTATTGAACTCGAACAACGCACTGACGCACTTGGCCTCATCCGCCAAATTGACCGGCTTGAGTGACAACTGGCTTTGCGGCTGACTGACCCGTGCCAGAAACAGCATGTCGTTGATGATGCGGCTGAGCCGGGTGAGCTCCTCGATGCTGGTTTCCAGCACTTCTTTGTATTGCTCGATGGGGCGCTCTCGGGACAGGGTGACTTGCGCCTTGCCCATCAGGTTACTGATAGGCGTGCGCAGTTCATGCGCCAGATCGTCAGAGAATTGCGAGAGCTGCTGCACGCCACCGTCGAGGCGGTCGAGCATGACATTCATGCTTTTGGCCAGCTCGTACAGCTCTTGCGGCAAGTCGTTGAGCGGCAGGCGCAAGGCCAGTTGCTGGGCCGTTACCTGCTCGGCGACCTGGCTGAACCTGCGCAACGGGATCAGGCCACGCTGCACCAGTTTCCAGGCGCCAAAACCGATCAGCAGCAATAGCAATGGCACGGCCAGCAAGGTCGAGCGCAAGTACGCCTGGAGCAAGCTGTGATCGTCGGCGCGGTTGACGCTCAGCAGCACGCGCACCTCGGTGCCGTCTTGCAGGCGCAGCAGCCGCGAGGCGGTGAGCAGGTGATTGCCGCTGCTGTCGCGCCACTTGCTGAAGCCCAACTGCGCGCTACCGGGAATCTGCATCAGGGCCTCGGCGTCGAGGCCCGGGCCAAGGGTCAGCAGGGCCGAATGGCGGCCGGTCAGGGCGATCACGCTCAGGCTCAGGTTGTCATGGCCCATCACCACATCCAGCAGGGGGTGCGCGGAAGTTTGCAGGTCGCCTGACTTGAGGTCGATGCTCAGGCCGTGCTCGATCTGCGCCATCTTCGCGGTCAGGCTTTTGCGCGCGCGGCTGTCCAGTTCATGGTCCAGGGCGAACACCGCCAAACAGGCCAGCAGTAGCACCAGTGCCGCGCCCATCAGGCAAACGCTCAAGCCCAGGCGCAGGGAAAGCCGCGCCGGTTTCATTCGCGCGCCTCAAGGACATAACCGACACCGCGCAGGGTATGGATCAGCTTGTTCTCGAACGGGTCATCGATCTTGGCGCGCAATCGGCGGATCGAGACTTCAACCACGTTGGTGTCGCAATCGAAGTTCATGTCCCAGACCAGCGAAATGATCTGCGTGCGCGACAACACTTCGCCACTCTGACGCATCAACAGGTGCAGCAGGGCAAACTCTTTGGCGGTCAGGTCGATACGCTGGCCGGCGCGGTAAGCCCGGTGTCGGCCAGGGTCCAGCTCAAGATCGGCGACTTTCAAGGTGTTGGGCTGCAGGGCCTGGTCGTTACGGCGCAACAGGCTGCGGATGCGTGCCAGCAGCTCCGGAAACTCGAACGGTTTGAGCAGGTAGTCATCGGCGCCCAGGTCCAGGCCTTTGACCCGGTCGGAAAGGCGGCCGTGGGCGGTGAGCATCATGATCCGCGTGCTGGAGTCGGCACGCAGGCGCTGCAGGACGGTCCAGCCGTCGAGTTCAGGCAGGTTGACGTCGAGAATGATCAGGTCATAGGCCTGCTGGCGGGCCAAGTGCAGGCCGTCGGCGCCGCTGTGGGCACAGTCGACGATGTAGCCGTTTTCGCTCAGACCTTGTTGCAGGTAATCGGCGGTACGCAGCTCGTCCTCGATAATCAGTAAGCGCATGGGATGACTCGGTAATGGCAAAGGCGGTGATTCTCAACCCTGAAGTAACTGTAAGGTCAAGACCTTGGAAGGCGTCGAGCGGCGGATACTAAGCCATCTTTGCTCCGGTGATGGCTGGATAACAGATTTGTAATATTCGAGTCATCTTGGGGATAAACCCCGATAACTACAGTGCGGGCTCTCGAAAAGGCGCAGGAGCCCGCCATGTTTTGCTCTCTGGACAGGCCCGGCACAGGCCGCGGCTGCATGCTGTTGATGCTGGTATTACTGGCCGTGCCCTCGCTGGCACTGGCCCAGGGCCCGGTGTTGACCCTCGATCAGGCGCTGCAGAGCGCGCAAGCGAACAACCCTGAACTGGCATCCGCGCGCTGGGGTATCGATATCGCCGAAGGCGAGCGGCGCCAGGCCGGCGTGCTGCCCAACCCCGAGGTGGGGTGGGAAGTTGAAGACACCCGCAGCGGTCAGCAGACCACCACCCTTAGCGTCAACCAGATGTTCGAACTGGGCGGCAAGCGCGGTGCCCGTCTGGACGTGGCCGGGCGCGGTTCGCAACTGGCCGAGCTCGAGCTTGAGCGCCAGCGCAATACATTGCGCGCCGATGTGATCGGTGCTTTCCAGGCGGCGCTGCAGGCGCAGGAAGGCTTGCAACTGGCCGAGCAGTCACTGCGTTTGAGTGAGCGGGCGTTGCAGGTGGTGCAGGGGCGGGTCAAGGCGGGCAGTGCTTCGCCTGTGGAGGCGACGCGTGCGCAGGTGCAGCTTTCTGAGGTGCGTCTGGAGTTGGGGCGTGCCGAGCAGGCACTGACCGTGACCTATCAACAACTGGCTGCCGTTACCGGTGCGCCGATGGCGCAGTTCAGCCGGGTTGACAGCATCGGCAGCGAAGACCCGGCAGTGCCGAGCCGCACCCAGCTGCTTGAGCGCCTGGAGCAGACCCCGGACATGCGCCTGGCACTGGTGCAGATCGATCAGCAAGAGGCGTCGCTGAACCTGGCGCGTACGCAGCGGATTCCCGACCTGACCGTCAGTGTTGGCAGCCAGTACAGCGAAACCGAGCGCGAGCGCATCAATGTGGTTGGGGTGTCGCTGCCAATTCCGTTGTTTGACCGCAATCAGGGCAACATTCTGGCCGCCGCGCGCCGCGCCGATCAGGCCCGTGATCAGCGCAATGGCGCTGAATTGCGCTTGCGCAGTGAAGTGGTTCAGGCCCTGGCGCAGTGGAACACCGCCAATCAGGAAGTGCAGGACTTCGACCGCTCGATCCTGCCTTCGGCACAAAACGCCGTGGACGCCGCCACCCGCGGCTTTGAACGCGGCAAGTTCGCCTTCCTCGATGTCCTCGATGCCCAGCGCACCCTGGTTGCTGCACGTCTGCAGTACCTGCAGGCGCAGGCACAGCGCAGCGAGGCACGGGTGCGCCTGGAGCGCATTTTCGGCGACTTGAGCCTGGCTACCCGCTGAACCGCATCGACATTTCCCCCCCGCTTTGATTGACGCCGCCGAGCGCGGTGAGTGCTAAGGAGACTGCATGAACAAGAAGTCCGCAACGCTGCTGATCGCTGCCTTGTTGCTGGGCCTGGGCCTGGGTGTGTTACTGGCGCGCCAGAGCGGCCCGCAGCCACAGGCGGCCACGGCAACGTCAGCCCATGATCATGCTGAAGAGGGTGATCACGACGAGCCGGAGCAAGACGAGCGTGGTCATGGCGATGGCCATGGCGAGGCTGAAGGCGGGCATGAGCAAGAGGAGGGGGCCATCACGCTCAGTCAGGAGCAGATTGACTTGGCGGGCATCGCGTTGGCCGCCGCCGGGCCACGCCAGTTGCAGCGCAACCTGTCGTTGCCAGGGGAAATCCGTTTCGATGAAGACCGCACCGCGCATATGGTGCCCAGGGCTGCCGGGGTGGTCGAGTCGGTCGCGGTAGTGCTTGGCCAGCAGGTCAAGGCCGGTGATTTGCTGGCGGTCATCGCCAGTCCGCAGATTTCCGAGCAGCGCAGCGAACTGGCAGCCAGTCAGCGTCGACTGGAGCTGGCGCGCAGTACCTATCAGCGTGAGAAGGACCTGTGGCAGGAGGGGATTTCCGCCGAACAGGATTACCTGCAGGCGCGTCAGGCCTTGCAGGAGGCGGAGATTGCCCAGGCCAATGCCCGGCAGAAAATCAGCGCCCTGAGTGGCACCACGGTACTGGCCGGTGGCAACCGTTACGAGCTGCGCGCGCCGTTTGCCGGGCAGATCGTCGAGAAGCACCTGGTGCCGGGCGAGGTGGTCAACGAGACCAGCGCGGCCTTCACCCTGTCTGACCTGTCCCGCGTCTGGGCAACCTTCGGTGTCGCGCCACGGGATCTGGGCAAAGTACGCAGCGGCATGGCGGTGAACATCGTCGCCAGCGAGCTGAACGAGCAGGTGCAGGGGCAGATCAGCCATGTCGGCAGCCTGCTCGGTGAGCAGTCTCGTACCGCCACGGTCCGCGTCACCCTCGACAACCCACGCGGTGCCTGGCGCCCGGGTCTGTTCGTTGCGGTCCAGGTGCCGAGCGAAAGCGTTGACGTTGCACTGGCGGTGCCAGATCAGGCGATCCAGAACCTTGAAGAGCAAGCCACCGTGTTTGTCCGCACCAAGGAAGGCTTTGTTGCCCAGGCGGTAGAGCTGGGGGCCAGCGCCAACGGCTACGTCGAAATCCGCAAAGGCCTGCAAGCCGGACAGCAGGTGGCGGCGTCGGGCAGCTTTGTCCTCAAGTCGGAGCTGGGCAAGGCCAGCGCCGAGCACGTCCACTGACCGGCGCGAGTACCTGTTATGTTCGAACGTCTTATTCAATTTGCCATCGAGCAGCGCTGGATGGTGTTGCTGGCGGTGTTGCTGATGGCCGGGCTGGGTGTGGCCAGCTACCAGAAACTGCCGATCGATGCGGTCCCGGACATCACCAACGTCCAGGTCCAGATCAATACCCAGGCCGACGGCTTCTCGCCGCTGGAAACCGAACAACGCATCACCTTCTCCATCGAAACGGCAATGGCCGGTTTGCCCGGCCTTGAGCAGACCCGCTCGCTGTCGCGCTCGGGGCTGTCGCAGGTTACGGTCATCTTCGAAGAGGGCACCGACCTGTTCTTCGCCCGGCAGTTGGTCAACGAACGCTTGCAACAAGTTCGAGGGCAATTGCCTGACGGTGTCGAGACGGCGATGGGGCCGATTTCCACTGGCCTTGGGGAAATCTTCCTGTGGACCGTGGAGGCTGCCGAGGATGCCCGCAAGGAAGACGGCAGCCCTTACACGCCAACCGACCTGCGTGAGATTCAGGACTGGATCATCAAACCGCAACTGCGCAACGTGCGCGGCGTGGCGGAGATCAACACCATTGGCGGCTTCGCCAAGGAATATCAGATCGCCCCCGATCCCAAGCGTCTGGCCTCGTACAAGCTGACCCTGGCTGACTTGCTCACCGCCCTGGAACGTAACAACGCCAACGTCGGTGCCGGCTACATCGAGCGGCGCGGCGAACAGTTACTGATCCGTGCGCCGGGACAACTGGCCGGGATCGACGATATTGCCAACATCGTGCTGGCCAACATCGATGGCACCCCGATCCGCGTGCGCAACGTCGCTGAAGTCGGCATCGGCAAAGAGCTGCGCAGCGGCGCGGCCACCGAGAACGGTCGCGAGGTGGTGCTGGGTACCGTGTTCATGCTAATTGGCGAGAACAGCCGTACGGTGTCCCAGGCGGTGGCGCAGAAGCTGGTGGAAATCAATCGCTCGTTGCCGCCGGGGGTCAGCGCGGTAACCGTGTATGACCGCACCAATCTGGTCGACAAAGCCATTGCCACAGTGAAGAAGAACCTGATCGAAGGCGCGATCCTGGTGATCGTGATTCTGTTCCTGTTCCTCGGCAACATCCGCGCGGCGCTGATTACCGCGATGATCATTCCGCTGTCGATGCTGTTCACCTTTACCGGCATGTTCAGCAACAAGGTCAGCGCCAACCTGATGAGCCTGGGCGCGCTGGACTTCGGCATCATTGTCGATGGTGCGGTGGTGATCGTTGAAAACGCGATCCGTCGTCTGGCCCACGCCCAGCAACACCACGGCCGTCTGTTGACCCGTTCCGAGCGTTTCCACGAGGTGTTCAATGCCGCCCGAGAAGCGCGTCGACCGCTGATCTATGGGCAATTGATCATCATGGTGGTGTACCTGCCGATCTTTGCCCTGAGTGGTGTTGAGGGCAAGATGTTCCACCCTATGGCGTTCACCGTGGTGATCGCCTTGCTCGGCGCCATGCTGCTGTCGGTGACCTTCGTGCCTGCGGCCATTGCCCTGTTTGTCACCGGCAAGGTCAAGGAAGACGAAAACCTGCTGATGCGCAGCGCCAAGCGTGGCTATGCACCGCTGCTGCGTTGGGTCATGGGCCATCGGCCACTGGCGTTCAGCCTGGCTGCAGTGATGGTGCTGTTGTCGGGGGTGCTGGCCAGTCGCATGGGCAGTGAGTTTGTCCCGAGCCTGAGCGAAGGCGACTTCGCCCTGCAAGCCTTGCGTGTGCCCGGCACCAGCCTTAGCCAGTCGGTGGCCATGCAGCAGCAACTGGAGCAGAGCGTGATGAGTCAGGTACCGGAGGTGGAGCGCGTGTTTGCCCGTACCGGTACTGCCGAGATCGCCTCGGACCCGATGCCGCCGAACATCTCCGACAGCTATGTGATGCTCAAACCGCAAGATCAGTGGCCCGATCCAGGCAAGTCGCGCGAGCAGTTGATTGCCGATATCCAGCGTGCCAGTGCGCGGGTGCCGGGCAGCAACTACGAGCTGTCGCAACCCATTCAGTTGCGCTTCAACGAGCTGATTTCCGGGGTGCGCAGTGATGTTGCGGTGAAGGTCTTTGGCGATGACATGGCGCAGCTCAATCGTACCGCCGCGCAGATTTCCGCAACGTTGCAGGCAGTGCCGGGGGCCTCGGAGGTCAAGGTCGAGCAGACCTCGGGCTTGCCGGTGCTGACCATTGAAGTCGACCGCGACAAGGCTGCACGTTATGGCCTGAATGTCGGTGATGTGCAGGACACCATTGCCGTGGCAGTGGGCGGGCGTCAGGCCGGTACGCTGTACCAGGGGGACCGCCGCTTCGACATGGTGGTGCGCCTGTCCGAAACCTTGCGCACCGACATCGAGGGGCTGTCGCAATTGCTGATTCCGGTACCCGCAGGTACCAGTGGCGATGGCCAGATCGGCTTCATTACCCTGGCCGATGTGGCCAGCCTGCAACTGGTTCAAGGCCCCAACCAGATCAGCCGTGAGGACGGTAAACGGCTGGTGGTGGTCAGCGCCAACGTGCGTGGTCGTGATATCGGCTCTTTCGTTGCCGAGGCCGGTGAACGCATCGACGCTCAGGTCAGTATTCCGGCAGGTTACTGGATTCGTTGGGGCGGGCAGTTCGAGCAACTGCAGTCGGCAGCCCAGCGCCTGCAGGTGGTGGTGCCGGTGGCCTTGCTGTTGGTGTTTGCCTTGTTGTTCATGATGTTCAACAACTTCAAGGACGGCCTGCTGGTGTTCACCGGGATTCCGTTTGCCTTGACCGGTGGGGTGGTGGCGTTGTGGCTGCGCGACATTCCGTTGTCGATTTCGGCCGGGGTCGGTTTCATCGCCCTGTCGGGTGTGGCCGTGCTCAACGGCCTGGTGATGATCGCCTTTATCCGTGGCTTGCGTGAGCAGGGGCGCAGCCTGCGCCAGGCCATCGATGAAGGGGCACTGACCCGCCTGCGCCCGGTGCTGATGACCGCACTGGTAGCGTCCCTGGGCTTTATTCCCATGGCACTGGCCACCGGTACCGGCGCCGAGGTGCAGCGGCCGCTGGCCACCGTGGTGATTGGCGGGATTCTGTCGTCTACCGCGTTGACCCTGTTGGTGTTGCCAGCGCTGTACTACCGGGCGCACCGCAAGGACGAGGAGCCTGAGGCGAGTGAAGTGACGAAACTGTAATTTCCCGCTCATCTTCGAGTTATTCAGCCCTTGTCAGGATACCCACGGCGGCCGCATCAGCGGCCGTTGTGCGTATTACGGCGAATAATCAGGAGTTGAAGATGGGGAATAAAACCACAGCCTGTGTAACCGGTGTGCTGGCCCTGGCCAGCTGTGCGGTCAGTAATGCCGCCACGCAGCCTCAGGGCTTTATCGAAGACAGCAGCCTGACGCTGCTCAGTCGTAACTTTTACTTCAATCGCGACTATCGCAAGGGCGAGGTATCACCGACTGGCAAGGCTGGTTATGCCGAGGCCTGGGCCCAGGCGTTCATCGCCCGTTTCCAGTCAGGTTATACCCAGGGCACCGTCGGCTTCGGCCTGGACGCCCATGCCATGCTGGCGCTGCAGCTCGACAGCGGTGACGGCCGCAGTGGCGGGCGCAGTTCGTTCGATATGCTCCCGGTCGACAGTGAGGGGCACACCGCCAATAACTTCAGCAAGCTCGGTGGCGCCGTCAAGGCGCGCCTGTTCGACACCGAAATCAAAGTCGGCGATGTGTTCCCCACCACCCCTGTGGTGCACTTTGGCGACTCGCGCTTACTACCGGAAAGCTTCAGCGGCTGGACCCTTGAGAACACCACGCTGGAAGGCCTGACGGTGCAGGGCGGTCGCCTGCATGCGATGAGCCAGCCACTGTCGAGCAACAACCGCGATGGCTTTGAGACCTTTTATGCCGGCCCGGTCGACTCGCCCTGGCTGGGTTACTTCGGGGGCGATTACCAGGCCACTGATAACCTGAGCCTGAGCCTCTACAGCAGCCGCCTGAAAGATGCCTGGGACCAGTATTACGCCGGGGTCAGCTACCAGTATCCGATTTCCGAACAGCTCAGTGCCTTCACCAGCTTCAACTACTACAAGGCCAAAGACCAGGGCAAGCAACTGCTGGACAGCTTCGACACCGATATCTGGAGTGCGCGGGTCGGCTTCACCTACGGCGCCCACACCCTGGCCTTGTCGCACCAGCGCAACCAGGGTGACAACGATTTTGACTACCTGCGTCAGGCCGATTCGATCTACCTCGACAACTCGATCCAGTACAGCGACTTCAACTCGCCCAAGGAGCGTTCGTGGATGCTGCGCTATGACCTGAACATGGCCAGCTATGGCGTGCCGGGGCTGACCTTCATGACCCGATACGGGCGCGGCAGTGACATTGATTATTCCGACGCCAACTCGGTGTACATGCGCCGTGACGACGCGGGCAACCCGCTGACCGATCAGAAGCGCTGGGAGCGGGATATCGAGGCGAAGTATGTGGTGCAGGAGGGGACCTTCAAAGACCTGTCGTTGCGCGTGCGTCAGGCCACGACGCGGGCGACGGCGTTTGAGTCTGACCTGGACGAGGTGCGTCTGATTGTCGAGTACCCGCTGACCCTGCTGTAGGGCCTTTCTTGCAACACTGTAATGTCCGCCTCACCTTGTCGTTAGCTTGGCCTACGTAAGATTGAACTGTACTGAAATTCAATCACGAGGTGAGCAACATGAGCCTGATCAAGTATGTGTTGATGGGTGTTCTGGCCCTGGGAAGCGGTGCCGCGCTGGCTGAAGGCGGCTCGGAGCGTTCGAAACAGTTCTGGGAGAAGTTTCGCCTGAGCCAGGAGCAGATCCACGGCAAGAAAGATCAGGCGGTTGCTACTTCCGAGGCGCAGAAGCGCAGTGATGCTCAGCAGCAGGTGGCTAAAGAGTAGCTCCATTCACCTTGGTAGCTCCCCGCTCCTTTGGTAAAGGTGAATTTTCGGCGCCCAGATGGGCGCCTTTTTTTTGGGCTCTTCACGGATTGGCTTTGAGGGCTGTGGGCAATTATCCAATTGCTGTGGTGGCACCACTGGCCCCTGCATCCGGCCCTGCCGGTGGGAGCGGGCTTGCCCCGCGATGGCTATTTGCGTGCTACCAACACCGCACGCCGCGGCGCTGGCAGCCCTTCGATGGTACGGCTGTGGTCGTTCGGGTCGAGGAAGTCGCTGAGCGACTGATAACGCATCCACTCGGTGCTGCGCTGCTCTTCAACGCTGGTGACACTGACATCGACGCAACGCACATCACTGAAGCCGGCACGCCGCAGCCAACGCTCCAGCGCCGGTACCGACGGCAGGAACCAGACATTGCGCATCTGTGCATAGCGGTCTTCAGGGACCAGCACCTGATGTTCGTCGCCTTCTACAACCAGGGTTTCCAGCACCAGTTCACCGCCTTTGACCAGGCAATCCTTGAGCGCCAGCAGGTGCTCGATCGGCGAGCGGCGGTGGTAGAACACGCCCATGGAAAACACTGTGTCGAAGCCTTCAAGGTTGGCCGGCAGGTCTTCCAGGGCGAAGGGCAGGTGCCAGGCCGGCAGCTCCGGCAGGTAGCGCTGCACGGCCTGGAACTGGCAGAAGAACAGCCAGTTGGGGTCGACACCAATTACGCTGTCGGCACCGGCACCGAGCATGCGCCACTGGTAGTAGCCGTTGCCGCAGCCGACATCGAGAATGCGCTTGCCCTTGAGGTCCAGGTGCGGGGCGACCCGTGACCATTTCCAGTCTGAACGCCATTCGGTATCGACGTGCACGCCGAACAGATCGAACGGGCCCTTGCGCCAGGGCGACAAGCCCATCAGCGCCTGGCGCATGCGCTCGCGGGTGTCCTGGTCGCAGTCGCAATCAAGGTTCAGGCCATTGACCAGATCGATCTGGCTGGGGAGCAGGGCGGGCAGCGCGTCGAGGGCATTCTGCCAACGCTCCAGGTCACCGTGACCTTTCTCCATTTTCGCGTCGAGTTGCGCTTGCAGGCCTTGCGACCATTGCGCCAGGGGAGTGCCCGCCAGGCGGCGGACCAGAGGGGAAAGATCAATCATGGCAGGGCAATCAACGAGGCAAAGTTAAGGCATTGGAACCACGGCGCGACTTTTGAGAAACCAGCGGCCAGCAGGCGCTCGCGGTGTTCTTCAAGGCTGTCGGGCTTCATCACGTTTTCGATGGCGCTGCGCTTCTGGGCAATTTCCAGTTCGCTGTAGCCATTGGCGCGTTTGAAGGTAACGTGCAGGTCAGTGAGCAGTGCGTGTTCTTCGGGGTCGTTGAAACGCAGTTTCTCCGAGAGGATCAGCGCGCCACCGGGCAACAACGATGCACGGATGCGAGCGAGCAATTGCTGGCGCTGTTCGGGGGCGATGAACTGTAAGGTGAAGTTCATCGCCACCACCGAGGCCGGCTGGAAATCCAGGGCGAGGATATCGCCTTCGATCACCTCGACCGGCAGCAGCTCCTGGAACATCGAGTCCTGGGCCGTGAGGTATTGCCGGCAGCGCTCGACCATGGCTGCCGAGTTGTCGACGGCAATCACCCGGCAACCGTCGCTGCGCACATGGCGGCGCAGGGCTTGGGTCACGGCGCCCAGCGAGCTGCCGAGGTCATACAGGGCGGTGTTGGGCTGTGCAAACTGAGCTGCCAGTACACCGAGGTTTTCGACAATGGTCGGGTAACCGGGCACCGAGCGCTTGATCATGTCCGGAAACACCCGCACCACGTCTTCGTTGAAGGCGAAGTCGGGCACCTGGCCAAGCGGCTGGGCGAATAGGCGATCGGGTTCTTTGCTCACGGGGCAGTCCAGGCGTTGGGCAGTAAAAGGCGGGCATTTTAGCCAAACCGCTCAGTAGATGCATGGTTTGGCTGACCAGCGCAGTTACTTCACGCTGATCACACAGTCGAAGGTCTGCACCGGGCGTACTTCCGGGGCCCAGGGTTGTTGGTACACCAATAGCAAATGCCCTTCACCTGCGGCCTGCGCCTGGAAGCGCCACACCGATTGACCGGCGCTGCCCACTACCCCAGCGTCCTCCGGATGGCTGTACACCTCTGGCCCCAGGCTACGCAGAACGCCTGCCGCCGGATTCTGCACCAGCCAACGATACCCAGTGCTGGGGTTGCTGGGCAGGGTCAAGGTCAGGGTTTGGCCGGTTTCCAGGCGCACAGGGCATTGGCTGAGTTTTTCCAGGACCAGGTTTTCCGGGCGTTCTGGGGTTTGTGAACACGCGGCCAGAAGGGGCAAGCCTAGGGCTAACAACTTGTAGTTGATGTTCATCGACAATCCAGTGGTTCAGGTGGGGATCGGCTTTCAGGAAAACCTGCCCTCTGCAGGGCAAAACCCAGCGCTATTAGTTTGAAGGTCCCGGGCCGTTCTGGCCTATCTGGAGGGACGTGAGCATGAATGATACACAAACTGATTTTGAAACATTGCAGAGCGAGGCTGAAGATCTACCAAAGGCTCTGATTCAGGGGATGGCTCAGCGTGATGGCCCGAATGAAGGCGGCTTGACCCTGACGCGCGAACATATCGTCACCCTAAACCAGTACGCCAATCACGTGTTCAGCCTGCCTGTTGAACAAGCGGAAGTCATTCATTGGTTAGGCTATTCCACCATCGCCGAACCGGACTTGATGCCAGCCAGAATGGCTGAAATGCATCGCCGCTTGCAGGAACATGGGCATCGTTGGACGTCACTGTCCGATAACAGCAAAACACTTGGTTTTCAGTTGGCTACTCATGCCAACAGCATCAATACCACGGGTAACGAGGTGCTGCAGCTTCTCGAAGCGACCAAGACACTGGGCAAGAAGAAGGAGGTATGGGAGACCATTCATTTCGAGCAGCCCATCAGCCTGGGTGCAGACGATAAGCATACCGTCCTGAATCTTGTCGATTACCTGCAAGTGCTGCGTGGTGACGTAGATAGGTTTGCTGAACGCGTACAGACCGTTGGTGATGAGGCCAAACAGTTTCGCGATCAGGCGCGTGAATCGCTGATCCCTTCGGTTGTGAAGAAAACCGAAGCCATCAAGCGACAGCAAGCCAGTGGCCTGACACAGGAGCTGCGTGACGATCTGGCAGAGATCGACAAGGAAATTACCAGGCTTGAAGCCGAGTATGACCAGTATGTCAAAGCGGCGTTGAGTGGTCTGGCAGCCGGCGTGTTGGGTGTTGTGATTACCGGATCAATTTATGGTTCAAAGGCAGAGAAAGCCCGCAAACGCCGCAATGAGTATCAGCAGCGCCGCCGTGAGGTAAGCCAGCAACTGAAAGCCGCCGTCAGGTTGGAGGGACTGGTGGAAGAATTGAGTACGCAGATGGGGCAAATGGAAACACGGCTGCGTGATGTTGTAACGGCTTCCGCTCACTTGCACTCTGCCTGGGCGCTTATTGGTAATTATATTGATGCTTCGATTGAGCAACTCGGTCGAATTGAGTCGAATCAGCAGTTATTTAAGTTTGCAATATTTTTCAAGCGCTTTATCAGTCAGTGGGGCGATATTGAAAGGTTCGCCAAGCACATGAATAAAGTATTTGACGACACTATCGCAGCAAAATGAGGGGCAGGAAATGAATGACAATGTTGCTGTGCTTAATACGGCTTTGCAAAAACCTGATATGACTAAAGTTCTGGCTGCAGCCAGTGCATATGCTGCGTTCTGGGAAAAGAATACCTTTGAGTTTTTACCGCTGCTGCATACCTCGATAGAACGGCATTACAAAGGATTTGTTAAGTATTTTGACGACTTTTCAAAACTTGCCGGAGACCTCGCTACCAGCATCAAGTCTGAACGTGTGGAAGAGTCACTTAGTGCACTTCAGGGGGCAGCGATCGATCAAGATGAGAGGGACTTTTACTTTGAAGAGGTCCAGCGCGCCGCAGGCGTTATTGGTAAAAAACTGGATGTACTGCTAGTGAGTGTCGAGGACTCTACAACGTCGATTGCCAGCCTCCCGGTTTATGACGTGGAGCGCGACCGCGTTAATTATGCGCAGACTCATGAACGCTTGAACAACGCCTTGCAACTGCTCGACAGCACGCTGGCCAGTAAGCGAAATGAACTGGCAGAGCTGGAAAAAGCGATTGCGGTGCTTGAGGCAAATGGCATTGAAAGCCAGTTCGAAGGCCAACTGCCAAGCGTTGAGCAAATTCAGGGGCTGGTGACTCAAGGCGCCACTACCGCAGGCGCGGCCATTGCGATCGAACAAGCCCTGGAGGCAGTGAATAAAATCCTTGGCGGTCTACAGGATGGACTGCGCTATTCACAGCTCCAAGATCAGCGTCGTGCACTGCAGGCTCATGTGCAGGACATGGTCGTCCAGCAGCGCGAACAGCAACAACTCGAACGCCAGGCACGCAGCAATATCGAGGCGCTTGAAGCCTATCTGCCGTTGGTTGCTATGCGTGCAGAATGGCTGGCTGAGAAAAGTAAAATCTATATTCAAATTAAAAATGAACGTAACAAGCTAGGTGCTATTTCGCTGAATGATGTAGAACATGTTCAGGCGTTGATCAGGCTGTTGCTGGGCTTGGTCGAATACGCACAGCATATCGTTAGCGTCTATCGCGAAGCATTCTAATGTCTCTCGGGTGTCGGCTTGCTTGCCGGTGCCCGGGATTGGTTTTTTTTCTAGTGTGGTGGATGTAATAAAAAAGCATTAGGTTGAATAAATATGGTCGTGTACGTGGATGCTAACTGGCAAGTGTGTTCTTCAGGTCTGCCAGGAGATTTTTTGAAACTGATGGATGAAAGCCTGGATACAGGGGCAATGACCTTGTCATCTGCGCATATAAGCAGCCTGAACCAGTATGTATGTGCTGTACGCAAATTACCGCAGTCAACTCAGGATTTGCTGCGCTGGTTGGGTTCAGCTGCAGGGAAAGTTGAAATAATAGTGTTGATTGGCGTGATGTCGAGCAGCCCCCAGCTAAGTCCGGATAATATTCTTTCTTTTATTCGTAACGTGAAGGCGCACGCCAACCGTTGGCAGCCGCTCTTCGCAAAAAATCTGCAACTGGCAATGGCGTTGACCGAGACTGCCGGAAAAATAAGTATGATCGGCCCCGTCATTCTAGAAGTATGCTCAAAAACCAAAGCATTGGGTAAACGACGAGAAGCCTGGGATGAACTGTTAGTTGATACATTGACCCCGCTCAGCCCGGAAGATAAGCAGATCATTTCAACCTTGCCCAAGCAGGTGATCGCGCTCAAGCGCTTGGTGTCCGAGTATGACAGGCAGGTCGAGCATGTGCGCGATGAATGCACGGGGTTTCGCGATGACGCCAGGACGCAATTGGTGCCTGCGGCAGTGAAAATCCTGCAGGCGCTGGACAAGCTCAGAGGGCCGACGAGCAAAGATTTCAGCACTACCACAATGGCGAAAATAGCATTGAAAACGCGCATTGCCGAGCTGTCAGATCCGCTACGGACGCTGGAACAAATGCTCAGAGAGGTGCTGACGGCTTCTTCACATTTTCATTCGGCCTGGCAGAGCTTTGATAGTTACATCGACGCTTCGCAGGATAAAATTCAGGAAATCACCAGCCAGCAGCAGTTGGCGTTTTTCGCGATTTACTTCAGCCAGTTTCTCGGGTTGTGGCGTGACATCGAGCAAAGTACCAAGCAGATGACAGACAAACTGTCTTCGTTGCAGTTGTCTGCGGCATGAAAGGGTTCGCCAGGTTGAGATAAACCTGATGCGAGCTTTGCCGGCCCGCATACAGGTTCAAGCGATCTCAGCCGAACAGTACCTTTGCCACATCACCAAAGCGTTTGGCGAAATGCACGCTCAGGCCTTCCTTGAGGTAGTCAGGCAGCTCTTCGAAGTCGCCGCGGTTGGCTTCCGGCAAGATCAGTTCGAAGATCTTCTGCCGCCGTGCAGCAATCACCTTCTCTCGCACCCCGCCAATGGGCAGCACTTGCCCGGTCAGGGTCAGTTCGCCGGTCATCGCCACGCCTTTCTTCGGTGCCTGGTCGCGGGCCAGGGACAGCAGGGCGCTGGCCATGGTGATCCCGGCACTTGGGCCATCTTTCGGGGTGGCGCCTTCGGGCACATGCAGGTGGATAAAGGCTTCGTTGAAGAATGCCGGTTCGCCTCCGTACTTCTTGAGGTTGGCACTGACATAGCTGTAGGCGATTTCGGCCGACTCCTTCATTACATCGCCCAGTTGCCCGGTCAGTTTGAAACCGCGGTTGAGGGTGTGAATGCGCGTGGCTTCGATCGGCAGGGTGGCGCCGCCCATGCTGGTCCAGGCAAGGCCGGTGATCACGCCTTTGCCCGACAGCACCTGTTCACTGCGGAACACCGGCATGCCCAGCGAAGCTTCCAGATCCTTGGTGCCGATCTTGATTTTCGCCTCGGGGTTTTCCAGCAGTTGCATCACCGCCTTGCGCACCAGTTTGCCCAGTTGCTTTTCCAACTGGCGCACACCGGCTTCACGCGCATAGCCTTCGATCACGGTGCGCAGTGCGCCATCGCTGATACTCAGGCTGGACTTGGCAACCCCGGCTTTTTCCAGCTGTTTTGGCCACAGGTGACGCTTGGCGATGGCGAGTTTTTCTTCAGTGATGTAGCCGGACAGGCGAATCACTTCCATACGGTCGAGCAACGGCCCGGGGATCGAGTCGAGGGTGTTGGCGGTGCACACGAACAGCACTTTCGACAGGTCCAGGCGCAGGTCCAGGTAATGGTCGAGGAAGTCGACGTTCTGCTCGGGGTCGAGGGTTTCCAGCAAGGCCGAGGCGGGGTCGCCTTGGTAGCTCTGGCCCATTTTGTCGATCTCGTCGAGCATGATCACCGGGTTCATCACTTCGACGTCTTTGAGTGCTTGTACCAGTTTGCCGGGCTGGGCGCCGATGTAGGTGCGCCGGTGGCCTTTGATTTCCGCCTCGTCACGCATACCGCCAACACTGAAGCGATAGAACGGACGCCCCAGGGACTGGGCGATGGACTTGCCGATACTGGTTTTACCCACCCCAGGCGGGCCGACCAGCAACACAATCGAACCGCTGATCTCGCCTTTCCAGGCGCCGATAGCGAGGAACTCAAGAATCCGGTCCTTGATGTCGTCGAGCCCGGCATGGTGCTGGTCGAGGACCTTGCGTGCGTGCTTGAGGTCGAGCTTGTCCTTGCCGTAGACGCCCCAGGGCAGGGCGGTGGCCCAGTCCAGGTAGTTGCGGGTGACGGCGTATTCCGGTGAGCCGGTTTCCAGAATCGCCAGTTTGCCCATTTCTTCGTCGATACGCTTTTTCGTCGCGGCCGGCAGGGTTTTGCCTTCCAGGCGCTGTTGGAACTGCTCCAGGTCGGCGCTGCGATCGTCTTTGGTCAGCCCCAGTTCCTGCTGGATGACCTTGAGCTGTTCCTTGAGGAAGAACTCGCGCTGATGCTCACCGATCTGGCGGTTCACCTCGGCGGAGATTTCATTTTGCAGGTGAGCGACTTCGACCTCTTTGCGCAGCATCGGCAGGACTTTCTCCATGCGCTTGAGCATGGGCACACAGTCGAGCACTTCTTGCAGCTGATTGCCGGTGGCCGAGGTCAGTGCTGCGGCGAAGTCGGTCAGAGGTGACGGATCGTTGGGACTGAAGCGGTTGAGGTAGTTCTTCAGTTCTTCGCTGTACAGCGGGTTGAGCGGCAACAGTTCCTTGATCGCGTTGATCAGGGCCATGCCATAGGCCTTGACCTCATCGGTCGGCTCGCTCGGCTGGTGCGGGTATTCGACCTCCACCAGGTAAGGCGGGCGATGGTGTTTGAGCCAGGTACGGATGCGCACTCGGGTCAGGCCCTGGGCGACAAACTGCAGCTTGCCGTTTTCGCGGCTGGCGTGGTGAACCTTGACCAGGGTGCCGTACAGCGGCAAGGCCGAGGTGTCGAAATGGCGGTGATCTTCGGGCGGGGTGTCCATGAAGAACAGCGCCAGGGAGTGGTGCGGGGTTTTGGCTACCAGATCCAGGGTTTCGGCCCAGGGTTCTTCGTTAACGATGACCGGCAGCACTTGCGCCGGGAAGAACGGGCGGTTGTGAATCGGGATGACATAAACCTTGTCCGGCAGTTGCTGGCCGGGCAGGGCGAGATGATGGCCGGTGTGTCGGGAAGCTTCAGGGTGCTCGACTTCGGCGTGGTCCTCGGGATGTTCGGGTAGATCCTGCTGATCGCTCATGGGGCACCTGTGCAAATGACTATGGTGCTTAGATGGGGCGGCTTTCTGGTGGTTTCAATGGTTGGGCAGATCGCGGGGCAAGCCCGCTCCTACAAACGCCTGTAGGAGCGGGCTTGCCCCGCGATGAATTTACTCAGCCAATTTGTAAGCGATTACGTAATCGCCCATTTTGGTTCCCAGCGAACCATGGCCACCGGCGGTAACCAGCACGTACTGCTTGCCGTCCTTGCCGGTGTAGGTCATCGGCGTGGCCTGGCCACCTGCTGGCAGGCGCGATTTCCACAGCTCTTTGCCGGTGTTGCTGTCGTAAGCACGCAGGTACTGATCCAGGGTGCCACTGAGGAAACCCAGGCCACCCGCGGTGACGATCGAGCCACCCATGCTCGGTACGCCAATCGGCAGGCCGATCGGAATCGGCGAACTGTCGCGGCTGGTGCCGTTCTTGTGTTTCCACACCACCTGGTTGGTGGTCAGGTCGATACCGGCCACATAGCCCCAGGCCGGGGCCTGGCAGGGCACGCCCAGCGGCGACATGAACGGGTGCATGATCACCGCATACGGCGCACCGGTGTTGGGTTGCACGCCGCTGGTCTCACTCTCGCGCTTGCTGCCCGCCGCCACTTCTGCGCGCGGTACCATCTTCGAGACGAAGGCCATGTAGTTCGGCGAGGTGAACAGCATTTGCCGCACCGGATCGACCGAGACGCTGCCCCAGTTGAAGACACCGACGTTACCTGGGTACACCAGGCTGCCCTGCAGCGACGGCGGGGTGTACTGGCCTTCATAGCGCAGCTCGCGGAACTGGATGCGGCAGAGCATCTGGTCGAACGGGCTGGCGCCCCACATGGCTTGTTCGGTCAGGTCCGGGCCGAGCAGGTTGAGGTCGGAGCGGGCCTGGGTCGGGGCCGTGTGGTCGCCTTCAACGGCGCCTTGCGGGGCCGGGATTTCGCGGATCGGCACGATCGGCGTGCCGTCACGACGGTCGAGCACGTACAGGCTGCCCTGTTTGGTCGGGGCGATCAGCGCCGGTTTCACGCCGTCAGCGGTTTTCAGGTCGAGCAGGGTCGGCTGGCTGCCGACGTCCATGTCCCACAGGTCGTGGTGGGTGAACTGGTAGTTCCAGCGCACTTTGCCATTGGTCAGGTCGAGGGCAACGATGCCCGCGCTGAACTTCTCGGCGCCCGGGGTGCGGTCGGCGCCCCACTGGTCCGGAGTCTGGTTGCCCAGCGGCAGGAAGACCATGCCGAGTTTTTCATCGACACTGGCCAGCGACCACATGTTCGCCGAGTTGCGGCTGTAGGTCTTGCCTGGCGCCAGTGGTGCGGTGTCGTCCGGGTTGTTGCTGTCCCAGTTCCATACCAGGCGGCCATCGTGTACGTCATAGGCGCGGATCACCCCGGACGGCTCGTTGGTCGACTCGTTATCGGTAACATGGCCGCCGATGATCACCAGTTCGCGGGTAATCGCTGCAGGTGAAGTGGAGTAGTAACCGCCGGCCGTGAACGGGCCGATACCTGTGGTCAGGTCGATCACACCCTGGTTGCCGAAACCTTCACAGACCTTGCCGGTGTCGGCGTTCAGGGCAATCAGACGCGCATCGGCAGTAGGCAGGTAGAGGCGGCGCGGGCAGGCGCGGGCGACGATCTGGCCGGCGTCGGAGATTTTCGGTGCCGGGCTGCCGTCGACGCTGAGGTAGTTGTTCTCGTCGTAGTACGAGACACCGCGGCAGGTCATGTGGGCAAAGCCCTTGAAGCCGGTCGGGCTTTTGATCTGCGGGTCGAAACGCCAGATTTCGGCGCCGGTGTCCGGGTCCAGGGCCAGCACTTTGCTGTGCGCGGTGCAGGCATAGAGCATGCCGTTGACCTTGAGCGGGGTGTTCTGGTTGGTCAGCTCGACCGGGTCGTTGTCGGTCGGCAGGTCACCGGTACGGATACGCCAGGCTTCCTGCAGTTTATGCACGTTGTCCGGGGTGATCTGGCGCAGCGGCGAATAGCGGTCGCCGAATTCGGTACGACCGTAGGCTTGCCACTCGCCATCGGGCATCTGCGGCGCGGTGCTGCTCAGGCCGGTGCTGTCGCGACCCAGCTTGCCTTTGATTTCACCCGGGTGAGTGAATTGGCTGGCCACGGCGGTGGCACCCGACAGGACCACGGCCAGGCTGAGCAGCGCCGGGTTGATTTTCGACGGGTTGCCCAGCAGCGGGCGACGCGCCCAAGGCAGCAGCAGGACCACACCGAGGGCGAACCACAGCGCCAGACGTGGCACCAGTTGCCACCAGTCCAGGCCGACTTCCCACAGCGCCCACAGGGTGCTGCCCAGCAACACCAAGCCGTACAGGCCCAGGCCATGGCGACGCAGGGCAATCAGGAGGATGCCGGACAGGGCGAAGCCGATACCGGCAATCAGGTAATACAGCGAGCCGCCGAGCTGGCTCAACTTGATGCCGCCCGCCAGTAGGGCCAAGCCCATCAGCAGCAACAGCACGCCAATCAGGCGCGGCAGCCAGCGGGTTCTACTCAAGGCACCTTCTGTGCTCATCGTATGTTCTCCGTAAGGTGGAAGGGGTGATTAAAAACTGCTCTGAATCTTGATCCCGCCGATCAGCGCGTCGTCGACCTGGCTCACGCCACCGGGGTGGCGGATGTACTGCAGGTTCGGGCGCACGGTCAGCCAGTCCGCCAGGTGAATGCCGTAATACAGCTCGGCGCTGTACTCGGTGTCCTGGATCGGACGGAACAGGGGATCGTTGTAGTCGCTGACGCCGTTGGCCTGATTGAGCGCTTTGGCGTTCTTGCGATAGGCAGGGTTGACGTGCACGCGGGCCAGGGCGAAGCCGATATCGTCCTGCGCGCGGGCGTCGAAGGGCCCCTTGTACACCACACCTGCCGAAACATAGTTGTCGATGGCATTGGTCTTCTTGTCGTGCACCGTGGCGTTGGCGAACACACTCAGGCCACGGGAGTGGTCGGAAGCCTGCGACGTAACCTGCTGCTGGGCGCCGAGCCAGAAACCATGTTTGCTCGAACTGCTGCGATAAGCCTGGCCGCTCAGCGCTGCCGGTTGGTCGTTGCTGTCTTTGTAAACGTCGGTTGCGTTGGCATTACTGTAGTAGTAACCCGCGCGATATTCCCCTTTCAGGCCATTGAGCGCCGGGCTCCAGACCAACTCGACGGGTATCACGGCACCCTGGGTGCCGCTGCCGCTGAGCTTGAAGCCGTTGTCACGGTCCAGGTTCGAAGGGTTTTGCTCGAAAGCGCCGATTTGCGCATACAGCTCGGGTGTGAGGTTGTATTTGACCCGCAGGGCCCACTGGCTGACGGGCCAGTTGTACCAGATGTCACCGGCCCAGTTGCCCACCTGGGATCCGCAGAACGCCAGGTTCTGGAAGTCGCAGGGGAAGCTGTTGAAGTCTTCACCCTGACCGAAGCGGCCGAATTTCACATCCAGGGCACCGTCGAAGTACTTCTGCTTGATCCACATCTGGGTCAGCCGCCAGGTTTGGCCGCGGCCCCAGACTTCCTGCGCCGAGGTAAAACCGCCGACCCGTGGGTCGTTGATCCGGTCGTTGCTGATGTTGTCACCGTGGCGCTCGGTCACGGTGAGCTGGAACTCAGCGTCGTGCCAGCCAAGAATTTTTTGCAGGTCCAGGTGTGTGCCGAGCGCGAACTGGCCGCTGTAGCGCGCAGTTTCGTCGTCGTCATACCCGCCGTGCAGGTTGGCACCCATTTCGCCGGTGTAGCCGAGGGTGAAGTCGTAGCCGCGCTCGGCCAGTCCGCTGCGCGTACCACCCCAGTCGCCGAGCATCCAGGGGGAGTCGCTGGCAAAGGGCGCGGCGGCTTGGGCGCTGGGGGCCAGGCAAGTGAAGGCCAACAGGGCGGGGAATAGGCGAGAACGATGAATCTGAGGCATGAGATAGCGCTATCTTTTGATTATTGAAAAACGGCAAGCGCGCCGGATCCTGAGGAACTTCGGCGAAAAGGCTTTAGGGATGGATAACTGAAGCGGTTCAGCTTGCGGCGCAGAGGATATAGGTGAATTTGTAATAAAAAAAGTCAAATCAATAAGAGGGACCGTTGCCGGATCGGTAACAGTCCGTAGGCGCGGGCTTGCCCCGCGATTGCGGTGTATCTGGTACACCGCGATCGCGGGGCAAGCCCGCTCCTACTGGAGGTTAGAAGGTGGTGCGCAGGCCTACTTCTACACTGCGCCCCGGCGCCGGGGCGATGTCGCGCAGGATCGAGCTGGCGTAGCGCACAGTCTGGTCCGTCAGGTTTTCACCCCGGACAAACGCCAGCCACTGACTCTGCCCGATGTCAAAGCGATAACCGAGGCTGGCGCCCAGGGTGGTGTAGCCGTCGGTGCTGGTTTCGTTGGCCGGCTTGTGGTGCTGGGCACTGGCATGTTGCACGTCGATCCGCGCCTGCCAACGCTCCAGTTCCCACAACAGGCCGCTGTTCAGGCGCAGCGGGGCAATGCGTGGCAGGTCTTCGCCGGAGTCGAGGTTTTTCGCCCGGGTGTAGTCGCCAGACAGCTCCAGGGCAAAACTACCCAAATGGTTCTGCACCAATTGCCAGCGGTCCTGAGCCTCGATGCCATAGAAGCGGGCTCGCACCCCCTTGTACACATACTCGGGTACCTCGGCGCCGTGGTCATGATCATGATCGTGATCGTGGTCGTGGTCTTCATGGCCATGGTTGTGATCATGCCCCTCGCGCAAGTTGCCACTGGCCAGCAGGCCGATGTAGTTGCGGAAATGGCTGTAGAACACCCCGACGCTGCCTTTGTGTACGCCGTTGTCAAAGCGCAGGGCCAGGTCACTGGAGATGGCTTTTTCTTTGCTCAGGTTCGGATCGCCGACTTCATAGGTGCCGGTGGCGACGTGCGCGCCATTGGCATACAGCTCGTAGAAGGTCGGTGCGCGCTCGGTGTAGCCCAGGGTTGCAGCCAGCGACCAGATCGGCGTCAGCTCATACACCGCGCCAGAAGACAGGCTGGTGGCGGTGAAGCTGCTGGCGCTGTCGGCCTGGGCAAAACGCTCACTGCCCTGGCTGTCGGGGTTGATGCGGGTGTGCTCCAGTCGGCCACCCAGACTCAGATTGAGGCGTTCGCTGGCTTGCCATTGTTCGAGCATGAACAGCGCCAGGCTGTTGGTATCGGATTGCGGCACAAAGGCTTCTTCACCGAGGGCCGAGAATTCGTTGCGGCTGGCCTGAACGCCAATCACACCTTCCACTGCGCCCCAGGGCTGATGGCGCGCTTCAACCCGTGCTTCGTAGCCCTTGTTCTTGAACGTGGTATGTACCTCGCCACCTTCCAGTTCGCGGTGCTGGTAGTCGGTGTAGCCGACATCGAACTTCAGCGCGCTGAACGGGCCATCGAGATCGCGCAGTTCCGAGGCGAAGCCGTAGTGATCCTGTTGCATGTCCAGGCGCACACCCGGCTCAGCCACCGAGCCATAGTTCGAATCGTAGCGGCTGTACGACAGCCCGGTGTAACCATGATCCCAATGATAGGCACCACCGACCGCACCGCCATGCTGGCGGCCATCGCTGTTTTCCAGCGTATGCCGGCTGCCCGGCTCGTCGGTGTCGCGGACCTTGGAACTGCGGGCGTAGCCGGGAATGCGCAGGTCGTTGAACTGACGGCTGTTGGCGTCCACATGCAAGGCGAAACGGCCATCACCGGCCTCGAGTTTGCCCGCACTGCTGCGGGTCGTGTCGGCGCCGCCGTAACGCAGCTCACCGGCGCCGTGAATACCGTCGACCGGTGAACTGGGAATGCGGTTATCGAAACTGTTGACCACCCCGCCAATGGCGTTGCCGCCATACAGCAAAGCCGCCGGGCCACGGACAATTTCGATGCGGTCTACGGTGGCTGGGTCCAGCGGTACGGCGTGATCGTAGGACAGTGACGAGGCATCCAGGGCGCCAACGCCATTGCGCAGAATGCGAATACGGTCGCCGTCCAGGCCGCGAATTACCGGGCGGCTGGCGCCGGGGCCAAACCAAGTGGACGCCACACCGGGCTGGTTGCTCAGCGTTTGGCCGAGGCTGCCTTTTTGTTGCAGGGTCAGGTCATCGCCTTCCAGCACTGTAGTAGCGGAGGCCAGTTCGCTGTTGCCCAGCGGGTTGGCGGTGACGATTTGCGGGTCCAGTTCTACGGCCTGGCTCAGCGGGGTAGCGAGGTAGAGAGCGGCGGCGAGGGGCAAGCGACGCATGGGGTTCCTTAGGGGTGAGGTGTTTTCGATATAATATAACGTTTCATTTGCATTTTGGTAGGAGCGGGCTTGCCCCGCGATTGCGGTGTGTCAGGTGCGTCGCTATCGCGGGGCAAGCCCGCTCCTACAGCACTAGAATGTTTGTTAAGGTGCGCATCTTTGATTCGCTGGAGCACAGGCATGTCTACCGCCAACCCCAATCCGCTGCATGGCGCGACCCTGGAGCAGATCCTCAACGCCCTGGTGGCGCACTACCAATGGGAAGGGCTGGCCGAACGCATCGACATCCGTTGCTTCAAGAGCGACCCGAGCATCAAATCGAGCCTGACGTTCTTGCGCCGTACGCCGTGGGCGCGAGAGAAGGTCGAGCGCTTGTACTTGAAGTTGCAACGCGGCCGTTGATTGATGCGCCAGCGCGAGGTCGTGATCGGCCTGGCCGCCTGCCTGGGTTGGAGCGCTCTGGCGATCCAACTCTATCTGGTGTTGTTGGCGCGTTGGCAGGAGCAGGCCAGCCTGATCGGCGGCCTGATCAATTTTTTCAGTTTCTTCACCGTGCTGACCAATACCCTGGTTGCAGTCGTACTCACTCAAGCGGCCTTTGGCAGGCCGTCTGCGGCACAGCGCTGGTTTTTGTCTGCGCCAGTCAGCTCGGCTATTGCCGCCAGCATCGTGCTGGTCGCGTTGGCCTACAGCCTGCTGTTACGTCACCTGTGGCAACCACAAGGCTGGCAGTGGCTGGCTGACGAACTGCTGCACGACGTCATGCCGCTGGTGTTCGTGGGTTACTGGTGGTGTTGTGTAGAGAAGGGCAGTTTGCGCCTCAAGCATCTGTTGGCCTGGTTGCTGTATCCGCTGGGGTACTTTGCCTTGGCGTTGATGCGCGGACAGTCGATAGGGGTGTATCCCTATCCGTTCATTGATGTGGCCAGGTTGGGGTATGCGCAGGTCCTGCTCAACGCGCTGGCGATTTTGCTTGGCTTTATTGTCATCAGCCTGTTGCTGTTAGGCCTGGATCGCTGGCAGGGCGGGCGCCTGGCCAAGGCCAGGACGCAACCCTGAGGGTGCCGGTTACGCGTCGTCGTGCGGGTCGAGGCGCCAGTACGCAGCAGCCTTGATCTGCTCCTCTTTCAGACCTTTTTCGTCGATCAACAGACGCTTGGTTGCGCGGGTCAGGGCTTTTTCCAGTGCCACCCAGGCGTACAGTCGGCCTTCAGGCAACGTCAGGCCTTTGACCACGTTCAGCAGGTGCTGCTGGTGGCGCTGGACCCAGATCACCTCCAGTTGCGCCTGGCTGTGCAAAGGCTGCTGCTCCTGCGCATCTTCAATCTCGATGACGGCCAGGACCTTGCGGCTGCCGGGCAGTTCTTCCAGGCGCCGGGCAATGGCCGGGATGGCAGTCTCGTCACCGATCAGTACATAGCTGTCGAAGATGTCCGGCACCACCATCGAGCTGCGCGGACCGGCAATGTTAAGCACCTGGCCGACTGCTGCCTGGGCCGCCCAGGTCGACGCCGGGCCATCACCGTGCAGGACGAAGTCGATGTCCAGCTCACCCGCTGCCAGGTCAATGCGCCGCGGGGTGTATTCGCGCATGGTGGGGCGCACGCCGTCGCGGCTGAAGTCGAGGTTATCCAATGCCGCCTGTTCTTCTGCCGAGCAGGCGAACAGCAGTTTGATGTGATCGTCGCTACCGACGCTGGTGAAGCCTTGCAGTTGTGGCCCGCCAAGGGTGATACGGCGCATGCGCGGGGTCAGCTCGGTGACCCGCAGCACCTCCAGGCGGCGATGTTTGATCTCATGGTTGACGCGATGAATCGTGGCGTTTTCGCTGACACTCATTCGGTAGTCTCCGTGGGGGTCGCAGCAGGCCCTGCGACGATGGCTTTGGCAGTGTTGTTGAGCAAGGTACGCACCCGCTCGATTTCTGCCGGGTTCCAGCGGCCACTGTGCATCTGCAGGGCATGACGCAGGTTGTGTACCGCTTCGTGGATTTCCTGCGGGCGGTCGTGGCCGCACAGTGAGCGCTTGCTGACTTCGATGCGCATGCGCACGCCGTCGAGGGCGACCGCTTGTTCGGCCAGCGATTCAAGCCCGGCAGCCGTGACGCTGTAGAGCTTCTTGCTGCCGTGGACCTGGCCGACGATCAATTCGCTTTCTTCCAGGAACGTCAGGGTCGGGTAGATCACCCCCGGGCTTGGGCTGTAGTTGCCGCCGAACAGGCTTTCAATCTGGCGAATCAGGTCATAACCGTGGCGCGGCTGCTCGGCCACCATCGACAGCAGCAGCAATTTCAGATCGCCCGGGGCGAAGACCCGCGGACCGCGATCGCCACGCTCGCGGCTGTGGCGGCGTTCGATACCGTCATGGCGTTCGCCATGTTCACGGTGAGGATGATGTTCACGCATGGAGGACTCCGTTTGCGTTAGAGATGTCTTTAGATATTACTCAAGATATATCTTAGTGCAAGGGTGAGAGTGAGAATAATTCTCATAATTCGCAGTTAGGGGATGAACGGTACTGCAGACAAAGCAACGCCCAGGCGCTGGATAAGTGCCTGGGCGTTGCTTCAGAGGACTACTGCTGCGCCACTTGCGGTGATTTGCACAGGGTGTGGCTGCCCGGTTGCAAGTAAGGCGTGAGGATCGGTGCCATTCCCTTGAGCACCTGCACCGGCAACGCCGAGGTGAACTTGAACGACTCGGCAGCACGCCCCGGTACGAAGGCGGTGAGGGTGCCAAAGTGGTTATCGCCGAGGAAGAACACAAAGGTCGCGGTACGGTTGATCGCTTTCGAGCCAAGCAGGCGGCCACCGGCGCCCCAGCTTTCGATGCGGTTGTCGCCGGTGCCGGTTTTGCCGCCCATCACCATCGGCGTGCCGTCATTGAGTTTGAAGCTGCCAGACACCCGTCGTGCGGTACCGGCATCGACCACCTGCGACAGTGCACCGCGCAGCGCGCGCGCCACTTCCACCGAGAGCACTCGCTGGCCCAGATCGGGGTCACCGGCCAGGCGCGTCTCGTAAGGGGTGTCGGCAGCAAAGTGCAAGGTATCGATGCGCAGCGTCGGCAGGCGAACACCATCGTTCTGAATAATCCCGACCAACTCGGCCAGGGCGGCCGGGCGATCACCCGAACTGCCGATGGCGGTAGCCAGCGAAGGCACCAGGTGGTCGAACGGATAGCCGACACGCTTCCAGCGCTGATGGATATCGAGGAAGGCTTCGATCTCTACCAGGGTGCGGATGCGGCTGTCACGGGCGCCTTTGTGGCGGCTCTTGAACAGCCAGCTGTAAACCTCCTGGCGCTCGAACTGGCTGGCTTGCGCGGCGTCCTGGAAGCTGGCGTTGGGGTTGTTGAGCAAATAGCCCAACAGCCAGAGGTCGAGTGGGTGGACCTTGGCAACGAAGCCTTGGTCCGGCAAATCGAATTTGCCGGGGCCATAGGCGTAGTACAGGTCGTCCAGACGCTGGTCGGTGACCGAGTCCTGTTTGGTCGGTTTGCGCTTGGTGTCTGCCAGTTCCTTTTTCATGTGAGCACGAACGAAGGCATTGAACGTGGCCTGGTCGGCTTCGGGGAACAGGTAACGGTGGACCGCCGCCAGGCGGATAGGCGTGACGCGCAAACTGTCGAGGAAGGTGTCCAGGCGTTGTTGCGAGGTTTTGCGCTGGTACTTTTTCCAGAACCTGCGCATGTAATCGGTGCCTTCTTTGTCGGCGAAGCGCGCCAGGTACTCCTGACGGCGTGGCTCGGCATCGTCTTTGAGCAGTTTGGCGCTGTTGCCCGGTGCCTGATAGGTGCTGTAGCGCACCAGGTCACGCATCAGGCGAATGAACGGCAGGTTGATCGACTCGCGCAAGGCGTCCTTGAGGGTTGGAATGCGGTTGTTGTCTTCCTTGCGGAAGTTATTGAACACATGCATGCCGCCGCCGGTGAAGAAGGCTTCGCCGGGGCTGGCCGAATACTTGCGATTGAGTGCGGCATCGAGCATCGCGGTGACGTTGCGGTCCTTGTTCTGGATCAGGTAGTCGATGGCCCAGCGGGTGATGAAGTCCAGTTCGGCGACCTCGACTTTTTTCAGGTCGGCGGCGGGCGTATTGGCGTACTTGTCGTGCAGCTCGGCAATGATCTCCAGGTAGCTGGTCAGCACCCGCAGTTTGGCGGTAGAGCCCAGTTCCAGTTTGCTGCCTTCGTTGATGTCGAACGGCTGGTCGGTACTGTCGGTTTGTACCCGCACCCGTGAACCGTTGGCGGTGCGTTCCAGCAGGGTAAAGCTGTAACGCACCTGGGTGGTGCTGGTGGGGGTCAGCAAGCGTTCGCCAAACAGCCCGACTTTTTCTGCAACGGCCGGGTCGGCAAGGTCCTTGAGGTACTGACTGACCTGGCCTTGCAAGTCCGATTGCAAGGTGCTGGTGGCCGACAAGTCCAGGCGGTCGAGGTCATACAGCGGGCGGGCCAGGGCCAGGGACAGGCGGCTGCGGGCCACGCTGATGCCTTTGTTGGTCACGATCGGCTGGATGGTCGGTTGTGCCACCCAGTCGCGGTAGATCGCCTTGCTGGCCAGTGCCGCGTCGGCCAACGGACGGTCGACGATGTTGCTGGCGGCCAGAACGCGGATATGGCTGTCGGTGAGCTCGGCCAGTTCGTTGCGGCCTTTGGATAGAAAATGTGAAGGGCGGCGCTGGGCAATCATCAGCGACAGCACTTGCCGCAAGGCCAGGCCACGCGCGGCCATGCTGGCAGGATCGGTTTCCGTCGAGGCCAAGGCCTGGTTGACCTGGGCAAAGTCGGCGCCATACCAGACCCGCAGCCCTTCGGCCATGCCATGTACTTCACCATGCCCGGGCACCGCCGACAGCGGCACGCTGTTGAGGTAGTCGCGCACGATGCGCTGACGCGCCTCAAGGGTTTGCGGGCCGCCCTGGTAAGCGCGCACGCTGGCAGAAATCATCTGGCGTATTTTTTCGCTGCCGGAAACGGTCAGGCCGTCAGGCGAGTGACGGTACTTCTCCAGTTGCGTGGCCAGGGTGCTGCCGCCAGCGGACTGGCCGGGCAGGGCCAGGTACTTGGCGACCTGGCTGTAGGCCGCTTTGGCAAAACGCGGCCAGTCCACGGCCGGGTTGGCGTTGGGGTCGTTGGGGTCGAGCAGGTCGCGGTTTTCGATGAACAGCAGGCTGTTGACGATCACCGGCGGGATGGAGTCGAAGTCCGGGTACAGGTATTGCGGGTAGTGGTACTGATAGAGCACGTCGCCTTTGCAATCGGTGATCGACAGGCCGGACTGAATCTTTTCTTTGTAGGGCACGAATAAACCGTGCTCGGTGTAGTCCATCAACGCCGGAGAAAAGTGCACCTGCTCGCTGATCACGTAGTCGCGCTTGAGCAGACGCGGCAGGAACTCGCCCAGCGCGCTGTAGCCCAGGCGTTTGTCGAAGGGCCCGTCACCCGGATAGACGATGGCATCGCTCGGCCCGGGTTGCAGCGAGTAGGTCAAGGTCGAGGCGAGTTGACTCAGTTCGCGAGATTGCAGGCGCGAGGTGTGCATTTCGTTGACGATGGCATAGCCCAAGGCAATCAGGGCGAGCAGCAGCACCAGCCAGACCAGCCGCCACCACAGATGACGTTGGCGGGGGCTTTTCGGCGATGGCGATTCTTCAAGGGATTCAGTGGGAGTTTCCTTACTCGTTGGTTCCGATTGCCACAATGCGCCCATAGTGTTTTGCCCGGCTACGTATTTTCGTCTTGCTTGCCTGAAGCTTAGACGGTGAGCGCATTTGGTGAAAAATTTGTGAGGCCTGTAAGGCACTTCCTGTAATTGAGTGGGATGTTCTCCTTTGGTGGAAGGTTGTAATGCCCTGTTTTGGTGCTATGTTAGCCGCCCTGTTGGCCATCCATGAAAAAACACGGGAAAAGCCTTCGATAAATAGGGTCTTTATCCAGAAATCTCGCTAAATATCCTGCTCTTTATAGTGAAATGCCCTGCATGGGCCTTTCTATACTGCTCGGCCCTTTCGCTCTGCCCGCGCCTTTAACGCGGACAGGCGGGTCCGCCCACAAGGTGGTACCCGGCAAGGCAGCGTATTCGCCTATCGGCGGTGCCAGGCCTGCACGAACGGTTTATATCCAATAACAAAATGAGGTTGTATTTCTATGCCAGTCGGCAACCCTTCTTCTCACGCTGAGACCGCCCAGGGCGGCCCGCTCAAGCGAGAGCTCGGCGAGCGCCACATTCGCCTGATGGCGCTGGGCGCCTGTATCGGTGTCGGCCTGTTCCTGGGCTCGGCCAAGGCCATTGAAATGGCCGGCCCGGCAATCATGCTGTCGTACATCATTGGTGGCCTGGCGATCCTGGTGATTATGCGCGCCCTGGGTGAAATGGCCGTACACAATCCGGTCGCAGGCTCGTTCAGCCGTTACGCTCAAGACTACCTTGGCCCGTTGGCGGGCTTCCTCACCGGCTGGAACTACTGGTTTCTGTGGCTGGTGACCTGCGTGGCCGAGATTACCGCCGTGGCCATCTACATGGGCATCTGGTTCCCCGATGTACCGCGCTGGATCTGGGCCCTGGCGGCCTTGGGCAGCATGGGTGCGATCAACCTGATCGCGGTCAAGGCCTTTGGTGAGTTCGAGTTCTGGTTCGCCCTGATCAAGATCGTCACCATCATTGCCATGGTCCTCGGTGGCATCGGCATCATTGCCTTTGGCTTTGGTAACGATGGCGTGGCCATGGGTATCTCCAACCTGTGGAGCAACGGCGGCTTCATGCCCAACGGTGTGACCGGCGTGTTGATGTCGCTGCAGATGGTGATGTTCGCCTACCTGGGCGTAGAAATGATCGGCCTGACCGCCGGTGAAGCGCGCAACCCGCAAAAAACCATTCCACAGGCCATCGGTTCGGTGTTCTGGCGCATCCTGTTGTTCTATGTCGGCGCGCTGTTCGTGATCCTGTCGATCTACCCGTGGAACGAAATTGGCAGCCAAGGCAGCCCGTTCGTGATGACCTTCGAGCGTCTGGGCATCAAAACCGCCGCCGGTATCATCAACTTCGTGGTGATCACCGCAGCGCTGTCGTCGTGCAACGGCGGTATTTTCAGCACCGGGCGCATGCTCTACAGCCTGGCGCAGAATGGTCAGGCGCCGGCAACCTTCGCTCGTACTTCCAGCAATGGCGTACCGCGTAATGCCTTGCTGCTGTCCATTGCAGCGTTGCTGCTGGGCGTGTTGGCCAACTACCTGGTGCCCGAGAAAGTGTTCGTCTGGGTCACCGCGATTGCCACCTTCGGGGCGATCTGGACCTGGGTGATGATCTTGCTGGCGCAGCTGAAGTTCCGTGCCGGCCTGAGCAATGCCGAGCGGGCCGCGCTGAAGTACCGCATGTGGCTGTGGCCGCTGAGCTCCTACCTGGCGCTGGCGTTCCTGATCCTGGTGGTGGGCCTGATGGCGTACTTCGAGGAGACCCGCGTGGCGCTGTACATCGGCCCTGCGTTCCTGGTCATGCTGACGGTGCTGTATTACGTGTTCAAGCTGGCGCCGAAAGCTGACAACGTAGAGCTGGCGCGTACGTAACAGCAATCGCGGGTAAACCCGCTCCTACCGGTAGGAGCGGGCTTGCCCCGCGAACACGGGCGCAGCCCGTGCCATTCACCGCAGTGCTCGCTTCGCGGGGCAAGCCCGCTCCCACAGCGTCTGTAATTCCAAGTGGGCTTGCCCCGCGATCGTTCAGGACGCCGCCACCGTCACCGGCCGGTTCAAGCGTTTGTTCAGGTCCAGCCAGACCGCCAGTAACATCATCAAGCCCACGCCCGTCAGTGCGGTCAGTAACTGCATGGCCCAGTGTTCGTCCGCCAGGGCATTGCCCATGTCGGCCAGCGGCGCGAGCAGTACGCCAAAACAGAACACTTCCAGCGAATAGCGGCCCATCCGGCAACTCTGTTGCGCCAGCCAGCTCTGCACCCAGGCGCCTTGTGGCAACAGCTTGGCCGTGCAATAGGCCAAGGCCAGGAAGTGCAGCAGGCGCGCAGGCGACAGGTTGGTCTTGCTGATCGGGTACAGCCATTCGGCCAGCTGCCGCGGCATCAGCGCATCGTGCAGGGCAGGCCAGCGCCAGGACAGGGCGATGGCGGCACACACCAGCAAATAGCTCGCCGCCGCGATGAACAGTGGCTGCCGCCAAGCCGGGCGCAGGTCGGCAGGTTGCGGGCGTTGGCTATGCAAGGCCGCCGCGCCACCGAGAATGAACAGCAACTGCCAGGCCAGTGGGTTGAAGAACCACACGCCACCCTCCTGGGCCGCCAGGTTCCATTGGAACATCGGCGCCAGCAGATACAGCGCCGCCGACAGCCCGACCACGATCTCGACTTTGCGCAGCATCGCAGGCAGCACCAGGGGCAAGCCGAGCAGCAGCAGAATGTACAGCGGCAACGGGTCCATCAGGTTGGGTTTGAAGCGCAGCAGCAGTTCATCCACCAGCGCTTGCTGCGGATTGGCGAGGAAGTAATTGAGGCCCATCTCCTGAATCATGTCGCGGGTCTGCACATGATTGTTGGCGACAAAGACGATGCCCATCAGCAGCACCAAGAGGAAAATGTGCACGACATACAGCACCCAGGCCCGACGCAGTATGCGCACGCAGGCCACCAGCCAGCCATCGCGCAGGGCGATCTTGCCGTAGGCCAGCACGGCAGCGTAACCGGCCAGGAACACGAAGATTTCCGCCGCGTCGCTGAAGCCGACATTGCGCACCGTCAGGTTGGCCAGCGGGTTACCCGGTATGTGATCCCAGAAGATGAAGATCAGCGCCAGTCCGCGAAAGAAGTCGATGCGATGGTCGCGACCGTTGTTCATGATCAGAGCCTTGCGAGGGTGTTTCAATAGAGGATAGGCGCCCGCAGGCGTGGGTTCCGCGCCGTCGGCGCAAGCCGATCGGCGGCGGGAGGGTTACAAGTTTTGTCGGCGAATGCAAAGTGAGGGTATTTCCGGATGTCTCTACCTCACTCTGCATTGCGCTGCGGTTCTCGGCTTAGGCCGCCACCTCACTGTTCGGCTCAAAGCTGTCGGCCCGGGCCAGTTGCCACATCCGCGAATAGAACTCGCCACTGATGTTGCCACTGAGCAGCTCACCGGGTTTGAGGAACACATGCATCTGTGAAAACAGCTTGATCTCGGTGGCTGAAACCCGGCGTACCAGGTGCTTGGCTTCCAATTGCGAGGGGTGGTCCAGGCCCGCGGCGGCGAGCATCTCGGCCAGGGCCTTGAGCGTGCTGTGGTGGAAGTTGAACACCCGCTGCGCTTTGTCGGGCACCACCAGCGCCCGCTGGCGCAGGGCGTCCTGGGTGGCGACGCCGGTGGGGCATTTGTTGGTGTGGCAGCTTTGCGATTGAATGCAGCCGATGGCGAACATGAAGCCACGTGCCGAGTTGGCCCAGTCGGCACCGATCGCCAGTACGCTGGCAATGTCGAAGGCGCTGACGATCTTGCCGCTGGCGCCGAGTTTGATCTTGTCGCGCAGGTTCAACCCGACCAGGGTGTTGTGCACAAACAGCAAGCCTTCGCGCAGCGGCACGCCGATATGGTCGGTGAATTCCACGGGTGCGGCGCCGGTGCCGCCTTCCTTGCCATCGATGACGATAAAGTCCGGCAAGATGCCGGTTTGCAGCATCGCCTTGGCAATCCCCATGAACTCCCAGGGGTGGCCAAGACAGAACTTGAAGCCCACCGGCTTACCGCCCGACAGCTCACGCAACTGGGCAATGAACTGCATCATTTCGATCGGCGTGGAAAAGGCACTGTGGCGCGACGGTGAAATGCAGTCTTCACCCATCATGACCCCGCGGGTTTCAGCGATTTCGCGGGTGACCTTGTGCTTGGGCAGGATACCGCCATGGCCAGGCTTGGCGCCTTGGCTCATCTTGATTTCGATCATGCGCACCTGCGGGCTGCGCGCCTGTTCGGCAAATCGCTCGGGGTCGAAGCGCCCGTCGGCGGTACGGCAGCCGAAGTAGCCGCTGCCCAGTTCCCAGGTCAGGTCGCCGCCATGTTCACGGTGATAAGGGCTGATGCTGCCTTCACCGGTGTCATGGGCAAAGTTGCCCAGCTTGGCTCCCTGGTTCAGGGCACGGATGGCATTGGCGCTGAGCGAGCCGAAGCTCATCGCCGAGATATTGAACACCGAAGCCGAATAAGGCTGGCTGCACTGCGGGCCGCCGACAATCACCCGGAAGCTCGACGGGTCGCTCAACGGTGCCGGGCGCATGGAATGGCCGATGAACTCGAAACCGGACTGATAGACATCGATCAACGTACCGAAGGGCTTGTCGGACGCTTCGTTCTTGGCCCGGGCATACACCAGCGAGCGCTGCGCCCGCGAAAATGGCAGGGCGTCGCTGTCGGCTTCGAGCAGGTATTGGCGTATTTCCGGGCGAATGCCTTCCACCAGATAACGGATATTGCCGAGGATCGGGTAATTGCGCCGCACCGCGTGACGGCTCTGCAGCAGATCGAACAGGCCGAGCAGGCTCAGTAGCGCGGTGGTCAGGGTAAATGGCCACAGCCATTCATGCTGCAGGAAAGGCAGGCTCACCACGGTGAACAGAACACAGGCGGCGAAGAAGGCATAGCGGCTGAGAAGTGACAGGCTCATACGGGTTCCTTGCGATGGCACGGTCAGGCTCAGGGCCTGGACAATCTTCGACCATAGCCCGGTTGCCCGCGCTAGCGCCAGCCCGTAAAGATGAAGCTTTCCAGCTCGGTTGCGGAGTGAAAATCATTCGCGCAGTTGTCGTCAGCAGGGGTGTCCCGTCTCCCGGATCAATCGCTCGCGCAGTGAGTTTTGTTGTGCGGGCTCTACCTCGATCAGGAATTCCGGGGTACCGGCAATCAGCGTGGCGCAGGGCAGGCCATCGCGATAGAGCAGGCGGTTACCGCTCAGCGCGGGCACTTTGGTGCCGGGAAGCAGGGTGCCCACCAGGTTCAACGGGTCGCTGGCGCTGACGGCCACCAGGCTGCCGTCCAGCGGTCGGCGCCGCACTTCGCGCAGCAATGCCACCGCTTCAGGCAGGGCAAACTGTTCACCCGCCAGGCCGCTGATGAAGCGTCCGCCACGGATTTCGCCGCGCGCTTCCAGGCGGTGATAGCAGCGCAGCAGTTCGCGCCAACTTGGTAGCCAGTCGGCCTCGCGTTCGAGCAAGCGCCAGCAGATCACACCGTAGCGGCGCAGCAAGGTGCGGGCGATGTGTTCCAGGCTGTCGTCACGCTTGTCCGCACTCGATGGTTTGCGCAGCAGCGCCCATCGACCGGCATCTTGCATGCCGCCGAACAGCGGCCCGCGCCCACGTCGATGGCTACGGTTCTGACGCTTGCTGGCGGGAGTGATCAGCGCGCGCAGGCCGGCGAAGCTGTCGGCGCTGACCAGCCCGGCGGCGACCAGTTCTTGCAAGGCGACCTCCAATTCACTGGGCAGCAGGTGGGCATCGCTGACCAGTTCGTCGAAAAACAACGCACCGTGCTCGCTCAGGGCGCCATGCACCTTTTGCGCCCTCAAGCTCAAGTCTTCACAGGCCAGCGCCGGGCCAAGTGCGCGCCACAGGTTCAGCTGCGCGCGCGGTAGCAGCACCAGCGGCGTGCTGCGCAAGGTGCTGCTGGCGGCACTCGGGGCCAGGCGTGCCCAGGCATGCCTACCCGCACGACAGCTTTCATCGAGCCACAACGGGCTGTAGTCCTTGATTCGTCCTGGCAGCAAATCGGCTTCCCAGGCTGCAGCCGCTGCCGGGTATCCTTCGAACTGGCCCAGCACTTCACTCAGGGCTGCCGGGCCTTGCAATTGAGCGGCGGGCGCCACGTGTTGCCAGTCGAACAGGTAACGCATGAAGTCCTGCAGGCTGACCGGTTCGATTTCCCGGCGCAGACGTTTGACGGTGTAGCGGTGGATGCGTGCCAGCAAGTGCCGCTCGCACCACTGCAGGCGCTGCTCGCCAGGGCGAAAGTAGCCGCGCATGACATAGCCTTCCGACTCCAACTGCAGCAGGGCCTGTTCGACTGAGCGAGCAGGTAACTGCATTGGTTCGACCAGTTGTTCCAGGGCCAGCGGCCCGAAGCCACTCAAGCGTGCGCGTACCACTTCGAGCAGCGCCGCCTCAGGCTCGACCGGCTGATCGAAGCCAGGCAGCGCGGCACAGTCAGGCGTCCGCTGCCGATCAGGCAACAACGCACTAAACAACATCAGGCGTTCGCGCGCCAGCCACAGGCAGGCCGTTGCATTCAGTTGCAGGCAGCAGGCTCGGCCTGTGCGCTCAAGCGCTTCCAGCCATTGCAGCCAGCCGGGGTTGGCGTTCACCTCGGCCTGGCTGATGCAGGCCAGGCTCATCAAGGCTTCATGCATCTCATCGGCGCGTGTGGGGTTTGGCCAGGTTTCCAGTTCTACAGCGTGAATGGCCTCGGCATCCAGGGCACCGAGGTCATCGCTGCTGTTTACCTCGCTCCAGCGCCGGCTCTGAACCGCCTGGGTGCGGCGCTCTTCCAGCGGCGCATCGTCGAGAAAAGTGTAGGGTCGGGCATTGAGGATCGCAGCGGCGAGCGGCGAGGGTGCTGGCAGGTCGCGGCTGATCAGGGTGATCTGACCCTGTTCGATACGCCGCAGCAACTGCAGCCAGCCTTCACAGTCCATGGCCTGGTGCAGGCAATCGTCAAGGGTTTGCTCGACCAGAGGGTGATCGGGGATCTGCCGTTCGCCGACGATGTTTTCCAGGCAGGCGATCTGGTCAGGGAACACTGCGGCAATCAAGTCTTCGCTTTTCATCCGCTGGATCTGCGGCGCCACCTTGCGTCCGCCGACAAAGCGCGGCAACGCCAGGGCAACGCCGGCGTTCCAGCGCCAGCGCACGGCAAACAATGGCGCATCGAGCAGGGCCTGGACCAGCAGTGATTCAGCGCTGTTGCTGGACAGATAACGCCACACCTCGTCCAGTGCAAAGCTGTGGCTGGTGGACAGCGACAAGACGATGGCGTCTTCGCTGGCGGCCGCCTGCAGTTCGAAGTTGAAGGTACGACAGAAGCGCTTGCGCAAGGCCAGGCCCCAGGCGCGATTGATCCGGCTGCCGAACGGGCTGTGAATGATCAGTTGGGTGCCGCCAGACTCGTCGAAGAAACGCTCCATGATCAGGGTGTCTTGCGAGGGCAGGGCGCCTAGCACCTGGCGGGTATGGGCGAGGTAATCGAGCAATTGCTCGGCGCTATCTGCGGCCAGGCCGAGGGTGTCCTGCAACCAGCTCAGTGCGGCGGGCAATCCATCGGCCGACTCGCTCAGACGCTGGTCGATCTCGCCCTGCAGGCGGGCGACCGCGAACGACAACTCGTCACTGCGCCCCGGCGCTTCACCCAGCCAGAACGGGATGCTTGGTGGCAAGCCTTTGGCATCTTCGACACGCACCTTGCCGCTTTCCACACGCAAGATGCGGTACGAGGTATTGCCCAGCTGGAAGATGTCGCCGGCAATGCTTTCCACCGCAAAGTCTTCGTTGACGCTGCCGATGTTCAAGCCCTGGGGTTCGAGCAAAACCGCATAGTCGGCGTTGTCGGGGATGGTGCCGCCGCTGGTCAGTGCGGTCAGCTGGCTGCCACGGCGTCCACGCAGGCTGTGGTTGACGGCATCGCGGTGCAGGTAGGCGCTGCGCACACCCTGACGGCCGTTGAAACCTTCGGCGAGCATGCGCAGCAGTGCCTGGTAGTGCGCGGGGTCCAGTGCGGCATAGGGCGAGGCCTTACGCAGGCACTCGAACAGCGCTTGCTCTTGCCACGGTTGGCAGCTGACTTCGGCAACGATCTGTTGCGCCAACACATCCAGCGGTGCCTGCGGGACGTGCAGCAGGTCCAGCTCGCCGCGGCGTACGCAGTCGAGCAAGGCGGCGCACTCGATCAGGTCGTCACGTGACAGGGGAAACAGACGGCCCTTGGGCGTACCTTCGACCTGATGTCCGGCACGTCCGACCCGTTGCAGGAACGCGGCGATCGAGCCGGGCGAACCGATCTGACAGACCAGTTCGACTTCGCCGATATCAATCCCCAGCTCCAGTGAGGCAGTCGCCACCAACACCTGCAGCGCCCCGCTTTTCAGACGCTGTTCAGCATCCAGGCGGTATTCCTTGGCCAGGCTGCCATGATGGGCCGCCACCGCCTCGGTGCCCAGGCGTTCGCTCAGGTGACGGGTCAGGCGCTCGGCCAGGCGCCGGGTGTTGACGAACACCAGGGTGGTGCGGTGTTCTCGGGCCAGGGCTGCCAGGCGGTCATATACCAAGTCCCAGACATCGGTGGCCATCACCGCACCCAGGGGCACGGGCGGTACCTCCAGAGCCAGGTCTCGCGTGCGCGCATGGCCGATGTCGACAATGGCACAGCTGCGGCCTTGGCCGACCAGAAAGTCAGCCACCCGCTGCAGCGGGCGCTGCGTAGCCGACAGCCCGATACGCCGCAGCGGCCGGGCGCACAACGCCTGCAGGCGCTCAAGGCTCAGGGCCAGATGGCTGCCGCGTTTGTTGCCCGCCAGGGCATGGATCTCGTCGACGATAACCGTGTGCACACTGGCCAGGCCCTGGCGTCCGGAATCGGAGCCGAGCAGCACATAAAGGGACTCGGGGGTGGTCACCAGAATATGCGGCGCCTGTCGGCGCATGGCGGTGCGTTCCTTTTGCGGGGTATCGCCACTGCGTACCGCCGTGCGGATTGCCAGCGCTTCGTGGCCTTGCTCGATCAGCGCTTGATTGATGCCGGCCAGCGGCGCTTGCAGGTTGATCTGAATGTCGTTGGACAGCGCCTTGAGCGGGGAGACGTAGACCACTTGGGTCTGGTCGGGCAGTTGTCCGTTGGTTAGGCCTTGCTCGAACAGCTCGTCGAGGATCGCCAGAAAGGCCGTCAGGGTTTTGCCGGAGCCAGTGGGTGCGGCCACCAGCAGTGACTGACCGTCACGAATCAGCGGCCAGGCTTGTGCTTGAGCTGCGGTCACACTCGGGAAGCGGCGCTGGAACCAGGTGCGCACGGCGGGGTGGAAGGCTTGCAGTTCCGGGTGATTCAGAGCGGGCAGGTTCATGGCCTGTTTATGCGGCCAATGCACCCAGGTTGCAAGCCACGTTCGTCCGGAGCCGTAGGAGCGGGCTTGCCCCGCGATGCGGTGTGCCTGACAGACCGCCATCGCGGGGCAAGCCCGCTCCTACATAAGGTTGTTCGGTTTTTCTCTACATGGGATCCTAGCGCGCCTTCACCGCGACGAGTTTCCCATGCGCAAAACCATTCATATCGCCGCCGCGTTGCTGCTCGATCCCCAGGGCCGTACCTTGCTGGTGCGCAAACGCGGTACCAAAGCCTTCATGCAACCAGGCGGCAAGATCGAGGCCAATGAGCCGCCGGTCGCGGCCCTGGCCCGTGAACTGTTCGAAGAACTCGGCTTGCGCATCGACGCAGAAGACGCCCACTACCTCGGCCAGTTCAGCGCTCCGGCTGCCAATGAGCCCGGCTTTGAAGTTCAGGCCGAGCTGTTTCAAGTACACACCGCAATGCTCGTCGAGCCAGCCGCAGAGATTGAGGAAGTCGTGTGGGTCTCGGCACGTAAGCCGTTGACGCTAGAGCTGGCCCCGCTGACGCGCGACCAGATTCTGCCACTGTACCGGCGCCTACCGCGCCAACCCGCCTAAGCGTTTTATCAGTGCAAAGGAATGCCTATGATCCCCGTGAATGAGTGGTTGTTGTTTACCGGTGCCGCACTGTTGATGGTCCTGACCCCGGGACCCAACATGATCTACCTGATCTCACGCTCGATCTGCCAGGGACGCATGGCCGGGATTACGTCGTTGCTGGGCGTGGTGGCCGGGTTTCTGGTGCACATGACAGCGGCGGCAGTGGGGCTGACCGCCTTGTTCATGGCTATCCCGCTGGGATACGAGCTGCTCAAATGGGCAGGTGCCGCCTATCTGTTGTGGATGGCCTGGCAAGCGGTCAAGCCGGGGGCGCGCTCGCCGTTCGAAGCCCGTGAGCTGAGCCCTGACTCACCGGCCAGGCTGGTGATGATGGGCTTTCTGACCAGCCTGCTGAACCCTAAGGTGGCGATGTTCTACCTGTCGATCCTGCCACAGTTCATCTCCCCGGAGCATGGCTCGCTGCTGGCTCAGAGTCTGATCCTGGGGCTGACCCAGATCACCGTGAGCTTCTCGGTGAATCTGCTGATCGCCTTGTTCGCCGCCGGGCTGTCGGCCTGGTTCGTGCGCTACCCGCTGTGGCTGATGGTGCAGCGCTATGTGATGGGCTTCGTCCTCGCGGGCCTGGCGCTGCGTCTGGTGCAGGAGCAGCGCAAGCTGGCTTGAGGCTCAGCGTACGGCGCTGACACCGTCGAGCGTGGAGAACGAGGTGTCCTTGGCCGTCAGCAGGAAATCACGCATGTAGGGCGCATCGAGCATGTCGGTGCGCACTGCTGCGTACAGCGTGGCGAACAAACCTTTCTCGCCCAGGCGTTTACCTTTCACGTAGCCCCGTGAGCTGTACTCATGCAGCGCCCAGTGGGGCATACCGCAGACACCACGGCCGCTGGCGACCAATTGCATCATCATCACCGTCAGCTCGGCAGTGCGCACTTGCGCCGGTTCGACGTCGGCGGGCTCGAGGAAACGGGTGAAAATATCCAGGCGGTCACGCTCCACCGGGTAGGTGATCAGCGTTTCTGCGGCCAGGTCATCCGGCACGATGTAGGGCTTGCTGGCCAAGGGGTGCTGGTTGGCCACCGCCAGCATCGCTTCATAGGTGAACAGTGGCACGTAGGTCAGGCCGGCCAGTTCCAGCGGGTCGGAGGTCACCACCAAGTCCAGATCGCCACGGGCCAGGGCCGGGAGCGGGGCAAAGGCGAAGCCTGACGCCAGGTCCAACTCAACCTCCGGCCAGGCATCGCGGAACTGATCGATGGTGGGCATCAGCCACTGGAAGCAGCTGTGGCATTCGATGGCCATGTGCAGACGCCCGGCAGTGCCACCGGCCAGGCGGGCAATGTCACGTTCGGCCGTGCGCAGCAGGGGCAGGGTGGCATCGGCCAGTTGCAGCAAGCGCAAGCCGGCACTGGTGAAGCGAATCGGCTTGGTTTTGCGCATGAACAGCTGCATCCCCAGGCGCTCCTCCAGCTCCTTGAACTGGTGCGACAGCGCCGACTGCGTCAGGTGCAGGCGTTCCGCCGCTTCGACCAGGCTGTCGGCCTCGCGCAGGGCATGCAGAGTTTTGAGGTGGCGAATTTCCAGCACTGCGTGCTCCATGAATTAATTTTGAGATCAACACGAATTTATTGAGTTTGTCTCATGTTGCCCTGCCTGTCGACAATAGCGCCATCTTTTACATGGAGCACGATTGTCATGGCACTGGCCCACAACCTTGGTTTTCCGCGCATCGGCGCTGACCGCGAACTGAAAAAAGCGCAAGAAGCCTACTGGAAGGGTGATATCGATCAGGCCGCGTTGCAGGCCGTGGGCCGTGAGTTGCGTGCGCGTCACTGGCAGGTGCAGAAAGATGCCGGTATCCAGTTGCTGCCAGTCGGCGACTTTGCCTGGTACGACCAGGTGTTGAGCCATTCGCTGGCCTTCGGTGCGATTCCTGAGCGATTCGCCAACACCTTGGGCAGCAACGGCCTGCCCACCCTCGACACCCTGTTCGCCATGGCCCGGGGCGCCACCACCTGCTGCGGCGGCGAGCATGGCCAGACGCAATACGCGCAAGAGCTCACCAAGTGGTTCGATACCAATTACCACTACCTGGTGCCGGAATTCACTGCCGACCAGCGCTTCCTGCTGAGCTGGGAGCAACTGTTTGAAGAAGTCGCAGAAGCTCAAGCCTTGGGCCACGCGGTCAAGCCGGTACTGATCGGGCCGCTGACCTACCTGTGGCTGGGCAAGACCAAGGGCGCAGACTTCGACAAACTCGACCTGTTGGAGCGCCTGTTGCCGGTTTACGGCGAGATCCTCAGCCGTCTGGCGCGTCAGGGTGTGGAGTGGGTGCAGATCGATGAGCCGATTCTGGGCCTCGACCTGCCGCAGGCGTGGAAGAATGCCTTCGAGCGCGCTTATCACATTCTGCAGTACTCGCCGCTGAAAAAGCTGGTAGCCACCTACTTCAGCGCCCTGGAAGACAACCTCGGCCTGGCGGTGAGCCTGCCGGTGGACGGTCTGCACATCGACGTTGTGCGTGCCGCAGAACAATTGCCAGCGGTGCTGGATCGCCTGCCTACCTATAAAGTGCTGTCGCTGGGCGTGGTCAACGGCCGCAACGTCTGGCGTTGCGACCTGGAGCAGGCGCTGGAGCAACTGCAGCAGGCCAAGCAACGGTTCGGCGCCAATCTCTGGGTCGCCGGTTCCTGCTCGCTGTTGCACAGCCCGGTGGACCTGGCGCGTGAAGACAAGCTCGACACGGAACTGAAAAGCTGGCTGGCCTTCGCCGTGCAGAAGTGCGAAGAAATTGCCCTGTTGTCCAAGGCACTGGAGGTGCCCCACCTGCCCGCAGTGCAAAGCGCACTGGCCAGCAGCCGCGCTGTTCAGCTCAACCGTGCGCAATCGCCACGCATCCACAAACCGCAGGTCCAGGCGCGTCTGGCAGCGGTCAGTGCTGGCGATCGTCAGCGTCAGTCAGCCTTTGCCCAACGCATTGACGCCCAGCGTCAACGCCTACAGTTGCCAGCGTTCCCGACTACCACCATTGGCTCGTTCCCGCAGACCTCGGCCATCCGTCTGGCGCGTCAGGCTTACAAGCAGGGCAAGCTGTCGGCCAATGATTACACCGACGCGATGCACAGTGAGATTCGCCATGCCGTACAGGTGCAGGAGCGCCTTGGCCTGGACGTGCTGGTGCATGGCGAAGCCGAGCGCAATGATATGGTCGAGTATTTTGCCGAACAACTCGACGGCTACCTCTTCACCCGCTTTGGTTGGGTACAGAGCTACGGCTCGCGTTGCGTGAAACCGGCGATCATCTACGGTGACCTGAGCCGGCCGCAGCCGATGACAGTGGCCTGGATCGAGTACGCCCAGCGCCAGACCAACAAGGTCATGAAAGGCATGCTGACTGGGCCGGTGACCATGCTGATGTGGTCGTTCCCACGCGAAGACCTGTCGCGCCAGGCTCAGGCCGAGCAACTGGCGCTGGCCATTCGCGACGAAGTACAGGACCTGGAAGCGGCCGGTATCAAGATCGTGCAAATCGATGAGGCAGCGTTCCGTGAAGGCCTGCCGCTGCGCCGTGCGCAATGGCAGGCGTACCTAGACTGGGCAGTTGCAGCCTTCCGTTTGTGCTCCAGTGGCGTGCGGGATGAAACGCAGATTCACACGCATATGTGCTACAGCGAGTTCAACGACGTGATCGAGGCTATCGCAGCCATGGATGCTGACGTGATCACCATCGAGACGTCACGTTCGGACATGCAGTTGCTGGAGGCTTTCAAAGCCTTCGACTACCCCAACGACATTGGTCCGGGCGTGTACGACATTCACTCACCGCGCGTGCCGGACACCGCTGAAATGGTCAAACTGATGAGCAAAGCGGTCGAGCGTATTCCGGCCGAACGCTTGTGGGTCAACCCCGACTGCGGCCTCAAGACCCGGGCCTGGCCGGAAACCGAAGCGGCGTTGGTGAATATGGTGGCTGCGGCCCGGCAACTTCGCAGCCAGTTGGCTTGACGATATCGCGGGGCAAGTCGGGTCGCCGCACCGCCGCTCCCACCGGCTGGCAACTGTGGGAGCGGGCTTGCCCCGCGATAATGACCACTGAGCGCCTGTCATCAAACGGTCACGGTTTTGTGGCAGCGCGCCCGCATGAAAGTCATCAGACTCCCGCTCTACTGGGGATTTGCATTCTGGTGTTTCTTTCATGCGGGCATTTTTGTTTTTTCTGGTGCTGATCAGCGCCTTACCTTCCGTTGCAGCGTCACGTTGCGACACCAACGTGCCGACCCAACACGCCGACCTGGCACAGCTGAGCGTGGCCTATCAAAGCATTGGCCGAGACTCAGACCCGGCACTGCTGTTGGTCATGGGCCTGGGCGGGCAGTTGATCCACTGGCCGGATGAGGTGGTGGCGGCGTTGTGTCAGCAAGGCTTTCGGGTGATTCGCTACGACAACCGCGATGTTGGCCTGACCCACTGGACCCAGGCACCGGCCAGCGCCAACCTGACCTACCAATTGTTGCGCTACAAACTCGGGCTTTCGGTCAGCGCGCCTTATAGCCTCACCGATATGGCTGAAGACGGCCTGGGCTTGATGGACGTCTTGGGGATTGAGCGCTTTCACGTCATGGGTGTGAGTATGGGCGGCATGATCGCCCAGCACCTGGCGGCCATGGCGCCGGCGCGGGTGGAAAGCCTGACCTTGATCATGTCCAGCTCAGGTGCCCAAGGCTTGCCGACGCCCAGCCCTGCCTTGGTGCAGTTATTGGCACGGCGTGAGGCGCCGAACCGCGCAGTGGCTATCGAGCAGCAAGCTGACCTGCTGGCTGCGCTGGGTAGCCCGCAGGTCGAGGATGATCGTCAGGCCCTGCTGGAACAGGCGGCGCAATCCTATGACCGCGCATTCAACCCGGAGGGAGGCAAGCGCCAGATTCTGGCGATACTGGCGGAACCGAGTAGGGTTGAACTGCTCAACCACCTGCGCCTGCCGACGCTGGTGGTGCATGGCACCGCCGACCCTTTGTTACCGGTGATGCATGGCGTGCACCTGGCTGCGCATATTCATGGCAGCCAGTTGAAGTTGATTCCAGGTTTGGCTCATCGTTTTCAGGAACAGTTCAAAGTACCGTTGCTGGCCGCAGTGCTGCCTTACCTGAAAACCCAGCGCCTGGCCGATACGCACCTGGCGGCGTACTGACCGTGTAGGAGCGGGCTTGCCCCGCGAGGCAATTTCACTGACACACCGCAATCGCGGGGCAAGCCCGCTCCTACTGAAACTTCACCCAGACGCTGACCAGCACCGTGGCCGCCACAAGCCAGGCCACCGCTGCCAAGGCCAGCGACAGCTCCAGGCGCATGCGATCCACCAGCACATACAGCGCCGCCAGGTAGACGAAGTACGGGATGATCGACCACATGCCAAACAGGATGGTGGTTTTCAAATCGTCCAGCGAACGGCCCTTGCCGACGATGTAATGGGCAATCAGGGCAAAGGTCGGAAAAAGCGGGACCAGCCCGGCGATGTAGTAATTGCGGGTTTTCGCCAGCGCAGCAAGGATCACCACCACTGCTGCGCCCAGGCAGGCTTTGAGTATCAGGTCCACAGGTTTTCTCGAGGCAGCGGCCGGTCAACCCAGGCCATATTTTTTCACTTTGTCGAACAGCGTGGTCTTGGCCATGCTCAGCTCCTGGCTGGCCTGGCTGAGGTTGCCGCCGGTACGTTGCAGGGCATCGCTGATCAGGTTGCGTTCGAACGCCTCAACCGCTTCGGCAAAGCCCAAGCCCTGGCTGGCACTGGCGCCAACTTTCTTGAAGGCCGGTAAGCCAAGGGCGAAGCGTTCGGCGACGTTGCGCAATTCACGTACGTTGCCCGGCCAATCATGGGCCATCAGGCGCGACAGTGTCTGGCTGTCCAGTTGCGGTGTCTCGCGGTCGAAGCGCAATGAGGACAACTGCAGAAAGTGTTCGAACAGCTGCAGGATGTCTTCACGGCGTTCACGCAGCGGCGGCAGTTCCAGGGTCACCACGTTGAGGCGGTAATACAGGTCGCTGCGAAACTGGCCGCTCTGGCCGAGGGCGGCCAGGTCGGATTTGGTCGCGGCAATTACCCGGCAATCGATCGGTATGCTCTGGTTCGAGCCCAGGCGTTCGAGGGTACGCTCCTGCAACACGCGCAGCAGTTTGATCTGCAGGTTGATCGGCATGCTTTCGACTTCGTCGAGAAACAGCGTGCCGCCGTTGGCGTGTTCGATCTTGCCGATGCGCCGTTTGCCCGCGCCGGTAAAGGCGTTGGCCTCGTGGCCGAAGATTTCGCTCTCGAACAGGTTCTCCGGCAGGCCACCGCAGTTGAGGGCCACGAAGGGTTGGCCCTGGCGCCGGCTGAAATCGTGCAGGCAACGGGCGACCAGCTCTTTACCGGTGCCGGTTTCGCCTTCGATCAAGACATTGGCCGAGGTGTCGGCGACGTTGGCGATCAGGTCACGCAGGTTCTGCATGGCTGGCGAGCGGCCAATGATGCGGCCCTCCAGGGTGCTTTGCTCCGCCAGTTGGCGGCGCAAGGCGAAGACTTCCCGCGACAGCCCGCGTTGTTCCAGGGCGCGGCGTACCACTTCGACCAGACGCTCCGGGGCGAAGGGTTTTTCCATGAAGTCGTAGGCGCCATTGCGCATCGCGCCAACGGCCATGTCGATGTCGCCGTGGCCGGTGATCAATACCACCGGCAGGCTGCTGTCGCGGGCCTTGAGGCGGCTCAGCAGTTCCAGGCCGTCGATGCCGGGCAGGCGAATGTCGCTGACCACAATCCCGGCGAAGTCATCACCGATGCGCTGCAGGGCTTCTTCGGCGCTGCCGACGCCTTCGCAGGCAATGTCTTCCAGCGCCAGCGCCTGCTGGCAGCCGAGCAGCACATGCGGGTCGTCTTCGACGATCAGGACAGTAAGGGGCGCTTGGTTCATAGGCACTCGGCAGATTCTCCAGGGGCAGTGACCAAGGGCAGGGTGAGGACGAACGCGGTACCACCATTGGCGGGATGTTCGACGCTCAGGTTGCCCTTGGCGGCAGCGGCGAGGCTGGCAGACAGAGTCAGGCCCAGGCCCAGGCCGTGCTCTCCTGGTTTGGTGGTGAAGAAAGGTTCGAACAGGTGCTTGCGTGCTTCAGCGTCGATGCCGTGGCCGTTGTCGCGCACCCGCAGGCGGTATTTGTCGCCTTGCAGCTCGCCTTCGAGCCAGAGTTCGGGCAAGGGCTGGGCGGCCATGGCGTCGAGCGCGTTGCCGATCAGGTTGACCAGAATCTGCTCAAGGCGGGTCTGGTCGATCGCCAGTTGTTGATCTTCGTACTGATGGTTGAGCTTCAGGTGGCAACCGGCAACGCGCGCGCCCAGTACCTGCAGGCTGGCTTCCACCGCTTTGCCCAACGAAGCCTGGCCACTGTCGTCACCACGACGGGCAAACGAGCGCAGGCTGGCGGTGATCCGCCCCATGCGGTCGATCAGGTCATTCATGGTCAGCAGGTTGGCGCTGGCGGTTTCCAGGGCGCCACGTTCGAGGAAGCGTACGGTGTTGCCTGATAGGGTACGCAACGCGGCCAATGGCTGGTTCAGCTCATGGGCAATGCTGGTGGACATCTGCCCGATAGCCGCAAGCTTTCCGGCCTGGACCAGTTCGTCCTGGGCATGGCGCAGGGTCTGCTCGGCCTGCCGGCGTTCACGAATCTGGCCCTTGAGGCGGTCGTTGCTGGCCCGCAAGTCAGCGGTGCGCTCGGTAATTTTGCGCTCCAGCTGGCTGTTGGCCTCTTCAAGTGCCTCACGGGCGGCCAGGCGGGTGGCAATGACTTTACGCCGCTCGTTCCAGGCAATCAGCACAATGGTCAGCAAGGCGAAGGCGACCGCTACCAGCACGCCCTGGATGATCGATTCACGACGCAAGTCCTGCAAGGGTGTGAGCAGGGTGAAGTGCCAGGGCGTGTCACTCAGACGCCGGGTCTGGGCCAGGTAGGCGACTTCGCGGCGACCATCACCCAGTTCTGCATTGGCCGGGAAGCTCAGCTTCTCCAGGCCATCGGCGAGCTTTTCCCGCGACAGGGGTTGCAGTTCATTGAGCGGCCACCAGTAGTACTGCAGGCTGCGCGCCAGGCGTTCCTTGATGTCCGGGGTCAGCGGGCGTACCGACTTGAGGCGTCGGGCCGGGTCGCTGGAAAGAATGATGATGCCATTTTCGTCGCTGACGAAGGCTTCCAGGCGTGCGCGCTGCCAGCGCTCTTCCATGTTTTCCAGGCGGACTTTGATCACCGCCACGCCAATGATTTTGCCGTGTTCTTCCAGGCCATGGGCGAGGTAGTAGCCTGGCTCGCCGGTGGTGCTGCCAATGCCGTAGAAACGCCCGGGCTGGCCGCGTACGGCGTGCTGGAAATAGGCACGGAACGACAGGTCTTCACCGAGAAAGCTGTCGACGTCACGCCAGTTGCTGGTGGCCTGGACCCGGCCCGTGGTGTCGAGCACGAAGATGGCTCGACTGCGGCTGCGCCGGTTCAGGCCTTCGAGGTATTCGTTGACCGTCTGGCGGTGTTCGCCTTCAGGATCGGTCAGCAGGCTGGAAACGCTGCTTTCCAGTTCCAGCACGCTGGGCAGGTAGGTGTATTTGCTGATTTCGCTTTCGACGCCGCGGGCGTGCAGCTCAAGCTGGCGCTCGCCAGACTCGCTCAAGGTGCGAATGCCGTTGTGCTCGCTGATCATGAAGCCAGCCACACCCAGACCGATCATCAGCAGAATGATCAAAGGCGGGATCAGCAGTTGGCGAAGCAAACGGGGTTTCACGGCAAGAGCAGGCTTGGCTGGGCGAAAGAGCGTGGGATCGCATTTCATCACAGTGGCCTTTGAACGGCCAGCACCCAATGTCCGCTACAGGTCGGACAGTGGGCGCTGGTCATCACCTCAGTGTTGCAGGATTTTGCTGAGGAAGTGCTGGGTACGCTCATGGCGGGCGCTTGGGTCACCGAAGAACTCTTCCTTCTGGCAGTCCTCGATGATCTTGCCCTGGTCCATGAAAATCACCCGATTGGCGACTTTGCGGGCGAAGCCCATTTCGTGGGTCACGCACATCATGGTCATGCCTTCGTGGGCCAGTTCCACCATCACGTCCAGTACTTCATTGACCATTTCCGGGTCCAGTGCCGAGGTCGGTTCGTCGAACAGCATGACGATCGGGTCCATCGACAGGGCGCGGGCAATCGCCACACGCTGCTGCTGACCACCGGAGAGTTGCCCCGGGTGCTTCTTGGCGTGGGCGCTGAGGCCGACGCGGTCGAGCAGGGCCAGGCCCTTCTTGGTGGCTTCTGCTTCACTGCGGCCCAGTACCTTGCGCTGGGCAATGGTCAGGTTCTCGGTGATGCTCAGGTGCGGGAACAGCTCGAAATGCTGGAACACCATGCCGACCCGTGAGCGCAGCTTGGGCAGGTTGGTCTTGGGGTCGGCGATCGAGGTGCCGTCCACCACGATGTCGCCTTTCTGGAACGGCTCCAGGGCGTTGACGCATTTGATCAGGGTCGACTTGCCCGAACCCGACGGGCCACAGACCACAACCACTTCACCTTTCTTGACCTCGGTGTTGCAGTCGGTCAGAACCTGGAAGTCGCCGTACCACTTGTTGACGTTCTTGATGGAAATCATACGGTTATCCTTTTCTGCAGACGCTTGACCAGCCAGGAAGCGGAGAAGCTGATGACGAAGTACACGATGCCGGCGAAAATCAGGAACTCGTTGGAGCGCCCGATGATGTCGCCACTGGCCCGTGCCGAGTTGAGAAAGTCCACCAGGCCGACGGTGTAAACCAGCGAGGTGTCCTGGAACAGGATGATGCTCTGCTGCAGCAGCAGCGGGGTCATCTTGCGAAACGCCTGGGGCAGGATGATCAGGCGCATGGTTTGCCCGTAGGTCATGCCCAGCGCTTGTGCCGCACCCATCTGGCCTTTGGAAATCGACTGTACGCCTGCACGGACGATTTCGCAGAAGTAGGCGGCCTCGAACATCATGAACGCCACGACGCAGGAGGTGAAGGCGCCGACTGGCGTGTCTTCGCCGGTGATCCAGCGCAGGATGAACGGCACCGCCAGGTAGAACCAGGTGATCACCAGCAGCAGCGGGATCGAGCGGAAGTAGTTGACGTAAACGCCGGCGAAGTTCGACAGCAGCTTGTTCGACGACAGGCGCATCAGTGCCAGGATGGTGCCCAGCACGATACCGCCGACAACCCCCATGACCATCAGTTGCAGGGTCATCAGCATGCCGTTCCACAGGCTCGGCAGGGCGGGAATGATTCCACTGAAGTCCATTATTTGCCCCCCACGGAGATCAGGCCGGGTACCGCGACTTTCTTCTCGACCATGCGCATCAGCAGCATCAGGCCCATGTTCAGGGTGAAGTAGATCAGCGTCGCCAGGGTGAAGGCTTCAAACAGGTTGGCCGAGAACTCGGCGGTTTGTTTGGTTTGCGCCAGCAGCTCCATCAGGCCGATCAGCGAGGCCACCGAAGAGTTCTTGAACACGTTCAAGAATTCCGAGGTCAGCGGCGGAATGATGATTCGGTAGGCTTGCGGCAGCAGTACGTTCCAGTAGATCTGCGGCAGGCTGAAACCCATGGCGCGTGCGGCCGACTCCTGGCCACGCGGCAGTGCCTGGATACCGGTACGCACTTGTTCGCACACCCGTGCGGCGGTGAACAGGCCCAGGCAGATGACCACGCTGATCAGCGCCGAAGTGGTCGGGTTGAGGTCTTGTTTGAACCATTCCTGCAGGCCTTCAGGCAGCAGGTCGGGTACCAGGAAGTACCAGATGAACAGCTGCACCAGCAGCGGCACGTTACGAAACAGTTCCACGTAAGCTGTGGCGATGCCCGATACCAGGCGGTTCGGCACCGTACGCATGACGCCGAGCACCGAGCCCAGCAGCAATGCAATGATCCACGCCGCAATGGCAATGGCGATGGTCCAGCCCAGGCCGGTGATGTACCAGTCAAGGTAGATCTCGTTGCCGATGCCGGTGGACTTGAAGAAAACGCCCCAGTCCCAGTTGTAATTCATCGGGATTTCCCCTCAGATCAGTTGTTTCACGGGCACCTTCGAGCATCCGAGGGCACAAGGCACCCTCGGATGAAAGGTTAGACACTAACTAGCTGGGGATCAGGACTTCTTTTCGTCTGCAGCTTTGTCGGTAGGAGTGGCGATCAGCGCCTTGAGCTCGTCGCTCATCGGGAAGTTCAGGTTCAGGCCCTTTGGCGGTACAGGTTGCATGAACCACTTGTCGTAGATCTTGTTGATCTCGCCCGACTTGTAGAGGTCGACGATGGCCTTGTCGACAGCTGCCTTGAACGCTGGGTCGTCCTTGCGGACCATGCAGCCGTAGATTTCATAGGACTGTGGCGTACCGACGATGGCCCAGCCTTTTGGATCTTTGGCTTTCGCCATTTCACCTGCCAGCAGCGCGTCGTCCATCATGAAGGCGACAGCGCGGCCGGATTCGAGCATCTGGAACGACTCGCCGTGGTCTTTGGCCGAGATGACGTTCATCTTCATCTGCTTGTCGGCGTTCATGGCCTTGAGGATGCGCTCGGACGTGGTGCCTGCGGTGGTCACGACGTTCTTGCCAGCCAGGTCAGCGAAGTCTTTGTACTTGGCATTTTCAGGCTTGCCGTCTTGGGCTTTGGTCAACAGACGGGTACCGACTTCGAAGATACCAACCGAGAAGGCTACTTGCTGCTGGCGCTCGACGTTGTTGGTGGTCGAACCACACTCAACGTCAACGGTGCCGTTTTGCACCAGCGGGATACGGGTCTGGGAAGTGACGAGGTTGTATTTGACCTTCAGGTCTGGCTTGTTCAGGTCCTTTTTCAGGGCCTCGACGATTGCCAGCTGGATGTCATGGGAGTAACCGACGGGTTTACCCGAAGCGTCGGCGATGTAGGAGAACGGGATAGAAGCGTCGCGGTGCCCCAGAGTAATGGTGCCCGAGTCGTTGATTTTCTTCAGGGTGCCGGTCAGCTCTGCGGCGACAACTGGCGAACTGATCAAAGCGGCCGTGATGGCTGCGCCCAACAGGTGGGGAACGATACGCATCAAAATTTCCTCGACGTTGTTTTTTTTATTGAGCCGTTGGCGGGCTCTTTCGTTCAGCGAACACTGCAATGAAGCGGTTTGCGCATTCGGGTACTGAGTGTAGAGCATGACTCATGCCAAGCCCTGACATTGATCATAAAGCCTTGAGAAATCAGGCCATTAAACTTTTCTGACGCCTAAGTGGCTGTAGGATTCGTCCGGGCGGCCGAATGCGAGGATGTGTAACGTTCGGAAATCCGAATATAGCGCTGTAGGAGCGGGCTTGCCCCGCGATCGCGGTGTGACAGGTAAACCGCAATCGCGGGGCAAGCCCGCTCCTACACGGTGGTTCAGGCTGCGCGATGCAGCTCCAGGCGTTGCAGGTAGTCGCGCAGGGCCTGTTGTTCGGCGGCGGTGGTGAACAAGCCGAGCTTGCTGCGGCGCCAGAGGATGTCGTCGGCGCTGACGGCCCACTCTTCGCTGCACAGGTAATCCACCTCGCGGGTGAACAATCCACCACCGATGGCATCGCCCAGGTCTGCCGGGCCTTGCACGCCTTCAAGCAGGCGCCAGACGCGGCTGCCGTAGGTCAGCGCCCAACGCTTGGCGATGTCGGCTGGCAGCCAGCCACATTGGGTCAGGATGCTATCGGTCAGGGCTTGCGCGGTGGTCATGTTCTCGCCACCCGGCAGGGCGGCGCTGGCGGTCCAGCTGCCACGCATCTGGGTGAAGAACGGTGCGAGTTCGCTCATGGCCGACTCGGCCAGCTTGCGGTAGGTCGTCAGCTTGCCACCGAATACCGACAGCAGCGGGGCATCACCGCTGCTGGCCGAGAGGGCCAGGGTGTAGTCGCGGGTAACGGCCGAAGGGTTGTCCGACTCGTCGTTACACAGCGGCCGTACACCGGCAAAGGTGTGCAGGATATCGGCACGGCTGAGCTGATGGTTGAAGTGCGCGTTGACCACGTTGAGCAGGTAGTCGGTTTCGCCTTCGGTGATCGCGACCTTGGCCGGGTCGCCAGTGTATTCACGGTCTGTGGTACCGATCAGGGTGAAGCGTTCCAGATACGGAATGGCGAATACGATGCGTTGGTCTTCGTTCTGCAGGATGTAGGCGTGCTCACCGTCATACAGCTTCGGCACGATCAGGTGGCTGCCCTGAATCAGACGAATGCCGTACGGGGCGTCGAGTTGCAGGTCATCTTTGATGAACTTGGCCACCCACGGGCCGGCGGCATTGACCAGGGCGCGGGCGCGGATCGACTGCTGGCTGCCATCGGCGTTTTCGAGCAGCACGTCCCACACGCCATCGACACGTTGTGCGCGAACGCAGCGAGTGCGGGTGCGGATGTCTGCGCCTTTTTCGCGCGCAGCCATGGCGTTGAGGACTACCAGGCGGGCGTCATCCACGGCGCAATCGGCGTATTCGAAACCACGGGTGATGTTGGCCTTGAGCGGGTTGCCCGGGCCGAAGCGCAGGCTGCGCGAGGCGCCGAGTTTTTCGCGTTTGCCCAGGTGATCGTAAAGGAACAGGCCGGCACGGATCATCCACGCCGGGCGCAGGTGCGGGCGGTGCGGCAGGACGAAACGCATCGGCTTGACGATGTGCGGAGCCTTGGCCAACAGCACTTCGCGCTCGGCCAGCGCTTCACGCACCAGGCGGAACTCATAGTGTTCCAGGTAGCGCAGGCCGCCGTGGATCAGCTTGCTGCTGGCCGACGAGGTGTGGCTGGCGAGGTCGTCTTTTTCGCAGAGGAATACCGACAGGCCGCGTCCAGCCGCGTCGGCGGCGATACCCACGCCATTGATGCCACCGCCAATGATGGCGAGGTCATAGATGTCGGCAAGGGCAGGCGATGACAAGCTGGATTGCGGCACGGGCGGCTTCCTTAAATACTTTCTAACATCGAATTTGAACATTGATGTTCATTTTCGAAAATATTAGCGCAACGGAATGGGGTCTGCCAGTCGCTTTCCATAGAAAATACTGATCGGATGACAAATAAATGAAAAATAGTGAACATTTGCGCTGCCACCGTTGCGGTGGCAGCGGATCACGCCTCAGACCACTTCGAGGCGAATCTTGTACTGGCTGAGCAATTGGCTGAGGGCGGGTACTGGCGCCTGATCGGTCACCAGGCAATCGATCAGGCTGATCGAGCCCAGGCGCACCATGGCGTTGCGTCCGAACTTGCTGGAGTCGGCGGCGAGGATCACCTGGCGGGCATTGGCGATGATCGCCTGGGAAACCCGTACTTCCTGGTAGTCGAAATCGAGCAGGCTGCCGTCTTCGTCGATACCGCTGATACCGACCAGGGCAAAGTCGACCTTGAACTGGTTGATGAAATCGACACTGGCCTGGCCGACCACGCCACCGTCACGCCGCACCGTACCGCCGGCCAGTTGCACTTCGAAGTCATCCTTGGCGCTGAGGATCGAAGCCACGTGCAGGTTGTTGGTGATGATCTTCAGATGGTTGTGATTGAGCAGGGCGCGGGCAATCGATTCGGTGGTGGTACCGATGTTGATGAACAGCGAGGCATGGTCGGGGATCTGTGCGGCGATGGCTTCGGCGATGCGCTGCTTCTCGTCACGCATCTGGTCGGCGCGCATGGCATACGCGGTGTTTTCGATGCTCGAGTCATAGGCAGCGCCACCGTGATAGCGGCGTAGCAGATTGACTTCAGCAAGCTGGTTGATATCGCGGCGAATGGTTTGCGGGGTGACAACAAATAGCTGCGCCATCTCATCGATACTGACGTAGCCGCGTTCGCGGACCAGTTCGAGGATTTGTTGTTGGCGAGGGGGCAGGTTCATGGGCGGTCCTTTGGGGCTGCCGGGCAAATAGCGCCATGATGCCGCAGGAATTGCCTGACAGCCAGCCGAGTGAAGCGATCGCGAGGCAAGCCCGCTCCCACCGAGTCCGGTGGGAGCGGGCTTGCCTCGCGAAAACCTTACTCCTCGTGCGGCTCCCAATCGCGCGTGCGATCTACCGCCTTCAACCAGCCGGCATACAGCTTCTCTTTCTGTGCTTCGTCCAACTGCGGGCTGAACTCGCGCTCGATCACCGCCTTGCCGCGCAGTTCATCCAGGCCACTCCAGAATCCGCACGCCAGACCGGCCAGGTAGGCCGCGCCCAGTGCCGTGGTTTCGCGCATTTGCGGACGCTCGACGCAGGTGCCGAGGATGTCGGCCTGGAACTGCATGAGGAAGTTGTTGGCCACGGCACCGCCGTCAACCCGCAGCTCGCTCAGGCGCTGGCCGCAATCCTGCTGCATGGCGTCGAGAACGTCGCGGGTCTGATAGGCGATGGATTCCAGCGCCGCACGGATGATGTGATCGACCTTGACCCCACGGGTCAGGCCGAACAACGCGCCACGGGCGTAAGGGTCCCAGTAGGGTGCACCAAGACCGGTGAACGCCGGCACCAGGTACACGCCGTTGCTGTCTTTGACCTTGCTGGCGAAGTACTCGGTGTCGTGGGCGTCATTGACGATTTTCAGCTCATCGCGCAGCCATTGCACGGTGGAACCACCGTTGAATACCGCACCTTCCAAGGCGTAGGCCACTTCGCCGCGCGGGCCGCAGGCGATGGTGGTGAGCAGGCCGTGGGAAGATTTGACCGCCTTGTCACCGGTGTTCATCAGCAGGAAGCAGCCGGTGCCGTAGGTGTTCTTGGCCTGGCCGGGTTCGACGCACATCTGGCCGAACAGGGCTGCCTGCTGGTCACCAGCAATACCGGCGATGGCGATGCCGCTCTTGGTGTGGCCGTACACTTCGGAGGAGCTGTGAACCTGCGGCAGCATCTGCCGCGGAATTTTCAGCACTTCAAGCATCTTCTCGTCCCACTGCAGGGTGTGGATGTTGAAGAGCATGGTGCGCGAGGCGTTGGTGTAGTCGGTGACATGCACCTTGCCGCCGGAAAATTTCCAGATCAGCCAGCTGTCGACGGTGCCAAACAGCAGGTCACCGCGCTCGGCGCGTTCGCGGGCACCTTCGACGTTGTCGAGGATCCACTTGAGCTTGGTGCCGGAGAAGTACGGATCAGTGACCAGGCCGGTGGTTTCGCGAATGTAGTCCTGCAGGCCGTCGCGCTTGAGCTGCTCGCAGATCTCGGTGCTGCGTCGGCATTGCCAGACGATCGCGTTGTACACCGGGCGTCCGGTTTCCTTATCCCAGACCACCGTGGTTTCACGCTGGTTGGTGATGCCGATGGCGGCCACTTGGTCGTGGCTCAGGCCAGCCTGCGCCAGGGCTTCGACCATGGTCGCGCTCTGGGTAGCGAAGATTTCCATGGGGTCGTGCTCGACCCAGCCGGCTTGCGGATAATGCTGTGCGAATTCGCGCTGCGAGGTGCCTACCACGTTGGCATCGCGGTCGAAAATGATAGCCCGCGAACTTGTCGTGCCCTGGTCCAGGGCAATGATGTAGTTCTTGTTGTGGGTGTCTGTCATGTCGTTGGCCTTGCACTCAATAGGGTAGTTATCAGGGCAGGGCGAGCGTGGCTCGCCAAACAGGCATCAGGATGCCTGGGTCTTGCCCTGAGGATTGGCATCGATCTGGGCGTTTTCGCACTCGGCAACCGGCAGGTTGCGGGCAATCACACCGCGATACAGGGCGGCACCAAGGCTCGCCCCTATGATCGGCGCAAAAATCGGAATCAGGAAATAGGGAATATCACGGCCGCCAGTAAAGGCGATTTCGCCCCAGCCGGCGAGGAACGCCATCAGTTTCGGCCCAAAGTCTCGCGCCGGGTTCATCGCAAAGCCGGTCAGCGGGCCCATGGCGCTGCCAATCACGGCGATCAGCAGGCCGATCAGCAGTGGCGCCATAGCGCCGCGCGGCAGGCCGTTGTTGTCGTCGGTCAGGGCCATGATCACCGCCATCAATACGGCGGTGATGATCACCTCGACCAGAAACGCCTGGCCAGTGGACAGCGCCGGGTGCGGGTAAGTGGAGAACACCGATGCCAGCTCAAGGCTGGCCTGGCTGCCGCGAACCATGGCATGTGCTTGTTCGTAATCGAAGAACAGGTTGCTGTACAGCGTATAAACCAACGCGGCACCACAGAATGCCCCGGCAATCTGGGCGACGATGTAAAACGGTAGTTTGCGCTTTTCAAAACCGGCGAACAGCCACAGGGCGATGCTCACAGCCGGGTTCAGATGCGCGCCGGACACCCCGGCGGTCAAGTAAATCGCCATGCTTACGCCGACACCCCAGATGATGCTGATTTCCCACAGACCGAAGCTGGCACCCGCAACTTTGAGCGCGGCCACGCAGCCGGTACCGAAGAATATCAACAGGGCGGTGCCGAGAAACTCGGCCATGCATTGGCTGGATAAGGTTGGTTGTCGTAGAGCTGTCGTCATTCGTTACCTCGGTTTTTGTTGTTGTGAGGCGCAGTGAGCGCTCGACAAAAGCCCGACAGAAATCCCCATTTCGGTCGGGCGGGCGGCAAAAATGCACCTAAAAGGGGCATTGGCGGTATTCAGATTCGAAAAAATATAGACAAGAAACGCTTATGTCAAAGGTCGAAAGTGAACGATTGGCCACATTCTGACTATTGGCCGGGCCAATGGTAATCCGTAGACGCAAACGGTTGCGTGTAATGCCGTGTCGCGCATCGGTGGTTGGGGTGATGGATTTGCCCTACAGTAGCGAGCGAAAACGTGTTGATCCTCTTACATGGAGTCCTGCATGACGCCCGCCCTGGATTTGTTGAAAAAAGTTCGTGCTGAACATCGCATCCACAGTTACGAGCACGACCCCAAGGCGGCGTCGTATGGCTTGGAAGCAGCTGAAAAGCTCGATCTTGAGCCGGTGCGAGTGTTCAAGACGCTGCTGGCCAGCAGCGAGAAGGGCGAGTTGCTGGTAGCGGTGGTGCCGGTGATCGGCAGCCTCGATCTGAAGGGCCTTGCCCACGCCGCGGGTGTGAAGAAATGTGAGATGGCAGACCCCGCCGCCGCCCAGCGTTCAACCGGTTATTTGCTGGGTGGCATCAGCCCACTGGGACAGAAGAAGCGTTTGCGCACTTTTATTGATCAGTCCGCCCAAACTTTTGAAACCATTTTTGTCAGCGCCGGCCGTCGCGGACTGGAAGTGGAGTTGGCGGCTGCGGTGCTGGCCGAACACACTAAGGCCACCTTCGCCGCGATTGCCCGCGACTGAAATCTGTATGCCCAAAATCCTGCGCCTCTGTCTCTGTTAGCGCCTGCCCGGTAACGGGCATGCTCTGGGTCCAACAACACAGAGAGTCGTCGCATGCAGCTGGAATTTCATCAGGTTGACGCGTTCAGTGAACGCCCCTTCGCCGGTAACCCGGCCATGGTCTATCGCCTTGATCAGTGGCTCAGTGACGCGTTGATGCAGCAGATCGCCGCTGAGCACAACCTGGCCGAAACCGCTTTTGTCGTACCTGACGGCGAGCAATGGCACATACGCTGGTTCACCCCGACCACTGAAGTGCCCTTGTGTGGCCATGCGACGTTGGCCAGTGCGCATGTGTTGTTTGAGGTCTACAAGGTGCCTGGTGAGCGATTGGCGTTCCAGAGCATGTCTGGGCCGTTGAGTGTCAGCCGTGAAGGCGGGCGCCTGCTGCTGGACTTCCCGCGTATCGATCCGCAGCCGATTCACGAGCCGTTGCCGGTAGCGCAAGCCTTGGGTTGTCCGGTAGTCGAGGTGCTGCAGACCAAGGAATTGCTAGTGGTGCTGGAGTCGGAGCAGGCGGTACGTGATTGTGTGCCGGACATGGCGGCAGTCGCGAAGTTGCCTGGCTTGGGTGTGATCGTTACCGCGCGCGGCGAAAGCCACGACTTTGTATCGCGCTACTTTGCGCCGGGGATTGGCATTCCTGAAGACCCGGTGACCGGATCGACTCACTGCTGCCTGATTCCCTATTGGGCTGAGCGCCTGGGGAAAACCGAACTTGTTGCCTTTCAGCGTTCGAGTCGGGGTGGTGAGCTGTATTGCCGCCTGGAGGGGCAGCGGGTGAGGATCGGTGGTTATGCCCGGCGTGTGGCGAGCGGTTCGTTGTATCTGTGAATCATCGCGGAGCAAGCCCGCTCCTACGGTAGGAGCGGGCTTGCTCCGCGATCACTGCAATCACACCGCCGAGCTGTACCGGCGAACACCGTTCTCCGGCACTGGCAACTGCGCCGCGACGCTGCCCGGCACGGCAAACAGCACCAGATGATCGGCGGCCACTTCAATCCCGACTTCAGTTCCGACCTGATGGTCGATATGGCTTGGGAAAATCGCCTCAAGCTGGCTGCCGGTTGGCAGTTGCAGACGATACAGGGTCGATGCACCGAGGAAGCTCTTGCCGGTGATCTGCGCTTTGAGCGCACTGTGCGGTGCGTGAATGATGTCATCCGGACGCAATAGCACATCGACCGCACTGCCTGGGGTAAAGGTGTAGGCACGGTTGCCACGCAGTTCGCCCAGTTCGGTCTGCACCGATTCCGGACTGGTCAGCTGGCCGCGAATGAAATAACCCTGGCCAATAAAGCTGGCGACGAACGGGGTAAGCGGCTCGTGATAGAGGTTATACGGGGTATCCCACTGCTCCAGACGGCCTTCCTTGAACACCCCGACATGATCGCTGACGGCGAACGCTTCTTCCTGGTCGTGGGTGACCAGAATAGCACTGGTGCCCCGGCTCTTGAGGATGTCGCGCACCTCATGGCTGAGACGGCGGCGCAGTTCCACATCGAGGTTGGAGAACGGTTCGTCGAGCAACAGTAGCTGCGGCTCGGGTGCCAGCGCGCGGGCCAGGGCCACGCGTTGTTGCTGGCCGCCAGAGAGCTCATGCGGGTAGCGCTTGCCAAGCCCGCCAAGCTTCACCAGCTCAAGCATCTCGGTCACAACCTGTTGCTGCTGTGGATGCTTGCCGATACCGAAGGCAATGTTTTCGGCGACCGTCAGGTGCGGAAACAGGGCATAGTCCTGAAACACCATGCCGATCCTGCGCTTCTCCGGGGCCAGGGTAAAACCGGCCTTGGAGATGACGTCGCCCGCCAGCTGAATCTCGCCTTCGTGCACCGGCTCAAAGCCGGCGATGGCGCGCAGGGTGGTGGTTTTGCCACAACCCGACGAGCCCAGCAGGCAGCCGATGTCACCCGCGTTGAGGTGCAGGTTGAGGTTCTGGACGATGCGTTGCTCGCCATAGCCGCAGGCGAGGTTGCGCAGGTTAAGCAGTAAAGGTTGACTCATGCGTGGTGGTAGGCCGGTTCTACAAGGTATTCGAGAAGCGCCTTCTGTGCATGCAGCCGGTTTTCGGCCTGATCCCAGGCGACCGAACGCGGGTCGTCGAGCAGGTCCAGGCTGATCTCCTCGCCACGGTGGGCGGGCAGGCAGTGCATGAACAGGGCATCGGGTGCTGCCAGGTCGAGCAGTTCGCGGGTTACCTGATAAGGCGCGAACAACTCCAGACGCCGTGCAGTTTCCTCCTCCTGACCCATGGAAGTCCAGACATCGGTGCTCACCAGGTGTGCGCCCTGCACTGCATCCTTGGGTTCACGGAAGATCTGTACGCGGTCACCGGCGTTGGCCAGGAACTTTGGATCGGGCGCAAATTCGGCCGGGCAGGCGATGCGCAGCTGGAAGTCGAACTGGATCGCCGCTTCTATATAGCTGTTGCACATGTTGTTGCCATCGCCGATCCAGGCCACGGTTTTGCCCTGGATCGAACCGCGATGCTCAAGGAAAGTTTGCATGTCGGCGAGCAACTGGCACGGGTGCAGGTCGTCCGACAGGCCGTTGATCACCGGCACGCGGGAGTTGGCGGCGAACTCGGTCAGGGTGCTGTGGGCGAAGGTACGGATCATCACCGCATCGAGCATGCGCGACATGACGATGGCGCAGTCGCCAATCGGCTCGCCACGCCCCAGTTGGGTGTCGCGCGGGGACAGGAAAATCGCCTGGCCGCCGAGCTGGATCATGCCCGCCTCGAACGACAGCCGGGTACGTGTCGAGGATTTTTCGAAGATCATCCCCAGTACGCGGTTCTTCAAGGGTTCGAACAGTACGCCGCGGTTACGCAGGTCCTTCAGCTCGATGCCTCGACGGATCACACTGAGCAGTTCGTCGGGTGTGAAATCCATCAGGGAGAGAAAGTGCCTAGCGCTCATGTTTGACTACCTTTTTGCAACAGACCGCAGATCAACAATGCCGGTTTTCAGAAACAACGGAAGTGACCTGCGGCGAAAGCCGCACGGGGCGACGAAATAAGGGAAGACGCAATACTATAATTAAATGTCGCGTCATACCAAGAGGGGCGTTCACTGACTGCAGGGCGGGCAGTGTCGTAACTCATTGGTTGGCTGATTTTTTTGTTCGCTACACAGGGGTTTTACACTGCCCGCTCAGGCCTTGGCAAACACTCGCGCGTATCGCTGCGCCTGATGCCACTAGATTCACCGGGTAAAACTCGCTGGTGGTCATGCTCGCGCAAGCCCATAGTCGGCTGCATCAGCAGACACCCGCAAGAGGTGGCCATGAACAAGACCTTGCATCACCGCGCCTGTCATCTGTGCGAAGCCATCTGTGGCTTGAACATTGAAATTACCCACGAACCCGGCGTGGCGCCGACGATCAGCTCGATCAAGGGCGACCCGCAGGACAGCTTCAGCCGCGGCCACATTTGCCCCAAGGCCGTGGCCCTGCAGGATATCCAGAATGATCCAGACCGCTTGCGTGCGCCGCACAAGCGCGTAGGTGAAGATTGGCATGCCATCAGTTGGGAAGAAGCCTTCGAGCTGGCCGCGCAGAAACTCTGGGCTATCCAGCAAGCCCACGGGCAGAACGCCGTCGCGGTCTACCAGGGCAACCCCAGCGTGCATAACTATGGGTTGATGACCCACAGCAACTACTTTCTCGGCCTGCTCAAAACTCGCAACCGCTTCTCTGCCACGTCGGTTGACCAACTGCCTCAGCACCTGACCAGCTATCTGATGTATGGCCACGGCTTACTGCTGCCCATCCCAGACGTCGATCACACCGATTTCATGCTGATCCTCGGTGCCAACCCGCTCGCGTCCAACGGCAGCATCATGACCGTGCCCGATGTCGAAAAGCGCCTCAAGGCGATCCAGGCCCGGGGTGGCAAGCTGGTGGTGGTCGATCCGCGGCGCAGCGAAACCGCAGCGATGGCCGACCAGCATATCTTTGTCCGCCCCGGTGGGGATGCCGCGCTGCTGTGTGGTGTGCTCAATACCTTGTTTGGCGAAGGGCTGGAGCGTGCTTCGAGCTTGCCGGTCGATGGTCTGGACGAGGTGCGTACCGCCATTGCACCGTTCAGCGCTGAATCGATGGCGCCGCTGTGCGGTGTCGATGCGTTGGTTATACGGCAATTGGCGCGCGACTTTGCAGCGGCCGACAAGGCCGTGTGCTACGGCCGTATGGGTGTTTCGACCCAGGCGTTCGGCACGCTTTGCCATTGGCTGGTGCAATTGATCAACCTGGTCAGCGGCAACCTCGATCGGGTTGGCGGCGCCTTGTGTACCGAGCCTGCAGTGGACCTGGTGGCGAGCACTGCGGGTGGCCATTTCAATGCCTGGCAAAGCCGTGTCTCTGGCTTGCCGGAGTACGGCGGAGAGCTACCGGTGGTGGCGCTGGCCGAAGAAATGCTCTGTGAGGGGGAGGGGCAGGTGCGCGCGCTGGTGACCGTGGCCGGTAACCCGGTGCTGTCCACGCCCAACGGGCGGCAGCTGGAACGGGCGCTGGCAGGGCTTGAGTTCATGCTCAGCATCGATCTGTACATCAACGAGACCACGCGTTATGCCGACCTGATCCTGCCGTCCACTTCCGCATTGGAGAACGATCACTACGACACCACCTTCAACCTGCTTGCGGTACGCAATGTCAGTCGTTTCAACCGGGCGATTTTGCCCAAACCGCAAGGTGCATTGCACGATTGGGAAATTTTCGTTGGCTTGGCTCAAGCCTTTGCCAGGCTTGCTGACAAACCCTTGAAGCCGACGTTGCCACCGGCGCAGCTCATTGATCTTGGCCTGCGCCAAGGGCGCTACGGCGAGCAGTCGCCCTTCAACTTGTCGATAGAGACGTTGGCGCAGTACCCGCACGGCATTGACCTGGGGCCGTTGCAGCCTAACCTGACAGCGCGGCTGAAGACGGACAATCAACGTATCCAGACGGCACCGGCGCAGATTCTTGACGATCTGCAACGATTTGCTGCCCAGCCTGCTGCCGGGCCTGAGCAATTGCTGCTGATTGGTCGTCGCCATGTCCGCAGCAACAACTCCTGGATGCACAACTTCCACCGCCTGGTGAAGGGCAAGCCGCGGCATCAGTTGCTGATGCACCCGGACGACCTGAAAGGCCGGCAGTTGCACGACGGGCAGCGCGTCAAGGTCAGCTCGCGGGTGGGTAGCATCGAGGTGGAAGTGCAGGCCTGCAGTGACATGATGCCGGGAGTGGTCAGCCTGCCGCATGGCTTTGGTCATGCCCGGCCGGGTGTGCAGATGGAGATTGCGTGCAATCAGCCCGGTGCCAGCGCCAATGACTTGACCGATGAACACCACCGGGATGCGGTGTCGGGCAATGCTGCGCTCAATGGCGTGCCGGTGCAGGTGGTTGCCGCCTGATATCGGCAAGGCCGAGCACCGCGCTCGGCTTTCCGATACAATGCGTCACCGTGCCGACAACCAGGTCGGAAAGTTCAGCCGCGAGGTGCTTCATGGATATCATCGAAACAATCAAAGAGCAGATTGCCAACAACACCATTCTGCTTTACATGAAAGGCTCGCCGAATGCCCCGCAGTGCGGTTTTTCGGCCAAGGCGGCGCAAGCCGTAATGGGTTGTGGCGAGAAATTCGCTTACGTGGATATCCTGCAAAACCCGGAAATCCGTGCCAACCTGCCAAAGTACGCCAACTGGCCGACCTTCCCGCAACTGTGGGTAGCCGGTGAGCTGGTTGGCGGTTCCGACATCATGGCTGAAATGTTTGCCAACGGCGAACTGCAGACCCTGATCAAGGAAGCGGCTGCCAAGGCTGAAGCAGCCAAAGCCTGATAGTAGGAGCGGGCTTGCCCCGCGATTGCGATATCACTTATAGATCGCAATCGCGGGGCAAGCCCGCTCCTACATGCACACAAAAAAAGCACCCCTTGGGGTGCTTTTTTTGTGTAAGCGAAATTACTCGCCCATCTGCGACTGCAGGTAGTTTTCCAGACCGACTTTGTCGATCAGACTCAGCTGGGTTTCCAGCCAGTCGATGTGCTCTTCCTCGGACTCGAGGATGTCTTCCAGCAGCTCACGGCTACCGAAGTCGCCAACGGTTTCACAGTGGGCGATAGCAGCCTTGAGGTCGACCAGGCCTTTTTGCTCGATCTTCAGGTCGCATTCGAGCATTTCCTTGGTGTGCTCGCCGATCAGCAGCTTGCCCAGGTCCTGAACGTTAGGGATGCCTTCGAGAAACAGAATACGCTTGATCAGTTTGTCAGCGTGTTTCATCTCATCGATGGATTCCTTGTACTCGTGCTTGCCGAGCTTATCCAGGCCCCAGTCTTCGTACATGCGCGCATGCAGGAAGTATTGGTTGATTGCGACCAGCTCGTTTCCGAGGATCTTGTTGAGATGCTGGATGACGCTAACGTCGCCTTTCATGATGGGGTCCTGCCCTGTAAGTGTGCCTATACACCAGAGTTTGAGCCCGGTAACTTAGGCTGTCAAACCTAAGTTATTGAATAATAAGTAAAAATTAATCGGAATAAGAATGTTTGTGTTCCGCGTTTTAAGCCTAAGTTATTGAATTACCGGCATAAAAAAACCGGACACGAGGTCCGGTTCTTGGAATTGGCTGTTTTTACGCTGCAGTAAATTCTACAGGGTAGGGCAAGGCGGCCTGGCTTACCTGCAGTTCGGTCAGGGTTTCACGCACAACCTGTTTGGCCAGGCAGGCACATTTGCCACACTGGCTCGCCACATTGGTGGCGCTTCTGACTTCCTTGTAGCTGCAGCATCCTTCATAGATCGCATCGCGGATCTGTCCGTCGGTTACACCAACACAAAGACACACATACATAGGGCAGGCCATCGCTGGTAAAGGCTCAATGCGAAGAAGCTTAATGTTAATGAGAATGCTTGTCAAAGCACTTTCTCCCAAGCCTTGTGCCAGAGCGACCGGCGGCAGTTTTGCAAACATCCGACCCCTGAAATTCGGCGCGCAGCGTCAGGCGGTGTATCATGGCCGACCTTTGCACTGGCAGCTGGCTTATGCCAGCCTGCGCAGCGTGTTTCAAACCATCAGGAGATATCGAATGAGCGTACTCGTTGGCAAAACTGCCCCGGACTTCACCGTTCCAGCCGTACTGGGCAATGGCGAAATCGTCGACAGCTTCAACCTGGCCTCGGCCATCAAAGGCAAGTACGGCCTGGTGTTCTTCTACCCACTGGACTTCACCTTTGTCTGCCCGTCCGAGCTGATCGCTCTGGATCACCGCATGGCCGAATTCCGTGACCGCAACGTTGAAGTGATTGCTGTGTCGATCGACTCGCACTTCACCCACAACGCCTGGCGCAACACCCCGATCAATGCCGGTGGCATCGGTCAGGTGCAGTACATCATGGCTGCCGACATGAAGCACGAAATCGCCAAAGCCTACGACGTTGAGTCCGAAGGTGGCGTGGCTTTCCGTGGCGCGTTCCTGATCGACGACAAAGGTGTTGTACGTTCGCAGATCGTCAACGACCTGCCACTGGGCCGTAACATGGACGAGCTGCTGCGTCTGGTTGACGCCCTGCAATTCCACGAAGAGCACGGCGAAGTCTGCCCTGCCAACTGGAAAAAAGGCGACAAAGGCATGACCGCTTCGCCAGAAGGCGTTGCTGCATACCTGAGCGAGAACGCTGGCAAGCTGTAATAGCTGCAGGCATAAAAAAACCGGCCCATGTGGCCGGTTTTTTTATGCTCGCGGTGAAATGGCACCTGTAGGAGCGGGCTTGCCCCGCGATGCGATGTGGCAGATAAACCACTATCGCGGGGCAAGCCCGCTCCCACCGCAAGTCCCAGCTACAGTGCAGCTTCAGTCGTTGAAGTCTTGCCAGCCGCCCATCTCTTTCCAGCGGTTGACGATGCCGCAGAACAGCTCGGCGGTCTTCTCGGTGTCGTAGCGCGCGGAGTGCGCCTCGCGACCGTCGAAGTCGATGTCGGCGCTCTGGCAGGCACGCGCCAGGACGGTTTGCCCATAGGCAAGCCCGGCCAGGGTCGCAGTATCGAAGCTGGAGAACGGGTGGAACGGGTTACGCTTCATGTCGTGGCGCGCCACGGCGGCATTGAGGAAGCCCAGGTCGAAGCTGCTGTTGTGCCCGACCAGGATGGCTCGTTTGCAGCCATTGGCCTTCAACGCCTTGCGTACACCGCGGAAGATATCGGTCAGGGCCGACTCTTCACTGACCGCCATACGCAGCGGGTGATCCAGCTTGATCCCGGTGAACTCCAGTGCTGCCTGCTCGATGTTGGCGCCTTCGAACGGCTCGACGCGGAAGAAGTAAGTGTGTTCCGGGAACAGGAAGCCTTTTTCATCCATGCCGATGGTGACCGCTGCGATTTCCAGCAGGGCATCGGTGGCGCTGTTGAAGCCGCCGGTCTCGACATCGACTACAACCGGCAGGTAACCACGAAAACGCTCTGCCATCGGGTGGCGGGGGCCACCGCTTGGACCGTCCTGGTCGTCGTACAGATCTTCACTCACGCAGTTTCCTCCAGCAGGCGCCAGCGCAGTTGCTCACCGGCGCGCAGCGGGATAACGGTTTGCTCGCCGAACGGCAAGCTGCTTGGGGCGGTCCAGCTGTCGCGAACCAGGGTAATGGTGTCGGTGTTGCGCGCCAGGCCATAGAAGTCAGGGCCGTGTTTGCTGGCAAAGCCTTCAAGCTTGTCCAGGGCGTTGCGTTGTTCGAACGCTTCGGCGTACAGCTCGATCGCCGCGTAGGCGGTGTAGCACCCTGCACAGCCGCAGGCTGCTTCTTTGGCGTGACGGGCGTGCGGTGCCGAGTCGGTGCCGAGGAAGAACTTGCTGCTACCGCTGGTGGCGGCGTCAAGCAAGGCCACCTGGTGGGTGTTGCGCTTGAGGATCGGCAGGCAATAGAAATGCGGGCGGATACCGCCAACCAGCATGTGGTTGCGGTTGTACAGCAGGTGCTGGGCAGTGATGGTGGCGCCGACGTTGGCCGGAGCCTCATTGACGAACTGCACGGCATCGCTGGTGGTGATGTGTTCGAACACCACTTTCAGCGTTGGGAAGCGCTCGACGACACGGCGCAGATGCTCGTCGATAAACAGCTTCTCGCGGTCGAAGACGTCGATTTCGCTGCGGGTCACTTCACCGTGTACCAGCAGCGGCATGCCGACTTCGGCCATGGCTTCAAGTACTGGGAAAATGTTGTCGATGCTGGTCACGCCAGAGTCGGAGTTGGTGGTGGCGCCGGCTGGATAGAGCTTGGCGGCATGCACAAAACCGGTGGCCTTGGCCGCGTGGATTTCCTCGGGCTGAGTGCGGTCGGTGAGGTACAGCACCATCAGCGGTTCAAAGCGGCTGCCGGCCGGACGGGCGGCCAGGATGCGCTCCCGATAGGCGCCAGCTTCTTCGGCATTGCGCACGGGAGGTACCAGGTTAGGCATGATGATTGCGCGTGCAAAGGTGCGCGCAACGTCGCCAACGGTGTGGGGCAGCACAGCACCATCACGAAGGTGGATGTGCCAGTCATCGGGACGCAGGAGGGTCAGGCGGTCGGACATTGGGGATTCCAGGCGGGTCGAACTCAAGGTGAATGCTACCGGAAAAGCGGGTGCCGAGCACTCGCTATCAAGTTTTGCCGCGCCTGACCGATAGCCTGCGGGTATGCCGTAAAAATTTGTGGAGCCGCCCGTGCGCCAGCGTTATCTAGCCCTGCTCAGTGTGTTCGTTTGCCTGCCGGCGACAGCGCTCACCTTCCAGACCCGTCTGGAGAATGTTGAGTGGAAGGTCGAAGGCGATCAGTTCGAATGCCGCCTGGTCCAGCCGATTGCCGATTTTGGTACGGGTGAGTTCGTGCGTCGGGCCGGTGAGCAGGCCACCTTTCAATTGCGCTCGAGCACCAACGTGCTGGGCACCGGGGCAGCGGCGTTGCTGGCTGCGGCGGCGCCGTGGCAGCCTGGCCGTGCCGATATCAACCTGGGGTCGGTACGCATGGCGCGCAGCGGCGTACTGTTTACCAGTAGCCAAGGCCAGGCGAGTCGTCTGATCAATGGTCTGCTCGATGGCCGTAGCACCGTGGTGCGTAATTTCGCCGGTGAGGCCGGGCGTGCCATGGAAGTGCGCGTGTTGCCGGTGAAGTTCAGCCAAGCCTACGGTGACTATCAGCTGTGTGCCGCCAAGCTGCTGCCGATGAACTACGATCAGGTACGCCAGGCGCGGGTTGGCTTTCCGGGCGGTGGTATTGACCTGGACGCCAATGCCAAGGCACGCCTGGATGTGATCCTGGCGTTCCTCAAGGCCGACCCGACGGTCAACCACATCGAGGTCGATGGTCATTCCGATAACAGTGGCAATCGCCTGAGCAATCGTGACCTGTCTCGCCGGCGGGCGCTGGCGGTGATGGAGTACTTCAAAGCGCACGGTATCCCTGAAGAGCAGATCCAGGTGCGCTTCCACGGCGAGCGCTACCCACTGGCGGCCAACAACTCGGCGGCCAACCGCGCACGCAATCGTCGGGTGAACATTCAGCTCGACCGCGTGACGCCTGTGGAAACGGCGCAGGAGAAAGCACCGCAAACCCCGGCGGCGCCTGCGGCTCAGGCGGAGAATGGCAAGCCTTCAGTGAAGTCCTGACCTGCGACCGTCCGTCGCGCTATCGACAGTTCCTGTCGCTTTGTCGTCACAAGCTGTCGCCCCACTGTAATTTTTGCGGCAAGGCCGGTAGAATCGTCGGCTTTCCGTACAACCCCGTGGAGTGATGGCATGGCGGACGTAAAAAAGGTCGTACTGGCGTATTCCGGCGGCCTTGATACTTCGGTGATTCTCAAGTGGCTGCAGGATACCTACAACTGTGAAGTGGTGACGTTCACCGCTGATCTGGGGCAGGGTGAGGAAGTCGAACCGGCTCGCGCCAAGGCTCAGGCCATGGGCGTGAAAGAAATCTACATCGACGACCTGCGCGAAGAGTTCGTGCGCGACTTCGTATTCCCGATGTTCCGCGCCAACACCGTTTACGAAGGCGAGTACCTGCTGGGTACTTCCATCGCTCGTCCGCTGATCGCCAAGCGCCTGATCGAAATCGCCAATGAAACCGGCGCCGATGCCATTTCCCACGGTGCTACCGGCAAGGGCAATGACCAGGTACGTTTCGAGCTCGGCGCCTATGCGCTCAAGCCAGGCGTCAAGGTTATCGCGCCATGGCGTGAATGGGACCTGCTGTCCCGTGAAAAACTGATGGATTATGCCGAGAAGCACGGTATTCCGATCGAGCGTCACGGCAAGAAGAAGTCGCCTTATTCGATGGACGCCAACCTGCTGCACATCTCCTATGAAGGTGGCGTGCTGGAGGATACCTGGACCGAACACGAAGAAGACATGTGGAAGTGGACCAAGTCGCCAGAAGCCGCGCCAGACGTCCCGACCTACATCGAACTGACCTACCGCAATGGCGACATCGTCGCCATCGACGGCGTTGATATGACCCCGGCCACCGTGCTGGCTACCCTGAACCGCATTGGCGGTGAGAACGGTATCGGTCGTCTGGACATCGTTGAAAACCGCTATGTAGGCATGAAGTCCCGTGGCTGCTACGAAACCCCAGGCGGCACCATCATGCTGCGCGCCCACCGGGCGATCGAGTCGATCACCCTGGACCGTGAAGTCGCTCACCTGAAAGACGAGCTGATGGCCAAGTACGCCAGCCTGATCTACACCGGCTACTGGTGGAGCCCTGAGCGTCTGATGCTGCAACAGATGATCGACGCTTCCCAGGTCAACGTGAACGGTGTGGTTCGCCTGAAGCTGTACAAGGGCAACGTGATCGTCACTGGTCGCAAGTCTGACGATTCGTTGTTCGACGCCAACATCGCAACCTTCGAGGAAGATGGTGGTGCTTACAACCAGGCCGACGCGGCGGGCTTCATCAAGCTCAACGCCTTGCGTATGCGCATTGCTGCAAACAAGGGCCGTTCGCTGATCTGAACCGTGTCCTGAACAAAAAACCCCGGCTTGCCGGGGTTTTTTTTTACGGGTTTATCGACTCGGAGGCCAAGATGGTTCGCCTGCCTGTTTCCAGATTTTCAAGAATCAGTGTCTGACACAGAGGTTTGTCCTGATGCAATGCATGGATGGCAAAGTGTTCCAGTAGCTGGCTGGCGCTGTTTCCTTTAACCGAAATAATGACCGTTGCTTGTAAAGTTTGTAATGTTTTTGCACAAGATTGGTTAGGCAGTGTGTTGGGAATCACCGGTGTATTGATGACTTCTTTGTAAGTTTCTATTTGTTCGGGAAATTGAACTTCATTGTGTACAGTCTCTTCAGGCTCAATGGTGTGTGCCGGTGATGCAGGGTAGATGGCGGGGCCAGTGACGTCAGTAGCAGGCGGTGAATACAAAGATTTGTAATTAAAATTTAGCGTGAGAAAAAATAAGACTGTAAGAAAAAATGGAAAACCGACCAGGAACCACGTGTAGATATTTTGACTGTCTTCGCTTAGGAATGGTAACGAAGCCAAAGCGGAGGCTTCGATAATACCCGCGAAAATAGCAATGATGGTCAGCGGGCTTTTAGGCTCTGCATTGCTCATGGCTGTGTCCTCGCGTTTGCTGTCGCTTAGTACAGCGCAGTTAGCCAAGGAAGCAAGAACGCCTGACAGCGGGCGGGATTTCTGATTGGGGAATTTATTTCCCTGCATTACCACCCTTACGCCAGGACTGCAGGTAGATATTGAACGTAATTATAGGAAATTTCCTTCGCTCATTACCTCTTTACAAGCTGGGCATATAAAGCTGACTGGTGTTACTTTCGAATTAGAGGTTGGTTCTGGTTTGCTTGAGTTCGCCGCTAAAGTTTGGAACGGTGCGGGCTTGTGTTTTTTGTAGGAAATATCCTCTGTGTGTGTAGGTTTTATCTTTGTGTGCATTTGCTCGCGGGTACTGCAATACAATATGTCGTGTGACTAGGCTATTGTGCGGGCTCAATAAAAATCGAACAGCGAACAATTGGATCTGCCCATGAATAAAGTGCTGATCGTGGATGATCATCCGGTCATACGCCTGGCGGTACGGATGCTGATGGAGCGGCATGGCTATGAAGTCGTTGCGGAGACGGACAATGGCGTGGACGCATTACAACTGGCAAGAGAGCACATTCCGGACATTGTCATACTGGATATTGGCATTCCGAAGCTTGATGGCCTCGAGGTCATCGCCCGGCTCACGTCCACCTGTCCGGGCGCCAAGGTGCTGGTGCTGACCTCACAGGCGCCCGGGCATTTTTCGATGCGGTGCATGCAGGCAGGTGCTGCGGGGTACGTGTGTAAACAACAAGACCTTACGGAGCTGCTCAGTGCAATCAAGGCGGTGCTGTCCGGCTACAGCTACTTCCCCAACCAGGCACTGCATTCAGTGCGCACCCACATGGGCGGCGCCAGCGAGGCCGATATGGTCGAGCGCCTGTCGGGGCGAGAGATGATGGTCTTGCAGCAGCTGGCGCGAGGTAAGAGCAACAAGGAAATCGCCGACGGTATGTTTCTGAGCAACAAGACGGTCAGTACCTACAAAACCCGCCTTTTACTCAAGCTCAACGCACGCTCATTGGTTGATCTGATCGAGTTGGCGCAACGCAACGGCTTGGCCTGACCCATCAGAAACCACAAAGCCTCCGTAATGGAGGCTTTGGTCGTTGCCTTGTGCTGGCCTGTCAGAGGTCGAAGTCGTAATCGGCCAGTTGTTTTTGCAAGCGACGTTCTTCCAGCATGTTATCAATGGTGCGGCGTTTGCTCAGGTTGGTCTTCGCGGTTTCTACCGGCGGCTCCACGTCTTCTGAATCAACAGGAGAGAATTCTTCATCTACTTCCAGGTCTTCTTTAACGGTGCTCATATGTCACTCCCAGCCAAGAGGCCATTGGCGCACCTTATAGCGAGAATCCTTGAGCGGGTAAAAAAGATTTTTTCAATCGGCTGAGCCGAATATTTGCTATCGGCTCAATCGTCAGAGGTTTTCTGCTTGTATTCACACAGGTCTTCGATGCGGCAACTTCCACAACGGGGCTTGCGCGCCAGGCACACATAGCGCCCGTGCAGAATCAGCCAGTGGTGGGCATCGAGCAGGTAGGCCTTGGGCACGAACTTCATCAGTGCCTTTTCAACTTCAAGCACTGTCTTGCCAGGGGCAATCCCCGTGCGGTTGCTGACCCGGAAAATATGCGTGTCGACGGCCATTGCCAGTTGCCGGAATGCCGTGTTGAGGACAACGTTGGCGGTCTTGCGGCCCACGCCGGGCAAGGCTTCAAGTGCCTCGCGGGTTTCAGGTACCTGGCTGCCATGCTGTTCAATCAGCAAGCGGCAGGTTTCGATCACATTGCGTGCTTTGCTGTTGTACAGGCCAATGGTCTTGATGTAGTGCGACAAGCCTTCGACACCCAGGGCATAAATGGCTTCTGGGGTATTGGCAACCGGGTACAGCTTTGCTGTTGCCTTGTTGACGCTGACATCAGTGGCCTGAGCCGAGAGAATCACCGCAATCAGCAGTTCAAAAGGTGAGGAATAGGCCAGTTCAGTTTTTGGTTCGGGGTTGTCTTCGTGCAGCCTGCGAAAAATTTCCAGGCGTTTGGCAGCATTCATGGGGTCAGCGCTTTCCTTGACGACGTGAAGGGGCTCGCCGCAGGCAAACCCTGTTGTACAGGGCCAACAACAGGCCCAACAGAAAAAATGCTCCAGGCAGTAGCACCGCCAGGCGCAAGCCGGCCCATTCGCTCAGAAACTCGCGGCAAAAACCCAGGGCGATGCACAGCACGGCAAACCCGGACAGCAGACGCAGCGCCGCTGACCAGCGGCGTTGTTCGCCTTGAGCATGTTCGAATACCAGACATTGTACGGCGATCAATGCGGTATAGGGGGTTAATGCCTGATACAGCGGTAAAGCCCAGGCGCGCAGGCTCAGTTCCAGGCAGGTGGCTAGCGTCGCCGCCACCAGCACACTGGCCAGTGTTCTACCTCGCACGGTGAGCCTGGGGTACAGAGGGCCCATTGCCAGGTGATGCAGCGCAATCAATAACACGCTGAGAACGGCAATTGCGCCAGCGTTGAGTACGGTGTGGGTGGCGCCCAGCAGCGGGGCCAGGCTCAGCGCCGCTAGCCATTGCCTATTCATCGTTGGTTTCCCCGAGCAAGGCTTGGCGATGTTCATCGAAGTAGCGCAGCGCGTCGTGCACGGCGTGTATCACGGCGCGGGAAGTCACCGTGGCGTTAGCCAATTGATCAAACTGTCCGCCATCGCGCTTCAGGGCCCAGCCAGCGTCAGCGATGTTTGTGCGGCTCGTACCTGCGAAGCCCTGCAGCCAGGTGTTACCCGGCTCTACCAGCTTGCCGCCCAGGCCGGTTGTTTCCTGCTGGCGCAGGACTTTGCTGCCGATCATCCGACCTTGTGGGTCGATGGCAATCAGCAGCTCAAGTTGGCCCGCATAGCCTTGCGCCTGGCTGTGCAGCACTACTGCGCTGGGGCGGCCGCCAAGGGTGACGCGATAGCCCGCCAACAGTTGACTGTGGGCGAGGGCCGGATCGCTGAGTACCAGTGGGGACTGCAGTGGCTGATTGTCGTAGGCATTGGCGGGTAACACGCTGAGCCAGGTTTGTGCCTTGAGCGTTTGTTCCGCCAAGGCAATATTCCGGGCACTGAAGTGCTGCCAGGCGACGCTGCTGCCCACGCCCAGCAGGGCAACAAACAGCACGATAGCGCCGCTGCGCAGTGATACGCGATTCATGGGGTCACCGCCTGGCGCCGTTCGGCCCAGCGCTCCAAGGCAGGTACACAGAGATTCATCAGCAGCACCGCGAAAGCAGTGCCATCAGGGTAATTGCCCCAAGTGCGGATCAGGTAGATCAGCAGGCCTATGCCGATGCCGAACAGTAGGCGGGCCTGGGGCAACTTGGGGCCGGAAACCGGTTCGGTGGCGATGAAGAAGGCGGCCAGCATGGTCGAGCCGCTGAACAAATGCAGGAGTGGCGAGCCATTGGAGTCGGAGCCCGACCCGTTCCAGCACAGCAGGCTGATGACAAACAGGCTTGCCAATAAGCCAACGGGGGCATGCCAGCTGAACACTTTACGCTGCAACAGCAGCAAGCCGCCCAGCAGAAAAGCCAGGTTGACCCATTCGCTGCCTTTGCCACCAACATGACCAAAGGCCGGGTGGCTGCTGAACAGTTCTTCCACCGTCAGGCTGCGGTTGTTGCGCAGGGTGTCGAGGACGGTGGCCTGGGCCCAGGCATCAGGTTGCCCACCGCTGTTCAGGCCGAACACCTGCTGCAGGCTGGCGCCCAAATCCAGCAACTGCGCGCCGGGCCATTGCGTCATGTGCTGGGGGAAGCTCACCAACACGATGGCATAGCCGAGCATGGCCGGATTGAACGGGTTTTTGCCGACGCCACCGTACAGCTGTTTACCCAGTGCGATGGCGCTGACCGTGGCCGTTACCGCGACCCACCACGGGGCGTAGGCGGGCAGGGCTACCGCAAGTAGGGTGGCGCTGACCAAGGCGCTGCCATCGGTGAGCGAAGGCATGAGCGGACGTTGTTGTAGTTTGAGTAGCAGCGCTTCGCTTGCCAGTGCTGCGCTTGCGCAGAGCACCAGATTGAACAGCAGGCCCCAGCCATGCTGCCAGAGCAGCGTCAGTGCGCCTGGTAAACAGGCCAGCAGCACCAACATCATGGTGCTACGCAGGCGTTCGCTGGTCTCAATGGTTGGCATGTGCGGCAGCCGGTTGCAGGACCTGCAGGTGTGCTTGAGCCTGTTCGGCCTCTCGCTCCAGCTCGGCCAGCTGAGCGAGCTGCGCCTCGTTTGGCGTCTCTCCAAAGGCGCTTCTGGCTTTGTTCAACTGTGCTCGGCTCATGGCAGCAGCGATCTTGGCTTTTTTCAGGGCCGCGTCGGCAGCCGCAGCTTTCTGTGCCTTGACCCGCTCAATCGCAGCTTTGATGGGATCGTCACTGACCGCCGCCGGGTCCGCTGCGGTGTTGCTTAGGGTTGTACGCTGGTTGCGCGCCGCACGTTCAGCGTGTTTGCGTGCTTCTTCGCGCTGCAGGCGGCTGTTGCGTGCCTCAAAGCGTCGGCGGGCGTGATTGCGCTTGTTGCTGCGCGCTGCCAGCGCTGGGGCATCGGCAGCCATACCGCCGACGATCGGGATGATGTTGCTGGTCGCGTCCAGGGGTAACAGGTCGATACAGTCGACCGGGCAGGGGGCCACGCACAAGTCACAGCCTGTGCACTCGGCGCTGATCACCGTGTGCATCAGTTTTGCCGCACCGACAATGGCGTCCACCGGACAGGCCTGGATGCACTTGGTGCAGCCGATGCATTCAGCTTCACGGATAAACGCGACTTGCGCCGGTGCGCGGCCGCGCTCGGAGTCCAGAGCAATAACCGGTACGTTCAGCAGGCTCGCCAGCGCGGCGATGGTTTCGTTGCCCCCAGGTGGGCATTTGTTGATCGCTTCTCCCTTGGCCAGCCCCTCTGCATAGGGCTTGCAGCCAGGGTGGCCACACTTTCCGCATTGGGTCTGCGGTAGCAGGGCGTCGATGCGTTGAATCAGACTCATGATGTAAATAATCCGTTGAAGCCGAGAAACGCCAAAGCCATCACACCGGCGCCGATCAACGCGGCAGGCAGGCCGCGAAAGCTCTGGGGCATAGCCTCGTGGTCGCTACGTTGACGCAAGTCGGCGAACAGGCACAAGGCTAGCCAGAATCCCAATCCACCTCCCAGGCTCCAGGCCAGGCTCTGCAACACCCCATAGCCACCTTCAGACAGTTGTAGGCTCAAGCCTAGCAGCGCCACATTGCCCAGCAGCCAGGGCGTCAGCCCGGTGAAAGGCAGGCTAGGCACTGCGCGCGACAGCAGCCCAAGCAACGGCTCGGCCAGCAGGGCATACAGCGGTAAAAAGATGAACAGGCGCAGGTACGCAAGCTGCAGGGGTTGCAAGACGAAGAGGTACAGCCATTGTCCCAGCTGCGTGGCCACCACCAGCAGTGTTAGCGTGGCCAGCCCCAGTGCATGGAGTCGACGGCGGTCATGGTCCGCTGAGGCACGCAAGGCCGGGTCGATGGCCAGCCCTTGATGCAGGACCAGGTTGTTGACCAGCGCGGCGCTGATCAGGGCCAGGATGAATTCGCTCATGGGAGTGCACAATGCCAGGGCTGTTCGCCATTATCCGGCAATGACGCGAGGATGAGAACGCCCCGGACGCAATCGTCCGGGGCGTCGGGCCTTACTTGATGCGCTGACCTGGCTTGGCGCCGCTATCAGGGCTGAGCAGGTAGATTTCTTCACCGCCAGGGCCAGCAGCCATGACCATGCCTTCGGAGACACCGAAGCGCATTTTGCGAGGCTTGAGGTTGGCGATCATCATGGTCAAGCGACCTTCAAGCTTGGCCGGGTCCGGGTAGGCCGACTTGATGCCGGAGAACACATTGCGTTGCTCGTCACCGATGTCCAGGGTCAGGCGCAGCAGCTTATCGGCACCTTCCACGGCTTCGGCTTTGACAATCAGTGCGACGCGCAGGTCTACCGCGGCGAAGGTGTCGAACTCGATTTCAGGCGACAACGGATCTTTGCTCAGTTCGCCGTTGCCGGTCACTACCGAAGTCTGGCTGGCAGCCAGGTCTTCTTTGCTGGCGGCGGTCATGGCTTCGACTTTGGCCGGGTCGATACGGTTCATCAGGGCCTTGAACGGATTCAACTGGTGATTGCTCAGGCGGCTCTTGTGGTCGTCCCAGGTCAGCGGCGCGACGTTGAGGAACGCTTCGGCGTCGGCGGCCAGCAGCGGCAATACCGGCTTGAGGAAGATCACCAGTTGGCGGAACAGGTTGATGCCCTGGGCGCAGATGGCCTGGACTTCGTCCTGCTTGCCTTCCTGCTTGGCCAGAGACCACGGAGCTTTGTCGGCGATCCAGGCGTTGGCACGGTCAGCCAGGCCCATGGTTTCGCGCATGGCACGGGCGAAGTCGCGTGCTTCATAGGCTTCGGCAATGCTCGGGGCTGCGGCCAGGAAGGCTTCGGTCAGCTCAGGGGCTGCGTCGCCAGCGACCATGACGCCGTCGTTGCCTTTTTGAATGAAACCGGCGCAACGGCTGGCAATGTTGACCACCTTGCCGATCAGGTCGGAGTTGACCTTCTGCACGAAGTCTTCCAGGTTCAGGTCGAGGTCATCGACGCCGCGGCCGAGCTTGGAGGCGTAGTAGTAACGCAGGTATTCCGGTGCCAGGTGATCCAGGTAGGTGCGGGCCTTGATGAAGGTGCCGCGCGACTTGGACATTTTCGAACCGTTGACGGTCAGGTAGCCGTGCACGTTGATGCCGGTTGGCTTGCGATAGCCGGCGCCTTCGAGCATGGCAGGCCAGAACAGGGCGTGGAAGTTGACGATGTCCTTGCCGATGAAGTGGTACAGCTCGGCCTTGGAGTCCTTGTTCCAGTAGGCGTCGAAGTCCAGCTCCGGGCGACGGGCGCAGAGGTTCTTGAAGCTGGCCATGTAGCCGATCGGCGCGTCCAGCCAGACGTAGAAGTATTTGCCCGGCTCGTCGGGGATTTCGAAACCGAAGTACGGCGCATCACGGGAAATGTCCCATTCCTGCAGACCGGCATCGAGCCACTCGGCAATCTTGTTGGCCACGGCATCTTGCAGGGTACCGCTGCGGGTCCATTGCTGGAGCATGGCCTGGAAGTCTGGCAGCTTGAAGAAGAAGTGCTGGGAATCCTTGAGGACCGGAGTGGCACCGGAAATCGCCGACTTGGGGTTCTTCAGTTCGGTAGGCGCGTAGGTGGCGCCGCACTTTTCACAGTTGTCGCCGTACTGGTCTTCAGCGGCGCACTTGGGGCAGGTGCCCTTGATGAAACGGTCGGCCAGGAACATTTTTTTGTCCGGGTCGAAGTACTGAGTGATCGAACGGGTAGCAATGTGCCCGGCATCACGCAGCTTGAGGTAGATATGGTTCGACAGCTCGCGGTTTTCTTCGGCATGGGTCGAGTGGAAGTTGTCGAACTCCACCAGGAAGTCGGCGAAATCGCTGCAGTGCTCGGCCTGGACCCCGGCGATCAGTTGCTCAGGGGTAATGCCTTCCTTTTCTGCACGCAGCATGATGGCCGAACCATGGGCGTCGTCTGCGCAGACATAAACGCACTGGTTGCCGCGAAGTTTCTGGTAGCGCACCCACATGTCTGTCTGCACGTACTCAAGCATATGGCCAAGGTGGATCGAACCATTGGCATAGGGGAGGGCGCTGGTGACGAGAATCTGACGGGGCTCGGACATGAGGGGCTCGGCTACTTTTTTCGGCTACTAGAGATGAAACGGTGATCGGCCACTATAAAACGCCGGGAAATTTATTTCACCCCATGGACGTCTATGGATGTTTCGCGGGTTAGCATAGTGGTCTGTTTTACTCAGTCTTTATCACGGGAGTCTCCATGAGTGCCGTCACTCGCGCAGCCGTCGAAGCCGTTCTTCGCCAGTACACCGACCCTTACCTGAACCAGGACCCGGTCAGCGCAGGTTGTGTTCAGGCCATTGATATCCAGGGCGATCGAGTCAGTGTTCAGTTGCAGCTGGGATACGCTGCGGACCTGTTCAAAAAGGGGTGGGCCCAGGTACTGCAAACCGCCATTGAAGGCATCGACGGGGTGGCCGCGGCCAAGGTCGACATCCACTGCGTGATCGCCGCGCACAAGGCCCAGGCGCAAATTCCGGGTCTTGCCAACGTCAAGAACATCATCGCGGTGGCCTCGGGCAAAGGCGGCGTGGGCAAATCCACGACCGCCGCCAACCTGGCCCTGGCCCTGGCCCGCGAAGGTGCGCGGGTGGGTATTCTCGACGCTGATATCTACGGCCCAAGCCAGGGTGTGATGTTTGGCATCCCTGAACGCACCCGTCCGCAGATTCGCGATCAGAAGTGGTTCGTGCCGCTCAAGGCTCACGGTGTCGAGGTGATGTCGATGGCTTTCCTCACCGACGACAACACGCCGATGGTCTGGCGTGGTCCGATGGTTTCCGGGGCCTTGCTGCAATTGGTAACCCAGACGGCCTGGGATAACCTCGATTATCTGGTGATCGACATGCCGCCGGGCACCGGCGATATCCAGCTGACCTTGGCGCAGAAAGTCCCGGTGGCCGGTTCTGTGATCGTCACCACCCCACAAGACCTGGCGTTGATCGATGCCAAGAAAGGCGTGGAAATGTTCCGCAAGGTCAACATCCCGGTGCTGGGTGTGGTCGAGAACATGGCCGTGCATATCTGCTCGAATTGCGGACATGCCGAGCATCTGTTCGGTGAGGGCGGGGGCGAGAAGCTGGCCTCGCAGTATGGCGTTGAGCTGCTGGCGTCGCTGCCGTTGTCGATGCTGATTCGCGAACAGGCCGATACTGGCAAGCCGACCGCCATCGCTGAGCCTGAAAGTCAGATCGCCATGGTTTACCAGGAACTGGCCCGTCAGGTGGGCGCGCGGATCGTGTTGCAGGAAGCTGCGGCTCCGGCCATGCCGAACATCACCATCAGCGAAGACTGATACTCCACACCTGTAGGAGCGGGCTTGCCCCGCGATTGCGATCTATTAGTCACATCGTAATCGCGGGCCAAGCCCGCTCCCACAAGGCAAAAAAAAACCCGCCTGTTAAGGGCGGGTTTTTTTCAAGCTGTAAAGCGGAAGTTAGATAACTTCTACTTCTTCAGCCTGCATGCCTTTCTGACCGCGAGTAGCGATGAAAGAAACCTGTTGGCCTTCTTTCAGGCTCTTGAAGCCGTCAGCTTTGATAGCTTTGAAGTGTACGAACAGGTCGTCACCGGATTGTGGGGTGATGAAGCCGAAGCCTTTTTCATCGTTGAACCACTTAACGGTACCGGTTTGGCGATTGGACATGGTCTGTCTCCTTGGACAAAGTTAACTACGACTCAGGAAAAGCCCTGGCCGAGACTGAGTGCAAAGAGGCAGAAAATTCAGAGATGGGTTGATCGAAATCTTGCATCAGGTAGATATTCTCAGTGACACGTGCAGCACAGTGGCGTCACCATAACCGTTTTTCCAGAACGTGCCAATGGTCTTGTTCAGCTTTCGCGCAAATCATGACTGACGGTGCTACAAGGCACGCTGCGGGCCCCGGCGCACGGGGATTCGACGCCTGACGCTGCATGGAACTTTGAACCGGGCGCCGGGCCCGGTAAGATGCGCCTCAGAATTTCTTCACCTCGTTATTTCAGGACACCCGCCATGAGCATCAAATCGGACAAGTGGATTCGCCGCATGGCGCAGGAACACGGCATGATCGAGCCTTTCGTCGAGCGCCAGGTGCGCGGTGAGAGCGACAACCGTCTGATCTCCTTCGGCGTCTCCAGCTACGGCTACGATGTGCGCTGCGCCGATGAGTTCAAGGTGTTCACCAACATCAACTCGGCGACCGTCGATCCGAAAAACTTCGACGCTGGCAGCTTTGTCGACGTTAAAAGTGATGTCTGCATCATTCCGCCAAACTCTTTCGCCCTGGCCCGTACCGTCGAGTACTTCCGCATTCCGCGTAATGTGCTGACCATCTGCCTGGGTAAAAGCACCTACGCGCGCTGCGGCATCATCGTCAACGTCACTCCGCTGGAACCCGAGTGGGAAGGGCACGTGACCCTGGAGTTCTCCAACACCACCACGCTGCCGGCTAAAATCTACGCCAATGAAGGCGTGGCACAGATGCTCTTCCTTGAGTCTGACGAAGAGTGCGAAGTGTCTTACAAGGACCGTGGCGGCAAATACCAGGGCCAGCGCGGCGTCACCCTGCCACGCACCTGAGCCGACCAAGCGAGGGAATTCCTGGCGGTTTGTACACTCCAATGATGTGAACTTTCCCGCCAGGCACAGCGCCTGGCGGATGTCGTCAAGGAGCCGCTCATGAAACTCGACCCGAGCATCAGCGCCAAGCTGGCCGTGTTGCAGCCCAATCACGTTGGGGTGATGGCCTGGTCGCTGCTGGCTCATCCGCACCCCCACACCGCCCACGCGGGCGGTGTACCCGGTCAACCTGACCCAGACACTCCCGATCAGCCGCCACCCGGTGAAAGCCAGCCGATGGAGCCGGGAGAGCCTACCCTGCCCGACGAAGCCCCCCCTGCACCGGTCGCCTGAGCGCTATTGCGCCACGTGTGTGCTCAAGGCGAGAGCAGGTAACCGCTGCGATACGCCTGACGACCGGCGACATGGGCGATGACCATGCCGGCGGTAGCCATGCGTCGCAGCGAGCGTGCGTACAACAAGCCCGGCTGGGCGTTGCGTACCGGGGTGACGCGGTCAGTGAGTGGATCGATCACTTCGGCAATCAACTGGTCAGCTTCCAGGTACTGACCAGGTTTGGCGTGGAACACCAATAGTCCACCCAATGGCGTTGCCACAGGCTCTACCCCGGCAAGCGGGGTAGCCGGGTAGCTCAAGGGCGGCAGGGCACGGACTTCGCCCTCGATTGCACCGTGATGCGTGAGGTACGCCAGAATCGCTGCGCAATCCTGTTCTGCCAGGGGATGGCTGACATCGCCTTGCCCGCGCAACTCGACGGTGACCGAAAAGCTGCCTTGGGGAATCGGGAACTGTTTGCCAAAGCGCTGTTGCAACTGCCACCACACCAGGGTGAAACACTCATCGAAGGACTGCCCGCCGGAGTCGGTGGCCAGCAGGCTGGCCTGGGCGCCAAGGTAGCGCGACAACGGTTCAACCTGTGGCCAGGCCTCGGGGGTGGTGTAAAGGTGGGCGACGGCGTCGAAGTCGCAGTGCAGGTCCAACACCATTTCGGCGTCACAGGCCAGGCGTTGCAAGGTCAGGCGCTGCGACTGCAATGGCGTGTGTGCGGGGTGAGCGTCCAGGGCGCGGCGCAGGCAATCACGAATCAGAGCAACGTTGTGTACAGGGTCCTGGTTGAGCTGCGCTTCGATCTGGTCACCGATCGAATCGCTCAGGTCGACGAAATTGCGGTTGAAGTTCTCGCCGCTTTGCAGTTCAAAACGACCCAGCGGCACATCCAGCAGCACTTGTTCCAGGCCGACCGGGTTGGCAATCGGCACCAGGACGATTTCGCGGCGCAGCAGGCCTTGGGCTTCCAGTGCGCCCAGGCGTTGCTTGAGATGCCAGGCCACCAGCATTCCCGGCAGTTCATCGGCGTGCAGTGACGCCTGGATGTAGATTTTGCCGGCATCACGGGGGCCGAAGTGAAAGCTGTGGATCTGGCGGGCAATGCCTGGAACCGGTGCCAGAATGTCGTGGGTCAAGTGATGCATATCAGTCCTAGTGGGGCGATCCTGGAAGGAAGATATAAGCATAAACTGACTTGTTACGCAGGCCTGATCGCGTTTGTTGTAGGAGCGGGCTGGCCCCGCGATTGCAATGGGTCTGCTCCATCGCATCGCGGGGCAAGCCCGCTCCTACCATCGGTCAATAACGGGCATCCACCGGCCTGCCGCCGTTGGGCCAGTCTTTGACCTTGTCCGGGAAGTCCGGACGCGGCTGTTGCGAGAACCAAGCGGCAACATCCACCGCTTCCTGGTCACTCAGGCCACCCTGGCCCAGCGGGAAGCGTTCGTGAAAGCCGATTGGCATGTTGCGTTTGACGAACGCCGCAGCGGTGTAGGTGCGTGCCATGCCCGCGCCAATGTTGAAAGATTGCTCGCCCCACAGTGGTGGGAAGACCAAGCTACCATCCTCGCGGGCCAAACCTTCACCGTCGCTGCCGTGGCATACCGCGCATTGTTTGACGTAGATCTGCTGACCATTGGCAAGGTCGGGCTTGATCGAAGGATCGATCTTGCCAATCCCGCGGCCGGCCACTTTATCGCCGGGCTGAGTGTTGTTCTTCATCCACTCGAAGTAGGCAACCATGGCCTGCATATCGGCGGATTGCGGCGCCAGCGGCAGGCCGTTCATCGAGCGTCGGAAGCAGCCGTTGATGCGCTCTTCCAGGCTAATGATCTTGCCAGCGCGCGGTGCGTAGCCTGGGAAAAACGCAGATACACCGACAAACGGCGAGCCGTCGGCCACGGTGCCGGCGTTGAGGTGGCAACTGGTGCAGTTCAACGCATTGCCGACGTTGTTCGGCAACAACGCTTTGGTTTGCAGGTGAAGACGCATGCCACGGATGACCTGATCGGCATTCGGGGCGGCCAGCAGGTCAGCCAGGCGTGGGGTTTCAAAAGCAGTGGAATCGGTGGTCTGTGGGTTGAGCTGGGCACGCAGCTTCTTCACCTGGTCGGCGCTGACTGGCGAGCTGTCATTACCCCAGCGGCCGCGCACGAAGCTGAGGATTTCAGCGATTTCCTGATCAGAAAGGCGGGCGAAACCGGGCATGGTATAGACCCGCGAGTGCGTGGCGGTCTGCGCGGTTTCCCAGCCGGTCAGGGTGATGTGCATCAATGAGGTCGGGTCGCGGGAGGCAATGCTCGGGTTACCCGCCAACGGTGGGAACATCCCCGGCACGCCACCACCATCGGTCCGGTGGCAGTCACTGCAGAATTGGGTATAGCCCAGCCCGCCGCGGCTGCTGAACAAGTCGGCAGGTGGCGCGGCTGGGCTGACGGCAACGTTCGGCATCGGCAGGTCGTTTTCGCCCGGTGGCAAGGATTTGAGGTAACTGGCGATGGCGGTCAGGTCGGCGTCGCTGAAGTGCTGGGTACTGTGGTGAATCACTTCGGCCATGTTGCCGGACACCGTGGCAAATCGGTTCTGCCCGGTTTTCAGCAGTTCCACGGTGTCGGGGACGGTCCACAGGTTACGCAGGCTCAGGGCGCGCCAGTGTTCCACGGTTTCGCCAGCAAGGAAGTGTTTGCCCTCGCTGCCATCGTCGCTCATGGCCTTTTCCTGAAAGGCTATGCCCCGTGGCGTATGGCACGCGCCACAGTGGCCCAGGCCCTGCACCAGGTAGGCGCCACGGTTGATCAGCGGGTCGCGGTTCGGGTCGGGTTTGAACGGTTGGTCGTCGACAAAGGCCCAGTTCCACAGCGCCAGCCCCCAGCGCATGTTGAACGGCCAGCTCATATCGGCGGCCTGGTTGGACTGGCTGATCGGCGCGACCCCTTGCATCAGGTAGGCGTACAGCGCGCGCATGTCGTCCTCGTTCATTTTCGCGTAGGACGGGTAGGGCATGGCCGGGTAAAGGTGGGTGCCGTCGGCACTTACCCCTTCGCGCATGGCCTTGTCGAATTGCTCGAAGCTGTAGTTGCCAATGCCAGTTTGCGGGTCAGGGGTGATGTTGCTGGAGTAGATCGTGCCCATCGGCGTTTGCAGTTCCAACCCACCGGCCATCAGCGCGCCTTGCGGGGCGGTGTGGCAGGCAATGCAGTCACCCAGTTGGGCGACGTAGCGACCTCGTTCGATCAGGGTTTGCTCGGCAGGTTCGCTCGCTGGCGTTTCAGGCTCGCTGGCGTGAACGGCGGGTATCAGCAAAAACGCCGTGGCACACAGGGCCAGGCGGGAAAAAACAGAAGCCATTGCATATTCCTTTAGTCACCTGGCCTGGGTGGTCCCTTGGGCCCAGGTGTGCAATCGTTTTTTATGGTTTATCAGGCAGCACTGAGGACGAAACTCGCCTCAGTTTCGTTGTAGAGCAATTGTTGGCGGGGGCTGTTGATTTGGATCAGCGCAGCCGGCATTGCACCGGCTGCGCGCAGAGGCAGGGGGTTATTTGCCTGGGGTCAGGGTCAGGCGTTTGTTGCCGTAGCCACGATCAAAGTTCTGTGGCTGCAGCGGCAAGCTCATGTAACGACCTTTGAACCAGGCATCCAGGCCATCGGCAAAGTGAGGGCTGGCGGGGTTGCCGGACTGACCGCTGCTGCTCTGCAGTTGCAGCGGTTCGGTCTGGCCGAAGTCCACGACCATGCGCAGTGACGGTGCCAGTTGCGCGTTGAAGTCTTTACCCCAGGCGTAAGGCGTCAGGTTGAGCGTGCTGTGGTCACCGCCGCTGGCTTGTGGGCTGCGGTTGATGCTGTCGCCCAGGCCATGGAAAGTCGGCGCTGGCCAGCGCAACTGATGCAGTTTGCCCCACTGCCAGGCACGTCGGTCGCTGCCCAGTTGTGCTTCGCCGGCACTGATGGCGGCGGCCAGGCTGCGGGCGAGAATCGCAGGTTTGTCTTCTTTCTGTGCGCTGCGCTGGTCATCCCAGAACGGGCTGTCTTCACGGCCGAGCAAATGGTCGGCTTGTGCCGAATACGACAGCCGCGCGTTGTTGACGAACGCTTGCCAGGTCGCTGATGACTCCGGGCCCAGTTCATCGAGGAAGGTCTGCTTGGCACTTTCCTGCAGGAACAGCTCGTACAGGGCGGCGTCTGCTGACGTAGTGCTCAGGCGGCCATCGAAGGCCATCAGGCGCGTGTAGGCTTCGCGGGCCTTGCTGCGCTGATCGGCGGGCAGGGCGTCGATTGCCTGCTTCAGCGGTTGGGCCATGCCAGGGGCTTCGAACATCTGCTTGAGCTTGGCGGCAAACAGTGTGGTCTGGTCGTTCTGCATGGTGATCAGGCTGCGGCTGTCGTGCTTGCCATTGGCGGCCAGTTGCCCGAGACGTTCCGCGCGCTCGGGGTAATACCAGCTATTGGACAGCTGCATGCCGTAACCTTTGGGCACGCTGCGCTGGTTGGCATTGCCCAGCCAGCCCTGCGGCGGGTCCTGGTCGTAAGGGTGGAGCATCGGGTCGGCATAACCGTCCCAGTCGTAGCGCCCGTCCCAGCCTGGCGAGGGCAGCAAACCCTGGCCTTCACGGCGGTTGGGGAAGCGCCCACTGACCTGCCAGCCGATATTGCTGGCATCGGCAAACACGAAATTCAGCGCCGCTGCGCCAATTTCACGGGTGTTGTCGAAGGCGCGCTCGACATTCTGTGCCCGGGACAGGTTGAAGAAGGCATCCAGGCTTTGGTCGCCCTTGAGCTGCGGCACTTGCAAAGCCAGGCCCAGGCTGGCGTTCTGTACCTGTCCGAGCAGGGTACCGTGGCGGGTGTCGTAGAGGGTTTCGCGCTGTGGACGCTGGCCTTTGATGAAAAAGGTCTCGTTGCGTGCCAGGGCCGGTAACCATTTGCCGTCAGCCTGATACATCAAGCGACCGCCTTCACGTTTGAGCCGTTCCACAAACAGATCCTGGTTGTCAGCCATGACCGCACTGGCACTCCAGGCCAACTTGCCGTTGTAGCCCGACAGCAACAACGGCAGGCCGGCAATCGAGACGCCAGCGGCATGGTATTTCGGCGCGCGGATCTGCACCGGGCTCATGGCCCAGGCCCCCAGGGTGTCGCTGGCCAGCAGGCTCTTGCCGCTGCGGCTGCGTTGCGGGGCAATCGCCCAGTTGCTGGAACCGGCAGTGCCCAGCAGGTTGAGCGCGGCCAGTTGCTCGCTGGCGGCGCTCAGTGGCGCCAGCCCGGCCAGCGCACTGCCCAGATTCAGGCCCTTGAGTTTGTCGGCTTCGGCCAGTGGCAGGGGTTCGTCGGGGTAGCTGGGCAGCAGCCAGGGCAGTTTGTCGCTGCCGACTTTCTGCGCCAGGGTCAGCGCGGCGAGTTCTTCCTGCAGGTTCACCGACTGGCTGAAGTTGTACAGGCTGAAGATCAGCGCCGAATCTTCAGGCTTCCAGTATTCCGGGCGATAGCCGGTTTGTGCCAGTGGTGCCGGCAAGCGGTCGCGATAACGGAACAGGTAGGCGTTGACGCCACGGGCATAGACTTCGAAGAAGCGCTTGAGTCGTGGCGAAGCGTCGGCATAGAGCTGGTTGGAGGTTTTTTTCAGGTTGGCGCCGCGCATCAGGCGGTCGACTTCCAGCACCTCGGGCCCGGCTATTTCGGCCAGACGGCCTTGAGCCAACAAGCGCATGGCAACCATCTGCCCGATGCGGTCGCCGGCATGCACGTAACCCAGCGCGAACAGGGCGTCATGGAAGTTGTTGCTTTCGATCAACGGCATGCCCATGGCATTGCGTCGTACCGAAACGTTCTGCGCCAGGCCTTTGAGCGGCTGCACACCGCTGGTCGGTGGCACGCTGTCGCGATAGCCGCCCATCTGGCAGCCCGTCAACGACAATAAGCCCAACATCGCTGCGGCTACGCCGAACCGGGGGAGAAAGGGGGGGAGGGCTGGCGCGGCCATGATCGGGCTCCTGCAGGGCGTGGCGTCTAAAAGGCGCTACGTTAGTGAGCCCGACCACGCCATGCAAGCGGGGCACAGCCTTTATTTTCAGGGCTGTTCAAAGGCCACTATCAGGCCCCGTGGCACTTCTTGAACTTCTTGCTGCTGCCGCACGGGCACGGATCGTTGCGGCCGACATCTTTCAGGGCATTACGCACCGGCTCCTGGTGGCCGTGGTTGCAGTGCGGGCCATGCACATGGCCGTGATCGTGGTCGTGGTGATCGTGACCGTGGTTGCAGTCAGGGCCGTGAACATGAGGTTGTTGGGTCATTGCGGGTTACTCCGGTAAAAGATCGCCGGGAATTATCTCACCACTGCGCGACAAGTGCAGGTCGCGGGCGAAGATTAATCCGCTGTTGAGTTCGCCGTCGAGGCGATAGCGCAACGGACCCTCGGTGTTTTTCAGCATTTTTGCCAAGGGTTTGACCTGTTGCCAGAGGTTGGTGCGGATCGGAATCTTGAAGGTGCGCTGGGCGTGCCCGCCAACGCTGCGCCACAAGCTGGTCTCGCCCTTGGCCAGCAGCAGGTCGTTCAGGTGCACGGCGTAGCTGAGGTAGCGGATGAATAAACGGCTGTCGTTGGGGTTGTCGACGCGTACATGCAGGACGAATTCCTGTTCGAGCAGGCGCATCTTCACCGCCTCGACCTTGACCAGGCGCACCTCCGGGTCGCGGTAGTCACTGTCAAACCAACTTGCGCAACCCGTCAGTTGCATTATCAGGAAGCTGAACAGCAACAGGCGGGTCATAGAGGTCAGCTCCCTAGGTAACTGGCGCAGCACTTCTTGAATTTTTGTCCACTGGCACAGGGACAGGCGTCGTTGCGTCCTGCTTTGAGGCCTACGGTCGGGTCGATGAAATACCAGCGACCGGCATTCTGCACAAAGGCCGAGCGCTCACGGTGGCTGTGCTCACCGTCAAGGTCGTGCCAGCGTGCAGTAAAAGTGACGAATGCGTGTTCCGGCTGGCCGCCGAACACTTCGGCGCTTTCCACTTCCAGGCCCAGCCAGGTGCTTTGCGAGCTCCAGGCGGCAATAGCAGCGCGGTCAAGGCCGGCCTGTTGCGCGGGCAGGGTGGTGTCCACCAGGTAGTCGATCAGCCCCAGCACGTAAGCGCTGTAACGCGAACGCATCAGGGTTTGTGCGTCGGGGGCCGGATGCCCGGCGTGATAATGCCCGCAACAGGCCGGGAGCAGGTTGCCGCTGCCGCAGGGACAAACCGAAACACTCATTGTTTCACCACCAGTACTTGCCAAAATTTTGCGGATTGGCCCAGAACTTGGCGTTCAGCCAGTCCGGGACCTGCTTGTATTCCCGTAGATCATAGGTGAACAGGCTCAACACCTGGTCGTCACGCTGAAACTTTTCGTTAGCCTGCAGGGCCAGGGCGAAAAAGTCGGTGTCTTGCCAGCCGCAGGCACTCAGGTCAGCCAACACTGCAACGCGGCTGGCATTGAGGTTGCGAATACCACCGAGTAACTCCAGGCCTTTGCGCTTGGGCAAATGCTCCAGGCAGTCAACCAGCAAGGCCAGGTCAAAGCGCTGAGCCGCCAATGGTTCGGGCAACGCGCCAGGTTCGGCCTGGGCAATTTCAACCTGCGGATGTGCCTGGGCAAAGGCTTCCAGCGCAGGAAAACGTGTACCTACTAATAGCAGACGTTGCGGTGCATGGCGCTCCAGCAGGGCCGCGAGGGCCTGTTGGGGCGTTCGTGGGGAAAATCCGTCAATCATCGGGAATCCTCGGTCAGATACGTCAAGACTAACGGTCTCGGGCCGTCAGGCATAGTGGCTGACAGCCGCATCATGGCTTATTGCTGGCGGAGTCGGTTTGCGCGGTCTTTACTCCCAGAGCATCGGTTTAGAACCGATTCCCCCTAGGAGATGCAACAAAATGAGCATAGTACGCACAGCAATACCTTTGGTTCTGCTAACCAGTGTGTTGACTGGTTGCGCAGGTTTGCAAAAAACCGACTGGCCGATGTGTGCTGCCGTCGGGGGTGTAGGCGGCGCAGCGTTGGGCGCGATTGAAAGTTCGAGTTGGGCCGGGTGGGGCGCGTTGCTGGGCGGTGGCCTGGCAGCAGGCTATTGCTGGGCCCATGGCGATGGCGACGAAGATGGTGACGGCGTACCGGACAGCCGTGACAAGTGCCCGGGTACCCCGCGTGGCGTTCAGGTAGATGCCAACGGCTGCCCACCGGAACCTGTGGTCGAAGAAGTGGTGGTGGTCAAGGAAGAGGTCATCGTCATCCGCGATGTGCACTTCGAATTTGACTCCGCCAGGCTGACGCCTGCCGACAAGGAGCGCCTGAACACCATCGCGACGCGCCTGAAAAATGAAGCACCTACCGCCAGGCTGAGTGTGACCGGGCATACCGACAGTGTCGGTCGCGATGCCTATAACCAGAAACTCTCGGAGCAACGTGCCCAGTCCGTTACCGATTACCTGGTTGAGAGTGGGGTACCGAGAGCCAGTTTCGTTTCGGTAGAGGGCGCCGGTGAGTCGCGGCCGGAGGCCGACAACGCGACGGCCGAAGGTCGGGCAATGAACCGTCGTGTGGAGATTCGTATCCAGCGTTGATGCGCTGCCGGCCTGCCGCTTGAGAAGTGCTGCAGGCCGGTCTTTACTCCTGTGTGACCGGTGGTTATGCCGGTGACACAGGAGCAATGCCCATGAGTGTTTTCTCCAAGGCCGCAGTGCCAGTGCTGGTGACTGCAAGCCTGCTCTCCGGTTGCGCCACCCACAGTGATGGCAGCGCACCACTCAATCAAAGGACCTGGCCAATTTGCAGCCTGCTCGGCGGTTTGGTCGGCGGCGGTTTGGGGGCGATTGAAAGTTCTGCCTGGGCTGCCGGTGCCGGTGCCGCCGGCGCCATTGCTGGCGGTTTGATCTGTTACGCCCAGGATGGTGACGAGGACGAAGATGGCGTTTTCGATCGCCGCGATCGTTGCCCGGACACCCCCGCCAACACACCGGTCACCGAGAAGGCCGCAGTTGAGCCAGAAGTCATTACGCTTAATGATCAGGGCTCGGTGATGTTCGCTTTTGACTCGGCCGAGCTGACCAGCAGCGCCCACAGCCAACTGCAAGCGTTGATGAGCAAGCTCAATGCGCCCAGTGTGGCCAGCGTCAAAGTGATCGGCTTTACCGACAGCCAGGGCACCGATGCCTATAACCAGACGCTTTCCGAGCGGCGCGCCAGTAGTGTTGCCGAGTACCTGATCAGCCAGGGCCTGGCGCCGTCGAAGGTGACCAGTCAGGGCCGTGGCGAGCGTGATCCGATTGCCGACAATGACACCGAGAGTGGGCGTGCACAGAACCGCAGGGTAGAGCTGCACCTCAATTGATCAGGGTGCTGGTGTACGATCGTGCCAACCGTTACTGTTGACGGCGATGCCGGCGTGATTGGGCATCGCCTACAACAATAACAGCAGGGGGGCGTATGAAGGGCTTACTGGGGCTGGGCAAAGCCTTGACCGTAGTGTTCTGGTGGGTGGTGCTGGTGAATCTGCTGATTCCCCAGGAATTTCCCTTCAATCGATTGATCAGCATTGCTGGCGCCACACTGCTGGGCTTGCACCTGCTTGAAGTGCTGTTTTTCAATGGCTGTTTGCGCGAGCGTAGCCATCGTTGGTTTGACCGCTTGCAAATCCTGCTGGTCGGTATCTTTCATGTGCTTTCGATTCCGGCGCCACGTCAGGAGGCTCGTCATGCGTAAGTTGGTCTTGTTGGCTGCATTGTTCAGCCCTTTGGCACTGGCTGAGTCGATCAGTGTTGCCCCTCACTCGGTGTTGCGCTTGCCGAACAAATCCAGCGTCGTGCACTTGCAGCGCCTGCAGGTTGCCGATGCCGCCACCTTGTTGTTGCCGGCCAGTCTGGTCGAGTTGAAGGTCGACGAGTTGCAGCTTGGTCAGGAAGCACGGATTGCCATCGCTCCGGCAGACGGCACGCTGCGTATCGAAGTAACGCGGGCGCAACTGGCTGAAGGTAGCCAGATCGCAGCGCGTGGTGCACCGGGGACCTATGAGCGCGCGGCTAAAGCCGGGCGCAACCTTGATGTGCAGGTGCATGCCCTGCAGGCGCCGCTGCTGGCCATCGATGCCCGGGGCGGAGCGGGGGCACCGGGGTACGTCGGGCTTGATGGTGGCAACGGCAAGGCCGGTGGTTGCACCTGGGGTCAGGCGAGTCGCGGCGCCAATGGTGACAATGGCGGTGACGGGCATGATGGTGCTGCGGGTGGGCGGGTGCGTCTGGCGCTGCCGGCCGGCTTCCCGGTTGAGCGGATCAAGGTCCAGCTTGATGGTGGCGCGCCAGGTGTTGCTGGTGCTGCTGGCAAGGCGGGTGCGGGCGGGGCGAGCAAAGGCTGCCTGGTCTACCGCACTGCTGCGGGGGCGCCCGGAAAGCCTGGGGTAGACGGGCAGCCAGGCTTGGCCGGGGCCACAGGCGAACTGATCCTGCAACGCCTCTAAACGCAGGTGACCTGTGGGAGCGGGCTTGCCCCGCGATTGCGGTGTATCTGTCACATCGCTTCGCGGGGCAAGCCCGCTCCTACCCGCGTCAGGTCAGCAGGCGGGTAGTTGCTACCAGCACCACGGCAATACCCAGCAGCAGGTTAATGCCCACCAGACGGCGAATCTTGCCCAGCACCGCAGCGCCTGTCGGCCAGTCTTGTGCTTCTACCGCCTTGCGCAATTCCGGCAGCAGCAATGACCGCACACGAATAAACAGCGCGATCATGGCAATACCACCGCCGATCATCACTTGCACATAGCGTGGCGCTGCGTCGAGGCCGCCAAAACGCAGGTGCAGCATGCCCACGCCGCTGATCGCCAGGACGGCGATGGCCACCCAGACCCACACAAAAAAACGCTGAAACACTTCTACCCACAGACGCAGGCGTTCAGGTCCGGCAAGCGCTGCAACCGCCGCAGGCCGCAGGATCAGCCAGGCGAAGAACATCCCGCCGACCCACACCAGGGCGGCCAGAACGTGCAGGCTATAAGGAAGGGCAAAGGCGGTCATCGGGATCTCCATTCGGCGCAAAGGGCAATAGCGGGGTATGATAGCGGCCCGATCGAAACACTGAAAATTTATCCAGCCCTCCGGGCGCCCCGACACCATGATCAGCAACGAACTCAAAACCACCATTCAGGGCGCCTATTCGCGTTTTCTCGAAGCCAAGAGCCTCAAGCCTCGCTATGGCCAGCGCCTGATGATCGCCGAAGTCGCCAAAGTACTCGGCGATATCGCCTGCGACGATGAAGGCCGCCGTGCCGGTGACCCTGCGGTGGTAGCGGTCGAGGCCGGTACCGGTACGGGTAAAACCGTTGCCTACAGCCTGGCCTCGATTCCAGCCGCCAAGGCTGCGGGCAAGCGCCTGGTGATCGCCACCGCCACGGTGGCCCTGCAGGAACAGATCGTCTTCAAAGACCTGCCCGACCTGATGCGCAACAGTGGCCTGAACTTCAGCTTCGCCCTGGCCAAGGGCCGTGGCCGTTATTTGTGCCTCTCCAAGCTCGACCTGCTGCTGCAGGAGGGCCATGCACAATCGGCCACTGCCCAGCTGTTCGAAGAAGAAGGCTTCAAGATCGAAGTCGATGAGGCCAGCCAGAAGCTTTACACCAGCATGATCGAAAAGCTCGCCGGTAACCGTTGGGACGGTGACCGCGACAGCTGGCCCCAAGCCCTGGAAGACCAGGACTGGGCGCGCCTGACCACCGATCATAGCCAGTGCACCGGCCGTCATTGCCCCAATTTTGGCCAGTGCACGTTCTATAAGGCCCGTGAGGGCATGGGCAAGGTCGATGTGATTGTCACCAACCACGACATGGTCCTGGCTGACCTGGCCCTGGGCGGTGGAGCGGTGCTGCCGGACCCTCGCGACACGATTTACGTGTTCGACGAAGGCCACCACCTGCCCGACAAGGCCATCGGCCATTTTGCGCATTACACCCGCCTGCGCTCCACCGCCGACTGGCTTGAGCAAACCGCCAAGAACCTGACCAAATTGCTGGCCCAGCACCCCTTGCCGGGTGACTTGGGCAAGCTGATCGAGCAGGTGCCGGAACTGGCGCGCGAAATCAAGGCGCAGCAGCAATTCATGTTCAGTGCCTGCGAACAGGTGGCAGATTTTCGCCCCGGCGAAGACATGGAAGGCCGCGAACGGCCGCGCCATCGCTTCGAGGGCGGCGTGGTACCTGAGCACATGCGCGAGATGGGCATCGAGCTGAAAAAAGGTTTCTCACGCCTGACCGACTTGTTCACTCGCCTGACTGACCTGCTCAAGGAAGGTATGGATGCCGAGGTGAACATCGGTATTGCCAGCCATCAGGCCGAAGAGTGGTACCCGCTGTTCGGTAGCCTGTTGATGCGTGCCCAGGGCAACTGGGAGCTGTGGACTGCGTTCACCACCGAAGACCCTGAAGACAGCCCGCCCATGGCCCGCTGGCTGACCCTGGCTGAAAGCGGTGCGCTGTTCGACATCGAGGTTAATGCCAGCCCGATCCTTGCGGCCGAAATGCTACGGCGCAACTTGTGGAATGTGGCCCACGGTGCGCTGGTCACCTCGGCAACCTTGACTGCCCTGGGTAAGTTCGATCGTTTCCGCATGCGTGCCGGCTTGCCCAAAGATGCTGTCACCGCTGTCGTGCCCAGCCCTTTCCATCATGTCGATGCCGGAGTGTTGCGGGTGCCGGATTTGCGTGCCGATCCCCGCGATGCGGTCGCGCACACGGCGGCCATCATTCGCGACCTGCCCGAGCTGGTGGAAGGTTCGCGTGGCTCGCTGGTGCTGTTCTCTTCGCGCAAGCAGATGCAGGACGTGTTCGACGGCCTGGATCGCGACTGGCGCAAGCAGGTGTTCATCCAGGGCAACCTGTCCAAGCAGGAAACCCTCAACAAGCACAAGGCCCGCGTCGATGGTGGCGATTCCAGCGTCTTGTTCGGCCTGGCCAGCTTTGCCGAAGGAGTCGACTTGCCAGGGGCCTACTGTGAGCATGTGGTGATCGCCAAGATCCCCTTCGCCGTCCCCGATGACCCGGTCGAAGCGGCACTGGCCGAGTGGATCGAAGCCCGCGGCGGTAACCCGTTCATGGAAATCGCCGTGCCAGACGCCTCGTTACGCCTGATCCAGGCCTGCGGTCGCCTGCTGCGCACTGAAGAAGACCGCGGCACCATCACCTTGCTGGATCGACGTGTGGTCACCCAGCGCTATGGCAAAGCTATTCTCAATGCGCTGCCGCCGTTTCGCCGGGAAATTTCCTGAGCCCCGGGGATCTATGCGCCGGGGCGTTGTCTATGTCTGAGTTCAAGGCCCGCAAGGGCCCTCAAGGAGAGTTCCAGCCCTATGATTCGCCGTACCTTGCCTGCTGTCTTCGCACTGTTGTTCAGCACACCGCTGCTGGCCGGACAACAGACGCTGTTCAGCTTCGTGCGCCCGGCCGCCGTGGTCAACGTGGTAACCGAAGACGCCAGCCTGCCGCAATACAATGCAGAGCAGACGGCCGAGGGCGAAGTGTTGCGGCGTGTGGTGTTCAATCCGGTGCAGCGCCCCAGCCTGCGTTTGAGCCCACAAAGTGGTGCGTGGGACTGGTCGACAGCAACGGCCATGACGCTGCGTTTGCAAAGTGCGATGGATTGGCCGCTAACCGTGGACGTCACGGTAGTGAGCAGCGACGGCAAAACCCTCACCAGCCGTATCGACCTGCCCGCCGGGCCTGCGCAAACGGTGCTGGTGCCGCTGACCGCCAACTCGCCGCTGAGCCAGGGCATGCGTGCCGGCCCGCCGATGCCCTGGGTGCATGAGGGGCAGCGCTGGCTGCTGACCAGCAGCAGTGGTGCGGTGGATTTGAAGCAAGTGGTGTCGGTGACCTTGTCGATGAACAAGCCCAATGTCGCCCAGAGCCTGTTGATTGAACGTGTCGGCATCCAGGATGACGACCAGGTGCAAAAGGCCGTGTATACCGGCTTGATCGATGCCTATGGCCAATCCACGCGAGGCCGCTGGCCGGAGAAAATTGTCAGCGATGACCAGCTCAAGGCCGCCGCAAGCCGTGAGCAGCAGCAACTCAAGGGCTGGCTGGCCGAGCGCAGCCAATTGCCTCGCGATCGCTTTGGTGGTGTCACCAGCGGGCCGAGTTTCGAGGCCAAGGGCTTCTTCCGTACCGAGAAGCGCGACGGGCGCTGGTACCTGGTTACCCCTGAAGGCCATCCGTTCTACTCGTTGGGCGTCAACACGGTGGCTGTTGATGGTGGGCGCACCTACGTTGCCGGGCGTGAAGCCATGTTCACGGCGTTGCCGCAAGCAGGCGAGCCGTTGGCGCAGTTCTATGGCGAGGGTAACAACAACGACGGTAACGGCTCGTCCAGCGGGCGCAATTTCAATCAAGGCCGCTGGTTTGACTTCTACGCGGCCAACCTTGAGCGCAGCTATGGCAAACCCTGCACGCCGACTGCTGCAACCGGCACTGCGGCGGCAGTGGAATGCCCAGCCCCGGCGCTAGACCTGCAGCGTTGGCAAGGGCACACCCTCGATCGCCTGCAGGCCTGGGGTTTCAATACCCTGGGCAATTGGAGCGAACCTGCACTGGGGCAGGCTGACCGCATGCCTTACACCTTGCCACTGTCGATTGTTGGCGATTACACCAGCATCAGTACCGGGATGGACTGGTGGGGGCGGATGCCCGATCCGTTCGACCCGCGTTTTGCCATGGCCACCGAGCGGGCTGTGGCTATCGCAGCCCGTGACCACCGAGACGACCCGTGGCTGATTGGCTACTTCGCTGACAATGAGCTGGCCTGGGCCGCCCCGGGCGATGATCCCAAGGCGCGTTACGCCCTGGCCTACGGCACCCTGCGCCTGACCACCGACGTACCGGCTAAACGGGCCTTTCTCAAGCAATTGCGCGACAAATACCGTAACCAGGCAGGCCTGTCCAAGGCCTGGGGTATCGAGCTGAGCGCCTGGGAGCTGATGGAAGACCCAGGCTTTGAGCCGCCACTGCCGAGCGCGGAATACCCTGAAATCGAGGCCGACTTCAAGCACTTCCAGAAAGTCTTCGCCGACACTTATTTCAAAACCATTGCCGATTCGCTCAAGTGGCATGCACCCAATCACTTGCTGCTGGGTGGCCGTTACGCGGTCAGCACACCGGAAGCAGTGGCGGCCTGTGCCGAGTTCTGTGATGTCCTGAGTTTCAACTTCTACACCCCCAAACCCCAGGACGGCTACGACTTCGCTCAGCTCAATGCCTTGGACAAGCCAGTGCTGGTATCGGAATTCCAGTTCGGGTCGCGCGACCGCGGGCCGTTCTGGCCCGGGCCGATGGAAGTGGCCAAGGAAGAAGGGCGCGGTCCGGCCTATGCCGCTTTCGTCAAGGCGGCGCTGGCTGAACCGTCGATTGTCGGCGTGCACTGGTTCCAGTACCTCGACCAGCCTGCCAGCGGGCGTTTGCTCGATGGCGAGAACGGTCACTTCGGCTTGGTAGGCATCACTGATGTGCCGTTCCAGGGCTTTGTCGGCAGTGTGCGTAAAAGCAACCTGCAAGCGCAGGAGCAGATTGGCAAGGCCCCGGCCGCTGATCAGGTTGGCAAAGCCCGCTAACAATGGCCTGGCAGCCCGCGGTGCAGTAAGCGCGGCGGGCCGCTGAACCAGCCCCTGACTGATGTCTGTTCCCAAAAGCCTCGCAGGCTGAAACAATGCACGCCATTTTCGACAGCAGTGTGCGTGAGGAGCGGCCGGGTGCAGATTCAGGGTCATTACGAGCTTAAGTTCGAAGCCGTGCGTGAAGCCTTTGCAGCGTTGTTCGACGACCATCAGGAACGTGGTGCGGCGCTGTGCATTCAGGTGGGTGGCGAGACCGTCGTTGACCTCTGGTCCGGTACCGCCGACAAAGACGGCGCCGAAGCCTGGCACAGCGATACCATCGCCAACCTGTTCTCCTGCACCAAGATGTTCACCGCCGTGACGGCTTTGCAACTGGTAGGCGAGGGCAAGCTCGACCTCGATGTTCCGGTAGCGCGTTACTGGCCGGAGTTCGCCCAGGCGGATAAACAAGCCATTACCCTGCGCCAGTTGCTCAGTCATCGGGCGGGTGTACCTGCGCTGCGTGAGCAACTGCCACCGGCAGCCTTGTACGACTGGCAAACCATGGTGCAGGCCCTGGCCGCCGAGGCACCTTGGTGGACACCGGGCACCGCCCATGGCTATGCGGCGATCACCTACGGCTGGCTGATTGGCGAGCTGATCCGGCGTGCCGACGGCCGCAGCCCGGGCGAATCGATCGTTGCCCGTACAGCACGCCCGCTGGGCCTGGACTTCCACATCGGCCTGGCCGACGAGGACTTCCCGCGGGTTGCCCATGTCGCCCGTGGCAAGGGCAATATGGGTGATGCCGCCGCTCAGCGGCTGGTGCAGGTTACGATGCACGAACCGCAGGCGTTGTCTTCGCGCGCGTTCACCAACCCCCCAGGTATGCTCACCAGCACCAACAAACCTGAATGGCGGCGGATGCAGCAGCCCGCGGCCAACGGTCATGGCAATGCCCGTAGCCTGGCCGGGTTTTATGCCGGTCTGCTCGACGGCAGCCTGCTGGAGTCCGAACTGCTCGATGAGCTGACACGCGAGCACAGCCTGGGCGAAGACAAAACCCTATTGACCCAAACCCGCTTTGGCCTGGGCTGCATGCTGGATCAACCGAGCGTGGCCAATGCCACCTTTGGTCTGGGCGGCAAAGCCTTTGGTCACCCCGGCGCCGGAGGGTCTGTTGGTTTCGCCGATCCGGAGTACGATGTCGCCTTTGGTTTTGTCACCAATACCCTGGGCCCTTATGTGTTGATGGACCCGCGTGCGCAGAAACTGGTGAGGGTCTTGGCAAGTTGCCTTTGATCGGTTAACCGCCGTATAGCCTGAACCCTTTGGCTATCCTGAATTCCAAGCCTTGCGCTATTGGGCCGTTTTTCTTTCATTTTCATGGTGTATCTCAGATGTCTTCACACAAAACCTTAGCTATCGCCCTGTGCCTGGCCATGACCGGTTGCGCCCAGCACTCTCAGAAAGGCACGGCTGACAGCGGGATTGACTGGTGGCCTTTTGGTTCGGACCAAGTTGCCAGCCAGGAAGTGAAAGAGGTCGTTGTCGATAAAGTCGCCAAGGCCGATGCCAAATCCGAGAGCAACAGCCGCTGGTGGTGGCCGTTCGGTGACAGCGACAAGGCAAAGGTTGCCGCTGTACCGAAAATCGATCACAAAGCCACCCAGGCCTGGCTGGACAGCTACGAGCCGCGCTTGCGCGAAGCGATCAAAGACAGCAAGTTCGAGCTTGAGCGCCGTGAAGACGTGCTGGTCGTGACCGTGCCAGTCGACAGTTCCTACAACCCGGACCGTCCGGCCATGCTGCTGCCGGTCACTTTGGGGCCGATCACCCGTGTGGCCAAAGCTATTGAAACCGACAAGCAAACCGCTGTGCTGGTGCTGGGCCATGCCGACACCAGCGGCGCTGCTGCCGGTAACCAGAAGCTCAGCCAGGAGCGTGCCCAGTCGATCGCAGCGATCTTCCGCCTCAGCGGCCTGGAGCGTGATCGCCTGATGCTGCGTGGCATGGGCTCGGAAATGCCACGTGCAGCCAACGACAGCCTGCAGGGCCGTTCGCTCAATCGTCGGGTAGAGATGGTGCTGACCCCACAAAACACCATGGTCGCCTTGCTGGCCAAGTACAAGCAGCCTACGCCAAGCCCGGCCGAGCTGGTTGCGGTGCAAGATGCCAAGGCTCCGGTCAAGGCAGCGGTAGCTCCTGCAGCCAAGGCCCCGGCTAAAAAGGCCAGCGCCAGCAAAAAAGCCACCCCGGCCAAGGCCACCACCGCCAAAAAGAAAGCCCCTGCAGCCAAGCCCGCCGCTAAAAAGCCGGCGCCCGCTGCCAAGAAAGTGGCTGCCAACACTAGCCCTGCGAAGACCAACTAATCGTCAAGGAACGCAGCAATGACCCAAACCCTGGCCGATATGCGCCGCGACTACACCCGTGATGGCCTGGCCGAAGCCCAGGCCCCGGCGGAGCCTTTCGCGTTGTTTCGCCAATGGTTCGCTGACGCCGTGAAAACCGAGCAGCCGCCCGTCGAAGCCAATGCCATGACCGTGGCAACGGTAGATGCTGACGGCCGCCCACACTGCCGGATCCTGTTGCTCAAGGGGCTGGATGAACAAGGTTTTACCTTCTTCACCAACTACGACAGTGCCAAGGGCCAGCAACTGCAGGCCAACCCGTTCGCGGCGATGACGTTCTTCTGGCCTGCGCTGGAGCGTCAGGTGCGCATTGAGGGGCGTGTGGTCAAAGTGACGCCAGAGGAGTCGGATGAGTATTACCAGGTGCGGCCATTGGGCAGCCGCCTGGGCGCCTGGGCCTCGCCGCAGAGCCAGGTGATTGCTGATCGCGCCGAGCTCGAAGGTCTGGTCAAGGCGACCGAGCAACGCTTCAGCGACAGCCAGCCGCATTGCCCGGAACACTGGGGCGGCTACCGTTTGCTGCCAGAGCGTATCGAGTTCTGGCAAGGGCGTGCCAGCCGCTTGCACGACCGCCTCAACTACCGTCTGCAACAAGGCGCCTGGTTGCGCGAACGTCTGGCGCCTTAACCCGCCCGGTAACCGGCGGCCTCGCGTTCCAGCCAGGCCGCCAGCTCGGCACGTTTGACCTTTTGCGCCCTGGCGTTGTCCAGACATTTAAGCATGTAAGCCTTCTTGCCTTCGTCCGCACCGGCCATTGAAAGCGCCAGGTCGCGGTCCATCCAGCGGCGGATGCGTACGTACAACCACCAGTGAAAATACAAACCCGCCACAGTCGTAATGACGACGATGAAGTAATCCATGTCTATCCTTGCGCTAAACGTTTTCAGGCTGCATCGATGACACAGGCTGTATGGAAGCTGAATGGAATCAATTTTACTCCGCCTCAGCCGTGACAGGCGTCAATGTGCGGAGTCTAATAAACACCTGACTTTTGGAGATCATCCTATGCGTAAATCTGTTTTGCTGGTTGCCTGCTTTACCACCCTGTCGCTGCTGCTCACCGGCTGTGCGTCCAGCCTGACGGGTGACTCCTACTCGCGTGACGAAGCTCGCCGTGTACAAACCGTGCGCATGGGTACCATCGAAGCGCTGCGTCCGGTGAAAATCGAAGGTACCAAGACCCCTATCGGTGGTGGCGCTGGTGCTGTTGTCGGTGGTGTAGCCGGTAGTGCCATCGGTGGTGGTCGTGGCAGCATCGTTGCTGCGGTCATTGGTGCCGTGGCCGGTGGCCTGGCGGGTTCTGCCGCTGAAGAAGGTCTGACCCGTACCCAAGGCGTTGAAATCACCGTGCGTGAAGATGACGGCAGCATGCGTGCCTATGTTCAGGCAGTCCAGGAAAACGAGATTTTCCGTGTGGGCGAGCGTGTTCGTATCATGACCGTTGACGGTACCAGCCGCGTTTCTCACTGATACCTAAGTAACAATAAAAACCCCGACTCGGCAGTGCCGGTCGGGGTTTTTTTGTGTGGGAGCGGGCTTGCCCCGCGATTGCAGTGTCAGTACCGCCGCTATCGCGGGGCAAGCCCGCTCCTACAGGCGTCAGGCAACCGGGGCCTTGCGGCTGGCCAGTGCGGTCACGCTGTAACCGATCAGCGCAGCAAGAATGGAACCGGTGAGAATGCCCATGCGGTCCATGCCGGCGTACTCACTGCTGCCCGGAACAAAGGCCAGCGAACCGACGAACAGGCTCATGGTGAAGCCGATACCGCAGAGGATCGCCACACCCAATACCTGACCCCAGTTGGCGCCACTTGGCAGGGCCGCCATGCCAAGTTTGACCGCCAACCAGGTCAAGCCGAATACCCCCACGGTCTTGCCCAGCAGCAGGCCAACGGCAATGCCCATCGGCACGTAGTGGGTGAAGCTTTCCAGGGTTACGCCTGCCAGCGATACCCCGGCATTGGCAAACGCGAACAAGGGCAGAATGCCGTAGGCCACCCAGGGATGCAGGGCATGCTCAAGCGTGAGCAGTGGCGACGGCTCGGCATTGCGGGTGCGCAAGGGGATGCACAGGGCCAGGGTGACCCCGGCGAGGGTCGCGTGGACGCCGCTCTTGAGTACGCAAACCCAGAGGATCAGGCCAACCACCATGTAGGGGCCGAGTTTGACCACGCCGAGGCGGTTCATGGCGATCAGGGCCAACAGGCAGGCAGCAGCCAGCATCAGCGACAGGCTCGACAGTTCACCCGAGTAAAACAGCGCGATGACAATGATTGCGCCCAGGTCATCGATAATCGCCAGGGTCATCAAAAACAGTTTGAGCGACACCGGTACACGCTTGCCCAGCAGTGCCAGCACGCCCAGGGCAAAGGCGATGTCGGTGGCCATGGGAATGGCCCAGCCGGCAATCGCGGCAGGGTTGTCCTTGTTCAGGAACCAGTAGATCAGCGCCGGAACCACCATACCGCCAATCGCTGCAGCGCCTGGGAGGACGATCTGCGACGGCTTGGACAAATGGCCATCGATGATTTCGCGCTTGACCTCAAGGCCGATCAACAGAAAGAACAGGGCCATCAGGCCGTCGTTGATCCACAGCAGCAAGGGCTTGGCGATTTTCAGGGCGCCGATCTGGGCGACCACAGGCACATCCAGCAAGCCGTTGTACAAGTACGACAACGGCGAGTTGTTGATGATCAGGGCCAGGGCGGCTGCAGCAATCAGCAATAGACCGCTGGCAGCTTCCAACTGAAAGAAACGAGTGAAAGTGCTACGCAGCAAGGGCGCTCTCCATCCTGAGGGTTCTGATAGGGGCACACCCTACCCTGTGAGGATATGCTTTCAAACAAAAACTATATTCTTTTTTGTTATAAGCTGTGACTAACCCGTCGAGGGCAGCCTAGCAGTTGGCCGGAAACATTTTGCCTGGCTGTACCTGTTGATGATGTAGGGACTTTCTTAACATGATCACTTGTACATCGATCTTTTTCGGGACTGGACCATGAACGATCACCGTCAGTGGGCACGTGAAGCTATTCGCATCATCGAGGCCGACTTCCAACGCAGTGCCGATACGCACCTGATTCCGCTACCGTTGCCGGGCTTTCCTGAGGTCGAGCTGTATTTCAAGGATGAATCCAGCCACCCCACCGGAAGCTTGAAGCACCGCCTGGCCCGCTCGCTGTTCCTGTATGCCTTGTGTAATGGCTGGCTGCAGCCCGGCGCGCCAGTGATCGAGGCGTCCAGTGGCTCGACGGCAATCTCTGAAGCTTACTTCGCACGCTTGCTTGGCCTGCCGTTCATTGCTGTGGTGCCTGCCAGCACCTCACAGGAAAAGATCGCGCAGATTGCGTTCTATGGCGGCCAGAGTCACCTGGTGGACGATCCGACCCAGCTGTATGCGGAATCCGAGCGCCTGGCGCGTGAAACCGGCGGTCATTTCATGGACCAGTTCACCTACGCCGAGCGCGCAACCGACTGGCGAGCCAATAACAACATTGCCGAATCGATCTTTACCCAGATGCGTTTTGAGCGGCACCCGGAACCGGCCTGGTTGATTTCCAGCCCGGGTACAGGGGGGACCACTGCGACCCTCGGACGCTATGTGCGCTATCGCCAGCATGTAACGCGGGTGCTGTGTGCAGATGCCGAGCGCTCGGTGTTTTTCGACAGCTACACCAGTGGTGACCGCTCGTTGTCGCTGGACTGCGGGTCTGGAATCGAAGGCATTGGTCGACCGCGTGTTGAAGCGTCATTTCTGCCGCAGGTCATCGACGCCATGGTCAAAGTGCCCGATGCACTGTCGCTGGCGGCAATGCATTACCTGGCTGAGCGATTAGGACGGCGGGTGGGCGGTTCGAGTGGTACCAACCTGATTGGTGCGCTGATGGCTGCGCAACAGATGAAGGCAGCAGGAGAGGCCGGGTCGATTGTGGCCATTCTCTGCGATGGCGGCGATCGCTATGCGACCACGTATTACGATCAGGATTGGCTGGCGGGGCAGGGGTATGAGTTGGCAGCGTTGATTTCGGCGGTACGCGCCTGTGTGGAGCAGGGACAGGCGTTGCCAGAAGCGGTTTTGCGGGCGGGGATTTGAAGGCCATCGCGGGGCAAGCCCGCTCCCACCGGAAAGGTCTGGTGGGAGCGGGCTTGCCCCGCGAAAGCGATCAGGCTTAGATACCCAACATGCTGCGCGCCACTGCTTCGGCAATCCGAATGCCGTCAACGCCAGCCGAGAGGATACCACCGGCATAACCGGCACCTTCGCCCGCCGGGAACAGACCCTTGAGGTTCAGACTCTGCATGCTGGCATCACGGGTGATACGCAGCGGTGAGGATGTACGCGTCTCGATCCCGGTCAACACGGCGTCATGCAGGTTGTAGCCCTTGATCTGACGATCGAAGGCCGGCAAGGCCTCGCGAATCGCCTCGATGGCAAAGTCAGGCAGGCTCGGAGCCAGGTCGCCAAGGTTGACGCCCGGCTTGTACGACGGCTCGACACTGCCCAGCGCGGTGGACGGCCGACCGGCGACAAAGTCGCCCACCAACTGGGCTGGCGCCTGGTAGTTGCTGCCGCCCAGTACATAGGCGTGGGCTTCCAGTTGCTCCTGCAACTCGATACCGGCCAGCGGGCCGCCCGGGTAATCCTGCTCCGGAGTAATACCCACAACGATACCGGAGTTGGCATTACGCTCGTTCCGCGAATACTGGCTCATGCCGTTGGTGACGACCCGGCCTGGCTCGCTGGTGGCCGCAACGACAGTACCGCCTGGGCACATGCAGAAGCTGTACACCGAACGGCCGTTCTTGGCGTGGTGCACCAGTTTGTAGTCGGCCGCGCCCAGTTTAGGGTGGCCGGCGTATTTGCCCAGGCGGGCCTGGTCGATAAGCGACTGCGGGTGCTCGATCCGGAAACCGATCGAGAAGGGTTTGGCTTCCATGAACACGCCACGGGCGTGCAGCATGCGGAAGGTGTCACGGGCGCTGTGACCCAGTGCCAGTACCACATGGCGGGAAAGCAGCTGTTCGCCGCTGGCCAGTACCACGCCATTGAGTTGACCGTCTTCCATCAACAGGTCAGTCACTTTCTCTTCGAAGCGTACTTCGCCACCCAGCGCGTGGATCTCGTGGCGCATGTTTTCGACCATGCCGGTCAGGCGGAAGGTACCGATGTGCGGCTTGCTGACATACAGAATTTCTTCTGGCGCGCCTGCTTTGACGAACTCGTGCAGTACTTTGCGGCCATGATGGTGCGGGTCTTTGATCTGGCTGTAGAGTTTGCCGTCGGAGAAGGTCCCGGCACCGCCTTCACCGAACTGCACGTTCGACTCTGGGTTGAGCACGCTTTTGCGCCACAGGCCCCAGGTATCCTTGGTGCGTTGGCGTACTTCCTTGCCTCGCTCGAGGATGATTGGCTTGAAGCCCATTTGCGCCAGCAGCAGGCCGGCGAAAATCCCGCAGGGGCCGAAACCAACGACAATCGGACGCTCCTGCAGGTCGGCAGGCGCCTGGCCAACCACTTTGTAGCTGACATCCGGGGCGACGTTGACGTTGTGGTCGTCGGCGAACCTGCGCAACAGCTCGGCTTCGTTGCTGGCGTTCAGGTCGATGGTGTAGATGAACAGCATTTCGCTGTTCTTCTTGCGGGCATCATAGCTGCGCTTGAACAGGGTGAAGTCCAGCAACTGCTCGTCGCTGATCCCCAGGCGTTGCACGATGGCCTCGCGCAGGGCTTCATCAGGATGATCCAGCGGCAGCTTCAGTTCGGTGATTCGTAACATGGCAGGGTCCAGTATCCCGGCCATGAACGGCCGGCGGCTTTACACAAACCGCCAAGTATAAGCTGTTCACCGCCTTTGCAGGCAGGATAAACGCAGGCGCCGATGATCAGTCGCTGCGCGAGCCACCGTAATAGGCGCAACCGCGCATGGTTTTGCCATCAACGCGCAATTCGGCACTCAAGTGGCTGACCGCACCGCTCATGCTGTCGACACAGCGTTGTGGGGCAACCCAGAGGTCTACGCGCTGGCCATTGGCTTCAGTGCTGAGGTTGTAACGCCCGTCTGGCAATTGCTCTTCCAGGAACGGCACAGCCAGCTCTGGCACGCCCGGGCGGGTCAGGACCATGCCCTTGCCACTGGCTTTGAGGTCCCAGTCCGGCTCATTGCCGTGCGCGCGCAGGGTCAGGCGCTTGAAGTTGGGGTCGCTGCAGGCACTGTTGGAGTGCTCTACCCGATACAACCGCTGCACATTCAGCTGTCCATCGTTGCCGGCGTTCTGGCTGGTGGAAAGGTTGCCGCTGACATCGGCAAACAAGGTGCCGGGTTCACTGGCCAGTGCCGAGGCTTCCTGCAGCAGGCCGGTGTTGCCGCTATCGGCAATGGCAAAGTGGCGGCTTTCGCTGCAGGGTTTGAACAGCAGCTGGCCACCCTTGGCGCTCAGCTCACCTTGCATGCGGGTCATGCCGGCCGTGGGCGACTGCGGTTTTTCGGCCAGCATCTGGCAGCCGGCAAACAGCGGCAGCAGGGCGACAAGCAATAACGAAGGGGCGGCACGCATCGAGCAAACTCCAGGGTCTCTACCGAAAGGTGCCGCCACGTTACTCAGGCTGGGCGCCGATCACAAGGCCTCAGCCGACATGATAGGTTTGCCCGGTCTGCAGGCCCTCGACACTCTTGGCATAGGCCAGTGCCACCTCGGCCGCCGGTACCGGTTTGAAACCGCGAAAGTACGGGGCGTAGGCTGGCATTGCTTCGACCAGTACGTTCGGGCTGATCGAATTGACCCGCAGGCCGCGCGGCAGCTCGATGGCCGCCGCTTTGACGAAGGCGTCGATGGCACCGTTGACCAGGCTGGCCGAAGCACCGCTGCGAATAGGGTCATGGCTGGTGACACCGGTGGTGAAGGTGAACGAGCCACCGTCGTTAATGAACTCACGACCGATCAGCAGTAGGTTGACCTGGCCCATGAGTTTATCGTTCAGGCCCAAGGCAAAATGCGCTTCGGTCATCTCGTCCAATGGGGCAAAGGTGACATTCCCCGCTGCGCAAACCAGCGCATCGAAACGCCCGGTTTGCTCGAACAAGCGGCGAATCGAGGCGCTGTCGCTGATATCGACCTGATAATCGCCGCTGCTGCGACCAATGCGCAGCACTTCATGACGCTGCTCAAGTTCTTTGGCTACCGCCGAGCCGATAGTGCCGTTGGCGCCGATCAAGAGGATTTTCATTGAACCGTTCCTTGTAGGAGGTGAGGACAAGGCTCAAGTCTAGGGTGGATTTTTCTGCGGATAAGCGTGCTAATGGGCAACCTTTGGTTTTCATTTGGAAACAGTCCATGAGCGAGCTGGATGATCTGGCAGCCTTTGCCGTGTTGATGGATGCCGGTAGTTTCACCGTGGCTGCACAGCAACTGGGTTGGAGCAAGGGCCAGTTGTCCAAGCGTATTACTGCATTGGAAACCAGCCACTCGGTCAAACTGTTGCATCGCACCACCCGGCGCCTGAGCTTGACTGCGGCCGGCGCGATGTTGTTGCCCCAGGCCCAGGCCTTGGTGCGGCAAATGAATGGCGCCCGCCAAACCCTGGCCATGCTCAAGGATGAATTGGCCGGCCCAGTGCGTATGACCGTGCCGGTGTCTTTAGGGGAGACGTTTTTCGAAGGCTTGCTTCTGGAATTTACCCAGCGCTACCCCGACCTGCGGCTGGAGCTGGAGCTGAACAACGGGTACCGGGATTTGCTCGCTGATGGCTTTGACCTGGCGATCCGTACCGAGGTTGAGGACGATGCCCGACTGGTCGCTCGCCCGGTATTGGCCATGCAGGAACTGACCTGTGCCAGCCCGGCTTACCTTGAACGTCATGGGACGCCGGATACACCGATGCAGTTGAGTGGCCATCGATGCTTGCTCAACAGCCACTACAGCGGGCGCGAAGAATGGCTGTATCACCAGCAACATGAGCTGTTGCGGGTGCAGGTCAGTGGCAGCTTTGCCAGTAACCACTACAGCTTGCTGAAGAAAGCGGCATTGCTGGGAGCCGGGATTGCCCGCTTACCGTCCTACATGTTGCATGCGGAGTTGGCGGATGGGCGCTTGCAATGGTTGTTGCGTGATTATCAAACCCGCAGCGTGCCTTTATTTCTGGTTCACCCTTATCAGGGCAGGATGCCCAAGCGGGTGCAAGTGCTCGTCGACTACTTGATGCATTGGTTCAAGGGAAGCGGTCAGGTACTGCTGACCTTGTAGGAGCGGGCTTGCCCCGCGATTGCGGTGAGTCAGCAACATCGTATCGCGGGGCAAGCCCGCTCCTACCGGAGGTTGGGTTTAGTGGCAGCTAAAAATGAAAAAAGGCCCGAAGGCCTTTTTTCACGGGTTGCTGCAATCAGCCGCCCAGGTAGGCATCGCGAACCTTCGGATCGGTCAGCAGTGCTTCACCGGTGCCTTGCATCACCACCCGGCCGTTTTCCAGCACGTAGGCGCGGTCGGCGACTTTCAGCGCCTGGTTGGCGTTCTGCTCGACCAGGAACACCGTTACACCATCACGACGCAGCTGTTCGATGATGTCGAAGATCTGCTGGATGATGATCGGTGCCAGACCCAACGACGGCTCGTCGAGCAGCAACAGCTTGGGTTTGCTCATCAAGGCCCGGCCAATGGCGAGCATTTGCTGTTCGCCACCGGACATGGTGCCGCCACGCTGGTTGAAGCGCTCTTTCAGACGAGGGAACAGTTGCAGGACTTTATCCATCTGCTCCTGGTAGTCGCCCTTGTCGGTAAAGAAGCCGCCCATGGCCAGGTTTTCTTCCACGGTCAGACGAGCGAACACCCGACGACCTTCCGGCACCACGGCAATGCTTTTGCGCATGATGTGCGAGGAAGACTGGCCGACCAATTCTTCACCCAGGTACTTGATGCTACCGCTATGGGCCTGGGGCGATCCGCAGAGGGTCATCAGCAGGGTCGACTTGCCAGCACCGTTGGCACCGATCAGGGTCACGATCTCACCCTGATTGATCTCGACGTTGACGCTGTGCAGGGCCTGGATCTTGCCGTAGAACGTGGAAACGTTTTCAAACTGCAGCATTTACGCTTCCCCCAGGTAGGCTTTGATCACATCAGGGTTGTCGCGGATCTGCTCCGGCGTGCCATCGGCCAGCGGCGTACCCTGGTTGATAACGACGATATGGTCGGAGATGCTCATGACCAACTTCATGTCGTGCTCGATCAGTAGCACGGTGACGTTGTGCTCCTGGCGCAGGTAGGAGATCAGCGCCTTGAGGTCTTCGGTTTCCTTCGGGTTCAGACCTGCAGCGGGTTCGTCGAGCATGATGATCCGCGGACGGGTCATCATGCAGCGGGCGATTTCCAGGCGGCGTTGCTGACCGTAAGCCAAGGTCCCGGCGGGACGGTTGGCAAACTCCACCAGGTTGACCTTCTCCAGCCAGTACTGCGCGTACTCCTTCGCTTCGTGCTCGCTGCGACGAAAGCTCGGGGTTTTCAGTAGGCCGGCCAGGAAGTTGGTGTTCAGGTGGCGGTGCTGGGCGATCAGCAGGTTTTCCAGGGCGGTCATCTCTTTGAACAGACGCACGTTCTGGAACGTCCGCACCACGCCTTTGCGGGCAATCTCGTGACCGGCCAGGCCTTGAATCGGCTGGCCGTCGAGCAGGATGGTGCCGGCGCTGGGTTTGTAGAAACCGGTCAGGCAGTTGAACACTGTGGTTTTACCGGCACCGTTAGGGCCGATCAACGCCACCACCTGTTTTTCCTTGACGGTCAGGGCCACGCCGTTGACCGCCAACAAGCCGCCGAAGCGCATGCTCAGGCCGCTGACTTGCAGAATTTCGCGGCTCATCGACGCAGCTCCATATGAGGACGTTGCATAGGCAGCAGGCCTTGCGGACGCCAGATCATCATCAACACCATCAGCGCACCGAACATCAACATGCGGTATTCGCTGAATTCACGCATCAGTTCAGGCAGCAGGATCATCACGATGGCCGCAAGAATCACGCCCAGTTGCGAACCCATACCGCCCAATACCACGATGGCAAGGATGATGGCCGACTCGATGAAGGTGAACGACTCCGGTGTCACCAGGCCCTGACGGGCGGCGAAGAAGCTACCGGCGAAACCTGCAAAGCAAGCGCCCAGGGTGAACGCCGACAGCTTGATCACCGTTGGGTTCAGGCCCAGGGCACGGCAGGCGATCTCGTCTTCACGCAGCGCTTCCCAGGCGCGGCCGATCGGCATGCGCAGCAAGCGGTTGATCACGAACAGTGCCAGCAGGGCCAGCAGCAGGGCGACCAGATAGAGGAAGATCACTTTGTTGATCGAGTTGTACTGCAGGCCAAAGAACTCATGGAAGGTCTGCATGCCTTCGGCGGCCTTGCGTTCAAAGGTCAGGCCGAAGAAGGTGGGTTTCTCGATGTTACTGATCCCGTTTGGACCGCCGGTCAGCCCGGTGAGGTTACGCAGGAACAGGCGGATGATCTCACCAAAGCCCAGGGTCACGATCGCCAGGTAGTCACCACGCAAGCGCAATACCGGGAAGCCGAGCAGGAAGCCAAAGGTCGCCGCCATCAGGCCAGCGATCGGCAGGCAGATCCAGAAGCTCAGACCGTAGTAGTGCGAGAGCAGGGCGTAGCTGTAGGCGCCGACGGCGTAGAAACCGACATAACCCAGGTCGAGCAGGCCCGCCAGGCCGACCACGATGTTCAGGCCAAGCCCGAGCAGTACGTAGATCAGGATCAGGGTGGCAATGTCGACCGCGCCGCGTGAGCCGAAGAACGGCCACACCAGGGCTACCACGATCAAGCCCATGATCACCCAGCGCTGGGTTTTGGGCAGGGTCAGGAAGTTGCTCATGGCCGGCGAAATCAGCTTGCGGTCCGAACGGCTGCGCGTCACTGCGCTCCATTGCTTGTCGAACAGCACGCGCAGGAACATCAGCACCGAGCACACGGCGATGACCGTGATAGTGAAGGGGCCCTGGCTATGAACGATCAGGTTGATGCCGTCGATGCTGAGCTTCAGGCCCAGCACTGGGAAGGCCACGGCCCAGACCAGCAAGGCGCTGAAGAACGCTTGTTTGAGATTTCTGTTCATACTTTTTCAACCTCCGGACGGCCGAGAATGCCGGTCGGACGGAACAACAGCACCAGAACCAAAAGACCAAAGGCCACCACGTCCTTGTACTGGTCGCCGAAGATGTCGGCGCCAAAGGCTTCAGCCACCCCCAGTACCAGCCCGCCGAGCATCGCGCCCGGGATACTGCCGATACCGCCCAGCACCGCCGCGGTAAAGGCTTTCAAGCCCACCAGGAAGCCGGCGTTGGGGTTGATCACGCCGTACTGCATGCTCAGCAGTACCGCCGCCACGGCTGCCAGGGCAGCACCGATGACGAAGGTCAGGGCGATGATGTTGTTGGTGTTGATGCCCAACAGGTTGGCCATCTTGATGTCTTCGGCACAGGCGCGGCAGGCGCGGCCCAGGCGAGAGCGGGAGATGAACAGGGTCAGGCCGGTCATCGCCACCAGGGTGACAACGAATACCAGGATCTGCATGTAGGAGATCAGCACTTCCTCTGCGCCGCCCGGGCCGAAGGAGATACTCCCAGGGATCAGGTTGGGGATGGACTTGTCCTTGGAGTCCTGGGATAGCAATACGGTGTTTTGCAGGAAAATCGACATACCGATGGCAGAGATCAGCGGGATCAACCGGTTGCTGTTACGCAAGGGGCGGTAGGCGACCCGTTCGATACTGTAGCCATAGGCACTGGTTACACAGATCGTGGCGACGAAGGCGACGGTCATCAATATCGGCAGTGAGTGAATCCCCATCATGGCCAGCCCGGCAAGGGCAATGAAGGCCACGTAGGAGCCAATCATGTAAACCTCGCCATGGGCGAAGTTGATCATTCCAATGATGCCGTAAACCATTGTGTAGCCAATGGCTATCAAGGCATAGGTGCTGCCAATGGTCAGACCATTAACCAGCTGTTGGAAGAAGTGATAGATCTCAGGCATTACAGCGCTCCTAAAAACCCGATACGCATTTCACTGGTGGGGCAACCCGGCCCGGTCTTGTGGTCTTCAGCCACTTCGACCCAGGCACTGCCAGAGAACCGCTGGTGACGGTTTTAAGATTTTCAGGTGAACCTGCCCCCGGATCGCGGGAATCAGGCCCATGAACCTCGTAAAACAAAGCCCACTGCTCGCACAGTGGGCTTCTAGTCATTTAGTCAAACGGGATTACTGTGGGGAAACTTCGGTTTTAGGTTTGCCGAAATGCCATTCGTAGACCACGAATTTGAAGTCTTTCAGGTCGCCCTTGGCGTCGTACGACAGGTCGCCAGTCGGAGTCTTGAAGGTACCGGCGTGGATGGCTGCAGCCACTTTGTCGGTGTCTTCGGACTTGGCCGCCTTGATGCCCTGGGCGATCAGCTCGACTGCAGAGTAGGCCGGGAACACGAACGGACCGCTTGGGTCTTTGCCGTCAGCCTTGATTGCATCGGCGATGGCTTTGTTCGCAGGATCGGCGTCAAACGACTTCGGCAGGGTAACCAGCAAGCCTTCGGAAGCGCCTTGAGCGATCTGCGAGATGGAGTCGTTGCCGACACCTTCTGGGCCCATGAACTTGGCTTTCAGGCCTTTTTCCTGTGCTTGACGCAGGATCAGGCCCAGCTCTGGGTGGTAGCCGCCGTAGTAGACGAAGTCGACGTTGGCTTGCTTGAGCTTCTGGATGATCGAGGAGAAGTCTTTGTCGCCGGCGTTCAGGCCTTCGAACACGGCAACCTTGGTGCCTTTGCCTTCCAGGGTTTGTTTGACCGCGGTGGCGATACCTTCACCGTATTGCTGCTTGTCGTGCAGTACGGCAACCACTTTCGGTTTGACGTGGTCGGCGATGTAGTTACCTGCAGCCGGGCCTTGGGCGCTGTCCAGGCCGATAGTACGGAAGACCAGCTTGTAACCACGGGCGGTGATTTCCGGGCTGGTGGCCGCCGGGGTGATCATGATCACGCCTTCGTCTTCGTAGATATCCGAAGCAGGCTGGGTGGAGCTGGAGCACAGGTGGCCGATCACGTATTTGACGCCATCGTTGACCACTTTGTTGGCAACCGCTACGGCCTGTTTAGGGTCGCACGCGTCGTCGTATTCCTTGGCTTCAAGCATCTTGCCGTCAACGCCGCCTGCAGCGTTGATGTCTTTGATGGCTTGTTTTGCACCGATGAACTGCATATCGCCGTACTGCGTTACCGGGCCGGTTTTCGGGCCAGCAATGCCGATCATGATGGTATCGGCGGCAAACGAATGGCTGGCAACCCCGGCCAGAACCATTGCGGCAAACAGCTTGGAAATCTGCTTAGTAGCCTTACTCATAGTGCTCCACTCATTCTGTTGTAATTTTTATAGTCCTGCGGCCAGAGCGTGAGGACCGGATTGCACCGAATTCGCCCTGGCAACTGTACCGGTACAGTGTAGAGCGCTGCTTTGTCGCTTGAAAAGCAGCCCAGCTGAGGCAAATTCGGCGCGTGTCGCTTAATTGACAGAAACTTACAAGAAAGCGGCTTGGTCTTGCCCTGATTCCCGGGGCCATCCTTTGCTTTCAAGTCCTTTTCGATCAATTACTTATTTGAAACCGGGTTTTTCTGCAAAAATACCGACTTCTTACAGTAGTCGAATTATTTCTGGCAGGAACCCATGACTGATCAACCAAGCACCCTCTATGCCAAACTGCTCGGCGAGACCGCAGTAATCGAGTGGAAAGCCCTGGAACGTTTTTGGGCCAAGGGTGACCTGATTTGGGTCGACGCGAGTCTGGACCTGATCGAAGTTGCGCAGGCAATGGCCGAGAACCGCAGTGAAACCTTCGCTGCATGGCGCAATGCTGGCACTGTAGGCCAGGTGACTGCCGAGCAGGCGCTAGACCTCCAGAGCCGCGATCCAGAGATCTGGGCGGTGGTGGTTTCGCCGTTCATTGTGATTCAGGAAAAGAAAAGCGCCTGACCGCGCCCCAGATTGGTGCGCGAAAACAAGCAGCAGGGAGATTTTGGTGCGCAGGACTGTTCAGCGAAGGTGGCTGTTGGTAACAGTTGAGTGTGCTTAACGTTAACGGTAACAGGTCGCGGGGCAAGCCCGCTCCTACACGTCATGTGTAGGAGCGGGCTTGCCCCGCGATGCTTCTAACTCAGTAATCCACCTTACCTGTGTGACTATTCAGCGAAATCACGCGGGTCTTGCCAATGCGGTGACGGAAGATTTCACGCAGGTATTTCACCGCTTTCTTCACGCATTCGCGCGACAGACGAATGTCATTGATCGACACGAACTTGCTCTTGTCGTTGATCAGCTCGCGGTACTTCTTCTCGTACATCGGCTTGATCGCATACCAGTTGGTATCGAGGATCTTCGCCGGGTTCTCGAATTCGTTGAGCAGATCATCGATGCGGTCTTCATCGAAGCTGTCGCTGGTGATGAACTCCAGGATCGCATTGTCCAGGGTGTCATCGAAGCGATACGGGTTACGCGCAAAGCAGCGCTTGATGAAGGCCACGATCAAGGTCAGGAAGTCGTCTGACAGGCACGGGCTCTTGGCGATCAGGGTGGTCAACGACAGGTTGGCCGACGCACCGATCACCAGGGCATAGCGTTTTAGGGTGGTGTTGGGGAACAGGCTGTTGAGGTGAGTCTTGAGCCGGTTCAGGTCCATGTACGAGAGTTTGTAGTCCTTGGGCAGCGAGACGATCGACACCACCGACGAGCAGTTTTTGAAAAAGTGCAGGTCGTGCAGGGCGGCTGCGTCATAGCCGGAGGCTTTGTACTGCTCCAGCGCCGCGCGATAACGTTTGGACTCGATCGGCAGCAGACTGATGCCCTCGATTGCCTGGGTCACCTTGTTGAAGTGCGGCAGGTCGATGGAGCGGAAGAACAGGTCGTCGATGTTCAGGCGCGGCTGATCTTTCTCGAACACTTTGAACTTGTCCGAGTTTGGTGACGGCTGTTCCGGTACCACGGACTCTGCATAGGCAATGGCCACAGGGCCGGCCAGGCTCATGAACAGGTCGTTGGCGTCCAGGCGGATGGTTTCGCCGATGTCGATGCCGGCACGGCGGAAGTAGTTCTGGTCGTAGTCGGTGGTGACCGCCTGGGCAGTGAGAATGTTGAAGATCTGCTGGGAGATGTACTGGTTGGCGTGCTTCTCCATGGCATTGACGTCAATGTTCTGGATGTTGCCGTCATCATTCTCTTCGGCGTAGCGCATGATGTCGTTGGAAATCAGCATCATCGCGTTCCATGGGCGAATGCGCCCCATGACGCTGGCTTCGCTGCTGTCTTCATTATCGAAGTTATAGGAGAAGTCCCATTCTTCAGACAGGTATTTGCACAGCAAACGTCCGGCGTTGATGTGCAGGGCTTCAGACATTTCGCTGCGGTGGTCGGAAATGTTCGGCAGCACACAGATGCCGCTGGTGAAGATCGGCTCGAAGACAAACGAGTGCCCGCTCTTGCCGTCGTTCTCGTCGGCAGGCTTGGTGTCGAAGGTCTTGTTCATGTACGAGTACTGCTGGGCCAGGCCGAACTCCGAAGCCATGCCTGAACCGGTACCGCCACCGGCGCTGAAGATGTAGAAGTACAGGCGTGACTGGTTGGCCTTGATCCCGCAGGAGTCGATCAGGTACGAGTGAATCAGCTTCCAGTCAGCGCTGGAAAACCGATGGGTTTCTTTGTTGAGGATGATCTTGGCCAGGTACTGGCCAAGGATCGGGGCGTTACCGGCACCGCCAGCATGGACTTCCGAGAGGTCCATGATCTTCATTTTGCTGTAGTCGCGGATGAAGCCGCTTTTTTCGCCCTTGCGCGAGAAACGGATGCGCCCGGCAATGTCTTTGTCCAGGTCGCCGAGCATGACCAGGGGTTCAACCAGAAAGACGGGCTTGCTGTGCTTGTTCTGCACCAGGCGCAGGTTGTTACGAATCCAGCGTGCCGGGCTGTAGTTCGGCTCGTTGCCGGCACGGTCTTCGTTGTTGAATTCGTTGAGGTAGAAGGTGCGGGCGTTGTATACAAGCTCGGCGACATCCAAGGCGATGTTCGAGCCGCAACGCCCCAGGCCGATCAGGCAGACCGACGGAAACTGTTGATCCAGACGGAGCTGGCTATCGTCCTCGACGTGGATGCTGGGCGGGAACACCAGGTCACGCAAGCCGTCGAGGTTGTCGAGGATGCGCTGGATATCGGTCTCGGTGAAGTACAGGTACTGCTGCGGGTTAAGCGCTCGCGGGCTGTAGAATTCTTTCGAGCCCGAAGCGCTGTACGCGGGAGTGGGTAAGGTCAGCTCGGAAACCGCGTTGGCAGAAGTAGTCTTGGAGGTCATTTTGCGCCATTTGCCTGGGGGTGGGTGGCTGTTCTGGTAAATGTCATAAAGCCATCACTGGATAAGTTTCGCGACTGTATCAGTGCGCATTTGGCGTGAGCGATAGGGGTTTACCCTAACCGTGTAGGAGTTTTCCTTGTCACGCCTGCAAACTGAATCGTCCAATCGTTCAACTTCTTTAATCTGCCTGGAGCTGTACATGAGCACTGCACGTCCTTCACTGGGGTTTGCCGGAATTGGTCTGATGGGGTTGCCGATGTGTCGGCGCTTGCTGGCAGCGGGGTACCCGTTGACGGTCTGGAACCGTTCGCCGGACAAATGCGCGGCGTTGGCCGACGCCGGTGCCCAGGTGGTGTCGACGCCTGCCGAGCTTTGCCAGGCGGCCGATGTGGTGCTTTTGTGTCTGGCCGATACGGCGGTGGTGCGAGAGGTGGTGTTCGGTGCCGAAGGCATTGCCAAGGGCGCCAGGGCCGGGCAGTTGCTGGTGGATTTCTCCAGCCTGGAGCCCACCGCTACCCGCGAAATGGCGGCGGAGCTGGCGGCACTCAGTGGTATGAGCTGGCTCGATGCACCGGTTTCCGGTGGTACGCCTGGCGCAGAGGCTGGCACGCTGGCGATCATGGTCGGTGGCGCTGCGGCAGACCTTGAGCGCGTGCGCCCGGTGCTGTTGACCCTGGGCCAACGGGTCACGCATATGGGCGCGGTGGGAGCAGGGCAGGTGACCAAGGCCTGTAATCAGATGATTGTGGCCTGTAACGCCCTGGTGATTGCCGAGGTGGTGGCACTTGCCGAGCAATCCGGGGTGGACGCCAGCCTGATCGCCGAAGCGCTGGCCGGTGGTTTTGCCGACTCCAAGCCACTGCAGATTCTCGCCCCGCAAATGGCCGAAAGTCGTTTCGAGCCGGTCAAGTGGCACGTGCGCACGTTGCTCAAAGACCTCGATACCGCGGTGAAATTCTCACGCGAGCAGGGCTCGGCGACGCCTCTCAGCGGCCTGGCCGCACAGTTGATGCGCTTACATGGTAGTCAGGGGTATCTGCAAAAAGATCCGGCGACATTGATTGATTTGTACCGAGGTAAGGACTGAAACGGGCGAGTGAAGGCGCGCTGCGTTGATCGAGCTGATCAAGAATTGAACGCAGATCGCCCAGGGGCACGGGGCGGCTGAGCAGGTAGCCTTGCACGAAATCGCACCCCTGTTGGGCGAGAAATTGATACTGCTCGATGAACTCCACACCTTCGGCGATCACCTGCAGGTGCAGGGTGTGGGCCATGACGATGATGGCCTGCACGATTTCCATGTCTTGTGGGCAATGCGGTACATCCTGAATGAACGAGCGATCGATCTTCAGGGTGTCCAGGGGCAGGCGCTTGAGGTAGGCCAGCGACGAGTAGCCGGTGCCAAAGTCATCGATCGACAGTGAAACACCAAGGGCGCGAATCTCCTTGAGCATGGCAATGGTGTTGTGAATATTGCCCATCAATGCATTTTCGGTCACTTCCAGTTCCAGCTTGCAGGCTGAAAGCCCGGCGTTTTGCAAGGCGCTGGCGACCTCGTGGGGCAGGGCTTCGTGGCCCAGGGTCAATGCCGAGCAATTGACGGTGACTTTCAGGCCGCTGTAGCCATGACGGTCGAGTTGCGCCAGGTCTTGGCAGGCGCGGCGCATTACCCACAGGTCAAGGTCGGTGATCAGGCCATTGGCTTCGGCGATGCCGATGAAACGATCCGGGCTGAGCAAGCCATGTTGTGGATGCTGCCAGCGCACCAAGGCTTCAAGCTTGGCGACTTGCCCGGTATGCAGGTCGAAAATCGGCTGGTAGTGAATGCGCAAGCCGTGTTCTTCGAACAACGCACTGCGCAGTTCTTCTTCCAGTTGCAGCTCAAGGGTGGCGCGTGTCTTCAGGCTGCTGTTGAAGAAGTTCAGGCTGTTGCGTCCGCAACCCTTGGACTGATAAAGGGCAAGGTCGGCATTTTTCAGCAACTCCTCAGCGCTTACGCCGTCGTCGGGGAAAATGCTGATGCCAATACTGGTGGTCATGACCATGCGCCGCCCGGCCAGGTCGATCGGTTCTTTCATTTTCTGCATGATGCGCTGGGCAAGATTGCGTGCTTCTTCGCGGTTGCTCAGCGAAGTGAGAATGCAGAACTCATCCCCGCCGAAGCGTGCAACCACGTCCTGGCTGCGGGTGGCGGCCTTGATGTAGCCGGCAATGACCTTGAGCAGCTCATCGCCAGCATCGTGGCCGAGGCTGTCGTTGATGCGCTTGAAATGGTCGATGTCGAGGAACATCACCGCCAGCATGCCTTCGTTGGTGGCCTGCTCGATCAGCCGTTCGGCAAACACCTGGTTGAAGCCACGACGATTGATCAGGTTGGTCAGGGCATCGTAATGAGCCGCTTGCTGCAGCGAGACCCGTGCCTGATCCAGCTGGCTGAGCAGGACATTGACGCGGCGCAGGTCATGCTCCTTGCTTTGCAGCTTCTGGTCGGACAGCGCGGCACTGATACTGCTGGCGCTGATCAGCAAGGTGATGAAGGCGATGGTCAGGCTCAGTTGCAGGTTATTGTCAGCGCTTGGCAACACCACGGTGGCATCGGCAGGAATGACCAGGGTCATGCCCCACATGCCCGTGAAGTGAGTGGCGAAAATGCCGGCGGCCATCAACATACTGGCCGCGTACTTGAGCAGTTGATAGAGCGTGCCACTGCCATAGCGGAAATAACGGGCCAGAAAGACCGCCAACAGGCTGGTGCCGATGGCAATGGCAATCGAGGCGACAAACATGTCGGCGCGGTAAAACTGTTCGGCGTTCGAGCGCATCGCGCTCATGCCGATGTAATGCATCGCGGCGATGCCTACGCCGGTGTAGCTGGCGGCCTGAAAGTAATGGCGGCTGTGAAGATCGCGACGGCTGAGGGTGTTCATGGCCAGCCAGCCGGCGAGCAGCATGACCATCAAGGAAAGGCCGGTGAGCGAAAAGTCGTACTGCACCTCAATGGGTGCCTGGAATGCCAGCATGCTGATGAAGTGCAGTGCCCAGACCCCACCGGCCAGGCAGCAGGCACCGAGCAATCGCCATTGGCGCTGGGCTGCAGGTTGCTCTACGTGGCTCAGGCGTTCAGCCATGCTCAGGGTGGCAAAGCTGCCAGCACCGGCAACCAGCAACGCCAAGGCAACCAGGTAAGGGTTGTATTTGCAGTCCAGAATGATCTGTCCGGTAGCCGGAAGATCGGCGAGCATTTGTAGTCCCACCCACTCCATAGCCTGCCTCTTTGTCGAGTTTTCACTCGTCCCCCAAAGACCGTCTGGAGACTGTTGGACAGGAGTATAGAAACAGAGCATTAACCCATCCGGATTAATGGCACTTTGATTGCTACGATTTGGACATTGGCTTAATAGCGGTGGGTTCTAAAGCATCGCGGGGCAAGTCGGGTCGCCGCACCGCCGCTCCCACAGATTACCTGTAGGAGCGGCGGTGCGGCGACCCGACTTGCCCCGCGATCACAACAATGGACTCAACCGGCAACCAATACCCGGATCGCCTCCAGGCGCAGTGCGGCTTTTTCCAGCATGGCCAGACCTTGCTCACGTTGCTTGCGCAACGCGTCGATTTCGCTGTCACGCACGCTTGGGTTCACCGCTTGCAAAGCGGTCAGGCGCGCCAGCTCTTCATCGGTTTCCGCTGCCAGGCGGCGCTGCGCTTCGGCAACACGTTCGGCGTGGCGCGGCATGATCTTGGCTTCGCCGCTGTTGATCCGCGGCGTCAGCACATCGCGCTGGGCCTGGATGAACTTGTTGGCACTGGCTTTAGGCACGCTTTCGAGCTGGTCGTTGAGGGTCTCGAACGACACGCGCGAGGCCAGGTCGTTGCCGTTGGTGTCGAGCAAGCAGCGCAAGGCAGCCGGTGGCAGGTAGCGGCCCAGTTGCAGGGCACGAGGTGCCACCACTTCACTGACATACAGCAGTTCGAGCAGCACAGTCCCCGGCTTGAGTGCCTTGTTCTTGATCAGCGCCACCGCGGTGTTGCCCATCGAGCCGGACAGCACCAGGTCCATGCCACCCTGAACCATCGGGTGCTCCCAGGTAATGAATTGCATGTCTTCGCGAGACAGCGCCTGGTTGCGGTCGTAGGTGATGGTGACGCCTTCGTCATCGCCCAGCGGGAAGCTGGCGTCGAGCATTTTTTCGCTCGGCTTGAGGATCAGTGCGTTTTCCGAGTGGTCTTCGCTGTCGATACCAAAGGCATCGAACAGGGTTTCCATGTAAATCGGCAGGGTGAACTGATCGTCTTGCTCAAGAATCGCTTCAACCAGCGCCTGACCTTCACCCGCGCCACCCGAGTTAAGCTCCAGCAGGCGGTCGCGACCACTGTGCAGTTCGGCTTCAAGACGCTCGCGCTCGGCACGGGCTTCGTCAACCAGGGCTTGCCATTCGCCGTCGTCACCGCTTTCCAGCAGCGGCAGCAGGCGCGGGCCGAACTGATGCTGCAAGGCGTTGCCGGTCGGGCAGGTGGCCAGGAAGGCGTTCAGGGCCTGGTCGTACCATTGGAACAGGCGCTCTTGCGGGCTGTTCTGCAGGTGCGGTACATGCAGTTGGATAGTGTGTTTCTGGCCAATCCGGTCAAGACGCCCGATACGCTGTTCGAGCAGGTCTGGGTGGGCGGGCAGGTCGAACAGCACCAGATGATGGGCGAACTGGAAGTTGCGGCCTTCACTGCCGATTTCCGAGCAGATCAACACCTGGGCGCCAAATTCTTCGTCGGCAAAATAAGCCGCGGCGCGGTCGCGCTCCAGAATGCTCATGCCTTCATGGAACACCGTGGCAGGAATACCCGAGCGCACGCGCAGGGCGTCTTCCAGGTCCATCGCGGTTTCGGCGTGGGCACAGATCACCAGGACCTTGACCCGCTTGAGCATTTTCAGGGTATCGATCAGCCAGTCGACCCGTGGGTCGAAGCGCCACCAGCGCTCTTCTTCGTCGCTGTCGCTCTGGGACTGGAATGCCACTTCAGGGTACAGCTCGGCATGCTCGCCCAGCGGCAGTTCCATGTACTGGTCTGGGTTTGGCAGCGGGTAAGGGTGCAGGTTGCGTTCCGGGAAGCCCTGGACCGCAGCACGGGTGTTACGGAACAGCACGCGGCCAGTGCCGTGGCGATCAAGCAATTCGCGAATCAGGCGTGCGCTGGCCTGGCTGTCACCATCGTTGACCGCCGCCAGCAGTGCTTCGCCTTCGGCACCGAGGAAACCTTCGATGGTGGCGTGTGCCTTGGCCGACAGGCGTCCTTCGTCCAGCAGCTCCTGCACGGCTTCGGCCACAGGGCGATAGTGCTCGCTCTCGGCGCGGAAGGCGGCGAGGTCGTGGAAACGGTTCGGGTCCAACAGGCGCAGGCGCGCAAAGTGGCTGTCCTGGCCCAGTTGTTCCGGAGTTGCGGTGAGCAGCAGTACGCCCGGGATCACCTGAGCCAGTTGTTCGACCAGCGCATATTCGGGGCTGACCTGATCTTCGTGCCACACCAGGTGGTGCGCTTCGTCGACCACCAGCAAGTCCCAGCCGGCGGCGAACAGCGCGTCCTGGGCTTTTTCGTCTTCGGTCAGCCATTCCAGCGCGACCAGCGCCAGTTGGGCATCTTCGAACGGGTTGCTGGCGTCGCTCTCAATGAAACGCTCGGCGTCGAACAGGGCAACCTGCAGGTTGAAGCGGCGGCGCATTTCTACCAGCCACTGATGCTGCAGGTTCTCTGGAACCAGGATCAGCACGCGGCTGGCACGGCCGGAGAGCAACTGGCGGTGAATGACCAGGCCAGCCTCGATGGTTTTACCCAGGCCTACTTCATCGGCCAGCAGTACCCGTGGGGCAATACGGTCGGCGACTTCACGGGCAATGTGCAACTGGTGGGCGATAGGCTGGGCACGTGTGCCACCCAGGCCCCACAGGGAAGACTGCAATTGGCGGCTGGTGTGTTCCAGGGTGTTGTAGCGCAGCGAAAACCACGACAGCGGGTCGATCTGCCCGGCGAACAGACGGTCGCTGGCCAAACGGAACTGAATGAAGTTCGACAGTTGGGTTTCCGGCAGGGTGCAGGCCTGGTTCTGCGCATCGAGGCCGTGGTAAACCAGCAGGCCGTCGACATCGTCGACTTCGCGCACGGTCAGCTTCCAGCCTTCGAAGTGAGTGATCTGATCGCCGGGCGAGAAGCGCACCCGGGTCAGCGGCGCATTGCGCAGGGAATACTGGCGGGTGTCGCCAGTGGCCGGGTAGAGCACGGTCAATAAGCGGCCGTCCTGTGCCAGAACGGTCCCCAGACCTAGCTCGGCTTCGCTGTCACTGATCCAGCGTTGCCCCGGTTGATACTGCTGCGCCATACTGCCTGACTCCCGCCTTGAAAAGCCGACTATCTTAACGGATAGGACTCTGCAGACCAAAGAGTCTAGCAATTTGTGCGATAAAAGCTGCGTCGCCAGTGAGGGCCCGAACGTTCATGCGTCTACAGCCGTCGTGTCTACCCCGTTATCTGTTGGTTGCCAGCGTGTCACTGTTGAGCGCTTGCGATTCTCCCAAATTTGAACTGTTGGCGCCGCTCCCGTCCGGGCAACTTAATGCATTGAGGATCGAGTCGCCGGTGCAGGCGGTGCACTTTCGTGACCGCGAGGGCGAAGGTTTGTTGATTCTCAGCCGTGGTGACGATCAGGTTCAGGACGAGCAAACCAGCGAAGACCTCGATCAAGTGATCCTCACCGCCACGCTGTATGGGCGGCCCACCGAGCGCGACACCTTTAAAGTGCGCTGGAAGATCGAAAATGAAACCGACTGTGCCGGGCTGGACCTGGACGTCGGCTTTTATACCGATGTCAGCGGCGTGACTGACCTGAACAATGATGGCGTTGCCGAGCTGACCGTCGCCAGCCATGCGTTCTGCGGGGGTGGCATCGACCCTCACGAGTTGCGTGTTGAGCTTCGAGAAGGTCAGCAAAGCTATGCCATTGTCGGCCAGTCGCTGATCACTCCGCCGGGCGAAGCCCCCTATGGTGGTGAGCGTGAAGACAGCCCGTCATTGCAGGCAGCACCGGTTGCCATCCGTGAGCATCTGGACCAGGTGTGGAACAAAATTCTTACCCGGCCCTGGAACGAGATTGCTCCCATGCCAGAGGACAGCGACGAGCCATAGCCAGGCAACCGCTATACTTGGCCGCAACGCGTGATGTGGGCATCACGTGATTACGGATTCTCGGCTCAAGGCCGCGGCTGGCTAGCCGACACACTGGCGACAGGAGATTACCCCATGCTGCCGCCCATTATTCCGCTCAGTGCTGCTCCCGTGACATCGCAACTGGACCCGGTCAAGCCAACCCCGGATATCAAGCCCGTGGTGCCTGCGCAACCGGCCTCCAGCGAGGGTGCCATCGACTTGAAACATCGCGACCCGGAAAAGTCGGCCTTACTGCTGCGGGAAGAACAGCGCCGCCAGCAGGGCGGGCGCCAGTCGGGCAAGGATCAAGAGCGCTATCAGGCGCAACCGGGGGATGACGTCAATGCCGACAACACCGTGCCGGTCTCGCCCTTGATGGATGACCAGCCGCGCCAGGGCTTGTTGGTCGACATCGAAGTCTGAAGGCAGCCTTCAGACTGGTCAGCGACGGCAACTGCCTTCATTATTGCCAGATCGCAGCCCGCTTTCTGAGTCAGACCATGAGCCAAGATGACAACCTGATCGACCTAGGTGCCGAACGCGCCCGGCGCGTCCACGACCTTAATGAAAAACGCCTGAACGAAGTGCGCCAGGCGTTCGAACAGGCCATGCCACTGGGCAAGGTCAAGAAAAAGCCCAAGGGCAAACCCAAGAAGCGTTGAAAACTTGATGCAGGTCAACCCTGCACACGCCTCCCGCGCCCGGTTCCGGGCGCTATTGACCTCGGTCAATTTCCTCTCGCAGTCCATTCGATACCTTGAACCCATCAGACAGGTACAGGCGAATGGAGGCCGACATGTTCTTCGATAATGTGGTAATCGCTGGAGTGATTACAGTCGGCCTGATGCTGCTGTTCTTTGTCGGATTCGGAATTTTCATCTGGAAGGATTCGAACAAGCGCAACCAGCGCTGATCCTTTCAGTACACGAGCACGCAAGGCATTTAGGGCGACTTCGGTCGCCCATTTTTTTGTGCGTAAAAAAAATCCCGGTAGGAGCGGGCTTGCCCCGCGAGGCGATGCGGCTGATAAATCGCTATCGCGGGGCAAGCCCGATCCTACCGGGCGCTGGACTTTTGATAGTTAGCTAGCTAATAATTCACCTCGAATGCTTCTGCTCCATCCTGTCTATCGTTACAAAACAGTCAGCCAAGGTTCGTCCCGTGCCCATCACTTTGCAGGCCCTGTTGGCGCCGAACAAACTCGCCGTGCAATTTGCCATCAAGACGCTGCTTGGCGGTGGCCTGGCGCTGTGGCTGGCACTGCGCTGGGGCCTTGAACAACCGGCCTGGGCGCTGATGACCGCTTTTATCGTGGCTCAGCCACTGTCCGGCATGGTGTTGCAAAAAGGGCTGGCGCGACTGCTCGGTACCTTGGTGGGTACCGTCATGTCGGTGGTGTTCATGGGCCTGTTTGCGCAGACGCCGTGGCTGTTTCTGTTGGCCTTGGCCTTGTGGCTGGCCTTGTGCACTGCAGGCTCGACCATGCTGCGCAGTGCCTGGGCGTATTCCTTTGTGCTGGCGGGGTACACCGTCGCAATCATTGCCTTGCCCGCAGTCAATCATCCGCTGGCGGTGTTTGACCAAGCGGTAGCACGCTGTACCGAGATCAGCCTGGGCATTGTCTGCGCCACCCTGACCAGTGCCTTGCTCTGGCCGATGCGCGTTGAACAACAGCTAAGCGGTCAGGCACGCCAGGCCTGGGCCAGTGGCCTGCAGGCAGCCAGTGCAACCCTGGGTGGTGAGGCGCAGGCCCGCAAGGGGTTGCTGGAGATCCTCGGGCGGATTGTAGCGGTCGATGCACAGCGTGAGCACGCCTGGTTTGAAGGGCGTCTGGGACGAGAACGTGCCAGGGCGATCCGCAGCTTGAGCCAGAAATTGCTGATTCTGTTGCGCATTGCCCGTTCAGTGCGACGCCAATGGCAGCAACTGGATGACACCCAGGCGCAGCATCTGCAACCCTGGCTTGATGCCGTGCATGACACCTTGGCGGCACCCGATCAGGCCAGTTTGCTGGCCCTGCGGCAACGCCTGTGGGATGCCGCACACGATGAACGACTCAGTTCGGCCGAACATTATTGTCTGGCCCGCCTGACCTTGCTGCTCGACAGCGCCATGGCCGCGACTCTGGCTTTGCGCGCAGTAGAGGAGGGCAAGGCGCCGGACAATGTTCCTGATAGCCTGGCGGTACACCGCGACCTGCCCCTGGCCTTGCTGTTCGGCTCGCGCAGTGCCTTGGCGTTCTTGGCAATGGCAAGCTTCTGGATGGCCACCGCCTGGACCGCAGCCCCTGGCGGGCTGGTGCTGACCTGCGTGGTCTGCAGCCTGTTCGCCAGCCGTGAGAACGGTGCCCAGATTGGCATGAGCTTCTTGCGCGGCATCCTTTTGGCCATGCCGGTGGCGTTTGTGGTCGGGCAGATCCTGTTACCGCAATGGAGCGGTTTTCCCATGCTGTGCATGGCGATGGGTGTGCCGTTGTTTTTCGGCGCACTGGGCATGGCCAATCCACGAATTGGTGCGACGGCGACCTCCTATTGCCTGCACTTCATTGTTTTGGTCGCGCCGCTCAACGCCATGAATTTTGAGGTGGCGACCTTCCTTAATAGTGCCCAGGCCATGCTGATTGGCGTGGGCGCGGCGGTATTAGCCTTCAAGTTGCTGGTGCTGCGTAATCCGGCCTGGCACGGCCGCCGTCTGCGCGCCGCAACCCAGAACGATCTGGCGCGCTTGACCCGACGTGAGTTGCGCGGTGCCGATACCTGGTTCGGTGGGCGCATGGCTGACCGTCTGATACAACTGGCGCGGCACTACGCGGCGTTGACCGAGCAGGAACGCGGGCGTTGGGATGATGGTGTACACGGGCTGGATATCGGTGATGAGCTGCTGCACCTGCGCCACTGCCTAGCGGTCGCGCAGGCGCCGTTGGATGCTGCCGAACGCGAGTACTTGCACCAACTGCAAGCCGTATTGGCACGCGGCCCGGCACCGGGCCGCGGCCAGCGCCTGGATGCCGCCAGCGAAGCCTTCATCGACGCCCTGCAGCGCCAGCCGCCCAGTGATGCGCTGCGTCTGGCGGTTGGGGCAGTGCTGCAGTTGCAGCGCAGTTGGGGCAAATGGTGCCGTCGACAGGAGGAAATCCATGGGGTTGCGTGAGTGGGCGTTGGGCGGGGTACTGCTTAGCCCGTTTCTGATCTATGTGGTGCTGGCCATGGCGCTGACGGTGGTCGTGCGCCTGCTGCTGCGCCTGACGCCATTGGGACGCTGGATCTGGCATGAAGCCTTATTCGATTTCGCGTTGTTCATCTGTGTGTTGACCCTGGTCACGCTTGAGTTGGGACCTCGGTAAGGAGAGTGTTGATGCGAGCTTTACTGCGAATCGCAGTAACCCTGAGTCTGGTGGCTGTGGCGGTATTCGCCGGCTGGAAACTCTGGCAGTACTACATGCTGACCCCCTGGACTCGCGATGCAAAAATCCGCGCCGATGTGGTGATCATTGCCCCTGATGTATCGGGGTGGGTGCGTGAGCTGAAGGTGCAAGACAACCAGCAGGTCAAGGCCGGCGAGCTGTTGATGTCGATTGATCGCGACCGCTTCGAGGCAGCCCTGGATAAAGCCAATGCGGTGGCCGAAACCCGTCAGCAGCAATTGCGCCTGCGTGAGCACGAAGCGTCTCGCCGCGCTGCGCTTGGCCCTCAGGCCATCAGTGCCGAACTGCGCGAAAATGCCCAGATCAATGCGGCGGTGGCCCGGGGTGAGTTGAGCCAGGCGCAGGCGGACGTCAAGGCTGCGGCCATCAACCTGGCCCGTAGCCAGGTCAAGGCCCCGCGTGATGGTCACATCACCAACTTGCGCCTGGCCGAGGGTAACTATGTCAATGCCGGGCAGCCGGTGATGGCCTTGATCGATGACTCGACCTTCTACGTGCAGGCGTACTTTGAAGAAACCAAACTGCCGCGTATTCGTGTCGGCGACCCGGTCAAGGTCTGGCTGATGAGCGCTGGCGAGCCGATGCAAGGGCATGTCGAGAGCATCAGCCGCGGCATCACCGACCGCAATGCCAACCCCGATAGCCAGCTACTTGCCGAGGTCGAGCCTACGTTCAACTGGGTGCGCCTGGCCCAGCGCATTCCGGTGCGGATCAAACTGGATCAGGTGCCTGACGGCGTGACGCTCAGTGCCGGTATGACCGCCAGTGTCCAGGTGCACGAAGACCAGGCGCAGCGCTGATCAAGGCTGCTGGCGAGTAGCGGCCAGGACAATTTCGCGGATGCACACATGTTGCGGTTGCTGATAGGCGTAGGCGATGGCCGAGGCAACATCGTCGGCACTCAGGACCTGACCGCCCATTTCCGCTTTCCAGGCTTGATAGCCGTCTTTGATGGCTTCGTCGGTGGTATGCCCGAGCAGTTCGGTTTCCACGGCGCCTGGGGCAATCGTCACTACCCGCACGTTGTGCGCCGCGACTTCTTCGCGCAGGTTCTCGGAAATCCCGTGCACCGCAAACTTGGTGCCGACATAGGCGACATGGTTGGGGAAGGTCTTGCGCCCGGCCACCGAGCTTACGTTGATGATGGTGCCTTGGCGGCGCTCGATCATGCCGCCCACCAGCGCATGAATACCGTTCAACAGCCCTTTGACGTTGACGTCGAGCATCTGCTCCCACTGCTGTGGGTCTTGCTCATGCATTTGCCCCAACAGCATGACCCCGGCATTGTTGATCAGCGCATCGGCCGGGCCATACAGCGCTTCGGCTTGCTTCACCGCCTTGACGAACCCTTCGCGGTCACTGACATCCACTGCCAGGCACAGGCAATTGGGCAGGTTAAGCGCCTGCATGCGCTCCAGGCGTCGGGCCAGCAGCAACAGTGGGTGGCCGGCCTGGGACATCAGCCGCGCGGTGGCTTCGCCGATCCCTGAACTTGCACCGGTGATAATGACTAATGGTTTGCTCATGGTAACCTCCGAGACATAATCGTTTTGAATGGCTCAAGTGTATTGGCTTGGGTTTGCCCTGAAAAACTGCTTGTTTCTCTGGCTGGCATCGGAATTAGCTATGGATATTCGCCATCTGAAGGCGTTTCTCGCGGTGTTCGAGGAGCGCAACATCACCCTGGCCGCTCAGCGTCTGTGTGTTGCCCAGCCCACCTTGTCGGTGACCATTCGCCAGCTCGAAGAGGAGTTGGGCGTGGCCTTGTTCCTGCGCCAGGCACGCGGTGTTGAGGTCAGCGAGCAGGCCCGTCAGTTGTACCCGCAGGCTCAGCGCATGGTGGCCCAAGCCCAGGCGTTGAGCCGGTGCTTTCGCGAGCCTCAGGATCGTGTGGCGTTGCAATTGGGTATAGAAGCAGATATCGCCGTTAGCCAGGTCGAGGCGTTCGTGCGTTTGGCCACTCAAGCGCTGCCCACTGTGCAATTGACCCTGCTCGACGGCTGTACCGGCGATGCGCGGCTCGGGGTAGAAGCGCTGTGCTGCGAGGACGAGTTGTTTCTGGCGTTGTGGGAGGAGCCGTTTGTGTTTGCCATGGCCACTGGCAGCAACCCGGTTAACCAGTGGATTACCTGCCCACAGCACATTTCCCATCAACGTTTGCTTGGTTTCTATGGCAACGACGAGCAGGTCGGCCATGCCGCTTCTTTGCAGCAGGTGGTGCCAATGGTGGCCGCTGGATTGGGCGCGGCGTTGTTGCCGCAGTCGTTGGTCGAGCGCCATCCCGGCTTGCAATGGCGCCCGTGCCAAGGCTCGGCCCTGAGCCGTCGGGTAGGGTTGTGCTTTGCTGCTCAAGCCTTGCAACTGCCAGTGCTTGAGCAACTCTATCAAGCCTTGGGCGGTGTACCGGCCGGTTAGAGGAACATGCCGCCGGACACTTCCAGGCGCTGGCCATTGATCCAGCCACCGCCATCGCCAAGCAACAGGGCAATAGCCGCGCCGATATCGTCTGGCACGCCCACTCGTCCCAGGGCGGTATTGCTGGCAATAAAGCCGTTAACGTCGGCGTTGTCGCGCACCACACCGCCACCAAAGTCGGTTTCGATCGCGCCGGGGGCCAGAATGTTGACACGGATCCCGCGTGCACCCAGCTCTTTGGCCTGATAGCGGGTCAGCACTTCCATCGCCCCCTTCATCGCCGCATAAGCGGCGTAGCCGGGCAGGGCAAAGCGCGTCAGGCCGGTGGAAATATTGACGATGCGGCCGTGGTCGGCAATCAGCGGCAGCAGGCGCTGAGTGAGGAAAAACGGCCCCTTGAGCTGAATGTTGCAGAGTTGCTCGAATTGCGCCTCGGTGGTTTCGCTGAACGGTACATGGATGCCGATGCCGGCATTGTTCACCAGATAGTCCAGGTTGCTGCGGCCAAACACTGACGAGAGGGTTTGCTGCAATTGCCGGGCGAAATCTTCAAAACCTGCGCTATCACTCACATCCAGTTGCAGCATGGCGGCACGTACACCCTGTTGCTCCAGCGCCTGTACCAGCGCCTGAGCTTCCTCGGCCTTGCTGTGGTAAGTGCCGATGATGTCGATGCCTTGGGCGGCCAGGTGTTGCGCGGTGTTTTTACCCAGGCCGCGGCTGGCGCCAGTGATCAATGCGATTTTGCGGTTCATGTGCTGTACCTCGAAGGGCGGGGTGTCGAGGAAAGTCTATTGGTCGGTTTACTGCTGATAAATCCATGCATTTCGGAAATACTGGTCGGTACTTGCGAACAATCGAGCCTGCACCCATGAACAAGTTGGAGTTGCTGCGTACCTTTGTCCGGGTCAGCGAGTTATCGAGCTTTACCCTGGCCGGAGAGCGCTTGGGGCTTCCGCGATCGACGGTCTCCGAGCAGATCCGGGCCTTGGAGGCATTGCTTGGGACGCGGCTGCTCAACCGCACTACGCGACGGGTCCAGGCCACTCAGGATGGCTTGCAGCTGTACGAGCGTAGCAAAGAGCTGTTGGCGCGTATGGATGAGATCGAAGGCCTGTTCCACAGCGACCAGGCGGCGCTGGCCGGCCGTTTGCGGATTGACCTGCCGACGCTGATCGCGCGGCGCATCATCTTGCCTAACCTGCCGTCATTCGTTGATTGCCATCCGGACGTCGAGCTGGAGATCAGTTGCACGGATCGCCAGGTCGACCTGCTGCGCGAGGGCTTCGACTGCGTGCTGCGCATTGGCACCTTGAGTGACCTTGACCTGATCGCCCGGCCACTGGGGCAGATGCTGCAAGTCAATTGCGCCAGCCCGGCCTATTTGCAGCGCCATGGTGCGCCTCAGAGCCTGGCAGACCTGCAGCACCATCGTTTGATCCACTATGTGAAAAACCTGGGCAGCCGTAGCCCGGGCTTCGAGTACCTGCAAGCCGGTACCCTGCAGGTTCAGCCGATGGCCGGGGCGATCACCGTCAACAGTAGCGAAGCTTACGAGAGTGCCTGCCTTGCCGGCCTTGGCTTGATCCAAGCGCCATTGGCGGGTTTGCAAAGCTATTTGCAGCGTGGCGAGTTGGTCACCCTGTTGCCTGATTTCGTTCCGCCGCCGTTGCCGGTGTCGTTGCTGTATGCCCGGCAGCAGCACCTGCCGCCCCGCGTGCGTGCCTTCATGGATTGGCTGGCGGCGTTGCTTGAGCCGCGCCTGGATCCAGTGGCATGTGGAAACTGAACAGCGTCCCGGCTTCCTGGCTTGAAATCACATCCAGACGCCCGCCATGCGCCAGAGCGATCTGGTTGGCGATGTACAGACCCAGCCCCAATCCGGGCTGTACTGCGTCATTCAGTGGGTGGGAGAAGGGCTGGAACATCTGTGCCAGCACCTGCGGGGAGATTGGAGCGCCAAAGTTGTGAACCCCGAGTAACAGGGACTGGTCACGTATCTGAGCGCTGACTTTTACCGGTTGATCCTGAGCACCATGGGTCAGCGCGTTGGCGATCAGGTTGGAGAGCAATTGGGTGACGCGTTCGCGGTCACAGTTAACATCACTCAAGTCGCCAATCTGCAGGTCGATCTGCCGTTGTGGGTGGATACGTTGCAGTTCTGAAGCAACATGCCTGATGGCATCGCCCAGGTCTGGGCAAGGCTGGATATTGACGGTAATGCCATTGCCCAGGCGTCCGCGGGCAAAATCGAGAATGTCGCGGACCAACTGCGTAGCACGCCGCCCGCAGGTGAGGATGTGCTGGGCAATCGTGCGGCTTTTTTCCTCCTGCAGGCGTTGGGTCAAAAGCTCAGCCCCGGCGGTGATCGCAAACAGTGGATTGCGCAGATCATGGCCCAGTACGGCAATGAATTGTTCGCGTAGCTCAGCCATGGCCCGTTCTTTTTGCAGGGCCTCTTCGGTTTTCTGAGCGCTTTCCTCGCTCTCGATCTGGATCGACAGCAAGCGCGCGAAAGACTCCATCATCGGCTGGATGGCACTGCCTTTAAGGGCTGCGGGTAGGGGGTCAAAGGCGCAGATGGTGCCGAAAAAGCTGCCATCGGTACGGAACACCGGTACCGATATGTAACTTTCGAATTGATAGATACGAGGGGTTTGGTGGTTGCAGTACAGCTCGTCTTCGCTGGCTTTATCGATGACGATGGTCTGATGACTGCCGCGAATTTCGTGGCACAAGGTGGTCCTCAGGTCCAGCTCCTCACCCGCCTTCAAGCCAAACCCCAACAGGTCGAGCACGGCACACGCCGTCCAGCTGTCATCGGTGACCCGTGTCACCGCAGCAAAACGCATCCCGGTGGATTCGCAGATCACCTGCAAAATAGCCGGTACCACATTGATGCGGCCTATTGTGGCGATGTCGGAGGTAATAGCGTTGCTCATGAACCATCCACAGTAGCAGGTGACCTGAACAGCCAGTGTGGCTTAAGTCTAGCGAGCAGGTTCGAATCGGGTGAGAAATCCGTAACGGCTGGTCAGTATTTTCCATTAACCTTGGGGCCAGAGCCGTTCCGCCAGAGAACAGCCAGCAATGCCCAGCGTGCCAATCCCTTTCCCTCGCCCCCAAGGGGCTTCAGTGAGGTTTGACATGCAGATCACATCACAGGACATTTGTGCCGCCGCCGACCAGCTCAAGGGCTTTGTCGGATTTCATCGCAAGTTTGGCAAGCACATCGTGCGTTTCAGTGAAGACTCCTTCGGCATGGACGTTGCCGATGACAGCATCACTCCCAGCAACGAATTCGTCTGGAAGGCGGGGGAGGGCGACGTCATGACACTGAGCCGTGCACTCATCGAAATCCTCCTGGCGCAGAATGTCGATGAGCGCCTGAACGTCAGTGAGCCATTGCGCGTTTACCTGCGCCGCCGTGACTTGCCGGAAATCGCCGCGCAACGGCGTTTACGCGCGTAGTTTCCGCTTCATCGGGCGCGCAGCGAGCGTTCAGTCGGGGTAGGCCGGGTTCAGCGTGGTCAACGCCGGTTGGCAGAAGTTGACCTGGTTGCGCCCGCTTTTCTTCGCCGAATACAAGGCTCTATCGGCTTCGTTGAGCCAGGCTTCGGCGTCGCTCAAACCCTCGCGGTAGCTGGCCAGGCCAATACTCAAGCTGATGCGCAGCTCCGGCAGTTGTGGATTGCGGTAGCTGCCGACCCGCTCGCGCAAGCGCTCCATGGCCCGTTTGGCCTGCTCCAGGTTGGTGCTGGGCAGAATCAGGCAGAATTCGTCACCGCCATAGCGGCCCGCCAGATCCTCTTCTCGCAGGCTGCGTTTAAGCTCGCTGCTCAGTTGGCTGAGTACGCAGTCACCCACCACATGGCCGTACGTATCGTTGATGCTTTTGAAGTGATCGATATCGATGATCGCGATCACCGCCTGGCAGTGCTGCTGCTGGCAGATCTGGAACTTGAGCTGCAGCATGTCCTTCCATGAGCCGTGGTTCAGCAGGCCGGTCAGACTGTCGGTGCGGCTCAAGGCGCTGAGCCGGCGTTTATGTTCGGCAAGCTTCATCGCCAGCGTATAGCAGACCCAGCCAACGGCCATCGGGTAAAGCGTCAGCATCGGCAGGCAGGCATATACCTGCAGCGGCGTAGCTTGCAATTGCACGTGGGCGCCAAACAAGGCCATCGAAAATCCTGCCCCCAGGCCTTGGGCCAGCAATCCCCTGAAGAACAGGCGCTGGCCGCCGGCGGCAAAGTTGTTCATCGTCATCATCGCCAGGATGGTCACGCTGGGCAGGGGATTGAACTGCAGGGCAGCGGTCCAGAATCCGCCCATGAACGAATCGAGCAGCAGGTTACGGTACTCGGCGTTGTACGGGACGGCTGCACGTCGCGCCAATTGATAGGCCAGGTGCGGCCAGAGCAGACCATTGAACAGCAATAGCCCCCACACCCAAGTAGGCATCTGCAGGGTGGAAATACCGGCCATGACGCTGAGCATTCCGATGCCCAGGCCAACAATGCGCGGCAGGTATATTCTCCTGACGAATGAAAGTCCCTTGCCGCTTCTATTATCCATCATGGTGCTGGCCTATTCCGGGGCGCCGTTTATCGCATAAAAAGTGTCAATATTGTTGGACAATCACAGGCTATTGAAAAATGGCCTTACAAGCCATTTCACGGTTGATGCAGCCACCTTGGGGTACTATGAAACTCGCCCTCATCCTTGGAGTGCTTCTATTTATGGCCCCCTTGACTCCCAAGGCCGGTGATCCGGCACCGTACCAGGATGGGCGATATCATAATCAGCGCCAGTTACCGCAAGACAGCGTGTTCAAAAAACTGCGCATCGGCCTGAAGTTTCTGTTCATGGGCAAGCCGCCCGGAACCCGCCCTGAGGTGGAGATCGCTGTGCAGCCCTTGAGCCGCCAGCAGCTGATCGACGCTCCGGATCGCAGCCTGTGGCGCCTGGGGCATTCCACGGTATTGCTCAAGCTGCATGAACGCTTCTTTATTACCGACCCGGTGTTTGCCGAACGCGCCTCGCCAGTGCAGTGGGCGGGTCCCCAGCGTTTTCACCAACCACCGATCAAACTGGAAGATTTACCGCCGCTGACCGCGGTGATTCTGTCCCATGACCACTACGACCATCTCGATGAGCAGACAATACGTCAGCTGGCCGATCAGGCCGAGTTCTTCCTCGCACCGAAAGGGGTAGGGGACTTGTTGATTGAATGGGGTGTAGCCACAGCCAAGGTTCGGCAACTGGACTGGTGGCAGGAGACCCAGGTTGCAGGCATTCGTTTTGTTGCCACACCGGCGCAGCACTTTTCCGGACGTGGTCTGTTCGACAGCAATAGTACGCTGTGGGCGTCTTGGGTCATCCTGGATGAAAACCTGCGGTTGTTCTTCAGCGGCGACACCGGCTACTTCGACGGCTTCAAGCAGATCGGCGAACAGTACGGCCCCTTCGACATGACCTTGATGGAAACCGGTGCCTACAACCTTGAGTGGCCCAATGTGCACATGCAGCCTGAACAAAGCCTGCAGGCCCATCTGGATTTACGCGGGCGTTGGCTGCTGCCGGTGCATAACGGTACGTTCGACCTTTCCGTGCACAGCTGGCATGAGCCGTTCGACCGCATTCTGGCCTTGGCCAATGCTGCCCAAGTGCCGCTCAGTACACCGCAGATGGGCGAACGGGTCAGCCTGGATCAGCCGCACACCGGCCCGGCCTGGTGGTTACCCAAGCCGCTGCGTAACCCGCATGAAGGTAGCGAGCGGGCAATGGCGATGAAGCAGTGGTAGGCACGGCGACCTAGTGCTTTGAGCTGGCACGCGGCTTTTTGTTATCCGCTACTGGTGGCTGTGGTGCGGGCGTGCCGCTGTCGCTACGCACCTGGGCATGGCTGATCAAGGCAAAGATAAAGCTGCCGCCGATGATGTTGCCCACCAGCGTGGGGGCGGCGAAGTCTAGCCAGAACACCTCCCAGCCGATCTCTTTGGCCCACACAAGGTAAGAGATTTCCACCGAGCCGACGACGATGTGGGTGAAGTCCCCCAAGGCCATCAAGTAGGTGATCATCAGGATGATCCAGATTTTCGCGTGCTCCATGGACGGGATCATCCACACCATGGTGGCAATCATCCAGCCAGAGATGATGCCTTTGGCGAACATCTGGCCCCATTCGTTCTCCAGCACCTTGCGGCCAATGTCGAGAAAGGCTTCGTCGGCCTTGGTGTCGAAAATCGGCAGGTTCAGCATTACATAGGACACCAGCATGGTGCCGGCCAGGTTGCCAAGCAGCACAATGGACCATAAGCGCAGCAGTCGGCCGAAGTTACGGGGTGTCGGCGTAGTCATCACCGGCAGCACTGCTGTGAGGGTGTTTTCGGTAAACAGTTGCTGACGCGCCAGAATCACAGCCAGAAATCCGGCTGAGTAACCAAGGCTGGCAATCACCTGACTGCTGTCGCTGTCTGGTAGCCGGGCATAGAACAATCCCATGGCCATCATCGATAGCCCCATGCTGAGCCCGGCGGCCAGCGCCGACCACCACAGCGCAGCGATCGTGCGCTCGAGCTCCTGATCGCCCTGGTAGCGAATGATCTCGTGCAGCACGGCAGCGCGCGGCGGTTGGTTCTGACTGACTTCCTGCTCTTCATCTGCCGACAGGCCAGGGGTCTTGCTGCTTTCAGTCTTACTCATGGCAGTGGCTCGCGTGGGATGCCTTTACTACAGATCAGCGCCAAGCCCGATTAGTTGCCTGAGGGCGGTGTATTAAATGCAAGTTGGGCTATCTGGGAAGAAAGTTGAAATAAGTGCTTGACGCCCCCTCAGATCTCTCTATAATTCGCCCCACTTCCGGCGCAGTCGGAACGGAAAACTCCTTGAGATTCAACGAGTTAGATGTTCAAGGTAGTGCCGGAGGGGCTTCGATCGAAAGATCGACAGCGGTGAAAAAGGTGGTTGACAGCGAATTGAAACGCTGTAGAATTCGCCTCCCGCTGACGAGAGATCGCAGCGAGTTAAGCGGTTGAAGTTGAAAGAGAAATTCTGAAAAACTTCAAAATAAACGCTTGACAGGATCTGAGGAAAGCGTAGAATGCGCGCCTCGGTTGAAGCGAAAGGCTTCAGCCAAACGCTCTTTAACAATCGAATCAAGCAATTCGTGTGGGTGCTTGTGACTCAGACTGATAGTCAAAAAGATTATCAGCATCACAAGTGACTACACGGAAATCGAAAGATTTCAAATTTAGTCATTTGAGATTGCTGAGCCAAGTTTAGGGTTTTCTCAAAACCCAAGCAGTATTGAACTGAAGAGTTTGATCATGGCTCAGATTGAACGCTGGCGGCAGGCCTAACACATGCAAGTCGAGCGGATGAGAAGAGCTTGCTCTTCGATTCAGCGGCGGACGGGTGAGTAATGCCTAGGAATCTGCCTGGTAGTGGGGGACAACGTTTCGAAAGGAACGCTAATACCGCATACGTCCTACGGGAGAAAGCAGGGGACCTTCGGGCCTTGCGCTATCAGATGAGCCTAGGTCGGATTAGCTAGTTGGTGAGGTAAAGGCTCACCAAGGCGACGATCCGTAACTGGTCTGAGAGGATGATCAGTCACACTGGAACTGAGACACGGTCCAGACTCCTACGGGAGGCAGCAGTGGGGAATATTGGACAATGGGCGAAAGCCTGATCCAGCCATGCCGCGTGTGTGAAGAAGGTCTTCGGATTGTAAAGCACTTTAAGTTGGGAGGAAGGGCAGTAAGTTAATACCTTGCTGTTTTGACGTTACCGACAGAATAAGCACCGGCTAACTCTGTGCCAGCAGCCGCGGTAATACAGAGGGTGCAAGCGTTAATCGGAATTACTGGGCGTAAAGCGCGCGTAGGTGGTTCGTTAAGTTGGATGTGAAATCCCCGGGCTCAACCTGGGAACTGCATCCAAAACTGGCGAGCTAGAGTAGGGCAGAGGGTGGTGGAATTTCCTGTGTAGCGGTGAAATGCGTAGATATAGGAAGGAACACCAGTGGCGAAGGCGACCACCTGGGCTCATACTGACACTGAGGTGCGAAAGCGTGGGGAGCAAACAGGATTAGATACCCTGGTAGTCCACGCCGTAAACGATGTCAACTAGCCGTTGGAATCCTTGAGATTTTAGTGGCGCAGCTAACGCATTAAGTTGACCGCCTGGGGAGTACGGCCGCAAGGTTAAAACTCAAATGAATTGACGGGGGCCCGCACAAGCGGTGGAGCATGTGGTTTAATTCGAAGCAACGCGAAGAACCTTACCAGGCCTTGACATGCAGGGAACTTTCCAGAGATGGATTGGTGCCTTCGGGAACTCTGACACAGGTGCTGCATGGCTGTCGTCAGCTCGTGTCGTGAGATGTTGGGTTAAGTCCCGTAACGAGCGCAACCCTTGTCCTTAGTTACCAGCACGTTATGGTGGGCACTCTAAGGAGACTGCCGGTGACAAACCGGAGGAAGGTGGGGATGACGTCAAGTCATCATGGCCCTTACGGCCTGGGCTACACACGTGCTACAATGGTCGGTACAGAGGGTTGCCAAGCCGCGAGGTGGAGCTAATCTCACAAAACCGATCGTAGTCCGGATCGCAGTCTGCAACTCGACTGCGTGAAGTCGGAATCGCTAGTAATCGCGAATCAGAATGTCGCGGTGAATACGTTCCCGGGCCTTGTACACACCGCCCGTCACACCATGGGAGTGGGTTGCACCAGAAGTAGCTAGTCTAACCTTCGGGAGGACGGTTACCACGGTGTGATTCATGACTGGGGTGAAGTCGTAACAAGGTAGCCGTAGGGGAACCTGCGGCTGGATCACCTCCTTAATCGACGACATCAGCTGTTTCATAAGCTCCCACACGAATTGCTTGATTCATTGAAGAAGACGATATCGGTAACAGCTCTTAACTGGGTCTGTAGCTCAGTTGGTTAGAGCGCACCCCTGATAAGGGTGAGGTCGGCAGTTCGAATCTGCCCAGACCCACCAGTTTCTTGTTGGGGCCATAGCTCAGCTGGGAGAGCGCCTGCCTTGCACGCAGGAGGTCAGCGGTTCGATCCCGCTTGGCTCCACCACCCCCTACCGCTTGGTAGTGCTACCGTGTCAAAGCTTAGAAATGAATATTCGCGTCGAATATTGATTTCTGAACTTTTTCAGAATCGTTCTTTAAAAATTTGGGTATGTGATAGAAATAGACTGAATGACACTTTCACTGGTGTTTATTCAGGCTAAGGTAAAATTTGTGAGTTTCTCTTAAGACTTTAAGAGTATTGCGAATTTTCGGCGAATGTCGTCTTCACAGTATAACCAGATTGCTTGGGGTTATATGGTCAAGTGAAGAAGCGCATACGGTGGATGCCTTGGCAGTCAGAGGCGATGAAAGACGTGGTAGCCTGCGATAAGCTTCGGGGAGTCGGCAAACAGACTTTGATCCGGAGATCTCTGAATGGGGGAACCCACTCAGCATAAGCTGAGTATCTTGTACTGAATACATAGGTGCAAGAGGCGAACCAGGGGAACTGAAACATCTAAGTACCCTGAGGAAAAGAAATCAACCGAGATTCCCTTAGTAGTGGCGAGCGAACGGGGACTAGCCCTTAAGTGGCTTTGAGATTAGCGGAACGCTCTGGAAAGTGCGGCCATAGTGGGTGATAGCCCTGTACGCGAAAATCTCTTAGTCATGAAATCGAGTAGGACGGAGCACGAGAAACTTTGTCTGAATATGGGGGGACCATCCTCCAAGGCTAAATACTACTGACTGACCGATAGTGAACCAGTACCGTGAGGGAAAGGCGAAAAGAACCCCGGAGAGGGGAGTGAAATAGAACCTGAAACCGTATGCGTACAAGCAGTGGGAGCCTACTTTGTTAGGTGACTGCGTACCTTTTGTATAATGGGTCAGCGACTTATATTCAGTGGCGAGCTTAACCGAATAGGGGAGGCGTAGCGAAAGCGAGTCTTAATAGGGCGTTTAGTCGCTGGGTATAGACCCGAAACCGGGCGATCTATCCATGGGCAGGTTGAAGGTTAGGTAACACTGACTGGAGGACCGAACCGACTACCGTTGAAAAGTTAGCGGATGACCTGTGGATCGGAGTGAAAGGCTAATCAAGCTCGGAGATAGCTGGTTCTCCTCGAAAGCTATTTAGGTAGCGCCTCATGTATCACTGTAGGGGGTAGAGCACTGTTTCGGCTAGGGGGTCATCCCGACTTACCAAACCGATGCAAACTCCGAATACCTACAAGTGCCGAGCATGGGAGACACACGGCGGGTGCTAACGTCCGTCGTGAAAAGGGAAACAACCCAGACCGTCAGCTAAGGTCCCAAAGTCATGGTTAAGTGGGAAACGATGTGGGAAGGCTTAGACAGCTAGGAGGTTGGCTTAGAAGCAGCCACCCTTTAAAGAAAGCGTAATAGCTCACTAGTCGAGTCGGCCTGCGCGGAAGATGTAACGGGGCTCAAACCATGCACCGAAGCTACGGGTGTCACTTAGGTGACGCGGTAGAGGAGCGTTCTGTAAGCCTGTGAAGGTGAGTTGAGAAGCTTGCTGGAGGTATCAGAAGTGCGAATGCTGACATGAGTAACGACAATGGGAGTGAAAAACTCCCACGCCGAAAGACCAAGGTTTCCTGCGCAACGTTAATCGACGCAGGGTTAGTCGGTCCCTAAGGCGAGGCTGAAAAGCGTAGTCGATGGAAAACAGGTTAATATTCCTGTACTTCTAGTTATTGCGATGGAGGGACGGAGAAGGCTAGGCCAGCTTGGCGTTGGTTGTCCAAGTTTAAGGTGGTAGGCTGAGATCTTAGGTAAATCCGGGATCTTAAGGCCGAGAGCTGATGACGAGTTGCCTTTAGGCGACGAAGTGGTTGATGCCATGCTTCCAAGAAAAGCTTCTAAGCTTCAGATAACTAGGAACCGTACCCCAAACCGACACAGGTGGTTGGGTAGAGAATACCAAGGCGCTTGAGAGAACTCGGGTGAAGGAACTAGGCAAAATGGCACCGTAACTTCGGGAGAAGGTGCGCCGGTGAGGGTGAAGGACTTGCTCCGTAAGCCCATGCCGGTCGAAGATACCAGGCCGCTGCGACTGTTTATTAAAAACACAGCACTCTGCAAACACGAAAGTGGACGTATAGGGTGTGACGCCTGCCCGGTGCCGGAAGGTTAATTGATGGGGTTAGCTAACGCGAAGCTCTTGATCGAAGCCCCGGTAAACGGCGGCCGTAACTATAACGGTCCTAAGGTAGCGAAATTCCTTGTCGGGTAAGTTCCGACCTGCACGAATGGCGTAACGATGGCGGCGCTGTCTCCACCCGAGACTCAGTGAAATTGAAATCGCTGTGAAGATGCAGTGTATCCGCGGCTAGACGGAAAGACCCCGTGAACCTTTACTATAGCTTTGCACTGGACTTTGAATTTGCTTGTGTAGGATAGGTGGGAGGCTTTGAAGCGTGGACGCCAGTTCGCGTGGAGCCATCCTTGAAATACCACCCTGGCAACTTTGAGGTTCTAACTCAGGTCCGTTATCCGGATCGAGGACAGTGTATGGTGGGTAGTTTGACTGGGGCGGTCTCCTCCTAAAGAGTAACGGAGGAGTACGAAGGTGCGCTCAGACCGGTCGGAAATCGGTCGTAGAGTATAAAGGCAAAAGCGCGCTTGACTGCGAGACAGACACGTCGAGCAGGTACGAAAGTAGGTCTTAGTGATCCGGTGGTTCTGTATGGAAGGGCCATCGCTCAACGGATAAAAGGTACTCCGGGGATAACAGGCTGATACCGCCCAAGAGTTCATATCGACGGCGGTGTTTGGCACCTCGATGTCGGCTCATCACATCCTGGGGCTGAAGCCGGTCCCAAGGGTATGGCTGTTCGCCATTTAAAGTGGTACGCGAGCTGGGTTTAGAACGTCGTGAGACAGTTCGGTCCCTATCTGCCGTGGACGTTTGAGATTTGAGAGGGGCTGCTCCTAGTACGAGAGGACCGGAGTGGACGAACCTCTGGTGTTCCGGTTGTCACGCCAGTGGCATTGCCGGGTAGCTATGTTCGGGAGAGATAACCGCTGAAAGCATCTAAGCGGGAAACTTGCCTCAAGATGAGATCTCACTGGAACCTTGAGTTCCCTGAAGGGCCGTCGAAGACTACGACGTTGATAGGTTGGGTGTGTAAGCGCTGTGAGGCGTTGAGCTAACCAATACTAATTGCCCGTGAGGCTTGACCATATAACACCCAAGCAATCTGCAACGCAGATTGTGGTGGTGAAGACGAAAGTCACCGAAAGTTTGCAAAACCACAAATGTCACATACCCAATTCGCTGGAGTGTCTAACAAGACCTTCTGGCAACAGAATTTCTTGACGACCATAGAGCATTGGAACCACCTGATCCCATCCCGAACTCAGCAGTGAAACGATGCATCGCCGATGGTAGTGTGGGGTTTCCCCATGTGAGAGTAGGTCATCGTCAAGATTAAATTCCGAAACCCCTATCTGCGTACGCAGGTAGGGGTTTTGTCTTTTCCGCCGACCAAAATCTGCTGGGATGGGCTTCTTCTGTGGGAGCTGTGGGAGCGGGCTTGCCCCGCGATCGCAATCTGCCTGACACACCGCTATCGCGGGGCAAGCCCGCTCCTACAGGCTGGGGGCACAAAAAAACCACCCCGTGGGGTGGTCTTGTGTTTGCCTAGGCTTAAACGAATGCCTGTGGTGCAACACCTCGAGGCAAGCGGCAGCGATCGGCCTGGGCCGTCAGGCGTTCACGCCAGCTGGCTTTGAAGCAGAACGCAGAAGGCTTCGCCTGGCTTGCCTGACTCGCAAGGCGCTGCTTGCGCAGCTCTGCCAACGAAGGAGTGGCTTTCTTGACTGGGGCCGCGTCGACTTTGTCCAGCGAACGCTGGCACGACTTGCAATCAACCTTGTCGGTTTCAGAAGTGCTGCTGAGATTATTGCCATTGCGGCCGCAAGCGACCGAGTCGCCGCTGGTTGAGTAGTGCATTACCAAAACTGTACATCTCCACACTGTGAACAAAAGCGCCGCTATTTTCGCATAGGTTGGCAGTGGATGCGGCTAAACCTTATCCAGTGCCGTCAGGTACGCCTGGATATCCACGTCGTCGAGCTGTTCAGGCTGAAGGAATTTCTCACCGTACTCGCGATAAACGCCGCTGGTGAGAAACAAGCGAAACAGCTCGGCATCAATGTGATGGTCACGGGCCATGTAGCTGAGGATCGTCAACGACTCTGACAGGGTCTTTGACGCTTTATAAGGGCGGTCCGCTGCGCTTAACGCCTCAAAAATGTCGGCAATCGCAATCACCCGCTCGGCAATGCTCATGTCGTCTTTGCGTAGCCGCCGTGGATAACCGGTGCCGTCCATTTTTTCGTGGTGGTTACCGGCAATGTTCGGTACCCGTTTGAGGTGACGGGGTAAGGGCAGGGTGTTGAGCATGATGATCGTCTGCACAATGTGTTCGTTGATCTTGAAGCGCTCTTCATCCGTTAACGTGCCGCGACGGATGCTGAGGTTGTACAGCTCGCCATAGTTGTAGGCTTGCGCCGGCAAACGCATATCGAAGCCCCAGAGGTTACGCGGATCACCTTTGACTACCGGTGGTTTGCGCTCGCCCCAGGGGACGATGTGATCGTCACGGTCAGCCAGCAAGCGCTCTTGCGCTGGCAGGGCATCGGCTGGCTGGGCGGCCAGGCGCTGCGCTTCGTCGCGGGACAGGCCAAGACGGTTGTCGAAATGCCGTAACCAGTGCCGCGCTCCGATCTGCTGCAAACGTTCGACATCCGTGTCAGACATGAACTCGCCACCAATGTTGGCGTTAGCAATAAAGCTGAACTCATCCTCCAGTTCAGCCTGTCGGTTATGAAGCGTCTGCTCCAGTGCGGGTTGATCGCCGCCTGCGGCTACCCCCTTCCAATAATCCAGCTCAGCGTCGCGCCAGAGCACTTCAAAACGCGTGCGGATTTCGTGGATGCGGTTATACAGCGTCTCCAGTTTGGTGGCCTTGTCGACCACATATTCCGGGCTGGTCACCTTGCCGCAGTCATGCAGCCACGCGGCAATCTTGAACTCGTAGCGTTCCATTGCATTCATGCTGTAGTGGGCATAAGGACCACTCGGGGCCGCAATTACCTTGTCGATGAGCATTTCAGCGAGCTGCGGGACCCGTTGGCAATGCCCGCCGGTATAGGGGCTTTTGGCATCCGTGGCGTCAGCCAGGAGCTTGATGATGGCGTCGAGCAGGCGCTGTTGCGCTTCGATCAGCTGCCGCGTCTCGATCGCTACTGCAGCCGCGCCGGAAAGCTCCTGAACAAAGCGCCGGAACGGTTGCTGCACAGTGCCCGCTTGTTGCTGGGCTTGCCCCAATTGCAGCACCAGAACACCGAGCAATTGCTCGCCGCGGTCGTTCAGCGCAACGGCCAGGTAGTGCGCCTGATCACCCAGGGCGTGCGTGACGGCGGCATCCAGATCGCCGTGGTTGTGGCGAGTCAGCTGCAGTTCGCCAGGATACTCGGCGTCCTGTGAACGAGCCGCCAGTTGCAGGGTGTCGGTGTCGTCGGCAATCAGGTAAACCGCACCCGAGCGGGTTGCGCTGGCTTCCACCAATTGCCCGAGTACCTCGCCGAGCATGTTGTCCAGGTGCGTTTCCCGGCTCAGGGTTAGGGTGATCGCCTGGAAGTTGTTAATGGTGCGAGACATGCTGCCAAGCACCTGACTCAGTTCGCGAACCTCGTTGATCCGTGATTTCACACCGACCTTGCGGCTGAAATCAAAATTGCTCAGAGCCTGTACTTGCTGGGTCAGCTTCTGCAGCGGCTTGGCAATACGTTGGGCGAGTAACCAGCCCACAATCAGCAGCAAAACGATCAAGGCCGCCGTCCACAGCACTTGTTCAAGCAGCATCTGGCGTGCCCCGATCAGCAGCTCGGCAGCCGGTACAGCGATCAGCAAGTGGATGTCGTGTTGGGCAAAGGTCGATAGCGGCACGCGCATTCCATACCAGGCCTGGCCTCCCGACATGTAGCGTCTGGGGCCGGTACTTTGCTGATTGTTGTTGAACAATTGATTCAGGCTGTCCACGCCTAACTCATCAAGGCGCGACAACCGCAGGCTTTCACCCTCCTGGACCAACACCCGTTGCAGATCCGGGTAGGTCAGCACCGTGCCCGAACTGTCCACCACTGCCATCTCAGTGCCGGGGCTGATGTTCAAGTCATCAATGCCACTGCCAAGGTCATTCACCGAAGCATCCATACCCAGCACGACGGCGCCATCAATGCTGCGCTGCGACAAGGTCAGGCCGATCTCGCGGGTGGTGAAGAACACATACGGCTTGGTCAAAGCGGTCGACGCAGCGTTCATGCCCGAGACGAACCAGGGGCGGGTGCGCGGATCGAAGTGGTAATCGGCTTTGATCTGATGCTGCAGCAGCGACAATTGCGCGTCGTAGAAGCGCCATTCGCCGAGCGGTTGTCCGCGATTATCGAGACTGATGCTCTGGACGAGGTAGGCTGCCTCCGTGGGCGCTTGCAGGTGCTGTTTGACCGCCTCATCGCGCAGCACGCGCACCAGCAGGAATTCGCCGTTTGGATAGCCTGCGTACACCGCGCTGAGCATCTTGTTGGCATTCAGGCTGGCCACTAGCAACGGCAAGCGCTCAAGTCGCTGCGCTAACGTGCTGGCTTTGGAAAGCGGGTCATAAGCCAGTAACTGGATAGAGCTGAGCGCCGGGTCGAGCAAGCGTCGGGCCCGTTCGTTGATGGTGCGGCTCAGCTGCTGCGCAGTGTCTGCAGAGGCGCTGAGCAACGCCTGCTGCATACCCACATAGCTTTTGTAGGCGAGCACCCCACCTAGTACGAGGGTGCTGAGCATGATGGCCAGCGCGATAAGCACCCGTAGAGAGAAGCCGCGACTGGCGTTGTTCATGGCTGGGGATCCTGGCTTGTCACTCGTGGTGATGATCGCTGCTGAACAAATCGCGGCGTACGCGTACGACTCTAGACCAGCAACCGCACAGCTGCACGGCTGCTGCTGAAGGCTTTTTTGCGGGAAATCCCGGTGGCATCGCTGACATCAAGATGATGGCGTTTTGCGTTCCAATTGCGCCAAATAATGATTATCATTAGCGATTATTTTTTGCGCCTAATTGATCATGCCTAGCAAGGATGTAGTCGTCAGCCTCTATCAGAATCACAGTGGCTGGCTCAAAGGATGGTTGCAACAACGCCTCGGGTGTTCCAGTGATGCCGCGGATCTGGCCCACGACATCTTCGTCAAGGTACTGCAGCGCAACCTTGAAGACTTACGCGAACCGCGTGCTTTTCTCAGAACCATCGCCCACGGCCTGATGGTAGATAAAGTGCGTCGCAAGGAGCTTGAGCGAGCCTACCTGGCAACCTTGCAACACCTGCCTGAAGCCTTGGCCGCGTCCCCTGAGTTGACCTGCTCGATGCTCGAGAGCTTGTTCGCGCTGGATCGTATGTTGGCCAGTTTGCCGGCCAAGGTGCGCCAGGCGTTCTTGCTCTGCCAGGTAGATGGCCTGAAGTACGCTGAAGCGGCTGAACGCCTCGGTGTCACTGTCAGCTCGGTCAAGAAGTACATGCACACCGCGCTGTTGCGCTGTCTGGAACTGGAGTTGGAGCTTGAGCCATGACCGCGCCGCATGAGCAGCAGAGCCTGAGTGAAGCGCTGAACTGGCTGATCGAACTGCGTGAAGCGCAGGACGGTGACCCCCGCTACCACCGCTGGCAAGCCTGGTTGGCGCAAAGCAGCCAGAACCGCCAAGCCTGGCAGCGTGTTGAAACCCTGGGCCAACGGCTCTCCGGTGCGCAAGGCCGGTCGATGCTTCACGCTGTGCGCACCGCTCCGGCCCATACGTCGCGTCGCGCCTTCGTTGGCAAGCTGTGCCTGCTGCTCGGTGGTGCTGGCACCCTGGGCTACAGTGGGCAGCAACTGCTCTGGCCGCAGCTCAGCGCCGGTTACCACACCGCTACCGGTGAACTGCGTAACCTGACCTTGGCCAACCAGCTTCAACTCACCCTGAACACTGCCACAGCACTGGATGTTGAAGCTGACGTTCAGCGTACGCGGATTGATTTGCTGCAAGGCGAGATCATGGTCGATTCGCGTCAGGTGGCCTCTGAACCGACCCAGGTCCACCTGGCACGGATGAACATCTGGGCAGGGCAGGCGCGCTTTTCGGTGCGTGCGCTGGCAGGGGAACCACAGCGGGTGAGCGTTTACCAAGGGCAACTGAACGTGAACATCGGCGTTCAAGAGCATCCGCTTGCCGCCGGCCAGCAACTGCTGATTTCGCCCAGCGATGTTCGCCGCCAGGTCTTGCCGTTGGCTTCGGATGCCTGGGTCCGCAGCCTGTTGATCACCGACGGCATGCCTTTGTCGCTGTTCACCCGCGAGCTGGACCGCTACCGCAGTGGCCGCCTGCACTGCGACCCGGAAGTCGCAGCGCTGCGGGTTTCCGGTGCTTTCGATGTGAAGCAGCCGGAGCAGGTACTGGCCACGCTCAGCCAGGTGTTGCCGGTCAAGGTGCAATACCGCACTCGCTACTGGGCAACGCTGGTGCCTGCGGTCTGAACATCCGCGCCGGCCGGCGCCAGGATGAACAGTTTCGGGTGGCGTCCCAGCAGGGTTTTGCACAAGGCATTGATGCTGGAGAGCTGCAGATCGCGCACGCGCTGCGGCGCTTGTTCAAGGCTTTTGAAATCATCATCGACCATCGCCACTTGCGCCAAGGCCTGCGCCCAGTAGATGGCACTGCGGCGTTGCTGTGTCAGCTCGTTGAGTTGCGCCTGACGCACCTGCTGCAATTCGCTCTGGCTGATACCGTGCTCAGCCAGCGTCGCCACCACGGCCTGGGCTTGTGCGGTCAAAGCGTCCGCGCGCTCGGCAGCGCTGGTGAAGTTCAGGCGCGCCAGGTAATAGGCTGTCGGCAAGCGGGTCAGTAGCTGGCTGAAGCCGATGGTGTACGTCCCGGAGGCCTCCTCGCGAATCGCCTGGCGCAGGCGTTGATTGGCCACTTTGTCTACCAGGCCTAGCATCAGCACATCGTCGGCACTCCAGCTGGCCGGGCTGCTGTACAGCAGGTTGACCATGGTTTTCGGGCTGCTCGACCACGGGTAGCGGTGTTCCATGCTGTGCTGCAGTGGTTGAACGCCCACATCACGCCACTGCGGTGCAGGCCCGGGTGCGGCAGGCAAGCTGGCCAGCCAGGTGCGCGACAATTCCTTTACCCGCTCTAGAACCATCGGGCCGCTGACTACCAGGGTCATGCCTTGGCGTACGCTGAAGCGATCACGGTACACCTGACGCAATTGCTCGATTTCGAATGTGCGCCAGGGGCCTTGAGCATCACTGACCAGACGCTGACCGTTGCTGTAGGCCGTGCGGTTGATTGCATCCATGAAGCGCCGCTCAGCCGGCTGGTTGTCCAGGCTGGTGCTGTAGCCTTGACGCATTTCTTGCAGGCGGTCGGCATCAAAGCGCGGTGCCGTGAGTTTCAGATTGAGCAGTTTGAACAGGGTTTCCAGTTCATCGGCCGGTGCGCTGCCACGCATACCGTGGAACAGGCTTTCGCTGAAGGGCTTCAATTGCACTTGGCTGGTCTGCCCCAGGCGGGCCAGCTGCAGCGCGGAGTAGTCACCGTAACCACTGCGTTCTGCCAGGCTGATCGACCAGTTGGACACGCCCGCCTGTGCGATAGGGTCGAGTGATGAGCCGCCGAACTGGTGCAGCTCCAGGCGTACGTTATCTTGCAGCGCGGGATCGGCCTTGACGATGACCCGCAGGCCATTGCCCAGTTGCCACTGCACGGCGCCGACTTCGTTGATCGGCGCTACTTGGCTCAGACTGCCCGCTGCAGGGGGTGTCACCTTCAGGGTCTGGGGTCGTGCGGTATGTGGGAAAGGCCCTGGTTGGCTGGCGAGGGCTTGTTGCCAAAGCGCTGCCCATTGCGCTTCGTTGTGTTTCGCACTGTCGCCCTTTGGCCCTACCAGCGCCAGGCGCGGTGATGCGTCACTGAGTAATTCACTCACGGCAGCTTGCAGGTGCAGTGCACCGATGTTCGGGAGCCAGGCTTGCGTCATCTGCCATTGTTGGCGCTTGTCGAACAGCGGCATCTGGAACTCGACCGCTTGCGCAATGCCGTCGGCCAGCACCTGATTGCTATAGCGCTGCTGACCCGCCGCCTGGTTTTCCAGCTTTTCCGTCAGGCGCTGTTTGGCCGCTGCCAGCTCCTGCTCGCTCACAGGCTGGCGCGCCATACGCTGCAGTTCGGTGAACAGTTGCTCGCTGGCTTTGGCGTAGTTGGTGTCGCGTGGGTGCAGCACCATGCGGTATTGGCTGCGTCGGGCATCGAGCAAAATCGCGCGTTCGGCAACGCCGGCCTGGCTGAACAGGCCTTGCTCGACCAACAAGTCCAGGCGCTCATCCAGCACACTCAACCACAAGGCATCGATCAGGTCGCGCCATTGTCCATTCTGACTGTCCAGCGCGGCGGGCAGGTTACGTTGCAGCACCAGTTGCAGCATGCGCTGACCCTGTTCGGCATCGAACACCGAGGTCACCCGCAAGGCCTTGTCGCCACGAAATTTCGCCGCGCTTGAGGCTGGCGCGCTGCCGCGTGGCTGGGCACCGAACAGGGTGTCGATGCGTCCGCGTAATTGCGCCTGGTCAAAGCGCCCGACCAGCAGCAAGGTCATGCGCTGGGGCTGGTACCAATCGCGGTAGTAGGCTTGCGCCTGCTCGACCGGGGCGTGACGAATAACCTCAAGGTCGCCGATCGGGTTGCGGTTCTGGTAATCGCTGTTTTGGTAGAGCAGGTCGTCAATGCGCTGATTGATGCGCTGCCCGACGCCCTGGCGCAAGCGCCATTCCTCGACGATCACCTCGCGCTCGGCCTCGAAGGCGGCCGGGTCGAAACTCAAATGGGCGGCCCAGTCGGCCATCAGGCGCAAGGCGAGGTCGGTATGGCTGCTGTCATCCTCTGCCAACGAGATTTTGTACTGGGTGCTGTTGAAGCTTGTTGCGGCGTTGATGTCGGGCCCCAGACTGATACCCAGACGCTCCAGCGCCGCCAGCCCGGCTTTGCCGGGGAAGTGCTGGCTGCCCTTGAACGCCATATGCTCGACAAAATGCGCCAGCCCGCGCTGTTGCGGGCTTTCCTGCAGTGAGCCGCTGCCGACCAGCAGGCGCAGTTCCAGGCCATCGGACTCGCGGGGGACCAGCATCACGCGCATGCCGTTGGCCAACTGGTAGTCCTGCAGTTCAGGCCTGGCGGGCAATTCTGCACGAGGCGCACTGGGCGCCGGGGTTGTGGCCTGCGGCACTACGGCTGTACCACAGGCGGTCAGCAGCAGCGTGCTGATTAGCAAAAGGGGTTTAAGACTCATGAGCAAAGCGTTCCTCGCAAGGTTGAAGCACGGTATGCAGATCAAGGACGTGGTCGGCCTGAGCGGCGAGATGCGGTTGATGGCTGACCAACAGGATCGCGCTGCTGCGCAAGTGCTGACGCACTACACCCAGCAGGGTGCTGGCGGCTGCGGGGTCAAGCGCTGACAGCGTTTCATCGAGCAGCAGCAGGGCGGGGCGGTTGAGTAACAGGCGGGCAATCAGCAGGCGCTGGCGTTCGCCGCCAGACAAGCACTGCTGCCAGTCCTGGCTCTGCGCCACATCAGCAAAGCGCTGGCCCATGCCCACTGCGTCCAGCGCCCAGTGCAATTGTTGCTGGCTGAAGGTGCCGCTCAGGCTCGGATAGGTCAGCAGGTCGGCCAGCGAGCCATCGCCCAGGTAAGGGTCCTGAGGCACCCAGAACACCGGCGCGCGCGTCATCAGACGGCCTTGGTAGTGCGGCCAGAAACCGGCAAGGCAGCGCAGCAGTGTCGATTTACCCAAGCCGGAGCGGCCACAAAGCAGGGTCAACGTGCCTGGCTGCAGGTGCAGCGCCACTGCAGGCAGCAAGGGCGAACCATCGCTGCGCTGAATCGACAGCTCTGCCTCCAGCATCGTTGTACCGCTAGATGAGGGCGATGTGCTCGGTGCTGGCAACGGCTCGTCCAGCAGGGTGACAAAGCCATGCAGGCGCTCGACACATGCCGCCCAGGCGGCGATGTCGCGGTAGGCGTAGATAAACCAGCTCAATGCGCCCGCGACCTGGCCGAACGCCGACTGGATACGCATCAAACCACCCAGTTGCAGTTCGCCGGAGAGAAACTTGGGCAAGGCGAAAAACAGCGGTGCCAGAATGGTCGCCTGCTGGTAGCCGACCGTGAAAAAAGCCAGGTTGCGTTCCGCCCGCATCAGGCCATACCAGTTGCTGATCACTTCACCGAAGCGCAGGCGCAAGGCTTCACGGTCATGGGCCTGGCCTTGGTGACCAGCGATCGCATCGGCGTGGCGGCGGCGAAACATCAGCGCGCTGCGGTAGTCGGCTTCGCGGTGTTGCTGGCGCACGTTCAGGCCCGGCAGGGCGGCGCCGATCCAATGGGTCAGGGCAATGCCGACCAGGGTGTACGCCAGGCAAACCCAGACCATGTAGCCCGGCAAGCGGTACGAGTCGCCGGCGACGCTGAAGGTCAAAGCCCCCGACAACGTCCAGAGAATACTGACGAACGAGATCAGCGTAACCACTGAGCGGGTGAACGACAGCAGCAGCTTGAGCGAGTGTTCGAGCATCAGCCGCACGTCATCGGCGATACGCTGGTCAGGGTTGTCGGGCTCGCGGTTTTGCAACTGCAGGCGGTAGTGCTGGCCGTCTGGTGAGAGCCAGCGGGTGCACAGGTGTTCGGTCAGCCAGCCTCGCCAGCGGATCAGCAGTTGCTTGCGCAGGTAGTCGGCATACACCACCACCAGAATCATCGCCGCCACCAGGCCGACGAAGCTGTACAGCAGTGGGTACAGGGTGTTGCCGTCGAGTGCTTGCAAGGCGTTGTAGAAATCGCCGTTCCACTGGTTCAGGCGCACGGTAATCGCCACCCCCAGCAGGGTCAGGGCAATGACCGTGGCGAGCAGCAACCAGGCCGGTAACGCTGCCCGCGAGCGCCAGAAGGGGCCAGTGATGGCCCAGAATTGTCGAAGTCGTATCATCAGGATCCACGGCCCTCGCCGAGCCGCTCCGTAAAGTAAGGAGGCGGCCCCGCAGGGCCGCGTGGGCTCAGAAGTCGTAGGTCAGCCCCAGCCAGACCTGACGCCCCGGCTGGTAGATCTTGTAGGTGTTACCGCCCCACGACAGGGTGTCGCTCTGGTTCTTGGTGTTGAGCAGGTTGTTGATCTGAGCGTTGAAGCCCAGGCCGTGTGCGAACGCCGGCTTCCACTGCACGTTGGTGTCCCAGCGCCACAGCGAACCAATGCGTGCCGAGCTGTACTTGCGTACCCGCAGGTTGCTGTCGGGCAGCGGGTAATAGCCGTCTACGCCGGTGTCGTGCTTGTACACCTGGTCGCGGCTGCTCTCCCAGGTCAGGCGGTTGAACAGCGACACGCCGTAATCCTGCCAGTTTGCTTGCCAGTCGACGTTGAGCTTCCACGGTGCGTTGAAGTCGCTGGCGGGCAGGTCTTTGGCATCGATCACTTTGCCTTCGAACCAGGCTTTGCTCGGGTCCAGCTTCATGCTCAGGTCGATGTCGCTGTAGCCCAGCTCAAGCGCGGTGTCGCTGTGGGTGCGTTGCCAGGCCAGGGCGGCGCTGAAACGGTGCTCGGCATACAAGGCGCGCAACGGTTCGATCATGCTAACGCTCAGGTAAACGTTATCGCTGTCGGTTTTGCTGTCGTTGACGAATTCCTTGATCCCGCGCTCGCCACGGACGCGGCTGTCCGGGTACTTGGGCCGGCTGCGCACTTCGTTGCGATGCTTGCGGTTGACGTACTGAATCGCCCACAGGCTGTTGCCCCAACGCTGGTCCAGGCCGAGCATCAATTCATCGCTATAGGGCGTCTTCAGTTTATCCAGCCCTTCGTAATCCGGTGTCGCATCCCAGGTGCCGTCGCCGGTGTCGATCATCGGCCAGCAGTCTTCGTAGCAGTGTTTCAGCCCGCCGTTCTGCGCGCCGTACAGCGCATAGGTGAGCATGGAACTGCCGTAGTAACGGTTGGCACCGGCCTTGAGCACCGTCGCGCCGTTGCCAAAGGCATCGAACGACACCGACAGACGCGGCGCCACGTTGTTCTGGTCGATGAAGTCGTCGCGATCCAGGCGCAGGCCCGGGCGCACGGTCAGGCGGCCCCAGTCCATCTCGTTTTCGGCGAACAGGTAGTAACTGGTGTAGCGGGTGCTGGAAGAACCGGCGAAGAATGCATCCACCTGGCGCAACCGGATGTACTCTTCGAACATGTCGTAGTTGGCAGCGAAATAGGTCTCTTCGCGTTCGAACTTGGCATCGACATGATTGAGCCCGGCACCGAGAGTCACGCGGTGCCCTAGCCCGGCAGCGAACACGCGGTCGAAGGCGAACTGCCCGGACAATTCTGCCGTGTCCTGGTAACTGTTGAGGCTACCGGGGCCGCCGTAGTTATAGGTGATGGGGTTGCGCCAATCGGTGTAGTCCAGCAACGACACACGGTAGTCGGTGTCGCTGTCACGGATGTCGGTCATGTGCCGGTAGCTGGCATTGAGATCCAGTTGCCCCAGCGACGTCAGGTGTTCCAGCTTGAGCATACTGGCCAGGCCATCATGGCTGTTGTGGTAGCCGGAGTTGGCCACGGTGTTCTGGAACATCTGCTCCTCATAACCGGAGTACAGCACCGTCCAGTGCACGGTGGTTTCCGGGGCCGCATACCAGCTGAACTTGGTTGACAGGTTGTCGGACTGGCGGCGTTGCAGGCGGTTACGGGCCGGGTAATCGAAGTCGCTCAGCACGCCGTCCGTGTACTCAAGGCCCGTTCCACCCAGGTCGCGCATGGGGATCTTCGAGTCCCGCCGCGAAGCACTGATGACCACCCCGAGGTTTTCCGCCAGTTGCGTTTCGGCCCACAAGCCGTAGTCACTTTTCTGGTAGCTGGGCTGGAAGCGCGACGGGTGCGACATGCTGTTGTTGGAACTGTCGAAATCCAGGCGGTCATCGGTGAAGGTGGTGTTCCAGTCGGCGTCGGTGTGGCGGTAATACAGTTGCCCGGCCTGGCCACCGCGCCAACTGCGCGAGGTAGCTTCCACCACGCCGCCGGTGAATCCGCTGTAGCGCGCGGAAATGTTCGAGTCGTGCACCTCCAGGCTGTCGATCAGGCGGCTGTCGAGGTAGAACCCCTGCTCACTGGACGTGCCTGAAGCCATGGTCACGCCATTACCGGCGTCCACGGGGTCGAGGTCGTTGTTCATGCGCATGCCGTCGAGGCTGAACAAGCCCTGGTACGGGCGTGAGCCATGGATGGAGATCGAGTCGGGTTTGATCTCGCCTTGGCTCAGGCCGTTCTGGCTGCTGTTGGAAAACTGCACCACGGGGTGGCTGCGCAACAGGTCGGTGAGGTTACTGTTGGCCTGCGGGCGCTGTTCGATCTGCTCGGAGGTCAGCCTGAACGGGTGGGCGAAGCGGTTTTCCTCCTGTACTTCCGGGATGGTGACATTGGTGCTGGGCAGGCGAACGCTGTCTGCCTGCCAGCCTTTGTGCGCCTTGACCAGGTAACCGCCATCGACCGCTTCATAGGTCAACCCGCTGCCTTCCAGCAACAACTGCAGGCCAGAGGCCGGGGTGAAGTTGCCTTGCAACGGTTGTGCTTCAAGCTTGTCGACCAGGCGGGCATCGAAGGCCAGGCGAATCCCGGCGTGCTCGGCAAAGCGCGCAAGGCTTAGCCCCAGCGGCCCGGCGGGCAAGGAGAAATAGCGTTTTTCAGCCGACTGCTCGGCCTGCACAGCAGGCGCAGCAGCGAGTAACAATGAAGCACACAGCAAAGACGGAAGGTGTGGGTGATGGCGGAACATCAATCGGGGATCCTATGCAGTCTCGATGCAATTCCACCGAAGTGGAAATCATTATCGATTGCTATGCCGATCCAGATTGAAAAAGGGACAAAGCCATCCCGTAAATTTTTGGTTCTTCACGGATTGTCGGGGATGGATTGGCTCCTGCATCCGGCCCTGCCGGTGGGAGCGGGCTTGCCCCGCGATGCAGTGTCATTGGCGAAATACGATCGCGGGGCAAGCCCGCTCCTACAGTTCCGAACGCTGTCGCGCGATCCGCGCAGCGAGGGGTAAGAACAAGGCCCAGATCGGCGCCAACAGCAGGCCGGTGTGCGCCCAGCACACATGCCCACCAGCCAACCTGCAACCACAAGGCGTTGCCGATGATCCATCCGCGGCGCATGTTCACTCGCCCGGCAACGGTGCCCGACGTGCCTTCGGCGTAGCCCACAGTAACTGCGCCACGCTGATCGCACGCTCTTCGAAGCCGCCTTGGCAGTAGCACAGGTAGAACTCCCACAGGCGCTGGAAGATGTCGTCGTAACCCAACTCCGTCAGCGCCGTGCGCGCCTGACGCAGGTTGTCGCGCCAATGGCGCAGGGTGCGTGCGTAGTCCTGGCCGAAGTCTTCCAACTGCACCAGGTTCAGCGCGGTCTGGCGGCTGGCGGTGTCGAGCATCACGCTCAGCGAAGGCAGCGCGCCACCGGGGAAGATGTAGCGCTGGATGAAGTCCACAGAGCGGCGCGCCTGGGTATAGCGCTGGTCGCGAATGGTGATGGCTTGCAACAGCATCAGGCCATCGTCCTTGAGCAACGACTCGCACTGGCGGAAGTAGGTGGGCAGGTAGCGGTGGCCGACGGCTTCAATCATCTCGATTGAAACCAGTTTGTCGAATCGCCCGCGCAGGTCGCGGTAGTCCTCGCGCAGCACCGTGATGCGCTGCTCCAGGCCCAGCGCCTTCACTCGTTGGCGCGTATGCGCATATTGCGCGTCGGAGAGTGTCGTGGTGGTGACCCGGCAGCCGTGGCGAGTAGCGGCATGGATGGCCAGGCTGCCCCAGCCGCTGCCAATTTCCAGAAGATGCTCGTCGGGCTTGAGTTCAAGCTTCTGGCAGATGCGCTCAAGCTTGTTCAACTGGGCCTCTTCCAAGGTCTGCTCAGCATGTTCGAACTGCGCGGCGGAGTACATCATGGTTGGGTCGAGCAGGCGCTCGAACAAGGCGTTGCCCAAGTCGTAATGGGCAAGAATGTTGCGTCGAGCCCCCCGCAGGCTGTTGCGGTTGAGCCGGTGCAGCAGGCGCAGGGCTGGACGCCCAAGACGCGCCAGCCCGCTTTCCATCGCGTCGAGCACATCCAGGTTGGCAACGAACAGACGGGTCACCGCTGCCAGGTCAGGGCTGCGCCAGTAACCGTGGATGTAGCCTTCCCCCGAGCCAATCGAACCATTGCTGGCAATCAGGCTCCAGGCCGCGTCCTCAAGGATCTCCACCTCAGCTTGCAACGGGCTGGCCGGGTCGCCAAAGCTCCATTGTTGCCCCCTGCTGAGCACTCGCAGATGCCCCAGGCGCAACCGGCGTAACTGAGCGAGTACGGCGTTTCTGGCGAGGCCGCCAAGCAAGGGGATGATACCTGCGGACTTGCTAACGCTCAGGGTGGGATCGGACATTATCGGAGTCCTCGCGGGGGTGGCCGAGCACCAGGTTGCCCCGGCTGGCGGTGTGATCGTGGACGGGGGTGCGCTTGAGCAAAAGGCGCAGGGCTTGCCAGTAAATGGCTGAGACGGTACGCAGGCTCATCCACGGGAAGGTCAGGATGTGGCGATGCAAGGCGGCGCGATTCAGTGGTAGGCGTTGCAGTGCCAGGTCGGCTTCGAACACTTTGTGCTCCGCACGCCAATTTTCCATGTGGATGCGCAGGCGGTGTTCATCGAGCAGGACGCGCACGTGGTAATCCATGTCCGGCGGCAGGAACGGTGAGACGTGGAAAGCCTTGGCCACGATGAACGCGCCTCCCCGGCCTTCCTGCACCGGCAGCACATAGTGAAAACGTTCGCGCCAAGGCGTGTTGCGAACCTCCAGCAGGATCGCCGCCAGTTGCCCATCCAGCTCATGGCAGAAATAGAAACTGACCGGGTTGAACGACACCCCCCAGCAGCGCGGCTGGGTCAGCAGGTGCACGGCGCCCTCGGGGAGGCGCCCGGTGGCCTGTTCGACCAGCAGGCGTGCGGCTTGGGCCAAGGGTTCACCGTTGCGGGTGAGCTGTGGCAAGTAATCGGTCTGGCGCCAGCTCAGGGGTGCCCACCGCGAGCGACCTAACCAGCAAGACAGGCTCAGCAACCAGGGTTGCTCATCCAGGTCCAGGTAGAACATGCCGACCCGATAGCGGAAGGCATGCTGGCGAGGCGTCAGGCGCCGATGACTGACCCAGCCTTGGCACAGGCGACTGTTCATAGGCGCTCTCCGAAGCACTGCGCCACCTGCAACGCGCTGAGCACGCCGTCTTCATGAAAGCCATTGCCCCAATAGGCGCCGCAGTAATAGCTGTGCTGGCAACCCTGCAGTTCAGCGTGGCGGGCCTGGGCGGTGAGGGCGGTGAGGCTGTATTGCGGGTGGGCATAGTTGAAGCGGGCGAGGACCTGCGCCGGATCCACCTGGGCGTTTTGGTTGAGGCTCACACAGAAGGTGACGGGCGCTTCGATCCCCTGGAGGATGTTCATGTCGTAAGTCAGCGCTGCGCCAGCGTGCTGCGGGTCGCCCAGGCGATAGTTCCAGCTAGCCCAGGCCTTGCGCCGGCGGGGTAGCAGGCGGGTGTCGGTATGCAGCAGCACCTCATTGTCTGCGTAGGTAATGGCACCCAGCACCGCGCGCTCGTCCATACTCGGCGCACCCAGCAGCGCCAGGGCCTGGTCACTGTGGCAGGCGAACACAACGGCGTCGAAACGCTGCGTTCCTGCTGCGCTGAGCAGGGTGACACCCGCCTCGTCGCGGTCGACCCGATGGACCGGGCAATTCAAACGGATGCGCTCAGCGAAAGGCCGGCACAAGGGCGCCAGGTAGCTACGCGAGCCCCCCTCGATCACCCGCCATTGCGGCCGCTGGTTCACCGACAGCAGGCCGTGGTTGCGGCAAAAGCGCACGAAGAACTGCAACGGGAAAGCGAGCATGTCAGCCCGCGACATCGACCAGATCGCCGAGCCCATTGGCATGATGTAGTGATCGATGAAGCGCTGCCCATAACCCTTTGCCCTGAGGTAGCTACCGAGGGTGGCGGAGTCGTCGATACGTTGTTGGTCAAAGTCCGCGAGAACCTGACGATTGAAGCGCAGGATGTCTCGCAGCATGCCCCAGAAGCCGGGTGATAGCAGGTTGCGGCGTTGGGCGAACAAGGTATCCAGCGTGTGACCGTTGTACTCGAAACCCGTATTTGGCTCATGCACCGAAAAGCTCATTTCGGTGGGGCGCGTAGCGACCTGCAGGTGCTTGAGCAGGTTGATGAAGTGCGGGTAGGTCCAATCGTTGAAGACGATGAAGCCGGTGTCTATCGCATACGCTTGACCTTGGCATTGCACATCAACGGTATGGGTGTGGCCGCCCACCCAGGGGGCGGACTCGAACACCGTGACCTCATGCTGGCGCGACAGCAAATAGGCGCAGGTCAAGCCGGAGATGCCACTGCCAATGATTGCAATACGCATGAGTGGCTATTCCTGTCTTGTGGGGGCCAAGCGTCTGCCCAGCGCCAGGCGCCAGCGCGCCGGCAGGGCGCCCAGCAGTCGCAGCACCAAGGTGAACAGGCAAGGGAAGTTGATCTCCAGCGGGCGTCGGGGCAGGCGCTTGATGATGTGCTCTGCGGCGCGCTCGACACTCCACAGTTGGGGCATGGCAAAGTCGTTTCGGCGGGTTAGTGGTGTGTCGACAAAGCCGGGGTTGATCAGCGTGACGTCTATACCCTCGCTGATCAGGTCGATACGCAGTGATTCGATCAGGTAGCGCAGGGCTGCCTTCGATGCGCCATACGCGCCTGCGCGCGGCAGGGCCAGCCAGGTGACCGAGCTGCCGGTGACCACCAGATGCGGGTGTTCGCCGCGACGCAGCAGCGGCAGTGCCGCCGCCAGGCAATGGCTTACCCCGAACAGGTTGGTGCGAACCACTCGTTCGACGAGTGTCGGATCGAAGCGGCCGGGTTCGAGGTACTCACAGGTTCCGGCGTTGAGGATAACCAGGTCGAGTGCGCCCCATGTGCGCGCAATCTGTTCGACGATAGCCGTTACGTGTTCGGGTACATCGACATCACCGATGGCCGCCAATGCCTGCCCTGGGTAGCGCTCCAGCAACAGCGACAGGCTCTCGGCTCGGCGGGCGCCCAAGGCGACCTGATGGCCTTGCTCCAGCAAGCGCGTGGCAAGCGCCGCGCCAATGCCGCTGCTGGTGCCGGTCATCCAGCAGCGGCTCATGCCAGCCTGCCTTTGAGCCAGCGCACCGCGCCGCCCATGATCGGCACGTGCTCGTACAGCAGCGCGCCTGCATCAAAGTAATCCTGATGGAAATAAACCCGCTCTTGCCACCTCAGGAAACTGCAACCCTGCAGGCTGACAGGCTTGCCGTGGGCCAGTCGGGGGTGACGGAAAGCCAGCGACCAACGCAAATAGCCTTGGCCCGGCTGGACTTCGTCGGCACCGGCGAAGGCGTAGCGAATGTCCTGGGCGTGGGCGTAAAGCGCCGCGAAATAAGTGCGAAGGGCTTGCAGGCCATCGATTTGATGCAAAGGGTCACGGAACTGTACATCATCGCTGTACAAGTCTTCGAGGCAATCGAGGCTTTGCCCATCAAGCTTGGCAAAGCGTTCGGCGAAATGTTCCAGGTAAATGGACATCCGAGGCTCCCGATAATCCTGTACAAAATTGAATTTATGTACAAGTTATAGGGAAAGCCTACGACTAAATCTATACAAGTCAACTTCCTTGTATAGATTTTTCCAGCTTTGCGTTACGAACAAAGGTAGGAGCGGGCTTGCCCCGCGATTGCGGTGTATCAGTCACATCTTATCGCGGGGCAAGCCCGCTCCTACAGGTGGTGCAAGACAGTCTCCCACCAGGCGCAGTTCAATCCCCCATCCCCTGCATTCGCAAGCACGCCCGCCAACTCAGCTTGCGCTTCACCGGCGCCACCACAGGCTGTTCCGCCGCCATGACCACCGGAACATCGCGCAAGCGCACCCACGGCTCGCTCTGCCAATACAACAAACTTGCCGTGTGCCCACCCGGCCAGCACATCCGCCCCAGGTGCGGCAGGTCTGCCATCGCCGATTCCTGCCCATCGCGCAACACTGCTACCACCTCGTGGGTCAGCCAGTGCCGCAGGTGGCGGTTTTCCGGAATGTGATGGTGAGCGAGAAGGGTATAGGCACCCGACTCGCTGACCATGGTGGTGGTTTGGTATCGACCGTAGCGCAGCAGCTGCACAGGGCGATGCTGGTCCGGGTCGAGCTTGCGGATGCAGTGTTGGTCGTAGAAGCGTCCGGTCATTCGGCCCAGTTCGTGAGCGCAGAACCAGGCCTGGGATTCCAGCCAGAGGGTATGAAGCGGGCGATTGTGGCGCGTGAAGAGGGTGGGGGCGTGAGCGCACGTCTCGATAGGCATTTACATTACCTCCGTGTAGATCAGCCATTTCAAGGCTGGGTGTCGGGAGCTAAGAAACCCCACACGGTAGGCCGGACGTATTTCCCTTTCAGGTCTTGTATTAGCCCACTCCCGACATAACAGAGTGTTTCATGCGCGCAGCAGTAAACCACACGCACAAAAATGCCGCATCTGTCGGGAGCGGGCTCAGCCGCCGTGGAGGCGTTTCTTAGGCGCCACGAGCGAAGGTAAAAGGGATCGCGCCCAAGGGCAACAAGCAAGGCTGTAGGCTATTTCTGAAATGTGTTCATGCGCATCGACGGACGCTACAGGAAAGCGACGTCTGCACGTCGCGTTCCTGAGCTCAAGGCAGATCAGTGCATCGGCTGGAGCTGCTGACCACGACGTGCCGAGGCCGGCTCGTGCCCTTCCTCGGTCTCGACGATAGGCACTTCGTTGCCGTCATAGTCGTACAGTTTGCCATCGCGGAAAACGTCGCCCTCGATGAGCCCGGCGATATCCCGGTAACGCAGGGTGCGCTCACTCGCAGCAACAAAGACTGACTGCTGGTCGGAGTTGCCCTGACGCAGATGGTTGAACAGCAGGTTCAGCAGGATAGCCATGATCGCGGCGGAGCTGATGCCCGAGTGGAAAATGGTCTCGAACCATGCCGGAAAATGATGGTAGAAGCTCGGCGCGGCAATGGGGATCATGCCGAAGCCGATGGAGGTGGCGACGATGATCAGGTTCATGTTGTTGCGATAGTCGACCTGGGCCAAGGTGCGAATGCCGCTGGCGGCAACGGTGCCGAACAGCACCAGCCCGGCACCGCCGAGCACGGCAGTGGGCACGGCGGCGACCAGGCGTCCCATCACCGGCAGCAGCCCGAGCGTCACCAGAATCAGCCCGGCGGTGGCGACCACATAGCGGCTCTTCACCCCGGTCACCGCAACCAGGCCAACGTTCTGCGCAAATGCACTTTGGGTAAAAGAACCGAACAGCGGCGCCAGCGCGCTGGAGATCATATCGGCGCGCAGGCCGTTGCCAAGGCGCTTGGAGTCGACTTTGGTTTCGATGATCGCGCCTACGGCCAGAATGTCGGCAGAGGTCTCGACCATAGTCACGATAATCACAATCAGCATCGACAGAATGGCGGCGACCTGGAACTGCGGAATACCGTAATGCAACACTTTGGGCAGGGCCACCAGCGGGCCTTCAAAGGTTTGCGAGAAATCGGTCATGCCAACGGCGGTTGCTACCAGGGTGCCAATGACAATCGCCAGCAGAATCGACAGGCGCGAAATGCTCGCGCTGCCCAGTTTGCTGAGCAGCAACACGGTGACCAGGGTAAACGCCGCAAGGCCGATGTTGGCCATGCTGCCGAAATCGGCGGCCTGGCTGTTGCCGCCCATGGCCCAGCGCGCGGTAACCGGCATCAGGGTCAAGCCGATGGTGGTGATGACAATACCTGTCACCAGCGGCGGAAAGTATTTGATGATGCGTGAGAACAGCGGGGTGATTAACAGGCCGATCAACGACGACACGACCACTGCCCCGAACACCACCGACAATCCGCCCGTGCCGTCGCTGCCGATGATGGCAACCATGGTTGCGACACCCGCGAACGATACCCCTTGAACCAGTGGCAGGCGGCAGCCGAAGAAGGGAATGCCCAGCGTCTGCAGCAGAGTCGCCAGGCCACCGGCGAACAGTGATGCGGCAATCAACAAGCCGACCTCGGCAGATGACAGGCCGGCAGCCTGACCGATGATCAGCGGGACTGCGATGATCCCCCCGTACATCGTCAGCACATGCTGCAGGCCATAGGCCAGGTTGGGGCCAATACCGAGGTTCTCGTCTTCAGGACGAGATGAAGCGGGAGATGTCATGGTGAGTAGCTCGCTTTTTTTATAGTGATGCGTCTAACAGCACGGTCTCAGTCGCAGTTGATGCTTCTGTGGGTACAGCAGGTGTTGCGCCGCTGCGCTCAGCATCGAGCGCAGCGGTGTGAAAGGGTCAGTCGCCGCTGACCAGTTGATGGGCCAATTGGTTGTGGCGCTCCAGCACCACGGGCAGGTCGATGGTGGTGATGCGGCCATCCTTGACCACCACCCGACCGTTGATCACGCTGGTATCGACGTGGGTCGGGGTGCAGAACACCAGGGCCGCCAGCGGGTCGTGATGGGCGCCGGCATACGCCACATGGCCCAGGTTGAAGGCGACGAAGTCGGCAATCATGCCCGGTGCCAAAGTGCCGATATCATTACGGTTGAGCACCTTGGCGCCACCCAGCGTGGCGATTTCCAGCGCTTCGCGAGCGGTCATCGCATCAGGGCCAAAACCGACGCGCTGCAGCAGCAGCGCCTGGCGTACTTCACCAATCATGCTTGCCCCATCGTTAGAGGCCGAACCGTCGACCCCCAGGCCTACCGGCACACCGTGGTCGCGCATCTTGCGGATAGGCGCGATCCCCGAGGCCAAGCGCATGTTCGAGCATGGGCAGTGGGCGACCCCGGTGCCGGTACGGGCGAACAGCTCAATGCCGTGCTGGTCGAGTTGAACACAGTGGGCATGCCAGACATCGTGGCCGACCCAGCCCAGGTCTTCGGCGTATTCGGCCGGTGTCATGCCGAACTTCTCGCGGCTGTAGGCGATATCGTTGACGTTCTCTGCAAGGTGCGTGTGCATCGACACACCGTACTGGCGCGCCAGCACTGCAGCTTCACGCATCAGGTCGCGACTGACCGAGAAGGGCGAGCAGGGCGCCACGACCACGCGCAACATCGAGCCATGGCTGGCGTCATGGTAGTCCTCGATCAGGCGCTGGGATTCCTTGAGGATGTCGCTTTCCTTTTCCACCACGGAATCGGGCGGAAGCCCGCCCTGGCTGCGGCCGACACTCATACTCCCGCGTGCGGCGTGGAAACGCATGCCGATTTCTTGCGCCGCATGGATGCTGTCGTCGAGCTTACAGCCGTTGGGGTAGATGTAGAGGTGGTCACTGGAGGTGGTACAGCCAGAGAGAATCAGCTCCGCCATCGCCGTTTGCGTCGATACCGCAATCATCTCAGGGGTGAGCTTTGCCCAGATGGGGTACAGGTTGGTGAGCCAGTTGAACAACTCACCGTCCTGAGCCGCCGGCACTACACGGGTGAGGCTTTGGTACATGTGGTGGTGAGTGTTGACCAAGCCTGGAATGACGACTTTGCCGGCCATGTCCAGAATTTCATCGGCGTGTTGCGGCAGGGTCTCGCTAGGGCCGACCTGCTTGATCACGTTGTCTTCAATGAACATGCCGCCGCGACGGATCTCCCGGCGCTCGCCATCCATGGTGACCAACAGTTCGGCGTTCTTGACCAGTAAAGTTTTTGGCATACGAGTGACTCTCTCGATTGTTGTTCGATTGCAGCTGAATTCGCTTGCAGGCACTGCTGACGGCTACTGTGGCCCGAGCGCAGTTACGCCCACGCGCTGACGCAGCGTGACGGCGCACCACATGAGCGCTGATTAACGCGCAGGCAGATGTCCGCAAAAGCGCGGCCCACGGTTAAAAGCCGAAGCGATTCACGGTGCGTGTGGGGGTGACGGTATTAGGAGGAACGAGTCGTTCTTGCGATGGCTGAAGCCTGTACCGCGGTGAAGGTTGAACGACATTCGAAGAGGGCGCTCGAGCTGATCGAGCTGAAGTGGGTGTTGCATGGCGTAAGACCGTCGCAATATGCATCGGCGATTACCGACGTCATAGGCGTGCGATACTGTAATCAAAAATTCTGGTTTTTGTACACAGAAATAATCGTGGGGTTGGCCGCAAGAGGCGGCCTGTAGCAACTGGATCAAGGACATTGGACTTCCAGACGCGATTGCAGTAACCGCCAAGCGGGAGCGCAACAGGCTCATGTATTACCAAGCGTAATAGCTAAGACCCTTCTTTCTATTTATAGGTAATTCACGGCTGGGGGTAACATCCCTTCCATGCACCGGGATGCGTCGAGCAGCACAGCTGCGAGCCCATGCATGGTTTCGCCGATCAGCGGCCGCCGCTCCTTCCATAAGAACAAGTAATAGAGGAACTCGCATGTCTTTGTCCGTCCCGCTCACCCGTGAGCATTTCGAACGTCTCGATCACGATGATCCCCTGGGCAACTCGCGTGCACAATTTGATCTTCCGGCGGGTGAGATCTATCTCGATGGCAACTCGTTGGGTGCGATGCCCGCTCATGTCCCTGCTCGCATCGAGCGAGTGCTGAAGCAGGAGTGGGCCCACGGCCTGATTCGCTCCTGGAATGACGCCGACTGGTACCCTGCGCCGCAGCGCGCCGGCGGCAAGATCGCCCGGTTGATCGGTGCGGGGACCAATGAGGTGATCGTTGCCGACTCCACCTCCGTCAACCTGTTCAAGGTGCTGGTAGCGGCTATTCGTATGCAGCCAGGCCGCAAGGTGATCCTCGGCGAACGGGGCAACTTTCCGACTGACGTTTATGTCGCCTCCGGCGTGGCCGAGTTGACCGGTTGCGAGCTGCGTTGCGTCGAGCCGGACGAGGTGCTGGCAGCGCTGAACGAAGAGGTCGCAATCCTTTCCCTGACCCATGTGAACTACAAGTCTGGCCGCCGCTACGACATGGCAGCAATCACGGCGCGTGCCCACGAAGTCGGGGCCTTGGTGGTCTGGGATCTGTGCCACTCCGCCGGTGCCATGCCCATTGACTTGAACGGCGCCCAGGCCGACTTCGCCGTCGGTTGTGGCTACAAGTACTTGAACGGCGGCCCTGGTGCGCCGGCGTTCGTGTATGTCGCCGAACGCCACATCCCGCAGGTGCGTCAGCCGCTGACCGGCTGGCACGGGCATGCTCGGCCGTTCGACTTTACCCACGACTACGAGGCGCATCCGACCATCGACCGCATGCTGGTGGGTACCGCTCCACAGTTGGGCATCCTGGCCCTGGAAGCGTCGCTGGAGGTGTTCGACGGCATCGACATGAACGTACTGCGCAACAAGAGCGTCGCGCTCTGTGATCTGTTTATCGAGCTGTGCGACGAACAGTTGGCTGGCCTGGGCGTGACGCTGCGCTCACCGCGCGATGCCGCGCAGCGCGGCAGCCAAGTGTCGCTGGCGCATGCCAATGCCTACCCGGTGATGCAAGCGTTGATCGCCCGCGGGGTGATCGGCGACTTCCGTGCCCCGGACATCCTGCGCTTTGGTTTTGCTCCGCTCTACAACAGCTACGTGGACATCTGGGACAGCGTTCAAGCGCTGCGCGAGGTACTTGCCAGTGGCGAATGGAACGCTCCGCGCTTCATCGCCAGGAAGTCGGTGACCTGATCCCTTCTTGACCAGACCTGAGCACTCGAACATGACAAAAATAACAAGCTCTTTCGATAACTTGGTTCAGCGTGAGCAGGGCCTTAAACAAAGCTTGAGCAGCGGCCAGCTGTCGATGATTGCCATCGGCGGCGCCATTGGCACCGGGCTGTTCCTCGGCAGTGGCTTTGCGATTGGCTTCGCCGGTCCCAGCGTGCTGCTGAGCTATAGCATTGGTGCGCTGATCGCGCTGCTGCTGATGGGTTGCCTGGCGGAAATGACCGTCCGCCACCCGACTTCCGGCTCCTTCGGCTCTTTCGCCGAGTTCTATGTGGCGCCCTGGTTCGGCTTCCTGATTCGCTATGCGTACTGGGCGTCCATCGTATTTGCGGTGGGCACCGAGATCACTGCGGCGGCCATGTACATGAAGTACTGGTTCCCGGACGTGCCGGGCGGCTACTGGATGGTCACATTCTCGGCGGCGCTGGTGTTAAGTAACATCCTCAGCGTCAAGGTCTTCGGTGCAATCGAGTACGTATTCTCTCTGCTCAAGCTGTGCGCCATCGTCGCCTTCATTCTGTTGGGCGCCTGGGTGGTTTATGGCGCGCCGGCGGATTCGTCCATCGGTTTTGCCAACTATACGAATGATCGCGGCTTCTTCCCCAACGGCATGTGGGGCACCTGGGTAGCGGTCATCGTGGCGTTCTTCAGCTACCTCAGCATCGAGATGATCGCGGTGGCAGCCGGGGAGGCCAAGGACCCCAAGCACGCAGTGACCAAGGCCTTTCGCATCACGGTGGTGCGCCTGGTGGTGTTCTACCTGCTGACTATCGCACTTGTCCTGGCGATTTTGCCATGGGGGCAGAACAACGGTGGTCAGAGTCCTTTCGTCACCGTGATGCATGCGACCGGCGTTCCCTATGCTGGCGCGGTGTTCAACGCGGTCATTCTGATCGCGGCGCTGTCGGCGATGAACAGCCAGCTGTACATCACGTCGCGGCTGATGTTCAGCCTGGCGCGAGCTGGCCAGGCGCCGGCGATGTTCGGCCGCGTGAACACTCGGGGCGTGCCGGTGGCGGCGCTGCTGCTGTCGTCGCTGGGGATCGGGCTGGGCACCCTGCTGTACATCGCCTACCCGGAGGATGCCTTCACCCTGATGATGTCGATTGCCATGTTCGGTGCGATGTTCACCTGGGCCGGAATCTTCCTCACCCACCTGTTCTTCCGTCGTCATCAGGACAGTGCGTCCCTGGAGTTCCGTCTGTGGGGCTACCCCTGGACCAGCCTGGCCGGCCTGCTGCTGATGCTGGCGGTGATGCTGACCACGATGTTCACCGAGGAGTTCTCCCTGACGCTGGTCTGTGGCGTGCCCTTCCTGCTGGTGATGGCGCTGATCTACTTCCTGCGCTTTCGCAAGGCCCGTTCCGTCGAGGGTGAGGCACCTAGCCCGCTGCCGATTCGGCGCTGAGTCCAACCCGGCCTGATCTGCCGATCGGGCCGTCGATTCCCTGAACAATTAGTCCCCGGGCGCTTCGCCGTCCGGGTGGGGAGCGGCTTGCCCGCTCACCTCGAGCATTCAGTCGTACGAGGATGATATGCGCGCATTCCGCTCAGCCTTGCCCCTGATTCCTGGCCTGCTGTTCATGCCGGCCCACGCGGCGACGGTGTCCGCCGAAGGCTGGGGCAACCTCGTCGAAGGCAGCCAGCTCAAGCTGTTGTTGCGCAATTCCTACTTCAATCGCAGCAAGCAAGCGGGTCGCCCCGACCAGCGCGACTGGACCCAGGGTATCAACCTGGACTTCACCTCTGGCTTCACCCCCGGCACCCTCGGAGTCGGGGTGGATGCATTCGTCTACCAGGGGCTCAAATTGGATGCCTCGGCGGGCAAGACTGGCACCCGTAACCTGCCGGTGCACGATAACGGCGAGCCGGCCGATGAGTACGCCAAGGGCGGGGCGGCGTTGAAGTTGCGGCTGTCGAAGACCGAGCTCAAGGTCGGCGAGCAGCGCCCGGATACCCCGGTATTTGGCGTCAGCCACTTTCGCATCGTGCCGCAAACCGCAACGGGGCTGACTCTGCGCAGTCGGGAGCGCGACGACCTGGATTTACAGGTCGGCCATTTCACCTCAGCCACCAGCCCGGTAACCACCAATGCCGATGGTGACCTGTGGGCAGTCATGGCCGAAGTCACCACGCCGCGCGCCGACTATGCCGGCGGTACCTGGCAATGGGCGCCGGGGCACTCCCTGGCACTGTACGGCGCAAGATTCGAGGACATCTGGTACCAGGGCTATGCCAGCTTGAATTCGCGATTCGTGCTGAACGACGAGCGCGAAGCGGGGCTGAACCTGACCCTGTACCGGACCACCGAGACCGGCGCGGCGCGCGCCGGCGAGATCGACAACCTGACACTAGGTGCCTCGACCTACCTGCGCCAGGGGAGCCACCGCTTCCTGCTCGGGCTGCAGAAGGTCCGCGGCGACACCCCCTTTGACTACCTCGGTGTGGGCGACAACGACAGCAAAGGTCGTAACGGCAACGACCAAGGGGCCTCCATCTGGCTGCCCAACTCGGCCCAGTTTTCCGACTTCAACGGCCCCCATGAGCGGTCCTGGCAGATTCGCTACGACTATTCGTTCGCGGGCTTGGGGCTGCCTGGCGGCTCGATGATGGTCCGCTACATCCAGGGCGATCAGATCGATGGCAGCGGGATTGCGCTCGGCAGCCCTTACGCCGGGCGCTATGGAGACGACGGCTCGCATCGCGAGACCAACCTGGAATTGCGCTACGTGGTGGCGTCCGGACCGGCCAAGGGGTTGAGCTTTCGGCTGCGCCAAGCCTGGCATCGCGCTGATGCCGGTCAGGGCTCCGGCGACCTCGATGATTTTCGGCTCATCACCGATTACCCGCTGGAGATTTTCTAACGCCTCGCGCAAGGCGGCCTGTGCGCAGGCAATGCGCTCAAAGAAGTTGTTCGGAAAGGATTCCGGGAAAGGTGAAACGCAAAGATTGCCCGATGGGGCACTACCAAACGGAGTAAATAATGAAAACAAAGCTGATCTCTGTTAATCCTGGCAATGCATACAAACGCAGTCGCCTTGCGCTTTCGCTGGCGCTCGCACTGGTCGCCAGCGCGAGCCTGCATGCCCAAGAGCATGCCCCGATGAACATCGTCGACCCCATCGTCAAGCGTCTGACCGAACTGGGACCGGAACGCATTCCGCCGGAACCGGCTCCGGGCAGCTATGGCATGGACAAGGCCACCGGCAAGTTCATCTGGCCGGTAGCCACGCCGTTCTCCCATGAAGGCAAGCCGTTCCCTGGCGAGTTGGATCACTGGGACACCAAGAGCTACATCAAGAACATGAAGGTGGAGGCTTACTACCCGATCGCGGTTGAGCCCTTCCACACGTGGCAGAACATCGTCGACTTCGCTGGCAAGCGCTACCTCTACCAGTACGTGCGCCGCGACCTGAAGATCTTTGATATCACCAATCCCAAAGACGTGAAGGTGCTGCTGTCCAAGGGCGCACCTTGGGGGGTGGAAGGCCCGGGTGAGGAGGTCAACCCGTATCCTGCGGACGACTTCTTCGGCGCCGCGTCGATCCAGTGGAACAAGAAGCTTGGCAAGAACATCATGGTGCAGTCTTTCGAGACCCGCCGTTTCGGCGTGCTGAGCGACAAGTATCGTGAGCCAGACAAGGTCGAAGCCATCCGTAAATCCAAGCACCTCAAGGGCTTCAAGGTTTACGAGATGAATGGCCCGTTGCCCGAGGACTGGAAGCTGATTGCCACTCGTACCACCGACATCGAGCACCCGGATGCGCCAATCGGCGAGCAACAGGGCTCCGGCTCACGCGACATTCCTGCCTACTTCGGCGGCGATGTGATGTATGTGGCGGCTGCACCGAGCGACAACTATGCACTCACCGAGTACCCCAACGATCTGTACAACTCAGGCTATCAGTCCTGGGATATGTCCGATCCGAGCAACCCCAAGCTGCTCGACGTATTGACCGTGCCGGGCCAGATTATCGGCGATCCTGAGCACGAGGCTGTGTTCAAGGCCAACCCGCGCGCTGGCAACCGTGCGTCCTGGATGGGATCACGTGCGTCGCTGTTCATTCCCAAGCCGGTGGAGCAAGGCGGCAAGTACGGTTATGCGGCCATGGGCGGCATGGGCCTGTACGTGGTCGACATCACCGACTCGGCGAACTTGAAGGTGGTCGGCCATCTCGAGTTCCCGGTCAGCGTGGCCGGCACTGAAGGCGACGGCATCGATGTGAGTCAGGTGGAGAAGACAGGCCTGATCTACTTCAGCGGCTACCCGCTGACCGAGGACTGCTACGAGGCGGAAAAGCCGATCTACGCCGTGGATGTTCGCAACCCGACTAAACCGGTGATCAAGCACACCTTGCCGATGCCGACGCCACCGGCCGACGCCGAGTTCACTGACTTCTGCCAGCGCAAGGGCAGCTTCGGTCCGAAGCGCAGTGGCTATTACACCCAGCCTGGGGTATCGCGTGACGGCATCCTGCCGTACGCCTACTACAACGCCGGTGTGCAGGTCTTTGATGTGCGCAACCCAGACAAGCCGACCATCGGTGCCTACTTCGTACCGCCGTACGACACCAAGAACGTAGTGAGCTGGGCCATGGGCAACCTCACCCACGGCACCTACACCGAGTACGACCGCAACCTGATCTGGGTCTTCACCAACCACGGCTTCTATGCGTTGTCGACCCCGTTGCTGGGCGAGCCGAGCTTCGAAGCGCCGAAGAAGATCTGGCCGCCTCGGGACTGATCCACCCCCGCAAGAACCAGTCATACCAATAAAAAACCAGGCCGCGACAGCAGGGGAGTGCTGTCGCGAGCCTCTACTCGTTCTATCGGAGCATGCAATGCGCAAACTTTTACTCATTCTGCCGCTGGTGAGCGGTTACGCCTGCGCGGACATCGCAGACCTTCAAGACGTCTCGGGCATCGACGTTATTGAGCTTTCCGGGGTCATCGACGTCAACTACGAGGTGGCCAAGTCCGGCGGACACACCGAGGAGCGTGCCAACGGCGGCGGCTTGAGCGCCAACCGCCTGCAACTGCACATGCAGGAAGCGGTCACCGACGACCTGTCGCTGAACTGGATTTACCAGGCGCAGTACAACCCGCATTCCGATGATGATATCGGCAAGCGCGAAACCTACTTCGAGGTCATTTCCAAGCGCTGGGGAACGCTGAGCGCAGGCCGCCGGGATACCCCGTCCGCCAACGCCTACGGTTATGCTGACCCGTTGTACAACAACGACTACAGCCTGATCAGTAACGTGATGGTGTTCTACGCGCCGTGGCGTGAAGACGGCTTGCTGATGTACATCAGCCCGCGAATCAATGGTTATGAGTTCCGCGGTGGCGTCTCCAAGGGTGAGGACGATGGCAGCCGCGACGGGCAAGTCATCAGCGTCGCCGTGGATCGCTGGACCGACAGCCCCTGGTACTTTTCAGCTGCTGTGGACCGCAAGTACCAGCGTAACCTGTGGGACAAACACACGATGCAGCAGTCCACCGACGCCTACCTGACCGCGGTGTACAGCATGGGCAAGACCGACCTGTCGGCGGTGTTCCACCGCTACGTGGGCTACTACGCCTACGCGCCCTGGGTGGATTTCGAATCCAACGGCAACGACCTGCAGCTCGGCATGCGCCACAACTTCGGTAACAAACACAATGCCACTGTCAGCTTCATCTACAAGGACGACCGCAAGGATGAAGCACTGAGCGATGCCGCGGCAATCAGCCTCGGTTACATCTACAACTACGACAAAAACATCGACCTCTACGGCGTTTACGCTTACATCCATCACAAGCGGGACAGCGAGATCCGCTATCCGGTCAGTTGGAGCCTGGACAGCCCGCTGCCGAACGAGAACCCGCAAGGCCTGCAACTCGGCGTGCGCATCAAGTTTTAAAGCCCCGCATCCCCGGCAGTGGCCGGGGATGCGCCTTTCTTACCGGGTTGGGCGGCCGGTCGAGCGTCCAGCCTTCTGACCGGAAGCCTCCCATGAACCGCTCCTTCGGTTTTGGCAGCAAGTTGCTGCTGGCCACCTCACTGCTGGTGGTCACCAGCTTCAGCGTATTCACACTGTATAACGATGCACATCTGCAGACCGCGCTCGGACACACGTTGGAGAGCCGCTTGCACAATGCTGGGCGGCAAGCCGCCAATACCGTGCAGCTCTGGCTGGGCGGGCGCCTGACACTGATCGAGCAGGCCGCGCAGGGCATTACCCAGCAGGGTGTCGAGCACGATGCCAGCAATCACCTGGCACTGCAGGTGATGCGCGACAGTTTCGTCCATGCCTACCTGGGGCGAGCCGATGGTACCTTCCAGATGTCGTCGGACGATCCACCTCCGGAGGGTTACGACCCGCGGCTGCGACCCTGGTACGTGGCCACCCGCAATAGCCAAGGCACGGTTGTTACCGAGCCGTATCAGGATGCAACCGCTAGCCAATTGATGTTGACCATCGCCGTTCCGCTCAGGCAACAGGAGCATTTACTGGGCGTGGTGGGCGGTGACCTGAGCCTGGCGACCCTGGTAAAAATCATCAATTCCCTGGATTTCGACGGCATAGGCTACGCCTTCCTGGTCAGCGCCGACGGCAAAGTGTTGGTGCATCCGGAGCAGGACAAGGTGATGAAGCACCTGCGTGACCTGTACCAGCAAGACACGCTGTTACCGAGCGCCGACTTGCGCGAAGTTGAATCCGCTGAAGGCACGCGCATCCTGACCTTCTCGCCAGTACACGGTTTGCCGACGGTGGACTGGTACGTGGGCATCTCGGTGGACAAAGACAAGGCCTACGCCATGCTCAGCGAGTTCCGCACCTCGGCGCTCATCGCCACGCTGGTGACCGTCGTTTGCATCATCCTCCTGCTGAGCATGCTTATCCGCGTGCTGATGCAGCCACTGCGCACCATGGGCCGCGCCATGCAGGACATCGCCGAGGGCGAGGGCGATCTCACCAAGCGCCTGGCGATACAGGCCAAGGATGAGTTCGGCGAACTGGCCGAGGCCTTCAACCGCTTCGTTGCGCGCATTCACGGCTCGATCAGCGAGGTGTCTTCGGCAACCCGCCAGCTCAACGATCTGGCCAAACGGCTGGTCGATGCGTCCAACTCGTCGATGGTCAATTCCGACGAGCAGGCCAACCGCACCCACAGCGTCGCCGCTGCGATCAACGAACTGGGAGCCGCAGCTCAAGAGATCGCTCGCAACGCCGCCGATGCTTCGCGTCAGGCTTCTGATGCTCGCCAGCAGGCTGAAGGTGGTCGTCAGGTGGTCGACTGTACCCTCACCGCGATGCATGAGCTGTCGGCAAAGATCAGCAGCTCCTGCGTCAACATCGAGCAACTCAACAGCAAGACGGTGAACATTGGCCAGATCCTCGAGGTGATCAAAGGCATCTCTGAGCAGACCAACCTGCTGGCCCTCAACGCCGCCATCGAAGCCGCCCGTGCCGGCGAGGCGGGTCGTGGTTTCGCCGTAGTCGCCGATGAGGTGCGCGGTTTGGCGCAACGCACGCGGGAGTCTGCGCAAGAAATCCACTCGATGATCGATGAACTGCAAGTCGGTGCGCGTGAGGCGGTGACTGCCATGGTCGAGAGCCAGCGCTATAGCGAGCAGAGCGTGGAAATCGGCAACAAGGCTGGGGAGCGCCTTGGCAACGTGACTCAGCATATCGTTGAGATCGATGCGATGAATCAGTCGGTAGCCACCGCTACCGAGGAGCAGACCGCGGTGGTCGATTCGTTGAACCTGGACATCAGCGCAATCAACATCCTCAACCAAGGTGGTGTGGAGAACCTGCGTACCACCCTGGGCGCTTGCGCTGAGCTGGAGCGCCAGGCCAGGCGCTTGCAACAACTGGTCGGCAGTTTTCGGGTCTGATGTTGTGGCTGCAAGCTGCAAGCTGCAAGCTTCAAGTATTCCGTAAAGAACCATAAAAAAGCCCCGTATCCGATCAGGGATACGGGGCTAAAAGGCCAAGTGGCCGGAACAAAAGAATTCAGAGACTGAAGAACTCTCGGGCGTTTCCGCCAGCAATACGACGCTTGTCGCTTTCAGACAATGACGGGTGCTCCAGGACGCCAGCGCCGATCTGCTGCTCCCCAAGCGGAAACGGTGCATCGGAGCCCAGCATCACACGATCGGTCCCCATCACATCAACCAGCAGCTTGAGCGAGCGCTGGTCGAAGACTGCGGAGTCGACGTAGAAGCGTTTGACATAGCTGGAGGGCAGGTTGGGGCAGTCTTCGCGGACAATGTCGCGGTGCAGCCATGCGTTGTCGACACGGCCAAGCAGGAACGCGAAGCCACCACCACCGTGAGCGAAACAAAGGCGCAGGGACTCGGGCAGGGTTTCGAAGGCGCCTGAGAGAATCAGCGAGAGGATGCCGAGCTGGGTTTCTGCCGGCATGGCGACCAGCCAGGGCAGCATCCACTTCTTCATGCGCTCGCGGCCCATCATGTCCCACGGATGCACCAGCAGAGGGATGTTCTCGCTGGCGCAGTGGTGGAGGAATGTCACCAGGCCATCGTGATCAAGGTCGTGCTCGCCGACGTGGTTGCCGATTTGCACACCGATGTGCCCACAGGCCTTGGCGCGGCTGGCCTCGCGACAGGCGGCGTCAATGTCCTGCAGCGGCACCTGGGCCAGCACCTTGAGGCGCTCAGGGGCGTGGGCAGCCATTTCCACTGCGCGGTCATTCATCAGTTGCGCCCAGGGCAGGGCGCGTGCAATGGGCTGGTCGTAGCCGAACATCACCGGAGTGGCGCACATCACTTGAATGTCCAAGCCTTGCTCGTCGAGGTGTTCGAGGCGACGCACCGGGTCCCAGAGTACGTCGTGCACCGGGCGGAAGGGCTTGTTGCCAATCATGATCTGCCCGCTGCGGCCTTCGGTATGCAGCCATGGCGCGCGTTCGGGGCTCAGCCGGGCGGCTTCTTCCTGGCTAATGAGGGGGAAAAAGTGCGAATGGATATCAATTTTCATGCGGGGTGGAACTCCTGGAGTGTCTGGTGCCAGGTTTGCCAATCTCGGCCGGGATGGACCTCACCGCATTCCAAGCAGCGGCGCTCTTCATCTGTGGTGGCGTAGAAACGCTCGTACACCGGTGGCAGGTCGGTAACGATACTTTCCAGTTGCATCTCGTAGCGCTTGGTCAGCTGGCCGCAGCGGGCGCAAGACCATTGCAATGCGTCATACAGCCCGGCGGGGCGCTGGCGCTCGATCACCAGGCACAGGCTGCCGGGCTCGGGGCGCTGGGGCGAATGGATGACATGCGGCGCCATCAGGTAGATGTCGCCTTCCTTCAGGTACACCCGCTCATAGTTGCCCCGGTCCCAGATGTTCAGGTAGGCGTTGCCCTTGAATTGGTAGAAAAACTCTTCCACCGGGTCGTCGTGAAAATCGGTGCGCTGGTTGGGGCCGCCGACCACGGTGACCATGAAGTCGCTGCCATGCCAGATCTGCTGGTTACCTACCGGAGGCTTGAGCAGGTGGGCGTGGTCTTCGATCCAGCGATTGAAGTTGAACGGCGGGCTGAAGTGATGCTTGTTCATTATTATTATCTCAACGTGAACGGGGCGCGTAGGCGACGGCTTTGATCTCGATGCGCAGGTGCGGGTGCGGCAGTTGGTGTACGGCGACGGTGGTACGGGTCGGCCCGGTTTCGTCGAAGTACTCGGCATAGACTTGGTTGTATCCACCGAAGTCGTTTATATCGACCAGGAAGGTACTGATCTCCACCAGGTTGTCGAGGCTGGCGTTCTCGCTGGCGAGAATGTCACGTATGTTTTCGATGACCGCGCGGGTTTGTGCGCGGATGTCCAGGTTGGTGGTGCCCATCTCATCGACTTCGACACCGACGAAGCTGTTGTCCGGGCGACGCGAGCTGGTGCCGGAGACAAACAGGAAGTCGCCGGCACGTTTTATGTGGGGGAAGCGGCCGCGAGGCTTGGCCTTGCCGGCGACGACGGTGGCGCGGTTGTCACTCATGATGCGGTTCCTTATGCGGTTGGGTCAGGGGCGCAGGCTGAAGCTGCTTTCGCCCAGACCCTGGATTTCGACGCTGACGTGCATGCCCGGGCGCAGCGCTTCGGCGGCAGTGGCGGCACCGGCCATTACCAGGCTGCCGGCCGGCAGCACCCGTTCGGCGTCGTGCAGCAAGCGCGAGGCTTGCACCAGGCTACGCAGTGGCTGGCCGAGGATCGCGGCGGTGGAGCCGACCTGTACGGCGCGGCCGTCCAGGCGCATCACCACACCGGCGTTGGCCAGCGCGGAGAAATCTCGCGACCAGGGGCCGACGGTCAGGCCGGAGGAGGAGCAGTTGTCCGCCACCACGTCCTCCAGGCTGAACTTGAACGCTTGGTAGCGCGAATCGATGATTTCCAGCGCCGGAGCGCATGCCTCTACATAGTCCGCCGCTTCCAGCAAGGTCAGCGGGCGGTCGATATCTCGGCGCGTGAGGAAACAGATTTCCGGTTCGGCGCGCGGGTGGATGTAGCGCGCCAGATCGACCAGGCCGCCGTCTTCCTCCAGCATGGCATCGGTGAGCCAGCCCCAGATCAGGCTGTCAACGCCCATCTGGATCATCTTGGCGCGGCTGGTGAAGCCCAGCTTGATGCCGATGCAGCGCTCGCCATCGTCGTAGCGGCGCTGCATGGAAGCACGCTGGATGCGGTAGGCGTCATCCAGCGAGAAGGGCGTTTCAACGCTGAACTGCGCCAGCGGTTGGGCGCGCCGTGCCGCTTGGTCGAGCGCGGTGGCGATGCGGGCGATATCGGTGCTCATGGACGGATCTCCGGGCGCTGGGCCAACAGGTCGAGGGCGACGTCAACAATCATGTCTTCCTGGCCGCCGACCATGCGGCGTTTGCCCAGTTCGACGAGGATGTCGAGGGTCTTCAGACCGTACTTGGCGGCGGCCACTTCGGCGTGGCGCAGGAAGCTGGAATAGACCCCGGCATAGCCGAGGCCGAGGGTTTCGCGGTCGACTCGTACCGGGCGGTCCTGCAGCGGGCGCACGAGGTCGTCGGCAGCGTCCATCAGGCGATACAGGTCGGTGCCGTGGTTCCAACCCAGGCGATCCGCGGCGGCGATAAACACTTCCAGCGGAGCATTCCCGGCGCCGGCGCCCATGCCGGCCAGGCTGGCGTCGATGCGGTCGCAGCCTTCCTCTACCGCAACGATGGAGTTGGCCACACCGAGGGACAGGTTATGGTGGGCGTGCATGCCGGTCTGGGTCTCGGGTTTGAGAAGCGCCTTGAAGGCACGCATGCGGTCGCGGATGTCGTTCATGTTCATGGCACCGCCAGAGTCGGCCATGTAGATGCACTGCGCACCGTAGCGCTCCATCAGTTGTCCCTGCCTGGCCAACTCTTCGGCCGGAATCATGTGGCTCATCATCAGGAAGCCGACGGTGTCCATGCCGAGCGAGCGGGCGTACTCGATGTGCTGCTTGGCGACGTCCGCTTCGGTGCAGTGAGTGGCCACCCGCACCGAGCGAGCGCCGGCATCGTAGGCGGCTTTCAGGTCGTGCACGGTGCCGATGCCAGGGAGCAGCAACACGGTGAGCTGGGCGTGCTCGATCACATCGGCCGCGGCTTCGATCCACTGCAGGTCGGTGTGAGCGCCGAAGCCGTAGTTGAAAGACGAGCCCTGCAGGCCGTCGCCGTGTGTCACTTCGATGGAGTCGACGTGGGCCTGGTCGAGGGCGCGGGCGATGGCCTGGACCTGTTCGAGGCTGTACTGGTGGCGGATCGCATGGCTGCCGTCACGCAGGGTCACGTCGGAGATATACAGCTTCTTGCCGTTCATGGGGCGTTCCTCAGGCGTTCAGCAACGATTGCGCCATGCGCTCGGCGGTGGCCAGCGCGGCGGAGGTCATGATGTCGAGGTTGCCGGCGTATGCCGGCAGGTAATGGGCAGCGCCTTCCACCTCGAGGAAAATCGAGGTCTTCAGCCCGCTGAATCGTCCGTGGCCGGGGATGTTCAGCGGCGTGGACTCGGGGATTAGGTCGAATTGCACTTTCTGCTTCAGGCGGTACCCCGGCACGTAGGCCTGCACGGCGACGGCCATTTCCTCCACGCTGGACTGGATGCGGGCCTGGTCGGCGGCCTCGGACAGCACGAATACGGTGTCGCGCATCATCACTGGCGGTTCGGCCGGGTTCATGACAATGATCGCCTTGCCCTTGGCGGCACCCCCTATCACCTCAATGGCCTTGCTGGTGGTCTCGGTGAATTCGTCGATGTTGGCGCGGGTACCTGGGCCGGCGGATTTGCTGGCAATCGAGGCGACGATTTCGGCGTAGTGCACCCTGGCTACTCTCGACACGGCCGCCACCATCGGGATAGTCGCCTGGCCACCGCAGGTGACCATGTTGACGTTAAGTGCCTGCAGGTGCTGCTCCAGGTTAACCACCGGCACGCAATAGGGGCCGATAGCAGCCGGGGTCAGGTCGATCAGGCGCAGGCTGGGCTTGTGGCTGCGCAGCAAGGCGTCGTTCTTCACGTGGGCACCGGCGCTGGTGGCATCGAAGACGAAGTCGATCTCGTTGAAGACTGGCAGGCGGGTCAGGCCCTCGACCCCTTCATGGGTGGTGGGCACGCCCATTCGTGCTGCACGCGCCAGACCGTCTGACGCCGGGTCGATACCGACCATGGCGCCCATTTCCAGATACTGTGCGTTGCGCATTACCTTGATCATCAGGTCGGTGCCGATGTTGCCGGAGCCGACGATGGCGACTTTGAGTTTCTTGCTCATGGGGGCTCCTCTTAACACCGGTTGGCAAAGGTGGCGCTGACGCTGCCCAGGCCCTGAATGTGGGCGGTGAACTGATCGCCCGGCTGGGCCGCGACCATCGGGCCGAGCGCCCCGGTAAGCAGGATGTCGCCGGCTCGCAGCGGCTCGCCGAGTCGAGCCATGGTGTCGGCGAGCCAGACGGCTGCGTTCAGCGGGTTGCCCAGGCAGGCAGCGCCAGCACCGACGGACACCGGCTCACCGCGTAGGGTCATGCTCATGCCACAGCGCACCAGATCCAACTGGTCCAGCTTCACTGCACGGGTACCGAGCACGAACAGGCCGGACGAAGCGTTGTCGGCGATGGTGTCGACCAGCGTGATGTCCCAGTTGGCAATGCGGCTGCCGACCACTTCGATCGCCGGCAGGGCAAAGGCGGTAGCGCGGATCAGGTCGGCCACGGTATGGCGTTCATGGGGAAGATCGTGCTCCAGCACCAGGGCGATCTCGGCCTCGACCTTGGGCTGGGCGCAATCGGCCCAGGCGATTGGTTGGTCGTCGTTGCGGGCCATGTCGGCCAGCAGCAGTCCGAAGTCCGGTTGGTCGACCCCCAGCTGGGCTTGCACCGCCGGGTTGGTCAGGCCGATCTTGCGGCCCACCGGGCGGCGCCCGGCGGCCAGCGCGAGCTGGTTGTTGTGACGTTGCACGGCGTAGGCCAGGGCTATTGCCTCGGCATTCGGTTCATCAGCCTGGGCGACGGCGATGAACTCGCGAATCGGCGGGCAGGGCTGGCCGCTCAGCTGCGCCTGGCGCAGGAGATCGGCGGCTTCGAGGAGGACGGCATGCATGGGAGTACTCCTGCTCAGGCGTTGACGCAAATGGTGGTGGCTTCCGAGTAGAAGTCCAGAGAGTGACGGCCACCCTCGCGACCCAGGCCGGAGAGTCGCGCACCGCCGAAGGGCGTGCGCAGGTCACGAAGGAACCAGGTGTTGACCCACACCATGCCGACGCGCAGCTGGCGGGACACCTTGTGGGCGCGCTTGAGATTGGTCGTCCAGACGGCGGCGGCGAGGCCATAGGCGGAGTCGTTGACACGACGGATCACTTCCTCGTCGCGGTCGAACGGGGCGACGTGGCAGACCGGGCCGAAGACTTCCTCACGCACACAGTGGGCGTCATCGGGCAGGTCAGTCCAGATGGTTGGCTGCACATAGGCGCCATTGTCTCGGGCATCGCCGAAGTGTGGCACGCCGCCACCGGTGACGACTGTAGCGCCCTCGCGGCGGGCCAGTTCAAAGTAGCCCAGAACCTTGTCACGGTGCTGGTGGGAGATCAGCGAGCCCATGTTGACGCCGTCCTCGTCCGGGTAACCGATCTTGAGCTTTTCCGTGCCCTCCTTGAGGGCAGCGACAAAGCGTTCGTAGATTGGCCGTTCGACGTAGACCCGCTCCGAGCAGAGGCATACCTGGCCGGCGTTGGTGAAGCTGGAGCGCAGCACGCCGGCGACGGCAGCGTCGAAGTCGCAGTCGGCGAAGACTACGGCAGCGTTCTTGCCACCCAGTTCGAACGATACCTCGCGCACGCCCTCGGCGGCCGCTTTCATGATGGTGGCGCCGGTGCGCGACTCACCGGTGAACGTAATGGCGTCGACATCGGGGTGACGGGTGAGGAACTCGCCGGCCGAGTTCGGTCCAAAACCATGCACCAAGTTGAACACGCCCGCTGGCACGCCGGCTTCCAGCATGACTTCGGCCAGCAGGGTGGCGGTGGTGGGCGAGTCTTCCGAGGGTTTGACCACTACCGAGTTGCCACAGGCCAGCGCAGGCGCCACCTTCCAGGTGAGCAGCAGCATCGGCAGGTTCCAGGGCGAAATAATGGCGACGACGCCGTGAGGCTTGCGCACCGTGTAGCTGAAGACATCGCTGTCATCGGCGGTACGCATCTCGAAGTACTCGCCGCCGGCCTGGCGAATCAGTTCGGCGAACGTGCGAAAGTTGTGAACACCGCGGGCGATATCCAGGGTCCGGGCCTGCTGTACGGGGCGGCCGGTATCGGCCACCTCCGCCGCGACGAATTCCTCGAAGCGGCGCTCGATGCCTTCGGCGATGCGCAGCAGGACGTCAGCTCGCTGGCTGGCACTGTAGCTGGCCCAGGGACCCTCCTGGGCAGCTTTGGCCGCAGTGACTGCACTATCCACCAGTGCCGCGTCGGCCTTGCAGACCCGGGCCAGGGTGCGACCGTCGATGGGAGACACCTTGTCAAAGGTCGAGGCGGTCGCCACGAACTTTCCGTTCACGAAGTGGCACAGCAGGGGCAAGGGATTGGGCACGGTAACCTCCGATTCTTGGATTTTCGGAGGAGTCTATGGGGTCTTCCTATAAGCGAGTAATGAAAGAATTGCCGTCAGGTATTAGCAAATGGAATTTCTGGCGGTTAGCCTTGCAGTTCGCCATGTTGCTCTTGGGCAGCCTGCTCGAGGCACTCGCGGAACAGCCGGGCTGCCGGCCCCAGCTCGCGGTTGCGCGTTTGGAAGTAGCCGATGTCGCCGAATTGCAGGTGGGTACCCAGGTCCAGGGTGGTCAGCAGTCCGGCTCCGGTAAATTGCCGGGTCGCTTCCAGCGGCATAACGGCGACGGTTTGCTGGTCCTGCATCAGGCTGATGTTGGTGAGAATCGATAAGGACTCGACCACGTTCGGTGGTGCCGTCAGTCCGGCGTCGTCGAACAGGCTATCGACGGTGCGGCGGAGCAACGAATCGCGCGTTGGCAGTACCCAGGGATACTCGAGCAGGGCCTTGAGGTTGACCGGGTTCTGGCCAACTAGCGGGTGATTCGCGCCAGCGACGACGGATAACTCCTCACCATAGAGCACTTGCGCCTCCAACTGTGACGATTCCTGGTACCAACGCCAGTCGTCTGGTACACGCCCCACCACCAGGTCGACCTCGCCCACGGACAGGGCCGGGAACAACTGGTCCATCTGGCCGACCCGCAGTGATACCAGCACCTTGGGTGCTCGTTGTTTGAGCAGTTGCAGGGCACGCGGTAGCAGCGAGCTGGATGCGGAGATCAGGGTGCCAACCAGCACATGTCCCGAGGTGCCTTCCTGGTAGGCATTGACCTCGTCCGTCAGTGAGCGCAGTTCGGCAAGCAGCGATTTGCTACGCCGCACTACCAGTTCGCCCAATGGTGTGGCTCTGACACCCCGGTTACCACGGACCAGCAACGGTGCATCGAAGTAGGATTCCAGCTCGTGGATGATCTTGGTGACCGCAGGTTGGGTCAGGCTCAGTGCCTGGGCAGCGCGTAGCAAGGAGCCGCTCTGCAGGACCTGGTCGAATACCATCAACTGGTAGAACTTGAGTTTGCGCGCAACTGACAGGTGAGTGAACTGCATGCTTGACCTTCGAATGACGGGCTTGTGAGGCGCAGCATTGCACAATAGCTGCAGCTTGAAGCTTGAATCTTTTGCGTACCCGCTCGTTCAGATGACGCTCACAGTTCGCAAAGCCAACCCTTCACCGGGCATTCCGTGAAGAGCCAAAAAAAAACCACCTCAGCGTGTGGCTGAGGTGGCTCAGTTTCTTAGGCTACGGGTTCAGCTGATCGTGAACGCCTGCGGAGCAAGGAATCAATCCCAGCTCAACGCACCACCAGTCTGATACTCGATAACCCGCGTCTCGAAGAAGTTCTTCTCTTTCTTCAAGTCCATGATTTCGCTCATCCATGGGAACGGGTTGGTGGTACCTGGGTACTCTTCCTTCAAGCCGATCTGCGACAGGCGACGGTTGGCGATGAACTTGAGGTAGTCCTCCATCATCGCTGCGTTCATGCCCAGTACGCCGCGCGGCATGGTGTCGCGTGCGTATTCGATTTCCAGCTGGGTGCCCTGCAGAATCATCTGCGAGGCTTCTTCTTTCATTTCGGCATCCCACAGGTGCGGGTTTTCGATCTTGATCTGGTTGATCACGTCGATACCGAAGTTCAGGTGCATGGATTCGTCACGCAGGATGTACTGGAACTGCTCGGCAACGCCGGTCATCTTGTTGCGGCGGCCCATCGACAGGATCTGGGTGAAACCGCAGTAGAAGAAGATGCCTTCCAGAACGCAGTAGTAGGCGATCAGGTTGCGCAGCAGTTCTTTGTCGGTTTCGACGGTGCCGGTGTTGAACTCCGGATCCGAGATCGCACGGGTGTAGCTCAGGCCCCAGGCGGCTTTTTTCGCGACCGACGGGATCTCGTGGTACATGTTGAAGATCTCGCCTTCATCCATGCCCAGCGATTCGATGCAGTACTGGTAGGCGTGGGTGTGGATCGCCTCTTCGAAGGCCTGGCGCAGGATGTACTGGCGGCATTCCGGGTTGGTGATCAAACGGTACACGGCCAGGGCGAGGTTGTTGGCAACCAGCGAGTCGGCGGTGGAGAAGAAGCCGAGGTTACGCATGACGATGCGGCGCTCGTCGTCGGTCAGGCCTTCCGGGCTCTTCCACAGGGCGATGTCCGCGGTCATGTTGACCTCTTGCGGCATCCAGTGGTTGGCGCAGCCGTCGAGGTACTTCTGCCAGGCCCAATCGTACTTGAAGGGCACCAGCTGGTTGAGGTCGGCGCGGCAGTTGATCATGCGCTTTTCATCAACCGCGACGCGGGCGGAAGAGCCTTCCAGCTCAGCCAGGCCTTCGGCGATGTCGAGTTTGTCCAGGGCGGCCTTGGCGCGCTTGACGGCTTCCGAGTCATCGGCGGTCACGGCGCGGGCTTCCAGGGCGGCTACGCCACCGGCGTTGTCCAGCTTGTCGATACCAGCGGCAGCGGCTTGAGTGGCAGTGGCGCCTTTGGCAGCTTCTTCGCTGTCGTCTTTATCGAATTCGTCCCAGCTCAGCATGGTGGGTCTCCTGCTTGAGGGCCATATTCAGTATGGCCGGTGGATCTTGGTTGCGGTGCTTGCGGTTAGGTACGGCGGTGCACGCAAAAACTTGGAATGCTTCCGGGAGCGGGGCTCCGCGGAGGAGGTCAGGGTGGGCCCTGACCTTCTTCTTTGTACTGTGGGAGGGGACTTATCGCGGGGCAAGCCCGCTCCCACAGGGAGACTGCCTTATTGGCAGGCTTCGCAATCCGGCTCGTCGATCGCGCAGGCCTTCGGCACTGGCGCTGGGCCTGCTGCCTGGACCGGGGCGCTGTCGCCACCGCTGGACACGGCGTTGAGCTTGCCGGTGTTGATGGTCGACTTCTCGGTGCTGGTCGCCGCCAGGGCACGGAGGTAGTAGGTGGTTTTCAGACCACGGTACCAGGCCATGCGGTAGGTGACGTCGAGTTTCTTGCCCGAAGCACCAGCGATGTACAGGTTCAGCGACTGCGCCTGGTCGATCCACTTCTGACGGCGGCTGGCAGCGTCGACGATCCACTTGGTCTCGACTTCGAACGCGGTGGCGTAGAGGTCTTTGAGCTCCTGCGGAATACGCTCGATCTGTTGTACCGAACCGTCGTAGTACTTCAGGTCGTTGATCATGACCGCGTCCCACAGGCCGCGGGCCTTGAGGTCGCGAACCAGGTACGGGTTGATCACGGTGAATTCGCCCGACAGGTTCGATTTCACGTACAGGTTCTGGTAGGTCGGCTCGATGGACTGCGATACGCCGGTGATGTTGGCGATGGTCGCGGTCGGCGCGATGGCCATGATGTTCGAGTTACGAATACCTTTCTGTACGCGAGCACGGACCGGTGCCCAGTCCAGGGTTTCGTTCAGGTCGACGTCGATGTACTTCTGGCCACGGGCTTCGATCAGGATCTGTTGCGAATCCAGCGGCAGGATGCCTTTGGACCACAGCGAGCCCTGGAAGGTCTCGTAGGCGCCACGCTCGTCGGCCAGGTCACAGGAGGCCTGGATGGCGAAGTAGCTGACCGCTTCCATCGACTTGTCGGCGAACTCGACGGCAGCGTCGGAACCGTAAGGGATGTGCTGCAGGTACAGCGCGTCCTGGAAGCCCATGATGCCCAGGCCAACCGGACGGTGCTTGAAGTTCGAGTTGCGCGCTTGTGGTACCGAGTAGTAGTTGATGTCGATTACGTTATCGAGCATGCGTACGGCGGTGTTCACGGTGCGTTGCAGCTTGGCGGTGTCCAGCTTGCCGTCAACGATGTGGTTCGGCAGGTTGATCGAGCCCAGGTTGCAGACGGCGATCTCGTCCTTGTTGGTGTTCAGGGTGATCTCGGTGCACAGGTTCGAGCTGTGGACCACGCCCACGTGCTGCTGCGGGCTACGCAGGTTGCACGGATCCTTGAAGGTCAACCATGGGTGGCCGGTCTCGAACAGCATCGAGAGCATTTTGCGCCACAGGTCTTTGGCCTGGATGGTTTTGAACACCTTGATCTTGTTGTACTCGGTCAGGGCTTCGTAGTACTCGTAGCGCTCTTCGAAGGCCTTGCCGGTCAGGTCGTGCAGATCAGGTACTTCGTTCGGCGAGAACAGGGTCCACTTGCCGTCATCGAAGACACGCTTCATGAACAGGTCAGGGATCCAGTTGGCGGTGTTCATGTCGTGGGTACGACGACGGTCATCACCGGTGTTCTTGCGCAGTTCGATGAATTCTTCGATGTCCAGGTGCCAGGTTTCCAGGTAGGCACACACAGCGCCTTTGCGCTTGCCACCCTGGTTAACGGCAACGGCGGTGTCGTTGACCACTTTCAGGAACGGTACGACGCCCTGGGATTTACCGTTGGTGCCTTTGATGTAGGAGCCCAGTGCACGCACAGGGGTCCAGTCGTTGCCCAGGCCACCGGCGAATTTCGACAGCATGGCGTTGTCGTGGATCGCGTGGTAGATGCCCGACAGGTCATCCGGAACGGTGGTCAGGTAGCAGCTCGACAGCTGTGGACGCAGGGTACCGGCGTTGAACAGGGTCGGGGTCGAAGCCATGTAGTCGAAGGACGACAGCAGGTTGTAGAACTCGATCGCACGGGCTTCTTTGTCTTTTTCTTCCAGCGCCAGGCCCATGGCCACACGCATGAAGAACACCTGAGGCAGCTCGAAGCGCACGCCATCCTTGTGGATGAAGTAACGGTCGTACAGGGTCTGCAGGCCCAGGTAGGTGAACTGCTGGTCGCGCTCGTGGTTGATTGCCTTGCCCAGTTTTTCCAGGTCGAAGTCGGCCAGGGCAGGGTTCAGCAGTTCGAATTCGACGCCTTTGGCGACGTAGGCCGGCAGGGCCTTGGCGTACAACTCGGCCATTTCGTGGTGGGTGGCGCTGTCGGCCACGCCGAGGAAGCCCAGGCCTTCGGCACGCAGGGTGTCCATCAGCAGGCGGGCGGTGACGAACGAGTAGTTCGGCTCACGCTCAACCAGGGTACGGGCGGTCATCACCAGGGCGGTGTTGACGTCTTTGATGGCCACGCCGTCGTAGAGGTTCTTCAGGGTTTCGCGCTGGATCAGGTCGCCATCGACTTCGGCCAGGCCTTCGCAGGCCTCGGAGATGATGGTGTTCAGGCGGTTCATGTCCAGCGGCGCGAGGCTGCCGTCGGCCAGGGTGATGCGGATGCTTGGGTGCGGCTGCACGTTGCTGTCTTCGGCGTGGACGCGGGTCGCACGCTCTTTGGCGCGCTGGTCACGGTAGATCACGTAGTCGCGGGCGACTTTTTGCTCACCGGCACGCATCAGGGCCAGTTCGACCTGGTCCTGGATTTCTTCGATGTGGATGGTGCCGCCCGAAGGCATGCGACGCTTGAAGGTTGCAGTGACTTGTTCGGTCAGACGGGCAACGGTGTCGTGGATGCGCGACGAGGCAGCAGCGGTGCCGCCTTCAACTGCGAGGAACGCCTTGGTGATGGCCACGGTGATCTTGTCGTCGGTGTAGGCGACGACAGTGCCATTGCGCTTGATCACACGCAGTTGGCCTGGGGCGGTAGCAGCCAGATCCTGGTTCGAATCAGCGGCCTGCGGCGCCTTGGCCTGCGGGTTCTCGCGAGTTGTGTCGGTTTGCATGGGTGTCTCCACGTTCTCTAAGTTTGTTTAGGCGCCTTGTGGGCGCCAACCGTTCCGTCCGAAAGCTCAACAACCGACGCCGATGGCACACAAGAGCACGGCGCTCTGGCATGCCGACCAGGTCGGGCATACTCACTTCGGGACAGATCAGGAAAAAAGGGGCAATCGTTTGCCGCTCCCTGGCCGAAGTCAAAGGTTCTGAATCCACGACTCAAAACTGTTGCTGTCAGGTGTGCCGATGGCTTGCAACACCCGTACCCGAAACAACACCCTCCGAGGGTTTGCATCGGTCGCCTCCGCAGGAGCGGTTTGGCTGCTGATTCCGTTTAAAGTTCAGGCAAAAAAGCACCGTTTAAGGGCTTGAGTTCTTTGCTTGACTTGTGCTTGGGATTTGCTTCAAACCCCAAGATGTAGTGTTTTGTTTCAATGGGGATACAAGATAATGCGGTCTCGGGGGTATTGCAAGTTGGTGCTCTGTGGATAACTTGTGCGTAGTTTGTGAGTGATTTTCGCCAACGCCTTGTAGGCCGCGTCTTAGCGCCAGATGACCGTCCGTCACCCTTTTTTCACTGACAGCGGTTATCCAGGTGGAATTTTTCGGGCGCGCACCCTACCACAAATCTGTAGGCCTTCCGAGCATTCTGCGTTGTGCTGTATCAGCGCTGCTGGCGACGGTTGGCAGGCGTCGGTGCCCGACGTAGTATCCGGGGCCGGTGTTGCCTTTTGGTGCAGCAATATTCAAGGCACGCTTTCAATAACAACAAGCCGTCGAGGTGAGCCGTGGAGCAGCAGCGCAGTCAGGTATTGATCGTCGAGGATGACCAGCGTCTGGCCGATCTGACCCGCGAGTACCTGCAGGCCAACGGCTTTGACGTCGGGGTCGAGGGCGATGGTGGCAAGGCCGCAGCACGGATCATTGCCGAGCAGCCGGACCTGGTGATTCTCGACCTGATGCTGCCCAATGAAGACGGCTTGAGTATCTGTCGTAAGGTGCGCCAGCAGTTCGCCGGGCCGATCCTGATGCTCACCGCTCGTAGCGACGACCTGGATCAAGTCCAGGGCCTGGATCAGGGCGCCGACGACTATGTTTGCAAGCCAGTGCGGCCACGGCTGTTGCTGGCGCGGATCAACGCGCTGCTGCGGCGCACCGAACCTGCGCCCAGCGAACCGGCTCAATGCCTGGAGTTCGGGCCGCTGCGGGTAGACAACAGCTTGCGCGAAGCCTGGCTGCGCGATGAGCGCATCGACCTGACCAGCGCCGAGTTCGACTTACTCTGGTTGTTGGTCAGCAACGCCGGGCGGATTCTCTCCCGTGAGGAGATCTTCACGTCGTTGCGTGGGGTCGGCTATGACGGCCAGGACCGCTCCATCGATGTGCGTATTTCCAGGATTCGCCCGCGAATTGGCGACGACCCGGAGCACCCCCGGATGATCAAGACCATCCGCAGCAAAGGCTATCTGTTCGTACGCGAGGCAGCCGAGGCCATGGGCCAGGCGCGATGAATTCGATTTTCCTGCGCATCTACGGCGGCATGCTCGCCGCGCTGGTGCTGGTGGCGGTGTTGGGGGCGCTGAGTGTGCACCTGCTCAACGAGGTGCGTGCCGACCAGTACCGCGAGCGTCTGGCGCATGGCACCTTTACCTTGATGGCTGACAACCTGGTGCCGCTGGGCGAGCTTGAGCGCAAGCGCACCTTGTTGATCTGGGGGCGCTTGCTGGGGATTCCGCTGCAACTGCAGAGCATGGCGGTGGCCGGTGTCGATGGTGGCCAGCGCAGTCAATTGCAGCGCGGCCTGGTGCTGGTGGAAAAGACCGGCCCGCATGCAGCCAAAGTCATGCGCCAAATTGGTACAGAAGACCTGCTGCTGACCGGCGAAGTGGAGCAGATCAGCGAGCAATTGGCGCGAGCGACTATTTACCTGTTGGTCGATGAACTGGTTCGCTACCCGATTGGAGAACAACCGCGACGGCTCGCCGAGCTGAAAAAGAACAAAGGTTTTGGTTTTGACCTGAGTCTGCGTCGTCTGGAACAGACCGACATGGACGACGACCAGCGGCGGCGTGTCGATGAAGGCGACACAGTGATGGCGCTGGGCAAGGATGGTGACTCGATCCGCGTAGTGGCTGGCCTGGCCGGCACGCCCTGGGTGCTGGAGATCGGCCCGCTGTACCAGATGAACCCCTATCCACCGCAGTTGCTGGCGCTGATTGCGCTGCTGGGGCTGTGCCTGATTGGCTTGATCGTGTATCTGCTGGTGCGCCAGTTGGAGCGGCGCCTGTCCGGCCTGGAAACTGCCGCCACGCGCATTGCCCAGGGCAGCCTGGATACCCGCGTGGCGGCGGATGACGCCGATTCGGTCGGACGCCTGGCCGCCGCCTTCAATGGCATGGCCGAACACTTGCAGCGTTCGCTGGCGATTCAGCGTGAGCTGGTACGCGCGGTGTCCCATGAACTGCGCACACCGGTAGCGCGCTTGCGTTTCGGTCTGGAAATGATTGCCAGCGCCCGCGATGACCAAGCCCGTGAAAAGTACCTGCTGGGCATGGACGGCGATATCCAGGACCTGGACAAGCTGGTCGATGAAATGCTCACCTACGCCCGCCTGGAACACGGCGCACCGGCGTTGAATTTTCAGCGTGTCGACCTCGACGCCTTGCTGGATCAGGTGATTGCTGAGCTGGCGCCGCTGCGCCGCGACGTCAGGGTGGTGCGCGGGCCGTGCCAGGTGGAAGAGGCAGGCGGCGAGGCGCAGGAGCATTGGGTCGAGGCCGAGCCGCGTTACCTGCACCGCGCCCTGCAGAACCTGGTGAGCAATGCCATGCGCCATGCTGAATCACAGGTCAGCCTCAGCTATCAGTTGGGTGTACAGCGTTGCCGGATCGACGTCGATGATGATGGCCCGGGCATCCCGGAAAATGTCTGGGACCGCATCTTTACCCCCTTTACCCGCCTGGATGACAGCCGTACCCGTGCCTCCGGCGGGCATGGCCTGGGCTTGTCGATTGTGCGTCGGATCATCTATTGGCATAACGGGCGGGCGCTGGTCGGGCACAGCGAGCGCCTGGGCGGCGCGTGTTTCAGCTTGAGCTGGCCGCGTACTCAGAGCGCGCCATGAGCACCACGCTGTCGCTACCGCAGTTGCTGCAACAGGCCCGTTTCGAACCTTTGCTGCTTGAGCTGTATGGCCCTGAGCTGATGCCTGCGCAACAGCCGGTACTGGTGTCGCAGTGGTCCAAGTATTACTTCGCGACGGTCTGGCAGATGTTGCTGAGCGGTGCAGTGCTGCCGGTGTTCGATGCCACCGAGGTCACCCTCGACCGCCGCGGCCTGCCGCAAGCGCTGAGCGGGCAGGACGCTGCTTGCCAAGGACTGGAAGCGATCATGGTGTCTCATCTGCAGCCGCTGGTGGCGCGTCTGGCGGCGCTGGGCCCGTTGATGCCTCGGGTGCTCTGGGGCAATGCCGGCGATTGCCTGGATCAGGCGTTGCAGCGTGCCGACGCTGATACCGGTGAATTGGCGCGCTTGCTGAGCTCAGTCGATAGCCCGTTGTATGCGGCCGTCAGCCTGGATGCCTCAGGTCGGCGCCGACGCCGCAGCTGTTGCCTGAGCTACAAGGTGGAATGGGTGGGGCATTGCGAGCACTGCCCATTGCTCGACTGAACCTCAGACGCTGACCAGGCTGAGCAACTGCTCATCCTGCAGGCAAAACTGCCCCTCAAGTTCCCGTCCTTTATGCCACTGCGCCGACAGATCGGTGAGCAGGCGCAGGCGCGCATGACCGTCGGCGGTCCACGCCAGCACTTCGGCATGCTCGAAGTAGAAACGCTGCTGGACGATAGGGTAGAGGGCCTTGAACAGGCTTTCCTTGAGGGAAAAGGTCAGGGTGACGGTCAAGCCCAGCTGGCTGGCATCCATCCTGGCCAATTCCGCTTCAGTGAGGATTTCCCGCGCCAGGCGTTCGGCGCGTTCGTCGCTGAGCAGGCATTCCTGATCCAGCCCCAGCCCCTGACAGTCACTGCTGTGTGCCACCACGGCGGCGGCCCAGCCTTTGCCATGGGTGATCGAACCACTGATGCCGACCGGCCAGATTGGCGAGCGATCTTCGTGGGTACCGGGCACGTATTCACGGCCATCCAGGCGTTGTAGCGCCGCACGTGCACACACACGTCCAGCCAGGTATTCGGCCTGACGCTTGGCGACCGAGCGTTGCAGGCTTGGCGTTTGCTCGATGCCCGCGCGGGCGAAATCGTCGCTGGCCAGCAAGGCCGGATCGAACGGGCAACTGACCAACACCGCCCCTGGAACCGGGCGCGGCAGGGGCCAATGGTGCAGCAGCGGGGCACAACAGGTGGGGAGTGGCTTCATGCGCGCCATTGTGCCATAGGACAGAACCGGTAGGAGCGGGCTTGCCCCGCGATTGCGGTGTGTCAGTGGAATCGAATCGCGGGGCAAGCCCGCTCCTACCAGGTTGTTCAGCTCAGGTTCAGCGAGGGTTCAGCGGTCGTTCAGGCAGTTTTCCTTACTCTGGCTTCAACACCCAAACGGCACATTGCCAGGAGTAAACCTTATGAAAGCGCTCAACACGCTGTTCCTCGCCGTCGCCTTTTTCGGCGCCAGTGCTGCTGTCCAGGCAGCTGACACGACCTTCGCCGGTGTCACTTACGGCCAGACCAGCGACAAGATCAAAAAGTCCGGCCTGCTCAGCAGCAATACCGATCACCTCAACACCGACGGCATCATCAGCAAAGACGACACCTGGGGCGTCCGTGTCGGGCAGATGAATGACCAGCGCCGCTACTACCTCACCTATGACAACGTTTCCAACGACCATAGCGGCCTGAAAATGCGTCAGGAAAACCTGCTCGGCAGCTACGACATGTTCTACCCGCTGGGTAACAGCACCAAACTGTTCGGCGGCGCCAGCGCCGGTGTCACCAAGCTCAGCCAGGAGTCGTCCGGCTATAGCCGCGACACCGACACCGGCTATGCCGTAGGCCTGCAGGCCGGTGTGCTGCAACAGGTCACCGACAATGCCTCGGTGGAACTGGGCTACCGTTACCTGCGCAGCAATGCCAGCACCGAGCTGGTCGAGCATGGCGGTTCGAAGATCGGCACCCTGCGCCTGGACAGCAGTGCGCAAACCTATCTGTCGGCCAACTACGCCTTCTGAGCCGCTGATCAGACGCGCCGAACCGGCTGTGCAGGGGCAGGGCCGGTTCGCTGTTATGCTGCAGGCGCCAGGTAGGTTGCCGCAGGTGTGTATTAGGGAGGAAGCTATGAAACTGCTGGTGGTTGAGGACGAAGCGCTGCTGCGTCATCACTTGTACAGCCGCTTGAGTGAAAGCGGCCACGTGGTTGAGGCCGTGGCAGATGCCGACGAGGCGTTGTACCAGGCCGAGCAATACAACCATGACCTGGCGGTGGTCGATCTGGGCCTGCCAGGCATGAGCGGCCTGGACCTGATCCGTCAATTACGCTCCCAGGGCAAGAGTTTCCCGATTCTGATCCTCACCGCGCGCGGCAACTGGCAAGACAAGGTCGAAGGCCTGGCGGCCGGTGCGGACGACTATGTGGTCAAGCCGTTCCAGTTCGAAGAGCTGGAGGCGCGCCTCAATGCCCTGTTGCGTCGCTCCAGTGGCTTCGTGCAGTCGACCATCGCCGCGGGGCCATTGCTGTTGGACCTGAACCGTAAGCAGGCAACCCTCGACGATGAACCGCTGGCGCTGACGGCCTATGAGTACCGCATTCTGGAGTACCTGATGCGCCATCATCAGCAGGTGGTGGCCAAGGACCGTTTGATGGAGCAACTGTATCCCGATGACGATGAGCGCGATCCGAATGTGATCGAAGTGCTGGTCGGCCGTCTGCGGCGCAAGCTTGAGGGCAACAACGGCTTCAAACCGATCGATACGGTACGTGGCCTGGGCTATCTGTTTACCGAGCGCTGCCGATGATCCGCTCGCTGCGCTTGCGTTTGATGGCGGCGGCGGCGTTGCTGGCCGTGTTGTTCATGCTGGCGCTGCTGCCGGCCTTGCAAAAGACCTTCAGCCTGGCGTTGCAGGAGGCGATCGAAAAGCGCCTGGCGTCAGACGTGACCACCCTGATTTCTGCGGCACGCATCGAGCATAACCAGCTGCAGATGCCGATGTTGCTTCCCGATGAACAATTCAACCTGCCAGACAGCCGCTTGCTCGGTTACATCTACGATCGCCAGGGCAATCTGGTCTGGCGTTCACGCGCGACCGCCGATGAAAACATCAACTACACCCCGCGCTATGACGGCCGTGGTAACGAATTTGCGCGGATCCGCCAGGACGATGGTGAGGAGTTTTTTGTCTACGACGTCGAGGTCAAGCTGCTCGGCGGCAAAACCGCCGCCTTCAGTATCGTTGCCCTGCAACCGGTGCGTGAGTACCAGCAAACCCTCAATGGTCTGCGTGAGCGCCTGTACCTGGGCTTTGGTGCGGCGCTGCTGGCCTTGCTGGTGTTGCTCTGGGCCGGTCTGACCTGGGGGTTGCGTTCCTTGCGCCAATTGAGCCACGAGTTGGACGATGTCGAGTCCGGTGCCCGTGAAGGGCTCAGTGCGCAACACCCGCGGGAGTTGCTGCGCCTGACTGGCTCGCTGAACCGGCTGCTGCGCAGTGAGCGTGAACAGCGCCAACGCTACCGCGATTCATTGGGCGACCTGGCCCACAGCCTGAAAACCCCGCTGGCAGTGCTGCAAGGGGTGAGTGAAAGCCTGGGCCAGCGTCGCGAAGACCGCGAGCAGTCGCGAATCCTGCAAAGCCAGATCGAACGCATGAGCCAGCAGATCGACTACCAGCTGCAGCGTGCCAGCCTGCGCAAGAGCGGCCTGGTGCGTCACCAGGTGCTGCTGCGGCCATTGCTGGAAAGCCTGTGCAGCACCCTGGCCAAGGTGTACCGCGACAAGCAAGTCAAAGTCACCCTGGATATTCCCGAACACGCCGTGGTGCCGATGGAGCAGGGCGCTTTGCTGGAGCTGCTTGGCAACCTGCTGGAAAACGCCTACCGCCTGTGCTTGAGCCAGGTGCGTGTCAGCCTGCGTGATCAACCCACACAGGTTGAACTGTGCGTCGAAGATGATGGCCCTGGCGTGCCGCCGGCGCAGCGCGAACGCATCCTGCAGCGCGGCGAACGCCTGGATCGGCAGAACCCGGGGCAGGGCATCGGTCTGGCGGTGGTCAAGGACATCATCGACAGCTATGACGCCAGTCTCACCCTCGAAGATTCGCCCTTGGGCGGCGCCGCGTTTCGTATTGGCCTGAGCCGCGACTAAGGTGCTTCACGCCGGGCGGATTACCGCCATCCTTGTCCCTTTGCAAAACATGTCGGGCGGAAATCCGCCAAGCCGCTCGGCATTTCTGCTTCCTCATTGTGCGTTGAACCCCAGCAAATACGGGGTCTGCACCGCTAAAGCGCATTTTGGCATCGGGCTTGCTATTGCCTAGACAGAGTTCTGCCAGGCAGCTCGACACAACAAATCCCTCCAGTGCAGGAGGGTTCGCGCTTTAGGTACCCCCGCGTCCTGGGAAGGATCGGTCCGGTACACTTGAGGAAATAGCCATGACGACGCGTCAGCCACTGTACAAATCGCTGTATATCCAGGTGTTAGTAGCGATCACCATCGGTATCCTGCTGGGCCACTTCTACCCTGAAACCGGCGTTGCCCTGAAACCGTTGGGTGACGGGTTCGTCAAACTGATCAAGATGGTTATTGCCCCGATCATCTTCTGCACCGTGGTCAGCGGCATCGCTGGCATGCAAAGCATGAAGTCGGTCGGCAAGACCGGTGGCTATGCGCTGCTCTACTTCGAAATCGTCTCGACCATTGCCCTGATCATCGGCCTGGTCGTGGTCAACGTGGTCAAGCCTGGCGCTGGCATGCACATCGACGTCAGCACCCTGAACGCCAGCAGCGTGGCCGCGTATGCCGCCGCCGGCGCGCAGCAGACCACCGTCGGCTTCCTGCTCAACATCATCCCTAACACCGTGGTTGGCGCCTTCGCCAACGGTGACATCCTGCAAGTACTGATGTTCTCGGTGATCTTCGGTTTTGCCCTGCATCGCCTGGGTGCCTACGGCAAACCGCTGCTCGACCTGATCGACCGTTTCGCCCATGTCATGTTCAACATCATCAACATGATCATGAAGCTGGCGCCGGTCGGTGCCTTTGGTGCCATGGCGTTCACCATCGGCCAGTACGGTGTGGGTTCGCTGGTGCAGTTGGGCTACCTGATGGCCTGCTTCTATGTCACCTGCGTACTGTTCATTCTGGTGGTGCTGGGTGGTATTGCCCGCGCTCACGGCTTCAGCGTTATCAAGCTGATCCGCTACATCCGTGAAGAGCTGATGATCGTACTCGGCACCTCGTCGTCCGAGTCGGCCCTGCCACGCATGCTGACCAAAATGGAGCGCCTGGGTGCGAAGAAGTCGGTAGTGGGTCTGGTGATCCCGACCGGCTACTCGTTCAACCTCGACGGTACCTCGATCTACCTGACCATGGCGGCGGTGTTTATCGCTCAGGCCACTGACACCACCATGGACATCACCCACCAGATCACCTTGCTGCTGGTGCTGCTGGTGGCGTCCAAAGGTGCTGCGGGCGTGACCGGCTCGGGCTTTATCGTGCTGGCGGCAACCCTGTCGGCTGTTGGCCACCTGCCGGTTGCCGGCCTGGCGCTGATCCTCGGTATCGACCGCTTCATGTCTGAAGCCCGCGCCTTGACCAACCTGATCGGTAACGCCGTGGCGACCGTGGTGGTGGCCAAGTGGGTCAAGGAGCTGGACGAAGACAAGCTGCACAGTGAGCTGGCTTCGGGTGGTTCGCCGCTGGTTGATACCCGTCCGATGGATGATCTGGGTGTGGCTGAAGGTCCGGCTCGCTAATAGTCGTCGGCCTTATTCGCGGGGCAAGCCCGCTCCCCCAGTGTGGGAGCGGGCTTGCCCCGCGATGCTTTCTACTCCACCCGCGTCTCGCCGCTATACACCAAGGTATGCCGACAGCGCCGACACAGGTAGCGCCGCCCCTGGCGCACCAGGCTGTGACGTTGGGCCGAGAAGGCGAAGTCGCTGTCTACACATGGGCAGCGATAGATGTAGCGCGTCACCGTGCGCCGTTTCACGGCATAGTTGTGGCAGCGGTTAGGCGGCAGCTCGTACACCCCACGCATAATCAATTGCCACTCTTCGCCATGCGGCTGGATACGGTCACCAAACAATTGGTGCGCCACCAGGTGGGCAACTTCGTGGGCCACGGTTTGCTTGAGAAAGTCTTCACTGTTTTCACGGTACAACTGCAGGTTGAAACGCAGCAGGTTCTCATGCAAATGGGCGACGCCAGCCTTTTGCCCACGCAGTTTGAAACTGACTTCAGGGCGAGGGAAGGGGCGCTTGAAAAAGGTTTCGGCTTGCTGGTAACAGGTTTCGACGCGTGATTTGAGCAGTTCGGGCATATCGGGGAACACTCCTGACCGGCAATTATGCCGCAACCGTCGCAGCACTGCCGAGCCACCTGTCAGCGCACAGCATCAGGCCACCTTGCGGTGGCCTGATGGTTTCTGCGCCTATGTTGCAGTGTTTCTTATAGTGGTAGGGGCGGGCTTGCCCCGCGATGGCGGTGTCTCAGTCACATCGTATCGCGGGGCAAGCCCGCTCCTACTAGTTGGTGTACACAGGCCCCACGCCAAGTCCCCAGACAATCACGGTGAAGGCCATGATGGCGACCAGCACCACCAGGCCGACCGCCAGTACCGAACTCGAGAACAGGAAGCCTTCATCTGAAGGTATGTTCATGAAGGTCGGCAGGCCGACATAGAGCAGATAAACCGTGTAGCACACGGCTGCCGTGCCGATGATCATTCCCAGCCACAGGTGGGGGTAAAGCGCCGCCAGGCCGCCAACGAACAGCGGCGTTGCGGTGTAGGTGGCGAACGCGATGCAGCGCGCCATACTCGGGTTGGCATCGTAGGTTCGCGCCATCCAGTGAATGAACGCACCCATCACGGCGACGCCGGCCAGCATGGCCAGGTACGACATGATGGTCATCCATAGCGCGCTTTCCTGGGTCAGCATGACCGGGGCGCGATCGCCGATGACCCAGCCGACCTGGGTGGTGCCGATAAACGCTGATACCGCAGGGATTGCCGCCAGTATCAGGGTATGGGTCAGGTACATGTGGCTGATGCTTTCTTCCTCGCCACGGATTTCTTTCCATTCTTGGTCAGGATGGGTAAACAGCCCCAAAACGTGATGGATCATGCCAGTCACTCCTTCCGTTGTTGCCATCGCCCCCCAGCGGAGCGCTTGCGACCCCAAGTGATGGGGGCCAGAGGATCGAGGTCACCTTTGATGTGGCCTTATGTCGCAGTATAGGAAGGAGTTAGCTGCTCAAAGCCCGCTTTTTAGAGCAAATTGCGCTGTCAGTGCTGCGGCTAATCACCTTGCAGTCTTTATCGGATTGGCCTACGCCTATCGGCGGTTTGTGCGTAAAATAGCCCGCTTTTGTCACACCTCGCGGATTCCAAGCGCTATGGGCACCCTTTCGGTCAACCAGAACAAACTGCAAAAACGCCTGCGTCGTCTCGCTGGCGAAGCCATCACCGACTTCAACATGATTGAAGACGGTGACAAGGTCATGGTCTGCCTGTCCGGCGGCAAAGACAGCTACACCATGCTCGATGTTCTGCTGTACCTGCAGAAAGTGGCGCCGATCAAGTTCGAAATCGTCGCGGTGAACATGGACCAGAAGCAACCGGGCTTCCCTGAGCACGTGCTGCCGGCCTACCTCAAGAGCCTCGGCGTCGATTACCACATCGTCGAGAAAGACACCTACTCGGTGGTCAAGGAGCTGGTTCCGGAAGGCAAGACCACTTGCTCGCTGTGCTCGCGCCTGCGTCGCGGCACCCTGTACACCTTCGCCGACGAAATCGGCGCGACCAAGATGGCCCTCGGTCACCACCGTGACGACATTGTCGAGACCTTCTTCCTCAACATGTTCTTCAACGGCACGCTCAAGGCCATGCCGCCGAAGCTGCGCGCCGATGACGGCCGTAACGTGGTGATCCGCCCGCTGGCCTACTGCAGCGAGAAAGACATCCAGGCTTACTCGGACCTGAAAGAATTCCCGATCATTCCGTGCAACCTGTGCGGTTCGCAGGAAAACCTGCAGCGTCAGGTGGTCAAGGACATGCTGGTGGAGTGGGAACGCAAAACCCCGGGCCGTACCGAGAGCATCTTCCGTGGCCTGCAGAACGTGGTGCCGTCGCAACTGGCCGACCGCAACCTGTTCGACTTCGTTAACCTCAAGATCGACGACACGGCGCCGCCTCGCTTTCTCGACGTGCTGAACCTCTGACCGGCATGCGTGACTATCAATGGCTGCATGAGTACTGCCTGAATCGCTTCGGCTCTGCCGAGGCGCTGGAGGCGTACCTGCCTCAGGCGAAAAGCGCAGAGCAACTGCGTGCCCTCAGTGCCGACCGTTACCTGTCGCTGCTGGCCCTGCGGGTGTTTCGCGCTGGGCTCAAGCACAGCCTGGTAGACGCCAAGTGGCCAGCCTTCGAGCAGGTGTTCTTCGGTTTTGATCCGCACAAGGTCGTGCTGATGGGCGCCGAGCACCTTGAGCGGCTGATGCAGGACACACGGATCATCCGTCACCTGGGCAAGCTCAAGAGCGTGCCGCGCAATGCGCAGATGATCCTCGACGTCGAAAAGCAGCAGGGCAGCTTTGGCAATTTCATTGCCGACTGGCCGGTGACCGATATCGTTGGCCTGTGGAAGTTTCTGGCCAAGCATGGCAATCAGCTCGGTGGGCTGTCGGCGCCGCGTTTCTTGCGCATGGTCGGCAAAGACACCTTCATCCCCACCGATGACATGAGTGCGGCGTTGATAGCCCAGGGCATCATCGACAAGCCGCCGACCAGCCAGCGCGATCTGGCCTTGGTCCAGGCGGCGTTCAACCAGTGGCATGCCGAAAGTGGCCGGCCGCTGTGTCAGTTGTCAGTGATGTTGGCGCACACCGTCAATCATTAGTGCTCTGTGGGAGTGGGCCTGCCCCGCGATTGCGATCTGCCAGACACATCGCATCGCGGGGCAAGCCCGCTCCTACAGGTTTCAGTTTTCTCCAGCCAACCGCCGGTCGTACTGAAAACGCCAGCGCACATACAGCAAGGCGCTGACAAACAGTGCCAGGCTGATCGCCACTTCCAGCCAGCCGAACAGCGCCCGTGCCGGGTCGAAGGCGGCCAGTACCCCTTTGATGAAGTACAGGTTGACCACGAAGCAGGTCCAGGCGTGGGCACGTGCATTACCCAGGAGCATCCCGGGCAACAGCAGCGCCAATGGCACCAACTCGACCGCCAGGATCACCCCGATGCGCGCACCGTGCAGGTCGGCGAACATCAGGTTGTTGATCGTCAGCAGCGCGATCAGGCCGAAAAAACTCGCCAGGCTCAACGCCCGCGCCAGGCGCAGGCGGGGTGCCAGCCAGTCTAACGAGGGCAGCACCTTGGGCTTTTTAGCCACGGCTGTTCTCCAGCAGTTTGGCGGTGGTTGCCAGGCGTTGCCCCAAGGCGCGGCACAGGGCGATTTCGTCGGCATCCAGGTCGCGTTTACCGTCGGCCCCGGCGTGGTGGCTAGCGCCATACGGGGTGCCACCGCCACGGGTTTCCAGCAAGGCCGACTCGCTGTAGGGCAGGCCCATGATCAACATGCCGTGGTGCATCAACGGCAGCAGCATCGACAGCAAGGTCGACTCCTGACCGCCGTGCAGGCTGGCGGTAGAGGTGAACACTGCCGCTGGCTTGCCGACCAGGCCACCGCTGAGCCACAGGCTGCTGGTGCCGTCGATGAAGTACTTCAGCGGCGCGGCCATATTGCCAAAGCGCGTCGGGCTGCCCAGGGCCAGGCCCGAGCAGTGGCGCAGGTCGTCGAGGGTGGCGTACAGCGCGCCGGATTCGGGAATGTCCGGGGCGACCGCTTCACATTCGGTGGAAATCGCTGGGACGGTGCGGATACGCGCTTCCAGGCCGCTCATTTCGACGCCACGGGCAATCTGCCGCGCCATCTCGCTGGTCGAGCCGTGGCGGCTGTAGAACAGAATCAGAATGTACGGTGCGCTCACGGCAGGATCTCCAGCACCTTCTCTGGCGGACGGCCGATCACGGCTTTGTCACCGGCGACCAGGATCGGCCGCTCGATCAGTTTCGGGTGCTTGACCATGGCCTCGATCAACTGCGCCTCGCTTAAGTCCGGGGCGGCCAGGTTCAGGTCTTTGTACTCGTCTTCACTGGTGCGCAGCAGTTGGCGTGCGCTGATGCCCAGCTTTTCCAGCAGGGCCTTGAGCGTGGCTGCATCGGGGGGTGTTTCCAGGTAGCGAACCACCGTTGGCGCCAGGCCGCGGGCTTCGAGAATTTCAAGCGCGCCACGGGATTTGGAGCAGCGAGGATTGTGATAGAGGGTCAGGTCAGTCATGTTCGGGTCGCATCCAGCAGGGTGTGGCGGCTATTCTAACCGCAGCGACTTCGCATTTTGCTTGAATCTTCGAGAAGGATTGACCCATGACAAGGCGTTTGGCAGCAGCACTGGCCATCACCGCGAGCTTGCTGCTCGGTGGTTGCGGTGCAGACTATGGCCTGGACCAGAACGGACAGACCGTGAAAGCCGAGCAGATGGACGGGCACTGGCTGGTGCTCAATTACTGGGCCGAGTGGTGTGGCCCGTGCCGGACTGAAATTCCGGAACTCAACGCCGCCGCTAAACAGTGGCAGGCGCAAGGCATCAAGGTGGTCGGGGTGAACTTCGATGGCCTGCAGGGAGAAGAGCTGAAAAAAGCCAGTGAGGCCCTGGGGATCGGCTTCACCGTATTGGCCAGCGACCCGGCCGAGCGTTATGAGCTGCCGCGCAGCGAAGCCTTGCCGGTGACTTACATCATCGATGACAAGGGCAAGGTACGTGAGCAGTTGATGGGCGAGCAGACCCTGGAAGGGTTGAACGCCAAGATCAAGGCGCACAAGGGTAGCTGATCGGGGTGGGTTCTATCGCGGGGCAAGCCCGCTCCTACCGGACTGGTGGGAGCGGGCTTGCCCCGCGATGCATTTCAGCCCTCTTCAGGCCAAAAGCGCAAAGGCTTGCCTTCGGCAGGCCAGAACCGTACCTGCTCGATCGGCGAGATGTCCCAGCGCTGGACCGTCTCCAGCGCCTGCAGGAAGCGCTTTTCCTGTTCCATCAAGGCCGGGGCGCACAGTTTGCGGGTGCTGCCGACTTTGCCGAAGGTCAGTGTGTGGCCGTCCAGCTGGTAAGGCGCGAACCAGTGGTTGCAGCCCGCGTTGCCATAGGCGCGGCCGTCGTCAGCCAGGGTCAGGGTCAGGTGGCTGTAGTCCATCAACGGGCGTTCGCCGATCCATTCCAGAATATAGCTACGCTCTTGTTCCAGCTTCATCGGCTCTGCGGCGCACCCCAGCAGGGTGGTGCCGGCCAGGGCTGAGAGCAACAGGGTTTTCACTGGGCCGTCTCCTTGCATTTCGGGCACAGGTGCTTGTCGCTACGGCTGCTCCAGCCCAGTTCGGCAATGCGGGCAGTGGCGGCAGGCTGCAGGGCTTTTTTGCCCAGCTTGGCATCAACCGCAAACTCGAAGCTCAGGTTGGCCTGGCAGCTGTCGCAATTGACTTGCCAAGTGTGGATGGCCAGCTCGCCAAACACCGGGCCACTGGCAACCGCGACCCATTGACCGGTCGGGTTGATCAGGTGGCGTACGGTTTCCACGGTCAGGCGCATGGACAAGTCTTTGCTGCCCTTGAGGGTGACCAGCAAAACATCGTGCTTCTGGATCGAGCCACCGTTGCCAGTCACCTGGTAGCGGCCTGGCACCAGGGCGCGGCATTCGATCAGGGTGTGTTGCGGGTTAAACAGGTTGTAGCGGAAATCGTGTTCGACCATGGGTCCTCCAAATCTGCCGCGTATCCTAGCATCAACCCTCGACCAAGTTTTGCGGATTGCCTGCCGCCCAGCGGGTAATGTTGTCGAGTGTCGTTTCAGCAATCGCCGCCAGGGCTTCACGGGTAAGGAACGCCTGGTGGGCGGTAACGATCACGTTGGGGAAGGTCAGCAGGCGCGCCAGCACGTCGTCTTGCAATGGCAGGTCGGAGCGGTCTTCGAAGAACAGTTGGGCTTCTTCTTCGTAGACATCCAGGCCGAGGTAGCCCAATTGACCCTCCTTCAAGGCTTCAATCAGCGCCGGGGTATCGATCAGCGCGCCGCGTCCGGTGTTGATCAGCATGGCGCCGGGCTGCAGTTGGGCCAGGCTCTGTGCGTTGATCAAGTGGCGGGTGTGCTCGGTCAATGGGCAATGCAGGCTGATGATCTGTGCCTGGCGCAGCAGTTCGGGCAGTTCCAGGTAGCGTGCGCCGAGGGCCAGCAGTTCGGGGTTGGGGTAGGGGTCGTAGGCCAGCAGCTGGCAGCCGAAACCGGCCATGATCCGCGCAAAGGTGGCGCCGATCTGGCCGGTACCGACCACGCCGACGGTTTTCCCGTGCAGGTCGAAGCCGGTCAGGCCATGCAGGCTGAAGTTGCCTTCGCGGGTGCGGTTGTAGGCACGGTGCAAACGCCGGTTGAGGGCCAGGATCAGGGCGACGGCATGCTCGGCGACGGCGTGGGGGGAGTAGGCGGGGACGCGTACCACCGCCAGGCCCAGGCGTTTTGCTGCCGCCAGGTCGACATGGTTGTAACCGGCCGAGCGCAGGGCGATCAGGCGCGTACCGCCTGCGGCAAGGCGCTCAAGCACCGGGGCACTGAGGTCATCGTTGATGAAGGCGCAGACCACTTCATGGCCTCCGGCAAGCGCGGCGGTGTCTTCAGTCAGGCGTGCGGGCTGGAAATGCAGCTCCAGGCCGTGGGTCGCCGGGGCGTGGTTGAAGCTGTCCTGATCGTAGGTCTGGCTGCTGAAAAACAGTACACGCATGGGGTCTTCCTGAGTCGATTGCGGGTCACTTTAGCCGTAAGGGCTGTTCGTCATCTTGCTGCAGATCAGGCGCTCAGGCGCGCCTGGGCAGTGAGTCGGATAATCGCCCGGTCCAGCTCGTCCAGAGCATGGGGTGCTTCGGGGTCATTCTGTTTGAGCAGGGTTTCGCTGCGCTGGCAGGCGGCGCGCAATTGTGGCACCCCGCAGTAGCGAGAGGCGCCGTTGAGGCGGTGCACCCGTTCGATCACCCCATTGCGGTCGGCGGCATCGCGGGCGATGCGAATCGCCTCACGGTCGGCTTCCAGCGAAGCCAGCAGCATGGCCAGCATGTCGGCAGCCAGGTCGGGTTTGCCAGCCGCCAGGCGCAAGCCTTCCTCCGGATCGAGCACCTTGAGTTCACTGTTGTTGGCGATGCGTTCTGGCTGGCGTTCACTGTGCGGCGCGGCGATGTTCAGCCCGGTCCACTTGAGCACCACTTGCGCCAGTTGCCGCTCACTGATCGGTTTGGTCAGGTAGTCGTCCATCCCACTGTGCAGCAAGGCACGTTTTTCGTTAGCCATGGCGTGCGCGGTGAGGGCGACGATCGGCAGCGGTGCGCCGTTCTGGCTGCTTTCCCAGCGGCGGATCTGCTCGGTGCACTCGCGACCGTCCATGCCCGGCATCTGCACATCCATCAACACCAGATCGAAGCGTTCATCCTGCACGGCCTGCACGGCGGCATAACCACTGTCGACCGCCAGCACCGAGGCGCCCATGTCTTCGAGCAAGGTCTGCACCAGCAGCAGGTTGGCCGGGTTGTCGTCGACACACAGTACTTTCGGCAGCGGCTGTTCGCTGTTGGCCTGGGCCTCGTTGATACCGCGTCGAGGCTGCACCAGATCAAGCAGGGCGCGGCGCAACTTGCGGGTACAGGCCGGCTTGGCCTGGAGCTGGCTGTGGGCGTTGGGCAGATACGGGTGATAGAGCGCCTGCTCGGTGGTCGGGCACAGCACCAGGGCCTGGCACTCCAGGCGCTCCAGTTGTTGGATGTATTGGCCCAGGCGCTCTGGCGATACGCTGTCGAGGTTGACCCCCAGTACCGCCAGGGTAAAGGGTTCGCCTGCCATCCGCGCTGCTGCCGTGGCGTGCAGCAGCGGATCGATTGAGTTGAACGCCGTGACCCGCAAGCCGCAGTCTTCCAGTTGGTGTTCCAGGGCCTGACGCGCCAGCTCATGGGCATCGACAATCGCTACCCGGCGATCCACCAGCGATTGCAGCGGCAGGTCCTCGGCGTCGTCACGGGCTTTGGGCAGGCGCACACTGACCCAGAATTGCGAGCCTTCGCCCGGCGTGCTGTCGACCCCGATCTCGCCACCCATTTGCTCAATCAGGCGTTTGGAAATCACCAGGCCCAGGCCGGTGCCGCCGGGTTGGCGAGACAACGAGTTGTCGGCCTGGCTGAAGGCTTGAAACAGTGCTCGCACATCCTGGCTGGACAGGCCGATGCCGGTGTCTTGAACACTGATTCGCAGTTGTACGCTGTCTTCGTGCTCTTCTTCGAGCATGGCGCGGGTGACGATGGTGCCTTCGCGGGTGAACTTGATCGCATTGCTGATCAGGTTGGTGAGGATCTGCTTGAGCCGCAACGGGTCGCCCACCAGCGACAGCGGCGTGTCACGGTACACCAGGCTGACCAGCTCCAACTGCTTGGCGTGAGCGGCAGGGGCGAGGATGGTCTGGGTGTCCTGGATCAGGTCGCGCAGGTTGAATGGAATGCTGTCGAGCACCAGCTTGCCGGCCTCGATCTTGGAGAAGTCGAGAATCTCGTTGATGATTCCCAGCAGGCTGCTGGCCGACTTCTCGATGGTGCCGAGGTAGTCGAGCTGACGCGGGGTCATCTCACTTTTCTGCAGCAGGTGGGTGAAGCCGAGAATGCCATTGAGCGGCGTGCGAATCTCGTGGCTCATGTTGGCGAGGAACTCGGACTTGATCCGGCTGGCCTCCAGGGCCTCCTTGCGCGCCATGTCCAGCTCGATGTTCTGGATCTCGATGGTTTCCAGGTTCTGGCGCACATCTTCAGTGGCCTGGTCGATGCTGTGCTGCAACTCTTCATGGGCGTTGTGCAGGGATTCGGCCATGCGGTTGATACCGGCGGCCAGCTCATCCATTTCGTAACTGCCCATGGCCGGCAGACGCTCTTCCAGGTTGCCGTCCTTGAGCTGGGTCACCGCGTGCTTGATCTGACCGATCGGGTCGTTGATCGTGCGGCTCATGCGCATCGCCAGCAGGGCTGTGGCGAGCAGGCCGAAAAATATCAGCAGCAGGCTGGTAAACAGGCTGCGGTAGCCGCGCAACAGCGTGCCGTCGTGGGACAGCTCGATTTCTACCCAGCCCAGCAGCCGATCGGTTTCGCTGGGAATATGTTCGCCGGCCAGGTCACGATGGTGGCCGAATACCGGCAGCAAGTAGCGGGTCGCATCACGGCCAGTGCGTTGCAATAGCTCAGTGCCGCCACCGGCCGGGGCCTGGTTGAGCATGCTCGGCCCCGCGTGGGCAAGGTTGTTGCGCTCCGGGCTGAGCAGGGCGACGGCGCGCACATCGGCTTGTTCCAGGGTTTGCGCGGCGACGCGCTCCAGCTGTGCCAGGTCGTGGCGCGCCAGGGCCGGTGCCACCAAAGGCGCCAGATGCTCGGCGATCATCTTGCCGCGCTGCAGCAATTGGGTTTGCAGCTCGCTCTGCTGCAGCCAGGTGAAATAGCTGCCCAGCACCAACGCCATCAGGCCGGCAGGCATCAAGGCCAGCAGCAATACGCGGCTGCGGATTCCCAAACTGTTGAGCACGCAACTCTCCTGTGCCTGGCAAGTGCTGTAAATCGCCGTCGGCGCTAAGCGACGGAGCAAATCGGAAAAGTACCGCGCCTGCTGACGCAATGCACTCATTTGTAGCTATTTTCGACGTGGGCAAAATCTTAGTGGCAGCCCCGGCCAGCAGTTGCGGGTTGAATGAGCAAGGCAATTACTCAATAATCGCGTAACTGAGAATTGCTAGCACCCGCCAATGAATCCCGAAGTCGTTAGTGAATCCACCATACTTGCCATTGAGGACGATCCCGTTCTCGGCGCGCACCTGCACGAAACACTGCAACGTGGCGGCTTCAAGGTCACCTGGTGCAGAAGTGGGCGCGACGGCCTGGATGTCGCGCGCCAGTCACGTTTCGATGTGGTGCTGATGGACATCCTGCTGCCGGGCCTCAATGGTCTGGACGTGCTGGCAAAGTTTCGCGAAAGCAGCTCGACGCCGGTAATCATGATGTCGGCCCTGGGCGCCGAGGCTGACCGTATCAGTGGCTTCCAGCGCGGCGCCGACGACTACCTGCCCAAGCCGTTCAGTATGGCTGAATTGCAGGTGCGTATCGAAGCGATCCTGCGCCGTGTGGCACTGGAGCGCCGCCGTCAGGCGCCAGTCACGCACGCGGTCAGTGCCTTGCAGTTCGACGAGCAGGCCTGTGATGTGCACTGCGGCGAGCGCTGGGCGGGTTTGACCCTGAGCGAGTACCGTCTGCTCGACACGCTGCACCGCAGCCATGAAGAAGTGCTGAGCAAAGCCTTCCTTTACCAGCAAGTACTACAGCGCGGCTACGCACGTCACGACCGCAGCCTGGACATGCATGTCAGCCAGATCCGCCGCAAGCTCAAGGCTATCGGCTATCAAGAGCGGGAAGTGCGCACGGTGTGGGGTAAGGGCTATGTGCTCAGCGCCGCTGAGGTCAACTGAATTGCCCAGCCGTCACTCGTTGTTCTGGAAGCTGGCGATCCTGCTGGTGGGCTTCTGTTTGCTGATGATCGGCCTGAGCTGGAGCTGGGGTCGGCACATGGAAACCCAGAACGCTTTTCTTTCTAAAGAAGCGCGCGCGACCCTGACCCACTATGCTGCCGAAGCCGAACAGGCCTGGGAGCAGGGCGGGCAGTCGGGTGTGGATGCCTGGTTGGTTGACATGGCCAGCAAGGAAAACACCTGGCTCGCTGTGCTCGGGCCCGACTTGCAGTCGTTGAGCAGCACCCCGCTGACATCAGAACAAGCGCGCAAAATCACCTTCCTGCGCGGTATCGACTGGCCTGTCAGCCGCCGCGTGATCGGCTTGCCATGGATGCGCGTCCCCTTTGTTGAACACCCCGAGCAGGGATTGCTGGTGATTGAATTGCCGCAACGCCTGTTACCCGGCCAGTACCGCCTGTTCTGGCGGATCATGACCAACGGCATCATTCCCGGTTTGTTCACCCTGTTGCTGTGCGTAGGGTTGTACCGCATGTTGATCATGCCGTTGATCCAGCTGCGCGAGCAGGCCAACGCCTGGCGCGCGGATCAACTGTCGGCACGGGTAGCCAGCAGTACCACCAGCCGCCGGGATGAGCTGGGCGAGCTGGGCCGTGCCTTCGATGACATGGCCGAACGCCTGCAGGGCACGGTTGCCTTGCAGCAACAGTTGTTGCGTGACCTGTCCCACGAGTTGCGCACACCCTTGAGTCGGCTGCGCGTCGCCAGCGAAGGTGAAGTGGACGCCGAGCAACTTCGCGACCGCGTGAGTCGAGAAATCGATTGCATGCAGCGACTGGTGGAAGACGCCTTGCAACTGGCCTGGCTCGACACCGAGCGGGCACCGCTGAGCAAAGAGCCCATCCAGGTTCAGGCGTTGTGGGAGATGCTCGCTGAGGATGCCTGTTTCGAAAGCACCTGGCCGACGGCGCAACTGCATTGCGCGCTGGATGCCTCGTGTTGGGTGCAGGGTAACCTCAACACCCTGGCGCAGGCGCTGGAGAACATCCTGCGCAATGCCATCCGCCATTCGCCTGCTACCGGCGTGATTCGCCTGGATGGGCGTCGTCAGGGCGATCACTGGCTACTGTGGCTGGAAGATCAGGGCGGGGGGGTGGCCGAGTCTGAGCTGGAGCGCATCTTCGCGCCGTTTACCCGGCTGGACGGTTCGCGTCCGGGGGATGGTGGATTTGGCCTGGGCCTGAGCATCGCCCGCAACGCCATCGCCCGTCAGGGCGGCCGCTTGTGGGCGCAGAACACCGGTGAAGGCTTGCGCCTGAACATCCAACTGCCAATCGCCGTGTAGGAGCGGGCTTGCCCCGCGATACGATGTGACTGACACACCGCAATCGCGGGGCAAGCCCGCTCCCACAGTAAGCCCGCTCCTACAGCTTATAGCTTTGCGCTATAACCCCTACACATTGCGTGATATGGGCAACGCGCGTTTGCCGGTATGATAGGCGCCCCCGCAGTCTGGATTGCGAACTACGCCATGACCTTGCAGTACCCAACCATCGCCGATTGCGTCGGCAACACGCCTCTGGTCCGCCTTCAGCGCATTGCCGGTGAGACCAGCAACACCCTCCTGCTCAAGCTTGAAGGTAATAACCCGGCAGGTTCGGTCAAGGACCGCCCAGCGCTGTCGATGATCACCCGCGCCGAACTGCGTGGGCAGATCAAGCCAGGCGACACGCTGATCGAAGCGACCTCGGGCAATACCGGGATCGCCTTGGCCATGGCGGCGGCGATCAAAGGTTACAAAATGATCCTGATCATGCCTGACAACTCCAGTGCCGAGCGCAAGGCGGCCATGACCGCTTATGGCGCCGAGCTGATTCTGGTCAGCAAGGAAGAAGGCATGGAAGGCGCGCGCGATCTGGCAGATCGTCTGCAAGCCGACGGCCGTGGCCTGGTACTCGACCAGTTCGGCAACGGTGACAATCCCGAAGCCCACTATGTCAGCACCGGCCCTGAAATCTGGCAGCAGACCCAGGGCACTATTACCCATTTCGTCAGTTCCATGGGCACCACCGGCACCATCATGGGCTGCTCGCGTTACCTCAAAGAGCAGAACCCAGCGGTACAGATCGTCGGTCTGCAGCCGATGGAAGGCTCGGCTATTCCGGGCATCCGTCGCTGGCCTGAAGAATACCTGCCGAAAATCTACCAGGCCGATCGTGTCGATCGCGTGGTCGATATGGCGCAGAGTGAAGCTGAAGAGACGACTCGCCGTCTGGCCCGAGAAGAGGGCATTTTCTGTGGCGTGTCTTCTGGTGGTGCAGTGGCAGCCATGTTGCGGCTGTCGCGCGAGCTGGAAAACGCCGTGATCGTGGCAATCATTTGTGACCGTGGCGACCGTTACCTGTCGACCGGCATTTTCGACGCGGCGAACTGATGTCCAAAAGTAAACGTAACAGCGGCCTGCGCTTCCAGCCGGCCGGCGGTAGCCGTACTCCGCAGATCCCCACCGGCAAAAAGCAGCGCTTGCGTATTGAGCGCCTGACCGGTGATGGTCGCGGCATTGCTTTTCTCGAAGGGCGCACCTGGTTTGTCAGTGGTGCGCTGGCCGAGGAAGAGGTTGAAGCACGGGTGCTCAACGCCCACGGCAAAGTGGTCGAAGCGCGTCTGGAGCGGGTGTTCACCGCCAGCCCGGAACGCCGTGAAGCACCCTGCAAACATTTCGATCGCTGCGGCGGCTGCAATTTGCAGCACCTGCCGCATGCCGATCAACTGGCGCTGAAACAGCGCTTGCTGGCTGAGCAGTTGCAGCGCGTTGCCGGTGTCGTCCCTGAGCGCTGGGCCAGCCCGTTGAGCGGTCCTGAGTTTGGTTACCGGCGTCGTGCGCGGGTCGCGGTGCGCTGGGACAACAAAGCGAAAAAGCTCGACGTCGGGTTCCGCGCTGAAGCCAGCCAGGACATCGTCGCCATCGATGACTGCCCGGTGCTGGTACAACCCTTGCAGGCCATCATGCGTCATTTGCCGCTGCTGTTGCAGAGCTTGAGCAAACCGCAGGTGGTTGGCCATGTCGAGTTGTTCAGTGGTACCGCAGTGGCTTTGCTGCTGCGCCACACCGCGCCATTGGCAGATGCAGACCTTGCGCGGGTACAGGCGTTTTGCGCCGAGGCCAACGTGCAGCTGTGGTTACACGGTGACGGTGAACCTTATCCGGTTGATGCCAGTCAGAGCCTCGGCTTTACCCTGACACCCTGGAACCTGGAGCTGGCGTACCGGCCTGGGGACTTTGTGCAGGTCAACGCTGAGGTCAACACGGCAATGATCGAGCAGGCGCTGGCCTGGCTGGCGCCGCAAGCCGACGAGCGCGTACTCGATCTGTTCTGCGGCCTGGGCAATTTTGCCTTGCCGCTGGCCCGTCAGGTGCGCGAAGTGGTGGCGGTTGAAGGGGTACAGGCAATGGTCGAGCGGGCAGCGGCCAATGCACGAAACAACAATTTGCATAATACGCAGTTTTTTCAGGCCGATTTATCGCAGCCTTTGTCTGCCTCCGGCTGGGCCGCTGGAGGCTTTTCTGCGGTACTCTTGGACCCACCGCGAGACGGTGCTTACGAGGTAGTGCGAAATATCGCAGACCTTGGGGCGAAACGTCTGGTGTATGTATCGTGCAACCCGGCAACCCTGGCCCGCGACACGCTCGAGCTGGTCAGGCAGGGTTACCGGCTAAAATGTGCCGGGATTCTCGACATGTTTCCTCAAACGGCGCATGTCGAAGCCATGGCGTTATTCGAAGCGGGCTAGCGGGACTGGCGCGTCAGGCGCTGCACCTTGGGTCCGGCAGGGGCAGCACCAGTGATTTCAAGCGCATCGCGAATGCGCTGTAGGGAAAGGTAAACAAAGATGGTACAGGTGAGAGTGCACCAGCCGGTCAACACAGACGGCAGTATCAATCTCGAAGCATGGCTGGATCATGTGGTGAGCGTCGACCTGGCGCTGGACCGTGAAGCCCTCAAGGCGGCTTGCGAGTTCGCTCAGGAAATCGAGAAAAAGGGGAACCCGGCCAAGCATTCCTGGGCCGATGGCACCTCCAGTTTTCAGGCCGGCCTGGAAATTGCCGAAATCCTCGCTGACCTCAAGCTTGACCAGGATTCGCTGGTAGCCGCAGTGATTTACCGCGCCGTGCGCGAAGGCAAGGTGACCCTGGCCGAAGTCGGTCAACGCTTTGGCCCGGTGGTGTCAAAACTGATCGACGGCGTGCTGCGCATGGCCGCCATCAGCGCCAGTCTCAGCCCTCGCCAGTCGCTGGTGCTGGGTTCCCAGGCGCAGGTCGAGAACCTGCGCAAAATGCTTGTGGCCATGGTTGATGACGTGCGCGTGGCGCTGATCAAGCTGGCTGAGCGTACCTGCGCGATCCGTGCGGTCAAAGGCGCCGACGACGAAAAACGTCACCGCGTCGCCCGCGAAGTCTTCGATATCTACGCCCCGCTGGCGCATCGCTTGGGCATCGGCCATATCAAGTGGGAGCTGGAAGACCTGTCGTTCCGCTACCTGGAGCCGGAGCAGTACAAGCAGATCGCCAAGCTTCTGCACGAGCGCCGCCTGGACCGTGAGCGGTTCATCAGCGATGTGATGAACCAGCTGCAGAATGAGTTGCTGGCTACCGGGGTCAAGGCCGACATCAGTGGCCGGGCCAAGCACATCTATTCGATCTGGCGCAAAATGCAGCGCAAAGGCCTGGAATTCAGCCAGATCTACGACGTGCGCGCCGTGCGTGTACTGGTGCCGGAAATGCGCGATTGCTACACCGCGCTGGGTATCGTGCACACCCTCTGGCGGCATATCCCGAAAGAATTCGACGACTACATCGCCAACCCCAAGGAAAACGGCTATCGCTCCTTGCACACCGCAGTGATCGGCCCCGAGGGCAAGGTGCTGGAAGTGCAGATCCGTACCCACGCCATGCACGAAGAGGCCGAACTCGGCGTTTGTGCGCACTGGCGTTACAAGGGCACCGACGTCAAGTCCAGCTCCAACCATTACGAGGAGAAGATCTCCTGGTTGCGGCAGGTGCTGGAGTGGCACGAAGAGCTGGGTGACATCGGCGGCCTGGCTGAGCAGCTGCGGGTTGATATCGAACCCGACCGGGTCTACGTGTTTACCCCGGACGGCCATGCGATCGACCTGCCCAAAGGCGCCACGCCGCTGGACTTCGCTTACCGCGTGCATACCGAAATCGGTCACAACTGCCGCGGCGCGAAGATCAACGGACGGATCGTACCGCTCAACTACAGCCTGCAGACCGGTGAGCAGGTCGAGATCATCACCAGCAAACACGGCAACCCGAGCCGTGACTGGCTGAACTCCAACCTCGGTTACGTCACCACCTCGCGGGCGCGGGCCAAGATCGTTCACTGGTTCAAGCTGCAGGCCCGTGACCAGAACGTGGCCGCCGGCAAAACCCTGCTTGAGCGTGAACTCAACCGCCTGGGCCTGCCGCAGGTCGACTTTGAGCGGTTGGCGGAAAAAGCCAACCTCAAGGCGGCTGAAGACATGTTCGCCTCGCTGGGGGCCGGTGACTTGCGCCTGGCGCACCTGGTCAACGCTGCCCAGCAGTTGGTTGAGCCGGAGCGCAGTGGCCACGTTGAGCTGGTGCCGCGCAAGGCGACCGGGTACAAGCCAGGCAAGCGTGGCGATATCCAGATTCAGGGTGTTGGCAACCTGCTGACGCAAATGGCCGGTTGCTGCCAACCGCTGCCAGGCGATGCGATTGTCGGCTACATCACCGTAGGGCGTGGGGTAACGATTCACCGTCAGGACTGCGCCTCGGTGTTGCAACTGGCGGGGCGCGAGCCCGAGCGGATCATCCAGGTCAGCTGGGGCCCGGTGCCGGTGCAGACCTACCCGGTCGACATCATCATTCGTGCCTACGACCGTCCGGGCTTGCTGCGTGACGTCTCCCAGGTACTGCTCAACGAGCGGATCAACGTTCTGGCGGTCAATACCCGCTCGAACAAGGAAGACAACACCGCGCTGATGTCGCTGACCATCGAGATTCCGGGGCTGGATGCGCTTGGGCGGTTGCTCGGGCGGATATCGCAGTTGCCGAACATCATCGAGACGCGGCGTAATCGTACCCCTTGAAATCATGATCGCGGGGCAAGCCCGCTCCTACAGTAGGAGCGGGCATGCCCCGCGATAAGGACCCGAGATGTACAACCTGGATGACCTGCTACACCTCATGGCCCGCCTGCGTGACCCGCAGTACGGTTGCCCGTGGGACCTCAAGCAGACCTACGCAACGATCATTCCCTATACCCTCGAAGAAGCCTACGAAGTGGCCGACGCCATCGAGCGCAGCGATTTCGAGCATTTGCAGGGTGAGCTGGGCGACCTGCTGTTTCAGGTGGTGTATTACAGCCAACTGGCCCGTGAAGAAGGCCGTTTCGAGTTTGCCGGGGTGATTGACAGCATTACCCGCAAGCTGATCCGCCGCCATCCCCATGTGTTTCCTACCGGCGAGCTGTACGCGCCGCTGGATGCGCCGAAGCTCGATGAGGCCCAGGTCAAGCAACGCTGGGAAGAGATCAAAGCTCAGGAGCGCGCCGAGAAGGGCGTTCCTGAACAGCTGTCGTTGCTCGATGATGTGCCGGCAGCCTTGCCCGCATTGTCCCGCGCCGCCAAGCTGCAAAAGCGCACGGCCAAGGTCGGCTTCGATTGGCCGGATGCCTTGCCGGTGCTGGACAAGGTCCGTGAAGAACTCGACGAAGTGCTCGAGGCAATGGCCAATAATGACAGCGCAGCGCTGGCCGAAGAGCTGGGTGATTTGCTGTTTGCCACCGTCAACCTGGCTCGGCACCTGAAGGTTGATCCGGAGAACGCCCTGCGTGGCGCGAACCAAAAGTTTGAACGACGTTTCCGATTTATTGAGCAGGCATTGCGCGAAAGCGGGCGTCCGATTGAAGATTGCACCCTGGAAGACATGGATGCGCTGTGGGGCGAAGCCAAACGTCAGGAAAAGAACCAGCCCAGCTGCGGCTGAACTGAAGTTTATAAGTGAGTGAACAATGAGCCTTTCCCTTCGTGACCAATTGCTCAAAGCCGGTCTGGTCAACCAGAAGCAGGTCAAGCAGGTCAACAAAGAGCAGAAGAAACAGAAGCGCCTGGAACACAAGGGCCAGGTCGAAGTAGACGATAGCCAGCAGCGGTTGGCCAAGGAAGCGATGGCGGAAAAAGCCCAGCGCGACCAGGAGCTCAACCGCCAGCAGCAAGAGAAAGCCGAGCAGAAGGCCCGGGCGGCGCAGGTCAAGCAGTTGATCGAAGTGTCGCGCCTGCCCAAGCTGACCACCGAGGATTACTACAACTTCGTCGACGACAAGAAGGTCAAGCGCCTGTCGGTCAACGCCCTGATGCGCAGCAAGCTGAGCAGCGGCTCGCTGGCCATCGTTGCCCACGGCGGTGGCTACGAAGTGATCCCTCGCGAGGCGGCCTTGAAGATCCAGGAGCGCGATCCCAAGCGTATTGTCTTGCTCAATACCCAGGTTGAAGCGCCGGATGCCGATGATCCGTACGCCGCTTACGTCATCCCTGACGATCTGATGTGGTAAAAACGACAAACCCCGCTTCGGCGGGGTTTGTGTTTTCTGGAGGGCGTTATTGCGGCTGCTGCCTGCTTTCCAGGAACTCAAGTTCAATCCGGTAATCATGGGCTTCATGCTCATTGTGGAACATGCCCACCAGCTCATCCTGCTGGTGCACATCCCAGATGCGCAGACCTGCTGCCAGGCTTTCATAAGACATTTTGCTTTCGTCGCGCTCAGTTACTTTGACAGTCATCTGCAAACTCCAGGTTCAGTTAACTGCGGCACTTTGTCGCAGGTCTCTTTTATAGAATTTGTTAGCTGACTAAGTAAATGCTTGCCTCATGAAACATCTTTCATGTGGGGGAGGGCTTACTGTAGGAGCGGGCTTGCCCCGCGATTGCGGTGTGCCAGGTTTACCGCAATCGCGGGGCAAGCCCGCTCCTACAGCCCATAAAAAACCCCGCACTGGGCGGGGTTCAGTAATCAGTTGCCTTTGACAGCCTTGCCATCAACCGTACCGTCTTGCAGCACGATCACGTACTCTTTGCCGTCGGTCTCGACCTGGCGCAGTTGTACCAGCAGGTAGTCCCAATCTTTGGCGAACCACAGTTCGGTAATACGTTTGCTCTGGCTTGGGTCGCGTACGCGCTCAACCTTGATGGCATCGACCTGGCCGGTTTTGGTGGTGACCTTTTCGGTACCCAGAACGCGGAAGTCGTAGGTGTCGATTTCGTCGCCATCAACCACCTGGTAGCTCACGCTTTTCTTGCCGGCAGCCACGTCGTGCTGCAGGGCCAGTTGGTAGGTGGACTTGTCGAGCACGCCACGGTTCAGCGGCAGCTTGATCGCGTCACCACGATCGGTGCCGGTGATCTGCTTGCTGTTCCAGTCAAAGTTCAGATCGACCTTCTTGGCTTTGCCCAGGCCGCCACGTTCAAAGTGGTAGGTCTGTGGCAACAGGGTGTCCTTGTCCAGGCGCAGGGTGCTTTGCTCTGTCAGGCTGGCGATCATCATCGATGCCTTGAAGTTCAGGCTCCAGGTACCGTTGGCGTTCTTTTCCAGGCTGCGCTCGGCGGTGCCGCTCATGGGCAACTGCTTCCAGTCAGCGGTGTAGCTGGCCGAGAATGGCTTGAGGTCTGCTGCCTGAAGCGGCAGTGCGAGCACGGCAAGAGCGAAGAGCAGGGCGCGACGCATAGTATCTCCTAGGGTCGAATCAAGTGGCCGCTGGCCGCCAGGGGCTGGCCATCCAGTAGAGCACCGTGTTCACCAAGGCGCAAACGGCCTTCGGCGAACCAGCGCACTGCCAGCGGGTAAATCTGATGTTCCTGGCTGTGAACCCTTTGTGCCAGGCGTTCCGGCGTGTCATCCAACTCTACCGGTATTACAGCCTGTACGACCAGCGGGCCGCCATCGAGTTCCTCGGTAACGAAATGCACGCTGCAGCCATGCTCCTGGTCACCGGCCTCAAGGGCGCGCTGATGAGTGTGCAGGCCTTTGTACTTGGGCAGCAGCGAAGGGTGGATGTTCAGCAGGCGGCCCTGATAGTGGCGGACGAAGCCGGCACTCAAGATGCGCATGAAGCCTGCGAGCACCACCAGTTGAGGCTGGTAGCCGTCGATCAGCTCGACCAGTGCGGTATCGAACGCTTCGCGGCCTTCGAAGGCCTTGTGGTCGAGTACCGCAGTGTCGATACCGGCATCACGGGCGCGCTGCAGGCCGTAGGCATCAGCGCGGTTGGAGATGACAGCACGGATCCGCACCGGGCTATCGCCGGTGCGGAAGCTGTCGATCAAGGCTTGCAGGTTACTGCCGGTGCCAGACAGCAGCACCACCACATCACAGGGCGTGCTTGGCATCAGTGCGCCTTGACGTTTTTCAGCTCGACCTGGGCAGCGCCTTCGGCAGCGACGCCGATCTGGCCGATGACCCATGGTTGCTCGCCGGAATCACGCAGGTTCTGCAGGGCGACTTCGACCTGGTCCTGGGCCACGCAAATGACCATGCCAACGCCGCAGTTCAGCACGCGGTGCATTTCGTGCTCGTCGACGTTGCCTTGCGCTTGCAGCCAGTCGAACACGGCAGGGCGGTTCCAGCTAGCGACGTCAACAACGGCCTGGGCGCCTTTTGGCAGGACGCGCGGGATGTTGTCGAGCAGGCCGCCACCAGTGATGTGGGCCATGGCTTTGACCGCGCCGGTGTCTTTGATCAGCTTGAGCAGCGGCTTGACGTAGATGCGGGTCGGGGCCATCAGCAGTTCGGTCAGCGGCTTGCCGTCGAGCTGGATGTTTTCGATGTCGGCACCGGCCACTTCGATGATCTTGCGGATCAGCGAGTAACCGTTGGAGTGCGGGCCGGAAGACGGCAGGGCAATCAGGGCATCGCCAGTGGCAACTTTGGAGCCGTCGATGATTTCGGCTTTTTCCACCACGCCAACGCAGAAGCCGGCCAGGTCGTAGTCTTCGCCTTCGTACATGCCAGGCATTTCAGCGGTTTCGCCGCCGACCAGGGAGCAGCCTGCCAGTTCGCAGCCAGCGCCGATGCCAGTGACCACGGTGGCCGCTACGTCGACGTTGAGCTTGCCGGTGGCGTAGTAGTCGAGGAAGAACAACGGCTCGGCGCCGCACACCACCAGGTCGTTGACACACATGGCGACCAGGTCCTGGCCGATGCTGTCATGCTTGTTCAGGTTCAGCGCCAGGCGCAGCTTGGTGCCAACACCGTCGGTGCCGGACACCAGAACCGGTTGTTTGTAGCCGGCCGGGATTTCACAGAGGGCGCCAAAACCGCCCAGGCCGCCCATGACTTCCGGGCGCGCCGTGCGCTTGGCAACGCCTTTGATGCGTTCGACCAATGCTTCACCGGCGTCGATGTCTACACCGGCGTCCTTGTAGCTCAGGGAGGGTTGCTTGCTCATGATCCAGGCCTTTAAGAGGGAGGGATTCAGGGGAATCGACCGTGACCTGCCAGACAAGGTGGGGAAATTCCGCCTGCCTGACCGTCAGCGGTCTGCGAAGGCGCGCGATTTTATCAGGGTTGCCCGGTAGCGGCCATCCTCAGGCCGACGGGCAGGGCCCTGATTGGGCAAAAAAATCATTGGCTGCGGCTTTTCCTGGTAGGCGCGGGCTTGCCCCGCGAGGCGATGTGCCTGAAAGATCGCTGTCGCGGGGCAAGCCCGTGAACAAACAAAAAATAGCCTTTAATAGTGTCTGACTGGTTGCCAGGGCACAGGCTGTATAAGGTATAGCAAAGGCGATGAGGTGGAACTGGACGCCCAGGCCGTTGCTCAAAGCATCGCTTCTTTATTATCAGGACAGGAATCCTTCATGCGTTTGCGTAAATACCTGGCCGCTGGCTGTCTTGCCTTGTTTGGCCTGTCGGCACAGGCCGAAACCGTCTCTGGCCTTTATCAGGTGCGTGAACCGGTCGATGGCCAGGGGGCCGAGGCCCGTACTCAGGCCACCGGTAAAGCCCTTGAAACCCTCATTCTGCGCTTGACGGGCGACCCCAAGGCGGCGCAGAGCCCGGCCCTGGCAGGGTTGCGTAAGGACCCCCAACAAATCATCAGTCAGTTCGGCTTCGAAGCCGGACCGCCGGAAACCGTACTGGTGGACTTCGACCCGGGCAGCACCGAGCGCACCTTGCGTCAGGCTGGCCTGGCCTTGTGGGGCAACAACCGGCCTGCAATCCTCGGCTGGTGGCTGAACGACAGCGCCGAAGGCTCAAGTCTGGTCGGCGATGGCCAAAACAGTGCCGCACCCTTGCGCCGCGCCGCGCAACATCGCGGTCTGCCATTACGACTGCCATTGGCCGACCTCAACGAACAATTGGTGGCCACCGCAAAAAACCTGGAAGGTTCAGACCCAGCGCCGCTGCGCGATGCTTCGGAACGATACGGCGCAGATGCCTTGTTAGCGGTGCACGCCAGTGAGGCCGATGGCAAGTGGCAGGGCACCTGGCGCCTGTGGCTGGGCGAGCAGCGCGAGCAGGGCAAGGTTGAGGCAGGCGACCAGGCCGCGCTGGCCGATGCAGTGATGCTGGCGGTCAGTACCCGTCTGGCGCCGCGCTTTGTGGCACGCCCAGGCGCCAGCAGCGTCATGCAAGTGCAGGTTCAGGGCATGACCCTGGCACGCTATGCCGAGTTGGGCCGGGTGCTGGAACCTTATGGCGCACGCCTTAATCAGGTAACCGGCGACACCCTGACCTATCAGGTGACCGGCAACAGCGATCAGTTGCGTGCCCAGCTTGGCTTGGCCAAGTTGCAGGAACTGCCCGCCGAAGCACCGGCAGCACAGGCGCAACCGGTGGTTGACCCGGCCAATCCGGCCGCCACTCAGGCAACTGCTGTAAAACCGTTCGATGGCCTGCGTTTTCGTTGGTAATCCCTGACCAGGCTTGGAGCCGTTCATGATTGATATGCGTCGTTGGGTATGGCCCGGCGTAATTGTGCTGTGCGCAGCACTGTTGTACTGGCTGCATCCGATTCTCTCGCCGTTTCTGGTGGGCATCATGCTGGCGTACCTGGCCGATCCGCTGGTGGATCGCCTGGAGCGAGCCGGCATGTCACGCACCTGGGGCGTCGTGGTGGTATTTGCCCTGTTCACCCTGCTGTTGACCCTGCTGCTGTTGGTACTGGTACCGATGCTCGCCAAGCAATTGGTGCGCCTCTACGAGCTGGCGCCGCAGATGCTCGACTGGCTGCAGCACGATGCCTTGCCCTGGCTGCAGACCCGTTTCGGGCTGGCCGAAGGCTTCTGGAAGTTCGACAAGATCAAGGCCGCAATCAGCGGGCATATGGGGCAGACCGGCGACATTGTCGGCGTCATCCTGTCCCAGGCAACCGCCTCGGGGCTGGCACTGCTGGGCTGGCTGGCCAATCTGGTGCTGATCCCGGTGGTGAGCTTCTACCTGCTACGCGACTGGGACGTGATGATGGCCAAGCTGCGCAGCCTGTTGCCGCGTCAGCGCGAGGAGCAGGTGGTGGGATTGGCGGGCGAGTGCCATGAAGTGCTCGGTGCATTCGTTCGCGGTCAGTTGATGGTGATGCTGGCGCTGGGTGTGATCTACGCCTCTGGCTTGATGCTGGTTGGCCTTGAGCTTGGGCTGTTGATCGGCCTGCTGGCTGGGTTGGCGGCCATCGTGCCGTACATGGGCTTCATTATTGGTATCGGCGCGGCAATGATTGCGGGCTTGTTCCAGTTCGGCGCAGACCCTTATTCGTTGCTTGCTATCGCTGCGGTGTTCATGGTCGGCCAGGCGCTGGAAGGGATGGTGCTAACCCCGTTGCTGGTGGGGGATCGAATTGGATTGCACCCGGTGGCGGTGATTTTTGCCATTCTTGCTGGCGGAGAGCTGTTTGGCTTCACCGGGATTTTGCTGGCGCTGCCCGTGGCGGCGGTGATCATGGTGCTGCTGCGGCATGTCCACGATCTCTATAAAGAGTCGGATATGTACGGCGGTGAGATCGACCCCGAGCTCTAGCTTAATGGCCAAAGGCTTTCATCGACCGCCAGGCATCGATGCAAGCCTTTGATTTTACTTGTGGTCCGCGCCGATTGTGCCAGGGGCGCCACGGGTATAAACTTTGCAGACTTTTCACAAAAGGCCCTTTGTGGTTCTTCGGAACTGCCCAGCCAGCATGAAACCGATCCAGTTGCCCTTGGGTGTGCGTCTGCGTGACGACGCCACCTTCATCAACTACTACCCGGGTGCCAACGCCGCCGCATTGGGCTACGTCGAGCGACTCTGCGAAGCCGACGCCGGCTGGACCGAAAGCTTGATCTATCTCTGGGGCAAGCAGGGCGTCGGGCGTACCCATCTGTTGCAAGCCGCCTGCCTGCGCTTCGAGCAATTGGGCGAGCCTGCCGTTTACCTGCCGCTGGCACAGTTGCTGGACCGGGGTGTCGAGCTGCTCGATAACCTCGAGCAATACGAGCTGGTGTGTCTGGATGACCTGCATGTGATTGCCGGTAAGCCCGAGTGGGAAGAGGCGATGTTTCACCTGTTCAACCGCCTGCGCGACAGCGGCCGCCGCTTGTTGCTGGCGGCCTCCAGCTCGCCGCGGGAGTTGCCGATCAAACTGGCCGACCTCAAGTCGCGTCTGACCCTGGCGCTGATTTTCCAGATGCGCGCGCTGTCTGACGAAGACAAGCTGCGTGCCCTGCAACTGCGTGCTTCGCGCCGCGGCCTGCACCTGACAGACGAAGTCGGGCATTTCATTCTGACCCGCGGCACGCGCAGCATGAGCGCATTGTTCGACCTGCTCGAACGCCTCGATCAAGCCTCTTTGCAGGCTCAGCGCAAGCTGACGATCCCGTTTCTGAAAGAAACTTTAGGCTGGTAAGGTAGGGGCTAGAGCCTCGGAACATAAAAGTCACATTTTTTTCGATTGAATTTGCAAATCGATGCGATAGAAGGCATAGTCTCGACTTCTTTAAATCTCAAGACACGGTCGTGCCCATGCTAAATCGCTTCGCACCCCTCGTGCCCCTCGCACTTGTGACCCTGCTTTTTGGCTGCGCGGCGCATAGCCCGGTTTCGCAGCAGCAGGATCAACAATCGGTCATTTCTCAGGTCTCGGCCAAATCCTCCACCTCGTCGGTGTTCGAGGAAGAGCTGGCCACTGAAGAAGACCTGCAAGATTTCGCCAGCAGCAAGCCTTACCAATTGCCAGCCCTGGCTGACAACATTCTCGAACGCGGCATGTCGCTGATCGGTACCCGTTACCGTTTTGGCGGTACCTCCGAGAACACCGGCTTTGACTGCAGTGGCTTCATCGGCTACCTGTTCCGCGAAGAAGCCGGCCTGAACCTGCCACGTTCCACCCGCGAAATGATCAACGTAAAAGCCCCGCTGGTTGCTCGCAACAACCTCAAGCCGGGTGACCTGTTGTTCTTCAGCACCAATGGTCGCGGTCGTGTCAGCCACGCCGGGATCTACCTGGGTGACGATCAGTTCATTCACTCCAGCAGCCGCCGCAGCGGTGGTGTGCGCATCGACAAGCTCGGTGATCGCTACTGGAGCAAAACCTTTATCGAAGCCAAGCGTGCATTGGCCATGGCACCGACTGCGACGACTATTTCGCGCAACTGAACCCTGGCCTTGCCATACCACGGCGACGTCGCTGAAAAGCGCGTCGCCGTGCGTGTTTACAGAAAGCGTCTAATCTAAATTCTCAACTATTTCCGGCCACACCGCCGGACGGCTTCAGACAGGATGTTCTGACCATGGCGATGAAGGCGCGCTTCGCTCTACTTTCCCTGCTGGCACTGCTCGGTGCCTGCTCCAGTCATGCCCCGAAACCCGCCAAAGTGGTTAAACCGGTGGTCATGGCGCCTCAAGTGTATTTCTCTCCCGTTGCTGAAGATGTGCTGTTTCAGGCCCTGGGTCTGGTCGGTACGCCTTATCGCTGGGGTGGCAATACCCCCGATTCGGGTTTTGATTGCAGCGGCCTGATCGGTTACGTCTATCGTGACTCTGCGGGTATTTCACTGCCGCGTACCACCCGTGAAATGATCGGCATGCGTGCGCCCACTATCGACCGCACCGCGTTGCAGTCGGGCGATCTGGTGTTCTTCGCCACCAATGGCGGCTCCCAGGTCAGTCACGCTGGCATTTACGTGGGTGAGGGGCGCTTCGTGCATGCCCCGTCTGCCGGTGGCACCGTGCGTCTGGATTACCTGTCCAACAGCTACTGGAACAAAGCCTACCTCAACGCCAAGCGCGTTCTGGCGCCGCCTCAACTGGCGCGTAACCCCTGACCTGGCGAGGTAGGCGATGACGGCACAAACGCTATACCTCGACGATGCGCTCTACCACTACCTGCAAGCGGTGTCTGTTCGCGAGACACCGCTGTTGGCGCGTTTGCGTGTGGAAACCCAGGCCTTGCCCGAGGCGCGCTGGCAGGTAGCGCCGGAGCAAGGGCAATTGCTGGCCTTGCTGGTACGCCTGATCGGTGCACAGCGAGTCATCGAGGTGGGTACCTTCACCGGCTACAGCGCGCTGTGCATGGCCCAGGCCATGGAGCAGGGGCAACTGCTGTGTTGTGATCTTGAAGGCAGCTACAACGCGATTGCCTGGCGCTACTGGCGTGAGGCGGAGGTGGCACAGCGCATTGAATTGCGCCTGGGGCCTGCCTTGAAGACCTTGGCGAGTCTGCCGTCAGAGCGCTACGACCTGATCTTCATCGATGCCGACAAGGCCAATTATCCGGGTTATCTGGAAGAGGCGCTGCGTTTGCTGCGTTGCGGTGGGCTGGTGCTGTTCGACAACACGCTGTGGAGCGGGCGGGTGTTGCAGGAACAGCCTGACAGTGACGATACGCGGGCGATCCAGGCGTTGAATCTACAGCTCAAGGATGATGCGCGGGTGGACCTTTCCCTGTTGCCGATTGGGGACGGTTTGACGTTGTGTCGTAAGCGTTGAGACTCAATCGCGGGGCAAGCCCGCTCCTACCCTGTAGGGACGGGCTTGCCCCGCGATCGTGCCCTGATTTCAAGCCTGCTTGAGCAGCAAGGCAACCCCCGGATAATACTGCCCCGCCTCGTTATGCAGCTTGCGGTAGGCATAAGGGAAATACCAGGCAATGGCGCAAGCCGTATGCTTTTGCAGATCTTCAACCAGGTCCTGCAGCTCTTCCGGGCTGGCATGCTGCCCGGCTTTCCACGGGCTGGCGAACAGCGCAGCCACTTTGAGCTGACTGGGGGCGGCCACCTGGCGGGCAGCGAACACGGTTTCCTGCAGGGCGTTGCTCAAGTCAAGGCGGCCGATACGCGGCCAGCGCTGGCTGCCTTGCAGGTAGGCGGCCTCTTCACGATTGGCGATGTACAGGTCGCAATGTCCTTCGCGGTCGCCTTCGTCGCGCTGCTTTTTACTCGGGTGGTGTTGCAAGGTCACGAGCTCAGCTTGCCAGGCGGCAGCGCAAAGCACACTGAGGTTGGTTTGAGCGCCGTGCCAGTAAGGCGCTTCGCTGTCGCCCAGGGTCTGGTTGAGTCGGTCAATGCATTCAACCCAGCGCTCCAGCGCCGGGCGCAGGAATTCCAGGCGCGGGTTGTTGATGATCAGACCTTGCATGCCGTTCTCTCCTTTATCGTTGTAATTGAGTGCAGCCAGATCATGGCTATTTGATATCACTGATATCAGGGTGACACAAGCCGACAAACACGCCATTGATCCAGGCCAGTGCAGCACCTTTCATTGACGCTCCGGGTGCAACCCTCTAACCTTCGCGACTTGTTTCAGGTGCTCTGTGGGCTGCGGTCTGGCAGGGTGAAACAGGGAAGCCGGTGGCTGCGCTAATGCGTGCGAGTCCGGCGCTGCCCCCGCAACGGTAGGTGAGTCAAGGTCGCGCATGGCCACTGGGTAATGAACCCCGGGAAGGCGCACGACCCTGGGTGTTCAAGGCCCCGCTCACAAGCCCGGAGACCGGCCTGTTACAGCCAACGGCATCACGGAGGGTGATGCGCGTATCCTTCGGCCCATGCCGCAGCCTTGCGCGTTTCTCCGTCTGCCTTATCCATTCATCTATTACTGTCTTTTTTGCCGCGAACGCTGTACGGCCCTGTGCCGACAAGCTCGCTGCGAACTGACGGATAGTGCTATGCGGAGACTGCGATGACTGAATCCAATGAGCGTGACGAACGCCACCTGGCGCGTATGCAGCGCAAGAAGGCGGTGATCGACGAGCGTATTGCCAATGCGCCGAACGAGTGCGGTTTGCTGCTGGTGCTCAGCGGCAATGGCAAAGGTAAAAGCAGCTCCGCTTTCGGCATGCTGGCCCGGGCCATGGGCCACGGTATGCAGTGTGGCGTGGTGCAGTTCATCAAGGGCCGCAACAGCACTGGCGAAGAACTGTTCTTCCGGCGCTTTCCAGAGCAGGTGCGTTACCACGTGATGGGCGAGGGATTCACCTGGGAAACCCAGGACCGCCAACGCGATATTGCCGCCGCTGAAGCTGCCTGGGCGGTGTCGCGTCAACTGCTGCAAGACCCGGCCATTACCTTTGTGGTGCTGGATGAACTGAACATCGCCCTCAAACACGGCTACCTCGACCTGGAGCAGGTGCTCAGCGACCTGCAGGCGCGCCCGCCGATGCAGCACGTGATTGTCACCGGGCGTGGCGCCAAAGACGAAATGATCGAACTGGCCGACACCGTCACCGAGATGGGCATGATCAAGCACGCCTTTCAGGCAGGCATCCGCGCCCAGAAAGGCGTTGAGCTATGAGTGACACGCGCCACTGCCCGGCGGTGCTGATCGCCGCCCCGGCCTCTGGTCAGGGCAAGACCACCGTGACCGCCGCTCTGGCGCGGTTGCACCGCAATCTCGGGCGCAAGGTGCGGGTGTTCAAGTGCGGCCCGGACTTTCTGGACCCGATGATCCTAGAACGGGCCAGCGGCGCCCCGGTGTACCAGCTGGACCTGTGGATGGTCGGTGAGCAGGAAAGCCGTCGGCTGCTCTGGGAGGCAGCAGGTGAGGCCGATCTGATTCTGATCGAAGGGGTCATGGGTTTGTTCGACGGCACGCCATCGAGCGCTGACCTGGCCCGGCATTTTGCCGTGCCTGTGCTTGCGGTGATTGACGGGACCGCCATGGCCCAGACCTTCGGTGCACTGGCCCTGGGCCTGGCGCGCTACCAGCCGGACTTGCCGTTTGCAGGCGTGCTGGCCAACCGTGTCGGTACCTTGCGTCATGCGCAGTTGCTTGAAGGCAGCCTGACCGAAGGGCTGCGTTGGTACGGTGGCCTGTCGCGGGAAACCGGGATCGAGCTGCCAAGCCGCCACCTGGGCCTGGTGCAGGCCAGTGAACTCAACGATCTGGATGTGCGCCTGGACGCCGCCGCTGCGGCGCTGGCAGCCAGTTGCGAGTCGTCGTTGCCGCCGGCTGTGGCCTTCGCTGCGCCGAGCGTGCAGGTCATCGAACCCTTGCTCGAGGGCGTAACCGTCGCTGTGGCCCGGGATGAGGCGTTTGCCTTTACCTATGGCGCCAACCTCGAGCTGCTGCGCGCCATGGGCGCCGAGCTGAAGTTCTTTTCACCGCTGCATGATCGTACGCTGCCGCAGACCGACAGCCTGTACCTGCCGGGTGGCTATCCGGAGCTGCATCACCAGGCGCTGGCTGCCAACACCTCGATGCTGGCGGCGATTCGCGATCATCACCAGGCCGGCAAGCCGGTGCTGGCAGAGTGTGGCGGCATGCTCTACCTGCTGGAGAGCCTCACCGATGTCGCGGGTACGCGTGCCGAGTTGCTCGGCCTGTTGGCAGGCGAGGCGGTCATGCAGAAGCGCCTGGCTGCCCTGGCGTTGCAAGCGGTGGAGTTGCCGGAGGGCACCTTGCGCGGGCACACCTACCACCATTCGCTGACCACCACCGAGTTGCAGCCGATTGCCCGCGGGCACAGCCCCAATGGCGGGCGCGGTGCCGAGGCGGTCTACCGTCAGGGCCGCTTGACGGCGTCCTACGTGCATTTCTACTTTGCTTCCAACCCCCATGCGGCGGCGGCGCTGTTGGCGCCATGAGCGATCAGGCTTTCAGCGATGCCGAGCGCGCCGCGGTGTACCGCGCCATCGGCGAACGCCGCGACATGCGCCATTTCATCAAGGGCGAGGTAGCCCCTGAGCTGCTGGCGCGCCTGCTGGCGGCGGCGCATCAGGCCCCCAGTGTCGGGCTGATGCAGCCCTGGCGTTTTATCCGCATCACCGACCAGGCCTTGCGCCAGCGTATACAGGCGCAGGTGGAAGCCGAGCGGGTGCGCACGGCCGAGGCGTTGGGCGAGCGTTCGGATGAGTTCATGAAACTCAAGGTCGAAGGCATCAGCGAGTGCGCTGAGTTGCTGGTGGCCGCCTTGATGGATGACCGTGAGAAGCACATTTTCGGCCGCCGCACCTTGCCGGAGATGGACCTCGCTTCGCTGTCCTGCGCAATCCAGAACCTGTGGCTGGCGGCGCGTGCCGAAGGGTTGGGCATGGGCTGGGTGTCGTTGTTCGAACCTCAGGCGTTGGCCGAGCTGTTGCACATGCCGGCGGGCGCCAAGCCGCTGGCGATTCTGTGCCTGGGCCCGGTCCGGGCGTTTTACCCGGCGCCGATGCTGGTGCTGGAGGGCTGGGCTGCCGAGCGCCCGCTGAGCGACATGCTCTTTGAAAACCAGTGGGGAGAGTCTTGATGAGTGTGGCGTTGCTGACCGTTGCCGGTGTAGCGCTGGATGCGCTGCTGGGCGAGCCCCGGCGTCGGCATCCGTTGGTGGCTTTCGGGCGTCTGGCCGGGCGCCTGGAGCAGCGTTTCAACGCCGGGGGATGTGGCTGGCGCAGCCACGGCGTCACGGCCTGGTTTCTGGCAGTGATTCCCCTGACCTTGTTGGCCACCTTACTGTCCTGGCTGCCCTACATCGGCTGGCTGGTGGAAATTCTGGCGCTGTACTGCGCGCTGGGGCTGCGCAGTTTGGGCGAACACGTGACCCCGGTTGCCGCCGCATTGCGTGCCGGTGATCTGGAGCAGGCACGCCAGCGCGTGGGCTATCTGGTCAGCCGCGAAACCCGCGAGCTGGACGAAACCGCCGTGGCACGCGCCGCCACCGAATCGGTGTTGGAGAACGGCAGCGATGCGGTGTTTGCAGCGCTGTTCTGGTTTGTCGTGGCGGGCGCGCCGGGTGTGGTGCTCTATCGCCTGAGCAACACCCTGGACGCCATGTGGGGTTACCGTAACGAGCGCTTCGAGCGTTTTGGCTGGGCGGCGGCGCGTATCGATGATGTGCTCAACTACATTCCGGCACGCCTGGTGGCGTTGACCTACGCTCTGCTCGGCAAGACCCGACTGGCCCTGAGCTGCTGGCGCCGTCAGGCACCGCTGTGGGACAGCCCCAATGCCGGGCCGGTGATGGCCGCTGGCGCGGGCGCCCTGGGTGTCGAACTGGGCGGCCCGGCGGTGTACCACGGTGAATTGCACGAACGCCCGCAACTGGGCGAAGGTCCGGCGGCGGATGCCGACGCCATCGAGCGTGGCTGGCGTCTGGTGTGTCAGGGTGTGTGGTTGTGGTTGCTGCTGATGTGCCTGGGGGCTGAACTCTATGCTTGAACACGGTGGGCGCCTGCAACGCGCCGTGCAGCACTACGGCATTGCCCGGGAGCAATGGCTGGACCTGTCCAGCGGCATTGCCCCGTGGTCGTTTGCCATTCCAGAGATTCCACTGCGTGCCTGGGCGCGCTTGCCCGAGACCGACGATGGCCTGGAGCAGGCCGCCGCCGGGTATTACGGTGTCGAGCACCTGCTGGCGGTCGCCGGTTCCCAGGCCGCGATTCAGGCCTTGCCCCAGCTACGCGCGCGCGGCACGGTGGGCGTGCTGTCGCCGTGTTACGCCGAGCATGCCGAGGGCTGGCGCCGTGCCGGGCATCAGGTGCTCGAACTGCGCAGTGAGGAGGTCGATGAGATGCTCGACAGCCTTGATGTGCTGGTGGTGGTCAACCCCAACAACCCAACCGGTTGCCTGCATCCGGCTGCACAGTTGCTGGGCTGGCACCAGCGTCTGGCGCGGCGCGGCGGTTGGTTGCTGGTCGATGAAGCGTTCATGGACAACAGCCCGCAGCACAGCATTGGCGCCCATGCCCAGCAGGCGGGGCTGATCGTACTGCGCTCGTTTGGCAAGTTCTTCGGCCTGGCCGGGGTGCGGTTGGGCTTCGTGCTGGCGGAGCCGCTGCTGTTGCAACGCCTGGCGGAATTGCTGGGGCCCTGGACCGTCAGCGGGCCGACGCGAACGCTGGGCCAGGCGTGTTTGCTCGACAACGCCGCGCACCAGCAGCAGATCGCTCGTTGTGCCGCTGCCAGCCAACGCTTGGCCGCTTTGCTGAGCCGGGTCGGCTTTGCCCCGACGGGGGGCTGTGATCTGTTCCAGTATCGGGTGATTGATCAGGCTGCACAGGTGCATGAGTTCATGGCCCAGCGCGGCATCCTGCTGCGGCTGTTCAGCCAGCCCGCCAGCCTGCGCTTCGGCCTGCCAGCCACTGATGCGGATTTTCAGCGCCTGGAACAGGCACTCAACGATTACTGCAAGGAAACACCATGACGACCCTGATGGTGCAGGGCACCACCTCCGATGCAGGCAAAAGCACACTGGTGACCGCGCTGTGCCGCTGGTTGCTGCGTCAAGGCGTGGCAGTGGTGCCGTTCAAACCGCAGAACATGGCGCTCAACAGTGCGGTGACTGCCGACGGTGGCGAGATTGGCCGGGCTCAGGCGGTTCAGGCCCAGGCAGCGCGGCTGGCGCCGCACACCGACATGAACCCGGTACTGCTCAAGCCCAACAGCGACACCGGCGCTCAAGTCATCGTTCACGGCCGTGCCGTTACCAGCATGAATGCCGTGGCGTACCACGACTACAAGGTTATCGCCATGCAGGCGGTGCTGGACTCGCACCAGCGTCTGGCTGCGCAGTACCCGGTGGTGATGGTGGAAGGGGCAGGCTCACCCGCAGAGATCAACCTGCGCGCTGGCGATATCGCCAACATGGGCTTTGCCGAGGCGGTGGACTGCCCGGTGATCCTGGTTGCCGACATCAACCGCGGTGGCGTGTTCGCCCATCTGGTCGGCACCCTGGAACTGCTGTCGCCCAGTGAGCAGGCGCGGGTCAAAGGTTTTGTGATCAACCGTTTCCGTGGCGACATTGCCTTGCTGCAGCCCGGCCTGGACTGGCTGGAGGCGCGTACCGGCAAACCAGTGCTCGGGGTGCTGCCTTACGTGATGGACCTGCACCTGGAAGCCGAAGATGGTATCGACCAGCGCCAGGGCGACAAGGTTGCACGCGCCCTCAAGGTGATCGTGCCGGTACTGCCACGCATCAGCAACCACACTGACTTCGACCCGTTGCGCCTGCACCCGCAAGTCGACCTGCAGTTCATCGGCCCGGGTGATTCGATTCCCCCCGCAGACTTGATCATCTTGCCAGGCTCCAAAAGCGTACGCGGCGATCTGGCGCAGTTGCGTGCCCGCGGCTGGGACCAGGCCATCACTCGCCATCTACGCTACGGTGGCAAGGTCCTGGGGATCTGCGGTGGCCTGCAGATGCTCGGCAAGCGAGTGGACGATCCGCTCGGCCTGGAAGGTCCGGCCGGTAGCAGCGAGGGGTTGGGCCTGTTCGATTTCGTCACGGTGTTGGAGGCGCAAAAACAACTGCGCAACGTTGCCGGTACCTTGCAGTTGGAGCAGGCGCCGATCAGCGGTTATGAAATTCACGCCGGGGTGACGCAGGGCGCGGCGCTGGAGCAGCCTGCGGTGCAACTGGCGGATGGACGCAGCGATGGCGCCATCAGTGCCGACGGGCAGATTCTGGCGACCTACCTGCATGGCCTGTTCGAGAGCCCGCAGTCGTGCGCGGCGTTGTTGCGCTGGGCGGGTTTGCACGAGGTCGAGCAGGTTGATTATCAGGCGCTGCGTGAGCGTGATATCGAACGCCTGGCTGATCTGGTCGAGCAGCACCTGGATACCATCCAACTACGGCAACTGTGCGGGCTGAACTGACATGCTCAATCTGATTCTCGGCGGTGCCCGTTCCGGCAAGAGCCGCCTGGCCGAGCAATTGGCCGAACGCAGCGGCTTGCCGGTGACCTACATCGCCACCAGCGAGCCGCTGGACGGTGAAATGAATGCCCGGGTGCAACTGCACCGTGAGCGTCGCCCGGCCAGTTGGGGGCTGATCGAGGAGCCGCTGGCCCTGGCGCAGGTGCTGCGCGCCAATGCCAGCGCCGATCGCTGCCTGCTGGTTGACTGCCTGACCCTGTGGCTGACCAACCTGCTGATGCTGGACAACCCCGAGCGCCTGCTCGCTGAGCGCACGGCGTTGCTCGAGTGCCTCGACACGCTTCCGGGCGAGATCATTCTGGTCAGCAACGAGACCGGTCTGGGCGTGGTGCCACTGGGTGAGCTGACGCGTCGCTATGTCGATGAAGCCGGCTGGCTGCACCAGGCCATTGCCGAGCGCTGCCAGCGGGTAGTGCTGGCGGTCGCTGGTCTGCCACTTACTTTGAAAGGAACCGCACCATGAGTCAGACCTGGTGGCTTGATGCCTGCCGTGCCGTCGATCCTGCTGCCCGCCAGCAGGCGTTGGCGCGTCAGCAACAATTGACCAAACCCAGCGGCTCGCTTGGCCGCCTGGAGTCGCTTGCGGTGCAACTTGCCGGACTGCAGGGGCAACTCAAGCCCAGTGTGGAACAGGTCAGCATTGCGATCTTCGCCGGTGACCATGGCGTGGTGGCCGAAGGCATTTCCGCCTATCCGCAGGCGGTCACCGGGCAGATGCTGCAGAATTTTGTCGCCGGTGGCGCGGCGATCAGCGTGCTGGCGCGTCAGCTCAATGCCCAGCTGGAAGTCGTTGACCTGGGCACCATCGACCCGGACCTGAACCTGCCGGGTGTGCGTCACCTGCGCGTGGGGCCCGGTACAGCGAACTTTGCCAAGGCCCCGGCGATGACCCGTGAGCAGGGCCTGCAGGCGCTGCAGGGCGGGCGAGACGCTGCCTTGCGTGCTGCCGCCTGTGGCGCCCGGCTGTTCATTGGCGGTGAGATGGGCATTGGCAACACCACCGCTGCCAGCGCACTCGCATGTGCCTTGCTGGGCTGCCCGGCCAGCGAACTCAGTGGCCCGGGTACCGGCCTGGATGGCGCAGGGGTTGCGCATAAGGCCGAGGTTATCGAGCGGGCGTTGGCACTGCACGCAGGCCTGGCAGATGACCCGTTGCGGCGCTTGTTCTGCTTTGGCGGCTTTGAAATCGCCGCCTTGGTAGGGGCTTATCTGGGCTGCGCGCAAGCCGGAGTCGCGGTACTGGTTGATGGTTTTATCTGCACGGTCGCTGCGTTGGTGGCTGTGCGCCTCAACCCGGATTGCCGTGACTGGCTGTTGTTTGGCCACTGCGGCGCTGAGCCTGGGCATCGCCGGGTGCTGGACGCGTTGCAGGCCGAGCCGCTGCTGGCGCTGGGCTTGCGCCTGGGCGAGGGCAGTGGCGCGGCGCTGGCGGTGCCGTTGCTGCGCCTGGCCTGCGACCTGCACGGGCAAATGGCGACTTTCGCCGAAGCGGCCGTGGCGGATCGCCCGGCATGATCATCGACCTGTTGCGCCACGGCGAAACCGAACTTGGTGGCGGGCTGCGCGGTAGCCTGGATGATGCGCTGACCGCCAAGGGCTGGGCGCAGATGCAGGCCGCAGTGGACACGGCCGGGCCCTGGCAGGTCTTGGTCAGTTCCCCGTTGCAGCGTTGCGCACGATTTGCCCAGTTGCTGGGTGAGCAGCGAGGCCTGCCGGTGCACTTGGCGCCCGGGCTGCAAGAGTTGCATTTTGGTGAGTGGGAAGGGCGTAGCGCCGCTGACTTGATGCTCACCCACGAGCAGCAATTGGGTCAGTTCTGGGCTGACCCCTACAGCTTCACCCCGCCAGCGGGAGAGCCGGTCAGCGACTTTTCTGCGCGTGTACTGACGGCACTTGCCGCCTTGCGTGCTGAGTATGCCGGCAAGCATGTGTTGCTGGTCACCCACGGCGGTGTGATGCGCCTGTTGCTGGCGCGTGCCAGGGGCTTGCCGCGTGAACAACTGCTGCAAGTAGAAGTCGGCCATGGCGCCCTGTGCCGCCTTGAAGTGCTGGCCGATGGCACTCTGCGAGAAGCGCTCTAAGATGCTGGCGTTCTGGATAGCCCTGCAATTTCTAAGCAGCCTGCCTGTACGCCTGCCGGGGATGCCGACAGCCGAGCAGATGGGGCGCTCGCTGCTGTTTTACCCAGCGGTGGGATTCGTGTTTGGCGTGCTGCTGTGGGGGCTGAATACCGCACTCGACGGCAGCCCGCTGCTGTTGCACACGGCCCTGTTGCTCAGTGCCTGGGTGCTGCTCAGTGGCGCCTTGCACCTTGATGGCCTGGCCGACAGTGCCGATGCCTGGTTAGGCGGCTTCGGTGACCGCGAACGCACCCTGCAGATCATGAAAGACCCACGCAGCGGGCCGATCGCGGTGGTGACTCTGGTGCTGGTGTTGCTGCTCAAGTTCTGCGCCTTGTTGGTGTTGGTCGAGCGTGGCCAAGGGCTGTTGTTGATGGTAGCGCCACTTTTGGGCCGAACCGCCATGCTCGGGCTGTTTCTCACCACACCGTATGTGCGCGCAGGTGGATTGGGACAGGCGCTGGCCGAGCATCTGCCGCGACGCAGTGGCTGGTGGGTACTGCTGGCCAGTGGCGTGCTGTGTTTGGGCCTGACAGGCCCGCAAGGTCTGTATGTGCTGGCTGCGGCGGGCGTCGTGTTTTTCTGCTTGCGTCGCTTGATGATGCGTCGACTGGGCGGAACCACCGGCGATACTGCTGGCGCGTTACTGGAGTTGCTGGAGTTGGCGGTGTTGCTAAGTCTGGCGTTGTAGTCGAGCAGGAAATGCTTGCACCTGAATAGATGCGGGTATATACACGTATTCATGTTGACCAGCGAATGCATCTGCACCCACCTGCGTCGAGCGGCCCGTGGGGTTAGCCGACATTACGACGAGGCCCTCGAAGGCTTCGGGATCAACGTCGCGCAGTTTTCCCTGTTGCGTCATTTGCGCCGCCTCGATCAGCCGAGCATTTCCACCCTGGCCGAGGCCATGGGGCTGGATCGCAGTACCCTGGGGCGTAACCTGCGGGTGCTGGAAGCTGAAGGGCTGGTGGCCTTAGCCGAAGGCCGTGATTTGCGTAATCGTCTGGTATTGCTGACAGCGCAGGGCCATGAACGTCTGTGCCTGGCAGAGCCAGCGTGGGAAAAGGCGCAGATCAGTTTGATCGACACCTTGGGTGAAGGCCAGCGTGATGAGCTGGTGCGTTTGCTGGAGCTGCTTGCTTGAGCTTTTTCCGACCTAAAGCGGGTATATACCCGCATAACCTTGCGGTGCTGTGGAGAAAACAATAATGACATCGGTATGGCGAACCAGTGGGTGGATTCTCCTCGGCGCAGCGTTGATTCTGGCGCTGTCGCTGGGCGTGCGGCATGGCTTCGGCCTGTTTCTGGCGCCGATGAGTGCCGAGTTTGGCTGGGGGCGTGAAGTGTTCGCCTTCGCCATAGCCTTGCAGAACCTGATCTGGGGCCTGGCGCAACCCTTTGCCGGAGCCCTGGCTGATCGCCTGGGCGCGGCGAAAGTAGTGATGGTCGGCGGCATTCTCTACGCCACCGGGCTGGTGCTGATGGGCATGTCCGATTCGGCGCTCACCCTGTCATTGAGCGCTGGCTTGTTGATTGGTATTGGCCTGTCCGGCACCTCGTTTTCGGTGATTCTCGGTGTGGTTGGCCGCGCGGTACCGGCGGAGAAACGCAGCATGGCCATGGGTATTGCCAGCGCGGCGGGGTCGTTCGGTCAGTTCGCCATGTTGCCGGGCACCCTTGGCCTGATTGGTTGGCTGGGCTGGTCGGCGGCCTTGCTGGTGCTGGGCTTGCTGGTGGCGTTCATTGTGCCGATGGTGAGCTTGTTGAAAGACCGTCCACTGCCGAGCAACGGTGCCGAGCAGAGCCTTGGTCAGGCGCTGCGTGAAGCCTGTTCGCATTCCGGCTTCTGGCTGCTGGCGCTGGGCTTTTTCGTTTGTGGTTTCCAGGTGGTGTTCATCGGTGTCCACCTACCGGCCTACTTGGTCGATCAGCACCTGCCGGCCACCATTGGTACCACGGTGCTGGCCTTGGTGGGGCTGTTCAATATTGTCGGCACCTACACCGCAGGTTGGCTGGGCGGGCGGATGTCCAAGCCGCGCCTGCTGACGGCGCTTTATCTGTTGCGCGCGGTAGTGATTGTGTTGTTCCTGTGGGCGCCGGTGACACAGTTCAGCGCTTACCTGTTCGGCATTGCCATGGGCTTGCTGTGGCTGTCGACCGTGCCGCTGACCAACGGTACAGTCGCCACGCTGTTCGGCGTGCGCAACCTGTCGATGCTCGGCGGTATCGTGTTCCTGTTCCATCAATTGGGGGCATTTCTGGGCGGTTGGCTGGGTGGCGTGGTGTACGACCAGACCGGCAACTACGACCTGGTCTGGCAGATCTCGATCCTGCTCAGCCTGTTGGCCGCAGCGCTTAACTGGCCGGTGCGGGAGCGTCCGGTGGCGCGCTTGCAGGCGCAAGCGGCATGAGCCGCGTGGCGCTGCGCGGGCTGCTGGCCCTGGCCGCACTGCTGCTACTGCTGCTGGTGTGGTGGGGCTGGCAAGAGGGCGGCCTGGCGTTGATGCAGTTGGGCATGGGCGTGTGCTAAGCGTATCCTCAATGGCAGATGCCGGCTCAAAGGAGAGACAACAATGCGCACACGCTGGATATTGGTTCCGCTGTTCACCCTGATGGCTGCGGCAGGCGCGCAGGCGGCTGGGTGTCCAGCGCTGTATGAAACGCAAGGCAGCCTGCCGGAACTGCGGGGCAAGGAGCAGCTCGACCTGTGCAAACGCTTTGCCGGTAAGCCGCTGGTGGTGGTCAATACCGCCAGCTATTGCGGTTTCGCGCCTCAGTTCGAAGGCCTGGAAAGTGTCTACAAGGCTTATCATGAGCAGGGTCTGGAAATGCTTGGGGTGCCGTCCAATGACTTCAAGCAAGAGGACACTGACGCCGAAAAAACTGCCAAGGTGTGTTATGCCAACTACGGCGTAACCTTCACCATGACCAAGGCCCAGCCGGTGCGGGGCAGTGACGCCATTCCACTGTTCAAGAAGCTCGCCGACCAGAGCAGCGCGCCGAAGTGGAACTTCTACAAGTATGTGGTCGATCGCCAGGGCAAGGTGGTTGCCAGTTTTTCCAGCCTGACCAAGCCGGACGACCCTGAGTTTACCGCCGCGATCGAGAAAGCCATTGCTTCGCAGCCCTGACATCCGCATATAAAAAAACCGCCGATATCGGCGGTTTTTTGTGTTGCCAGCGTTGAATCAGAAGCGGTAGGTGAGCGACGCACCCAGGCCGTGAGCGCTGTTCTCGTACTTGGCCTTGTAGGTGCCCTTGGTTTGGCTGGCCAGGTTGACCTTGGTGTCTTCTTCCCACAGGTAGGAGTAGGCCAGGTCGATGGTCATGTCTTCGTTCGGGCTGTAGCCGGCACCGAAGCTGATGACCTTGCGGTCGCCAGTTGGAATGCGTGGCGAACGGTCGTGGTTGTTGGTTGGCGACTGGTCGACGGTGAAACCGGTGCGCAGTACCCACTCTTTGTTCAGCTTGTACGAAGCACCGATGGCGTGAGCCCAGGTGTCGTGCCAGTTCTGGTCTTCGCTGATGGTGCCGAACTGAGGATTCAGTGGCGCAGGCACATCGTTGTTTACCGTGATCGCTTCCAGGCGGCTCCAGCGAGTCCAGGTGCTGCCCGCGTAGAGGGTCCACTGATCATCCAGCTCGTGGGTGACCGACATGTCGACCGACTCTGGGGTTTTGATCTTCAGCTCAGCGTCGAACTTGCTGCCGCTGAACGGGCCGATCAGGGCGTTGTTGATCTTGGTGTTACCTTCGAGCTTGTAATCGACCATCGAGTGGTAGGTCAGGCCGACGCGGGTTTTGTCGGTGGCCTGGACGAGCACACCGATGTTGTAACCAACGGCGGTATCGTCACCTTTGATCTTCACTTCACCATCATTGGAACCCGGGGTGAAGGGGTTGATGGTGTTGGAGCTCAGCTCGCCCTTGATCTTGTTGATGGTCGGGCCGAAACCGATCGACACCTTGTCGTTGAAGGCGTAGCTGACGGTTGGCTGGAAGGTGACGACTTCAACGTAGCTTTTCTTGCCGTAGTAGCGGCTGGCAGCAGTGCTTTCGTAGTCGGTTACCAGGCCGAATGGGACGTAGACACCGAAGCCGACGCTCCAGTTGTCATCCAGCGGCTTGACGTAGTAACCCATAGGCACGCCCACGAAAGGCACCATGTCGCCATCGGTAGTGCCGCCTGGGAAGCCGCCACCGGAGATGTCGGACTTGGCAATCACGGCTGCGCCACCAACGGTAACCTGTTCACGTTTCAGGCGCGACATACCGGCAGGGTTGCCGAATACGGTGCTGGCATCATCGGCAGAAGACGAACGCCCCGCGAAACCTGTGCCCATGCCGCTGACGCTTTGTTCGTTAAGGGCAAAGCCGCTGGCGAACAGTTGAGTCGAGGCAAGAGTGATGGCGAGGCCGAGAGACGATTTGAGCATTACTTTTTTCATTATTAGAACTCCTTGGGATCTCCGGGGCGAAAATTACCAACATTTCGCCCGCAGCGCTATAGGCTGTATCGCAGGAGATAGAGCGGTTTTGTAGGACAATCCAACCAGATTGGTAGGAGTTTTCCGAATGTGGGTTTCAGTGACTATCAGCAGGCCTGAAGAGTCACAGGGGCGATGCAGGTTTGCCAGGCGCAAGTGAAATCGCGCAGGCGTCCCTGAGGTTGGAAAGTCTGGCGCCAGATACGTGCCAGACCGAGCAGATCGTCGGCATCGGGGAGTTGCGGGGCTTGTTCTTCGATCAGCATCCAGGCGATGGCCGTGGCGTAGCGCAGGTTGACGGTCAGTTCCAGGTGCGGGCCGCTGAGGAAGGCGTGCTGGCTGGCCAGGCCGCGCACCAGGCTGGCCAGTTCCGGGTCACGGGCCAGAAATTGGTCCCAGATACTTTGGTGGCGCAACTCGCCAATTCGGTACAGCCCGTGGCCGCGTCGATCATGCAGGGCAGAGCCTAGTGCTGACTGGCTGGCTGCAACACCGAGCAACAAAGCTTCGGCGCTTGCGCAGTGGCGGCCCAGGTAGATCAGGGTCGGGCGGATGACAAATTGGCTTAACTCGCTCGCGGCGATACCCATAACACCCTCGAACTTGAATTTGACCGGCGGACGCTGGAGCTTGGCAGCTGGAGAGTCGGTCAGGTCCGCCGGAAGCGGTGCTGGCCGCTTGAGTTGAAGTGTAGTGTCATCTTCGCGCTGTAAAGGGCTGTTTTTAAAACATTTGCGGCTTTTAGTTATAAATCATATGCCGTGGAGTGATTAGCTTTGGCTTAGTGGGCTGTCCCTTTCGCGGCGCAAGGCCGCTCCCACAGTGACTGTGAATCGGCTCGAACACAGGTAATAAAAAGCCCCGCACAGTGGCGGGGCTTGAGCTGTTGCAGCGAAGCGCGATCAGGCGGTCAGGGCCTGACGGGTGCGCTCGATGACCGCTTGAAGCGGCTCGGATTGGCTGTACTGCTCGGGGTACAGTCGCTCGCTGTGACGGGCAATGCCGTGCTCGTTGACCAGGGTGAAGCTGAAGCCGCCTTTGCGCGACGCCAGGATCAAGCAGTTCAATGGGGCAAATGCCTGGGAAAGGGTGCGAATCGCAGCCTGAGTATGGATAGAGTGAGTCATAGTTATTAGATGTTCCTGCAATAGACACGGATTCGATCCGTGCACACTTAAAACGTTCCAGTAACGCCCGGATTTAGCCGTGGCGAAGAACCTGACTGGAACAGGGCAGCCAGTTTTGGGCGCATTTATAGGTGGCGCTGGGGCTGACTGGTAGGTACGTCGGAGGACAGGCAACACGCCGGGTCGAGGTTCTATGCCACGGGGTGAAGATCCTGATCATTCTGCAGGTTGGCTCGGTCAGCGTAAGAAGTGATTTACGTGGGAGCCATCAAGTGGGCCGGTCCTGGTTTCAACAGGCGCTGTTCCAAGGTGGAGCAGGGCGCTGTAAGGACTGCTTTGGCCAGAATTGACTTTCAGCTTGGTACTAACGGCGGCAAGACTACAGCACAAGCCATCAGTTGGCAAGGAATGCTGACTTGTCGTTCGAGGAGCCGGCCAGTATCTCGTGTTTTTCCCGGGTTGGGAAGGGCCTGCGCAGGAGGGAAACGCAGGGAACGTGCCAAATTCGTGCAACGAAGTGCCTTCCTTTGGGGCGGTTGTACACACTTGGCGCAATCGATGTTACAGCCCTGCAACACTCCCTGGTTAGGCTGTCGATGACTTGGCTGAGGTCTTAAGTCAATGAAAAAAAACACTTATTTTAGCTGGTGAAAAAATCGACAGTTTGAGCCGGAGCCCCATTCTATGGGGGTTTGCGGGGTCTTGGAGGGGGTTGTCCACCGAGTTATCCACAGCTTCTGTGGATTGTCCCGAGCGCTTGCTCTAGGACGGGCGTGCTAGGTTTTTCCGATGTGTCCGACAATCGTCGAACAGACTTCTGGTGGAGAAAATTTCCGTCATCGAGGTCAACAAAAAAAGCTGAAATATTTTGAAAAAAGTATCGGCCCAACTCGGGCCATTGGTCGAAAAAAGGAGTAGAGTGGCGCGCCTCTCGAGTTGCCTTCGCTGTTGGTTATGAAGTTCCGCGCCAAAATTCCTGCAATTTCTTCCACACCACCCCCTTTGCCCGAGCCCAAGCGCTTTTCGTTGAAAGTAGCCTTGTGGCTGCTCGATAGCCCTCGGCTGGGCGACAACCCTAACGTCAAACATTTTGCCGGGCGCCTGCTCAAGCAACCTGCGCGTCAGGGTGTGGTGGTTGCGCAAAGCCGTCTTGGGCAGATGCTCTGTCGTGACTGTGGCAATGCCCGCGACCGGCGTATCGGTCACGACCTGTTGCGTCAGGCTGCCCGTGCCGGCGACCGGCGTGCCCAACTCGAATACGGTCGGCTATGCGCTCAAGCGCAGATCAATGAGCCCGAACAAGCCCGCTACTGGCTGGAGCTGGCAGCGTCGCAGGGCTCGCAGGAAGCGCGACGTTTGCTCAAGCAACTGCCCGACGCCTGACTGCAGCAAGCTGACAAGGCTGATAAGCTCAGGCGTTGAATGGAGCCGGGGGAATTGGGGTGGCAATAGCGTTTGATCTGACCAGCATTGTGCTGGGCATGGTGGTGGCCGCAGTGCCAACCCTGGGCTGGGTGTTTCAACAGCAACGGCGCCTGGCCGCCCGTGAGGCGCAGGCCGCGTTGCTTGAGGAGCGCCTGAGCAGCGCGCAGATGGCTCAAGAGGGTGTGCTCGCCCAACTCGATGCCAGTCGCGACGAAATCAGCGACCTGAGCCAGGCCAATGCCGCCAAGCAAGCCACGCTGGCAGCACAGGCGCGTGAACTGGAGCTGTTGCATATCGACCGCGACAATGCCCGCGATGCCGCGCATGCCTGGCAGCTCGAGCGTACGGCGCGCGAGGCTGAATTGCGGCGTCTGGATGCACAGAGTGCAGCCCTGAGTGCCGAGCTGCGCGAGCAGCAAGACAGTCATCAGCAGCGTCTGGATGACCTGCAAGGCTCGCGTGACGAGCTGCGCGCCCAGTTCGCCGAAATGGCGACGAAAATCTTTGATGAGCGCGAGCAGCGTTTCGCCCAGACCAGCCAGCAGCATCTGGGGCAACTGCTTGACCCGCTCAAAGAGCGCATTCAGGCATTTGAAAAGCGTGTTGAAGACAGCTACCAGCAAGAGGCCAGGGAGCGTTTCTCGTTGGCCAAGGAGCTGGAGCGCCTGCAGCAACTGAACCTGCGCCTGAGCGATGAAGCGACCAACCTGACCCAGGCGCTGAAAGGCCAGAAAACCCAAGGTAACTGGGGTGAGCTGATTCTGGAGCGTGTGCTGGAGCATGCAGGCCTGGAGAAGGGCCGCGAATACCAGACCCAGGTCAGTCTCAAGAGCGCCGACGGTGAGCGCTTCCAGCCAGACGTGCTGATTATGTTGCCTGGCGATAAACAGGTGGTCGTCGATTCCAAGGTCAGCCTGACGGCCTATCAGCAGTATGTTGCCGCCGATGACAGTGAAATTGCCCAGGCGGCACTGAAGCAGCATGTGCTGTCGCTGCGTAATCATGTCAAAGGATTGTCGGGCAAGGATTACAACCGCCTGGAAGGCTTGCACAGCCTCGATTTCGTCCTCCTCTTCGTACCGATCGAGGCGGCGTTCTCGGCAGCGCTGCAGGCCGAGCCGAACCTGTTTCAGGAAGCCTTTGACCGGCAAATCGTGATTGTCAGCCCGACCACCTTGCTTGCCACGCTAAGGGTGATCGACAGCTTGTGGAAACAGGAGCGCCAGAGCCAGAACGCCCGGGAAATCGCCGAGCGTGCGGGCTGGCTCTACGACAAGTTCGTGCTGTTCATCCAGGACCTGGACGAACTGGGTAGCCGTTTGCAGCAGGTCGATAAAGCCTACAGTGCAGCGCGCAATAAGCTGTGTGAAGGGCGTGGCAACCTGATCAGCCGTAGCGAGCAGCTCAAGTTGTTGGGGGCCAGGGCCAGCAAGAGTCTGCCGGCCGATTTGCTTGAGCGCGCAATGAGCGAAGGCGACCCGCTGGCCGCCAGCGCCCTTACTGGACCAGGCTCAGATGCCGATTGAGCAGGGCGCGCAAGGCGGCCGGCTTGACCGGCTTGGCCAGAAAGTCGAGGCCGGCGGCGTGCACCTGGGCCACGGTTTCGCTACGGCCGTCGGCACTGATTACCACGCCGGGAACCGGCTCGCCCAGGCGGGTGCGTAGCCAGGCCATCAACTCGGTACCGGTTTCGCCATCGTCCAGATGGTAATCCACCAAGGCCAGGTGAGGGCGCATGCCCTTGTTCAGCAAGGCATCGCACTCTTGTTGATTGCGCGCGGTCCAGACCTGGCAACCCCAGCGACTGAGCAGGCTGTTCATGCCGATCAGGATGCTGTCTTCGTTATCGACACACAGCACCTGCATGCCCGCCAGCGGCTGACCGGCTTGTTCGGCAGGCGTTGCGGCCACGGCGGCCGGGGCGGTGGCCAGCGGCACGCTGACACGGAACACGCTGCCTTTGCCGGGCCAGGAGCGCACTTCCAGTGAGTGACCGAGTACCCGGCACAAGCCATCGGCGATCGCCAGGCCCAGGCCCAGGCCTTTTTCGGCACGGGTCTGGTGGCTGTCCAGGCGTTTGAATTCTTCGAAGATCACCTGCAGCTTGTCATCGGCAATGCCCGGGCCACGGTCCCAGACTTCCAGCCACAGCTTGCCCTGGGTGCGGCGTACGCCCAGGAGGATCGGGCTTTTGCCATAGCGGAAAGCGTTGGTGAGGAAGTTCTGCAAAATCCGCCGCAGCAGCTTCATGTCGCTGTGCACCCGCAAACGGCTGCCACGCACACGGAAGTCCAGGCCCTGTTGCTGGGCCAGCACCTTGAATTCGGCGCCCAGGGTGTCGAACAGCTCGTTAAGGGCGAAGGGCTTTGGATCAGGGGTGATCTTGCCGTTTTCCAGGCGCGAGATGTCGAGCAGGTCGCTGATCAGTTCTTCGGCAGAACGCAGCGAGCTGTCCAGGTGCTGGACCAGTTGCTGGGCGTCGGCCGAAAGCCCGTCGCCCTGGTGCGAGAGGGCGGCGGAGAACAGCCGGGCAGCGTTCAGCGGTTGCATCAAGTCATGGCTGACGGCCGCCAGGAAGCGGGTTTTCGATTGGTTGGCGGCCTCGGCGTGGCTCTTGGCTTCGGTTAGTGCCTGGTTCAGCTGCGACAGTTCCTGGGTACGTTCAGCAACCCGCTGTTCGAGGCCCTCGTTGGCATCCTTGAGCGCTTGTTCGGCTTCGCGGAACGGGGTGATGTCGGTGAAGCTCATCACGAAACCACCGCCGGGCATGGGGTTGCCGATCAGTTCGATCACCCGGCCGTTGGGGAACAGTCGCTCAGAAGTGTGGGCGCGGCCCTGGCGCATCCAGTGCAGACGGCGCGCCACATGCACCTGGGCTTCGCCCGGTCCGCACAGGCCGCGTTCGGCGTTGTAGCGGATGATGTCGGCAATCGGGCGGCCAACGCTGATCAAGCCATCCGGGTAATTGAACAGCTCCAGATAACGACGGTTCCACGCCACCAGGTGCAGGTTCTGGTCGACCACACTGATGCCCTGGCTGATGTTCTCGATCGCGCCTTGCAACAGGGCGCGGTTGAACTGCAGCACTTCCGAGGCTTCGTCGGCGATGCGCACCACGTCTTCCAGCTGCATGTCGCGGCCTTCGATCGCCGCCTTGACCACCGCACGCGTCGAAGAAGCGCCGAGGACACCGGCGAGCAAGCGTTCGGTGTGTTCGATCCAGTCACCGTCAGCGTTCTGGTTGGGGTTGAAGCCTTTGCCTTGTCGATAGGCAAAGCGGATGAAACTTTGCCGAGCGCGTTCTTCCCCGACAAAGCGGGCGGCCAGTTCAAGCAGGTCTTCGATCTGCACCGCCAGCAATGAGCGGCTGTTGGGTCGGGCGCTGGTTTGTTGGCCAATGAAACGGCCGGCTTGCCAGTGTTCGGAGACTCGGGTGCGCGACAGGATCGAGACCCAGGCGAACAGGGTGAAGTTGCCCGCCAGTGACAGTACAACGCCCTGGGTCAGCGGGGTGATTGGCAAGTCCAGCGGGTTGCCGTGCAGCCAGGCCAGGCCCGGGAACAGGTCCAGTGACCAGCCAACGCTGTGGGCGGCAATCGGCAGCACCAGGGTGTAGAACCACAGGAAGATGCCGGCCGCCAGACCGGCAAACACGCCACGGCGGTTGGCCTGTTTCCAGTACAGTGCGCCGAGCATGGCCGGGGTCAACTGGGTAACCGCAGCAAAGGCGACCTGGCCAATGGTGGCCAGGCTGGCGGTAGAGCCAAGCAGGCGGTAGCTGACATAAGCCAGCAGCAAAATCACCACGATGGTCACCCGGCGTACCGAGAGCATCCAGTGGCGGAACACTTCGAACGGCCGCTCGGCGTTGTTGCGTCGCAGCAACCATGGCAGCAACATGTCGTTGGAAACCATGGTCGACAGCGCCACCGCCTCAACAATCACCATGCCGGTAGCGGCCGAGGCACCGCCAATGAATGCCAGCAAGGCCAGCGCCGGATGGGCCTCAGCCAGCGGCAGGCTGATGACGTAAGAGTCCGGGATGACGCCCGGCAAGAGCATCTGCCCGGCCAGGGCAATGGGCACCACAAACAGTGCTGCCAGAATCAGATAGGTCGGAAACACCCAGCGGGCCAGGCGCAGATCCTGTGGCTCGATGTTCTCTACCACGGTGACATGGAACTGACGCGGCAGACAGATAATCGCCATCATCGCCACGCCAGTCTGCACAATCATCGACGGCCAATTGATGGTCTCTTTCCAGAAACCTTCCAGGCGTGGTGCCAGATGCGCTTTGCTGAACAGGTCTTCGAATCCGTTATACAGGCCGAAGGTAATGAAGGCGCCAACGGCCAGAAACGCCAACAGCTTGACCAGCGATTCGAAAGCAATCGCCAGCACCATACCGCGGTGGTGCTCGGTCACGTCCAGGCTGCGGGTACCAAACACAATCGAGAACAGCGCCAGCACCAGCGACACCACCAATGCCGTGTCTTGAACGCGGCTGCCAGTGGCGTCGGCGCTGGCACCGATCAGCAGGTTGACGCCGAGCACAATGCCTTTGAGCTGCAAAGCGATATAGGGCAGCACACCGACCAGGCAGATCAGCGCCACCACCACCGCCAGTGATTGCGACTTGCCGTAACGGGCAGCGATGAAGTCGGCAATCGAGGTGATGTTCTCCTGCTTGCTGATCAGCACCATCTTCTGCAAGACCCAGGGCGCGAACAGCAACAACAGCACCGGGCCTAAATAGATCGGCAGGAACGCCCAGAGTTGTTCGGCGGACTGGCCAACAGCGCCGAAGAAGGTCCAGCTGGTGCAGTACACCGCCAGCGACAGGCTGTACACCCATGCGCGCAGACGCGGTGGCAGCGGCGTTTTACGGCGGTCACCATAGAATGCGATAGCGAACATGATGGCCATATAGGCCAGGGCGACCATAGCGATCAGCCCACTGGACAGCGACATGACAACTCCGAAACAGAAAAATGCAGCGAACCTCGATCAATCAGTCTGGCACGCCGTTGACGCTTCGTCAGCGCCGACCATGGTAGCAGTGGCAGAGCGTCGCAGGTTGGAGGAGCGGCGTGCCTTGCGAACACGGACGAAGACCGTGCCATTCACCGCAGTGCCCGCTTCTACAGAGTCTTTATTTCCAAGTGGGAGCGGGCTTGCCCCGCGATACGGTGTGGCTGAACGATCGCTATCGCGGGGCAAGCCCGCTCCCACCGAGAGCATTTTCAGACGCGTCTGACATCAATTTTTTTTTGCACCCTGTAGCGTTTCCGTTGGCTTTGCTCAGCCCGTCCCGCAAATCGTCAACAAGGAAGCGCTATGTACCCGCCCGTAACAGAAGCCGAACTGAACCAGGCCCGGCGCAACCAGGAATTCACCAACGCGCCGCTGGGCATCGGTAAATGCGCCTTCCGCCACCCCGACGTGTCGATTTTCCCGGTGCGCTATGCACTGGACGAATCACCGCACAGCAAAGGCAGCAACCAAGGGCCCAACCCGCTGCCCAAGGGCTGGACAGGCAAACTGCCGGAACTGCATACCCGCAGCTACACCCTGCGCCAGTTGCGCGATGGCTGGCTGTATGTGTGGAACAACAGCGACCAGACCTTCCATGAATACCAGGTCAGCGCAGAGCGTTTCACCCGCCACCTGTGGACCGACGCCCAGCTGTATCAGGATGCCCGCCACAACCCGGGCGAAACCCAGCCGTACCTGCTGTACCCGCGGCGCAGCCAACTGCGCATCGCCTACTCGCCAGTGCAATGGACCTGGCGGATGTGCGAACTGATGCGCAGCAACCCTGCTGCCCAAAGCCGGTGGATGCGCGCCCTTGATCTGCCGGCCTATTGTGCCAACGGCAAAACCGAGCACGGCGGCAAGTTGACCGGATTGGGCAACAGTGTCGCGGACATTTACGTGTTCGGCGCCAGCGCACCAACCTTCACCAGCACACTGTTGCCGACCATCGCCGGCGCGCCGGGCCAGCCGTATAAACCGGCCTTCGAAGAAGCCTTGGTGCGCGGCCGGGTGCCTGAGCAAGACACCGCGCTGTACATCGCCCTGGACGACCCGTTGGCCCTGATCGACGACCTGAGCATGAACCTCTCCGGTCGCCTGCAGGAACAGCAGGCGTTCGACAGCGTGCACCAAGCCAGCCTGGAAAGCGCCCTGGCCGTCGAGCGCTTGTGTGGTTTCGATACCGAAGCCTTTATCCCCGAAACCCTGCACGACCCGCTGCAGCGCCAGGCCTACAGCGACGACCTGTACCGCCTGCTGGGCACCTTTGACGAGCTTGAACGCGCCAAGGACATGGTCCCGGCCGAGGAGGAACAGCTGGTGATGATGGGCGCGGCCAAGGAAGTCAGCGCCGCCCAGGCCCGCTTCAAGCAGACTTGGGGGCATCTGCCGGCCCACGCGGATTGGCAAGCCGCCCTGGAAGAATGGAACGCCAAGCGCTTATGGCGCGAAGACGTGCGCTTTGATGACCTGCGTCGTTACCTGAGCGAGGTCCGCGTCGAGGCGCAACAACTGCAAGCGCATTGCCAGCGCAGCGAAGCCGACCTGCTCACCTGGCTCAATCGCCTCAGCCCCAGCGCCGAAGCGGTGTACCACGACACCTGCAATCGCGAGCAGGCCCGCCAGTTGCTGGAAACCGCGCACATGCTCTACACCTTGCTCGGCAATGGCCAGCAAGGGCAACAGTGGCTGTGCCAGCAGGCCGAGCGCCCGAGCACCCTGTTTGGCCTGGCACTGTTCAACTTCAACGCGGAACTGGCCAGCCTGATCCGCACCCTGTCGCACAACTTCACCACCTACGGCACCCTTGACGACCAGGGCCGTCAAGGCGATGGCAGCAGCGGGGCGCTGACGCCGTCTTCGTCGGGCGACGCCACCAGCATGACCACCCGCGTCAATGAACTGAAATCGGTGTTCGACCTCGAAAGCGTGCGCAACAGCCGGCTGTACCAGGCCGTGAGCAGTGTCACCCGCGAGGCCATGAGCAGCCTGATCGAGGTCGCCAACCACCAGGCCCGTGAGGCCTGGCATGGCCTGAGCGGCCTGCTGCTGCCGGCGATGAAACAGCACACGGCGTTTGCACTCGTCGCGACCCAGGTACTGATCTCCACGGAAATCGCCAGCACCACCCAACTGCTGTTCAACCCCGCCTACCCGCGTGCGTTCCAAGCCTGGTTGCTGCACGTGCAAGCCCTGAATAACCAGATCGCTGGCGTCAAACGTGTGCTGCACACCCCCGGACAGGTGTACGACCAGCGCGCCGCGCGTCGATCGCTGCAGATCCTTGAACAACAGCGGCAAGCGCGGTTCCTCGAACGCCCGATCCAGATCATCGCCAAAGCCTCGGGCAGCACCCGCCTGGAAGTCAGCCTGTGGCAAATCAACCACTGGTTCGAAAACCTCGGCCAGAACGAAGTGACGGCACAACTGAAACTGCTGGGCACACGTGAATACCTGACGCGGACCAAAGCCTGGATGGCGCAGAACCTCGGCAGTGCCCTGCCGACGGTGCTGGTGGGCCTGAACGCGTGGAACCTGTGGAGCAGTGCCCAACAGGCGCAAAACGACGGGCAGTTCACTGCGGATGAATGGCGGGTGATGGGGGCGAATGCGGCGTATGCGGGGAATGCGCTGGCGGCGTTGTGGGTTGGGCCGGCTTGGAGTCGGGCGGGGGGGATGGTTGGGAAGTTGAGCGATGAAACGCTGAAAGTTGCCCAGGCAAGCTACTCGGCATGGATTGCAAAGTACAAAGCTGCCTCCGCAGGGAGCGCCCAAGCTGCGGCGGCAAACGAGCTTGCTACGGTGTCGAAAGGTCTGATTTTACGCACTGTGACGTGGGCTGCTTTGGGGGCTGTTGCGGCAGGTCTTGAGGCCTGGCAGATCTTCGAAGACGCAGGCAATGCCGCTAGTGAGATAGAAAGCTCACTACTTTGGACGAAGCTTGGTGTCGTCTCACTAATGGCCCTGGTTGCAGGCATACAAACTATCGGTGCAGGCCTCGGCTATTGGTTGGGTTTCTCCTGGGTAATGTCGACGCCAGTGACGATCATTATTGCGCTGCTGGGTATTGCCTATTTTCTGGTCTCCATGGCCGCCAACCGTTTCAAGCGCGAGGGCCTGCGTTTGTGGCTGTACCGTTGCAGTTGGGGGCGCGGGTCAATCCCAGAATGGCGAGGCGATGGCAATCATCTCAAGCAGATGCACGCGTTGCTGGAAACCTTGCAGCGCCCGACGGTAGTGGGAAGAGCTTTTTATAAAGACGGTGAGCGTGCTCTCAGGAGGTGGCTGGGCTTCTGGGTGCAGATTCAAGTGCCGGTAGCGTTGGCGGGTAAAGAGTTGACCCTACAACCGACGGTCGTGAACCGGTGGACATTGGAAGAAAACCTCACGGACTTCGAGCACAACAGGTTTTACGATCAGTTTCTAAATGGCCATTGGGTCGATCCGAAGCTACTGGGAGAGTTGCCCAGTGTTCCGGGCAGCAGCCTGCGCTTAACCGATTTCACTTACGCCCCGCAGGATCAACACCGCCTATGGCAAGTTTGGATCAATGATCCGACGGATAACCCGCTTCTTGAGCTAGAGGTTAAATACCCGTCCGGTGTGTGGCAGGGCTCAAGCGGCCACAGTTACATGTTCCGGTTGGCACTGAAATGGGCGGCGAGTGAAGCTGACCGAGTCAACGCTGCCGTAAGCGGGGAGTTGCGGGAAAAAGACCGTGTTGTGATCTATAGCCCGTGCAGCAAGCTGTTGAAGTTGTCAGTCCCCAATTCAAGTGATGGTTGAGTCTAAACATCCTGAATTCATAGAATAAGTGCAACGTTTGAAACGATAGGCAGAGAGTCAGCCACCGGTAGAATCCAGGCTCTCACACCGAAGGATTCAAGCGCAGATGACTACGCATTACCGGCAGCTGACTCAGGGCCAACGTTACCAGATTGAGGCCGGTCTGAGCGCCGGAAAAAGCCAGGCAAGCATCGCGAAACAGGTTGGCGTACATCCCTCGACGATCAGTCGTGAGGTTCGCCGCAACAGCTCCCAGAAGACCTACAAAGCGGTTGCTGCGACCCATGAAAGTGATGCCCGTCGAGCGCAGGCGCGCAAGCACTGCAAGCCATTAACGTGGTTCAGCCATTATCTGCCGCTCTGGCTAAAACACGGTATGAGCCCGGAGCAGATTGCTCAGCGCCTGAAGCAAGAGCAGCCGGAGCGCGCGGTCAGTCACGAGTGGATTTATCGGTTTATCGCCACCGACAAACACGCAGGTGGCGAGTTATACAAGTATTTGCGGCACCGCAGGAAGCTGTACCGAAAACGCTACGGAAGCCACGACCGGCGCGGACAGTTGCGTAATCGCGTATCGATAACCGAGCGCCCTGCTGAGGTCGAAGCCCGCGAGCGTCTAGGTGATTGGGAGGGTGACACGGTGCATGGCGTAGGCGGCAATCTGGTCACGCTGGTTGATCGTAAAAGCGGCTACCTGAGCGCCTATCCGGTCAAGCGCAGGACGCGCCGGCAGGTAACGCGGGCGATCAATCTGTTGCTCAAGGGGCATGCTGTTCACACGCTGACGCTGGATAACGGGAAGGAGTTTGCCGGGCATGAACGCATTGCGCATCGGAGCCAGTGCCAAGTCTTTTTTGCAGAACCCTATTCATCCTGGCAGCGAGGCACTAATGAAAATACCAACGGCCTGCTCCGGCAGTATTTTCCCAAGGGCGGCGACTTCAGCAAGCTGACCGTCGAGGCGGTCAGTCGCGTGGTAACGAAGATCAATTTACGCCCGCGAAAACGCCTGGGCTGGAAGACGCCGTACGAAGTTTATGCAGGGGCGAGCGTTGCACTTATGTGTTGAATTCAGGCATGTTTATTTTTAATAAGCCCCTTGAGCTACCGCCGCAGCTGGAGTGGAAATTTGCGCATGAGCCTGAGTTGATGGCGTGGACGATTCGGGCGCGTGATTACAATACATTTGTGGCTAATGGCATGTTTGTGGGGGTGGCTTTTTTGTCGGCTACTGTTACGTATGCACTCTACTCAGCGTACGAGGGGGTGGAGCAGCCTTGGCGAACATTATCATGTATTGTTTTTTATTTGATTGCATTGTTTGTGACGTTAACTATGACTCATCAGAGAGTGAATTTTGCCTACCGAATTGCTGAATCTGGAGTTGAGTATTGTGTTTGGAAGGATTTCCCAGAGTGGGCTTTAAAATTTTTAAAATGGATTGCAGGAATAACGGCGGTAATTTTTCTTTTCATAGCGACTATCGATCCTTCATTTTTGTTGGGTGCGTTGTTAGGTCCAGGGGGGATGGGGTTGACGTACCTCTCGATGGCGCACTCAAAAAATTACCGGGAAATGCATACCCGATACCATAATTATGCATTTAAATGGGGGGATTTTACGCAGCTTGCCATTGCAAGCAATCGAGAGGTAGTCGATTTGAAATACACAATAACCATGGAAGGCGATGACTTTGAAACCCGTTGGAGCCTGAACGTTTTTTGCAGGAGAAAGCAGAAAGAAAAAGTAGCGGAGCTCATAAGGCCTTATCTTTCTCCGGACGTTCCTTTTATCAGGGCCAAGGTCAACGTTCCGCTCAGTACTGATTGATGGAACAAACACTCCAAATGGGTACGCCACGAAGGCGACTGATTTCTGGGTGCAGATTCAAGTACCGGCAGCGTTGACCGGTAAAGAGTTGACCTTACAACCGACGGTCGTGAACCGGTGGACACTGGAGGAAAACCTCACGGACTTCGAGCACAACAGGTTTTACGATCAGTTTCTAAATGGCCATTGGGTCGATCCGAAACTACTGGGAGAGTTGCCCAATGTTCCGGGCAACAACCTGCGCTTAACCGACTTCACTTACACCCCGCAGGATCAGCATCGCCTATGGCAGGTTTGGGTCAATGATCCGACGGATAACCCGCTTCTTGAGATGGAGGTCAAATATCCGTCCGGTGTGTGGCAGGGTTCAAGCGGTCACAGTTACATGTTCCGGTTGGCACTGAAGTGGGCGGCGAGTGAAGCTGATCGAGTCAATGCTGCCGTAAGCGGGGAGTTGCGGGAAAAAGACCGTGTTGTGATCTATAGCCCGTGCAGCAAGCTGTTGAAGTTGTCAGTCCCCAATTCAAGCGATGGTTGAGTCTAAACATGTTTATTTTTAATAAGCCCCTTGAGCTACCGCCGCAGCTGGAGTGGAAATTTGCGCATGAGCCTGAGTTGATGTCGTGGACGATTAAGGCGCGGAATTACAATATATTTGTGGCTAATGGCATGTTTTTGTTCATGGCTATTTTCATACTGGGATGTGCATTCATTATGTACTCTGTGTATGAGGAGATGGATCAGCCTTGGCGAACATTATCCTGTATCGTTTTTGGCGTTATTATGTTGTCGGTGATTTCATCTATGACTCATCAGCGTATGAACTTTGCCTTTCGCTTTACTAGGTCTGGATTTGAGCACTGTAAGTGGAAAGACTTTCCGGAATGGGCGCTCACATTTTTGAAGTGGCTGGCTGGGGTGACGGCAATTATTTTTCTTTTTTTGGCAACTATAGACCCTTCGCTCCTGCTCGGGGCACTGATAGGCCCCGGCGGGATAGGTTTGACGTATTTGTCGATGGCGTGTTCGAAGAATTACCGAGAGTTGCATACTCACTACCACCACTACGCATTTGAGTGGAAAGAACTTACTCAGCTTGCCGTTGTGATCAATAGAGAGATTGTTGATTTGAAATACAGTGTGATCCAAGAGGGGGAGGATCATATAACCAAAGGAGGTATTAATATTTTTTGCAAGCGTAAACAAAAAGAAAAAGTGGCTGAGTTTATCAAGCCTTATCTGTCTCCAGATGTTCCTTGCATAAAAATCAAGGCCGACGTTCCGCAGTATTGATGGCAAAGCTGCTGCAACGACTGAAGGCAATGGGACGACCTTTTCTCATAGCGGCGGTAATACCCAGGGAGGTAGCTGTGCTTCTGCAGGCTCCAGCACCTCCCCAATCGCTGACACTCAGCGCCGAGCTCCCAGGTAATAGAACAACGCCGCCAGCACCACCGCAGCAATCAACAGATAGAAAGTCGCCACCGGCACCAGATGGGCCAGGGCAAAGCCGCAGATCACCGGCCCCAGCGCCGCCCCCAGGTTAGACAGGTTCTGCGCCCCGTAATACACCCCGCGCAGATGTTCCGGGGCGATGCTGTCGATGAACATGTATTCGGCGGGAATGACGATGATTTCGCCGAGGGTGAAGACCAGCATCGCCAGGCACCAGACCAGCAGTGTCTGCGCCACGGAGAAGCCCAGCAAACCGACCAGGAACAGCGCCATGCCGGCCAGCAGCCAGGGCATCAGCTGGCGGCTGCTGATGCGGCGGCCGATGACATACTGCAGGGCGATGACGGTGACCGCGTTGGTCGCCACCAGGTAGCTGATGTAACGCGCGGCCTCGCTGGGATTGCTGGTTACCACCAGGTACTGCGACAGGTACGCGGTGAACTGGCCGAACACCACGGCGCTGAGGGCGCCGCCGAGGGTGAAGCAGATCAAGCGGCGATCCTTGAGCAGTTGCCCGCCAATGCTGAGAAAGCCGGCTTGCGGGTTGCCTTCCAACTGAGCCCGCGCCGAGCGTTCACCCCAATGCCGGTAGCACAGGCATATCAGCAGGCCCAAGGCGGCTGAGAGCAAGAAGGGCAGGTGGCCGTCCAGTGTCACCAGCGCTACGCCAATAAAGGGGCCAACCGCATAGGCGACGTTGCTCAGGGTGTACTTGATCGAGAACACCTCGGAGCGTTCTTCCAAGGGTAACAGCGCGCAAAAACCGGCCTTGGCGGCAATGTCGACCACTGCCAGGGTCAGGTTGATCAGAACCAGGCTGATGAAGAACAGGCTCAGCTCGCGGCTGGCGATCGCGGCAATGAAGGCCAAGGTAAACACCAGGGTCGAAACAATGATCACCGTGTAGCTGCGCAGGGTATCGATCAGGTAGCCGCCATACAGGCTCAGCAGCGAGGCGACGATCAGCGCGCCGCCGATCATCAAGCCGATGCCACTGATGTCCAGGGCGAAATTTTCTGCCAGGTAAACCACCAGGTAGGGCAGGGTGATCGCCCGCGCCAGGGTCAGCACGAAGGTGGTGGCCAGCAGCAGGCGCACTTGGGGTGCATAGCGCTTTACGGCGTCGAGCATGTCACGTCCTTGTTGTGTAATTGCGTTGGGCCGTTCGCCGCCAAGCATACGCCTGGTTAGGAAGCTGGGACAATATTGGATCCATATCTATGTAATAGATAACAGATAGAGAAAATACCCGTTATATGGATATTCTTTGTGAGCATAAGATGGTCATACGTCACTGGACTACAGGAGACCCCGACCATGCCCTGCTTACAACAAACCACTTCGCCCCTGCGGCCGCTGAGCCATCTGGCTCACCCGCGGGAAGTCATTCGCCAGTTCACCCCCAATTGGTTCGCTGCAACCATGGGTACCGGCGTGTTGGCCCTGGCCCTGATGCAGATCGGCATCGACAGCCTGCATGGGCTGGCAGAATCGCTGTGGTGGCTGACCATTGCCTTGTTCGTGCTGTTCACGGCGCTGTATACCGCGCGCTGGGTGATGTTCTTCCACGAAGCCCGGCAGATTTTTGCCCACTCCACCGTGTCGATGTTCTTCGGCACCATCCCTATGGGCCTGGCGACGATTCTCAATGGTTTCTTGCTGTTCGGCATCAATCGCTGGGGTGAGGGGATCGTGCCGTGGATCGAAGCCCTGTGGTGGTTCGATGTCGGTCTTGCCCTGCTGTGCGGGGTGGCGATTCCTTATCTGATGTTCACCCGTCAGGAGCACAGCATCGACCAGATGACTGCCGTTTGGCTGCTGCCGGTGGTTGCCGCCGAGGTCGCCGCCGCCAGCGGTGGCCAGTTGGCGCCGCACCTGGTCGATGCCCATAGCCAGTTTCTGGTGCTGATTACCAGCTATGTGCTGTGGGCGGTGTCGCTGCCGGTGGCCTTCAGTATCCTGACCATCCTCATGCTGCGCATGGCCTTGCACAAACTGCCGCACGCCAACATGGCCGCCTCGAGCTGGCTGGCGCTGGGGCCGATCGGTACCGGTGCCTTGGGTATGCTGCTGCTGGGTGCAGACGCTCCGGCGATCTTTGCCGCCAATGGTTTCGGTGAACTGGGTGAAATTGCCAAAGGCCTTGGCCTGGTCGCCGGGATTGTGTTGTGGGGCGCAGGCCTGTGGTGGTTGCTCACCGCTGTGCTGATCACCTTGCGCTACATCCGCCACGGCATGCCGTTCAACCTCGGCTGGTGGGGGTTCACCTTCCCCCTGGGTGTTTATACCCTGGCGACCCTGAAGCTGGGCGCCTGGCTGGGTCTGGCGTTCTTCCAGCACATGGGCGTGGTACTGGTGGTGGCACTGGCCGGCTTGTGGATGATGGTCACTACCCTGACCGTGCGCGGTGCCTGGCGCGGTGAGCTGTTTGTGTCGCCGTGTATTGCCGGGTTGAACAAGTAGATTGCAATTACCTGAGTGATTGTGGCTTTGTGCGCGTTGGATGCCTCCAATGCTAAAGCCCCACTCAGGTACACGGATGATGAGTCAAACCTCGCAATTCAGCCTTCTTGGCAAGCAGCGGTTTTTGCCCTTCTTTATTACCCAGTCGCTGGGTGCGTTCAACGACAACCTGTTCAAGCAGTCGTTGATCCTGGCCATTCTCTACAAGCTGGCCATCGACGGTGATCGCTCGATCTGGATCAACCTCTGCGCGCTGCTGTTCATTCTGCCGTTCTTCCTGTTTTCGGCGCTGGCCGGGCAGTTCGGTGAAAAATACCCCAAGGATGCTTTGATCCGTCTGATCAAGCTGGCGGAAATCGGCATCATGGCCGTTGGTGCGATCGGTTTTTTGACCAATCATCTCGCGTTGATGTTGCTGGCACTGTTTGCCATGGGGACCCACTCGGCCCTGTTCGGCCCGGTCAAGTACTCGATCTTGCCGCAAGCCCTGCATGAGCAGGAATTGGTCGGTGGTAACGGGCTGGTGGAGATGGGCACGTTCCTGGCTATTCTGGCCGGCACCATTGGTGCCGGGGTGATGATGTCCAGCAGTCACTATGCACCTGTGGTGGCCTGTGCCGTGGTTGCCGTGGCGGTGCTGGGCTACCTCTCCAGTCAGTGGATTCCACGGGCCAGCGCGGCGTCGCCGCAGATGAAGCTGGACTGGAACATCTTTACCCAGTCCTGGGCCACCTTGCGCCTCGGGCTGGGGCAGACCCCAGCGGTATCGCGTTCGATCGTCGGCAACTCCTGGTTCTGGTTTGTCGGGGCCATTTACCTCACCCAGATTCCGGCCTACGCCAAAGACTGGCTGCACGGCGACGAAACCGTCGTCACCCTGGTACTGACCTTGTTTTCAGTGGGGATCGCCCTCGGCTCTCTGCTCTGTGAGCGCCTCAGCGGCCATAAAGTGGAAATCGGCCTGGTGCCGTTTGGCTCGTTCGGCCTGACCCTGTTCGGTTTGCTGTGGTGGTGGCATTCCGGCGATGTTCCGGCGGCGGCAACCCCTTACGACTGGTTGGCCTTGCTGGGCATGGCCAAGGCCTGGTGGATCTTGCTGTCGATTGTCGGCCTGGGCGTGTTTGGCGGCTTCTATATTGTGCCGCTGTATGCCTTGATTCAGTCGCGTACGCCCGAGCAGGAGCGCTCGCGGGTCATCGCCGCCAACAACATTCTCAATGCGCTGTTCATGGTGGTGTCGGCGATTGTCACCATCGTGCTGTTGAGCGTGGTGGAGTTGAGCATTCCCCAGCTGTTCCTGGTGGTGTCGCTGTTGAACATTGGCGTTAACACCTACATCTTCAGGATCGTTCCCGAGTTCACCATGCGCTTCATGATCTGGCTGCTCAGCCACTCCATGTACCGGGTCGAACACCGTGACTTGCAGCAGATCCCCGAGGAGGGCGCGGCACTGTTGGTGTGCAACCATGTGTCGTTCGTGGATGCGCTGTTGATCGGCGGCGCGGTGCGGCGGCCGATTCGCTTTGTCATGTACTACAAGATTTACCAGCTGCCGGTGCTCAATTTCATCTTCCGCACGGCGGGTACCATCCCGATTGCCGGACGCAATGAAGACGCCGAGATTTACGAGCGTGCTTTCAAGCAGATCGCCGCGTATCTGGCAGACGGCGAACTGGTGTGCATCTTCCCAGAGGGCAAGCTGACCAGTGACGGCGAAATTGATGAATTCAAAGGCGGGCTGAGCCGGATTCTTGAGCAAACCCCAGTGCCGGTGATTCCGTTGGCGTTGCAGGGGTTGTGGGGGAGCTTTTTCAGCCGCGATCCGGCCAAGGGCTTTTTCCGTCGGTTGTGGTCGCGGGTCACCTTGGTTGCCGGGGCCGCCATCCCGGTAGAGGCAGCGGCGCCGGCGATGTTGCGCGAGCGGGTCAGCCAGTTGCGTGGCGACGCTCGCTGAAGGGGCAGGGCAAGGTCAGCTGGCGCTGACCTTGAGGCCTACCAGGCCAGTCACAATCAAGGCCACGCTGGCCAGGCGCACCAGCGCCATGGATTCACCGAACAGGATAATGCCGGCGATCACCGTGCCAACGGCGCCGACACCGGTCCAGATCGCGTAGGCCGTGCCCAGCGGTAGCTCTTTCATGGCCAGGCCCAGCAGGCCGAGGCTGATAACCATGGCGCCGACCGTCAGCAGCGTGGGCAACGGACGGGTAAAGCCGTCGGTGTATTTCAGGCCAACCGCCCAGCCTACTTCGAACAGGCCAGCGAAAAACAGGATGATCCAGGACATGCAGGGTCTCCATCAGGGTGATGGGGCCGTCCCCGAAATGGTCACGCAAAGCGTCGTGAGGCCGTCCTCACTGGGAGGGTAGGGTAAAGTTGCACGCTTCAAGCTGCAAGCGGCAAGTAAAAGCACAGGGCTCGGTGGGGTGGGGGCGGGCTTGCCCCGCGATAGCGATCTGTCAGGCAAATCGCATCGCGGGGCAAGCCCGCTCCCACCGGGTGCTGCATTAATAGCCCGATAGCCTGGCCATCACGGGCACCGTTTAAACCCCTTGCGGAATCTCTTCGCCGCCCAGCGCTTCGAACAGCGCTGGCAGGAACTCGCCAAAGGTCAGCATCATCAGGGTGAAGCTGGCGTCCAGTTGGCCCAGGGCTTCGTCGCCGCCGTCTTCTTCTGCCTGATCCTGCAGCAGTTCCTCAAAGCGCAAGCGCTTGATCACCATCTTGTCGTCCAGCACGAACGACAGTTTGTCTTGCCAGGCCAGGGACAGTTGAGTCACCACCTTGCCGGTACCCAGGTGCAACTGGATCTCGTCGCTGGTCAGGTCCTGGCGTTTGCAGCGCACGATGCCGCCGTCTTCGTGGGTGTCACGCAGTTCGCATTCGTCCAGCACAAAGAAGTCTGGCGCCGCTTGCTGGGTCTTTACCCAGTCGGTCATGGTCGCGCTTGGGGCGATTTTTACGGTGACCGGGCGCACCGGCAGCGAGCCCATCACTTCACGCAGGGTCGAGAGCAGGTCTTCGGCGCGTTTGGCACTGGCCGAGTTGACCAGGATCAGGCCCTGCTTGGGGGCGATAGCGGCGAAGATCATCGAGCGGCGAATAAAGGCACGCGGCAGGAAGGCCTGGATGATCTCATCCTTGATCTGGTCGCGCTCCTTCTTATAGACCTTGCGCATTTGTTCGGCTTCGATCTCGTCGACCTTCTCTTTGACTGCATCACGCACCACGCTGCCAGGCAGAATGCGTTCTTCTTTACGCGCGGCAATCAGCAGGAAGTCACCGCTGACATGAACCAGCGGGGCATCTTCACCTTTACCGAATGGCGCGACGAAACCGTAGGTGGTCAACTCCTGGCTGGCGCAAGGGCGTGCAGGCTTGCTGGCCAGAGCGGTTTCCAGTGCTTCGGGGTCGAACGGGACTTCCTGGGTCAGGCGATAGGTCAGCAGGTTTTTGAACCACATGGGGTGAATCTCTCCTTACATATAAGGAGGGCATTATTCTCCGAGCGGGTGCTTGAGGCCAAGCCTGCTAAGTCGTTGGAACGCCTGAAAAAATTTTTTAAAAAAGTGCTTGCCAGAGTGTTCGGTGCTCCGTAGAATGCGCGCCACACCGAGACGAAAGGGTGATTAGCTCAGCCGGGAGAGCATCTGCCTTACAAGCAGAGGGTCGGCGGTTCGATCCCGTCATCACCCACCACTTCTCAGTGTATCGCGCAGCGGTAGTTCAGTCGGTTAGAATACCGGCCTGTCACGCCGGGGGTCGCGGGTTCGAGTCCCGTCCGCTGCGCCATATTTAGCTTCCAGGGCCCACTGAACACCCGGAAGCAACAAAGAAAGCGACCTTAGGGTCGCTTTTTTTGTTTCTGGCATTCGTCCAGAATCCACCAGCACGCTGGTACGTCGCTGCTTTCTCGGTGCCAGCCCCTACTGAGCAAGAGATCAATCATGCAGGATGCAAACAACACCCCAGCGCCTTTGCTGGGTATCGACCTGGGAACCACCAACAGCCTGGTCGCTGTCTGGCGCGATGGCCAGGCGCAATTGATCCCCAACGCCCTTGGCGATGTCCTCACCCCTTCGGTTGTCAGCCTCGATGAAGACGGCAGCATTCTGGTCGGGGCGGCAGCGCGAGCGCGCCTGACCACGCACCCTGATCGCACCGTCGCTGCCTTCAAGCGTTTCATGGGCAGTGATAAAAAACTGGAACTGGGTCAGCAGTCGTTCAGCCCCGAAGAACTCTCGGCGTTGGTGCTTGGCGCCTTGAAAGCAGACGCTGAGGCCTTTCTCGGTTGCCCGGTGAGTGAGGCGGTGATTTCGGTACCGGCGTATTTCAGTGACGAGCAGCGTAAACGCACCAGTTTTGCCGCCGAGCTTGCCGGGCTCAGCGTGCAGCGCTTGATCAACGAGCCGACTGCGGCAGCCATGGCCTACGGCCTGCATGAAAAGAAGTTCGAGCGCACGCTGATCTTCGATCTGGGCGGCGGCACCTTTGACGTTACCGTGCTGGAGTACGCGCTGCCGCTGATCGAGGTGCATGCGTCGACCGGCGATAACTTTCTCGGCGGTGAAGACTTCACTGCGGCGCTGCTGCAAGCCTGTCTGCAGGACTGGCAGCTCAAATCGTCAGCGCTGACGCCACAAGCATTGTCCAGCCTGGCCGATGCCATCGAACAGCTCAAGTGCAAGCTGGGCGAGGGTGAGCAGCAGCTGAGTTGGGACGGCGCCGGTGAAAATCGCCAATGGTCACTGGATGAAGCGCGTGCGCAAAAAATCTGGGCCGGGCTGCTGGCGCGCATTCGCGCCCCGATCGAGCAGGCCATGCGTGATGCCCGGGTCAGCCCCAAAGACCTCGACAGTCTGGTGCTGGTTGGCGGCGCCACGCGGATGCCGGCGGTACAGCAAATGGTTGCCACGCTGTTCGGCCGTTTGCCGTACCGGCACTTGGATCCGGACACCATCGTCGCCCTCGGCGCCGCCACCCAGGCGGCGTGCAAGGCCCGTGACGAGGCGATCGAAGAGCTGATTCTCACCGATGTCTGCCCGTATACCCTGGGCATCAGTGCCATGCGCGGCGAGGAAGCCGTCGGTGTGTTTGCACCGATCATCGAGCGCAATACGGTGATCCCGACGTCCAGGGTCAAGCGGTTCTACAGCACCCATGCCGATCAAACGATGATTCGTATCGAGGTGTACCAGGGCGAGCGACCGTGGGTGCGTGACAATATCTTTGTCGACGCGTTCGACATTCCACTGCTACCCAATGGCGCGATCCAGAGCCTGGATGTGCGCTTCAGCTACGATATCAACGGCTTGCTGGAAGTGGATGTAACCCTGCTCGCCACCGGCAAAAAGCTCAGCCACAGCATTGATCGCAGCCCCACAGGGCTTGATCAGAAGGCCCGCAAGGCCAGCCATGCACGGCTGGCGGAGCTGAAAATCCATCCCCGTGATGCATTGCCCAACCGCACCCTGCTGGCCCGCCTGGAGCGCGCCTGGATGCAGAGTCTGGGTGAGGATCGAGAGCAGATCGGCGGCTGGCTGGACGAGTTTTCCACGGCCTTGGCCAGCCAGCAACCGGAGCAGATCAAGCGTCAGCGCCAGCGCCTCACAGAGGCGCTGGAACATCTGCGGTTCTAGCCGTTCAAGCGTCGCAATGCAGCTTGCAGGCCGCCCTGCAGGTTGTCTTGCGAGGCGTTTTGCGGCGGTAAACCGTAGCGATTGGGCAGCGGTTCACCGCGCAACATCAGCAGCACCAGCGGCAGAAAGGGCAGGAACGGCGTCAGCGCTGCGAACACGATCAGCGTTGGGATTCCCCGGCCGATGTCGTGCAGGCGGCGCAGGCTGGCACTGACGAGCAGAGCGATGAACAGCACGCCGCAGAGCAGCTGCATCGACGCATTGGGCGCCATCAATGTCAGTATCGGGCCGAGGAGGATGCTGCCCAGCACTTGCGCGGCATAGCCCTTGCGACCGAGGCGGCTGCCCAGTTTCCACACGTGTGAGGCGGGTGCCGCCAGACGGCCGGATTTCTCCGCCAGCAACCGCTCAGACCACGACAACAACGCCATCATGGCGGCACGAATGCCGGTGTCCATGCCGGGGAAGTCTTTGGCCCGTTGCAGTTCCATGAGCACTTTGACCTGCGGCACACCGGCATGGCCGTAGCGGGCCAGGTTCTTCAAGGTGTCGAGCGCGGAGTAGATCAAGTCACTGTTGAGTAGAAAGTCTTTTTCGAGGATGTTGCTGGGTGGGCGTACCGGTTCGCCTTTGATCAGGCCATCGCGGAACGGCTCGAACCAGTCCCCGGAGCAAGTCAGGTTGGCGATGCGTTGCAGCACGTCGCGGTGCTGCTCGGCGTTCAGGCTTGGGTCGTGATAGAGCACGGCGCACAGTAGCAACAGCCCGAGCATGTCGTCTTCGAAGGCGACAGGGTCGCGTTCAAGGCAGGCGTACAGCTGCTGGTTGCTTGGCAAGATGCTGCTGTCCAGCGCTTGTTGCACGTTCGACAAGCGTTCGCCTATCAACCGCTGCAGTGGGTCGTTCTGGTCCAGCCAGCCCAGCAAGCCGTTGAGGTTACCCTGCTGCGCTTGCAGTTGCAGCATCACCTGCTGCAGGGGCATAAAGGGGTGATCTGCCGGGTAGGGCATGGCCAGCAAAGCCGGTGATGTCATGTCCAGCCAACGTTCCGGCTGATCGATCAAGGTCAGCATGAACAGATTTTGTTGGTGCCAGGTCCACACGTCGCCCTCGGCAGGCAAGGGCGGCAGTTCGACACCCGCTGCCGCCAGTTGCGCGATCAACGCAAGGCCGTACGGCGCCGGGAACAGCGATCCCGGATTGATCTCCTCGGTCAGTTGCAGCACGCCCGCAGCAGGGTAACTGCGCATACGCCGCATCCACTCGCGACACACGGCCCGGGCATTGCCTTGGAGCAACGCTTCGGGCAGCTGTGCTTGCGCAAAGGGTGGATTGATGAAGTCGGTCAGGGTCAGGGCAATCGGCGATTCGCCGAGCCAGTGCAGCTGCTGTGTGGCCTGATACTGGAAGCCTTCGATGATCAGCGCGTCGAGCGGGTCATCGCCGAGCGCCTGGTCTTTGACCTGGCGCAGTAGCTTGATGTCGCCGCGATGCAATGCCCAGGCATGACGGTACAGGTGCTGCAGGTGCGGGTCGGGGTGTTCATCCAGTAACCAGGCCAACAACGGCTGTTCATCGTTAGCGTACAAGCGCCAGCGGACGAAGGTGCCCGCAATGTCAGGCAACTCCAGGCGAGCGGCTTCGAACCAGCGTGTCAGGGTTTCCGGGCACTGCGATGGGCTGCCCCAGATCTGTTCTTCGGCGTCCAGCGCTTCTGGCCAGGTACGCACCGGCTGCAGCCGGTCGAAAGCTTGAATCAGCAGTGGCAAACGTTGTGGCTGGTGCGTGCGGCAGAGGTCCAGCAGCCAGCGTGCAGCCCGCGGATGCTGATGTTCTCGCCACAGGCGGGTCCAGCACTGGCGCGCCAGCGCTTCCTGACCACAGGCGCTGCTCTGGCAGGCCAGCAGGTACAACAGGTCGACATCGTCCGGGGCCTGGCGTTGCTGTTCGGCCACCAGGGCGCACAAGGTCGGGCTGCCAATACCGGCCTGGCTGAACTGCACCAGCACACGCTGGATAAAGCTGGCATCGTCGGGCAACGCCACGCAAGTGTGCATCGATACGAAGTGTTTGTACTCGGACAGTGGCCGATGATGGAACAGGTGTTCAAGGGAGCGGGCGTACCACAGGGTTTCCACTTGAGCTTCTGCCGACCAGTCTTTCATCAGCGAGGTGTCGAAGGGGTCTGATTCGGCGATACGCTCAAGGAAGGCTTCCACCTGCTCCGGTTGCTCCAGGTACAGCAACTGGCTGGCCCAACCCATGCGTGCGGCCAGCAACTGCACGCAGTTGTGCGACAACGGACTGGTGTGCATCAAGTCGTTCAGTAGCGGCCAACGAACCTGCTCCAGCTCATCCAGCGACAACTGATCGAGCTGTTCGATAAAGGCATGCCAGGCGGCCAGGTTGAAGCGCTGGGCCGGGTCGTTGAGCAGCTGTTTGAAGGCCGCTTTGCTGCGCTCGTGCGGTCGTTCCTCGCGGGGCGACGCGTCGTCGGTTGCTTGTTGCTCACGGGCCTGCTGCAACGCTGTTTCATAGGCCTGGCGCAGGGCCTGGAAACCTTCCGGGTCGGTTTCCGGATGGTGCTCTGGCAGGCGCGCGCGGTAGGCGCCACGAATCACGTCGGGGTCGGTGGTCGGCTCAATGCCCAGGTGGATCCAGCAACTCATGACCAGGCATCCTCTTCCAGCGTGTCAGGGCGTTCAGGCAGGTTCAACGGCAGGTCCCAGGGCAGGTTGGCGAGCAGTTCACCGGCACCGTTGTAAAGGTTGTTGAGCAGGCAGCGGTTCCAGTGCTCGTCACCTTGACGCATGAGGGTCTGGGCCAGCTCGGCGTCGTTGGCTTCCGAGCAATTCCACAGGGCCTTGCCGAAGAGGTAGCCAGCGATATAGGCGTTCCAGCTGCTGTAGTAATGCCGTGCACGCAGGGCCAGGCGACCTTGTAGCCAGAGGCTTTCATGGAGACTGATAAAGCCTTTGCGCAGACCGCTGCGCAGCAAGAAGCCCATGCGCCCCAGGTCCCACGCGCGTACGCCGCCCGGGCCGCATTCGGCCAGGGTGCGGTAGGCGAATTGGTACTGGATCTGCTGGCGCGGCTCCAGTTGCGCCACAGCCTCCTGCCACTCGCTGGGCAGGCAGCGCCCGGCTTGCCAATAGGCGTTGTTAAGCTCGGTGGCATGACCGTTGTCGGCCATGGACAGCATGTCGAGCAATTGCCGGCGATTGGTGATGCCCCACCATTTCTGCAAGTCCGCTTCGTCTTCGTCTTCGACGGCGTAATAGGTGGCGGCGGTGTAGCTGGCGCCATTGAGGGCGGCCATGGGCGCGGAAAGGGCGAAAAGCCAGTGCTGCTCTATTTCTTCCATGAAAAAACTCCGGGGCCGGGAGGCGAAGGTGCGGGGCCGGCCAAAGTGGCGTGAATTGTAAAGTCCTACAGGCTGTGCGGCAAATTCGCTATGAGCTGCCTTGGTGCAGGCACACCCAAGACGGTGCGCAGCTGACACAGCGCTGCTGCGCGCAAGCCCGCAACAGCGGGCTTCTGCTGTTCTGGCGCGGCCCTTGCAACGGCTTGCGCATTCGGCAATCAACGCAGATTGCCCCGATCACGACAAAGGCGCCGTGTTGCCCAGCTTGTTAATACAAGCCGGGGCAGCAGGGCGCCTTTTTGTTTGCGCAAGCAGGAGGTAGGCAGATGAGCAGCACTCAAGTGCGCAGTGTTTGCCCGTATTGTGGTGTGGGCTGCGGTATTGTCATGACGGTTGAGGGTAACCGGGTGAGCAAAGTCAGCGGTGACAAGCAGCATCCGAGCAACGTGGGTCGCTTGTGTACCAAGGGGCTGACCGCGCATCAACCGCTGCGCGAGTCCGGACGTATGGAGCATGCTTACCTGCGTGAACTGCGTCAGCGTGACCCGGTGCAAAGCGCAATGGATGCAGCAATCGAGCAGACTGCCCAGCGTTTGCGCGCAACTCTTGAGGCGCATGGCCCAGATGCCCTGGCGTTCTATGTGTCCGGGCAGATGTCGCTGGAAGCCCAATACCTGATCAACAAACTGGCCAAGGGCTTTATTCGCAGCCGTCACATCGAGTCCAACTCGCGCCTGTGCATGGCCAGCGCCAGCAGTGGCTACAAATTGTCGTTGGGGGCCGACGGCCCGCCCGGCAGCTACCAGGACTTCGAGCGCGCCGAGGTGTTTTTCGTCATCGGTGCGAACATGGCCGACTGTCATCCAATCCTCTTCTTGCGCCTGCTCGACCGCCGCAAGGCCGGTGCCAAGTTGATCGTGGTTGACCCCCGACGCACCGCCAGCGCCGACAAGGCCGACCTGTTCCTGCAGATCAAGCCAGGCACCGACCTGGCGCTGCTCAATGGCCTGTTGTACCTGCTAAGGCTCAACGGCCACTGCGACGCGGATTTCATCGCGCGCTACACCGAAGGCTGGCCCGCGTTGGACGAGTTTCTCGATGACTACACCCCGGAGCGGGTCGCGGCCATCACCGGGCTTGCCGAAGCGGATATCCGCCAGGCGGCCGAGTGGATTGGCCAGGCGCCGGAATGGATGAGCTGCTGGACCATGGGCCTGAACCAGAGCATCCATGGCACCTGGCACACCAATGCCGTGTGCAACCTGCACCTGGCCACCGGGGCGATCTGTCGGCCAGGCAGCGGGCCGTTTTCCCTGACCGGCCAGCCCAACGCCATGGGCGGGCGCGAGATGGGCTACATGGGCCCCGGCCTGCCTGGCCAGCGCTCGGCCCTGGTCGACAGTGACCGCGCCTTCGTCGAGCAGCTCTGGCACATCCCCGCTGGCAGCCTGCGCCGTGAAAGCAGTGACGGCACAGTGGCGCTGTTCGAGCAGATGGCGGCCGGGCAGATCAAGGCCTGCTGGATCATTTGCAGCAACCCGGTGGCCAGTGTCAGCAACCGCCAACAGGTGATCGACGGCCTGCAGCGAGCAGAGCTGGTGATCACCCAGGATGCTTTTCTCGACACCGAGACCAATCGCTACGCCGATGTGCTGTTACCTGCCGCGCTCTGGGCCGAGGGTGAAGGGGTGATGATCAACTCCGAGCGCAACCTCACGCTGATGGGCAAAGCCATCGAACCACCGGGTGAAGCATTGCCCGACTGGCAGATCATTGCCCGGGTCGCCTGCGCCATGGGCTACGCCGAAGCGTTCAGCTACAGCAGCGCCGAGGCCGTGTTCGAGGAAATCCGCCAGGCTTGGAACCCCGCCACCGGTTACGACATGCGCGGTATCAGCTATGCCGGCTTGCGCCAGGCGCCGCAGCAATGGCCTAGCGCGCCTGGTCGCCGCGACACGCGCAGCCCGGTGCGCTATCTCAACGATGGCAGCAGCCAAACGCTGCACCGCGACGCGGATGGCCAGGCACCGGCCATCGCCTTTGCCACACCCACCGGCAAAGCGCGGTTTTTCGCCCGGCCTTGGCTGCCCAGTGCAGAACTACCTGACGATGAGTATGCGCTGGTGCTCAACACCGGACGCGTCCAGCACCAATGGCACACCCTGACCAAGACCGGCAAAGTCGCGACCTTGAACAAGCTCGATCCCGGCCCTTACGTGGAACTGCATCCCGACGATGCCCAGCGTCTGGGCATTGCCGAGCATGATCAGGTCCAGGTGCGGTCGCGCCGAGGCCAGGCGCTGTTGCCGGCACGCATCAGCACGCGGGTGTTGCCGGGTAACTGTTTTGCGCCGTTTCACTGGAACGATGTCTACGGCGACAACCTGGCGATCAACGCGGTCACCAGTGATGCCATCGACCCGCTGTCGCTGCAGCCTGCGTTCAAGTATTGCGCGGTGGCCTTGAGCCGGGTCGCAGGTCCACGAATCCCCGCCACACCGATTGATCAGGAGTACGCCCCGATGCCGACCGACCCCCTGAGCCGCTTGCTCGGCCTGGAAAGCAGCGTTGAACTGGTGCTGGCTGAGGATGAAAAACACTACATGCACGGCTTTGCCCTTGGCTTGCGCAGTGCACAGACGAGCGTAGCGGGTGTGCCCACCTTGCCGCTCAGCGCGCCCTTTACCGCGGCACGGCGGCTGCTGATCGATGGGCTGCTGGCAGGCTTGTACTCGCGTTGCGCTGAACCACAAATGCCGACACTTGAAGCGCCCCGGCAGTCGCGGCATTGGCTGCTCTGGGCCTCGCAAACCGGCAACGCTCAGGCCTTGGCAGAACAGAGCGCCGAGCACCTGCGCAACGCGGGCTTTGCCGTGCAATTGAGTTGCATGGAGGCGGTCACCCTCGAACAATTGCAGGACGCCGCCAGCCTGTTGCTGATTGCCAGCACTTTTGGTGACGGTGACGCCCCCGACAGCGGTGCAGCGTTCTGGCAGGCGTTGCAGGGCCAGCAGGCTGCTCGCTGCGCAGGCGTGCCCTATGCCGTGCTGGCGCTGGGCGATTCCAGCTACGACCAGTTCTGCGGCTTTGGTCGCAAACTTGATCAGCGTCTGGCTGAGCTGGGTGGGCAGCGCTTGCTCGAGCGGGTCGAGTGCGAGGGGGACATCGAAGCGCCCACGGCGCAGTGGCTACAAGCGCTGCTCGACAAACTGGGAAGTACCACCTCGGTGGCTCCAGCGCCCAAGCCGGTCGCCGCCGCATCGGCTTTCAGCAAGCAGCAACCGCTGCAGGCACGGCTGTTGGAAAACCGCGTGCTCAACAGCCCGGGCGCCAGCAAAGAGACTCGGCAGATCGTGTTTGAACTGGCCGACAGTGGCTTCAGTTATCAAGCGGGTGATGCCCTGGGGGTGTGGCCGCGCAACTGCCCGGCGCTGGTCGACGAACTGCTGACAGCGGCTAATCTGCACGGCGGCGCAGCGGTCAGCCTCAAGGGCCATGCCGACATGCCGCTGGCCAAGGCCTTGAGCGATCATCTGGAGATCGCCCGGATTACCCCGGTAATGCTCGAGCACTTTGCGCAAAACCGTGCTGACAGCGTGCTGCACGACTTGCTCAGACCGCAGAACAAAGCAGCGCTCAAGGACTGGCTATGGGGCAAGCAACTGATCGACCTGGTACACACCGTCAAGCCTGAGCTCGATCTCGACACCTGGCTGAGCCTGCTCAAGCCCTTGCAACCACGGTTGTATTCGATCAGTTCCAGTCCTAAATGCCACCCGGATCAGGTGCACCTGACCCTGTCCACCGTGCGCTATGGCCAGCGCAAAGGTGTTTGCTCCAGCTACCTGGCCGACCGTGCGGCGCAGGCTGAAGTGGCCATTTTTACCCAGTCCAGCGCGCACTTTCGCTTGCCCAAGGACAGTAATGCGCCAGTGATCATGGTCGGCCCCGGTACCGGCATCGCGCCGTTTCGGGCGTTCTTGCAGGAGCGTCAGGCCGAGGGCGCCAAGGGGCGTAACTGGCTGCTGTTCGGCGAGCAAAAAGCGGCCAGTGATTTCTACTACCGTGATGAACTGCTGGCCTGGCAACGCGAGGGGCATCTTACCCGACTGGATACCGCGTTTTCACGTGACCAGCCGCAAAAGATCTATGTGCAACAACGCATGCTCGAACACGGCGCCGAACTCTGGCGCTGGCTGCAAGAGGGTGGCCACTTCTATGTGTGTGGCGATGCCGAGCGTATGGCCCGCGATGTCGATGCCGCCCTCAAGCAGGTGGTCGCTGCGTACGGTGACTTGAGCGCTGAGCAGGCCGACGCCTATGTGACGGAGCTGAGTCGCAGTAAACGCTACGTACGCGATGTGTACTGAGCGCCCCATAACAGGGAACGCTGCACCAGGCTGGGTCGTCATTGACTGGCTGAAACAGTAGAAACCGCCGTTTTAAAGGCTTTGGCAGTTGGCACGCTCCCTGCTTTTGTACCGTTACAACGTTCCCGCAGGTCAATGGCGATCTGCAGGTGGAACCACATAAAACGACCAGGCAAAGGCGCCTGGAGCTTCGGCTCCAGGCGCCTTTTTTGTTTTTTCGGGGCACGCCCCAGCAGCACCGCCACCGTGAATGGCCTTGAGTGAGGATCGGCTATGAATGCAGCAACAACCATCGCCCAACGGCAAAAACTGATCATCGTCGGCAACGGCATGGTTGGGCATCACTGCGTCGAACAATTGATCGAGCGGGGCGCCTTGAGTCGCTACGAACTGCGGGTGTTCGGTGAAGAGCCTCAGCGTGCCTACGACCGTGTTCACCTGTCTGAGTACTTCAGCGGCAAAGACGCTGAAACCCTGGCCCTGAGCAGTGCCGGGTTGTATGCCGAGCATGGCGTTACCCTGCACCTGAACGAAGCGGTGCTGGAAATTGATCGCCAGCGCCGCGAGGTGCTGACCTCGCGGGGGCGCTACCGGTACGACCAACTGATTCTGGCTACCGGCTCTTATCCCTTTGTGCCACCGATCGATGGCTGCGAGGGGGCGTCGCGTCTGGTGTATCGCACCCTTGATGACCTCGATGCCATCCGCGCAGCGGCAGCCAACGCCCGGCGTGGGGTGGTGGTCGGCGGTGGTCTGCTTGGCCTGGAGGCGGCCAATGCGCTGAAGTCGTTGGGCCTGCAAGCCCATGTGGTGGAGTTCGCCCCGCGTTTGATGCCGGTGCAACTGGACGCTGAAGGTGGCGCGGCCTTGCGGGCGCAGATCGAGGCGCTGGGCGTCGGCGTACACGTATCGCGGGCGACCCAGGCCGTGGTGGCAGGTGACGAGTATCGCTACCGCATGAACTTTGAGGGCGGCGAATTTATCGAGACTGACCTGATCGTGTTTTCCGCCGGTATTCGCCCGCAAGATGCCCTGGGCCGCAGCAGCGGCCTGGAAGTGGCCGCCCGCGGCGGCGTGGTGATCGACAGCGACTGTCGCAGCAGCGATCCGCGCATCTACGCCATCGGTGAGTGCGCCTCATGGAACGGCAGTGTGTTTGGCCTGGTGGCGCCCGGCTACAGCATGGCCCGCAATGTCGCTGCAGCCTTGGCCGGTGAGAGCGGCGCCGGTTTTGCAGGCGCCGATATGTCGACCAAGCTCAAACTGCTGGGCGTCGACGTTGGTTCGATTGGTGATGCCCATGGCGCAACACCGGGGGCGCGCAGCTACCGATTCATCGACGAAGCCAATGCGGCTTACCGCCGCCTAGTGGTCGATGCCAGCGGTAAACGCGTGCTCGGTGCGGTACTGGTGGGCGACAACAGCTACTACGACACGCTGTTGCAGTACGTCCAAAACGGCATTGCCCTGCCAGCAGATCCAGCCGCCTTGATCCTGCCGCAAACCGCCGGCGCCCCTGCGCTGGGGGCCGACGCGTTGCCGGACACTGCCACCATCTGCTCCTGCCATAACGTCAGCAAAGGCGCGATCTGCAGCGCCATCGACAACGGTTGTGGTGAGTTGGCAGCGCTCAAACAGCAAACCAAGGCCTGCACCGGTTGTGGCGGTTGTGCGGCATTGCTCAAGCAGGTCTTCGAACATGAACTGATTGCCCGTGGGGTCAGCGTCGATAAGAGCCTGTGCGAGCACTTCGCCTACACCCGGCAAGAGCTCTATGCCTTGGTGCGGGTCGAAGGCATCCTTAGCTTCGACGAGATGCTCGCCCGCCATGGTCGCGGCCACGTCGGCTGCGATATCTGCAAGCCCACCATCGGCTCGATCCTCGCCTCGTGCTGGAACCAGCCGATCATGGACCCATCGCTGGTGCCGTTGCAGGACACCAACGACACCTTCATGGCCAACATGCAGAAAAACGGCACCTACTCGGTGGTGCCGAGGATTCCTGGTGGCGAGATCACCCCGGAGAAACTGATCGTTATCGGTCAGGTGGCGAAAAAATACGACCTCTACACCAAGATCACCGGTGGCCAGCGCATCGACCTGTTTGGCGCGCAACTGCACGAATTGCCGGCGATCTGGAGCGAGCTGATCGACGCCGGTTTTGAAACCGGTCATGCCTACGGCAAGTCCACGCGCACGGTGAAGTCCTGCGTTGGTAGCACCTGGTGCCGTTACGGCGTGCAAGACAGCGTACAAATGGCCCTGACCCTGGAAGACCGCTACAAGGGCTTGCGCTCACCGCACAAACTCAAGTTCGCCGTCTCCGGCTGTACCCGTGAATGCGCTGAAGCGCAGAGCAAGGACATCGGCGTGATTGCCACCGAAAAAGGCTGGAACCTGTACATCTGCGGCAATGGCGGCATGCGTCCGCGGCATGCCGAGCTGTTCGCCACCGACCTGGATGATGCCGGGCTGATTCGCCTGATTGACCGGCTGCTGATGTTCTACATCCGCACCGCCGACAAACTGCAGCGCACCTCGGTATGGCGCGAGAGCCTGGAAGGCGGGCTGGGCTACCTCAAGCAGGTGATCATCGACGACAGCCTGGGCCTGGGCGCCGAGCTTGAGACGCAGATGCAACTGGTGGTCGATCGTTACGAGTGCGAATGGGCCAACGCCCTTAAAGACCCGGAAAAGCTCAAGCGCTTCAGAACCTTCGTCAACGACCAACGGCCAGACCCTGGTGTGCATTTTGTCCGTGAACGCGGCCAGCGCAGGCCGATAGCGGCGGCTGAACTGCATTTGATTCCAACCACTGAAGAGGTGCTGTGATGAGCCTGTCCACTGTTGCTGTAAACCTGCAAACGCATGACTGGCAAGTGGTCTGTAGCCGCCAGGATCTGGTTGCGCAATCGGGGGTGGTGGTGTGGTTTGAAGGCCGTCAAGTCGCGCTGTTCTACCTGCCGGAGCAGGACACGCCGGTGTTTGCGATCGATAACCAAGACCCCAAGTCCGGGGCCAATGTCATCGGCCGTGGCCTGGTTGGCCAGCTCAAGGGCGAACTGGTGGTAGCCGCGCCGTTGTACAAACAGCATTTCAGCCTGAACGATGGGCATTGCCTGGAAGATCCGCAGCAGGCCTTGCAGGTCTGGCCGGTACGGATCACCGGCGAGCAAGTAGAAATCGCCCTGTAGGCGCAACTACTGGTGGGAGCGGGCTTGCCCCGCGATTGCAGTGCGGCAGGCATATAGCATCGCGGGGCAAGCCCGCTCCCACAATTATCGGTGTGTAGGAGCCGGCCTTGTCGGCGATTGGGTCAGTGCAAGGCAGTTGCTCCCACAGTGGTGCATGCTCCTATAGACTCTGGGGCATGAACCTCGATACCCGCATCAAATTCCGCCATCTGCTGTGCTTTCTCGAAATTGCCCGCCAGGGCAGTTTCGCCAAGGCGGCAGATGCCATGGCGATTAGTCAGCCGGCGATTTCCAAAACCCTCAAGGAGCTTGAGGACCTGCTGCAAACCCGGCTGTTCGAACGCAGCAAGCAGGGCGTCGAATTGACCGCTGCCGGGGTGCATTTCATGCGCTACGCCGGGCCCAGCGTGCAAGCCTTGCGCGAAGGCGTAAGCAGCTTGCGCGGTGAACAGCATGCACCGCCGCAGGTGCGGATCGGCGTGCTGTCTACCGTCGAAAGTCTGCTGATGCCAGAGGTGCTGTGCCGCCTGCATCAACGCCATGAGCAACTGGTGGTGAGTGTCGCGACCGGGCCGAGTGCCCACCTGTTGGCACAATTGCACGTCGGCGAGCTGGATCTGGTCATCGGGCGCATGACCGACAGCCCGCAAATTCAGGGCCTGATGTTCGAGCACCTGTACAGTGAATCGATGTCGCTGGTGGTGCGCCCCGGGCATCCATTGCTGTCCCACAAGCCAATCGAGCGCAGTCTGCTCGGGCGTTATCCGCTGGTGCTGCCATTGGCCGGCACCACCATTCGCAAGCATGCCGACAGCCTGTTCGTGCAGTGCGCCATCGAACAGCCTGCGCAACGCCTGGAAACCCTTTCGCCGGCCTTGAGCCGCCGCTATGTACAAAGCAGCGACGCAGTCTGGGTGGCGCCGCGTGATGCGGTGCGTGTCGATCTGGGCCGTGGCGAGTTGTGCGAGCTGGACCTGGGCGTCCAGGAACCGGGCGGTTCGGTGGGTATTTGTAGCAACGCTGCGCTGCCGCAGAGCCTGGCGGCGCGCTGGTTGTGCGAGGTGCTGCGGGAAGTGGCGGGGCAGTACCGCGACGGCAGCTATCCATGAAAGAGAGGCAATCTTACAAACAGCTACAAAACCTCGGTAATCAAGTTGCCCAACGGCGTTGTCCCGTCAATACTGGCCACTGGCTGCAGCTCGGTATGAAGAAGGTTTTACCTGGCTGAACTTATCCGGCTTTTCTTGCTCTCATGCCGGTAGCCATTGGTTGTGGCCGCCTGATAAGCTCGCGGCTTTACTCGATTGCCCTATTGGCGCATGAACAAGGAAATAGCATGAAACAGCATCGGTTGGCGGCTGCGGTTGCCCTGGTTGGTCTGGTCCTGGCGGGTTGCGATTCGCAGACCAGCGTAGAGCTCAAGACGCCGGCACAGAAAGCCTCCTACGGTATTGGCCTGAACATGGGCAAAAGCCTGGCTCAGGAAGGCATGGACGACCTTGATTCAAAAGCGGTTGCTCAAGGCATCGAAGATGCTGTCGGCAAGAAAGAGCAGAAGATCAAGGACGAAGAACTGGTTGAAGCCTTTGCTGCCCTGCAAAAGCGCGCTGAAGAGCGCCTGGCCAAGATGAGCGAAGAGTCGGCTGCCGCCGGCAAGAAGTTCCTAGAAGAAAACGGCAAGAAAGCCGGTGTCGTTACCACCGCTTCCGGTCTGCAGTATGAAGTGATCAAGAAGGCCGATGGCGCTCAGCCAAAGCCGACTGACGTGGTCACCGTTCACTACGAAGGCAAGCTGATCGATGGCAAGGTCTTCGACAGCTCGGTTGAGCGTGGCAGCCCGATCGACCTGCCGGTCAGCGGCGTGATTCCAGGTTGGGTTGAAGGCCTGCAACTGATGCACGTTGGCGAGAAGTACAAGCTGTTCATCCCGTCTGACCTGGCGTACGGCGCTCAAAGCCCAAGCCCGATGATTCCGGCCAACTCGGTCCTGGTTTTCGAACTGGAACTGCTGGGTATCAAGGATCAGGGCAAGCCTGAAGCCGATAGCGCTGCCGAGTAATCTGCGCGCTGTTCAGACAACGCCCCGTCTCGACGGGGCGTTGTCGTTTCTGTAACCGCCTCGAACCCATGGGGGCAACAGCGGTCAGAACTGCTGCAAGTGCCACGGAAAAGGTGCAGGATGGGTAAAACGTTTGCGCCATTGAAACAGGTGTGTAAAAAACGCCCGATTTAAGCCCAGCCCTTGCCCGGCGGGCGCCCTGAGCTGCAAAAGTGGCTCTGTTCACAAGGTTATCCACAAATAATGTGGATAACATTTCCCCCGTGTCGGCCCAGGAGGCTGTATGAAAGCACCGTGGAACTTCGCCCGTTTTCTACCGCTGGCTGAGCGACTGCTTAGCCGGGGTCGTCTGCCGGCACTGATTTTTGCCGTGGCGCGTAAAGGGCCCCGGCTCGGCAAGCTGCGTGAAGACGTGCGTCTGATGCAGGCGCTGTGCCTGGCTTGGTGGCGCGGCGAGTACCGCACCATCAGCCCCAAAGCATTGGTCACCGTGGTCGCCGGGCTGCTGTATTTTGTCAGCCCGATCGATGCCATCCCAGACTGGTTGCTGGGTGTCGGCCTTCTCGATGACATCGCGGTACTGGCCTGGGTCCTCAAGGCCGTGTCTGATGAATTGGCCGCTTTCAGCGCCTGGCGCAATCGTCAGGCGCCAGAAAAACTGCGGGTGGTTGAACGCCTGCCCGCCACCCCGGAAGCCCTGCGTCTGGAGCAGCCAAAAGGCTAATTACATCAGGCCCCTGCACACCTCTGTTGGCTGGTAATATAATTGGCATAAGGATTATGCCTACAGATTACATCCAGTAATCCTACAAGAGGGGTTGTAATGGGTATTCAGGTCATCAGCCGGGACGGTCAACCCGAGTATGCGGTTGTACCCTGGGAGCAGTATCAGGCATTACTGAAAGCCGCTGGCCAGCTTGAGCCAGCGGTTGTTGCACAGACACCGCCAGCCCCTCCAGAAAGCGCCAGCTTGCCGAACTTCAGCGAGCTGGCGCGTTTGCGTGAGGGCAAAGGGCTGAGCGCCGAGCAACTGGCGCGCAGCGTCGGTATCAGCCCGGTGTATCTGGCCCTGATCGAAAGCGGCGAGCGTCAGCCGGATGCCGCGATTCGCCGCAGCCTGGCCTGGGAGCTAGGCGTCGTCGGCTGGAGTGAGCCATCGTGAGTAGCGTACGGATCAGCCGCCAGCACTGGGAGGGCTTGCTGGGCGAACTGGACCTGGCCCGTCGCCAACGCCATCTTCTTACCTACCGCGCCCTGCTCGAGCGCCTGCAGTTGCCCAGCCCCGCCATGCAGACGCTCACCGCCGCGCTGGAGCATCTGGCGGCGCTGGATGCCCGTGCCGAGCAACCGCTGCGCAGCTCGTTGGTTATCAGCCAGGGGGCCAGCCGTTTGCCGCGCACCGGCTTCTTCGAGTGCGTTGAGCGCCTCGGACGTTTTTCCGGGCCCTCGGATGGTATGGCGGCGGCTTCCTGGCACGCTTCGGAAGTGGTCAGGGTGTTCGAGTACAGCTACCCGGAAAAAGAAGAGGCCTGAGCGGTTGCTGCGGTATCGATCAGGTACAGGCTGAAACCGGCATGGTCTTTGGCGTGGTGCTTGGCCTTTGACGCCAGTTCCGCCAGATGCCCGGCATCGAGGCTGGCGCAGGCTTCTGCGCGCAATTTCACGACACCAATCGACAGCGACAGCAGGGCGAACTCCTGACGCTGCCCTTGGCGGTTGAGCGCAACAAAACAGCCCGCCTGCACATGCTCGGGGCGGTAGAAGCGTCGGCACTGCTTCTGAAAGTCTTCCAGTAGCATTTGCAACCTGAGCTCCCAGTCCGCAGAGCTGAGCACCAGCATGAAGTCGTCGCCACCGATATGACCGACAAAGTCATGATTGGGGTCGACCCGTTCGTTCAAGCACTGGGCCAGGCACAGCAAGACCTCATCGCCGCGGGCGTAGCCGTAGATGTCATTGAAGGGCTTGAAGCTGTCGATATCCACATAGCAGATGGCGGCCTCGCGTTGCTGTTGCAGCAAACGGCTCAGGCATTGCTGGATCGGCACGTTGCCAGGCAGCAAGGTAAGCGGGTTGGCGTAGCGTGCTTGCTGGATCTTCTGTTCGGTAATCAGCTTGAGCACATCGATGACCCGGCCCAGGCCCAGGTAGCGACCGTTGTGGATGATGATGAAATCTTCTTCGATGCGCTGGCGTGCGCGGCTGGTGAGCAGGCGGCTGACCTGTTGCAGCGACTGCGTCAGCTCCACGGCGAGAAAGTCGTCGCTCATCAGCCGACTGATCGGCTTGCGGGCGAACAAGTCGGTAGCGAACGGCTTGAGCAGGGCATCAGACAGCGAGTGGCGATGGACGATGCCGCAGGGTTGGCGGCGTTCGTTGAGCACCGCCATGGAGTTGAGGTTGGCCTGGCGTCGAAACAGCTCCAGCACCTGTGCCGTCGGGGTGTCCTGAGTGACAGCAGGTTGTTCGTTGAGCAGCGCCGCGAGGTTGCCGGTGTCCTCGTTGAGCACCTGAACGCCACGGTCCGGGGTGCCGAGCATCTGCTGGATATCCCGCGAGGGATGCTCTTGCGGGCGACCCAGCAAGTAGCCTTGAACCAGGTCGACGCCCATCTCGGTCAGCACCTTGAGCTCTTCGGCCAGCTCGATGCCCTCGGCGATTACCTGGGCCCGTGAGGCACGGGCTATTTGCAAAATAGAGCCGACGAACTCGCGCTTGACCGCATCCAGGTGAATACCGTCGATGAAGTGGCGATCGATCTTGACGTAGTCCGGGCGCAGCTCCGACCACAAACGCAGGCTTGAATAGCCAGCACCCAGGTCATCCAGGGCAATGGAAAAACCCATGTCTCGGTAGTGGTGCAGGGCATTGAACAGTAGCTGGAAATCGTCGGTGGGGGTTTGCTCGGTCAGCTCAATGACCACCCGGCTGGGTGGCAGGCCCATGTCGTGGAGCATTTTCAGGGTGCGCCCGGATTGGTACTGGGGTTCGAGCAGCGATTCTGGCGAGACGTTGAGAAACAGCTTGCCCTCCAGCTGTTGCTGGCTGAAGCGGCGGCAGGCGCTTTCCCGGCAGGCCACTTCCAGGTCGGTCAGGCGCCCGGCCTGGCGGGCCACCGCAAACAGATTGATCGGTGAGTGCAGCGGGCTGTTGGACGGGCCGCGGCTCAAGGCTTCGTAACCGAGGATGCGCCGCTCAGACAAGCATACGATCGGCTGGAACAGGCTATGCACGCTGCTTTGAGCAAGAATGGTGCTCAACGCGCTGAGCTGTTCGGTCACGGTCATGGCGGCACTACCTTGAAAAAAAGGGACTGAGGCCAGCGGCGCTCAGTCCCTTATTTCACGACAGAATCGTGACTGTTTAATGACGCAATAGAGGCACAGTCACATTATTTTGCCATCACCTGTTTACGGGTTGTTCTTTGCTACTGCCGCGTTCAGCCCCAGGTAGTCGAGCAAGATCCGCCCCGACTCCGCCAGGTAGGCGTCGTCTTCCGGTTTGGTATCGTCCGGCTCGGCGGGCAGCGCGTCTTCGTCTTCCTTCTTCAGTTCCTTGAGCGGCTCTTCGCCCTTGGCCTTACGGCGGGTGTTTTCCAGGGCCAGTTGCTTGCTTTCGATATCCGCGTGCTGGGCACGGCGCTCGACTTCATTGAGGCTGACGGTTTTTTCATTCATCAGCTTCTGGGTCAGCGCCAGGCGATCGCGGATGTAGACGAACTCCGGATCTTTTGCGGTGCGGCTGTCATGCCGTGCCTTGAGCTGGGCCAGGAACGGCTTGAATGGATCGACCGCAGGTTTGATCGCCGGGCGGATGGTGTCCCATGGCATGGCTTCAGGCAGGGCGCTTTCGCCAATTTCCTTGGTGTCGATGATCGACGGGTAGTCGATGTCTGGCAACACGCCCTGGTGCTGGGTGCTCTGCCCGGAAACCCGGTAGAACTTGGCCAGGGTCAGCTTCAGCTCACCATGGTTGAGTGGCTGAATGGTTTGCACCGTGCCCTTGCCGAAGGTCTGGCCGCCGAGGATCAAGGCGCGATGGTAGTCCTGCATGGCACCGGCGAAAATTTCCGACGCCGAGGCCGACAGGCGGTTGACCACCAAGGCCAGCGGGCCTTTGTAGAACGCGCCAGGGTTTTCGTCTTCCAGCACGTCGACGCGGCCATCGCTGTTGCGTACCAGTACGGTTGGGCCTTTGTCGATGAACAGGCTGGTCAGTTCGGTAGCCTCCTGCAGGGAGCCGCCGCCGTTGTTGCGCAGGTCAATGACCACGCCGTCGACTTTTTCTTTCTGCAGCTCGGTAAGCAGCTTCTTCACGTCACGGGTGGTGCTCTTGTACTCAGGATCGCCGGCACGGAACGCTTTGAAGTCGAGGTAGAAGGCCGGGATCTCGATGATACCCAGCTTGTACTCGCGGCCATCCTGCTTGAGTTTCAGCACGGATTTTTTCGCCGCTTGTTCTTCCAGCTTCACCGCCTCGCGGGTGATTGGCACGATCTTGCTGGTCTGGTCGTTCGGGGCGTTGCTGGCCGGGATCACTTCCAGGCGTACCACCGACCCTTTCGGCCCGCGGATCAGCTTGACCACTTCATCCAGGCGCCAGCCAATCACGTCGACCATTTCTTTGTCGCCCTGGGCAACGCCGATGATCTTGTCAGCCGGGGCCACTTGCTTGGTCTTGGCGGCAGGGCCAGCCGGCACCAGGCGGACGATCTTGACCTGATCGTTGTCGCTTTGCAGCACGGCGCCGATACCTTCGAGCGACAAGCTCATGTTGATATCGAAGTTTTCCGCGCTGTCGGGCGACAGGTAGTTGGTGTGCGGGTCGTAAGACTGGGCAAAGGTGTTGATGTAGGTCTGGAAGATGTCTTCAGCGCGGGTCTGATCCAGGCGCGTCAGCTGGTTCTTGTAGCGCTTGGTCAGCAGTTCCTGGATCGCCTTGGGCTCTTTGCCGGCGATCTTCAGGCGCAGTACTTCGTCTTTGACACGTTTGCGCCACAGGTCGTCGAGTTCGGCCTGGGTTTTGATCCACGGCGCGTCTTTGCGGTCGACCAGCAGTGTTTCTTTGGTGGTGAAGTCGAAGTTATCGACACCTTTGTTCAGCTCGGCCAGGGCGAAGTCCAGACGCGATTTGACCCGGTCCAGGTAGCGCTTGTAGATGGTGAATCCGGGGTCGAGATTGCCGCTTTTGAGGAAATCGTCGAACTGGGTTTTCCACTTGTCGAACTCGGCGATGTCACTGGCCAGGAAGTAGCTGCGGGCCGGGTCGAGCAGCTTGATGTAGCTGTCGTAGATGATCACCGAGCGCGCATCGTTGAGCGGCGGCTTGCTGTAGTGGTGGCGCTTGAGCAGCTCAACGACGTTGAGGCTGGCGACGACTTCGTCGCGATCGGGCTGGAGTTTATCCCAGCTGTTGCTGGCCCATGCAGTGCCTGCCAATGGCAGGGTGCCCAGTCCGATCAACAGTGCGAGGGTGGTGCTTGGCAAAAAATGCTTCATGCTGATTCGACGTAGGGACAATTGATCACGCATATTAGGCCGTCTTTGAATTCGCCAGTTCCAGAAGAACTGGACGCATAATGCAAAAAGCCCGGGGCTACAGCTTCGGGCTCAGTCATGACTCAACTATGGAGGCACTGTGAAGGCATTGCAAGGCGTTGACGGACATGTGGAGTGGGTTGCGACGACAAGTCCAGCTTGCGATATCGGTCAAGTACGAATTCGAGTGGCTGCCGCAGGCCTCAATCGTGCCGATCTGCTGCAGCGGGCCGGGCTCTATCCACCACCGCCAGGGGCCAGCGAGTTTCTTGGCCTGGAGTGTTCCGGGGTGATCACCGAAGTCGGGGCGGGTTCGTCCTGGCAGGTGGGTGATCGGGTCTGTGCGCTGCTGGCGGGTGGCGGCATGGCTGAAGAAGTGGTGGTGGATGGCCGTCATGTGCTGCCGGTGCCTGAAGGCCTGAGCCTGCAGGAAGCGGCGGCGATCCCGGAGGTGTACGCCACGGCCTGGCTCAATGTGTTCCAGCTGGCCGCGCTGAAGCCTGGCGAGAAAGTGTTGCTGCATGCCGGTGCCAGTGGCGTAGGGTCGGCGGCGATCCAGCTGTGCAAGGCCTTTGGCAGCCCGTGCTGGGTCAGTGTCGGCTCGGCTGAGCGCTTGGCCTACTGCGAAGGGTTGGGCGCCACTGCTGGCGTGGTGCGGGGTGAAGACCTGAACAGCCTGAGCGATTTCGGGCCATTCGATGTCATTCTCGACCCGGTCGGTGCCAACTACGCCGAGCTCAACCTCAAACTGCTGGCGCGCGATGGCCGTTGGGTGATCATTGGTCTGATGGGCGGGCGCAAGGCTGAACTGGACCTGGCGCAACTGCTGAGCAAGCGCGTGCAGGTGGTGGGCTCGACGCTGCGTACTCGTGATGATCAGTTCAAGGCTGACTTGCTCAGCGACCTGGGTCAGCAGGTGTGGCCGTTGTTCGCTGAAGGCCGGCTCAAGCCGCAACTGGCCAAAGCGTTCCCGATCAAGGATGCCGAAGCGGCGTTTGCCGAGCTTGCGAGCAATCAGGTGTCGGGCAAGCTGGTGTTGGTGATCGACGACAGCCTGGTGTAGTTGGTAGGAGCGGGCTTGCCCCGCGATTGCGGTGTGTCAGGTATACCGCAATCGCGGGGCAAGCCCGCACAACAAGCCCGCTCTGTAATGCTGTTCACTTAGGTGGAACAACTGTACGGGTGGCCTATTGTTGTGTGGGCTTATCCATTGGTACCACTGGCCCTTCCGCCTTTACGGCGGGTCCCTTTTGTCTTGGCAAAAGGAACCAAAACCGCCGGCTCCTGCATCCGGCCCTACGCTTCGCTCCGGGTCCCCTCGGCTCCGGTGCCTTCCAGGCCCGCGCGGCCTACGACTTGCTTCGCAAGTCTACATCTCGCGCCTTCGGCTAAGCCGAAGGGTGCTGCGCACCTGGCCCTCCAGTCACCTCCACCCGGCCTCCTGAAGTCGCTAAGTTACGGGCGGCGCCTGGGTTGACGTTAGCTTCGCTAGTGACGGCTGGGGGACTTGTAGGTTTGTCGCTTGTCGCTTTGCTTTTGCTTTGCGTGCGCGTTAGTTCAGGCGCCGCGATTTGCGACTTCAGGAGGCTGAGTGGAGGTATTGCGTAGTGAGGTGACGGGCAGGAACCCGTCAAGCGCTTCGGGCCATGGATGGCCCGTTAGCGCGGTCCTCACGGGAGCAATGCCGGAGCGAAGGAACCCGAAGCGCAGCGTAGGGCCGGATGCAGGAGCGAGCGGTTTTGCCTCCTTTTTCCAAGAAAAAAGGAGGTCGCCGTAAAGGCGGAAGGGGCCAGCACAGTCACCACAGCAAATGGATAAGCTCAAAGATCCAGCACCAACCTCGGCCGTAAATGCTTAAGTGAACAGCATTAAGCTCCCATCGGGAGGCAATCAGCTCCAGTTATGGATCGGCCAGCCATTTTTCTCGGCTTCTTCGCGCAATGCCGGGTCCGGGTTGACCACATGCGGGAAGTCCACCTTACGCAACAGCGGCAGGTCGTTGCGTGAGTCCGAATAGAAACTCGCGCCTTCGAGGTTCTCTTCTTCCTGATCCAGCCATTCCAACAAGCGCGTGATCTTGCCTTCACGGTAGGTCAGTACGCCCTCGGTCTTGCCGGTGTAAACGCCGCCCTCAACCTGCAATTCGATGCCAAGGATTTCATCGATGCCCAGACGCGCGGCAATCGGCCGTACCAGGTGTGTGCCGGATGCCGAAATCACCAGAATGCGATCACCGTCATGGCGGTGCTTGGCGATGGCTTGGGTCGCGTCACTGAAGATGATCGGTTCGATGAAGTCTTCCACCCACGGTTCTACCAGGTGTTCAACTTCTTCCGGGGTACGCCCGATCAGGGGTTCCAGGCTGAAGGTCATATAGTCCTCCATGGCCAGCAGCCCTTTGCTGTAGGCGTCCATCAGCTCTTTGTCTTGGCGCAGGAACGCTTCGCCATCGACCCAGCCCAGGCGGGCCATCTGCGCGCTCCATAGCGAAGCGCAGTCACCGTGAATCAGCGTTTCATCCAGATCGAAAATCGCGAGTGCCATGTTCTGAAAAACTCCTGTGCAACCCTCAGGCGACTTCGCGGAGGGCGGTGGGATCGATCGACAAGGATACCCGCTGGCCGTCCGGGTGCAGATCGGCGGACGAGCGGTTGAGTACATCGACCAACAATTCTACGCCACGGGCTTCGACCCGGTAGCGGATGACGTTGCCAAGCAGGCTGTGGCTGCGCACCAGGCCGTCCAGCTCGCCGCTGAGGCTCAGGGCGATAGCTTCCGGACGAATCGCCAGGCGGCCGCTTACCGGGCGTTGCAGCAAGCGGCTGGCGCTGTCGGCATCGAGCAGGTTGTAGTTGCCGATAAAGCCGGCGGCGAACGCGTCTACCGGTGCGGTGTAGAGGGTTTCGGCATCGCCGCTCTGGACGATGCGGCCCTGGTTCATCAGGAAAATGCGGTCTGACAGGGTCAGCGCTTCTTCCTGGTCATGGGTCACGAAGATGGTGGTCAGGCCCAGCTCACGCTGGATCTGGCGGATCTGATCGCGCAGGTGCTTGCGAATCCTCGCATCCAGTGCCGACAGCGGCTCGTCGAGCAGCAGCAGGCGTGGCCGGGTCACCAGTGAGCGGGCCAGGGCCACGCGCTGGCATTGGCCGCCGGACAACTGATGCGGGTAGCGGCTGGCGAAGTCTTGCAGTTCCACCATGTGCAAGGCTTCGCGCACACGGCTGCGGCTGTCATCGGCGTTGACCTTCTGCATGCGCAGGCCAAAGGCGACGTTCTGTTCCACGGTCATGTTGGGGAACAGGGCATAGCTCTGGAACACCATGCCGATCCCGCGTTTTTGCGGGCTCAGTGGCACCAGGTCGTTGCCGTCGAGGAGGATCTTGCCGCTGTCGACCGATGTCAGGCCGGCGATGCAGCGTAGCAGGGTGGACTTGCCGCAACCGGAAGGGCCGAGCAGGGTGACGAACTCGCCGCGCTGGATCTGGCAGTTGATGTCGTTGAACACCGGGCTGCCGCCATAGCTTTTCTGCAGATTCTGTACGCTGACAAAACTCATATCAGGACTTGTCCTTGTTCAGGCGGTTGGCGGCCCAGGTCAGCACCAGCACAAAAAGGAAATAGGAAATCACCAGGGCGCTGTTGAAGTGGCCGCTGCTGTTGCGCATGTTGTTCAGGTACACCTGCAGGGTTTCGTAGCGGGTGCCGACCAGCAGGTTGGCGAACACGAACTCGCCGAACAGGAACGAGAACGACAACAGCAAGGCGACCAGCAGGCCCTTGCGCAGGTTGGGCAGCACCACCAGGAACGCCGCCTGGAAGGTGCTGGCGCCGAGGAGCTGGGCGGCGTCCATCAGGTCGCGCAGGTTGATCGCTTGCAGGTTGTTGGTAATGGCGCGGTACATGAACGGCAGGGCGACGGTGAAGTAGCAGCCGATCAGGATCCACGGCGTGCCGACCATGGCCATCGGGCCAGAGCCATACAGCTGCAGCAGGCCCACCGAAGACACCACCGGCGGCACCGCAAAGGGCAGCAGGATGAGGATGTTCATCAGCGCATCCAGGCGCGGGAAGTGGTAATGCACCACGAACAGCAGCGGCAGGATCAGTACAACCGACAGTACCAAGGCGCCAACGCAGACCAGCAGCGATTGACCGAAGGCGGCCAGAAAGCGCGGATCACTCCACAGCGCCAGGTACCATTTGAAGGTCAGGCCACTGGGTAACAGGCTCGCCGACCAACTGGTGGCCAATGAATACAGAAGGGTGCCAGCCAGCGGTAACAACAGGATGATGAACAGCAGGTACACCACCAGGTGATGGTAGAGGCGGCTGCTGCCGGGTTCAGCGCGCGACATGGTAGCTCCTCTTCAACAGCCATTGATGGACGACGGTCACCAGGGTCATCAAGCCCACCAGAATCATCGCCAGGGCGCTGGCCAGGTTAGGGTCCAGGGAAATATCGCCGGCCACCAGCGCGGCAATGCGGATCGGCAGCACGTTGAAGTTGCCGGTGGTCAAGGCGTATACCGTGGCGTAGGCGCCCAGGGCATTGGCCAACAGGATCACGAAGGTACCCAGTAGAGCGGGTGTCAGCACCGGCAGGCCGATGTGCCGCCAGTATTCCCAGGCGTTGGCGCCGAGCAGTGCGGCCGACTCGCGCCAGTCTTCGCGCAAGGCGTCAAATGCCGGGTAGAGCAGCAGTACGCCGAGCGGAATCTGGAAGTAGGTATAGAGAATGATCAGCCCGGTTTTCGAATAGAGGTTGAAGTCCTCGATGATGCCGGCCTGCTTCAGCAGCAGGGTCAAGGCGCCGTTGAAACCAAGCAGGATGATGAAGGCAAAGGCCAGCGGCACTCCGGAAAAGTTGCTGGTCATGTTGGCAAAGGCGTTGACGAAATCACGCAGGCGCGAATCGACCTTGCGCAACGAATAGCTGCCGAGAATGGCGATGAGGATGCCGAACAGGCTCGACCAGAAGCTGATCTCCAGGCTGTGCTGGATGGCCTGGCGATAGAACCTGGATTCGAACACCTTGGTGAAGTTGGCCAAGCCCCAGCCACTCTCAGCCTGCAGGCTGTGGATCGCCACCCAGGCCAGTGGCGCGATCTGGAAAATGATGAAGAACAGCGCAAACGGCAGCAGGCACAGCGCCGCCAGCCACTTGGCGCGTTTGATTGAATTCACTTGAGCAGCTCCCGGCACACCGGTTTGTCGTGGGGCACACCGAGCAGTTCGCAGACGGTGCCGCACAGTTCGGTTTGCAGCGGTTTGGCCGCAGGGTCCAGGCTGAAGGCATCACCGAAGACGAACAGCGGAACCTCGCGCTCTTCGGCCAGCAGGCCGTTGTGCGAGCGGTCGTTGTTCATGCCGTGGTCGGCGGTGACCAGTACTTGATAGCCGTCTTGCAACCAGGTGTGCAGGTAGTCGGCCAGAAGAATGTCGGCGCTGCGCGCGCTGTTACGGTACTGGCTGCTGTCCAGACCGTGGCGGTGACCGGCGTCGTCAATGTTCATCGGGTGCACCAGCAGGAAATTCGGCGCATGACGACGGCGCAGGTATTCGGCATCGGCGAACAAGTGCGAGTCCGGGTAATGGTCGGCGTAGTAGAACAGGCCGTGCTGGATCGGCAACTTGGGTGCATGGGTGTGGCGGTCGCGCACGGGGTCGAAGGGCGAGCGGTTGTACAGCTCGCTCATCCAGTGATAGGCCGCCGCCGCAGTGCCCAGCCCCGCTTCACGGGCGTAGTGGAAGATGCTGCGCTGGTTGGACAGGCGGTTGACGTTGTTATGCACGATGCCGCTGTCGATAGGCGTTACGCCCGTGAGGATGCATTCGTACAGCGGGCGCGACAGTGCCGGTAGTTCGCATTCCAGGCGGTACAAGGCCGCACGGTCGGCCTCGACATAGGCGTGCAGATGACCCATGGCGTGGTGGGCGACCTGATGGTTGAGACCATCGAGCAGGACCAGGATGACGTTGTGGTTCATGGCTTCTCCGCAATGCTGTGGTGGCCTTGTCGCGGGGCAAGCCCGCTCCCACATATCTTCTCGAGTGGGAGCGGGCTTGCCCCGCGATCAAGAATCACTCCATCTCGATAATCACTTGCTCCTGCCACATTTGTGGCAGCTTCTTGGAGGTCGCTTCCCAGGCCGCGGCGTCTTTGATCGGCTGCACTGCTTTGTATTGCTCATTCGGCAGCAGTTTGGCCTGTACATCGGCTGGCAGGGTCAGGTGCTCGGCGCGTATTGGGCGGGCATGCCCCTTGGCCAGGTTGATTTGCCCGGCATCGCTGAAGATGTACTCGCGGGTCAGTTTGGCGGCGTTCGGGTGCTTGGCGTATTTGTTGATGATGGTGGTGTAGCCGGAAATCACCGAGCCGTCAGAGGGGATCAGCACCTCAAAGCGCTTGGGGTCGATCTGCTGGCGATAGCTCAGACCGTTGAAGTCCCAGACCACACCCACTTCGATTTCACCCTTTTCCAGGGTCTGGATGGTCGGGTTGGCCAGCGACAGGCGCTTTTGTTGCGCCAATTTGGTGAACAACTGCAAGCCCGGCTCGATGTTCTTTTCGTCGCCCTTGTAGGCAATGGCCGCTGCCAGCACGCCGTTGGCTGCCTGGGCGGCGGTGCTGACGTCACCAATGGCGACCTTGTATTTGCCTTTCTCCAGGTCGTGCCAGGTTTTAGGCATGTCGGCTTCCTTCACCAACTGCTTGTTGATGATGAAAGCGATGGAACCGGTATAGGCCAGGGCCCAGTGACCGTCTTTATCCTTGGCCCACTCCGGGATCTGCTCCCAGGTGCTGGGTTTGTACGCCTGGGTCACGCCTTTGGCCACGGCAATCGGCCCGAAGGCGGCGCCGACGTCACCGATGTCGGCGCTGGCGTTGTCTTTTTCAGCATCGAACTTGGCCACTTCCTGGGCCGAGCTCATGTCGGTGTCCATGTGCTTGAGGCCGTACTTTTTCGCCAGGTCTTCCCAAGTGCCTTTCCAGTTGGCCCAGGCATCGGGCATGCCCACGCTGTTGACGGTGCCTTCTTTACGGGCGGCGTCTTCCAGGGCTTTGAGGTCGGTGTCGGCGGCCATGGCCGAAGTGCACAGGGCGATGGTTGAACCTAACAGTGATGCCAGAAAAAGCTGTTTCATCCGAAGCTCCTTGGTGGGTGCCTTGCAAAACGCGAATGGTTGTTGGACGTCGTTGCGATTCGGTTGGTCTAGGTCAGCAATACCCGAGCCAAGGTAGGCGTGTTGCATGACAGTTTGATGTCGAAGGTTCGTTTTCAGGCTCGTCTGTCAACCCTGGAAATAGAGCTTAGACCAGTTTCAAGTGCTTGATCCGCAAGGTCTTGGCATGCTTGTTGTAAGAAATTTCATCACTGATATCAGCGGTCCTGTCATCGGACGTTCATCTGCGCAACCTAGGCTTGCACTATTCTCAGAGCCCTGGTGTCGCGCGTTTGTGCGCTTTGTTGGGGCTGGACTAGTCCAGATAGGTAACCTTTGATGCAATCACTGCCACCGCGAGCAGTAACAGCTATCTGCCATGCCCTGCAGGAACAGATTGAGCATGGCCTGTTGGCGCCTGGCTGCAAGTTGCCTGCTGAGCGCAAATTGAGCGAGGTGTTCGACACCACGCGCATCACCCTGCGCGAGGCCTTGGTGCAACTGGAGGCGCGTGGCTTGATTTACCGCGAAGAGCGGCGCGGCTGGTTCGTGGCCCCCGAGCGATTGACCTACGATTTGATTGAGCGCAGTCATTTTCATGCCATGGTGCGCGCCCAGGGCCGAGAGGCGGCGACCGAACTGCTGTCGGCTCGCCTGCAACCGGCGACTGCAGCGGTGTGCGCGCGCTTGCAGTTGCCGCCGTTGTCCAGCGTGATCCAGATTTGCCGCTTGCGGCGCATAGACGGGCGGGCCGTGTTGTATGCCGAGCATTACCTGAACCCTGAGTTTTTCCCCGGGATTCTGGCGTGTGATCTGAGCCAGTCACTGACCGAACTGTATGAGCGGCACTACGCGATTCGCTATGGCCAGGTGCGCTTCGAAATCCTGCCCACCGCGTTGCCGGTGGCTGCGGCCCAGGCTTTGAAGGTATCAGCGGGTAGTCCGGGGTTGCACATCACCCGGGTCAACAGCGACCAGCATGGGCGCCTGATCGACTGTGACCTGGAGTATTGGCGCCACGACGCCATTCGCATCCGCGCCGAGGCGGGCTGACATCTCAGTGGGAGCGAGCTTGCCCCGCGATTGTGGTTTGCCTAACACATTGCATCGCGGGGCAAGCTCGCTCCTACCCGGCCGCATCCCCCGTGCTTCCTCCGCCCGCCGTAATCACTTGCACCGACAACCGCGGCGTCGCCAGATCCAGCCCGGCCTCATCAAGCTGGCGCTTGAGCGCCAGGTTGAACGCCCGTGACACCTCCCACTGCTTGATCGGCGCAGTCTTGAAGCGCGCCCGCAGAATCGCCGACCCGGATTCGAAGCTTTCCACCCCTTGCAGCTCCAGCGGCGACCAGATGTTGCGGCGCATCAACGGATCGTTGCGCAGCTTCTGACCAACATCGCGAATCAGGCTGATGGCCTGGTCGATGTTCATGCTGTGCGGGATCGCCACGCGGAAGATCGCGTAGCCGAACTCGCGGGAGTAGTTCTTGATGCTTTTGATTTCGCTGAACGGGATGGTGTGGACGATGCCGTCAATATCGCGCAGGCGCACGGTACGGATGGTCAGGCCCTCGACCGTGCCGAGGTGGCCGCCGACATCGACATAGTCGTCAATGGCCAGGGAGTCTTCGATGATGATGAAAAGGCCGGTGATCAGGTCGGCGACCAGCGATTGGGCGCCGAAGCCGATGGCCAGACCGATCACGCCGGCACCGGCCAGCAGCGGGGTGACGTTCATGCCCATGTTGGCCAGGGCAACGATCACCGCAATGATGAAGATGGCCACGAACAGCACGTTGCGGATCAGCGGCATCATGGTTTGCGCGCGGGTATTGGCCAGGCCTTTGCGCGAGCGGGTCAAGGCATGGTGAACGGCGGTGTCGGCGAGAATCCACACCAACCAGGCGGCGATCAGGGTGCCGGCCAGACCGAGCAGGCGGACGGCGACTTCATGGCCTTCGCCTTCGGTGAAGCCGATCAGAGAGAAGCCCCAAACGCGCAGGCCCAGCTCGATGAACACCAGCCAGATGGCCATGTGCACCAGGGTATAGCCGAAGTTGCGCAGGCGTTCGCCATACACTGCATGGCGGCGGTTGGCGCGCTGTGGTTTGAGCCCATGGCGGCGCACCAGGCCGTTGATGACCATGCACAGAATCAGCAACACGGTGCACATCAGCGACTGGCGCAGCGCGGTGCTGGTATCACCTGCGGAGATGAAGGTGGCAAACAGCGAGATCGCTACCAGCACCAGGGCCGGCAGGTACCAGAAGGTGCCGAGGATTTCGATGGTATCGCTCAGGGCGCGCCGGGTCAGGCGCCGGGACAGTGGCTGATTGCGGATCAGGTGGGCAATGGGGCGGCGGAAACGCAGGATGAACAGCCCGGTAGACAGCGCGGCGAGGATATTGGCCAGCGTTGCCAGGGTATGTGCCAGGTGATCGCCCAGCGCGCCAGCCATGCGTGGATCATTCATCGCTTCGCCAAAGGCGGCGAAGCTGCCGATCAGCCACAGCGGGCGGAAGGCCTGATGGCGGAGGATATGCAAGGCGCGATGGCGATGCGGGCCATCGAGTAATGAAAAGGCGATCACGCAGATGGCTGAGAAGCATGTACCCACGACCAGGGCGTAGGCCAGCACCATGGCCATTGACTTACCCAGCGAGGAGGGCAGGGCGAAGCTCAGGTATACGGTGATGACCAGGGCGACCAGCCAGGGCCCGAGTTTACGCAAGGCAAAGCGCACCAGGTCCCAGGTACTGGGGTGTTGCGGCAATTCTTCGGTCAGGCCAAAACGCAGGCGTACCTGATGGCCGATCCAGTTCAAGGCATAGGCCAGCAGGCTCCACAGGGCAATGATTGCCGCAAAGCCGAACAGGATCGGCGGTAACTCCTTGATCGGTACCAGGCGTGCGTCGAATTCGATCTTGGCCAGTTCAAGTTCCCGGCCCCAGCGGGTGAGCGGGCTGGCGTCGCCACTGAATTGTTTTTCCAGCTCAGAGAAGGTGGTGCCGATCAGCCCCAGCACACCTTGTTCGGCAGCCGGCTGCGCCTGTTTGGTGCTGTCGCGCAGCTTTTTCAGGTCGGCCAGCAGCTTGCTGCGTTGCTGGTCGTTCTCCAGGTTCTTGATGACTTCGTCCAGCGACTGGGCCAGAGGCTCAGTCGCTTCGGGCTGAGTTTTACTCCCGCCGAGCAGGCTCGGCAGGCCTGCGGCGTGGGCCGGGGCCAGGATCAATAACGCCAGGCAAACAGTCAGAACACGGAAAAAAGCGGACACCGGACAATCAACCTCACAACGATCAATCGCCCGAGTGTAGTGTATTTGTCAGTTGAGTTTCTCGAGGATCTTCCAGCACATGATGCCAATCATGCCAAGGGTACCGATCCACATCATGAACACGCCGATGTTGCGGTCGCGCATGCTGAAACCAACGGTCAGCAGAATCAGGCCGGCGATGACCGGAAGGAACAGGGATTGAAAAGCTGACATGCGGCAAGGTCCTTGGGTACGGATTTATGCTGCAAGCATAGCGGGTATCGGTGTGGGGGAGGCTGACTGAGGTCAGTAGAGGTCTCTATCGCGGGGCAAGCCCGCTCCTACATTGCGGTAGGAGCGGGCTTGCCCCGCGATAACTTCAAGGCAAATCGCGACTACGGTAGAACGCCGTCAACACCTTGACCAGGTGCGCCAGGTCATGGCTGCCGCACAGCTCGCGGATCGAGTGCATGGCGAAGGTCGGCAGGCCGATATCCACAGTACGCACACCCAGGTGGCTGGCGGTGATCGGGCCGATGGTCGAGCCGCAACCCATGTCGCTGCGCACCACGAAACTCTGTACTGGCACTTCTTCGGCCATGCACAGATGACGGAAGAAGCCCGCCGTCTCGCTGTTGGTGGCGTAGCGCTGGTTGTTGTTGACCTTGATCACCGGCCCGGCATTGAGCTTGGGCCCATGGTTGCCGTCGTGCTTGTCGGCATAGTTGGGGTGCACGCCGTGGGCGTTGTCGGCCGAAACCAGCAGCGAGCGCTGGATGGCGCGGACGAAGTCGTCACCATCGGGCATCAGGCGGCGCAGGGTTTGCTCCAGCATCGGGCCATCGGCGCCACAGGCAGAGCAGGAACCGACTTCTTCGTGGTCGTTGCACACCAGTACGCAGGTTTCGTCGCTGTCGGCGTTGAGCAGGGCCTGCAGGCCGGCGTAGCACGACAGCAGGTTATCGAGACGGGCGCCAGCGATGAACTCACCGTTCAGGCCGATCACGGCGGCGCTTTGGGTGTCGTAGAAGCTCAGCTCGTAGTCCAGCACCACGTCGGCGTTCAGATCATGCTCGCGCGCCAGTTGGTCGGTCAGCAGAGCACGGAAGTCGACGCGCTCGTCACCGGCAACCTGGGCCAGGATTGGCGGCAGCTCGGTCTGCGGATTGATCGGCCAGCCTTCGTTGGCGGTGCGGTTGAGGTGAATCGCCAGGTTGGGGATCACCGCAATCGGTAGTTTGAAGTCGACCAGCTGGCTTTCAACCTTACCGTCGCGGCGGAAGGTAACGCGCCCGGCCAGCGACAGGTCGCGGTCGAACCACGGCGCCAGCAAGGCACCGCCGTAGACTTCCACGCCCAGCTGCCAGAAACCCTGGCGCTGCAGCTCTGGCTGCGGCTTGACCCGCAGGCACGGGCTGTCGGTGTGGGCACCAACCAGACGAATACCATCGAGCAGCGGCGAATGGCGACCGAGCTTGAAGGCGATGATCGATGAGTCGTTGCGGGTCAGGTAATAACGACCGCCGGCCACCGTGGCCCAGCTGTCGCGCTCGTCCAGGCGCTGGTAACCGGCGGCTTCCAGGCGCTGGGCCAGGGCCGCGGTGGCATGAAACGGCGTAGGGGAGGCTTTGAGAAAGTCGATCAGGCCTTGGTTCAGTGCATCACGCATAGGTCACTCCAGACAGCAGTGGCGCGAGTTTAACGTACTTGGGCGCTCTGCCGGTAGGAGCGGGCTTGCCCCGCGATTGCGGTCTGTCTGTCGCAGCGCATCGCGGGGCAAGCCCGCTTCCACCGGGTTGTGAATCAGAACGGCGCCGGGCACTCGAAGCGCAGGCGCTCACCGGACACCGGGTGGGTGAAGCTGAGCATGCTTGCATGCAAGCACAAGCGCTCATGGGCGGCGAGGGCTTCGGGGTATGCGTACAGCCGGTCGCCAAGCAGCGGGTGACCAATCGAAAGCATGTGCACGCGCAACTGGTGCGAGCGGCCGGTGATCGGCGTCAGTTCGACGCGGCAGTGATCGCCGCAGCGTTCGACGATGCGCCAGAAGGTCAGGGCATGCTTGCCGTGTTCATGGTCGACCACATGGCGGGGTTTGGTCGGCGGATCGTAGCGCAAGGGCAGGTCGATGCTGCCGCTGTCGAGCGACGGCTGGCCCCAGCACAAAGCGGTATAGGCCTTCTCGGTTTCGCGGTCATGGAACTGTCGTGACAGTTCACGGTGACTGTCAGCGTTGCGAGCGAGCAGGATGATCCCTGAGGTTTCCCAGTCCAGGCGATGGACGATCAGGGCATCGGGATAGCCGTTTTCCTGCAGGCGAGTGATCAGGCAATCCTTGTTGTCTTCGGCCCGCCCGGGCACCGACAACAGCAGGGTCGGTTTATTGATCACCAGGATGGCGTCATCCTCATAGAGGACGTGAACATTGGACAGCGGCATTGCGAGTTCTCTGCAAACGCCAACGGCGACGGATGACACCAATGTGGGAGCGGGCTTGCCCCGCGATGACGATTGTTCAAAGACATCGTCATCGCGGGGCAAGCCCGCTCCTACACCAGCCCCAACCGTCGCCGTGGCAGGTTACCCGTGTGCGCCGATCAACGATCGGGCAGGGTGATGTTGAGTTCCAGGATCGAGCAGCTGCCCTGGTTTTCCAGAGCGACCTGCACATCATCGGAGCCGATGTTGACGTACTTGCGGATTACCTCCACCAGTTCCTTCTGCAGGGCTGGCAGGTAGTCCGGAGTACTGCGCTGACCGCGCTCATGCGCCACGATGATCTGTAGACGCTCTTTCGCGACCGAGGCGGTGCTTACTTTTTTGCTGGCACGAAAGAAGTCAAAAAGGTTCATTGGTTAGTTGCCTCCAAACAGGCGCTCGAAGAATCCCTTCTTCTTCACATCAAGGAACCGATGTTCCACATTTTTGCCCAGCAGGCGATCTACGGTGTCGCTGTAGGCCTGGCCGGCGTCGCTCTGATCGTCGAGGATCACCGGCACACCCTGGTTGGATGCCTTGAGCACCGCCTGGGATTCCGGAATCACACCCAGCAGGGCAACCGAGAGGATTTCCTTGACGTCTTCGACGCCCAGCATTTCGCCCTGGCTGACGCGCTCTGGATGGTAGCGGGTAATCAGCAGGTGTTCTTTGATCGGGTCTTCGTTGCGTTCGGCGCGGCGCGATTTGCTCGCCAGCAGGCCGAGCATGCGGTCCGAGTCACGTACCGAGGAGACTTCCGGGTTGGTCACGACAATCGCTTCGTCAGCGAAGTACATGGCCAGGTGAGCACCTTTCTCGATACCGGCCGGGGAGTCGCAGACCACGTATTCGAATTGCTCCTTGAGCTCCATCAGGACTTTTTCCACGCCTTCCTGGGTCAGCGCGTCTTTGTCACGGGTCTGGCTGGCGGCCAGCACGTAGAGGTTCTCAAGGCGCTTGTCCTTGATCAGGGCCTGCTGCAGGTTGGCTTCGCCGTTGACCACGTTGACGAAGTCGTACACCACGCGGCGTTCGCAGCCCATGATCAGGTCGAGGTTACGCAGGCCGACGTCGAAGTCGACGATGACTGTCTTGTGACCGCGCAGCGCGAGGCCGGTACCAATAGCGGCGCTGGTGGTGGTCTTACCCACACCACCCTTGCCGGATGTAACCACGAGAATCTTGGCCAAGGTGTTTCACCCCTAATGAAAAAGGACGTCGAGTCCCAAAAAATACAAAAAACGGCAACATATAGAAAAGTTGCGCTAAAAATGGTGGCAAGTATCCGTTAAAGACGAGTGATGTTCAACACGTCACCAGACAGGCTGATCTGCACACCCATCCCCCACAAAGGATCACGGCGCAGGTCTTCGGAGACCTTGTATTGCCCGGCGATCGAGACCATCTCGGCAGTCAGCTGCTGGCAGAAGATCCGTGCCCGGGTATTGCCCTTGATGCCGGCCAGCGCTCGTCCACGCATTGCACCGTACACATGGATGTTGCCATCGGCGAGAAGTTCCGCGCCCGGGCTGACCGACGACACCACCACCAGGTCGCCACCTTGGGCATAGATCTGCTGGCCGCCGCGCACTGGCGTGGTAATGATTTTGGTCGGTTTGATCGCAGGTTCCGGTGCGGGTGCAGGCACTGGCGCCGGTGCCGGTTCGACCTTCTTGACCTCGGGCTCAGGCTCGACCGGCCGCTCGCGCGCACCCGACGGTGGCAGTACGGGCAGGTCGATGGCGATCGCCGCGGCAATGTCTTCGATGCGGCTGGCGCGAATGGCCAAGGTGCGCAGGCCATGATGGCGGCAGACGCGCATCAGCCCTGGCAGGTCAATCGGGCCTTCGCCTGCGGGAAGCTTGTCGAGGGCCAGCACCAGCGGTGTGTTGCTGAAGAAATTCGGCGCCTGGGCAACTTTGGCCGCCAACTGCCGGTCGAGGCCTTCAAGGTTGTTCCGGGCAAGCTCGAGCACGGTAATGGCGAGCATGCTGCCCTTGAGCTGGAACACGGGGTCTTGGTCTGGCGTTTGGGTTTGGCTCATGGTCTGCATAGGGCGACTTGTTGCGAAAAAGTGCACAGACTTATAACGAGAACGCCGGTTAGCCGCAACCCGTGCCGAACCGTTGTAGAATGCCCGGCCAATGTCTTTCCGGAATCTTTAATGGATCGCCCGCGTTTTCGTCTCTATTTTCTGCACCCACGCTTCTGGCCGCTGTGGCTGGGCCTTGGGCTGCTGTGGCTGATCGTACAGCTGCCGTACCGGGTATTGCTGGTGATCGGCCGCATCCTCGGTGCTTTGATGTACCGGGTTGCCGGGGAGCGCCGCTATATTGCGGGGCGCAACCTGGAACTGTGCTTCCCGCAGCTACCGTCCGTCGAACGTAAGCGTTTGCTGAAAGAAAATTTCGCTTCCACCGGCATCGCCTTCTTCGAAATGGCCATGAGTTGGTGGTGGCCAAAGGCCCGCTTGGCGCGCCTGGCGCACATCGAAGGCCTGGAGCACCTGCAGGCTGCCCAGCGCGATGGCCAAGGGGCGATTCTCATGGCCCTGCACTTCACCACCCTGGAAATCGGTGCGGCCCTGCTTGGCCAGGAGCACACCATCGACGGCATGTACCGTGAGCACGGTAACCCGCTGTTCGACTACGTCCAGCGCCGTGGGCGTGAGCGGCATAACCTCGATTCGCTGGCTGTCGAGCGTGAGGACGTGCGCGGCATGCTCAAATTACTGCGCGCCGGGCGAGCGATCTGGTACGCACCAGACCAGGACTACGGCGCCAAGCAAAGCCTGTTCGTGCCGTTGTTCGGCATCCAGGCGGCCACGGTTACCGCCACCACCAAGTTTGCCCGCCTGGGCAAGGCGCGGGTGATTCCCTTCACCCAGCAGCGCCTGGCCGATGGCAGCGGTTACAAGCTGGTGATTCATCCGCCGCTGGCCGATTTCCCCGGTGAGACCGAAGAAGCAGACTGCCTGCGCATCAACCAATGGATTGAACAGGCCTTGCGCGAGTGCCCCGAGCAGTACCTGTGGGCGCACCGGCGCTTCAAATCGCGTCCGCCGGGAGAGCCCAAGCTCTACGAAAAGCGGCGTTGAGCCCATCGTGGGGCAGTGAGAGCGGGCTTGCCCCGCGATCCATTCACCACACATGTCCAGGATGATTTGATGTCAGCACCGATCACAGGATTGATCCTCTCCGGCGGTGGCGCTCGCGCCGCCTACCAGGTCGGCGTGCTGGCGGGTATTGCCGACCTGCTGCCACCCGGTGCGGCCAATCCTTTTCCGGTGATCGTTGGTACTTCGGCCGGGGCGATCAACGCCGTGACTCTGGCCAGTGGCGCGATGCACTTTGCCGATGCCGTCCGCCGCCTGACCGCCTTCTGGCAAGGTTTTCGCAGCCATCAGGTGTTGCGCAGCGACTGGCCCGGGGTGATTCGCCAGGCCAGTCGCTTTGTCGGTCATAGCTTGCTCGGCCTGGGGGCACCGGTGCCGGTAGCGCTGCTCGACAGTTCACCACTGCGCCACCTGCTCAATATGCATCTGGACCTAAATGGCATAGCCTGTGCGCTGGAACAGCAGCACCTGCATGCCGTGGCGGTGACGGCGTTCGGTTACGAGTCCGGTCAGGCGGTGACCTTCTATCAAGGCAGGGGGGCGATCGATCCCTGGCTGCGTCACCGGCGAATCGGCCTGCCGACCCGTTTGAGTGTCGAGCACTTGCTGGCCAGCTCGGCAATTCCGCTGTTGTTTGCGCCGGTCAAACTGGGCGAGGAGTACTTTGGCGATGGCGCGGTGCGCCAGTCGGCGCCGATTAGCCCGGCCCTGCACCTGGGGGCCAGTCGCGTGCTGGTGGTCGGGGTCAGCGGCAACCCGCAGCGCCCGGTCGAAGGCGAGCCACGGGCGCGGATCTTCAGTGGCCAGCAGCCGAGCCTGGCGCAAATCGGTGGGCACATGCTCAACAGCACGTTCATTGACAGCCTGGAAGACGACATCGAGCTGTTGCAGCGCCTCAACCACCTCAGCCACCTGATGCCCGAGCACCTGGAACGGCGGCGCCTGGGACTGGCGCCGGTGGAGGTATTGGTGGTTGCGCCGAGCCAGCCCTTGGATGAGATCGCCGCACGTCACCGTCGCGAACTGCCTGCCGCCTTGCGCTTGTTCTTGCGCGGCCCGGGCGCGACCAAAACCAGCGGTGCCGGGGTGCTCAGCTATTTGCTGTTCGAGGCCGGCTACTGCAGTGAACTGATCGAACTGGGGCGGCGCGACGCCCTGGCCAAACGCCGCGAGCTGTGCAACTTCCTCGGCCTGTAGGAGCGGGCTTGCCCCGCGATTGCAATCCATCTGACAAATCGCTATCGCGGGGCAAGCCCGCTCCTACAGGGATTACTCGGCTATCTGCAGTTTGCGCGCTTCGGTGTAGACGTAGCGGACTTTCTCGTACTCGAACGGTGAGTTCAGCTGGCCGTAGCGGAAGCGGGTGGTGTAGCGCTTGTCCACCGCCCGCAGTACCACCACTTCCGGGTGATTGCTGCTGACTTCGGCAACATTGAGGAAGTTGATCGCGTTTTCGGCGCTGAAGTCCACCGCCAGTCCGCCGGTATCGCGGATGTTCGACGGGCCGAGGATCGGCAGCATCAGGTAAGGGCCGTCGGGTACGCCATAAAAGCCCAAGGTCTGGCCGAAGTCTTCACTCTGGTGGGGCAAGCCCATTTTGCTCGCCGGGTCCCAGAGGCCGGCAACGCCAATGGTGGTGTTGAGGATCAGGCGCGCGGTGATCTCCATCGAGCGCTTGCCTTTGAACTGCAGCAGACTGTTGAGCAGGTTGGGCACATCGCCCAGGTTGCTGAAAAAGTTGCTCACACCGCTGCGAACAAAGCCTGGCGTGATGTAGCGGTAGCCATCGACCACCGGCAGGAACACCCATTGGTCGAAGCGGTAGTTGAAGTGGTAGATCCGCCGGTTCATTGATTCCCAGGGGTCGTAGACGTTCAGTGCCGCTAAGGTCGAGCGTTCGAACTCACGCTGGTCCAGGCCCGGGTTGAACTTCAGCTCGTTGAGTGGCTCGGTGAAACCATCGGCGTCAACCACGCTGGCACGCGGAGCGGTTTCTTCAGCCTGGGCCAGTCCGCTGGCCAGTAATGCAGTGACAATCAATAGGCGTTTAACCACGGAAAAACTCCAGCATGGCGTCGCTGTTGACGCGATAGTTGATGTTGCCGCAATGGCCGCCATGGGGGTAAAGGGTCAAGCGATCACCAAAGGTCTTGCGCAGAAAACCAATATCGCCAGGGCCGAGGATGACGTCGTCGGCGTTGTGCATCACGGCAATCTTGCTGCTTTGCTTCAGGTAATCCTGCAGGGCGTAGAGGCTGACCTGATCGATCAACTGCAGCAGGCTGCCGCCATCGGTGCGGGCGCGCCACATCGGGATGACCTGTTCGGTCATGTAGCAATCGAAGTCGCACTGCAAGGCCCGTTTGAAGAACGGGGTCAGGCTGCTGCTTTCAGTGATCGGGTATTTGGGCGGGATGATCAGCCCGCGACGGTTGATCAAGTCGGAGGTGAAGGCGATGTCGGCTGCCGAGAAGCGGAACGAGGTGCCGATGATCATGGCCATCTGTTCATTGGACAGGTGCTGACGTGACTGCTGGAAGTCGTAGAGCAGGGCGTCGTTGAGGTCGATGTAACCTTTTTGCTGGAAGTAGCGGGTCAGCTTGTTCAGCACCAGTTCGTAAAAGGTCGTGCTGCTGGTGACGCCTTTGACTTCGGTCTGCACCAGTTTGTCGAGGTTGGTGACCGAGGTGTAGAGGTTGACCGGTGGGTTGAGCAACAGCACCCGCTTGAAGTTGAAACTGCGCCGGGTTTCGTCCAGATGGCTGACAAACGCTGCATCCAGGGCGCCCAGGCTGTAACCGCTGAGGTAATACTCAGTGACCGGCAAGCGCGGGTGTTGGGCACGCACCGCTTGCATCACCCGGTACAGGTCTTCGGCGTCGTCACGGGTAACCCCGGGGGTGGCATAGCGCGAGGCGGAAGTGATGAAGTCGAAGCTGGTCGGTGAAGACAGCTGCACAACGTGGTAGCCGGCCTTGTAGAACAACTTCTTGAGGTATTCGTTGAGGCTACTGGTATAGGGCGCTCCGGTGCCGGCGATGAGGAAGATCAGCGGTGCCGGATGGTCTTGGCGGGCAATCCGGTATTTGAGTTTTTTCACCGCCCAGAAATTGTCGGGCAGGGTGAAGGCGCGCTCCGGGCGCATGTTCAGGCTGTAGTCGGACTGGTTGATCTCATCGTCGCTGGGCAACTGCGGGCGCAAGTCGGGCGGCGTGGAGGCGATCGTCGCCTCGAAAGGGTTGGTCAGCGGGTAGCCGTAACTGGCGGCATCGATATCTTGTGCCCAAGTGCACGCACTCAGGATGAGGCCGCCAGACAAGGCGGCTAGGCGTAGTAATCGAAGCATGACGGGTCCCCAAAAAAAGCAGCAGCAAAGTGCGTTACGCAGGCTAGGACCATAGTGTCCCTGGCAAAGTTGCCTGGCGCTCCAGCATTTATGACCCAAGATGTTGCCGTTTCCCCACATATCACAGCAACAATTGGTTCCATTTATCTTCTGTTCAAAGTAGCCGAGACTGGCGCTTTTGCCTTGCATAGACGGCCCGGCGCATTATGCTGGGCGCCGATTTCGAAGATTCCGGAGCCTTGCATGTCTCGCCGTTTGCCGCTGATCACTTTGTTGCTGTTTTTGCCGTTGTGGCTGGCGGCCAGTTACGGGGTGCGTTATGGCCTGATGGAAGACGCGCAGTGGGTTGGCATTTGTGCTGAGCAGGCGCAGGTGTGGCAATGCCAGGCGCGTTCGACCCTGGGTTTGCTCATTCATTTTCGGGTAATTGCCTGGACGGCGTTGGGCCTGGCATTGCTGGCCCAAGTGATTCCTGCACGGGCCGGTTGGCGTCTGGCGGTGCTGGCGCTGGTATTCGGGATTCCAGCGTTGGTGCTGTACAGCGCCAGCATCGCGGTGTTTGTCGTGGTGCTGGCGGGGTTGCGGCTGGTCCGGCGTTAACGTCTCTGCCGTCAGTGGGAGCGGGCTTGCCCCGCGATCGCGATATACCTGATACACCGCTATCGCGGGGCAAGCCCGCTCCTACCTGGTCATTCAGCGCAGGCGCAGGCTGCGCCACAGCGCACCGACCATCAGCACACTGACCGCGGCCCAGACCAGCGCCTGCTGGTTGCTCAGACCTTCACGGTACAGTTGCGGGGCGATGCCGGCGCCAACGATGAAGGCCAGCAGGCCAATTTCGGCGCGCCGTCCACGTACCGGACGCAATAGGTAAACCACCGCCGGCAACACCAGGGCAGCGCTCGGGAAACTGCGGTAGCGCGGGTCGAATACCAGCGCCAGCATGCTCACTGCTGCGGCAAAACCTGCTGCCAGCAACCACCAGCCCGCCCGTGCTTCAAGCCAGGCGAAGGCCCGCTCGCGCCAGCCTTGGCGTTGCGCCAGGGCCAAGGCCGCGTGGGCCAATACGATGAAGTTCAACGCCGCCAGCAGGCCTGCCCAGATCCACTCACCGGCAAAGCGGCTGTTGATGCGCACCAGCTCACCCCACAACCCCAGGCTAGTGGCGCCCAGAGCAGCCAGCAGCGGCAACAGCAGGGCTGCACGCGTACCTTGAACGCGACCGGCCAGCAGCAAGGTTGCACCGAACAGCACGCTGCAGGCGATCAACCACTGTGGCCAGAACACCAGGTTGCTCACCGGTCCTTCGAGAATGCCCTTGTCCTGGCGGTCGGCGTCGTACAAGCCCCAATAGCCACCCACCGCACCTTCACTGGCACGCTTCCATGGCTGGTCAAAGGCTTCAATCAGGTTGTAGTGCCAGCCGTGTTGTTCAGCCATGGTCACAAAGCCACGAATGAAGCGCGCTTCGTTGACCCGGCTGGGCAGGGCGGTTTCGCGCTGGCGGCCTTCACTGGGCCAGCCCGTTTCGCCAATGACAATGTCTTTGGGCGCAAAGCGGTTGCCGAACACCTGTCGAATCTCGCCGACATGCACCAGGGCGTCGTCGATGCCTCGTGGATCATCTTCCCAGTAAGGCAGCAGGTGAATGGTCAGGAAGTCCACCGCCGGGGCGATTTCCGGGTGCTGCAGCCAGAACTCCCAGACATCGGCGTAGGTGACCGGCACGCTGACCTGGCTCTTCACCTGATTGATCAAGGCTGCCAGTTGCGGGCCGGTGACTTCTTTGCGCAGCAGGGTTTCATTACCGACAATCACCGCCTTGACCACATCCGGGTTGGCGTTGGCCGACGCGATCAGCGCCTTGACCTCTTTCTGGGTGTCCACCGGGTTGGCGTTGATCCAGGCACCGAGCATGACCTTCAAGCCGTGTTTGCGCGCCAGTTCCGGGATGGCTTCAAGCCCGGTCATCGAGTAGGTACGGATACATTCGAAGCGCTGGGCGAGCAGTTCCAGGTCGGCATCCATGCGTGCCGGGCGCAATTGAAAGGGCTGGTCGAAGGGCGACTGGTCTTTGTCGAATGGCGTGTAGGACGCGCACTGCAGCTTGTGCGAGGCACTGGCGGCATCAGGCAGCACGACTGGCTTGCCCAGCCCATACCAGAGCCCCCCCAGCGCAAACAGGCCAAGCAGGCAGGCAAATAGATAAGGCAGCAGGGGGAAGCGGGCAGTCGGGTGCATGGATCAGACCGTCAGGGAGCAAAGCCGCCAATAGTACCTGCAAATGGCACGGTCTAAAGCCTTGGCTGGTAAAGTTAGCGGCGGTGGATGTTGCTTGATGTAACGGCACAGGTGGCTGGCGATGTGATGTCGCTTCTCGCGTTGCTGGAGGTCGCTGTCAGAGCAGGTCAGGGCGGGGCAGCGGTTAATGATGCAGCTTCCGTGACGTGACGAGGGGAAGCTTTGATGAAAATGCGACGACTCCTGGGGGTAGGCACCGCGCTGGCGTTGGCCGTGGCTGCTGCGCAAGCGACGGCCAAGGAAGTGAGCATCGGCTATGTCGATGGCTGGTCCGACAGTGTGGCGACCACCCATGTGGCTGCTGAAGTGATCAAGCAAAAGCTCGGCTACGACGTCAAACTGATGCCGGTGGCCACCGGCATCATGTGGCAGGGCGTGGCGACCGGCAAGCTGGATGCCATGCTGTCGGCCTGGTTGCCAGTGACCCACGGTGACTACTGGGCCAAGAACAAGGACAACGTGGTCGATTATGGCCCGAATTTCAAAGACGCCAGAATCGGCTTGATTGTCCCCGAGTACGTCAAGGCGCAATCGCTGGCTGATCTGAAGACAGACGACAGCTTCAAGAAAAAAATCGTCGGGATCGATGCCGGTTCCGGGGTAATGCTCAAAACCGATCAGGTCATCAAAGACTACGACCTCAGTGGTTACAAGCTGCAAGCCAGCTCTGGCGCAGCCATGACCTCGGAGCTCGGCCGCGCCTATGCCAAGCATCAATCGATTGCCGTTACCGGCTGGGTGCCGCACTGGATGTTCGCCAAGTGGAAGCTCAAATTCCTTGAAGACCCTAAAGGCGTGTACGGCGCTGCAGAAACCGTCAACAGCATCGGCAGCAAGGAACTGGCGAGCAAGGCGCCCGAGGTGGCGGGCTTCCTGAAAAAATTCAACTGGCAGTCCAAGGACGAGATCGGTGAGGTCATGTTGGCCATTCAAGAGGGCGCAAAACCCGAAGCTGCGGCCAAGGACTGGGTCGCCAAACACCCCGAGCGTGTCGCCGAATGGACTGCTCAATAAACGCTTGAAGCTTCTAGCGCGCGTCTTTCAGGGCCATCGCTCCGAGCAGGGGGCGATGGCCCTGTGTTTTTTGGCTGTTACCGAATCGGTAAAACAGTTTTGCATCTAAGACTAAGGTCGTCTGGAGTGCGTCCAAAGGCAGCATAAAGTGGAGCGGGTACTACCTAATCTGTGCTGCGAGGACAAAAACAATGAACGACAGCATTTATCTCTCGATACAAAACAGCTCGCGGTTCAAAGAGCTGGTGTCAAAACGTGAACGTTTCGCCTGGATTCTCTCGGCGATCATGCTCGGCCTCTACTCCGCTTTCATTTTGTTGATCGCCTATGGCCCGCAGGTATTGGGTGCCAAGCTTAGCCCTGAGTCTTCGGTTACCTGGGGGATTCCTCTGGGGGTTGGCTTGATTCTCTCGGCATTCGTACTGACCGGCATTTATGTGCGTCGCGCCAACGGTGAGTTCGATGAGATGAACAAAGCGATCCTCAAGGAGGTTCAGCAATGATCCGGCGTCTACTGGCAACTCTGGCCTTCGGCATTTTCGCACCCGCCGTGTGGGCCGCCGACGCCCTCACCGGCGAGGTGCATAAACAACCCTTGAACCTGTCGGCGATCCTCATGTTCGTCGCCTTCGTCGGTGGCACGCTGTGCATCACCTATTGGGCTTCCAAGCGCAATAACTCGGCATCCGACTACTATGCTGCTGGCGGCAAAATCACCGGTTTCCAGAATGGCCTGGCGATCGCCGGTGACTACATGTCGGCGGCCTCGTTCCTGGGTATTTCCGCGCTGGTGTTCACTTCCGGCTACGACGGCCTGATCTACTCGATCGGCTTTCTGGTGGGCTGGCCAATCATCCTGTTCCTGATCGCTGAGCGCCTGCGTAACCTCGGTAAATACACCTTTGCCGACGTTGCCTCGTATCGCCTGGGGCAGAAGGAAATCCGCACCCTGTCGGCCTCTGGCTCGCTGGTGGTGGTGGCGTTCTACCTGATTGCGCAGATGGTCGGTGCGGGCAAGCTGATTCAGCTTCTGTTCGGCCTGGACTATCAGGTTGCAGTCATCCTGGTGGGTATCCTGATGTGCCTGTACGTGCTGTTCGGCGGCATGCTGGCTACCACCTGGGTACAGATCATCAAGGCAGTGCTGCTGCTCTCCGGTGCCAGCTTCATGGCGCTGATGGTGATGAAACACGTCAACTTCGACTTCAACGCGCTGTTCTCCGAGGCCATCAAGGTTCACCCCAAAGGTGAGGCGATCATGAGCCCTGGCGGTCTGGTCAAAGACCCGATCTCGGCCTTCTCCCTGGGCCTGGCGCTGATGTTCGGTACCGCTGGCCTGCCGCACATCCTGATGCGCTTCTTCACCGTTAGCGATGCTAAAGAAGCACGTAAGAGCGTGTTCTATGCAACCGGCTTCATTGGTTACTTCTACATCCTGACCTTCATCATTGGCTTCGGCGCAATCCTGCTGGTCAGCACCAACCCCGATTTCAAAGACGCCGCTGGCGCTCTGATCGGTGGTAACAACATGGCAGCGGTACACCTGGCCAACGCCGTTGGCGGCAGTGTGTTCCTCGGCTTCATCTCGGCAGTAGCGTTCGCGACTATCCTGGCGGTGGTGGCCGGCCTGACCCTGGCCGGTGCTTCGGCGGTATCGCATGACCTGTACGCCAGTGTGATCAAGAAAGGTAAAGCCAACGAGAAGGACGAGATTCGCGTCTCGAAAATCACCACCATCGCTTTGGCTGTGCTGGCTATCGCACTGGGTATTCTGTTTGAAAGCCAGAACATTGCCTTCATGGTTGGCCTGGCGTTCTCGATTGCTGCCAGCTGCAACTTCCCGGTTCTGCTGCTCTCGATGTACTGGAAGAAACTCACCACCCGTGGCGCCATGATCGGCGGCTGGATGGGGCTGGTCAGTGCGGTGGCGTTGATGGTTCTCGGCCCAACCATCTGGGTACAGATCCTTGGCCACGAGAAAGCGATCTACCCGTACGAGTACCCGGCGCTGTTCTCGATGCTCATCGCGTTTGCAGGGATCTGGTTCTTCTCGATCACTGACAAGTCCAAGGCGGCTGATGAAGAACGTGCGCTGTTCTTCCCGCAGTTCGTTCGCTCGCAAACTGGCCTGGGTGCCAGCGGGGCGGTGTCGCACTAAGGCGCAAGGCAGCCTTTGGCTGCCTTGCTAGCGGCAAGCTTTAAGCTCAAAGCCGCAAGTTGGAGCAGTATGCGTACTGCTTTGGCTTGCGGCTTTTTGCTGCTTCTAGATTTTTCCCAGTAACAACAAGATCAACAGGATGATCAGCACGGTACCGATAATGCCGGAGGGGCCATAACCCCAACTTCTGGAGTGTGGGAACACAGGTAAGCCACCGATCAACAGCAGTATCAGAATGATGATGAGAATGGTGCCCATGGCAGTATCCTTGTTTGACTTGGGGGAGTAGGCCGGTCAGTACGATCCTGTTGTCCGGTCATGCTTTTCACGACCGCCTGTTAATTCCGACTGCTGCCCGCAGCGAAAAGTTTAATCCCCGTTTCACCAGCGTTTGCCCGAGCCATTCAGCATCCTGATACAGCGTGGGTGGCCGGCTTGGCTTCGCTACACTGGCGATACCTTGGAAAACGGATAAGGCATCGGTCTATGCAAAATCGCATGATGATTACTGGCGCAGGCTCGGGGCTGGGCCGTGAGATGGCGCTGCGCTGGGCCCGTGAGGGGTGGCAACTGGCGTTGGCGGATGTCAATGAAGTGGGCCTGAAGGAAACCCTGGCGCTGGTCCGGGAAGCCGGTGGTCAGGGCTTTGTGCAACGCTGTGATGTACGTGACTACAGCCAGTTGACCGCCTTGGCCCAAGCCTGTGAAGAGAAGTTCGGCGGCATCGATGTGATCGTCAACAACGCCGGGGTCGCTGCTGGCGGCTTCTTCGCCGAGCTGTCGCTGGAAGACTGGGAGTGGCAGCTGTCGATCAACCTGATGGGCGTGGTCAAAGGGTGTAAGGCCTTCCTGCCGCTGCTTGAACGCAGCAAGGGCCGGATCATCAACATCGCTTCGATGGCCGCCTTGATGCAGGGGCCGGCGATGAGCAACTACAACGTGGCCAAAGCTGGTGTGCTGGCACTGTCCGAGAGTCTGCTGATCGAGCTGCGACAGCAGCAGGTGGCGGTGCATGTGGTGTGCCCCTCGTTCTTCCAGACCAACCTGCTCGACTCGTTCCGCGGGCCGACGCCAGCGATGAAAGCGCAAGTGGGCAAGCTCCTGGAAAACTCGCCAATCAGCGCTGCCGATATCGCCGACTATATCTACCGGCAGGTTGCCGATGAGCAGTTCCTGATTCTGCCCCATGAGCTGGGACGCGAAGCCTGGCAGGTCAAGCAGCGTGACCCGCAGCGGATCTACGATGAGATGGCCAGCATGGCCGAGAAAATGCGCGCCAAGGCAAAGCCCGCGTCGTAAACACTTTCTGGTGGGAGCCTTGCACCACCTGTAGGAGCGGGCTTGCCCCGCGATTGTGATTTGCCTGGCACACCACAATCGCGGGGCAAGCCCGCTCCTACCGAGCTATCCTAGGCGCCTTTTTTGCGGACCTGGATGCCTGGCGTGATCAATTACTTGTGGTTCTTCCTCGCGGCGGTCTTCGAGATCGCCGGCTGTTACGCCTTTTACATGTGGTTGCGCTTGGGCAAGAGCGGCTGGTGGATTGCCCCAGCGTTGCTGAGCCTGACCCTGTTCGCCCTGATCCTCACCCGCGTCGAGGCCGCCTACGCCGGGCGTGCGTATGCCGCTTACGGTGGCATCTATATCGTTACTTCGTTGCTCTGGCTGGCACTGGTCGAACGGGTGCGGCCGCTGGGCAGTGACTGGATCGGTGCGCTGCTGTGTGTGCTGGGGGCCAGCATCATTGTGTTCGGGCCGCGCCTTCAGAGTGCTTGAACGAGCGGAGGTGGCGAAAAGCTGTAGGCAAATTCGTCAGCTTTAGTAGGACTGGTCTATTTGAAAGGCCGCGCATTGAAGCCGCCTGACACCGCGTGCAGTCTCTAAGTCCTCAGCAGAGCGGAGGATTTGAACATGCTGGTTATAGGACGCGAAGTCGGCGAAGTCATCGCCATCGATGAGCACATCAAGATCAAGGTGATTTCGGTGGAGGGCAACGTGGTGCGTTTCGGCATCAGCGCACCCCGTGAAGTTGAAGTGCACCGCGCCGAAATCTACCGGCGTATTACCGAGCAGGCCGCCAAGGATCTGAGCTGATCAGTCGAACAGTTCCTTGGGGATATCGTGCTTGGCCAGTAGTTGGCACTGCTGGCTTTCCAGGTCGAACAGAATGAACGCCTGCTTTTTCGCCAGGGCCTGGCGCACACGCAGCACACGGGTTTCCAGTGGCGTATCGTCGCCGTTGTCGGTGCCGTCGCGGGTGACGAAATCCTCGATCAGGCGGGTGAGGGTTTCGGCTTCCAGTTGGTCGTAGGGAATCAGCATAAACAGGACAGGTTTGGCGAAGTGTGTCGCTATGCTACGCGAAACCTGTCCAGGCTGTGTAGGCGCTAGTGCTTGTTACCGACCAGGCTGTCCACTGCGGGCACCCGCGTGTCGCTGGCCATTTGTGTTTCATGTTCCAGTTGATGGCTGAAGCTTTCCAACGAGCTGCCAGTGGCCTGCGAGTCGCTGGCAAACACCGGCGGGCTGAGCAGGTAGGCGGTCAGCAGGCGGCTCAACGCTGCCAGGCTGTCGATGTGGGTGCGTTCGTAGCCGTGGGTGGCGTCGCAACCAAAGGCCAGCAGGGCGGTGCGAATGTCATGGCCGGCAGTGATGGCTGAGTGAGCATCGCTGAAGTAATAGCGAAACACATCGCGCCGTGCTGGCAGTTCATGCTCGCGGGCCAGTTTGAGCAAATGCCGCGTCAGGTGATAGTCGTAGGGTCCGGCCGAGTCCTGCATGGCCACGCTGACGGCATGCTCGCTGGAATGCTGGCCAGGGGCGACCGGGGCAATATCAATACCGACAAATTCGCTGACATCCCACGGCAAGGCGGCGGCTGCGCCCGAGCCGGTCTCTTCGGTGATGGTGAACAGCGGGTGACAGTCGATCAAGGGCTGCGCGCCACTGTCGATTACCGCTTTGAGTGAGGCCAGTAGTGCGGCAACCCCGGCTTTGTCATCCAGGTGACGCGCACTGATATGGCCGCTCTCGGTGAACTCCGGCAGCGGATCGAAGGCGACGAAGTCACCGATATCCACGCCCAAAGTCTGGCAGTCGGCGCGGGTGGCGCAGTAGGCGTCCAGGCGCAACTCGATGTGCTCCCAACTGACCGGCATCTGATCGATGGCGGTGTTGAACGCATGCCCGCTGGCCATCAGCGGCAAGACGCTGCCGCGCAGCACACCGCTATCGGTAAACACGCTGACCCGGCTGCCCTCGGCAAAGCGGCTGGACCAACAGCCCACCGGCGCCAGCGACAACCGGCCATTGTCCTGAATAGCGCGGACACTGGCGCCGATGGTATCCAGATGCGCTGAAACGGCGCGGTCAGGCGAGCTTTTGCGGCCTTTGAGGGTGGCGCGGATGGTGCCACGACGGGTCAGCTCAAAGGGGATGCCGAGCTCTTCCAGGCGTTCGGCAACATAGCGCACGATGGTGTCGGTAAAGCCGGTAGGGCTGGGGATGGCGAGCATCTCCAGCAAGACTTTCTGCAGGTAGTTGAGGTCTGGCTCCGGGAGTTGTTCAGTCATGCGGCCTCCTGTGTTCAGGCGAGCGACCGGCTGTGTGGAAACAGCAGGTCGACAAAGCGTTCGGCGGTGGGCTGTGGGTCGTGGTTGGCCAGGCCGACGCGTTCATTGGCTTCGATAAACACGTGTTCTGGTTGGTCGGCGGCGGTCACTATCAGGTCCAGGCCGACCACCGGGATATCCAGCGCGCGGGCGGCGCGAATGGCCGCCTCGGCCAGGGCCGGATGCAAACGCGCGGTGACATCTTCCAGGCAACCGCCGGTGTGCAGGTTGGCGGTACGGCGCACGGCCAGGCGCTGGCTGGCAGGCAGGACGCTGTCGTAATCGACGCCAGCCGCGTGCAGGGTGCGTTGGGTTTCGTCATCCAGCGGAATACGGCTCTCGCCGCCGGTGGCCGCCTGACGCCGGCGGCTATGGGCTTCGATCAGGGCGCCGATGCTGTGCTGGCCGTCACCGACAATCTCGGCCGGGTGGCGGATGGCGGCGGCCACTACTTCAAAGCCGATGACCACGATGCGCAGGTCAAGGCCCTGGTGGTAGCTCTCCAGCAACACGCGGCTGTCAACACGGCGGGCGCTGTCGATGGCCCGATTGATGTCTTCAAGGCTGGTGAGGTTCACCGCCACGCCCTGACCTTGCTCACCGTCCAGCGGTTTGACCACCACGGCACCGTGGTCTTCCAGAAAGGCCAGGTTGTCATCGGCATTGCCTGCCAGTTGCTGGGCTGGCAGTTGCAGGCCGGCGCTTTTCAAGACCTTGTGGGTCAGGCTTTTGTCCTGGCACAGGGTCATGCTCACAGCGCTGGTGAGGTCGCTCAATGACTCGCGACAGCGCACCCGCCGCCCGCCGAAACTGAGGCTGAACAGCCCGGCTTCAGCGTCATCGACCTGGACCTCGATGCCCCGCCGATAGGCTTCGTCGACGATGATCCGGGCATAGGGATTAAGCCCGGTTTTGGGGCTGGGTCCGAGGAACAGCGGTTGGTTGATGCCATTTTTGCGTTTGATCGCGAAGGTCGGCAGGGTGCGAAAGCCCAGCTTGGCATACAGGCGCTTGGCCTGACGGTTGTCGTGCAGCACCGAGAGGTCCAGGCAACTCAGGCCACGGCTCTTGAAGTGCTCGATCAGGTGCCGTACCAGTACTTCACCGACACCGGGGCGGGTGCACTGTGGGTCGACTGCCAGGCACCAGAGGCTGCTGCCATGTTCGGGGTCGGCAAAGGCCTTGTGATGGTTCAGGCCCATGACGCTGCCGATCACCGCGCCGCTGTCGTCGTCTTCGGCCAGCCAGTACACCGGGCCGCCGAGGTGGCGTGGCGTCAACAGCGCCGGGTCGACCGGCAGCATGCCGCGGGCCAGGTACAGGGCGTTGATCGCCTGCCAGTCGCTACTGCTCTGCGCGCGACGAATGCGAAAACCGCGAAACACCCGCTGCGCCGGGCGGTAGTCACTGAACCACAAGCGCAGGGTATCGGAAGGGTCGAGGAACAACTGTTGCGGGGCCTGGGCCAGCACCTGCTGCGGTGCGGCAACGTACAAGGCGATGTCACGCTCTCCAGGCTGTTCGTCTTGCAAGGCCGTGGCCAGGCTTGTCGCGTCGGGGTAAGTGTGGCCGATCAGCAGGCGGCCCCAACCGCAGTGCAGTGCGCGCGGTTGGTCGTGGGGGTCGTTGCCATCGCCGGCCAGTTGCGCCTGCAAGCGCTCATAGGACGGCACCTGGCCGCGCAGCAGGCGCTGGCCATAAGGTGAGGTGTGGGCTTTCATCGGTCAGATTCCTTGTTCGCTGAGCCACAGGTTCAAGGCTGCCAGTTGCCACAGCTTTGAACCGCGCAGCGGCGTGAGCTGGCCGTGCGGGTCGCTGAGCAGGCGATCCAGCGCTGCGGGTTCGAACAGGCCGCGGTCCTGGCTCGGGTCCAGCAGCAGTTCACGCACCCAGTCCAGGGTCGCGCCTTGCAGGTGCTTGAGGCCCGGCACCGGGAAGTACCCTTTTTTGCGATCGATCACCTCGGCGGGGATGACCAGGCGCGCCGCCTCCTTGAGCACCTGTTTGCCGCCGTCCGGCAGTTTGAAGCGTGCTGGAATACGCGCCGACAGCTCCACCAGGCGGTAGTCGAGAAACGGCGTGCGGGCTTCCAGGCCCCAGGCCATGGTCATGTTGTCGACGCGTTTGACCGGGTCATCGACCAGCATCACCGTGCTGTCCAGGCGCAGGGCTTTGTCCACCGCCGCAGCGGCGCCGGGTTGGGCGAAATGCGCGCGGACAAAATCGCCCGCAGCGTCATGATTCACCTGCCAGGGGTGCTGGACGGTCGCGCGGTAGTCTTCAACACTGCGATCGAAGAACGCCTCGCGGTAAGCGCCAAACGGGTTTTGCGCGCCTTCAACGTGCGGGTACCAGTGATAACCAGCAAACAGCTCATCGGCGCCCTGGCCGCTTTGCACCACCTTGCAGTGTTTGGCGACCTCGCGCGACAGCAGGTAGAAGGCGATGCAGTCATGGCTGACCATCGGCTCGCTCATGGCGCGGAACGCGGCGGGCAATTGCTCGATGATCTCGCGCTCGTCGATGCGCAACTGATGATGGCGGGTACCGTAGTGGCGGGCGATCAGGTCGGAGTACTGGAACTCGTCACCGCGTTCGCCACCGGCATCTTCGAAGCCGATCGAGAAGGTCGACAGTTCCTCGACACCCACCTCACGCAACAGGCCGACCAGCAAGCTGGAATCGACCCCGCCAGACAACAGCACACCCACATCCACCGCAGCACGTTGACGAATCGCCACCGCTTCCCGGGTACTGTCCAACACCTGGTCGCGCCAGTCTTCCAGGCTCAGGTGCTGCTCGTCGCTGCGCGGGCCGTAGTGCAGTTGCCACCACACCTGCTGCTCAACGCGGCCTTGGGCATCCACGCGCATCCAGGTCGCAGGCGGCAGTTTCTCGATATTGGCCAGCAGGGTGCGTGGCGCTGGCACTACCGCATGAAAGTTGAGGTAGTGGTTCAGCGCGACCGGGTCGAGCACCGGGTTGATGTCGCCGCCTTGCAGCAGCGCCGGCAGGCTCGAGGCGAAGCGCAGGCGCTCGCCGTTGCGCGACAGGTACAGCGGTTTGACGCCCAGACGGTCACGGGCGAGAAACAGCTGTTGGCTGTCGCGTTCCCAGATCGCCAGGGCAAACATGCCATTCAGACGCGGCAACAAGTCGGCGCCCCAGGCGTGGTAGCCCTTGAGCAGCACTTCGGTGTCGCCGCCGGAATAGAAGGCATAGCCCAGGCTTTCCAGCTCACTGCGCAGTTCCGGGAAGTTGTAGATAGCGCCATTGAAGGCCAGCGACAGGCCCAGCTGATTATCGACCATCGGCTGCGCCGAGCCGTCAGACAAGTCCATGATTTTCAGGCGGCGATGGCCCAGGGCAATCGGCCCCTGGCTATGAAAACCCCAAGCGTCGGGGCCGCGAGGTGCCAGGTGGTGGGTTATTCGCTCGACGGCAGCGAGGTCTGCCGGGCGTGGTGGGTGGGCAATCGGGGTGAAACGAAACTCTCCAGCTAATCCGCACATAAGTCCTTACCGGTTTTGCCGTTGGGGAAGGTGCCCGAGTGTGGGCACCTAGGTAGTGACCGGTGCGGTTGGTGAGAGTTTTAGATCGATCAGTTATAAGGGCTTAGCTGCGTTTGCCCTTGCCGCGTATCAGCTCACGCAGCATGAAGCGGTTCGGGTGGCAGGCTTCGGCGACATCGCGCGGCACGGGAAGCGGGGCGTTATCGATCCAGGCGGCAATCAACTCGCCCGCCAACGGCGCCGTGATCAGCCCGCGCGAACCATGACCGCTGTTGATGTACAAGCCTTCAAACCAGGGGCAGGGCGTGTCGGGCAACTGGCGCGCGTCCTTGGCCAACACCGCGTAGTGCTGGTTGAACGTTGCCTGGTCTGCCAAGGGGCCGACGATGGGCAGGTAGTCGGGACTGGTGCAGCGAAACGCTGCCCGCCCTTGCAGGGTGTGTGGGTCAATCTGGTGGGCATCGAGGCGTTCGGCCAGGTCGCTGGAAATTTCTTCCAACAGGCGTAGGTTGCCGATGTGCTCACCGGCAGTGGGGGTAAGGTCGGTGCTATGGAAATCGAAACTGGCGCCCAGGGTGTGTTCGCCAGCGCGTGGAGGCGCCACGTAGCCGTCGGCACACACCACCGCTTTCAGCGTTTGGCTGTCTGCCGTGGCGGGCAGGCGAGTGATCTGCCCGCGTATGCGCTTGAGTGGCAGCGCTGCACAGGGGGCAAAGCGCTGAATCTCGGCAGCGGTGGCCAGCACCACCACAGGCGCACTGGCCAGGCACTTTTCACTTTCCCAGGCTTGCCACAGGCCGTCGACCTTGCGCAGTTCCATCACCTGGTGGTGAGTCAGCACGGTGATGTTCGGGTGCTGCAGTTGTGCCTGGCACAAGGCCGGTGGATGGACCCAGCCCGCCTCGGGATAAAACAGCCCACCGCTGGCCAGCGCCACCCCGGCCACGGATTCGGCCTGCTGACGATCCAGCAGGTGCAGCAGTTGTGGGTCGAAGGCGTTGGCCAGCAGCGCTTGGCGTTGTGCTTCCTTGGCGTCGAAAGCCAGTTGCAGCACGCCGCAGCTGTCCCAGTCCTGTCCGCGCTGCAGGGTTTCGAGCAGGCGTCGGGTGTAGCCGAAGCCACAGAGGATCAAGCGTGACAAGGCCGTGCCGTGGGCCGAGAGCTTCAGGTAAAGCACCCCTTGCGGATTACCCGAGGCTTCGGCCGCCACGCTGGCGTGGCGCTCCAGCACGGTGACCTGCCAGCCTCGGGTCGCCAGGCTCAAGGCGCTGGCGCAACCGGCCAGGCCGGCGCCGATCACCAGTGCCTGGCGCGGGCCGGGCAGGGGCGTGGGGCGGGCGAACCAGGGGGCGACCGCCGGGGCTGCAAGCGCTTCCGGCGGGGTGCCACGGAATATGCCGCGCAACACTTCCCACTTCTTGCCAATACCGGGAATGCGCTTCATCTCAAAGCCCACGGCGATCAGGCCGCGACGCACCCAGCCGGTGCTGGTGAAGGTGCCCAAGGTGGCGTTGGCGGCAGACAGGCGGCCAATCTGGGTGAACAGCTCAGGGGTCCACATTTGCGGGTTTTTCGCCGGGGCAAAACCGTCAAGAAACCAGGCGTCGACCTGTGCATCGAGCTGTGGCAATTGCTCCAGGGCGTCACCGATCATCAAGGTCAGGCGTACTCGGCCCTGATCGAAGACGAAGGTCTGGAAACCGTCATGTACCGCCACGTACTGCTTTAACAGTTGCGTGCTGAAGGGCGCCAGTTCCGGCCACAGCGCCAGGGCGCGGGACAGGTCGGCGTGGCTGAGCGGGTATTTTTCAACGCTGACGAAATGCAGGCGCGCCTGAGCATTGGCGCACTCGTTGAACAGTTGCCAGGCACAGAAGAAGTTCAGCCCGGTGCCGAAACCGGTTTCACCAATCACCAGGCACTGGCCGGACGGCAGCGCGCTCATGCGTTGGCGCAGGTCATTCTGGTCGATGAAGACGTGACGGGTTTCTTCCAGGCTCTGGTCCTTGGAGAAGTAGATGTCATCGAACTGGCGTGAATGGGGGCGGCCCTGGTCGTCCCAGTCGATCTGGGCGTAGCGGGTTTCTTCGGTCATGGTCGGCTCAGGTCAGGCTAGAGCGGCATTTTAGCTTACCCGGACAAACTCTACCCGGATCCGCTAGTCTTGCTTATCCATGTAGGGAGCCTGGTATGTTCGAATCCGCTGAAATTGGTCACGCCATCGACAAAGAAACCTACGATGCTGAAGTTCCGGCATTACGTGAAGCCTTGCTCGAGGCGCAGTTCGAGCTCAAGCAACAGGCGCGTTTTCCGGTCATTGTGCTGATCAACGGCATCGAAGGCGCTGGCAAGGGCGAGACCGTCAAGCTGCTCAACGAATGGATGGACCCGCGCCTGATCGAAGTGCGCACCTTTGACCAGCAGACCGACGAAGAGCTGGCCCGCCCTCCCGCCTGGCGCTATTGGCGCGCATTGCCGGCCAAGGGCCGAATCGGCGTGTTTTTCGGTAACTGGTACAGCCAGATGCTTCAGGGCCGAGTCCACGGCGTGTTCAAGGATGCGGTGCTCGACCAGGCCATTCGCGGTGCTGAGCGTCTGGAAGAGATGCTCTGCGACGAAGGCGCTCTGATTTTCAAATTCTGGTTTCACCTGTCGAAAAAACAGATGAAAGCCCGGCTCAAGGCGCTCAAGGACGACCCGCTGCACAGCTGGCGTATCAGCCCGCTGGACTGGCAGCAATCGGAAACCTACGACCGTTTCGTCCGCTTCGGTGAGCGGGTATTGCGCCAGACCAGCCGTGACTACGCGCCCTGGCATGTAATCGAAGGTGCTGATCCGCACTACCGCAGCCTGGCGGTCGGGCGCATTTTGCTTGAAGGCCTGCAAACCGCGCTCAAAGCGCAGCATGCGCCGATCCATCAGGCCAACATTGCGCCATTGGGGCAGAGTATCGACCAGCGCACCTTGCTCGGCAGCCTGGATTTGACCCTGCGCCTGGACAAGAACGACTACCAGGAGCAATTGATCACCGAACAAGCGCGTCTGGCCGGTTTGTTACGCGACAAGCGTATGCGCCGTCATGCCCTGGTGGCGGTGTTTGAAGGCAACGACGCCGCCGGCAAGGGCGGCGCCATCCGCCGCGTGGCTGCGGCACTCGACCCGCGTCAGTACCGCATCGTGCCGATTGCCGCGCCTACCGAGGAAGAGCGTGCGCAACCCTACCTGTGGCGTTTCTGGCGGCATGTCCCGGCGCGTGGCAAGTTCACCGTGTTCGACCGTTCCTGGTACGGCCGGGTGCTGGTTGAGCGGGTCGAGGGCTTCTGCACCCAGGCCGACTGGATGCGCGCCTATGGCGAGATCAACGACTTCGAAGAGCAACTGACCAACGCCGGTGTGGTGCTGGTCAAGTTCTGGTTGTCGATCGATGAGCAAACTCAGCTGGAGCGTTTCAAAGAGCGAGAGCAAATCCCGTTCAAGCGCTTCAAGATTACCGAGGAAGACTGGCGCAATCGCGACAAGTGGGGGCAGTACGCTGCCGCAGTGGAAGACATGGTCGACCGCACCAGTACCGAGATCGCACCCTGGACGCTGGTGGAAGCCAATGACAAGCGTTGGGCGCGGGTCAAAGTGTTGCGCACCATCAACGATGCGTTGGAAGCTGCATTCAAACGTGACAGCAAGAAGTAGCTGCTGATCGCGGGGCAAGCCCGCTCCTACACCGGTAGGAGCGGGCTTGCCCCGCGATCATCGCTCTACCACAGGACTTCTGGGAATGATGTGCTGAAATCTTTTCCACAATTGTACCTGTCGGCCCCCCGCACCCAACCCGTAGAATTCAGCTTCCCCCCACCACAGGGCTATTGAGGCTGGTATGCACATTTCTTCCGGACGCTGGGTCTATGGCCTTTGCCTTTCGCTATTGACCGCTTTGCTCTGGGGCATCCTGCCGATCAAGCTCAAGCAAGTACTGCAGGTAATGGACCCGATCACCGTTACCTGGTTTCGCCTGTCGGTGTCTGGCGGCCTGCTGCTGGCCTGGCTGGCGGCAAGCAAACAACTGCCGTCGTTCGGCCGCCTCGGGCGCAAGGGCTGGGGGTTGGTGGCGCTGGCCACCGGAGGCCTGGTCGGCAACTACGTGCTGTACCTGATGGGCTTGAACCTGCTCAGCCCCGGCACTGCGCAACTGGTTGTGCAGCTTGGCCCGGTCATGTTGCTGGTAGCCAGTGTGTTCCTGTTCAAGGAGCGCTTCAGCGTCGGTCAGGGAATCGGCCTGGCAATCCTGCTGTTGGGTTTTGGGCTGTTCTTCAATCAGCGTCTGGAAGAACTGCTGACGTCGCTGAGCGTTTACACCACCGGTGTCTTGACCATAATCCTGGCCACCACCATCTGGGTGTTCTATGCCCTGAGCCAGAAGCAGTTGCTGACGGTATGGAATTCGATGCAGGTGATGATGGTGATCTACCTGTGTTGCGCGGTGCTGCTGACGCCCTGGGTGCATCCACTTGAAGCGCTGCAGTTAACCCCTGTGCAAGGCTGGTTGCTGCTGGCGTGCTGCTTGAACACCTTGGTGGCCTATGGTGCATTCGCTGAAGCACTGGCGCACTGGGAGGCGTCGAAAGTCAGTGCGACGCTGGCGCTGACCCCGTTGGTGACTTTCGTTGCCGTTGCGCTGGCGGCCTGGTTCTGGCCTGACTTCGTGCATGCCGAACAGATCAATTCACTGGGCTACCTTGGCGCGATGGTGGTGGTGCTGGGTTCCATCCTGACTGCGTTGGGCCCTTCACTGGTGGCCGGCTGGCGGGCCAGACGCGTGCGCCTGGCCCGTTGATTCAGCCTTTCTTGCCGGGTTCGAGCATGTCTTGCGGGCGCACCCACTGATCGAATTGCTGGTTGGTGAGGTAGCCCAGGGTCAGCGCCGCCTCGCGTAAGGTGGTGCCTTCGCTGTAGGCCTTTTTGGCAATCTCCGCGGCTTTGTCATAGCCGATGTGCGGGTTCAGGGCGGTGACCAGCATCAGCCCGCGCTCCAGGTGCGCGGCCATCTGCTCGGCGTCGGGTTCGATGCCAGCGACGCAATGCTGCTGGAAGTTGCTGCAGCCGTCGGCCAATAGCTCGATCGACTGCAGCAGGTTGTGGATGATCACCGGCTTGAACACGTTCAACTGCAGGTGCCCCTGGCTGGCGGCAAAGCCGATCGCGGTGTCGTTGCCCAGCACCTGGCAGGCCAGCATCGACAGTGCTTCACACTGGGTCGGGTTGACCTTGCCGGGCATGATCGAGCTGCCCGGTTCGTTGGCCGGCAAACGCACTTCAGCCAGGCCAGCACGCGGACCGGAGCCGAGCAGGCGCAGGTCGTTGGCCAGCTTCATCAGCGCCACAGCGAGGGTTTTCAGGCCACCGGCGAGGGTGGTCAGCGGCTCATGCCCGGCGAGGGCGGCGAACTTGTTCGGCGCGGTGACGAACGGCAGCCCGGAGAGTGCCGCCAGCTCAGCGGCAACGGCTTCGGCGAACCCGTGCGGGGCATTGAGCCCGGTACCCACGGCCGTGCCGCCCTGGGCCAGTTCGCACACCGCAGGCAAGGCGGAGCGGATTGCCCGTTGGGCGTAGTCGAGCTGGGCAACATAAGCCGAGAGTTCCTGGCCAAAGGTGATCGGTGTGGCATCCATCATATGGGTGCGACCGGTCTTGACCAGGTGCTGATGACGGGCCGACAGCTCCGCCAGCCCCGCCGACAACTCTGCAATCGCCGGCAGCAAGTGATGCTGCACCGCCTGGGCGGCGGCAATGTGCATGGCGGTGGGGAAGCAATCGTTGGAGCTTTGCGAGCGGTTGACGTGGTCATTGGGGTGTACCGGGACCTTGCCGCCACGGCCCTTGCCGGCCAACTCATTGGCGCGCCCGGCAATCACTTCATTGACGTTCATGTTGCTCTGGGTGCCGCTGCCGGTTTGCCAGACGACGAGTGGAAACTGATCGTCGAGCTGGCCGTCGAGCACTTCGTCGGCAGCCTGTTCAATCAGCCGGGCAATTTCCGCGGGAAGGTCTCCGTTGCGGTTATTGACCCGGGCAGCGGCTTTTTTGATCAGCGCCAGGGCATGCAGGACGGCAAGCGGCATGCGCTCTTTGCCAATGGCGAAGTTGATCAGCGAGCGTTGCGTCTGGGCACCCCAGTAGGCCTGTTCAGGAACTTCGACCGGCCCCAGGCTGTCAGTTTCGATGCGGCTCATGCTGCGCTCACTCCCTTGTGGTCTGAATTCGCAGTTTAGGTCCCTTTTTGTCGCAGCGGTTCCATCGCTCGTCGACCCACTTGAGTGCCGTACCCTGGTCGGCGCAGAATGCTCTACTCTGGGGTACTACCTCCTCTGTCTAATGAAGGAATTACGATGACCCGTCTTCGCGCCCTTTGCACTGCTGTTGCGCTGGTCTGCGCCAGCGGCCAGGTGCTTGCCGATACCGCTAGCCACAATGCCAGTGCCGAAAAATTCCTCATGATGGCGCACGCTGACAAGCTGGGCACCCCTGTGTACATGCAGGTGCAACAGATGTTTGCCCAGCGTTTCGAGCAAACCAAGGCCCCGGCTTCGAAGAAGTCCGTGCTCGACAGCTACCAGGCCAAGGCGAATGCCGCCCTGGACCAGGCGATCGGCTGGAACAAGCTCAAGCCGGACATGGTCAAGCTCTACACCACCACCTTCACCGAGCAAGAACTGAAGGACCTGGTTGCCTTCTATCAATCGCCACTGGGCAAGAAAGTCCTGGAAAAAATGCCGCAGGTGACCCAGCAATCGGCCCAGCTGACTCAGCAGAAGCTGGAAAGCGCCGTGCCTGTGGTCAACAAGCTGTTGGCTGATATGACCAAGGAACTTGACCCTAACGCCGGCAAAGCCGCGCCAGCGAAGAAGTAATCGCGGAGTTGTCCATGTCGATGCAGCAAAAAATTGAACAGAGCCTGGCCGCGCTGGCGCCGCAGCACCTGTCGGTGCTCGACGAAAGCCACATGCACAGCCGTGGGCAAGAGACCCACTACAAGGCGGTGCTGGTCAGTGAGCTGTTCGAGGGCCTCAATAGCGTTAAACGCCATCAGAAGGTCTACGCCACCCTGGGTGACTTGATGGGGCAGTTCCATGCCCTGGCCCTGCACACCTACACCCCCGAAGAATGGCAGAAGATCGGCGCAGCGCCTGCTTCGCCGACCTGTGCCGGTGGTAGCAAACACTGATTTCATCATCAGGTATTTGCTAGAATGTGCAACGCGCCGCTCGTCGGCGCGTTTTTTTTGCTATCCGGTCCGCCCTTTGCGAGGGTGACCACCTGGAGATTTACTGCATGAGTCACCCTATCGTCGTTGCGGCGCTGTACAAATTCGTCACCCTTAAAGATTACGTCGAGCTGCGCGAGCCGCTGCTTGAAACCATGCTGGCCAATGACGTCAAGGGCACCTTGCTGCTTGCCGAAGAAGGCATCAACGGCACCGTTTCCGCCAGCCGTGAAGGCATCGATGGCCTGCTGGCCTGGCTGCGCAGCGATGCCCGCCTGGTGGATATCGACCACAAGGAATCGTACTGCGACGAACAACCGTTCTATCGCACCAAGGTCAAGCTCAAGAAAGAGATCGTTACCCTGGGCGTGCCGGGCGTAGACCCGAACCACACGGTGGGTACCTACGTCGAGCCGCAGGACTGGAACGCGCTGATCAGCGATCCTGAAGTGCTGCTGATCGATACCCGCAATGACTACGAAGTGGCGATTGGTACTTTCGAAGGTGCGATCGACCCGAAAACCACCACGTTCCGTGAGTTCCCCGAGTACATCAAGGCCAACTTCGACCCGGCACGCCACAAAAAGGTGGCGATGTTCTGCACTGGTGGTATTCGCTGCGAGAAAGCTTCCAGCTACATGCTCGGTGAAGGTTTCGAAGAGGTCTATCATCTTAAGGGCGGGATCCTGAAATACCTCGAAGAGGTGCCTCAGGATGAAAGCCGCTGGCAGGGCGACTGCTTCGTGTTCGACAACCGGGTCACCGTGCGTCATGACCTCAGCGAAGGCGACTACGACCAGTGCCATGCCTGCCGTACCCCGATCAGCGTCGAGGAGCGCGCGTCCGAACACTACTCGCCAGGCATCAGTTGCCCACATTGCTGGGACAGCCTGAGCGAAAAGACCCGACGCAGCGCCATCGACCGGCAGAAGCAGATTGAGCTGGCCAAGGCCCGCAACATGCCGCACCCGATCGGCCACAACTACCGCAAAGCAGCCGAGGCCTGATAGATGTCTGCACGCCTGCTCTATGTGATGGACCCGATGTGCTCGTGGTGCTGGGGGTTTGCGCCAGTGGCCCAGGCCTTGATCGCCCAGGCCCGCGACGCCGGGATCGACACCCAGTTGGTGCCCGGCGGCCTGCGCACCGGCAGCAGCGCGCTGGACGCATCGACCCGTGGTTACATCCTTGAGCATTGGCAAGCGGTCAACCAGGCCACTGGCCAGCCTTTCACCCTGGAAGGGGCGATGCCGGACGGTTTTGTCTATGACACTGAACCTGCCTGCCGGGCGCTGGTGGCAGCCCGCGGGCTCGACCGGCAGCGCACTTGGGCGTTGCTGGCGGCGATTCAGCAGGCGTTCTATCAGGGCGGCGAAGACGTCACCCGTGCGCCCGCGTTGGTAGAGCTGGCCGAGCAGGTCGGCTTTGAGCGGGCGCTGTTTGCCGAACGCTTTGCCAGTGCCGAAGTACGTTCGGCCACCGCGTCTGATTTCACTTGGGTTCAGGACCTGGGCATTGCCGGCTTCCCCACCTTGTTGGCCGAGCGTAACGGCCAACTGGCGTTGCTGACCAATGGCTATCAGTCGCTCGACGCCTTGAGTCCGCTGCTCGGCCGTTGGCTGCAGCAGGCTGCCTGTGCTTGATCTTCCCGGGTCACCCGACCCTGTGCCGGGGCCTGCCCCGGTTGCTGCCGATCGGTTGAGCTGGGCGGAAATTCGCCGCTTGGCCCTGCACCATAAAAAAGCCTTGTGGATTGCCAACGGTGTCGCGGTATTGGCGGCGCTGTGCAGTGTGCCGATTCCTTTGCTGCTGCCATTGCTGGTTGATGAAGTCTTGCTCGGGCATGGCGATGCGGCACTCAAATGGATGAATCAGCTGCTGCCCGACAGTTGGCAGGTGGCAGCGGGCTACATCGGTCTGATGCTGGTGGTGACGCTCTGCCTGCGCTGCGCGGCGCTGGCTTTCAACGTGATTCAGGCCAAGCTGTTCGCCGGCCTTGCCAAAGACATTGTCTATCGCCTGCGCATCCGCCTGATCGAACGGCTCAAGCGAATTTCCCTGAAGGAATACGAAAGCCTGGGCAGTGGCACGGTCACCACGCACCTGGTCACCGACCTGGACACGTTGGACAAGTTCGTCGGTGAAACCCTCAGCCGTTTCCTCGTCGCCATGCTGACCCTGACCGGCACAGCGGCCATTCTCATGTGGATGCACTGGAAGCTGGCGCTGTTGATCTTGCTGTTCAACCCCTTGGTGATTTTTGCCACGGTGCAGTTGGGCAAACGGGTCAAACACCTGAAAAAGCTCGAGAACGACAGCACCTCGCGCTTTACCCAGGCGCTGAGCGAAACCCTGGACGCCATTCAGGAAATTCGTGCCAGCAATCGCCAGGGCTATTTCCTCGGGCGCCTGGGCTTGCGCGCGCAGGAAGTGCGTAACTATGCAGTAGCCTCGCAGTGGAAAAGCGATGCCAGTGGCCGGGCCAGCGGCCTGCTGTTCCAGTTCGGCATTGATATCTTCCGCGCCGCAGCGATGTTGACCGTGTTGTTCTCCGACCTGTCGATTGGCCAGATGCTGGCGGTGTTCAGCTACCTGTGGTTCATGATCGGTCCGGTGGAGCAGTTGTTGAACCTGCAATATGCCTACTACGCCGCTGGCGGTGCGCTGACCCGGCTCAATGAGTTGCTGGCGCGTGCCGACGAGCCGCAGTACCCCGGTGGTATCGATCCGTTCAAGGGGCGTGACACCGTCGGTATCGAAGTGCAGGGACTGCGCTTTGCCTATGCCGATGAGCCGGTGCTCGACCAGTTGAACCTGTCTATCGCGCCGGGCGAGAAGGTTGCGATTGTGGGCGCCAGTGGTGGCGGCAAGAGCACCCTGGTGCAATTGCTGCTTGGGCTTTACAGCGCTCAGGCCGGCAGCATCCGCTTCGGTGGCTCGACCTTGCAGGAGATCGGTCTGGAAACCCTGCGTGAACATGTTGCGGTGGTGCTCCAGCACCCGTCGCTGTTCAACGACACCGTGCGCGCCAACCTGACCATGGGCCGTGACTGCAGCGACGAGGCGTGTTGGCAGGCGTTGGGCGTTGCCCAGCTCGAGAGCACCGTCGCGGCCATGCCACGCGGGCTTGATACCGTGGTCGGGCGCTCGGGTGTTCGCTTGTCAGGTGGTCAGCGCCAGCGTCTGGCGATTGCGCGCATGGTGCTGGCGGAGCCGAAAGTGGTGATTCTCGATGAGGCCACCTCAGCGCTCGATGCAGCCACTGAATACAACCTGCATCAGGCCCTGGCGCGCTTCCTCAGTGCACGTACTACGTTGATCATTGCCCACCGCTTGTCTGCCGTTAAGCAGGCCGACCGTGTGCTGGTTTTCGATGGTGGGCATGTGGCCGAGGATGGCGATCATCAGCAGTTGATTGCCGACGGTGGGTTGTACGCCAAACTGTACGGACATTTGCAACAGAGCTGAGAGTAATACACCGGGGAAATGAGAAAAGCGCTCTAGTCGGGCGCAAATAGCCTAGGCTGTGCATTTATAAAATAAAGAATCATTCGGCTCTTTGTGAAAGGGACCTCATGAAGCACACACGGACTTCCGAAGCCCCGAATCTGTTGGGCATCATCTGGCCATTTGTTGCCGTGGTGCTGTTCCAGGCGCTGTTGGGGGGCATTAGCTTGTACGCCTTGTCTGCCGTGCGCGGTTACGTGGCGGGCGAGAGCCTTTGGTCCAAGGGCCAGAAAGACGCCATCTATTACCTCAACCTGTACGCCGACAGCCACGATGAAGCGGTGTTTCGCAAGTATCAAAAGGCCTTCGCGGTGCCGCAGGGTGGGCATGAATTGCGCGCCGCCCTGGATTTGCCTTCACCGGATCTTGAGGCTGCACGCCGCGGTATCCTGCAGGGCGGCAACCACCCTGATGACGTTTCCAGCCTGATCTGGCTCTATCTGAATTTTCGTCACGTCAGCTACATGGGCAAAGCCATTGAGCTGTGGGCCGTGGGCGATAGTTTTCTCGTTCAACTGGACCAGCTTGCCCAGCAGATGCATGAAGGCTTTCGCTCCGGGACGGCAACGGCTCAGAACGTGGCCGAGTGGAAGTCACGCATTGCCACCATCAACGACGGCGTAACGCCCGCCGCCAGGGCTTTCAGTGATGCGTTGGGCGAGGGCTCGCGGGTACTGTTGCGGGTACTGTTGCTGACCAACCTTGCCACAGCCCTGTTCTTGATTGCCCTGGCCTGGAGGCGCTCAAGCAAGTTGCTGGCGCAACGTCAGGCGTTTGCCAATGCGTTGCAGGTAGAAAAAGAACGGGCGCAGATCACCCTTGAGTCGATTGGCGACGGCGTGATCACCACCGACGTCGAAGGCTGCATCGCCTATATGAACCCGGCAGCCGAACAGCTGACCCATTGGCATGCCGCTCAGGCTCAGGGGTTGCCGTTGGCGTCGTTGTTCAGTCTGCTGGATGACAATGCCGAGAAAGACAGCCAGACACTGGTCGAGCGCATCCTCAGTGGCGGTCTCAAGAGCGGCAGCGACCACACCCAATTGATCCAGCGCCTTGATGGCAGCACGGTGTCGGTCACCTTGGTCGGTGCGCCGATCATGGCTGAAGGGCAGATCAGCGGCATCGTGCTGGTGCTCCACGACATGACCCAGGAGCGCCAATACATCGCCAACCTGTCCTGGCAGGCAACGCATGATGCCCTGACCGGGCTGGCCAACCGCCGGGAGTTCGAGTATCGCCTGGAACAGGCCCTCAATGCCCTGGCGCGCAAACCCTCACAACATGCCTTGATGTTTCTCGACCTCGATCAGTTCAAGTTGGTCAACGATACCTGCGGGCATGCGGCCGGTGACGAACTGCTTCGGCACATCTGTGCCGTGCTACAGGCCGGTTTGCGCGACGGCGATACCTTGGCACGGCTCGGTGGCGATGAATTCGGCATCCTGCTGGAGAACTGTCCACAGGAGCAGGCTGAACGCATTGCCGAGGGACTGCGCCAGGCGGTGCAAAGCCTGCACTTCGTCTGGAAGGGAAGGCCGTTCATGACCACGGTGAGCCTCGGCCTGGTACACATTGCGCAGGCACCTACCACCCTGGAAGCCTCCCTGCGGGCGGCTGATATGGCCTGCTACATGGCCAAAGAGAAGGGTCGCAACCGGGTGCAGGTGTACCATACTGACGACAGTGAGTTGTCCATCCGCTTCGGTGAAATGGCCTGGATTCAACGCCTTCACGTGGCGCTGGAAGAAAACCGCTTTTGTCTGTACGCCCAGGAAATCGCCGCCCTGGGCACTGATAACGGGGCTGGGCACATTGAGATCCTGCTGCGTCTGCAAGATGAAAACGGACGCATCATTCTGCCTGACAGTTTCATTCCTGCCGCTGAGCGTTACGGGCTGATGACGGCCCTGGACCGCTGGGTGGTGCGCAGTGTGTTCAAGGTTATCCGTCAATGTCTGGATGAGCGGCACGAGGGGCCGCTGGCGATGTGCGCGATCAACTTGTCCGGCAGCAGTATTGGTGATGACAAGTTCCTGGAGTACCTGAAGCGTCTGTTTGGTGAGTATGCGATCCCACCCCACATGATTTGTTTCGAAATCACCGAAACTAGCGCCATCGCGAACCTGGGGAGTGCGATACGCTTCATCAACGAACTCAAAAGCCTGGGGTGCCGGTTCTCCCTGGATGACTTCTGTGCCGGGATGTCGTCGTTCGCGTATTTGAAGCATTTACCCGTAGACTTCCTGAAAATCGACGGAAGTTTTGTCAAAGACATGCTCGACGACCCGGTTAACCGCGCTATGGTAGAGGTCATCAATCACATTGGTCATGTCATGGGCAAGCGCACCATTGCCGAGTTCGTTGAAACGCCGATGATCGAACAGGCGCTGCAGGACATAGGCGTCGACTACGCCCAGGGGTACCTGATCGAGCGACCGCAGGTGTTTACCTGTGAAAGCCTGCAGCGCCAACGGATTGTTGCGAGACCCTTGCTGTTCAAGGCACCCGGGACCTTTCGCTGAACATCCGCACAATAATCACAAGGAATTAAGGAGCAGACAGTGATTGACGCGTTTATCCGTACGGGCCCGTTGATGGACCCGACCAGCTACCCGCTGTGGGCTCAACAGTTGATCAAGGACTGTTTCGAGAGCAAGCGCCGGGTGGTGGAGCACGAACTCTATCAACGCATGCGCGATGGCCGGCTCAGTGCCCGCACCATGCGCCAGTACCTGGTGGGCGGCTGGCCAGTGGTCGAGCAGTTCTCCTTGTACATGGCCACCAACCTGACCAAAACCCGCTATGCCCGCCACCCCGGCGAAGACATGGCGCGTCGCTGGCTGATGCGCAACATCCGCGTTGAACTCAATCATGCCGACTACTGGCTGTACTGGAGCCAGGCCCATGGTGTGAGCCTGGAAGACCTGCAGGCCCAGGATGTGCCGACCGAGCTCAACGGCCTGAGTGACTGGTGCTGGCATACCTGTGCAGCCGACTCGCTGGTTGTTGCTGTCGCGGCTACTAACTATGCGATTGAAGGGGCGACGGGGGAGTGGTCGGCGGTGGTCTGTTCAACCGGCGTGTATGCCCAGGGCTTTCCGGAGGAAGGGCGCAAGCGTGCGATGAAGTGGCTGAAGATGCATGCCCAGTACGACGATGCCCACCCTTGGGAGGCATTGGAAATTGTCTGCACGCTGGCGGGCAATAACCCGACGCAGGCGCTGCAGGCCGAATTGCGCCGGGCTATTTGCAAGAGCTACGACTACATGTATCTGTTCCTGGAGCGCTGCATGCAGCTGGAACAGCGCCAGCCCACCCGTGCTCAGGCGGAGCTGGTCGAAGGCTGAACTTACTGGGCGTTGAAGGCCTGGCCGTTGACGCCAGTGCTGTCGGGGCCCATCAAGTACAGGTACACCGGCATGATCTGCTCGGGCAGCGGGTTGTTCTCCGGGTTCTCGCCCGGATAGGCCTGCGCACGCATGCTGGTGCGGGTCGCGCCAGGGTTGATGCTGTTGGCACGTACCGGCGCGACACCTTCCAGCTCGTCAGCGAGGGTTTGCATCAGGCCCTCGGTGGCGAATTTGGAGACGCCATAAGCGCCCCAGTAGGCCCGGCCTTTGCGCCCGACGCTGCTGGAGGTGAAGATCACCGACGCATCCTGAGACAGCTTGAGCAGTGGCAGCAGGGTGCTGGTGAGCATGAACATGGCATTCACGTTGATTTGCATGACGCGCATGAAGTTGTCGCCCGACAGCTGCTCCAGCGGCGTACGCGGGCCGATGATCGAGGCGTTGTGCAGCAGGCCGTCGATATGGCCGAACTCGCTTTCGATCATGGCCGCCAGTTCGTCGTACTGATGCGGCAGGGCGGTTTCCAGGTTGAACGGGATGACCGCAGGCTTCGGATGGCCGGCCGCTTCGATCTCGTCGTAGACCTGGCTCAGGTTGGCTTCGGTTTTGCCCAGCAGCAGTACGGTAGCGCCGTGGGCGGCGTAGGCTTTGGCAGCCGCTGCGCCGATTCCGCGACCAGCGCCGGTGACCATGATGGTCCGGCCTTTGAGCAGGTCGGGGCGGGCGGAGTAATCGAACATGGGGTTACCTTGGGGGAATGGGGTGATTTTTATCGCGGGGCAAGCCCGCTCCCACCGTGACCTTGTGGGAGCGGGTTTGCCCCGCGATGCCTGTCAAATCAGCAGCCGCAAAGCGCGCTATCAAGCACCTTGCGCAGCTCCAGCGGATGATCGACCACCACATCCGCACCCCAGTTGTTGGGGTTGTCGTCTGGATGAATATAGCCGTAGCGAACTGCCGCCGTACGGGTGCCGGCATCGCGGCCAGACTCGATATCGCGCAGGTCGTCACCGACGAACAGCACGCTGGCAGGGTCCAGGTTCAGGGTCTTGCAGGCGAGGATCAGCGGCTCGGGATCCGGTTTGCTGTTTTTCACGTGATCCGGGCAAATCAGCAGTGCCGAGCGTTCGGCCAGGCCGAGTTGCTGCATGATTGGCTCAGCGAAGCGCACTGGCTTGTTGGTCACCACGCCCCACAGCAGGTTGCCTTTCTCGATATCGGCCAGCAGTTCGGCCATACCGTCGTAGAGCTTGCTGTGAATCGCGCAGCCTTGCTGGTAGCGCTCAAGGAACTCCAGGCGCAAGGCTTCAAATTCCGCAGCCTCCGGATCGAGGTTGAAGGTGACCGAAACCATCGCTTTGGCGCCCCCGGAAACCACATCGCGAATGCGCTGGTCGTCGATGGCCGGCAAGCCGCGCTCGGCAAGCATCGCCTGGCAAATGGCAATGAAATCCGGCGCCGTGTCGAGCAGGGTGCCGTCCATGTCAAAAAGTACTGCTCTAAGGCGCATGCTTATTCCTCGCGCAAGGTCTGGATCATGTAGTTGACGTCAACGTCGTTGGCCAGCTTGTAGTGCTTGGTCAGCGGGTTGTAGGTCAGGCCGATGATGTCCTTGACGTTCAGACCGGCTTCACGGCTCCAGGCACCCAGCTCGGAAGGGCGGATGAATTTCTTGAAGTCATGGGTGCCGCGCGGCAGCAGCTTCATGATGTATTCGGCGCCGATGATCGCGAACAGGTAGGCCTTGGGATTACGGTTGATGGTCGAGAAAAACACCTGGCCGCCCGGTTTGACCATGCGGTAGCAGGCGCGGATCACCGACGACGGGTCGGGTACGTGCTCAAGCATTTCCAGGCAGGTGACTACGTCGAATTGCTCGGGCATTTCTTCGGCCAGGGCTTCGGCAGTGATCTGCCGGTATTCGACTTGCACGCCGGATTCGAGCTGGTGCAACTGAGCTACCGCCAGTGGCGCTTCGCCCATGTCGATGCCGGTGACCGTGGCGCCGCGCTGGGCCATGGCTTCGCTGAGGATGCCGCCACCGCAGCCAACGTCGAGGACTTTTTTGCCGGCCAGCTTGACCCGCTCATCGATCCAGTTGACCCGCAGCGGGTTGATGTCGTGCAGCGGCTTGAACTCGCTTTCGCGGTCCCACCAGCGGTGGGCCAGGGCTTCGAACTTGGCGATTTCGGCGTGGTCGACGTTGCTCATGGAACGGTCCTCTGAAACTTTGATTAAAGGTGTTACGGGCGGACAGCCAACGCTGCCCGCCGGTTATTCGGTGTGCTCGCCAATGCGCTGGCCCCAGTTGCTGGCAGTGGCGTGCAGTGCCTGTTCGTCCATACGGGTCAGGCGGCGCTCGTCGAGCAATTGCTTGCCTGCGACCCAGACGTGCTTCACGCAGTCGCGGCCGCAGGTGTAAATCAGTTGTGAAACCGGCTCGTAGATCGGTTGCTGAGCCAGGCCGGACAGGTCGAATGCCACCAGGTCGGCGGCCTTGCCTATTTCCAGCGATCCAGTCAGTGCTTCCAGCCCCAGCGCTCGGGCGCCATTGAGCGTCGCCATGCGCAATGCCCGATGGGCATCCAGCGCCGCTGCCGAACCGGCCACGGCCTTGGCCAACAAGGCCGCCGTGCGGGTTTCGCCGAGCAGATCAAGGTCGTTGTTGCTGGCTGCGCCATCGGTGCCGACGGCCACATTGACACCCGCCTGCCACAGGCGTTCGACCGGGCAGAAGCCGCTGGCCAGCTTGAGGTTGGATTCCGGGCAATGCACCACACTGGTGTTGCTTTCTACCAGCAGGGCCAGGTCGTCGTCGCTGACCTGGGTCATGTGTACCGCCTGCAGGCGCGGTCCGAGCAGGCCGAGACGGGCCAGGCGCTCCAGAGGGCGCTCGTTGCGGGTTGCCAGCGATTGCTCAACCTCGTAGGCGGTTTCATGGATGTGCATGTGAATCGGCGCATCCAACTCCTCGGCAATCACCCGGATTTTTTCCAGGTTCTCGTCACTGACGGTATAGGGCGCATGCGGGCCCATGGCGACGGTGATGCGCGGGTGGTGGCGCAAGTCGCCGAACAGCTCGACCGCCTGGTGCAGGCCTTCCTCGGTGCTGCGGGCGCCCGGGATCGGGAAATCCAGTAGCGGCACGGCGATCTGGGCACGGATACCACTGTTGTGCACCCGTTCAGTGGCGATCCTGGGGAAAAAGTACATGTCGGCAAAACAGGTGATACCACCTTTGATTTGCTCGGCAATCGCCAGGTCCGTGCCGTCGCGCACGAAGTCTTCATCGACCCAGCGGCCTTCGGCGGGCCAGATATGTTGCTCAAGCCAGGTCATCAGCGGTAGATCGTCAGCCAGGCCGCGAAATAGTGTCATGGCCGCGTGGCCGTGAGCGTTGATCAGGCCGGGGCTGAGCAGGCAGCCTGGCAGCTCCCGGGTTTCGGCCGCTACGTAGCGTTCGGCTTCGGCCCGAGGGCCGATGAACACAATCTGGCCATCGCGAATGCCCAGGCCATGATCCTTCAATACCACCCCGGCAGGTTCGACAGGCACCAGCCAGCTAGGCAGGAGCAGCAAGTCGAGCGGCGTAGCGGGTTTGGGCATGGCAGGATTTCCCTGGGCACTTGGACTGAGGGCGAAGTATACCCGAGCGTCTGCGCCCGGGGCTCGCTATAATCGTACGCTTTTGATGTCCGGATGATGGAGTGAGGCATGCGCGATCGGTTACTGGCGGCAGACACGGTGAAAGCCATCGATTGGCGCGACGGTGTCCTGTACCTGCTCGACCAGCGCGCGCTGCCGTCGCAACACCTCTGGCACGCCTGCGCCGATGCTGCGCAAGTGGCCCAGGCTATTCGCGCCATGGTGGTGCGCGGGGCGTCCGCCATTGGCATCAGTGCGGCCTACGGCCTGGCCATGGCGGTACGCCAGCGCCTGGCGCAGGGTGACGATTGGGAAATGGCTCTGGAGGAAGATTTTGACCTGCTGGTGCATGCACGCCCCACCGGTGCCAACTTGTTCTGGGCGCTCAACCGCATGCGTGAGCGCTTGCTGCGGGTCAAGGAAGGCGAGGATGTGGCGGCAATCATGCTTGCCGAGGCAGTGGCCATCCACGACAGCGACCGCGAAGCCAATCTGACCATGGCGCAGTTGGGGGTCGAGCTGATGCGCAAGCATCAGGGCAATGAACAGGCGATCCTGACGCACGGCAATACCGGTGCGCTGGCGACCGGGGGCGTGGGGACCGCGCTGGGCGTGATCCGCGCAGCGCACCTGGAGGGCATGGTCGAGCGGGTGTATGTCGATGAAACCCGACCCTGGCTGCAGGGCTCGCGCCTGACGGCCTGGGAATTGGAGGGGGCGGGCATTGCGGTAACGGTCAATGCGGATTCCGCCGCTGCGCACCTGATGAAAACCAAGGGTATTACCTGGGTTATCGTTGGTGCCGACCGCATTACCGCCAATGGCGATGTGGCCAGCAAAATCGGCACTTATCAGTTGGCGGTCAACGCCATGCACCACGGCGTGCGTTTCATGGTCGTGGCCTCCAGTTCCAGCATTGATATGAATCTGGAGAACGGCGAAGACATTTTGCTCGAAGAGCGCAGCGCCAGTGAGTTGCTGGACTTCGGCGACAAGTGCCTGGGGGCAGCAGTCGAAGCCTTTAACCCGGTGTTTGACGTCACGCCGGCTGACCTGATCGATGTCATAGTGACCGAGAAAGGTATCGTCGAGCGGCCCGACACCGTCAAGCTGGCTCAATTGATGTGTCGCAAGCGTTTGCATTGACTGTTTACACCCGTCTGGCGCCTGTTGTGGCGATTAGCGGGCGTTACTGACGAGCAGTAGGGTAGTAGTGCCGCAGGCTACTCCCACCGTCTGGGCGATTGTGGTAACATCCGACGGTTTCCAAGGCAGCCCAAGAAGGCTGTCTTTACTGCGCAGATCCATGGCTTAACTCGTTGATTTGTCGTAAGTCGCTGCAAGGAGTCGCTTTGCAGCGGCGAGCTTCGTTCGTCCCATATGGATGTGACGAGGTTTCACCAGAAAAAGGAATCAGGCTTCTCATGGGCGAACTGGCCAAAGAAATCCTCCCGGTCAATATCGAAGACGAACTGAGACAGTCCTACCTCGACTACGCGATGAGCGTCATTGTCGGGCGTGCACTGCCCGATGCGCGTGATGGCTTGAAGCCCGTGCATCGCCGCGTTCTGTATGCGATGAGCGAACTGGGTAACGACTGGAACAAACCGTACAAGAAATCCGCCCGTGTGGTCGGTGACGTGATCGGTAAGTACCACCCGCATGGTGATATCGCCGTTTACGACACCATCGTACGTATGGCTCAGCCGTTCTCGCTGCGTTACCTGCTGGTCGACGGCCAGGGTAACTTCGGTTCGGTGGATGGCGACAACGCCGCTGCCATGCGATACACCGAAGTGCGCATGACCAAGCTGGCTCATGAACTGCTGGCGGACCTGCACAAAGAAACCGTCGACTGGGTGCCCAACTACGACGGCACCGAGCAGATCCCGGCGGTCATGCCGACCAAGATCCCCAACCTGCTGGTCAACGGTTCCAGCGGTATCGCCGTGGGCATGGCGACCAACATTCCGCCACATAACCTCGGTGAAGTCATCGACGGCTGCCTGGCGCTGATCGATAACGCCGATATCACGGTTGATGAGCTCATGGAGTTCATCCCGGGGCCGGATTTCCCGACGGCTGCCATCATCAACGGCCGCCAGGGCATCATCGAGGCTTACCGTACCGGCCGCGGGCGCATTTACATGCGTGCGCGCTCCACGATCGAAGACATCGACAAGGTTGGTGGCCGCCAGCAGATCGTCGTTACCGAGCTGCCTTACCAGCTGAACAAAGCGCGCCTGATCGAAAAGATCGCCGAGCTGGTCAAGGAAAAGAAACTCGAAGGCATCACTGAACTGCGCGACGAGTCCGACAAAGACGGTATGCGTATCGTCATTGAGCTGCGTCGTGGCGAAGTGCCAGAGGTGATTCTCAACAACCTCTACGCCCAGACTCAGCTGCAGGCAGTGTTCGGCATCAACATCGTTGCGCTGATCGACGGCCGCCCGCGTGTCCTCAACCTCAAGGACCTGCTCGAAGCGTTCGTTCGCCATCGCCGCGAAGTGGTTACCCGTCGTACTGTGTTCGAGCTGCGCAAGGCGCGTGAACGTGGCCATATCCTTGAAGGTCAGGCGGTTGCGCTGTCCAACATCGATCCGGTCATCGCCCTGATCAAGGCCTCGCCGACCCCGTCGGAAGCCAAGGAAGCACTGATCAGCACACCGTGGGAATCCAGCGCAGTGCAGGTCATGGTCGAGCGCGCCGGTGCCGACTCCTGCCGTCCGGAAAACCTCGACGAGCAGTACGGCCTGCGTGATGGCAAGTACTTCCTCTCGCCAGAGCAGGCCCAGGCCATTCTGGACTTGCGCTTGCACCGCCTGACCGGTCTCGAGCACGAGAAGCTGCTGGCCGAATACCAGGAGATTCTCAACCAGATCGGCGAGCTGATCCGCATCCTCAACAGCGCCGAGCGCCTGATGGAAGTGATCCGCGAAGAGCTCGAGCTGATCCGCGCTGAATACGGCGACGTGCGCCGCACCGAAATTCTCGATGCGCGTCTGGACTTGACCCTGGGTGACATGATTCCGGAAGAAGACCGGGTTGTGACCATCTCCCATGGCGGCTACGCCAAGACCCAGCCGCTGGCGGCCTACCAGGCCCAGCGTCGTGGTGGTAAAGGTAAATCGGCTACCGGCGTCAAGGACGAGGACTACATCTCGCACCTGCTGGTCGCCAACAGTCACACCACGCTGCTGCTGTTCTCCAGCAAGGGCAAGGTGTACTGGCTCAAAACCTATGAAATCCCTGAAGCTTCCCGTGCCGCACGTGGTCGACCGCTGGTCAACCTGTTGCCGCTGGACGAAGGTGAGTACATCTCGACCATGTTGCCGGTCGAAGAGTACACCGAAGGTCACTTCATCTTCATGGCCACCGCTAACGGTACTGTGAAGAAGACCCCGCTGGAGTCCTTCAGCCGTCAGCGCAGCGTCGGTCTGATCGCGCTGGAACTGGACGAAGGTGACGTGCTGATTTCCGCCGCCATTACCGATGGTGAGCGCGAGGTCATGCTGTTCTCCGACGCCGGTAAGGTCACTCGCTTCAAAGAGTCCGACGTGCGCGCCATGGGCCGTACCGCTCGCGGTGTCCGCGGTATGCGACTGGGCGAAGGGCAGAAGTTGATCTCGATGATCATTCCGGAGGAGGGCAGCCAGATCCTCACCGCTTCCGAGCGTGGCTATGGCAAGCGTACCGAGATCGGCGAGTTCCCTGAGTACAAGCGTGGCGGCCAAGGTGTAATTGCCATGGTCAGCAACGAGCGTAACGGTCGTCTGGTGGGTGCTGTACAGGTGCAGGATGGCGAAGAAATCATGCTGATTTCCGACCAGGGCACCCTGGTACGTACCCGTGTCGGCGAAGTGTCCAGCCTGGGGCGTAACACCCAGGGCGTGACCCTGATCAAGCTGGCCAGCGACGAAACCCTGGTAGGTCTGGAGCGTGTCCAGGAGCCGTCCGAAGAGGAAGGTGACGAGGACTACGAAGAAGAGGCGGGCGCCATTGATGCACCAGAGGCTCAGGCCGCTGGCGATGAAGAGGCACCGCAGGAATAAACAACGCAGTAGCGTAACCCTGGTGGGGTGGTCGTCGCGGTGCATTGTGCGCCGCCGACCACCGCCACGGACATCAAGAGCAGAGCGAGAGTGGATGTGAGCAAACGAGCCTTTAACTTCTGCGCAGGCCCTGCTGCGCTCCCTGACGCTGTCCTGCAGCGCGCCCAGGCCGAAATGCTGGACTGGAACGGTAAGGGTCTGTCCGTGATGGAAATGAGCCATCGTAGCGACGACTACGTAGCCATTGCCGAGAAGGCCGAGCAAGACCTGCGCGACCTGATGTCCATTCCCGCCAATTACAAAGTGTTGTTCCTGCAGGGCGGTGCGAGCCAGCAATTCGCTGAGATCCCGCTGAACCTGCTGCCTGAAAGCGGCACTGCCGACTACATCGAAACCGGTATCTGGTCGAAGAAGGCCATCGACGAAGCGCGTCGCTATGGCAACATCAATATCGCGGCCAGCGCCAAGCCTTACGACTACCTGAGCATTCCTGGTCAGAACGAGTGGAACCTGACCCCGGGCGCCGCCTACGTGCATTACGCTACCAACGAGACTATCGGAGGTCTGCAATTTGACTGGGTGCCGCAAACCGGTGACGTACCGCTGGTCGCCGACATGTCCTCGGACATTCTGTCTCGTCCGATCGACGTCAGCGACTTTGGCCTGATCTATGCCGGCGCACAAAAGAACATCGGCCCGAGCGGCCTGGTGGTGGCGATCGTGCGTGAAGACCTGCTCGGTCGTGCCCGTAGCAGCTGCCCGACCATGCTTGACTACAAAATCGCGGCCGACAACGGCTCGATGTACAACACTCCAGCGACCTATTCCTGGTACCTCTCCGGCCTGGTGTTCGAGTGGCTGAAGGAGCAGGGTGGGGTGGCGGCCATCGAGCAGCGCAACCGCGCCAAGAAAGACCGTCTGTACGGCTTTATCGACAGCAGCGACTTCTACAGCAACCCGATCAGTGTCAACGCCCGCTCCTGGATGAACGTTCCGTTCCGTCTGGCGGACGAGCGCCTGGACAAAGCCTTCCTCGCCGGCGCTGATGCCCGTGGTCTGCTCAACCTCAAGGGTCACCGTTCGGTAGGCGGCATGCGTGCCTCGATCTACAACGCGCTGGGCCTGGACGCTGTGGAGGCACTGGTGGCCTACATGGCTGAATTCGAGAAGGAGCACGGCTGATGTCGGAGCAGGAACTCAAGGCGCTGCGGGTGCGCATTGACAGTCTCGACGAGAAGATTCTCGAGCTGATCAGTGATCGCGCGCGCTGTGCCCAGGAAGTGGCGCGGGTCAAAATGGCTGCGCTGCCTGCAGGCGAAGAGCCGATTTTCTATCGCCCGGAGCGTGAAGCCCAAGTGCTCAAGCGTGTCATGGAGCGTAACCAGGGGCCGCTCGGCAACGAGGAAATGGCCCGTTTGTTCCGTGAGATCATGTCGTCGTGCCTGGCGCTTGAGCAGCCGCTCAAGGTCGCTTACCTGGGGCCTGAGGGTACCTTTACCCAGGCGGCCGCCATGAAGCACTTCGGTCATGCGGTGATCAGCAAGCCTATGGCCGCCATCGACGAAGTGTTCCGCGAAGTGGCGGCCGGTGCGGTCAACTTTGGCGTGGTACCGGTGGAAAACTCTACCGAAGGTGCGGTCAACCACACCCTCGACAGTTTCCTCGAGCACGACATGGTGATCTGTGGTGAAGTCGAGTTGCGTATTCACCACCACTTGCTGGTGGGCGAAAACACCAAGACCGACAGCATCAGCCGTATCTACTCCCACGCCCAGTCGCTGGCGCAGTGCCGTAAGTGGCTGGATGCCCATTACCCGAACGTTGAGCGTGTTGCTGTATCGAGCAACGCCGAGGCGGCCAAGCGGGTCAAGGGTGAGTGGAACTCGGCAGCTATCGCCGGTGATATGGCCGCAGGCCTTTACGGCCTGACGCGTCTGGCCGAGAAGATCGAAGACCGTCCGGACAACTCTACGCGCTTCCTGATGATCGGTAATCAGGAAGTGCCGCCGACCGGCGACGACAAGACCTCGATCATCGTCTCCATGAGCAACAAGCCGGGCGCCTTGCACGAGTTGCTGGTGCCGTTCCATGAGAACGGTATCGACCTGACCCGTATCGAGACGCGTCCATCGCGCAGTGGCAAGTGGACCTACGTGTTCTTCATCGATTTCATGGGCCATCACCGCGACCCGTTGATCAAGGCTGTTCTGGAGAAAATCAGCCAGGAAGCCGTGGCCCTCAAAGTATTGGGTTCCTATCCCAAAGCGGTGCTGTGAAGCAATGAGTGGCATGCATGCAGATTTGAATAGGGTCCTGCTCCGTGGTTGAAGTCGTGGTGAACAAGGTCGAGCCGCTTATCGGGCGGCTGGTGGTGGTCGGTCTCGGTCTGATTGGCGGTTCGTTCGCCAAAGGCCTGCGAGAAAGCGGCCTGTGCCGTGAAGTGGTCGGTGTCGACCTCGATCCGCAGTCGCGCAAGCTGGCGGTGGAGTTGGGTGTTGTCGATCGCTGCGAAGAAGACCTGGCTGCCGCCTGCGTGGGCGCTGACGTCATTCAGTTGGCCGTGCCCATTCTGGCCATGGAAAAGCTGCTGGCGCGCCTGGCGCAACTGGACCTGGGGCATGCAGTACTGACCGATGTTGGCAGTGCCAAGGGCAATGTAGTGCGCGCGGCCCGCGAGGCGTTTGCCGAGCACCTGCCGTTCTTCGTGCCTGGGCACCCGATTGCCGGCTCCGAGCAGAGCGGGGTGGAGGCGTCCAATGCGGCGCTGTTCCGTCGCCACAAGGTCATCCTCACGCCGCTGGCTGAAACCGATCCGGCGGCGCTGGCCGTGGTTGACCGGCTTTGGCGTGCGCTCGATGCCGATGTCGAGCACATGCAGGTCGAGCGCCATGACGAAGTCCTGGCGGCAACCAGCCACCTGCCGCACCTATTGGCGTTTGGCCTGGTCGACTCGCTGGCCAAGCGCAATGAAAACCTGGATATCTTCCGTTACGCTGCCGGAGGTTTCCGCGATTTCACAAGAATCGCCGGAAGCGACCCGGTCATGTGGCACGACATATTTCTCGCCAACCGCGAAGCTGTTCTGCGCACACTCGATACATATCGCAGCGACCTCGACGCCTTGCGCGACGCGGTCGATGCAGGGGATGGGCACCAGCTGCTGGGTGTATTCACCCGCGCCCGGGTTGCCCGCGAGCATTTCAGTAAAATCCTGGCCCGCCGGGCCTATGTGGACGCTATGAACTCCAACGACCTGATTTTCCTGGCAAATCCTGGTGGCCAACTGTCTGGCCGAATTCGCGTACCAGGCGACAAATCGATTTCCCATCGCTCGATCATGCTGGGCTCCCTGGCTGAAGGCACCACTGAAGTCGAAGGCTTCCTTGAGGGTGAAGACGCGCTGGCAACCTTGCAGGCGTTCCGCGACATGGGCGTGGTCATCGAAGGCCCGCACCATGGTCGGGTGACCATTCACGGCGTGGGCCTCAATGGCCTGAAGCCGCCTCCGGGGCCGATCTACCTGGGTAACTCCGGTACCTCCATGCGCCTGCTGTCCGGTCTGCTGGCGGCACAGCCGTTCGATACCGTGCTGACCGGTGATGCCTCGCTGTCCAAGCGTCCGATGAACCGCGTTGCCAACCCGCTGCGGGAAATGGGCGCAGTCATCGAAACCGCCGCCGAAGGCCGTCCGCCGATGACCATCCGTGGTGGCCACAAGCTCAAGGCGCTGACCTACACCCTGCCAATGGCCAGTGCCCAGGTGAAGTCCTGCCTGCTGCTGGCGGGTCTGTATGCCGAAGGCAAGACGACCGTCACCGAGCCTGCGCCGACCCGTGACCACACCGAGCGTATGCTGCGCGGCTTTGGCTACAGCGTAAACGTTGATGGCCCGACAGCTTCCCTGGAGGCTGGCGGCAAGCTGACTGCGACCCATATCGAAGTGCCTGCGGATATCTCTTCGGCAGCGTTCTTCCTGGTCGCGGCGTCGATTGCCGAGGGTTCCGAGCTGGTGCTCGAGCACGTGGGCATCAACCCGACCCGTACCGGTGTCATCGATATCCTCAACCTGATGGGCGGCAACATCACCCTGGAAAACCAACGTGAAGTGGGCGGCGAGCCGGTTGCCGACCTGCGCGTGCGTGGGGCTAAACTCAAGGGTATCGAGATTCCTGAGCACCTGGTGCCGCTGGCCATCGACGAATTCCCGGTGTTGTTCGTCGCAGCTGCCTGCGCTGAAGGGCGTACCGTACTGCGTGGCGCGGAAGAGCTGCGGGTCAAGGAATCCGACCGCATCCAGGTCATGGCCGACGGCCTGCTGACCCTGGGTGTGAAGTGCGAACCGACTCCGGACGGCATCATCATCGATGGTGGTCCGATCGGTGGTGGCGAAGTTCATGGGCATGGTGATCATCGTATTGCCATGGCATTCAGCGTTGCTTCGTTGCGTGCTTCGGCGCCGATCCGTATCCATGATTGCGCCAACGTCGCGACCTCGTTCCCGAACTTCCTGGCACTGTGCGCCGAAGTCGGTATTCGTGTTGCAGAAGAGGGCAAGTCGTGAGTGTGAACGCGCCAGTCATTACCATCGACGGTCCAAGCGGCTCGGGCAAAGGCACCGTTGCCGGCCTGCTGGCGCGCGAGCTGGGCTGGAAGTTGCTGGATTCGGGTGCGCTGTATCGTTTGCTGGCTTTTGCTGCGGGCAACCATGGCGTCGATCTGACCAACGAAGAACTGCTGGTGAAGCTGGCTGCCCACCTCGACGTGCAGTTCATTGCCGCCGAGCCCGGTAAGCTGCAGCAGATCATTCTCGAGGGTGAGGATGTCAGCAATGTGATCCGCACCGAGACAGTCGGGGCTGGTGCCTCGATGGTCGCCTCACTGCCGGCGGTGCGCGATGCCTTGCTGCAGCGCCAGCGGGCCTTCCAGGAGGCGCCTGGGCTGATTGCCGATGGTCGTGACATGGGCACCGTGGTGTTCCCGGATGCACCCTTGAAGGTTTTTCTGACCGCCAGCGCCGAAGAGCGTGCTCGCCGCCGATACTTGCAGTTGAAGGCGAAAGGCGAAGATGTTAGTCTGTCGAGTCTGCTAGATGAGATTCGTGCGCGTGATGAGCGCGACACCCAGCGCGCGGTGGCCCCGCTTAAACCGGCGGCCGATGCGATACAGCTGGATTCCACGGAGTTGTCCATCGAGCAGGTGTTGGAACGCATCAAGAGCGAGCTCGCCCTGCGCGATATCGCCTGATGACCAGGAAGGCAGGCAGGGGCACCAGTCAACGTCCTGTCGGCTTTCCTTTATATGAACGAAACCCACATTGTCTGGAATGTGGCTGATGGGCGTATGTCTCGCCCTAATCTACAGGAATTAAAATGAGCGAAAGCTTTGCAGAACTCTTTGAAGAAAGCCTGAAAACCCTCAATCTTCAGCCGGGTGCAATCATCACCGGTATCGTTGTCGACATCGACGGCGACTGGGTTACCGTACACGCTGGCCTGAAGTCCGAGGGCGTCATCCCGCTCGAGCAGTTCTACAACGAAGCTGGCGAGCTGACCATCAAGGTCGGTGACGAAGTTCACGTTGCGCTGGACGCGGTCGAAGACGGCTTTGGCGAAACCAAACTGTCCCGTGAAAAAGCCAAGCGCGCCGAGTGCTGGATTGTTCTGGAAGCAGCTTTCGCCGCCGAAGAAGTGGTCAAGGGCGTTATCAACGGTAAGGTTAAAGGCGGCTTCACTGTCGACGTTAACGGTATCCGTGCGTTCCTGCCGGGCTCCCTGGTTGATGTCCGCCCAGTGCGCGACACCACCCACCTGGAAGGCAAAGAGCTGGAATTCAAGGTCATCAAGCTGGACCAGAAGCGCAACAACGTTGTCGTTTCCCGTCGCAGCGTCCTGGAAGCCGAAAACAGCGCCGAGCGCGAAGCTCTGCTGGAATCGCTGCAGGAAGGCCAGCAAGTCAAAGGTATCGTCAAGAACCTCACCGACTACGGCGCATTCGTTGACCTGGGCGGCGTTGATGGCCTGCTGCACATCACCGACATGGCCTGGAAGCGCATCAAGCACCCATCGGAAATCGTCAACGTTGGCGACGAGATCGATGTCAAGGTTCTGAAGTACGATCGCGAGCGTAACCGTGTATCCCTGGGCCTGAAGCAACTGGGTGAAGACCCATGGGTTGCTATCAAAGCTCGTTACCCAGAAAGCACTCGCGTTATGGCGCGCGTCACCAACCTGACCGACTACGGCTGCTTCGCAGAGCTGGAAGAAGGCGTGGAAGGTCTGGTACACGTTTCCGAAATGGACTGGACCAACAAAAACATCCACCCTTCGAAAGTCGTACAAGTCGGCGACGAAGTGGAAGTTATGGTTCTGGACATCGACGAAGAGCGTCGTCGTATCTCCCTGGGCATCAAACAGTGCAAGTCCAACCCATGGGAAGACTTCTCTGGCCAGTTCAACAAGGGCGACAAGATCTCCGGCACCATCAAGTCGATCACCGATTTCGGTATCTTCATTGGTCTGGACGGCGGCATCGACGGTCTGGTTCACCTGTCCGACATCTCCTGGAACGAAGTGGGCGAAGAAGCCGTACGTCGCTTCAAGAAGGGCGACGAGCTGGACACTGTGATCCTGTCCGTAGATCCAGAGCGTGAGCGTATCTCCCTGGGCATCAAGCAACTGGAAGACGATCCGTTCTCCAACTACGTTGCTGTCAACGACAAAGGCGCTATCGTCAAAGGTACCGTTAAAGAAGTTGACGCCAAGGGCGCTATCATCACCCTGGCCGACGACATCGAAGCCACTCTGAAAGCTTCTGAAATCAGCCGTGACCGCGTTGAAGACGCGCGTAACGTCCTGAAAGAAGGCGAAGAGATCGAAGCCAAGATCATCAGCGTTGACCGTAAGAGCCGTGTCATCAGCCTCTCCATCAAGTCGAAAGACGACGCTGAAGAGAAAGAAGCTATCCAGAGCCTGAAAGAAACTGCTCCGGAAGCTGCTGATACCACCATGGCCGCGCTGCTGCGTCAGGCAATGGCCAAACAGAACTAAGTTCTGCTTGGATAAAAAAAAGGGCGACTTCGGTCGCCCTTTTTTGTGCCCGTAAAAACCTCCCTCGAGGTAAAGGCATTGGTCTGTAGGAGCGGGCTTGCCCCGCGATGCAATCTGACAGCCAGACTGCAATCGCGAGGCAAGCCCGCTCCCACCTGGTTCCTCTGGCAGCAGGTCATACAAGATTCTTCGATTAAGTCAATAACCACCCTGTTCAAATCCCTCAGGTCATGCTAAAAACAATGAAGCAATGATCTAGCTGCTTGATAAAGAAGGGAAAAATATGACGAAGTCGGAGCTGATCGAACGTATTGTCACCCATCAAGGGCTGCTCTCATCCAAGGATGTCGAGCTGGCCATCAAGACTATGCTTGAACAGATGTCCCAGTGCCTGGCGACCGGAGATCGCATCGAGATCCGTGGCTTTGGCAGCTTCTCCTTGCACTACCGTGCCCCACGGGTAGGGCGCAATCCCAAGACTGGTCAATCCGTCAGTCTCGACGGCAAATTCGTACCGCACTTCAAGCCAGGCAAAGAACTGCGCGACCGCGTCAATGAAGACGAGCAGCATGAAAGCCAGTAATTCCCAGGGAGTGACTCATGCGTAATCTGAAGCGCGCCTTGGTGCTGCTGTTTGTTCTGGCATTGGCGGCATTGGTACTGTTTTTCGTGCTTGAAAATCAGCAAACCGTTGCCTTGGTCATGTTCGGCTGGTCGGCTCCGGCGATGCCGGTGGCGGTGCCTGTGCTGGTGGCCTTGCTAGTAGGGCTGGCGGTTGGTCCGTTGCTAGGCGCTTATGGTGTGCTGCGCAGTAAGCGTCGGTTGCGGCGCGCACCTTAAAAGAGCTTCTCGTTTCGCAGTGTTGAATTTTCCTACGCGCTGCGGCGGTTTGTCTGGCTTGGGTTCTTTGGGGGGTGTGGGAGCATAGCGCTTCTTTCCTCCAGCTTGGAGCATGCCTCTCATGAGGGGTTATCCTTTTCTGTCCCACCATGGTGCCACCCGAGGTGTCACCGGCTCTTGTCACCAACTTCACCTTGATGCTCACTGTAGCCTTCTTGTCGACTGCGGCCTGGAACAAGGCGCGGATGTTCAGTCACCCATTGATGGGCTGAGTCTGGGTTTTGAGATTCAGGGCATCGAAGCGCTGATCATTACCCATGTTCACCTTGATCACGTCGGCCGAATCCCGGCCCTGCTGGCCGCGGGCTTTCGTGGTCCGATTATTTGCAGTGAGCCTTCCGCTCGCCTGCTACCGCTAGTGCTCGAAGACGCTTACCGATTGAGCGTTACTAGTGAGCCGACAGAAGTGGCTCGCTACGTGGCGTTGCTTGAACGGCTCATCGTCCCGCTAGCCTTTGGTCAGTGGCATTCGCTTGTGCAGCGGGAAGCCGTCCACTGCCGAATTCGATTGCAACGTGCCGGCCACTTGCTGGGTTCTGCCTACGTCGAGTGCGACGTGCAAGATGTTGTTAACTCAAGTGACACGCGCATTGTGTTCTCCGGTGACCTCGGCGCGTCCAGCAACCCCTTATTGCGCGATGTGCAACCGCCCGAGCGCGCCGACATCCTCGTACTGGAAAGCACCTACGGCGATCGCTTGCACGCGGATCGCAGTCAGCGCCAGCAGCGGCTGGAGGCAGTCATTGATCGAGCGCTGAAGGATCAGGGGACGATCATGATCCCCGCGTTCAGCCTGGGTCGCACACAGGAGCTGCTCTACGAGATCGAAGACATCCTCCACCGCAAAGCCCTGTTGCGCCACGAAGAAGATGGCGAGCTCGATAGCGAGCTTGACCCCGTCAATGCCATTGACTGGTCGCAGCTTCCGATCATTCTCGACTCCCCCTTGGTCCAGCGAATTACCCAGGTTTACCGCGACTTGCACGCCTACTGGAACGATGAAGCACGGCAACGCCTGAGTCAGGGGCGCACGCCGCTGGGTTTTCGGCAGCTCATCAGCGTCGATAGCCACGCCAAGCACCAGCAGGTCGTCAACTACCTGAAAAGCACAGGGCGCCCGGCCATTGTCATTGCTGGCAACGGCATGTGCTCCGGCGGTCGTATCGTCAATTACCTCAAAGCCATGCTCGGTGACCCGCGGCATGAGGTGGTATTTGTCGGGCATCAGGTCAAAGGTACGCCGGGCGCCGTTATCCAGGCGAGCGAAGGGGCTGAGGGCTTTGTCATGATCGATCTGGATGCGCAGATGTATGAAGTGCGTGCAAAGGTCATCACCCTGGAAGGCTATTCCGGGCATGCGGATCAGGCGGGGTTGGTCGAATTTGCGATGGGTGTGAATGAGTCGGCCAAAGAGGTGCTGTTGGTGCATGGGGAGCGGAAGGCAAAGCGTCTTTTGGCTGAAGCGTTGCAGCAGCGTTATGCGCAGGCGGGGCAGGAGGTGAGGGTCACCATTCCCGGCCTTGGTTGACCGTTTGGCGGTGAGAAAATCGTTAGTCGGAAGTGATGGAACTTATTGTGTTTTCAGCTGCTCTATTACAAATTATTGTTCCGGGCCCGTGATGCCGGTGAACAGGAAGCGCAGCTCGTGAGCATATTGGCGAAATGCCGCTACGCTTCAGGGTTAAGCGGGTGACATCCGCTGACTCTGGGTGCAGGGAGCGGTCAGGCACGACCATGGCGCACCTTAAGTACGAATACAGTTAGACGGACCCAAGGAAAATTAGAATAAATGCGCAATGAATCTGAGCGCCGTGTTGCTGATGACGAGATTGATCTGTTTGAGTTGCTGGGGGGGTTGTGGAAGCAAAAGCTGCTGATCATTTTGACGACGGTGGTGGTGACGGGTGGTGCGGTGGCGTATGCGCTGCTGGCGACGCCGATCTATGAGGCCAAGGTGGTTGTGCAGCCGCCCTCGCAGAGCAATATTTCGCAGTTGAACTATGGGCGGGGTGGGGACACAGGGTTAGCCATGCTGTCGGTAAGAGACGTCTATGAGGTTTACCTGCGAAACCTTCAGTCTGAATCGTTAAGGCGTGAGTTTTTCCGCAAGGTGTACCTGCCGAGCTTGCCTGAAGAGGCTCGCAAGGGGTCGCAGGATGATTTGTACGGTAGATTCAACAGTGTCTTGACTGTCGCGTTGACCAGTAAAGATTCGCCAAATCGTTACTACGTCATGGCCAGCTTGCCTTTTGCGCAGCAAGCAGCTGATTGGGTGGTGCGCTTTGTGCAAATGGCAGGTGAGCAGACCAAGCGTGAAGTGATAAGGGATGTACGTGGTGATGCAATGATCAAGGCGAATAACCTTGAACAGCAAATCAACGCCGCCCGTGAGAGTGCGCGTAAGCAGCGGGAGGACCAGATCGTACAGTTGACAGAAGCATTGCGTATTGCTGATTCGATCGGTTTGGAAAAGCCTCCCATTATCTCGAATAACCTTTCGAATGAAGTCTCTGCTGGTATGGATGGTTCGCTTACCTACATGCGAGGCAGTAAGGCGTTGCGAGCTGAGATCGAGAACCTACGGAACCGAGTTTCAGATGACCCTTTCATCGTTAATTTGAGGCAGCGCCAAGAAGCGATCGCTTTCTACCGCTCTTTACAGATTGATTCCGAGGTGATCGAGGTGTATCGCCAAGATGGGGCGATCGAGTCGCCGGATAAGCCGGTGAAGCCCAAGAGGCTGATCATTGTAGTGCTGGGGGCTTTTTTGGGGGCGACATTGGGTGTTTTCGTTGCCTTGATTAGGCATGGTTGGGGTAAGCGGCATCGTAAAAGCACCTTTGCATAGTCGGTATGAAACGTTGCTAACGGTGGGGCATGGAGAAAGTTCGCAGTTGATGTCACCCTGAATTCATAGAATAAGTGCAACGTTTGAAACGATAGGCAGAGAGTCAGCCACCGGTAGAATCCAGGCTCTCACACCGAAGGATTCAAGCGCAGATGACTACGCATTACCGGCAGCTGACTCAGGGCCAACGTTACCAGATTGAGGCCGGTCTGAGCGCCGGAAAAAGCCAGGCAAGCATCGCGAAACAGGTTGGCGTACATCCCTCGACGATCAGTCGTGAGGTTCGCCGCAACAGCTCCCAGAAGACCTACAAAGCGGTTGCTGCGACCCATGAAAGTGATGCCCGTCGAGCGCAGGCGCGCAAGCACTGCAAGCCATTAACGTGGTTCAGCCATTATCTGCCGCTCTGGCTAAAACACGGTATGAGCCCGGAGCAGATTGCTCAGCGCCTGAAGCAAGAGCAGCCGGAGCGCGCGGTCAGTCACGAGTGGATTTATCGGTTTATCGCCACCGACAAACACGCAGGTGGCGAGTTATACAAGTATTTGCGGCACCGCAGGAAGCTGTACCGAAAACGCTACGGAAGCCACGACCGGCGCGGACAGTTGCGTAATCGCGTATCGATAACCGAGCGCCCTGCTGAGGTCGAAGCCCGCGAGCGTCTAGGTGATTGGGAGGGTGACACGGTGCATGGCGTAGGCGGCAATCTGGTCACGCTGGTTGATCGTAAAAGCGGCTACCTGAGCGCCTATCCGGTCAAGCGCAGGACGCGCCGGCAGGTAACGCGGGCGATCAATCTGTTGCTCAAGGGGCATGCTGTTCACACGCTGACGCTGGATAACGGGAAGGAGTTTGCCGGGCATGAACGCATTGCGCATCGGAGCCAGTGCCAAGTCTTTTTTGCAGAACCCTATTCATCCTGGCAGCGAGGCACTAATGAAAATACCAACGGCCTGCTCCGGCAGTATTTTCCCAAGGGCGGCGACTTCAGCAAGCTGACCGTCGAGGCGGTCAGTCGCGTGGTAACGAAGATCAATTTACGCCCGCGAAAACGCCTGGGCTGGAAGACGCCGTACGAAGTTTATGCAGGGGCGAGCGTTGCACTTATGTGTTGAATTCAGGCACAATGATGCTTGTTCGTTTCTTTGGACAGGGATGGTTCTGCTGGTTGTTGAGGCTCAGGATGCAGCCGTGATAACGAAGGCGCTGGCCCTGTCAAGAGTATGTTTTCTTCGACAGACAGGCACTGGTGTGACTAGCATTTCTCCTATCCCCCCCGTAGTACCTCATGATGAGATAGATGTTCTGGCGATGCTTCAATCGCTATGGCGGCAAAAGGTGTTGATTTTGGCCTCGGCATTGCTGTTTGCGGTGCTGGCACTGGTCTATGCCTATTCCATCACGCCTGAATATGAAGTCAGTACGATTCTACGACCGGTTGCTCTGAATGACTTGGACGCTTTGAATCGGTCGAAGGTCTATTCGCTTCCACCAAGCAAGGCCCTGGTTCGCGTCGGAGCAGCGCTAGATTCTTACGAGACGCGCTTGGGGTACTTTCGTTCCAACATGGAGTTGCAAGCGGCGTACAGCAAGTCTGGGCGTAGTGCGGAGCAGGCTTTCGAAGCCTTCAATCGCGATGCATTGAAGCTGGTTCAGCCGGACCCCAAAAAAACGGACTTGTTGAGCGCCTTTATTGGCTTGGAAATGCGTTACTCGCAGGGTATCAATGGGAAGGATGCACTCAACGGTTTGGTAAAGTACGCCATCGAAAGTGAGCGACAGAAGATATCTGCAGACCTCAAGGTGATGATTGATAATCGTGTCAAGGAGGTTGATGACAAGTTGGTTGCTCTGCGTGTCAAGTATAACGCGGGGAAAGAGGGGCAAATTGCTAGCTTGTTGGAAGCAGATAATCTCAAACGAGCTCAGCTCAACGACGAACTGAAAGCTTTGCGGGTACAACTCAAGTTGCGTCGTGAGGATCGAGTGGCTCAATTGAATGAGGCGATCTCCATTGCGCGATCTCTCGGTCTGAAAAAGCCTACGACCCCCTCGGCCATGGGGCGCAGCGAGGTTGAGGTCACTGGCAACGTCATTACTGAAGTCAACAATCAGCAATTCCCGCTTTACTTCATGGGGACGGATGCTCTGGAGGCCGAACAACAGGTATTGCGCAAGCGTGCCTCGGACGACTTTGTAGACCCACGGATTGCTCAAATCCGTAAGGAGCTGTTGCTTTTGAGCAACAATCGACAGATTCAGATGTTGAAGCAGCGTGAAAATGAAGACCTGTTTGTTAAGGGGATTGAAGCCCTGAGGGCGCAGCGTACTGAATTGTTGAACATACCTACGGATATGAGCGGCTTGAGCTTAGTCAGCATTGATCGCCTGGCTGTAGAGCCTGTCAGCCCTGTCAAGCCCAGAAAATCGCTTTTTGCCGCGCTGGGCGCGATTTTAGGTGGAGTCATTGGATGTATTATCGTTCTGCTACGTCTCGCATTCAAAAAGCGACGCCGTGAGCAGGCTCGTATCAGCTTATCGTCTGTGCCGAAAAAACTCGAAACCGAATTCACCTCGCCACCTGTCGTGGTGAGGTGAGGTACACATTCGGTATGTCGCTCTCTCGACTTGCGAGCCTGCCCAGAGGTGTTAAGGTCTGTTCAGGTTCAAGCCGTTAGCACACTAGGGTGTTTCGGTATGATCGAGACGACTAGGGAAGGTCGTGCAGCTCATGTAAACTCTAACGATCAGAATTGATTGTTACTGCTCTCGGGAGTCGTAAGCAGAAGGCATGAGGCCTATGGCTATCACTTTTTTAGGCTATGGGAGTCCCCTCAGTCATGCTGCCTTGCATCTCGGTCGGCTCAAGTGAGCTAAATTCAACCGCCCACCGTTCTCAGGTGAGAGGCGAATAGGGCACGTATATGCTGGGTGCAACGTCCATCTGGCCGAAGGGTCGGCCAAACTAGGACCGGGCTATCAACGCACCAGCCCTAAGTTTAAAAATCGTGATTATCTTGGAATGACTCATGCTCTCATTGAAAGACATCAAACTCGCTGTGATTGGTCTTGGCTACGTTGGCTTACCGTTGGCCGTTGAATTTGGTAAACAGCGTAACGTTGTCGGGTTTGACATCAATCAGGCGCGCATCGATGCCTTGAATGAGGGGCACGATGCAACGCTTGAAGTCAGTGATGAAGAACTGCTAGAAGCCAAAGGTCTTCAATACAGTGCAAATCTGGAAGATTTGCGAGGCTGCAATACCTTCATCGTGACCGTGCCAACGCCTATTGATGAGTACAAGCAACCTGATCTTACGCCGTTGATTAAAGCTTCCGAAACGATCGGTAAGGTACTCAAGCAGGGCGACATCGTGATTTATGAGTCGACTGTTTATCCTGGCGCTACAGAAGAGGATTGTGTACCTGTTCTGGAAAGGGTTTCTGGCTTGGCCTTCAATCGTGACTTCTTTGCGGGATACAGCCCGGAGCGCATCAACCCGGGTGACAAGGAGCACCGGGTCACTACGATCAAGAAAGTGACTTCAGGTTCTACTCCAGCGGTAGCCGATCTGGTCGACGATTTGTATCGTGAGATCATTGTTGCTGGTACGCATAAGGCCAGTAGCATCAGGGTGGCTGAAGCGGCCAAAGTGATCGAAAATACCCAGCGTGATCTTAATATTGCATTGATCAATGAGTTGGCAGTTATTTTTAACAAAATGGGTATCGACACCGAAGCAGTGTTGAAAGCTGCAGGAACGAAGTGGAACTTCCTTCCCTTTCGACCGGGCCTTGTTGGCGGACACTGCATAGGTGTCGACCCTTATTACCTGACGCATAAAGCGCAGAGTATCGGCTATCATCCGGAAATTATACTGGCTGGCCGCCGTCTGAATGACAGTATGGGAGCATACGTCGTTTCACAACTTGTCAAAGGTATGGTCAAAAAGCGTATTCATGTCGATGGTGCGCGAGTTCTGATTATGGGGTTGACGTTCAAAGAAAACTGCCCAGATCTGCGCAATACTAAGGTTGTGGATATTGTCAAGGAGCTGCAAGAGTACAATATCCAAGTGGACGTTCATGATCCATGGGTCAGTGTTGAAGAGTCGCAGCACGAGTATGGTATTACTCCGGTTCAGATGCCTCAAACAGGGGCCTATGACGCAGTGATCCTGGCTGTTGCCCATCAGCAGTTTAAAGACTTGGGCGTTGAGAGCATTCGTGCACTAGGAAAGGCTCAGCATGTACTGTACGACTTAAAGTATCTGTTGGCAGCAGAGGATTCTGATCTGCGTCTGTGATCCACACGTGGAGGCGCTACGCGCCTCCAGCCCTATCTTTCCTATGTGGTGTACCTCCATGACTGCTTACCAAGTCCTTGTCGAAGCTTTGCCTCGCGCTCCTCGAACCTGGTTGATCACCGGCGTAGCTGGCTTCATTGGCTCAAACCTGTTGGAAACCTTGTTGAAGCTCGATCAACGGGTGGTTGGGCTGGATAACTTTGCTACTGGGCATCAACGCAATTTGGATGAAGTCCAGAGTCAAGTATCGCCGGAACAATGGTCAGCTTTTAAATTTATTCAGGGTGACATCAGAAAGCTGGAAGACTGCCAGCTTGCATGTGCTGGTGTGGAATATGTTTTGCATCAAGCAGCCTTGGGGTCTGTACCGCGCTCCATTAACGACCCAATCACGACTAATGGGACCAATATTGACGGTTTTTTAAATATGTTGGTCGCTGCCCGAGACGCAGCAGTTACAAGTTTTACTTATGCTGCAAGCAGTTCTACCTACGGGGACCATCCTGGCTTGCCGAAGGTCGAAGACACTATTGGTAAGCCGCTTTCACCTTATGCCGTTACTAAGTATGTAAATGAACTATATGCTGAGGTTTTTGCGCGGACTTATGGGTTCAAAACTATTGGTCTTCGTTATTTCAACGTGTTTGGTAAGCGTCAGGACCCCAACGGAGCTTATGCGGCTGTGATACCCAAGTGGACTGCTGCAATGATCAATGGTGAGGATGTCTTCATCAATGGTGATGGCGAGACCAGTCGCGATTTTTGCTACATAGAGAACACAGTTCAAGCGAATCTGTTGGCAGCGACAACAACCTGCGAAGCAGCACGTGATCAGGTTTACAATGTGGCAGTGAGTGGTCGCACTGATTTGAACCAGCTTTTTACTGCTTTGCGTCAAACATTGAATGAAAATGGCGTCAGCTATGCCAAGGACCCGGTATACCGGGATTTCCGTGCAGGTGATGTGCGTCATTCACAGGCCGACATTGGCAAAATACGTCGATTGCTTGGTTACGACCCACAGTTTGATATCACCAGAGGTATCGTACAAGCGATGCCTTGGTATATTCGGTTTTTGAAATAATAGCCAAATCATCTGAGGGCGCATTGTTTCGATGTCTCTCTGGTTCAGTTCCCGCACTTGCTGTGGGGCTGTTGAGTAAAGTCTGGATTATCTTTAACACATGAAAATACTTGTCACTGGTGGCGCAGGTTTTATCGGATCAGCGGTGATCCGTCATATCATATGCAATACCACTGAGAGCGTAATAAATCTCGATAAGCTGACCTATGCAGGCAATCTTGAGTCATTAGTCGACGTGGCTGATAGCGAACGCTATTGCTTCGAACGGGTAGATATATGTAACCGTTCTGAGCTGGATAGAGTTCTTCAATGTCATCAACCTGATGCGGTGATGCACCTCGCCGCTGAATCTCATGTTGATCGCTCAATCGATGGCCCAGCTGCCTTTATAGAGACGAATATTGTTGGCACCTACACTCTCCTTGAGGCGGTACGAGCGTACTGGCAGAATTTGGATGAAGAGCGCAAGACACACTTTCGTTTTCATCACATATCGACCGATGAAGTGTACGGTGACCTGGAGAAGCCTGATGAGTTCTTCACAGAATCAACTCCTTATGCCCCGAGTTCACCATACTCAGCAAGTAAGGCTAGTTCCGATCACCTCGTCCGTGCTTGGCGTCGTACGTACGGTTTGCCAATACTTATTACTAACTGCTCTAATAACTACGGCCCTTACCATTTTCCAGAAAAACTTATCCCGCTGATGATCCTTAACGCACTTGAGGGTAAGCCGTTACCTGTATATGGCAAAGGAGATCAGGTGCGCGACTGGCTGTTCGTCGAAGATCATGCGCGTGCTTTATATGCAGTGCTGAGCCGTGGTGAAATTGGTGAAACGTATAATATCGGCGGCCACAACGAGCGGCGTAATATCGATGTAGTTTATACCCTATGCGATCTCTTGGATGAGATGTGCCCAACAGCACAAAACCCCTCAACTAAGCACCTGACGAGCTACTCAGCATTAATAACCTACGTGGAGGACCGCCCAGGTCATGATCTACGTTACGCCATCGATGCAAGTAAGGTTGAAAGTGCGTTGGGGTGGGTGCCTGAGGAAACTTTCGAGTCAGGCATCCGCAAGACTGTCCAGTGGTACCTGGACAATTTGACTTGGTGTGGGCGTGTTCAGGATGGCAGCTATCAGCGAGAGCGTCTTGGTGCACAGGCTCAAGGAGCAGTAGTATGAAAGGTATTGTATTAGCCGGAGGCTCTGGCACTCGTTTATACCCTATCACCAAAGGGGTATCGAAACAGCTTTTGCCAATCTATGACAAACCGATGATTTACTATCCTTTGTCTGTACTAATGTTGGCGGGTATTCGAGATATTTTGCTGATTAGTACCCCCGAAGACATGAGCGGCTACAAGCGTCTACTGGGCGACGGTAGCGATTTCGGAATCCGTCTGAGTTACGCATTGCAACCAAGCCCGGACGGACTTGCCCAAGCCTTTATAATAGGTGAGGAGTTTATTGGTCAGGACGCGGTATGTCTGGTCCTAGGGGATAATATTTTCTACGGTCAAGGTTTCACGCCTATGTTGCGTCAAGCCGCTCAGCGCCTTACTGGCGCGACTGTATTTGGCTATCAAGTAAAAGACCCAGAGCGTTTTGGAGTGGTTGAATTTGACGCGCAGAAACGGGTTGTATCCATTGAGGAAAAGCCGTTAAAACCGAAATCACATTTTGCTGTAACAGGACTCTACTTTTACGACAACGATGTAATAAGAATTGCAAAAAATGTCCGCCCTTCCGCTCGAGGCGAACTGGAAATTACCAGCATCAATCAGGCTTATCTCGAACGAGGAACTCTTAATGTGGAGTTACTTGGCCGTGGTTTCGCTTGGTTGGATACAGGGACGCACGAAAGTCTGCTGGAAGCGGGTCACTTTGTTGAAACTATTGAAAAGCGTCAAGGTTATAAAGTTGCTTGCTTGGAAGAAATTGCTTTTAACAATGGTTGGTTACAAGCAGATGACCTTCGACGTGTAGGGGCATCACTTAGCAAAAATAGTTATGGTCAGTACCTGTTGTCGCTGACTGAGGAGTTGACATGAGTGACAAGCCGGTTTTCGTAACGCAGCCATACCTACCGCCATTGGAAGAGTTTATTCCCTATCTGGAGAAGATTTGGGATACAAAGACGCTTACAAATGGAGGGCCGATGCACCAGAAACTGGAGAAAGCACTCTGTGATTACCTTGGCGTTGAACACGTCGCTTTGTTCAATAATGGCACTATTGCGCTCCTGACTGCCTTACAAGCGCTAAGAGTTACAGGGGAGGTGATTACTACACCTTACTCCTTCGTTGCTACTGCGCATTCTTTGTTGTGGAATGGCATTAAGCCAGTTTTTGTAGACATTGATCCGAAAACCTTGAACTTAGACCCGGAAAAAGTAGAGGCAGCAATCACACCTCAGACTACTGCGATCATGCCGGTACATTGCTATGGGAATCCTTGTGATGTACACGCATTGCAGCAAATAGCAGATAACTACCATTTGCGTATTATTTATGATGCCGCTCATGCGTTTGGCGTGAGGGATTCAGGTGGAAGTGTCCTTCGTCATGGTGATCTAGCGGTTCTGAGCTTTCATGCCACAAAAGTTTTTAATACTTTTGAGGGGGGGGCAATTATTTGTCCTGATGCAAAAACGAAGAAGCGGATTGATCAGCTAAAGAACTTCGGGTTTGTGGATGAGGTGACTGTTGTTGCTCCTGGTATCAACGGTAAGATGAGTGAGGTTAATGCGGCTTTTGGGTTGTTGCAACTACAACATATCGATCATGTGATCGCGCGCCGCAGAGAAATTGATCGGCTTTATAGAGAAAAGCTCAGTGCCGTAAAAGGTATTCGCTTGGTTGATCAATTAGACGGGGTTGTAAGTAATTATTCGTATTTCCCGATATTGGTTGAGCCCGGGTACTCCCTGACTAGAGATGAGCTATATGAGAAGCTAAAGTTTAACAATATCTATGCTCGCCGGTATTTTTATCCTTTGATAAGTGAGTTTCCGATGTATCGCGGAATGAAATCCGCAGAGTCTAAGAATCTACCAGTAGCAAGCAGGGTGGCCCAAGAAGTGATTTGTTTGCCCATTTATCCTGATTTGAATGAAAGGGACTTTAACGAAATAATTGAAATTATCACTGCGGGTTGACTTGAATTATGAAATTAGCAGTTATGCAGCCCTATTTGTTTCCCTATGCAGGATATTTTAAGCTGCTTGCGCAGGTGGATAGGTTTGTATTTTTTGATGATGTCAACTATATCAACAGAGGTTGGATTAATCGGAATAGGTTAATTCTCTCTGGGGAAATTCGCTATTTTACTGTTCCATTGTTAAAGGCTAGTCAGAACTTAAAGATCAATCAGATTGCCGTCCAGGATCGGACTTTGTGGGAAAGGAAGATCCTTGAAAGCGTTCGCCAGTCATACGCGAAAGCGCCAAATTTTGCAGATGTATTTGACTTGATGCGTGATGTGTTTTCGTGTGATGCGGAAAGCATTGCAGATTTAGCCAGGGTTAGTATTGAAAAGTCTTGTGAGCGCTTGGGCTTAGGCGTTGAGTTTGTGAAAACATCAGCAGTCTATGCCAACGCAGACCTTAAAGGGGCTGAGCGCATACTCGATATATGTCGAAAAGAAGGCGCTAATGAATATATGAATCTTCCTGGTGGGAGAAGCCTTTATGATGAGCGTCAGTTTTCTGATAATGGTATCCGCTTGGAATTCTGCTCCTCTGATTTGCCAGTGTACACGCAATTTCAGGAAGCGTTTGTACCAGGTCTTTCTGTTATAGATATGATGATGTTTAATGACTTTGATGAATGTGGGAGGCTTTTGATTAAGTCATGATCTGAATTTAACTCTATTGGGCTGGAGGTGGTAATGGAAGATTTGTTTGCAATGATCGAGTCAGAGCAGGCGCGCCAAAGCGATCGATTGATTCAAGGGGTGTCGCTTGAGCAGTACTTTCAAAAGATTGAGTCCAATGCAGAATTCCTAGTTCATAGAATTTCAGGGGAGACTGCGGGGTTTGTTGCGTTTTATTGCAATCAGCCGGATGCGGGCGTTTGTTTTATTACCATGGTGTTAACAGCTCAAGAGTTTAGAGGTAAAAAAGTTGCAGGTGCTCTTTTAGATGGAGTTATTTCGCTTGCTCGTGCAAGAGGGTTTTCCAAGTGCGAGCTAGAGGTTAGGAGAGATAATTACCCAGCGATTGCCCTATATTCAAAGCATGGGTTCACTTTTGTCGATACCGATAGTGATCAAAGGAAGATGATGTTCTTGCTCTAGGTAGCGTCTGTTGGGTTTGGCTGGTTAATAAATTAAGGCGTCTGGCTGTGTCTTTGAAAAAGAATATTCTCGCCAATTACATAAGTCAGCTGTATGTAGCTGTTATTGGCATTGTAGTTCTACCTCTTTATATTAAGTATATGGGGGCAGAGGCTTACGGTCTCGTGGGCTTTTTTACGATGCTACAAGCCTGGTTCGCGTTACTAGACCTGGGGTTGACACCGACGATCGGACGCGAAACGGCGAGGTTGCGAGGGGGGGTAACAACCGCTTTGGCATTTCGTCAATTGCTTCGAGCTTTGAATGTTTTGTTTGTTTCCATGGCTGTAATTGGCGGTGGGATTTTATGGATGCTTTCTCATACTATTGCCAGCAAGTGGCTGCATGTTGGATCACTGGAAGTAGAGGATGTGGTTCAGGCTGTGCATATAATGATATTTTGTATAGCACTGAAGTGGTTGGGGGGGATTTATAGAGGGGTGATCAGTGGTTCTGAACGCCTGGTTTGGCTCAGCAATTTCAATATAGTCATAGCGACCTTTAGATTTGTCGCAGTTTTTGGGACTATGTCAGTTTTCGGTTTTACACCTAAGGTTTTTTTCTATCATCAATTGATTGTGGCAGTTTTTGAGTTGGCTGGATTGTTTGTAATGAGTCGGTATTTACTACCTGCTCTTGATCAGCACAGTCATCCGGTAGGCTGGAGTTTCCGTCCTATTCTACCAGTGCTAAAGTTCTCATTAAGTATTGCATTTACCTCTTCAGTTTGGATACTGGTGACACAGACAGATAAACTTATTCTATCTGGTATTTTGCCTCTAGCAGAGTACGGCTATTTTTCACTAGCTGTTTTGGTGGCTGGAGGAATCATGATTATAAGTGGACCTATCAGCAATGCATTGCTACCACGGATGGCGAGGATGCATGCAGAGGGTTCGAATACTGATTTGATAAATCTTTACCGAAAATCTACCCAACTGGTGGCGGTATTAGCCGGTGCCGCATCTGTCACAATTGCATACTGCGCTGAGCCGCTTTTATTTGTATGGACAGCAGATCAGAAGCTCTCTGAAAGCACGGCTCCGATACTTAGGCTTTATGCAATTGGTAATGGTATTTTAACACTTGGTGCGTTTCCCTATTATCTCCAATATGCAAGGGGAAACCTCAAGTATCACCTGATTGGTAGCGGCTTGATGGTTTCTTTGCTGATTCCAATTATTGTATTGGCGGTTAATAATTTTGGCGCCGTTGGTGCAGGGTATACTTGGCTTGGTTTGAATTTGTTTTTTTTGCTTTTTTGGGTCGGGTATGTGCACCAAAAATTAGAGCCGGGATTGCATTTACAATGGCTTTTTAAAGACTGCTTAGGAATAGTTGTCGGGCCGATACTAATACTTTCCCCATTGATATGGATTAATGTCAGTTTTCAAGAGCGCTGGCAGACATTGATGTTTATTGCTGGCGTCAGTACTGCTGCTCTGTTAGCCGCAGTCGTTTGTTCTGATTGCTATCGCGAAATGCTTCGCAATCGGTTAAGGAGATGGCTCTAATGCCTGGAATAAAAAAAGTTTCCGTGTGCGTGATGACTTACAATCAAGCGCAGTACATAGGGCAATGCTTGCAAAGTCTCGTCGATCAAGAAGTAAATTTTGATTACGAGATCCTTGTGAGCGATGACGCTTCCAGTGACAGCACCCCGGACATCGTTAGAGAGTTTCAGCTAAAATATCCTGAGTTGTTCAGGGTGTTTTTGCATGAAACTAATAAGGGGGTGAGTGATAACTATCATTTTGTTCACCAGCAAGCAACGGGGCAGTATATCGCACATGTGGATGGTGATGATTACTTTCTGCCAAATAAGCTTCAGAAGCAGGCCGACTTTTTAGATGAAAACTCACAGTTTAATATTGTATGGCATCGTATGCTGGTAGAGCTTCCCGATGGGACTTTACGTAAGGAGAGTGACTCCGAAGGTTTAGATAGTATTTACACGGGAAGCTATGGGCGATCAGAAATTATTCAGTTTATCGCAGTGGGTGCAAATAGTTCAAAGATGTATAGAAAGTCTGTCCGAGACTTCGAAGATCCGGGTTTTGATGCTGTAGATTATTATGCAAATGTTGAGCAAGTAGGCGATGGTTATGCTGGGTTCGCATGCACGGAGCCTTTAGGGGTCTATCGTTCAGGTATAGGTATTTCTTCAGTTGGTTCTAAAACGCGGGAAATTCTGTACAAGTGTTTTATATTTTTCTCGAAAAAATATCCTGAATACAGGCTGCAGGTCAATACCGCTGCGTTAACCTACCTAGTAGCTGATATGAAAAACAGGAGAAGTACCTGGCCGATGTTCCTCAAAGCGTACTTTAAGACCTTTCATCCATTATCAGTATTTAACTTTGTTAAGTCTTTACGGTTCATTAGCAAGCTGAAGGTTAGGAAGTAATGATGTTTGATAATATTTCTAGGGATTTGAAGCGTTTTGCTGGTGGTGGGGGTATGGCCAGTATGATTAAAACATGCCTGATAAGCCATAGCTTTCATCTTGTTGCTGTCTATCGCATGGGGGTGGTTCTATCTAAGGTTCCGCTGATAGGTTTGTTGTTTCGAGTGATGATTGAGTACTTTATAAGGGTGGTGTATGCAAGTGATATATCTCTCCGCTCTAAAATTGGGCCTGGCCTTATTATTATGCATCGGCATGATATCGTGATAGGTAGTAGTGTCGTAATTGGTGAGAATTGTAAGATTTTAAATGGTGTTACATTTGGGAATAAAGATACTGAGTCGGATATTAATCAGCAGCCTCTTATTGGAAGTGGGGTTGTCGTGGGTACTGGCGCTAAAATTCTCGGTGGGCTTGTAATTGGTGATAATGTGAGAGTTGGAGCAAATAGCGTCGTGACAAAAGATGTTCCTTCTAATGTTGTCGTTGCAGGGGTTCCGGCCAAAGTCATCCTGAAATAGTGATTTTATGAGGTAGCCGAGGGATCAGAAATTGACAATTTCGCCGTTTTTTTGCTTGTTTTCTTTGTATTTTCTAGCAAATCTAGTGTCAATGGTTTTTGCCGTCAATGATGGAGGTATGGTATTAGAGGGTTATTTTTTTGAACTGGAGTCAGAATCGCTGGTTTATGCTTTCATTTTGCAAATGTCGAGTTTGTTGTTTCTCTATTTGTTCTATAGGGTTTTTTTTAACGGATGTCACAAGGGGGATTTTTTTCTAAAAAATGGTTATGGTTTTTTTCTAGCTGTCGTTCAGGTCGCTTTTTTGATATTTAATATTTCCGCCGGGGTCAACGTGGCTGGCGTGGAGTCAAAAGGCGGACTTGTTAACTATATTTTCATATTGCTGCAGCCTGACTTATTATTTCTACTGATCGGTGTTTGCCTAATCTCAAATAAGCTATTCTGGGTAAACTGTTTAATATTTTTAATTTCGATGTTTTTGCGCGGCTGGATGGGGGGTGTATTCGTTGTTATTATTTTGCTAATGTGCAGAATGCATCCGATGCGGGTTTCCTTGAGAGTTTTTTTTGGAGGCGCATTTGCAAGTGTATTATTTTTCGCATCTATTCCAGTCATTATTGAAGCTAAATGGGCAATGCGAACAGGCATGTCTGTTGTCGATTTTTTTTCCAGTCTGCCAAGTCCAGACTCCGAGAGTTATGAGGCAGCATTGCGTTATTTGTTGAATAGATTTCAACATGTAGGGCATGTGGCATTGATCCTGGAGAACTCTGAGCGATTGCAGTATTCATATCTCAAGGGGAGCTTTATCCCTTATTGGGCAGATGGACTTCCGCAGATGTTTTTTTACAAGATTCTTGGTATTGAATATATAAAATTAAATTCATATATGGTTGGCGATTTGTTTGGATTGCCTGATGTAAGTTGGAATACTAACCCTGGTATCGCCGGTTGGTTTGGTTTGCTTGGTATGTATGGCGTAGGTCTTTTTGTTTACTTATCAGCGCTGTTATTGGTTTCATTCGGTTTCGTAAGACAATATGGAGGGGGGAGAGTTGTGCTGCTAATCTCCTGCTTTTCTCTAGTTTATCTATACCATGGTTGGATAGGAGCATTTTTCAACATGGTATTTTTTGCTATAATTTTTCTGTTTTTTGTTCGTGTCAGACTGTTTAGTGGTCATGCAGGGCATAGGAATAATTTCTGATGTGTGGATTTTCTGGGTATTTTCAGTCTTCACCTATCTCGTACGATCCGGCTGAAGTTCTGCGGAGGATGGGGGACGCTATATACCGTCGTGGTCCAGATGATGGCGGCGAATGGTTTGATATAAATCAGGGTATCGGCTTGTCTCATCGTCGATTGGCGATTGTTGACTTGTCTTCAGCCGGAGCACAACCGATGCTCTCTGCATGCGGACGGTATGTCCTAGTGTTTAACGGAGAGATCTACAACCATTTAGAGTTGCGAAAAGAGTTGCAGAGGCATGGGCAGCACTTTAGTTGGCGTGGTCACTCGGATACCGAAACGCTACTGTCCTGTTTTGTAAATTGGGGAGTAGAGCGGACGTTAAAAAGTGCTGTAGGGATGTTTGCTTTTGCTTTATGGGATCGCCAGGATCGTACCCTCATCCTTGCTCGCGACCGTTTGGGCGAAAAACCTCTCTATTGGGGGTGGCAAGGAAAAACGTTGGTATTCGGTTCTGAACTCAAAGCACTGAAAGCACATCCATCATTTTCTGCCAGCGTGGACCGGGGAGCACTGTCTTTGCTCCTTCGACATAATTATATCCCTGCCCCCTACAGCATCTATAAAGGGATCAAAAAATTACTGCCCGGCCATTTCGTTTCTATTCCTTGCGGAGAGGAAGGCCGCAAAGCTGAGACTCATGCTTACTGGGATATGAACGCTGTAGTTGAGTCTGGGTTACGTACACCCTTTATTGGTACTGATGAAGATGCGGTTCAAACGCTCGAAGGTATATTGAGTAAAAGCATTTCCGAGCAAATGCTGGCTGATGTTCCATTGGGTGCATTTCTTAGTGGTGGCGTTGATAGCAGTTTGATTGTTTCACTTATGCAGAAGCAAAGCGAGCGTCCAATTAAAACCTTTACAATTGGTTTCCGTGAGGAAGGTTTTAATGAGGCTGAGCACGCGTTAGCGGTCGCACAACATTTGCATACAGAACATACCGAACTTTATGTCGGCTCCGCTGAAGCTATGGCAGTCATTCCAAAGTTGGCTGATATTTATTGCGAACCATTTGCGGATAGTTCGCAGATTCCGACATTCCTTGTTAGTCAGATGGCCAGACAACATGTAACCGTGGCATTAAGCGGGGATGCCGGTGATGAGCTTTTTGGTGGCTACAATCCTTATTTGTTCGCACCTAAAGTTTGGAGACACCTGTCGAGAGTTCCCTATGCCTTGCGAAAATTAGCATATCGTTTGGGTGGGCAGGTTAATTTGCCAGGGAAGTTTCAAGTCCTTTCTGAGATCGTTGACTCTCCTACGCGAGAAGTTTTTTATCAGAAACTTTTGAGCCACTGGAAGAAAACAGAAGGTGTTGTAATCAATGGAGAGGTTCCAGATACATTCTTTGATGCTGCTGAACTTTGGCCAGCGACAGATAGTTTTGAAAGCTGGATGATGGCTGTTGATGCCCAGACTTATATGGTGGATGACATACTTGTTAAGGTTGATCGAGCCGCAATGGCGAATAGCCTAGAAACACGTGTGCCATTACTAGATCACCGAGTGGTTGAGTTTGCTTGGAAGCTGCCATTAGATTTGAAAATTCGAGATGGAAAGGGTAAGTGGATCTTGCGTGAGTTGCTCTATCGGCACGTGCCGAAAGAATTGATTGAGCGTCCCAAAAAAGGATTTTCAATTCCTCTTGGAGCATGGTTAAGAGGTCCGCTACGTGAATGGGCGGAGTCGCTCCTTGATCCTGTAGTGCTAGCTCAACAAGGTTACTTTCATCCGCAACCCATCAGACAGCTTTGGCAGCAACACTTGACTGGAAGGGTTGATCGATCCAGACAGCTATGGAGTATCTTGATGTTCCAGGCCTGGTTGCAGGAGCAATGACTTTGAAGGTTTTGCATGTGATTGTGGGCCTTAATGTGGGAGGCGCCGAGCTAATGCTCAAGCGCTTGATTGAATCCCAGCTCAATTGGCCAGAGTACGAACATTCGGTTATTTCGCTTACCGATATCGGGATAATTGGTCCACAGTTGCAGGCGCAAGGAGTTCTTGTCAGCAGCTTAGAAATGCGCAATCTATTGGGCGCTCCTAAAGCCTTGTGCAGCTTGTACGGAAAAATTCGCCAATTACAGCCAGATATTGTGCAGACCTGGATGTATCATGCTGATTTGTTGGGTGGCTTAGCCGCGCGTGCTGCTGGAGTGCGAAATGTAATCTGGGGGGTGCGGACTACCGATCTAAGCAAGGGTGGAAAGCGTTCAACACGGTTAATTCGTAAATTATGCGCTTTCCTTTCAAGATTGCTGCCGTCCAAGATCGTTTGTGCTGCGGAAGCTTCAAGGAATGCTCACGTTAAAATCGGTTATGACAGCAGCCGTATGGAGGTCATCCCCAATGGTTTCGATCTCAGCCGTCTCGTCGCAACTAATACACAACGTGATGCAATACGCAAAAGTTGTTCCATTACCAATGAGCAGATTGTCATTGGCAGTCTTGGACGTTTCAACCCTGTAAAAGATCAAGCGAATTTCGTGGAGGCCACAGGAATTCTTGCAAAGCGTTACCCGTCATTGCGTTTCATGATGGTGGGAAGGGGGCTTGAAAGTTCTAATCAGGTGCTGACAAACCTAATTGAAGCTACAGGTTATCCTGATCGCTATATATTATTGGGTGAGCGGCAAGACGTACCCGCTTGTTTAATATCGATGGATATCTTTTGCCTTCACTCAAAGACAGAAGGCTTTCCCAATGTATTGGGCGAAGCGATGGCTGTTGGAGTGCCTTGTGTCGCCACAGATGTTGGTGATGCTGCTCTGCTGCTTGGCGGAAATGGTATTGTTGTACCACCACAGGATGCTGATTCACTTGCCAATGGCCTAGAGAATATGATCCAGCTTCCTCAAGAGCGCCGCGAACTACTTGCGAATCAGAGCAAGGCTCGAATTTTCAATGAGTTCTCACTGGAGCGCGCTTCTCTACGCTTCCGAGACCTGTACGACTCACTAATTGAAGCTCATGGTAAATAGGTATTTAAGAAGGCCAACGCAATGGAGTGAAATTAGTATAAAGATTATTATGGTTTTGGGGTTGTATATGTTTATGAGTAAAATTCGATGTTCGTTACTTTTCTAAAGTATTCCTAGAGTTTTTGTAACTGGCTATTTAGCGGTTCATGTTTTTTTGGTCGCGCGAGAAATTTTTAGGTTTTTCAGAGGCTAAAATTTTTTAATGTAATAGACTTGCTGTGAACAGCTTCGCTGTAGGATCGCTTCAATCTTTCGTTGAGTGAGGGAGTATGGCCTGGTTTAGCTATTATTAGGGTGCTAAGTGTTCGCCATATTTTCTTTGCTGAACTTAAAGTTGCGTACGTTTTATTGCTGCCGAGTGGCTCGTTTATTTGTTGGCAGGATTAGGTTGTTCGTTGTTGTTATTTTGACTGTTCTATCTCTTGCAGTATTCTCGGCTTGTGCAGTTGGTGTCTTGGGGCGGTGTTAAAATGCGTGGCTGATAGTTTTGTTGTATTTTGGTTCGCGGTCGTTCCTTATGTATTTTAAATACAATATTTAATGCAGAGCTTGTTGTTCAAATTGTTAGCTCTGCCTCTACAGACCACCCTATAAATTTCGTATAGCTAAAGCCTAAACTCTTTGATGCTCTGTTGAGCTGGGTGCTTGTGCAGCTTTGGGACGGCTAACCTTTTTACAATCTCCGTTGGTTTGAGATCTCACAAATATTCGGTTCTTTAATGGTTTGTGTTGGATTGTCGGGATTTCGAACGTAGCTTAGGGATGTTAACCTAGCTTAGGTAAGCCTACACCGGGGAGCCATTGAGCATGGTCAGGAGAAGGCTCAGTCTTTGTGCTGGCAACTCCAGCGCTGCGCCATCCGGTTAAAATAAGGAGATTGGTTGTTGCTCGCATACAGCTGGAGTCGAGCGTTGGTTACAATGGCTGCGATTGTAGCGGTGCTTCCCTCATAAATTCTTGTTAGCCTAGTAGAGTGACAGGATTTGGTTTTTTATGGGAGGCTGTTGGCAGTTTTTGAATTTATCGCCACTGTGGAAGTCGGAAGTATTTTTACGGTGAGAGATGGCGTCCCATAAATGCAAACACCTTGAGATTGGGGCGCAGAAATAGCTTGTTTTTCTCTAATGAAATTTGCACGCAATTGGGTCTGAATTGAGTCCGTGTAGTGGAATTTTCCAGGACAAGAATCAAATTGGATCAAGCACTGACAGGATTAACATGAAACCAGTTCTACTGATAATTGGGAATGATGCCAAATATTTCCTTTCGCATCGTCTACCTATCGCTCTGGCAGCACGAGAAGAAGGGTACGAGGTTCATATTGCCACTCCAGAGGGGCCGTCTGTTAAGGAAATAAAAAGCCTGGGTTTCAGTCATCACGAACTGTTCTTCTCGCGGAGTGGTACTAATCCTTTCGGTGAGTTGAAAGCTTTACTTTCAATTTGTTCGCTTTGCTGGAGTCTTCGCCCCGAAGTTCTTCATTTGGTAACTATAAAGCCTGTTCTATACGGTGGCATCGCAGCGCGATTGTCACCAGTAAAAGGTGTGCTGGCAGCAGTTCCTGGGCTTGGTTTTATATTTATGGCTCGGGGAGTTAAGGCAAACTTGGTGCGGGGAATAATAAGCATCATGTACCGGCTTGCATTGGGTAAGCGGAATCTTTTAGCTGTTTTTCAGAATCCAGATGATCAGAAAGCATTAATGGATATAGGAGCAATTACCCTCCAAAAGAGTATGATCATTCGCGGCTCCGGTGTGAGCCTTTTGCAATATAGTATGTCTCCTGAGGTCGACGGTGTACCGGTCGTTACTTTTGCTGCCCGTCTTTTACGTGATAAGGGTGTTATTGAATTTGTGGAGGCGGTACGAATTCTTAAGTCGAGAGGTTTGAATGCACGTTTTCAATTAGTTGGTAATATTGATCGAGGTAATCCAACTAGTATTTCTGCAGAGAATGTTGACAGCTGGCTGAATGAAGGTGTGGTCCAGTCCCTTGGCTACTGTAGTAACATGGCGGAAGTTTTGAAAAATTCACATGTTGTGGTACTTCCCTCTTATCGGGAAGGGTTACCGAAAGTTTTAATAGAAGCGGCGGCTTGTGGACGTGCGGTGGTTACTACAGATGTTCCGGGCTGTAGAGATGCTATTGATCCTGATGTGTCAGGGTTGCTGGTTCCTGTTCGAAATGCATCTGCGTTGGCTGAGGCGATCCAACGCTTGCTTGAGAATCCAGAGCTCCGCCGGGAAATGGGGCTCGCTGGACGTGCTCTGGCTGAGCGCGCATTTGCTATCGAAAGTGTAGTTTCGAAGCATTTGGAAACTTATAGGCTGCTGGAGCGCAATATTTAAAAAAGCGTGAATGCATCCGGTAATCTTGGTTAAGTTTTATAAACCCTTTGCCTTTCAACCCAAACCTGGCCTGGGGTGTTGATTGACACTCGAAGGCCAGTTCTGGAGTTTTATATTCTGATTACTTTAAAGGTTTACAGTTCCAAGCGTCTCTGTTGATAAACCCAGTCGACAATCTCCCCTTCTGGGGTGTACCCGGTCACTGTCGCCCTCAAGAGCTGCCGAACACGTGTGAAATCCTCTTGAGAAGCGGCGCTCAATAGCTCGGAGAGACGGTTTTTGAGTGTATCCCAAGGAAGGTAATCCTCGTTTGCTCTCATAATCATAGGGTGCTGAGTTGGCGCAACGTTGTCGCCAATCAGTAGTTCCTCATAGAGTTTCTCACCGGGACGCAGTCCCGTAAACTCTATAGCAATATCACCATGTGGATTCTGCTCGGAGCGAACGCTCAATCCGGAAAGATGTATCATTTTTTCGGCTAAATGGGCAATGCGAACAGGGTCGCCCATATCCAGTACGAATACATCCCCCCCTTGCCCCATTGATCCTGCCTGGATCACCAATTGTGCGGCCTCTGGAATCGTCATGAAATACCGGGTGATCTTGGGGTGGGTTACTGTCAGGGGGCCGCCAGCTTTAATTTGTTTATGAAAAAGTGGAATTACTGAGCCTGAAGAGCCCAATACATTTCCAAATCGTACCATTGTGAACCGCGTCTTATTTACGCGCGCAACATTTGCTGAGTCGCCAAATAATACGGGAGCCATTTCCTTGCTCAGTGCTTGTAGTGAAAGCTCGGCCAAGCGTTTGGTGCTACCCATGACGTTTGTCGGACGTACTGCTTTATCGGTAGAAATGAGTACAAAATTTTCAACATTGGCTTGAAGTGCGGCTTGAGCTGTATTCAAAGTGCCAATGACATTGTTGAATACGCCCTCGGCTATATTGTGCTCTACCATCGGAACATGTTTATAGGCTGCCGCGTGATAGACAGTGTTTACATGCCACATGCTCATTGTGTCATACAAGTGCTTCTGGTTGCGTATAGAGCCCAGGAAGGGAAGAACTCGCACGGGGAGCGATTCACGAGTGACACGTTGTTCGAGTTCACCAAGGATGCTGTAAAGATTAAATTCACTATGCTCGAAGAGGATTAGCGCTTTAGGTTCAAGAGAAATAATTTGCCGACAGAGCTCTGAGCCAATGGAGCCTCCGGCACCAGTTACCATTACGGTCTGACCCGTAATGCATTTAGCAAGCAGATCACCCTGAGCAGGCACTGCATCGCGTCCAAGCAAGTCCGCGATATCTACTTCCTGAATGTCATCCACCTTCACGCGTCCGCTTGCAAGGTCCATTACGCTTGGAACGCTACGAACGTGCAACGAAAATTTTTCGAGAAGCCCGAGAATTTCGCTACGCCGTGCGCGTGTTGCTGAGGGTATAGCGAGCAGTACTTCGTCGGCGCCGGTCATATCTATCATTCGTTGGATGTCGGTACCCCTGAATACCTGCAAGCCCGAAATGACGCGATCCGCAATGCTTTCATCGTCATCAATGAATGCTACTGGGCGCATTGCCCGATCCAGGCGCAGTGCTGCCATGAGCTGGTTGCCAGCTGCACCTGCTCCGTAGATTGCTACCTTTGGTAGCCCGTCTTTAAAATTGGTGAAGGGGACGTGTTGCTTAGTAGCGTACCAATCTCCAAGGAAGAACTGGCGCATTACTAGGCGTAAGCCCCCGATCATGACAAGGCTAAGCCACCAGTAGTTGAAAATTATAGAGCGCGGGACAACGGTTGTGTGGTTGCTATACCAATAGACCACAAGAGCTAAGACGAGGGCTGATAGGCTAACTGCCTTGGCAATCATTATTAAGGCATCGTTTCCAAAATAACGCATTACCGCTCTGTACATACCGAAGCGGATAAAGATAGGTATCGCTACCAATGGTGCGGCTATGAATAGCCAAAAATGGCCCTTAAGCGGATTATTCAAATCCTCGAGTCCTAAGCGAACCACAAAAGCCAGCCAAAGCGCGAACCAAACTAACAGCACATCCGTAAAAACTTGTACTATGCGCTTATGCGGTCGTGGCAGCTCTAGCATGCGCTTTCTTAATTTATCCATAACCCCTCTATCTATCCTCAGTTTCTGCATTCATGCTCTGAGTAAAATACCCTTCAGCTAATAGTCGCTAACCATTGAAGCTTCTCTGTCTTCCGGCCCCGAAGCTTGAGTAGGCTACCCTGCCTTTGCTGGGTATCGCTATGCGGCTTGTCGGAAAGGACGCGAGGTAGCGATGCCTTGGCTTGGTCAGATCAGCCTGCAGATTATGACGCTTTCTGTGCGTTCAGGTGTGTTTTATTTGCCCTGTGTGCCACCCCGGGCAGGCAAACCTTATCCTGGCCAAGCGGCAGTTCGAAAATGGTCTCGACCACTACTTTCCTTGGTGGCGCCACGCCAGCCTTGCTGATTTTTGATTCGCCCTTAATTGAGGCGCTGATAGCTCAAATAGTGGAAGGTTTACAGTAAGCACTGCCATCACTTCCGGCGTAAACGGCATCACGGCCTGTACGTGAGTGACATTGCCCCATCGTCGCTCTGTCGCAGAAACCTCAATGCCTTGCCTCTAAGGCTATGTGCCCTTAAAGCAGCGCGGCTAAGCTCTCATCAGTCAATGGGCAAATATTTTGCTCGTATCGTCCTGCCATGGTACGGTCTTGGCCATCATTGAGTTCATGTGACAAGCTATAATTCCAGCCAAGCTTCGGCTTCGACCAAATCTGCGGTTGACTCAGACGACTCGACCTAACGGCTTTTCGAGCGCCCATTGGTCAATCCGTTTGGCCGCAAGCGAAGTATGGTTGTGAGGTTTTTTCCTGATTGGGTATGCGGGAAGAGCGGACGGTTTCGGATATAATGGTGCAGCGTTCTTGAGTCTAGGTACTTGGTCCTCTTCAGTAATAATCAAATACAAAGATCCCTCCTTGGTTCTCAGTCTAGGGTTGGTCTTTGATGGTGATTAATTGTTGTGAGTACAATAGATTTAGTTTAATTGGCGGGCTGATGAGGGAACTAAGTCAGTGAAAATCATGCTAACTGGTGCGACGGGGTTTGTTGGTCGCGCGCTTATAACGCACTTGCATCGTCTTGGCCACGAGTGTGTCGGTGTTTCGCGAGCGAAAGTCGAGATTGTTTCGGGGGTGGTTACACAAGCCGTCGGGGATATTAGCGATGATACCGACTGGAGAGATCTTCTGGCTAGCGTGGAGTGCGTTATCCACTTAGCGGCGAGAGCTCATCTGCTTAATGATCGCGTTATTAACCCACAGTTAGAGTTTGATCGAGTAAACTACCACTCTACTATGAACTTGGTTCGGCAAGCTGCTGAGGCTGGTGTCAAGAGGTTTGTCTATATAAGCAGCATTGGTGTTCACGGGGCTTCATCCGGAGATGTTCCTTTTACAGAAGTTTCAGCGTTAGCGCCTCACTCGTTTTATGCTAAGTCAAAGTTAAAGGCAGAGGAAGGAATTATACGCTACCTGAAAGACAAACCGATGGAATGGGTTGTAGTCCGTCCACCGTTGATTTATGCCGCCGATGCGCCTGGAAATTTCCAACTACTGCTCAAGTTAGTCAGAAAGGGTCTACCACTTCCTTTCGGTAATGTGTGTAACGCCCGCTCCATGGTTGCTCGGGAAAATGTTGTTGATTTTCTCACCTGTTGTGCCTCCCATCCGCGGGCGGCAAGGGAAGTGTTTGTAGTTGCTGATGGTCAAGATTCATCCATTGGTGAAATCGTCGAGTTGATCGGACGAGGAATGGGAGTTCGCACGCGACTTTTTAGCGCGCCAGTCAGCTTTATTAAATTTTGTGCACGTCTGATCGGACGTCAGAATATGTACGTCCAATTATTTGAGTCATTGCAAGTAGATGCTGCCAAGGCAGCAGAACTACTCGAGTGGCGGCCAGTGGTCAGATCAGATGAGGCATTAATCGATAGCGGACGGCTGTTCCAATCTGGCAAGTAAAGTGGTGATTAAATGAGTTTTCTTTTTATTGTAGTTGCGGTTCTATCAGCATGGGGGCTGACTTGGCTATTACGTCGTTATGCGCTGGCACGCAGCATCATAGATGTCCCTAATGCTCGCAGTTCTCATTGTGTACCCACCCCCCGAGGGGGGGGAGTTGCCATCGTCGTATCGTTTTTGGTAGCGCTGGTGTGGATGCGTAGCTCTGGATTGGTGGATGCTGTGACCACTTGGTCCGTGTTTGGCGCCGGTGTCGCTATCGCCATATTGGGTTTTCTAGACGACCATGGACACATCGCTGCGCGGTGGCGGTTACTCGGTCATTTTGGCGCTTCGGCCTGGGCTTTATGGTGGTTAGGCGGACTACCGCCGTTGACACTTTTCGGTAGTGAGTTACAAATGGGGTGGATAGGCCACAGCTTGGCTTTATTCTACTTGGTGTGGTTGCTCAATTTGTACAATTTCATGGACGGGATCGATGGTCTAGCCAGTGTTGAAGCAATTACTACATGTATTAGTGTTTGCCTGTTGTACATATTAGTAGAAGCTCCGGATTTGGTGTCGCTACCACTAATACTAGCCGCAACCGTGGCAGGATTTTTATTCTGGAATTTCCCACCAGCCCGGATTTTTATGGGAGATGCGGGTAGCGGTTTTCTTGGAATTACCTTGGGTATTCTTTCGTTACAGGCGGCCTGGGTTTCATCCGACTTACTCTGTGCGTGGCTAATTCTGCTCGGTGTATTCATTGTTGATGCCACAGTTACTTTACTACGTCGTTTGCTGCGCGGAGACAAGGTTTACGAAGCGCATCGAAGTCATGGATATCAGTATGCTTCTCGTCGGTTCGGTCGGCATTTGCCTGTGACCTTGGCGGTCTTACTGATCAACCTCATCTGGCTATTACCTATGGCTGCCTTGGTAGCACTCAATTACATTGATGCTGCTGTTGGAGTAATAATTGCCTGGTCTCCTCTGGTCGTTCTGGCGTTCTTGTTCAATGCAGGGGAGCTTGAGAAAGTTTAATCGAGCTTTAAGTTTGCAAGGGTTTTGCCGAGAATTACTTCATTTGCGGTGAATCAGACTCTGTACGGAAAAATATAATGCTACCTGTTTTCCGTGCAGAGCTTACATTCGATCGAAGCGTTAGCTGGCGATCAAGTGTGCGTTATGCAGTGTCGCTACACCAAATATGATGATCAATTGAGTGAACTCCGTTACAGGGTCTGATGATACCTTTGCACGCTAATCTATTGGTCTCCGATGGTAAGCTCAATGGTTGTTGTAACTTCGGACGGTCGCTTAGCAGTAACCTCGAGCGGATCAACTGTTGATAGCAAATTTGCTGGTCGACCTCGCTAAAGCAGTATCCACGTATGGATGATGTTAGCGCTGATGCTCTCTCTGATAGAGAGGCTGGAAGTGGTTACTTCGAGCGGCTGTTGTTAATGCGCGACTGGGGGGGGGCGAAGGTTTTTCAGGTAGGGGCATTGTTCGTGCGAAGAAATCTTGGTGGTAAGAGCGATTGTATTCACTTAATAATAAGCGAATACAATCGCTCTTAATTCTGCAGGCTGGCGTAGGCGTGGATAGAAGCTTATGTTTGTTTCATGAAAAGCTATTAATGAAAATCTGAAACTTCTGTAAGTTTATTTGTAATTACCGTAGACGCTTTGGTGGACCCATCAATTGATAGGTGAGTGGCGTCGGAGTAAAGGATTTTCCCACTTTCTATTGTGCTGCACATTCCGTCCGGGCATAGGGCTTCGAAAGAATCAATATAGTATGTGTTTTTGTGATTTCTCGCAAAATTCTTCAGTATCATATTGATTTTGTAAGAGTATGCCTGTTCTGCTCGATAGTGCATGCTTTCTTCGCATCGTTGGTAAACATAGCTTGGGCGCAATAGGCAAGAAGCAGCAGATTTACTTAATGAAAGATACGGTTGACTACCCACAATTATGAACGGACGGTCGCCAATGTCTGAACGAACGCCTGAAAGCAGGTTGGTAATCACTGTGGCGTAGTCTTCGTCACTTGACGAGTTTACTAGAGTCCCGGCAGAGTCCACAATTTTATTTTTGTACCCGTCCCAGCTTTGGGCGAACACGAATGGCAGATTGTTACCATTGAGGCTGGATATTATCTTTGCATAGGAATCGCGGCAGTCTTGTCGAGGTACATTATTAAGCGTTCTGGTATATTCGCCTGATAGTACACAACCGTGCTGGAATATGCCGTCTATGTACAAGCCCTTTCCCTTCAAGAGTTTATCTATGCCGGAGGCATATTGGTGGGCGAAACTATCGCCGCCAATAACTGCTATTTTTTTTCCGGAGGTGTCACCAAGGGGGGTTTCAAGTTTAAATCCAGTTCCGCCATAGTTTGATCTGTGGAATTTGACTGGGTCCGATGCCATGGCTAAATAGCTTGCGGGGACTCGGCTAGGAATTCCTTTGTTGTTCACGATAGAGGTTGAGGCAATAAATACTGCGAAAGACCCTAGCGCAGTTAGTGTGGTTCCAATTATGAGAGTTAATTGTTTTCTAGATATGAAGACTCTTTCAATTGCTTTGTATTGGAGCCATCCAAGGGCGATTGAAACGATCAGAAGTGCTAGTTTGTCTGGAGTCTCAAGCTCGCGAAATACGTAATATTTGTATAGTACCAGCAGTGGCCAGTGAACCAAATATACAGAGTAGGATATAAGGCCAATGGATACTGCAGGTTTAATTCTTAGTATCGCTCCGGCAGAAGAGTAGCCGTAAGCAATACATAGAGCCGTTCCTATGACCGGGATCACTGCATGAAGCCCAGGGAAGGGGTCAGCTGAATTAAGAAGAAATGCTGATGCAATTATAGAAACTGCGCCGATGGTGAAAAGTGATGAGCTGATTTTATCACTTACTTGTGACTGGCTTAGAAAGGCAAGTAGGCCTCCAGACGACAGTTCAAAAATTCTAAATGGAGTAAGGAAATATGCCGCGGAAGAATCAATGGATAACATGAGTTCTGACGCGATGAGAGAAGCGATAGTTATTGATAATAATGTTAGGGTTGATAGGTTTTTTGGGAGTTTTACAATGGCCCACATGATGAACGGCCAGACTAAATAGAATTGCCATTCAGCAGCAAGGGACCATGTGTGTAGCAGCGCTTGAGTCTGTGCTGATGCGTCAAAATAATCCTGATGTTGCCAAAAATATATATTTGAAATAGAAAGTATGGCGTGTTTTGCTGACTCTGCGAGAGATGAAAATGAGGCAGGGTCAAAAATTACGTAGGCTGCTGCAAGGGTAGTAGCAACTGTTGATATCAGTGCAGGGTGCAGCCGAAGCAGACGGCGAATATAAAAATCTACAAAAGAGAAAGATCCCTTTTGCATTGATCCTCGAATTATCCCAGTTATTAAAAAGCCAGAGATCACAAAGAATACATCTACGCCTATAAAACCACCGGGCACACCAAGTTCGAAGTGGAATAGTAGTACCAGGATAACTGCAATAGCCCTGAGGCCGTCTATGTCTGGCCTATAGACCAACTGTTTGCCTTGCATTTCGTAGATTTCCCTTCTGGGGCCGCTTTCGGGTCGCAGATGATACCGTTTTGCCCGCTATACGGGGCTTTTTTATGCCGAATGAAGGACCTTAACCCCTAGCAGGGCTTGTCCCAGTCCGATTTAGAAACGATTCCCTTGTCGCTCCCAATTTGACTCCCCCCCATCCCGTTCTACGGTTCAAAGGCAGCCAAGGAAAAGCTGCCTTCGAAATCACCCTAGGAGTCAAACCCCATGCGCAACACCGTCCTGACCTACCTGCTGCTCCCCCTGTTCGCCAGCGCTTCCCTTGCCCTCAACGCAGCCCCAGCCACTGAGCCCGTGACAAGCCCAGTGCCTGTCGTCGCTACACAACAAACCACCCCGCAGCTAGACCTCAACACGGCCGACGCACTCACCCTCCAAACAACCCTCAGTGGCATCGGCAAAACCAAAGCCGAAGCAATCGTCGCCTACCGTCAGGAGCACGGCGCCTTTGCTTCAGTGGACGAGTTGTTGGAAATCAAAGGCATCGGCAAAGCCTTGCTAGACCGCAACCGAGACAAGCTCACCGTCAACTAGCCTTCGTGCAAAGGCCGGTCAGTTGACCGGCCTTTTTGTTTGGAGGCGCCTTTGGTCGGGGGGGTATTGTGAAAATATTACGCTGGTAATATTTTGCTCGGGCAAAGCGAACCAATCACGGCGACCCCTCGGAGATCACCGCTATGTCAGGCTTCTCGCAATCCTTTACCGCGCTCGTCACGGGCGCTTCTTCTGGAATTGGTGCGGTCTATGCCGAGCGCCTCGCTGCCCGAGGCCACGATTTGTTGTTGGTTGCTCGAGATCGTCAGCGTCTTGAAGCCCTGGCCGCCGATCTTCAGGCCCGTCATGGCATCAATGTCGAGGTGCTACCCGCAGACCTTGCGCAATCGGCTGATGTGGCACGCGTTGAGCAGCGCCTTCGCGACGATCAGCGCATCAGCGTGCTGGTTAACAATGCTGGAATCGCCATGCATGGCACCTTGGCGCAGGCTACGGCCGAGCAGATCGACGCTTTGGTGGCGCTCAATATTGTCGCGTTGACGCGCTTGGCATCTGCGGCGGCCACGCAGTTCGGCAATGCCGGGCGCGGTACCATCATCAATCTGGCTTCTGTTGTGGCGTTGGCGCCGGAATTGTTCAATGCGGTGTACAGCGCCAGTAAGGCCTATGTGCTGAGTCTGACCCAAACGCTGCAGGGCGAGTTGAGGGACAAAGGCGTGCAGGTTCAGGCTGTGTTGCCCGGTGTTACGCGCACGGAGATCTGGGAGCGTTCAGGACTGGATGTCGCCCATATCGATCCGCAGATGGTCATGGAAGCAGGGGAGATGGTGGATGCCGCGCTCAGCGGGCTGGAAAGCGGGGAGTTGGTAACCATCCCGTCGCTGCCCGATGCGGCAGATTGGTACGCTTATATCAAGGCGCGCGATGCTTTGGGGCCAAATCTTTCGCGCAGTTCGGCAGCAGCACGTTACAAGTGATGCTGTGACTTAAATCAGGCCGCCGGGCTTAGCGGTCTTGGGCATCCTTGGCATCCATTTCTGCATTGCGTTCATGAATGCGTTTGAGCTGCTCCTCGGTCAGGGGCAGCTTTTTCGCGGTGTCGCGCAGCAGCATCAGGCCACCAACGATGGAGCCTATCGCGAGCACCAGAATCAACCAGGCATACCAGGGCATGGGGACCTCCTTTGCGCGGCGAACGTCGCTGCGTCTATAAATTGGAGCGAATCTGTTATTTGTTGGTTCAATTATAGGGGCGCCTGCTTTGCGGGGCCAATTCGCGATCATCGGCCCCCCACACGCCGCTGCTTCGTTTACAATGCGCGCCGTTCAAGACTTGCCAAGAGACCAGCCCATGTCCGCCTGCCAGACGCCCATCATTGTCGCCCTGGATTTCCCTACCCGTGACGCCGCCCTGAAACTGGCGGATCAACTCGATCCGTCCCTGTGCCGGGTCAAAGTCGGCAAAGAGCTGTTCACCAGCAGCGCGTCGGGCATTGTTGAAACGCTGGTTGGGAAGGGCTTCGAGGTGTTCCTCGATCTGAAATTCCACGATATCCCCAACACCACGGCGATGGCGGTGCAGGCTGCTGCAGAAATGGGTGTGTGGATGGTTAACGTTCACTGCTCCGGCGGTCTGCGCATGATGTCGGCGTGCCGTGAAGTGCTGGCCAAGCGCACGGGGCCGCAGCCACTGCTGATCGGTGTCACCGTGCTTACCAGCATGGAGCGCGAAGACCTTGCCGGTATTGGTTTGGATATCGAGCCGCAGGAGCAGGTGCTGCGCCTGGCAGCCTTGGCCGAGAAGGCCGGGATGGACGGTTTGGTCTGCTCGGCGCTGGAAGCTCCGGCACTGAAGGCTGCGCATCCGTCGCTGCAGTTGGTGACTCCGGGTATTCGCCCAGCCGGTAGTGCGCAGGATGACCAGCGTCGTATCCTCACTCCGCGCCAGGCGCTGGATGCCGGTTCCGATTATCTGGTGATCGGTCGCCCGATCAGCCAGGCTGCTGATCCTGCCCAGGCATTGGCAGCAGTCGTCGCAGAGATTCGCGGCTGATTTGAAATCGGCCAGTAGGGGTGGGCTTGCTCCGCGATTGCGATGTATCTGATACACCGCAATCGCGGGGCAAGCCCGCTCCTACATTGGTTAAATCTTCAGTACTAGCTTGCCGAAGTTTTCTCCGCTGAACAGCTTCAATAGCGTTTCAGGGAAGGTTTCCAGACCTTCGACTACATCTTCTTTGCTCTTCAGCTTGCCGCTCGCCAGCCAGCCGGCAATCTCCTGGGCCGCTGTGCCGTAGTTGGCGGCATGGTCCATCACCACGAAGCCTTCCATACGCGCACGGTTAACCAGCAATGACAGGTAGTTGGCCGGGCCTTTGACTGCTTGTTTGTTGTTGTACTGGCTGATGGCGCCGCAGATCACTACCCGCGCCTTGAAGTTCAGGCGACTCAACACAGCGTCGAGGATGTCCCCGCCGACGTTGTCGAAGTAGACGTCCACGCCTTTCGGGCATTCGCGCTTGAGACCTTCAAGTACGTCTTCGGCTTTGTAGTCAATGACGCCGTCAAAGCCCAGCTCGTCGATCAGGTAGCGGCATTTTTCCGCGCCACCGGCAATCCCGACGACCCGGCAACCTTTGAGTTTGGCGATTTGCCCGGCAATGCTCCCCACAGCGCCGGCGGCACCGGACAGCACAACAGTTTCACCGGCCTTCGGTGCGCCAACCTCCAGCAGGGCGAAATATGCAGTCATGCCGGTCATGCCTAAAGCTGAAAGGTAGCGGGGTAGGGGGGCCAGTTTGGGGTCGATCTTGTAGAAGCCTTGTGGCTCGCCAACAAAGTAGTCCTGCACGCCAAGTGGGCCGTTCACGTAGTCGCCTACAGCGAAAGCAGGGTGTTTCGAGGCAATCACTTCGCCCACACCCAGGGCGCGCATCACCTGGCCGATCCCCACCGGCGGGATGTATGACTTGCCTTCGTTCATCCAGCCGCGCATGGCCGGGTCCAACGACAGGTACAGGTTTTTCACTTGCACCTGACCTTCGGCAGGTTCGCTCAAGGGTGTCTGCTCGAAGTTGAAATCGTCACGGCTGACAGCGCCGATCGGGCGTTTGGCGAGTAGGAAACGGCGGTTGGTCTGTGGGGTCATGACGGCGTCTCGCGTAAAGGTCAAAGCTTGTTGATAGACCCTCATCGGCATTCCGACAAGGTTTACCCGCCTGGCGAATGCATCGTGATCCATGGGGGTGATCCAAGTGAGGTGAGATAATCACTCACAGCGATAGCCTGCCAACGGGCACCTTGATGATGCTGCCCATTGCTGATGATGACTGCATAGACTCCGGGTCGTTGACCTCACTTTGTTGCAGGAGCAAGCGATGACGATGACTTTTTCCGGCCAGGTTGCCCTGGTCACCGGCGGTGCCGCAGGTATCGGCCGCGCAACTGCCCTGGCGTTTGCTGCTGAAGGATTGAAGGTAGTAGTAGCTGATCTGGATGCCGTTGGCGGCGAAGGAACGGTGGAGTTGATCCGTGCCGCAGGCGGCGAGGCGTTGTTCGTTGCCTGCGATGTCACCCGCGAGGCCGACGTTCAGCGCTTGCTGGCCAGCACCGTTGAGGCCTATGGCCGCCTCGACTATGCCTTCAACAATGCTGGCATCGAAATTGAGCAGGGGCGGCTGGCCGAAGGTAGCGAAGCCGAGTTCGACGCGATCATGGGCGTTAACGTCAAAGGTGTGTGGTTGTGCATGAAGCATCAACTGCCGTTACTGGTGGCGCAGGGCGGCGGGGCGATTGTTAACACCGCTTCGGTGGCGGGGCTGGGGGCAGCGCCGAAGATGAGCATTTACAGCGCGTCCAAGCATGCAGTGATCGGTCTGACGAAATCCGCGGCCATCGAGTACGCCAAGAAAAAAATCCGCGTCAATGCGGTGTGTCCGGCGGTGATCGATACCGATATGTTCCGCCGTGCCTATGAAACGGACCCACGCAAGGCCGAGTTTGCTGCTGTCATGCACCCGGTGGGGCGAATTGGCAAGGTGGAGGAAATTGCCAGTGCCGTGCTGTACTTGTGCAGCGATGGTGCGGCGTTCACCACCGGGCAGGCTCTGGCGGTTGACGGCGGGGCTACCGCTATTTGATCGGGGCCAGTGTAACGGGCGCGGCTCTGTTGCGGTGCAGCAGAGCCAGGCTGGTCACCAGGCAACCAGCCAGCAGGGTCAGGCCGAATACCAGCAATGAGGCTGCGGTGCCGATGTTCTCGATCAGCAGGCCGGTGAGAATGACCGGCAGGCTGAAGCCGATATAGGCCAGCAAGAAGAAGCCTGCGCTGGCACGGCTCTTTTGCTCACCGGCCAAGTGAGTCACTGCCGACAAACCACCCAGATAAATAAAGCCATAGCACGCGCTGCTTGCGGCTATCGCCCCGATTAGTACTGCCAGTAGGTGCCCGTTGTCAGCACCCCAGGCCAGCAGTGCATAGCTGCAAGGCAATACCGCAAGGCCGAGGAGGGTGGCTGTGCCAGATGGCATGCGCCGGGCCAACGGTTGAAACAACACACCACAACTGATCACGCAGAACGTTGAAAACCCAGACCAGCGGCTCAAGCCATGTTCCTTGAGAATGGCAGGCAGCAACGCCGACACCAGACCGACACAGGCCCACGCCAAGAGTATCGCCACGCCATACGGCAGACTGCCACTGGGGTAGCAGGGCAGGCGTAACCAAGGGCTGCGGCTGTTTTGGCGCTGATCAGGCAAACGCCAGACCAGTACCAGCGCCAAGCCGGCCAGTACCACCTGAAGATAAAAGCTGTCAGGGGTCAGGGTTGGTGCGTGTAACAGGCACAGACTGGTCATCGCCGCCCCGAGGCCAAAGCCCAGTGATGTGCTGGCGGTGACCCAGTTGGTTGCGCGAGAGGTGTCGGCGTTTTGCATCAGCTCGCCCATATACGCCGTACCGGTTGCTGAGGCCAGCGCCGTGCCGATGCCCAGCAGCAAGCGCGCCAGCCCCAGGGTTTCCAGGCCGGGCGCCGCTAGCATCAGCGAAGTGGCCAGAATCGACAGGCCCAGAGCGACAAGGATTAACGGCCTGCGCCCGACCCGATCTGCCAGACCGCCGAGCAACAGCAGCACCGGTATCACGCCCAGCACATAGGCTGAGAAGGCCACTGCCGTGGCGCTTGCACCTTTGCCGGAAAGCTCGGCGTAGACGGTGTACAGCGGCGCCTGCAGATTGACGGCGAAGGTGATCATGCACAGGGCAAAGGCCAATTGGGCCGGGGCGCGTGGGGCAGGCATTGAGGTCTCCTTGTCGATAGCGCGACTATCCTGCGCCGGCTGGGGGCTCACAAGGCACACTGCCCGAGGATTTGTGATTAACTGTTTGAACAAAATCAGCAAACACTTTGCCTATGAACCTGACACTTGATCGCCAATCGTCCACACCACTGGTTCAGCAACTGGTGGATCAGTTACAGGGCTGGATTTCCAGTCAGCGTTTGCGCCCCGGCAGTCGCTTGCCGTCGATCCGGCAATTGGCGCGCGAGCTGAGCGTCAGCCAATCCTGCGTGATCGAGGCCTATGACCGGTTGGTGGCTACAGGATTGTTGGAGGCACGGCATGGCGCGGGCTTTTTTGTCGCCGAGCAGCGCCTCAGGGTGCCTGTGGTTGATCAGCCGTTTCGCGATGAAACCTTCGATAATCGCTGGCAACAGTTCAGCGACCAACCGGCCGATCTGCTTAATTTGTGTTGTGGGTGGCTACCTGCCAGCTGGCGAGATTGCGAGGCGATTGCCCAGGCGGTACGACAAGTGAGCCGCGGCCCGCTGGAAGATTTGCTCGACTACTGCCCACCCCTGGGCTTGGCCAGTTTGCGCAGCCAGTTGCACAAGCGCCTGGAGCAGATCGGTATCCAGGTCAGCCCGCAGCAGATCCTTACCACCCAAGGCGCCAGTCACGCGCTCGACTTGCTGGTGCGGACCCTGCTCAAGCCCGGTGACAAGGTCGTGGTGGAAAGCCCGGGGTATTACAACCTGTACAACTTGTTGCGCCACCATCAGGTCGACATGCTGTACGTGCCGCGCAACAGCAGCGGCCCCGACCTTCAGGTGCTGGAAAGCTTGCTCAAGCGCCATAAACCTCGGTGTCTGTATATCAACAGCCTTTATCACAATCCCACGGGCAGCAGCCTGACACCGAAGGTAGCTTATCGCCTGCTCGAGCTGGCTCGCGAGCATGACGTGCAGATCATCGAAGACGATATCTACGCCGACTTTCAGGACGGTGCGGTCACGCGTCTGGCGACGCTGGATGCGGAGCAGCGGGTGATCTACCTCGCGAGTTTTTCCAAAACCCTGAGCAGTTCGTTGCGCTCTGGCTATCTGGTGACAGAGCCGGCGCTGGTTGCGCGGCTGGCGGAGCTGAAGATGGTCGCCGGACTGGGTACCAGCCGCTTCACCGAACAGGTGGTGGCACAGATGCTTGCCAATGGCAGTTACCGCAAGAGCGTGGCCCGACTGCGTCCGCGCCTGGCCCAGCACATGGCCAAAGCCCTGAGCCAGTTGGAGGCCAACGGCTGGGAGGTGTTCACCGAGCCCTACGGCGGCATGTTCGTCTGGGCGCGACGTCCAGGTTGGGATTTTGAGGCACTCAACCGGGCGGCACTGGCATGTTCGGTGTTGTTGGCGCCGGGTAGCGCGTTCGATCCGCAGGGCGCAGCCAGTGACTGGTTACGGATCAACGTCGCCTACGTCCAGGACCAGCGCGCCCAAGCGTTCTTGCGCCTCACCCGGTAGGAGCGAGCTTGCCCCGCGATAGCGGTTTGTCAGCCACATCGCATCGCGGGGCAAGCCCGCTCCTACCGAGCAGCATCAAGCGTTCTTGCGCCAATTGAGGATCATCAGCGTCAGCACGCCTGCGACAATCCCCCAAAACGCCGAGCCAATCGAGAACAACGTAAAACCTGAGGCGGTAACCATGAAGGTGATCAACGCTGCTTCGCGCTCTTTGGCTTCATTCATGGCAACGGTCAGGCCATTCATAATCGAGCCGAACAGCGCCAGGGCGGCAATCGACAGCACCAGCTCCTTGGGCAGGGCGGCGAAGAGGGCGGCCAGGGTGGCGCCGAATACGCCAGCGATGCCATAGAAAATCCCGCACCAGACCGCCGCGGTATAGCGCTTGCTCGGGTCTTCATGGGCGTGGGGCCCGGTGCAGATAGCGGCGCTGATGGCGGCCAGGTTGATGCCGTGAGAGCCGAAAGGTGCCAGTAGTAACGAGGCCACACCGGTGACCGAAATCAGCGGCGAGGCCGGCACCTGATAGCCATCGGCACGCAGCACCGCAACACCTGGCATGTTCTGCGAAGTCATGGCGACCACGAACAACGGTATGCCGATGCTGATCGTGGCCGCCAGGGAAAAGCTCGGGGTAGTCCACACCGGGGTTGCCACTTCCAGGCTGAAACCACTGAAGTCCAGCAAACCCATCGCACCCGACAGCGCGGTGCCCACCAGCAAAGCAGCCAGCACGGCATAACGTGGCGACAGGCGCTTGATGATCAAGTAACTGAAGAACATCCCCAGCACCAGCGCAGTACGGTGCTGGGCCGCAATAAAGATTTCGCTGCCGATCTTGAACAGAATGCCGGCCAACAGCGCCGAGGCCAGTGAGGCGGGAATGCGTTTGACCAGGCGTTCGAAGCTGCCGGTCAGGCCGCAGATCACCACCAGCACGGCGCAGGTGATGTAGGCACCAATGGCTTCGCCGTAGCTGACGCCGCCCAGACTGGTAATCAGCAGCGCGGCACCCGGGGTCGACCAGGCGACAGTCACCGGTGTGCGGTAGCGCAGCGACAAGCCGATGCTGCACACCGCCATACCAATCGACAGTGCCCAGATCCAGGAAGAAATTTGCGCGCTGGTCAAACCCGCAGCTTGTCCGGCCTGAAACATCAGCACCAGGGAGCTGGTATAGCCGGTCAGCATGGCGATAAAGCCTGCGACCACGGCTGAAGGGGAGGTGTCAGCCAGCGGGCGCAGTTGTGCGGAAGTGGCATCGGACATGGGGCAATCCTTGTACTAGGTGTAAGCAGATTTTGCAGACTAACGTGCAGTTCGCTGAGCTTTGTCATACAGCAGGCATTGCATTTAGCCGTACAGTCGCCAACTATGGGCGGCGTGCAGGATCAGCTATTGAACAGGGGGAGTGATGTACAAGGTCTACGGTGATTACCAGTCGGGCAATTGCTACAAGGTCAAGCTGATGTTGCATCTGCTTGGTCTGGAGTACGAGTGGCACTCGGTGGATATCCTCAAGGGTGAAACGGAAACCCCGGAGTTTCTGAAGATGAACCCCAACGGCAAAGTGCCAGTGTTGGCGCTTGAAGATGGCACTTACTTGTGGGAATCCAACGCGATCCTCAACTTTCTCGCGCATGACACAGATTTCCTGCCGAGGGATTCGCGCTTGCGAACCCAGGTGCTGCAGTGGCAGTTTTTCGAGCAATACAGCCATGAACCCTATATTGCCGTGGCGCGCTTTATTCAGTTTTACCTTGGCCTGCCGCAAGAGCGCCTTGAAGAATACAAGTCCTTGCACAAAGGTGGTTACAAAGCCTTGCGGGTGATGGAGCAGCAGCTGCAGTTGACCCCGTATCTGGTCGAAGACAGCTACTCGATTGCCGATGTTGCTTTGTATGCCTACACCCATGTCGCCCACCAGGGTGGATTTGATCTGGATGCGTATCCGGCAATTCAGGCTTGGTTAGAGCGTGTGGCCGCCCATCCTCGCCACGTGAAGATGGTCGACTAGGTCGGTCTGGGGCGGTGGGAGCGGGCTTGCCCCGCGATGCGATGTGACTGACGCACCGCAATCGCGGGGCAAGCCCGCTCCTACCAAGGCGTCAGAGCGGTGCGAAGCGCTTGTTGAGATAGTCGATGATCACCTTGGATTCGTACATCCAGGTGGTCTTGCCATCTTCTTCGATGCGCAGGCACGGCACTTTGATTTTGCCGCCTTCCTTGAGCAGCAGCTGGCGTTCCTGCTCGTTATTCTTGGCGTCGCGCAGCGCCACCGGCACGTTCAGACGGTGCAGGGTGCGGCGGGTTTTTACGCAGAATGGGCAGGCGTGGAACTGGTACAGGCTCAAGCCCTTGGCCTGTTGCTCGACCAGCGCCTGGGCTGCCGGGTCGCGCTTGAGCTTGGCCGGACGGCTGATCCAGTCACCGAACACAATCAACTGGCCTAAGCCCACACGCAGTGCTTTGACGATCATGGCAACTCCTGAGAATAAAAAAGCCGACCACGGAGGGCCGGCTTGCAGACGTACCTGATTACTTGATCAGGCTGAGAAACTCGCTGCGAGTCGCGGCATTTTCGCGGAATTCGCCGAGCATCACCGAAGTGATCATGGTCGAGTTCTGCTTTTCCACACCGCGCATCATCATGCACATGTGCTTGGCCTCGATGACCACCGCCACGCCCAGCGCGCCGGTGACCTGCTGGATCGCCTCGGCCACCTGGCGGCTGAGGTTTTCCTGGATCTGCAGGCGACGTGCGTACATGTCGACGATCCGCGCCACCTTGGACAGGCCCAACACCTTGCCATCGGGAATGTAGGCAACGTGAGCCTTGCCGATGAATGGCAGCATGTGGTGTTCGCACAGCGAGTACAGCTCGATGTCCTTGACCAGGACCATTTCGCTGTTATCGGAGCTGAACAAAGCGCCGTTGGTCACTTCTTCCAGGGTTTGTTCATAACCGCGGCAAAGGTACTGCATGGCCTTCGCAGCCCGTTTGGGCGTGTCGAGCAGGCCCTCGCGGGAGACGTCCTCGCCAATCTGGCCGAGGATAGCGGTGTAGTTCTGTTCCAGGGACATGGATCTACCTGTGGGATTTATCGCAAACGCGAAGGGTACGGCGGCTGTGGCGGCGCTGCAAGTACGGCGTTACTCGTCACGGCCTTCGAGCATGGTTCGTTTGAGCATCACGTACACCGCACCGGTGCCGCCGTGACGCGCCTGGCACGAGGTAAAACCCAGTACCTGCGGGTGTTGGCGCAGCCAGGTGTTGACGTGACTTTTGATCATTGGCTTCTTGCCATCCAGGCGTACAGCCTTGCCATGGGTGACGCGTACGCATCGTACCTCGAAGCGGGTGGCTTCGGCGAGAAAGGCCCAGAGGGTTTCACGGGCTTTTTCCACATTCATGCCGTGCAGGTCGAGGCTGCCTTCAAAGGCGATCTGGCCGAGCTTGAGCTTGCGCATCTGGCTTTCCTGAACGCCGTCACGGCGCCAGTGCAGGTCGTCTTCAGGGCCGACGTCGATGACAAACTGGTCTGACAAGCCGTCGACTACGCTCTGGTCGCTCCGCACCGTTGCGGCCTGGCGCAGGCCGGCCAATTGCTTGCGGTCGGCTTTGGGTTTGCCGACTTCAGCGCGATCATGCTTGATCGGTTTGACACCGCGCATCTCGCTCTTGAACAGGGAAAAATCGTCGTCTTGCATGTAAGCCTCCGCCTGGGCGGCGTAGTTTACGCGACTCCCCCTCAGGTTGCAGTCAATCGTGCTTTTTCATCAGGTGCGGTGACAGGTTCAGCTCACGGCTGCGGCGCAGGCGCAAACGACTGCGCCGCCAGAACCAGACGCCCAGGTACAGCAACAACAAGCCACCGGCCAGTACCACGGCGGCACCCGCCCGGTTGGCGTTCAGCTCGGCCAATGCTTCAAGGTTACCAAGCAGGCTGGCGGTGCCGGCCATGGCCAGCAACACGCCCAAGGTAGCCAGCAGCGCTGAAAAAGCGGCAGCCAGGCGAGCCCCCCAATTACGCGGCTCACGCTGGCGCAAGCGCTTGGCATCGAAACCGTCGGACAATTTCATGCCGATTCCCTCTCTGGATATCCGGCGTATGACCGAATTACCGCAAGGTGGTTCCGCGAGCCGTCAGATCGCCGATCAGATCAGGCTGCTGGTTGGAGCCACACAAGCGAAGTTGTCGGCCATGATCGCCAATTCACTTTGCTGGATCTGTGCCGCCGGAATGACACCGCCTTTGTAAGGCAGGTCACGGGTGGCGCAGGCGTCCTCGATCAGGGTGCAACGGTAACCATAGTCCTTGGCCCGGCGTACGGTGGTGCTGACGCTGGAATGGCTCATGAAACCGCAGACAATCAGGTCCAGATGACCATACTTCTGCAGGGTTTCATGCAGGGTGGTGTTCTTGAAGGCGTTGGGCATACGTTTTTCGATGATCACTTCATCACCCTGAGGCTCAAGGCCGGGGATGAATTCGCCACGTGGACCTTGTGGGTCGAACATGCCGCCGACGGTGCCGAGGTGGCGCACGTGAATGATCGGGCGTCCGGCCTTGCGGGCGGCCTCGAGCATTTTAGCGATGTTCATGACAGCTTCGTCCATGCCCGACAGTGCCAGAGGACCGCTGAGGTACTCTTTCTGTGCGTCGATAATGATCAGGCTGGCGTTGTTCAGCTTGGCGGGTGGATAGCCACGGCCGCTGAGGTGGAACATCGTCGTTGGAACAGACATCAAGGGCTCCTTTGGATAGGGCTTTTCACCTATTGTCCCCTGCCTGAGCACTTATGTGAATCGCTTCGCGTACAAGCAGCGTCGTTAGTGGCCTGCAGCCATGTCGGCGAAACACTTACACGGCGTTTTGCCGAACCTTTTCTGTGAGCGGGCTGTTAGAATCGCAGGTCGTCTTTCAAGGAGTCTGTTGTGATCACTTCTCGCCTGCGCACCCTGCGCGATCATATCCGTTGGGCTGTCAGCCGTTTCCATGAGCATGGCCTGTTTTTCGGGCATGGCGCCGATAACGCCTGGGACGAAGCTCGGTTGTTGGTGCTGGGTTCGGTGCATTTGCCTTGGGAAGTTGCCGACAGCTACCTGGACTGCCAGCTGGAAGATGACGAGTTGGTGCATCTGCAGCGTTTGCTCAAGCGCCGTATCGAAGATCGCGTGCCAACCGCTTACCTGTTGGGAGAGGCGTGGTTCTGTGGCCTGTGCTTCATCGTGGATGAGCGCGTGCTGATTCCGCGCTCGCCCATTGGCCAACTGATTGAAAAACGCTTCGAACCGTGGCTGGCCAATGAGCCGGCGCGAATCCTCGACCTGTGTACCGGTTCCGGTTGCATTGGGATCGTCAGTGCCGAAGTGTTCCCGCAAGCCGAAGTGGTGTTGGCCGACCTGTCGTTCGAAGCGCTGGAAGTGGCCAATCAGAACATCGAGCGTCATGGCCTGGAAGAACGTGTCTTTACCGTTCAAGGCGATGGTTTCGACGGATTGCCGGGGCAGCGCTTCGATTTGATCCTGTCCAACCCGCCGTATGTCGATGCCGAAGATTTTGCCGACATGCCGGAAGAATTCCACCACGAGCCGGAGCTGGGCCTGGCCTGTGGCAACGATGGTCTGGACCTGGTGCGGCGGATGCTGGCCGAAGCGGCAGATCATCTGACCGAGAAGGGCTTGTTGATTGTCGAGGTGGGCAATAGCCAGGTGCACGTCGAGGCGCTGTACCCGGAAGTGGACTTTGCCTGGCTTGAGTTCGAGCGCGGTGGGCACGGGGTGTTCATGTTGACGGCGGAGCAGTGCCGACAGCATCAGGCGTTGTTTGCTTCGAAGGTGTAAATCAATCGCGGGGCAAGCCCGCTCCTACGGTAGGAGCGGGCTTGCTCCGCGATGCATTCATTCAGTGAGTCGCAATCCAGATCAGCAACCCCGCTTGGAACACGGCAAAGGCCACCAGGCAGGTAATGGTGAAGCGCAGGCCGCTGTCTTCACGGCGGTACTTGCTGACCCGCTCGTCACGTTCACGCAGTTGTGCTTCTTTTTCCTGCAGGCTTTGTTCAGCCTGCTGGAGCATCTGCGCCGCCTCGAGGATTTCGACGCGCTGCACTTTTTCTGTGTTCCAGCCGCCTTTGAGTTCGCCGACCTGCACATCGACGTAGCGCCCCTTGAGGTGCTGGGCATCGGCGTACTCGACTTCCAGGCCGTGGCTACGCAACAGTTGGTCGCGGCGCAGGCGGGTGTCTTCGTTGAGCGCGTCTTTACTGGCCAGGGCCGCGCCTTCGACCCGGTAATGTGACCATTTGCGCTGCGCCCAGCTAATCGCCTGGGCCAGCAAAAAGCGCCCCAGGCCGCGGTTCAACGGTTCGACTTGCAGGCCACTGTCGGGGCCGATGCGCACGTGTTTTTCCAGGTGATCAACCCAGATGTCCAGATGGTTCTGTTCCTTGCGCACTTTTTGACCCGGCAACTGGATGGTCATGCGCAACAGGCTGAGGTCTTTGCCGTGGCGCTCAGCGAAACCGTACTGGACGAAGCGCAGCGGCCGAGCGCCGCTGTTGCGGTCAGTGGGCAGGGGCGCCAGACGCAGCATCTGGAAATGTTCTGCACTCACCTCGGCCCACGGCAGCGGGGCGGGTTCCGGCGCGTCCTCTTGGATTTCGGGGGCGTCCTGGGGGGCAACTTCAGTCATCACGGCAATCCTCTTGTGCGCAGCAGGCTGGACACAATCACGATGCCAGCACTGGCTTATCGGCAGAATCGTCCGGGACTGGAGGCGAAATATCGGTGAAATGCGTTCAAGCTGCGGGCAGCCTGTGAATGAAGTCGACGATGCGCTCGCCCAGCTCGCTGGCTTGTGGCAATTGCGGGTTCAGATAGCTGTCGCGCTGCTGGCTTGCCGCTTGCGGGGCAATTCTCAGCATGTGGTTCATGCCCTGGATCAACACCAGCTCAGCATCGGGTTTGGCGGCTTTCAGGCGTTGGGCATTGCTGACATCGACCTGAATGTCGTGGGTACCCTGGAGGATCAGCGCAGGCACCTTGACCTTGGCGAAGGCGGCGGCGGGGTCCTGGCGAAACAACGAAATCAGATAAGGCTGCACGCTCGGACGCAACACATTCTGCAAGGGCCGGGGAATATCCGCCGACGTCTGGCCGGCCTTGAGGTTGTCGAGTATTTGCAGGACACGCGCGTTGTAGCGGGGCGGGATCTGCCCGGCCAATTGCGTGCGAAACACGTCATCGATCGGCCTGCCGCTACCGGCCACGCTGATCACAGCGCTGGCGCCTGCAGGCCCGGCTGCCAGGCTGGCAATCAGTGCCCCTTCACTGTGCCCCAGCAGAATCAGGGGGCCGAAACGCGGGTCGGCCTTGAGCGTGCGGCTCCAGGCCACGGCATCGGCAACATAGCCTTCAACGCTCAAGTTGCGCTCATCGGGTGTCGCGGCTTGGCTGGCGGCTACGCCGCGCTTGTCGTAGCGCACACTGGCAATGCGGTTTTTGGCCAGCACCAGCGCCAGTTGCCTGAGGTTGTCGGTGTGGGCGCCGTCCGGGCTGTTGCCGTTGCGGTCAGTGGGCCCCGAGCCCGGGATGATCAACACCACGGGCGGCGGCTGTTCGGTGCGCGGTAACAGCAAGCTGCCGTAGAGCGTGCCGTTCCCGGTATCGAGGCTGATCGGGCGTTGCAACACCGTGGGAGCAGCTGCTTGCACCAGGCTGCTGAAGAGCAGGGCGAGTACCGCAAATACGCGCAACATCATGAGGCCACTATGAAAGAGATGCGACGTTGGACCGGGTCCCGAACAGAAGGTTCGCTGTCAGGGATGAACTGAATGGTTAGCCTGCGTATACTGGCGCCCTTGTTCAAATCAGGCTGATTCGCGGAGCGTCCTGCATGTCCGGCAATACCTACGGCAAGCTGTTCACTGTCACCACCGCTGGCGAAAGCCATGGTCCGGCGTTGGTCGCCATTGTCGATGGCTGTCCGCCAGGTGTGGAAATTTCCCTGGCCGACCTGCAGCACGACCTTGACCGGCGCAAGCCCGGCACCAGCCGGCACACCACCCAGCGTCAGGAAGCCGATGAAGTCGAAATCCTCTCCGGGGTGTTCGAAGGGCGTACCACGGGCTGCTCGATCGGGCTGTTGATTCGCAACACCGACCAGAAGTCCAAGGACTACTCGGCGATCAAAGACCTGTTCCGCCCGGCCCATGCCGATTACACCTATCACCACAAGTACGGTGAGCGCGACTACCGTGGCGGCGGCCGCAGCTCCGCGCGGGAAACCGCCATGCGTGTGGCTGCCGGTGCTATTGCCAAGAAGTATCTGGCCAGCCAGGGCATCCGTATTCGTGGCTACATGAGCCAGTTGGGGCCGATCGAAATTCCCTTCAAAACCTGGGACTCGGTAGAGCAAAATGCCTTTTTCAGCCCCGACCCGGACAAAGTGCCAGAGCTTGAGGCCTACATGGATCAGCTGCGCCGTGACCAGGATTCGGTGGGTGCGAAGATCACCGTGGTTGCCGAAGGTGTCATGCCCGGCCTTGGTGAGCCGATCTTCGACCGCCTGGACGCCGAGCTGGCGCATGCGCTGATGAGCATCAACGCCGTCAAAGGCGTGGAGATCGGCGCCGGTTTCGCCAGCGTGGCGCAACGTGGCACTGAACACCGCGACGAAATGACCCCGGAAGGTTTCCTCAGCAACAATGCTGGCGGCATTCTTGGCGGGATTTCCTCCGGTCAGCCGATTGTCGCGCACCTGGCCTTGAAGCCGACCTCGAGCATCACCACGCCGGGCCGCTCCATCGACATTCATGGCAACCCGGTTGAAGTGATCACCAAAGGCCGTCATGACCCGTGCGTAGGCATTCGCGCTACACCCATCGCCGAAGCGATGATGGCCATCGTATTGATGGACCACCTGTTGCGTCATCGTGGGCAGAATGCCGACGTACGCGTTACCACACCGGTGCTGGGCCAACTGTAATGGCGCTTTCTGGCGCGCGCGCCGCGGCCTGTTGAGCCGTGGCGCCGATTCCTTACTGGCGATTGTCCAGCTTCTACCTGTTCTACTTCGCCTTGCTCGGTTCTACAGCGCCCTTTCTGGCGCTGTACTTCCATCACCTGGGCTTTTCAAGTGCGCGAATCGGCGAGCTGGTCGCCATTCCCATGCTCATGCGTTGCATCGCGCCGAATTTATGGGGCTGGCTGGGTGACCGCAGTGGTCAGCGCCTACTGATCGTGCGCCTCGGTGCGCTGTCGACCCTGGCCAGTTTCTCACTGATCTTCTTTGACAAAAGCTATGCCTGGCTGGCGCTGGTAATGGCCTTGCATGCCTTTTTCTGGCACGCCGTGCTGCCGCAATTCGAAGTCATCACCCTGGCGCACCTGCACGGCCAGACCGCGCGCTACAGTCAGATTCGCCTATGGGGCTCGATCGGCTTCATCCTCACTGTGGTCGGCCTCGGCCGCCTGTTCGATGCGTTGAGCCTGGATGTCTACCCGCTGGCGCTGGTGATCATCATGGCCGGTATCGTCGTTGCCAGTTTGTGGGTGCCTAACGCGCAGCCACCGGGGCAGCAAGAGCGCAGCCCGGGTGGCTTTCTCAAACAGTTGGCGAGCCCGGGCGTTGTTGCTTTCTATGTCTGTGTGGCGCTGATGCAGCTTAGCCACGGCCCTTATTACACCTTTCTTACCCTGCATCTGGAGCAGCTCGGCTATAGCCGGGGTGTGATCGGCATGCTCTGGGCCTTGGGGGTCGTTGCCGAGGTGCTGATGTTCCTGGCCATGAGCAGGATTCTGGCGCGGGTTTCGTTGCGTCGGGTGTTGATGGCGAGTTTCGTCCTGGCAGCCCTGCGTTGGCTGCTGCTGGGTAATTTTGCCGAACACTTGCTGGTGTTGTTGCTGGCCCAGGTGCTGCACGCCGCAACCTTCGGCAGTTTCCACGCCGCCTCCATCGCTTTTGTCCAACGCAGCTTTGCCGCGCGTCAGCAAGGCCAGGGCCAGGCGCTCTACGCAGCCCTGGCTGGCACCGGTGGCGCGTTGGGGGCGTTGTATTCCGGCTACAGCTGGAACCTGCTGGGTGCGGCTACCACCTTTAGTATTGCCAGCGTCGCAGCCCTGGCTGCAGCCGTTATCATTGCCACCCGAATGCATGAAGCCGAGAAATAGGAATCGCCGCTGATGAGCAGCCTGACCGTATACCACCATTCCACCCCGGATATTCCCAACAAGGTATTGACCCACCTGGAGGATATCGCTGCGACCCTGGCCGAGCAGGGCGTACGCTTTGAGCGCTGGCAGGCCAGTGCACCGATCCAGCCAGGTGCTGGTGACCAGGAGGTGATCAGCGCTTACCGGCAGAGCATCGATCAACTGATGGCTGAGCAGGCCTGCACGCAGGTCGATGTGGTGCGCGAGGTTGATCCGCAGTTACGCGATGAACATACCTGTGAAGAAACCCAGTTGCGCTTTTTCGCGGCCGGGCGTGGGCTGTTCAGCTTGCACATTGGCGGCTACATCTACGCGGTGTTGTGTGAGAAGGGTGACTTGATCGGAGTGCCGGCGGGTACCCGGCATTGGGTCGATATGGGCGAGGATCCACGCTTTGTGGTTGTGCGTGTGTATAACGAAGCTGCGGGGCTGGTTGCTCAGTTCAGTGGTGACAAGATCGCTGAGGGGTTCCCGCGGCTTGAGGACTGATCGATCGCGGGGCAAGCCCGCTCCTACGGCCTATAGGAGCGGGCTTGCCCCGCGATGAATTCAACTATAAGTCGGCAACGCAAACCGCTGCTGACTCTGCAGCCGGGAAATCACCGGCAATTCACTGGCCTGCTCCGCCAGGTCACGGCGAATCGCACTGATTGCCCAGGTTAATTGGTCGGCACTATGCAGTTGAGCGTAAGAAATCGAGCGCTTGATCTGTTTGCCATCTGCTGCACGCAACGTCAGCAGAATCCCGCCATCTGGTCGTGCCTGGGTGGTCACGGTGTAGGCGGAGAATACCGAGGCAAACTTTTCCTGGATGAGGTCCATATCAGCTCCTGACTGTGTGTGGCAGACATAGCGTGATAGGTGCAGTGACTGTGCCAGGTTTTATTTTTATAAAATTCTATATAAATCAATAAGTTAAATTGTTTATCAAAAATTGTTGCCATGCATTGTGCAAGGTCGGGCACGCTGCACCGTGCATTTTGCAAGGTGCCTTGGCCAATAGAATTGTTCTGTCGGTGCCATGGGTTATCCACAATGGACCCAATGGCCAGGCTGACCAATACTTGGGCTTTCCCGCATACCAGGAGGTTCCCCATGTCTGATGAACGCAACGCTACGCCGATGACTGATGAGGAAACCGCAGCGTTTGCTGAACAGGTTTTCGACCGGGCGCGCCAAGGCGATGCACAGATGCTGGCGCGTCTGCTGGAGAGCGGCTTGCCCGCCAATCTGCGCAACCATAAAGGTGACAGCTTGTTGATGCTGGCCAGTTACCACGGCCATATCGACGCCGTTAAGGTCTTGTTGCAGCATGGCGCCGATCCGCAGATTGCCAACGACAATGGTCAGCTACCGATGGCGGGGGCCGCGTTCAAGGGCGATCTGGCGATGGTCCAGTTGCTGGTCGAGCAGGGTGTAGCAGTTGACGCTGCATCGCTCGATGGGCGCACCGCACTGATGATGGCTGCCATGTTCAACCGTACGGCGATTGTCGAGTATCTGCTCAGCCAAGGCGCCGATGCCCGCCGCCAGGATGCCAAGGGCCTTACCGCGCTAGGGGCCGCCCAGGCCATGGGCGCCGCAGACACCGCGGCACAATTGCAGGCGCTGATCGGCTAACCCCCAGGGGCCATTTGCGGCTATCCTTGGCGACTTTTTTTCAGTGTCGCAGGGCCCCTTCATGAAACCCCAACTGCTCGAACTCATCGGCAAAATCAGCGCAGGTTGCATGCGCGAAGCAGACATCGAGCGCATCGCCGACGAGGCCGCCCAGGCCTACGCCGACCCGCAAGCCTTCCTGGCTGCCAACCCTGATATCAACTACGACGATAGCTTCCCGATGCCTCTGGGCGAGTGGGTCGTGGTTGGCAGTCTGCCAGATACCGTGTTGTTCCAGGCCGATAGCTATGAGGATCTGTTCGCACAGATCGTCGATTCTTTCGACAAGAGCGTGGCGTTCAACCTCAAGCCCAAGCAGCTGGCCAAGGTCGAGCCGTTGACGGCGCTTAACCGTATTCAGGTACAGATGGGCGCACTGAACAAAGAAGCCGGAGGCTATGTGCTGGTGAATTTCAGCCAGTTGCTCGATGACGAGCTGCAGATGGTCATGGTCGGCAACAACGATCTGCAGCGGGTGTTGGAGCTGAGCGCCGAGGTAGGTATTGCCGCAGCGCCGGCACTGGAGGCGCTGCGGGTAGCGGTGCACGTTTAACCGAGGGCGGTGTCGAGGAACATCATCACCGCAAAACCGCCCATCAGGCCCAGGGTGGCGGAGGTCTGGTGGCCGTTGCGGTGGGTTTCCGGAATCACCTCGTGAGACACTACGAAGATCATCGCACCCGCCGCCAGGCCCATGCTGACCGGGTAGGCGATCGCAAAGCCGGTGGAAATCCCCAGGCCGATCACCGCGCCGATGGGCTCCATCAGGCCAGAGCCGATCGCCACCAGGGCCGCCTTCACGGTTGAAAGCCCGGTAGCGCGCAACGCCAGCGCCACCGCCAGGCCTTCGGGAATGTCCTGAATGGCGATGGCGCTGGTCAGCGGCAGGCCAACATTCAAATCGCCATTGGCAAAGCTGACGCCAATGGCCATGCCTTCTGGCAAGTTGTGCAGGGTGATGGCCAGCACGAACAACCACACGCGATTGATCCGTTCGGACTGTGGCCCGCAGGGGCCGGTGCTTTCGTGTTCGTGTGGGGTGAAGCGGTCCAGGCCGAGCATCAACAACACCCCAAGCCCCATGCCTACCACTACGGTCAGTGCCGCATAAGGACCGTTGCCAGTGATCTCCCGGGCAGCGTCCAGGCCCGGCAGGATCAACGAGAATGAACTGGCGGCGAGCATCATGCCGGCAGCAAAGCCGAGCATGACATCCTGGCTACGCGCGCTGACTTCGCGCAGCACCACCGCCATCACCGCGCCCAGCGCCGTCGCCGCAAATCCGGCCAGGCCGCCAAGCATGGCCATGTGCAGGTTTTCCTGATGGTCGCCGTGCACGGCATTCCAGGCGCTGGCGCACAACAGGCCAAGCACCACCAGCAGGCTCAGGCCCAGCCCCGCGCTCAGCCACGGTGTGGTTTGTGCCTGTTGCATCCAGGCACTCCAGAGTGACGGTTGTGCAGCGCTGCTGGAGCTTTGGGCGGGGGGCATAGGAACCTCACACAATCAGATCGATGCAGCCAGTGTAACCAGTGCGCTAGCGCGCTCGCCAAGCAATAGCCTCTATGGAGGTTATAGCCAGCTATCCTGTGAACAGGCATGTGCAAGGGAGCTACAGCATGGGTTCGACATTCAATGGCTTGGTTGGCCTGATTATCCTCGTCCTGGATATCTGGGCGATTATCAATGTGCTCAAGAGCGGAGCAGGGACGGGCGCCAAAATCCTCTGGATCCTGTTGATTCTGCTGCTACCGGTGCTCGGATTGATCATCTGGGCGATCGCCGGCCCCCGCGGTGGTGGACTCACGCGATAAGTAGGAGCGGGCTTGCCCCGCGAGGCGATGTGACTGAACGCACGCAATCGCGGGGCAAGCCCGCTCCTACAGGAAGACATCAGATCAGCCAGGCGCCTTCAAGCTCCAGTAGCATCTGTTTGCGCTCCACGCCGCCAGCGTAGCCGGTCAAGGTGCCGTTGCTGCCAATCACCCGGTGGCAGGGCACGATGATTGCAATTGGATTGGCGCCGTTGGCGGTACCGACGGCGCGTACCGCGCGCGGGCGGCCGATGTGTTCGGCCAGGTCGCGGTAGCTGCAGGTGGTGCCATAAGGGATGCGCTGCAGCGCTTGCCAGACTTCCTGCTGAAACGGCGTACCCAACGGCGCCAGCCTGACGTCGAACACTTCGCGCTCGCCTGCGAAATACTCCTCCAACTGGCGGGCCACCGCATCTAATTGGTTACCCGCAGGCATCCAGCTTTGCGGCAGCTCCCAAGGCTGTGCGGCGTCCATGTGCAGCAAGTGCAAACCTTGCTGGTCGCCCGCCAGTAGCAGCGGGCCAAGTGGGCTTGGCTGATAGCGGTAATACATGGTGTAGCGCCTGGGCAGTGAACACGCGACTAAGATAGCGCAACCTGTTGCCAAGGATGTTTCTCAACGAAATTTTCACATTCGATTATGGAAAATCCGCGCGCGCAATTATCCGTTCGCCGAATGGCCGTGCATTGCTCTCGGGTTTAGTGCACATTTGCCGACTGCTTTTCGCCTTCTTGAATCTGAATCCTAGGGATCTTCCAATCCATGGCTAACACGGACGCCTTGAGTGATCAGCGGGCTGCGTCGCGCCCGCTGCAACCGACGTTAAAATCGCACCTGGTCTACACCCTGTTGTGTGGCCTGGTGATCATGCTGATGCTCAGCCTGGTTCGCCTGGCACTGCTGATCTACAACAGCGACATGATCGGCGATACGCCGATGTCGACCGTGGCCGAGGGTTTTCTCAATGGCCTGCGCTTCGACTTGCGCGTTGTGGTCTACCTGAGCATCCCACTGCTGCTGGCCACCCTCAGCGCACGCGCCATGGCGGCCCGCGGCCTGTTCCGGGTGTGGTTGACCCTGGCCTCGAGCGTTGTGATGTTCCTCGGCCTGATGGAACTGGACTTCTACCGCGAGTTTCACCAGCGCCTCAACGGCCTGGTGTTCCAGTACGTCAAAGAAGACCCTAAAACTGTTCTGAGCATGCTCTGGTACGGTTTCCCGGTGGTGCGCTACCTGTTGGCGTGGATTGTCGGTACCTGGCTGCTGAGCCTGGTGTTCAAAGGCATCGACCGCCTGACCCGCCCACGCGCAGCCTACCAGAACCAGACCGCCGGTAGCCGTGCGGTGGCGCCGTGGTACGTGCGTGGCGTGGTGTTCTTCATGATTCTGCTGGTGGCCGTCATCGCCGCTCGTGGCACCCTGCGCCAGGGCCCGCCAATGCGTTGGGGTGATGCGTTCACCACTGACTCGAACTTCGTCAACCAGTTGGGCCTCAATGGCACGCTGACCTTGATCGATGCCGCCAAGAGCCGTTTCGGTGAAGACCGCGCCAACGTCTGGAAGTCGACCATCGAGCAGACGCTGGCGACCCAGACCGTGCGTGACATGCTGTTGACCGAAAACGACAAGCTGGTCGATGCCGACACCGCCGCTGTGCGTCGCGACTTTACACCGCCGGCCAACAATACCCTGCCGGTCAAGAACGTTGTCGTGATCCTCATGGAGAGCTTCGCCGGTCACTCGGTAGGTGCACTGGGCAGCCCCAACAACATTACGCCGTACTTCGACAAGCTGGCCAAAGAAGGCCTGCTGTTCGACCGTTTCTTCTCCAACGGTACCCATACCCACCAAGGTATGTTCGCCACCATGGCCTGCTATCCGAACCTGCCAGGTTTCGAATACCTGATGCAGACTCCGGAAGGCGGTCACAAGCTGTCTGGCTTGCCGGCACTGCTCAGTGCTCGTGACTACGACGATGTCTACGTCTATAACGGCGACTTTGCCTGGGACAACCAGTCGGGCTTCTTCGGCAACCAGGGCATGACCACCTTCATTGGCCGTAATGACTTCGTCAATCCGGTGTTCTCCGACCCGACGTGGGGCGTGTCCGACCAGGACATGTTCGACCGTGGCGCTGAGGAACTGGCCAAGAACTACGGCAAAAAGCCGTTCTATGCACTGCTGCAGACCTTGTCCAACCACACGCCGTACGCCCTGCCAGCCCAGTTGCCGGTGGAGCCGGTTACCGGCCAGGGCCGTCTCGATCAGCACCTGACTGCCATGCGTTACTCCGACTGGGCGCTGGGCCAGTTCTTCGAGAAGGCGCGCAAAGAGCCTTACTTCAAGGAAACCCTGTTCGTCATCGTCGGTGACCACGGCTTCGGCAACCACCAGCAGGTGACCGAGCTGGACCTGGGCCGCTTCAACGTTCCGCTGCTGCTGATTGCCCCGGGCATTCAGGAGAAGTTCGGGGCGGTGAACCACACCGTAGGCACTCAGATCGACATCGTGCCGACCATCATGGGTCGTCTGGGCGGTGAAACCCGTCATCAGTGCTGGGGCCGCGACCTGCTCAACCTGCCGGCGGGCGATCCTGGCTTCGGCATGATCAAACCGTCGGGTAGCGAGCAGATTGTGGGCCTGGTGAAGGGTGATCGCATCCTGATCGAGTCCAAAGACATGTCGCCGCGCATGTACCGCTACGAGCTCGGTGCCAACTTCAAGGCCGAGTTGATCGAAAGCCCGGACCAGCAAGAGCTGACCCACAAGCTTGAGTCGTTCATTCAGACCGCGACCAAGAGCCTGCTGGATAACACCGCAGGGGTTGTGCATGGTGTGCCGGAGTAACCGGCCGCTGGCGTTGCGCTGAACAAAAAGAGGCCTGCGGGCCTCTTTTTTTTGGCTCTTCACAGATTGTCGGGAAAAGGTTGGATTTGGCTTTGAGGGCTGTGGGCTTATCCATTTGATGGGGGGGCTGGGCTGGCCCCTTCCGCCTTTACGGCGGCCTACTTTGCTCTTGGGCAAAGTAGGCAAAACCGCTGGCTCCTGCATCCGGCCCTACGCTGCGCTCCGGGTCCCCTCGGCTCCGGCGCCTTCCAGGCCCGCGCGGCCTACGACTTGCTACGAAAGTCTACATCTCGCGCCTTCGGCTACGCCGAAGGGTGCTAACGCACCTGGCCCTCCAGTCACCTCCACTCGGCCTCCTGAAGTCGCAAAGTTACGGGCAGCGCCTGGGCTGACGTTAGCTTCGCTAGTGACCCGCGAAGAGCCTTTTTTGAGGGAGGGCAGTGGGAGCGGGCTTGCCCCGCGAAGCGATTTGACAGGTACACCGCAATCGCGGGGCAAGCCCGCTCCCACAGGTAGTTACCCACCAAACCTTTTTTCGCTGATGGGCATTCGCCAGCAGAACAATCCATCCTGCTGTGTGGTCAACAGAGGGAACGCAGCGCTAGCTGGAATACCTGCCCAGAGGAGAATCCAATGAAAGCGTGGGTCATTACCTTTGTTGATCAAAAAGGCGAGCGCACCTCGCTGCCCTACATTGGCGAACATGAGCCCACCGTCGAGGAGGCCGCACGGCGAATACGTGCCCACCTTTTCCCCGTCATGGATGAGCTGAATCTGACCGACTACGAAGACCGTGCTTCGATGCCCACGGCAAAGTGGCTCAAAGAGCAAAATGGAGTCGAGATCACCGCCATCACCGAAGCGCCCTGAGCGCGCTAATTGGCGCGCTTGGCAACTTGGCGCTACGCTGCAATCAAGGTCGGGCCGTTTTTTTGTGATTGCCCGGGCTTGCCGATCCACGTCATGCATCAGCTCGAATTGCCCCCGCACGTTTTGTGTGGCGGGCAGGTGCGTTTTGCACTGAAAGTCTATCCATCGGTAGTTAGGAGGACGATTCATGAGCAGCCAATACGAGGACATCAGCAGCACTGTATTACGGCAGATGAAAGAGGGTGGCTTCAACTTTGCCCAGATTCATCCCATCGAGTTCTATGCGGTTTTTCCTGATGAAGCGCGGGCCAGACGGGCCGCCGGGCAGTTCCGTGGAGAATCGCTCAGTGCTCAAGTGCATGAGCGCGACGATGGTGCCTGGAACCTGGAATTGAGCAAGGTGATGTATGCCACCTATGGCGGCATTGGCGAATTCGAGCAGGATTTCGAAGCGGTTATCGCACCGTTAGGCGGTGAAATAGAGGGTTGGGGCGTGAAACAGGAGCGCCCGTTGGCTTGAAACACGCTTCGCAATGAAGCGTTAGTGCGCAAAGCAGCCGTAGCGGTTGCACACATCTGGTGCAACCGCGCGTCTTTGAAATTACAACCTATTGAAATCAAAGGAATTGTGCCGCTGGCACGGGGCTTGCGACGGCTCTGCTGCACGGGTGACAAGGAGTTCGGCATGATCCGCACTTTTTACGATGAGATGTACAGCGCAGACGGCCAGGTCCGTCCGCATTACCGGGAGTTCGCCCGCTGGTTGGCCGACACCCCACCGGAGCTGCTGGCGCAACGTCGGCGTGAAGCTGACCTGTTGTTCCATCGCGCCGGTATTACTTTCACGCTGTATGGCGACGAGCAAGGCACCGAGCGCCTGATTCCCTTCGACACCATTCCGCGTAGCATCCCGGCCAGTGAGTGGCGCGTGGTGGAGCGCGGCTGTATCCAGCGGGTCAAGGCCCTGAACCTGTTCCTGGCCGACCTTTACCATGGCCAGCGCATCATTCGCGCCGGCATCATTCCGGCCGAGCAGGTGCTGGCCAACGAGCAGTACCAGCTGGCAATGCAAGGGCTGGACCTGCACCGTGACATCTACTCGCACATCTCCGGGGTTGACCTGGTGCGTGACGGTGATGGCAGCTACTACGTGCTCGAAGACAACCTGCGCACCCCCAGCGGCGTCAGCTATATGCTGGAAGACCGCAAGATGATGATGCGCCTGTTCCCCGAGTTGTTCGCTGCGCAGCGCATCGCGCCGATCGACCATTACCCGAGTTTGCTGCTCGACACCCTGAAAAGTGCCAGCCCCCTGGATAACCCCAGTGTCGTGGTGTTGACCCCGGGGCGGTTCAACAGTGCCTTCTTCGAACATGCCTTTCTGGCCAGGGAAATGGGCGTAGAGCTGGTCGAAGGGGCTGACCTGTTCGTGCGTGATGAGCGGGTGTTCATGCGCACCACCGACGGACCCAAGGCGGTGGATGTGATCTATCGGCGTCTGGACGACGCCTTCCTCGATCCGTTGGCGTTCAATCCCGAGTCGATGCTCGGCGTGCCCGGCCTGCTTTCGGCCTACCGCTGCGGCAATGTGGTGCTGGCCAACGCCATCGGCACGGGTGTGGCCGACGACAAGTCGATCTATCCCTATGTCACCGACATGATCCGCTTCTACCTGGACGAAGAGCCGATCCTCAAGAATGTGCCGACCTGGCAGTGCCGCAAGCCTGAGGAGCTCTCCCATGTGCTGGCGCACCTGCCAGAACTCGTGGTCAAGGAAACCCAGGGCTCGGGTGGTTACGGCATGCTGGTCGGGCCCGCTGCCACTCGCGCCGAAATAGAGGCCTTTGCCGCCCGAATCAAAGCGCGCCCGGCGGCTTACATTGCCCAGCCGACGCTGTCGCTATCGACCTGCCCGACCTTTGTGGAAAACGGCATTGCCCCGCGGCATATCGATCTGCGCCCGTTCGTGCTTTCCGGCCGCGAAACCCGGGTGGTACCTGGCGGTTTGACCCGGGTGGCGCTGCGCGAAGGTTCACTGGTGGTCAACTCGTCCCAGGGCGGCGGTACCAAGGACACCTGGGTGGTCGAGGATTAAGTCATGTTGAGTAGAACTGCCTCTGATTTGTATTGGATGTCGCGCTATCTTGAGCGAGCGGAAAACCTCGCGCGGATGCTCGATGTCAGTTATTCGCTGTCATTGATGCCACAGGACGGCCGTGGCGATGGCCTGGATGAAATGGCCATGCCATTGCTGATCACCGGCACCCTCGACGACTACCTGGAGCGCCACGGGCAGTTGCATGCCGAGCGTTTGTTGCACTTCTTCGCTCTTGATCCCGACAACCCGGCGAGCATCTACAGCTGCCTCGGTGCGGCTCGCGCCTGTGCGCATGCGGTGCGCGGGCGCATCACCGCCGACATGTGGGAAAACATCAACGCCACCTGGCTGGAGATTCGCGGCATTGCCGAGCAAGGCCTGGGCCGTTATGGCATGAGCCGCTTTTGTGAGTGGATCAAGGAGCGTTCGCACCTATTCCGCGGCGCCACCTACGGCACCATCATGCGCAACGATGCGTTTCGCTTTATCCGCCTGGGAACATTCATTGAGCGCGCTGACAACACGCTGCGCCTGCTCGACGCGCGCTATGAAATGCTCGGAGAAGAAGCCGAAGCGGTCAGTGACAGCTCGGCCCGCGGCTACTACCAGTGGAGCGCGTTGCTGCGGGCGTTGTCGTCGTTCGAGGCCTACACCGAAATTTATCGAGACGCGCCCGCCGCCCGCCATGTTGCCGAACTGTTACTGCTGCGCGCTGATGTGCCGCGTTCATTGCGTGCCTGTACCGAAGAGATCGACCAGATTCTCGCCAGCCTGCCAGGCAGCAACGGCCGCGCTGCACAGCGCCTGGCCGCCGAAGTGGACGCACGGCTGCGGTACACCGGCATCGACGAAATTCTCGCCGAAGGTCTGCACCCCTGGTTAACCCACTACATCCCGCTGGTGCGCCAGTTGGGCAACGCCATCCACAGTGCCTATCTGGAGGCTATATGAGACTGACCATCAGCCACGAAACCGCCTATCACTATGAAGATCAGGTTCGTGCCAGCATTCAGTACCTGCGCCTCACTCCCCACGACAGCGAACGTCAGCAGGTGCTGGCCTGGCAACTGGACCTGCCACGGCCGGCGCGGGCGCAACTCGACCCGTTCGGCAATATCCTCCACGTCCTGAGCCTGGAGGAGCCGCATTCAGATCTGGTCATCGCGGCACGCGGCCTGGTAGACATCGACGAAACCCGTGAAGTCGAGCACGAAGCACAATCGCCGTTGCCCTTTTTGCGCTTCACCCGCCTGACCGAGGCCGACGAAGCCTTGCGCGCCTTTGCCCTGCAGCAATGCCGCAAACGTCGAGACCGTTCGGCGTTGATCGATTTGATGAACGCGCTCAATCAGCGCATGACCTACCAGCCCGGCAGCACTGCAGTGGACACCAGCGCTGCTCAGGCTTTTGCCGGTGGCGCTGGCGTCTGTCAGGACCATACGCACGCCTTCCTGGCCTGCGCCCGCAGCCTTGGCGTGCCGTCGCGCTATGTTTCGGGCTATCTGTTCGACAGCCAAAGCCAGCAGATGGCCAGTCACGCCTGGGCTGAAGCCTGGTTGGACGATGGCTGGTACAGCTTTGACGTGACCAATCAACTGGCCAGGCCTGAACGCCATTTGAAGCTGGCTGTGGGCCTCGACTACCTGGACGCCTGTCCGGTGCGTGGCATGCGCAGAGGGGGAGGATTCGAGCAAATGCATGCCAAGGTGCTGGTGCTGCCGAGCGTTACCGCCCAGCAGCAATAGCCATCAGGGCTGTTTGCGCGTGGCCATGTGCGCCAGGTAAGCGAGCAGGGCATCGAGTTCCGCATCGCTGAGTACCTCAGGTGAGAAGGCGGGCATTCTTGCCTGTGGCCACTGGCGCAAGCTCTGAGGGTCACGAATGTAGCGGCGCAGGAAGGCTGGCTGGAAGTACTCGGTGGGGTTGTGCGGCAGGTTAAGGTCCGGGCCGAACTGCGCATCACCGGCGCCATTGAGGCGATGGCAGGCCAGGCAGTTTTTCTGGAACAGGCTGAAACCGAGATTGATAGGGTCGTTGCTTGCCAGTTGAGGTGCTGGCAGCAGCCCCGGGAAGCGTGTAGCGACCGGCTCCAGGCGACGAATGCTGGCAACATGGAATGGCCACTGTTCCGGGCTGATGCGTCCGGCCTGCGGGTTGGTCCACACCAGATAGAACGGGCCGGCACTGGGTTTGCCGGTCCCCAGCGGCGGCCAGGGTTTGGCCGGGTCTTCAATCGCCAGCCAGGCCCTGGCGGGGCCGTTCTTGAGCAAGGGCGCCGCCGGCATCTCGGCAACGAAGCCATCATCCGCCACGGCCTGCAGGTGGTCACCAGTGGCGACACCTTCAAGCAGCACCGCCAGCGGTACGGCACGGTAATGCATGGTGCGTTTGTAGGAGACGTCGTTGTCGATACGGATCTCCTGCGCCTGAGGGTGGGCGAGCAGATCGGCGCTTTGCCACTGCCGACTAGTGTCACCCAGTTCCAGGGTCAACTGCGCTGCCTGTACAGGCAGGCAGAGCAGTGGCAGCAGAAGGGCGAGGCAAAAGCGCATAGGTAATCTCCAGCAAGTCAGGGCTGGCAGAGTACTTGCGCAGGGCCGCCGAGGGCTATAGGAATTCAGCCGAAAAGACGTGAGAGATTTGGCAAAATCAGCAGCAATGTCGTGGCAAAGAGAATGAGCCCGGCTTGACGTACTTTGTGTTGTTTGAACATGGCTGACCGCCTTCTTGTTGTTATTCCTGAGTGCCCAATGGCTTCCTTGTCGTTCCGGCAAACATGGGTAACGCGGTTTGACGTCCAGACGCGAACCTTTGCTGATGGGTATACAACTAACAGTAGGGTCAACGTCAGCGATATTTTAGATCGCTTTCGTATTTGTAACTTTATTTTTCATTGTTTTTGTTATGAGGCCTTATGCCATCTGGCAACTATTCCCCTTGCTAGACGCTTGCAATGGTTCTTTAACGGGAATCGCTAAATGTGACCGTTCGTCAGTGCATCGGACTTGCCTGTAAGCCTTATTCGGGGCAGGCTCTAGGGGGCAATCCCGCCTTTGTCGTTCAGGACTATTTTTATGCCGTTACGCATCTGCATCCTGGAAACCGACGTCCTGCGACCTGAGCTGGTCGAGCAGTATCAGGGCTACGGACGGATGTTCGAGCAACTGTTCGCCAGTCAACCGATCGCCGCCGAGTTTGACGTATACAACGTGATGAATGGCGACTACCCCGCCGATGATCAGGTGTTTGACGCTTACCTTGTGACCGGTAGCAAAGCCGACTCCTTCGGCAGCGATCCGTGGATCGAGCGCCTCAAGGCCTATCTGCTTGAGCGCTACAACCGTGGCGACAAACTGTTGGGCGTGTGTTTTGGTCATCAGGTGCTGGCGTTGGTGCTGGGCGGCAAGACTGAACGCGCCTCTCAGGGCTGGGGCGTGGGCGTGCATCGCTATCAATTGGCTGGCAAAGCGCCGTGGATGGACCCGACCGTGTCGGAGCTGACCTTGCTGATCAGTCATCAGGATCAAGTCACGGAGCTACCAGAAAACGCCACAGTGATTGCCTCCAGCGATTTCTGCCCCTTCGCCGCCTATCACATCGCCGATCAGGTGCTGTGTTTCCAGGGGCACCCAGAGTTCGTTCACGATTACTCGCGTGCACTGCTGGACCTGCGTCAGCAAAGCCTGGGTCAGGAGGTTTACCAGAAGGCGGTGGCCAGCCTGGTGCAAGAGCACCAGGGCGGCATGGTCGGCGAGTGGATGATGCGCTTTGTGGCGCATCAGCAGGAGGCTAAAGCCAGCCTGAGCGCTTGAAGCTGGCAAACAGCGCCGTGCAACCTACGGTGATGGCACCGAGCACGGCGAAGTAACCGTAATGCCAGCTCAACTCCGGCATGTTCTGAAAGTTCATGCCGTAGATCCCTGCCACCGCGGTAGGGAAGGCGAGAATCGCCGCCCAGGCGGCGAACTTGCGTTGCACGATACTCTGGCGTGATGACTCCAGCAGCATACCGATCTCAATGGTCTGGCTGGCGATGTCACGAATCCCGGCCAGATCTTCCATCTGCCGGGTCACATGAATCTGCACGTCGCGAAAGTACGGTCGCATGTTTTTGTCGATGAACGGAAAGGTCAGGCGCTGCAGTTCTTCGCTGATCTCGACCATCGGCGCAACGTAACGGCGCAAGCGCAGAATGTCGCGGCGCAGGCTGTGCAGGCGCTGGATGTCTTCTTCCTGTAGCGAGTTGCTCAGCACACTTTGTTCCAGCTCTTCGATTTCGCCGTGAATGGCTTCGCTGATAGGCTGGTAGTTTTCGGTGACGAAGTCGAGCAGGGCGTACAGCACAAAATCCTCACCATGCTCCAGCAGCAACGGCCGTGCCTCGCAGCGCTGGCGCACCAAGGCGTAGGATTTGGATTGGCCATTGCGACAGGTGATGAGGTAGCCAGTGCCGGCGAAGATGTGGGTTTCGATGAACTCCAGCTTGCCTTCATGGCGCACCGGCGAGTACGTCACGATAAACAGCGCGTCGCCGAAGGTTTCCAGCTTCGGCCGACTGTGTTTTTCCAGGGCATCTTCAATGGCCAGTTCATGCAGGTTGAACTGCTGTTGCAGGTTGGCCAGCTCTTCGGCGTTGGGTTCTTCCAGACCAATCCAGACGAAATGCCCGGGTTTACTGGCCCATTGGCTGCCTTCATCGATGCTGATGTTGGTAACTTTTCTGCCGGCGCTGTACACAGCCGCCGCAACGACTCGTCCCATGGTGGTTCGCTTCTTGTGATAACCGTGCCAGTAGCTTGGTCTGACACGCACAATTGAGCAACCCTTCAGGCGTGCGGCAATTCGGCCTCCATCAGGTCGATGCAACGCTGCATCTGCGCCTGGCATTGCTCCGCCAGTGCAGGCACATCCTGTTGGGTCAGTCCGGTAGTTGCGATCGGTGGCAGCGAGCGAATGATGACTTTGCTGCGACGCCAGCGGTTAAGGCCCAGGCGTTGGGTGTAGCGGCTGACACACACCGGCACAATCGGCACTCCGGCCTCGACGGCCATGTGGAACGCACCTTTCTTGAAGGGCACCAACTGCTCGCCAGCATTGCGCGTGCCTTCGGGGAATACCCAGATCGATGTGTCGTTTTCGCACAGGGTGCGTGTAGTGGTCTGCATTGCCCGGCGCGCCTGGTAGGCGTTGCCGCGATCGATCAGCACATTGCCGCTGAGCCAGAACAACTGGCCGAACAGTGGAACCCATTTCAGGCTTTTTTTGCCGATGCACACGGTCCGCGGTGGCACCACGTGGCCCAGCACGAACAGGTCGTGATTGGATTGATGGTTGGCAACGATCACGCAACCGGGGGGCTGGTCGAACAGCGGGCCGACTTCGGCTTTGACATCCATACGCATCAGCCAGGTAGCAGGCAGCCCATAAAGACGTGCGCAAATACGGCTGTTGTCCGGGTTGAAGGGCCGGCACAGGCCAACCAGTACACCGATCACACCAACCACAATGAAGTGCAGCCCCAACAGGAACATGCGGATAAGAAAAAGCATCGTACGACTCACACCAGACAAACGCGGCGCAGTGTACGGATGTGCACAGGCGCGGGCAAACGCTCTATGCACCAGTGGCAGCCTGATTGCGCAAATAAACGCAATCAGGCCTTGGTAGGAGTCAGCCCAGGTGTTGCTGGTCGCGGATGATCGCGTCATCGAGGCTGTCGAGCAGCGCCTTGCGCACCTTGAGCTTGGTGTGTTTATGCGCGTTCATGTTGATCTTCTTAAGCTGCCGCGCGGCTGCCAGTGCCGTTTCCTGCAGTTGTTCGGCGGCCACAACCTTATCGAGGAAGCCTGCGTCCACAGCGCTGACCGGGTCGAACATCTCGGCGTTGATTACCGAGCGATGGAAGGCCGAGCGGCGCAGGCGGTCACGGGCAAGTTCAATACCGGCGTGGTGCATGGTCATACCGATCTGCACTTCATTCAGGCCAATATTGAAAGGCCCTTCAACACCGATGCGGTAGTCCGCCGAGAGCAGCAGGAACGCGCCCTTGGCCACAGCATGGCCTGGGCAGGCAACAATGATCGGGAACGGGTGCGCCAGCATGCGCCGGGCCAGGGTGGAACCGGCGGTGACCAGGCTGACCGCTTCTTTAGGGCCTGCGGTCATCACTTTGAGGTCATAGCCGCCAGATAGAATGCCCGGCTGGCCGGTGATGATTACCACCGCACGATCTTGCGTGGCCTGATCCAGGGCTGCATTGAAGGCCGCAATGACATCGGGCGAGATGGCGTTGACCTTGCCGTTGTTCAGGGTCAGGGTCGCGATGCCGTCGTCGAGGTGGTAGGTAATCAGCTCACTCATGACAGAGTTCCTTACTGGGAGAGTGGGGCAGACGTTACTCAGGCTGCGCAGTCAGGTAAAGCGCTGTGACTGACTGGGCAGTCAGGCTTAGCCCGCTTTGCCTTGCAAGCCGGGGCCAGCGGCTGAACGGCTACCGAAGCACAGCAGAGATTGGCGAGTTTGCCCTGTGCACCGTCGTGTTTTCGCTCGATCGGCTTAAGCGCATGAAAATTCTGAAAAAAACCTTTGCCATCAGCAGCTCTTTCGACTACATTAGCGCGCCTCGACAGGCTGAACAGCTTGAAGAGAAACGGTGAAGTGTCCGAGTGGCTGAAGGAGCACGCCTGGAAAGTGTGTATACAGGAAACTGTATCAAGGGTTCGAATCCCTTCTTCACCGCCACATTTAGAAAAGCCCCGCAAATTACGATTTGCGGGGCTTTTTGCATTCTGGGTCAGCTGTTTTCTGATTGAACTTGCAGAATTGTCAAAGGGTGGGATTGCAGCGCGATGAAAATAAGAACCTTAGGCTGCCTGTTAATGTTGGTGTCGCTAAGCGCCGTTGCCGGCGTGAATGAAAATGCGCAAAACAAGTGCCGGGCGATGGAACGGGATGTTCCAAGCTACAACATTCCGTTTGAAAGCATGCGCACAACAGTTGTTCAGTACGTCGTTGTAAAAGGTGTAAAGGACAAGGCCAACCAAACGGATCAGCAGATACCTTCACTGTTACGCGAAAAAATCAGTGTATTGGCTCGTCCTGAATACAGTGAGTTCCTCGAAGAGGCGATTGCGCTGCGTCTTGAACAGGCGCAGGTGGCGCATAAGGCTGCATACCAGAGAGTCGGTGCGTCGGTGCAAGCGAAATACGATCGGTATGCTGAATGTTATCTGGACAGTGTCTCGGATCCGCAATCAGCAGCGTACGTTGATGCCAGCAAGGCACTGGACGAAACCTATGCGTATGTCAGCTTCAAAGCTGAGGAAAGACAAATCCAAGCCGAGGCACAGCGGCGACAGGATGAATACCTGGCCAGTGAAAATGCCAGAAAAAAACGAGAGCTCGAAGCGCATAAAGTGCTGGAGCAGCGTCGCCAGAATCCGCCTTCACGTTCTGCTGAAATTGGCCCTTTTGTTGTAACAGTGGACAGCTGTACAACCAGTCAGAACGCAGACTTTGGCCTGATACCTGTTAGTTCGCAACCCGGCTCAAAGTTTTTGATACTTCAGGCTACTTTCAAAAATACCAGCAACACTGGGCAATTGATTGTTCCTGGTGTGTTGCTGATGAACCATTCTGGCAAGACCTACACCTACAACGTCATTGAGCCGGTGCTTGGCGACCCGATCGGTGTTCCGCAGGGGCCGATCAATCCGCTGATCGCTCAAAAAGTCAGAGTGGTTTATCGGGTATCAGATGATGTCTCAGGCGCGCTACGCTGGCAGCCAGGGCAGAACCCGGACAGGCTGACGCTCAAGTGCGGTGTCATCTGATCATCGCGGGGCAAGCCCGCTCCCACAGGTGGGAGCGGGCTTGCCCCGCGATAACCCTCCTCAAAAACTCACAGAAGCCGACACCCGCGCAGTCCTTGGCGCGCCCTGGAACAGGTAGCCATCTCCCAGGTATTCGCCCGCGTCACGCCAGTAGCGTTTATCAAAAACGTTGTCGACCATCAGCCGCAGTGTTGTGTCGTAACCGCCGATTTTTGTGCTGTAGCGGCTGCCCAGGTCGAACACGGCGTAGCTGCCGACTTCCACGTTGCCCGCCTGGTTGGCGTACTTGCTGGCGCTGTAGCGTGCCCCGCCGAGCAGGGCCAGGCCGTTGATCGGCAGGCTGTAGTCGGCCTGCACCGCAGCACGCAGGTTGGGCACATTCAGCGCCTGATGGCCTTCGTAGTCAGCAGTTCCGCTGTTTTTCACCCGCGCACGAATGGCCGCAGCGCTGGCGTTGATCTGCAGGCGCTCGGTCAGCCAGCCGCTGGCGCCCAGCTCCAGGCCGATATTCTTTTGCTGGCCTTGTTGCACATAGGTGAAATGCCCCGCGCCGTCTGGCCGTGAGTATTGGTAGGCCTGGCGCAGTTGAAACAGCGCTGCACTCAGGCTCATGCGCTGCCAGTCGCGTTTGATGCCCACTTCCAATTGGTGCGACAGGGTCGGCGCGAGGATTTCGGCGCTGTTGCTGGCGAACCAGGGCGCTGTACCGCCGGAGGAGATTCCTTTGCTGTAACGGGTGTACACCGAGATGTCCGGGCGCGGTTTGTAGATCAGGGCGGCGTTGGGCAGCAGTTGATAGTCACGGGTATGGCGCCCAGGGTCGCCATTTTCGTCGAAGGTTTTTTCGTCCAGGCGCACCAGGCGCGCGCCCAGCACGGTCTGCCATTGCTCGTTGAAGCTGATCCGGTCACTGGCGAACAGGCCATATTGGCGGCTGTCCAGGCGACGGGTGCTGGGCCCAACGGCTTTCTCGGAGGGCGGTAACGCCGGAGTCGGTTGGTAAATGTTGCCGCTGCCAAGCCATTCATTGAAGTACGGGCGTTGGTCAAGGGTGCGGCGCTGGGCACTGGTACCGACCGTAAGTTCGTGGTTCAAACTCATGGCCTCAAAGTGACCATTGAGTGCGGCCTGCACTTCGTCGGTGCGGCGGGTGTCATCGGGGCTGCGGTAATCGTAGATGTCGTAGTCGCCAGCGCTGCTGAAATACGGCCCCTCGCTCGAACCCCAGGCAAATGAGCTGTAGTCATCGATCACCACTTTGCTGCGCGAGGCGCTGAGGGTGCCGGTCCAGCTATCGTTGAAGCGATATTCAAAGCGCCCGCCAAGGTTCAATGAGTCAATGCTGACTGGATTGGCCCATTGTTGGTACGCCAGGCGGTCGTGCGGGTCAATGTCGTGGGGCAGTTGGCTGCCGCCGAGCAGTTGATAGCCGGGGACCGAGCGTTGTTCACGCTGCTGGTACTCGGCATCCAATTGCAGTACGGCGTCGGGGTTGATCTGCCAGTCGAAGGCCAGCGCGGCAAAGTCACGCTTGCCATCGGCATGGTCTACGTACGAGCGGATGTCTTCATGCGCGAGGTTGGCGCGCACCCCAAACTGGCGCTCGCTGCCGAACCAGCCGCCCAGGTCGGTAGCGATGTAGCGTTCGCCCTGGTCGTTGCTCGACACCGTCACCGAACGCACGTCTTCTGGACGCTTGGTCACGTAGTTGATCAATCCGCCGGGTTCGGCAACGCCGCTCTGCAACCCGGACAAGCCTTTGAGCAGCTCGATCTGTTGCTTGTTCTCCAGCGCCACGTTCTGTTCGCCAGCGATGGTTTGGCCATTGATCTTGTAGCTGCTGGCGGCATTCAGTTCGAAACCGCGTACGTTGAAGTTTTCGTAGTAACCGATCGGCGCATAACTTTCGCCTACCGAGGCATCGCTTTGCAGTACTTCACTGAGTTTGCGCACCTGCCGATCAGCCAGCAGCTGTTCGCTGAATACCGCCACCGATGCCGGGGTGTCGAGCAAGGGCGCGGGAGCAAAGCCTGCGACGGATGCGTCCTGCACCTGATAGCCCTCGCTATAGGCCTCGGAGACTTTTACCGGCGCCAGGGTGATGCTGTCTTGCGCCAGGCTGTGACAGGCAGGCAGCGCCAGGCTCAAGCCGAGCAGGCTTGCGGGCAGGCGAGGGTGGGGCAGGGGCATGCAAAACGTTCCTTGATAGCGCGGAGTTAAAACGAGCGCGCATCTTAACAGGGGCTACTGCCTCACGGAGCCCCTGTCCAGGTGGTTCAAGCAATGCCGTGAATCGCCTAGCAGCTGATTCAGCGATTGGCTGCCGGTTGGTTGTGGCGACGCCAATGACCATTGAGTTTCGACCAGGTCTTGCTGTCGGTAACCGCCATCAGTTTGCGGCCATCTTTGAAGGTGGCCAGGAAGGTGATTTCCTCTTCCTTGCCGCCCAACCACATCCCGGCAATCAGGCCCACCGGCCCAGCCATCAAGGCGCCAGCCACGCCCCAGCCCAAGGTACTGCTCAGGCTACGGCTGGACTCCTGATTGGCAACGATCAGTTCACTGATTCGGGTAAGGGCGATTTTTTCCCCGGGGGAAGGGCTGCGGCAGGTCTTGAGAGTGAGCGATCCATTGCGGTACTCGCCTTCACCTTGCAAGAAATCGCCGGACTGAACCGTGAGTCTTGTCATCGTGGCATCCAGTAAGAAGGGGCTGTTGACCACCCGCTACTCAGCGCCACCGGCTCAAACAAGTCAATCCTCAGGCGACGGAGGGTCGCCTGAGCTGACCACATCAGGCCGTGCGCACCCGCACGCTGCGCTGGCGTTCGGCCAGGGCCCAGACCAGCAAGGCCACACTGCCAATCGCCAGGCCGGCGGCGACGATACCGTGCCAGCCATAGTGCTGGAACAGCTGGGTGCCAAGCAGCGAACCCAGCGCGCCACCAATGAAGTAGCAGGTGATGTAGCCAGCGTTCAGGCGATTGCGCGCTTCAGGACGCAGTGCAATGACGGCGTTCTGGTTGCTCACATGCACCAGTTGCACGGCCAGATCCAACAGCAGCACGCCGATCAACAGGGCAACCAGCGAAGATTGGGCAAAGCCCAGGGGAATCCAGGACAGCAGCAGGGCCAGTAAGCCGACTGTGGTGCCCAGCGAGCCTTTGCCGCGATCAGCCAGGCGGCCGGCCCAGTTGGCCGACAGCGCGCCTGCTGCACCGGCCAGGCCGAACAGGCCAATGATGGCATCGGAATAGTGGTAGGGCTCGGCGGCCAGAAGAAACGCCAGTGGAGTCCAGAACAGCGCAAACAGGCTGAAGGCCAGTAGCCCAAGCAAAGAGCGCAGGCGTAATACCGGCTCATCAACGAACAGACGAAACACCGAACCGATCAGGGCGGGGTAGCGCAGTCCCGCGTGTTGTCGGCGTTCTGGCAGGGCGCGAAACAAGGCGATGGCGCACACCGCCATCAGCCCGGCTGCCAGCAGATAGATACTGCGCCAGCCGCCCAGTTCGGCCATGAACCCAGCCGCTGTACGCGCCAGCAGAATGCCCAGGAGCAAACCGCTCATCAAGGTCCCGACCGCGCGGCCGCGCTGGCCCGGGTCGCTCAGGCCAGCAGCCATGGGTACCAGTACCTGAGCCACTACCGAAAACAGGCCGGTCAGGGTCGTACCCAGCAGCAACCACACAAGGCTCGGTGAAAAGGCACTGATCAGCAGCCCCAGGGTACTGATGGCGATCATGCTGACGATCAGTCGCCGTTGTTCGAACAAATCGCCCAGCGGTGCCAGTAGCAGAAGGCCTGCGCCATAACTCAGTTGCGCGGCAATCACGATGGCACCGGCGCTGGCAGTGCTCAGGCCGAACTGCTCAGCGATGCTGTGCAGCAGCGGTTGGGCGTAATAGTTGCTGGCGACGGCCAGGCCGGTGGCAGTGGCCATCAGCAGGATCAGGCCGCGGCTCAAGGATGTGCTGGAGGAGGTCATGGACCGTCTCGATCAGTGGCAGTAAAGGAGTGACAGTATCGGAAATGTGCTGGCGGGATGCCAATGTATCAACATCAGCTCCGGCGGCCCGGGCCTGTGTCGAGATGATCTCACACAGTCAGGGCCGTCCGGGGCGGTGTGTCAGGCGGCAAAGCCGCCGTCGATCGTCAGGCTGGCGCCGGTGATATAGGCCGCCTCGGGGCTCGCCAGGTAAGCGACGAAACCGGCAATTTCTTCGACTTCACCGTATCGCCCCACCGCCATGTAGCCCATCAGGCTCTCGGCAAATTCGCCATGAGCAGGGTTCATGTCAGTGTCAACCGGGCCGGGCTGCACGTTATTGATGGTGATGCCCAGGGGGCCGAGATCACGGGCCAGGCCGCGGGTCAGCCCCACCAGAGCCGATTTGCTCATGGCGTACGGGCCGCCACCGGCAAAGGGCATGCGCTCGGCGTTGGTGCTGCCGATGTTGATGATCCGCCCGCCTTGGCCCATGTGCCGGGCTGCGGCCTGGCTGGCGACGAACACGCTGCGCACGTTGACGGCCAGGGTACGGTCGAAGTCGTCGAGGTTGAACTCCAGCAGCGGGGCAACGGCCAGTACACCAGCGTTGTTGACCAGAATGTCCAGGCCGCCAAAGGCCTCGACCGTGTGCTCCACGGCTTGTTGCACGGCGCTGGCATCGGCGCTGTCGGCCTGGATGGCCAGGGCTTTGCCACCGGCGTCAACGATGCTCTGTTGTAACGCTTGAGCTTGCGCCGTGGCGCTGGCGTAGGTGAAGGCAACACGGGCGCCTTCGGCGGCCAGGCGTTTGACGATGGCTGCGCCGATGCCGCGTGATCCACCCTGAACCAGGGCCACTTTGCCGGTGAGGCGGGCTTGATGTGACATGCTGTGCTCCAGAAAGAACAAGGCCCGATGCCTTGGATGGAGCTCAGTATCGGCGCTGGATTACCTTCTGATAAGCCAGTAATCGCTATAGTCTGTGTAAACCAAAAGTATGGAATCACGGGTGTGGAATCGTTCAGCAGCATCGAATGCTTCGTGCGTAGCGCGGAAGTGGGCAGTTTTGCAGAAGCCGCGCGGCGCCTGAGTCTGACGCCTGCAGCGGTGGGGAAAAATGTCGCCCGCCTGGAGCAGCGTCTGGGCGTGCGCTTGTTTCAGCGCAGCACCCGGCGCCTGACCCTGACCGAAGCCGGTCAGCGCTTTCTGGGCGAGGTGGCCAGTAGCTTCCAGACCATCCAGCACGCCATGGCCAACCTCGCCAGCGCCGAAGGTCAACCCGTCGGCACTTTGAAAGTCAGCATGGGCACGGTGTTCGGGCGGTTGTACATCGTGCCGTTGCTGGCTGAATTTCTTGATCGTTACCCTGCGATCAGCCCCGATTGGCATTTTGATAATCGGCAGGTCGATTTGATTGGCCAGGGTTTCGATGCGGCGATTGGCGGCGGTTTTGACCTGCCCCAGGGCGTTGTTGCGCGCAAACTGACCCCAGCGCACCGGATTCTGGTGGCTGCCCCTGCGTTCCTTGCACAGCACCCGGCGATACTGCAGCCGGCCGACCTGCAGGCGCTGGACGGTATTCTGATCCGCTCACCGCAGACCGGGCGGGTGCGCTCCTGGCCGCTGACCAACCGCCAACAGGAGCAGAGCCCCCTGACTATTCGCCAGCGCATGACCATGAGCGATTCCGAGGCCGCCTGTGCGGTGGCACAGCAGGGCTTGGGCGTGGCCTTGGTGAGCATGCCGTTTGCGGTGCCCTACCTGCAGGCGGGCAGCCTGGTGCGGGTGCTGCCGGATTGGTATGTGGATGATGGCAACATCTGCCTGTATTACGCCGAGCACAAACTGTTGCCGGGCAAGACCCGAGCGTTTATCGATTTCATCGTCGAGCAGTTTGCCGCCCAGGGATTGGCGCAGCGTTTCAACGCCTTGGCTTCCGGATATCACTGACATGTCACCGCCGCTTCTACCGGACTTGCAGCACCAGGTAATCCTGGCGCACGCCGCCGAGCACCAGGCTGACTTCCTCATCTTCGACCTTGCCCAGCAAGCACTGCCCCAGCGGCGAGCGCGGTGTAATCACGGTCACCAACTGTTCACCCTGACCGATCTTCAGGCCTGCACCTTCAGGGCCTAGAAACAGCTGCTGACAGCTGCCATTCTCGGCTTCCAGGGTTACCAGATTGCTGAGTTGAATACCGCGGCTGGCATCGTAGTCGCGCAGCACCAGTTGCTGGTAGGCCGCGCGTGCCTGGCGAATTTCTTCCATCCGTCGGGCCTGCCCGGTGGCAAGGTACGACGCTTCCAGGCCCAGGGTGTCGTATTTGTTTTCGGCGATGTTTTCTTCGGCCGTGGCCGCTTCATAAGCGGTTTGCGCAGCGCGTTGGGCCACGTCGAGATCGAAGCTCAGGGTGTCGATGATGCGTTGCAGCAAGTCGGCTTTGTTCATGGTGCTAGTGACAGAATTCAAGGACAAGGGCGCGGCTCTTTTCGGTTGGTGCCGTGCGGTTTTGTTGCAACCAGAACTGGCATTTGGGATTGGACAGATTACGGACGCTGCTTTCAGCCTGATCCTCGGCCTGCTGCAGTTCCTGGTTGCGCAAAATTTGTTTGTACTGCTCGAACATCTGGCTCTGCTGCTCGGCGCCTGGGGCTGGTGCTGCGACAGGCGGGATCAGTACCTGGCTCAAGGGTTGCACTGTCTCCGGCACAAAGCGCCAGGCCAGCCACAGGCTCAAGGCGATCGCCAGGGCACCGAACCAAAGGCCCAGGGCAATGCACACAATCAACTGGAGTGGTTTGAGGGTGATCTTCAGTTCGCGAGGGCGGGGCATGATGGCCTCCTGGCCAGGGCACAGGATTCTATTGTGGCATGGCGTTGCAGGTTTTTTTCGCAGTGTGCTTTTGTCTGCGATGATTTCCCCGGACAATTGGCACTTTTTCCAAGAGGCCAGCTATGAAAGCTGACTGGGACATCTTCTGTTGTGTCGTTGATAACTACGGCGACATCGGCGTGACGTGGCGCCTGGCCCGGCAACTGGTGGCCGAGCAGGGAATGGCGGTGCGCCTGTGGGTGGATGATCTCAACGCCTTCGCGCGTATCTGCCCAGAGGCTGACGCCCAGGCGCCGCGTCAATGGCAGCAGGGCGTAGAGGTGTGCCACTGGCTAGCGGACTGGCAGGAAACGTCAGTAGCAGATGTAGTCATCGGCGCTTTTGCCTGTCAGTTGCCGGCCGATTATGTGCAGGCAATGCTCGATTGCCCGCGCCCGCCGCTGTGGCTGAATCTTGAGTACCTGAGCGCTGAAAACTGGGTGGAAGGCTGTCATGGTTTGCCTTCACCGCAACCCAACGGCCTGCGCAAAGTGTTTTTCTTTCCAGGTTTTACCCCCAAGACCGGTGGCTTGCTCCGCGAGGCCACACTGCTGGCGCGGCGCGAAACCTTCGAGCAAGACCCCGCCGCGCGCACGGCATTTCTTCAGCATCTGGGCGTAGTTCCGGCCGATGGCGCCCGTTTGATTTCGCTGTTTGCTTACGAAAATGCCAGCCTGGCCAGTTGGCTCGACGCGTTGGCCGCCGATTCTCGAAGCAATCACCTGCTGGTACCTGAGGGACGGATTCTGGCAGACGTGCAGGCGTGGCTGGGCGACGGCGAGATGCAGGTGGGCCGTGTGCTCACACGGGGTGCGCTGACCGTGCAGATTCTGCCTTTTGTCAGCCAGGACGAGTATGACCAGTTGCTCTGGAGCTGCGACTTCAACGCCGTGCGTGGTGAGGATTCGTTCGTCCGCGCGCAATGGGCAGGGCGGCCGTTGCTCTGGCACATCTATGTGCAGGAAGAGTATGCCCATTGGGAAAAGCTCGAAGCGTTTCTCGATCACTACGTAGTGGGGCTTTCGCCGTCAGCCCAAGCGGCGATTGTCGATTTGTGGCGCGCCTGGAACATGGATCGCGACATGGGCCAGGCCTGGCAACAGGTGCTTGAACACTGGGACGAACTCGACCGCCACGCCCGCCATTGGGCCACCGCACAGGCCGCTCAGCCGGACCTTGCCACGGCGCTGGTACAGTTTTACCGAAATTCGCTATGATACGCGGCCTCGATTTTTGTAAATCCATCCAAATTCGGATATCTCGCGATGAAAACTGGTAAAGAACTGAAACCCGGTACCGTACTGCGGATCGACAACGACCCTTGGCTGGTCCAGAAAGCTGAATTCACCAAGTCGGGCCGTAACAGCGCGATCATGAAGACCAAGCTGAAGAACCTGCTGACCGGCTACAAGACCGAAACCGTTTACGGTGCGGACGACAAGCTGGACGACGTGATCCTGGATCGCAAAGAAGCGACCCTGTCGTTCATCAGCGGTGACTCCTACACCTTCATGGACACCACCGACTACACCATGTACGAACTGAACGCTGAAGACCTCGAAGCCGTTCTGCCGTACATCGAAGAAGGCATGGAAGACGTCTGCGAAGCAGTCTTCTTCGAAGGCCGTCTGGTTTCGGTTGAACTGCCGACCACCATCAGCCGTCAGGTTGTTTACACCGAGAACGCTGCTCGCGGCGACACCTCGGGCAAGGTCATGAAACCTGCCAAGCTGAAAAACGGCACTGAAATCAGCGTTGCTGACTTCATCCAGATCGACGAGTGGATCGACATCGACACTCGCGACAACAGCTTCAAAGGCCGTTCCAAGAAGTAATTCCTGGCGCCCAGAAAAAACCCGGCCTTGGCCGGGTTTTTTTATGTCCGGGACTCAGCCTCAGACCGTCACGTGCAGGCGAACGTCAACGTTGCCGCGGGTGGCGTTGGAGTATGGGCAAACCAGGTGAGCAGCATCCACCAGCGCCTGCGCATCCGCCTGCTGCAGGCCCGGCAGGGCGATGTGCAGGTCGATATCCAGGCCGAACCCGCCCGGGATCTGGCCGATACCGACCTTGGCGGTAATCGAGCTGTCGGCAGGCAGGGCTTTTTTCTGCTGGCCGGCAACGAACTTCAGGGCGCCGATAAAGCAGGCCGAATAGCCTGCAGCAAACAGTTGTTCGGGGTTGGTGCCGTCACCGCCAGCGCCGCCCAGTTCTTTGGGCGTACTCAGTTTGACTTCGAGTTTACCGTCGCTGGAGCGCGAGCTGCCGTCGCGACCACCGGTGGACTTGGCTTCAGCAATGTACAGCGGAGTGACCTTTTGCATGTTGAGCCTCGCTTGTATGTTGCGCCGCAGCGCTGAGTGGGTACGGGGTTTAACTTAGTGCGCAATTATTTTGCGCGCAAGATAAATTTCGACCAGCTTACAAACGGTCATTCACAGCATAGCTGTCAGAGGCTTTTCTGCAGGTTGGTGCGCAGTTCCAACAGCTCCGCCTGCAAGTGTTGCAGGCGCGCCAGGCTTTCGCCGCTGGCCGCCAGAATGCACTGCGGAACGTTCTTGGCGCGGTCTTGCAGGGCGCGCCCCTGGTCGCTCAGGTGCACCTGTACAACCCGCTCGTCTTCCCGGCTGCGGGTGCGTTTGAGCAGGCCTTCTGCTTCCAGGCGTTTGAGCAGTGGGGTGAGCGAGCCCGGATCGGTCAGCAGGCGCTGGCTGATTTCACCGACAGTCAGGCCATCCTTTTCCCATAGCACCAGCATTGCCAGATACTGTGGATAAGTCAGTCCGAGTTGCTGCAGCAGCGGCTTGTAGACTTTGGTCATCAGCAGCGATGTCGAGTACAGGGCGAAGCACACTTGGTTATCCAGCAACAGCTCATCGCACAGGGCAGGGTTTTTCGCGGCGTTCATGCACATCCTTTATTTCGTTGAGTCCTTTGAATTTAGCACGCTGTTCATTAGCACGAGGATGACCAGCGCAGCTCGCTTTGCAAGGCCAGATCCCAAGGCGGTACGGGGCTGAAGCGGCTCTTGAGGAATTCGAGTAGCAAACGGCTGCGAGAGTTCGTTTCGTGTTCCAGGCGCAAGGCATAAATTCCGCTGGACTCGGCAGCGGGCAGGCCCTGTTCGCAGAACAGCGGCAGCAATTCGCCGCGCAGCAGGTAGTCGCTGATCAGCCAGGTGGGCAAGTGAGCAATGCCCAGGCCGGCCAGCGCCCCGAACAGCAACGTCTCGGCATTGTTGGCGCTCATGCGCATTCGGGTGGGGCGATACAGGCGCAACTGGCCGTCAACGGCAAAGCGCCAGGCAAACGGAGGCGCCAGGCCATCCCAGTCCAGGCCGTCGTGCTCAGGGAGTTCGGCGGGACTGCTGGGAACGCCGCGGGCGGCCAGGTAAGCAGGGCTGGCACAGGCAATACGGACCATGTAGGCCAGCGGCGTGGCCACCAGGCGGGTATCGGCCAATGGCCCGGCGCGCAACACCAGATCGACTTCTCCCAAGTGCGAGCCGTGCAGGTCGACAAAACTGTCGATCAGGCGCAACTGCACATCCAGCCCGGGGTAGGCCACCAGAAAGTCGGCAATCGCCGGGGCCAAATGCCGACGACCGAACGCTGCGGGGGCATCGATGCGGATCAGCCCTTCAGGGGCATTACTCAATGACACTGCTTCGGCGCGGGCCAGGCGTAATTCTTCCACGATGCGCCGGGCGCGTTCAGCAAATGCATTACCAGCCGGGGTAGGGCGCACCGCGTGCGTACTGCGCACGAACAGGCGGCTGCCAACGGCACTCTCCAGCGTGTCGATACGCCGGGCAACGGCAGAAGGGGTCAGCGGATGGCGCCGGGCGGTGGCGGAAAAGCTGCCGGTCTCCAGCACGTCGAGGAACAGGCTGAGTTGCTCGGTGAGGGTGTCAGGGTTCATTTCGCGTGGTCTGCTTGTGCGTAAATGGCAAAGCCATTGTGCGTTGCTATGCGTTTCCCCGCTAGCACTGGCTCGGTAGCATGCGCCCATTGGTTTTCGGTGAGAGGCAGCAATGATTGAGTGGGCAATGTACATCGCGCTGGGCGCAGCACTGGGCACCGTGGGTGGTTTGTTTGGCATCGGCGGTGGCCTGATCGCCATTCCGGCCCTTGGCGTGTTGTTCGGTCTCGACCAGCAGCTTGCCCAGGGCACTGCACTGGTGATGGTGGTGCCTAACGTGTTGCTGGCGCTGTGGCGCTACCACCAGCGCAATCGCATCGAATTGCGGCATGCGCTGCCACTGGCGGCTGCCAGCTTCATCTTTGCCTGGCTCGGTTCGATCTGGGCTGTCGGTATCGATGCGCAGTCGATGCGCATGGGGTTCGTGGTGTTTCTGGTGGCTCTGGCAGCATGGAACCTGGCGCGGATGTTCATGCGCAAGGCGCAACCGAGTAGCGAGCTACGCCATCCCTGGCCGTGGCTCGGGGTGCTGGGCGGTGGTGCCGGGGTGTTGGGCGGTTTGTTTGGCGTGGGCGGAGCGGTGGTGGCAACGCCGATCCTGACCAGTGTCTTTGGCACCACCCAAGTGGTTGCTCAAGGGCTCTCGCTGGCCTTGGCCGCGCCAAGCACAGCGGTGACGCTGATGACCTACGGCATTCACCAGCATGTGCAATGGAGCATGGGCATTCCGTTGGCCATTGGCGGTTTGCTGAGCATCAGTTGGGGCGTGAAGCTGGCGCATGCCTTGCCGGAAAAAGTCCTGCGTTCACTGTTTTGTGGATTTCTCGTAATTTGCGCGGCGATGCTGGCCTTCAAGATTTGAAGCCTTCGGCAATGTAGTCAGCCATGCAATCGGTCATCTGCGACTGATTGCTGTGGTTGCGTAGCAGCATGATGCTTGCCGTCGGCAGCTCAGGCAGGCCTTCTGCTTCACCAATAATGCGTAGGTCGTTGGTGATCAGACTCTGCAATTGAGCAGTGACTGCCAGCCCGGCGCTGACCACCGCCATGATCGCGGGTGTGCTGGCGCTGGTATAGGCAATGCGGTATTCCTTGCCGATCGTGTCCAGGGCATTGCAGGCCCAGGTGCGGCAGCAGCAATCGGTATTGAACACTGCAAGTGGCAAGGGCTGGTGTTCGTGCGGGCAAAAACCTTGTGCCTGCACCCACACCGCACGTTCCCGGCGCAGTAATTGGCCGACTTCATGGCCGGGCTCGCAGGTGACAATGGTCATGTCCAGATCCTGACGCTGCATCAATTGGCGCGAGCTTTCGCAGTGCACCTCTACCTGAATCAGCGGATAGGCCTGGGCGAAGCTGGAGAGGATGCCGGGCAGAAAGCGCATGGCATAGTCGTCGGGTGTGCCGATGCGCACCGTGCCGACCATATGGGGCATACGCAGTGTATTGATCACCTCACCATGCAGCTTGAGGATGCGCCGGGCATAACTGAGCAACACTTGGCCCTCGGCGGTCAGGCGCACTTGGCGGCCGTCACGCTCGAACAGCTGGCGTTGAATGATGTCTTCTTCCAGGCGTTTCATCTGCATGCTCACCGCCGACTGAGTGCGGTTGACCACTTCGCCGGCACGCGTAAAACCGCCATGTTCGGCAATCGCGACGAAGGTGCGCAGCACCTCGGAGTCGATACTCTGATACTGGGACAATGCATCAATCCCCTAGATGTATGACATAAGAAACATTCGTTGGATTGATTTTAGGCCCGGCCTGACACTGTCGTCATCCCACACGGAGGGCAAGACGATGAAAGGTCAGAAATCGCAGGTCCCGATGGATTTCCAGCCGCACCTGGTTCAGGAAGTTGTCCGGCAGTTTGCGCGCTGGTGGCAGTTGCATCAGCAACGTATGGAACTGGCGCGTCTGAGTGATGCCGCGCTGCACGATATCGGTATGAGCCGTGTTGATATCTTGCAGGAAGTGGAGCGGCCATTCTGGGATGACCCGCTGAAAAAATGAGTCGCGCGCTGCAGGCGTCGCGGCTACCTTGAGTGGGCTTGTTCTGAAGGAGTCGGGCATGCCCACCACACAATCCTTTTCCATGCTGCAGGCGCGTCGGCTGGTGTTGTCGGCCCAGGGTCTGGCAGGCGCCGGGCCTCGGTCAAGCGTGAACGGCACTCACCTGCAGCGTTTGATCGAGCGCCTGGGCGTGGTGCAGATCGATTCGGTCAATGCCTTGGTGCGTTCGCATTACCTGCCGCTGTTTTCCCGCCTGGGTAGTTATCCACAGGCCTTGCTTGATCAGATCGCCTGGGGCTCCAGGCGTCAGCGTAAACTCTTTGAATACTGGGGTCATGAGGCCTCGCTGTTGCCCTTGCAGCTTTATCCGCTACTGCGCTGGCGCATGCAGCGTGCGCGTGAAGGGCAGGGGATTTATCAACAGCTGGCGCGATTTGGTCGGGAACAGCAAGCGACCATCGCTCGCGTGCTGGCTGCTGTCACCGCGCAGGGCGCGTTGGGGGCAGGCAGTCTGTCGACTCGGACAGAACGTGCCGGTCCCTGGTGGGACTGGAGCGCGGAAAAGCATGCGCTGGAGTGGTTGTTCGCTGCGGGGCTGGTAACGGTGGCCGGGCGGCGTGGCTTTGAGCGTTTGTATGACTTGCCGGAGCGGGTGTTGCCGGCAGCGTTGCTGCAGCAGCCGTTGCTGGATGAGGCAGAAGCTCAGCGCGGTTTGCTACTGCAGGCGGCCAAGGCGCTGGGCGTCGCTACGGAAAAGGATCTGCGCGACTACTATCGCTTGAGCCCGGCCGACAGCCAGGCACGGCTGGCCGAGCTGGTTGAGGAGGGGCAATTGCAGACCTGCTCGGTTCAGGGGTGGGCGCAACCAGCCTATTGCCTCAACGAAGTCCGAATGCCGCGCAAAGTCGTCAGCAGTGCGTTGCTGTCGCCATTCGATTCATTGGTGTGGCAACGCGAACGCACCGAGCGGCTGTTCGATTTTCGCTACCGCCTGGAAATTTATACCCCGGCCCACAAGCGGGTGTACGGCTATTACGTCTTGCCGTTTCTGCACAACGAGCGCATTGCAGCGCGCGTGGACTTGCGCGCCGAGCGGGCCAGCGCGTGTTTGCTGATTCATGCGCTGCATGAGGAAGTGCAGGGGCTTGATGACGCCGGGATGCAGGCGTTGGCCGATAGCCTGTGGCAAATGGCGGCCTGGCTTGGTCTGAGTCGAGTACAGCTTGAGTGCCCGCGCTCCAGCGCCGCACGCTTGCGTGTGGCGCTGGCAGGCAGTGCGGTCAGCGGCGCACTTGCTTGAGCGTTTCGGCGATCAGGAAGGCCAGTTCCAGTGACTGATCGGCGTTCATCCGCGGGTCACAGTGGGTGTGGTAGCGGTCAGACAGGGCGTCTTCGGTGATCGGCCGCGCACCACCGATGCATTCGGTGACATTCTGCCCGGTCATTTCGATGTGAATACCGCCGGCATGGCTGCCTTCGGCCTGATGCACCTGGAAGAACTGTTTGACCTCGCTGAGGATCTGCGCGAAATCGCGGGTCTTGTAACCGCTGCTGGCCTTGATGGTGTTGCCATGCATCGGGTCCGAGCTCCACAGCACCTTGCGGCCTTCGCGTTCAACGCTCTGGATCAGCGCCGGCAAATGTTCGCCAACCTTGTCGGCGCCCATGCGCACAATCAGGTTCAGGCGGCCGGGGTCGTTGTCCGGGTTGAGCACATCGATCAGGCGGATGAGTTCCTCGGTGTTCATGCTCGGCCCGACTTTGACGCCAATCGGGTTGTTGACCCCGCGCAGGAACTCCACGTGGGCGCCATCAAGCTGACGAGTACGGTCGCCAATCCACAGCATGTGCGCGGAGCAGTCGTAGTAGTCGTTGGTCAGGCTGTCGCGGCGTACGAAGGCCTCTTCATAGTTCAACAGCAGCGCTTCGTGGGCGGTGAAGAAGCTGGTTTCGCGCAGTTGCGGCGAACTGTCCATGCCGCAGGCGCGCATGAAGGCCAGGGTTTCGTCGATGCGGTCAGCCAATTGGCTGTATTTTTCTGCCAGCGCCGAGTTGGCGATGAAGTCCAGGTTCCATTTGTGCACCTGGTGCAGGTCGGCAAAACCGCCCTGGGCGAAGGCGCGCAGCAGGTTCAGGCTGGCGGTGGACTGGTGATAGGCCTGCAGCAGGCGCTCTGGGTCCGGTACGCGGCTCTTTGAGTCAAAGCCGATGCCGTTGACGATGTCGCCGCGGTAGGCCGGCAGGGTCACCCCGGCAATGGTTTCATCGCCGGCTGAGCGTGGCTTGGCAAATTGCCCGGCCATGCGCCCCACCTTCACGACCGGACAACCGGCGGCAAAGGTCATGACGATGGCCATTTGCAGCAGTACTTTGAACGTGTCGCGGATTTTCGCGGCAGAAAACTCGGCGAAGCTTTCTGCGCAGTCGCCGCCTTGTAAGAGAAACGCCCGGCCCTGAGTGACTTCGGCAAACTGGCGGCGCAGCTCTCGCGCTTCGCCAGCGAAGACCAGCGGCGGATAGCTGGCCAAAGTCTGTTCGACCTTGAGCAAATGTGCCGCGTCGGGGTAGGTCGGTTGTTGCTGGATCGGCAGGGCGCGCCAGCTGTCAGGGCTCCAGGGTCGGTTCATTACAGGCTCGATCTGATCGTAAGTGGGCTGTCTGCCATGTTAACAGTTGCGGCATGCCTTGTTGCACTGGCGCCATTGACGGACAATGGCGGTTTTTGCCTGGGGCAGCGGCGCGAGCCGGGAGACAGCATGACAGTGGAACGGGTAGAGCGGGTGCTGGCCCGGGTACAGGATCAGTACGGCACCATCAGTGTGCTGGAAGTCGAGGACTACCGCTTTCTCGAATTCGGCGACGCCATCGAGCAGAGCTGTGTGTTCACTGCCGACCCCAGCTGGCTGGAATACGACTATACCCGCGCCATGTTGATTGGCGCGCTGTGCCATGAAGCGCCTGAAAGTGCGCTGTTCCTTGGCCTGGGCGCTGGCACCCTGACCCAGGCGTGCCTGAAGTTCCTGCCGCTGGAAGACGTCGAGGCCATTGAACTGCGCCCCGATGTGCCGCGCCTGGCCATCGAGTACCTGGGGCTGGATGACGACCCGCGCCTGTACATTCGCATTGGCGATGCAATGGAGCTGCTCAATAGCGCGGAACCGGCCGATCTGATCTTCGTCGATCTGTACACCGATCATGGTCCGAACGCTGCACACCTGGCATGGCAGTTCCTGGAAGACTGCCAGAAGCGCTTGAACCCTGGTGGCTGGCTGGTGATCAACCAGTGGGCCAGCGATGACGGCAAGCCGCTGGGGGCCGCGTTGTTGCGCGGTCTTTATCATCGCCACTATTGGGAACTGCCGGTCAAAGAAGGCAATGTCATCGTTTTGGTGCCGGCCGATCTCGATCAGGTCCTGGACATGGACGGCCTCAACGCGCGTGCGCAGGCCCTGGCGCCACGTCTGGGTTACTCGCTGCAGCCACTGATCGGCGCGATTCGCCCGGCCACCTGAGCCGCGTGCTAGAGCAGGCGCAAGAAAATCGATTCAGCCGCCTGCAGACTCACCCACCCAGGCCCGTAGCAACGCGGCCTGACGTAGGCGTGTTGCGATAAAAAAATCTCCCGTGATTTGCGAATTCAGGTATAGTACGCGCCGGTCTTTTACCGGACCTCGTTTAGGTAGTGCAATTCCCCGAAGCCAGCTTCGGTTGCGCGTCCGCCCCGCGGACTCTCCCTGACGTTCCTTTTTTTCTTCAATCGTTTTCGCAAATCCCCGCCGACAAAGCTGCCAGGGTGACCTTCGGGTCTTACAAGGCATGTGCAGCTTTGGAGCATGGGTCTTTGCGGATGCACTTAGAGGCAGACCCATGACCCAGGAAACCGGCGGCTTCGCCGCTCTCGATCTTCATCCGAGCATTGTTGCTGCAGTACTGGCTACCGGCTACGAAGAGCCTTCAGCCATTCAGCAGCAATCGATCCCGATTATTCTTGCTGGTCACGACATGATCGGTCAGGCACAGACAGGTACCGGTAAAACCGCTGCCTTCGCACTGCCTATCCTGAACCGTATCGACCCGAGCAAGCGCGAGCCGCAAGCCCTGATCCTGGCGCCAACCCGTGAGTTGGCGCTGCAAGTAGCCACTGCATTCGAAACCTACGCCAAGCAAATGCCAGGCGTAACCGTAGTGGCCGTATACGGTGGTGCCCCAATGGGCCCACAACTCAAAGCAATCCGCAACGGCGCGCAAATCGTCGTGGCTACCCCTGGCCGTCTGTGCGACCACCTGCGTCGCGACGAGAAGGTCCTGGCTACCGTCAATCACCTGGTGCTCGACGAAGCCGACGAAATGCTCAAACTGGGCTTCATGGACGACCTCGAAGTGATCTTCAAGGCCATGCCGGAAACCCGTCAGACCGTGCTGTTCTCGGCTACTCTGCCAGCCTCGATCCGCGCTATCGCTGAGCGTCACCTGCGTGATCCAAAGCACGTCAAGATCCAGACCAAGACCCAGACCGTAACCGCTATCGAACAAGCCCACCTGATGGTCCATGCCGACCAGAAGGTTTCCGCTGTTCTGCGTTTGCTGGAAGTCGAAGAGTTCGACGCGTTGATCGCCTTCGTGCGTACCAAGCAAGCCACTCTGGACCTGGCCAGCGCCCTGGAAGCCAAAGGCTACAAAGCCGCTGCGCTGAACGGTGACATTGCCCAGAACCAGCGTGAGCGCGTCATCGACTCGCTCAAGGATGGCCGCCTGGACATCGTCGTCGCCACCGACGTTGCTGCTCGTGGTCTTGACGTACCGCGCATCACTCACGTGTTCAACGTTGACATGCCGTACGATCCGGAATCCTACGTTCACCGTATCGGCCGTACCGGCCGTGCGGGTCGTGAAGGTCGTGCACTGCTGCTGGTCACCCCGCGTGAGCGCCGCATGCTGCAAGTGATCGAGCGTGTGACCGGTCAGAAGGTTGCCGAAGTTCGTCTGCCAAATGCCCAGGCCGTTCTTGATGCACGCATCAAGAAACTGACCAGCAGCCTGGCGCCGCTGGTTGGCGACGCTGAGTCGACCCACGGTGATCTGCTCGATCGCCTGACTGCCGACATCGGTTGCAGCCCGCGTGCCCTGGCCGCAGCCCTGCTGCGCAAGGCCACCAACGGTCAGGCCCTGACCCTGGAAGCCGTCGAGAAAGAGCAGCCGCTGGTTCCGACCTACACCCCGCGTGAGCGTACTGGCGGTGATCGTCCAGAGCGTGGCGAGCGTGAGCGTCGTGCACCAATGCCGCTGGCTGAAGGCCGTGCTCGCTGCCGTACCGCGCTGGGTGCGCGTGATGGTATCGCCGCCAAGAACCTGCTCGGCGCCATCCTCAATGAAGGCGGCCTGGCCCGCGAAGCTATCGGCCGCATCCAGGTGCGCGACAGCTTCAGCCTGGTCGAGCTGCCGGAAGAAGGTCTGGAGCGTCTGCTGGCCAAGCTCAAGGATACCCGTGTTGCCGGTAAGCAGCTGAAGCTGCGCCGCTACCGCGAAGATTGATCCGCGAGCGTTAAAAAAAAATCCCCGACCGAGTCGGGGATTTTTTTTGTCTGCCTGATGGGCCTGTAGGAGCGGCGGTGCGGCGACCCGACTTGCCCCGCGATACGATTTTTACTGACACACCGCAATCGCGGGGCAAGTCGGGTCGCCGCACCGCCGCTCCTACAGGTGAGGTTAGTCAAAGCGGTATATGTCCATCCCCAGCGCTCCCATCGTGAAGCCTTGGTGGACGATTCCGAAATGTTCGCCAGCGCCCCGTGCAAAGTACAGCGGCAGCAAATGCTCATCGCTCGGATGGCTGCGTACGGCAAAGGGTGCTTGCTGCCGGTAATCATGCAGAGCCGCTGTGTCGCCTGCCTGCAGCTTCTCGATCATCCAGTCGCGAAACGCCAGGGCCCAGGGCTCGATGCTTTCCGGGCCGGCGTGCCAGTCCAGTTCGCCGAGGTTGTGGGTGATGCTGCCGGAGCCGACCAGCAGGATGCCTTGTTCACGCAAACCGATAAGCGCTCGGCCTACCAGCTCCTGCAATTGCGGGCCAAGTTGGGTAGGCAGGGAAACCTGCACCACTGGAATATCGGCCTTGGGGTACATCAATGACAGTGGCACCCAGGTGCCGTGGTCAAACGGGCGTTGCGGGTCGAGGCGCGCAGGCAGGCCGGCAGCGCAGAGCAATTCGCTGATGCGCTGGGCCAGGGCAGGGTCACCGGGGGCCGGGTATTGCACGGCGTACAGCGCTGCCGGGAAGCCGCCGAAGTCGTGCCAGGTTTGCGGTTGCGGGCTGCTGGAGACCAGCAGCTCACGGCTTTCCCAGTGCGCCGAAACCACGATAATGGCTTTCGGCCGATCCAGCTCGGCGGCCAGACGCTTCAGGGCCGGGCCACTGGCGCCCGGCGCCAGGGCGAGCATGGGGGAGCCATGAGAAATAAACAGGCTGGGCAGCATAGGAGCATTCCTGACGTTAAGATGGGCCCATCTTCAGGCACAACATAGATCTAAATCTAATATAAGTTTTCGCAGCTTTTGATCGAATTTATTGAGGTGAAGCATGCAGGCGGATTTTTGGCATTCACGCTGGAACAGTAATCAGATCGGCTTTCATCAGTCGCAGGTCAATGCCTACTTGCAGCAGTACTGGCCAGCATTGGCGGTGGCGGCGGGAGAGCGGGTATTGGTGCCATTGTGTGGCAAAAGCCTCGACATGCTCTGGTTGGCTGGGCAAGGGCTGCAGGTAGTGGGTGTGGAGCTGTCCGAGAAGGCGGTGGAAGACTTCTTCAGCGAACATCAGTTGCAGCCGCAGGTGACGCAGAAGGGCGCCTTCAAGGTGTTTCGCTGTGAGGATATCGAAATCTATTGCGGTGATTTTTTCGCCTTGAGCGCTGAGGACGTCAGTGGTTGCAGCGCGTTGTATGACCGTGCGGCGCTGATCGCGTTGCCGGCGGATATGCGCCAGCGCTATGTCGCGCATTTGCAGGCAATACTGCCTGCCTCGGTCAAGGGGCTGTTGATTACGCTCGACTACGATCAGTCGCAGATCGACGGGCCACCTTTTGCCGTGACGGATGCGGAGGTTCAGGCATTGCTCGCCAGTTGGCATCCTGTTGAGCTAGCGGCACACGATGTGCTGGAGTCGAGCCCAAAATTTAAGCAGGCCGGTGCTACGCATCTGTTTGAGCGGGCCTACAGTCTGCAGCGCTAATTGGTCAAGGTGGGAGCGGGCTTGCCCCGCGATAGCGGTCCATCTGCCACACCGCCTCGCGAGGCAAGCCCGCTCCTACCGAGCCAGTTCGAATAACCAATAGAGCAAAAAAAGGGCGACCCTGAGGTCGCCCGTTTTCGTTGCCGTAAGACTTAGCCGCGACGGCGCAGTGCTTCGATGCGGTCTTCCAGCGGCGGGTGGCTCATCAGCAAGCCAGCCAGGCCTTGCTTGAGGCCGCCGTTGATGCCAAAGGCGTTCAGCGTGTCGGGCATGTGCACAGGCACGCCTTGTTCCGAACGCAGGCGCTGCAGGGCGCCGATCATGGCATTGGTGCCAGCCAGGCGGGCACCGGCTTCGTCAGCACGGTATTCGCGTTTACGCGAGAACCACATGACGATGATGCTGGCCAGAATACCCAGTACCAGCTCGGCGACGATGGTCGCGATGTAGTAGGCAATGCCCTGGCCTTCTTCGTTTTTGAAGATCACCTTGTCGACAAAGTTACCGATGATCCGGGCGAAGAACATCACGAAGGTGTTGACCACGCCCTGTACCAGCGCCAGGGTGACCATGTCGCCATTGGCGACGTGGCCGATTTCGTGGGCCAGTACCGCGCGCACTTCATCGGGCGAGAAACGCTCCAGCAGGCCCTGGCTTACGGCGACCAGAGCGTCGTTGCGGTTCCAGCCGGTGGCAAAGGCGTTGGCCTCGTAGGCCGGGAAGATGCCCACTTCCGGCATTTTGATGCCAGCTTCACGGGAGAGCTCTTCGACCGTTTGCAGCAGCCACTGCTCGTGGCGAGTGCGCGGCTGGCTGATGATCTGCGTACCGGTGCTCATTTTCGCCATCCACTTGGAGATGAACAGCGAAATCAGCGAGCCGGCAAAGCCGAACACGGCGCAGAAAATCAGCAACTGGTCGAGTTTGAGGTCAACCCCGTTTGCCGCCATGAACCCATTGAAGCCGAACAGGCTCAAGGTAATGCTGGCAATCAGCACAACCGCAAGGTTGGTGGCTACAAACAGTAAGATGCGCATCATGGTTGTTACGGTCTCCTGACGGATAAAAATGTCACGTATGCGGGGTATATAAGGCGCGGGCTTCAGTGATTCAACCGGGCGACTATTTCAAACTGTGTACTTCTCTGTATTACAGCCGAATTCCGTCAACTCGCACGTCAGGTAGGCGAGGTCTTACAGAGGCGGTAATTAATCTGAAGGACCTGCGCCGGAAGCGACGCAGGCTTTCTCAACCGACTGCAGGTTACTGCTGATAGGTTTTCAGGAAGTTTCCGATGCGGCCGATGGCCTGCTCGAGGTCGTCGACCCGCGGCAGGGTGACTACGCGGAAGTGATCGGGCCACGGCCAGTTGAAGGCGGTGCCTTGCACGATCAACAATTTTTCCGACAGTAGCAGGTCGAGTACGAACTTTTCGTCGTTGTGGATCGGGCAGACCTTGGGGTCGATTCGTGGGAAGGCATAAAGCGCTCCCATAGGTTTGACGCAGCTGACGCCGGGAATGCTGTTGAGCAGCTCCCAGGTGCGGTTGCGCTGTTCGAGCAGGCGGCCATTGGGCAGTACCAGGTCATTGATGCTCTGGTAGCCGCCCAGGGCGGTCTGGATGGCATGCTGGCTCGGCACGTTGGCGCACAGGCGCATGTTGGCCAGCATGTCGATGCCTTCGATATAGCTCTGGGCGTGCTGCTTGGGCCCGGAGATGATCAGCCAGCCGGAACGGAAGCCCGCGACCCGGTAGGATTTCGACAGGCCGTTGAAGGTCAGGCAGAGCAGGTCAGGGGCCAGCGATGCGGTGCTGATGTGCACGGCTTCATCGTAGAGAATCTTGTCGTAGATCTCGTCGGAGAACACCACCAGGTTGTGCTGGCGTGCCAGCTCCAGCATGCCCAGCAGCAGTTCGCGCGAGTACACCGCACCGGTCGGGTTGTTCGGGTTGATGATCACCAGCGCTTTGGTGTTCGGGGTGATCTTGGCCTTGATGTCGTCAAGGTCGGGGAACCAGTCGGCCTGTTCGTCGCACAGGTAGTGCACCGGGTTGCCGCCGGCCAGGCTGACTGCAGCCGTCCACAGCGGGTAGTCCGGCGCCGGGATCAGCACTTCGTCGCCGTTGTTGAGCAGCGCCTGCATCGACATCACGATCAGTTCGGAGACGCCGTTGCCCAGATAGATGTCTTCGATGCCGACACCTTCGATCTGCTTCTGCTGGCAGTACTGCATCACCGCTTTACGCGCGCTGAACAGGCCTTTGGAGTCGCTGTAGCCTTGCGCAGTTGGCAGGTTGCGGATCACATCCTGGAGGATTTCGTCCGGCGCTTCGAAACCAAAGGGCGCCGGGTTGCCGATGTTCAGCTTGAGGATGCGATGGCCTTCCTCTTCCAGGCGCTTGGCGTGCTTGAGCACCGGGCCGCGAATGTCGTAGCAGACATTGGCGAGCTTGTTCGATTTGCTGACCTGCATGATGTGATCCCGATTAGAAAAGATCGCCGCGCACTGCGCTGTGAAATCGTTTGAAATGCGTGTAACGCGGGTGCCAGACTGATGTCTGATGAGGCGCAATAATATACGTGCCGACCGCGTTGTGGAAAAGACGCAGCGCGGGGTTTTTAGTCTGCCGAGGCCTGCACATGCAAAAGATAGAGAAAACCCTGGAAGAATGGCGTGCCATGCTCGACCCGGAGCAGTACAACGTCTGTCGCCTCAAGGGCACCGAACGGCCGTTCAGCGGCAAGTACAACAGCAGCAAAACCGACGGCGTCTATCACTGCATCTGCTGCAATGCGCCGCTGTTCGACTCGACGGCCAAGTTTGACTCCGGTTGCGGTTGGCCGAGCTTTTACCAGCCGATCGAGGACAGCGCGATGATCGAAATTCGCGACACGTCCCACGGCATGATTCGCACGGAAGTGACCTGCGCACAATGCGACGCACACCTGGGCCACGTATTCCCTGACGGCCCGCCACCGACCGGGCTACGCTATTGCATCAACTCGGTCTGCCTGGACCTGGTCCCACGCTAACAGAGGAGAAACGGTCATGGCCGACGCACTGTTGAGCATTCCCTGCGTCACCCTGAGCGGTGAACAGAAGGCCTTGGGCGATTTCCAGGGCAAGGCACTGTTGGTAGTCAATACTGCCAGCCAGTGCGGGTTTACCCCGCAATACAAGGGGCTGGAGCAGCTCTGGCGCCACTACCGCGAGCGCGGCCTGGTGGTGGTGGGCTTTCCGTGCAATCAGTTTGGCAAGCAAGAGCCGGGTGATGCCCGGGAAATTGCGCAGTTCTGCGAAAGCAATTTCGGTGTCAGCTTTCCGCTGTTTCGCAAGATCGAGGTCAATGGTACGGGCGCCCATCCGTTGTTCGTCGAGCTGAAAAAGCGTGCCCCCGGCCTGTTTGGCTCGGAAAAGATCAAATGGAATTTCACCAAGTTCCTGCTGGATCCGGTCAGTGGCAAGGTCACCCGTTTTGCGCCAAGCACCAAACCAGAGGCGCTGACTTCATCGATCGAGAAGCTGCTCAGCTAGTGCTCAGCGGTACCCAGTGGTCGATCAGGGCCAGCAGCTCTTCGCGGCGAAAGGGCTTGGCCAGGTAATCGTTCATGCCCGCCACCCGGCAGCGCTCGCGCTCTTCGGGGAGGGCATTGGCCGTCAGGGCGACGATGGGCAAATGCGGCCAGCGCCCGCTCTGGCGAATTTTGCGACTGGCTTCATAGCCATCCATCACCGGCATGTTGCAGTCCATCAGCACCAGGTCAAAAGGCGCCTGCTCCAGGTGTTCCAGCGCTTCGGCGCCCTGGGCGGCAACGCTGACATCACAGCCGAGCTTGGCAAGCATGCCTTTGGCCACCAACTGGTTCACCGGGTTGTCTTCCACCAGCAGGATGCGCGCGCGGCTCAGGCTGCCAGGCGTGTTGTGCTGCGCATTGGGCTTGAGTGTGTGGGCGCCTTGGAGGGCGCGCCGCAAGGTTTGGTACAAGGCGTTGCGCGCCAGTGGCCGGGCCTGCTGCTGCAAGGGCGCCAGGCAGTTGGCCTGTTCGCTCGGCAGGAAGTTGCCATAAGCAGTGACCAGCAGAATCGGGGCCTGAATCTGCGGGCGAAGGCTGAACAGGTTTTCCAGGTCGTCGGTAATCAACAGGTTAGGTTGTGCACCGTGCAGTTGGTTTGCCTGGTCATAGCGTCGGTAATCCAGCCCCCAGCCTGGAAGCAGGCTTTGCAGTAGCTCGGCCAGGCCGCTGCTGGCATTGGTCAAGGCGGCGATATGACCGTGCAGGCGCTCAGCAGGTACCGCCGGGGAGTGGCAGGGCAGGGGCAGTTCGGCGCTGAACTGGCTGCCGAAACCCGCTTCAGAGCTGATACTCAGGCGGCCCTGCATGGCCTCGCAGAGGTTGTTGGTCAGTGTCAAACCCAAGCCGGTACCGCCATATTGGCGGGTGATCCCTGCGCCGGCCTGAGTGAAAGGCTGGAAAATTTTCGCCTGGGCGTCCTGGGCAATACCGATGCCGGTGTCGCAGACATCCAGGCGCACACCGCCGTTGTGAGCACTCAGGCGCAGATCGACGCGACCGAAGCGGGTGAACTTCAGCGCGTTGGACAGCAGGTTGCTGACAATCTGGCGAACGCGCGTGGGGTCGCCCAGGACCATGCTGGGAAACTGCGGATCGATCAGGCAGGTCAGCTCGACGCTGGGGGCGGTATTTTGCGATAACAGGTTGGCGGTATCTTCAACCAGCGCGCCGAGGTCGAAGGGAATGCGCTCAAGCTCCAGTTGGCCAGCGTCGAACTTGGACAGGTCGAGGATGTCGTTAAGCAGCTCCACCAGTACTTTGCCGGAGTCGTGGGCGATGGACAGCTGTTGGCGTTGTTCGGCGTTGAGCGGGCTGTCCAGCGACAGCGCGATCATGCCCAGCAGGCCGTTGAGCGGTGTGCGGATTTCGTGACTCATATTGGCCAGAAAGGCCGCCCGTGCCTGGGCCATGTCCAGTGCCCTGCGGCGTGCGGCCTCAAGCTCTTCGTTCGACTGGCTCAGGCGGATGTTGCTGGCCTTGAGTTCATTGGTGCGTGCCGAAACGATATTTTCCAGCTCGTTAAGGTACTCGGTCAGGCGATTTTCGGCACTGCGCCGCTGCTGAATTTCAGTGGCCATGCTGACGAACTGCTGATTGGCGACTTTGACCAGCACGCCGATCTCATCATGCTCGTGGCCGGGTGGAAACGACAGTTTCGACTGCTCTGGCTGGCGCGGGTCGCGGTTGGCCAAGGCGCTGATCAAGCGCACCAGCGGTTTGGTCAGCATGAAGTAGAACAGCGTCAGCAGAATTCCGGTGAGGATCAGGCTGCGGAAAAAGCCATTGAGCAAGGTAATTTCGGCACGCTTGAGAAAGCGGCTGCCAAAGGCAAAGGTGTCGACCTCCAGGTACAAGGTTCCGAGGTTTTCGTCTGGCAGATGGCTAAGGAACAGCGGGTCTTGAAACGCTCGGCTTTCACCGAAGAGAAAATCGCTGAACAGGCGGTAGTTGCTTTCAGTGCGCGGGCGCTGCACGTCGGCCAGCACGGTGTCGTTGTTATCGATCAGGCGTGCGCGGGTGATCGCTGGCGATTGCAGCAGGCCGCCGGTCAGTTCCTGGGCCAGTTCGGCGTCGATGTTGTAGGCAATGCGTGAGGCCGGGTTATGGCTGATTTGCAGCAGCGCCTGCATCTCGCGGTTGATAGAGGCGTCTTCGCTGGCATAATCGATACCGATCTGGATGAGACTGAGCAATGTACCCAGGATGAAGCCGACCAGGACCGTCAGCCGGGCTTGCTTGTAGGACAGGCGATTGGTGAACTTGATATCCATGAGTCCCGAGCCAGTTTCACTTTCCGTGCGCTGCGCAAGCATAGCCGATCAGGCCCCGCTGCTGGCACGCCCTGTCTCACATTCAGCACTGCCGTTGTCCTTGAAACTGTCTTGAGGAATCGTTGTGGACTCTCGTTTGAATGCTTTTCTGGAGCGTGCCGAAACCGTGCTCGCCCGTCTTGAACCGTTGTTGCCGGCTCCCCGTGCACCGATCGACTGGAGCCGCTGTCTGGCCGCACGTTGGCAGCGCGATGGCCGCAGCGGTTATCTGTTGCCGCTGGAAGTCAGCCTCGACATGCGCCTGTCAGACCTGATCGGCGTTGATCAGCAGCGCGAGCAACTGGGGCGCAATACCCGCCAGTTCCTCGATGGCATGCCCGCCAACCATGCGCTGCTGTGGGGCTCGCGCGGTACCGGCAAGTCGTCACTGGTGCGTGCCCTGCTGGCTGAGCACGCTGAGGCAGGCCTGCGGCTGATCGAGATAGAACGTGATCACCTGGCCGATCTGCCACGGGTAGTGGAGCAGTTGAGCAAGCTGCCGCAGCGTTTTGTGCTGTTCTGCGATGACCTGTCGTTCGAAGCGGGGGAGGGCGATTACCGGGTGCTCAAGAGCGTGCTCGATGGCTCCCTGGAGCAAGCACCGGATAACGTACTGCTATATGCCACTTCGAACCGTCGGCACTTGGTGCCGGAGAAGCAGAGCGACAACGAAAACTGGAAGATGGTTGACGGCGAACTGCACCCCAACGAAGCGGTGGAAGACAAGATTGCCTTGTCTGATCGTTTTGGCCTGTGGCTGTCGTTCTACCCATTCACCCAGGACCATTTCCTCAATGTCGTGGAGCACTGGATCGGTCAACTGGCTGAGGCTGCCGGGCTGGTCTGGCAGCGCGATGAAGCCCTGGACATCCTCGCCGTGCGTTGGGCCACTGGCCGCGGCAACCGCAATGGCCGTTGTGCCTATCAGTTCGCCCGCTATTGGGTAGGACTGCAACTGTTGGAGCAGAAAAAATGATTGACCTTAACGCTTCTGGCGCAGGCCTTGAGGGCTACGCCCTGATGGCTGCACAGCTGGAGGCATTGTTTGCCGACGAGCGCGATTTCATTGCCAATGCGGCACAGTTTTCGGCGTTTCTCTACAGTCAGGTCGACGACTTGAACTGGGCAGGCTTTTACCTGAATCGCAATGAAGAGCTGGTGCTCGGTCCGTTCCAGGGCCAGGTGGCCTGTGTGCGGATTGCCTTTGGTCGCGGTGTGTGCGGGGCGGCGGCAGCCACTCGGGAAACCCAGCGGGTTGAGGACGTGCACGCGTTCCCGGGGCATATCGCCTGCGACAGCGCCTCGAACAGCGAGCTGGTGATTCCGTTGGTCAAGGACGGGCGCCTGATTGGCGTGCTGGATCTGGACAGTCCGAAGCTGGCGCGCTTCAGTGAGGCGGATCAGGTGGGGCTGGAGCGGTTGGCGGCGATCTTCTTGCGTTTGACTGACTGCTGATGGTTGATCGCGGGGCAAGTCCGCTCCTACAGGATTTGTAATGAACCTGTAGGAGCGGGCTTGCCCCGCGATGCTTTCAGCCGGCGTCAGTCGTAAATAACCTTCTTCTTCCAGTCTTCACTGGTATCGGTCTTCAAACCTTCGGTCAGCTCGTTGACCTCGTCCTCGGCAGGCTCCAACTGGCTCAGTACTTGAGCATTGGCGCGGGCCAGCAGTTTTTCCATGTAATCAAGCTGCTCGCGGTAAACCGCCGGGTCCGGCTGTTTGCGCAGGTACTGAACGCCACGTTCGAACGCCAGGCGTGCATGCCCAGGCTGGTTTTGCTGCAGCGCTTGCTGGCCGAGGTTGTTGAAAAACTCGATGTGCAGCAGTACCAGAATGTGGCGGATCTCTTTGATCCAGTACTTGGCTTCGTTGGTGGGCAGAAAGCCTTCGTGGGCCGCACGGGTGATCTGGTTGTGCATGCCTTCCAACAGAAAGCGTACGTCCTTGGCCCGGGCTTCGGTCTGGATAGGGGCGGGCGGGTTGTTCACCGGCAGTGCTTCACCCTGGGCGATCAGGCCTTCAAGTTCGGCAATCCGCGCGCGGATGTCGCGGCTGTTTTTATCCAGAGCCAGCTGGCGCTGATTGAGGTTGAGTTCGAGGCGGGTTAACAGCAGCTTTAGGGCCGGGGTCATCAACTGGCCGGGAAAGGTTTCGGTGATCTCGCCACAACGGCGCAAGCGGTCGGCCAGTTCGATCTTCAGCCGGGCACGCTCGAGCTTGTTGTTTTCGACCACATTGTTCAGGTAGCCGATCACAATCAACAACGCGATCCCCGCCACGATAAGCAGGGTGATCATAAGTGGTGTCACCGTTAACGCCTCATACAGGATGATTTACTGTTTGAGTGTAGTGACTTCGCTTTTGGCCGGATAGAGCTGTTTGGCGGTTGTCGAGTGTGCGTTGATGGCCTTTTGCTTGTATCGCGCCGTCGCTGCTGGGGTTTCGGCACCGTTGGCGCGCCAAAAAATAAACGTCAAGGACCAGGCGCCGTTAACCGCCGTGAGCCTTGCGAAGCTCCGGGAAGTCATTGATTTAAATAAATTTATCGGCAGGGGTTGACGGAGTGTCAAAGCCTCCATAGAATGCGCGCCACTTGCAGCGTAAAGCACACAGCGGAACGCGGCAGGGAGTGAATGCAGTAGCGTGTCCCCTTCGTCTAGTGGCCTAGGACACCGCCCTTTCACGGCGGTAACAGGGGTTCGAGTCCCCTAGGGGACGCCAATGCGGGAATAGCTCAGTTGGTAGAGCACGACCTTGCCAAGGTCGGGGTCGCGAGTTCGAGTCTCGTTTCCCGCTCCAAATTCAATCGGCGCCAGCCGATCAAAAAAGAGGCCTAAGGCCTCTTTTTTTGTGCCTGAAATTCCTTCCTTCTTCTTGTTCTTGTTTACTCAGCGCAGTTCTCAACGTGCTGCACCTGCCTGTCTATTCAATTTCAACGGTTCTCGATTGAAAGGTGCTACCTTGGCGCTGCTGGCAAGCGGCGGGGTTGGGCGATTCTCACCTCATGGAAGTCATTGATTTAAATAAATTTATCGATAGGGGTTGACGGCTTGTCCAGGCATCCATAGAATGCGCGCCACTTGCAGCGTAAAGCACACAGCGAAACGCAGCAGGGAGTGAAGTTGTAGTGTGTCCCCTTCGTCTAGTGGCCTAGGACACCGCCCTTTCACGGCGGTAACAGGGGTTCGAGTCCCCTAGGGGACGCCATTGCGGGAATAGCTCAGTTGGTAGAGCACGACCTTGCCAAGGTCGGGGTCGCGAGTTCGAGTCTCGTTTCCCGCTCCAGTTTAAATACTGTGGCGTTCATGACGGTACAGGGGTAGTGAGTCGCTTCAAGGCAGTTCACACCACAGCGGTTTGCTTCACATTGCGGGAATAGCTCAGTTGGTAGAGCACGACCTTGCCAAGGTCGGGGTCGCGAGTTCGAGTCTCGTTTCCCGCTCCAATTAAAAAACGCCGTTCGATTGAACGGCGTTTTTTTTCGTCTGGACTTTTTACTGTTAACGGCGGCAGGGTATTCAACCTTGCCGCCGTTGCAGGTCAATGCTTGCTGTCGTCGTCCGACATGCTCAGCAGCTGCTTTTCCTGGTTCCAGTCGAACGGCTCATCGTTCTGCTCGGCCTCGTAGCGGCGCTCTTCCAGGGCCTGGTACATGTCCAGTTCTTCGTCTGGCATGAAGTGCAGGCAGTCACCGCCGAAGAACCACAGCAAGTCGCGTGGTACCAGGTGGGCGATTTGCGGGTAGCGCTGGATCACCTGGCACATCAGGTCCTGGCCCAGGTACTGGCTTTGCAGTGGGTCGATCGGCAACTCTGCGCGCAGTTCATCGAATCGCTCGAGAAACAAGGCATGGCTCTCTTCTGGAACCTGCTCGGCTTCGCCCAGGGCAACCAGGATGCTGCGCAGGTGATCGAGCAGAAGGAGGTGATACTCCAGATGTGGGGTGGCCATGTGGCGATCCTCTTGGGTTAAAACGGGCGCGGGAGTATACGGCTCCCAGCGCCCGATGTCCCGACCGTTAACGAATTTTGCCGGGGGTCGCCAGCAGTTCTTCCTGGCTGAAGGCATCGACATCGATGACCTTGCGCCGGGCTGCCTCGGCGGCGAGCAGGGAGTGCGCTTCAGCGGCCTCAAGCACGCCAGCCTGCAGGGCTGCCTCGATGTTTGACTCGCCTGGTGCCGGGTTGACCTTGCCCTCCTTGAGTGCTTGATGCAGTTTTTTCTGCAAGGGGGAGCAGGCGTCGAGCAAGGTGCTGGCGTGCTGCAGCGCACCTACCGGGTCATCTGCATCCTGTGGGCGATAGCAGCCGGCAAGCAGCTCCTCCAGCGCCGGATCGCCTTTGGCGCGCCCAATCAGTGCGGCAACTTCGGCGTCCAGTGCGTCGCTGGGGCCGGTGTGCTGGCGACCGAACGGGAATACCACCACACGCAATGCACAGCCAAGGAAACGATTGGGGAAGTTGTCGAGCAGGCGATCCAGCGCCTTCTCCGCCTGGCCCAGGCTTTCCTCCATGGCCCAGCGCAGCAGGGGTTGCAGATGTTCTGGCGAGTTGAGGTCGTGATAGCGCTTTAGCGCCGCCGAGCTCAAGTAGAGGTGGCTCAGGACATCACCCAGACGCGCTGACAGGCGCTCGCGGCGTTTCAGTTCACCGCCGAGCAGCATCATGCACAGGTCGGCGAGCAAGGCGAAGGCGGCTGCCTGGCGGTTGAGGGCGCGGAAGTAACCCTGGCTCAAGGCATCGCCCGGGACTTTTTCAAAGTGTCCCAGGCCCAGCCCGAGGATCAGGGTGCTGGCGGCGTTACCTACTGCGAAGCCGATGTGTTGCATCAGCAGTTGGTCAAATTCCTTTAGCGCCTGGTGATGGTCTTCGCGTGCTGCCAGGGCCATTTCCTTGAGGACGAAGGGGTGGCAGCGAATCGCGCCCTGGCCGAAGATCATCAGGTTGCGCGAAAGGATATTGGCACCCTCGACCGTGATGAAAATTGGCGCGCCTTGCCAGTTGCGGCCCAGGTAGTTGTTCGGGCCCATGATGATGCCCTTGCCGCCATGCACATCCATGGCGTGCTGAATGCACTCGCGGCCACGCTCGGTCAGGTGATACTTGAGGATGGCCGACAGCACCGACGGCTTCTCTCCCAGGTCCACGGCCTTGGCAGTCAGCAGGCGGGCGCTGTCCATCAGGAAGGCGTTGCCGCCAATGCGGGCCAGCGATTCCTGAATGCCTTCGAAGGCCGCCAGCGGGACGTTGAACTGTTCGCGAATCCGCGCGTACTGGCCGGTGACGAGGCTTGTGTACTTGGCCGCGCCGGTGCCCACCGCTGGCAGCGAGATCGAGCGGCCCACCGACAGGCAGTTCATCAGCATCATCCAGCCCTTGCCCAGCATCTGTTGGCCACCGATCAGGTAGTCCAGCGGAATGAACACGTCTTTGCCGCTGTTGGGGCCGTTCATGAAAGCGGCGCCCAGCGGCAGATGGCGCTTGCCGATGTCCACGCCGGGCGTATCGGTTGGGACTAGCGCCAGGCTGATCCCCAGTTCCACTTGTTCGCCGAGCAAGTGCTCTGGATCGTAGGCCTTGAAGGCCAGCCCCAGCAGGGTCGCCACCGGGCCGAGGGTGATGTAGCGCTTTTCCCAGTTCAGGCGCAGGCCAATGACCTCTTCACCTTGCCACTGGCCTTTGCAGATAACCCCGCTGTCGGGCATCGCGCCGGCATCAGAGCCGGCCAGTGGACCGGTCAGGGCGAAGCAGGGTATTTCCTCGCCGCGGGCCAGGCGGGGCAAGTAGTACTGGCGTTGCTCGTCGGTGCCGTAGTGCAGCAACAGCTCAGCCGGGCCCAGGGAGTTGGGGACCATGACCGTCGAGGCCAGGTCGCCGCTGCGGGTCGCCAGTTTCATCGCCACTTGCGAGTGGGCATAGGCGGAAAAGCCTTTGCCGCCGTACTCCTTGGGGATGATCAAGGCAAAGAAACCGTTGGACTTGATGTGCTCCCAGGCGGCTGGCGGCAGGTCCAGTTGCTGGCCGATCTGCCAGTCGCTGACCATCGCGCACAGTGCTTCGGTGGGGCCGTCGATGAAGGCTTGTTCTTCCTCGGTCAACTCGGCTTTGGAGTAACCCAGCAAGGTATTCCAGTTCGGGCGTCCGCTGAAAAGTTCACCATCCCACCACACGGTGCCGGCATCGATTGCCTCGCGTTCGGTCTGCGACATCGGCGGCAGGGTGCGTTTGAACCAGCCGAACAGCGGGGCGCTGAACGCCTTGCGGCGCAGTTCGGGCAGCAAGACCAGGGCAGCTTTGGCTGCCACAACCAACCAGAAAATCGTCAGTAGCCAACCCGGCGCGTGGCTGAAAATCCCCATCAGCACCAGATACAGCGCAATCAGGGCCAGTGCGGGTAGGGCGGCGATGCGTCGGTGGGCAAGGTAGGCGGCACCGATCACCAGAACGACTAACCACAACAGCAACATGTTCATTCCTCCGTGAAACCTCAGGGCATTTTGCAGTCCATCAGAGCTTAGACGGCATCCGATGTTCGGCTTGTCAGAACAGTGACAGGTTGTGGCAGCAGGAGTTCGCCATAGGCTGTGGGCGATTGTCAGGGCCGGAGTCTGGGGTAGACTGGGCGGCCGCTCATTCATCAGGACGACGTTATGCTCAAGATCTGGGGACGGAAGAATTCGACCAATGTCAGGAAAGTGCTGTGGTGCGCCGAAGAGTTGGGGCTTGAGTATGAGGCGATTGATGCTGGTGGCGCCTTCGGCCTGGTCAATGAGCCGCAATACCGGGCGCTGAACCCCAATGGCCTGGTGCCGATGATCGAAGATCAGGGGCTGGTGCTCTGGGAGTCCAACGCCATCGTGCGCTATCTGTCGGCCGAGTATGGGGCCGAGGATGGTTGGTATGCCGGCAACCCACGTCAGCGCGCCGAAGCGGACAAGTGGATGGATTGGGTCACCTCGTCGCTGGCGGCACCGTTTCGCCCGCTGTTCTGGGGTATTCTGCGCACCCCTGCCGAGCAGCAGGATTGGGTCGCGATCAATGCCGCGCACAAGACCTGCGCGCAATTGTTGTCGATTGCTGACCAGGCCCTGGCGCACCAGCCTTATCTGTCTGGTAAGTCCCTGGGCATGGGCGACATCCCCCTGGGCTGTTTCGCCTATGCCTGGTTCGAAATGCCCATCGAGCGCCCCGAAATGCGCCATTTGCGCGCCTGGTACGAGCGCTTGCAGGAGCGGCCGGCATTCCAGGCGGCGGTGATGACTGCACTGACCTGATCACTACGGTTAAGCTGATAGTTATTATCGATACACATGACTGTACTTGTATGGCCTGGGCACGCACCATGGCCATATTCACTGCGATCGGCCTGCTCGGTCGCGTCTTGAACCCCTCACACTGGTACGCGACCCGCTATGAGTTCTGCTCTGTCCATAAGGCAGCTAACCAAAACCTACGGCAACGGTTTCCAGGCCCTCAAGGGCATTGATCTGGACGTCGCCGAGGGTGACTTCTTTGCCTTGCTCGGCCCCAATGGTGCGGGTAAATCCACCACCATTGGCATTCTTTCGACGCTGGTCAACAAGACCAGTGGCACCGTGAGCATCTTCGGTCACGATCTTGACCGTCAGCCTGCAGCGCTCAAGCGCAGCATTGGCGTGGTGCCGCAGGAGTTCAACTTCAACCAGTTCGAAAAGACTTTCGACATTGTCGTGACTCAGGCCGGTTACTACGGTATTCCGGCCAAGGTGGCCAAAGAACGCGCCGAAAAATACCTGACCCAGCTCGGACTGTGGGACAAGCGCGATGTGCCGTCGCGTTCGTTGTCGGGTGGCATGAAGCGGCGCTTGATGATTGCCCGGGCGCTGATCCACGAGCCGCGTTTGCTGATTCTCGATGAGCCGACTGCCGGTGTGGATATCGAACTGCGCCGCTCGATGTGGAGCTTTCTCACCGAGCTGAACCAGCAGGGCATCACCATCATTCTCACCACCCATTACCTGGAAGAAGCCGAGCAGCTGTGCCGACACATCGGCATCATCGACCACGGCACCATCGTTGAAAACACCAGCATGCGCGCGCTGTTGAGCAAGCTGCATGTCGAGACGTTCCTGCTCGACCTCAAGCAAGACCTGCCTCAGGCGCCAACCCTGGTGGGCTATCCGTGCCGGTTGATCAGCCCGCACACCCTGGAGGTACAAGTGGACAAGGATGTGGGGATCACGGCGTTGTTCGGCCAATTGGCCCTGCAGAACATCGAAGTGCAAAGCCTGCGTAACAAGAGCAACCGTCTTGAGGAGTTGTTTGTGTCTTTGGTTGAGAAAAACCTGGCGAAGGTGGCGGTATGAGTTCTGAGCTGAGCGCCAACCTGGTTGCCCTCAATACCATTGTTTATCGCGAAGTACGTCGTTTCACTCGGATCTGGCCGCAAACCTTGCTGCCGCCGGCGATCACCATGGTCCTGTACTTCGTGATCTTCGGTAACCTGATCGGTCGGCAGATTGGCGACATGGGTGGCTTCACTTACATGGAGTACATCGTGCCGGGGCTGATCATGATGTCGGTGATCACCAACTCCTATGGCAACGTGGTGTCGAGTTTCTTCGGCAGCAAGTTTCAGCGCTCGATCGAAGAGCTGATGGTGTCGCCGGTATCGCCGCATACGATTTTGATCGGTTACACCCTCGGTGGTGTTCTGCGTGGGCTGGCAGTGGGGGTGATCGTTACCATTCTGTCGCTGTTCTTCACTCACCTGCAGGTCCATCACCTGGGTGTGACCGTTCTGGTGGTGTTGTTGACCGCAACGATCTTCTCGCTGTTGGGCTTCATCAACGCGGTGTTCGCGCGCAACTTTGACGATATCTCGATCATTCCGACCTTCGTCCTGACACCGCTGACCTACCTGGGCGGGGTGTTCTACTCGATCAACCTGTTGCCGCCGTTCTGGCAGACAGTGTCGTTGGCCAACCCGGTGCTGCACATGGTCAACTCGTTCCGCTACGGCATTCTCGGTGTGTCGGACATTCGCATCGGCGTGGCCATCACCTTCATGCTGGTGGCCACGGCGGTGCTGTACCTGGGTTGCGTACGCCTACTGGTCAGTGGGCGTGGAATGCGTAGCTGACAGCTTTTGCTTGCGCCGGTGCCATTGCCGGCCTACCCACCAGCGCCAGTAGAGCATGGTCAGGCAGTAGGCCAGGGCACCGAGCAGCAGGCCGCACACCACCGAGCCGAGCAGGAACGGCTGCCACAGGGTCGACAGCTCGCCGGTGATCCACTCGAATGTCAGTTCTTCTGGCAGGGTTCTGGGCGGCACCTGCATCAGCCAGGCGCCCATCTGGTAGGTGCAGTAGAACACCGGCGGCATGGTGAACGGGTTGGTCAGCCACACCAGACTGACGGCTATCGGCATGTTGCCACGCACCATGACGGCCAGGCTGGCGGCCAGCAACATCTGCATCGGCACCGGAATGAACGCGGCGAACAGGCCTACCGCCATGGCTCGCGCCACCGAATGCCGATTCAGGTGCCAGAGGTTGGGGTCGTGCAGCAGCCGGCCGAGAAAGCGTAAGGATTTGTGTTCCCTGATGCTGGTCGGGTCGGGCATGTAGCGTTTGAAGAGACGACGCGGCATGTAGGCTCTCGACTGGGTGAAGGGGGCAAGTATGCACCGAATCTAAAAAGCCCCCATTACAGACTTTGTGACAATTATTGAGTGAGCAGTCGCCCACGCTGATCTAAGCCTCAGGAAGGGAAATTTTTCTGGAGCTTCAAACCATGCGCACAGGGATGGTGGCGCTGGCACTGGGCTTGCTGAGCCTGCGTGTTTTACCGGCGTTGCCATCGGTCGGGATGATCGTGTTGATGGCGCTGGTCGGGGTGATTTGTTTGTTCTGGCGCACGCGTGCGCTGGGCTTGTTTCTGTTGGGCCTAAGCTGGGCGTGTCTGTCGGCGCAGCAGGCACTGGATGATCGTCTGGCGCCAGCGCTCGATGGTCGCACGCTGTGGCTGGAGGGGCGGGTGGTTGGCTTACCCCGGCAAACTGGCCGGTCGGTGCAGTTCGAAATCGACGCCGCGCAGTCACGCCGTGCCCAGTTGCCGCAACGCCTGCAACTCAGCTGGTTTGCCGGGCCTGAGATCAACAGCGGCGAACGATGGCGGCTGGCGGTTACCCTCAAACGCCCGCATGGCTTGCTCAATCCCCATGGTCCGGACCGCGAGGCGGCCTTGCTGGCGCGGCGCATCGGCGCTACCGGTAGTGTCAAAGCCGGCACGTTGCAAGCGCCTGCCCAGGGTGCCTGGCGCGACTCGGTGCGCCAGCGCTTGCTGAGTGTGGATAGTCAAGGGCGAGAGGCCGAGCTGGTCGCGCTGGTGTTGGGCGATGGCGCTGGTTTGACGCGAGACAGCTGGCAAGTGCTGCAGGCGACTGGCACCGTGCATTTGTTGGTGATCTCCGGGCAGCATATCGGGCTGCTGGCCGGCCTGGTCTATGGCTTGATTGCAGGCCTGGCCCGCCTCGGTGCCTGGCCTCGGGTTTTACCTTGGCTGCCCTGTGCGTGTGCTGCAGCCTTTCTGTCAGCCTTGGCCTACGGTTTGCTGGCCGGTTTCCAGGTGCCAGTACAGCGTGCCTGCGTGATGCTGGCGGTGGTGCTGCTGTGGCGTTTGCGCTATCGCCACCTGGGAGTGGGCGTGCCGTTGCTGCTGGCGCTCAACGCTGTGCTGTTGTGGGAGCCGCTGGCCAGTTTGCTGCCGGGCTTCTGGTTGTCGTTCGCCGCGGTTGCCGTGCTGCTGTTTACCTTCAGTGGCCGTCTGGGGGCTTGGAGTCCTTGGCGGGCGTGGGGCCGAGCGCAGTGGTTGATCGCTCTGGGCTTGCTGCCGGTGCTCATCGCCCTGGGGTTGCCTGTCAGTCTCAGCGCGCCGCTGGCCAACCTGTTTGCCGTGCCCTGGTTGAGCCTGTTGGTGTTGCCTCTGGCGTTGCTGGGCGCTGTGACGCTGCCCGTCCCTATGCTTGGAGTCGGGTTGCTCTGGCTGGCGGGTGGGTTGCTCGACGCATTGTTCAGCGTGTTGACCTATCTGGCACAGTGGCAACCCGCCTGGGTGCCGGAGCCGTTAGCCTGGCAGGTGTGGCTGTTGCTGTGTCTGGGTGCGATCCTGCTGTTGCTGCCTTCGGGGTTGCCCATGCGTGTGCTGGGCTGGCCTCTGCTACTGCTGGCCGTGTTTGCCCCTCGCGAGCGTATTGATCATGGTCAGTTGGATGTCTGGCAACTGGATGTTGGCCAGGGCCAGGCCTACGTGCTGCGTACTCGCAATCACACGCTGCTGTATGACGCCGGGCCTGCGCTAGCCGATCACGACCTGGGGGAGCGGGTGGTGTTGCCGACCTTGCACAAATTGGGGGTGAAAGAGGTTGATCTGATGCTCCTTAGTCATGCCGACGCCGATCATGCCGGTGGGGCGATGGCGCTCAAGCGTGGGCTGCCGATGCGTCGGGTTCAGGGCGGCGAAGTCGCGAAGCTGGCGCCAGCGCTGCACGCCCAACCTTGCGTGAGTGGTGAGCGTTGGCAATGGGATGGCGTCGATTTTTCGCTCTGGCAGTGGCTGGGCGCTGGCGACAGTAATCAAGGGTCCTGTGTGCTGTTGGTGGAAGCGGGAGGCGAACGCCTGTTGCTTACTGGTGACCTCGATGCCAAGGGCGAGCGGGCCTGGATCAACGACTGGCAGGCCACTCGGGTCGACTGGCTGCAGGCGCCGCATCATGGCAGCCGTACCTCATCCAGCCAGGCTTTGCTGGCGGCCACGGCACCCCGCGGTGTGCTGATTTCCAGGGGGCGTTACAACGCCTTCGGGCACCCGCATGCCGAGGTTATGACGCGTTACCGGACTAATGGTATCGAGGTGTTCGACAGTGCGGAGCAGGGCGCTGTGCGCTTGCGCCTGGGGGCTTTCGGCGAGCCGCAGGGGCAGCGTAGCCAGCGGCGCTTCTGGCGTGAGCGCAGTTGACGACCTTCGGCAGATGAGTGCCCAAGGGTCCTATGGTAGAGTGGCGGACTTTTTCAAGGGGATGCTAACTGTGTGGGAATTGGTCAAGTCCGGTGGTTGGATGATGCTGCCGATCATTCTGAGCTCCATCGCTGCCATGGCTATCGTCGCCGAGCGTCTCTGGACTTTGCGCGCCAGCCGGGTCACTCCACCGCACCTGCTGGGCCAGGTGTGGATGTGGATCAAAGACAAACAGCTGACCAACGACAAGCTCAAGGCCCTGCGCGCCGATTCGCCGCTGGGTGAGATTCTGGCAGCTGGTCTGGCCAACTCCCGTCATGGTCGCGAGATCATGAAAGAGTGCATTGAAGAGGCCGCCGCCCGGGTCATTCATGAGCTTGAGCGCTATATCAACGCCCTCGGCACCATTGCTGCGATGGCTCCTTTGCTGGGGTTGTTGGGTACGGTGCTGGGGATGATCGACATTTTCAGCGCGTTCATGGGCACCGGCATGAGCGCCAATGCCGCTGTGCTGGCCGGGGGTATCTCCAAGGCCCTGATCACCACCGCTGCAGGCCTGATGGTGGGTATTCCAGCGGTATTCTTCCACCGCTTCCTGCAGCGCCGTATCGACGAGCTGGTGGTTGGCATGGAGCAAGAGGCAATCAAACTGGTTGAAGTGGTGCAGGGCGACCGTGATGTCGATCTGGCCGGAGGCAAGGCGTGAAGTTTCGGCGCAAGCCACGGGAGACCGTGGATATCAACCTGGCGTCATTGATCGACGTCGTGTTCATCCTGCTGCTGTTTTTCGTGGTGACCACTACCTTTACCCGAGAAACCCAGTTGCGCGTTGAGCTGCCAGAGTCGGTCAGTGGTGCTCCAGCCCCTGACAGCGAGCTCAAGCAGCTGGAGATCACCATCAGCGCCGAGGGCGTCTACTCGCTGAACAACAACTTGCTGCCCAAGAGCGATCTGGCCACCTTGATCGAAGCCCTGCAGAAAGAATCTGCCGGTGATACCAAACTGCCGTTGTCGATCAGCGCCGACGGCAAGACCCCGCACCAGGCGGTGGTGACTGCCATGGATGCGGCCGGCAAGCTCGGTTTCAGCCAGTTGCGCATGACCACGGTCGAGGCTGCTCAGGGGACCCCTTGATGGCCTTGGCTGACCGTTTACTCAATGCTTGGTACAACGGGCATCCGGCGTTGGCGCTGTTGCGCCCGCTGGAGGCCCTCTATCGCCGCGTAGTGCTACGCAAACGGGAGCGTTTTCTCAGCGGGGAGAGCGCCAGTTACCGTGCGCCGGTGCCAGTGATCGTGGTCGGCAACATCACCGTCGGCGGCACGGGCAAGACGCCGATGATTCTCTGGCTGATCGAACATTGTCGCCAGCAAGGTCTGCGCGTCGGTGTGGTCAGTCGTGGTTACGGCGCCAAGCCGCCGCAGTTGCCCTGGCGGGTGCGGGCTGATCAAGCTGCGGCCGAGGCCGGCGATGAACCGCTGTTGATCGTGCAGCGTAGCGGTGTGCCGTTGATGATCGATCCGGACCGCTCACGCGCTGTACAAGCATTGCTGGCCAGCGAAACCCTTGACCTGATTCTCTGTGACGATGGCATGCAGCACTATCGCCTGGCGCGTGACTTGGAGCTGGTACTGGTTGATGCGGCCCGTGGTCTGGGCAATCGCCGTTGCCTGCCGGCCGGGCCGCTGCGCGAGCCGGTGGAGCGTTTGCAGGCGGTCGATGCGCTGCTCTACAACGGTGCCTTGGCTGATCGCGACGATGGTTTTGCCTTTGCCCTCAAGCCTACCGCGCTGATCAACCTGCGCACCGGAGAGCGTGCCGGTCTTGAGCACTTTCCGGCAGGCCAGGCGCTGCATGCGGTTGCCGGAATCGGTAATCCACAACGTTTCTTCAATACCCTGCAGGGGCTAAAATGGCGGCCTGTGCCGCATCCTTTTGCCGATCATGCCGAGTACAGTGCCCGGGCCCTGAGCTTCAGCCCGGCGCTACCGCTGGTCATGACCGAAAAGGACGCAGTCAAATGCCGTGCCTTTGCTGCCGATGACTGGTGGTATCTGGCGGTTGACGCTGTGCCTTCGCCGGCCTTTGTGGCCTGGCTGGATGGCCAGCTTGAGCGACTGTTACAGAGATCATCGAAGCCCTGATTCTTTTCTTTTTCCGGCCCCTGGCCTGAGGAATACCCATGGACACCAAATTGCTCGACATCCTCGCCTGCCCAATCACCAAAGGCCCACTCAAGCTCAGTGCCGACAAGACCGAGTTGATCAGCAAGGGCGCCGGCCTGGCCTATCCGATCCGCGATGGCATTCCGGTGATGCTCGAAAGCGAAGCGCGCACCTTGAGCGATGAAGAGCGCCTGGATAAATGAGCCTGACCTTCACTGTGGTGATTCCTGCGCGGTTGGCGTCTACCCGCCTGCCGGGCAAGCCGTTGCTGATGATTGCCGGTAAGCCGATGATCCAGCATGTCTGGGAGCAGGCGCGCAAGAGCAGCGCCAGTCGTGTGGTGATTGCCACCGACGACGCCGGTATTTACCAGGTCTGCGAGTCGTTCGGCGCGCAAGTGCTGATGACCCGTGAAGATCATGATTCAGGCACCGATCGCCTGGCCGAAGTGGCCAGCAAACTCGGCTTGGCGGCGGATGCCATTGTCGTCAATGTCCAGGGCGATGAACCGCTGATTCCACCGGTCATCATCGATCAGGTGGCGGCGAACCTGGCCGCGCATCCTGAGGCCGGGATCGCTACCTTGGCCGAGCCGATCAGCGATGTCACTGCAGTGTTCAATCCCAATGCCGTTAAGGTGGTCAGCGATTGTAACGGTCTGGCGTTGACCTTCAGTCGTGCACCGTTGCCCTGGGCGCGGGATGTATTCGCCCAGCAGCGAGACATGCTGCCGGAAGGTGTGCCCTATCGTCGTCATATCGGCATGTATGCTTACCGTGCCGGCTTTCTACAAGACTTCGTCGGTTGGGGGCCGTGCTGGTTGGAGCGCACCGAATCGTTGGAGCAGCTGCGAGCGCTCTGGCATGGCGTGCGTATCCATGTTGCCGACGCCATCGAGGCGCCACCGGTGGGAGTCGATACCCCTGAAGACCTCGAGCGCGTCCGGCGCATTCTGGAGGCCTGATGCGGGTTCTGTTTGTGTGCCTGGGTAATATCTGTCGCTCTCCGACTGCTGAAGGTGTGTTGCGCCATCAACTGCAGGCCCAAGGCCTGGAGGGTTTGGTCGAAGTGGCCTCGGCCGGAACCGGCGACTGGCATGTGGGCAAGCAGCCTGACAGCCGCACTCGTCGCGCCGCGCAATTGCGCGGTTACGACCTGTCGCAGCAGCGTGCCCAGCAGGTTGAAGCCAAACACTTCAACGACTATGACCTGATCCTGGCCATGGACAAAAGCAACCTTGGCCACCTGCGCGCCATGCAGCCTGCAGGTGCCAAGGCCGAGCTGGACTTGTTCCTGCGCCGCTATGAAGGCCCGTTGGATGAAGTGCCGGATCCTTACTACGGCGGTGAGCAGGGCTTTGAGCAGGTGCTAGACCTGATCGAGGCGGCTTGCCAGCGATTGGTCGTCGAACTCAAGGGACGCTTATGAGTGCTCAGTGGCAGGAGCAGGTATCGCTCAAGCCGTACAACACCTTCGGCATTGATGTCAGGGCACGCTACTTCACCGAGGCGCACAATGATGAAGATGTTCGTCAGGCGCTGACACAGGCGAAATCGCAGGATGTACCTGTGCTGGTCATCGGTGGTGGCAGCAATCTGTTGCTGACCGCCGACGTGCAGGCGTTGGTGATGCGCATGGCCAGCAGTGGCCTGCGTATTCTGAGTGATGACGGCCAGCGGGTGATTGTAGAAGCCGAGGCAGGGGAGCCTTGGCATCCGTTCGTGCAGTGGAGCCTGGCCCAGGGTTTGTCGGGGCTGGAGAACCTCAGCTTGATTCCCGGTACTGTCGGTGCGGCGCCGATGCAGAACATTGGCGCTTACGGCGTCGAGATCAAGGATGTGTTTGCCGGGCTGACTGCGCTGGATCGGCAGACCGGCGCGCTGCGTGACTTCGATCTGGATGAATGCCAGTTTGCCTACCGTGACAGTGTGTTCAAGCAGCATCCAGGTCGTTGGTTGATTCTGCGGGTGCGTTTTGCTTTGAGCCGCGTGATGCACGCACACCTGGACTATGGGCCGGTGCGCCAGCGTCTGAGCGAGCAGGGTATTAGCCAGCCGACGGCGCAGAATGTCAGCGATGCGATCTGTAGCATTCGCCGGGAGAAACTGCCAGACCCAGCGGACTTGGGTAATGCCGGGAGCTTCTTCAAGAACCCGGTGGTGGCAAGCGTGCTGGCGGAGCAGATTCGTGCGCAGCATCCGGGGCTGGTGGCTTATCCACAGGCTGATGGGCAAGTGAAGCTGGCCGCTGGTTGGCTGATCGAGCAGGCCGGGTGGAAGGGCTACCGTGATGGTGATGCTGGGGTACACCGCTTGCAGTCGTTGGTGTTGGTCAACTATGGCCAGGCCACGGGTGGGCAGTTGCATCAGCTGGCGCAGAAAATCCAGGCCGATATTCTTGAGCGTTTTGGCGTAAGCCTGGAAATGGAACCCAACCTTTACTGACTGCCTGTAGGAGCGGGCTTGCCCCGCGATGCGTTATCACTGATAGATCGCATCGCGGGGCAAGCCCGCTCCTACAGACACAAAAAAGCCCCGCCAGCTACCTGGCGGGGCTTTTTATTGCCTGGACCTTAGACGAGCGGCTTTTGCTCTTCTGCGGTTTCCGAGGCTTCAGCTGCGGCAGCAGCAGCGGCTGCTTCAGCTTCACGCTTGCGACGGCGCACTTCACGAGGATCGTTAGGTGCACGACCATTTGGCAGCATGACCACCGGGGCTTCTACTGCAACCGGTTCGGCAGCCTGGGCAGGCTCTGCAACCACTGGTGCTGGCTCGGCAACTACCGGTGCAACGGCTTCAGCCTCAACCACTGGAGCCTGAACAACTTCTGGCTCGCGTGGGGCTTCAACCACTGGCTCGGCAACAACCGCAACAGCAACCGGTGCTTCAGCGACGGGCTGCGGGGCAACCTCGACAATCGGCTCGATGCTCGCTTCGACCACTGCCACCGGTTCGCTGATTGGCTGCTCGACCACAGGGGCGATGGCAACTTCTTCAGCAACCACAGGCTGTTGTGCTTCAACCACGGCAGGCTCGACAGCGATCGGCTGGGTGGATTCAACGACCTCAACAGCTTCAGCGACGACCGCTTCGGCAGGTGCTGGAGCGGCTACCGGGGCAGTCTGTTCAACGGCTGCGGTGGCGCGTTCAGCTTGAACGTTGGCTTGAGCTTCGGCTTCAGCGCTGATGTTGATGGTAGCAACAGCGGCGGTTACGGCAAGACCAGCGGCCAGTTCAGCGCCCGATGGCTCGTTGCCTTCCTCGGTAGCGTCTTCGGCGCCTTCGACGACGTCACCGTTGGCATCACGCTGACGCTCGCGGCGGTTGCTGCGACGACGCTGACCGCGGGAGCGGCGACGTGGGCGTTCGCCTTCGGTGCCTTCCTGGTTGTCATCCTGCAGCAGTTCTTCGTTTGGCAGTTGCTCGTCGGTCGCTTCAGCAGTTGCTTCGGCTGGACGAGGCTGGCGCTCTTCGCGTGGCGGGCGTGGTTGACGCTCTTCACGTGGGGCGCGTTCTTCACGCGGTGCACGTTCTTCACGTGGGGCACGTTCTTCACGCGGTGCACGCTCTTCGCGTGGTGCACGTTCTTCACGCACTACACGCTCTTCACGCGGCTGACGCTCTTCACGCGGTGCGCGCTCAGGACGCTCTTCGCGTACTGCTGGAGCAGCATCCAGTGGCTCACGCAGTTCGCGGACCGGGCGCTCTTCACGCGTGCGGCGATCTTCACGCGGGGCGCGAGGCTGACGCTCTTCGCGCGGCTGGCGTGGGGCGCGCTCTTCGCGGGCCTGGGTTTCTTCGCGGGCTTCGCGTGGTTGGCGCTCTTCACGTGGTGCACGTTCTTCGCGAGGCTTGCGCTCTTCGTCGCGACGACCGTTACGGTTGCGGCTCTGCTGGCGACCGTTACGACGCTCTTCGTTGCGCTGCGGGCGCTCGGTGGCCGGCTTTTCGGCAACCACTGGAGTGGCGGCAGGTTCTTCCTTGCCGGCAAACAGGCTGACCAGCGATTTCACCAGACCTTTGAACAGGCTTGGCTCTGGAGCAACGTGTACGGGTGCTGCAGGTTGCTCCTGTGTGGTTGGCACTGGGGCGTTGGCGCGAGCTGGTGCAGTTTTGACCGCCGCTTCCTGGCGTACCAGGGTGCGGGTGGCTGCAGCCGGTTGGGCTTCTTCCGCCTCAGTGGCAGCGATTTCGTAGCTGGATTGGCTGCTCAGTGCTTCCGGGCTGTCGTCGCGCAGGCGCTGGACTTCGAAATGCGGGGTCTCCAGGTGATCGTTCGGCAGGATGACGATACGGGCCCGGGTGCGCAGTTCGATCTTGGTGATCGAGTTGCGTTTTTCGTTGAGCAGGAAGGCGGCAACCGGAATCGGCACTTGGGCGCGAACTTCAGCGGTGCGGTCTTTCAGGGCTTCTTCTTCGATCAGGCGCAGAATGGCCAGCGACAGCGATTCGACGTCACGGATGATGCCGGTGCCGCTGCAGCGTGGGCAGACGATGCCGCTGCTTTCGCCCAGGGAAGGACGCAGGCGCTGACGGGACATTTCCAGCAGGCCGAAGCGCGAGATACGACCGACCTGTACGCGAGCACGGTCAGCTTCCAGGCACTCACGGACTTTCTCTTCGACCGCGCGCTGGTTTTTAGCTGGGGTCATGTCGATGAAGTCGATGACGATCAGGCCACCGATGTCACGCAGGCGCAGCTGGCGGGCGATTTCCTCAGCCGCTTCCAGGTTGGTCTGCAGGGCGGTTTCTTCGATGTCGCTGCCTTTGGTGGCGCGCGCCGAGTTGATGTCGATAGACACCAGGGCTTCGGTTGGATCGATGACGATCGAGCCGCCGGACGGCAGGTCGACTACGCGCTGGAAGGCGGTTTCGATCTGGCTTTCGATCTGGAAGCGGTTGAACAGCGGAACGCTGTCTTCATACAGCTTGATCTTGCTGGCGTACTGCGGCATGACCTGGCGGATGAAGGTCAGGGCTTCTTCCTGGGCATCGATGCTGTCGATCAGCACTTCGCCGATGTCCTGGCGCAGGTAGTCGCGGATAGCGCGGATGATGACGTTGCTTTCCTGGTAGATCAGGAAAGGCGCAGCGCGGTCCTGGGAGGCTTCCTTGATCGCAGTCCAGAGCTGCAGCAGGTAGTCCAGGTCCCATTGCATTTCTTCGCTGCTGCGGCCAAGGCCGGCAGTGCGAACGATCAGGCCCATGTCGGCAGGGGCAACCAGGCCGTTCAGGGCTTCGCGCAGTTCATTGCGCTCTTCGCCTTCGATACGACGGGAGATGCCACCGGCACGCGGGTTGTTGGGCATCAGCACCAGGTAGCGGCCGGCCAGGCTGATGAAGGTGGTCAGGGCTGCGCCCTTGTTGCCGCGCTCTTCTTTCTCGACCTGGACGATGACTTCCTGGCCTTCGCTGAGCACTTCCTTGATGTTCACCCGGCCTTCCGGGGACTTCTTGAAGTATTCGCGGGAGATTTCTTTCAGCGGCAGAAAGCCATGACGCTCGGAGCCGAAGTCGACGAATGCGGCTTCCAGGCTAGGTTCGATCCGGGTAATCCGGCCTTTGTAGATGTTGGCCTTCTTCTGCTCACGCGCACCGGACTCGATGTCCAGGTCGTAGAGACGTTGGCCGTCCACCAGAGCTACACGCAACTCTTCGGGTTGAGTCGCGTTAATCAGCATTCTTTTCATGTAATACCGTCGGTTTCCGGGCTGCCGGAAACGGCGTTCGGCACACACGACTTCTCACGGTCGGTGTCAGGTGCGCAAGGGGTGGCGGGCCACCCCCGTGTCCAGCGACTGTCGAACCAGACTGGTAACCCAGTACTGCCGAAGTCGCGACAACGCGTCCTGCTTGCTGTGGTGTCAAATGCACTCAGTCAGGAGGAGGAATCAGCCTTCGGCCGTGGACACCCCAGGGGCATCTTGATCAAGACCGGGTCCGGTCGCCTGGCCAAAAGGCCGCTGGACTGGACGCAGTACTACACGGTCCGACGGTTGTGCATCTCCACCCTACACGTATCCCTGATAATTCGGGTGCTGCCGCGCGCTGAATCCGCAACGGGTTGCATTTATCGCCAGCTCCAATACGGGAGCCCGCGCCTTTTATGTCCAAGGCTGGTATTTCCGAAGCCTTCGCCATGGCTGCGTGAAATTGACGGCACTGACAGAGTGGCATCGAAAAAAACATCAGGGGGAGGGCAATACACCGCTCTTGTCGTTTTTATCGGTCTTCTCTGCACGGCGCTGGTGGCGATTCCAGGCAGTTCAGTAAACTGGCGAAAACCCCGTCGGACGGCCTCGCGTCCTCAAGATTTTGCGTCGGTCAGGGCCGGCTAGAAGCCGTGGGTCCGCTGGCCAGCCGCTTTTGGCGGCGTTCGCGACTATAGCAGCAATCATTAAGTGCTTCAAATCCATAAAAAATTGTTATGATTGGCAAATGACGACTAATGCCCCCCCGACCTCCGGCGTCCAGCTGATCGAGGTCGCGCCGGAACTTGCCGGCCAACGAATCGATAATTTCCTCATCACAGCACTCAAGGGTGTTCCCAAGACCTTGATTTACCGCATTTTGCGCAAAGGCGAAGTGCGCGTGAACAAGGGGCGGATCAAGCCCGAGTACAAGCTGCAGGCCGGTGACATCGTGCGCGTGCCGCCCGTTCGTCTGCCGGAACGCGACGAACCTGTGCCGGTGGCCCAGGGGTTACTTGAGCGCCTGGAGGCGGCGATTGTCTACGAAGACAAGGCCCTGATCGTGCTGAACAAACCGGCCGGCATTGCCGTGCACGGCGGCAGCGGCCTGAATTTCGGGGTGATCGAAGCCTTTCGTCAGATGCGTCCGGATGCCAAGGAGCTGGAGCTGGTCCATCGCCTGGACCGTGACACCTCTGGCCTGCTGATGATCGCCAAGAAACGCAGCATGCTGCGTCATCTGCATGCCGCGCTGCGCGGTGATGGCGTCGACAAGCGCTATATGGCGCTGGTCCGTGGTCACTGGGCGACGGCGAAAAAGCAGGTCAATGCGCCATTGCTCAAGAGTAACTTGCGCTCGGGCGAGCGCATGGTCGAGGTCAACGACGAAGGTAAGGAAGCGTTGACCATTTTCCGGGTGCTGCGTCGCTTTGGTGAATTTGCCACCATCGTCGAAGCGCGGCCGATCACTGGTCGTACCCATCAGATCCGTGTACATGCCTTGCATGCCGGGCACTGCATCGCCGGTGACAGCAAATACGGCGATGAAGATTTCACCCGTGAGATCCGTGAGCTGGGTGGCAAGCGTTTGTTCCTGCACGCCTATGCCTTGACCGTGCCGCTGCCTGATGGTGGTGAACTCAAGCTTGAGGCGCCGGTCGACGAGATGTGGAAGAAAACCGTGGAGCGCTTGAGTGCGGCGTGATTACGACCTGCTGATCTTTGATTGGGACGGTACCCTGGCAGATTCGATCGGGCGCATCGTCGAGTCCATGCATGTGGCTGCGGGTCGCGCAGGTCACCCGACCTGTGCTGACGAGGCGGTCAAAGGCATCATCGGACTGGCGCTGAACGAGGCCATCAGCACACTTTATCCACAGCTGGATGCTGAGCAGGTGGCGGTGTTCCGTCAGCACTATGCTGATGTGTACATGGCGCTAGACGCTCAGCCGTCGCCACTGTTCGATGGGGTGGTGGAGTCGCTGGAGGTGTTTCGAGCCCAGGGGTATCGTTTGGCTGTGGCAACGGGCAAGGCGCGTCGCGGTCTGGATCGCGTGTTGCGAGCCAATGGTTGGCAGGATTACTTCGACATTACTCGGGCGGCCGACGAAAGCCGCGGTAAGCCTCATCCGCAGATGCTTGAAGAAATTCTCGCCCATTGTCAGGTTGAGCCTGCGCGTGCCTTGATGGTGGGTGATTCATCTTTCGATTTGTTGATGGCCAGCCATGCTGGGATGCATTCGGTGGCGGTCAGTTATGGGGCCATGTCCTCGGAGGCGTTGGCTGCCTTTGGGCCGCAGGTCTGTATTGAGCATTTTTCACAGTTGCAGGCCTGGCTGAGCCGGGCGCCTGTGGCAGGAATTCCAGGGTAGGTGAGCATGGCTGACGAATGGAAGGCGCCTCGCGCCGAAGAAAACGAAAGCAACGAAGAGCAGAAAAGTTGGAAGTTGTTGGAAAAAACCCTCCTGGCGGGTGTGCAGGAGCAGCGTCGCGCGCGGCGCTGGGGGATTTTTTTCAAGCTGCTGACCTTCGCCTACCTGTTTGGCATTCTCGCGCTGTTCACTCCCTTGATGGGTGTGGACAAGGCCGCCTCCCGCAGTGTCAGTCACACGGCGCTGGTTGAGGTGCGTGGGATGATTGCCGATCAGGAGCCGGCCAGTGCCGACAATATCGTCAGCGGCTTGCGCGAGGCGTTCAAGGACTCGAAAACCAAGGCCGTGATCCTGCGCATCAATAGCCCAGGCGGCAGCCCGGTGCAGTCGGGCTATATCTACGACGAAATTCTTCGCCTGCGCGCCGAATATCCGCAGATCAAACTGTATGCGGTCATCAGTGATCTGGGTGCTTCTGGTGCCTATTACATCGCCAGTGCTGCTGATCAGATTTATGCCGACAAGGCCAGCCTGGTTGGCTCCATTGGGGTGACGGCTGCTGGTTACGGTTTTGTCGGCACGATGGAAAAACTCGGTGTCGAGCGGCGTACTTATACGGCTGGCGAGCACAAGGCATTTCTCGATCCGTTCCAGCCGCAAAAGCCTGAGGAAACCGAGTTCTGGCAGGGTGTGCTGGAGACCACGCATAAACAATTCATTGCCAGCGTCAAGCAAGGTCGCGGCGATCGTCTCAAGGATAAGGAGCACCCTGAGCTGTTCAGTGGTCTGATCTGGTCTGGTGAGCAGGCGTTGGCGTTGGGCCTGGTGGATGGCCTGGGTAGTGCCGGTTACGTGGCGCGTGAAGTGGTTGGGGAGAAAGAGCTGGTCGACTTTACCGTCGAAGAGTCGCCGTTCGATCGTTTCTCCAAGCGCCTGGGTGCCAGTATTGCCGAGCGTCTGGCGCTGTGGATGGGCTTTCAGGGGCCGTCGTTGCGCTGAAGTGTTGCTTGATGAAAAAGCCGGCCCTCGTGGCCGGCTTTTTGCTTTCTGTGTGGGAGCGGGCTTGCCCCGCGATAGCGTCCTTCCTGCTAAATCGCTATCGCGGGGCAAGCCCGCTCCTACAGAGAATTTCAGGGCAGGTCGACACCTTCGGTGAGCAGCATGTCTACCAGGCGAATCAGTGGCAGGCCGACCAGGCTGGTGGCATCGACGCCGTGGGTGCTCTGAAACAGGCTGACACCCAGGCCTTCGGCCTTGAAGCTGCCAGCGCAGTCATAGGGCTCCTCGGCGTGCAGGTAGCGTTCGATGCGTGCCAGCTCCAGCTCGCGCATGTAGACCGTGAACGGTACGCAATCGACTTGGCAGTGGCCGGTCTGGCTGTTCAGCAGTGCTACGCCAGTGAGAAAGGTCACATGGTTGCCGCTGGCGGCGAGCAGTTGTTCGCAGGCGCGGTCAAAGGTGTGCGGTTTGCCGAGAATTTGCTCGCCAAGCACCGCTACCTGGTCGGAACCGATGATCAGGTGGCCGGGGTGGCTGCCAGCCAGGGCCTGGGCTTTTTCCCGGGCCAGGCGTTTGACCAGGTCGGCAGCAGGCTCTTCGGGCAGGCGCTGTTCGTCAATATCAGGGGCGGCCCAGCTGAAAGGAAGGCGCAAGCGTTCAAGCAATTCGCGCCGATAGGGTGAGCTGGAAGCCAGTAATAAAGGCAGCATGGTAAACTCCTGGGCAAGTGAAACGATTCTAACATGCTGAACGGAGCCGAATTTCCTTTGACAGGGGCGGGGGTCATCCCTAGAATGCTGCGCCTATGTTGAATGACCCGATTCCACCTCACGTTGACCCGCGCAAATTGGCCGACCGTGGCGTTTCTCTCGAAGGAACACTGCAGCTCGCCGATTTGGAGAGACTCTGCGACCCGCTTTCCGACAATGTCGGTACGGTGCAGGCTAAATTCGATTTTGAGCGAGACGAGCAGAAGGCTGTGGTTATCCACACCGACCTGAGCGTCGAGGTCAAGATGGTTTGCCAGCGTTGTCTTGAGCTGGTCACCCTGCCGATCCACAGCGAATGCACTTACGCCGTGGTGAAGGAGGGTGCGAATACCCAGTCGTTGCCGAAAGGTTATGACGTGCTGGAACTGGGCGAAGATCCTTTGGATCTGCAGGCCTTGGTCGAGGAAGAGCTTTTGCTTGCCCTGCCGATCGTGCCTGCTCATCATCCGGAAGAATGCCAGCAGCCGGCGGGCGCCGATGAGCCCGAACCGAGCAAGGACGAGGTAACACGGTCCAACCCGTTCAGTGTATTGGCGCAGTTAAAGCGTGACCCAAACGTTTAGGAGTTAATCAATTATGGCTGTTCAGCAGAACAAAAAATCCCGCTCTGCCCGTGACATGCGCCGTTCGCACGACGCTCTCTCGGAAAACGCTCTGTCCGTAGAGAAAACCACTGGTGAAGTACACCTGCGTCACCACGTATCGCCAGAAGGCGTATACCGTGGTCGCAAAGTGATCGACAAGGGCGCTGACGAGTAATCCTTGTCCGCTCAGATCATCGCGATTGACGCAATGGGCGGGGACTTCGGTCCCCGCAGCATTGTTCAGGCAAGTATTGCTTGCCTTTCAGCTACTCCCTCGCTGCACCTGACCCTCGTCGGTCAACCCTCCCTTCTTGAAGAGCTTATCGCTGGCCAGTCGGCAGCGGATCGCGCGCGCCTGCAGATTGTTGCTGCCAGCGAAGTGATCGGCATGGATGAGCGACCTTCCCAGGCATTACGTGGCAAGCCGGATTCGTCTATGCGCGTGGCTCTGGAATTACTACGTGATGGCAAGGTTCAGGCTTGCGTGAGTGCTGGCAATACCGGCGCGCTAATGGCGCTGTCGCGTTACGTGCTCAAGACCCTGCCGGGCATTGATCGTCCGGCTATGGTGGCGGCCATTCCCACCCAGACCGGTTACTGTCAGTTGCTGGACCTGGGCGCCAATGTCGATTGCAGTGCGGACAACCTCTTCCAGTTTGCGGTGATGGGTTCGGTGGCGGCGCAAGCGCTGGGGATATCCCGGCCTCGGGTGGCGCTGCTCAATGTCGGTACCGAAGATATCAAGGGCAATCAGCAGGTCAAGCTGGCGGCCAGTCTGCTGCAGAACGCGCGCGGGCTTAACTACATTGGTTACGTCGAAGGCGATGGCCTGTACCGGGGTGAAGCCGATGTGGTGGTGTGCGACGGTTTTGTCGGCAACATCCTGCTCAAATCCAGTGAAGGCCTGGCGACCATGATCGGGGCGCGCATCGAGGCGCTGTTCAAGGGTGGAGTTGCTTCGCGTCTGGCGGGGGCGGTGGCCATGCCGCTGCTCAAGCGCCTGCAGGCCGACCTGGCACCCGCGCGGCATAATGGCGCAAGCTTCCTGGGGTTGCAGGGCATTGTTATCAAAAGCCACGGTTCGGCGGGCGTGCAAGGCTTCCAGAGCGCCATCCAGCGGGCGTTGATCGAGATCCAGGAGAACCTGCCGCAGCGCCTGCACGGGCGTCTGGAAGATCTGTTGCTTTAGGCATCTGCCTCAGGAAGTGGTTAAATGTGACCGCTTGGTCCTCGTTACCATCCAAGTCTTCAGTTTCTTGTGCTCAGCCTGGCGCTGAGTACTTCATTTCCGACGACAAGATCATTAGGGGCTTGTTCAATGTCTGCATCCCTCGCATTCGTCTTTCCCGGTCAAGGTTCGCAGTCCCTCGGCATGCTCGCCGAGCTGGGCGCTCAGTACCCACTGATTATTGATACCTTCCGTGAGGCCTCCGAGGCTCTGGGCTATGACCTTTGGGCGCTGACCCAGAACGGTCCGGAAGAGCAACTCAATCAAACCGACAAAACCCAGCCGGCCATTCTCACCGCCTCGATCGCCCTGTGGCGCCTATGGCTGGCTGAAGGTGGCGCGCGTCCGGCGTTTGTCTCCGGCCACAGCCTGGGTGAATACAGCGCGCTGGTTGCCGCCGGCAGCCTGACCCTGGCTGATGCAGTCAAACTGGTCAAGCGCCGTGGTGAGCTCATGCAAGAGGCCGTTCCGGCCGGGCAGGGCGCCATGGCGGCGATCCTTGGCCTGGACGACGCCGACGTCGTTGCCATCTGCGCCGAAGCGGCTCAAGGCGACGTGGTAAGCGCAGTCAATTTCAACTCGCCGGGCCAGGTGGTTATCGCCGGTGCCAAGGCCGCTGTCGAGCGCGCCATGGAAGCCTGCAAGGCCAAAGGTGCCAAGCGCGCACTGCCATTGCCGGTGAGCGTGCCATCGCACTGTGAGCTGATGCGTCCGGCTGCCGAGCGTTTCGCCGAGTCGGTCAATGCCATCGACTGGGAAGCGCCGCAAATCCCGGTGGTTCAGAACGTCAGTGCTGGCGTTGCAGCTGACCTGGACACCCTCAAGCGCGACCTGCTGGAGCAGCTGTACAAGCCTGTTCGCTGGGTCGAGTGCGTACAGACGCTGGCGGCCAATGGCGCGCTGCAACTGGTCGAGTGCGGCCCGGGCAAAGTGCTGGCCGGCCTGAACAAGCGCTGCGCCGACGGCGTCAACACCTCTAACCTCAATACCCCGGATGCTTTCGCCGCCACCCTCGCGGCGCAGGCCTGAATTAGGAGAAGCTTGCATGAGCCTGCAAGGTAAAGTTGCACTGGTAACCGGCGCCAGCCGTGGTATTGGCCAGGCTATCGCCCTGGAACTGGGCCGTCTGGGCGCTACCGTGATCGGTACTGCGACCTCCGCCTCGGGTGCCGAGCGCATCGCCGCGACCCTCAAAGAGCACGGTATCACCGGTACCGGCCTGGAACTGAACGTCACCAGCGACGAGTCGGTTACCGCCACCCTGGCCAAAATCCAGGAGCAGTTCGGTGCGCCGACCATTCTGGTCAACAACGCCGGCATCACCCGCGACAACCTCATGCTGCGCATGAAGGACGACGAGTGGTTCGACGTTATCGACACTAACCTGAACAGCCTCTACCGTCTGTCCAAGGGCGTGCTGCGTGGCATGACCAAGGCGCGTTGGGGCCGTATCATCAGTATCGGCTCGGTAGTCGGTGCCATGGGTAACGTTGGCCAGGTCAACTACGCTGCTGCCAAAGCTGGCCTGGAAGGTTTCAGCCGTGCTCTGGCGCGTGAAGTGGGCTCTCGTGCGATCACCGTCAACTCGGTAACGCCAGGTTTCATCGACACCGACATGACCCGCGAACTGCCAGAAGCCCAGCGCGAAGCGCTGCAGACCCAGATTCCTCTGGGTCGTCTGGGCCAGGCTCAGGAGATCGCCAATGTGGTGGCTTTCCTGGCCTCTGAAGGCGCAGGTTATGTGACTGGCGCGACCATTCCGGTCAACGGCGGCATGTATATGTAAAACTAATGTGACGGATTGCTTCAAAAAAATGTCATACGAGCTGTCTAAAATCCGTTATAAAGCTGCAACCAGATTCTAGTCGGTTGGCAGGTGTGGTCTGGCGAGGCGTGTTGCGCTTGAAAAGCGGACGTCTTTCTATACACTTACACACCGGCCAGCTGCCTGACATATGTCCATTAGGAGTGAAAACAAGGTATGAGCACCATCGAAGAACGCGTCAAGAAAATCGTCGCCGAGCAACTGGGCGTTAAAGAAGAAGAAGTAGTGAACACTGCTTCCTTCGTCGAAGATCTGGGTGCCGATTCCCTTGACACCGTTGAGCTGGTGATGGCTCTGGAAGAGGAATTCGAGACCGAAATCCCTGACGAAGAAGCCGAGAAGATCACTACTGTTCAAGCTGCTATCGACTACGTCACCAGCCACCAGGCTTAAGACGTTGTAGTCGTCGCTTCTTGTCATGAGAAAGCCGCACTGCCTTAACCGGCGTGCGGTTTTTTCTTTACAAGACATGTAGTCAATGTGAATAAGGAGAGTGCTGTGTCGCGTAGACGCGTCGTGGTCACCGGTATGGGTATGCTGTCGCCACTGGGCACGGATGTGCCGAGCAGTTGGCAGGGCATTCTGGCTGGCCGCAGTGGCATAGGTCTGATTGAACATACGGACCTGTCTGCCTACTCCACCCGTTTTGGCGGCTCGGTAAAGGGCTTCGAGGTTGAGCAGTATCTATCGGCCAAGGAAGCTCGCAAGCTCGATCTGTTCATTCAGTACGGCCTGGCGGCCGGTTTTCAGGCAGTGCGTAACGCCGGCCTGGAAGTCACCGACGCCAACCGCGAGCGCATTGGCGTGGCCATGGGCTCGGGTATCGGTGGCCTGACCAACATCGAAGAAACCAGTCGGACGTTGCATGAGCAAGGCCCGCGGCGCATTTCGCCGTTCTTCGTGCCGGGTTCGATCATCAACATGATTTCTGGCTTCCTGTCGATCCACCTGGGTGTACAGGGGCCTAATTACGCTATCGCCACGGCTTGCACCACAGGTACTCACTGTATCGGTATGGCTGCGCGCAACATCGCTTTCGGTGAAGCCGACGTGATGATTGCCGGTGGTGCCGAAATGGCGGCCTGCGGTCTGGGTATGGGCGGATTCGGCGCTTCGCGCGCGTTGTCCACCCGCAATGATGACCCGACCCGTGCCAGCCGTCCGTGGGACAAGGGCCGCGACGGTTTCGTCCTCGCCGACGGCGCGGGTGCGCTGGTGCTTGAAGAGCTCGAGCACGCCAAGGCGCGTGGCGCGACCATCTATGCCGAGCTGGTTGGTTTTGGCATGAGTGGCGACGCCTACCACATGACTTCGCCGCCAGAAGACGGCAGCGGTGCTGCACGCTGCATGGTCAACGCCCTGCGCGATGCGGGTCTGAACGCTGATCAGGTCAGCTACATCAACGCCCATGGCACCTCGACCCCGGCTGGTGACCTGGCTGAGGCTTCGGCCATCAAGTCGGTGTTTGGTGAGCATGCCTACAAGCTGGCGGTCAGTTCGACCAAGTCGATGACCGGCCACCTGCTGGGTGCTGCTGGTGCGGTAGAAGCGATTTTCAGCGTGCTGTCGATCAACAGCCAAGTGGCGCCGCCGACCATCAACCTCGATGAGCCGGACCAGGGCTGCGACCTGGATTTCGTGCCACACGAGGCGCGCAATATGGCAATTGATGTCGTGCTGTCCAACTCCTTCGGTTTTGGCGGTACCAACGGCTCGCTGGTGTTCCGCCGGTTTGCCGAGTGATGCACAGCTGGATTGATGGCCAGCCGGCGGATGCAGTCAACCTGCGCAGTCGAGCGCTGACCTACGGCGACGGTCTGTTCGAGACCATCGCCGTCAGGGCTGGTCGGCCATCATTGCTCGAGTATCATCTCGAGCGCCTGGCGTTGGGTTGCCAACGCCTGGCGATCAGCCTCGATGCAGTGCTGATTCGCGACGAGCTATGCCGTTACGCCAGTGCACTGGGTGACGGCGTGCTCAAACTGATTCTTGTGCGTGGTGACAGCCAGCGCGGCTATGCGCCCGCGCCTGATGCGCCCGCGCGACGTATTCTTCAGGGCAGCCCTTTGCCCGCTTATCCGCTGCAGCACGCCGAGCACGGTGTTCGTCTGTTCGCTTGTAGCACGCGCCTTGCTGAGCAGCCGTTACTGGCCGGGCTCAAACACCTCAACCGCCTCGAGCAGGTACTGGCGCGTGCCGAGTGGCAAGATGCTGAATGTGCCGAAGGCTTGATGCGCGATACTTCGGGGCGAATTGTCGAAGGCGTCTTCAGTAACCTGTTTCTGGTGCGTGGAGGCGAACTGTTGACGGCCGACCTGAGCCGTTGTGGTGTGGCCGGGGTCATGCGTGCAGCCTTGATCGAGCAGGCGGCGATTGCCGGGATCACGTTGCGCATCACCGATCTGTCCCTGCAGGACCTGGAGCAGGCTGATGAGGTTTTCGTCTGCAACAGTGTCTACGGTGTGTGGCCTGTGCGCGCATTTGCATCACTGAACTGGTCGCCGGGCCCGCTCACCCGTAAACTGCAGGCCATTGCCCGTACGTTACTGGATGCCTGATTAGTGAGACGTAAATTCTTGGTGCTGCTGGAAACTGGATTGATCCTGGCAGGCCTGATGTTGGGGTTTTCGGCCTGGAAAGTGAATTCAGCGCTTGAGCAGACCTTGCACGTTAACCAGGAGCAATTGCTCGACGTGCCCACCGGTACCAACCCCAATCGCATGTTCTACCGCATGGAAAGCCAAGGCCTGCTGGACGACGCCTTCTGGCTGCGCCTGTACTGGCGCTTCAACATGGCTGGGGTGCCATTGCACACCGGCGAGTACCGCATGACCCCCGGCATGACCGTGCGCGAGCTGTTTGAGGTGTGGCGCCGTGGCGACGTCGTGCAATACAGCCTGACCCTGGTCGAGGGCTGGAATTTCCGTCAGGTACGCTCGGCGCTGGCCAAGCACGAAAAAATCAAACAGACCCTTGATGGCCTCAGCGATGCTGAGGTGATGGACAAGCTCGGCCACCCCGGGGTTTTCCCTGAAGGGCGCTTTTTCCCGGACACCTACCGCTTTGTACGCGGCATGAGCGATGTGGAGTTCCTCCAGCAAGCCTATGCTCGACTCGACGAGGTGCTGGCCAAGGAGTGGGCTGAACGCCCGGCTGACCTGCCATATCGTGACCCGTACCAGGCGCTGATCATGGCGTCCCTGGTGGAGAAGGAGACAGGGGTGCCGCAAGAGCGCGGTCAGATCGCCGGGGTGTTCGTGCGGCGTATGCGCATCGGCATGCTGCTGCAGACCGACCCTACGGTGATCTACGGTATGGGTGAGCGTTACAACGGCAAAATCACCCGCGCCGACCTGCGCGAGCCAACGCCTTACAATACCTACACCAATGCCGGCTTGCCGCCGACGCCGATTGCCATGGTCGGCCGCGAAGCCATTCACGCTGCGTTGAACCCAACGCCGGGCACCAGCCTGTATTTTGTTGCCCGCGGTGACGGTAGCCACATCTTCTCTGACGACCTGGATGCGCATAATTCGGCGGTCCGCGAGTACCAGATCAAGCGCCGGGCCGATTACCGTTCCAGCCCGGCACCGGTAACAGAACCTGAATCCGAGGATGCACCTGAGGCCGAGCCGCAGGCGCCGCAAGCCCCTGAGGCGAGCCCTGAGCCTGAAGCGTCGGCTCCGGCCACTGAATCCTCTTCGCAATGAACCACTGTAAGGACTGCCTGTGAGCGGCTTGTTTATCACCCTGGAAGGTCCCGAAGGCGCGGGCAAGAGCACCAACCGCGAGTACCTTGCCGACTACCTGCGCGCCCACGGCGTGGATGTGGTGCTGACCCGCGAACCCGGCGGCACGCCACTGGCCGAGCGGATCCGCGAATTGCTGCTGGCGCCCAGCGATGAGCGCATGGATGCCGACACCGAGCTGTTGCTGGTGTTCGCTGCCCGTGCCCAGCACCTGGCGCAGGTCATTCGCCCGGCGTTGGCCCGCGGTGCAGTCGTGCTGTGTGATCGTTTTACCGACGCCACCTATGCCTATCAGGGCGGCGGTCGTGGGCTTTCGGTTGCGCGCATTGCCACTCTGGAGCAGTTCGTTCAGGGCGAGCTGCGCCCTGATTTGACCCTGGTTTTCGATTTGCCGGTGGAAGTCGGTTTGTCCCGCGCCGCGGCTCGTGGTCGTCTGGACCGTTTCGAGCAGGAAGGTCAGGCCTTCTTCGAAGCGGTACGCCAGGCCTACTTGGCGCGCGCCAAGGCCGCGCCGCAGCAATACACGCTGGTTGATGCCTCGCAGTCACTGGCGCAGGTGCAACAAACACTGGATGCCTTGCTGCCGCAGATCCTGGAGCGCTGCCGTGGCTGAGGCCTTCCCTTGGCAGCAGGCAGTGTGGCGACAACTGGCCGGGCGTACCCAGCATGCTCACGCCTACCTGCTGCACGGGCCGCAAGGCATCGGCAAGCGGGCCTTGGCCGAGCGCCTGATGGCCTTGCTGCTGTGCCAGCGTCCGCACGATCTGCAAGCCTGCGGGCAGTGCAAATCCTGCCTGTTGCTGGCCGCCGGCAGCCACCCGGACAACTATGTGCTGGAGCCGGAGGAGGCTGACAAGCCGATCAAGGTCGACCAGGTGCGTGATCTGGTTTCCTTCGTGGTGCAGACCGCGCAACTGGGTGGGCGCAAGGTAGTGCTTATCGAACCGGTCGAGGCGATGAACATCAACGCGGCCAACGCCTTGCTCAAAAGCCTGGAAGAACCCTCTGGCAATACAGTGCTGCTACTGGTCAGCCACCAGCCCAGCCGTCTGTTGCCGACCATCAAGAGTCGCTGCGTGCAACAGGCCTGTCCGTTGCCTGATGCCGCACAAAGCCTGGCGTGGCTGAGCAAGGCGCTGCCTGAGTGTGACGAGCAGGAACGTCTTGAGCTGCTCGCTCTGGCCGCAGGTTCGCCGCTGGCCGCCGTCAGCCTGCAAGCCCAGGGCGTGCGTGAGCAGCGGGCGTTGGTGGTCGAGGGGGTGAAAAAACTGCTCAAGCAGCAACAGTCTCCAAGTCAGCTGGCTGAAGCCTGGAATGCTATTCCTTTGCTGCTGTTGTTCGATTGGTTCTGTGACTGGTCCAACCTTGTCCTGCGCTACCAGTTGACCGAGGACGAGGAAGGTTTAGGCTTGAACGACATGCGCAAGGTCGTGCAGTACCTCGCGCAAAAAAGTGCCCAGAGCAAGGTGCTGGACATCCAGGACTGGATCCTCGCCCAGCGCCAGAAAGTGCTGGGCAAAGCCAACCTCAACCGCGTGTTATTGCTCGAAGCGTTGCTGGCCTCCTGGGCAATGTTGCCTGGCCAGCGTTGAGCTGAGCTGTCCCTATTACTTTTTTCAGCGTTGTCATGTGCCCATGCTTGTAGATTCCCATTGCCACCTCGACCGACTCGATCTCAGTGCTCACCAGGGCTCGTTGGATGCCGCCCTTGAAGCTGCCCGGGCCCGCGGTGTCGGCCACTTCCTGTGCATCGGTGTCAGTGCCGACAACGCCAAAGCGGTCAAGGACCTGAGCGAGCGTTACAGCGATGTCGACTGCTCGGTGGGTATCCATCCGCTGGACCTGACACCCGACGGCGCGCCACCTTTGGAGTGGCTGCTCAAAGAGCTTGAGCATCCCCATGTGGTGGCCATCGGTGAAACCGGGCTGGATTATCACTACGAGCCGGAAGCGGCCGAGGTGCAGCAAGACTCCTTCCGCCTGCACCTGCAGGCCGCCCAGGTGACCGGCAAGCCGGTGATCATTCACACTCGTGCGGCGCGCGCCGATACCCTGGCGCTGTTGCGCGAAGCCGACTTGAGCCAGGCAGGGGTGTTGCATTGCTTCACCGAAGACTGGGACATGGCCAAGGCAGCGCTCGATCTGGGTTATTACATTTCGTTGTCTGGCATCGTTACCTTCCGCAATGCCGATGCCTTGCGTGACGTGGCCCGGCAAGTGCCAGCCGATCGTTTGCTGGTGGAAACCGATTCGCCTTACCTGGCGCCCATTCCCCACCGTGGCAAACCCAACCTGCCGCAATATGTTCGGGAGGTTGCGGAGTTTGTCGCCATGGTGCGCGGTGAGCGCTACGAACAACTGGCCGAGCAGACCACCGCCAACTTCAAGCGCCTGTTCCCGCTGGCACGCTTGTAGGAGCGGGCTTGCCCCGCGATAGCGGTGTACCTGTCAAACAGCTTCGCAGGCCAAGTCAGGTCGCCGCACCGCCGCTCCTACAAAAATTGCAGGCAAAAAAAACCCGGGTTCTGGGGGGTGAATCCGGGTTAAGACCATTAGGAGTAAAACAAAGGTACGCGGTCCCTGGGCACCTTTATCGGCGCGCCACTTGGGGGGATGCGCCGCGCCAACACCTGAAGTATTGGTCAGGATTGGCGCGCTGCCAGCGCTTGCTGGTCGTTTTTTAAACAGATTTGGAATACGGCTGCGGCTGCTGAGCACTCATCGCTCTGCGATCCGCCGTACCAATGCCAAGGTTTCGTCGATTATCAGCTTGGGCGTGTAGAAATGCGGCGAAAATCGCACTCCAGGCCCACGGGTGATGCAAACCACCTGTTCGCCTTTCAAGCGTTGATGGACGTTGTTGTTATCCAGCCCGGCAATGCTGAACGAGACGATGCCGGAGCGGCGCTGCGGATCTTCCGGGCTATGCAGGCGAACCCCGGGAATGGCCGCCAGTCCGTCATACAGCCAGCCTACGCGCTCTGCCAGAAGCGCAGCCACCTGCGTCATGCCCACCTCTTCAAGCAGCGACAGGCTGGCGTCCAGCGCGGCGGCGCCGAGCATGTTCGGGCTGCCGCACTCAAAGCGCCGCGCGCTGTTTGCCGGTTCCCAGGTGGTGCGGGTGTAGTCGCCCATGTGTTCAAGCATGTGCCAGCCGTACTCGCTGAGCTTCAGGCGCGGGCGAACTTCGGCACGGCAATAGAACACCCCCAGGCCTTCAGGGCCGAGCATCCACTTGTGACCATCGGCCATAGCGAAGTCGCATTGGTAGGCTTGCACGTCGAAGGGCAGGGCGCCCAGTTGTTGAATGGCGTCGATGCAGAACAGCACATCGCGTTCGCGACAGCCTTGGCCAAGGCGCGCCAGATCCAGGCGCAAGCCGCTGGCAAACTGCACGGCACTGATGGCCAGCAGGCGAACGCGTGGCCCGCAAGCGGCCAGCAGGTCGGCCTCCGGATCCTGGCCCTTGAGGCTCACCTGCAGCACTTCTACGCCCTGATCGGCCAAGGCTTCCCAGACGATACGGTTGGAAGGGAATTCCTCATCACTGATGACGATCTGATCCCCGGCTTGCCAAGGCAGTCCGAAGGCGACGAACGAAAGTGCCTCGGAGGTATTTTTGACCAGGGCGATGTCATCGGTCGAAGGCGCGTTGGTCAGGCGCATCAGGCGCTCGCGCAGACGCTGCTCCATGCTCATCCAGGACGGATAGTCCCGGGCGCCGAGCCAAACGTTTTCGTCGGCAAAGCGTGCGACCGCCAGACTGGCCCGTTTCGGCCACGGTGCGACGGCAGCATGGTTCAAGTAGCGAAGGCCTGGAGCCTGTTCAAACTCATCAAGAAACATAGACATGGTCGGATGATCCGTGCATTTTGGCGCAAGTTAGGCATAATAACCGGCTTCGATTTCGATCCAGTCCTTCTTATGCAGAAAGAACCTCGTAAGGTCCGTGAGTTTCGTCGCCGTGAGCAAGAAATTCTCGATACCGCACTCAAGCTGTTTCTCGAACAGGGTGAAGACAGCGTCACCGTCGAGATGATCGCTGATGCAGTGGGTATCGGCAAAGGCACGATCTACAAGCATTTCAAATCCAAGGCGGAGATCTACCTGCGCCTGATGCTCGACTACGAGCGCGATTTGAACGAACTGTTGCACTCTGCCGATGTTGACCGCGACAAGGAAGCCCTGTCGCGTGCCTACTTCGAATTCCGCATGCGCGATCCGCAGCGCTACCGCTTGTTCGATCGCCTCGAAGAAAAGGTGGTCAAGGGCAACCAGGTACCGGAAATGGTCGAGGAGTTGCACAAGATCCGTGCCTCCAACTTCGACCGCCTGACTTTGTTGATCAAAGGCCGCATCAGCGAAGGCAAGCTTGAAGACGTGCCGCCGTACTTCCATTACTGCGCTGCCTGGGCGCTGGTACATGGCGCCGTGGCGCTGTACCACTCGCCGTTCTGGAGCAACGTGCTGGAAGACCAGGAGGGCTTCTTCCAGTTCCTGATGGACATCGGCGTGCGCATGGGCAACAAGCGCAAGCGCGACCCGGATGTGGCCGGCAACTGACCGGCTCTGTTGGGCGCCAACCCTCCTGCGATAAGGCCTGAGGCCTATACTGATGGAAGAGGCTTGCAAAAACCTGATTTTTGAGTCAGGTTTTGCAGGCCCGATTCATCTATCCTGGAGTCACCCATGATCGTCGACCGCCAAGGCAGGCGTTTTCGCAACTTGCGCGTCAGCCTTACCGCTGCGTGCAACTATGCCTGCACCTATTGCGTACCGGACGGCAAGCGCCTGGTGGCGGCCCAGGATGAGCTCAGTGCCGAGGCCATGGCGCGTGGCGTGGCCTATCTGATCGAAGCGGCGGGTATCGAGCGGTTGCGCGTGACCGGCGGTGAGCCGCTGGTCAGCCCCAAGCTTGAAACCTTTCTGACATCCGTTGCCGGGCTGGGGTTGGACGAAATCAGCCTGACCACCAATGGTCAGCTATTGGCTCGCAAGCTGCCGTTGCTGCGCGAGGCAGGCATCCGCCGACTCAATGTCTCCCTCGATACCCTCGATGCCGATGCCTTTCGCCGCATTGCCCGGGGTGGCGACCTGGCTACCGTGCTTGAAGGTATGGAGCAGGCCAGCGCTGCCGGGATGAAGATCAAGGTCAATATGGTGCCCCTGCGTGGGCAGAACTTCGATCAGGTGTTGCCGTTGCTGGAATACTGCCTGGCGCGTGGTTTTGAGCTGCGCTTCATTGAGTTGATGCGCATGGGGCATCTGGCGCGTGATAGCAATGCCTTCCTGCAGCAGTTCGTCAGTCTTGAGCACTTGCTGCAGCTGATCGGCGAGCGTTACGAGTATTTGCAGGCCAATGCTCCGGTGGATGCAACTGCGCTGCGCTATCAGATCCCTGGGCAGGGGTATTTCGGGGTGATTGCCAACGAAAGCGTACCCTTCTGCCGCACCTGTTCGCGCCTGCGCCTGTCTTCTACTGGCTGGCTGCATGGCTGTCTTTCATCGACTAACCGTCACTTTATCGGCGACCTGCTCGACAAGCCGCGCCATCAGGCGTTGCCAGCCTTGCAAGGACTGCTGGTCAAAGCCTTGGGCGACAAGCAGCCGGTGGCCTTTTCCGGTGGTGCTACGGTGATGAAGATCATCGGCGGCTAAGACTGGCGCAAAAGCTGCATCTGTCAGCCATTCGCCGGTTTTCCGTCACCGGCCATTGGAGGATAGATGCGTAGCCTGGTTTTGCTGCTGGCGCTGACGGCGCTGGGTGGCTGTATGAATGTCAGTGATATGGGCGAGGGCGTGCGCTATCACATGAGTGATGCCGGTCTGCTTGATCACAGCGATACCCGGCGTTCGCTGTCGGTACGCCTGCAACCGGATTCATTCATCTATATCGGCCAAGGTGTCTTCGTTCCGCCGGGCAAGGGCCCGTACCCGCGGCCCAATGTGGTGGCTGAAGAGGCGTTCAAAGGCTTCATCGAATATTTCCCGATGGTGCGTCGTGCACAGGGTCCGCTGGGGCTGGAGCAGGCGCTGGTGGAGGCGCGTGGGGTAGGGGCTCATTACCTGCTGTATGCCCGCTTCGCGCGCACCGATGACCGTATTGGCAATGGTGACGAATGGTATGACGAGCAGGCGGTCGATCGCTTGGGTGTCGATACCGGCGTGGTCCAGTTGATGCTGGTTGAAACCAATACGCGCTACCTGATCGACACCGCACGGATCAATACCCGCGGCGGCTTGCTGACGTTCCATGACAACAGGCCGGAAGATTTGCTTGGCCCGCCGCTTGAGGATTACGCTCGTAGCCTTTTGGGCATGAGCCGTTGAGGAGAGGGTGATGACAGATACCGGTAAGGCCATTGACCTACTGGCGCAGATTCCTAAATCTGAAAAGGGGCTGCCACCGGTGCATCTGTGGAACCCGGACTTCTGTGGCGATATCGACATGCGTATCGCCCGCGACGGCACCTGGTATTACCTGGGCACGCCAATCGGGCGCAAGCCGATGGTTCGGCTGTTTTCCACCATCATGCGCCGGGACGGTGATGATTACTTTCTGGTCACGCCTGTGGAGAAGGTGGGCATCAAGGTTGATGACGCGCCGTTCGTGGCGGTGACCCTGGAGGTGCAAGGTGCCGGTGAGCAGCAGGTGCTGCGCTTTACCACTAACGTAGACGATCAGGTCGAGGCCGGCCCCGAGCATCCGTTGCGCTTCGAGATTGATCCGCAGACCCAGGAGCCATCGCCCTACGTGCACGTGCGTGACAACCTGGAAGCGCTGATTCATCGCAACGTGTTTTATCAGTTGGTTGAACTGGCTGTGCCGCAGCACATCGATGGTGAGCAGTGGCTGGGAGTTTGGAGCGGCGGTACGTTCTACCCCATTGGCCGCAGCTGATTGGCGACCTCGCTTTTCCCTGGCCGACTGCAGGGCAGGGGAAAGTGCAGGGGCGGAAACGAAAAAACCTCCAGTGCTTAGCGCAACTGGAGGTTTTTCAGGTATTTGGCTCCGCGACCAGGACTCGAACCTGGGACCCAATGATTAACAGTCATTTGCTCTACCGACTGAGCTATCGCGGAATCTGTGGCGTATCTTACTGATTGCTAAGGGGAAGTCAAGCCTCCCCTTGGCAAAAAGTCAGTTACAGGACCGCGACGATAGCCTTGGTCACCACATGGATGTTGCTTTGATTCAAGGTAGCCACGCAGATACGACCGGTGTCCAAGGCATAAATGCCGAACTCGTTCTTCAGGCGTGCCACTTGCTCAACGCTCAGGCCCGAGTAGGAGAACATGCCGCGCTGGCGACCGACGAAGCTGAAGTCGCGCTGGGCACCGTATTCAGCCAGCAGTTCGACCATTTGCTTACGCATGCCGTGGATGCGCTGACGCATCTCGCCCAGCTCTGCTTCCCACATCGCACGCAGCTCTGGGCTGTTGAGCACGGCAGCAACAATGCTGGCACCGTGGGTTGGCGGGTTTGAGTAGTTGGTACGGATTACACGCTTGACCTGCGACAGTACGCGAGCGCTTTCTTCCTTGGACTCGGTGATGATCGACAGCGCACCCACGCGCTCGCCGTACAGCGAGAAGGATTTCGAGAACGAGCTGGAGACGAAGAAGTTCAGGCCCGATTCAGCGAACAGGCGCACAGCGAAGGCGTCTTCATAGATGCCGTCGCCAAAGCCCTGGTAAGCCATGTCGAGGAATGGCACGTGGCCTTTGGCCTTGACCACTTCCAGGACGTTTTTCCAGTCGTCCAGGCTCAGGTCGACGCCAGTCGGGTTGTGGCAGCAGGCGTGCAGCACGATGATCGAGCCGGCTGGCAGGGCGTTGAGGTCTTCGAGCATGCCGCTGCGGTTGACGTCGTTGGTGGCGGCGTCGTAGTAGCGGTAGTTCTGTACCGGGAAACCAGCAGTTTCAAACAGTGCGCGGTGGTTTTCCCAGCTTGGATCGCTGATCGCCACGACGGCGTCTGGGGAAATCTGCTTGAGGAAGTCAGCGCCGATTTTCAGGGCACCCGTGCCGCCAACGGCCTGGGTGGTGATGACCCGGCCAGCCGCCAGCAGCGGGGACTCGGCGCCGAACAGCAGCTTTTGCACGGCCTGGTCGTAGGCGGCGATGCCGTCGATCGGCAGGTAACCGCGGGAAGCGTGCTGGGCAGCGCGCTGGGTTTCGGCTTCGATCACTGCGCGCAGCAGTGGGATACGCCCTTCTTCGTTGCAGTAAACACCTACGCCCAAGTTGACTTTGTTGCTACGGGTATCGGCGTTGAAAGCTTCGTTGAGGCCCAGAATGGGATCGCGTGGTGCCAGCTCGACAGCGGAAAACAGGCTCATTATTACCTTGGCTCTGAATGGAGAGTGATAGGGGTCGCACGCTCCAGTCGGATGCACTAGAGCGGTGCACAAACGGGGAGTCAGTATAGTGATACCCATCGGTCACGGCGACAGCCTGAAGCAGCTTTTCCTGCTGTTTCACCGAATATTTTTCGACCGTTAGTCGAATTGACCGGTCGTTAGGCAAAATTGGCCACAACACTGAGTTGAAAGTGGCGCAGCAGACCACTATTTCGGTATAACTACTGTCTATAAATACAGTTGCCCGCATCAGCGACAAACGTGTCGCGATAACACAGAGGTTTGTCATGTCCGAGTTCCAGCTCGTCACCCGTTTCCAGCCGGCCGGCGATCAGCCCGAGGCCATTCGCCTGATGGTCGAAGGGATCGAGGCAGGCCTGGCGCACCAGACCCTGCTCGGGGTGACCGGCTCGGGCAAAACCTTCAGCATCGCCAATGTCATCGCCCAGGTGCAGCGCCCGACCCTGGTGCTGGCGCCGAACAAAACCCTGGCAGCGCAGTTGTACGGTGAGTTCAAGGCGTTTTTCCCCAATAACGCTGTGGAGTATTTCGTCTCTTACTACGATTATTACCAGCCCGAAGCCTATGTGCCGTCGTCCGATACCTTTATCGAGAAAGATGCCTCGATCAACGACCACATCGAGCAAATGCGCTTGTCGGCGACCAAGGCTTTGCTGGAGCGTCGGGACGCCATCATCGTTACCACGGTGTCTTGCATTTATGGCCTGGGCAGCCCGGAAACCTACCTGAAGATGGTCCTGCATGTGGACCGTGGCGATAAGCTTGATCAGCGCGCTTTGCTGCGCCGCCTGGCCGACCTGCAGTACACCCGCAATGAAATGGACTTTGCCCGTGCCACCTTTCGGGTGCGCGGCGACGTTATTGACATCTTCCCGGCCGAATCGGACCTGGAAGCCATCCGCATCGAGTTGTTCGACGATGAAGTCGAGAACATCGCCGCCTTCGACCCGCTGACCGGCGAGGTGATCCGCAAACTGCCGCGCTTCACCTTCTACCCCAAGAGCCACTATGTAACGCCGCGGGAAACCCTGCTCGAAGCGGTGGAGGGCATCAAGGAAGAACTGCAGCAGCGCCTGGAATACCTGCACAAGGCCAACAAGCTGGTCGAAGCCCAGCGTCTGGAGCAGCGCACCCGTTTCGATCTGGAGATGATCCTTGAGCTGGGTTACTGCAACGGCATCGAAAACTACTCGCGCTACCTCTCCGGGCGTCCAGCCGGTGCGCCGCCGCCGACCCTCTACGACTACCTGCCGGCTGATTCCCTGTTGGTGATCGACGAATCCCACGTCAGCGTTCCCCAGGTGGGGGCGATGTACAAAGGTGACCGTTCGCGCAAGGAAACCCTGGTTGAATACGGTTTCCGCCTGCCGTCGGCGCTGGACAACCGGCCGATGCGTTTCGATGAGTGGGAGAATGTCAGCCCGCAGACCATCTTTGTCTCCGCAACGCCCGGGCCGTATGAGGCTGAGCATGCCGGGCGGGTAGTGGAGCAGGTGGTGCGTCCAACCGGCCTGGTTGACCCTCAGGTTGAAGTGCGCCCCGCCACGACACAGGTCGATGACCTGCTGTCGGAAATCCGCAAGCGCGTGGCCGTGGAAGAGCGCGTGCTGGTCACCACCCTGACCAAGCGCATGGCCGAAGACCTCACCGATTACCTCGCCGATCACGACGTACGGGTGCGCTACCTGCACTCGGACATCGACACCGTGGAGCGCGTCGAGATCATCCGCGACCTGCGCCTGGGCACCTTTGATGTGCTGGTGGGGATCAACCTGCTGCGTGAAGGCCTGGATATGCCTGAGGTGTCGCTGGTGGCCATTCTCGATGCCGACAAGGAGGGGTTCCTGCGCTCCGAGCGCTCACTGATCCAGACCATCGGCCGTGCTGCGCGTAACCTCAATGGTCGGGCGATTCTGTATGCCGACAACATGACAGGTTCCATGCAGCGGGCGATTGGTGAAACCGAGCGCCGCCGTGACAAGCAGATTGCCTTCAACCTGGCCAACGGCATCGTGCCCAAGGGCGTGGTCAAAGACATCACCGACATCATGGAAGGCGCCAACGTGCCGGGCTCGCGTAGCAAGAAACGCAAAGGCATGGCCAAGGCGGCGGAAGAGAGTGCCCGCTACGAAGCCGAATTGCGCTCCCCGGGCGAGATCGCCAAGCGTATCAAGCTGCTGGAGGAGAAGATGTACCAGCTGGCCCGCGACCTGGAGTTCGAAGCGGCAGCGCAGATGCGCGACGAAATTGCTGCCTTGCGCGAGCGTATGCTCACCGCCTGAGCAGGTTGCACGGCGGTGGGAGCGGGCTTGCCCCGCGATTGCGGTGTGCCCGTCACATCGCTTCGCGGGACAAGCCCGCTCCCACCGCCGCTGATTTCAGTGGGCTTCGCCCGCTTTCAGGCCTTGCGGCAATTTGCGCGTCATCATCACCGCCAGCATGCTGATCGCCAAACCGATACCGACAAAATGGAAGGCGTCGTTGTAGGCCATGATCATCGCCTGCTGGTGGGTAATCTCACTGAGTTTGCCCAGCGCCGCACTTTCACTGCCCAGTCGTTCCGCCAGTTGCGCCAAGCGCTCTGCCACTTGCGGGTTGGTCGGTACCACCGATTCGCGCAGGTAATCGAAATACACCTTGGCGCGCGCATCCAGCAGGGTCGCCAGCAGGGCAATGCCGATGGCGCCGCCGAGGTTGCGCAGAATGTTGAACAGGCTCGATGCCGACCCGGCATCCTGCGGCAGGATGTAGCTGGTGGCGATCAACGAGATGGTGACCATGATCATCGGCTGCCCCAGTGCACGAATGATCTGGATATGGTTGAACTGCTCGCCCGCGAAATCCGGGTTGAGAACCCCGGAGCCGAAGCTGGCCAGGCCGAACAGGCCAAAGCCCAAGGTGCAGAGTATCTTCGGCGAAATCACCTTCATCAGTTGCGGCACCAACGGAATCAGAAACAGCTGCGGCACGCCCATCCACATGATCACTTCGCCAATCTGCAGGGCGTTGTAATTCTGGATTTGCGCCAGATACAGCGGTAGCAGGTAGATCGATCCGTATAACCCAACCCCCATTCCCAGGCTGGCGATGCTCGACAGGCCGAAGTTGCGGTTGCCGAGGATGCGCAGGTTGATCAGCGGGTTGGGTTTGGAGAACTGCACGATCACAAAGGTGATCAGGCTGAGCAGGGCGATACTGCCAAGGCTGACAATCAGCCCGGATTCCAGCCAGTCTTTGCGGTGACCTTCTTCCAGGAACACCTGCAGGCAGCCCAGGCCCACGCCGAGGGTGACGATGCCGACGTAATCGGTGCTTTTCAGCAGCTCCCAGTGCGCCTCTTTCTTTTCCAGGCCATACATCAGGCCACCGATCATGATCAGACCGGGTGGGATGTTGATGTAGAAGATGTACTCCCAACCCCAGTTTTCGGTCAGCCAGCCGCCCAATGTCGGTCCGATGGACGGCGCGAAAGTAGCCGTCATGGCAAACATGGCCATGCCTTTGGCGCGGTGGTGCTCAGGCAGCTTGATCAGCGTCAGGGTAAACGCCAGCGGAATCAGCGCACCGCCGGTAAAACCCTGCAAGGCGCGAAAGATGATCATGCTCTCCAGGTTCCAGGCCATCGAGCACAGCAGCGACGAGACCAGAAAACCCAGTGACACCCACACCGCCAGGCGCCGTGCCGACAGCAGCTGCACCAGCCAGGCGGTGAGCGGGATCATGATGATCTCAGCGACCAGGTAAGAGGTCGAGATCCACGAGCCTTCTTCCAGGGTGGCCGACAGCGCGCCCTGGATATCTTTGAGCGAGGAGTTGGTGATCTGGATGTCCAGTACCGCCATGAACGCACCGAGCATCACACTCATGACCGCGATCCAGTCGCGTCGGCTCGGTTCGCCGACGGGACGGATCAGTGCATCACCGGCCATTGTCGGCTGTATTCCGGATATCCACGGTGGCAGTGACGGACATACCCGGGCGGATTCGGCCTTGCAGTGGGTTGTCGGCCGCGAAGGTCAGCTTGACCGGAATGCGTTGCACCACCTTGGTGAAGTTGCCGGTGGCGTTGTCCGGTGGCAGCAGGCTGAACTGGGCACCTGAGGCGGCGAACAGGCTGTCGACCCGGGCGCTGATCGGTTCGTCTGGGTAACTGTCAAAAACCAGTTCGGCCTGCTGTCCCGGCAGCATGTGGCCAATCTGGGTTTCCTTGAAGTTGGCCTGGATCCAGATGTCTTGGTCCGGAACGATCGACAGCAGGTAGGCGCCGGCTTGTACCACCTGGCCATTGCGTGCCGCGCGCTGGCCAATCATGCCGCTGATCGGTGCATGGATTTCGCTGCGGGTCAGGTTCAACTCGGCCTGGGCCAGGTCGGCACGGGCATTGACGATCTGCGCGTCCAGGCGCTTGATTTCGGCGCTCAGGGCATTGACCTGCTGACGCTGGCCTTGCAGGTCGGCTTGGGCTTTGCTCACCTGGGAGCGGGCGACATTGTTTTCTGCCGACAGGGTAGTGACCCGTTCTTCGGAAACAAAGCCGGGTTTGCGCAGCGCCTGGGCGCGGTTGAGGTCAAGTTCGGCGCGGCCGAGGGTGGCCTGGTTGGCGGCGACCTGGGCCTGGCCGGCGGCAATCAGGCTGGATTGTTGGGTCAGGCGGCTTTCAGCTTGCAGGCGCTCGGCCTGGCGGGTGTCGAGGGCAGCACGCGCGCGTTCCACGGCCAGGCGGAAATCGTCCGGCTCCAGGCGGACCAGCAGGTCGCCTTTGTTGACATGCTGGTTATCCTGCACCAGCACTTCATCGATGCGTGCACTCAGTTGGCTGGAAACCCGGGTGATTTCGCCCTGGACATAGGCGTTGTCAGTACTCTCGAAAAAGCGTCCTTTGAAGTACCAGTGAGCGAGAAAGGCGAGGGCGATCAGCACAACCAGGGTCAGGAAAACCAGCAGGCGGCGTTTAAGTTGAGCGGGCATGTGTACCATCGTTCCAAAAATGTAAGCAAATTTAACCGTGTTTGGATCCAGCACCACAAGTGCCGATCGCGCCCATTGCTGGAGCCCGGTGCCCGCTCCCTGTTAACATTCAGCCTTTGATTCATCTCTAGTCCGAGACTCTCCATGACCACCGTTCGCACGCGTATCGCGCCTTCACCTACTGGCGATCCCCACGTCGGCACCGCCTATATCGCCCTGTTCAACTACTGCTTCGCCAAGCAGCACGGCGGCGAATTCATCTTGCGTATTGAAGATACCGACCAGCTGCGTTCGACTCGTGAGTCTGAACAGCAGATTTTCGACGCCCTGCGCTGGTTGGGTATCGAGTGGAGCGAAGGCCCGGATGTCGGCGGCCCGCATGGCCCTTACCGGCAGAGCGAGCGTGGTGACATCTACAAGCAATACGCTCAGCAACTGGTCGACATGGGTCACGCCTTCCCGTGCTTCTGCACCGCCGAAGAGCTCGACCAGATGCGTGCCGAGCAAATGGCGCGTGGCGAAACCCCGCGTTACGACGGCCGTGCCTTGCTGCTGTCGGCAGAAGAAGTGCAGCGTCGCCTGGCTGCCGGTGAGCCGCATGTCATCCGCATGAAAGTGCCGAGTGAAGGCGTTTGCGTGGTACCGGACCTGCTGCGCGGCGATGTCGAGATCCCGTGGGACCGCATGGACATGCAGGTACTGATGAAGACCGATGGCCTGCCGACCTACTTCCTGGCCAACGTCGTCGATGACCATTTGATGGGCATCACCCATGTGCTGCGTGGCGAAGAATGGCTGCCGTCGGCTCCCAAGCTGATCAAACTGTACGAATACTTCGGTTGGGAACAGCCAACCCTGTGCTACATGCCGCTGCTGCGTAACCCGGACAAGAGCAAGCTGTCCAAGCGCAAGAACCCGACCTCGGTGACCTTCTACGAGCGCATGGGCTTCATGCCGGAAGCCATGCTCAACTACCTGGGCCGTATGGGCTGGTCGATGCCGGACGAGCGCGAGAAGTTCTCCCTGGCCGAGATGGTCGAACACTTCGACCTGTCGCGGGTGTCCCTGGGTGGGCCGATTTTCGATATCGAGAAGCTGTCCTGGCTCAACGGCCAGTGGCTGCGCGACCTGCCGGTGGAAGAATTCGCCGCACGGGTGCAGAAGTGGGCGTTCAACAGCGACTACATGATGAAAATCGCCCCGCATGTGCAGGGCAGGGTAGAGACCTTCAGCCAGATCGCCCCACTGGGGGGCTTCTTCTTCGAAGGCGCGCTGAAGCTCGATGCCAAGCTGTTCGAACACAAAAAGCTGTCGGCCGACCAGGTGCGCCAGGTCATGCAACTGATCCTGTGGAAGCTGGAAAGCCTGCGCCAGTGGGAAAAAGAGCGCATCACCGGTTGCATCCAGGCGGTGGTCGAAGCGCTGGAACTGAAGCTGCGTGATGCCATGCCGCTGATGTTCGCTGCCATCAGTGGCCAAGCCAGCTCGGTATCGGTGCTCGACGCCATGGAAATCCTTGGCCCGGACCTGACCCGTTACCGCTTGCGCCAGGCACTTGATCTGCTCGGTGGCGTGTCGAAGAAAGAAAACAAGGAATGGGAGAAGCTGTTGGGCACCATCGCCTGATAGTTTTCGCGGGGCAAGCCCGCTCCTACCAGACGGTAGGAGCGGGCTTGCCCCGCGATGCTTTTCAGCCCGCTACCCAGCAAAACCGGGCATTCGAAGGTAAGTGTTTGTTATCTCGGAAAAAAAATTCAAAAAAAGTCGAAAATAAATTTGACAGGTGTGCAATCCGATCTTAATATGCGCCCCGTCCACAGCGATGAACGAAACGAAGCGCGAAGCACCCAGCCAAGCGATTCAGTTCAAAGCGACATTGTGGGGCTATAGCTCAGCTGGGAGAGCGCCTGCATGGCATGCAGGAGGTCAGCGGTTCGATCCCGCTTAGCTCCACCAAATTCCGATTCGTAGTCAGCTACACTGACTGCGGAGTCAACCAGGTTCCAGCAGCCGGGTTGTTAAGGTAAGAAGGTTCGTCCCCTTCGTCTAGTGGCCTAGGACACCGCCCTTTCACGGCGGTAACAGGGGTTCGAGTCCCCTAGGGGACGCCAGTTTTACACAAGCGATATCGAAAGACATCGCTGGGCCGCGAGGCTAGAAATCTGGGGCTATAGCTCAGCTGGGAGAGCGCCTGCATGGCATGCAGGAGGTCAGCGGTTCGATCCCGCTTAGCTCCACCAATTTTGCCAGGATTCGTGAAAACGGATCTGCACGAAGGTTACAAGTCCCCTTCGTCTAGTGGCCTAGGACACCGCCCTTTCACGGCGGTAACAGGGGTTCGAGTCCCCTAGGGGACGCCATTTTACCCACTTTGTGGGATTTCAAGGCTCATTCGATTATTGAATGAGCCTTTTGTTTTTGCCTCGAAAAAAGTTTCCCTCCACTGCAAGTGTTTGCCGCGCGACGAGCGGCACACGAAAGCGCTTGCAGAAAAATATTATGAGAATAATATTTCGAGCATAATATTCGGAGGCGAGTCATGAACGACAAAAAAGCAAAAACCCGTGAACGGATTCTCGATGCCGCCTGCAGTGCCTTGATCCAGCACGGCCCCGCCGAGCCCAGTGTCAATCAGGTCATGGGGGCTGCCGGGTTGACCGTCGGTGGCTTCTACGCGCACTTCGACAGCAAAGACGCGTTGATGCTGGAGGCCTTCAGCCAACTGCTCTCTGAACGTCGCGCCTTGTTGGCCGAAGTAGACCCGAACATGACAGGTGAGGAGCGCCGGGCGCTGGTTGCCGCGTTCTACCTGTCACGCAAGCACCGTGACGCCACCGAACGTGGCTGCCCATTGCCCACCGCCTTGAGCGAGATGGCGCGTCTTCCTGATGCCTTTCGCCAAGTGCTGGCCGACCACCTTGAACAGATGATGGCCAACCTCGCCGACAGCCCCGAAGACGCCGATAAAGTCCTGGCTGACATGGCCTTGATGATCGGTGGCCTGGCCCTGGCCCGCGCCTTGGGCACTGACGAGTTGTCTGACCGTATCCTGCGTGCCGCCAAGTCGGCGGTTGTCTGACTCGCACTATCCACCGGAGCGAAGCGATGAATACCTTGAGCTGGATTCGTAGCGTAAACGGTACCCTCGGACACCTGGCGCCGGAGCACATCGCCGGCAAGATGCGGCGCGCTTTCATGACCCCGCGTAATTTGCCGCCGCGTGAGTGGGAGTTGCCACTGCTGGCGAGCGCCGAGCGCATTACCCTGCGTTTCGGATTATCGGCGTTGCGCTGGGGGCAAGGGCCTACGGTGTTGTTGATGCATGGTTGGGAAGGGCGGCCGACTCAGTTCGCCCATCTGATCAATACCCTGGTGCAATCCGGCTATACAGCCGTCGCGTTGGAAGGGCCTGCCCATGGTCATTCGCCGGGCGATCAGGCACATGTCGTGCTGTTTGCGCGAGCGCTGCTGGAAGCCGCTGCCGAGTTACCCCCCTTGAAGGCGGTGATTGGCCATTCCATGGGCGGCGCCAGTGTGCTGTTGGCCTTGCAGTGGGGCCTGCGTGCAGAGGCTGTAGTGAGTATTGCTGCGCCAGCGCGATTGATTGGCGTGCTGCGTGGTTTTGCGCGGCGTCTGGGCATGCCGACCCGCTCGCGCGCAGCGTTCATTCGCCAGATTGAGCGCGATCTTGGTGTACAGGTATCGCGCCTGGATGTGAGTGGCTACCAACTGGAAATGCCCGGCCTGATCGTCCACGCTGAAGACGATCAGTTGGTACCGGCCAGTGAAGCGCAGGTTATTCACGATGCTTGGTTCGATAGCCGGTTGATGCTGTTGCCTGAAGGCGGGCATCAGCGTGTGCTGGCTGATTCGCGGGTAGTTGAAGGCATCATGGCTCTGCTTGAGCGTCGCACGTTACCTGCGGAGCAATCGGCTTGAGGGCTAAGGCGCCGCGCTAACGGAAAAGGCGGCGTCCTGAGTCAATGACTTAATGAACGCTTCATCGAGTGACGTTGCGTTGTATCTTTTCAAGTAGTCCTCGCCGCCTGTGAATGTTAAGAACTGGCCATTGCTGATCGAATGGAATACATCACAATGGTTTGCCAACTCCTCAATGTAGTGAGAAGACACCAGTATGGTGGTGCCTTGGCTCGCAGCCTGGCGCAGGCATTGCCATATGTAATAGCGGAATTCGGGATCGACACCTGCTGTAGGTTCATCGAGGATGACCAGATCGCTAGGTATCAGCAGCAGCGATAGAGTGAAAAAACATCGTATTTCCCCGTAGCTGCAAACAGCAGGCTTTTTCTTGCTGATTTCCCGGTAGCGATTGCCAATTTGGACTGGCCACTGTGCCAACTTGGCGGCGACCTGTGCAGCGGATGGCGGGTTTGCGCAGGTGAGCGCCGCCAACAGCTTGAAGACTTCACTCATGCGAAGTGAACTCGGTGTCGATAAGGTCTGCGAGAGGTAAAGCTGTGTATTGGCCGTGTTCGTCACCGTACCGGATTGCGGTCTTCGGAAACCGCAAAGCATATCGAAAAAGGTCGTCTTGCCTGATCCGTTGGGGCCTAGCAGGCCAGTGATTGTGCCTTGCTTGATCTCAAGGGACGCCTTGTTGAATAAGTTTTTGTTGCCAAAGCTATGGCTGATTTCGCGAACGCTGAGTAAGTTCATTAGTAGCGGCTCCACACAGGCTGAATGCGAAGAAACTTGTAGAGAATCCAGCTGCAGGCCAACAGCAATACTATTGCACCTATCGCTATAAAGATGAGATTGGGTGGATTATTGATAAGTGCTTGCGCCACTATCAGCGGGTTGAACGAGTTGAAGCCTTCAAGTGGACTGCCTGAGGTTGCGCCGAGGTAGCTGAGCGATAGCATCATGAAAGAAGCAATCGAGAATAGCGTACTTGCGGTCGAGAACTTCAGTGGCAAGAGTGCAATCAGCAGCCCGATAGATGAGAAAACGGTGTAGCAAATAAAAAAGCGGAGCAGCAGAGTTGCTAACTCTACTGCCGAGTAAGCTCCAAACGCTGGGCGTGTCACTAGATAGAATACAGTGCCGTAGCACAGGGCGATAAGCGAATATCCGATAATGTGTGCGCATAAATACAGCGCAATTGATGAGCGCTGATAGATGAATGAGCGAACGAATCCGCTTTCACGTCTGCCGATCAGATAAAAGCTGCAACCGAAGAGGGCAGTGCTTGACGCTATGTAGGCATAAAACCAGGATGAAGCAAGTGTGTAGTCGGTGGTGAGGGTTTCTCCGTTGCTCCGTAGAAAAGTCAGAAAATAAAAGAAGGCACAAGGTGAGGCGATCGTCCAGAGGATGGCGATGGGTTCGCTGATTTGTTCCTTGAAAAATATATGTACAAGTGTTTTGAGCCTGCGACTTGTTTTGTTTGTTGATTTTTTCATGCTTTGGATTACTCACCGTTTTTTTTTTTGTGAGTGTTTAATGCATTAAATGTTCAGTGTCAAAGTGGGTGGTGTGTGGTTTTTATTTTTGTTTTTTTATCTTGGTTGGGTGTGGTGTTTTATATTCTCTCAGGTGATTCTTTTTATTTTGTAAGAGTGCTCTTTGATTTTATTTTGTGTCAGTTCTGTATTTTTCTTTTGTAGGGCTGCTCTTTGTTTCATCAAGAAGGGTCTGCTTTTTGTGTGATTTGTTCTGGCGGCGATCATTTGAGAGGTTTACTTTGTTTTACAAAAAATGCGCGTTGCGACGAGTGGTTTGGGAATAGTTTCCTGGCTATCTATGAGCATGAAGCGATTGGTTGGAACGCGAGTTAGCAGTCCGCCTCAGTCCTACGTCTTTACGACGCGGCAATCCGCCTAAGCTTCCGTTACACTCTGCCCGTTCATCACAGACCTGGAGCGGGCATGAGTTGGGATCTGGCAACACCGTTCATCATCGATCTGCGTGTCGCAGCCGACGATATCGATGGCCTCGGCCACGCCAACAATGCGGTCTACGTGACCTGGCTGGAACGCTGTGCCTGGCGCCATTCCCAGCGTCTGGGGCTGGATCTGGCTGAATATCGGCGCCTGGACCGGGCGATGGCGGTGGTCCGCCATGAGATCGATTACCTGGCGGCAGCATATGAGGATGATGAATTGCAGTTGGCAACCTGGATCGTCGATTGGGATCAGCGCCTGAAGATGACCCGACGCTTCCAGCTGGTACGCCCCAGCGATGGCACGACCTTGCTGCGTGCGCAGACCACGTTTGTCTGCATCGAGTTATCCACAGGGCGGCCGAAGCGCATGCCGGGCGAGTTCATAGACGGCTATGGCCCGGCGCTGATGGTCGGAGCGCTGTAGCTCACGGATTTTGCTAGACTGCGGGCCTTTTTCGCCCGAGATGCAAGCCATGCAAATTGCCCTGGCCCCGATGGAGGGGCTGGTCGACGATATCCTTCGCGACGTACTGACTCAGGTCGGCGGTATCGACTGGTGTGTCACTGAGTTCATTCGCGTCTGCGACCGGCTGTTGCCTGCTCCGACCTTCGACAAGCTGGCACCTGAACTGCGCCAGGGTGCGCAAACCGCTGCCGGGGTGCCGTTGCGTGTGCAGTTGCTCGGGTCTGACCCTGTTTGCCTGGCAGAAAACGCCGTGCTGGCCTGCGAGCTGGGCGCGCCGGTGATTGATCTGAACTTTGGTTGCCCGGCCAAGACTGTGAATAAGTCTCGCGGCGGGGCGGTGTTGCTCAAAGAGCCGGAACTGCTGCATGCCATTCTGCGTGAAGTGCGCCGCGCTGTCCCGGCGCATATTCCGGTGACCGCCAAGATGCGTCTGGGCTTCGACAGCCCGGATGGCGCCCTGGATTGCGCGCGGGCGCTGGCCGAGGGCGGGGCTGAGCAGTTGGTCGTGCATGCGCGCACCAAAGTCGATGGTTACAAGCCGCCTGCTCACTGGGAGTGGGTCGCCAAGGTGCAGGATGTGGTCAAGGTGCCGGTGTACGCCAACGGCGAAGTCTGGACCCTGGATGATTGGCGGCGTTGCCGCGAAGTCAGTGGGGTAGAGGACATCATGCTCGGTCGTGGTCTGGTGTCGCGCCCGGACCTGGCTCGGCAGATTGCCGCTGAGCGTGATGGCGTTGAGTTCGTGCCGATGGACTGGCAGAGCCTGTTGCCGCTGATTCAAGACTTCTGGGGTCAGGCCCGGGCGCAGATGACCCCGCGTCAGGCGCCGGGGCGACTGAAGCAATGGGTGGCAATGCTGACCCGCACCTACCCGGAAGCGGTGGCGTTATTTACCGAGCTGCGCCGTGAAACCGACTGCGATCGGGTCGGGCAGTTGATCGGAGTAGCGGTCAGCGAGGCGGCCTGAAAAATTTTTCTGGTGTCGCTTGAAAAGCAGACGAGGGTCCTTATCTAGGTAGTACGCGATGCCGAAGTCGGGTCGCGTTACTACACAAACTCGCTGATTTTCAGGAGATGTACCATGACTACTGCTTTTTCTCTGGCTCCACTGTTCCGTCATTCCGTAGGCTTCGACCGTTTCAACGACCTGTTTGAATCTGCGGCGCGTAATGAGGCGGGTAGCAGCTACCCACCCTACAACGTTGAAAAACATGGCGATGACCACTATCGAATTGTCGTTGCTGCAGCTGGTTTCCATGAGCAGGACCTGGACCTGCAAGTGGAGAAGGGCGTCTTGACCGTCACTGGCGGCAAGCGTGAAGGCAACGGCGAAAGCGTCACCTATCTGCATCAGGGCATTGCCCAGCGGGCGTTCAAGTTGTCGTTCCGCCTGGCCGACCATATCGAGGTCAAGGCTGCGGCACTGGCCAACGGTCTGCTCAGCATCGACTTGCTGCGCATTGTGCCTGAAGAGGCCAAGGCCAAACGTATCCCGATCAATGGGGATAGCAAGCCTGCACTGAACTAAGTGCTGTGGTGAAAAGAGGGCACCTTCGGGTGCCCTTTTTTATGGTTCACGGATTGTCGGGGGAAGAATTGGCTTTGAGGGCTGCGGGCTTATCCCTTCGATGTGGTGACTGTGTTGGCCCCTTCCGCCCTTACGGCGGCCTACTTTCTCGCGGGAAAGTAGGCAAACCGCTCGCTCCTGCATCCGGCCCTACGCTGCACTTCGGGTTCCTTCGCTCCGGCATTGCTCCCGTGAGGACCGCGCTAACGGGCCATCCATGGCCCGAAGCGCTTGACGGGCTCCTGCCCGTCACCTCACTACGCAATACCTCCACTCAGCCTCCTGAAGTCGCAGACCGTGGCGCCTGAACTAACGCGCACGCAAAGCAAAAGCAAAGCGACAAACCACCCCAACCGACATTAGCGAAGCTAACGCCAGCCCAGGCGCTGCCCGTAACTTAGCGACTTCAGGAGGCCGACCGGAGGACTTGTCGCGGTGGGAGCGGGCTTGCCCCGCGATCTGGCGCGATATAGCAAATCGCGGGGCAAGCCCGCTCCCACCATGTGTCCGGTCCATACACCAAGAAAAAAGGAGGCCGCCACAACAAATGGATAAGCTCACAGCTCACAAACCAAAACCAATCCTTCCCAAGGATCCATGAAGAACCTTTTTTATGGGGGTTGTGGAATGTCGGGAAGGATTGCTGGCTTGCTGCAGTAGTGGGCACTCAATGATCCGCAGGCGCCTCCAGTAGCAATTGCCGGAACTGCCCCAACGGCAGCGGCCTGCTGTGCAGATAGCCTTGATACAGGTAACACCCCTGCCGTTCGAGAAACGCCAATTGCTCGGTCAATTCCACGCCTTCAGCAATCACCGCTAGCTCCAGGCTGTGCGCCATGGCAACGATGGCTCGAACGATTTCCGCGTCGTTAGGGTCCACAGGCGCGTCGCGCACAAACGACTGGTCGATTTTCAAGGCATCAACCGGTAAGCGTTTGAGGTAAGTCAGCGACGAGTACCCGGTGCCAAAGTCATCCATGGCAAAGCTCACGCCATAGCGTTTGAGTTCGCGCATTTTGTTGATGGTGTCTTCCAGGTTCTGGATAACGATGCCTTCGGTGATTTCCAGTTTGAGCATGTGGTAAGGCAAGCCGAAGTCATCCAGGCTACGCAGTACCCGCTCAACAAAATCGTTCTGACGAAACTGGCGCGGGCTGATGTTGACGCACAGGCTGAAGTCGTCAGCTTCGATCAGGTGGTCACGCAACATGCCGGCGCAGGCATCGCAGGCCTCATCGAGTATCCAGTTGCCAACTTCCAGAATCAGGCCGCTTTCTTCCAGAACCTGGATGAATTGGGCGGGCGGTTGCTGGCCCAGTTGCGGGTGGTGCCAGCGCAACAACACCTCGGCACCGACAATATGGTTATCGCGGGCATCAACCTGCGGCTGGAAGTGCAGGGCCAATTCGCCACGGGCCAAGGCCATGCGCAGGTCGCTCTCCATGCGCAGGCGCTCGCTGGCGGCTTTCTGCATGGTGGTGTGGAACAGTTGGGTGGTGTTGCGCCCGGAGTCTTTGGCCCGGTACAGGGCGATGTCGGCTCGCTTGAGCAGGTCGGCTGGGGTCGAGCCGTGATCGGGAATCAGCGCCACGCCAATGCTTGGCGTGACTTGCAGGCGTTGACCGTCAAGGAACATCGGTTCGGCGAGCAATTCGCGCAGGGTGTCGGCCAGTTCGCGGACTTTGTCCGTGACCTCGTCGCGGCTGCCGTCCAGGCCGCTGAGCAGTACCACGAACTCGTCGCCGCCCAGGCGGGCCACGGTGTCTTCCATGCGCACGCTGGCTTCAAGGCGCGCGGTGATGATTTTCAGCACCGTGTCGCCAACCGGGTGGCCGAGGGAGTCGTTGATGTGTTTGAAGTGGTCGAGGTCAAGGAACAGCAAGGCACCGCGCAGGTTGTGGCGTTTGAGCAAGGCGATCTGCTGGCTCAGGCGGTCCATCAGCAGGGCGCGGTTGGGCAGGTTGGTCAGGGGATCGTGGTAGGCCAGGTGGCGGATCTGTGCCTGGGCGTTTTTCAATTGGCTGACATCACGGGCGGTGAGCAGCAGGCAGTGGGTCTCGTTGAGGGTGATCGGCTCGATGGATACCTCCACCGTGAGGATATCGCCGCGTTTGTTGCGACCGAGCATTTCCCGGTGGTGCACACGGCCCTTGTCCTGCAGCTCGGCGATCAGCATGGAACGCTGTTTGTCATCGGCCCAGATGCCGATCTCATACACGGTGCGACCAATCACTTCGCCGGCGTTGTAACCGGTCAGGCGACAGAAGCCGTCATTGATCTCCAGATAACGGCCACTGACCAGCTCGGTGATGGTGATCGCGTCCGGGCTGGAATGGAACGCTTTGGCGAACTTCTCTTCGCTGGCCTTGAGCGCGGCTTCGGCCCGTTGTTGCTGGGTGATATCGCGCAGGGTGGTGACGCTGCAGGCGTGGTCGTCGACTTTGATCAGGCGGCTGGAAATCACGCAGGTCAGCGTTTGACCGTCTTTATGGTTGACCACGACGGCGACGTTGTTCAGCGCTTCGTCGCGGATCACCTGCTCGATTCGGCGGGCCCGTCCGGCAGACTCGGCCCATAAACCGACTTCCTCGGCGTTGCGGCCAATGACCTGTGCCGCGTCCCAGCCGAATGTCTGGGTGAAGGCCGGATTGATTTCGATGAATTGACCGTTGTCCTGACGCGTCACGCAGATCGGGTCCGGGCTTGCCTGGAACAAGCTGGCGAATTTTTCTTCCGAGCTGGTCAGGCGTTGCTCGCGCTCAACCTGATCGGTGATGTCGAGCAGGGTGCCGGCCATGCGCAGCGGATTACCCTGTTCATCGCGATACAGCCGGGCGCGGCTTTCGATATAGCGCACCGTGCCGTTTTCCAGTTGCACCTGGTAAGTGATCTGGTAGTTATCGGCCGGGCCTTCACGCAGGCTGCGGTAGGCCTTGCGCATGCTGTTGCGTTCTTGCTCTGGCACGCCTTCGAAAAACGCGTCGAAAGACTCATGAAACGGTTCGGCTTTCATCCCGTGCAGCTCGGCGGCGCGTGCCGAGCCGTAGAGCATCCCGCTGGGAATATGCCAGTCCCAGGTGCCGAGCTGGGCGGAATCGAGGGCCAGGTCGAGTCGTTCCTGGCTGTCTCTGAGGGCCTGGTCGGCGCGCTTGCGCTCGCTGGTATCGACGAAGGTGCTAAGCAGGTAGACGGTGCCTTCGAGCTCGATGTTCTGGGTGCTGAGAATGCCGTCGTGAACCTTGCCGTTGCTGGCGCAGAACTGCACCTCCAGCGTTACCGGGCCGCTGGTGCTGCGGGTGGCCTCAAGCACCAGTTGGCGCTGGTTGGGATTGGCCCACAGGCCCAGTTCGATGGTGGTTTTGTTGATCACCTGGTGGCCGGGCCAGCCCAGAGTCTGCTCGAAGTGTTGGTTCACTTCGTAGATCAAACCGTCGGAGCGACGCGTCAGCAACACCACGTTGGGGCTCAGGTGAAACAGGGTGGCGAAGCGTTTTTCCGAGTTGATCAGCGCCGTTTCGCGCTCGCGCTGGCGGGTGATTTCGCGGATAACGCCGATCATCTGCGGGCGGCCGTGTTTATCCTTGGCCATGCTACCGTTGATTTCCAGCCAGTGCAGGCTCCCGTCGGGCCAGCGGATACGGTGACGCAGGGCCTGTTCCACCGGCTCACCGTTAAGCACCGCATGAAACGCCTGCAAGGTGCGGGCGCGGTCTTCGATGGGCAGCAGGTCGAGGTAGTCGACGTCGTTGGGTAAGGGTTGTTGCGGGTCGAAGCCGAATAACGCCTGGGTGCCCCGTGACCAACTGATGTGCCCGGTCTCGACATCCCAGAACCATGCGCCCAGGTGCGCGCCATTCAACGCCGCCAGGAGTTGCGGGGCATTCTCCCAGGTTTGCTCCAACGCCTGGGGGTCTGCCGAATGGATACGCGGCAGACGCGGAAAGCGATTTACTGATTTGGGCATCGATACCAGACCTTTGGCAGATGACACGTCCTTGAGGGTTGTACTGACCGGTTTTACCTCAGTGGCTCAGGGCTGCTTGCATGGCTGTCGAGCAGTGCCATAAAGGCCTTGGCTGCATTCGATAACGTTCGTTCGGTGTGCAGAATGTAGCCTAGCTGGCGCGACAGCTGTACGCCCGGCAATGCGATAGGCGCAACCTGCTCATCGAGCATAGTACGCGGCAGCACGCTCCAGGCCAGGCCAATGGAAACCATCATTTTTATGGTTTCCAGGTAGTTGGTGCTCATGGCGATGTTCGGGGTCAGCCCCTGGGCTTCGAACAGGCGCTGAACAATATGGTGGGTAAAGGTGTTGCCGCCGGGGAAAACTGCCGGGTGATGGGCAATGTCAGCCAGGCTCACGGCGCCGTTGCAGGCCAGTGGGTGCTCTGGGGCGGCGACGAAATCCAGCAGGTCGTCCCACACCGGCACCGCCTGAATCAGCGCATGAGGCTCCGGGGCGAGGGTGATCACGGCGATTTCGGCGCGGCCGTGGAGTACTTCGTCGTAGGCCGCTTCCGAATCCAGAAACTCAATATCCAGTGCAACGGCTGGGTACTGGCGGGTAAATGCCCGTAAAACCGGGGGCAAGCGGTGCAGGCCGATGTGGTGGCTGGTCGCCAACGTCAAACGGCCTGCCACTTCACCGGTGAGGTTGGTCAGGGCGCGGCGGGTATCGTCCAGCACGTTGATGATCTGGTAGGCGCGCGGTAACAGGGCGCGGCCGGCTTCGGTCAGGTTGACCTCGCGGCCAAGGCGGTCGAACAGGCGCACATCCAACTGCTGCTCAAGCCCGGCAATGCGTTTGCTGATGGCCGGTTGTGTGAGGTGCAGGCGCTCGCCTGCCCCGGAAAAGCTGCCGGTTTCGGCCACGGCAATAAAGGCATTGAGGTTAGCGACGTCCACCGTTCTCGTATTCCTTGGAGTTATTCAAAGCATAAAAATTATGAATTTGAGTTATTCAATCTACCGTCATAGCATCGTCCGTACAAGCCAAGTGGTTATTGGCATAGAAAGACGCTGATGAGGAACAGTCTGATGGCCGGCAAAACGCTCTACGACAAGCTCTGGGATTCGCATTTGGTCAAACAGCGCGACGATGGTTCGGCGCTGATCTATATCGATCGTCACATCATTCACGAAGTGACGTCGCCGCAAGCCTTCGAAGGCCTGCGCCTGGCCAATCGCAAACCCTGGCGCATCGATGCCAACATCGCCACGCCGGATCACAACGTGCCGACCACCCCTGAGCGCAAGGGCGGTATCGACGCCATTGTCGATCAGGTGTCGCGTTTGCAGGTGCAGACCCTCGATGAAAACTGCGACGAATACGGCATCACCGAATTCAAGATGAATGACGTGCGTCAGGGCATCGTTCACGTCATCGGCCCGGAGCAGGGCGCCACCTTGCCGGGCATGACAGTGGTGTGCGGTGACTCGCACACCTCCACCCACGGTGCCTTCGGCGCCTTGGCGCATGGCATCGGTACTTCGGAAGTCGAGCACGTGCTCGCCACCCAGTGCCTGGTGGCCAAAAAAATGAAAAACATGCTGGTGCGTGTTGAAGGCCAGTTGCCGTTTGGCGTCACCGCCAAAGACATCGTATTGGCGGTCATCGGCAAGATCGGCACCGCCGGTGGCAACGGCCATGCCATGGAATTCGCCGGTAGTGCGATTCGCGACTTGTCCGTCGAAGGCCGTATGACCATCTGCAACATGTCGATCGAAGCCGGTGCACGTGTGGGCCTGGTGGCGACCGATGAAAAGACCATCGCCTACGTCAAAGGCCGCCCCTATGCGCCGAAAGGCGAGCAATGGCAGCAAGCCGTAGAGGCCTGGAAAGACCTGGTCTCCGACGCTGATGCCGTGTTCGACACCGTGATTGAGCTGGACGCCGCGCAGATCAAGCCGCAGGTCAGCTGGGGCACTTCGCCGGAAATGGTTCTGGCGGTTGACCAGCGCGTTCCGGATCCGGCGGCTGAAGCCGATCTGGTCAAGCGTGGCTCGATTGAGCGTGCCTTGAAGTACATGGGCTTGAGCGCCAATCAGGCGATCACCGATATCCAGCTTGATCGTGTGTTCATCGGTTCCTGCACCAACTCGCGAATCGAAGACTTGCGCGCAGCTGCCGAAATCGCCAAGGGCCGCAAGGTCGCTGCGACCATCAAGCAAGCCATTGTTGTGCCGGGTTCGGGCCTGGTTAAAGCCCAGGCTGAGCAAGAAGGCCTGGACAAGATTTTCCTCGACGCCGGTTTTGAATGGCGCGAGCCGGGCTGCTCGATGTGCCTGGCAATGAACCCTGATCGCCTGGAGAGTGGCGAGCATTGCGCCTCCACCTCCAACCGTAACTTTGAGGGGCGTCAGGGTGCTGGCGGCCGTACCCACCTGGTGAGCCCGGCGATGGCCGCTGCCGCCGCTGTAACCGGTCGTTTTGTCGATGTTCGCGAGTTGATTCAAGGGAGTGCAGCATGAAAGCCTTTACCCAGCACACTGGCCTGGTCGCGCCTTTGGACCGTGCCAACGTCGACACCGACCAGATCATTCCCAAGCAGTTTCTGAAGTCGATCAAACGCACCGGCTTCGGCCCGAACTTGTTCGATGAATGGCGTTACCTGGATGTTGGCCAGCCGTACCAGGACAACAGCAAGCGCCCGAAGAACCAGGACTTCGTCTTGAATCACGAGCGTTATCAGGGCGCCAGCGTGTTGCTGGCCCGTGAGAACTTCGGTTGCGGCTCAAGCCGTGAGCATGCGCCTTGGGCGCTTGAAGAATATGGCTTTCGCAGCATCATTGCGCCGAGCTACGCCGACATTTTCTTCAACAACAGCTTCAAGAACGGCTTGCTGCCAATCATCCTCAGCGATGAGGAAGTCGACGAATTGTTCAAGCAAGTCGAAGCCGACCCGGGCTATCAGTTGACAATCGATCTGCAGGCGCAGACGGTAACCCGTCCTGATGGCAAGGTGCTGAGCTTCGAAATCGACGCCTTCCGCAAGCACTGCCTGCTCAACGGCCTGGACGACATCGGCCTGACCTTGCAGGACCGCGATGCCATCGAAGCATTCGAAGGCAAGCACCGTGCGAGCCAGCCTTGGTTGTTCCGCGATGTTTGATTGAAGTCATCGCGGGGCAAGCCCGCTCCCAACGTAGGAGCGGGCGTGCCCCGCGATCAGCCCCACAATATTTTGAAGGCAAGCCAACATGGCCTGCCGCTTGATTCGAACAAGAGGAACCCATGAGCAAGCAGATTCTGATTCTCCCAGGTGATGGTATCGGTCCGGAAATCATGGCCGAAGCGGTCAAGGTGCTGGAGCTGGCCAACGACAAGTTCCAGCTCGGTTTCAGCCTGTCCCACGACGTTATCGGTGGCGCCGCCATCGACAAGCACGGCGTGCCATTGGCAGACGAGACCCTGGAGCGTGCACGCCAGGCAGACGCAGTACTGCTGGGCGCCGTAGGCGGCCCGAAGTGGGACAAGATCGAACGTGATATCCGCCCTGAGCGCGGCCTGCTGAAAATCCGCTCGCAACTGGGGCTGTTCGCCAACCTGCGTCCGGCGATCCTCTACCCGCAACTGGCCGATGCCTCGTCGCTGAAACCGGAAATCGTTGCTGGCCTGGACATCCTCATCGTGCGTGAGCTGACTGGTGGCATTTACTTCGGCGCCCCGCGTGGCACCCGTGAGCTGGAAGGTGGCGAGCGCCAGGCCTACGACACCCTGCCGTACAGCGAAAGCGAAATCCGCCGCATCGCCCGCGTTGGCTTCGACATGGCCCGCGTGCGTGGCAAGAAGCTGTGCTCGGTGGATAAAGCCAACGTTCTGGCCTCCAGCCAGCTGTGGCGTGAAATCGTCGAGCAAGTCGCCCAAGACTACCCAGACGTCGAACTCAGCCACATGTACGTCGACAACGCCGCCATGCAACTGGTGCGTGCACCCAAGCAGTTCGATGTGATGGTCACCGACAACATGTTTGGTGACATTTTGTCGGATGAAGCTTCCATGCTCACTGGCTCCATTGGCATGCTGCCTTCAGCGTCGCTGGATGCCAACAACAAGGGCATGTACGAGCCGTGCCACGGCTCTGCGCCGGACATCGCCGGGCAGGGGATCGCCAACCCGCTGGCGACCATTCTGTCGGTGTCGATGATGTTGCGTTACAGCTTCAACCAACAGGCGGCAGCCGAAGCAATTGAAAAGGCCGTCAGCCTGGTGCTGGATCAGGGGCTGCGTACTGGCGACATCTGGTCGGCAGGCTGCAGCAAAGTAGGTACGCAGGAAATGGGCGACGCAGTAGTCGCAGCGCTGCGGAATCTGTAATCTCTCGGGCCCGCTGCTGTTTTTCCTTGTGAAGCAGCGGCCCACTTTTTAGCAAAGGTGCAGTTGCGATGAAACGTGTAGGTCTGATCGGTTGGCGCGGTATGGTCGGTTCCGTGCTCATGCAGCGGATGCTGGAAGAGCAGGATTTCGACCTGATCGAGCCGGTGTTCTTCACCACCTCCAACGTAGGTGGCCAGGGTCCTGCTGTGGGCAAAGACATTGCCCCACTCAAGGACGCATACAACATTGAAGAGCTCAAGACCCTCGATGTGATCCTGACCTGTCAGGGTGGCGACTACACCAACGAAGTATTCCCCAAGCTGCGCGAAGCCGGCTGGCAGGGCTACTGGATCGACGCCGCTTCCAGCCTGCGTATGCAGGATGACGCGGTGATCATCCTTGACCCGGTCAACCGCAAGGTGATCGACCAGCAGCTGGATGCGGGTACCAAGAACTACATCGGTGGCAACTGCACCGTCAGCCTGATGCTGATGGGCCTGGGTGGCCTGTTCGAAGCCGGCCTGGTCGAGTGGATGAGCGCCATGACCTATCAGGCGGCATCCGGTGCCGGCGCGCAGAACATGCGTGAGCTGATTCGTCAGATGGGGGCTACCCACGCCGCCGTGGCCGACGATCTGGCCAACCCGGCCAGCGCCATCCTCGACATCGACCGCAAGGTCGCCGAGGCCATGCGCAGCGAAGCCTACCCGACCGAAAACTTCGGTGTGCCGCTGGCTGGCAGCCTGATCCCGTGGATCGACAAGGAACTGCCAAACGGCCAGAGCCGCGAAGAGTGGAAGGCCCAGGCCGAAACCAACAAGATTCTCGGTCGCTTCAAGAGCCCGATCCCGGTCGATGGTATCTGCGTGCGCATCGGCGCCATGCGTTGCCACAGCCAGGCGCTGACCATCAAGCTGAACAAAGATGTGCCGATCGCTGATATCGAAGGCATGATCAGCCAGCACAACCCGTGGGTGAAGCTGGTACCGAACCAGCGCGAAATCAGCATGCAGGAGCTGAGCCCAACCAACGTCACCGGTACCCTGAACATTCCGGTGGGTCGTCTGCGCAAGCTGAACATGGGTTCGCAGTACCTGGGCGCCTTCACCGTTGGCGACCAACTGCTGTGGGGCGCGGCCGAGCCGCTGCGCCGCATGCTGCGGATTCTGCTGGAGCGTTGATCTGACGCTGGCTGCACCTCCAGGCCCGTGCTGGTAACAGCACGGGCTTTTTTGTGCCCGCACTCACTGTAGGAGCGGGCTTGCCCCGCGAAGCGATGTGATTGGTAAACCGCAATCGCGGGGCAAGCCCGCTCCCACAAGAAGACAGTTGTGCCCACTGAGTCTGTGTAATCTTGGCCGCTATTGTGGTGTAAAGTGCCGCTCCCGCCGTTGCCGCAGAGAATGTCCCCATGAGCCAGCTTATTGATATCGCCGTGATCGGCGCCACCGGAACTGTCGGTGAGACCCTTGTGCAGATTCTCGAAGAGCAGGATTTTCCGGTGGGCACCCTGCATCTGTTGGCCAGCAATGAGTCGGCCGGCAGTGGCGTGATGTTCCGCAGCAAAAGCCTGCGTGTGCGTGAGGTCGACAGTTTCGATTTCAGTAAGGTCAAACTGGCGTTTTTCGCTGCCGGTCCTGCGGTGACGCGCAGCTTTGCCGCACGCGCCCAGGCCGCTGGCTGCGCCGTGATCGATCTGTCAGGCGGCCTGACCGCCGAGCAAGCGCCCGCGCTGGTGCCCGAGGCAAACGCCGCACGCCTGCAAAACCTGAAGAAACCGCTGCAAGTAAGCAGCCCGAGCGCCGCAGCGGTAGCGTTGGCCGTGGCCCTGGCGCCGCTCAAGGGCTTGCTCGATATCGAGCGTGTCAACGTCACTGCCTGCCTGGCGGTGTCGGCTCAAGGCCGCGAAGCCGTCAATGAGCTGGCGCGCCAGACTGCTGAGCTGCTCAATGCGCGCCCGCTGGAGCCGCGTTTCTTTGACCGGCAGATGGCGTTCAACGTGCTGGCCCAGGTCGGAGCGAACGACGCCGAAGGCCATGGTGCGCTGGAGCGCCGCCTGGTCAGCGAGTTGCGCGAAGTGCTGGAGCAGCCGGCCCTGAAAATTTCCGTCACCTGTATTCAAGTCCCGGTGTTTTTCGGCGATAGCTACAGTGTATCGGTGCAAAGCCGTGAACCGATTGACCTGGCGGCAGTCAATGCTGCGCTGGACGCTGCACCGAGCATCGAGTTGGTCGAGTCGGATGACTACCCAACACCGGTCGGTGACGCAGTCGGGCAGGACGTGGTCTATGTTGGACGGGTGCGCGGCGGAATTGATGATGACCACCAGCTGAACCTCTGGTTGACCACCGACAACGTGCGTAAGGGCGCGGCGTTGAACGCCGTGCAACTGGCGCAATTGTTGATAAAACATGTTGTGTAAAAGATACTTGCAGCTAATTTTTACCGAGATATTGCTCGCTTGCCGGGGGCGGTTCTTTCAAAGGATGAGGTCATGCTTCGAATTCGCAAACTGGTCTTAGCAATAGCCGCGGCGTCGGCGCTGTCGTCCGGTATGGCGCAAGCTCTGGGCTTGGGCGAGCTGACCCTCAAGTCGGCGCAAAACCAGCCGCTGGATGCCGAAATCGAACTGCTCGATGTGCGCGATATCACGGCCGCAGAAATGGCCCCGAGCCTGGCGCCGCCTGAAGAGTTTGCCAAGGCCGGGATCGAGCGCCCGTCGTACCTCGACGATTTGACTTTCACACCGGTGATCAACCCTAACGGCAAGAGCGTGTTGCGGGTGACGTCCAGCCAGGCGCTACCGGCACCGATGGTCAAGTTCCTGGTGCAGGTGATGTGGCCAAGCGGGCGGTTGCTGCGTGATTACAGCGTGCTGGTCAATCAGGCCGCGCTGCCGGGTGCCAAGCCGGAATCAGCGATCAGCCCTGCGGTCAGTGCGCCGGCCAGCTACACCACGGTACGGCGCGACACCTTGTGGGAAATTGCCTCGAAAGCACGTCAGGGTGGCTCGGTACAGCAAGCGATGCTGGCCATTCAGGCCCTGAACCCCGACGCCTTTATCAACGGCAACATCAACCTGCTGAAAACCGGGCAGGTGTTGCGCCTTCCTGATCAGCAGCAAGTCATGAGCATCCCGCAAGGTCAGGCGGTGGCAGAAGTTGCCGAGCAATACGCCGCCTGGCGTGAGGGCCGACGCCTGGGGCCGCGTGCCCGTCAGTTGGATGCTACCCGCCGTACTGGCGCTGAAGCGGCGCCAGCGCGCATTGCCAACCAAGACAACCTGCGCCTGGTCGCGCCGGGCAGCAAAGCGGCTGCCGGTAGCAACAAGGCCGTCAGCGATAAGCTCGCGATGGCCCAGGAAAGCCTCGATACCACGCGCCGTGATAACGCCGAACTGAAAAGCCGCATGACCGATCTGCAAAGCCAGCTGGACAAGCTGGAGCGCTTGATCGCGTTGAAAAACGATCAGTTGGCCAAGCTGGAAGCGCAAGGCGCTGCCGAGCCCGATGCCGCGGCACCGACGCCTGAGTCACCGGCGATTTCCGCTGAGTTGCAACCGGCGCCAGTGGCGTCGAACGCTACGCCAGCGCCTGCAGCGGTAGATACGGCGCCGCTCGATACCGCGCCACCTGCCGTTGAGCAGGCACCTGGCAGTTCCAGCAAAGTCCTCGATGACCTGATGGGTAATCCGGTGCTGCTGGCGCTGATCGGCGCTTCTGCCTTGTTGGTACTCCTGTTGTTGCTGTTGCTGCTGGCGCGCAAGCGCAAGGCAAACCAGGAAGCGGAAAAGCACTTGCGCATGGCACGTGCCCTGGCTGAAGAGGGCGAGCGTGGTCCTGACCTGGACTTGCCACCCAGCAGTTTCGATGGTCTGGAAGTGTCTGCGCCAAGCGTGACCTTGGCGCCGGCCGTGGTTGCAGCGTCTGCTGCGGCGGCCAGTGCTGCAGTGGAAAACACTCAGACCGCGCAGAAGCCTGCCGAACCGGCCCCGGCCAAGCCGCAACCGATGGCCGCGCCATTGGTGGCGCCGGCTGCCGATGCTGCGCCGGTACCCAGTGGTGATGCGCTGCTCGACGAAGTCGAATTGAGCATTGCCCGGGGTCGCCTCAATCATGCTGCTGAGCTGCTTGAGCCGGCCGTGGCGGCTGCGCCAGGGCGTAGCGACCTGCGTTTGAAGTTGATGGAAGTCTATGCGCGCCAGGGTGACCGCGACGCTTTTGTGGGTCACGAACGGCAGTTGATCGCCACCGGCCAGAACCATGCTGATGTCGAAGCCCTCAAGAGCCGTTTCCCGGCCATGGTGGCCTTGGCGGCAGCGGGCGGTATTGGCGCGGCAGCTTTGGCCGCCGAGCTTGATGCGCAATACGTCCAGGCATTGTTGCAGGACGCGCCGGCGGAAGAACCTGCGCCAGAGCCAGCAGCGGAGCCGGAGCTAGCGCCAGAACCAGAACCAGAACCAGAGTTGGCAGTGGAGCCGGAACCCGCCCCGGTTGCCGAGCTGGAGCCAGAACTGGAGCCAGAAGTGCAGCCGGTTGTCGAAGACGATCTGGACAGCGCCTTCGACCTCAGTCTGGAAGATGACCTGCAGGGCCTGGACCTGAACGAACCGCTGCAGTTGGGTGAGTCTGCACCTGAAATTGAGGTAGAGGTTGCGCCCGAGCCCGTGCCCGAGGCGCCGGTTGCCGAGATGGAGCTGGACGCGCCAGAGTTGCCAGTCGCCGAGCAGGCCCCGGTCACCCTGGATGACCTGGCTGATTTCGATCTTGACGTGGCAGGCGACCAAACAGCAGCGCTGCCAGCGCTCGAGCCGGTGGATATCGCTGCCGAGCTGGCCGCTTTCGACGAGACGATGCCGGAGTTCGATCCGTTGAGCGAACTGGAGTTGCCGGAGGACTTCGACCTGTCGTTGTCGCTGGAAGACGATTCTGACGCGGCCAAGAGCTTTGCGTCCGAACTCGATGACGTCAACGCCGAGCTCGACAAGTTGTCGCAAAGCCTGGAGCAGCCTTCGATCGAACCTCACTTCACCGCTGAGGACGCCTTGAGCGACGACCTGGGTGATGACCTGGAGTTCGATTACCTGGGCGGTGCCGACGAGGCCGCGACCAAGCTTGATCTGGCCCGTGCCTACATCGACATGGGGGACCATGACGGTGCCCGCGACATTCTCGACGAAGTGTGCAAAGAGGGCAGCGATGCCCAGAAGCAGGAAGCTGAAGAGATGCTTTCGCGTCTGGTCTGAAGCCTGCCTTTGTACGTCCGACGGCAGCCCTGGTGGCTGCCGTTGTCGTTATAATTCCCGCCATCTGCTTAATCTACAGGCTGTATTTTCTTGGAAATCATTGATAACACGGCGGCCGAGTCGGCAGCCGACGGCTTCTTCCGCATCGCCCTTGGCGTCGAATACAAAGGTTCGCGTTATCGCGGATGGCAGCGCCAGGCCGATGGTGTGCTGAGTGTTCAGCAGACCCTTGAAGAGGCGTTGTCGAAAGTCGCCGACTCGCCTGTATCGCTGGCGTGCGCCGGACGCACCGACGCCGGGGTGCATGCCTGCGGTCAAGTGGTGCATTTCGACACCCAGGCGGTGCGCAGCATGAAGGCCTGGACCATGGGCGCCAATATCAACCTGCCGCACGACATCAGCGTAAGTTGGGCCAAGGAGATGCCGGCGCATTTTCACGCACGCTTCAAGGCCATTGCCCGGCGCTACCGCTACGTGATCTACAACGACCAGATCCGCCCGGCGCACATGGGCCAGGAGGTCACCTGGAACCATCGGCCGCTGGAGGTCGAGCGCATGGCCCTGGCGGCCGAGTATCTGGTGGGTACCCATGACTTCAGCGCCTTTCGCGCGGGGCAGTGCCAGGCCAAGTCGCCGATCAAGAACATTCACCACCTGCGGGTCACCCGTCACGGCAAGATGATTGTCCTGGATATCCGTGCCAGCGCCTTCCTGCATCACATGGTGCGCAACATTGCCGGGGTATTGATGACCATTGGCGCTGGCGAGCGACCGGTGGAGTGGGCCCGGGACGTACTGGAGAGCCGTGAGCGGCGCGCCGGTGGCGTCACCGCCCATCCTTTTGGCCTGTACCTGGTGCAAGTGGAGTACCACGACGAGTTCGCGTTGCCCGAGCGTTACATCGGCCCACACTTTCTCACCGGTTACGAGTCGCTGGCGGCTGACGGCCCAGACGTCATTTGCTAACATCCGGGACTTTCCAGATCAGCCGAGGTTCACGCTTCATGAGCGCCGTTCGCAGCAAAATCTGTGGTATTACCCGCATCGAAGATGCGCTGGCGGCGGCCGAGGCGGGCGCTGATGCCATTGGTCTGGTGTTCTATGCCAAGAGCCCGCGGGCGGTCGATGTGCAGCAGGCGCGGGCCATCATCGCGGCCTTGCCGCCGTTCGTGACCACGGTGGGGCTGTTCGTCAATGCCAGCCGCTGCGAGCTGACTGAAATCCTCGAAGCCGTGCCGCTGGACCTGCTGCAGTTTCACGGCGATGAAACCCCGGCCGATTGCGCGGGTCATAACCGGCCATGGATAAAAGCGTTGCGGGTGCGTCCCGGCGATGATCTGGAAGCCGCCTGCCAGTTGTACAGCGGGGCCAGCGGGATTCTGCTCGATACCTATGTCGCCGGCGTGCCGGGCGGCACCGGTGAGGCGTTCGACTGGTCTCTGGTGCCGGAAAAACTCAGCAAGCCGATCATTTTGGCCGGCGGTCTTTCGGCCGATAACGTTGCTGCAGCCATCGCTCAGGTGCGGCCATACGCAGTGGACGTCAGTGGAGGTGTGGAGCAAGCCAAGGGCATCAAGGATGCCGCGCGGATCGAAGCCTTTATCAGCGCGGTCAAACGCGCCTGATGCCGACGGTTGATGCCAATGTGACGGCTGGCCGCGCGCCATCGTCCATAGCTTTCGCAGCCCGTTGCTGCCGGATCGCGCCCATGGGCCGGTCGAAATTACCGGGCGACGCCCTTGGCGTTGCCCTTACAGGTTGACGATGGTTCGGTATCGGGGCACCTCGCAGTATGTGGGGCGCCGGAGCCGGTCCATCATCGCGACATACATGAATTGAGCTCAAGGGCATACGTGCGAACCTGGCAGCCAAAGCCTGCCGGTCGCCGTTACTGGAGAAAGAAAGCATGAGCAACTGGTTAGTAGACAAACTGATCCCATCGATCATGCGTTCCGAGGTGAAGAAGAGTTCGGTACCTGAAGGGCTGTGGCACAAGTGCCCGTCCTGTGAGGCCGTGCTGTATCGTCCGGAGCTGGAAAAGACCCTGGATGTCTGCCCCAAGTGCAACCATCACATGCGTATCGGCGCACGTGCTCGTATCGACATCTTCCTCGATGCTGAAGGCCGTGCCGAACTGGGTGCCGACCTGGAGCCGGTCGATCGCCTGAAATTCCGTGATGGCAAGAAGTACAAGGACCGTCTGAGCGCCGCGCAGAAGCAAACCGGTGAAAAAGACGCCCTGATCTCCATGAGTGGTACCCTGCTGGGTATGCCGGTGGTGGTCAGCGCCTTCGAATTCTCGTTCATGGGTGGTTCGATGGGTGCCATCGTCGGTGAGCGTTTTGTTCGCGCCGCCAACTATGCCCTGGAAAACCGTTGCCCGATGGTCTGCTTCTCGGCCTCCGGTGGCGCGCGTATGCAGGAAGCGCTGATCTCGCTGATGCAGATGGCCAAGACCTCGGCAGTGCTGGCGCGTCTGCGCGAAGAAGGCATTCCGTTCATCTCGGTATTGACTGACCCGGTCTACGGCGGTGTTTCGGCGAGTCTGGCAATGCTCGGCGACGTTATCGTTGGTGAGCCAAAAGCCCTGATCGGCTTTGCCGGCCCGCGAGTGATCGAGCAGACCGTGCGTGAAAAACTGCCAGAAGGCTTCCAGCGCAGCGAGTTCCTCCTCGAGCACGGTGCGATCGACATGATCATCCCGCGTCAGGAACTGCGTCAGCGTCTGGGCAACCTGCTGGCACAAATGATGGGCCTGCCGACGCCGAAGTTCGTCGAGCCTGTGCTTGAGCCGATCGTCGTTCCGCCGGCGCCTGCCACCGTATGACCCAACGTACCCTTGGCGACTGGCTCGCCTATCTCGAGCAGTTGCACCCCTCGGCCATCGACATGGGCCTGGCGCGTTCGCAACAGGTTGCAGCCAGGCTCGGGCTGGACAAGCCGGCGCCACGGGTAATCACCGTGACCGGCACCAATGGCAAAGGCTCTACCTGCGCCTTTGTCGCCGCGTTGCTGCGTGCCCAGGGCCTCAAGGTCGGGGTCTACAGTTCGCCGCACCTGCTGCGTTACAACGAGCGGGTGCAGATCGACGGCCAGGAAGCTGACGATCAGCAGCTGTGCGAAGCCTTTGCCGCTGTTGAAGCGGCCCGTGGCGAGATCTCCCTGACCTATTTCGAGGCGGGCACGCTGGCGGCGTTCTGGCTGTTCAAGCGCTCGGCCCTGGATGCCGTGGTGCTTGAAGTCGGTCTGGGCGGGCGTCTGGACACGGTCAATATCGTCGATGCCGATATGGCGCTGGTTACCAGTATCGGCGTTGATCATGCCGATTACCTGGGTAATACCCGTGAATCGGTAGCCTTCGAAAAAGCCGGTATCTTCCGTCAGGGCAAACCGGCCTTGTGCGGTGACCTCAATCCGCCGCAGCCCTTGCTCGACAAGGCGCGTGAGCTCAATTGCCAGTTCCTGTTGCGCGGCCGTGATTTCGATCTGGCCAGCACTGACCGCTACTGGCAGTGGCGAGGAGTGGGCAGCCGAGGCCAGCAGGTCGAGTTGCACGACTTGCCACTGCTCGATCTGCCGATGGAAAACGCCGCGCTGGCCTTGCAGGCCCACCTGCTGCTGGACCTGCCCTGGGATGCCGAACAGATTGCCGGCGTGTTGCGCGCCACGCGCATGGTTGGTCGTCTGGATCGTCGGGCGTTTCGCTGGCAGGGCAAGGCATTGACTATCCTCATGGATGTCGGCCACAACCCGCACGCAGCCGAGTACCTGGCGCAGCGCCTGGCGGCACGGCCGGTAGCGGGCAAGCGTCTGGCAGTGTTTGGCCTGTTGGCCGATAAAGACCTGGCTGGTGTTGTGCAGCCGCTGCTGAGTGCCGTCCAGGGCTGGGCCGTTGCGCCGCTGGGCACGGCGCGCAGTCGTCCTGGCGCAGAGCTTGAAACGGCGCTGGCGAATCTCGGTGCTGAAGTGACCGCGTATGCCAGTGTCGCCGAAGCCCTTGACGGTCAAGCTGCGCTGGCAACGGCGGATGATGAAATTCTGCTGTTCGGATCGTTTTTCTGTGTCGGCGAAGCCCTGCAGTGGCTGGAGCGGCACGCCATGGAGGAAGGGGCAGATGGCATTGCTGGATAAAGTGGTCAAGCAACGCATGGTCGGGGCGCTGGTGCTGGTGGCGCTGGCGGTGATCTTCTTGCCGATGCTGTTCTCGCGTGAAGATGAAATGCGGCAGGTGCGCGTCGACGCGCCGCAAGCCCCGGCAGCGCCAAGCATGCCGCAAGTGCAGGTTGAACCTGTGGCGGTACCTGAGCCACAGGTGCTGCCGGATGAAAACCCGGTGATCGTCGACGAATCCACAGCGCCCGTGCAGGCGCCGAGTACACCGATCGCGCCAGTTCCCGCAGCGGTTCCTGCTCCGGCTCCAGCCTCGACACCTGCTCCTGCACCAGCCGTTGCCGCCAAGCCTGCCACGCCGCCATCAGCGGCCAAGCCTGAGGTCAAGCCAGCGCCTGCCGTGGCTGCTGCGGCCAAGCCTGCGGCGGGCAAGATCGACGCCAATGGTCTGCCGGTCAGCTGGTCGGTGCAATTGGCCAGCCTGTCCAACCGCGCCGGTGCCGAAAGCCTGCAGAAAACCTTGCGCAGCCAGGGTTACAACGCCTACATCCGCTCCGCTGGCGGTCTTAACCGGGTGTACGTCGGGCCGTTGATCGAGCGTGCCGAGGCCGAGCGCCTGCGTGATGTGATCAGCCGCCAGCAGAAGCTGAACGGCATTATCGTGCGCTTCCAGCCCGAGCGCAGTTGATTGCTCGTCGCCCGGCCAGAGCCGGGCGGCAAATCACTGCTTACCGATAGCCCGTTGCTCTGGTAAAATGCGCCGCCTTATCCGTTTGCAGGCAACACTGTGGCATTTACCTGGGTCGACTGGGCGATTTTCGCAATCATCGCCGTTTCTTCGCTGATCAGTCTCAAGCGCGGCTTTGTCAAAGAGGCCTTGTCGCTGCTTACCTGGATCATTGCCGGTGCGGTGGCCTGGATGTTCGGTGGTTCGCTGTCGCAGTACCTGGAGTCCTATATCCAGACGCCATCGGCCCGCGTCATTGCCGGATGCGCCATTCTTTTCGTCGCCACCTTGCTGGTGGGGGCCATGATCAACTTTCTTATCGGCGAGCTGATTCGCGTTACCGGGCTTTCCGGAACCGACCGCTTCCTGGGCATGGCCTTCGGTGCCGCCCGTGGGGCCTTGCTGGTGGTAGTGGCTGTCGGGCTGTTGAGCCTGGGGCCGGTACAACAAGATCAGTGGTGGCAGGAATCACGCCTGATACCACAATTTCTATTGGTGGCTGATTGGTCGAAAAACCTCATTCTGGGGTTCACCAGTCAGTGGCTAGCCAGCGGAATCAGCGCACCGGCTGATCTCCCGTTCAAGGAACAGCTTCTGGGGCCAAAAACGCCTTGAAAGCTGCTCAGTCCAGTTTCATTAAGTAGGGGTTGCGTCGCATGTGTGGCATCGTCGGTATCGTCGGTAAGTCGAACGTCAATCAGGCGCTGTATGACGCGCTAACCGTCCTCCAGCACCGCGGCCAGGACGCTGCCGGTATTGTGACCAGCCATGACGGCCGGTTATTCCTGCGCAAGGACAACGGCCTGGTGCGTGATGTGTTCCAGCAGCGCCATATGCAGCGCCTGGTCGGGCACATGGGCATTGGTCACGTGCGTTACCCAACCGCAGGCAGCTCGACCTCGGCCGAGGCTCAGCCGTTCTACGTCAACTCGCCCTACGGCATCACGTTGGCGCACAACGGCAACCTGACCAACGTTGAACAGTTGGCCAAGGAGATCTACGAGTCCGACCTGCGTCACGTCAACACCAGCTCCGACTCTGAAGTGCTGCTCAACGTTTTCGCCCACGAGCTGGCGGTGCGCGGCAAGCTGCAGCCAACCGAAGAAGACGTGTTCGCCGCCGTGACCGATGTACACAACCGTTGCGTCGGTGGCTACGCGGTGGTGGCGATGATCACCGGCTACGGTATCGTCGGCTTCCGTGACCCGAATGGCATCCGTCCGATCGTCTTCGGTCAGCGCCACACCGACGAAGGCGTCGAGTACATGATCGCCTCCGAAAGCGTCTCCCTCGACGTCCTCGGCTTTACCCTGATTCGCGATCTGGCGCCGGGTGAAGCGGTGTACATCACCGAAGAAGGCAAATTGCACACCCGTCAGTGCGCAACCAATCCGCAACTGTCGCCGTGCATCTTCGAGCACGTGTACCTGGCCCGTCCCGATTCGATCATCGACGGCGTTTCGGTGTACAAGGCGCGCCTGCGCATGGGTGAGAAGCTGGCCGAGAAGATCCAGCGCGAACGCCCGGATCACGACATCGACGTGGTCATTCCGATTCCTGATACCAGCCGTACCGCTGCGCTGGAACTGGCCAACCACCTGGGCGTCAAGTTCCGTGAAGGCTTCGTCAAGAACCGCTACATCGGCCGCACCTTCATCATGCCTGGCCAGGCGGCACGCAAGAAGTCGGTACGCCAGAAGCTCAACGCCATCGAGCTGGAATTCCGCGGCAAGAACGTGATGCTGGTCGATGACTCCATCGTCCGTGGCACCACCTGCAAGCAGATCATCCAGATGGCCCGCGAAGCCGGGGCGAAGAATGTCTACTTCTGCTCGGCGGCGCCGGCGGTACGCTTCCCTAACGTCTACGGCATCGACATGCCGAGCGCTCATGAGCTGATCGCTCACAACCGCAGCACCGAAGATGTCGCCGAGCTGATCGGCGCCGACTGGCTGGTCTACCAGGACCTGCCAGACCTGATCGAGGCTGTGGGGGGTGGCAAGATCAAGATCGAGCATTTCGACTGCGCGGTGTTCGACGGCAAATACGTGACCGGCGACATCGACGAGGCCTACCTGAACAAGATCGAGCAGGCGCGTAACGATGCCTCCAAGGTCAAGAATCAGGCGGTCAGCGCGATCATCGACCTCTACAACAATTGATTTAGGAGCAGCGGCATGACACAGGAATGGGATGCCGGGCGCCTGGACAGCGACCTCGAAGGGGTCGCTTTCGATACGCTGGCGGTACGCGCCGGCCAACATCGCACGCCGGAAGGTGAGCACAGCGATCCGCTGTTCTTCACCTCCAGCTATGTGTTCCGCACAGCGGCCGATGCCGCTGCGCGGTTCGCGGGCGAGGTTCCAGGCAACGTCTATTCACGCTACACCAACCCGACCGTTCGTGCCTTCGAAGAGCGCATTGCCGCCCTGGAAGGCGCTGAGCAGGCTGTGGCGACCTCCACGGGCATGTCGGCGATCCTGTCGACGGTGATGGCCTTGTGCAGCGCGGGTGACCATGTACTGGTCTCCCAGAGTGTGTTCGGTTCGACCATCAGCCTGTTCGAGAAGTACTTCAAGCGCTTCGGTGTCCAGGTCGATTACGTTCCTCTGGCGGATCTCGCCGGTTGGCAGCAAGCGATCAAGGCCAACACCAAGCTGCTGTTCGTCGAATCGCCATCCAACCCGTTGGCCGAACTGGTAGACATCGCGGCGCTGGCCGAGATCGCTCACGCCAAGGGCGCGCAACTGGTGGTCGACAACTGCTTCAGCACCCCGGCGTTGCAGCAGCCGCTGAAGCTGGGCGCCGATATCGTCGTGCACTCGGCGACCAAGTTCATCGACGGCCAGGGCCGTTGCATGGGCGGTGTGGTTGCCGGGCGCAGCGAGCAGATGAAAGAGGTGGTGGGCTTTCTGCGCACGGCCGGGCCGTCGCTGAGCCCGTTCAACGCGTGGATCTTCCTCAAGGGCCTGGAAACGCTCAACTTGCGCATGCGCGCCCACTGTGCCAATGCCCAGGCCCTGGCCGAATGGCTGGAGCAGCAGGAAGGTATCGAGAAGGTGCACTACGCCGGGCTGCCAAGCCATCCGCAGCACGCTTTGGCGAAAAGCCAGATGAGCGGTTTCGGTGCCGTGGTGAGCTTTGAGGTCAAGGGCGGCAAAGAGGGCGCCTGGCGCTTTATCGACGCCACCCGTTTGATCTCGATCACCGCTAACCTGGGTGACAGCAAAACCACCATCACCCATCCAGCCACCACCTCTCACGGCCGTCTGGCGCCGCAAGAGCGTGAGGCCGCTGGCATTCGCGACAGCCTGATCCGCGTCGCGGTAGGCCTGGAAGATGTGGTTGACCTGCAAGCCGACCTGGCCCGCGGTCTGGCGGCGCTGTGATCGACTGGTCGGTGGGCGACAACAGCCATAATGGCCGTGTCGCCCTGGTCACCGGCGCGGCCCGAGGGATTGGCCTGGGCATTGCTGCCTGGCTGATCGCCGAGGGCTGGCAGGTGGTGCTTACCGATCTGGATCGCGGGCGCGGTGCCAAGGCTGCCAAGGTACTGGGCGACAACGCCTGGTTCATCGCCATGGACGTCGCCGATGAGGCTCAAGTCAAAACCGCTGTGGCCGAAGTACTCGGCCAGTTCGGTCGCCTTGATGCATTGGTGTGCAATGCCGCGGTTGCCGATCCGCACAACACCACCCTCGAAACCCTGAGCCTTGCGCACTGGAATCGGGTGCTGGCGGTCAACCTCGGTGGGCCGATGCTGTTGGCCAAACACTGCGCGCCGTACCTGCGCGCCCATGGCGGCGCCATCGTCAACCTGGCGTCTACCCGTGCCGGGCAATCAGAACCTGACAGCGAAGCCTATGCGGCGAGCAAGGGCGGGCTATTGGCCCTTACCCATGCGTTGGCGGTCAGCCTGGGTCCGGAAATTCGTGTCAATGCGGTAAGCCCTGGCTGGATCGATGCGCGTGATCCGTCCCAGCGCCGTGCCGAGCCACTGACCGAAAGCGACCATGCCCAGCATCCGGCGGGCAGGGTAGGGACCGTGGAAGACGTTGCAGCCATGGTTGCCTGGCTGTTGTCGCGCAATGCAGGCTTTGTTACCGGGCAAGAGTTCGTGGTCGATGGTGGCATGACCAAGAAGATGATTTACCGGTAGCTTCAAGTTGTAAGCTGCAAGCTTCAAGTGGTTCGCGGTGTGCTTTGGATTTTGCTTTTACTTGCCGCTTGAAGCTCATCCCTTGCAGCTGTTTTTTTCACCTCCGTGAAAAAAACTTCAACAGGGGTATTGACTTAGGTTCGATACCTGCGTAAATTTCGCCACCTCAGCGAAGCACACGGGTGATTAGCTCAGCCGGGAGAGCATCTGCCTTACAAGCAGAGGGTCGGCGGTTCGATCCCGTCATCACCCACCACTTCCTGAGATGTTCCTGGTTCGACACTTTCGCAAGAAGGCGTCACCTGAGAGGAACCGGACGCAAGTCCACACTGCGCGGCGGTAGTTCAGTCGGTTAGAATACCGGCCTGTCACGCCGGGGGTCGCGGGTTCGAGTCCCGTCCGCCGCGCCATTTTTCTCCAGATCGGTCAATGACCGGTTTGAGGTCCGAAGGCACCGAAGCCTTCAGGCCAGATCCCAGTTTCAAGCAAGCGCAAGCTTGTACGATACGCAGCGGTAGTTCAGTCGGTTAGAATACCGGCCTGTCACGCCGGGGGTCGCGGGTTCGAGTCCCGTCCGCTGCGCCATATTTGCTTCGAGGCCCTTGAACTCCTCGAAGCTACAAGAAGAGCGACCTAAGGTTCGCTTTTTTTGTGCCTGAGATCAGCGGTGGTTTCGCGATCCAGGTTTGCACGACACGCAGCGGTAGTTCAGTCGGTTAGAATACCGGCCTGTCACGCCGGGGGTCGCGGGTTCGAGTCCCGTCCGCTGCGCCATATTGAAGTCACAAAGAAAGCGACCCCCGGGTCGCTTTTTTTGTGCCCGTTGCGGTGGGAGCAACTGCCTTGCCCCCCCTGTGGGAGCGGGCTTGCCCCGCGATGCAATATGACTGACGCACCGCAATCGCGAGACAGGTCGGGTCGCCGCACCGCCGTTCCTACAAATCCGTTCATCCCACTGCACTCATACTCTAAAACGTGCCACCAGCTGTTGCAGCTCGTTGCCAAGGCGCGCCAGCTCCATCGACGAGGTCGCAGTCTGCTGCGAGGCGGTGGACGACTGTTCCGCGACATCGCGGACACTCAGCACACTTCGATTGATCGATTCGGCCACAGCGCTTTGTTGTTCGGCCGCTGTGGCAATCTGCACGTTCATGGTCTGGATGCTGGTAACCGTCTGGCTGATGGCTTGCAGCTCAATGCCGGCCTCATTGGCCAGCGCTACCGTGGCACCCACCATCTGATGGCTGCTGTGCATCATCTCGGCGGCTTTTTGCGCCCCTTGCTGCAGCGAGACGATCATCGCTTCGATTTGGGCGGTGGACTGCTGGGTGCGCTTGGCCAATCCGCGCACTTCGTCGGCGACCACGGCAAATCCACGTCCGGCATCACCCGCCCGTGCCGCTTCAATGGCTGCGTTGAGCGCCAGCAGGTTGGTTTGCTCGGCGATGGCGTTGATGACGGTCATGACGCTGCTGATGCGTTCGCTTTCTGCTGACAGCACGTTGACGGCTTGAGTCGAGCTACCGATGTCCGCGGCCAGTTGCTCGATCTGCGCCACAGCCCTGCGCACTACCTGGTCGCCTTGATGGGCCTGGCTATTGGCCTGGCGGGTCGCTTCGCTGGCGTATTCGGCGTTGCGTGCGACGTCCTGAACGGTGGCGACCATCTCGCTCATGGCCGTGGCCACTTGGTCGGTCTCGATTTTCTGGCTGTTGATGCCTGCGCTGGTCTGTTCGGTGATGGTCGATAGCGCTTCGGCGGCGCTGGACAGTTGACGGGTGACGGTGCCGGTGTGGCCGAGCATCTCGCGCAAGTTAGTGCTGCTTTGCGTCAGCGCTTGCAGGAGTTGGCCGAATTCGTCGCGGCGCGGCTCATGGCTGGCGTTGGTCAGATCACCTTCACCCAGACGCTGGGCAATCTGCAGGGCCTGGCCCAAGGGACGGGTGATTTGTCGAATGATCAGCGCGCTGATGATGCCGCCCAACACCAGGGCGCAGAACAGCAGGGAGAGCATCAAGGTGCGGCTGTGGCTGGCCTGCTCTTCGCTACGCTGGTTCTGTAGGGTGATCAGTTGGTTGATCGCCTTGAGCCCTGTGTGCAGCGTGTCCAGCAGTTGCTCGTGCAGCGTTATGGACTGCGGGCTGTTGGCGGCTGCTGCCTGCAACTGCTGGAACTGCTCCAGATAGCGCTGCAGGTCCTCGCGGGTGGTGCGCAACAAGCGCTGCGAGTCGGCGTCCGCCAGGTGCTTGAGGTTTTCATCGAGCAATTGCCGGGTTTGTTGGTAGGCGGACTCCAATTGGCTGGCAAAGGTGGCCTCACGGCGTATTTCGAAACTCAACTGGGCAGCGCGCATTTCATTGAGGTTGTCGAGGATGTAGTTGACCGATACCAGCCTGTCGGCGCGCTGAGTCAAGGTGTTCAAGCTGTTGATGGCGGTGACAGCGAGGAGCACCATCAGCACCAGAATGGGGGTGAAGCCAAGCAGCAGCTTCATTTTCACTGATACGTTTTTCACCGAGGTAACTCCTGTTGTCCTGTTGAAGTGAATGCTGGCCTCATGCCAGCGTAGTCGGACATTGCTCGGGAAAAAGCGCTGTTATCTTGCCGATTGCAACAAATCGTTTGCTCGATGGACTCAAGGCTTTTTCGACCGGCGGCGCGCCGCTCAAGTGCCTGATTTGCGGTTTTTCCGGTGAATTTTCTGCGGTGATGGCCCGGCTGCGGTTCCAGTGATCTGCCGATGTGTTGCACAATAGGCCCTGATCGTTTTACTCAGGATTTGCAATGTCAAAGTCAACCGTCTTCAGTGCGCTGGGGCTGGCCCTGGTGCTGGCGGGTGTTGCTGGCTGTTCTTCAAAGAAAGCTGCCATTTACGAACACGAGAATTTCGACGACTCGGGTACCTATTCGCGTAGCTTCCCGGTCAGCGAAGCGGGTAGCTGTGAGGCTGCGCGGCGGGCATTGCTCAGTCAGGGCTACATCATCACCAACAGCGATGCCGGGCAGGTGATTGGCAACAAGAGCTTCCAGCAGACCGGCGAGTCGCACCTGCAAATCAGCTTCAACGTGGTGTGTGCCCGCGACAGCGGCGATGAACTGCGCTCGACCATGTTCGCCAATGCCTTGCAGGACCGCTATGCATTGAAGAAATCCAATACCTCGGCCAGCGTCGGGGTAGGGGTGCTGGGCTCGTTGTCGATGCCGATTGGCTCCACAGACGACTCGATGGTCAAAGTGGCCAGCGAAACCGTTACCTCGGCCAAGTTCTACGAGCGCTACTTCGCGCTGGTGGAAAGCTTTCTGCCCAAAGAGCAGAAAAAGAAGCTGTCGCTGAAAAAGTCGCCGGAACAACCTGCGCCCGCACTGGGTGTGCCTGAAAGCGCCGCTGCGCCGGCGCCTGCCGCCCTGGCACCGGTCGAGCCTGCAGCGCCTGCACCGGCACCCGCTGCCGTTGAGCCTGCGCCATCTCAAGCGGTGCCCGTGGTCGAAGCCCCTGCGGCGCCTGTCGTCGACGACAGTGCCGGTTCCAAGCCCGTAGCGCCGCCCAGCGAGGCGACGCCGATCAATGTTGAGCAGCCGGCGCCTGCACCGGCTGAGCCGGTATCGAGCACCGCCCCGGTAGTGCCTGCCAGCAGCCCTGAGCAGGCGCCGCAGTAGCGGCAGGTAATTTTTCCATTAGCTGCTACGTTGTTTTGATAAGCGTCATTGTCATTTTTCTGTCATCGCGGCACTTTAGGCTCGTTGACGAATCAATGAATAGAATGAAAAACGACGGAGCAGATAATGGACGATTATCAAGAAGAACTACTCGAATACCGCGCCTTTGAACTCGACCCGCTCGAGCCTGCCGAGGACGCCACCGAGCTGTAGTTTCAGCCGGTACGCCGCTGACTGCGGCGAAACTCCCCTGGGGTCATGCTGTTCCAGCGCTTGAATGCGCGCTGGAAGGCTTCGGCCGAAGCAAACCCGAGCAGGTAGGCAATCTCACCAAAGGCCAATTCCGTGTCGCGGATGTAGGTCATCGCCAGGTCGTGCCGGGTGTCATTGAGAATGGCGCGAAACTGCATGCCTTCCTCAGCCAGTTTGCGCCGCAAGGTCCAGGTGGGCAGTTGCAGGTGGCGCGCCACTTCTTCCAGATCCGGTTCACGTCCGCCATTGAGCAACGGCCCGAGCAAATGGGCAATGCGCTCGCTCAGGCTGCGAATCCGCGTGCGTTGTTCCAGTTCTGCCTCACACAGGTTCAGCAAATGCCGCCAGGTGCTGGGGCAATGCGCTGGGTTGCGCAGGGCCAGGCTGGCTCGGCTCAAGCGCAACTGGTTGGTCTGCGCGCCAAACTGTATCGGGCTGCTGCACAGCGCCTGGTAGTCAGCAGCGTACTCCGGTGGCTCAAACTCGATCTCTACCCGATCGGCGACAATGTCCACCGCCACCAGGTCCGACAACTGCGCCAGCCAACCGGATAACAGCGAGTCCACGACAAAGCGGTTGTAGGCGTTGTAGGGGCTGATCGAGTAGAAGCGCAGCCAGGCCCCGTTGCTGTCTTCATGAAAGCTTGAGCGGCCACGGTAGTTGCTGGCATACAGCGGCTCGAAGCGCAGCAAGGTGCGTGCGGCTTCACCCACAGTCGGCGCTTGGGCGGCAGTAACGCCAGCCAGTCCGGCATGGCTCAGGCGGCTGCGGCGGCCCATGTGCAGGCCTAGCGCCGGATCGCCGCTCAGTTCGATGGCGGTGTGGCCCAGGTGCATGTAGCGGGCGATGGACAAGCGGGCACCCGCTTCGGCCAGACGAGCATGGTCCAGACCATAGCGCTGCAACAGCGCTGTGGAGTCGATACCGCGCTGGTGCAGGGTTTCACTCAGGCATTGGATAAACCCGACTGAGAGGTCTCCCAGGCGCATCCGTGGGCGGTTCATCATCCACCTACAACCACAGGTTCAGCAGACGCGCACCGGAGCTGCTGTTGCCGTTCAGCGTGACGCCTGCGCGGTTGGCAAAGCCATGCCCGTCAGCAACCACGTCCCAGAAGCGCCCGCGCTGGAACACACTCATGCTGATCATGTTCGAGGGGTTGGCGTTCAAGGTCAGCTGTTGCCAGGCGAGGGCCTCGCTGACTTCGCCGGGCTTGAACGGCAGTCTGGTCGCCAGCGGCTGATGGCGGTTGCCGCGCCAGGGCCCGTTCCAGCTGTCTTTGCCGCCGAGGAATGCCGGGTTGGCGATGATCTGTGCCGACTGATTGGCCAGCTGTTGCTGATTGCTTGGGTACCAGCTGTCGCTGCCGATCAGCACGCCCAGGCGTCCGGCCGGGGTTTGCAACACTTGTGGCGGCTGGTCGGTGCCGCTGTCGATGTAGCGTCGTACGTCGCCATCGGGGTGTTGTTGCAGTTGAGGCTGGCCAAGTACCGAGCCGTCACCAGCGAACACCAGGCTGCTGTTGTACAGCGCCCCTGAGCCGACTTTGAGGACGCCGTGCTCGACCCGTGGCGAAGGCAAGACAATCGAGCCCGCCACCAGGGTGACGCCAAATTCCTTGGCCAGGCCGCCAAACAACTGTTGGTAATCGCTGGCCATTTGCTGCGCCTTCATGCGCAGGTGAGCATCGGCACGGCGGTCGTCACCCTCGGCGTTGAGCATGGCCAGGCCATAGCGCAGCGGGTTGCTGACTTCCAGCCATTGCCAGGCATCACGGCGCTGGGTGACCTGGTACAGCTCGTTTTTTTCGCCGCGCGCCCACAGCCAGGTGCCGATGTGCTCGGGCAGGATGACAATGGTGCGGGTGTTGATCAGGCCCTGGGCGCGCGCCTGCTCCAGATACGCCGCCAGCTTGCGGTGCAGGCGTTGCAGGTTCTGGTAGTCGCTGGGATTGAGCTGCGGCTCGACCCCAAGCAAGTTGCCGTGGTCGGCGGGAACGCCTTCGCTCATGGCCAGTTCGATACGCAGGTCAGACAGGTAATGGCCTGCCGGCCGCTGCTCGGTCCAGAACCCGTAGCCGCAGAGCGCAGCAATGACAACTAGCGCCAGGGCGCCTAACAGAAGTTTTCGCATGAAGCAGCACAGCGCCAACAAGGGATTCGGTCCTAAGGGTAGTCCTCGGGTGCATTAGGATCAATAACTTGTCATTTTCGGTCATTGAGCCTGATGAGCGGGCTCTTTAATGTCGGCCTCAGATAACTGACGGGCCCCGCCAGCCTTGGTGAGGCGCCCGCATCCCGTGATTAGGCCTGTTGTGGAGTTCACTATGACCGCCGCTCGTTACCCGCATTTGCTCGCCCCGCTGGATTTGGGCTTCACCACCTTGCGCAACCGTACCCTGATGGGTTCGATGCACACCGGCCTGGAAGAGAAACCCGGTGGTTTCGAGCGTATGGCGGCGTACTTTGCCGAGCGCGCCCGTGGCGGTGTCGGCTTGATGGTTACCGGTGGCATCGGGCCGAACGTGGAGGGCGGGGTGTATTCGGGCGCTGCCAAACTGAGCACGCCGGAAGAAGCCGAGAAGCACCGCATCGTCACCCAGGCCGTGCATGAGGCCGGTGGCAAGATTTGCATGCAGATCCTGCACGCCGGGCGCTATGCCTACAGCCCCAAGTCGGTGGCACCGAGTGCGATCCAGGCACCGATCAACCCGTTCAAGCCCCATGAGCTTGATGAAGAAGGCATCGAAAAGCAGATCCAGGACTTCGTCAATTGCTCGCTGCTGGCGCAAAGCGCTGAGTACGACGGCGTCGAAATCATGGGATCGGAAGGTTACTTCATCAACCAGTTCCTCGCCGCCCACACCAACCATCGCACCGATCGCTGGGGCGGCAGTTATGAAAACCGCATGCGTCTGGCCGTAGAGATCGTCAGTCGCGTGCGCGAGGCCGTTGGCCCGAACTTCATCATCATCTTCCGCCTGTCGATGCTCGACCTGATCGAGGGCGGCAGTGACTGGGCCGAAATCGTGCAACTGGCCCAGGCCATCGAAAAAGCCGGGGCGACGATCATCAATACCGGTATCGGCTGGCACGAAGCGCGGATCCCGACCATTGCCACCAAGGTGCCACGGGCGGCCTTCAGCAAGGTGACGGCCAAGCTGCGTGGCGCGGTGCAAATCCCGTTGATCACCACCAACCGTATCAACACCCCGGAAGTGGCCGAGCAGATTCTCGCTGATGGCGATGCCGACATGGTCTCCATGGCGCGCCCGTTCCTGGCTGACCCTGAGTTCGTCAACAAGGCCGCGGCCGGTCGTAGCGACGAGATCAACACCTGTATCGGCTGCAACCAGGCCTGCCTGGACCACACCTTCGGCGGCAAGCTGACCAGTTGCCTGGTCAACCCGCGGGCCTGCCATGAAACCGAGCTCAACTACCTGCCGGTCACCCAGGTCAAGCAGATTGCCGTGGTCGGTGCCGGCCCAGCTGGGCTTGCGGCCGCTACGGTGGCGGCAGAGCGCGGCCATCAAGTCACGCTGTTCGATTCGGCCAGTGAAATCGGCGGTCAGTTCAACGTCGCCAAGCGTGTGCCGGGCAAAGAAGAGTTTTACGAGACCCTGCGTTACTTCAAGCGCAAGCTGCAAACCACCGGTGTCGAGCTGTGCCTGAATACGCGCGTGAGTGCCGAGCAACTGGCTGCCGGCGGTTTTGACGAAATCATCCTGGCCACCGGTATCGCCCCGCGCGTGCCGGCGATTCCAGGTATCGAGCACAGCAAGGTACTGAGCTATCTGGATGTGCTGCTTGAGCGCAAACCGGTGGGTCAGCGTGTGGCGGTGATCGGCGCGGGTGGCATCGGTTTTGACGTGTCCGAGTTCCTCGTGCATCAGGGCAAGGCCACCAGCCTGGACCGTGAAGCGTTCTGGAAGGAGTGGGGTATCGATACCGCGCTGCAGGCGCGCGGCGGTGTGGCCGGGATCAAGGCCGAACCGCATGCACCGGCACGTCAGGTGTTCCTCTTGCAGCGCAAGAAAACCAAGGTGGGCGATGGCCTGGGCAAGACCACCGGCTGGATTCACCGTACCGGCTTGAAGAACAAGCAGGTGCAGATGCTCAACAGCGTCGACTACCTGAGCATCGATGATGCGGGCCTGCATATCCGAATCGCCGAAGGTGAGCCACAGGTACTGGCGGTCGACAACGTGGTGATCTGTGCCGGTCAGGACCCGCTGCGCGAACTGCAGGAAGGGCTGCTGGCGGCCGGCCATTCGGTGCACCTGATCGGCGGCGCCGATGTGGCGGCCGAGCTGGATGCCAAACGTGCGATCAACCAGGGTTCACGCCTGGCCGCCGAGCTCTGAGTGGTGTACGCGGCGGGGTGCCCACTCCGCCGCGCTGTTAAACTGCCGCTTCCCTGCGGCAGTGATCTGAAAATGACGGGTTTTGACACACTTCCCAACGCCCCTTTGCAGCGCCTCGACCTGAGCTGGCTACGCCCGTTCGGCGTCGAGCTGGCGGTGCTGCGCCTGGACTTGATCGACCCGCTGATCAGCGGCAACAAGTGGTTCAAGCTTCTTGAGCATCTGCGCCTGGCCCAGCGCGCACAAGCGCCGGGCGTGATCAGCCTGGGCGGTGCGCATTCCAATCACCTGCATGCTCTGGCGGCGGCTGGCAAACGCTTCGGTTTCGCCACGGCAGGCCTGTTGCGTGGGCATGTTCAGGACACCGCGACCGTCCGTGACTTGCAGGCGTTCGGCATGCAGTTGCACTGGCTGGGTTATGCCGGCTATCGCGCGCGCCATCAGGCGGATTTCTGGTTGCCCTGGCAGGCTCACTACCCGGGTTGGCATTGCGTTCCTGAAGGCGGTGGCGGCCCCTTGGGCGCCAAAGGCTGCGCGTTGATCGTCGAGCAAGCCCGCAGGCAATTGGCCGCCTTGGGCTGGTCGGATTACCACGGTTGGTGGCTGGCGGCGGGTACCGGTACCACCCTGGCCGGCTTGGTGCTGGCTGAAGCAGGGGCGCGTGAGGTGCATGGTGCCTTGGCGCTGCCGCTGGACCACGGCGTACCGGCTCAGGTGCAAGCGCTCGCCGGGGACCATGGCTACCGTTTGTACCCGGCCTGTCGCGGCGGCTTTGCCAAGGTCGATGAGACCTTGCTCGGGTTTATCGACGCCTGCGAGGCCGAATCGGGTATGGCGCTGGAGCCGTTGTACACCGGCAAGGCCCTGCTGGCGCTGCGTGAACAGGTTGAACGTGGCGCGTTTGCCCCCGGCACACGCCTGATCTTTCTGCACACTGGCGGTCTGCAGGGCCGTCGTGGATTTACTTAATCGTTGCGCGGCAGCATGCGCAGCAGGGTGTTGTCACGCTGCACATAGTGATGGAACAGCCCGGCCAGGGCATGCAGGCCGATCAGCCAGTAACCCCAACTGCCGATGCGTTCGTGCCAGCCTTTGATGAATTTGGCCAGATCCGGGTCCGGTGCGATCAACGCGGGCAGTTCGAAGCCGTAGAAGGGGATCGGTTTGTTGGCGGCGCTGAGGATCAACCAGCCGGCAATCGGCAGGCCGATCATCAACAGGTACAAGGCCAGGTGCATCAGGTGTGCAAGGCCGGTCTGCCAGGCGGGCGGTGCCGGGACGATGGGCGGCGTCGGCCGGCTCAGGCGCAGGGCCAGGCGTAGCCAGACCAGCACGAACACTGTCAGACCGAGCATAAAGTGCAGGTCTTTCATCAGGTTGCGTTCAACACTGTCTTTGGGGAACAGCCCGCGCAGTTCGATCAGGGCGTACACCGCTGCCAGCAGCACCAGCATTAACCAGTGCAAAGTAATCGACAGGCCGCTGTAGCGTGCCTGGGGTGTGTTCACGGTCATGGTCTTTCCTCGTGGTCAGGTCAAAGTCCACGCTCTGTTGGCGCAGTTAAAGTCACTGTAATCGTTGGGGGGACGATTGCTTGCTTATTGCAACAAAAAATTGCTAACCGTGAATTGATCTGTCGCTAGAATTCGCCGCTTCATCGAATTCGTTTTCAAGGCTTGTGTAATGCTGATGGCATCGCTGATTTTCCTGCTGACCATTACCCTGGTGATCTGGCAGCCCCGTGGTTTGGGCGTCGGTTGGAGCGCCACGGGCGGTGCGCTGTTGGCGCTGCTCAGCGGTGTGGTGCAATGGAGTGACATTCCGGTGGTCTGGCAGATCATCTGGAACGCCACCGGTACCTTCATCGCCCTGATCATCATCAGCCTGTTGCTCGACGCGGCCGGCTTCTTCGCCTGGGCGGCGCTGCATGTGGCGCGCTGGGGGCGCGGCAGTGGGCGGCGCCTGTTCTGCTTTATCGTGTTGCTCGGGGCATTGGTCTCGGCGTTGTTCGCTAATGACGGCGCGGCGCTGATCCTCACACCGATCGTAGTGGCGATGCTGTTGGCCTTGCGCTTCAGCCCGGCGGCGACCCTGGCGTTTGTCATGGCCGCCGGTTTCATTGCCGACACTGCCAGCTTGCCGTTGGTGGTGTCGAACCTGGTCAACATCGTTTCGGCCGACTTCTTCGGTATCGGTTTCAACCGCTATGCCGCGGTGATGCTGCCGGTCAACCTGGTCAGCGTGCTGGCGACCCTGGCGGTATTACTGTGGTATTTCCGCCGCGACATCCCGGCCGACTATGACCCGCTGCAGTTGGATCGGCCACGAAGCGTGGTGCAGGATCCGGCAACCTTCGTTGCCGGTTGGCTGGTGCTGGTGATTCTGCTGGTCGGTTGTTTTGCCCTGGAACCGCTGGGCATCCCGATCAGCGCAATCTCTGCGGTGTGCGCCCTGGTGTTGCTGTTGGTGGCGGCGCGCGGGCACAAAATTTCCACCCGCAAAGTGCTCAAGGAAGCGCCCTGGCACATTGTGGTGTTCTCTCTGGGCATGTACCTGGTGGTTTACGGCCTGCGCAATGCCGGGCTGACCGACTACCTGGCGGGTTGGCTCGACAGCTTCGCGGCGGGCGGCGTGTGGGGCGCAGCGATGGGCACGGGGCTGCTGGCCGCGCTGTTGTCGTCCGTCATGAACAACTTGCCGACGGTGTTGATCGGCGCGCTGTCGATCGATGCCAGCTCGGCCACGGGGGTGGTCAAGGAGGCGATGATCTACGCCAACGTGATAGGCAGCGACTTGGGGCCGAAAATCACCCCGATCGGCAGCCTGGCCACCTTGTTGTGGTTGCATGTATTGCAGCGCAAGGGCGTGACCATTGGCTGGGGTTACTACTTCAAGGTCGGAATTGTGCTGACGGTGCCGGTGTTGTTGCTGACCTTGGCGGCGTTGGCGCTGCGCTTGGGGCTGTAGGAGCGGGCTTGCCCCGCGATAGCGGTGCGTCAGACGGATTGCGATCGCGGGGCAAGCCCGCTCCCACCGGTTGCCCTCAGCCCGGCAGATTCGGCCACAGGTCAGACACCAGAAACACCCGCTGCGCTTCCTCCCACTCGCCGTCTACGCCCTGCACCAGGCGTACCAGCAGTTGTGCAGGTGCCAGTGGGTCGAGGGCGCGCAGCCAGTCGCTCATCCGCGCCTCGCTCCAGTTCTGTCCTTCGGCACAGCGTGCCGGGGCCAGCCAGGCCTCGCGTGGCAAGGGTTGCCAACACCCCTCCAGACGCTGCTCGACGAACGCCGGCCAGTCGCGTTGATGCAGCCATTGCCCGCACAAATGCTGCGGGTGCGCACCTTCAGGCGCGTCGGCATGCCCGGGCCAGGGGTAGAACAGGTAGCCCGCCAGCCACAGGTGGGCGCTCAACTGCTCGATGTTCAAGGCGCTCAGGGCCTCGCGGCTCTCGGCCCGGGCAGATATTGGCAACTGGTGATCGGCCAGGTGCGCAAGCTTGCGGTCCAGGCGGTCGTGGCAGCCGGGGCCCAGCCAGTGCGCAGGATCGTGGCCATCGCCACCCGCTGGCCCCAGGTAGAGCTTGATGGCCAGTTCCTGGTGGTGCACACCCTCGGCATCACGCAGCAGCAGGTCCAGCTCGCCGAGGGTGTGGCCTGCGGTGCGAATCGGCAAGTTGGCGGCCAGCAGCTCGACCCCGGGCGCCTGTTGCAAGGCAAACTGCCATAGCCTTTCGTAGTACAACCCTAAACGCCGCGTGGTGGCCTGCGCCAGCCAGTGTTGCAGTGCGCTGCTGTCGCGATCCAGCGCATACAGCCATTGCTGCAGGCGCTCAGGGTGCGCAACCCAGTCACTGGCGGCCAGCGGATGGCGTTGCGGCCAGGGTGTTTGCTGCAGCATCGGCGGGGCAAGGATCACCCACGCCAGGTCGCGCACCTGAGGCTGGCGCAGCTGGCGGGGCAGGTCGGTCAGGCCGGGGAACGGGTTCATCCAGCGAGCATAGCGCTTTAGCCTGCCGGGCCGCTGATTTTCTCCAGCGTTTGCTGCCACCCGGCGCTTTCGCCCATAATCGAACTCTTTGGCGTACCTCGCCTTTTTACCCGCCGTAGCGCCTAGCAGGAGCCCCATGGAGCAATTTCGCAATATCGGTATCATCGGCCGCCTCGGCAGTTCCCAGGTGCTCGATACCATTCGCCGACTGAAAAAATTCCTGCTCGAGCGCCACCTGCACGTCATCCTTGAGGACACCATCGCCGAAGTCCTGCCCGGCCACGGCCTGCAGACTTCATCGCGCAAGCTGTTGGGCGAGGTTTGTGACCTGGTTATCGTCGTTGGTGGTGATGGCAGCCTGTTGGGTGCGGCCCGCGCCCTGGCCAAGCACAATACCCCGGTACTGGGCATCAACCGCGGCAGCTTGGGCTTTCTCACCGATATCCGCCCGGACGAGCTGGAGGTGAAAGTCGCCGAAGTGCTCGATGGCCATTACCTGGTGGAGAACCGCTTTCTGCTGCAAGCTGAAGTACGCCGCCATGCCGAAGCCATTGGCCAGGGCGACGCGCTCAACGATGTGGTGCTGCACCCTGGCAAATCCACGCGGATGATCGAATTCGAGATCTACATCGATGGCCAGTTCGTCTGCAGCCAGAAGGCCGACGGCCTGATCGTCGCAACGCCGACCGGTTCGACCGCCTACGCGCTGTCGGCCGGTGGCCCGATCATGCACCCTAAACTCGACGCCATCGTCATTGTGCCGATGTACCCGCACACCCTGTCGGGGCGGCCGATTGTGGTCGATGGCAACAGCGAGCTGAAGATCGTGGTGTCCAAAGACCTGCAGATCTACCCGCAGATCTCCTGTGACGGTCAAAACCACTTCACCTGCGCGCCGGGCGACACCATCACGGTGAACAAGAAGCCGCAGAAGCTGCGCCTGATCCACCCGCTGGATCACAATTACTACGAGGTCTGCCGGACCAAACTCGGTTGGGGCAGCCGCCTGGGTGGTGGAGGCGAGTGATGCTCGATCCAGCCCGTAGTTACGACTTGATTGGTGACGTGCACGGTTGTGCACACACCTTGGAGCGTCTGCTCGATGCCCTCGGCTACAAGCGTCAGGGCGGCGTGTGGCGCCATGCCCAGCGCCAGGCGTTGTTCCTCGGCGATATCATCGACCGTGGCCCGCGGATTCGCGAGGCGCTGCATATCGTCCACGACATGGTCGATGCCGGTCAGGCACGCTGCATCATGGGCAATCATGAGTACAACGCCCTGGGCTGGAACACCCCGGCCTTGCCGGAAACCGGCAAGCAGTTCGTGCGTGAGCACAACCCGCGCCACGGGCGCCTGATCTACGAGACCCTGACCCAGTTCGAGAAACACCCGGGCGACTGGCACGATTTTCTCGAGTGGTTCTATGAGCTGCCACTGTTTCTCGATGCCGGCCGCTTCCGTCTGGTCCACGCCTGCTGGGACCCGCGGCTGATCGAGCCGTTGCGCCAGCAGCACCCGGACGGCTGCATCGATGAGCACTTCATCCAGGCCTCCGGGGTGCCTGACAGCTTTGCCGCGACAGTCTGCAACCGCTTGCTCCGTGGCACCGACATGCGCCTGCCGGACGGCCTCACCCTGACCGGCGGCGACGGCCTGACGCGGGCGTTCTTCCGGACCAAGTTCTGGGAAGATGACCCACAGACCTATGGCGACATTGTGTTCCAGCCGGATGCGCTACCCGAAAAAGTCGCCAGTACACCGTTGAGCCACAGTCAGAAGAATGCCTTGCTGCGCTATGGCGAAGACGAACCGATGTTGTTCGTCGGGCACTACTGGCGCAGTGGCAGACCCGCGCCGATCCGTTCCAACCTGGCCTGTCTGGACTACAGTGCAGTGCTGTACGGCAAATTGGTCGCTTACCGACTCGATGACGAAACCCGAATCGACCCGCGCAAGTTCGTCTGGGTTGATGTCGACCGGCCGGAGGCCAGCCAATGAGTGCAGTGGTGGTGTTACGCATGCCCTTGAACATCGACCTGAGTGGCTTTGTCGGCCTGCTACGGCGCCTGCAGGTGCCACACCGGGTCAGCGAGGAGGGCGGCGAGCAGGTGCTGTGGGTGGCAGAAAGCCTGGCCGACGATGTGCGCGAGCTGTACCAGCGTTTTCCCGAGGGCGATGCCGATTTCCAGTTGCCCGAGCAGAGCGCTCTGACGCCACCGGCACGACCGGGTTTCGCCCAACAGCTACAAGCCAGCAAAGCCACTGCCGTGGTGCTGTTGCTGTGCCTGATCGTGGCCGGGCTGACTGGCCTGGGTGACAACTACGCCACCCTGAGCTGGCTGACATTTCTCGATTTTCGTGTACAGGGCGACTACCTGTACTTCACCCCGCTGACCGCGAGCCTTGCTGATGGCCAGTGGTGGCGGCTGTTCTCGCCGATGCTGGTGCATTTCGGCATCCTGCACCTGGCCATGAACGCCCTGTGGTACTGGGAGCTGGGCCGGCGCATCGAATTGCGTCAGGGCCCCTGGTCGCTGTTGAGCCTGACCCTGCTGTTCAGCCTGGTGTCCAACGCTGCGCAGTACCTGTTCGGTGGCCCGAGCCTGTTCGGCGGCTTGTCGGGTGTGCTGTACGGCCTGCTCGGGCACGTCTGGCTGTACCAATGGCTGGCGCCCAACCCGGTGTATCGCATGCCGCGCGGGGTGCTGGTGATGATGCTGGTCTGGCTACTGCTGTGCCTGTCCGGGTTGGTCAGCCTGCTGGGCTTTGGCCAGATCGCCAACGCCGCGCATGTTGGCGGGTTGTTGGTCGGCTGCCTCAGCGGGCTCTTGGGCGGGGCGCTGGCCCGGCGTAAACTGACGGCTTGATTTGGGAGACACTATGTCCACTTTTGCGCAAATGATCGAGAACATCACCCCGGAAATCTACGAGAGCCTGAAATTGGCCGTAGAGCTGGGCAAATGGGCGGATGGGCGCAAGCTCACCACCGAGCAGAAAGAACTGTCGCTGCAGGCGGTGATTGCCTGGGAAATCCAGAACCTGCCTGAAGAGCAGCGCACCGGCTACATGGGCCCGCAAGAGTGCAGCTCGAAGTCGGCACCGGTGCCGAACATCCTGTTCAAGTCGGATGCGATCCATTGATCGAACTTGGCCGCGGCTCCATCAGTAAAATGTCGGCGCGTCTCGACGCGTCGGGGGTGCAGTACGCTTTTCGTCTGGGCGAGCAGGAAGTGCCGGTCAATCCGTTGATCGGCACCACCGTGCGCCTGGAATACCTCGGTGCCATCCATTGCAGCCACTGTGGTCGCAAGACCAAGACCAGTTTCAGTCAAGGGTACTGCTACCCGTGCATGACCAAACTGGCCCAGTGTGACGTGTGCATCATGGCCCCGGAAAAATGCCATTACGATCAAGGCACCTGCCGCGAACCAAGCTGGGGCGAGCAGTTCTGCATGACCGATCATGTGGTTTACCTGGCCAACTCCTCGGGTATCAAGGTCGGCATCACCCGTGCCAGCCAGTTGCCAACGCGCTGGCTCGACCAGGGCGCCAGCCAGGCGCTGCCGATCGTGCGGGTGGCCACCCGTCAGCAGTCGGGGCTGGTCGAAGACCTGTTCCGCAGCCAGGTAGCCGACCGCACTAACTGGCGCGCCTTGCTCAAGGGCGATGCCGAAGCGGTTGATCTGCTTGCCGTGCGCGAGCAACTGTTCGACAGCTGTGCCGAGGGCTTCAGTGCCTTGCAGGCGCGATTTGGCCTACAGGCCATCCAGCCGTTGACCGACGCGCAAGTGCTGGAAATCCGCTATCCGGTCGAGGCCTACCCGAGCAAGATCGTCAGCTTCAACCTGGACAAGAACCCCGTGGCCGAAGGCACGTTGCTGGGGATCAAGGGCCAGTACCTGATCTTCGATACCGGTGTGATCAATATTCGCAAGTACACGGCGTACCAGCTCGCCGTGCATCAGTAAAAGGACCGCCACATGCGTACCGAACAGCCGCAAGTGATCTACCTCAAGGACTATCAGGCGCCCGAGTACCTGATCGACGAGACGCACCTGACCTTCGAACTGTTCGAGGACCACACGCTGGTCCACGCGCAGCTGGTCATGCGCCGCAACCCAGAGCGTGGTGCCGGCCTGCCGCCACTGGTGCTCGACGGCCAGCAGCTGGAACTGCTCAGTGTTGCCCTCGACGACCAGGCGCTGAACGCTGGCGACTATCAGATCGATGACAGTCACCTGACCGTGCAGCCCAAGGCGGCCAGCTTCACCCTCGACACCAGTGTGAAGATCCACCCGGAAAGCAACACCGCGCTGGAAGGCCTGTACAAGTCCGGCAGCATGTTCTGCACCCAGTGTGAAGCCGAGGGTTTTCGCAAGATCACCTACTACCTCGATCGTCCGGATGTGATGAGCACCTTCACCACCACGGTGATCGCCGAACAGCACCGTTATCCGGTACTGCTGTCCAACGGCAACCCGGTGGGCAGCGGCCCGCAGGACGACGGCCGTCACTGGGCGACCTGGGAAGACCCGTTCATGAAACCGGCCTACCTGTTTGCCCTGGTAGCTGGTGATCTGTGGTGTGTCGAAGATAAGTTCACCCGCCAGTCGGGCCGTGACGTCACCCTGCGCATTTATGTCGAGCCGGAAAACATCGACAAGTGCCAGCACGCCATGACCAGCCTGAAGAAGTCCATGCGCTGGGACGAAGAGGTGTATGGCCGCGAGTACGATCTGGATATCTTCATGATCGTGGCGGTCAACGACTTCAACATGGGCGCCATGGAAAACAAGGGCCTGAACATCTTCAACTCCAGTTGCGTACTGGCCCGTGCCGAAACCGCAACCGACGCCGCACACCAGCGGGTCGAGGCGGTGGTCGCCCACGAATATTTCCACAACTGGTCGGGCAACCGCGTGACCTGCCGCGACTGGTTCCAGCTGTCGCTCAAGGAAGGCTTCACGGTGTTCCGCGACTCGGAATTCAGTGCCGACATGAACTCGCGCACGGTCAAGCGCATCGAAGATGTCGCCTACCTGCGCACTCACCAGTTCGCTGAAGATGCCGGGCCGATGGCCCACGCCGTGCGCCCGGACAGCTTTATCGAAATCTCCAACTTCTACACCCTGACGGTGTACGAGAAGGGTTCGGAAGTGGTGCGCATGGTGCGCACCTTGCTCGGCGCTGAAGGCTTCCGTAAAGGCAGCGACCTGTATTTCGAGCGCCATGATGGCCAGGCTGTGACCTGCGATGATTTCATCAAGGCCATGGAAGATGCCAACAGCGTCGACCTGACCCAGTTCAAGCGTTGGTACAGCCAGGCGGGAACACCGCGTCTGGCCGTCAGCGAGGCATACGACAGTGCCGCGCAGACCTACAGCCTGACCTTCCGTCAGAGCTGCCCGGCGACCCCCGACAAAGTCGAGAAGCTGCCGTTCGTGATTCCGGTCGAGATGGGCCTGCTGGATGCCCAGGGCAACGATATTGCCCTGCGCCTGCAAGGTGAAGCGGCCGCTGGCGCCACCTCGCGGGTGCTGTCGGTCACCGAAGCCGAGCAAACTTTCACTTTCGTCGACATCGCCGCCAAGCCGTTGCCATCGCTGCTGCGGGGGTTCAGCGCGCCGGTCAAGCTGAGCTTCCCGTACGATCGCGACCAGCTGATGTTCCTCATGCAGCATGACAGCGATGGCTTCAACCGTTGGGAAGCCGGTCAGCAGTTGTCGGTACAGGTCCTGCAGGAGCTGATCGCCCAGCATCAGCAGGGCAGTGCCATGGTGCTCGATCAGCGTCTGGTCAGCGCGCTGGGTGCGGTGCTGGCCAACGAGCAACTGGACCAGGCCATGGTCGCCGAGATGCTCTCGCTGCCAAGCGAAGCCTACCTCACTGAAATCAGCGAAGTAGCCGATGTCGATGCGATCCACGCGGCCCGTGAGTTCGCCCGTAAGCAGATCGCCGACCAGCTGTTCGACGCGCTGTATGCCCGTTACCAGGCCAATCGCGGCGTCTCGCGCGACACCCCATACGTCGCCGAGGCCGAGCATTTTGCCCGTCGCAGCCTGCAGAACATTGCGCTGTCGTACCTGATGCTCAGTGGCAAGCCTGACGTGTTGGCGGCCACCCTGGAACAGTTCGACGCCTGTGACAACATGACCGAGCGCCTGACCGCGCTGGCGGTGTTGGTCAACTCACCGTTTGAAGCCGAGCGGGCCAAAGCGCTGGACGTCTTTGCAGAAAACTTCAAGGACAACCCACTGGTCATGGACCAATGGTTCAGCGTACAGGCGGCCAGCACCCTGCCGGGTGGCCTGGCGCGGGTCAAGGCGCTGATGCAGCATCCGGCGTTCACGATGAAGAACCCGAACAAGGTGCGCGCCTTGGTCGGTGCCTTTGCCGGGCAGAACCTGATCAACTTCCATGCCGCCGATGGCTCTGGCTATCGCTTCCTCGCGGACCTGGTGATCGAGCTCAACGCCCTCAACCCGCAGATCGCTTCGCGGCAACTGGCGCCGCTGACTCGCTGGCGCAAGTACGACGCTGCTCGTCAGGCGCTGATGAAGGGCGAACTGGAGCGCATTCTGGCGTCTGGCTCGCTGTCGAGTGATGTTTATGAGGTGGTGAGTAAGAGTCTGGTCTGACTTGGGCTCTGATCGCGGGGCAAGCCCGCTCCTACAGGTATTGCCAAACCTGTGGGGGCGGGCTTGCCCCGCGATGCTTTCTGCGCTTAACAAAAGATAACGTCCCATTCGTTGTCAGCCCTTCGCAAACCCCGATAGGATGGCTCTCAGCTATTGCGGGGCTCTGGAACACGGTTTTTGGCAGTACCTGCAAATAGATTGACCCAAATAACAATAATCGGGGGACAGATCTATGACCGTGCCTTATCCGGCAGGTACCGGCGCAGCGCGCGCCCGTCCATGGGCATTGGCCGCCAGCGGATTGCTGCTGCTGGCCATCGGCTTGTGGGCCAATACGGCGGAGGCGGCAGCGGCTGAGCAGCCGGTCTACTCCACTGAATCGGCCAAGGCTGAAAAAAGCCTGTTACTTGATGTGACCCGTGCCGGTAACCGTCTGATTGCCGTTGGCGACCGCGGCCATATTCTGTTCTCCGATGACCAGGGCAAGTCCTGGACCCAATCCAAAGTCCCGACGCGGCAATTGCTCACGGCCGTGTACTTTGTCGATGACAAACACGGTTGGGCCGTTGGCCATGATGCGCAGGTGCTGGTCAGCGCTGATGGCGGCGTGACCTGGACCAAGCAATTTGAAGACCTGCAGCGCGAAGCGCCGTTGCTGGATGTCTGGTTCAAAGACACCCAGCACGGCTTTGCCGTGGGCGCTTATGGCGCATTGCTGGAAACCACCGACGGCGGCAAGCAGTGGCACGATGTTGCTGATCGCCTGGACAACGAAGACCAGTTCCACCTCAACGGCATCGCCCAAGTCAAAGAGGCCGGCCTGTTCATCGTTGGTGAGCAGGGCAGCATGTTCCGCTCCAGCGACGACGGCCAGACCTGGCAGAAGCTCGAAGGCCCTTACCAGGGTTCGCTGTTTGGCGTTATTGGCACGGCCCAGCCGCGCACGCTGCTGGCCTATGGGCTGCGTGGCAACCTCTATCGCTCCACGGATTTCGGTGACAGCTGGCAGCAGATCGAACTGAAAGCTGCCCGCGGCGCGCTCGAGTTTGGCCTAGCAAGCGCTACGCTTCTCGATGATGGCAGCCTGGTATTGGTCGGCAATGGCGGCAGCGTGCTGCGCAGCAGCGACGACGGCCAGAGTTTCAGCGTATTCAACCGTGCCGATCGCGTCGCCCTCGCCGGTGTCAGCGGTAAAAACGGTGGAGGCCTGGTGCTGGTTGGCCAGGGTGGTGTGCATCTGGCTTCGGCCCAAGGCGGCGAAGGGGTGCAGCCATGACTCATCAGGAGCAGTTCAATATGAATCAGCAGCAGCATCATCAAGACAAGGCGACGCTGCTTGAACGCCTGATCTTCAACAACCGCCCGGTGGTGATCTTCATCTGTCTGCTGGTCAGTGTGTTCCTGTTCTGGCAGGCCATGCAGATTCGCCCTTCGACCAGCTTCGAGAAGATGATTCCGCTGCAGCATCCGTTCATCGAGAAGATGATCGAGCACCGCAATGACCTGGCCAACCTTGGCAACACTGTGCGGATTTCGGTGGAGGCCACCGATGGCGATATCTTCAGCAAGGACTACATGGAGACCTTGCGCCAGATCCACGACGAAGTCTTCTATATTCCTGGCGTTGATCGTTCCGGCCTGAAGTCGCTGTGGAGCCCCAGCGTGCGCTGGACCGAGGTGACCGAAGAGGGCTTTGCCGGCGGTGAAGTGATTCCCAACACCTACGACGGTTCGGCTGACAGCCTTGATCAGTTGCGCAACAACGTGCTCAAGTCCGGGCAGGTGGGGCGCCTGGTTGGCAACAACTTCAAGTCGAGCATCATTGATGTGCCGCTGTTGGAGTCGTACCCGGATCCTAAAGATCAGAGCAAGCTGATCAAACTCGACTACCAGCAGTTCTCCCATCAGCTGGAAGAGAAGATCCGCGACAAGTTCCAGGCCCAGAACCCCAACGTCAAAATCCACATCGTTGGCTTTGCCAAGAAGGTCGGTGACCTGATTGATGGCCTGGTGATGGTGGCGATGTTCTTCGGCATCGCCCTGGTGATTACCTGGGTGCTGCTGTACTGGTTCACCTGGTGCATCCGCAGCACCATCGCGGTACTGATCACCACCCTGGTGGCGGTGGTGTGGCAATTGGGGCTGATGCATGCCGTAGGCTTCGGGCTGGACCCGTATTCGATGCTGGTGCCATTCCTGATCTTCGCCATCGGTATTTCCCATGGCGTGCAGAAGATCAACGGTATCGCCCTGCAATCGAGTGAGGCTGAAAATGCCCTGACCGCCGCGCGCCGTACATTCCGGCAGTTGTTCCTGCCGGGGATGATTGCGATTCTTGCCGACGCCGTGGGCTTCATTACCTTGCTGATCATCGACATCGGGGTGATCCGTGAGCTGGCCATTGGCGCATCGATCGGTGTGGCAGTGATCGTCTTCACCAACCTGATTCTGCTGCCGGTGGCGATTTCCTATGTCGGCATCAGCAAGAAGGCCATCGAGCGCAGCAAAAAGGACGCCACCCGCGAACATCCGTTCTGGCGCCTGCTGTCGAACTTTGCCAGCGCCAAAGTGGCACCGGTGTCCATCGTCCTGGCCCTGCTGGCCTTTGGTGGCGGCCTCTGGTACAGCCAGAACCTGAAGATCGGCGACCTCGATCAGGGTGCGCCGGAATTGCGTCCGGATTCGCGTTACAACAAAGACAACAGCTTCATCATCGACAACTACTCGACCAGCTCCGACGTGCTGGTGGTGATGGTCAAGACCCCGACCGAGGGCTGCTCGATCTACTCGACCATGGCGCCGATCGACGAGCTGATGTGGAAGATGGAGAACACCCCGGGCGTGCAGTCGGCGATCTCGCTGGTGACCGTGTCCAAGCAGATGATCAAGGGCATGAACGAAGGCAACCTGAAATGGGAAAGCCTGTCGCGCAACCCGGACGTGCTCAACAGTTCCATCGCCCGTGCCGACGGCTTGTATAACGCCGACTGCTCGCTGGCACCGGTACTGGTGTTCCTCAACGACCACAAGGCCGAGACCCTGGACCGTGCAGTCAAGGCGGTGCAGGAGTTCGCCGATACCCACAACAAGGAAGGCCTGGAGTTTCTCCTGGCAGCCGGTAACGCCGGTATCGAGGCGGCCACCAACGAGGTCATCAAGTCGGCCGAGCTGACCATCCTGATCCTGGTGTACATCTGTGTGGCGGTGATGTGCATGATCACCTTCCGCTCCTTTGCCGCAACCTTGTGCATTGTCCTGCCGCTGGTGCTGACTTCGGTGCTGGGCAACGCGCTGATGGCGTTCATGGGCATCGGCGTCAAGGTGGCGACCTTGCCGGTGGTGGCGCTGGGCGTGGGGATTGGTGTGGACTACGGTATCTACATCTACAGCCGCCTGGAGAGTTTCCTGCGTGCCGGGCTGCCGTTGCAGGAAGCCTACTACCAGACCCTCAAGTCCACGGGTAAAGCGGTGCTGTTCACCGGCCTGTGCCTGGCGATCGGGGTGTGCACCTGGATCTTCTCGGCGATCAAGTTCCAGGCCGACATGGGCCTGATGCTGACCTTCATGCTGCTGTGGAACATGTTCGGGGCGCTGTGGCTGCTGCCCGCACTGGCACGTTTCCTGATCAAGCCGGAGAAGATGGCTGGCAAAGCGAGCAATTCGATCTTCGCGCATTGACCGTGCTTTATCGCGGGGCAAGCCCGCTCCTACCGGTAGGAGCGGGCTTGCCCCGCGATGCTTTCAGGTATCATGCATTTCTTTACCTGACGACACCCATCCCATGACAACCCTCTCCACTATTCTGCAGTCCGCCGACATGCTGCTGGTCGACGGCCTGCACGCCTTTGACTTCACCTACGACGCCACCGGCCTGCATATCGAATGTATGGATGGACGAGCGCTGAAGAAGTGGTCGTTCTCTCCCGAGCAGATCGCTGCCGCCCGCAAGGACGGCGAGGAATGGCTCATCGCAACCGACAGCACCGAGCATCGGCTAGTCTGTATGAGTGCCTTTCGCGCCCCGGATGAGGATGACGATGAAACGCCAACTGAAGACGTTGCTGATCGCTAGTGCCATGAGCGTGTTTGCCACCGCCCACGGCGCGCAGTTGCTGGTGGGCAGCTACACCGATGGCAGCAGCGAAGGGCTCTACCGTTACGCGTTCAACAGCGACAGCGGCCAGATCGACCCCACGCCGTTGCAGGTGCTGCAGAGTGAGAACCCCTCCTGGTTGACCCTGTCGGTGGACAACCGCCTGCTGTTTGCGGTCAACGAAAATGGCGCCGGCAAGGGCCAGGCCAGCAGTTTTTCCATCAGCAGCAAAGACGGCAGCCTCAAGCCACTCAACCAGGTCAGCAGCGCTGGCGATGAGCCAACCCACGCCAGCCTCAGCCATGACCAGCGCTACCTGTTCGTGGCCAACTATGGCGTGCAGCCGACCCCGGGCGGTAGCCTGAGCGTGTTGCCGGTAGCCAAAGACGGCAAACTGGCAGCCTCGGTGCAGCAGGATCAGCACAAAGCCAGCGGCGCCAACCCGCAGCGCCAGGCCGGGCCGCATGTGCATTCGGTGGTGTCTTCACCCGATGGGCATTACCTGTTTGCCAGCGATCTGGGCGCCGACAAGGTGTTCATCTACCGCTACGACGGCGCCAGCCCCAAGCATCCCCTGAGCGCCGCCACCCCCGCATTCGTTGAGCTACCGCCGGGCAGCGGGCCACGCCATCTGCTGTTCAGCAGTGATGGTAAACAGGCCTATCTGACCCTGGAGATGAGTGCTCAGGTTGTGGTGTTTTCCCACGAGGACGGCAAGCTGGTCGAGCTGCAGCGCTTGCCGCTGACCGAGCAGAACGACGCCTCGGCCAAGGCTGCGGGTGCCTTGCACCTGTCGGCGGATGGGCGCTTTCTGTATGTCAGCAACCGCGGTACGGCTAACGAATTAGTGGTGTTCGCTGTGGATGAAGACAGCGGCAAACTGATGCAGGTGCAACGCCGCAGCGTCGAGGGCGACCATCCGCGTGAATTCACCATCGACCCGTCGGGCAAGTTCCTTTTGGTGGCCAACCAGAAGAGCAACGAGATTGTCGTCATTCGCCGTGATCCGCGTAGCGGCATGCTCGGTGACACGGTGCAGAAGCTGCCCCAGGATGCGCCCTCGGACCTGAAGTTTGTCGAGTGACAATCGGCGCATGTAAAGATTCTGGTAATAGCCTATCGCCATGTGATTGAATTTGACGCTAAATTTTTGACTCTTCTCACACAGGGAATGAAGCATGGTCTGGCGCATCGTGGCGGTATTGCTGTTTCTGTATTCGTCGCCGATTCTGGCTGTGTAATGAAGGGACCGCGGGGCAAGCCCACTCCCACCCGGTAGGAGCGGGCTTGCCCCGCGATCGATTGGTTACTTGGCCATAATCGCCTTGAACAACGCCGACTCCAGCCAACCCTGAAGCCAGGCACGCAGCTGCGGGTAAGGCGCGTTGGCGAACCAATCCGGCTCTACCCCGGCAAACTGGCGCATCAACGGCAGCAAGGCGGCATCGGCCAGGCTCGGGTGTTCGGCGAACAAATAGCGCTGCTGCGTCAGCCGGGCTTCCAGCTCGGCTAACCAGCGTTCAGCCTGTTGCCGATAATCCTCACGGGACTGTTGTGGGTAACGCTCGGCGTACTTGTACAGATTGACCTGCACCTTGAAGTCACGGTCATTGCGCACGATCAGGGCTTCGGCTGCTTGCGCCGCCTGCGGGTCGGCGCGCAGCAACCAGTCTTGCGGGTCATGCCGGGCCAGGGCCCAGCGCATGATGTCCAGGCTTTCATCGAGCACCTCGTCACCCGCGTGCAACACCGGCACCGTGCCTTTGGGCGACAGCTCAAGCAGCTCTGGGGGTTTAGCCTTCAAGCTGACTTCGCGGATGTCCACCGGGCACTCGCTGTAACGCAGGGCCAGGCGTGCACGCATGGCCCATGGGCAACGACGGAACGAATAAAGAATCATCCGTTGACCTCGATTGAACTCAAGCCATTGCCCTGACGGCGTACCTGGATCTGTACCGGGATGCGTTCGTGCATCTCCTGCACATGGGAAATCACCGCGACCTTACGCCCTTGCGCCTGCAGGCCGTCGAGGGCGTCCATGGCCAGCTGCAACGACTGCGGATCGAGGCTGCCAAAGCCTTCGTCAATAAACAGCGATTCGATCCGCAAGGTGCTCGACGCCATCGATGCCAAACCCAGGGCCAGGGCCAGCGACACCAGGAAGGTCTCGCCACCGGACAACGAATGCACCGAGCGCAGTTCGTCACCCATTTCGGTATCCAGCACCAGCAGGCCGAGCAGGCTGCCACCGCGCTTGAGACGATAGCGCCGAGCCAGTTGCCGCAGTTGCGCGTTGGCGTGATGCACGAGCAAATCGAGGTTGTAGCCTTGGGCGATTTTGCGGAAGGTGTCGCCGCTGGCCGAACCGATCAGGGCATTGAGACGCGCCCAGCGCTGCCATTGCGCGTAAGCCTCGGCAATGCGCTCGGCCAGGGCCTGATTGGCCTGTTGGCGACGCTGGTCGTCGGCTTGTTCGGCGCGCAGCTCGGCGCACGCCTGTTCGCTGGCGGACAGTTGCGCCTGCAAGGTGTGCAAGGCGTGCTCCAGGTCTTCAGCGGGAAGTTCCAGTGTGCCCAGTGCTTGATGCTGCTCCAGACGTTGTTGCCGCTCCTTGAGCAGCACCTGCGCTTGCTCCAGGGCTTTTTCGCTGTCGAGCAGGCGCTGGCGCAGCTGGCTGACGGCGTTGTCATCCAGGGCCAGTAAGTGCTCCAGACCGCTGTCATCCAGTTCAGGATGCTGTTGGCGCCATTGTGCGATCTGTGCGCTGGCTTCGGCGAGTTCCTGCTCCAGGGCGCTCATGCGCTCGCCTTTGGCCTTGAGTTCAGTCGCCAGTTCAATCAACCGAGCCTGGGTCTCCTGCAGCTGCTGGCCAGCCTGAGTGTCTTGCTGGCGAGCGTTGGCTACCGATTGCTCCAGGTGATGCTGCCACTGCTCCGCAGCAGGATGCTCACCGAGCAGACCGGCAAGGTTGGCCTGACTCTGTTGCTGTTGCTGCTCAAGGGCGGTGCATTGCGCCTCGAGCTCCTGCAGCTTCTGCGCCCGGGTCTGTTGCTGAAGCTGGGCTTTATCCAGTGTTTGCTGACGCTCATTGTGTTCGAGCTGCTCATCCTTGTGCCGTTGCTGCAGGTCCAGGCGTTGGGCCAGTTGCTGGTCGAGGCGCACGAAGGTGGCGGCCGGTTCACGGCGCAGTTCCTCGAGGGTTTCGGCGGGTAGCAAGCTGGCAAAACTGGCCAGTTCCTGCTCCAGGCGCTGTTCATCGGCGCCCAGCGCTTGCTGTTGCTGCTGCAGCAGTTGGTTGGCCTGCTGATTGGCGTCGGTGGCGGCCTGCAATTGCTGTTGCAGACGGGCGGCGTTTTTCTGCACGCTCAGCAGGGCGGCCTGACGCTGCTCGTCGCGGCTGATGTCATCGCTCAGGCGGCGCAGTTGCAACGCCAGCCAGGCGGTTTGTTGACCGACCTGCTGCTCGTTGAGTGCGGGGTACAGCGCATGGGCCTGCAAGCCGGGCGTCAGGCGTTGCAGTTGCTCGCTCAGTTGCTCCTGCTGGTGCAGGTATTCCTTGATCTGCCCATTGACGCCGCCCAGTTGCGTGCGCAGCTCGTCCAGTTGCTTCTTCAATTCATCGACGGCGTGCTGGGCGTTGCGCTCCTCATCCTGATCATGTTGCCCCAACTGCTGCAGCAGGGCTTCAGGCTGATGGTACGGGTGCTCCTGGCTGCCACACACCGGGCACGGCTGATCGTCTTCGAGCTGGGCGCGTAAGGTTTCCACGGTCTGGCTGCGGGCCAGGCGCTGGCGTTCGAGCAATTGGCGGGTGACGGTCAGCGCCTGTTCGGCGGCGGTCAGCTGGCTCTTGCCGCTCAGGCCCTCACTGATCAGTTGCTCACGCTGCTTGAGAGCGGCCTGTTGGCGCTGTTGCAGGGCGGCCAGGCGCTGTTCCAGCTCCTGGTGCTGCTCCCAAAGCCGGCTGAGGTCTTCTACCTGACGCTGTTGCTGGCGATTCTGCTGCAGCAGTTCGCCCAGCAAGCCGATCTGTTCGGCCATGCTCTCGGGCTCGGCCTGGGCTTCCTGGTAGAGCAGGGCGATGGCGGCTTGTTGCTGTTGCAGCTCAGCGCTGGTCTGCTTGACCCGTTCCTGCAGCCCCGGCAGTTCGGCGCGCCCCTGGTTCAGGCGGTTGCCCAGTTGCATCAGCTGTTGCAGGCGATCACGGTAAGCGCTCCAGGCATCGCCCAGACCGGCAAGGGATTCGCTGTGCAGCAGTTGTGCGCTGATCTGCGCGAGCTGCTCTTCAGTGCGCTGCTGTTGCGCGGTCAGCTGAGCGATCTGCTGTTGTCCTTCGCTGCAGGCCAGCGCTGCTTGCTGTTTCAGGGTCTGGTAGTTGCTCAGCTCGGCAGACAGGCGCGCCAGGGTATTTTGCTCGGCGAACGCCTGACGCAGCAGTGGCGCGCTGTCACTTTGCTGGCTCAAGGCCTGGTTCAGGGCCTGCTGGGCCGTGTGTTGCTCGTCCTGCAATTGCTGCTGCCGCGCCAGCAATTCGTTGTGCTGCTGGGTCAACGTGCTGATGCTGTCGGCCAGGGGCGAACGTTGAGCGTTCAACGCCTGCTGGCGGGCGAACTGATGACGCTGCGGCGCCAGTTGTTCCAGGCGTACCAGATTGAGGCGTTCGCCCTGCAGGCTGTCGCTGTGCTGCTGGGCACTGTGCAACTGTTCGGTGCTGGTCTGCACCTGGCTTTGCAACTGCGACAACTCGGTCAGCCAGGCACGTTGCAGTTCAAGCTGGCGCTGTTGGGCTTGCTCGGCCTTGAGCCGCTCCAGCGCCTGGCCGTAGCGTTGGTCGAGGTCTGCACGCGCTTCGGGGGCCATCGGCATCACCCCGGCGGCCTGGTCTTGCAGGGCTTTATGGGCCTCTTCGGCTTCTTTGCTCTTGCTGTAGGCGCGTCGCCCCAGCTGGCTGTAGATCGCCGTGTTGGTGAGCTTTTCCAGCAACTCGCTGCGGTCTTTGTCGTCAGCCTTGAGGAAGGCGCTGAACTCGCTCTGGGCCAGCATCACGGCCCGGGTGAACTGTTCGAAATTCAGGCCCAGGCGTGCTTCGATCAGTTGCTTGTATTCGCCTTTGCTCTGGTTGCTCAGCAGTTGATCGCTGTCCAGGTCATGCAGGCTCTGGCGGCTGCCTTGCAGCTTGCCGTTGGCTTTGTCGCGGGCGCGGTTGGCTTCCCAGCGCGCACGGTAGCGGCGGCCATCGATGCCGACGAAGTCAACTTCAGCAAAACCGCTGCCGGTGCCACGGCGCAACAGGGTGCGCGGGTCGCTGGTGAGGATGTCACTGTCGACTTCTGGCAGCTTGGTTTCGCGGCCGATATTGCTCAGCCGCGGTACCGCCCCGAACAAGGCCAGGCACAAGGCATCGAGCAGTGTACTTTTACCGGCGCCGGTAGGGCCGGTGATGGCGAACAAGCCTGCGCTGGCCAGCGGCTCGGCGGTAAAGTCGATGTCGAACGGACCCGCCAGGGACGCCAGGTTCTTCAGGCGGATGGCGAGAATCTTCATGGCTGTTCCTCTTGCTGTTGAACGTCCTGTAGCAACAGGGCGAAGTCGGCCAGGGTCTGTTCGTCCACGGCGTTGCCGTAGGCCTGGGCCCAGGCGCGGCTGAACAGTTCTTCAGGCGTCATCTGACCAAGCTCCATCAGCGTGGTGTCATCGAGCGCGTCGCCTTCGCGGCTGCCAGCGTACTCGGCGGCAATTCGCACCAGGCGCACGGCTTTGCCCTGCAGGGCGCTCTCCAGTTGCTGGCGCAGGTCGGGTTGCGGTTCATCCAGGCGTACCCGCACCTCCAACCAAGGCTGACGCTGCGGGTCGTCGAGCAGGTCGACCACCGGCAACTCGGCCAGTTGTTCAAGTACCTCGGCCAGCGGCGCAGGGCCCAGGCGTTGCAGGTGCACGGCGCGAGGAATCAGGCGAGATTCGACACTGCTCAGGGTGCTGCCATCGAGCTCGATTTCGAGGATCTGGTGTGGGTAGCCAATCTCGGAAAAGGACAGCGGAATCGGTGAGCCACAGTAGCGGATGCGTTCTTCGCGATTGACCCGTTGAGGCTTGTGCAGATGCCCCAGGGCCACGTAGCTGATGTCTTTGCTGAACAGGCTGGCGGGCAAGGCCTCGGCGTTGCCGATGATCAGGCTGCGTTCGGAGTCTTCCGACACCGAGCCACCGGCCATGTGCGCATGGCTGACGGCAATCAGCGCCTGGCCTGGCTTGCGCCGTTCCAGCGCAGCGGCGATCAGGCGCTCGTGCACCTGGCCGATACCGCGCAAGTAATCATCGCCCAGGTGCGCGCCGGTGACCTCGGCAGGCCGCAGGAACGGCAGCGCCAGGCACCATGCCGCAACCTTGCCGCGAGCATTGGTCAGGGGAATCAGCAGGCGCTCGCTGTCGAGCACGCCGTCGTCGAGCCATTGCACCCGGCCCAGGGCGTAGGTGCGCAAGCGGCGCATCAAAGGCGCTGGCAGCTCGATGCGTGAGCCGGAATCGTGGTTACCGGCGATCATCACGATGTTCAGCTTGGGCTGCTGCTCATGGGCCTGGACGATGAAGTCGTAGAGGCGCTCCTGGGCTTTGACCGGTGGATTGACCGTGTCGAAGATGTCGCCAGCGATCAACAGCGCATCGGGTTGGCGCAGCTTGAGCTGGCCGAGCAGCCAGTCGAGAAAACACGCGTGTTCGAAATCGCGTTCCTGGCCATGCAGGGTTTGTCCCAGGTGCCAATCAGAGGTGTGAAACAGACGCATGAAGGGTTCCGCAGATTGCTGGCGCAGCGCATCGGGCGCTACGCCTTGGGGTTATTTGGGGTACAACGGTGGCAGACTGCCGTTTTCGCTGGCGCTCGGCTGGACCTGTGCGGCCGCCGGGATGGTGCCAATGGCACGCCACAGTTCATCGCCTTGCCAATACTGCCCGCTTTCGCTGTAAAGGGCACCGTTGAGACCGTCCAGCGCATCGGACAGCGGCACGAAACGCGCGGCCATATCGGCCAGGGTTTCCGGCTGTTGCCGGGCCCAGGCGTCCAGGGCCTGACGCGTTGCTTGCGGGTCATTGGCCTGGCAAGCGCGCTTGAGGTCGTCAAGCAAGGTGCGTGGGCTCGGCCCGCTCTGCGCGGCGCGCAGCACCGCCGGTTGCGAACGGGCGCGCCACCACAGGGCGAAGCCGAGCAGGGTGGTCAGCGTCATTATTGCCGTGCTCAATTGCCACGGCCACAGTGGCCGGGTGGTGACACTGACCGGGTCGATGTTGGCGGGCTTGTCGGCGCTCAACGCCGGGTTGTCCTGAATCTGCAGGCTGCGTGCCGGTAGGCTGCTGTGCTCAAGGTGGTCTTCGCGGGTGTTCCACCAGAACACTTCCTGCGCGGGCAGTTCCAAGGTGCCGCTGTGGGTCGGCACCAACGCTTCACGTTCTTCGCGGATACCAAGCAAGCCACGGTCGTTGACCTGGTTGCGCAGTTGCGGCTGGTCCGGGTAACGGCGCAAGCCGGTCACTTCGGTGGCGGGCAGCGGCGGCAATTGGGCGCTGGACAGGCCTTCGGCCTGCACGGTAATGGTGCGGGTCAACGAGTCGCCAATCTGGATCTGTTGCTGGCTTGGGTCGGGGCTCCAGTGTTCTTCCAGGCTCAGGTTGCTGGTCGGCAGCCAGGGGGCGTTGGCTGGATAGTCGGCAGGGATCGGGTTGACCGTCAGCACCAATGGGGTGGAGGTGACCTGAACCTGCTTGCCGACTCTGGGGGTGTTGAGTTCCTGCTCGGCATCATTCTGCGCAGCGGTGGCACTGAACACCAGGGCGGGAACGGTGAGATCGCCGCTCTGCTGTGGATAGATCGCGTAGCGCATTTCGATCACGCCGTGGCGCACGCCGTCGATGACTTTTTCAAAGGTGCGCGATTCGCCCAGCGGTTCGACCTTGGCGTTACTGATCTGCAGCGGGCTCAGGCTGCTGTCATCGTACAGCGGCACCGAGTGGTAGATGCTCAGGGTCAGGACGGCCTGGGCCTGTACATAGACTTCGGGTTGATCGAGGCTGGCATCAATGAACACCGGGCCGTGGTTTTCAGTGCTGGGTTGTTCGGCCAACACCTGCAGGCTGATCGGTTCGCTGCGCAGCTCGCCCATTTGCAGCGCTGGAATTTCCACCGTGCCGTTTTGCCGCGGCAGCAAGGTGATGATCCAGCGGGTGCCGCCACTGTTCTGCTCGTCGAGGCTGTTCAGGCTGTTGACCTGACGGGTATCGCGCACTTCGAAACTGGCTTGCAGCGGGCTCAGGTCCGGTTTGCCGAACTGGGTGACATCCTGGGTCTGTAACGTCAGTTCAAGGGTTTCACCGGCATTCAGGCGCGTGCGATCGACGCTGGCGAGCAGCGCGGCAGCGTGCACCTGCAGGCTGAGCAAGAGGCCAAGTAGCAAGACGCAAAGGCGACTCATCGATGGGGTTCCTGATGTTGTTGCTGTTCGTACCAGAATTTACGCCGCAACAGCTCGGCCGGGTTATCCGGGATCTGCCGCAGCCATTGTTCCAGGGCCTGGCGCTGTTCGGCATCCAGCGTGCTTTCGAGTGGTCGCTGCGGTGGCCGGGTGGTTTCTTCGTCATCACCGTTGTTGGCCTGCTGTTGCGCCTGTTCTGTGTTGCTGGCATCGTCTTTGTTCGGCTCGCTGGGTTGCTGTGTGTGCTGCTCGCTGGCCGGGTCCTGGTTGTTCTGGGCACTGCTGCTGGTGTCGGACTGGGTATTGCTGTCGTTTTGCGGGTTGTCTTCGGGCGGTTGCTCAGGTTGTGCCGCCTCGCGCTGTTGCAGCGCCTGTTCGACCAGCGCCTTGTTGCTCAAGGCAGGCTGCATCTCTGGCTGAAGCTCCAGCGCCTGCTCATAGGCATCGATTGCCGCTTCAAGTTCCCCGCTACGGGCCAGGGCATTGCCGCGATTGTAGTGATCGGCCGCGCTGTTGCCTTGGGCGAACAGGCGCGCGGCGCCGTCAAAGTCACCGGCTTCATAGAGGGCCAGGCCTTTCCATTGGCGGTGTTCAAAGTGCTCTGCGGCTTCTTTTGGCCGCTGTTGCTCCAGCAGCCGCTGGCCTTGCTGGTCAGGCCGCAACCACAGGTCGTTGAATTCGAAGGCATAGCTTGGTTGTGGCAACACCAGCAACAGGGGCAGGCAAAACAGCCAGCCACGACGACCCGCGCAGGCGGCCAGCAGCAACAAGGGTATGAGCAGCCAGTAGCCCTGGTCGCTCCAACTGTCCAACTGCAGCGTCTGGCCATCGTCGCGCAGGCTCTTGGGGTTTTCGAACAGGCGCAGACCGCGCAGGTCGAGGTCGTCGATACGGGCGTTGCGGTAGCGCCCGCCGGTGCTGGCGACAAAGGCCTTGAGGCTGGCACTGTCCAGGCGCGGCAGGAGAATGCCGCCCTGGTCGTCTTTGAGGAATTCGCCGTTGGCTTGCTTGACCGGTGCGCCCTCAGCGGTACCGATGCCGAGCATCAGCAGGCTCGGGCCCTGGCGCCCGAGTGCTTGTTTGATGCCTTGGCGCTCCTCGGGACTCAGTGATGAGCCGATCAGTAGCAAGCGGCCCTGGCCAAGGTCGGCCTGGGCCAGCAGCGCCAGGCCCTTGCGCACGGCAAGGTCGGCGCGCTGACCGGGCTGGGGCATGATCGACGGGTCGAGGGCCTCCAGCAGGTTGCGGCTGGTGGTCAGGTCGTCCGACAGCGGCACCAGCGTATGCGCGCTACCGGCGTAGACGATGATGGCGGTCTGGCTGTCGCGGCGGTGCTCAAGCAGGTCGAGAATTTTGCGCCGCGCGCTTTCCAGGCGGTTGGGGGTGACATCTTCGGCGAGCATCTGCGGGGTCAGCTCAAGCAGGATCACCAGCGGGTCGGCGGGACGCTGGCGGGTTTCTTCCAGGCGCTGCCAGCTCGGCCCGACCAGCGCCAGCACGCTGAGCAGCCAGGCCAGGCCCAGCGCGATCCACGGCAGCTTGCTGTCGCGGCCATTGCCACCGCCAAGCAGCACGGCATGAAAACTGGGCGGCAGAATCATCTGCCAACGCCCGGCACGCTTTTGCCGATGCCAGAGTTTGAACAGCAACCAGGCCAGCAGCGGCAAAACCATCAGCCAGACCGGGCGCAGCCATTGCGGCCAGAGCTCAATCATCGCCGTCTCCTCAGGCGCAGGCGTTTGAGCCGCTCACGCCACTGCGGGTGCGGAACCAGAAAGCTGGGTCGGCGCAGCAGGCGTTGCAGGCGGTTGTCCGGCCATTGTTCGTGGAGCACCAGCAACACGCTCAAGAGCAACGCCAGGGCCAGCGGCCAGCTGTATAAAGCCTCGGCTGTGCGGGTCTGGGTGGGTTGCTGGGCAACGGGTTCGAGGCGGTCGAGCGCTTCATCGATGGCCTGCAGTTCCTCGCCATCGCGGGCGCGGAAATAGCTGCCACCGGTCAACTCGGCAATTTCCTTGAGCGAGGCTTCGTCCAGGTCCAGGCTGGGGTTGATCCCGAGCAAACCGCTGGTACCGGAGGTTTCCGGGTCGGCACCGATGCCGATCGTGTAGATCCGTACGTTCTCCTGAGCCGCCAGGCGCGCAGCGGTCAGCGGGTGGATCTGCCCACCGTTGTTGGCGCCGTCGGTCACCAGCACCAGTACCCGGCTTTGCGCCGGGCGCTGGCGCAGGCGTTTAAGCGCCAGGCCAATGGCATCGCCAATCGCGGTGTTTTTGCCGGCAATGCCCACTTGGGCTTCATCGAGGAAAGTGCGTACGGTGCGCCGGTCAAACGTCAGCGGGGCTTGCAGGTAGGCCTGGCTGCCGAACAGGATCAGGCCGACGCGATCGCCCTGACGGGCTTCAAGAAAGTCGCCAAGCAGGGCCTTGACCAAGGCCAGGCGACTGACTTCTTCGTCTTGCCAGTGCATGTCGGGATAATCCATGGAGCCGGAGACATCCACCGCCACCAGCAAGTCGCGGCCGCTGGCCGACACCGGCACGGGCTCGCCCAGCCACTGCGGGCGGGCGGCAGCGAACAGCAGCAACAGCCAGATCAATACAAACGGCGCTTGCTGGCGCCAGGTCGGCAGATTCAGGCGTGCGCGTCGTCCGGCCAGGCCTTCCAGTTCATTGAGAAAACTGACCTTGAGGACCGGCTCGCCGCTGTCGGCAGCCGGCAGCAGCAAGCGCGCCAGCCAAGGCAGCGGCAACAGCAGGAAAACCCACGGCCAGGCCAGTTCAAACATGTTTGCGTATCCAGGTTTCGACGGCCTGATTGAGCCCGGCGATGGCCTTGTCATCAAGTTTGCATTCAGGCTTGTAGGCGCCTTCGACCAGCACCATCCAGCGGGTCAGACCGGCAGCCGGGCAGCGGTTATCGAGAAACGCCAGCCACTGGCGACCGTTGAGGGTATGGCTGTGGCTGCCTGGGTAATGGTTGCGGCACAGGCGCTTGAGCAACGCATTGATGCTTTGCAGCCAGGCACCGGCCGGCTCACCGTTGTAGGGCTTGGGCAGGCGCGCCAGTTCGGCCAGGGCCTCGACGCGGATCGGGTCCAGCGGCAGCTCGGCACGCACGATGGGCTGCTTGCCCGGACGCCAGTGGCGTAAGCGCCAGGCGCCCCAGCCCAGCAGCGGCAGCAACGCCACTAGCACCCACCAGCCAGGCGCCAGCGGCCACCAACTGACCGGTGGCGGGGCGATCAGCGGCTGCAATTGCTCCAGCGGGTTCACTGGCCTTTCCCCGGTCGTTGCGCGTTCAGGTATTCGCGCAGTTGCTCGATCATTTCGCTTTGCGTGCTCAACGGCATCAGCACCACCCGCAGCTTTTGCGCCAGCAGTTCCCAGCGCTCGATGCGTGCTTCGCTCTGTTGACGGTAGCTGCGGCGCAGGGTCGGGTCGAGGGTGTCCAACTCCAGTTGCGCGCCGTGCTGGGCAAAGCGCAGCAAACCGGCGGCGGGCAGGGCATGGTCCAGCGGGTCGGACAAAGGCAGCAGGAGCAGGTCGCAATGGCGCGACAACAGGCTCAGTTGCTGTTCCACCGCCGGGCTCAGGGCGCGCTCGTCGCAGATGATGATTGCCAGGCTGCCCGGGCGCAGCACCTCGCGGGCGCGGCGCAAGGCCAGGCCCAGGCTGTCGGCCTGCGGCTTGGCTTCGGTGTGCAGTGCCTGATTGACCCGCGCCAGGCGGTTGAGCAGTTGCAGCAAACTCTGTTTGCTGCGCCGGGGCTTGATTTCGTAATGCTCGTTGTCGCCAAACACCAGGCCGCCGATGCGGTCGTTGTGGCCCAGGGCGGCCCAGCCAATCAACGCTGCGGCCTGGGCGGCGAGCACCGATTTGAACATCAGGCCGGAGCCGAAGAACAGGCGCTGGCTTTGCTCGACCAGAATGAAGATCGGCCGCTCACGTTCCTCGTGAAACAGCTTGGTATGCGGCTCCTGGGTGCGCGCGGTCACACGCCAGTCGATGTTGCGCACATCGTCACCGGCCTGGTAGACCCGTACCTGGTCGAAATCGACGCCGCGGCCACGCAATTTCGAGTGGTGCAAACCCACCAGCGGGCTGCGCTGGCCGGGCCGGGAAAACAGCTGCACTTCGCGCACGCGATGACGCATCTCGATCAGCTCGGCGAGGCTGATACGGATTCCGGGCGCGGCCAGCAAGCGTTCAGGCATGGCGTCAGGCGACGGCGACGACGTCGAGGATGCGCTGGATCACTCGGTCCTGGTCGATCCCGGCGGCTTCGGCCTCAAAGGAAAGAATGATGCGGTGGCGCAGCACATCGAACAGCACGGCCTGAATGTCTTCGGGGCTGACGAAGTCGCGTCCGGCCAGCCAGGCGTGGGCACGTGCGCAACGGTCCAGGGCAATCGAACCACGCGGGCTGGCGCCGTAGGCAATCCAGTCGGCCAACTCCGGGTCGAACTTGGCCGGAGTACGCGTGGCCATGACCAGTTGCACCAGGTATTCCTCTACCGCGTCGGCCATGTACAGGCCGAGGATTTCCTTGCGAGCAGCGAAGATCGCCTGCTGGCTGACCCGGCGTTCGGGCTTGGCCTCGCCATTGAGCGCTTCACCGCGGGCCTGCTGGAGAATCCGCCGTTCCACCGAGGCGTCCGGGAAGCCGATTTTCACATGCATGAGAAAGCGGTCGAGCTGGGCTTCGGGCAGCGGGTAGGTGCCTTCCTGCTCGATCGGGTTCTGGGTTGCCATCACCAGAAACAAAGGCGACAGCTCGTAGGTGCTACGCCCGACTGAAACCTGGCGCTCTGCCATGGCTTCAAGCAACGCCGACTGGACCTTGGCCGGTGCCCGGTTGATTTCGTCAGCCAGTACCAGGTTGTGGAAAATCGGCCCTTGCTGGAACACGAAGCTACCGGTTTCCGGGCGGTAGATCTCGGTGCCGGTGATATCGGCCGGGAGCAGGTCGGGGGTGAACTGAATACGATGGAACTCGGCTTCGACACCTTCAGCCAGCTCTTTGATGGCTTTGGTCTTGGCCAGGCCAGGGGCGCCTTCGACCAGCATGTGGCCGTCAGCCAATAGCACTATCAGCAAACGCTCGACGAGTTTTTCCTGGCCAAGGATCTGGGTTGAAAGAAAGGTGCGCAGCGCGATCAGCGCCTCACGGTGTTCCATCGTTGACGGTTCCTGGAAAAAAGCCAGGGCGGTCTCTGAGAAGGGGCCCGGGCAGGGGCTCATACTTTAAAGCATCCGGGCCTTGGGCTCCTAATGGCGGCAGGTAAATTTGTGCAAATCGGTAGGAGCGGGCTTGCCCCGCGATTGCGGCGTGTCAGCCCTATTGCATCGCGGGGCAAGTCCGCTCTTACCGCTATTGCTGTCTCAGGTCCACCAATAACGCACCAGATGGAAGAAGATCGGCGCCGCAAAGCACACTGAGTCCAGCCGGTCGAGCATGCCGCCGTGGCCTTCGATCATATGCCCCCAGTCTTTGACCCCGCGGTCGCGCTTGATCGCCGACATGACGATGCCACCGGCAAAGCCCAACAGGTTGATCAGCAGCGCAATCAGGAACGACTGCCAGATGTTGAATGGGGTGATCCACCACAGCGCGCCGCCAATCAGCGAGGCCAGCAACAAACCACCGACAAAGCCCTCGACGGTTTTTGACGGCGACAGGTTGGGGGCGATTTTGCGTTTGCCGAAGAGCTTGCCGCAGACGTACTGCAGCACATCGGAGAGCTGCACGACGATCACCAGGTAGGCGATCAGCAACAGATTGCGGCCCTCGAAGCCGGCGATGTCCAGGGTCAGCAAAGCCGGCACGAACGAAATGCAATACACCGCAATCATCAGCCCCCACTGCACCTTGGAGGCGCGCTCGAGAAAGTGCGCGCTGTCGCCGCCCAGTGAGGCCAGGATCGGCAGGAGCAGGAACACGTAGACCGGGATCAGGATCGAGAACAATCCGTACCAGTCGGCATAAATCAGCAGGTACTGCAGCGGCAGGGCCAGGTAGAACGCCGCCACCAATGCCGGGTAATCGCTGCGCCGGGTCGGGGTCAGGGTGAGGAACTCGCGCAGTGCATAGAACGATACGGCGTAGAACAGCAGGATCACCGCGCCGTTGCCCAGCCAGAAGGCGATGCCGATCACCAGCACCATCACCCACCAGGCATTGATCCGCGCATTGAGGTTGTCGATCACAGCGTTAGGCGCGGCACGGGTTCGCCACTTGAGCAGGTAGCCGACCAGCGAGGCCAACACCAGGATCGCGCCGATCCCGGCAAACAACATCAGGGTCTGGTTATCCATGTTCAGCAATGCTCCGGGGCCAGTTCGAGCAACGCATCGCGGCTGCGTTGTAAAAATTGCGCTTTGCTTTCACCGTCTTGCAGCTGCAATGGCGCACCGAAACTGGTGGTGCACAGCAAAGGCAATGGCAGCACCCGACCTTTGGGCATGACGCGGTTGAGGTTGGCGATCCACACCGGAATCAGCTGCACCTGGGGGTGCGCTGTGGCCAAGTGATAGAGCCCGCTTTTGAACGGCAACAGGCCGTCCTCCTGATTGCGTGTACCTTCGGGGAAAATGATCAGCGAGTCGCCACCTGCCAGGGCGTCGAGCATGGGTTGCAAGGGGTTGGCTTGTGGGTCGTGGCGCTCACGGTCGATCAGTACGCCATTGAACACCCGATTGATCACATAGCGGCGCAGGGTGCCGGTTTGCCAGTAATCGGCGCCCGCCACCGGCCGTGTGGCTTTACGCAAGGCCGGCGGCAGCGAGGCCCATAACAGGACAAAGTCGCCGTGGCTGCTGTGATTGGCGAAGTAGATGCGTTGTACCGGCTCGGGCCCGCAGCCCAGCCACAGGCTGCGGGCACCGGTGATCGAGCGGGCGGCTGAGGTGATGAGGTGCGCGACCAAAGGTTCGAGCATGTGGATTCCTTATCCTTAAATGGTCCACCACGGGCTGGCCAGCAGCCCGCTCAGGGTCAGAAGAATTTGTGCGCCGAGCACCATTGCCTGGCGGCGCAGCAGGGTCAATGCACCGCGACTGCGGTCCGGCCACGGCCGGTCGTCGCGTTTGCCAGCTTGCAGTCCCAGCGTAGTCAGGGCCTGATCCAGCGCCTGGGTGCGTTCGCTCAGTGTGGCCGGGCTGTCGGCCATGCGTTGAAACAGATCAGCATCGAAGGCCACCCTGAATGCGTAATACTTTTGCATCGCGCCCAGTACCAACAGTGCGCAGCCTATGATCAACAACCAAGGGTTGTAGAGGCCCTGCAACCACGGGGCGAGCCCGAACGCCACACCCAGCAACGACAGGCCGGTGGAGAATTGATCAAGGCTACGTCCGCGGCGCAGCAGGCTGGCCACGCAGTAAAGTTGCATATCCGTGCTCATTCAGCTCCCTCAGGTTTTTTGCTCAGTGGTACCAGGGCCTGACGGTGCGTGGTGTGCAGGACGATGCGCGGGCGTGCCTGTTGAATCATCGCGATGGCCGCCTCAACGCTGCTGGCGCGGCCGCTGTGCAATAGCCATGCGGCAACGGCCGTCGCACTGCGCGAATACCCCAAGGCGCAGCACACCAGTACCGGGCCTTGTTGCTGCAGGCGCTCCAGTGCCTGGGCCAGTTCCAGGCACTGCGCGCTGGTCGGCGCGCTCAGGTCGAGCACCGGCACGCTGTGATAGGCCCGTGTGCCAGGGGCCAGGGGCAATTCTGCGCAGACATCGAGCACCGCCTTGAATGAGCTGTGCCGCAACGCTGCGGTCGTAGGGATGCGCCCCAGCCAGACACCGTCAACGATCTGATCGGGCTGCGGGTGCTTGCGGGTCCACAGCCGTGAATTGATCCAGGCCGCCGCCAGGTACGGCGCCAGCAACCACTGTGCAGCACTGCTTAAATGGCCATCCGGGGCTTTTTGAAAACCGCCGGCACCGAACAGCGCATAGTTCAGCGCCACCAGCAGCAGTGCCGTTGCGGGCCAGAACAGCCACAACCCGCCGCCACCCAGGGTGATGGCTGCCAGGGCAAACAGCCCGGCACCGAGCGCGTAGCGCAGTGCCAGGCGCCAGCGTTGGCGGTCCCGCGTCAGCTGCATGGATTGCAGCATGCCCGGGCGGTCCAGCGGCCACAGCCACACACATAACCACCCGGCCAGGGCGCCAGTGGGCACATCGATGAAGTGATGCTGGTAGGTGGTCAGCACCGACACGCCAATCAAGGCAAACCAGCCATGCACCAGCCAGCGCCACAGGCCCTGGCAGTGCTGGGCGAAGCACACCCACAGCACCACCAGTAGGGCGATGTGCAGTGAAGGGGCCTGGTTGAACGGTTTGTCGAAGCCCGCCAGCACGGCAAACAGCCAGCCGAACACACCGTCCAGTTCTGGCCGCTCGAAGGTGAAGCGCAGCGGCCAGAGCAAGAAGCAACTGACCGCGATCACCTGGGCGGTGAGCAGGCGCAAGGCATGGCGTTTGAGGGCCAGGCGGCTGCGCGGCAGCAGTAGCGAGAAGCCGTAGAGCAGGTCGATGGACCAGTACGGCACGATGCTCCAGGCCCAGAACGGCATGTGCTGCTCCCAGCCGAACACCAGACTGCCGACATCATCGCGCTGGCTGGTAACCCAGGTGGCGAAACCATACGTGCTGAAAAACAGCGGCGCCAGCAACAGCAGCCAGAGTACGGCGGGTTTGAGCAGGCCCGGTTCGCGAGCGGGTAACGGGGCGACGGCGCTCAGGCTCATCATTGCACCCGCTGCGCCAGCGATACGCTGAAGATCCCCCATTCATCGATGCGCTGGGTCACCTTGCGAAAGCCTGCCGCCTCTACCAACTGGTCCATCTCGGCCTGGCTGCGGCGGCGCATGACCCAGGCCTGGCCAGCACGGTGGCTGGTCAGGGCGCGGGCGATCAGTTCCAACTGCGGGTGCCAGGGTTGGCCGGTGTACACCAGATAACCGCCCACTGGCACGGCATCGGCCAACCCGGCCAGGGAGTTGCCGACCATTTGGTTGTCAGCAAACAGTTCATACAACCCGGACACCACCGCCAGCGTCGGCTTGGGCTCAAGGGCCGCCAGGCTCTGGCGGTCGAAGGCGTCGCCTTTGATAAAGCGGGCGATCTCGCCCAGGCCTTTTTCAGCGATCAGCGCGCTGCCATCGCGCACGTTGATGTCGCTGTAGTCGCGCAGCAGGATCGACTCCGGAAGCGACTCAAGGCCCTGTACGGCTTCGAGGATATAGCGGCCATGACCGGCGGCGATGTCGACGATACGCACCGCCTGCTGTTGCTCACGCAACTGGGCGATGGCCAGGCGCAGCAGTTCTTCGACGTGCAATTTGCGTTGGCGGATACCGCGCCAGCCAATCGAGTCGAGGTAATTGCGGTCGATCAGCCGGCCGACAGGGGACAGCCCGGTCGCACGATTGCGGTACACGTAATCGAGGGTGCTGCCCGAGTCGAAGCCGGTTTCGACGCCCAGTTTGACCCCGGCGGACAGTTTACTGCCCAGACCGAGGCTGGCACGGGTGCTGCGCCAGTAAAGGTCGCGCAGGGAATTGCGGGGCAGCGGGGTGGCCAGCGACTCGGCCTCGGCACAAGTGGCACCCAGGCGGTCGGCATCCAACAGCGACGGACGACTCAGTGGCATGGCGAACATGTGCAGGATGAAACGGCGCATGCTGGCCAGCGCCGGTGCGCGGTCTCGTTCGCCGAGGGTGTCGTGGAAAAAGCCCGGCAGAATGTGCTTTTCCTTGTGCACGCTGCCCAGGCGGTCGAAGAACTGCTCCTGGGGTTTGCGGTGCACGACGAAATCGGCGCCGGAGATCAGCAGTTGGGTCGGCACCTGAATGGCCTGGGCGTCGGCCACCACACGCTCGGCGGCTTCGTACAGGCCGAGCAGAACATTGACCGAGATGCTTTTGGTGATCAACGGGTCCTGGTCATAGGAGGCCACACGCTGCGGATCGTGGCTGAGAAAGCGTGCCTTGACGTAGCTGTTGACGAAGAAATTGCCACGCAGTTTGCGCAACAGGGCAAGGCCTGGGCGGGCGAAGGGCACGTACAGCTTGACCTTGAACGCCGGCGAGGCGAGCACCAGGGCGCGGATACGCGGGGCGTAGTCGTGCACCCAGGTCGCAGCGATCACGGCGCCGACGCTTTGGGCGATGACTGCAATGTGCTCTTCGCTGATGTCATGGGCGTCGGCCAGGTGCTCGCAAAAGGTCTGCACGTCGCGGGCGCTGGTGGCAAAGCTTGGGCTATCACCGCGCTCGCCCGGCGACTGGCCGTGGCCGCGGGCATCCCAGGCAAAGAAGTCGCTGTCGGCCAGGTCCAGTTCATCCACCAGGTGGGCGATGCGCCCGGAATGTTCGTGGCCGCGGTGAAACAGCAGAATCGCCTTGCGCGGCTCGTCAGGGTTGGCCGCGGTTGCCGGCCAGTGACGATAAAACAGCTCGACGCCGTCGTGGGTGGTGAAAGTCCGAGCCTGGGATGGGCGCATTGCATTTTCCTTATGCTGATGGAGCGTTTTCCTTGATTTCTTGCAAGCCTTGGCGCACCCGGTTGATCAGGGTAAAGACCAACAGCACGGCGATTGCCGCGAACACGCCGTTGATCCAGGCGGCGCTGAGCCAGCCCAAAGCAATGGCCGCAGCCAGGGCGCCGAGCACGAAGGCACGGTCGCTTTTGCCCATGGGGCCGTCATAGCGGCGCGAGGCACCGACCATTGGCCCGAGCACGCCAGTGTACTCGCTGAATACCGCCAACAGTGCGACCACCACCACGGCAGCGATGCTGACATCGGGAATCAGCGCGAACGGCAGGATCAAGGCACTGTCGGCGACTATATCGCACAGTTCGTTGAGGTAGGCGCCCAGGTGCGATTGTTGGCCGAACTCGCGGGCGAGCATGCCGTCGATGGCATTGAGGCCCATGCGCAGCAGCATCCACACCGGGATCAGGACGAATAGCCAGGTGTGTTGGGCAAACAGGGCAATCAGGCCGCCCAGCAGTACTGAAACCGCACCGGCGAGCAAGGTGATCTGGTTGGCGGTGATGCCGCGGTCATAAAGGCGCTTGACCAACGGGCGCAGGAGGTTCTGGAAGGCAGGTTTGAGTTGGTAGATGGACACCATCGGCGCAGGTCTCGACCGGTCAGAGAAGGGGGCAGGTCAGGAGGGTGCCAGGCGTAAGCGTGCTGCGCCCACCTGGGTGCAGTGTAACCAATAGCCGCGGTAGTTTCATGGATTCCCGGTAGGAGCGGGCTTGCCCCGCGATTGCGGTTTGTCAGACGCATCGCATCGCGGGGCAAGCCCGCTCCTACCGGGAGGATGAGGGATCAGTTCTTGAAGCTGGAGTGCTTGCGACCCTGGTCACACAGGGCAAACACCACCACCAGTACAGCGGCGACGGCGAGGATGATCGCTACACCATCAGTGGAGTGCGTAGCAGAGCTGGCCACCAGCGCCAGGCCACCCAGCGGTGCCAGGCCACCGGCCACAGCGGTACCGATTTCACGCCCGGTGCCAAAGCCCGAAGAGCGGGTCTGGGTCGGGAACTGACGGCTGAGGAACGAACCCTGCGGGGCGAACATCATCGGTGCGAGGATGCCGGTACCGATGGCGATCGCCAGGTAGATCATCATCGGCTCGCCAGTGTTGAGCAAGGCTAGGAACGGGTAGGCAAACAGCACCGAGAAGATCCCGCCGAGCATCAGTACCGTCTTGCTGCTCCACTTGTCGCACAGCCAGCCGAAGAACGGCACGGCAACAATCGCTACCAGGCTGGCAATGGTTACCGACAGCGAGGTGACATGCGCTTCGACGCCTTTGTACTGGGTCAGGTAGGCCAGTGAGAAGGTCTTGAAGATGTAGCTCAGGGCGTTGTAGCCGATGGCAACGAAGAACACCACGGCCAGGCCTTTGAGGTCGTTCTTGAACAGCAGCTTGAGCGGCGACACCTGCGGTTTGTTCGGAGCCTTGTCGAGTTCTTTGAAGTCCGGGGTTTCCGGAATGCTTCTGCGCACCCACAAACCGACGGCTACCAGCACGATGCTGCAGATGAACGGGATCCGCCAGCCGCCGGAGAGCAGGAAGTCGTTGCCGTTCATGGTCAGTACATACACGGTCAGCGAAGACAGCAGCAGGCCCAGGTTAAGCCCCAGCGCCGGCCAGGCACCCTGGCTGCCGCGCTTGCCTTCGCTGGCGTGCTCGTAGGAAGTGACCGCTGCCGCCGACAGCTCGGCACCGGCGCCCAGGCCCTGGATGATACGTACCAGCACCAGAATGATCGGCGCCCAGATGCCGATCGAGGCATAGCTGGGGATCAGGCCGATCAACATGGTGCACACGCCCATCAGGCAGAAGGTAATGACCAGCACCTGTTTACGGCCAAAACGGTCGCCGAGGTAGCCGAACAGGATGCCGCCGAACGGGCGGGCGATAAAACCAATGGCAAAGGTGGAAAACGCCAGCAGCGAAGCCACGGCCGGATTGCTCGGGTCGAAGAACACCTTCGAGAAGACAATCGCTGCCATGGTTGCGTACAGGTAGAAGTCGTACCACTCCAGCATCGAGCCGAAGATGGTGGCAGCAGCGACCTTACGCAGGCGTTTTTTATTCTGTTCCGGGGTTTCTGTCGCGGCCACGGCCGCCTCATGTACCGACATCGGAGGTTTCCTTTTTGTCTTTGTAGTTATCGTGTTCAGCAGGGGTTCAGCGCGCTTTGAAAATTCTGTCGGCGATCATCTGGCCGATCGGAATCGCCGAAGTGGCAGCCGGCGATGGGGCGTTGCAGACATGCACCATGCGCGGCGTTTCAGCGAACAGGAAGTCGTGCACCAGGGTGCCGTCGCGCATCACCGCCTGGGCGCGGATACCCGCTTCGTAGGGCAGCAGGTCTTCGATGTTCAGCGACGGGCAGTACTTGCGGCATTGCTCCAGGTAGCCGCCCTTGAACAGCGAATTCTTCATTTCGGTGGTGCCGGAGCCGAGGTTGGCCCAGATGGTTTTCCAGAAGCCGGGGAACCGTGCGTACTCGGCCACATCGCGCCAGTTCACAGAGAACTTCTTGTAGTTCTCCCGGCCCAGGCCCAGCACGGCGTTGGGGCCAACGGTGACGCTGCCGTCGATCATCCGCGTCAGGTGCACGCCGAGAAACGGCAGCTCAGGGTCAGGAATTGGGTAGATCAGGTGGTTGACGATGTCGTTCTTGCTGGCTGGCAGGCGGAAGTACTCGCCGCGAAACGGAATGATCTGATGGTCGATCTTGACCCCGGCCAGGGCGGCCAGGCGATCCGATTGCAGACCGGCACAGGCCACCAGCTGGCGGGCTTGCCAGACCTGGTCGTCGCTGCTGATGGTCACCGCGTCGGTGCTTTCGACAATCGCACGCACGCTGGTCGACAAGCGTACTTCGCCGCCCGCGGCCTGGATTACCCGGGCCATGGCCTGGCACACCTGCTTGTAGTCGACGATGCCGGTGGCATCGAGAAACAACCCGCCAAGGCCGACGATGTTCGGTTCACGACGCTGCAGTTCGGCGGCGTCCAGACGCTCGACTTTCAGGCCGTTTTGCTGCGAACGCTCGTACAGCGCTTGCATACGCTGCACTTCCAGCGGCGTAGAGGCCACCAGCAATTTGCCGCAGACGTCGAATTTGATCTTGTGCTCGGTGCAAAACGCTTTGGTCGCTTCGGCGCCGCGTTTGCACAGGTCAGCCTTGAGGCTGCCGGGGGCGTAGTAGATGCCTGCATGGATAACACCGCTGTTGTGCCCGGTCTGGTGTTTGGCCAGGCTCGCTTCCTTTTCCAGGATCAGCAGCGAGGCGCCGGGCTGGCGTTCGAGCAGCGCCATGGCGGTGGCGAGGCCGACGATGCCGCCGCCGATGATGCAATAGTCGTAAATCATGCAGGTGTCACCTTGGTTTGTTCTTGTCAGAGAGTCTGCTTATCAGGTTGTCAGACTAAGTCGGTCAAGCAAAAGGCGCTGTACGTCAGCGCCCGTGGGTTACGGCAATTGAGGGTTCAGTTGATGCTTGGCAATTCCAGCTTCAGACGCTTTGCCGAAGCGCGCAGGTGAGCTTCGGCGCAGGCGGCAGCCGCCTGGCAGTCGCCATCGGCAATCGCCTGGTACAGCGCTTGGTGTTCGCGGTTGGCATCTGCCGAGCCACCCACCGAGTGCGCCGCCGAGTTCTCCCAGGCGGTCTTGCGTGCGGCGGCCAATTGGCCGCGCAGAAAATCATGGAAGGCCACGAAGTAATCATTCTTGCTGGCGTCGGCGATGGCGCGGTGGAACTCGACGTCGGCAGCGGCTGCGGCGGCGAAGTCGCTGCGTTTGTCGAGCATCTCCTGCAGGGCTTTGTTCATGCGCGCAAGGTCGGCGGCATCGCGGCGTTGCGCGGCAACCGAGGCGGCCTGGGTTTCAATCCACAGGCGCACTTCGAACATCTGCACCAGGTCGGGCCTGCGGCCCTGGCCGGAAGGAAAGCGAAATACCGTGCCGGTAGGGGTCTGGGAAATGTACGAACCCAGGCCGCGACGGGCGACCAATACCCCATCGGCCTTGAGCTGGGCCACCGCTTCGCGCACCACCGAGCGGCTGACGTTCAGCTGTTCGGCCAGTTGCTGTTCAGTGGGCAGGCGCGACTCGGCCGCCAGGCGTCCGGAATCGATCTCTGCGCGGATGGCTCCGACGACGCGTTCAACCAGCGTATCGGGGCGCTGAAGCTCAAGCATGGGGGTATTGCTCATTAATCAGGTTGTCAGACAATGCCCTTGCCGCCGTTGCTTGTCAAGAAACGGCCTGTGCGCTTACAGCTCGCTGACGTAAGTGCCAGTGCCCTTGAGGATGTTCTGCAGGGTCTCTTCGACCTCGGCCAGGTCGGTGCCGTTGCTGCTCAGGGTGATTTCCAGATGATCGTCTCCACCGAGGGCGTCGACGTCCAATGGCGCAACCTCAATCAGCAGCCGGGTTGCGCTGAGGGTAACTTTCAAGCCTTCGACCGGGGCGTAGTGGTCATCGAGGGTGATGTCCACGCGCTCTTCATCCGGGTAGCGGGTCATCAGAAACATCCGGCCCTTGTCACTGTGGCAGCACAGGGTGGCCATGTTGTCTTCTTCGTCATCGCATGGGGTGGCAAAGAGCAGGGCGGTGGTCAGTTGCATGAGTGGCTCGATCAATAAGTTGAAACACGATTCTGCCAGTGTTCGGCTTGGCAATACATCAATGTGTTCGCTGTCTTTCGCATCCCACCCGTCCGGTGGGAGCGGCGGTGCGGCGATCCGACTTGCCCCGCGATTGCGGTGTGCCTGTCCCATCGCATCGCGGGGCAAGCCCGCTCCTACATGCACCTCAATGACCGAATATGTCGCAGCACCGCAAGCAGGGGCGGGCGCGCTGTCGTTAAGCTGCGCTGTCGATGGTTACCCGTAAAGACACAGCTCCGCCACGAGCAGTCGTTTTTGCAGATGCCCATCCGTGGAACGGGGCAATGTGACTGATGAGTCGTGTTTTGCACCTGTTCCGCATGGTTTTACCGTCCTCCTGCTACGGGTTGGCTATCGTTGATCCGTAGATGGCGGACGTGCGCGACGCTTTACTCAATTACAAAGCCCAAGCGGAGTACCACAGATGGCGTTTTTCACCGCAGCCAGCAAAGCCGACTTCCAGCATCAACTGCAAGCGGCCCTGGCGCAGCACATCAGCGAACAGGCACTGCCACAAGTGGCGTTGTTCGCCGAACAGTTCTTCGGCATCATCTCTCTTGACGAATTGACCCAGCGCCGCCTGTCGGACCTGGCCGGTTGCACCTTGTCTGCCTGGCGCATCATCGAGCGCTTCGATCCCGCCCAACCGCAGGTTCGCGTCTACAACCCCGATTACGAACGTCATGGCTGGCAGTCGACCCACACTGCGGTTGAAGTCCTGCACCATGACCTGCCCTTTCTGGTCGACTCGGTACGTACCGAGCTGAACCGCCGTGGTTACAGCATCCACACCCTGCAGACCACCGTGTTGAGCGTGCGCCGTGGCGACAAGGGTGAACTGCTGGAAATTCTGCCCAAGGGCACCCAGGGTGAAGGCGTTCAGCAAGAATCGCTGATGTACCTGGAAATCGACCGCTGCGCCAACAACGCCGAACTCAACCTGCTGACCCGCGAGCTGGAGCAGGTGCTGGCCGAGGTGCGTGTCGCGGTCGCCGATTTCGAGCCGATGAAGGCCAAGCTGCGCCAGATCATCGAGCTGGTCGAGCAGACCCCTTACCCTGCGGTGCAGGGCGAAAAAGCCGAGGTCAAAGCGTTCCTCGAGTGGCTGGTAGGCAACCACTTCACCTTCCTGGGTTACGAAGAATTCGTCGTGCATGGCGATGCCCAGGGCGGTCAGCTGGTGTATGACGAGCAGTCGTTCCTCGGCCTGACCCGCCTGCTGCGCGCCGGCCTGACCGCCGACGAGCTGCGCATCGAAGATTACGCCGTCACTTACCTGCACGAGCCGTTGCTGCTGTCATTTGCCAAGGCCGCCCACCCAAGCCGCGTCCACCGTCCGGCGTATCCGGACTACGTGTCGATCCGCCAGCTGGACGCCGAAGGCAAGGTCATCAAAGAATGCCGCTTCATGGGCCTCTACACCTCGTCGGTGTACGGCGAGAGCGTGCGTTCGATCCCGTACATCCGCGACAAGGTCGCCGAAGTCGAGCGCCGTTCCGGCTTCGATCCTAAAGCGCACCTGGGCAAAGAATTGGCCCAGGTACTGGAAGTGCTGCCGCGCGACGACCTGTTCCAGACGCCTGTGGATGAAATGTTCAGCACGGTGATGTCGATCGTGCAGATCCAGGAACGCAACAAGATCCGCGTGTTCCTGCGCAAAGACCCGTACGGTCGCTTCTGCTACTGCCTGGCCTATGTGCCGCGTGACATCTACTCCACCGAAGTCCGGCAGAAAATCCAGCAAGTGCTGATGGAGCGCCTGAAGGCCAGCGACTGTGAGTTCTGGACCTTCTTCTCCGAATCGGTGCTGGCGCGTGTGCAACTGATTCTGCGCGTTGATCCGAAAAATCGTATCGATATCGACCCGCAGCAGCTGGAAAACGAAGTCATCCAGGCCTGCCGTTCGTGGCAGGACGACTATGCCAGCCTGACCGTCGAGAGCTTCGGCGAAGCCCAGGGCACCAACATCCTGGCCGACTTCCCGAAAGGTTTCCCGGCCGGTTACCGCGAGCGCTTTGCTGCGCACTCGGCGGTGGTCGACATGCAGCACCTGCTGACCTTGTCCGAGCGCAAGCCGCTGGTCATGAGCTTCTACCAGCCGCTGACCCAGGCCGGTAAACAGCAGTTGCACTGCAAGCTGTATCACGCCGATACGCCACTGGCGTTGTCGGATGTGCTGCCGATTCTGGAAAACCTTGGTTTGCGCGTACTCGGCGAGTTCCCTTATCGCCTGCGTCACGCCAATGGCCGTGAGTTCTGGATCCACGATTTTGCCTTCACTTACAGCGAAGGCCTGAACCTGGATATCCAGCAACTCAACGACACCTTGCAGGATGCGTTTGTCCACATCGTCAAAGGCGATGCGGAAAACGACGCCTTCAACCGACTGGTACTGACCGCCGGTCTGCCGTGGCGCGATGTGGCATTGCTGCGTGCCTACGCCCGCTACCTCAAGCAGATTCGCCTGGGCTTCGACCTGGGCTACATCGCCAGCACCCTGAACAACCACACCGATATCGCCCGCGAACTGACCCGGTTGTTCAAAACCCGCTTCTACCTGGCGCGCAAGCTCACCACGGATGACCTGGACGACAAGCAGCAGCGTCTGGAGCAAGCGATTCTTACCGCGCTGGACGATGTTCAGGTGCTCAACGAAGACCGCATCCTGCGTCGCTACCTGGACCTGATCAAGGCCACCCTGCGGACCAACTTCTATCAGACCGATGCGCAGGGGCAGAACAAGTCGTACTTCAGCTTCAAGTTCAATCCCAAGCTGATTCCCGAGCTGCCTAAGCCGGTACCGAAGTTTGAGATCTTTGTGTATTCGCCGCGCGTCGAAGGCGTGCACCTGCGCTTTGGCAACGTGGCCCGTGGCGGCTTGCGTTGGTCGGACCGTGAAGAAGACTTCCGCACCGAAGTGCTGGGCCTGGTAAAAGCCCAGCAGGTGAAGAACTCGGTGATCGTTCCGGTTGGCGCCAAGGGTGGCTTCCTGCCACGCCGCTTGCCGCTGGGTGGCAGCCGTGACGACATCCAGGCAGAGGGCATTGCCTGCTACCGGATCTTCATTTCCGGTCTGCTGGACATCACCGACAACCTCAAGGACGGCGCACTGGTGCCGCCGGCCAACGTCGTGCGTCACGACGATGATGACCCGTACCTGGTGGTAGCCGCCGACAAAGGCACCGCGACCTTCTCCGACATCGCCAACGGCATCGCCATCGACTACGGCTTCTGGCTGGGCGACGCATTCGCTTCCGGTGGTTCGGCCGGTTACGACCACAAGAAAATGGGCATCACCGCCCGCGGTGCCTGGGTGGGGGTGCAGCGTCACTTCCGTGAACGCGGTATCAACGTCCAGGAAGATCCGATCACCGTAGTCGGCGTTGGTGACATGGCCGGTGACGTGTTCGGCAACGGCCTGCTGATGTCGGACAAGTTGCAACTGGTGGCGGCTTTCAACCACTTGCACATCTTCATCGACCCGAACCCCGAGCCTGCCAGCAGCTTTGCCGAGCGCAAACGCCTGTTCGACCTGCCGCGTTCGGCCTGGAGCGACTACGACACCAGCATCATGTCGGAAGGCGGTGGTATCTTCCCGCGCAGCGCGAAAAGCATTGCCATCACCCCGCAGATGAAAGAACGCTTCGCCATCGAAGCCGACAAGCTGACCCCGACCGAGCTGCTCAATGCCTTGCTCAAGGCACCGGTAGACCTGTTGTGGAACGGCGGTATCGGCACCTACGTCAAGTCCAGTGAAGAAAGCCACGCCGATGTCGGCGACAAGGCCAACGACGCCCTGCGCGTGGATGGTAACGAGTTGCGCTGCAAGGTGGTGGGCGAGGGCGGTAACCTGGGCATGACCCAGCTGGGTCGTGTCGAGTTCGGCCTCAATGGTGGCGCCACCAACACCGATTTCATCGACAACGCCGGTGGCGTGGACTGCTCCGACCACGAGGTCAACATCAAGATCCTGCTCAACGAAGTGGTGCAGGCCGGCGATATGACCGAGAAGCAGCGTAACCAGCTGTTGGGCAGCATGACCGAGGAAGTTTCCGGTCTGGTGCTGGGCAACAACTACAAGCAGACGCAGGCGCTGTCGCTGGCGGCCCGTCGGGCCCGTGAGCGGATTGCCGAGTACAAGCGCCTGATGGCCGATCTGGAAAGCCGTGGCAAGCTGGACCGCGCCATCGAGTTCCTGCCGACTGAAGAGCAACTGGCTGAACGCTTGGCGGCCAACCAGGGGCTGACCCGTGCCGAGCTCTCGGTACTGATCTCCTACAGCAAGATCGATCTCAAGGAAGCCTTGCTCAAATCGCTGGTGCCGGATGACGACTACCTGACCCGCGACATGGAAACCGCGTTCCCGCCATCGCTGGTGAACAAGTTCGCCGAAGCCATGCGTCGCCATCGTCTGAAACGCGAGATCGTCAGCACCCAGATCGCCAACGATCTGGTCAACAACATGGGCATCACCTTCGTGCAGCGCCTGAAGGAGTCCACCGGCATGAGCCCGGCGAACGTCGCCGGTGCCTATGTGATCGTGCGTGACATCTTCCACCTGCCGCACTGGTTCCGTCAGATTGAGGCGCTGGACTATCAAGTGCCTGCGGAAATTCAGCTGACCCTGATGGACGAGCTGATGCGTCTGGGCCGCCGCGCGACCCGCTGGTTCCTGCGTAGCCGCCGTAACGAGCAGGATGCTGGTCGTGATGTGGCGCACTTCGGACCGAAGATCGCTGCGTTGGGTCTGAAGCTTGATGAACTGCTCGAGGGGCCGACCCGTGAGCGCTGGATGACCCGTTACCAGGGCTTCGTCGAAGCGGGCGTGCCGGAGTTGTTGGCGCGCATGGTTGCCGGTACCACGCACCTGTACACGCTGTTGCCGATTATCGAAGCGTCCGACGTCACCGGCCAGGATCCGGCTGAAGTGGCCAAGGCCTTCTTCGCGGTTGGCAGTGCGCTGGACCTGACCTGGTACCTGCAGGAAATCAGCAACCTGTCGGTGGAAAACAACTGGCAGGCCCTGGCCCGCGAGTCGTTCCGCGATGATATCGACCTGCAGCAGCGGGCGATCACCATCTCGGTTCTGCAGATGGCCGATGCTCCGCAAGACATGGACGCCCGTGTGGCACTGTGGCTTGAGCAGCACCGTGTGATGGTCGAGCGGTGGCGTGCCATGCTTGACGAGTTGCGTGCCGCAACCGGTACCGATTACGCCATGTATGCGGTGGCTAACCGCGAACTGGTGGATTTGGCCATGAGCGGTCAGGCGGCAGTGATGCCTTCCTGAGTCTGAGCTGAAACAAAAAGCCCCGGCAATGCCGGGGCTTTTTTTGGGTTCTGCACGGATTTCCGGGGGGGCGGATTGGCTTTGAGGGCTGCGAGCTTATCCTACGCAATACCTCCACTCAGCCTCCTGAAGTCGCAAACTGTGTCGCCTGATCCATCGCAGAGCTGCCTGTAGGGCTTGTCCCGGTAGGAGCGGGCTTGCCCCGCGATCTGGCGCGATATAGCAAATCGCGGGGCAAGCCCGCTCCCACCGGTGTTACTTGAACCGGCGCTCTACGCCTTTTTCCACAAGGATTTTCGCTGCAATCTCTTCCACCGAGAAATGCGTGGAGTTGATGTGTGGGATGCTCTCGCGGCGGAACAGGTTCTCTACCTCGCGCACTTCAAACTCGCACTGGGCAAAGCTGGCATAGCGGCTGTTGGGCTTGCGCTCATGACGAATGGCCGTCAAACGGTCCGGGTCGATGGTCAGGCCGAACAGCTTGTGCTGGTGGTTTTTCAGGGCCTGAGGCAGTTGCAGGCGTTCCATGTCGTCTTCGGTCAACGGATAGTTGGCCGCACGGATGCCGAATTGCATAGCCATGTACAGACAGGTTGGGGTTTTGCCGCAACGCGACACGCCCACCAGGATCAGGTCGGCCTTGTCGTAGTAATGGGTGCGGGCACCGTCGTCGTTGTCCAGGGCAAAGTTGACCGCTTCGATCCGCTCCATGTAGTTGGAGTTGCCACCGATGGAGTGGGATTTACCCACCGAATACGACGAATGTGCGGTCAGTTCCTGTTCCAGCGGCGCCAGGAAGGTCGAAAAAATGTCGATCATGAAACCATTGGAGGTGGCCAGCACCTCTCGGATATCCTGATTGACAATGGTGTCGAAGATGATCGGGCGAACACCGTCCTTTTCAGCGGCGCTATTGATTTGCTGTACCATAACCCGGGCTTTTTCCACGCTGTCGATGTACGGACGCGTGAATTTATTGAACGGAATGGTATCGAACTGCGCTAGAAGACTTTGTCCCAGCGTCTCGGCTGTGATGCCGGTGCCATCGGAGATAAAGAAAGCAGATCGTTTCATTTGCGCCTTGGGCCTTAAGCTGATGACGAATCTTGGATATGATAGGTTCGGTTTACCGAACACGGCGTTCGGCATTCTCACTTATTTTCCAGGTCCAGGCCACAAGCGCCCGGCCAAGCCAGAGTAGGCAGGCGGGCGACCTGAGCTTTTCCAACACAGTTAGTGGAGAGATCACCTTGGTAGAGTACGTAGTTTCCCTCGATAAGCTCGGCGTCCATGATGTGGAGCATGTGGGGGGCAAGAACGCATCCCTCGGCGAGATGATCAGTAACCTCGCGGGCGCCGGTGTATCGGTCCCCGGCGGCTTTGCCACTACGGCTCAGGCGTACCGTGATTTTCTCGAACAGAGCGGGCTCAATGCCCAGATCCATGCCGCGCTCGACGCGCTGGATGTCGATGATGTCAACGCCCTGGCCCGTACCGGTGCGCAGATCCGTCAGTGGATCATGGAAGCCGAATTCCCCGAGCGTCTGAACACTGAAATCCGCGCTGCCTTCGAGCAGATGTCCCAGGGCAACCCGAACATGGCCGTTGCCGTGCGTTCGTCGGCTACCGCTGAAGACTTGCCGGATGCGTCGTTCGCCGGTCAGCAGGAAACCTTCCTGAACATCCGTGGCGTCGACAACGTTATCCGCGCAGCCAAGGAAGTATTCGCTTCGCTGTTCAACGACCGCGCCATTTCCTACCGTGTGCACCAGGGCTTTGACCACAAGCTGGTGGCCCTGTCGGCCGGTGTCCAGCGCATGGTGCGTTCGGAAACCGGTACCGCCGGTGTCATGTTCACCCTCGATACCGAATCGGGCTTCCGTGATGTCGTGTTCATCACCGGCGCCTACGGCCTGGGCGAAACCGTGGTGCAAGGCGCGGTCAACCCGGACGAGTTCTATGTCCACAAGGGCACGCTGGAGGCGGGTCGTCCGGCCATCCTGCGTCGCAACCTGGGCAGCAAGGCCATCAAGATGGTCTACGGCGAAGAAGCCAAGGCCGGCCGCTCGGTCAAGACCGTTGATGTCGACAAGGCCGATCGCACCCGTTTCTGCCTGAGCGACGCTGAAGTCAGCGAGCTGGCCAAACAGGCAATGATCATCGAGAAGCACTACAAGTGCCCGATGGACATCGAATGGGCCAAAGATGGCGACGACGGCAAGCTGTATATCGTTCAGGCCCGTCCTGAAACGGTGAAGAGCCGTGCCCAGGCCAATGTCATGGAGCGCTACCTGCTCAAGGAAACCGGTACCGTGCTGGTCGAAGGCCGTGCCATCGGTCAACGTATCGGCGCCGGCAAGGTGCGGATCATCAAAGACGTCTCGGAAATGGACAAGGTCCAGGCCGGCGACGTACTGGTTTCGGACATGACCGACCCGGATTGGGAACCGGTCATGAAGCGCGCCAGTGCCATCGTCACCAACCGTGGCGGTCGTACCTGCCACGCGGCGATCATCGCCCGTGAACTGGGCATTCCGGCAGTCGTTGGTTGCGGTAACGCGACCCAGCTGCTCAAGGATGGCCAGGGCGTCACCGTTTCCTGTGCCGAAGGCGACACCGGTTTCATCTTCGAAGGCGAGCTGGGCTTTGACGTGCGTCAGAACTCGGTTGATGCCATGCCCGACCTGCCGTTCAAAATCATGATGAACGTCGGCAACCCTGACCGTGCATTCGATTTTGCCCAGTTGCCCAACGCCGGTGTCGGCCTGGCGCGTCTGGAGTTCATCATCAACCGCATGATCGGCGTGCACCCCAAGGCGCTGCTGAACTACGCTGGCCTGCCAGCCGAGCTCAAAGAGAGCGTCGACAAGCGCATCGCCGGTTACAAGGATCCGGTCGGCTTCTACGTCGAGAAGCTGGTTGAAGGGATCAGCACCCTGGCCGCAGCGTTCTGGCCGAAGAAGGTCATCGTGCGTCTGTCGGACTTCAAGTCCAACGAATACGCCAACCTGATCGGCGGCAAGCTGTACGAGCCGGAAGAAGAAAACCCGATGCTGGGCTTCCGTGGTGCGTCGCGTTACATCAGCGAAACCTTCCGCGACTGCTTCGAGCTCGAGTGCCGTGCGCTCAAGCGCGTGCGCAACGAAATGGGCCTGACCAACGTCGAGATCATGGTGCCGTTCGTGCGTACCCTGGGCGAAGCCAGCCAGGTGGTAGACCTGCTGGCCGAAAACGGCCTGGCGCGTGGCGACAATGGCCTGCGCGTGATCATGATGTGCGAGCTGCCGTCCAACGCGATTCTGGCTGAAGAGTTCCTCGAGTATTTTGATGGTTTCTCCATCGGCTCCAACGACCTGACCCAGCTGACCCTGGGCCTGGACCGTGACTCGGGGATCATTGCCCATCTGTTCGACGAGCGTAACCCTGCGGTCAAAAAGCTGCTGGCCAATGCAATCCAGGCCTGTAACAAGGCCGGTAAATACATTGGTATCTGCGGCCAAGGCCCATCCGACCACCCGGACCTGGCCAAGTGGCTGATGGAGCAGGGTATCGAAAGCGTCTCGCTGAACCCGGATTCGGTACTCGAAACCTGGTTCTTCCTGGCCGAAGGTCAGGCAGATAATTGATGTGTTGAACCGAAACCTTCACCAGCCCTCAGGGGTGGTGAAGGTTTCGACCGTATTCCAGGGCGTGCTCCAGTGATGGATCTCGCCCTTTTTCGTGCAAGAAACCTATGCAAAGCAGCAGTTCTCTATTTCCCGTGGCCCTGCTCAGCGCTGAGCGTCGCGGCGATCTGAGCGAGGATGTGTACCGGATCAAAGCCGGTAACAGCCCGGATCGCACCGTTGAGCTGGCCGTCACCCGTCTCGGTATGGCCGATCAGGCCCGCGTGCGAGGTGCCCCGGTAATTTTGCTGCATGGCAGCTTTTCCAATCGACGATTCTGGTATTCGCCCAAAGGCGTTGGCCTGGGCGCCTACCTGGCACGTGCCGGTTTTGATGTGTGGATTCCGGAAATGCGCGGTCACGGCCTGTCACCGCGCAACCATGCCTATCGGCACAACCGCGTCGCCGACTACGCCCGTTACGATTTGCCGGTCATTGCCGCCTTCGTCAGTGAGCAATGTGGCCGTGCGGCGCACTGGGTTGGTCACTCCCTGGGGGGGACCACACTGGCAGCGGCGCTCGGCGGGCAGTACCTCAGCGCCGAACAGGTAGCCAGCGCGGCCTTTTTCGGCACCCAGGTCAGTCGTACCTATTGGCCATTGAAATTGCCACCGGTGGAGTGGGGCGGGCGTTTGCTGCTCAAGCGCTTTGCGCAACTCTCCGGTTCGCGGCTCAAACGTGGCCCGGAGGACGAGCCGATTGGCCTGGCGCTGGAGAGCATGCGCTGGTACGGATTGTTCGGCCGCTTTGGCGACAAGGAGCGCGACTGGTGGGCCGGTCTTGCCGACGTCAATGTGCCGGTGTTGGCGGTGGCGGCGGCCAATGACCATCAAGATCCGGTATGGGCCTGCCGTAAGCTGTTCGAGCAGTTGGGCAGCGAACACAAGCAGTTTGTGCGCCTGGGCAGCGATTCCGGGTTCGATAATTTCGGGCATGTCGACATGCTGGTCAGCAAGCCTGCGCAGGTTCAGGTCTGGCCGCTGGTCGAGCGCTGGCTGCACAATCCCTTGCTGCCACTGCTGGAAGAAGCCGCGCCAGGCGTTTCGCCGGAGCCCGGTTATCGCTAAGATGCCTAAAGCTGCAGCGCTGCACCTCGTCTCTTCAATGACACTGCGACATTCACATCCGTTGTCTTGGCACTCGACAGGAGTTACCCATGCATTACCTCACGCCCGATTTGTGCGACGCCTATCCGGACCTGGTTCAGGTGGTGGAGCCGATGTTCAGCAACTTCGGTGGTCGCGATTCCTTCGGAGGACAAATCGTCACCATCAAGTGCTTCGAGGACAACTCCCTGGTCAAGGAGCAGGTTGATCTCGATGGCAAGGGCAAGGTGCTGGTCGTTGACGGTGGCGGTTCGCTGCGTCGTGCGCTGCTGGGTGACATGCTTGCCGAGAAAGCTGCCAAGAATGGCTGGGAAGGCCTGGTGATCTACGGGTGCATCCGCGATGTGGATGTCATTGCCCAGACCGACGTTGGTGTCCAGGCCCTGGCCAGCCACCCGATGAAAACCGACAAGCGCGGTATTGGTGATCTCAACGTGGTCGTGACCTTTGCCGGGGTCACCTTCCGCCCGGGTGAGTACATCTATGCCGACAACAATGGTGTGATTGTCTCGCCAAGCCCGCTGAAAATGCCGGAATAAGCACACAAACCGCGAAGTGGAGCTGGAATGTTCGAGGAACAGAACGCGCAGTGGGGGCTGGTGCATGCCTTGCTGCTCGATGGTAAAGGCGGCGCGCGTTCGATTGCTCGAACTGAACTGGATGACTTGCAGTTGCAGCCTGAGCAAAGTCTCTGGCTGCACTGGGATCGCAGTCATCCACAAACCCGCACCTGGCTGCGCGACGACAGTGGCCTGAGCGAGTTTGCCTGCGACCTGCTCCTTGAGGAAAACACCCGCCCACGCTTGCTGGCCTTGCCGGAAGAGCAAATGCTGCTGTTTCTGCGCGGGGTCAACCTCAATCCGGGGGCTGAACCTGAAGACATGGTCTCGGTGCGTATCTTCGCCCAGGCGCAACGGGTGATTTCCCTGCGTCTGCGGCCGTTGCGTGCCAGCGACGAGTTGCTCCAGCAGTTGGCCGAAGGCCGCGGCCCGAAAACCGCTTCGGAGCTGTTGCTGAGCATGGCGCAGTTGCTGACCGAGAAGGTCCAGGCGCTGGTCAGCGACCTCTCGGAAGTGGTCGATCTGGAAGAAGAAAAGCTCGAAGCCGACCCGCGATACGCCCCGGAGCAGGGCTCATTGCAGCAGATCCGTCGGCGCGCTGCTGGCCTGCGCCGCTTCCTCGCCCCGCAGCGCGAGCTCTATGCGCAGATGGCGCGCGGTAAATGGAGCTGGTTCGCGATCGACGATGGCGATTACTGGAACGAGCTGAACAACAGCCTGATCCGCTACCTCGAAGAACTGGAGCTGACCCGCGAACGGGCTGCCCTGGTACTGGAGAGTGAAGACCGGCGCCGGGCCGAGCGAATGAACCGGACGATGTATCGCTTCGGCATCATCACCTGTATTTTCCTGCCCATGAGCTTTGTCACCGGCCTGCTAGGCATCAACGTCGGTGGTATTCCCGGTGCTGAAAGCCCCTACGGCTTCCTCTTTGCCAGCCTCATTGTATTGGGCCTGGCGCTGGGGCAGTGGTGGTTGTTCCGCCGTCTGCGCTGGGTATAAAGCAGTGCATTGGGTGAACGTACGGTCATTAACTGTCTACTGGGTTCATGTGACCTGCGCCGTGACCACCTCGTCTTTGACAGATATTGCGCGAGGTGCCCATGCACGATCCGTTTGAAGAATCTCTGCGAGACCTGCTCAAGGCTTCGCCGTCCGGTCACGACCGTGACGACGACGCCTGCCTTGGGCGTGTCCTGAAAACCGCCAACCGTCAGGTGGGTGCGGGCGATCTGTTCAGCCTGCTTGGCCGCTGGAGCCAGGCGTTGATGATCGCCGTCAACAACGGCTCGGCGCATGTTGCGCCGGTCCGCCGTAACGCTACCGCTCGTAAAGCTGATAAGGCCGATTGACTATGGAACTGAATCTCTGGACCCAGAGCTTGCTCGCCGCGATGACCGCGTTGTGGACCAAAGTGGCGAACTTCATCCCCAATCTGTTTGGCGCGCTGGTTGTGGTGCTGCTGGGTTTTGTCGTGGCCAAGCTGCTCGACACCTTGCTCTCGAAATTGTTGGCCAAGCTGGGCCTGGATCGCCTGATGGGCGGCACCGGCTTGACCAAAATGCTCGACCGCGTCGGCATCCAGGTACCGATTTCGACCCTGATCGGCAAAATCGTCTACTGGTTCGTGTTGTTGATTTTCCTCGTCTCGGCCGCTGAATCGCTTGGTCTAGAGCGGGTTTCGGCGACCCTCGACATGCTGGCCCTGTACTTGCCGAAAGTGTTCGGTGCAGCGCTGGTGCTGCTGGCCGGTGTACTGCTGGCACAACTGGTCAATGGCCTGGTGCGCGGCGCCGCCGAAGGCATCGGCCTCGAGTACGCCGCCGGCGTTGGGCGTATCGCCCAGGGCCTGGTGATTATCATCAGTATTTCAGTGGCAATCAGCCAGCTCGAGGTCAAAACCGACCTGCTCAACCATGTAATCGTCATTGGTTTGATTACCGTTGGTCTGGCCGTCGCCTTGGCGATGGGCCTGGGTAGCCGCGAAATTGCCGGGCAGATTCTTGCCGGAATTTATGTGCGCGAACTCTACCAGGTGGGCCAATACGTGCAGGTTGGAGAGGTCGAAGGGCAAATCGAGGAGATCGGCACGGTCAAGACGACCCTGCTGACCGATGATGGCGAATTGGTTTCGTTGTCCAATCGAATTCTCCTCGAGCAGCGAGTCAATAGCCGCTAACCGGGTAATCCTGCTAATGTATGCCGCCGCGAAATTACCCCAGGCAGGGGTAAGCGGCGACATTGACCTGACTGTCGGCCAGATTCGTTTTGAATAAAGTTCACTCGCTGCCCATGCGTTACGACCCCCGCGAGCTCACTGATGAGGAGTTGGTGGCGCGTTCGCATGAGGAGCTGTTTCATGTTACTCGCGCGTATGAGGAGCTCATGCGGCGCTACCAGCGGACTCTTTTTAACGTGTGTTCGCGTTATCTGGGGAACGATCGGGACGCTGATGATGTCTGTCAGGAGGTGATGCTCAAGGTGCTCTATGGCCTGAAGAACTTTGAGGGCAAATCAAAGTTCAAAACCTGGCTCTACAGCATCACCTATAACGAATGCATCACCCAGTACCGCAAGGAGCGGCGCAAGCGTCGACTGATGGATGCCTTGAGTCTTGATCCACTTGAGGAAGCCTCGGATGACAAGGCACCGAAACCTGAAGAGAAAGGTGGGCTGGATAAGTGGCTAGTGCATGTTAATCCGATTGACCGGGAAATTCTGGTGCTACGATTTGTCGCAGAACTGGAATTCCAGGAAATCGCCGATATCATGCATATGGGTCTGAGCGCAACGAAAATGCGGTACAAACGTGCGCTAGACAAGCTACGTGAGAAATTTGCGGGCCTTGCTGAAACTTAGTAGTGCGCAAATATCTCTAACGTACCGGCAAGTTCTGCTAAACTTGCCGTCGAGTTGTCCCCCGGATGTTGGTGGGACTGCTTAACTATCACCAGATGGGGATTTAACGGATGAAATTGAAAAACACCTTGGGCTTGGCCATTGGTTCTCTGGTAGCCGTCACTTCGCTCGGCGCTCTGGCACAAGGCCAAGGCGCGGTTGAGATCGAAGGTAACGTTACCAAGCAGTACTACGATAGCGAGCGCAATTTCAAGAACGACGGCACCAACCCTGGTGTTCGCCTCGGTTACTTCCTGACCGACGACCTGTCGCTGGACCTGGGTTACAACGAAACCCATAACGTCCGTGGCGATTTCTTCAACAAAGACATCAAAGGTTCCAAGGCCAAGCTCGACGCTACCTACCACCTGGGTACCGTTGGCGACGCAGTGCGTCCTTACGTTTCCGCTGGTTTCGCTCACGAGAGCCTGGGCCAAGCGACCAACAACGGTCGTGACCACTCCACCTTCGCCAACCTGGGCGCTGGTGCCAAGTGGTACATCACTGACATGTTCTTCGCCCGTGCTGGCGTTGAAGCCATGTACAACATCGACAACGGCAACACCGAGTGGGGTCCGACCGTTGGTCTGGGTCTGAACTTCGGTGGTAGCGGTGGCAAAGTTGCTCCTGCTCCAGCTCCAGTTGCTGAAGTCTGCTCCGACAGCGACAACGACGGCGTTTGCGACAACGTCGACAAGTGCCCAGACACCCCAGCCAACGTTACCGTTGACGCTGACGGCTGCCCGGCTGTTGCCGAAGTCGTACGTGTTGAGCTGGACGTCAAGTTCGACTTCGACAAGTCGGTCGTCAAGCCAAACAGCTACGGCGACATCAAGAACCTGGCTGACTTCATGAAGCAGTACCCACAGACCACCACCACTGTTGAAGGTCACACTGACTCCGTCGGTCCTGACGCTTACAACCAGAAGCTGTCTGAGCGTCGTGCAAACGCCGTTAAGCAGGTTCTGACCAACCAGTACGGCGTAGAATCGAGCCGTGTTGAGTCGGTTGGCTACGGTGAAACCCGTCCGGTTGCTGACAACGCCACCGACGCTGGTCGCGCTGTTAACCGTCGCGTAGAAGCACAAGTAGAAGCTCAAGCCAAGTAATTGGTAAGCGCTCTACAGAAAAGCCCGGCTTAGGCCGGGCTTTTTTTTGCTTTATGGATTGGCTTTGGCTTTGAGGGCTGTGGGCTTATCCATTCGATGGGGTGGCTGGGCTGGCCCCTTTTGTCTTGGCAAAAGGAACCCTGCATCCGACCCTACCAGTGGGAGCGGGCTTGCCCCGCGAGGCGATGTGGCTGAAAGATCGCTATCGCGGGGCAAGCCCGCTCCTACCGGGAAAAGCCTGCAGCAGTGAGCTGAGTAAGTGCCTGCTCGGCAGCCACTTCACCGATCACCAGGATCGCCGGGCTGCGCAGCTCAAAGCGCGCGGCATCTTCACACAGGTGCAGTAGCGTGCTGCGCTGTTCGCGTTGCTGGGGCAGGGAGGCGTTCTCGATCATCGCCACTGGCGTGTCCGCCGCGAGGCCACCAGCAAGCAGACCCTGCTGGACTTCACCGAGTTTGCTGACGCCCATGTACACCACCAAGGTGGTCTTGCCCTGAGCCAGCGCCTGCCAGTTCAACGGGCTGTCATCCTGGGTGTGTGCGGTAACCAGGGTTACGCCGCGGCTAACTCCACGCAAGGTCAGGGAAATGCCGCATTGAGTGGCACCGGCCAGCCCTGCGGTAATGCCGTTGACCAGTTCGGTTTCAATGCCGTGAGCCTGCAGCCAGGCCGCCTCTTCACCGCCACGCCCGAAAATGCACGGGTCACCGCCTTTGAGTCGCGCCACGCAACGGCCCTGGCGGGCATAGCGCAGCATCAGGCGTTGGATGAAGGCCTGAGGTGTGGAGCGGCAGCCACCGCGTTTACCGACCGCTATGACCCGCGCCTGAGGGCAGTGGGCGAGTATTTGTGGGTTGACCAGATCATCGATCAGCACCACGTCGGCTTCGTGCAAAGCGCGGACGGCTTTGAGGGTCAACAGCTCCGGGTCGCCAGGACCAGCACCTATCAGCCAGACTTTTGCATTCATCGGGTTTTCCTCATCGGCAAAGGGCGCTGTCAGCCTTTTAGCAGGCAGATCAGCAGGATCAGGTTGAGTAACAGCGACATGAGCGCCAGGCCACGCCAGACCTTCAACGGTTCGCGCTCAAGTAGCGGGCGAGGGCGGACTGACAGGTGCTGGCGTTCGCCTTGTTCCAGCAGCAAAAGCCATTGTTCGGCGGTTTCAAAACGTTGTTGCGGGTCGGCAAGCAGTGCTTGCTCAAGGTTGTGTTCCAGCCATTCGGGCAGGTCGGGACGGTGCCGCGCTGCGCTGGCCGGTTGGCTGAAACGTGGGCGTTGAAACGCTTCGATCTCGCCGTAGGGGTAATGGCCGGTCAGCAGGTAGAACAGCGTGACGCCTACGCTGTACAGATCCTGTTGGGCGCTGGGCGGCTCGCCGTCGAAGGCTTCCGGGGCAATGAATGACGGAGTGCCCGGCAGTTCATGGGCGCGGTCTTCAGAGAGCCCGGGGCAGAAGGCTAAGCCAAAATCCAGCAGGCGCAGTTGGCCGTCATCACCCAGGTGCAGGTTCTCCGGCTTGATGTCGCGATGCAGGATGTTGCGCCGGTGCAGCAGGCCCACGGCCTGTAACAGCTGTTGGGCCAACGATTGCCACTGCGCCAGGGGGAGCGGGCCATTACGCTGGAACAACTGCGCCAATGTTTGTCCTGGGTATTCGCGCATCAGGTAGTACAGGTGCTGGCGTTGACTGGCTGGGTGTACTTCCGGGAAGTAGCGCCCGGCAACCCGGCGCAAGAACCATTCTTCGAGCAGCAGGCTTTGCACTGCGCCCGGTTCGTTCTCGCGTGGGGTGGGCAGGGTCTTCAACAGCCAGGCGATTTGCTGGTGGTCATGGACGCGGTAGAGCAGTGATTGCCGGCTTTGATTGAGCAGTTGCGCCACGCTCCAGCCGTCGATGGATTGGCCGTTGCGCAAGGTATCCGGCAGCGGCCATTGCTGCAACTGCGCCAGCGAGTCGCCGAGGTTGCTTTCGCCCAGGTGGTCGATGCGCACCAGCAGGGCGCTGGCGTTGTCCTGGCTGCCGCTGTGATGGGCGGAGCTGACCAGCGTCTGGGCTGCGTCCTGCAGGTCGATCTGTTCACGCAGCACCGCCCTGATTTGCGACTCGCTGAGGCTGGCCCAGACGCCATCGCTGAGCAGCACGAAACATTCTCCGGCGTGCAGGTCGCCTTCCAGATAGTCGACCTGCAGGTGCTGATCAAGGCCCAGGGCGCGTTTGAGCACATGCTGCATGCCCGGTTGGTCCCAGACATGATCTTCACTGATGCGCTGCAACTGGCCTGCACACCAGCGATAGATCCGGCAGTCGCCGACATGCGCGAGGGTGAAGCGCCGCCCGCGCAGCACCAGGGCACTGAGGGTGGTGAGCAGGGGTTGACCGCCGCCATTGGCGCGCAACCAGCGGTTCTGCGCCAGCAGCAGGCGGTCTAGGGCCTGGGCCACGCCCCAGGTCGGTGGCGTGGCGTAATAGTCCAAGGCCAGCGACTGCAGGCTGGCACGCGCTGCCAGGCCGCCGTCGGCGCATTGGCTGACGCCGTCGGCGAGGGCAAACAGATAGCCTTTGCTGGCGGCCAGCTCCGGGTTTGGCGTTACCAGGCGCAAGGCGTCCTGGTTCTCTTCCCGCGGCCCTGTGGCGCTGGCTTGGGCGAAGCTCAGTTGCAGGCTCATGGTGCGGCCTCAGACCCGTGCTGCGGTGACTGCAGCCGAGCCCCAGGTGGTGCGCCAGCGTTGTTTGACGCCAATCAGGCCGAACCAGGCCAGCACGCCCAGGCTTGCGAACAACCACAAGCCCAGTTGGTAGTCGCCGCTGTGCTGCTTGATGGCGCCCAGGCCTGCAGCAAGCAGGAAGCCGCCGATCCCGCCGGCCATGCCGATCAGGCCAGTCATGACCCCGATTTCCTGACGAAAGCGTTGCGGCACCAGCTGGAATACCGCGCCGTTACCCGCACCAAGACCGAGCATGGCGCTGACGAACAAGGCCAAGGCCGCGACCGAGCTGGGCAGGTTGAAGCCGACTGCGGCGATGCACAGCGCGGCGACGGTATACATTGCCAGCAGCGTGCGGATGCCCCCGAAGCGATCGGCCAGGGCGCCACCCAGTGGGCGCATCAGGCTGCCAGCGAATACGCAGGCGGCGGTGTAATAGCCTGCGGTGACCGGGCTCAGGCCGTACTGGTCATTGAAGTAGCCGGGCAGGGCGCTGGCCAGGCCGATGAAACCACCAAAGGTGACGCTGTAGAAAAACATGAACCACCAGCTGTCGCGATCTCCCAGGGCTTTGAGGTAGTCGGCCATGGCCTTGGGTTTTGGGCGTTGTGGCGCATTGCGTGCCAGCAGGGCGAACAGCACCAGGGTCAATACCAGTGGGATCACGGCAAAGCCGAACACGTTGTTCCAGCCAAAGCTGGCAGCCAGCACCGGTGCCAGGAGGGCAGCGAACACGGTGCCGGAGTTACCGGCGCCAGCGATACCCATGGCCTTGCCCTGGTGTTGCGCGGGGTACCACTGCGAAGCCAGTGGCAGAGACACGGCGAAGGAGGCACCGGCAACGCCGAGGAACACCCCGAGCAACAAGGCGTGCTCATAGCTGTGAATCCCCAGGTTCCAGGCGCAGAACAGGGCAATGATGACGATCACCTGGCCAATCAGGCCGGCGGTTTTCGGTGACAGGCGATCCACCAGAATGCCCATGCCAAAGCGCAGGATGGCACCGGCCAGAATCGGCGTGGCGACCATCAGGCCGCGTTGTTGGGTGGTCAGTTGCAGGTCGGTGGCAATCTGCACCGCCATGGGGCCGAGCAGGTACCAGACCATGAAGCTGAGGTCGAAATACAGAAAGGCGGCGAACAGCGTGGGGATATGCCCGGACTTCCAGAAACTCGTATTCATCGAACACCTCGTTAAGCGTTACACCCAAGGGGAAGAAACGAAAAAGACGTCGCCATCCGGCTCGCTGCTGCGAGGGGAGTGCGACGTCTTTGTCGTGTAAGGGGGCAACCGCCGTTGGCTACCTGTACTCAATGCTCAGCAAAACCCGGGCCAGAACGTCTGGGAGTCCACGGTGGGAGCGGGCTTGCCCCGCGATTGCGGTGTGCCTGAACGCTGGCTATCGCGGGGCAAGCCCGCTCCTACAGGCGTTAGCCGAGTAAATCGCTCATGGCGATGATCTGTTCGGCGACCTGGATCAGTTTCTGCTGTTTGCTCATGGCCTGGCGGCGCATCAAGGTGTAAGCCTGCTCTTCGTTGCAGTCTTTCATTTTCATCAGCAGGCCTTTGGCCAACTCGATGCGCTTGCGTTCGGCCAGTTGCTGGTCGCGTGCTTGCAGTTGGGCCTTGAGTGCCTGGTCGCTTTCAAAGCGCGCCATGGCCACGTCGAGTATCGGCTGCAGGCGCGCGGCATGGATGCCTTCCACGATGTAGGCGCTGACCCCGGCCTTGATCGCCTGGCGCATTACGCCTGGATCATGCTCGTCAGTGAACATGACAATCGGGCGCGGTTGGTCGCGGCTGACCAGGATCACTTGTTCCATGACATCCCGGCCCGGTGACTCGGTATCGATCAGCACTACGTCTGGGTGCACCAATTCGACGCGGGCTGGCAGGTCGATGGTCAGCCCTGACGCCTCGATCACTTCAAAGCCGGCTTCAACCAGTGCGGCCTTCAGGCGCCCGACTTTTTTCTCGGTGTCATCGATCAACAGGATTCGCAGCATCGGGGCGTCTCCTTATCAGCGACGGGCAAGGGCAGCGGGCGTTTCGGCCAGCGCATGCAGGGCGAAGCTGCGGGCGTAAGCGGCAGGGTCGCTACCGTCCCAGTAGCGGCCATCGATCAGTTGGCTACGGCGCATGTTTTGTTCTGTGCAGGGCACGCCAATGGCAGTGGCGGCGTCACGGTACAGGGCCAATTGTTGCACCTGGCTGGCCACGGCCAGGTAGTCAGGGTCTTCGCGCAACAGGCCCCAGCGGCGGAACTGGGTCATGAACCACATGCCGTCAGACAGGTAAGGCAGGTTGGCCCGGCCATGGTCGTGCAGGCGCAAGGCATGCGGGTCGTGCCAGTGATTGCCCAGACCGTCGTGGTAATGGCCGAGCAGGCGCGGTTCGATACTGTTCAGTGGGCTGTTCAGGTAGGCCTTGCCGCTGAGCAATTGCGCGGTGCTGCGGCGATTCTCCGGGCTCTGCTCAATGAACCGGCTGGCGGCGAGGATGGCCTTGATCAGCGCCCTGGCGGTGTTGGGGTACTGCTCGACAAAGCTGCGCGTGCAGGCAAGGACTTTTTCCGGGTGATCAGGCCAGATTGACTGGCTGGTGGCCAGGGTAAAACCTTGGCCCTGTTCGATCGCATCGGCTGACCAGGGCTCGCCAACGCAGAAACCGTCGATGCGCCCAGCCTGCAAATGGGTGAGCATTTGCGCGGGGGGCACAACCACGCTGTTGACGTCATGGAGCGGGTGGATGCCCTGGCTGGCGAGCCAGTAATACAGCCACATGGCATGTGTGCCGGTCGGAAAGGTTTGGGCGAAGGTGAGTTTTGTGCCGCTTTGGTGCACGAAACGCTCCAGCGCTTCAGGGCGGGTCACGCCTTTGCGCTGCAGGGCAGAGGACAGATTGATGCCTTGGGCGTTTTGGTTCAGGCCCATCAGCACGGACATATCCGTTGCGCCGGTACCACCAATCCCCAGGTGCACGGCGTAAACCAGGCCGTACAGGCAGTGGGCAGCATCCAGCTCGCCGCTGACCAGTTTGTCGCGCAGGCCGGCCCAGGAACTCTGGCGCTTGAGGTTCAGGCTCAGGCCGTAGGGCTGGGCGAAGCCCTGGGTCGCAGCGACGACCACGGAGGCGCAGTCGCTCAACGCCATGAAGCCGATGTTCAGGCTGTGCTTTTCCGGCGCATCGCTGCCGTTGACCCAGGCCAGTGGGGTGGTGGGGGTGTCGTTGTTCACAGTGTCGCGCCTGTGTCGGAGGGCGGGCCGGGTCGCGTGCGGAGCCGGTGTTACAGGTCAACAAAGCAACCCATATGCCAAGGCGGCGCTGTCCCCCGGACCGCGCCGTCTATATAATCGCCCCCTCACTCACGTCGAGCTAAGCCCGCCCATGTATACCCTGGCCCGCCAGCTGTTGTTCAAGCTCTCCCCGGAGACCTCCCACGACCTGTCCCTTGACCTGATCGGCGCCGGTGGCCGTCTGGGTTTGAACGGGCTGCTGACCAAGGCCCCGGCCTCGTTGCCGGTCACGGTAATGGGCCTGGAGTTCGCCAACCCGGTTGGCCTGGCGGCAGGCCTGGACAAAAATGGCGCGGCCATCGACGGTTTTGCCCAGTTGGGTTTCGGCTTTGTCGAAATCGGCACGGTCACCCCGCGCCCTCAGCCTGGCAACCCCAAGCCGCGCCTGTTCCGTCTGCCCGAGGCAGAGGCGATCATCAACCGCATGGGCTTCAACAACCTGGGTGTGGACAACCTGCTCAACCGGGTGCAGGCGGCCAAGTACCGTGGTGTGTTGGGCATCAATATCGGCAAGAACTTCGACACCCCGGTCGAGCGTGCAGTAGACGACTACTTGATCTGCCTGGACAAGGTCTATAACCAGGCCAGCTACATCACCGTCAACGTCAGCTCGCCCAATACCCCGGGCCTGCGCAGCCTGCAGTTCGGCGATTCGCTCAAGCAGTTGCTCGATGCCCTGGCTGAGCGCCGCGGGCAACTGGCTGGGCAATATGGCAAGCACGTGCCCCTGGCGATCAAGATTGCCCCCGACATGAGCGACGAAGAAACCGCTCTGGTAGCCGCGGCGCTGATCGAATCGGGCATGGATGCAGTCATTGCCACCAACACCACCCTCGGTCGCGAAGGGGTCGAAGGCTTGCCACATGGTGATGAAGCTGGTGGTTTGTCCGGTGCGCCGGTGCTGGAAAAGAGCACCCATATCGTCAAGGTGCTGTCGGCTGAGTTGGGTGGGAAACTGCCGATCATTGCCGCCGGTGGCATCACCGAGGGCAAGCATGCCGCTGAGAAGATCGCCGCTGGCGCCAGCCTGGTGCAGATCTACTCGGGCTTCATCTACAAGGGCCCGGCGCTGATCCGTGAGTCGGTAGATGCCATCGCTGCCATGGGGCGCTGAATCGCAGGGATAAAAAAGGGCCCCTTGAAGGGGCCCCTGGGCCTTAGCCCGCCGCCCGGATGGGGCGCGCATGGTGAATGAATTCAGATCCTCGTTCAGCCAACGGCGTGAAGTTCGTTGAGTCTGTGTATACCCGCAGTGCCGGTCATACCGTCCCAGTTGTCGCCACGTCCTTCGCGCCAGCCGTTAATCCAGGCTTGGCGTACCGACGGTAGAGTAAAAGGGCAAAGCTCGCGGGATTTGCCGGCAACCCCATAGTGGTAGCCTCGTGTAAATGCTTTTTCCAACGGATCACGCTTAAGTCTTCTCATAGGGTGTTGCCCTCACTTGTTGACTGTAATGTCCCGTCGGCCTCGTCTGAGGCCGGGCAGAATCGTTCTGCCGGTGTGCGCTCGCTGCCGGCGTGGCGAGCAGAAGTGTTGCCCCGTTGCGGTGACAACCTGAGATGAGTTCTAACCAATGCACGACACAGTGTGAATGATCGTTTTGTCATAAGGGCGTAACCTTTCCTAGGGTCAAAGGATAAGTAAATAAATGCTTCGGCCCAGGACGGGACGAAAAGCCCGCTATGATCAGGGTTTGATCGGCGTTGAAGTCACTTGGCCATTGCCTGGTGATAATTTGTAACAAGGCTGTCAATACGACGAAGGGTCATTTTTCACCCGGCTCGTCATGAAATTTTCATTCTGCCCGGTAATCAAAGACGTTTCTGCCCCTGGCAAAAGGTCTGGATGCCCGGGTGGCCCGGCACGCTTGCAGTGCCATTCGAGCGCTCGCTGGAACGGCGCTCGATTAAACACAGGAAGGCAATGCGCTTGCCCTCCACTTATTGCTCAAGGCACTGGATACCACATGTCGGACCGTTTCGAACTCTACCTAACCTGCCCCAAAGGCCTTGAAAGCCTGCTTGCCGAAGAGGCGCGTGGCCTTGGCCTTGAAGAGGTGCGTGAACACACCTCGGCCATCCGCGGCTCGGCCGACATGGAAACTGCCTACCGCTTGTGCCTATGGTCACGCCTGGGCAACCGTGTGTTGCTGGTGCTCAAGCGCTTCAACATGAAGAACGCCGACGACCTGTACGACGGCGTGCACGAGGTGGAGTGGCAAGACCATCTGGAAGCCAGTGGCTCGCTGGCTGTCGAATTCAGCGGCCACGGCTCCGGCATCGACAACACCCATTTCGGTGCCCTCAAGGTCAAGGATGCCATTGTCGACAAGCTGCGCACCCGTGAAGGCGAGCGCCCGTCGGTCGACAAGCTCAATCCGGATCTGCGCGTGCACCTGCGCCTGGATCGAGGCGAAGCCATCCTGTCGCTGGACCTCTCCGGGCACAGCTTGCACCAGCGCGGTTACCGCCTGCAGCAAGGCGCCGCGCCGCTCAAGGAAAACCTTGCCGCCGCCGTGCTGATTCGTGCGGGCTGGCCGCGTATTGCCGCTGAAGGCGGTGCGCTGGCTGACCCGATGTGCGGTGTGGGCACCTTTTTGGTGGAGGCAGCGATGATTGCTGCCGACATCGCCCCTAACCTCAAGCGTGAGCGCTGGGGCTTCAGTGCCTGGTTGGGCCATGTGCCGGCGCTGTGGCGCAAGCTGCACGATGAGGCCCAGGCGCGGGCGCAGGCGGGGCTTGCCCGGCCACCGTTGTGGATCCGTGGCTACGAGGCCGACCCACGGTTGATCCAGCCGGGTCGCAACAACGTCGAACGTGCCGGGCTCAGTGACTGGGTCAAGATCTATCAAGGGGAAGTGGGCAGTTTTGAGCCGCGTCCTGACCAGAACCAGAAAGGCCTGGTGATCTGCAACCCACCCTACGGCGAGCGCCTGGGTGATGAAGCCAGCCTGCTCTACCTCTACCAGAACCTCGGCGAGCGCTTGCGTCAATCGTGCCTGAACTGGGAGGCGGCGGTGTTTACCGGTGCTCCGGACCTGGGCAAACGCATGGGCATTCGCAGTCACAAGCAGTACGCGTTCTGGAACGGCGCGCTGCCGTGCAAGTTGTTGCTGATCAAAGTGCAGCCGGACCAGTTTGTCACTGGCGAACGCCGTCAGCCTGAGCGTGACGCCCAGGGCAATGACACCCCGCGCAGTGCTGCAGCAGTGGCCAGTGAACCGGCACGCTTGAGTGAAGGCGGGCAGATGTTCGCCAACCGTTTGCAAAAGAACCTCAAGCAGCTGGGCAAATGGGCCAAGCGCGAGCAGGTCAGCTGCTATCGCCTGTATGACGCCGATATGCCGGAGTACGCCCTGGCAATCGATCTGTATCAGGACTGGGTGCACGTGCAGGAATATGCCGCTCCGCGTTCAGTCGACCCGGAGAAGGCCCAGGCTCGCTTGTTCGATGCCTTGGCTGCAATTCCCCAGGCATTGGGTATCGACCAGAGCCGGGTGGTGGTCAAGCGCCGTGAACGCCAGAGCGGCACCCGTCAGTACGAACGCCAGAGCACTCAGGGGCAATTCCTCGAAGTCAGCGAGGGCGGTGTCAAACTGCTGGTCAACCTCACCGATTACCTGGACACCGGCTTGTTCCTCGACCACCGGCCGATGCGCATGCGCATCCAGCGTGAGGCGGCGGGCAAGCGTTTCCTCAACCTGTTCTGCTACACCGCAACGGCCTCTGTACACGCCGCCAAAGGCGGCGCGCGCAGCACCACCAGCGTTGACCTGTCGCGTACTTACCTGGATTGGGCACGACGCAACCTGTCGCTCAACGGCTTCTCCGACAAGAACCGCCTGGAGCAGGGTGATGTGATGGCCTGGCTGCAAGCCTGCCGTGACGAGTTTGACCTGATCTTTATCGACCCGCCGACCTTCTCCAACTCCAAGCGCATGGAAGGTGTTTTCGACGTTCAGCGTGACCACGTCGAATTGCTCGATCTGGCCATCGCGCGCTTGGCGCCGGGCGGCGTGCTGTATTTCTCCAACAACTTCCGCAAGTTCCAGCTCGACGAGCGTCTGGCCGAGCGGTACGCGGTAGAAGAAATCAGTGCCCAGACCCTGGACCCGGATTTTGCCCGTAACAGCAAGATTCACCGGGCGTGGCGCATTCAAGCACGTTAAGTGCGCGCTTGTGCTGGGTTGCAGATTGCTTGATTAGTGGCGAATAGCTATAACTGAGGGAGGTTTTGGCAAACGCACAATGCTGGCGTTATGAGTGCAATCAACTATGTCGATGCATGGCGTTCGTCCAAAAATGCTCGGCTTTCTCAGCGAAGAAGTGTCCGCCTGGCTGGTTGCCCTTGTGGCATTGGCCGTCGGCGGACTGTTGACCGCGTTTCTGGCGTTGGCAACCTACGAGTTGTACCGACAACAGCTGCGTCAACGCTTCGAGTTGCTGGCCAGCGAGCGTTACAGTCGTATCGAAGAACGCTTCGAGGATCAGGTGCAACGCCTGGATGGGTTGCGCCGGTTCTTTGTGTATGCCAACGAAATTACCCTCGACGAATTCAATGGCTATGCCCGTCCGTTGTTGCACCGCACCCAAGCCTATTCCTGGGCGCCGCGGGTGCCGGGTGCAGCGCGTGCAGAGTTCGAGCAGCGCGCGAGCCAGGTCCTGGGGATTTCCTACGCGATTCGACAGCTGTCCGATCGCGGCGATTTGTCGGTATCGCCCGCGCGGGCGCAGTATTACCCGGTGCTGTTTACCCAGGCCTTAGGCCCGCAGCGTCAGCCATTCGGCTTGGATCTGCTCTCGCAACCCCTGCGTGAGGACACCCTGCAGCGCGCCTCCAAGCCGGGCAGCATGGCGGTCTCGGCACCGCTGAACCTTGCCGATGTCGATCCCGCCTATGCCCGTGGTGTGCTGATGGTGGCGCCAGTGTTTTCCCCGCTCAATCCATCGCCTGAACCTCAGGGCTACGTCATGGCGGTGATCAGCGTGCGTCAGTTGATGGCCGAGGGCTTGCCCAATACCGCCCAGGACAATCTGGTAGTGCGTATTCGCGACTTGTCCGGGCCGGATGCTCAACACGAAGTGTTATTCCAATCGGACAACAAGGGCGCCGCTTCGCCGCTGGCGGCTACTCACTTGTTGCACCTGGCCGATCACGATTATCAGCTCGACATCCGCCCAAGCCAGGCCTTCATGCAGGCCAACCGCTCTTCGGCCGTCACGGCTGTGGTGTTTCTTGGCGGCTTGCTCAGTGTGATGCTCAGTGCCTTGCTGTTCAGCTTGTTCAGCCAGCGGCAACGCGCATTGACCCTGGTGGAGCAGCGTACCGGCGAGCTGCGCGTCAGTGAGAGCTCCTTGCGCACAACCCACAACCAGCTGCGCAGTGTGCTGGATGCCGCGACCCAGGTCGCGATCATTGCCACCAACCTGCGCGGCGTGGTCAGCATGTTCAATGCTGGCGCCGAGCGCATGCTTGGCTACAGCAGCGCCGAAGCAGTGGGCAGTCTGACCCTGGAGGCGTTGATCTCGCCTCAAGAGCTGCAGCGTCGGGCGCGGGAGCTGACGCAGCGCTACGGCCGCGACATCACCCCGGCCCAGGCCATCTTCGCGCAGACCGTTCAGGAAGGTGGCAACGAGGCGGGCGAATGGACACTGCAGCGCAAAGACGGCAGCCACCTGTTGGCCAATATGCTGGTGACGGCGGTGCTCGATGAGCACGGCCTGTGGGTTGGCCACCTGGCGATCTGCATCGATGTCACCGAGCGCAAGCGCGTGCATGATGCGCTGGCCGCCCGTGACCGCCTGCTGGACAAGCTCAGTGCCGAGGTGCCAGGCGGGATCTATCAATTTCGCCTGCGAACCGACGGCAGCTCTTGCTTCACCTACGCCAGTGAAGGGCTGCGAGACATCTACGAACTTGAGCCCGAGCAGTTGCGCCAGGACGCTACTGCGGTGTTTGAGCGCATCCACCCGGATGATCTGCTGCGTGTGCGGACCTCTATCCGCTTTTCGGCCGACCATATGACGCCGTGGCGTGAGGAATACCGGGTGTTGCTGCCTGAGGCTGGGCAGCGTTGGGTGCGGGGGGAGGCGACACCGGAGCCGGAAGAGGATGGCAGCACGCTCTGGCACGGTTACCTGACCGATATCTCGGACCTGAAACGTGTTGAGGAAGAGTTGCGCGCGCTGTCGGTGACGGATGCGTTGACGGGCATTCATAACCGCCGCTACTTCCAGGAACGCTTGAAGACCGAGCTTGAGCGCGCTCAACGCGATCAGCTGGATCTGGCGGTGATCATGCTGGATATCGATCACTTCAAGCGCATCAATGACCAGTTCGGACATGCCGTGGGTGACCACGTGTTACGCAGCCTGTGCCAGCGCATCGGTCAGCGCTTGCGGCGCACCGACGTGTTCTGTCGTTTGGGCGGTGAGGAGTTCATGGTGTTATGCCCGGGCAGCGACGCCGAACAAGCGCATTCCCTGGCGCTGGAGTTGTGGCAGGGGGTGCGCAGTGTCGAAGTGGAGGGCGTGGGCCAGGTGACGGCCAGTTTTGGTGTGGCCGGCTGGCGCCCGGGAGAGGGCGCCGATGCCTTGCTGCTTCGTGCCGACTCCGGTGTTTACGCGGCCAAACAGGCTGGCCGCGATCGGGTCGAAGCAGAGCTGCCGTGAGCGATCAGGGTTGAATCGCTGCGGTGCTGTTAACCAGTTTCGGCTGGCGGTACAGGTCGAGCAGTACCTGGTCGAGCACGGCTGAGGCGCCCCATGGTTTCGGGTCGTTGAGGATCGCGGCGACTGCCCAGGTGTTGCCGTTGCTGTCGCGGCTAAAACCGGCAATGGCCCGCACGGTGTTCAGGGTGCCGGTCTTGATATGGGCTTCACCGGTCATGGCGGTGCGCTTGAGGCGCTTGCGCATGGTGCCATCCATGCCGACCAGCGGCATCGAGCTGATGAACTCGGCGGCATATGGGCTTTTCCACGCCGCTTGCAGCAAGGCGGCCATTTCCCGGGTGCTGACCCGCTCGGCACGCGACAGTCCGGAACCGTTCTCCATGATCAGGTGCGGGGCGGTGATGCCTTTTTTCGCCAGCCACTGACGTACCACGCGTTGCGCGGCACGCGCATCGTCGCCATCGGCATCGGTGCGGAACTGCGCGCCCAGGCTCAGGAACAGCTGCTGGGCCATGGTGTTGTTACTGTACTTGTTGATGTCCCGAATGATCTCGACCAGATCCGGCGAGAAGGCACGCGCCAGCAGGCGGGCGCCTTTCGGGACGTTGTCGACCCGGTCGCGGCCCTGGATGGTGCCACCCAGCTCATTCCAGATGGCCCTGACGGCGCCTGCGGCATAGGTCGGGTGATCGAGCAGCGACAGGTAGGTCTGCGAGTTGCAGCCATCGCCCAGTTGCCCGCTGACCACGACGGTCACGCCATCGGCCTGAGTGATCGGGTTGTAGCGCACGTCACCAGTGCATTGTTTGCTGTTGACGGCCTTCACCTGGTTATCGATGCGGATGCTGGCAATCGGTGGTTCGACCGAGACCAGCACCTTACCGCCGTCATTGCGGGCGACGAAGCGCAGGGCCTTGAGGTTGACCAGCAGCGAGTCGGGCTTGACCAGGAACGGCTTGTTGTCGTCGCCGCCGTCATCGTTGAACTGCGGCAGTACCGGCTGGACGAAGTGGCTACGGTCGAGCACCAGGTCGCCGCTGATGGTTTGCACGCCGTTGGCACGCAGGTCGCGCATCAACAGCCAGAGCTTTTCCATGTTCAGTTTCGGGTCACCGCCGCCCTTGAGATACAGGTTGCCTTGCAGGGTGCCGTTACGCAGCGGGCCGTCGCTGTAGAACTCGGTTTTCCACTGGTGGGTCGGGCCGAGCAGTTCCAGGGCGGCATAGGTGGTGACCAGCTTCATGGTCGAGGCCGGGTTGACCGAGACATCGGCGTTGAACACGGTGGGGGTGCCTGGGCCGTTGAGCGGCAGCATCACCAGCGACAGGGCGGAGTCTTGCAGCTTGTTGGTTTTCAGCGCTTGCTGGACTTTAGCCGGCAGCGTGGTATTGACGGCAGCGGCCTGGGACGGGAGTGCAATGGGCAGCAGCAGGCCGGCAAGCAGAAGAGGGCGAAGAGATTTGATCATGTGCAATAAAACCCTGCGAGCGAGGGGTGAAAAAAACGGAGCGAGAAAAGGTGAAGGCCCCGGAACGAAAAATATAGCGCGCATTATGCCCCAAGGCGCACAGCGATGGGGGAACCGCAAGGGGCGGCTTATCGGCTTTTATTTCCCCCGGTAGGCGCGGGCTTGCCCCGCGATTGCGGTGTATCAGGTAAATCGCGATCGCGGGGCAAGCCCGCTCCCACCGGTGGGCAAGCCGTCGAGGAACCTTTTATTCCGGCAGCTTCGTGGTGAAACTGGTAAAGTGCGCGGCGTTATTACTCAAGAGGATTGTTTCATGGCCACTAACCGTTCCCGCCGTCTGCGCAAAAAGCTCTGCGTGGGTGAATTCCAGGAGCTGGGTTTCGAGCTGAACCTGGAGTTCAAGGAAGACCTGTCCGACGAAGCCATTGACGCCTTCCTCGATGCGTTCCTCGACGACGCCATGGACGCCAACGGTCTGGACTATGTTGGCGGCGACGACTTCGGCCTGGTCTGCTCGGCCAAGCGCGGCTCGGTTACCGAAGAGCAGCGTGCCACTGTTGAAGCCTGGCTCAAGGCGCGCAGCGAACTGACCAAAATTGAAGTCAGCCCACTGCTGGACGCCTGGTATCCGGAAAACCCGATCAATCCGGTTGCCTGATGCCTGTTGAAACGGCGGCCCTGGTGGCCGCCGTTTTGTTTCAGCCTGCCTGCGTTGCGGCGTCGTTTGCATCTGTGTGATGCAAGTGCTGGCGCAGGGCGCACTCCACGGCCGCAATGGCCGTTGTCACCTGTTGCTGGTGAAGCTCAAGCGTAGATGCGGGGGCGTTCGTCAGGCAATCCGATTCCAGTTGTTCGCAGGCATCAACCAGCGTGCTGGCTTGAATAATCCGCGCAGCGCCAAGTACACGATGCGCTTCGTTTTTCAATTGTTCGGACTCAAGCGTCGGGTCCAGCGCCTCGAGGATTAGCCGATCCTTGCTGAAACTGCGCTGAAGTTGTTCGAGCAGGGCGCGTAAGTCGCTGGCACTGCTACCTACCACGGGCTGCAGGCCCTGCAAGTCGAACGGGGCAAGCGCGTTGGCGGGTTCACTGCGGGGAAGTGGTTGTACGTTGGCCAGGCGTTGGCCCAAGGCTTTGAGGCTGATCGGCTTGAGCAGACAGTCATCCATGCCAGCTTGCTGGCACTGATTGCGCACTTCTGGCTGGGCGTTGGCGGTGTAACCCAGAATGGTGCAATGCGGCCACTGCCGTTGACATTCTTCGCTGCGCACCGCCCGGGCGAACTGATAGCCATTGATGCCGGGCATGTTGCAGTCAAGGATCAATACGTCGAAGGTCCCGCGCCGCCACAGTTCCAACCCTTCCTGGCCATTGTCGACGCTGCAATGTGCCAACCCCAGGTAGTTGAGCTGTTGGGTCAGTAGCAACAGGTTGGCGGGGTGGTCATCGACCACCAGCACGTTCAATGCCGCAACGCTGATGTACGGCTCCGGGTTGGAGGTAGCCAGTTTGGCGTGGCTGGGCATCAGTGTCACCGGCAGGCAGACATGCGCGCGGGTACCTTGGCCGAATTCACTGTGCAAGGTAAGACTGCCGCCCATCAGATTGCACAGGTCGCGACAGATGGAAAGGCCCAGGCCGGTACCGTTGCGCGCCAGCATGCTGTCGGGATTGGCCTGAACGAACGGCAGGAACAGGCGTTGCTGGTCCTGTACGCGGATACCGATACCGCTGTCCTGGACGCTCATGTCGAGCGTGGCTTGTCCGGGCTCTGGACCGGCCTTGAGGGTCAGTTCAATGACAACCTGGCCATGTTCAGTGAATTTGATAGCGTTGCTGACCAGGTTCGAGAGAATTTGCTTGAGCCGCAGCGGGTCGAGCAGTACGTAGGCGCGCGCGCTGGGGTCGATACCCACCGTCAACTGCAGGTTTTTCTGGCGGGCCAGGCCGTCGAAGACTCGACCGACAGACTCGACCAGTTGCGCCGGGCACACACGCTCTGGTGCCAAGGTCAGATGCCCGGATTCGATCCGGGCAATGTCGAGTATGTCGCCGATCAGGGCCAGCAAGTCTTTGGCCGAGTTATAGGCGACTTCGACAGCTGGACGATCCAGTTGGCCCTGGTTGGCTTTTTCCAGGGTCAGCTCAAGCATGCCGAGAATGGCGTTCATCGGGGTGCGGATTTCATGGCTGATGGTTGCCAGAAAGGTACTTTTTGCCCGATTGGCATCATCGGCCTGCTGCTTGGCCAGGCTCAGGTCCTGAATCAGCTGGCGTCGCTCGCTGATGTCGATCCAGCCACCGATAATGCCTTGAACCTCACCCAGCGAGTTCCGGTAGGGCAGGATCCAGTGATAGATCGTCACCGCGCGGTCGTTGAGCAACAGCGGCCGGTCGACGATCAGCGGCTTGCCTTCGCGCATTACCTGGCGGTAATCGGCCTGCATTTGGCTGGCATAGCAGGTGTCGCCCAGCACGCCGTCTTCCAGGCGCTTGCCGAGCACTTCATCGTGCTGTAACTGCAGCGCTTGCAGATAGCTGTCGTTGCAGCTTTGCAGGATGCCCTCGCGATCGCGCACGTAGATGGGATGGGGCGTGCCGTTGAGCAGTGTGCGCATGAATTCAAGCTGGTCGCCCAGCGCACGCTCGGCGGCTTCGCGTTGTTTGATCTGGCGCCGCATCCAGGCGTTCCACGCCAGTGACAACAGCAGCAAAACGCTGATGCCCAGGACGATTTGCAGGATCAGTTGATGGTAGGTGGTCCAGTACGCATCGTTTTCGCTGCTGTAGCCGCGCCAGCGGCTGTTGATCACGCCCAGCTCTTCAGGGGCAATACTGAGCAACGCTTTGTCCAGGATCGAGGTCAGCTCCTGCGCATGCCCGGCTGTGGCCATTGAAAAGGTTGCCGGTTCGGCGCCAACCGAAGCCCGGATGGCCAGGTCATGGCGGTTGGCAAGGCTGAAATTGGCATGCACCAACGCCGTGATCGCCGCATCCACATAGCCGCTGGCAAGGGCTTCGATGGACTGCTCGCTGCTCTCGGTCGCGATCAACTGAATGCCCGGCACACGCTTGCGCAGGCTTTCAACCAGAGGGCTGTCGCGCACCACGGCCACCCGCCGGCCGGGTAATTGCTCTAGCGTGGCAGGTTGTTGCGGCCCTTTGCGGGTGATCAGTACATAGGAGTTTTCCAGGTAGGGGCGGCTGATGGTCAGGGTGGCTTGCCGACGTTCGCTGGGAGAGATAGCCGCAATCACGTCGGCCCGGCCATGGTTGACCCGATCGATCATGTCACTGATCCCGCTGGCGCGTTGAATGTCGAAGCGCAGCCCGGTGCGCAGGCGAATCAGTTCGAGCAGATCGGCGGCAATGCCGCGAAAACTGCCGGCATTGTCGAAGAACGTCAGGGGCGCATCGGCTTCGTTGACCACGACGCGCACCACCGGATGCTGGCTCAGCCAGCGCTCCTCGCGCTGGGAAAGCTGCAGTTTTCGGTCGGTTAGCAGCACGTCGCTGCCGGCGCTCCAGCGTTTGAAGATGCTGTCTCGCGTGGCACGTGAGAGGTTATCGAGCGTGGTATTGATCAATTGCAGCAAAATGGGGTTGTTTTGCTGCACCGCAAAGCTGAAGCCGACCGGCTCGTGTTTGCCGAAGTTGGCCATCTTGACGTTCTTCAAGTGGCCCTGGTTGATCAGGTAGTGGGTAGAAATGGTGTCGCCGAGAAACACATCGGCTTGGTCGAAAGCCACGGCATTAAGGGCATTCTGATAGGAAGGATAGGCCTTGATCGTGGCGTTGGGGTAGTTGGCGCTGACCTCGGCAAGCGGCAGATAGTGATACACCATGCTCAGGCGCAAGCCCGCAAGACCCGTGTCAAGGGGGCGGCTTTCGTTCTCGCGGGTAACGAGCACCGGCTGATCTACCGCGTAGGGCCTGGACAGCATCAGCCCTGGCGTAGCGGCTTCGTAACCGTTGGCACTGCCGAGCATATCAATCTGCCCCAGCGTCAGGGCGTTTACCGCCTCCTGACGACTGGCGAAGCGCCGCACCTTGATCGGCACACCCAGGGCCGCTTCCACTATGCCTGCAACGTCAGCCGTCAGTCCCTCGTAGTCTCGGCCGCTGGCGGTCATGTCGAAGGGCGGGTAGTCCGGTGCTGAAGTACCCAGCAGCAACTGCTCTTTGCTTTGCAGCCAGCGTCGTTGTGCCGGGCTCAACGAGAGATTCATCGGCTCCGGTTGCGAGCGACTGAGTAGCTGGTAAGTGCTGGCCGGAGCATCGTCGGCATGCGCCGAGGCGAACAGACACAGGCAGGCCAGAACGCTGGCCAGGACATAGTGGAGGATGCGGCTAGGCATGGATTGGCTCAAACCAGGGCATTGCGTTTAGCCATTTCAATAAGTTCGACCAGTGAGTTGGCTTTGAGTTTTTGCATCAAGCGCTTCTTGTAAGTGCTCACGGTCTTGTTGCTGAGAAACATGCCTTGGGCAATTTCCTTATTGCTTCGGCCTTGGGCAAACAGTTGCAGTACCATCAACTCCCGATCATTGACCTGCTTGAACAGCTCAAGCTCACTGTGTTCATCGCTATTGGGGCGCAAGTTGTTGATGGCCTGGCTGGGGAAGTAGTTGTAACCCGACAGTACCGCTTTGATTGCACTGAGCAGCTCGCTCAAGTCTTCCTGTTTGCACACATAGCCGGCCGCGCCTGAATGCATGCAGCGAACAGCAAACAGTGCCGGTGATTGCGCGGTGAGTACCAGAATCTTCAGGGGCGTGGCCATGCTGTGAAAGCGCGATAGCACTTCCAGTCCGTCGAGTCGGGGAATGCTGATGTCGAGAATGATCAGGTCCGGTAGGCATTCGCGAACCATTTGCATGGCATCCACGCCATTATCGGACTCACCAACTACGTTATAGCCCTCGTTTTCCAAGAGCATGCGTACCGCCAGGCGGATGACCGGGTGGTCGTCGATGATAAATACAGAGTGCATGTTGACGGTTCCAGATAAGGTGCCAAAGGTAAGCGGGCACCTTAACGCAGATGGAACAGGTCGCACATGAACTCAAAGGGAGGTTGGTGCTATATCGGAAATGTCTGACTCTAATCGCAGTATTGGACTACAGGTGATATTTCGTATTGTTGCTGTGAGAGTCGGTACTGGTAACTTTGTGTATCTTTTTCCGGGCTTTGTTTAATTTAAAACTGTTGTGTAGTTAATGTCCTACATGCAGGTGCATGAACACGAGGTTGGCTCCCCGGCCACATGCTCACACACCTGCCATTCGCACGCCTCTCAGGTCGGGCTCGATCGTCCCGTCATTTCTCGCGCCATTTCGCTGGCATAGCTGTCTGTCATCCCGGCGATGAAGTCGATCATGCGCAGGAATGAGGTATGCAGCGGCGCATTCGGGTTGGGGGCATTGTTACCCAGCAGGTCGAGGATGCGCCGGCTCTTGAACGACGGTGTGCGGCCACCGTGTTGTTCCAGGGCCGCGCCGCAGAAGGAGTTGAGCAGGATCTCGAGGGTGGTGTAGGCGCCAATTTCATGCAGTGTTTTGCGCTTGTCCTGGAAGATTTTCTTGCGCGCCATGTCTTTGGCTTGCAGCACACAACGTTTGGCCGGCCCGTGCATGTGTTCGACCAGATCGCCCTGCAGTTGCCCGGCCAGCAACGCATCCTGCTGCTCGACAAAGGCGCGGGCGGCGGCATTGGTCAGGTGTTCGATGGCCTTGCCACGCAGAATCGCCAGCTTGCGCCGTCGTGAGTCGCCCGGGCCCAGTTGCCGATAGGTTTCTGGCAGGTCGTCACCGACCAGGCTCAATAGCAGCGACTCCACCTCTGGGTAATCGAGCAGTTCCATCTCCAGGCCGTCTTCCAGATCGATCAAGGCATAACAGATGTCGTCGGCTGCCTCCATCAGGTACACCAGCGGGTGGCGGGCCCAGCGTTGCTCCTCAAGCTGTGGCAGGCCTAGTTTGCGGGCAATCTGCTCCAGCAGCGGCAGCTCGCTCTGGTAGCAGCCGAACTTGTGTTTCTTGTAGCCCAAGGCATCGGCGTGGCGGGCGGTCCAGGGGTATTTCAGGTAAGTGCCGAGGGTGGCATAGGTGAGGCGGGTGCCGCCGTCGAATTGGTGGTATTCCAGCTGGGTGAGTACGCGAAAGCCCTGGGCGTTGCCTTCGAAATTGAGAAAGTCGGCACGTTCGGTCTCGCTCATGGCGTCCAGCCAGCCACGCCCGGCAGCCTGTTGGAACCAGTGGCGGATGGCGTCTTCACCGGAATGGCCAAACGGCGGGTTGCCGATGTCATGGGCCAGGCACGCCGACTGCACGACCATGCCCAGGTCGCTGGGTTCGCACCATTGCGGCAGCCGGTCGCGCAGGGTTTCGCCAACGCGCATGCCCAGCGAGCGGCCCACGCAACTGACTTCCAGCGAGTGGGTCAGGCGCGTGTGGATGTGATCGTTGCTCGACACCGGGTGAACTTGAGTCTTGCGCCCCAGGCGGCGGAAGGCGCCGGAGAAGATGATTCGGTCGTGGTCCTTGTGAAACGGGCTGCGCCCGAGTTCTTCGGGGCTGTGCAAGGTTTTACCGAGACGCTCGCGGGTAAGCAGGGTGTGCCAGTCCAAGGCCAATTCTCCGATACAGGGGCAGGCCTCTAGCTTCCCGTGTCGGCGCAGCGCCTGCAAGCCCATTGTCAGGGGGCTTGCAGGCGTGATCACCCTTCAATCGAGTGACCCTAGCGTTTGTTGGCGCCAGCCTGCATGACCAGTTTCAGCAACGGCAGCAAGCTGCTGCCCAGGCGTATCATCCGGCTCAGGCTGCCGTTGCGGGTGCCTTTGCCGGTGAAGAAACCCAGCACCACCACCGCAGCGATTCCCCACAAGGGCGCATGCTTGATGCCGAGCCCGCCTTGCAGGCTGTCGCCCACGGCACGCAAGCGGCTCAGGGGCGCCAGCATCTGGCTGGACTCGTGGCGTATTTCCTGGCGGTGCATTTCCAGGCGCAGGCGCACCAAGGCCTTGCGCAGCTCGCGCCGGTTGGTGGTTTTCGGTAGCTCAGGCAGGCTCATGGCAACAGGCGCTCCCGGTCTTTGGCAAGTTCTTCAAGCGTTGCACTGAAGGGCGACGACTCGTCGTACACCGCAGCTTTGAGGCGCAAGCCACAGAACAGCGCTGCCAGACCGTAGAACACGCAGAGGCCAATCACCCCGGCGAGACGGTAGTTGTCCCACAGCAGCACCAGCACCAGGGCCGACAATGCCACCAGCAACAGCAGGGTAAACACCAGTGCCAGCCCGGCAAACAACAGCAGGCTCAAGGTACGGGCTTTCTGCTCCTGCAGTTCGATGCCGAACAATTCGACATGACCGTGCAACAGCCCCAGGACCGCAGCACCAAGGCGTTTGCTTGATGCCGGGGCGGTGTCGTTCGCTTCGCTTTGCATAGCCAACCTCAGCGCCGATTGGCGAGCAGGCCGATCAAGAAACCGACGCCTGCGGCGATACCAATCGATTGCCACGGATTGCTTTGTACGTAGTCTTCGGTCGCGCTGAGGGCCGCCTCGCCGCGCTCACGCACAGACTCCTGGGTCAATTGCAGAGTTTCCCGTGCGCGCAGCAGGCTGTCGTGAATCTGACTGCGTAGCTCGTCAGCCTGATCGCCGGCCAGGGTCGCGGTGTGTTCCAGCAATTTTTCGGTGTCACGAACCAGGGCCTGAAAGTCAGCCATCAATACATCTTGAGCAGTCTTTGCCGATTTGCTGGTCATGGGGCTCTCCCTAAGGGTGTGTGGCTATTTTGAGTTGCGGGCGCGGGCGAAGGTTCAGTGAAAAAAGCCTTGGTACAGGATTTGCTGTTCCAGGGTGCACTCAGCTCCGGTGCCTGCGCCAAATCAGCGCGTGAACATACGCCGGGCCTGTAAACCTTAACCCAATCCACGACAAACCCAAGGAAAAACTCCAGCGATCAGCAGGGCCAGCCACAGCGGTGGTGATTCGATGGCCCAGTATGGTGCAAAAAGGAGTCACTCCGCGCTGTCTTGGTGCTTTTTCTGAAGGCCTGCCCATTCCATGGAAAATCTGCAAAGCGCGGTGGACACCCTGGTCCACGGCTCCAACACACTGTTCATTCTGCTAGGCGCCGTTATGGTCCTGGCCATGCACGCTGGTTTTGCCTTTCTTGAAGTGGGCACCGTTCGGCACAAGAATCAGGTCAATGCCTTGTCCAAGATTCTCAGCGATTTTGCCGTATCGACCCTGGCGTATTTTTTTGTTGGCTACTGGATTTCCTATGGTGTGAGCTTCCTGCAGCCGGCCGCGGTGCTCAGCAACGACCACGGTTATAGCCTGGTGAAGTTCTTTTTCCTGCTGACCTTTGCCGCAGCCATTCCGGCGATTATTTCCGGTGGCATTGCCGAGCGCGCCCGGTTTGCCCCGCAGTTGTGCGCCACGGTGCTGATTGTGGCGTTTGTCTATCCGTTCTTCGAAGGTGTTGTCTGGAACGGTAACTTCGGCCTGCAGGCTTGGTTGCAGGCGCAATTCGGTGCCAGCTTCCATGATTTTGCCGGCTCTGTCGTGGTGCATGCCATGGGCGGCTGGCTGGCGCTGACGGCGGTGCTGCTGCTTGGCCCGCGTAATGGTCGCTACCGCGAGGGCAAGTTGGTGGCGTTCGCACCGTCGAACATTCCGTTCTTGGCCCTGGGCTCGTGGATTCTGATCGTCGGTTGGTTCGGCTTCAATGTCATGAGCGCCCAGACCCTGCAGGGGGTCAGCGGGTTGGTCGCGGTGAACTCGTTGATGGCCATGGTTGGCGGTACGGTGACGGCGTTGCTGGTCGGCCGCAACGACCCGGGCTTTCTGCACAACGGGCCATTGGCCGGGTTGGTGGCGGTGTGTGCGGGTTCGGATCTGATGCACCCGGTGGGTGCGCTGGCCACTGGCGCGATTGCCGGGGCTTTGTTTGTCTGGTGTTTCACTGCGGCGCAAAACACCTGGAAGATTGACGACGTTCTTGGCGTCTGGCCACTGCACGGCTTGTGCGGGGTGTGGGGTGGCATTGCTTGCGGGATTTTCGGTCAAACCGCGCTGGGTGGCCTGGGCGGCGTGAGCCTGATCAGCCAGTTGATCGGCAGATTCGCCGGCGTGCTGGTGGCGCTGTTGGGCGGCTTTGCGGTGTATGGCCTGATCAAGCTGTTGCTGGGGTTGCGCTTGAGTCAGGAGCAGGAGTACTACGGCGCCGACCTGTCGATCCACAAGATCGGCGCCACCAGTCAGGATTGATCAGCGCCCGGCGACCAGGCGTGATTCACAGGCGGCCAGGGCGGCAACCGGACCGCTCAGTAGCACCGCATCACCGGCATGCAGGCAGGTGTCGGCGTCCACGGCCAGTTCTTCACCGTTGCGCTGCACCGCCTGGATCTCGACACCCAGCTGTTCCAGGTCCAGCCCGGACAGTGGACGGCCACAGGCGTAGGCGTCGGGCTGCAGGTTGACCGCATGCATCATGGTCTTGGGCAGGCCTTCGCTGTCGACCGGGCTGGTCTGGGCGCCTTGATAGAAGGCTTGCAGCATGCGGTAGCGGGTCTGACGCACTTCATCGATACGCGCTTGTACCTGATCCATCGGCAGGCCAAGCATGACCAGTGCATGGGACGCGAGCATCAGGCTCGACTCCAGCAGTTCCGGTACCACCGCCGTGGCGCCGGCCTTACGCAGTTCTTCACGCTGACTGTCGTCGCGGGTACGTACCAGGATCTGCACATCGGCGTGACGTTCGCGCGCCGCTTTCAGTACGCTCATGGCGATATCGGTCTTGTCCACGGCAATTACCAGCAGGCGTGCACGCTCAAGGCCGATGGCACTGAGCAATTCTCCGCGGCGTGAGTCACCGTAGTGCACGCAGCTTTCGCCAGCCGCGGCTTCCTGCACCCGTACCGGGTCATCATCGAGGGCAATGAACGGGATGTTTTCCCGGCGCAGAAAACGTCCGATCGATTGTCCGACCCGGCCATAGCCGCAGATCAGCACGTGTCCGCTCATTGCCGCACTTTGCGCTTCGATGGCTTCCAGTTGTACTTCCTGGTTGGGCTTGCGGTGCAGGCGGGCAGCGATGCCTGGCGCGGCGCGTAGCAGCAATGGAGTGACCAGCATCGAGCAGAAAGTGGCGGCTAGCAGCAGGTTGCCGATGGCTTCGGGCAGTAGTTGGGTTTGCTGCATTTGCGCCATCAGGGCGAAACAGAATTCACCCCCCTGGGCCAGGGCCAAACCACTGCGCCAGGCGGTTTCAGCGTCACTGCCTTGCACGCGGACCAAGGCGGCGACCACACAGCCTTTGACCAGCAGCAAGCCCAGGGTCAGGGCGAGGATTTCCAGGCCGTGGCTGGCGAACAGCTGCAGGTCGATGAGCATGCCAATACTGACGAAAAACAAGCCCAGCAGAATGTCGCGGAACGGACGGATATCGGCTTCGATCTGATGACGGTAGTTGCTTTCGCCCAGCAGCATGCCAGCCAGGAACGCCCCCAGCGCCGGTGACAGGCCAAGCAAGTGGGTCAGCCAGGCGGTGAGCAGGACGATCACCAGGGCCAGCAATACGAACAGTTCGGCCGAGTGAGAACTCGCCACTTCGTGAAACAGGCGTGGCAGCAGCCAGCGACTGGCAAGCAACAAGCCGACGAAGAGGATCACGGTTTTGCCCAGGGTCAGCGGCAGTGCCCAGTACCAGGCCTGACCACCTTCACCGGCAAATACCGGAACCAGGGTGAGCAGCAAGACGGCAACCACATCCTGGAACAGCAAAACGCCAATCGCGTTCTGGCCATGGCTGCTAAAAATCTCGCCAAGGCTGGTCAGTTCCTTGCTGACGATGGCCGTCGACGACAAGGCCAGGCCTGCACCCAATAACAGCGCTGCGTTGGCAGGCATGCCGAGCAACGCCAGGAGCCCAGCCAGCAGTACTGCCGAGCAGGCAACCTGAAGGCTGCCCAGGCCAAACACAACTTTGCGCAAGGCGAGCATTTTCGACAGGGAAAATTCCAGGCCCAGCGAGAACAGCAGGAACACCACACCCATTTCGGCAAGGTCTGGCAGTTCCTCACTTTCGTTCACCCAATTGAGGGCAGTGGGGCCGACAAACAGACCGACGCACAAGTAGCCCAATACCGGTGGCAACTTCAGGCGCCGGAAGAAGGCAATGACGACCAATGAGGAGGCCAAAATGATCAATAGGTTGGCAAACACAACATACTCCATGTAGGGAGGCCGCAAAAAACCAGTAAGCATGGGCCATGCTTGTTCAGTGGGCGCTGATCTGAATCACACTTTAGTCGGGATTGAACCACGGGTGCTCTGCGCTCGACGCCCCCCGACGGCAGACCTAGAATAATGGTCCCTTTTTACTTCTTGCCGGTACTGATAAATGCTGCCTGAATGCCAACTCTACGGCACCCTGGGTTGCCACCTGTGCGAAGTGGCCGAAGCCCTGTTAATGCCATTTGTCGAACATGGTCTGCTGGTTGAGCTGGTGGATATTGCCGAAGACGAGTCCATGGTGGAGCGCTTTGGCCTGCTGATACCGGTGCTGCGCCGTTGTGACAACGGCGCACAGCTGAACTGGCCGTTCGACGCCGAGCAAGTGGTGGCCTTTCTGCGTTGAGACAGGTTTCAGGGTGACGTTTCCTGTCGTGCGCGACAGCAGCGCGCTGTGCACACTCCTTGGGCGCTTTTATGCATACCAAGGAGCAGGCATGAATCTAAGTGAACACTTCACCCTGGCCGATATGACGGTCTCGCAGAGCGCCGCGCGTAGCAATATCGACAACACGCCGGACGCCAACACCGTCAACAATCTTCGTCGTCTGTGTGCGCTGCTGGAGCAGGTCCGGCTGTTGGTCGGCAGGCCGGTGCTGGTTACCAGTGGCTATCGCTGTGCAGCGTTGAATCGGATGGTCGGAGGTGCACCGCGTAGCGCACATGTACAAGGGCTGGCAGCAGACATCAATGTCTCGGGGCTGACGCCCGCAGTACTTGCGCGGCGTTTGGCGGACAGCGCCTTGATGTTTGACCAATTGATTCTCGAGTTCGATAGCTGGGTACATCTGGGCCTTGCCGAGGGGGCCGAGCGTCGTCAGATCCTGACGATCCGCAAGGGCACCGGCTACCTGCGAGGGCTGGTCTAGGTAGGGTCTGATTGACGCGTCTGAAAACTCTGCATATGCTGTATATAAATACAGTATAGGGGTGGCGCTTGCCTCAAGGATGTACAGCATGGTCAATGTCGAACAACTGAAATACACCGTCAACCGTATGCCGGTCGCCATGGTCAGCGAGGCGGTGCTCGAGTTGCGCCTTGACGGCCTGGTGCTGGAGGGCAAAACGCCCTTTAACAAGTTGCACTTCAATACCTGCTTCGCCGAGATCGAAGCGCTGTTCCAGCGCGCTGGTTATCACCGTCCGCTGGATGTGGTTGGCTATCAGGGATTGTTGTATGCCCTTTACGACCCCAGTCGCTGGGAGGCTGTTGATGTGCTGCGCTGGCTCAAGGAGTTCGTCGAGGCGGCTGCAAGCGAGGCTGGCTGAGGCGCCGGGCATGCGGGATAATGCTTGGTCTATCTGTCACGAGCGTTCCCATGGCCACTGCCTCCTTCGACCCGGCTAAGCATCAAGCCAGCACTGTCTGCCTGCCCGTTGGCAACTGGGAGACCGTGCTCGACTGCCTGAGCGAGCATTTCAAGGCCATTGGCCGCGAGCAGTGGCTTGACCGGATTGCGCGCGGCCGCGTGCTGGACGCCCAAGGGCAGCCGATCAGCGCTGCGCTGGCCTACAAGCCAGGCCTGCGCATTCACTATTTTCGTGAAGTGCCCAACGAGAAGCCGATCCCGTTCCACGAGCAGATTTTGCATGTCGACGAGCATCTGGTGGTGGTAGACAAGCCGCACTTTCTACCGGTGACGCCCACGGGCGAATACGTTGAGCACACTTTGCTGCGGCGGCTGATCCGCCGTCTGGATAACCCGCACCTGGTGCCCTTGCACCGGATTGACCGCCACACTGCCGGGCTGGTGCTGTTTTCTGCCAACCCCCAGAGCCGCGCGGCGTATCAATCGTTGTTCCCCAATCGCCAGATCGACAAACGTTACCAGGCGATTGCCCGGGCCTTGCCGCTGCTTGAGTTTCCGTTGACGCACAAAAGCCGCATGGTCAGTGGCGAGCCGTTTTTCCGCATGCAGGAAGTCGAAGGGCAGAGCAACAGTGAAACCCTGGCCCAGGTGCTGGAAAAGAACGGTGAGTTGTGGCGCTACGGGTTGTCGCCGATCACCGGCAAGACCCATCAACTGCGTGTGCACATGACGGCATTGGGCGCGAGCATCTGCAATGATCCTTTTTATCCGCAAGTTGTGCCGGATCAAGATGATTACAGCAAGCCGCTGAAGTTGTTGGCGCAGAGCCTGCGTTTCAACGACCCCCTAAGCGGCGAAGAGCGCTATTTCGAAAGCCGGCTGACCCTTGACTGGTAGTAGGGGCAAGCTTACAGACTGTGTAGGAGCAACTTGCACCACCTGTGGGAGCGGGCTTGCCCCGCGAACACGGGCGAAGCCCGTGCCATTCACCGCAGTGCCTGCTTCGCGGGGCAAGCCCGCTCCCACAGGATGATCAAGACAGTTGCTCCCACAGAGGGTGTAAGGCCGTTGCTCCCACCCTTTGTCAGCGGTTGAAGCGTTCGACCAGCGAGTACTGCGTGGTCGCGGTGCGGGTCAGTTCTTCGCTGAGCAGCGCCGAGTGCTGCGCCTGTTCGGAGGTCTGGTCCGCCAGGTCGGCGATGGTGCTGATGTTGCGGCTGATTTCATCGGCAACCGCTGTCTGCTCTTCGGTAGCTGCAGCAATCTGCGTGGTCATGTCGGTGATGTTGGCCACCGCTTCGCTGATACCGACCAAGGCCTGGTCAGCCTCCATGACCCGCGCTACACCTTCCTCGGCCTGACGATGCCCGGCTTCCATGGTTTGCACGGCATTGGTGGCGGTTTGCTGCAGCTTGGCAATCAGGCCGTGGATCTGGCCGGTCGATTCGCTGGTGCGTTGTGCCAGTTGGCGAACCTCGTCGGCCACCACGGCAAAGCCGCGGCCCATCTCGCCTGCACGTGCAGCCTCGATGGCGGCGTTGAGTGCCAGCAGGTTGGTCTGGTCGGCAATGCCCTTGATGACATCGACTACACCACCGATTTCATCGCTGTCACGCGCCAATTGGGTCACGGTCAGGCCGGTTTCGCCGACTGCCGCCGACAGGCGCTGGATGGCGTCACGGGTTTCGCCCGCGATATCGCGGCCACGGCCAGTCAGGCGGTTGGCTTCCTGGGTGGCGTCGGCAGTGCGCTGCACGTGGTTGGCCACTTCCTGAGTGGTGGCGGCCATTTGGTTGACGGCGGCGGCGACTTGTTCGGTCTCGACTCGCTGGCGCTCCAACCCCGAAGAACTGTTGTGGGCCAGGGTATCGGATTGCCGGGCCTGTTCGTTCAGGTGTTCTGCGGTGTCCTGCAGACGGGTCAGGCAGGTTTTCATCCGTGCGTCCTGACTGAGCATGGCCATTTCCAGACGGGCCTGAACGCCGCGGCTGTCGGTGTACATCTGGGCAATCAGCGGGTCGGAGGTGGCCTGTTCGGCCAGGCGTAGCAGACGCTTGAGGCCACGTTGCTGCCAGCTCAGGCCCAGCAGGCCGAGCGGCACTGAAAGGGCTGCCGCCAGGGCAAAGCCCCAGGAATGACCAAGCCAGTTACCGATCAGGAAACCAACCTGGCTGACCAGAATGAACGGCAGCCAGTCTTGTACGACTGGCAGCCATTTGTCACGGCGCGGGATCGCTGTGCGCCCTTGGTTGATGCGCTGGTACAGGGCCTCGGCCCGACGTACCTGTTCGCTGGTTGGCTTGACCCGAACGGACTCGTAGCCAACCACCTGGTTGTTTTCGAACACCGGGGTGACATAAGCGTTGACCCAATAGTGGTCGCCGCTTTTGCAACGGTTCTTGACGATGCCCATCCATGGCAAGCCTTGCTTGAGCGTGCCCCACATGTGCGCAAATACCGCTGGCGGAACATCGGGGTGGCGTACCAGGTTGTGCGGCGCGCGCAGTAGTTCCTCGCGGGAAAATCCGCTGATTTCGACGAAGGCATCGTTGCAATAGGTGATAACACCCTTGGTATCGGTGGTCGAGATCAAGCGTTGTTGAGCTGGGAAAGTCCGTTCGCGCTGGGTTATTGGCTGGTTGTTACGCATAAGCTGTTCAATCCGCAAGGCTTTCGTGGTGTATCGGCAGTGTGAAGGTTTTGTTGAATGAATATTTTCGATCCTTGATCTGGCTCAAGGATTCACGGCAGGGCTTACGCTATGTGATGCGCGCAAACTTCAGCGATTTCGCTGCATTCTTTCATATTTTTGACACAAAAGTCGGCGAGTGACCGCTCAGTCTAATGGCGCTTTCACCCTGTAACCGTGGAAGGCCCGGCCGTTGCGGCCGGGCCGCGATTTCACGCTGCGATCAATTGCCGCAGCACGTAGTGCAAGATCCCGCCGGCCTTGAAGTACTCCACTTCATTGAGGGTGTCGATACGGCACAACACCTCGAACTGTTCCTGACGCCCATCCTGGCGGGTGATGTTCAGGCTGAGGTTCATGTGGGGCTGAATCTTGGCATGGCTCAAGCCGAGGATATCGATGCGCTCGCTGCCATCGAGGGCCAGGGTCTTGCGGGATTGGCCTGCGATGAACTGCAAGGGCAGCACACCCATGCCAACCAGGTTGGAGCGGTGAATACGCTCGAAGCTTTCCGCCAGCACCGCTTTGATCCCCAGCAAATTGGTACCTTTGGCCGCCCAGTCGCGGCTTGAGCCGGTGCCATATTCCTGACCGGCAATCACGATCAGCGGCGTACGTTCGGCCTGGTAGCGCATGGCCGCATCGTAGATCGCCATTTTCTCGCCGCTCGGCACGTGGAGTGTATTGCCGCCTTCTTCGCCGCCCAGCATCTCATTGCGGATGCGAATGTTGGCGAACGTGCCGCGCATCATCACTTCATGGTTGCCACGGCGTGAGCCGTAAGAGTTGAAGTCGCGCGGTTCCACGCCTTTGTCACGCAGGTAACGTCCGGCCGGGCTGTCGGCCTTGATATTGCCGGCAGGGGAGATGTGGTCGGTAGTCACCGAGTCACCGAGCAGGGCCAGGACCCGGGCGCCAGGAATGTCTTTGATCACTGGCAACGGCCCGGTGATGTCGTCGAAGAACGGCGGGTGCTGGATGTAGGTGGAGTCGTCCTGCCAGACGTAGGTGGCTGCCTGTGGCACTTCAATCGCTTGCCATTGAGCGTCGCCGGCGAACACTTCAGCGTATTCCTTGTGGAACATCGCCGTGTCGACGCGGGAAACCGCTGCGGCGATTTCCTGCTGGCTTGGCCAGATGTCACGCAGGTACACCGGCTGGCCATCGGAGCCGATACCCAGCGCTTCGCTGCTCAAGTCCAGGCGCACGCTGCCGGCCAGGGCATAGGCGACCACCAGTGGTGGCGAGGCCAGCCAGTTGGTTTTCACCAGCGGGTGCACCCGGCCTTCGAAGTTGCGGTTGCCCGACAGTACCGAAGCGACGGTCAGGTCAGCAGCAGTAATGGCTTTCTCGATCGCATCGTCCAGCGGTCCGGAGTTGCCAATGCAGGTGGTGCAGCCATAGCCGACCAGATCAAAGCCCAGTTCATCCAGGTAGGGTGTGAGGCCGGCGGCCTTGTAGTAGTCGGTGACGACTTTCGAACCAGGGGCCAGTGAACTCTTGACCCAGGGCTTGCGCTTGAGACCTTTCTCGACCGCCTTTTTCGCCACCAGGCCCGCCGCCATCATCACGCTGGGGTTGGAGGTGTTGGTGCAGGAGGTGATGGCGGCAATGACCACAGCACCGTCGCGCAGTACGTGGCTTTGGCCGCCATGCTCATAGCTGGCTTCACCGGCCTGATCGGCATTGCCCACGGCGACACCGCCGCCGCCTTCACTTTCCAGGCGGCCCACATCTTTGCTCGAGGCGCGCAGCTGCAAGCCGAGAAAGCTGTCAAAGGCCTGGCTGACCTGCGATAGCGCGACGCGGTCCTGAGGGCGTTTGGGGCCGGCCAGGCTGGCTTCAACTTCGTGCATGTCCAGGGCCAGGTTGTCGGTGAACAGTGGCTCCTGGCCGGGCAGGCGCCACAGGCCCTGTTCCTTGCAGTACGCTTCAACCAGTTGCACCGTTTGTTCAGGGCGCCCCGACAGGCGTAGGTAATCTAAAGTGACCTGGTCGACCGGGAAAAACCCGCAGGTGGCGCCGTACTCGGGGGCCATGTTGGCGATTGTGGCGCGGTCAGCCAGCGGCAGGTCCGCCAGGCCATCGCCGTAGAATTCGACGAATTTGCCCACGACACCTTTCTTGCGCAGCATCTGGGTGACGGTCAGCACCAGGTCGGTGGCGGTGATGCCTTCGCGCAATTTTCCGGTCAGCTTGAAGCCGATCACTTCCGGGATCAGCATCGACACCGGTTGGCCGAGCATGGCCGCTTCCGCTTCGATACCGCCGACCCCCCAACCCAGCACACCCAGGCCGTTGATCATGGTGGTGTGCGAGTCCGTGCCGACCAGGGTGTCGGGGAATGCGTAAGTACGGCCGTTTTCTTCGCGGGTCCACACCGTGCGTCCCAGGTACTCCAAGTTAACCTGGTGGCAAATACCGGTACCTGGCGGCACTACGCTGAAATTATCGAAGGCATTCTGGCCCCAGCGCAGGAACGCATAGCGCTCACCGTTTCGCTGCATTTCGATATCGACGTTCTCGGCGAACGCCTGCTGGCTGGCATAGCGGTCGACCATCACCGAGTGGTCGATGACCAGGTCCACCGGCGACAGCGGGTTGATCCGTTGCGGGTCGCCACCGGCCCTGGCCATGGCCGCGCGCATGGCGGCCAGGTCGACCACCGCCGGAACACCGGTAAAGTCTTGCATCAGCACCCGTGCCGGGCGGTACTGGATTTCGCGGTCTGAGCGGCGCTCTTTGAGCCAGTCGGCGAGGGCGCCGAGGTCGGCGCGGGTGACGGTTTTGTTGTCCTCCCAGCGCAACAGGTTTTCCAGTAGCACCTTCAGCGACATCGGCAGGCGCTGCAAGTCGCCCAGCTGTTTAGCGGCTTCAGTCAGGCTGAAGTAGTGGTAGGGGCGGTCAGCGACCGTGAGCGTCTTGAGGGTTTTCAGGCTATCGAGCGAGGGCATTACCAACTCCTTCTGCGCCGGTGCTCGGCAATCTTCCTTGCTGTCGCCGATGCACCGCCTCTGTGGGGTCCGCACGGCACGGACCTGGCTGAACGGTCAGGTTAGCCCCGTTTGGCGCACCTGACCAAGTACTGGACCGGCGGGGCATGTCACAGGTTCCGATCTTCCTTTATCATTCGCGCATTTGCCGGCGCAGTGCATTGCGCCCGGTCAGGGTTGGGGCGATTGGCCGCCAACCGTCCTGGAGTGAAAATGAATACCCTGTTTATGCATTGCCGGCCCGGCTTCGAGAGTGAAGTCTGTGCCGAAATCGCCGAGCACGCCGCACGCCTGGACGTTGCCGGTTACGCCAAGGCCAAGCCGCAAACGGCCTGTGCCGAATTCATCTGCAACGATGATGAAGGCGCTGAGCGTCTGATGCGCGAACTGCGCTTTGCGCAACTGATTTTCCCCCGTCAGTGGGCGCGTGGCAGTTTTGTCGAGTTGCCGGAAACCGATCGTATCAGCGTGCTGCTCGACGCACTGGCGCAGTACCCACAGTGCGGCAGCCTGTGGCTGGAGGTGATGGACACCAACGACGGTAAGGAGCTTTCGACGTTTTGCCGCAAGTTCGAGGTACCACTGCGCAAGGCCCTGAGCAAGGCTGGACGTTTGCTTGAAGACCCGAGCAAGCCGCGCTTGCTGTTGACCTTTGTCAGCGGTCGGCGGGTGTTTGTCGGTGTCGCTAGTGCCGACAATTCGGCGATGTGGCCGATGGGTATCCCACGCCTGAAGTTTCCGCGTGAAGCACCAAGCCGCTCGACCCTCAAGCTGGAAGAGGCCTGGCATCATTTCATTCCCAAAGATCAATGGGATGCGCGGCTGTCTGACGACATGACCGGTGTCGACCTGGGTGCAGCACCGGGTGGCTGGACCTATCAACTGGTGCAACGCGGTATGCTGGTGACTGCCATCGACAATGGGCCTATGGCTGAGAGCCTGATGGATACCGGTCTGGTTCAGCACTTGATGGCCGATGGCTTTACCTACAAGCCCAAGCAGACCGTGGACTGGATGGTCTGCGATATTGTCGAAAAGCCGGCGCGCAGTGCTGCGTTGCTGGAGACCTGGTTGGGTGAAGGTTTGTGCCGGGAGGCGGTGGTCAATCTCAAACTGCCGATGAAGCAGCGGTATGCCGAAGTGCGGCGTTTGCTCGATCGCATTGAAGAAGGCTTCAAGGCTCGCAAGGTCAAGGTTTCGATTGGCTGCAAGCAGCTGTATCACGACCGTGAAGAAGTGACCTGCCACTTGCGCCGTCTGGACTTGAAACCACGCTGACTGGCATTCGCGGGGCAAGCCCGCACCTACTGTTTCCGGAGTTATAGATGACCGATTTCACCCCAGATGCCGTGCTCGACGCCACCGGCTTGAACTGCCCCGAGCCTGTGATGATGCTGCACCAGCACGTGCGCGATCTGGCCGCCGGTGGCCTGCTCAAGGTGATTGCCACCGATCCCTCGACACGCCGCGATATCCCCAAGTTCTGCGTGTTCCTTGGCCATGAGCTGGTCCAGCAACAGGAAGAGGCGGGCACTTACCTGTACTGGATCCGCAAGAAACTCGATTAAGGCCTCTGCGCGCGGCGAATATGCTTGGCACTGCTACGTGCCAGGCGAATCGACAACATCAGCGCCGCGCAGGTCAGGCCAGCGATCAGCCCTTCCCACAAGCCGTTAGGGCCGCTGGCCGGGCCGAAGTAGTCGGTCAGGCCCAGCACATACCCCACCGGCAGGCCGATGCCCCAGTAAGCGAACAGGGTCAGGATCATGGTCACCCGGGTATCCTGATAGCCTCGCAGCGCACCGGCGGCGATTACCTGAATGGCGTCGGAGAACTGGTAGAGCGCGGCATACACAATCAGCATCGCGGCGATCTGGATAACCGCGGTGTCCGGGGTGTAGATCGACGCGATCGGTTCGCGCATCAGCAGGATCAAAGCGGCCGAGAAGCAGGCAAATACCAGCGCCGCCGCCAGTCCCACCAACGCCGCAAAGCGCGCCTGATACGGTTCGCCCGCGCCAATCGCCTGGCCCACGCGTACGGTCACTGCCATGCCCAGCGAGTAGGGAATCATGAACAGCAGTGAGCTGATGTTCAGGGCGATCTGATGGCCGGCCACCACGGTCGGGCCGAGGCTGCCGATCAGCAAGGCGATCACCGCAAAAATGCTCGATTCGGCGAATACCGCGATGCCGATGGGCAGGCCAACGCCGATCAAGCGCTTGATCACCGCCCATTGCGGGCGCTCAAAACGCACCAGCACGCGGCTGTTCTGGTAGGCGGGCGCCCAGCGGCTCCACGCGGCCATGCTCAGGGCCATGAACCACATGACGATGCCGCTGGCCCAGCCGCAACCAACACCACCCAGCGCCGGGAAGCCGAGGTGGCCATAGATCAGTATGTAGTTCAGTGGGATGTTCAGCAGCAGCCCCAGGCAGCCAATGACCATGCTCGGGCGGGTAAGGCCCAGGCCATCGCTGTAGCAGCGCAGTACGTAATAGAGCGCCATGCCGGGGAAGCCGAAGGCGATGCCTTGCAGGTAGCCCATGCTCGGCTCGATCAACTGCGGATCAACCTTCATGACCTGCAACACGGGTTCGGCACCGAGCAGCAGCGCACTGGCAATCAGGCTGACGGCGACCGCCAGCCATAGTGCCTGGCGCACCAGCGGACCGATTTCGCTGTGTTGGCCGGCGCCGAAGCGTTGTGCCACCTTGGGAGTGGTGGCGAGCAGGATGCCGGTCATCAGCAGGAACACCGGAATCCAGATCGAGTTACCCAGTGCCACTGCCGCCAGGTCGCGTGGGCTGACGCGTCCGGCCATGACCGCATCGACAAAACCCATGGCGGTGGTGGCCAACTGGGCAATGATGATCGGCGTGGCCAGCATCATCAGGCTGCGCAGCTCAGCGCGTATGCGCGGACGGCGGGAAATGGGCGGGGTGTGAGGGGTGGTGGTCATGGCAGTCACGAGGCAGGCGTCCACAAAAATAGTGCACAAAGCCGCTTAGTCTACACTTTTTGACGCATCGGTCAGGAAGCTTGGCCGGCATCTGTGCATTCGGCTGGATAAGCGCCCTGGCAAAGGCCTACACTGCGCACCCCGATAGGAGAGCGCCATGCTGATTGTTGCCGACGAGAATATTCCGCTGCTCGATGCTTTCTTTGCTGGCTTCGGTGAAATCCGCCGCTATCCAGGGCGTGCCATCGATGCCGCCTGTGTGAAAGATGCCGACGTCCTCTTGGTGCGCTCGGTGACGCGTGTCGATCAGGCGCTGCTCGAAGGTAGCAAGGTCCGTTTCGTTGGCACCTGCACCATTGGTACCGACCATCTGGCGCTGGATTACTTCGCCCAGGCAGGCATTCAGTGGTCCAGCGCGCCAGGTTGCAATGCCCGTGGCGTGGTCGACTATGTGCTGGGCAGTGTACTGACCCTGGCCGAGCTCGATGGCGCTGATTTGTCTGCGCGTACCTACGGCGTGGTCGGTGCCGGAGAGGTGGGCGGGCGCCTGGTCGAGGTGCTGCGTGGGCTTGGTTGGAAGGTGTTGGTCTGTGACCCGCCGCGTCAGGCGCGCGAGGGCGGCGAGTATGTCGGCCTGGAGACCGTGCTGGCTGAGTGCGATGTGATCAGCCTGCATACCCCCCTGACGCGTAGCGGTGAGCACGCCACTTGGCATCTGCTAGATGGTGAGCGCCTGGCGTTGTTGCGTCAGGGTGCCTGGTTGATCAATGCCAGCCGCGGCCCGGTGATCGACAATGCGGCGCTGCGCGAACTGCTGCTGGCACGTGAAGATGTTCTGGCAGTGCTGGACGTCTGGGAAGGCGAACCACAGGTGGATCTGGAGCTGGCAGACCTGTGCGTGCTGGCCACGCCACACATCGCTGGCTACAGCCTGGACGGCAAGCAGCGCGGTACCGCGCAGATCTATCAGGCTTTCTGTGCCTGGCGTGGTGAGCCGGCGTCGGTATTGCTGGAAGACCTGTTGCCCCAGCCGTGGCTGGCCGAAGTTGGCCTGCAGGCGGAAACCGATCCGGCCTGGGCGTTGGCCACGCTGTGCCGCGCGGTATATGACCCACGCCGTGACGACGCTGATTTTCGCCGCAGCCTGAGCAGTGATGTGCTTGAGCAGAAGGCAGCCTTTGACGCCTTGCGCAAACATTACCCACCGCGTCGCGAGATCGAGGGCCTGCGGGTGCGGCTGCACGGTGATGCGCCACACCTGGCGCAGATGGTTCATGCCTTGGGTGGTGTGCTGCTGTAAACGGGGGGAGCCTCAGGCAATAAAAAGGCTCTTCACGGATTGTCGGGGAAGGGTTGGCTTTGGCTTTGAGGGCTGTGGGCTTATCCATTTGATGGGGTGGCCCCTGCATTCGGCCCTGCCGGTGGGAGATACCGTCTTGCACCACCTGTGGGAGCGGGCTTGCCCCGCGATCGCGGTGTAGCTGTCACACCGCCTCGCGGGGCAAGCCCGCTCCTACCGGGTCAAGCCGTACAGGCACCTCTGCGATGGGTCAGGCGACACAGTTTGCGACTTCAGAAGGCTGAGTGGAGGTATTGCGTAGTGAGGTGACGGGCAGGAGCCCGTCAAGCGCTTCGGGCCATGGATGGCTCGTTAGCGCGGTCCTCGCGGGAGCAATGCCGCTGTAAAGGCGGAAGGGGCCAGCCCAGCCACCCCATCAAATGGATAAGCCCACAGCCCTCAAAGCCAAAGCCAAAGCCAAAGCCAATCCTGCCCCGGAAATCCATGAGGAACCAATAAAAACCCGGCGCTGGTGCCGGGTTGAAAATTCGCGCGGTTCAGTCTTTCTTGGCGGGGTCTTTGCGGCTCTGCTCCAGCTTTTCGCAGGCTTGCTGGATCATCTCTTCGGTGATGGTGATCTCTTTGCCATTCTGATCAATGACCGAGCCGCCGACCGGCGCTTGCGGGTTGGGCGTGGTTTTCGGCTGGGTGCTGCTTTGTTGCAAGCTCATTTCCTGTCTCCTCATCAGGTTGCAAGCTCAGACTAGAATCGCCCGGTGACCGAACTATGACAGCGCCGTCGGTACTTCCCGTACGATTTGTCCCAGTCCAACAGAAAGCTAGGTAAACCTCCAGTGGTACTTTAGATCGAAACGGTCTAGTGGTGGATGAACTCGACCTTAAAGCTGACTGGGGTCAGTTTTTATACGGATGACTTGTATTACTCAGGGTTCCTTGGCGTAGGACGAGCGGTACGGTGTAGGCTGGGCAAAACAGCTGACCGTCGGACTTTCCATGCTCAACCGCTTCTCCCCCCGCCAGCGTCAGGCGCTGAGCCTGGCTTGGCGCTTCATTCGGCCGTATCGCCAACAGGTGCTGCTGGCGTTGCTGGCGTTAGTGGTCACGGCGGGTATCACCTTGTCCATGGGGCAGGGTATCCGGTTGTTGGTCGACCAGGGCTTCATGACCCGTTCCCCGCATTTGCTCAACCAAACCATCGGCTTGTTCCTGTTGTTGGTATTGGCCCTGGCGATCGGCACTTTCAGCCGCTTTTACCTGGTGTCGTGGATTGGTGAGCGTTGTGTGGCCGATATCCGCCAGCAGGTATTCGATCACCTGATCTACCTGCACCCTGGCTTTTTCGAGCGCAATCGCAGCTCGGAAATCCAGTCGCGGCTCACCGCTGACACCACCTTGTTGCAATCGGTGATCGGCTCATCGCTGTCGTTGTTCCTGCGCAATGCCCTGATGGTGCTGGGCGGTATCGTGCTGCTGTTCATCACTAACCCCAAGCTCACCAGCATTGTGGTGCTGGCCCTGCCGTTGGTGCTGGCACCGATCCTGATTTTCGGTCGGCGGGTGCGCAGCTTGTCGCGCCAGAGCCAGGATCGGGTCGCCGATGTCGGTAGTTATGTGGCGGAAACCCTGGGGCAGATCAAAACGGTGCAGGCCTACAACCACCAGGCGAGCGATCAGCAACGCTTTGGCCGTACGGTGGAGGCGGCCTTTGCGGTTGCACGCAAGCGCATCATGCAGCGCGCCTGGCTGATCACCCTGGTGATCGTGCTGGTGCTCGGGGCGGTGGGGGTGATGCTCTGGGTCGGTGGCATGGATGTGATTGCCGGGCGGATATCTGCCGGTGAGCTGGCGGCCTTTGTGTTCTATAGCCTGATCGTGGGCAGCGCCTTTGGCACCCTCAGTGAGGTGATTGGCGAGTTGCAGCGCGCTGCCGGTGCGGCAGAGCGGATTGCTGAACTGCTGGCTGCGCGCAGTGAAATCACCGCGCCGACGGTGGGGCTGGAGCATTCGCTGCCGCGGGCCAGTGGTCGGCTTGAGCTGCGCGAGGTGCGTTTCGCCTATCCATCAAGGCCGGAGCCGGCGGCGATCGATGGCTTGAGTCTGAAGGTCGAGCCGGGTGAAACACTGGCTTTGGTAGGGCCTTCCGGAGCTGGCAAGTCGACCTTGTTCGACCTGTTGCTGCGCTTCTATGACCCGCAGCAAGGTCAGATCCTGCTTGATGGGCAAGACCTGAGCCGGCTCGACCCGCAGGACCTGCGTCGTCACTTTGCCTTGGTTGCACAGAACCCGGCGCTGTTCTTTGGCACCGTCGAGGAGAACATCCGTTATGGCCGCGCCGATGCCAGCATGGCGCAGGTTGAAGCGGCCGCCCGCAGTGCTCATGCCCATGAATTCATTTTGCAACTGCCCCAGGGCTATCAAACTCACCTGGGCGATGCCGGACTGGGGTTGTCTGGTGGTCAACGCCAGCGCCTGGCCATCGCCCGGGCTTTGTTGGTGGACGCGCCGATCTTGCTGCTGGACGAAGCCACCAGTGCCCTCGATGCCCAGAGCGAACACCTGATCCAGCAGGCCTTGCCGACGTTGATGAGCGGACGCACGACCCTGGTCATCGCCCACCGCCTGGCCACGGTGCAGCATGCCGATCGCATTGCGGTGATCGATCAGGGCCGCCTGGTGGCCATTGGCACGCACCGTCAGCTGATCGCGGAGAGCCCGCTGTACGCACGGCTGGCAGCCCTGCAATTCAACAACGTTACGGAAATGTGACAGGGTTCCGTAGGCTGTCACATTTCTGTAGCAAAGCCTTGAGACTATCTGTGTCAGCTGTTGCGTAATGCTCGAACTTGGCTGCTATCGAACGATGGCAGCTTTTTTTTCGCCTGCGCCAGTTGCCAGCGAACAAGGACAGGGACGTCTTTGCCTGGTCGATACCCGGCGGTATCGCTCTCCTTTATCCTTGTTCCGAGACTCCTTCCGATGTTGCGTAAATCCCTCAGAGTGCAAATTCTCGCGTTACTCGGTGGCAGCCTGTTGGCGATACTGATGATCGCGCTGGTCTGCTTTCAATTGTTGTCGTCCAGCGTGCACGGTTACGGGCAATTGATCGACGGGCCGGTGCGCGCTTCGCAGTTGATTGATGAGGCCAACCTGCAGTTCAAGGTGCAGGTGCAGGAGTGGAAGAACGTACTGCTGCGCGGTAAGCAGCCGGCAGAGCTGGACAAGTACTGGCAGCAATTTCTGGCGCGTGAACAGCAGGTGCAAGACCTGCTCGATCAGTTGATTCAGGGCAGCGATACAACCCTCAAGGCGCGCGCCGAGCAACTCAAGGAAAGCCATAGGCAGTTGGGCCAGGCCTATGAGCGAGGACGTCAGGCGTTCCTTGCAGCTGGTGCTGACCCAGCCGTGGGTGATCAGGCGGTCAAAGGCGTCGATCGTGCTGCCAGCGAGCAGATGAGTGAGCTGGTCAACCAGTTGCGCAGCGATGCCCAGGCGCGTGCGCAGTCCATCAATGAGTCCGCGCAGCGCATTGTCTGGCTGGGACTGTTGGTGATGTTTGGCTCGGCCTTGCTGGTGGGCCTGTTCAGCCTTTGGTTGGTCAATCGCAACCTGATCCAGCCGATCCGCGGCTTGATCGAATATGTCGCGCAGTTGAGTCAGGGGCGCTTCGAGGCGCGGGTCACCAGTGACCGTCATGACGAACTGGGGCGTCTGGCCGTGGCGGCCAATACCTTGCGCGACTTTCTTGCCGACACCATTGCTCGCTTGCAGAACAATGCCGGTGAGCTGGAGAGCGCCAGTGGTGAGTTGCGCAACATTGCCGGCAGCATGGCGCGCGGTACCGATGACCAGTTTCAACGGACTGATCAGGTGGCCACGGCGATGCATGAAATGTCTGCCGCGGCCCAGGAGGTCGCACGCCATGCCGCCGAAGCCGCTCGCGCCGCGGATGACGCCGACCACAGTGCGCAAGCGGGCGAGCAGGTGATGCAAGACACCATCCGCATCATCGCCTCGGTCAATCAGGAGATTGCCGGTACCGCGGCGGTTATTCGCCACCTGGAAGCTGACAGCGCGAGGATTGGCAAGGTGCTGGAGGTGATTCGCGGGATTGCCGAGCAGACGAACCTGTTGGCCCTTAATGCCGCCATCGAAGCGGCACGGGCAGGCGAGGCGGGGCGTGGCTTTGCCGTGGTTGCCGATGAAGTGCGCAGCCTGGCGCAGCGCACGGCTGCCTCGATTGCCGAAATCAATCAGATCATCAGCGCGGTGCAATCCGGTGCGCTTGAGGCGGTCAAGGCCATCGACAGTGGTCAGCAGCGCAGCGAGGAGGGCGCCGAGCAGGTACAGCAAGCCGGGCAGATGCTGCAGCGCATTACCCTGGCGGTTGAAGCGATTCGCGACATGAACCGTCAGATCGCCACCGCTGCCGAAGAGCAGACCAGCGTGGCCGAAGACATTTCCCGCAACCTGGTGGAAATCACCCGGATTGCCACGGCCAATCAGCAGGCGGTGCAGCACACCGAGCAGGCCGGGCACCGGCTGCATGGGCTGTCGGGGCAGCTGGGCGAAGTCACTTCGCGCCTAAGTGCTTGAGTTGAGGGGGATTTCCGCCACTTGGAAGGCCGATTAGCGGCTGCTGTGGCGGAATCTCGCCAGAAAAACCGCTAAAGATGGGGTGCGACGACACGTCCTAGCTATTAGCCGTTGGTCTTGTAAAAGTTGGCCTGATTTGTGCTTAAAGGCGGTCAGGCCCAGGCCATGCAAGCACCCGACGGCAAGCTTCAGTCGCTATCGTCAGGGTGACGACCGTTCCCGATCCATCGAACAACCCCAGCCGCCAACCATTGCCCACGCGTCCAGTGCGCTTGCCTGAGCGTCGAGCACCGCTAAGCTTTGGTATGCGCGAGCAACAACAAGAAACAGGGCGTGCACAACGGGATGAACGGTCTTTGCCAATTACTTCACCTCAATTGGATTGAACTATGAAAAAAATCCTGCTGGCACTCCTATGCCTGAGTGTCATCGGTTGCTCGAAGCCCAACGAGCCCGAGAAAAGCGTCGATGTACTGCTGATCGGTGGCGGCATCATGAGTGCAAGTCTCGGTACTTACCTCAATGAGCTGGAGCCAACCTGGTCGATCGACATCTACGAGCGTCTGGACAAGGTTGCCGAAGAAAGCTCCAACGCCTGGAACAACGCCGGTACCGGTCACTCCGCGTTCTGCGAACTGAACTACACCAGCGAAGGCGCCGACGGCAAGATCGACATCAGCAAAGCGGTTGGGGTCAACGAACAGTTCGAGATCTCCAAGCAGTTCTGGGCCTATCAGGTCGAGCAGAACGTGCTGAGCAACCCTAAGTCGTTCATCAACAACGTGCCGCACATGAGCCTGGTCTGGGGCGACAAGAACGTCGAGTTCCTCAAAAAGCGTCATGAGGCCCTGCAGCACAGCTCGCTGTTCCGTGGCATGGAGTACTCCGAAGACCACGCACAGATCCAGAAGTGGGTACCGATCGTGATGGAAGGCCGCGCTGCCGACCAGAAGATCGCGGCAACCCGCATGGACATCGGCACCGACGTCAACTTCGGCGAAATCACCCGCCAGCTGATCGGCTCGCTGACCAAGCACGACAACGTCAAGCTGCACGTACAGCACGAAGTGCGCGACATCGTGCGCAACGCCGACAACACCTGGACCGTGGTCGTTGCAGACCTGGCCAACAAGGGTGTCGAACGCAGCGTGAAAGCCAAGTTCGTCTTCATCGGTGCCGGTGGTGGCGCCCTGAAGCTGCTGCAGAAGTCTGGTATTCCTGAGGCTGACGGCTATGCCGGCTTCCCGGTCGGTGGCCAGTTCCTGATGACCGACAACCAGGACATCGTTGCCCGTCACAAGGCCAAGCTGTACGGCAAGGCATCGGTCGGCGCGCCGCCTATGTCGGTTCCGCACCTGGACACCCGTGTGATCGACGGCAAGGAAGTGCTGCTGTTCGGCCCATTCGCCACCTTCTCGACCAAGTTCCTGAAGAACGGCTCGCTGCTGGACATGTTCGCTGCGCTGACCACTCACAACATCATGCCGATGACCCATGCCGGTATCGACAACATCGACCTCAGCACCTACCTGATGGGGCAGTTGATGCTGAGCTTCGACGACCGTATGGCAGCCCTGCGCGAGTACTACCCGAACGCCAAGAACGAAGACTGGAAACTGTTGCAGGCCGGTCAGCGTGTACAGGTGATCAAGAAGGATCCGGTGCACGGTGGTGTGCTGCAGTTCGGTACTGAAGTGGTTGCTGCCCAGGATGGCACCATCGCCGCGCTGCTGGGTGCTTCGCCAGGTGCATCGACCGCTGCGCCGATCATGCTCAGCGTGCTGGAGAAGAGCTTCAAGGATCGTATCAAGACCCCTGAGTGGCAGGCCAAGCTGAAGGAAATCGTTCCGACCTATGGCCAGAAGCTCAACAATAACCTTGAGCTGACCAACAAGACCCGTGAGTGGAGCAGCTCGCGTCTGGGCTTGCTGTATGTGCCGGTGTTGCCGGAAGGCGCGGCAGCGGTACAACAGGCTGAGCCTGCGCTGTAACGTTTGAAGCGGTGAAATATCGCGGGGCAAGCCCGCTCCCACGGGAGAGGGGCTTGCCTCGCGATTATTTGGGTATCAATGACGCTTTTTGCGGTGATCGTCCGCCAGGTTATTGCCCAACGCACCACCCGCCGCGCCACCCAGGCCGGCGCCAATGGTCGAACCGGTGCTGCCGCCCAGTTTGCCGCCAATCAGCGAACCACCTGCCGAGCCCAGACCACCGCCAATGGCGGCCTTGGTCTTGTTGCCATTCTTAGCAGCCATGGCGCTGCCCGCTGCACCGCCAACGCCGGCACCGATTGCCGCACCGGTGCTGCCGCCCAGTTGTTTTCCGACTACGTTCCCCAATGCACCACCCAGGCCACCGCCCAAGGCAGTCTGGCCGTCGCCGGCCATGGCACCTTGTGTGCACAGCAGGCCGAGAGTCAGGATGGCAAGCGACTTACGCATTTTGTTTCAACCTCTAGATTCAAAAGGCGCGCATTCTGCTGGCCGCGCCGCTGTTGCGCAATGCTGGCAACTCGAACTCACTGTCTTGATCATCCGGTGTGGGAGCGGGCTTGCCCCGCGATGCGATGTGTCTGAAAACCCGCAATCGCGGGGCAAGCCCGCTCCTACCGGGGGAGTCCTGTGAGCCATAAAAAAGCCCGCCGAAGCGGGCTTTTTACTGAGTAACTGGTCGGAGAGACAGGATTCGAACCTGCGGCCTTCTCGTCCCGAACGAGACGCGCTACCTGGCTGCGCTACACTCCGATGGAGAAAATATTACTCAAATCGTTCCCCTCGACAAGCCCCGTCGGGCTGTCGCCGCGATCAGAGATCCTTGACCGTACGCACTTGATCTTTGTTGATGCGGGTGTGTTTGCCATCGAGCTGTTCGAACTCGTAGAAACCGGTCTCATCGTCATATTCCGGCGTGTCGACTGCCTGGATTTCTCGGCCGTCGTTGAGGGTGATGACGGTTGGCGAGGCGCAGCCGGCCAATGTACCCAGGCCCAGGGCGAGCAAGAATGCAGGAAGAGTCCGTTGAATCATTTTATTTCTCCAGTAAAGGATGGGCGTAATGTGCTTGAGACGCATGGCGACGGCGCAAGTTCCTTGTCATTAGCAGCATAGCCAGTGCGGGCACGATTGCCCGCCGCGCACGTTGCCTTGAGCAGGAGTTCGAAGGGCTGTGATATAACACCGCCCATACTCTCCAAAGGATCAAGGTCCCATGAAAGCCAAGGCAGATGTACCTTTCGTGCCGTTGAACATTGCGGTGTTGACCGTCAGCGATACCCGCACCCTGGAAACCGACACCTCTGGGCAGGTGTTTGTCGATCGTCTGACCGAAGCCGGCCACGGCCTGGCGGCGCGGGTGTTGCTCAAGGACGATCTGTACAAAATTCGCGCCCAGGTTGCCACCTGGATTGCCGATGAACAGGTGCAGGTGGTGTTGATCACTGGCGGTACCGGATTTACCGGTCGTGACAGCACGCCTGAAGCGGTTGCGTGCCTGCTGGACAAACAAGTCGATGGCTTTGGCGAGCTGTTCCGTCATATTTCCCTGGCTGATATCGGTACCTCCACGGTGCAATCGCGCGCCTTGGCCGGGCTGGCCAATGGCACCCTGGTCTGCTGCCTGCCCGGCTCTACCAACGCTGTGCGCACTGGTTGGGACGCAATCCTTGCCGAGCAGCTCGATGCCCGTCATCGTCCGTGCAACTTCGTCACCCACCTCAAGCAGGCTGAACCCTGCGCTAGCCGTGGTTGAGCCGGTGAACGCGCCGTTGATGCCCGTTGAAGACGCACTGGCACGTTTGCTGGCGTTGGCTGAGTCCACGCCCATCGTGGAAACCGAGCAGGTTGATCTGGCTCAGGCCGAGGGGCGCGTGCTGGCCGAAGCATTGGTGGCCAGCCTCGACCTGCCGCCTTGGCCAAACAGCGCAATGGACGGCTACGCCTTGTGCCTGGCGGACTGGCAGGGTGATGCCTTGCCGGTCAGTCAGCGTATCTTCGCCGGTCACGCCCCCGAGCCGCTGCAGCCAGGCACCTGTGCGCGCATCTTTACCGGTGCACCGTTGCCGCCCGGCGCCGACTGCGTCGAAATGCAGGAAAACGCCGAGGTGCAGGACGATCAGCGCGTGCGTTTCAGCGAGCCGATGCACGTCGGTCAGAACATTCGTCCACAAGGTCAGGAAACCCGCGCGGGTGAGTCGGTGCTGGCGGCCGGAACACGTCTGGGGCCGATCGAGCTGGGGCTGGCGGCGACGCTCGGCTGTGCCGTGCTCACGGTGGTGCGCAAGGTCAAGGTGGCGGTGCTGTCGACCGGTGATGAACTGGTGGAGCCAGGCTTGCCCTTGGGGCCAGGGCAGATCTACAACAGCAACCGACGGTTGTTGATCAGTTGGTTGCAGCGCCTGGGCTGCGAGGTGATTGATGGCGGGATTCTCGCCGATGACCTGCTCAAGACCCGTGAATGCCTGGCAGCGCTGGGGCAGGTCGACCTGATTCTCTCAACCGGCGGTGTATCGGTAGGGGAGGCTGATTATTTAGGTCTTGCCCTGCGCGAAGAGGGTGAGCTGGCGCTGTGGAAGCTGGCAATCAAGCCTGGCAAGCCGCTGACGTTCGGCCACTTTAAAGGTGTACCGGTGATTGGCCTGCCGGGTAACCCGGCGTCGACGTTGGTGACCTTCGGTTTGCTGACCCGTCCTTACTTGCTGCGCCGTCAAGGTGTGCAAGAGGTGACGCCGCTGCAGTTCCCGGTGCCTGCCGGTTTTGACTGGCCCAAAGCCGGCAATCGCCGCGAGTACCTGCGAGCACGTCTGGAGCAGGGCAGTGCGCTGATCTACAAGAACCAGAGTTCGGGTGTGTTGCGCAGTGCTGCCTGGGCCGAGGGCTTGGTGGAGGTGCGCGAAGGCACGACACCCGCCAGGGGTGACACGGTCCAGTTCATTCCCTTGAGTGAATTACTCGGCTGAGCGGCCGAGCAAGTTGTTGTCGTTGAATTGGCCCAGCAGGGGCGCGCGTTGGCTCAGGCGCGCATGCACGCTTTCCAGCTGGGCGGTGGCAATGCTCCAGTCGTGGCGGTCGTTGACGAACTGGCGTGCATTCTCCGATAACTGGCACATGCGCCAAGGCTGGTTGAGTAACTGAGTGATCATCAGCGCCAGTTGATCAGCGTCATCGCTGCCCAGGTAGTGTTCGCCATGGGTTAGTTGCAGCCCGGACGCGCCTTTGAGCGTGGTCACCACCGGCAGCCCGGCAGCCATTGCCTCGAGGATTTTGATTTTCGAGCCGCCACCATAGCGCAGCGGCGCGAAAAAAATTGCCGAATGGCGCTGCAGCTCGCGCAAGTCCGGCAGGTAGCCGACCCATTCGATACGCGGGTCGCTCCAGCGTGATTTCCAGCTTTGTGGCAAGGCATGCCCGACCACCGCCAGGCGCACCGCCGGGTTGCTCTGCCAGACTTGCGGAAGAATGTCTTCCAGGGCCCATTCAATGGCTTCGAGGCTGGCGCTGTACTCGAAATTGCCGACGAACAACAGGCGCTGGCTGCGCGGTGACGGGTGGATATCCTGGTAGTGCGCGCAGTCCACGCCATTGACCACCAGTGAGGCGGGGTAGCCAGTCAGGCGGCTGATGTGCTCGACATCTCTGGGGCTGACCGCCACTACCTCCTCGGCCTGGCTCAGCACGCGGTTTTCCCAGCGCCGGTAGCGCCAGCGGTCAAACGCATTGAACGGCCGCAGCCACAGCGGCAGGCGATCATGGCAGGCGGCGCCAGACACCGATTCGATGGTGTGTTCACTGAGTAGAAACGGCAGGCGCCGGGCCTGCAAGGCCTTCTCGAACGGCTGAAAGCTATAGCTGTGCTCGATCTGGATGACATCCCAGTGTTCTTCCAGCAGTTGCTCGAAGCAATGGCGCAAATGCGGTGCCAGGCCGTTCACGCTGGCGCGCATCGGGTAGCCGGCGTATACCGCGGCGAGCAGGTTCAAGGGGCTGTGCAGGGGGCGCCTGGGCAGCACGATCAGGCGTTCGAGCAGGGGCTCGAGCGCCTGACGTGCCGCCTCGCTGGGCGGAACTTTCGATTGCACCAGCAAGGTGATGCGATGACCCCGCTGCGCCAGATTGCGCAGCAGGTGGTATTGCCGGGTTTTGCCGCCGCTGGTGGTTGGCCAGGGCAGGTAAGGCAGTGTCCAGAGTACGCGCATGACCCCTTTCCTCTATATACCAGGCGGGTAACGGCATGCCGATATGAATGGACGCGCCAGGATGTCAGTTGCTCGCTGGCTCCGGGGCGCGTCCATAGATATCAGTAAAGCGCACGATGTCGTCCTCGCCCATATATTCGCCACTTTGTACTTCGATCATGACCAGGTCGATCACCCCGGGGTTGGTCAGGCGGTGTACTCGCCCCGGTTTGATAAAGGTCGATTCGTTGGTGTCGAGCAAAAACTCGTCTTCGCCGTTGGTCACACAGGCCATGCCGCTGACCACGATCCAGTGTTCGCTGCGGTGATGATGCATCTGCAATGACAACGAGGCCTGCGGGCGTACCACGATGCGCTTGATTTTGAAGCGCGGGCCTTCCTCCAGCACGGTGTACATGCCCCACGGGCGATTCACGGTACGGTGCAGGCGATAGGCGTCGTGGCCCTGGTGCTTGAGTTGTTGGGCAATCACCTTGACCTCCTGGCTGCGCGCGGCATCGGCGATCAGCAAGGCATCAGGGGTGTCGATGATGATCAGGTTGTCCAGGCCCACGGCACCGACCAGGCGGCGTGGCGAGTCGATGTAGCAGTTGGACACGTCGTGCAACACCGTCTCACCATTGCAGTGGTTGCCGTTGTGGTCGGCTTCTTTCAAGCCGCGGACCGCTTCCCAGCAACCGATGTCGCTCCAGCCCAGGTCGGCGGGCAGCACGGCGACCTGGCTGGAGGTTTCCATGACGGCGTAATCGATGGAAATGTCGGGCACCCGGTCGAAGGTCTGTGGGTCGAGTTCCAGTTGCAATTCGCATTCGCCCTGTTTGCGCGCGCTTTGTTGCAGACAATGCTGGACGCTGGCGAGCAAATCAGGAACGTGGCGGTCCAGTTCAGCCAGAATGGCGTCCACGCGCATGCAGAACATGCCGGCATTCCACAGGTGTTGGCCGCCGTCCAGGTAGCGTTGGGCGGTGATGGCGTCGGGCTTTTCGACGAAACACTGCACTTTGTAGCCCTGGGCGTTCAGTGCGTCGCCCTTTTCGATGTAGCCAAAACCGGTTTCGGCGTGGCTGGGTACGAGGCCGAAGGTGGTCAGCCAGCCTTCATCTGCCAGGTTGCGGGCTTGCTCGACTGCACGCTCAAAGGCTGGCAAATCGCTGATCAGGTGGTCGGCAGGCAACACCAGCAACTGAGCATTGTCACCGTACAGGCTGGCACAGTGCAGGGCCGCAGCGGCAATCGCCGGAGCGGTGTTGCGCCCGAAGGGCTCGAGGATGAAGTCCAGCGCCAGATTGGCACTGTTCACCTGGCGATATTCATCTTGCGTGCGGAAGTACACTTCACGGTTGGTCACCGTGACCACGCGCTCGACCCCGGGCAGTGTGCTAGCGCGTGAGAAGGTCTTCTGCAGCAGGCTCTGGCCATCGGGCAGGCGCATGAAGGGTTTAGGCATGGTTTCGCGAGAAACCGGCCAAAGGCGAGTGCCGGCACCGCCGGCGATGATGCAGGGGATCAGAACGCTCATTTCACAGCCTTGAGTCAGGGCACTGAGACTACAGTGCAGTAAAGGGAAATCGAAACCTGGCAGGCGTTTGCGTAATGAGTCAATAAAATGACTTTTACCATCGGCATCCTCCTTGAAGGCCAAATATTTGTCGAATGATGCACCCGGGCGGGCGCTCTTTCAATGATATTTGTGTGAATAGTCGGCATTTTTCTTTTTCAGCCAGCCATCGGGCAGGGAGCAAACACCCGCCTGCAGTGGTCCAGATGCTCGTTGATCAGTGTGTGGGGGAGACGACATGACGCAGCAGAAAGCCCTGGTGATCCTGCATGGCAAGCAGGCCATGAACGAACAAGTGCGCGCGGCCGTCGGTGCTCAACGCGAGCGTGGCTGGCAACTGGACGTACGCCTGACCTGGGAGGCTGGCGATGCGGCGCGCCTGGTAACCGAGGCGTTGGCGGCTGGGTACACGCATGTGGTGGCCGGTGGCGGCGATGGCACGCTGCGTGATGTTGCAGAAGCCATGGCGCAGGCGGGTACTGAGGCAAGTCTGGTGCTCCTGCCGTTAGGTACGGCCAATGATTTTGCCCGCGCCGCTGGCGTGCCGCTGGAGCCTGAGCAAGCGCTGGCGCTGCTGCAGAGTCCGGCCCGGGCCATTGATCTGGGACGGGTAGGGGATCAGGTGTTTCTCAATATGGCCACCGGCGGGTTTGGCAGCCAAGTGACTGCCAATACCTCCGAAGACCTGAAAAAAGTGCTGGGCGCGGCGGCCTACCTGTTCACGGGGCTGTCGCGCTTCAGCGAACTGAGCGCCGCCTCTGTTGACCTGCACGGTCCGGATTTTCATTGGCAAGGCGACTTGCTGGCGCTGGGGATCGGCAACGGTCGGCAGGCGGGAGGTGGGCATGTGTTGTGTCCGCAGGCGCAGGTTGATGACGGGTTGCTGGAAGTCAGCATCCTGCCAGCGCCGCAGGAAGTTGTAGGCACTTTACGTAGCCTGCTCAGCGATGGTCTGGGTCTAGAAAACCTGTTCGTACGGGCGCGCCTGCCCTGGGTCGAAATCAAGAGTTCGCAAGGACTGGACATCAACCTCGATGGTGAGCCGCTGCAAGGCGACAGCTTGCGTTTTGAAGTGTTGCCTTCAGCTTTGAACGTGCATTTGCCGTCGGATTCACCGCTGCTCAGTCGTCAAGGCTGATGATTTGCTCGCGCACGGCAAACAGCACAAGGCCGGCAACGTCGAAGATCTGCAGGCGCTTCATGATCTGCGAGCGATGGGTTTCGACGGTCTTAATACTTAAGCCGAGCCCGTGGGCAATCTCGCGGGTGGATTTGCCACGTACGATCAAGCGCAGGATTTCCAGCTGGCGGGCCGTCAAGTTGTGGGTTTGCGCTGGCGCTGGTTTGACGCTTTGAGTCCGCACCAGGGCCTGGTTGATCACCGTGTGGGCAATGGCCGGGCTCAGGTAGCGCTCATCGCCACACAACGCTGCCAGCGCCTGTTCCAGTTCGGTGGCGGTGGTGTCCTTGAGCAGGTAGCCGTGGGCGCCGCTTTCCAGAGCCTGCATGATCAGCTCGGGGTCGGTGTGCATCGACAAGATCAGCACTTTGCTGCGGCAGCCACTGGCGCGCAGCCCGGTCAGTGCCTCAAGTCCGCTGGTCGAGCGCATCGAAATATCCAGCAGGACAATGTCTGGGTCCAACTGCTGCACCAGTTCAGCTAACTGGCTGCCGTCATTGCCTTCGCCCACCACGGTATAACCGGGAATATCTGAAACCAGGGCGCGAACGCCGGCGCGAATCAGTGAGTGGTCATCTACCAGCAGCAATTTACAGGTCATGGGCGTTACTTGTGTGAGCGCGTTCAAGGGTGCGTGGTGGCCAAGGGAACAGCGCACTGATTCGCGTGCCCTTGCCGGGTTGGCTGCTGACTGACAGCGTGCCATCAAGCAGTGTGACGCGTTCAAGCATGCCGGCCATGCCGCGTTGTCCTTGATCCGCCGGGTTGCTGGCCGGCAGGAAGCCTTTGCCGTCATCACTGATGGACAGGGCCAGGCCTGCCGGTTGGCGCTCTATCGCCACGACCAGATTGTGGGCGTCGGCATGGCGAAGCATGTTGGTGACCGCCTCTTGGGTGATACGGAACGCGGCGATGGCCATTTCTTCTGAAATCCCGCCCAAGCGCTGGCGGCACTCGAGGCTCCAGTGCACGTTGGTGTTTTCCAAGGTACGCAGCAGGTGGGCGCGCAAACTGGCTTCCAGGCCCAGGCTCGCCAGTTGGCGCGGGTTGAGAATGGCGGAGACATCGCGAACGCTGGTCAGGGTATCGTCCAGGGTGCTGCGCAGGGTGCTGCAGTGTTCCTGCAGCTCTTGCGGCACGCGGCGTTGCAGCCAGTCGGCCTGGAGCTTGGCTGCCGTCAGCAATTGACCAATATCGTCGTGCAACTCGCGGCTCAAACGTTGGCGCTCATTTTCCTGAACCTTGAGCAGGCGATCGGCAAGTTCTGCCGGGCGCATGGCAATCGAGCGCGCCCAGCGGCACAAGTGCCAGGCGATGCTCAGCATCGCCACGACATGCAGTATCAGTACCGCGCCTGGCATTGGTAGCGCGTAGAGGTAAAGCACCAGGTTGGCGATGATCGAGGCCAGGCACAGGATTGCGGTCAGCCCGCGTAATAGAGCGGCTCCGGGGCGCCAAAGCTTGAATCTGATAAGGCCTGAGAGCATAAGAAATGAAGCCACTGAAATATCGCTGAAGAAAGCCTTGAAAAGGTCAAACTAGAGGCGTTGCTGTATTACCTTCACTCTTATTTAAATGTGAGGGTAGACGGCTGACGAATACTTGCATCAAGAGAAAAAGTCCTTGGCGGTATGACCGGTCGAGGTTCGATTCCCCGTTAATTGCGCGCATGGTATCACTTCAGATCGCGGGCGGGGCGAACTCTTATAACTGTCTGAAATGCCGGGTTTTACAGGCCAATACCGAAAGCGTTGTGCGTAAAAATGTAGCACTTTGCCATCGCTGTATTAACGGTAAAGCTTCCACAAATTGAATTAAATCTGCAGTTGTGCAAACGACTGCAGACATGATTGGCGAGTGAGGGAAGTTGGCTGTTAGTGCAGAGCGTAGAGTGCTCTGATTGCCGTGGGCTGGCTCTTTGTCTATTACCCTTTAGTTGCCTGCGTCAAAGCGTCCAGTTGCTTTGTGCGGCGTGTGCTGTGGGTGTTCGCAGAGCATCATGCTCGTGCTGCAAGAGGCGCAGGGTGACGCCGGGTTCAGGGCTGCTGCCAGCTTATCCAGCAGTGCGGCCTGTTCATCTGTATCCAGCCCCAGGCGACCGGTGCTGGGATCCACCAGTTCCAACTGCCAGGCCAATAGCGTCAGGCACTCTTCGAGTGCAGGCAGCGCGCTGCCAGGCAAGTGTGACGGCTGCTGGGCGGTGTCCAGCAAGCGTTGCAATTGGTTGCTGTAATTGGCTACCTCAACGAGCCCCAAAGTCTCGGCGCGAGTCACCAGGGTTGCCAGGGTGTCATTGAGGCAATGGCAGGCATCTGGATCATTGTCGATCAGTTCCAGGTGCTGCAGGCACTCTTCGGCCTGGGTCAGCAAGACCTGGGCATCCACCAGAAAGTCCTGGACCAGGCTGCTGTTCAGTGATTCGTTAGCCATCATTTGGCTCCAGCGCAAAGGGCTGGAGCAGGTGCTGGCCATAATGAGGCGATGACTGACAAAAGCCTGACTCCGTTCATGCAATGAGAATGGCGTCACATTAATGGCTAATGGATATCGCGAACATCAGGTCTCGCCCGATTGCTGCTAAGGGTTTCCCTGATGGGATGGGCGGTTTGCGACGCTTTGCGGGCAAAAGCGACAGAAGGGGACTAGGTGCAGTTAACCATGATGTTAAAATGACATCAATGACTGCTTGAGCATTTTCTTCAGGGGTCAAGCTGCGCCTGATCTGGCCGATACAAGGCCATTGGATTCATTTCTTGGAACAAGCCTGGGGGTTCTTTAGATGGCTGGCATTCTCGACACGGTAGACCAAAGAACGCAGCTGGTGGGTGAGAACCGCCTGGAAATCCTGATGTTCCGCCTGGCTGGCCGGCAGTTGTTCGCGATCAACGTGTTCAAGGTTCAAGAAGTGCTGCAGATGCCCAAGCTGACCCTGATGCCGCAGCGTCATGCTTTTGTCTGTGGGGTGGTCAATTTGCGCGGGCAGACCTTGCCAGTGATCGACCTGTCCCAGGCGATCGGTATGCGGCCACTGACGCCTGGTCCTGGTAGCACCATTATTGTTACCGAATATAACAGGTCGGTGCAGGCGTTTCTTGTCGGCGGGGTCGATCGCATTGTCAATATGAACTGGGAGGCCATTATGCCGCCGCCCAGCAGTGCTGGGCGCCAGCATTACCTGACGGCCATCAGCAAGGTCGATGAGCAGTTGGTGGAAATCATCGACGTTGAGAAGGTGCTGGCTGAGATCGTGCCGTACAGCGCCAAAGTCTCGCGTGACAAGCTTGACGACCCGGTGCTGGCGCGTGCCCGTGGCCGTGAGGTGCTGTTGGTGGACGACTCCACCGTGGCCTTGGCGCAACTGCGCGATACCTTGTCGCAGTTGGGGGTAAAAATGCATGTCGCCAGCGATGGTCTCAAGGCGTTGCGCATGCTCAAAGCCTGGGCCGACGCCGGGGAAGACATGTGTGAGAAGTTGCTGATGATTTTCACCGACGCTGAAATGCCAGAGATGGACGGTTATCGCCTGACCACGGAAATTCGTAACGATGCGCGCTTGCGAGCGTTGCACGTTGTGCTGCACACCTCGCTGTCCGGCAGTTTCAACGAGTCGATGGTGAAAAAGGTGGGCTGTGACAACTTCCTGTCCAAGTTCCAGCCCGACAAGTTGGTCGATGTCGTGCGTCAGCGCTTGATGCTGGATGAAGCGACAGTCTGAGTCGGTATAAGCTAGGGCTTTGAACCGACGTAGGGAAGGTCACCCATGCAACTGAGTGCGTTGTACCGATATCCGCTCAAATCTGCGCGCGGCCAGGCGTTGCAGGCTTCTTCGTTGGGTCTGTTGGGGTTGGAAGGCGATCGCCGCTGGATGCTGGTAGAGCGCGACAACGGTCGTTTCCTGACCCAGCGCGCCTATCCGCAGATGAGCCAGTTGACCGCATTGCATGGACCTGATGGCGAGCTGACCTTGCAGGCGCCCGGGCGCCCTGCGTTGCGTGTTGCCGTACCGCCGCCAGACCAAGACCTGCGTGGCGTGACCATCTGGCGCGATACCTTCCGTGTGCCTGATGCGGGTGAGGCTGCGGCGCAGTGGCTCAGCGAATTTATCGGCAAGGAGGTGCGCCTGGTGCATGTGCCGGAGCAGCGTACGCGATTCTTGCCTGGTGGCTATGGTCAGAACAGTGACCGCGTGGCGTTCGCCGACGGCTTTCCTTTGCTGCTGATCGGCCAGGCATCGCTGGATGACCTGGTGCAACGTGTCGGGCGTCCGCTGGAGATGCTGCGGTTCCGGCCCAATCTGGTAATCGAAGGTGCGGCGCCGTTTGCCGAGGATGGCTGGAAGCGAATCCGCATCGGTGACATGGAGTTTCGTGTGCTCAAGCCGTGTGAGCGCTGCATTCTCACCACCATCGACCCGCAGACCGGTGAGCGCAGTGCCGACCGAGAGCCGCTGACCACCCTCAAGACCTATCGGCAGAAGGAAGGGGATGTGCTGTTCGGGCAGAACCTGGTGGCCGATGGCGGTGGCGTGCTTGAGGTGGGGATGCCGGTGACGGTGTTGGAATAATCGCTAATTGCGGGTGGGAGCTGGCTTGCCCTGCGATTGCGGTGTGCCAGTCACATCGCTTCGCGGGGCAAGCCCGCTCCCACAGGCCCGCGATCAGGTACGGTCAATCATTGATCATCAAAGTAGCGCTCGTGCCAGTCGACCAGCGGCTGTGGCGAGTTGAGCTTTTGCCCGTAGATCACCGAGTAAGACAGCACGTTCTGCACGTACTGACGGGTTTCATCAAACGGAATCGACTCCACCCAGACATCGAAGCTCAAGTGATCGGCGCCACGTAGCCATTGCCGTACACGGCCGGGGCCTGCGTTGTAGGCTGCCGATGCCAGCACGCGGTTGCCGTTGAACTGGCTGTGCACCTGGCTCAGGTACGCCGCACCGAGCTGGATGTTCTTGTCCGGATTGAACACCTGGGCCGGGGAGGCCAGCGGGATGCTGAACTTGCGCGCGGTTTCCTTGGCGGTGGCTGGCATCAGTTGCATCAGGCCACTGGCGCCCACGCTGGAGCGGGCATCTTCCATGAAGGCACTTTCCTGACGGGTAATGGCGAACACCCAGCTTGAGTGCAGGCCACGCACCTTGGCTTCGCGCACCAGGGTGTCGCGGTGAGCCATCGGGAAGCGGATATCCAGGTCGTCCCAGTACTGGGCCTGACTGATGGTGCGGATAGCCGGGAAGTACCAGCGCATGTCGTAGGCCAGGCGCGCCTGGGCCACCATTTCGTCACGGCTGAAGTGACGGCTGACGTGGTACCACTCGCGGCGGCCATCGACGATCTGGCCGCGGGCGTGGAATTCCAGGGCGCGGCGGATGCCTGGGGTGTTGCGCACCTTGTTCATCATCGCCTGGCTCAATACCAGTGGCTTGTTGTTCAACTGGTAGGGGGTTTTCGCCCGGTCGGCCGCAAGGAAGCCATAGAAGTCACGCTCGCGGGCAACGGTTTTATACAGCAGTGGAATCTGTGGGTTCTTTGGCTGGGCCAGCTCGAGGCTGCGGGCTTGCCAGTAGCGCCAGCGGTTGCTGCTGGCCAGATCCTGCGGCAGGCGTTTGGTCAGCTCGTAGGCATCTTCCCAGCGCCCCAGGCGCAGGAGTAGGCGCAGGCGCCATTCGGTTACGGTGTTGTCGCGAAGCTCAGGGTCGTAACGGGTCATCAGGTCAAGCGCGCGTGGGTCATAGCGGCGCGCGAGGGTCAGGCCGATCTCCCGGGCGATCGCGACCTTTTCGTCACGCGAAAAATGCATGCGGTTGGCATAGTCGTCGAGCAGGCTCATGGCCCGCTCCGGGTCCTGGCGTGCCAGGCGGCGCAGGCCCAGGCTGACAACGTCGGACATCGCCTCATTGACTGGCACGAAGCGCCCTGGCTGATTGAGCAACTGCGGCTTTTGCGCCACTTCAACCAGCAGCCGCCCTTGTGGTGCCAGGGTGGTCAGGGATTTGCTCAGGCTGGTGGCCAGTCCATAGTTGCGCGCCTGGGCAGCGAGCTTGGTGCGCTCCCAGCGTTTTTGCTCGGTGAGCTGGCCTTCGGCTGCCCAGCGATCGAACAAGGCATCACAGGCTGCTGGCTGCGACTTGCCCACCAGCCACAGTTTTTCCGCCGAGGCATAGCCTTCGGCGCGTTGGCCCTGGATCAACTGACGCTGGCCATTGAGGCAGTCCAGCTCGGTGAAGTTCAGTTTCGGATCGTAGTAGCGGCTGAAGGTTTCCCACTCGCCGCGTTCGGCCAGCCAGCGCAACCAGCGCAGCTTCATCCAGTTGGCCTGGGGCAAGTCGCCGTGCGCGGCGAGAAACTTCTCGATTTCGGCGTTACTGGCGGTTTTCAGGCGTGCGGTCAGCTCGTCGTAGGCCAGGTAGGGTGTCAGCGGGTAGTCGCTCAGTGCCTGGGCGTAGCGCAGGTACGGACCTTTGTCGCCTTTCGCGAGGGCGCGCTTGGCCTCGTCGTAGTACTGGCGCTGCACAGTGATGTCGGTGGCCTGCGCAACGTTGGCCGCAGAGGCCGAGAGAAGCAGGCAGGAAATAATATTGAACAGGCGGCTGCGCATGAGACTTCCGGGCAGTTTGACCATGAAAAGTGACGGCGAAGCCAGCACTGTTGAGGTTACGAGGCTTAAGCTTAGCCGTTTGCCGTAGGCGGATGAAAGCATTGTGCTTGTATCGAGTTGTAATCGGACGGCCTGTCGTCGGATCTAACCATAAGCGTGCCAGCTTAATGTGAAGAAGGCCCAAGTCGGGTAGAATGCGCGCCCGGTTTTTGGAGAAGATCATGACCCTGCTCAAATTAAGCGATGTGTCCCTTGCGTTCGGCGCCATGCCGTTGTTGGACAAGGTGTCCTGGCAGATCGCCCGTGGCGAGCGGGTATGCATTATCGGCCGTAACGGTACGGGCAAATCGAGCATGCTGCGCCTGGTCAAAGGTGACCAGAAGCCCGACGACGGCGATGTCTGGCGTGCACCCGGGCTGAAAATCGGCGAGCTGCCGCAAGAGCTGCCGGTGGCCGATGGGCGCACGGTGTTCGACGTGGTTGCCGAAGGCCTCGATGGTGTCGGTGCCTTGCTGGCCGAATACCACCACCTGAGCCAGAACATCCACAGCGATGCCGACCTGGAAAAGCTGATGCACGTCCAGCACGACCTGGAAGCGCGCGATGGCTGGCGTTTGCAGCAACTGGTCGACAGCACCCTCAGCCGTCTGCAACTGCCGGCCGACAAGACCCTGGCCGAACTTTCCGGTGGCTGGCGCCGTCGTGTGCTGCTGGCCCAGGCCCTGGTGTCCGAGCCAGACCTGCTGCTGCTCGACGAGCCAACCAACCACCTGGACATCGGTGCCATTGCCTGGCTCGAAGAGGCTCTCAGCGGCTTTGGCGGCGCTGTGCTGTTCATTACCCACGACCGGTCGTTCCTGCAAAACCTGGCCACGCGCATCCTGGAGCTGGACCGTGGCGGCCTGATCGACTGGAACGGCGACTACGCCAGCTTTCTGGTACACAAGGAAGCCATGCTGGCGGCCGAAGAAACCGCTAACGCGCTGTTCGACAAGAAGCTGGCGCAGGAAGAAGTGTGGATTCGTCAGGGCATCAAGGCCCGCCGCACCCGTAACGAAGGCCGTGTTCGTGCACTCAAGGCCTTGCGCGTAGAGCGTAGTGAGCGCCGTGAACGTCAGGGCAAGGCGAACATTCAGCTTGATGTTGCTGAAAAATCCGGCAAGCAGGTCATGGTGCTGGAGAATGTCAGCTTCAACCACCCCGGTGGCCCGCAGCTGGTCAAAGATTTTTCCATGGTCCTGCAGCGTGAAGACCGCATCGGTCTGCTCGGCGCCAACGGTACTGGCAAGACCACCCTGCTCAAACTGATGCTTGGCGATCTGGAGCCTACCAGCGGTAAGGTCGAGTCCGGCACGCGTCTGGAAGTGGCCTATTTCGACCAGTTGCGCCATCAGCTGGACCTGGAAAAGACCGTTATCGATAACCTTTCCGAAGGTCGCGACTTCATCGAAATCGACGGGCAGAACCGTCACGTCCTCAGCTACCTGGGCGACTTCCTGTTCAGCCCGCAGCGGGCCCGGACACCAGTCAAGGCGCTGTCGGGAGGGGAGCGTGCGCGCTTGCTGCTGGCCAAACTGTTCAGCAAGCCGGCAAACCTGCTGGTACTCGACGAACCTACCAACGACCTCGACGTCGAGACCCTGGAACTGCTCGAAGAGGTGCTGTCGGCGTTCAAGGGCACCGTGCTGATGGTCAGCCACGACCGGGCCTTCCTCGACAACGTGGTAACCAGCACCCTGGTCTTTGAAGGCGAGGGCAAGGTCCGCGAATACGTCGGTGGTTATCAGGACTGGATTCGTCAGGGCGGTTCGCCGAAGTTGCTCGGTGTCACCGAAAGCAAATCGGGCAAGTCGGAACTCAATACCGCAGTGGTTGAAGCCGTTGCCCCTGCGCCGGTCGCAGCCCCTGCTGCGGTCGCCGAGGCACCGAAGAAAAAGCTCAGCTACAAACTGCAGCGTGAGCTGGAAGCGTTGCCGGGCCAGATCGATGCGCTGGAACAGCAGATGGCCGCGGTGCAGGAAGAGATTTCCGATCCGGCGTTCTACCAGCGTCCAATCGACCAGACCTCCGCCGTGCTGGCGCGCCTGGAGCAGATGCAGGCTGAGCTGGATGTGCTGGTGGAGCGCTGGGCTGAACTCGACAGCTAAGGTGGGACCTGTGGGAGCGGGCTTGCCCCGCGATTGCGGTGTGCCAGCCACATCGCTTCGCGGGGCAAGCCCGCTCCCACAGTCGTTCGGCTTACGGGGTTTTCAGCAGGCGTACGGCCAGCACATCGCACGGTGCGCCGTGCAGTACGTCGTTAGCGGTGGAGCCCAGTAGCAGTGCCAGACCGTGGCGGCCATGGCTGCCGACCACGATCAGGTCGCAGTTCTGATCCTTGGCCAGTTGATGGATCTCCTGGCGTGGCTGGCCGTAGGTCAGGTGTGAATCGCCACGGTGGATCTCAGGGTACTTGTTGAACAGGCGGTCCATGCGCTCTTTGGCCTGGTCGAACTGTTGCTGTTGCAGCTGTGACAGATCCATCGGTACGTCACCACCAAAGGCCATGGCCATGGGTTCAACGATGTGTACCAGCGACACCTTGGTCTGTGTCGGCGCGGCCAGTGTCATGGCGCGTTTGATGACCGGGTCGCATTCTTCGGTCAGGTCGACGGCAACCAGAATGTGTTCGTAGGGCATGAGAGGCTCTCCTGACAGTCGCGATAGTTCAAGTATGGTCGGTTTCGGGCTGATCGCTGGGAACCTCGGCTAACCAGCTCATTTAAAACGCTTTATGGGAATAACAGATATGACGGTCTGGGTGGTGGTGTCAATCCTTGCGCTGATTCTCAGTCCCCTGGCCTGGTTGCGACCTTCGCGCAATCAGAGTGGTCGGATGGCGCTGCGTATGGAAGCCCGGCGCATGGGTTTGACCATGCAACTGGCGCCACAGCAGTGGCCACACTGGTTGCCGAAGGAGCCGCCAAGCCCCTGTGCCCAGTACGTGCGGCCGCGCCGTCAGGGCAGGGCAGACACCTGGAGTTACTGGCAAACCACGCCGGGTACCTGGCTTAACCAATGGCGCGAACCTTGCGCCGATCCTGTGCACGCTGAGCAACTCGCACGTTTGCCAGAAAGTGTTTACAAGGTCGAAGCGGGCCCACAGATGGTCGCGCTGTATTGGGGGGAGCGTGGCGAGCCGGCTGTATTGCAGGATATTGCCGCAGTATTGAAAACCCTGGCCTGATCTCGGGCAATCCGCCTCAAACATTTTGTGTAGGAGCGGGCTTGCCCCGCGATTGAGGGCTGTCAGCCACACAGCATCGCGAGGCAGCAATAAAAAGCCCGATATACGCATCGGGCAGGCGGGCCAGGCAGGCCGGTTCAAGTCTTGATCTCCTCCCAGTGTAGCGGGCTCACCGCTGCTTGCGATTTTTCGTGTCTTTTTATTTACACCTGCCTGGCGTTGATCGGGCGTTTGAGCGTGTAAGTCTTTAACCACTATCGTTGCTATGAATACGGCTCAATCACCGATGCCCGTGTTTGCCCGTGCTCGACAGAAAGTGACCGCAAAGTCGCGTTTTCAGGCCGCTTTCGGGTATTTGACAACGGCGACCTTTTCGTTGAATGTGTGCATACCCAAATCAAACGGGCGTATGAATTGAGCGTTTGTATTGTCAGAATGCTCTTACAGAATCCCGACTATCGCGCTGACGGGTGTGCCTGGCGCAAGGTTCGGCAACACATGGCTAACGGCCAGCCGGGTCTTTCACCAGCGATTGGCGTGTACAGTTCAGCTTCCATATCGTGGAGATCAGTTGATGATTTACGAAGGTAAAGCCATCACGGTTAAGGCTCTTGAAAGCGGCATCGTCGAACTGAAGTTCGACCTCAAGGGTGAGTCCGTTAACAAGTTCAACCGTCTTACCCTGAACGAATTGCGTCAGGCTGTAGACACCATCAAGGCCGACGCATCGATCAAAGGCGTGATTGTCAGCAGTGGCAAGGACGTCTTCATCGTCGGCGCGGATATCACCGAGTTTGTCGACAACTTCAAGCTGCCCGAGGCCGAACTGGTCGCCGGCAACCTGGAAGCCAACCGGATTTTCAGTGACTTCGAAGACCTGGCCGTTCCGACTGTCGCCGCGATCAATGGCATCGCCTTGGGCGGTGGTCTGGAGATGTGCCTGGCTGCCGACTACCGGGTGATGTCCAGCAACGCCAAGATCGGTCTGCCGGAAGTCAAGCTGGGTATCTACCCGGGCTTCGGCGGTACTGTGCGTCTGCCGCGTATCATCGGTGCCGACAACGCCATCGAGTGGATTGCCGCCGGTAAGGAAAACCGCGCTGAAGATGCCCTGAAAGTCGGTGCAGTCGACGCTGTGGTCGCCCCAGAACTGCTGCAGGCCGCTGCCCTGGACCTGATCAAGCGCGCCATCAGTGGCGAGTTCGATCACAAGGCCAAGCGTCAGCCCAAGCTTGAGAAACTCAAGCTCAATGCCATCGAGCAGATGATGTCGTTCGAAACCGCCAAAGGTTTCGTTGCCGGTCAAGCGGGCCCGAACTACCCGGCGCCGGTTGAAGCGATCAAGAGCATCCAGAAAGCGGCCAACTTCGGCCGTGACAAGGCGCTGGAAGTCGAAGCTGCTGGCTTCGTCAAGCTGGCCAAGACTTCGGTTGCCGAGAGCCTGATCGGTCTGTTCCTCAACGACCAGGAGCTCAAGCGCAAGGCCAAAGCCCACGACGAAATCGCGCATGACGTGAAGCAGGCGGCGGTGCTCGGTGCGGGCATCATGGGTGGCGGTATCGCCTACCAGTCGGCGGTCAAAGGTACCCCGATCCTGATGAAGGACATCAACGAAGGCGCCATCCAGCTGGGCTTGAACGAAGCCTCCAAGCTGCTCGGCAAACGCGTTGAAAAAGGCCGTCTGACCCCGGCGAAAATGGCTGAAGCGCTCAACGCGATTCGCCCGACCTTGTCCTATGGCGACTTCGCCAATGTCGACATCGTCGTTGAAGCAGTGGTCGAGAACCCGAAGGTCAAACAAGCCGTGCTGGCTGAAGTGGAAGGCCAGGTGAAGGAAGACGCCATTCTGGCTTCCAACACCTCGACCATCTCCATCAACCTGCTGGCCAAGGCGCTCAAACGCCCGGAAAACTTTGTCGGCATGCACTTCTTCAACCCGGTGCACATGATGCCGCTGGTAGAAGTTATCCGTGGCGAGAAGTCCAGCGATGTGGCGGTTGCCACCACCGTTGCCTACGCCAAGAAAATGGGCAAGAACCCGATCGTGGTCAACGACTGCCCGGGCTTTTTGGTCAACCGCGTGCTGTTCCCGTACTTTGGCGGTTTCGCCAAGCTGGTCAGTGCCGGTGTCGACTTCGTGCGCATCGACAAGGTCATGGAAAAATTCGGTTGGCCGATGGGCCCGGCCTACCTGATGGACGTGGTCGGTATCGACACCGGTCACCACGGTCGTGACGTCATGGCTGAAGGCTTCCCGGATCGCATGAAAGACGACCGCCGTTCGGCTGTCGATGCGCTGTATGAAGCCAATCGCCTGGGTCAGAAGAATGGCAAAGGCTTCTACGCCTACGAAACCGACAAGCGCGGCAAGCCGAAGAAAGTCGCTGACGCTGCAGTGCTTGAAGTGCTCAAGCCAGTTGTCTACGAACAGCGTGAAGTCACTGACGAAGACATCATCAACTGGATGATGGTGCCGCTGTGCCTGGAAACCGTTCGTTGCCTGGAAGACGGCATCGTTGAAACCGCCGCAGAAGCCGATATGGGCCTGGTCTACGGCATTGGTTTCCCTCCGTTCCGTGGCGGCGCACTGCGCTACATCGATTCGATCGGCGTAGCCGAATTCGTTGCCCTGGCAGACAAATACGCCGATCTGGGTCCGCTGTATCACCCCACCGCGAAGCTGCGTGAAATGGCCAAAAACGGTCAGAGCTTCTTCGGTTAAGCGCCCAACGATAAAGAGCGAGAGAATATATGAGCCTGAATCCAAGAGACGTGGTGATTGTCGACTTCGGTCGCACGCCAATGGGCCGCTCCAAGGGTGGCATGCACCGCAACACCCGTGCCGAAGACATGTCCGCGCACCTGATCAGCAAGGTGCTGGAGCGCAACACCAAGGTCGATCCAAACGAAGTTGAAGACGTCATCTGGGGCTGCGTAAACCAGACCCTGGAGCAGGGCTGGAACATCGCCCGTATGGCATCGCTGATGACTCAGATCCCGCACACGGCGGCCGGCCAGACCGTCAGCCGTCTGTGTGGCTCGTCCATGAGCGCCCTGCACACTGCGGCACAAGCCATCATGACCGGTAACGGTGATGTCTTCGTCGTTGGCGGTGTAGAGCACATGGGCCACGTCAGCATGATGCACGGCGTCGATCCGAACCCGCACATGTCGCTGTACGCCGCCAAGGCGTCGGGCATGATGGGCCTGACCGCCGAAATGCTCGGCAAGATGCATGGCATCAGCCGTGAGCAGCAAGACCTGTTCGGCTTGCGTTCGCATCAGCTCGCCCACAAGGCGACTGTCGAAGGCAAGTTCAAGGATGAGATCATCCCGATGCAGGGTTACGACGAGAACGGCTTCCTCAAGGTCTTCGACTACGATGAAACCATTCGCCCGGACACCACCCTGGAAAGCCTGGCGGCGTTGAAGCCAGCGTTCAACCCGAAAGGGGGTACGGTAACAGCCGGTACGTCTTCACAGATCACTGACGGTGCTTCGTGCATGATCGTGATGTCGGCCCAGCGCGCCCAGGACCTGGGTATCCAGCCGCTGGCCGTGATCCGTTCCATGGCTGTGGCGGGTGTCGACCCGGCAATCATGGGTTATGGTCCGGTGCCTGCGACCCAGAAAGCGCTCAAGCGTGCAGGCCTGACCATCGCCGATATCGACTTCTTCGAGCTCAACGAAGCCTTCGCTGCACAGGCCCTGCCAGTGCTCAAGGATCTGAAAGTGCTCGACAAGATGGATGAGAAGGTTAACCTGCACGGCGGCGCCATCGCTTTGGGTCACCCATTCGGTTGCTCGGGCGCACGGATTTCCGGCACCCTGCTCAACGTCATGAAGCAGAATGGCGGGACCTTCGGCGTTTCGACCATGTGCGTCGGCCTGGGCCAAGGTATTACCACCGTCTTCGAACGCGTTTAAGCGTTTTGCGGATGGAAACCGGGGCCTGGTGCCCCGGTTTTTGTTTTTGTAGAAATTTTTTTCAAGAGGGTGAGCAACATGCAGATACAGCCAGGCATATACCGGCATTACAAGGGGCCTGAGTATCGTGTGTTCGGTACGGCGCGCCATTCTGAAACCGAGGAATGGATGGTGGTTTACCAGACGCTTTATGGCGATTTCAGCTGCTGGTTGCGTCCGTTGACGATGTTTACCGAGACGGTTGAGGTTGACGGGAAGTGCGTACCGCGCTTTGCTTTGATCACGCCTGAGGCCGAGCAGTTTCCTCCTCCGGCGCCTGAGCAGCTATTGCGTCAAGCTTGACCTCACTCTGTTGCCACTATATATAGCGGTGCCGCGTCAGGTACCTGCCGTGTTTTTATTTTCAGTATTCAGGAATTTTCCGATCCATGGGCAAATCGCTGGTCATTGTGGAATCCCCGGCTAAGGCCAAGACCATCAACAAGTACCTGGGCAGCCAGTACGTGGTGAAGTCGAGTATCGGCCATATCCGCGACCTGCCCACCAGCGGTTCGGCCAGCGCCAATAAGGAGCCTGCTGCCAAGCGTGGCAAGGCCGCTGCGGGCGAGGCGCCAGCTTTGTCGCCAAAAGAAAAGGCCCGCAAGCAACTGGTTGCGCGCATGGGGGTTGATCCGGACCACGGCTGGAAAGCCAAGTACGAGATCCTTCCAGGCAAGGAAAAGGTCATCGAAGAACTGCGTCGTCTGGCCAAAGACGCCGACACCATCTATCTCGCAACCGACTTGGATCGCGAGGGGGAAGCCATTGCCTGGCACCTGCGCGAAGCCATTGGTGGTGACGACAGCCGCTACAAGCGTGTGGTGTTCAACGAAATTACCAAGAAGGCCATTCAGGAAGCCTTCTCGCAGCCGGGCGAGCTGGACATCGACCGGGTCAATGCCCAGCAGGCCCGTCGCTTCCTCGACCGTGTCGTGGGCTACATGGTTTCGCCACTGTTGTGGGCCAAGATCGCCCGTGGCCTGTCTGCCGGTCGCGTACAGTCGGTCGCGGTGAAGCTGGTGGTCGAGCGTGAGCGTGAAATTCGCGCGTTCATCCCGGAAGAGTACTGGGAAGTGCATGCTGACCTGGGCACCGCCAAGGACGCCAAAGTGCGCTTCGAAGTGGCCCGTGAGAAGGGTGAGGCGTTCAAGCCGCTCAACGAAGCCCAGGCCATGGCGGCGCTGGAGAAGCTCAAGTCTTCCAGCTACACCGTTGCCAAGCGTGAAGACCGCCCGACCAGCAGCAAGCCGTCGGCGCCGTTCATTACCTCGACCTTGCAGCAGGCCGCGAGCAACCGCCTGGGCTTCGGGGTAAAGAAAACCATGATGATGGCTCAGCGCTTGTACGAAGCGGGCTACATCACCTATATGCGTACCGACTCGACCAACCTCTCGACCGATGCAGTGGAAATGGCCCGCAGCTACATCGAGAGCGAGTTCGGCAAGAAATACCTGCCTGAAGCGCCGATTGTCTACGGCAGCAAAGAGGGGGCTCAGGAAGCGCACGAAGCCATTCGTCCATCTGACGTCAACACGCACCCGACCAAGCTCAGTGGTATGGAGCGCGATGCCGAGCGTCTGTACGAGCTGATCTGGCGCCAGTTCCTCGCCTGCCAGATGCCACCGGCGCAGTACTTGTCGACCACCGTCAGTGTCACTGCCGGCGACTTCGAGCTGCGTGCCAAGGGCCGTATCCTCAAGTTCGACGGTTACACCCGCGTGCTGCCACAGCAGAGCAAGCCAGGTGATGACGACGTATTGCCGGAAATGAACCAGGGCGAAGTGCTCAAGCTGATTCAGCTTGATCCGAGCCAGCATTTCACCAAGCCGCCTGCACGTTACTCCGAGGCCAGCCTGGTCAAGGAAATGGAAAAGCGCGGTATCGGCCGTCCTTCCACTTATGCAGCGATCATTTCGACGATCCAGGATCGCGGCTATGTGACCCTGCACAACCGTCGTTTCTATTCGGAAAAGATGGGCGATATCGTCACCGAGCGCCTGTCTGAGAGCTTCTCCAATCTGATGGACTACGGCTTCACCGCCGGCATGGAAGAGAATCTCGATGACGTTGCCCAGGGCGAGCGCGACTGGAAAAACGTTCTGGATGAGTTCTATGGTGACTTCAGCACCAAGCTCAAGCTGGCTGAAGATGGCGAGAAAGGCATGCGTGCCAACCAGCCGACCCTGACCAACATCGCGTGCAAGGATTGCGGGCGGCCAATGATGATCCGTACCGCGTCCACCGGTGTGTTCCTCGGTTGTTCGGGTTACAGCCTGCCGCCCAAAGAGCGTTGCAAGGCCACGGTCAACCTGGTGCCGGGTGATGAAATTGCCGCTGATGACGAGGGTGAATCGGAATCGCGTGTGCTGCTCAACAAGCACCGTTGCCCGATCTGCTCCACGGCAATGGACGCGTACCTGCTCGATGAAAAGCACAAGTTGCACATCTGCGGTAACAACCCGGATTGCACCGGCTATGAAATCGAAGAGGGTAGCTACCGCATCAAGGGGTACGAAGGGCCGAGCCTGGAGTGCGACAAGTGCGGCAGTGAAATGCAGCTCAAAACCGGTCGCTTCGGCAAGTTCTTCGGTTGCACCAATGCCGAATGCAAGAACACCCGCAAGCTGCTCAAGAGCGGCGAAGCGGCACCGCCGAAGATGGATGCGGTGAAGATGCCGGAACTCAAGTGCGAAAAGGTCAACGACACCTATGTGCTGCGTGACGGTGCTTCGGGGTTGTTCCTGGCGGCCAGCCAGTTCCCGAAAAACCGTGAGACCCGTGCGCCGTTGGTGATCGAGATCATTCCGCACAAGGACGAAATCGATCCGAAGTACCACTTCCTCTGCGAAGCGCCGAAAAAAGACCCGGACGGTCGCCCGGCGGTGATTCGCTACAGCCGTAAAACCAAGGAGCAGTACGTGCAGACCGAGGTTGACGGCAAGCCGACTGGCTGGCGCGCCTTCTACGACGGTAATGCCTGGAAGGTTGAAGACAAGCGCTGACCGAGTTGCGGGGCAAGCCCGCTCCTACAGGGCACCAATAACCTGTAGGAGCGGGCTTGCCCCGCGATGAAGTAGTGTAGATTGATAGACCGCCTTGCAGCCTTTCGGAGGGCATCCAGATGGCCCAGGAACTCTATACCCGCACCAACCAGAAGATTTACTTCGCAGGCCTGGCGCTCGACGCCATGGGCAAGGCGCAAGAGAGCCGGGCGATGAATGCCCAGGCGCTGATTCAGGCCGAGCGTGAGTCGGCGCTGTTCCACCTCTACGGTGCCTTACTGGGGCTTTGTCACGAGATTGCCGGTTTTTACCGCTTGCCACAGGCGGTAGCGCCGCGTGCAGAACTGCTGTTGACCCGTGATGTGCTCGACGCAGTGGCCATTCCAGAAATGGCCGAGTTGGTTGAGTTGGCCGAACAACGTGAGACCTGGCTGGCGCAGCTGCTGGTGGCTTATGCCGATTTGTTCCGACCGCCGGTCGCGAAAAAAGCACCGAAAAGCGATGTTACCCAGCCGCTGATTCAGGCGGTGAGCCTTGATGAGCCTGAAGCGCAGCCGCTTTCACGGGAAGAATTGGAAAGCTGGCGGCAAAACCTCAAGGGCCTGACTGTTCGTTTTCGCGAAGGCCTGAGTGAGTGCTGATTGAGGCACTCGCTGGTACAATAACCGCCTTTCGTGGAGAACAGCCCCTTATGCCAACGTCCTTTTTAGAAATTGTCGAGTTACCTGATGGCCGGATCGAGCTGCGCCGTGCCGAGGACGAAGGCTCCCTGGTAACCCTGGATTTCTCCGAGGACGCCAAGGCCTTCCTGCAGGGGCAGCACGTCGAAGTGGCCAAGGCCATGCTCAGTGTTGGCGTGCAGATGGCCGGCAAGCTGGTGGAAGGCGAAATCGAGCGAGACGACGGACCACGCGTCCTGCATTGATCGCGCTGCATGGCTTCCTCGTCCTGAGGAAGCCTGGCTAAACCAATCAATAGTGCTCCTGAATATCAGCCCAGGCGGATGTTCAGGCTTTGCGCATCTCCTGCGCGTGCGGCGTTGCTCAATTGCTGGCGGGTGCTGCTGTTGACGGTGTTCAACCAGCTGACCACGGTATGGCTGCGGCCCAGGCGCAAGGCTTCGCAGGCCAGTTGCAAAGCGCTCTGGTTGCCGCGTGGCTGCAGCAGCAGGATGCGTTCGCGGTTAAGGCCCGCCTCACGTAACCATGCCTGGGTCAGGCTGGCGGGTGGGGCGATCAGGGTGAGCCAGCGCTCGTCCTGTTCTTCGCTCAATTCACTCAGTTCACGCAGCATGGGAGCCAGCAGGCTCTGGCAGCTGCCCAGCGCGCCACGCAAGGACAGTTCGCTGAAAACCTGAGCGGCGCCAGGGTGGGGCGCAGGCTTGGCGGTTTTCAGTCCGGGCAGCACTGGCTGGGCCAGGAACGCTTCGAACAGGGGCAATTGTGCTTGCTGTGGTGCGTGGGGGAACTGCATGACGCCTCCTTTTATCGGCGAATAACGCCGACACTCAAGCCCTCGATCACCAGCTCCTGCTCTTTCAGGTTGACTTCGATGGGGGCGAACTCGGGGTTTTCAGCAATCAGCCAGACCTTGCTGCCTTCTCGCTTGAAGCGCTTGACCGTTACCTCGTCGCCCAGGCGGGCGACCACGATTTGGCCATTACGGGCTTCGCGGCAGGTGTGCACGGCAAGCAAGTCGCCATCGACAATACCGACGTCTTTCATGCTCATGCCGTTTACGCGCAACAGATAGTCGGCCCTGGGGTGGAAGAAGGCCGGGTTGATGTTGCAGGACTCTTCGATGTGCTGCTGGGCGAGGATGGGGGCGCCGGCTGCAACCCGGCCGATAATCGGCAGGCCGCTATCTTCGGTTTTGGCCTCGACGCCAGGGATGCGAATGCCGCGCGAGGCGCCTGGGGTCATCTCGATTGCGCCCTTGCGTGCCAGGGCCTTGAGGTGCTCTTCGGCGGCGTTAGGCGACTTGAAACCCAGCTCTTGGGCGATTTCCGCACGGGTAGGCGGGAAGCCGTTGTCTTCCAGGCAGCGCTTGATGAAAGCCAGAATCTCAGCTTGGCGTGGCGTCAGTTTTAGCATATTGATCGCTCTGTCTTTTTATACAGTGACTGTAATTATATACAGTAAGCGTTGAGCTGCAAGCGCCATGCTTGAAGAAAAACCGGGGTGGGGCGTCAAGCGCTTGCAGCACGCGGCCTGCAGCTGTGATTTAATAGCTGACCGTATAGCCGCAAAACGCCTGCACAGACTTGACAAATCACCGCTTTGAAACGTATGTTTCAAACAAGTGTTTGTCAGGCGGAGTAGTCATGGCCCAGTCGGAAACCGTTGAACGCATTCTCGATGCTGCCGAGCAGTTGTTCGCGGAAAAAGGTTTTGCCGAAACCTCATTACGGCTGATCACCAGCAAGGCCGGCGTCAACCTGGCAGCGGTGAATTACCATTTCGGTTCGAAGAAGGCGCTGATCCAGGCGGTCTTCTCGCGCTTTCTCGGCCCTTTCTGCACCAGTCTCGAGCGCGAGCTGGAACGCCGTCAGGCGCGCCCCGAACACAAACCCAGTCTTGAAGAGCTGCTGGAGATCCTGGTTGAGCAGGCGCTGGTCGTGCAGCCGCGCAGCGGTAACGATCTGTCGATCTTCATGCGCCTGCTGGGCCTGGCGTTCAGTCAGAGCCAGGGGCATTTGCGCCGTTACCTCGAAGACATGTACGGCAAGGTGTTCCGTCGCTACATGTTGCTGGTCAATGAGGCCGCGCCGCGTATCCCACCGATCGAGCTGTTCTGGCGTGTGCACTTCATGCTCGGCGCGGCGGCATTCAGCATGTCCGGGATTAAAGCCTTGCGCGCCATTGCCGAGACCGATTTTGGCGTCAACACCTCGATCGAGCAGGTCATGCGCCTGATGGTGCCGTTCCTGGCTGCTGGCATGCGTGCCGACAGCGGTGTCACCGATGAAGCCATGGCCGCTGCGCAACTGCGCCCGCGCAGTAAATCGTCGAGCACGACAGCCACCGCCAAGGCCTAGCATGGCTGGGCGCGGCGGGCCGCATCGGCTAAGCTAGCGCTCATGCCCAGTCTGGATTTACTGCACATATCCCTTGCCGATCAATGCCTCTATGGGTTTTCCCAGGGGCAGTTGTGCCTGCGCTTGCCGGTGTCCACTGCCGTGAAGGGGGCGGGTGAGCGCAACGGTTCCGGGTGTACGCCACGCGGCCTGCACCAGGTGCGGGCGAAGATCGGTGCCGGCTTACCGCAAGGTGCAGTGCTGCGCGGGCGGCGCTGGACCGGCGAGATATGGACACCTTCTCTGCACATGCAACATCCCGGTCGCGACTGGATCCTCAGCCGTATCCTCTGGCTCAGTGGTTGCGAGCCAGGGTTGAATCGCATGGGCGAAGTCGACACGTTCCGTCGTTACATTTATCTGCATGGCACGCCCGACTGCGAACCTTTGGGTGTGCCGTTGTCCCATGGCTGCGTACGCCTGCGCAATGCTGACCTGTTGCACCTGTTTGAGCGGGTGCCGGTGCATTGCCGGGTGCTGATCGCACAAGCCGCATGCCCTCAATGGGCCAATATGCCCCTGAACTGAAGGATCAAATATGAGTGCCAGCCTGCAAGGCTCCCTGATGGTAGATATCGCCGGTACCTGGCTGACTGCAGAAGATCGTCAGTTGCTGCGCCAACCCGAAGTGGCCGGCCTGATCATCTTCGCACGCAACATCGAAAGCCCACGTCAGGTGCGTGAACTGACCGCCTCGATTCGCGCCATTCGCCCGGACCTGATCCTGGCGGTGGATCAAGAGGGCGGTCGGGTGCAGCGTCTGCGTCAGGGCTTTGTGCGTTTGCCGGCGATGCGCGCGATTGCCGATAACGACAACGCCGAGTACCTGGCCGAGCAGTGCGGTTGGTTGATGGCCACTGAAGTGTTGGCCGTGGGTCTGGACCTGAGTTTCGCCCCGGTTCTGGACCTGGATCACCAGCGCAGCGCGGTGGTCGGTAGCCGTGCGTTCGAGGGTGATCCGCAGCGCGCTACTGCGCTGGCAGGTGCGTTCATTCGCGGCATGAGCGCTGCTGGCATGGCGGCATGCGGCAAGCACTTCCCCGGGCACGGTTGGGCTGAAGCTGATTCCCACGTTGCCATCCCGACCGACGAGCGCAGCCTGGAGCAGATCCGCGCCGTTGATCTGGTGCCCTTTGCGCGCCTGAGCGGTCAGTTGGCAGCGGTGATGCCAGCCCATGTGATCTATCCGCAGGTCGACAATCAACCTGCAGGCTTCTCGCGGCGTTGGCTGCAAGACATTCTGCGCGGTGAGTTGGGCTTTGACGGGGTTATCTTCAGTGATGACCTGTCGATGGCCGGTGCCCATGTAGTAGGTGATGCCGCCAGCCGCATTGAGGCGGCGTTGAGCGCCGGTTGTGACATGGGGTTGGTGTGCAATGACCGGGCCGCAGCGGAGCTGGCGTTGAGCGCGGCGCAGCGCCTGAAGGTCAAGCCTTCGCCGCGTATTGCGCACATGCGCGGGCAGGGTTTTGCACGTACCGATTACCGCCAGCAGCCGCGTTGGCTGGAGGCGCTGGGGGCGTTGAAAGAGGCTCAGTTGGTTGATTGAAATCGCGGGGCAAGCCCGCTCCTGCCGCGGTCGGTGGGAGCGGGCTTGCCCCGCGATACAATCACCCTGTTTTCGACGCTTTACGCTTGCCCGGCAGCGGCGCAAACAACGCATCAATATCTTCTGCCGCCAAACGCCAATCCCCAGCCTGCCTACCATCCAGCACCCCGGCCGCCAGCGCTGACTTCTCCTGCTGCAACTGCTGGATTTTCTCTTCCACCGTGCCGCGGGTAATCAGCTTGTACACGAACACCGGTTTTTCCTGGCCGATGCGATAGGCGCGGTCGGTGGCCTGGTTTTCAGCCGCCGGATTCCACCAGGGATCAAAGTGGATCACCGTGTCGGCGGCCGTCAGGTTCAGACCGACACCTCCAGCCTTGAGGCTGATCAGGAAGATCTGCAAGCGCCCGCTCTGGAAGTCGTGCACCGGCGCCCGGCGATCACGGGTTTCGCCCGTCAACAGGGCATAAGCGATGGCGCGTTGCTGCAGCTCAGCCTCGATCAAGCGCAACATGCTGGTGAATTGCGAGAACAGCAACACGCGCCGCCCTTCGGCAAGCAGCTCTTCAAGCATTTCCATCAGGCTCGCCAGCTTGCCTGAGTGAGCGCTGCGGGCGGTTGATGCCTGGCTGTTGACCAGGCGCAAGTCACAGCACACCTGACGCAGCTTGAGCAGCGCCTCAAGGATGATGATCTGGCTGCGGGCGACGCCTTTGCGGGTGATTTCCGCGCGGACTTTCTGGTCCATGGCCAGGCGCATGGTTTCGTAAACATCGCGCTGGGCATCGCTGAGTTCGACCCAGTGAACCATCTCGGTTTTCGCTGGCAGTTCAGTGGCGACTTGTTCCTTGGTGCGCCTGAGCAGGAAGGGTTTGATCCGTGCGTTGAGGTGCTGCAGGCGTTCATCATTGCCCTGACGCTCAATCGGCACCCGGTAGTCGCGGTTGAAGGCTTTGGCGTCGCCCAGCCAGCCGGGCAGCAAGAAGTGAAACAGCGACCACAGTTCGCCCAGATGATTTTCCAGCGGTGTGCCGCTCAGGCACAGGCGTTGGCGCGCTTCGAGCTGGCGCGCGGCCTGGGCGGCCTTGCTGCCTGGGCTTTTGATGTACTGCGCTTCGTCAAGAATCAGCACATGAAACACCAGGCCCTTGAAGTGTTCCAGGTCCTTGGGCAACAGGGCGTAGGTGGTCAGCAGCAGGTCGTAATCCTGCAGCTGGTCAAAGTGCTTGCGTCGGCCGACGCCTTGCAGGGCCAGCACCTTCAGGCCTGGGGCAAAACGCGCGGCTTCATCCTGCCAATTGGGGATCAGGCTGGTGGGCATAACCACCATGGCCGGGCGGGTCAGGCGTCCGGCGTTTTTTTCGGTAAGCAGGTGGGCGAGGGTTTGCAGGGTTTTGCCCAGGCCCATGTCGTCAGCGAGGATGCCACCGACGTCCAGCTCGCGCAGGGCCTGCATCCAGCTCAGGCCTTCGAGCTGATAACTGCGCAGGGTGGCGTTGAGGCCGTCCGGGGTCTGCGCAGGCTGCAAGCGTATGTCGCGCAGGCGTTCAGCCAGGTTGCGCACCCGGTCGCCACCTTGCCAGCTCAGCGGCAATTCCTCGAGGGCATTCAGGCGTGTGGCGTCAGGGGTGGCCAGGCGCAGGCTGATTTCGCCCGGCTCGCGCTGGTAGAAATCACCGAGGGTAGCCAGCACCGGTTTCAGTCGCCCGTAGGGCAGGGCAACTTGCAGTGGGCGGCGCCCTCCCGCGTGCCCGGGGATGGTCACCAGCAGTTGTTCATCTTCGCGGCGTTTGGCCAGTTGTGCGGTGTTGAGCAACTCCGGGTGAGTGCGTAGCAGGTTGAGCAGAATCGGCAGCAGGCTCAGGCGTTCACCGTCGACCACAATGCCCAACTCCAGGTCGAACCAGTCGCGTTCCGGTGCTTCCTGGATATGTGCATACCAGTCGTCTACCGGGGTCAGGTCAAAGGCGAAGTCATCGGCAAACTCAATCTGCCAGCCTTGCTCACGCAGGGCTGGCAGTTCGCTCAGGACAAAGCGCAGCCAGGCGCTGTCGTTAGGCAGTTCGAACGGATCACCCGCGCTTTCCGGCAGCGCCTTGCTCTGGCGTGTGGCAATTTTGAAGCCCAGGCGCAGCAGCGTTTCACGCAGGCTGCGCTCGGCGGCAGGTTGGCGCTGGATGCGCAGGGTCTGCTCGGCTTCATGCTTGACGATGGCGATGTTCTTGGTGCCGCACACGTATTCGCCGGCGTAACCAAAGGCCAACGCTGCGCGGTGCTGGATGTGGCGCTGCATGCGCCCGTTACGCGGTTCGAAGGCGCTGAATTCGATGCTGCCCAGCCACAACCGTGGTTGTGGCTGGAGGGTGTCAATCAGTTGCTCGGGCATTTTCAGGGCTTGCTGACCTTGAGCAGCAGGGCCAGGTGGCCGCCGTCAAGGAAGGTCAGTTCTCCATTTTTTACCGTGCTGTTGCTTTGCTTGAGTTGTTCGCTCTGGGTGACGGCGCCGTTGCCATCGAACTGGTTGACCCAGAAGCTGGCCTCGACACTGATAAAGCGCTCTTCTTTAAGGTTCAGGTTGCCCTCGATGGGGAAGTGCCCGAACTGTTCTTTGCCGTCACTGATGGCAACGCTGCCGGCATCCTGTTTCCAGGCTTTGTGCAGCAGCACGGTGTATTGGCTGTCAGCGCTCAATTTGGCGGCTTCTTCGGTCAATGCCGGCTGGCGCAGATCGCCTGCGGCAATGGCCTGGGCGCCGTTGCTCCAGTCTTCCGGGGCGAACTGGCTGGTGATCGCCGGAACGGCGTTCTGCCGTACCAGCAGCATTTCAACCTGATAAACGCCTTCAGCAAACGCCGCTGGAGTGAACAACGCCAGCAGCAGGGTCAGGCAGCGAATGGCACGCATGGGTCTTCCTTCACGCAGATTGTGGGGTCAGGCGCTCGAACAGCGCCTCGAGGTTATTGAAGCGTTCTTCCGGGCGTTCCATTGGCACCATGAACTTGAACTGGGTGGCGCCTTCGAACTTGTAGCGTTTGGGCTGGCCCTGGATCAGTTTGATCAGCACCAGCGGATCGACCGGGGTCTCGGCTTCGAACTCGATCTTGCCGCCGTTGGGGCCGGCATCGACTTTCTTGATGCCGAGCTTTTCCGCCTGCAGCTTGAGCAAGGTCAGGCGCACCAGGTTTTTGGTCGGTTCCGGCAGCAGACCGAAGCGGTCGATCATTTCCACTTGCAGGTCTTTGAGGCCGTCTTCGTCCACCGCCGAGGCGATGCGCTTGTACAAGATCAAACGTGCGTGCACGTCTGGCAGGTAGTCTTCGGGAATCAGCGCAGGCAGGCGCAGGTTGATTTCCGGGCCACCGCCCAGCGGCTGGTCGAGGTTTGGCTGCGTGCCTTTGCGGATGGCCTTGACCGCACGCTCGAGCATTTCCATGTACAGGGTAAAGCCGACGGCCTGGATTTGGCCGCTCTGGCCTTCGCCGAGTAGTTCACCGGCGCCACGGATTTCCAGGTCGTTGGTGGCCAGCACGAAACCGGCGCCCAGGTCCTGGGTATTGGCAATCGCTTCCAGGCGCTTTTCGGCGTCCGGAGTGATCTGCTGGCGCGGCGGCGTCAGCAGGTAAGCGTAGGCCTGGTGGTGACTACGGCCGACCCGGCCGCGCAGCTGGTGCAGCTGGGCCAGGCCGAACTTGTCGGCACGCTCGATGATGATGGTGTTGGCGCTCGGCACGTCGATACCGGTCTCGATAATGGTCGAGGCAATCAGGACGTTGAAGCGCTTGTGGTAGAAGTCGCTCATCACCTGTTCGAGTTCGCGCTCGCGCATCTGCCCATGGCCAATGCCGATGCGCGCTTCAGGCACCAGTTCGGCCAGGTCGGCAGCACATTTCTCGATGCTCTTCACATCGTTGTGCAGGTAGTAGACCTGACCACCGCGCAGCAATTCACGCAACAGCGCTTCTTTGACTGTGCTCTTGTTCTGCTCCATGACGAAGGTGCGCACCGACAGGCGGCGGGCGGGCGGGGTGGCAATGATCGACAGATCACGCATGCCGGCCACGGCCATGTTCAAGGTGCGAGGAATCGGCGTGGCGGTCAGGGTGAGGATATCCACCTCGCTGCGCAGGGCCTTGAGCTGTTCTTTCTGGCGCACACCAAAGCGGTGCTCTTCATCGATGATCACCAGGCCCAGGTCTTTGATCTTGACGTCGTCCTGCAGCAGCTTGTGGGTGCCGATAACGATGTCGATCTTGCCTTCGGCCAGGTCGGCGACAGCAGTCGCAACTTCCTTAGGCGACTTGAAGCGGCTCATGACTTCCACGGTCACCGGCCAATCGGCAAAGCGGTCGCGGAAGCTGTTGTAGTGCTGCTGGGCGAGCAGGGTGGTCGGTACCAGAATGGCCACCTGACGGCCGCCGTGCACGGCAATGAAGGCGGCGCGCATGGCCACTTCGGTTTTGCCGAAACCAACATCGCCACACACCAGGCGATCCATGGGCTTGGCTGCCAGCATGTCTTCGCGCACCGCTTCGATCGCGCTTTGCTGGTCGGGCGTTTCTTCGAACGGGAAGCCGGCACTGAAGGTGGCGTAGTCCACCGACGGGTCAGCGAAGGCGTAGCCTTTGCGGGCGGCACGGCGTGCATAGATGTCGAGCAGCTCGGCGGCCACGTCGCGTACCTGTTCGGCGGCCTTGCGCTTGGCCTTTTGCCAGGCCTCGGAGCCGAGCCTGTGCAGCGGTGCCAAGGCGTCGTCACTGCCGGTGTAGCGGGCGATCAGGTGCAGGTTGGCGACCGGTACGTAGAGTTTGGCGCCTTCGGCATATTCCAGGGTGAGGAACTCGGCGGTCTGGTTATCGATTTCCAGTGTCGCCAGGCCCAGGTAGCGGCCCACGCCGTGGTCGATATGCACCACCGGTGCGCCTTCGCGCAGCTCGGTAAGGTTCTTGATCACCGCGTCGTTGTTGGCGTCGCTGCGCTTGTCGCGACGGCGGCGCTGCATGACCCGTTGTCCGAACAGCGGGCTCTCGGCGACCAGGGCAATTGCCGGGTCGTCCAGCAGCAGGCCTTCATCGAGCGGTGCGATAGTGATCGCCAGGCGTTCTTTGCCAGCAACAAAGGCGCTCCAGCTGTCGACCGTTTGCGGACGCAGCTTCAAGCGTTCGAGCAACTCCAGCAGCACTTCGCGGCGGCCTGCCGACTCGGCGGTGAACAGCACCCGGCCTGGGAACTGATCGAGAAAGCCCGACAATGCCGCCAATGGCTGATTGGCTTTGGCTTCAATGGCCAGGCTCGGCAAGGGCTGGGCCGGGAAACGTTCACGGCCAACACCGCTGTCGACATCGTCTTGGCTTACGACCACGCGCGGCCAGTTTTTCAGGCGGGCAAAGCAGTCTTCCACCGGCAGGAACAGTTCGGCCGGTGGCAACAGCGGGCGCGAAATGTCGATGCGGCGCTCTTCATAGCGATTGCGCACATCGTTCCAGAAGTGTTCGGCCGCCTGTTCAACACCTGGCAGGGAAAACACCTGGGTGTCCTGGGGCAGGTAGTCGAACAGGGTCGAGGTGTCTTCAAAGAACAGCGGCAGGTAATACTCGATGCCGGCCGGGGTAATGCCGCTGGACAGGTCCTGGAAGATCGGACAGCGACGGAAGTCGACATCGAAGCGTTCGCGAAAACGTGCCTTGAATTGCGTGACCGCTTCTTTTTGCAGCGGGAACTCGCGGGCCGGCAGCAGGCGTACCGACTCGACCTTGTCGATCGAGCGCTGGGTCTCCGGGTCGAAGGTGCGCAGGGTTTCGATCTCGTCGTCGAACAGATCGATCCGGTACGGCAGTTTGCTGCCCATGGGGAACAGGTCGATCAGTGCGCCACGCACGGCGAACTCGCCGTGTTCGTAGACCGTGTCGACGCAGCGGTAGCCGCTGGCCTCCAGGCGCAGGCGCATCTGCTCGACGTCGAGTTTCTGGCCGATGTCCAGCACCAGGCTGCTGCCCAGCAGAAAGCGCGTTGGCGCCAGGCGATGCAGGGCGGTGGTGATCGGCACCACCAGAATGCCGTGATCAAGCTCCGGCAGCCGGTACAGGCTGGAGATCCGCTGGGAAATGATGTCCTGGTGCGGCGAGAACAGGTCGTAGGGCAGGGTTTCCCAGTCGGGGAAGGGCAGTACCGGCAGCTCAGGCGCGAAGAAGCGCAACTCCTGCTCCAGTCGGTCAGCGCTCTGGCTGTCGGCGGTCAGTAGCAGGGTGAAGCGCTTGGCGGCGCTGGCGGCTTCGGCAATGGCCAGGCTCAGGGCAGCGCCCGGCAGGTTGCCCCAGGTTTGTTTGCCGGCAGTGGCCGGCAGGTGCGGTAGACGCAGAACAGGCACGGGAGGTCGAGCTCCAAGCGTTGCGACAAAGACGCCAATTGTACCGTTCAGAGGCCCGTGCTGTCAGGTTTGCACCAGCTAATTACATGTAGTGACAGAGCGGCGACAGGCGCTCATTGCTCGATGGGCTGCGGGGCGTCATAATGTAGCCCCTTTTTTCTGTCCCTACATGTGGAAGGTTCCCGTGACTCAGAAGCCCGACCAGTGTCTTGGTGAGTGGATTGATCGTGAAGCACTTGCAGAAGCGATGATCCCGCTTATCGGTCAGCTCTACCGCAATAACAATGTGGTGAGCTCGATCTATGGCCGCAGCCTGATCAACCGCTCGGTGATCTCGATCCTCAAAGCGCATCGCTTTGCTCGTCATCGCCAAACCGACGAAACCGAACTCTCTGTCCACGAGACATTCCCGCTGCTCAAAGCGATGAGCGAGCTGAAACTGGGCGCCGCTTCGGTTGACCTGGGCAAGCTGGCCAACAAATTCAAGCTGGAAGGCAACGGTCGCAGCGCCGAGCAGTTCGTGCGTGAAGAAATGGCTGAAGTGGTTGGTCAGCAGAACGCTTCGGCGCGTAAAGGCACCGACGTTGTGCTTTACGGCTTCGGTCGTATCGGCCGCCTGCTGGCGCGCATCCTGATCGAAAAAACCGGTGGCGGCGACGGCCTGCGTCTGCGTGCCATCGTTGTGCGCAAAGGCGCCGAGAACGATCTGGTCAAGCGTGCCAGCCTGCTGCGTCGTGACTCGGTTCACGGCCCGTTCGATGGCACCATCACCATCGACGAAGCGAACAACACCATCACCGCCAACGGTAACCTGATCCAGGTTATCTACGCCAAGAACCCGAGCGAAGTCGACTACACCCAGTACGGCATCGAAAACGCCTTGGTCGTGGACAACACCGGTGTATGGCGTGATGCCGACGGTCTGGGTCAGCACCTGGCTTGCCCGGGCGCCGCTCGCGTGATCCTCACCGCGCCTGGCAAAGGCGCGCTGAAGAACATCGTTCACGGTATCAACCACGGCGACATCAGCGCTGACGACAAGATCATCTCCGCCGCTTCCTGCACCACCAACGCCATCGTGCCGGTGCTCAAGGCTGTGAATGACAAGTTCGGCATCGTCAACGGTCACGTTGAAACCGTTCACTCGTTCACCAACGACCAGAACCTGATCGACAACTTCCACAAGGGCAGCCGTCGTGGCCGCGCCGCGCCGCTGAACATGGTTATCACCGAGACCGGTGCAGCCACTGCAGCCGCCAAGGCACTGCCAGTGCTCAAGGGCAAGCTGACCGGCAACGCGATCCGTGTACCAACGCCGAACGTGTCGATGGCCATCCTGAACCTGAACCTGGAAAAGGCCACCAACCGCGAAGAGATCAACGAGTACCTGCGCCAGATGGCCATGCACTCGGATCTGCACAAGCAGATCGACTACGTGAGCTCGCAGGAAGTGGTATCCACCGACTTCGTTGGCTCGCGCCACGCCGGTGTGGTCGATGCCGAAGCCACCATCTGCAACGACAACCGTGTTGTTCTGTACGTTTGGTACGACAACGAATTCGGTTACAGCTGCCAGGTAGTGCGCGTGATGGAAGACATGGCCGGTGTAAACCCGCCAGCTTTCCCACGCTAAGCTTGTCTTGGTTGTGAAAAACGGGAACCTCAGGGTTCCCGTTTTTTTTGCCTGAATATTCCAGGAGGACGGATGCGCAAGGCAGTCTTGGGGGTTGTGCTGGCGAGTCTGCTGGGCTGTGGGCAGGAGCACGCGCTGGAGCGGATCAGCGGCCCGACCATGGGCAGCAGCTACACCGTGCAGTATGTCCGCACGCCACAAGGACCGGCGCCGGAGCGGGTCAGGCGCGAGGTGGAGGAGGTTCTTGAAGGTATCGACAAGCACTTTTCCACCTACCGCGGCGACTCATCCATCGAAACCTTCAATCGCTTGCCCGTCAATAGCTGTCAGCGTATGCCCGCTGAGGTGCTGGAACTGGTGCGTATGGGCGAGCAACTCGCGCAGCAGAGTGACGGTGCGTTTGACCTGACCGTGGAGCCCTTGCTTGATCTGTGGGGCTTCGGTCCGCAGTCGCGAATGGAAAAAGTACCCGATGCACAGGCGTTGGCCAGCGCGCGTGCGCGTGTCGGGCATGGGCATTTGCGCATAGTCGGTGAGCAGTTGTGCAAGGATGCGCCGGTGGCCGTGGACTTCAACAGCATTGCTGCAGGGTATGCGGTGGACGTGCTGATTGAGCGGCTAAAAGCCCTGGGCGTCGCGGATTTGCTGGTCGACGTCACGGGTGAGCTGAAGGCGGTCGGGCGCAAACCTGATGGTCAAGGCTGGAAAGTGGCCCTGGAGTTGCCGCGCGAAGATCGCCAGATTGTCCAGCAAATGCTGGTGGTCGATGGTTTTGGTGTTTCCACCTCCGGTGACTATCGCAATTATTTCGAGGAGAATGGCCAACGCTATTCGCACACCTTCGATGCGCGCCTGGGGCGACCGGTACAACACGATCTGGCGGCGGTCACGGTAGTGGATCGTTCGGCGTTGATGGCTGACGGCTATTCCACCTTGCTGTTGATCCTTGGGCCGCAGCAGGGCTGGGACTTTGCTCTCAGGCACGGGATCGCCGCGGTATTCGTGACCCGGGTTGGTGACGGTTTCGTTTCGCGCAGCACGCCAGCGTTTGCTCAGGTGGTGGAGTGAAAGTGCTTCGCGGGGCAAGCCCGCTCCCACCGTGGGAGCGGGCTTGCCCCGCGATAAAACACATGTAGTGCAGAGAAAATTAGCCTACGACGCGACCAAGGGTTAATGTGCGCGGCGTTCAAGCTTGATTAGACTGCACCCGAATTTTTTTCATGGCGCCGCTGGCGACATGATCTAGCCTCGCTCGCCAATGTGGCGACCGGGCCTGTTCTGAAGGAGTACGCATGGCTGTCTACAACTACGACGTAGTGGTGCTGGGTTCCGGCCCCGCAGGAGAAGGGGCGGCAATGAATGCTGCCAAAGCAGGACGCAAGGTGGCGATGGTCGATTCCCGTCGCCAGGTCGGCGGTAACTGCACCCACCTGGGCACCATCCCGTCCAAGGCCCTGCGTCACTCGGTTCGCCAGATCATGCAGTTCAACACCAACCCGATGTTCCGGGCCATTGGTGAACCGCGCTGGTTCTCGTTCCCGGACGTGCTCAAGAGCGCCGAGAAGGTGATCGCCAAGCAGGTTGCTTCGCGCACCGGCTACTACGCCCGCAACCGCGTCGACGTATTCTTCGGCACCGGCAGCTTTGCCGATGAGCAGACCATTGAAGTGGTCTGTGCTAACGGCGTGGTCGAAAAGCTGGTGGCCAAGCACATCATCATCGCCACCGGTTCGCGTCCGTATCGCCCGGCCGATATCGATTTCCACCACCCGCGTATCTACGATAGCGACACCATCCTCAGCCTCGGCCACACCCCGCGCAAACTGATCGTTTACGGTGCCGGTGTGATCGGCTGCGAATACGCTTCGATCTTCAGCGGCCTGGGTGTACTGGTCGAGCTGGTGGACAACCGTGGCCAGTTGCTGAGCTTCCTCGACTCGGAAATTTCCCAGGCGTTGAGCTACCACTTCAGCAACAACAACATCACCGTTCGCCACAACGAAGAGTACGAGCGGGTTGAAGGCCTGGATAACGGTGTGATTCTGCACCTGAAATCGGGCAAGAAGATCAAGGCCGACGCCTTGCTCTGGTGTAACGGCCGTACCGGCAACACCGACAAGCTGGGCCTGGAAAACATCGGCATCAAGGTCAACAGCCGTGGCCAGATCGAAGTCGACGAAAACTACCGTACCCACGTGCCGAACATCTACGGTGCCGGTGACGTGATCGGCTGGCCGAGCCTGGCCAGCGCTGCGCACGACCAGGGCCGTTCGGCTGCTGGCAGCATCGTCGATAACGGCAGCTGGCGCTTCGTCAACGACGTACCCACCGGTATCTACACCATTCCGGAGATCAGCTCGATCGGCAAGAACGAGCAGGAGCTGACCCAGGCCAAGGTGCCTTACGAAGTCGGCAAAGCGTTCTTCAAGGGCATGGCGCGGGCGCAGATCGCCGGTGAGCCGCAAGGCATGCTGAAGATCCTGTTCCACCGTGAAACCCTGGAAATCCTCGGCGTGCACTGCTTCGGCTACCAGGCTTCGGAGATTGTTCACATCGGTCAGGCGATCATGGATCAGCCGGGTGAGCGCAATACCCTGAAGTACTTCGTCAACACCACCTTCAACTACCCGACCATGGCCGAAGCCTATCGGGTAGCGGCCTACGACGGCCTCAACCGGCTTTTTTGAGCGGCTCCGGCCGGTGGCCTGAGCCGGCCGGGGAGACCGATTTCAGCGATTCTCGAGGGTGGCGCTGGCCAAACCGGGAAAGTCTGTAATCAGGCTGTCTACGCCGAAGTCAGCGAGTCTGCGCATCAGCGCCGGCTCGTTGACTGTCCACACCGACACGTGCAAACCCTGGCGCTGGGCCTTGATCAGGCGTTCAGGGGTGCACAGTGTCCAGTTCAGCGCGAGCAAACTGCAGCCATAGTTCTGGGCGACCTTCAGTGGGTCGAGCCAGGCATATTCGGCAACCAGCCCTCGGGCAATATCCGGTGTCAGTTCAAGAGCCGCGCCCAGCACTTCCCGTGAACTGGAGGTGATGGTGATCTTGTCGAGCAGGCCGAATTGCTGGGCCATTTCGCGAATGGCCAGCACCGTGGTCACGGCGCGGGTGCGCGAAGCGCTCTTGACCTCAAGCTGCCAATGCTCGAAGTCGCATTTCTCGAACAATTCTTCCAGCCGTGGAATCGGGCTGTGCGAAACCCAGCCCGGGCCACCCTTGCGCGCATCGTAGGTGACCAGGTCGGCGGCCAGGTGCTCGGCGACTTTGCCGCGCCGGCCGGTGGTGCGTTTGAGCGTTGGGTCGTGGATCACCATCAGTTCGTTGTCGGCTGACAAGTGCAGGTCCAACTCGCAGCGGCGCACGCCGTGCTTGAGACAGTGTTGGAAGCTGGTCAGGGTATTTTCGGGGGCTTCGCCCTTGGCGCCGCGGTGGCCGTAAATCTGGGTCACGTTTGTTCCTTCAAGAAGAGGTGAGACTCAAGACGCGCTCGGGGCGTTCTGTTCCAGCGCCTGGCGCCGTTGTTGCGCCTGGCGTTGCAAGATGTAGCGCGCCAGCAACTGGCGCTGGGCGTCAGTCATGTCGACGAATTCGGTGCCGATCTCGTATTGGCCATCCGCCTGGCGGTCGCAGTGGGTGACCCTGGCGCGCAGCAGCAGGCCTAGTGCTTGCGGCATCAAGACCATCTTCACGGCAACACGGGCGTCGGCGGCAATCGGTTGGGCCTGGTTGAATTCAATACCGCCTTCGGACAACACCACCGCCTGTGGCGCGCTGAGTTGCCCCAGCAGGGTTTGCGCGACTACAGCGCTGAGCAGGTCGATACGTTTGTTCTGGGCTTTGAGGAAGGCGGCCAGGGTGCGATCCTTGTCGCTGAGCTGGCGCAGCAGGTGCTGGGACTCGAATTCGCTCAGGTGCAACTCGCTGAGCAGATTGAAAAGTGGTGAATCATCTTGCAACAAGTCTGGGCCAAGGGCTTCAGCAGAACTCAGCGGGCTAATTTCCAGTGCGATCCGATCCTCGATACGGTAGTATTCGCGGCGATCTTCTTCATCTAATGTCGACATGGCGAACCCATGGTAGCGGCGGTGGTCTGAGTGTAAAGCTGCTATTCAAGCCCCGCCACAAGGACGTTCCTCTTTCATCCGAACAAGCCCCGACATGTTCAGACCTCTCTTCGTATTCATCGGTACGCGTTACACCCGTGCCAAACGCCGCAACCACTTCGTCTCGTTCATTTCCCTGACCTCGATGATCGGCCTCGCCCTGGGCGTGGTGGTGATGATCGTGGTGTTGTCGGTCATGAACGGTTTCGATCACGAGATGCGCACCCGGGTATTGGGCATGGTGCCCCATGCCACACTGGAAACCGGCCAGCCGATCAACGACTGGCCGACCCTTGCCAATCAAGTAAAGCAGAACCCGCGGGTTGTGGCGGTGGCGCCCTTCACCCAGATGCAGGGCCTGCTGACCCATGAAGGCAAGGTGCAGAAAGTGCTGCTCAACGGCATCGACCCGGCCCAGGAACGGCAAGTCTCGATCATCGACAACTTCATCCAGCAAGGGCGTCTCGACGCGCTGGCACCGGGGGAGTTCGGCATCATGATCGGCGACAAGGCCGCGGCTAAATTGGGTGTGGGCATCGGTGACAAGCTCACCTTCGTGGCCCCGGAGGTCACCGTGACCCCGGCGGGGATGTTCCCGCGCATGAAGCGTTTTACCGTGGTCGGCATCTTTCATGTCGGTGCCGGTGAGATCGACGGCTACCTGGGCCTGACCAATCTGTCCGACCTGTCGCGCCTGCACCGCTGGAAGGCTGATCAGGTCCAGGGCCTGCGCCTGAAGTTCGACGACCTGTTCCAGGCGCCGCGTGCTGCCTGGGATATCGCGCAGAAACTCGGGGAACACGAGTTCTACGCCCGCGACTGGACCCGCACCCATGGCAACCTGTACCAGGCGATCCGCATGGAGAAGGCCATGATCGGCCTGCTGTTGCTGCTGATTGTTGCGGTGGCGGCGTTCAACATCATTTCCACCCTGGTGATGGTGGTCAACGACAAGAAAGGCGACATCGCCATCTTGCGTACCCTGGGGGCTACCCCCGGGCAGATCATGGCGATTTTCATGGTCCAGGGCACCGTTATCGGTGTGGTCGGTACCTTGATCGGCGGCATTGTCGGTATTGCTGCGGCGCTGAATGTCAGTGCCGCGATTGCCGGGCTCGAGACCCTGATCGGCCACAAGTTCCTCAATGCCGACGTGTACTTCATCGACTACCTGCCGTCCCAGGTCATGGCCGAAGACGTGTGGATGGTCTGCGGCGCGGCATTGGTTCTGAGTTTCCTCGCCACCCTGTATCCGGCCTGGCGTGCGGCACGCACCCAGCCTGCGGAGGCGCTACGTTATGAGTGAGTTGGGCATGAGTAATCAAGCAGTGCTGAGTTGCCGCAACCTGGGCAAGTCCTACGAGGAAGGCCCGGAGTCGGTACAAGTGTTGTCCGGTTTGCAGCTGGAGCTGCACCGCGGTGAGCGCGTGGCGATTGTCGGTAGTTCGGGCTCGGGTAAAAGTACCTTGCTCAACCTGCTCGGCGGCCTCGACACCCCAACCGAGGGCAGTGTCTGGTTGGCGGGTGAAGAACTGTCGGCCCTTGGTGAGCGCGCCCGTGGCCTGCTGCGCAACCGCGCATTGGGTTTCGTTTATCAGTTCCACCACCTGCTGCCGGAGTTCACCGCGCTGGAAAACGTGTGCATGCCGCTGCTGATCGGCCGCACCGCCATTCCCGAGGCGCGTGAGCGTGCCGAAGCATTGCTCAAGCGCGTAGGCTTGGGCCATCGCCTGAGCCACAAGCCGGCTGAGCTGTCCGGCGGTGAGCGCCAGCGTGTGGCGATTGCCCGTGCCTTGGTCAACCGTCCCGGGCTGGTGATGCTCGATGAGCCTACCGGTAACCTCGATCATCACACCGCACAAGGTATCCAGGACCTGATGCAGGAGCTGAGCAATTCCTCGCAAACAGCGTTCCTGGTGGTCACCCACGACCTCAACCTGGCGCGTCAGATGGACCGTGTGCTGCGTCTGGAAGACGGGCATCTGGTGCCGATCTGAGCTGACCGAGTAGCGTGCCCGTCATTGTGGCGGGCCCCGTGTTCCTTTTCTTTACCTGGGTGCTTTCGTTCATGTTCAGACCCTTGGCAATTTTCATCGGCGCGCGCTACACCCGCGCCAAGCGCCGCAACCATTTCATTTCGTTCATCTCCATGACCTCGATGATCGGCCTGTCCCTGGGCGTGCTGGCGATGATCGTGGTGTTGTCGGTGATGAATGGATTCCAGCGTGAAATGAGCGCGCGGATTCTCGGCATGGTGCCGCACGCCAGCATTCTCGGCGTGCAGCCACTGGCTGACTGGCGCCCGGCGGCTGACGCGGCGCTGAAAAACCCGCAAGTGCTCGCCGTGGCGCCATTGACCGAGATGGAAGGCATGCTGTCCTACAAAGGGGCGATGCAGCCGATTCAGGTCAGTGGCATCGATCCGGCCGAAGAGGGCAAGGTTTCGATCGTTGCCCAGCACATTGTCCAGGGCAGCTTGCAGGCGCTGCAGCCGGGGGAGTACGGGGTGGTGATCGGTGAGATCAGTGCCCGGCGTTTCCGTTTGAATGTCGGTGACAAGCTGACCCTGATCGTGCCGGAAGTGAGCAGCGCTCCGGGTGGTATCACCCCGCGCATGCAGCGTCTGAATGTGGTCGGCGTGTTCAAGGTGGGCGCTGAGCTGGATGGCTCGATGGCTTACATTCACATGGCCGATGCCGCGCAGATGCAGCGCTGGCAGCCGGGGCAAGTGCAGGGCGTGCGCCTGAAACTCAAGGATCTGTACAGCGCACCGCAAGTGTCGAAAGCCATCGCAGCGGACTTGGGTGCACAGTACCGCGCAGATGACTGGTCGCACACTCAAGGCAGCCTGTTCAGTGCCATGAAAATGGAAAAGACCATGATTGGTCTGTTGTTGCTGATGATCATCGCTGTGGCTGCGTTCAACATCATTGCCACGCTGATCATGGTGGTCAATGACAAGGGCGCGGACATCGCCATCTTGCGCACCATCGGCGCGACCCCGGCGCAGATCATGGGCACCTTCATGGTGCAGGGTACCTTGATCGGTATTGTCGGCACCTTGATCGGTGGTGTGCTCGGGGTGATTGCCGCGCTCAATGTCAGCCAGATTGTCGGCTGGCTGGAGCGGGTCAGCGGCCAGCACATCTTCACCTCGGATGTGTATTTCATCAGCAGCTTGCCGTCGGAACTGCAATGGGGCGATGTGGCGCTGATCTGCAGTGCCGGGCTGGTGATGAGCTTTCTCGCGACCCTGTATCCGGCGTATCGGGCTTCGCAGGTGGAACCGGCGTACGCGTTGCGTTACGAGTAAGAGCGATCGCGGGGCAAGCCCGCTCCCACAGAGCATGCAATTTCAGGTGGGAGCGGGCTTGCCCCGCGATGATGTTCACGCCACTGGCAATTCAATCAAAAACCGCGTCCATCCCGCCGCCGACTCGGCACGAATGCTTCCGCCATGGGCCTGGATTATCGATCGGGTAATCGCCAGCCCCAACCCCGCATGTTCACTGCTGCCTTCACGGCGCGCCGGATCGGCCCGGTAAAAACGATCGAACAATCGCGGGAGCAGGGCAGGGTCAATCGGTCCGCCGGTGTTGGCAACCTGTAAGCGCACCTGCGCGCCGTGCAGCTCGATGCTGACCCGTATCTCGCCCTGCGCCGGGGTGAAGCGCAAGGCATTGTCCAGCAGGTTGGACAGGGCGCGCCGCAGCATGTGGCGGTCGCCTGCCAGGTTGGCCTGGCCTTCTCGCTGCAGGGTCACACCGGCATCCTCAGCCAGTGGCGCGTAATACTCAAGCAAGGCATCAGCCTCTTCTTCGAGCTTCAGTTGCTGGCGGCTGGGCATCAATAAACCGTGGTCGGCTTTGGCCAGATAAAGCATGTCGTTGACCAGTTGCGCCATCCACTGCAGCTCTTCAAGGTTGCTGTGCAGCGCTTCACGGTACTCGTCCAGTTCGCGTGGGCGGGTGAGGGTGACCTGCGTGTGAGTGAGCAGGTTCGACAGTGGCGTGCGCAGTTCGTGGGCAATATCTGCGGAAAAGGCCGACAGGCGCTGGAAGGCATCATCCAGGCGTTCGAGCATGGCGTTCACCGTTTGCGCCAGCTCAGCCAGCTCCACCGGCATTTGCCCTTCTGGCAGGCGTGTGGTCAACGAGCGTGCCGAGACCTTCGAGGCAATTTCACCCATCTGCCGCAACGGGCGCAGTCCGCTGCGCGCGGCCCAAGCGCCAAGCAGCGCAGTGGCCAGGGCCGAGAGGCCGACGGTCAGCCAGATCAGTTGCTGCATACGCTGGAGAAAGTGCTGGTGGTGGGTGATGTCCAGAAACAATGTCAGCTGTGCCGAGTGCGGGTCGTCATTGTCGAGCATGACGCACAGGCTGCGGTAGTCGCTGTTGGGGCTGTGCACGGTGCTCAGCCCCGGCACCTGCGGCGAGTCAGGCAAGTTGGCCTGGCTGTCGAACCACACCCGGCCATCACTGCCGCGCACACGCACGGCAAGATCGGTCTGATGGCTCAATTCGCTTTGCAGCTCAGGCAAGCGCTGGGAGAGGCTGGCCGGGTCATGCACGCCCTCGAGCATCTGCCTCAATAGCGACAGGCGGCTTTCGAGCAGTTGCTGATCCAGTTCGATGAAATGCCGTTCACTGGCACTGCTGAACAGCACCCCGGCGGTCAGCGACACTGCGGCGGTACAGGCGGCAAACAGCAGTGCCAGGCGGCTACCAAGGGACAATCGACGCATCAGGCCGCCCGCTCTTCAAGTACATAGCCCATACCGCGCACGGTGTGGATCAGTTTGTGGTCGTGGCCGTCGTCGATCTTCAGGCGTAAACGGCGGATCGCCACCTCGATGACGTTGGTGTCACTGTCGAAGTTCATGTCCCACACCTGCGAGGCAATCAGCGACTTGGGCAGCACTTCGCCCTGGCGGCGCAGCAGCAGTTCGAGCAAGGCAAACTCCTTGGCGGTCAGGTCGATGCGTTGGCCGTTACGCTCGACCCGGCGGCGGATCAAGTCCAGACGCAGATCGGCAAGCCCCAGGCTGGTTTCTTGCGTTGGGCTGCTGCCGCGGCGCAGCAGGCTGCGAACCCGTGCCAGTAACTCGGAGAAGGCGAAGGGCTTGATCAGGTAGTCATCGGCACCTAATTCCAGGCCGTGCACGCGGTCTTCGACAGCATCGCGGGCGGTCAGGAACAGCACCGGCACTTCACTGCCTGAGGCGCGAACGGCCTGGAGGATCTGCCAGCCATCGCGGCCAGGCAGCATGACATCGAGGATCAACAGGTCGTAATCGCCAGTCAGCGCCAGGTGTTGACCGGTGTTGCCGTCGGTGGCCAGTTCGGTGGCAAAACCTGCTTCACTCAAGCCTTGGCACAGGTAGTGGCCGGTTTTGCTCTGGTCTTCGACGATTAGCAGTTTCATCGTGGTGGCTCTTGGACATGGATTGCCGGGGGGTTATACCGCGTCGGACAGGGTGGGTGGTTAAGCTGACAAAGTTGTAATGTTTTTGTCAGGTTGCTGCCAGCGCTGGTTTTCTACAGTGAAGGCTGATTTGTCGCAATCCTGGAGTAGGCCTGACATGAAACACTTTTTTTTCGCCGCCACCCTGGCGCTGTCCAGCCTTCCTGCAGTGGCGTCCCCGGCGCCTACGTTTGCCTTTGGTGCGCCCGCAACTGCGGCCAAGGCTGATCGCACCGTCGAGATCGTGATGGGCGATATGTATTACGAACCGCGCAGCTTGCAGGTCAAGGCGGGCGAAACCGTCCGCTTCGTGCTGATCAACAAAGGCGCGGTCGCGCATGAGTTCAGCCTGGGCGATGCACTCATGCATGCCAAACATCAAAAGGAAATGATCGCCATGATGGGGCAGATGGACCACGCGGCGATGGGCCATGGCGGCATGCAACATGGCGCCGGCATGCAGCATGACGATCCCAACACCGTGATGGTTGAGCCCGGCAAGCAGGGTGAATTGACCTGGACGTTCAGCCAGGCCACGCCGATCGAGTTTGCCTGTAACGTGCCTGGGCACTATCAGGCTGGCATGGTTGGCAAGCTGACTATCGGCCAATAACAGGCGATTACCCAATGCATGGCACAAACCCGATAAACTAGGCACATTTCGTCCTTCAGGTTTGAGCCATGCACCCCGCCGCCGAACATTCCCCGCTGGGCAAGTCCAGCGAATACATCACCACTTACACCCCCTCGCTGCTGTTCCCGATCCCGCGTACCGCCAAATGGGCCGAGTTGGGCGTCAGCGCCGAGACCTTGCCCTGGCAGGGCGTCGACTTCTGGAACTGCTTTGAATTGTCCTGGTTGTTGCCGTCAGGCAAGCCGGTGGTGGCCATTGGCGAATTCGCGATTCCTGCCGATTCGCCGAACATCATTGAATCCAAATCGTTCAAGCTCTACCTGAACTCGCTGAACCAGACGGTGTTCGAAACCCCGGCTGCATTGCAGGCCTGCCTGAGCAAAGACCTCTCGGCAGCCGCTGGCAAGCCGGTGGCGGTGCAGATTCGCAGTCTGGCTGAAGTTGAAGGGCAGGGTGTAGTTGCCTTGCCGGGTGTGTGCATTGACGATCTGGATGTCAGCATCAGCAACTATGAACAACCGCAGCCTGAACTACTGCGCTGTGACAGAAGCCGTATCGTTGAAGAACAGCTGCATAGCCATCTGCTCAAATCCAACTGCCCGGTGACGGGTCAGCCGGACTGGGGAAGTGTCACCGTGCATTACCGTGGAGCGGCGCTGGATCACAGCAGCCTGCTGACCTACTTGATCAGCTTCCGTCAGCATGCGGATTTCCATGAGCAGTGCGTAGAACGTATCTACCTGGACCTCAAGCGCCTGCTCAACCCTGAGTTCCTGACGGTGTATGCCCGTTACGTGCGCCGTGGCGGTCTGGACATCAACCCGTATCGCAGCACCGAAGTGGTGACCTTGCCGAACCTGCGTCTGGTTCGCCAGTAACACTGGATCATCGCGGGGCGTGTGCCCCGCGAGGGTTGTTCAGATGCCCATGCTTTGCAGGCTTTGGACAATATTGCGCAGGGTAGCGGTCAGGCCTGGGTGATCGACCTCGAAGCGCTCCACTGCCAGGTTGACGCCATCGACCAGGTTGTTGTCCGGGGTTACCGCTTCAAGTTTCATCTCGGCTTCAATCTGCTGCATCAGCTGCTGCAGTTGGTCGCGCTCTTCCAGCGAGAGCGGCGGATTTTGCTCCAGTTGCTCGCGCAGGGCGTTGAGTTGCTCTTGCAGTTCGCGGGCAGGCATGGGTATCTCCCTCTATCAATAGGCATAGTCATGGACCCTGGCAACGGCTGAAAGGTCCATACCTGCCTACTAGAGTAATCCACTGTCTGATGCTTTGCATGACCCGGATCAACGGCCCTGTGTCAGGGTTTTTCGCCCTTCAGGCGACGTTGACCAATGTCGGCCAGGCAGTCGTCCAGCGCGCCGAGATGGTCAATCACCGAGTGTACGCCCAAGGCGAACAGTTGCAGGGTTGCCCTGGCGCGCTTGCACTCTTGTTCCTGCGGTGAGTCGCTGGCGCGGCTCACGCCGTCAGTTGCCAGGCCGATGGTCCACAGGCCGGCGTTAAGGCCCGATTGCAGCAGGCGGGGTTCACTGCTGATCAATACACAGCCTTCCAGGGTGTGGGTCTGCAGGGCCATTAGTGCTTGCCAGCAGGCATCGGGCGCAGGCCAGGGGGCTTGGGCGCGATATTGAGCTTTTATCCAGTTCGGCAGCGGGCTGGCCAGGTGCTCGGCGTCGCTGCTGCTCAGCTCGTCAATCCAGGCACAGGGGATTTGTAGCTGATTCAACCAGTCGAGGGTGTGTAACGCACCGGGCGCAGCGTGTGGACGCTGATGGCTGGCGGCTTCGATCAGGCAACCGCGCAGGCCGAACAGCAAAGCGGTGAAGGCGGGAGAGTCAGGCATGGCAACGTCCCTGAAAATAGCCTGCAGGCTACACTCGGGCTATTACAGATTGGTGACGGTGACAAACACAGTTGTTCACAAAATCGTGACCTCTTTTGTGTCAGGCTGTTTATCAGTGTCAGACCCTTTATACTTGTTTCCTTTTTTGAGCGCCGGGCGTTTAGGGCCTGGCGCAGTGACTGTCGAGGAGTAACTCTATGCGTCGGATCGGTACAGGCGTGATCAATCGGATGACCCAGGCCTGTGTCTGTGCCAGCCTGCTGTTGGCACCGTTGGCTGTAGCTCAGGCGGCAACCGAAGATGACCCATGGGAGAGCGTTAACCGGCCGATCTTTACCTTCAACGACACCGTTGATACCTACGCACTCAAGCCACTGGCCAAGGGTTACCAGGCCGTGACCCCGCAGTTTCTGGAAGATGGCATTCACAACATGTTCCTCAACCTGGGGGACGTTACCAACCTGGCCAACAACATCCTGCAGCTCAAGCCGCATGCTGCCGGTGTCGACACCGCACGGCTGATCATCAACACCACCTTCGGCCTGGGCGGCTTCTTCGATGTCGGCACCAAGATGGGCCTGCAGCGTAACGATGAAGACTTCGGCCAGACCCTGGGCTACTGGGGCGTGAGCAGTGGTCCGTACGTGATGCTGCCGTTGCTCGGCCCAAGCACGGTGCGTGACGCCCTCGGCAAGTACCCTGATACCTACACCGAACCCTACCGCTACATCGATCACGTGCCGACCCGCAACAGCGCCTTGGCCGTGGATGTTGTCGATACCCGCGCCAGCCTGTTGTCGGCGGAAAAGCTGATCAGTGGCGACAAGTACGTGTTCATTCGCAATGCCTACCTGCAGAACCGCGAGTTCAAGGTCAAGGACGGCGAAGTCAAAGACGACTTCTAATTGTTGCGGTAATGATTGGGCGGCCCTTGGGCCGCCTTTTTCATGTCCGTTGTTCAGTTGAGGTGTAACTACTAATCAATCGCATTTGTTTTGCGGTAAACAATATGCCCTTTGGTAACTGAAAAATGCCCCTCTAATAACTCCTGGTGATTTACCGTACTAAAGAGCAACCGCGAGCATCGGCGTACCCTTGAAACCCCCTGCGGATGGGAGTACCGTCTGCGCCTTAGAGGGCACCTCTGCTAGTTGTCGGACAGCCTGTCTTGTCCTACAACTCTTATAAGAGTGGCTAGAAGAAAATCCAGTACGTGTGCTCATGCCTTGTCGAGCCACCTACGCCAACCTAATTCTGGCGCCGTTTGCCCACATGCAGAAAACCAGTGCAACGCTGCTGATAATCGATGACGACGACGTCGTACGTGCGAGTCTAGCCGCCTACCTTGAAGACAGTGGTTTCAGTGTCCTGCAAGCGAGTAATGGCCAGCAGGGCCTGCAGGTCTTCGAACAGGAACAGCCCGATCTAGTCATCTGCGATCTGCGCATGCCGCAAATGGGCGGTCTTGAGCTGATTCGCCAGGTAACCGAGCGCGCGCCTGAGTTGCCGGTGATCGTGGTATCCGGTGCCGGGGTGATGAACGATGCGGTAGAAGCGCTGCGCCTGGGCGCAGCGGACTACCTGATCAAGCCCCTGGAAGACCTCGCAGTGCTGGAGCATTCGGTCCGCCGCGCGCTGGACCGTGCACGCCTGGTGCTGGAAAACCAGCGCTACCGGGAAAAGCTTGAAACCGCCAACCGCGAGCTGGAAGCCAGCCTGCACCTGCTGCAGGAAGACCAGACCGCTGGGCGCCAAGTACAGATGAACATGCTGCCAGAAAGCCCCTGGGTGGCAGACGAACTGTCGTTCGAGCACCAGATCATCCCTTCGTTGTACTTGTCGGGCGACTTTGCCGATTATTTCCGGGTCGATGAGCGACGTATCGCGTTCTACCTGGCAGACGTTTCCGGTCACGGCGCCTCTTCGGCGTTCGTCACCGTATTGCTGAAGTTCATGACCACCCGGCTGCTGTTTGAATTCAAGCGCAACTCCAGGTTGCGTGATTTCAAACCGTCGGAAGTGCTCGGTCACATCAACCGCGGCCTGATCAACTGCAAGCTGGGCAAGCATGTGACCATGGTGGGTGGTGTCATTGACGAGGACACCGGGCTGATGACTTACAGCATTGGTGGCCATTTACCGTTGCCGGTGCTGTATACCCCAGGCCAGAGCCGCTACCTGGAAGGCCGCGGATTGCCGGTGGGGCTGTTCGAAGAGGCCACCTATCAGGACCACGTCCTGGAGTTGCCACCACAGTTCAGCCTGACCTTGCTCTCTGATGGCATCCTGGACCTTTTGCCAGGTGGAACACTCAAAGATAAAGAGGCGGCCTTGCCTGAAATCGTCAAGGCTGCGGGTGGTAGCCTGGATGGGCTGCGCCAACGATTCGGATTAGCTACGCTTGGGGAGATGCCGGATGATATCGCCCTATTGGTGTTGAGCAGGAACCTTCAATGAGTACGGGAAGAATCCAGTTCGCTGAGCAGAGCGGCACGTTCGTTCTGAAGTTTGTCGGCGAAGTGCGCCTGACCTTGTGTTCGGCGTTGGATGCGACTATTGAAAAGATCTTCACGGCGCTGAATTTCTCGGCGATCGTCATCGATCTGACTGAAACCGAAAGCATCGACAGCACCACCCTGGGCTTGCTGGCCAAGCTCTCGATCCTGTCGCGCCAGAAGGTCGGCCTGCTGCCGACCGTGGTCACCACCAACCCGGATATCTCCCGGTTGCTGCAGTCGATGGGCTTCGATCAGGTGTTCAACATCGTCGACCGGCCGGTTCCGTGCCCCGAGTGCCTGACCGACCTGCCGTCGCAAGACCAGAACGAAGATGTAGTGCGCTCCAAAGTGCTGGAGGCGCACAAAATCCTCATGGGCCTGAACGACTCCAACCGTGAAGCCTTCCACGACCTGGTCAACGCCCTCGAGCGCACCTGACCCGTCAGCCAGGCGCTTTTCAGCGCCTGCTTACTGATCCGATACCCGGGCTGGAAATTCGGTCGGCGCCGCACCATCGGCGTTGAGCTGGAAAATCCGCTGCGGCTGCCCTTGCTCATTGAAAAACACCTGGCCCAGGCCGGCGCTGTTCCACAGGCGTTCGCCGGCTTTGCTGTGGCTGGGGGTACGTGGAATCACTTCCATCCGCCGGCGCTTGGTGAACCAGTTGAGCGGTGAGCGTGGCGCATACAGCCAGCGGTTGAGGCGATCGAAGGTGTCCAGCAGGCGTCGTGGAAACTCGTTCTTGATACCGCTGCTGGTGATCTGCCACAGGTGTGGGCTGCGCTGGCGGTGTCGTATGCGCACTTCATAAACGAACGAGTAGTGCACGTCTCCGGAGAGAATCACGTAGTGCCCCGGCGTGCGCGAGTGGCGGAAGATGTTCAGGATCACCTGCGCAGCGCCCTGGTGGGCCATCCAGTTCTCAGCGTCAACCAGCAAGGGGTAGCCCAGCCAGCTGAACACCCGCTGCACCGTCTCGATCAGTTTGACCCCGAATATCGGCGCAGGCGAGACGATGATTGCCGAAGGGTGGTCAAGCAAGGCCTGCTGCAGCTCGCTCAGCGCCTCCCAGTCGAGCAGGCCGGAAGGCTTGGCGAAGTTGCTTTCGCTGCGCCAGCGGCGCGTGCGGGTGTCGAGCACCAGCAAGGGAGGATTGCTCGGCAGTACGAACTGCCAGCCTTGAAAGCGCAGCACTTCATCGATCAGTGCATCTTGCAGCGGGGCATCCAGGTGGTGGTCGGTTGCAGCGCTGCGGCTCAGTTCCTGGCATTTGAGCACCAGCTCCCGGCAGGTGTCGGGGTCATTGCCCCAGCCTTGGCACAGCAGGTAGGCCAGCAGGGCATTGCCAATGATGCGCTTTGAGAAAGGATGGCCATAGGCGGTCTCTTCCCACTGCGCCGACAGATTCCAGTCGTCGGTGATGTCGTGGTCGTCGAAGATCATCAGGCTGGGAAGGTGCGCCAGCACCCGGGCGACACCGCCCAGACCGCTGACAAACGCCTGGATCAGCTGTTGTTCCTGGCGGTAGCGCTGCTGCTGTTGTGGCGTCAGCCCGGCGGGCATGTCGGTTTCGATCAATGTCCAGGGAACCGGCGACCAGACCAGCAGGTACATGGCCATGACCTCGGCAAAGGTCACCAGATGGTTGTCGGCATTGCTGCTGGTGAAGATTGGCTTGCGCGCGCCGCCGAAGAAGCGTTCACGCAAGGTTTCATTGCTTTCCAATGCCGGCAACAGGTCGGCGCGGTGGTAATAGCTTGCCGGGTGGCGATACAGCGCGGCGCTGTCGTCAACCAGCGCGCCTTGTAGCGTCTCGTCAAACAAGCCCAAGCGTTCAATCAGCGCATGAATCGCCCGCAGCATTGGCCCGGCGACATCGTCTGCGTAAACCTGATCACCGCTCATCAGCAGCAGGGCAGGGCGTGAGCGGGGTTCTGTGCAGGTCATCAACAAGCGGTCGGCACACAGCAGGCCGTCTGCGGCGTGATGGTGGGGTTTGCGGCACGAGCCGTGCAGCAGTTGTTCAATTCGTGAATGCACGACGAAGCTGGGCTGCTCGCTGCCGTCGTAAAGCAGGTGTGGCGCCCAATGCGCAATACCTTGCGGCCCCTCGCTAGTGGGCAGGATCAGGTCATAGTCGATTTGCACATCGCAGGGCAATGGACTGTCGAGGTGAATGTCGATCAGGTGTACGAAGGCCTGCTGGCCGATGGCGATGACCTGGCAATCGAGCGTCGGGGTGATGCCTGTGCAACTGAGTGACAGGGTCGGTTGCAACGCTTGTGAAGCCACCAGCCAGAACACCATGCGGGTGGGTTCAAGGCGGCGCAGAACAGGGCCGGCCAATACGGTTGGCAATGCGGAAGAGTCAGGCATCTACATCTCTGAGAGCACAATTGAAAGCATCGCGGGGCAAGCCCGCTCCTACAGTAGGAGCGGGCTTGCCCCGCGATGAGGCCTCAAGGCCGCAAAAAAAGGCAAGAATACTCAGCGTTCCCCACTGGCGTGGCAAACCCCGTTTTGTATCAAGCTTTTGCCGCCAGCAACGCCTCAAGCTTCTCCTGATCGCGAGCGAACAGGCGAATGCCTTCTGCCAGCTTCTCAGTCGCCATGGCATCTTCATTGGACGCCCAGCGGAATTGCGCTTCGCTCAGTTGTTGGCGGGCCTCACCCGGGTTACCCGGCTTGAGGATGCGCGGCAGCTCGCCCTGATCATCGCTCAGTTGCTGGAGCAGTTCTGGGCTGATGGTCAAACGGTCGCAGCCTGCCAGTTGTTCGATCTGACCGATATTGCGGAAGCTCGCGCCCATGACCACAGTGTTGTAGCCGTTGCTCTTGTAGTAGTTGTAGATCCGCGTCACCGACTGCACGCCCGGATCCTCGGCGCCGACATAGTCGGTACCGGTGGATTTCTTGTACCAGTCGTAGATACGGCCCACGAACGGCGAAATCAGGAACACCCCGGCATCGGCACAAGCCTGGGCCTGAGCAAAGGAAAACAGCAGGGTCAGGTTGGTCTGGATACCTTCCTTTTCCAGCACTTCGGCAGCGCGAATGCCTTCCCAGGTCGACGCCAGCTTGATCAGCACCCGATCACGACCGATACCGGACTGTTCATACAGCGCGATCAATTGCCGGGCCTTGGCCAACAGCGCAGGCTGATCGAACGACAGACGTGCATCGACTTCGGTGGAAATACGACCCGGAATCACCTTGAGAATCCCCGCGCCCACCGCCACGGCAAAGGTGTCGCACGCCAGGCCGACATCGCCTTTGCTGCGCTCGATCGATTGCTTGAGCAGCTCGGTATAACCGGGCATGGCTGCAGCCTTGAGCAACAACGACGGGTTGGTGGTGGCATCGACCGGTTTCAGGCGGTTGATGGCATCGATATCACCCGTGTCGGCAACGACAGTGGTGAACTGCTTGAGTTGTTCCAGCTTGGAGGTCATGGGCGTGCTCTGTCCTGTGCGATGGCTTGACATTACCCGAGCGCTGCCAGCCGCTCAAGGGCTGGCTGGCATGCGGGTGAAGGGATAACCCTTCGAGTGTCCAATCGTGCACAGGTTCCGACGCTAGCGACCTTGCAGCAGCTCGCCGGCCTGATCGAGCAGGGCCAGCGGGTCGTTGCTCTTGTGGATATCCACCGACAGTAACTGACGGAACTTGCGCGCCCCCGGGAAGCCCTGGGCGAGGCCGAGAATATGCCGGGTCACATGGTGCATGGCGCCGCCGCTGGCCAGATGCTGGGCAATGTAGGGACGCAGTTTGGCCAGTGCTTCGCTGCGGCTGATCACCGCTGCCTGGCTACCGAACAACTGCTGATCGACCTCGGCCAGCAAGTAAGGATTGTGGTACGCCTCGCGCCCCAGCATCACCCCGTCGAAGGTCTGCAGGTGCGCCTGACATTCGGCCAGGGTCTTGATGCCGCCGTTGAGGACGATCTCCAGGTCTGGGAAGTCCGCTTTCAACTGCGCGGCGACCTCGTAACGCAGCGGCGGAATCTCGCGGTTTTCCTTCGGCGACAGGCCTTCAAGAATGGCAATGCGCGCATGCACAGTGAAACTGCGGCACCCGGCATCACGCACCTGCCCGACGAAGTCGCACAACTCGGCATAGCTGTCACGGCCATTGATACCGATGCGATGCTTGACCGTCACCGGAATCTGCACCGCATCCTGCATCGCCTTGACGCAATCGCCCACCAGCGCCGGATGCGCCATCAGACAGGCGCCAATCATATTGTTCTGCACCCGGTCGCTCGGGCAGCCGACGTTGAGGTTCACCTCATCGTAGCCAGCGTCCTGCGCCAGCTTGGCGCAGGCGGCGAGATCGGCCGGAACACTGCCACCCAGTTGCAAGGCCAGGGGATGCTCGGCTTCGTGGTGGCGCAGAAAACGTTCGGCATCGCCATGCAGCAGGGCGCCGGTGGTGACCATTTCGGTGTAGAGCAGGGCGTTGCTCGACAGCAGGCGCAGGAAGAAGCGGCAATGGCGGTCTGTCCAGTCCATCATCGGCGCAACGGAGAAGCGGCGAGACGGCTCAGGCCTTGGGTTTACTGGGGTTGCAGCGGATTCTAAGGACATTTTTACGTACGCGTATTAGTGCCATTTTCGGGTGTTTTCGGGCGTTTTTGTGCCTCGGCGGTACGATCTACCACCGCTAACCTCATGTGTACCACCGCAATCCATGGCAATGATCAGAGCACGAAAAAGGCCGACGGAACGGTCAGTTACACCGTCCAGGTCCGTCTTAAAAACAAAGGTGCCATAGTCTACCAAGAGTGCCAGACATTCGCCTGCAAGCAGGCTGTCCAAGCCCGGGCGAAAGGACGGGAAGCCGAGTTGTCCGAGCTTGGCACGATCGAGATGAGCCAAGCCAGGCTTAACGCCGACTCAGAGCCAGTCGAACGCCGAGCGCAATAAATGTGCTGCCAACCACCCGATCCATCAAATTCTGCAATGATCTATTTTGCGACACTTTGCCAGCTGCGCTCCCTGCTAACAACGCGAACATTGAGTCAGTCAGGAAAGCTACCAATGCATAGGTAAGGCCCAGAATCAGAAATGATTCTGTTTGATGTGCTCCATTGGGCGTCACAAATTGAGGGAAGAACGAGACAAAAAACAACAGAACTTTTGGGTTGGTAAGCGTGGTAATAAAGCCTTTCGAAAGCAGATCTTTTAAGTGTGCATTGTTTTTGATTTTTGGTTGGTCGGGAGTCGCAGCACTTGTTTTGCTAAAAGTGCCAAGAATCATCTTCAAACCTAAGTACATAAGGTACAACGCCCCGGCATACTTCACCACTGAAAACATAAGGGGTGACGCAGCAATCAATGCGGTCAGTCCCACCACGCTGGCCACCGCATGTGTACAGCTTCCCAACGCTACGCCAGCGGCCGAAATTACACCGGCGCGGCGGCCGTTGGCTACGCTTTGGCCAACGACATAGGCCATGTCTGGGCCGGGAGTAATAGACAGAAGAAAAACAGACAAAATAAAAAGCCACAGGTTGGTAATGTCTAACATCGCTACCTCAAATTTCTGAAATACCTAGGTCCGCAGCGCTTTGGCATGAGCGATCTACCATAATACACAGGGAGAGGGACTCATGGGCATGCTTGAGGGACGGGTGGGTGGCCCAGGTTTTGCGAAGGGGGGTGTGCTTTAACGACGAAGGGCGTTTTGCGGGCCAATTCAGCTGTTGTCGGAGGGTTAGCCTTCGAAGTCCTTGTTCAATTGACAATCTTCAGCGCCTTTTCAGCAGCTGTGAATTGATGATCTGCATCAATTTTTGTCTTTTGTTTGAGTCTTATATTGATCTAAAGGGAATGAATAACTTTCCACCTTTGCGATTATGTTTTGGTGTGAACGTTAATAAAAAATAAGGATTCGTCCGTATTTCGAGTGCACATCGATCAAGGGTGGTGGGTGCTCGATGGTTCCCAGGTGTTACCCATGAAGTCAACCGTGGTTTCCGTTGCCCGCAAGCTCAAACTCTATCAATTGGTGGTTTTCGACCGGTCCCTGTGCAGTGGTTCGCTGGTGGGCGCTGCCCAAGCGCTGAACCTGACCCAACCGGCCGTGACCAAGATCATTCGCGAAATGGAAGGGCTAATCACAGCTGATCTGATCAAAGTACAAACGGATACCCGATTATGAGAACCAATCTGCCGGTCACCCAGCAGGAAGTCATCTTCCAGAATGAGCAGCGGCTGATATCAGCCACCGACTTGCAGGGCAATCTGACCTACTGCAATGACGAATTTGTGGCAGTCAGTGGCTACAGCCGTGAAGCGTTGCTGGGCAGTGCGCACAACATCGTGCGCCACCCTGATATGCCTGAAGCGGTCTTCGCCCATATGTGGTCGTACTTGAAGGCGGGCAAAAGCTGGATGGGGATCGTCAAGAACCGTTGCCGCAATGGCGATCACTACTGGGTCAGTGCCTATGTCACGCCGGTGCTGGAAGGCAACGTGGTGGTGGGGTACGAGTCGGTTCGGGTCAAGCCGCAGCGCGCCGATATCGAGCGTGCCTCGGCCTTGTATGAACGCATGCGCACCGGCAAGCGCAGCTGGGATTTCAGACGGCGGCTCAACGCTGTGATCGAGCACGGGCTGGCGCCGCTTGCCCTGGGTATTCCTGCGGTGGCCGCAGTGATCTTCCTGGACAGCTGGGCGGCCAGTGCGGTGGTGGCGTGCGGTTTTATCGGTATGCAGGTGGCGGCGCAGTGGCGTCTGCAACAGCGCTTTGCCCAGGCCAGGCGAGTAACGCCAGACAGCTTCGACAGCGAGTTGATTGCCCGTACTTACACCGACGAGCAGGGCCCGCTTGCACAGTTGATGATGACGCTGATCAGCGAGCAGGCCAAGTTGCGCACGGCACTGAGCCGCTCCGGTGACTATGCCAGCCAGACCGAGAGCATGGCCGGCGAAAGTGGCAAGCTGGCGCAAGCGTCGGAAGTGTCGCTGCAGCGTCAGCGTGACGAAACGGATATGGCCGCCACCGCCATGACGCAGATGGCGGCGTCGATTGCCGAGGTGTCTACCCATATTCACGATACCGCCCGCGAGGCCGACGACGTCAACCAGCTGACCCAGGTGGGCTCCGAGGAAGCGGGCAAGACCCGCCTGGTGATCGAGACGCTGCAGCGCACGGTCAATCAGATCAGCCAGTCGGTGGAGCATTTCGCGGACGAAACCCAATCGATTCAGATTGCCTCGAACATGATTCGGCAGATCGCCGACCAGACCAACCTGCTGGCGCTCAACGCCGCGATCGAAGCCGCGCGAGCCGGGGAGCAGGGGCGTGGTTTTGCCGTGGTTGCCGATGAGGTGCGGGCACTGGCATTCAAGACTCAGGAATCGACTGAAACCATTCAAGGCATCATTCAGTCGCTGCACGGCGCGGCCAATCAGGCTGTGGAGATTGCCCGCCAAGGCAGTGATGAAGCCCACACCGGGGTGGAGCAGGTGATCGCTACGCAAACTGCGCTCGACGGTATTGGCGTCGCGGTGGAGCGAATCCACCAGATGACCGAGCAAATGGCCGCAGCCTCCGAGCAGCAGGCCCATGTGGCCGAAGACATCAGCCGACAAATCACCACCATCGCTCAGGTGTCGGAGCAGAATGTCGACATTGCTGCCAGTTCGGCCACGCTGGGGTTGGAGCTGGAACATACCGCGCACGAGATGTATGCGCTGGTGGACCGGTTCAATCGCTAGGCTGCGTGGATAACGCGAAATGGCTGTCGATCAGCCTGGCCAACCGATGTGCGATTGCTGCGCGCGATGGGCGAGTTGCCGGGTTGCCGGGCGCCAGAATTCGGTATTACCGGAGGCGCCTGGGAGGAAGATCAGTTGGGAGGGCAGGGACGTCAACAGAGCCTCTGAGTCAGAATGCCAGCTTGTAACCGATCATCAACAACATCCCTGCCAGGCACGGGCGCAGGACGCTGTCGGAAATACGCCCGGTCAAGTGACTGCCCAGGTAGATGCCCGGCAGTGAGCCTAGCAGCAAGTAGCCCAGCAGCGACCAGTCCATGTTACCCATGCTGGCGTGGCCCAGGCCCGCGACCAGGGTGAGTGGCACGGCGTGAGCGATCTCGGTGCCGATCAGGCGGCGGGTAATCAGGAACGGGTAGAGCAGGAACAGCGCCACAGTACCCAGCGCGCCAGCACCAATGGAGGTCAGCGAGACCATGACGCCGAGGATGATGCCGGTGACCACCGTCAGTGCGTTGAGGCTGGTGCCGCTCAGGTGATAGCGATCACCTGCGTGTTTGCTGGCGAAGGCCTGCAGTTTGCTTTTGAACAAAATGGCCAGGGCGGTGAGCACCAGCACCACGGCCAGGCCTTGTTTGATCACGGCGTTGGCGGCCTGGGTGTCGGCATCCAGAGTGCTGAGGAACCACAGGGTCGCGCCGGCGGCCGGGACGCTGCCCAGGGTCAGCCAACCAGTGATTTTCCAGTCGATGTTCTTCTGCTTGCTGTGCACCCAGACGCCGCTGGCTTTGGTAATGGCGGCGTACAACAGGTCAGTACCCACGGCAGTGGCCGGGCTGATGCCGAACCACAGCAGGATCGGTGTCATCAGAGAACCGCCGCCGACGCCGGTCATCCCGACGATGAAACCTACGATAAGGCCCGCAATGGTAAAGCCGAAAGAACCTACATCCATAATCTACCTAACGCCCAACGTGCCCGTGATCGGATGGCAGCCAGCATAAAGGTTTTTTTATAGCGAAATAGACTAGTTCGTTATTAGGTTATAACTGTAGGAGCGGGCTTGCCCCGCGATAGCGCTCTATCAGACACACCGTCTCGCGGGGCAAGCCCGCTCCTACCGGTCGGTCATCACCACCATCACCTGAGCATCGCTGCCGTCTTCACTCTCCGACAGGTAGATATGCCCGACGTTGCTGTTGAAGTACGCGGTTTCCTGCTCGCCGATACTCACTGATTCACCCGTCTCGAACACGATACGTACACGACCGCTGAGCACCAGGGCAAATTCCTGCCCGGGGTGGCGGATGAATTCATCGAACTGCTGACGCTCACGGGCAATGATGCGGGCGTACATCGGCGTCATCAGACGCTCGGGAAACTCCCCGGCAATCAACTGGTATTCGTAGGTGCCGGTGCTGTATCCGGGGCCCTTGGGCAATGGATGCACCACCACGGTGGTCGACGCTGGTGCCTCACTCATCTCCGAAGTTCGAAACAACTGGGCGATGTCTACATTCAGCGCCCGCGCCGCCGCCGCCAGCTTTTCGTAGCTCACCGAAACCTGCGCCAGTTCCATTTTCGACAAGGTCGACACCGGCACCCCGGAGCGTTCCGACAATTGCTTGAGGGTCAGTTGCTGACTTTTGCGCACCGTGCGCAAACGCGCGCCGACTTCACTGCGGTCGATCGGGGCATGCGTACCAGGGCGGTCGGCAGCAGGGGAGCGGTCACTCATCAAGGGTCTCGGTCAGGCATTACGGAGGCGCATCTTACCGTGGGCGCTTGCGTATTTCTAAATTCTCATATATTAGAATTCTCATAAGTGATAATTTTAATTCCCCTTCAGGCATTGGCAAGGTTATGACGCAGATTTTCGACAGCGTGATCATTGGCGCCGGCATCGCAGGTGCGTCCCTGGGCTACCGGCTGGCTGACCAGCAACGGGTGCTGCTGCTTGAGCGCGAAGCGCAACCCGGTTACCACTCCACCGGGCGTTCGGCGGCGATGTTCATGGAGGCCTATGGCACCGAGCAGATTCAGGCGTTGACCCGCGCCAGCCGCGAATTCTATGAATCGCCGCCGACCGGCTTCTGCGAGCATCGCCTGCTTGAGCCACGCGGCTGCCTGTATGTCGCCAACCTTGAGCAACAGGAACTGCTGGCCAGCAGTTACGCGCAGAACCTGGCCAATGGCACCGAAGTCCACTTGCTCGACCCTGAGGCCGCCGTGGCGATGGTGCCGAGCCTGCGCGGCGAGGCGATTGCCGGTGCCTACCATGAGCCGGGCGCGATGGACCTGGATGTGCATGCGTTGCATCAAGGTTTTTTACGCGGCTTTCGTCAGGCTGGCGGTGAGTTGCGCTGCAATGCCGAGCTGGTGGAAGGCTGCTTTGCCGACGGCCTCTGGCACCTGCACCTGGCCGATGGCAGCGTGCTGCAGGCACGGCAATTGATTAACGCTGCCGGTGCCTGGGCCGATCAGGTCGCCAGGCTCTGCGGCGTGCAGCCGGTTGGCCTGCAGCCGTGCCGGCGCAGTGCGTTTACCTTCGAAGGGCCGCAAGAACAGGCGTTTGCCCAGTGGCCTGCGGTTATCGGCGTGGATGAAAGTTTCTATTTCAAACCCGACGCGGGCCAGCTGCTTGGCTCGCCGGCCAACGCCGATCCAGTTGAACCGCAGGATGTAATGCCGGAAGAGCTCGACGTAGCCATCGGTATCTACAACATCGAAGCGCTGACCACGCTGACGATCCGCCGCCCCAGCCATACCTGGGCCGGGCTGCGTTCCTTTGTCGCCGACGGCGATCTGGTGATTGGCCGCGACCCGCAAAACCCGGCGTTTTTCTGGCTGGCCGCGCAGGGCGGTTACGGCATCCAGTCGGCGGCCGGGGTGTCGCAACTGGCTTGTGCGCTCCTGCTCGATCAGGCGCTTCCCGCTTCCTTGCACCGCCAGGGTGTCGAGCCGCAGCGCTTGTCACCGGCGCGTTTTCGTTGATAACCCAAGAGGACCTTTCCATGAGCTCGACCCTCCAGCGTGTTCCCAGCCATCTGCCGTTTCCGTTCTCCAAGGCGATCAAGGTCGGCGGCTTTGTGTTCCTTTCCGGCCAGGTGCCGATGACTGCCAGCGGCGAAGTGGTGCGTGGCGACATCCAGACCCAGACCCAGGCCACCCTGGAGCGCATTGGCGAAACCCTGGCCGAATGCGGCGTCGGCTTCGGCCAGGTGGTCAAGGCCACCGTGTGGCTGTCGGACATGGCGCATTTCGCCGGTTTCAACGAGGTCTACAAAACCTTCTTTGCCGAAGGCTATCCGGTGCGTTCAACGGTGAGCGCCGGGCTTGCCCTGGGCGTGGATGTGGAGATCGAAGTACAGGCCTGGATCGGTCACGACTGAGTCCGCCTGCTTGCGTGGTGCTGGGTAAAAACAACAAGGTCCGACCAGGGCCATAGATGCCAGAGGGTTCGAGATGAAAGAACAGCTGAAAATTGCAGGCGCCTTTATTGGCGTGATCGTCGGTGCAGGTTTTGCCTCAGGGCGGGAGCTGCTGCTGTTTTTCGTCAACTTCGGCCTCTGGGGGCTACTCGGCACACTGGTCAGCGCAGCGCTGTTCACTTTTCTCGGCATGGCCCTGGCCGGACTCGGCAATCGCTTGCAGGCGGCGTCGCACAAAGATGTGGTGTACGCCATATGTGGGCGCTACCTGGGGGTGTTCGTCGACCTGTTGATCACCTTCTTCATGTTCGGTGTCACGGTGGTGATGCTCGCGGGCGGCGGTGCCTTGCTCGAACAGCAGTTCGGCATCCCAGCGCTGACCGGTAGCGTTCTGGTTACCGTGCTGGTGGTGGCAGTGGTGTGCCTGGATGTGCAGAAGGTCATCATGCTGATCGGCGCGGTTACGCCGTTCCTGATCCTCGCTGCGGTTGCCATTGCGATGTACGCGGTGTTCACCCGTGATTTGAGCTTTAGCGCTTTGGACCAAATCGCCAGTCAGCAGGAGGCGGGTGCCAGTCACTGGCTGCTGGGGGCCTTGTTGTATGTGTCGTACAACGTGGTGGCCGGCGCGCCGATGTTGGCGATCCTGGGTGGTTCCGCACGCCTGGAGAAAACCGCGATCTGGGGCGGCATTCTGGGTGGTGCAGGCTTGGGTGGCTTGATGCTGGTGATGAGCGCCGGGTTGCTTTCGCGTCTGGATTCGGTGGCCGATTTGCCGATGCCGATGCTGTCGATTGCCAGTGAAATTTCCCCCGCGCTGGGCGTGATCATGTGCGTGATTATCTTCGGCATGATCGTTAACACGGCCGTGGGCATGCTCTATTCGTTTCTGGCGCGGCTGTTACCGGCGGGCACCCGTAGTTTCCGTGTCGGCTCTGTTGTGGCAGGCGTGGCGGCGTTTGTCTGTAGCCTGATTGGCTTTATCAGCCTGGTCGGCCAGGTTTATCCGCTGTTCGGTTACTTGGGTTTTGTGGTCATGCTGGCGGTGCTGGTCGGCTGGCTGCGCATGGGCAGAATCAAGCGCGCGGTGGTGGCCTGAGGCAAAACGCCGGGCGCGGGCAGAGGGCCCGCACCCGGCGTTGACTCAGATTTTGAAGCTGTCGACCAACTGCTTCAAACGCCCGGCCTGCTGGGCCAACGCGTCGCAATGACGCAGGGTGTCATTGAGGTTGGCCACCCCTTGCTGGTTCAACACGTTGATCTGGGTGATGTCCAGATTGAGGCTCTCGACCACGGCGGTCTGCTCTTCAGTGGCCGCAGCCACCGACTGGTTCATGCCGTCGATCTCACCGATACGCTGGGTCACGCTGCTCAGGCGCTCACCGGCCTGGTTGGCGACCATCACGCTCTCTTCGCTCGATACCTGGCTGGCGTTCATGTTGTGCACCGCTTCACGTGAACCGACCTGCAGGGTGGTGATCATCTTGTGGATCTCTTCGGCCGACTCCTGGGTACGGTGTGCCAGGTTGCGCACTTCGTCGGCCACCACGGCAAAACCGCGTCCGGCTTCACCGGCACGAGCGGCTTCGATGGCGGCGTTGAGGGCCAGCAGGTTGGTTTGCTGGGAGATGCCTTTGATCACATCGAGAATCTGCCCGATGTCGTCGGTGCTGGCATTGAGCGTTTCGATCTGCTCGCACGACTCACTGATTTTCTGCGACAGCGAGGTCATCGCCGAGATGGTTTCTTCCACCACCTGACGGCCATCGTTGGCCTGTTCGCTGGCGCCGCTGGCGTGCTGCGAAGCATCGGCGGCGTTGCGGGCGATTTCCTGGGTGGCGGCGCCCAGCTCGTTGATCGCGGCGGCCACGCTATTGGTGCGCATGCTTTGCTCTTCGGAGCCGATGATCGAGGCGTTGGAGGCGCTCATCACCCGTTCCGACAAGTCATGCACCTGGCGGGTGGCGGAGGAAACTTCGGCAATCGAGGCGTGAATACGCTCGACAAACTGGTTGAAGGCCGCGGCCAATTCGCCGAACTCGTCCTTGTTCTCGACTGTCAGGCGGCGGGTCAGGTCGCCTTCGCCTTGAGCGATGTCTTGCATGGCACGGCCCATGGTGGTCAGCGGGCGCATCAGCACAGGGATCAGCAGGCTCAGCAGGCCGGCGATGGCGGCCACGGCAATGAGCATGGCGATAATGGCCGAAGTGCGGAACTTGCTGATAGGCGCGTAGGCTTTGTCTTTGTCGATGGACAGGCCGATGTACCAGTCCGCCGAAGGCAGGCCACTGACCGGGGCGAACGAGATGATTCGCTCTTTGCCGCCCAGGGTCACGTCATGAATGCCCGGTGCCACTTGCACGGTGCTGCCTGGGTAGATGTCCTTGAGGTTTTTCATGACATGGTCTTTGTCCGGGCTGACGATCACCTGGCCGTTGCCGTCTACCAGGAAGGCATGGCCGATACCGCCGAAGTCCACCGCGTTGATGATCTCGACCAGGGTCGCCAGGCTCAGGTCACCACCGACAACGCCGAGCAGCTCGCCGTTGGCGTTGCTCTTCACCGGCATGGCAATGGTCACCACCAGGCCACCGACTGCCGCCATGTAGGGCGGGGTCAGCATGGTCTTATTGGCGGAGACGGCGGCGCTGTACCACGGGCGTTGGCGCGGGTCGTAGCCATCAGGCATTTTCGCGTCCGGGCGCTGGGTGAACACACCGTTGGCCTGTCCGACGTAGGTGAACTGGAAGTTGCGGGTGAAGGCCGGCTGGTCGACCAACCCGGCAAAATCGGCGTTGGCGCCCTGATGGGCGACGTTCTGGGCCAGGTTCTCCAACACCAGAATGCGTCCGCTCATCCAGTTCTGCACACTGCTGGCGGTTTGCGCGCCGGCCTGTCTGACCGACGACTCGATGTTCTGTCGGATGCTGTTGCGTTGCAGGTAATCGTTGTAGAGGGTGAACAAAGCAAATGCCAGAACCACGACGCCGCAGGCGGACAGCAGGATCTTGTGGCGAAATTTCAGGTTCATGTTCCGAGACCTTGGCCAGTAAGGAGGAGTGCCGAGCGGTGCTTTTGGCGAGTGCTCGTACCTATCCACACCGCTATCGGCCTGGGCTGGGAAAAATTGAAAGGCAAATTGCCGCAGGCCGTGACAGGTTTTTTTGCACCGGTAGGAGCGGGCTTGCCCCGCGATCGCGTTCTGTTAGACACACCGCATCGCGGGGCAAGCCCGCTCCAACTGCCGGACCAATTCCTGAGCCGCCTTCTGTAACGGTTGATTGTGTCGCCAGAACGCATGCACCGGCAATTGCAGCTCGTTACGGGTGTTGTTGAAATCCAGGCGCAGTAAACGTCCGGCCTCCAGCAGCGGTGCAACCTGTGACAACGGAAAATCGCCCCAGCCCAGGCCCGCTTCAACCATGTCCACGGCCATGCTCAGGCTGTCGGTGCGCCAATGCGCTTTGCCGATCAGCGCGCGGGTGTCGGTGATCGGCAGGTCACGATTGGCCACCAGAATTTGCCGGACATTGACCAGGTCTTCGAGGCTGGCGATCTGCCGCGGTTGGCGCTGCAGGGCAGGGTGCTGCGGCGAAATGGTCGCCACCAGCGACTCCATGCCGATGTTCTGGAAGCGTTGCTGCGGGTTGACGGTTAACCCGGCGAAGGCCAGGCACAGATTGACCCGGCCACTGTGCAGCAGGTGCAGGGCTTCTTCCTGAGGGGCGCTCAGGACCTCGACCTCCAGCAACGGATAACGCTCGCTGAGGGCCTTGATTGCCGCCAGCAGCGGCTGGTGATCGATGTCCGGTACCACACTGATGGCCAAGGTGCTTTCCAGCCCTTGCGATAACTCCAGGGCATGTACCTGCAACTGCCCCAGTTGCGCGGCAATCATGCGTGCATGCGGCGCCAGGGCCAGGGCCTGCGCGCTGGGCCGGGTTTCGCGGTGGGTACGTTCGAACAGGCTGTAACCCAACTCGGCCTCAAGGTGCCCGACGGCCATGCTCACCGCCGAGGGTACGCGCCCCAGGGCGCGGGCGGCGGCCGAGAACGAACCGTGATCAAGCACGGCGAGAAACAGTTGGATGTTATCGCTGGAAAAATTCAAATCGGCTATCTCCTTTCAGTTAAGTTGATAGCTGCTGACTTTTTCTGTCAATAACACTGATGCAATCATGCGCACCGCTGCCGCCTGAATGGGTGGCGTTTGTAGATGCAATTGAGGTACTACGGTGCAAGGTGTAAAACGCAAACTGGTCTATGTGACCGCCTACGAAGCTATTGGCCTGTGTCTGTCGACCCTGGGGTTGGCCTACCTGTCAGACACGGCGCCCAGCCATACAGGGCCGCTGGCGGTGATGATCACCACCATCGCGATGGCCTGGAACTTTATCTACAACATCTTGTTCGAGCGCTGGGAAAGCCGCCAGGCCACGCGCGGGCGCAGTGTCACCCGGCGTGTGGTGCATGCCATTGGCTTCCAGCTGACCCTGGTGGTGTACCTGATTCCGTTGATTGCCTGGTGGCTGGACATGAGCCTGGTCGAAGCCTTCCTGGTGGACCTGGCCTTTATCATCCTGATCCCTTGCTACACCTTCTTCTACAACTGGCTGTTCGATCGCCTGTTTGGCCTGCCGACTTCGGCACAGGTGCTGGAGGACAAACCCGTGGCAGCCTGAAGCGGGCTACTGGGCCGGCAGCACGATGCGTAACGAGCCGCGCTCGGGCTCCTGTTGCAGTTGCCGGGCGCCGAGCAGGTTCTCTTCGATTTCGCCGGACAGGTAGTACACCCCGGCCATGGCGCCGGTCTTGCGGTTTTCCATCAGCTCACGCCATTCCTCATTGAGGGCCACATTGAGGATCACCCGCAACTGCTCGACCATTTGCGGTTGTTCCTGGTTGTGCGTGATGACGCCGTAACCGGTCGCCGCCACCGAGATCAACGCCCCGGCGACACGGCCCACTGCGCTGGCCACGGCACTGGCGATACCGCGCGGTGCCAGGGTTGCCCCGAGTTTTTCACTGGCCTGTTGCGCCACCGATGACAGGCCGACGTCTGAGCGCTGGGTGCCGGCGCGCACGGCACTGTGCATTTGCGCGAGTAGCGCCGCATAGCCTGACTGCTGGTTCAGGGGCTTACTGAACAGCAGTTGATACAGCGAGGCATTGCGTGCTGCAGGCGGCCCGAGGTTGATGGCCTGGATGCGCGTCAGGCGCAGATTGAGCTGCTCGGGTGGGGCCCGGTAGCGCTGGGCGATCTGTTGCACTTGCTGGCCCAGTAACTGCAGGTACAGCTCCATGGCGCGCACACGAATGCCTTCGGGGTCGATCTCCTTGGCCACCTGATCGAGCACGCGTTGGTGATACTGTTCCTGCAGGTACAAGGCCAGACGCTTTTCCGGAGGATCTTTGCCCTCACCGCTGTTCATCTTGTACCAGGCCACTTTCATGGTCAGCCATTGCTGGGTCCAGTAACCGGTGAACCAGGGGATGAAATCGCTTTCGGTAAATTGCTGTACGCGGTCTTTCCAAACACGCATGGAGCGCCGCGCGTAGTCATTGACCGAGCTGGTGTTGGCCAGCGAAGCATCGATGATTTCCCGGTCGATCTGCTCCCAGGTGGCGGGGCTCAGTTGCACCGGCGGTGGCTCGACTGCTGGCTGGCGCGAGGCGCAACCGCCCACGGCAAGCAGCACAATGAACACCAGCAGCAGAGGGGAACAAGGGGTCACCAGCGCTACCCCCTTGCGATGGGATGTTTGCCAGGATGGGTACCTCGATGATTTCAGTATAGTTGCGAGGGGGCGGCAGGATGCATCAGAAGGTAATAAGACCGAGGCTCGATGGCGCCGGCTTCGACCTTGCCTGATAAAGGGATATCGACGTCCGATGTTTTCATGCCTGACCGTTTGATCAGCTTAAAATCAATGAAAAACAATTGGTTATGTGAATCAATAGCCATTTGGTAGAAGAAAAACCGTCACCGCTGGTTACAAAAATGTGATGTAATTTGTAGGGTTATTTGACTGTTTTATTACACCGCGTCGCGCAGGGTCTGACACCTTGCCGCTCATTCCTCAGGCCGCGGTAAAGGGAGTGTTAACGTGTGTCTGTACCTGCCGGTTGCCTCAGCCGAACCACGGTTCGCCGAAGGCCAATCGCGTATTCCTGCAATTTTGCGCCGCTACCCGTGTAGCGATACGAGAACACTTTCTAGTGGGCTGTGTGCCCTGGTCGAGCGTTTCACGCGCTGACTTTCCAGGGACGAGGCTTTCATGGACGACAACTACCGCGCAGCCGTTGATGCGGCGGCGATCTTTTCTGAAACCGACCTCAGTGGTCGGATCACTTACGTCAACGAACAGTTCTGCAGCATTTCCGGCTACAGCCGCGATGAGCTGCTGGGCGCCAACCACCGTATTCTCAATTCCGGCCTGCACGAGCCGGCGTTTTTCCAGGGCATGTGGCGGGCCCTGATGGCTGGCAAGGTCTGGAAAGGCGAGATCTGCAACCGTGCCAAGGACGGTTCGCTGTATTGGGTCGACAGCACCATGGTGCCGCTGATCGATCCGGCCAGTGGCCGGGTGCGCAAGTACGTGTCGATTCGCTTCGATGTAACGGAGAAGCGCCAGCTCCTGCATACCTTGCAGTGGCGGGTAGGGCATGACGTACTTACCGGCCTGCCTAATCGCGCCTACCTGTCCGACCTGCTCAATCAGGCGTTGGAGTTCTCGCGGCGAGAAGGCAAAGCCTTGGCCGTGTGCATGCTTGATCTGGATGGCTTCAAGGCGGTCAACGACGGCTACGGCCATGCCTGCGGCGACTTGCTGCTGGTGGAAGTGGCCACTCGGCTCAAGGGTATTTTGCGCGGCGGTGACGCCGTGGCCCGTCTCTCTGGCGACGAGTTCGTGCTGATTTTGCGCGATGTGCCAGACCCTGCCCAGTTGCAACTGGCGCTGGACCGGGTGCTGCGGGCGATCGCTGCGCCGTACCTGATTCGCGAGCGTGAGGTCAGTGTCAGCGCCAGTATCGGGGTGACCTTATTCCCCCTCGACAATGAAGACGCCGACACCCTGGTCCGCCATGCCGATCAGGCCTTGTACGTGGCCAAACAGCGTGGGCGCAATCGCTATCACTTGTTCGATGTGTCGCTGGACCGTGAGGTCAAGGCCACCCACCAGACCGTGGCGCGGGTGCGTCAGGCCCTGAACAAGGGTGAGCTGTGCCTGCATTACCAGCCCAAGGTCAACATGCGCAGCGGCAAGATCCTCGGTTTTGAAGCCCTGCTGCGTTGGCGGCACCCACTCAAAGGCCTGGTGACGCCGGGCGAATTTTTGCCGCTGGTGGAACAGACCGACTTGATTGTCGACATCGGCGAATGGGTGATCGATCAGGCGCTGGCGCAGATGCAGCGCTGGCAGGAGGCCGGGCATGTCTGGCCGGTGAGCGTGAACATTGCTGCCCGGCATTTCCACCGTGGCGATTTTGTCGAGCGTCTAGAGCGTTTGCTGGCACGCCATGCGGCCGTACCTGCACAGATGCTCGACCTGGAAATTGTCGAGTCGGTGGCGATCGAAAATATCCAGCGGGTCAGCCAGTGCCTGGAAGCGTGTCAGCAACTGGGCGTGCAATTCTCGCTGGATGATTTCGGTACGGGCTACTCGTCCTTGAGTTATCTCAAGCGCTTGCGCACACGCACGATCAAAATCGACAAGTCGTTCGTGCGCGACATCCTCCATGACCTGGATGACCTGGCCCTGACCCAGGCGGTGATCAGCCTGGCCACCGCCTTCGGCCGCCAGGTGATTGCCGAGGGTGTGGAAACGGTCGAGCACGGTCTGGTACTGATGGGCCTGGGCTGCGATGTGGCCCAAGGCTACGGCATCGCCCGGCCGATGCCGCCGCAGGCGGTGATCGGCTGGGTTGCCGAGTACATTCAACCGCCGCAATGGGCAGCACTTAAAGGAGGCTGAGCGGCATTTTTACGTAATCTTTATGGCCGGGCTGGCCTCCTGATCTCGCACCTTTACAGGTGCTCTACCGACAATGACCGTCAGCGGCAAGTGCCGTAAGGACGGAGAGTTTCGATGAGCATTGTGGACGGGGTGTCACTGCTGTTGGCAGTGGCGTTGATGATCTACCTGATGGTCGCGCTGCTGCGCGCAGACCGGGGTTAGGAGCAGCCATGCACAGTTACGATTACGCGTTGTTGCTGGCGTTCTTCGCGCTGGTATTGCTCCCGGCACCCTGGCTGGGGCGTTTTTATTACAAGGTCATGGAAGGCCAGCGCACCTGGCTGTCACCCGTTTTGGGGCCAGTGGAGCGTGGCTGCTACAAGCTCTCCGGGGTCAATGCTGAAACCGAGCACAGCTGGAAGCAATATGCCCTGGCCTTGTTGGCTTTCAACCTCGCGGGCTTCGTGCTGGTGTTCTCGGTTCTGCTGTTGCAGGGCTACCTGCCACTCAACCCGCAGAAGCTGCCGGGGCAGGAGTGGTCGTTGGCATTCAACACGGCGGTGAGTTTCGTCACCAACACCAACTGGCAGGCCTACAGCGGTGAAGCATCGGTCAGCTACCTGAGCCAGATGATCGGCCTGACTGTGCAGAACTTCGTCAGTGCCGCCACCGGCCTGGCGGTGTTGGTTGCGCTGTGTCGCGGCATTGCCCGGCGTTCGGCCAGTACCCTGGGGAATTTCTGGGTCGACATGACCCGTGCCACCCTCTATGGCTTGTTGCCGCTGTGCCTGCTGCTGGCCTTGTTTCTGGTCTGGCAGGGCGTGCCGCAAACCTTCAGTCATTACGTCCAGGCCTTGACCTTGCAGGGCACTGAGCAAACCATCCCGCTCGGCCCGGCGGCCAGCCAGATTGCCATCAAACAATTGGGCACCAATGGCGGTGGCTTCTTTGGTGTCAACTCGGCGCACCCGTTCGAGAACCCAACGGCCTGGAGCAATCTGTTCGAAATGGCCTCGATCATTCTGATCTCGGCGGCGCTGGTGTTCACCTTCGGTCACTACGTCAAGGACCTGCGCCAGAGCCGGGCGATCATCGCCTGCATGTTGGCACTGTTCCTGATCGGTGGCGGTACTGCACTGTATTCGGAGTACCAGGCCAACCCGAGCTTGAACAACCCTCAGGTGGAGCAGAGCGCACCGCTGGAAGGCAAGGAAAACCGCCTCGGCACCACTGCCAGTGTGCTCTGGACGGTGACCACCACCGCAGCCTCGAACGGCTCGGTCAACAACATGCATGACAGCCTCAACCCCATCAGCAGCATGGTCGCGCTGGTCAACATGATGGTCGGCGAGGTGATCTTCGGCGGCGTTGGCGCCGGGCTTTACGGCATGTTGCTCAACGTGCTGATTGCCGTGTTCCTGGCGGGTTTGATGATTGGCCGCACCCCGGAATACCTGGGCAAAAAGCTTCAGGCGCGGGAAGTACAACTGCTGGTGGCAACCTTGCTGGTGATGCCGGTGGGTGTGCTGGTGCTTGGCGCCCTGGCGGCGAGCCTGCCCGGCCCGGCAGCGTCAGTGACCAACCCGGGTGCCCACGGCTTCAGCCAGGTGCTGTACGCCTACACCTCGGCCAGTGCCAACAATGGTTCGGCGTTTGCCGGCTTCGGCGCCAACACCACCTTCCACAACCTGATGTTGGGCCTGGGCATGTTGATCGGCCGCTTCGGTTACATCCTGCCGGTGCTGGCCCTGGCGGGCAGCCTGGCGCTGAAGAAGACCGCGCCCATCGGTGCGAACAGCTTTCCGACTCACGGCCCGCTGTTCGCCACCTTGCTGGTGGTAACCATCCTGTTGATCGGTGGCCTGACGTTCTTGCCGGCCCTGGCCCTTGGCCCGATCACTGAACACTTGAGCCTGGGTTTCTGAGGAGCGAATCATGAACATGCCGATTCCTGAAGTGAAAGCGGCCCCGGCTGCAGTGGCTCGCACTAGCTTTGCCGCCCTGTGGCGCCCAGCGTTGCTGCAGGCGTTTATCAAGCTTGACCCGCGTCAGTTGAAACGCTCGCCGGTGATGCTGGTGGTGGAACTGACGGCGATCTTCACCACCGTGCTGTGCCTGATACCTGACAGTGCTGTGCCGGTGACCGTGGCGGTGCAGATCGCTCTGTGGTTGTGGTTCACCGTGCTGTTCGCCAACTTTGCCGAAGCCCTGGCCGAAGGCCGCGGCAAGGCCCGTGCCGACAGCCTCAAGGCCGGTAGCCAGGGGCTGAACGCGCGGCGTCGTAACGCCTCGGGCAGTTTCGAGACGGTGCCTGCCACCAGCCTGCGCAAGGACGATGTGGTCAAAGTGGTTGCCGGCGAGATGATCCCCGGTGACGGTGAAGTGCTCGAAGGGATTGCGGCAGTCAACGAGTCTGCAATCACCGGCGAATCGGCACCGGTGATCCGCGAGTCTGGCGGTGACCGTTCAGCGGTGACCGGCAATACACGCCTGGTGTCCGACTGGTTGCTGATCCGTATTACCAGCAACCCGGGCGAGTCGACCCTGGACCGCATGATCGCCCTGGTCGAGGGCGCCAAGCGCCAGAAGACGCCCAATGAGATCGCCCTGGACATCCTGCTGATCGGCCTGACCATGATCTTCCTGGTGGTTGTGGTGACCTTGCAGCCGTTCGCCCACTTTGCTGGCGGCAGTATCCCGCTGGTGTTCCTGGTGGCGCTGTTGGTGACCTTGATCCCCACCACCATCGGCGGTCTGCTCTCGGCCATCGGCATCGCCGGTATGGATCGCCTGGTACGGCTGAATGTCATCGCCCGCTCTGGTCGCGCCGTGGAAGCCGCCGGTGATGTGCATGTGCTGATGCTCGACAAGACCGGCACCATCACCTTCGGCAACCGCCGCTGCAGTGCTTTGCATGCCGCACCAGGGGTGACCAGCAAGGAACTGGGGGAGGGCGCGTTGCTGGCCTCGCTGGCCGATGACACCGCCGAGGGCAAGTCGATTGTCGAGTACCTGCGCCAGTTGCACGACTTCGCCGAGCCGCGTGCCGAGCAACTGACGCCGGTGCCGTTCAGCGCCGAGACGCGCTTGTCTGGCGTTGACTACCAGCAGCGTCAACTGCGCAAGGGCGCGGTGGATTCGGTACTGGCGTTTGTCGGCATGCAGCGTCTGGAAATGCCAGCCTCGCTGGCCCGCGAAGTGGACAAGATTGCCCAGAGTGGCGGCACGCCGTTGTTGGTGTGTGCGGATAAACGCCTGCTGGGCGTGATTCACCTCAAGGACGTGGTCAAGCCCGGTATTCGCGAGCGCTTTGCCGAGCTGCGCAAGCTGGGTATTCGCACGGTGATGGTGACCGGTGACAACCCGTTGACCGCCGCCGCCATCGCTGCCGAAGCCGGTGTTGACGATGTGCTGGCCGAAGCCACGCCAGAGAAGAAACTCGCACGCATTCGTCAGGAGCAGAACGATGGCCGCCTGGTGGCCATGTGCGGTGACGGCGCTAACGACGCGCCAGCGCTGGCCCAGGCCGATGTCGGCATGGCCATGAACGACGGTACCCAGGCCGCGCGTGAGGCCGCCAACATGGTGGACCTGGACAGCGACCCGACCAAACTGCTGGATGTGGTTCAGGTCGGCAAGGAACTGTTGGTGACCCGCGGCGCCTTGACCACGTTCTCGATTGCCAACGACGTGGCCAAGTACTTCGCCATCCTGCCGGCGCTGTTCGCCGCCATTTACCCGCAGTTGGGCGTGCTCAATCTCATGCAATTGAATAGCCCGCAGAGCGCGATTCTGTCGGCCATCGTCTTCAACGCGCTGATCATCGTCGTGTTGATACCGCTGGCCTTGCGTGGGGTACGGGTACAGGCCGCGAGTGCCGCGCATCTGTTGCGGCGCAACCTGCTGATCTATGGCCTGGGTGGGCTGATCGTACCGTTTGCCGGGATCAAATTGATCGACATGCTGCTTAGCGCTTTGCACCTGGTTTGATGCCAAGGAGATGAACATGACAATGTACCTTCGTCCGGCCGTGAGCCTGATCATGCTGATGACCCTGATCACCGGCGTGGCTTACCCGCTGGTGGTCACCGGAGTGGCGCAAGTGGCGTTCCCGGAGCAAGCCAACGGCAGTCTGCTGCGCGATGATCAAGGCCAGGTGCGCGGATCGCTGCTGATCGCCCAGGCGTTCAGCGGCGATGCCTGGTTCCACTCACGGCCATCAGCAGCCGACTACGCCACCGTGGCCAGCGGTGCCAGCAACCTGGCACCGAGCAATCCGGCCCTGGCCCAGCGCATCAATGACAGCGCCGCGCAGCAGTACAGCCCGGCGCAGGGCCCGATCCCACTGGACCTGCTGACCACCTCGGGCAGTGGCCTGGACCCGCACCTGTCACCTGCTGCCATCGCCTATCAGTTACCGCGTGTTGCCGCGGCGCGGCAACTCGATACGCAGGCCTTGCAAGCCCTGGTCGAGCAGTCCACCCTGCAGCCATTGATTGGCCCGCCGGTGGTCAATGTACTGACCTTGAACGCCGCCCTTGAACGGCTGGCCCCGGCCTTGAAGTAAGGACATGCAGTGAGCGAAAGCAATTCCGAACGCGCCGACGCGCTGTTGGCCGGGCTGCCGCGCGCAGGGCGCGGCAGGCTCAAGGTGTTCCTCGGTGCTGCACCGGGCGTAGGCAAGACCTACGCCATGCTCCAGGCTGCCCATGCGCAGTTGCGTCAGGGCGTGCAGGTGCTGGCGGCGGTGGTCGAAACCCATGGCCGGGCTGAAACCGAGTCGTTGCTCGCCGGCCTGCCACAACACCCGCTGGTGCGTACCCAGTACCGCGGTGTGCAACTTGAGGAAATGGACCTCGATGGCCTGCTCAAGGCCTCGCCACAGCTGGCGCTGGTCGATGAACTGGCGCACAGCAACGCGCCAGGCAGTCGCCATACCAAGCGCTGGCAGGATGTTCAGGAGCTATTGGCGGCGGGAATCGACGTCTACACCACGGTCAACGTCCAGCACCTGGAAAGCCTCAATGATCAGGTGCGCGGCATCACCGGTGTGCAAGTGCGTGAAACCTTGCCCGACTGGGTACTGCAAGAAGCCTTCGAGCTGGTACTGATCGACTTGCCGCCACGCGAGCTGCTCGAGCGTTTGCGCGAAGGTAAGGTCTACGTACCCGAACAGGCGAGGGCAGCCATCGATGCCTTCTTCAGCCAGACCAACCTCACTGCCCTGCGTGAGCTGGCCATGCAGACGGCAGCGGCGCAGGTCGATGCCGACCTTGCCCATGGTTACCGTCAGTTAGGCCAGGATGCGCCGTCATTGCGTGGCCGCCTGCTGGTGGGGGTTGATGGCGATGCCCAGGCCGAGCGCCTGGTGCGCCATGCCAGCCGGGTGGCGCAGCGTCGTCACCTGCCCTGGAGCCTGGTGCATGTCGACAACGGCAAGCTGCGCGACGAAACCGCCCGCCAGCGTTTGCAGGCGGCCCAGCAACTGGCCGAGCGCCTGGGCGGGGAAGTGGTGTTGCTGCGGGCCGGTGAAGTGGCGAAAACACTCATCCAGCATGCCCTGGAGCGCCGCGCCAACCTGGTGCTGGTCGGCCAGTCGCGTGATCGCCTGCGCCGCCGCTTGTTCGGCGCCGGGGTGGCCACGCGTTTGTTGCGTGAGGCCCATGGCCTGGAAGTCAACGTGCTGGACCGGGACGAGCGCCCCGAGCCGCCGAGTGCGGCGGTGAAGAAAGTCTGGGTCTGGCGCCACTACCTGCTGGCACTGGTCGCAACCGTGCTGGCGACGGGCATTGCCTGGGGCGTTTCGGCGGTGCTGCCACTGCCCAACATCTCGCTGGTGTTTCTTGCGGCGGTGTTGCTGGTTGCCGTGCGCAGCAGCCTGGGCCCGGCCCTGGCCTGTGCGGCGATGTCGTTTCTGGCTTACGACTTTCTGTTCATTCCGCCGAACTTCTCGTTCAGTATCCAGCGTGAAGAGGACGTGCTGACTTCACTGTTCTTTCTGCTGATGGCCGGGCTCACCGGCAACCTGGCCGCCCGCCAGCGCCGGCAGTTGCAGGCCCTGCGCGAAACCCAGGGGCAAACCAATCAACTGCTGGAACTGACGCGCAAGCTGACCGCCGCTACAGACCGTCAGGCGGTGTTCACCGCCGCCGGCCAGCACCTCGATGGCTGGAACGATTTGCAGGTGTGCTTGCTGGAGCGGGATGTGGAAGGCCGTCTGCAAGTTGCCAGTGCCGCCACCGTGCAGTTCAACGACAACGAACGCGCGGCCGCTGACTGGGCCTGGCAGCACGGTCAGGCGGCAGGTCTGGGCAGTGACACCTTGCCCAATGGCCGCTGGTGGTGGTGGCCGTTATCGGTGGAAGAACAGCCGCTGGCGCTGCTCGGCGTGCGTCCACGCCAGGGCCAGAGCCTCACCGCGCAACGGCGGCGCCTGCTCAAGGCGCTGAGCCAACCCTTGGCCCAGGCATTGGCGCGGGCGCGTCTGGCCGAGCAACTGGAAGCCGCGCGCCTGCACGGTGAAACCGAACAGTTGCGCAGTGCCTTGCTGGCGTCGGTGTCCCACGACTTGCGCACCCCTTTGACCGCCATGCGCGGCAGTATCGACAGCCTGCTGGCGTTGGGTGAGGCGATCCCTCAGGCCGATCGCCAGGAGTTGCTCGAAGGCACACGCAACGAGGCCGAGCGCCTGGATCGCTATATTCAGAACCTGCTCGACATGACCCGTCTGGGGCATGGCGGCTTGAAGCTGGCACGTGACTGGGTAGCGCCCACCGACATCGTCGGCAGCGCGCTCAACCGCCTGCGGGTGCTTCTGGCCCCGCTGCAGGTCACCACCCAGGTGCCGGACGACTTGCCGTTGCTGTTTGTGCATGCCGCCTTGATCGAACAGGCGCTGGTCAATGTGTTGGAGAACGCTGCGCGTTTTTCACCGGCCAACGGGCGCTTGCAGTTGCAGGTCACGGCAGACGCTGAATACTTGCGCTTCGCCGTCAGTGATGAAGGCCCGGGTATTCCCCCGGCCGACCGCGAGAAGATCTTCGACATGTTCTACACCGCCGCGCGCGGTGATCGCGGCGGGCAGGGCACAGGCCTTGGCCTGGCGATCTGCCAGGGCATGATCGGTGCCCACGGCGGGCATATTCAGGTGGGCGAGGGTATCGATGGTCACGGCACCTGCATCACACTATGCTTGCCGCTCCCGACCCAACCCGAGCCCGAAAGCGAAGCCCCATGAGCCAGATCGCAACCCTGCTGGTTATCGATGATGAACCACAGATCCGCAAGTTCCTGCGCATCAGCCTGAGCTCCCAGGGTTACAAGGTGCTGGAGGCGGCCACCGGTGGCGAAGGCCTGACTCAGGCGGCACTGGCCAAACCTGACCTGGTGGTGCTCGATCTGGGTTTACCCGACATGGACGGGCAGCAGGTGCTGCGCGAACTGCGCGAGTGGAGCACGGTGCCGGTGCTGGTGTTGTCGGTGCGTGCCAGCGAAATCCAGAAAGTCGAAGCGCTGGATAACGGTGCCAATGACTACGTGACCAAACCCTTCGGAATTCAGGAATTCCTCGCCCGGGTGCGGGCGTTGTTGCGTCAGGCGCCGCAGGCCACGGCAGAGGAAGTTGCGCCGAGCTTCGGGCCGTTGACGGTTGACCTGGCGTTTCGCAAAGTCACGCTAGACGGTGTCGAAGTGGCGCTGACCCGTAAGGAGTACGCACTGTTGGCCCAGTTGGCCAGTCATCCTGGGCGGGTGATTACCCAGCAGCAACTGCTCAAGGACATCTGGGGGCCGACCCATGTCGATGACACCCACTACTTGCGCATTGTTGTCGCCCATGTCCGACAGAAGTTGGGTGATGACCCGACGGCGCCGCGTTTTATCGTGACCGAACCAGGGGTGGGGTATCGCCTGGTAGGCCCATGATCACGGGACGGTGGGAACGGCCTCGGTGGGAGCGGGCTTGAACTGGTCAAGTAATCCTGGACACCCGTTAAGGTTTACGCCGCCAGCTTCTCTGCCTCGACCGGCGACCGGTATCCGTTGTAGCTGTGAGGCCTAGTGGTGTTGTAGCGGGTGATAAAGCGCTGCACATCCATTCGGGCCTCATGCTCCGAGTCGTAGCCATCTTCGGGTACCCACTCAGATTTCAGGCTTCCAAAAAACCGCTCCATCGGGGCGTTGTCCCAGCACTCGCCTTTACGGCTCATGCTCTGCCGGTGCCCATGCTCGCGCAGCTCATTTCTGAACTTGTGGCTGGTGTACTGACAGCCTTGGTCAGAGTGAAATAGCACACCCTTGGGGCGTCCGCGCAGCTCGGTTGCCATGCGTAAGGCCGCGCAGGTCAGTTCAGCATCCGAGATCATCGAGAACGACCAGCCGACAATCCGCCGTGCAAACAAGTCCAAGACAGCCGCGAAGTACAGCCAGCGCTTACCAGCCTTGATGTACGTTACATCTCCGCACCAGACCTCATTTGTCGCCCGCACATCGAATTGCCGTTTGAGCTCGTGCGGTGCGGTCAGGGCTTCAACGCCTGAAGATTTGTATTTGTGGCGTCTGCGTTGACGGCTGCTGATCCCAGCTTCTTGCATCAGGCGGCGCGCCTTGAAGCGGCCGACTGGGTGTCCACTGGCTTGCAGCATCTTGGCCAAGGTGCGCGAACCTGCCGCCCCTCTCGACTCACGATGATGTCTGATCAACTGGGCCTTGAGTTTTTCCCGTCCGGGGTAACGCCGGTCCTTACGCTGGCGCCAGCAGTAGAAACTGCTGCGGCTGACCCCAAGCACCCGACAACACTCATTAACGCCGTATTGCTCACCCAGCTCATCGATCAACGCGAGTGATCTTTGGCGTCCAAAAGCAGGAGAGCGCTGGCCTTTTTTAGGATTTCGATATCCCGGTCTTTCTGCTTGAGCAGGGCTTTGAGCCGTTGGATTTCCTGCTGGTCTGCCGTTATTGCCTTGGCACCCACAGGGGTTAAGCCTTGACGCTCCTGGCGCAGTTGATCGACCCAACGACGCAACGCTGTAGGGCCAATGCCTAAACTGGCACAGACCTGTGGAACTGATTGGCCTTCGTCCAGCACCATGCTGGCCGCCTGTAGCTTGAAGTCACTCGAGTAAGAATTACGCATATCCAAACACCTCAGGTTTGGGCGCCATCATAGCGCCCGATTGAGGTGTCCAGGATCATTAGGCCAGTTCAGCTTGCCCCGCGATGCGATATGGCTGGCAAACCGCAATCGCGGGGCAAGCCCGCTCCTACCGGTGCGTTTACCGCCGCTCCGCCTCATAGTTCTCCAGGGTATCGCGCGCAATCTCCCGCCCCAGGGCGATCAGTTCCGGCGCTTTGTAGAACTCGAAAAACCGGCACACCCGCTTGGGTACGTTGATCAGAATATCCGGCGGGTAACCGGCAATCTTGTACTGCGCCAGCGAGGTCTGCATGACCTCGAAACTCTGGTTGATCAAGTCCAGCAGTGATGCCGGCCCGACGTTGTCGATAATGAACGAGCCCGCCGCCGACTTGGGCGCACCATCGGTTTCCGGGGCGGCTGCCGGTTGCTGGGCCTCGGGGTCGGCGGCATCGCTGAGCCAGGGGTTGGGAATGTGCGCGGCCTGAGGTTGCAGGTCCTGCTCGATGCGCAACAGCTGTTCAGCCTGTTTACGCCGGAACGGCAAGTGCGATCCCAAGGAACTGATCAGGTTGTCAAAGCGCAGCTTGAAGGCGGCCGGACGTTCGATCACCGGCAGTTGGTACTGCTTCTGGTTGGTCGAGTTGAGGTTCACGGCAATGATCAGGTCGCAATGGCTGGAAACCACCGGAATGATCGGCAACGGATTGAGAATGCCGCCATCGACTAGCATGCGGTTGCCTTGCACTACCGGGGTGAACAGGCTGGGAATGGCGGCCGAGGCGCGCATGGCCTGGTGCAGGCAACCCTCCTGAAACCAGATCTCCTGTTGGTTGGTCAGGTCGGCCGCCACGGCCGTGTAGGGGATGCGCAGTTCTTCGATGTTCACGTCACCAACGATCTTGCGGATCTGCCCGAAGACTTTTTCGCCGCGGATCGCGCCCAATCGGAAACTCACATCCACCAGGCGCAACACATCCAGGTAGTCGAGGCTCTCGATCCAGTTGCGGTACTCCTCAAGCTTGCCCGCGGCATAGATGCCGCCAATGACTGCGCCCATGGAGCACCCGGCAATGCAGGAAATCTCATAGCCACGTCGCTCCAGTTCTTCGATCACACCAATGTGCGCATACCCACGGGCTCCGCCCGAGCCCAGTACCAATGCCACGCGTTTACTCATAATGGCTCCCGCTTGCCGTGCGTCGATGGTCTAACAATGCGCCTATTCGTGTCTGTGCTTCAATCGTCATACGCGCTGCGCTACGCTTTGCAGGGCACTTTTCTTCTTTGTAGTCGTCGAACACGCCACGTTGAATATTTCTTTTGAGGGAACACCGATGAAAGCCTGGATTTGCCTGCCTCTGATTGCTCTGGTACTGACCGGTTGTGCTGGCAAGACAGCCTATCGCGACAGCTGCGCCAACCAGCTAGACGCGGCCTGGAAGGAGCTTGATCTGGCCAAGGCCGAAGGCTTTGCCGGTACAGTCAGTTACTCTAAGGCGCTGTCGTTGTTGACCGGGGCCAAGACCCAGCAACAATTCGAAGCCTTTGAAGGATGCAGCAGCAAAGCTGAGAAAGCGCGTTTCTACATTCGTGAGTCGCGCGCTGGCCGCTGACACAGGAGAACACCATGGCGGTAATGCTTGATCATGTGATTGCCCAGGTGCTGGCTGTGCAGGTGCGCCTGCTTGCCTGCCAGGCGCGGCTGGCAGCCGATACCGACAGCGAGGCGTTGCATGATCTGCGAATTGCCACGCGGCGCCTGCGCAGTTTGCTGCGGCCGCTGCATGAGCTGCCCGGGGTCGACCAGCTTGACGGTGCGGCGCAAGCCTTGGGCAACCTGACCACACCGCTGCGCGACCGCGAGGTACTCGCCGCGCAGTTGCTTGAGCGTGAGCAATTTGCCGCCGCGCAGGTGCGCCTGGCGCATCGTGCGCAGACCTTTGCCAGTGTCGCCCAGAGTGCTGAACTGGGGCGCCTGTTGGCGATTGCCGATGCATTCCCGATGTTTTTACGCGCGGCCCAGCGCGAAGGCTTGATCCAGGGTTTGCACCAGCGCCTCGACAAGCGCCTGGAAAAACAATGGAAAAAGCTGCGCCAGGCCCTACAGGATCCCGCCCATGACCGTCATCGCCTACGCCTGCTGATCAAGCGTGTGCGCTACGCCGCCGAAGCCTATCCGCAGCTGGAGCATGCCGGGCGGCGAATGCAGCGGGTGCTCAAACGCGCCCAGGGCGATCTGGGCGACTGGCATGACCGCCTACAGTGGCTGCTGGCGGCCGAGCAGCAGCCTGATTTGCAGCCGTGTGTAGCGGTTTGGCAAACCCAACTGCAGGCAGCTGAACAGCACGCCGACGCAACCCTGGAGCGCTTGCAGGCGCTGTTGGCGCAGCGATAGGCCGCAGATATGGCCGAAATGCGGGCTGTGGCTGCAGCCTGTGCTGGTTAAGATCGGTTTTTTCCCATGGATGAGACCGGCATGAATTTCTCGCAATTGCTCAAGACCGCGCGCCTGCATCCCCAGGCGGTGTCGATTCCTGCCACTTGGGTGCAGGGGCGGGCCTGTTTCGGTGGCCTGATGGCGGCCTTGCTGTATGAAGCGATGCTCGCCAAAACCTCGCCCGGTCGCCCGGTGCGTTCCCTGTCGATCACCTTCGTCGGCCCGGCCGAGCCAGAGGTGCCGATCAGCTTCGAAGTGGAACTGTTGCGCGAAGGTAAAGCGGTCACCTCGCTGTTGGGCCGCGCAGTACAAAATGGCCAGGTCGTCACCCTGATGCAGGGCAGCTTTGGGGGTGGGCGCAGCTCGATGGTCGAGGTGCCAGCCTTGCCCACCGTGGAAATGAAAGATCTGCAGGCATCTGCCCCTGAGCTGCCTCACATCAAAGGGATGACCCCGGAGTTCATGCAGCACTTCGCCTTGCGTTGGGCGATCGGTGGCTTGCCGTTCAGCAACAACCAGTCGCGCAGCATGGGCGGCTGGGTTCGCCTGCGCGACGAGGGGGGTGACGAAACCTTGAGTGAAGCGCACCTGCTGGCCTTGGTTGATGCCTGGCCGCCGTCGCTGATGCCGTTCCTCAACAAGCCCGCTGCAGGCAGCACCCTGACCTGGACCATCGAGTTCCCGCAGCCGGTGCCTAGCCTGACCACGCTGGACTGGTGCAAATACTGTGTGCACACCGAGCATGCCCGCGATGGTTACGGCCATGCGTCAGCGGCGTTGTGGACTGCTCAGGGTGAGTTGCTGGCCATCAGTCGTCAGACGGTGACCGTTTTCGCTTAGGCTCTGTTTGGAAAGCCTTGATACTCGGTGATGCTGCGTTGAAAACAGCCTCGGAATGCTCATTTACAACCCGTAAAGTCGAGCGCGACTCCGACCGTTCCTCGGCTGTTTTCGCCTTGCCTGACCTTCGTCTCAAAGCTTTTCATACAGACCCTAATGACGATGGCGGTCGCGCCAGGCACGCCACCAGGCACCGCTCAACACAAAGCGCGGAAAGGTAACGAACTGCTCGACCAGCAAGCGCCCGACGGCATCTTTGCGGTCGCTGAAGGGCTCGGGCTGTTCAGTCTCAAGACGGTGGCCCTGGCGTTGCAGGCCAAGGCCGGCAATCAGGGCGATGACGCCCACAGCCAGTTGGCCAAGGTCCAGTGAGAACAGCCCGGACAGCACCAGCAGCACGCCGAGGATGAACAGCGGTACGGCAATCAGGTGCAACACCAGGTTGGTCGGGTTGCGGTGATTGTGGTGGTAGCTACGCCATTGCCAGGCGTGCAAGTTGGGCAGGCGTTTGTTCATGGGCTATTCCTCAGGGCTCTGTCTGAAGAATAGTGCGGCCCCCGTTCGGGGGCCAATCAGCGCCGCCTATCGGGCTTATAGCTTGAGTTGGCCGATGGCCTTGCTCAATTCACCGGCCAGGGTGGCCAGCTCGTTGCTGGTGGTGGCCGAGTCAACGGTCTGCTGCACCGTCTCTTCGGTAACGTCGCGAATACTTACCACCGCGCGGTTCATTTCTTCCGCCACCTGGCTCTGCTGCTCGGCAGCAACAGCAATCTGTGTGTTGCTCTCACGCATCTGCGCCACCGCACTGGTGATCTCGGCCAGCGCCGCGCCGGCTTCCTGCGCCTGCTGGACGCAGTCGTCCGCCTTGAACGAGCTTTCCTGCATAAAGTCCACAGCATCGCGGGTGCCAGCCTGCAGCGCTGAAACCATGGTGGTGATTTCATCGGTGGAGGCTTGTACGCGCTTGGCCAGGTTGCGTACTTCATCGGCAACCACGGCAAATCCGCGCCCCAGGTCACCGGCACGCGCCGCTTCGATTGCAGCATTGAGCGCCAGCAGGTTGGTTTGTTCGGCGATGCTGTGGATCACGCCGACCACACCGTTGATTTTCTGGCTGTCTTCGGCCAGTTGGCGAATCATCTCGGCAGTCTGTTGCACGCCGCTGGACAGCCCGGAGATCGAGGTTTGCACGCGGCTGACCACTTCCTGCCCGCTGCCTGCCAGGGTATCGGCGGTTTGCGACAGGTCACGCGTGGCACCGGCATGCTGGGCAATGTGATAGACGGTGGCCGACATCTCGTTGATGGCGGTGGCGGCCTGGTCGGTTTCGCTTTGCTGACCGAGCATGCCGTGGCGCACGTCGTTCATGCTGGCGGCCAGGCGTGCGGCCCCGGAGTCGAGCTGGGCCGCGGTGCGCGCCACGGTGTTGACCACGCGGTGATAGGTGGTTTGCATGGCGTTGAAGGCGCTGGCCATCTGCCCGACTTCATCGCCGCACGACAACGGTACCCGCGCTGACAGATCGCCGGTCTTTTCCACATGCAGCATCACATCCTTGAGGGTGTTGAGCTGGCTGAGCAGGAAGCGGATCAGCAGCTGTGAGGCGCAGAGCATCGCCAGCATCAGAATCAGCACGCAGACAGCGTAGTTGGTGAAGCGATCGGTGAACACCTGCAGCAGGCTGGGGGAGGGGGCGAGCACGGCAATCTGTTGACCATCGCGGCTGATCACCTGGGCGCCACTGATCGGCTGGCTACCGGTCAGGGCCAGGCCATGCAATTCGACCCAGCCCTGGGCATTGGCCAGGGCCTGGAACTCTTCATCGGCATAGGCGGGCACTTGCCCAGGGGCGTAGTGCAGCCACAACGGGTTTTCCGGCACGACCTGGCCGCTGGGCCAGGCTTGCAGGAGCTGCGCTTCAGCCTGGGCCTTGACCTGGGCTTGCTCAGCCCGGGCCTGTTGCTCCAGGTGCACGGCATACAGCACCAGAAACAGCGTTGTGACAAAGGCCACCGCGTTGACGGCCCAGAATTTGTACTTCAGGGAGATATTGCTAAGCCAGGCACCCATGGAAGGTCTTCTCTGATTGAGCGGAAACATTGTTGGCAAGGTGCCATCATTGTGCCGGGCTGAGCATAGAGGTGCGTTGATATGCGTCAAATAATCGCGGGCAGGTCGAAGAACGCCCGCGCGCAGGCGGTGGTGTGCGCCGCCAACTGCTCGGGGCTTTCGCCACGGTGCAGGGCGACTTCACGCAGCACTTCGGTAAGGAACGCCGGTTCGTTGCGGCCACTCTTGGGTTTAGGCCGCAGGCTGCGCGGCAGCAGGTAGGGGGCATCGCTTTCCAGCATCAGACGGCCTTGGGGGATACTGCTCACCAGCGGGTGCAGGTGGGTGCCTCGACGCTCGTCGCAGATCCAGCCGGTGATGCCGATGTGCAGGTCCAGGTCCAGGTAACTGAACAGTGCCGCGCGCTCGCCGGTAAAACAGTGCACCACGGCGGCGGGCAGGCGGTCACGGAAGTCCTTGAGGATCGCCAGCAGCCGCTCGCTGGCATCACGTTCATGGAGAAACACCGGCATCTGCAGTTCCACGGCCAGCGCCAGTTGTTCCTCCAGGGCTTTTTCCTGTTGCGGGCGCGGCGAGAAGTCGCGGTTGAAGTCCAGTCCGCATTCGCCCACCGCACGCACCCGCGGCTGCTCCAGCAAGGCCCGTAGTTGGCGGGTGCTGGCGCTGCTCCAGTGGCTGGCGTCGTGGGGGTGAACACCGGCTGTGCTGAACAGTTTCTGGCCGCTTTCATCCAGTGCCAGGCACAGTTCCAGCGCCTGTTCGCTGCCCTCGAGGCTGGTGCCAGTGACCATCATTTGCCGTACGCCAGCCGCCTCGGCGCGCTCCAGAATCGCGTGGTGTTTATCGGCAAAACTTGGATTGGTCAGATTGACGCCGATGTCGATGAGTTGCATGGTGCTACCTCAGGCCGGTGGCCGGCCAGCATAGCAAAGCTCGCGGAATTTCGATAAATCGAAGAACTTCAATGAGTTGTCGTGGTCTTTTGCGGTCAATTGTCACGGAACGACCGCACACTATGGCGCCACCCACACACGCACGGACCTTTGAACGGATGACCCGAGCGCTGTTTTTGTTGATTGTGCTGAGCCTGGGGCTGCTTCACGCAGGCGCGGCCAGCGCGCGCCTGCCCGGGCCACAGCAAACGGTGTCGAAGACCCAGGTTCGCGACCTGGCGCAGATCCGTAGCAGTCGGGTGCTCAAGGTGCTGGTCAATCAGAGCCGCAACAGCTCCGGCGAGGTCAAGGGTGTGCCGGTGGGGGTCGAATACCATCGTTTGCGGGCGTTCGAACACTACCTCAATGGCCGCGCCCGAGACGGCCAGGAGATAAAGCTGAAAATAATTCCACGGGCCAAGGAGCAACTACTGGCCGCGTTGCAGCGCGGTGAAGCCGATCTGGTGGCACCGGGCGAATTGCTGGATCCCACCTCCACCCGTGGCCTGGTGGCCAGCGATCCGGTGGTCGATAACGTGCCGATGGTGCTGGTGGGGCGCAAAGGCGAACGTAGCTTGCAGCGCGTCGAGCAACTGGCCGGACGCACGCTGACCCTGACCAGCGCCAGTGCCGCGGGTGATTCGATCCATGAAATCAATCAGAAACTGGCGTTGCGCAAACTACCGCCAATTAAGGTCGAGTGGGTTGATCCGACCCTCGCCGTAGAGGATGTGCTGGAAATGGTTCAGGCCGGCATTTTTCACCTGACCGTTGTCGAGCAGCCCATTGCCCAGCGCTGGGCGCGGGTGATGCCCAAGCTGCGTATCGATAAAAACGTCCAGGTCGCCGCCCCCGACGCCATGCGTTGGTATGTGCGCCGCGATGCGGTGATGTTGCACGCCAGTGTTGACCGTTTCTTGCAGGGCTACCGGCCCCCGGAGAACCAGGACGCGGCCTTCGAGCGTATCTACCGGCGCTTGTACCGGGTGCACAATCCGTTGGCGCGTACTGATCGCAAGCGCCTGGAAGCCTTGCGCCCGGTGTTGCAGCGCCATGGCAGTGAACAGAATATCGATTGGCTGAACCTGGCGGCGGTAGCCTTCAAAGAGTCATCGCTCAATCCTGCGGCCCGAGGTGCCGGGGGAACCCATGGGTTGATGCAGATCACCCCCAGCGCCGCCCAGCGGGTAGGGGTGAGCAATATCAGCAATGTTGATGGCAATGTCCGCGCCAGTGCGCGTTACATGGCGATGATCCGTCGCAAGTTCTTCTCCAGCAACCAGCTCAATGAGCGTGAGCGCATGGCCTTTACCCTGGCCGCCTACAACCTCGGCCCGGAGCGGGTCCAAGCCATGCGCGCCGAAGCCCGACGACGAGGCCTGAACGGCAACCAGTGGTTCTTCCAGACCGAACGCATCGCCATGGAGCAGGTCGGCATGGGACCGGTCAGTTACGTCAACAGCGTCAACAAGTACTTCCTCGCCTTCGACCGCGCCCGCGCATCGCTTGAACCCCGCGATCAAAAACGATAAACCCCGTTGCCCCTACACATTCCTACAGTTGACAGCCCGCCCGCCGCTTCTCTAGGATGCTGACTTGCGCCGATTTAAACAGCTACTTGCGGGGCGCAGGAGAACCCGATGGGGTTCACCGAATACCGCTAAAACGCTGGTTCGGTGACGCCTCCCACCGCAGCCCAGCGGGATCTGCGAGGCGGAGAAATACTCCATGAGTTGTCCACGTACCAGTGTCTGCTTGACCCCTCTGCCTGCCAGCCAGGCCACTCGCGTGCCGCGTATTCTGCTGGGCGGCAGCCACCAGCCAACCCTCCTGCGTTACCTCGACGGCTGGCCGCGGCGCAAAGGCAGTGCGACTGCCTTTCTGATTCAGTTCGCCGACACCTGCGCCTCCCTCGACCAGTTCGCCAGCGACCGTTTTGACCTCGCCGTGATCCAGGCGCCCAGCGCCGCCGACGCCGCCGAAGTGATCGGGCACCTGACCCGCGTTGCGCGCCAGGGCTTGATCACCCGCGGTTGATCAGGGTTGGGCTCAATGTTCCTTGGCTTTTCTGATTCGTAGCAAAATCACCAACAGGATGAGCATCGCTACCGGCGCCATTGCCAGTAGCGCATCGCGCGCTGAAATCGGTGCGCCCAAGGTATGCAAACCGGCGTAGATCAGCTTGAACAGGCTCAGCAGGTAATAGGTGATGGCGATGATCGACAGGCCTTCCACCGCCCGCTGGATCTTGATCTGCGACTCGGCGCGGGCATTGAGGCTGCGCATGATCTCGGCGTTTTGCTCTTCCATCTCCACCTGCACCCGCGCTTGCAACAGGTCGCCGAGGTTGGCGACGCTTTCGGCCACTTGCTCAAGACGCTGCTCGGTGGCGGCGCAGAAGCGCACGGTGGGCTTGAAGCGGCGCTCAATGAAAATGCCCAGGCGCTGGTAATCGTCGACATGACTTTCGCGCAATTCGCCCAAGCGCTCGAACACCAGTTGTGCATAGGCCTGGGTTGCGCTGAAGCGATGACGACTCTTCACCGTGCTGCCTACCACTTGCCGTGACAGCTGGGCGATGTCTGCCAGCAAGGCCTTGGCATTGCCACCGTCACTGGCCACGTTGCGTTCCGACAGGCTGACCAGGCTGTGCTCGTAGTCATCCAGTTGACTGCTCAAGGCTTTGGCGGTGTCCAGACTCAACGAGGCCATCATCCGATAGGTCTCGATTTCCAAAAGGCGGCGGATCATGCGGCCCTGGCGATAGGCGTTGAGCCGGCGGTTAACGAACAGAAATCGGTTGGTACCGTCTTCGGTCAGACGAAAGTCGCTCCAGACCACCGCGTCGCCACCGCCAACGCAGGAACCGCTGGGGTCTTTGAAGGCGTAGCGGCTGAGGTCGAGCCCGGCTTCGTCACGCACGATCACCTGCACGGCATTGATGATCAGCGCCTGATAGGGCTCGATCGCCTGTGCCAGTGCCGGGGGCAGTGTGCCCCAGTTCAGGTCGCTGTGTTCGGCAGGCACCACCAGGGTCACGGTGAAGAATTCGGCGTGGCGCTCCCACTTGAACGGGTGGCCCTGTAGTTGAGTGACGCCCTGCGCCGCTTCGGATTCGACCGAGTCGGGGCTGCAGCGCTGCAGCAGGGCATTGCACTGCGCGGCAGTGCCGAGAAATGCCAGGTGATACACATGGGCGGGCTCGTCGAAGTACAGGGACGGGCGAGCATGCAGTTCGTTGTGCAGTGCTTTTCGTTGGGCATGCATGTAGGGTCAGGCCGTATTGTTGTGTTTGTCTGCTGTTCCAAGTGCCGGAGCACATAGTTGGGACGGGGCAGCGGCCAGGGCGAGTCACGCCTGCGGCGATTCGCCGCTGGGTGAGCGTACTGGCTGCAGCAAGCACATCAGCCGTTCAGGGGCTGTCAGGTGAACCGGGTGGGGTATAGCGGACACTGTTGATGTACCAGGTGGCCTCGCCGTTGGGCGTCTGCACCACCACCTCGTCATCTTTGCCTTTTTTCAGCAGGGCGCGGGCCATCGGCGAGTCGATGGAAATGTAGTCATTGCGCCCGTAGATCTCGTCGTAGCCGACAATCCTGAAGGTCTTCACTTCACCGTCGTCGTTCTCGACTTCAACCCAGGCGCCAAAGAACACCTTGCCTTCCTGTTCCGGCGAGTAGTCGACGACTTTTGCGTCTTCCAGGCGTTTACGCAGATAGCGCACGCGCCTGTCGATTTCGCGCAGCAGCTTTTTGTTGTACTGGTAATCGGCGTTTTCACTGCGATCACCCAGCGATGCCGCCCAGGCGACCTTGGCGGTGATTTCCGGGCGGTAGGTGCGCCAGAGATGATCCAGCTCGCTTTTCAGCGCGTCGTAACCTTCTCGGGTGATGATGTTTGTAGCCAAGCGTCGTCCTTCATCGGTCAGGTAGGGCGAGTGGTGTTCAGGCGCCTAACGATACCTCATATCCACCACACGCTTGTCATCAACCTTCACGCAGCACTTTCAGCGGGCTGGCATTCAGCGCCCGACGCGTGCCGTAGACGCCAGCGCCACCCACCAGCAAAGCGCCTATTACCGGCAGCAACAGCAACGAGGGATGCGGGCTCCAGCTCAGGTCGAAGGCGTAGCGGTACAACAGCAGGGTGATCAGTTCGCAGCCGATCGCTGCCAGCAAGCCGCTGGCGGCCCCGAGCAAGCCAAACTCGATGCGTCGGGCCTTGACCAGCAAGCCGCGTCCGGCACCCAGAGCCCTGAGCAGGGCGCCCTGGCGAATGCGTTCGTCGAGCGTGGCCTGCAGACCGGCAAACAGCACCGCCAGGCCCGCAGCCAGCACGAACAACAGCACATACTCCACCGCCAGCGTCACCTGGGCGAGAATGCTGCGCAGCTGCTCCAGTAGGGCATCGACCTGCAGGATGGTCACTGCCGGGAAAGCTCGCGACAGCGCCACCACTTGCTGGTCGTGGCCGGGGGCGAGGAAAAAACTGGTCAGGTAGGTGGTGGGCAGGTCTTGCAGGGTACCCGGCTGGAAAATCATGTAGAAGTTGGGTTGGAAGCTGTCCCAGTTGACCGTGCGCAGGCTGGTAACCACAGCCTGGCGTTGCTGGCCGCCGATATTGAACGTGAGCTGGTCGCCGAGCTTAAGCTTGAGGCTCTGCGCCAGTTCGGTCTCTACTGACACGCCGGGCAGGGTGTTGCCGGTCTCAGGGCTGGCTTGCCACCAGCGGCCTTCACTCAGGGCGTTACCCTGAGGCAGGTCGGCGGCCCAGGTCAGGCTCAGGTCGCGCTGCACGGCGCGGTCGCCAGTGGACTCCTTGCTGACGATTTGTTGCACGGGCTGATCGTTGATGGCCGTCAGGCGCCCTGGAATAACCGGGTAAAGCGGCGCTGCCTCGGCGGAGAACTCGCTCAGGCGCTCGGCGAAGGTGTTCTTGTCGTCGGGCAGGATGTTCAGGGCGAAGTAGTTCGGCGCATCCTTGGGCAACTGGTTCTGCCAGGTGTCGAGCAGTTCGGCGCGTAGCAGGGCAATCAGGGCCATCGCCAGCAGGATCAGGCCAAAGGCCAGGGATTGCCCGGCAGCCGCCAACGGATGACGCAACAGTTGGCCCAGGCCCAGGCGCCAGGCCAGGGGCGAGCCGGCCAGCAACTGCCGCAGGCTGCGCAGGCCGAGCAATAGCAGGCCGCCGAGCAGCACGGCTGCGACCAGGCCACCGCCGAGCAATGCGAAGGTCAGAAGCAGGTCCAGGCTCAAGCGCCACATGATCAGGCCGAGGGCGAGCAATGCTGCGCCGTACACCAGCCAACTGCTGGGCGGCACGGGCAGCAGGTCACGGCGCAGCACCCGCAGCGGCGGCACGCGACCCAGGGCTGCCAGGGGCGGCAGGGCAAAACCGGCCAGGGCCACCAGTCCGGTGGCGACGCCAGCCAATGCAGGGGCCAGGCCACCCGGGGGAATCTGTGCAGGCATCAGGCCTTGCAGTAGTTTGAACAGGCCCAGTTGCGCCAACCAGCCGAGCAGGGCGCCACTGACAGCGGCCAGGCTGCCGAGTATTGCCAGTTGCAGGCAGAACAGGCTCAGCGCCTGACGGCGCGACAGGCCCAGGCAACGTAACAGGGCGCTGGCATCGAAACGGCGGGTGGCAAAGCGGCTGGCCGACAACGCCACCGCGACGCCGGCCAGCAGTACCGCCACCAGGCTGGCCATGTTCAGGTAGCGCTCAGCCTTGCCCAAGGCGCCGCCAATCTGCCGGTTGCCATCGCGTGAGTCTTGCAGGCGCTGGTTGGGGGCCAGGCTTTTGCTGACGCTATCGCGGTAGCTGGCCAGCGCCTCGGGCTCGCCTCGCCACAGCTCGCGGTAGGTGACCCGGCTGCCGGGTTGCACTACGCCGGTGGCGTCGAGGTCGGCCAGGTTGATCAGTACCCGTGGTGTCAGGCTGTAGAAATTGCCCGCACGGTCGGGCTCATAGGTCAGTACCCGGCTCATGCGCAGGGTTTTCATACCGACATCGATGCTGTCGCCAATCTTCAGATTCAGCGCCGCCAGCAGGCGCGGTTCGACCCAGGCTTCACCCGCTGCCGGTCCGCCGCCAGGCGTCTCACTGGCATAGGGCTCGGCGGCGCTGCGCAGCTCGCCGCGCAACGGGTAAGCACTGTCGGCAGCCTTGATGCTGGAGAGCTGGATACCGTTGTCGGTGGCGATCACGCTGGAGAACTCGACCACCTGCGCGTGTAGCAGCCCGGCGGATTTGCCCCTGGCAATCTGTTCCGGTTGGGCAGGGGAGCTGCCTTGCAGCACCAGGTCGGCGCCGAGGAACTCGGTCGCGCGCAACAGCATGGCACCATTGAGGCGGGCGCCGAAATAACCGATGGCAGTGCTGGCGGCCACCGCTACCAACAGGGCGAAGAACAATACGCGCAGTTCACCGGCACGGGCGTCACGCAGTAACTGGCGCAGGGCCAGGGCGAACAGGCGGAAAAACGGCAGGCGGGCCATCAGGGCTCCAGTGGCGCGACCAGATGGCCGGCGTCCAGGCGGATCAGACGGCGGCAGCGCTGGGCCAGGCGTTCGTCATGGGTGACCAGCACCAGGGTGGTACCGCGTTCCTGGTTCAGTTCGAACAGCAGGTCGCTGATGCGTTCGCCGGTATGGCTGTCGAGGTTGCCGGTCGGTTCGTCGGCAAACAGCACTGCCGGTTCGGCGGCAAACGCCCGGGCAATGGCGACACGCTGCTGTTCACCACCGGACAATTGCCGGGGTGAATGGCTCAAGCGCTGGCCCAGGCCCACCCGCTCCAGCAAGCTGCGGGCGTGTTCGCGGGCGTCGCGGCGACCGTCTAGCTCCAGTGGCAGCATGACGTTTTCCAGGGCATTGAGGCTGTCGAGCAACTGGAACGACTGGAACACGAACCCAACGTGCTCGGCGCGCACCCGGGCGCGTTGGTCTTCGTCCAGCGGCCCCAGGTCGTGCCCGGCCAAAGTCACACTGCCGGCACTGGGCAAGTCGAGGCCGGCCAGCAGGCCGAGCAGTGTCGATTTTCCTGAGCCTGAAGCACCGACAATCGCCAGGCTGTCACCCTGTTTCAGTTCCAGTGAGAGTTCGTGCAGGATGGTCAGGTCGCCTTCCGCGCTGGGAACCACTTTGCTAAGGTTGCACGCAGTGAGAATGCTGGGGCCCATGGAGAATCCGATGCGAGTAGGGTTATTGAGTGTTGGCCTGGCCTTGATGGCGCTGGCCCAGAGTGCGGCAGCGGGTACCGTGTTGGTTGTCGGCGATAGTATCAGTGCCGGTTTCGGCATGGATAGCCAGGTGGGCTGGGTTGCCTTGCTCGAACAACGCCTTGAAACCGAGGGCATAGACGCCAAAGTGGTCAACGCCTCGATCAACGGCGACACCAGCGCAGGAGGCCAGGCGCGGCTGCCAGCGCTGCTTGCAGCGCACAAGCCAGCCCTGGTGGTGCTCGAATTGGGTGGCAATGATGGCCTGCGCGGGCAGGAACCCAAGCAATTGCAACAAAATCTTGCTTCGATGATCGACGACGCTCAGGCTGCCGGCGCCAAGGTGCTGTTGCTGGGCATGCGTTTGCCACCTAACTATGGCAAGCGCTACACCGATGCCTTTGCCCAGGTCTATGCCAATCTGCACAGTGAAAAGCAGGTACCACTGGTGCCGTTTTTCCTTGAAGGCGTGGGCGGGGTGCCCGAGCTGATGCAGGCCGATGGCATCCATCCAAGGCCGAGCGCCCAGCCGCGCTTGCTGGAAAATGCCTGGCCGCAGCTAAAACCGCTGCTTTGACGCTTTTATACTGACCGGCTTTCGGCTAATGTGGCGCCCCCGATTTGGAGCCCCCGATGCCGCGTCCCGCCTGGTCCCTGTTTGCCTATCAATTGATCGAGCCTGACGAACAGCTTGACCTGTTCGCCTGCCAGGAGATCCGCGTCCATCTTGTGGCCCGCCAGCTTGAGCTGGGAGGCTCGGCCGACCGCACCTTGTGTGGCACGCTGCTGCCTGCGCAGCCGCGCTGGTCGGCCGTCGAACGCGGCATTTACCGTGACCGGCGGCTGTGCTCGCTGTGCCGGGCGATTCTCGATGCTCAGCGCCGTGGCACCCGGCCGGTCTGGCCTGAGCTGTAACAGCTGGTAATAGCCTTTCATCCCTTAACCCGCCTTCAAACGCCCGGTTCACTCCCGATTGTGCTGGGGGCGGTGTACAATCGTCGTCTTGACCTCACTGAATTAGCGAAGGATTTCCCGGATGTTGCCGCGCTTTCCCGCCGTCACCCGTTGCCTGTCCCTGGCCGCCCTGCTGGCGGCAGGCCCTGCTGCTGCGCTGGAGTTTCCCCTGCCACCGCCTGGCGAAGACGTCATTGGCCAGGTCCAGGTGATCAAGGCCAAGTACGAAGATACCTTCGCCGATATCGGCACGGCCAACGACCTGGGCTACCTGGAAATGATCGCCGCCAACCCGGGTGTCGATCCCTGGTTGCCGGGAGCGGGTACCGAGATCATCCTTCCGACCCGTTTCATCCTGCCGCCGGGCCCGCGTGAAGGTATCGTCATCAACCTGGCCGAGTACCGCATGTACTACTACCCGAAAGGGCAGAACGTGGTGCACACCTACCCGCTGGGTATCGGCCGTGAAGGCTGGGGCTCGCCGATTGCCAACACCAAGGTAACGGCCAAGACGCCAAACCCGACCTGGACGCCACCGGCCTCGATCCGTAAGGAGCACGCCGCAGACGGTGACATCCTGCCTACCGTGGTGCCGGCAGGGCCGGATAACCCGCTTGGGCCGTTCAAGTTCACCCTGGGTGTGCCGGGTTACCTGATCCATGGTTCGAACAAGAAGTTCGGTATCGGTATGCGTACCAGCCACGGTTGCTTCCGCATGTTCAACAACAACGTACTGGAGCTGGCGAAAATGGCACCGGTCGGTGTTTCGGTGCGGATCATCAACGAGCCTTACAAGTTCGGCCTGAGTGCTGGCAAAGTCTACCTCGAGGCGCATACGCCGCTGGATGACAAAGGCGATCCGTCGGTGGTCGACAAGCACACGGCAGTGATCAACGCCTTGCTCAAGCGCGAAGACCTGGCGAACAACCTGCGCATGAACTGGGACATGGTGCGTGACGTGGTGGCCGCTGAAGACGGTATGCCGGTGGAAATCGCCGTGCCGACCAGCGGGCAGCAGCAACCGATGGTTTCAAGCGTACCGCTGGACCTGTAATAGCTCGTTGCTGGATTGCTGTAGTCGAGGCCTGCCATTGTGCAGGCCTTGTCGTTTCTGGCGATCACTTTCTTGCGGGCAATAAAAAAGATTCTTCGCGGGTTGTCGGCATGTATGGGCATATCCCGGTAGGAGCGGGCTTGCCCCGCGATTGCGGTTTATCAGGCACATCGCATCGCGGGGCAAGCCCGCTCCTACCCGTCAAACGCGCATAAAAAAGCCGACCCACAAGTGGGTCGGCTCCAAATAAAAATCCCGAGGGATAATTACTTACGGCTGGCTTTGTCCAGCATACGCAGAGCGCGCTCGTTAGCTTCGTCAGCGGTCTGTTGTGCTTTTTGAGCAGCAGCCAGAGCGTCGTCAGCTTTGCGGTAGGCTTCGTCAGCGCGAGCTTGTGCACGAGCAGCTGCGTCTTCAGTAGCGGTCAGACGAGCTTCGGTTTCTTTGGATACGCTGCTGCAACCGGTAGCCAGAACTGCGGCCAGAGCCAGAGCAGAAAATTTCAGAACGTTGTTCATCGTGTTCCCCTTCAAGGACTTTCTATTAAATAGCCATCTCTCAGCAAAGAGAAACTAGCCGGTGTACATAGTACCCATTACTTGTAGTAAGTAAACTGACAGAGCGCAAGAACTGCAAAAAAATACGCCTGTCCCGGGACCTACACAGCCTTTGTAAAAAAACTGTGAAGGCGCCGCCGCGGCGGCTGTATTCAAGTGTAGCAAGTGTGTTTTTTTGTTGAACTAACGGTGACTTAAAGTGTCATCGAACGTCATAGCACTACAACATCCGGCAACTGTTCTGGCCGCTGCGCGCGACCTGGATCGCTGACTGCAAGTGCACAAAAATTGCGACCAGACACCTTGAGCATCCGGGCGCTGGGCGCCTACTATTTGTACGTGCTGTTTAGCCATAGAACGACCAGGCTGTTCTTGCTGTCCAAACGGGCACGGGGTGGCGTAGAGGTTCCTTCGCCGGACAAACATCGGTAAGGTAAGGGTCTGATCAAAAGACCCGCGAGGAGTAGTGATGAGCGAGGCGTTGTCCATCCACCATGACCAGGCTGGTCATCAATTCGAGACCAGTGTGGACGGTCATCGTGCTTACCTGACCTACATGGACCTGGGTAAGCAAACCCTGGATATTTACCGCACTTTTGTTCCCAATGCATTGCGCGGGCGGGGTATTGCCGCAGCATTGACCGAGAAGGCGTTGCAGTACGCAGAAGACATGGGTTACACCGTGATTCCGTCATGCTCGTACGTGGAGCGCTACATGGAGCGCCAGCAGCGCCACTCCACCAAGGCCTGAGCATCACGATTTCTGGTAGGAGCGGGCTTGCCCCGCGAGATGATGTAACTGAAGTAGATCAGATCGCGGGGCAAGCCCGCTCCTACATCAAGCAAGCCTGCCCCGTGAATCTGCCCGTTAGCCGCGGTTGCGCTTGGGCAGTACGTCCTTGAGCTTGGCATGCATGCTGCGCAAGGTTTTTTCGGTGGCGTCCCAGTCGATGCAGGCGTCGGTGATCGAAACACCGTACTGCAGGTCGTTGAGGTCTTTCGGAATCGCCTGGCAGCCCCAGTTCAAGTGGCTTTCAACCATCAAGCCGATGATCGACTGGTTGCCTTCGAGGATCTGGTTGGCAACGTTCTCCATGACCAGTGGCTGCAGGGCCGGGTCCTTGTTGGAGTTGGCGTGGCTGCAGTCGACCATGATGTTCGGCTTGATCTTGGCCTTGGTCAGTGCCTGCTCGCACAGGGCGACGCTGACGGAGTCGTAGTTCGGTTTGCCGTTGCCACCGCGCAGCACAACGTGGCCGTAGGCGTTGCCTTTGGTGGTAACGATGGACACGCCGCCTTCCTGGTTGATACCGAGGAAGCGATGCGGGCTGGAAACCGACTGCAAGGCATTGATCGCAACCGTCAGGCCACCATCGGTACCGTTCTTGAAGCCGACCGCCGAAGACAGGCCCGACGCCATTTCACGGTGGGTCTGCGATTCAGTGGTACGTGCGCCAATGGCCGACCAGCTGATCAGATCTTGCAGGTACTGCGGAGAAATCGGGTCGAGCGCTTCGGTGGCCGTAGGCAGGCCCATTTCTGCCAGATCCAGCAGCAGTTGGCGGCCGATGTGCAGGCCGTCCTGAATCTTGAACGAGTCGTCCAGGTATGGGTCGTTGATCAGGCCTTTCCAGCCGACCGTGGTGCGTGGCTTCTCGAAGTACACGCGCATGACCAGGTACAGGGTGTCGGACACTTCGGCGGCGAGGGCTTTGAGGCGCTCGGCGTATTCATGGGCGGCTTTGATGTCATGGATCGAGCACGGACCAATCACCACGAACAGGCGGTGATCCTTGCCATCGAGGATATTGCGCACCACTTCGCGGCCCGCAGTCACGGTCTTGAGCGCAGTGGCGCTCAGGGGAATTTCCTTCTTGAGCTGATCGGGGGTGATCAAGGTCTCGTTGGAGGCAACGTTTAGGTCATCGATCGGTAAATCAGCCATCGTGTTACTCGTCAGGTCACGGGTGCCGGCCGCCAGCGATCCCCGTGCGGCGGAGCAGCAAGATTGAACGCAGCGGGGAGCGGAACCTTAGCGCGTTACACCGTTGTTCGACAATGGGTAGCACCTGCTTTCCTGCGGCTCAAAGCCCGTTGGCGCAGGGTTTTTGCCCCTAAATGAGAATCTGTCGGGTATGGCTGGCTTCAAGGTTGGCTTCGGAGAACTCTCCGGCGTGCAGGCTGACCCATTGCCGGGCGAGGGCATCGAGGTCGGGTGGGGAGGCTTCAGCCAGGGCTAGTTGCTGGTAAAGGTGCTGGATCTGGCAGATCTGCTCGCTCATTCTGGCGCCAAACAGCGCCTGTTCATCGATGAAGGCAATGCCGACCCGATAACCGTCTCGCTGTTTTTGGCACCAGGCGACATAGCCCGGGTAACGCGCCGATTCGCCAAGGGAGGGGATGATCATTTCGATGGCCATGCCGCGACGGTAGGCGCGAGGGTGGTTGCAGGCGATTCCGCCCAGGCTGATAGTGTGCAAACGCTGGCGGAACAAGCTGGGCGACGGACGAAGGGTCAGTTCGACCGGGATGTCGTCCGGGTGAGGCAGGTATCCGCGCATGATCGACTCCGTGTCGATTTTTTGACCTTGTTCGCCTCAGTATAGTGAGGCTGCGCAAAACGATTGTTTTATGTGTAAAAAAATTGAAGAAAAAACGTTAAGGGTTGAGGAAAGCAGATGAACACCAGCAGTCCGCGTATTGGCATCATCGGAACCGGCGCCATTGGCGGCTTCTACGGTCTGATGCTGGCCAGGGCAGGGTTCGACGTGCATTTCCTCTTGCGCAGCGAGTTCGAGGCAGTGAGCCGTCACGGTGTGCGGGTCGAGAGTGCGCTGCACGGCACGCTGCAGATGGCAGTCAATGCCTATGCTGATGTCGCCGATATGCCGCGCTGTGACTGGCTGCTGGTAGGCGCCAAGACCACCAGCAATGCGGAGCTGGCGCCGATTATCAATCAGGCGGCCGCCAGTCATTGCAAAGTGGTGTTGCTGCAAAATGGTCTGGGCGTCGAACAGCAATTGCGCCCGCAACTGGCCGACCATCTGCACCTGCTGGGCGGTTTATGCTTTATCTGCGTCAACCGCCAGGCGCCCGGTGTGATCCGGCATCAGGCGCTGGGCACCGTGAACCTGGGGTATGACAGTGGCCCGGCGCTGAACGCCGCCGAGCGTCAGCGCATCACAGAGGAGGGTGCGGCGTTGTTTCACGCCGCAGGTATCGACTCTCAGGCCATGGACAACCTTGAGCAAGCGCGCTGGCAAAAGCTGGTGTGGAATGTGCCGTATAACGGCTTGTCGGTGCTGCTCAAGGCCAGCACCACGCCATTGATGGCCGATCCGCACAGTCGGGCGTTGATTCAGGCGTTGATGGCGGAAGTGGTTGAGGGCGCGCGCAGCTGTGGCCATCAGTTGCCCCAGGGCTATGCTGAGCATCTGTTCGCAGTGACGGAAAAGATGCCGGACTACTGGCCGAGCATGTACCACGATTTTGCCTTGAAGCGGCCGCTTGAATTGGCGGCGATCTATGCCGAGCCGCTGGAGCAAGCGCGGCGGGCGGGGTGCAGCTTGCCGCGGATGGAGGCGCTGTATCAGGCGTTGGCGTTTGTTGATCGGCATAATGACAGGAACCGGTGATGAGCAAGAGTCTTGGCGATAAGTTGGTGGTTGCGATTTCTTCGCGAGCGCTGTTCGATCTGAGTGAAAGCCATCGTCTGTATCTGGCGCAGGGGGTCGAGGCTTACCGGCAGTGTCAGATCGAGCATGAGGATGAGGTGCTGGAGCCCGGCGATGCCTTTCCGTTGGTGGAGAAACTGTTGGGGCTCAATGCGCGTCTTGGCCAGCCTCGGGTCGAGGTGGTGCTGGTGTCGCGCAACAGTGCCGATACCGGCCTGCGGGTGTTCAACTCGATTGAGCATCACGGCCTGGGCATTTATCGCGCAGCCTTTGTCGGTGGGCGTAGCCCGTACCCTTATCTGGCAGCCTTTGGCTGTCATCTGTTCCTGTCTACCGATGCCGATGATGTGCGCAGTGCGCTTGATGCGGGCTTCGCGGCGGCAACCATCCTTTCCGGTGGGGCGCAACGCGCCGCCAGTGATGAACTGCGAATCGCCTTCGACGGTGATGCGGTGCTGTTCTCTGACGAGTCGGAGCGGGTTTATCAATTGGGTGGGCTGGAGGCGTTTCAGGCCAATGAGCGGCAGTCGGCCCGCGAGCCGTTGCGCGGCGGGCCGTTCAAGCCCTTCCTGGCCGCCCTGAACCAGTTGCAGAAGGAATTTCCGGAAGGCGCCTGCCCGATTCGCACGGCGCTGGTCACCGCACGTTCGGCACCCGCGCATGAGCGGGTGATTCGTACCCTGCGTGAATGGGACGTCCGCCTGGATGAGTCGCTGTTTCTGGGTGGCCTGGATAAGTCGGCCTTTCTTGAAGCCTTCGCGGCCGATGTGTTTTTCGATGACCAGGCCGGCCACTGTGAGCGGGCGCGCAGTGTGGTGGCAACCGGTCATGTGCCGCACGGCATCAGCAACGAACCGACCCTGGGCTAGGCCGCAGCTGCAGGGCGCCAGACGGAACTGCAGCTCATTGGCGCGCTGCTAAGCTGAAACTTGCTCTGCCCACGCGGCAGTCAAGGAGGTCGAATGATCCGTTCCATGCTGTATGCCACTGACCTCGGTGTATACGCGCCTTTTGTCATGCAACACGCGCTGGCATTGGCGCGAACCTTCAATGCAGAGCTGTATGTGATTCACGCCGTCGAACCCATGGGGCAATTCGCGGAGTCGCTGCTGCAAAGCTATCTGGACGAACGCACGCTGGACCAACTGCACAGTCAGGGGGTCAACAACGTCATGGCCAACATCGAGCAGCGGGTGCTCGACAACTTTCGTGATGAGTTGGGTGAGGAGGCGGACCTGGCGTTGATCAAAGCGGTACGAGTGCGTCAGGGCGATCCGGCGCAAGTGATTCTCGACCAGGCGCAGCGCCTGAGCGTCGATTTGTTGATCTTCGGTAGCCACAGCCAGGGGGCGGGCGTTGATATTCCTATCGGGCGCACGGCGGTGCGTCTGCTGCAGTTGTCGCCGGTGCCGGTGTACATGGTGCCGCTGGCTCAGCACCTGGGGCGGCGCAAGGCCTGACAAGGCGTTCTCGGTAGATTGCCACTAGACTGCTAAAATAGTTCTAGATTTATTCTTCAAACCACTAATATAGTTATAAATCGTCGCTGCTGCCGGTGACGCCCAGCTGATTTGAGGGATACCTATGAAGCTTCAACAATTGCGCTACATCTGGGAAGTGGCGCACCACGACCTCAACGTCTCCGCGACAGCGCAGAGTCTGTATACGTCCCAGCCGGGTATCAGTAAGCAGATCCGCTTGCTTGAGGACGAACTGGGCGTTGAAGTGTTCGCCCGCAGCGGCAAGCACCTGACCCGCGTGACGCCCGCCGGTGAGCGCATCATTACCACGGCCGGCGAAATTCTGCGCAAGGTCGAAAGCATCAAGCAGATTGCCCAGGAATTCTCCAACGAGAAAAAAGGCACGCTGTCGATTGCCACCACGCACACCCAGGCGCGCTATGCGCTGCCGCCAGTGATCAGCAACTTCATCAAGCAATACCCGGAAGTCGCGCTGCACATGCATCAGGGCTCGCCGATGCAAATCGCCGAAATGGCCGCCGACGGCACCGTGGATTTCGCCATTGCCACTGAGGCGCTGGAGCTGTTCGGTGACCTGGTGATGATGCCGTGCTATCGCTGGAACCGTTGTGTGGTGGTGCCGCAGGGTCACCCGCTGACCAAGCTGCCAAAGCTCACCCTGGAGGCCCTGGCTGAATACCCGATCGTAACCTACGTGTTTGGTTTCACCGGCCGCTCCAAGCTCGACGAGGCCTTCAATCATCGCGGCCTGACGCCGAAAGTGGTGTTCACCGCCGCCGACGCCGACGTGATCAAGACCTATGTGCGCCTTGGCCTGGGCGTCGGCATCGTCGCCAAGATGGCGGTTGATACCAAGCTCGACAATGACCTGGTGGTGCTCGATGCCAGCGAACTGTTCGAATCCAGCGTGACCAAGATCGGCTTCCGTCGTGGCACGTTCCTGCGTGGCTTCATGTGCGACTTCATCGAGAAGTTTGCACCGCACCTGACCCGTGAAGTGATGGCCAAGGCCATCCAGTGCCATAACAAGCAAGAGCTCGAAGAGCTGTTCGAAGGTGTCGAGTTACCGGTGCATTGATAGCGCTGACAGGCACAAAAAACCGGCCATCGAGCCGGTTTTTTTGTGCCTGGGCAATCAGCCCTTGGTGATCAGGTTGCCGGCGTGCAGGCCGCACTCCTTCTGGGTGGACTCTTCCCACCACCAGCGCCCCTCGCGCTCGTGCTGGTTCGGCAGCACAGGGCGGGTGCAGGGCTCGCAGCCGATGCTGATGAAGCCGCGTTCGTGCAGGCTGTTGTACGGCAGCTCGAGCATGCGGATATAGCCCCAGACTTCCTCGCTGCTCATCTGTGCCAGCGGGTTGAACTTGTACAGGGTGCGTTCCGGGGTCGAGAAGGCGCTGTCAATTTCCAGCGCGGCCACCTGGCTGCGGGTGCCCGGGCTCTGGTCGCGGCGCTGGCCGGTGGCCCAGGCGCTGACAGTGCTCAGCTTGCGGCGCAGGGGTTCGATCTTGCGGATGCCACAGCATTCGCCGTGGCCATCCTTGTAGAAGCTGAACAGGCCTTTCTCTTTGACGAAGGGGTCGAGTTTGCTGCGATCTGGGGAGAGGATTTCGATGGGCAGGTTGTACTGCTCGCGCACCTGATCGATGAAGCGATAGGTTTCCGGGTGCAGGCGACCGGTGTCGAGGCTGAACACCTTGACGTTCTTGTTCAGCTTCCAGGCCATGTCCACCAGCACCACGTCTTCGGCGCCGCTGAAGGAGATCCACAGGTCGTCGCCGAAGTGTTCGAAGGCGAGCTTGAGAATGTCTTGCGGGGACTTGTTGGCGTAGGTCGCAGCCAGGGCGGCGACGTCGAAGGGTTGGCTCATCAGGCGGCTTCCGGTCATTGAATGGCGCTTGGCGCTCGTAATACCGCGATCTTAACAAAAATTGCCGGCCTGGATGCCGCGCATGTAGAGTGCGGCTTCCCATTTTTTGTTGTTCGAGGAGTGTGCTGTGGAAATTGCCTGTCTCGACCTGGAAGGCGTACTGGTTCCGGAAATCTGGATCGCCTTTGCGGAAAAAACCGGAATCGAATCGCTGCGGGCCACCACGCGCGATATTCCTGATTACGATGTGCTGATGAAACAGCGCCTGCGCATTCTCGATGAGCATGGGCTGAAGCTTTCCGATATCCAGGCGGTGATCGCCACACTCAAGCCGCTGGACGGCGCCATTGAGTTCGTTGACTGGCTGCGTGAGCGTTTTCAGGTGGTGATTCTGTCTGACACCTTCTACGAATTCTCGCAGCCGCTGATGCGCCAGCTGGGCTTCCCGACCCTGCTGTGCCACCGCTTGATTACTGACGACACAGACCGGGTGACGGGCTACCAGTTGCGTCAGAAAGACCCCAAGCGTCAGTCGGTGCTGGCGTTCAAGAGCCTGTACTACCGGGTGATTGCCGCAGGTGACTCGTACAACGACACCACCATGCTTGGTGAAGCCGATGCCGGCATTTTGTTCCATGCGCCGGAGAACGTGATCCGCGAGTTTCCGCAGTTCCCGGCGGTGCATGACTTCGAGGCGTTGAAGAAAGAATTCATCAAGGCTTCGAATCGTTCGCTGAGCCTGTAAGGGCCTTGTCGCGGGGCAAGCCCGCTCCTACCTGGCGGTGGGAGCGGGCTTGCCCCGCGATGCAGTTCAAAGCCCTTGCAGCGTATCGAGCAGCACCTTGACCTTGGTAATCGATTCCTCGTACTCCGCCTGCCAGTCCGAGTCGGCCACCACCGCGCCGCCACCCCAGCAGCACACCTGACCGTCCTTCACCAGCAAACTGCGGATGGCGATGGAGCTGTCCATCTCACCGCGCACATCGATATACAACAATGAACCGCAATACAGCGCCCGGCGGCTGGGCTCCAGCTCGTCGATGATCTGCATGGCGCGAATCTTCGGTGCGCCGGTGATCGAGCCGCCGGGGAAGCTACCGGCGATCAGGTCGAGGGCGTCTTTATCGGCAGCCAGCTGCCCGGTGACGCTGCTCACCAAGTGGTGCACGTTGGGGTAGCTTTCCAGGCTGAACAGTTCAGGCACCTTGACCGAACCTATCTCGCAAGTGCGGCCCAGATCGTTGCGCAGCAAATCGACGATCATCAGGTTTTCCGCGCGATCCTTGCGGCTGGCCAGCAGTTCGGCACCGTTGCGCGCGTCTTGTTCGGCGTCGGCACTGCGAGGGCGTGTGCCCTTGATCGGGCGGGTTTCAACCCGGCCGTTGCTGACCTGAATAAAACGTTCCGGCGAAAAGCTCAGCAAGCAACTGCCGTCGGCCAGCGCCTGAAAGCCGGAGAAGGGTGTAGGGCAAGCCTGGCGCACCGCCTGGTAGGCATGCCACGGGTCACCCTCGCACGGGGCACGGAAGCGTTGGGTGAGGTTGATCTGATAGCAATCGCCAGCGTGAATATAGGCCTGCACTTTGTCGAAGGCCTGCCGGTATTCCTCGCGGCTGATATCACCCTGCATCGGCGCCAACAGCGAGAAGTGCGTGTTGCTGGCTGTCGCAGGGCTGTCGAATAGGTTGATCAGGCGCTGGCGCTCAGCATCGGCCAGGCTTGGGTGAAACAGCAGCTGACTGCGCTTTAGCTGGTGATCGCTGATCAGTGCCCAGGCATACAGCCCCAGGCTGGCGTCGGCCAGGCCCAGATCGTTAGCGGCCAGCGTCGGCAGTTGCTCAAGGCGGCGCCCGAAGTCGTAGCTCAGGTAGCCGATCAGGCCGCCGGCAAAGGGCAGTTCGATGCCGTCTGGCAGTTGCGCCGGCCCTAACTGCGCCAGGCTGCTGCGCAAGCGCTGAAGAAAGGCCGTGCCCGCTTCGCTGGCCTGTGGTGTCAGGGTGTGCAGCGGCCAGGCGCTGAGCAGGTCGAAACGTCCGCGCTCGGCGCTGGGGCGCGCACTGTCGAGCAACACGGCGCCGGGCGCCTGGCGAATGCGTTCAAAGTAGGCCGCAGGGTCGGCCAGGTAGGGCAGGGCGTGAAGCGTACAGGTCGGCATGCAAGTAACAGCTATGAATGCGGGGGAGGCGATTGTAGTCCCGTGTAGGACGTGCGCCTAGCGCTGACTGCGACCTGGGTGACCTTGCCGCCATCAGCCCGTGCAGGCTGAAGGCGGCAAGGCTGCAGTCAGGCGTTGGAAGGGACGTGCCCGAACAGTTCCTGAGCGAAGCGAACACGTTGTTCGGCAGTTTCCTGAATGCCGTCTTTGGCCAGCTGTTCCAGGTGCGCTTCGACGGCGTGGGTGCGTTTGGTCAGGCCGCAGTCGTTGGCGATCTGGATGTTCAGGCCGGGGCGGGCGTTGAGTTCGAGGATCAACGGGCCCTTGTCCTGGTCCAGGACCATGTCGACACCGATGTAGCCCAGGCCGCACAGCTCATAGCAGCCGGCCGCAAGCTTCATGAAACCATCCCAGTTCGGCAGTTGCACGCCGTCTACCGCGTTGGTGGTGTCGGGGTGTTTGCTGATGATGTTGTTCAGCCAGGTGCCGCGCAGGGTCACCCCGGTGGCCAGGTCGACACCGACACCGATGGCGCCTTGGTGCAGGTTGGCCTTGCCGCCGGACTGGCGGGTCGGCAGACGCAGCATGGCCATCACCGGGTAGCCCATCAGCACGATGATGCGGATGTCCGGCACGCCTTCATAGCTGATGCTTTTGAAGATCTGGTCGGGGGTTACCCGGTACTCGATCAGGGCGCGGTCGCGGTGACCGCCCAGGGAGTACAGGCCAGTAAGGATGCTGGAGATCTGGTGCTCGATTTCCTCGTGGCTGATGATCTTGCCCGAGACCGTGCGATAACGGTCTTCGAAGCGATCGGCAACCACCAGGATGCCGTCGCCGCCGGCACCCTGAGCGGGCTTGACGACGAAGTCGTTGCGCCCGCCGATGATCTCGGAAAGTTTGTCGATCTCTTTCTCGGTGGAGATGATCCCGTACATTTCCGGCACATGGATGCCGGCCTGGATCGCACGCTCCTTGGTGATGATCTTGTCATCGACAATCGGGTACAGGTGGCGCTTGTTGTACTTGAGGACGTAGTCCGCATTGCGCCGGTTGATACCCATGATGCCCCGGGCCTCCAGGGCTTTCCAGGTTTTCCAGAGACCAAACATCAAGCGTCAGCCTTCACGAAAGCTTTGAAACGCACCAGCTCCGTCAGGCGGTAGCCGCGGTAGCGACCCATCGCCAGCATGAAGCCCACCAGAATCAGCAGCACCGCCGGGAAGGTGAAGACGAAGTACACCAACTCCGGCACGCTCATCAGCAGGTGTGCCAGGGAGGCGGCGAACAGGGTGCCGATGGCGACTTTCATCGCATGGCCACCGCCGCGTTCTTCCCAGGTGATCGACAGGCGCTCGATGGTCATGGTCAGAATCACCATCGGGAACAGTGCCACCGACAGGCCGCGTTCCAGGCCCAGTTTATGGCTGAACAGGCTGATGGCGGCGATCAATACCACCACGAAGGTCAGGACCACCGACAGGCGCGGCAGCATCTGCAGCTTCAGGTGCTCAAGGTAGGAGCGTAGCGACAGCCCCAGCGCAGTGATCACCGTGAACAGGATGATGCCGAAGCCCAGTTGGGTTTCGCGGAAGGCCAGGGCGATCAGTACCGGGGTGAAGGTACCCAGGGTCTGCAGGCCGATCAGGTTGCGCAGCACCAGGATCACCAGTACGCCGATCGGGATCATTACCATGATCATGAAGGTCTGCTGGGTTTGCAGCGGCAGGCCGTACAGCGAATACTCGAGGAAGTCGGCATCGGTGTTTTCGTCGGTCAGCTTGGCCAGGCGGATGGCGTTCATCTCGCTGTTGTTCAGGCTGAAGCTGACGTTGGCTTTTTTGCCGCCATCGACGGTGATCAGGTTGTCATCACCGGTCCACCACAGCAGGCGGTCGGTCGGCAGGCCTTGTTCGCCGGTATCCGGGTTGAAGTACAGCCAGTCGGTGCCGTTGAAGCTGCGCAGCCACAGTTCAGGGGTTTGTGGCTGGTCGGCCACCAGGCGGATGGTGTGGACCTTTTCCACCGGCACGTGGGCGATCGACAGCAGCAGGTCGATGACCTTGGCCTTGTTCAGCGACGAGGTGTCACCGGCCAGCAATAGCTTGACGTTGTCGTCGTTGAGGTTGTTGACCCGCTTGATGGTTTCGCTGACGAACGTCTCGACGTCAGCCGAGTGTTGGCGGATCGGCGCCATCAGGGCTTCGGCGGCGATTTTCTCCGGGCCTTCCACAGCCAGGCTGTCACGGAAGGTCGGGCCCTTGATCTTGGCTTTTTCAGTGCTGTAGCGCTTGGTCAGGACCAGGCGGTAGTACAGGGTCTGGTTGCCGCTGGCGCGACGAGCCGACCAGGTCACCTTGCGGTTGCCGTCGACGCGGTTGACGCTGACCCCGTAGTTGTTGGAGATGAAGCTCTCATTGAGGCTGACATAGTCGCGGCTCAATGGCGGGACGAACATCTGGACCTTGACCGGGTCTTTGGGGTTGGCGACGAACTCGACCTTGGCGTCAATGTTCCACAGGTCGTCGGTCTCGTCTTCGGTCACCGGGATGCCGAGAAAGAAAATCTGGTACGCCGTGACAATGATGCCCAGAAGCACCAGTACGGTGATCAAGACTTTCAGGTGAAGGGTAAGAGAGCGCATCGGGATTACTCTGCGGTGGGAGCGTCAGGGGCGCAGGCAGGTTTGCCGGCCGCGTATTTAAGGCTTGGGTCGACCAGCGCATCAAAATGCTTGAGCGCTTCGGAGCCGATCAGCAGTGGGAACTGGAAGGCGCTACGGTCGGTCAGGTTTACTTCGATCACGCGGCGGGCCGTCCCCATGCAGATGTTCAGTTCAATCACCGGGCGGGCGGTATAGGCTTTGCCTTCGTCCGGGTTGTAATCGCCGGCGCGTCGTTTGATCTTGCTGACGCGGGCCAGAGGTCGTTCTATCGGATGCGCATGGGCGGCGTCAATTGCCAGGTAGAAGCGCACCCAGGATTCGCCATTGCGCTTGAAGCGCTTGATATCGCGAGCACTGAGCGAGGCGGTTTTAGCCCCGGTATCGAGCTTGGCGGCAACCTCCAGGTCGATATCGGCAAGGCGGGCGTATTCGTTAAGGCCGTACACGGTCTTTTCCGAAGCCTGGCCCAGGCCAGGTAACAGAAACAGGCTGAGCAACAATAGAAGGGGCGTAAGTCTCATAAATCCTGGCGCGGTGCTGTGCGATGTTCGGGTCAAGGCCACTGGCAATGCTGCGCAAGCTTCCTCGTTTATCTGTCGTCAGCACAAAGTGATGACAATCACACTGTTCATGCCCTGTGTGAGGCGCGGCATTCTATCACGCTGGTGTGATGGCGCCAGCGGCTGCACTCAGACAACAGCAACAGTGGTGAAGTTCGTTCTTAGACGATTGTCGACAATATTCATTTTGTCTTTGACTCTGCTTGTCAATTTGGCTAGTTTTGGCTTCATTGATTTGTGAGGTGTCGACAATATGCTGGACACAGCCCAAGCGCCTGGCGCAATTGCCGAAGATTCCGAAACCCTTTCGGAAAACGTCTTCCGGCGCATCCAGGCGGCCATCGTCAAAGGTGAAATCGCACCGGGCAGCAAGATCTCCGAGCCTGAGCTGGCGCGCACCTATGGCATCAGCCGCGGGCCGCTGCGCGAGGCTATCCACCGCCTGGAAGGCCAGCGCCTGCTGGTACGCGTGCCACATGTCGGCGCACGCGTGGTGTCGCTGAGCCATGCCGAGCTGATTGAACTGTACGAAATTCGTGAGTCCCTGGAAGGCATGGCCTGCCGCCTGGCTGCCGAGCGTATGAGCGTAGCCGAGATCGATGAGCTGCGCCGGGTGCTCGACACCCATGAGCGCGACGCCACGTTCCAGGCGGGGCTGGGCTACTACCAGCAGGAAGGCGACTACGATTTCCATTACCGCATTATTCAGGGCAGCGGCAACCGCACCCTGGTGCAAATGCTGTGCGGCGAGCTGTATCAACTGGTGCGCATGTACCGCATTCAGTTTTCCGCCACGCCCAACCGGCCGCACCAGGCGTTCGCTGAACACCACCGGATTCTCGATGCCATCGCCGACCGTGACGGTGAACTGGCCGAGCTCTTGATGCGTCGTCACATCGGCGCTTCCAAACGCAACATCGAGCGTCACTACCTGGACGCTAACAGCCCACGAGGTGAGTCATGAGTCAGAAAAGCAGTCCCGGCCAGCGTTTTCGTGATGCCGTCGCCGCCGAACACCCGCTGCAGGTCGTCGGTGCGATCAACGCCAACCATGCGTTGCTGGCCAAGCGTGCCGGTTTCAAGGCCATCTACCTGTCCGGTGGCGGTGTAGCGGCCGGCTCCCTCGGTCTGCCAGACCTGGGCATCAGCGGCCTGGATGACGTGCTCACCGATGTACGGCGCATCACCGACGTTTGCGACCTGCCACTGCTGGTAGACGTAGACACCGGTTTTGGCTCCTCGGCCTTCAACGTTGCGCGTACCGTCAAGTCGATGATCAAGTTCGGCGCGGCCGCGATTCACATCGAAGACCAGGTCGGTGCCAAGCGTTGCGGCCATCGTCCGAACAAGGAAATCGTGTCGCAGCAGGAGATGGTTGACCGTATCAAGGCCGCCGTCGATGCCCGTACCGACGACAGCTTCGTGATCATGGCGCGTACCGATGCGCTGGCGGTTGAAGGCCTGAACGCCGCGCTGGACCGCGCTGCAGCGTGCATCGAAGCCGGTGCCGACATGATCTTCCCGGAAGCGATCACCGAACTGTCGATGTACAAAACCTTCGCCGATCGCGTCAAAGCGCCGATCCTGGCCAACATCACTGAATTCGGTGCTACCCCGCTGTACACCACCGAAGAGCTGGCCTCGGTTGATGTGTCGCTGGTGCTGTACCCGCTGTCGGCATTCCGCGCCATGAACAAGGCCGCCGAAAACGTCTACACCGCGCTGCGCCGCGATGGCACGCAAAAGAATGTTGTCGACACCATGCAAACCCGCATGGAGCTGTACGACGCCATCAACTACCACGCCTTCGAGCAAAGCCTCGACGCGTTGTTCGCCCAGAAAAAAGGCTGAACACCTGCTTAATCCTGTAGCGGCGGGCTTGTCCCGCGATTAGCCAAAGCATCCATAACAAATTCAAGAGTGGAGATAGACATGGCCGAAGCAAAAGTACTCAGTGGTGCCGGCCTGCGTGGTCAAGTGGCCGGGCAAACTGCACTGTCGACTGTGGGCCAGGAAGGTGCCGGTCTGACCTACCGTGGTTACGACGTTCGTGATCTGGCCGCTGGCGCCGAGTTCGAAGAAGTTGCCTACCTGCTGCTGTACGGCGAGCTGCCGAGCGAAGCCCAGCTGGCTGAATACAAAGGCAAGCTCAAGACCCTGCGCGATCTGCCGCAGGCGCTCAAAGAAGTGCTTGAGCGCATTCCAGCCGACGCCCACCCGATGGATGTGATGCGTACCGGTTGCTCGGTGCTCGGTACCCTGGAGCCAGAGCTGACCTTCGAACAGCAGCGCGACAAGACTGATCGCCTGCTGGCACTGTTCCCGGCGGTGATGTGCTACTGGTACCGCTTCACCCATCAGGGTGTACGTATCGATTGCACCAGCGACGAAGACACCATCGGCGGCCACTTCCTGCACCTGCTGCACGGCAAAAAGCCGAGCGAGCTGCATGTCAAAGTGATGAACGTCTCGCTGATTCTCTACGCCGAGCACGAATTCAACGCCTCGACCTTCACCGCCCGTGTCTGCGCTTCGACCCTGTCGGACCTGTATTCCTGCATCACCGCCGCCATCGGCTCGCTGCGCGGCCCACTGCACGGCGGCGCCAACGAAGCGGCCATGGAACTGATCGAACGCTTCCAGAGCCCGCAAGATGCGGTGACCGAGCTGCTGCAGATGCTGCAGCGCAAGGACAAGATCATGGGCTTCGGTCACGCGATCTACAAAGAGTCCGACCCACGTAACGAAGTGATCAAGGGCTGGTCCAAGCAGTTGGCCGAGGAAGTCGGTGACACCGTGCTGTACCCGGTGTCCGAAGCAATCGACAAGACCATGTGGGAGCAGAAGAAACTGTTCCCGAACGCCGACTTCTACCATGCCTCGGCGTACCACTTCATGGGCATTCCAACCAAGCTGTTCACCCCGATCTTCGTCTGCTCGCGCCTGACCGGCTGGGCAGCTCACGTGTTCGAGCAGCGTGCCAACAACCGCATCATCCGTCCAAGTGCCGAATACACCGGCGTTGAGCAGCGTAAGTTCGTGCCAATCGAACAGCGCTGAGGCCTGCCTTCTGCTCCTGTGTAGGAGCGGGCTTGCCCCGCGATAGCGATTTACCTGCTACATCGCAATCGCGGGGCAAGCCCGCTCCTACCGGGAGGAGGGGTTACCAGCCACCGACCTTACCGTGATTGAGTCCTGTGCCATGAATACTGAATTTCGCAAGAACCTGCCGGGCACTGGCCTGGATTATTTCGACGCCCGCGCGGCCGTTGATGCGATCAAGCCCGGCGCTTATGACCAGCTTCCCTACACCTCGCGCGTACTGGCCGAAAACCTGGTGCGTCGCTGCGATCCGGCCAGCCTGAATGCCTCGCTGAGCCAGTTGATCGAGCGCAAGCGCGACCTCGATTTCCCCTGGTTCCCTGCCCGTGTGGTGTGCCACGACATCCTCGGCCAGACCGCGCTGGTCGACCTTGCCGGTCTGCGTGACGCCATCGCTGAAGGCGGCGGTGACCCGGCCCAGGTCAACCCGGTGGTACCGGTGCAATTGATCGTCGACCACTCGCTGGCAGTGGAGTGCGGTGGTTTCGATCCGCAGGCGTTCGAGAAGAACCGCGCCATCGAAGACCGTCGTAACGAAGACCGTTTCCATTTCATCAACTGGACCAAAAAGGCGTTCAAGAACGTCGATGTGATCCAGCCCGGCAACGGCATCATGCACCAGATCAACCTGGAGAAGATGTCGCCGGTCATCCATGCCGAACGTGGCGTGGCGTACCCTGATACCTGTGTTGGCACCGACAGCCACACGCCGCACGTCGATGCCCTGGGCGTCATCGCCATTGGCGTGGGCGGCCTGGAAGCCGAGAACGTCATGCTCGGCCGTGCATCGTGGATGCGCCTGCCGGAAATCGTCGGTGTCGAGCTGTCTGGCAAGCCGCAACCCGGTATTACCGCCACCGACGTGGTGCTGGCCCTGACCGAGTTCCTGCGCAAGGAAAAAGTCGTCGGTGCCTACCTTGAGTTCTACGGCGAAGGTGCCCGCGCGCTGACACTTGGCGACCGCGCCACCATCTCCAACATGGCCCCGGAATACGGCGCTACGGCGGCGATGTTCTCCATCGATCAGCAGACCATCGATTACCTGCGCCTCACCGGCCGTGATGATGAGCAAGTCAAACTGGTAGAAACCTACGCCAAGGTTGCCGGCCTGTGGTCCGACAGCCTGGCCAACGCACAGTACGAGCGGGTGCTGCGATTCGACCTGTCCAGCGTCGTGCGCAACATGGCCGGCCCGTCCAACCCGCACGCCCGTGTGGCCACCAGCGACTTGTCGAGCAAGGGCATTGCCGGTCAGTGGGAAGAAGTGCCGGGGCAAATGCCGGATGGCGCGGTGATCATTGCCGCCATCACCAGTTGCACCAACACCAGTAACCCACGCAACGTAATCGCTGCAGGTCTGTTGGCGCGCAATGCCAACAAGCTCGGCCTGACTCGCAAGTCTTGGGTCAAATCGTCGCTGGCACCAGGCTCCAAGACCGTGGCGTTGTACCTCAAGGAGGCTGGCCTTGATGATGAGCTGGAAAAGCTCGGCTTCGGCATCGTCGCCTTCGCCTGCACCACGTGCAACGGCATGTCCGGCGCGCTGGACCCGGTGATCCAGCAGGAAATCATCGACCGCGACCTGTACGCCACTGCTGTGCTGTCGGGTAACCGTAACTTCGACGGGCGTATTCACCCGTATGCCAAGCAGGCGTTCTTGGCTTCGCCACCGTTGGTAGTGGCTTATGCGATTGCCGGTACCATCCGTTTCGACATCGAGAAAGATGTACTGGCGGTGGTCGACGGCAAGGAAATCCGCCTCAAGGACATCTGGCCGAGCGACGAAGAGATCGACGCAGTGGTCAAGTCGTCGGTCAAGCCAGAGCAGTTCCGTCAGGTCTACATCCCGATGTTCGCCATCGAAGAAGACACCGGTCCCAAGGTCGACCCGCTGTACGACTGGCGCCCGATGAGCACCTACATCCGCCGTCCGCCGTACTGGGAAGGCGCGCTGGCCGGGGAGCGTACCCTCAAGGGCATGCGCCCGCTGGCGGTGCTGCCCGACAACATCACCACTGACCACCTGTCGCCGTCGAACGCCATCATGCTCGACAGCGCTGCTGGCGAATACCTGGCGAAAATGGGCCTGCCGGAGGAAGACTTCAACTCCTACGCCACCCACCGTGGTGATCACCTGACCGCCCAGCGCGCCACCTTCGCCAACCCGAAACTGTTCAACGAAATGGTTCAGGAAGGCGGCAAGGTCAAACAGGGTTCGTTGGCGCGGATCGAGCCGGAAGGCAAGGTCACACGGATGTGGGAAGCGATCGAGACCTACATGGATCGCAAGCAGCCGCTGATCATCGTTGCCGGTGCCGACTACGGTCAGGGCTCGTCGCGTGACTGGGCGGCCAAGGGTGTGCGTCTGGCTGGCGTCGAAGCCATCGTGGCTGAAGGTTTCGAGCGTATTCACCGCACCAACCTGGTGGGTATGGGCGTACTGCCGCTGGAGTTCAAGCCGGGCGTGAACCGCAAGACGCTGGACATCGACGGCACCGAAACCTTCGACGTGCTCGGCGAGCGTACCCCGCGGGCCACCCTGACCCTGGTGATCACCCGTCACAACGGTGAGCGCGTCGAGGTGCCGGTGACCTGCCGTCTGGATACCGCTGAAGAAGTGTCGATCTACGAAGCGGGTGGGGTGCTGCAACGCTTTGCCCAGGACTTCCTGGAGTCGGCGGCGGTTTGAGGTAGGGCTCATCGCGGGGCAAGCCCGCTCCCACCGACCTGGTAGGAGCGGGCTTGCCCCGCGATTCCCTAAAAAGAACGATCAGGAACCCAACCATGGCACATGTACCGCAAGTAAAGATTCCCGCCACCTACATTCGTGGTGGCACCAGCAAGGGTGTGTTCTTTCGCCTGCAAGACCTGCCCGAACGCGCCCAGGTGCCCGGCCCGGCCCGTGATGCCCTGTTGCTGCGAGTGATCGGTAGCCCCGACCCGTATGGCAAGCAGATCGACGGCATGGGTGGTGCTACCTCCAGCACCAGCAAAACCGTGATCCTCTCGCGCAGCACCAAAGCCGAACACGACGTCGATTACCTGTTTGGTCAGGTGTCGATCGACAAGGCATTCGTCGACTGGAGCGGCAACTGCGGCAACCTTTCGGCGGCGGTCGGCTCGTTTGCCATCAGCGCAGGCCTGGTAGACGCCAGCCGAGTACCGCATAACGGCATCTGCACCGTGCGCATCTGGCAGGCCAATATCAGCAAGACCATCATTGCCCATGTACCGATCACCAACGGTGAAGTGCAGGAAACCGGCGATTTCGAACTGGATGGCGTGACCTTCCCGGCTGCCGAAGTGCAGCTCGAATTCATGGACCCGGCGGCCGATGAAGACGGCGACGGCGGTTCGATGTTCCCTACCGGCAACCTGATTGACGACCTTGAAGTGCCCGGTGTCGGCACCCTCAAGGCAACCCTGATCAACGCGGGTATTCCAACCATCTTCATTCAAGCCGAAGCCATCGGCTACACCGGCACCGAGCTGCAGGACGCCATCAACGGCGACCCTGAGGCTCTGGCCCGGTTCGAGACCATCCGTGCCTACGGGGCCGTGCGCATGGGGCTGATCGGGCATATCGATGAAGCCGCCAAGCGTCAACACACCCCGAAAGTTGCGTTTGTTGCACCGCCGACCACTTATCAGTCGTCCAGCGGTAAAACCGTTGCGGCGGGTGATGTAGACCTGTTGGTGCGGGCGTTGTCGATGGGCAAGCTGCACCACGCGATGATGGGTACGGCTGCTGTGGCCATCGGTACTGCTGCAGCCGTGCCTGGCACGCTGGTGAACCTGGCGGCCGGTGGTGGTGAGCGCAGCGCAGTGCGCTTCGGTCACCCGTCAGGCACCCTGCGTGTGGGGGCTGAGGCGCGTCAGGTGAACGGTGAGTGGACGGTGACCAAGGCGATCATGAGCCGCAGTGCTCGCGTGCTGATGGAAGGGTGGGTGCGGGTGCCTGGTGATGCGTTCTGACCGGTAGGAGCGGGCTTGCCCCGCGATTGCGGTGTGTCAGTCGCATTGCTTCGCGGGGCAAGCCCGCTCCCACAGGTAGTGCAAAACAGTTGCTCCCACAAGAGCTAAAAAAAACCCCGCCAATTGGCGGGGTTTTTTTTACGCTAGGTCAGCTTAGGCTTGAACAACCGGGATCTTGGCGTTCGCAGCAGCTTCACGGAACTCGGCGATCTGGTCGAAGCTCAGGTAGCGGTAAACGTCGGCAGCCATGCTGTCGATGTTCTTCGCGTATTCCATGTACTCTTCGACGGTTGGCAGTTTGCCCAGGATCGAGGCAACAGCCGCCAGCTCGGCAGAGGCCAGGTAGACGTTGGTGGCGTCACCCAGGCGGTTCGGGAAGTTACGGGTCGAGGTGGAAACCACGGTCGAACCGGTCTGCACACGTGCCTGGTTACCCATGCACAGCGAGCAGCCTGGCATTTCCATGCGGGCGCCAGCTTTGCCGTAGATGCCGTAGTAGCCTTCTTCGGTCAGCTGGTGAGCGTCCATCTTGGTTGGCGGAGCCAGCCACAGACGGGTAGGGATGCCACCTTTGACCTTGTCCAGCAGCTTACCGGCAGCGCGGAAGTGACCGATGTTGGTCATGCACGAACCGATGAACACTTCGTCGATCTTCTCGCCCTGTACGGTCGACAGCAGACGCGCGTCGTCCGGGTCGTTCGGCGCGCAGAGCACAGGCTCTTTGACGTCGGCCAGGTCGATTTCGATGATCTCGGCGTATTCGGCATCCTTGTCGGCTTCCAGCAGCACTGGGTTGGCCAGCCAGGCTTCCATCGCCTGAGCGCGACGCTCCAGGGTACGTGGGTCGCCGTAGCCTTCGCTGATCATCCAGCGCAGCAGGGTGATGTTCGACTGCAGGTACTCGGCAATAGCCTTCTCAGGCAGCTTGATCGAGCAACCGGCGGCGGAACGTTCAGCCGAGGCGTCGGACAGTTCGAAGGCTTGTTCGACGGTCAGTTCGTCGAGGCCTTCGATTTCCAGGATGCGGCCGGAGAAGGCGTTGATCTTGCCTTTCTTCTCGACGGTCAGCAGGCCTTTCTGGATGGCGTAGTAAGGGATGGCGTGTACCAGGTCACGCAGGGTGATGCCTGGTTGCAGTTTGCCCTTGAAGCGCACCAGTACCGACTCCGGCATGTCCAGTGGCATCACGCCAGTGGCTGCGGCGAAGGCGACCAGGCCGGAACCGGCCGGGAAGGAGATGCCGATCGGGAAGCGGGTGTGCGAGTCACCACCGGTACCGACGGTGTCCGGCAGCAGCATGCGGTTCAGCCAGCTGTGGATGATACCGTCGCCTGGGCGCAGGGAAACACCGCCACGGGTGCGGATGAAGTCTGGCAGGGTGTGGTGGGTGTTGACGTCGATTGGCTTCGGATAGGCTGCAGTGTGGCAGAACGACTGCATCACCAGGTCAGCAGAGAAGCCCAGGCACGCCAGGTCTTTCAGTTCGTCACGGGTCATCGGACCGGTGGTGTCCTGCGAGCCGACGGTGGTCATCTTCGGTTCGCAGTAGGTGCCAGGACGTACGCCTTTGCCTTCTGGCAGACCGCAAGCCTTGCCGACCATTTTCTGCGCCAGGCTGTAGCCCTTGCCGGTGTCGACCGGGGCTTCAGGCAGCTTGAACAGATCGGTTGGGCCCAGGCCCAGCTCGGCACGGGCTTTTTCGGTCAGGCCACGGCCGACGATCAGCGGGATACGGCCGCCAGCGCGGACTTCGTCGAGCAGTACTTCGGTTTTCAGCGCGAAGCTGGTGACCAGCTCATCGCTGCCGTGACGACGGACTTCACCTTTGTACGGGTAGACGTCGATGACATCGCCCATGGCCAGGTCGGTGCAGTCGAATTCGATCGGCAGGGCGCCGGCGTCTTCCATGGTGTTGTAGAAGATCGGAGCGATCTTGGTGCCGAAGCAGAAACCGCCGCCGCGCTTGTTCGGCACGTACGGGATGTCGTCGCCGAAGAACCACAGTACCGAGTTGGTCGCGGATTTACGCGAAGAACCGGTACCGACCACGTCACCAACATAGGCAACTGGGAAGCCTTTGGCTTTGACTTCTTCGATCTGCTTGAGCGGGCCAACCGAGCCAGGTTGCTCAGGGTTGATGCCGTCACGGGCCATTTTCAGCATGGCCAGGGCGTGCAGCGGGATGTCAGGGCGCGACCAGGCGTCCGGGGCAGGGGACAGGTCGTCGGTGTTGGTTTCGCCTGGCACCTTGAAAACGGTCAGGGTGTACTTCTGCTCGATGGCCGGGCGGGCGGTGAACCACTCGCCAGCAGCCCAGGATTCCAGCACGGCCTTGGCGTGAACGTTGCCGGCCTTGGCTTTTTCAGCCACGTCGTGGAACGCATCGAACATCAGCAGGGTGTGCTTCAGTTGCTCGGCAGCGACGGCGCCCAGTTCGGCATCGTCCAGCAGCTCGACCAGGGTGGCAATGTTGTAGCCGCCCTGCATGGTGCCCAGCAATTCGGTGGCGCGTTTGCGGTCGATCAGTGGCGATTTGGTTTCGCCCTTGGCGACGGCAGAGAGGAAGCCGGCCTTGACGTAGGCAGCTTCGTCCACTCCTGGTGGAACGCGGTTGGTGATCAGGTCGACGAGGAAGGCTTCTTCGCCAGCAGGCGGGTTCTTCAGCAGCTCGACCAGGCCTGCGGTTTGTTCGGCGTTAAGCGGCTGGGGCACGATGCCCAGGGCGGCACGCTCTTCGATGTGTTTGCGGTAGGCTTCAAGCACAGTTATTACCCTCATCAGTGGTCCCAAATGGGTGTCCGGGACGCTCATCCAGAATTTTCGGCACCCCTGCGCAATACGGCTTTTTGGGCCGCGTAGCCAGGGTTGCAGGAAATCCTTACAGAAGCTGCTTTCAAAGTTTTACGCCTGTAGAACGGAGGCTGATGAGGGCTGGCGCGGGACATGCGACGGGCGAATATCCCGGGCCAACGCCGTTCTACCGGATGAACTGTGCTCGTGACGCTTTGAAAACAGCTTCTAACGGACATTGGCGCCTTAAAAAGGCCGGATGATTCTACGGTAAAAACTCGATAAAGGTAAGGCGGGGCAGATGACTTTAGCGGGTGACCCCCGTTAGACAAAGGGCTAACATGACAGCCTGTTCCATCGTCCAGTTGTTGATTTTTTCATGTCCAATCAGTCAATTAAAACGCCTTGTGTCGGCCTCTGCTCCACGGTTTACGGGGACTTGGTGTGCCGTGGCTGCAAGCGTTTTCACCATGAAGTGATCAACTGGAACGGCTATAACGAAGACGAAAAGCGAGCCGTGTGGCTGCGCCTTGAGCAATTGCTGGTGCAGGTCATGGTGGCCAAACTTGAGGTCTTTGATGCCGCGCGCCTGCGTCATCAACTTGAACAGCGCACCATCCGCTTTGTGCCGCACCAGTCCGAGTATTGCTGGGCTTATCAGCTGATCGCCCGTGGCGCACGGGTTATCCGTGATCTGGAAGCCTACGGCATGGTGTTGCTGCCGGAATTTCGTGACTGGGAGTTACCGCAGTTGCGAGATGCCATTGATCGGGAATTTTTCTTGCTGTCCGAGGCTCACTACCAGCGTTATATCGCGCCGGGGTTTCTCAAGGATGCTTTGGGTTGAAAGCATCGCGGGGCAAGCCCGCTCCTACAGGCGCTTGTAGGAGCGGGCTTGCCCCGCGAGCAAATCTTCAACCTTGCGCCAGTTCCGTCAGGTGCACTTTCGCCTCTTCCGACTTAAGCACCAGCACATCGCATTCAAGCGAATCAAGCACCACCTCGGCGGTATTGCCAATCAGCGCCCCGGAGATCCCGGTGCGGGCCACCGTGCCGATCACTGTCACCACCGCGTCGTACTTGCTGGCGGTGTAGGGGATCAGCACATCCGCCGGGCCTTCGGCGACATGCAGGCGTTCATCGTTGATATCGAACTCGGCCTGGAACGCCGCGCATTCTTCGCGGTAGCGCTGTTCGATGGTTTCCTTCAATTGATAGACCGGATCGGCTGCCGACAGCATCGGTGAAGGGTGGGCGCTGATCACGTGGAGATTGCCCTTGGCCAGGTTGGCGATTTCATAGCCGTGGTCGATGATGTTTTTGTGCAGCAGGCGGTGCGCTTCGTCATGGTTGCCGACATCCACCGCCGCCAGGATCACCCCGCCAGTCCAGGGACGTTCAGTCTTGACCATCAACACCGCGCAAGGGCATTGACGCAGTAATTTCCAGTCCGACGGGGTGAGCAGGGCCTTTTTCAACGGGTTGTCCGGGCGGTGCTCCTTGATCACCAGCTCGCAGCCTTCGGCTTGCTGCACGTCGACGATCGATTCGTGCAAGGTATCGTGCCAGGCCTGCTCGTAGGTCACGTTGTCGAAGCCGTCATCATGCAGCTGACTGCAGAGCAGGCTTAGCAGGGCGCTGTGGTCGTGCTTTCTGTCGCACATCAGCAGGTGCAGGCGTGCGCCGGTGGCGCCGGCGATCAGTTTGGCCCGGGTTAGCGCACGGCTGTGAGCGTGTTCGGGGTCGAGTACCACCAGGATGCTGCGGACGGCTTGCATGAGCGTGAACTCCCTTCAGAAATGACGACCGATGTCTGACTATAGTCGGCGCCAAGTGCAATGGGCGTTGATATGTATCAAGCATAGATCACTGGTGATCGCCGCTGCTGCCGGTATAATCGCCGGCCTTGCCGTTTGCCCTGCCTGTTTGTGAGCCTATGCACCTTATTCCCGAAATCGATGCGTTCCTTGCTTGCCGTACTCCCGATGCCTGGGTCCAGGCGGCGCTTGCCGATCAGGAAACCCTGCTGATTGACCACAAAAACTGTGAGTTCAAGGCTGCCAGCACGGCACTGAGCCTGATGGCCAAGTACAACACGCACCTGGACCTGATCAACATGATGTCGCGCCTGGCCCGTGAAGAGCTGGTGCACCATGAGCAGGTGTTGCGCCTGATGAAACGGCGCAAAATCGCCCTGCGCCCGCTTTCGGCCGGGCGCTATGCCTCTGGCTTGCGCCGGGTGGTACGTACTCACGAGCCGGTGAAACTGGTGGATACCTTGGTGGTTGGTGCCTTCATCGAAGCGCGCAGCTGTGAGCGCTTTGCTGCCCTGGTGCCGCATCTGGACGAAGAACTCGGCAAGTTCTACCACGGCCTGCTCAACAGCGAGGCGCGGCATTATCAGGGGTACCTGAAGCTGGCTCATCAATACGGTGATGCGGCTGATATCGAGCGGGTGGTGGAGAAGGTCAGGGCGGTCGAGGCTGAGCTGATTACTACCCCGGACGAAGAGTTCCGCTTCCACAGTGGTGTTCCTGCTTGAGTTGATCGGGGGGCAAGCCCGCTCCTACAGGTTGGCACCACAGCAGGTCGGAGCAACTGCCTTGCACCACCTGTGGGAGCGGGCTTGCCCCGCGATCCTGTTCCAATTTCCTCAGACAAACCAGTCAGTGCAACCCCGCCGCCTTGCACGCCTCGACAAAAGTCGCGCCGTTTTTGTCCATGGCGTCCTTGACGATCTGGTTGGCTTTTACCAAAGCCGGGCTTGGCTTGGCCCACTGCTCTGGCGGCAGTGGCTGTGACCAGGCCTGCACCTGTTCCGGCAAGGTTGGGCGGCCTACGCGATGGCCCCATTCGGCGAACATGTAAGGCATTTTCCAGAACACCACGACCCGACGTATGTACCAGAAGCGTAAGGGCCATGGGCTGCGTTTGGGGTAGCCATACCGTTCCCGTTCTTTGGCAGACAGGTCGGCGCCGACGTCGTTCATATGGCACCTTCTGCGTGCATCCTTACGTTCGAGCTCGAAGGTATGCAGTCCTTCGTAGGGCTTGAGCCGGTCGCCAGTCGCGATGAGTCCCATGGCGACAAGCAGCGGGCTGGGTGTATCCACCAACTGCCCGTCTTCCATGTAGTTGCGGATCGCCGCCCACATCCCGAGGGAATGGGCATCACTGGGTTGCCCCATCAGCAGGAACTGCACTTTGTCCTGTTCCTCGTCCTCCAGGCCCATGCCAAAGGTGTACTGGCGGGTGGCGCCGTAGCTGGTGACGCCCTGGGTGGTGGCGACCCAGGCGACCACGCTTTCCCAGGGGACGATCAGCACGCGATGGGTTTTGCCATCGACGTAACAGACTTCGCGACGTTGGCGGTTGAAGCGGACGGGGTAGGTTTTGGCGGCTTCGTGGACGCTGGAAATCATTCCGTATAAATAAGCACCGAATGGGAGAATGCCGAGAAGGGCTGTTGTGGTGAAAGTCAGTAAAGCATCACCGATAATGTCGAAGAACTTTCGGTCGATTTCAGGAGGGCTTAAAGCGACGAGCAAGATGCAAATAAGGACCGGTGCGATAAACGCCGTGAACAAGAGCATCCAGATTCCTGTGGCGAATATTTTTCCTTGCTCAACCATCCCCCAATTACTGCCGCCCAGCTCTAGATAAGTGTCGTTCATCTCTGAAAAGTTACGGCGCGATGACTGCACTTGCCCGGTGTAAACCGGCAGGGGCGACAGGAACAGGGTTTCATTCAATCCCCTGACCCGGATCTCACCGGCGCAGGGCCGCTGACTGCGAATGTCCTGTTCAGGTTCAGTGCTGGTGAGTTTGTTCTGGCGTTTGAACAGTTTCCTAAGCATTGTCTTTGACCAACCCCGCCGCCTTGCAGGCCTCGACAAAGGTCGCGCCGTTTTTGTCCATGGCGTCCTTGACGATCTGGTTGGCTTTTACCAAAGCCGGGCTTGGCTTGGCCCACCGCTCCGGTGGTAGCGGCTGTGACCAGGCCTGCACTTGTTCTGGCAAAGTTGGGCGGCCTACACGATGACCCCATTCGGCGAGCATGTAGGGCATCTTCCAGAACACCACGACCCGGCGCATGTACCAGAAGCGCAAGGGCCAGTGCGACCGCTTGGAATAGCCGTAGCGCTCCCGCTCCTCGTCGGTTAAATGGTCGCCGCCATCATCCAGGGCGCCCAGCCCGCGAGCGTCCTCGCGTTCGACATAGAACGTATGCAGCCCCTCGTAAGGTTTGAGTCGATCTTCACTTGGAGTCAGCCCTGCCAAGGCAAGTATTGGGTTAGGCGCATCCACCAGTTGCCCGTCTTCCATGTAATTGCGGATCGCCGCCCACATCCCGAGGGAATGGGCATCGCTGGGTTGCCCCATCAACAGGAACTGCAATTTGTCTTGTTCCTCGTCCTCCAGGCCCATGCCAAAGGTGTATTGGCGGGTGGCGCCGTAGCTGGTGACACCCTGGGTGGTGGCGACCCAGGCGACCACGCTTTCCCAGGGGACGATCAGCACGCGATGGGTTTTGCCATCGACGTAACAGACTTCGCGGCGTTGGCGGTTGAAGCGGACGGGGTAGGTTTTGGCGGCTTCGTGGACGCTGGAAATCATTCCGTATAAATAAGCACCGACCGGGAGCAGGCCGAGTAGGGCTGTTGTAGAGAAAACCAGTAAAGCATCACCGATGATGTCAAAGAACTTTCGGTCGATTCCCGGAGGGCTAAAAGCGACGAGCCAGAGGCAAGCAACAACAGGAACTACAAATGCAATAAATAAAAGTAGCCAAATCCCTGTGGCGAATATTTTTCCTTGCTCAACCATCCCCCAATTACTACCGCCCAGCTCCAGATAAGTATCGTTCATCTCTGAAAAGTTACGGCGCGATGACTGCACCTGCCCGGTGTAAACCGGCAGGGGCGACAGGAACAGGGTTTCATTCAATCCCCTGACCCGGATCTCACCGGCGCAGGGCCGCTGACTGCGAATGTCCTGTTCAGGTTCAGTGCTGGTGAGTTTGTTCTGGCGTTTGAATAGCTTCTTAATCATCGATCGCCACCAACTCTTCTTGTTTGAAAAGCCAGAAAGGCGCTTTGCCCGTCCCAGGAGGCATGTGCTCTACCGATTCGAGTCGATAGGTGCCTTTGGTTTTGATCTCCACGGCATAGGCGCGGGTGATGTACAAGTTACGCAAGACAAAAGTGGTGTAATGGAGCAGGTCGCGTTCAGCTTCCAGCTGGTAGGCGATGGTGAAGGCCAGGGCAAAATCGGAAGTTTGCTGGGAGTCGTAGATCGGAAGGTGCAGGGTGAGTGCCTCTGCTCCTTTACTGGCAACGATACAGCGCGTGCCCCATATGGCGGAGCTTTCTTTCCAGCGCAGTGGCGGCAGGCCGGGATTGTAGGGCTGGTATATGTATTTCTCACGGCCCTGTTCGTAAGCCTGCAACTGCAACTGGCGTCGATCCATCTCATTGGTGCTGATACCGGGTAGCACCAGCTTCAGATAAGTCTGCTTGTCATCGCGGATCAGTTCACAGCTCGGTTTCTGTACGACCTTGGCCAGTTCGCTCCATTCGTCTTGCAGAGTGCGCTGCCTGGATTTATTACCCCAGTTACTGGCTTCGACCCACGCTTGCAGGTCATCCAGGTTGAAGTAGTTGTATAAACCCTCACCCAGCAGTTGCAGGGCGGTGGCAATCAGGCCTATCAGATTGGCGCGTGCGCTGATGGCCAGCAGCCGTGGGCTAGCCTCGGCCCATGCAAGAGCGCGCAGCTCCGCCGGCGTTTGCAGAACGTTCTTGACAATGGAGCCGGTGTGTTTAGCTGCCCAGGCATTGGTGCCAACCAATATCCCATCGCCGGTTATTTGCAGTGTGGAGGCACTTAGTGCCTTGTAATTGCCTGTGGCCAAGGCTTTACCCCATTGCTGCGAGTGTTTGCCCAAGTCGAACAGGGCGGCGACCCCGCCAGTTGTAAATGCAAAGTAGCCTGCAATACCGCTCCAGCGACCTAATCGGCTCATGGAATGTAATTTGCCGGCAGCACTTTCCATTTGTTTGATATGAGCTAGAAAAATCGTAAGGGAAAGTCCTTGCACCGCAGCAAATCCAGCGGCCGAAAGGCCCACGAAAGACTCAGCAAAAGTCCACCAGTCAGATCGCGAAGCAGTTGTTTTACTAGCAATTGTGCTGACCGCCTCAATAAACTTCAGCCCCTGAATCACAAACAACGTCAACGCGATCCCGTCACCCTTCGACGTCACGACCCCTATCATTGGTTTGTTAAAGGTCCCAGTTGCCCGAAAATCCCGCGCCGTCTTGCTCATCTCTGCACGCAATTGCGGATCCAGGCCATCAATCACTGTGCCAATTTGCGCCGGACTGACGCCTCCGACGGTCAAGGCACCTGCCAGTCTGTCTTCCAGGGGTAGCAATGCGGACTTCAGCAGGTTGATACGCTGGTTATAAGGTGCTTCGCTGCCCGGCAGAGAGATGCCTGAGGATTGCTGCCGCAGCTCACGATTACGCAGTCGGTAGGTTTCGTTGAGCTGACTGCGCAGCTTCATCGACTGGTCACGGACCTCATTGAATGCCGTCAATTCTGCTACCGAGGCCGCGCGCAAGGTCAGGCCTTTGCGGGAAAACTCACGCAGCAGCTGCAACCGCGCTGGGGCTTCGGCATGGCGAATGTAGTCGTTTGGGTCAATGTTCTGCGCTTGTTTGAAGGTGTTGTGAGCTCTTTCCAGTCGATCAGCAATCTTCAATTGATACGCCGGGATATAGGCCCCTTCCAGCATGCTCTGCAATCCCACGAACTGGGTATTGAGCCGGGTGTAATTGGGCAGGCGCTTGGCCATCAAACTGTGGAACTGATTGCTCAGGACATTGATGCCACCCAGGCTGTCCGGGGCTGACAGCACGTTGATGGTGAACTGGCTCAGTTCGGCCAGTTTTTTCGCCACGTCGGTTTGTTCGGCCACGGTCAGGGTGTCGAGCCCCGGGACCACTGTCAGCAGGTTGCTCTTCAGGTAGGTCGCCAGTTTTTCCGTGGCGGGTTGGTCGGCGCACATCGCTGCCACGCACACGAACTCGGTTTCCAGGCGGTGCTGGATCTGTTCGTCGAGGGTGAAGTCGTAATACCAGGCGGCGCGGTGAAATAGCCCGGCGGTGAACAGTGTGAGGCGGTCTTCGCGGATGTTCTGCAGGCGCGTATGCCAGTGGCTGAGCAGGTTTTGCTCGGTCAGGACAAAGGCTTCCATCGCGGGGCGGTCGACCAGGTCGTCGATACCGCGCTGGCCGATTTCGCTGCCGTGCAACGCGTGCCAGCTCTGCATGCTGAGGGCGTTGAGGGTGCTCCGGTGTTTTTCATACAGCGCCTGCCCGAGGGCATCCTTCATTTCGATGAAGGCCAAGGCGTAGGGGTTGACGAGCGCCGCGCGGCGCCAATGTTCATCGGGGCCGAAGATGCCTGGATCCTTGTGGTCGCGACGGGCCTGCAGAAAGATGTAGATGCTCGTTTGTTGCCGCTCGTTGGTGTCGTCGCGCAGCGCCCGCACCGCAGGATCGGTTTTACTCAAGGCATTCAGGCGCGAGGCGTTGACGTCGTACAAGGACTGGATGTATGTGCCACTGAGGTACTTGGCCTGACGGCGGTCATCGGCACTCCACTGTTCGATCCAGTCCGCCACTTTCAACTGCGCGGCGGCCAGGTCGCGCATCACGCCAATGTCATCGCGCAGCACCAGGAACAGGTAATCATCCTGGTAGGCGCCGAGCACTGTGCTGGTCAGCGTTTCAATCGCGGTGTCGGCAAACAGGGGTTGGTCTTCCCAGTGGTAGGCCTGTTTTTCCTCGGGATGAACGCCGTCGGGGAAGGCTTTGGACGGTGGCAACTGGGTGACGCCAGCGGCGTCAGGTACCTGGGCGTTTTCTGCCACCTCGGCCAGCCATTTTTCGGCCTGCACTTGGCTCAGCAAGTTGGCGCCGCCACGGCGCGGGCAGGCGGCCTGCAGGTCGATGCGCTGCATCAGCTGTTGGCGATCGGCCTTGGACTTGAGCACTTGCGCGCATTTGAAGGCCGTCCACTGAATTTCCGAATAACAGGCGTACAGGGTGTGGCTGCGGGGGAACACCAGGTGTGGCTCACCCACCGCGGTGGTGCGGGTGTCGGCGCCGACCTCGCTGCTGTGCCAGAGCAGCTTGCTGATCTGGCCGTTCTCGACGCTGTACTCATGCAGGTAACCGCTGCTGCCGTCGACGATGTACAGGTAACCATCGCGCAGCAGGCGGATGCCCAGCGGCTGGCTGTTGATGTTCAGCGGCATGCTCAGCTCGCTGGCCGGGTCGAGGTGTTCGACCAGCCCGTAGCGCAGCGGCAACAATTGCAGCTTGCTGTTCATCAACGGGCAGGCGCCGAGGGGCGAGCGTACGTCCTTGGCGCTTTTGGCCATGGCGGCGGTGTTGGCGTTTACTTTGAGGGGTTGTTGTGCAGTCATGACAGGCTTCCTTGGCGCTCAGTGGCCCGGCGTTCGGCCAGTTCGGCAGCACGCTTGACCCGGGTCAGTGGGGTGTCTGGCGTCGATTGGGTCAGCAGTTGGACGATGTCTTCGCTGATGGGTTGACCGGCCAGATAGCCGTGAACATTTGCGTAGAGGGTCAGCTCCTGGTCCGAGCAAAAGCCGAGTTGATAGGCTTCCTCCATCATGCTGTGCACAGACTGACGACGCTCAGCCGCTGTCTGCGTTGCCAGGAAAGCCGGGAAGTGCAGGTGCAAGTGCTCACTCACGGCAGAAACAGCAGTGCGAAACTCGACGTTGCCGAGCGCGGTAAGCTCCTCGTCGGTCAGGCGATAGCGCTTGGGTTCGGCGTTGGCCTGAGCGGCTTGGGTGTATTGCCACCAGCAGCCCTGCACGCCATCCGGCAGGCAGACGTGGCTGACAGGGCCGAACCAGCGGGCGCTGTGCGCCTGTTCGGCCATGGCGAACAGTGGCTGCATGACCGCAGGGTCAGCAATGCGCGGCATCACTTCGACGCCCTCAGCCTGTTCCACGCTGAGCAAATGACGCCAATGCTTGCACAGCGTGAACGCCTCGACGTCACTGAACAGCAGATAGCCCCATTCGCGGGCAGCGTGTTGTTGAAAGTGCGCCAGCAGCGGGTCGTCGCGGCCGTTAAGGACGACCAGGCAAGGGGAGATTTCACACAGCTCATGCCAGCGTGTGTGTCGGTACAGGCAATAAACTGAGTTGCTCCAAGGGTGCAGATGTTGCTGCAGGCCCGGCAGGCTGACACCGTCCAGAAGCAGGTAGGCGGGCGTTGCCCAGGGCAGATCGTGCGGCAGGGGCGGCATCTCATGCATGGCTTTGCTCCTGTTGTGCTTGCACAGCCTGGCACACGACACAGAGCGACTTTTTGTTCAGCAGGGCCACGTACTGCGTTTGCGCCAGCACGGGTGCCCGCAGTTCTGCCAGTTCTGCAGGCAGTGCTTGCCTTACGGCGAGACCGGCCAGCGCAGCCCCGCCGATCTGGATTTCGGTGCTGCTGAAAATCCCGCCGGGGCCGATGACGATATGCTGGCCACCGCCGTGCAAACTGATGCTGCCCTCGGCGCTCAGAACCACATGGGCTCCGGCCTTGATATGCACTTGCTGACCGGCATCGATCACCAGCGTTTGCCCGACCTGGGTATGACTGCTGTCGGCGACGTGCAGGTAGTCGTTGGCTTGCAGCTCGGCTTTACGGTCGCCGGTCACTGTGTGCTGTTCTTCAGCTTCGAGCATTACGATGCTGTTGCCCTTGATGGTTGCCCGCCGCTCGTTACCAACTTCCAGACGGCTGTCGTTCTCGATTTTTTGCTCCATATCGCGCTGGGCACGCAGGTAGATCAGCTCCTGACCGCAGCGGTCTTCGATCGACAGTTCGTTGTAGCCGCTGCTGTCCGGCGTGCTGCGGCTGCGCAACACGCTCTTGGTCTTGTTGGCGGGCAAAGGGTAGGGCGTTGGTGTGAGCTTGTTGGCAATGCAACCGCTGATCAGCGGCTGGTCGGGGTCGCCCTCCAGATAGGTCACCAGCACTTCCATGCCGATGCGTGGCACCGTCACTGCGCCAAACCCCGGACCCGCCCAGCTGGAGGCCACCCGCAACCAGCAACTGCTCTTTTCGCTGTTCAGTTCGGCGCGGTCCCAGTGGAACTCGACTTTGACCCGGCCGTATTCATCACAATAGATTTCTTCACCTTCCGGGCCGGTGACCCGGGCGGTCTGGCAGGTCAACTGCGCAGGACGTTTGACCAGCGGCGGGCGGTAGAACACGTCCCACGGTGTGGCGCTGAAGCGGTTGCGGTAGCCCTGGCTGAAACCGTCTTCGGGCAAGTTTTCGATGTTGGCCGACTCTTCCAGCACCTGCGGCTGTTTACCTTCGTGGCTGACACTGAGCAACAGCCACAGGTCGTTGTAGGCTTTGCGCGGGTGCTCGCTCAGTTCGAAAAAGTGGCCGCTGCGCAGCAAGGGCTGGTCGCTGCTGCCTTCGGCCAATTGATAGTCGGTGCGGTGCCGTTCCAACGCCTGACGAGCAAGCTGTTTGCTGCGTTCTTCGCTTTCGTTGGGGACCGGGTAGTGGTAGTCCTCAAGGGCCGGGCTGAAGTCGGCGCTGGCCTGTTTCTCCAGCAAACGGCTGGGACGCTGAAAATCATAGGTGCGTTGGGTCACCTTGTTGGTACGGGTGCTGAAGCGCTGGCTGAACTGGCTGACCACTGGGTGCTCGGCGACCATACCGGCCCCTTGCCGAAAAGGCGTTGCACTGAGCTTGGGGAAAAACGTCTGGTGGTCGCTGAACTCCAGGTGGTGGCCCTGGGGGCTGTGCTGGTGAAACCAGGCAATGCCCTCTTCGCTGCAGAGCCTTGATACAAAGCTGAAATCCGACTCCGCATACTGCGTGCAGTATTCACGTTCGCTGCAGTTGCTGACATGAAACGTGAAGGCATCGGCCTGAATGCCGTGCCCTTGCAGCACCTCGGTGATGATCTGCGGCACCGTCTTCTGCTGGAAGATCCGCTGCTGACGACTGAACTGCAGGTAGTGCAGCGCGGGTACCAGGGTCAGTTGATAGTGGGTCAGGCGGGTACCGGGTTCGCCGATCAAAACATCTTCGATGTGGCCGTGAATGCCTTCGCCATTGTCGCCAAAGCGCAGGAATGCCGGCTGGCCAATCAGGCTGTCGAGGTCGAAGTCTGGGTGCTCGCTGACCAGATCAACGGTAATCGCATACAGCTGGCTGATGGCTTCGGTACCGTGAAAGGCCAGGACTTTGAAGTCGTTGCGGACGGAGGGAATCAGTAGATCGAACTGCGCGCTGCTGGCTGAAGTGGGCATAGGTTTTTCCTTAAACGGGTGAGAAAAACAACCCGGAAAGCTACCCAGTTTTCGTTTGGAAATATGTCAGACGCTTCTGAAAATGTGGGGGCGGCGGTGCGGCGATCTGGCTTGCCCCGCGATAGCGAGGTGGATGACAAATCGCTATCGCGAGGCAAGCCCGCTCCTGCCGGTGGTGGGGTAGTTTGGTGAAAATACAAAGCAAGCTAATTAATGCTTTGCCGTTGGCTGCCTAAGCAGTAACATAATGTTACTTACTGCCTAAGCAGGTATCTCCGCTCATGCCCCATTTCACCCCCGAAAACTTCCAGACCTGCACCATCGGCATGCTCCTTGGCCGTGCTGCGCTGGTCAAAGACCGCATTCTCGACAGCCACCTGCAGGCCTTCGGTGTGACTGCCGCGCAGTTCAAGGTGTTGATCATCGTCGCTCAGTACGGGGTCGATACCCCCGCTGAACTGTGCCGCTATCTGGCGCTGGACAGCGGTTCGATGACGCGAATGCTCGATCGCCTCGAGCAGAAAGACCTGATCGTGCGGCGGCGCTGCCCTGATGATCGGCGCCAAGTGCGCCTGGGCCTGAGCGAGGAGGGGCAGAAGCTCGCCGACCAGCTGCCACAGATAGGTGCGTCGGCCATGAACGAGTTGGTTGGCGTACTCGCCGCCGACGAACTGGCGACTCTGGAGCAGCTGTTGGGCAAGGTGCTGCTCGCCGCCGGTGACACCCTGACAGCCATGCGCATAGGTGCAAAATGAGCGCCACAGACGAAAACGCCAACACGGCGCAAGACCTCAACAACAGCCGCAAACGCAAAACCTGGCTGCTCGGCCTGGCGCTGCTGGTCGCGCTGGGCGGTGCTGGGGTGTGGGCCTGGCACGAGCTGTACGGGCGCTGGAGTGAAGAAACCGACGACGCCTACGTTAACGGTAACGTGGTGGAAATCACCCCGTTGGTGACCGGTACCGTGGTCAGCATCGGCGCTGACGATGGTGACCTGGTGCATGCCGGTCAGGTGCTGATCGCCTTCGACCCCAGCGATGCCGAAGTCGGCCTGCAGGCCGCTCAGGCCCAGTTGGCCCGTGCCGTGCGTCAGGTGCGCGGGCTGTACAGCAATGTCGATGGCATGAAGGCCCAGGTCGCGGCGCGTCAGGCCGAGCAGACCAAAGCCCTGGAAAACTACAACCGGCGCAAAACCCTGGCCGCGAGCGGTGCGATTTCGCTGGAGGAGTTGTCCCACGCCCGTGACGATCTGTCTTCAGCGCAGAATGCGTTGCTCAGCGCCAGGCAGCAGCTCAATACCACCACGGCGCTGGTCGATGACACGGTGGTGTCTTCCCATCCGCAGGTGATGGCCGCCGCCGCCGAGTTGCGTCAGGCCTATCTGGCCGCGTCGCGCACCACCCTGGTGGCGCCGGTGACTGGCTATGTGGCCAAGCGTACCGTGCAGCTGGGGCAGCGTCTTGAGCCGGGTACGGCGACCATGGCAGTGATTCCGCTTGATCAGCTGTGGATCGACGCCAATTTCAAGGAAACGCAGTTGCGCAATATGCGTATTGGCCAGCCGGTGGATATCGTTGCCGACCTGTACGGCAATGAGGTCAAGTACAACGGCACCATCGACAGCCTGGGCGCAGGCACCGGCAGTGCGTTCGCGCTGTTGCCGGCACAGAACGCCACCGGCAACTGGATCAAGATCGTTCAGCGTGTGCCGGTGCGTATTCATATCAATGCGCAGCAACTGGCCGCTCATCCGTTGCGTATTGGTCTTTCGACCCAGGTGACGGTGGATCTGCACGATCAGAGTGGTCCGGTATTGGCTCAGGTGCCACCACAGCAAGCGTCGTTCGCCACGCAAGTCTATGACCGTCAATTGGTCGAGGCCGATGCCATGATTGCGCGGCTGATCCACGACAACAGCGAAGGCCCCAGCAAGACGGCGCAGCGATGAGCAGCAACGCCTCATTCAGCCCGCCGAGCCTGCTGCTGACCACCATCGGGCTGTCGTTGGCGACTTTCATGCAGGTGCTCGACACCACCATTGCCAACGTCGCCTTGCCGACCATTGCCGGCAACTTGGGGGTGAGTGTCGAGCAGGGCACCTGGGTCATCACCTCGTTCGCGGTCAGCAATGCCATTGCCTTGCCGCTCACTGGCTGGCTGAGTCGACGCTTTGGCGAGGTGAAGCTGTTTATCTGGGCGACACTGCTGTTCGTGCTGGCGTCGTTCCTGTGCGGCATCGCGCGTTCGATGCCCGAGTTGGTGGGCTTTCGCGTGCTGCAAGGCATTGTTGCCGGGCCGTTGTACCCGATGACCCAGACTTTGCTGATCGCCGTATACCCACCAGCCAAGCGCGGCATGGCCCTGGCATTGCTGGCCATGGTAACGGTGGTGGCGCCGATTGCCGGGCCGATTCTGGGCGGCTGGATCACTGACAGTTACAGCTGGCCGTGGATTTTCTTCATCAACGTACCGATCGGCCTGTTCGCGGCAGCAGTGGTGCGCCAACAGATGCGCGCGCGGCCGGTGAGTACGGCGCGCCAGCCCATGGACTATATCGGCTTGCTGACCTTGATCATCGGCGTTGGTGCCCTGCAGATTGTGCTCGATAAAGGCAACGATCTGGACTGGTTCGAGTCGAGTTTCATCGTGATCGGCAGCCTGATCTCGGTGGTGTTCCTGGCCGTCTTCATCATCTGGGAGCTGACTGACAAGCACCCGGTGGTCAACCTGCGCCTGTTTGTGCACCGCAATTTTCGCATTGGCACCATTGTGCTGGTGTTCGGTTACGCCGGATTTTTCGGGATTAACCTGATCCTGCCGCAATGGCTGCAGACGCAGATGGGCTACACCGCTACCTGGGCCGGGCTGGCAGTGGCGCCGATAGGGCTGTTGCCGGTGCTGATGTCGCCGTTTGTCGGTAAGTATGCCCACAGGTTCGACCTGCGTTTATTGGCCGGGTTGGCGTTTCTGGCGATCGGCACCAGTTGCTTCATGCGCGCAGGCTTCACCCATGAAGTGGACTTCCAGCATGTTGCTCTGGTGCAGTTGTTCATGGGGATTGGTGTGGCGCTGTTCTTCATGCCGACTTTGAGCATCTTGCTGTCGGACCTGCCGCCCCATCAGATTGCTGACGGTTCAGGACTGGCAACTTTTTTGCGTACGCTGGGCGGTAGCTTCGCGGCGTCGCTGACCACCTGGATCTGGATTCGCCGGGCTGATCAGCATCATGCCTACCTGAGTGAAAGTATCAGCACCTATGAGACTGCCACCCGTGAAGCGCTCAATCATCTGGGCGGTGCCAGCGCACAGTCTTATGCGCAGTTGGAGCAGATGCTCAACAGTCAGGCCTACATGATGTCGACGGTGGACTATTTCACCCTGATGGGCTGGGTGTTTGCCGGTTTGATTTTGCTGGTGTGGCTGGCCAAGCCGCCGTTTGCGGCCAAGGCGGGTCCGGCGTCAGCAGGGCATTGAGCAGTGGGAGCGGGCTTGCCCCGCGATTGCGGTCTGTCAGGCACACCGCATCGCGGGGCAAGTCGGGTCGCCGCACCGCCGCTCCTACAGAAAGGCAAAAGGCTGCAACTGAAACCCTTGCTCATCCACCTGCAAGGCCCAACCCTGACGATCCCAGTCCCCCAGCACGATTCGCCGTGCCGGTTGCTCATCGATCATCAGTTTGTGAATGGCCGGGCGATGAGTATGCCCATGCACCAATGTGCGCACGCCATACTCCGCCATGATCCGCGGCACTTCCTCCGGGGTCACGTCGACGATGTCGTTGGCTTTCATCCGTGTTTGGGCCCGGCTTTCACTGCGCAGCTTGCGTGCCAGCTTTTGCCGGGTACTCAACGGCAGGTGACGCAGAATCCACAGGCTCACCGGGTTGCGCAGATAGCGGCGCATTTTCATGTAGCCGATGTCCAGGGTGCACAGGCTGTCGCCATGCATCAGCAACACCGACTCACCCCCCAGGCGTACCACGCTGGGGTCGGCCAGTAGGGTGGCGCCTGCGGCTTGGCAAAACGCTTCGCCAATCAGGAAGTCGCGGTTGCCATGCATCAGGTAGACCTGTGTGCCGCTGTCGCTCAAGGCGCGCAGGGCCTGGCAGATTCCGCGCTGGAACGGGGTCATGGCATCGTCGCCGATCCACGCCTCGAAAAAGTCACCGAGGATGTACAGGGCTTCGGCATGCCGAGCCCGACCTTCGAGCAGATCTAGAAACGCCCGGGTAATGTCCGGGCGTTCTTCTTGCAGGTGCAGATCAGAGATCAGCAGTATCACTCAACGATCTCGGCTTTCTCGATGATCACGTCTTCAACCGGTACGTCCTGGTGGCCAGCTTTGGAGCCGGTGGCGACTTTCTTGATGCTGTCGACCACGTCAGTACCTTCGGTGACTTTACCGAACACGGCGTAGCCCCAACCCTGCACGTTTTTGCTGCTGTGGTTGAGGAAAGTGTTGTCGGTGACGTTGATGAAGAACTGCGCCGAGGCCGAATGCGGCTCCATGGTACGGGCCATGGCGATGGTGTACTTGTCGTTGCTCAGGCCGTTGTCCGCTTCGTTCTGGATGCTTGGGCGCTTGTCTTTCTTTTCTTTCATGCCTGGCTCGAAACCGCCGCCCTGGATCATGAAGTTGCCGATGACGCGGTGGAATACGGTGTTGCTGTAGTGGCCAGCGTTGACGTATTCGATGAAGTTGGCCACGGTGATCGGGGCTTTTTCGGCATTCAGTTCGATAACGATGTCGCCGTGATTGGTGCTCAGTTTGACTTTGGACATGCTGGAATTCGCTCTTTCAAGGCATTCGAAAATGGGGTCGCGCAGGTTCGCGATACACACCTGACGCACAGTCTACAGCCCGCGATACGTAATTCGCGGCAGTTTTTTCGCGTTGCCTGCCGAATATCGCGCCAGTTTGTCGGCCCGAAGCTGTCGGCAGCTCGACCGCTTCGGCTATGATAAGCGCTTTGATTCAGTCGGCCTACCCAGGCCGTGTACCGGTATTCAAGGATCCTATGAGCAAGCCCACTGCCGACACCGCTGCCAACGCCGCTGCCAAAGGTGCCCCCGCTGTCCCTGCGAACTTCCTGCGCCCGATCGTGCAGGCTGACCTGGACTCGGGCAAGCACAGCAGCATCGTCACCCGTTTCCCGCCAGAGCCTAACGGTTACCTGCACATCGGCCATGCCAAGTCGATTTGTGTGAACTTTGGCCTGGCCCAGGAATTCGGCGGCGCCTGTCACCTGCGTTTCGATGACACCAACCCGGCCAAAGAAGACCAGGAGTACATCGACGCCATCCAGAGCGATGTGAAGTGGCTGGGCTTTCAGTGGACCGGCCCGGTGCGCTATGCCTCCGAGTATTTCGACCAGTTGCACGACTGGGCGGTAGACCTGATCAAGTCGGGAAATGCCTACGTCTGCGACCTGACCCCGGAGCAGGCCAAGGAATACCGTGGCAACCTGACCGAGGCGGGCAAGAACAGCCCGTTCCGTGAGCGCAGCGTCGAGGAAAACCTCGACCTGTTCGCGCGGATGAAAGCCGGTGAGTTCAAAGACGGTGAGCGCGTGCTGCGGGCCAAGATCGACATGGCCTCGCCGAACATGAACCTGCGCGACCCGATCCTCTATCGCATTCGTCATGCCCACCACCACCAGACCGGTGATAAGTGGTGCATCTACCCCAACTACGACTTCACCCATGGTCAGTCGGATGCCATCGAAGGCATTACCCACTCCATTTGCACCCTGGAGTTCGAAGGCCATCGTCCGCTGTACGAATGGTTCCTGGAGCACCTGCCGGTACCGGCCAAGCCGCGCCAGTACGAGTTCAGCCGCCTGAACCTGAACTACACCATCACCAGCAAGCGCAAATTGAAGCAACTGGTCGATGAGCAGCACGTCAATGGTTGGGACGATCCGCGCATGTCGACCCTGTCGGGTTTCCGTCGCCGCGGCTACACCCCGGCCTCGATCCGCAACTTCTGCGAAATGATCGGCACCAACCGCTCTGACGGTGTGGTCGACATGTCGATGCTCGAATTCAGCATCCGTGACGATCTCGACCGCACCGCACCCCGCGCCATGTGCGTGCTGCGTCCGTTGAAGGTGGTTATCACCAACTACCCGGAAGGTCAGGTCGAAAACCTCGAACTGCCGCGTCACCCGAAAGAAGACATGGGTGTGCGTGCACTGCCGTTCGCCCGTGAAATCTACATCGACCGCGACGACTTCATGGAAGAACCGCCAAAAGGCTACAAGCGTCTGGAGCCGGCCGGTGAAGTGCGCCTGCGTGGCAGCTACGTGATCCGTGCCGACGAGGCGATCAAAGATGCTGACGGCAACATCGTCGAGCTGCGTTGCTCCTACGACCCGGACACCCTGGGCAAGAACCCGGAAGGCCGCAAGGTCAAGGGTGTGATCCACTGGGTGCCGGCTGAGGCCAGCGTTGAGTGCGAAGTGCGCCTGTACGACCGTCTGTTCCGCTCGGCCAACCCCGAGAAGACCGAAGACGGCGGCAGCTTCCTCGACAACATCAATCCCGATTCGCTGCAGGTGCTGACTGGTTGTCGTGCGGAACCTTCTCTGGGCCAGGCCCAACCAGAAGACCGCTTCCAGTTCGAGCGCGAAGGCTACTTCTGCGCCGACCTGAAAGATTCCCAGCCGGGTCGCCCGGTATTCAACCGGACTGTGACCCTGCGCGATTCGTGGGGCAGCTGAGGAACGCTCGTGCTTAGCATTTACAACACACTTAGCAAGACCAAAGAGGTTTTCAAACCGCTCGACGGCAACAAGGTACGGATGTACGTCTGCGGCATGACCGTGTACGACTTCTGCCACCTGGGCCATGGCCGCAGCATGGTGGCGTTCGACCTGGTCACCCGTTGGTTGCGTTACAGCGGCTACGACCTGACTTATGTGCGCAACATCACCGACATCGATGACAAGATCATCAACCGGGCCAACGAAAACGGCGAATCGTTCGAAGCGCTGACCGCGCGCATGATCGATGCGATGCACGAGGATGAGCGCCGTCTGAACATCCTGCCGCCAGATCAGGAGCCGCGTGCCACCGACCATATCGCTGGCATGCACGCGATGATCCAGACCCTGATCGACAAGGGGTATGCCTACGCGCCGGGTAACGGCGACGTGTACTACCGGGTCGGCAAGTTCGTCGGTTACGGCAAGCTGTCACGGAAAAAGATCGAAGACCTGCGCATCGGTGCGCGTATCGAGGTCGACGAAGCCAAGCAGGATCCACTCGATTTCGTCCTCTGGAAGGGCGTCAAGCCGGGTGAGCCGAGCTGGGAGTCGCCGTGGGGCCCAGGCCGTCCGGGCTGGCACATCGAGTGCTCGGTGATGTCCACCTGCTGCCTGGGTGAGAGCTTCGATATTCATGGCGGTGGCAACGACCTGGAGTTCCCGCACCACGAGAACGAGATCGCCCAGAGCGAGGCCGCGACCGGCAAGCAGTACGCCAATTCGTGGATGCACTGCGGCATGATTCGCATCAATGGCGAGAAGATGTCCAAGTCCTTGAACAACTTCTTCACCATTCGCGATGTGCTCGACAAGTACCACCCTGAAGTGGTGCGTTACCTGCTGGTGTCGAGCCACTACCGCAGCTCGATCAACTACTCCGAAGACAGCCTGCGCGAGTCCAAGGGTGCCCTGGAGCGCTTCTACCATGCCCTGCGTGGTTTGCCGCGGGTCGAGGCCAAGGGCGGCGAGACGTATGTCGAGCGCTTTACCGTGGCGATGAACGACGACTTCGGTACGCCGGAAGCCTGCGCGGTGCTGTTCGACCTGGTGCGTGAGATCAACCGTCTGCGTGACAGCGAACCTGAAACCGCCGCTGGCCTGGCAGGGCGCCTGCGTGAGCTGGCGGGCTTGCTCGGTGTGCTGCAACTGGACGCCGACGACTTCCTGCGCGCGGGTGCTGAAGGCAAGGTTGATGCGGCTGAGGTCGAGGCCTTGATTCAGGCGCGTTTGCAAGCGCGAGCGGACAAGAATTGGGCCGAATCGGATCGCATTCGTGACCAGATCACCGCCATGGGAGTAGTGCTGGAAGACAGTAAAGGCGCTACCACCTGGCGTCTGGCTGACTGACCTTTCGCGGGGCAAGCCCGCTCCCACAGAACCGGTGGGAGCGGGCTTGCCCCGCGATTTATTTGCCCTAACTGACTACTCCAGTCCTGCAGTGCAACACCAACCTCGCGCCACCCAGCTCACTGGCTCCTACCTCCAGCACAAACCCATGCAGGTCAGCGATCGCCACAACGATCGACAGCCCTAGCCCGAATCCTGAATGCCGATGGCCTTCCTCGCTGCGGTAAAAACGCTTCAGCACGGCGTCCCGCTCGTCAGCGGGAATCCCAGGGCCGCTGTCTTCCACCGCAATCTTCAGCACGCCTGCCTCATTGTTGGCGTGCATGCGCACCTGGCCGCCCGCCGGGGTGAACTTGATGGCATTGCTCAGCAGGTTGGACAGTGCCTCGAACAACAGTTCGCGATCACCATGAAGCGCTGGCAGTTGTGCTGGCAGGTCAAGATCCAGGCGGATGTCGCCATCTTCAGCCAGCGGCAAGTAAAAGTCGTGCATTTCCATCAGTAGAGCATGAGGGTCAAGTTCGACGAACCCGGCGCGGCGCTGACGATTCTCCAGTTCACTGATGCGCAGCAAACCACGAAAGCGCGCCATCAACGTATCGGTTTCACCAATTGCCTGCTCCAGCGCTTGCGCTTGGGGTGAGTCGTCTCCGGCCTGCTGGCGGATGCGGTACAACTGGGCGCGCAGGCGGGTCAGTGGCGTGCGCAGGTCATGGGCGATGTTGTCACAGACCCCCTTGACCTCATGCATCAGCCGCTCGATGCGGTCGAGCATGGCGTTGACGATGGCGGCGAGCATGTCCAGCTCATCGCGGCGCTGCGACAACGGCAGGCGCTGGGTCAGGTCGCCGGCGACGATCTGTTCGGCAGTGGCCTGAATGGCGCGGATGCGCTTGAGGGGGCGGCGGCGCAGCAAATACCAGCCAGCGATGCCGGGGATGATGGTCAGCGACAGCCCCCAGAGCAGGGCATGCAGAATGATCCGGGTGACGACAAACAGCGAGCCGTTATCGCGTACCAGCACCAACCAGCGACCATCGCGCACCTTGATCGCCACCGCGTCACAGCTGTCGCGCGGCAGGTGCGGGTCGTCGGCATCCAGGCAGCGGCCCAACTCGTGGATCTTGCCGTCCAGACCGAGGTCGGTCGGAACCTGGCGAATCTGTCCGCCCAAAGGGTTGAACTGAGCGTCGAACAGGCCATAGGCATCGAAGCTGCGTTCTTCGAAGGCCTGGCTGGCGATCAGCGCGTCGTCCAGCTGTTTGCCACTCATGTGCGCGAACAGGTGCTGACGCTGCAGCAACGAGTGGCGGGTGAGTTTGTTCAGGTAGCCCGACACTTCAAAGTACAGCACCCCCATGAGGATGCTGCTCCAGGCCACAAAGAGAAAACTGTACAGCGCCAACAGGCGGCTGGTTGATGAACTCCACCCTTTAGACGGGTTCGGCAATGGCATAGCCCGAGCCCCGCACGGTCCGAATCAGCGGGGTTTGGCCAGCGGCATCGATTTTCTTGCGCAAACGGCCGATATGCACGTCGATCAGGTTGGTACCGGGGTCGAAGTGATAGCCCCAAACCTCCTCGAAAATCATCATCCGGGTGATTACCTGACCGGCATGGCGCATGAGGAATTCCAGCAGCTTGTATTCGGTGGGCAGCAGGTTCAGCGACTGTTCGCCACGCTTGGCCTCGTGGCTGATCAAGTCCAGTTCCAGATCCGCCACCTGCAGGCGGGTCTGCGCCATGGGCACGCTGTTGCGTCGCAGCAGCACTTCCACGCGGGCCGCCATTTCGTCGGAAGCGAACGGCTTGGTCAGGTAATCATCGCCGCCGGCACGCAGGCCGCGGACCCGTTCGTCGACATCCGACAGCGCACTGATCATCAGGATCGGCGTGGTGATCTTCAGGTTGCGCAGGGTGGTGACGATGGTCAGGCCGTCAAGCTCGGGGAGCATACGGTCAAGGGTGATGAGGTCGTAGCCTCCGGCGATAGCCTTGGCCAGGCCTTCACGGCCGTTGTCGGCCCAATCCACTTCCAGACCATGGCTGGAAAGCTCGGCGACGATCTCCTGAGCGGTCACGGCGTCGTCTTCGATAGTCAGTACGCGGGGCATGCTATTACCTGGGCGGCGGGTAGAGACTTGATTGTGCCAAAGAATAGGCGGTGCCCGGGTTAAAGAAAAATTCATCTTTGTAGCCATCGCGGGGCAAGCCGGCTCCTACAGTAGGAGCGGGCTTGCCCCGCGATGTGGTTACATCAAACCTTGACGATCCAGCCCGCCGGGCCTTCGATGTCGCCGCTCTGGATGCCAGTCAGCTCGTTGTAGAGCTTCTGGGTCACCGGGCCGACTTCGCTTTCGCTGTAGAACACGTGCAGTTTGCCGTTGTATTCGATACCGCCGATCGGGGTGATCACCGCCGCAGTGCCACAAGCGCCGGCTTCGCTGAACTGGCCGATCTTGTCGATCAGTACATCACCTTCGATCACTTCCAGGCCCAGGCGCGATTGCGCCAGTTCCATCAGCGACAGACGGGTGATGCCCGGCAGTACCGATGGCGATTTCGGGGTGATGAACTTGTTGTCCGGGGTAATCCCGAAGAAGTTGGCCGAACCGACTTCCTCGATCTTGGTGTGGGTCAGCGGGTCGAGGTAGATGGCGTCGGCGAAGTTGGCTTTCTTCGCTTCGGCGCCCGGCTGCAGGCTGGCGGCGTAGTTGCCACCGACCTTGGCCGCACCGGTACCTTGCGGGGCCGCGCGGTCGAAGCTGGAAATCTGGAAGTTGTGCGGCTTCATGCCGCCCTTGAAGTACGAGCCGACCGGGATGGCGAAGATCGAGAAAATGAATTCCGGTGCGGTGCGCACGCCGATGTTGTCGCCCACGCCGATCACGAATGGACGCAGGTACAGGGCACCTTTGCCGTGTGGCGGTACAAAGCGTTCGTTGGCCTTGACCACTTGCTTGCAGGCCTCGATGAAGGCTTCGGTCGACACTTGCGGCATCAGCAGGCGGGCACAGCTGCGCTGCATGCGCTGGGCGTTCTGGTCAGGGCGGAACAGGTTGATCGAACCGTCCTTGCAACGATAGGCCTTCAGGCCTTCGAAGCACTGCTGGCCATAGTGCAGGGCGGTCGAGCCTTCGCTGATGTGCAGCACGTTGTCTTCAGTCAGGGTGCCCTGGTCCCACTCGCCGTTGCGGAAGTAGGAAAGGTAGCGCTTGTCGGTCTTGATGTAGTCGAAGCCCAGCTTGTCCCAGTTAATGCTTTCGTTACTCATGGCACCCTCGAATCGGTTTGCATATGCCTGCATGCTCAGGCGTGTGTTATTGCGCACGCAGCCACGATAATACATCCCGTGCGGATCGGGAACGCCCAGTCATAGATTGGACCTTAGTTGCAGGCAAAATCTTCATGAAAGCGCCAGCGCAGTGCCCTGGCGCGTGATTTTCACAAGATTTTCAGGGTGATGATTGCTGTTGGTGCACGGCTCGTTTAAATTGCGATTAATTCTCAGTCGCGTATTTATTGCTATGTCCGTTTCCAGTGCTGCCCCCGTGTCGAGGTTGACGATCGGTGCCCTCTACAGTGATCACCATCGCTGGCTGGTGGGCTGGCTGCGTTCGCGCCTGGGCTGCTCGCAGCAGGCGGCGGACCTGGCGCAGGACACGTTCGTGCGCTTGCTGGTGGCCGATCGCGCCCAGCGTCTGCAAGCGCCCCTGCAGGAGCCTCGGCACTTTCTGGTGACCGTGGCCCGGCGCGTGATGGTCGACAGCTTCCGCCGTCGCGCGGTGGAGCAGGCGTATTTGCAGACGCTGGCCGAGCAGCCGGAAATCCTTGTGCCTTCGCCGGAAGATCAGCTCATGCTGATCCAGGCCCTGCAGGCGATCGATGCCATGCTCGACGGCGTGGGCGCGCGGGCCAAGCGGGCGTTTTTGCTGTCGCAACTGCAAGGCCTGGATTACAAGGCCATTGCCAGTGAGCTGGGCGTGTCGGTCAGCTCGGTGACCAAGTACGTCGCCCGGGCGACCGAACACTGCTTGTTGTATGCGCTGGAGCACGGCTTGTGATCACTGCCGAGCAACGCCAGGCCCTGAGTGAAGCGGCAGACTGGTATGCCCGGCAGAACGTGCCAGGGCACAACCCGCAACTGCGTGTGCAGTGGCAGCACTGGAAGCAATGCAGCGAGGTCAACGCTTGGGCCTGGCAGCGGGTAGAACGGCTGCAGGCGCAACTGGGCGGTGTCGACGGCGCGCTGGCCGGCGAAGTGTTGGCCCGTGCCACGCGTGCACCGCTCGATCGGCGCACCCTTTTGCGCTGCCTGTTGCTGGGCGTGGGCGCAGGGGCGCTGGGGTTGGGCGGCTATCAGCAGGCGCCGGTATGGCTCGCCGATGCGCGTACCGAGCGGGGGCAGCGGCGAACCCTGACCTTGGCCGATGGCAGCCGGGTAACCCTCAACACCTCGAGCGCCGTCGATGTGCAGTTCGATGCGCAGATGCGCTGCGTCGTCATGCGTCAGGGTGAAGTGTTGATCGAAACCGCCAAGGATTCCCGACCGTTCTATGTGCGCAGCGCCGAAGGCCAGATGCAGGCGTTGGGTACGCGCTTCATCGTCCGCCAACACCCGGGCATCACCGACCTGGCGGTGTTGGAGCATGCGGTGGCGGTCACCACCGGTGGCACCCATGCCAAACAGCGGATCGAGGCCGGGCAGGGGGTGCGTTTCGATCAGCAAGGCATCGTTGACCTGCGCGTGTTGCGAAGCGGTGAAGGGGAGTGGGTCAAGGGCCACCTGCTGATCGACGGCTGGCGTCTGGATCGTCTGCTGGCAGAGTTAGGCCGCTATCGGCCGGGCTATCTGGGCTGTGCCGAGGAGGTTGCTCATCTGCAACTGTCAGGCAGCTTCCCGTTGGACAACACCGATCAGGCACTGGCCGCTATCGCCCGCGCGGTACCCGTGGACATTCGCCAGCACACCCGCTTTTGGACCCGTGTAATGCCACGCGCTTGAGGCGGATAAAAAAACTTGCCCGGGCGTTGTCGATTTCTCGCGGTTGATACGACTCCCATGAACAAGATTAATTCTCGTTCATCTTTTGCAACAGGAGTCAGCATGTCCCGCGCCACTCATCCCCCTGTCACCCGGCCGCATCAGGCATTCATGAAAAAGCCATTGGTCGTGGCATTGCTTGGTGTTGCACTGCTGGCTCATGGCAGTGTGCTGCAGCCATTGCTCAGTAGCAGCGGGCAGGCGGGTGCTGCAGAGCAGCAGCGCCATTATCAGATTGGCGCCGGGGCGTTGGGCGAAGTGCTCAGCCGCTTTGCCGGTGACGCGGGCGTGGTGTTGTCGTTCGACAGCAGCCTTACGGCGGGCCGTCAGAGCCCGGGGCTGGTGGGCAGCTACAGTGTGGACCAGGGCTTCGCCCTGTTGCTTGGCGGCAACGGCCTGGTGGCGGTGCGCAATGCCGATGGCAGTTATTCGCTGGTGGTCAGCGGTGACGGGCAAGCGATGGAGTTGGGGGCGATCAGCATCTCCGGCAAGGCGCCGGGTTCGACCACCGAAGGCACTGGGTTGTACACCACCTATTCGTCGAGCAGCTCGACCCGCCTCAACCTTACCCCCAAAGAGACCCCGCAATCGCTGAGTGTGATCACCCGCCAGCGCCTGGATGACCAGAAGCTGAACGACCTGACGGAAGTGATGGAGGCCACCACCGGTATTACCGTGACCCGAGTCGGCGTTGGCGCAGAGAATGACACCTACTGGTCGCGCGGCTTTCAGATCAACAACTTCGAGATCGACGGCGTGCCGACGGCGTCACGCCTGGACATCACTACGCAGAACACTGCGATGTATGACCGGGTCGAAATCGTACGTGGTGCGACCGGCCTGATCAGCGGCTCCGGCACGCCCTCGGCTACCGTCAACCTGATTCGCAAGCGCCCGACTGATGAGCCGCAACTGAGCTTCACTTCCGAGGCCGGTAGCTGGGATCGCTATGGTGTGGGCATGGATGTTTCCGGTCGCCTGACCGAAAGCGGCAACGTGCGCGGCCGTTTGGTGCTCGATTACAAAGACCAGGCTTCCTGGGTCGATCACCTGAAAAGCGAGGGGCAACTGGTCTACGGCATCACCGAGTTCGACCTCAGCGAATCGACCTTGCTGACCCTGGGTTTCAGCTATGTGAAGAACAATGTCGAACGCCCGCTACGCACCGGTTTCCAGACCTTTTTCAGTGATGGCAGCCGCACCGATTTCGGCCGTTCGGCCAACAGTGCGCCCGACTGGGCCTATAACGACCGGGCCATGACCAACCTGTTCGCCTCGATCGAACAGCAGTTCGATAACGGTTGGAATGCCAAGCTGGAAGTTGGTCATTCGCAGAACGAATTCGACGAACTGATCAACTACATGAACGGCTCGATCGACCGCGAAACAGGCAGCGGCGCGTTCCTGTACCCCAACCGCTGGTCGGGCAAGCCGCGTCAGGATAACGTCGACGCCTACCTGACCGGCCCCTTCAGCCTGTTCGGTCGCGAGCATGAGTTGATCACCGGTCTGACCCTGTCGCGTTACCGCGAGAATACCCCCAACCATGGTGGCTGGTTCGGCCCCTGGACCGGCTACGACGGCACCATCGACAACATTTACACCTGGGATGGTGAAGGCCCGCGTCCCGATACCACCCCCATTGGCAAAACCTACATCGAAGAGAAACAGTACGCGGCCTACATGACCGGGCGCTTTAACCTCACCGATGCCACCCACCTGATTGTTGGCGGGCGGGTCACCGACTGGAAGCGCACCAACGATGTACGCACCTACGCCGACCCGGCCAGTGACAGCAAAGATGAAGAAACCCGCAATGGTGTATTCCTGCCCTACACCGGCCTGGTCTACGACTTGACCGACCAGTGGTCGGCGTACGCCAGCTACACCAAGATTTTCAACCCGCAGTACTACGGGATTGAAGACGTCAACGGCAAACCGCTGGATCCACAGGAAGGTACCGGCTACGAAGTAGGGGTCAAGGGCAGCTTCAATGAAGACCGGCTCAATGCCAGCCTGGCCCTGTTCAAGCTCGATCAGGACAACCTGGCGGTTTATGTACAGGACAACTATTACAAGGCTGAGCAAGGCACCACCACCAAAGGGGTGGAACTTGAGCTCAGTGGTGAGTTGAGTGAGGGTTGGCAGGCGTCGGCAGGCTATGCCTACAGCGTCAGTACCGACAGCGACGACAAGCGCATCGTGACGCAGATTCCGCGTCATGGTCTGAAGGCCTTCACCAGCTACCGCTTGCCAGGCGCCTGGGATCGATTGACTGTCGGTGGCGGGGTGAACTGGCAAAGCAAGACGGGTCAGGACCTGCATAACCACACTCAGGGCAGCTACGCCCTGACCAACCTGATGGCGCGTTACCAGATCGACGAACACCTGAGCGCCTCGCTCAACGTCAACAACCTGTTTGACCGTGAGTACTACAGCTTTGCCGACAGCTGGAGCGTGTACGGCGCGCCGCGCAATTTCATGGCCAGCCTGAAGTACACCTACTGACCAACGGTATACCAGCGGGCATTGACCGGCTGGTCAGCGCGGAGCAGTATAAAGCCATCAAGGTTTGCCTGCTGACCTCGATGCGTACCACGACCACCGCCAATCGCGATTCGGGTACCGATGATTCACCTTAAGGCAGTAGGTAAAACAAGGCCCCGTCCAGCAATGGACGGGGCCTTGTCTATTTAGGCCTTCGCCGATTCAGCCTTCAATCTGCTGACAAAAGCGCAGCCGGTTGCCAAACGGATCGGCGATCTCCATCTGTAACCCCCAGCCAACCCTAACGGCTTCAGGGCGCGAATAGCCGTAGCGCTTGGCGACCAGTTCGTTCTGCAGGGCGATGATGTCTTCGACCCGGGCAAATACCGTCGAGCCGGGTGTCGCGTCGCCGTGATGCTCACTCAAGTGCAGGATCAACCCGTCACGGTGCACTTGAGCATAGAGAGGCAGCTCAGGCTCGAAACGATGTTCCCAATCCAGTGTGAAACCGAGGAAGTCCAGGTAGAACTCCTTGGCTTTATCAACCGAAAAAATGCGCAGAACTGGAATGGCAGGGGCGAGGTGCATTCAGAGGATTCCATGTAGGAGCGGGCTTGTCCCGCGAAACAATACAACTGAAAACCCTCAATCACTAGGCAGGCCTGCATCTTATCCATGCCGTAGCGCAATATTGCTTTAAACCCAATGTCAGGGTTTCATGGTGCCCACTGCGCGGTTTCGCGTGAATGGCGTGCAATGAGACTTGATATGAAAACCCGTTTTAAACAATGTGATGTGCCTGAACTGCGTATGCCCAGCATCAACCAACAGTCGTCGGTGGTGAGCGCATGATTGAAGTCACTGAAGTTTCCATTGCCCAGCTGCGAGCTGCGCTCGAGTCTGGCCAGACCACGGCGGTCGAGCTGGTGCAGGCTTATCTTGCCCGCATCGAAGCCTATGACGGCCCGGCAACTGCTACCGCGCTCAACGCCGTGGTGGTGCGCAACCCTGAGGCGCTGGCAGAAGCCCAGGCTTCCGACGCGCGGCGCGCCAAAGGCGAAACCCTGGGGCCGCTGGATGGCATTCCTTACACCGCCAAGGACAGCTACCTGGTCAAAGGGCTCACCGCCGCCTCCGGTAGCCCGGCATTTGCCGAGCTGGTTGCCTACCGCGATGCTTTCACCATCGAGCGTCTGCGCGCGGCTGGGGCCATCTGTCTGGGCAAAACCAATATGCCGCCGATGGCCAATGGCGGGATGCAGCGCGGCGTGTATGGCCGCGCTGAAAGCCCGTACAACGCCGACTACCTCACAGCACCGTTTGCCTCGGGTTCTTCCAACGGCGCCGGTACTGCCACTGCCGCCAGCTTCTCGGCGTTCGGCCTGGCGGAAGAAACCTGGTCGAGCGGGCGCGGTCCGGCATCCAACAATGGCCTGTGTGCCTACACGCCTTCGCGTGGAGTGATCTCGGTGCGTGGCAACTGGCCACTGACGCCGACCATGGACGTGGTCGTGCCTTTCGCCCGGACCATGGCCGACCTGCTGGAAGTGCTCGACGTGGTGGTCGCCGAAGACCCCGATACCCGTGGCGACCTGTGGCGCATGCAGCCCTGGGTGCCGATTCCGAGCGTTGCCTCGGTGCGTCCGGCGTCCTACCTGGAGCTGGCAGCCGGTGCTGCAGCCTTGGCAGGCAAGCGCCTGGGTATCCCGCGCATGTACATCAATGCCGACCCCGAAGCAGGCACCAGCGAAGCGCCCGGTATTGGCGGGCCGACCGGCCAGCGTATCAACACCCGGCCGACCGTGATTGCCCTCTGGGAAGCCGCACGCAACGCGTTGGAAGCTGCAGGCGCTGAAGTCATCGATGTAGATTTCCCGCTGGTGTCCAATTGCGAAGGTGATCGCCCTGGCGCGCCGACCGTGTTCAACCGTGGCCTGGTGTCCAAGGAATTCCTCCACCATGAGCTGTGGGACCTGACCGCCTGGGCCTTCGATGATTTTCTCCAGGCCAACGGCGACCCTAAATTGAACCGTCTGGTCGATGTCGACGGGCCGAAGATCTTCCCGCACGACCCTGGCACCCTGCCAAACCGTGAGGGCGATCTGGCTGCGGGCATGGACGAGTACGTGCGCATGGCCGAGCGTGGCATTACCCCGTGGGACCAGATCAGCACCGTACCGGACGGCCTGCGCGGGCTGGAGAAAACCCGACGCATTGACCTCGAGGAGTGGATGGATCGCCTCGGGCTCGATGCCGTGCTGTTCCCGACCGTCGCTGATGTGGCACCGGCCAATTCCGACGTTGACCCGGCGTCGGCGGATATTGCCTGGAGCAACGGCGTCTGGGTTGCCAATGGCAACCTGGCCATTCGTCATCTGGGTGTACCGACGGTCACCGTACCGATGGGCGTGATGGCTGATATCGGCATGCCGGTCGGCCTGACCTTTGCCGGCCGGGCGTATGACGATTCGTCGCTGCTGCGCCTGGCGGCGGGGTTTGAGGCGACTGGCTCCAAGCGTCTGGTGCCACCGCGTACGCCGCCATTGGTCGCGAAGTAAGCAAAGCGGGCGGGGCAGGCTCCTGCATCCGGCCCTGCCGGTGGGAGCAGGCTTGCCCCGCGATTTGCTATGCCGCGCCAGATCGCGGGGCAAGCCCGCTCCCACCGAGTTAGGGGCAATCGGTGAAAAGCAAAATATGTTGGGTGCGCGAATGCTGCGACAGAACTGTCGTGGACGTAGATTGGAATAGAAGAAGAAAATGGCAGGGGCGGCTGGATTCGAACCAACGCATGGCAGGATCAAAACCTGCTGCCTTACCGCTTGGCGACGCCCCTGTAGCTGTAGCGACGAGTGTCTGGCACTCGTTTGAATAGAGGTTATTCACTGCCGTTGCAGGAATGTGCGGAAATTTACCAACTTTTCTGCCGTCTGGGAAGAGCCAAATCACATAAATTGTTTTTAAAACAGCCGGTTACTGTTGCTGCCGGTCAGGCATCATAGTGTTTACCCCATCCAGCAGGAATTTTTTCATGGCCAACCACGACATTACCTTCGTTCCAGACCCTGACCCGGAGTCGATCTCCAGCGATGTTACCGGCTTCGGCGGCATACTGGTTTCGACTCAGATTCCGACCCGTGCCGATGGCAGCCTGGAGCTGGGCGATATCACCTTGCAGAGTGAATGCACCCTGCAAGCGCTGAAAGTGGCCCTGGAGCGTGCCGGCAGTTCCATGGACCGAGTATTGCACTTGACCATTTACCTCACCGACATGGCAGATCGTGCCGCGTTCAACGAGGTTTACCAGCGTTTCTTCGCCAAACCGTGGCCAGTGCGCGCAGCGGTTGGCGTGGCCTCGCTGGCGGTTGAAGGCATGCGCGTGGAAGTAACGGCAATGGCCGCCAAAGCCTGAACCCTTGTGGGAGCGGGCTTGCCCCGCGATTGCGGTGTGTCAGCCAGAGAGCATCGCGGGGCAAGCCCGCTCCTACAGGCGGTTTCGCGCTACAATGCGCGCCTTGACCGTGACAAGCCTGACTAAAAAAACATGTCCTTACCCAAGCATCACCTGGAACTGCTCAGCCCTGCCCGCGATGTGGCCATCGCCCGCGAGGCCATTCTGCATGGCGCCGACGCCATCTATATCGGTGGCCCAAGCTTCGGCGCCCGCCACAACGCCTGCAACGAGGTGAGCGATATCGCTCAGTTGGTGGAGTTTGCCCGGCGCTACCATGCCCGGGTGTTCACCACCATCAACACCATCCTCCACGACAACGAACTGGAGCCGGCGCGCAAGCTGATTCACCAGCTGTACGATGCCGGTGTCGATGCGCTGATCGTCCAGGATCTGGGGGTGATGGAGCTGGATATCCCGCCGATCGAGCTGCATGCCAGTACCCAGACCGATATCCGCACCCTGGCGCGGGCCAAGTTTCTCGATCAGGCCGGTTTCTCGCAACTGGTGCTGGCGCGTGAGCTGAACCTCAAGGAAATCCGCGCCATCGCCGATGAAACCGATGCCGCCATCGAGTTCTTCATCCATGGTGCGCTGTGCGTGGCGTTCTCCGGTCAGTGCAATATTTCCCACGCCCAGACCGGCCGCAGTGCCAACCGTGGCGACTGCTCGCAGGCCTGCCGCCTGCCGTACACCCTCAAAGACGAGAAGGGTGGGGTGATTGCCTACGAAAAACACCTGCTGTCGATGAAAGACAACAACCAGAGCGCCAACATCCGCGCCCTGGTCGAAGCCGGTGTGCGTTCGTTCAAAATTGAAGGGCGCTACAAGGACATGGGCTATGTGAAGAACATCACCGCCTATTACCGCCAGCGCCTGGATGAAGTGCTCGAAGACCGTCCGGACCTGGCCCGCGCGTCCAGCGGCCGTACCGCGCACTTCTTCGTGCCGGACCCAGACAAAACCTTCCACCGCGGCAGCACCGACTACTTCGTCAGCGAGCGCAAGATCGACATCGGTGCCTTCGACTCGCCGACCTTTACCGGTCTGCCGGTAGGTGTGGTAGAGAAAGTCGGCAAGCGCGACCTGCAGGTGGTCACTCATGAGCCGCTGTCCAACGGCGATGGCCTCAACGTGCTGGTCAAGCGTGAAGTCGTGGGTTTCCGCGCCAACATCGCCGAGCCCAAGGGCGAGTTCGATGAAGACGGCGAAAAGCGCTACCGCTACCGGGTCGAGCCCAACGAGATGCCCAAGGGTATGCATCAATTGCGCCCTAACCATCCGCTGAGCCGCAACCTCGACCACAACTGGCAGCAAGCGCTGCAGAAGACCTCTGCCGAGCGGCGCATTGGCCTGAAATGGTCGGCCAGCCTGCGTGAAGATCGCCTGCAACTGACCGCTACCAGTGAAGAGGGCGTCAGCGCCAGTGTCAGCCTGGACGGCCCGTTCGGCGCGGCCAACAAGCCTGAGCAGGCACTGGAACAGCTGCGTGACTTGCTGGGGCAACTGGGCACCACCCAGTACCACGCCACCGACATCAAGCTGGATGCGCCACAGGCGTACTTCATTCCCAATTCACAGCTCAAGGCGCTGCGCCGTGAAGTGATCGAGGCGCTGACCACTGCCCGCGTCGAGGCCCATCCTCGGGGCAGCCGCAAGGCCGAAAGCAACCCGCCACCGGTGTACCCGGAGTCGCACCTGTCGTTCCTGGCCAACGTCTACAACCAGAAGGCGCGCGATTTCTATCACCGTCACGGCGTCAAGCTGATCGACGCGGCGTTCGAAGCCCACGAAGAGAAGGGCGAAGTGCCGGTGATGATCACCAAGCACTGCCTGCGCTTCTCCTTCAACCTGTGCCCTAAACAGGCCAAGGGCGTCACCGGGGTGCGCACCAAGGTGGCACCGATGCAGCTGATTCACGGTGATGAAGTGCTGACGTTGAAGTTCGACTGCAAGCCGTGCGAGATGCATATCATCGGCAAGATGAAAGGCCACATCTTCGACCTGCCACAGCCAGGCAGCCAACCGGTGGTGGGCCATATCAGCCCGGAAGACCTGCTGAAAACCATCCCGCGCGCACCGCACTGAGTGAGCACGAGCGCGACGTCACGGCGTCGCGCTCAGCCGCGCAATTCCATGCCGGCCTTGTCCAGCAACCAGCTGCGAAACGCCTGCAGCGCAGGCAGCGCCTGGTTGCGCGGTGGGTACACCAGGTAGTAACTGCGGGCGCTGGCAAAGGGCGGGGTGGGGCTGCTCAGCTCGCCGCTGGCCAGTTCGTCACTGATCAGAATGCGTGGCACCAGGCCGATGCCAATGTCGGCGCGCACGGCCTGGATCAAATGCGAGGTCAACTCGAAGCTCGGCCCCAGGCGCATGGCCTGGTGCGCCAGGCCGTGGTGGGTGAACCATTCACCCCAGGCATTGGCATTGTTGGCGACACTCAACAGCACTTGCTGGCTGATGGCTTTCGGGGTCCAGGCGGGCAGGCTGGCGGCCAGGGTCGGTGACAGGATCACGCTCAATTCTTCTGCGTGCAGGCGGTGGCAGATCAGTCCCTGCAGTTCATGGGTGGCAACGACGATGGCGGCATCGATGCCGCTGGTGGCGAAGTCCACCGGTTCAATCCGTGAATTGATGTGCACCAGTACTTCGGGATGGCTGCGGTAAAACGCGTGCAGTCGTGGCAGCAGCCATTTCGAGCCGAAGGTCGGCAGCGTTGCCAGGCGCAAACTGCCGCCACCGGCCTGGTGGGCAATGGCGTGCAAGGTGGCGCTGCGCACACGGCCGAGGGCCTCGCTGATTTCCCGTTGGTACAGGCGGCCGACCTCGGTGAGTTTGACTGTGCGGCCTTCGCGGCGGAACAACGTCACCCCCAATTGCTGCTCCAGCGCCTGCACCTGACGGCTGACAGCGCTCTGGGTCAGGGCCAGTTCCACGGCGGCGCGGGTGTAGCTTTCATGGCGCGCCGCGGCTTCAAATGCCAGCAGCAAGGACATCGACGGGGTGAGATTGCGGTAATTCATTCGTAAAAGTCATCAAAGGCTGCGGGAATATCCGTTTGTGCCTGGCGCCAGGCTGCGGGATCATTGGCATCATCCACTACCTGGCCGTGTACTGACCATACCGTTTCAGCAAGTATTCCTGATTAGCCTGACATAAATGAGGCCATCCCCCGATGATCGCCCGATTGACCGGCACTGCACCGGCCACGCTGTACCCTGATTTCCTCGAAGCCCTGCGCGCTGCCGGTTTCCGTGGCCAGCTCAGTGCCGACTACGCCACCCGCACCGTACTGGCCACCGACAACTCGATCTACCAACGCCTGCCGCAAGCGGCGGTGTTCCCGCAGGACGCCGACGATGTGGCGCGAGTTGCGACGCTGATGGCCGAGCCGCGTTTCAAAGACGTCAAGCTCACGCCGCGTGGCGGCGGTACCGGTACCAACGGCCAGTCGCTGACCGACGGCATCGTCGTCGACCTGTCGCGGCACATGAACAGCATCCTTGAAATCAACGTTGAAGAGCGCTGGGTACGGGTTCAGGCCGGTGTGGTCAAAGACCAGCTCAATGCCGCGCTCAAGCCCCATGGCTTGTTCTTCGCCCCGGAACTGTCGACCTCCAACCGCGCCACCGTTGGCGGCATGATCAACACCGACGCCAGCGGCCAGGGCAGTTGCACCTACGGTAAAACCCGCGATCACGTGCTCGAACTGCACAGTGTGCTGCTGGGCGGCCAGCGCCTGCACACCCGGCCATTGAGCGACGCTGAACTGGAGCACGCTTGCGCTGAACCTGGCCGCGCCGGTGAGGTGTACCGCACCGCCCGGCAGATCCAGGAGACCCAGGCCGAACTGATCGAGCAAACCTTCCCCAAGCTCAACCGCTGCCTGACCGGTTACGACCTGGCGCACCTGCGTGACGAACAAGGCCGTTTCAACCTCAACAGCGTGCTGTGTGGCGCCGAGGGCTCGCTGGGCTACGTGGTCGAGGCCAAGCTCAATGTGCTGCCGATACCCAAGTATGCAGTGCTGGTCAACGTGCGTTACACCAGCTTCATGGACGCACTGCGCGACGCCAACGCGTTGATGGCGCACAAGCCGCTGTCGATTGAAACGGTAGACTCCAAGGTGTTGATGCTGGCGATGAAAGACATCGTCTGGCACAGCGTCGCCGAGTATTTTCCGGCCGATGCCGAGCGCCCGACCCTGGGTATCAACCTGGTGGAGTTCTGCGGTGACGACCCGGCTGAAGTCAATGCGCGGGTGCAAGCCTTTGTCGCCCACCTGCAGGCCGACAAAGGCGTCGAGCGTCTGGGGCACACCCTGGCCGAAGGTGCTGAAGCGGTAACGCGGGTCTACACCATGCGCAAGCGCTCGGTGGGCCTGCTGGGTAACGTCGAAGGTGAAGTGCGGCCGCAGCCGTTCGTCGAAGATACCGCAGTACCGCCAGAGCAACTGGCGGACTACATCGCCGACTTCCGCGCCTTGCTCGATGGCTATGGCCTGGCCTACGGTATGTTCGGTCACGTCGATGCCGGCGTGCTCCATGTGCGCCCGGCGCTGGACATGAAAGACCCGGCCCAGGCCGCGCTGGTCAAACCGATTTCCGATGCCGTGGCTGCCCTGACCCTGCGTTACGGTGGTCTGCTCTGGGGTGAGCATGGCAAAGGCCTGCGCTCGGAATATGTGCCGGAATACTTCGGTGAACTGTACCCGTCGCTGCAAGCGCTCAAGGGCGCCTTCGACCCGCACAACCAACTCAACCCCGGCAAAATCTGCACCCCGCCCGATAGCGCCCAGGGCCTGATCAAGGTCAACGAAGCGCCGATGCGTGGCGACTTCGACCGCCAGATCGACGAGCGCGTGTGGCAGAGTTTCGGCAGTGCCGTGCACTGCAACGGCAACGGCGCCTGCTACAACTACGACCCCAACGACGCCATGTGCCCGTCGTGGAAAGCCACCCGTGAACGTCAGCACTCGCCCAAGGGCCGTGCCTCGCTGATCCGCGAATGGCTGCGCTTGCAAGGCGCCGCCAACGTCGATGTGCTGGCCACCGCCCAGGGCAAGCTCAACTGGCTCAAAGGCCTGCCGGCGCGGCTGCGCAACAACCTGGCGCGCAACAAGGGGGAAGCGGACTTCTCTCACGAGGTGTACGACGCCATGGCCGGTTGCCTGGCCTGCAAGTCGTGCGCGGGGCAGTGCCCGATCAAGGTCAACGTGCCGGAATTCCGCTCGCGCTTCCTCGAGCTGTACCACGGGCGTTACCAGCGGCCGTTGCGCGACTACCTGATCGGCTCGCTGGAGTTCAGCATTCCGTATCTGGCCTACGCTCCCGGTGTGTACAACGCGGTGATGGGCTCGAAATGGGTGAGCAAGCTGCTTGAGCGCCATGTCGGCATGCTCGACAGCCCGCTGATCAGCCGTTACAACTTCCAGGCCACCCTGACGCGCTGCAACGTGCGCGTGGCCAGCATTCCGGCCTTGCGTGAGCTGACCCCGGCGCAGCGCGAACGCAGCATCGTGCTGGTTCAGGATGCCTTCACCCGTTACTTCGAAACCCCGGTGCTGGCGGCGTTCATCGACCTGGCCTATCGCCTCGGGCATCGCGTCTACCTGGCCCCCTACAGTGCCAACGGCAAGCCACTGCACGTGCAGGGCTTCCTCGGTGCTTTCAACAAGGCGGCGATTCGCAATGCCCGTGAGCTCAGTGCCTTGGCGGAATGCGGTGTGCCGCTGGTGGGGCTGGACCCGGCCATGACCCTGGTGTATCGCCAGGAGTACCTGAAGGTTCCGGATCTGGGGGCATGCCCGAAGGTATTGCTGCCTCAAGAGTGGTTAATGGAGGTACTGCCTGAACAACCGACCCGGGCAACCACGACCTACCGTTTGATGGCGCACTGCACAGAGAAAACCAACGTCCCGGCAAGCACGCGGCAGTGGGAACAGGTGTTTAGCCGCCTGGGCCTGAAACTGACCACCGAAGCTACGGGTTGCTGCGGGATGTCCGGTACCTATGGTCACGAGGCCCGTAACCAGGCCACCTCGAAGACCATCTTCGAACAGTCCTGGGCGACCAAGCTGGACAAGGAAGGCGAAGCCTTGGCTACCGGCTACTCGTGCCGCAGCCAGGTCAAACGCCAGGCCGACCGCACCTTGCGCCATCCGTTGGAAGTGCTGCTGCAACAGCTGAGCAGCTAGCCTGTAGGAGCGGGCTTGCCCCGCGATGCGGTGTGTCTGATAAACCGCGATCGCGGGGCAAGCCCGCTCCTACCAAGGTCAAGCCTGGAAGGTCACGTAGACCTTCTTGCAGGTGGTGACAACTTCCCAGATCCCGGTGAAGCCCGCCGGAATGACGAAGCGATCACCGGCCTGAACCACTTTCACATGGCCGTTCTGGTCATGAATCAGCGATTGGCCACTGAGGATTTCGCAGTACTCATCTTCGCTGTACACCACCTGCCAGCGCCCCGGCTGGCTTTCCCAGATACCGGCATTGAACTGGCCATTGGCACTGCAAAACTGATTGTGTGCCGATTGCTCAGGATGGCCGCTGATCAAGCGTTCAGGCCTGGGCAGGTAGCGTTCGCCAGGGGTGTTGTAGGTGAAGTCAGCAATGTCTTTTATCAGCATCACACATCCCTCAGAGTTTGATCCAGGTGGCCTTCAGCTCGGTGTATTTGTCGAACGCGTGCAGCGACTTGTCGCGGCCATTGCCCGACTGTTTGAAGCCGCCGAACGGCGCGGTCATGTCACCACCGTCATACTGGTTGACCCAGACACTGCCCGCACGCAGCGCCTTGGCGGTGCGGTGCGCTTTGCTCAAGTCGGCCGTCCAGATGCCCGCCGCCAGGCCATAGGGCGTGTCGTTGGCAATCCGGATCGCTTCTTCGCAGTCCTCGAAGCTGATCACCGCCAATACCGGGCCAAAGATTTCTTCCTGGGCAATGCGCATGTCATTGCGAACATTGGTAAACACGGCTGGCTGCAGGTAATTGCCACCGGTTTCTTCCAGCACCTGGTGGCCGCCGTAGGCGCGGGTCGCGCCTTCGTCTTCGCCGATCTGGATGTACTTGAGCACGCTGCGCAGGTGCTGGGTATCGACCAGCGCACCGACCTTGGTGGCCGGGTCCAGTGGATGACCAGGCTGCCAGTTTTCCAACTCGGCAATGACCATGGCGGTGAAGCGCTCTTTGATCGAGGCTTCAACCAGCAGACGTGAACCTGCAGTGCAGACTTCTCCCTGGTTGAAGGCAATGGCGCTGGCTGCCGCCCGTGCCGCCGCCTGCAGGTCGGGGGCGTCGGCGAAGACGATGTTCGGGCTTTTGCCACCGGCTTCCAGCCACACCCGTTTCATGTTGGATTCGCCAGCAAACATCAGCAGTTGCTTGGCCACGCCGGTTGAACCGGTGAACACCAGGGCGTCGATGTCCATGTGCGTTGCCAGGGCCTTGCCGACCACCTGGCCGCGGCCCGGCAAGACGTTGAACACCCCGGCAGGAATACCGGCGTCTACGGCCAACTGGGCCAAACGGATGGCAGTCAGCGGCGACTTGTCGGACGGTTTGAGAATCACCGAGTTGCCAGCCGCCAGGGCCGGGCCGAGTTTCCAGCAGGTCATGATCAGCGGAAAATTCCACGGCACGATAGCTGCTACCACACCGATCGGTTCGCGGGTAATCAGCCCGAGTTCGTCGTCGGCGGTGTTGGCCACTTCGTCGTAGATTTTGTCGATGGCCTCGCCATTCCAGCGAATCGCGCGCGCAGCGCCGGGGACGTCGACACTCAGCGAGTCGCTGATCGGCTTGCCCATGTCCAGGGTTTCCAGCAGCGCCAGGTGCTGGATATCAGCCTCGATCAGTTCGGCGAACTTGAGCATGACGCGTTTGCGCTCCACCGGTGAGCGCCGTGACCAGACGCCTGAGTCGAACGCCTGGCGCGCAGCCTTGACGGCAATCTGCGCATCTTGCGCATCGCACTGGGCGATATGCCCGAGCAGGCGGCCGTCAATCGGACTGATGCGTTCAGCACTGGCGCCAGCGCGCGCGGCGCAGTACTCACCATTGATAAAAGCGCGGGTCTCGGCGCTGAGCGCGTCGGCGCGGGCGATCCAATCATGCAGTTGCAAGGGCATAGAGAATTCCTGTGGTTTTTATTTTGCGCAAAATATGCTGGCGTTGAGCTGCTGATTCAGCATATAAATTTGCAAGATTCTGCGCAATGCAACGATTAAAAAATAAAAAATCTACACATGCGCAAAAATCTGACTTAGCATTTGCTCATTCCTGCCTATAAAAATCACAAAACGAGGGCGATGAAGATGGAACAGGTTTCCATAGGCGCACAGCCACACGCGGTACTGGCAAAAACCATTCGCTGGTGGGACGGGGTGGCGATCACCCTGAGCTTGCCGGCGGCGTTGTTCGTAGGGCTTGGCTACTCAATCGGCGCGATTGGAGCCTGGGCCGCGATTGTCTTGTGGGCGGTGATTGCCGCCGTGGCGGTATTGCACAACTGGCTGTATTCGGAGATGGGCGCAATGTTTGCGGAGAAGTCCGGCGGCATTGCCCTTTACGCCAACGAGGCGTGGAGCAAGCGCGTGCCCAGCTTCGGTCCGCTGGCCACCTATGCCTACTGGTTCGCCTGGGCCACCGCCCCGGCCATCTGGGGGCTGGCGGTGGCGCAGATCCTCTCGGAGCAGTTCTGGCCCGATGTCACGTTCAGCTATGACCTGGGCATTGTCTCGCTGGGTTTGCCGCAGTTCATCGCCTTGGGGGTGGCGCTGTTGTCCTGGGCCTTGAGCATGATCCAGCTGCGTTTCACCATGGTGATCCTCACCGTGGCCGGGGTGTTGCTGATGATTCCGGTGCTGATTTTCGGCAGCAGCTTTTTCACCTTTGAGGCCTGGTCGACCAGCAGTTTCACCTGGCGTACCGGCGAGGGCATCAGCGGTGTGCGCACGGTGTTGGCCTGGTTGTTCATCATGGCCTGGTCGGCGTATGCGGTAGAGGCGTCGGCTTCGTTCATTCCCGAGTTTCGTGACACCGTCAGCGACACCCGCAAGGCGTTGCGCATTGCTGCGCTGATCCTGCTGCTGGTGTTTACCCTGACGCCGTTGGGCCTGGCCGGGCTGCTCGGCGAGCAAGTACTGATCGACAAACCCTACGGTTTTCTCCAGGCCGGCGCGCAGGTGCTGTTTGGTGGTGGCGCGGCGCTGATTACCCTGGTGCTGATTGCCGGCATCCTGGTGCTCTCGGTGATGGGCACGGCCGATGCGGGCAGGGCGCTGTACCAGAGTTCACGTGATGGCCTGACCGTGCGTCAGTTCGGCACCCTCAACCGCGCCGGTGTCCCGGCTCGGGCCGTCACCGTGCAGTTGCTGATCAACGTGTTGCTGGTGTTGCTGGTGGGCAACCCGCTGGCGGTGATCGTTGCCGGTAATGTTGGCTACATTCTTGCTCACTTGCTGGCGGTTTCCGGTTACGTAGTCCTGCGTCGCGACCGGCCGGATGCGCCGCGTCCGATTCGCCTGTCTCGGCGCTGGACAAGCATTGCTATCGCTTTGGCCCTGTTCGACGCCTTGATTCTGCTGGTGGGCATGACCAGTGCTGCGATTACCGGCTATGGCGGCCTCAAGGAAGTGCTGATTGCCGTCGCGGTGCTGGCCATCTCGCAAGCGCTGTTCTGGTTGCGTCGTGTGCAAGACCGCAACGCCGGCCAAACCCACGCCGTTCACAAAGCGCCCTGACTGACTAAAACTTCTCCCGAAAAGGAACATCCCCATGACGCAGCTAACGTGCGCCGTGCGTACTTTCTTGTGCCTTGTTTTTGCTTCGGCCAGCGTCCTGCTGCCTTGGTCGCAGGCTCAGGCCATCACCCTCAGCGAGGCGTTCAGCCTGCAGTTGGACGTCAGCGCGCTCAGTGATTACCGCTCCCGCGGTATCTCCCAGACGCAAGGCGATCCGGCCCTGCAGGGCGCGGCCACGCTGATGCACAGCAGTGGTGCGTACCTCGGGGCCTGGAGCTCCAACGTCGACTTTGGCTATGGCAGCAGCACGCGCCAGGAGCTGGATTACTACCTGGGGTACTACTGGCAGATCAGCGATGACATCGCCCTGGACGTCGCCTATTACGATTACACCTACCCACGGCAGAGCGACCTGAACTACAGCGAGTATTACGCGCAGTTGTCGGCGTATGGCGTGAGCCTGGGCGGCTATTACTCGGACGACATCGCTGGCGATCAAAGCATGCTGTACAGCTACCTGGGTTACACCGCGGCGCTGCCGTTGGACGTGGCGCTCGACCTGCGTTACGGCCATGCCGATTACAAAGACCCGATCTGGATATCGGCTTCCGGCAGCACGCGCAACAGTTATGACGAGTGGGAGGTGAAGCTGAGCAAGGAACTGTTCGCCCTGACCTGGTCGCTGAGCTACATCGACACCGACCTGTCGGCGGCCGAGTGCGCCAACTACATGGGTTTTGATGATGTGTGCTCGGCGACCGTGGTGGCTGCAGTGAGTGCGTCGTTCTGACGGTGCCTTCCCGGGGTGTCCTGGCACCCCGGGTATTGCGCCAAGCAATGGGAGTCGTGGTGATGGGGTTTGAACCTAAGGTGCAGCAAGCGCACGACGAGGTCGATCAGTTGCTGGCTGCCTGGCAACTTGAAAAGCAGGTGTGGCAGACGCTGCTGCTGACCCTGACGGAAGGCACTTGGGAGCTGGAAGTGGTCAATGGCGACCCGCGCCATCCGCGCAATCAGATGCGCTGGAGCGACCCGTTCTGCAGTTTGTTGGGCTACAGCCGCACGGAATTTCCCGATGGCTGGGACAGCTATACACGGGTCACTCACCCGCAGGACATGCCGCGGGTGATGCAGTCATTCAATGCACTGCTCACCAGCACTGATCCACAGGCCGGGTATGTGGTGGAGTACCGCATGCAGCACAAAAGCCACGGCATGCTCTGGTTTCGTGAGCGCACCCGCTGTTTGCGCAATGAGCGCGGCCAGTTGTTGCGCATTGTCGGCGCCGTACGCTGCATTGCCGATGAAAAAAATGCCGAGGCGGCGCGCGCGCGTGAGCAGGCCTCGATCCAGGCCACCTATGGGCAAATTGCGCAACTGGTGGCAGTGATCAAAGGCATTGCCGACCAGACCAACCTGTTGGCCCTCAATGCTGCAATCGAGGCGGCACGGGCGGGCGAGCAGGGCAGGGGCTTCTCGGTGGTGGCCGACGAGGTCAAACAACTGGCACGGCGCACCCGCAACGCAACCCAGGAAATTCAGGACATGCTGCATAAAAGCCGGGAAAAACTCACCAGCGGATCGCCTCGCTAGCACGTCGACAGATCATGTAGGGCCGGGGCAAGGGCGGTATTTTTGCGCTGACGCTTATCTGTTAGCCTTGGTTTTTTGCGCGGCGATGTTTCCCGTCGGGCACTGCCATCGAGAACCCCTATGCCAATTACATCCCTCGACCCTCTGGACATGGACATTGTCCGCGAGCTGCAAGAAGACGGTCGTCGCGCGTTTCGCGAAGTGGCCCGCAACCTGTCGGTGCCTGAGGCCACGGTGCGTACCCGGGTCAAGCGCCTGCAGGATCAGGGCATTCTGCAAATCCTGGCGTTCACCAACCCGGCCAAGCTGGGCGAAGCCAAGCTGGCGCTGATGTTCGTCAACGTCAGCCCGCAGGATCATGATCGGGTGGTCGATACCCTGGGGCGCTGGCCTGAGGTCAGTTACTTGTCGACCACCATGGGTACTGCCGATATCTGCGTACAGGTGCTGTGCAGTGACAACGACAGCCTGTGGCGCCTGAAGCAGCGCATTCGCTCGCTGCCCGGCACCGAAGAAGTGCGCATGATGCAGGAAGTCAAAGTGCACAAGATCCGCTTCACCATCCCCGGCGGCGAGATCGACCTCTAACCTGTAGGAGCGGGCTTGCCCCGCGATAGCGATCTGTCTGTCACATCGCTTCGCGGGGCAAGCCCGCTCCTACCGGGATACCCCCCAACCCTCCCTTGTCTTTGATGCCCTGCACAGGTGCGTCCGGCTTTGCCGTGCGCTGCGCAAACCCGCGATCCTAATGGGTTTTCACTCGCACCATGCGCACCAAAATTCATCATGTGTTGCGCAAAGTAATTTTAGTTGTAAAAAAATGATGATTTTGCGCAATGTTCGTGGTTAATATTGACTCGTCGCAAGCAGTTATAAAAATAAAGCGGATGAGGTGTTTGCCATGCAACAGTGCCCTACTGGCGGTGAGCCGCAGGTTGAGTTCGAGAAGTCCATTCGCTGGTGGGATGGTGTCGCCATTACCCTCAGCTTGCCCGCTGCGTTGTTTGTCGGTCTGGGCTACTCCATTGGCGCCATTGGTGCCTGGGCCGCCATGGCCCTGTGGGCGCTGATTGCGGTCATCGCCGCGCTGCACAACTGGGTGTACTCGGAAATGGGGGCGATGTTCAGCCACAAGTCCGGCGGCATTGCCTTGTACGCCAACGAGGCCTGGAGCCAGCGCTTTCCGTCCTTGGGCCCACTGGCCACCTACGCATACTGGTTTGCCTGGGCCACCGCACCGGCGATCTGGGGCCTGGCGATTTCGCAGATTGTCACCGAGCAGTTCTGGCCAGACGCGCGCTTCACCCTCGACCTGGGTCTGCTCCAACTCGACTTGCCGCAGTTGATTGCCCTCGGCGTGGCCCTGGTGTCCTGGGCCTTGAGCATGATTGAACTGCGTTTCACCATGATCCTGATTACCCTGGCCGGTGTGTTGCTGATGATCCCCGTGGTGATCTTCGGCAGCGCCTCGTTCTTCGCTGCGCCCTGGAGCAGTGCGTCGTTCAGTTGGCACCTGGGCAGCGGCGTCGAAGGCTTGCGCAATGCGTTGGCCTGGTTGTTCGTGATGGCCTGGTCGGCGTATTCGGTCGAGGCCGCAGCCTCCTTCATTCCGGAATACCGCAACACCGTCAGCGATACCCGCAAGGCGTTGCGCGTGTCGGCGCTGATTCTGCTGCTGGTGTTCACCCTGGCCCCCCTGGGCCTGGTCGGCCTGCTCGGCGAGCAGACGCTGATCAACCAACCCAATGGTTTTCTGCAAACCGCAGCGAATGTACTGCTCGGCGGCGGGGCGGCATTGATCACCGTGTTGCTGATCGCCGGCGTCATGGTGCTGGCAATCATGGGCACTGCCGACGCTGCACGTGCCCTGTACCAAAGCGCCAGGGACGGGCTCACCGTGCGCCAGTTCGGTGTTCTCAACAAGCGCGGCGTACCGGCACGAGCGGTGACTTTGCAACTGGCCGTCAACATCGCCCTGGTGCTGTTTGTCGGTAACGCCCTGGCGGTGATTGTCGCCGGCAACGTCGGCTATGTGCTCGCCCATCTGCTGGCGGTCAGCGGTTTCGTCATGCTGCGCAAGGATCGTCCGCAGGCGCCGCGGCCCATTCGCCTGTCGCAGCGCTGGGTTGTGATCGCTGCGGCCCTGGCGTTGTTCGATGGCCTGATTCTGCTGGTCGGCATCACCAGCGCATCGGTCACCGGTTACGGCGGTTACAAGGAAGTGGCCATCGCCATCGCAGTCCTGGCGGTCTCCCAGCTGATGTACCGCTGGCGTCAGCACCAGGACCGCGCTGCGCCACTGGCACTCGGTAGCCAGTACTCCTGAGCGGCGTTGTAACCCCGCAACGCACGACCTTACTTTGATAGAAGGACCCTCCCATGAGTCATTCCAGCTCATATGGCATCGCTTGGCCAAAAAACAGCCCGGTGGCGGTTTCGCTGACCTTCGACGTGGACGCTGAAGCCGGTTTGCTGGGCGACAGCCCGACCTTCGCCAGGCGCCTGACCAGCCTGTCCGAAGGCCGTTTCAGCGTGACCCGCGGTGTGCCACGGATTCTTGAAATGCTGGCGCGGCACCAGATCAAGGCGTCGTTTTTTGTCCCCGGCTACACCGCCCAGCAGCACCCGGGGTTGATCGAGACCCTGCTCAAGGACGGCCACGAAGTTGGCCATCACGGTCACATGCACCTGCGCAGTGACAAGGTTTCGGCCCAGCAGCAAGTGGATGAAATGGGCCTCGGCCTGGAAGCCCTGGCCCGCGCCGGTGCACCGAAACCTGCCGGTTACCGCTCTTCGTCCTGGGAGCTGACCCCGGAGACTTTCGACCTGGTGATCGATAACGGCTTTAGCTACGACTCCAGCTGCATGGGCGATGACCGCCCGTACATCGAGACCTTCAACGGCCGCTCGATCATCGAACTGCCCGTGCATTGGTCGCTGGATGACTGGCCGATGTTCGGCTGGAGCATCGACAACGGCGGCAACTTCACCCACCCGCGCACCCTCAGCGAGGTGTGGCTGGCGGAGTACGAATCGGTGCGCCGCGAAGGCCGCCATACCAGTTTCACCATGCACCCGGAAGTCATTGGCCGTGCGGCGCGCTTTGCCCAGCTGGAGCGTTTTGTCGAGCGACTGGTGAGCGATGGCGATGTCTGGTTCGCCCGTCTGGATGAAGTCGCCCGGCATGTGGCGCCACACTTGGAGCAGCAACGATGAGCTATCAATTTCGCTCGACCCTGACCGATCCTTACGGCCGTGGCCGCGAGTTTGGCGAGTGCCACAGCGCGCAGATCCGCGCTTCGGTACAGGCCTACCGCGGCCTGTTCGAACGCACTGCTGGCGCTACCGTTGACCTGTTGGCGCTGGGCACAGAAGCCCTGCAACAGATTGCCGCGTTCGCACCGCCCCTGCACGAAGAAATCCGCGGCATGGCCGAGGGCAGTGGCATCGATGTGCGTGAGATCGGCGCGATCAACGCCCGTACGGAAGTGCTCGCTTACCTCAGTCGCCAGCGCAGCGCGGGCGCCGGTGAAAACCTGCGCGGCGAGTGCTCGACCATCGCCTATGTCGATCCTGCCGCCGCCGCGCCCGTCACCTTGCAAACCTGGGACTGGTACTCGCAATTCGCCGGCCAATGGCTGGTCTGGGAAATCCCCCATGGCAATGGTCGTGTCACTACTACCGTCACCGAGTACGGCATCGTCGGCAAGATCGGTGTGAACAAACATGGCCTCGGCGTGCATTTCAACATTCTTCACCACCGTAGCGACGGCGCGCGGATCGGGGTGCCGGTGCATGTCGCCTCGCGCTGGCTGCTCGACAGCACATCCGACTTCAACGATGCCTTGCAACTGTTGGCCGCTGCCGACTTCTCGGCGTCCAGCTCGCTGACGGTGCTGGCCTCCAAAGCCGGGGAGGCGGCCGCAGTTTCGGTGGAGATCTACCCCGAAGGCCCGGCCTTTGTGTTCCCCGATGAACACGGCCTGCTGCTGCACACCAACCATTTTCTCGACCCCAAGGCGGCGCAGGGCGACACCGAGTGGGGCGTTTACCCCGACACCCTGGTGCGCCATCAGGTGCTCAAGCGCCGCCTGGGTGGCCGGACCGGCCTGAGTGTCGAGCAGTTGCTCACGGCCATGAACAGCCATCTCGGCAGCACCGGCGCCCTGTGTTGCCACCCGGACCCGGCGTTGCACAGCGATCAGTACCAAACCCTGGTCACCGTCGCTATCGACGTCGCGGCCGGCACCCTCAACGCTTTGGCCGGTGGCCCCTGCGCCCACCTCAAGGCCCAGTGAAACAACCTTCGCAAACCCGCATCAGGAGCTCGTCATGCTGAAACTCAAACGCGTCGACAACATGGACATCCTCACCAACAACGTACAGGAGCTGGTGGATTTCTATCACGGCATCCTCGGCCTGGGCTTTTTCCTGCCCTACGTGGCCGAAGAGCGTTGGGCTGCCATCGATTGCGGCAACCTGACCCTGTACATCTTCCACACCGAGCACCAGGGCCAGGTCGAGCGCCGCACCGCGGTCAACCTGGAAGACGCCCCGGGTTTCGACTCCTTTGCCTTTGAAGTCGAGAACCTGGATGAAGCCATCGCCTACCTGGACGGCAAGGTGCAATGGGTCACCGCCCAGCCGATCGCCTGGCAGCACCCGAACGGCACGCACTACCGCTACCGCCCGATGTTCGACCCGCAGGGCAACATGCTCTACGTCACCGAACCGCACAAAGTCGGCGTTTGAGAGGGGGTGCAACCATGAGCGTTTCTGCAGAACACGCCAAGCAGGCGCCGCAAGCGGTACTCGAGCTGGCTGAAGCCGCACAGAAATTTACCGGCCGTGTGGCCTTGGTCACCGGTGCCGGTCGCGGTGCCGGTCGCGCCCATGCCCGACTGCTGGCCGCCCGTGGCGCCACGGTGGTGGTCAACGATATCGATGAGGATGTCGCCCGGGCCACGGCGGCCGATATCTGCGAAGCCGGTGGCAAGGCCATTGCCCTGGCTGCGGATATCACCCAGAAGGTCGCCGCCGAAGCACTGGTTCGCCAGACCGTGGCGCAGTTGGGCCAGCTCGACATCCTCGTGCACAACGCCGGGATGATCTATTCGCTGACCGGCCTGGAAGCCACCGACGACGACAACTTCAACCAGTTGCTGGCGATCAATGTGCATGCGCCGTTGTACCTGACCCGTGCGGCGCTGCCAGCGCTGCGCAACAGCAAGGCGCCGCGGGTGATCTTCATCAACTCGCAGTGGGGGCAGGTGCCTGATGGCCATTCCTACGCCTACATGGTGTCGAAAACCGCGCAGTTGGGGCTGATGAAAACCCTGGCCAAAGAGTTTGTCGGCGAGGGCATTTTGGTCAACGCCATCACCCCGGGCGCCATTCTCACGCGCATGGTGCCAGAGGAATACGTCGAGGGCGAGAAAGCCAACATCCCCTTGGGGCGACTGGTTCACCCGGAAGAAATTGCGGCAGCGGTGGCCTTTCTGGCCAGCGATGAAGCGGCCTTCATTAGCGGCCAGGTGCTGGCGGTCAATGGTGGTGCGCTGGTGGTGGGTATTTAAGTTAACGGCTTTGGTGAGGACATAATAATGACCCATAAAATGACTCAACGTCAGCGTGCTGAAGCGGCCATGCGTCGGCAGTGGTTCCCGGTGGCGCGCAGTGTCGACCTGGCAACACCACAATCGGCGACCCTGCTCGGCCAGCGTCTGGTGGTGTATCGCACCGAGTCCGGCCAGGCGGTGGTGCAAGATGCACGCTGCCCGCACCGCGGCGCCGACTTTGCCTTGGGCAAGGTCCACGGTGAAAGCATTGCCTGCCCGTATCACGGCTGGCGTTTCGCGGCCGAAGACGGCAAGTGCAGCCACATTCCGTCGCTGGAAGACCAATGCAAGATTCCACCCCAGGCGTCGATCAAGACTTACCCGGTGGTGGAGCGCTTCGCGCATATCTGGACCGCCCTGGAAGACCCGATCCAGCCGATGTACGACCCGCTGCAATGGCAAGGCCTGGACTTCGAATGGCTGGCGGCCGAGCCGCTGCTGTCACCTACCGGGGTAGCGGTGGCGGTGGAAAACTTCCGCGACGTGGCGCATTTCCCGTTCGTCCACGAAGTGTCGATGGGGCCGACGCCGCATGTGGTCGAGCCGCTTAACGTCCGCCGCGAAGGCCTGGATATCGTCATGCAGCGGCCCTTGCACGCCGGTGAAGGCGAGTGGGCCAACGACGGCGATTGCCTGATGTACTACCACTGCGCCGCGCCGGGTTTCTCCAGCATCACCTACGACTATGAGCGCCTGGGCAAGCGTATCGTGGCCGGCTTCCCGTCACCGGTGGCCTATGACGATGTGAAGATCTTCTGGGGTGTGGCCAACCATCGCGAGTTCAAAGGCGCTGACTTGGAAGAAAACCTGCGCATCGAGGAAATGGTGTACCTCGAAGACATGCCGATTGCCGCCGGGATCTTCCCGCGTGAAATCGACTGGGACGGCATCTTTGTCGAGCATTCGGTGCCGGCCGACCTGTTCACCTTGAACTACCGCCGCGCCTTCCGCGCCTTCATGGACCTGGCCGTCCCCGAAGGTAGTGCAGCCCCGGCCGGGCAGTGGAGCCCGGTATGAGCCGCGCAGGTGAACAACGCAGCGTATTGATCAGCGGCATGCGCCTTGAGGCTGAAGGGGTGATGTCGCTGGAGCTGCGGGCCGACGACGGGCAACCGTTGCCGGCCTGGGAGGCCGGTGCGCACATTGATGTGCACCTGCCGTCGGGCAGCGTGCGCCAATACTCCCTGTGTGGTGATCCGCATGATACGCAATACCTGCGCATTGCCGTGCTGCGTGAAGACAAGGGACGCGGTGGCTCAAGGGAAGTGCACGACAGCCTGCGCGTCGGTCTGTCGATCCGTATCAGCACGCCGCGCAATGCTTTTGCGCTGGCGCCGGCCGAGGCTTACCAGTTTGTCGCCGGGGGGATCGGTATTACCCCGATCCTGCCGATGATCCTGGCCGCGCAGCGCGCCGGTAAACCCTGGCATCTGGTGTATGGCGGCCGCTCGCGGCGCTCGATGGCGTTTCTCGAAAAACTCTTGCCGTATGCCAGCGAGCAGGTGCAGATCCTTCCGGCCGATGAATGTGGCCTGCTGGATCTGCAGCGTATCGCCGAACGTGCGGCGGCCGGCGCCGAAACCTACAGCTGTGGCCCGGGCGTGCTGCTTGACGCCTTGACCGAGGTTTTCCAGGCACAGGAACTGGCGCCGCGTTTGCATCTGGAGCGCTTCAGCGCAGCGCCGTTGCCGGTGAACAGCGCGGCGGGGGAGCTGACCGTGGTACTGGCGCGCAGTGGCCGGGAAATTGCCGTAGCGTCCGATTGCTCGATCATGAATGCACTGCGCGCCAGCGGCGTCGATGTGCCGTCCTCGTGCGAGCAGGGTGTGTGCGGCATGTGCGAGACGCGGGTACTGGAAGGCGACGTCGACCACCGCGATATGTTGCTGACGGCCGCCGAGCAGGCTTGCAACAACGTCATGATGGTCTGTGTATCCAGAGCCAAAAGCGCAAAGCTGGTGCTCGATCTGTAATTTTTGACTCAAGGTAGGAGCGGGCTTGCCCCGAGATTGCGGTTTGTCTGCCACATCGCATCGCGGGGCAAGCCCGCTCCCACCCCATCCCACCCCCCAACCCCTTCATAAATCATCTGTCTTGGCATGAGGATTCCTGTCTCTATGCTTTCAATCTGTATTCTCGAAACCGACGCATTGCGCCCCGAGTTGGTGGCCGACTTTCACAGCTACGGTCAGATGTTCAAGCGACTCTTTGAGCAGCAACCGGTGCCTGCACGCTTTGAAGTCTTCAACGTCGTGGAAGGCCACTATCCGGCCCCGGCACAATCCTTTGATGCTTACCTGGTCACTGGCAGCAAAGCCGATGCCTTCGGCGACGCCTCCTGGATTGTGCAGTTGCGCGCCTATCTGCTGGCCCGTTACCAAGCCGGGGATACGCTGCTGGGCATCTGTTTCGGCCACCAACTGCTGGCGTTGTTGCTCGGTGGCAGCTGTGGGCGGGCGCCACAGGGCTGGGGGTTGGGTGTGCATCGCTATGCGCTGGCGGCGCCGCAGGCGTGGATGACTCCCGCCGCGGCAACGTTCAGTGTGCTGGTGTCGCATCAAGACCAGGTCAGCCAACTGCCGCCGGGCGCAACGCTCCTGGCCAGCAGTGCATTCTGCCCGTTGGCCGCTTATTGCGTCGGTGATCAGGTGTTGTGCTTTCAGGGCCACCCGGAGTTTGTCGAGGACTACGCCGGCGCGCTGATGACCTTGCGTCGCGACCAGCATGAGCCCGTCTTGTATGAAAGCGCCCAGGCCAGCCTGGCAAGCGGTCACGACGGTGCATTGATCGCGCAGTGGATGATGCAATTTGTAGCCCTGCGCGTCGCTGCAACGGTGTAGTAAAGGCGTTACAACCAGCGGCTGTCGCGGGTGAAGCCAATGGTGATCCAGCGGTCAGGCCCTTCGCGGCCGATGCCGCTGGCAATCTCACCGCGCACCTCATCCAGTTGGTGGACGGTCCAGACGTTCATGCTTTCCGGAATCTGGATATGGATCTCGACAAACAGCCCGCGACCGATCTGCACCGCCGAATGGCTGAAGGCCTCGAAGCCGTAGCGTTGGCTCATGCGCGTCATCAGCGTACTGACCTGTTGATCCAGTTCGCTGGGGGTGATCTTCAATACTTGCCGCAGCGCTTTGATCACCGCCTTGGCCGGGCCTGGCATCAGCGCGATCGACAGCACCGCAAGAATGCCGGGGTCGATGTACGGCGTGAGGTAAGCGTAAGCGCTGCCTTGCAAGGCATAGCCAATCAGAAAGGCGGCCAACAATGACGCGGTGATGGAAAACGACATCCACCAGCTTTCTACATCCAGTGCAATCAGCTCGGAATTGACCTTACGGTTACCCCGCAGGGTGTAGCGGTGCATCAAGGCGCAAATGGCTGCAGTAACCGCCGAATAGGCAATCGCACTGTCGAACACCAGCTCATGACCGCCGTGCACCAAGGCGCTGACGGCATTGGCAAAGGCATACACACAGAGCATCAGCAAGACACTGCCATTGAGGGTCAACACCAAGGGCTCGATATGCCAGTAACCGGTCTGGAATCGGCGGCCGACGCCTTTGGCCAACAAGCGGGCAACCAGCAACGACAGGAACGCCATGCTCGAATCGATGGCATTGAACAGGCCATCGAAAACAATCGACTGAGAGCGGCAATACAAACCAAAGCCGATGCCGCTGGCGGCCATCAAGGCAGTGACCAGGATCGACACCTTGAGCAGGTGTTGCTCATATTTCTGGGGGCACAGAGACGGGGATTTCGGATGGGATAGCATGGCAGGCACGGCACTTTGTTGTGGCTTTTGTAGCCACAATGCTAAGGGCGGTGATTGCGCGTGTAAATGTTTATTCTGGTTTGTGTTGCGCAAAATAAACAAAAATAAATTTAATTGTTAATTTTGCGCAGATTTTATTGTCGCTTGCCGCTCTCAGCGCTTCAGCATCAAATCATGCAAAACACCAAACCTCAGCCCCGGCTCAGACGGCATCATCTCGGTAATGCCAAACGCTTTGAATGCCGCTAGGGTAATGGCCAGCCCCGCTGGCAGCACGCTATGACGATGCGGCTGTAGCCCTGCCAGACGCGTGCAGTCTACGTGACCGGCCTGTTGCAGGACGATCGACAGACGCAGCAGGCCACGGTAGGTGATCCCGCCTTCGCCGCAGTCGTTCAAGGCGTTGGCCCTGAGTACTTTGGCCAGCATGCGCGCGGTACCCGACGAGCCGATAGCTTGCTGCCAGCCCAGGTGACGGTAGCGGCGGGCGACCTTTTCAAACTGCAAGGTGGCCGTGCGTTCAGCGTCGAGCATGGCTTGGGCGCACACGCGACCTTCGGGGAAGAAGCGCGTGCTCCAGGTGCCGCTGCCAATGGTCAGGCTTTCGCTGAGCAGGGCTTGTTCGCCCCGGCCCAGGATCAGTTCGGTAGAACCACCGCCGATGTCCACCACCAGGCGCATGGTGTCGGCAGCCGGAATGCGATGGCTGACGCCGGTGTACACCAGCTTGGCTTCTTCTTCACCGGAGATCACCTCGATGGGAAAGCCCAGGTGGCGTTGCGCGTCGCTTAAAAACAGCCTGGCGTTGGCCGCTTCACGCACGGCACTGGTGGCCACCGCGCGGACACGTCCGGGCTCGAAACCACGCAGTTTTTTGCCAAAGCGTGCCAGTGCCTGCCAGCCGCGATCCAGTGCCAGCTCATCGAGGGCACCGCCCTGCAGGCCTTCAGCCAGGCGCACCGGCTCGCGCAAGGATTTCACCTCTTCGATGACCCATTGGCGGTTCCGTTTGACCGGCTGGCCGATCATCATGCGAAACGCATTCGACCCCAGGTCAACGGCTGCAAACAGGGAGGTGTCGCTTTTCATCGAGTGGTCCTTGCTCAATCATCAGGTGCGATGATTTTCCACTCGATTGATGACGCGAAGATGACAGGCTGTGGGAACACGTCCTGTGTGGGAGCGGGCTTGCCCCGCGATGGCGGCGTGACAGGAAGACCGCTATCGCGGGGCAAGCCCGCGCCTACCGTAGGTGTTAGAGGGGGGAGATTGTCCCGAGTGCACCGATGCCAATGGCCAGCACCAGAAAACCAACGACGAAAAGCGCAAGCTTGCCCATATGAACTCCGAATTGACCAGAAAAGAGGCAACAGGCGCCGCAGATCACTCAGCTACCTGATCAGGCACGCGGTGGAAGCGGCCTTGTAGGGCCTTCATTGTCGGAGTGTCAGGGTTTTCGTTACAGATGCAGATGGTCGAGAAAAAAGCGTATCAGATGAAAAACACCCCACGCTGAGCTGCCAGCGTGGGGCGTTTTTCTCGGTGCTGCTGTGTTTACCTCAGGTCAAAACGGTCCAGGTTCATGACCTTGGTCCAGGCGGCAACGAAATCCCTGACGAACTTGTCGTTGGCATCGCTGCTGCCGTACACCTCGGCCAGCGCTCGCAGTTGTGCATGCGAGCCAAACACCAGGTCGACACGGCTGCCGCTCCATTTCAGCTCGCCGGTTTTGCGGTCGCGGGCTTCATAGCTGTCGTTGGCGCTGGAGGTCGGTTTCCACTCCACGCTCATGTCCAGCAGGTTTTTGAAGAAGTCGTTGGTCAACTGCCCAGGCCGATGGGTGAACACCCCTTGCGCATTCTGGCCAACGTTGTTGCCCAGCACCCGCAGACCACCGATCAGCACCGTCATTTCTGGCGCGGTGAGGGTCAGCAACTGCGCCTTGTCGACCAGCAGTGCTTCGGCTTTGACCTTGACTCCGGCTTTGACGTAGTTGCGAAAGCCATCGGCAGCCGGTTCCAGCAACGCGAAGGACTCGACATCGGTTTGCGCTTGCGAGGCATCGGTGCGACCGGGAGAGAAGGGCACCACCAGGTTGTGGCCGGCGCTTTTCGCCGCTTGTTCCACGCCTGCGTTGCCCGCCAGCACGATCAGGTCGGCCAGGGAGATTTTCTTGCCGCCGCCCTGGGCGTTGAAGTCGTTCTGGATGCCTTGCAGCTTGCTCAGCACTTCTGCCAGTTGCGCAGGCTGGTTGGCTTCCCAGTCTTTTTGCGGCGCCAGCCGCAGACGACCACCGTTGGCCCCTCCGCGTTTATCCGAACCACGGAAGCTCGATGCGGCCGCCCAGGCGGTCGACACCAGTTGCGCCACCGACAGCCCCGAGGCCAGGACCTTGGCTTTGAGCGCCGCGACATCGGCGTCACCGACCAGGGCATGATCGACCGCCGGGATCGGGTCTTGCCACAGTAGCTCTTCGTTGGGCATTTCCGGGCCAAGGTAGCGCGACAACGGACCCATGTCGCGGTGGATCAGTTTGTACCAGGCACGGGCGAAGGCGTCCGCCAGTTGATCGGGGTTGTCTTTGAAGCGTCGGGCGATGGGCTCGTAGATCGGGTCGAAACGCAACGCCAGGTCGGCGGTCAGCATCCGCGGTTCCTGTTTTTTCGACGGGTCGAATGCGTGCGGAATCTGCCCTGCGCCAGCGCCGCCTTTGGGGCGCCACTGGTGGGCGCCGGCCGGGCTCTTGGTGAGTTCCCACTCAAAGCCGAACATGTTTTCCAGGTACTCGTTGCTCCATTGCGTCGGCGTCGAGGTCCAGGTCACTTCCAGGCCGCTGGTGATCGCGTCGGGGCCTTTGCCGCTGCCGAATTTGTTGCGCCAACCCAGGCCTTGTTCCTCCAGGCCGGCCGCTTCCGGTTCGGCGCCGACGTTATCGGCCGGGCCGGCACCGTGGGTTTTGCCGAAGGCGTGACCGCCGGCAATCAGCGCCACGGTTTCTTCGTCGTTCATGGCCATGCGGCCAAAGGTGTCGCGGATGTCTTTACCGGAAGCAATCGGGTCCGGGTTGCCTTCAGGGCCCTCGGGGTTAACGTAGATCAGGCCCATCTGCACCGCGGCCAACGGGTTTTCCAGGTTGCGTTCACCGGAGCCGGTGCGACTTTCCTGTTGGCTGGAAGAGGGTTCGGCCACCAGCGGTACATCGCCCGGCGGCTGTGCTTTGCCATAACGGGTGTCGCCGCCCAGCCAGACGGTTTCCGAGCCCCAGTACACGTCTTCATCCGGCTCCCACACATCGGCGCGGCCACCGGAGAAACCGAAGGTCTTGAAGCCCATGGACTCCAGCGCCACGTTGCCGGTGAGCACGATCAGGTCGGCCCAGGAGATGTTCTTGCCGTACTTCTGCTTGATCGGCCACAGCAGGCGCCGGGCCTTGTCGAGGCTGACGTTGTCGGGCCAGCTATTGAGCGGGGCGAAGCGTTGCTGGCCGGAGCCGGCGCCGCCACGACCATCACCGATACGGTAGGTCCCGGCGCTGTGCCAGGCCATCCGGATGAACAACGGGCCGTAGTGGCCGAAGTCGGCGGGCCACCAGTCCTGGGAGTCGGTCATCAGCGCCCGCAGGTCTTGCTTGAGAGCGGCGAAGTCGAGGCTTTTGAACGCGGCGGCGTAGTCGAAGTCCTCGTCCATGGGATCGGAGAGGCAGGAGTGTTGGTGCAGGATCTTCAGGTTCAGCTGGTCGGGCCACCAATCACGGTTGGTGGTGCCACCGCCAGCAGCATGGTTGAACGGGCATTTTGACTCGTTTGACATGACTGTTTCACCTCTGGATGGACTCACCCCACAATCCGACCCGTTTCAACCACTGGGTAGAGATGAGTGAAATCAATGACATAGGTTCAAGGCCAGCGGTTCGATCAACGAATCGGGGATGGCCATCACGGACGGTTCAGCGTAGCGGCAATCTCGTTATCGGACAGGTGGAGCACGGCGGGAGCGACGGCTATAGCCGCTGTGTTAGCGCCCTCCCAGAAACCATCCGGCCGGATCAGTGCAGCGATAAATATAGGCTAGACGTGGCGAAGAGCGAGGGCTAATAGCGCCAGTATTGCGGGCTGATAGACAGACTCTTTCAGGCGCGGGCAGGCGACAAGCAAATATGACTAAGCGTGGCAACACTGCTATTCCTAGGCTCTGTACGAAAAGTTTTGTAGGAGCAACTGTCTTGCACCACCTGTGGGAGCGGGCTTGCCCCGCGAATTCAAGCTTTGCTGCCGCGTTTCGGCAGATCGCGGGGCAAGCCCGCTCCCACAACGATGTAGTACTTTTCGTATAAAACTTAAGCGTTGATGCTTTGGGATAACCGTTGATGCTGGTCGTCGAACAGTTACGCAAATCGTTCCCCACTGCCCAGGGCCCGTTGCCGGTGCTGCAGGGCGTCGACTTGTGTCTGGCGCGAGGCAGTAGCCTGGCGCTGATGGGCGAATCCGGCAGCGGTAAAAGCACCTTGCTGCATTTGCTGGCGGGGCTGGACTGCGCCGACAGCGGCAGCATCCTGATCGACGGTGAACCGCTCGACGGTCGTTCGGAATCGGCCCTGGCGCGCTGGCGCCGGGAAGGTATCGGCCTGGTGTTTCAACATTACAACCTGATCAGCAGCCTCAACGTCGCGGCCAATCTCGCTTTTCAGGCCAGGCTGGCCGGACGTCACGACCCCCAGTGGCTGGATTACCTCACTCAGCAGTTGGGCCTGATGCCGCTGTTGCAGCGTTATCCGGAGCAACTGTCTGGTGGCCAGCAACAGCGTGTGGCGATCGGCCGTGCGCTGGCTGCACGCCCGGCGTTGCTGCTGGCCGATGAACCGACCGGCAGCCTCGATGAAGCCAGCAGTGATGAAGTCTTGGCGCTGATGCTGCAATTGGTTGGCGAAGCCGGCAGTAGTGTATTGCTGGTCACTCACAGTCCGCGTTTGGCCGCACGACTGCAGCGGCGCTGCGTGTTGCATGCCGGCCGTGTGCAAGCCGGGCCGGTTTGATGAACGCGCTACGGCTGACCTTGCAGGCGTTGCTCAGCTACTGGCAACGCCACCGTCTGCAGTGCTTCAGCATCCTCACCGGCTTGTGGCTGGCCACCGCGTTATGGACTGGTGTGCAGGCATTGAACAGCCAGGCACGTACGGACTACGCCCGCGCTAGTGCATTGTTGAGCGGCCCAGCACACGCGCAACTGGTCGCGCGTGACGGGCAGCGCTTCGATCAGTCGCTGTACCTGCACCTGCGCAAGCTCGGCTGGGCGGTGTCGCCAGTGCTGGAAGGGCGCTTGCGTGTGGCTGGCAAGCAGCCGGTGACGGTGCGCCTGATCGGCATCGAGCCGCTGAGCCTGGCACCCGCCACGCAGATTGCCGGTACGCAGGTGTCCGACTTCGCTGTAGCAGCGTTCATCAACCCGCCGGGGCAAGCCTGGGTCGGCCCGGACACCTTGCGGCAATTGGGGGGCAGAACTGGCGAGCCAGTCCTCAGCAGTGAGGGGCAAGCGTTGCCGCCGTTGCTGCTGCAGGCGCAGTTGGCGCCGGGCATCATTGTCGTGGATATCGGCCATGCGCAACGCTTGCTCAACGCTCCGGGGCAACTGTCGCGGTTGTTGTTGGCGGACAACAAATCGCCGTTGCCCGCAGCGATTGCCATGCAATTGGAACGTCAGCCATCCAGCGATGACGGTAGCCTGCAGCGCCTGACCGAGAGTTTTCACCTCAACCTCTCAGCCCTTGGCTTGTTGGCCTTTGTGGTCGGGCTGTTTATCGCCCATGCGGCCATTGGTCTGGCGCTGGAGCAACGCCGTGGCCTGATTCGCACTTTGCGTGCCTGTGGGATCAGCCGGGGCACGCTGCTCGGCGGCCTGGCCTTGGAACTGGGTGTGTTTGCCGTGTTGGGCGGTGTGCTTGGCGTGGTCAGCGGCTACCTGTTGGCGGCGATGCTGCTGCCCGATTTTTCCGCCAGCCTGCGAGGCCTGTACGGCGCACAAGTGGCCGGGCAGTTGAGCCTGCCGGGCAGCTGGTGGTTGACCGGTGTGATGGTGAGCGTGCTGGGTGCACTGCTTGCTGGGGTCAGCAGTGTACTGCGTGCCGCGCGGTTGCCACTGCTAGCACTGGCCCAGCCGCAGGCCTGGCGCTTGGCCCAGGGGCCGTGGTTGCGGCGCCAGGCGCTGGTGGCGGGGTTGTTGCTGTTAGTCGCGTTTGCCTGTTGGCGATTCGGTAACGGTCTGCCCAGTGCCTTCCTGATGCTCGCCGCGCTACTGCTGGCCGCTGCGCTGCTGTTGCCGGGTACGCTTGAGCTCGCCCTGGCCGCAGGGGCGCGTGGCCGTCGTCGGCCGTTGACGCAATGGTTCATTGCCGATTGCCGGCAGCAATTGCCGGCCTTGAGCCTGGCGCTGATGGCCTTGCTGCTGGCCCTGGCTGCCAGTGTCGGCGTCGGCAGCATGACCGAGGGTTTTCGCAAAACGTTCACCATATGGATCGATCAGCGCCTGGCCGCCGACCTTTACGTGACGCCGCGCGACAGTGAGCAGGGCCTGCAAATCAGTGACTGGTTGCGTCAGCAACCGGACGTTACCGCGGTGCTGCCCAGCTGGAGTCTGGAGCTGCGCGTGCAAGGCTGGCCGGTGCAGGTGCAGGGCATCGTCGATTATCCCGGCTACCGCACCCGCTGGCCGCTATTGGAGCGCAGCGCACAGGCCTGGGCGCAGTTGGCCAGCGGTGAGGGGCTGATGCTCAGTGAGCAACTGGCCCGACGTTTGGCGGTGAAGGTGGGCGAGCGCCTTGCGCTACCGCTTGAGCCTGCGCAACACATGACGGTGGTGGGTATCTACGCGGACTATGGCAACCCCAAGGGGCATGTGCTGGTCAATGCCGACTGGCTGCGCGGGCATCGGCCAGTGGCGGCGCTGGGCGCTATCAGCGTCAATCTGCCTGCCGAGCGGGTGCCGCTGCTCAAGGCGCAGCTGCAGTCGCGTTTTGCGCTGGATGACAGCCGCGTTGTCGAGCAAAGCACTTTGAAACGCTGGTCCACCGAGGTTTTCAGCCGTACCTTTGCCGCCACCTCGGCGCTCAACAGCCTGACCCTCGGGGTTGCCGGTATCGCCTTGTTCATCAGCCTGCTGAGCCTGGGGCAGCAGCGTCTGGGGCAGTTGGCGCCGCTGTGGGCACTGGGGGTGCAGCGGCGGCAACTGGTCTGGCTGGCGTTGGGGCAAACGTTGATGTTGAGCACCCTCACGGTGGTGCTGGCGATACCCTTGGGGGTGTTGCTCGCCTGGTGCCTGGTGGCTGTGGTCAATGTGCAGGCTTTTGGCTGGCGCTTGCCGTTGCAGGTGTTCCCCGGGCAGTTGCTGCAGTTGGCCGTGCTCGGGGTGGTGACCAGCCTGCTGGCCAGTGTCTGGCCGTTGTGGCAACTGGCGCGGCGTCAGCCGGGCGAACTGCTGAGGCAATTTGCCGATGAGAGCTGAAACTTGCGGGTTGCTGAGCCTGTTGCTGCTGGTCGGGTGTGATCAACCTGAGTCGCCTGGCAACGGCTTTGCCGGGCTTGGTCAGCAGGCCAATACGTTCGCGCAGGTAACGCGTAATCAGCCCTTGGTTTTTCCTCGTGACCATGGCCCGCACAACGGTTTTCGTATCGAGTGGTGGTACATCACCGCCAACCTGCAAGACGCCCAGGGGCGCGCCTGGGGCGCGCAATGGACCTTGTTCCGCTCGGCACTGCGCAGTGGCGCGGAAACCGCCGGCTGGGACAGTCCCAACCTGTGGCTGGGGCATGCCGCGCTGACCGGACCGGGCGGCCACCAGTCCAGTGAAACGGCGGCGCGTGGCGGGGTGGGGCAGGCGGGTGTCGAAGCGCAGCCGTTTCGGGCCTGGATAAACGACTGGTCGCTGCAGGGGGACGATGGCATCGAGCACCTGCAGATGAGCGCGGGTGGTCAGGGCTTTGCCTACCGTCTGAACCTGCGTAGCGGCGGCCCGCTGGTGTTGCACGGTGATCAGGGTTACAGCGAAAAATCTGGCCAGGGTCAGGCGTCTTACTATTACAGCCAACCGTTTTACCGGGTCAGTGGCGAGGTTGAGCGTGATGGACAACGAGTTGCCGTCACCGGCAATGCCTGGCTCGACCGCGAATGGAGCAGCCAACCGCTGGCGGCCGGGCAGTCGGGGTGGGACTGGTTTTCCCTGCATCTGGACAGTGGCGCAAAAGTGATGCTGTTTCGCGTACGTGAGGCCAAGGGCAGGGGGTATTACGCTGGCACTTGGGTTGATGCTGCTGGGAAAAGCCAGGCGCTCAAAGGGGAGCAGATAGAGCTGCAGCCGCTGGCCTGGACCCCCCAGGAAAACGGCAAGCAGCTGCCGACGCGCTGGCGGGTGCAGGTGCCCTTGCATGAGCTGGATGTGCAACTGGATGCCGTGGAGCCCAAGGCCTGGATGAACACCCGTTTCCCTTACTGGGAGGGACCGGTGCACATCAGCGGCAGCGTCGCCGGCACCGGCTACCTGGAAATGACCGGCTACTGACTACCCTCGGTAGGAGCGGGCTTGCCCCGCGATGCGATGTGACTGGAAGCTCGCTATCGCGTGGCAAGCCCGCTCCTACCAGGGTGGTCATTGCAGCAGTGCAGCGGCTGTGAGCAGTTCGTACAGGCCTTCAGGGACCAACCGCCCCTCGGTGCCGAAGCTTGAGCTATCACGCCAGGTCGCTGTGAACGCGGCACCATCGGACTCATGACCCATCAGCCAGGGCTGCTCGTACAGGCTCGGGTCGCTGAACTGTGCATCGTATACCTGAACAAACTCATGCCCCGGTTTGCCCGCGTAGGTGAAGATGCTTTCTAGAGTGCCGAGTAGTCGCAGCGCCTCGATCGGCTGGTTCAGCTCTTCCTGCACCTCCCTGACAATCGCATCCGCGCTGCGCTCACCGAATTCGATGCCGCCGCCGAGAGGGCGAAACAGGGTCTGCTGTGACTCGGAGTCGTAGAACGAGTTGACCAGAATCTTTCCTTGATGATGAAAAACACACAGGGCAAGGCCACGAATGCGGTGCTCTGACATGCAGCAAATTCCATTTGAGAGTGAAGGGCGCGCGACGATACGCCTGAGGCTGCCAATAGGCAATTGCCAGCGGCTCGGTGCAGTCAGTCGCTGTCATTGTTATGGCGTCAGAAATATATACCCATGATAAACAAAGGAATTTATACTCCGCCCGCTTCTGGCGTGGCACTTGGCCATCAAGCCGGCACGAAGCCCCGCATGGAAGCGCATTCACCTCGATTTTTAAGGAAGAAAAGTGGCTGTCGTCAATCTACAAAAAACACTTATCGCACTCGCCATCACTGCAGCAGCGCAATCGGTTTCTGCTCAAACCCTGTCGCTGACCAACGCCGGTATCCAGGTCGACAACGCTTCCTATGCCGACCACGTTGAGGTCAACGGTTCGTTCACCACGACCAACAGTGACCTGGACGCTATCGAATTCAACAGCGTTTCGTTCGACAAAGACCTGATCATCAATGCCACCGTCAATGCCAACGGCACCAACGCCGATGGCCTGGACCTGTCGCAAGCAGGCGAGGACGAAATCCCTTCGTCGTTCGGCCCGGCCACCGAGATTTTCGGCAACCTGGTGAACAAGGGCAGTATTTCGGTAAGCGGCGATGGCGTCTCGGCCATGCTGGTTGACCCGGCCATTATTCACGGCAATCTGGTCAACGAAGGCACCCTGAGCGTCAAGGGCAATGAGTTTGAGGGTGACGGTATCCGTGCCCTGGAATTCTCCGGCCAATCGGAGCTGCACGGCGATCTGATCAACGCCAGCAGCGGCCAGATCCTGGCCAGCGGTGAGAACGCCAAAGGCATTCTGCTTGAAGGCGGTGAGATTGATGGCAAGCTGATCAACAACGGCCTGATTCACGTCAGCGGCGAGAACGCCACGGCGCTGGACGCCACCTCCAATGAATACCAGTGGGGCGGTACGTTCTACAGCGACCGTGTCGATGTCGGTGGTATTGAAAACAACGGTCGCATTATTGCCAGCGGCGCCGATGCCGTCGGCGTAGCGCTCGATGGTGTCAGCTTCACCTCGTCGTCTGCCCAGTTTGTAAACACCGGCCTGATTCAGGCCACTGATGCCGCCATCGAAATCGGTGGCTTCGACCTCGATGGTGAGGGCCAGGGCGGTGCACTGACGATCGTCAACCGTGGCACCATCGTTTCTGAAGACGAGGCCATCGACGCTTCTGAGGCTTCTGATACCGTCGTTCTGGATTGGCAGGGCGGCGCCATCACCGGCAACCTGATCGATCTGGATCGTGTGTATGTCACCGGCGATGCCGTGTTCAAAGGCACCAACACCGATGCCGATGGCTACAATATCCGCATGTACGAAAACGGCCCGGTGATGGTCGGTAGCGAAGGTACTGCAGGTCATCTGCAACTGGCCAACCCGCACACTTCGCTGCAGGGCGAGCTGGTCGTTGCCAATGGTTCTTCGCTGGACTTGAACCTCAGCAGCGCAACCGACGCCGGCAAGGCTGTGTTGAACGTTGAGGGTAAAGCCACCTTCCAGAAAGGTTCGCAAATCACCCTGGCTGCCCAGGGCAACGATTTCACCGCCAAGGGCAGCACCTACACCCTGATCGATGCCGACGCGCTGGATAACCAGACCGAAGCCGGCAAGCTGGTCAGCAGCCGTTCCTCGTTGCTGAACGTCGACACCTATGTGGTCGAGGGCAATCAGGTGGTTGCCACTGTCACCGGCAAATCGTCTTCGCAAGTGGGCGAGGTGATCGAGAGCATCGGCGGTTCGGGCAACGCCCAGCGCGCCGCTTCGGCCTTCAGCAGTGTGGCCACTGAACTGGCCAGCCTGAACCCGCAGGACAAAGTGTTCCAGGCATACGTCAATGCCTCGCAGGACGCCGAAGCCCTGCGCACCCTGGCTGAGCAACTGACTCCTGAAGTCAACGGCGGCGCAACTCAGGCGGCCACCACCGGCCAGACCCTGATCAGCAACGTCACCAGCGGTCGTACCTCGGCGGCGCGCGGCATGTCCTCGGGTGAAGGCTTCAAGGAAGCCGGAGTCTGGGTACAAACCCTGTACAGCGATGCCAGTCAGGACCTGCGTGACAATGTCGTTGGCTACAACGCTCACAGCCGCGGTATTGCCGTAGGCGCCGACGGCAAGCTCAACGACCAGCTGACCCTGGGTGTGGCGTACAGCTACCTGAACACCGACGTGAACGGCAAGAGCGGCGACAAAACCAAGGTCGATGGTCATGCCTTCACCCTGTACGGCGGCTTTGAGCAAGGTAACTACTTTGTCGACGGCAGCCTGACCTATGGTCTCAACAGCAACGACAGCAAGCGCAGCATTGCCGACACCACGGCCAAGGCCGATTACGACAGCACGCTGTTCGGGGTGAACCTGGTCGGTGGTTACACCTACCGCGTGTCGCCGTCGATGCTGGTCGAGCCGCGCATCGCTGCCCGCTACAGCCGTGTTGATATCGACGGCTACCGTGAAAAAGGCAGCTCTGCTGCACTGAAGGTCGAAGAGCAGCGCTTTGAAGTGGCTGAACTGGGTGCGGGTCTGCGTGTTGCCGGCAACTTCCCGCTGGGCAGCGGCACGCTTGAGCCACAAGCTCAGGTCATGACCTATCACGACTTTATCGGCGACCGCGTCAGCAGCACCTCGACCTTCGTTTCCGGTAACACCCCGTTCGTGACCAGCGGTGCCAGTGCGGTACGCAACAGCTACGAAGCGGGTATCGGTGCGGACTATCACCTGGGTGCTGTGACCCTGGGTCTGAACTACGACTACGTCGGCAAGTCTGACTTTGATGCCAACACCGTCACGGCCAAAGTGCGTTACGACTTCTGATGGCCATTGCAAAGCTCAGCCTGCTCCGGTGGGCTGGGGTTTGCCTGCGAGGCACGGCACTGTTGATCAGTGCCGTGCTCAGCGGCTGCCAATCCCCACAACAGGCGTTGCAGGCCTTGGCCGCTGCCCATGGGCAGCGTCTGCAGGTATTGGCCACTGAGCCTTTTCCGTTGGCGATGGTCAGCCCCCTCACATCCCAGCCCCCGGCGCGATTACGCGTCTATCTGGAAGGCGATGGCCGTGCCTGGGCTACCGCCACACAACCAAGTCTCGACCCCAGCCCCCGGCACCTGCTGGTGGCGCAATTGGCGCTGGATGACCCGACACCCGCGGTCTATCTTGCCCGCCCTTGTCAGTTCGTCAGCGCGCCGCACTGTACACCGGCGATGTGGACCGATCGGCGCTTCTCCGAAGCGGTCGTTGCCAGCATGAGCCAGGCACTGGACCTGCTCAAAACGCGTTATCACAACCACGACTTTGAACTGGTGGGCTACTCGGGTGGTGCCGCTGTGGCGCTGCTGTTGGCGGCCCGCCGTGATGATATTGCCCACGTGCAGACACTGGCGGGTAACCTCAGCCCGGCACAGTGGGTGCGCCTGCAGCAGCTCGCACCACTACGCGGTTCACTCGAACCGCTGGACTATCGCCAGCGCCTGGCGTTGATCCCACAGCGCCATTTGTTTGGTGCTGATGACCGGGTGATTCCACCGGCAATCGAAGGCTATTACCGTCAGCAACTGGGGCCTGGTGCCTGCCTGGAAACCGCGGTAATAGCAGGTGTCAGCCATGAGAGCGGCTGGCAGCAGGCTTGGCAGCACTGGCGCGCACAACCGGTCGCTTGCGCGCCAAAGTTTAGCGCCGACTGATCTGAGCGTTAGAAAAGCAGGGTCTTACTACCGTTCCTTCCGTGCCACCTTACGCCTCGAATGGAGCGAGACCCGGATGTCTCACGCCTGGGAAGGCTTGGTTGATCCCGGTGTCTTGAGTGATTTGTCATCACCCTTGGACAGTAGGAGATAACAATAATGATCAAGACTCTGAAATTCGCAGCGCTGGTAACGGGGTTAGCAGCTGCCAGTCACGGCCTTGCGGCCGATCTCACCATCGTATCGTTCGGTGGCGCCAACAAAGAGGCCCAGGTAAAGGCCTTCTACAAACCCTGGCAGCAAGCCAGCGGCAGCAAGATTATTTCCGGGGAATACAACGGTGAAATGGCCAAGGTCAAGGCCATGGTCGACACCCGCAGCGTGTCGTGGGACGCGGTGGAAGTGGAGTCTGCCGAGCTGGCCCGCGGTTGTGATGAGGGTATGTTCGAAACCCTCGACCCGGCACAGATCGGCCTCGACAGCAAAGACTTTGTCCCGGGTGCGATCCAGCCCTGCGGTATTGGCTTCCTGGTTTACTCGACGGTGTTGGCCTACAACGCCAGCAAGCTCAAAGAGGCCCCCACCGGCTGGAAAGACTTCTGGGATGTCGAGCGTTTCCCCGGTAAGCGCGGGCTGCGCAAGCTGGCCAAGTCGACCCTGGAATTCGCCCTGATTGCCGACGGCGTGGCGCCGGGCGAGGTGTACACCCTGCTGGCCACCGAGGCCGGTCAGGATCGCGCGTTCGCCAAACTCGACCAGATCAAACCGCACATTCAATGGTGGGAAGCCGGTGCCCAGCCACCGCAGTATCTGGCGGCAGGGGATGTGGTGATGAGCTCGGTGTACAACGGGCGTCTTTCGGCAGAGCAGCGCAAAACCTACGACCTGAAAATCGTCTGGTCTGGTGGGCTGTACGAGTTCGACTCGTGGGCGATTCCCCGTGGCGCTTCGCGTCAGGAGAAAACCCGCGAATTCATTGCCTTCTCGCTTGAGCCGCAGCAGCAGAAGAGCTTCGCCGAGCACATCGACTACGGCGCCGCCAACCTGCAGGCGATGGGCCTGCTCGACAAGGCACGCATCGCCGAGCTGCCCACCGCACCTGAAAACCTGGCCCAGCAAGTGCCGGTAGATGCACTGTTCTGGGCCGATCATGGCGAGCACCTGGAGCAGCGCTTCAACGCCTGGGCCTCGCGCTAACCCCCCTCGGTAGGAGCGGGCTTGCCCCGCGATGGCGATCTATCAGTCACATCGCATCGCGGGGCAAGCCCGCTCCTACAGTGGCATTCTGTATTCGATTACGCCGGGCTTTTCGGCAATCCAGTCGTACAGCCGTTGGGCGGTCTGGTTGCTCTGCTGGGTGTGCCAGTAAAGCCGCCCACAGTGGTTTTCCCGCGCTTGGCCTTGCACGTATTCGATCAGCTGTTTGCCGATCATCTGGCCGCGTACGCTCGGGCACACGTAGAGATCTTCCAGGTAGCAGAAATCGTTCTGGCTCCAGGTCGAACGGTGAAACACGAAGTGGACGAAACCGAAGATGTTCTCAGCATTTGCAGCCACCGCGCAGTGCACCGGTTCGCGGCTGTCGAAGAACCGTTCCCAGGTTGTCCTGGTGGTCTGCGTGTCGATTTCCACTTTATAGAACGCTTGGTACTGCGCCCAATATTCGCACCATGTGGCGAAGTCTTTTTGCGCTACTGGGCGCACCGATAAAACCTGTTGTACGGCAGTCATATTCACTCCTTGTTGACGTTGAAAAGGCTGATCGGGAGCGGTTTTATAACGTGGTAATGGCCTGTATAAGCCATCCACTTATCAAGATAAGGGCAGACCACTTTTCTGGCGTCGGAGCGCTTTTTAACGCAGCCCAGGGCGGATAGAATCGAGCGGCTTTCATCATCGGGCAGAGCGCATGGCAATCGCATTCGAGCTGGACACGTTGAAGATGCGCATCAACGATGCGCAGTTTCAGCAGCTGGATTTGCACCAGCGTATTCAACGGGCGTTGCGTGCGCTGATCCTGGAAGGTGCCCTGCGGCCCGGTACAAAGCTGCCAGCAACCCGGGCATTGGCGACATCGCTCGGGGTCGCTCGCGATACGATCGAAAATGCCTATGTGCAACTGCATCGCGATGGTTTCATCGTGCGCCGCGCAGGATCAGGCAGTTACGTCTGCGACAGCCTGGGCCCGGCGTTACGCGGCGCAGCCCGGCAGCGCTTCAAGGCGCACGAGGTGCAGCACAGGCACGCTGCGCCTGGTGACGGTCTTAGCCAACGTGGGCGAATGATCTTCGAGACGGGTGGCGTCAGCGACCAGCAGCAGGTCAAGGCATTCGCCACTGGCTTGCCGGAAACCCGCAACTTTCCGATTGAGGTGTGGGAGCGCCTGCAGCGTCAGGTGGTGAAAGACTATCGCGCGCAGATTCTGCTGCACGGCGACTCGCAAGGTGCAGAACCGCTGCGCAAGTCGATTGCCACCTACCTGAACCTTGAGCGCGGCGCGCGATGCTCGCCTGAGCAGATAGTGATTTTGAGCAGCACCCGCCAGGCCCTGTTTCTGTGTGCGCAGTTGCTGGTCGATAGCGGCAAGCCGATCCTTATGGAAAACCCGGGGTATTACGGCGCCCGCAAGGCGTTCCAGACGGCTGAAACCAGGGTCTTGCCGATTGCCGTCGACGCCTCGGGGCTGCGCACCGATCTCCTGCACGCCGACCGCAGTGGCGCCCCTTGCGTTTACGTGACGCCATCGCATCAATACCCCACCGGCGTCACACTGTCTCTGGAACGCCGACTGGCGTTGATCGCCTGGGCGGCGCAGAAGGGCAAGTGGATCATCGAGGATGACTACGACAGCGAGTTTCACTATGAAGGGCAGCCCACGGCCTGTGTGCAGGGCCTGGATAACGACCAGCGCACGCTGTACGTCGGCACCTTCAGCAAAACCCTTTTTCCAGGCTTGCGCATGGGCTACATCGTGCTGCCCCCTGAACTGATCAAACCCTTCACCTATGCCCGCAGCATGATGGATGGTCATACCCCGCAGACACTGCAATTGACCCTGGCGCGGTTCATGGAGGACGGGCATTACAACGCGCATGTCCGGGCCATGCGCAAACTCTACGCTGAGCGCCGAGCTGTTTTGCTCGATGCGATTGCCAGGTACCTGGGGGGCATCGTCACGGCCCTGCGTCCACCTGGGGGCTTGCAGATTCCCTGTTTGCTGCATGCCGGGTGGTCAGAACAAGAAACGATCACCAAGGCTGCCAGAGCCGGCATCAAGCTGTCCGGGCTCAGCCGTCTTTACGCCGGCGATGAGCCGAAAGAGGGCTGGTTGCTGGGTTACGCGTCGTTGACGGCGCATGAGATCGAGTCGGCGGTGATACGTCTTGCCCAAGTGCTGCGGTCATAACCGGACTGTCAGTTGCCGGGTTCAGGTTCAACGATATCCAGCTCGCCCAGTATCGTCAGCAAAGCATCGACCTTGGGCAGCAGCTGTTTGCGCCGTGGCCAGAGCAACGTCAGCGCCAGGCCGGCGGGTTGCAGTTCAGGCAAGACAATTTCCAGCTCACCGCGCTTCAGTTGTTCGTGTATCAACCAGGTTGGCATTTGAGCCACACCCAGCCCGGCGCACACCGCCTGGACTTGTGCATCCACATCGCCCAAGGCCATCCGGAACGGTACCGATCGCCAACTTGAATGGCCATCTGCGGTGGTGAATTGCCAGGGCTTGGTGCTGCCATCGACGCGCTCATAAAGGATGGCCCGATGCTGCAGCAGCGCTTCCACACTGTCGGGTTTACCAGCTTTGGCCAGGTAGGCCGGGGATGCACAGAACACCATGGCCTCACGTCCCAGCTGACGACACGCCAACGAGGCGGGCAGCTCATCTGTGCCACCGATGCGTACCGCCACATCGACGCCTTCTTCAAACACATCAACAAAGCGGTCTGAGAAGGTCAGGCTCAACTCCACCTCAGGGTGCATCTGGCAAAACGCGATCAGACGCGGCATCACACACAAGCGGCCGTAGGTACTGGGCAGTGCCAGGCGCAGGCGCCCGGAGGGGATGCTGCGCTGGGCGGCCAGCACCGATTCCGCTTCAGCCAGCTCTTCGAGAATTCGCATGCAGGTCTGGTAGTAAGCCTGGCCGGCATCGGTCAGGGTCAAGCGCCGGGTGGTGCGTTCAAGCAGTTGCGAACCCAGCCTTGCCTCCAGGCGACTGACACTTTTGCTGACTGCAGAACCCGTCACATGCAGCTGTTCTGAGGCAGCTGTAAAGCTGCCCCGGTCGACGCTGGTGACAAACGGGATGATGTCCTTGAGGCGTTGATCATGCATCAATTGATGAATCCAGTTCGTTAATCATGTGAATTAATGCCAGAAATCAGAAATTGATTCTCCAGTAGTCTACTCATCAATACCGATCTGGAGAAACCAGCATGCAGAAAAAAGCCTTGATCGTAGGTATCAGTGGGGTGATTGGCCGTGCTCTGGCAGAAAAGCTGATGCACGAGGGATGGCAGGTGTACGGCCTGTCGCGTGGTCGCGCAGCCGTACCGCAAGGCTGCACCAGCCTGGTGGCCGACCTGACTGATGCGCCAGTGGTCAGCGAGGCACTCAATGCGATTAAACCGGATGCACTGTTCTTCAGCGTCTGGGCCCGCCAGGAGAATGAAAGCGCCAATATTCGGGTCAACCGTGCCATGGTCAGGCATGTGATCGATGCGCTTGGCGACCGGCTGCTGGGTGCCCACGTCGCGCTGATTACCGGCCTCAAGCATTACCTTGGGCCTTTTGAAGCCTATGGCCAAGGCGTTGTGCCCGTCACGCCGTTCCGCGAGGAGCAAGGCCGCCAACCGGTCGATAATTTCTACTACGCGCAGGAAGACGAACTGTTTGCCGGTGCCGAAAAATATGGTTATCGCTGGAGCGTGCATCGTCCTCACACCATCATCGGTTACGCCTTGGGCAATGCGATGAACATGGGCCAGACCCTGGCGGTGTACGCCACGTTGTGCCGCGAGAATGGCTGGCCATTCATCTTCCCGGGCTCGGCAGAGCAATGGCATGGGGTGTCCGATGTGACCAGCGCCAACCTGCTGGCCGAGCAATTGCTCTGGGCTGCACACAGCCCGGCAGCGGCGAACCAGGATTTCAATGCCGTCAACGGCGATGTGTTTCGCTGGAGCTGGCTGTGGCCGCGCCTGGCCGCGTACTTTGGTATCGCGTGGCAGGGTTATTCGAGCCAGATAATGCCGTTGGAAGGGCGGATGCAAGGCGCAGAGGCGGCCTGGACGGCGATTGCCAACAGGTATCAGCTTCGGGAGCCGGACATTAGCAAACTGGTTTCCTGGTGGCATACCGATGCCGATCTGGGGCGGCCCATGGAGGCGTTTACCGACATGAGCAAAAGCCGCAAGGCCGGCTTTAGCGGTTACTGCAGCAGCCTTGATGCATTCACCCAGCTGTTCGACAGGTTGAAGCAGGAAAGGATCATCCCGGATGCCGGTTAGGTTGCAGCTAGGAATAGCTCCATCTGTGGGAGCGGGCTTGCCCCGCGATTGCGATCTGTCAGCCAAATCGCATCGCGGGGCAAGCCCGCTCCTACAGCGAGTGTGATCAAGGGCTATTAGCGCGTGCACGGCATGATGTCGATGTGCTACAACTCGCGGCTTTCAGATGCCCTTTTCGCCAGGAAGTAACGTGATGAGCTCTACGGAATTGATCGACTTTGTTACCGCCGATTCGCTGACCAGCCTGCTGCAAGACGCCGGCTGCCGGGTTAACCGCAGTGGCCAGGGTGGGGTGGAGCAATTGCTCACGGCCAGCCAGGGCATCGGCTTCAGCCTGCGCTTTGGCAACCCAGGCCTGGAGGCGGGGCGCTATCTGGATTTCATCTACAGCTGCGCCCTGCACATTCAGGGGCAATTGCCCGAGGGGCTGGTCAATCAATGGAACGCCTCGCGCCGCTTCGCCCGGCTGTCGGTGCAGGGCGGCTTCCTGGTGATGGAAATGGACGTGGTGGTCGCCGACGGCGTCAGTCACAAGAGCCTGTTGGGGAGCCTGGTGCTGTGGGATCGCCTGCTGCAGGAAGTGGTGACTTATCTGCGTGATTACAAGCACACGGCCGCCGACGTGGCGCCGGCTGCAGCGGAAGCTACTTCGTGAGTCGTCGCGTGATCCTGGCCAGCCTGGGTGTGCTGGCCGTAGCGGTCGCGGCAGCGTTGGTTTTGCGTCCTGGTAAGGCACCGGAGGCTAGCGTGACAGCGGCCACTGCTCCGGGCAGCGAAGCCGTGGCGCGGCTGGGCGATCAGCAGGTAGATGCCAACGACCTGAACGCGCTGTTTGAGCAGTTGCCCGAGGCGTCGCGCCAGCAATTGCGCGGCGACCGTGCAGCACTGGAAACCTGGCTGCGCGCACGCCTTGCCGAAAAGGCCCTGTACCAACAGGCCGAGGCGGCAGGCTGGTCGCAACGCCCGGAGGTGCAGGCGCAGACCCGTGCGGCGGTCGAGCAGATCGTGTTGCGCGGCTACCTGAGCTCGTTGACCCAGGCACCGCAGGACTATCCGAGCGAGCAGGCGCTCAAGCAGGCCTATGAGGCCAGCAAGGCGACGCTGCAGGTGCCGGCGGTGTATCGGGTGAGCCAGATTTTCCTTAGCGTGCCAGACGAGCAGGCAACACAAAGCGTGCGCAATCAGGCTCAGGCCTTGAGCAAGCGCGCCCACGCGGCCGGTGCCGATTTTGCCGAGTTGGCCCGTACCTATTCGCAAGACCCGGGCAGTGCCGCACGCGGTGGCGATATCGGGCCACAGCCGCTGGCGCAACTGTTGCCGGAAGTGCGTGGTGTAGTGCCGCAACTCAAGGTCGGCGAAGTCAGCGAACCGCTGCAGAGCACGTTGGGCTTCCACATCATCAAACTCACTGAAACGCAGCCGGCACGGCTCGCCACGTTCGATGAAGTCAGTGGCCAGCTACGCGAGGCGCTGCGAGCGCAGCGCCAGGAACAATCGGCCAAGCAGGTGGTGGATGAAGTGCTCAGCCGTTCGACCTTGAGCATCGACGGCGCTGCACTGAACAAAGCACTCGAAGCGCAACGCTGACTCTCCCGGCCACCGGGCCGATTTCCCGCGAAATATCTGCATAAACAGGGGGGCAACCCCCTGTTCAGATAGTGGCTATTTGATGTAAAAAGGCCACCTTATAAAAATTCCCATTGCCAAGGCCAAGCTTTTCGACTGTCGCAGATTTGCCCAGCGTGCGTTTTGCGGTGGCTGTCTGCGTGTTCAAGGATGAATCGCCAAGCCACATCTGGAGTCGTGTGTGGACAGTCAAACCCCTTCCGTTCTGCGGGCACGTCGTAATCCGTTGTCCCTGGCCGTCAGCCTGGCCACCCTTGGCATTATCGCAAGCCTGAGCAGCGCACCTGCATCTGCCGGTTGCACGCCGTTCTTTCCGCTTGACGGTGCAACCGTGACCTGTAACAACACCGACCAGCAGAGCTACTTCAGCTCGGCCAGCAATCTCACGGTCAATATTGCGCTAGGTTCCATTCTCAGTTCGGCGCTAGATGGCGTACCGGTCATCCAACTGAGCGGCAACAACACCAACATTGCCAACAACGGGGACATCTCTCCGACCCGCAGCGGGCAGCGGACGCAGTTGACCACCGGTTTGAGGGTCGGTAATGCCAACGCGCAGAACATCTCCATCCTCAACAATGCCTCCGGCTGGATTTCCGGCACCAGTGGCAACCTCGGCAGCTCCATTGTCAACCTTGACGGCATGGCGATTGATGCACGGGCTGGCGCCGGTGGCAAGGTAACCATCGTCAACAACGGCACGATCCACGCCGACCGGATCGTCGGGGCAACGCTGGATGCGGCCGACATGCCGAACGTGGCGGTGCACGGTGGGGCCCAGGTCGAGATGACCAATACCAACCAGCTCTACGGCCGGGTGGCGTTCGAAGCGTCGACGCAGGGCAATACCTTTACCAACAGCGGAATGCTGGTGGGCAGCCTGTCCATGGGCGCGGGCAGCAGCAATACCTTCAACGCCATTACCGGTTCCATGGTGTCCACTGGCGGTGCCATGAGCACGCACTCGGTGACGGTCGCCTCCAACCCCAATCTGGTGTTCGCCGCGCCCGGCATCGTCGATGGGGGCGCCGGTGGCAGCAACACCCTGTCGCTGCAGAACGCCATCGGCGGCGGCTCGGGCATCGCTGGCAGCGGGACGATCTCGGCGGCGAACTACATCAACTTCAGCAATCTGCTGGTGAAAAGCGGTACCTGGCAAGTCAACGGGGCACTGCTGACCGGTGCCAACAATAGCGCGAGCCTCACCGGCGGGAAGCTGCGGGTGAACAATAACGCAGTGTTCGGTAATGCTAACGTCAGTGTCGATGGCGCCACTCTGGCCACCAGCGGCGTGGCGGTTACCCTGGCAAACGCGATTACCCTGGGTGCCAACGGCATGACAGTCGATACCGGCAGCGCTGAGTACCTGACGCTGGAGGGGACAATCACTGGCACCGATAGCAGCGCGACGCTGATCAAGAACGGTGTGGGTGAATTGACGCTCAAGGGCGCCAACAGCTATGCCGGAGGTACTCAGTTGTCGGCTGGCAGCCTTATCGTCGGTAATAATCAGGCACTGGGCTATGGGCCGTTGACCGTTTCCGGTGCGGCCACCCTCGCCAGTAGCCAGTCGGTTGTGCTGAACAACTTCGTCAACCTCAACAGCAACTTGACTGTGACCGGTGCCAATGACCTGAGCTTGAACGGCCCCATCTTCGGTGCGGGGGGCAAGCTGATCAAGGCTGGCAGCGGTAATCTGACGCTGGCAGCACCCGTTTTCAGCATGTACGAAATCGAGCTCGACAGTGGCTCCCTGACCTTGTCAAACATCGCTGGCCCGATGAGCAATAACCCGCTCACCGTCACCGGCAATAGCCGTCTTATGATTGAAGGTTTCTCGCCGCTCTACCAAAACAGGCTTGCGATCAACAGCGGTGCCACGCTCGACTTCAACACCCCTCAGCTTGTGCAAATGCTAGGGGTTATTTCCGGTGCCGGTGGTCTGACCAAGACGGGTGTGGGTGAGTTACTGCTGTACCAGAACAACACCTTCTCCGGCCTGGTAGACGTGCAGGCGGGTCGGCTCACAAGCCTTGCCTTGAATGGGTTGGGCATTAACTCCAGCCTAAATATCGCCAGCGGTGCCAGTGTCAACCTGGGCACAGAGACCACGATCAATGCGTTGAGCGGCAGCGGCGAGCTGTTGAGTAACGGTACCCTCAGCGTTGGCAGTGGTAATGCCAGCTCTACCTTCACCGGTACTATCGTTGACTCCAGCACTACTACGCTGAACAAGGTCGGCAGCGGAACCCTGACCTTGGGCGGCAATTCCAGCTTAAACGGCAACCTTCTGGTCAGCGGCGGTGGCCTGCACCTGAACACCGGTGCCAGCGTGGCGAGCAACCTGGTTATCGTCGACAACGGTGCCCGCATCAGTGGTACGGGGGCTTTCACCGGCAATGTGAACATCAACAGTGGCGGTCGCCTGCAGGTGGGTTCGGGTGGCACGTTGTCGGTTGGCAGCCTGAACCTGGGCAGCGGCAGCATTGTCGACTTTGCCCTCGGCGCGCCGTCGCTGACGCCGCTGATCAGCGTCAGCAACAACTTGGTGGTCAATGGCGCGCAGTTCAATTTCAGCGACTTGCCGGACATCGACAACGGCACCTATCGCCTGATCAGCTCTAGCAGTCCGCTGGCCACCGCGACTGTAGTGCTCGGCTCCTTGCCAAGCGGTTTCCTGCCAGGCGAGATCACCCTGCAACTCATAGGTGGAGACTTCAACCTCATCGTCAACTCGCAGTCCCTGCTCAACCAGTACTGGGATGGTGGCGGCACTCACGGCAACGGCGTGGTCGACGGCGGCAGCGGGGTATGGAACAGTCTTGACAGCAACTGGACCAAGGCCAGTGGCAACCCGATCAACACCTGGAAAGGCGTTTCGGCGGTGTTCCAGGGCAACGCCGGCCAGGTGCTTATTGAAGGAAATCAGTCGGCCAGCAGCCTGCAGTTCAAGACCGACGGCTACACCCTCAGCTCAGCGGTGGGCGGGCAGCTCAGCCTGGTCAATGGCAGCGGCGGCTCGACCCTGGTGAACCTCGACTCCGGCGTTTCGACCCTGATCGACGCGCAGGTCGGCGGTACCGGCACGCTGGAAAAAACCGGCGCCGGGACTTTGGTGCTGGCCGGCAACAACAGCTACAGCGGCGGCACCGCGCTGAGCGCCGGAACCCTGACCGTGCGTCGTGACACGGCGCTGGGCAGCGGCGCCCTGAGCCTTGCCAGTGGCACTACGCTGCGCGCCGATAGCGCCGATGTACAACTGAGCAATGCAGTGTCGCTCAACGGTGCGGCCAATATTACCGTCGATAGCGGTCGCACCCTGAGCCTCAACGGTGCGCTCGCAGGTGCCGGTGACCTGTTCAAGCTCGGGAGCGGCAGCCTGGTACTCAATGGCAACAACAGTCGGTCGGGCACTACCTGGCTGAACAACGGTGGCCTGGTACTGGGCAGCAATACCGCACTGGGCTCGGGTTCGCTCAACACCCTCGACAACACCACCCTGGACAGCGGTCTGGCCGGCGTGCAGGTCGGCAACAATGTGGCGATCAGCGACAACCTGACCGTCCTCGGTAGCCGCGACCTGGCGCTCACCGGCACGGTGTCCGGCATCGGCACCCTGATCAAGAACGGTGGCAGCACGCTGAACCTGACGGGCGCCAACACCCTGAACGGCTCGCTCATGCTCAACCAGGGCACACTGCGCCTGGGGCAGAATACGTCGCTGGGCAATACCCTCTTGGTTGTTGGCGGCGTCTCCACGCTGCAATCGACGGCAAACATCGCGGTCAACAACGCCGTGGTGCTCAACGCCGACCTGACCGTGAGCGGCAGCAACGACCTGAGCTTGGCTGGCCCGATTTTTGGCGCTAGTGGGCTGGTCAAAGACGGCAGCGGCAAACTGGCCCTGACCGGACCCAATGCCTACCTGGGCCAGACCCACCTGAAGGCCGGTGCCCTGGAACTGGGCAACGCCCAGGCGCTGGGGCTCGGGCGTTTGACTGTCACCGGTGCTGGCGCATTGCAAAGCACCAGTGCCCTGACCCTCGGCAACGCTGTCGACATCAGCGGCGAGTTGACTGTACAGGGCAGCAACAACCTGACCCTGGCCGGCTTCCTCACGGGCAGCGGCGACCTGATCAAGACCGGCAGCGGCACCCTGACGCTGAGCGGCGGCGATGGTTTCCTCGGTGACTACACCATCAACAGCGGCCGTCTGCTCAGCACCTCTGCCATCGCCCTTGGCGAGCCGGGCGCGATCAACGTCGCGAGCGGTGCGACCTTGCAACTGGCTGCCGGGGCCAGCAGCGGCCAGCTCAACGGCGCCGGTAACGTGCAGCTCGACGGCGGCCAGTTGCGCCTCGGTGCGGGCACCTTCAGTGGCGTGCTCAGTGGTAACGGCGACCTCTACAAACAAGGCAACGGCACACTACTGCTCAGCGGCAACAGCGCGCTGGGCGGTGCGACCACGGTCGCTGGCGGAATCCTGCGGGTGAACGGCAGCCTGGGCAACGGCAGTGTTGCCGTGCAAAACGGCGCGACCCTGAGCGGTAACGGCACCTTGGGCGGGGCAGTGAGCGTGGCCAACGGCGGCCACCTCAATGTCACCAGCGGCTCGGTATTGAGTCTGGGCGCGCTGGCGCTTAGCAGCGGCTCGCACCTCGATGCGGCGCTGGGCGCTGCGACGCCGGGGGCGGCAGGCCTGGTCGATGTCGAGGGTAATCTGACCCTCGACGGTCAACTCAATATCAGCGATACCGGCGGTTTCGGTATTGGCGTCTACCGCCTGTTCGACTACGGCGGCGCGCTGGTTGATAACGGCCTGGAATTGGCGACCTTGCCTGCCGGTGTTCCGCTCAACGAGCTGGAGGTGCAGACCAGCCTCGCCAATCAGGTCAACCTGGTGGTCGGTGGCGCCACCGATATCCGCTTCTGGGATGGCAGCGAGCTGAGCGGCAACGGTAGCATCGAAGGTGGCACTGGTGTCTGGAATGGCAGCCACAGCAACTGGACCACGGTCAACGCCGGCCTCAATGGCGCCTGGAACAGCAGCTTCGCGGTGTTCGGCGGCGCGCCAGGCACCGTCAGCGTGGACGGCGTACAGAGCGTCACCGGTCTGCAATTTATCAGCGATGGTTACCACCTGGTCGACGGTACCGCAGGGCAGCTGCAACTGGTCAACAGCAGCAGCGGTTATACCTTCGTGCGTGTCGACAGCGGCAGTACTGCCACGCTCGATGTGAGCCTGGGCGGCAGCGGCATTCTGAGTAAAATCGACAGCGGTACCCTGGTGCTCAATGGCGTTAACACTTACCTCGGCGGCACCCGTCTGAATGGCGGTACCCTGGTGCTTGGCAATAATGCGGCGTTGGGTAGCAGCAGCTTAAGCATTCAGGATGGCACCACCCTGGACAGCAACCGTGCCGTGGACCTGGGCAACCAGCTGGTGCTCAACGGTAACCTGAACCTGGCGGGCAGCCATGACGTGGCGTTGAACGGCCAGGTGATCGGCAACGGCGGGCTGGTCAAGAATGGAAGCAGTACCCTGACGCTTGGCCAGGCCAACAGCTACGACGGCACCACCTGGCTCAATGCCGGCAAGCTGGTGCTGGCTGATGCAGGTGGTCTGGGCAGCAGCCAGCTGAGCGTGGACGCAGCGGCGAGCTTCGATACCAGCAGTGCCATGACCGTCAGCAACGCGGTCGACGTCAGCGGCAACCTGACCCTCGACGGCAGCCACGATCTGACCTTGAGTGGCGTGCTCAGCGGCACTGGCACCTTGGTCAAGCAAGGCAGCAGCGTGCTCGACCTGAGTGGCAACAACACCTTCAGTGGTCTGTACCAGATCGACAATGGTCGCCTGAACGTACTGGGCAGCAATCTGTCGGGCATCGCGCAGGTCGCCGTCGGCGCGGCCGGTAGCCTCGGCATTGGCGTCAGCAGCACACTGAGCCAGCTTGACGGACAGGGCGCCATCGTTCTGGCCAACAACAGCTCGCTCAGCCTGGGGGGCGGTAGCTATGCCGGCGCCATCAGCGGCAACGGCACCCTGGTCAAGACCAGCAACAACAGCCTGACCCTGAGTGGCAACAGCACTATCAGCGGCAGCACCTACGTCACCCAAGGCAGCCTGTTGGTGAGCGGGCAGGGCGTGCTCAGCACGTCCTTGCTGAGCGTCGGCAGCAGTGCCAGCCTCGGCGGCAACGGCAGCATCGACGGCGCGGTGAACATTGCCGATGGCGGTCATGTGTTGGTCAGCAGCGGTAATACGCTGACCACCGGCAACCTGACCCTCAATGCCGACAGCAATCTCGATGCCGCGCTCGGCGCCGCCGTACCGGGCGCTGCCGGTCTGCTCAAAGTCAATGGCGATCTGGTGCTCGACGGCAAACTCAACGTCACCGACATCGGCGGCTTTGGCCTGGGCGTGTATCGCCTGATCGATTACACCGGCAACCTGAGCAACAACGGCATGTTGCTCGGCAATGTCCCTGCGGGCGACTTGCAATTGCAGACTAGCATCGGCAATCAGGTCAACCTGCTGGTCACCACACCCGGCACCAACGTGCAGTTCTGGGACGGTGCCCAGCAGCTTGCCAACGGCGCCATCGATGGCGGCAGCGGCACCTGGGGGACCGGCAGCAACTGGACCAACGTCGATGGTTCGGCGAACCAGCCATGGGCCAACAGCTTCGCGGTGTTCCAAGGGGCGGCAGGCAGCGTGACGGTCAACGGCGAACAAACGGTGACCGGCATGCAATTCGCCAGCAGTGGCTATCGCTTGCAGAACGGCAGCGCCGGTTCGGTGAAACTGGTCAACGGCGCGCAGGGATATGCGGCGCTGCGGGTCGATCCGAATGCCACCGCCACCCTCGACGTGGCCCTCACCGGCAACGGCACACTGGCCAAGTTTGATACCGGTACGCTGGTTCTCAATGGTGCCAACAGCTACACCGGCGGTACCCAGCTCAACGGCGGCACGCTGGTAGTCGGCAACAGTGCTGCGCTAGGCAGCGGCAGCCTGACGGCCGCAGGTGGCACTACGCTGGACAACAGCAGCGCGCTGACCCTGGGCAATGCCATTACCCTCAACGGCGCACTGACCCTGGCTGGCAGTCACGATCTCGGTTTGAGTGGCGTGATCAGCGGCAGCGGTTCGTTGATCAAGCAAGGTGCGACGACGCTGACCTTGAGCGGCGACAACACCTTCAGCGGGGCGCTGAACATCCTCGACGGCAACCTGATCCTGGTGGGCAACAACGCTCTGGGCAACGCCAGCCTGAACGTCAGCAACAGCGCCGCGGTCAGCGTCGGCGGCAGCACGCTGCTGGACGCCCTGAGCGGCAGCGGCGATCTTGCCCTGGTGTCGGGCAGCCAGTTGCAGGTGGGCAGCAACAATGCCAGCAGCGTCTATGAAGGCAGCCTCAACGGTGCGGGCAGTCTGATCAAGGCCGGCAGCGGCAAGCTGGTGCTCAATGGCCAGTCCAGCGTTGGCGGCAGTACCCAGGTCAACGCCGGCAGCCTGATCGTTGGCGGCGCGGCGGGCAGCAGCGCGAGCCTGGCCAGCAATGTTCAGGTCGGCAATGGTGCGCTGCTCGGCGGGCACGGCAACATCCACGGGCGCGTTGACCTCGCCCGCGGTGCCACGCTCAATCCCGGCAATTCCATCGGCACCCTGCGGGTCGACGGTGACGTCAACCTGGCTGCGGGCTCGACCCTGGAAATCGAAGCCAACCCCGATGGCCGTTCAGATCGGTTGGTTTCCACCGGCACTGTCAGCCTCGGCGGCGCCAGCCTCAAGGTGCTCGCAGGAGCGGGCGACTGGGCGCCGAGCACGCGCTACGGCATCATCCAGGCCGCCGCGCTCAACGGTACCTTCGCCGATGTCAGCAGCAACCTGGCCTTCCTCAGCCCCGAGCTGGCCTATTCGGCAACCGGTGTGCAACTGACCCTGGAACGCAACGACGTCAGCTTCGTTTCGGTGGGCCGTACCTTCAACCAACGCGCGGCCGCCAGCGGCGTCGAGTCGTTGGCCAGCGGCAACCTCTACAACGCCATCAGCGCGCTGACCGTCGAACAGGCGCAAGCCGCCTACGACAGCCTGTCCGGCGAACTGCACGCCAGCACCCAGGGCGCGCTGTTCGATGACAGCCGCTATGTGCGTGACACCATTGGCCAGCGCCTGCGCGCGGTTCAAGGCCAGGCCGCCGCCGACGGCGTGCTGCACACCGACGCCGACAGCGGCATCACCTTCTGGCTGCAAGGCTATGGTGGCTGGGGCGACAGCCGTGGCAACAGCAACACGGCGGACATGGACCACAACAGCAGCGGCACCTTGCTCGGCGTTGACCTGCCGGTTGGCGAGCACTGGCGTGTAGGTGTGGCCGCAGGCTATGGCAACAGCAAGCTGGACGTCGATGCGCGCAATTCCTCGGCCGATATCGACAGCACCTCGCTGAGCCTGTTCGCTGCCGGTCAATGGGATGCGATCAACCTGCGCCTGGGCGCCTCGCACGCCTGGAGCGACATTGACAGCAGCCGTCACGTGCAGGCTGGCACCATTGCCGAGCATGACAAGGCCAGCTATGACGCCAAGACCACGCAGATGTACGGCGAACTGGGTTATGCGATCTCCGCAGGCGACTTCAACGTCGAGCCGTTTGTGGGCCTGGCGCACGTCAAGGTGGACAGCGACAGCTTCACCGAACACGGCGGCAGCACGGCATTGCGTGGCGAAGGCGAGAAGGACGAGTTGACCTACAGCACGCTCGGCCTGCATGCCTCGACGCCGTTGACCACGGTCGCGTCGGTACCGCTCGCGCTGCAAGGCACGCTCGGCTGGCAGCATGCCTTTGACGACCTCGATGCACAGCGCCAGCTGTCGTTCGCCGGTAGTCAGGCCTTCACCGTCAAGGGCACGCCATTGGCCCAGGACACCGCCGTGGTGCAACTGGGTGTGACCGCGCAGGTCGCCAGCGGCACCACCGTGGACCTTGGGTACTCCGGACAGTTCGGTGACGGCTATAAGGACAACGGTGTGCGTCTGGGCTTGAACGTGAGCTTCTAAGTGCTATGCGAAAGCCCGCTGTTACCAACAGCGGGCTTTCGCACACATCGCCCCCCGTCGTTAGTTATTCCGCCGCGCCGTGCGCCTGGCGACGCCGGCCACGCTGACCGGTGTCAGCGGGCGACCAACCACCGCCTGGGCGTCAGGTATAAAGCTATGTACGCCCGGAATCGACAGCGCCTGGCCCACCTCCAGCGCGCACATCAGCACCAAGCCGGTCAGCAGGAAACCGCACGATTTCAGCAAGAGGTTCATTTGACTTTTCCTCGCACAAAATTGCTGGGCAAGTCCTCGGTGTTGGGAAGGTCTTTGAGCTCGATTTTCTTCGCGTTCGTCGAGTTGTTGAAAACGAAATCATCGGGCGCAACGCCATCGCCACTTTTCCAGTCACTCAACTGAATACTGTACTGCGGGCTTCCGGTAATTTTTTTCGAGGTGATGGAGTACCGGCACGGGTAGGGCTTATCGCCTTGGGCGATCCATATTTGCCAGTCCACCTCTTTTTTTCTGAACGCCAGGTGATCGCACTCAACGCCACCGATCACACCGCTGCCCAGGTCTTTGATGTTGTTCACGCCGTCCATCAATTGCGCTTGCGGGTTGGACATGAACAAGTCTGCGCCGGGAAGCGGCCGGTCGTATTTTTCTCTCAGCACGTCGAGCAAATGGTCGAGGGTGCCCGGCACCTCCACCTGTGCGTAAATATTCTTGCCCTTGCCGAGCAGGGTCAGTGTTTTGCCATCAAACAGCATCTCGACGTCGGCAAAGCCACTGGTGCGCGAGTTGCGGATTTTATCGGGCCGGCTGATCACCACAGCGCCGGAGCCTGCCAGGGCAAGTCGCTGTTGATCCTTGGTCACCACTTCCAGAATCGTGTCGTAGCTGAACGATAGGTTCTTTTGCGCAGACATGTAGTCGGACATGTTCTTAAGCAATTGCTTCGCGTAGGCCTCATCGGCCTGCGTGGCAGTCGACAGGCACAGTCCGATGATCAAACTGACCGCTGTTACAGACACCTTGGCTGAACAGGGCTTGAGGTACTGTCGGAGGATGGTGTTCATGAGGGCACCGCTTCGGGTTTGCGGATAAGTAACTCTAGCCCTCGCCCAGAACGCCAGGCTGCTTATTCTCCGACCGCTCATCTGAGGATGCGCGAGCGTCGCCTGGTCAGGATTCTGCTGATAGCTACGGGTGATGATCCGCCGCGAAATCGGCTTCAGTGCGCGCCTGCAAACGCCCCGTGCGACAGGCTAGCTGGAAGCGTTCGAAGTCGTCTTCGTTCTGCTTGGCGTAGCCTTGGGCGTATTGGTACAGCGCATCGGCCAGGGCATCGCTCTTACCGATGTAACCACTGATATACGGGGCGCAGCCTGAAGCTTTGGCGTGGGCATGCGCCAGGGCGCGCCCGCAGGCTCTGGCGTAGTCGCAAAAGGTCTGGTCGTCGAACACTTCCAGTTCGGCCGAAATCTTCATGTCGCGCAATTGGCGTACGTAGAAGTGACGACCGCTCGGGCCGGTGGTCCAGCCAAGGAACAGATCGCTGGCCGCCTGCATCAAGCGTTGCCCTTCAACGACCCGCTGGCCTTGATGCTTGACCCGTAAGCGGGTGTCTAGGTAGTTGGCGATCACCGAGCGGCGCGCTTCCTTGAACTGCAGAAACAGCGGCGCTTGCTGATCGTCGGTGAACAGGCCGACCAGGCAGCGGGTACCGACACTGCCGACACCCACCACTTTGAAGGCCAGGTCATGGATGTGAAAGCGTGAGAACAGCTCGCGGCGGTCAGCCTGCAACGTGGTTCGATACTCACGCAAACATTTGTTCAGGTACTTGCGCCAGTCTGGCAAACGCAGCCAGTCATCATCGATGTCGAGCAGCGTGCTGCTGCCATGCAGATGGAAAATCTCTGGCAAATCGTCGCGAATGATCAGGCGACCCTTGGCGTCGCGGTCGGTGATTTTCGGCAGCAGTTCGGCATGGTTGCGTCGTTCGGCTTTGGCAATGGCGCGGTCTACATGCTCGAGCGCACTTTTGCTTGCCTGGCTGCGTAAAACATCGAAGTCGATGGCGTCGTACCAGGTGTCCAGCGCGCTTTGTTCGGCGCATTCCAAAAGCGCGTCCTGATAGGTGCGTACCACCTGGCGGCAAACGGTCTCTGCCACTGAAGCGCTATGACGCAGGTCGCGGGCAGCCACCAGAAAACTCGCCACCAGGCGTTTCAGATCCCACTCCCAGGGGCCGGGATGGGTTTCGTCAAAGTCATTGACGCTGAACAGCAGGTTGCGCTCCGGAGTGGCGAAACCGCCAAAGTTCATCAGGTGGCAATCGCCACAGATTGGCGACACCAGGCCCATGTTCGTTGTGGTTGAAAGGTCGTGCGCCTGCAGCAAGGCATTGCCGCGGTAGAAGGTGAACGGCGACACCAGCATGCGCCCGTAGCGCAAGGCGACCAGCGACTCGACGCGGCCCTCACTTGACGCCTTGATCAGCGGGATCGGATTGCGCTTGACCTTGCCCAGCGCCGCCTGAGCGCTGCGTGGGCACTTCTTACGCGCCGCCTTGCCTTGCCTGAAACGATCGTTGAGCGTGGTCATCAGGACACTCCGCCGAGGCTGTTCACCCGGTAGGAGCGGGCTTGCCCCGCGATTGCGGTGTGTCTGATAAACCGCAATCGCGGGGCAAGCCCGCTCCTACCGGCTATTCGTCAATATCCAACTGCAAGTTGTAGTACTTGCTCTGGTCCGGGGTAAAGGTCACGACCATTCCGGTACGGCTGCAGTTGAGGGTCAGCTCTGCCGTAGTGTCGATCTGCAGGTCTTCACCGCGCAAGCCTTGCCACTGCGCAAGGTATTTGAGTGAGCCGAATTTTTCCCGCTTCTTCAAGGTCCGTTCTACACCACCTTTCCAACCCAGTACCGGCAACTCGCCGGCAAGGCAGCGTTGGGCGATTTCGGGGTGCTTCAGTGCACGTTCGCGACCAATTTCCCAGCAGCGGATCAGACCGTTGTCCGGGCCCTGCCAGGTGTCGATCCAGGTGAGCGTCGGGCGCAGTTCGAGGTGGATCGGGCGATGGACAATACGGCTCATACAGCCTCCCTGGCTGTTTGTTTTTGTAGGGGGTAGCGGATGCTACTAATTGGCCACTATTGGTGTCCAGCGCTGAGTACACACAGATACTGTCGACGCCAGATTGCAGGGTAGACCAAGCACAGGCATTTTCCCGCAACGCAAGTGCGGATCGTTGTTCACGGGCTGAGTAACTACGGTGCATGTAAAAGGGGGAGCAAAACGATTTGTACAGCCGGCTCAGTAGAACTGTCCTCTTGCAGAGGTCGGTGAGTGTCAGATTTCGGCAGTTCGATAACGAACACACGCTGATCGCTAACACCTCCCAACCGGCTCAATAGCTGGCGAACTTCGTGGGCTCGGTAGTTTACAAGGTCACGTTTGCGCGCAGACGCCGCTGAATTATCCAAGACACCAAAAATCAATACCCCAGCCGTGGGATCTGCCCGAAGTTTTTCCAGCGTGCTGGCAATGACAGCCAGCGCTTCGTTCGTCAGGCCAGACATGTCGGCCTCCAGGCTAACCGGGGTTAGCGTAGAGGGGCGCAGAGCGGGGATAGTGCCTTCAGTTGCAAATTCTGATGGCCGTTGTGGGGCGTTTACTGCGGATGAAAATACGGCAATGCTCACCAGGGTAAAAAGCCCGATCAGTAACACCATATTGATGGTGGTACGAATTCGGAAGTGCAGGCGGGTGAAGGCAGACCAGTTACCGATATCTGTCAGGATCTCATGGCGAATGTAGTACGCCTCTTTGTCTTTCTCCTCCCCAGTTCGTTGATAGAGCTCCCAGGCGTCGTCCGCGCGTGACTCCAGTTCTTCAAGGGTATTGATACCCGCAGGTAGTAGCTGATGCTTGTACCTTTCGAATTCTTTTCTGAGCGCCGAGAGTTCACGGCGTGTATATCGTTCCTGGCCATCCAGGTTGAAGTTCTGGTGTAGCGCTTCAGGGTAAGAAAGATCCGGCTGCAGGGACCGTAATAACAGGCGTAAGGCAATAGCAACAAGGGTGATAGTCAGGAGCAGGCTGATGGAAGCGACCCACCATTGTGTGGAAAACACCGCGAGTGCTCCATAGCCTGAGAACGGCGTCCCCGCCATCATCACACCGGCAATGCTGCCAAACACCAGGATCAACGTCTTGACGTTATCACGCAGGTTGGCTTTAGCCGTGATATAGGCGTCTGCGGTGGCCATAGGAAACCTTCGGATTACTCTGAGGGCATTTGCAGCAAGCGGATGCCAGTCAAACCGTTTTGCTGATCTCTAAGTGCTTCCTGAAGCGTTTCCAGTTGTTCTGGAAGTTGCAAGGCGTTTCGATCAATGCCGATGTCAAGAACATAGGGTTGGTTGTGGCCGCCGGTTAACCGGTACTGTTCATTGGCCAAGATCTGCTCAAGGTTGCTTTTTGACATATTGGCTATGTCACTGAGCGCGACAACGGCTTGTGTATCCATGTTGCTGCAATCGAATAGCTCAGGTAAGTCATCTTCGTCCAGATCATTGACGGTGAAGATCCCGATAACAGAGGGGCGTACCCGTGGGCGACCAATATCAGACGTTTTGTCTCCGCCCATTTGCTGGCTAACCGATCCGTTTGCGCCCGGAGAGGTAATGACGTCAGTCACCTTTGGTGGAAGGGGCACCTCGAGTGTTTCGCCATTGCACTGGATTCTGATGGTGTCGTAACGGGTAAAGGAATATTTGATCGTCATCGCAACACCCATTTGTCTCGGACATTATGAGTATTTGAATGGACAGATAATGGCAGACTGCCCTTGGTGCTTGTATTTAAGGCAAGCATGAAGGGAGTGGAAGTCAAGCCAGAGGCAGCCCGTCAATGATCAGACGGGCTGTTTTGGCTAGATTGAATTGTTATTGATGTAATAGGTAAAGTTTCAGCGTTTATCGCTGCACGGCCCAGTAGTCATGCAACGCCCGCGCAGCCGGCTCGATCGCCGCCACACGTTGACGGTGCAACACCACATCCAGATCTACCGGCAGTTCGAAATTGTCCTGCTCGGCGCAGTCGGTGATTTTCTGCAGTTGCAGGGCCAGGCCTTCGGGCAACTGCGGCCAGTTGCTGATCGACACACCACGCACATAGCCAAAGCACCATTCCTCGGCCAGGGTCAGCGGTTGGCCGTTGTGTTCGGTCTGGTCGAAGCGCGCACTGAAGGCGCCAGAGTCATTGGCCAGTTGGCTGGCCAGGTTGTTGAGGTGCTTGATGCTCAGGTCGATGAATTGCCGGCATTCTTCGGGGCTTTCCCATTGTGGCGTCTGGCCGCCCCAGATGGCCGGGAACCACTCGCTGATATCGAGCTGCGCGGGGCCCGAAACCAGTGCCGTGCAGAAGCCATCCAGCTCAGACATGTTGAGCACCGAGTGGTCGTCGCCGTACTTGAGCAGGGTGTCGTCGATGAACGTCAGCTCGCTGGCGGTGAGGGGGGCGATGGGCATGGAGGGGCTCCTTGGCGGGGTAGGCGGGCAAAAAGGCGGGGAGGATGGCCCTTTGCAGCAGATTTTTCCAGTGCTCGGTGCGCGTTGCCAGTGGAAGTTTAATTTTCTGTCAGCCTCATTCGTTCTCTTGGGTAGCCACCGTACGCACGCTGTGCCGCGGGCCCATTCAATTCAGGAGACAGGCAATGACATCCGTATTCGATCGCGACGACATCGTGTTCCAGGTAGTGGTCAACCACGAAGAACAGTATTCCATCTGGCCTGACTATAAGGCAGTACCGGCCGGCTGGCGCACCGTTGGCAAGCGTGGCCTGAAGAAGGAATGCCTGGCTTACATCGACGAAGTCTGGACCGACATGCGCCCGCTGAGCCTGCGCCAGAAAATGGCCGAAACCGCAGCATCGCACTGAGGGCCGCGGGGTGTCGTCACTGACCTTGTTGTGCCTGCCGTATTCGGGCGCCAGCGCCATGGTCTACAGCCGCTGGCGCCGCACGTTACCGGCGTGGATCAACGTGCGCCCTGTGGAGTTGCCCGGGCGTGGTGCGCGCCTGGGCGAGCCGCTGCACACCGATATGCACGCCTTGGCCCGGCAGTTGGCCAGTGAGCAGCGTCTGGCTGCCCACCAGCCGTATGCCTTGCTCGGCCACAGCCTTGGAGCACTCGTGGCGTTTGAGCTGGCCCATGAGCTGCAGGCGTTGGGCTGCCCGTCGCCACTGGCGCTATTTGCCTGCGGCACGGCGGCGCCGACACGCCGCGAAGACTACGACGGTGAGCTGTGGCGCGAGCCAAGAAGTGACGCCGCGCTGATCGAGGAGTTGCGCAGGCTCAAAGGCACCCCGGAAGAGGTCCTGGCCAATCAGGAACTGATGAGCCTGACCTTGCCGGTACTGCGTGCCGATTTTCTGCTGTGCGGCCGTTATGCCTATCGCCAACGCCCGGCCTTGCATTGCCCGCTGCATGTGTTGAGCGGCGAAGAGGATCGTGCCACAGAGACGCAGTTGCTGGCCTGGCGCCGCGAGACGCTGGGTGATTTTTCCCTGGAGACCTTTCCCGGCGGTCACTTCTTCCTCCATGAACATGAAGCGCGCGTGCTCGGTGTGCTCAGTGCCGCACTGGAGCCCCATCGAATGTCGGCCTGATCCTGTCTTGACGTGACCGCCAGCGCTGGGCGAGCCTTGGTGGCTCAATCACGACGCAGGTGCAGGGAATGTTGATCAAGGCGAACCAGGCCAGCTTGCTGGTCATCGATGTACAGGAAAAACTCATTGGTGCCGTCAGCGACCCGGCCGGCACGCTGGCGCGCACTCGCTGGCTGATGGCTGCCACCGCTGAGCTGGGGCTGCCGACGGTGATTTCCGAGCAATACCCCAAAGGTCTCGGCCCGACAGTCGCGGCGCTCAAGGAGGCATCGCCCGATGCCCGGATCGTGGAGAAACTGCACTTTTCCTGCGTCAGCGCCGAGTGCCTGCCGGCGTCCTTGCTGGCCCGTGAACAGGTGATCGTCTGTGGGATGGAAACCCATATCTGTGTGTTGCAAACCGTGCTCGGCCTGCGCGAATTGGGTAAGCAGGTATTCGTGGTCGAAGATGCCTGTGATTGCCGCGGTGCTCACAACCAGGCCGCAGGCATTGCGCGGATGCGTGACGCTGGCGCGCAGATCGTTACCCGCGAAATGGTGGTGTTCGAGCTGATGGAAATCTCGAGCCACGAACAATTTCGGCACATCAGCAAGACCTACATGGTTGGCGAACAACCCTGAACCGCCGAGGGTATTACATGCACGTCAGAGGTTTGCTGCTGGGCGTCGCCGTGCTGTTGACGGTACAAGGCTGCGTGACGCAGCGCGAGGCACCAGAAACCGATCCGGCCAAGGTGCAGGCGCAGATCCTGCGCTTGTTGCCTGCCGCCACCAAAGACCGTGAAGGCTGGGCGCGGGACATCCAGACCGCCTTCACCGCGCAGAAGATCACCCCGAGCCGCTCCAACCTGTGCGCCGTGCTGGCCGTGACCGAGCAGGAGTCGACCTTTCAGGCCGACCCGCAGGTGCCCGGCCTGGGTCGTATCGCCCGCCAGGAGATCGACCGCCGGGCTGCCAGCCTGCACATTCCCCAGATGCTGGTAAATGGCGCCCTGCAGACCCGCTCACCGAACGGCAAAACTTACAGTGAACGGCTGGCGGCGGTGCGCAGTGAAAAGCAGCTCAGTGCGATTTTCGATGACCTGATCGGCAGTGTGCCGATGGGCCGCACCTTGCTCGGCGACCTCAACCCGGTACGTACCGGCGGGCCGATGCAGGTCAGCATCGCCTTTGCCGAGCGCAACGCCCGTGACTATCCCTATAGCCATCAAGGCACGATTCGCCAGGAAGTGTTCAGCCGCCGTGGCGGCATGTACTTCGGCATCGCTCACTTGCTGGGTTACCCCAGTCATTACGAGCGCCAGTTGTACCGCTTCGCCGATTTCAACGCAGGCTGGTATGCCAGCCGCAATGCCGCGTTCCAGAGTGCCTTGAGCCGGGCCAGTGGGGTGCAGTTGGCGCTGGATGGCGACTTGATCGCGCCGGGGGCGATCCTGCCGGGCAACACCGAGAAAGCCGCGCGGCGACTGGGTGAAACGCTAGGCCTGCGTAACCCGAGCATTCGCGACCAGCTGGAGAAGGGTGACAGCCTGGAATTCGAAGACACCAAGTTGTACAGCGGCGTCTATGCCCTGGCGGAAGGCAAGCGGGGCAAGCCGTTGCCCCGTGCGCAATTGCCGGGGATCGAGCTGAAAAGCCCGAAGATCACCCGCAAACTGACCACGGCCTGGTTTGCCAACCGCGTTGATGAGCGATATCAGCGCTGCATGAAACGGTAGGGCTGTAGGAGCGGGCTTGCCCCGCGATTGCGGTTTATCGGACACACCGCATCGCGGGGCGAGCCCGCTCCCACAACAAGCCCCCCACAAGAAGACAGTTGTTCCCACCACCTTAGGTGAATACGGACGCATTTTCGGAAGCGTCTGACATCTTTCCCAATTAGAACTGGGTACTTTTTCCGGGTTGTTTTCCTCACCCGTTTAAGGAAAAACGTATGCCCATTTCGGCCAACCGCGCGCCTTTCAAATTATCAATTCCATCCGTCCGTAATGACTTCAAGGTCCTGGCCTTTCACGGCACCGAGGCCATCAGCCAGTTGTATGCGATTACGGTCGAGCTGGTCAGCGAGCACCCTGACTTCGATCTCGAGAGCCTGCTCGGCCAACCGGCGTTCCTTCAGTTTGGCGCCAGTGGCGAAGGCCTCCACGGCCACATCGAAGATGTCCTGGCCGGCGAGTCTGGCACTCGCCTGACCCGTTATCAACTGACCCTCGTACCCGCGCTGCACTACTTGCAGCTCAGCTACACCCCGCGGATCTTCCAGCAACTGACGGTGCCGCAGATCATCACCCAGGTACTGCAGGGCCACGGCATTCAGGCCGACGCCTTCACCTTCAATGTCAGCACCTGCAGCGAACGTGAATACTGCACTCAATACTTCGAAAATGACTATCAGTTTATTTTGCGCTTGTGCAGCGAAGAGGGCATTGCCTGGCATCACCTGCATAGCCCAGAGGGGCATCACCTGGTGTTCAGCGACCACCAGACCTTCTTCCCCAGGCTCGGCGCCACGCCCTACCGGCAAGGCGCCGGCAGGGTCGCCGAACACCCGGTGGTCAGCCAGTTCACCCACGGCCTCAGTAGCCGCACCAACACGGTGACGCAGCGCGCCTATGACTTCGAGCGCCCCAGCCGCCTGCTGGAAAAACAGGCCCGCGCCGACGTCGGCCCGGCCCTTGAAGACTATCGCTACCCAGCACCCAACGAAACCGAAGAACGCAGCAAACAGCTTGCCCGCCTGGCCCTGGAACGGCACCGTGTCGACTACGCGTCGGGCGAAGGCAGCAGCGACCAAGCGCAACTGCGCAGCGGTCACTTTTTCGACCTTACCGAGCATCCGCGCAAGGCCTGCAACAACCTCTGGCTGTTGCTCAGCGTCAGCCATGAAGGCAAGCAGCCCCAGGTGCTGGAGGAGTCGGCCAGCATCGATAGCCCGCCGAGCAAAGACGGCTTCAGCCAGGGCTACCGCAATCGCTTCAATGTCATCCCCTGGGATGTGTTCTACCGCCCACCACTGGTCAAGCGCCCGGCACAACTGGTCGCCCAGACCGCCCGGGTGACCGGGCCCGAGGGTGAAGAAATCTATTGCGACGAGTACGGCCGGGTGAAGGTCGAGCTGCACTGGGACCGCGCCGAGTTGAACAGCGACAAGAGCAGTTGCTGGCTGCGGGTGGCGTCGGGTTGGGCGGGCGCGGGTTATGGCGCGGTCACTGTGCCGCGCATCGGCATGGAAGTGCTGGTGACCTACCTGGAAGGCGACCCCGACCAGCCGCTGATCAGCGGGTGCATTGCCAATAAGCTCACAGCAACGCCTTATCCCTTGCCCGCCAACAAGACCAAGACCGTGTTGCGTAGCCGCAGCACGCCCGGCAGTGGCGGCTTCAACGAATTGTCGATCGACGACCGCAGTGGCCAGGAACTGATCTACCTGCGTGCCCAGCGCGACCTGGAACAAAAGATCGAGCACGACAGCCGCCTGGACGTCGGCAACGACTGGCGGGAAACCATCAAGGGCAACAGCATTTCAGTGCTCGAAGCTGAGGAACAGCGCACGGTGAGCGGCGACCGCAAGGTCGAACTCAAGGCCGACGATCACCTGCATGTCGGTCAGAGTAGCTACACCCAGGTCGGGCAAACGCTGGTGATTGAAGCCGGTCAACAGGTTCACTTTACTGCGGACCGCGATGTGGTGCTCGATGCGGGGGGCGGCCTCAGTCTGAGCGGCGGCGGGCAGCATATCGTCCTCGGCCCCGGCGGTATCTTCAGCAGCACCGAGATTCAACTCGGAGGTGCGCCCATCATCGGCACCGCAGCGGCACCGAAGTTGCCCGGCGAGCTTGACGGGCTAGCGACACCGCCGTCGCTAGAGACCTCGTCGCAGGGCAAAGCACTGGTGCGAAATGAGCCCTGGTGCGAAATCTGTGAACAGAAGACGCAGGACAACGCTCAGTGACTAGCGCTCCCCAAGCCAATTACCTGTTGATCGATGGTGCCTTGCGTGCCGATGCGCTGGCCAGTCTTTACGCCCTCGCCGAGCCGGTTGAGATCGAACCGCTGTACCTGGGTACCCGCTGGACCGAACTGAAGCACCTGGGCCCATTGTTGGTTGCGGTTGCAGATTCATCCACGCTGATCGGCGAAACCTGGCAACGCGCTGGCCAGCAGGCTGACGCCAGCCTGTTGTACAGCCAGGCGCCGCTGCGCGCGGTAGCCGATCATTTGCGACGTTTCATTGCACCTGCCGATGCACAGGGCAACAAGGGCTTGCTGCGCTTGGCCGATCCCTTGGTGGCGCGGCATTGGCTAGGCAGTTATCAAGACGCGCAGCGGGATGCTGTGCTCGGCCCGATTCAAGCCTGGCACTTGCCGCCAACACCACATGCCTGGGTGCTCGATGCGCCCCCTGAGTGGCTGACATTCACACGCTCGGCAGCGTCCCCAACATGGGTGGATGAATACGCCCGGTTCGCCGACGCACAAATGCAGGCGCTGGATCAGGCCGCGCGCTGGCGCTTCAAAGAGCGGTTGCACCAACGGCTCCAACACAGTCATTCCCAGCCACTGGCGCGCATCGAGAACGCCCGGTTGTCGCGCTGGCTCGATGAGCGTGTGGAAGAAGCACAGGCCTGGGGGCTGGTCAGCCAGCGCAGCCTCGCGATCTGGGTCGAGTACAGCCTGCGTTGGGGCGAGGGCTTTGCCCAGAACCTTCAATCGCCTTACCAGCGATGGCTGGCGCGTACCCCCAGTGCGCTGAAGCTCGCCCCGGAACTGCATATCCAGCAAATGGATAGCGACTGCCTGCACCTCACCGTGAACAAGGACGTGCAATGAATACTGCCGTAACAGAAGCCGAACTGAACCAGGCCCGGCGCAACCAGGAATTCACCAACGCGCCGCTGGGCATCGGCAAATGCGCCTTCCGCCACCCCGAAGTGTCGATTTTCCCAGTGCGCTATGCACTGGACGAATCACCGCACAGCAAAGGCAGCAACCAAGGGCCCAACCCGCTGCCCAAGGGCTGGACAGGCAAACTTCCCGCGCTGCACACCCGCAGCTACACCCTGCGCCAGTTGCGCGATGGCTGGCTGTACGTGTGGAACAGCAGCGACCAGACCTTCCATGAATACCAGGTCAGCGGTGAGCGTTTCACCCGCCACCTGTGGACCGACGTCCAGCTGTATCAGGATGCCCGCCACAACCCGAGCGAAACCCAGCCGTACCTGCTGTACCCGCGGCGCAGCCAGTTGCGCATCGCCTACTCGCCGGTGCAATGGACCTGGCGGATGTGCGAACTGATGCGCAGCAACCCTGCCGCCCAAAGCCGGTGGATGCGCGCGCTTGATCTGCCGGCGTATTGTGCCAGCGGCAAAACCGAGCATGGCGGCGATATTACTGAGCTGGGCAATGACGTCGCGGATATTTACGTCTTCGGCGCCAGCGCACCAACCTTCACCAGCACACTGTTGCCGACCACCGCCGGCGAGCCGGGCCAGCCGTACAAACCGGCGTTCGAAGAAGCCTTGGTGCGCGGTCGGGTGCCTGAGCAGGACACCGCGCTGTACATCGCCCTGGACGACCCGTTGGCCCTGATCGACGACCTGAGCATGAACCTGTCCGGTCGCCTGCAGGAACAGCAGCAGTTCGACAGCGTGCACCAAGCCAGCCTGGAAAGCGCCCTGGCCGTCGAGCGCTTGTGCGGCTTTGATACCGAAGCCTTTTTCCCCAAGACCCTGCACGACCCGCTGCAGCGCCAGGCCTACAGCGACGACCTGTACCGCCTGCTGGGCACCTTTGACGAGCTTGAACGCGCCAAGGACATGGTCCCGGCCGAGGAGGAACAGCTGGTGATGATGGGCGCGGCCAAGGAAGTCAGCGCCGCCCAGGCCCGCTTCAAGCAGACTTGGGGGCATCTGCCGGCCCACGCGGATTGGCAAGCCGCCCTGGAAGAATGGAACGCCAAGCGCTTATGGCGCGAAGACGTGCGCTTTGATGACCTGCGTCGTTACCTGAGCGAGGTCCGCGTCGAGGCGCAACAACTGCAAGCGCATTGCCAGCGCAGCGAAGCCGACCTGCTCACCTGGCTCAATCGCCTCAGCCCCAGCGCCGAAGCGGTGTACCACGACACCTGCAATCGCGAGCAGGCCCGCCAGTTGCTGGAAACCGCGCACATGCTCTACACCTTGCTCGGCAATGGCCAGCAAGGGCAACAGTGGCTGTGCCAGCAGGCCGAGCGCCCGAGCACCCTGTTTGGCCTGGCACTGTTCAACTTCAACGCGGAACTGGCCAGCCTGATCCGCACCCTGTCGCACAACTTCACCACCTACGGCACCCTTGACGACCAGGGCCGTCAAGGCGATGGCAGCAGCGGGGCGCTGACGCCGTCTTCGTCAGGCGACGCCACCAGCATGACCACCCGCGTCAATGAACTGAAAGCGGTGTTCGACCTCGAAAGCGTGCGCAGCAGCCGGCTGTACCAGACCCTGAGCAGTGTCACCCGCGAAGCCATGAGTAGCCTGATCGAGGTCGCCAACCACCAGGCCCGCGAGGCCTGGCACGGCCTGAGCGGCTTGCTGCTGCCGGCGATGAAACAGCACACGGCCTTTGCGCTCGTCGCGACCCAGGTGCTGATCTCCACGGAAATCGCCAGCACCACCCAACTGCTGTTCAACCCCGCCTACCCACGCGCGTTCCAGGCCTGGTTGCTGCACGTGCAAGCCCTGAATAACCAGATCGCGGGCGTCAAACGTGTGCTGCACACTCCCGGTCGGGTGCACGACCAGCGCGCCGCGCGTCGATCGCTGCAGATCCTTGAACAACAGCGGCAAGCGCGGTTCCTCGAACGTCCCATCCAGATCATCGCCAAAGCTTCGGGCAGTACCCGCTTGGAGGTCAGCTTGTGGCAAATCAACCACTGGTTCGAAAACCTCGGCCAGAACGAAGTGACGGCACAACTGAAACTGCTGGGCACGCGTGAATACCTGACGCGGACCAAAACCTGGATGGCGCAGAACCTCGGCAGTGCCCTGCCGACGGTGCTGGTGGGCCTGAACGCGTGGAACCTGTGGAGCAGTGCCCAACAGGCGCAAAACGACGGGCAGTTCACTGCGGATGAATGGCGCGTGATGGGGGCGAATGCGGCGTATGCGGGGAATGCGCTGGCGGCGTTGTGGGTTGGGCCGGCTTGGAGTCGGGCGGGGGGGATGGTTGGGAAGTTGAGCGATGAAACGCGGAAAGTTGCCCAGGCAAGCTACTCGGCATGGCTTGCAAAGTACAAAGCTGCCTCCGCAGGGAGCGCCCAAGCTGCGACGGCAAACGAATTTGCTACGGTGTCGAAAGGTCTGATTTTACGCACGGTGACGTGGGCTGCGCTGGGGGCTGTTGCGGCGGGTCTTGAGGCGTGGCAGATCTCCGAAGACATTGGCAGAGCCACCAGTGAGGAAGAGGAAAAATTGCTCACATGGAAGCTTCGCATTGTTAAAGGAATGGGGCTTGTTTCCACGGGCCAATTAATCGGTGCAGGCCTCGGCTATTGGTTGAGTTTCTCCTGGGTAATGTCGACGCCAGTGACGATCATTATTGCGCTGCTGGGTATTGCCTATTTTCTGGTCTCAATGGCCGCCAACCGTTTCAAGCGCGAGGGCCTGCGTTTGTGGCTGTACCGTTGCAGTTGGGGGCGTGGGTCAATCCCAGAATGGCGGGGTGACGGCAATCATCTCAAGCAGATGCACGCGTTGCTGGAAACCTTGCAACGCCCGACGGTAGTGGGAAGAGCCTTTTATAAAGACGGTGAGCGTGCCCTCAGGAGGTGGCTGGGCTTCTGGGTGCAGATTCAAGTGCCGACAGCGTTGGCCGGTAAAGAGTTGACCCTACAACCGACGGTCGTGAACCGGTGGACGTTGGAAGAAAACCTCACGGACTTCGAGCACAACAGGTTTTACGATCAGTTTCTAAATGGCCATTGGGTCGATCCGAAGCTACTGGGAGAGTTGCCCAGTGTTCCGGGCAACAGCCTGAGCTTATCCGACTTCACTTACACCCCGCAGGATCAACACCGCCTATGGCAAGTTTGGATCAATGATCCGACGGATAATCCGCTTCTCGAGATGGAGGTTAAATACCCGTCCGGTGTGTGGCAGGGCTCAAGCGGCCACAGTTACATGTTCCGGTTGGCACTGAAATGGGCGGCGAGTGAAGCAGACCGAGTCAAGTCTGCCGTAAGCGGGGAACTGCGGGAAAAAGATTCTGTTGTGATTTATAGTCAGTCCAGCAAATTAACGAAGCTGGTAGTCCCTAACTCAAGTGGTGGTTGAGCAATAATATGTTAAGTTTCAATAAGCCACTCGAGCTGCCGTCGCAGCTTGAGTGGAAGTTTGCGCATGAGCCAGAGCTGTTGGGCTGGACGATTCGGGCGCGTGATTATAATACGGTTGTGGCTAATGGCATGTTTGCTTTTATGTCTGTGCTGATAGTGTTTGGGGCTTATAGTGTGTATTCGATGCCGGCTCCAGGCGAGGGGGTGTTGTTCAGGATTGTAGTGGCTTTTTGTTTTTATTTGATCATAACTTGTGCAGTTCTTAGTATGACTCATCAAAAAGTGAATTTTGCCTATCGAATTTCTGGCTCTGGAGTTGAGTATTGTGTTTGGAAGGATTTTCCGGAGTGGGCTTTAACATTTTTAAAATGGCTTACAGGGATAACGGCGGTCATTTTTCTTTTCATAGCGACTATCGATCCTTCATTTTTGTTGGGTGCGTTGTTAGGTCCAGGGGGGATGGGGTTGACGTACCTTTCGATGGCGCACTCAAAAAATTACCGGGAAATGCATACCCGATACCATCACTATGCATTTAAATGGGCGGATTTTACGCAGCTTGCCATTGCAAGCAATCGAGAGGTGGTCGATTTGAAATACGCAATAACCATGGAAGGAGATGACTTTGAAACCCGTTGGAGTTTGAACATTTTTTGCAGGAGAAAGCAGAAAGAAAAAGTAGCGGAGATCATAAGGCCTTATCTTTCTCCGGACGTTCCTTTCATCAGGGCCAAGGTCAACGTTCCGCTCAGTACTGATTGACGGAACAAACACTCCAAATGGGTACGCCAGGAAGGCGACTGATTTCTGGGTGCAGATTCAAGTACCGGCAGCGTTGGCCGGTAAAGAGTTGACCCTGCAACCGACGGTCGTGAACCGGTGGACATCGGAAGAAAACCTCACGGACTTCGAGCACAACAGGTTCTACGATCAGTTTCTAAATGGCCATTGGGTCGATCCGAAGCTACTCGGTGAGCTACCCAATGTTCCGGGCAGCAGCCTGCGCTTAACCGACTTCACTTACACCCCGCAGGATCAACACCGCCTATGGCAAGTTTGGATCAATGATCCAACGGATAACCCGCTTCTTGAGCTGGAGGTTAAATACCCGTCCGGTGTGTGGCAGGGCTCAAGCGGTCACAGTTACATGTTCCGGTTGGCGCTGAAGTGGGCGGCGAGTGAGGCTGACCGAGTCAGCGATGCCGTTAGTGGGGAGTTGCGAGAAACAGACTGTGTTGTGATCTATGGCCCGTGCAGCAAGCTGTTGAAGTTGTCAGTCCCCAATTCAAGTGATGGTTGAGTTTAAACATGTTCATTTTTAATAAGCCCCTTGAGCTACCGCCGCAGCTGGAGTGGAAGTTTGCGCATGAGCCTGAGTTGATGGCGTGGACGATTAAGGCGCGGAATTACAATATATTTGTGGCTAACGGCATGTTTTTGTTTATGGCTATTTTTATATTGGGGTGTGCATTCGTTATGTACTCTGTGTATGAGGGAATGGATCAGCCGTGGCGAACGTTGTCATGCGTTTTTTTTTATACTCTTATGTTGTCTGTGACTTCATCTATGACCCATCAACGTATAAGTTGCGTCTATCGACTTACTGAGTCCGGGTTGGAGCACTGTGAGTGGAAGGATTTTCCAAAATGGGCGTTGACATTTCTGAAGTGGTTAACTGGTGTGGCGGCGGTTGTTTTTGTTTTCATGGCGACCATTGACCCATTATTTCTACTCGGCGCGCTAATAGGGCCGGGAGGGATAGGCTTGACGTATCTTTTGATGGCAAACTCAAAAGAGTACCAGGAGCTGCAAACTGAATATCACCACTTTGCATTTAAGTGGGCTGATATAGAGCGGCTCGCTGTTGTGACCAATAGAGAGATCGTAGAGTTCAAGTATGGCGTCGTCTTGAAGGGTAAGGACCATATTACACATGGCGGGGTTAATGTGTTTTGTAAAAGAAATAAAAAAACAGAGGTGGCTGATCTTATTAGGTCTTATCTTTCTCCAGATATACCGTTCATCAAAACCAAGGCTGACGTACCGCAGTATTAATTGAAGAGGCGATGCTGCCACTGAAAGCAGGGGAGGGCCTTTATCTAATGGCGGTGGCTGTACGCTGCGGAAGTGGCTGGATCTGTGCGCTTCTGGCATCGCCTCGCGGGGCAAGCCCGCTCCTACCTGTAGGAGCGGGCTTGCCCCGCGAGGCGATAAACGGGCCAAACCCGCGTCTACCAATGGACTCAGGTTTTGCGGGTGACCAGCGCGTTGACGACTTGCTCGATACCGGCCTTGAGCCCGGCAACGGTGTCTGGCGCACCGGTGTCGATCACCACCAGCCTGGCGCCCGATGCCGTGATCACATCCAGTACGGCCTGGCTTGGCTGTTTATGGTGCAGCACCAAGGCCACGTCCTGGCCTTTGAGCTCATCGCCCAGGCGTTTCAGGGCAGCAGCATCCCATTGATCGTCGGCCACGCGCGGGTGATCGATCAAGTCCAGGTTCAGGCCGCTGATCAGGTAGTCCAGGCGTTCGGAGAGGTTGACCACGCTGAGGTTGTCGGCGTCGGCCAGGCGCGACTCGCTGCTGGCGCTCAGCTCCAGCAACTGGCGTTTGAAGGTGGCCAGGTTGGCCTGGATCTTCGGCTGTTCGCTCGGGCTCAGGCGGCCGAGGTCGTTGGCCAGTACGTCGGCCATGCGTCCAAGGTTGCTGGGGTTGAGCCAGGGGTAGGCGGCAAAGGCGTTGTTGCCTTGCACGGCGATCCCCGGCAGTGCGCCGTCTACCGGGCGCGCGGCGTCGATTTCAACGATGCGGATGTTGCTGCGTCGCGCTACCGGGTACAGCGGGTCGTCGCTCCAGATCGAACGCAGGGCAATTACCGCATCGGCCTGGCTTGCGGCCTTTTGCAGGCTCGCAGCACCACGACCGCTGAAGTACGACGGCTGCCGCGACGCGGGAATGTTGGCCGGCGCGGCGCGCTGCAGGGTGACCGAGGTGCCGTCGAGCAGGGCGCTGGCCAGGGCGTGGGTGACCGGCAGTGAAGCCAGTACGGTAACGCCGGCGTGTTGCTGTACCGCTGTCGGTGGGGGCTGGGCCACGCTCAAGGCGGGCAGGGTGGCCAGCGCCAGGGCCAGGCACAGGTGTTTGAGTTCGAAGGTCATGCCGGGTTTCCTTGCAGGCGTGGAACAAGGCCGCGGGCCAGGGCGGCGAGGGCGAAGCAGCAGCCGGCGACGAGGATGATCGCCGCGCCCGAAGGCACCGGCAGGTCAAAGACGATCGGCAGCAAGATGCCCACTAGGGTGCTCAGGGTGGCGATCACTACCGAGGCCCAGAAGAAACCTTTGAGCGACTGGCTGATCAGGCGCGCCGCCGCCGCCGGAATCACCAGCAGGGCGCCGACCAGAATCGCACCAATGACTTTCACCGCCGCGACGGTGACCAGGGTCACCAGCACCACAAACAGGTAGTCCAGGCTCTTCACCGCCACCCCGCGTACCGCTGCCAATTGCGGGTTGAAGCTGGCGAGCATGATGCGGTTGTACAACGGCAGGGCCAGGGACAGCACCAGCGTACCGACAATGCCGAGTACCAGCAGGTCCTGGCCGCTGACAGTGAGCACCGAGCCGAACAGTACGTTTTCGAGGATGTGCACGTTGATCTTGCCGGCCAGCATCAGCAGCAGGCTGGCGCCCAGGGCCAGGGACACCGAGAGGAACACGCCGATCAGGGTGTCGGGTGACAGCCCGGTACGGTTGCGCAAAAAGTTCAGCAGGATGCCGAACAGCAGGCAGTAGCCGAACAGGCTGCCGTAGGGGCCGGTGTAGGGTTCACCGAGCAGGATGCCGATGGCCACGCCGGTCAGCGCGGCGTGGCCAACAGCTTCGGAGAAGAAGGCAAAGCGCTTGACCACCACCAGGGTGCCGAGCCCGCCAAGCACCGGGCCGATCATCAAGCCCGCCAGCAAGGCGTTGACCACAAAGCCATAGGCCAGGGCTTCAGGCAGGTAGCCAGCGCTGGCCCAGCCCTGGATCAGCAGGCGAATTTCTTCGTAGTTCATCAGGCGATGCTCTCGCTGCGGGGATGGATGGAGAACAGGCTGAGCAGGCGCTCCGGTGTCAGCGCTTGTTGCGGTGGGGCATCGAACAGCACCCGGCGGCTGAGTCCGGTGACCTTGTCGGCCAAGCGCGCCACGGCTTGCAGGTCATGCTCGATCCACAGCACCGTGGTGCCAGCGGCGCGCCAGTCCAGCAGCAGGCGTTCGAACACCTGGATGCCGGCTTCGTCGAGTGCCGACATCGGTTCATCCAGTACCAGCAATTGCGGAGCCGGGATCAGGCCCTGAGCCAGCAGCACACGCTGGCGTTCACCGCCCGACAGCGCGCCCATGCGCCGTTTGCGTTTGTCGAGCATGCCGACCCGCTCCAGCGCCGCATCGATGGCTGGGGCCACCTTGCGCGATAGGCCTAAAAACGCCGGGCGCCGCTGGCACATGGCAGCCATGAAGTCATCGACAGTCATGGGCAGGCCGCGGTCGAACTCCAGGGCCTGGGGCACGTAGCCGATGACTTGGGTATCGCCCGGCCAGGTCAAGGTCAGTTGACCCTGATGGGGCATCTGGCCGAGCAGGGTTTTCACCAGCGAACTCTTGCCGCCACCGTTGGGGCCGACCAAGGCATGCACGCTGCCAGCGGCGACCTTGAAGCTGACCTGATCGAGAATGCGCGTACGGCCCAGGGTCAGGTCGATGGCGGCGAATTCGATACCTGGCCCGCGGGCCTGGGTAATGACGGTTTCAGCCACGGTCATGCCTTGGACTCCTTGATCGCCCGCACCACGGTGTCGAGGTTGCGCTTCATCTCGACCTCGTATTTTTCCTTGCTGTAGTCGCCGTAGGAGATGTGGGTCAGCGGGTAGATCTTCACCCCAGACTCACGCTGGATGGTTTCGACGTAGGCCGAAGGGAAATCCATCTCCGAGAAAATCACTTTCACGTCCAGGGCTTTGAGCTGGTCGATGGTTTTCTTCAGCTGGCTCGGGCTGGGTTCGATGCCGTGGGCCGGCTCGACCACAGCGGTGACTTCCAGGCCGAATTCACGCACCAGGTAGTCGTAGGCGGCGTGAATGGTAGCAACGCGAAATTCCGCCCCGGGTGCTTCGGTGACCTGGGCCAGGGCGTCGGCGCGCAGCTTGCGCAGGCGCTTGGCGTAGGCGCGGGCGTTCTGGCTGTAGTACTTGGCGTTGTCCGGGTCGAGCTTGCCCAGCTCGCGGGCGATGTTGTTGACCTGGGCGATGCTGGCACTGATCGACAGGAAGGTGTGCGGGTTGACTACCTTGCCCGCACCGCGCGCCGCTACCCCGGTGGCCGCCAGCAGCGGCACGTTGGTGTTGGATTCGATCACGGTGATCTGCGGCTTTTCGCTGGCGGCGATCATGCGGTCGGCAAAGTCATCGTGACCGATGCCGTTGAGCACCACCACGTCGAGGCTGCCGATGCGCTTGATGTCTTCGGCGCGCGGCTCGTAGGCGTGGGGGTTGAAACCGGCCGGAATCAATGGCACCACCTCGGCTTTGTCGCCGACGATGTTGCTCACGTAGCTGTAGTACGGGTGCAGGGTGATGCCGATGCGCAGCGGTTTGCCCTGGCTGTCAGCCTGGGCCAGCACGGGCAGGGTACAGGCAAGCAACACAGTCAAAAGACGACGGGCGAGGCGGGAGCGAAACATGGGGCGTCCTTGGGTCAGTGGCGATGCTGGCGGGTGACGCCGGCGTCATAGTGGGCGGCGATCTGCTGCCAACCGGCGCCGATCAGGGCGGTAGGGGAGAGGTCGGTGGGTACGCTGGCGTCAGCTTTGCGCTGCAGCCAGACGTCGGCAGCGCCGTCATGGGCGGCAGGCACCAGCAGCAGGAAGCTACCCGCCACCGTGGCTGACTGGCTCAGGCCCAGGTAGGCCTGTTCGCCCAGGCGCTGCCACTGGTGTTCACCTCGGCTGGCGCTGCTGGCGTCCACAACGAACGGCGGGAAGCCTTCTTCGGCCAGCACAGCAACGTCGAGCAGGCCTGGCTGTTCTTCGCGGCGCAGCTGGATTTCTTCGAACGCCACCCGCAGGTCGGCGTACACACCTTGTTCGGCCGCGTTGAGGTCACGGCGGGCATCGAGCTGGTGGGCTTCGATGCTGACTTCGTCGTGACGCTCGCCGCGCAGGGCGACAATGCCGGCAGCCACAGCCAGAATCAGCAGGCTGACCAGCAGCACATACAGGGTTTCATGCCCGGCACCGGCCGGGCGTACCACTTGCACCCGGCTCATTGCTCGATATCTGCGTAGTCGATTTCCACCACGTGGCCGGGGCCGGCGTCGAACAGCACGTAGAACTCGCCTTCAGGGCGCTTGAAGGTCAGTTTGGAGTTCTCGCCAAGCTTGCCCGGCACAAGGATTTCTTCGTTGTAGCCGATCACGTCGAGGGTCACGCCCGGTGCGCCGCTGCCATCGGAAAAACCGCCGGTGCATTCGATCTGCCCGCCGTCGATCGGCTTGCATTCGCACATCGGGTTGTGCGCCAGCGCCGGGCTTGCCGCACCCAGCAACAACGGCAGCAGGAGCAGCCTGCGGGCCTTGGACATCATGATTTGCCTCCTTGTTGTTTCAGCCAGGCGACGGTGGCCGGCGATGCCTTGCTCAGGGGGATCGACACTTGTTGCATGCTGCCGTCCCAGCCTTCGAAGGTCAGCCACAGATCGGCGTCGGGGGATGTCTTGACCGGGATGTTGACCACGCCGGTCATGCGATACGGGGTGCCGGAGAACAATGCACCGGCGGCGCGTAGGCTGCGCGGCTTGCCCACCCGCAGGTACACCGCCTTGACGTCGGTGCAAGTGCTGCACAGGGCAATCTTGAACTGTTTGAAGTAGCCGGCCGGGCCGTCGGAGCGCGGTGCTTCGTCGAAGCGCTCGGCAATCTGCACGCTCCACTTGCCGGCCGTCAGCTCACCCAGCTCGCGCTCGCCCAGGCCGATTTCGCCGCGGTTCATCGAGGCTTCATGCAGGTACTTGGGCATCAGCCCGAGCGGTATCAGCAACAGCAGAATGTTCAGGTGAAAGCGCCATTTGAGCCACCACCGCCGCAGCGGGCTTTGCTCGATCACTGCTGCCTTGCTCATAGGCTGGCCTCCGAAGGCGATGGGCTGGTCGCGGTGTCCTTGCGTGGGGTACGCGCTTCACGCTTGAGCGCGGCAGCGGTGGCCTGGGCGGTGCGTTTGGTCCAGATCAACAGGCCGCTGAACACCATCATGCACAGCAAAATGCCGAAGAACGCCCAGATCAGCTTGACCCACAAGCCACCGAAGTCGCCGGTGTGCAGGGGGCGCATGGACTCGGTGACAAACTCCAGGGTCGAGCGGTCGCCGACCATGAACGAAGCCTCGACCTTGTTGTTGAACGGGTTGACGTTGACGGTCTCGAACATCAATGGATACCAGCCGCGCCCGCCCATGTAGTAGTGCGAATAGGCATTGCCCGGCAGGCTGATGAACGACACCTCAAGGCCCGGGAACTGCTGCATGGCGGCGCGCTCGGCGTCATCCAGGCTCAGGCGCGGCGGTACTTCGCCGTTGGCGGTGCGCGGCACGTCTTCGCGGGAAATCGCCGGTACGATCGGTTCGCTGGAAATGGTCACGTGGTTATCGGCCAGAATCGCCTGGATCAGAAACCAGATGCCGGTGACGGAAATGGTGGCGATAAACCAGATCGACCAGATGCCGCTCAGGCGATGGAAGTCGCCCCAGAAGATTCGCGCGCCTTGGCCCAGGCGCAGGGTCGGCTTGAGAAAGCCCTTCCAGAAACGCTTGTACACCACCAGCCCGGTGACCAGCGAAGCCAGCATCGGCAGGCCGAGCAGCGACACCAAATACCAGCCCCAGCTGTAGCCGTTGGTGAACGGCACCAGCCACCAGCCGTGCAGGGCACGGGTGAAGGCCTCGAAATCGAAGGTCGGGCTCTTGCCCTGGATCACTCCGGTGTAGGGGTTCACATACAGGATGGGCGAGGTGCCATCCGGGTAGGTGACGCTGGCGGTGAGGGCGAAATGGTCTTCGCCGGGGCGGCTGATGTAGTTCACCGCCAGGTCTGGCTCGGCCTTGAGCATGGCGTCGTAGGCTTGCTGGTAGCTCAGCAGGGGGCTGTCATCGCTGGGCTTGTTGGCACGCACATCCGGGTTGGCCAGCCACACGATCTCCTGGCTCAGTACCGCCAGGGTGCCGGTGACGCAAACGATCAGGACGAAGAACCAGATGGGCAGCGCTAGCCAGCTGTGCACCAGGAACCAGAGTTTTGAGCGGGACTTTTTCGACATGAGTACAGGTCTTGTTTCGAAAAAAATGGGGGCGATGCAAAGCATCACCCAGGCGTCGAGCACGGTAGGTGGTCGGTGTTGTTCTCTATATAGGACGAATGAGAATCGAAAACCTGCTAGTCAAAATGCAAAAAAATATTTCAAAGCGTCTGGCCCGGGGGTTTGCACAAGGGCTAAATCCATCGAATTGAGTTTCGTTCCTATCTGCATACGAGTGCTCCAGGCACTACGCGTGAACAAGAAGGAAGAAACCCAGCATGAAACCCGAAGACGCCGACAAGCTAGCCCGTCGCTTTATTGCCTTGCCGCTGGAAAAGCGCCGAGTGTTCCTGCAGGCCTTGGGCCGGGAAGGGGTGGACTTCGCCATGCTGCCGATTCCGGCCGGTGTCGACAGCCCGCAACGCGCGTTGCCGTCGTACGCCCAGCAGCGCATGGGCCTGCTGTGGTTGCTCGACCCGCAGGGCGCCGCCTACAACCTGCCCGGTGCGGTGCGTTTGCAGGGCGAGCTTAACGTCGAAGCGCTGAAGGCGGCCTTCGAAGCGCTGGTGGCACGGCATGAACCGCTGCGCACCTTGTTCAGCCTCGATGATGGCGTTTGGGCTCAGTGCCTGCAGCCTGCCGGGCCACTGGCGCTGGTTCGTCATGATTTCGCCGATTTGGCCGAGCGCGACACTCTCCTCGCCGAGTGCATGGGCGAGCAGGCGCGCCTGCCGTTCGACCTGCACAAGGGGCCGCTGCTGCGCGTGTGCCTGGTGCGCATGGCCGCGCAGGAGCATGTGCTGCTGGTGACCTTGCACCATATCGTCGCCGATGGCTGGTCGATGAATGTGCTGATCGACGAGTTCAGCCGCCTCTACGCCCAGTGTGTGGCCGGTGCTGCGCCGCAGTTGCCGGCACTGCCGATCCAGTACGCCGACTATGCCCTGTGGCAGCGCAGTTGGCTGGAATCGGGCGAGTTGCAGCGCCAGCTGGAATACTGGACGGCGCAGTTGGGTGACGAACAGCCGGTATTGGAGCTGCCCACCGATTTTCCGCGCCCGGCCAGCCCCAGCTATTGCGGAGTTCGCCTGGAGTTCGCCATTGCGCCTGCGTTGACCCAGCGCCTGCGCAGCCTGGCTCAGCAGCAGGGCGTGACCCTGTTCATGCTGTTGCTGGCGTCCTTCCACACCTTGCTGCACCGCTACACCGGTCAGTGCGACATCCGCGTCGGCGTGCCGGTGGCCGGGCGCAACAAGGCCGAGACCGAGGGGCTGATCGGCCTGTTCGTCAATACCCAGGTGTTGCGTGCGCAGCCCGCCAGTGACTTGCCGTTTACCGCGCTGCTGGCCCAGGTCAAGGCCGCCGTGCTTGGCGCCCAGGCGCACCAGGAGCTGCCTTTCGAACGCTTGGTCAACGCCCTGCAGCAGGAACGTGACACCAGCCATTCGCCGCTGTTTCAGGTGCTGTATAACCACCAGCCCGTTGTGGCCGATGTCGAGCAGTTGCACATCGTTGACGGCCTCAAGGCCTCACGGCTGGAGCTGGGTGGGCGCACCACGCAGTTCGACCTGGCCCTGGATACCCTGGAAAAATCCGGCGCCCTGCATGCGGCACTGACTTACGCCTGCGACCTGTTCGAGCATGCCAGTATCGAGCAACTGCGCGGCCATTGGCTGAACCTGCTGCACGGCATCGTCGATCAGCCGCAGGCGCGTCTTGGTGACCTGCCGCTGCTCAGCGGCGAAGAGCGTCAGCGCCAGCTGCTGGACTGGAACAACACGGCCCACACCTATGCCGACGGCCCCTGCGTGCATTGGCTGATCGAAGCCCAGGCCGTACGCACTCCGGATGCTCCGGCGCTGGTGTTTGCCGCAGAGCAGTTGAGCTATGCCCAGCTCAACGCCCGTGCCAACCGCCTGGCACATCGGTTGATCGAGGCGGGTGTCGGGCCGGAAGTGCTGGTCGGCATTGCCCTGGAGCGCTCATTGGAAATGGTCGTAGGGCTGTTGGCCATCCTCAAGGCTGGCGGTGGCTATGTTCCTTTCGACCCAGACTACCCGGCCGAGCGGCTGGCCTATATGGTCGAAGACAGTGGCGTACAGCTGCTGCTGACTCACTCGGCGTTGCGCGAGCGTCTGCCGCAGCAGGCCGATCTGCAGGCATTGTGCCTGGACACGCTCGACACCGCAGGTTACCGCGACAGCAACCCGGCGCATGGCAACAGCGCACACAACCTCGCTTACGTGATCTACACCTCTGGCTCCACGGGTCGCCCGAAAGGTGCGGGCAACAGTCATGGGGCGTTGTTCAACCGCCTGGCCTGGATGCAGCAGGCTTATGCCTTGAGCGCAACTGACAGCGTGCTGCAGAAAACCCCGTTCAGCTTCGACGTTTCGGTGTGGGAGTTCTTCTGGCCGCTGATGGTCGGCGCGCGCCTGGTGGTGGCGCAGCCGGGCGCCCACCGCGACCCGCAGCAACTGATCCGGACCATTGTCGAGCAGCGCATCAGTACCTTGCACTTTGTGCCATCGATGCTGCAGGCATTCATTCATGAACCGGGTGTCGAAGCTTGTAGCAGCCTGCAACGCATCGTCTGCAGTGGCGAGGCGTTGCCTGCCGATGCCCAGGCTCAGGTGTTTGCCCGTTTGCCGCAGGCCGGGCTGTTCAACCTCTATGGCCCCACCGAAGCGGCGATCGACGTCACCCACTGGACCTGTGTGGACGATGGCCGCCACAGCGTGCCGATTGGCCGTCCGATTGCCAACCTGCGTACCCATATTCTCGACGCCGAACTCAACCCGGTGCCGACGGGCGCGGCGGGGGAGTTGTACCTGGGCGGTGTCGGCCTGGCGCGTGGTTACCACCGCCGCCCGGCGTTGACCGCCGAGCGTTTCGTGGTCGATCCCTTTGGCTCGGGTGAGCGCCTGTACCGCACTGGCGATCTGGCCCGCTACCGTCAGGATGGCGTGATCGACTACCTCGGGCGCCTGGACCATCAGGTGAAAATCCGTGGCCTGCGTATTGAGCTGGGTGAAATCGAGGCTGGCTTGCTGGCCCACCCGGCGGTCAAGGAAGCGGTGGTGCTGGCTCAGGACAACAAACAGTTGGTCGCCTATCTGGTGCTCAGCCAGGCCAGCGCGGATGCCCAGGCGATTAACAGCGAACTGCAGGCGCAACTGCTCACGCACCTTCCGGCGTTCATGGTGCCGGGGTTTTTCTTGCACCTGGAGCGCCTGCCGGTTACCGCCAACGGCAAGCTCGATCGCAAGGCATTGCCCCGCGCGGGTGCTGTACGTCAGCAGCGCTTCGAGGCACCGTGCAACGAGCGCCAGAAACTGCTCGCGCAGATCTGGCAACAGCTGCTGAACGTTGAAACAGTGGGGCTGGACGACAATTTCTTTGCCCTGGGCGGCGATTCGATCATCGCCATTCAGCTGGTCAGCCGCGCCCGCCAGGCCGGGCTGCGCCTGACCCCGGCCGATGTCTTCAAGTATCAAACCCTGCGCAGCCTGGCAGCCGCGGTCGAGCTTGCGCCGCAGGTGCTGATCGAGCAGGGGCCGCTGCACGGTGAGGTGGCCCTGACCCCGATCCAGCATTGGTTTTTCGAGCAGGCCATACCGCAACGCCAGCACTGGAACCAAGGGGTGCTGCTGACCCCGCGCCAACCCCTCGACGCGGCCGTGCTGGAAGCGGCCTTGCAGGCACTGGTGGTGCAGCATGACGCTTTGCGTCTGCGTTATCGTCAAGTCGATGGTCAGTGGCAGCAGGCGCATGCCGAGGCGGTGCCGTTGACGCTGTGGCGGCGTCAGGCCAGCTCGGTGCAAGCATTGCGCGAGCACTGCGATGCCGCCCAAACCAGCCTCGACCTCGAACATGGCCCGCTGGCCTGTGCGCTGTTGGTCGACATGGCCGACGGCAGTCAGCGCCTGCTGCTGGCCGTGCATCACCTGGTGGTGGACGGCGTGTCCTGGCGGGTGCTGCTCGAAGACCTGCAACAGGCTTACCGCCAACAGGCCTTGCCGCCGAAAACCAGCGCTTACCAGCATTGGGCCGCACGCCTGCGTGATTACCTGCCACGCGCCGAAGCGCAACTGCCGTTCTGGCATGCCCAGCAAGCGGCTGCCCTGCCACACGATCACGCGCACGGCCGCTGCGTGAATGCCAGCGCCTGCTCACGCACCTGGCGCCTTGATGCGGCGCGCACCCGGCAACTGCTGCAAGGCGCGCCGCAAGCCTATCGCACTCAGGTCAACGATCTGCTGCTGACCGCCCTCGGGCGCGCGGTGTGTGGCTGGAGCGCTCAGGCCGATTGCCTGGTGCTGCTCGAAGGCCATGGCCGTGAAGCCTTGTTCGACGACGTCGATCTGAGCCGCACGGTCGGTTGGTTCACCAGCCTGTTCCCGCTGCGCCTGAGCCCGCTGGGCGAGGTGGGCGCAGCGTTGAAAGCGGTGAAAGAGCAACTGCGTGCGGTGCCAGACAAAGGTATCGGCTACGGCGTGCTGCGCTACCTGGGGGCTGCGCCGCTACCGGCCCAGACCGGCATTCTGTTCAATTACCTCGGTCAGCTCGACCAGCAGTTCAGTGACGACGCGCTGTTTGTCCCGGCCAGCGAAGGCAGTGGCCGCGCCCAGGACCCGCTGGCACCGTTGGCCAGCGCGTTGAGCCTGGAAGGGCAGGTGTTCGACGGCGAGCTGCTACTGGAATGGCGTTACTGTGGCGAAACCTTCGAGGCCTCGACCATCGAGCGTCTGGTTGAGGCCTACGCGCTGGAACTGACGGCTTTGCTCGATCATTGCCTGACCCCGGGTCTGGCCGGTGTGACGCCGTCGGACTTCCCCCTGGCAGGCCTCGATCAACAGCAGCTCGACGCCCTGAATCTCGAGTGGGCGACGGTCGAAGACCTCTATCCGTTGTCGCCGTTGCAGCAGGGCATGCTCTTTCACAGCCTGTACGAAACGCAGGCCGGCGCCTACATCAACCAGTTGCAGGTGCGCATCGACGGGCTCGATGTCGAGCGTTTCCGCGCCAGCTGGCAGGCTGCCCTGGCGCGCCATGAAGTGCTGCGCAGCCGCTACTACTGGGAAGGCCTGGAGCAACCGCTGCAGGCCATTGCCCGGCGAGTTGAGGTGCCGCTGCGGGTGCTGCCGGGCAGCGGGCAGTCGCTTGCGGCCATGGCTGAACAACAGCGCAGCGAAGCGTTTGAGCTGAGCAGCGCGCCGTTGCTGCGCCTGCTGCTGGTTCAACTCGGCCCGGACAGCTACCAGTTGATCTACACCAGCCACCACATCCTCATGGACGGCTGGAGCAACGCCCAGTTGCTGGGCGAAGTGCTGCAGCACTATGCCGGGCAGGTGCCTGCCGGCCATGCCGGACGCTACGCCGACTACTTGGGCTGGCTGCAACAGCGCGACGCAGCGCAGGATCAGGCGTTCTGGCAGGCCCAGGTCGAGGGGCTGGAGTCGCCAACCCTGCTGGCCGAAACCCTGCCGCGGGAGGCAACTGCGGTGGGCTATGGCGAGCTGAAGCAGGTACTGGATAGTGCCTTCAGCCAGCGTCTGAATGACTTCGCCCGTGAGCAACAGGTAACCGTCAACACCCTGTTCCAGGCGGCCTGGGCGTTGCTTCTGCAGCGCTACAGCAACCAGGCGCATGTCGCGTTCGGCGCGACTGTGGCCGGGCGGCCAGCGCAGTTGCCGGGCATCGAGCAGCAGGTCGGCCTGTTCATCAATACTTTGCCGGTGGTTTGCGCACCACGGCCAACCCTGAGCGTTGCCGCCTGGTTGCAGGAAGTCCAGGCATTGAACCAGCGTCTGCGCGACTACGAGCACACTCCGCTGCTCGACATTCAGCGCTGGGCCGGGCAGCAGGGCGCGTTGTTCGACACCTTGCTGGTGTTCGAGAATTTCCCGGTGGCCGAAGCACTCAAGCAGGGTGCGCCCGCAGGCCTGCGATTCTCCTCGGTGAGCAATCACGAACAGACCAGTTACCCGCTGACGTTGGGTATCGAGCAGCACGCCAGCCTCGACCTGACCTTCAGCCACGACCACCAGCACTTCAGCGCGGCGCAGGTTGCTCAGCTGTGCGATGGCCTGATCGGTCTGCTGCAGCAGTTCGTCGCTAACCCACAGCAGCCGTTGGCGAGCCTTGGCCTGCTCACCGCGCAGGCACAGCGCGAGCGTCTGGCGCTGTGCGGTTCGGCTGATGACCAGGCGGACAGTGCGCTGCTGGTACACCAGCGCTTCGAGCGTCAGGCCGCTGCCACACCAGAGGCACTGGCGCTGATCAGCGCTGACCAGCAGTACACCTACGGCCAACTCAACGCCCGCGCCAACCGCCTGGCGCACCGCTTGCGTGAATGCGGTGTCGGCCCCGGCCAGCGCGTGGGGCTGGCGGTGCGCCGTGGCCCGCTGATGATTACCAGCCTGCTGGCGGTGCTCAAGGCCGGTGCCGCCTATGTGCCGCTTGACCCGGATTACCCGGCCGAGCGCCTCGCCTACATGATCGAAGACAGCGCCCTGAGCCTGCTGCTGATGCAGCCTGGCCTGGTGCAGGTGTCAGCGGGTGTTGCCTGCTTGCTGCTGGATGCGGGTGACGACTGGCTGGCCGAGTATCCGCAACACAACCCGAAGAACCTGGCCGCAGCCGGTGATCTGGCCTACCTGATCTACACCTCTGGCTCCACCGGCCTGCCCAAGGGCGTGTCGATCGAGCACGCGGCGTTGCGTGAGTTCTGCGTGATCGCCGCCGACTACTCGCAACTCAGCGCTGAGGATCGGGTGTTGCAGTTCGCCACGTTCAGCTTCGACGGTTTCGTCGAACAGTGCTACCCGCCGCTGTGCGTGGGGGCCTGCCTGGTGCTGCGCGGCGACGAACTGTGGGACACCGCCACCCTGTACCAGCAGATCATTGCCCATGGCGTCACGCTTGCCGACTTGCCCGCTGCCTATTGGTTCCTGTTGGCCCAGGATTGGGCGACCAGCGCGCCGCGCAGCGCTGGGCGACTGCGTCAGGTACACGTGGGCGGCGAGGCGATGTCGGCCGAAGGCCTCAAGCTCTGGCACGCTGCCGGGCTCGGGCATGTGCGTCTGCTCAACACCTACGGGCCGACCGAGGCGACGGTGGTGTCCAGCACCCACCTCTGTACCCTGGCGGACAGTCAGGGCGCGATCCCCATCGGCCGTGCGCTGCCGGGCCGTGCGCTGTACATTCTTGACGGGCATGGCCAGCTGGCGCCAACCGGGCTGGCTGGCGAGTTGTGCATCGCCGCAGAGGCGGGGCTGGCGCGCAACTACCACGGGCGGGCAGCGCTGACGGCTGAACGCTTTGTGCCTGATCCTTTCGCCAGCCGCCCAGGCGCGCGCCTGTACCGCAGTGGCGACCTGGCGCGAGCGCGGGCTGACGGGGTGGTGGAGTACATTGGCCGCGCCGACCACCAGGTGAAAATCCGTGGCTTCCGCGTCGAGCTCGGTGAGCTGGAAGCGCACCTGCAAGCCTTGCCGATGATTCGCGAAGCCGCAGTGCTGGTGCATGACAGCGCCACCGGCAAGCAATTGATCGGCTATGCCGTGCCGGTCGTGGCAACGCAAACCAGTGCTGAACTGACTGCCGAAGTGCGCCAGGCCCTGCGTGCGCAACTGCCCGATTACATGCTGCCGAGTCAGGTACTGGCGTTGCCAGCGCTACCGCTCAACCGCAACGGCAAGCTCGACCGCAAGGCCCTGCCAGCACCGGAGCCGATGGTGGCGGGCAACAGCGAGCCGCTGCGTGGCGAGCTGGAGCAGCGCATCGGGCAGATCTGGCAGCAGGTGCTGCGGGTCGAGGGCCTGGGGCGCGAGGACAACTTCTTTGAGCTGGGCGGACACTCTTTGCTGGCCACCCAGATCGTTTCCCAACTGCGTCAACAGCTGGGGCTGAGCGTGCCGCTGCGCAGCCTGTTCGAACACCCGCGGCTGTGCGACTTCGCCGCGCAGGTGCAGGCACTGGCCGGGCAGGGCGCTGCGCTGGCGCGACCGCCCATGCAACGTGTCGAGAGCGCAGGGCGCAAGCCGCTGTCTTTTGCTCAGCAGCGCCTGTGGTTCCTCTGGAGCCTGGAACCGCTCAGCTCGATGTACAACATGCCCGGCGCCTTGCGCTTGCGCGGCGCCCTCGACCACGCTGCCTTGCAGCGTGCTTTCGAGGTGCTGGTAGAGCGTCACGAAGTGCTGCGCAGCACCTACCACGAAGCCGACGGCAGTACCTGGCAGCAGGTGCGCGATGACCTGCCGCTGACCCTGCGCCATACCGACCTGCGTGGCCTCGGCGATGCCGAAGCGGCTGCCCGTGCACTGGCCCGTGAAGAAGTGGCGCAGCCGTTCGACCTGGCCAATGGCCCGCTGCTGCGCGTGCACCTGCTGCAGCTGGCGGATGACGATCATGTGTTGCTGCTGACCCTGCACCACATCGTCGCCGACGATGGCTCGTTCCGGGTGCTGATCGACGAGTTCGTCAGCCTCTATCCGGCGCTGAGCCAAGGGGCCGAGCCGACATTGCCGGGCCTGACCTTGCACTATGCCGACTTCGCAAGCTGGCAGCGTCAGTGGCTGGAGCAGGGCGGCGAGCTGCAGCGTCAACTGCAGTACTGGCAGGCGCGCCTGGGTGAACAGCCAAGCGTGCTGGAACTGCCGCAGGACCCGAACGCCGCGCCATCCGCCGACGGCCAGGGCGGCAATAGCCACTTCACCTTCAGCGCCGAGCAGAGCGCGCAGTTGCGCCAGTTCGCCCGCCAGCGCAACCAGTCGCTGTTCAGTGTGCTGCTGGCGGCGTTCAACGTGGTGCTGCAGCAGCGCACCGGCGAGCATCGCCTGCGCATCGGCACCGACATCGCCAACCGCAACCATGCCGAGCTTGAGCGCATGGTCGGCTTCTTCGTCAACCAGCTGGTGTTGCAGGTGGATGTGGACGCCGGGCTCTCGGTGCCGCAGTTGCTTCAGCGCTGCCGTGAAGCGGTGGTTGAAGCCTCCGATCACCAGGACCTGCCGTTCGAACGCCTGGTCGAGGCCTTGCGCCTGACACGGCGCAGCGGGCGTTCGCCGCTGTTCTCGATCAAGTTGATCCACCAGGAGGGCGTCGGCCGTCTGCCGTCGATGGGGGGCCTGCAGGTCGAGGATTTTCCTTCCGGGCGTCAGGCCGCCGAGCTGGATCTGGTGGTGGCGTTCTACAACGACGAACAGCACCTGCACCTGAGCTTCGAATACCCACCGGAGCGCTTTGCTGCCGCCACCTTGGAGGCGATGTTCGAACAGCTACGTGCGGTGCTGCAGGCGCTGCTCGACGGTGCCGGCGCGTTGCACGAACTGAGCAGCGCCGCCGAACGGGTCTGGCGCGAGCATCAGGCGCAGCAGAGCAGCCAGCGTGCCGAGCGCCTCAAGGGCCTGCATCCGATCAAGCGGCGGCGCTCCGGCGCTGCCCTGTAATCCGTCTATTCACCGTTTTTGCTGGCGGCTCCGCTGAGCCGCCACGGCCTAGTTCCAGGAGGGGTTATGTCTGCAACATCAACGCCATCGCGACCCATGCGCGGCGCGCGCAAGAGCATTTCCACCGATTCGACCAGCCTGGTCAGCTTCCGGCCATTGTTCGAGCACGGCGGCTTGCCGTTGCTGTGCACGCCGAATGTGCCGGGGGTCAATCTGATCGAGTGGTCGGCGCAGAACCGCGATCTGATCCAGCAGCAGTTGCACAACGGTGCGTCGATTCTGTTCCGTGGTTTCGACGTGGCCGACATCGACCAGTTCAACCGTTGCATCGATGCGATTTCCGGTGGCGCCCTGCAGTACCTGTTCCGCGCTTCGCCGCGCACCCAGATCACCGGGCAGTTCAATATCTACAGCTCCACCGACTACCCGTCCGGCGAGCGGATTTTTCCGCACAACGAGCACTCCTACTCGCCAGTGTTTCCGTTGCACCTGTACTTCTATTGCGACACACCGTCAGAAACCGGTGGCGAGACGCCGCTGGGCGATACTCGCCAGATCCTTTCGCGGATCGATCCAGACGTGCGCGACGCCTTTGCCCGCAAGGGCATTCTGTATGTGCGCAACTATGGCGACGGCATGGGCCTGCCCTGGCAAACCGTGTTCCAGAGCGAAGTGCGCAGCGAAGTCGAAGCCTACTGCGCGCAGATCGGTGTTGAAGCCGAATGGAAATCGGGCAACCGCCTGCGCACCCGCCAGCGCGGCCCGGCCATGGTCCGCCACCCGCAGACCGGCGAGCGCGTGTGGTTCAACCACGCCACCTTCTTCAATGCCCTGACCTTGCCCGACAGCATCCGCGACAACCTGCTGCGCGAGTTCGGCCCGCTGGACTTGCCACAGAACACCTTCTTCGGTGACGGCACGCCGATTCCCGATGACGTGGTGCGCCACCTGCAGCAGATTTACCGCGACGTCATGGTCGAGTTCGCCTGGCAAAAAGGCGACGTGGTGCTGCTCGACAACATCCTCACCGTTCACGCGCGCAATGCCTTCACTGGCCGCCGGAAAATTCTCACCGCCATGGCCATCGCGCAGAAAAGCGCCGAGCTGGCACTCGATCAAGGAGCCTCTGCATGACCACTTCCAACCCTAGCGGTGAGATCTTCCAGACCTCGGCCCAGCAGGCGCTGGCACTGACAGCACAGGGCGCCGCCGAGCGTCCCGGTCAGGCGTGGGTACTGCTTAGCCTGGCGCAGCTTGCGGATACCACGACCCTGACCCAGGCACTGCGCACCCTCGGTCAGCGCCATGAAGTGCTGCGCACGGTCTACCGCCGTTTGCCGGGCATGAGCTGGCCGGTGCAGGCGGTGCTGAGCGAAGCGCCGGTGCGTACCCATGCCAGCGCCGACCAGCACCAGGCCCTGGCCTGGGCCTGCGAGCAGGTGGCGGGTACGGAGGAGGTGAGCCTTGCCGTCAGCACGGTGGCCGGTCCGCAGCCAGCTGTGCTGCTGCTCGGCGTTGCCGCCAGCTTCGACCGCAGCACTTTGCTGGCGCTGGCCAACGAACTGCGCGCGCTGTGCGAAGGCCGCACGCTGGCCGACAATGAAGAAGAACTGCAATACGTCGACTTCGCCGCCTGGCAGCAAGAGCTGCGCGAAGAAGCGCTCGGCCGCCAGGGCGCGGCCTTCTGGCAGGAGCGTGTGCGCGGCTATCAACTGCCGCATCGTTTGGCGTTCGAAACGGCCAGCGAACCGGGCCTGGCCCGCCATCGTGCCCAGGCGCCCTCGACCCTGGCCAGCCAGGACCCGACCCGCACGCTGACCTTGTGGGCTGCCTTCCTGGCGCGTATCAGCCAGCAGGACCGCGTGTTGCTGGGCGTCGCGGTAGACGGTCGCAATGAAGAACTGGAAGGTGCCTATGGCGCTTACGCCCGCAGTTTGCCGGTGGCGTTCGACAACCGCCGCAGTGCCAGCCTCGATGAACTGAGCACCGAAGTGGCCGCGAGCCTTGAGCAATCGCGCTCCTGGCAAGACTGCCTCAATGAGTTCGAACTGGGCCTGTGCCGCTATGGCTTTGCGGTGCGCAACGACGCCTTGAGCACGGGTGTGCTGGCGCTGGAAGTCGAGGCACCTGCTGAGTTGCTGCGTCTGCAGTTGACGCCGGGGCAGGCCACCCTGGATGCCCGCGCCGATGCCTTCGAACCGGCCGCACTGCAGGTGCTGCTGGGGCAGTTCCTGATCTTCGCCGACCAGGCCCTGAAGGCGCCCACGCAGGACTTGGGCCAAGCCACGCTGCTGGATGATGCCAGCCGCGAGGCGCTGCTGACGGCATTCAACCAGCGGGCTGCTGCATTGCCGCAGGCGCGCACCCTGCATTCGCTGTTTGCCGAGCAGGCCCGGCAACACCCGCAGCGCATTGCCTTGAGCGTGGCGGGTGAGCGCTTGACCTACGCCGAGCTGGATTGCTTGTCCAACCAGGTGGCCAATACCTTGCGGGCGCAGGGCGCCGGGGCCGATCAGGTGGTGGCGGTGTACGGTCAGCGCAGCCGCGAACTGGTGGTGGCCTTGCTGGGGATTCTCAAGGCCGGTGCTGCCTACCTGCCGCTGGACCCGAATTACCCGGCCGAGCGCCTGGCGTTCATGCTCGCCGATGCGCGGGCCACGCAGCTGTTGACCAGCATGCCGTTGCCGGTCGCCTGGCAGCAGGTGCCCGCATTGAGCGTCACCTCACTGCAAGCCGGCAGCGCGGTGTGGTCGGCCAGTGAACAAGCGCTGGACGCAGGCACCGAGGCAGGCAATCTGGCTTACGTGATCTACACCTCCGGCTCCACCGGCAAGCCCAAGGGGGTAATGGTCAGCCACGCCAATGCCGTGGCCTCGACCCTGGCCCGTGGCCGCTTCTACCGCGAGCCGCTGACGAACTTCCTGATGCTCTCGTCGTTCTCCTTCGACAGCTCGGTGGCTGGGGTGTTCTGGGCCTTGAGCCAGGGCGCGACGCTGACCTTGCCGGATGAGCACAATCACAAAGATCCCCAGCAATTGGCGGCGCTAATCGCCAGCGAAGGCGTGTCGCACTACCTGACCCTGCCGTCGTTTCACGCGCAGATTCTGGAGTACCTCGACGCGCCGTCGCTGCGCTGCGTGATCGTCGCCGGTGAAGCCTGCGCCACAGAGGTGCTGCAACGTCACAGCGAGCGCCTGCCCGGGGTTGCGCTGGTCAACGAATATGGCCCGAGTGAAGCCACGGTATGGTCCACCGCAGCCTACCTCGACCCGCTCGATCGTCACGGCATTGCCATTGGCAAGCCCATCGACGGCCTGCGCGTGCACCTGCTCGATGCGCAGCTGGAGCCTGTGGCGGTCGGCCTTGAGGGCGAGCTGCACGTGGCTGGCGCTGGCCTGTGCCGTGGTTACCTGCAGCGTCCGGCGCTGACTGCCGAGCGCTTTGTCCCCGACCCGTTCGCCCGCGAACCGGGCCAGCGCCTGTACCGCAGTGGCGACCTGGCGCGCTACCGCATCGACGGCCAGATCGATTACCTGGGGCGGATCGACCAGCAAGTGAAAATCCGTGGTTTTCGCATCGAACTGGGCGAAATCGAGAACGCCCTGCGCGGCGGCCGCGGGGTCGAGGATGCGCTGGTGATCGCCCGTGATACACCAGCGGGTAAACAATTGCTCGCCTTCGTCGTTTCTACTCAGGAAGGCCATGAACAACTTGGCCTGGACCTGCACAGCCACCTGTCCCAGACGCTGCCCGAGCACATGCTGCCGGCGCGTATCCGGGTACTGGAACGCTTCCCGCAGACCCCTAACGGCAAGCTCGACCGCAATGCCCTGTTGGCCCTGGACAGCCGCCGCAGCCAGTACATCGCACCACGTACCGAGCTGGAGCAGACCCTGGCCGCGATCTGGGCCGAGGCCCTGCAGGTGGAAAAAGTCGGCGTGCACGACAGCTTCTTCGAGCTGGGCGGCCATTCCCTGTTGGCAACCGCGATCCGTACCCGGATTCAGGAAGCCCTGGGCCTGACCATTCCACTGCGGGTGTTCTTCGAGGGCGAAACCCTCGAACGCCTGGCAGAAGAAATTCAAGCATTGCGTGAGCAAGCCGGTAAACAGCACAACACAGTGGACTCCCTGGAGGCGCTGTTCGACGAGGTTGAAGCACTATGAATGCGGTACCGGACAGAATGCTGGCGCTGGCGCAGCGCTTTTCAGGGATGTCGGTCGAAGCCCGGCAAGCCTTGCAAGGCAAAATGCGTGAGCAGGGCCTGAGCCTGGAAGCCTTGCCGATTCCGCCACGCGCGGCCGGCCTCGATGTGCTCCCGGCGTCTTATGCCCAGCAACGGCTGTGGTTCATCTGGCAATTGGAACCCCAGGCCAGCGCCTACAATCTGACCGGTGCCTTCCGCTTGCGTGGCGCGCTTGACCGTGCCGCGCTGGAACACACCCTGGCCGCGCTGCTGGCGCGCCATGAAGTACTGCGCACCACCTTCCGCCTTGACGGAGACAGCGTGCAGCAGGTGATCCATGCCCGCATGGCGTGCCCGCTGGTGCAGGTCGATGCCGACCCGGCCGGCCTGCAAGACGCCATCGCGGTGGCCGCCCAGGCGCCGTTCGACCTCGAGCACGGGCCATTGCTGCGTGCCCGCCTGATTCGTCTGGGCGAACAAGAGCATGTGCTGGTGCTGACGCTGCATCACATCGTCACCGATGGCGCTTCGCTGCCGATCCTGATCGAAGAATTCACCCGCCATTACGCCGCCTTCGCCAGCGGTCAGGTGCCGCACTTTGCGGCGTTGCCGATCCAGTACGCCGATTATGCGCAGTGGCAACGGCTGTGGCTGGAGGCGGGCGAGGGCGAGCGCCAACTGCAGTACTGGCGTGAACAGCTGGGCGACGAGCATCCGCTGTTGACCCTGCCGCTGGACCACAAGCGTCCGCCAGTGAGCAGCCAGCAGGGCGCGAGCGTCGCGCTGCAGGTGCCAGCGACCGTGCTTGACGGCCTGCGCGGGGTGGCCCGTGACCAGGGCTGCACCGTGTTCGTGGTGTTGCTGGCCTCGTTGCATGCCTTGTTGCATCGCTGCAGCGGTGAGCGCGACATCCGCGTCGGTGTGCCGATTGCCAACCGCACGCGCAAGGACGTGCAAGATCTGCTCGGCTTTTTCATCAACACCCAGGTGCTGCGCAGCCAGCCTGAAGCGCATCAGCCGTTCAGCAGCCTGGTCGAGGCGCTCAAGCACGCTGCGATTGGCGCTCAAAGCCATCAGGATGTGCCGTTCGAACAGCTGGTCGATGCCCTGCAAACGCAGCGCAGCCTGAACCAGAGCCCGCTGTTTCAAGTGATGTTCAACCACCAGCAGGCTGCTGCCGATAACGTCGGGCGCTGGCAGTTGCAAGGGCTGGAGGTGGAAGTGCTGGGCTGGGAAGAGCGCAGCAGCAAGTTCGACCTGATGCTCGATACCGTCGAGCAGGCCGATGGCCTGAGCGCCGCGTTCACCTTTGCCACCGACCTGTTTGAAGCGGCCACCATCGAACGCATGGGCCGGCATTGGCTCAATCTGCTGCGCAGCGTAGTGCGTGACCGGCATGCTGCGCTGGGCGATCTGTCGCTGCTCGATGCCGATGAACAGGCAGCGACACTGGCGCAGTGGAACCCTGCAGCAATGCATTACGCGCCGGGCGCGTGCCTGCACCAACGTATCGAGCAGCAAGCCGCACAGCGCCCTGAGGCCACGGCGGTGGTCTGCGAAGGCCAGCGCCTGAGCTACGGCGAGCTGAACCGCCAGGCCAACCAACTGGCCTGGCGCTTGCGTGAACGCGGCGTCGGCCCCGACGTGCTGGTCGGTATCGCTTTGCCACGCTCGGCGCAGATGCTGGTCGGCTTGCTGGCGATCCTCAAGGCGGGCGGTGCCTACGTGCCGCTGGACCCGGACTACCCGCAGGAGCGTCTGGCCTACCTGATCGAAGACAGCGGTACGCGCCTGGTGATCAGCCAGTCCGATCTGATCGAACGCTTGCCATTGCCTGAGGGCGTGCACACCCTGTTGCTGGATGAATCCACCGAGTGGCTGGCGGCCGCCCCGCAGCATGACTTGCCGAATCTCACCCGTATCGACAACCTGGCTTACGTCATCTATACCTCCGGCTCCACTGGCAAGCCCAAGGGCACCTTGCTGCCGCATGCCAACGTCTTGCGCCTGTTCGACGCCACCCAGCAATGGTTCGCCTTCGACCAGCACGATGTCTGGAGCCTGTTCCATTCCTATGCCTTCGACTTCTCGGTGTGGGAGATTTTTGGTGCGTTGCTGTATGGCGGCACGCTGGTGGTGGTGCCGTACGCGGTCAGCCGCTCGCCGCAGGATTTCCATCGCTTGCTGCGCGAGGAGGGCGTGACGGTGCTGAACCAGACGCCATCGGCCTTCCGTGCGCTGATCGAGGTGGCTTGTGCTGCCCGTGATCAAGGGCCGTTGGCCCTGCGCACCGTGGTGTTTGGCGGTGAAGCGCTGGAGGTCAATGACCTGCGTCCGTGGTTCGAGGCCTTTGGCGACCGCCAGCCGCAACTGGTGAATATGTACGGCATCACCGAAACCACCGTGCATGTGAGCTACCGGCCCTTGAGCCTGGCCGACCTTGATGCCGGCAACAGCAGCCCGCTTGGCCTGCCGATCGACGACCTTAGCTGGTACTTGCTCGACAGCCGTCTCAACCCGGTGGCCAAGGGCTGCGTTGGTGAGCTGTATGTCGGTGGCGCGGGCCTGGCCCGTGGTTATCACCAGCGTCCGGACCTGACCGCGACACGCTTTATCGCCGACCCGTTCGCCACGGTGCCGGGCGCGCGCTTGTACCGCACCGGCGACCTGGCGCGCTACAGCGCCGATGGCAGCCTGGAGTACATCGGTCGTATCGACCATCAGGTGAAGATCCGCGGGTTCCGTATCGAACTGGGCGAGATTCAGCGTTGCCTGCAGAACCATCCGCAGGTGGCCCAGGCCCTGGTGCTGGTGCACGAAGCCAATGGCAGCAAACAGCTGGTTGGCTATCTGGTGGCCAAGGCCGGGGTCGAGGCCGGTAGCAGTACTTTCCGGCAGGGCTTGCGCGATTTCCTGCGCGCGGAACTGCCCGACTATATGGTTCCGGCGCACCTGATGCCGCTGGACGCCTGGCCGCTGACCAGCAACGGCAAACTTGATCGCAAGGCCTTGCCGCTGCCGGGCGCAGAGCGGGTACACAGCGCCTGGCAGGCGCCGCAGAATGCCCTGCAGGCCGAGCTGGTCAGGCTCTGGGAAGAAGTACTCAAACGCGCGCCCATTGGCATTGACGATAACTTCTTCGAGCTGGGCGGCGACTCGATCATCTCCATCCAGTTGGTCAGCCGTGCGCGGCAAAGCGGTATTCGCTTCAGCCCCAAAGACCTGTTCCAGCACCAGACTGTGCAAAGCCTGGCCCGGGTGGCGGTGCGCAGCGGTGCCGTGCAGGCCAGCCAAGGCCCGGTGCACGGCGCCGCGCCGCTCACGCCGATTCAGCACTGGTTCTTCGAGCAGCCAATCGCGCAGCGCGCGCACTGGAACCAGTCGGTGCTGCTCACCGTGCGCCAACGCCTCGATGCGCAGCGCCTGGGTGAAGCCTTGGCTGCGGTGCTGCAGCAGCACGATGCCTTACGCCTGCGTTTTACCTACGCAGATGGTCAATGGCATCAACAGCACGCCAGCGATGCCGGTGAGCAAGCGCTGGTGCAAGTCGCCCAGGCGGCCGATGCCGACGCCTTGCTTGCCCTGTGCAACCAGGCCCAGGCCAGCCTCGACCTGAGCCAGGGGCCGCTGCTGCGTGCCTTACTGGTGGACATGGCCGACGGCAGTCAGCGCTTGCTGCTGGTGGTGCATCATTTGGTGGTCGATGGCGTGTCGTGGCGGGTGCTGCTTGAAGACTTGCAGTTGGCCAGTCAGCAGCAGCCCCTGGCGGCCAAGACCAGCAGTTATCAGCACTGGGCGCAGCGCCTGCAACAGTATGCACAGAGCCCCGCGCTGCTGGCCGAGGCGACGTACTGGCATGAACAGTACCGCGAGGTGCAGCCACGCCTGCCGAGCCGGGCGGTGGACACACCGGCCGCCGAGCAGATCCTCGCGGTGGAAACAGCCCTCGATGCCGACAGCACCCGCCAATTGCTGCAACAGGCCCCGGCGGCCTATCGCACGCAGATCAATGACCTGCTGCTGACCGCGCTGGCGCAGGTGATCTGCGCCTGGACCGGTCAGGCGTCAACGCTGGTGCAGCTTGAAGGCCATGGCCGCGAGGAGCTGTTCGACGACACAGACCTGAGCCGTACGGTTGGTTGGTTCACGTCGATCTTCCCGGTCAAGCTGACCCCGGCCGTTGAACCGGGGGCAAGCCTCAAAGGCATCAAGGAACAACTGCGAGCGGTGCCGCACAAGGGCATCGGTTTCGCCATTCTGCGCTACCTGGCGGATCAAGGTCTGGCGGCACTGCCGGCACCGGCGATCACCTTCAACTACATGGGCCAGTTCGACAGCAGCTTCGACGCCCAGGCCGCGTGGCAACCGGCGCTGGAAAGCGGCGGCAACGAGCAGGCACCGGGCAGCACGGTGCTCGAAGGGCTGAGCATCAACGGTCAGGTCTACGAAGGCCAACTGCGCCTGAGTTGGTCGTTCGACCCGCGCCGTTTCGAGGTCGCGCAGGTGCAGGCGCTGGCCGATGCCTACGCTCAGGCTCTGCGCGCACTGATCGCCCACTGCCTGGCCAGCGACGGCGGGCTGACCCCGTCTGACGTGCCGTTGGCCAGGCTCAGCCAGCAGCAGTTGGATAACCTCGCGCTGCCTGCCAGTGCCATCGAAGACCTGTACCCGCTGTCGCCGATGCAGCAGGGCATGCTGTTCCACAGCCTGTACGACGAGGAGCCCGGTGCCTATGTGCATCAGTTGCGCCTGGATGTCGAGGGCTTGCAACTGGAGGCGCTGCGTCAGGCCTGGCAGGCCACGCTGGACGCCCATGACACGCTGCGCGCCAGCTTCCTCTGGGGCGATCGCTACAAGCAACCGCTGCAGTTGATTCGCCGTCAGGTCGAACTGCCGCTGCTGCTGGCTGACTTCCAGGGTCAGCCGCGCAGCGCCCTGGACGCTTTCGCCGAGGCCGATCGCCAGCGCGGTTTTGACCTGGCCGCAGCACCGCTGCTGCGGGTCAATGTGTTGCGTACCGATGCCCAGCGCTACCACCTGATCGTCACCCACCACCACATTCTGCTCGACGGCTGGAGCACCTCGCAGTTGCTCGGCGAAGTCATGCAGCGCTACGCCGGCATAACCCCGGCCGCTGCCGCTGGGCGCTATCACGATTACATGGCCTGGCTCGCCGCCCAGGACCCACAAGCGGCGGAGGCCTTCTGGAAAACCCAGCTGGGTGAACTGCAAGAGCCGACGCTGCTGGCCAACTGCACGCAAGGCGTCGCCGCCGCTGGTTTCGGTGAGTACTTCCAGGTGCTCGACCAGGCCGCCAGCGAGCGCCTCGGCCAGTTCGCCCGCCAACACAAGGTCACCCTCAACAGCCTGCTGCAGGCGGCCTGGCTGTTGCTGTTGCAGCGCTACAGCGGACAGGACTGCGTGGCCTTCGGCGCCACCGTCGCCGGGCGCCCGGTGGAACTGCCGGGTATCGAGCAGCAACTGGGCCTGTTCATCAACACCTTGCCGGTGATTGCCAGCCCGCACCCGCAGCAGTGTGTGGTGCAGTGGGTGCAGGCGATCCAGGCGCAGAACCTGAGCCTGCGCGAGTTCGAGCACACGCCGCTGGCCGAGGTGCAGCGCCTGGCCGGGCAGGGCAACCTGTTCGACACCTTGCTGGTGTTCGAGAACTACCCGCTGGCCGAAGCCCTGCAACAGGGGCCGGACACCGGCCTGCGCATCCTCGACGTCGAAGGCCGCGAACAGACGCACTTCCCGCTGACCATTTCGGCCGACTTCGGCGCGCGCCTGTCGCTGCGTTACAACTACGCCCACGCCGCCTTCAGCGATGACTTCATTGCCCGTGTGCACCAGCACCTGTGCAACTTGCTGCTGGCCATGGCCGCAGCGCCGGAGGAGCTGCTCGGCCGCCTGGAGCTGCTGGCAGCGCCGGAGCGTGAGCAGCAACTGCAGAGCTGGAACGCTACTGCCGTGGCTTACCCGGCCATGCAGCCCGTGCAGCGCCTGTTCGAGCTACAGGCCGAACGCACCCCGCACGCGCCAGCCCTGGTGTTCGGCGACCAGCAACTGAGCTATGCCGAACTCAACCAGCGCGCCAACCGCCTGGCACGGCGCCTGCGCGAGCAGGGGGTCGGCCCTGAGGTGCTGGTGGGGATTGCCGCCGAGCGCTCGCTGGAGCTGGTGATTGGCTTGCTCGCCATCCTCAAGGCCGGCGGCGCCTACGTGCCGCTGGACCCGGACTACCCGGACGAGCGCCTGGCCTACATGATCGAGGACAGCGGCATCAACCTGCTGCTGACCCACAGTGATCTGCGCGAGCGCTTGCCTCTGCAGGCCGGGGTGCAGGTGCTGTGCCTGGATCAGCTGGACCTGAGCCACGGCGATGACGCCAACCTGGCGCTGATGCTGGACGGCGCCGGGCTGGCCTACATGATCTACACCTCGGGCTCTACCGGGCGACCCAAGGGCGCTGCCAACCGCCACGATGCCTTGTACAACCGCCTGGTGTGGATGCAGGCGGCGTACCCGATCGGTGCTGGCGACACGGTGCTGCAGAAAACCCCATTCAGTTTTGACGTGTCGGTGTGGGAGTTCTTCTGGCCGCTGATGGTCGGTGCGCGTCTGGCGCTCGCCGAACCGGGGGCGCACCGCGATCCGGCAGCCTTGGTGGCGTTGATCAAGCGTCATCAGGTCAGCACCCTGCACTTTGTGCCGTCGATGCTGCAGGCCTTTGTCCGCGACGACGGCGTGGCCAGCTGCGCCAGCCTGCGTCAGGTGATCTGCAGCGGCGAGGCGCTGCCAGCCGAACTGCAACGCCAGCTGTTGCGCGTGCTGCCGTGGGCCGCGCTGTACAACTTGTACGGCCCGACCGAGGCGGCAATTGACGTCACCCATTGGACCTGCCGCGACGATGGCAGCCACAGCGTACCGATCGGCCAACCGATCGCCAACCTGCAAACCTATGTGCTGGACAGCAGCTTGCAACTGCAGGCGGCAGGCTGTATCGGCGAGCTGTACCTGGGCGGTGTCGGGCTGGCCCGTGGTTACCACCGGCGCCCAGGGCTGACCGCCGAGCGCTTTGTCGCTTCGCCGTTCGCTGCCGGTGAGCGTTTGTATCGCACCGGCGACCTGGCCCGTTACCGCGCCGATGGCGTAATCGAATACGTCGGGCGCATCGACCACCAAGTGAAAATTCGCGGCCTGCGCATCGAACTGGGTGAAATCGAGGCGGCACTGCTGGAGCAACCGGGAGTTGGCGAAGCGGTGGTGCTGGCACTGGACATCGGCAAAAGCAAGCAACTGGTGGCCTACCTGGTGCCGCATGCGCACGGCTATTCGCTCGATGCCTTGAAGGCGGCCCTGGCAGAACGCCTGCCCGAGCACATGCAACCGGCACAATTGATCGAACTGGAGGCGATGCCGGTCACCGCCAACGGCAAACTTGATCGGCGTCGCCTGCCGGTCCCGCAGGTGCGCAGCCAACAGGGCAGTGCGCCACGTACGGCGCTGGAGGCGAGCCTGCTGGCGATCTGGCAGGCGCTGTTCGAACGTCAGGACATCGGCATCGAAGACGACTTCTTCGAACTGGGCGGTGACTCCATCGTCTCGATTCAGGCCGTGGGTCTGGCACGCAAGCTGGGCCTGGCGATCACTCCGAAACAGGTATTCAGCCACCCGACCATCGCCGCGCTGGCGCAGGTTGCCGGGCAGGCTGAGGCGGAACCTGCTCCCGCTCCGGCACTCGCCTCGGTGACACTCGACAGCGCGCAGCTGCAGGCCCTGGGCCTGAGCGCCGAACAGGTGGAAGACGCGTATCCGCTGTCGCCGATGCAGCAGGGCATGCTGTTCCACTCGCTGCAGGACGGTGACGACGGCCTGTACGTCAACCAGATCGAAGTCGGTGTGGTCGGTGCCGACCCAGAGCGCATGCAGGCAGCATGGCAGGCAGTGGCCACCCAGCATGCGATCCTGCGCACGGCGTTCCTCTGGGAGGGCGAGAAAGAGCCGCTGCAGGTGGTGCTGCGCGACGCGCCGGCGCTGCTGACGCTGCTCGACTGGCGCGAGCGCGACGACACTGCCCAGGCGCTGCGCGAGCTGGCCGACAGCGAGCGCGCAAACGACTTCAGCCTCGGCCGTGCACCGCTGCTGCGCGTGCTGCTGGTGCGCACCGACGCGGCACGCTACCGGCTAATCTGGACTTACCACCACATCCTCATGGACGGCTGGAGCGTCTCGCGACTGATCGGCGACGTGTTGCGACACTACAGTGGCGAAGCGTTGCCGCCGGTGGCCGAATACCGCCACTACATCGGTTGGCTCAAGCAGCAGGACCCGGCCCGCAGCGAAGCGTTCTGGAAGGCTCGCCTGGCTGAGCTGGAAGGCCCGACCCATCTGGCCCGCGCGCTGCCGGTGAAGGCACCGGGTGAAGGCTACCGTGCGCTGTACACCCAGCTCGATGGCGACCAGACCGCACGCCTGACGCAGTTCGCGCAAAGCCAGCGGGTCACCCTCAACACCCTGGTACAGGCGGCCTGGCTGCTGTTGCTGCAGCGCTACAGCGGCCAGCGCACGGTGACCTTTGGCGCCACCGTGTCGGGCCGCCCGGAAACCCTGGAAGGTTCCGAGCAGATGCTCGGCCTGTTCATCAATACCTTGCCGGTGGTCAGCACGGTGCCGACGGAGCAAGCGGTGGGTGACTGGCTGCGCGAGGTGCAGGCCTACAACCTGCAGATCCGCGACCATCAGCACACCCCGCTCAGTGATATCCAACGCTGGGCCGGGCAGGGCGGGCAGGCGCTATTCGACAGCATCATCGTGTTCGAGAACCAGCCGGTGGACCGCACCCTGCGCGAGTGGGACGGCGAGTCGCTGCGCTTTGAAGACGTTTCTGACTTCGGCCTGACCAGCTTTGCCATGGACTTGATGGTCAGCGTCGATGATGGCGGCTTGCGCATCGAATACATGCACCAGTGCGAGCAGTTCGACCTGGCCACCGTGGAGCAGTTGCGCGGGCATATGGAAAGCCTGATGCAGCGCCTGTGTGACGACCCTGCGCAGGCGGTCGGCTGCCTGGGTTTGGTGGCAGGTCAGCCGCTGCAATTGCAAGCGGCTCCAGCGCCGCAGCCAGCGATCCCGGTGCACCGCTTGATCGCGCGGCGTGCCCAAACTCAGCCAACGCACCCGGCCCTGGTGCTGGGAGACGACGTGCTCGACTACGCCACGCTCGAGCGCCGTGCCAATGCCCTGGCCGTGCAATTGCGCGCACTGGGTGTCGGTGCGGAAACCGTGGTCGGCGTGTTCATGGAGCGCTCGCTGGAGCTGGTGGTGTCGCTGCTGGCCGTGCTTAAAAGTGGCGGCGCCTACGTGCCGCTGGACCCGGACTACCCGGCCGAACGCCTGCGCTACATGATGGCCGATGCTGGCATGAGCGTGCTGCTTACCCAGCAGCGGTTGCAGGCGCGGGTCAGTGTCGAGGCCTCGGTGGAGTGCCTGGCGGTGGATCAACTGGATCTGGGCACAGACGTTGATGCTTCGGTCCTGCCAGAGGTCGACGCTCAGGGGCTGGCGTATCTGATCTACACCTCGGGTTCCACCGGCAAGCCGAAGAGCGTGGCCGTTTCCCATGGCCCGATCAGCATGCATGTGCAGGCGATCGCCGCACTGTACGAGATGGACAGCAACGAGCGCGAACTGCACTTCATGTCGTTTGCCTTCGATGGCGCCCATGAGCGCTGGATGACCGCGCTGATCAGTGGCTCGACCCTGGTGATCCGTGACAACAGCCTGTGGACGGCCGAGCAGACGCTTGAGGTGCTCGCCCGCCAGCGCATCACCGTGGCCTGTTTCCCTCCAGCCTACCTGCTGGAATTGGCCGAACACGCCGAATCCCTTGGTGTGGCGCCGCCGGTGCGAGTCTATTGCTTTGGCGGTGATGCGGTGCCTGATGCGACCTTCGAACGGGTCAAACGCAGCCTGGCGCCGAAGTACCTGGTCAACGGCTACGGCCCAACCGAAACCGTGGTCACCCCGCTGCTGTGGAAGACCCCACTGGCGGGCAGTTGCGAAGCCATGTACGCACCGATCGGTAAAGCAGTCGGTGTGCGTACCTTGTACGTCCTCGATGGCGATCTCAATCCGTTGCCGACAGGCTTCGTCGGTGAGTTGTACATCGGCGCTGAAGGCGTCGCTCGCGGCTACCATCAGCATCGCCAGCAAACCGCCGAACGCTTCATCGCCGACCCGTATGGCGAGCCGGGTTCACGTTTGTACCGCACCGGCGACCTGGTGCGCATGCGCAGTGATGGTGTGGTGGATTACGTTGGCCGGGTCGATCATCAGGTCAAAGTGCGGGGCTTCCGCATCGAGCTGGGCGAGATCGAGGCACGGCTGCGCGAGCAGGCGGGTATCAAGGATGCCCTGGTGGTGGTGCGCGACAGCGCGCAAGGCCGTCAGTTGATCGGTTACGTGGTTGCCGCTGCCGAGGCCGGGCTTGACCGCCGCCTGTTGCAAGCCCTGCGCGAGAGCCTGCCGGACTACATGGTGCCCGCCCAAGTGGTGGTGATGGCGCAGTTCCCGCTGACCCCCAACGGCAAGCTGGACCGAAAAGCACTGCCCGATCCGGACTTCGCTGCCCGTGAGCACGTCGCCCCAGGCACGCCGCTGCAAGCAGCGCTGGTGCAGATCTGGCAGCAGGTGCTGGGCATCGAGCAGGTCGGTATCACCGACAACTTCTTCGAGCTGGGCGGCGACTCGCTGCGCACCTTGAAGGTGATCTCGCGGGTGCGGGCGATGCCAGAGCTGGGCTTCGAGCTGAAGCTGCGCGACATGATGGCCAAGCCCACCATTGCAGATCTCACAGCCGAGCAGCCCCACACCGCGCAAGCGCCGCAGGCCCTGTTGCTGCTCAATCAGCCGGTGGCCGACAGCGCGCCGTTGTTCTGCCTGCATGCCGGTTTCGGCACCGTGTTCGACTACGAGCCACTGGCGCGGCGCCTGGAAGGGCAGCGTACGGTGTATGGCGTGCAGTGCCGGATGTTGCTGGACCGCCAGTGGCAGGACCGCTCGCTGGAACAGATGGCCCTCGATTACACCGCTACCATCCGCGCCAAGCAGGCGCAGGGCCCGTATCACCTGGCCGGCTGGTCGCTCGGCGGTGCCCTCGCGGTGCTGGTGGCCCGGGCGCTGGAGGCTCAGGGCCAGGCGGTACGCTGGCTGGGCTTGATCGACAGCTATGTGCCGCTGGAAACACAGCACGGCGACGACGATTGGCGCGCGGATCTGCAAGCTTTCCTCTGCGCCACCCTGGGCATGGACGCGGCGGCCGTAGAGCCGGTGCTGGCAGGGCATCAGCGCATCGACGCGCAGCAGGTGCCCGAGCTGATCGCCGGGGTGATTCAGCGTCAGCCTGATCAGGCGGGAGGCTATGCCTTGCTGGGGGCTGAAGAACTGGTGCACACCTTTGTCGTCAGCGAACGCCTCAAACAGCTGTCGCGTGAGCTGGCAGCGTTGCCGCAGGTGCGCGCGCCGTTACGCTGCTGGTGGGCCAGCGGCAACCCGACTGCCGAGCGTGCCGCGCTGGAAGCGCAGCAAACGCGCATCGTGCAAACCCAGGTGGTGCAGGCCAGCCATTACGACATCCTGCATCAGGCAGACTGCCTGCAAGGGCTGTTGGCGAGCCTGGAAACCGAGGTGGTTACCGAAGGCTGAGCCGTCGATTCGGCACGTTGCAGTAAATAGCCACGCTCGACTTACGTTAGTGAGTCGAGCGTGGTTTTTTCTGGAGGCCGAACAATGCCATTGCACCCCGATATTGAAGGATTTCTCGAACTGGTCGAACTGGGTCGTCTGACCGGCAAGAGCCAGCCCATGCACGAGCTTACGCCGAAGGAAGCTCGGCGGCAGTTCGACAACACCTCGTTGCTGCTCGACAGCACGCCGGTGGGGCAGTTGGAGGTCACGCAACTGATCATTCCCAGCCGTGACGGCCAGCAACTGGCAGCGCGCTGTTACCAGCGTGCGGTAGCCGAGTTGGCGCCGCGCCCGGTGCTGCTGTACTTCCACGGCGGTGGTTATGTGGTCGGCAGCCTGGATTCCCATGACACCTTGTGCCGACGTTTGGCCTTGGCCGGTGATTTTGCGGTGGTGTCGGCGGATTACCGCCTGGCACCGGAACACAAGTTCCCGACCGCCTTCAACGATGCCGAAGATGTGGCGTTGTGGCTGCTGAGCGAGGGCGCCCGGCATGGGCTGGATGCGGCACGGGTGGCGTTGGCCGGTGACAGCGTGGGAGGCAGCCTGGTGGCGGCGCTGGCGATGCGTGCGGCGTTGATGCCGCAGCAGTTGCCCTTGCAGCCGCGCGTGCAGGTGCTGCTGTATCCGGTACTCGATGCGGCGCAGGAGCGGCCGTCGCTGGAGCGCTTTGCTGAAGGGTATCTGTTGGAGAAGGAATCGTTGCGTTGGTTTTACCAGTTGTACGAGCGTGAGGTGGCGGATCGGCTCGACTGGCGCTTTTCACCGATCTACGCGCCGCTTCCGGGCCAACTGGCGCCGACGTTGTTGTGGTTGGCCGAGTACGACCCGTTGCTGGATGAAGGGCTGGCGTATGCCGAACGGCTGCGGAGGGCGGGGTTGGAAATCAGCTGCGAGGTCAAGGCCGGGATGACCCATGACTTTGCCCGCATGGGCGAGGTGGTGGGCGAGGTGCCGGGGATGTTGGTGACGTTGGCAGGGTTGATTGGCGAGCGGTTGCGGGGCTGAAACAGCATCGCGGGGCAAGCCCGCTCCCACCGGTTCGGTAGGAGCGGGCTTGCCCCGCGATGGGGACGCCAAATCAGTACGAAGCGCGCAAGGTCAGGGTCAGGTTACGTGGATCGCCATAGAAGTTCGAACCCCAGGCACTGTCGACGCGGTCGTAGTACTTGCGGTCAAAGATGTTGTTGGCCGTCAGGGTAGAGCTCAGGTTCTCGTTGAACTTGTAGCCGACCTGGGCCGTGGAAACGGCATAGCCAGGCTGCACGAAGTCAACACCACTGCGGGTGTAGGAGGTCTCGCTGACCACCCGGGTACCACCGGCCACATGGAAGCCCTTCAGTGCACCGTCGAGGAATTCGTACTTGGTCCACAGGTTGAAGTTGTGCTTCGGTGTGATGGTGCTGAACTGGCTGCCCTTTTCCACGTTGTTGGTGGTGTCGTCTTCCAGCAACTTGGTCATGGTGAAGGCGTAACCGGTGACGATGCTCCAGTTGTCGGTCAGGTTGCCGGTCAGCTCGGTTTCCCAGCCCTGGCTACGCGCCTTGCCGCTGGCTTCGTAACCGTTCACGCCGTTCCACTGCGAGCGGTTTTCGTCGAAGATCTGGAACATTGCCAGCGACGCATTCAGGCGGCCATCGAGCAGCTCCTGTTTCAGGCCCACTTCATATTGTTTGCCCTTGTGCGGGCCAACCATCGAATTGCCGGTGGCGTCGGTATCGCTCTGCGGTTTGAACACCTCGGTGTAGCTGGCATAGGCCGACAGGTCCGGGGTCAGCTTGTAGGTGATGGCACCATACGGAATGACCTTGGCATTGATTTCGGTAGATGGCTCGCCGAAGTTCTGGAAGAAGGTGTTGTGGTTTTTGGCGTCGGCATCGAACCAGGTGGTGCGCGCACCGAGGATCACGTCCAGCTCGTCGGTGATGTTGAGCTTGGTACGGCCATAGACGCCGTATTGATGGCTCTTGGAATAGTTGAACTGGGTATGCGGCATGTCCAGGTGCGGCAGGTTGTTGGCGCCATCGATGCCGGTGGGAAAGCTGTCTGCCCAGCCATCCTGGTTGATGTCGACCGAGCCGTAGGTGAACGCTTTGTCCAGGTGCTGGTATTCGCCACCGAGGGTGAACTCGTGGGTACGACCGGCAAAGGTGAATGGCCGGGTGACGAAGCTGTCCAGGCCCAGGGTTTTGATCCGGGTGTAATAGGAATACATCGACGACTCGGCCAGGTTGGTTGCTGGGTCGACGACCCAGGTGGTCCAGCTGAACTGGCGGTTCGGTGTGCGCGCGTCGCGGTAGGTCAGCGAGGTTTTCCACTGGCCGCCGTCATCCAGCGCATGGTCGAGTTCGGAGAACGCCTCCCAGGTCTCTTCCTTCATCTGGTTCCACTTGGCATCGACATAACGCGAGCGCGACACGTCGAGCAGGGTGCCGTCGGCATAGGCGGGCAGGCCGAACGCCGGGGTGGAGTTGTTCTTCTGGTAGGCGCCGCCGAACGCCAGGGTGGTGTCCGGGTTCAGGTCCATTTCCAGGCGACCGTAGAACATCGGGCGCTCGTTCTGCACGTAGTCGACGTACGATTTGTTGTTCTCGTAGGCGGCGACGGCGCGGCCGCGAACGGTACCAGCGTCGTTCAGCGGGCCGGTGACGTCGATCATGCTGCGGTAGTGGTCGTAGGAACCGGCACCGAGCTCGCCATTGAGGGCGAACTTGTTCAGGGCGCGTTTACGGACCAGGTTGATGGTACCGGCGGGTTCACCGGAACCGGCATACAGGCCGCCCGGGCCGCGCAGCACTTCGACGCGGTCGTACATGGCCAGGTCGAAACTGGTGGCCATGTCGCCCTGGCCGGTGATCTGCGAAACGCCATCGACCTGCACCTGGTCAACCAGGAAACCGCGCATGTACACGTCGTTGAGGCTGGAGCCGGTGTTGTAGGTCTTGATGGTAGCGCCGGTGACCTGGCGCATCGCGTCCTGCAGGTTGTTCATGTTCTGGTCATCCATGCGCTGACGGGTGACCACGGTCACCGACTGCGGGATGTCTTTGAGGCGCTCGGTGCCTTTGCCAATGGTCACGGCCTGGGCCGCATACGAGTGCGTGCCTTCAGACATGGCGCTGTAAGCCTTGCCGTCGATCTGGACGTTCCCCAACTCCAGAGCGTCGCCGCTCGACGGGCCTTGCAGGGTGACCTGAGTGCCGTCGAGGGTGTAGCGAATGCCAGTGCCCTGCAGCAGCATGCGCAGTGCCTGTTGCGGCTCGTAACGGCCGTTGATCGCCGTGGAGCGTTTGCCGCTCACGGTGTCCGGGCTGAAGAGGATCTGCAGGTTGCTCTGCTGACCCAGTGCCTGCAAGGCCGAACCCAGTGGCTGCGACGGGATGTTCAGGTTGATTTCCTGCGCCTGGACGATGGCTGCGCAGGGCAGCATAAGGGCCAGGGCCAGCGGTGACAGCGTGTGTTTGACAGACATCGCGTTTCCTTTGAAGGAACTTATTTTAAGTGAATGAGAGTTGTTCGTGTTTAAGAGACGCATCGCCTGGTAAAAACCGGAAAAACTTTTTCACTGCCAGGTGAAATCGCGCGCCTGAGGGCTCAGGCGCGTTCGGTCAGAGGATGGAGCTGGCCACCACGGACCTCGATCAATTGGTCGGCGAGGTCGAAGTAGCGGTCGTCGTGGGAGATGACGATGACGGTTTTGCCCTGGCGTTTGAGGTCAGGCAGCAGCTCGGTGTAGAACACCTTGCGAAAGGCCGGGTCCTGGTCGGCGGCCCATTCGTCGAACACTAGCACCGGGCGTTCGTCGAGCCAGGCATGCAGCAGCGCCAGGCGTTTGCGTTGGCCGGTCGAAAGGTCGGTGGTGCTCAGGGCGCCATCGCGGATGGTCACTTTATGCGCCAGCTCCAGGCGCTCCAGGTAGGCCTGGGTGTGCTCCGGCAGCACGCCTTTACGCTCGAGCAATTCCTGGAACAGGAAAAAGTCGGCGAACACCGTGGTGAACAACTGGCGGTAGTCGTCGCGCTGATCGGCACCGACCTCGCGGCCATTGAGCAGTACCTCGCCGGCCTGCGGTGAGTACAGGCCCAGCAGCAGTTTGATCAGGGTGGTTTTGCCGCTGCCGTTGTGGCCGACGATAAACAGCAGTTCACCCGGTTCGACCTTGAGGTTGAACGGGCCTATGGTAAACGGCGGCAAACCGTCGACGCTGGGGAAGGCATAGGCAACGTCGCGCAGCTCCAGGCTGTGCAGGGCCTGGCGCGGTGCGGTCTCGCGGTCGGGCAGCAGGAACGGCTCGGGGGTGGAGAAGCTGGCGTTCATCTCGGCAATGCGCTTGAGCGCCACGCTGTTGCGGCTGATCAGCGGCAGCAGGCTGAGTACCGATTCCATCGGGCCTTTCATGAACAGCAGGGTCATGACGAAGCCGCTGAGCACATCGGCCGGCACCGCAGTGCCCCAGGTTTGCACGGCCAGGCACAAGCCGATGACGATGAAAAACAGCAGCGAGCCAAAGGTGCTGGCGCTGAGGAAGATGTTCACCGAGCGAATCTGCAGCGCGGCGATGCGCTGCACCGTCGGCACCACCTGCTGCTGGTACAGGTTGCGGCGACGCTGGCGGTGCATGCGCAGTTCCTTGGCGCCCTCGGCCATGCTGCGGTAGTACTTCTGCAGCTGGTCTTCCTCTTCACGCGCTGCCTCGAAACCGCTCATGCCGTAGCCGCGCGCCACGTACTGGGCAATGCAACCGAGCACCACAGCGGTGGCGGTGATCAGGAACAGCGACAGGTCGAGTAATGCCAGGTAGCCGAGGCAACCGAGGGTCACGGTCAGCGACACAATCAACTGCGGCAGCCCGAAGGTGAAGTCGCTGACGGTGTCGATGTCGTGGGTCAGCACCGGGATCAAGCGGTGGCTGCGGTAGCGCTCCAGTTGCTCGATCGGCGCGCACAGCACCTTGCCGCCCAACGAAATACGCAGGCGCGCAATCACGTGCTGGCCGACATAGTTGGTGCCGATGTTCGAAGCGATCGCGCAGCCCAGCGCCAGGGCGCAGAGCCCGGCAAAGCCGAGCATCACCGCACTGCCGATGGTGTCGCCGCTGTGCATCAGCGCGTTGATCCGGGCCAGCAGCGCGGTGACGCTCAGGCCACCGACAATGCCCAGCACAATGGATATCGCCAGCATTGGCAGCAGCGGGCGCAGGATCGCCAGCAGTTCACGGGAAGTAGCCTTGGTCGAACTCATGAAACGTCCTCGAATACGGGCGCGGAGGCGCTCAGGCGCCGGTCATTGCCGCGGCTTCACGCAGCGCGGGACGCTGGCTCGACAGCGCCTGGTACAACGACTGGCCGATCTCGTTGGCGCGCATTGGCAGCACCGAGAGCAAGGTGTCGCTCAGACCGTGGGAGTTCTCGCAGAAGCCTTGCAGGTAGACCGCTGCCTGCAGGTCGTCGCTGGCCAGGGCGCGGTAGTCGCGGTCGACCACGAAGTCGTGCAGGTGCTGTTGCAGCGGCGCCAGCAGCTCGCGGTGCGAGCGACGCTCGTAGCCGGTGGCGAGGATTACCGCGTCGTAGCGGTGGGTCTGCAACTGGTGGGTGGCGAGGTCTTGCAGGGTCAGTTCGATGCCTTGTGCGGTGGCGGTGGCGCTGTCCACCTGGCGACGGCAGAGCACGGCGTGACGGAACTGATGCGCGACTTTCTGGCGGTAGAGAATGCCGTAGATGCGCTCGAGCAGGTCGATATCGACCACCGAGTAGTTGGTGTTGTGGTACTCGTCGATCAGCTTCTTGCGCTCAGCCTGCGACTGGTTGAACACCAGGTCGGTGTATTCCGGGGCGAACACCTCGTTGACGAACGGGCTATCGTCGGCAGGCTTGAGGGCCGAGGCACGCACGATCATGTCGACCTTCACCGACGGGTAGCTGTCGTTGAGGTCGATGAACGCTTCGGCGGCGCTCTGCCCGGAACCGATAATAGCGATGCGCATCGGCTTGCCTTCGGCGCAGGGCAGGGCTGCCAGGCTGCTCAGGTAGCGCGAATGGTGGAACACTCGTGGGTCGCCTTTGAACGCGGCGAAGGTGGCGGGTACTTTCGGGGTGCCGCCGGTGCCGACCACCACAGAGCGGGTCAGGCGCCGTTGCTCCTGGCCGTTGCCGTCACGCGAGATCAACGCCAGGTGCTTGATGCGGCCGGCGTCCAGCACCGGCTCGATGCGCAGCACTTCTTCGCCATACACCGCCTGGGTGGCGAAATGGTCGGCGGCCCAGCGCAGGTAGTCGTTGTACTCCAGGCGGCAAGGGTAGAAGGTGCCGAGGTTGATGAAGTCGACCAGGCGCTGCTTCTGGTGCAGGTAATTGACGAAGCTGTAGGGGCTGGTGGGGTTGCGCAGGGACACCAGGTCTTTGAGGAAGGAAATCTGCAATTCGCTTTGCGTGGCCAGGGTGTTGCCGTGCCAGCGGTAGTCGCGCTGTTTGTCGATGAACAGCGCATCGAGGGCGTAGCCGTTGGTTTCGGCCAGTTCTTCCAGGGCAATGGCCAGGGCCAGGTTGGAGGGGCCGAAGCCTACGCCGATCAGGTCGTGGAGGGTTTCGCGGGTGCGGTTCTGGCTCATGGGGCAATTCCTCGGGTTGTCGGAGGTGGGGCGCCTGGCGGCGCCCGGGTCCTGCACACGTACACCGATAGAACGAGCCGTCAGCCGTGGAATTTAGCGTTGTTGTCAGCGTGCAATTCGCGCACGACGCGGAAACTGATCCAGTCGCCGCGATCTTCAGGGTAGGTTTGGTTGCGATTGGCGGAACGCGAGAACACCGGTGCCTCGCCCCAGTCATTACCGCGCAATTGCATCAGTTCGCAGTGAGGTTCTTTCCAGGCGCTGCCATCGCTGGGTGCGCCGACGTAACTGTCGTGGTAGCAGTCGGCGGTCCATTCGTAGACGTTGCCATGCATGTCGTACACCCCGAAGGCGTTGGGCGCAAAGCTGCCTACCGGGGCGGTGTAGCTGAAGCCGTCCTTAGGGCCGTAGACGTTGGCGTGCTGGCTGATTTCGTAGTCGGCGCCCGGGTCCATGGGGAACGGGAAGGGGCCGGTGCTGCCGGCACGGGCGGCATATTCGCGCTCGGCCTCGCTGATCATCCGGTAGGTGTGGCCGGTTTTTTTCGACAGCCAGGCCACATAGCCCTCGATGTCTTTGTAGCTCATGCACACGGCAGGGTGACGGTCGGCGGTTTTCGGGTCGATCTTGTAGCTGGGGATGCTGTTGGTGCAGCGTCGGCCAGGGCGGTCGTCGCCGTCGGCAATCACCGTGCCGGTCTGTTTCAGGTACGCCTGCCATTCACCGGCGGTGACATGAAAACGGCTGATGGCGAAGGTGTCGCTGAACGTCACCAGGTGCATCGGGCCCTCGTCGGGCTGACGCCCGACTTCGTTGTCCGGACTGCCCATCTGGAAGCTACCGGCGGGTAGCACGACCATTTCCGGGCAGTCTTTGCAGTCTTTGAACACCTCGCCGGGCTTGTGCTCGTGAGCGGCATAGGCGGGGGTGGCGAGCAGGCAGCCGAGCAGGCCCAGCAGTGCCAACGGGCGTGACAGGTTCATGGACATCGTGCGGTTCCTTGCGTTGATGGGTTCATAATTTTTTTTGCAGCAGGGCAAGGGCGCGATCGATTTCCTGCTCGTTGTTCAGCAGCCCCGGCGCGGTGCGGATCACCGGGCCGGCATCGCGATAGACGGCATCGACCATCACCTTGTTTTCGATCAGGTAGTTGGCATACGGGTCCTGGTCTTCCTGCTTTTTGACCCGGAAGAAGGTGAAGCCGGCCGAATGCTCGCTGCTGAGCGGGGTCACCAGCTGCAACTGCGGCAGGTCCAGCACCCGTTGTTTGAAGTAGTCGTTGAGCTGATGAATACGCGCTTGCACATCGGCCTTGCCCAGTTGCAGGTGCAGCTCGAAGGCCTTGCCCACCGACCAGCGATGTTCAAAGCTGTGGTAGCCGCCAGGGGTCATGATGGTGGCGAAGTCTTCGTCTTCGGAGAAGGTGGCAAAGGTCGGCACCAGGTGGGCTGGCATTTTTTCCGTGGCGGCGCAGATCAGCCCGGTGCCGCGCGGGCCGAACATCCACTTGTGGGTGCCGGCGATAAAGTAGTCGCAATTCAGCTCGGCAAAGCGCATGTTCTCGACGCCAAAGCCATGCACACCGTCGACCACGAAGATGATGCGGCTCTGTTCGTCACGGTTGCGGTTGTGCTTGCGCACCAGCTCGCCGATCTGGCCAATGGGCAATTTGACGCCGCTGCCTGAGTGCACCCAGGTCATGCCCAGCACGCGGGTTTCGGGGCGGATGGCCTGGTCAATAGTGCTTAGCACCTGGTCGGTGGAGATGTTCCATGGGTCATCGAACAGGCGCAGTTTGCGTACCTTGGTGCCCTGGCGCTTTTCGCGCAGGTCGAAGGTGGTGTTGGCCGAATAGTGTTCGTGTTCGGTGGTGAGGATTTCCTGATGTGCGGCCAGCTGCAGGCCGCCATAGATCATGCCCAGGCCTTCGGTGGTGCTGCCGGTCAGGGCGATCTGCCGGGGTTTGACCTCCAGGTAGCGGGCCGCCCAGTCGCGTACTTCGGCTTCACGCTTCCATTCCGACTGGCTGTGCCAGTCCATCCACTTGGCCGGGTTGCGGTCCAGCTCGGCGCGGTAATGGTCGATGCTGTCCTGCACCGGTTTCGGGTGGGTGGTGATCAGAAAGTTGGAGAAATGAATCACCTCAGGCGTCTGCGGGAACAGTTGGCGCAGGTTGCGCCACTTGTCTGCGCCGTTCAGCGGCAGTGCAGGGTTTGCGGCCAGGGCCTGGGGTAGCAAAGGCAGGCTGGCCGCGAGCAGGCCTGCGTGTTTCAAAAAGGTACGGCGATGGGTCATGAAAGGGCGTCCAGATCAAGGCTGAGTGGTGCTGGCGACAGGGTGTGCGGCTTTCTGTACCTGCTCCCAGACGCGCAGGAAGTTCCCGGCCCAGAGCTTGGCAATATCGGCTTCGGAATAGCCGCGGGTGAGCAGTTCGGCGGTGACGTTGCGGATTTCGCTGACATCCTTCCAACCATTGACGCCGCCGCCGTCGTTGAAATCGGAGCTGATGCCGACATGGTCGATGCCGACCTTTTTCACCGTGTAGTCGATGGCGTCGGCAAAGTCTTTGAGGGTAGCTTTCGGTTCTTCGTCGACGATGCCGTACAGGCTGCCGGCGTATTCGCCAAAGCGCGACTCAGGCCAGATGGCGATTACCGCATCGCCCGGCATCAGCGCGTTGGCCAGGCCTTGCAGCGGTTGCAGGTCGAACTTGGCGCGCATGGCTTCGAGCTTGTCCAGGGTTGGCTTGCTCAAGGGCTTGAGGTAGGTGCCGAAGGCCACCACCTGGATCACGCCGCCACTGTCTTTGATCAGCTGCATTTCTTTGTCGCTGAGGTTGCGCGGAATATCTACCAGTGCGCGCGGCGCCGAGTGTGAGGCAACCATCGGGGTACGGCTGAGGCGGGCGACATCCTCCAGCGCCAGGGTCGACATCTGCGAGACATCGATGATCACGCCCAGCGCGTTGAGGCGCTTGACCGCTTGTTCGCCCAGCGGTGACAGGCCGCCGAGGGCATCGGCGGTGTCGTTGAAAAATGGCAGCGGCCGCGAGGAGTCGGCCCAGTCGTTGTTGCCGGTGTAGCTGAAACCGAACATGCGCATGCCACGCGCTGTCCACAGGTCCAGCTGCGACAAGTCGTGGCCCAGCGGGTAGGCGTTGAGCATGCTGATGAAGATCGCGAACTTGCCTTCGCCGTTGAGTCGACGGAAATCGTCCGGGGTGTAGGCGATCCCCACCTGGTTGGGGAAGTCGCGGACCATGTTGCTGATGATCTTGTAACGCACTTCCTGCTGATGCCGAGCTTCGTCGACAAAGCCAGGGGTCGGGCGGTGCGGGGCATTGGGGCCGTTCCACAGCTCTGGCCAGCCGAACAGGGTGAGGGCCGCGCCGGACAGGCGGCCTTTACCGGCTTTGACCAGATCGAACTGGCCTGGCCCGTCCTTGTCGATTTCGTTACCGGCGCTGCCCAGGTCCAGTGGCACGGTGACATGGCTGTCGAACGACAGCATGTGCTCGTGCAGGGCGTTGGCTTGCTCAACGATCTTGCCCGGGTAGCCGGCGTTCTGTTGGGTGTAGAAATAACCGGTTGCGGCGGCGCCCACGGCGACTGCCAGAACAAGGGGCAAGCCGATATACAAGGCTTTGCGGGAACGGGGCTTAGTCTTGGTCATTGCCATCTCAACGCTGAGCGGATTGGAACGGCTTGCCCGGCGCGTGGGGGTGCCAGGGGCAAAGCTCGGGTATCAGGAGGGACGAGTGGCGGGGCGCCAAATTTAGGTGAGGCTAACGTCCGCCGGTAGGCGCGGGCTTGACCCGCGATGGCATTCGTCCTGTCACACCGCATCGCGGGACAAGCCCGCTCCTACACTCAAGTTGCGCGAGTGCTGGCCGATAAACAGGCAAACCCATCGATCAACAGGAAGATCAGCGTATGGTTGGCATCACTGCCGTTTCGAACATTGGCGCCGCTGCGAACAGCGCGACCCTCGGGACCGTCAGCATCAATGGCGGCCTACAGAACCCAGCGGTGCCGGCAGAAGGCGAAGCGGGCACTTCGCCGCTGAGCTTTTCCGGTATTCAAGACGGAAAAAAAGCCCAGTCCAGCGCCGCCAGCGAAAGCAGTGAGAGCTCCGAGCCGGCTCATATCCAGCAACTGCGCAAGATGATCGAGAAACTGAAAAAGCAATTGGCCGAACAGCAGAAACAATTGCAGTCGATCATGACCAGCAAGATGGAAGCGACCGCCAAGGCGACCGCGGTTGCTGCTGCGCAATCAGCGGTCAGTACCACCATGGGCGCACTCATGACAGCCACCGCGCAACTGGCCGAAGCCCTGTTGAAAGGTGGTGGCGGTGGTGCGGGCAGCATGGTCAGCACCAGCGCGTGAAGGGCGGTGGGCCTGGCGCCGCGCGCACAGGCCCTGGTGTTCAGTCGGCAGGACGGTTCTGGCTACGGTCGGATTTGTAGCGCATGGCCACGGCAGGCGCCGGTTTGGTGCTGCCGGTTTCTAGCCATTGGCGCATCCGGCTGGCGTCGGCGAAGTGGGTGTACTTGCCGAAGGCATCGAGAATCACCATCGCCACCGGACGATTGTCCATTTTCGTCAGCAGCACCAGACAGTGGCCGGCATCGTTGGTAAAGCCGGTTTTGGTCAGGTCGATGTCCCAATTGCTTTTGTTGACCAGGTGGTCGGTGTTACGAAAACCCAGGGTGTAGTTGGGTTTGCTGAACGCCACCGTCCGCTCGCGGGTGGTGCTCAATGCGCGCAACATCGGGTAATTGCGCGCAGCCATCAGCAGTTTGCCCAGATCGCGGGCGGTCGAGACGTTGCTGGCCGACAGCCCGGTGGGTTCGACGTAACGGGTGTTGCTCATCCCCAAGGCTTTGGCTTTCGCGTTCATGGCCTTGATAAAGGCGTTGTAGCCACCTGGGTAGTTGTGAGCCAAAGTCGAAGCGGCGCGGTTTTCCGACGACATCAACGTGATCTGCAGGGTTTCCAGGCGGCTGAGCTGGCTGCCCAGGCGGACCCGCGAATACACGCCTTTCATTTCCTTGTTCTGGGCGATGGTCATGGTGAGCATTTCATCCATGTTCTGCTTGGCGTCGAGCACCACCATGCCGGTCATCAGCTTGGTCACCGAGGCGATAGGCAGCACCCGGTCGGCATTGTTGGAGTACAGCACTTTGTTGGTCTGCAGATCGATCAGCAGAGCAGCGCCGGAGGCCAGGTGCAACTTGGCAGGATCACGTTGCACTTGGGCAGGGGGTTGCGCAGCAGTGGCCGTAGGGACAGTCGCGGTACTGGTGAGCAACAGCAGCAGGCTTAGAATCGAAAGGGAGGTTTTCACGTCGAGGCTCACTAAAAGTTGGTATTTCGTTGGCTGTGCAAGGGTTTTCCCCCAAAAAAACGCTCGCATTCTGGAGTATGGCCTAGAGTCTGTCGATTGGCCTGTGATCGTTGGGGCAAAGATGAAGGAAATTTAATGCTGTACCTGGACAGAATGCCCGAGCTGCCCAGCAATGAATGCCAGGTGCATGCCTGGCATGAGGCACATCGTGGCATAGGCGTGTCGGCAGTCGTACTGAAGGTGCGGGCGAAGAAAAAACAGCCTGATGATTTTGAAGGTCAAATTTAGTGTTGGGGGCATGCAAATAGCCAAGAGCTATTCGGCGGGGGACTTTTATTTGCTTTTGAAGTCTGGGATGGTTGTATCTGGCGTTGCCAGAGAGGGCACGAAACCAGTGCCCTTCTTTGTGGCTTTGTTAGTTTTGCGCCTGTGTAGGCCGGTGATTCATGAGAATGTCTTGCTTGCGTTTAGCTTCTGGCAAGTCATTGATGCAGTAGTTTATGTAGTAAACGTGGAAAATGAATGTGTAAAACGCATTCATGCGAAGATCAATTTTATGCTCGTTAAGAGCGTATTCTTGAAGCGACGATCTTGCTTTGAAACTCCAGACGATATAGAGCACCGCGCTGGAAATTGTCAAAATGCCAGAAATAATATCAAACGCTTCCTCGCCGGTGCTGGCCAGCACGCCGCTAAGGCCAACGCAAACAGCCAGCCAGATAATGTAGGCGTCGTCTACAATCGGTTTTTTAGTAATGGATGCGATCGTTGGGGAATTTTGTACAGCCATAGTATTGAATAAATTCCGCCGGTGGCGATTGTCAAAAGCACAAGATTTAAAGTTTTTGTGTCTATGGTGTCTTTCAGTTCGGTTATTGACGACATGAAGCTTCCTTACTATTGTGGTTGATAAATGGGGCGAATCTAGTTTCTATTTCTAACCATTTATAAGTGCACGATACCGTTTTGCCATTATGGTGTCCACCCGTTGAGTTCGTTAACCCCGTCCGCTCCTCGAGTTTCGTGTGAAGCCGGATTCGGGGCTTGTCGCTCCAATCGGGTTTGGGGGAAGTCTCCTTACTTGCTTTGGCAACTAGAGCGTCTAGGGCAGCATTGCAGTGTCCCGCAACCAGTGCGTGAGATCGGCATCGCAAACAGAGTGGGAGCGGGCTTGCCCCGCGATAGAGGCTTGCTTGCTACATCGTTTCGCGGGGCAAGCCCGCTCCTACCGAGATAAGCTCGTCAGGCACCTCCCCTCGCTTCGATAGGTGCTTGTGGCTTACAGCAGTTGGCCAATAAAAAGCCCCACCAAAAGGCGGGGCAAGGGCTGTGCGGAGCAACGCACGATGAATCTGGTGGGCCTTTTACGCGTGAAGGCTGTGGTCTTGCAGTTGGCAAGCCAGGGACTGCGCGGCGCTCAGGGAGGTCAAAGGCCCGGAAATGGTTTCGCCATTGCGAGTCAGGTACCACACCACCAGCAGGCCCAGTTCTCTGAACGGGGCAGGAACGGCGCTGCCGATGACGGACATGATGGTGATAGGGGTCATGGGACTCTCCTGCGATTCATGGGGCTACCTTACGTCGCGTCGCTGGCGGTTTGAAATCGACCGAGGTGATAGTGCTCATCACTGATATCGACCCGGCGGTGCATAATGCGCAATCGATTGCGAAGGAGAATCCAGTGCCCCACGTTCCCAGCAAAGACACCGTTCTGTGCATTTCCCTGGCCGGTCGCCCCGGCACCTTTGGTGTGCGCTTTCACAACCACCTGTATCAACAGCTGGGCCTGGACTTCTACTACAAGGCCATGACCACTCACGACCTGCCGGCTGCGGTGGCCGGGATACGCGCGCTGGGCATTCGTGGCTGTGGCGTGTCGATGCCGTACAAAGAGGCTTGTATGGCATTGGTCGACGAGATCGACCCGTCGGCGGCGGCCATTGCCTCGATCAACACCCTGGTCAACGACGGCGGCCAGCTCAAGGCCTACAACACCGACTACCTGGCCGTACGTCAGTTGCTGGAGCAGCATCAACTGGCGCCAGACACCGCGTTTGCCCTGCGTGGCAGTGGCGGCATGGCCAAGGCGGTGGCTTGTGCGTTGCGTGATGCTGGCTTTACGCAGGGCATCATTGTTGCGCGCAATGAACAGGCCGGGCGGCAACTGGCTGACAGTTGTGAGTATCGTTGGCAGGCTGAACTGGGTGATCTGTGCCCACCCATGCTGATCAACGTGACACCGATTGGCATGGCCGGCGGCATTGAGGCTGAACAGCTGGCGTTCAGTCGTGAGGCGATTGCTGCGGCACAGGTGGTGTTCGATGTGGTGGCGATGCCAGCCAGGACACCGTTGATCATCGAGTCCGAAGGGCAGGGCAAGGTGGTGATCACGGGATTGGAAGTGATTGCTTTGCAGGCCTTGGAACAGTTTGTGCTGTATACCGGTGTACGGCCTACGCCCGAGCAGGTGGCGCAGGCGGTAGATTTCGCCCGCGCCTAGCGAGCAGCTCCTGTGGCAACTGACTTGTTCAGTGGGAGCAACTGTCTTGATCATCCTGTGTGGGAGCGGGTTTATCGAGGCGTCGAACTGAACTGGTCAAGTAATCCTGGACACCCGTTAAGGTTTACGCCGCCAGCTTCTCTGCCTCGACCGGCGACCGGTATCCGTTGTAGCTGTGAGGCCTAGTGGTGTTGTAGCGGGTGATAAAGCGCTGCACATCCATTCGGGCCTCATGCTCCGAGTCGTAGCCATCTTCGGGTACCCACTCAGATTTCAGGCTTCCAAAAAACCGCTCCATCGGGGCGTTGTCCCAGCACTCGCCTTTACGGCTCATGCTCTGCCGGTGCCCATGCTCGCGCAGCTCATTTCTGAACTTGTGGCTGGTGTACTGACAGCCTTGGTCAGAGTGAAATAGCACACCCTTGGGGCGTCCGCGCAGCTCGGTTGCCATGCGTAAGGCCGCGCAGGTCAGTTCAGCATCCGAGATCATCGAGAACGACCAGCCGACAATCCGCCGTGCAAACAAGTCCAAGACAGCCGCGAAGTACAGCCAGCGCTTACCAGCCTTGATGTACGTTACATCTCCGCACCAGACCTCATTTGTCGCCCGCACATCGAATTGCCGTTTGAGCTCGTGCGGTGCGGTCAGGGCTTCAACGCCTGAAGATTTGTATTTGTGGCGTCTGCGTTGACGGCTGCTGATCCCAGCTTCTTGCATCAGGCGGCGCGCCTTGAAGCGGCCGACTGGGTGTCCACTGGCTTGCAGCATCTTGGCCAAGGTGCGCGAACCTGCCGCCCCTCTCGACTCACGATGATGTCTGATCAACTGGGCCTTGAGTTTTTCCCGTCCGGGGTAACGCCGGTCCTTACGCTGGCGCCAGCAGTAGAAACTGCTGCGGCTGACCCCAAGCACCCGACAACACTCATTAACGCCGTATTGCTCACCCAGCTCATCGATCAACGCGAGTGATCTTTGGCGTCCAAAAGCAGGAGAGCGCTGGCCTTTTTTAGGATTTCGATATCCCGGTCTTTCTGCTTGAGCAGGGCTTTGAGCCGTTGGATTTCCTGCTGGTCTGCCGTTATTGCCTTGGCACCCACAGGGGTTAAGCCTTGACGCTCCTGGCGCAGTTGATCGACCCAACGACGCAACGCTGTAGGGCCAATGCCTAAACTGGCACAGACCTGTGGAACTGATTGGCCTTCGTCCAGCACCATGCTGGCCGCCTGTAGCTTGAAGTCACTCGAGTAAGAATTACGCATATCCAAACACCTCAGGTTTGGGCGCCATCATAGCGCCCGATTGAGGTGTCCAGGATCATTAGGCCAGTTCAAACCGCCACGAACACGGGCGGAGCCCGTGCCATCCACCGCAGTGTTTGCTTCGCGGGTAAATCGGGTCGCCGCACCGCCGCTCCCACAGATAGGGCAGCAGGTCTTGGCAAGCGGCCTGACGGATTCCGCCTTGGGTAACGGGGTTAGTTCAGTCATCAAAAGATATCAAGAGCAGCGACTACAGTGATACAGGATGCTTCCTGTGTGGTCCTGGGATATTTCCTACATAACGTATCTGTGAAATACGATATAAATAGAAAAATTAAGTTATTTACTGAATAGAAGAAATGTCGGCCAGCGAACAACTGGTTTTTCCTCTGTCCTCGTTCCCTGCAAATAACCGTTGATGATCGCAACGGTCGCAGACGCCTCTTGGTGATTTTCAACGCTACGGACTTGTTCGAAGGGTCTTTAGGTGTCTTGTGTGGAGGTTAAATGGATCGGTTTGTCGAAGTGTCCCTGTCTTTTCCCGTTATTATTTTTAGCTTCGTTCTATGCGTTGCTATTATTTATTGGGTTGTCGCTATCTTCGGCGTCGCTGAAGTTGAGTCGTATAATGTCGACGCCGATGGAGTATTCGATGGATTAGGCGGGTTGTTGATGAGGGCTGGACTTGATGGCGTTCCTCTTACCATAGCATTCACCCTGGTATCACTGTTTGCATGGTTGGGGATTTACCTTCTCGATATATATTTCCTAGAACACATTCCATCGGGAATTGTATCTTTGATTGCTGGTCTCAGCGCTTCCGCTGTAGCGGCGGTTGTAGGAACGTTCATTGCAGGATTACTGCTTAAACCATTGCGCCCACTGTTCAAGAAGATCGCTGCACCCACCGCAAAATCAATAATCGGTCACATCGCAACTGTTCGAAGCGGTTCGGTTACCGGCGAAGAGGGTGTGGTCATTCTTGAAGATGGTGGCGCTGGCATGATCCTCAACGTCCGCACAATGAACGGCGCAACTTTCCTCCGCGGTGACCGGGTGGCGCTACTGGAGTATCAAGCGGAGAGAAACTGCTACATCGTTATTGGCGAAGAAGACTTCAATCGTTAAGACGACCCTGACTAATACTGCTTAGGAAAAATACACTATGAATGATTTAATTGCTCCATTCTTCATTGGGATCGTGGTGGTTGTTGTCTTGCTGGTTGGCTCGCTCGTCATGTTCAAGGCTTTTTATCGCAAGGTTGACCAAGGCATTGCCCTGATCGTGAACGACCTTTCATCCCACCCAAAGGTCCATTTCACCGGCGCGATGGTCTATCCGATCATCTATCGTGCTGAGGAGATGCCTCTGCGTCTGGTCCCAATTGAACTGTCACGCCGGGCTAATGAAGGCCTGATCTGCCAAGACAACCTACGCGCCGACATCGATGTTGTGTTCTACGTTCGCGTGAATGAAAGTGCAGATGACGTACTGAAAGTTGCAAAGGCTGTTGGTGTTCAACGAGCGTCTGATCCTAGGGCGATTCGTGAGCTGTTTCAGGCCAAGTTCAGTGAAGCCCTCAAGTCGGTCGGGCGTCAGCACGACTTGCTGGATCTGTTTCAGAACCGCCTTAAATTTCGCGACGATATTGTCACGGCCATCGGTAAAGACTTGAATGGCTACGCGCTGGAGGACGTCGCAATTGACCATCTCGAGCAAACTCCGCGTGAACATCTTGACCCCAACAACATCATTGATGCCCAAGGCATCAAGACCATTGTGGAGTTAACTTCTGCGCAGAACATCAATACTAATGAAATTGAGCGAACGCGTGATCTGAAGATCAAAGAGCAGAACGTTGACTCCAAAGAGAAAGAGCTGGAGCTTGATCGTCGTCAGGCTGAAGCTCAGGCGAAATCCAAGCAGGAAATCGCCGAGTTGCAAGCGCGCGCTGAGTCGGCCTCTGCGATCGTAGTGCAAGAGACTCGCCTCGCAACCCGCCAAGCCGAGGTCGACACCGACACCAAGATCCAAGTGGCAGAGGAGGGCCAGACCCGTGAGGTGGAGTTGGCCTCGGCCTCTCGCCGCGCTGCCGTTGTTGTTGTCGAGGAAGGTGTGAACAAGGCTCGCTTGTTGGCAGAGGTCGAAAGCAAGCGTGAAGTGCAGTCCCGGCAGATCGATGCCGATGGCGAGGTCGAGAAGAAGAAAACCGAGATTGCGGAAGTCGTTCGTGAACGAATTGCGATCGACAAGACGGTTGCGATTGAAGAAGAAGCCATCAACGAAGTTCGTGAAGTCAGCGCGGCCGACCGGCTGCGCCAGGTCCGTGTGATTGAAGCTGAAGCTAAAGCACAAGAAAGCAAGGTTTCCACGGTTGCAATGGCCGAGGCCGAAGCTGAGTCGGCAGAGTACCGTGCACGTGCAGTGACCACCACGGCCGAAGCTAAAGCTCAAGAAAGCAAGGTTGCGACGGTTGCAATAGCCAAGGCCGAAGCTGAGTCGGCAGAGCACCTTGCACGTGCAGTGACCACCACGGCCGAAGCTGAACTGGATGCAGCGCAGAAAGGTGCTGAGGCCAAGAAAGCAATCGCGCAGGGCGTCGAGGCTGAAGCTGCTGCCCCAGGCCTGGCCGAGGCCAAGGTTCGTGTCGCAAGTGCCGAGGCTATCAAGGCAGTGGGTACTGCAGAAGCTGAGGTCACCGAACTTCGAATGGCATCCGAAGCTCGCGGCCGTACTGCCTTGGGTGAGGCCAACGCAGCAGCCACCAAAGCTGAAGGTCTTGCTGAGTCAGCGGTGATTGAGTCGCGCTACACCGCAGAGGCGAAAGGTCTAACTGAGAAGTTCCAGGCCCTCAATAGTCTCAGCCAGGAGGCGCGCGCTCACGAAGAGTTCCGCATGGAACTGCAATCCACTCAAGAACAAGTGCTTGCTCAGGTTGCTGTGTCAAAAGACATCGCTCAGGAAAGCGCTGCCGTCCTGGCGGCGGCTTTGGAAGGTGCCAAGGTCGAGATCATCGGCGGTTCGGCTACCAACGTGTCCGAGCAACTTGCGGCCGGCCTGGGTATCGGCAAATTGTTCGATGGCATGGGCCGTAGTCCTATTGTGCAGGGCGCCATTGGTGCGCTGGCTAGCCGTGGTGCGGCTACGAAGCCTCCAGTGGCCCCTCGCTCCGAGCCTAAAGCAGCGTCCTAGGCGTGTCTCACTCCCGGTTCGCCGGGAGGTTTTATTTTCTCTATCGGATGTGGCATGCCCTCGACTTGAGCGGACATACCCCTTCCAATTCAGCCGAACAGGTCAGGGGCACATATGTCGGATCTCCAAAGCCAAACCGCCACACCCGCTGCTCTGGATAAAGCAGTCGCGCAAGGTGGTGCCTATGAGGTGCTGAATAAGCGACTCAAGGATCAAGGGCAGCGTCTCACGGTGGCGGCCGACACGTTGAATACACAGCGGTTGGCAGAGTTTGGCGAAACCCAGATGAAAGTTCTGGGCAGGGTCCGAATCCGGACTGAGAACAACTGCACTGCCCGCGACATTGTACGGGTGGGTGACAGCCTGCTGTTCGGCTACAACGTCTTCATTGGTCTGAAGCAAGATACGGCCGTTGGCGACGTTTTTTCTTTGTACAAACTGTCCGGCACCGAGGCCGGATACGAGGCTGAGCCAGCTCCGATCGCTGATTCGTTCCTTAACCAGCCAGCATTCGTTCGAGACTTCACTGAACTCTACACCTACTACAAGAGCACCAAGCTCCTGCAGCTGGCTGTTCGTGACGAGAAACTCCTCGCAAGCTTCCAGATCGGCGAAAAGCTAACTGACATCCGTGTGTTCCGCTGGGCTATTACCGAGGCCGGTACCAAAGTCACGTACATTGATAGCCGTGGTGCGCAGGATATGTCGCTTCCGGCTCAGTTTGACTTTGAATGGCAGAAGTCCAGCCGCGATAGGGTTGTGACCGGAAAGCATGGCCACATCAACATTCTTGACACCGTATTCGTCGATACCATCGGTGGCGACCTCACCATCAAGATTGAGAACAACACGCAGGCTGGTGAGGGCATCTACTCGGAGCCCGTCAACGATCCCAATCAATCGTTGAGTGACGGTCAGTTTGAGTATGCGAGGTTAGGAAGCCTGCTCCTCCTCAAAATTCTTCCCTATCGGGAAACCGAATGGCGATACATCGTCTTCAATACGGTGACCCGTAAGGCATTGCGCATTGACGCAATTGGCCAGGCCTGCCTGCAGCTTCCAGAAGACCATGGGATTATCTTCCCGGGCGGTTACTACCTTCAGAATGGTGACCATAAAACCTTCGACCAGGATATGAAAGGCATGCGCTTTAAGCGCTCCGCTCGAAGCCCCAATGGTGAAGACGTTCAATATTCGTTCTATGAGCCCGTGCACGGCAGATCTGCGCTGTTGACCTACAACATGATCACCCGAAGTCTGCAGAATCCTCTGCTCGGTCATGGATACGCGCGTCTGGAGGATGGCCGAATGGTCATTTTCTCTGCTGAAGGAGTTGAACCCACTCGCGTTCACCCTATGGTTGTGTGGGCGACACCGTTCTACACAGATGAGTTTGCGGCTAGCCAGGCCCCTCGTGACGGTTTCATCGGCAGAATTGGCAATGCCGATCTTGTCCGTGGCATCTCAGACCTTCATGAACTCGTGCGTGACATTGAAACCCCGGCTGTGAGTGTGCAGCGGTATAGCAAGCTGTGTCAGAGCACCAGAAAGATTCTCGATGCCTATCACTGGCTGAACTCATCGGAGGTCCAGGGTCTTGGTTCACTACTGCATGACGTGTCTGAGACCAGCGAGCAGATCCTCGACGAGTTTGAGAAGGTTCAAAGCATTCGCCGTCAATCGGATGCGGCTCTGGCAGACGCTGTCACCGCACAGAAGAAACTTCTGCTACGGGTTCGGTCGGGAGGTTGGAAGGCGGTTCAAGAATACGTCGAAGCGCTCAACGACCTCGGTAGGCACCGTGGCCACCTCCTGACCATCCGGGATCTGCGCTACATCGACACCGCTCAGGTCGACTCGATGGAGAGTGAGCTGCTGTTGGCACAAGACCAGGTGGGCACCAGCACTGCTACGTTCCTGGCAAGCCCTGCCGCTCTAAAGCCATTTTCTACCCAGCTTGAGACCCTCGAAACTCAGGCGTTGGCAGCTCGAACCGTTGTACAGATCAAAGAGCCGCTTGAGGGGCTGGCCAAGATGGCCAGTGACCTCGACATGCTCTCGAAGCTGATGGCCTCACTGAAGATCGATGATGCCACCCAGCGCACTGAGATCGTCGACGCAATTTCTGAAGTTTACTCACGATTGAACCAGGTGAGAGCGAAGGCCGACAAACTCCGCAAGAGCATTGGTTCTGCCGAAGCAGTCGCCCAGTTCGGCGCGCAGTTCAAGCTGTTCGGGCAAGCCATTACTAACGCCCTGCAGCTTGCAACAGATCCGGAGCGCTGTGATGACAATCTGTCCAGGCTCACTGTCCAGCTCGAGGAACTAGAAAGCCAATTCGCAGAGCATGAAGAGTTTCTGACCAGCATCCTGGACAAGCGTCAGGAGATGATCGAGACCTTCGAGTCACACAAGCAAAGCCTGTTGGATGAGCGGAGTCGGCGAGCTCAGGCAGTGGTCGAGGCATCATCCCGGATCCTTGAGAGTCTCCCACGGCGCGTTGCGCGGCTAGAGGGTATGGAAGCGCTCAATGCATTCTTTGCCTCCGACCCCCTTATCCTCAAAATCAAGGATATGGCCAGCCGCCTTCGTCAGCTCAAGGACTCCGTTAAAGCAGACGACGTCGAATCTCAGCTTAAGGCCGCCCGGGATCAAGCGGTTCGGTCGCTGCGTGACAATACCGAGCTTTTTGACGAGGGCGGGAATGTAATCAAGCTTGGGCCTCGGCACCGCTTCAGCGTCAACACCCAAGACCTTGATCTCACCCTGATGCCCCGCGGGGATACCCTTAACTTGCACTTGACCGGCACGGACTTCATGGAGCCGCTGGACAATGCAGCGTTGCTGGAATTAAGGCCATTCTGGACGTCCAGCGTCGAGTCAGAGTCCTCCACGCTGTATCGAGGAGAATATCTGGCTGGCCAGGTGCTGGAAGCCGCTGATGCTGGCCGTGATGGTTTGAAGATCGAAACGCTTGAGTTCCTGATTCAGTCTCCCGATGATTTGACTAAAGCTATTCGCGATTTTGCAGCCCCGCGATACAAGGAAGGCTACCAGAGGGGGATTCATGATCATGATGCTGCCTTGATCCTGGCCCACTTGCTTCCCTTGCGCGTTGCTGCCGGCAACCTTCGGTATGGCCCAGACGCTCGCGCACTTGCAGCCTTGGCTTGGGCGAGAGTGCTTGACACGGATGCACATAGTGCCAGGCAATGGTGTGAGCTGTCCCGTTCCGCTCGCCAGATTCGCAAGGCCTTTGGTACATCCGATAGTTTTGCCGATGTGATACCGGTGATCGTGGCCTGGCTGAAGGTATTCCTGGTAGAACAAGCGATTCCTGCGACCGACTTTGTATGCGCTCAAGCTGCTGAGTATCTGGCTGAAACCCTCGTTTCAACTGATGGCTCTGTCACGTTTAGCTCATATGCCAAAGTACTTCACGATCAGCTGAAGGCGCACTTGGAGAAGACTGATACCTGGAAGGATTACAACGGCACGATCGAAGCCCTGAATGGGGAGATTGGAGCAGCATTTTCTCTATCCATCCGCTGGTTTACCGGGTTTGTGGGTAGTGATCCTGCGATTGCCCATTTGAAAGCCTTTATCAGGGAGGCCGCAGTAATTTCGCTGTTGCCCGATGATTTGCGGCAGTTCAGTGATGTCGAATATCGTGCTCAGGTGACCGGCCTGCTGGGTGAGCACGAGCTACTGCAGGGCGGTGCCTTAGCGGTTGGCGTGGACGACTTCAGTGAGCGCTTTGCTCGACACACGACTGAATTCCTGCCGCAATTGCAAAAGTACAAAGCGTTGCGCCAGTCCATCCTTCAGGCAGAGAAGGCGAGCCTGCGTCTCTCTGAGTTCAAGGCACGTCCTCTGAGCTCATTCGTAAGGAATAAGCTGATCAACGATGTGTACCTTTCGGTCATCGGGGATAATTTGGCCAAGCAGATGGGTGCCGTCGGCGAGAACAAGCGAACCGACCTGATGGGCATGCTGTTGCTCATTTCCCCACCTGGGTACGGAAAAACCACGCTGATGGAGTATGTGGCCAGCCGTTTGGGTCTGATCTTCATGAAGATCAACGGTCCAGCCCTTGGTCATGAAGTCCGGTCCCTGGATCCGGCTCAAGCCCCTGATGCAACCTCTCGCCAAGAGCTCGAAAAGCTCAACCTCGGCCTGCGCATGGGCAACAACGTCATGTTGTATGTGGACGACATTCAGCACACAAACCCCGAGTTCTTGCAGAAATTCATCTCTCTGTGCGACGGCACTCGGCGAATTGAGGGCGTGTGGAAGGGTGTCACCAACACCTATGACATGCGCGGCAAAAAATTCTGCGTTGTGATGTCAGGTAACCCGTACACGGAAACTGGCGAGGTGTTCAAAATCCCTGACATGCTGGCCAACAGAGCAGATATCTACAACCTTGGTGACACCCTCGGCGGGATGGAAGACACCTTCGCGTTGAGCTACATCGAAAACGCGCTGACATCCAACGCGGTGCTCGCTCCGCTGTCCACCCGTGACATGAAAGACCTCTACCTGTTTGTCGATAATGCTCAGGGCAAGGCATTCACCGCCAGCGACCTGAGCCATGCCTACAGCTCGGCCGAGGTGAGTGAAATCACGGACGTGCTTCACCGTCTGCTTCAAATCCGCGATGTGGTCATGGCGGTCAACAAGCAGTACATCGCAAGTGCGGCTCAAGCTGACAAATACCGTACCGAGCCGCCATTCAAGCTTCAGGGCAGCTATCGGAACATGAACAAGATGGCTGAGAAAGTCTCGGCCGTGATGAACGCCCAGGAGTTGCTGCAGGTGGTTGCAGATCACTACCAAGGCGAGTCTCAACTTTTGTCCGCCGGCTCCGAAGAGAACCTGCTGAAGCTTCAAGAGATCCGCGGTTTGCTCACCCCAGACCAGGCCTCTCGTTGGGCCCAGATCAAGCGCGACTTCCAGCGCAGCAAAGCGATGGGGGGTGATGAAGACGTAGGCGGACGGGTTGTTGCCCAGCTCCACGACATTGGAGAGAGCCTGAGAGCGCTTGGCTCGACCTCCAAGCCTGGCGTCGACGCCCACGAAAACCACTTCACTATCTAACAGCACATTTGTGGCAGGAGTTCTCAGGTGACCATTTGGAAAAAGCTCGTTACCGCCTTGCGTGGTGGTGCATCGGAAGTTGGCGAGGCCATCGTCGATGTAAATGCAATTCGCATCCTGGAGCAAGAGCAGCGCGATGCTGATGCTGCGGTACTGAAAGCACGTAACAGCCTGATAGAAATCAAGGCCAAGCACAAAATGTCCCTGCAGCGCCTGGAGGCCTACGGCTCTGATATCTCCAGCTGGGAAAACAAGGCCATGGCAGCCCTGAACAAGGGGGCCGAAGATCTGGCTGTCGAGTGCGCCAATAAGGTTGCCGAGATCGAAGGTTTGCGTGATCAGGAGAAAATCCTGGCTAATCAGTTCGGCAAGCAAGTTGAGATGCTCCACGCTCAGGTTACCAAGGCTGACACTCAGATCAAGGGACTGAAGCAGCAGATTGAAATGACCAAAGCGCGTGAGGTTGTCCAGAAAGCTCGTGGTGCTACCGCCACTGCTACTTCCGGTGCGAGCAGTAAGGTTGCCACCGCAGTAGATTCCTTAACCCGCATCAAGCAGCGTCAGGACGAGCAAGACGCCCGTATGGAAGCGGCTGAAGAAATGGCGGATGCAGCCAATGGCGGCGATCTGGATCGCCGCCTGCAAGAGGCAGGTATCGGTACCAAGCCCAATGCCGGTGGCGATGTTCTGGCCCGCCTGAAGGCAAAGAAGAGCAACAGCGCGCAGTAATACCCTGCGGGTAAGACGGCCGGGACCTGGCCCTGCGGGCTAGGTTCTGAGGTGCGGGAGCGGCGGTGTGCCTGCCTGACTTGTGTAGCGATGAAAAGGTTGTCAGTTACATCCTGTCGCGGGGCAAGCCCGCTCCCACAGTTCTTGGTGAGGGGCTCTACTCCAGCGCTGCCAAGCGCTCTTCCAAGGCGGCAATCCGCGCCTCCAGAGCTTCGATACGCTCCAGCGACACCGAACCACCAGCACTGCGCTCCGGCCCTTGCTGGCGTGCAGCAAGGATGGCGTCGATTTCTGCCGGATCACCCAAGGCATGGGTGTAGCGGTCTTCGCGCTGCCCGGCCTGACGCGGCAGGTGCAAGGCAAAGCCGCGGGCGATCAAGCGCTCCAGCTGATGCAGCACCTGCTCGGCGTCTTCAAACTCGTGCATGCGGCTGCTGCGGGTCAACAGTTCGTTGATGGTTTGCGGACCGCGCAGGAACATCAAACCCAACAGCGTCACTTGCGCCGGTACCAGCTCGAGTGCCTTGTCCACGCGCTGCTCCCAGCGGTCGGCACGGCTGCCCATCTGCAGACGGGTCAGGCCTTGGCCTTCAAGGGCGCGCAGGGCCTGGCCGACCTGGCCTTGGCTGAGGTTCATCACCGGCTCACGGCTGGTTTTCTGGTTGCAGGCCAGCACCAGGGCGTTGAGGGTCAGCGGATACGTTTCCGGGCTGGTGGCCTGTTTTTCGATGAGGGAGCCGAGCACACGGATTTCGGTGCTGTTGAAGCGGGCTTCGGAGGAGGATTCGATAGCGTCGGACATGGCCCTGTCTCTGTGCAATGTAAGGCCTCTAGCCTAGGTGCGCGACAGGGTAAAACACAAGCAGCCGGTGCAGGACGCACCGGCTGCGGGTCAACTTCAGGCAGCTTTGCGCTCTTCGCCCATGCACGCGGCGGCGGTGAACAGCACGTCGGTGGAGGAGTTCAGCGCAGTTTCTGCCGAATCCTGCAGTACGCCGATGATGAAACCTACGGCAACAACTTGCATGGCGATTTCACTCGGAATACCGAACAGGCTGCATGCCAGCGGGATCAACAGCAGCGAGCCACCGGCAACACCCGAGGCACCACAGGCACAGACAGCAGCCACCACGCTGAGCAGGATCGCCGTAGGGATGTCGACGGCGATGCCCAGGGTGTGAACGGCGGCCAGGGTCAATACGGTGATCGTGGTTGCAGCACCGGCCATGTTGATGGTTGCGCCCAGTGGAATCGATACCGAATAGGTATCTTCATGCAGGCCCAAACGCTCGCTCAAGGCCAAGTTGACCGGAATGTTGGCGGCCGAGCTGCGGGTAAAGAATGCGGTGATGCCGCTCTCGCGCAGGCACAGGAACACCAGCGGGTACGGGTTGCGGCGGATTTTCCAGAACACGATCAGCGGATTGACCACCAGCGCCACGAACAGCATGCAGCCGATCAGTACGGCCAGCAGGTGCAGGTAGCCGAGCAGGGCGTCGAGGCCAGACTGCGCCAGGGTCGAGGCGACCAGGCCGAAAATACCCAGCGGGGCGAAGCGAATCACCACTCGCACGATCAGGGTTACGCCGTTGGACAGGTCTTCGACCACGGTGCGCGTGGTTTGCCCGGCGTTGCGAATGGCCACGCCGAGGCCGATGGCCCAGGCCAGAATGCCAATGAAGTTGGCGTTCATCAGGGCGCTGATCGGGTTGTCGACCACGCTGAGCAGCAAGCTTTGCAGCACTTCGGTGATGCCGCCCGGTGCGCTCAGGGCGACGTCCGAGGTGCTCAAGGCCAGGCTCGACGGGAACAGCATGCTGGCAACCACCGCAACCACCGCCGCCGCGAAGGTGCCGAGCAGGTACAGCACCAGGATCGGGCGAATATGGGTTTCGGTGCCGTGTTTATGGTTGGCGATAGACGCCATGACCAGAATAAAGACCAGGATCGGCGCCACTGCTTTCAGGGCGGAGACGAAAACCTTGCCGACAAAGCCCAGGCTCAAGGCAACGTCGGGGGCGATCAGGGCCAGGGCGATACCGGCCACCAGGCCGATCATGATCTGTAGTACCAGGCTGGTACGGTTCAAGAGTTTCAGAACAGGTGTCATGTCGGGTGTTTCTCAGTCTTGTAGAGGGCAGTCAGCCCATTGCCACGCCGGAAAATAAGGGGCGTCAGGCGATCAGGGGCATGAAAGGGGCGCGACTTTAGCACAGCGCGTCACACTTGGTCCTTGCCCTGTGTCAGACGGTAGGGTGGGGGTGTAGTATGCGCGCCCCTTGTAAACGGCCTGGCGCCGTCGATGTCTAGAACGCTGGAGTGTAGATGTTATTGCCGATTCTGTTGCTGGCGGCGGCCGGCTTCACTGTGTTGACCACCGAGTTTGTGATTGTCGGGTTGTTGCCGGGGATCGCCCGTGACTTGGCGGTCAGTGTGCCCCAGGCCGGGCTGCTGGTGACGCTGTTTGCCTTTGCCGTGGCCTGCTTCGGCCCGTTTCTGACCGCCTGGTGCGCGCGTTTCGAGCGCAAGCGCCTGTTTGTCGGGGTGCTGTTGCTGTTTGCCGCCTGTAATGCCCTGGCGGCGTTGGCGCCAAACATCTATGTGATGGCGGTGGCGCGGCTATTGCCAGCCTTGGGCTTGCCGGTGTTCTGGGCGCTGGCCAGTGAAACGGCAGTGGACATTGTCGGGCCCGCGTACGCCGGGCGGGCGATTGCCAAAATCAGCTTTGGCGTGGTGTGTGCCACGGTGTTCGGTATTCCGGTCGGCACGTTGGTGGGCGATGCGTTGGGCTGGCGGGCGGCGTTCGCCTTGCTGGCCGTGCTGGCACTGGCCAAAGCGTTGCTGCTGTACCGCTACCTGCCGCATACGCCGCGGCAAAGCCAGGCCACTTCGCTGCGCGGGCAGTTTGGGGTGCTGCGCAGCCGCCTGTTGCAGGGGCATGTGCTGCTCTCGGTGCTGGTGTTCAGCGGCATGTTCACCGCTTACACCTACCTGGCGGACATCCTGGAACGCCTGGCCGGGTTCGATGGGACGCGGGTGGGCTGGTACTTGATGGGCTTCGGCGCGGTGGGGCTGATCGGCAACAGCCTGGGCGGGCGTGCCGTCGATCGCCAGCCATTGCTGGCTTCTGCCGGCTTTTGCGCGTTGCTGCTGGTCGGGCTGATTGTTTTGGTACCCAGCATTCATTCAACCTACGGTCTGATCGCTGCGCTGGCCCTTTGGGGGCTGAGCCAGGCGGCGCTGTTTCTGGTCAGCCACGTTCGCCTGATCAAGGCGGCCCCGCAGGCACCAGCCTTTGCCGCCTCATTGAACATCGCCGGTGGCAACCTGGGCATTGGCCTTGGGGCAATCATTGGCGGCCGGGTGATCGATACTGTCGGCCTGGCCGGGCTTGGTTACGCCGCGGCCGTATTGATCGGTGCTTCGGTGATACTGGCGCTGGCATTGATGCGCATGCGCAGCGCCACGGTTACCAGTTGAACAGTTGGCGGCGGGCGCCTTCGGTGATCGCGATGATGCCGGGGTGTTTGACCTTGCGTTCCACCGAAATGGCGTAGAACGACTCGATCACCGCGTCGGTCTCGCCGATTCGTTCTACGCCGTACTGGCGGCAGACTTCATCGGCAATCACGCTGGGGCCGATGAAGATACCGCTGCCGGACTGGCCGAACGCCTGCATCAGGGCGCTGTCATCGAATTCACCGACGATGCGCGGCTGAATCTGCTGCTCGGCAAACCAGCGTAGCAGACGGCTGCGCACCACGGTTTCCTGGCCGGGAATCAGCAGCGGGGCGTGTTGCAGACAGGCGGGAAAGTCCTTGCCCAGTTCCGCCGCCAGCGCCGGGGTGGCGAAAAAGCTGATGCCGCACTCACCCAGGCGCTGGCTGTAGCCCTTGATGTCGAGGTGGCTGGGCATGGGGCTGTCGGAGATCACCAGGTCCAGGCGCTGAATCGCAAGGTCAGCCAGCAGGCGTTCGAGTTTGTCTTCACGGCAACTCAGGCGCAGGGCGTCTTCCATGGCCATGGTTGGTGCCAGCAGGCGGTAAACGATGGATTTGGGCACCACATCGGCCACCCCGACCCGAAACAGAATCTGCTGTTCATCCGGGCGAGTGCGCAGCATTGCCTCCAGTTCACCGCCAATCTGAAACATTTGCTCGGCATACGTCAGCGCCTGGCGACCACTTTCAGTCAGTTCCAGTTGGCGCCCAACCCGGCGAAACAGTTCGATGCCATAGGTCTGCTCAAGCAGGCTGATTTGTCCGCTGATGGTCTGTGGCGTCAGGTTCAGTTGCTCGCCGGCCCGCACGATGCTGCCGGTGCGCGCCACCACCCAGAAGTAATGCAGCTGTCGGTAGTTGAGCATGGCGTTTCCCGAATCGAAAAAACCGAAGTATAACTGCTGAAAATACGAATTTTCCTGATGTATCGAGATATTTAGAATCCCCAGCCATCACGGTGCCACTGACTGGGCGCTGATCATCGATACGGAGAACCACAGATGCTGTACCTGAAATCCATCGGAACACCCCTGGTGTTATTGTTGGCCCTGTTTGCCATGAGCGGCTGCGAGCAGGCGGAGAAGTCTGCCCAGCAGGTGCTCAACCAGGCGGCAGAGTCTGCCAAGGAAGCCATCGATAAAACCAACGAAGCTGCCCAGCAGGCCCTGAGCGAAGCCACGGGTTCGGAGGGCGAAAAGGCCGCTAAACCCGAACGCGACGACAGCAGCAAAGAAATCTGACCCACCCCTTACCTCGATGCAGGAATGATTCATGGAATACTTGTTGGAACTCGCTGCAAGCCCGACCGCCTGGGTAGCCCTGGCCACCCTGGTGGCCATGGAGATCGTGCTGGGCATCGATAACCTGATTTTCATCTCTATCCTGACCAACAAGTTGCCCGAGGAATACCGCTCCAAGGCGCGTCGTATCGGTATCAGCATGGCGCTGGTGATGCGCTTGGGTCTGCTCAGCACCATCGCCTGGATCGTGCAACTGACCGAACCTGTGTTTGAGGTGTTTGACCATGCGTTCTCGTGGAAAGACATGATCCTGATTGCCGGTGGCCTGTTCCTGCTGTGGAAGGCGACCACTGAAATCCACGAAAGCGTCGACCCGCGTGCCAAGGAAGAAGCCAAGGCGAGCTCCACCGTCACCCTGGGCTTCGCGGCTGCGATTGGTCAGATCCTGTTGCTGGACATCGTCTTCTCGATCGACAGCATCATCACCGCCGTGGGCATGACCGAGCACCTGCCGATCATGATCATTGCTGTAGTAAGTGCTGTAATCGTGATGCTGGTGGCGGCCGACCCGCTGGCCAAGTTCATCAACGACAACCCGACCGTGGTGATGTTGGCCCTGGGCTTCCTGATCATGATCGGTATGACCCTGATCGCCGAAGGCTTCGGCGCCCACGTACCGAAAGGTTATGTGTATGCGGCGATGGCGTTCTCTACTGCGATCGAAGCGCTGAACATCATGGCGCGCCGGGCGCGGATCAAGCGCGAAGCGGCTGAGGGTTGATGTAAATCGCGGGGCAAGCCCGCTCCCACAGGGGGAACCTGGTGGGAGCGGGCTTGCCCCGCGATGCTTTTAACGATCAATCAATGCGCTTGAGCATGCCGACGGCTACGCCGCGTCGGTACTGCCTCGGTGGTTTTTTTCGGCAAGGTATGGTGCGGGTGGTGGCGGCGGGCAATCCGCAGCACGCCCCACAGCATGGCGGCGGCGACGCTTAGCCAGGCGCCTACCAGCATGAGAATGGCCATTGTCAGGCTCATGTATGCCTCCTCAGGTCCCTGGCCAGCCCTAGATGCTGGCCACGCGGACACCCCTAGAGTCTAGCCCACGCCAAGTTGCAGGCTATTGACCGATAGTCTAGCCCTTTGCACTGCTTTGTTCTAAGACGCCTTCGCTCTATACCCACGCGGCTTGCCGGCCTATGATCGCACCCCAGGGCCGGGCGCTGTCTGCCGGGCATCAGCACAAGCGAGTGTTCATGCTGCCACTGTCTATCACGTTTTCTGCAATTGCCCCGCAGCGCCTGCTGGTGGCCTGTACATTGGCCCTGGCCTTGGCCGGTTGTGCGAGCCAGCCTCCCGCGCCGATCAAAGGCCTGGCGCAACGGGTGGAAATCGGTTCAGTACCCTTCTATCGCGGCAATGCCAACCAGAGCGCGCCGATGGCCCTGGCGGCGATCCTGTCGCAACAGGGCGTGCGCATTACCCCAGGCTTGCTCGAACAACCCCTGGGCCTACCGCAGGGTATCGACAAACTGCAGAGCGCAATGCAGGACGTTGCCCGCCAGTACGGCATGGTGGTTTATCCGCTGGAGCCAAAGCTCAACGCCTTGCTGATCCAGGTGGCCGCAGGCAACCCAGTGTTGCTGCGTTTCGAGGAAGGGGCGGGGTTCTGGGGTGAGCCGCGTTATGCCTTGCTGGTCGGCTACGACCGTTACAAGCAGCGGGTGTTGCTGCGGGCAGGAAACAATCGACGGCTGCTGATGGATTTTGACGACTTCACATCAGCCTGGAACAAGCAGGGGAGTTGGGCAGTGCTGGTGCAGCAGCCGGGCCAGTTGCCGGCTGAAGTTGACCGTCAGCGTTGGCTGAAGGCGGCCAATGACCTGGCCCAGGCGGGCCAGGAACAAGCGGCCCGCCAGGCCGTCAGTGCCCTGGGGCAGTGACGGCGCGGGCGAGTAGCGCTTAGAAGCCCAGACGGTCGCGCAGGCTGTAGTACCAGGCACCGAGGGCGCTGAACGGTACGCGCAGCATCTGGCCACCCGGGAACGGGTAGTGCGGCAGTTCGGCAAAGGCGTCGAAGCGCTCGGCCTGACCGCGCAGGGCCTCGGCCAGCACCTTGCCCGCCAGATGGGTGTAGGTGACGCCGTGGCCACTGCAACCCTGGGAGTAGTAGATGTTGTCGCCCAAACGGCCAACCTGCGGCAGACGCGACAGGGTCAGCAGGAAGTTACCGGTCCAGGCGTAATCGATTTTCACGTCTTTGAGCTGCGGGAAAGCCTTGAGCATCTTCGGACGGATGATCGCTTCGATGTTCGCCGGGTCACGCGCGCCGTACACCACGCCACCGCCGAAAATCAGGCGTTTGTCGCTGGTCAGGCGGTAGTAGTCGAGCAGGTAGTTGCAGTCTTCGACGCAGTAGTCTTGTGGCAGCAGGCTGCGTGCCAGTTCTTCGCCCAGCGGCTCGGTGGTGATCACCTGGGTGCCGCACGGCATGGACTTGGCAGCCAGCTCTGGTACCAAGCCGCCAAGGTAGGCGTTACCGGCAACGATGACGAACTTGGCGCGTACTTTACCTTGTGGGGTGTGGACCACCGGGTTGGCACCGCGCTCGATGCGTACGGCTGGCGATTGCTCATAGATCTTGCCGCCCAGCGACTCGACCGCAGCGGCTTCGCCCAGGGCCAGGTTCAGCGGGTGGATGTGGCCGCCGCTCATGTCGAGCATACCGCCCAGGTACTGGTCGCAATTGACCACTTCACGGATGCGCTTCTGGTCCATCAGTTCCAGCTGGGTGTGGCCGAAACGTTCCCACAGGCGCTTTTGCGACTCCAGGTGACCCATTTGCTTGGCGGTCAGGGCGGCGAACACGCCACCGTCTTTGAGGTCGCACTGGATGTTGTACTTGGCGACGCGGTCACGAATGATGCGACCACCTTCGAAGGCCATCTGACCGAGCAGTTGTGCCTGCTTGGGGCCGACAGTGCGCTCGATGACATCGATGTCACGGCTGTAGCTGTTAACGATCTGGCCACCGTTACGGCCAGAGGCACCGAAACCGACTTTGGCGGCTTCCAGTACGGTCACGCTGAAGCCATTCTCCAGCAGGAACAAAGCGCTGGACAGACCGGTATAGCCGGCGCCGATCACGCAGACATCGGTCTGTACCTCTTCCTGCAGCGCCGGGCGCGGCGGTACCGGATTGGCCGATGCGGCGTAGTAGGACTGAGGGTAGGGGGTATTGGCCATGCTGCGAAACCTCTGTTTTATATTTTTTACGACTGTACCGATGCTATCAATAATAATAAACACCCGCTAGTCGTCTGTTGAAAATCCTTTACTCCGGCTTTTCACAAATATTTTTAAGATTCAGTGGCTTAGCGTGAAAAAAAGAGTTGACACGATTTGTTGAATCCGTAGAATGCCGCCTCACAGCAGGCACATAGCTCAGTTGGTTAGAGCACCACCTTGACATGGTGGGGGTCGTTGGTTCGAGTCCAATTGTGCCTACCAAATCAAATCCGCCCCTGCTGGCGGTACCAAAAAGGCGATCCGAAAGGGTCGCCTTTTTTGGTTTCCCCTGTGGGAGCGGGCTTGCCCCTCTCTCAAGGACCGGCTATCCGAAGAACAGCCTGTATAGACAGCACCGCTAGAATTAACAGGGGGATAACTTTCATGCGTATTGCTTGTAAGGAGTCCTACAATGAAGATGCTATCTTCACTGGCGCTGGTGATGGCAGCCGGATGGATCTCAGGTTGTGCTACAGGGCCTGATCATCAACGGGTCAGCCTCCCGCTGAATGCAACTCAGGACAACGCCGGGCAGATCGCTCATGCCAGCCTGGTGGCGATGGGCAGCAAGACGGAAATCCGGATCGCTGTCAGTGGTGTGCCTGATTCAACGACAATTCCTGCTCGTCTCTACACCTACCTCTACGCGGGCGGGTGCGGCGGTCTGAGTGAAAAGCCAGCTTACTCGATGAATCAAACCGTGCGGTCAGATCTCCATGGCTCTGGCATGGAGTTGGTGAAGGTCGCACCCTTGTCACTCGATAGTCTGCGCTCGGGCAACTTTGCCCTGGTGGTGCGCGGTAGTGCTGCAGACGGCAATCACGACTTGTTTTGTGCCAATGTGATCTAACCCCGGTGGGAGCGGGCTTGCCCCGCGATGCGATGTGACTGGCACACTGCAATCGCGGGTCAAGCCCGCTCCTACCGAAGCGTTAAGCGTTGCGCTTGACCACCAGGGTGAGGATGTCGTAACTGGCGCACAGCTCGCCGTTCTGGTTGGTCACTTCAACGTCCCAGGCCACTACACCTTGTGGCTCGCCTTTCGGACTGACTTTGCCCTGGTCAATCTTGCGTTTGCAGGTCAGGCGCGCCTGGATGGTGTCGCCGATGCCCACCGGGGTGATGAAGCGCAGGGTGTCCAGGCCGTAGTTGGCCAGCACCGGGCCAACGCCAGGGGAGACGAACAGGCCGGCAGCCGCTGACAACACGAAGTAGCCGTGGGCGATACGCTTGCCGAACTGCGAGTCCTTGGCGGCGATGTCGTCGAAGTGCATGTAGAAGTGGTCACCCGACAGGCAACCAAAGTTGACCAGGTCTGCCTCTGTCACGGTGCGACGGTGGGTCAACAGCGATTCACCAATCTGCAGGTCTTCGAAGTGACGACGGAACGGGTGTACTTCGCTTTCGTAAACCTTGGCACCGCGTACATATTCACCGGTAACCGCCATCAGCATGCTCGGCGAACCCTGGACCGCGGTGCGCTGCAGGTAGTGCTTGACTGCACGCAGACCGCCAAGCTCTTCGCCGCCGCCCGCACGGCCCGGGCCGCCGTGTTTGAGTTGCGGCAGTGGTGAGCCGTGGCCGGTGGATTCGGCGGCCGATTCGCGATCGAGGATGTGCAGACGACCATGCAGCGCTGCAGCGGCAGGCACCACTTTGGCGGCAACGCGTGGGTCTTTGGTGATCAGGCTGGCAACCAGGCTGCCTTTGCCGCGGGCGGCCAGGGCAATGGCTTCGTCGAGGTCGTCGTAGCCCATCAAGGTGCTGACCGGGCCGAACGCTTCGATGTCGTGCGCACCACCTTCGGCGTGCGGGTCACGGCTGCGCAGCAGGGTCGGGGCGAAGAACGCACCTTCGTTGACGCCATCGCCGCGCGGGGCGAAGCCGTCGCGGGCACCGAACAGCAAGTCACTCGATTGCAGCAGGGCTTCGACGCGCTCGGCGACGTCAGCCTGTTGGGCGTGCGAGGCCAGTGCGCCCATGCGCACGCCTTCTACCGACGGGTCACCGACCACAACCTTGGCCAGGCGATCGCGCAGGCGCTCGGCAACGGCGTCGAGGTGTTTGGCTGGCACGATGGCGCGGCGAATCGCGGTGCACTTCTGCCCGGCCTTGGTGGTCATTTCACGGGCGACTTCTTTGACGAACAGGTCGAACTCTTCGTCGTCCGGGGTGACTTCCGGCGCCAGGATCGCACAGTTCAGCGAGTCGGCTTCGGCGTTGAACGGTACAGAATTGCGTACCAGGTTGGCGTTGACGCGCAGCTTGGCGGCAGTGTCGGCGGAACCGGTGAAGGTCACCACGTCCTGGCCCTGCAGGCGGTCGAGCAGGTCGCCGGTGCCGCCGATGATCAGTTGCAGGCTACCGGCGGGCAGCAGGCCGGATTCGTCCATCAGGCGCACGGCCGCTTCGGCCAGGTAGCTGGTGGCGGAGGCCGGTTTGACGATGCACGGCATGCCGGCGAGGAAGCTTGGTGCGAACTTTTCCAACATGCCCCAAATCGGGAAGTTGAAGGCGTTGATGTGCACCGCCAGGCCGCCGCGCGGCACCAGGATGTGGCTGCCGGCAAAGGTGTTGCCCTTGCTCAGGGGAATGACCGGGCCTTCATGCACGACGTTGCCGGACGGCAGCTCACGGCTGCCGACGCTGGCGTAGGCGAACAGGGTGCCGGCGCCGCCTTCGATGTCGATCCAGCTGTCGGCACGGGTCGCACCGCTGTGGTGGGACAGCGCGTACAGCTGTTCCTTGCGCTCGAGCAGGAACTTGCCGAGGGCCTTGAGGCGCGCCGCGCGCTGCTGGAAGTCCATCGCCATCAGTTCGGCGATGCCGCGCTGACGGGCATGGGCGACGGCTTCGGCGAAGTCCAGGGTTTCTTCGTGGGTGCAGGCCAGCGGCTGGCCGTTGATCGCGCTGCGCAGCGACTGGGCACCGTGCTGGCCGATCCAGCGGCCACCGATGAAGCTTTGCAGGGTAGGGGTGTTGATCATTACAAACTCTCCAAGGTGTCGGGGTGGCCGCACCGCAAGCCCTACCAGAGGGCCAGGGTGTAGCCGAGAATCAGGCGGTTCTCGTCAACGTCGGTGGTCAGCCCGTTGCCGGAGCGGAAGGTGACGTTGCGCCAGCGCAGGCTCACGTTCTTGAGCGGGCCGCTTTGCACGACGTAAGCGATGTCGCTGTCGCGTTCCCACTCTTCGCCGTGATCGCCGCCGCTGGTTCGGGCGTTGCTGCCGTCGACGTAGCGGGTCATGAAGCTCAGGCCCGGTACGCCGAGGGCGGCGAAGTCGTAGTCGTACCGCAGTTGCCAGGCGTCTTCCTCGGCACGGGTGAAGGTGTTGAAGGTCACCAGGTTGACCGAGTAGGGGTCGCCGCCGTTGAGGAACGGGAAGGCACTGTCGCCGGACATGCGCTGCCCGGCCACGCTGAAACGATGGCCGCCGTGGCTGAGGCTGAGCATGCCGTTGAAGTTGCGGTTATCGACGACCCCCGCGCGGCGCTGGCCGTCTTCACTGCTGTCGAAGTAACGCAGGTCGCTGCGCAGGCTGAAGCCGCCGCCCAGGGGCAGGGTGTGGATCAGGCCGACGAAGTGCTGGCGGTAGATGTCTTCCAGCTTGCCGTAGTAGTAGCTGACGGCAAGTTGCGGGTTGATCGCGTAGCTGCCGCCGGCAAAGTCGAAGGCATCGCTGGTGGCGGCGCCGTAGCCGATGTCATCGCGGCCGGAAGAATCGCGCAGGTTGACGCGGGTCAGGCGGCCACCGTTGAGGGTCAGGCCGTCGAACTCTTGCGAGGTGAGCATGCCACCCTGGAAGGTCGACGCCAGCAGGCGGGTGTCGTTATAGGTAACCACCGGCAGCAGCGGCTGCAGGGTGCCGACCCGCAGCACGCTTTTGGAAGCACGCAGTTTGCCAGTCAGGCCCAGCTCGCTGTAGTCGTCCACCGGTTCGTGGCTGTTCGGGCCGAAAGGCAGCAAGCCGGTGCCACGCCGGTCGCGGCTGGAGTCCAGTTTGATACCCAGTTGGCCGATGGCGTCGACGCCTACGCCAACAGCACCTTCAGTGAAGCCGGACTCAAGCCGTGCGGTAAAGCCTTGCCCCCATTCCGCGGCCTTGGCCTGCGGCGCGCCGCTTTGGCGGAAGTCGCGGTTCAGGTAATGGTTGCGCAGCTCCAGGGTGCCTTTGCTGTCTTTGATGAAGTCAGCCATGGCCAGCGGTGAGATGGCCAGGCCAAGCGCCGCCAGCAGCGGCGCAGGGGAACGGAAATCGATCATTGTTTTTATGCTTCCGTTGAATCAGTGGCGGCTGGCGGCGGCTGCGCCGATGCCGGTCATCGAACGAATGAACTGGGCCAGGTAACGGCCGCGTTCGGCTTCTGCGCGAGGCGAACGGTCGGTGACCGAGAACGCCCAGGCACCGAGGAATGCCAGGGTCATGGAGAACAAGGCCGGGTTCGAATAGGGGAAGAGTGCGTGCTCGTGGTGCAGCACACCGACCCAGACCACCGGGCTCAGCACCAGCAAGATCACCGCAGAGGCCAGGCCAACCAGGCTGCCAGCGACCGCGCCACGGGTGGTCAGGCCTTTCCAGAACATCGATAGGAACAGCACTGGGAAGTTGACCGAGGCGGCGATGGCCAGCACCAGGCCGGACAGGAAGGCAATGTTCTGCGTCTCGAACAGCAGGCCGAGAATCACCGCCAGCACACCGATGACCAGGGTGGCGATGCGCGACATGCGCATTTCTTCGCGCTCACTGGCCTGGCCTTTGCGGATCACGCAGGCATACAGGTCGTGGGCCACCGCCGAAGCGCCAGACAGCGCCAGGCCAGCGACCACGGCGAGGATGGTGGCGAAGGCCACCGCCGAGATGAAGCCGAGGAACAGGCTGCCACCTACGGCCTGGGCCAGGTGCACAGCGACCATGTTGCCGCCGCCGATAATGGCGCCGTTGACGTCGCGGAAGCTCGTGTCGGTACCGACGATAACGATGGCGCCAAAGCCGATGGCAATCAGCAGTACATAGAAATAGCCGATGAAACCGGTGGCATACAGCACGCTCTTGCGCGCTTCGCGAGCGTCCTTGACGGTGAAGAAGCGCATCAGGATGTGCGGCAGGCCGGCGGTGCCGAACATCATGCCGACCGCCAGCGAAATGGTATCGATCGGGTTACCCAGCAAACCGCCGGGGGCCATGATCGCCTGACCTTTGGCATGCACGGCAGCAGCACCAGCGAACATCGCTTCGGTGCTGAAGTTGAAGTGCTTGAGCACCGCGTAAGCCATGAACGTGGCGCCCGACAGCAGCATCACCGCTTTGATGATCTGTACCCAGGTGGTGGCGAGCATGCCGCCGAAGGTCACATAGAAGACGATCAGCACGCCAACCAGCAAGACCGCCTGCAGGTAGCTGATGCCGAACAGCAGTTCGATCAGCTTGCCGGCACCGACCATCTGTGCCATCAGGTACATCAGCGCGACGATCAAGGTGCCGACGGCGGCAACGATGCGGATCGGGCTTTGTTCCAGGCGATAGGAGACCACATCGGCGAAGGTGTACTTGCCGAGGTTGCGCAGGCGTTCGGCGATCAGGAACAGGATGATCGGCCAGGCGGCGACCACACCCAGGGAGTACAGCAGGCCATCGTAACCGGCCATGAAAATCATCGCCGAGATGCCCAGGAATGAAGCGGCGCTGATCATGTCACCGGCAATTGCCAGGCCGTTCTGCAGGCCGCTGATGCCGCCGCCTGCGGTGTAGAAGTCACTGGCCGAGCGGGTGCGCAGGGCGGCCCAGCGTGTGATACCAAGGGTGAGCAGGACGAAGACCAGGAACATGCCAATGGCGTTCCAGTTCAAAGGTCGCGCAACGGTTTCGCCGGCCAGGGCAGCACCGCTGGACACCAGGCCTGTGGTCAGCAACACGAGCGAAGAGCGTTTCATGCCTGGCTCTCCTGCTGCAGTTTCGCGACCAGCGGGTCGAGCACCTGGTTGGTCTGCTGCACGTAGAAAGCAGTGAGCGCGAACGACAGCACAATCACCGCCACGGCCACCGGAATGCCGAGGCTGGTGGCGCCACCGCTAAGCGACTGGCTGAGCACGCCGGGAGCAAAGGCCATCACCAGCACGAAACCGTAATAAATGGCCAACATCGCCAGGGTCAGTGTCCAGGTCAGACGCTGCTTGCGCCGCACCAACTGGATGAAGTCCGGATGCTGCCGGAGACGTTCGTGGTCTTGTAGGTTCATGCGTTCACGCTCTCTTTTTATGATTGTTGAGACAGTGTGTTCGGGGCACAGCACATTGCGGCCTGTGCAGGCGCCGCCACTGGGCAGCGCCTGCACAGGCGGTGGCGCTTACAGCTGGTCGAAGTCGAGGACCACCTTGTCGCTGATCGGGAAGGCCTGGCAGGACAGCACGTAGCCGGCCGCCACTTCGTAGTCTTCCAGGGCGAAGTTGCTGTCCATTTCTACTTCGCCTTCGATCACCTTGCACTTGCAGGTCGAGCACACCCCGGCCTTGCACGAGTAGGGCAGTTCGGCGCCGTGTTCGTTACCGGCGTCGAGCACGCTGGCACTGTTGCGCGCCAGCTCGAACGACAGCTCGCGACCGTCGCTGATCACGGTGATCTGGCTCTTGGCGCTGTCGATCTGGGCGGCGGCCTGGCGTGCTTCGCGCTTGTGCGTGCTGCCCACGGCGGCGAACAGTTCGAAATGAATGCGCTCGGCCGGCATGCCGTTGGCCTTGAGCTGATCACGCACGGTTTCGGTCATGGCCTGCGGGCCGCAGATGAAGGCGGCGTCGAGGGCCTTGACGTCGAGCCAGCGGCTGAACAGTTGGGCGCACTTGTCGGCGTCGATGCGGCCGTTGTAGAGGTCAACGTCCTGCTGCTCGCGGCTGAAGATGAAGATCAGGTTGAGGCGTTGCAGGTAACGGTTTTTCAGGTCTTCGAGCTGTTCGCGAAACAGCGCCGAGTTGCTCGAACGGTTGCCGTAGAGCAGGGTGAAGCTGCTGTGCGGTTCGCGTTCCAGAGTGGTTTTGATGATCGACAGAATTGGCGTGATGCCGCTGCCGGCGGCCACTGCCAGGTAGTGGCCCTGGTGTGCCGGGTCGAGCGGCACGTAGAAGTGTCCGGACGGTGGCATCACTTCCAGGCTCTGGCCGGCCTTGAGGCTGTCGTTGGCGTAGGCCGAGAACAGCCCGCCGGGCACGCGCTTGATGGCGACGCGCAGTTCACCGTCGTTGACTCCGGTGCAGATCGAGTAGGAGCGGCGCACTTCCTGGCCTTCAAGTTGGGTGCGCATCACCAGGTGCTGGCCCTGGGTAAAGCTGAAATCGTTGGCCAGTTCGGCCGGTACGTCGAAGGCGATCGACACCGCGTCGCGGGTCTCCGGGCGTACTTCTTTAATCTTCAGGCTATGGAACTTGCTCATTTTTTTGTCTCCGGCAGCACGCTGCTCAGATGCACTTGAAGTAGTCAAAAGGCTCACGGCACTCGATGCAGCGGTACAGCGCCTTGCAGGCGGTGGAGCCGAATTCGCTGAGGCGTTCGGTGTGTGCGCTGCCGCATTGCGGGCAGCACACTTCATAGCGTTCACCCAGCAGGCTGCGCTTGCTGGCGCTGCCGGCCGGCGGGGCGATGCCGTAGGCGCGCAGGCGCTCGCGGCCGCTGTCGCTGATCCAGTCGGTGGTCCACGCCGGGGTCAGCCGGCGCTCCAGTTGCGGTGCGGCGAAGCCCGCTTGTTCCAGCGCTGTGGCGATGTCTTGCTCGATCACCTCGGTGGCCGGGCAGCCGGAGTAGGTCGGTGTGACCACCACATGCAGGTGGCCGCCTTGCCAGTCGAGGCCGCGGACGATGCCGAGCTCGACCACGCTGACCACCGGCACTTCCGGGTCCATCACCGCGTCGAGCACGGCCCAGGCCTGCGCCAGGTCGTTGGCCTGGAGCGGGCGCGCGCCGCGGTCGCTGGTAATCAGATCACCAGGTTGCATCGGGATAAGCTCGCGGCAGGAACTGCATCTCAGCCAGGAGGATGCCGAGGTGTTCGCTGTGCAGGCCACGACGGCCGCTCAGGTAGAAGTAACTGGCCGCTGGCGGTACCGGCAGGGTGGCACGGGCGAACACATCGGCGACCTTGGCGCGCCAGGCACTGGCAACCTCGTCTGCTGCTGCCGCGACACCGGCCTCGGCCAGGCGTTGCTCGACGTCGTCGCCGTTGACCAGCTCGACGCTGAAACGCCATACCTGGTCGATGGCCGCCAGCATGCGCTTGTGGCTTTCTTCGGTGCCATCACCCAGGCGCTCGACCCACTCGCCGGAGCGGCGCAGGTGGTAGGTGACTTCCTTCAGGGCCTTGGCGGCGATACCGGCGATGCGTTCATCGCTGGAGCTGCTCAGGGCGTGCAGCACCTGGAAATGCCAGGCGTCGTAGAGGAACTGTTTGACGATGGTGACCGCGTAGTCGCCGTTGGGTTGTTCGACCAGCAGCAGGTTGCGGTAAGCGCGCTCGTCACGGCGGTATGCCAGATCGTCGGCGTCGCGGCCGTCAGCCAGCAGCTCGGCGGCGTAGTCCAGCCAGTTGCGCGCCTGGCCGACCAGGTCGAGGCCGACGTTCATCAGCGCCAGTTCTTCTTCCAGTGCCGGGGCTTTGCCGCACCATTCGCACAGGCGCTGGCCCTGGATCAGGGCGCTGTCGCCAAGGCGCAGCAGGTATTGAATGAGGTCATCGTGTTGGTTCATGGCTATGGCCTCACATGTGCCCGACTTCAGCCGGCAGCTCGTAGAAGCTGGCGTGGCGGTAGACCTTGTCTTCCGACGGTACGAACAGCGGGTCTTTTTCGTCTGGCGACGAGGCGGTGATCAGCGCCGACGGCACCACCCACAGGCTCACACCTTCGTTGCGGCGGGTGTACAGCTCGCGCGCGTTTTCGATGGCCATCGCCGGGTCAGCAGCATGTACGCTGCCGACGTGCTTGTGATTGAGGCCGTGCTTGCTGCGCACGAACACTTCGAACAGGGTCCATTCGGACATGGCGGGACTCTCCAGATCAGGGGCGGTTCAAGCGGCGTCGCGCTTGGCTTGTTGTTGTTTTTTGCGGGCGTGGGCGACAGCGGCTTCGCGCACCCAGGCACCGTCCTCGATGGCCTTGCGGCGGGTGGCGACGCGTTCGGCGTTGCACGGGCCGTTGCCTTTGAGCACTTCGTAGAATTCTTCCCACTGGATGGCGCCGAAGTCGTAATGACCGCGTTCTTCGTTCCACTTCAGGTCCGGGTCTGGCGCGGTGCAGCCCAGCAGTTCCAGTTGCGGAATGGTCTGGTCGACGAAACGCTGGCGCAGCTCATCGTTGCCCTGGCGTTTGATTTTCCAGGCCATCGACTGGGCGCTGTTAGGCGAGTGTTCGTCGCTGGGGCCGAACATCATCAGCGCTGGCCACCACAGGCGGTTGATTGCGTCCTGGACCATGTCCTTCTGCGCCTGGGTGCCTTCTTGCATCATGGTCAGCAGCAGTTGGTAGCCCTGGCGCTGGTGAAAGCTCTCTTCCTTGCAGATACGGATCATCGCCCGCGAGTAGGGGCCGTAGGAGGTGCGCTGCAGCACCACCTGGTTGACGATTGCCGCGCCGTCGACCAGCCAGCCCACCGCACCCATGTCGGCCCAGCTCAGGGTTGGGTAGTTGAAGATGCTCGAATATTTGGCTTTGCCGCTGTGCAGCTTGGCGATTTCTTCGTCGCGGTCGGCGCCGAGGGTTTCCATTGCGCTGTACAGGTACAGGCCGTGGCCGGCTTCGTCCTGGATCTTGGCCATCAGCTGCAGCTTGCGCTTGAGGGTTGGCGCGCGAGTGACCCAGTTACCTTCCGGCAGCATGCCGACGATTTCCGAGTGAGCGTGCTGGGAGATCTGGCGGATCAGCGTCTGCCGGTAGGCGTCGGGCATCCAGTTCTTCGCTTCGATCTTGATCTCGGCGTCGATCTTCTCTTGGAAGGCGCGCTCCTCGGGCGACATCTCATCCAGCGCTTTGACCCGCTTAACGCCGGTCTCAACCAGTTGTGCGTACATGCTGTGTCTCCAGCCTTTTATAGGTTTGTCGGGAGGCCTTGGCCATGGCTGTATTTTTAAATGATACAAAAACAAATATCAAACAAAAAATTGTGTGTCGCATAATATTTTTGTATCACATCGCCGGTGGGAGCGGGCTTGCCCCGCGATCGCGGTTTGTCAGGCACACCGCATCGCGGGGCAAGCCCGCTCCCACCGGGCAAAAAAAAAGCCCCGCCGAGGCGGGGCTGAAAGAGGAGTGGGTCGAGCTCAGGCGCGTTTGTCGTAGACGTGGCAGGCCTTGCCTTCCGAGCGCTTCAGGCTATGGCAAGGCTGGATCAGCACGCGCGCGCTGATACCGATGTAGGTCTTGATCTGCTTGCTCAGTTCATTGCCAATCAGCTTTTGCTGGTCGGCATCCAGGCCTTGCAGGTCATGCTTGAGCTCAACGTGGACGTCCATGCCGTCGAGGTTGCCATTGCGATACAGATGTATCTCGTAGTTCTCTGAAAGCTGTTTTATTTTAAGTACCTGCTCCTCGATCTGCGTCGGGAACACGTTGACTCCGCGGATGATCAGCATGTCGTCGCTGCGTCCGGTGATCTTGTCGATCCGGCGCATCGGCCGTGCCGTGCCCGGCAGCAGGCGGGTGAGGTCGCGGGTGCGGTAGCGGATCATCGGCAGCGCTTCTTTGCTCAGCGAGGTGAACACCAGCTCGCCGTATTCGCCGTCGGGCAGTACCGCGCCGGTGACCGGGTCGATGATTTCCGGGTAGAAATGGTCTTCCCAGACGGTCGGGCCGTCTTTGCTCTCGGCGCATTCCATGGCCACGCCCGGGCCCATGATTTCCGACAGGCCGTAGATGTCCAGGGCAGTGATGCCCATGCGCTCTTCAACGGCCCGGCGCAGCTCGGCGGTCCAGGGTTCGGCGCCGAAGATGCCCAGGCGCAGCGCCAGTTTGTGCGGGTCGAGGCCCTGGCGCTCGATCTCGTCGGCGATGTTGAGCATGTACGACGGGGTGACCATGATGATGTCCGGCTGGAAATCACGGATCAGCTGGACCTGCTTCTCGGTCTGGCCGCCCGACATCGGAATTACCGTGCAACCCAGGCGCTCGGCACCGTAGTGCGCGCCCAGGCCACCGGTGAATAGGCCGTAGCCGTAGGAAATCTGCACCTTGTCGCCACGGCGGCCGCCGGCGGCGCGGATCGAACGGGCGACGACGTTGGCCCAGGTGTTGATGTCATTCTGGGTGTAACCGACCACTGTCGGTTTGCCGGTAGTGCCGCTGGAGGCATGCAGGCGCACGACTTCTTCCATTGGCACGGCGAACATGCCGTACGGGTAGTTGTCGCGCAGGTCGTTCTTGCCGGTGAAGGGGAACTTGGCGAGGTCTTCCAGCGACTTCAGGTCGTCCGGGTGCAGGCCCAGGCTGTCGAAGCGCTGCTTGTACAGCGGTACATTCTCATAGGCGTGCTTGAGGCTCCAGCGCAGGCGATCGAGCTGGTGCTGGCGCAATTGATCGATGCTCGCAGTTTCCATCGGATCAAGCAGGGACGTGTTGATAAGCATATTCATGGCTTCACTCGAATTGTTTTTGTGCAGGGCCCGCACGCAGGCCTTTGAGTGCTGATGAGCAGAATAACCCCAGGTGGCTGAAGTGTCAGAGCCGCTCGATAATCAGTGCAATCCCTTGACCAACGCCGATGCACATGGTGCACAGTGCATAACGGCCTTGGCGTTCTTCCAGTTCGTGCAGCGCGGTGGTGACCAGGCGCGCGCCGCTCATGCCCAGCGGGTGACCGAGGGCGATGGCGCCGCCGTTCGGGTTGACCCGCGCGTCGTCGTCGGCCAGGCCGAGTTCACGCAATACCGCCAGTCCCTGGGCGGCGAAGGCTTCGTTGAGTTCGATGACGTCCATATCGGCCAGGCTCAGGCCGGCCAGTTCCAGTACCTTGCGCGTGGCCGGCACCGGGCCGATGCCCATCAGCCGCGGCTCGACGCCGGCAGTGGCCATCGCCACCACCCGGCCACGGGCCTTGAGGCCATGGCGGGCGGCGGCTTGCGGGCTGGCCAGCAGGAGCGCGCAGGCGCCATCGTTGACCCCCGAGGCATTGCCTGCGGTGACGCTGCCGCCCTGGCGGAACGGCGTACCAAGCCTGGCCAGTTGCTCCAGGGTGGTGTCGCCGCGTGGGTGTTCGTCGTGCTCGACACGTTTGGCCGGGCCTTTGCGCTGAGGGATTTCTACCGCCACGATTTCCTTGGCCAGGCGGCCGTTGGCTTGCGCGGCGGCGGCCTTTTGCTGACTGCGCAGGGCGAAGGCATCCTGGTCGGCACGCGAGACATTGAAGTGGGCGGCGACATTCTCTGCGGTCTCGGGCATCGAGTCGATGCCGAATTGCTCCTGCATCAGCGGGTTGACGAAGCGCCAGCCAATGGTGGTATCAAAAATCTCTGCGCTACGGCCGAAGGCTTGTTCGGACTTGCCCATGACGAACGGCGCGCGCGACATCGATTCAACCCCGCCCGCGATCATCAGCCCGGCTTCGCCACAGCGGATGGCACGGGCGGCGCTGCCGATGGCGTCCAGACCGGAACCGCACAGGCGGTTGAGGGTGGTGCCCGGCACGCTGATGGGCAGGCCGGCCAGCAGCGAGGCCATGTGCGCAACGTTGCGGTTGTCTTCACCGGCCTGGTTGGCGCAGCCGTAGATCACGTCGTCGATGGCGCTCCAGTCCAGCTGCGGGTGGCGCTGCTGCAGGGCCTTGAGCGGAACCGCACCGAGGTCATCGGCACGCACGCTGGACAGGGCGCCAGCGTATCGGCCGATCGGGGTACGGATGGCGTCGATGATCAGAGCATCATTCATTTACGGTCTCCTGTGCCAGCACGGTGCCGCGCACTTTGTAGGACTTGCCACGGAACAGGGCGATCAACTGGCCGCGCTGGTTTTCAATGCGTACGTCGTAGTTGCCGGTGCGCCCGCTGCGGCTCAGTTCGCGGGCGTACGCGGTGAGGGTGTCGCCCAACTGCGCCGGGGCGACGTAATCGATGCTGCAGCCGATGGCCACGCAGGCGTCGTTGTAACTGTTGCAGGCGAAGGCAAACGCCGAATCGGCGAGGGCAAACAGGTAGCCGCCGTGGCAGGTGCCATGGCCTTGAATCATGTCTTCGCGCACGCTCATGCCCAGTGTGGTCTGGCCGGGGGCTACCGACAGCAGGCGGATACCCAGGCGTTGGCTGGCGGTATCGCGCTCAAACATGGTTTCGGCGCAGCGGGTGGCGAGGTCCAAGGCTTGGTGATTAGTCATGGAAGCGTCTCCCTTCGGCGACCAGGCGGCGCAGCAGCAGGGAAGGGCGATAGCGCTCTTCGCCGTAGCTGGCTTGCAGGTTTTCCAGGGTGCGCAGCACGCCGGACAGGCCGATGCTGTCGGCCCAGGCCAGTGGCCCCTGGGGATAATTGACCCCGGCGCGCATCGCCAGGTCGATGTCGGCGGCACTGCCGACGCCTTGCAGTACGGCATCAGCGCCTTCGTTGGCGAGCATGGCTACGCTGCGCAGCACGGCCAGGCCGGGCAGGTCGGCGAGCTGACTGACCTTGAGGCCCGCGCGCTGCAGCAAGGCCACGGCTTGGTCGCGGGCGTTGTCGGACGTGTCGGCGGCGCAGGCGATGGCCAGGCGGCTGGCCTTGGCATAGTCCAGCGCCAGGTCGATCAGTACCAGGTTGCGCAAGCCGTCATCCTGAGCACGCTGGCTGGCCAGGCGTCCGTCAGACAGCGCCAGCACGGCATCGCCAACTCGCAAGAGGCCGCAGCCGTCACGGCGAACCACGCTGACGCCTGCGTCCTGCAGGCGTTGGATCAGCGCCTCGGCGACACCCAGGCTGCCTTCTACTACCAGGCTGTTTACCGCAGCGCTGCTGCTCAGTTCGACTGGCTGCGGACGCTCGGCGCCTTCGGCGTAGTTATAGAAGCCATGACCACTCTTGCGACCGAGACGACCGGCGTCCACCAGCTCCTTCTGGATCAGCGAGGGCTGGAAGCGGAAGTCGCCGTAATAGGCTGCGAATACCGAACAGGTCACCGCGTAGTTGACGTCATGACCGATCAGGTCGGTCAGTTCGAAGGCGCCCATGCGAAAGCCGCCAGCGTCACGCAGCAGGGCATCGAGGGTCGCGCAGTCGGCGGCACCTTCCTGCAGCAGGCGCAGGCTTTCGGCATAGAACGGCCGGGCCACGCGGTTAACGATGAAGCCCGGGGTGGATTTGGTGTGCACCGGCTGTTTGCCCCAGGCGCGCGCGGTAGCGTACAGGCGCTCGGCCAGTGCCCGTGGCGTGGCCAGGCCAGAAACGATCTCGACCAGCGCCATCAGCGGCGCCGGGTTGAAGAAGTGCATGCCGATGACCCGCTCGGGGTGGGCAAGGCCCGCCGCCAGGCTGGTGATCGACAGTGACGAGGTGTTGCTGGCAAAGATGCACTCGGCGCTGCACAGCGCCTCCAGCTGGCGCAGCAGGCCACGCTTGACCTCAAGGTTCTCGACGATCGCCTCGATCACCAGACCGGCGTCGGCCAGTGCCTCGATCGCGTCGGCCGGCTGCAGACGGGCCACGGTGGCGGCGCGCGCCTCGGCACTGAGTTTGCCTTTCTCTACCAGCTTGCCGAGCTGGCGGTCGATGCCGTCGATGGCCTGGGCGGCGGCGCCGGGGCGGGCGTCATGCAGTTTTACCGGGTGCCCGGCCTGCGCTGCCACTTGAGCGATGCCCGCGCCCATGGCGCCGGCACCGATCACCGCGACGACGGTACTGAGGTTGAGTGCGCTCATGACTTAGCGTCCCTTGAAGGTGGGGGTGCGTTTGGCCATGAATGCGCTGACACCTTCGCGGTAGTCTTCGCTGCGTCCGGCCAGGCGCTGCAGGTCGCGCTCAAGGTCGAGCTGCTCATCGAAGCTGTTGCTCAGGCTGGCGTTCAGGCTGCGCTTGATCAGCGCCAGGCCGTAGGTTGGCTGGGTGGCCAGATGGCGCGCGAGCTTGAGTGCTTCAGCGCGCAGTTCGGCATCGTCCACCACTCGGTAGATCAACCCCCATTGCTCGGCCTGTTCGGCGCTCAGGCGCTCGCCGAGCATCATCAGCGCTTTGGCGCGGGCGTTGCCGACCAGGCGTGGCAGGGTCCAGGTTCCACCGGAATCAGGGATCAGGCCAATCTTGCAGAAGGCCTGGATAAAGCTTGCCGAGCGTGCGGCCAGTACCAGGTCGCAGGCCAGCGGAATGTTGGCACCGGCGCCAGCGGCAACGCCGTTGACCGCGCAGATTACCGGCATTGGCAAATCACGCAGGGCACGGATCAGCGGGTTGTAGAACTGCTCGATGGATTGACCGAGGTCTGGTGCGTCGGCACCCGGGGCGACATTACGGTCGCTGAGGTCCTGGCCGGCACAGAAGCCACGGCCTTCGCCGGTCAGCAGCAGCACACGCACCTCAGGATTGTGCCGCACCTGTTTGAGCGCTTCGCGCACTTCAGTGTGCATCAGCGTGTTGAAGCTATTGAGTTGTTCCGGGCGGTTGAGGCTCAGGCTGGCAACGCCGTCCTCGATGGCAAACAGAATGTGCTGGAAATTCATGGCTGGGGCGCTCTAGGGATAACCAGGGAAGGGGCGGCCAGGCTTACTGGCCGGTGAATTCGGGGCGGCGCTTGGCCTGGAAGGCGGCGATGCCTTCGTTGCGGTCGGCAGTGCCGGCCAGCACGGTGAAAGCGTGGCGCTCGAAGCGCAGGCCGCTGGCCAGGTCAGTGTCCTGTGCCTTGAGCAGCGCTTCCTTGGCCAGGCGCACGGCCAACGGTGCCTTCTGGGCAATCACCCGGGCGATGGCGATAGCACGGTCAACCGTGAATTCAGGTTGGGTCACTTCGCTGATCAGGCCGGCACGCTGGGCAAAGCGCGCATCGATGGCCTCGCCGGTGAGCACCATTTGCATGGCCAGCGACTTGCCGACTGCGCGCAGCAAACGTTGGGTGCCGCCAGCGCCGGGCATGATGCCGAGGTTGATTTCCGGCTGGCCGAAACGCGCATCTTCACCGGCGATAAGGATGTCGGCGTGCATCGCCAGCTCGCAGCCACCGCCCAGGCAGAAGCCGTTGACCGCAGCGATCAGCGGCTTGGAGAAAGCGGCGATGCGCTGCCAGTGGGCAACGCGCGGGTCATTGAGGATGCCGACCAGGTCGCGTTCGGCCATTTCCTTAATGTCGGCACCAGCGGCGAAGGCTTTGCGACTGCCGGTGATGACCACGGCGCGGGTCTCGGGATCGCGTTCGGCCTGTTCCAACTCCAGCGCCAGTTCACCGAGCAGCTCGGTGTTCAGGGCGTTCAGCGCTTCCGGGCGCTGCAGGGTGATCAGGCGGACGCCCGCTTCAGGGGCAAGGACGGCAAGGGTGCGAGGCATCGAACGCTCCTCAGGCTGCACGCACGGCTTGGTTAGCCGGCTCGTTATTGGGTGTCGCAGCGCGTTGGCGCAGCGCCGTCGGGGGCGCCTGCCAGGCTGCATTTTTTCGAGTATACGCACAAAGCGATACAAAACAACAACCAAAAATATCAATAGCGTGTCTTATTGTGCGCTGTCATGGCATGCCGTGGTGGGTAGGAGAGGTGCTCGACGCCTTGCTAAAGTGGCGTTCTAGCAGGCTTTTTTCCGGGTTTTAGGCGGATTCATCGACTTGATGCAAAATTCCGATACAAGATTTCTTTACATCTAGCAAAAAAAGCGTTGTGATACAGAAAAACAAATTACGCGTATCGCTTTCTGTAGCTTTTCGCCCTTGTCGTGTGTTTTTCGAGGAATTGACTCATGTCGTCCACTGCTACCCATGCCGCGCTGGAACTGTTCGACCACCACCGCGAGACGCTCGACCGCGCGCTGCAGGCAATTGCCGAGCGCGGCTACTGGTCGCCGTACAGCGAACAGCTCAAGCACTATCCTGCTGCAGCCGTCGAAGGTGCACAGGCGGCATTCGAGGCCTTGCTCAATCGACCGTTCGCCTTGCACGGCCCGGCGGCGGTGAGTGAGGTTGGCGGCGAGCGTTCGCCCTATGGCTTTGACCTTGGGGTGCGCTACGCCCAGTACGACGCCGAGCAGTTGCTGGCGCGTCAGCAGCAGGCGCTGCCGGCCTGGCGCGATGCTGGCCCGCAGGCGCGGGTTGGCGCGTGCCTGGAGATCCTCCAGCGCCTCAATACCCTGAGCCCGACCCTGGCCCATGCGGTGATGCACACCACTGGTCAGGCGTTCATGATGGCCTTCCAGGCCGGTGGCGCGCATGCCCAGGACCGTGGCCTGGAGGCCGTAGCCTATGCCTGGCGGGCGATGGCCGAGGTGCCGCAGGCGGCGCAGTGGGTCAAGCCGCAGGGCAAACTCGATCCGCTGCAATTGGACAAGCGCTGGCACATCGTGCCGCGTGGCCTGTCGCTGGTGGTCGCCTGTTCGACCTTCCCGACCTGGAACACCTACCCGGGCCTTTTCGCCAGCCTGGCCACCGGCAACCCGGTGCTGGTCAAGGCGCACCCGGCAGCAATCCTGCCGGTGGCGATGAGCGTCAACGTGGCACAAGAGGTGCTCGCCGAGCTGGGCTTCGACCCGGCGCTGGTCAGCCTGGTGGTCGATACCCCGCAAGCGCCTGTGGCACAGCAGTTGGCGCTGGATCCGCGGGTCAAGCTGGTCGACTTCACCGGCGCCAATGCCTTCGGTGAGTGGCTTGAGCGCAACGCGCTGCAGGCCCAGGTCTTCACCGAGAAGGCCGGGATCAACACGGTGATCATCGACAGCACCGCCAACTTCAAGGCCGTGGCCAAGAACCTGGCGTTCTCCCTCAGCCTGTATTCCGGGCAGATGTGCACCACCCCGCAGGCTATTTATGTGCCGCGCGGCGGCATCCGCAATGGCGATGAACAGCTGAGCTTCGCGCAAGTGGCCGAGGCCTTGGCGGCAGCGATCACAGGCTTTCTCGCCGACAATGACCGCGCCTGTGCGGTCCTCGGCGCTATCCAGTCTGAGGCGACTGCTGCGCGTATCGACAGTTGCCGCGCGCTCGGCGAGGTAGTGCTCGACAGCGAAGTGCGCGAGCATCCGCAATTCCCGGCTGCGCGGGTGCACACGCCGCTGCTGCTGAAAGTTGATGCGGCGCAGCGCGATGCCTATTCACAAGAGCGCTTCGGCCCGATCGCCTTCATCATCGCCACCGACGACAGCGCGCACAGCTTGCAACTGGCCCGCGAAGTGATCGCCAGCCAGGGCGCCATGACCCTGGGCGTGTACTCCACCGACGAAGGCTTCCTCGCCGAGGCCGAAACACTGGCGCAGGACGTTGCCGTGGCGCTGTCGGTAAACCTTGACGGCGGTGTGTTGGTCAACCAGTCGGCGGCCTTCAGCGACTTCCATGCCACCGGTGGCAACCCGGCGGCCAATGCTTCGATCAGCGATGGCGCGTTCGTCAGCCGCCGTTTCGTTATCGTCCAGAGCCGCCGTCACGCGGCCCAATGAGTGCATTGTCATGACTTGCTATAGCCTTGACGGCCTGACCCCGGTGGTCCATCCCAGCGCCTATGTGCACCCCTCGGCGGTGCTGATTGGTGACGTGATTATTGGTCCTGGTTGCTACGTTGGCCCGTTGGCCAGCCTGCGCGGTGACTTCGGGCGCATTGTTCTGGAAGAGGGCGCCAATATTCAGGACACCTGCGTGATGCACGGTTTTCCCGAAAGCGACACGGTGGTGGGGCGCAACGGTCATATCGGCCATGGCGCGGTACTGCATGGCTGCCGCATCGGTGACGATGTGCTGGTCGGGATGAACGCGGTGGTCATGGATAACGCGCAGATCGGCGCGCGCTCGTTCGTGGCCGCCACCACCTTCGTCAAAGCCGGCTTCACCTGCGACGCGCAGTCGCTGGTGCTCGGCTCGCCGGCGGCGGTCAAGCGACGCCTCAGCGACGAGGAGGTGGCCTGGAAGCTCGCGGGTACTGAGGAATACCAGCGTCTGGCCCAGCGCTGTGCGCAGGGGCTGGTGGCTTGCGAGCCGTTGCCAGAGGTTGAAGCGGGCCGTCCGCGGATCAGTGCCAGCACCTTGCGACCCAAGGGGGCCGGGCAATGAGCCGAGCGCTGAAGGCCAGCGCCGATGGCCAGGCCTGGCGCTCAGGGGGTATATTTCGCAGCAACTCCATGCCCGGTCTTGTCATGACGTCTCTTGCGCCCCTCAATCAGTTGATTACCCGTTTCCAACAGCAGACCCCGCTGCGTGCCAGTTCGCTGATCATCACCCTCTACGGTGATGCCATCGAACCGCACGGCGGCACGGTATGGCTCGGTAGCCTGATCCAGTTGCTCGAGCCCATCGGTATCAACGAGCGGCTGATTCGTACCTCGATTTTTCGCCTGACCAAAGAAGGCTGGTTGAGCGCCGAGAAGGTTGGCCGGCGCAGCTATTACAGCCTCACCGGCACCGGTCGGCGGCGTTTCGAGAAGGCGTTCAAGCGGGTTTACAGTTCCGCACTGCCGGCCTGGGATGGTTCCTGGACCCTGGCACTGCTGACGCAACTGCCGCAAGACAAGCGCAAACAAGTGCGCGAAGAACTGGAGTGGCAAGGTTTTGGTGCAATTTCACCGGTAATGCTCGCCTGTCCGCGCTGCGACCGCGTCGATGTCACCGCGACCCTGCAAGACCTGGACGTACTGGAAGACACCATCCTGTTCGAAACTGCCGCCCAGGATGTACTGGCCTCAAAGGCCCTGCGCATGCAGGTGCGCGAGAGCTGGAACATCGAAGCGCTGGCGGCGCAGTACAGCGAGTTCATCCAGCTGTTCCGGCCCTTGTGGCAGGCGCTGCGCGAGCAGGACAGCTTGCAGCCGATGGACTGCTTCCTGGCCCGAACCTTGCTCATTCATGAATACCGCAAGCTGCTGTTGCGTGATCCACAGTTGCCTGACGAACTGTTGCCCGGCGACTGGGAAGGGCGTGCGGCGCGGCAACTGTGCCGCAATATCTACCGTCTGGTGTGTGTCAAAGGCGAAGAGCACCTGAGCAGCGCGCTGGAAACCGCCGACGGCCCGCTACCGGAGGTCGGAGAAAGTTTCTATCGGCGCTTCGGTGGGCTTAAATAGACAACTGGTTGTGTAAGAATCACGTGAAAATGCAATAATCTGGGCGCGCCAGAATGGGCGCCCGGCAAATAATAAAAATATCAGTGAGGCCTGTAACATCATGATGACTGCAAATGCACTCAGGGCAGACCGTTTTGATGAATGGCTGCAGAACATCAATCAGGCCTGCGGCCGTTTCTGCGCCCAGACCCTGGGGCCTGACTTTGCCGGCTCGGTAAAGGAGCACAAGGCCGGTGCGCTCAAGGCCAGTTTCGTCGATGTTACTCAGGCCCGCCTCTATCGCACCGGGCGCGAGGTCGAGCAAAGCGAGAACCGGCACTTTTTCGCCGCGTTTCAGTTGCAGGGCCAGGCGGTCATGGAGCAGGGCGGCAACCGCGTCATGCTGTCGCCTGGCGACATCACCCTGATCGACGCGACCTTGCCCAGCGACTTCACTTACAGTGACAACTCCCGCCAATTGTCGTTGATCCTGCCGCGGCACCTGGTCGAGCACAGTCAGCGTTTCAGCAACATTCGCTGCGCACAGCGCATCGATGCCCGTTCGCCCATCGCCTTGCTGGCCAACCGTCTGGTGCTGGAAGCCACCCGCCACGACAGCCTCAGCCTGCAGGAAAGCGAAGCGACCCTGGAGGCGATCATCAGCCTGTTGCGCCCGGTGATTGGCAGCACCGAAGCGGATCCGGACGTGCATGAGCGGCTGTTTCGCAAAACCATTGCCTTCATCGATGAACACATCCGCAATGAGGAGCTGTGCCCGGAACTGTTGGCGCGAGAGGTTGGCGTGTCGGTGCGCGGCTTGTACCGGATGTTCTCGAAAAAGGGCCTGGTGGTGGCGCAGTACATCAAGAACCGCCGCCTGGACTTCTGTGCCGAGTCCCTGCGTCATGGTGGAGCGGAGCAGAAGCTCTCTGCCTTGGGGTATGCCTGGGGTTTCTCTGACGCCAGCTACTTCTCTACCGCCTTCAAAGCCCGCTTTGGCGTAGCGCCGGGCGAGTACCGCAAGCGTTACCAGCACTGATTCACGGGCTGCCCCATCTCCGCCCTGAAGTGCACTACACACCTGCATCCGGCACGGTGGGAGCGGGCTTGCCCCGCGATTTGCTGTATCGCGCCAGATCGCGGGGCAAGCCCGCTCCCACCGGGCCGGTACGGCCACCCCAGCCAATGAGTTGCCAGTCGTGTTGGCAGTACAACCAATACGACTGGCAGGCAGAAAAAAACCTTCATTGACCACTCCGGTTTAAATCGACATGTCAAAAGCCAACGATCCGCCTTGAGCGGTCGCAGGCTTCCCCGTGGCAGGAGACTCAGCGGGCAATGTGGATGCTCAGGTCAGAGGTTTCAGTTCCATGCATAACAACAAGATTCGCCAGTGCCTGGCTGGCTTTACCGTGCTAGCGCTGTTCCAGGTGGCTCAGGTGCAGGCTGCGGCCTGTGTGCCTGCCGCCGTGGAAACCGGCAGCAAACTGTTCGCCAGGGACTGCTCGGTGTGCCATGCGGTCAAGGAAGGCGTGACCGGCATGATGGGGGTCAACCTCCATGGTGTGGCAGGCCGCACCTCGGGCACTTTCCCCGGTTTCAGCTACTCGCAGGCGATGAAAGACAAGGCCGTCGCGTGGAAAGCCGAAACCCTTCAAGCCTTCATCACCCAGCCACAGGCCTACGTGCCAGGTACCTACATGCCTTACATGGGCATGGCTTCCGCTGACGAAAGCGCCGCAGTTGCCTGCTTCCTGACCCAGAAGTGATCGGTCGGATCGGTTCAATGAATGATGAGGAATGAGTATGAGCAAGGTTGATGTACTGCCGCAGGTCGCGGCGTTTCTGCAGCGTCGGCACGGGTGCTTCATCGATGGTCAGTGGGTGGTGCCTGAAGGCAGCAGCTCGCCGGTACTGAACCCGGCAACCGGCGAAACCATCGCCCAAGTGGCTGACGCCAGCGCCGAGCTGGTCGACCGTGCGGTGCAGTCGGCACGCAAGGCGCACGAAACACGAGTCTGGTCGGGGCTGCGCCCGGCTGATCGCGAGCGCATTCTGCTGCGCTTCACCGCCCTGGTCGAAGAACACGGCGAAGAACTGGCGCAACTGGAAACCCTGTGCCAAGGCAAATCGATCAACATGGCGCGGATGCTGGATGTCAACGCTACCGTTGAGTTCATGCGCTACATGTCCGGCTGGGCCACCAAGATCGAAGGGCAGACCCTCGACGTCTCCATCCCGCTGCCCGAAGGCGCACGCTACACCGCCTTTGCCCGCCGCGAGCCGGTGGGAGTGGTTGCCGGTATCGTGCCGTGGAACTTCCCGCTGATGATCACCACCTGGAAGCTCATGCCCGCGCTGGCCACCGGCTGCACGGTGGTGATCAAGCCGTCGCCGGAAACCCCGCTGACGGCCCTGCGCCTGGTCGAGCTGGCCATTGAGGCCGGTGTGCCTGCTGGTGTGTTCAACCTGGTGACCGGTGCAGGCAACGTCGGCCAGGCACTGGCCTCACACAAGAACATCGACAAGGTGTCGTTCACCGGTTCCACCGCGGTGGGCAAGATCGTCGGCGGCGTTGCCGTGCAGAACATGACCCGCTTTGCTCTGGAGCTGGGTGGCAAGAACCCGATGATCATTCTGGCCGATGCCGATATCGACAAAGCCGTGCAAGGTGCGCTGCTGGGTGGCCTACTCAACAACGGCCAGGTGTGCGCGGCTGCTTCGCGTTTCTACGTGCACCGCTCGCGTTACGACGACTTCGTGGCCGGTCTGGCGGCGGCGGTGTCCGGCATGCCGATCGGTGCTGGCATGGACACTACTGCGGTGGTTAACCCACTGGTCTCGCGCAAGCAGCAGCAGAGCGTGCTCAAGCACATCGAAACCGCCAAACAAGAAGGTGCGCGCGTGGTTGCCGGTGGCGAGCTGGTCGACAGTGCCGGCTTCTATGTACAGCCTACCGTGCTTGCCGATGTTGACCACAGCATGGCGGTGTCTCGTGCTGAAGTGTTCGGTCCGGTGCTCTCGGTGATTCCGTTCGATGACGAGGAACAGGCCATTGCCATGGCCAACGACAGCGAATACGGCCTGGCGGCCAGCCTGTGGACCAACGACCTGACCAAGGCGATGAACCTGGTGCCGCGTATCGAAGCCGGTACCGTCTGGGTCAACGCCCATGTGCTGCTCGACCCGAACATGCCGTTTGGTGGGGTCAAACAGTCGGGTATGGGGCGTGAGTTTGGCCGCAGTGTGGTTGAGGCTTATACCGAAATTAAATCGGTGTGCATCGCGCACTGATTGTTGAATGCTCTTTTGCGGCAGGCCTTGGGCCTGCCTTTTTTTTGCGGGGCTTTTCACGGATTGTCGGGGGGAAGGGTTGGTTTTGGCGTTGAGGGCTGTGGGCTTATCCATTTGGAGGGGTGGCTGTGCTGGCCCTACCGGTGGGAGCGGGCTTGACCCGCGATGCGATGTGACTGAATAGCCGCAATCGCGGGGCAAGCCCGCTCCCACCGTGCCAGGTTTTCCGTTTCGCTATTTGAAAGCTGCATCAGGTTTGTTTCTGTGCAGCCAATTCAGCCTCACGCTCGGCGATGGCGATTTCCAATTCGGGGGAGCGCTTGGCCCACTGTTCGGGCGGCAGTGGTTTGGACCACTCGATGATGGCGGGGTAGGTCAGGCTTGGAGGCGGGTTCAGTTTCCAGCGCTCAATAACGTCTATAAGTAGCGTGTTGAAAATGAAAATCCCGCAGAAACCTTCCCAAATCAGGGTGATGAACCAGCCCCTTAACTTTGCAGCCTTGACGAGGTCGTCCAGGTACGTCCCCCATATACCTTTAGATCTGTCGAAGCGTGCAGTCAGATCTTCAACGGCGTCCGGTCCAACTTCCATGTAACTGCGGATGCACTCCCACAACGCCATGGCGGTGGTGCCGCCACCACAGTTGAAGCCCATTGAATAATGTTTGTGTTCGTCCTTGGCCTGCGGGTCGGGGTTCTCAAAGCCGATGACCAATAAGCCCATCGTGACTTTACCCCCCTGACTGACCGACGAATGTTGCGTCGCCGCTGCTGTCACGCTCTCCCAGGGGACAATCCAGTACTCGCCATCCGCCTGCGGTATGCACACTTCGCGGCGTTGTCGATTGAAACGCATTGGTAAAGGCGTTTCGCGGCACAGACCCTGGATCAAAAGAAAAGTAGGAATACCAGTAATACAAGCCCCCAAAATCAGCGCGTCAGGGTCGTTGAAGAAATAGGCCAGCCCCAAAAACAGCATCACCATTGGCCATAGCACCATTACTGCCGAACCGATGTTGTAATTGCTGATATCAAGAAATACCTCGTTCTTGCGCCAAATGATGTTGAGCACATCAGAAGGTTTTCTGCCCGTAGGAATAGGCAGCGGGGCCAAATAGTCATTGCGCGAAAATAAACGTTTTTTCGTCGTACCTGCTGGTGGCGTACTCATGTGTTGTCCTTGGGTTGCAGGTAATGGGCACCGGGAAGGCCTGCGCCGAGCTCGAATTTCGGCATCTGGTCCAGTTCTGGAGTCGGGTCGTTCAGGGTAAAGGCCACGCCCCGCTCACCGCCGATAAAGGTTCCGGCACCCAGCAGTGCGGTTAGGGGGGTGCGGTACCACAGACGCAGGGATAGGGTGCGCGGTTTTGATCCCAGGACACCCCATTCGGTGTTGAAAGGACCACTGAGGCGCAAGCCTTCGCCGTCTTTGGCCGGTATCCAGCTACAGGTGCTGCTGGGCAACCAGTGCGGTGTCATGTTCCGCCAAGGCTTGGCCTCTCGGTGTTCGCTGGGCGGGCGGTGTTTGGTCAAGTAATCGGAGAGCTGGCTATCCCATGGATCCCCCATCAGGCTCAGCCGCAGGTAGGCGCTACCGGGCTCGGCCCCGGGCAAGTCGATGGTCAGGGAATCGATGGTGCTTTCGCCGCCCAACCCCAAGGGACTAGGGTAAAAGCCCATGTCCAAGTGACCCTTTATGCTGACTTGAACGCAATCGTCATGGCGCTTGTCCCCACGGTGGGAGCGGGCTTGACCCGCGATGCGATGTGACTGAAGAGCCGCTATCGAGGGGCAAGCCCGCTCCCACCGAGCCAGGTTTTCCGTTTCGCTATTGTTTCCGCCGGGGCACACTGAAGGCTGCATCAGGTTTGTTTCTGTGCCGTCCGCGCAGCCAATTCAGCCTCACGCTTGGCGATGGCGATTTCCAATTCAGGGGAGCGCTTGGCCCACTGTTCGGGCGGCAGTGGTTTGGACCATTCGATGATGGCGGGGTGGGTCAGATCAGGCGGATGCGACAACTTTAAGTACTGTAGTTTTTCCGCGAGGTATGTCCCCAGCATCGTAATACAGAATATTCCCCACATAACCTGCAGCAGATTCCCCTTGCGTAAATCGGTGATGATCGAACCGATCTGCGTTTCTTCGTAGGGTGCAATACCTACTCGGCTGTCAGGTACTGCATCTGGTCCTATTTCCATGTAGCTGCGGATACACTCCCATAGCGCCATGGCGTCGGTACCACCGCCACAGCTGAAGCCCATTGAAAAATGTTTGTGATCGTCTTTGGCCTGCGGGTCGGGGTTTTCAAAACCGATGACCAATAAACCCATTGTGTTTCTACCTGCTTGACTCACCGACGAATGTTGCGTCGCTGCTGCCGTCACGCTTTCCCAAGGGACGATCCAGTACTCGCCATCCGCCAGCTGTACGCACACTTCACGGCGTTGCCGATTGAAACGCACGGGTAAAGGCGTTTCGCGGCACAGGCCCTGGATCAAAAACAAGGTGGGAACTCCAACGATGATAATTGCCCCCCCCAGCATTAGAGGGTCAGGTGTGATGTAGTACATCAGTGCAAACAGCATCACCATTGGCCATAGCACCATCACTGCCGAACCGATGCTGTAGTTGCCAATATCGATATATGCCTTGTTCTTGCGCCAAATGGTGTTGAGCATGTCACAGGGCTTTTCGCCGGTAGGAATGGGCAGCGGGGCCAAATAGTCATTGCGCGAAAACAAGCGTTTTTTCGTGGTACCTGCTGGTGGCGTACTCATGTGTTGTCCTTGGGTTGCAGGTAATGGGCACCGGGGAGGCCTGCGCCGAGCTCGAATTTCGGCATCTGGTCCAGTTCTGGAGTCGGGTCGTTGCGCAGGGCAACGACGCCTGAGTGGTCATTCAGGGTGAAGGCCACGCCCCGCTCACCGCCGATAAAGGTTCCGGCGCCCAGCAGTGCGGTTAGGGGGTTGCGGTACCACAGACGCAGGGAGACGGTGCGCGGTTTCGATCCCAGGACACCCCATTCGGTGTTGAAGGGACCACTGAGGCGCAAGCCTTGGCCGTCTTTGGCCGGTATCCAGCTACAGGTGCTGCTGGGCAACCAGTGCGGTGTCATGTTCCGCCAAGGCCTGGCCTCTCGGTGTTCGCTGGGCGGGCGGTGTTTGGTCAAGTAATCGGAGAGCTGGCTATCCCAAGGATCCCCCATCAGGCTCAGCCGCAGGTAGGCGCTACCGGGCTCGGCCCCGGGCAAGTCGATGGTCAGGGAGTCGATGGTGCTTTCGCCGCCCAACCCCAAGGGACTAGAGTGAAAGCCCATGTCCAAGTGGCTCTTCATGCTGACTTGAACGCTATCGTCATGGCGCTTGTCCCCACGGTGGGAGCGGGCTTGACCCGCGATGCGATGTGACTGAAGAGCCGCTATCGCGGGGCAAGCTGAACTGGTCAAGTAATCCTGGACACCCGTTAAGGTTTACGCCGCCAGCTTCTCTGCCTCGACCGGCGACCGGTATCCGTTGTAGCTGTGAGGCCTAGTGGTGTTGTAGCGGGTGATAAAGCGCTGCACATCCATTCGGGCCTCATGCTCCGAGTCGTAGCCATCTTCGGGTACCCACTCAGATTTCAGGCTTCCAAAAAACCGCTCCATCGGGGCGTTGTCCCAGCACTCGCCTTTACGGCTCATGCTCTGCCGGTGCCCATGCTCGCGCAGCTCATTTCTGAACTTGTGGCTGGTGTACTGACAGCCTTGGTCAGAGTGAAATAGCACACCCTTGGGGCGTCCGCGCAGCTCGGTTGCCATGCGTAAGGCCGCGCAGGTCAGTTCAGCATCCGAGATCATCGAGAACGACCAGCCGACAATCCGCCGTGCAAACAAGTCCAAGACAGCCGCGAAGTACAGCCAGCGCTTACCAGCCTTGATGTACGTTACATCTCCGCACCAGACCTCATTTGTCGCCCGCACATCGAATTGCCGTTTGAGCTCGTGCGGTGCGGTCAGGGCTTCAACGCCTGAAGATTTGTATTTGTGGCGTCTGCGTTGACGGCTGCTGATCCCAGCTTCTTGCATCAGGCGGCGCGCCTTGAAGCGGCCGACTGGGTGTCCACTGGCTTGCAGCATCTTGGCCAAGGTGCGCGAACCTGCCGCCCCTCTCGACTCACGATGATGTCTGATCAACTGGGCCTTGAGTTTTTCCCGTCCGGGGTAACGCCGGTCCTTACGCTGGCGCCAGCAGTAGAAACTGCTGCGGCTGACCCCAAGCACCCGACAACACTCATTAACGCCGTATTGCTCACCCAGCTCATCGATCAACGCGAGTGATCTTTGGCGTCCAAAAGCAGGAGAGCGCTGGCCTTTTTTAGGATTTCGATATCCCGGTCTTTCTGCTTGAGCAGGGCTTTGAGCCGTTGGATTTCCTGCTGGTCTGCCGTTATTGCCTTGGCACCCACAGGGGTTAAGCCTTGACGCTCCTGGCGCAGTTGATCGACCCAACGACGCAACGCTGTAGGGCCAATGCCTAAACTGGCACAGACCTGTGGAACTGATTGGCCTTCGTCCAGCACCATGCTGGCCGCCTGTAGCTTGAAGTCACTCGAGTAAGAATTACGCATATCCAAACACCTCAGGTTTGGGCGCCATCATAGCGCCCGATTGAGGTGTCCAGGATCATTAGGCCAGTTCAAGCCCGCTCCCACCGAGCCAGGTTTTCCGTTTCGCTATTTGAAAGCTGCATCAGGTTTGTTTCTGTGCCGCCAGTGCAGCCAATTCAGCCTCACGCTCGGCGATGGCGATTTCCAATTCAGGGGAGCGCTTGGCCCACTGTTCGGGCGGCAGTGGTTTGGACCACTCGATGATGGCGGGGTAGGTCAGGCTTGGAGGTGGGTTCAGTTTCCAGCGCTCAATAACGTCTATAAGTAGCGTGTTGAAAATGAAAATTCCGCAGAAACCTTCCCAAATAAGAGTGATGAACCAGCCCCTTAACTTTGCAGCCTTGACAAGGTCGTCCAGGTAGGTCGCCCATATACCTTTAGATCTGTCGAAGCGTGCAGTCAGATCTTCAACGGCGTCCGGTCCAACTTCCATGTAACTGCGGATGCACTCCCACAACGCCATGGCGGTGGTGCCGCCACCACAGTTGAAGCCCATTGAATAATGTTTGTGTTCGTCCTTGGCCTGCGGGTCGGGGTTCTCAAAGCCGATGACCAATAAGCCCATGGTATTTTTACCCGCTTGGCTTACCGACGAGTGTTGTGTCGCTGCGGCCGTCACGCTTTCCCACGGGACAATCCAGTACTCGCCATCCGCCTGAGGTACGCACACTTCGCGGCGTTGTCGATTGAAACGCACGGGTAGAGGGGTGTCGCGGAAAAGCCCCAATATAAACAAAAATACACCGGGGGCCATAATAATTGCACCCATTATCAAAGTAACTTGACTGTCGTCAGTATTGAAGTTTCGGGTGAAGTAAGCGATGGTTAAGAACAGCATTACCATCGGCCACATCACTAGCACTGCCGAACCGATGTTGTAATTGCTGATATCAAGAAATACCTCGTTCTTGCGCCAAATGATGTTAAGCACATCAGAAGGCTTTCTACCCGTAGGAATAGGCAACGGGGCCAAATAGTCATTACGCGAAAACAAACGTTTTTTCGTGGTACCTGCTGGTGGCGTACTCATGTGTTGTCCTTGGGTTGCAGGTAATGGGCACCGGGAAGGCCTGCGCCGAGCTCGAATTTCGGCATCTGGTCCAGTTCTGGAGTTGGGTCGTTGCGCAGGGCAACGACGCCTGCGTGGTCATTCAGGGTGAAGGCCACGCCCCGTTCACCACCGATAAAGGTTCCGGCGCCCAGCAGTGCGGTTAAGGGGTTGCGGTACCACAGACGCAGGGAGACGGTGCGCGGTTTTGATCCCAGGACACCCCATTCGGTGTTGAAGGGACCACTGAGGCGCAAGCCTTGGCCGTCTTTGGCCGGTATCCAGCTACAGGTGCTGCTGGGCAACCAGTGCGGTGTCATGTTCCGCCAAGGCCTGGCCTCTCGGTGTTCGCTGGGCGGGCGGTGTTTGGTCAAATAGTCGGAGAGCTGGCTATCCCATGGATCACCCATCAGGCTAAGTCGCAGGTAGGCGCTAGCGGGCTCGGCCCCAGGCAAGTCGATGGTCAGGGAGTCGATAGTGCTTTCGCCGCCCAACCCCAAGGGACTAGGGTAAAAGCCCATGTCCAAGTGGCTCTTCATGCTCACCCGGGGGGTATAGAGGATGTTGTACAGGTGGTTGAGTTCGGCTTGTTGGGCTTTGGCTGGAATAGGCCCCAGATTGCCTGCCCGCAGTTTTGACCAGCAACAGCCGCTGAGGAAATTCTGCGTCGGTGTTTGTTGAAACAACCAGGTGATCAGGTACAGCACGCCCAGCGCGACGATGATCCAGTTCAGCGGGCCCATGAACAGTGAATAGCGCATGATGGCAACTTCAACTTCCACTAAACCGGCTAAGGCTTTGCCCGTCTGCACTACTCCCAATAGTGCCTGAGCCCCATAGGCCGCTATCTGGCCCCCGACCACGGTCTGACGCATCTCTAGCCATGGGTCGACCCGAGTCTGGGCACTTTCTAGCTGACCTTTCAGGGACTGGAATTCTGCAAATGCTGCACGGGCGGATAATCCACCAATCACCCCACCAAACAGGGTCAGGGTGGGGGTCGGAGCTGAACGAAATAGGAAGCGATCTTTTCCAAGCCCCTTGCGCACCTGATTATCAATCACCGCCGTCAGCGCGGCAGCGGTATACAAAGTCGTGGAAACAGTGTCTTTAACACGCTGATCGTCCATCCCCTCCAAAGCCCCAGCCTGACTCAGGTAATTACTCGCATTCAGCGAATTCAGCAGCAAAACCAACAGTGGCACCACCCCACCGCTATTGGTCACAAAGGGGGAACCAGCAATCCGCTTCACGTGCCCGCCACCAATCGCTTTCCCGGTATCACGCGCCCAGCGGGTCAACCCTTCGGCGTTTTCCCCGAGCAACCGCCAGAGCCGTCGGCCACCCTCGGTCACTGACTGCAAACGCGTGCCGCTGCCCAGGCGCTCAACGATGAACACGCCGAGCCAGGCGCTGCTGAAGGCGTTGCCGTCTTTGAGCAACAGCAAGGCCGCCGCCAGGCGGTTGACCAACACGCTCCACGAATGGGGGGCGTGTTGGGCCATGTTTGCCAGGTCGTCCAGAATCAACTTGCCCAGTGGCGCCAGGACTTGGCGGGTGGCGTCGAGGTTTTCGGCGGCCAGCGCTGTCAGCAGTTCGCCCAGGCGTGTGGAGGTGTTGAGGGCGGCATCGAGCGAGGGCGTCCAGGCACGGAACAGGTGAGTGAGGGCACCACCATCGGCAGCACGCACGTAGTCGGCGTATTGTTCGGCGCCATGGGTGCGGATGCACTGGGCGGTCAGGCAGGCGGTGGCCAGTTGGGTCAGCCATTGGCGGTGGTCGCGGTCGTGGTAGTCGACAAACCAGGTGCCGTTGTTTGAGCGCTTGAGGAATACGCCCCGGTCACGATACAGGGCGGTATGGCGTTGTTCGACATGCTGGAAATGCGCGGGCGCGGTGGTATCAAGCCAGGTGTTCATCGCCTCGAGGTCGATGTATTCAGCGACCTTGTCGCTGAGGAAATCGTTATCGAGGTTTGCCTGTTTTTTCTCGCGGTATTGGCGCACCAGTTCTTGCGCGTCGTAGTACAGATCTGCCGGAATAAAGGCCCTCACCGGTGCAAGGATTGCGGCAATGCGCGCATCGCGGGCATCGGCTTCAGCCTGGGTGGGGTGACCACCGTAACGGCGCGCCTGGGTTTCCGCTTTAAGTTCAGCGTCCAGTTGGTGCTGGCGATCCCGGGCGTCGAGCATGACCTTGCCCTGTTCAGGCGTGAGGCTGAAGCCGCGGCCCCTGTAGCTGTAGTTGAGCGTACCCGCCAGTTCAGCACCGTCTTCGCTGACCAGGCTGCGCACAAACCCGCCGACGCTCAGGCGCAGGTTGTTGTCGCCGACCCACTGTTCGTGTCGCGCTTCCACCCACTCTTGCTCATGGTTGATATCACGCAGTACGCCGAGGTCGTCGTCCAGGCAGGCAAACACCGGGTACCAGCCTTTGGCCTGGGCCTGGGCGCTTTCCAGCCAGTCCCGGGTGCTTTGCCCCTGCCATGCTTCGGCACTCCACTGGCCCGGCGCCTCGTCACTGGCCTCGGGGTGTTGGTGGATGAAATTTTCCCGTTCACGGGCGCGGTGCATCGCCTTGGTGTAGGCATCGATAGTGGCGGTGGTGGGTTCTTTCATGACCGCCGCCCCCAGCGCGGCGGTGTCGTCATCACCGTTTTTGTAATCGGCCTTCAACGCGCGGGCGTAGGTGGTGGGGATCAGTTCGGCGATGACCTGATCGGCGCAGCTCAGCGGTGGGCAGTGCGGCGCCTGCAGCTCGTTGGCCACCGTGCGCAAGGCGATGCGGCGCATGTGCGTGTTGCGCAGGGCATTGCTGGTGCTTAACGCCTCGCACTGTTCCAGGGGCAGGGGGTATTCGCAGTAGAGCATCCAGGCGTCATGGACTTTTGCCAGGGCCAACCCCGCCAGGGTGCCTTCGATCAAGCGGGTGTCGTCTTCGTCCAGCGTTTGTTCGCTGAGCAAACCGTTCTGCCCGACGGCATAGCGCTTGAGCGGGCCCTGGTGTTGCCACAGGTAGAGAAAGCCGCTGCGCAAGCGGCGAGCCGCCAAGGGATGGCTGCGGGTGGTAACGCCGGGGGTGCAACTGGGGTGGGCTGCGGGTTCTTCGGCCAGGGCATAGCGCACCGGGACCACGAACAGGTCAGGTTTACTGGCAAGGCAGGGCGTGATGTAGCTGTTGATATCTTCGTGGGGCAGCGCTTTGGCGGCGCGGTCGGCCTGAGCCAATCGGTCGACCATTGCCAGTTTTTCTGCACTCATGCGATCAGTTCCTTCTCGGTGAGCAGTTGGCGTTGAAGCTCGGCACTTAGGTTGTCGAGACGTTGTGCAGGCAATACGCCTTTCTTGTCCAAGATCCGGCGGTAAACCGCGTGGTCTGCCGCGTTAGGGAATTCGTCGCCTAGCACGGCGCGAAGGTTGGCCCAACACGTGACTTGATCGACGGCGCTGTAGCCGTGGCGCTCAGCGCTGCACTGACAATCCAAAGCCCACTGCTGTTGTGCAGCGAGATCCAGGCCTTGCAGACGCTGGGGAACGTATTGCTGGCAATGCTCGATCAGTTGCTCGGTCAGGCGCTGGCGTTTGGCACCGTTCAAATGCGCCACCTGTTCGGGGGAAAGGAATAGCCAAGGCTTATCCCTGTACTGCGCGATGGGCTGCTCAGGGCTTTCCTGGCGAATGATCCCGCCGGGGTACAGCGACTCCGGCAATGAAATCAGGCGGATCGGCCCCATCAACCGATCCCGCTCCCGGGGTTCCAGGCCTGCCAGCCATAGGTGCGTGATTCGGGGGTCGTAGTAACGAAAGAACACGCTGACGTCACCCTCGACGCGGACGTGAACCAGGCTGCGCAGGTGCTGCATTAGCACTGACTCTTTCGCCTCGGACTCCAGCCAAATACCCGACGTCTCATTCCACTCCTGGGCAAAATGCAGTGCTAGCGGGCTGCCCGGAATAACCGGCACCAACACCGGGCTCACCGCCAGCAGCGCGCGGTACGCCGTGTGTTGATACAGCGATTGATACGGTGTACTGCCGGTAAGCGCCAGCAGGCGGCCCGGCAGGTTATCGATCAGGGCACCATCGAGCAGTAGATAAGCCTGATTCATGGGTTCGGCTCCGCCAATTTTTGACAGGCGGCACAGAAAGGGGCGGCTTGCTGAGCGGTTTGTATCAATGTCGCTTGTTGGTCAACCAGCGACAACGCAGGCGGCGCCTCGGTGGCTATCGGTGCAACTGGCAAAGCCTGCTCTACGGGAGTCCCCAAAATCGGCGCGCCACCCAGAACGATGGGTACGCTACTGAAAACACCCCCAGGCCCGATCACAATGTGCTGACCACCACCGTTCAAACTGATGCTGGCCCCGGCATCGAGCACCACCTGGGCTCCGGCCTTGAGGTGCACTTGCTGACCGGCATCGGTCACCAGCGTTTGCCCGACCTGGGAATGACTGCTGTTGGCGACGTGCAGGTAGTCGTTGGCTTGCAGCTCGACTTTACGGTCGCCGCTCACCCTGTGCTGCTCTTCAGCTTCGAGCATCACGATGCTGTTGCCCTTGATGGTTGCCCGCCGCTCGTTACCGACTTCCAGGCGGCTGTCGTTCTCGATCTTTTGCGCCATATCGCGCTGGGCCCGCAGGTAGATCAGCTCCTGACCGCTGCGGTCTTCGATCGACAGTTCGTTGTAGCCGCTGCTGTTGGGCGTGCTGCGGCTGCGCAACACGGTCTTGGTCTTGTTGGCGGGCAAAGGGTAGGGCGTTGGTGTGAGCTTGTTGGCAATGCAGCCGCTGATCAGCGGCTGGTCGGGGTCGCCCTCCAGATAGGTCACCAGCACTTCCATGCCGATGCGCGGCACCGTCACTGCGCCAAACCCCGGACCCGCCCAGTTGGAGGCCACCCGCAACCAGCAACTGCTTTTGTCGCTGTTCAGCTCGGCACGGTCCCAGTGGAACTCGACTTTCACCCGGCCGAATTCATCGCAGTAGATTTCTTCGCCCTCGGGGCCGGTGACGCGTGCGGTCTGGCTGACCAACACCGCTTCACGGGTGACCAGCGGCGGTCGGTAGAACACGTCCCAGGGAATGGTGCTGAAACTGTTGCGATAGCCTTGGCTGAAGCCGTCTTCGGTTTGCCCGCCGCTGTTGGCTGACTCCTCAAACACCTGCGGCTGCTTGCCTTCGTGGGTCACGCTGAGCAGCAGCCACAAGTTGTTGCAGGCTTTGCGCGGGTGTTCGATCAGGTCGAAAAAATGACCGCTGCGCAACTCGGGTTGATCGCTTGTTCCTTCGACCAGTTGGTAGTCGATCCGGTGCCGCTCCAAGGCTTGGCGGGCCAGCCGTTTGCTGTGCTCTTCAGTGTTGAAGGGTATGGGGTAGCGGTAGTCTTCAAGGACAGGGCTGAAGTCGGCGCTGGATTGGCTTTCCAGTAACCGGCTCGGGCGTTTAAGGTCATAGTCGCGGTGAGTGACGCGGCTGGTACGTGTGCTGAGGCGTTGGGAGAACCGGTTGACCACTGGGTGCTCGGCCACCCTGCCGCTGTCCTGCTGAAAAGGCGTCGCCCCGAGTTTGGGGAAGAAGGTCTGATGGTCGGTGAACACCAGTTGGTGGCCATCGCAGCTATGCTCGTGGTGCCAGGCAATGCCTTCTTCGCTGCATAGCCTCTGGATGAAGTCAAAGTCAGAGGCATCGTCATACTGCGTGCAGTATTCGCGTTCCGGGCTGGGGCTGACATGGAAGGTAAAAGCATCGGCCTGAATGCCATGCTCCTGGAGCACCTGGGTAATAATCTGCGGCACGCTCAGTTGCTGGAAAATCCGCTGGTTGTGGCTGAACTGCAGGTAATGCAGGGCCGGGACCAGGGTGAGGTGATAGCGGGTCAGGCGTGTGCCCGGCTCACTGATCTGGGCGTTTTCGATCTGGCCGTGGAGGCCTTCGCCGTTGCGGCCGAATTGCAGGAAGGCGGGTTGGCCGAGCAGGCTTTCGATAGCGAAGTTGGCGTATTCACTGACCAACTCCACCTGAATCGCGTACAGGGAACTGATGGTTTCAGTGCCGTGGAAGCCCAGGACCTTGAAGTCGTTGCGAACTGAAGGGATTTCTAGCGTAAAGTGCGCAGTGTTGGCAGGCATGTGTTTTTCCTTAAACGGGAAGAAAATCAACCCGGAAACACTACCTGGCTCTGCTGGGAGATGATGTCAGACGCTTCCGAAAATGCGTCGGCATTTATCGATGGTGGGGGCTACTGATTGGAGGCCTTGCCCGAGTGACCGTTGACCAAGAGGCCAGCGCGCCGCCACTGGGCAAGACTGTTGCTCTACCGTGTGAGTGTGGATTACAGGTCCAGCACCAGGCGTGCTGAACGTGCGCGCGACACGCAGAGCATGATGCTTTGCTGTGCGGCTTTTTCGTCATCGCTCAAGTACTGGTCGAAGTGCTCGGCTTCACCTTCCAGGATGGCGGTTTCGCAGGTGCCACACACACCTTCACGGCACAGGCACTCGACCTTGGCAGCCTTGGATTTCTCGATGGCCTGAAGAATGCTCATGCCTTCTTCTACCTGCAGCTCAATACCTGATTGCGCCAGTACCACGGTGAAGGCAGCACCGCTCACCGGTGCGGCGGCGAACTGTTCCCAATGCACGCGCTGCTCGGCAATACCGGCCTTGGCGGCCGTGGCGATCACGGCATCGATCAACGGCTTGGGCCCGCACACGTACAGGTGAGCATCGTCAGCCAGGTTGGCGCACAGGGCGCTCAGGTCAAGCTTGCGATCCAGGCTGTCGATGTAGAAGTGGGTGTTGTCGGCATGTGGGCCGCTGGCCAGTTGCTCCTGGAACGCACCGTGCTCCGGCGCGCGGAAGGCGTAGTGCAGTTCGTAGCCGGTGGCGCCGCCTTCGAGCTCGTGCAACTGGGCCAGGAACGGGGTGATGCCGATGCCGCCTGCGATCAACACATGGCGACCGGCAGTGGGGTCGAGGGCGAACAGGTTGTTGGGCGAGGAGATGGTCAAGCGGGTGCCAACCTGCACCTGCTGGTGCATGAACGCCGAACCGCCTTTGGACTGCTCTTCCAGGCGCACACCGATCTGGTAGCTGCGGGTGTCGCGCGGGTCGCTCATTAGCGAGTAAGCATTGCTGAGCTGGCTGCCATCAGCGCCCTGCATCTGTACGATGACATGGCTGCCGCCGGTGAAGGCGGGCATTGGCGCGCCGTCTTCGCGGGCCAGGGTGAAGCGCTTGATCAGCGGCGTAGCCTGTTCGACTGCGGTTACCTGGACGCTGAACATTTCATATTTGTTGGCCATGATTCACCTCGACTGCAAGGGCGCGCGGCAGGCCCTGCCGCGTCCCGAAACCCGTGTTCGCTCAAACGGCGAGGCACAGGTATTTGATTTCCAGATAATCTTCGATGCCGTATTTGGAGCCTTCACGGCCCAGGCCCGATTGCTTGATGCCACCGAACGGCGCGACCTCGTTGGAGATCAAGCCGGTGTTGACGCCGACCATGCCGTACTCCAGTTGCTCGGCGACCTTGAACACCCGGGCGATATCACGGCTGTAGAAGTAGGCGGCGAGGCCGTACTGGGTGGCGTTGGCCAGGGCGATGACTTCGGCGTCGCTGCTAAAGCGCACCAGCGCTGCCACCGGGCCGAAGATTTCCTCTTCCAGCAGTTCCATGCCCGGGCCGATATTGGCCAGCACGGTCGGCTCGAAGAAGTTGCCACCCAAGGCATGCGCCTGGCCGCCAAGGACCAGTTCGGCGCCTTTGCCGACGGCGTCGTCGATCAGGCTGCGCACCTTGGCCACTGCCTTGTCGCTGATCAGCGGACCGATCTGCGTGCCTTCGGCGCTGCCATGGCCGACGCCCAGTTGCTGCACACGCTCAATGAAGCGTTGGCTGAACTGGTCGTACACGCTGTCGTGGATGTAGAAGCGGTTAACGCACACGCAGGTCTGACCGGCGTTGCGGTACTTGGCGATCAGTGCGCCTTCGACTGCCGCCTCGATGTCGGCATCGTCAAAGACAATGAACGGCGCGTTGCCGCCCAGTTCCAGGCTGACTTTCTTGATGGTTTCAGCGCACTGGCCCATCAATAGGCGACCCACTGGCGTGGAACCGGTGAAGCTCAGCTTGCGGACCGAAGGGTGGCCCGTGAACTGCGCGCCAATTGCCGGTGCATCACCGGTTACTACGCTGAACACGCCGGCCGGTACGCCGGCACGTTCGGCCAGTTCAGCCAGGGCCAGGGCGCAGTAGGGCGTTTCGTTGGCGGGTTTGACCACGATGGTGCAGCCGGCGGCCAGGGCAGGGGCGACCTTGCGGGTAATCATCGCTGCCGGGAAGTTCCACGGCGTGATGGCGGCGCACACGCCGATGCCTTGCTTGATTACCAGCAGACGCTTGTCATTGGCCGGGCTTGGAATCACGTCGCCGTAGATGCGTTTGCCTTCTTCGGCGAACCACTCGACGAACGATGCGGCATAGCGAATTTCGCCCAGGGCTTCGTGCAGCGGTTTGCCCTGTTCGAAGGTCATCAGGCGTGCCAGGTCCTGCTCGTGTTCGAGCAGCAGTTCGAACCAGCGGCGTAGAATCTGCGCACGTTCTTTGGCGGTGCGCGCGCGCCAGTCGCCCAAGGCGGCTTCGGCCGCTTCGATGGCGCGGACCGCTTCGGCACCAGCCATCAGCGGCACGCTGCCGAGCACTTCACCGTTGGCCGGGTCGGTGACCGCCAGGCTGCGGCCATCATCGGCGTCGCACCAGCGTCCGGCGATGTACGCCTGCTGGCGGAACAGCTTATTGTCATTGAGTTTCACGCAAGGCACTCCGAAGGCCGCCGCAGGCTGTGAAGCCTGCGGCGCGGGTTATCAGTCGTTGAGGTGGGCGACGGCGATCAGGTTGTGGAAGTGGGCGATGCCGTGCTCGCTCATGCCGCTGCGCTCACGGTCAGCCATGATCCGGCCCTGGCCACGGTAACCGCGGGACTTGAGGCCCTTCTGCACGCTTTCGACCAGACGCAGGTCTTCAGGGCGGAACACTTCGCGGTACCAGTCGATCAGCTTCTGCTGCTCTTCGGTGATGTCCTTGTTGAGGAAGTAGATGTCGTAGTGCTGCAGGGTGGTTTCAGCGTCAACCGGGAACTCGTAGATCACGGTCATGAAGTTCGCTCCTGGCGGCACGTTGAACATGGTGCACGGCCAGGCCCAGAAACCGGCGAAGGAGGGGTCTTTGACGTCTTCGTCGAACTTGAACGACTGCTCCGATGGCTTGGCCAGACCGTACTGCAAGGTCCAGTTGCCGAACATGGTGTGGCTGTACTGGCCAACGTCGACCGAGTCGGAGAAACCAGGGTGAGCCGGAGCGCAGTGGTAGCACTCGAGGTAGTTGTCGACGATCGATTTCCAGTTGGCTGGCGTGTCGCTGACAAAACGCGCGGCCAGGTGCAAGTCGTCGATCACTGCGCAGGCTTCACGCATACGCTTTTGCAGACCTGGCAACTGGTCTTCTACCGAGCCTGCTTCCATGTCCATGTTGATGAAGATAAAGCCTGCGTACTCTTCGACGCGCAGTTGCACCAGCGACGAGTTCTCTTTGTCGAAGTTCACCACGTTGTCGCAGTTACGGGCGTGGGCCAGGTCGCCATCGAGCTTGAAGGTCCAGGCGTGGTAAGGGCAGGTAATGACGTTCTTGGCCTTGCCGTTGCCGCTGAGCAGCTGGTGACCACGGTGCGGGCACACGTTGTAGAAAGCGCGCAGCACGCTGTCGCGACCGCGCACAACGATGATGCTCTCGCCGATCACTTCGCGGGTGATGTAGGCGTTGTTTTCTGCCACTTCACTGCGGTGGCCGACGCAGATCCAGCTGCGCGCGAAGATGTTTTCTTTCTCGTGCTCGAACACTGCCGCTTGGGTGTAGAAGCTGGCAGGGATGGTGAACGCCTCTTCGGCGTTGGCGCAGAAATCGGCGGGCAGGCGTTTGAAGTCATTCATGATCAGGTCTCACAAGCTCGGTTTTTTAGTTATCAGTTAACGTGTATCTATCAGTTAACAAGCAAGGCAAAAAAATTTGTCTGGTGGGAGCGGGCTTGCCCCGCGATGCGTCATGGCTGACACACCGCGATCGCGGGGCAACCCCGCTCCTACAGCGGGTGTTTAGTGCACGGCAGCAGCGCTGCGTGGGGCCTGGTGTTGCGGCTCCTCACCGGCCATACGCGCCGCTTCTTCTTCAATGCGGTAGGCCGGTACCTGGCCGTAGTCCTGGATCATCCACTTGAAGAAGCCATAGATCTTCACCAGCAGGATCACCATGAACGGGATCGCGGTCAGCACCACAGCGGTTTTCATGGTCGACAACGAGGCCTTGGCAAACAGCATGGCCAGCGGCACCAGGGTCAGCACCACACACCAGAACAGGCGATGGGTTGGCGTCGGGTCGTCGCCTTCGCTGAGGTTACGGGTGCTGGTCGCGGCTACCGCATAGGCGGCAGCGTCCATGTGCGATGCACAGAAGATCGCCATGATGAACAGGTACACGCCAAGGAACACCTGGCCCCACGGCAAGGCAAGCAACAGGTGGGTCACGGCCGACTCACCGCCTTGTTCGCTGAGCATTTTCGGCACGTCCACGGCACCGCTGATGAACTGGTGCATGCTGTAGCTTTCCAGGGCGCCGAAGAAGAACCAGCAACCGAAGCTACCACCGAGCAGCAGGGCGAAGACCACTTCCTTGATCTGCCGGCCGCGCGATACGCGGGTCACGAACATCGCCACGCCTGGAGCGTAGGACACCCACCAGAGCCAGTAGAACACGGTCCAGTTACGGGTGAAGGCACCGTCGCCGGCCGGGTCGGTGAACAGGCTCATGTGCACGTAGTTCTGGATCATCAGACCCACGGCATTGGCGGTGTTGTTGATGGTGAACTGGGTCGGGCCGACCAGCAGCACCACCGCTGCAAACACCAGTGCGCCGATGCACACCATTTTGCTCAAGCGCTGCAGGCCGCCATCAATACCGATGTAGGAACTGAGCGAGAACATGATTGCCACCGCACCGATCACCATCAACTGCACGGTGAAAGTGTCCGGGGTGCCGGCCAGGTCATGCAGGCCGCGGGTCAGGGTCGAGGCGGTGAGGGCCAGCGATACGGTCAGGGCACCCATCATGGTCAGCAGGAAGATCAGGTCGACGGTACGGCCGACAGGGCCAGTGGCCTTGAAGCCGGTAACCGCTTCAACGATCGAGGCCAGGTTCAGGCCGCTTTTCTTGCGGACATGGAAGTGATACGCCATCGCCAGCGACGCCAGGGCGTAGATCGACCAGGCACTGACGCCCCAGTGGAAGAACGAGTAGCTGATACTGTACTCAAGCGCCTTGGGCGTCGCCGCGGCGATGTTCAGGCCAGGGGTCTGGTAGTAGTAAGCCCATTCCATCACCCCCCAGTACAGGGTCGAGGACCCCATGCCGGCGCAGATGAACATGAACACCCAGGTCGCCGTGGCGTACTCGGGTTTACCACTGCCAAGGCGGATGTTGCCGTATTTGCTGAAGGCCAGGTACAGCACAGCCAGGGAACTACCGAACACCAGCACTTGAACGCTGGTGCCAAAGGTGCGGGTAGACAATTCGAACAACTGGTTAGCGGCGCTTTCAGCTTCGCTAGGGAATACAGCAAGGCCTATTACAGTGAGCAGCACGGCAATCAAACTCACAGCAATCAGGAACACATCAATCTTTTTATTTTTGTGCGACATCATCGTCTCCTGGACGTTGGCGTACTTATCTATACCCGGCAGGCGTTCCGGGGTGTTGCGGTGTAGCTCCTTCCTTGGTTTGTTAACTTAGGGTTAACGTGAATCTTTTGGTTAACAGATTCTGCATTCAATCGTTGCCGCTCGCAAGAGGGAAGGGGCCGGTTTGTCAGACAATTCTGATAATCGGCCCCCACTCATCACGCTTCGATCAATGCAGTGATCGCCTGACCCACTTCCTGGGTCGACTTGCTGCCACCCATGTCGCGGGTGGTGTTGCCGCTGGCAATGACTTGCTCAATGGCCTTGAGAATGTCGTCATGCGCGGCGCGATAGCGCGGGTCACTGCCGTCATTGCCGAGGAATTCGAGCATCAGCGCACCGGACCAGATCATCGCGATCGGGTTGGCGATGTTCTTGCCGAAGATGTCCGGGGCCGAGCCGTGCACCGGTTCGAACAGCGACGGGAACTTGCGCTCGGGGTTGAGGTTGGCCGATGGCGCGATGCCGATGGTGCCAGCGCAGGCCGGGCCGAGGTCGGAGAGGATGTCGCCGAACAGGTTCGACGCCACCACCACATCGAAGCGCTCCGGCTGCAGCACGAAGCGGGCGCAGAGAATATCAATGTGCTGCTTGTCCCAGCTGATTTCCGGATAATTGGCAGCCATGGCGGCGGTGCGCTCGTCCCAGTACGGCATGCTCACGGCCATGCCGTTGGACTTGGTGGCCGAGGTTACGTGCTTGCGCTCGCGGGTTTGCGCCACATCGAAGGCGTACTTGAGGATGCGATCGACACCACGGCGGGTGAACACCGACTCCTGCAGGACGAACTCGTTTTCGGTGCCTTCGAACATGCGTCCGCCCAGCGACGAGTACTCGCCTTCGGTGTTCTCGCGGATCACCACGAAGTCGATATCACCGGGCTCGCGACCGGCCAATGGGCACGGCACGCCGGGGAACAGGCGCACCGGGCGGATGTTTACATACTGGTCGAAGTCGCGGCGGAACTTGAGCAGCGAGCCCCACAGGGAGATGTGGTCCGGGACCTTGTCTGGCCAACCGACGGCACCAAAGTACAAGGCGTCGAAGCCCTTGAGCTGCTCGAACCAGTCGTCTGGCATCATCTTGCCGTGGGCCAGGTAGTAGTCGCAGCTGGCCCATTCGAAGAATTCAAAGCTGATATCCAGGCCATGCTTGCGGGCAGCGGCCTCGACCACGCGGATACCTTCAGGAAGTACTTCGATGCCGATGCCGTCGCCAGGGATCGCAGCGATTTTGAATGTCTTGCTCATGAGGGGCGCACTCGTTGTCTAGGGAACAGGTGCGGCTCATGCTATAAGGGCTTGATTCAGAGATAATCTCGCCATTCATAGATTCTTAGTGCACAAAACGTGAATAATCTACCGAGCCTCGACGACCTCAATATTTTCTTGCAAGTGGCCAAGCGTGCCAGCTTCGCCGCCGTGGCCGACGAACTGGGCATGTCGGCGGCGTTCATCAGCAAGCGCATTCGTGTGCTTGAACAAACGCTGGAGGTGCGCTTGCTGCACCGCACCACCCGGCGGGTGACGGTGAGCGAGGAGGGCGAGCGGGTCTACCAGTGGGCGCAGCAGATTTTCGATGCTGTGCAGCGTATGGGCGATGACATCAGCTCGCAGCACCGCGAACCAGCCGGGCAACTGCGGATTGCCAGCAGCCTGGGCCTGGGGCGGCGGTTCGTGGCGCCAGCCTTGTCGGAGCTGGCCGAGCGTTATCCGCGCCTGGACATTCGCCTGGATGTGCATGATCGGTTGGTCGACCTGATCGAAGAAGGCGTGGACCTGGATATCCGCGTAGGCAACGTGATTGCCCCTAACCTGATTGCCAAGCCGTTGGCCCGCAACCGCCGGGTGCTGTGCGCCTCACCGGCGTACCTGGCGCGGCGTGGTACGCCGAAAGTGCTGGCTGAGCTGGCCAGTCATGATTGCCTGGTGATCAAAGAGCGCGACCACCCCTTTGGGATCTGGCAACTGGAAGGGCCCACGGGTGAAGAGAGTGTGCGCGTCACTGGCAGCCTGTCGAGCAACCATGGTGAAGTGGCACACCAATGGTGCCTGGATGGGCGCGGGATATTGCTGCGCTCATGGTGGGATGTGCATGACAGCCTGGCCGATGGACGCCTGGTGCAGGTGTTGGCCGACTACCATCAACCGGCGGATATCTGGGCGGTGTACACCTCGCCGCTGGCCAGTTCGGCCAAGGTGCGGGTGGCGGTGGAGTTCTTCCGTCAATATTTTGCCGAGCGCTACACCCTGCCCGCTCCTACAAACCGCGCCTCCGGTGGGAGCAGCTTGCCCCGCGATCGCGGTTAGTCAGGCACATCGCCTCGCGGGGCAAGCCCGCTCCTACAAACCGCGCCTCCGGTGGGAGCGGGCTTGCCCCGCGATCGCGGTTAGTCAGGCACATCGCTTCGCGGGTCAAGCCCGCGCCTACGGCGAGATCTTTAGCCAGGGCCAACGGGACTGGTAACTTTTGGCTTTTTGCTCAAACAGATCCGGCTGCGGGTTTTTCGGGTTGATGCGCAACAGTCCGTGTTCAATGTCTTCCAGGCCATACGGCGCATACACCTCGCCACTGGCAACATCCAACCCGATACAGGTACCGGCAATCAGGTAACGATCAACGCCATCCCTGGCCGAAAGCAACTGCGGATAAGGCCGACCAAAACGCGCTGTGTACCAAAGGTGCACGCGCGCCTGGTTCTTGACCTCGATATTCACCTCAAGGTCTTGAAACAGCTTTTGCGCCGCCTGAATCACCTCGTTCTCGGCTTCCCAGGACAAGTCATTGTCGAAGTAAAAAACGTCGTAATCCTTGATGCCCCACGCCGTGGGCAATTGCGCCTGATGGTTCCACACTGCCTGAAACAGGCAGCCCGCAGTGAGCAGGCACTGGTCCACGCCCAACGCTGGCAGACGTGCAGTAAGCTCGGCGTTTATCGGGTTGCTCATGGCAATGCTGAGCAGGCCTTCGGCGGTCAGTGTCATGCAGGGTTTCCTTGACTGCCAGTCAGCGCGGCGTGGGTCTTGAGTTCCTCTTCGATGAAGGCCTCGATCATCGCCCGGTACACCCGTTCAACTACCTGCGGATTGGCGCCGGTTTGCACGGCGATACCCCGCACCTTGGCGATCACCTGCTCGACCCGGGCCGGGGCGCGGACATCGGCGCTGCTGCGCTTGAAGGAGGCGGCCTGGTTCACCAGATGACCACGACGGGCCAGCAAGACGACCAGGTCGCGGTCGATGCAGTCGATGTGCTGGCGCACCTCGTCAATGGATTTGCACTGTACGTCCATGTGAAACCTCTCCTGAGTGTGTGGGGCAATGCAGCCGCCATGCTACCCGGATCAACCCTTCAACGCTGCTTCAATCCCGGCAATATCGATCTTGCCCATCTCCATCATCGCTTCGAACGCGCGCTTGGCCGCAGCTTTGTCAGGATGGGTGATAGCCGCCGTCAGTGCCCGTGGTGTGATCTGCCAGGACAGGCCCCACTTGTCCTTGCACCAACCACAGACACTTTCTTCGCCACCGTTGCCGACGATGGCATTCCATAAGCGATCGGTTTCGGCTTGATCATCGGTCGCGACCTGAAAGGAGAAGGCTTCGCTGTGTTTGAACACTGGCCCGCCGTTCAGGCCCAGGCAGGGAATGCCCATGACCGTGAACTCTACGGTCAATACATCGCCTTGCTTGCCTGAAGGGTAGTCGCCAGGGGCAGGGTGCACCGCCACCACGGCGCTGTCCGGGAAGGTTTGAGCGTAAAAAGTTGCCGCGTCCAGGGCGTCACCCTCGAACCACAGGCAAATGGTGTTCTTGCTGGTCATGGTCAGTCTCCGCAGTCGGGACGGGGACTGTCAGTGTAGTCGCTGGCAAATGGGCCTCCTTGCCCGTGTTCAGCTTCAGGCAATCAGCTCGACTTTACCGGTAGCCAGACGATAGACACCGCCGACTATTTTCAGGGTGCCTTTGCCCAGCGCATCGGTGATCAGCGGCGTAGCGCCTTTAAGGCGCTGCACCGAGTCTTTGACGCTTTGAGCCGTGGCGTTTGCCAGCAGATCGCCGGGTTGGTTGACCACCTTTTCGATAGAGGGTTTGAGCGCCTCGGTCAGTTTCGGGATGTGCCCGGGGAATACGGTGTGATCTTTCAACGCTTTGATCCCGGCATCGACAGCGCCACAGCTCTCATGGCCCAGCACTAGAATCAACGGCGCGCCGAGCACTGCCACGGCGTATTCCAGGCTGGCCAGGCCTTCGTCGGTGACAAAATTGCCGGCCACGCGGATGGCGAAAAGATCACCGCGTGCCGTGTCGAAGGCATACTCCGGCGCGATCCGTGAGTCGGAGCAACTGAGCACCGCGACGAACGGGTTCTGCCCGGAGACCAAGGCTTCGCGCTCATCCTTGAAATCGTGGGTGTCTGAGTTGCCGCTTACGTAGCGCTCATTACCAGCAAGCAAACGCTGCAACGCCTGGTCGGGGTTGATCGCGTTCTGGGGTTTAGGGGGCGTTGAGGTTTTCTCCGCAGCCAAGGCAAGCCGGTCAGGCAGCGCGCCGGCCAGCAGCAAGGCGCTGGTGCCAATCCCTGCGATACGAAGAAATCCACGACGGTCGGTTGTATTGGATGAGGAAGTTGAATCGCATGATTTACACATGATGGTGTGTACTCAGGTCAACTCGGTGGGAGTAACTACTGTTGGGAACCCGGTGCGTTGATGCGCTCGCCGCACCGGGACCCTGAAGTTTAGTAGAGCGCTGCCACTATGTTTTTTGTGCCGCGCTGACGGGCTGATCACCTGCTTGGGCCGACGTTTTTGCCGAAGCCGGTTTCAACCGTGAAACCCCGAACAGCACCAAGGCCAGGCCGATCATCTGGTAGACCGATACCTCCTCACTGAGCAAGGCCCAGGATGCCAGCACCGTGAGTACCGGCCCCAGATTACCGATCGCCGCGGTGTGGGTGGCGCCCATGCGTTGAATCGCCAAGGCCACCCAATAGATCGGCAACACGGTCGAAAACACAGCCATCAGCGCGGCATACAGCCAGACTGATCCCGGCAACTGCGCAACCCGGGTGAAATCGGCGACCAGCACATAGTGCGTCAGCACCATCAGCGAAGAAGCACCGCCTGCCAACCCTGCCAGGCGCATCGAGCTCATACGCTTGAGCATGACCCCGGTGCCTGAGTAATACAGGGCGTAGGTGACCGCACTGGCGAACACCCAGGCAGCGCCGAGCACCACCTGCCCACCCAGCCCGGCGACACTGACGTCGTGCACAAAGGCGATGCCCAGGCCCAAATAGCACAAGCCCATCGCCAACAGGGTGCGCGGGGTAGGGCGCTCACGCAGTGCAATGGCCTGGAACACCAGCACCAGTGTGGGGTAGGTAAACAGAATCAGGCGTTCCAGCCCGGCGCTGATGTACTGCAGCCCATAGAAATCGAACAGGCTCGCCAAGTAATAGCCGAACAACCCCAAGAGCATTACTCGCAGGCCATCGCCGAGGCTCAGTGGCGCACTTTTCGGGTCGCGGCTGGCCCATACCAGCCAGGCAAACAGCGGCAGCGCCAAGCCCATGCGCATCGCCAGCAGGGTAATCGCATCGACCTGGCTGGCCGCATACGACAACTTGACGAAAATCGCCTTGAAGCTGAAACCCAACGCCGACAACACCGCAAACAGGCTGCCGTTGTGCACGCAGCGCTGGAGCAACCCACGTAATGTATTCATCAGCAGCTCAATAGAGGGGAATAGACTGGCGTTATTCTAAAGTGAAGGCAGTTGGCGCAGAATCGCATTTATCAGAACGAAGCCTTCGCCAAAAGAGAAGCCCTGTGCACTTTGATCTCGCCGATTTGCGCCTGCTGGTTGCGATCTCCACCTCCGGCAGCCTGAGCAAGGCCGCTGCCAGCATTCCGGTCGCGGTCTCCGCCGCCAGCACCCGCCTGCGCCTGTTCGAGGAGCGCTGCGGTTTTGCAGTATTCACCCGCAAAGCCGACGGCATGCAACTGACGCCGGCCGGCCGCCTGGTGCTGGAAGCGGCGAGCAGCGTGCTGGGCGAGGCACAGAAGCTCAACGACACCCTCAAAGAGCTGACCGGTCGGCGCCGTATTACTTTGCGCCTGGCCGCCACCACCGTCACCACCAGCAGCCTGTTGCCCGCCGTGCTGGGCGCGTTCCTGGCCGATTACCCGGAAGTGGATTTGCAACTGACCGAGTACAGAAGCGCAGACGTCATGCGTGCAGTGCTCACGGGTGAATGCGAAATCGGTGTGTATGACGGCAGCGTCATCAGCGATGGGGTGTTGTCGTTGCCATTTCGCAGCGAACGCCTGGTGATGCTGGTGCCCACCGGTCACCCGCTGGCGGAACGCGAACACACGCAGCTGCGTGACGCCTTGGGCTATCCCTTCATCGGCATGCCGGCCGAGCGGGCCATGCAGCGTTTTGTCGAAGAGCGGGCGATGAAACTGGCGATGCCGTTGCAGATACGCGTGCGCGCCCCCAGCTTCGAAGCCATCGCCCAACTGGTTGCCCAGCGTGCCGGCATCGCCATGCTGCCGCAAACCACGGCGCTGCGTATGGAACAGGAGCTACCGGTACGCATGGTATTGCTCGAAGAGCGCTGGGCAACGCTTGAGCTGCGCCTGTGCATCAAGGGCTGGGAGTCGCTGAGTACGCATGGTCGTCAGTTGGTGAGCTTCTTGTCGGATGAGCAACAGCGGCCGACCTGACACAACCTGCGGCTATTGCTTCAAATAGGCCGTTGGCACCGTCTGAACTCGCCGCGTTGTTTCTTGTTCAAGGGAAAGTCCTTTTTCATGGAATGTCAGTGTGTTGATTTCACCAGCGGGTCAGACGTTCGTTAGCGACGAACGCCTTGATGTGCTGGACAAAGCGCTCATGAAACTTCGACATTTTTTTCTGTGGCGGCAACAACATGGCGAAGTCCATTTCAATGGCCGGTTCAAAGCGTCTGAAGACAATACCCTGTCCCTGATACTCCCGGGCGCTGATGACATCCACCAGGGCTACCCCAGTCCCTTGCTCGACAAACTTGCACATCGCCGTGGACAGCTGGGTTTCCACATTCAACTGACGCTCTACCGCGTGCGCGGCAAAGATGGCATCGATGTGTTGCCGAGACGCCACCGTTTGCGGGAACGAGATGAACGCCTCGCCTTCCAGGTCTTCCGGAACGATCACCTCCTTGGCCGCCAGGCGATGCGCAACCGGCAGTGCGCAGAGCAGATACGAGGTAATGAGCTTCTCACCCCAAGGGCTGGCGTAGGCGTTGGGTTGGGCGATGAAGCCTATGTCGCAGCGTTCGCCGACGATGGCGTCGACGACTTCTCGCGACGACTGCACCACCAGGCTGACCTGCGCCTGTTCATGGGTCTGCAAAAAGGCATTGATCGCGCGTGGCATGAACGACAACCCCAATGCCGGAACGCAGGCAATCTGCAATGAGCCTCGGGTGAGGTTGGCGATCTCTCGCGCGGTGCGTGCGATGCGCTCGACACCGAGCAACGAGCGCTGGACTTCCTCATACAGCACCAGGGCTTCTGCGGTGGGTTGCAAGCGGCCCTTGGTGCGTTCGAACAGCGCAAAGCCGATGTTTTCTTCCAGCGACAGGATCAGCCGCGTGGCGGCAGGCTGCGAGATATGCAGCATTTCGGCGGCGCGCGTCACGGTCTGGCCGAGCATCACCGCACGAAAGGCTTCCAGCTGACGAAGGTTCACTCAAGGACTCCATAACAAAAAGACATGGCTTACCCAAAATAAAGCATTTTTCAGCGCAGCATAAGCGCCCTAGCATCTGAAAAAACAAACGTTCTATCCCGATTTCCGGCATCTGCAGATGTCTTGCTGACCCGGAAGCAGATGAAGCAGGCCTTATGCAAAAATGTGATTTCACCGTTGTCGGTGGCGGTCTGGTGGGTATGGCCATCGCCTACGGCCTTTCAAGGCAGGGGCTAAGCGTCCAAGTGCTGGATGAAGGCGACACTGCGTTCAGGGCTTCGCGTGGCAATTTCGGTCTGCTCTGGGTGCAGGGCAAGGGTTACAAAATGGCGCCCTATACCGGTTGGACGCGCGCGTCCGTGGCGCTGTGGCCGGAGCTGGCGGCCATGCTGCTGGCCGACACTGGCATTGAGGTTCATCTCAAGCAACCTGGTGGCTTTCAGCTGTGCCTTTCCGATGCGGAACTGGCTGAAGAGGTCCACATGCTGCGCTCGATTCAGACGGCGCAGGGGGGGGAGTATCCCTTCGATGTGCTTGAGGGCGCAGAGCTGCGCAAGCGTCTGCCTGGCGTTGGCTCAGGCGTGGTCGGTGCTTGCTACTCGCCGATGGATGGCCACGTCAATCCGCTGAAATTGCTCCATGCCTTGCACGCCGCCTGCAAGCGGCGGGGGGTACAGATTCTCAACGGACGCAAGGTCACTGGCATCAGCCCGCTGGCGAGCGGTTACAGGATTGAGACCAATGAGGGGCCAGCCACGTCTGCGCGTTTGGTGCTGGCCGCCGGGCTTGGCAACAAGCCGCTTGCCGCGATGCTTGGGCATCAGGTGCCGATTGAGTCGAGCCGCGGACAGATTCTGATTACCGAACGGATGCAGGCGTTTCTCCATCATCCGACCACTTATGTGCGCCAGACCGATGAAGGCACGGTTCAACTGGGCGATTCGGCGGAGCGTGTGGGGCTCGATGACCGCACCAGCGCCTCGGTCATGGCACTCATTGCCGCCCGTGCCGTCACCTGCTTCCCGTTACTGGAAAACGTCCGCTTGGTCCGCGCCTGGGGCGCCTTGCGCGTTCTGAGTCCGGATGGCGCACCAATCTATGAAGAGCTGGACAACGCGCCCGGCTGTTACCTGGTGTCTTGCCACAGCGGCGTGACCCTGGCGGCGGCGCATGCCTTGAAACTGGCTCGCTGGATTGCCGGGACCGAGCCTGTTGCGCAAGTGAGCGCCTTCACCCTCAGTCGTTTTTCCCCTGCACAGGACCTTGCACATGTCAGCTGACAGCCTTTTTACCCAGCTGCCGCGTGAGCAGGGGGTGAGTGATATTGAGTTTGATGGCCAGCGCGTGTCGGTGCCCGCCGGGATCTCGTTAGCGGCGGCACTGCTGGTCAGCGGTGTCAGAAACTGCCGCCGCACGCCGGTCAGCGACAGCCCCCGTGCGCCGTATTGCCTGATGGGCGTGTGTTTCGAATGCCTGGTGGAGGTCGACGGCGTGCCGAATTGTCAGGCCTGCATGATCACCGTGCAGAGCGGGATGCGGGTATTCAGCCAACACGGTGCGCGTGCTGTGCCAGCCGGTGCAATGAATGAGGGTAGCGACAATGAGTGCTGATACGGTCGACCTGTTGATCATTGGTGCAGGCCCGGCAGGCATGAGTGCCGCGGTGCAAGCGATGCGCCATGGCTTGTCGGTGACGGTGCTCGATGAGCAGCCCGCGCCGGGCGGGCAAATCTATCGCAATGTCCAGCACACCGATGCGTCTCAACGCGCCGTGCTCGGACCTGACTATGAAGACGGTCTGCGTCTGGCCGATGAATTTCTGGCCTCTGGCGCCCGCTACATCAAGGGCGCGTCAGTCTGGTTGGTTGATGAGCATAAGCACACGCACTACGTGCTCGACGGCCAGGCCTACGTGATCAAGCCCCGATGCTTGCTGATCGCCACCGGGGCCTATGAACGGCCAATGCCGGTGCCGGGCTGGACATTGCCAGGGGTGATGACGGCCGGCGCCGGGCAGATCCTGCTGAAAAACGCCGCACTGTTGCCGGCTAAACCGGTGGTGCTGGCTGGGTGTGGGCCGTTGCTGTATCTGCTGGCGGTGCAATACCTCAATGCCGGTGCGAACGTCGCAGCACTGGTCGACACCTCGACCCGCGCGGATATGTTGCGCGCCTGGAAGCACGTACCGCGCGCACTTAAAGGCTGGCCAGACCTGCTCAAAGGGCTGTCGCTGCTCAACCGTTTGCGTCGTGCCGGCGTTAAACACTATCGCGGTGCACACGCATTGCGGATTGAAGGGCAGGCGCGTGCACAAGCGCTGTCGTTCGTGAATGCCAGTGGCGAGCAGCGTATCGAAGCCGAACTGATTCTGCTGCACCAAGGTGTGGTTCCCAATACGCAGATCAGTTGGTCTTTGCGCCTGGAGCACCAGTGGAATGAAGCCCAGTTGTGCTGGCAGGCAACCCGCGATCGCTGGGGCGAAACCAGCCTGCCAGGGGTGTTCATCGCCGGTGACGGCGGGGCTATCAGCGGCGCCTTGGCGGCGGCGCTGCAAGGACGGTTGGCTGCGCTGGCGGTTGCGCAACAGTTGCAGCGCCTGAGTACCGACCTGTTCGAGCGTCAGGCACAGCCGCTGCAGGCTGCTTTGAGTCGCCACCTGGCAGCGCGGCCACTGATCGATGCGATTTATCGCCCCCTGGTGCAAACCCGCATTCCTGCCGACGAGGTCATCGTCTGTCGCTGTGAGGAAGTGACGGCCGGCGAAGTGCGCCGCTATGTCGAGCTGGGGTGTCAGGGCCCGAATCAAACCAAAGCCTTTGGCCGTTGCGGCATGGGCCCCTGCCAGGGTCGGCTGTGTGGCCTGACCGTGACGCAAATCATTGCCGATCAACGCAACGTACCGGCGGCGAGTGTTGGCTACTACCGCATCCGCCCGCCGATCAAGCCAGTGACCCTCGGTCAACTGGCCAGTGAATCCACCCTTGGCTGATCAGGAGTTGTCATGAGCACAATCGAACGGCTGCAAAGAACCCCGCGCCTTAGCCGGGCCGTTACACACAACGGGCTGGTATGGCTGAGCGGGATTGTCGCGACGGATTTCAATGAAGACATCGCAGGCCAGACCCGGCAAGTGCTGGCGCGCCTGGACGAGCTGCTGGAAACGGCCGGGACGTCGAAGTCGCGACTGTTGAACGTGCAAATCTGGTTGAAAGACATGGTCGGCGATTTTGCCGGAATGAACGATGAGTGGAGCCAGTGGGTAGCCCCCGGAGCAGAACCTGCGCGTGCAACCGCAGGCGTTTCGTTTGATGACGACAATATCCGCATCGAAATCGTTGCGGTGGCGGCGCAGTAATCAATAGTTGCTGCATTTCAACAGCTCAATGTACTGATAAAAATAAAGCGTTCTGGAGCAATGTATGAAATTGAAAACGGGTCTTTCGGTGGTGGCTTGGCTGTCGGTGTTTGCGCTGTTCACGAATGCCCATGCCAGTGAACGAGAGCTGCGCATTGGCATTGAAGCGGCGTACCCGCCGTTCGCCTATAAAACCCCTGACAACAAGCTGGTCGGCTTTGACTATGACATCGGCGAAGCGTTGTGTGCCAAGCTGCAGGCGAAGTGCAAGTGGATCGAAATAGAATTTGATGGCTTGATTCCATCGCTGAAGGTTCGAAAAATCGATGCCGCTATCTCATCGGTGTCTATTACCGAAGAACGGCTGAAATCGGTCGATTTCACCACCAGCTATTACCGTCTGCCCGCCCGCGTGGTCACCCGCAAAGATAGCGGCATCACCCAGGTTCCCGCTGATTTGGCCGGCAAACGCATCGGTGTGCAGCGCGCCACCAACTTTGACCGCTACGCAACCGAGCGCTTCGAGTCGTCAGGGGCGCAGATCGTCAAATACGGCAGCCAGAACGAGGTGTTCCTGGACCTGCTCTCCGGGCGTCTGGATGCGGCCCTGGCAGGCTCGGTTGCCATCGAGGAAGGGCTGTTGAAAGTATCGGGTGGCGCAGACTATCAATTCGTTGGCGAGCCCTTTACCGAAGAAAAGTACTTTGGCACGGGCGCAGGTATTGCCGTACGTAAAAAGGATCCTTTGGCTACCGAGTTGAACCAGGCATTGGCAGCTATTCATGCGGATGGGACTTATGATGCGATTCGCAAAAAATACTTCCAGTACGACATTTCCGGCACGCCTTGATGAGGTCGAGCTGCAAGCGTTGAAGTACTTGTTTGATGATGAGTCTTGTCTGGCAGGGTGGTGTGTTGAGCGTGAACACTTTGTGGTGCAGGCGCGTGAACTCACCACAACGGGTTTCTATTCAATCATCAAATGCACACTGCCGGGCAAAATCGTCAGCGCCTCAAGGGAAATCAGCAAAACATTCAAGTACCCCTCATTGGCCAAGGGTGGGGCGTATGTGTGCTGGATCGAGCACGACGCTACCCTGTGCCTGGAGGGCTTTGCAGAACGAAGCTGGCCAAAGGCGCTTACGCCTTTGGCCCTGCAGTAAGCCAGCACTTGGTAGGAGCGGGCTCAGTAACTCATGCCGTCTTCGATCGCGATGCCTTTGGCGCGCATCTGGGTGATCAGGCCGCCGCGCACCGTGGGCACGTTGAGCAACGACTGGCGCCGCACCGCGGCCACTTCCTCGCCGGTGTAGGGTTGGTAGTGTTCGGGCAGGCTGCTGCCAGCAATGCCGTCTTTGCGCATCAGCCAGTTGATGAGCATGGCCAGTTGTTCATCGTTGAGTGCCGACTGAGCCATGCCCGGCACCCGCACGAGGAACTCTCGTCCACCGTCAACCTTGAGGAAGTTGCCAACGAAGTCCTTCATGCGCGGCACATCATTGGCCCGGGAGCCGCTGCCGTCGCCAAGGTGGCAGCCCGCGCATTGCAACTGGTAGTTCACCGCGTTGCTGTAGCCCGCCTCGGCGATCGGCGTTTGCACGGCCTCGTTGCCCGGGGCGTGCTTCTGGTTCGGATTGGGGATGGCGCGCGCCATGGCAAGCGGGGCTGCCAGGGCGCAGGTCAGACCGACGATCAGTAATGAGCGCATGGTCCGGGCCATCTCAGATCGCGACGCCGCGGATGATCGACACGGTGCAATGGTAGATGTGCGATTTGGCCGCCAGGCACCAGTTCACGTCGTTGTTGTTGAACGGGCGATAGGCCGGCTCCTCACTGTCGTTGCGGGTACAGGCGCACTGGTTGCAGCTGTGCTTACCGCAGCAGTCGTTATAGGAAATGATGTAGTCCTTGCCATCGGCCGGGTTGCGGCAGGTGCCGATCCAGGTGACCTGGGAGGCTTCGGTGCCAGGTGGGCAGGCGTTCACGCTACCGCCGCAGCAGGAGCACAGAAAGCCGTCGACCGAGCAATAACGCCAGTAGTCGCAGCTGTTCGGATCTCCCGGGTCACCTGCCATCGGCTTGTCGGCGGCCAGTGCCTTGCTGGTACGGTCGATCGGCAACAGCACGGGCAGGGCGGCACCGGCAATCATCAGCGAGCCGAGGCGGCCGAGTAGTTTGCGTCGCGAGGTGGTGTCGGCGACGTGGCGGGCGGAGCGCTCGAACAGGCGGTCGAGGAGTTTCATGGGGCTCTCCTTTCGTTATCGTTATGCGTGGGAGTGGGGCGTGCTGTGATCATGCGCATGCGCGTGGTCATGACCGTGCAGGTACTGCTGCAGGGTGGCGCTGCCCAGGTGCTCGGCTTCGAACAGGCTGTCGAGGTGTTCACGGGAGTTGACCAGGCCTTTGGCACGCAGCACACCGTGCTGGTCGATCAGCGCGGCATAAGGCAGCTTGCCGATCTGGTAGGTCATGCCGATTTCCGGGCCGACCACGTAGGTGGCGTCTTCGAGTTTGTGTTCCTGGATCAGCTTTTGCTGAGCGTCCATGTCGCCGTCACTGACGAACACCACGTCGAGGCGGTTGGCCTGGTCTTTGGCAATCGACTTGATCGCTGGCAGCAGCGATTTGCAGATCGGGCAGGTTGGCGAGAGGAAGAACAGCAGTTGGGCTTTCTCACCGGCGTAGCCGAAGTTGACCGGGCGGCCGTTGCGGTCAGCGGCGGTGACTTGTGGCGCCGGTTCGTTGACCGCGACGCCTTTGTCGACCATCAGCGCGCCGGCCGGGGCCAGACGCGAGTGCAGTACACCGATCTGACGGACCAGGCCCATGACGGCGAAAGACAAGGCGATCAGCAGCGCCCAGAGCAGGATGTTGGAGACGATCAAGCCTTCCATAATTCACCTTCCAATAAGTTTGAACAGACGAGGGCCGTTGGCCAGCAGGCCTTCGGCAGCAGCGTAAACAAGCAGCAGAACGGTGCTCGCGGCGATCACCACGAAGCCGTCGAAAAAGCCAAGATCGCGGGCCTGTGGGGCAATGCCGGCAACCAGCGCCAGCGCCACCAGCACGCTGTTACGGGCCAGCAGCACCGGGCGCAGCGGTTGCGCCTGATCGGGGCCGGAGCAGCCGCAGTCGATGTCGGCGCGGCCACGCCACAGGTTGATGCCGATGGCGGCGGCGTACAGCGCCAGCAAGGCGGCGGCCAGCAGCGCAGCGCTCGGCCGGCTGGCCGGAACCAGCAAGGCGAACGCCACGCCGATTTCCACCAGCGGCAGGCCACGGGCAATCAGCTTGAGCAGCACCTTCGGCAGCAACTGGTAGTCTTCCAGTTGCCCAGCGAAGCGGGCCGGCGCGCGGACTTTGTGGGTCGCGGCGCTGGCCAGGATCACCGCAACGGTGATCGCGCTGGCGAGAATGTAGATCGGGTCGATAAGCATGGGCTCACCTCGCTCAGTGACTGAGAATCTGCGTGGCGGTTTTATGCAGCTTTTCCATGGTGCCGGTGTGTTTGTTGCTCTTGAGGTCGAAGATATCCATGCCGCCGCCGACGTTGATGCCCAGCAGCAGCGGGTTGGCATCGCTGGTAGCCTGCAGGCTCCAGATCGGCGCGCCTTCAGTGCTCAGGGTGGCGATCTTCTTCTGGGTTTTCAGGTCGAAGGCCCAGATGGTGTTGCTCGGGTCTTCCCACTTCATCGCTTCGTGGGCGTCGTGCATCAGCACATACAGGCGGTCGAGTTTCGGCGCCACCGCCATCAGCTGCCAGCCACCCGGCGCCCAACCAGCCTTGCGTTCTTCATCGCTGACCAGTGACCAGGTCGGCAGGATCTTCGCTTCCTGGCCAGACAGGTCGAGGGTGTGCACAGTGCCGGTGGTGCTGGTGAAGTAGAAAGTGTCACCGACGTTCACCGCACGCTCGACCAGTTTCTCCGCGTTCGGGTCGAAGAACTTGGTCTGGGTACGGGCGGTTTCCTTGCCGTCGTCGCCGAGGGTCAGCAGCTGGATGCTGCCGTCGCCGCACAGCGAGGCGATGCGGCGTTTGCCCACCGGGTAGCTGAGCACGCAGCCGGGAATGGCGATTTCGCCGACCACAGCCTTGGCTTGGGCGTCGACCACGGTGATCGAGGTCGAGGGGGTGAAGTTGTAGATATAGACGAAACGGTCGTCGGCGCTGGTGGACAGGCCGAAACGCTGCGTCAGCGATTCAGAGCGTTTGGAAGGAATCTGCACTTCCCAGTCCGGCGACAGCGTCGAGGTGTTCCATGCGGTCAGCACGTCGGTGCGGGTGCCACGGGTGCCGCGCGAATAGAAGATGTCAGCGCTGTACAGCAGCTTGCCGTCACGGCTCAGGGTTGAGGGCGCGGCGAAGCCGGTGCTGACCATGCCGAGGAAACGCTTCTGATCCGGGTCAATCACGATCACGCGACCGGCGACGAAACTGTCGAACTCAACGTCGATCATGTAGGCGCGGTGCGGCGAAGGCGGCGAGGGCAGCACGGTCTGGCCGATGCCGGTGTCGGCGGGCAACTCGGCCAGGGCGGTGTGCAGGCCGGCGAGTGACACACCAAGAGCCAGTGTGGTTTGAGCAAGGATCCTGGTTATTCGCATCAGGGGGGGCTCCCTTAATTATTGGATTTAGCGGGTCGCGAAGGCATCGACAGGGTTCACTGGCCTAGTCTGCCCTGAGGGCGTGCAGGGGACATTGCTGTGTCTGCCAACCCGTTGTGTGCCTGTGCCAGTCCGCAACCGCTGCCTGTCACTGGCCGTTGGCCGGGCGGGCAGGGGCTGCGGACTGCACAGCGGGGAAGGTGCCTCAAATGCGGAAACTGTCCACCAGGTGCTTGAGGCGGGCGGCCTGCTGTTCCAGGTCGGCGCAGGCACGCAGGGTGGCGTTGAGGTTTTCCACGCCTTCCTGGTTGAGGAGGTTGATTTCGGTGATATCCATGTTCAGGGCCTCGATCACCGAGGTTTGTTCTTCGGTGGCGGTGGCGACCGACTGGTTCATTCCATCAATATCACCAATACGCTGGGTCACGCTGCCGAGGCGATCACCGGCCTGATTGGCGATTACCACGCTGTCGGCACTGTGGCACTGGCTTTCGCTCATGGTCGTGACCGAGTCGCGGGCATCCACCTGCAGGCCCTCGATCATGCTCTGGATTTCCTGTGCCGAAGTTTGTGTGCGATAGGCCAGGCTACGCACCTCGTCGGCGACCACGGCAAAGCCGCGCCCGGCTTCACCGGCCCGTGCTGCCTCGATGGCGGCGTTGAGGGCGAGCAGGTTGGTCTGTGCAGAAATGGCCTTGATCACTTCAAGGATCTGACCGATGTCGACGGTCTTGCTGTTGAGCGTTTCGATCGTGCTGCTGGAGGCGCTGATTTTGCTCGACAGCTGGTGCATCGAGGCGATGGTTCTGGCCAATACCTGGCTGCCTTCTTCGGCGAGCTGGCGTACGTCAGAGGCCTGATGCGAGGCGTCGGCGGCGTTGCGCGCTATTTCCTGGGCGGCCGCGCCGAGCTGGTTGATCGCGGCGGCGACGCTGTTGGTGCGGCTGGCCTGTTCGTCGGAGTTGGCCATCGACGAGTTGGACGCGTTGACCACCTGAGTGGCTACCTCGTTGAGCTGGCGTGTGGCCGAAGACACTTCTCGGATCGAGCTGTGGATGCGCTCGACGAAATGGTTGAACGCTCTGGCTAACTGGCCGATCTCATCGCGCGACTGCACGTTCAGGCGGCGGGTCAGGTCGCCGTCTCCTTGGGCAATGTCTTCGAGCATGTGCGTCAGGCTCTGCAACGGCCGGGTGATACGCAGGGCCGCCAGCCAGATCAGCAGTACGCCAAGCAGCGCCGCACCGCCGCCGAGCAGCAGTTCAAGGTTGGTGGTGTGCTCGCGTTGCTGGTCAAGGGCGTGCTCCAGGCGTTGCACTGGTGCCAGGAGGACCTGCTGCGGTACGCCCACCAGAATGCCCCAGGGCGCGGCGCCGTCGATCGGCTGCAGCGGTTCGAGTACCTTGATCTGCGTCGGGTCGGCGAACACCTTGGCCTGCTGGCGCTGCAAGGCGCCCATGACCTCGTCGGCAGCGCTACCCAATACCTGGTTCAAGCGTTGGCCGAGTTGGCTGGCATCCTGGCTGTGCGCCGCCATCACCCCGCTGGGGCTGATGATGCTGATTCTGCCGTTGCCGTCGAACAAGCCACGGCTGCTGCTTTCGCTGCTCTGTTGCAGGGCGGCGAGGTTGATGTCGAGGCCGATAACGGCGATGACTTTGCCGTTTTCCAGCAGCGGGAAGGCAATGCTGGTGACCAGTTTGCGGGTGCCGGAGGCTTCATCGAAGTAGGGTTCGAGCACACACGCAGCCCGGCGTTCGCGGGCGCAGGTATAGAAGGCGTTGTACGGGCTGCCGCTGGGACCGGGTTGGGTGTTGGCCAGCAGGCCCTCGTCGCCGATCACCGCTTGCAGCTCGCCGGGAGTGCTCTGCACCCAGTACAGGGCGAAGCGTCCGGCTTCATTGCTGCCCAGCTCGGCCTGACTGGCGAACTGGCGGTCCTCGCCGTCCAGGGCGTTGGCTTCGAAAATGACATACAGCCCGAGCAGGTCGGGCTTGTCGATCAGGGCCTGGCGCAGTTGCCGGGTCATTTCCTGGCGCAGTTGTTGCGGCGCCAGTTCACCGTGTTGCGCACGTTGGCGCAAATACAGCAGGTAGCGTGACAGGCCCTGGCCGTATTCATGGGTCTGCATAAAGGTGCGTTGCACCTGCAAGGCCTGCACTTTGGCCAGCGCCTGCATGTGACGCTCGGCGGCACTGGCGAGCATGCTGCTACTGGCCTGTTTGACCTGCTCGCTGCTTTGTCCGGCCTGATACAGCGACAGCCCCACCAAAAGGGCGACGATCAGTAACAGGCAAAGGCTGGCGAGCAGGGTGATCTTGTTCTGGATAGTCAGGAGACTGCGGCGCATGACAGGGACTCAGATCGGGATGCATCCAGGGCGGGTGACGGCAGCGCCATCACCCGCAAGGCTTCAGAAGAAGGTGGCGAACACCAGCTGGCCGTAGAGGTTGTTGTCGTTGCTGCCCAACTGAGTGCCGCCTTGCTCGGCGCTCTTGTCCGGTTGGTAGAGGCCGATCAGCGGCATCACCATCAGGTGCTCGTTGACGGTCCATTCCGCATACAGGTCGAATTCTTGGCCGTCGGTGTTGCCCAGGTCACGGTCGATGGTGTCGAAGTTGAACCACAGTGCACCCACATTCAGGTTTTCCAGCGGCGACACGGTGAATCCGACTTTCTGGATGCGCGAGTTGCTGTTGAACGGACCGGCGTAGTTGCCTGCAACTTCACCCTGGAACCAGGTGCCAAAACCGCGGCTCAGGCCGTAGAACAGGGTGTCGTAGCCTTCCGAGAAGCGGCTGTAGCGATAGCTGAGGTTTGGCTTCCAGGCGACGTCGGCGAAGGTCCAGCCGGCCTCCAGGTACCAGGCGTCTTCGGTGGCGGTGTGCGGTTTGTCCTGATGGGCGTATTCGCCGGAAAGGAACAGGTTTTCCACCCCGGCATTGCCGTTGGCGCGCAGGCTGTAGGTCTTCATGCCGTCGCGTTCCAGTTGCGCTGGCGAGGCGTACTGCTCATCGACATCGGTGGTGCCGATGTAGGTCAGGCCAACGGTACCAGCCTCGGCCACGTGCTCGAGGGTGGCGACGTGCATTTCGGTCTTGGCCTGGGCACGGTTGTCCGATTTGAGCCACATCAGGTCGCTGCGCCAGCCTTCCTTGCCACCCAGACGCAGCACGGCAGTCTGGTCGAAGCTCTTGCGCGCAGCCAGGTAGTAGGCACCACCGCGGTTGAACTCGCCATCGGCCAGACCTTTACCGATGTTCAGCGAGTCGCCCTGAATCAGAAAGCCATCGCCGACACTGACGTTCTGGCGACCGAATGACAGGTCGACACCATCTTCGCCCAGGGCTTGAAACAGGTTGCCGGAACGCCAGCCGAGGTAGGCGTCTTCGATCTTGGTGGTGCGCTCGGAGCCATCGCTGAACCCGGCGGCATCGCCGTCACCCCAGGTGCCGGAACTGAGCAGGGCGAAGGCACCGTAGGCGCTACCGGCACCGCCCAGGCCCTGGTCGCCACTGAGGCCGTACTTGATGTAACCCTCGCGCCACGACGACGAGCCAGGCGCCAGGCGCCCGGAAGTCGCGTAGTTTTCCTCACTATGGAACACACCGAACACCGCTTCGAGGTTGGCGTTCAGGTGGCTGTTGTCATCGGCGTACAGCTCATAGGCACCCACCTGGGTGGCGGCGCTGACCAGCAAAGCGAGCGTTGAGAGGTGAAGCAAGGGCGACTTGTACATGGACGGGGTTCCGTTCTTATTAGTGTCGGCGAGCAACTCGAATGAGTAGCTCCGGATACTAAGTCGTCGCTGCGCGCCGTCCTTGTGCCTGCTTGCCATCTGTTTGCGTGTGTCTGCCAGATTGTGCCCCGGGCCCACACGGGCGGTTTATGCCTGGCCTAAAGCTGCTGATTTTTTTGGTTTTTTTATAAGATTTCGCTTTACGACAGGTACATACCTGCGTAATATGCGCCCCACAGCAGGCACATAGCTCAGTTGGTTAGAGCACCACCTTGACATGGTGGGGGTCGTTGGTTCGAGTCCAATTGTGCCTACCAAATCTCGACAAAAAGGGCGATCCGCAAGGATCGCCCTTTTTGCATTTGGGCACTGTAGGAGCGGGCTTGCCCCGCGATTGCGGTTTGTCTGACTCACCGCATCGCGGGGCAAGCCCGCTCCTACACGCCCGCGTCTCAATCGGCAAAACCATGGAAACTCGCGAAACCTGCCAAGGCTTCGCGCGGCGTCTTCAAGCTGTTTTCCGCCGCATCCCGTACTTCATGCCCCAAGGCGATACCGCACACCAACAGTTGCTCGGCAGGCAGCGGCACATGTGCACGCACAACCTGGTGGTATCCGGCGAAGGCAGCCTGGGCACAGGTATGCAGGCCGCGGGCCCTGGCTGCCAGCATAAAGGTCTGAACGAACATCCCCAGATCCAGAAAGCTGCCAGCGCCGAGGCGGCGGTCGAGGCTGATCAACAGGCCAACCGGCGCGTCGAAGAAGCTGAAGTTGCGCAGTTCCTGGCGGCGGCGTGCGGCGTTGTCGTCGCGTACGATCCCCAGGGTTTCGTAGAGTTCGAAGCCCACGTCACGGCGTCGCGCCTGGTAGGGTTCGAACCAGTGCTCGGGGTAATAGGCATACTCGGGTTGCGCTGCACCGGCATCGGCTACGTGGCGCAAAATGTCGCTGCACAGTGCCTGCTTGCGCTGGCCGGTAACGACCTGCACCTGCCACGGTTGGGTGTTGCTGCCACTGGGCGCGCGGGCGGCCAGCTCAAGCAGTTGCTCGATGGTCGAGCGCGGCACTGGCCACGGCTGAAAACGGCGGACAGATTTGCGCGAGCGAATCGCGGCGTCAACGTGCATGGTGGTAAGTCCTTGGGCTCAGTGTTTGTTGTCGCTCAAGTGTTCGCGACGGATGCCGAACAGTAGCAACAGCGTGCCGATGATCAGCGTGATCGCGATCATGTCGAAGGCCAGGTACAAGCTACCGGTGGCCGATTTGATCGCGCCGACTGCCGCCTGACTGACCACACCTGCCAGGCCGCCGATGCAACTGATCACGGCAATGCCGATGGCGGCGCTGGACGGTGTCAGCAGGGCCGGAGGAATGGTCCAGAACAGCGACACCGCCGACAGCGCTGCGGCTGCGCCCACGCTCATCAGGATCACCGATGCAAGCAGATGGCCCTGGGCCGGTCCCAGCAGCAGGAAGCACAGGGCACTGAGCAACACCGTGAGTGCGACATGCCAGCGGCGTTCCAGGCGACGGTCGGAACTGCGCGCCAGCACATACATGCCGACAATCGCCCCGGCGTAAGGCAGGCTGGAGATCAGGCCGATCTGCTTCAGATCCTCGACGCCAAAGCTGCGGATCAGGGTCGGCATCCAGTACGACACGGTGTTCGAGCCACTGTAGATACAGAAGAACACCAGGCCGGCAATGTACACCCGTGGTTGGCGCAACACATCGATCAGGCGTGCCGGCGCGGCTCCGGCGCCTGCTTGCTGTGACAGGGTCGCAGCGATCACCGATTTTTCGCGGTCGTTGAGCCAGCGCGCGTCCGCCGGGCGGTCTGCCAGGCAGCACCACACCAGAATGCCCAGCAGGATCGCCGGGATGCCCTCAAGCACGAACAGCGCCTGCCAGTCCTTGAGCCCCAGCCAACCATCGAAGTGGCTCATGATCCAGCCCGCCAGCGGGCCGCTGATCATCCCGGCGCTCATCGCCGCCATCAGCAGTACGGCGGTGATGCGCGCCCGCCAGGCAGCCGGGAACCAAAAGGTGAGGTAAAGAATCATCCCGGGGAAGAACCCGGCTTCCGCCACCCCCAGGCAAAAGCGCGCAACAATCAACTGGGTAGGCGTGGTGACGCAGGCTGTGGCCACGGTCACCAGGCCCCAGAGAATCATAATGCGGCCCAGGGTGGCCCGTGCCCCGACCCGTTGCATGTACATATTGCTCGGCACTTCGAAGAGGATATAGCCGAGGTAGAAGATGCCCGCGCCGATGCCGTAGGCCGCGTCGGTCAGGGCGATGTCTTCAGCCATGCGCAGTTTGGCGAAGGCGACGTTGGCACGGTCGATGGTGTTGATCACATAGCCCAGAAACAGCAGCGGCAGCAGGCGCCAGAGGGCCTTGCGCAATACGGCGTCGGCTTCGGCGGTGGACGGTGGGGCAAACGACAGGACCTGCTCGGATGGTGATGACATTGACGGTCTCCGTGGCGTGGGCGCTTGTTTTTGTTGTGCGCCAATGTGCGAGGGTTCTGGGACCTTAGGGCAAACGCGCAAGAAATGTCCCTACCCGAGTAGGGGGGCGCGGCATACCAGCGGTGTGGGTAGAGTCTGAACAGACAATCCGCGCCGCCCGCCGGCGGTGCCCCTTTAAGATGAGGCGATGCCGTGACCCGTAGATTCACTGTTCTGAATGCGCCCGGCCGCCGCATGGATGGCGGTGTGCTGTTTGGTTCTACGCCGCAACAGGTGTGGTCGGACTGGATAAGGCCCGATCATCAGAACCAGGTCGAGCTGCCTTCGCGTGCCTTGTTGGTGCAACAAGAGGGACGCAATATTTTGCTGCTCGCCGGTGCCGACATACTGCTTGCGCCGCTGCCCACGACCTGTCGCTGCCAGCAGCACCGGCATGGTTTGCTTGAGGGGCTGGCCAGGCTGGGGCTGAGCGAGAACGACATTCATGTTGTGCTGCTCAGCCATTTGCATGCACTGCTGCCTGCGGATATGCAGGCGGCCGCTGCCGACGGAGAGCTGCCGCGGCTGCTGTTTCCGCGGGCGCGTTATCTGGTTGGCGCGCGCCACTGGCATCGGGCGAACAATCCGCATCCGCGTGACCGGCGGTTGTTCGTACCGCAGATACTCGGTCGTTTGCAGGGCAGTGAACGGCTGGACCTGGTTGAGGGTGGGTCTTGTGAGCAGTTGGGGGAGGGCTGGCGCCTGCACCTGAGCGATGGTCATACGCCTGGGCAGTTGTTGCCAGAGATCGATTCGCCTTCAGGCCCGTTGATTTTCGCTGGTGATTTGGTGCCGGGGACCCATTGGTTGCAGCTGGATGTGGCCAGTGCTCATGCACGCAATCCTGAGTGCCTGGTGGAGGAGAAGGAGCAGTTGCTCGATCATCTGATCGCCCGTCGCGGCAGGATGGTGCTGGCCCGTGATCCGCGGGTGGCGATGATTCGCGTGTGTCGGGATCGGCAGTCACGTTATCAGCCGTACGATGAGCATGCTTCGTTGCTTCGCCTTGAAGCTTAGCTATTGGCTTTGAGCCCTTTCGCGGCGCAAGGCCGCTCCCACATCTTCTGTAGGAGCGGCCTTGCGCCGCGACAAGCAGCCCAGTCCCATGCTGGGCATCACCCGCTTAGCGTTGCGACAGAGACGGGGTGGCGCTGACTTTTTCCATGCGCGTGGTGTCCATCAGCACCAGGCCGAAGGCCATGCCATACATCAGGCGACCTTGGCGGTCGACTTTCACTGGTGCGTACATACCATTGAACAGCGGGTCGCTGCCCGAGGCGATTTCCAGTGCGGTTTCGCCGGTGTCCAGATCCAGACCAATGTGGTAACCCTGACCCGGATGTTTGGCGTAGAAACCGTTGATGATCGCCATGCGGCTACCCCCGCTGATCATCGGTACCACCGAGATCGAGCTGACATCGCTGCGTGCCCATTCGGCCGCCCAAGCGTCCTTGTCGCTGTCCCACTTGAGCATGGCCACACCCTGGGGCATCGGCCGGGTTACGCCATTGAGCAGGGTCACGTAGTAGTTGGACTTGGCCAGGCTGGCCTTGGGCTGGGCCGGAATGTTGTTGACCACGAAGGCGTGTTGGCCATACACCGCCACCGATTGCTCGGACTGCACGGTGTCGATGCCTTTCCCGACTTCCACTGTTTTCTGGTCGGCGATGCGCGCCGACAGGGTACCGGGTTTCTGTTTCCAGCCTGCCGGAATGCCGTCACGCCAGAAGGCCACCAGGCGCATCTTTTTCGCCCCGTCAGTGATCACCACCAGTTTGTCTTCGTCGGCGCCGAAGCCCATCAGCGTCGGGGTCGAGCCGGTGCCATCGGCAATCTTCACGGCATCGAAGCGTACGCCACGATCATAGGCTGCTTTCCACGCACCGCTGTTTTCGTCTGCATGGATCTTGCCGTTGGCGTCCACCACCAGGCGGTACATGTTCTGGTTCGAGGCCACGTAAACGGCGCCGCCGTTAAGCTCGGGGCCGGTGGCAAAGCTGTTGAGGAACAGCTCGTCGCTCCCTTCAAGGCGGTAACTGTCGATCAGTTCCAGGGTGTTGCGGTCCAGGGTGGCGACGGCACCGCCCATGGTGTTGACCACCAGGAAACCGTTGGCGGTCATGCCCATGCCGAAGGTCACGTCTGCCGGGATACCCAACGCAGTCTTGACCTTGGCATCGTTGAACAGCTCAGCGGGCAACTTCACCTCATGGCTGAGCTTCATCTTCGAGAGCGGGTCTTTCGGATCGTTCTGGTCGATACGGAACACTTTGCGCCCGCTGGCACCAATGAAGGCATTGTCGCGGGTCAGCAATGAGTAGATCGCGCCGCCCAGAACCTGGTCGGTGGTCGCCGTCAACATGCGGTTGGGTTGGCTCTGCATGTACGTCAGCAGGCCCTGCTCGTCGCCAGCTTCAAGCAGCTTGCGGGTGTCTGCAGCCTGCTTCAGGCGCTGCTCAGGGCTGATCGGCTGGTAGTTGGGCAGGTTCATCGGCACATCGACACGGGCGATTTCGGTGAACTGGAAGTTGTCTTCAATTTTCAGCTTGCGCAGCGAGAAACCGGCCCAGTACCAGTAGACATCCGTACCGTTTACCTTGTCGTAGTACTGAATCAGGCTGGCCGACTCATTCGGCACAACCCGATAGGAGTCTGGGGTGACCTTGTACGAGCCACGGGCCACGCTGATGTCGGTGCTATCCGATGCAGCGTCGTTCCAGTGCGTCTGGTTGTTGTAAGACTGTGCCAGGTATGGATTGGCCGGCGCCTGTTGGCCTTCGGCGCTGGCCAGCAGGGGGAGGGCGAGGCAGGTCGCCAGGACGGTCAGGCGGGAGCAAGCAGCGTTCATCTTGATTGTTCTCTTGTTGTCGATGGAGGGCCCGGTACTTGGCGTACGAAGGGGCTTCTGCACATTGCCAAGGGGACCCTATAAATGTTCAAGCTGTAGGTCGCCACCCGTGGTGGGGGGCGCTTTAATCGGCCCCGCGCGCCGTTATCAATGCTAGAATCCGCCGCTTGCATTGAGGAGATAAGCGCGTGCGCAAAATCGCGGTGGTAATGGCTGTGCTGGCCCTGGCCGGTTGTGAAAATGAAGTCGAAGGCGTGCACAAGCAGATTGCCGAGCAACTGCCCAACCCGAAAACGGCCAAATTCGGCAACGTGCGAATCGACAAGCTGGGTGCGATCTGCGGCCAGGTCCGCAGCAAAGACGACAGCGGCACTTTCTTGCCTTACCGCAGCTACGTGGCCATCAAGCAGGCCGACGGCTACCAGATCACCCTCGCCGACAAGGGCAGCAACCTGCAGATTCGCGAACACTGCGGCGGTGCCGATCTGCAGCGCCGTGCCGATGCGCTGGCCGAGCAACCGGCCCCTGAAGGCTGGGACGTGGAAATAGTCCAGGGCCCGAATATGGGCGCACTGAGCGACATGACCGCACGCCTGATCGAAAAACAGATCCCGTCTTCGGTGGAGTACCGCGACGGCAAACCTGTGGTGCTGCTGGGCCCGTTCCCGAGCAAAGCCGATGCCGAAGCCCGCCAGGCCGACGTGATGGCGCGTCTGGGCACTGACTCCATCGTCATTCAGCACGGCGCTACCCGCTAGCCAGCGCCTTCGCTTGCCCCGTACACTCACGGCTCACCTCAAGGAGAGCCGTGATGAAGGATTCATCCCCCGCCATAACCTTGCAGCGCGCCACCGAACAGCACATTGACGGGCTGGTTGCGCTGTACAGCGACCCCAGTGTCTCCCGCCAGGCCTTGCAGTTGCCCTATCAAACCCAAGAGAACTGGCGTAAGCGCCTGGGCCCTGGGGTGGACTACGAGCGCTTGTTGTCGCTGGTCGCCCTGCATCAGGGGGAGGTGATCGGCAATTGCTCGCTGGAGCAGAATCCCCGGATACGCCGTAGCCATTGCGGCAGCATCGGCATGGGAGTGGCCGCAGCCTGGCAGGGGCAGGGGGTCGGCAGCCGCTTGTTGGCCGCGGTGCTTGAAGTGGCAGACAACTGGATGGGGCTGCAGCGTATCGAACTGACGGTGTTCACCGACAATCAACCGGCGCTGGCCCTGTACAAGCGCCAAGGCTTTGAAGTCGAAGGTCAATTGCTTGACTATGCTTTGCGTGACGGGGTGTTTGTCGATGTCTACAGCATGGCGCGCCTGAAGCGCCGGCAGCGATAACCAGGAGGGCCTTATGTCTACGCTGGAGCGGGCCATTGCGGTGGCGGCCAGGGCGCATGAAGGACAGCAGGACAAGGGCGGCAGCGCTTACATTCTGCATCCGTTGCGGGTCATGTTGCGGGTTTCAACGGTCGAACAGCGCATTGTTGCGGTGTTGCACGATGTGCTCGAAGACTCCGCCATCACCTTGTCGGATCTGGCGCGAGAAGGCTTTGCCCTGAAGATTCTCGCCGCCGTGCAGGCCTTGAGCCGCCGTGAAGAGGAAAGTTACGAGGCGTTTGTCATTCGCCTGGGGGATGACCCATTGGCGCGGGAGGTGAAACTGGCCGACCTTGCCGACAACAGCGATCTTTCGCGCATCGCCATGCCGGGCCCAGAAGACATGGCCCGACTGGCTCGTTACTAACAGGCCAGCGCCTATCTGCAGGCGCTGAGCCGTTGAGGTTGTTCAGGCAATGCGTTGCTTTGGCTTGCCGGGGCCAGTCAGCAACTTCGGTTACTTGCAGTTGCCTGCTTTACGATATCCCGCCGCTTGCGCTTCAACTTCCGATGCAAAAGTGACCTGGTTCTTCGCCGAAACTTGCGCGTAGCCAGGGCAACCAGAAGCTAAGTGATAGACGTGGCTTTTCTGGTTACCAATGATCAAACCGCTTGTGCCTGCACTTGCCAGGGTGGCTTGGCTTGCTGCTCGTGCAGGGCTGGCGGCAATGTTGCTGACAACGCCGTCACCCACTGGTTTGTAGCCTTGCGTCCAGTGCCGCTCGCCGGTTACGAACGGGTTGGAATGCCCCATGACTGCCGCGATGCGCCGATTGCGTTCTTTTTCCCAGGCGGAAACCGGATGCTGTTTGTCCCAGGCCATCAGTAGCTGTTGCTGCTGTCGAGACATGTTCAGTTTGTATCGGTCGAACATGTAGAACGTGGTTCTGGCGACCAACCCTTTGACCTCATCGCGCGGCTCGGCGGCGCGTTGATTGAAGTCGACCCGGGTGGTGCATTGGCCATACTGAGGCGCGACCCCAGAGGCCATGCCGTAGTTGAAATTGCTGCGGTCGCCATTCACTTCGCCCACCGAAGGGTAGAGGTTGAACAGGTTGGCTTCCATGGCGCGAAATACCGGGTCTTTGTCCACGCAGTTTTCGCGGCCGCCGCTTTTCCAGCATTGACGTTGGTTGCCGAGCGTCCAGGCAGGAACAATATGTTCCCACTCAGTGCGCTCGGCACGATTCTGTTGTTTACGGGTCTGGTAACCGCAGGATTCAGGGTCAATGCGGCCACCCGATTTCCCCACCCACGTCCACTTGCAGCCGCAGTACAACTCACCCAGCGCACTGTTGGCCTGGTCGAGGTAGATTTTTTGTTTAGCGACGACTTTGGCTTCGGAGAAAGTTGCCGGAGGGGTGGCGAAGGCAGCGGAAATAACAGAAAAGGCGAGTGTTAGCGCGCAAAGCAGTTTCTTCATAAAAGACGTTTCAAACTCAGGTGGCGGATGCTGCGCACGCTCTCCACCTCAGTGGGTGGAAAGCGAAGTTCGGGGTCGTTATCGATGAGCCGAATGTGCGGTGTGTAAGAAGGGGGGCTCAATCTTCCTTGGGTACAACCCAGAAGATCTGCACGCCGCCATCATCGCGATAGGCGAGGGTGACGTTGTCGTTTTCGGCGATTTCTTCCAGCAAAGTCGCCCAATCATCAGGAGACTCCTGCTCCAGGCGAAAAATCAGCGCGGCGCGGGCCTTTTGTGCGGTCGGTGAGTTGATGATTTTCTGGATGCGAATACCCAGTTGCTCGTAACTGCTGACAGGAGCGGAGGTGCTGGCCACGAAATGTTCCTTATTTTGCTGTATGCGCATACAGTATTTCACTGTAAGCAAAATCGCAACAGCTTGTCGGTGAAACAGCGCATGAGACCGCGAACTGTGCAGATTGCTGCAGCGTATTTAGCTTTTTTTAACGAGGACGCGGGGCTGCTAGTTTTATTTCCTACTGCGGAAGAGAGTGTTTTCGCCAGGCAGGGCTGAGCCTCTGCGGAATATCCGCTAAGGTTGCTCTGACGGTGAATGTTCGGAAATCCGAATGCCACCTACAGTGGGGGGTTCGGTTTTTGCTGCGTTTTGACGATAATTCAGACGCGCAACTTCCAGAGTGTTTCCGGTTGTTAATTTGACAAAGTCTGGTTGCCTTCGCATAGTTGGCTGATGCAAACGTTTGCGACCCGATAAAAATCATAAAATCCGGAGTAAACCCATGAAATTGCCATTCGCAGGACGCCTCCTGGCGATTGCTGTACTGTCTTCGCTCTCGCTTGCCATGCCCTTGTCCCAGGCCGTGGCTGAAGAAAAACCCAAAGTCGCGCTGGTGATGAAGTCCCTTGCCAACGAGTTCTTCCTGACCATGGAAGACGGCGCCAAGGCCTACCAGAAAGAACACGCCGGTGAATTCGATCTGGTGTCCAACGGCATCAAGGACGAAACCGACTCAGGCAATCAGATCCGTATCGTTGAGCAAATGATTGTCTCCGGCGTTAACGCGCTGGTTATTGCACCGGCCGATTCCAAGGCCTTGGTACCGGTGGTGAAAAAGGCCATGGATGCCGGTATCACCGTGGTCAACATCGACAACCGTCTGGACCCTGACGTGCTCAAAAGCAAGCACCTCAGCGTGCCCTTCGTAGGCCCTGACAACCGCAAAGGTGCACGCCTGGTGGGTGAGTACCTGGCCAAAAAACTCAAGGCCGGTGACGAGGTGGGGATTATCGAAGGCGTTTCGACCACCACCAACGCCCAACAACGCACCGCCGGTTTCAAGGATGCGATGGAGGCGGCGCAGGTCAAGATCGTTTCGCTGCAATCAGGCGACTGGGAAATTGCCAAGGGCAATGCCGTCGCAGCCTCGATGCTCAATGCCCATCCTGAAATCAAGGCACTGCTGGCCGGTAACGACAGCATGGCGCTGGGTGCCGTCTCGGCGGTGCGCGCGGCGGGCAAAACCGGCCAGGTCCAGGTGGTGGGTTACGACAACATCAATGCCATCAAGCCGATGCTTAATGACGGTCGCGTGCTCGCCACGGCCGACCAGTACGCGGCCAAACAGGCAGTGTTCGGTATCGAGGCGGCGTTGAAGATGCTCAAGGGCGAAAAACCTGAAGTGGATGCCGACAACGTTATCCAGACCCCGGTTGAGTTAGTGACCAAACAGTAGTCGCACGGTGTGCGCTAGCCTGCGGGCAGGCGCCAGGAGATCAGGCAATGTCAGCGACTGCGGATGTCGTACTTTCAGTCAGCGCGATCGGCAAGACCTACGCCCAGCCGGTGCTCGGCGACATCGACCTGAGCCTGTACTGCGGCGAAGTGCTGGCCCTGACCGGCGAGAACGGCGCGGGCAAAAGTACCCTGTCGAAAATTATCGGTGGCCTGGAGTCTCCCACCACCGGGCAGATGCACTATCAGGGGCAGGCATACCGGCCTGGCAGCCGCGCTGCGGCCGAGCGGCTGGGTGTGCGCATGGTCATGCAGGAGCTCAACCTGTTGCCGACCCTGACCGTGGCCGAGAACCTGTTTCTCGATAACCTGCCCAGTCGCGGCGGCTGGATCAACCGCAAGCGTCTTCGCCAGTTGGCCCAGGCGGCCATGGCCCAGGTTGGCCTGGAGGCGATCGACCCCGACACGCCGGTGGGCGAGCTGGGCATCGGTCATCAGCAGATGGTCGAGATTGCCCGCAACCTGATCGGCGATTGCCATGTGCTGATCTTCGATGAGCCTACCGCCATGCTCACCGCTCGCGAGGTTGAGCTGCTGTTTACCCAGATCGAACGCCTGCAGCAGCGCGGAGTGGCCATCGTCTACATTTCCCACCGCCTGGAAGAACTCAAGCGCATCGCCCAACGCATCGCAGTACTGCGCGACGGCAAGCTGGTGTGTGTCGAGCCTATGGCCCGTTACACCAGCGCGCAGCTGGTCAATCTGATGGTGGGGCGCGAACTGGCCGAGCATATCGACCTGGGGCAGCGTCAGATCGGCGCGCCGCTGCTCAAAGTCAACGGCCTGAGCCGTGGCGATAAAGTGCGTGACGTGTCGTTTACTGTGCGCAGTGGCGAAATCTTCGGTATTTCCGGCTTGATCGGCGCTGGTCGTACCGAGCTGCTGCGCTTGATCTACGGTGCCGACCGCGCTGACAGCGGCAGCATCGAACTGGGCAATCCGTTGCGCCCGGTACGGGTCGATTCGCCGGTGGCGGCGGTGCGCGAAGGTATCGCACTGATCACCGAAGACCGCAAGGGCGAGGGCTTGCTGTTGTCGCAATCGATCAGCGCCAACATCGCCCTGGGTAACCTTGCTGCCATTTCCCGTGCCGGGGTACTCAACAGTCAGGCTGAGCGTGAACTGGCCCAACGTCAGATCGGCGCCATGCGCATTCGTAGTTCCAGCGCCGAGCAGATCGTCGGCGAGCTGTCGGGTGGCAACCAGCAGAAAGTGGTGATCGGCCGCTGGCTGGAGCGCGACTGTGCGGTGCTGCTGTTTGATGAACCTACGCGGGGCATCGACGTCGGTGCCAAATTCGATATTTACGGCTTGCTCGCCGAACTGGCGCGCCAGGGCAAGGCGCTGGTGGTGGTCTCCAGTGACCTGCGCGAGTTGATGCTGATCTGTGACCGTATCGCTGTGCTCAGTGCCGGGCGCCTGATCGACACCTTTGAGCGTGAGCACTGGACACAGGACCAACTACTGGCCGCGGCCTTCGCCGGCTATCAGAAACGTGACGCGTTGCTGCATGAAGCGGCACCCAGGATGACGCCATGAAAACCCCACCACTGGACAGCACCGTCCCTAACGCCAAACGCAGTGGCAGCTACTACGGGCTGGGTACCTACCTGGGCCTGGCCGGTGCCTTGCTGGCGATGATTGTGCTGTTCTCGCTGCTGAGCAGCCATTTCCTGTCGTACGCCACCTTCAGCACCCTGGCCAATCAGATTCCCGACCTGATGGTCCTGGCAGTGGGGATGACCTTCGTGCTGATCATCGGTGGCATCGACCTCTCGGTAGGTTCGGTGCTGGCCCTGGCGGCGTCGGCGGTCAGCGTGGCGATCCTCGGCTGGGGCTGGAGCGTGCTGCCCGCCGCCTTGCTGGGCATGGGTGTAGCGGCGCTGGCCGGGAGCATTACGGGCTCGATTACCGTGGCCTGGCGGATTCCGTCGTTCATCGTCTCGCTGGGCGTGCTGGAAATGGCCCGTGGCCTGGCCTACCAACTGACCGACTCGCGTACCGCCTATATCGGCGATGCCTTTGCCTGGCTCTCCAACCCCTTGGCCTTTGGAGTGTCGCCCTCGTTTCTCATTGCCTTGCTGGTGATCATCGTCGCGCAACTGGTGCTGACCCGCACAGTCTTCGGCCGCTACCTGATCGGTATCGGTACCAACGAAGAAGCGGTGCGCCTGGCCGGTATCGATCCGCGTCCGTACAAGATCATGGTGTTTTCACTGATGGGGCTGTTGGCCGGCCTGGCCGCACTGTTCCAGATTTCCCGCCTGGAGGCCGCCGACCCTAACGCCGGTTCGGGCCTGGAGTTGCAGGTCATCGCTGCAGTGGTGATTGGCGGTACCAGCCTGATGGGCGGGCGTGGCTCGGTCATCAGCACCTTCTTCGGCGTCCTGATTATTTCGGTGCTGGCCGCAGGCCTCGCCCAGATCGGCGCGTCAGAACCGACCAAACGCATTATTACCGGGGCGGTCATCGTTATCGCCGTGGTCCTCGACACCTACCGTAGCCGACGTGCAAGTCGGCGGAACTGAACCATGGCAACCATCAAAGACGTCGCAGCACTGGCGGGCATTTCTTACACCACCGTCTCCCATGTGCTCAACAAAACCCGGCCAGTCAGCGAACAAGTACGCTTGAAAGTCGAGGCCGCCATCGCTGAGCTCGACTACGTTCCTAGCGCCGTGGCCCGCTCACTCAAGGCACGTAGTACCGCAACCATCGGCCTGTTGGTACCCAATAGCGTCAACCCGTATTTCGCCGAGCTGGCTCGCGGCATCGAAGATGCCTGTGAGCGCAACGGCTATTGCGTGATTCTGTGCAACTCGGATGACAACCCGCAAAAGCAGCGTAGTTACCTGCGTGTGTTGCTGGAAAAACGCATCGATGGCTTGATCGTCGCCTCGGTTGGTGAAGACAGCGACCTGCAGGGCAGCCTGGCCAGCGTGCGCACGCCGATGGTCATCGTGGACCGTGCCCTGGAAGGTGTGGAAGCTGATCTGGTGAGCATCGATCATGAGCAGGGTGCCTACCTGGCGACCCGTCATTTGTTGGAGCTGGGGCATCGGGACATCGCCTGTATCGGCGGCCCGGCCAGCACCAGTACCGCGCAACTGCGTCTGGCCGGTTTTCAGCGCGCCCTGGCCGAAGCCGGTATCAGCGTGCCTGACCACCATATCGTCAACAGTGACTTCACCAGCCTCGGTGGCTACGGCGCCGCTGCACAGCTGCTGGATGGCGAGCGGCCGACGGCGATCTTTGCTGGCAACGACATGATCGGCATCGGCGTGCTGCGCGCTGCCGCCGAGCGCAATATTTGCGTTCCTGGCGAGTTGTCGGTGATCGGTTTCGACGACATCCAGCTCAGCCGCTACGTGTTCCCGGCACTGACCACCGTCGGCCAATCCATTCGCGAACTGGGTGAGAGCGCTGCAGCGCTGCTGCTGTCGCGCATCGCCCAGCCACTGCGAGGCGCGCCGGAGCAGCGTATCGTTGCACCGAAGATCGTGCTGCGCGAATCCACTGCACCACGCCCGGACCTGTTCAATGATTACCGCTGAGGGTCAAGCAGCCATGCGAGCCAACGTCGTGGTGGTGGGTAGCCTCAACATGGATTTGGTGGCGCGCGCCCAGCGGCTGCCGCGGGCTGGCGAGACTCTGGCAGGCGAATCGTTCGCCACCGTACCGGGCGGTAAAGGCGCCAACCAAGCGGTGGCGGCGGCGCGTCTGGGTGCCACAGTGGCGATGATCGGCAACGTCGGCGATGACGCCTATGGGCAGCAGTTGCGTCAGGCCTTGCTCGACGAACAGATCGACTGTCAGGGCGTCGCTGTTTGCCCTGGCGAATCCAGCGGTTTGGCGTTGATCGTAGTGGATGCCAGTAGCCAAAATTCGATCGTCATCATCCCCGGCGGTAACGGTCAGTTGCGCCCTGAGTCAGTGCAGGCGTTCGATGCCTTGCTGCAAGGCGCCGAGGTGATCATCTGCCAGTTGGAGGTGCCTGCGCCGACGGTGGCCTATACCTTGGAGCGAGGTCGTGCGCTGGGTAAAACGGTGATCCTCAACCCCGCACCGTGCACAGGCCCATTGCCATTGAGCTGGTGCAGCGCTATCGATTACCTGATCCCCAATGAAAGCGAAGCGCAGGCGCTGACTGGGCTCCCCGTAATCGACTTGACCAGCGCCGAGGTTGCTGCCAGCCACTTGCGCGGCCTCGGGGTTAAAAACGTGATTATCACGCTCGGTGCGCAAGGTGCCTTATACGCCGATGCCCAAGGTTTTCGGCACTTTCCGGCACCTCAAGTGCAACCGCTGGACACCACTGCAGCAGGCGATACCTTTGTCGGTGGCTTTGCCGCTGCTTTGGCGCGTGGAGAAGAGCAGGGCGCAGCGGTTGCCTTTGGCCAGCGCGCGGCGGCACTGTCGGTTACCCGCGCTGGCGCCCAGCCATCCATTCCTTACCTGGCCGAGTTGCAGCCATGAAAAAGACGCCGTTGCTCAATATCGCGCTGTCACGGGTGATCGCCTCACTAGGGCATGGTGACATTCTGGTGATTGGTGATGCCGGCCTACCGGTGCCGGTCGGCGTCGAACTGATCGACCTGGCGCTGACCGCGGGAGTGCCGGACTTTGCCAGCGTACTGCGAACAGTGTTGAGCGAGATGCAGGTGGAAAGTCATGTGCTGGCCGATGAAATATTCAAAGCCAACCCTCGGGGTTTGACTGTTATCGAGCAGTATCACGCGCATGGCCAGCTCGGAGTTCGCAACCTGCTCAGCCATGCCGAATTCAAACAGCTCAGTCGCGGCGCCCGCGCGGTGGTGCGCACGGGTGAGTGCCAGCCCTACAGCAACATCGTCTTGATCGCTGGTGTTACGTTCTAGACGCTTGATCACCTGGGGCGCTGCTGTGGGTGTCAGGGAGCCGCTCAGCTAAACGTTTGCCTAAAGGAATAAGGAGTGCAGCTGATGGCTGTGTTGTTGGCAGGTGCCGCCCAGGTGGCGCCGCTCGATCTGATCATCGACACCGACCCCGGTGCTGACGACGTAGTGGCCTTGTTGCTGGCCATGGCTTCGGCTGAGGAGCTGAACATACGCGCCATCACCACGGTGGCCGGCAATGTAAGGTTGGACAAGACCTCGCGTAATGCGCGGCTGGCCAGGGAGTGGGGCGGGCGTGAGGAGATCCCGGTGTACGCAGGGGCCGCCAGGCCGTTACTGCGCTCGCCCGTTTATGCCGAAAACGTTCACGGTGGCGAAGGCTTGCCAGGGGTTGCAGTGCACGAGCCCGCACAGGGCCTGGCCGAAGGCAGTGCTGTGCAGTACCTGGTGGATACGTTAAGCACCGCTGAGTCACACAGCATCACCCTGGCCATACTTGGCCCGCAGACCAACCTCGCCCTCGCCTTGATTCGGGCGCCGGCTATCCTTCGTGGTATCAAAGAAGTGGTGGTGATGGGCGGCGCCCATGTCAACGCTGGCAATATCACCCCGGTGGCCGAGTTCAACCTGTATGCCGATGCGGAAGCCGCTGAGGTGGTGCTCAGTAGCGGCGTCAAACTGACCTACCTGCCGCTGGACGTTACCCATAAGGTACTGACCAGCGACGCCCGCCTCGCGCAACTGGCGGCCGTGAACAACCAGGCCAGCAGGCGGGTGGTCGATATCCTCAATGCCTACATCAAGGCTGACATGCAGCGCTATGGCATGCCGGGTGGCCCGGTGCACGACGCCAGTGTGATCGCCTACCTGATCAAGCCGTCGCTGTTCAGCGGGCGCCGGGTTGAATTGCAGGTGGACCGCCGTGCAGGCATGACCTACGGCCAGACGTTGGTTAACGAGTACACGTCAACTGAACAGCCTGGCAATGTTGTCTGGATCGAAGAGGCCGACGCCCAGGGCGTGTTTGACTTGCTCAGTACGCGGCTTGCGTGTCTGAAGTAGTGTGTGCGTAGCGTTCAAACACCTGCTCGACGAAACTGCGCGCCGCTTCGTTGCCCAGGTCTTTGACCAGCAGATCGACGGCAATCAGCATCAACTCTTCAGCGCTGGCGGGGCTGTAGGCACTCTGACCTTCGGGCCATTTGACCTTGATATCGGCATCAATGATGTGGCTTGTCATGAGCTGTACCGGAATAAAACTACGCGCATTGTGGATTCAAACGCCGGCCTTGGCATTTGAAGGGGAGGCTTGATTGCACTCTGCCCAAGTCTGCAGTAAATCATGCCGATGCCTGGTGAGGCACTGCTACTTAGGCATAAGCGCAAGGCTCATGGCAAACTAACGGTTTCCAGCAAGGTGGAACAGTGCGGTGCAGATCGATTTGAACAACCCTGAACAGTTCACCCTGGACGCTGTGCGCCGCTTGCTCGGCACTGGCAATAACGGGGTGCACAATCAACTGCGGGTCAGTCGTGGTGGTATCGCCTGGCTGTCGCAGGTGGTGGGGAGTCGCGAGTTGGACGGCCTGGCCTTTCGTCTGGAAACCTGGGCGGCGGGTTCCGGTTGTGTCGGCGCCCAAGCGGCGGCGGACGAGCGCTGGGTGCAGCAAGTATTCAGTGCATTGCAGGCCAACTGGCCGAGCCCGTCGAGTGATTACATCGATCTTTACTGAGTGTCGAGCAAGCCGGTGCAAAATCCGGTGACGATTGCACTTTTACCTGAGTGCGCTGGCTCAGGCAGACTTGACCGGTTTTGCAACAAATTATCAGCGAGGCTGTCAGATAGGCAGCAGCATTCCCGAATTCAAAGGAGGATCCATGTTCCGTGCATCATTGATGAGCCTGTTGGCGGTGGCCGTACTGGCTGGCTGCAGCAACACCGGTGGTTCGTCGTCGGCGCCAGCGTCTGTGGCTGACAACGATGGCCGCTGCCAGGCAAGCGGCGCTGAGTTCGCCATTGGCAAGCAAGCCACTCCGGCGTTGGTCGAGCAAGCGCGCAAGGCCAGCGGTTCGCAAATCGCGCATGCCTTGGGGCCACGTGATGCGATGACCATGGACTACCGTTCCGAGCGTCTGAACCTGCACACCGATGCTCAAGGTGTTGTCATCCGCGTCAACTGCGGCTGACCGATGTAGGAGCGGGCTTGCCCCGCGATAGCGATCTGTCTGTTACATCGCTTCGCGGGGCAAGCCCGCTCCTACAGGCACAAAAAAACCCGCCACATGGGCGGGTTTTTTTATTCGGTCAGAGATTACTCTGGACGAACTTGTGCAGCCTGCATGCCCTTCTGGCCTTTTTCGGCAACGAAGGAAACGGTCTGGCCTTCCTTCAGGCTTTTGAAACCGTCGGTTTCGATAGCCTTGAAGTGAACGAACAGGTCGTCACCGCCACCTTGTGGAGTGATGAAGCCGAAGCCTTTTTCATCGTTGAACCATTTTACGGTGCCGGTTTGGCGATTAGACATGGGTGTATCTCCAGAAACATGATTTTCAGTAGTGCGGTGTTGCCGAGGCCAACAGGGTGCACGCCGACCATCATAGTCTAATTATGGGCTTGTAGCCCCTTTTACCTTCGCAGATTGCTGATCTGGAGCAAATTAGCGATGGATAACGGGCGCAAAGCCTTAGTTTTTCGGCTTGCAAGCCGCTGCAATTTTTTCTTGAGCACGCTTCATTGTGTTGGCATCAACACCATCGGTGCTGTCCAGATCCTTGATTTCAGCATCGCTGAACTCTTTTTCCAGCACTCTGCCGGCACAGCTGCAGTGCTGTTCGGCCACGGCCTTGGTCATGGTTTTTTGCTGTGCTTGCGCTTGACTGACGCAGGTGGCCTGGTAATCGGCGGGTAGCGTGCCAGCATTGGCGCTCAGCGGCAGCAGCAGGGCAGAAGCGGCCGCCAGGGCCAGAAGAGACTGAAGTCGCATAACCAAACACTCCTTGGGGTTTAGTCTCACAAGAGTAGGATGCTTCACAAAGTCAGAGCGGAAAATTTCCCTCCAAGTTCCCCGCAATCGCCGCAAAGCTTTGTGCTAGCATGCTTGGCTTGAGTTCGCCGCAGACGCTGCTTGCAGCTTTCTGCTTAAAACTCACAACTTTTTACTATTCCAGTCACTCTGGTTCGTTCCCTGGCAGGCTTTCGCGCTTCTGCCACTGTGAGGCAGGCTTTGCATGTGCAAAGACAGGGGCGGATCGCGTACTGGCTCATCCCAACCCACGTGACCTTTGGTAGGGGTCACCACTAGGAGAGGAGGCGCCATGCCCGTTATTACTCTTCCCGATGGCAGTCAACGTTCGTTCGACGACGCCGTAACCGTTGCTCAGGTAGCCGCATCCATTGGTGCCGGTCTGGCCAAAGCCACCGTCGCTGGTAAAGTCGACGGCAAGCTGGTCGACGCCTGCGACCTGATCGAACACGATGCCCGTCTGCAAATCATCACCCCCAAGGACGAAGAGGGGCTGGAGATCATCCGTCACTCGTGCGCCCACCTGGTCGGCCATGCCGTCAAGCAGCTGTACCCGACGGCGAAAATGGTCATCGGCCCGGTCATCGACGAAGGCTTCTATTACGACATCGCCTACGAGCGTCCTTTCACGCCTGACGACATGGCGGCGATCGAGCAGCGCATGCAGCAGTTGATCGAAACCGAATACGATGTCATCAAAAAGGTCACCCCGCGTGCCGAAGTGATCGAAGTGTTCAAGGCCCGTGGCGAAGACTACAAGCTGCGCCTGGTCGAAGACATGCCGGATGAACAGGCCATGGGCCTGTACTACCACGAAGAATACGTCGACATGTGCCGCGGTCCGCACGTGCCGAACACCCGTTTCCTCAAATCGTTCAAGCTGACCAAGCTGTCCGGCGCCTACTGGCGCGGTGATGCCAAGAACGAGCAGTTGCAGCGCGTCTACGGCACCGCTTGGGCCGACAAGAAGCAGCTGGCTGCCTACATTCAGCGCATCGAAGAAGCGGAAAAACGCGATCACCGTAAAATCGGCAAGCGCCTGGGCCTGTTCCACCTCCAGGAAGAAGCGCCGGGCATGGTGTTCTGGCACCCCAATGGCTGGACCCTGTACCAGGTGCTTGAGCAATACATGCGCAAGGTGCAGCGTGACAACGGTTACCTGGAGATCAAGACTCCGCAGGTTGTTGACCGTTCGCTGTGGGAAAAGTCTGGCCACTGGGCCAACTACGCCGACAACATGTTCACCACTCAGTCGGAAAACCGCGACTACGCCATCAAGCCAATGAACTGCCCATGCCACGTGCAGGTGTTCAATCAGGGCCTGAAGAGCTACCGCGAGCTGCCGCTGCGTCTGGCCGAGTTCGGTGCCTGCCACCGTAACGAGCCATCGGGTGCCTTGCACGGCATCATGCGCGTACGTGGCTTCACGCAAGACGACGCGCACATCTTCTGTACTGAAGAGCAGATGCAGTCCGAGTCCGCTGCGTTCATCAAACTGACCATGGATGTCTACGCCGACTTCGGCTTCAAAGACATCGAAATGAAGCTGTCGACCCGCCCTGAAAAGCGCGTGGGCTCTGATGAGCTGTGGGATCGCGCTGAGGCTGCCTTGGCTTCCGCTCTCGATAGCGCCGGCCTGCCTTACGACCTGCAGCCGGGTGAAGGTGCATTCTACGGTCCGAAGATCGAGTTCTCGCTCAAGGACTGCCTGGGCCGCGTTTGGCAGTGTGGTACCCTGCAGCTGGACTTCAACCTGCCGATTCGTCTCGGTGCGGAGTTCGTCTCCGAAGACAACGGCCGCAAGCATCCAGTCATGCTGCACCGCGCCATCCTCGGTTCGTTCGAACGTTTCGTCGGAATTCTGATCGAGCACTACGAAGGTGCATTCCCGGCCTGGCTGGCGCCAATGCAGGCGGTGGTCATGAATATCACCGACAAACAGGCTGAATTTGCTCAGCAAGTCGAAAAAACTCTGGCCGAAAGCGGTTTCCGTGCCAAGTCTGACTTGAGAAATGAGAAAATTGGCTTTAAGATCCGCGAGCATACCTTGCTCAAGGTTCCTTATCTCCTGGTTATCGGGGATCGGGAAGTCGAAACGCAAACTGTCGCTGTGCGTACCCGTGAAGGTGCTGACCTGGGCTCCATGCCCGTCGCCCAGTTCGCGGAATTGCTCGCGCAAGCGGTTTCCCGGCGTGGTCGCCAAGATTCGGAGTAATTACTATTAAGCGTGATATGAGAAACGATAAACGAGCTGTACCGAAAGCCCCGATCAACGAGAATATCTCGGCACGCGAGGTTCGGTTAATTGGCGCTGACGGTGAGCAGTTGGGCATCGTCTCGATCGAAGAAGCGCTTCGTATCGCTGAAGAAGCGAAGCTGGATCTGGTAGAAATTTCTGCTGACGCCGTACCTCCTGTCTGCAAAGTACTCGACTACGGCAAAAGCCTGTTCGAGAAGAAAAAGCAGCAGGCTGCGGCGAAGAAGAACCAGAAAGTAATCCAGATTAAAGAAATCAAGTTTCGTCCAGGGACGGAGGAAGGGGATTACCAGGTAAAACTACGCAACCTGGTACGTTTCCTTACTGATGGGGACAAGACCAAAATCTCTCTGAGATTCCGTGGTCGCGAGATGGCCCACCAGGAGCTGGGCATGGAACTGTTGAAGCGGATCGAAGCTGATCTTGCCGAATACGGTACCGTTGAACAGCATCCAAAGATGGAAGGACGCCAGCTTTTGATGGTCATCGCCCCCAAGAAAAAGAAATAACCACCAGGGCACGGCAGGCCTTGCGGTTATGTTTATCAATTGAATGCGGAGTATCCGAACATGCCAAAAATGAAAACCAAAAGCGGTGCAGCCAAGCGTTTCTTGAAAACTGCTAACGGCATCAAGCACAAGCACGCTTTTAAGAGCCACATCCTGACCAAAATGTCGACCAAGCGTAAGCGTCAACTTCGTGGTAGCAGCTTGCTGAACCCGTCGGACGTTGCAAAAGTCGAGCGCATGCTGCGCCTTCGTTAATTTTTGGTTAAAGATAGAGGAAGTTACTCATGGCTCGTGTAAAGCGTGGCGTCATCGCTCGTAAGCGTCACAAGAAAATTCTGAAACTGGCTAAAGGCTACTACGGCGCACGCTCGCGCGTATTCCGTGTTGCCAAGCAAGCGGTCATCAAGGCAGGCCAATACGCCTACCGCGACCGTCGTCAGAAAAAACGTCAGTTCCGCGCTCTGTGGATCGCTCGTATCAACGCTGGTGCGCGTATCAACGGTCTGTCCTACAGCCGTCTGATCGCTGGCCTGAAAAAAGCGTCGATCGAAATCGACCGTAAGGTTCTGGCTGATCTGGCAGTGAACGAAAAAGCGGCGTTTGCTGCGATTGTCGAGAAAGCTAAAGCCTCGCTGGCTTAAGTACCCCGACAATCATCCGGCGTCATTTCCGGCGCCGGGTGTTAACGTCTTAATAGGGGAAGAGCCTGCGCTCTTCCCCTATTTTGTATCTGGAGTCTGTACATGGAAAACCTGGACGCGCTGGTCTCCCAAGCCCTGGAGGCCGTGGAACGCGCTGAAGACATCAATGCCCTGGAACAGATCCGGGTTCAATTCCTTGGCAAGAAAGGCGAACTGACCCAGGTGATGAAGACCCTGGGCAACCTGCCTGCCGAAGAGCGGCCAAAAGTTGGCGCGCTGATCAACGACGCCAAGGAACGCGTCACCGAGGTGCTCAACGCGCGCAAAGCGGCTTTTGAAGAAGCCGAGCTCAGCGCCCGTCTGGCTGCCGAGTGCATTGATGTGACCCTGCCGGGCCGTGGCCAGACCTCCGGTGGTCTGCATCCGATCACCCGCACCCTGGAGCGCATCGAGCAGTTCTTCACCCATATCGGCTACGGCATTGCCGAAGGCCCAGAGGTCGAAGACGACTACCACAACTTCGAAGCCCTCAACATTCCCGGCCACCACCCGGCCCGGGCAATGCATGACACCTTCTACTTCAATGCCAACATGCTGCTGCGTACCCACACCTCGCCGGTGCAGGTACGGACCATGGAGTCCAGCCAGCCGCCGATCCGCATTGTTTGCCCGGGCCGCGTGTATCGCTGCGACTCGGACTTGACCCACTCGCCGATGTTCCACCAGGTCGAAGGCCTGCTGATCGATCGCGACATTAATTTCGCCGACCTCAAAGGCACCATCGAAGAATTCCTGCGGGTGTTCTTCGAAAAGGAACTGGCGGTACGTTTCCGTCCGTCCTTCTTCCCCTTCACCGAGCCATCGGCTGAAGTCGACATCCAGTGCGTGATGTGCAGCGGCAAAGGCTGCCGCGTGTGCAAGCAAACGGGCTGGCTGGAAGTCATGGGTTGCGGCATGGTTCACCCGAACGTGCTGCGCATGTCTGGTATCGACCCTGAAGAGTTCCAGGGCTTTGCCTTCGGCATGGGCGCCGAGCGCCTGGCCATGCTGCGTTACGGCGTCAACGATTTGCGCCTGTTCTTCGACAACGACTTGCGGTTCCTTGCGCAATTTCGCTAGGTCGCGCACCCGTAACGAATCTTTCAGGAGAGCAGGATGAAATTCAGTGAAAAATGGCTGCGCGGTTGGGTCAACCCGCAGGTATCCCGAGATGAGCTGGTTGCTCGTCTTTCCATGGCCGGCCTTGAAGTCGACAGCGTCACCCCAGCTGCCGGTCAGTTCAGTGGCATCGTCGTGGGCGAAGTGCTGAGCACCGAACAACACCCAGACGCCGACAAGCTGCGTGTGTGCCAGGTCAGCAACGGCAGCGAGACCTTCCAGGTAGTGTGCGGCGCACCTAACGTGCGCCCTGGCCTGAAGATCCCGTTCGCGATGATCGGCGCCGAACTGCCGGGCGACTTCAAAATCAAGAAGGCCAAGCTGCGTGGCGTTGAATCCAACGGCATGCTGTGCTCGGCTGCCGAGCTGCAAATCAGCGAAGAAAACGATGGTCTGCTGGAACTGGCCGCCGATGCGCCAGTGGGCGAAGACATTCGCGTGTATCTGGATCTGGACGACGCCAGCATCGAGGTCGACCTGACCCCGAACCGTGGTGACTGCCTGTCGCTGGCTGGCCTGGCGCGCGAAGTGGGTGCCCTGTACGCAGAACCCGTGACTCGCCCTCAGGTGCCTGCCATCGCTGCCGTACACGATGAAGTGCGCCCGGTTGAAGTACTGGCGCCGGCGGCTTGCCCACGTTACTTGGGTCGTGTTATCCGCAACGTCGACCTGTCGCGCCCAACCCCGCTGTGGATGGTTGAGCGCCTGCGCCGTGCTGACGTGCGCAGCATCGACGCTGCCGTCGACATCACCAACTACGTGATGCTCGAGCTGGGTCAGCCGCTGCACGCTTTTGACCTCGCGGAAATCAACGGCGGCATCCGCGTGCGCATGGCCGAGGAGGGCGAGAAGCTCGTTCTGCTCGACGGTCAGGAAGTGGCGCTGCGCAGCGACACCCTGGTCATCGCCGACCACACTCGTGCCCTGGCGATTGCCGGCGTCATGGGTGGTGAGCACAGTGGTGTGTCGACCAAGACCCGCGACATCTTCCTCGAAAGCGCCTTCTTCGAGCCGATTTCCGTGGCTGGCAAGGCCCGTTCCTACGGCCTGCACACCGATGCCTCGCACCGCTATGAGCGTGGCGTAGACTCGCAGCTGGCCCGCGAAGCCATGGAGCGCGCCACTGGCCTGCTGCTGGACATCGTCGGCGGCGAAGCTGGCCCGGTGATTGAAACCGTCAGCGAGCAGCACCTGCCTAAGGTCGCGCCGGTCACCCTGCGTTCCGAGCGTATCAACCAGATGCTCGGCATGGACATGGACACCGCCGAAGTCGAGCGCCTGCTCAACGCCCTGGGTCTGAAAACCAGCGGTGAAGCCGGACAATGGCAGGTCGAAGTACCAAGCCATCGCTTCGACATCAGCCTGGAAGTCGACCTGATCGAAGAGCTGGCCCGTCTGTACGGCTATAACCGCTTGCCTGTGCGTTACCCGCAAGCACGCCTGGCCCCACAGGCCAAGGCCGAAGCGCGCGGCGAACTGCCAGCACTGCGTCGTCTGCTGGTTGCCCGCGGTTACCAGGAAGCGATCACCTACAGCTTCATCGACCCGAAACTGTTCGAACTGTTCAGCCCGGGCGTCGAGCCGCTGTTGCTGGCCAACCCGATCTCCAGCGACATGGCCGCGATGCGCGCCTCGCTGTGGCCGGGCTTGGTCAAGTCGCTGCAGCACAACCTCAACCGTCAGCAAGACCGCGTACGCCTGTTCGAAAGCGGCCTGCGTTTTGTTGGTCAGCTTGAAGGCCTCAAGCAGCAGCCGATGCTCGCGGGTGTAGTGTGTGGCAGCCGTCTGCCGGAAGGCTGGGCCAATGGCCGCGACACCATCGACTTCTTCGATGTCAAAGCCGACGTCGAAGCGCTGTTGGGCTTCTCCGGCTCCCTGGCCGAATTCAGCTTCGTCCCAGGTCAACACCCGGCGCTGCATCCGGGCCAAACCGCGCGCATCGAGCGTGACGGCCGTGAAGTCGGCTTCCTGGGTGCCATCCATCCAGAGCTGGCCAAGACCCTCGGCCTTGATCGTCCGGTATTCGTCTTCGAGCTGGTACTGGGTGAAGTGGCTGAAGGCCGCCTGCCGAAATTCAGCGAACTGTCGAAATTCCCGGAAGTGCGTCGTGACCTGGCTTTGGTCGCAGGACGTGATGTTGCTTCGAGTTCGGTGCTTGAAGTAATTCGTGACAATGCAGGCGAATGGCTTACAGACCTCAGGCTGTTTGATGTTTATCAGGGTAAAGGTATTGATCCTGATAGAAAAAGCCTTGCCGTAGGCTTGACCTGGCAGCATCCGTCGCGCACTCTTAATGACGAAGAGGTGAATACTGCAACGCAAAATATCCTCACCTCGCTTGAACAAAGGTTGAACACCACGTTAAGGAAATAGCGTATGGGTGCTCTGACGAAAGCTGAGATGGCCGAACGGCTGTACGAGGAGCTGGGCCTGAACAAGCGTGAAGCCAAGGAATTGGTTGAGCTGTTCTTTGAGGAAATCAGGCACGCTCTCGAAGACAACGAGCAGGTCAAATTGTCCGGATTCGGCAATTTTGACTTGCGAGACAAACGCCAGCGGCCGGGCCGCAACCCCAAAACCGGGGAAGAGATCCCGATCACGGCGCGTCGAGTCGTCACCTTTCGTCCAGGGCAAAAGTTGAAAGCCCGAGTTGAGGCCTATGCTGGAACCAAGTCATAACGACGAGCTTCCGCCGATTCCAGGCAAACGCTACTTCACCATCGGTGAAGTGAGTGAGCTTTGCGCGGTAAAACCGCACGTGCTTCGCTACTGGGAGCAGGAATTTCCGCAACTCAACCCGGTGAAGCGCCGCGGTAACCGGCGGTACTATCAGCGCCAGGACGTGCTGATGATCCGCCAGATCCGCGCGCTGCTATACGACCAAGGCTTCACCATCGGCGGGGCGCGATTGCGCCTCTCTGGCGATGAAGCCAAGGACGACACTACCCAGTACAAACAACTGATCCGGCAGATGATTGTCGAGTTGGAAGACGTGCTGGTGGTGCTGAAGAAGTAACCCATATCGGGCCGGGAATTCTGGAAAAAATGCTTCCATAATTCAAAAGGTTAGGGTACATTCTTCAACGTTCTCAGTAACTAGGAGAACATGCTTCAAGCCCAGTCGGGGCGTAGCGCAGCCCGGTAGCGCACTTGCATGGGGTGCAAGGGGTCGAGTGTTCGAATCACTCCGTCCCGACCATTATTTACTGAGTAAAATCAGGCACTTAAGCCGGTTATCTAAACCGGCTTTTTTGTGAGTGCGCAAAACTTGCGCAAAACTATCCGGCGAAATCGCCAATATCCAGGTCGGCTTCGACCTCGGACCACACCACATCCTCGTGCCCTTTTTGGTAGTTTCTGGTCATCCCCTCCGTGGTATGTCCGGTAATCTTCTGCCCGTCTTTGCCTGCTCGTTTGTACAGTGCAGGGAGAGGGCGCGCACTTCATGAAACCCCAGCATCCCTCGCATCAACGCCCATGACAGCCAGAAAAGTCCGGCACAGCAGGCCGAGGAATACGCACGCCAGCGCCAGGAGCGGCTGCTGGAGATCCAGCAGGTTCGCACTCTACAAGCGCATCTCTGAGATGACGCAGATCGGCGATCTCGCAAGTATGAATCATGGGGAACCAGTGAGCACAACGCTGGACTGCTTGCCAATCACGGCAAGGGCTATTCCTGCTGGATGTACGGAAATCCGCGCCGATCTGGCGAACTAACTATGCAAGAAAAGCGGGCGAACTTACTCCATATCGAATGGCAATCCAGAACCCGGCCATTGAGCCGGGCTTTTGCTTTGTGAATTGACAATCATCCTTCAACTGCAGGTTGCTTGTGGATTTTTTTGCACGTGGAAGAGTTGTAGATTTCCACCATGAGTTCGTGAGCCTCTTGGCTGTCGAGCTTATCAAGTCCCAACTTCTCTCTTCCTTCTAGAGCTATTTTTTTGATCTCTTCAGCATTCGGTAAAAAACCGGTGCTACGAGTAAATTCCTGCGCATAACTGGTAATTTCGTAGAGCGCCTGGCTTTGCGAGAGCCTTTGCGCAGATAGGTTGCACTTAATGATTTCCAGGTAGTCGTCTTCGTTATTGGAGCAGCCCGAGATTACTGCTGCCATAACCCCTAACATGAATGGCTTTTTCAATCTGCGTCCTTGATTCGAATTGCTGCTTGAGATACGAATGATCTCAGAGTGCTATCGGGCTTGTGAAGGTCTTGCCGTGGTGAACTGACCTCCTCGGCGTGCTCCGGTGCACATGGAAGATGCGATTCTCGGAAGGAGGGAAAGACTGCGTACCTATTCAGGATCTAGGCATTGATCGGGGCTTTTCTGTTTTCGGCTCTGGACTGCCTCGGAAAGGTAGACATCCCCGGCCTTTGATTTGAGCATAGGAGGAAGTCTATGAGTACCCAGCGATACACACCGGAATTCAGGCGGAAGCCGTCATGCAGGTGGTTGAACGCGGCTATTCAGTCGCGGAAATTGCCGCACGCCTCGGCGTCTCGACTCACAGCCTCTACAAATGGGTGAGCGCCGTCACCCCTGATAAATCAGAAAAGCAGGCAAGTGAATTGCTCGAGGCCAAGAGTGAATTCCCGCGATTATGGGCCCAAATGCGCCGCCTTGAAGAAGATCGGGATATCTAAAAAAAGCCGCGCAGTACTTTGCCAGCGAGCCCGAGTGAAGTGCCACTTCATGAACGAGCATCATCATCAGTATGCAATTATCACGATCTGCAGGGTATTGCGGATCGCTCGTGCCGGGTTCTACAAATGGCTGCACAAGCCCGTTTCTGAGCACGATCAGGAAAACGACCGCTTGCTGAAACTGATCCGCGATTCCTATGCGGCTAGCCGAGGGGTTTACGGTGCTCTGTGCGTCTATGCCTACAGGCAGTCGATTGCTGCGAGCGCCGAGTTAGGCACCGTATCTACAGGGGCTCCAAGGCTCATACACGCATGGGGTGTTGGTACGCTGTAAGGGATTCCAATCGCGTACCGAATTACGTACGGCTGAACAGGCTCTGTTCAAATAGACTTCATTGTGCCGCCGCATTTGCATGGTGACTCGTGCCGATCTGTTGCGAGTCCTGCGAATGGAAGGCATCAGAGAACATCGGAATCAAAACGTCTCCACCGTGCTCATTCAGGTGGTCGTCATCGACATAGATTGGTGTGCCATTGTGATCTCCATAGCACTTCCCATCGTTGCAGAGATAAGGGAGCGGGTTTAGAATTTTAGCGCCACATTTTTTGCTTGCAGCATCTTGCGCCTCCCACACAAAGTGGTTCCGTTGCATGTACTCTTCCATGCTTATGAACACACGCTTGTTATTGCCGGGGATGAAGGCTCTCCTAGCCATGGTTTTAGGTACGCTTATTTTAAGCTCCGGAAACGGCCGAACCAGGTACACAGGTCTTGTTTTCGCAAATTCGCACGCTGTAGTAATAATACCTTCTCGCATCTTGGCGAGTAGCTCTGGCGCACTTGGAGGGTAAGGTTTGTCTATATAAAATGTGGGGGTAGACACCTCGGACTTGCGGTCTGGCTCATTTGGACCGAACAGATAGCTCGACCAGCGATTGACGATGATGATTGGCACGTTGGTTGGCAGGGTTTTTTGCTTTGCTACAGCCAAGCTCAGGAATTCGCTGCACGTATTTTTGGGGTCGGTAATAAGCTTTAGACCAAGGATTGTCGCGCAGCTATGTAGCTCCCAATCCAATACATTCAAGCTTTTGCTGGGGAGTGATCGCTCCACTGCACGCACGATAGATGCTGCATGACTATCACCAATTACAATTGCACCTAGCTCATTGCCCCCATATGTGCATTGGGAGTTTATAATTTTATTTTTGCTGGCGTTCACAAAGCACTCTCTAAGTCTCGGGTTTCTTAGAGAACTATCTTGAAAGATTCGGCTGCTATTGATGGCGACTGGGCGGCTAGGTACACCGTCATTGTTTTTGACTAGCTGACTCGGGGTCAAGATGAGGACGGTAGCGGCTACGATCGTTAAGTAGGCAATTTTTGTGGTGCTGATTTCTAGGATGTTTTTGGATTTTAACTCTATTGCGCTGTAAGAGATATGGCCAAGTAAAAGGGTGATGAGCAAGCCTGCGGTGGTGGCTCCTACATCTTGACGAAGCTCGAGGTATACGAGCGCAGCAGCTATTGGCCAATGCCAAAGGTAGAGGGAATAGGAACGATCTCCGAGCCATTGGAGTACCGTGAGGTTGGTTAGGGGCGAGGCTTGATTTGCGGCTGCAATTACACAGGACGTACCTAGCGCTGGAATAAGTGCATACCAACCGGGCCACACATCGCTAGGAGAGATAAAGGCGATCGAATATGTAATCAGGGCGAAGCCAAGAAATGCAGTGCATTTGGTTGCAGTGCTAGACGTGGGGAGTCGCGTTGAAACTAGGAACACCAAGCCGCCGAGCAACATTTCCCACGCGCGCATTGGTAGTAGGTAGAAGGAGGCAGACGGGTAGGTGGAGGAGAGGGTTATAGAAGCGAGCAGCGAAGCGATGGCCACGGTAGATAGCACAACCAATGCGCTCAATCGGCCAGGTCTAAACTTCCATACAACCATCAAGATCAAGGGTAGAACTAAGTAAAATTGCCACTCGACAGAAAGTGACCAAGTGTGAAGTAACCATTTGTCGTAAGATGAAATGTCGAAGTATCCCGACTCCTTCCAGAATGTTGAGTTGGAGCTGAAGGTGAGTGCAGATATTACATGGTGTGCTAGGGTTTTGTATTCGCTTTGGGCTAGCGTAAACCAGCCGATAACCAATAGCGTTGTGCATAAGGCTAAAAGTGCCGGTAAGATTCTTTTGGCTCGAGCTAGGTAGAATTTGACTAGAGAAAGGCTGCGGCTTTCGAGTCCGGTGACGATGATAGAAGTCATCAAAAAACCAGATATCACGAAAAACACATCAACACCGACAAAGCCGCCTGTGAAACCTGGCACTCCGAAGTGGTAGAGAATTACAGCTACAACAGCCCAAGCTCTTAGACCGTTGATGTCAGTTCGGAACGCGCGTACATCGCGATTATTATGCGTCTGGCTCACAGATACCAATCCAAATAGGTGACGTGCGCTACGGTGCCCGCCAAGAAGGCGAAAAATTCTACAGGTAATGCTGCCATTCGGGCAGTGCGCGGGCCCGTGATGGTGAGCCACTTAGGCTTGGATAGGTCTCACTTGGTCGGTTAGTGAGCGGGTGGGCTAGGGAAGGTTGGCAGCACCACTCTCGGTTGTTTGGGGTAGCGATCAGTGCCGCTCAGGCGCAGATTTTTCAGGGAGATGAACTGTAGTAATTGGAATCACCAAAGTCGGCAGAGCGCCGGAGGAGGGGTGGTAACGCCGCGTGAGATTTGCGTGACTCTGCGTGACATTTGAGAGCGCCTATAGGCAGTCGATTGCAGCGAGCGCCAAGTTAGACACCGTATTTACAGGGGCTCCAAGGCTCCTGCACGCATGGGGTGCAAGGGGTCGAGTGTTCGAATCACTCCGTCCCGACCATATATTTCAACGACTTAGCCACCTTTGGGTGGCTTTTTCGTTTCTGCGTGTACCAACACGGCGAGTGACTTGGACGCACAGTTCAGGATCCCTATAGAGGAATACGCTGAAGTGGGAGCATGGGCACATTCCGTCGCCCCGTAAGAACTTTAGTGCTGATATTGAATCATATGGCTCATCAACCATCGCCCTCGGAGGCGTTCGAATAATGAGCAAACCCTTTGTAGCTGTCTTTGCATGTGCGCTTGCGCTAGGAGCAACGGCGCTCCTGCCTGCGGACTTTTCTCCTATAGGTTCAGCCTATGCGAAAGACGGTGGCCATGGTGGCGGTCATGGCGGCGGGCACGGAGGAGGACGGGGCGGTCAGGGCGGCAAAGGGGATGGTTTTGGCGGAGATCATGCGGGTAAGGCATCTCGAGACCATGGAGTAAGCGGTAATCACTACGGTAGCGCTCGGAATAACGATAGTGGTCATGGCTCCGCCACGTCTGGTATCGCCCACTCCAAGGACACTCGCGGCCTGTCAAAATCGACTGCCATTTCTCGAACTACGCCAGGCGATCATAATTCCAAAGGGTTGAGCAATGCAGTTAGCTCGTCCTCAAAGAATGACCGTTGATACGCCTATTTCTATTGTCCACCGGATGTAGAGTAATCCAGCCCAGCCCCGCGCTGGGCTTTTTGCTTCAGGCTAGTCTGATCTCCCTGCCTGACTTTGGCCGTAGTGTTCGAAGCAGTCCCTCCCGATTATTCCTCTGCTGCTGATGAGCGGAACTTTCCTCGTCAATACCGTCTACATTGCAGGACATACCCTTTTCTGAGAGAACGGAAATGATCAGATCCAAGTCGGTGATCGCTGTGTTCACCAGCCTTGTACTCCTTACGGGTTCTACTGCTGCGCTGGCTGATCCAGGTAATAGCAACGGCAAGGGTAACTCACAGAAAGCTCAAGCTCACGGGGGGCAAGCAAAAGCCAAGGGCCCGGATCGAAGTGACTGGAGCCATGGCCCCAGTGTTGATCGCGGCAATGTTCTGGGTGTGCTGTCGAGCTACCGTGACTATTGGAGCCCAGGCGCGGCACTGCCTCCAGGTATTCAGAAAAACCTGGCCCGAGGCAAGCCGCTACCACCCGGCATTGCGAAGAAGCTCGACGGGCGGTTGCTGGGGCATTTACCGCATTACGAAGGCTATGAGTGGCAGCAAGCTGGGGTGGATTTGATTCTGGTCGCTATTGCTACCGGCATCATTTATGAAGTGCTCAGTGGGGCGCTGGATTAAGGTGAGCGTGCCATTGTGTTTATGCTGGCGGTAGGAGCGGGCTTGACCCGCGATACAACGACGCCGGTAGACCGCAATCACGGTCAGGCCCGCTCCTAGCGTATTGTCGGTGAGGCATGTACCTGTATCGCTGGGCGCCTACGGGCTGACTTAGCCGCCTGTTTCGCCTAGGCAAGGGCTTTTGCCAAGCGCGACCGCCGCACTAATAGCCGCTCGGGCTTGAGGGCTGTTCTTCCAGCAAGTAGACCCCAATGCAGCTGAGGCTTGAGCCAGGATGTCACTGACATCTGCCCTACCAAGCTCAGCCAGCGAGTCGATACCCATTTGCTCAAGTCGGGTAATCACGGTTGGGCCCACCCCCTTGAGGGCGAGCAGTGCGGCGCGTTCTTGCGGTGGAAATGGCATTGTTGGAATCCTTTTCTGGCCAATAAGCCTGTGCAAGGTTGCCTCAAACTGGCAAGCACCTCAACACAGGCGGTAGGGGCCACCTCCGGTTTAGCGGGAATTCTGCGCAGACTTAAGCAAGGCCTGAAACTTCTCGGCGAATTCATTACGCCCTTCCTGCGCATAGGTGTTGAGGTGGCTCCGGTCATTATTGAAGTCAGCGGTGCAGCGTTGGAAGGTCTGATTGACCCAGTACTTCATTTGTTCGGGGTGTTGTTGCATCTGTACGCTGTTGCTGTAGAGCAGTGTTTGATACAGCCGCATGGCCTTGTCAGCGTCGGAATAGATGATAGAGGCGATGATGAACGAGGTTTCCATTTCGCTGCTACCAGCCTCGTCATATTTCACGCCTTTAGCCGTCGAAAATTCGCGAAGCGCGCCGACCACAGCTGCGCAATTGGCGTATTGGTCCGCCTTGGCGCCGACACGAGGACGCTGGGGTGCTACGGGTAGGTGTTCGATCATGGGTTGTTTTGGTTGGGCAGCCAGGTTGGCGGGAATGTTCTTGCCGTTGACCCGTTCGATCGACATCAGAAAACTGGCGCTGTCACTGCGCACCAGGGAGAGAAGGTTATCGAGGCCTTGTATTGCCGGCTGCAACTGCACGGTGTTGCACATCGACTGCAGCAGGTTGCGGTCGTTGCGCAGGTCTTGCTGGGCTGCCTGGCGTAAGGCAGTTACGCGGGCAGGTGTGGCTTGTGGTTCGATGTATTGCGGCTTTATGTCTTGCAGTGTCGAGGCTACAAGTGTGGGGTAGAGAAACACCATCGAGGCGCCGCAGGTTTCGTTGTTGGGCTCAAGCTCGTGGTTCATCAACGCAGCGGTGGTGCGCGTTCGAAAATCCTTGATGTCTTTGTAGCCGAGGCTGTTGGAGGAGTACGCAGGCAGGTTGGGGAAGCCAATCTCTTTGACGGCATTGATATAGGTGTCGCTGAGCCGGGACAAGTCGTTGAAGTTGTCGTTGGCAGATCCTGGTTGAACAGAACCAAGGGACTGAAAGTTCTTGATGTCACTCAACTGCTCGATCAGTGCGTTGTAAGAGGCCAGTTCGCTGCCATCAGTCACTTCCTCCCCGAACGATCCGTATTCATTGTCCGCAAAAGCCCCAGCAATAGTGCATGAAGCGGCGAGCAACAACGCACCAACTACCTGTTTTGTCACCACGAAGCGTCCCTTAGTGCCAGCCTTGGCACGTTGAAAAGTCAGTGTCTCGCTCAGTCACCAAGGCCAACAAAGAGGCTGGCCTTGGTGCCTCCCCACAGTAGGGATCGACGTGGGGCAGAGAAACTTGAGTACTGACCTTCAACAAACCCTGTAACCGAAGTGCATCAGAACTTGCTGCGAACGGTCAGCATGAAATTGCGCGGATCGCCATAGAAGTTGTTGTAAGCCGAGGTACCCACTGTCGAGTAATACTTCTTGTCGAACAGGTTGTTGGCGTTGAGCGTGGCTGACCAGTTTTTATCGATCTGGTAATCCAAGCTCGCGCTCCAGAGGGTGTAGCCCGACTGCAGGAACTTGTAGTTGACCGGGTCGCCGTCGAACTGGCCGGTGCTGGGGTTGAACGGCGACACCGTGCCTTGCTTGGAGGTGGCGCTCTGGCTGATCGCACCGAGGCCCAGTTTCCAGTCGTGCAGTTCGCCTGGCAGTTGATAAGTGCCCCAGACTTTGAGCAGGTGCTTGGGGGTGACGCCTTCGAAGGTGCTGCGGCCTTCGTCGGCGTTTTTGGCTTCGAGGCGGTTGTAGGTGTAGCCGGCCATCAGCTGTAGGCCCCTGGCAACTTCTCCGCTGATTTCAGCATCGAAGCCCTTGCTCACCACCTGGCCGGCGTTGAAGTAGCAACAGGTGGCCTCGCTGCCGATCGGACCAGTACCCAGCTCGTCATACACGGCGTTGTTTTCCTGCTCGATGCGGTAGACCGCGAACGAGGTGTCCATGCGTCCATCGAGCAGTTGGCCCTTGAGGCCGATCTCGTAGTTTTTCGACGTGGCGGGGTCGAGCTGGGTGCCGGTGGTGTCGGTGAAACCTGCCTGCGGGGTGAAGGTTTCGGCGTAGCTGGTGTAGGCGGTCCACGCGTTGTTCAGGTCGTAGGTCAGGCCAGCATAGGGGGTGAACACGCCGCGTTTGTGTTCGGTAGACGGGCGCGACGACGGCGCGTTGGCGAAGTCTTGTTTGTTCTGGTAGCTATAGTCGGAAAGACGGCCGCCAAGGATCAGTTTCAGCTCGTCGCTCAGCGCCAGGCGGGTCATGCCATAGGCTGAACGGCGGATCTCGGGCAGGTCCTGGCGTTTGGTCGGTGTGCTTCCCAGATCATCCGGCGGGTTGCGATCGCTCAGGTCCACCGGGATGCCCTGAATCCGCCCGGTGCGCTGGATGACGGTGCCGACAGTGTGGCTGTAGTCGACGCCAAACAGCACATCGTGGTGTAAGTCGAACGCGTCAAAGCCGCCTTTGACGTAGCTGTTGGCGGTTTTGCGCACGCTGCCGCCCTTGTTCGGAAACTGGTGCCAGTTCGGCCCGGTGCCGGTCAGCGGGTCGACGCCACCAAAGTAGTACAGGCCAGCGGAGTCGCGGTCGATATCGACGTAATTCAGGTCGGTGCTCAACGACCAGTCGGCGTTGAAGGTGTGCTCAACCCTGGTGTACAGCTGGGTGGTTTTTTCCCGCACCGTGTTCCAGTCGGCGGTATAGGCGGTGTGACGCGGCAGGTTCAAGTCGTCGCCATTGGTGTAGCGCGGCAAACCGGCGAAGTAGGGCACGCCATCATTGTCCTGGTAACTGCCGCCCACGCTTAAGGTTGTGTCGGCCGCCAGGTCGAACTCCAACGATCCGTAGGTCAGCGAGTTCTGCGTATCGACGTAGTCCATGAACGACTTGCTGTCCTGGTAGGCCATGCCCAGCCGCCCGCGAATGTCGCCGCTGGCAACCAACGGGCCGGTCAGGTCGAACTCGGTACGGTAGTTGTCCCAGCTGCCGGCCGAGGCCGAGAACGTCAACTGGTTATCGCGCAAGGCGCGTTTGCGCACCAGGTTGATGGTACCGCCGGGGTCGCCAGTGCTGGAATACAAGCCATCGACGCCGCGCAGGAATTCAACGCGATCGTACTGAGCCATATCGAGCTGGCTCAGCGAGCCGTAACCGGCGATCGAGGTGGTCAAGGGCGCGCCACCGTCGATGGTGGTGTTGGAGACGGCGAAACCGCGGGAGAAAAAGTTGCTTTCGTTGCCCATGGCCGCTTGGGATATGCCGCCTTTTTGTAGCGAGACGCCGGTCATTTTGCTCATGACATCGGTCAGGTTGTTGAGGTTCTGATCCTCGATGCGCTGGCGGGTGATGACCGACACCGAATGCGGCACTTCGCGTAGCGACGTCGCCACTTTGCTACCGACGGTCGTGGCGTTGACGCTGTAGCTTTTGGCGTCGGCTTGCAGGCTCTGGCTCTGGATGGTGGTTGCGCCCAGCTCAACTGAACCCCGGCTGTGCTGATTACCGATCAGCAGGTAGACGCCGTTGGCCTGGCGTACCGCCTGCAGTCCACTGCCGGCGAGCAGCAGTGCAAAGCCCTGATCGACGCTGTAATTGCCTTGCAGGCCTTGCGAGCGCAGCCCTTGGGTACTGGCACCATCGAACGACAGTGTCACCCCGGAGCGGCTGGCAAACTGGCTCAGGGTTTCGGTCAAGGTACCGGCGGCGATGTTATAGGTCCGCGCCTGGCTGCTTACCTGCTCGGCAAGCGAAACTCCAGGCCAGATGATGGCCGCACCTAACGAGAGGTGAACTGTCAGGGCGAATGCTCTGTGCGCCCGCTGCTTGTTGCTCATGTTTCCCTTCCCTAAAACATTCAGTTGCTCAGATGGAAGGGAGAGCCGAATGGGCCTGCACAAAAGTGCACATTCATGCGAAAAATAATCAGTCGCGCGCAGCCACCGTCACCCAGTAGCGGCTGCGGCGGTGCACGTCGAGGGGGAAAGCGCTTTGCAGCGCAGTCAGGGCCAGGTCGGTATCGGTGATCGAGAAGGCACCGGAAACCTTCAGCGCCGCCACGGCGGGATCGCAGAACAGCAAGCCCGGGCGATAACGCGACAGCTGAGCAAGCAGTGTGTCCAGGCGCTGGTTGATGGCGATCAGGCTGCCTTCCTGCCAGGCCCCCACCGAAGCGTCATTGCTGCGCACGTTGCCGATGCCCGTCGGCCCTACGCTGACCCGTTGACCGGCTTGCAGATGCACAGGCTGCGATAAGCCTGCCGACACCCGCACGGCCTTTTCCTGCACCGCCACTTCGCTGCCCTGATCATCGACGCTGACGATGAAGCGAGTACCCAGAGCAAGGACCCGACCAAAACGGGTGTCGACCATGAAGGGACGGGCAGAGGGATCGGCGGCGGTGCTGATTGCCAGCTGGCCGCGGTGTAACACCAACAGTCGTTGCTGCTCGTCGATGTGCACGTCAACAGCACTGTCGGTATCGAGCATCATCCGGCTACCATCCGCCAGTGTGAAGCTACGGCGCTCGCCTACGGAGGTGCGGTGGCTTGCCGTCCATACCTGGCGCATTTCACTGCGCCAGCCCAGCGTTGCAAAGGCACCGCCACCGAGCAGCATGGCCAGGCCGTAGAGGACTTGTCGGCGCGCGCGTCCGGCGCCCAACAGTGTCGAGGAGGCCAGCTGTCGGGGCAGGTGGCCGAGGGTGTTGCTCACCGCCTGCATGCGTTGCCAGGCCTGTTGGTGCAAGGGGTTGCTGTCGTACCAGCGCTGCCATTGGACCTGTTCGTCATCGCTGGCGGTGCCCGAAGATAGCTGCGCGTACCACCGGGCAGCGGCGCGGATGGCCTCGCGTTGAGCGGCTGAAGGCGTCTGGCTCACTCGCTCAATTCCCACTGCAACAGGCAGATATGCTCCATGGCTTTGGCCATGTGGTTGTTCACCGTACGCAGGGAAATGCCAAGCTGGTTGGCGATCTGCGGGTAGGTCAGGCCATCGAGTTGCGACAGGATGAACACTTGTCGAACCCGGGCACCGAGGCCAGCGAGCAAGCGGTCCAGTTCAACCAGTGTTTCGAACAGCATCGCTTGCGCTTCGGCGCTGGGTACTTGTGATACGGGCAGGCTGGCCAGGGTTTCGAGATAAGCCTGTTCCAGTGAGCGGCGGCGGAACAGGTCGATCATCAGGCCTTTGGCAACGGTGGTCAGGTACACGCGCGGCTCGCGGATATCCAAGGCGTTACGCGCCTTGATGATTTTGACGAAGGTATCTTGTACCAGGTCGGCGGCATCGCAGTGATTGGCCATGCGCTTGCGCAACCAGCCGCGCAGCCATGAGCTGTGTTCAGCATAAAGATCGCCGACAGCGGCGGGCAGGGCGGAGGACTCGGCCGACATGATGCAGGGCTCAAATGGGAATTGATCGCATTATTATTTATTCATGCGGACCTTGGCAACGGGTAGGAGCGGGCTTGCCCCGCGATTACGGTTTTCGCTCAGATCACATCGCGGGGCAAGCCCGCTCCCACAGATGATGCAAGACAGCCTTTACCGGGGGCGCTAGTTGTTAACGCGCTTGGCTATGTCGATTAGGCGCAACGGTTCTCTTGAAGGCCTGTAAGCGTACTAGCCTGAATGGATGGAAAAGAGTCTGTATCCATGAACACCATCCTAGCGACGGATTATCTGGTAATCGGCGCAGGGGCCACTGCGATGGCCTTTGTCGATACTTTGCTTGATGAATCCGATGCCCATGTCCTGATGGTCGATCGCCACGCCCAGCCTGGCGGGCACTGGAACGATACGTACGCGTTTGTCCGCTTGCATCAGCCGTCTGCTTTCTACGGGGTTAACTCGCGCGAACTTGGCTCAGGCCGAAAGGACGACTCCGAATGGGGCGGCGGCTTGTATGAGTTGGCGACGGGTGCCGAAATTGTCAGTTACTTCGACCAGTTGATGCACCAGCGCTTCTTGCCGTCTGGGCGGGTGCATTATTTGCCGATGCACAACTACCAGGGGGATCGTACGGAGAGCCATTGTGTTAGCTCGATGCTTTCCGGCCAAAGCAATGCAGTGCAGGTGCGCAAAAAAGTAGTGGATGCAACGATCGCCCAGACCGCCGTACCTTCCACCCACCCACCGCGTTACCAGGTAGCGCCGGGCGTGCGCTGCATTCCGTTGAACGACCTGATCAGAGTAGGGCAGCCCTATCCGAAATACGTAGTGGTAGGGGGCGGCAAGACCGGCATCGATGCCTGTTTGTGGCTGCTGCACAATGGCGTGCCACCGACACAGATTCAATGGATCATCCCCAACGATTGCTGGTTTCTCGACCGCGCCAATATTCAGCCGGGTCTGGAAAATGTAGTGCGCACAATCGGCAGCCTTGCCAACCAGTTCGAGGCAATTGGCGCTGCCGACTCGATTGCCGACCTGTTCCTCAGGCTTGAACGTGCGGGTGAACTGCTGCGCCTCGACGAATCTGTGGTTCCCACAGCCTTTCGTGCGGCGACCATCACCCAGGCTGAATTGAATGCACTGCGGCGCATACATGATGTTGTGCGTTTGGGCCGGGTAGTCGCTATTGAGGCCGGTAGCATATCCCTCGAGCACGGCAGCATCGGCGCAAATCCCGATGCCCTCTACGTTGACTGCAGCGCCAGCGCGGTACCGGTGATTGCTGAAGGCAGTCTGAAAGCCTTTGATGGCAAGCGCATCAATTTATTGACGGTCAGCAGTTACCAGATCTTGTTCAGCGCCGCGCTTATCGCTTATGTGGAATGTCACCTCACTGATGAAGTGCAGATGAACCAACTGTGCGGGTTTGTCCCTCCGCCTCGCTCACCGCAAGACTGGCTGAAAATGTGGGCCGCGTACCTCGATAATCAACGGCAATGGAAACACCATGCCGGGTTGTCCAGTTGGCTGGCGCGGTGCCATTTGCATCTGTTACCCACCGTCATGAAAGCCCTGCAAGAGGGCGATCCGCAAAAACTGGCGGTTTTGAATCGATTCGCTCAAACCCGCCGACAAGCCTTGGACAATCTACCCAGGCTCTTGCAGGCGGTGGCGGATTCAGCGCACAGGCCTTGAGCAATCATTTTGCTGCTACGCTTTGCTCACTAATCATTACTCGTGCGTTCACTTTTGTTTAAAGGTAGATGCCAGCATGTTGACTTTTGTATGTTGCGTCGAATACGGCCGTCTCGAACAACAAACACTGCTAATGGTGGAGTCGCTGAGGGCATTTGGCGGCAACCTCTCATCGTCGAGAGTGCTAGCGGTCAAAGGACGGCGGGGACCGGCGCTGGCACCCTCGACGCTTCGAGCATTCGAGCGACTGAATGTAGAGTTTGTTGACGCCAAAGACGGCGAGAATCTGCATCCCTGGCTCAACTACACAAACAAGGTAGTTGCCGTTCAAATCGCCGAGCGGCTGGCTAAAACAGACACTATTGCATGGATAGACAGCGATATTTTCGTACTGGGCGAGCCCAATGGCCTGTTGTTGAACGGTGAAGAGGCGTTCAGCGCCAGGCGCGAATGGTTGCCGCCGGCAATGTTCAAAGGTGACGCGCACTATGAGCCCTATTGGCGCGGCGTCTGCCAGGTGCTCGGCACTTCTCTGGACGATGTACCATGGCTCGCCACCGATGGCCGACGCGCAGAGCAGCTGGCTTACTTTAATTCCGGCCTGTTCTCGTGGAAACGCGGCAGTGGTCTCGCTGATGCCTATTATTCAGCTTTTTCGACGCTGCTGCGGAGCAAACTGGCGACACCAGAAGGACAGTTTTTTACCGCAGACCAAGTGATCCTAAGCCCGATTGTCGCCCGTCTGGGCCTGAAGTGGCGTGAGTTGACGCCTGATCAGCACAACATGGTGTTTCAAGGCTTGATCAGCGGTCCTGCTGCTGCGCCCTCCATGGCTAAATCATCCATCGTGCACTATTCCCGATCCATGGAGCATCCACATCGCGAGGAGTTTTTGCAAAGACTGGTTATCGAGCGTCCAGAATTTGCGAACTGGCTGACAAACTACTTGGCGGCTCATGAACAAAATGACTCCGGTTCCATGAGTACGAACAAGATAGTTGCAAAAATATTGCGTTTAGCACGAGGAATGCAATACCGGCTCTATGATCGATCAACGATCCGCTCAGCCTCCGGGAAAGCCCAATGACGCCGGGCACCTGACAGAGGGAGAGGCAGCCATCATGGCGCTGAACGAAAGTCAGGCGCTGTTAAAGCAGTTCGCTATGACGTTTAGACGCAACTGTTCTCTTGAACGACCCCAAACGCACTAGCCTGATTGGATAAAGCGCTGAGTCCATCGTGGTCAGCGCATATTCATGATCACTACTCCAACGCTGTTGCAAGCCATGGCAGGTTCAACGTAATCGCCTTTAGCAATCGCGCTGGTTTGCTCTCTTGATATCCATTTTTGCAGGGGGACATCGGAGGGTTCTTGCATGAAACGTTCAGCAGAAGTAGTGGCGTTCAAGTCGATCTTAAGCGGTTTTATCCCCTCGTTATTCATTGGCCTTTTCCTAATCGGTTGTGCACACAATCCTGATATCCGCATGGGGCAAGACAACACCTCGGGCACCACCGTGAACAATCCTTCCAGTTATCTGGGGTGTGTGCAGAGTGAGCTACCCAAAGGCGCCAAGGTCTATACGCAGCAGGAAAACAACGCGCTTCAACTCTTCGTCGATAGCACCGACCCCAACCAGGCCACGGGGCTTGTTGAAATCAAAAGCAGTGGTGTAGAGCACCACTATTCGGCTTATCAACGCGATGCCTGGTACGACCACGGTCGCCTGCTGGATGCGGCGCTCATGTGCTCCAGAGCCTAGGGAGGACCGGCAGTAAAGCACGACGATATCGGCCAACCGCGTGCTTCCAGCCCAGCCTTGCGCTGGGCTTTTTATGCCCACAGATTCGGGGCTGAGCAATCTGTGCGGCAGGGTGGCAGATTGTGACTATAGTCATTTCTTAAATAAGGCCAGAGAGGGTGCTATGCCTTCGATTGAGTTGTCGTCACCGCAGAGCCTGCGTAAGCGGGTGATCGGGGCAGGAGCGTTAAATATCGTAGCTATTCTGGCCTCCCAGCTGATACGGCTGGGTGGCAATCTGGTCATTACCCGATTGCTGGTGCCGGAAATGTTTGGGGTAATGGCGATTGCCACCACTGTTTCGGTGCTGCTGCTGTTGCTGTCTGATGTTGGACTACGGCAAAACATTATCCAGAGCCCACGGGGCGACGATCCGCTGTTTCTCAATACCGTGTGGTCTGTGCAGATCATTCGCGGGTTTGGCTTGTTTTTCATCATGCAGTTGCTGGCGCTCGGTAGCTGGTTCACCCAGCACATTGGCTTGTGGCCGGCGCATTCCACCTATGCGGTTCCAGAGTTGCCGCTGGTGTTGGCGATCACCGGCTTATTCGCGATTTTTCACGGCTTTCAGTCGACCAAAGTCGATGTCGCCGTTCGCGCCTTCCAACAAAAGCGAGTGGTGCTTGCGGAACTGATCGTGCAGCTTGTTGGCCTGGTGGTAATGCTGGTGGCGGGCTATCTGACGCGCTCCATCTGGGCGCTGGTGGCATCGGGGCTGGTCAGCACATTCGTGTTTACCATTCTCAGCCATGCCATGTTCCAGGGCCCCAACAACCGCTTGCAATGGGACCCGGCAGCTTGGCGCGAGATGCTCGCTTATGGCCGCTGGATCCTGTTGTCGTCCGCCGTCGGTGTGCTAGCCATGCAGGGCGACCGGATCTGGTTCGGCGGCAGCATGACGGTGGCGGAGCTTGGGGTTTATTCCATTGCCGTGAGTATGCTGGCCACGTTCCAGTCAAGTTTGCAGCGCCTGGCGGGGGCTGTGGTGTTGCCCGCCTTCAGTGAAGCAACCCGGGCAGACGACAAAGAACGTTTGCGCACGCTGTACTTCAATTTCAGGTTGGTGTTCGACTTTCTGTCGCTGTTTACCTGTGGGTTTCTGCTTGCCGCCAGCCCGTTGATCATCGGTTGGCTGTACGACGCACGCTATGCCGGCGCGGGCAACATGATGGCGATCCTTTCGCTGTCGTTCTTTACCTTGCGCTACAGCCTGGCACATCAGGTCTGGCTGGCTCTTGGCCTGACCAAGTACGTGGCCATCGACAACATCATTCGGGTGGTGTCGCTGTTCACCTTAATGCCGTTGCTGTTGGCGATCGGTGGGGTGACCTGGGCGTTGTGGGGCGTTGCCTTGCATACCTACACAACGCTGTTCCTTATTTTCAAGGTCAATCGCCAGTTGGGGCTATTGGACTGGAAGCGCGAACTGGTGGTGTTGCCTTCGCTGGCGATTGGTGCCTGCGCTGGGTGGGTGATAACCAGGCTGTTTGCCTGACCACGTTCAAGGAATGATTCCTATACTGCAACCAAACTGCTCTTAACGCCTGCGCAGAGGACCTGACGGATGAATGTGATCGACTACTTCGATCGAGCAAGAATCATCAATATCTCGTCAAGAAAGGACCGTCGTATAGAAACAACCGAGGATTTCACTCGCAACGGCTTTCACATTGATAACGACAAAACCGCTTTTTTTGAGGCCGTCACCCCTACTGAGTTGGAGGGCTTTCCGAGTCTTGGCGCCAGAGGCTGCTTTATGAGCCATCTCGGCATCATGGAAGAGGCCGTCCGTTCAAACCTGAACAACATCCTGATCATGGAAGACGACATTCAGTTTTCCAAGTGCATCGCCACTTATGGAAAACAGGCCGTCGCCGCGCTGGAAGGGATGGACTGGGACATCGTCTACTTCGGCCACCCGTTCGACGGCGATTCAAGCTCACCCGCCTGGAAAGTGGTCGATCAGCCGGTGCACCTGAGCCATTTCTATGCAGTAAACGGCCGGTGCATCGAGCGGCTGAGGGACTTTCTGCTGCAACTGCTGCAACGCCCGCCTGGGCATCCTGATGGCGGGCCGATGCATTACGATGCGGCGCTCAATACCCTAATCCACAGTCAAAAAGACGTGCGGGCGTATTACTTTACCTGGAACCTTGGTTATCAACGGCCTTCGCGGACGGACCTGCATGACCTGTCGTTCATGGACAGGTCGGCGTTGCTGCGACCGCTGATGACCCTGCTACGAAGGTTAAAGGCCAGAGGCCTGCGGGCTATCCGCTAGCGTGTAATCTGCGCCCTCGATGAGCAAGTGCAGCGGCAGGTGGGGCGGCGTATCAATCGATGAAACCTCGATAGCACCCACCACGAGAGGCTGGCGTGGGTGCACGGTGATCGATTCCTCCGCCAGCCTTTTGACCATTCTCGCGTGGTTCATTGCGATTTCATTGAGCGTTGACACGTTACATCTCCGATGACTGAGCAGGCGCTTGGTAAGTGCCCTTAAACGTTAATTTTGTTCGCGGCTGCGTCAGAATTACGTCTTTTCGGGCTGCTGGGGGCCGCTTGTGCAAGCGTCACGCCAGAAGAGATGGAAATTTGACTGTCGAGGATGAAAATGCGACGAGTGGACACTGACCCCCTTAGCTACTGGCAAAAAGCCGGTGTGCGTTAAGTGTTCGAATGATCAGAGTAGACGGCTGCGAAAAATCCATAAGTTGCATTGGCTTATCACAATTTTTTGAGTGTTTATTTCTACAGCGCCTGAATTCGAGCGTCTGGTATTAATAAATATCGTCGTTTGGCTCTATTTTTGTATGGCTGATATTTTTGTCAGTAGACAGCATTCCTGATTGATGCATCCAACATCGGAAGTGTGTTTTCTGTTCTCGCGACCTGATAAAAATGCCAGTAGAAAACAGCGTTCGGTAAGTATTCAATCAGTGCCACCTGTATGTTCAATGAAGAGGGTGGTAATCATGACGTTATCAGAAAAAGATGTAGCAAAGGATATGCGTGCGACGGCCAGCCCCAAGGCGTTGAAAGTCCTTGGCGCCCGTTCTGATCGCAGTACCTACGCAACATCGAGATCGCCTCGTCACCTGAGTGCTTTTAATGCAAAAGGCGAACCGTTGAAAGCTCAGTGGCAATACATCGGAGACAATACCTGGGAAAACGAAGAACGTTTTCTGGACAGTAAACCGCATTTGATCTTGGAAGTACGCTTTGGTGAAGACAGGTTGTACCTCAATCCAGCCAATATCATTGGCAACGGTACTGCTGGTGAGAGTGACGACAAAATGGGCAATGGTGCTTTCGTTGCGCTTCGCGATGATGGCCGCGTGGTTGGGTGGGGCACCCCAAGCTTTGGCGGTCAGGTGAGTGATGCGGTGAAGGCGCTGTCTGATGTTGTCGAGGTGAGTAGTACCACCAGTGCTTTTGCCGTACGTAGGCGTACTGGCCAGGTACATGCCTGGGGTAAGTGGGGCAATGAAGAATTTGGCGGCGATATGCGCGACGTACCGTCACAACAGTCTTTTACCTCGGTGATTGGCGGCGGCGATGTATTTATTGCTCTGAATGAAGCAAGCATGGTCGCTTGGGGTCATCCAAATTGGGGAGGTCAGATTCCCTCAGAGTATGCGGATCTGACTAACATCAAAAAGGTGGCGCTCGGCTCTACCTCCGTGACGGTTTTATATTCGCCGGACGAGAAAAAAGGGTCGGTTGTGGGTTGGGGGGAGTACGTTGACTTACCGGACGCGATCAAAGGTCTGATTAACATTGTTGATATCAAAAGCAGCTCAAAGGGCTTTGCTGCACTGTGTCGCGACCTCACGGTTGATGGAAAGGTCGTCGCTTGGGGGGACGAGAGTGCCGGTGGTGTGGTCAGCAAAGAGGTCGACCAGCTAACAGACATCGACGAGATCTTCTGCGCCAACCCCCAGGCTTTTGTGGTCAAACAGAAGAAGGAGGAATCCACACGTTTCTATGCGTGGGGTGATCAGTATTTTGGTGGGGAGATTCCGGAGGAGATAAAGCCCCTGGAGAATGTTGTTGAGATGGCCTCCACCGAGGGCGCATTCGCTGCGGTCAAATCCGATGGCTCGGTAGTTGCCTGGGGTAATAGCGGGGTGAACGGCTTCAAGGATGGGGGAAAAGTGCCGGCTGATATTGCTGCGCTCACCGACATTGTGCAGGTGACAGGCTCAGCGCATGCATTCGCCGTGTTGCGCCGCAACGGCCAGGTAAGGGTTTGGGGCGACTGGAGGTTAGGTGGCGATACCAAAGACGTTGATACTGAGCTTTACAACATTCAGGCGATTTACCGCAACGCCCATGGCTTCGTTGCCTTGAGGGAAGATCGCCGGGTGATTGCCTGGGGGTATCCGGACGCTGGCGGTGATCTTTCGGCAGTGCGTGGGGAGTTGGATGGCTGTGTGAGCTACCTTGCGACAGAGGAAGCGGTGAAAGAAGCGATTCGGAACAGTAAAGAAGTGGCTCGAGCATGATGAGCTGACAGTAGCTGTCCAGGTAACCCACGCTGAACGGCAATACCTTTCAGCGTGGGTGGGTATCGCTGGAGGGTTGCGTTAGAACGCCAGGGTGAAACCGGCGTAGAAGGTCCGGCTCAGCTCGATGTAGTCGCTGTCACGCGCGGCCGAGTCGCGTTTGGTGTCGCCGAGGTTTTTCACGCCGCCGTTCAGGCTCAATTGCGGGGTCAGTTGATACTGGCTGCCGAGGTTGACCAGGTGATAGGCGGCGCTGTCGACGTCGGTGTTGTTGATGGTGTTACGCAACACCTGGCTGCCGATGTACTGGTAGCCCAGTTGCGCCTGCCAGCGTTGGTTCACTTGCCAGTTAAGGTCGGCGTTGCCGGTATGTTTCGGCACCTGGCGCAGCTCTTCACCGGTGTCGCGGTCTTCGGCTTCGGTGTAGGTGTAGTTGGCGGTCAGCTTCAGGCTGTCGCTCAGTTGCGTGGTGGAGAACAGTTCGACACCCTGGGTGCGGGCGCTGCTGACGTTGTAGTAGGTCAGCACCGAAGGCGTGTGGCCACGTCGCCAGCCGTCGGCGAGGATCATGTCCTTGATGTCGTTGTAGAACAGGTTGGCACCCAGTTCGAGCGTTTCGCTCTGGTACATCGTGCCGATTTCGTAGGACGTTGCAGTTTCCGGCTTCAGGTCCGGGTTACCGGCCACCACACAGCGCCCGCGGCAGGCGGCAATCGCATAGCTGGGGTCGGACTGGCTGATGCTCGGGGCCTTGAACGCCTTGCCGACACCGCCTTTGACCACCCATTCATCGGTCAGTGAATACACCGCGTAGGCCCGTGGGCTGAACTCGGAGCCGAACGACTTGTGATCATCCAGGCGCCCGCCGAGGGTCAGGCGCAGGTCGCCGAGACCGATCTCGTCTTGCAGGTAGAGGGCGCGCTGGAAGTCAGTGCTCTCGCCATTGTTGAGGTTCTGGTTGTGCTCCAGCACGGTGTGGCGATACTCGGCGCCAGCCGTCAACAGGTGGTTATCGAGTTCGCCGCTGATCTGACCGTCGACAGTCTGGTTACGCTGACGGACATCACCGACCATGCCGCGCAGGCTGGTGGTCAGTTGCGAGTCGTCGTTGAGGTTGACCTGTTCGTGGTAGTAGCGCAGGCGGGTGTTGCCACCTTCCAGCTGGGCGTTGTGGGTCAGGCCAAAAGTGAAGCGTTCCATTTCCTGCTGGTTACGCGGGAAGTTGACGCCGGAGTTGTTCCACACACCGTCGCGCTGGTCGTTGCGGGCGCTGAAGTCCATCTCCAGGTCCTGGCTGTCGTCGATCAACCAGATCAGGTTGGACATCAGCGCCCAGTTCTGCCGCTGCTCGCGGGCGTGGGCGCGGTCGTCCGAGGTCATGCTCGACTTCCACGCGGCTTGGTCACTGCCATCGAGCAACAGGTTGGCGAGCAGGCGGTCCTTGATCAGCGGCCCGGCGGTGTAGATCGTGCTGTTGTGCACATCACCGCCCTCGCCAGACGGGGTGTGATGGTAGCTGTAGCTCAGCGAGCCCTCGGCCTCGTTGCCCGGGCGGCGCAGGATCACGTTGATCACCCCACCCATGGCGTCAGCGCCATACAGCGATGACATCGGGCCACGGATGACTTCAATACGCTCCACCGCATTCAGGGGAATGGCTGAGAGGTCGAAGTCGTTGGCGTAGTTGCTGGTCAGGGCGTCACGCGAGTTGATGCGCCGGCCATTGACCAGCAGCAGGGTGTAGTCGGAGTCGAGGCCGCGCATCTTGATCTTGTGGCGACCGTAGGTGGACGACGCAGCGATGCTCACACCGGGGACCTTGGCCACGGCTTCAGACAGGTCCAGCGCCTGCATCTGCTGCAGTTGCTCGCGATTGATCACACTGACGCTGGCCGGCGCGGTGAGTTCACTGTGCGCGGTCTGGGTGGCGGTGATCACCATGTTGTCCAGGTTCAGGGCGGTGCTGTTGGCGGGCTCCAGCGCCCAGATCTGCGTGCCGACCTGACGGGCCTTCAGCCCGCTGTCTTGCAGCAGGCGATCGAGTGCCTGTTTGACTTCGTATTCACCACTGAGGGCGGGTGCCTGCTTGCCTGCCAGCAGCGAAGGATCGAGGGGCAGGGTGATGCCGGCTTGCTGGGCGAACTGGCTGAGTGCGTCTTCCAGCGTTGCCGCCTGAACGTTGTAGGTTGATGCAGTGCTGGCAGCCAACGTGCTGGTACCTGGCAGACACAGTGCCCCTGCGGCCAGGGCAGCGTTGAGCACGAGCGCGAGGCGGTGTTTGCGATGTTGCATGAACGTGAAGCTCCTTCGAAAACGGTGTGTTTTTCTCGTTTGTCGAAGGACGCGCGCAAACCCGTAATCGTCGACGTAAAAAAATTCAGGCGGGCACGATTCGCGCCCACAGGCGGGTCAGGCGCTGGGTTTTTACTGGCAGCGAGGCGCTGAGCACATCCAGCGTGCGCTCGATATCGTCGAGCTGGAAAACGCCCGACACTGGCAGGTTGGCAATCTCGGCGGCGCACTGCAGCCAACCGTGGCGATAGCGCGCCAATTCCTCGACCAACTGCGCCAGGGCCATGCGCTTGACCACCAAGCGTCCCTGCACCCAGGTGCCAGGGGTCATGTGGGTGTCCGTCAGGGCCTGCAAGCCGTGTGCATTGGCCAGCCATTGCTGCCCCGCGCTCACGCGGGTCACAGCATGGTCGGCAATGCGCACATCGGCATGGCCTTCCAGCAGTGCCAGGCGCTGCTGTTGGCCCAGGCGCTGCAGGTCGAAACGGGCAGCACGGGTGTGCAGCAACAGTTCACCACTGCGCACCTGCAAGGGCGCAAGCCCTGGTGCGCGATGGGCGATTTGGATCTGGCCGTGCTGCAGGCCGACATCAAAGCCTGAGCGATCAATAGCGCTGTCGGTGTTGAGCCACAGCTGGGTGTGTTCGCTCAGGTTGATATGGCGGCGCTGGCCGACAGCGGTAGCAAAAGCGGCGGGTGCTGGGGGTGGAGTATCGAGCAACAGCCAGCTGGCACCGAACAGACCAAGCAGTTTCAGGGCATTGCGTCGGGAAACCGGCGAGCGCTGCGCATCGTTCAAGGCCTGGCTAACAATGCGGGCCTGGGCCGTCGGTAACTCGAACGCGCCCTCACTGGCCTGCAATGCCTGCCAGGCGGCTTCATGTTCGGGGCTTGCGCTACGCCAGTGGCAACAGGCCTGCCACAAATCGTGTGGCGCTTCACCAGAGCGCAGGCGCACCATCCAGGTGATGGCTTGTTCCAGCGCATCGTCATTCACTTGGCTGGCGCTCATGGCAGTTGCGCCTGGTAGCAGTGGCGGATGGCGGTTGCCATGTATTTTTCCACCGAACTCAAACACACCCCAAGCTGCGCGGCGATATCACGGTAGGCCATGCCCTCCAGACGCGAGAGCAAATACGCCGTGCGTACTTTACGCGGTAAGCCATCGAGCAGGGCATCGATGCGCACCAGGGTTTCAAGCAACAGCAGACGCTCTTCAGGGGAGATTTCGAATGCTTCCGGTTGGCTGGCGAGCACCTGCAAGTAAGCCTGTTCCAGGCGTTGGCGGCGCAAGCGATCGACCATCAAGCCCTTGGCCACCGTGGTCAACCAGGCTCTGGGCTGTTGCAGATCATCGCCCGCGCCTGGGCGGCCAAGCAGTTGCACGAAGGTGTCCTGCATCAGGTCTGCCGCGGTTTCGCGATGCTGCAGACGCTTACGCAGCCAGTTCAGCAGCCAGGCGTGATGATCGGTGTAGAGGTCGTGTAGTTGCTGACGACGCGCAGAGGACAAGGCTAGGGGCACCGAAACTCCTTGGTGCAGGCATGCTAATGAAAACGAGTCTCATTATGAATGTTATCGCCCTGCTTTGTCCAAGCCTTGATGGCACTGTCGCTCCTACAGCCGGACGATTTTGAACGTGGCGGTGGCCGTTGCCAGGATATTGTCGTTAGTGTCTTTGAGCATGCCGCAGGTGTACCAGTACTTACGCCCGCGCTTGACCAGTTTGCCAACGCCGATGATAGGGCCCGGCTTGGCGGGTTGCTTGAAGCAGGTGTTCAGCTTGACGGTCAGCGCTACCTGATTTTGTTCCAGGTTGGCATACACCGCAGGGCCCATGGTGTCGTCCAGCATGGCGGTAATCATACCGCCTTGAATCATCCCCAATGGGTTGGTGAGGGCGGCAGGTGCGTTGAACGAAACTTCGATTTGCCGGTGTTTATCTTCGTATTCGATGAACGACCATCCGAGCAAGTCGGCCGCGTTGGGTAGCGGGAGCTTGCCCTCTAGCATCCGCCAGAACAGATTTTCCCGGTCCATGTGTAGCCCCTCTGTTGTTCATGGGTGATGCCCGGTAAGCAGGGCCAAGACAAAGCCCGCAATCGTCAGCAGCGCTACCAGTACCCCAGCCAGCCACGGTGTTTTGGCACCGGTTTGCCGGTGCACGTGGGCACTGACAGCAATGACCGGCGCTATCATCAGCAGACAGAATCCTTGAAACCCCAGTAGTTGCAGGAGTCCGGGGGACTCAAAGAACACCAGGTAAAGAAACATCAGCGCCGCGCAGGTTGCCGCCAGCCAGGCCCAGCCGACGATTCTCATGAATGCCAGCATGAGCAGCTGGACGCGAGGGTCCAGCTCACTCCAGGGACGGGCTACGGCTTGGCTGTGATAAGGCATGAACTGCGCGCGGGTCAGGTAGATCGTCGCGAAGGCTGCGACGACTGAAAAGGCCAACAGGTAGGCGCTTAAAGCGAGCCAGGTTAACAGGGTCATCGCCAGACTCCGGTTAGGGTTGAGCGTGCTGGCCTATAGTGGTTCGTGCGGGCAGGGCGGTCTACTGGCAGAAATATCAGGTGCAGTAGGAGCAGGCTTGTTGTGGGAGCGGGCTTGCCCCGCGAGGCAGTGTGACTGGTACACCGCAATCGCGGGGCAAGCCCGCTCCCACAGGCGGTGCAAGACAATTCCCCCCCACCGGTCGTCAGTAAACGCCACCTCCCGTGGTGGGCAGCGGTGCGTCTTTGAAGGCGCTGACGAGCGTCTGCAAACCGCGCATCAGTACGGTGGTGTCTACGCCAACGGCGACAAAGCGCGCGCCCAGCTCGATATAGCGACGCGCCAGCGCTTGGTCGGCACTGAGAATCCCGGCCGCCTTGCCAGCCTTCTGAATGCGCACGATGGCATCTTCAATGGCCGCTTGCACTTCAGGATGCCCGGGGTTACCCCGATGGCCCATGGCGGCGCTGAGGTCGGCCGGGCCGATGAACACGCCATCAACCCCATCAACCGCGGCAATCTCATCGAGGCTGGCCAAGCCTGCAAGGTTTTCGATTTGCACCAGCAGGCACATCTGCTCGTCCGCCTGGTCCAGGTAGCCAGGGATGCTGTTCCAGCGCGAGGCGCGGGCCAGGGCGCTGCCGACGCCACGGACACCGTTGGGCGGGTAATGAATGGCGCGCACCAGCTCACGGGCTTGCTCGGCGCTTTCGACCATCGGCACCAGCAAGGTCTGCGCACCGATATCGAGGATCTGCTTGATCAGCGCCGTATCACCGACTACCGGGCGAATGATGGCTTGCGCGGCGTAAGGCGCTACGGCCTGCAGTTGGCCGAGCATACCGCGCAAGTCATTGGGCGCGTGTTCGCCGTCGATCAGCAGCCAGTCGAAACCGGCATTGGCCGCCAGTTCCGCACAGTAGGGGTCGGCCAGGCCTAGCCACAATCCGATCTGCGCCTCGCCGGACTGCAAGCGTTGTTTGAAGGTGTTGAGGGGCATTTGCATAACGGCACTTCTCGCAGGGTGGCTCAGACGAAGCGGCAGGCGATGCTGCCGAGCATGTCGTAGTCGACGTGGAAGGTGTCGCCGGGGCTGGCCGCGACCGGACGGGTGAAGGAGCCGCCGAGAATGATCTGCCCAGGCTCGAGGGTGACGTCGTAAGGCGCCAGTTTGTTCGCCAGCCACGCCACCCCTTTAGCCGGGTGGTTGAGCACCGCAGCGGACACCCCGGACTCTTCGATCACGCCGTTGCGATAGAGCACCGCCGGTACCTTGCGCAGGTCGATCTCGGTCGGGCGTACCGCACGGCCACCCATGACCACACCGGCATTGGCGGCGTTGTCGGAGATGGTGTCGAAGACTTTGCGTGTGGCTTTGCTCTGCGGGTCGATCTGCTGGATGCGCGCGTCGATGATTTCCAGCGCCGGGATCACCCACTCGGTGGCGTCGAGCACGTCAAACACGGTGACGTTCGGCCCTTTCAGCGGCTTGCCGAGAATGAACGCCAGCTCGACTTCTACGCGCGGCACGATGAAGCGCTCGAACGGAATGTCGCTGCCTTCATCGAACAGCATGTCATCGAGCAGGGCGCCGTAGTCCGGCTCGGTGATGTTCGACGACACCTGCATGGCGCGCGAAGTCAGGCCGATCTTGTGGCCGACCAGCTTGCGCCCGCCCTTGATCTTCGCGGCAACCCAGGCGCGCTGGATGGCGTAGGCATCGTCAATGGTGATCTCGGGGTAGTCGAGGGAGAACTGGCGTACCTGTTCCCGCGAGCGTTCGGCGGTGTCGAGGCGGGCAGCGGCCTGTTGGATGAGCGTGGCGTCAAGCATGGGAAACCTCAAAGCGTCTTGTTGAACAGGGGATGCAGGCTGCTGTGTTTACCGTCGTAGACCTGGCCTGGGCTTTCATCGATCTGCAGGGTGATGCCCAGCGGGCGTTGCTGCAGGAGGGTGTCGAGGTGGGCGCGCAGCACTGCCAACAGGCTGTCGCCCACCGCCTGGTGCACGGCGGACGTGCGTCCGGCGCCCATGCGCAGGTTGGCGTAGAGAAATCCGTAGTCGCCCTTGCCGTCGGCCACCGCGCAGTGCGTCGCCGGGTAGGCCAGGACACGGGTGCCGCCAGTGGGGAATACGGCTTTGCCACTTTCGTCACGCTGTTGCAGCATGCTGTCGGCCAGGGCCTGGCACAGGCCGGGCATATCGACCTGCTGTTCGAGATCAGGGGTGTAGAGCAGTACCAAGTGGGGCATGGTGACTATCCTGCGAAATGATCAGCCGGCTCACCGTTCGCCAGTGCGCGAACGGTGATCCTGTAGGGCTTGGGTCAGAGACGGCTGGCGGAGGCCACACCGCTCGGGTTGGAGGCCTGCGCCGGCGGCAGGCTGCTGCCGTCTTGCGGGGTGACCGGGAACACCGCGTTGATTTGCCCGGTGCCGGAAGCGGCGAAGTACGGGGTCAGCACTTCGGCTTTGGCGTCGTACTGCGACCAGCCCAGCGCCCCCAGGAGCATGGCGGTGTCATGCATGAAGCCTTCGCCGTGACCTTTGGCGGCGTATTCCGGCAGCATCGCGCAGAATGCCTCCCACTCAGCGTTTTCCCACATCTGAATGACGCGTTCGTCGAGGTTCTGCAGAAACGGGCTCCAGATCTTCGTGGCGAATTCCGGCGCCTGGCCGTTCTGGGCAAAACGGTGAGACAACGAGCCGCTAGCCAGAAACGCCACGGTGCCGTCGTACTGATCTTCGACCGCCTTGCGCATGGCCCAGCCGAGGCGTGCGCTGTCGTTCAGGTAGTGCGACGTGCACAGCGACGACACCGAGACCACCTTGAAGTGCTGGTCGGCGTTCATGTAGCGCATCGGCACCAGGGTGCCGTACTCCGGTGCCAGAGTGGTGGCATCGTGGGCCATGGTTTCGACGCCAAACTGGTTACAGGCCTCGGCGAGAATCTTGCCCAGTTGCGGATTGCCGGGGAACTCGTACTCCATGTTGCTGATGAAGTGCGGCAACTCGTTGCTGGTGTACAGGCCCTTGAAGTGCGGGGCGCAGTTGATGTGGTAATTGGCGTTCACCAGCCAGTGGGTGTCGAACACCACAAGGGTATCGACGCCCAGCTCACGGCAACGCCGGCTGATTTCGATATGGCCGTCGATGGCCGCCTTGCGAAAGCCCTGGCGCGGGCCGGGCAATTCGGACAGGTACATCGAGGGGACGTGGGTGACTTTGGCTGCCAGAGCAAGCTTGCCCATGGTACTTCTCCTAGCGTGGCCCCACAGGGCCTGGTTCTTGTGATTGGTCTGCACGCAGGAAACTGGCGACCCTTACCGGGTTATAAACCTGGTCGGGTCACTCTTGCGAGTGCAACCTCACACGCCCCAACGCGGAATGTGGTGGCTGCCCATGGAAATGCACACGTTCTTGATTTCGGCGAACACTTCAAAGCTGTATTCGCCGCCTTCACGACCGGTACCCGAACCTTTCACGCCCCCGAATGGCTGACGCAGGTCGCGCACGTTCTGGCTGTTGATGAACACCATGCCGGCTTCGATACCGCGGGCCAGGCGGTGGGCCTTGCCGATGTCCTGGGTCCAGATGTACGAGGCCAGGCCGTATTCGGTGTCGTTGGCCAGGCGCAGGGCTTCGGCTTCGTCCTTGAACTTGATCAGGCACACCACCGGGCCGAAGATTTCCTCCTGGGCGATGCGCATGCGGTTGTCGACATCGGCGAACACGGTCGGCTGAATGAACTGACCTTTGGCCAGGTGCGCGGGCAAGTTGGCCGGGCGTTCCAGGCCACCGGCGAGCAGGTTGGCGCCTTCCTCGATACCGATCTTGATGTAGCCGGTGACCTTGTCGTAGTGGGCCTGGGTGATCATCGAACCGACCTGGGTTTTCGGGTCGGTCGGGTCGCCGACAATCAGGCGTTTGGCGCGGGCGGCAAACTCGGCGACGAATTGGTCGTAGACCGTTTCCTGAATGAAGATGCGGCTGCCCGCCGTGCAACGCTCGCCGTTCAGCGAGAAGATCGTGAACAGCGCGGCGTCGAGGGCGCGATCAAGGTCGGCGTCGTCGAAAATCAGCACCGGCGACTTACCGCCCAGTTCCATCGAGTATTTTTTCAGGCCGGCAGACTGCATGATCTTGCGGCCGGTGGCGGTGCCGCCAGTGAACGAGATGGCGCGTACGTCAGGGTGGCGCACCAGCGCGTCACCGGCCGTTGCGCCGTAGCCTTGCACCACGTTCAGCACCCCCGGCGGGATACCGGCTTCAAGTGCCAGGCGGCCCAGCTCATTGGCGGTCAGCGGCGACAGCTCACTCATCTTCAACACGGCGGTGTTGCCCAGCGCCAGGCATGGCGCGGTTTTCCAGGTGGCGGTCATGAACGGTACGTTCCACGGCGACACCAGGCCACACACACCCACTGGCTGATACAGGGTGTAGTTGAGCATCTGGTCGTCGACCGGGTAGCTGTGGCCGTCCATGCGTGTGCAGACTTCAGCGAAGAAATCGAAGTTGTGCGACGCACGCGGGATCAGCACGTTGCGGGTCTGGTGGATCGGCAAGCCGGTGTCGAGGGTTTCCAGTTCGGCCAGTTGCGGCACGTTCTGGTCTATCAGTTCACCGAGTTTGCGCATCAATTTTGCGCGTTCCTTGGCCGGGGTGTTGGCCCACTTCGGGAAGGCTTCCTTGGCAGCGGCCACTGCCAGGTTGATCTCCTCGGCCGTGCCGCTGGCCACTTCACCAATGGCTTCGCCGGTGGCCGGGTTGTAGTTGGTGAAGGTGTCTTTGCTCTCGACTTCGCGGCCGTTGATCCAATGCTTGATCATGCTGTGTGTCTCTCGTGTTCTGGGGTTAGCCGCGCGCGGCAAAGAATTGGCTTTCACTGACGATGCGGTTGACCAGACGGCCCACGCCTTCGACTTCCACCACCACTTCATCGCCAGGCACGACATCGGCCAGGCCTTCGGGCGTACCGGTGGCGATCATGTCGCCCGGCTGCAGGGTCATGAAGCTGGAGAAGTATTCGATCAGGTAGGGGATGTCGAAGATCATGTCGGCAGTGCTGCCTTGCTGTTTCAACTCGCCGTTGATCCAGGTGCGCAGGGTGAGCTTCGACGGATCGGGTACGTCGGCGGCATCGACGATCCACGGGCCGACCGGGGTGGTGCAGTCACGGTTCTTAACCCGCAGGTTGGGCCGGTAGTAGTTTTCCAGATAGTCGCGAATGGCGTAGTCGTTGCACACGGTGTAACCGGCCAGGTAGTTCAGGGCATCCTCGCGCTTGACGTTGCGCGCCGGCTTGCCGATCACCGCCACCAGTTCGCACTCGTAGTGCATGTACTTGACGTCGTCCGGGCGCCAGGTGACCTGGTTGTGGCCGGTGTAGGTGCCGGGTGACTTGATGAATGCCAGAGGCTCGGTCGGTGCCTTGAATGCAAGTTCTGCGGCATGGTCGGCGTAGTTCAGGCCCAGAGCGAACATGCTGCCTTCGGCCGGCGGCAGCCATTGCACCTGGTCTTCGCCGAGCAGACGGCCGTCGGGCAGGCGAACGGCGTTGTCGGCTTCAACGGTGACGGCATACACCTGGTTTTCGTAGCGGATGCGGGCGTGTTTCATCGGTTTCTCCTTATTCCGCGACGATGGTGTTGGTCAGGCGGCCGAGGCCACTGATGTCGACGACCACCTGGTCGCCGGGTTGCACATCGACCCGGCCTTCCGGGGTGCCAGTGATCAGCACATCGCCGGCGTGCAGGGTCATGAACTCGCTGAGCTCGGCAATTAATTGGGGAATGCTGCGCACGAAGTTGGCGGTGGTGTTCTCCTGACGCACCTGGCCGTTGACCAGCAGGCTCAGGGTCAGGTTGTGCGCATCGGCCACGTCGCTCACTGGGATGACTTCGTCGCTCAAGGCGCAGAAACCATCACGGCACTTGGCTTTCACCGCCGGGCGGTAGTAGCTGTCTTCCGGCAGGCTGAATTCGTTGACGATCAGGTAGCCGGCTACATGGTCGAAGGCCTGCTCGACGCTGACGCGGCTGGCGTCTTTGCCGATCACCACACCGAGCGCCGGGCCGGGCTGCAAGCGCTCGCCGCTGGGCGCAACCACCGCCTGGCCATCGCCATTGCGGGTGTTGGGGGTTTTGATGAACAGCACCGGTTTGACCGGTGGTTGCTGGTACGGCGGCTGATTGAACTCGGGCAAACGGCTTTGCAGCAGGCCCTGGTAGTTCAAGGCAATGCCAAACAGGCTGCCGTTGGCGATTTCGCTGGTGGCGCGACGCATGCTTCACTCCTGGATCGGGCGGGGCAGACCCCGTTGATAGCGTTGGGCGATGCTCTGCGGGGAGGGCAGTCGCCGGGAGATTGTTAACATGCTAATGTTATAATTAATATGTTAACGATGGTCAAGCCATGGATGACATCGCAGCTCGCAATTGCCGGTTTGCGTCGCTTCAAGGTTGTTGTTTAAATCATTCACTGTTTCCTTTATTTGGCCGGAGAGCCGATCCCGTTATGCCTGTACCTCGTCCCTCACTGACATTGACCCTGTTGCAAGCGCGTGAAGCGGCCATGGGGTTCTTTCGCCCCTCGCTCAACCAGCACGGCCTGACCGAGCAGCAATGGCGAATCATTCGCATCCTGCGCCAGAACGGAGAGCTGGAGAGCTATCAGCTGGCCGAGCAGGCCTGCATCCTCAAACCGAGCATGACCGGCGTGCTGACGCGCATGGAGCGTGATGGCCTGGTGCGCCGCTGGCGATCGCCGCAGGATCAGCGCCGCGTGCATGTGGGGCTGACGGAGAAGGGCCAGCAGTGCTTTGTGTCCATGAGTGAAGACATGGAACGCAATTACCAGCGCATCCTTGAGCAATTCGGCGAAGACAAGCTGCAGTTGCTGCTTGGCCTGCTCGATGAGTTGAAGCAGATCAAGTACTGATGGCAGCCCGGCCGCCCATCCCCAACATCCACATCGGCCAGGCCTACGACCAGCGCTACGCCGATGCCCAGGTGCACTACGAGGCACTGGGTAAGCTGGCGGACTTTTTCGGCCGGAACATGCCGGTGCACCGGCACGACCGTTTTTTCCAGGTGCATTACGTCAAGAGTGGCACGGTCAGGGTGTACCTCGACGACCAACGTTACCTGCAGGAAGGGCCGATGTTCTTCCTGACGCCGCCGACCGTTGCCCATGCCTTTGTCACCGATGCGCAAAGTGATGGTCATGTGCTGACGGTCAGCCAGCAGTTGGTCTGGCCGCTGCTGGAAGAGAGCGTTGGCCTGGCAGCGGGGGCGCGCATTGCGCCGATCTGTGTGGCCGTGGGCGATCTTGATGAGGCGTATGCCGATGAGGTGGCGCGGCTGAACCTGTTGTTCGATCAATTGCGCAGTGAGTTCGCCGCCAGCCAGCCTGGGCGGGCGTTGAGCCTGGAGGCGCTGACGCGGTTGATTTTCATCAGCCTGCTGCGCCTGTCAGCGCGGTCGTTGACGGCGCAAGCGTCGCGCAGCGAAGACTTGCAGATTTTTCAGCGTTTCAATTTGCAGATCGAGGCGCACTACCTTGAGCATTTACCGCTCAGCCAGTACGCACAATTGCTGGGGGTGACCGAGGCGCGGCTCAATGATGTCTGTCGGCGCATCGCCGATATGCCTTCCAAGCGCCTGGTGTTCGAACGGCTGATGCAGGAGGCCAAGCGCCTGCTGCTGTTTACCGGCAGCACGGTAAACGAAATCTGCTATCAACTTGGCTTCAAAGACCCGGCGTACTTCAGCCGGTTTTTCACCCGCCATGCTGGCGTGACACCCGGCGAGTACCGCTTGCGCAGCCGAACCCTGTGAAATTGCTGTCCGGTGGGAGCGGGCTTGCCCCGCGATAGCGATTTGTCAGTCACATCGCATCGCGGGGCAAGCCCGCTCCTACACATCACATCAGCGGCAGGGTATAGCCGATGATGATGCGGTTCTCATCGATATCCGAGGTCAAACCGGCGCTGGAGCGGAAGGTGGCGTTGCGCAGGCGGATGTTGAGGTTTTTGAAGGTGCCGGACTGAAAGGCGTAGACCAGGTCGGTGTCACGTTCCCATTCTTTACCGCCACTGACTCTCGCTGTTTCAATGTTGCGGCCGTTGACGTAGCGGGTCATGAAAGACAGTCCGGGTACGCCAAGCGCAGCGAAGTCGTAGTCGTAACGGGCTTGCCAGGCATCGGTCTCGGCTTTGGTGAAGGTGTTGACCGTCACCAGGTTGACCGAGTACGGGTCAAGGCCCGGAAAGGCAAAGTCGCCATCACCGGACAGGCTCTGGTAACCCGCGCCGAACTTGTGCGCGCCGATGCCCAGGGTCAGCATGCCGTTGAAGAAGCGGTTGTCGATACGGCCGGCATCCACGCGCCCGGCGCTGCGATAGCGATGGTCGCCGCTTTCACCGGTGTCGAAGTAGCGCAGGTCGGTTTTCAGGGTAACGCCCTCGGCCAGGGTGGCGCTGTGCACCAGACCGGCAAAGTGCTGCTGATAGATGTTGTCCATCTGCGCGTAGTAATAGCTGACGATCAGGCTCGGGTTGAGCGCGTAGCTGCCGCCCGCCAGGTCAAGGTGCGCGCTTTCGACGCCGTTGTAGTTCATCTCGTCATTGCTCGACGAGTCGCGCTGGTTGATCTTTTCCAGGCGCCCGGCGTTGAGAGTCAGGCCGCCGATTTCCTGTGAGTTGAGCAGGGTCCCGGCGTAAGTGGAGGAGAGCAGGCGCGTGTCGTTGTAGGCCGCTACCGGCAGTTGCGGCTGCAAGGTGCCGACTTTCAATACGCTTTTCGACAGCCGCACTTTGGCGGTCAACCCCAGTTCACTGTAGGTGTCTTCCGGTTCCAGGCTCTCGGCGCCGTAGGCCAGCAGGCCGGTGCCGCGACGGTCACGGCTGGAGTCCAGCTTGATCGCCGTTTCACCGATAGCGTCCAGGCCAAAGCCAAGGGTGCCTTCGGTGAACCCTGACTCAACCCGCGCGGTAAAGCCTTGCGCCCATTCCTCGGCCTTGGCCTGGGGCGCGTTGCTTTGGCGAAAATCGCGGTTCATGTACATGTTGCGGGCTTCGAGGCTGGCTTTGGTGTCGCTGAAGAAGTCGGCAGTTGCCACCTGGCTGAAGCCGCAGGCGGTACCGAACAGGCAGACGAGTGCCGGGGTAGTGCGGGGCATCCTGATCATTGTTCTTGTCTCTAGGATTGGTGTTGGCGTGTCGAAACGGCATTGGGTCCTTGGGCCGTGCCCATATCATGTAGCCATATTGTTAAGTTATTAACAATAGTATTTTTCATGAGACGAAAAGATCTAAAAGGCCTTTTTTTGCCTTTTTTAATCGATAAATCATTGAAATTAAACGACTAAGAAGATTTTTTTGACGCAGCGTAGCGAGCGCTGAATCCCGCAGCCTGCTCGCATAGTGGTTGACAATCTCAGCCAAAAAATTAACTTATTAACGTATTGCGCTTCCTCAGAGCTATCGCGCCAGCGTGGCCACAACAACAACACGGAGCTAACACCATGAAAACAATGACAATTGCTGCCCTGTGCCTGGCCATGGCGGGCGCGGCGTCGGCTCAGGCTGAAACCGTCACCCTCAAGATTGCCCACTTCCTGCCTTCGACCTCCAACGCTCAGGCCAACATCATTGAACCGTGGTGCGAGCAGTTGCGTCAGGAGTCCAACGACCGCATCAAGTGCCAGCTGTACCCTTCGATGCAGTTGGGCGGGACTCCGGCCAAGCTGGCCGACATGGCGCGCAACGGTGTGGCGGATATCGTCTGGACGGCGCCTGCCTATTCGGCCGGTAAATTCCCACGTGTCGAGGCGCTGGAGCTGCCTTTCGTCCTGCCTTATGGCGGCAAGGCCGGTAACGAGATCATCTGGAAGTTCTACGAGCAGTACGCCCAAGACGACTTCAAGGGCTACAAGGTGCTGGTGGTACACGGCGATGGCGGTATGAGCCTGCACACCCGTGGCAAAGCCGTGCAGACCCTGGCCGACCTCAAGGGCCTGAAACTGCGGGCGTCGAGCCGTACCGCAGCGAAAACCGTCGAGAGCCTTGAGGCTACCCCGGTGAGCATGCCGCCGGCACAGATGACCGAAGCGATTTCCAAAGGTGTGGTCGACGGCGCCCTGGCCGCCTGGGAAGTGGTGCCGGCAACCAAGCTGGACGAAGTTACCCAGTATCACAGCGTCACCCCGGCCGGGCAGCCGGCCTTCGGTTACACCGTGCTGGCCATGCTGATGAACCAGCGCAAATTCGACAGCCTGCCGGCCGATTTGCAGGCAATCATCGAGCGCAACAGCGGTAAGGCGTTGTCGGAGCGTTTTGCCACGGCCTGGGACAAAGCTTCGGATGCAGCCTATGCCGCCACGCCGGCAGCGGGGCTGGTGAACATCGATGCCAAGGCCTACAGCGAAATGCAGGCGTCTTCGGCAGGGGCGGTGCAGCAGTGGATCAAGGAAGCTAACGACAAAGGCCTGGATGGCAACGCGCTGGTGCAGGATGTACGCAGCCTTTCCGGCCTGGCGCAGTAATCGCCATGCAAGAATCTTTGACCATAGAGTTTGATGCTGAACAGCATCGTGGCTGGGCGCGCCGCACCTTGTTGTGGCTGACCCAGGGTTTTGCCATGGCCGGTGGCGTGCTGTTGATCGGCTTGATTGCCATGTCGATGGTGTCGATTGTCGGGCGCAAGCTGTTCTCCGTGCCGGTGCGCGGTGACATGGAGCTGGTCGAGGTCGGGGCGGCGATTGCCATCGCCGCGTTCCTGCCCCTGTGCGAGCTGCGCGGCACCCACATCAAGGTCGACGCGCTGACCTCCTGGCTGCCTGCACGGGTGCGCGACACCCTGGATTGCATCGGCCACCTGCTGTGCTGCGCCGCCGCCTGGATTCTGGCCTGGCGCACCTGGCTGCAGATGCTGGAAAGCCGTGAGTTCGGTGACAGCACCACGCTGTTGTCGTTTCCGCTGTGGATTCCCTTGTTGCTCATCGTACCGAGCCTGGTGCTGTTGGGTTTGTGCGCCCTGGCGCGGGTGCAGGACATCTGTCGTAAAGCCGGGAGGCAGGCATGAGCGGTCTGGTATTGGGGCTGATCGCCCTGGGCATCACTACGACCTTGTTGTTACTGCGGGTGCATATCGGCGTGACCATGCTGGTCGGTGGCGCGGCGTGCTTCTGGGCAATCAACGACGGTGACCTGTCGAGCCTGTTGTACACCCTCAACTCGTTGGCCTACTCGCGCTTGTCCAACTACGACCTGGCGGTGATCCCGTTGTTCGTGATGATGGGCCAGTTCGCTACCCACGGTGGTTTGTCGCGCTCGATCTTCCGCTGTGCGGCGGCGTTCATCGGCCATTGGAAAGGCGGGATGGGGCTGTCGGCCATTGGCGCCTGCGCAGGGTTCGGCGCCATTTGCGGCTCGTCGCTGGCGACGGCGGCAACCATGAGCCACGTGGCGTTGCCGGAACTGCGTCGGCACAACTATTCCGGACGTCTGGCCACAGCGACCGTCGCCGCAGGCGGCACGCTGGGTATTCTGATTCCCCCGTCGGTGCCGCTGATCATTTATGCGGTACTGACCCAGGAGTCGATTGCCAAGCTGTTCGTTGCGGCCATCGTTCCGGGCGTAGTGGCGATTGTCGGTTACATGATCGTGCTGCGCATCATGGTCTCGCGTGACGAGAGCCAGGCGACCGTATCGCCCAAGGCCTCGGCGGTCGAGCGGGTCAAGGCGCTGGTCAGTGTATCGCCGGTCATTGGTGTGTTCCTGGTGGTGATCGTCGGCATCTACGGTGGCTGGGCCAACCCAACCGAAGCAGCGTCCATCGGTGCCGCTGCCTGTGGTGTGCTGGCGGTCTGGCAGGGCGGTATGCGCTGGAGCGGCTTCCGCGCCAGCATGCTCGGTACCGCTGAAACCACGGCGATGATCTTCCTTGTGCTGCTGGGCGCCGACCTGCTCAACTCGGGCCTGGCGCTGACCCAGATGCCGGGCGAGCTGGCGGCCTGGGTGATTGGCAGTGGTCTGGCGCCGATGCTGGTATTGCTGATCATCCTCGGTTTGTACCTGCTGCTCGGTTGCGTCATGGATTCGCTGGCGATGATCCTGCTGACCATTCCGATCTTCTACCCGATGATCATGGGCCTGGACTTTTTCGGCATGAGTGAGACGGACAAGTCGATCTGGTTCGGGATTCTCGCGCTGATGGTGGTGGAGATCGGGCTGATCCATCCGCCGCTGGGCATGAACCTGTTCATCGTGCAGCGTACGGCCGGGGATGTGCCGTATGGTGAAACGGCCAAAGGGATCGTGCCGTTCCTGTGCTCTGACCTGTTGCGTATTGCCTTGCTGGTAGCCTTCCCGGGGCTGAGCCTCTGGTTGTTGGCGTTTTAGCGTTTATCGCGGGGCAAGCCCGCTCCTACACGTTTCTTGTGGGAGCGGGCTTGCCCCGCGATTCCCGGAGTCCCCATGCCCCCTCGCTTGATTGTTCTACTCGCCGCCCTGGTGGCCTTCGGGCCACTGTCGATTGACATGTACCTGCCCAGCCTGCCGTTGATTGCCACCGATCTGGGGGCCAGTCAGCAGCAGATTCAACTGACCATCAGCCTGTTCCTCGCCGGTTTCAGCCTCGGCATGCTGTTCTATGGGCCGCTGTCCGACCGCTTTGGCCGACGCAAGCTGTTGCTGGCCGGGATTGTCTTGTACATGCTCGCCAGCATCGGTTGCGCGTTGGCCAGCGGTCCCGGTCAGCTGATCGGCTGGCGCCTGATGCAGGCGTTGGGCGGTGCCGCGGCGTCGGTGCTGGCGCGGGTCATTGTCCGCGACCTGTTCCCGCTCAACGACGCCGCACGGGTGCTGTCGTTGATGCAGCAGGTGACCATGATCGCCACCCTGGTAGCGCCGCTGCTGGGCAGCTACCTGATGCTGCTGAGCGGTTGGCGTGTGCTGTTTCTGGTGTTGTTCGGCTTTGCCGGTCTGTGCCTGCTGCTGGTGCTGCGCTACATCCCGGAAACTCATCCACCGCAGGCGCGCGGCGCTTCGCTGCTGAGTGTTTTCAAGGCCTATGCCGACATCGCCCGCAGCCCGCAGGCGCTGGGTTACATCCTGTGCATGGGCCTGACCTTCGCCGGTATGTTTGCCTTTATCACCGCCTCGCCGTTTGTCTATATCGAGTATTTTGGCGTTTCCGCCCAGCACTACGCCTGGCTGTTTGCCCTGAACATTGCCGGAATCATGAGCATGAGCTTTCTCAATGCGCGTTTGGTTCGGCGTTTGGGTTCGCAGCGTATGCTCGGTTTCGGTGCCACGCTGGCAGCCGGCTCAGGGATGGCCTTGCTGCTGTGTGCCGGTGCTGGCGTAGGCGGCCTGCCAGCGCTGGTGCTGTGTGTGTTGCTGTTTGTCAGCATTACCGGCCTGGTCGCGGCCAACTGCCTGGCCTGCCTGATGGCGATTTTCCCGCGTCAGGCCGGGGCAGCAGCGGGCTTGGCGGTGGCCATGCAGTTTGGCCTGGGCACCGTGGCCAGTGCCCTGGTCGGTGCTTTGTACGACGGCAGCCCCTGGCCGATGGCGCTGGTGGTGGGCAGCGCCGGTATCGGAGCGTTTCTGGCTTACCGCCTTAGCCGTGGCTGAGGGCAGGGCGGCGTACTGCCCAGGCACAGTAGACCAGCAGTAGCGCCCCGGCGCCGAGCAACACCATCGGGGCGCCCAGCCGCGCGGCGACCAGCCCGGCCAGCAGGCCGCCGATGGCGTCAAAACCGAAACGTGTCGATGTGTACAGCGCCACCACCCGGCCCCGTAGCGCTTCCGGTGCCTGGCTCTGCAGCAAGATGTTGGTGCCGACGTTGCACAGGGTGATGCCAAAGCCAAGTGCGGCCATGGCCAATAGCGACAACCACAGCTGGGTACTGACCGCGAACACCAGCATGGCCACTGCACTGCTGGCTGCACTGGCAAGAATCAAGCGCACCAGCGGAGTTGTGCTGCGATGCCCGGCCAGGACCACACTGGCCGCCAATGAGCCGAGCCCGGCAGCTCCCCATAACCAGCCGAGGGTGCGTGCGTCACCGGCGAAAATGTCACGGGCAAACACCGGCAGCAGCACCACATAGGTCGATGCGGTGAGGTTGATCACCATCACGCTGAGCATCAGTTGCTTCACCTGCGGGCTGTCCAGGGCATAGCGCAGGCCTTCGCGGAACACATTGGCAAATGAGCCGCTGGCGCGTGCCGTGGGCAGTTGGCGGACACAGGCAAGGCCGATCACCAGGGCCAGATAGGACACGGCATTGAGGCTGAAGCACACCGCTTCGCTGATCACCGCCAACAGCAATCCGGCCAGCGGCGGGCCGATGAAGCGCGACAGGGTGAACAGCATGGCGTTGAGGGCGAGGGCGTTGGGCAGGTCCTGACGGTCGTCGACGAACTGACTGAGCAACGACTGGCGCAACGGTGTATCTACGGCATTCAACACACCCAGCAAAGCGGCCATGAACACAATCAGGGTTGGCCCGATCAGTTCGCTGGCGGTCAAACCGGCGAGCACCAGCGCCTGCACCGCGAGTGCAGTTTCGACCATGATCAGCAGGCGCCGCTTGTCATGCCGGTCGATCCAGGCACCGGCAAACGGCCCGACCAGCAATTGTGGAATCAACGCGGCGAAGGTGGTCAGGCCGAGCAGGGCGACCGAGTCGGTCAGCCGGTAAATCAACCAGCTCAAGGCCACCTGCTGGATCCAGGTCCCGAGGGTGGAAATCGCGTGGCCAAAAAAGTACAGGCGGAAATTGCGGTGGCGCAGAGCGCGCAGGGAGCTGGGCCAATGACGCATGACAGAGAACGGCTCCGGTGCCGGGAGGGGGCGTTATGGTACTGGTTTCGTTGTCTTGTTAACAATTTTTCTGAGACACCCACACCTTCTGGTAGGAGCGGGCTTGCCCCGCGATCCGATGTGACAGGCAAACCACTATCGCGGGGCAAGCCCGCTCCTACCGGAGGGGGCTAGAAAGCCATGGAAAGTGCAATGCAGAGTCCGAAATGTCCATTTTTAGCGCTGTTCGGGCTGCGCATAATCCTCCTCAGAACTAAGCGAATTTCTAACAACAAGGTCGCTAACAATGAAAAAGCCAACGCCCCTCTTTGATGCCCTCAAGGAGATCCTCCCTGCCATCGCCGCCAATGCCGCGCAAGCCGAGCAGGACCGCATGGTCCCGGCCGAAAACATTGCCATGCTCAAAGGCCTTGGCCTGCACCGCGCCTTCCAGCCCAAGCCTTACGGCGGCCTGGAAATGTCGCTGCCGGATTTCTGTGACTGCATCGCCTTGCTCGCCGGTGCCTGTGCCAGTACCGCCTGGGCCATGAGCCTGCTGTGCACCCATAGCCATCAGCTGGCGATGTTCCCCAAGCAGTTGCAGGATGAAATCTGGGGCGCCAACCCGGATGCCACGGCCAGCAGTTCGATTGCGCCGTTCGGCAAAGTCGAGGAGGTCGAGGGTGGCGTCATGTTCAGCGGCCAGATGGGCTGGAGCAGTGGCAGCGATCACGCCGAATGGGCCATCGTCGGTTGCCGCCGGGTGAATGCCGAAGGGGCGCTGGACTACTGCTTCGCGGTGCTGCCACGCAGCGACTACCAGATTCAGGATGATTGGTACGCCGTCGGCATGAAGGGCAGCGGTACCAAAACCCTGTCGATCGGCAACGTGTTCGTCCCTGAGCACCGCATCCAGAAAGCCAAGGACATGATGGAAGGCAAGTCCGCCGGTTTTGGTTTGTACCCGGACAGCAAGATCTTCTACAGCCCTTATCGGCCGTACTTTGCCAGTGGCTTCGCGACCATCAGCCTGGGTATTGCCGAGCGCATGCTGGAGGCGTTCAAGGAGAAAACCCGCAACCGCGTGCGCGCCTACACCGGGGTCAATGTCGGGGCCGCTACACCGGCCTTGATGCGCCTGGCCGAATCCACCCATCAGGTGGCTGCCGCCCGGGCCTTCCTGGAAAAAACCTGGCGCGATCATGCCGAACATGGCGAGCGTCATGAGTACCCGAGCCGTGAAACCCTGGCGTTCTGGCGGACCAACCAGGGCTATGCGGTAAAAATGTGCGTTCAGGCCGTCGATCGCCTGTTCGAAGCCGCCGGTGGCACGGCCTGGATGGAGAGCAACGAGCTGCAGCGCTTGTGGCGCGATTCGCACATGACTGCCGCGCATGCCTACACTGACTACGACGTCTGCGCGCAAATCCTTGGGCGGGAATTGATGGGGCTGGAACCCGATCCGAGCATGGTCTGACGGCCTGTACTCTTTCTCGAATCGACCTGCCGGGTGCGCCCGGCACTGAGGACATCATGAGCAACCAACAAGAAGCGGGCTTCGATCCGCGTGCGTTTCGCCGTGCCTTGGGCAACTTCGCTACCGGTGTGACGATCATGACCGCCGCCGTCGGCGGTCGCAAAGTCGGCGTCACCGCCAACAGCTTCAACTCGGTTTCACTGGAGCCAGCACTGATTCTCTGGAGCATCGACAAACGCTCCACCAGCTACGACGTGTTCCACGATGCCAGTCACTTCGCCGTGAACATCCTGGCGGCGGATCAGATTGACCTGTCCAATCAGTTCGCCCGGCCCAAGGACGACAAGTTTGCCGGTGTCGACCACCAGGAAGGGGCGGGAGGGGCGCCGTTGTTCAGCGACTGCGCAGCGCGTTTTCAATGTGAAATGCACCAGCAGGTCGATGGTGGTGATCATTGGATTCTGATTGGCAAGGTCATCGCCTTTGACGACTTCGGCCGCTCGCCGTTGCTCTATCACCAGGGCGCCTACTCGTCGGTGCTGCCGCACCCGCGGCTGACGTCGCGTCCTGAAGGCGGTGGCAAGAGTGCCTTCCAGGGACGCCTGAGCCATAACCTCTACTACCTGATGACCCAGGCCGTACGCAGCTACCAGGCCGACTACCAGCCACGGCAGCTGGCTACCGGCCTGCGCACCAGTGAAGCGCGCATGCTCATGGTGCTGGAGAACGATAGCGGCCTGGACATGACCGGACTGCAGCGTGAAGTGGCGATGCCCATGCGTGAGATCGAACAGTCGGTCGACATGCTCAAGCGCAAAGGCCTGGTCGAAGACCGTGCGGCTGGCTGCTTCGGCCTGACGGCCGCCGGTGTCGAACAGACCGAAGCGTTGTGGGACATTGCCTGCGAACAGCAGACTCGAGTGTTTGCCGATTGCTCGCCGGAGCAGATCGAGACCTTCAAGCGCATGCTCAAACAGGTAATTGGCACCTGCTAAAGGCGTACCTCGGTGGGAGCGGCGGTGCGGCGATCCGACTTGCCCCGCGAAGCAGGCACTGCGGTGAATGGCACGGGCTTCGCCCGTGTTCGCGGGGCAAGCCCGCTCCCACCTGGGTGGTCACACCTTGAAGGTGGCCATCAAGCCTTGCTGGTGATTGGCCAGGCGGTTCAACGCCTGGCTGATCTGCGCCGACTCCTGTGCCTGCTCAGACAACGATTCGGTCACATCACGAATACTCGCCACATTACGGTTCACTTCTTCAGCCACCGCACTTTGCTCTTCGGCCGCCGAAGCAATCTGCAGGTTCATGTCGGTGATCACCGCCACCGCATCGCCAATCCGTTGCAATGCCGGTACCGCCTGTTCGGCCTGGGCCACGCTGCCCTGAGCCTGGCGGTGACTGCTGTGCATCGAACCGACCACCTCGCGTGTACCTTGTTGCAGGCCTTCGATCACGGTGCGAATCTCCTCGACCGAATCCTGGGTACGCTTGGCCAGGCTGCGCACTTCATCGGCCACCACCGCAAAACCGCGCCCGGCCTCGCCGGCGCGTGCCGCTTCAATGGCGGCATTCAAGGCCAGCAGGTTGGTTTGCTCGGCAATCGCGCGAATCACTTCAAGCACTGAGCCGATCTGCTCGCTACGGCTGGCCAGCTGTTGTACTTCTTCCATCCCCGCGTTCATTTCACAGGCCAGCTGTTCGATGGCGCGGCTGGTGGTGCGGATCAGTTCCAGGCCTTCGCGGGTGGCCAGGTCGGCACCGCGTGCCGCTTCGGCAGCTTGCGCTGCGTTGCGGGCGACGTCCTGGGCGGTAGCGCTCATCTCTTGCGAGGCAGTGGCCACCTGGTCGACTTCGCGGTATTGCTGCTGCATGCCGGCGCTGGTCTGGCTGGCAATTGCGGCCGACTGGTCAGCGGTGCCGCGTGCATCCTGTACCGAGGCTTTGACGTCGGCGATCACCGGTTGCAGCTTGTCGAGGAAGCGGTTGAACCAACTGACCAGTTCACCCAGTTCATCCTTGCCGACGTAGTCCAGGCGGCGGGTCAGGTCGCCTTCGCCACTGGCAATGTCTTTGAGCATCGCTGCCACGCCGAGGATCGGCCGGGTCACTCCGCGTGCGGTCATCCAGATCACGATCAGGCCCAGCACCACAGCACCCAGGGCCATCAGCAAACTGTTGAGGTTGGCGCTGTTGCTATGCGCATCAAGGCGTGTGGTGAGCTCAAGGGCGGGCGCTTGCAGCACCTGCTCAGGGACTTCCAGCAACACGCTCCACGGCTGCGCGCCCGGCACCGGGGCAAACGACTGGCTGACCTGAAGCATGCCATTGTCGTTCACTTCAGCCGCCTTGCCCGCGCGCATCTGTTGCGCCAGGGCACTGGCTTGCTGGCCGAACACCTCTTCGATTTTTTTGCTCAGCTGCTTGCCGTCGCGGCTGTGCCCGGCCAGCAGGCCAGCGGGGCTGACGATACTGACCTGGCCGTTGCCGTCGAACAGGTCCTGGCGGCCGTCCAGGCTCAATTGCTGCAGGTTGTCGAGGCTGATATCCAGGCCCATCACGCCAATCACTTTGCCGTCTTGCTTGAGCGGGATGGCGATGCTGGTCATCAGCGGCGTGCGGTCGCCGACGGTGTCGAAGTAAGGGTCGATAACACAGGCTTCGCCGCTTTCCAGCGGGCAGGTTAGCCAGCGGTTGTAAGCGAAACCGTTAGCGCCAAGGCTGGTATCGGCCAGCATCGACTCTGGCATGGCCTCCGACTCCAGCTGGCCCGGTTGCGGTTGCGACCAGTACAGCGAGAAACGTCCGCTTTCATTGCTGCCGAGCGCTGCTTGATCGATGAAGGCTGCGTCCTTGCCATCTAGCGCACCGGGTAGAAACACCAGGTACAGGCCCAGCAGTTCCGGGTTCTCTGCCAGTGCCGTCCGGGCTTGCTCGGTGAGCTGCTGACGCAGGTTATCGCCACCCTGGGTCTTGAGCACCATCATCAGGTGAGAGACGCCATTGCCATACAGGTAGGCGTCCTTGAAGTAGCGTTGGATGCGCACCGCTTGCAGTTGCGCATAGGTTTGCAAGCGCAGGCGCGCGTTCTGCTCAAGCATCTGCGTGCTGGCGCTGTTCACCAATGCCGCGCTGCGACTGGACTGAAACAGCGCTGCCGCCATCAGCACCCCCACGATGGTCAACAGGCACAAGCCGGCGAGCAGGGTGATCTTCCATTGAATGAGCAGGCGGCGCAGCAGCATGGTGACGTCCTTGTAGTTTTAAGGGTAGTGGACAGTAAAAGGCCCATCGAAATCGACGGGCCATTGGTCATGGTAGTTACTCGGCAATGAAACTCGGTGGCGCAACCTTGAAGGCTTTGGTCAGGTAGGCCAGGTACAGCACCCCTAACGCCGCCCACACGCCGCCAAACAGTAGCGAGTGTTCATCAAGGTCCAGCCAGAGGATGGCGATGATGCAAAAGCCAATGGTCGGGACCATTAGGTACTTGAACTTGTCGAGCAAGGTCTTGTTGCGGCCTTCACGCATGTAGCAGTGCACGATGACCGAAAGGTTCACAAAGCTGAAGGCGACCAGCGCACCGAAGTTGATCACCGAAGTGGCGGTCACCAGGTCGAAGAAAATCGCCGACAGTGAGATGAACCCGACAATCACAATGTTGATCGCTGGGGTTTTCCACTTGCCGTGCAGGCGGCCGAAGTAGCGTTTGGGGATGACGTTGTCGCGGCCCATCACATACAGCAGGCGCGACACGCTGGCTTGCGAGGCCAGGCCGGAGGCCAGGGTGTTGATGAAGGTGCAGCAGATGAAAATCGACTGGAACAGCTTGCCGCCGACATACAGGGCGATTTCCGGCAGGGCGGCTTCGTGATCCTGGAAGCGGTCCATGTTGGGGAAAAACGACTGGATGTAGAACGACACGACGATGAACACCAGGCCACCGATCAGGGCAATCAGGAAGATCGCGCGGGGGATGACTTTCTCTGCGTTTTCGGTTTCTTCCGACAGGGTGGTGACCGCATCGAAGCCCAGGAACGAGAAGCACAGAATGGTGGCGCCAGCGACCAGGGCATTGAGGTGGGTGTCCTCACCGGCGAACGGCAACAGGCTCCACGAGGTGCCCAGACCTTCGCCGTTGTGCAGACCGCGAATGGTCAGGTAGATAAACACGCCGATGATGACCGCCTGAATGGCGACGAACAGGGTGTTGAAGTTGGCCACCAGGGTGATGCTGCGGATGTTGATCAGGCTCATGATGGTGACAAAGCCCACCACCCAGGCCCAGGCCGGCACTTCCGGGAACATCACCGACAGGTAGAGTTTGGCCAGCAAGGCGTTGACCATCGGCAGCAGCAGGTAGTCGAGCAGCGACGACCAGCCGACCAGAAAGCCGACATGCGGGTTGATCGCCCGGCGGGTATAGGTATAGGCCGAACCGGATTCGGGGAAGCGCCGCACCAGGGTGCCGTAGCTCACCGCCGTGAAGAGGATGCCGAGCAGGGCCAGCACATAGGCGCTTGGCACATGACCATCGGTGATGCCGGAGACAATGCCGAAGGTATCGAACACGGTCATTGGCGCGATGTAGGCCAGGCCGATGATGACCACCTGCCAGAGTTTCAGAGACTTTTTGAATTGGCTGCCGGCAGCGCTGGTGCTGTTACTGTGCATGCTGAGCGTGCTCCTGAGTCCGGAAGGAGCGGGCGCTTGCAATCGCTGTCTGGCGGGGTGAAACGGTGAGAACGGGTCCTTTGTTCTGCTGCTTAGGTGCGCGTGAAGAGACTGGCATCATGAATGGCACTTGCCCGTATGTATTTGGAATTATTCTTTTTTTGCAGCGGTGAGGCAGAGGGAAAATAGAAAGTGTGATGTGGTGTGTCAATTAAATTCTGACAAATTGTTACTGGATTGTGTCGGGCTTGCGCCCGTTATCGTGCATTAGGTGCTCTAAACCAAAGGTCTTGGCGTTATTCGGATTTCATTGGATGTCGAATAAATTTGACACAGATATCGGTCTTTTTTTGTGGGAGCGGGCTTGCCCCGCGATGCGATGTGACTGAAGGATTGCGATCGCGGGTCAAGTCGCATCGCCGCCCCTACAACAAGGTTGCCTGCAGGGCTTCGAGAAACACCGCTTCAGCGCGGCTCATGCGTTGCTCGCGGTTCCACAGCAGGTGAATGTCGACATCGGCAATGCCCTCATGCGGTGGCAAGGGCCAGAGCAAGCCCGCTGCAACGTCCTCAGCCACCACGTGGGCGGGCAGGCAGCCAACACCGTACCCGGCAATGACCAAGCGGCGCACTTCTTCAAGGCTCGGTGAAGTGGCAACGATGCGCCCACTGAAGCCCTGTTGGTCACGGAAAATGGTCAGCGGCGAGAGCATGCCGCCAATCTGGTCACTGGCAAAACTGACGAAGTTTTCCCGCTGCAGGTCGCCCTCGGCAACGTCCTGTTTGCCGAACAATCCATGGTGTTTGCCACAGAAAAAGGCGTAGCGCTGGCGCAGGAACAGGCGCTGTTCCAGGCGCGGCTGAGGGCGGCGGTTGAGGCTCAGGCCAAGGGTCGCGGTTTTTTCCTGCAGGGCGCTGACGATGTCGGAACTGCGCATCACGTCGATTTCCAGATCAACCCGTGGATGCTGGCGGTGGAAGTCGGCGAGGAAGCTGTCGAACCGTTCGCAGGCGATCCGGCTGATCATCAGCAGGCGCACTTTGCCGATCACTTCGTCGGCCGGTTGCTCCAGCACACCACTGACCTGAGACATTTGCCCGTAGATTTCACCTGCCAGGTGGAAAATCTGCTCGCCCACTTCGGTTAGCGCAAAGCGTGGGCCGCGGCGGGCGATGAGCTGGCGCCCCAGTTGTTCTTCCAGACGCTTGAGCGCCTGGCTCACCGCCGGTTGCGTCAGGTGCAGGCGCGCGGCAGCCCGGCTGATACTCAGCTCCTGGCCGATGACGCGAAAGGTGCGCAGCAGGTTCCAGTCCAGACGGTCGTTGAGCAAGCGGTCAGGCATGGCAGGGTCCTGGGGTTTAAATATAAGGGCGGTTAATAGTGTGAATAATAAATAGAAAATTGACTAATCATAGCCTGCAGACGAAAAATCGTGGTCATACAGGCGTCATCGAGAACGCCCGAACGCACCGTTCCCTCCTGCCAGAAAAATAATCAAAGGAGCCTGACCCATGACGCCTACCGCATCGCCCCAGCCTCGCCGGGCTGCCGCTGCCGCCTTTATCGGAACCATGATCGAGTGGTACGACTTTTACATTTATGCCACCGCCGCCGCTTTGGTGTTCGGCGCCTTGTTCTTCCCCTCCGACGACAAACTGTTCAGCACCATGGCCGCTTTCGGCACCTTCGCCGTGGGCTTTTTCGCCCGGCCCCTGGGCGGCATTGTGTTTGGCCATATTGGCGACCGTATCGGGCGCAAGAAATCCTTGGTGATTACCCTGTTGATGATGGGCGTGGTCACCGTGTGCATTGGCTTGTTGCCGACCTATGCACAGATTGGTGCCACGGCGCCGGTGTTGTTGATTCTGCTGCGTATCGTCCAGGGCATTGCCGTAGGTGGTGAATGGGGCGGGGCGGTGCTGATGGCCGGTGAGCACGCACCCAAGGGCCGCCGTAACTTCTTTGCCTCGTTCGCCCAGTTGGGCAGCCCGGCGGGCTTGATCCTGTCGCTGCTGGCCTTCAGCGCCGTCACCCGCCTGCCCGAGGAAGACCTGATGAGCTGGGGCTGGCGCTTGCCGTTCCTGGCCAGTGCACTGTTGCTGCTGGTGGGCCTGGCGATTCGCCTGGGGGTCAATGAATCACCAGAATTCCTCGCCAGCCGTGAACAGGCCAGCAAGGCCAAGCGCAAAGAGCAGGCACCGGTGATGGAAGTACTGCGTACCGCCTGGCGCCCGCTGCTGCTGTGTATCGGCGCCAATACCCTGGGCATCGCCGGGGTGTATTTCACCAACACCTTCATGATTGCCTACAGCACCCAGCAACTGGCCTTGCCACGCTCGTTGATTCTCGAGTGCCTGTTCGTGGTGGCGATCATTCAGTTCTGCATCCAGCCGCTGGCGGCCTGGGTGGCAGAGAAGATCGGCGCCACGCGCTTCCTCTGCCTGGTGTCGCTGCTGGCCATGGCCTCGCCGTACCCGATGTTCGTGCTGGTCAGTTCCGGCCAGGCGCCGCTGATCATTGTCGGTATCGCCCTGGCGGTGGTGTGCATGGCGTCGTTCTATGCGGTGATCGCCGGTTACGTCAGCGGCATGTTCGAGACCCGCGTGCGCTACACCGCGATCTCCATGGCCTATCAGGTGTGCGGTGCGATTGCCGGTGGCCTGACGCCCTTGGTCGGCACGTGGCTGGCGCACAAGTTTGTTGGCCAGTGGTGGCCGATGGCGCTGTTCTACAGCGTGATTGCTGCCATCTCGTTGCTTTGCGTACTGGCCCTGGCGCGCCGCCACGCCGCCGCCCACCGCCTGGAAATGGCCTGATCTGTCAATGAATACTGGAGTAGTTGCGATGTTGAAAAGCAACGGCGAACGCCTGTGGGCGAGCCTGATGGCCATGGCCGAAATCGGTGCGACGGCCCGTGGCGGCAGCTGCCGCCTGGCCTTGAGTGAAGAAGACAAAGCCGGACGTGAACTGTTTGCCCACTGGTGCCGCGAAGCAGGCATGACGCTGAGCGTTGACCCGATTGGCAACCTCTTCGCCCGCCGCCCAGGCAGCGACCCGCAGGCCGCCCCGGTGATGATCGGCAGCCACCTCGACACCCAGCCTGAGGGTGGGCGTTTCGACGGTGTCTACGGTGTGCTGGCCGGGCTTGAGGTGGTGCGCTGCCTCAATGACCTGCAGATCCAGACGCGCAAGCCGCTGGAAGTGGCGGTGTGGACCAACGAAGAGGGTGCGCGTTTCACCCCGGCGATGTTCGGCTCGGCGGTGTTCACCGGCACGATGAAACTTGAAGACGCCCTGGCGGTGCGCGATGCCGAGGGTGTCAGCGTTGCCGAGGCGTTGCAGCGCACCGGCTATGCCGGCACGCGGCCTTTGGGCGGTGCGGTGGATGCCTATTTCGAAGCGCACATCGAGCAGGGCCCGATTCTTGAAGACAACGCCAAGAGCATTGGTGTGGTCAGCGGTGGCCAGGCCATTCGTTGGCTCGACGTGCAGGTCGAAGGCATGGCTGCGCACGCCGGCACCACGCCGATGCCGCTGCGCAAAGATGCCCTGTATGGCGCCGCGCCGATGATCCAGGCAATTGAACAGTTGGCCAGTGAATTTGCCCCCCAAGGGCTGACCACGGTGGGCGAACTGAGCATCAGCAAGTCGTCGCGCAACACCATTCCCGGGCGCGTGCAGTTCACCGTCGACCTGCGTCATCACCGCGACACGGCCATTGCCGACATGGAACAGCAGGTCACTAGCCGCCTGCACGCTATCGCTGCCCAGCGTGGCCTGAACGTCAGCATCAGCCGCCACTGGGTCAGCCCGGCAACGCCGTTCGATAGCGCGTGTGTGGCTGCGGTGCAGGCGGCAGTCGATGGCCTGGGTTACGCCCAGCAATCGATTGTCAGCGGCGCTGGACACGACGCTATTCTGCTGGCGCGCTACTGCCCGACAGCGATGGTGTTCATCCCCTGTGTCGGCGGCTTGAGCCATAACGAAGCCGAAGATGTGCTGCCCGAGGACGTACGCCAAGGCGCCGATGTGCTGCTCAACGCCGTGTTGGCCCGTGCCGGTCGTGTCGAATAAGGAGAAATCCATGCGTTGCTATTTCCACCCGGAACAACTTCTGCACCATCCGCGCAGCTACTACTCGCGCGGCCAGATGCGCACACCTCAGGAAGTGCCCGAGCGAGCTCAACGTCTGCTACAGGCCGCGCATAGCATGGGTTTTGACATCGTCCAGCCAAACGATGCCGGCCTGCAGCCACTGCTGGCGGTACATGGCGCGGCCTACCTGAGCTTTCTCCAGGAGGCGCACCAGCGCTGGAAGGAGATCCCCGAAGACTGGGGCGATGAGGTGATGTCGAACATCTTCGTGCCTGAGCCCAACGCCTTGCGTGGCGTGCTGGCCCAGGCGGCCCGTTACCTTGCCGATGGCAGTTGCCCGGTGGGCGAGCAGACCTGGCGTTCGGCCTACTGGTCAGCGCAAAGCGCAGTGGCGGGGGCCAAGGCCCTGCTTGACGGTGAACCTGCGGCCTATGCCTTGTGCCGCCCGCCAGGGCATCACGCCCGCGCGGAAGCGGCGGGTGGTTTCTGCTACCTGAACAACGCCGCGATCGCCGCCCAGGTACTGCGCGAACGCTACAGCCGTGTGGCCGTGCTCGACACCGACATGCATCACGGCCAGGGCATTCAGGAAATCTTCTACGAACGAGACGATGTGCTGTACGTCTCGGTGCATGGCGACCCCACCAACTTCTACCCGGCGGTCGCGGGTTTTGCCGAAGAGCGTGGCCAGGGTGCGGGTGAGGGCTACAACCTCAACCTGCCGATGGCGCATGGTGCCAGTGAGGCAGACTTCCTCAGCCAGCTGGACGTAGCCCTGGCAGCAGTGACCGGTTTCGGCGCCGAGGTGCTGGTGTTGTCGCTGGGCTTCGACATCTACGAACTGGACCCGCAAAGCAAGGTTGCGGTCACCCGTGACGGCTTTGCTGCCTTGGGCGAGCGGATTCGTGGCCTGGGCGTACCGTGCCTGATCGTCCAGGAGGGCGGTTACCACCTGGAAAGCCTGGAAGACAATGCCCGCGCATTTTTTGCCCGGTAGGAGCGGGCTTGCCCCGCGATAGCGATCTGTCTGTCACATCGCATCGCGGGGCAAGCCCGCTCCTACTGGCGGTTTCAGTCGTGGTTGATGACTTGGTTTCGGCCGCCTGTTTTTGCGGCGTACAGGCGCCGGTCTGCCGTGGCGACCAGGTCTTCCAGGCCCTCGCAGCCATCGCTGCGCAATTCCGCCACGCCGATGGAAACCGTCAGGTGAACCTCCAGTGACGGCGCACCGGCCAGCAGCGTGCCCGCTTCGGGCACGCAGACTGACTGTGCGGTAGCGACTCGCAAGCGCTCGGCGATTTGCGTGGCATCGGCCAACGTGGTGTCAGGCATCAGTACACAGAACTCTTCACCGCCATAGCGCACCACCAGGTCTTGCGGGCGCACCAGCGCCCGGCACAAGGTGGCCAGGTGTTTGATCACCTCGTCACCGGCACTGTGGCCCCAGGTGTCGTTGATGTTCTTGAAGCGGTCGATGTCGAGCATCCACAACGCCACCGGCTGATCGTCGCGCAGACGCCGGAGCAAACCGCCGAAGTCCGATTGCAAGCGCCGGCGGTTGGCCAGTTGGGTCAGGCCATCGACCAGGCCCATCTCACGCAATTGACGGTTCAGGCGCAGTTGGCCTTTGAACAGGCGATCAACGATGTACAGGGTGAAAAACATCAACAACGCCAGCAGCAACCAGATCGCAAAGAACAGCACGTCGATCTGCTGGTTCACCGCCGTGCGCAAGTCGCCAGTGCTGATGTAGTTGACCAGCATCAGGTCAATGCCTTGCAGTTCACGGAACTGCAAGTAACCCTCTTCGAGTTTCAGCGTGCCATGGTCGCGCTGAAACAGCATCGGCACGGTGATGCGCACCTTGGAGGCCGGTAGGCTCGACAGCCAGTCTTCACTGGGCGATTTGAACACCTGGTCACTGGAAGCAACCAGCTTGCCTTCATCGTCGATCAGGGCATGCTGTTCGTCACTGCGCGTGGACTGGTAGAGAAAGCTCTGAAACTTGGTCTGCGGTACGTCGTAGATCAGTGCGCCGCGCATCACGGCATTGAGGTACACCGGCGTGCTCAGCAGCACATGCGGCATGGTGCCGAGGTTGCTGTCGGGCAACGGATAGAAAGCGATGTCGAGGTCTTCGATATTGGCCCGGTTCAGTTCCATCAGCGGCGAACTGGTGAATTTGCGCAGAATCGGCTCCAGTTGCTCATCCCTGAGCGCAGGGTAGGCGACTACCACGCCGGAGGTGGCGAGGAACATGATCCGCGCCAGGACGGGCTCACTCTGAATCTGCGCGGGCAGCAGCTGGCTCATGACCCGTGACAAGTGCAGGTCTTCTTGCAACTGCTGGGGGTCGCGGCTCAGACCGGGGATGTCTGCCGCCGTGGCATCGCTGATGGCGCGCACCGGCGCATCGGACTTCGGCACCGCCAGCCCCCAGAGCGGTTGCTGGCTGTTGCGCAGGGCCGAGGTGATGACGTCGGTGTGGCGCACTTGCGGCTGGCTGTGCGCTTCGATCAACATCCGCTCGGCGATGTTGCGCAAAAATTGCAGCTGGTTTTTACCACTGAATACCACCGTTTCGATGGCCAGCGCCTGCAGCTGCAGACCATGCTCGCGCACTTGCAATTCGTGTTGTTGCAGCTGGTAGTACTGGCGCCCGGCAAGCACCAGGGTGATGGCAAAGGCGATGAGAAAACACAGGATCACCATGCGCCGTGGGCGTGCGCAGGCTTGCGGAAGAAAACGCCGGGGTTTCGGTGTGGCGGGCGATTGCGACATCAGAGGTTCCAACGGCAAATGAGCCGTGATTATAGATCCTGTTGGCGCAGTCGAAGGGTAGAAGCGGCGTGCTGTTGCCGTGGTGCAGCAGCACGCCAGCGTATTACTTGAGGGTTTTCAGGTACGCAATCAGGTTGCGCCGGGCCTGGGCGTCGGCTTGTCCTGGGAACATCATCATGTTGCCTGGTACCACCGTGGCCGGGCCTGTCAGCCAGCGGTCGAGGTTGGCGTCATCCCAGCGCAGCTGGCTGCCTTTGAGTGCTGCCGAGTAGTTGAAGCCCGCAACTTGGGCGCTAGCACTGCCGGCCACGCCATGCAGGCTTGGGCCCATCAGGTGTTTGCCGGCTTCGGTGCTGTGGCAGAAACCACATTGGCCATTGAACAGGGCTTTGCCCTGGGTGGCGTCACCTTCGGCCAGGCACAGCGGGGCAGCCAGCAGCAAGGCGCAGGCAGTGAGCAGGTGTTTGTCGATCATCGGTGTTCCTGTCAACGAAAGTCGCCCGCCAGGTGCAACCTGGCGGGCTAGCAAGGGCTTAGAACGGGTTGTTCAAGTCGATCCCGGATTTGCCCGGGGCGAGGATGTTGTTCGGGTCCAGTGCGCGTTTGATCGCGTGCTCGACCTTGCGTTTGACCGGGCCATAGCTCTGCGCAACGCGCTCCTGGAACGCGGTGTTGACGCGGTACACGGCGTAGCCGTTTTGCTCGAACACATCCAGCAGCTCGGCAAAACAAGCGTTGGCGCGTTGGGTTTCTTCCGGGTTGCTGCGGTCGTACAGCACGTCGATGACATGGTGCATGTCGCGCCAGCCGACGATGAACTCACCGACGTAGTCCAGGCCGTGTTTGTTGAGGATCTTTTTCGCCAGCGCTTGCTGTTTGTCGCACTCGCTGCCGCGTGCCTGGCTGACCGGCGCAAACCACATCGAACCACCACCGCCACGCCAGTTGTACAGGCCGAATTCCTGCAAGTTAGGCACGCCTGACATCAGCTGTGCGCGGTACTTGAACGGCTGGGTTTCACCGGCTTCTTCCTGGGTGACGATACGGCCCTTGCCCAATTGCTTGAGGGCTCCAGTGACGATCTGCCAGTTCACATCGACCTGTTCCTGGGTGCCGTAGAGGGCGGCGTAGACGTTCCAGGCGCCGAGGTTTTTGTCTTTCTGGATCTGCTTGAGGATCGCGTCGGAGGTGGCACCCGGCTCGCTGGTGTAATCACTGCGGCGGGTATTGCAGGTCGACGCTTCCCACAGCACACCGGCGATCACCACCGAGTTGGGGATCACCTGGGCGATGCGCAGCGGGCGGATGAATTCAACGATCTCGGCAATGTCCGACGGGTTGTCGAACTTGATTTCGAAAGGTTTGAACACCGGTGGCTTGGGCATCAGCCAGAAACCCATCTTGGTGCAAATACCGTAGTTGGCCTGGGTGAACATGCCGTCCAGGGTTGGGCCGTAGCCCCACTTGAACACCTGCCAGGCGTTGTCGCCTTTGACCCCGCCCATGCCGGTGCGGTAGACGTCGCCATTGGCCAACACCACTTCCATGCCGCACTGCATGAGGAAGTGTTCGCCATAAGGGGTGTAACCCACACCGCGGTCCATGGTGTTGCCCAGCGGTCCGGCAATCGCCGAAGGCGCCGAGAACGACAGCATCAGCGGCAGCTTGTGCTCCTGGATGTAGTCGTAAAGCTGCTGGTAGGTCACCCCCGGCTCGACCAGCGCGGTGCACAGTTCAGGGTCGACATGCAGGATCTTGTTCATTTTTTTCAGGTCAAGAATCACCTGGCCGCGTTGGCCCGGTGCGGCCGATCCGTAACCGAAGTTACGCCCGGTGGAGATGGTCCACACCGGGATCTTGAACTGGTTGCAGATCTTCACCACGCCTTGCACCTGTTCCACCGTGGTCGCGGTGACGGCAGCGGCGGGGGCATGTTCGGCGTTGTCCACGGCCATCATGATCTTGTTGTAAGGGATCAGCTGTTCATCCTTGACCAGCACATTGTCCTCGCCCAGCAGGGCACGGAACTGGGCAAGGGCTTGCTCGAAGTGGGCAGCATCGACGCCGCGAGGCAGCAAGGGAGTGGCAGTTGCTTGGCTCATGTTGGAATCCTTCAGACGTGGATCGAGAACGACACGTAGGTGCCGGTCAGTGCCGGTGCGCGGCGGGCAATCAGCGGGGCCTGGCCGGTGTCGGTGCTGCCCAGCACCGCCAGGGCGTAACCCAGGGTGGCGGCCCATTGGTCACCGCCCTGGCGATTGGCCGAGGTCAGCTGCAAGGCCGGCGCCGGGCTGTGCAGGCGCTGCTCGTGCAGCTCGAAGCCATGGCCGCAGCGGTTGAGCTGCTGCCCCAGGTGCAAGGCGCAGCCGTGTGCGGTCTGGGCACTGAGCAGGCGATGACGGGAGTGCCCGGCACTGGCGCTGTGTTGGCCGAGCCACTGGACGCGCGCGCCGGCGCTGCGCGCCAGGTCGATGATCAGCGCGGCGCTGGCATCGTCGACCAGGCCGATCAGGCGCTGGGGCTGGCCGCTGCTCAGGCGTTGTTGCAGGCCTTGTAGCTGCGCCAGGTCCAGGCCGCTGGCCATGATCTGTAGCTCAGGGGTAGCCGGGCTGGCCTGCAGGCCGTGGACGAAGGCACTGCGGGCAACCTGCGCGCTGACAATCGCCAGGCTCGCAGCGTGCGGCTGGCTTGATGGGCCCAGCACGCTATTGGCCAGGCTCAGGCTGGAGCTGCCCAGGGCAGCACCGGCCAGGCCGCCCAGGGCCATGCCCTTGAGCAGCGAACGACGTTCGACATTCATCATCACACTGCCCTCAGGGTTTGGCCGCTGGCGCAGGCGATTTGGAAATGTACTCGGCCATCTGGCGCAAGGCGTTGTCGTCGATGAACGAGGCCGGGAAGGCGGGCATGGCACGAAAGCCGTTGCGTACCACGGCGCTGATGTACTCAGGTGGCAATTGCCGGCCGGTGATCTGCGGGCCGACCTGGCCTTCATGGCAATGGCCGCAGACTTTGGCATAGACATTTTCACCGCCTTTCCACACGCCATCGCCATCGGCGGCGGCCGTGCCGGCAAGCACAATCAACGGTAGGGCAAGGCAACTGGTGATGGTCCGTCGCACAGCCTGGGGCTTGGGCAGTAGGGACATTGCGGACTCCTTATTGTTATCGGGTGTAGGCGTAGCAATCAGAACGGGTAGTGACGCGGTTGGTGTTGCACGCTGATCCAGTGATCAGTGGTGAACTCGTCGATGGCCCAGTCGCCGTTGAAACGGCCCAGGCCCGAGTTTTTCTCGCCGCCGAATGGCGCGTTGGGTTCGTCGTTGACCGGGATGTCGTTGATGTGGGTCATGCCGACATGCAGGCGCTGGGCGAACTGCACGCCACGCTCCAGGCTGGCGCTGAACACTGCGCTGGACAGCCCGTATTCACTGCGATTGGCCAGCTCCAGGGCATGTTCGGCATCGCGTGCGGCCTGGATCCCCACCAACGGACCGAAGATCTCTTCGTGAGCGATGTCCATATCGGCGCTGACATTGCCGAACACATGCGGTGGCAGCACATTGCCCTGGGCCTCGCCACCGAGCAGCAGTTGGGCGCCTTCGGCGTGTGCCGTGGCAATTTTTTCCTGCAGACCGGCCAACTGGCGGGCGTTGATCACCGGGCCGATCACCGTGCCAGGCAGGCTCGGGTCGCCGCAGGGCAGGGCTTTGACCCGCTCGACAAAGCGCTGGGTGAAGGCTTCGAGCAGCGGCTGTTCAACGATGATGCGGTTGACCGCCATGCAGATCTGGCCCTGGTGCAGGAACTTGCCCACCACCGCGGCATTGACCGCCTGTTCCACATCGGCATCGGCCAGCACCACGAACGGGCTGTTGCCGCCCAGTTCCAGCGCTAAATGCTTGAGGTGCTCACCGCCGCTGGCGATGCGGCCGATGTTGCGACCGACCTGGGTGGAGCCGGTGAACGAAATGAAGGCTGGCACCGGGTGCTCGACAAACGCATCGCCGATCTCGGCACCGGCACCCACCACCACGCTCAACGCCCCGGCGGGCAAGCCGGCTTCTTCGAAGATGCGCGCCAGCAGCAGACCGCCGCTGACCGGGGTGTCGCTGGCCGGTTTGACCACCACGGTGTTGCCCAGGGCCAAGGCCGGTGCCAGGGAGCGTGCGGTCAGGTGCAAGGGGAAGTTCCACGGGCTGATCACCCCGATCACCCCCAGCGGCTTGCGGTACACACGGCTTTCTTTGCCGGGCACATTGGAGTTGACGATACGCCCGTGCACGCGGCTGGGCAGGCTCGCCGACTCGAGGGTGATGGCGCGGGCGGCGCCCCATTCGATCTGGGCTTTGATCCGCGTGCTGCCGGATTCGCGGATGATCCAGTCAATGATCTCTTCGCGGCGTTCATCGAAAATGTGTACGGCTTGGAGCATCACCTGGCTGCGTGCTGCAGGCGACTGCGCGGCCCATTCGGTCTGGACCTGATGCGCACGGTGGTAGGCCGCGTCGAGGTCGTCACGGTTGGCCAAGGGGATCTCCAGCAGCTGTTGCTGGTTGTACGGGTCGAGCACCGTCAGCGAACGCTCGGCGCTGCCCGCACGCCATTGTCCGGCCAACGGCTGCAGGTGAAGATTCTGGTAGGCAGGGCGGGTAGGGGTCATCGGCTTCTCTCTTGTTGTGTCGAAAGGGTTTCGATGAACAGCCCATAACAACTATCGTGCCACCTCCGGCTTTGTGTAGAAAAACCAATAAAAACAAATAGATATGGATATTTTGTGATTCGAGCACAGCAATGTGCAGAGAGCAGGTGCGAATTTTTATGCAGAGAAGTCGCCGATTGCAGAAAGCTCGACGTTGGCCGGCGATTGCAAAATCCGGGCGGTAATCGGCCACTAAGGCAGTTCAGGGCGGCCCTAGGCTGACTGGCTAATTGACCCGGCGGCAGTGGGGGGCATACTGCAGGCTTAACTTCTGCCGTTGATATTGCCTATGACAACTACAAAGCCTGGCAAAGCTGGCCGCGCCGTGGATGAAGACTTTTTCAAACAGGTATTGGGCCGTCAGAAAAGCCTGATCGTCGACCGTACCAGCCAGTTCGGCAGTAGCGGACTGCCCTCGGCCGAACAACTGGCGCAGTCGGTGGCCTTTGCTCCGCAAGACGGCAGTATCTGGTTGTGTGGCCAGCGCATGATGCTGCTGCAAGGCTCAGCCTTCGGCGCAATCCGCCGCGAACTGATCGAGGCGCTGGGCCTGGACAAGGCCCGCGGTCTGCTTACCCGCATCGGCTGGCAAGCCGGTGCCCGCGATGCCGCGCAGGTCAGCGAGCAATGGCCCGAGGGTGATCACGCCAGCCTCTACAGCGCAGGGCCACGCCTGCACATGCTCGAAGGCATGGTCAATGTCGAGGTGGTGCGCTTCGAGATCGATTCAAGCGTTGGTCATTTCTACTCGGAGTTTCTCTGGCACAACTCGCTGGAAGTGGATGAGCACATCGCCGCCTATGGCCTGGGTGGCGAGCCCGCCTGCTGGATGGAGATCGGCTATGCCAGTGGTTATGCCTCCTCGCTGCTCGGTCGCCTGGTGGTGTTTCGTGAGCTGCAGTGCCGGGCGATGGGCCATGCCGCCTGCCGGATCGTCGGCAAGCCGGCCGAGCAGTGGGAAGACATCGATGTCGATCTGGCCTACCTCGACCCTGGTGACTTTCTCAGCCGCAGCACCTATACCTCGGCGGTCGATACCCGGGTGGCAGAGCTGGAGGTGCCGACCGATGCCAAACAGTTGGTGGGGATTTCCGCCAGCTTCGTCGCCGCCAGCCAGTTGTTGCAGCGGGTGGCGCCGACCCAGGCGACGGTGTTGCTGACCGGCGAGTCGGGGGTGGGCAAAGAGTTGTTCGCACACACGCTGCACCAGGCCAGCCGCCGTCAGCACATCCCGATGGTGGCGCTGAACTGTGCAACGCTGCCGGAAAACCTCATCGAAGCCGAGCTGTTCGGGGTTGAGCGCGGCGCCTTTACCGGCGCCGAGCGTTCGCGCCCGGGGCGTTTCGAACGGGCCAATGGCGGGACGCTGTTTCTCGATGAAATCGGCACCTTGAGCCTGCATGCCCAGAGCAAGATCCTGCGCGCCTTGCAGGAAGGCGAGATCGAGCGGGTCGGTGGCACCTCGGCGATTCAGGTTGATGTGCGGGTGATTGCCGCCACCAACCTGGACTTGCGCCGCGAGGTCGAAGCCGGGCGTTTTCGTGAAGACCTGTTCTATCGCCTGAACGTCTTCCCTATTCACTTGCCACCGCTGCGCGAGCGCCGTGAAGACATCCCGTTACTGATGAGCTACTTCCTGCATCGCTTCAGTCAACGCCATGGCCGCCAACTGGCGGGATTCAGCATGCGCCTGGTCAATGCGCTGCTGACCTACCGTTTCCCTGGCAATATCCGCGAATTGCAGAACCTGGTGGAGCGTGGAGTGATCGCCGCCAGCGATGGAGAGGTGATCGATGTGGTGCACCTGGCGGAAGCGGGAGCGTCATTGATGGAGTCGGCCATCGGTTTGACCGGTGAGGGGCGTCTGGCCGTCGAAACGGCGCAACCGCAGGCACGCCCGCCAGTCACTGAAGATGCGCCGGAATCAGCGGATGCCAGTGCGCCTGAGCTGGCCAGCCTGCAGGCGTTCTTTGCCGGGCAGGAGCGGGTGCTGGGCACGTCGCTGGAGGACATTGAACGGCGCCTGGTGCGCCTGGCGCTGGAGCGCTCGGGTGGTAATGTCACGGCAGCGGCGCAGATGCTCGGTATGAGCCGTGCGCAGGTCAGCTACCGGCTCAAGGGGAGCTGACCTGTACCACCGGTTACCGGTTACAGTGCTGTGGTGAATTTGAGCCAGTAGGTTTGCCCCTCGGCGCGGTTACGTACGCCGGATTCGTCTTGCCATTTGGCGCTGAACATCCAGCCTTGCTTGCTGCTGTACTGCACGGCGGGACCGATGGAGAACGAGCGGCCGCGGTTGCCGTCGGTGGCGTCGACCAGGGCCGCCGCTGAGCAGTCGGCAGCGCTGCACTTGTCGTCGCTGACCTGCTGATAGGCGTGGCCGCCGACGCCGATCACCCAGCCGTTGCCCAGGCCCCAGCCGAGGGTGTAGTCGGCGTGCAATTCGCGGCCTGACTGGTAGTTGGTGGCGCGGTTTTCGAAGTTGTAGTCGTACATCAGGCGCACATCGGCATTCAGGCCGGCCGGGTCCAGGTAGGTCATCGCCAGCACACCTTGCACGGTGTAGTAGTTGTTGCCGAGGTTGATCAGGTCGTCCTCGTCGTATTCGCTGGCGGTGGGCAGGACGAAATCGACACCGGTGGCGATGTGCAGTTTTTCACTGGGATGAAAGCCGATCACCGGCCCCAGGTGCGCATCACCGATGCCGCGCTTGTGATCGTGCGGGCCACCTTTGACGTTCAGGCGCATGTCGTTCAACGGCAGCAGGGCATGGAAGCCCAGATCGCCGCCGAGTACTTTCTGTTCGGTTACCCAGACAAAACGTGGGACCAGGGTGGTAACGCGCAGGTCGATATCGGCAGCCTTGGCGCCACTGTTGTCGCGCAGACTGTCGGCCAGGTAGTTGCCGACGAAAATCTGGCCGTAGGTACCCGGTGGCGGCAGGATACCCATGCCGTAAATCTCGATACCCATGGGCCATGAGGAAATACCGCCTTCAGTGGCCTGCGCCTGCCAGGCAGAGGCGCACAGCAACAGACTGGTAGCGAGGTGCAGCGGGGCGTGTTTGAACATGAGAGGGTCAACCTTATTGTTATGGGGCTGGCGCCGTGCAGCGACGCCTGGGCAGCCTCTCTCAAAATGCGTGCCAGGATTTAAAGCGTTATATATCAATAGGTTGCGTTTGTTGTTGGTTGGGGCTGGTGGTCGGGCGGAGGGAATTGTTAAGAAATTTCTGCAGGTTGCGGAAAAGTCAGAATCTTTTTCGCGGGGCAAGCCCGCTCCCACCGGCCGCTGTGGGAGCGGGCTTGCCCCGCGATCAGGAGACACCGGCCTGGCGAAAGGCATTCGGCGTCTGCCCGCACAGGCGCCGGAAGAACCGCGAAAAATAAGTCGGGTCACTGAAACCCAGGCTGTCGGATAGCTGGCTGATGGTCATGTTGGTGTAAATCAGGCTGCGCCGGGCTTCGAGCAGTACGCGCTGGTGAATGATCTGCAGCGCAGTCTGCCCGGCCAGTTCCCGGCACAGTGTGTTCAGTTGCACAGTGGAAATACCCAGACGATGGGCAAACAACTCGACCGACAGGTGTTCGCGGTAATGCTGCTCGACCAGTTTGATAAAGCGCGCCAGCAGTTGCTGGTTGCGTTCGTCGCGATTGCCCGACGGGCTGATGGCCTGGCTGCGACGGCTGATCCAGACCATCAGCGACGTCACCAGTGAGTGCAACAGCAAGTCACGCGCCGGGGCGCTGCCTTCGTATTCCTGATGCAGCACACGGATGAGCGTGTACAAGGTGCGCTGGTCGGCGCCCAGGCGATAGCAGCCAGCCGAGGCCAGCACGGTCAGCGGTGCACCGAGTTGTGCTTCCAGTTGCGCAACCAGCGGGGCGCCGAGGGTCAGTACATAGCCATCGATGTCTTCGGAAAACTGAAAACCGTGCACGGTCATCGGTGGAATGACCTGAATCGCCGCTTCGCGCACCACACTGCGTCGGCCTTCCAGCTCGATCTGTGCCTGACCGCGCCGCACGTACAGCAATTGGAACAGATCGGCATGCCGGTGCGGCTTGATTTCCCAGTGGTGCAGGCTGCTTCGTTTGGGGATCGATTCGCAGTGCAGCAGGTCAGGCGTTGGCCAGGCCTGGCTTTCGCCGTACAGCTTGAACACCGGGATTTTCGGCAGGCTGGAGCGTTTCATGATGGGCAATCCAGGGAGACTGAAGCAATTGACGGCTTGTCCGATAATCGAACCAAATTTATAAAAGTGCAATTTATCGGCGGAATATCACCTTTTTATCCGGTTTTTGTCAGCAAAAATGCAGGGGCACATAACAACAATAGCTGCCGGCACGCTCAGCTCCAAGCGCCTGCAGCCCCTAGCGAGACGAAAACAATGAAAACTCAGGTAGCCATTATCGGCGCCGGGCCTTCGGGCCTTCTGCTTGGCCAACTGCTGCACAAGGCCGGTATCGACAACGTCATCATCGAGCGCCAGACCCCCGACTACGTACTCGGCCGCATCCGCGCCGGGGTGCTGGAACAAGGCACCGTCGACCTGCTGCGCGAAGCCGGGGTGTCCGACCGCATGGACGCCGAAGGCCTGGTACACGATGGCGTGGAACTGCTGGTCGGTGGCAAACGCATTCGTGTCGACCTCAAGGCGCTGACCGGCGGCAAGACCGTCATGGTCTACGGCCAGACCGAAGTCACCCGTGACCTGATGGACGCCCGTGCGGCCAGTGGCGCACCGATCATTTATGCCGCCGACAATGTTCAGCCGCACGAGATGAAGGGCGAGCAGCCCTACGTCACCTATGAGAAAGATGGCCAGACCCACCGCATCGATTGCGACTACATCGCCGGTTGCGATGGCTTCCACGGTGTGGCGCGCAAGAGCATTCCAGAGTCGGTACTCACCCACTATGAGCGCGTTTACCCCTTCGGCTGGCTGGGCCTGTTGTCTGACACCCCACCAGTCAACCACGAACTGATCTATGCCCATCACGAGCGTGGCTTCGTGCTGTGCAGCCAGCGCTCGCTGACGCGTAGCCGTTACTACCTGCAGGTGCCGCTGACCGACCATGTTGATGACTGGTCTGATGAGCGCTTCTGGAATGAGCTCAAGGCGCGCTTGCCTGAAGAGGTTGGCCAGCGTCTGGTGACCGGCCCGGCCCTGGAAAAGAGCATCGCGCCGCTGCGCAGCTATGTGGTCGAGCCGATGCAGTACGGCAAGCTGTTCCTGGTCGGCGACGCCGCCCATATCGTCCCGCCAACCGGCGCCAAAGGCCTGAACCTGGCGGCTTCGGACGTTTGCTACCTGTACCGCATCCTGGTCAAGGTCTATCGCGAAGGCCGGACCGACTTACTCGACACCTACTCCGAGCTGGCCTTGCGCCGCGTGTGGAAAGGCGAGCGCTTCAGCTGGTTCATGACCAACCTGCTGCACGACTTCGGTGAGCAAAAAGACGCCTGGGACCAGAAGATGCAGCAGGCTGACCGAGAGTACTTCTTCAACTCGCACGCAGGTCTGGTCAACATCGCCGAGAACTACGTGGGCCTGCCGTTCGAAGCCATCGAATAAGCGAAGGAGGGTGGAGCATGGGAGTGTTCGACTGGAAACACTGGGTGGTTCTGCTGGTTGTGGTGGTGTTGGTGTTTGGCAGCAAGCGCCTGAAAACCCTGGGTAGCGACCTGGGCGAGTCGATCAAGGGATTCCGGCGCTCGGTGAACGCTGACGAAGCGCCGCAACCGCCAGCCAAGATCGATCAGGGGTGAGGCCTATCGCGGGGAAGTGGGAGCGGGCTTGCCCCGCGATGCATTCTCCAGAATCTTCACCATCGCCGAATAGCCCCGGGCCCGCGCATGGGCCAACGGCGTCACCCCGTCCTTGTCGGTAATGTTCACATCGGCCCCGGCTTGCACCAGCATCTCGACGATCTGCACATGCCGCGGGCCGCCATCACTGAGGACGATGGCTTCCATCAGTGCCGTCCAGTGCAGGCGGTTCAGGTGATTCACATCGACACCTGCCTCAATCAACGTGCGCACGGTGTCGACGTGCCCGCGCTCGGCTGCCGGGATCAAGGCCGTGCCACCGTAGCGGTTGGTGCTTTTGAGGTCGGCACCATGAGCCAGGGTCAGCTCGAGGATCTGGTTCAAGCCTCGCGCGCCGGCATACAGGTACGGGCTGTCGTCAATGTTGTCCTTGGCATTGACGTCGGCACCCGCCTCGATCAACACCCGTGCAGCGTCCACCTGATTGCGCTGGGTCGCCAGCAGCAGGGGCGTGCGGCCTCGTGCGTCCCGGGCTTCGAGTGCAGCACCTTGGGCAAGCAGGTTGCGGATGCGTTCGGCGTTGCCGCTCTCTGCCGCTTCCCTCAGCTGGCTTTCCAGTACTGCGCCTTCAGCGCTGGCAGTCAGTGAGGTCATCATGGCCAGCATGAATGCAAGCAAGACCTTGAAGTGTGCCAGGCGCATCCGCTTGTCTCCGTTTGTTGTCGAGTGGTTGGCGGCATGATAGAAATCGTACTTCCTATTTAGAAGTTAAATATTTACATGGATATCAGTGTAAAACCGAATAGGTCGTTGTTCGATCTGGACCTGCTTCGGGCGATTGTCGTGGTGGCCGATTGCGGCAGCTTTACCACCGCCGCCGCACGCCTGCATTCCACGCAGTCGACCGTGAGCCAGAAGGTGCGGCGCCTGGAAGACATGGTGGGCCATCGCTTGCTGGTGCGGGGCAATCGCGATGTATTGCCCACCGATGCCGGCCAGACCCTGCTCGGCTACGCCCGGCACATGCTAGCGCTGAACGACCAGATGCTTGAAGCCCTGGCCGGTGCCACGGTGGGAGTGACGGTGCGCTTGGGCGTACCGGAAGATTTTGTTGGCGGGCGCACCACCAATGCGCTGTCGGCGTTCAACCGCAAGTACCAGCAGGTCAAGCTGGAGGTCACCAGCGGCCTGTGTCGTGACTTGAGCCAGAGCTACGACAACGGTGAGCTGGACCTGGTGCTGCTCAAGCAGCGGCGTAACAGCCGCGAAGGCGTCGCCTGCTGGCCGGAAGAGCTGCAGTGGATCGACAGTGCCAGCACTCCTTCGATCGACCTCGATCCGATCCCCTTGGTGACCTTTCCACCTCGCGGCCTGTACCGCGATGACATGATCAACGCCATCGAAAGCATGGGCCGGCGCTGGCGTATCAGTTTCACCAGTTCCAGCCTCAGTGGCATCCAGGCGGCGGTCGCCGATGGCATGGGCATCAGCCTGCTGCCGCCCCGTGCGGCTACTCGCGAACACGCGGTATTGGGTACGCAGAACGGCCTGCCAGTGATCGACAGCTACGAGATTGTTATCGTCCATCGTCCCACCGCCGACCCGATGGTCAAGGAACTTGCCGGGGTGTTGGCCGGGTTGCTGCAGGCCCATGAGGTGTAGTCATTCGTCGGGCGCTGCTCGCAGCCCCTGGCGCTCGGCAACTGCGCGCAAGGTGCGTAGCGACACCATCGGCGCATCGATGACGAACTGATTGGCCAGCCATGAAGGAATATCGCCGGCCGGTTCGGCCTCCAGTTGGTAAGTCACCTCAGTGAGCTGCTCACCCTTGGCGATCAGGGTCCAGAGGCCTTTGAGCTGAGTGACGCGGATCAGCCCGGGCTGGCGCTCGACTTTACCGGAAACGGCGCTGAGGTGACGGATTAGGCCGTCATCGGTACGTTCAGTCTGCACTTGAATCACCATGTCGCGGGGGCTGGCCGGCCAGGGTAGCTCAGTGGTCAGGTACACCCAGGTGCTGTCGCCTTCGACGTCCAGCAGGCGCATGCTTTTGCAGCCATACAGCCATTTGCAGGCCACCCGCAGATTTTCCTGCAGATCACTCAAGGTGCGCACATCGGTCTTGATCAGGGTGACGCCGCGAAAGCGTTGATACTTCGAGCCCGGCACGTCATCCAGGTACACCTGAATGCCATCTTCGTCCTTTGCCAGGTGCCAGGCCTCAGCGTGGGCGATGCCAGTGAGCAACATGAGCAGCAGCGCGCTGTACAGGTACCGAGGCTTCATCGCACAGGCTCCACAGCCACCGACAAGTGCAAACAGCATAGGCCGGTGGGAGCGGGCTTGCCCCGCGATCCCTCTTCACTGACACACTGCGATCGCGGGGCAAGCCCGCTCCCACCAGCAAAAAGCCCGCCGGTGAGGGCGGGCTTTTTTGTGCCACTTAGCGCTGAGGGTTCAGCACCAGGTTCATGTGACGGTTTACATCTTTGTACAGCAGGTAGCGGAACGGGCCTGGGCCGCCGGAGTAGCAGGCTTGCGGGCAGAAGGCGCGCAGCCACATGAAGTCACCGGCTTCGACTTCAACCCAGTCCTGGTTCAGGCGGTACACCGCTTTACCTTCCAGAACGTACAGGCCGTGTTCCATCACGTGAGTTTCCGCAAACGGAATCACGCCGCCTGGCTGGAAGGTCACGATGTTGACGTGCATGTCGTGGCGCATGTCGGCCATGTCGACGAAGCGCGTGGTGACCCAGGCGCCGTCGGTGCCTGGCATCGGGATCGGCTCGATGTCTTTCTCGTTGGTAACGAACGCTTCCGGCAGCGCCAGACCTTCAACCACCTGGTAGTGCTTGCGGATCCAGTGGAAGGTGACGTTTTTGCCGCTGTTGTTGCGCAGGCTCCACTCGGCAGCCGGCGGAATGAAGGCGTAGCCGCCTTCTTTCAGGGTGTAAGGCTTGCCTTGCAGGGTGATATCGACTTCGCCTTCGACAACGAACAGTACCGCTTCGGCGTTCTTGTCCAGCTCAGGACGCTCGCTGCCGCCTTCTGGCGCCAGTTCGACGATGTACTGCGAGAAGGTTTCCGAGAAGCCGGTCAGCGGACGGGCGATAACCCACATGCGCATCTTGTCCCAGAACGGCAGGTGGCTGGTGACGATGTCACGCATCACGCCTTTAGGGATCACGGCATAGGCTTCGGTAAACATGGCACGGTCTGTCAGCAGCTCGGTTTGAGCTGGGTGCCCACCGTGAGGGGCGTAGTAAGAAGATTTAGACATGGACAGTCTCGACTTGTTGTTGTGTCCCCGTGCCTGGCAGCGCCGGCTGGCTCTGCGGGGGGAGGCATGGACACGATATAGACAAGGCTGTGCCATCCACAAATTAAATGTTGAAATACCCGGTATTTGATTAGTGAATGCTTACAGGGCTGAATTCGCCTACCCTACGCCGCATCAACACTTAACCTACACCGAGGTCACTCGTGAAATACCTGATCGCCCTGTTTTTCAGCGTGTCGTCGTTGCTGGCCCAGGCCGTCGAAGTTGGCGACCGCCTGGAGCCCTGGACCTTGCTCGACCAGCATGACCAGGCCTACAGCCTCAATGACCAGACCCGTATCTTGCTGGTGGCACGTAACATGGACGGTGCCAAGCTGGTTAAAGCGGCCCTGGCCGATCGTCCCAAGGGCTACCTGGAAGCGCGCAACGCCGTGTTTGTCGCCGACATCCAGCGTATGCCGGCGCTGATCTCGAAACTCTTCGCCATCCCGGCCATGCGTGACTACAGCTACCGCGTGCTGCTCGACCGCGAGGGCAGTGTGGCCGCGCGCTATGCCGGTGCCGAAGACAAGGTACTGTGGTTGCAACTGGACAAAGGACAGGTCGTCAGCCAGCGAGAGTTCGCCTCAGCCGACGAACTGCGCCAAGCCCTGGAACAAAACTAACCTGTAGGAGCGGCGGTGCGGCGACCCGACTTGCCCCGCGATTCTATGTGTCTGACACACTGCAATCGCGAGGCAAGTTGGGTCGCCGCCGCTCCTACCGAATCGCTACCTGCAGAGTCGATTTCACCCGCTCCAGCACCACAATGGTCCGAAACCACTTCACGTTCGGGTTGTCATGGAACAACCGCTGCGTCAGGGCCTGAAATTCACTCATGCTCGCCACGGTCAGCACCAGCATGAAGTCGGCATCGCCGGTGACGTAATAGCACTGCTGGATCTCAGGCCCGCAAAAGGCCTGCTTCATCACTTCAAGGTCAGCCGACTGGGTACGGTCGGCATGCACCTCGACCATCAAAGTAATCACCTGGCCCACTTTTTCCGGGTCGACCACCGCCACATTGGCCTGGATCACCCCGGCGTTTTCAAGCCGCTGGATGCGCCGCTGCACCGATGCGCTGGAGAGATGCACCTGCTCGGCCAGCTCGCGCAGGGGCATGCTGTTGTCCTGTTGCAAAAGGTTGAGCAACGCGAGATCGAAGTCATCCAGGGCAGGCTTCATGTGCAAAAATTTCTCATTTTTGGGGTGAAAATCGAGGGCACTTTTCAGGCGTGACGCAATAAATTATCACCTCTCCAAGCCCTCCCGTGAAGGACAACGCAATGCGCCAGCCCACCACCGCCAATGCCTCTCTGGGCGTCGTGCTCAACGTCCTGGCATCGCTGCTGTTTGCCGTGATGTACGCCTATACCCATCTGCTTGAGCCATTGGGCGGTGAAGAGATCTACGGTTGGCGAATATTGCTGACGGTACCCTGCCTGACCTTGATGGTGCTGGCCAGCGGTCACTGGCACGAAGTGCGCCGGTTGTTTCAGCGGCTGTTCGAGGAACGCCTGTTCTGGGCGGTGCGCCTGGTGTCGGCGGCGCTGCTGGGGGTGCAGCTGTGGTTGTTCATGTGGGCACCGATCAATGGTTATGGCCTTGATGTTTCCTTAGGCTATTTCCTCATGCCGCTGACCATGGTGGTGGTCGGTCGGCTGGCCTTCAATGACAGCATCAGCCGCCTGCAGTTGCTGGCCTGTGCGCTGGCGGCCGTGGGCATCATCAACCAGATTGCGATTGCCAAGGCGATTACCTGGCCGGTACTGGTCGTGGGGCTGGGCTATCCCTTGTATTTTTGGCTGCGTCGGGTCAGTGACAGCAACAACATGGGCGGGCTGTGGTTCGACATGAGCCTGAGCCTGCCGGTCAGCCTGTGGCTGGTGGTCAAAGGTGGGGTGGTGCTCAGCGTTGCAGCCAGTGGTTCAAATTTGCCGTGGCTGGTGTTGGGGTTGGGGGCGATCAGTGCCTCGGCGTTGGCCTTGCAAGCGCTGTCGGGGCCACGCCTTAACCTGACCCTGTTCGGCTTGCTGGTTTACGTTGAGCCAATCTTCTTGGTACTGGCGTCGATCCTGTTGGGTGAGAGCATTGCTGCGGCGCAATGGCCTACCTACATCGCCATCTGGCTGGCAATGCTGGTGTTGATGGTGGAGGGTGGCCTGAACCTCAACAGCAACCGCCGAGGTTATTCGCCCAGCCGCTGCTCACGGGAAGGCGGATAGCCGAAATAAGCGCTGTAGCACTTGCTGAAGTGCGACACCGAAACAAAGCCGCAGGCAATCGCCACGTCCATCAGCGGCAAGTCCGAGTACTGCAACAGGCGCCGGCTTTTGGTGATGCGCAGTTCCATGTAATAGCGACTGGGTGAGGTGCCCAGTTGTGCCTGGAACAGGCGGTCGATCTGGCGTCTTGAGCGGCCACTGTAGCTGGCCAACTGATCCAGGCTCAGGGTTTCTTCCAGGTTGTTTTCCATCAACTCGACAATGGTACGCAGCGGCGCGCTCATGGACTTTTTCGAGCTGCTATCGACCCGCCGGAAACGCGCGCCGGAGAACGCCAGAATCTCTTCGACGCCAGCTGCCAACGCTTCGCCCTGTTGCAGCTTGAGCAGCGCCAGCATCAACTCCAGCGCGCCGTTGGGGCTGGCTGCGGTCAAGCGGTCGCGGTCCAGTACATAGCTCGCAGGCGTGATGGTGCTTTGCGTACTGCGCTCGGCCAGGCTGGCCCGTTGTTCGGGGTGGATGGTGCAGCTGTACCCGGCCAGTACACCGGCGCGGCCAAGAAAATACGCACCGTTCCATAGCCCGCCCAGGGCCAGGCCGTGACTGGCGGCGTCGCCAAGCAGGCGGTCCAGCTCCGGGTACTTCAGCGGTGTGCGCAAGCCTCCGCACACCACCAGCATGTCCAGGTTATCCAGGCTGCTGCGCGCCAGCCCGGCGGCATAGACTTCCAGCCCGAGGTCGCTGATGACCCGTTCGCTGCCCAACGACAGCGGGGTAATCACGAACAGCTCGTTCTGCAACAGGTTGGCCGTCACCAGCACATCCATGGCCACGGTAAAGCTGGCCATGGAGAAGTTCTCCAACAGCAAAAAACCGACCCGATAGGCCGGTGACGTGGAGGCCTGCGGGTGCTTGAGGTTCAGCATGTTGCTGGTACTGGTTTTCTGGCTGAAGTGGCGGGGGGTGGGCAATGTCGGCTCCGCTGGGCATTAAAGGGCTAAAGCATGCGCCGTTGATCATGCCTGACATCTGCGGGGATGCGAATACACTGACGGCTGATCCAGCCACACACGTCATCAGGGAGATCTACATGTCGGTACAAGGGTTGATTGAAAAGGGATTGAGGTATGCGCAGGCAGACTATGTGTCGATTGCCGAACGCGAGCGGTTTGACGTCAAGCCCAAGGAGGACCAGATCAAATGCGCGTTGTACCGCTCGTTTTGCGAGGCGGGTTATCTGGTGCATGTTGAGGCGAGCTACCAACGTAATCGTGGCCGGTGCGACCTGTACGCAGTCTGTGGTACTAGTAAGACCCGGGTAGCCATTGAAATCAAAACGGCCTGGGCAGGTAACGGTTGGACCAACAAGCCAGGCGAGCAGCAAAGCGCCTGGGAAGCCGACATACAGAAGATCAAGGGCGCTGAGGGCACGCAATGGGCTGACAGCGGGTATTTCATCCTGTGCTTCGCCTATGAGCGTGGCAGCGCTCATGAACACAGGCTACGCGAACGAATGCTGGGCCTTGGCGGTCAATGCATGCCGGCCTTCGCCCTGGCTGACTGGAATGGGCTCAACGAAGCGCAGTTTTGCCTGGTAAACGTATTCGGTGACTGAAACCGCTCCTAATCACAGAGTCGTGACATGCCTTCATCTCACCTCGACCCGCTCCGCCGCGAGATTGAACAGCGCCAGGTCGCTCCAGCCCCGGCGCCCTGGCAACTCAAGGCGCAGTTGACCGTCGCCGGCTTGCTTGAGGTCGGCTTCGACCATGACAGCGAGCTGTTGCTAGTCGCCTCCAGCTCCGGGCGCAGTGTGATCGATTGCCAGAGCGGGGCGAAGGTTGCCCGCGACCGCACCGACAACCTCGGCAGTGATCGTTACCTGCAAACCCGTGGTATCGGTCCGCTGCACGAGCGGGTCATCCATATGGCCGGAATCAACGGCGGCGGCCTGCCGTTGGCCACCGCAGATGGCTGGATGGTCGAGGACATCACCCTGGCATGGCCCGAACAGCACCTGTTGTTGGTGGAGCCGGGGTCGTGGCTGCACGGTGCGCGTTACAACCGGCCCGCGCTGTTTCACAAGCTGGCGGTGGAGTTGGAGGTGAGGGCGTTTGGCTTTTCCTACACCGGCTTGAGCCTGGTGATTGCCACTGCCGGCGACTTGCTGGTGTATGGACGTTGCGCTAAATCCTTGTCGACTTGAACGTCTGACCCCGCGTTGGCACGCCCCTCGTCAGTTTTCCGCGCAATTTTTCCCACTTAGTGGGAATCCTGTTTCACCCTTTGGGAAAACCCTGTGCACCATGTTCACAAGGAGCCCATATGAACTACAACACGCCCACCGATCGCTTGCTGCAGATTCTCGTTGCCCTTGGCCAAGCCAATGAAGCCGTGTCGGCCAAGGAACTGAGCCTGCAACTGGAACAACCGTTGAGCAGCACCTACCGGCACCTGAAAACCCTGCTGCGCTGGGGCCTGGCCGAAGACAACGGCCATGGCCGCTATTTGCCGGGGCCAGCCTGTTTGCAGTTGGCCAACCGCTTCGATCGCGAGGCGCTGCTGGTGTCACAGGCGTTGCCCGAACTCAAGCGTCTGGCGGAGTTGAGCCGGGAGAGCGTGGCACTGATGGTGCCCAGCAACGGCCAGGCGATTTGCATCGAGCTGATCGACAGCCCGCAACCGTTGCGTTGCTGCTATCAAAAAGGCCTGGCCCAGCCCCTGCTGGTCGGTGCTTCGGCGCGGGTGCTGCTTGCCCATATGGCGCCTGAACGCAGTGAAGCGATCCTGCAGGAGCAGGGCGTTGAGGCAGACGCTATTGAAGCGTACCAGCAGAGCTTCCTGCCCATTCGCGCCCAGGGCTACGCCGTCAGCCTGGGCGAGATCGATGAGGGCATCTGGGGCGTCAGCGCCCCGGTGCTCGACAGCCGTAACCGCCTGCACGGCGCAATCAGCCTGATGGCACCCGCCTTTCGCGCCGAGCAAAACAGCGAACGTCTGACCCGCTGGACGCGCGAAGTCGCCCTGCGCGTAGGCGCGCGGCTGGACTGAATTTACCTGGAGTACCCCGCATGACTACACAACTCGCCATGCCCGAGTGGCAAGGCCGTATCGACGCAAACGAAGGAGCGTCGGCGCTGCGCTGGCACCAGTGGGTGCAGCCCTATCGCAACACGCAGCCCACGGGCAGCGCCTTGCTAGGCCTTGCCTGCGACGAAGGGGTCAGCCGCAATCAGGGCCGCAGCGGTGCTCGCCAGGGCCCTCTGGCCTTGCGCAAGGCCTTGGCCAACCTGGCCTGGCGCGGCCAGCGACCGGTGTACGACAGCGGCGATATCGCCTGCGACGGCAATGATCTGGAAGGGGCGCAGCTGACCTACGCCGAGCGCGTCTGCCAATTGCTCGACCAGGGTCATTTGCCGTTGGGCCTGGGTGGTGGTCATGAAATCGCTTATGCCAGCTTTCTCGGCCTGGCCATGCACCTGCGCCAGCAGCCAGCGCCGCCGCGTATCGGCATTCTCAACTTCGATGCCCACTTCGACTTGCGTCACGCCGCGCAAAGCAGCTCTGGCACGCCGTTCCGGCAAATTGCCGAGTACTGCCAGCAGGCCGGCTGGGCCTTCGACTATTGCTGCCTGGGCGTGAGTGAACTGAACAACACGCAGGCACTGTTTGACCAGGCCCAACGCCTGAATGTGCGCTATCGCCTCGACCGCCAGATGCAGCCGTGGAACGTTCCGGCCATCGAGGCATTTGTCGCCGAGTTTCTGAGTGGCATCGATCACCTGTACATGACCGTCTGCCTCGATGTGCTGCCAGCCAGCCAGGCACCCGGCGTCAGCGCGCCGTCAGCTCACGGCGTCGATCTGATGGTGGTCGAGCATCTGGTCCGCCAGGCCAAGGCCAGCGGCAAGTTGCGCATGGCCGACATCGCCGAACTGAACCCAAGCCTCGATCAGGACCAGCGCACCGCCCGTATCGGCGCACGGCTGCTGGCCTGCCTGGTCGATTGAACCTTTCCCCTAATAATCCAAGTATAAAAACAAGAGTGCTTATCCATGCTGACCCTGCAACTCGATGCATTGACCACCGTCGCTTTGGCGCTTGTGCTGCTGGCGATGGGTGCGCAACTGAAAAAACACAGTTACTGGCTGCGCCAACTCTGTGTACCGGCCCCGGTGATCGGCGGCTTTGGCTTTGCCCTGGTGGTGTGGTTCCTGCGTAACCAGCAGTGGCTGGACATCAAACTCGACACCGCCATGCAAACCCCGTTGATGGTGGCGTTCTTCACCACCGTTGGCCTGGGCGGTAGCCTTGGCCTGCTGCGTCAGGGCGGCAAGATCCTGTTCATCTACCTGGGCGCTTGCTGGGGCCTGGCCCTGGTGCAGAACCTGGTGGGCGTCGGCATGGCCAAGGCGTTGGGCATCGACCCGCTGCTGGGGATCATGGCCGGTGCGGTGTCGCTTGAAGGTGGTTTTGGTGCGGCTGCCGCCTTCGGGCCGATTGCCGAGAGCCTCGGTACTGCGGGCGCCACCACGGCGGCACTGGCTTCGGCGACCTTCGGCATGATCGCCGGTGGTTTGCTCGGCAGCCCGCTGGCGCGCTACTTGATCGACCGTAAAAAGCTGGTGGTCAAGGCCGATCAGGACGTCACCCTGCAAGCGCTGGGCAAAGCCAATGAAACGCTGAGCGTGCCCCTGGATGCGGCGGTGCTGTTGCGCCTGCTGACCTGCATGCTGGTGATCATGGTGCTGGGCTTCTGGATCGGTAACGCCCTGAATGAGCACCTGGGCATCGTCCTGCCGGTGTACGTCGGCGCGATGTTTGTCGCCATCATCCTGCGCAACTTCAACGACCGTGCGCGGGTCATCGACATTCCTGACAACGCGGTCAGCACCGTGGGCGATATCAGCCTGGGCATGTTCCTGACCATGGCGATGATGAGCCTGAAGTTCTGGGAACTGGAGCAGTTGGGCCTGCCTTTGCTGGTGATTCTGGTGGTGCAGGTGGTGATCATGGTGTTGCTGTGCATCTTCGTGCTGTTCCGCCTGTTCGGTGGCAACTACGATGCTGCGGTGCTGTGCGCCGGCTACATGGGCCACGGCCTGGGCGCCACCCCCAATGCGGTGGCGAACATGGGCGCGATCTGTGACCACTACAAAGTGTTCTCCTACAAGGCCTTTATCATCGTGCCGCTGTGTGGCGCGGTGCTGATCGACATCGTTGCCTTGCCGTTGATTACCTGGTTCATCAACGCCTTTGCCTGATTGGCTGAATGCAATCGCGGGGCAAGCCCGCTCCCACCAGGGCACACTACGCCCGGTGGGAGCGGGCTTGCCCCGCGAAGCGATGTGTCCGATAGAAAGGGCCAAAACCGGGCCCGCACGACCACTGACTTGGCGAAAAGCGTTTTTCTCCCTTTCGATAACTATCGAGGAAGGGCACAATGCGTGTCCTTTTTTTGGCCGGCCTGGCCGGGGGCCTCGAAATGATCAAAACGCCGTACTACCTCATCGACAAAACCAAGCTGCTGCGCAACATGGAGAAGATCGCCTACGTGCGGGAAAACTCCGGCGCCAAGGCGCTGCTGGCACTCAAGTGCTTCGCCACCTGGTCGGTCTTCGACCTGATGCAGCAGTACATGGACGGCACCACGTCCTCTTCGCTCTACGAGCTCAAGCTGGGCCGTCAGAAGTTCGCTGGTGAAGCGCACGCCTACAGCGTGGCCTGGGCCGACGACGAAATCGGCGAGATGGTCGAAAACTGCGACAAGATCATCTTCAACTCCATCGGCCAGTTGCAGCGCTTTGCCGAACAGACCGAAGGCACTGTGCGTGGCCTGCGCGTCAACCCGCAAGTGAGCAGCTCCGACTACCTGCTGGCCGACCCGGCACGCCCGTTCAGCCGCCTGGGCGAATGGGATCCGGTGAAGGTCGAGGAAGTCATCGGGCAGATCTCCGGCTTCATGTTCCACAACAACTGCGAGAACGGCGATTTCAACCTGTTCGACCAGATGCTCGGCACCATCGAAGAACGTTTCGGCCACCTGTTGCACAAGGTCGAGTGGGTGAGCCTGGGCGGCGGTATCCACTTTACCGGTGAAGACTACGCGCTGGACGCCTTCTGTGCGCGCCTGAAGGCGTTTTCCGAGCAATACGGCGTTCAGGTCTACCTGGAGCCGGGCGAAGCGGCCATCACCCAGAGCGCCTCGCTGGAAGTCACCGTGCTCGACACCCTGTACAACGGCAAGCACCTGGCCGTGGTCGACAGCTCCATCGAAGCGCACATGCTCGACCTGCTGATCTACCGCCTCAACGCCAAGCTGGCACCAAGCGCGGGCGAGCACACCTACATGGTCTGCGGCAAGTCGTGCCTGGCCGGGGACATCTTCGGCGAATACCAATTTGATCGTCCGCTGGCCATCGGCGATCGGCTGTCGTTTGTTGACGCAGCGGGTTACACCATGGTCAAGAAAAACTGGTTCAACGGCCTGAAAATGCCGTCCATCGTAGTGAAACAACTCGACGGTAGTGTTGAGGTGGTTCGCGAGTTTGGTTTCGAAGACTACTTGTCCAGCCTGTCTTGAGCTGGCAGTAAAGGAGAGATAGAGAAATTGAAGAAGAACGTTCTTATCATTGGTGCAGGAGGTGTCGCCAAGGTGGTGGCCCACAAGTGCGCGCAGCACAACGACGAACTCGGTCGTATTGCCATCGCGTCGCGCAACATCTCCAAATGCCAGGCCATCATCGACAGCGTCATTGCCAAGGGCAGCCTCAAGCAGCCTGCTGAAATCAAGGCATTTGCGCTGAACGCTCTGGACGTCGAAGCGACCAAAGCACTGATCCGCGAAACCGAATCGCAGATCGTCATCAACGTTGGCTCTGCCTTCCTGAACATGTCGGTGCTGCGTGCCTGCATCGATACCGGCGTGGCCTACCTGGACACCGCCATCCACGAAGAGCCGGGCAAAATCTGCGAAACCCCGCCGTGGTACGGCAACTACGAGTGGAAACACCTCGAAGAGTGCCAGCAGAAGAACATTACCGCCATTCTCGGCGTAGGCTTCGACCCAGGTGTGGTCAACGCTTATGCAGCATTGGCGCAACAACAGTATTTTGACCGCATTGATTCGATCGACATCCTCGACGTCAATGCCGGTTCACATGGCAAATACTTTGCCACCAACTTCGACCCGGAAATCAACTTCCGTGAGTTCACCGGACAGGTATGGAGCTGGCAGAACAGCCAGTGGACCAGCAACACCATGTTCGAAGTCAAGCGTACCGACGACTTGCCGGTAGTGGGTTCGCAGAACCTGTACCTGACTGGCCACGACGAAGTGCACTCGCTGTCGAAGAACCTCGACGTGCCGAACGTGCGTTTCTGGATGAGCTTCGGTGAGCACTACATCAACGTGTTTACCGTGCTGAAAAACCTTGGCCTGCTCAGCGAGCAGCCGGTGAAAACCGCCGAGGGCCTGGAAGTCGTGCCGCTCAAAGTGGTCAAGGCAGTACTGCCAGATCCATCCTCGCTGGCGCCGGGCTACACCGGCAAGACCTGCATCGGTGATCTGGTCAAAGGCACTAAAGATGGCCAGCCTCGTGAGATCTTCATCTACAACGTCGCTGACCATGAAGAAGCCTACGCCGAGACCGACAGCCAGGGCATCTCCTACACCGCAGGCGTACCGCCGGTAGCGGCAGCCTTGCTGGTTGCGCGTGGTGAGTGGGATGTACAGCGCATGGCCAACGTTGAAGAACTGCCGGCTGAGCCGTTCCTCAAGGCACTGGACGTGATGGGCCTGCCGACTCGCATCAAAGACGAGAACGGCGACCGTCCCTGGAACTGATAGTTCTTCAGTTCACAGGTGGTGACCAAGCGGGATTGACGCAGAGACTGCGTCAATCCCGTTTTTTTGCATTCGCCAGTGGGAGCGGGCTTGCCCCGCGATGCGATATGGCTGACACACCGCGCCTACAGGTGGCGTACCGCCCCCAGGGTCACCATGCCAGCCAGGCCCAACAGACAAATGATCCCCACCGCATAGGCAATCGTGCGCCAGGGCTGCCAGCGCGCCAGGTAGGTCACGGTATGCATCACCCGGGCAGCGGTGAACACCACCATCAACCCGACGGTAAGGGTGAACGGTGGGTAGTACACCAGGCACAGAGCACCAAGGACAAAAAACACCGGGATGCTTTCAAGGTCGTTGGCCCAGGCCTGCGCCGCGCGGCTGACTTGTGGCAGCTCTTGCGCGCTGGCCGGGCGCCCGACAAAACTGGCGTCTTCGGCGTTTTTGAAGGTTCGGCGGCTGATGCGGTAATAGCCCTGGTAACAGGAAATCGCCAGCATCTTCAAAAAGAGTACGACGACACACAAGGCAAAGACACTCATCAAATCGTGCATGTTCATTCCATTGACAGCGGGGGGCGTGATCATCGCCCAACCCGCTGTGCCACGTACAGCCCTTGCCTCAGTCGTGATGAATATCGCGGTCCTTGGTTTCCGGCAGGAAGAAGATGCCGAGGATGGCCGTCATCACCGCGATCACGATCGGGTACCACAGCCCGTAGTAGATATCGCCGGTAGCCGCCACCATGGCAAACGCCACGGTCGGCAGGAAACCACCGAACCAGCCGTTACCAATGTGGTAGGGCAGTGACATCGAAGTGTAGCGAATGCGCGTCGGGAACAACTCCACCAGCCAGGCGGCAATCGGGCCGTAGACCATGGTCACGTAGATCACCAGGATGGTCAGCAGCAGCAACACCATCGGGTAGTTGGTTTTGCTCGGGTCGGCTTTTTCCGGGTAACCGGCGTCTTTCAGGGCGGTGGTGAGGGTGGCGACGAAGGCATCATTCTGGGTTTTGAAGTCGGCGGCAGGCATGCCGGTGCCTTCGAAACTCTGCAGGACTTTATCGCCGATGCGGATCTGCGCGACGCTGCCCGGCTCAGCCTTCATGTTTTCGTAAGGAATCGCGCGCTTGGCCAACACGCTTTTCGCCAGGTCGCAGGAGCTGGTGAATTTGGCCTTGCCCACCGGGTCGAACTGGAACGAGCACTGGTTGGGATCGGCGATCACCGTGACCGGGTTTTTCTCCTGGGCAAGGAACACATCGGGGTTACCGTACTCGGTCAATGCCTTGAAGATCGGGAAGTAGGTGAGGGCGGCGATGATACAGCCGGCCATGATGATGCCCTTGCGCCCGATGCGATCAGACAAACTGCCGAACAGGATGAAGAACGGCGTACCGATCAACAGCGAACCGGCAATCAGCAGGTTGGCGGTTTGCGGGTCGATCTTGAGCATCTGCAGCAGGAAGAACAGCGCGTAGAACTGCCCGGTGTACCACACCACCGCCTGGCCGGCGGTGCCGCCGAGCAGGGCCATGATCACCACTTTAAGGTTGTCCCAGCGGGCGAAGGATTCGGTCAGCGGCGCCTTGGAGGCTTTGCCTTCGGCCTTCATCTTCATGAACACCGGCGACTCGCTCAGTTGCAGGCGGATGTACACCGAAACAATCAGCAACAAGATCGACAGCAGAAACGGAATACGCCAGCCCCAGGCTTCGAAGGCTTCGGTGCCCAGAATCGTGCGGCAGGTCAGGATCACCAGCAACGACAGGAACAGGCCGAGGGTCGCGGTGGTTTGAATCCATGAAGTGAAGTAGCCGCGCTTGCCTTGCGGGGCGTGTTCGGCCACATAGGTTGCCGCGCCGCCGTACTCACCGCCCAGGGCCAGGCCCTGGAGCAGGCGCAGGGTGATCAGAATGATCGGCGCCGCTACCCCGATGGTGGCGTAGCTGGGTAGCAAACCGACAATCGCGGTCGACACACCCATGATCACAATGGTGATCAGAAAGGTGTATTTGCGCCCGATCATATCGCCCAGGCGGCCGAACACAATGGCGCCGAATGGCCGTACGGCAAAGCCTGCGGCAAAGGCGAGGAGGGCAAAGATGAACGCGGTGGTTTCGTTGACGCCGGCGAAGAAGTGCTTGGCGATGATCGCGGCGAGTGAGCCATACAGGTAGAAGTCGTACCATTCGAACACGGTGCCCAGGGACGAGGCAAAAATTACCTTGCGCTCTTCTTTGGTAATCCCGCGGTTGGGCGTGCTGCCGCTGGACGTACTGTCGATTGCCGCCATGACTGTTCTCCGACTTGTTTTAATAGGCCGGAGCACCTACTCGAATTACCGCACCCTGGCCCTGGGGTTCGCGGTCTTGCATTACTGCAAGGTTGTTTGAAGCATAATCAGCTTTTTGCAGATATCCACTGACTTGCCCCGCGATCGCGGTGGGACTGACACACCGCGATCGCGGGGCAAGCCCGCGCCTACCAGGGGGATGTTTAGAAGCTGTAGTCGATGGTTGCCAAGTACGAGCGCGGTTCACCCATCAGCCACTGCTCGCCACTGTGGGCAGTCGCGGCGTAGCGGCGATCGAGCAGGTTGTTCAACTGCAGGCCCAGGCGCACATCGGGCAGTACCTGCCAGCCGAGGTTGGCATCGACCACGGTGAAGCCCGGGACGGTCTGGGTGTTGGCGGTGTCGGCATAACGCGCATCAACGTAACGCACGCCCATGCCGGCATCGACACCGTAGCCCAGGCCTTTGTTCAGCCACAGGTTGGCAGTGCGTCGCGGTACGTTGCCTGGACGGTTACCCGCACGCGAGACCGACTGGCCGTTGACCGTTTGCTCGAAGTCATCGTATTTGGCGCGCACCACCGAGGCGTTGGCCGACACTTGCCATTGGTTGGCCAGGGCCAGTTCCAGGGTTGCTTCTATACCGTCGGAGGTCTGTTGTCCGGCTTGTTCCTTCTGGTGGGTCACCGGGTTGTCGACCAAGAGTTTCTTCTTGACGATGTGATAGGCCGCCAGTGTCCACTCACCACGGCCGTCCCAGAACAGCTGCTTGATGCCGAACTCGGTTTGCCTGGCTTCTGTCAGGTCGAAATTTTGCTGGCTGGGGCTGAGAGTCACCAGGTCGCTGACGCCATCTTCACTGGTGGAGTACTGCCCGTACAGCGACAGCTCGTCGGTCATGGCAAACACCAGGCCGGCACGCCAGTTACCACCGCTGAGGCTGCGGTCGCTGCGGCTGTCGTTGACCAGATTGTCACGGTCGATGTGGTTCTGATCACGGCGCACGCCGGTCACCAGCGACCAGCGCTCAGACAGCTGCGTGCGGTTTTCCGCGAACAGGGCGAAGGTGCGGGTAGTGCTCTGGGACTGCGGGCGGGTCGGGCTGGCGCTGTGGAAGTCGCCGGGTGCCGGGTTCCACGGGTCGATAGAATCACCGCCGATGTCGTTGTACGGCGAGTTGCTGTTGATGCCGAAACGAATACGGTTGTACTCGGCGCCCACCACGGTTTTGCTGTTCAGGCCTAACAGGTTGTGGTCGAAGGTAAAGCTCTGGCGGTCGCCGATTTGTTCCTGGTCGTGCTTGATCTCCAGGTAGCTGCCACGTTGCAGTTGCCCCAGGCTGCTGTCCCAGGTGTAGTCCTCGGCGTTGCGCCAGTGTCGGCGGCTTTTCAGGTAGTACAGCTGGTTGCTGGCGCTGATCGAGTCACTCAGGGTCCAGTCGCTGTTCAGGCGAGTCCACTCATCGTGGTAGCGCTGCACGTCGTTCTGTACGTTGTAGTTCTTCTTGCGCAGGCTGTCGCGGTAGTGGCCGTCGATCAGCGGGGTGCCGAAGTAGTTCATCGGCTCGGCGTCGCCACGCTCGTGGGCGAGGGTAAAGCTGAGGCTGTCGCTGGCGTCGAAGCGCAGGGCGGCGCTCATCGCCAGGTTCTTCGAATCGCCGCGATCCACCCAGCCGTTGCTCGCCTGTTGGTTGAGGGTAAGGCGGTAGCTCAGGCGTTCACTCAACGAACCACCACTGTCCAGGCCCAGTTGTTGGCGGTCGTAGGAACCGTAGCCGAGGCGCAGGTGGTTGTGGATCTCGCCCAGAAACGGTTTTTTCGGGATCACGTTGATCACTGCACCGGTGGCGCCTTCACCGTAGAGCACCGACGCCGGGCCGCGGATGATGTCGATTCGTTCGACCATCCAGGGATCGACCGGAAAGGTCTGGGTACCAGCACCGGTGTACATGCGCGAGCCGTCGAACAAGGTCATCACCGAACCGTGGCCTTGAAATCCACGGGCCGAGAACGCGGTGTTGCCGTTGCCTGGCGTTGCCACCGAGGTGATGCCCGGCGAGCGGCTGACGGCGTCTTGCACGGTCTGGTTGTTGCGCCCTTCGATCTGTTCGGCGCTGATACTGCTGGTGCTGGCCGGGGTGTCCATGGCGCTGAGGTTCAGGCGCGAGCCGGCCGGCAATGGCGTGGCCAGGCTGATCGCTTGGTTGTCGCTGGTGCTGGTAATGGCCGTCGATGGCAGGGCCAGGGTGCCGGTTTCTGCGGCGAAGGTCGGCAAGGAGAATGCCAGGCAGGGGGCCAGGGCATTGGCCGCCAGGGTGTGAAGCTTGGAGTTACGGGACATGTCGTTCCACAATCTTTGGAAGGAATGAATCCCGGAGGGAACAACGCATGAAGGAATTGCGCGCGCAGGCGCCCGCAAACCGGCCTGCGCCCGCCCACCGCGGGGTTGCCAAACAAAGCTTCAGGCCGGTCTCCGGGCTTGCGAGGGTCATGAAGGCCTTCACCTTCCCATGCCGGAGCACAGTGGTGTATCGAAGGCTTCGCTCGCTTACCGTTGCGGGGGCAGCGCCGGACTAGTCACTTTGAGTGATGCACCGGCTTCCCGTTTCACCCTGCGCACGGCGGCGCAGGACACCTGAAACTGGCGCGCATCTGAACATTGAAAGCCTTTGCAGTCAATGAGTTGCGCTTAAGTCTGTGGGAGCGGGCTTGCCCCGCGATAGCGATCTACCTGACACCGCAATCGCGGGGCAAGCCCGCTCCTACCGGAATAATCAGCGGCCGCGTTTGCGCGACACCACCGCCTCGATGTTCTTGCGCCCGATCAGCATCGGCTGCTGCGGTTGTTCCAGCCACTTGTACATGATCAGGCAATCCACCAGGCCCAGACGCGCATGCCGGTAGGCGCGCGGCAGGCGCCCGACCACGTCGAAACCGAGCTTTTGCCACAAGCCCACCGCCACCTCGTTACTGGCGACCACCGAGTTGAACTGCATGGCGAGAAAACCCTGCTCACGCGCCAGACGCTGCGAGTGCTCGCACATCAAGCGAGCCACACCGCGGCCGCGCGCAGCCTCGCTGACCATGTAGCCGCAATTGCTCACATGGCTGCCGGGGCCTGCGGCATTGGCCTTGAGAAAGTACGAGCCCAGGAGCTGGTCATCCTCTTCGGCCACCAGCGTATGCAGCGGTGATTCCAGCCACAGCTGACGCGCCTGTTCCTGGCTCATGGCTGGGTCGAAGGCATAGGTTTCGCGGGCCGCGACAATGGCCTGGAAGGTGGGCCAGAAACGTTCGAAGTCGGCGGCGGTCATGGGGCGGATGTGAATCATGGCGGTTCCTGGCAGGGTGAACCGCAAGTCTGAAAGCGTTAATGCCGGCATGCAACTGTTTGTGCATGCCGGCACGGCTGGCGCTACTGCTCGACCTTACCCACGGCATCCAGCGCTCGCGCCGAGTACACCAGTGCGGCGCCGGCATTCATGGCGACGGCGACACCCAGCGCTTCGGCGATTTCCTCACGGCTGGCCCCGTGTTTGACGGCTTGCGCCGAGTGCACCGCAATGCAGCCGTCGCAGCGGGTAGTGACCGCCACCGCCAGCGAGATCAGCTCACGGGTCTTGGCATCCAGGTGGTTGGTTTTGGCCCCGGCGCCGCTGGCGGTAATATAACCGTTGACGGTGTCAGGGGACAGTTGCTTGAGGTCGCCGATACCGGCCATCAACTGCTTACGGTAGGCGTCCCAGTCCATCATGCTCATCGTTTTCACCTTGTGCGGTTGGCAACATGAACAGTGAAGCTAGTTTTTTTCTCTGTGGGGCGCCGTTGGTCGTTGGGCGCAGTTAATCAGTACTTTGGTGGGGGGCGGGTACAGCAAGAGGATGTGGAACGGGGTGGGGTGCGCCGCGATAGCGTGCAGATCAGATGTAGATGAACAGCAACAGCAACGCCGCCACCACTGCCCATTTTTCCAGGTAGTAGCGTGTGCGATTACGCTTTTTCAGCGCCTTGCCACGCTGACGAATCTTGTAGATGCGGGTGAACAGACGGTTGATGCCGCCGGTTTTGTCACCGGCATCGTTCGGCGCAGCCGCGGCGGCCATGACGTTGCGGCTGAACCAGCGGTTGAAGGCGGTGGCCCAGCGGTATTTGAGCGGGCGCTCGACGTCGCAGAACAGGATGATGCGGTTGTGTTCGGTGTGGTTGGCGGCGTAGTGAATATAGGTTTCATCGAAAATCACCCCTTCACCGTCACGCCAGGCGTAATTCTCGCCATCCACGCAGATGTAGCAGGCATCGTCGTTAGGCGTGTCCAGGCCCAAGTGGTAGCGGTAGGAGCCGGCATACGGGTCGCGGTGGCGTACCAGCTTCGAGCCTGGCGGCAGGGTGGCGAACATCGCCGCTTTGACCGTACCAATGCCTTGCAGCAATTCGGTGGTGCGCGGGCAGAGCTTCATCGCCGAAGGGTGGCTTTCGCCGTACCACTTCAAATAAAAACGCTTCCAGCCGCTCTTGAAGAAGGAGTTGAAACCGACGTCGTCGTAGTTCTGCGAGCTTTTGATTTCGCCGACATGCAGCAGTTGCTGGGCTTCGGCGCGAATCTCTTGCCAGTTGTCCTGCAGTGGCTTGAGTTCAGGAAAGGACTCAACCGGCAGATAGGGCTTGGCCGGCAGTTTGGAGAACAAGTAGAGGAACGCGTTGACCGGGGCGAGGAAGCTGGAATGGTCCCCCAGTTGACGGGTGATCTTGTGCCGGACCTTGCCGCGAAAATGCACGAAGGCAATCGAACAGACAAACAGCAGAACGAGGAAGATTTTCATGGGCGGATACTTGTCGGTGTGGCGATGCGCCATGGCATGAGCTCGCCAGCATAAACAATCATGGCCGGGGTTTGTACTAAATGTTACGCGATCCGTGTCCGACATTAGTCCCACGCGCAAAGGTTTGCGCTGCGTGATTTTTACGGCAAATGTAGTCCGGGCCCATTGCCTTGCGGCAGACTGAGCATTACCACCAGCGAGAAGGAGGACAGGGCATGGTGCAAGGCATTCGCGAAACGGGCGAGCCGTTCAAGCGGCTGTTTTTCGCCCTCGATTGCACCGCGGATCAGCGCCGGGCGCTGGCCCAGTGGCGCAGCGAACTGAGGATGGAAAAAGGGCGACCTGTGCCGTCGGCGAACTTTCACCTGACCTTGATGTTTCTCGGTTCGGTGGATACCGCTCAACTGCCGGCAATCCTGGCTGCCGCAGGCGCCGTCAAGGTGCCTGGCCAGAGCATTACGGTAGCCCTCGACCGTCTTGAGGTATGGCGTTCGGCCAAGGCCTTGGTGCTGGCCCCCAGTGAGACCCCGGTAGCGCTGCGGCAGTTGGTCTACAGCCTGCAACAGGCGCTGCTGCCGCTGGGATTTTCCGAGGCGCCACGAGAGTATCGGCCACACCTGACCCTGGCCCGCGACTATCAGGGGCCGCCCCCGGAGGCGCTGGTGGCGGCGGACTTTGTTTTGCGTGCCCGTCACTTCACCTTGTACGAATCACGCAAGGGGCGTTACTGGCCGCTGGCGCAGTACTCGGTAGGAGCGGGCTAGCCCCGCGATGCGTTGTGACTGACACAGCGCTATCGTGGGGCAAGCCCGCTCCCACAACTTGGCCGTTAGACGATAGGAATCAGCGGGTCGGCTGCCGCCAGGGCGGTGGCGCGGTCGGCCGCTGGTGGGTAGATCCACACGGAGTTGATCTGGGTCTTGAGCTCTTTGGCTTCTTTACGCAGCAGTTTTACCTGACGGTCCCAGCCTTCGGTGTACACCGCACCCCAGGCGCCCAGGTCCAGGCAGGTGACGTACTTGGGCTGGCTGTAAGGCACCGGCTCGACACCGAGCAGGTCCGCCGCCACGTTGTTGCCACTGTGACGCCCGAGGACAATGGCGTGCTGGCAGGACATCACGGCGAAGTTGCCCTCGTCATCGGTGGCGGCGTAGGCCACATCACCGGTGGCATACACATGCTCCTGGCCTTTGACCTTGAGGTTGCGGTCTACATGCAGGCGCCCTTGTGCATCACGTTCAGCGGGCACTTGCGTGGTCAGCGCGCTGGCGCGAACGCCCACGGTCCAGATCACGGTGTTGGCCTCGATCCGCTGGCCATCGGCGAGGGTTACGCCGTTGGCGTCTACGCTCGCCACCGAGGCATTGACGCGCCACTCCACGCCCAGCGCTTCGGACGCTTCGATGATCGTCGGGCTGATGCCTTCGCCCAGCGCCGCACCAATCTTGGCGCCACGGTCAACGATGATCACCCGGATGTTGGCGTCGTTACCGAGGATTGCACGCAGGCGGCCAGGCATTTCGGTTGCGGTTTCGATGCCGGTGAAACCACCGCCAGCCACCACCACGGTGTTGCGTGCCGCTGAGACGGGCAGGCTGGCCAGCGACTTCAGGTGCTGTTCCAGGCGCGCTGCCGATTCGATCTGGTCCACATCGAAGGCGTGCTGCTCAAGGCCGTCGATGTCAGGACGGAACACGCCGCTGCCAGCGGCCATTACCAGGCGGTCATAGGCAATGTCGCTGCGCAGGCCCTGGGCGTCGGTGTAGCTGACGCGCTTGCCGGCTACGTCGATCTGCTCGGCAGCGCCCTGGATAAAGGTGACACCCACGGCGTTGAACAGCTCGGCCAGCGGCGCTTTCATTTGATGCACTTCAGGCTCGTAGAAGCGTGGACGGATGCGCAGTTCGGCTTGTGGCGCCAGGACGCTGATGGCGACATCGCTGCGGCCATGTTGATCCAGCAGGCGGGCGGCGCTCAGCGCGCTCCAGACCCCACCAAAACCTGCGCCGACAATCAGAATGTGCTGTTTCATTTAGCTGCTCCACAGTGAAAAGAGGGTGACGGTGCGTGGCCGCAAAGCAAGGCTGGTCAGCGCCGAACAACTACGACTCTATTGGTCGTAGTTGTTCGGCGCAAGTATTTTTTTCTGTCGATCCCCGCAGCGATCCGGCTAACCTTGCTCAGGCGCCGCTCTATTTCTGGGTTTCTTTGCTGAGTTAAGGGCTGTGGTGCACCGCTGAAAGCCGACACACGGTAGGTGCTGGAGACGGCTGGATTTCGAAAAGTCGTTAAAGACTGATATTATTGCGATAAAGTTAGTCGGAGATAGACATGTCACTGTACAGCGCTGGGGTGGAGTACGGCATCCATTGCCTGGCCTTCCTGGTTGATGACCTGGGCGACAGCCGTGAAGCCAGTGTGCGCGACCTGGCGGAGTTGCAAGGCGTGCCTCAAGAGTACCTGGCCAAGGTCTTTACCAAGCTGGCCAAGGCCGGCCTGGTGGTCGCCACTGAAGGCCTGCGCGGCGGGTTCCGGTTGGCGCGGCCTGCCGACGAGATCAGCGTGCTGGACATTGTCACGGCCATCGACGGGCGCAAGATGATCTTCGAGTGCCGCGATGTACGGGATCGCTGTGCGCTGTTTGACGGCTCGCCACCGAGCTGGGCGCAGGAGGGCACCTGTTCGATTCATGCGGTGATGCTCACTGCGCAAAAGCGCATGGAGGAGGCGCTGGCCCAGCAAACCATCCTCGACATTGCCCGACGCGTGGGCCGCAAGGCGCCGCCGGAATTCGCTACGCAAGTGGCCGACTGGATGAGCGATCGCCGCGCGGGCAAGCCAGCGGGGGATATTTCGCTGCTGGAGGTGCCCTGATCGGCTTGGCGACCTGATTTATGCTGTTTGATTGCTATCGCGGGGCAAGCCCGCTCCTACCGTCGGGTGCGTTAGCGCGCGGTGCCGTTGCGCGGTTTGTAGAATAGAAAGTCACTGGTCTCGGTGGTCTTCACATAGGCCCGCGCCCAATCGGGCGAAACGTGGCGGTCATGGAAGTACAGCGCACCACGGGTGCGGTCATCGAGTTGGCGGTTCAGCGCTTTGCGCGCGATTTCCTTGGCAATGGCATAGCGGTTTTCTTCTTGAACCGTGTCGGAGCGCCCGTCACACCACCACGAAAACTGGCAATTGCCGCTCTCGGAACCCTGCTTGACCACGCCGCACACAGTGTCTGGAAAGCCCTCATGACCCAGTCGGTTCATCACCACACTGGCAACCGCTTCCATGTCTGGCGCCTTGCCGCCTTTGGATTCCCAATAGATGCTGCGTGCCATGCAGGTGATGGCGTCGTCCAGGGCTGCCGCTCCGGCGGGGTCCACGGCCTGGACTTCACTCTGGGTGATGGCTTTACTCTTGGGGGCAGGTGGGGCATCGGGTTGTGCGGCGGCCTTGTGTTCCAGTACTTGGGCTTTGTCTTCGGCCACCTGCGCCTTGGGTTCGGCGGCAAGGGTCAGGGGCGCTGAGCAGGCCAGCAGCAGGCAAGTGACAATCGTTGGCAGGCGCATGGCAAACCTTCTTCAGGTAAGGGAGTTAGCACTTCCCGTTACAGGGTCGACCACGCAGCGCTCAAAACATTCCAGCTGTTCGACGACGGGCGATTTCGCGCATCATAGGCGCCGTCCATTCACGGGAGATCTTCATGCGTGTCCTGTCATCCGCTCTGTGCTTTGTCAGCTTGCCGCTGGCCCTGTTGGCGACCACCGTTCAGGCCAGTGAGCCGTCGCAATTGATCGATTCGATCAACAGCTACCGTAGCCAGGCCCAGCGCTGTGGCGGGCAGGCCTCGCTGGAGCTGCCGCCACTGGCCAGTGATCCGCGTCTGGTGCTGCCAGCGTCCGGAAGTGTGGACTTGCGCAGTGCATTGTCACAGGCCAATTACCCGATGGTGAACGTCCAGGCCATCACCCTCAATGGCCCCCGCGATGCCCAGGCGGCAATGAAAGCGGTGCAGGAAAGCTTCTGTCAGGTAGTGCTCGATCCGCAATTCGTGGATGTCGGTGTCAGTCAGGAGGGGCGTGATTGGCGCATCGTGCTGGCGCGGCCACTGCTGGCCGGGAAGCTCGGCGATTGGCAGGCTGAGGGCCAGAAGCTGCTGACCCTGATCAACGGTGCCCGCAGCCAGCAGCGTCAATGCGGCGGTCAGGCGTTTGCCGCGGCAACGCCGCTGGCCTGGAATGCGACCCTGGCCGGTGCCGCCGAAACGCACACCCGGGCCATGGCCAATCAGAACTTTCTCGACCACGTGGACCGTGACGGACGCACACCCGGCGACCGCGCGGAACTGGCGGGCTATGCCGGGCAGCAGACCGGCGAGAACATCGCGGCCGGGCAAGACACGCCACGCAAGGTGGTTGACGGCTGGCTGGCCAGCCCTGGCCATTGCGCCAACCTGATGAATCCGCAGTTCACCGAGCTGGGCGCTGCCTATGCGGTCGATCCTAAAAGCGACGCCGGGATCTACTGGACCGCGATGTTCGGCGCCCCCTGAGTACCTTGCTCAGTTGTCGTGCAGTCCGGTGCGCTTGAGCAATTGCTTGCAGCGCTCGGACAGGTGCACCACACGCAGGTGCTTGCCGTTGTTGCTGTAACGCTCGCGCAGGGTCTTGAGCGCGGTGATCGCTGAGTAGTCGACGAAATTCAGGTGCTGGCAATCGAGGGTCACCTGAGCCGGGTCGTTGGCCGGGTCGAACTGGTTGAGAAAGGGCGTGGTCGAGGCAAAGAACAAGGTGCCGTGCACCCGGTAGAGTTTGCTGCCATCCTGTTCCAGGTGGCTGTCGGCGTACAGTTCACGGGCTTGTTGCCAGGCAAAATTGAGCGCGGCGATAACGATGCCGAACAGTACGGCAGTGGCGAGGTCGGTGAACACGGTGACCAGCGTCACCGCAATGATCGCCAACATGTCGTTGAGCGGCACCTTGTGCAGCACCCGCAGCGAAGCCCAGGAAAAGGTCTGCTGCGCCACCACGAACATCACCCCGACCAGTGCCGCCAGCGGAATGCGTTCGATCAGTGGCGAGAGGAACAGCACAAACATCAGGATCATCATCCCGGCCACTACCCCGGACAGACGGCCACGGCCACCGGAGCTGAGGTTGATGGCGGTCTGGCCGATCATCGCGCAACCACCCATGCCGCCGAACACACCTGAGGTCATGTTGGCCACGCCCAGGGCCACGCATTCGCGATTGGGGTAGCCGCGGCTCTCGGTGATCTCATCGGTGAGGTTGAGGGTCAGCAGGGTTTCCAACAGGCCCACCAGCGCCATCAGCAGTGCGTAGGGCGCGATAATCTGCAGCGTTTCAAGGTTCCATGGGACATCCGGCCAAGCCAGTGCCGGCAGGCCGCCAGCGATGTGGGCAAGATCGCCCAGGGTGCGGGTCGGCAGATCGAGCAGATACACCCCGACACCCACGCCGAGAATCGCAATCAGCGCCGGAGGCACGCTGCGGGTCAGGCGCGGCAGCACATAAACCACCGCCATGGTCAGCGCCACCAGGCCTAGCATCACGTACAGGGCCGAGCCGCTGAGCCAGGCGCCGTCGTGTTTGAAGTGCTCAAGTTGCGCCAGGGCGATAATGATCGCCAGGCCGTTGACGAAGCCGAGCATCACTGAGTACGGCACCATGCGCACCAGCTTGCCCAGGCGCAGTACGCCGAAAGCAATCATGATCAGGCCACCGAGCAGCACAGTCGCCAACAGGTACTGCACGCCGTGCTGGACCACCAGCGCAACGATCACCACCGCCATGGAGCCAGCGGCGCCGGAAATCATCCCCGGGCGACCGCCGAGCAAGGCGGTCAGTGTGCAGATGATAAAGGCACCATACAAACCCATCAGTGGATTGAGGTGCGCCACCAGGGCAAAGGCGATGCACTCGGGCACCAGGGCAAAGGAGGTCGTGAGCCCGGCCAGGACATCGGCGCGCAGGGAAGTTGCTTTCATGGAAGGAGAGGCTGCCAGCGGAAAAAGGGCTAGGATGCTACGGAAGTTCGCGGCAGTGAGCCAGTCTTCATAGGGAGATGAAGCAGTGAAATGTGTAGTTGTTACACAACATAGAAGTGAATTCCCGCAACCCCCGGTCAGTGCAGTGGTTGGGTGCCGTTACAGGTGTTGCTGGCGCTGTCGCGGGACACGTAGCAGCGACGTGCCCCGCAACAGCGAATCCGAATCAGGCCATCGCCGCCAGCATCAACTCCAGGTTTTGCACCGCAGCGCCTGAGGCACCCTTGCCCAGGTTGTCGAACACCGCCGTCAGCAGCACCTGGCCATAGGCCTCATTGGCAAACACCGCCAGGCGCAGGTTGTTGCTGTCATTCAGGGCCTGCGGATCGAGCATGGGCGCCGTTTCGCCATGCTCGAGCGCTGCCACTTCAACGTAGCGCGAGCCGTGATAGTGCTGCTTCAGGCAATCATGCAACTGCGCCGCACTGACCCCGGTCGGCAGTAGCCGCGTCTGCAGGGCGATGGTCAAGGCGATGCCCTGGCGGTAACTGCCATAACTGGGCACGAATACCGGACGCTCGGACAAGCCGGCATGCGCCTGGATTTCCGGAACATGCTTGTGATCCAGGTTCAACCCGTACACCAGCACCCCCTGGCTGGCTGGCACACCCGGCGTTTCGTGGCGTTCAACCGCCGCCCGGCCGCCACCGGAGTAGCCTGACACCGCGTTGATGGTCAGTGGGTAGTCAGCCGGCAGCAGCCCGGCGCCGAGCAACGGCCGCAACAAGGCAATGGCACCGGTCGGGTAGCAACCCGGATTGCTCACACGCTTGGCCTGGGCAATGCGCTCGGCCTGGTGTTCGTCCAGTTCCGGCAAGCCGTACACCCAGCCGGCGCTGGTACGGTGTGCGGAGCTGGCATCGATGACCCGCACCTTGGGGTTGCTGATCGCCGCGACCGCCTGGCGTGCGGCGTCGTCGGGCAGGCACAGAATCGCCACATCGGCACTGTTGATCGCTTCGCTGCGACGCTGCGGGTCTTTGCGCTGGTTGTCGGGCAGGGTGAGCAAACGCAGGTCAGTACGCCCATTCAGGCGGGCGTGGATCTGCAGGCCGGTGGTGCCTTGGTCGCCATCGATAAAGACAAGAGGCTGGTGCATGGTGTTCTCAACGGATCGGTACAGGAAGTGCCTATGCTCGCGCTGTTCTGGACGAAAGAAAATTTGAATATCATGATGCTGATATTCATAAATACTGAATGACATAGACCATGCGTGAAATCAGCCTCGACCGCCTGCGCACCCTGGTGGTAATTGCCGACCTGGGTTCGTTTGCCCAGGCTGCCCGTGCGCTTAACCTGGCACCACCCACGGTCAGCCTGCACATTGCCGACCTGGAGGCGCGAGTCGGCGCCGCGTTGTTGTCGCGCAAGCGCGGACAGATTCATCCCACCGCGATTGGTGAAACCCTGCTTGAACGAGCGCGGCGCTTGTTGGCCGATGCCGAGCAGGCGCTGGATGAAGTGCAACGTCAGGTACAAGGACTCAGTGGCCGCGTGCGTCTGGGCGCATCAACCGGTGCCATCGCGCATTTACTGCCGCAGGCGCTGGACACGTTGGGCGTGCGTCATCCCGGCATTGATGTGCAGGTACAGGTACTGACCTCGCGTGAATCCCTGGCGCGTCTGCAAGACGGTACCCTGGACCTGGGCTTGGTGGCCTTGCCGCAGGCGCCCGTCAAAGGTGTGCAGATTCAGCCCTGGCGCCGCGATCCGATCATGGCGTTTATCCCCAGCAGTTGGGCGCCGCCGTCGCGTATCACCCCTGCCTGGCTGGCCAGCCGGGCGCTGATTCTCAATGACAGCAGTACGCAGCTGTCACGGGTGACGGGTGACTGGTTTGCCACGGCAGGCCTGCAACCGGAGGCGCGGATTCAGCTCAACTACAACGACGCGATCAAGAGCCTGGTGGCGGCTGGCTACGGCGCGACCTTGTTGCCCCATGAAGCCAGCTCGCCGGAACCTGACCCGCGCCTGTGCATGCGCCCGTTGCGCCCGGGGTTGTGGCGGCATCTGGGGATTGCCAGCCGACACGGGCAGGTCGAACAGAGCACGGCGTTTGTTTTGCAGGTACTGCTAGGCCTGGAGAGCTGCACGCCGGTAGGAGCGGGCTTGCCCCGCGATGCGATGTAACGTGACGATCGCAATCGCGGGGGATCAGGATCAAACCGTGAAGAGGCGTACGGCCGTACCACGCTGCTGCCAGCCCCGCTCACCCAAGCGCTCCTGAACAACCGCCTGGGCCTTGCGTTGCAACTGATCGAGGTGGCGGTCGCGTTGTTTCTCGGCATCGACCATGGCCCGCTTGCCATGCTGTTTGAGCAAATAGCTGTGGATCTGCTGCACCTCCAGGGTGCGGTAGATCGGTGCGGTATCGAGCATTACCACCGCACCTGCGCTGCTGTGATCGCGAGTATTCATCAGCACTTGCGGTCCGCGTGCGGCGATAACGGTAAAGCCCATGGCTTCGAAGCAGCCGACCTTGCCCGGCGTACACGCCAGTTCTGCATGGGGGTAGCGCTCGGTCATGGCGGCCAGCAAGGCGCGGGCGATGCCCTGGCGGCGCTGCTGGCTGTGCACGGCGAGGTAGGCCACGCTGCAGGCCTGGGGATCGTCTTGCACGGGCAGGTAGAGGAGAAAGCCGCTGACGTTCTGCGGGTTCTGTTGGTCGTTGGCTACCAGCAATTCAACCTGCAGGTCGCCAGAACCGCCCATAGCCTCGAGGTAGCGGTGTACCTCGAAGCCGATGGCGTATTGGTACAGGCTGTACAGCGGGTTGCTCGGCGGCAGGCCGAGCGCGCTGATGTCGGTCAGGTTATCAACCACTAGTTGCAGGATCTGGCTCTTGATCGACTCCTCGGGTGGGGCGACAAAATGGCTGAGGGCGAACATGAGGGCAAACTCCGCTGACTGGCTTGGCGGGCCAGTTTACAGGGCCGGTTGCGGTGGGGCTATCGTGGGGCAAGTCGGGTCGCCGCACCGCCGCTTCTGCCAGTAGTGTTACCCCTGCTTTTTAATGATCGCGTCTGCTATGCTCGCTGGCGCTTCGGCGTATTTGGTGAACTCCATGGTGTAGCTGGCCCGGCCCTGGGTCATCGAGCGCATCTGCGTGGAATAGCCAAACATCTCGCCCAACGGTACTTCCGCCCGCACTATTTTGCCCGCCGGGGTTTCGCCACCTTCCTGGATCATCCCGCGGCGCCGACTCAGGTCACCCATGATGTCGCCCTGGTACTCTTCCGGGGTCACCACCTCGACTTTCATCACTGGCTCCAGCAGTACCGCGCCGCCTTTTTGCGCCAGTTGCTTGGTGGCCATCGACGCCGCGACTTTGAAGGCCATTTCGTTGGAGTCGACGTCGTGGTACGAACCATCGAATACGGTGGCCTTGAGGCCGATCAGCGGGTACCCGGCGAGGACGCCGTTGTGCATCTGTTCTTCAATGCCTTTCTGAATGGCTGGGATGTACTCACGCGGGACCACGCCGCCGACCACTTCATTGACGAACTCCAGGCCTTCCTTACCTTCGTCGCCCGGTGCGAAGCGAATCCAGCAGTGGCCGTACTGACCACGGCCACCCGATTGGCGGACGAACTTGCCTTCGATCTCGCAGGTGTTGCGGATTTTCTCGCGGTACGCCACTTGGGGTTTGCCAATGTTGGCCTCGACCCCGAACTCGCGTTTCATCCGGTCGACGATGATGTCCAGGTGCAACTCACCCATTCCCGAGATGATGGTTTGCGCGGTTTCCTCATCGGTACGCACCCGGAAGGACGGGTCTTCCTGCGCCAGCTTGCTCAAGGCGATGCCCATTTTTTCCTGGTCGGCCTTGGTTTTCGGCTCTACCGCCACCGAGATCACCGGGTCGGGGAAGTCCATGCGCTCCAGGACGATCGGCTTATTGATGTCGCACAGGGTGTCGCCGGTGGTCACATCTTTCATGCCGATCAACGCTGCGATATCACCGGCGCACACGGCTTTAATCTCGGCACGTTGGTTGGCATGCATCTGCACCATGCGGCCCACCCGTTCCTTTTTGCCTTTGACCGAATTGAGCACCGCATCACCGGAACTGAGCACCCCGGAATAGACACGGGCGAAGGTCAGGGTGCCGACGAAGGGGTCGGTGGCAATCTTGAACGCCAGGGCTGAGAAGGGTTCGTTGTCGTCGGCGTGACGTTCCAGGTGTTTGTCTTCGTGGTCGGGGTCGGTGCCGTTGATCGCCGGGATTTCCGATGGCGCAGGCAAGTAGTCGATCACCGCATCGAGCATCAGCGGCACGCCCTTGTTCTTGAACGAGGAACCGCAAATGGCCGGGACGATTTCATTGGCAAGGGTGCGTTGGCGCAGCCCGGCCTTGATCTGTTCGTTGCTCAGTTCCTGGCCATCGAGGTAAAGCTCCATGAATTCGTCATTGGCCTCGGCGGCGGCCTCGATCATGTGCGCGCGCCATTCGTTGGCCAGGTCCAGCAATTCGGCGGGGATCTCTTCTTCGCGGTAGCTGGTGCCCTGGTCGTCTTCGTTCCAGTAGATGGCCTTCATTTTCACCAGGTCGATCTGGCCTTTGAAGTTTTCCTCGGCGCCAATCGCCAGCTGGATCGGCACCGGATGGTGGCCCAGACGCTGGTCGATCTGTTTGACCACCCGCAGAAAGTCGGCGCCCTGGCGGTCCATCTTGTTGACATAGGCCAGGCGCGGCACATGGTATTTGTTGGCTTGGCGCCAGACCGTCTCGGACTGTGGCTCGACACCATCGGCGCCGCTGAACACCACCACTGCGCCGTCGAGCACGCGCAACGAGCGTTCTACTTCAATGGTGAAATCGACGTGGCCGGGGGTGTCGATGATGTTGAAGCGGTATTTGTCCGGGAACTGCTTGGTCGAGCCCTGCCAGAAGGCGGTGGTGGCTGCCGAGGTGATGGTGATCCCGCGTTCCTGTTCCTGGGCCATCCAGTCCATGGTCGCGGCGCCGTCGTGCACCTCGCCCATCTTGTGGTTGACCCCGGTGTAGAACAGGATGCGTTCGGTGGTGGTGGTCTTGCCGGCGTCAACATGGGCAACGATGCCGAGGTTGCGGTACAGCTCGATGGGGGTGGTGCGCGCCATGATGGGTCACCTGTAGCCGATGCGTAAGTCGAAGAGGCGGGTATTCCCAAGGTAGCAGAAGTGCGCTGTTCTGCACGTGAGCGCATGGATGAAGGAGGATCATCTGTCGGCCTCGAAAGCATCGGTTGTCATGCACCCGGCGCCTGACGCTTAATCGCGCTATTCGCTTGCCAATGGAGTATCACAATGCCGCTGGAAAAACCTGTAAGTGCCTGGTGTCAGAGCCACCCGCTGATTGCCGACCTGGTGGCGTTACGCCCAACCCGTTGGTTCAATCCTCAGCTTGCAGCCACAGCACAAGCCCTGGGCGATGTGCCGCTGAGCCAGCAGGATGTGCGCGAGGCCAGTGAGCGTTTGCAGCGTTTTGCTCCGTTCATCCGGTCGGCGTTTCCCCAGACAGCCGACAGCAACGGCATTATCGAGTCGCCAGTATTGCCGTTACCGGCCATGCAGGCGCTATTGCAAGCCGAGCTTCAATTCGCCGAAGGCGGCGCGTTGTGGCTGAAAGCCGACAACCTGTTACCGATTTCCGGGTCGATCAAGGCACGTGGCGGCATTTATGAAGTGCTCAAGCACGCCGAAGACCTGGCACTGGCGGGCGGCTTGCTGCAGCCGGGCGATGATTACGCCAAGCTCGACAGCGATGCGGCACGGGCATTTTTTGGCCAGTACAGCATTGCTGTAGGTTCTACCGGCAACCTGGGCTTGTCGATTGGCATCATCAGTGCGCGCCTGGGCTTCAAGGCCACGGTGCATATGTCGGCCGATGCCCGCCAATGGAAAAAGGATCGCTTGCGTGCCCATGGCGTTGAGGTGCGTGAATACAGCGCCGACTACAGCGTGGCGGTGGAGCAGGGGCGTCGCGAAGCTGAAGCCGACCCGCTTTGCCACTTCGTCGACGACGAAAATTCGCGCAACCTGTTCCTTGGTTATGCGGTGGCGGCCGAGCGTCTGCAGCGTCAGTTGCAAGAGCAAGGTATCCAGGTGGATGCCGAGCATCCGTTGTTCGTCTATCTGCCCTGCGGTGTAGGCGGAGGCCCGGGCGGTGTGGCATTTGGCTTGAAGCTGGTTTTTGGCGACGCGGTGCACTGCCTGTTTGCCGAGCCGACCCATTCGCCGTGCATGTTCCTTGGTGTGTATACCGGGCTGCACGATGAGGTGTCGGTGTACGACTTCGGCATCGATAACCAGACCGCTGCCGACGGCCTGGCGGTGGGGCGGCCATCGGGCTTTGTCGGGCGAGCCATGCAGCGCTTGATCGACGGCTACTACACCGTGGACGACGCCACCCTGTACCGTTTGCTGGCGCAGTTGCAGGCTTGCGAAGGCCATGCCCTTGAACCGTCGGCGCTGGCGGGCATGCCCGGCATGTTGCAGGTACTGCAGGAACAACAAGGCTACCGCCAGCGCCTGGGTCTGACGCCCGCGCGCATGGCCCGCGCCACTCATCTGGTGTGGGGCACGGGAGGCAGTATGGTGCCGGCGGCAGAAATGGACGCTTACCTGGCCAAAGGCCGCAGCATGATGGCCGGGCACTGATCATGCTCAACCTGCCACCGCGCCTGGGGCCGCGTCTGACCGGGGCGCACCTTAGCAACCTGCACACCTTTGCCGTGGCCGCACGGCATTTGAGCTTCAGGCTGGCGGCCGAGGAGTTGTACCTGACTGCCAGTGCGGTCAGCCACCGTATCGCAAAGCTTGAACAACTGCTGGAGCAACGCTTGTTCGAGCGCCTGACCCGGCGCATCCGCCTGACGGCCGAGGGTGAGCGTCTGTATCAGTTGGTGCAGGGGATGCTCGAAGAGCTTGAGCAGGCGCTGCAGCCGCAGTCTGCCAGCAGCCTCAGCGGTGCACTGACCCTGTACGTGCGGCCGTCCATGGCCCAGTGCTGGCTGGTGCCGAAGTTGGCCGATTTCCAGCAACGCTATCCGCAGATCAGCCTGGATATCCGCACCGGTAACGAAGCGGTGGACTTCCGCGCCCGCCACATTGACCTGGCGCTGCTGTATGGGGAGGGCGTGTTCCCGGGGCTCAGCAGTGAGTTGCTGATGCCTGAGCACGTTGCGCCGGTGTGCAGTCCTTGGTATGCCGAGCGTCATGGCCTGATCAACGCGCCGCAGCAGTTGCAACACTGCACCCTGCTGCACGATGCCCTGGCCTGGGAGCATGCCGCCTATGATGCCGAGTGGCAGCATTGGGCCGGGGCGCACAGCGTGCAGGCGCATCTGCCCAGTGGCGGCCTGACCTTTGACCGTGCTGACCTGTGTGCGCTCGCCGCGAGCCAACATGTGGGCGTGGCCATGGGCCGACAGCGATTGGTGCAGCCGCTGATCGAGCAAGGTCAGTTGATCCTGCCGTTTGCTGATTTTCAGGCCGCAGGGCAGGGCTATTACCTGGTCTATCCGGCGCGTGAGGCGATACCGCTGCGCCTGCAGGTGATGATCGAGTGGCTGCGTGAGGTTAGCCGCCAGTCATGTTCATGAAGCGCAGGATCTGCACTTCGCCATGAACATCGAAGTGATGCTGATAGGGCTTCAGGGCCATGGCATCGCGAATCGCTTGGTCCAGACGTGCAGAGTCGCCGGGGTGGGCGCGCAGCACCTGCTTGAGGTCGCTGGCGTGTTCGTTGCCCAGGCACAGCAGCAAACGTCCCTCGACCGTTAGCCGCACCCGGTTGCAGCTGGCGCAAAAATTATGGCTGTGCGGCGAGATGAAGCCGATGCGGATCTGCGGTGCTTCGGCCAGGCGCCAATAGCGTGAAGGGCCCTGGGTGGATTCCGCCGACTCGATCAAGGTGAACTGCTCGGCAATGCGTGCGCGCACTTCATCGCTTGAGCAGTAGGACTCGCTGCGCTGGTGCTCGCTGATGGTGCCCAGGGGCATTTCCTCGATGAAGGAAATGTCCAGCTCACGGTCGATGGCAAAGCGCACCAGATCGTTCACTTCACTGTCGTTGCGGCCTTTGAGCACCACGCAATTGAGCTTGGTACGCCGAAAGCCCGCCGCGCGGGCGGCGTCGATGCCGGCAATCACTTGTTCAAGGTCGCCGGTTCGGGTGAGGGAGTTGAAGCGTTGCGGGTCAAGGCTGTCGAGGCTGATGTTCAGGCGCGACAAACCGGCATCGAACAACGGCTTGGCCAGGCGCCCGAGCTGGGAGCCATTGCTGGTCATGCACAACTCGCGCAAGCCCGGCAACGCTGCGACCTTGGCGCACAGCTCGACAATACCGTTGCGTACCAGTGGCTCACCACCGGTCAGGCGGATTTTGCGGGTGCCCATACTGACGAAACGTTCGGCCACCTGGTACAGCTCTTCGAGGGTCAGGATGCGCTGGCGCGGCAAAAACTGCATGTCTTCGCTCATGCAATACACGCAACGAAAATCGCAGCGATCGGTCACTGATATGCGCAGATAGTCAATCTTGCGATTGAATCCGTCGATCAATGCCGAATGGCCCGCGTTGTCGTTCGAGGGTGTTTGCAAGGCGTGTACACAGGCTGGTGATTTTCATCGAGCATAGGGAGGCGTCGCAAGAGGGTCAAATTGCTTTTAGTGACCATTCGATAAGCGTCGTCTATCGGTATCAATCCCGTCGTTTTTAGCGCGCTTGATGAAATCGCACAGATCCGTCGGCGAGTGCACCAGGCTTATGGTTATGATGTTGCGAAATATTACAGAGCTGGGTGAGGAACATGCCGCTAAAGGATTTGCTGTTGGCACTGGTGGTCATCGTTGTCTGGGGACTTAACTTTGTGGTGATCAAGGTCGGCCTGGACGGCTTGCCGCCGATGCTGCTGGGGGCCCTGCGCTTTGCCTTGGTGGCGTTTCCGGCGGTGTTTCTGATCAAGCGCCCGCAATTGCCCTGGCGTTGGCTGATCGCCTACGGCGTGACCATTTCCCTGGGGCAATTCGCCTTCCTGTTTGAGGCGATGAACAACGGTATGCCACCGGGGTTGGCCTCGTTGGTGCTGCAGTCGCAAGCATTTTTCACCTTGTTTTTTGCTGCGATTTTCCTGGGCGAGCGACTGCGTGTGGCCAGTGTCGTCGGGCTGCTGGTCGCGGCCGGGGGGCTGGCGCTGATCGGTAGTGAGAACAGCGCCCAGGTGCCGTTGTTTGCCTTGCTGCTGACCTTGTGTGCTGCGTCGATGTGGGCCATGGGCAATATCATCACCCGGCGTTTCGGCAACATCGACCTGGTGGCCCTAGTGATCTGGGGCGGGCTGATTCCACCGCTGCCGTTTTTTGCCCTGTCCTGGTGCATGGATGGGCCGCAGGTGATCGAAACTGCCCTGCGCGGCATCAGCTGGAGCTCGATCCTGTCGCTGATCTACCTGGCATTTATTGCCACCATGCTCGGCTACAGCCTGTGGGGCCGCTTGTTGTCTCGTTACCCGGCGGGCAAGGTGGCGCCGTTTTCGCTGCTGGTGCCGGTGGTGGGCCTGAGCTCATCGGCGCTGCTGCTCGACGAGCGCCTGACCGCACTGCAGGGCTGGGGCGCGTTGTTGGTCATGGGCGGCTTGCTGATCAATGTATTCGGGTCGCGTTTGCTGGCGTCGCGTAGCGCTGCACAGGGCAGTGCCTGAGCCCGCCAGGCGCTGATCGAAGTATCTGCCACGGTGACTTGAGCCAGGCACACAATCTGCAAGTACCCAGCCCGACCGGTTGATCCACTGGTCGGGCTTTTTGCTTTTTGTCCGGTCGGTCCGTAAATGACCGGCTAGTCTCAAGGTCACTTGGTTCGGTATCTCACTGGGCAATCACCTGTTTGCCAGTACCGGACCGCCATAAAAGGGAGCAGGGGCATGAGTGAATCCTACTTTGAGGATGAAGGTGATGAATTTCCGGTGAACAGTCAGGTGCGGTGTGGTCAGGCGGCTTTTCGCCTGGGCTTCGCCCACATGACCCAGAACGAAGCCGACAACGCTAAACCGTGTCACTTACAACGCGCCAAGAAGGGCCGCTTCATGCCCAGGTATCCGGTTAAAAAGTGAACCGGTTCACATCACCCCGCCATCTGTTGCGGGGTTTTTTCTGCATTGATTGACCTCGCTCAACGCTTGAGGGATGGGCGCTCGCATGGAGTGCGCTTGTATGCGTTACTTATCCGGATGCATTCACTACAGGGGGGTAAACGATGCGAATCAGGGAAGAAACTTACTGGGAGTGGGCAGACCCACAGCTACATAGTCGTAGCCACGATGAATTGCTCAGTGATGGCAGCAGCATCGATGTACAGGTCAGGCTATCGCGCACCGGCGCCACGCAGTTGTTCCTGGGCGTGTACGCCAGCCATGGCAAGGCGATGGTCGAGGAGTACTACAAAAACCGTCCGGGTGAGTCGATGACCCGGGCGATGGTCTGGGGCGTAGACCGGGCCCGGGCTTTACTCACCGGTGGGCTGCCTGTGGCGCAGCCAGCGTTGCGGCGTCAGGCCTGAGCGTGACGGTTGCGGCTGGCCTGGACAATGCGCTGGGCCGGCACGCGCAACTGGCGGAGCAGGTAGTCGGCAAATTCTGCCGAGTAGTTTTGCAGGCTGATGGCTTGGGCCATGCACTGCAGCCAGATTTCACTGTGCGATTCGTCGATCGGCCATTGGGCATGGAATGCCGGAATGGCGATCGGTCCGTAGCGTTCGCTGAACAGTCTGGGGCCGCCCAGCCAGCCACTGAGAAAGCAGGCCAGTTTGTCGCGTGAACTGTCGAGGTTGTCCGGGTGCATCTGACGGACTGGGCGGGCGTCTGGGCGCTGGTCCATCAATCGGTAGAAATCATCGACCAGTTGGCGTAAACCCTCGATGCCGCCTGCGGCCTGATAAGAGGCATCACCGGTGCCGAATGCCGGGCTGTTCATGGGCAGTCTCGCTTGGACAAAACGCGATTGTAGCTACTGTTGGTGCCAATAGAACAAGGTTCTTTAGTGGTGGAGGGAGTTTGTGGCGCAAGGCCGTTTCCAACCAAAATAGGGAAGGGTTGGCTTTGGCTTTGGCTTTGGCTTTGAGGGCTGTGGGCTTATCCATTTGCTGGGGGGCTTTGCTGGCCCCTTCCGCCCTTACGGCGGCTTACTTTTTTCTTGGAAAAAGTAAGCAAAACCGCTGGCTCCTGCATCCGGCCCTACGCTGCGCTTCGGGTCCCCTCGCTCCGGCGACTTCCAGGCCCGCGCGGCCTACGACTTGCTACGCAAGTCTACATCTCGCGCCTTCGGCTACGCCGAAGGGTGCTGCGCACCTGGCCCTCCAGTCACCTACACTCGGCCTCCTGAAGTCGCTAAGTTACGGGCGGCGCCCGGGCTGGCGTTAGCTTCGCTAGTGGCGGCTTGGATGACCTGTACGCTTGTGGCTTGTGGCTTGTGGCTTGTGGCTTGTGGCTTGTGGCTTGTGGCTTGTGGCTTGTTGTTTTGCTTTTGCTTTGTGCGCGCGTTAGTTCAAACGCCGCGATCTGCGACTTCAGAAGGCTGAGTGTAGGTGACTGGAGGGCCAGGTGCGTTAGCACCCTTCGGCGTAGCCGAAGGCGCGAGATGTAGACTTGCGTAGCAAGTCGTAGGCCGCGCGGGCCTGGAAGTCGCCGGAGCGAGGGGACCCGAAGCGCAGCGTAGGGCCGGATGCAGGAGCCAGCGGTTTTGCCTCCTTTTTCCAAGAAAAAAGGAGGCCGCCGTAAGGGCGGAAGGGGCCGGCCCAGCCTCCCCAACAAATGGATAAGCCCATAGCCCTCAAAGCCAAAGCCAATTATTCCCCGACAATCCGTGAAGAGCCAAAAAAAGCCCAGTGCTCGCACACTGGGCTTTGCATATCGTCAATCAGGGTTTCAGCAGAGGCGATCGATGACCGCTACGCCGGGCTGGTTTTGCAGCGCCGCCCACTCACTTTGCAGGGTCTGCAGAACACGTCCGACATACTGGGTGTCGGCGGCAGCTTTCTTGCCGACATAGCCCTGGCCACGGCGGTACATCTTCAACCGGGCACGCATGTTCGGTGTGCGTTGCTCGAACTGTGCTTCGTCGGTCAGCGAGCCCAGTTTGTCCAGGCGTACTTCACCGGCTTCGCAGACCCAGAGGATGTGGCTGTCGAGCGTGTCTTTACGCGCAGCGAACAGTTGGGCCAATTCGTCGACAGTTGGTTGATTGTTCAGATTCATCATAAAGCCCCCTAAACCATTGGTAGTTGAGTTCAAACTCGGCGCACGTCATGTAGCGTTGAAAGAAAGCTGCTACAGCAGCGTCACAACTGGGGGCTTTTACACGCTGCCTTTTGGGCAGTACCCATCCGCATACAGCTCATGGATCCTTCGAGCTGCCTGGAACACCCTTGCCAGTGTCCCCGATCGGGGAGACGGCCTCATCATGCAAGGGCCGACGAACGGCGTCAATAGGTTTTGTAGTGATTTTTTTATTGCACTACATCTTGTCCGACAATACTCGATTTCAGGGCTGTTGATGCGTGTCAGTCCAGGCGTCAGGCAACTGTCCGATCATGTTCGTTCATGTATTGCAGGGAGAGGCCCATGAGTTCGTCGGCAAGTACACCGGGTGCACAATCCACCCGGGTCAAGATTCCGATTGGTTTGTTGCTGGGGATAGCAGCCCTGGTGGGCGTGTTGCTGCTGCCGTTGCCGGCTGACTTGCCGGTTGCCGGGCATCGCATCCTGGCGATTCTGGCCTTTGCGGTGGTGGTGTGGATCAGCGAGGCGGTGTCGTACGAAGCCAGTGCGATCATGATCACTTCGTTGATGGCGTTTCTGCTCGGTACGGCGCCGACGGTGGCCGACCCTTCGGTGACCTATGGATCTTCGGCAGCCATCAGCCTGGCGTTGACCGGCTTCTCTAACAGTGCCCTGGCGCTGGTGGTGGGGGCGCTGTTCATTGCCGCCGCCATGACCCACACCGGGCTGGACCGGCGCATCGCGCTGGTGACGCTGTCCAGTGTCGGGGTCAGTACCCGGCGCATTTTGATCGGTGCGGTGGCGGTGACCATTCTGCTTAGCCTGGTAGTGCCGAGCGCTACCGCCCGCAGTGCTTGCGTGGTGCCGATCATGATGGGAGTGATTGCCGCTTTTGGCGTCGACAAGCGTTCGAACATCGCCGCCGGGATCATGATCATCGTGGCCCAGGGCACCAGCATCTGGAACATCGGCATTCAAACCGCGGCAGCGCAAAACCTGCTGACCGTGGGCTTCATGGACAAGATGCTCGGTGCAAGGGTGTCGTGGATCGACTGGCTGATCGCCGGGGCGCCGTGGGCGGTGATCATGTCGGTGGTGCTGATTGTGATTGTGTTGAAGCTGTTGCCTCCGGAAAGTGACAGCATCCCCGGTGGTAAAGCTGCGGTCAGCAAAACCCTGGCCGAGTTGGGGCCAATGAGCGGGGCGCAGAAGCGTTTGCTCGGGGTTTCGTTGCTGTTGCTGCTGGCCTGGGCCACCGAGGGTAAGTTGCACGCCTTCGACACCACCTCGACCACTTATGCCGGGCTGGTGATCCTGTTGCTGCCGCGCATCGGGGTGATGACCTGGAAAGATGTGCAGGCGCGGATTCCCTGGGGCACGGTGATTGTCTTCGGGGTCGGTATCAGCCTGGGCACTACCTTGCTGACTACCCAGGCCGGGCAGTGGCTGGGGGCGCAGGTGGTGGCCAATACCGGGCTCGATCAGCTGGGGACGTTGGGCGTGTTTTCGATCCTGGCGGCGTTTCTGATTCTGATCCACCTCGGCTTTGCCAGTGCCACGGCGCTGACGTCGGCCCTGTTACCGATTCTGATCGCGGTGCTGCAGACCTTGCCGGGTGATTTCAGCCGCCTGGGTATGACCATGGCCCTGGGCTTTGTGGTCAGCTATGGCTTTATCCTGCCGATCAACGCCCCGCAGAACATGGTGTGCCTGGGGACCGAGACCTTCAGTGCCAAACAGTTCGCCCGGGTCGGAATCCTGGTGACGGTGATCGGCTACCTGCTGATGCTGGTGTTTGCCGCCACCTGGTGGCACTGGTTGGGCTGGATGTAGGAACGGGCTTGCCCCGCGATGCGATGTGACTGACAGATCGCTATCGTGGGGCAAGCCCGCTCCAACAGGGTGATAGGGTCAGAAGTTCGCCGGGGTGTTGGCGCTGATGATTTCCGCTTCGTCCTGGCCGATGTTCTTGAAGCTATGGGGCAGGGTGGTCGGAAAGTAGTAGCCATCCCCGGAGTTGAGGATGCTGACCTGGCCATCAACGCGCAGTTCGATGGTGCCACGGGTCACCAGGCCACACTCTTCGCCTTCAGCATGCACAATCGGCTCGTCGCCGGAGTCGGCACCTGGCGCGTACAATTCACGCAGCATGCGCATCTGCCGACCTTCGACGCTGGCGCCCACCAGCAGCAAACGCAGGCCGCTGTTGCCCAGGTCAGGCTGTTCGGTGGAGCGGAACACGAAACGCTCCTCGCGCGGCGGCTCGTCGAAGCTGAAGAACTCCGCCAGGGTCATGGGGATACCTTCAAGCAGCTTTTTCAGGGAACTGACCGAGGGGCTGACGCGGTTCTGCTCGATCTGTGAAATCGTCGAGTTGGTCAGCCCACTGCGGCGGGCCAGCTCCCGCTGGGAGAGTTTGTTGCGTTCACGCACCAGTTTGAGTCGTGTCCCCGTGTCCATAGCCGCCTTATATATCGAAAATTTTTTGGCGGAGCATTAAAGCACATTCCGTGATGCTTTAGCGGCCCGCCTGTGCGGATCGATGAGACGGCTGTGGCCATAGCCCGACCAGCAGCAGAAGCACAGCCACCAGCAGGTACGGCAGGCGCGGGTCAACGGCGTAAATCAAGGTGCCCGCCAAGGGGCCGATGACTACGCCCAGGCCTTGCGCTGCGCCAATGGAACCGGCGGTGGCACCTTGCTCGGAGGCGTCCATGGCGTTGGCGGCCAGGGCGGAAAAGGCGGGGAACACCCAGCCCATGCCGCAGGCCGAGACAAAAAAGCTGGCCCACAGCATCGGCGCGCTGGCGGCAAAGGCTGCGGCGGCAAAGGCCAGGGCCGAGAGGCTGGCGCCGACGCGGATCATCCGCAGTGGCGGCCACTGCAGTTTGCGCACCAGCAACTGCGCCAGGATCAGCGCCACACCGACCATGGTTAGGGCGATGCCTGCGGTTTGTGCAGCGTCTGCCGGGTTCATGCCCAGGCGATCGAGGGCAAAGAAACCGACGGTAATCTGCGCCACAGACACGCTGAGCATGGCCACGAACGCTACCAGCAGCGGCCGGCGCAACCGTGGATCGGCCAGGCGCACCGGGCGCGGGGCTTGCTTGAGGTGCAGCTCCTGGCGTTTGAGTTTGCGCAACAGTATGACGAACGCCAGCATCGGCAACAGCGCCATCACGTAGAACGGCAGGCTCAAGCTGTAGCGCGCCAGCAGCGCCGCCAGCGCCGGGCCAAGCACCAGGCCAACGGCGTTGGCCGCACCCAGCGAGGCCAGGGTGCGGGCGCGCTGCTGGGGCGGGACGTTGTCGGCAATCAGTGCCGCACCACCCACCGGCAGGGCGGCGTAGAAGGCGCCGATCAGGCCACGGCCGATCATCAGGCCAACGAATGCCAGGGTCGCGCTGGGCAGCAGGTGCAAGGCGCTGTCGATGAACAGGCACAGGGCCCAGTACGCCAGGCTAAAGCCTGCGGTACCCAGCAACAGTACGCGGCGTCGGCCGAGGCGGTCGCTGGCCTGGCCCCAGGGCCGCGCCAGCAACATCCAGATCACCCCAGCGACCGTCACTGCCGCCCCGGCCTGCCAGGTCGCCAGGCCAAGGGTGCGGGCAATCGGGCCGATCAGCGAGACGAACGCCATCATCGCCATGGTGCAGGCCATGTTGGCGATCAGCAGCGGGCGCAGGTCAAAACGCTGCTCGGTGGTGTCGGGCGCGGCGAGTGGGGTTGGGTCCTGTGCGCTGTTCATGGCTATCCAAGGCTGTAGAGGCAAGCCTGGCATTGTGCCGCAGGGGCCAGGCAAACTGAACGAAACCGGCGCAAATAATTCGCAATTACGCGTTTTTGGCTGCTGTCTGATGAAGGTCAGGTATGCTGGCGTTTTGATGATTAGCCAACTGCAGAGGATGGCGTTGAGCATGGGTGGGGCGCGGGATACGGGAGCAAACCAGGTCGCTGACGACAGTGCGGCGTTGGCCAATACGCAGGCAGGCCATGACGCCGCCCTCTCTTCGGCTGATGAAGACGGTCTGGATCGTTTATCGCTTGCCCGCTCGATGTATCGCACCATCAAGGCCACGCCTGCGGGGTATTCGACGCGCATTGGCCTGTACGGCGAGTGGGGGGCGGGCAAGACCACCGTGCTGAACTTCCTCAGCGAGATCGCGCATCGCCACGATGATGTAGTGGTGCACATTTCCGCCTGGCGCGCGGTCGATGCAGACAGCTTCGTCAGCTCGCTGAGCGAGAAAATGCGCGACAAGATCAAAGCCTTGAAGATTCCGGTACCCCGTTACCAGAAATGGAAACAATGGCTGTCCAGGCTGTCGTCCGGAACGGCGAGCGTGTCCCAGGCGACAGGGCAGGCCGCCGGCAAGATCGACAACGATCTGGGCACCCTGGTAACCATGGGTGCGGCCTTGACCGGCTCGGTTGCCAACCTGGTGCAGCAGCGACTGAGCCTCGATGTGGCTGACCTTGAGCAGTTGCGCGTGCTGCTTGAGGCTCATCAGGTGATTGTGTTCATCGATGACCTCGACCGGGCCGACCCGGTGATCTTGCCGAAAACCCTGATGGCCTTGCGCGAATACCTCGACTTGCCCGGCTTTGCCTTTGTTCTGGCGTTCGACAAGGCCATCATCACCCAGTCGTTACAGGCTTATTCGCAGGCGTTTGCCTCGTCGCGCCAGGCATTTCTCGACAAGATCATCGATTTCGAATTTTCGCTCGACGCGTTGGCGCACAACCTCTCCACCCGTTTTGCTGCCCAGACTCTGGCGCAGTACTGCGCCTTTATTCCGCTGAAGGACCGAGAAGCCGCAGCCGAGTGGTTCCCCGACAACCCTCGGCTGACCCGTACCCTGGCCCGCGAGTTGGGCAGCCTGAAAGACGTCGCGCTGCGCCACGGCCCGGACGAGCTGCGCTGGGAGGCGATCATTCTGCAGACCCTGTTGCGCCGTGAGGCGCCGGAATGCGCGCGGATTGTCGAAGCAAAGTTGCTGGGGCGCGGCGCATCGGCGTTGCCAATGGCGTTCAGTCAGGCGCAAAAGAGCGACGCGATGGCGCTTCTCTCCAACGCAATCGCGGCCTCAGGTTTTCAGCCGGAGAGTGAGGCGTTTGGCCGTTACACCCGACTGGTGATCAAGCTGCAGGGGCTGCGTACCTTCGATACTGCGGAACGAATCCGTGCTGAGATGTTCAGCACCCGCGCGCCCAGTTTCACTCAGAAGGAGCTGCTGGAGCTGATCGCGCGTTGGGACCAGTCCCGGGACGCTCGTCACCTGACTGAGGCGTTGCAATTTGCCAGCGAAGCGGCCTGTACGGACCGGCTACAGGCCGCTATCGCGCTGATGAACCTGACATTGGCGCATTACGACCGCTGTATCCAGCGCATCTCTGAGCAGAAGGCTACGGCTCAGCGTCACCGCTGTGTGCAGGAGGCAGAACAGACTGCGCGGTTTCTCGGGGGGTTACTGCAAGCAGATGATCAGGACGCGCTGTACCGCGCCAGCACGCAGGCTAGCCTGTGCAATCGAATGCTTGAGCTGTTCAGGAGTAACGCAGCGCGCGAGTTCAAGCCGGACGAGCTTTGGTTGCGCTGTATCGAAGGCAGGATGCTGCTGGACATGGCGGTACGTTGCGAGGACCCGGTTGCGCTGTTCTACCGCTGCAAAAAACAGTACGAGGTAAAAGAACGCGGTCCGCAAAGCATGCCGCCATTGGTCGGGCAAGTGTATGCGCTTACGGCCCCTGCTGCGATTGCAGACCTGCTCACGCTGTTTACCGTCACCAATGCCATTCATCTGTGCAGTTTTGAGGACGCTTCATCGCCACGCCTGGAGATGTTGCGCAGCACAGGTTCAATGCTTTATTGCGCACCGCACAAGCAAGCCCTGCTGGCAGTGCTTGAAGGTGATGAAGACCGTGAGCAGCATTACGTACGGGCCAAAAATGCCCTCGACTACCTGAGTCTGCAGCTCGACAGAAACGCTGATCTGCCGGAGTTCTTTGCGGCTCATCCCGAGGTACTGAGCAGTTGCTGGCGCCTGGTGATCGGCGAGCAATGGCTTCAGGACACCCATGAAACGCTGCAGTGGATGTACAGCCGGCTACAGCAACGAGGCATTCATGTAGCCGGCTTGCCGGAGCCGCCTGGCAGGCAGGTTGAGACCGCTGGTTAATCGTGCCCGGAGCACATGCTGCGCAACACGCCGTCACGTCGAACCAGGGCATGCACCAGTGCCGCGCCCAGATGCACCAGCACCGTCGCGAACAGCAGATAGGCCAGCCAGCCATGGGCCTGACGCAGCCGGGCATACAGCGTCAGGTCATGCTCGACGATGGCAGGCAACTGCAGGGGCAGCGGGTAACCACCGGCCGAGAGCATGGCCCAGCCAATCACCGGCATGGCCAGCATCAGGGCATACAACAGCAGGTGCGAGGCGCCAGCGGCCAGGCGTTGCACGGCCGGAAGATCGGCAGGCAGCGGTGGATGTGGCACCGTCAGGCGCACGCCGATGCGCACCAGCACCAATACCAGCAAGGCCAGGCCAATCGCCTTGTGCAGGCTGAGCAGCCAGGTGTGGCGGGGGGACAGGTCGGCGATCATGCTGACGCCAACGAACAGCATCGCCACGATCAGCACCGCCATCAACCAATGCAGCAGGCGCGCCAACGGATGGAAAGCAACAGGTACGGTGCTCATGGTCGTGCTCCCAACGAGGCCGCTTCGCGGCTGCGGCGATTGAAGGATTCCGAGTAGGCTGCCGAGCGGGCGGCAAGGATCGGATCGGCAGAAGGTTGGATGCCGGTAGGCAAGATCAGCGGGTCGAAGTTGAGGTCACGGCAGGCGCCTTGTTCGGGGCCGTCGACTGCGTCGATGACCAGCGTGCCGGCATCGACCGTACTCCGCGCCGCGGGCCACGGCTGGCTCGGGTCATCGACTGGATCGCCGGGCTCTGCGAGGGTCAGGCGCAAGGTCCAGCGCAAGGGCCCTTGTTGCAGGCGATGGTGCAGATCGTGCTGCAGGTAGTCACGGTCGTCGACCTGGCCCGGCAAGGCGGCGAACGGCGTTTGTGGCACCAGGCTCCAGCGTACATAGCGGGTATCGCCATTCTGATTGACTAGGGCAAAGGCATTGATGCTGTTGTAGCTGGAGTTGGCAAAGCTGTCGGGGGCTTTGTAGTCCTTGGCCCATTGGCGAAAGGCCGCGCTTTCCGGGTGCGCGGCGAAGAACGCCTGGACCCGCGCAGGGTCCGGCTTGCCGGTGGCTGGATCTGGGGTCATGGCCAGTACTTGCTGGTAGAACGCCTCGGGTGTTGCCACCGCCAGTACGGGCGGGGTGTTCATGCCGGTTCGCCAGACCTGGCCATCGTCGCTGCTCAACTGCAGCGCCAGGCTGCGGGTCGGCACACTGGTGTCGGCCGTGTAGGGGTTGCTGCCACCAATGGCGAAACGACCGATCACCGGAACGTTCTGTTGGCTGAACACCCGGGCGCTGGACAGACTGCGGGCTTCACCGCTGCTGAGAAAGTGGCCGCTCACGCACAAACCCTTGGCGTGGTTCTTACGGTAGCCGGGGTAATGCCCAGCCTGGGCTTCGAACGTATCGATGATGGTTTTCGGGGTCAGGCGCTGGGTGCCGATCCAGCCGGCGGCATAGGCAAAGCTGGCGGCCAGGGCGCCCAGGCCGAGGCCAATGGCAGCCAGGCGCAGGGTACGCGAACGACCGTGTAACGGAGTGCTCATGGCGGCGATCCGGGTCAGTGAATGAGCCGGTACGACGCTTGGCGAAAACTTTTATTCCGGCGTCATGGAATAAATTTTTCTCTGCAGCGTCTGCCTCGTACACTGATCGCTTACAGGCCAAGGCCCTGGCAATGAATGAACTTGATGATGAGCAATTGCGTGAGATGCTCGAACGCCTGCGCCGTTTCGCCCTGTGGCTGACCCGCGAGGCGAGCAGCGCTGATGACCTGGTTCAGGCCACGCTCGAACGCGCGCTCAGCCGCCGAGGCCAGCAACGTGAGCACGACAGCCTGCGGGCCTGGCTGTTCTCCATACTTTATCGTCTGTTTATCGATGCCAAACGCCGCGAGCGTCGGCATGCGCGCTGGCTGGCCTGGTTCGGGCGCGGCGAGGAGGCGGGCAATGCCACTGAAGATATCGTCGTGGCGCAGTCTGGTCTGGCGCAGTTTGCCCGTTTGCCTACCGAACAACGCGCGTTGCTATTGCTGGTCAGTGTCGAGGGCCTGAGCTACAAGGAGGCGGCCCAGGCCTTGGGGGTGCCGATAGGTACGGTGATGTCGCGCTTGTCGCGGGCTCGCGCGGCGTTGCGCGAACTGGCCGAGGGCAGCAGCACGGCCCCGGTGTTGCGGAGGTTGAAATGAGTCAGTTGATTCCGTCCGAAGACGAACTGCATGCCTATGTCGATGAGCGCCTGGCGCCCGAACGTCGCCGTGCAGTAGCGCTGTACCTGGCGGCCAACCCCGAGCAGGCCCAGCGGGTCGAAGGCTGGCGCCAGGATGCCCGGCAATTGCGTGCGGCCCTGTCGGGCTTTGCCGCGCAGGCGCCCAACCCACAGTTGGACCCGGCCCATGTGCGTCGGCAATTGCGTCAGCGCAGGCAACGGCGCTGGGCCAATGCCGCCGTGCTGTTGCTGACCCTGGGAATCGGCGGGCTCGGTGGCTGGCAAGTGCGTGAAGCCAGCCTGCTGGCCAATAACCTGCCGATGGCCGATGCCGTGCAAGCCCACCGGCTGTTTGCCGACGCCAACGCCCTGGACCTCAGCGCACGTGACCCGGCACGGCTGCAGGCCTGGCTGGGCGCGCATTTTCGTCATGTCGGCACGCTGCCAGACCTGTCCGCCTACGGATTTACACCGCTGGGCGCGCGCTTGCTGAGCAACGAGCAAGGCCCGGCGGCCTTGTTGGTGTTTGAAGACGCCCAAGGTCAGCGGGTCAGCCTGTTTTTGCGCTCGCCGGGTGAGCATTTTGCGCGCATGCCCAGTGGCGAACGCACGGATGGGCAGTTGCAGGCACGTTACTGGTCCCGTGGCGACTACAACTACGCCTTGATCAGCGCCGCTTCTGATCAGCGCAGCGCACAGTTGCGCAATGCCCTGGGCATTGCCTTGTAGCCGCTCGCCCGTGGCAGGCGTAAGCTCGAAACTGTTTGACCCGGCAGTTCGTTCCATCACCTGTGAGGTAAGGCGAAATGAAGCGCAAGCAAGGTTTGGTAGTGGCAGCGCTGGTGCTGCTGGCCGGCCAAAGCGCGCTGGCCTCGGCACCGGAAGTGAAGGATGCGCGTCTGGTTGCCCATGAGCAGGCAGTGCAGGCCTATGCGGCAAGAACTGGCAAGACCGTCCCGGCTGTTCAGGAGTATCGCTATGGCACATCGCTGGATGTTGCCCGGCTGATCGAACAGACCCCGTTGGCCCGCAGCTGCGACGCGGCGCCAATGCTAATGACCTATGAGGATTCGTCCGGGCAACTGGTAACCCTGCGTTATCAGCTCGAAGGGCAATGTCCGCGCTTTCAGGCCACGCGTTGATGTACCGACGGCAGCGGCGAGGGGGCGCCGCTGCACCCTCGTGACGATTAAACAGGGCAGATTTGCGCATACTGCTTGGCTTGCACAGGGGTATTAAATAGAATCAATCGCATTTGATTCTTTTCCCGTGCAGGTGCGTTGAGATGAATGAAGCGGTGGCCCTTTCCGAGCAGAGGCTTCACGGTCTTTACCGTGACCACCGCAGTTGGCTGGAAAACTGGCTGCACCGGCGCCTGGGCAATCGCTGGGATGCTGCCGACCTGAGCCAGGACACCTTTGTGCGGGTGCTGGCCAGCCCCCAGGTGCTTGACGAGCTGCGCGAGCCGCGGGCATATCTGCTCACCGTGGGCAAACGCTTGCTGGTCAATTTCTACAAACGACGCAGCCTTGAGCAGGCCTACCTTGAGGCGCTGGCCAACTTGCCCGAGGCTTTGGTGCCGTCCCCGGAGCAGCGCTGGCTGTTGCTGGAAACCCTGCAAGCACTGGATGAATTGCTCGATGGCCTGGCGCCGCAGGTGCGGCGGGCATTCCTCTGGTCACAACTTGAAGGCCTCGGCTACGCGCAGATTGGCGAGCGTTTGCAGGTCAGTGAACGCACGGTCAAACGCTACATGGCCCAGGCCTACGAGCACTGCTTGCTGGCCGAGCTATGAACCGCAGCGGACATCCCGAAGCGCGCCAGCTGGCCCGCGCTGCCGCCGCCTGGCTGGCCCTGCTTGACTCGGGCCGGGCCAGTGCCGCCGACCTGCAACGGCTTGAACAATGGCGCGCGGCCGATCCTCGCCACGAGCAGCTCTGGCAACGTGCCCAAGGCTTGCGCCAGCGCTTTGCCGAGGTGCCGCAGGCCGTGGCGTTGGCCAGCCTCGACCGACCGCACGGCAATCGCCGCACCTTGCTCAAGCGTGGGCTGGCCTTGGCGTTGCTGTTGCCTGGCAGCTGGATGCTCAGCCAACAGTTGCCGTTGGCGGTGTGGCGCGCCGATTTGCGCACCGTTGTGGGTGAGCGGCGAGGAGTACGCCTGGCTGACGGCAGCCTGCTGCAGTTGAACACGGCGACGGCAGTGGACCTGGATATGACTGTCCATCGCCTGAGCCTGATCGAGGGTGAAATAGCCCTTAGCGTTAACCGCGCCCAGGGCATCGATGTCGACTTTGGTCTGGGTCGGGTGAGCACCGGCCAGGCACACATTTGTGTACGTCGCGAGGCCGACAGCTGCCGGATATCGGTGCTGTATGGCACGGTGCAGGTGCAGCCTGCGCAAGGGATGGCGCTGATGCTGCACTATGGTGACCAATTGACGTTGTACGCCGATGGCAGTGGTGCCATGGGGCGTTTCGATCCGCACCTGCCTGATTGGCGTGACGGCGTGTTGACTGCCAATAACCAGCCGTTGGCGGAATTTCTGCGCGAAGTTGACCGCTATCGGCCGGGGATTCTGCGGTGGGAGCCAGCGTTGGAATCGCTCAAGGTTACCGGCACCTTCCAGCTGAACGACACCGATCGCATCCTCGACTTGTTGGCTGCGAGCCTGCCGATCAAAGTGCAGTCGCGCAGTCGGTACTGGGTCACTTTGCTGCCTGCTTGATTGGCGGTGGGAGCGGGCTTGCCCCGCGATAGCGATTTGTCTGTCATATCGCATCGCGGGGCAAGCCCGCTCCTACATTAGGGTTATGCGCGCCAGACGGGGTGCAGGGCTTGGTCCAGTGCCCAATGACCTTGTCCAGCCTGCAGGCGCACGCCACCCACCCAGCGCTCAGGGGCTTGCTGATCCAGCCAGTTGGCCTGACCTGCCAGCACCCGCTCACCCAGGGCGGTCAAGGTTAAGGGCCGTCGCGCCCATTCCAGTTCCGGCTGCGCTTCGCTGATCAACGGTGTCGGCGAGTCAATCAGCGGTCGCAGTACCGCGTGGAACATCAAGTCGCCGAGAAAGGGCAGCGGTTCACGTTTGCCCATCAATTCAGCAAATACCCGACCTAGGGGTACCTCACCGAACTCAGCGATGATCTGCAACGACAGCCGCTCAGTTAATGACAAGCCATCGTCCAGCCCCGGCAGCTCCTGCAGTTGACGCAACAACGCCGGCGCCAGCAGCGGCAGGCACAGATCCTGGCGGTGCGCCAAGCGTGCCCAGGCTTCAGGCGAGGGCGCACAGTAGGCTGCCCAGGCCTGCCGCGCCAGTTGCACCATCGCTTCAGTCACTGGCTGACGTTGCGGCCACAGCCAGGCAAGCAGATCCGGTGCCAGTTGGCCGATGCCAATAAAACGCTGCACGCCGGGCACCTGAGCGGTCTGGATCAACTCCAGCTGTTGCGGCCCGCGATCCAGACTCGACAACAGACGTATCAGAAACAGTTGGTCATAAGCGTCCGCTTCGCACCAGAGCACCGCCCGTGGGCAGTCTTCCAGCAAGGGCAGTTGGTTGTATTCGTCTGCCATCTTGCGCTGCACATCGGCGCGCTTGAGGCCGTAAGCCTGGCTGATGTAATCGACGCGCATGGCCTGGTATTGCGCAGGCGGTAAATCGCGCACCGGGCCCATGCACAACGGATCGGTGAACATGTGGAATGCACCGGTAAAGCCTGCCAGTTGCAGGCTGTGCTGGATGTCGCTGCCGCAACGCCAATGCTGGGTGCGTGCTTCGTCGTCGGCGATGAACTGCGGATGGCGGGCAGCAAAGTCGACCGCATCGATATGCGCCTTGAGCTTGGGCCAGCTTTTAAAGCCCAGGTCGCGAGCGATCAGCCGTTGCGCATCGGCCAGGCGTGGTTCAGTCGAGGTTGGTAGCAGTGCTTGTTGCTCAGGCGCGCTGCCTGAGCGCAGGCGCTGGAGTAATTCCTTGGCACGCTTGCGCTGTTGTTCAAGGTTGATGCGCCCATCATGGGAAGGGGAGGACAGTCGAGCAGGCATACGAACTCCTTGTGCGAGCCTTGTCCGCTGTCAGGCCGGGAGTCGTAGAGAGAAATCCTGGGAGTCGTGTCCTGGGCGCAGCCCTTTCCGCGGACGGGAGGCGTGGATAGCGCCGGCTGCGACTATAGCCTGCAGCGTGCGCACAAGGCAATCGGCCTGCTGCCGAGTCTTGAGTCAAGGCAGGCTCCCCCTCAGCGCACGCGGCGATGATTCGCAGGGAGCCTGGTATTGATCAGGTGTTGTCCTTGATCGTCTTGCTCGAACCGTTGGTTTTCACCGAGGCGATGCCCGCATCACGCGATTGCGCGGTAGCGTACATCTGGCTGCTGCCGATGACCTGGTGATTGGCAGCCTTGAGGTTGAAATGGAACTTGCCGTTGCTGGCTTCTTTTTTCTCATAGCGCTCATCCGCAGCGCTATTGGTCTGGACCGAAGCAATGCCGTTTTCGGCAGAGGCTTTGGTCTTGTACAACTCGCTGGTAAGAATGATCTCGCCATTGCCCGCTTTGAGGGTAAAGCGGTACTGACCGTCACTGCTGTTGCTCAACTCAAACCATCCTGCCATGGGAACTCCTGTCTTCGCAGATAAGCCTGGGTGCGCTGCTTGCGTGCTCGCTTGCAGTGACGAATCAGTATGGTGGGCTTTAGGCGCTTGTCCAATGCCCGATTGTCACACCCTCAGCGCTGTGCCAACGCATGCTGGACGCACTGCTCATAGTAGGTTTGCTTGATGGCGGCAGGCTTGAGACGTGAGCGGCTGTTGTAGGTTTGCTCGGTAATGCCCATGGCCGTCATGCGCATCCAGGGCTTGGGGAATTTGCGCACCTGCAGTTTTTTACGCGCCGAATACAAGGTCACACCATTGAGCTTGGATTGTTGTGCGCCGGCAGCGATATCCGATCCCCAACTGCACACATAGCGGTCATTCTTGGCCAAGGTCTTGGCCTGGGTACCCAGGGAGAAAACGGCGAAAAAAAACGCTGCAAGGGTCAGTCCATAAGCCCGCATAGTGTCAACCTAAGCTGTTGAAAGGAAAGCGAGTTTGCCAACATGCGGAAGGCTCGGGGGCCAGCAATTTGCCTTTTTTGCGCTGCGCTGTTCACCGCGCAGCAATAGCAGAGGTTGCGTAGGGAGGTAACGACTGGATACTATTCGGAACAATTCTCACTTACACCTTTTTGGCGGCGTTCATGTCTGCGGTCGAGCCAACTTTTCAGCGCGCCATTCACCAACTGTACAGCGAACACCACGGCTGGTTGTTCAGCTGGTTACGCCGCAAACTGCGCTGCCCGCAAAATGCCGCCGACACTGCCCACGACACCTTCCTGCGGATTCTCGGTTCGCGTGACTCAGTGGCGGCGATCCGTGAGCCGCGGGCGTTTCTCAGTACCACCGCACGCCGCTTGATCATCGATAAAGCACGGCGCCAGCATATTGAAGATGCGTACCTGCGCGAGTTGGCGCTGACGGTCGATGCGCTGGAGGGGTACCAGTCGCCTGAACAGATACTTGCCACCCTCGAAGCCCTGGAGCAGATCGCCTTTGTGCTTGAGGGGCTGCCTCCCAAGGTGCGCCAGGCCTTTGTCGACTATTACCTGGATGAACTGACCCAGGTGCAGATCGCACAGCGCCTTGAGGTCTCCGAACGCATGGTGCGCAAGTACCTGCTGCAGGCCCTGATGCACTGCAATCAGGCCCTGGACGTGTGAAGCGATGAACAGCGAGGACAGCGTCGAAGCCCAGGCTGCCGAATGGGTGCTGCGCATGAGTGAGGGCCCGTTGACGGCGCAGGAGCGTCAGGCCTTCGAGCACTGGCGTCAGCGCGACAGCCGTCATCAGGCCACCTTCGAACGAATCAGCAGTGTGGTCGCACAGTTGCACAGTTTGCGTACGCAACGGGCGCCGGCCCGGGCTGCGCTGCAGATGCCGGGCAAACGGCGGATCAGAAGCCGTCATCTGTTAGGTATCGGCGTGTTGCTGGCCAGTCTCGGCGTAGTGCAGAGCCTCAGCGGTTTTCGTGCCGACGACCTGTTTGCTGACCTGCATACCTCGCCGGGCGAGTGGCAGTCGCAGACGCTGGAAGATGGTTCGCGCATTACCCTGTTCGGCAACAGTGCGATCGACCTGCAGTTCGAGGGTGGTCAACGGCGTATTCAACTGCGCCGCGGCCAAGTGTTGGTGGATGTCGCGCACGACACCTCGCGGCCGTTTGTGGTCAGCACCGCCGAAGGCAGTTTCACCGCCTTGGGGACGCGTTTTGTCGTGAGCCGCGGGGAAGGGCAGAGTGAACTGAGCATGTTGCAGTCCACCGTCGCGGTGCGCAGTGCCGACCGCAGCCAGGCGTTGGAGGTACACGGCGGCGGGCGCGCCTGGGTGCGCGAAGATGCCGTGGGGCGCCTGCCCGACATCGATCCGGCCAGCCTCGAGCAGGCCTGGCAGCGCCATCAGCTGGTGGTCGAGGGCATGCCACTGCCGCAAGTGCTGCAGGCACTGGGGCGTCAACGCCAGGGTCATCTGCAGTTCGACGCCAGCCAGTTGGCTGATCTTAACGTCTCTGCGGTATTGCCGCTGGATGATACCGACCGGGCCTTGCAGCTATTGGCGCAGGCTTTGCCGATCCGTGTGCAGCAGTACACCGGCTGGTGGACACGCATCGAACGCACAACTACTGAAAAATAATCATTCCTATTGGTTCCGCATTGTCAGGCTGGCCCGTCAAGCAAAGGGCCAACATGATTAAAACAGGAGCCGTTTCCCCATGCGTCGATTTGCTGACCCGCAGGCCTTGAGCCCCATTGCCCTGTGCATCCACCTGGCCTGTGCCGGTGTTGCCATGGCCATGCCGCAACTGGCCACGGCCCAGTCCCAGCAGCACTACGATATTGCCCCAGGCTCACTGAGCAGCACCCTCAACCGCTTTGCACAGCAAGCCGGGGTGGCGCTGGTGTTCCAGGCCGAAGATCTGGTCGGACGCAGCAGCCAAGGCCTGACCGGTAGCTACACGGTGGACGAAGGCTTTGCCGCCTTGCTCGACGGCAGTGGTTATCGCATCAGCCACAGTGCCAGTGGCTATGTGTTGCAGCCGGTGGTTGATACCCAGGCCGGGCAAACCCTTGAGCTGGGCGTCACCACGGTGGCTGGCCAAGGCATGGGGGAGAGCACCGAGAACACCGGCAGCTATGCGCCCGGTTTGATCAGCGTCGGTTCGAAGTCGCCCACCAGCCTGCGCGAGACCCCTCAATCAGTGTCGGTGGTGACCCGCCAACTGATCGAAGACCAGCAACTGACCGACATCAACGAAGCAATGAGGGTCACGCCTGGGGTGATCACCCAGAGCACCACCTTCCGCATTCAGGATTTCATCTCTCGCGGTTTCTCGATCCAGAACCTGCAAATCGATGGCGCGGCCCCGCAGGCGCTGGGCACGGCGATGGGCTCGTTCTATTCCTCGAACATTTTCGACCTCGCCGAGTTCGACCACGTTGAAGTGTTGCGTGGCTCGGCAGCGTTGTTCGGCGGTTCGGGTGACCCGGGCGGCATCATCAACCTGGTGCGCAAACGGCCGATGGCCTACAACCAGCTCAAGCTGAGTCTCAGCGCTGGCAGTTGGGACAACTACCGTCAGGAGCTGGACATCACCGGCCCCATGGGCTGGGACGGGCGCCTGCGCGGACGGCTGGTGGTGGCCAACACCGACCGGCAGTACTTCGTCGACAAGCGCAGCACCGAAAAGCCCCTGGTGTACGGGGTGATGGAAGCCGACGTCAGCGACGATGACATGTTCACCTTCGGTGTGCGCTACAACAAATCCCATGAGAACGGCACGCAAAGCTCGGTACCGCGCTACAGCAACGGTGCCGACCTGGGACTGCCGCGCCACACCGGTCTGACCCAGAACTGGGCCTACGCCGACACCACGGCGCGCGAGTACTTTGCCAAGTACGACCACCGTTTCAACGACGACTGGAAGCTCAACCTGTCGTACACCAACATCTGGGACGTGTCGTGGTTCAAAACCGCCAGCACCCTTAATGCGGTAGACCCCAACACCAACACCGGGGTGGTCTGGTACGGCACCCAAAGCCGCCAGGAAAACGAACAGCACCTGTACGACGTCAACCTGGCGGGTAACTTCCAGGCCTTTGGCCTGGACCATCAACTGGTGCTCGGCGCCGACTACCAACGCATCGACAGCCGCTGGCTGGGCACCGCGCCGCACGACGGCGCCCGTGGTCCGGTGGATGTCTTCGATCCAGATTCCACGCCGTGGCAAGAGCCGGCCGACCACACCGACTACAGCCGCGACTACGACCCCAACGCCCAGCGCCAGTACGGTCTGTATTCCAGCTTGCGCCTGCAGTTGGCCGAGCCGTTGCACCTGATCCTCGGTGCGCGCGCGCAGCGCTATCACTTCACCCAGACCTACCAGACCCGCAACGGTACGCAATGGAGCACGGTCTCCGACGTCGATCAGCGCATCGGCACCAAAGTCACGCCGTTCGGCGGCATGGTCTATGACTTGAACGATCAGTGGTCGGCCTACGCCAGCTACTCGGAAATCTACAAGCCACAGTCCAACAAACTCTCTGGCCCGCAACCGGGCAGCCCGCTTGAGCCGATGACCGGCAAAACCTATGAAACCGGTCTCAAAGGCGAGCTGCTGGACGGCGCCCTGAACACCAACTTCGCGTTGTACTACACCACCCGTGAAGACGAAGCGGTACGCGACCCGGCTTACATCGACAGCAGCAACCTGTTCGCCGGCAGTTGCTGTTACCTGAGCAGTGGCAAGGTGGTCAGCAAGGGCATCGACATAGAGGCATCGGGCGAACTGCTGCCGGACTGGACGCTGATCGGTGGCTATACCTTCAACCTCAATCGCAACCGCAGTGCCGACGCGCCACTGAGCACGGTGATGCCCAAGCACCTGTTCAAGCTCTATACTACCTACCGTTTGCCGGGCGTGTTGCAAGACTTCAAGGTCGGTGGTGGCGTGCAGGTGCAGAGCGCGACGTATGTGTCGGGTACCACCACCCGCTTCAACGCCGATGGCAGTGTCGCGCAGCGTGATGTGCCGTTCGACTTCAGCCAGGGCGGTTACGCCACCTGGAGTGCGTTGGTCGACTACAAACTCGACGAACACTGGGACCTGACCCTCAACGGCAACAACCTGTTCGACAAGAAGTACTACCAGACGGTCGGCACTTCGACCTATGGCAACTACTACGGCGATCCGCGCAACTTCATGCTGACCCTGCGCGGTACTTACTGACCGGGGAGGGCGGTGACCGGTCAGCTGTGAGCGGTTGCGGTGTGGGCCAAGCGGGCCTAAGGTCCAAGCGAGGCGTTGTCTGGAGCGGATGCACTGGCGCTCCAGCACCCACCGCGGTTGCGAGGTGTCCCATGCCCAGTAATTCCCGCCCGGCTGTGCTCGAACTGATCGGCAACACCCCCCTGGTGCGTGTCAGTCGTTTCGATACCGGCCCTTGTACCTTGTTCCTCAAGCTCGAATCGCAGAACCCCGGCGGTTCGATCAAAGACCGCATCGGCCTGGCCATGATTGATGCCGCCGAACGCGATGGCCGCTTGCGTCCCGGCGGCACCATCGTCGAAGCCACTGCTGGCAACACTGGCCTGGGCCTGGCCCTGGTCGGTCGGGCCAAGGGTTATCGGGTGGTGCTGGTGGTGCCCGACAAAATGTCCACCGAGAAGGTCCTGCACCTCAAGGCCATGGGCGCCGAAGTGCATATCACCCGCTCGGATGTCGGCAAAGGTCACCCGGAGTATTACCAGGACGTGGCAGCACGCCTGACCACCGAAATTCCCCAGGCGTTCTTCGCCGATCAGTTCAACAACCCGGCCAACCCGCTGGCCCACGAGTGCAGCACTGCGCCGGAAATCTGGGCGCAGATGCAGCACGACGTCGACGCGATCGTGGTTGGCGTCGGCTCGGCCGGCACGCTGACCGGTTTGACCCGTTTCTTTCGCCGGGTACAACCGGACCTGGCCATGGTGCTGGCCGACCCGGTTGGCTCAGTAGTGGCCGAGTACAGCCGCAGTGGCGCCCTGGGCACGCCCGGGAGCTGGGCGGTGGAGGGCATCGGCGAAGACTTCATCCCGTCGATCGCCGACTTGTCCAGCGTACGCCAGGCCTATTCGGTCAGTGACGAAGACAGCTTCGAGCATGCCCGCCAGTTGCTGCGCGCCGAAGGTATCCTCGGCGGCTCCTCGACTGGCACGTTGTTGGCTGCCGCCCTGCGGTACTGCCGCGAGCAAACCGAGCCCAAACGCGTGGTCAGCTTTGTTTGCGACACCGGCACCCGCTATTTGTCGAAGGTCTACAACGATCAATGGATGACCGATCAGGGCCTATTGCAGTTCAAGCACTACGGCGACTTGCGTGACCTGATCGCCCGGCGCTTTGAAGATGGCCGAGTGATCAGCGTCGGCCCCGGCGATACGTTGCTCACCGCCTTCCAGCGCATGCGCCTGGCGGATGTCTCGCAATTGCCGGTGCTCGAAGACGGGCAACGGCTGGTCGGGGTGATCGATGAGTCGGACATCCTCGTCGGCATGCACGCCGACCCTACGCACTTCAGCCTGCCGGTGGCCAGCGCCATGACCGACAAGCTGCAAACCCTGCCACCCAGTGCCAGCCTGTCTACACTGCAAGCGGAACTCGACCGTGGACTGGTGGCGATCATTGCTGATGCCCAGGGCTTCTATGGCCTGATTACCCGTGTCGACATGCTCAACCACCTGCGCAGGTCTTTGCCATGAGCCAATCCGACGAACGCAGTTTCGCCACGCGCGTGATCCATGCCGGGCAAACCCCCGACCCTTCCACTGGGGCGTTGATGCCGCCGATCTATGCCAACTCCACCTATGCCCAGCAAAGCCCCGGGGTGCACAAAGGCCTGGATTATGGCCGCTCGCACAACCCCACGCGCTGGGCGCTGGAGCGGTGTGTTGCCGACCTTGAAGGCGGCACCCAGGCATTTGCCTTCGCTTCCGGGCTTGCCACCATCGCCAACGTCCTGGAACTGCTGGATGCCGGGGCGCACATCGTTTCTGGCAATGACCTGTACGGCGGCACCTTCCGCCTGTTCGAGCGGGTACGGCGGCGCAGCGCCGGGCATCGCTTCAGCTTTGTCGACCTGAGTGACCTGGAGGTGTTCGAAGCGGCATTGCAAGACGACACGCAAATGGTCTGGGTCGAAACCCCGAGCAATCCGTTGCTCAGCCTCACCGACCTGAGCGCGGTGGCCGAGATCTGCCGTCAGCGCGGCATTCTCTGTGTGGCCGACAACACCTTTGCCAGCCCTTGGGTACAGCGCCCGCTGGAGCTGGGCTTCGACATCGTCGTGCACTCGACCACCAAGTACCTCAATGGTCACTCCGATGTCATCGGCGGGATCGCCGTGGTGGGTAACCCCGAACTGGCCGAGCGCCTGGGCTTTTTGCAGAATGCGGTGGGTGCGATTGCCGGGCCGTTCGACGCCTTCCTGACCTTGCGCGGGGTGAAAACCCTGGCCTTGCGCATGGAGCGTCACTGCAGCAATGCGCTGGAACTGGCCCATTGGTTGGAGCGTCAGCCGCAAGTGGCGCGGGTGTATTACCCAGGGCTGGTCTCACATCCCCAGCACGGCCTGGCACGGCGGCAGATGCACGGCTTTGGCGGAATGATCTCGCTGGACCTCAACACTGACCTGGCCGGTGCCCGGCGTTTTCTGGAAAGCGTCGGTATATTCGCCCTGGCCGAAAGCCTTGGCGGGGTGGAAAGCCTGATCGAGCACCCGGCGATCATGACCCATGCCAGCATTCCTGCCGAAACCCGCGCGCAATTGGGGATTGGCGATGCGCTGGTGCGGTTGTCGGTTGGGGTGGAAGACGTCGAAGACCTGCGCGCCGACCTGGCCCAGGCCCTGGCCAGAATCTAATTCACCTGGTGGGAGATACTGTCTTGCACCACCTGTAGGAGCGGGCTTGCCCCGCGATGCGGTGAGTCAGGCAAACCGCAATCGCGGGGCAAGTCGGATCGCCGCCCCGCCGCCCCTACAGCTGGAATTGATCACCGGATTTGTAAACAATAGCGCCCGCGAAAAAAGCGCTACCCGTTTACTGATCGAGACTGCCATGCCTGCCACGCCCTTCACTGTCGAAGTGTTGCAAACCAGCCCGGAACAAGCCGAGTTGATCCGCAACCTGTACCAGTTCTATGCCTATGAATCTTCAGACTGGGAGCAAGAAGATGTCGAAGTGGATGGCCGCTTCTATATCCACGAGGAGCATCTGCTGCGTTACTGGCAGGAGCCAGAGTGGAGCGCCAACCTGATTCTGGTCGACGGCTTCATTGCCGGCTTCCTGCTGATCGAGGGAAGCGAGTTTGCCGATCTCAACGCTCTGGAACTGGCCGACCTGTTCATTCTCAAGCGCTACCGGCGCAAAGGCATTGGCCGCGCCGTGGCCAGTCAGGTGTTGCTCAGCGGCGAGCGCGACTGGCTGGTGCGCTTCTATGACCAGGACGAAACCGCCCAGGCTTTCTGGCGCGCGGTGTTGGACAACTTGCCCCGGCCGGTGCGCAACCTTGAACTGGATGATGAGCCCGAACTGGTCAGCTACCTGGTGACCCGCGCGCTGCATTGATTCTTGCCAAGCCTGACAGGCTCATGTTCCATTGGGGCGCCATTCGCTATCAGGAGCCAGTCGAGCATGAGCTTATCGTCAGTCCGGGCCTTCTTTGCCCAGCACGCCCCGCAGATTCCCGTGATGGAGTTGCAAACCAGCACCGCCACCGTGGCGTTGGCCGCTGAAGTGCTTGGTGTTGAGCCGGGGCAGATTGCCAAAACCCTGTCGCTACGGGTCGGTGACGAGGTGATCTTGCTGGTTGCCCGCGGCGATGCTCGGCTGGATAACCGCAAGTACAAGCAACACTTCGGCGTCAAAGCCCGCATGCTGGATGCCTCGCAGGTCGAAGAGCAGACCGGACACCCGGTCGGCGGCGTCTGTCCGTTTGGTCTGGCGCGGCCACTGCAGGTGTATTGCGATGTTTCGCTCAAGGATTTTCCGCTGGTGTTTCCGGCAGGCGGGGCGGCCAATGCTGCCGTGCGTATCGAGCCTGAACAGCTGGCTGCGTTGGTGAATGCGCAGTGGGTCGACGTGGTTGTCGGCGAGCAAACCTTGGCTTGATATCTCGGTAGGAGCGGGCTTGCCCCGCGATTGCGGTTTGCCTGTTTCACTGCTATCGCGGGGCAAGCCCGCTCCCACAGCAAGCCCGCTCCTACAGATGCGCCATTCGTCGCAACAGCCGGGGAGGGCTGTTGACGGCAATGGCCGCTTGTTTGATTATCAACCAATCGCATGCGATTTAATCGTTAGCGATAATAATCAACACTTCGAAGGAATACCCCATGAGCAAGATCGACAAAGTCCTGGTAACCGGCAAAACCCACACCACCCTCAGCGTTGCTGGCAGCACCGCACGTGGCCTGGATATCCAGCTGTCGTCGCCAGGCGCCAGCAAGCCAGCCCATGTCTTCAACGCTATCCAGCCACACCCGACTGCAGAGCAGTTGTTCTCAGGAGCCTGGTCGGCGTGCTACATCGCCGCGCTGGAGCTGGTTGCCAAGGAAATGAACGTGGCGCTGCCCGCCGGCCTTGCGGTTGAGATCGAAGTCGATCTTGGCCAGACCGGCAAAGACTACCTGCTGCAGGCGCGCTTGACCGCCCATCTGCCAGGTCTGGACCCGGAAGTCGCCGATGCCCTGGTGCATGCCGCCGACCAGGTATGCCCGTACTCCAAAGCCACACGCGGCAACATTGCCGTAACCTTGAAGGCCGTCACTGCGTGACTTGACTTCGCGGTACAGGGACGAGACGATCAGCTAGGTCGCACGCGATTTAATCGCGCAAACCTTAAAGCACCAACGGCCAGGTCAGCGCACCTGGCCGTTGCGCGTTGCGCTCCAACCAACCGAGGAATCGCCCATGAAGCCTACCGACCCGGCACGGCCTGCAGAGCTGAAGCTTTCCGAGTTTCTGTGTTTTGCCGTGTATTCGACTAACCTCGCGTTCGGCAAGGCCTACAAACCGAAGCTTGAGCGTCTGGGCTTGACCTACACCCAATACATCACCCTGGTTGCCTTGTGGGAGCAGGACGACCAGACCGTCGGCAGCCTGGGTGAAAAGTTGTTCCTGGAATCCAACACCCTGACCCCGATCCTGAAAAAGCTTGAAGGCATGGGTTATGTACAACGCCAGCGCGACCCCGAGGATGAGCGTCAGGTACGCATCCGCCTGACTGCGGGCGGCCGGCAGCTGGCTGACGAACGTTCGGACGTGGACCTGTTCGCCGCCACCGGCCTGACCGAGCAAGAGTTCTCGCAAATCCAGGGCGCGGTGGTGAAGCTGCGCGATAACCTGATCCGCTCGTTACAGGACCGCGAGTGAAGGGCAGCAGTGCCATGAAAATAATTGCCCGCAGGCTGTCCCCTTTTTTCCGCTCGATTGTCATCAAGGGCAAGTGAATCCATAAGAGTGCGCACCATGCCCGCAGTGACACGCCGCCCGATGCATCTTGCGTCTTCGTTTTCCTATTCCTCGTTGTGCCTGAGCCTGATGCTCGGCTTCGGCGCAATGGCGCCACAAGCGGCGCTGGCCGAGCGCGAACAACGCAGCTATAAAGTGCCCGCAAGCGATCTGGGTTCAGCGTTGATTCGCTTCGCAAGTCAGGCAGGGGTCAGTGTCTCGGTGGAGCCGGGGTTGGTGAGTGGGCGCCGCAGCGCCGGGCTGTCAGGCACGTACAGTGTCGATGAGGGCTTTGCCCGCTTGCTGCAGGGCAGCGGCCTGCAACTGCAGCCGGTGAGTACCGATGCCTATACCCTGGTACCAGTGCCACAGGGGTCAAATGCCCTGGAGATCGCACCAACCAGCATCCTCAGCCATACCAGCAGCGACCTGGACGGCGAGCGCTATGCCGGTGGCCAGGTGGCGCGTCGGGGGTCGCAGGGCTTGCTGGGCTCGCGGGATTTCATGGAAACCCCGTTCAGCATGACCACCTACACCAGCGAGGCGGTGCAGAACCAACAGGCGCGCACCCTCGGCGAGCTGATCGCCAGCGACCCCTCGGTTCGCGCGACCAACCCCGCTGGCGGGCGCTTCGAGCAGTTCACCATCCGTGGTTTCAGCCTGTTTAACAGCGATGTCGCCTACAACGGCTTGTACGGCGTGCTGCCAACCTATTCGATAGACATGGAAATGGCCGACCGCGTTGATGTGATCAAAGGGCCGAGCCAGTTGATCAACGGCATTTCGCCGCGAGGCAGTGTCGGTGGTGGTATCAACGTGGTGCCCAAACGTGCAGGTGACACGCCGATCACCGAGTTTACCGGTAGCTACGTGTCCGACAGCCAGGTCGGAGGCGCGGTGGATGTTGGCCGCCGCTTCGGTGATCAGCAGCAGTTCGGCGTGCGTTTCAACGGCGTCAAACAGTCGGGCGACACCGAATGGGACCATCAACAGGTCAGCCGTGAGCTGGCCGTAGTGGGTCTGGACTTTCGCGGCGAACGCGTGCGCCTGTCCGCCGATATTGGCCACAGCGAGCGCGACACTGACGCTCCCCAGGAGCGGGTGATCGTTGGCGCCAAAGCCAAGGTCCCGGACGCCGACGATGTGCGACGCAACTATGCCCAGGCCTGGAGTAAAGCGCGCACCAACGATACCTTCGGCACGCTCAATGCCGAATACGACCTCAGTGATTCGTTGCTGGCCTATGCGGCGGTCGGCGCGCGCAGCAGTAACCATGATTTTTTGCGTCACAACGTACCGGTGTCCAACGATGCGGGGGACTTCATCGTTCAGCCGCGCGATTTTACCCGTGATGAGAACGTCAAAACCGCCACAGCGGGCCTGCGCAACTGGTTCCACACCGGCGCGGTCAGCCACGAAGTGAACCTGGCGGCCAACTATTACTACATGGATTTCGAGAACGGCGGGGCGCGCTATGCCTCGGCGCCCAGCAACCTGTACAACCCGCGCCCCACGCCGACGCCAGGAACGCCAACACGCGAGGACGACAAGGCCTATACCGAGAACCGCTTCAGCAGTGTGGCACTGGCCGATACCCTCGGCTTTTTCGATGACCGTGTGCTGTTGACCCTCGGTGCCCGCTGGCAGCGGGTGCAGGTCGATGACTGGAGCAACGATGTCAAAGGCGCCACCGCCTACGATGAGGAGAAGGTTTCGCCCTCAGGCGGGATTCTGTTCAAGGCCACCGACAAGCTCTCCCTGTACGCCAACTACATGGAAGGTTTGAGCCAGGGCAAGATCGCGCCTTCGACCGCGATCAACGAAGACCAGATCTTCCCGCCGTTCATCAGCCGCCAGGTAGAGGTCGGAGCCAAATACGACCTGGGCCGCTTTGCCTTGACCGCTGCCGCGTTTCGCATCAAGCAACCGGCCTACGAGACCAACGCTACCACGCGGGTGTTTGGCCCCAGCGGCAAGCGCGAGAACAAAGGGGTTGAACTGACGGTATTCGGTGAACCCGTGGCAGGGTTTCGTCTGCTGGGTGGGCTGATGTACATCGACAGCGAGCTGAGCGGTACCGTGGGTGGCATTTTCGATGGCAATCGCGCCCCGGCAACGCCGGAGTACAACGTCAACCTCGGGGCCGAGTGGGATGTGCCGGAGATTGCCGGATTGACCTTGACCACCCGCGGTATCCACTCCAGCTCGCAGTACCTGGATCAGGCCAACAGCAAGCAGATTGACGGTTGGGAGCGCTTTGATGCCGGGGCGCGGTATGCCTTCAAGGTCGACGGCAAGGCCATTACCCTGCGCGCCAGTGTCGAGAACCTGCTCGACGAACGTTACTGGGCCTCGGCGGGTGCTTCCGACGACAGCGAAGCCGGGCTGACGCTGTCTACCCCGAGGACCTATCTGCTCTCGGCAAGCCTGGGCTTTTAAGGCTCTTCACGGGGCGTCGGGGAAAGGGCTAGGTTTGGCTTTGGCTTTGGCTTTGGCTTTGGCTTTGGCTTTGGGGGCTTATCCAATTCTTGTGGTGGCTGGGCTGGCCCTTTCCGCCCTTACGGCGGCCTCCTTTTTTCTTGGAAAAAGGAGGCAAAACCGCTGGCTCCTGCATTCGGCCCTACGCTTCGCTCCGGGTCCCCTCGGCTCCGGCGACTTCCAGGCCCGCGCGGCCTACGACTTGCTACGCAAGTCTACATCTCGCGCCTTCGGCTACGCCGAAGGGTGCTAACGCACCTGGCCCTCCAGTCACCTCCACTCGGCCTTCTGAAGTCGCTAAGTTACGGGCAGCGCCTGGGCTGGCGTTAGCTTCGCTAGTGTCGGTTGGGGTGGCTTGTCGTTTTGCTTTTGCTTTTGCTTTGCGTGCGCGTTAGTTCAGGCGCCGCGGTTTGCGACTTCAGGAGGCTGAGTGGAGGTATTGCGTAGTGAGGTGACGGGCAGGAGCCCGTCAAGCGCTTCGGGCCATGGATGGCCCGTTAGCGCGGTCCTCGCGGGAGCAATGCCGGAGGGAAGGAACCCGAAGCGCAGCGTAGGGCCGGATGCAGGAGCGAGCGGCTTTGCCTACTTTGCCCAAGAGCAAAGTAGGCCGCCGTAAGGGCGGAAGGGGCCAGTGGTGCCACCCCAGCAATTGGATAAGCCCACAGCCTCAAAGCCAAAGCCTTGACCCGCCACCGGGGTTGGCTATCGTTTTGTAAAGGTGCCGGGTCTCGCGACCCCACACCGCGTTCGGCCTATGGTTTGCCACAAGCCTCAGAGGTACCGGTATGTCTTACAAAGACGACTTCTCCAACGCTCAAGGGTGGTCGGCGGTCGATGTAAGCACCCGCCTCAATACAACGGCTGGTAAAACCTTTCTGGCATTCTTGCGCAGCCAGGGCGTCGATACCCTGATCCGATACTACGCCAGTTCCGTCAGGGCCAAGACCCTGACCGCTGCCGAAGCCAAAATGTTATGCAAAGAAGGCTTCGCGCTGTTGCCGGTGTATCAGGACAGCAGCCGCAAGATCGAACATTTCTCTACCCAGCAAGGCATCGACAACGCCAAAAGCGCCATGGAGTTTGCCAAGCTGGTCGGCCAACCCAAGGGCAAAGGCAGCACCATTCTGTTCGCCGTCGATGCCGACTACCGGGCCAGTGAAATCGATGGGCCGATACTCGATTATTTCCAGGCAGTTAAAAACCAGATAGGCGGGGCCTTCAACATTGGCGCCTATGGCAGCGGGGCGGTGCTGTCCAAGCTGTTGGCGGAGGGGTTGATCAGTGTGCCGTGGATCTCGATGTCACGGCTGTTTACCGGCACCGAAGGGTTTTTCTATACCGGGCGCTGGGCCATGCGTCAGGTGCCGCCTGATCTGACCCACGAGGCCTCGGGCATTGGCTACGACCGCAATATCATCAAAGTATCCCGGCAAGCGCTGGGGGCCTTTGTGGTGGACGAGCTGGGCCATGGTTCACCGGCCTGGGACGAAGATTTGGACGCCACTTTGGGTGGCAATCCGCAGGCGGTGGTCGACGAGCAGCCGGTACTGGCCGGCGAGCGCTTTGTCACCACCGAAGGGGTACGCCTGCGCGAGGCACCCAACAGCACCATCCTGCGTGACCTGACCATCGGTGAGAAGGTCGCTGATCTGGGGCCTTCGACCGAGGCCGGGTGGCGCAAGGTCAGGATCGGCATGGAGGAGGGCGTGATATTCGGCAAGTACCTGCGCGAGCCAGTACGCCCCGAGATCGAAGCATTGCTGCGCGCTGCGCTAAACGAATGGCTGCGTTTCGACAAGGGCCAGGCCGATGAGCGCGCCGCCCCGTATTACACCTATGTGCGGGAAATGTGGGCAGCGATTGGCGAGCCTTACGACGGCCGCAGCCGCTACGCCAATGGCGAGGAAGTGCCATGGTCTGCGGCCTTTATTTCCTGGGTGGTGCGCAAGGCCGGGCCTGCCTACGCCAACTTCGCGTTCGCCTCGGGCCACTCGGTGTTCGTCAACAACGCGATCAAGGCGCGCATTACCGAGCGTCTGGACAAACCGTTCTGGGGCTATCGCATCAACGAACAGAAGCCGGAGTTGGGCGACATCATCCAGCGCAACCGCAGCTCGGGCAACTTTACCTACAGCTATGCAGAAAACCACGCCAGCTACATCAGCCACTCCGACATTGTCGTGGAAGTGACCCCGGACGTGGTGCGGGTATTGGGCGGCAATGTCAGTGACACGGTGATGATGAGTGGCGATCTGCAGGAGTACCAGGTGGATGCCGATGGCTTCATAGCGCCGGGCCAACGGGTGATTGCCCTGCTCAAGAACCGGGCTGGCCTGATTCGTTGATCTGTGTGGGTAAGGGGTGCCAGGCGCTCGGCGCTCACGGAAAGCTGCGCGCAAAAGCAGCTACGCTGCTACGCAGGGAAGCAATCAAGTGGCAGGGGTTATGAGTGAAACGCGTCTGGTATCCATTGGCCTGCGTGGCCTGATTCTCGTTCTGGTGCTGATGGCCGTACTGGCAACCTTGTGCAACAGCTTGTGGGTGGCTTACGGGGTGCAACGCGATGCCCTGGTGCATTCGGCACTTCAGGCCAACCAGGCCTATGCCTCGAAGGTGGCCTCCGGAATTGACCAGTTCCTCAAATCGGCACACAACCGTTTGCGCTATAGCAGCCAGCGTCTTGGCCGCCATTTTGCTGATCCGCAGGTGCTTGCGGAAGAAGCCGAGCGCCTGCAGGCAGAAGACAACGCCTTCAACGCAGTGCTTATCGTGGCTGCCGACGGCAAAGCCGTGCAAATCTACCCGCCCCAGGAGCAGATCATCGGTAGCACGTTGGGCAAGGATGAAGTGGTCCAGGCGTTGCGTGAACAGCGCCCGATGGTCAGCCATGCTTACGTGAGTGCAGCGGGCAATCTGATCGTGTTTATCTCGCAGCCGGTATTCAACCCTGACGGTGAATATCTCGGTCTGATTGGTGCATCGATCTACCTGCGTCAGCGGGGCATCTTGCACACGCTGATCAGCAACCACTTTCTTCAAGACGCTGGTTTCGCGTTTGTCACCGATGAAAACCGTCGTCTGTTGTACCACTCCGACCGCATCAGAATCGGCGAGGTGTTGGGCCAGAGCGCAACCGTCGATGCCGCCATACGTGGCGAGCACGGGCCGATGGAGGCCATCAACTACAAGGGCATTCCCATGCTCGCCGGTTACGCCCAGGTGCCGGATGTCAACTGGGCGGTGGTTGCGCAACAGCCGCGAGCGCAGGCGCTGGCCCCGCTCGGGCAATTGCTGCGCGACATGCTGGTTAACATCATTCCTGCCGGTGTGCTGGGGCTGGTGGCGATCTGGCTGGCGACCCTGCTGATCTCTCGACCCTTGCGGCAACTGGCAGTCAACGCCGAACAGTTGGCGGCACCACAGACACCGGAGCGGTTGCAGGGCATCAAGGCATGGTACGCCGAAGCTGCTGCCATTCGCCGGGCGCTGCTCACCGGGGTGCAGTTAACGCAACAGAAGCTCGGCCACCTGAGCCACCAGGCACAGAGTGACCCGCTGACGGGTCTGGCCAACCGTCGCGCCATGAATGATGCGTTGCAAGCGCTTACGCAGGCGCAACTGGATTATGCGGTGCTGGCACTGGACATCGATTTCTTCAAGCGGGTCAACGACACCTTCGGCCATGATGTCGGCGATCAGACCCTCAAGCAGGTGGCCACGGTCATTGCCCGCAACTCACGGGACAACGACCTGGCCTGTCGTGCAGGCGGTGAGGAGTTCACGCTGATCTTGCCGGAAACCGACCTGCAGGCTGCCAGTGATATCGCCGAACGCATTCGCCAGAGCATTGCAACCACCCAGATTGTGCCGTCCGGCTCGCTGACCATTTCTATCGGGGTGGCCTGCCGTAGTGACGACACGCCCACTCCGGAGGCGATCCTCAAGCGCGCCGACGAGCGCCTCTATCTGGCTAAGCAAACCGGCCGTAACCGCGTGGTGGCCGGCTGAAGGTCAGCCGGTCAGACGCTCCACTGTCCGGCTGCGCCGGGCATCGAGGCTGCTCAGGGGATTGCCCAGGCGCGTCGGTGACTCACCGGTGAGCTGGCTCAGCAGGGCGATGAGCTCCTCACCGTACACCGTGCCCTGCTCATGCAGCAGCTGCGCCACGGCGCTCAACTCGGCCCAGTAGCGACGTACCAGACAACCCGCACGCGCGATGGCCAGGGGTTCGGCATCCAGTACCTTACGGGCCGGCAGCAGGGTGATCAACTCCATCGCGCGCTGACGGTCACCGGCACCACTGCGGGTAATGCAGCGTTCCGAGGGACTATGCCGGTAGATCGCCTCGGCCACCGGACCGGCCAGGCAATGGATCAGGTCGCGTTCAATCGCTTCGACCATCGACGGCAGGTACTCGGCAATACCAGGGGGTTCGAAGGCTGGCAGCGGCACCAGGTACTCAGCTTCGACCAGGCCCTTGACCTGCAACAGATTGCCGCGCAGGTCGGCCATTGGTCCGAGCAGCGCTTCGGCACGGGTGCGCACGGTGACACGCTTGATGCGCTGGCCATTCCACCAGAACGCCAGAACATGGCCGGCTTCATGGAAGGCGGTGCAGCGCGGGCGCGTGTTCATGATCCAGGCCTCATTCGTGCTGGAAGCTTTTACACGATCTGCCTGCGGCCTGTACTTCGTACAAGAGATTTTTACTATCAGGGTGCAAGAGCGCCGCTATTACCGATCAGTGCACAGGTTTAGTGGGAGATACTGTGGGAGCGGGCTTGCCCCGCGATGCGGTGTGCCAGACAGACCGCTATCGCGGGGCAAGCCCGCTCCTACAGTGGGTGGTGCATACAGGCGGCGAGGTCTTCGAGGAAGGCGTCGAGGATCGGTGGCGATACACCGCGCCGGGTAATGACATCGAACGGTGAGGTCAAGTCCAGGGTGTTGGCGCCCAGACGGCACATTTCACCGGTTTTCACCCATTGCTCGGCAAAATGCACCGGCAGAAAACCGACGTAAGCCCCGGAAATGATCAGGATCGCCGCTGCCTCGATGTTCTCCACGGTGGCCGCTGCTTTGCTCACGCCCAGCTGTTGCAGGTCGTACTGGTCCATATAGCCGCGCACCACGATGCGACTGCTGCGCACTTGCTCAAGCAGGCGCCCGTTCGCCGCCGTGCTGGCGTACAACGGGTGGCGGCGGCCACAGTACAGGCCCAGCGCTTCCTCATACAGCGGCAGGTACGACAGCCCCGGTACGTGCAGGGGAAAGTGGCCGATAGCCAGGTGCAGGCGCCCGTCGAGCACGCGCTCTTCCAGTTCCGCCGGGGCGCCAATGTAGATGTGCAAGTGCGCGTCGTGGCCTCGGGAAACAAAGCGCTGGGTGGTACGCGGCAGCGGTGAGGCGGGGTCGGTCAGGGTCGAGTCGATGATGCCCAGGTTGAGCTTGCCGCTGATGTGCTGTTTGAGTACATCGGCGTCCATGCAAAAGCTTTCCACGGCGCTGAGCAGGCGTAAGGTCGCTTCGTGGATGGCGATGCCTTGCTCCGTAAGACGAAAGCCACTGCGCCCGCGTTGGCAAAGCTTGACCCCGAGGCGGGTTTCCAGGTGGGTCATTTGCTCGCTGATGGTCGATTGACCGGCGTTGAGTGCCGCCTGCGCCGCAGAAAAACCGCCGCACTTGACGATGGTGGTAAACACCCGGAGCAGTTTCAGATCGACATCGTGGAGCTGGATCACCCTCACCTCCTGTCCGTACCTCACATCGCGGGGGCTGATATGAATTGTCGGACAATGTTTTTTTCGCAAGCTAACCATGAGCGTGTGGCGTCCGCAATCCTTGGCGATTGAAAAACACCGGCCATGCCGCCGGCCTTCGCCAATTCACGCGCACGCATACGGATACTTCGGCTGCGCCGATGTATGCATCTGCACTTGCGCATTTTTCCCCTGCCGGACTGCGACCATAGTGGCTGCAACGGTGGTCGAGCAGTCGCCCCGTCTCCTGACCAGAACAATAATTGGAGAAACTCGAACATGGCTAAGCACGGTTATGAATCCGGCCGCTTGAACCTGCCCTTCGTGGGCCATTGCACCTTCGCCAAGTCGCCGATTTGCACCGACTGGAATGCGATCGATGCCGACGTGGCGATTCTCGGTGCCCCCAACGACATGGGTACCCAATGGCGCTCCGGCGCACGTTTTGGGCCACGTGGCATCCGTGAGGCATCGACGCTGTTCTCCTTCGGTCATGCCGGTGCTTACGACTTCGAAGATGACGTCACCTACCTGACTGAAGATCAGCTGCGCATGGTTGACGTTGGCGATGCCGACATTGTCCACACCGACCAGGCCAGCAGTAACGCCAACATCGAGTTTGCCGTGCGCCAGATCCTCGCCGCAGGCGCCATGCCGGTGGTACTGGGCGGTGACCACTCGATCCACGCCCCGGTGATCAAGGCCTTCGAAGGCCGCGGCCCGATCCATATCGTGCATTTCGACGCGCACCTGGACTTCGTCGACGAACGCCATGGCGTGCGTTACGGCCACGGCAGCCCGCTGCGTCGCGCCTCGGAACTCGACCACATCGTTGGCATGACCCAGATGGGTATCCGCAACGTGTCGTCCTCCAACCGCGACGACTACGATGCCGCCCGCGAAGCTGGCTCGCAGATTCTCTCGGTGCGCGACGTACGTCGTCTGGGCTGTGAAGGGGTGCTGGCGAAGATCCCGGAAGGCCGCGACTACTACATCACTATCGACATTGACGGCTTCGACCCGTCGATTGCCCCCGGTACCGGTACCCCGAGCCATGGCGGCTTCCAGTACTACGAAGTGCTGGAAATCATCCAGGCCCTGGCCAAACGCAGTCAGGGCCGGATCGTCGGCATGGACCTGGTGGAAGTGGCGCCAGCCTACGACCCGGCCGGTGTCACCTCGATCCTCGCTGCGCAACTGCTGATGAACAGCATTGGTTTCATCTTCCATGCGCGCGCCCGCGCTCGTTGATCCGGAGTACCTACCGTGGACGATAAGGTAAAAGCCTATCTGCAGGCGTATGGCGTGTGCGAAGCCACCCAGCGCTTTCTCTCCAAAGCGCAGCGCATGTTCATCGGCGGCGCCTGGCTGGAGGCCAGTGATGGCGCCAGCGCCGAGGTCATCGAGCCTTCCACCGAGCGCGTGCTGACGCGTATTCCGATGGGCACCGCAGATGATCTGGACCGCGCCGTGCGTGCCGCACGGGCGCAGTTCGACGGCGGCCCGTGGAGCCAGCTGAAACCGTTGGAGCGTGAACGCCTGATTCACCGCCTGGCCGACCTGGTCGAGGCCAACGCTGAAGAATTGGCAGAAATCGAATCGATCGACATGGGCAAGTCGGTTGCCCAGGCGCGTGCGGTCGATATTCAGGGCACCGTCGATACCCTGCGTTACTTCGCCGGCTGGGCCACCAAGATCCATGGCCGTACGGTCGAGCCTTCGCTGCCAGGCAATTACCTGGCCTACACCCGCAAGGAAGCGGTGGGTGTGGTCGGGGCGATTGTGCCGTGGAACTTCCCGCTGCAAACCATGGCCTGGAAGCTCGGGGCGGCGTTAGCTACCGGCTGTACGGTAGTGGTCAAACCGGCGGAACTGACGTCGCTGTCAGCCCTGCGTTTTGCCGAACTGGTGCAAGCGTCTGGTATTCCTGATGGCGTGCTGAACATCGTCACCGGACGCGGCAGCGTGGTCGGCACGGCGATGTCCAGCCACCCGGGCATCGACAAGCTGAGCTTCACCGGCTCCACGCCAGTGGGCTGCTCGGTGGGCAAGGCGGCCATGGATCAGATGAAACGCCTGACCCTCGAGCTGGGCGGCAAGTCGCCGGTGATCGTCTTCGCCGATGCCGACATCGAGGCGGCGGCGATTGCCGTGGCCAATGGCGTGTTCTTCAACTCCGGGCAGGTATGCGATGCCGGTACCCGCGCCTACGTCGAGCGCAGCGTCTACCCGCAGTTTCTCGAAGCGTTGGCGCGCTACACGGCAACCCTGAAGGTCGCTCCGGGCCTGGATCCGGACTGCTTCATCAGCCCGATGGTGTCGCGTCAGCAACAGCAGCGGGTGCTGGAATACATCGCGCAGGGCAAGGCTGAAGGCGCACACGTGTACTACGGCGGCGAGCCTGTCGAAGGCCCTGGCTTCTTCGTGCAGCCGACGATCTTTGCCGATTGCGATAACAGCATGCGCATCGTCCGCGAAGAGATCTTCGGCCCGGTGCTGGTGACGCAAGCGTTCGACACCCAGGAGCAGGCTGAAGCGCTGGCCAATGACTCGGCGTTCGGCCTGGCCGCGGCGATCTACTCCAACGACCTGGGCAAGGTCCATGGGCTGATCCCACGCCTGCGCGCCGGCACCGTGTACGTCAATGCCCACAGCACCCTCGACCCGTCCATGCCGTTTGGTGGCTACAAACAGTCCGGCTACGGCAAAGACTTGGGCGCCGAGCAACTGGAGTTTCTGCTGGAGACCAAGGCGGTCTGGATCACCTTGCCCTGAGGTACAGGGCCCACCCGCGGCGCTGACGGTTGGCGAGCGACGCGGGTGGCTGGATGCATCGTATTTCAATAACAAGAACCTATCGAGGTGATGCCCATGAACAGCCAAGTGGATGCAGAGCGTGCGCAAGATCTGGAACGGCGCCTGTGCGCCTATGAACAACTGGAGCGGCGAGGGGACTGGCAAGGTGCGTTGACGCTGGTCGATTGTGTGGCGCTGCTGTTGCTGACGGCGGTGATGGTCGGTGGCGCCTTGCTGCTCGGAGGCCAGCCATGAAGCCGAGCAGAGAACAAGAGTTTCGCCTGAGCGCCGAGCGCGGCGACACCCCGTTGTTGCCCAGTGAGCGGGTCTGGGGTTTCTGGGGCTACGCCTATGCCAACTCGGCGTTGGCCGTGGCCACCTGGGTGTTTTTGATCGGCGGCGCCACGGCGCTGTTCGTCGGGCCGTTGCAAGGCATCAGCGCCATTGTCATCGGCAACATCATCGGCGTGATTCTTGCGGCGTCTTCCACTTGCCTGCCCTGTGGCAAGTACGGCGTCGAGCAGTTCACCTTCTTGCGCAGCATGTTCGGCCACAACGGCAGCCGCCTGGTCTACATCCTCTCGGTGGTGGTGCTGACCATGGGCTGGCTGGCGGTGCTCGGGCTGATGTGCGGGCGGGCGCTGGACAACCTGGAAACCCTGGTGCAGCACAGCCAGCCTGACGGCGATGGCTGGCTGGTGACGGCGGGTGCCTTGCTGGCGATTGTGCTGGCAGCGCTGGTGGCCATGCGTGGCCCGGACATGATCCGGCGCCTGAGTGCATTGATCGCACCCAGCCTGATTCTGGTGATGCTGGCGCTGATGTACTTCATCTCCCAGCGTTACAGCTTCGCCCAGTTGCTGGCCATGCCGGCCCTGCAACCACCGTTCGCCGATCAGCGCATCAACTTCATGATCGCGGTAGAGATCAACATCGCTGCGGGCTTCTCCTGGTGGCCCTACATCGGCAACCTGTCGCGCCTGTGCAGCAACCAGCGCACTGCGTTCTGGCCCAACCTGGTGGGGATCTTCGGCGCCGCTTCGCTGGGTGAGACGGTCAGCCTGTTTGCCGCTTCGACCCTGGGCAGCAGCGACCCTACCGCCTGGATGCGCCTGGCTGGCGGCATGACCTTTGGCGTGATCGCCCTGAGCTTCCTGGCGCTGGCCAACCTGACCGGGATGGTCAACATCCTCTACACCGCCGTGATCGGCCTGCGGCAGATGGCCGGCGAGCGCCTGCGCAGTGTGCGCTGGGGTGTGCTGATCGGGCTGTTCTGCGTGATTCCGATCGTCATCGTGCTGTGCTTTCCCGGCATTTACGATGGCTTTTTCATCTTCCTGGTGTGGACCTCGGCACTCAACAGCGCCCTGGCGGGGATCGGTATCGCCGATTACTTCTTCCTGCGCCACCAACGCCTGAACCTGCGCCACCTGTATGCCGCGCCTGAAACCTCGCCCGTGCGCTTCTACAAGGGCTTCAACCCGATTGCCCTGGTGGCATTGGCAGCGGGCTTCGCCATCTACGTGCTGGTGTTCAACCCGCAGACCCTGGCCAACACCACCTTCTTCACCTTCGTCAGCGCTTCGCTGCCGTCTTGCCTGCTGGCGGGGCTGGTGCATTACGGGCTGACCCGACTGCTGGCAACGCGCCCGGGCTGGGGCAGCTACCCCAAGGGCAATGACCGCAACATCGGGGCTGTAGGCCTCGGCGCAAAGGACTAGAACAATGAACAACAAACGTTACGACTACATCATTATCGGCGCCGGCTCTGCGGGCTGTGTACTGGCCAATCGGCTGACTGAAGACGCGGGCACCTCGGTGCTGGTGCTGGAGTTCGGTGGCAGCGACCGCAGCGTGCTGATCCAGATGCCCAGTGCCTTTTCATTGCCGATGAACACCAAGAAGTACAACTGGCGCTACGAAACCGATGCCGAGCCACACCTCGACGGCCGACGCCTGCACTGCCCGCGCGGCAAAGTGCTGGGCGGTTCGTCGTCGATCAATGGCCTGGTGTACATCCGTGGCCATGCCTGTGACTTCGATGAATGGCAAAGCCTGGGCGCGAAGAACTGGGACTACCGGCATTGCCTGCCGTATTTCAAACGCGCCGAAGGCTACAAGTTCGGTGGCGATGACTATCGCGGCGGCGCCGGCCCGCTGGCCACCAACAACGGCAACAACATGCAGAACCCGTTGTACGGCGCCTGGGTAGAGGCGGGGGCCGAAGCCGGCTACATCAAGACCGACGACTGCAACGGCTACATGCAGGAAGGGTTCGGCGCCATGCACATGACGGTCAAGGATGGCGTGCGCTGGTCCACCGCCAATGCTTACCTGCGCCCAGCCATGAGCCGTCCCAACCTGACGGTCATCACCCATGCCATGACCCGGCGCATTCTGCTCGATGGCAAGCGCGCCGTGGGCGTGGAATACGATGAAGGCGGCCAGCCCCACAAGGTGTATTGCAACCGTGAAGTGCTGGTGTCCTCCGGCCCGATTGGCTCGCCGCACCTGTTGCAGCGCTCGGGCATCGGCCCGGAGGCCGTGCTCAAACAAGCCGGTATCGAAGTGCGCCATCACCTGCCGGGTGTCGGCGAGAACCTGCAGGACCACTCGGAGATCTACATCCAGTACGCCTGCAAGGAACCGGTCACCCTCAACGGCAAGATGAGCTTGCTGGGCAAAGCAATGATCGGCTTGCGCTGGTTGTTGTTCAAAGACGGCCTGGGTGCCAGCAACCATTTCGAAGCCGGTGGTTTCATTCGCTCGGCCAAGGGCCTGCGCTGGCCGGACATTCAGTTCCACTTCCTGCCAGCAGCCATGCGTTATGACGGCGACAAACCGTTCAAAGGCCATGGCTTCATGGTGCTGACCGGGCCGAACAAACCCAAGAGCCGTGGCCATGTGCGCGCACTGTCGGCCGACCCGTATCAGCATCCGCAGATTCGCTTCAACTACCTGGAGAGCGAAGAGGACCGCGAAGGCTTCCGGCGTTGCGTGCGCCTGACCCGGGAGATCATCGCGCAACCGGCCATGGACCGATTCCGCGGTGAAGAGCTGGCACCGGGGCCGCAGGTGCAGACCGACGCAGAAATCGACGCCTTTGTGCGCGCCAACATGGAAAGCACCATGCACCCTTGCGGTTCTTGCCGCATGGGCGAAGACGACATGGCGGTGGTCGATTCGGCATTGCGGGTACGTGGCCTGCAGGGTTTGCGGGTGATCGACTCGTCGGTCTTCCCCACCGAGCCTAACGGCAACCTCAATGCACCGACCATCATGCTCGCCGAGCGTGCGGCAGACCTGGTGCGCGGACGTGAGCCGCTGGCGCCTGCCGACGTGCCGGTGGGCATGGTTGGTGACTGGCAAGAGCAGCAACGCAGTCGCGCACCGATGCGTTGAAACTGTAGGAGCGGGCTTGCCCCGCGATGCGATATGGCTGAACGATCGCTATCGCGGGGCAAGCCCGCTCCTACAGGATGTGCGGACTGATTGCGCTCCATCGTAACGAAATCGTTCCATGGCGGCGAAAGGCAGCACTGCCGATGCCTGCGCGCAGTTTTTCCCCTTGAATAGCCGCTAACAGTGGAGTGACTTCATTACACCTCAACACCTACAAATCAGCGTAAAGCAGCGGTTTTAGCGCTATTGCCTGACTGGCATAGTCCTTGCTCTTTTCCTTGCGTTCGGCCGGATTAGCAAGTTGTTTGTTCGGTTTAGATGTTTGAACTTGTGATGTTATAAAAACAATTAAACTAGCAAGGTAAAAGATATGAAAAGTTTGCCTCAAGGCCACTGTCCGCCAGACGGTGACGCGCATGAACTGCAACGCAATCTGAGCAACCGTCATATTCAGTTGATTGCCATCGGTGGTGCTATCGGTACCGGACTGTTCATGGGTTCCGGTAAAACCATCAGTCTCGCTGGACCCTCGATTATATTCGTCTACATGATCATCGGCTTTATGCTGTTCTTTGTCATGCGGGCCATGGGCGAATTACTGCTTTCCAACCTCAAGTACAAATCCTTTATCGATTTCTCTACCGACTTGCTCGGACCCTGGGCCGGTTTTTTTACCGGCTGGACTTACTGGTTCTGCTGGATTGTCACCGGCATTGCCGACGTTATTGCCATCTCCGCTTACGCCCAGTTCTGGTTCCCGGACATTCCCCTGTGGATGCCAGCCATCAGTTGTGTCGGCCTGCTGCTGGCGCTCAACCTGGTGACGGTGAAGATGTTCGGCGAACTGGAGTTCTGGTTCGCGATGATCAAGATCATCGCCATCTGCGCGTTGGTCTGCACTGGGCTGTACATGGTGGTCGCGGCCTATCAGTCGCCCAGTGGCAACGTCGCCTCGCTGGCCAACCTGTGGAATGACGGCGGCATGTTCCCCCACGGCGCCATGGGCTTTTTTGCCGGCTTCCAGATTGCCGTGTTTGCCTTCGTTGGTATCGAGTTGGTAGGCACCACCGCCGCTGAAACCAAGAACCCGGAGCGCAACCTGCCACGGGCGATCAACTCCATTCCGCTGCGCATCATTGTTTTTTATGTATTGGCACTGATCGCCATCATGGCCGTGACGCCGTGGCGCGAAGTCGTGGCCAACAAGAGCCCGTTTGTTGAACTGTTCGTGTTGGCAGGCTTGCCGGCTGCAGCAGGGATTATCAACTTCGTGGTACTCACTTCGGCGGCATCATCGGCTAACAGTGGGGTGTTTTCCACCAGCCGCATGCTCTACGGCCTGGCGGTGGATGGCGATGCCCCTGGCAAGTTCGGTGCGCTGTCCAAGCGTGCGGTGCCGTCCAATGGTTTGATCTTTTCCTGCATTTGCCTGCTGGCGGGGGCGCTGGTGATTTACCTGGTGCCGAACATGATCGAGGCCTTCACCTTGATCACCACGGTGTCGGCGATCCTGTTCATGTTTGTCTGGTCGATGATCCTGCTGTCGTACCTGGCCTACCGCAAAAAGCGCGACACCTTGCACCGCGCCTCGAAATACAAGATGCCTGGCGGTATCGCCATGGCTTGGGTCTGCCTGGTGTTCTTTGCCTTCATCCTAGCGCTGCTGGCGCTGGAAGACGACACCCGCAAGGCGTTGTTCCTGGTCCCGCTGTGGTTTGTGGTGCTGGGCTTGTCGTACCGCTCTATTCGCCAGAAACGGCTGGAGAATGTGCAGTTGTCACTGAAAACCGATTGATCACCCCGTTGATGATTTAACCCAAGGGGGACGGTGCTGCGCGCCGTCCCCCTGTCGTCTTTTGACAAGGAGAGAGCGGCGATGCGAATCCACGTCACCTTCATAGACCGCGTTGGTATCACCCAGGAAATTCTCGCGTTGCTGGGGGCGCGTAACCTCAACCTCGACGCGGTGGAGATGATCCCGCCCAACGTCTATATCGACGCCCCGGCGCTGTCACAACGGGTGCTCGACGAACTGCACGACGCCTTGTTGCGCGTGGAGGGTGTGCAGGCCGTGGAGCTGGTCGATTTCCTCCCCGGCCAGCGTCGGCGTTTGCAGCTTGAAGCCCTGCTGGCGGCGATGAGCGATCCGGTGCTGGCCGTCGACCCCAACGGCCATGTGCTGTTGGCCAACCCCACGCTGGTCAATCTGGTCGGGCGCGAGCCAGCCGGTGAGCCGCTGTCCAGGCTGTTCAGCGAACCTGACCTGGCGCAGAACCTGATCACCAAGGGCTTTCGCCTGCCGATGTGTGAAGTGAGCTTTCAGGGCCAGGCCCTGTTGCTGGAGGCCACCCCGATCAGTGGCGGTGCCGATGCCTTGGTCGGTGGCCTGCTGACGTTGTATCCGCCCAGCCGTATAGGCGAGCGCCTGGCCTCGCTGCTGCATGAGCATGCCGAGGGCGGTGATGCACTGCTCGGTGAGTCGGCGGCGCTCAAGGAACTCAAGGCGCGCCTGCACAAGGTCGCAAGCCTTGAGGCGCCGCTGCTGATCCAGGGCGAAACCGGCACCGGCAAGGAGCTGGTGGCGCGTGCCTGCCATGCCCTCAGCGCCCGCCGCGATGCGTCGTTCCTGGCGCTGAACTGTGCAGCCTTGCCGGAAAGCCTGGCCGAGAGTGAACTGTTCGGCTACTCGGCAGGCGCCTTCACCGGCGCCCAGCGCGGCGGCAAACCCGGGCTGCTGGAACTGGCTGACGGTGGCACGGTGTTTCTTGACGAAGTGGGTGAGATGTCGCCGTACCTGCAGGCCAAGCTGCTGCGCTTTCTCAACGACGGCAGCTTCCGCCGTGTCGGCGGGGAGGGTGAAGTCCGGGTCAATGTCCGGGTGCTGTGTGCGACCCACCGCAACCTGGAAAACATGGTGCTCGACGGCAGTTTTCGTGAGGACCTGTATTACCGCCTCAACGTCTTGAACGTGATGGTTCCGCCGTTGCGTGAGCGCGGTCAGGACATCCTCCTGCTGGCCGAGCATTTTCTGCGTCAGGCCTGCACGCAGATACAGCGCTCACCGTGTCGCCTGGCGTTGGCCACCCATCCGTTGCTGCTGGGCAATCGCTGGTCGGGCAACGTGCGGCAATTGCAGAACGTGATCTTCCGGGCCGCGGCGATCAGTGAGGGCGAGGTGATCGATTGCGATGACCTGGAACTGGCCGGCACCGCCCTGAGCGGTCGCCAGGCCGACGCCGAAGAAGTGACCAGCCTTGAGGCGGCGGTGCAGGGCTTCGAAAAATCGCTGCTGGAGAAGTTCTACGCCAACTATCCTTCGACCCGGCAATTGGCACTGCGTCTGCAAACCTCGCACACCGCCATCGGCCAGCGTCTGCGCAAGTACGGCATTGCCAATCGACCGGCGTAATTGCCTGGTGCGATAACGCTCCACTGGAGTGATTGTGCTCCAGTAGGGCGTGAGCCGCGCAGTCATTGAGTGTGCCTGCAAGCTGCTGTGTTTAACCCTGGAGTGCGGAGCGTTTTCGCTCCAGGGAAGGCCCACGGGAAAAGCCGAAAAAACCACTCAAAGCATTGAAATATAAGCGTTTTATTAAGTTGGCACCGCTCTTGCTCTTGTTCTGTTAGTCCCGCGTCAGGGCCCACCTAATAACAAGAGGAAGATCCATGAGCATTCTGCGTTTTACCCCCGAACACGAATGGCTGCGTTTGGAAGAGAGCGGTGAACTGACCGTAGGCATCACCAGCTTTGCTCAGGAAGCGCTCGGTGATGTGGTGTTCGTGCAACTGCCCGAGCTGGGCCAGTACGGTGAAGGGCACGAGGTGGCTGTGCTGGAGTCGGTGAAGGCCGCCAGCAACATCAGCATGCCGCTGGCCGGCGAAGTGGTGGCGGTCAACCAAGCGCTGGCCGACGACCCCGAACTGGTCAACGCCTCGCCCATGCAGGCAGGTTGGTTCTTCCGCATTCAGGTCGCCAACCCGGCTGACCTCGATACCTTGATGGACCAGGAAGGCTACGACCGCTTCCTGGCCGACAACGCCTGAGCCAGGGTACCGACATGACCACAGCAACCACTGCGCTGGGCACCGACAACGAGTTCATTGCCCGCCACATCGGCCCGCGTGAGGGCGATATCGACGCCATGCTGGCGTTGATCGGCCATGACACACTCGACAGCCTGATCGACAGCGTCATCCCCGACAGCATCAAGGGCACCAGCGTGCTTGAGCTGTCCAAAGGGCAGGGTGAGCAACAAGCGTTGGCCGCGATCAAAGCCATTGCGGCGAAGAACCAGCTGTTTCGCAACCACATCGGCCAAGGCTATTACCCTTGCCATACGCCGACACCGATCCTGCGCAACCTGCTGGAAAACCCGGCCTGGTACACCGCTTACACGCCGTACCAGCCGGAGATTTCCCAGGGTCGCCTGGAGGCGCTGCTGAATTTCCAGACCTTGATCAGCGACCTGACCGGGATGGAAATCGCCAACGCTTCGTTGCTCGATGAAGCCACCGCTGCCGCCGAAGCCATGACCTTCTGCAAGCGCCTGGCCAAGAGCAAGGCCCCGGCGTTTTTCGCCTCCCGGCACTGCCATCCACAAACCCTCGATGTGCTGCGTACCCGTGCCGAGCCGCTGGGTATTGAAGTAGTTGTCGGTGATGAAGCGGAACTGGAACAACAGGGCCTGGACGGCTATTTCGGCCTGTTGCTGCAGTATCCGGCCAGCACCGGCGCGATCGTTGATCACCGCGCCCTGGTCGAGCGTGCCCATGCCGCCGGCGCGCTGGTGGCGGTAGCCGCTGACCTGCTGGCGCTGACGCTGTTGAGCGCACCGGGAGAGTTCGGCGCCGACGTAGTGCTCGGCAGCGCGCAACGTTTTGGCGTGCCGCTGGGCTTTGGTGGCCCGCATGCCGCCTTCTTTGCCACCCGTGACAGCTTCAAGCGCGATATGCCCGGGCGTCTGGTCGGGGTATCGATTGACCGCTTCGGCAAGCCGGCCTTGCGCCTGGCCATGCAGACCCGCGAGCAACACATCCGCCGCGAGAAGGCCACCAGTAACATCTGCACCGCGCAGGTGCTGCTGGCCAACATCGCCAGTATGTACGCGGTGTACCACGGTCCGCAGGGGTTGGCGCAGATTGCCCGTCGCGTGCATCGCCTGACCGCGATTCTGGTGCAGGGCCTGCAGCAGCTCGGCCACACGGTTGAGCAGCAACACTTCTTCGACACCGTCAGCGTTGTTTGCGCCCAGCCTGTGGCTGATGTGCTGGCAGCCGCCAACAGCGCACGCCTGAACCTGCGGGTGCTCGATCAGCAGCGTGTCGGCCTGTCACTGGACGAAACCTGCGAGCAGGCCAGTGTCGAGGCGCTGTGGCAGGTGTTCGCCGCACCTGGTCAGGCACTCCCGGACTTTACCGCGCTGGCCGCCAGCAGCGGCGACTACCTGCCGTCGCCGCTGTTGCGTCAGAGCGCGTTCCTGCAACACGAGGTGTTCAACCGCTACCACTCGGAAACCGAGTTGATGCGTTACCTGCGCCGCCTGGCCGACAAAGACCTGGCCCTGGACCGCACCATGATCGCGCTGGGCTCCTGCACCATGAAGCTCAACGCCGCCAGCGAGATGATCCCGATCACCTGGCCAGAGTTCGGCGCCTTGCATCCGTTCGCGCCCGCCGAGCAGTCGCAGGGTTACCAGCAACTGACCGACGAGCTGGAGGCCATGCTCTGCGCCGCCACCGGCTACGACGCCATGTCGCTGCAGCCCAACGCCGGTTCCCAGGGCGAGTACGCCGGGCTGCTGGCCATCCGTGCCTACCACGCCAGCCGTGGCGAGGCGGGGCGTGATGTTTGCCTGATTCCGTCTTCGGCGCATGGCACCAACCCGGCCACGGCGCAGATGGCTGGCATGCGTGTGGTGGTGGTCAATTGTGACGAGCGCGGCAACGTCGATGTCGCCGACCTTCAGGGCAAGGCCGAACAGCACAAGGATCAGCTGGCGGCACTGATGATCACCTACCCCTCGACCCACGGTGTGTTCGAGGACCGCATTACCGAAATCTGCGACATCATCCATGCCAACGGCGGCCAGGTGTACCTGGACGGCGCCAACATGAACGCCATGGTCGGCCTCTGCGCACCGGGCAAGTTCGGTGGCGACGTGTCGCACCTGAACCTGCACAAAACCTTCTGCATTCCCCACGGTGGTGGCGGCCCGGGTGTTGGCCCGATCGGCGTCAAGGCGCACCTGGCGCCGTTCCTCCCCGGGCACGCGCACATGCAGCGCCAGGAAGGCGCGGTCAGTGCGGCGCCGTACGGCAGTGCCAGCATTCTGCCGATCACCTGGATGTACATCCGCATGATGGGGGGCGAAGGGCTCAAGCGTGCCTCGCAGTTGGCGATCCTCAGTGCCAACTACATTGCCCGTCGCCTGGAGGAGCACTACCCGGTGCTGTACACCGGCGAGAACGGCCTGGTCGCCCACGAGTGCATTCTCGACCTGCGTCCGCTCAAAGACAGCAGCGGCATCAGCGTCGAGGACGTCGCCAAGCGCCTGATCGACTTCGGCTTCCATGCGCCGACCATGTCGTTCCCGGTGGCTGGCACCTTGATGGTCGAGCCGACTGAGAGTGAAGCGAAGGAAGAGCTGGACCGCTTCTGCGACGCGATGATCAGCATCCGCGAAGAAATCCGCGCGGTGGAAAACGGCACCCTCGACAAACTCGACAACCCACTGAAAAACGCACCGCATACCGCCAGCGAGCTGGTGGGCGAGTGGAACCATAGCTACAGCCGTGAGTTGGCGGTGTATCCGCAGGCGGCGTTGCGCGAGAGCAAGTACTGGCCGCCGGTGGGGCGCGTAGACAACGTCTACGGCGACCGCAACCTGGCCTGTGCCTGCCCGCCGATGTCGATTTACCAAGACGCTTGACGCTAGTCGGTAGGAGCGGGCTTGCCCCGCGATAGCAATCTGTCTGCCCATCGCAATCGCGGGGCAAGCCCGCTCCTACAGGGTTAAACACTAACAATAAGGATTTGCGCGCATGTTTCATAAAAGCCTGACCCTCTCCGATTTCGACCCTGAGCTGTCGGTTGCCATCCGCCGCGAGGCACAGCGCCAGGAAGACCACATCGAGCTGATCGCCTCGGAAAACTACACCAGCCCGCAGGTGATGCAGGCACAGGGCACCGAACTGACCAACAAGTACGCCGAGGGCTACCCCGGCAAGCGCTACTACGGCGGCTGCGAGCATGTCGATGTGGTTGAACAACTAGCCATCGACCGCGCCAAGGCGCTGTTCGGTGCCGGTTACGCCAACGTCCAGCCGCACTCCGGCTCACAGGCCAACGCCGCGGTCTACCTGGCACTGCTGCAGGCAGGCGATACCCTGCTGGGCATGAGCCTGGCGCACGGCGGTCACCTCACCCACGGTGCCAAGGTCAGTTCTTCTGGCAAGCTGTACAACGCGGTGCAGTACGGCATCGACGCCAACGGCCTGATCGACTACGACGAGGTCGAGCGCCTGGCCGTCGAGCACCAGCCAAAGATGATCGTGGCGGGCTTTTCGGCCTATTCGAAAACCCTGGATTTCCCGCGCTTCCGTGCCATCGCCGACAAGGTCGGGGCTTACCTGTTCGTTGACATGGCCCACGTTGCTGGCCTGGTGGCGGCAGGCTTGTACCCGAACCCACTGCCTTACGCGGATGTGGTCACCACCACCACGCACAAGACTCTGCGCGGCCCACGCGGCGGCCTGATTCTGGCCAAAGCCGACCCGGACCTGGAGAAGAAGCTCAACTCGGCAGTGTTCCCAGGCGGGCAGGGCGGGCCGCTGATGCATGTCATCGCCGCCAAGGCGGTGTGCTTCAAGGAAGCCTTGCAGCCGGAGTTCAAGGACTACCAGTACCAGGTGATCAAGAACGCCCAGGCCATGGCCGAGATCTTCCGCCAGCGCGGTTATGACGTGGTCTCCGGCGGTACCGACAACCACCTGTTCCTGGTCAGCCTGATCCGCCAGGGCATTACCGGCAAAGACGCCGATGCCGCCCTGGGCCGTGCGCACATCACCGTCAACAAGAACGCGGTGCCGAACGATCCGCAATCGCCGTTCGTGACCTCGGGCCTGCGCATCGGCACCCCGGCGGTGACCACCCGTGGCATGCAGGTGCCGGAATGCCGTGCATTGGCGACCTGGATCTGCGACATCCTCGACCACCTGGGCGATGCCGATGTCGAGGCGCAGGTAGCCAAGCAAGTCGCAGAGCTGTGCGCGCTGTTCCCGGTCTACCCGGCCTGACCTTGAGTTCGATCTGCGGAGGCACCTATGTCGCTAAGCGTTTTTGATCTGTTCAAGGTGGGCATCGGCCCCTCCAGCTCGCACACGGTCGGGCCGATGCGGGCAGCGGCACGCTTTGTCGAAGGGCTCAGGGCCGAGGGTGTGCTGGAGCGGGTGGACAGCGTGCGCGCCGAGCTGTACGGCTCGCTCGGCGCCACTGGCAAGGGCCATGGCAGTGACAAAGCCGTGCTGCTGGGGCTCGAAGGCGAGCATCCGGACACGGTCGATACCTCGGCGGTGGCCGAGCGTCTGGCGGCCATCCGCCAGAGCGGGACCTTGCGCCTGCTCGGCGAGCAGCCGATCCGCTTCGTCGAGAAAGACCACCTGGCGATGATCCGCAAACCCTTGCCCTATCATCCCAACGGCATGATTCTGCGCGCCTTCGATGCCTATGGCTTGCAGTTGCGCAGCCGTGAGTACTACTCGGTGGGCGGTGGCTTTGTGGTCGACGAGGAGGCGATCGGTGCTGACCGCATCGTTGAAGACCGCACGCCGTTGCGCTTCCCGTTTCTGAGCGGCCGCGAACTGCTGGCGCAATGTACTCAGCATGGCCTGTCGATCAGCCAGTTGATGGCCGAGAACGAAACCGCCTGGCGCAGCCCGGAACAGACGCGCGAGGGTTTACTGCATATCTGGCAGGTGATGCAGGGCTGTGTTCAGGCCGGGTGTCGCACTGAGGGCATCATGCCCGGCGGCCTCAAGGTCAAGCGCCGTGCCGCAGCGTTGCATCGTCAGCTTAGCGCCAACCCGGAAGCCAACCTGCGCGACAGCCTGTCGGTGCTCGACTGGGTCAACCTCTATGCCCTGGCGGTGAACGAGGAAAATGCCAGTGGCGGGCGAGTGGTCACCGCGCCCACCAACGGTGCGGCCGGCATCATCCCGGCGGTGCTGCACTACTACACGCGTTTTGTACCGGGTGCCAATGATGACGGGGTGGTGCGCTTTCTGCTCACCGCTGCGGCGATCGGCATTCTGTACAAAGAAAACGCCTCGATCTCCGGCGCTGAAGTGGGCTGCCAAGGGGAAGTCGGCGTGGCCTGTTCAATGGCCGCCGGTGCCTTGTGTGAAGTGCTCGGCGGCAGCGTGCAGCAAGTGGAAAACGCCGCCGAAATCGGCATGGAGCACAACCTCGGGCTGACCTGCGACCCGATTGGCGGCCTGGTTCAAGTGCCGTGTATCGAGCGCAACGCCATGGGCTCGATCAAAGCCATCAACGCCGCCCGCATGGCACTGCGCGGCGATGGGCAGCACTTTGTCTCCCTCGACAAAGTGATCCGCACCATGCGCCAGACCGGCGCCGACATGAAAAGCAAATACAAAGAGACGGCCCGCGGCGGGCTGGCCGTCAACATCATCGAATGCTAGGAGTTACCCATGTCCACAGAACAACTACAACAAACGCCACTGCATGGTTTACATCTGGAACTGGGCGCGCGCATGGTGCCGTTCGCCGGTTACGCAATGCCGGTCCAATACCCGCTGGGCGTGCTCAAGGAACACCTGCACACCCGTGAACAGGCCGGGCTGTTCGACGTCTCGCACATGGGCCAGATTCGCCTGCGCGGTGCCGGTGCTGCCAAAGCCCTGGAAAGCCTGGTACCGGTCGATATCCTCGACTTGCCGGTGGGCATGCAGCGCTATGCGCTGTTCACCAACGACGACGGCGGCATTCTCGATGACCTGATGGTTGCCAATCTGGGTAACGATGAACTGTTTCTGGTGGTCAACGCCGGCTGCAAGGATCAGGACCTCACCCACCTCAAACAGCATCTGGAAGGGCTGTGCGAAGTCGAATCACTGTTCGACAGCCGCGCCTTGCTCGCCCTGCAAGGGCCTTCCGCCGCCAAGGTACTGGCGCGCCTGGCACCGCAAGTGCAGGCCATGACCTTCATGCAGTTTGCCTCGGTGCGCTTGCTCGGCGTCGACTGCTACGTCAGCCGCTCCGGCTACACCGGTGAGGACGGTTACGAAATCTCGGTGCCGGTGCAGGCTGCGCAAATGCTGGCGCGTTCGCTGCTGGCCGAGCCGGAGGTCGAAGCCATCGGCCTGGGCGCGCGTGACTCGTTGCGTTTGGAAGCCGGCTTGTGCCTGTACGGGCATGACATGGAACAGGGCACTACACCGATCGAAGCGAGCCTGGCCTGGGCGATTTCCAAAGTCCGCCGCGCCGACGGTGAGCGTGCCGGTGGTTTCCCCGGTGCCGAGCGCATTCTGGGGCAGCAGCGCGACGGTGTCGCCAGCAAGCGCGTCGGCCTGTTGCCCAAGGAGCGTATTCCGGTACGTGAGGGGACAGTGATTGTCGATGCCCAGGGGCAGGAGATTGGCCGGGTCACCAGCGGCGGTTTTGGCCCCAGCCTGGGCGGGCCACTGGCGATGGGCTACGTGCACAACGCATTCGCGGCGCTGGACACTGAAGTCTTCGCCCTGGTGCGTGGCAAACAGGTACCGATGCAGGTAGCCCGTACACCGTTCGTTGCCCAACGTTACTACCGCGGCTGAAGGCCAGGAGCATGAGCATGAACCCAAGCCTGCCTGTCGCCACTCGCCCTCAGCCTTTGCAGGCCGGGGTAAAACTGCGCGGTGCCGAGAAGGTCGCGCGCATCCCGGTGAAGATCCTGCCCACCGAAGACATCCCGCGCAAACCCGACTGGATCCGGGTCGAAATCCCGACCTCGCCCGAGGTCGCCCGAGTCAAGGCGTTACTGCGTAAACACAAGCTGCACAGTGTCTGCGAAGAAGCGGCTTGTCCGAACCTGGGCGAGTGTTTTTCCGGTGGCACGGCGACGTTCATGATCATGGGTGATATTTGCACGCGCCGTTGCCCGTTCTGCGATGTCGGGCACGGTCGGCCGAAACCGCTGGACCGTGATGAACCGAAGAACCTGGCGATTGCCATCGCCGAGTTGCGCCTCAAGTACGTGGTGATTACCTCGGTTGACCGTGACGACTTGCGTGACGGCGGCGCCCAGCATTTTGTCGACTGCTTGCGCGAGATCCGCCAACGCTCGCCCGGCACCCAACTGGAAACCCTGGTGCCGGATTACCGTGGGCGCATGGAGGTGGCGCTGGCGATCACCGAGCAAGCACCACCGGATGTGTTCAACCACAACCTGGAAACCGTGCCGCGCCTGTACAAGGCGGCGCGGCCCGGTTCGGACTTTGAGTGGTCGCTGGACTTGCTGGAGAACTTCAAGCGCCGCGTGCCGGGGGTGCCGACCAAGTCCGGGCTGATGCTGGGCCTGGGCGAAACCGATGATGAAGTGCTCGAGGTGATGCAGCGCATGCGCGAGCACCAGGTCGACATGCTGACCCTGGGGCAGTACCTGCAACCTTCGCGCAGCCACCTGCCGGTGCAGCGCTTTGTGCATCCGGATACCTTTGCCTGGTTTGCCGAGCAGGCGTTGGCGATGGGCTTCAAGAACGTTGCGTCCGGGCCGCTGGTGCGCTCGTCTTACCATGCCGATCAGCAGGCGGGGCAAGTGGCGCTGTAAGGGGGAGGGCGGTTTATTGGTTCTTCACGGGTTGTCGGGGAAGGATTGGGATTGGTTTGAGGCAGTGGGCTTATCCATTTGCTGTGGTGGATGGACTGGATCCTGCATCCGGCCCTTCCGGTGGGAGCGGGCTTGCCCCGCGATTTGCTGTATTGCGCCAGATCGCGGGGCAAGCCCGCTCCCACCGTGACAAGCCCTCCAGTCACTTCCACTCGGCCTCCTGAAGTCGCTAAGTTACGGTTGTGGGGGCTTGTCGCTTTGCTTTTGCTTTGTGTGCGCGTTAGCGCGGTCCTCGCGGGAGCAATGCCGGAGGGAAGGCACCCGGAGCGAAGCGTAGGGCCGGATGCAGGAGCGAGCGGTTTTGCCTACTTTGCCCAAGAGCAAAGTAGGCCGCCGTAAGGGCGGAAGGGGCCAGTGGTGCCCCCACAGCAATTGGATAAGCTCCCAGCCCTCAAAGCCAAAGCCAAAGCCAAAGCCAAAGCCAAAGCCAATCCTGCCCCGAAAATCCGTAAAGAACCCGTTTATTCGCCGTGGTTATAGGCACGTAGCCAACGTGTCTAGCGCCTCGTAGGCTAGTGCTTGCCAGCGGGCAAAACGGGGCGTTAGCTAGTCGCAGGCGCGACCGCGCATAACAAGCAGGTGCAGACCATGAGCACACCCCTGGATTTGAATGCCTTGAAAGCACGCCAGCAGGCGGCGTGGGCCAGCGGCGACTACGCGGTGATCGGCACGACCTTGCAACTGGTCGGCGAACGCCTGGCTGAAGCCTGCGACTTGCGCTGGGACGAACGGGTGCTGGACGTCGCCGCCGGTAACGGCAACGCCACCCTGGCGGCGGCCCGGCGTGGTTGTCAGGTGGTCTCCACCGATTACGTTGGCGAACTGCTCAAACGCGGTGAAGAACGTGCCAAGGCAGAGCACCTGAGCGTGGTGTTTCAAACCGCCGATGTCGAAGCGCTGCCGTTCTCCGATGGTGCCTTCGACGCAGTCATTTCAACCTTTGGCGTGATGTTTGCCCCCGACCATGCGCAGTCGGCGCGGGAGCTTGGTCGGGTGTGTCGCTCCGGTGGCCGCATCGGTCTGGCCAACTGGACGCCACAAGGCTTCATCGGGCAAATGTTCAAAACCCTGGGCAAGCATGTGCCGCCACCGGCGGGTGCGCTACCGCCTTCGCGCTGGGGTGATGAAGAACAACTGCAGCAGTTGTTCGCGGACAGCGCTGCGCGGATCGACGTCAACCGCCAGCACTTCAACTTTCGCTACCGTTCTGCGGCGCATTTTATCGAGGTGTTCAGGACCTGGTATGGCCCGGTGCATAAAGCCTTTGCCTCGCTGGGCGGTGACGAAGCCGCAGCCCTGGAGCGCGACCTGACCCAGTTGCTCAACGACAACAATGTCGCCGGCCCCTCATCACTGGTGGTGCCCAGCGAATATCTGGAAGTCGTCATCACCCGCCGGTAGGAGCGGGCTTGCCCCGCGATCGCGGTGTGTCTGTCATATCGCATCGCGGGGCAAGCCCGCTCCCACAGTGTCAGCTCCCACTTGCTATGATGCGGCCTCTGGGACCACCAACCGAGGTTGTGCATGTCATTGTCAGTCAACACCGAAGTGCTCTGGATCGATACGCCGCAGGGCCGCCTGGCGTGTAGCCGCTGGTTCCCCGCCGATAACCCAGGCAAGCCGCCTATCGTGTTGTTCCACGACTCACTGGGCTGTGTTGCACTGTGGCGGGATTTCCCCCAGCAGCTGTGCCAGGCCAGCGGTCGTGAGGTGATTGCCTATGACCGGCTAGGCTTTGGTCAGTCCGATGCCTTCCCTGGCGCGCTGCCTTCGACGTTTATCAACGATGAAGCGGTCAATGCTTTCGCCCACCTCAAGCGCGTCCTGCAGATCGACAGCTTTGTCGCCTTGGGCCATAGCGTCGGCGGGGCGATGGCTGCCGCCTGCGCCTCGCGCTACCGGCAGGACTGCCTGGCGCTGATTACCATCGCCGCCCAGGCGTTTGTCGAGGAGCGCACGCTGCAAGGGATCCGCGATGCCAAGGTTCAGTTCCAGAACCCCGAGCACATGGCACGCCTGAGCAAATACCACGGTGACAAAGCCCCCTGGGTACTCAACGCCTGGACCGAGACCTGGCTGGCACCCACCTTCGCCGACTGGACCCTGGAGCGCTTGGTCGGTGCCATTGACTGCCCGACGCTGGTACTGCACGGCGAGCATGACGAGTACGGCTCAACGCTGCATCCGCAGCGCATTGCCCAACTCGCCAATGGTCCGAGCGAATGCCTGATTCTCGACGGCTGCTATCACGTGCCGCATCGTGAGGCACCTGAAGCCGTGTTGGCGCCTGTCAGTCGTTTCCTGGGCGCTGAGCGCTGAGGGTGTCCTGCGCCTGTGCGGCGGGGTTTCGTTCTTGTTCAAGGCTGGCCGAAGCCAGCTCAAGTGCACCCCGTCCGCCGCGGCGCAGGCAGGCCAGCAACGACAACCAGGGAATGTCGGTGATGCGCACCTGCGAACTCGGCATGGCGCGCACCTCGCCGGCCGTGCCACCGGCCGGGCCACCATCGGGCAGGTACACCAGTAGCCAGTCGCCGTGGCTTTCCAGCACCAGGGCGAAGCGAAAACCTTCACCTTCGCTGATCATGCCGACCTTGGCGCCTTCGATGTCGTCCAGACCGGCGAAGCGGGCGGTGGCATCCTTGAGCAACTGGTAGCCGGGCAGGTTGCCAAGTAGCCGGTCTTCCAGGGTTCGCAGCACCTGGGTGGCGATCCGCGTCTTGGCCAGTAGGCCGGCGAGAAAGCAGAACAGCCCAAGCAACAGCACGGCGGCGAAGGTCACTGAGGTCGCGCCGAAAACGCTGAAGCCGTCGAACAGCGGCACGACCTTTTGCACCGGTCCCTTGAGCAGGTGGATGGCCTTTTCAACCAGCACGAAAATCAGCACCAGCGGCAGTATGAGCAGCAAACCACCTGCGATTGTGGTTTTGATGAAGCTGAACATGACGCCTCCTGCGCAGAGTGCTCTGCTGGTCAGTGGGACAACGCTTTCACTGGGTTTTCAGTTGCTGGTATGACTTGGCCATGTCAGAGGCCCAGACATTGAGCACGGCCCTGAAGTCTTTGGGTTGCATGGCCTGCGAGGAATTGTCGAGGTCGGCCCCGGCACCTTTGCGCACCACTTCGGCCACGACCTTGTTGTTGGTGCTGTCGATGAATACCGCTTCGGTCGACAGGCTGGTGTCCTGGTCACGAATGCCGGTTGCGGCACTGACGCCAGCGGCGACCAGGGCGATCGGAATCACTTCGTAAGGGCGCAGGCTTTTCGTTGAGGCGCTGACGGCGGTGATCGCCGGCCGTACCACCAGCGTCTGCGGCCCGGGACCGTCGGCCAGTGGCAGCTCTTTGGCAAAGGCCGTTTTCAATGCCTGGTCGTAATACTGGGTAATGCCGTTCAGGGTATTGGCGGGGAGTTTTTCAGTGGGTTGCGGCTTTGGGTAAAGCTGGCTGGGCTCGATGTAGACACTCTTGAACTGATTGACGTTGACCCCGGGCTCAATCCAGCGCATGACCTCAGCGCCTGAGGGCGACGTTGCTTCTTTGAGGAGGCTGTAGTCTTTCAGAAAACCGGAGTATTGCTCCGGTTCAACGTAGTTACTGGCACACCCCGAGAGCGCCAGGGTAACCACACAGAGTGTTGCGCCAAGCGATTTGACCTGCATAGGTATTCTCCAGTGTTGACCGCTGTAACGAGAAGGTGCGCTGCCGATGATCGGTGCTAGCTGACATAAAGGTAGTAGGTCTTATTCAATAGTCGAGTACGGGTAACTAGCTCAAGGCCATCATCGCTGTGATTGCCATCAGGGCAGCGCTGCCACTAGAATGCTAATACTTCCTATTTGCATGAGTAGCCTTCGCAATGCCAAGCCGCGAGCCGTCCCTGCAGGTCCGGGTGGGCGACCTATACAGTGAGCAGCACCACTGGCTGAAGGGTTGGTTAAGGAACCGGGTGGCCTGTAACCATCTGGCGGCAGACCTGGTGCAGGATGTCTTCGTCAGAATCCTCGGCAGCTCCGATGCGGTACAAAAGCTGGAAGCGGTGCGCGAACCCCGGGGGTATCTGGCGACCATCGCCCGACGGCTGATGATCGATCACTTTCGCCGCGCTCGCCTGGAGCGGGCCTGGTTGCAGGTCCTGAGCGAGCAGCCGGAGGCAGTGGACATTTCTGCCGAAGAGCGCATCGTCCTGCTCGATACCCTGTACGAACTCGATGCGATGCTCGCCAGCCTCGGCGACAAGGTGCGCCAGGCGTTCCTGCTCTCGCAACTGGACGGCATGACTTACAAAGCGATTGCCCAGACCCTGGACATCTCGGTGGTCACCGTCAATCGCTACATTGGCAAAGCCATGCAGCATTGCATCCTCTATTCGCTGCAGCACGGTATCTGAGCATGGCCGCGCTTTCCCCGGAGCAACTGGCGTGCATCGAGCAAGCCGCGCAGTGGTACAGCCGCCTCAACGATGAAGCAGTGACCGCCGCCGAGCGCGACGCCTGGCAACGCTGGTTGCACGCCGCGCCCCTCAATGCCTGGGCCTGGGAGAGGGCTGAGCAGTTGATGCAGCAGTGGCGGCAACTGCCGGGGCCCATGGCATCGCAGACCCTGGCGGTGGCCCGGCACGCCCGAACGCACAACAGGCGCAGCGTGCTCAAGGGCATCACCTTGTTGCTTGGCGCTGGCAGCTTGAGCGTCGGCGGCTATCAGCAGGTAGTGAACGGGCCGTGGTTCGCGGACTTTCACAGCGCGATTGGCGAGCGCTTGCCGGTGCGTTTGGCGGACGGCACGCAATTGTTGCTCAACACCGACAGCGCGGTGGATGTGCGTTATGACGGCAGCCACTGTGCGATCACCCTGCGCCAAGGCGAGATCATGGTCAGCAGTGCCAGCCCGGCGCCTGGCGCTTGGCTCAGTGTGCAGACGCGCCACGGCCTGATCAGCACCGCCGCCAGCCGCTTCACGGTGCGTGATATGGGCGCCGCCTCCAGGGTCATGACCCTGGCGCAACAGGTGCGTGTCAGCCCTGCACAAGGGGTTGAGCAGGAACTGGGACAAGGCCTGAGTTGTGTGTTCGATGAACGCAGCGTGCAGGCGACGGTTGCCCTGGACTATGCCGCCAGCGCCTGGACACGTGGCTTGCTGATCGCCAACGACCAGCCGCTGGGTGAGTTCCTGGCCCAGCTGGGGCGTTACAACCGCGGTTGGCTACGCTGCGATCCTGCAGTGGCCGGCTTGCGTATCAGCGGCACCTTCGAACTGGACAATTTCGAGCAAATCCTGCGTGCCCTGGCCAGCAGCCTGCCGGTGCGGGTCGAGCAACGGACACGCTTCTGGATCACCGTCAGCCCTGCCTGACGCCCCCGGCAAAAATAATTTCGTGCGAATGATATTAATTGCCTCTCTCGTTCGACTTTAAGGAAGTGGCCTGACGGTCGGGTCTGGATATTATGAGAGAGCACTTTTCATGCACTGTTCGCGTTCGTTTACAGCACGTTGGTCAACGCCCTTGCGCAATAACCTTGGCCGCGCCCTGATCTGTTCGGCGGTGTTGCTGCCGGTGTTGGCGGCACCGGCGCAGGGGCGGGCTGCTGACCTGCATCGCTATCAACTGGAGCACGGTGACCTGGGGTCGGTGCTGACCCGCTTTGCCGGTGAAGCGGGGATCGTGCTGTCGTTCGATGCCAACCTGACCCGTGGCCTGCGCAGTGCCGGGCTCAACGGCAGCTACGATGCCGACAGCGGCCTGCGCCAGTTGCTGGCCGGGACCGGCTTACAGGCGTTGCGTGAAAGCGATGGGCGATACACGCTGATTGCCGTTGGTAATACCGAAGGTGCGCTGGAGCTGGATGCCACCAAAGTCAGTGGCCAGTCGTTGGGCATGACCACCGAAGGTACTGGCTCTTACACCGCCGGAGCGGTGTCGATTGGCAAAATGCCGCAGTCGATCAAAGACACCCCGCAAAGCGTCAGCGTCATCACCCGCCAGCGCATGGAAGATCAGCACCTGACTACCATGAACGATGTGCTGACCCAGACCACCGGCGTTACCGCCTACCAGGGCAGCATGACCAACTCGCGCTACCTGGCGCGCGGCTTTGAAATCACCAATTTCCGCCTCGATGGCGGGGCACCGGTGGGGGTCAGTGCCTTCGCCTGGAAAGACCTCGACATGGCCATCTATGACCACGTCGAAATCCTGCGCGGTGCCGACGGCCTGTATTCGGGCAATGGCGAGCCTGGCGGCAGCGTCAACCTGGTGCGCAAGCGCCCGACTGCCTTTAACCAGTTCCTGGTGACCCAGTCGATCGGCAGCTGGGACAACTACCGCACCGAGCTGGACGTCAGCGGCCCGTTGGGTTTCGACGGCAAGCTGCGTGGCCGGAGCGTCATCGTCTATCAGGATCGCAATTCCTATATCGACAAGTTCGACGCTGATCGCCAACTGTTCCACGGCGTACTGGAGGCCGACCTGACCGACAGCACCACCGTCACGGTCGGCTACACCCATGACCGGCTCAATTCCTCCGACCAGGCCTATGGCCTGCCGCGCTACAGCAACGGCGACGACCTGGACCTGCCGCGCAGCACCTTCCTGGCGGGCAATCACGACTACAAGAACCGCCGTGGTGACAACGTCTATGCGCGGATCGAGGAGCGCCTCAACGACGACTGGACTGCGACCCTGGATGCCATCTACGCCAAGAACCAGCAGGATCGCGACTACTACAACTTCTACGGGTCCATCGACCCACTGACCGGCACCGGCTCGACGGCCGTCTGGGCGCGCCAGGATGAAGTCTACCGGGACCGCTCGATCGACTTCTCGCTCAAGGGGGGCTTTGACCTGCTCGGTGGTCGCCACGATGCGGTGCTGGGTTACACCTGGCAGAACTCCAAGCAAGACATCGTCAGTTATGCCTCGGGTAGCCGGGTGTCAGCGGGTGACATCTTTGTCTTCGATCCCAATGATTTCCCGTCGCGCAAAGACAACGAATTCCACAACGGCACCTTGCCAACCTACATCAAGCAGAACGGCTTCTACGGCTCGCTGCGCCTGCAGCTTGCTGACCCACTGCACCTGATTCTCGGCGGGCGTTACAACGACTACTACTACCGGTTCGACAACACCCGCTACAACGCCAGCGGCGCGCAAACCTCCAGCAGTTCGACGGTCTACAGCGACGACAACGTGTTCACTCCGTTCGCCGCGCTGACCTATCGCCTGACCGATGAATGGACTGCCTATACCAGCATTGCCGAGATCTACAAGTCTCAGGCCAGCAGTCTCAAAGGGCCTAACCCGGGCTCCTCGCCGCTGGACCCGATTGAAGGGCGCGCCTATGAACTCGGCATCAAGGGAGCGTTGTTCGACGGTCGTTTGAATACCACCACCGCGCTGTACTACACCCGTCGCGAAGGTGAAGCCGTGCGCGATACCCGCTACCCTCCGTCGATGGCGGGGCAGGGCGCATCGTGCTGCTGGCTGGATGACGGCAAGGTCACCAGTAAAGGCGTTGAGTTCGAAGCCAGCGGGCAGATTACCGAGCGCCTGGAAGGCACCTTCGGCTACACCTACAACCACAACGTCGCCAGTAACACCGGCTCGACCACCACCACGACCCTGAGCCTGACACCCAAGCACTTGGGCAAGGCCTTCCTGACCTACCGCATGCCCGGTGCTCTGGAGAACCTGCGCGTCGGTGCCGGTGTCACGGCGCAGAGCGCCAGCTATGTGTCGGAGGGCAATATCGACTTTTCCCAGCCGGGTTATGCGGTCTACAACGCCTTTGCCGAGTATCGCCTGAACCAGCACTGGAGCCTGGCCCTGAACGGCAACAACCTGGCTGACAAGAAGTACTACTCGACGATCGGCACCGCCGAGTACGCCAACTTCTACGGTGATCCACGCAACATGGTCCTTTCGTTGCGCGGCACGTATTGAGGCGAGGGCAGCACTATCCGGCGTGCTGTGGCGGCGCGGCGCCGAGGGTGCGGTCAACCAGGCGGATGTTGTTGCGTCCGCCTCGTTTGGAGGCATACAGCGCTGCATCGCCTTGCTCGATTAGTGCCGCCAGGCTGGCCGGCGGTTGATCGAACAAGGTGGCACCAATGCTCAGTGACACCGCTTCGGGGGTGGCGAAGGTCTGCGCGGCGGCCGATTGGAACTGCTCACGCAGCGCGCTACCCAGGGCGATTGCGCGTGCGTGGGAGGTACTGCTGAGCAAAATGACGAATTCGTCACCGCCCAGCCTGGCCGCCAGCGCGCCTTCGGGCAGCTGCGCACGAATCATTTCGCTCAGGGTCATCAACAGGCGGTCGCCGGCCAGGTGGCCGTGCAGGTCGTTGACGCCTTTGAAGTTGTCGATATCGATCAGCAGCAAGGCCCCTGGGCGTGCACTGGACACGTCTTTGAACAACTGCGGCGCCCGCACTTCCAGGGCGCGGCGGTTGTACAGGGCGGTCAGCGGGTCTCGTGCGGCCAGGCGGGCGATACGCTCCTCACGGCGGTGCCGCTCGCTGCCGGTCATCGACAGGGCGATCAGCATGATTGCCATGGCACCTTCAACCAGGGAAATCTGGATGATCTCGCCTTGCAGCGCCGCCAGGTCGATCAACGTGCCTGGCACCACCGCCGTCACGGCTTTGGCCAGGTAGAACAAGCCATGGGCCAACAGCACATAGCGCAGTTGCACCGCGCCAACGCTAAGCGATTTGCCGTGCGGCGCGAGTAACCAACTGGCCCGGAGTGAAAGCACCGCCACCAACAGCGAGTTGGCCAGCAGCATGGCCTTCGACCACCACGGCGCGTTGGGCAGCAACAGCAACACCAGCCAGGCGATGAACACCAGGTACCAGGCGGGTTTCAAACGCACCTCGGTGAAGCGTGCAACGCCCAGCAGAAACAGCCAATGCGCAATCACCAACAAGCCGTTGGCGAACCAGATGCCTATCAGTAAAAAGCCATTCATGCGCAGCAGGGCGAGGGTCGAGCCGACGCTGATGGTCGCAAAGCCTGCGCTCCAGAACAGCAGCGAGGGTTCACGAATACTGCGCCACTCGATCGCCAGGTAAAGCGCGGCGGCAGCAGCCAGGGCCACAGAGATTGCCAACATCGTTGGAGGGTCGAGCACCATAGGCTGTTTGACTCGCGAAATAGGCGCTTGATTGTAATCGCTTGAGGCGATTTTTTCCGCGTTCTGCGTGGCTATTGAGCGACCAATAGCAGCGATTGCGGCACAGCGCTTTGCGGGTGTTGGGGCTCTTGCAGCGAAGTCAGGGTAAACCCGGCCATGTCCAGGGCATTGAGCCAGCTCGACAAGGTGCGAAAGTACCACGGCATCGGCTGCCATTGGCCGTTGAGCCCGCTGAAATGCTCTTCGCGCCAGCCGTCTTGATAGTTGCCGTCCGCCACCGCCCACGGGTGCAAGGTTTGAATCACCAGTGCGCCGCCAGGGGCGAGCAAAGCGTGCAGGGCGCTGAGCAGCGGGATGATGTCTTGATGCAGCAGGGCGAAATTGGCGCAGATCAAATCGTAGTCACGGCCGATGTCCACGCTTGCGGCCACCAGTTGCTCATAACTGGCCAGATGTACCGGCGCGGCACCTGCAGCCCGCGCCGCGTCAACCAGGGTGGCCTCACCGTCGACCCCGACCGCGTCAATGCCGCGGGCCGCCAGCGCCCGCAGCAACCAGCCTTCGCCGCAGCCGAGGTCGAGCACGCGTGTCGGCTGGCGGCCGAGCACCGCCAGCAGGATGGCCTGGTCGGTGACCTGCAGGCGACTGTCGATCGCGCCCTGGCGCACCGCGTCGATCCAGGACTGCGCATTGTGCTGCCAGCTCTGTACAAGGGAGGTTTCCGGGTTGGGCATGTGGCCATCCGAAGTTGGAGGGTGAGCTTGAAGGATAGGACAATCGCAGCAGCGGCTGTCACGCGAAAGCACAAGACTTCCTGGCGAAAAGCCGGATAATGGCGGCCAAATTGTTTTGCTGCTTATGATGGTATTCCCGCATGGAAATCAAGGTTAATTTTCTCGACAACCTCCGACTTGAAGCCAAGTTCGATGACTTCACGGTGGTCGCCGATCAACCTATCCGCTACAAGGGCGACGGTTCGGCCCCTGGGCCGTTCGATTATTTCCTGGCGTCTTCGGCGCTGTGCGCGGCGTACTTCGTCAAGCTGTATTGCCAAACGCGTGACATCCCCACCGAAAATATTCGTTTGGCGCAGAACAACATTGTTGATCCAGAAGACCGCTACAAGCAGATCTTCAAGATTCAAGTGGAGTTGCCAGCCGACATCAGCGCCAAGGATCGCCAGGGCATTCTGCGCTCCATCGAGCGCTGCACGGTGAAAAAGGTGGTGCAGACCGGGCCAGAGTTTGTCATCGAAGAAGTCGACAACCTGGACGCCAACGCCCAGGCCCTGCTGATGCTCGATTCGGCCTCGGACAAAAGCACTTACATTGCTGGCAAGGACCTGCCACTGGAGCAGACCATCGCCAATATGTCGGCGATCATGGCCGACTTGGGCATGAAAATCGAAGTCGCTTCGTGGCGCAATATCGTCCCCAACGTCTGGTCGCTGCACATCCGCGACGCGCAATCGCCGATGTGCTTCACCAACGGCAAGGGTTCTACCAAGGAAAGCGCCCTGGCTTCGGCGCTGGGTGAGTTCATCGAGCGACTGAACTGCAACTTCTTCTACAACGACCAGTTCTGGGGTGAAGACATTGCCAACGCGCCGTTCGTCCATTACCCCGAAGAGCGCTGGTTCAAGCCTGGCCGCAAAGATGAACTGCCGGCAGAAATCCTCGACGCCTATTGCCTGAAGATCTACAACGCCGACGGCGAACTGCGCGGTTCGCACCTGTACGACACCAACTCGGGCAATGAAGCGCGCGGCATCTGTTCGCTGCCGTACGTGCGCCAGTCCGATGGCGAGGTGGTGTATTTCCCCTCCAACCTGATCGAAAACCTCTACCTCAGCAACGGCATGAGCGCCGGCAACACCCTGGCCGAGGCGCAGGTGCAATGTTTGTCGGAAATCTTCGAACGCGCGGTCAAACGCGAAATTCTCGAGGGCGAGTTTGCCCTGCCGGATGTACCGCAAGAAGTTCTGGCGAAGTACCCCAGCATCCTCGCGGGTATTCAGGGCCTGGAAGCGCAGGGTTTCCCGGTGCTGGTCAAGGATGCCTCGTTGGGCGGTGAATTCCCGGTAATGTGCGTGACCTTGATGAACCCGCGTACCGGTGGGGTCTTTGCCTCGTTCGGTGCGCACCCAAGCTTTGAAGTGGCGCTGGAACGCAGCCTGACCGAGTTGCTCCAGGGGCGCAGCTTCGAAGGCCTGAACGATTTGCCGCAACCGACCTTTGCCGGCTACGCGGTGACCGAGCCGAACAACTTCGTCGAGCACTTCATCGACTCCAGCGGTGTGGTGTCGTGGCGCTTCTTCAGTGCCAGCGCCGATTTCGAGTTTGTCGAGTGGGACTTCTCCGGCCACGGCGAAGACTCCAATGTCCAGGAAGCCGCAACCTTGTTCGGTATTCTCGAGAGCATGGGCAAAGAAGCCTACATGGCGGTGTACGAGCACCTCGGCGCCACCGCTTGCCGGATTCTGGTGCCGGGTTATTCGGAAATCTATCCGATCGAAGACCTGATCTGGGACAACACCAACAAAGCGCTGTTCTTCCGCGAAGACATTCTCAACCTGCACCGCCTGAACGACAGCGAACTGCGTGCCTTGGTCGAGCGCCTGGAAGAGAGCGAACTGGATGACTACACCGACATCAAGACGCTGATCGGCATCGAATTCGATGACAACACCGCCTGGGGCCAGCTAACGATCCTGGAACTCAAACTGCTGATCTACCTGGCCCTCAAGCAATACGAAGACGCCAAAGACCGGGTGGAAACCTTCCTGCAGTTCAATGACAACACCGTTGAGCGTGGCTTGTTCTACCAGGCCTTGAACGTGGTGCTGGAGGTGGAGATCGACGACGACATGGTCATCGAAGACTACGAAGTCAACTTCCGCCGCATGTTCGGCAACGAGCGCATGGATGCGGCGCTGGGCTCGGTAGACGGCAGCGTACGTTTCTATGGCCTGACGCCGACCAGCATGAAGCTCGAAGGTCTGGACCGCCACCTACGCCTGATCGACAGCTACAAAAAACTGCACCAGGCACGGGCCACCAAACGGTAGGAGCGGGCTTGCCCCGCGAAGCGATGTAATAGACAAACCGCAATCCAAGGGCAAACCCAGTCACCACACCGCGACACCCACAACCGTCACTTACACTCAGCGAGCACCACCTTGCAGGTATTGGGGGTGCCGCCGGAGCGGCCGGCGTAGCGTATGCAGTTGTTCAAGGACTTCTGCCGCGCCATCTGCAGCGTGGCGCCCCAGGCCAGGCCACCTTCGCCTGCCGTCGGCAGGGCTTTGGCGAAACAGCTGGAACCTGCGCGTGAGCTTGAGTAATAGGTCGGCTTCGGTTTGCTTGAGCACCCCGCAGCCACGGCCAGGCAGAGGGCAAGCAGGCAAGGCACTAGCCGTGTTGAGCCTGTGAACGCTGGTTTGCCGATCATCCTGCATCCCCTCTGCAAAGCCGTGTTGCCGATCAGCTACGGATGAAGGCGAGCAGGTCGGCGTTGATGGTGTCTGCGTGGGTGGTGGGCATGCCGTGGGGGAACCCTTTGTAGGTTTTCAAGGTGCCGTTGCTGAGCAGTTTAGCCGAGAGCACGCCTGAGTTTTCGTAGGGCACGATCTGGTCGTCATCGCCATGCATCACCAGCACGGGCAGGGTAATGGCCTTCAGGTCGGCGGTGAAGTCGGTTTGCGAGAAAGCGACAATACCGTCGTAGTGCGCCTTGGCGCAGCCCATCATGCCCTGGCGCCACCAATTCCAGATCACCCCTTGTGAAGGCGCTGCGCCTGGGCGGTTGTAGCCGTAGAACGGCCCGGCCGGAATGTCGTGGTAGAACTGCGCGCGGTTGGCCGCCAGTTGCGCCTGCAGGTCGTCGAACACCGCCTTGGGCAGGCCGCCGGGGTTGCTATCGGTTTTTACCATCAGCGGCGGCACGGCGCCGAGGATCGCCGCTTTGCTGGCGCGTTCCTGGCCGTGACGGGCGAGGTAGTGCACCACTTCACCGCCACCGGTGGAGTGGCCGACATGCACCGCGCCTTGCACACCAAGGTGCTTGACCACCGCGGCCACGTCGTCGGCGTAATGGTCCATGTCGTGGCCATCCCAGACCTGGCTGGACCGTCCGTGGCCGCGCCGGTCGTGGGCGATCACCCGATAGCCCTGGGCGAGGAAAAACAGCATCTGTGCGTCCCAGTCATCGGCGCTCAGTGGCCAGCCATGGTGAAAGAAAATCACCGGGGCATCACGCGGGCCCCAGTCTTTGTAGAAGATTTCAACGCCGTCTTTGCTGGTAACGAATGCCATGCTCAGTGCTCCTCAGTGACGTGGGAACTGCGTGAACCTGCTGCGTATTTTCAATGCCCGGTGGAAGGCAATCTTTGAGCATAGGTCAACTGGTGGCCTGACGACGCACCTGTTCGAACACTGGCTTGTGGGAGCGGGCTTGCCCCGCGATAGCGATCTCCCTGTTACATCGCATCGCGGGGCAAGCCCGCTCCTACAGACGCAGCAACCGATCGGTCTGTTCTTGCTGATCACGACCGCGCTCGATCAGCCAGCGCTGAAAGCTGCGGCACTGGCTGCGGTGGAAGCTGTTGTGGTTCCAGGTCATGTAATACGAAGCCGGCATCGGTAAAGCGCGCGCGCAGGGGATCACCAGGCGGCCGTTAGCGATGTCGCGGCTGATCATCGAATACTGCGCCAGAACGATGCCTTGCCCTTCGATCGCCGCCTCAATAGCCATCGAGGACAGCGAATAGATCCGATAATTACCGATGCTCTCCTGAGTTTCGCCAGCCTCGGCAAACCATTGTTCCCACGATGGCGGTGAGTCGAACTTGGGCCGCCAGTCGATGGTAATCAGCGGGTACGCCAGCAACGCCTGTGGGGCAACCACGTCGGCCAGCACGGCAGGGCTGCAGGCGGGCACCACGCAATCGCGAAACAGCTCGATGGTGAGCTGGTCATCGTGGATACCTTCGCCGTAGCTCAAACGAAAATCCACGCCGTTGGCCTGCGCTTCCGACGGTTCGGTGTGCGTACCGTCGAGGTACACGCTCAACTGCGGATGCTGCAGTTGCCAGTCGGCCACCAGCGGCGCCAGCCATTTCGACAACAGCGAGGGCAGGGCGCTGATGTACAGGCTGTTGGCGTTCTTCGAGCGCTCCAGCTCGGCGTAGGCGGCGCGCAGGCGTTCGAAGGCCTGGCTGCAGCCTTCATGAAAACGCTGGCCCGCCGCATTCAGGCGCAGGCGCTGGCCTTCCTTGGCGGTCAGGTTCAAGCCCACCGCTTCTTCAAGAATTTTCATTTGCTGGCTGACAGCGCCTGCGGAAATACCCAGGCGTTTGGCCGCCTGAGTGATGCCGCCGCACAAGCCAACGGCTTCGAACACTTCCAGGGCACGCAACGGGGGGAGGTGGCTCATGAGCGCTCTCGACAGGCCTGAGGAAGGGCTATTTGTAGTTTAGAAATACTTAACAAATCAACAGAAAAGCCCATCTATTCTTTTGTTCGGTCCAGGCTTAGGCTTTTTCTCAAGAAGCCAAGGCTTCGCATAACAAAAAGAGGAGCTACATGCCATGTTCTTGAGAAACGCCTGGTACGCCGCCGCCTGGGACAGTGAAGTGAAGCAGGCCCTGCATGCAACCGTAGTGCTTGGCGAAGCCATCGTGCTGTACCGCAAGGGCGACGGCACGGTAGTGGCCTTGGAAGACGCCTGCCCGCACCGCAAACTGCCACTGTCGATGGGGCGCCTGCACGGTGACGTCGTGGAGTGTGGCTACCACGGGCTGACCTTCGATGGTGCTGGCAGCTGCGTGAAAGCCGCCTGCGTGTCGCGTATTCCGCAAGTGGCCAAGGTGCGCAGCTACCCGGTGCACGAACGCTATGGCCTGGTTTGGCTGTGGATGGGCGAGGCGGCGCTGGCCGACCCTGGCAAGCTGCTGGAGATCGCCGAGTGGGATGACCCGAACTGGGGCGTCAACCGCGGCGACTCGATGACCATCGAGTGCAACTACCTGTACATGACCGACAACCTGCTCGATCCCTCGCATGTCGCCTGGGTACACCAGAGCACCTTCGGTACTTCGGCGTGCGAGTCCGAACCGCTGAAAACCGTGGTCAACGATGACGGTGTGGTGGTGTCGCGCTGGCTCTACGACATCGATGTGGCGCCGTTCTACCAGCAATACCTGAAGTTCGAGGGGCGCTGCGACCGCCTGCAGTACTACGAAGTGCGCTACCCGGCGCACGCCATCATCAAAGGCGTGCACACCCCGGCCGGCCACGGCGGCGATGGCGCCCCGGCGCACCCGCAGGCGTTCTTGATGGACTCTTACAACTTCATGACCCCGGTCGATGAACACCGCACCCGCTATTACTGGTTCCAGTTGCGTAACTTCGACGCTGATGACGAAAACGTTTCGCGCCAGTTTGCCGCCGATGTGCGCCGTGCCTTCGAAGAAGACCGGGTGATCCTCGCGGCGGTGCATGCCGGGATGAAAAACCGCCAGAGTGCCAACATCGACCTGGCCATCGACGCCGGCCCCTTGCGCTTTCGCCGCGGCATGGAGCAGCGGATCCGCGAGGAACAGGCCTCTGCGGCCAACCTGATCACTACCCTTGAGGTCAACGCCCATGCTTGAAGCCATTCCGGCCGCGAAGGGCTTCGCGCGCTTTGAGGTGACCAGGAAGGTGCAAGAGAGTGCGTCGATCACCTCGTTCGTGCTCGAACCTGCAATCGACACCGGGCGCGTGGCGTTTCGCCCCGGGCAGTTCATTGTCGTGCGTATTCCTCAGGCCGAGGGGCCGCAGTTGCTGCGGGCCTACAGCCTGTCGAGCGACCCCGACGATGCCGCGCAGCTGCGCATTTCGGTCAAGCACGAACGCGCCCCGGCAAACGCCCCCGAGGTGCCGGCCGGTGTCGGCTCAAGCTTTCTGCATGAGGCGGTGCAGGTCGGTGAGCAGCTGGAGATTGCCGGCCCTGCGGGTAACTTCTTTCTTGATGAAAGCAGCGAACGCCCGGTGCTGCTGTTCAGCGGTGGGGTTGGCCTGACGCCGATGGTGAGCATGCTTCACCGCCTGGCCCATAGTTCACGGCCGGTGTATTTCATCCATGCCTGCGAGAACGGTGCGGTGCATGCCTTGCGCGATGAGGTGCTGGCGTTGGCGGGCGCGCGTGCCGGGATCACGGTGCATTTCTGCTACCGCCTGCCGAGCGAGCACGACCTGCAACAGGCGCATCACCACAGCAGTGGCCTGATCACCCGGCAGACATTGCAGGCGCTGCTACCGCTGGATGACTACGACGTATACCTGTGCGGGCCGCGGCCGTTCATGCAAGCGAACTGGCGTTTGCTGCGTGAGCTGGGCATCGACAAGGCGCGGATCCGCTACGAGTTCTTTGGCCCGGCGACGATCCTCGATGAAGACGAAAGCCCAGCCGCAGCCCCGCTCATAGTGCCTCAGGCAGGCACTGCGCTGAGCGTGCGCTTCGAGCCTGGCGGACCCAGCGTGACCTGGGATGACGCCTGCCCCTCGCTGCTCGATTGCGCCGAACAGGCCGGGCTGACGCCAGCGTTCAGCTGCCGTGCCGGGCTGTGCAACAGCTGCCTGACACCGCTGCTCAGCGGAACGGTCGAGTACAGCGAAGCGCCACTGATGACTCCCGAGCCCGGCCAGGTGCTGCTGTGTTGTGCGCGGCCCACCTCAGCGGTGGTACTGGGATTGAACAGCCAATAACGGCGCAGGCTGCGCTACTCATACCCCAATCAACCAAGGACCAACGGCCTATCGAACCACCTTTACCCCTGATGTGCCTTGCCTCGCGTGCCCTATACCGTGCCTCGCACCGGAGAATTAAAAGATGAACAACAAAAAAACACGATTCGCCGCCTGCTCGCTGATGATGATGCTTGCCAGCTTTTCGCTGAGCACCCACGCCAAGGAGTGGAACACCCTGCAGATCGCCACCGAAGGCGTCTATGAACCGTGGAACCGCACCTTGCCCGATGGCTCCTTCGATGGCTTCGAGCCGGAAATGGCCAAGGTCTTGTGCGAACGCATGAAGACCGACTGCACGATCGTCGCCCAGGATTGGGACGGCCTGATCCCCGGGCTCAAGGCCGGTAAATTCGATGTGGTCATGGATGCCCTGGCGATCAGTGCCGAGCGGCGCAAGGTCATCGATTTTTCGCGGCCTTACACCAAGGCACCGGCCACTTTTATCGCCCTGCAATCGAACGGCATTGACCTGGGGCGCGGCACCTTGCACCTGCGCGGCAAGCCGGAGCTGGACACGCCCGCTGTCGATGATTTGCGCAACCGTCTCAAAGGCAAGTTGATCGGTATTGTCAGCGGCACGGTGTACAGCAAATTCATTCGTGACCAGTTCGGCCAGGTGGCGACCATCCGCGAATACAAAACCCCGCCCGAGCCGCTGATGGACCTGAAAAACGGTCGGGTCGATGTGGTGTTCGAAGACCTCGGCTTTCTCTCCGGCGAGCTGCAGCGCGGCAACGACAGTGGCCTGGTGCTGGTCGGCCCGGCGATCAACGGGCCGATCTGGGGCGAGGGCGAGGCCTTCGGCATCCGCCCGGGCGAGCCGGAGCTCAAAGCCAAACTGGACGCCGCAATCGATTCGATGATCGCCGACGGCACCATCAGTGAATTGAGCCGCAAGTGGTTCAAGCACGACTTCACCCCGCCTACTGAGTAGATCCACAAGCCGTCCGGCGTCCTCGATGACGCCGGATGCTGACAGGCCGCTCACGCAGCCGCGTGGGCCGGCCGTTCTCTGACGGGCTTAGAGGCGGGACGACGGTGATCGACTTGATTGGTTTTGGCGCAAAGGGGTGGGGCAGCGTATTGCTGTTGGCGGCGCTGATGACGGTATTGGTGACCGTGGCGGCGTTGCTGATCGGCGCTGTACTCGGCGCAATGGTGGCGGCCGCCAAACTGCACGGCAACGGCTTGCTGCGCATGCTGGGCGAGGGCTACACCACGGTGTTCCGGGGCATTCCGGAATTGCTGGTGATCTATTTGTTCTTTTATGGCGGCTCAGCGTTGGTGAGCAGTGTCGGCGGGTTGTTCGGTGCCGAAGGCTTTATCAGTATGCCGGCGTTCCTGGTCGGGGCGCTGGCGGTGGGGGTGGTGTCTGGCGCCTATCAGGCCGAGGTGTACCGTGGTGCTTTCCAGGCGGTGTCGCGCAGTGAACTGGAAGCGGCGAAAGCGATCGGCATGCCCGTGATGCTGCGCTTTCGGCGGATCATCGCGCCGCAGATCCTGCGCTTTGCCCTGCCAGGCATCGGCGGTGTGTGGCAGATCAGCCTGAAAGACTCGGCACTGATCTCGGTAACCGGGCTGGTCGAGTTGATGCGCGCCAGCCGTGTTGCTGCGGCCTCCACCGGGCAGTTCGTGTTGTTCTTCATGACCGGCTGCGCGCTGTACCTGGTGCTGACGGGTATTTCCAACCTGATGTTCTCCCGTGCCGAACTGCGCGTGGGCAGAACCTTCCGCCGTGGCTGAACAGGGGACAGAGCATGTCTATTGATATCGCATTCATTGGCGACACCCTGGTGCAACTGCTGCGCGCGCTGCCGGTCACGCTGTTGCTGTTCGCCGCCTCGGTTGCCATCGGTACGCTGCTGGCCATGCTGGTGGTGTGGCTGCGGGTCTGCGAGGTTGCGTTGCTGCGGCACCTGGCGCGGGTTTACATCTTCCTGTTTCGCGGTTCGCCGCTGCTGATCCAGATGTTCTTGCTGTACTACGGCCTGAGCCAGTTCCCGGAGGTGCGCCAGAGTCCCTTCTGGCCGCTGCTGCGTGACCCGCTCAACTGCGCGGTGATCGCCCTGGCGCTGTGTACTGCCGGCTACATGGCGGAGATCTTTCGTGGTGGCTTGCTGGCCGTGCCGCCACAGCAGATCGAAGCCGGGCGCGCCGCCGGGATGTCGGGCGGGTTGCTGGCCCGCCGGATCATTATCCCGATTGCCCTGCGCAGCTGCCTGCCAGCCTATTCGACCGAGATCATCCTGATGATGAAGGCGACATCGCTGGCCAGCCTGGTCACGGTCTATGAAGTCTCGGGGGTCGCCCAGCGGATCATCGCCGAAACCTATCGCACGCTGGAGGTGTTCCTCTGCGCAGCGCTGATCTACCTGGTTCTGAACTTTCTGATTGTCCGCACACTGGCGTGGCTTGAACGCAGGCTGTCGCCGCAACAACCGCTCAGCGCCAATCCAACAACAAAAAAGTACGCGCTCAGCGTACCTAGAGGGTAAGTGGCATGACGACAAGTAACGATCCGGTGCTGCAGGTCAAACACCTGCGCAAATCCTTCGGCAACCTCGAAGTGCTCAAGGGCATCTCGCTGGACGCCCATGAGGGGGACGTGGTGTCGATTCTTGGCGCCAGCGGCTCAGGCAAGAGTACTTTCCTGCGCTGCATCAACCTGCTGGAAATCCCCGATGCCGGTGATATCCAGGTGGCGGGCGAGCAGGTGGCGTTCAAGCGTGGCCGCCATCGCTTGCGGGTGCCGGCCGACCGGCGCCAGGTGGACCGCATACGCCCGGAACTGGGCATGGTGTTCCAGAGCTTTGGCTTGTGGTCGCACCTGACCGTGCTGGAGAACGTGATTGAAGGCCCGGTGTATGTGCAAAAGCGCCGGCGTGCCGAGTGCATCGACGAGGCCGAGGCGCTGCTGGAAAAGGTCGGCATGGCCGACAAGCGCAACCACTACCCGGCGTTTCTGTCCGGCGGTCAGCAACAGCGCGTGGCCATTGCCCGCACCCTGGCGATGCGACCGCGGGTGATCCTGTTCGACGAGCCCACTTCGGCGCTCGACCCGGAGCTGGTGGGCGAAGTGCTGAAGGTTATGCGCGCGCTCGCCGAGGAGGGCCGCACCATGCTGGTGGTGACCCATGAAATGGGCTTTGCCCGCAATGTCTCCAACCGCGTGGTGTTCATGAACCAGGGGCTGATCGAGTCCCAGGGCACACCCCAAGAGATGTTCCAGGAACAGCGTTCGGAGCGCTTTAGCCGCTTCATTCTCAGCCACGCCTGAACGCACTGATCCCGTCGATTTTTCGCCTGTTCGCTAACGGGGCAGGCGTTCTACGCCCAAAAAAAGTCCATGAGCAGAGAGAGCACCGCAATGCCTATTCACCCAAAAGACCTCACCACCGTGGTACTGGACGACGCCAAGCCTTCCATCGAAGCGTTCATCGCGGTGGCCCGCTATGGCGCCAAGGTGAGTTTCTCCGACGCCTACCGTGCCCGGGTGACGCGTTCGCGTCAGTTGATCGAGCGCTTTCTTGAGGAAAACCGCCTGGTCTATGGCGTGACCACCGGCTTTGGCGACAACGTTCGCCATGTCATCTCCCCGCAGGATGCGCAAACCCTGCAGGTCAACATCGTGCGTTCCCACGCGGTGTCGGTGGGTGAGCCGCTGAACCGCGAGCAGGTGCGTGCGGTGCAGTTGATGATCTTGCTGAGCCTGGGCAAGGGTTACTCCGGCGTGCGCATGGCCTTGCTCGAACAGATCGCCGGGCTGCTCAACAACGACGTCGTGCCGTTTGCGCCGGGTGAAGGTTCGGTCGGTTATCTTGGCCCGGAAGGCCACCTGGCCCTGGTGCTGATCGGAGAAGGCCAGGCCAGCGTTGCCGGTGGCGACTGGGTAGACGGTGCAACCGCCTTGCGTCAGGTCGGTATGCAGCCGATCAGCCTGCAGTGCAAGGAAGGCCTGGCGATGCTCAACGGCACCACCTCGGTGACTGCGATCGCCACCCTGGCCCAGTACAACGCCAACCAGGCGGCACAGGCTGCGGATATTGCTGCGGCGATCTCGCTGCAGGCGCTCAAGGGCACCATTCGTGCCTTCGACCCGCGCTACCACAGCGTCAAGGCCCATGACACGCAGGCGCAGACTGCCCGTTACATCAAGCAGCTGTTGGCCGACAGCCAGTTGATCGAGGAGAACATCGACTACCGCCTGCAAGACACCTACAGCCTGCGCGCCATTCCCCAGGTGCATGGCGCGTCGAAGCAGTTCATCGCTTATGCCCAGGCGTGCATCGACAACGAGATCGCTTCGTCCGGCGACAACCCGGTGATCTACCCGACCGGTGAGGACGACGGCGTAGCCATCTCCGGGGCGAACTTCGATGGCTCTTACGTCGGTATGGCCGCCGACACCCTGTGCAACGCCATGACCAACCTGGCGAAGATTTCCGAGCGGCGTACCGACCGCATGGTCAACTCGCACTTCAGCGAAATGCCCGCGTTTCTGGTGCGCAACCCCGGGCTCAACAACGGCTACATGATCATCCAGTACACCGCCGCCGGGCTGCTGGGGGAGATGAAGGTGCTGTCGCAGCCTGCAACCATCGACAGCGTGTCGACCTGCGGTAACCAGGAAGACCCGGTGAGCTTCGCCTACAACGCCGCGATCAAGGCCTATCAGGTGTCGCGCAAGCTGGAATCGGTGTTGGCGATTGAAGTGCTGGTCGGTTGCCAGGCCCTGGATTTCCATGCGCTGGACAAAGCCTCCAGCGCCACCCGGGCTCTCTATGACCTGGTACGCAGCCGTGTGCCAGTGGCCAATGAAGACCGTGCGTTCTACCCCGACATCGTCGCGGTCACCGAGCAACTGCGCTCCGGTGAGCTGTTGGCCTGTCTAGACCGTGTGCTGGCCAATCAGTAATTGAAGACTTATCACCCCGTTGAATAAAACAAGGAACAGAACCATGGCTGTGTTTACCCACGTTACTGTCGGCACCAACGACTTGCGCAAAGCCCGTGCTTTCTATGATGAGGTGCTCGGCCAGTTCGGCATGCAGCGCCTGGCCGATCTGGGTGACAACGGGTCGATCTGGGGTATCGATACCCCTTCGTTCTTCGTGCTGAAACCGGCCAATGGGCAGCCTGCCAGTGTTGGCAATGGTGTGACGGTGAGTTTCCAGGCGCCTGACCGTGCAAGCATCGATGCGGCGCACCTGAGCGCCTTGGCCCTTGGTGGAAAGGATGAAGGCCGCCCAGGCGCGCGCGACTGGAAAGCGCATGCCTATGCAGCGTACTTCCGCGATCTGGATGGCAACAAAATCGCCGCCTATTGCTTCAACGCCAATCAAGGTAACTCAGCGTAGTTTGGCGCCGGAATCACCCAGTGATTCCGGCGCCAAACCCGTGCTCAGGCCTGCAACGCCAGTTGCATGCCGGCCAGCTTGATGCAGGTTTCTTCGTATTCACTGGCCGGGTCCGAGCAGTGCACGATGCCACAGCCAGCGAACAACCGCGCCTGCTCGCCATTCAACAACGCCGAGCGCAAGCCGACGATGAACTCACCATTGCCGCGCGCATCCAGCCAGCCGAGCGGTGCGGCATACCAACCGCGGTCGAAACCTTCGAAACGGCGGATATGCTCCATGGCCTGCTGGCGTTCGTGGCCGCCGACGGCGGGGGTAGGGTGCAGGGTTGCGACCACTTGCAACAGGCTGCTCTGCGCGTGCAACTGGCCTTCAATCACGGTGCTCAGGTGTTGTACCCGACTCAGCCGCTGTATCGACGGTGCGGGCGGGACCTGCAGCTGGCTGACCCACGGGGCCAGGTCGTTCTCGATGATCTGCACCACCACCGCATGTTCGTCACGGTTTTTCGCGCAATCCATCAGGGCCTGTGCCAACTGTGCGTCTTGCTCTGGTGCGGGGTCGCGGCGGATGGTGCCGGCCAGTGCCAGGGTCTGCAGATGGCCGTCGTGCAGTTTGACCAGGCGCTCTGGTGAAGCACCGAGGAAACAGCTCTGCTGTCGGCGGAAGGCGAACAGGTACGCCGAGGGGTCGTTGCTGGCCAGGCGCGTCAGGGTGCGGCCAGGGCTGACGGCGTGGCTGAACTCACTGATGACTTCTCGCGCCAATACCACCTTTTTCATCGAGGTCTGCCGCAGCGCGTCCAGTGCATGGACGATTTTGCTTTCCCAGCAGGCGCGTGGCAGGAACTGGTCGCGGGTATGCTGCGGCGCCTGAGCCGTGAGCGGCGGCGACAGGTAGCGATCCATCAACGCGTTCCATTCATTGATGACCTGCTCGCAACGCAGGCGGGCGTTGTCCGCGGCGTCGATGCGCTGCTGGCACACTAACCAGCAGCCGTCATCGTCGCGTATCAGCAGCAGGCTCATCAGCCGCATCGAGGCATCGCCAAAACCCTGCCAGGCACTGCTGGCGCTGGCCTGATGATCGAAGCGAAAGCCGCCGCACAGGGTCGGTGGCTGCGGCCCGGCGATCACCGCGCTGTGCAACCACTGCTGCCATTGCCGGTCCACCGCTGCGAAGCGCTGCTCGCCAGCGCCACTCAGCTCTGCGGCCACGCCCCAGCCGAACAGGCTCTTGCCGCCATCGGCGGCGCGCCAGAACACGCTGTCGGTGTCGGGCCGGTCGACACGGCAGAATAACGCCAGCAAGTCCATGTCGTTGATCGCCAGGGCGTAGCTGGCCAGCACTGGCGTGCCGAGTCTGGCGGCACGTTCGCGGGCCTGTTCGAACACCTGGGTCAGCGCTTGGGCGTGGGGCTCCAGCGGTGTAAAGGCGTTCATGCCGGCGCTCTCGTGGCGCGCCAGTGCCGTACTTGCTGGCTGATGTACCAGTGGATGATTTGTGCGAACAAGGTCTCGACAAAGTGCGCTTCAAGCCCGGCCTCTTCGGCCCATTGGCGCCGCTGCGGGAGCATCTGCGCGACGCGTTCGGGGGCGGCGATGCTGCTTTCAGTCGGCTTGAAGCGCGCCGCAGCTTTGACGTAGGCCATGCGCTGGCGCATGAGTTCGATGATCTGGTGGTCCAGTGTATCGATGGCGACACGAATGTCCGCCAGGCCTTCACAAGCGTCAGGGGTTTTCATCAGCAGGGTTCCTAAAGGGCAGGGGAGGTGAGCGGGCGGCGGCCCAGCAGGGTGTTCGACACTGCGTCGAGGACTGCCTGGCGTTGCTCGATCAGGTAGAAGTGGTTGCCTTGCCAGCGCTGCAGGTGCAGTGGCTGGAGGCTGGCGGCTTGCCAGGCCAGGGCTTCGTCGAGATCGATCTCCGGGTCTTGTTCGGGGTAGAACACCGCGATCCGAGCGTTCAACGCCGTTGGCTGCGGGCAGCCGTAGGTTTCGACAATGCGGTAGTCGTTGCGCAGGCTGGGCAGGAACAGCTCGCGCAGGCCCGGGTCTTCGAGCAGCGGATTGGGGCGGTTGGCGAGGCGCCGGACATCATCGAGCAGGGCGTCGTCCGGACCACTGTGCAACTGCCCGCCACGCTGGCGTTGCGGGGCCGGGTGGGCGGAAATGAACAGGTGCTCGACGCTGATTGCCTGTTGCTCCAGGCGCGTTGCCACTTCGTAAGCCACCGCCGCGCCGAGGCTGTGGCCGAACAACGCCAGGGGGCGGTCGGCATACCCTTGCAGGGCCTGGCAGGCCGCTTCGGCAAGGCTGTGCATGTCGCTCAGGCAGGGTTCGTTGAAGCGGTCTTCACGCCCCGGGTACTGAATGGCCAACAGGTCGATGTCGCCGGGCAGGCTGCTGGCCCAGTCACGGAAAAAACTCGCGCTACCGCCCGCATGGGCGAAACACACCAGGCGCCAGCGTGGCATCGGCGACAGGCGCAAGGGGCGTACCCAGCGCTCGCCCTGGGCCAGCAGGTCAGCGATCACGAGGCAGTGCTCCCACGCTGGGCATCGAGCCACGCCAGGCGCAGGCGTTCGCGCAAGTCCTTGCGGCTGACCTTGCCAACCCCGGTCTGCGGGAACTGCGGCACAAACTCGATACGGTCCGGCACTTTGAACGCGGCCAGGCCCTGGCTGCGCAGGTGCTGTTTCAGACCAAACGCCGATGGCGCCGGATCGCGGGCGACGATAAAGGCGCAGGTGGACTCGCCCAGCAGCGCATCGGGCATCGCCACCAGGGCGGCGTCATGCACCTGCGGATGATTGATCAGCAGGTTTTCCACTTCCTCGGCAGCCACTTTTTCGCCGCCGCGGTTGATCTGGTCCTTGTCGCGTCCCTCGACCACCAGGTAGCCCTCGGGCGTGCGCCGTACGCGGTCGCCACTGCAATAGAAGCCATCCGCGGTGAACGCCTTGGCATTGTGTTCGGGCAGGCGGTAGTAGCCACGAATGGTGTAAGGCCCGCGCACCTGCAGCTCGCCGACTTCACCGTCGGCCACCGGCTGCCCGTGCTCATCGACGATGCGCACTTCGTCGTCGGCGCACAGCGGGCGGCCCTGGGTGTGCAGGATCAGCGCCTGCGGGTCATCCAGGCGGGTGTAGCACAGCAGCCCCTCGGCCATGCCCAGTACTTGCTGCAAGGCGCAGCCAAGCACCGGTGTGACGCGCGCGGCGGCGGTGCTGAGCAATTTCGCGCCGCCAACCTGCAGCACGCGTAGGCTCGACAGGTCAGCCTGGCGCTGGCTCTGGGCATCGAGCCAGAGCATTGCCAGCGGTGGCACCAGCGCGGTGAACGTGACTCGCTCGCGGCTGATCAGGGCAAAGCAAGTGTCCGGGTCGGAGCGCTGGGTACACACCACCCGGCCACCGGCCAACAGGGTGCCGATCACCCCGGGGCAGCACAGGGTGAAGTTGTGCGCCATGGGCAGGGCAGTCAGGTATACCGTGTGCGCGTCCAGCCCGCATACGGCGCTGCTGGCGCGCACGTTATAGAGGTACTCAGCGTGGCGCCGGGGAATCAGCTTGGGCGTGCCGGTGGTGCCGCCTGAAAGCTGGAAGCAGGCTACTGCCCCGGCGCTGCCTGCGTCATGTTCAAGCGGCTCGCTGCGGTACAGCGTGCTCAGGGTGGTGAATTCTTCGCTGTTGCCCTCGATCACCACGTGCTGCAGGTGCGGGTTGGCTGCGACTAATTGGCGCGCCATCTGCCGGCAGTCAAAGCCTTCCAACTGCTCGCAGCCGATGTACGCCGAGGCCTGGGCGAAGGCGCAAAAGCCACCGATCTCATGCTGGCGATGCGCGGGCAGGGCGAGGATCGGCCGGGCGCCGAGGCGAAACAGGGCGAAGCACACTTCGATGAAGGCGCTGCCGTTAGGCAGGTGCACCACCACGTTGTCAGCGGCCTTGATCCCCAGTGCCTGCAGGCCACCAGCCAGGCGTCGGCAGCGTTCTGCCAGGCTGCGGTAGTTCAGGTGCAGGGGGCCGTCGGTAATCGCAATCGCCGAGGGGTTGCGGGCTGCGGCGGCGTCCAGGGCCTGGGTGAACGTCTGGTCTTGCCAGTAGCCGGCTTGACGGTAGCGCTCGATGAACGCTGCCGGCCAGTCAGGTGCATCTCCCAAGGCGTCTGGAGTGCGGGTTGCACAGAGCAATGACATGGAATCCCCTCAATGTAGAAATAGTTCGCTACATATGGCTAAATGAGATCTATTATCATTGTCTTTTCGCTCTGGCATCTCAACGCGAAGGCTTTCGGTAGCGCGGCTTTTTCATTAGATGAAATGCGCAACGGCTTCAAACAGGGAGGTTTACGGATTAAATGCCTCCCGTAATTTCAGGTCAGGCCCCGCGTAATGGCCTCAGGATTAAGGGAAAACCCAATGACTATTACGATCATCGCCCCAACTCAGCACGAAACGCAGGCCGAGCCCAAGGGCAACCAACCCGGTACGGTCTACCTGGAACCGCACATGACCCTGGTCACAGGCACGCTGTGGTCTGAGAGCGAAGAGTGGGTCGAAGACCCGCTGGAGCGCGGTCTCAAGTTGATTCTGGTGCAGAGCGGCGAGCTGTCTTGCCGGATTCCCGGGCATGCCGAGCAATCGATCCGCGGCCCGAGCCTGTGCACCATCGTCAATGACGGCGAGTTCACCTCTGCGCAGATCTACGGCACCTCGACGCCGCTGCGCTACACCATCGTGCAACTGGACCTGGAGTCGCTGGACCGGCACCTGGGCATGGCCCCACGCAAACTGTTGGCCAGCAGTGGTGGCGACCCTTACATGATGGTGCGCCCGGCACCGCGGGCAATGCAGGCACTGGCCACGCAAATTGCCACCTGCCCGATGCAGGGCCCGAGCCGCTCGCTGTACCTGGGCGGCAAGGCCCTGGAGTTGACGGCGCTGAGTGCGCAGTTCCTGCTTAACGAGCGCGGGCAGCCAGAACAGAAGCTGCGCATTACCGCTTCGGATGTCGAGCGCGTGCACGCCGCGCGCGATCGTCTGGTGCGTTCGCTGCTCGAGCCGCCGAGCTTGAATGAACTGGCCAGCCATGTCGGCATGAGCCCACGCAAACTCACCGCCGGGTTTCGCAAGGTCTATGGCACCAGTGTGTTTGGCTACCTGCACGAACATCGCCTCAGCGAAGCGCATCGCATGCTCAGTGATGAAGAGAGCAATGTGTCTACCGTTGCCTACGGTGTGGGCTACAGCCCGGCGCATTTCTCGATTGCCTTTCGCAAGCGTTACGGCGTTTCGCCCAGTGAGATCCGCTGATCAGGCCAGCGCTGGGCGTCACTGTCTCTGAATCGAATGAAAAGGCCTGTGCATCTAAAGCCCTGAACGCTTTCTGAAAATCTGTTTGAGATAAAGTCTTATTTGACAATGGCTTGCATCTTTGTGGGCCGTGCAGACTTTATTTTGACCGGTCACAGGAAGCTTTTCATGAGCGAGCTGACAACAGCAGACACGACCTTGGCGACCCCACTTCGCACCTGGTTGATCGAACACCTCGCGCAGCTACTGGGCGCGAGCGTGGCGGAAATCGACACCCTAGGCGACGAGGAAAATCTGCTTGGTTGCGGGTTGGATTCGATCCGCCTGATGTACCTGCAGGAGCGCCTGCGCAGTCACGGATTACACATCGATTTCGCCCAGCTCAGTGCCCAGCCGTGCCTCGCCGCGTGGCTGGCGTTGCTGCACGGGCAGACCCTGCGCAGCGCGGTGGCAACGGCAATCGTACCGACGGCCGTGCCCGAGGAAAGCTTTGAACTCAGTGCGGTGCAGCAAGCCTACTGGCTGGGGCGTGGCGCGGCTGAAGTGCTGGGCAATATCAGTTGTCACGCCTGGCTGGAATTCGATTGCCGCGGCATCGACCCACAGCGCCTTGAGTCCGCCGTACGTCTGCTGCAGGCCCGGCATCCGATGCTGCGGGCCAGCTTCAATGACGGTCGCCAGCGCATTCTGCCGTCGTCGACGCAGCCGCTGTTCGACCTGCAGGACTGGCGCCAACAGTCCCCACACGCCGCCCAACACGCCTGGGAAACACTGCGCCATTGGCGCTCGCACCAGTGCCTGGCGGTAGAGGCCGGGCAGGTGATGCTGGTGGGTCTGGTGCAGTTCCCCGAAGGCCGCGACCGGGTTTGGCTCAGTGTTGATTTGCTGGCTGCCGACGTCGAGAGCCTGCGCCTGCTGATGGCCGAACTTGGCCAGGCCTACCAGGCGCCAGCGTCACTGGCACCAGCGCCGACCTTGCACTTTGCCGATTACCTCAAGCGTCGCCAGCAGCGCCGTGCCCAGGCCTACGCCGTGGACCGCGAGTACTGGTGCCAGCGCCTGGCGCAGTTGCCCGATGGCCCGGCGTTGCCCCTGGCCTGTGCGCCCGAGTCGATCCGCGAACCGCGTTTCAGTCGCCAGGCCTATGTGCTCAGCACCGCGGAAGCCGAACGCCTGCAAGCCCAGGCCAGCCACCACGGGCTGACCTTGTCCTGCGTGTTTGCCACGGCTTTCAATGCCGTATTGGCGCGTTGGAGTACGCACTCGACGTTCTTGCTCAACGTACCGTTGTTCGACCGTCACGACGACCAACAGCCAGTCGATCAGGTGATTGCCGACTTCACCACCTTGCTGCTGGTGGAGTATCAGGATGCGCCGCAGTTGCCGTTCGCCGAAGCGGTACAACGCTTTCAGCGCAGCCTGCACACGGCCATCGACCATTCGGCCTTTCCTGCCCTTGAGGTGTTGCGCGAAGCACGGCGCCAGGGGCATCCACGTGCGGCGCCGGTGGTGTTTTCCAGCAACCTGAGTGAGTCGGCGTTTGTCCCGGCGAGCTTTCGCGAGGTGTTTGGCGACCTGCACGACATGCTCTCGCAAACCCCGCAGGTGTGGCTCGATCACCAGCTCTACCGGGTCGAAGACGGTGTGTTGCTGGCCTGGGACAGCATCACCGAGCTGTTTGCCGAAGGTGTGCTCGAGGCGATGTTCCAAGCCTACATCGAACTGCTGCAGCGCCTCGCCGACAGTGACTGGAACCTGGCGCAGCCGGTGTTGCTGCCGCTTGCGCAGCAGGCCCGACGCGCGCGCCAGAACAGCGTGCCAGCGTTGGCGACGGGGCGTGGGTTGCTTGAGGACTTTTTCCGCCACAGTGAGCAGTACAGGGATGACCTGGCGTTGATCTGCGGCGAGCAGCGCTGCACCTACGGCGAACTGGCCACGCGTTCACTGCGGGTCGCCGCCGGGCTGCTGGAGGCCGGCATGCGTCAGGGCGAGGCGGTGGAAATCTGCCTGCCACGCGGCATCGAGCAGATTGTTGCGGTGTTTGGCGTGCTCGCGGCAGGGGGTTGCTACGTCCCGGTCGACACCGCACAACCCCCGGCACGTCGGCGCCTGATCGAAGCATCGGCAGGCATCAGCCTGGTGATTACCGAGCACGCGCCAAGCGCCAGCGCTGACAGCCCGGCGTTGCGCTGGCTGGACCTGACGCAGCTGCAGCAGTCGGCGCCGCTGGCAGCGCCGCGTGCCGTCGCCGCGCAGTCGAGCGCCTACGTGATCTACACCTCGGGCTCCACTGGCGTGCCCAAGGGTGTCGAGGTCAGCCATGCTGCGGCGATCAACACCCTCGATGCGCTGCAGGCAGAACTTAAGGTCAACCCAGGCGATTGCATGCTGGCAGTGTCGGCCCTGGATTTCGACCTGTCGGTGTACGATCTGTTTGGCGTGCTGGGGCAGGGCGCACGCCTGGTGTTGCTGCAGCCTGAAGAAACCCGCGACGCTGCACGCTGGGCGCAGTTGATTGCCGAGCACCGGGTGAGCCTGTGGAACTCGGCCCCGGCGCTGCTGGAAATGGCCCTGGGCATTGCCGCTGGCGACTGTCGCTATCACAGCCTGCGGGCGGTGTTGCTCTCCGGTGACTGGATTGCCCTGGACCTCGCCGCACGCCTGCGCCAGCACGCCACGCCGCAGTGCCGGGTGTACGGCCTGGGCGGCGCCACCGAGGCCGGGATCTGGTCGAACCTGCACAGCATCGATGAGGTGCCGAGCCACTGGCCGTCGATTCCCTATGGCAAGCCCCTGGCTGGCCAGGCTTATCGAGTGGTGGATGCTGACGGCCGTGATGTCCCCGACCAGGTGGTGGGGCAACTGCTGATTGGCGGTGCCAGCCTGGCGCGGGGTTACCGCAATGATCCGCAACTGACCGCCCAGCGCTTTCGCAGTGACGAGCGTGGCCGCTGGTACCACACCGGCGACCGTGGGCGCTTCTGGGGCGATGGCACCATCGAGTTTCTTGGGCGGATCGACCAGCAGGTCAAAGTACGCGGGCAACGTATCGAACTGGGCGAGATCGAGGCGGCGCTCAGTGCCCATCCGCTGGTCGAGAGTGCCTGCGCCGCGGTCTTGCCCGGCGCGGTTGCCAGGCTTGGCGCAGTGTTGGTGATGAGCGCGCCGGTGGTCGATGCAACTGAAGGTGCGCTGCAAGGGCCGTCACTGCTGGAAGACACCCTGCAGGCTGAAGTGCGCGTCACGCAAGCGTTGCTGCAACGCGTGCTGCAAGGGCCGCCGCTGCCGGAACATGCGCTACTCGACACCTGGCGTCAGTGGCTGCACCACCAACCTGATACGGCGTTGAGCTTGGCTGACGCCCTGGCGCAACTGGGCTGGCGTGAAACCGACCTGCAGGCGATGGTTGCCTCGCTGCAGGTGCTGCTGGCCAGCGAAGGCGGTGCTTCCGAGCTGCTGTTCGACCCGTTGCTGGCGCCGCAGGCCATGGCCCTGAACTTGCCGGCCGGGCGTCAGCTGCTGGATGCGCTGAGCCTTGCCTTGCAGCCCAGCAATGCAGAAGACGGGCCGCTGAAGCTGGCGGTGCTGGATGTCCGCGGCGGGCAGTTGCTGGATCAATGGCTCGCGCACCTGGACCCAGGCGCGTTGCACATCACGGTGTTCGACAGCAGCCCGGGCCTGTTGGCCGCGGTTGGCGAAAAGCACCCGCGTATCACCCGCCAGTTATTGGCCGACGGCCTGCTACCCGCCGAACACTGGTCGCAGTACGACGTGGTAATCAGCTTTGCTGCCTTGCACAGCTATGCGCAACCCGCTGACTGCCTGCAGTTGGCCCAGGGGCTGCTGAAGCCGAACGGCCGCCTGTTGCTGGCCGATCTGCTGCGTGAATCGCCGCTGGGGCTGATCAGCGCGGCATTGCTCGACAGCCGTCCGCCGCTGTTACCCGATCCCGCGCAGATGGCCCGGCTCTTGGCGCAGGGCGGCTTTGCCGAGCTGCAGTGCCTGTGGCAGAACCCGGCGATGGTGCTGGTCAGTGCCAAGGCCGCAAGCGCTGCGCTGAACCGCGACACCCTGCAGCAGTGGCTGCAGCAGCGCTTACCGCAGGCGATGCAGCCCGAACACCTGGCCTGTCTGCCGCGCCTTGCACTGAATGCCAACGGCAAGGTCGACCGTGCGCGCCTGCAGACGGCCTTGAGCGAGGCGGTGCAGCGTCAGCAGCCAGCGAGCAGTGATGACGGCGACTTGAGCCCGGCCCTGCAACCGCTGGCCGCTTGTTGGGAGGCCGTCTTGGGACGCCCGGTGCGCAGCAACCAAGGCAGCTTTTTCAGCCTCGGTGGCGACAGCTTGCTGGCCACCCGCTTGCTGGCCCGTGTGCGTGAACAACTGGGCGTCAGCCTGCGCATGAGTGATTTCTATCTGCAGCCCACCTTGCAGGGCATGGCCGCGCTGCTCGCATGCAGTGCTGATCTTGAGGAGGGCGTGCTATGAGCCTGGATGATGTGTTGCACATTTGCCGTGAACGCCAGATCGAACTCTGGGCAACGGCAGGCAAACTGCATTTTCGCGCACCGCAGGGTGCACTCGACCCGGTCTTGGCCGAGCGTATTCGCAGCCAGCGTGAAGCGTTGATGGCGCATCTGTCGTCGCGCGCCAGCTGGCGCTCGCAACCTGAACAGGCGCTGCAGCCCTTTGCCCTGAGTGCAGTGCAGGGCGCCTATGTGCTGGGGCGCAACCCGGCGTTCGACTACGGTGGCACGGCCTGCCACCTGTATGTCGAATACCCGTGGCCGGCTAACGTCGACTGCGAGCAACTGAACCAGGCCTGGAACGCTTTGGTACAGCGCCACCCGATGTTGCGCGCGGTGGTGCAAGACAACAGCCGCCAGTGCGTACAGGCCCAGGTGCCGCGCCAACAGCTGCCGCTGCATGACTTGCGTCAGGCCACCCGCGAGGCGTTCGAAGCCCACCTGCAGCAGGTGCGTGAACGCCTCGATCATGCCTGTCATGCCCTGGACCAGTGGCCGATTCTGCTACCCGAGCTGAGCCTGGGCGCCGAACGGACGGTACTGCACTGTTCGGTGGATTTCACCCTGCTCGACTACGCCAGCCTGCAATTGCTGCTGGTGGAACTGACCCAGCGCTACCTGGAGCCGACACGCCAGTGGCCGGAACTGGAAGCGACGTTCCGCGACTACCTGGTGCATGAGCAAGAGGCCCGCAAAGGTGCGGACTGGCAGCGCGACAAGGACTGGTGGCTGGCGCGCCTGGACAGCCTGCCTGGGCGCCCGGACTTGCCCCTGAGCGATGATGCTGGCATCCGTTCCACGCGCTTCGAGCATCACCATGGCACCTTGAGCACCACGCAGTGGAACAGCCTGTGTGCCACGGCCAGTGCCCAGGGCCTGAGTGCCGCGGGCGTGACTCTGGCAGCATTCGCCGAGGTGATCGGGCGTTGGAGCCAGAGCGCCGATTTTTGCCTGAACCTCACCGTACTCAACCGGCCGAATCTGCACCCCGAATTGGGCCAGGTGGTGGGCGACTTCACCGCCTTGAGCCTGCTCGCAGTGCAGGGCGGCAAGGGTGCGGACTTCATTCAGCGGGCGCGGCGCATCGGCGCACAGTTGTTCGAAGACCTCGACCACAGCCGTTTTACCGGGGTCGATGTGTTGCGCGAACTGGCGCGGGAGCAGGGGCGCGGTGCGGACCTGATGCCGGTAGTGTTCACCAGTGGTATCGGTAGCGTCGAGCGCCTGCTGGGAGAAACCGCGCGGCTGTTGCATCCGCCCAGCTACATGATCAGCCAGACGCCTCAGGTGTGGATCGATTGTCAGGTCAGCGATCAGTACGGCGGCTTGCAGATTGGCTGGGACGTGCGCGTCGGCGTGCTGCCCGAGGGCATGGCCGCGCAGATGTTCGCGGCCTACCTCAGCCTGTTGCAACGTCTGGCCGAGGATGCACACCTGTGGCAGGCCAGCGGCGATATCGTCCTCCCGCAACAGCAGGCGCCGCGCTTGCACGGTGAAGTTGCGCGCGCCTGCAACATCGCCAGCGGCTTTGCCCAGCAGGCTTTGCGCACGCCGGATGCGCGAGTGATCAGCGACCGTGACGGCCACTACAGTTACCGCCAGGTGGCGCAGCGGGCTGCAGCCGTGCGTGCAGCGTTGGAAGCAATGGGCCTGGCGCCAGGGGCGCGGGTGGCGGTGATGCTGCCGAAAAGCGCCTGGCAACTGATGGCGGTGCTGGGCATCAACCAGATGGGCGCTGCCTATGTGCCGGTAGACATCCGCCAACCGGTCCTGCGCCGCGAAGCGATTTTGCGCGATGCTGGCATTGCTGCGGTTATCTGCCTTGAAGACGAAGCATTGCCGACGGCCCTGGACTTGCCACGCATTGCCATCGACAGCCTGCTTGCCGACACTCACTGGCCGCCCCGCGAGCCGTGCGCTGTGCTCGCCGATGACCTGGCTTACATCATCTATACCTCCGGCTCCACCGGCACACCCAAGGGGGTGATGCTCAGCCATGGTGCGGTGGTCAATACCCTGGACGACATCAACCAGCGCTACGGCGTCAACGCAGCCGACCGGGTGCTGGGCCTGGCGGAGTTGAGTTTCGACCTGTCGGTGTACGATTTTTTCGGCGCGACAGCGGTGGGCGCGCAAGTGGTGCTGCCAGACCCGGAACGAGGCGCCGACCCTTCACACTGGGCGCAGCTGATGCGCGAGCACGGCGTGACCTTGTGGAATTCGGTACCGGCCCAGGGGCAGATGTTGATGGATTACCTGGAGACGGAACCGGCAACGCTGCCCGGACCGCGCTGTGTGATGTGGTCGGGCGACTGGATCCCGACCACCTTGCCGACCCGCTGGTGGCAGCGCTGGCCTGACAGCCAGTTGTTCAGCCTGGGCGGTGCGACCGAAGCGGCGATCTGGTCGGTGGAGCATCCGATCCGTCCTGCCGACACACAGTTGCCGAGCATTCCCTATGGCCGCGCACTCAAGGGCCAGACCCTCGAAGTGCTCGACAGCTTCGGCCGGCAGTGCCCGCTGGGGGTCCGTGGCGAGATTCACATCGGCGGCCTGGGCCTGGCCCTGGGCTATGCCGAAGACCCGCAGCGTACTGCCGAACGCTTTATCACCCATGCCAGCGGACGGCGCTTGTACCGTACCGGCGATCAGGGGCGCTACCTGAACGAAGACGGTCTGATCGAGTTTCTCGGGCGTCAGGACGATCAGGTCAAAATCCGTGGGCATCGCATCGAACTGGCAGAAATTGATGCTGGCTGGCTTGCCCATCCAAAGCTGGCCGCCAGCACCACGGTGGTGGTGGGCGAACGTCATGAGCGCGCGTTGTGCAGTTTTGTCACTGTGCACAGCGCAGCGCCAGACAGACAACGCGTCTACGCAGAATTGTCAGCGGTTACCGCGGCGGCGCGCCAAACCCTGGAACAGGCAGATTTCGGTCCACGCAAGCAGATTCAGGCAGCGCTGTCGGCACTCGACCACGCGGCCGAGGTGTCGCTGCTGCACTGGCTGGCGGGCAGTGGCTTGCTGGGCCGCGAACAGCCGCTGGAGTTTATCCCGCTGTGTCAGGCGCTCAAGCTGCAGCCCGGGCAGCATCGCCTGTTACAACATTGGTTGACGTTGTTGACCGACAGCGCCTACCTGCAACGCCACAGCACAGGTTGGCGCTGCCTGGTGGAGCCGGGCGATTTCGATCAGACCGGGGCCTGGGCGCACTTTGCCGCGCTGGCGCCGGCAGCGCTGTGGCCTGAAGCCCTGGTGGACTACCTGCAAAGCAGCGCCACGCAACTGGCCGCGCAACTGCAGGGCCAGTTGAGCCCGGCAAGCCTGATGTTTCCGCAAGGCTCGGCACATATCGCCGAGGCCATGTACAGCCGTGGCGTGCATGCCCAGGTCTTGCACCAGGCCATGGCCGAGGCGATCGGCGCCATCGTTGGCCGTGAGCGTCAGCGCAGCTGGCGGATTCTTGAAGTCGGCGCCGGCACGGGTGCGGCCAGTGCCTCGATCATTCCGGCGCTGGCGCCGTTGGCCGCGGCCGGTGTGCAGATTGACTACCTGTTCTCCGATGTTTCCAGCTACTTCCTCAACGCCGCACGTGAGCGCTACGCCGCTTACCCGTGGGTGCGCTTTATGCACTTTGACATGAACAAACCGGCCTGCGAGCAAGGGCTGCAGGCCGGTTCTGTCGATCTGCTGCTCAGTTCCGGGGCGCTGAACAACGCCCTGGATACTCCGCGCCTGCTCAGTGAACTGCGCCAGTTGCTGCAGGCCGATGCCTGGCTGGTGATCCAGGAACTGACCCGCGAACACCGCGAAATCAGCATCAGCCAGAGCCTGATGATGGAGACCCCCGAGGACTTGCGCGCGGCCAATGGTCAGTTGTTCGTGCACACCCGGCAGTGGCTGGACTGGCTCAACAGCGAAGCAGGGGACGCTGCCCAGTCGCTGGCCTCGTCCAGCAGTGTGCTGGCGCTGCTGGGCTACGACGTGTTGGTGGCGCGGATGAAAACTGACCGGCCGCGGTTGTCTGCCCAGGCCTTGCTCGCCTTCATAGCCGAGCGCGTGCCGCGCTACATGGTGCCGTCGCAGGTGCGGGTGCTGGAGCGCCTGCCGGTAACGGCCAATGGCAAGATCGACCGGCGCGCCTTGACCCTCTTGGCGCAACAGCGTCAGGTGGAGGCGGTACGCCAGGTCACGGTCGAGGTCGGCGATGCATTGGTCCAGCGCCTGATCGGCCACTGGCAACGGGTGCTTGATTGCGACGGGTTGTCGGCGGATCAGGACTTCTTCGCTGCCGGTGGCGACTCGCTGCTGATTGCACAATTGATTGCCGGCCTGCGCGAGCAGGAACCTCTGGCCCGCGAACATCCCTTTGACCGCCTGCTGCGCTGGGCGCTGAGCCAGCCGACGCCGGCGGGCCTGGCGCAGCGTTTGCGCACTGAATCGAGCAGCGCGCCAGCGGCACCTGCTGCGCGCGAAGCAGTGACGTGGGAGGCGACCAGCCGAGCGCCGTTGGCCGGACGTCGGTCAGTGGATGCGCTTAGCGTGCTGGCCGATGGTGAAGGTATCGCCCGGGTGCTGGTGCATGAAGGCCTCGGCACGCTGTTGCCTTATCGCGGGTTGATTGCCGAGCTGGCGGGTAGTGGTCCGTTGCTGGGTTTGGCGGTACACGACAGCGAAGACTACCTGCGCCTGCCCGCACAGCACGTGAATACGACCTTGGGTAAACGCTATGCCCAGGCCTTGTGGGACAGCGGCCGACGCCGCTTCGACCTTCTCGGCTACTGCTCTGGCGGGCTGGTGACCCTGGAGCTGGCCAAGGCCTTGCTGCAGTTGGGGGCCGACGTGCGTCAGCTGGACATTGTCTCCAGCTACCGCATTCCGTATCGGGTCGACGATGAATTACTGATTCTGCACAGCTTCGCCGCCACCTTGGGCCTGGACGCCGAAGCCCTCGGCCTGCCGTCTGCCGAGCTGCTGCAGGCAGCGCTGACCCAGGTGTTGCAGGACTCACCGCAGCACCTGACGGCGGGCAGCCTGAGTGCGTTGTTGCCGAACGTCGACGCGGTGCTGCTCAAGTCGCGGGTGCTGGCCGCTGCCAGCGGCATTGCCGACGAGCAGTTGTACCGGGTATTTGCCCATTCGGTACGGGCCAGTCATTACAGCGACGGTGCCCCGTATGCCGGGGCGCTACGGCTGTTTGTGCCGAGTGTTGGCAACCCGCTGATTGCCGATCACCAGGCCAGCTTACGCCACTGGTGGCAAGCGGCATCGCTGGCCCCGCTGACCGTGCAGACCCTGCACGCCAACCACTTCGATTGCCTGAACACCGGGCTCAGTCGTTACTTGCTGGAGGCGTCACGCCCATGAGCACCCCTGTTAAAACCCTGGTAGTGGGTTCGCGATTTGGCCAGTTCTACGCCGCTGGCGTGTCCGCCGCCGAGCACCTTGAACTGGTGGGCGTGCTGGGCCAGGGCAGTGGCCGTTCACAGGCGTTGGCCCGGCATCTGCAAGTACCGTGTTTCAACGCCCTCGAGCAGGTGCCCGACGACACCCGCCTGGCCTGCGTCGCGGTGGGCGGTGCTGCGCGCGGCGAGCAAGGCCCGGCGTTGGCGCAAGCGCTGATGGCCCGTGGCATCGATGTGTTGATCGAGCATCCGCTGTTGCCGCAGGAGTGGCAAGCGCTGCTGCGCTGCGCGGCGCAGTTGCAACGGCGTTGCCTGCTCAACAGTTTTTATCCGCAACTGCCATGTGTGGCGCAGTTCATCGAACTGGGTCAGCGCTTGCATCGTCAGCAGGGTATTCGCCACATCGAGGTCAACTGCGCGGTGCAGGTCAGCTTCGCGACCCTGGAGGTAGTGGCGGCGCTGCTGGAATCGGTAGGGCCGTGGTCGCTGGACAACATCGCCCCGGCCTTGTCGCCGTGGCGCGATATCAGTCTGGTGATGGCGGAGGTGCCGCTGTCGCTGCGCGTGCTCAACGAACTGACTGCGGCAGATGACGGGCGCATGCAGTTTTTGCAGCGCATCAGCCTGGCCACCGACAGCGGTACGTTGCTGCTTGCCTCGCCGCAGGGGCCACTGCTATGGATGCCGGCTGTGCGGGCACCGGCTGAGAACAGCGAAGGCCTGTTTGATTTCAGCGGCGCGGCATTGCCGTGCGCAGAAGTGCTGCTGAACGCCAGCAGCGACTGGGCGCAGGTGTACCGCCAGGTCTGGCCGCAGGCCGCAGCCCGTGCCCTGCAGCCGTTAATGGATGGCAAGGGCCTGGCGCGTCTGCAACAGCGCAGCCTGGAGGTGGTCGGGCTGTGGCAGCAGATCACCGCCGCCCTCGGTTTTCCCGAAACGCCTGCCCAGGCGTTGCCTGCAGCCAGCCTGGCGCAGGCGCTGGACGGTTACCGATGAGCCTGCTGGGGCCTGAGTTACGCGCACTGTTGCAGCCGTTTCAGCGACGCTTGTGGCTGGCGGTGGCACTGCAGGCGGTCGCTGGGATCAGTTCGCTGCTGCCGCTGGTGGCTTTGGCACAACTGGCACCCAGCCTGCAGCAGGCGCCGCCGCTGGCGCCAGCGGTGTTTGGCTGGGTGGTGGTGGCGGTACTTGGCGCGGTGCTGTGGTTATCAGGCCAGACCCTGGCCTTGCACCTGACCCACGAGGTTGACGCCGACCTTTGTGATCGCCTGCGGGTGCGCCTGGCCGAGCACCTGCAACGCTTGCCGCTGGGCTGGTTCGCACGCCTGGGGCCGGATGCTGTCAGCCGTTACGCCGAGCAGGATGTACGGGCGCTGCATCAACTGGTGGCGCATGCGCCCACCGACCTGGTCAACCTGCTGCTGATCCCGCTGGCGACCCTGGGGTACCTGCTGTACAGCGACAGCACCCTGGCGCTTTGGTGCCTGCTGCCGCTGGGGTTGGGTGCGCTGGGCTACTGGCGCCTGGCGTCGGCGCACTATCGCGCTGACGTGGAACAGCGCAATGCGGCGATCCAGCGGTTGTTCAGCGACTACGGCGAATTCGCCGCCAACCTGGGGCTGGTGCGGCAATTTCCGGGGGCGGGGATCGACCAGCGCATGCACCAGGCCGTGCAGCAGTTCGATCAGCGTTTCAGCCACTGGGTGAGTCGCGCCGGGCATATGGCGGCGTTGATCCAGGTGTTGCTCAGCGCACCGTGGCTGCTGGCCTGGGTGGTGTTGGGCGCCTTGTTGTTGGGCGTCAACGAGTTGGGCGCAGCGCAACTGTGCGCGTTTGTGTTGTTGGTCCGTGCGATGGCGGCACCGGTGCTGGCCCTGGGGCACGGCTTCGATGCGCTCAACAATGCCCGGGTCAGCGCCCAACGCCTGCAGGCGCTGTTGAGTACCGCACCGCTGGCCGAGCCCAGTGCGCCGCAAAGCCCCAAGGACGCCAGCGTGGAATTGCGCGATGTGTACTTCGCCCACGGCGTGCAACAGGTGCTGACGGCGATCAACCTGCGCTTGCAACCCGGCACCACCACGGCGCTGGTGGGGCCGTCGGGCGCAGGTAAAAGCACGTTGGCCGGCTTGATTGCGCGGTTCATGGACGTAGACCGCGGGCAGGTGCTGGTTGGCGGGGTGGATGTCCGGCACATCGCCAGCCAGCGATTGCAGCAGCAGTTGGCGCTGGTGTTTCAGCACAGCGCGGCGCTGCGCCTGTCGCTGGCGCAGAACATTGCCCTGTACCGGCCTGAAGCAAGCCTGGCGCAGATCCGTCAGGCGGCGCAGGCCGCGTGTCTGGACCCATGGATCATGGCCTTGCCCAACGGCTATGCGAGTGTTGCTGGCGATGACGTGCAACTAAGTGGTGGCGAGCTGCAACGGTTGGCCATCGCCCGTGCGTTGCTGTCGAGTGCGCCGATCATGCTGCTGGATGAGCCGACCTCAGCGCTCGATCCGCAGACCGAGCGGGCGTTGCGCGCCGCCTTGTTTGACCAGGCGGTGGGGCGTACCCGGCTGATCGTTGCGCACCGGCTGGAAACCATCCGCCACGCCGAGCAGATCCTGGTGCTGTGTGACGGCCGGATTGTGCAGCGCGGATGCCATCAGGATTTGCTGGCCACGGAGGGCCTTTACCGTCAGTTGTGGCGCGAACAGCTGCCGCGCGTTGATCAATTGGAGCCTCTGTTATGAGCTTTTTTTCGCCCCTGCGGCATTTGCCGGACGCCACTCGCCGCGTGCTGCGTGGCGCCTTGACCTGGATGGTGCTGGCCGCCGTGCTCGACGGACTGGCGGGGTTGGCGTTGGTGCCGCTGATACTGGCCTGGTTCGACGGCGCGCCTGCCGACGTGTTGCGCAGCGCAGGGCTGTTGTTGGGGCTGACGCTGCTCCACGCACTAATAAGCTACGCCGCGCAACGTCGTGGCTACCTGGCCGGTGCAAGCCTGGCGGCGGGCCTGGTAGGGCGTTTGCTGACGCATTTGCCACGCCTGCCCATGACGCGGCAACGCGACTTGCACGGGTTGGTGCGCGGGCCGGTGTTCAACAGCATGGGGATTCCCGCGCACCTGTTGGCGCCGTTGATCAGCGCCCTGGTCACGCCGACGGTGGTGGTGCTCGGCTTAGGCCTGATCGAGTGGCGTCTGGCAGGGGTGTTGGCGCTGGCCTACCTGCCGTTGTTCGCCTTGTTGCGCTGGGCCGGGCAGCGCAGCCTGGCGCTGGAGCACCAGCGCCAGGCGGTGGATCGTCACGCCGGACAATTGCTGCAGACTTTCGCCGAGCAGCAAGCGCTGTTTCGCAGCGCCGGTAAGGCCAGTCAGGTCCAGGCCGCCTTGCACGAGGCGCTGCATCAACAGCATCAAGCCACGCGCTTGCTCAACCGTCGCGCATTGCCCGCCAGCCTGGGCTTTGTCGGCGCGCTGCAGTTGCTGTTCGCACTGGTACTGGTTGGTGGTGTACTGGCGGTGGCGGGTGGTTATCTGCAAGGGCCGCTGTTGGTCGCGGTGCTGGTGTTACTGGTGCGCTTTATCGAGCCGCTGTCGCAACTGGCGCAACTGGATCAGGCCTTGCGCATGGCCTGGCAGGCGTTGTCGCAGGTGCTGGCCGTGTTGGGCAGCGCCACGCTGCACAGCCCTGAGCCTGGCCTGCAGCCACGCGATGCCAGCCTGCAGTGCCAGGCCTTGAACGGCTACGGCGACAACGGTGAACACCTGCTCAAGGACCTCGACGTACAGTGTGCTGCGGGCAGTTTCACGGCCATTGTCGGCCCTTCGGGGGCTGGCAAAAGCACGCTGTTGGCATTGCTCGGCCGACGCATGGACCCGCAGGCTGGCGAGGTGCGCCTGGGGCAGGTGGACATTCGCCAATTGAGCGAGCACACCCTTGCCACTCACCTGGCCCAGGTGTTCCAGCACAGCGGCCTGTTTGCCGGCAGCCTGTTGTGGAACGTCAGCATGGCGCGGCCCGAGGCCACTGCGGCGCAATTGCTGCAGGCCGCTGAAGCCGCGGCGCTGGACGAGGTGCTCGACAACCTGCCCGATGGCTGGCTCAGCGAAGTCGGCCCGGGGGGCGCGTTGCTCTCTGGTGGTCAACGCCAACGGGTGGGCTTGGCGCGGGCGCTGCTGTCACCCGCGCCGGTTCTGCTGCTGGACGAGCCCACCGCCAACCTTGATGCGCGCAGTGAAGCGCGGGTCAGTCGCAGCCTGCGCGCGTTGCAGGGTCGACGCACGCTGGTGCTGGTGTCGCACAACCCGGCGCTGGTGCGCGATGCCGATCAGATTCTGGTGCTTGAAGGTGGTCGCTTGAGCGGCTGCGGCAGCCATGAACAACTGCTGGCCACGCACCCCTGGTATGGGCAATTCGTTGCGCAACAGCGCATCGACGGTTAAGTGCATTTGTGCCGGGCAGCCATTGAAAAAGTCATTAAATCGAAAAAACCTACCCGGCATTTACAGGATACTAATGAGAATTATTATCGAAATTGGGGCGGGGCGATGTTTCACCAGCACGTAACAAAGGCGAAAAGGGGTTCCAAGTACAGCCGGGCGCACATGGGGATGGTCCTGGTACTCGGCTTGAGCCCTCTGGCGCAGGCCATTGCTGCCGAAAGCGGCACGGGTTCACTGCACCTGAGCAACATCGAGATCACCGGTGAGGACAGTTCAGGTGCGGTGCTTGATCCGGGCGTTACCACCATTGGCAAACTGCCGCTGAAACTGCGGGAAACACCGCAATCGGTGAGCGTGATTGACCATGAGCGCATCGAACAGCAGAACCTGTTCAGCCTCGATGAGGTGATGCAGCAAGCCACCGGAGTCACCGTGCAGCCGTTCCAGTTGTTGACCACCGCGTACTACGTGCGCGGCTTCAAGGTCGACTCCTTCGAACTTGACGGCGTGCCCGCCATGCTCGGTGGCACGGCCAGTTCGCCGCAGGACATGGCGGTGTATGAGCGGGTCGAGATCCTGCGCGGCTCCAACGGTTTGCTGCATGGCAGTGGCAACCCGGCCGCCACCGTCAACCTGGTGCGCAAGCGCCCGCAAAAGGAGTTTGCTGCCAGCACCACCCTCAGCGGCGGTAGCTGGGATCGCTACCGGGGTGAGGTGGACGTTGGCGGGCCGTTGACCGAGAGCGGCAATGTGCGGGGGCGCATGGTGGCGGCCTATGAAGACCGCGATTACTTCTACGACATCGGCGAGCAGGAAACCCAACTGCTGTACGGCATCAGCGAGTTCGACCTGAGCCCCGACACCCTGCTGACCGTGGGCGCGCAGTACCAGACCATCGATTCGGTGACCAACATGGCCGGGGTGCCCATGGCCAAGGACGGCTCGAACCTGGACCTGTCGCGCTCCACTTACCTGGACGTCGACTGGGACCGCTTCAAGTGGACCACGCGCCGGGTGTTTGGCTCGCTGGAACAGCAGTTGGCGCATGGCTGGAGGGCTAAGCTTGCGGCGGAGTACCAGGATGCCGACTCCAGCCTGCTGTATGCCGGCTCCTTCGGCGCCATTGACCCGGTGACCGGCGACGGTGGCCGCCTGATGGGCGCGGCCTACAAGTTCGACAGCACCCAGAAAAGCCTGGATGCCTCGGTCAACGGGCCGTTCTCGTTGTTCGGCCGTAGCCATGAGTTGCTGCTGGGCAGCAACTACAGCCAGGGCAAAACCGAACAGCACACGGCACCGTTCACCACGCCGTTGAACGTGCCGGTGAATGTCTATCGCTGGGACCCGCACAGCGTACCGAAGCCAGGCATCGGTACGTACACCTCGCCGGGCTCTACCACCACCACGTCCAAGGGCGTCTATGCGCTGACCCGCTTCAAACTGCTCGATCCGCTGACCCTGGTGGTCGGTGGCCGTGCCAGCTGGTGGGAGCAGGATGCGCCCAGCGATCGCTTCAAACCCGGGCGCGAGATCACGCCTTATGGCGGGTTGATCTGGGACTTCACCCAGGACTGGTCGTGGTACGTCAGCTACGCCGAGGTGTTCCAACCGCAGACCAAGCAAACCTGGAGTGGCGAGCTGCTTAAACCGGTGGAAGGCAAAACCTACGAGACTGGGGTTAAAGGCGAGTTGATGGACGGCCGCCTGAACCTGTCGCTGGCGGCGTTTCGCATCGACCTGGAAAACAACCCGCAGGTCGACCCCGATCACCCGGGTGTCGGGCCCACCACCTATTACATCAGCGGCGGCAAAGTGCGCAGCCAGGGCTTCGAACTGGAAAGCACCGGCTACATAACGCCGGACTGGAGCCTGTTCGCTGGCTACACCTACACCACCACCGAGTACCTCAAGGACACCCGCAACGGTTCGGGCGAGGAGTATGCCGAATTCACCCCGCGGCACATGCTGCGACTCTGGAGCCAATATCAATTGCCTTGGCAGGAGCGGCGCTGGAGCGTGGGCGCCGGGGTGCAGGCGCAGAGTGACTTCTCGACGCAATCGGGCACGGTGACCATGGAGCAGGGCGGCTATGCGCTGCTCAATGCGCGGGTTGCCTATCGCATCGACGAGCACTGGACGGCCTCGGTCAACGGCAACAACCTGGCCGACCGCAAGTATTACCAGAGCCTGTCCAACCCCAACTGGAACAACCGTTACGGCGAGCCACGCAGCTTCAACATGACCCTGCGAGGCACGTTCTGATGACCACGCCGGGCCTCGGGCCATGGCCGGTGCGTATTGCGTTGGCCTTGGCGGGCAGTGTCCTCAGCAGCCTGCAGTTGGCGGTGCTGGTGGCCCGGCATTACCCCTGGGGCGGCGGGCTGGAGCGGCTCTACGCTGCTATCTTCCTCGGCTTGGGGTTGCTGGTATCGGTGCTGCTCTGGGCACTGCTGGCACCCACCCGTAAACAGGTGGCTTACCGTGCTGGTGCCTGCTTGCTGTTGTTCACGCCGTGGCTGCTGTGGGACGGAGCCGGGTCATGATGGGCGCACCACGGGCGCTGGTGCAGCGCGTGCATGCTGGCGCCGGCGGGGTTTTTGGCGTGTTGCTGTTCATCATTCTGTTCACTGGCGCCTGGAGCATGGCCCATCAAGACTTGCGCACCTGGTTTCGTGGACCGATGGCGCAGGCCCCTGGGCCTATGCTGCCGTTGTCGCATTGGCTGCAGGTGGCAACGGCCAATGGCCTGCCCCTTGAGTCGTTGCAGATCCGCCTGCCCGACACTGCCTACCCGGTGGTGGAACTGTGCGCCTCGGCTAAAAATTGCAGCCTGATGCTGGACCCGGTGACGGGGCAGTCGCTGCCGTTGGCCAGTGCCGCCGACATCATGTTCGAACTGCACAAAAGCCTGTTTATCGGTTTCCCCGGGCGGATGCTGATCAGCCTGCTCGGGGTGGTGTTGTTGCTGCTGATCTGGGCCGGCAGTGCGCTGCACAGCGGGCGCTGGCAAGACCTCAAGCGCCTGCGCCGGGACCGTGGTACTCGGGTCCTGGCCCATGACCTGCACAGCTTGATCGGCCGTTGGACCTGGCCTTGGTTGCTGCTGTTCGGGGTGACGGGGGCGATGTCTGGCCTCGGTGCACTCGGCACCTTGAACCTGGCCGGACAGGCGTTTCCGGGGGCGCCACAGCAAGCGTTCATGCAGTTGCTCGGCGCGCCTCCACAGATCACTCCTCAGCCCGGTACTTCGCAGACGCTGGTGCTCGATCAACTGCTGCGAAACGACGCGCAGGCACACCCAGGCTTTATCGCCCAGAGCGTCACCCTGCATCGCTGGGGTGAACCCGGGGCCTGGGTGGAAGTCGCCGGGATCGAGCAGGGCCTGCCGAGCACTGCGGTGTTCGAGCGGCACACCTACCGTGGTGATAACGGCCAGGCGCTGGGAGTTCACAGCGCCAGTGGACGCGGTTTCTGGTTGCAGGCGTTTATTGCCGTGCAACCGCTGCACTTTGCCGATTACCGCTGGCTGCCTTACGCCGGATCAACCTTGCGTGCACTGCATTTCGGCATGGCCTTGGCGGCGGCGATGCTGGTGCTGAGCGGCCTGTACCTGTGGTTGGAGCGTCGGCGCATCAAGCAGGGCGGTGCCTGGCAGGTACTGTTGCGGCTGGTGGTGGGCGGCGCCGGTGGCCTGCTGACGGCCACCGCGCTGTTGCTGTGTGGCGGGGCGTTGAGCGCTTTGGGGCTATTCGTCCCCAGCGGGTTGGCCTGGTTGTTCTGGGGCAGTTGGGGCGCCAGCGTGCTGCTGGCCTGTGTCATGCCAGCTCAACGGCAACCACTGCCGCTGCTGTTGACCCTGGCGGGTCTGGGCTATCTGGCGGCGGCTGCCCTGCACCTGGGCGGCAGCCTGCTGCAGGGCAACCTGAACGTCTGGCCGATCGACCTGGTGCTGCTGCTCAGTGCTGCCGGTCTGTTGTGGGCGGTGCGCCGCCTGAGTGTTTTCACGCGTACGGCAGCGGCTGCCGACGCCACTGTTGTTTGATTGGAGAGTCACATGCTGGAACTGTTGAAACATTGGCGAATGGTGCTGACGTTTGCGTTGTTGTACCTCTCCCAGGGCATGTGCTTCGGCATTGCCATGGACGCCTTGCCGACCCTGCTGCGCCATGATGGCGCGGCCCTCGATGCCTTGGCGTTCCTGCCGTTGGTGGGGCTGCCGTGGGTGATCAAGTTCATCTGGGCACCGCAAGTCGACAACCGCTGGAACGCGCGCCTGGGACGGCGGCGCAGCTGGATCATGCCCATGCAGTTGCTGGTGCTGCTGTGCATCGTCACGTTGGCGAGTATCGGCCTGAGCGTTGAAACCGCAGGCTGGGCGGTGGGTCTGTTGATCGTCGCCTCGTTTGCCAGTGCCACCCAGGACATCGCCACCGACGGCATGGCCGCCGAGTACTTCAGCGCCAACCTGTTGGCGCGGATCAATGCGATTCAGGTCGGCGGCACCATGGTCGGCTTCTTTGTCGGCGGAGCCGGGGGCTTGTTGCTCAGCGGCTACCTGGGGCAATCGACAGCCTTTGCCCTATTGGCACTGCTGCCATTGGCAAGCCTGCTGTGTGTTGGCCTTATGCCTGCCGCAGTGGCCAGGGAAAAGCAGCCAGATGTACCGCACGCCAGCCTGCTGCGCTTCATCAAACGGCCCAAGGCCCTGGCGCTGGTGCTGTTGGCGTTGCTCAGCGCGATGACCTCGGTTTCAGGCTTTGGCCTGTCAAAACTGTTTCTCAACGATGCCGGCTGGTCGTTGCAGGCGATCGGACAATTGGGCATCAGCGGCGGGGTGATCACCGTTGTCCTGGGCTGCGGCGGCGGGGCATGGCTGATCCGCGTGCTGGGCTTGTGGCCAGCGTTCATGCTGGCGGTGGGCATGGCGGCATTGGCAGCACTGCTGTGGCTGCTGCAGGCCGCTGGCGTGCTGGCGGCTCAAACAGAACTGATCTGGCTGGCAGTGGGGTTGGGGTCATTCGCGACTGGGGCCAGTTCGGTCGCGATCATGACCGCCTCGATGACCTTTGCCGGGCAAAGTGATCAGGCGGGCACCGACATGACCGCAGTACAAAGCACCCGCGATCTGGGGGAGATGCTGTCGTCCTCGCTGTTGCTCGGGTTGACGGCTCAGGTGGGTTACAGTGGAGGATTTCTGGCCGGGGTACTGATGGCGATGGCAGCCTTGCTGGTTGCGTTGAACCTGGCGCGCCATTCGCAGGTACGCAGTGCAGCCCTGTAGGAGCGGGCTTGCCCCGCGATGCGCTGAGCAAACCCACTCCCAAGCCGATTAGAAGTCGTACTTCAAGCCAAAGGTAGCGTTACGCGGGGTACCGTAGTAACTGCTGCCAGCGGTGTTGGTGTAGTACTCCTTGTCGAGCAGGTTATTGACGTTGACGGTGGCGCTCAACTGGCGGGTGATCGGGTAGCGCGCCATCAGGTCGACCACGGCGTAGTCTTCCTGGGTGAAGCGCACACGGCTCGGGCCCTGGTTGTTGCTGTAGATCTCGCTCTGCCAGTTCACCCCGCCGCCCACGGTCAGGCCGTTGCCGACGCTGCGCAAGGTGTAGGTGGTGAATAGCTTGAAGGTGTTCTGCGGCACGTTGGTGTTGAGCTTGTTGCCGTTGGCGTCCTGCACGATGTTGCGGCTGAAGCTGGCGCTGGCTTGCCAGTCGCGGGCCAGCTCACCGGACAGTTCCAGTTCGAAGCCACGGGTCTTGGTGCCGGATTCGGCGCGGTAAGCGAAGCCGCCACCAGGCACCGGAACGTTGGGCTGGATGAGTACCGCCAGGTTGTCTTGCTTGATCTCGTACAGGGCCAGGCCGAAGTTCAGGCGCTCGTCGAAGAACGAGGCCTTGCTGCCCACTTCGTAGCCATCGCCTTCGAGTGGGTCGATGTATTGGCCGTTGATGTCCTTGTTGCTTTGCGGTTTGAAAATGCTGGTGTAGCTGGCATACACCGACCAGTTCTGGTCGAGGTCGTAGACCACCCCGGCAAACGGCGTGACCACCCCGGTTTCCTTGCGGCGCACGTCTTCGTCAGGTGTGGCGTCGTAGTAGTCGGTCTTGACCGTGTTTTTCCAGTCGTTGACGCGGGCACCGAGAATCAGCGACAGATCGTCGGTCAGGCGCAGGCGCGTGCTGCCATAGGCTGCGGTCTGGTCTTCCTGATAGTCGATGCGGCTGGTGGCGGGTAGCGGTGGCTTGCCGGGGGTGTCGCCATCCCAGGTGTAGATGTTCTCAATGGCATTGCTCCAGTTGTCGAACCACCACAACGGATAGCCATTGGTGCGGAATTCGGTGTGCTGGCGGGTGTAGCCGATCACCGCGTCGTGCTCCAGGCCCCACAGGTCGAAGTTACCGGCGATGTTCAGGTCAACGCTGGTTTGCACAGGCTTTGCTTCCCAGCGCCCGGCCCACAGGTTGACCCCGGCGCCGGTTGCCGGATCAGGGTTGCCGCCGGCGGCATAGCCGAGCACTTCGTCGTATTCGTAACGGTCGTGGTTCAGTGTCAGCTTGGCTTTCCAGCGCTCGTTGAGGTTGTGCTCAAGGGTGGCGAAACCGGTGGTGAACTGGCGATCGGAGTAAGCCCAGCTGGCAGCGGCGGAATCCGAGCGCGACCATTTGGCCCGCGAGCCGTCCTTGTTGAACAGCGGCAAGCCGCTGCGCGCGTGGTCGTCGGCATCGTGGGACTGCGAGTCCATACCGAAGGTAAACAGTGTGTCGGGGCTCAGGTCGGCTTCGATGATGCCGTAGAACACTTTCTTGCGCTCGTTGAAGCGGTCGATGTACGACTCGTTGTCCTGGTAGGCGCCGACCACCCGGCCACGCAGGGTGCCGGCGTCGTTCAGCGGGCCGCTGGCGTCTACCTCGGTGCGCTGATAATTCCATGAGCCGACCGAGCTGGAAATGCTGCTCTGGAACTCGGCTGTCGGGCGCTTGCGGATCAGGTTCACCGTGGCGCCGGGGGTGCCCACGCCGTTGGTCAGGCCGGTGGCGCCGCGGATGATCTCGACGCGGTCGTACAGGGCCATGTCGTTGCTCTGCGCCACGGACTTGTAGTTGCTGTCCAGGCGTTGCAGGCCATCGACCTGGTAGTTCTCCACGGCAAAGCCGCGCGAGTAGATCTGGCTGGAGTCGGAGCCCGCGTTACCCCCCTGGTTGACGCTCAGGCCCGGGGCCTGTTTGACCACGTCGAGCAACTGGGTGAGGTTCTGGTCTTCCATGCGCTGTTGGGTCATCACGCTGACCGATTGCGGGGTTTCGCGAATCGACAGCGGCAGCTTGGTGGCGCTGGCGGTTGAGCCGGTGGTGTAAGAGCCCGTGCCTTCGGTGGTGGCGCCCAGGCCTGAACTGTTGATGCTGGTGGCACCGAGCTCCAGGGCGTCCCCGCTCGGTTGGCTGACGATCAGGGTGTTGCCGCTTTGCTGGTAGCTCAGGCCGCTACCGGCGAGCAGGCGCGACAGCGCGTCGTGCGGCTCCAACTGGCCGCTCAGCGCGGGTGCCTGGCGGCCTTGTACCAGGCTGCTGTCGACGGCAATGGTCAGCCCGGCGGCTTCGCCGAGCTGGCGCAGCGAGGTGGCCAGCGGCTGCGCCGGCAGGTCGAGATCGATCGGCGCGGCCACAGCCTGCGCGGCCAGAATCAGGGCCACTGCGGCCGACAGGGCACGCAGGGTCGGTTGCATCGTCATGCAGAACATCCTTCTTGTGTTTAATTGCTCTAGCACTAACGCGGCAGGGTGGTTTTACCCTGATGTTGTGATTGCGAATTATTTGCGATGCCGACGAGCGGTCGTTCAGTGGGAGCGGGCTTGCCCCGCGAAGCAGGCACTGCGGTGAATGGCACGGGCTTCGCCCGTGTTCGCGGGACAAGCCCGCTCCCACCCACAGAGGGCCGCGAAGTGGGCAAAACCTAGCGGGGCTGCAGGATGGTGGCGTCCGCTTCGTTGCGCAGGCGCACCGCTACGACCTGAGGCAGCGCCTGCAGGAACCCCTCGATATCGTTGAGTTGCACCACAGCGCTAACGCGCGGGCTCTGGCCGGTAGCGGCCTGCACCGGCAACTGACGGTAGCGCGACAGGCTGGCGGCGACCTCTGCCAGGTCGGCCTGGTCGAACACCAGGCTGCCGTTCTGGAACGAGAATGCATCACTGGCCGCACGTGGCAGGCGTTGCAGGCGTCCGTCTGCGCCTACCTCGGCGACCTGGCCGGCTTCCAGCACCAGGCTTTCACCGGGCCGCGAGAGGCTGTCTACCTGCACCTGGCCGTGGTCAACGCTGACCCGCAGGCGGTCCGGCAAACGGTTGAGGACAAAGCGCGTACCCAGCACCCGTACTCTGGCCAGGCCGCTGTCGATGATGAACGGCCGCTGCGGCTGACGTGCCACGGCGAAGATCGCCTCGCCGCGCATCAGTTCGACCAGACGCTGCTCGGCGTTGTAGTGCAGGTGCAGGTGGGTATCGGCATCGAGTGTCAGTTCAGTGCCGTCCCGCAGTTGCTGCACCTGCCGTTCGCCAATAGCGGTGTGCAGTTCGAGGTCCAGTGGGCCGTAGCGGTGGGCCTGCCAGCCGAACGCGCTAGCGAGTGTCAGCACCACGGCCAGGGCGCCACCTTGCAGCAGGCGACGGCGCTGGCGCCGACGCTGCTGTTCCATGGCTTGGGCCAACGCTTCGGTGCGTGGGGTGGAGGCGAAGTCGCCCCACAGTTCGAGCAGCGCCTGGTATTCGGCCGCATGGTGTGGATCGGCGGCCAGCCAGGCGTCGAACTGCCTGCGTTCAGGGTGCTCGCCAGCGTCGTTGTGCAGGCGCGCAAACCACAGCGCCGCTTGCTCGCGGGCATCGCTCATGAACGCAGCAAGTCGCGGGCGTTGCGCAGGCTGACCAGAGCGCGGGCCATGTGACGCTCGACCATGTTCAGGCTGATATCCAGTTGCTGGGCGATCTCTTTTTGCGCATAGCCCTCGATGCGCGCCAGCCAGAACACCTCACGGCAGCGTGCCGGCAGGCAATCGAGGATGCGTTGCAGGGCGATCAGCCGTTGCTGGATGTCCAGCAGGTGTTCATTACTCGGCGCGACATGCTCGTCGCCGGTTTCCTCATGGTACTCAGGCAGCGGCTGCAAACGGGCGTTGCGGCGAAAATGGTCGATCAACACCGACTGCGCCACCTGCCTGAGGTAGGCGTTGGGCTGGGTCAAGGGCTGCGGGTGCTGAGCCAAGGCGAAGCGCAGCAGGGCGTCGTGCAGCACGTCATAGGCGCGCTGCACGCAGCGGGTCTGGCGACTGAGGCTGAGCAGCAAGTCGTTATAGGCCCAGCGCAGGTCGATGTCCTGCCAGTTCAGCGACGGGCTTGTGGAAATTGACGGGGAGGAGAGGGCAATCGACACGATCGGGCTGCTCTTTGACACGACCGGATTAGTCGCGTCAGGCAGCATAAATAGTTGTCAATCGTATGTAAATAAGAAGTATTTCTATTTATGTTTGTGATTGGCGGCCCTCTTCAAGATGCCAGCACGATACCGCTGACCGTTGCGCCGTCAGCGTCAGCGCAGGTGTTGGCACCGCCCTCAGACAAGTAGCGCGCAGGCGGCTTGCCCATGGCCTTGCGGAACATGGTGACGAAGCCGCTGGCACTTTCATAACCCAGCGCCAGCGCTACCGCCTGCACGCTTTCGCCCCTGGTCAGGCGTTGCAGCGAAAGCACGATATGCAGCTGGCGGCGCCAGCGGCCGAAACTCATGCCGACCTCCTGCAGCAACAAGCGGCTCATGCTGCGCTCACTCATGCCGATGTGTTTGCACCATTGGCTCATTGAGGCTTTGCTCGATGGATCGGCCAACAGCCCTTGCGCCAATTCACGCAGGCGGCGGTCTTGCGGCATGGGCAAGTGCAGGAATTCGATCGGCGCCTCACGCAATTCATCCAGCAACACCGCGCTCAGGCGCGCTTCGGGGCCGTCTTCGGCGTACAGCGGGGCAAAGCCTGTGGCTTTGAGCAATAGCTCGCGCAGCAGCGGCGACACCGCCAGCGTGCAACAGACGCTGGGCAAACCTTCGACCGCATCGGGTTCAACAAACAGGCAATAGCACTCGGTTTCTCCCGAGCCGCGGGTCGAGTGCAGCAGGTTGCCCGGAATCCACACTGCGCATTGCGGCGGCACGATCCATACACCGGTCTGCACCTCGCAGTTAAGGATTCCGCGCACCGAATAAATCAGCTGCGCCTTGCGATGCTGGTGCGGTGCGTGTTCCCAATCCTTGTCAACCCGCGAGGTATTCAACGCGGTGACCTTGCGCGCAATGCTGTCGATGTCCCAGGTAATCATCGGATCGTCAGCGGTAACGGGTTCCACGAACGCTTCCTATGTGGCAGTTAGCAGCACTTGGCCGAAATGAAAAATAGTGTGGCCTGATTGTGCAATGACGTAAACCGCTGCGGTTGGATATCGTGCCGTTGCGTTACCGGCACCCTCATTTGAGCAGGGTGCAGATTATTCAATGCAGAGGACAGGTCACATGGTTATAGATTGCGCACACTTTCCACTGGTCTGGATGCAGATTGGCACCACTGTTATCAACACCGGCGATGAAGGGTTCGTTGCCTTTGAAGGGCTGCTGGCACGCGCTGAACCCTTCGTGCTGCTGGACGAACAACGCGCGGACCCGCCAGCGCAACAAAACAGCCAGGATGAGCAAAAACAGTTGGCGCTGTGGATGAACCGCCACAAAAGCGCCTTGCGCACCTTCGTCAAAGGGCAAATCCACATCGAACCCGACACCAGCAAGCAGCAGGCAGCGACATTGTTTGCGGTCAAGTTCGAGTATTTCTGGGGCTATCCGTTGTTTGTGGTGGCCAGCAGGGAAGAGGGGGTGGAACTGGCGCAGAAACTTCTGGCGCAATGAGCAGCGAGGGCTAACGACCATGGGGATTGTTGCTATCAACGCGGTCGAGATCGATCCGGCCGATGGTTCGGCCGCCGTCCTCCGCGAGCGTCTGCAGGCGCTGCTGCAGACCCTGCAGCACAGCTGCGACTGCGCGGCTTATCGGCTGACCTGCGGCAGCGATCCTGGCGGCACCTGGTCGCTCACCGGGTATTGGTATTCGACCGAGCGGATGCAGGCCCACTTCACCTTGCCATGCCTGGCCGAGCTGTTCGAGCTGACGGCGCAGCGGCTGGTGAAGGGGCTGCGGTTCAGGACGTTTTCGGCGGATGATCCGCATTCGTTTGCTGTTGTGCAGGGGCAGTAATGTCGGTGGGCTTCGCGGGGCAAGCCCGCGCCTACAGGGAGTGATGGCACTTTGTACAATGGCGGTTGGAAATGTTTGAATGTGCACCGCTATTTTGAAAATGGACCTTTCTCTGATGCACATGCTTCGTCGTTCTGCCTTTGCGTTCCTGCTTGCCGTTTCTTCTGCTCCCGCCGTTGCCGACTTCAGTTTTGGTCGCAGTGACGAGGCAATGGTAGGGCTCGGCAAGGCTTATGGTTACCTGCTCGGTCAGGACTACACGCTCAAACGCATCGCCACGTTGTATCCCGCGTTGCAGGCACCGGTGAAAGGCGCAGAGCATGGGTTTGCCGCCGCCTATGGCAGTTCGATCAAGGACACGCTGGCCACAGAAATCAGCGCCGCAGTCGGCAGCGAGGCCTTTGGCCAGATCGCCACGCGCATGGAGTCATCCGTGGTGCAGCAGATCAACACGGCACGTCTCACGCAAGATCAAGCCGTCAAGTTCATTGCCGAGGTCAACAGCCGAGCCAAAGGCGAGGTAGATGCAAGCGTGCGGCCGTTTTTGCTTGCCGCCCGCTACAAAGATCAGCCCGCGAGAGAGTTCTCGGCCAAACAGCGCCAGCGTTTCGATACTCAGGGGCATCCGAAATCCCTCGGCTTGAACCTGACATTGGACGTACCGGTGTCGTGGGTCGGCGCAGAGGGCGAACGCCCGCACATTGTGCAAAAGTGGCAAAGCATGGCCGGCTTCGGCCAGCAGATGATTACCCTCGATATCCGCAACACCGGCGCCAAAGTGACCCCGCAGGAGATCAAAGCGCAGGTCGATGGCGAGGGTATCAAGAGCCTGACCCCGCCGGACAGCACGTTCATCAATGGCGGGGCGCAGACAGTCGAGACGTTGCCGGGCTACTGGCTGGATTTCAGTGGCGAGTTTGAGCGGGCCGGTGTCAAGATCTACCAGGTTGCCCGGCTCAATGCGTTTTTTATCGGTGAGCAAGCCTTCCTGGTCAGTTGCGCGACAACGGTGGGGCTGGCCGACAAAGCGCAAGCGGATAAAGACTTTGTCAAACTCCAGGCCCTGTGCCCGCTGGTGGTCAACAGCATTGTCGTGAAAGACCGCTGGTAGGCGTGGCGGTGCGGCGACCCTACTTCAAGTAATGGTGAACGTGAAAAATGGATCTGCATTCGATTCTGGCTTTTACCCTGGTAGCAGCGATTGCCATCGCAAGCCCCGGGCCTGCGACCTTGATGGCCATCAACAACAGCCTGGCCTACGGGCCGCGTTACGCCATCTGGTCATCGATCGGCAATGCGTGCGGGCTGTTCTGCCTGTCGGCAGCGGCGATGTTGGGAATGGGCGCGCTGCTGGCAAGCTCCGAGTGGATGTTCAACGCGGTGAAGATTTTGGGCGCGGGCTATCTGTTCTACCTGGGGGCCAGGCAGTTGTTCAAGAAAAGCCCGGCACTGGCCAGTGAAGTACAGGTGGACGGACACGCCATCAGGCCGTCGCGTTGGAAACTGTACAAATCGGCGTTTCTGACGGCAGCGACCAACCCCAAGGCGACGATGTTTTTTACCGCCTTGTTTCCACAATTCATTGACCAGAACGCGGCGCTGTTGCCGCAGTTTCTGCTGTTGACGGTGATTTTCATGGGACTGTCACTGACTTCATTGAGCCTGTATGCCGCCATTGCGTCCCGAGCCAAAGGCATGCTGACCCGGCCTGCGTTCTCGGTGTGGGTCAGTAGGGTGGTCGGTTCGACGTTCATCGGCTTCGGCACCGCCATTCTCGCGATGCGCCGGCCTGTTTCTTAGTCTCTGTACAAAACGTTTTGTGGGAGCGGGCTTGCCCCGCGAATTCAGGCCTTGCTGTCGCGTTGCGGCAGATCGCGGGGCAAGTCGGGTCGCCGCACCGCCGCTCCTACCGGGTAATTCGTTCCCGTATTGCCTTGCCCCCCCTTTGACGAGGGGGCAGCTGTTCACCAAAAGTAGGCAGCATTCAGCTCATGTGTGCACACGATTGCACGATGACTGAGGCTGCGATGTGACGGCAAAAAACCACCTTCCCGAATTTCCGCTCACGGCCACTGCCCGTTCGAGCGGTCGGCCTACAGCCCGGCATTTAGCTGAGCAACTGGGCGTGGCCACCTCTACCGTCACGCGCGCCTTCGACGCAGATTCGCGTATCTCGGCCAAACTGCGCTCGCGCATCCTGGCGCTGGCCGACGAGCTGGGCTACCGCCCCAACGCCATTGCCCGCTCGCTGAACCGGCGGCGCACAGGGATCGTGGCGCTGGTGATGGGCGACATGAGCAATCCGTTCTACCCCGCAGTACTTGAGGCGTTCTCCCAGCAGTTGCGCGCATCAGGTCAGCAACTGTTGCTGTTCGTGGTCCCGGCAGGCGCTGATGCCGACACCCTGATGCCGCAAGTACTGCAATACCAGGTCGACGGCATTGTGGTCACGGCAGCGAAGTTGTCTTCACACATGTCCGAACTCTGCGCGCGCCAGGGGGTTGCCCTGGTGTTTCTCAACCGCCGCGTTGAAGACCCGACCGTCTGGTCTGTGTGCTGCGACAACCAGCGCATGGCCGCCGCGGTGGCCGACTACCTGGTTCAACAAAATCGCCACGCCTGCGCCTTCATCAGCGGTGACCTGCAAAGCTCGACGACCGCTGACCGTCTGCTCGGCTTCGAGCAGGGCCTGGCAGTGCATGGCCAACGTGTGGTCGCGCAGTGCCATGGCGGCTACAGCTACGAAGGCGGACGTGCCGCTGCCGCGCAGCTGTTCTGCGCCGGGCAGCCGGCCATCGACGCGGTGTTCTGTGCCAACGACCAGATGGCCCTTGGTGTATTGAGCTATCTGCGCTTGAACACCAGCCTGCGTGTGCCCGAAGACGTCGCGGTGGTCGGCTTCGATGACATCTGCGCCGCAAGCTACCCGGAGCACGCCCTCACCACCGTGCACCAGCCTATAGAACAGATGATCGCCTGCGTCATTCGCTTGCTCGGCGAAGGCCACCCGCCAGGCAACACGCCAGCGCTGTGCGAGATCCCCGGGCATCTGGTGCTTCGCGCCACAGCCTAGCGCCACACCCCTGCAGGTCAATAACAACAAAAAACATCAGGAGACAGGCATGAACCTCAGCGAAACCCCAGACGACCGCAAGCTTTATCGAAAAATCGCGTGGCGCATCATGCCATTGCTGATCGCCGCCTATGTTGTGGCGTTTCTTGATCGCATCAACGTCGGCTACGCACAGCTGCAGATGAAGGAGACACTGGCGTTCAGCGACGCGGTGTATGCGCTAGGCGCCGGTATCTTCTTCATTGGCTACTTGTTGTTCGAGGTGCCCAGCAACCTGATGCTGGAGAAGATCGGCGTGCGCAAAACGCTGTTGCGCATCATGGTGTGCTGGGGCGTGGTGGCCATGGCCATGATGTTCGTGCAGACACCTGCGCAATTCTATGTTCTGCGTTTTCTGCTGGGCGCCTTCGAAGCCGGTTTCACCCCCGGGGCCTTGCTCTACCTGACCTTCTGGTACCCACCCGCGCGGCGTGCAGGGATGATCGCGGTGTTCCTGCTCGGGGCCATTTTCGCCAGCTTGATCGCCGGGCCGCTGTCGGGAGCGATCATGAAGTTCCTTGACGGCTTCAATGGCTGGCACGGCTGGCAATGGTTGTTTCTGGTGCAAGGCCTCCCAGCCCCGCTCCTGGGACTGCTGGCCTGGCGAGTGCTGGTCGATGGGCCTGAACAGGCGAAATGGCTGACCAGTGAAGAGAAGAACCGTCTGCGCGCGCAATTGGACGCCGAGCAGCACTCATCGCTCAAGGCCAGCCATGGCTCCGTGCGCGACCTGCTCGTCGACTCCAGGTTCTGGGCGTTGTCGCTGGTTTACGTGCTGATGGTTGCCGGCACCTATGCCATGGCCTTCTGGACCCCGACATTGATTCGCAGCTGGGGCGTCGCCGATCTGATGCACGTCGGCCTCTACGCCACCCTGCCACAGCTGTTCGCTATCGCCGGCGTGCTCCTGCTCAGCCGCAGTTCAGACCGTTTCGGCGAGCGCCGCTGGCATTTCTCCAGCGGCGCATTGGTGGCGGTCTGCGGCCTGGCAATCATGGTGTTGGCCCAGGGCCAACTGGGCGCCTCGCTGCTCGGTCTGTGCCTGGCCATGTTGGGCATCGCCTCGGTAACGCCGGTGTTCTTCGCGCTGCTCTCTGAATACCTGCCACGCGCCTCGGTAGCAGTGGGCATTGCCCTGGTCAGCAGCATCGGCAACCTCGGCGGCGCGATCATTCCTTCGCTCACCAGCGCCCTGAACACCGCCAGCGGTGGGACCAGCTACAGCTTCTACCTGCTCATGAGCCTGTACCTGGTTGCCAGCGCCATTGTGTTGCGGGTCGCCCGGCCCGCGCTATCGACCTACCAATCCGCCTGAAATACACCCTGTGCATCCCTTAGGAGAACACTCGTGATTCAACACCTCAAAAAGGGTCGCCCGGCCCAGGCCAAAGCCAGCGACCAGGCGCAGATCCGCAGCACCGTCGAGGGCATCCTCAGCGCTATCGAGCAACGCGGCGATAGCGCCGTGCGCGAATATTCCGAGAAGTTCGACGCCTGGTCGCCCCCCAGCCTGCGCCTGAGCCAGGAGCAGATCGACGCCTGCATCGCCAGCCTGCCCGAACAAACCCTTGAAGACATCAGGTTCGCCCAGGCACAAATTCGCCGTTTCGCCGAGATCCAGAAGGCCTCGATGCACGACGTTGAAGTTGAAACCCTGCCGGGCGTGGTGCTCGGTCATCGCAACATCCCGGTGAACTCGGTCGGCTGCTACATCCCCGGTGGCAAATACCCGCTGATCGCCAGCGCGCACATGAGCGTACTGACGGCCAAGGTGGCCGGCGTCAAGCGCGTGATTGCCTGTGCTCCGCCTTTTGCAGGCAAGCCCTGCGCCGAGATCGTGGCAGCCATGCACCTGGCGGGTGCCGACGAAATCTACTGCCTGGGCGGTGTGCAGGCAGTGGCAGCAATGGCCATCGGTACCGAAAGCATCGACGCGGTCGACATGCTCGTCGGCCCCGGCAATGCCTACGTGGCAGAAGCCAAGCGGCAACTGTTCGGCCGCGTCGGTATCGACCTGTTCGCCGGCCCGACCGAAACGCTGGTGATCTGTGATGACACGGTGGACGCCGAACTGGTGGCCGTCGACTTGCTCGGCCAGGCCGAACATGGTCCAACGTCCCCGGCCTATTGCGTCACCACCAGCAAAACCATTGCCGAACAACTGCCAGGCGCGATCGAGCAGGTGCTGGCACGCCTGGACACTGCCGCCGTAGCGAGCGTGGCCTGGAACGACTTTGGTGAGATCTACCTGTGCGACAGCGATGAAGAAGCGCTGGAAGTCGCCGAACGCCTGTGCTCGGAGCACGTGCAGGTCATGACCCGTGACCCGAGCTGGTATCACCAACGCATGACCCGCTACGGCGCACTGTTCCTTGGTCATCGGACCAATGTCAGCTACGGCGACAAGGTCATCGGCACCAACCACACCTTGCCGACCATGGGCGCGGGCCGTTACACCGGCGGGCTGTGGGTGGGCAAGTTCATCAAGACCCACACCTACCAACGCGTATTGACCGACGAAGCCTGCGTGATGATCGGCAACTACTGCTCACGGCTGTGTGGCTATGAGCATATGTCCGGGCATAAGGAGCAGGCAGACATCCGCGTGCGCCGCATGAAGCAGGAGGCCTGAAGGTATGAGCAAGCCCGTACCGCAACAGCGCAGCGCCTACCCTTACTTGCGCGACATCACCACACGCTGGATGGACAACGACGTCTACGGCCACGTCAACAACGTGATTTATTACAGCTGGTTCGACACCGTGGTCAACGGCTGGCTGTTGGAACAACACCTGCTGGACCTTGATCAGTGCCCGACCATTGGCCTGGTGGTCGATACCCAGTGCAGCTATTTTTCCTCGATTTCCTTCCCTGACCTGGTGCGTGGCGGCCTGCGCGTGGCCAGCATCGGCCGCTCGAGCGTGCGCTACGAAGTAGGGCTGTTCGTCAACGACAACAGCCAGGCCTCGGCACAGGGCCATTTTATCCATGTCTACGTCGACCGCGTGACACGCCGACCAGTGCCGCTGCCGGAGCCTTTGCGTCGTGCGCTGCAATGCATTCAGGTGCAACAGGTGGAGACAGCGTCATGAACGCGTTCAGCAATCGGGTAGCGGTGATCACCGGTGCCGCCTCAGGCTTGGGCAAGGCATTCGCCGAGAGGGGCGCGGCGCTTGGTATGAAACTGGTGCTGGCCGACCTGCAGCACGAAGCGCTGGAGGCCACCGTGGCCCAGTTGCGCGCTGGCGGTGCGACAGTGATTGGCCTGCACGCCGATGTCTCACAAGCAGGCCAGATCCAGGCACTGGCCGATGCCGCCATCGCAGCGTTCGGTGCCGTGCATGTGCTGTTCAATAATGCCGGGGTGCTCGCTGGCGGCCTTGTGTGGGAGAGCAGTGAGAAGGATTGGGACTGGATACTGGGCGTCAACGTGCGCAGCGTTATCAGCGGCGTGCGCATTTTCACGCCGTTGATGCTGGCGGCGGCCGCCCAAGACCCCGACTATCAAGGGCACATCATCAACACCGCGTCGATGGCCGGTTTGCTCAACGCGCCTAGCCTGGGTGCCTATAACCTCAGCAAGCACGCGGTGGTGTCGCTCAGCGAAACGCTCTATCAGGACCTCGCCCTGATGACCACCCAGGTGCATTGCTCGGTGCTCTGCCCGTACTTCGTGGCGACCGCTATCAGTGCCTCTGCGCGCCATCGTCCGCTCGACCTGGTGAATGCCGAGGGCCAAACGCGCTCTCAGGCAGCGGCTCAGGCGCAAAACCAGAAAGCGACCGGCGCGGCCAAAGTCAGTGCCGAGCAGATCGCAGAACTCACCTTCGAGGCCATCGGCCAGCGCCGCTTTTATATCTATTCGCACCCACACGCCATGGCTTCGGTGCGCGATCGTTTCGACGCGATTGTCGAGCAGCGTAATCCACCCGATCCCTTCGCAGACAAACCGACACTGCGCGCGCAATTGCTTGAAGGGCTGCGCGGCTGAACCCGCCGCCTCTGCAGTTAACGTCGCAATAAGGAGACCGCTCATGATGCAACGCATGAAACGCCTGGTCATGGCAGGTATTACCGCTGTTGTGCTTGGCGCCCCCATGGCGCATGCGCAGACGGCCAAACCCAACATCCTGGTGATCTGGGGCGATGACATCGGCTGGCAGAACGTGAGCGCCTACGGCATGGGCACCATGGGCTACACCACGCCGAACATCGACCAGATCGGCCAGCAAGGCATCCGTTTTACCGACCACTACGGCCAGCCGTCCTGCACGGCCGGGCGCGCGGCCTTTATCACCGGTCAGTACCCCATCCGTTCAGGCATGACCACCGTCGGCCAGCCCGGCGACAAGCTCGGCCTGCAGGCTGCCTCGCCAAGCCTTGCCGAAGTGATGAAGGATGCCGGCTACCGTACCGGCCAGTTCGGCAAGAACCACTTAGGCGACAACAACCCCAACCTGCCCACCGTGCATGGCTTCGACGAGTTCTTTGGCAACCTCTACCACCTCAATACCGAGGAGCAAAGTGAGTACACCGATTATCAGAACTTCGCCAAGCAGTATCCGGGCGGGCCGCAGGCCTACGCGAAGAAGTTCGCCACCCGTGGCGTGCTGCACAGTTTCGCCAGCGACCAAGAGAACTCGACGGTCGATCCACGCTTTGGTGTGGTCGGCAAACAGACGATCGAAGACACCGGACCGCTGACCATCCAGCGCATGCAGGACTTCGACGGCGCCGAAGTGATCCCCCATGCCATGGCCTTCATGCGCAAAGCCAAGAACGATGACAAGCCATTCTTCGTCTGGGTCAACACCAGCCGCATGCACCTGTACACCCACCTCAACGACACCTGGAAACATGCCGCCGCCAGGTACACCCACGAGGGCGATACCCAAGGCAGCGGCATGCTGCAGCACGACCACGACATTGGCGTGCTGCTGGATTTTCTCAAACAAAGCGGCCTGGATCAGAACACCATCGTCTGGTATTCCACCGACAACGGCCCGGAGCACTCATCCTGGCCCCACGGTGCGACAACGCCGTTCCGTGGAGAAAAAATGACAACCTACGAAGGCGGTGTACGTGTGCCTTCGATGTTGCGCTGGCCGGGGGTCATCAAGCCGGGGCAGATCAAGAACGGCATACAGGCGCACCAGGACATGTTCACCAGCCTGGCAGCCGCAGCCGGTGTAACGGATGTGGCAGAGCGCATGAAAGTGCAGAAAAAGCAGTACATCGACGGCATCAATAACCTCGACTACTGGACCGGCAAAGCCCCCGACAGCGCGCGCACCAGCCTGTTTTATTACATCGAGAGCAAGTTGACCGCCGTGCGCATGGGGCCGTGGAAGCTGCACTTCTCGACCAAAGAAGACTACTACGCGCCGATCAAGCCGCTGTTTGCCCCTTTGATGTTCAACCTGCGCAGCGACCCGTTCGAAAGCTACGACAGCAATGACGCCTACGGCCATATGATCCAGAAGTCGTCGTGGATCGCAGCACCGATGGGCGAGTTGATTGGCGCGCACCTGAAAACCCTTGCCGAGTATCCGCCAGTGCAAGCCGCCAAGTCGTTCGATCGCTCGAACCTGGTTCAGGATTTCCTCAAAAGCCGGCAGTAGACCAAGCCTTCCAACGAGCAGGAGCCACACGATGAAAGAAGCTGTAATCCTTTCCACCGCCCGCACGCCGATCGCCAAGGCCTTTCGCGGTGCCTTCAACGTCACCACCTCGCCGACCATGGCCAGCTTCGCGATTCGCGCCGCCGTCGAGCGCGCCGGTATCGAAGCCGGAGAAATCGAAGACCTGGTGATGGGTACCGGCATGCCCGCAGGAACTGCGGGTTGGAACCTGGGACGCATGAGCGCTTTGGCGGCAGGCCTGCCGCTGACCGTCAGCGGCCAGACCCTGGATCGCCAGTGCGCATCGGGCTTGATGGCCATCGCCACTGCCGCCAAGCAAATCATGGTCGACGGCATGCAGGTGACCCTGGGTGCCGGCCAGGAACACATCAGCCTGGTGCAGAACCGGCACATGCATTGGGTCGACAGCCAGCATGACGACAGCGTCCTGCGCCACGTACCCCAGGCTTACATGCCGATGCTGCAAACCGCCGAGTGGGTGGCCCAGCGCTACGGCATCAGCCGCGAAGCGCAAGACCACTACAGCCTGCAATCACAACAACGCACCGCTGCCGCGCAACAGGCAGGTGTGTTCAGCGATGAAATAGTGCCGGTCACTGTGAGCAAGCAGGTGGTTGACAAAGCCAGCGGTGCGATCAGCCATGAACAGGTAAGCCTGAGCCTGGATGAAGGCAACCGCCCACACACCCAGATTGACGACTTGAGCCGGCTCAAGCCCGTGATCGAAGGCGGCAGTATCACCGCCGGCAATGCCAGTCAGTTGTCTGACGGCGCGAGTGCCTGCGTACTGATGGACGCGCGCCTGGCCGAACAGCGCAACCTGCAGCCCCTGGGCCTGTACCGCGGTATCGCCGTGGCCGGCCTGGCGCCGGAAGAAATGGGCATCGGCCCGGCACTGGCGGTACCGAAGCTCCTGAAACAGCACGGCCTGAGCGTCGATGACATCGGCCTTTGGGAACTCAACGAAGCCTTTGCCTGCCAGGTGCTTTACTGTCGCGACAAACTGGGCATCGACAACGACCGGCTCAACGTCAACGGCGGTGCCATCTCCATCGGCCACCCCTATGGCATGAGCGGCGCGCGCATGGTGGGTCATGCCTTGCTCGAAGGCAAACGCCGTGCAGTCAAGTACGTGGTGGTGACCATGTGCGTCGGGGGAGGGATGGGCGCCGCTGGCTTGTTCGAAGTCGTGTGATGCATGCCGCTATTCTGGCGGGGCCGCTTCGATGAAGGTCGAGCTATCTTGCACAGAAGCAAGCCCCGTCAAGTACGTCGCATTGAGGCCACGCCTGCACATTTGGACGATCTGCACGATAACGTTGACGATCAGATCCCAGGGCGCTCATGGCGGCGTCCACTATGTCTCCAGGGTTGATCAAGCCCCAACCAACTTACCGGAGACTCACCATGACGCGTATTACTGCCCTGAACTCGGAACAGGCTCCCGAGTCCTCTCGTCGCCATTTGGAGGGCCTGCACAAAGCGTTCGGTGTTGTGCCGAACGTGTTTGCCACGATGGCTCATTCGCCCGCCGCATTGGGTGGTTACCTGGCCCTTTCTCAGGCGCTGCAGAAGTCGACATTGACTTCCCGTGAGCGAGAGGCCGTTGCCTTGGCCGTTTCGCAGGTCAATGGTTGCGACTACTGCCTCGCGGCGCACGTTTTGTTTGCCGGTAAAGCCGGCCTGGATGCGAGCGACATCACACGTGCTCGTGAGGGGCGCCTGGATGCGGTGGTGGTGTTGGCTCGCCAGGTTGTCGAATTGCGAGGGCGCGTCACCGAACGTGATTTGCATGACGCCCGCGAGGCAGGTTTGAGCGACGCCAAGATCGTCGACGTCATTGCCCTGGTCGCGACTACCACCTTCACCAACTATCTCAACAACGTGGCCAACACTGAACTGGACTTTCCCGCCGTGGATTGATGCGCCTGGCAGATAAACCACGGCAGGCGCTGGCCGCTGCAATTTCGCAGTGGCCATACCACTGTGCTGTAACAAATCCATGCCTAGCCACTCAGTCAATTGACCCTCCTTTGCAATCCAGGAATTTACTATGACCCCGTCCGCACTTGCTGGCCTGCTGCGCAGTGACATTGAAATCAAGTTCACCCGTTGGGCGCTCGTTGTGATTTTTGCCCTGTTCGGCTACGCCAAATGGTTCCCCTACGAGGCACAAGCGCTGCAGCCCTTGATTGGCAACAGCCCGATCCTGGGATGGATGCACACCGTGTTCGGTGTTCAAGGTGCCAGCTACGCACTGGGCGTTGCGGAATGGTCGATAGGGCTGGGCCTGGTGCTCGGTGCCTGGTTTGCAAGGATTTCAGTGCTGGCATCGGCGGGGTCCGTGGCGACGTACTTGACTACTCTTACCTTGATTTTCTCCACGCCCGGTGCCTGGGAGGCGTCGGCGGGCGGGTTTCCTGCCATGGGCGGCGCGACGGGTTTCCTGCTCAAGGACGTGGTGTTGCTGGCGGCTTCACTCGTGCTCCTCAAACACAGCCTGCTGCGCGTTTTTCGAGTGCCGCAGCACGCCCCGGCTGTCGCCTGAGCCGTTGATCGGGCGGGTGAGGTGACTGTGCTATTTGCCTTGATTCTGGCGCTGCTGATTGGCTGGACAGCGCAGCGCATGGGGTTGTGCCTGGTCAGAGCCTGCGAGCTGTTGCTGCAAGGGCGACCGACGTTATTTGTGGCACTGCTGTCGTGCGGTCTGTTCGGGCTGCTGCTTGCACCGCTGTATGAGCGGCTCGGCATCAGCCAGCCATTGTTTTCGCCGGGTATCGGCTATTGGCCGCTGCTGACTGGCGGCCTGCTGTTCGGTGTCGCCTCGGTTTTGAACGGCGGCTGCAGCCTCGGCACCTTGACTCGAATCACCCGCGGTGACCTCAACCTGACGCTGACCATTGTCGGCTGGGTGCTCGGTATCCTGTTGTGGCACCGCCTCAATCGGCAGCCTGAATACAAGATCGATCGCTTGCCGGAGATCTCCAGTCTCCATTACGGGCTGACCCTGGGTATTTTGCTGTTGGTATTGCTGGTGCTGGTGCGGGCTCACGGCGATCGACGCCTGGTGTTGGCCAGCATGCTGCTGGGTACCTTGACCCGTGCGCTTTACAGCCTTGAACCTTTATGGACACCCAGTGATTTTTTCTACGATCTGGCGCAATGGGTGTGGACGCCGGGTCAATGGTTGATCAGTGGCCAGCGCCTGGCGGTGTTTGCGGCACTGCTGCTGGGCATGCTTGGCTTTACTGTGTACCGCAAGACCTTCAGATGGCAAGCAATCCGGTTGGCCGCATCGAGTCGACATTTGCTGTCGGGAGTACTGATGGGCGGTGGCGCCTCCATGATGCTGGGGGGTAACGATTCACAGATGCTGCTGGTGTTTCCAACCCTCAACGTTGTTTCGAGCCTGCCTTTATTGGCGATTGTCGTGGGCATCCTTGCAGCCCTGGGTGTCAGGCGTTGTTGTCGCCCCCCCACTTGAACTGTGCAACGAGGAGCTTCATGAGCACTCTCGACATCGTCCTGAATCATTTCAACCTTCACGCGGCCACCTACCATCAAGGTGGCTTTTGCGGTACGTCAGCGTACAGCGGCCAGGTACCGTGCGGGTATATCCATTTGCTGCGGGCAGGGCGTGTCACTTTCGAGGATAAAGCCAGGCGGGTGTTCCACCTCGAAGAGCCCGGGTTGATGTTGATTGTACGGCCCAATGCCTATCGGCTTAGCGCGTTACAAGACGGCGGGGCTGAACTGGTCTGCGCGACCCTGCAGTTTGACGGCGGCATCGACAATCCGTTGTCCCGCGCTCTCCCGGACTACATCATCAGGCCGTTGCGCGAACTCCCGAGCCTGAGTGGTTGCCTTGACTGGATATTCCAGGAGGCGACAGGCCAGGAGGCGGCGCGCGAGCTGGTGCTCAATCGCTTGTTCGAGCTGATGGTCATTCAATTGCTGCGCCACATCATGACCCGGCGCGAGCTGCCTTGCGGGCTGATGGCTGGCTTGGCAGACATACGCCTGTCCCGGGCCCTCAACCAGATCCACGAAGCCCCCCAGAAGAGCTGGTCGGTTGCGGCGCTTGCCAACATCGCGGGTATGTCGCGAGCCAGCTTCGCAGCGCATTTTCGTCAAGTGGTGGGGTTTTCCCCGGCGGACTACCTGCTGGAGTGGCGTGTGAGCCTGGCGCAAAAGCGCTTGCGTGAAGGTCGGCCTATTGCCTTGATCGCCGATGAGGTGGGCTACGAGAGCCCATCGGCGTTGGCCAGGGCTTTTCGGCGCAAGGTAGGCAGCAGTCCCAGCCAATGGCTACAGCAGGTAGTCATCCAGGCGTGAGTACTGGACGTACTGTTGTGCATTGCAGACGCGCTGCCGCCGAGGCAGCAACGTGGCTCCCTAGAATTGCGCCATGCCTGTGAAACAGGACATTCACTGAATTGGGGAGTACCACCATGCAACGCCTTTTAAAGGCAACAGCCTTATTGATTGCAGGCACTGTCACCGCGACTGCTTTTGCTGAAGAGGGTGCCGAGCACCTTCGCGCGTACCACGCCCAGGCCAATGCCATGAGCCTCGCCGAGCACACCTATAGCCACTATGTGGATGACAAAGGGAAGATCAGTTTGCCGGTCGACTTTCGCAAGACCTGGAGCCACCTTGGTTCTTGGGTAGTGGGTGACAAACAGGCACCTGGCTTTGGCTTCCACGATGTCTACACGCAGCCCGAGGTTGTCGAGGCCTACCGCGCAACCGGTGAGTTTCCGGATGGGGCGGTACTGGTCAAGGAGATTCGCAACGTAGAACAAGGCGCTCAAACGACAGGTTTGGCACAGTGGGCCGGGCAGACTTCGGTGTGGTTCGTGATGGTCAAAGATCGCCAGCAGCGTTTCCAAAGCAATACCCATTGGGCCGAAGGGTGGGGCTGGGCACTGTTTGAAGCCAAGGCACCCAAGATCAATGTCTCGAAAGGTTTCCAGACGACGTGCCTGGGTTGCCATGTACCCGCCAAAGCGTCGGATTGGGTATTCTCCCGCGGGTATCCCACGCTGTTGAAGTTACCGCAATGACGGATGCAGCCGCTCATATTGAAAATGGCTCTTCACGGATTGTCGGGGGGAAGGGTTGGATTTTGCTTTTGCTTTTGCTTTGAGGGCTGTGGGCTTATCCATTTGATGGGGTGGCTGGGCTGGCACCTTCCGCCTTTACGGCGGCTTACTTTTTTCTTGGAAAAAGTAAGCAAAACCGCTGGCTCCTGCATCCGGCCCTACCGGTGGGAGCGGGCTTGCCCCGCGATTTGCTGTATCGCGCCAGATCGCGGGGCAAGCCCGCTCCCACCGTGACAAGCCCTCCAGTCACCTCCACTCGGCCTCCTGAAGTCGCTAAGTTACGGGCGGCGCCCGGGCTGGTGTTAGCTTCGCTAGTGGCGGCTTGGATGGTCTGTACGCTTGTGGCTTGTTGTTTTGCTCTTGCTTTGTGCGCGCGTTAGTTCAGGCGCCACGGTCTGCGACTTCAGGAGGCTGAGTGTAGGTGACTGGAGGGCCAGGTGCGTTAGCACCCTTCGGCGTAGCCGAAGGCGCGAGATGTAGACTTGCGTAGCAAGTCGTAGGCCGCGCGGGCCTGGAAGTCGCCGGAGCGAGGGGACCCGGAGCGAAGCGTAGGGCCGGATGCAGGAGCGAGCGGTTTTGCCTACTTTGCCCAAGAGCAAAGTAGGCCGCCGTAAGGGCGGAAGGGGCCAGCCCAGCCACCCCATCAAATGGATAAGCCCCCAGCCCTCAAAGCCAAAGCCAAAACCAATCCTGCCCCCGATCAGCGCCGAAAGAGATTTGGTCAACCCCGCCGGTAGAATCCGAAACCTTTGATCCGTAGCTTTTGAAGTTCTAACGTTGCATTGGCGCAAGCGGGCCTACGAACATCACCTTCAGTCGATCACGGCCAATGACACGTGCTAACTCCGCGATCACGCAATACATGAAGATCAACGTGATGAGCAGAATCTGTATTGCCCAAAAGCGTGGCCAGTTCATTGAAGACCACAGCAGCGAATTCGCATCCACGAGGCTGGGTGCTTCCTTCCAGTATTCGTACAGACGCTCCAAGTAGTGCACAACCAGCGCGACCACTGCATACATCAGCGTCTTCCAGGTTACATTCCAAATCAACGGTTTGTCAGGAAAGCGGTTAATGAAGGGCAGCATATCCGCGACCAATACCGATTTGCCGAGGATCATGGATGCGATCAGTACTGAAGCCGAGACGGGAAGATCAACCCCCGAGCCCTTGATCATCAGCCCGCGAATAAGGGCCACAATATGCAAAATGATGAAAAAGAAGATCGTGGGCGGAAGGACTTTCATGAATTCATGTTTGAGCTTGTGTATCAGCGTGCTCATAGTGATGCCCTTCAATTGAGGTTAGCGTGGCTTCGCCGGGACAAATAGAGGCTGGGTATCCAATCCAGGGTTGTCACCGTTGTATTAAACAAAGAGGCAAGCCACCGACTTATTGCCAATGGCTTGCCGAGATGCAATCAAGCATCAGTAGGCACGTTAGGGCGTGACGATTGGGAACCAGAAGTCGAAGTTGTCCATGTAGCTCATCAACTCCTCAAGCTTGCCTTCGTTGCCGTTGATCTTCACGTCGCCCTTGCTGACAGCATCCTTGAGCGTGGTCTGCTTGAGCATGATGTTGTTCAAGGTGTCACGGGTCAGGGTGATGGTCGCATCGGCGTCTTTGGCTTGCATGCCTTCGGTGTGGTTGAGTACACCGTTGACCATCTCCAGCGTGTACTTCTGCTTGAGGTCAGTGAAGTCCAGGTTCAGGGTGATGTGCTTGTCGCCCACCTCAGGCCCTTTCAAACGCATGGCCAGGAAGTCGAAGAACAGGTCCAGGTCCATCGCCTTGACGGTGTCGGGGCTGGCGGTGTCTGGCGTTGGCAGCTTCTGCACGCCGTTGCGCAGTTCTTGGGCACCGGTCAGGTAGAAGTTGCGCCATGGGCCGCTCTCGGCCTGGTAACCCAGTTGCTCCAGCGTGTCGGCTTGCAGGTTCTTCGCCGCCTGGTTGCTCGGGTCGGCGAAGACTACATGGTTGACCACCTCGGCCACCCAGCGGTAATCACCCTTGTCGTAGTATTCCTTGGCCTTTTTCAGCACGGCATCGGCACCGCCCATCATGTCGACGTAGCGCTTGGCCTGTTCATCCGGTGGCAGCTCCCACAAGGTCGCAGGGTTGCCGATGAACCAGCCCAGGTGCAGCACGTAGGTGGCCTTGACGTTGTGGTTCAACGAGCCGTAGTAGCCGCGGTTGGAGAAGCGGTTGGCAATCGACTTGGGCAGTTTCACCTGCTCGGCGATTTCGGTCATGGTGTACCCCTTGTTGGCCAGACGCAGGGTTTCGTCGTTGATGTAGCGGTACATGTCACGCTGCGACGACAGCTGATCTTTGACTTCCTTATTGCCCCAGACCGGCCAGTGGTGCATGGCGTACATCACCTGGACGTCGTCGCCCCACATCTTCAGCGCCTCGTTGAGGTACTTGGACCACGGCAGTGGCTCGCGGATCTTCGCGCCACGCAACGAGTAGGTGTTGTGCAGGGTATGGGTGGAGTCTTCGGCCGTGTTCAGGGCCTTTTTCTCCTTGATGTAATAGAGCATCTCGGCCGGCGCCTCACTGCCCGGCGCGTAGAGGAACTCGTAGGTGAGGCCGTCGATTACATGGGTCTCGCCGGTTTTTTCGATGATGTCGGTCGGCGGGATCAGGGTCACGGTACCGGCGGAGGTGGTGGTCCCCAGGCCCGCGCCCAACTGGCCGGTTTCGTTCGGCGGCAGCAGGTTACCGTACATGTAGCTGGCGCGACGGCTCATGGCGGTACCGGCCATGACGTTCTCGGCCACCGCATGCTCAAGGAAACCTTTGGGAGCGTAGATCTTGACCTTGCCGGCCTTGACGTCGTTCTCGTCGACAACGCCGCGCACGCCGCCGTAGTGGTCGACGTGACTGTGGGTGTAGATCACCGCCACCACCGGCTTTTTCGGGCGGTGCTTGAAGTACAGCTCCAGCGCAGCCTTGGCGGTTTCACTGGAAATCAGTGGGTCGAAGACGGTAATGCCGTCCTTGCCCTCGACGATGGTCATGTTCGACAGGTCGTAGTTACGCACCTGGTAGATGCCATCGGTAACTTCGAACAGGCCGGAGATGTTGATCAGTTGCGACTGACGCCAGAGGCTTGGGTTGGTGGAGGCCGGTGCCGTTTCACCTTCCTTGATAAAACCGTATTTGTTCGGGTCCCAGATCATGTTGCCGCTGGGGCCTTTGATCGGCTCGGACGGCAGCGGGGCGATGAAGCCCTTGTGCGCCAGCTCGAACGAGGTTTTATCGTTGAACGGCAATTCCTTGAGCAGCGCGTCGTTGGCCGCCTTGGTGGCCTCGGTGGCGGGCTTGGGCGCTTCGGCGGCCCAGGCGTGGTTGCTCATGGCGATGGCAGCGGCGAGCAGGACCGAGGTGCTGAGTTTCCAGATTCCGGCTGATGCGTTGTCAGCCCGTAGGGTCGAGGGTTGGACGATCGCTTTCATTTCAAACTCCTTGTTCAACGATGCGCTGTACCCTTGCAGGTAACCGCCAGCGCTCTGCACTGTACTCACAGTGCAGAAGGTTGGGGATCTACAGTGGGGTCGCGATTGCGACCTATTTCTTCAGCGCCTCGAACGACTTGACCATGTCACGTGCCCAGCCATCGATCACTGCCTTGGCATCGTTGGCACTCATGACCTGGGAGGAGTTGTCCAGCTCGGCGCCCGCGCCTTTGCGTACCACCTGAGCGACCACTTCGTTGCTGCCGCCATCAAGGAACGCCGCTTCGGTGGCGATGCTGGTGTCCTGATCGCGGATACCTGTGGCCGCGCTGACGCCGGCGGCTACCAGGGCAATCGGGATCACTTCATACGGTTGCAGGCCCTTGGTCTTGGCGCTGACCGCAGTGATCGCCGGACGTACCACCAACACCCGTGGCCCGGGGCCGCTGGCAAGCGGTAGTGCCTTGGCGAACTGGGTTTTCAGCGATTGATCGTAATACGTGGTGATGCCGTTCAGGGTTTTCTGCGGCACCTTCTCGGTGGGTTGCGGTTTTGGATACAACTGGCTTGGTTCAATAAACACGCTGGTGAACTGGCTGGCGTTCACGCCTGGTTTGATCCAGCGCATCACTGCTTCGCCAGAGGGCGACTTTTCTTCTTTGAGCAATTGGTAGCTTTTCAGGAACCCGGAGTACTCCTCGGGTGCTACGTATTTACTGCTGCAACCTGCCATCCCTAATGTGGCCAGGCACAATACGACCGCTAGCGGCTTCAACTTCATGGTGTAACTCCTTGTGGTCAATCCCGTACAGAATCAGGTCGAGACGGTGTTATCCGATTCAAAAACGCCAGGTCGCGCCGCCACCAATAATGTGTAGCGCGGCATCCTTGTAGGTTCCGGAGAGGGTGGTTCCGGAACGCGACTTGGTCTGTTCGTCGTCCATGTCTCCCAACCACACGAGGGTGTAAGCGACGTGCAGATCGAGACCTTCTTCAAGCTGGTAATTGACCCCGGTCGCGAAACGCCAGGCTTCGCCCATGGGGTTGTCAACGGTGCGGTCTTTGTCGTCTACCGCCGAGCTGTCATAGCCCAGGCCCATGCTCCAGCGCAGTTGTTTGGTGGCCTGGTACTGCGCCCCGAGCGAGGCGTGCCAGGTGTCTTTGTACTGGCGGTCTACCGTGCGGTCGACACCGGCGGCATTGGCATCGACCTCTACGCCGATCTGGCCGAAGTCGCTCCATTCTTGCCAGCCCAGGCTGCCGAGCAACTTCCATTGCGGATCGAGCTGATGTGCCACGCTCAACAGCACGGTCTGCGGGACATTCATGTCCAGCTCCAGTGAGTCGACGTCGAGGCGGCGCAGGGCGGCATTGATGATCGGGTTACTGACGTTGCGCACGTCCGGGCTGTCTTCAAACTCCAACTTGACCTTGCTGGTGTAGGCCAGACCGACTTGCGTGCGCTCGTCGAACTTGTAGAGCAAACCAAGGTTGACCCCGGTGCCTATGTCGGTGTCTTTGTATTCCAGTTGCCCATCCGGGCTGTCGCGCAGGCCGAGCAGGTTATTGTTGATGGCAACTTCGTCGCGGTAGTAACCGTACACAATGCGTGGGCCGATACCGACCGAAAGTTGGTCGGTGAACTGGTGAGCAATAGTTGGCTGAAAGGACACGCCGATCACCGCAGTTTCCTGGCTGAAGTAACGGCCGGCCCAGTCATCGTCATAATCCAGCGCCAGGCCAAAGTTGCCGTACATGCCAAAGCCAACGGCCGAACGCTCATCGAGCTGATGGCTGATAAACAGGCTCGAGCCCGGCAGCCACTGCAGGGCATTGCCGCCCTCGTTGCCGTCGAACTGGTTGTTGTCATCACGAGAAAAGCGAATGTGACCAAGAATCACCTGGGCATTGGCGCTGACTTGTGTGCCCTTGAGTTCGGTGATCCCGGCCGGGTTGCTCATCAGTACACTGGGGTCGGTAGCGAGTGCGGCAGCGCCTGCGTTGGCCAATCCGGCGCCTTCCTGGCCGGCCTCATAGATGAACAGGCCACCGGCGTTAGCATTCAGACTCAACAGTCCCAGCCCCGAACTGAAAACTGCCGCACACCAGATACGCGCGCTACGTGTACACGTGTTACTCATCGAGCTTCCCCTGCTGAATGTAAAAATTGCAGCACTTCCAAGGCATGGGCGCCCGATGGTTTTTGCTATTGTCTTGATATCATCAAGTACTGTTTAACGGTACGCCCAGCCCAACTACGACTAGCAAGAGCCTAGTAGTGATCGTGCAGAGCGCAACTTCAAGTGTGAGGAAAATGCGTTTCATTGCTCATTTCCCCACCGTAGGAGCGGGCTTGCCCCGCGATACCATGTGACTGATACACCGCAATCGCGAGAACAAGTCACATCACCGCCCCACAAGTTCAATGGCTGTGTTCCGCCCCCTCTTTGTGCGCATGCGTTTTAGCCGCAGGGCTGCTGTGCTGCCCTTCATGGTTGTGCATCGTGCTTTCCCCGCCACCGTGCTGATGGCCACCGCTGCTGGCTACCAGGGTTTGGTATTGCTCGGCATTCATCTGCGGCAGTTGCTCTAGGAACGCGACAACCCCCCAGATGTACTGATCCCCCATGCTCTTGCCCCAGGCCGGCATGCCGGTGGCCTTGATCCCGTGTTTGATGGTCCAGAAGGCAACGGCGGGGTTGTCGCCTGCGCCGACTTTGGCGAGGTTGGGCGGTGCCGGATACAGCGCCTGGCTGAGCTCGGTCTTTTCGACCCCGGGGGCGAGGTGACAGCCAATGCACATGGCGTTGTAGTTACCGGCGCCGGTGCGAATCAGCGCTTCATCTTTTAGATTCGGTACCTCGATATCGCGTGCACGCACCGCGATAGAACGATCCCGCGCCATGGCGAGGAAGGCATGCACGGCCGGAAAGTGCGGGTCATCAGCGCCGACATTGACCAGGCCGAAATACGCGCCGCCCAACACGGCCGCACTGCCTACGGCGCCTGCTACCACGAGTGTTGTTATTGTTTTTTTCATGTCAGGCTCTCAAAACCACATGCGGATACCGGCAACGAAACGCGCTTCATCGACATCGTCACCTTCGTCACGAATCAGGTCGGCGGTTTTGCCATAGGAACGGCTCCAGGTGACGCCGATGTAAGGTGCGAACTGACGCACGATCTCATAGCGCAGGCGCAGCCCGACCTCGGTGTTGGCGAGGCCGGAACCCACGCCGCGTTCGGGGTCGTTCTTGCCATAGAAATTGGCTTCGGCCATTGGCTGGAGGATCAGGCGATTGGTCAGCAGAATGTCGTATTCGCCTTCCAGGCGCGCGGCAGACTGGCCATTCTCGCCAATGAACGCAGTGGCTTCAGCTTCGAAGCTGTACAGCGCCATGCCTTGCACACCGAACGCTGCCCAGGTCTGCGGTGACTCAGGTTTGAAGTCCTGGCGTACGCCCGCGACCACATCCCACCAGGGACCGATGGCCCGCCCGTACAGCAGCTGCAGCTCCGCGTCCTCGGTCACGCCATTGGTGCGCTCACCCTCGGAGCGCATCCACAGGCGGTTGATGTCGCCACCCATCCACCCCGAAGCGTCCCAGGCCAGGGTGCTACCTTCGTCGGCATCCTGATATTCAAGCTGGTCGAGCAACAAGAAGCCGTTGATGGCGCTGTCGTGAACCTGGTGACCCGCCAGCGGCGGAAACGCGGCGTTGCGGTCGGCGTCGGTCAGTAGCGGAATCGGCGTGCGACTGGCTTTGGTGGGGGTATCAACCGCGCCGTGGTTCATGTTCGAATGATCCATGGCGCTGTGATCCATCCCTTGCATGCTGCCATGGCCCATCGCTGCATGGTCCATTTGTTCCGCCGCGAAGCCTGGCGCTGCAGCCAGTGTGCTGAAGGCCACCGTCAACGCCAGCAGCGACGGTCGTGTCAGGCTATTGACCATCTTTCCCTGCCTTAGCGTTGTCGCTGCCCTGTGATTCCATCATTTTGCTGTGGTCCATGCCCTGCATCGAGCCATGGTCCATTCCTTTCATGGCGTCATGGTTCATGCCCTTCATCGCGCCATGATCCATGCCTTGATGATTCATCCCTTGGGCTTGCTTACCCTGGGCGCCGGCTTTTGCTTCAGTCGCATGTTGCGAATGCTGCTGATGATTTTCGTCCGACCAGGTCGAAGGGGCATACACAGCCATCAGGCCTGCCATGGCGGCGGTGAAGAAAAAGGCGCTTGGTTTGATTGCTTTGCTCATGTCGATTCTCCAGTTCATTCGTCTACGCGGACTTCTCGGAACATGCCCATTTCCATGTGTAACAACAGGTGGCAGTGAAAGGCCCAACGGCCCAAAGCGTCCGCTGTCACGCGGTAGCTTCGTTTCGAGCCGGGCGGCATATCGATGGTGTGTTTACGCACCATGAAGTTACCGTCTTCATCTTCCAGGTCGCTCCACATGCCATGCAGGTGGATGGGGTGGGCCATCATGGTGTCGTTGACCAGGGTGAGACGCAGACGCTCGCCATACTTGAGGCGCAGGGGCTCGGCGTCTGAGAATTTGATGCCGTCGAACGACCAGGAGAACTTCTCCATGTGCCCGGTGAGGTGAAGCTCGAGGGTACGCCCCGGGGTGCGTCCGTCCGGGTCCATAAAGGTGCTGCGCAGGTCGGCATAGGTCAGTACGCGACGGCCATTGTTGCGCAGCCCCATTCCCGGATCGTTCAACTTGGCTATCGGGGTCATGGTTTGCATGTCGACCAGGGGGTTGTCGGTCTCGGACGCCGGGTGAGTCTGCATCCCGCTATTCATGCTGCCCATGCCGGCCATGCTGCTGTGGTCCATGCCGGCCATGCTGCCGTGATCCATGCCGGCCATCTTGCTGTGATCCATACCCGCCATGCCGCCATGGTCCATCCCGCCCGAGCTGCCGTGGTCCATGCCCATATCGCTCATCGCGATCAGCGGACGCGGGTCAATGGCCGGTACCGGCGCTTGCAGACCTTCACGCACGGCCAGCGTGCCCCTGGAGTAGCCGGTGCGGTCCATGCTCTGGGCGAAAATGGTGTAGGCCTGTGCGTCGTCCGGCTCGACGATGACATCGTAGGTTTCCGCTACCGCGATGCGGAACTCATCGACTTTCACCGGTTTGACGTGCTGTCCGTCGGCGGCGACGACGGTCATTTTCAGGCCAGGAATGCGCACATCGAAGTAGGTCATGGCCGACGCGTTGATAAAGCGCAGGCGGAGCTTTTCGCCGGGCTTGAAGAGCCCCGTCCAGTTGCTGTCCGGGGCCTGGCCGTTCATGAGGTAGGTGTAGGTGTAGCCACTGACGTCGGCCAGGTCGGTCGGGCTCATTTTCATCTCGGCCCAGGCTTTGCGGTCTGCGAGTGCCGCCGACCAGCCCATCTCGCTGACGTCGTTGACGAAGTCGCCAACGGTGCGTTTGTGCAGGTTGTAGTAATCCGATTGCTTCTTGAGTTTGGACAGCACCCTGGCAGGGTCTTCATCGGTCCAGTCGCTGAGCAGCACGACATAGTCGCGATCGTAAGTGAACGGCTCGGGCTCCTTGGCATCGATGACCAGCGCACCGTACACCCCGATCTGCTCCTGCAGCCCGGAATGACTGTGGTACCAGTAGGTGCCGTTTTGCTGAACCTTGAACCTGTATTCATACAGGCCATCGGGGGCGATGCCGTGGAAGCTCAGGCCCGGCACACCGTCCATGTTCGCCGGCAGAATAATGCCGTGCCAATGAATCGAGGTGTCCTCTTGCAGGCGGTTGCGAACCCGCAGGGTGACGGTGTCACCTTCGCGCCAACGCAGAACCGGGCCGGGCAGGGAGCCGTTGATCGCCATTGCCGTACGAGCGGCGCCGGTGATGTTGACCGGCAGCTCACCGATGTACAGATCAAAATCAGTGCCTGTCAGCACATTCGCCTGGCCCGGGCTGGTCACCGCCCAGACCGGCGTGCGCCACAGGCCCAATCCACCCAATAATCCAGTAGCGGCCAGGCCTTTGACGAAGGTTCGTCTCGTGGTTGTGCTGTGCATGCCGTAGTGTCCAGTCAGTCAGGTAATTCGCTGATATCCAGGGCTGCTCGACGTCGCAGGTCCCGGTTTCCTTGGGGTTGCCCCAAGCCTTGTGAGCCCCGAGGGCTGCAGGCTTGGGGCCACCTTAGCGAGCCTGCGCTTTCAAACAGCTGAGCCCGACATTACAGTTCTGTAAGGTGCTCGCGCCGGTTTGCCTGACAGCTATCTGATGCCCACATTACTTTTGTGTCAGGTTCTGGTTAGGTGGTTTTTTTGCTGCACACTGGGGGCTGTACACCTTTGGGGGCGGAGCACATGAAACTACTGGTCGCTGAGGATGAGCCGAAAACCGGGGCCTATTTGCAGCAGGGCCTTACGGAGGCAGGTTTCGTTGTAGATCGCGTCCTCACCGGCATCGATGCCCTTCAATACGCGCTGAGCGAAAGCTACGACCTGCTGATTCTCGACGTGATGATGCCCGGGCTGGATGGCTGGGAAGTGCTGCGCTTGGTGCGTGCGGCGGGCAAAGAGGTGCCGGTGTTGTTCCTGACTGCACGCGATGGCGTGGAGGACCGGGTGAAAGGGCTTGAGCTGGGCGCCGATGACTATCTGATCAAGCCCTTTGCCTTCTCGGAACTGTTGGCGCGGGTGCGAACCCTGTTGCGGCGCGGCAGCGGCTCATCAACGCAAACCACCATGAAGATGGCCGACCTTGAAGTCGATCTGCTCAAGCGCCGTGCGACCCGCAACGGCAAGCGAATCGACCTGACCGCCAAGGAGTTCTCACTGCTTGAGCTGCTGATGCGCCGTCGCGGTGAAGTCCTGCCCAAGTCACTGATCGCCTCCCAGGTGTGGGACATGAATTTTGACAGCGACACCAACGTCATCGAAGTGGCGATACGGCGGCTGCGGGCCAAAATCGATGATGACTTCGCGCCGAAGCTGATCCACACCGCCCGCGGCATGGGCTACATGATGGATGTTGCTGAGTGATGTTGGCCCGGTCTTCGCTGGCCAAGCGTTTGACCCTGATGATCATGTTTGCGGTGATCGCGGTACTGGTGGTGGCGGGCATCAGCTTCAACATGCTGGCCCAGCGTCACTTTCGCATGCTCGATGAACAGGCGCTGACCGAGAAGCTGACGTCGGCCACCCACATGCTCTCGATCCAGGCCCCTGGCGCGCGGCTGCAAGCGCTGCAACCGCAACTGCGCGCATTGCTGGGTGCACACCAGGACCTGAGTGCGGTCATTCTCGATGCACAGGGCACTGTACTGTTTGCAGAAGCCGATGCCTTGCCGATCCCTGAGCGTTTCAAGCGTGCTGACAAGCAAACCCTGTGGGATTGGCAAGACGGTGCGCGCAACTTTCGCGGCGTCACCGCTCACGTCCAGATCCAGGGCGTGCCAGGCCCTGTTACCGTCATGCTGATGCTCGACATCACCAGCCATGCGCATTTCTTTGCAACCCTGCAGCGATGGTTTGCAATCGGTCTGGTGATCAGCGCCTTGGTCAGTGCCGGCCTGGGCTGGTTGGTCGCCAAGAGTGGGCTGCGTCCGGTTCAGCAGATCACCAGGGTTGCGACGTCCATGTCGGCCAGGTCACTGCAAGAGCGTATCCCCCTGGAGCCTGTGCCCCTTGAGCTGCAAGAACTGATCTTGTCGTTCAACGCCATGCTTGCACGCCTGGAGGATGCCTTTGTGCGCCTGTCCAACTTCTCGGCCGACATCGCCCATGAGCTGCGCACCCCGGTCAGCAACCTGCTGACGCACACCGAGGTGGTGCTGTCGAAGAAGCGCGATCCGGATGCGTACGAGGAAAACCTGTACTCGAATTTGGAAGACCTCAAACGCATGTCGCGGATGATCGACGACATGCTGTTTCTCGCCAAGTCCGACAACGGCCTGATCATGCCCGAGCAAGTCGAGATCAAACTTGAAGAGCGGGTGTCCAGGCTGTTCGACTACTACCAGTTGCTGGCTGAGGATCGCGACATACGGTTAACCCTTGAAGGTGAAGGCAGTGTCCGTGGCGACCGGCTGATGATCGACCGGGCTGTTTCCAACATTCTTTCCAATGCCTTGCGTTACACCGCGCAAGGCAACGAGATAGCGGCGCGCATCGAGCAAAGCGCCGATAACGTGACCCTCGCCATCAGCAACGGCGGCGCCAGCATCGACCCGCAGCACATCAACCGGATTTTTGATCGCTTCTACCGGGTCGACCGGGCCAGGCGGGAAGGGGCACCCAGTAATGCGGGGCTGGGGCTGGCCATAACGCGATCCATCGTTGAGGCGCACCAAGGCAAGATCTGGTGCACCTCGATTGAGGGCATGACCACGTTTCACCTTGTTTTTCCGGCGCTATCGCGGGGCAGGGTGATTGCCCTAGGCATCTGACCGAGGTAGGAGCAGGCTTGCCCCGCGAATGCGGTCTGTCAGTCACGTCGCTTCGCGGGGCAAGCCCGCTCCTACAGGAGATAGGGTTGCAGGTCTTGGTGGGCTTGATCTTCGAGCAGGCCGACGGTGACTTCAATGCCGGCCTGGCGCAGTAGTTCGATACCTGCGCCGTTGTTGCGCGGATCAGGGTCGAGCATCGCCACATGCACACGGGCAACCCCTGCATTCACCAGCGCCAAGGCACATGATGGCGTTCGGCCTGCGAAGGAGCAGGGCTCCAGCGTGACATAAGCCGTTAGCTCATCGAGCCCTTTCTCCAGCTGGGACAGCGCCATCGCTTCGGCATGATAGCTTCCCGGCGCTTGTGTGTAGCCACTGGCGATCACGGCACCATGGCGGACGATGACACAGCCTACTGGCGGGTTAGGCAGGCAATTGGGGAGTGCGCGTCTTCCCTGGTCTAGCGCCTGGCTCATCAGCAGTTTGTCTTGTTGCGCGCGGGGAAACGACATACCGGGTCCTTGGCAGTGAAGTGGTGTCGACAGCATACAGTGCCAGCGTCCCGCGATGGCCGGAAACGACGGCCCGCGTGGTATGGTGACACCCCGATCGCGGGGCAAGCCCGCTCCTACCGGATGATGTATGTTCGATGAATATTTGAAACGCTGGGCGCTCACCCAGGACGGTGACGCGTTCACCTCGCTGAACGGCCATCTGCTGCCGGTTCGCCAACACGGTGTGGCGGCGATGCTGAAAGTCTCGCAACAACCCGAGGAACAAGCAGGCAGTCTGCTCATGGCCTGGTGGGCGGGAGAGGGGGCGGCGCCAGTGTTGGCCCAGGATGGCGAGGCCTTGCTGATGGTGCGTGCGCAAGGCTCAAACTCGCTGTTGCGCATGGTTGAAGGCGGCCAGGACGATCAGGCCACGCGTATCCTCTGTGCCGTGGCGGCCCGCTTGCATGCACCTCGCAGCAAACCCTTGCCTGCCTTGGTGCCGCTGGAGCAATGGTTCGATTCGTTGTGGCGTGCGGCCGCCAGCCAGGGAGGCCTGCTGGCGCACAGTGCCGCCACCGCCCGTGAACTGTTGGCCGCGCCGCGCGATGTCGCGGTATTACATGGCGACATCCACCATGAAAACGTGCTGGATTTCGGCCCGTCTGGCTGGCTGGCGATTGACCCCAAAGGGTTATATGGCGAGCGGGGTTTTGATTACGCCAACCTGTTCTGCAATCCTGATGGCGAAAGCGCGCTTGCACCGGGGTGTTTCGCGCGCAGGGTTGAGAGCGTTGCCCAGGTTTCTGGCATCGATCGCAAAAGACTGCTGCAATGGATACTTGCCTGGACAGGCTTGTCGATAGCCTGGAAGCTTGAAGACCAGATTGAGATCGGCCATACCCTCGCTGTAGCGCAACTGGCCGCAGCACTGTAGGAGCGGGCTTGCCCCGCGATCACGAAGCGCCAGACACACCACAATCGCGGGGCAAGCCCGCTCCCACCTGAGTAACACCCATGACACCCATTTTTCGCCAGGCAGTACCCGCTGACACCGACCGCTGCTTCCACATCGAAACGATCGCCTACGAGGGCGACGAAGCGGCAACCCACGCCAAGATTGCCACCCGCATCGCCCAGTACCCACAAGGCTTCCTGGTCATGGAGCTGGAGGGCGAAATCGTCGGCTTCATCAACAGCGGCTGTGCCCATGAAGTGCTGATGTCTGACGAAGCGTTCAAAGAGCTGATAGGCCACGATGCGAACGCTGTCAACGTGGTGATCATGTCGGTGGTCCTCGATCCTGCCCACCAGGGCAAAGGCTATTCCAGCCTGCTGATGCGTCAGTTCATCGCGCGCATGCGCGGCATGGGCAAGAAAACCATTCACCTGATGTGCAAAGAGCGGCACATCGACCTCTACAAACACTTTGGCTATCGCTACGTGAAGCCGTCCCCCTCCGAGCATGGCGGGATGGCGTGGCACGAGATGATCATGGAACTGTAGACAACCGGCACTATCGACTCGGTTCTTGCTTGCCGACAGCGCGATGTCCCGGTTGTTTTGCTTTGGCTGTCAGCGTGACCCAGGCCACACCGCTCAAGGTGACCAACGCCGACAACCCGGCACCCCAGGAAATATGTTCGCCGAGCAGCAAGACGCCGAGTACCGCGCTCAGCAGCGGTACCGAGAGCTGTACCGCACCGGCGCTAATCGCCGTCATGCGCCCACGAACCCAGTACCAGATCGCATAGCCAATCGCAGAAGCCAGGCTGCCAGACAGCAGGGCATAGGTCATGCCCCACCTATCGACACTCAGGTGATCGTGCTGCACCCACATCAGCAGCAACGCCAGCGGCACGGCCCAGAGAAAACTGGTTGCGGTGTTGGCGATCGGCGAGTCGCAAGCACGCCCAAGCACCGAAAAACCGCCCCAGGCGAACCCGGCCACCGCCATCAGCGCCGCCGCTGACCACGCTGGCGTCGAGGCGGAAGGCGCAAGAAACGCGGCCATGCCGCCCAGTGCAACCAGCACGCCGAGCAGGTTGGTTCGTTCGCCGTTGCCGTAGCCGTAAGCGATCATCAACAGTTGCGCCGAAGCGAACAGCACCAGTGCGCCTGCGCCGGTACTGATATCGCGATAGGCAAAGGAGAACGCTGCCACATAGGTAAACAGCAACACCGCCGACCACAACCCCGATGGCGTGAACTTCAGCCTTACGCCCTGCAGCAGCGCAATCAGCAGCAGGGTCAGTGCCCCGGAAATCACCCGGATCGCGGTGAATGATGCTGCGTCAATCGTCGTGGTCTGGAAGGCCGCTCGCGTCAGCAATGAGTTGGCTGCAAACGCCAGCATGGCGAGGCTGGTCAGCAACACCACGAGCAGCAGACGCTTCTCTGTGTTATTCATACGCGCACCTTTTTTATTGTTGAAGTGGTGAGTCAGTCAAGACTATGCGAAATGTGACTTCGCCTGATCTCATCCTTTGGTAGGTCTTAGTGGCGTTCGAGGCAGACTGATGACGTTGGTAATGGAAAACCTGACTCGCTTTGAGCGTATTGAATGCTCGATGGTCAATGCCAGTGGCGCCCGTTACCCCAAGCACACTCATGAAGAGTACGTGATCAGCGCGAACCTCAGCGGGCTGGAGCGGATCTGGTTCAACGGCAAGCAGCAACAGGTGCTATCCGGCGAGGTGACGCTTTACAACCCGATGACCGTGCAGGCATCGGAGTTCTGCGGCACAGGCGCGCAATTCATCAGTGTGCATCTGGATGCGCAGCAAGTGCACAGCATCTTTGACCAGACCAGCAGCGCCAATGACCTGCCCACGTTCGAGGAGGGCGTGCTCCGTGATGGTGCGCTGTTTCGTTCGATCCTCGCGTTGAATGAGCAGTTGGACTCCAGCGGTCGAGACGAAGCGTTACTGGTGCTGTTCAGTGAGCTGGCGCGTTTTCGTACCACGCCAGCAACTACCGATGAGCCAGTGCGCCTGGCGCAGTTGATCCGTTTCATGAAGGACAATCTGTACGAAGCGATTGAACTGGAAGACCTCTGCGCCGAAGCCAATCTGTCCAGGTTCCATCTGGTGCGCAGCTTCAAGGCCCTGAAAAGCCTGCCCCCTATGCAGTATTTCAAGCAACTGCGCCTGATCGAAGCACGTCGGCGTCTGCGCCTTGGCCATGCACCGGCACGTATCGCTGTCGAGCTGGGTTTCTTTGACCAGGCGCATTTGAGCAATGCCTTTCGCAACGTGATGGGCACTACGCCGTCGAACTACAGGTCGGGAATGGGGTAGAGTGCCGCCCACTTATCAATCGTTGTTTGAGCAATGAATCGTCCGCTATTTGTTTCCCTGGATGGGCCCAAAGGTACCGGCAAAACCACCCTGTTGGAGGCCGTTACCAAAGCGCTGAGGGCTGACAACCACAAGGTGATCCGGCTCTGCGAGAGAAAAAGCGATCCCAACCGTGCTGAAACCATGGCGCTGGTCAACGCTTTCGTCAGAAATCCCAGCTGGGAACTGGAACTGAGGGTTTGTGAGCGCTTTGCGCACAGCCGTGCCTGGATTTCCCGGCATGTGCTGCCTAAGCAGCCAACCGATAGCATTGTCCTGATCGATCGCTGGTACCCGTCGGATGCCGCGTTTCGGCGGCTGGTGCCGTTTGCAGACATTCTTCAGCTGAACATTGATCACAATGTGCAAGTGCCAGACCTGCATGTCGGGGTTGTCACCGACCCTGACGTTTCCTGGGCCAGGGCGGCGGCACGCTCACGTGGGCTGAGCAGTACGGTGATGCACAAGCTGCAAGAGCATGTCGCCTGTACCGAGGCGTTCGAGCGGGCGGTCGCTGATCAGGGCTGGGTGTTATGCCGTAATGAAGGATCGATTGAAGCGGCGACGCGGCAAGTGGTGTCTGAGATCTATACCGCAGCGGGTAGGAGCGGGCTTGCCCCGCGATTGCGGTGAATCAGAACCAGCGCGATCGCGGGGCAGTTGGCGGTCTTTCGCTATGCTCATCGCACTGAGAGCGTGTTAGCAGGGAGGAAGGCCAATGGCCACTGCACTTCTCGTGGACCCGACACCGATCGTGCGCAGTGCCTTGCGGGATCTGCTGGAAAATATGGGGCACACTCGTATTGACGAGGCGGTGGACATCCCCTCGGCGCTGACGCTTGCCCGTGAACATCACCCGGAACTGGTGATCCTCGAAATGGCCCTGCCAGGGGCCGGTGGGCTTGACCTGCTGCGCCGCTTGCGGGCCCGCGATCCGGCGCAGAAACTGCTGGTGTACAGCCGCCAGAACCCCGAACATTTTGCGCCGCTGTGCTTTCAGGCCGGCGCCAGTGGTTTTGTCAGTAAAGACGAGGACCTTGGCGGGCTGCGCAAGGCGATTGTCGATGTGCTGGCCGGGCGCGCGCATTTCGCCCGCCATTACATGCAGCCGGGCAGTGGCGGGGAGCTGGCGAGTTTGACGCCCCGCGAATTGGCGGTGTTGCAGTTGATCGCCGAGGGGCACTCCAATTTGCGCATCGCCGATCAGTTGCGCATCAGTTTCAAGACGGTGAGTACCTATAAGGGCAAGCTGCTGGAGAAACTGCACGTGAGGTCCAACGTCGAACTGGCGGAAATCGCCCGGCGCAACGGTCTGGTAGCGGGGCAGGAGAGCGGCTCCGGTGCCCTGGCAGCGCAGGAACTGCCGCTGGAACTAGGCCTGTTGCGCGGCCTGGTGGACGCTGCGCCCAATCCCATGTTCGTGCGCACCATCGAGGGCCGGTTGCTGTTCTGTAACCAGCGCTTTCTTGACTACTACCACATCACCGCAGAGGAGGCGCTGAACTCGGGACACGCCGATGCCCGCTGGTTTCCGCCTGCGCTGCGCCAGAAAGTTGCCGAGTCGTTCCCGCGGCTGGTCAACGACGGCGTTCCGATTGCGGTGACCAACCGCGTGGAGGTGTTCGGCGTACCGCGCCTGCTGCACTACTGGATGGTGCCTTACCGCGACTCGAACGGTCAGCCTGCAGGCATGCTCGGGGGGTTGCAGGACATCACGGTCAATGAAGAACACCTGATCGAGCTGCGCGACCAGGCACTGGCTGCGCAAGCACAACTGCACCAACGCAGTGAATTTTACCTGTCATCGCTCGGCGAACTGGCCGAGCGCCTGGCAGATATGGGCCTGCATCCGGCAACGCCAGGGCTGGCCGACCTCACCGCGCGTCTGGCGCGGCTGCGGCGTATCTGTGACCTTGAAGATAGCCACGCAGCACGATTGCCCATGACCTGTGAGCTGCGGGCCTTGGTCGAGCGCTGCCTGATCGGGCATCAGGCCACCTTGTTCGGTACCTCCAGCCTCAACACCGATCGGGTCTGGGTGGATGCGCAGGTGTTCTCGGAATGGATGACCAGTGCCCTGGCCCTGTTTCGCGCCGGCAATGATGCGCCGATTACGCTGCGCCTGGACACGGCCGCTCTGGAGCACGGACGCCTTGCCGCGCATCTGCAGATACACGGGCGGATGGCAGCGCAAAGCATCATCGACCGGCGTCATGCCGAGCGCCTGGCAGAGCACCTTGAGGGGCGCTTCAGCTATGCGTGCGAGGCGGGCGACGTCACCGTTTCGCTTAAACTCGAACTGCTCATGGCCAGTGTCGAGTGACTATCGAATTACTCTGATGGCACGGCCTGAAGGACTCTGAGTTCGCTCCGAACCACCCCGCCCTAGCATGAGTGCAACCCGATTAGTTACGGAGTTGCACCATGAAATCCACTTCGAAATCGTCTTCAAAGCGCCGTCCAGGCGCACTGTCCACCCTCGTCATTGCGCTGTTGATGGCCAGTGGCTCAGTTCTCGCCGCGCCAGCGGCGGTGCCGCAGAAACCGGCGCAGCCATTGGTGATGCTGGCCCACCAGCAATTGCTCGAAGGCAACCTTGCCGGCGCCCAGAGCGTGTTGCGCGAAGCGGGCGCCAAAGGGCAGGGCGGTACCCGTGCTTTGGCAGAGCAGGCCTTTCTGGAAGACGCCTACGGCCGCCATATGCGCGCCCGGCAGTTTTACGACGCCCTGAAGGGCAGTGACCAGCAGGCGGTGATCGCGGTGCCTTCAGCCGTGAACCTGACCGCTCTGGCGCGCTTCGAACAGGCCCGCATCGCGTTCGCCGATATTCAGAAAAGCTCGCCCAGCCCTCAGGTACAAGCTTATGCCGGCCTGTGGCGCCTGTGGCTGGGCGCACGTACTGCAAGCGATGCCGGACTCACGCCAGAAGCGGCCAAGGCACGGGTACAGAAGCTTGCCCGCAGCATCAAACCGGCCACGGCTGAACAACGCGCCCTGGTGGCCCTGTACCAGGGCAAAACCGATAGCTCGGCAGTGCTTGCCGAAATCGACGCCCTGCAGGTTCCCGAGGCGACCAAGCGCGATCTGCGCACCGAAGTCGGCTTGTTCGCTGGCGCCTACCTCGACTATGTCCGCCAGGACCATCAGGGCGCACTGCGCATCTACCAGCTTGCGCTTGAGCAATCGCGCCCCGCAGCCATGGAGCGGCAACTGCTGATCCAGACCAGCCGCGCCCTGCAACTGTCTTCTCGCTGAATTTCCCTACCCATGCCAGGGCGATCCCCTGGAAGGAGCCTTATCATGAACAGAATTTATCGTGTGGTCTGGTCTAAGGTCCAACAATGCTGGTGTGTAGCCAGTGAATTCGCCCGGCATTCGGGTAAGGGCGGCCGCGCACTGGCGCTCGTGTCACTGGGCGCGCTGAGTGGATTGTTCCTGGGTGACGCCGTCGCCGCAGGCGGTTCAAACTACGAGAAAGGCATCGCCGGAAACGGCGGCCTGTACGTCAACGACAGCACCGATTCAGGCTGCGTGTTCGTCCACGATACCGGCGTGAGCGGTGACCAGGGCTGGAAGTACGATGGTAACAACAGCAATTGCAAGGCCGGCGACAGGGCTACCCAAACCGGCCGCGTGCTGTTCTACGGCACCGGCAGCCAGGCCGATGGCAGCAACTCGCTGACCCTGGGCAACGAACTGTATGTCAACGGTGGCCGCATCGGCTTGAACAACAAGATCGATGGCACCAACTCCCTGGCCATCGGTAACGTTGCCAGCGATGCGTTGGGTAACCCCATGGGTACACGTGCCGTTGCCGTGGATTCGGTGGCAATCGGCAATAACGCCATCGCCAGCAAGCAGAACGCGATGGCACTGGGCACTGCTGCCCAGGCGCTGGCCCAGGACAGCGTGGCCTTGGGCGCAGGCTCGGTTGCGGGTACCGCGGCTGGCGTACTCGGTTTCATTCCTAATGGCGGCAACCCGGCCCAGGCCAACGCGATCAGCGCTACCACCAGTACCTTGGGCGCGATCGCCGTCGGTGATGCCGGCAGTGGCAAGTTCCGCCAGATCACCGCAGTGGCTGCCGGCACCCAGGACAGCGACGCGGTGAACGTGGCCCAGCTCAGAGGCGTGACCGAGATGCCGATCACCTTCACCGGCAATGCTGGCTCGGTAGAGAAAAAACTCGGTGATACCCTGGCCATTGAAGGCGCGGCCACCACGGCAGGCAACTACTCGGGCTCCAACCTGAAAACCGAGGTGGACGCCTACGGCAACCTGCAATTGCAGATGGCCGATAACCCGGTGTTCGATTCGGTGACCACCGGCAACACCACGATGAGCACCTACGGCCTGACCATCACCGGCGGCCCGAGCGTAACCATGTACGGTATCGATGCGGGCGACCACAAGATCATCAACGTGGCGCCAGGCGATATCAGTGACAGTTCTACCGATGCGGTCAATGGTTCGCAGCTGAACACGACCAACCAGCAGGTGGAGCAAAACAGCAACATCGTCAACAACCTCAATTACAACATCAACAACGGCTCGATCGGCCCAGTACAGCGCAGCGGCACCGACCAGCTGTCGCTGATTGCATCGGGTGGTGATGCCTATACACCGGGCAACGCACAAGTGCTGACCAACGTTGCGGCCGGCGCCGTCAACAGTGTCTCGGTTGATGCGATCAATGGCTCGCAGCTGCACGAGACCAACCAACGGGTGGACGCCAATACCACCAACATCACCAACCTCGATGGCCGGGTGACCAACGTTGAAGGCGACGTCACCAACCTGGGTGCCCACATCGACAACATCTACACCACCGGCACCAAGTACTTCCATGCCAACTCCACCGGTACCGATTCGTCTGCCACTGGCGTGGACTCGGTAGCGATTGGCATGGGGGCGGTTTCCAGCCATGACGGCAGCGTCGCCCTGGGCGCCGGGTCTGTCGCCAACGGCAGCACCCTTGGGCATCAGGCCTATCTGGTGGGCGGCACTGCCACGGGCGAAGTCAACCTCGGCGACCGTCGCGTGACTGGCCTGTCGGCCGGTGCCGATGATACCGATGCGGTCAACGTCGCCCAGCTTAAGCAAGTGTCGAGCGCTGCCACTGAAGGGTCGGTGAAATACGACCTCAATGGTGATAGCAGCATCAACTACAACAACATCACCCTGGGTGGAACCACCTACAACAGCGTGACCAAAACCGGCGGAACCAAGATCACCAACGTCGCCCGCGGCGAAAACGACAGCGATGCGGTGAACATGTCCCAGCTCAACGAGACCAATACCCAGGTCACCAACATCGATGGCCGGGTGACCAACGTTGAAGGTGACGTCAGCAATCTGGGCGACCACATCGATAACATCTACGCCACCGGCACCAAGTACTTCCATGCCAACTCCACCGGTACCGATTCCTCTGCCACTGGCGCGGACTCGGTAGCGATCGGCATGGGGGCGGTATCCAGCCATGACGGCAGCGTCGCCTTGGGCGCCGGGTCTGTCGCCAACGGCAGCACCCTTGGGCATCAGGCCTATCTGGTAGGTGGTACTGCCACGGGCGAAGTCAACCTCGGCGACCGCCGCGTGACTGGCCTGTCGGCCGGTGCCGATGATACCGACGCGGTCAACGTCGCTCAGCTCAAGAAGGTCACGAGCGCTTCCACCGAAGGGTCGGTGAAGTACGACCTCAATGGTGATGGCAGCATCAACTACAACAACATCACCTTGGGTGGACCTACCTATAACAGCGTGACCAAGACTGGCGGCACCAAGATCACCAACGTCGCTCGCGGCGAAAACGACAGCGATGCGGTGAACATGTCCCAGCTCAACGAGACCAATGCCCAGGTCACCAACATCGATGGCCGTGTCACCACGGTCGAGGGCAGCATCACCAGCATCAACAATGGCGGCGGCATCAAGTATTTCCACGCCAATTCCAGCAAACCCGACTCGGTCGCCAGTGGCGCTGACGCTGTTGCTGTCGGGCCAAGCGCACAGGCCAGTGGCAAGGGTGCTATCGCCGTGGGCAACGGCGCCAGTGCCAGCGCCGATGGCAGCGTGGCTCTGGGGCAGGGCGCCAGCGACAACGGTCGTGGTGCGGAACACTACACCGGCAAGTACTCCAAGGCTGCCAACGCCAGCGTCGGTACCGTCTCGGTGGGCAATGCCGCGACCGGTGAAACCCGCACTATCAGCAACCTTGCCGATGGCAAAGAGGCCACCGATGCCGTCAACCTGCGCCAGCTTGATGGCGCCGTGGTGGAGTCCAAGCAGTACACCGACAACTCCATCAGCAACATCAACACCAAGGTCGCCAACGTCACCACCAATGTCAGCAACCTCGACAACCGGGTGACGCATGTCGAGGGCGACGTGAGCAAGGTACAGAACGGCACCGATGGCATGTTCCAAGTGAACAACACCAGTCGCTTGCCGAAACCGAAAGCGAGCGGCAAAGACGCGGTGGCTGGCGGCGCAGGGGCTCAGGCGGTGGGCAACAACAGCACCGCTATCGGCAGCAACGCCAAAGCCAAGGGCGCCAACTCGGTCGCGATCGGCGCCAAGTCGGTAGCCGATCGGGCCAATAGCGTCTCGGTTGGCAGCGCTGGAAACGAACGGCAGATCACCAACGTGGCCGCTGGTAGCGCAGCGACCGATGCGGTGAACGTCAGCCAATTGCAGCGCAGCATGGGCGACATCTCGAACTCCTTCTACGACTACACCGATGCCCGCTACGACGCATTGCGCCACGACCTGAAAAAGCAGGACGACATCCTCAGCTCGGGTATTGCCGGTGCGATGGCCATGGCCACCTTGCCACAGCCTTATGCGCCTGGCGCCAGCATGGCGACCGTCGGGCTCGGCAACTTCCGTGGCCAAGGGGCGCTGGCAGTCGGTGTTTCGAAGATTACCGACAACGGCAAATGGGTAATGAAGCTGCAAGGCAGCACCACCAGCCAGGGTGAGACTGGCGTTGCGGTGGGTGTCGGTTACCAGTGGTGAGTTTTTCCATCAAGGCCCGGTTCTGCCGGGCCCTACCGAGGAGATAGACATGAGCACTTTCCATAACACCGCGGTACGTACACTGATCATGAGCTGCGCCGGCCTGCTGTTGGCAGCCTGTGGCACCCTCAGCCAAGTAGACGACCAGGGTCACAGCGCCGAACCGAAGTTTCCTGCAGTCAGTGAGTCGTATCGCCCGCAAGGTAGCTACGTGAATCTTGAGAACCTGGCGAACGTTCAACCGGGCATGAGCAAGGCGCAGTTGTACGAGCTGTTAGGTGCCCCACATTTCCACGAAGGCCTGTTCGGCGTTCGCGAGTGGGACTACATCCTGCGCTTTCGTCGCGCTGGCCAGGCTGATCGGGTGTGTCAGTACAAGGTGCTGTTTGACAAGGACATGAAAGCCCAAAGCTTCCTGTTTTCGCCGGCCGATTGCCTTGACCCGCTCAAGCCGCTGGCAACCTCCGTGATCAACCAGGGTAAGGAGTGAATCATGACGACTTCCAGTAAATGGCTGACTGCCATGCTGTTGCCGCTCTGCCTGCTGGCTGGCTGCAACAACACTGCACAGAACGCTACCGCCCAGATGAAACCTGCCACCCTGAGCATCCTGGAGTACCCGGCATTGCCTGTGATCCGTAACGCGGTGTTCAGCATGTCACCGCTGGTGGATGGCAAGCGCAACCCAGCGGTCATGCAGCATATTTGCGGCTTGGCACGTGGCGAGATGCAGCAGGCTGAAGTTGACCGTTTCGTTGGCGCCAGTGGCGAAACGAGCGAAGACCTGAAGAGCAAGGGCGGTGTTACTGCGCTGCTGGTCAACGGTAATCGCCAGGCCCAGGAAGTTGCCTGCGCCGCGTTCCTGGCGACGGCACCGTTGATCCAGGCCGATGGTCGCGACTTCATTGCCGAGCAGAAAAGTGCTGATGGCACACTTCAGGTCGACAAGCGTCGTCTGCAAGAGGTCATGGCGTTTCGCATGGCCTTGGCCCGCACCGATGCCGAATACTTCACGCTGATCGCGAAAAAGCTGCAGCAGACTCCCGGCTTGACCTCTGCTGAGTACCAAAGCAGAACCCGTGAACTGTTCTCCGAGCTGGCACCGGCCTACCTCAAACGCGCCAAGGAACAGATGCCGCTGCCCGGTACGCAATACGACGTCAAGCGCCTGGATGCAGAGCGCTTTGCCTTCGGCACGTCCAATGGCGGTGAGTATGCGTACGGTAACGATGGTATGTCGCTGCGCCAGGACAACATCATCTGGTATGGCGAGGGTCAACTGATGGGGCAACATCAGATGCTGCAGATTGCCTACTACCCGCAAGAAGTGGTCAACCGCATCCATTAGCAATGTAGGAGCGGGCTTGCCCCGCGATCGTGGTGGTTCTGATACACCGCGATCGCGGGGCAAGCCCGCGCCTACCGGGTGCTAGGCAACAGGCAACTGGAAACTCCAGGCTTGCGCTGGAACCAACCGACAGAATGGCCCGCCAAGTGTTGCATTGTGATGCGCGACAATATCCTCAGCCCTCATCTGCGCGGTGTCAGAGCAGGTATGACCATCGGCAATGAGTACCGCGTCGAATCCAAGATCTCGCGCAGCACGGCATGTGCTGTCAACGCAGTACTGAGTCTTCATTCCGGTCACGACTACGCCGGTGGCACCGCAAGCGCGCAAGCGGGCTTCCAGCTCGGTAGACGCGAAGGCATTTGGCCGATGTTTTTCGAACACTGTTTCATCGCCTTGCAACATCAACTCGGGTGCAATTTCCGTTAGCGGGCTCCCCGACTCGATAGGTGATCCGGCTGGCCCGATGTGGCGTGCGATAAAAATCGCCGCGCCAGCACTGCGCGCCTTCACCATCAGTCCATTGACTGTCTCCAGTAGTGCTTCGCAGCGCCACGGCTTTTCCGGACCGTGAACCAGTCCGACCTGGATGTCGAGTACCAATAAGGCATACATGGGCGCATCTCCTTGCGTTTGAGCCATCAATGAACAGTAGGGGCGGGCTTGCCCCGCGATAGCGGTGTGACAGGTAGATCGCTATCGCGGGGCAAGCCCGCTCCTACAGGGGGTCCTTTAAATCAACAAGTTAACTGCATCAAACAGCTCTCGATCCTCTGGCTTCGACGAGCGCGCTCGGCGCCTCACCACCTGCAACAAACACTCGACAAAACACTGCGCCGCCGTTCCCAGCTGGGTATTTCTCGGCGTAACAATCCCGATCGTGTCGGTGGCAAAAGTTTCCTCCAGGTCCAGCCGCGCCACCCGCTCGCGGTAGATCGGCACGGTCAGCATCGGCTCGGGGCAGTAGCTGAGCATGTCTGTCTGTTCAATCAGCGACAGCATCAACTGCAACGACTGCGCACGCTGCACCTGTTCAACCGGGATCTGCGCGTTGTGTTGCCAGAACAGTTCAGTCATGAAGTCGTCGTGGCCGGTGTCGGGGTAGTTGACCACCCAGTCCTGATCCAGCAGTTCATGGATGCTGCGGCACGCTTGTTTCGGATGCCCGCTGCGGGCGATCACCGCCATCTGGTAGGAAAGCAGCGGATCACAGGCAAATTCCGGGCGCGGCAGCAGGGCGGAGACCAGGCCGATGGCAAACTCCATGGTGCCTTCGCGCAGGCGCGGCAGGGTGACGGCCATCAGGCCTTCGAAGATCTCCAGGCGTACTTTCGGCATGCGTTGGCGAAACAGCTGCACCACTTCCGGCAGCAACGCCATGCCCATCCACGGCGAGATGCCGAAGCGCAGGTGGCCTTCGGTCTGGCCTTTGAGGTGGGTCAGTTCCCGTTGCGCCAGTTCCAGTTGCCCGAGCATTTGCCGGGCGTGGGTCAGCAGTGAGCGGCCGTACAGGGTCAGGCCCACGCCACTGGCGTTGCGCACCAGCAGCGGCAGTTGCAGGTGCGCCTCCAGTTCGCGCAGGGCTTTGGAAATGGCGGTTTGCGAGACGTCAAGCGTACGCGCGGCGGCGCGGATGCTGCCGCAATCGGCAATCGCCACCAGTGCCTGAAGTTGATGCAGCTTCATGGTTTCCCTTGTGTGTAAGCGTAAACCTTTGGTTGTCAGCGCAACCGAATTGCGGACTTCCGGGGCTTCGCAGCGCCACCCTATGATCTGCGCAGCATGCCCAGCCCTGGGAAAAACAACAATAGGAAACGCCATGAGTCATCCCGCCGTGCTCCCCGGTATTGAGGCGATCGAAGCCGAAATGATCGCCCTGCGCCGTCACCTGCATGCTCACCCGGAGCTGAGCTTTGAAGAGTTCGCCACCAGTGAGCTGATTGCCACAAAACTTCAGGAATGGGGTTATGAGGTGCACCGTGGCATCGGTCAGACCGGTGTGGTCGGCCGCCTGCAACGTGGAACCGGGCGCAAGGCGATCGGGCTGCGCGCCGACATGGACGCTTTGCCGATTACCGAGCAGACCGGCTTGCCCTACGCCAGCAAGCATGCGGGCAAGATGCACGCCTGTGGGCATGACGGGCACAGCGCAATACTGCTGGCGGCGGCCAAGTACCTGGCGCAGCACGGTGACTTCGATGGCACGCTGACGCTGATTTTCCAGCCAGCCGAGGAGGGTGACGGCGGCGCCCGGCGCATGCTCGAAGATGGCCTGTTCGAGCGCTTCCCCTGTGATGCGGTATATGCCCTGCACAACATGCCAGGGCTGCCAGTCGGCACACTGGCGTTTCGCAGCGGGCCGTTCATGGCCTCGACTGACACGGTCAGCATTCAGGTGCATGGCGTCGGTGGGCATGGGGCGATGCCGCACAAGGCGGTTGATGCGGTGTTGGCCGGTGCGGCGATTGTCATGGCGCTGCAGAGTGTGGTGGCGCGTAATGTCGATCCGCTCGATTGCGCGGTGGTGACCGTGGGAGCGATTCATGCCGGAACCGCTGCCAACGTAATTCCCGAGCACTGCGAACTGCAGTTGAGCGTGCGTGCGCTCACGCTAACGGTGCGTGACCAGCTGATCGAACGCATCACCGCGATTGCCCAGGCGCAGGCGGCCAGCTTTGGCGCCAGTGCCCGGGTGCTGGTGGATGAAGCGCAGCGCTTCCCGCCGCTGGTCAATCATGAGCAGCCCACGGCCTTTGCACGCCAGGTGGCGCTGGACTGGTTGGGCAGCGATGGGGTGATCAGCGACAGCAAGCCGCTGACCGGCAGCGAAGACTTTGCCGTGATGCTCCAGCACTGCCCCGGCAGCTACCTGTTGATCGGCAATGGCGACGGCGAGGGGGGCTGCATGGTGCATCACCCCGGTTACGACTTCAACGACGACTGCCTGGCCCTGGGCGCCAGCTACTGGGTGCGTCTGGTCGAATCCTATCTGGTCTGAATTTCACCGCCTGCCGGTCGCGCAGCCGTGAGTGCTGCGGGCCAGAGGAGTTGTCATGTCTGTTACCGTTATGCAGGCGGCGCCTGCCGCCGTTGTGCGCCCGCCGATCAGTGCCCGGGCGATTGCCGCGATCACCGTTGGTTCGGCGCTGGAGTTCTTCGAGTTCTCGGTGTTCAGCTTTTTCGCCACGCTGATCGGCCGTCAGTATTTCCCGGCGCAGAGTGAGATCAGCCAGCTGTTGCTGGCGCTGGCGACGTTCGGCCTGGGTTTTGTGATGCGCCCGTTGGGTGGGGTGATCATTGGTGCTTATGCCGACCGTGTCGGCCGTCGCCCGGCGATGTTACTGACCTTGAGCCTCATGGCCATCGGCTCGGCGCTGCTGGCCTGCACGCCAACCTATGCGCAAATCGGCCTGGCAGCGCCGCTGATGATTGTCGCTGCACGCCTGGTGCAAGGCTTTGCCATTGGCGGCGAAGTGGGGGCGTCGACGGCGATGCTGATGGAGTACGCAGGCGACCACAACCGCGGCTTTTACGGCAGCTGGCAGTTCTTCAGCCAGGGCTTGAGCTTTCTGTTGGGCTCGCTGGTGAGCCTGGCGCTGACCCTGAGCCTGAGTGCCGAAGCCCTGGAAAGCTGGGGCTGGCGCATGCCGTTCCTGCTCGGTCTGCTGATTCTGCCGCTAGGTGTGTACATTCGCCGCCACTTGCAGGAAACCGCAGAGCAAGAAGCACCGGGCGAAGTACGGACGCCAGCGCTGAAGCTGATCTTTACCCGATACCGCCGTGTGCTGGTTGCCGGTGTACTGATGACCATTGGCGGCACTGCCAGCAGCTACATCGTGCTCGACTACATGACCAACTACAGCGTCGCCGTGCTCAAGCTGCCGATGTCCATGGGCATCGGCGCCTCATGCCTGGGCGCTTTGGTGCAGATCGTGCTGTCGCTGTGGGCGGGCAAACTCAGTGACCGCATTGGCCGACGCCGCACCATCGTGCTCGGCAGTATTCCGATGCTGCTGTTGATCTACCCGGCATTCGTGCTGATGACCCATTACCCGACGCTGCTCGCCTTGCTGTCGGTATCGCTGGTGTGCACGTTCTTTCTGGTGCTGATCACCGGGCCGTCGGTGGTGATGCTCACCGAGCTGTTCCCGCGGGCCATTCGCGCCTCCGGGCTGTCGATTGTGTACTGCCTGGGCGTGTCGATCTTCGGCGGCTTCGCGCAGTTCTTTGCCACCGGCCTGATCAGCCTCACCGGTGACAGCCATGCTCCGGCGTTCTACGTGATGCTCTGCGTAAGCGCCACCCTGGCCGGACTCTCGCTGGTCAAGGAGACCGCCGGCCAACCGTTGAACTGAGCCGTCTGCAAAAGGCGGTTGAACAATAACAACAAGCGCTCAAAGCGCCCCTTGCGATGGATAACTGCATGACCTTTCTCTCGACTTCGCGGCCGTTGGCGGTTGCCTGCGTGGCTGTTTTTCCGCTGCTGGCAACGGCGGCTGAACACGGCTTTATCGAAGACAGCGAGCTGACCCTGAGCACCCGCTCGGTGATCCTCAATAACCAGATCAAAGGCGACGGTCATGACCGCCGCCCGCATAACCGACGCGACCCGCGCGATGTGTCGCTGGGATTGAAAGCCAATTTTGCCTCCGGCTTCACCCAAGGCACGCTGGGCCTGGGCGTTGATGCCTTTGCCTACAGTGGCTTCAAGCTCGATGGTGGCGACGGCCATGCCGGCTACGGCACCGTTCAGATGAACAAACACGGCGAAGCCCAGCGCAGTTTTGGCAGGGCCGGTGCGCTGATCAAGGCGCGCTATGCGCAAAGCCAGCTGCGCTATGGGCAGATGCAGGTGACCAACCCGGTGTTCGCCACCTCCGACACCCGCGTATTCCCCAGCACCGCCACCGGTTTTTTGCTGAGTAGCCAGGACATCGCCGGGCTACTGCTTGAAGGCGGGCACTTCACCGCCGGCACCGAGCCGTCTTCGACCAGCAGCAAAGGCGGGCTGTGGGCCAACTACGCCAACATCGAAACGCGCGCGGTGGATTTTGCCGGTGGGCGCTATGCGTTGAATGATCACTGGTCGATGAGCACCTATGGCGCTGACTTCGAAGACCTGTGGCACCAGTATTACCTGGGCAGCACCTACAGCTGGACCCTCGACCGCGCGTCGCGGATCGACCTGGATGTGAACGGCTACCGCACCAACGACGCAGGCCAGGCCCTGGCCGGTGACATCGATACCACGGCGTTCTCCACCCAGGTTGCCTATACCTGGCTCAACCACAAGGTCAGCCTTGGCTTTCAGCGGATCATCGGCGACACCCCGTTCGACTACATCGGCTTTGGCAACAACGGCTCTGGCGCCTTCGGCAACTCGATCTACTTGAGCAACCCGGTCATGGCCTCGGACTTCAACGGCCCCAACGAAAAGTCCTGGCAACTGCGCTACGACCTGGACATGACGCCCTACGGCGTGCCGGGTTTGAGCTTCATGGGTCGCTACGTGTACGGCTACGACATCAGCACCTCCCCCAATCCCAACTTCCAGGCCTGGTCGGCGGCTGACGATGCACAGCATCAGGAACTCGACCTGGAAGCCCGCTACGTGGTGCAGAGCGGCAGCGCCAAAGGCATGAAAGTGCGCCTGCGCGAGGGTTACCACAACGCCATGCGCGGTCAGCCAGACGGCGACATCAGCATGCACATGATCATCGTCGAATGGCCGCTGCGCCTCTTCTAAGCGTAATGCCCAGGGTGACCTGCGCGGCGGGTCACCTCAGCCAATCAGTAAAAATCCGACAACAACAATACTTCAGCGGAGCTTCAACCATGCGAATCAAACCTGCCTGTTTATCCTTCAGTCTTTTGAGTGTGCTGGTCGCCTCGGCGAGCCAGGCGGCCCAGACCGACTGGGTCGAAGCCGCAGTGACGGCGGTCAACCCGCAAGTGATCGAGTGGCGCCACGACATCCACCAGCACCCGGAGCTGGGCAACATGGAGCTGCGCACCTCGGCGCTGGTGGCCAAGCAGCTGCGTGCAGCGGGTATTGAGGTACGTACCGGTGTTGGCAAGACCGGCGTGGTGGGCGTGCTCAAAGGCGGCAAGCCCGGCCCGGTGATTGCCCTGCGTGCCGACATGGATGCCTTGCCGGTAGAAGAAATGACCGGCCTGCCGTTCGCCAGCAAGGCGCAAGGTGTGCGCTTGGGCAAAACTGTGCCCGTGATGCATGCTTGTGGTCACGATACCCACACCGCCATGCTGCTGGGCGCGGCCAAGGTACTGGCCGAGCACCGCGAGCAGGTCGCCGGTACCGTGGTGTTCCTGTTCCAGCCAGCGGAGGAGGGCGCGGCAGATGCCGACGACTTCGACACCCAGAGCGTGGCCGGCGCCCGCGCCATGATTCGCGACGGCGCGCTCGACTCGCCGAAGGTAGAAGCCGTGTTTGGCGTGCATGTCATGGCCGGCTACCCGACCGGGCATCTGTATTACAAAGACGGCCCGGTGCTGAACAGCGATGACGAATTCCGCATCACCGTCAGCGGCAACCAGACCCACGGATCCGCACCCTGGACCGGCACCGACCCGATTGTCGCCAGCGCACAGATCGTCAACGGCCTGCAGACCCTGGTAAGCCGACGCACTGACCTGACCAAGGGCATGGGCGTGATCAGCGTGGGTTCGATCAATGGCGGCACTGCCAGCAACATCATTCCGCAGTCGGTGGTAATGACCGGGACCATCCGTTCCAACCACCCGGACATCCGCGCTGGCATCCTCGAGAAAATGCCGTCGATGGTTGAAAGCATCGCCAGCAGCTACGCGACCAAAGCCAGCCTGCAGTTGGTGCCGTATGCGCCGGTAACCGTGAACAACCCGGCCCTGACCCAGGCCATGCTGCCCGCCCTGGAAAAAGCCGCGCCCGGCAAAGTAGAGCGCCTGCCCGCATCGCTGTCGCCCAGCGAAGACTTTGCCTTCTACGCACAGAAAGTGCCGGGCCTGTTTGTATTCCTCGGCGCCACGCCTGTGGGCGAAGACATGAGCAAGGTGGCCAACAACCACAGCCCGTACTTCGTCGCCGATGACGCTACCCTGGCGACCGGCGTGAAAGCACACGTGCAGTTCGTGCTCAATTACCCGGAGCGCGATAGCGGGGCTTGATCAGCCGTTATCGAGAATCTGCGCAATCGTCTGTGCAAATGCCTGAGGCTGTTCAAGCATCATCAGATGGCCAGCTTCAGGCATGAGACTGCGCATGTAATTCCCACTATGAGGCAAGCTCTGAAAAGGCCGAACTATCAGGCTTGCGTCAGCCAGCACATTGAGAATACTTTTCATTCAATGTTAGACTTTTCTCCTGTCGAGGGTGCACTGGATTTAAGGCGAATGTCGCAAGATCGCGAAGACCTGTTAGCTGCGTTCATGGAGAATCGCGAAGCGCTCCACGGCTACTTGGTTCGTCAGTTTGGAAACACCAATCTTGCCGAAGACATCGCCCAGGAAACCTGGCTACGCGTCGCAAGCCGCGCACTGAACCAACACATCGGCAACCCCCGCGCCTATATATTCCGCATTGCCCGTAACCTTGGCCTGGATATACGTCGCCGTCAGGCATTGGGCATTGAGGTACAGGCCGATCCCGAGATCGTCGAGCAAGTGCCAGCGCACAGCATTGACCCCTTACACTCGGTGCAGCTAAGCAAACAGCTGCAGCGACTGGTCACGGTTGTCGAGAACCTGCCGCCGCGTTGCCGCGAGGTATTTATCCTTTGCCGTCTTGAAGGACTGGACCACCAGCAGGTGGCCGAGCGCTTGAACATCTCAAAGAGCACTGTGGTCTCGCAGATGGTTAAGGCGCTGAAATGCATTGAGCAGGCAATGCAATGAAAGGACCGGTAGACTATCGGCCTCCCAACGGCCCGTCAGTACCTTCGCGCATGTCCGGACAAGACATACCAAGCCCTCTCGACCAGGCGCTGGAATGGTGCGTGCGCTTGCACGACACGAGCGCGACCGAGGATGATCGCCAGGCGTTCGAGCGCTGGTTGGCAGCGGATTGTTCTCACCCGCCAGCCTGGCAGCGAGCATGCCAGGTATGGGGGGGCACCACGCTCATCGCCCGGGCTTATGCCAACGCTAATCCCACGGCACCGCGTCGCAGAGCTGCCACGGCCTGGGTAGGTTGGGCCAGTGCTGCTGCACTATTGCTAGGGGTGACGTTGGTTGCGCTCGGCCCTGAACGATGGGCTGACTACCGGACCACCGTGGCGCAGACGCGCAGTTGGCAACTGGATGACGGCTCGACCCTGCAACTCGCACCGCAAACCTCACTGGATGTGAAGTACAGCGCGGGTGAGCGGCGAATTCGGCTGTACCGGGGCGAGGCCTGGTTCAAGGTCGCGGCCAACCCCGAGCGGCCCTTCATCGTCGAGGCAGGAGACAGCAGCCTTCGTGCTTTGGGTACCGCATTCGATGTGCGCTTTGATGGCGACCAGGGCCAGGTGGTGGTGACCGAGCACGCGGTCAGGCTGACGCATAACGGCAAGCAGGCAGATGTTGAAGAAGGCCAAGCGCTGAGCTTCGGCCACGCCGGCCTGAGCACTAGCCAAGCCATCAATGTGAGTCAGCAGCTTTCCTGGCGAGAACAGCGCCTAGTCTTCAAAGACACGCCATTGCCTCAGGTCATCGAGCAGTTACAGCGCTATTCCGAGGCTCACTTGCTCATGAGTGATAAGGCTCTCCAGGAGCTGTCGGTGACGGCCGCGTTCGATGCCCGCAATCCGGTACAGGCTCTGGATAGTCTACAAGTGATCCTGCCGCTTCGAATCACCACTGTCGGCCCTTGGCTCACACTGATCCGCGTCGACGAAAAAAAAGTCGAAAAAAAATAGATCAGGCATCGTTGTCTTTTCTTCGCCGTCCGTCATAAGGCTTATCGCAAACGGGAATGATTTGCGAATAACGCTGCCAATACGACGGAATCCACTACCCAATGTTCAATAGCCCCCTGCGCCTGGCGTCCGATACGCCAGTGCTCGTACGCTTCAAACCCTTGGTGCTTGTTGGTGCCTTGGGCTGCTTGGCCGCATTGCCCGAGGCGATCTTGGCGCAACCCAGCAGCATCACGCAGTCAACGGACCGCCAATACAGCATTGAAGCCCAGGCACTGGATGCGGCGATCCTGGAGTGGTCGGCCATTAGCGGTATCCAGTTGTTCGCCGACGGTCAATTGACCCGCGACCTGACATCGACAGCGGTGCGTGGCTACTACACGCCTGCCGCGGCCCTGACGCAATTGCTCCGGGGGACAGGGCTGAACTTCACCCTAGCGCAAAATAACCAGGCCTATCTGTACAAACAGGAGGGCGAAGGCAGCGCCGTCAAGCTCGACGCGACCACCATCGAGAGCCAAGGGCTAGGCAACACTACTGAGAACACCGGTTCTTACACAACTGGCACCACCATCGTCGGCAGCAAAGTCGCCCAGTCAATCAAGGAAGTCCCTCACTCGGTATCCGTGGTTACTCGCCAACGCATCGAGGACCAAAACCTCACCACGCTGACCGACGCACTGGACAAGACCACGGGTGTCACCCTGCAGAAGAACGGTGCCTCCGGCTCTTCGCTGGGCAACGACACTAACTTTTTCTCTCGTGGCTTCGCTGTGTCGAACATTCAGTTCGACGGTGGCGCGCCCATGGACACGTCGATTTCCGGCTATGGCTCGATCAGCCAGTTGGATCTGGCGCAATATGACCATGTCGAGTTTCTTCGTGGGGTCGACGGACTCTATTCCGGCAGCGGCAACCCGGGCGGCAGTATTAACCTGGTGCGCAAGCGCGCCCTGGACCACAACCAACTCAAGTTCTCCACCTCGGCCGGTAGTTGGGACACCTATCGTACCGAACTCGACGCCACCGGTCCTCTCACCCAGGCCGGCAACATTCGGGGCAGGCTGGGCATGGCCTACCAGAACAACAAGTTCTTCTACGACGTGGCCAATATGGAGAAGCATCTATTCTACGGATCGCTAGAGTTCGACCTGAGTCCCAATACCCTACTCACCATCGGCGGTAGTTACCAGGAAAGCGAAGGTATCTCCAACTTCGGCGGCCTGCCGCGCTACAAGAACGGCGACGACATCGGCTTATCGCGCAAAACTGCGTTCGTCACCACCTGGGACACCGTGCACGACAAGACCAAACAGGCCTACCTCAAGCTCGATCACAACTTCAACGAGGACTGGGTCTGGACCAGCGACCTGACTTACATGGACATGGATCGCGACGCCAACTCGCTGTTCGCCAACGGCGCGGTCGATCCAGTCACCTTGCAGGGCCCAATATGGCTGCACTTCCCAGCCAAGACGGGCCTGGAGCGCAAAGGAATAAACAGCTACTTCAAAGGCGGCTTCGACATGTTCGACTTGCGTCACGACGTGTTGCTAGGCGCCGACTACTCCCATGCCGATGGCTATACCGTGCAGCGCTGGGGCAACGACAACTTCCTCCCGGTCAATATCTTCGACCTCGAACGCCCAGCCGACCTGGGGAGCCTGCCGAACAAGACCGATGACAACACGACCGAGAAGTACGGCTATTACGGCATGACTCGTCTGTCGCTGAGCGACAGCACCAAGCTGATACTCGGCGCCCGTGTTGCAACCTACAAATACCGAGACGTGGAAGTCTTCTTTGACGACTTCGGCAACGTACTGGACGACCCAGCCCCGTACCATCGCCGGTTCAAAGAAAAAGGCGTGACCACGCCTTACGCAGGGCTGACGTATGACCTGACCACGCAATGGACCACCTACGTCAGTTACGCCGAGACCTACAAGCCGCAGTTCCTTCAGCAGGCATACCCGAACCAGACTCTGGACGCGGCTACATCGAAGAATTATGAGGTCGGCCTCAAAGGCCTGATCTTCGATGACAAGGTCAACACCAGCTTCGCGGTCTACCGTATCGAGCAGGAGGGCGCCGCTATCCAAGACCCGCGCTACCCGTTGGCGTTCGGCGCGTATAACTGCTGTTTCTTGAACCAAGGGAAAGTGATCAGCGAGGGCTTCGACGCCGAGATCAGCGGTGAAGTGCTGACAGGGCTCGAGCTCTTCGCCGGCTATACCTATAACCACACCATCGACAAAGCCAATGACGACAGTCGCGCCATTTACGCGGCGGTCACGCCCAAGCATCTGTTCAAACTGTGGGGCACCTACCGTCTGCCAGGCGATTTGGAGAAGTGGAAAGCGGGCATGGGTGTCACCGCACAAAGCAGCAACGGCCGCAGTGGCACAGTGAACGCCTTCAACCCGGATAGCGGGCAGTACGACGGTGCCGCCGAAGCGTTCAAGTTTATCCAAGCCGGCTACGCCATCTGGAGTTCGAGCCTGGAGTACCAGATCGATAAAAACTGGTCAGCGACCGTCAATGCCAACAATATCTTCGACAAGAAGTACTACCAGACCGTCGGCACCTCCGCGAACGGCAACTTCTACGGTGAACCGCGCAACTTTACGCTCACCCTGCGCGCCAGCTACTGACCCGGTCAGATAGCAGCCGGTCATCAGAGGCCGCTCTGGGGGGGATTAGAGGCTCGGTGGGAGCGGGCTTGCCCCGCGATGCGATATGACAGGGAGATCGCTATCGCGGGGCAAGCCCGCCCCCACAGCGGGTACCAGGTGTTCCCACCTTACTCGGACATCCCCGCTATCACCCAGCCAAGCGAGGCTGGCAGCATCGGCCCATGCCCCAGGCCATCGAAGCGTTTGAAGGTGACGTTCAGCCCCGGCACAGTCGCCAGGTTTTCACCCAATTCGCGCGCTGGACGCTCGGCATCGCCTTGGCTTGGCCCCCGTGGCTGTGAAGGTTCCTCACCACCGCGCATCAGCAGCAGGTGCGCATGCGTGTTGCCCAGCCGCTGCTGTAAGCCTGCAGCTTCCTGCACGATTGCGCCGTCATGCCACCATAGCGAAGGGCTGGCGGCCGCGTAGGTGCTGAACTCATGTGGGCGGGTGAACAGCGCGTGCAGCACCGCAAGCCCTCCGTAGGAGTGGCCCCAGAGTGTTTGCCGGCTGTTATCGATCCGCGCAACGTTGGCCACCATCGGGCGCATGCGTTGACTCAGCAAGTCGAAAAACTCATCCACGCCACCACTGGGCTGTCCGGTCAGCGGGTCGAGTTGTTCGCTTTTCCCAGGCAAGCGTGGGGTGTAGTCGTAGGTGCGTGCACTGCGCTCGATGCGCTGGTCGGTTTCATAGCCCACGGCAACCAGCAGCGGTGCCTGGCCTTTGGCGAGGGTGTGCAATTGCTCGGGGCTCAAGGCGCCGATGGCGGCATTGCCGTCGAGCATCCACAGCACCGGGTAGCCTGCAGCGGGGGCGGGGCGGTCGGGGCGGCCAACCCACAGCTGATAGTGACGCTTGCCGTCGGCAGAGTTCAGATGCAGGGACGTGAAGAAATACGCCAGTTCCTGATGCTGCAACAGGCTGGTGTCCATCTTCTGCTCGTGCACCGGCTGCGCCTGAGTAAGGCCGCACGTCACTAAGCTCAGTGCCCACGCCAATAGTAAGGGGGTCTTGTTCATGTGGCGTTCTCGTTGTGGCTTCATGCCAAGGCACCGACTGATCGTGAGGCAGGCGGTGCGTTAACAGCTTAGAAGGACGCAGTCAGGCTGGTGTAGAACGTGCGACCTGGTTCGTTGTAGGTGGCAGCGCCAGCGCCTTCGATGCCGTTGACGCCTTGAGCGTTGCCGGCCCGGAACAAGCGTTTGTCGAACAGGTTGTCCATCCCGGTGGTCAGGCTCAGGTTCTTGGTTATGGCGTAGGTACCGCTGATACCCACCAACGCGTAGGGCGAAAGCTGGTCGTTGGCACTGCCGGTTACCCGATCACCATGATAGTCGTACTTTTTCGGTGTCTGCTTGCCGTACCACGCGACGCTCAATTGCATCGACAGATCTTCGTTGGCCTGCCAGTCGAGCATCGAGTTGAGGGTGTAGTCCGGCGTCACCGACAGCGTTTCGCCCGTGGTTTTGTTTTTCGATTGCAGCATGTACGTCAGGTTGTTGCTCCAGGTCAGCTGCGCGCTCAGCGGAATGGTCAAAGTGCCTTCCAGTCCCTCTACCAGGGCCTTGGGAATGTTCTCCCACTGATAGACCGCAGCGTTGGCGTTGGCGCCTGTGCCACCGCTGGCACTGCCGACAGGGCTTAGCCCCGAGTCGATTTTGTTTTTGTAGTCGTTGCGAAAGTACGTCAGCCCGGCGACCCAGCCGTTGTGCTTGAACTCGATCCCCAGCTCTTTGTTGACGCTGGTTTCGGCATCGAGGTTTTCGTTGCCCTGCAGGTAGCAACTGGTGGTTTGGCCGTAGCAGCCCTGGCCTCGGCTGTAGAGCAGGTAATCGGGGTTGAGCTGGTACAGGTTCGGCGCTTTGTAGGCGCGCGCGATACCGGCCTTGAGGGTCAGGGTGTCTGTCAGCGCATGCGACAGGTTGAGCGAGGGGCTCCAGTTGTCGCCGACGATGCTGTGATGGTCAAAGCGCAGGCCCGGGGTGAGCATGGTGCCGGGCAACAGTTCGATGTTGTCCTCGGCAAACAACGAGACGATCTGCGCCTGCGAAGTGGTGTCGCGGCCGCTGCTGGCCAGGCCATCGACGGCGCCGCCTTCGCTGGTTGACTGGGTGTTGGCGCTTGGGTCATCGAGCTTTTGCTGGCTCCACTCGGCGCCCAGTGTCAGGGTCTGGTCGCGCCAGGCGTGCAGTGGCAGATTAAGCTCGCCATGTGCCGTGAGGTCGCGCAGGGTCGAGGTGTAGAAGTCGGTGCTGCTGAAGATACCTTCGGTGCCGCCGGCCAAGCCTTCGTTAATGCGCGAATTGCGGGTTTTCTCGTATTGCAGGTAGGCCATGGAGCTGCCGAAGTCCCAGTCACCGTTGTGGGTGAGGGCGTAGCTTTCGCGGTACAGCCGGTTGGTTTCCTTGCCGAGCATGCTTTTTACGTTGGCATTGGAGTTGGTGTTCTGCGTGTCGCCGGTATAGATGTTGCCCTGACGGCTGAAGCCTGCTTCAAATGCCAGGCTCTGTTCCGGGCTCAGGCGCCAGGTCAGTTGGCCATTGAGGTCTTTGTTGCGTACGCCTTCGCGGCCCGCTGGGAGGGTGCCGGCCTGGTTGCCGGTGCGCGCCGACTCATGGCCCTGGTTGATGTCCCAGTCATCCGCGTCAGTCTTGGCCACGTTGCCGTACACGCGATAGCTGAGGTTGTCGGTGAGCGGCCCGTTGAGGCCGAAACTCATGCGTTTGGTCGCGCCTTCGTCACCGTGCTGGGGGAAGTTCTGGTAAACCGTGGCGTTGCCGTGGGTTCCGCTGGTCGCCTGTTTGGTGATGATGTTCACCACCCCACCCATGGCCCCGGAGCCGTAGCGTGCGGCTGCCGGGCCGCGAATCACTTCGATGCGCTCGACCTGGTCGGCCGGTACCCAGTTGGTATCGCCGCGCGAATCGCGCTCACCCCGCCAGCCGTAGCGCACCGAGCTGCGGCTGCTGACAGGTTTGCCGTCGACCAGAACCAAGGTGTTCTCCGGGCCCATGCCGCGAATGTCGATCTGGCGGTTGTTGCCGCGCTGGCCGCTGGTGGAGTTACCGGTCAGGTTGACCCCAGGCATGGTGCGGATGATCTGCGACAGGTCATTGGCCGGAGGGCGTTTCTTGATGTCTTCTGCGGTGATCACCGACACGCCAGGGGCCTGTTTGGTCTCTTCCAGCGCTGTGGCCACCACATTCTGGCTTTCCAGCTCGACGGGTTGTGACGCAGTGGTGGCAGCCTGCACAGCATTGGCCAGCAGGCAGCTGGTCAGCAGCAGAAAAGGGGCGAGGGGCAGCGAACGGGGCGACATCTTCGATCTCCGGAACATCGTGCGGAAGGTAAGAGGTCGCAGATGATAGTCAGTCTTATTTGAGAGTAAAGCTCATTAACTTTCTAAACATTTGTCGCTTGCTGGCAACACGATATGCAGGCACAAACCTGGTTGCGCATTGCTGGCCCACAGGCGCCCGCCTTGCAGTTCGATGCCGCGCCGGGCGATGGCCAGCCCCAGGCCGAAACCCGCACCGCTGTCGGCCAGGCGCTGATAGGGCGCGAAAACACGCTCCAGATCGGCCTCGGGCACGCCCGGGCCCTGGTCGCGCAGACGCAGGTGCCAGTGATCGCCTTCGCGCCAACCGTCGAGGCTGATCACACCGCTGGGCGGTGAATGGCGGATGGCGTTGCGCAACAGGTTTTCCATGGCTTGAGCCAGGCTGTTCAGGTGGGCCTGCACCTGGCAGTCGGTGCCAAGCGTGCAGGGCAGGCGGGTGTGCGCCCAGCCGCTTTCGAAGCAGGCGTCTTCGCACAGCGCTTCCCAGACCGAAAGCACCAGCACCGGTTCTGTGGGCAACTGCGGGTGTTGGGTGTCCATCCAAGCCAAGTCGAGGGTGTCGACCAACAGCTTTTGCATATCGTCCACTTCACGGCCCAAGCGCTCACGCAGTTGCTCGGGCGGCAAGTGGCTGTCATGGGCGATGCGCAGCCGCGCCAGTGGTGTACGCAGTTCGTGAGACAAGGTGCGCAACAGTAAACGTTGCTGTTCAAGGCTCTGGCGCAGGCGCCTGGCCATGTGTTCGAACGCCTGAGCCAGCTCGCCCAGTTCGTCGCGCCGCTCTTGTAAGGGCAGGCCCGGGCTCTCGAGGTCGTCGGCGCGCAGGGCATCGGCGCGCGAGCGCAAGCGGTTCAGCGGCACCACCAACTGACGGTACAGGGCCAGGCCCAACAGCAAGGCGAGCAACGTAGGCGCTACCCCGTGAGTGATGATATGGGTCCAGGGTGTCAGGCCGGTGGGTAGCAGACGTTCAGGCAACTGGATGACCAGGCGGCCATCGGCTGGCCGCTCGGGAAACTCGATACTGACGTACGGCAGCTCATCTTGCAGGCGTCGGCTCATCGGCCAATCGAGCTTGCGCATGAAGGTCAGATGTCCAGCTTCCTCGGCGCTCAGCGCGGTGTTGCCAAGGCTCTCCAGGCGCGGGCCGACCACGGCCACCCAGGTATTTTCGGCGCGTTGCAGTTGATTGCGATAGGCCTCGACACCGGCAGCGCCATCGTTGTGCCAAGCGGCCTCGGCTTGCTGTGCATAGCGCGCCAGGTACTGCTGATCTGCCGGGCTGAGAAAGTACGTGCTGCGCTCGACCGACAAGCCCCAGGTCCAGATCAACCACGTCAGCAGCAGACAAAAGCCAACCTGCAACGCCGCCAGCTTCCACAGCAGGGGGTGACGACGCATCAGGACATCTGCGCGTCGACCAGGATATAACCCTGGCCACGCACCGCTTGGATCTGCAAATGCTGCGCGCCGATATCGGCCAGCTTACGCCGCAGATTGCACACGTGCACGTCCAGGCCACGGTCCAGGCTGGTAAAGGCGCGGTGCAGCACCGTCTGATAGAGAAAGGCCTTGCTCAAGGCTTCCCCGGGATGGGCGCGCAAGGTGGCAAACAAACGGTACTCGGAACCGGTAAGCCCGGCGCTGCGACCTTGATGCACAAGATCCTGGGCATTCTGGTCGAGGGTCAATCCAGCGTCGTTGCTGGCTTGGGCCTGGCGTCTGTCCAGGGCAACACGGCGCAACAGCGCATCGACCCGCGCATCAAGCTCGGCGAGGCTGAACGGCTTGGGCAAGTAGTCATCTGCGCCACGGGTAAAACCACTGATACGGTCCTGCTCGGCGCCCAGTGCCGACATCAACATCACCGGCACCGACTGATCGCGACGCAGCTCGTCCAACAGGCGCAGGCCATCGACGCCCGGCAGCATGATGTCTAGCAGCAGCAAATCAAAACCACCCCGCTGCACCGCACTCAACGCCTGAGTGCCGGTTTCGCAGGCAGTGACGGTAAAGCCTCGGCGCTGGAAGTGACGTTCCAGGTCTTGACGCAGGTACGGATCGTCTTCAGCAAGGAGCAACGTGGGCGACACAGGAGGGCCTTTAATGAGAATTGGTTGCAAATACGAATGATCCCACTGCGGGCAGGGGGATGGCAATACCAGGGGGGCTTTGGACGAGGTGCCGGACCGGTGCGTACACGGGGGAAGTGCGGGATATCCACTGCGGTGCCTGCTTGGCAACAGGGTCTGCAGTGATGGGTGTTTTCTGCCTGCCGTTAACGGCTGCTATCGGCCAGAAGCAGTCGGTAGACAGGTTCGTGGCAAATTGGTAGCGTCTCGTTGTTGCGCTGAATCTTTACCGCGTCGAACTCGCGGTCATCCATGTAGCTTTTCTCTTTGGGCTATGTCGCGTTTGCTGCGACTCCCTCCTAGCTAAGCCAGGGTTTATGGGACGACAAAGAACGTATACGACATTGCTGTAGTGTCTTAATGCGACAGTAATGTCGCCCAATAGTAGCTAGGCTTCATTATGAAGAGCTTTCTTCTCGCTGCAGCGAAACTCACCACAGGCCTCTTCCTTGCAGGTTTAGCTCTCGCGATTTCGATCGTGCTTTTCTCCTGGGCAACCGATAGCTACAGGAGCAGCCAGGCCAAGCAGTACGAGACCATTAAGGAGTGGTCAGCAGACCTCAGCACGAATCTCGGCTTACAACTTCAGGCTAAAACAAAGGTTGTGTCCGGGAAGCTTTTGTTATCCGTAGATGTCGTCGGATATCCAGCCTACCTATCGGACCCTCGTTTGGCTGAACGAAACCAGAAAGCACAACTCATCATCTACTTCGTCGACTTGGATGGCTTCAGAGTCTTCAGCAAACCAATCGAGCTTTCCGAATTTAGTGGCATCGTAGGCGCGAAGGGCGAGAAACTTGGCCTTCGAACCCAACTGCAAGAATATGTCTCAATCGAGGACTACAAGAGGTTTCAGCATCTTCAGGTCGAATGGACCCTGGAAACCAAGGTGCCGCCAGACCTTGCGCTCGATGTAAAAGAAGATCAGAGTCGCCTTGATCACTGCGCTCCCAGCATATCGCGAGCAGAACGGCTCAAACGCCTATCAAGACACGGAGAGTTACGACAAACAAGCTCCGGCTCTTATTCTGCTGGCTCTCGATCCGTGCATTTTTTCCACGATGGAACACTACTAAATTGTGAATAAAGAGCTTCTGGCGCTGGTCCAGCGGTGGGCAACAATCGGCCAAGAGTGTACGTGTAACCAACACGACTCTTTAGTCGCTGCTCAATTAACAGTTGCTCCAAAAACAAAGCTTCGCACAAAAGCACACACCCACCAGCCTCTTCAAGGCAGGACATTTGAATCCAGAATATTATACTGAATCGTAGGCTGTGGCGTTTCTACTTTCCAGTCCAACTCCTCAGAAATCATTAGAGTATTATACCATTCATTAAAGTAGGCATTCGCCAGTTCCTCACTCTCGATAAACAGTCCATTCTCCAGCGAAAGAGTCGCATTTACGGACATGTTAAATGATCCCGTCCATACCGCATAAGGTTTAGGCGGGTAGCCACAATCTTCCGGCTTTAGGAAAACTAAAAACTTATGATGCATTAGAGGGTGTACTTTACCAGTTAAGCGACGATACCCAACACATCGAATAGCTATGTCGGCAATCTCACCCCCATCATCCAAATATTCCAACGTACTCTTTTGAAATTCACCATATGAGTAGGGCGCCAACGCCTTCAGTAATGCATATTTTTGACGAACCGTTTTGTATGAGGTTGGTGTGTGATCGACATCCGGCCGCAGAAAATCCTCTTTTTGTAGAACGATAGAGCATCCTCCATTCAGTTTCGCCAATGCATCAAGCACTGCATAACTGGTTAACCAAGCAACACACCCAACAACTGCTTCTGATGATGATATCTTACGGACAATAACTTTCTCGATTTCACGAAAATGGGCCTCAACGAGAGAAACATTTTTGACAGTGACAGAGTTATCAGATTGCGAAACACGCTCTGGCCGGATGTTGTTTGTATCAGTCATCCTAAATTTTAGGCTCTTGAGATCCATATCAATCAACTTATTTGCTCCTATGTTACGGCCACTAACGAGTCATCGACTGGATGATATCTACACCGATCTAGCCAGTCTCTTTTGAGAGAAATTCGAAATGCTAACGCATTTAACGCTTAGCTATACCATAGCCAAAGCCATAACGCACGATTTACTCCACGATTGACACATTATGCGCCGTTTTAAATGGGGGTGATTTAACGGAAAAGAAACAAGGTAACACTTGTCGCTGTACGAAAATAGAGTCAAAAACAGCATACGGAACAAGTCAGTGAGACCATCGCTCGGTACTTGATGGATAAGAATCCATGATTCAGCTATCGCGTTGCTTTTAACAGTTTTGGCCTATCGCCACCGACAGCTATTGGCCGGTAATTGCCCTTCGCGAAAGTCAGCTTTGGGTCGATAGCTGCCAGTCAATATTTACTGCTACCGGCCAATTGCTAACTTTCGCTTTACGTCGCAATCGACCAAAACCAGTCATCAAGTAAAAATTTGGTCCGATTGCGTGTACCTAAGACATGCATTATTTGTTCGGACGATATCCGTATTCCCAAATCAACGTTCTGCTTTTTTTCGGCACCAGCCAGGAGGTGAAATATTAGCTTTCTCAATTAGGTCTTGGAATTTTTCCTCCAGCTTCTTGAATGTTGAATTTAAGTCCGAACCGGCCTTTGTCGACGCCGCCTGGTAGGCCAACTCCAAGCTCGAAAAACCCTGTATTAATCTATGGCACTCACTTTGATGAGCATCGCATTTTAAAACTGAATGCAGCCCCATAAGCGCGGCAGAAACAAGAGCAAGGACACCACCTATCACATCCCAATGAGCACCAAATAGCTCTGGTTTGCTGAGAACCGTTGCTCCTGCCAAAGCAGAGAGTAGCGTGCTGCCACCCACCATCAGCCATCTAACCGGTGTCAAAATATCAAGCCAGTACTGATGGGCCCTCATCTCAGCTTGGCATCGCTGCACACGCTCGGAGCATAGTAGTCGCTGGCTATTCTCTAAGTCGTCCATAAAATTACCGGGTAATTTTTATTTTAATCAGTTGTGATTATCTTAGTTCATCTTAAGAGGCTGTCGAGCAAGCAGTTTAGATGGGAGCTCATTAAATTGATTGTGGATTTAAAGTTGGCTTGACCAGCGAGGCGCACTATTGGCAGTAATCGGCCAATTTTTACCGATGCCGATAGGCAGCGAAGGGGCGGAAGCGGTCGCTCATTAATGGCTGCTTTTGGCCGATTTATGCCGATTTCCAATGGCAGCATGTAGTCGTCCAGTCGGGCCGCATCTGCGGCCCTGTTATACCCTCGTGCGCTTAACGCACCGAAGCTTGTTCCGCCTGCACCGCACGACGCACTACCGCCGCGGTTGCCGAACGGGCTTCGACTTCATCCAACACCGCTTCCACCAGTGCCAGGCTCATTTCCAGCGATTGCTCTGTTGCCCACAACAACCCGCGTACCTCGGCATTGACCCTGTCACAGGCGTGGGCGTTGGTTTGAAAGGCGCTTTTGAGCAGGACGCAGGCATGCACCAGGGCATCTTCGGAGGAGACGCCGGCGCGCACGGCGAACAGTGGATCGTGGCTGCCGTTGCAGGTGCCGAAGGTGGTGCTGGTTTGGGTGGTGGAGGGTGGGGGATCGGGGACAATTTTTGTCATGGTGGAACTCCTTGATTGGTGGAGCCGCCACGTATCGCTACCAAACGATTGGGTGGCGGCTGTGCGCAGGTTGGTAGACCGGGAATCAAGGAACCCAGCGCGCACGAGTGCGCCCCACGCACAGCCGCCATAACACGAAACAGCGGGCACAAAAAAAGCGCCAACTGCTCGGATAGGACGCTTGTGCGCCTTGATTATCTTCCGGGCTACCAAACCCGGTCGCTGGATTGACAGCGACGCTGGCAGGGTAACGGTCTTGGGGGCGGGATTCAAGTAGGAGCGGGCTTGCCCCGCGATGCGATGTGACTGACAGATTGCTATCGCGGGGCAAGCCCGCTCCTACCGATTTGAGGTCGTAGGTTGAGGCTGCTATTGCCCCGCGATTCGCTTGACCAGCGCAGCATGACCGCTGGCATCGTCGCTGCGGGAAATGACCTGGATGACTGCCATGCGATCACCAGAACCTGCGATAAAGGTGCTGTTCAAGGTTTTACCGCCACCCAGGGTCGCGGTACTGTCGACTTGTCGCACACCCAGGCCGTTGCGGCTAAGGCGCGACTCGCCGGTTTGTCGAAAGTCCGGCAGCCCGGCGCTCTGGCGTTCGACGAAACCACTGACGGCGCCGTCGAGGAAGGCATCGTCGTTGTCGCCGGGGCGAGACGCTTCGGGGAGCGGTTTTTCGATCACCATGACCACACGCTTTTCCTGCGCATTGGCGTACAGCGTCCCCACGGCGTCTTCGCCTTCGCTGCGCTGCTCATCAGCGCTCAGCGGGCTGGCATCGTAGCCTGCTGGTAGGTTGAAGCTGAACTTGCCACCGAGTACCGCGACCTTCACTTCAGGTTTCGGCTGGGTGGTGGGTTTACTGGCGGCCTGCAGATTCGACAGGCCCAACAGGCCGACAACGGCCAGGGTCAGGGTCAGCGTCAGGGTTCTGGTGTTGAAAATCGACATACAGCCTCTCGAGGGGCAGGGCAGGGTGGATAGCTTCACATAAACCTGCTTGTGATCGTCAACGGCCCTTGATGAAGGGCCGTTGACGGTCGACGCTAGTTCACCATCACCTCGTCCACTGCCTGCTCGAGGGTGCTGACCGTGCGTTCGATATTGTGCAGCTTTTCAAGTCCGAACAGCCCAATACGGAAGGTCTGGAAGTCGGCCGGCTCGTCGCATTGCAACGGTACGCCAGCAGCGATCTGCAGACCGCGGGCGGCAAATTTCTTGCCGCTCTTGATGTCGGCATCATCGGTGTAGCTCACCACCACGCCAGGGGCCTGAAAGCCGGCGGCGGCCACGCTTTTGATGCCTTTGCCGGTCAACAGGGCGCGCACCCGATCGCCCAGCGTCTGTTGTTCGCCACGGAGTTTGTCGAAACCGTAGGCCTGCATCTCTTTGATCACTTCGTTGAATCGCGCGAGGGCGTCGCTGGGCATGGTTGCATGGTAGGCATGTCCGCCCTGTTCGTAGGCCTGCATGATCTGCAGCCATTTTTTCAGGTCGCAGGCAAAGCTGCTGCTCTGTGTCTGCTCGATGCGCGCCAGGGCCAACTCGCTGAACATCACCAGGGCGCAGCAAGGGGAGGCGCTCCAGCCTTTCTGCGGTGCGCTGATCAGCAGGTCGACTGCGCATTTGTGCATATCAACCCAAATCGTGCCTGAGGCGATGCAGTCCAGCACGAACAGGCCACCCACCGCATGCACGGCGTCACCGATGGCCCGCAGGTAGTCATCGGGCAGGATGATCCCTGATGAGGTTTCAACGTGGGGAGCGAAGACAATCTGCGGCTTCTGTGCCTCAATGGCTGCCAGCACTTCGTCCAGAGGCGGTGGAGCATAGGCGGCCTGACGACCCGCTTCGACCGGTCGCGCTTTGAGCACCGTGGTGGCCGCTGGGATGTTGCCCATTTCGAGGATCTGGCTCCAGCGATAACTGAACCAGCCGTTGCGAATCACCAGGCAGTGCTGGCCGGTGGCAAACTGACGCGCCACCGCCTCCATGCCGAACGTGCCGCTACCCGGGACCACTGCAACAGCCTGGGCGTTGTAGACCTGTTTGAGGGTCTTGGAAATGTTGTTCATCACGCCTTGAAATGACTGCGACATGTGGTTGAGCGAGCGGTCGGTGTAGACCACCGAGTACTCGACCAGCCCCTCAGGATCGATACTGGGGTAGAGCTTTGACATGGTGTGACTCCTTTGGCAGAGATTTCCTTGGTATCGACCCTGCCTCAAGCCTTGGCAAATGACAAGATTGCCTGGGGGGATTGTGTACACCTCCTGGCATCTCGCAGGTTCAGAACGTCTTGCTGACCGAGGCCACCACGGTGGCCGAGCAGACATCCTTGAAGCCCAGATAGCTGGCGCATTCGCTCTCGGAAAGGTCGGTGTCGATGTAGCTGACCGACCAATCAAGCGACAGCAGCGTGCGGGTCAGCTTCACTTCCCATTCATGGTAGTCGTCACGGCTGGCACCGTCATTGCTGAACCAGCTTGGGTCCTTGTAGTCGTTGCGCCCATAGCGCACCCGTAGTTCGGTGTCGTATGGCAACAGGGTGGTATAGCCCACATAGCTGTAGAGCATCGACTGGTCGCCGTTGAAGTTGTCTGAATAATTGCCACCCAGCAATACACCCCAGGCGTGCAGTTCGGCATGGTATTCGCCGTAGTTGAAGTCGCCCTGGCGCGGGTACACGTATTTGATGTACGAGGTGTCGAGGGTGACATCGTCGTTGATTTGCCAGAAGTAGCCGGCGTAGTAGTCCAGCTCCTGGCGCGTGCTGCTGCCGAAACCGAAGTCGACGTTCGAGCTCCATACGCCGGCGTACAGGCCGCTGGAGTGAGCCAGGGTCACAGAGCCCTGCAGGGCCGGATCGTTCTGGGTCTGGGAGATGCCACGGGTGCGGTAGTCGCTGAACAGACCAGCCTTGGCCTCGAGGCTGAGGTCGTCGTTGAGGGTGATGGCATGGGCCAGCGGGGTGCAGATGAGCAGGCCGCCTGCGATAAGGTTGCGTACGGTCATTCGATACGTTCCAATTATTATTGTTGTTGTGCACGGTGAAGCAGGTGTGGCTTTGGCGGGCAAATCCGCACCCACAGGGATTTGTGTTGCGCCTGCGGGGGCGGGTTTGCCCGTGCAGCAGTCAGCGCTGGTAGATCTGCTTGCCGGCGAACCAGGTCTGCAGCACCTGGGTGTCACGCAGCGCCTCGGGGGCGACGCTGAACACATCGCGGTCGAGGACGATCATGTCGGCCTGCTTGCCAGCCTTCAGTGAGCCGACCTGCTGTTCCAGGCGCATGGCGCGGGCGGCATTGAGGGTGTAGGCCTGGAACATGGTTTCCCGGTCGATGGCCTCGTCAGCATTGAGCACGCCCTTGGGGCCCTTGCGGCTCACTGCCTGATAGATCGCCTTCCATGGCTCTGGGGTGGTGATCGGCCAGTCGCTGGCGCCGGCGATGGTCGCACCGGCCTTGTACAGAGAATGGGCCGGGTAGCTGTGGGCGAAGGCATGCGCGTCGACATACGGTTTGACCAGATCGAGGTTAGTCTCGTCGGCACTGGCCCAGTACAACTGCATCGAAGCGATCACATCGAGTTGCTTGAAGCGCGGATAGTCCTGAGCGCTGACCATTTGCAAGTGGGTGATCGAATGGGGAACGCCGCTGTGACGTGCGCGTCGAGCCTGTTCCACGCCGTTGAGTGCCTCGCGCACGGCGCGATCGCCGATGGCATGCACATGCACCAGCCAGCCACGAGCGTCGGCGGCATCGACCAGTTCACCGAAGTGCTTCGGGTCCAGCAGCAGTTCGCCGCGTTGGCCGGAGTTCTTGTAGGGCTCGAGCATCGCCGCGCTCTGCGCCGGCATTTCGGCGACGCCGTCGGCGAATACCTTGATGCCGGGCAGGGTGAGGTTGCGCACGCCGAGGAACTGCTGGCGTACCTTGTCCAGCGCATCCAGGTCGGTCGGGCGGGCCTTGGCGTCGGCCATCAGCAACGCGGCGATGTGGGCCGTCAACTCACCCCGCTCGGAGAGGTCCTTGTAGACCGGTAACACGCCCAGCGAGTCGTTCTTCACATCCGCGCCGGGCAGTTCGTTGGCCAGCGGATCCATCCAGCCGGTAATGCCGAGCTGCCTGGAGTAGTCCAGGGCCATCCGCCCGGCGGTCATCAGGGTGTCGTGGGACAGCGGCGGCAGCAGGTCGGTCACCGGGTAGTAGCTGGCGTCAGCCAGAAATCCGTTGGGCGTGCCGTCCTGGTGTTGGCCAATGGTGCTGCGCGCTTCGGCGGGCAACGCCGCAATGGTCTTGGCATCGATCTTGGCGCGCTTGAGCAGGGCCTGGTTGGCCCAGCCGGTGTGCATGTCGTTGGCGGCCAGCAGGATTGGCTGTTCGGCCCATTCGCCCTGGTTGAAGCGCTGCTCCAGGGCCGGGATGTCATCCCAGTAGGTCCCCGGCACGCCACCGACGGCCAGGAATTCGCCACGCACTGCCTTGCCATCTTTGCGCCACGCGCGCAGGCGCTGTTCCAGTTCATCAAGGGGGATCTGCTCACCCATCAGGTTGGCCAACTCCAGTTGCAGGCCGCCTTTGATGGCATGGGAGTGGGAGTCGAGCATGCCTGGCATCAGCACCTTGCCGCCCAGGTCGATGACCCGGGTGCCGTCGGCCTTCAGGCCCAGCACAGCCTGGTCCGAGCCCACGGCGACGATCTTCTCGCCCTCGATCGCCAGCGCCTGCTGCAGCGGCTGGCCCGGCTCGGCGGTGTAGACCTTGGCGTTGTGAAAGATCACGTCCACTGCCGCGAAGCTGTGCAGGGAGGTACAGGCCAGGCCCGCGCTGATCGCCATCTTCAGAAGGTGGTTCATTCGATGCCTCGTTGTTGTTGTGATGGAGCCGCAGCCTAGTCAAAGCGCAAGGCCGGTTAAATGCGACGACAGGCACAACTTTTTTCGCGATCAGGAAACAATCTCTGGCTTACGATTGCCTCGGTGCAAGCCACAGGCTGCACGCTGCCTATTCAAATCCGCGCCGTTTGCGGGCTTGATAAAAGGGCGTGGATACTCTCACGCTCCCCTCCATTGCCTCGCTTGTGCCGAACAGGAAGAAACCATGGACAAAATGACGGCCCTGACCATATTCGTCGCCGCCGCCGAGCACGGCAGCTTCAGCCGAGCGGCCGAGCAGTTGGGCAAGACGCCCTCGGCCATCACCAAGGCCGTTGCCCACCTGGAAGCCGAGCTTGGGGTGCGCTTGTTTGAGCGCACCACCCGGCGCATGGCGCTCACCGAGGCCGGCAGCCTGTACCTGGAAGGCGCGCGCCAGGCCTTGATGCACCTGCAGCTGGTGACCGAGGAGGTGGAGCAGTTGCAAAACGAGCTGCGTGGCACCCTGCGCATCACCGCGCCGCCATCGTTTGGCCCGGCGTTTCTCAACCAGGTGTGCTTTCGCTTCATGCGCGAACACCCGCAGGTGCGTTTGGAGGTCAACCTTAACGACGCCAACGAAGACCTGATCGACGGCGGTTACGACCTGTCGCTGCGCGATGGCCCCACCGACCAGCCGGAGCTGATCGCCCAGCCACTGATCGAGAACCGCGTGATCCTCTGTGCCAGCCCCGACTACCTGGCCGGCCGTGGCGAGGCCATCACCTTGGAGAACTACGCCCAGCACGACTGGCTGCTGCTGCGCCACCCTCTGCTCAACCGCAGCTTCTGGTGGGTCGAGCACCAGGGCCAGACCTTGCGCGTGCGCCAGCCCACGCCTCGGCTGGTGAGCGATAACTTCGACTTCCTGCTCGCCTGCTTGCTCGATGGTCATGGCCTGCAGTTCGTGCCCACCTGGTGCGCCGCGCCGTATCTGGCCACGGGGCAATTGGTGGAGGTGCTGCCCGACTATTGGCGGGCGTTGAGCGCCTTCGGACCCTGGGTGCACGTGCTGTACCTGCCCCATCGCCGCAGCACGCGCAAGGTGCAAGCCTTCATCGCCTTACTGCGCGAGCAATTGCGCAGCCAGGGGTTGTAGTCGAGGCGGGTAGGGGAGGCAATTGTTCCGCTCAGGCACAAAAGTTGTGCAGGTTGTGGCGATGATCGAGCGGGGGAGGCTCGCTAGGCTAGCGGTGGTTGCCTGAATCCAGTGTCCGCATTCTTTCCAGAACTGCAACGATGCCTCGAGCCTTCTGTACCAGGAGTTCCCCGCAGTGAAGATCCATACCCTAGTCACCGATGTCCGCACGCCCGTCGAACGGGGTCGCCAGATCGGCGAGCGCTTTGCCGAGCAGATCCGCCACACCACCCAGCGCTATCTGGATTTCTTCCCGCGGGTGGGGGTGTCCCTGCGTGAAGCGCAGCGTATCGGCGAAAACAGCCTGGCAGCCCTGCAAGCCTGGAGCCCGAACCTGGCGGCCGAGGTGATCGGTATGGCCCGCGGCGTCGACCTGCCGTTGTGGCAGCTGGCAAGCCTGAACGCCCGCACCGAGGTCCTGGCCGCACGCACCCGTCACAGCGAATGCTCCACCACCGTGCATGCGCCGCGCGGCCCACGCGCGCCGCAGACCCTGCAAACCTGGGACTGGCACGACAGCCTCTGCCCCCACGGCCTGATGCTGGCGCTGCATACCGAGCGTGGCATGAACGTCAAACTGTTCTGCGAATTCGGCATGCTCGCCAAGCTGGGCGTGAACAGCGCAGGCCTGGGCCTGCATTTCAACATTCTCCACCACACCAGCGACAACGACAGCGGGGGTGTGCCGGTGCACGCCATTGCCCGTCGTCTGCTCGAAGACGCCAGCAGCGTAGAGGAAGCTATCGAGCTGGCCCGTTCGGCGCGGGTCAGCGCCTCCACCGTGCTCACCGTGTTCTCTCGCGAAGACAGCAGCCCGCGCGCCGTCAGCATCGAACTGAGCCCAGAGCGCACGGCGCTGGTGCTACCGCGTGAAGACGGCTGGTTGCTGCACACCAACCACTTCCTCGACCCGCAACTGAGCCTGGGCGAACAGGTCGCTGACCGCGCCGACACCCAGTGCCGCCTGGGTCACCTGGAACAGGTGATCGGCCAGATGGGCAGCGCCGACCTGCGCGCCCGTGCCGAAGCCATGTGCGGCGCGCAGGGTGACAGCGCACCGATCTGCTTCCACCCGGACATGGCCATGCCTGATACCGAGCGTTGGGAAACCCTGCTGAGCGTGGGGATCGATACCGAGCGCTGTTTGTTGGAATACGTGGCGGGCACGCCGCTGCAACTGGCCAAGGCTGGCTTCGAACGCTTCTGAGCCCACCCGGTGCCGCCAGAACAAGGCGGCGCCCGCTGACAATGAGAATAACAACAATGCATGCGGAACATTCCAACCCTGCGTCGTCCCGGTCTGCGTTGCGGACCTTTTGCGTCTCCGGCATGGGCACTGCGCTGGAGTTCTATGATTTCATCATCTACGGCACTGCGGCTGCGCTGGTGTTTCCCCAGGTGTTCTTTCCCCAGATGGACCACCTGACCGCGACCTTGGTGGCCTTCAGCGCCTTTGGCGCAGGCTTCTTCGCCCGTCCGCTGGGTGGTTTGGTGTTCGGCCACTACGGTGACCGCATCGGTCGCCAAAAGGTGCTGGTCGCGACCTTGTTGCTCATGGGCCTGAGCACCTTCCTCATCGGTTGCTTGCCAAGCCATGCCAGCATCGGCGTCGCTGCGCCGATCCTGCTGGTGCTGTTGCGCCTGATCCAGGGCTTTGCCGCCGGAGGCGAATGGGGCGGTGCCGCGCTGTTCGGCATCGAAGCGGCGCCGCCGGGCAGGCGAGGGCTGTGGGGCAGCTTCACCAGCATGGGCATCGGTATCGGAGGGATTCTCGGCGCTGCGGTGTTCGCCATCGTCAGCGCCGCCTTCAACGACAACCTGGTGGACTTTGCCTGGCGTATCCCGTTCTGGCTCGGTGGTGCCTTGGTGCTGATCGGCCTGTACGCACGGCTGAAGGCACCGACACCGGTTGCCGCGCCGGCAGTCAAGCCGGTCCGAGCTCCGCTGGCCGAGGCCTTGCGTCAGCGTCCACGTCAGTTGCTGCTGTGCACCGGGATTGCCTTCGGCTACTGCACTATTGCCTACATCGGCAGCACCTTCTTCCTGACCTACGCCACCCAAGTAGGCTTCGGCAGCACCCAGGCGTTGATCTTCGACCTGACCTTGTCGATCGCCATCGTGTTCTCCGCGCCGCTGTTCGGCTACCTGTCCGACCGTCTGGGCCGGCGCACGGTGATGGTGTTCGGGGCGGTGGTCATGGCGCTCGGGCTGTTCGCTTTCTTCGAGCTGGTCGGCATGAAGAGCTTCGGCATCGCTTTGTTCGCCTACAGCCTCACAGGCCTGTTGATGGGCGCGACCCAAGGGCCGATCCCGGCGTTCCTGGGCGAGCAGTTTCCACGCAGCATGCGCTACTCGGGGATCTCCTTCAGTTACCAGATCGGCGCGGCGCTGGGTGGGGGCACCGCATCGAGTATCGCCACGGCGATCCTTATCCTCACTGACCACAACCCGCTGGGTGTGGCGATGTATGGAGCTGTGGCACTGACATTAGTCGCAGTGTGCTCATTGAAGCTACGGGAGACATCGCGGTTGAGCATGGCGAAAATCGATGAAGAAGCTGATGGTGGTGCAGGTGCAAGCGAAGTTGCTGCGACGCTAATGGGCATTGGCGACAAACAATAGAAGCCGCTTCACATCGCGGCGGATCTAAGTTGGCGACTTTGCAAAAACTGACTCGGTGGGAGCGGGCTTGCCCCGCGATGCGGTGTGTCTGGAGGGCCGCCATCGCGGGGCAAGGCCGCTCCCACCGAGCAATAACGTGATCAACGGAGGGGCCTTGTAGCGGTGGCGCTACAGGGCGTTCGCAAAACGCTCGCCACACAAACAGCGTCAGTTCTGCGCCATCCGAAAGCACAGGTTCACGGTCGTTCCCTTGTTTTTGCCGGTGGCCAGGCTTGCGTGACCACCAAAGCGCTGCATGATCAATTTCACCAACATCAAACCGATTCCAAAGCCTCCCTGTTTGATCGCGCAACGGGGCCGAAACAGTGCTTTCTGTTGGGCAGCGGTCAATCCCTTGCCGGTGTCCTGTACGGTGATGTTCAACCGCTTGAACGAGCGTTGATTGATGGTTATGTACAAAATCCCGCCGTCTGGCATCGCATCTATCGCATTGGATACCAGGCTGTCCAATATTTGAACGAGCAACCGGTGATGACCGGTGACCGGCAAGGTGCGGGTGGCTGAAAACTCAACATGTACATTGGCGTTGCTTAATGGCAGTTCAAGATTTCGCAAAGTCTCAAGCACTGCGTCTACCGGATCGACTTTACCGATTTCACCCTTCAGCGAAGTGGACGCCACATGCAGTTCCTTGATCCAGTCTGACATGCAGTCGACCTGGTTGATGATGTCCCCGATGTTTTTGCAGGCCGCTTGAGTGCCGATCTCCAGGGCCAGTTCTGCACTGGAACGGACCGCGGCGAGCGGGTTGCGTAAGTTGTGAGCCACAACGCTGGACACGTCGTTAAGCAAGGCGGCCATTTCGTGGTCGATGTTCTTCTGAGTCCTCGAAGGAAACAGGTTGCCAAGCCTACCGGTAAAGGAGAGGAGACCAAGGTAGATCAACGCTGCGCCAATCGAGCAGGCCAACCACATCACCAGGTAACCTGATCGAGTGTTGGTCAGCCAACCGGGGTGTTCGGTATAGAACTCGACCACTGAGGGCACTTCTCCGGCCTTGTTGACGAGCGGGATGTAATGCTCGATAAACAGGTTGCTTGGCTTTCGAATGAACTGCTGTTCTTTGCGACTTTCTTTTACCTGGTGGTAGCTTGCAACGACGCCACCCTTACCGGACTCAGTGCTCTCAAGTTCGTCGTTGTCTGGGAATTGCTGGCCGATCAGTTTTGAGTTGCTGGACCAGATAATGACTTTGTCGGGTGCATAAACATTGATTAACAACGTATCCGACTGTTTGGCAATGTTGCTCAGGCTCTGAAAAAACAGATTTCGTGATTTCTGACGATTGATCCGGGTTTCCTGCGGCAAGCCGCTGTCTGCACGCGAGTCCAGCAGGTCGCTTGTCTGATATCCCGGCAGCCCCGTGCTACCCGTATCCACTGCGCCCAAGGCCTGTATGAACTTGGCCGTGAGGGCGGTACTTTGTTCGGTGCTGATACTGACAATCACGCTGGTGGCAACCAGCCCAACCAAGGCGGCCACCGCAATGATGCGGGCTCCGATGGGAAGCGAGGGCCTTCGGATGACGTTGAGTTTCGCCCAAAGCGAAGCGCGTTGATGCCGACCGGCGTTTTCGATCGCCGAGGTTGGTAGGTTAGTCTCGTGAGTTTGCTGCATGAGCTTCACACCTCGAGATTGTGAAAGAACACTCTGCACTGCAGTTCAGATCATGGAACAAGCACGCACCATGCCAGGCTCGATAGCCCCTGGCGCTTGGGTTGGGGCTCCGGCGCGCTAAAGGTGGCACCCAAAAAGCACCCTCATTTGGGGGTTGATTGGGTTTATGACACCCAAATGAGGGTGTTTTGGGGCGGGCGGGGAAGTGGGGTATCCAATGCCCGGCAATCCACCCGCTCAGGTTTGAAGTGGGAGCGGGCTTGCCCCGCGATGCGATGTGACTGACAGATCGCCATCGCGGGGCAAGCCCGCTCCTACCGCGTTGTGGCCGGGGCGAGATGCTTCGTCGGCCAGACGGTCATGGCGAATCGCCTTGAGGGGGCTATCGTTGCTTGTCTGGGCAACGACTACCGACTGAGGGAGGCGCCATGAACACCAGTGATTTACTCGAACAACTACTTCAGGCCGGGCAGGGCTCGCAAGCGCGCCAAGGCAGCGGCGGCATGTCCGCGCAAGACGGCCTGGGCGGTTTGGGCGGCTTGCTCGGTGGTCTGCTTGGCGGTGGTGGTGGCGGAGCAATGGGCGGCGGTGGTGGCCTTGGTGGTTTACTCGGCGGCCTGTTGGGTGGCGCGGGTGGCGGCAGTGCTGGCGGCTATACCCAGGGGCGCTCAGCAGGTGGCACCAATTACGCGGCCCTGGCGTCGTTGGGCATGATGGCGTTCCAGGCCTATCAAAGCTGGCAGCGTAGCCACGCAGCAGCGCCGCAACAGGCGGTGCGTACGGTCGACCAATTGTCCGGCCCCGAGGCCGAGGATCACAGCCATGCCATCTTGCGCGCGCTGATTGCCGCCGCCAAGGCTGACGGTCGCATTGACAAGCAAGAAGAACAGTTGATTTACGCTGAAATCAAACGTCACACCGACGACCCGCAACTGCAGCAATGGCTGGACGATGAAGTCAGCAAGCCCCTCGATGCTGCTGACGTTGCGCAGTCGGCCCAGGACCCGGCCATGGCCGCGGAAATGTACCTGGCCAGCGTGATGCTGGTGGATGACCAGCAGGACGCCGAGCGGGCCTACCTTGATGAACTGGCTGGCGCACTGCAAATCGATCCGACCTTGCAGGTACATCTGGAGCAGCAGGCCAAGGGCGGCGCTTGACCGGGCTGAGAGGCCTGCGCTTAGTCCCCCTTGTGTGTCCGGGGCCGAGAGGTCAATTGCGAGCGCGGCGTCAAGATGGCCAAGGCAACCGCCACGATGAAGAGCGCTGGCACGTCACCTGCCAAGTGCCCCATTTGCTCCGGCTGTGTGGCCGCCTGGACGGCCATGATTGCTCCGTGTACAGCGCTAGACCACACGGTGAACCAGATCAGGCTCAGATTGGCTAATGGATCACGTGCGGCCAGGATCAAGAACACGCCAAGTGTGGCGTAGATGCCAACGATCATCATCGGGTAGTCCGAGTGACCGACGTGCCAGGCCCAGCCGGATGGCCAGAACAACATAAGTGGGTAGAGAGCAAGGCACGCGAGGCCAGCCAAAACGAGAACGACGCGCAAATACCTGAGGCGACCGACTACGCTCATAGCGGGATCCTCCTGGGGCCTGACGCTAAAAGACCCCGAGTGGGGGTGATATCGCCCAATCTGCTCAATCAGTTCCGACAGTAGACCAAGCATAGCTACTGATTTGCCATTGCTCCGTCCACCGGCTGCTTTGGGTTGCAGCCGTGTGGTGCGCCACTAGCACACCCAATTGCTGCAACTCACGCACAGGAGTCACCCCATGAACATCGACCTCAGCGCACGCACCGCTATCATCAGCGGCTCTACCGGCGGTATTGGCCTAGCCATCGCCCGTGGTCTGGCGCGTGCCCATGCTGACGTAGTCATCGCTGGCCGTAGCCAGACATCGCTGGATGCCGCCCTGGCCGAACTGCGTGCCCAAGCCGGGCGAGGCCAGGTACAGGGCGTCGTCGCCGACCTGGGCACCGCCGCGGGTGTCGAAACGCTGATCGCCGCCCACCCCAAGGCCGACATCCTGGTCAACAACCTGGGCATCTACGACGATGTCGACTTCTTTGAAGTAGCCGATAGCGAATGGGTCCGCTTTTACGAAATCAACGTACTGTCGGGCGTGCGTCTGGCTCGCCACTACGCCCCGGGAATGGTGGAAAAGGGCTGGGGCAGGATCCTGTTCATCTCTTCGGAATCGGGCATCGCCATCCCGGCCGACATGATCAACTACGGCGTGACCAAGAGCGCCAACCTTGCCGTATCGCACGGTCTGGCCAAGCGTCTTGCAGGTACCGGCGTCACCGTCAATGCTGTGCTGCCCGGGCCGACTCTAAGCGAGGGCGTCGCCAGCATGGTGGCCGAAGCCGCCAAGGCCTCCGGTCGCAGCATCCGCGAAGAGGCTGACCATTTCGTGCGCAACGCCCGCCCGAGTTCGATTATCCAGCGCGTTGCCGACGTCGACGAAGTCGCCCACATGGTGGTCTACCTCGCGTCCCCTTACTCTTCCGCCACCACCGGCGCAGCCCTGCGGGTCGACGGTGGTGTGGTCGACAGCCTTGCGATCTGAATCCAGCGTGTATGAACACAAGGGGCGCATAGCGGCCTTTCATTAAAGGCAGCAATTGGCCAGGAGCAGAGATTGATTTTCTACCGCTAGAGAAGGCGCTTGCGCCCACAGGCTTCCAGGGCAAAATCCAGGAAACTGCGGTGCTTGGGGGCATCCTGCGGTCCGGGGCGTAGAGCATATGCGGAAGCCAATCAGCAAGTCGGCAAGATTGTGGTCACCGTTTGATTGGCCCCGTAAAGGGCTGAAAGCTTGAACTCTCGGCCCTGTTTTTACGCCAGCCGATCGTCTCCTTTTGGCCGTGAGCTGCCAGTCAACAATGACCGCTTCCGGCCCAGACCGTGTAAAAACGCAGCAAACGATGACCATCAACTTCCGGGGATTTTCTCAGCGTCTAGGAGGCCGTCGGAGGCCCAATCAGGCGCAATCGATAATTCTGGTTGCTATGGCACTTTCGGCTTCAGTACGCCTGCTGGAGGGCGGTACGAGTCGTAGAACAGGCCTCAGGCCTTCATCGCTGCCATCAGGGCACCGCTGCCCAGCACGTTCAACACGCGTTTGAGATTGTAGGCGAGCACATGCAGGCTCATCTCGGTACTCACTCGGTCGAGAGTCTTGGTGAGGAAGTGGGTGGCGCCCATCCAGCTCTTCAGCGTGCCGAACGGGTGCTCGACCGTCTGACGGCGGATTCGCATCATTTCAGGCGCTTGATCCAGGCGACTCTGCATCGCTTCGAGCACTGCCTCATGCTCCCATCGGCTCACTCGGCGCTCTGAGCTAGGCGTACAGTGCTCTTTCAACGCACAACCCTGGCAATGCGAACTCCAGTAGCGGTGCAGTTTCAGCCCTTTTTCGACGCTTGAGAACCGCCAGATCAGGCTTTGCCCAGCCGGGCATCGATACTCGTTCTTGGCTGCGTCATAGATGAAATCACCTTTGCCGAAGCGACCAGCCGCTGTCGCTCCCGAGGTCAGCGTCTTGGGCACGAAAACGGTGATTCCAGCCTCATGGCACGCCAGGATTTCTTCGCCTTTGAAATACCCTCTGTCTGCGACCGCCGAGAGTTCCTCGACACCCATGGCCTCTCGCGCTTGCTTGGCCATGGAGCTCAGTTGGTCTCGATCGACCCCGTCGTTCGTGACCTCGTGGGTCACGATCAGGTGGTGCTTCGCGTCGACCGCCGCCTGCACGTTGTAGCCGACTATTCCGCTGCCCCGGGTCTTCATTGAGCGGGCATCGGGATCGGTCAGGGAGATCTGTTTATCCGGTGTTTCGTTGAGCTGTACCTCGACTTCCTTGAGCTCCCGCAGCTTAGTTTTCAAGGTCGCAATCTTGTCGTGGAGGCGTTCGGCTTTGACCTGCGCCACGGCCGGTTCCTGGCGATCAGCGGTATCCAGTGCGGTCAGGTAACGGTTGATGCTGGACTCGATCTCCTCCATTCGCCGCTGAAGCTTGGCGCTGGTGAAATTGCGGTCACGGTTGTTGACCGCCTTGAACTTGCTGCCATCAATGGCTACCAGCGCTTCAGAGAACAGGCCAAGTTGCTGGCACAGCACCACGAACTGCCGACAGACGCCGCGGATTGCCTTGCCGTTATCCTTGCGGAAGTTGGCGATGGTCTTGAAGTCCGGCATCAAACGTCCGGTCAGCCACATCAACTCAACGTTGCGCTGACTCTCGCGTTCGAGACGTCGACTGGACTGGATACGGTTGAGGTAACCGTAGATGTAGATCTTCAGCAGGTCAGCAGGATGGTAGGCGGGTCTGCCGGTTTCCGCCGGGACGACACCCTCGAAACCCAGTAGGCCAAGGTCGAGTTCATCGACGAAAACATCGACCACCCGCACCGGGTTGGTGTCCGCCACGTAGTCATCCAAGCTCTCGGGAAGCAGTGTGCTTTGCCCTCGGTGCTCTCCCTGGATAAAGCGCTTCATTGGCGTCCCCCGCTGATTTTGAATCCATCAAATCACAGCAAGGACGATGCCAACGTTTTTACACGGTCTGGGCCATAAGCGGACTTTCACCGGTGGGAGCGGGCTTGCCCCGCGATGGCGACCTTCCAGACACACTGCATCGCGGGGCAAGCCCGCTCCCACCGAGCCTAGCGCTCTAGGCTGGGTGGCGCAGACCTTTCAATCGTTGCATTGCCCACTGCGCATCGTCGAGAACGTCATCAAAAATGGCTTCCACTGACTGTACGGCATTGGCAAACACTACTGATGGGCCATAGTCGAGCATGCCAAGACTACTGTCACCCGTCAGGTATGCCTGAGTGGTGAGTGTCCCCATTACATGGGGTCGGTAGTCTTCGAAGTCGCTAGTCCCCGTCGCATCCAAAGCGGCAACTGCTTTTGCGCTTTTGTTGTGCAGAACCCGGTGATGCTGCTGTAGGCCGGTCTTCACTACAACGCTATCAGTACCATCACTCTGGACAAGTAAATCCTTGTATTGGCGGTGAATCCACAACTCCTCCGAAACCAACATTCGAGAGCCCATCAAGACAGCGTCTGCCCCCATCATCAGGGTCGCAGCCAGTTGGCGACCTGTTCCTATTCCTCCACCGATGACCAGTGGAATGGAAATCTCTTTCGACGCGTGGGGCGCCTGAACCATGCTGCTGATCCCATAGGTGCCTGGATGTCCTCCACAGTCATTGCCGACGACGATGACTGCATCCACACCAAGCCGTGCAGCTGATCGTGCGTAACGGACAGCGGGGACTTTGTGCAGGACTTTGATACCCGCTTCCCGCAGTGCTGGAAGAATACTTTCGGGACTTGCACCAGACGTTTCGACGCAGAGGACTTCTTCCTCGGCAAGAATTTTCACTTGTTCTTGTAGGCGCTCAGCCGCCTTGGTTTGACTTGAGAGGTAGAGATTCACGCCGAACCTCTTGCCAGAAGTCAGGTCACGGCACATCCGAAGTTGTTCACGAAACTCGCCCGGATCGGGAAAGCCAGCAGCAACGATAAACCCCATCCCACCGGCGTTGACTACCGCCGCGACATAGCTTGCGTCCGAGACACCAGGCCCCATTCCTCCGCAAAGAATAGGGTGACGAATGCCAAGCATTTCAGTAATGCGGGTTTTGAACATCGGGCTTCGCATAGTGGCTCTCCAGTTCATTGACGCCATAAGGCGGACAAGCCGATCCGGGCAAAGGAAGTCGATTCCACACGGCGGAACCACACACCACCGGAAGGCTACAGCCTTATAGCTGAACAATTGTTCAGTAGTAAAGCTATAGGGGAGCGATTGAGCGTACTGGGTCTCAGGATGGCCCTCTTCGTGAGGTTTGTATGGCGTAGAGACGGCCAGCGAAAGACGGCTAATCAATGCAGTGATTGCCGTTGGCGACAGTTCACAAGACCCGCCGGGCTTTCCCCTCATTATGCTTTGCTGCTCTATCGCCTGTGAAAAAACGTGCTAGCGAAACCGCTTGATTGTCGTTGGCCAGTCACTAGCCTCGACAACAGCGTATTCGCTTCACGCCAACAAGGCAGGAGAGCACTGATGAGCGCCCGTAGCAATGTGGTGATACTGAGCTTTGACCGGGCGTCAGCTGCATTGCGCGACGGCCTTTCGGTCGCTCAGCGCATTGGTGACACCCTCTGGGTGGCCAACGACGAGACCACCAGCCTGGAACGCCTGACCCTCCACGAGACAGCACCCGGTGAGGAGGTGATCTGCGACGCGCATCAATCCTTCCCGCTCATGGCATACCTCGACCTGCCCATACCGGAGTCGGACGACGAGATCGATATTGAAGGCCTGGCCTACGACCAGGACAGCGGATACCTCTGGGTGGTGGGCTCGCACAGCCTCAAACGCAAAAAGGCCGACCCCGACAAGCCTGCGCAAAAGAACATCAAACGGCTGTCGACGATCGAGGCAGACGGCAATCGCTTTCTGTTGGCGCGTATTCCTGTGGTGCAGCAGCACGACCGCCCTGAACTGGCCTGGGTGGTGGATGCCGATGGGCGTTCGGCGGCGCAGTTGCGTGGCAATGCGCTTGGCAACGACCTGACGGCGGAAATTGCCAGGGATGATCAGCTTCGGGACTTTCTGCGTATCCCGGGTAAAGACAACGGGTTCGATATCGAAGGGCTGGCGGTGATCGGTTCGCGGCTGCTGTTGGGCTTGCGCGGGCCGGTGCTGCGCGGGTGGACGGTGATGTTGGAGATCGAGCCGGAACTGGATGGCAACTCGGTGGATACGCTGGTGCTGAAGAAAATCGGCGAGGATGGGCGCCGCTATCGCAAGCATTTCTTCTCGCTCAATGGACTGGGAGTGCGGGACCTGTGCGTGAGTGGCGACGATCTGTTGATTCTGGCGGGGCCAACCATGGACCTGGACGGGCCGGTGACGGTGTTTCGTTGGCGAGGTGGTTTCGCTTCTGATGAACAACAGGTGGTCTTTGCCGAGCAGTTGGAGACAGTGCTGCAGGTGCCTTTCGGGCAAGGGGACGATCATGCTGAGGGGATGTGTTTGTTCGGGCCGAGTGAGCAGGGCGGGGAGGTGGTGTTGATTGTTTATGATTCGGTGGCAGATGGCCGTAAACGGGGTGAGCGGAGTGTAGAAGGGGACTTGTTTATCTTGGAATAGTCCTTCGTATTCCTCAGGCAATCCACCTTAACAATTGTTAATGCTGCCCTTCAGCGTTCCTGCCCAGAATGAGGAAAACAATAATCAGCAGGAACCCCGCATGACCCCTTCACCCCACTGTGCGACATCTGTCTATGCGCTTTTTCAGGCCTCGGCCCAGGCTTTCGGCGAACGCCCCGCGCTGACCTACCTCAGCAATCTGGAGCCACGTCAGACGCTTACCGTCAGCTACAACGAGCTGCTGTCGAACATCAATCGCGCGGCGCGCCTGATTCTGGATCTGGCCGGGACGCGTAAGCCAGTTGTCACGCTGCTGCTGCCCAACATTCCTCAAAGCCAGTACCTGCTGTGGGCCGCTGCCAGCGTCGGTGTCGCTAACCCGATCAACCCGCTGCTCAACGAGGATGCGCTGTACAACCTGATGCTCAAGGCCGAGACCAATCTGATCTTCGTGCTGGGCCCCGCGATCGATCCTGACCTTTGGCAAAAAGCGATCAATGTATCCAGGCGCCTGCCGAACACGCCCACTTGCATTTCGGTCATGGCGCCAGGCGGAGCGTTCTGTTTTGACGCAGAGCTTGAAGGCTACAGCGCTGACGAACTGGAGCCTGCCTTGCAGCCCCAGGCCGATGATATCGCCGCCTACTTTCATACCGGCGGCACCACAGGGTTGCCTAAACTGGCCTGCCACACCCATGCCAATCAGTTGGCGGCGGCGTATGCCTACCGGCGTTGCATGCAAGCCAGCGTCACTGACGTAGCGCTCAACGGCTTGCCGCTGTTCCATGTGGCAGGGGCGCTGGTCAACAGTCTGGGCGGTTTGGCAAGCGGCTTGAATATGCTATTGCCGACCCTTTCGGGTTTTCGCAATCCCGAGGTTATTCGACGTCACTGGCAATTGGTCGAGCAGTACGGCATCACCATCAGCGGCGGCATACCGACTTCGGTTGCAGCCATGCTCGATGTGCCGGTGGCTGGTCATGACATCAGCTCGTTGCGTTTCATGATTTCCGGCGGCGCGCCCGTACCTGCGGCGCTCTGCGAGCAGTTGCGCGAAACCACTGGGTTGAACCTGTACCAGGCTTACGGCATGACTGAGGCGGCGGGTGTGATTACCTTGCCCAATCTGCAGTGTCCCTCCCTGCCAGGCAGTGCCGGCCACGTGAGCGGGGCGATGGAAGTGAAGATCGCCAGCAACGGCGAGATCTGTGTGCGCGGGCCGATGGTCTTCCCTGGGTACTTGGGCCAATCTGAAAACCCGCTGGAAGATGGCTGGCTGCGTACCGGAGACCTGGGCCGCGTAGATGAGCTGGGTAATCTGTTTATCACTGGGCGTGCCAAGGACTTGATCATTCGCAGCGGTCACAACATCGACCCGGCGCTGATCGAGCAGTGCCTTGAGGCTCACCCACAGGTGTTGCTCGCCGCCGCCGTCGGTATGCCGGATGAATATGCCGGTGAGTTGCCGGTAGCCTTCGTGCAACTACGCAAAGGCAGTGAGGTGAATGTCGAGGAGCTGCGTCAGTACGCGTTCGACAACATTGCCGAGCGCCCGGCTTGCCCGAAACAGGTGTTTCTGGTCGACGCGCTGCCCGTTACGGCAGTGGGGAAAATCATCAAGCACCGGCTGCGTGAACTGGCTGCGACCTATGCCTATAGCGAGCGCATCCGGCAACGGTGCGGCGATCTCTCGGGTGTCGAGGTGAACCAACAAGGCGATGGCAGCCTGGCGCTCAACCTCGACAACGTGCCTGCTGAACACCAACGTTGGTGTGCAGAGCAGGCTGAACGTTTGGGGATTCGTGCACGGATGTCAGCGTTAGCAGCTCACTGAAAGGCACGGAATGCGAAAGGGCGGCCGCTGTGATTCAGCCGCCCAGTTTGCGTTTGATTCGCGAAAATGAAACGGCGTCCATGCTCAGGTAGCTGGCCAGCTGGTACTGCGGCACCCGCGACAGCAGCCAGCGCTCATGCTCCAACAGCCAGCGATAGCGCTCCTCGCTATTACAGGTCAGCAACAAGGCCTCTCGTACTTCATTGCGCAACATGATCTCGCGGGTGATGGTGTTGAGCATGCCCTGCAACTGCACACTGCCGTCATGCTGCTGCGTCAACACGTTCAGCGGCACCGCCACCAGGCAACCAGCCTCCAGCACCTCGATGTTGTAGGTGCAAGGTTGTTGCCGCAGAAAAGCACTCAGCGAGCCAACCATGTCACCTTCGTGAAAGAACGCTTTGTTCCACTGCTTTCCTTCCGGGGATGAGTAGTAATAACGCACCAGGCCCGACAGAATGATGAAAAAGTGCGTGGGCGATTCGCCGGCACGCACGAGGTGTTGGTCGCGGGCAACGTCGCGCAGTTCAAGCACCTGCAACAGACGCTGCAAAGGCTCAGGCTCGCTCACGCCGTAGCGGTGGAGAACGGACTTGAACAGCTCAAGCGCGTTCGCGTCGAGAAGGGTTTTCACGGTGATTCTCGCGACTCGGGGAGTTGTCGTGGGCGGTTCCAAAACGCTCTGAAGACACGCAAGGCAAGCCCCCGAAGCCGGTGGGACATCAGTTATGCCAGCGCTTCGTTGTGTGCCTCTCGAAACAGCATAGCCACGCATTCAGCGGTCAAGGCCGGTTCTGTTTCACCCTCGATTTCAAGTTGGGCCAGCAGGATCAGCAGCGTACGCCCCTCATCCTTGGCTTCGGCCGAATGCACGGTAGCGCGTGCCCGCACACGTGAGCCGGCACGTACCGGGTTCTTGAAACGTACGTTGGTGACGCCGGCATTGACCAGGCTACTGACGCCGGCAGGCACGATGCCCATCTGCATCATCAGGCCGCCGAGCAACGACAGGTTGAGAAAGCCATGGGCAATGGTGGTGCCGAACGGGCTCTGTTCTTTACAACGCGCCTCATCGACGTGTATCCACTGGCGGTCTTCGGTGCAGCGGGCAAATTCGTTGATGCGGGCCTGGTCGACCGTGGCCCATTCAGAAACGCCCAATTCCTTGCCCACGAAGTGATGCAGGTCGTCGTAGTGGTAAAGCGGTGTCATACAGCGCACTCCAAAGCGGTGGCATCTTCAAGAATCATGCTGGCGCCTTTCTCGCCAATCATGGTGACGGGTTGGTTGGTATTGCCGTTGACCAGAGTGGGCATGATCGATGCGTCGATCACGCGCAGCCCCTCCAGGCCATGCACACGCAAGCGTGCATCGACCACCGCCATTGCATCGCTGGCCGGGCCCATTTTGCAGCTGCCCACCGGGTGGTAGGCCGTCTCGACGTTCTGCCGCACCCAGTTCTCGATCTGCTCATCGCTTTGCACATGCGGCCCAGGATTCACCTCGCACTCGTTGTGCACCGCGAGGCCTGGTTGGGTGGCGATCTTGCGCATCATCTTGATACCCAGCACCAGTCGCTGAAGGTCTCGGGGGTGGCTCAGGTAGTTGGGGTCAATCAACGGTGGCGCCAGTGGATCACTGCTGCGCAAACCAACCCGACCACGGGAGAGCGGGCGCCCATCGTTGATCGCCATCGAGTAGCCATAACCGGATGCCGACAGCTTCATGTCGCGCCCATGGTCGCGGTACATGATCGGTGCACAATGCAGCTGCATGTCGGGCAGGGTTTCTTGTGGCAACGAGCGCACAAAGGCGCCCGCCTCGATCACATTGCTAGTGAGCATGCCGCGGCGGCCGAAGATGAACTGGAACATGGCCTGTACACCTTGGAGCAGTGACGAAGGGTGCAAGGAGATGCCGCGACGGGTGTGGGTACGCACGTTGATCACCACGGCAAGGTGGTCCTGCAGGTTCTGACCGACGCCCTCAAGCGCGTGGCGAACCGGGATGCCATGCTTTTCCAGCTCTGCACGTGGGCCGATACCAGACAACATCAGCAGTTGCGGAGACTGGAAGGCGCCACCGCTGAGTATGACCTCGCCGGTGGCCCGCGCTTCACGCACTTGGCCGTTGTGCCGGTACTCCACACCTACTGCACGCGTGCCGTCCAACAGCACGCGGGTGGCATGGGCGCCGGTGATGATCTGCAGGTTTTCCCTGTCTTGCGCGGGAGTCAGGTACGCCCGGGCGTTGCTGCAACGGCGGCCGTCTTTTTGATAAGTGCGCTGCAGGCAGGCGCCTTCTTGATTGGCGCCGTTAGGGTCGGCGCTGCGCGGCAGCCCTGCCTGGGTGCAGGCCTCAAGAAAGGCGTGGCCGTAGGTGCTGGTCCAGCGCCGCTCGGAAATATTCAGCGGTCCACCCTTGCCATGGTACGGCGCGTCAGCAGGTTGGCTGGCAGGCTCGAAGTTTTCCGACTTCTTGAAAAACGGCAGAACTTCGCTAAAGCTCCAGCCCGTGCACCCCAGACGCTCCCACTCATCGTAGTCCCACGGCTGACCACGGGTGTTCACCGCCATATTGATACTGCTCGAACCACCGAGGCAGCGCCCACGCGGTTGAAACAAGCGGCGGTTGGCCAATTCAGCTTGCGGCTCGGTTTCGAACAGCCAGTTGTAGCGACTGCTGCGCATCAACGCCACGGTGCCAGCCGGAATCGCCACCAGCGGGTTCCAACGACCGCTCGGGCCTGCTTCCAACAGCAGCACGCGATTACTTGCGCACTCACTTAAACGGTTTGCCAACACCGACCCGGCCGACCCGCCACCGACAATTATGTAATCCCACTCGTTGCTGTTCATTACTGATGTCACCTTTGTAATTGTTGTGGTGTCGCGTCAATCGAACAGGTCTGGATCGCTGTGGGTGATCTGATCCCACAGCGGTCGTGCCTGGAACCAGCCGGCATACGGCGAGCCGACCTGCGCGCGCACGCCCAGTGCGGTTTGGTGATCGATCAGCTTGGGGTTGCCAGCCGCCATGGCCAGCAACTGCGCCTGGCAGGAGCGTTCCAGGGTGATGAACCACCAGATGGCCTCGGCCACCGTCTGGCCCACGGTCAGCAGGCCGTGGTTCTGCAGGATCACGGCCTTGTTTTTGCCCAGTGCCTCACCGATGCGCTGGCCCTCATCCTGGGCCGTGGCAACACCGCCGAATTCGCTGTACAGGCCATGGTCCTCGTAGAAGGCGCAGGCGTCCTGTGTGATCGGCGCAAGCTTGATGCCCAGGCTGGAAAACGCCTTGCCATGCAACGAGTGCGCGTGTGCAGCGGCCAAGGCGTCAGGACGGGCAGCGTGCACATGGGAGTGGATGACCAAGGCGGCGCGGTTGACCGCGTACTGGCCTTGGACAACGTGACCCTCATGGTCGACCAGGACCAGGTCTGAAGCACGAATGCGGCTGAAGCTCTTGCCGAACGGGTTCACCCAGAACCACTCGGACGGCCGCTCAGGGTCACGCACGGTGATGTGCCCGGCGACACCTTCGGAAAAGCCGAAACGACCAAAAAGCCGCAAGCCAGCGGCGAGTTGCTCTTTGCGGTATTGGCGTTCTTCGGCAAGGGTGTCGAAGCTCGGCGGCTGTGGAATCTGGACACCTTCAGGGCAGGGGCCAAACAGGGCATTAACCAAGGCTGCAGGTAGTTCTTTTGTCATTGTTATAGGCTCCAGCGGCGCGATTCGATGGCGCCAATGCAGGTTCAGGAGTGCTGAAATTAAACAAAAATCGATCAATTAACTTGACTATTAGCGAATCGAAACCTGACTATTTACGAATATTTTTAGGCGGCGCAGGGCGCTGGCAGGTGATGAGCTAATGAACTATTTCGTGCGCAGTGGCTCGCTTCTGGGATTTTCCGAACTGGTCCGAGAGCTGGGGCAAGAGCCTGAGCGTCTGTTGCGCGAAGCCGGTTTGAGTCAGGCAGTGATGCACTCGCCTGACCTGTACATCCCCTATGTGGCGATGGCGCAGGTGCTGCATCTGGCCGCCTTGCGCTGCAAGGCCCCCGACTTTGGCGTGCGCCTGGGTAATCGCCAGGGATTGGAAGTGCTTGGCGCGCTCGGCTCGTGCCTGTGCATCCAGGCCACCGTCGGTGACGCCATGCAGTTGCTGCAGAGGAACATGGACTTCCATGCGCGGGGGCTGCTCTGGGAAATCAGCACGAGCGCGTCGCGGGTGGATATCCACTTGAGGTTTGCCTTTGCCGCGGAAGTGGATTGCGAACAACTGAATGCGTTGACGCTGGCGGTGTTCACTCAAGGTATCAGCCAACTGCACAATGCTGATGTGCCGCCGCTTGAAGTCGGGTTGCAGATGGCCAAACCTGCCCATCACAACGTCTACCAACAGGCATTGCGCGGCACCGTGCGCTATGAACAGGCGACCAACCTCTTGAGCTACCCCGCGGCCTTGTTGGAGCAGCCGGTGGTGGTTGAGCAGCGCTGGCGCAATCACCTGACGCGACAATGGCGCAGCGGTTGGCAGCGCTTGGCCCCCATCAGCCTGGCCGACCAGGTAGAAAGCGCCATTGATGCCTTGCTGCCAACCGGGGAGTGCAACCTGGCCATGGTCGCGACGCTGGTAGAAATGCACCCGCGCAGCCTGCAACAGCGCCTCAAGGCACAAGGCAGCAGCTTTGCGCACACGCTCAAAGCGGCGCGCATGCGCTTGGCCAAGCATCACCTCACCAGCAGTTCCATCGACTTGACCACCCTGGCGCTCAACTTGGGCTTTGCCGACCTCACGGCGTTCAGCCGTGCGTTCAAACAATGGACCGGCGAGTCGCCACGCCGGTGGCGACAGCTGGCCGATAGCGCGGACGCTGAAGCCCACTGACGGCAGGTCAGCAGCTCTCAGCTCTTCATGCGAATCATCAGGTTGAGGATTTTTTCGACTTTCTTACCGTAGGGCGGCAGCATCATGTTGATCGCCCGGATCGGGCCCTGGTACAGCACTGGGCGCAGCTTGGAGAAGGTCAGGAAGCCTTCGTAACCGTGGTAGTGGCCCATGCCGCTGTTCCCGATGCCACCAAACGGCAGGCTGTGCACGCTGACATGCAACAGGCTGTCGTTGATGGTCACGCCCCCGGACAAGGTGTTGTAGATGTACCAATCGGCCAGGCTACGTTCATTGGTGTAGGCGTAGAACGCCAGCGGGCGAGGGCGGTTGTTGATGTAGTCGGTGACTTCCTCACGGGTGCAGTAGGTCTTGATCGGCAGAATCGGACCGAAGATCTCGCGCTGCATCAGCTCCATGTCTTCGGTTGGATTGAGCACGATCACCGGTGCCATGATCCGCCGACCGGCATCAGGCGTCTGCGATTCGACCAGATTGACCAGCGTGGCGCCCTTGGCCTTGGCATCGTCCAACGCCGCCTGCAGGCGGTCGTAGGAACGTTGATCGATCACGGCGGTGTAATCGCCATTGTTGATGATCGGGTAGTGCTTGGCGCAGTAAGCCTTGGCTGCGGCGACAAATGCGTTGACCTGACGCTCCGGCAAAAACAGGTAATCCACATTGGTGCAGATTTGCCCGGCGTTGAACGTCTTGGCCCACAGAATACGTTGGGCCGCTTTCTCGATTGGAAAATCTGGCGCGACTACAGCGGGCGACTTGCCGCCCAGCTCAAGGGTTACTGGTGTCAGGTTCTGTGCGGCGTTGGCCATTACCGCTTTACCGGTGGCCGGCGAGCCGGTGAAGAAAATATGGTCGAACTTCAGTGCAGTGAAGGCCGGGCCACGGCCACCACCGTCTTCGAAAAACACCAGTTTGCCTGCCGGGAAATAGCGCGGCGCCAGGGCTTTGAGCAAGCTCGCCAAGTGATTGGAGTTCTCCGACATCTTCACCATTGCGCTGTTGCCAGCGGCGAAAATACTGGTCAGTGGGTGAAAGGCCATGGCGATCGGAAAGTTCCACGGCACCACCACACCGACCACACCGATCGGCTGCGGGATCAGACGCGCGCGCGCCAGCGGCAACTGCATCGGGTCAACGTGGCGTTTTTGTGGCTTCATCCACTTCTTCACCCGCTTGATGGTGTCGTGCAAGCCATCCAGGGTCACCGCGATCTCGGCAAAGGTCGTTTCAAACCGCGAACGGCAACCGTAATCCTTGTTCACCGCTTCGATCAGCGCCTCGCGGTTGTCGGCCACCAGCCGCACCAACGCCTTGAGGTCGGTCACACGTTGAATAGCGTCCGGGCAGCGGTTGGCCTCGAAGTGCGCGCGCTGGCCCTCCAGGCATTGCAGGAACTCAGCGGGGATATCGACGATCGCGTTCATGGGGTCTCACTCGAAGTATGCAGGCAAGCAATGGGGCTGTTATTGGATTGGACGAGCTGCGACAGCAATGAGTGGTTACGCGCCGAGTAGCAGCGCCGCTGGGAACCGTTGGACCCTGACAGTGTGTTTCAACCACTTTTGCTGATCAGGCTTCAAAACTATATAAAAAGTCCGTTGAAAACCTGACCATTCACGAACGCCAACTTGACTATTTGCGAGGGGCGGGATGCAGGGTGCGGTAGGAGCGGGCTTGCCCCGCGATGGCCAGAGGCATCAACCCATTACGGGCCGCCATCCAAACGTTTCGAAGCCGTTCCGTAATTACCAAGCTGATAGATCGCAATGTTCTTGACGCCAAACGTGAAACTCTCGAATGGCTGCAGTTCAAGTGCCTTGAGCCAGTCGAGTGGCGCAACGCCGATCGTCACGTGTGGGTTGAATTTGGCACCGGTCTGGTTGGGGATGAACGTGTCGACATACTCGAACAGGGCAGGGGGAAAGGCTGCGCCAGACGTGTCGGGAACGAAGGCTGAGGCATCGCCACCTTTGACAGCATACTGACCCGCACCCTCGATTACCGCGTTCTGCAACATGCGCAAACGTTCGGTTGGCTGAATGACGATACCGGCCAAGCCGACCTGGCCATTGGGTATATGGTAGAGCCCCGTTGCTGTCATTTGCAGGCGATCAAGTTCGAACGCTGACTTCACGCTGTCAACGGCCGCCACGACCTTTGGCAGGTCGGTTTGCGCAATGTACAGCTGGAGCAGGGTGATGTGCGGGGCGTGCTCGGCATCCAGTTCGAACCCTTCCGGGCTTTGCTCACGCATCAAGCCATTCCATTTCCCGGCCACCTCGACCATTTTTGCGTCAGGCTGGATGAGGATGTCGATGGCGATCAGGTCGTCACGAGCATTGGCTGACGATACAGTCAGCAACAGCGCTGTCAGTACCAGTGTTTTCTTCAAGAAAGTCGTCAGCATCGCCATTCCTCCTACGCTGGCTGACTCATTGCAGAGCAGGGTCGCTCTGATGAGTGAAAGTAAGCGTAGCCGAGGCATATTTATCCCGGGCGGTTCCTTACCACTGGCGAGATCGGCCGATCGCAGCGGGTCGCAAACGACTGCTCTGGATCGCTGCTTCCGACCCAAAGCCGTCGGTGGATTAGCGGCTCGGTGGGAGCGGGCTTGCCCCGCGATGCGGTGTGTCTGGAGGGCCGCCATCGCGGGGCAAGCCCGCTCCCACCGGCGAAAGTCCGCTTCTGGCCCAGACCGTGTAAAAACGTTGGCATCGTCCTTGCTGTGATTTGATGGATTCAAAATCAGCGGGGGACGCCAATGAAGCGCTTTATCCAGGGAGAGCACCGAGGGCAAAGCACACTGCTTCCCGAGAGCTTGGATGACTACGTGGCGGACACCAACCCGGTGCGGGTGGTCGATGTTTTCGTCGATGAACTCGACCTTGGCCTACTGGGTTTCGAGGGTGTCGTCCCGGCGGAAACCGGCAGACCCGCCTACCATCCTGCTGACCTGCTGAAGATCTACATCTACGGTTACCTCAACCGTATCCAGTCCAGTCGACGTCTCGAACGCGAGAGTCAGCGCAACGTTGAGTTGATGTGGCTGACCGGACGTTTGATGCCGGACTTCAAGACCATCGCCAACTTCCGCAAGGATAACGGCAAGGCAATCCGCGGCGTCTGTCGGCAGTTCGTGGTGCTGTGCCAGCAACTTGGCCTGTTCTCTGAAGCGCTGGTAGCCATTGATGGCAGCAAGTTCAAGGCGGTCAACAACCGTGACCGCAATTTCACCAGCGCCAAGCTTCAGCGGCGAATGGAGGAGATCGAGTCCAGCATCAACCGTTACCTGACCGCACTGGATACCGCTGATCGCCAGGAACCGGCCGTGGCGCAGGTCAAAGCCGAACGCCTCCACGACAAGATTGCGACCTTGAAAACTAAGCTGCGGGAGCTCAAGGAAGTCGAGGTACAGCTCAACGAAACACCGGATAAACAGATCTCCCTGACCGATCCCGATGCCCGCTCAATGAAGACCCGGGGCAGCGGAATAGTCGGCTACAACGTGCAGGCGGCGGTCGACGCGAAGCACCACCTGATCGTGACCCACGAGGTCACGAACGACGGGGTCGATCGAGACCAACTGAGCTCCATGGCCAAGCAAGCGCGAGAGGCCATGGGTGTCGAGGAACTCTCGGCGGTCGCAGACAGAGGGTATTTCAAAGGCGAAGAAATCCTGGCGTGCCATGAGGCTGGAATCACCGTTTTCGTGCCCAAGACGCTGACCTCGGGAGCGACAGCGGCTGGTCGCTTCGGCAAAGGTGATTTCATCTATGACGCAGCCAAGAACGAGTATCGATGCCCGGCTGGGCAAAGCCTGATCTGGCGGTTCTCAAGCGTCGAAAAAGGGCTGAAACTGCACCGCTACTGGAGTTCGCATTGCCAGGGTTGTGCGTTGAAAGAGCACTGTACGCCTAGCTCAGAGCGCCGAGTGAGCCGATGGGAGCATGAGGCAGTGCTCGAAGCGATGCAGAGTCGCCTGGATCAAGCGCCTGAAATGATGCGAATCCGCCGTCAGACGGTCGAGCACCCGTTCGGCACGCTGAAGAGCTGGATGGGCGCCACCCACTTCCTCACCAAGACTCTCGACCGAGTGAGTACCGAGATGAGCCTGCATGTGCTCGCCTACAATCTCAAACGCGTGTTGAACGTGCTGGGCAGCGGTGCCCTGATGGCAGCGATGAAGGCCTGAGGCCTGTTCTACGACTCGTACCGCCCTCCAGCAGGCGTACTGAAGCCGAAAGTGCCATAGCAACCAGAATTATCGATTGCGCCTGATTGGGCCTCCGACGGCCTCCTAGACGCTGAGAAAATCCCCGGAAGTTGATGGTCATCGTTTGCTGCGTTTTTACACGGTCTGGGCCGATTTCTGCCTGCCCCTTACGCCAAGCATAAATCCGCCAGAATCTACCCATCCCGGCAATCCCCAAATCACCTTCCAACAATGCAGAACACCCGCTACGGGCGGCGCTTCCATGCACAATGCATGACGGTTTATTTTGCAGTTGTTACAAGATGTTGAATTCAAAGGTGTTGTGAATCGCAGCGTTTTGGCACAGGCCATGCACCCGAATAACTGGACATTCCAGGTTTACCGCGGGAGCTCACACACAATGAATACATCAACAGAATCCCACCTCACTGCCCTCGCGGCAGCGGAGCGTCGTTCCGGTGTTTCATGGGCGGCTATATTCGCGGGCGCGGCGGGTGCGGCGGCGTTGTCGCTGATATTGGTTTTGCTCGGTTTCGGGCTTGGCTTCTCGGCCGTTTCTCCGTGGCCTGGTGATGGGGTGAGTGCCAAGGGCCTGGGCATTTCGACGATTGTCTGGCTGGCGGCAACCCAGATTATCGCGTCCGGCCTGGGTGGCTATCTGGCCGGACGGCTGCGGGTCAAATGGGCGAGTGTGCACGGCGATGAGGTGTACTTTCGCGATACCGCCCACGGCTTTCTGGCATGGGCCGTGGCAACCCTGGTAACGGCAACGCTGATGGTCGGCGTAGCCAGTCATAACGTCGGTGCGGGTGTTAAGGCCGGTACCGAGGTTGTGGCGGGTGCAGCAGGTGGCATCACCTCCGCTGCGACGGCTACCGCAGGCACCGCGGGCAGCAGCCCCTATGACTACTTTGTCGACACCCTGTTTCGCAGTGACAGCGCTTTAGCGGTCAATGAAGATGCGGGCGAGGCAGCGGTGACCCGGATCATGGTGCGCACGTTGAGCAACGACGGGCAACTTAGTCCTGAAGACCGCGCCTACGTGGCGCAATTGGTCAGTCAACGTACCAACCTGACGCCGGCTCAAGCCGAGCAGCGCGTCGATACCGTGTTCGCCCAGGCGCGCCAGGCCATGGACGACGCCAAGAGGGCTGCCCGCGAAGCGGCCGATGCCGCCAGTAAAGCCGCCGCCGTATCGGCGCTATGGATGTTTATCGCGTTGTTGTGCGGGGCGTTTTTTGCCAGCCTCGCCGCCACCTATGGAGGGCGTCGTCGCGATGCCGTCATCCTGAGCGATGACCTTGTAAGCGCACGGGTTCATTGAACCGAGGAGAACTATCATGCGTTCCTTACTGCTGTTTATGCTGGGTGTGCCGATTCCTGTGATCATCCTGATCGCGTTGTTCATGCATTGATGAGTGGGTTACGCACGGCCCCGGCAAACGGGGCCGATGTGTCGTGTAAGCAATCAGGCCTACGCTTCACTTGGGAACTCCGGCAGCCCGTACGTCAACGCGGGTTCCAAGGTCAGCGACAAGGGGTATAACTATCAGAAGAAGACGGGGCATCGAGAACAGGCCCTCCAACGCTAGCGCTCGGGCCAGGCAGGTCTGATCGGCGCCTGCGGCGCGGAGCGATACGATGAGTGCCAGAGAGTGGCGATGGGCTCGCAAACACCTGCTTGGCTGTATTGGACTGGCCTTGCTGTCCGCGCCACTGGGCGTCAGTGCCCTGTCCAAATGCCAGGCCAGTGACGGCGCCATCAGCCAGCCACGGCTTGTACGCAACGACACCCCGGGCGCGATGCGGGTTCGGGTGTTCACCTTCATCCACAAGGGTGTTCGTCAATACGTGAGCCGCCGCCCCGTCGGGATCTCCGCGCGGGTCGATGTGCTTGATCTCTATTACATCAAGGGCTGTTACCTGTGCATGGCGGCGAAGGACTTCAAGGTCACCTCACTGCAACTGGACACCCGATCCTATCGTCGCGAGATCGAAGCCGCTGCGGATCGTTATGGTGTCGACAGGGCGTTGGTGCGGGCGGTGATCCATGCCGAGTCGGCGTTTCGCCCCAACGTGATTTCTGTCGCAGGCGCCCAGGGGCTGATGCAATTGATGCCCGCCACCGCCGAGCGCTTCGCCGTGGATAATCCGTTCGACGCACGCCAGAACATTTCTGGCGGCGTGCGCTACCTGGCCTGGCTGCTCAAGCGCTTCAACGGCAACCAGATGCTGGCGCTGGCAGGTTACAACGCCGGCGAAGCCTCGGTAGTCGAGTACAACGGGATACCTCCCTACGCCGAGACACAATCCTACGTCAACCTCGTACAGTCCTTGACCGAGCGCTACCGCAATCATCGCTAGCACTGCAGGGCGCACATCCGGTAGGAGCGGGCTTGCCCCGCGATAGTTTGACGCAAACAGTGGAGTGTCATTCAATGCCTGCCACTGTCGAAATCAGGAGATACCGTGCTTAGAACTGTTGCGGACATGGACCTGCGCCTGCTGCGTATTTTCTCCGCTGTGGTCAAATGCGGAGGCTTCACGGCTGCTCAGGCGGAACTGAACATGAGCCAGTCCAATATCAGCACGCATATCTCGGGCCTGGAAAAACGCCTCGGCTACCGTATCTGTGAGCGCGGCAAGGGCGGTTTCCGACTCACGGAAAAAGGTGAGCGCATTCTTCAGGCCGCCAATGCCTTGTTTGACGCGGTCGATGTTTTTCGTGACCAGGCACAGGACCTCTCCGGCCGGCTGGTCGGCGATTTGTACCTGGGCCTGGCCGACAACATTGCCACGTTGCCGGCCGCCCGTATCGATGCAGCCATTGCTCGGTTCTACCAGCGCGACCACGACATGCACCTGCACATCTTCGTCAACTCACCCACCGAGTTGGAGCTGGCTGTGATCGATGGGCAGCTCGATCTGGCGATTTCCTATTTCAGCCGGCCACTGCCAACCCTGGCTTACCAGCCGCTGTATGTCGAAGAAGTGGGTGTTTTTTGCGGGAGCAGGCATCCCTTGTTCGGTGTTGCGCAGCCGGAACTTGAAGCGCTTCAGGCCAGTGACTGGATCAAACATGGTTTCTTGCCGGTCGACCAGGTGCTGCCGATCACGCCGCAGCGTGCCTCAGCGACTGCCCATCATATGGAAGCGGTGGTGCACGCGGTGCTGGCAGGCACGCACCTGGGGTACTTGCCCAGCCATTACGCCCAACCCTGGTTGAACAGCGGCCAGATGCGCGCACTGCACGCTGACACGCTGCGTTATGAAGTGCCGCACAGCATGGTGACCCCCATAGGTCGTCCCCAGAGTGAGGCGGTCAGTGCCTTCATTGAAGATTTACTGACCGAACACGCCCTGGGGAACGCCTGACGCTGATCGATCAGCTCAGGCAGCGGGTCACGTGCTTGACTGATTGATAGGCCGACAAGCCCCAGGGGCCGAGTTCGCGACCAATACCGCTGCCTTTGCTGCCGCCCCAGGAGGTTTCAACGAACACCGCTTGTATCGAGTTGATCCAGACGTGGCCAACCTCCAGGGCCGCTGCGACGCGTTCGGCCCGGGCCAGATCGGCGCTGACCACCGTGGCCACCAGTCCGTACTGACTGTCATTGGCCAGTGCCACGGCCTGGGCTTCGCTGGTGAAACGATGGGTGCACAGTACCGGTCCGAAGATTTCCTCGCACCACAGTGCGCTGTCCAGCGGCACATCGGTGTACACCGTCGGGCTGACGAACCAGCCGGGCATTTGCAACGCATATCCGCCGGTCAGGCAATGCAGGCCTTCTGCGCGCGCCTGCTCGAAACACGCCATCACTTTGGCGAACTGTGTGTCGCTGGTGAGAGGCCCCATGTCGACTTCGTCGTTGGCCGGGTTGCCCACGCGCATTTTTTCCAGGGCATTCTTCAGGCGTGCGAGCAAGCGGTCGGCGATGCTGTCTTGCACCAGCAGGCGCGAGGTCGCCGAGCACATCTGCCCGGCATTCCAGCAAATCCCGGCGATGATCCAGTCCACGGCCTGATCCAGGTCACAATCGTCGAACACCAGGATGGCGGACTTGCCACCGAGCTCCAGGGTCAGCGGGCGGCAGAAGTCGGCCGCGCTGCGCATGACGGCGCTGCCGGTTTTCGTGCTGCCGGTGAACGACAACTTATCGATGCCCGGGTGAGTGCTGATGGCAACGCCCGTCTCGGCAGCACCACCAACGATGTTCAGCACGCCCCGAGGCAGGCCGATGTCGTCGGCGATCTCGCCATACACCTGCTCGATCAAGGGGGTCACTTCCGATGGTTTGAGCACCACGGTGCAACCTGCCGCCAGGGCCGGGGCCAGTTTCCAGGCGCTGGTCACCAGCGGGAAGTTCCACGGCACGATCAAGCCGACCACGCCAATGGCTTCCAGGCGGGTGTGCGCACGAAAGCCTGGCACCGGCAGGGCAACTTCACTGTGCTGGCGTGAGTCCAGCTGGTCGGCGAGCCCGGCGTAGTAGGTGAAGGTGGCGACGGCATCGTCGACATCGACGCTGGCTTCATGCCGTGGCTTACCGTTGTTCTGCATTTGCAGGGTGATCAGGTTGTCACGGCGCTGCTCAAGCTGTTCGGCAAACCTTCGCAGGTACGTGGCCCGCTGCGCGGCGCTCAGCGCCTGCCAGCAGGGCAATGCCGTGCGTGCGGCACGGACCGCCTGATCCACCTGCACCGGGCTGCAACTGTGCAGTTGGGCGAAGGGTTGCGCCAGGGAAGGGTCGTAGGCAATCACCAGCTGATCGCCTTGCCCCGCCACCCACTGACCGTCGATGTAGTGGGGCTGGCTCATTGCTGTACCCCCGGCAGTTCACCGAGCACGGCATTGCGGAAAATCTGGCTGTACTCGTTCGCCGTCAGCGGCCGCGCATTGGTGTCGGAGGAGGAGATGTCCGCCAAGGCCTGCTCACCGACCCAGGCCTCGTCCGTAAGGTCGAGACCAATTTCCGCCAGGCTGTGGGGAATGCCCAGTTGCTTGCGCAAGCCAAGTACCCAGCTGAGGAAACCGTGAAAATCGGGCTGCTCCAATTCCAGATAGCGTGCCAGGCGGCCGATGCTTTCGCTGATGACCGAGTGATTGGCCACCAGCACGTAAGGCAGCAGAATCGCATTCAGCAGTCCGTGGTGTTTGTGGTAGCGGGCCCCCAAGGGGTGGGCAAGTGCATGCACACCGCCCAGGCCTTTCTGGAACGCCACTGCCGCCATGGCCGACGCGACCAGCATTCCCTCGCGGGCGGCCAGGTCTTGGCCATCGCGGGTGGCATTGGCCAAGTGCTCGCGCACCAGGCGGATCCCTTCGACGGCGATACCGCTGGACATCGGGTGGTACAGGGGGGAGCAGAAGGCTTCGATGTGATGCGTCAGGGCATCCATGCCGGTGGCTGCCGTCAGTGCGGTGGGCAGTCCACGGGTCAGCACGGGGTCGAGCAACACACAGGCAGGCAACAGTTGCGGGTGGCTGACCACGCGCTTGATCTGCCGCACAGTGTCGGTCAATACGGCTTCGCGCCCCAACTCGGAACCGGTACCGGCGGTGGTCGGCAGCGCAATCAACGGTGCCAGCCCCAGCGCCGGGAAGTCGGCCAGGGTAGGGTAGTCTTCAATGATCCGCGACCACTGGAAACGCTCGAGACCCTCGGCGTCGCGCGCCGCCAGGCAGATGCCCTTGGCGGCGTCCATGGCGCTGCCGCCGCCCAGGGCGATGAGTGAGTCATGGTTGCCGGCCTTGAACGCTGCGACGCCGCGTTCAACGTCTGCAAGGCTGGGGTTGGCTTCGATGCCGGAGAACACGGCAAAGGCGATCTCGGCTTGCTGAAGATGATCGGTCAGCAGGGCCATGGGTTCCAGGGGCAGCATCCCCGGGTCGGTGACCAGCAGAGGGTTGCGCATGCCAAGCAGCGCGCAGCGCTGGGCCAGGGTGTCGAGCGCGCCGACACCACAAAAGATCTCAGTGGGGTAGTTCCAGTAGTGAAGCGTGGCAGACATACAGATGCTCCATAGCAAGCCGTGAGCTGGAGGCGTGTTACAGCCTCCAACCGTCAAAGAGGGGGTGCCCGGCAGGCACCAGAAGGGATCAGTCAGCCAGCGCAGCGCGCTGGTAGGGCTTGGCCAGGACCATATAGAGAAGGCCCAGTACCGCCAGGGTCGAGAACACCAGGATCACCGCCCACACCTGGAACCAGGGCGCGCCGGGTGGGGCCAGCGCTTCGCGCGGCCAGGCGACGTTGATGCTTTCGAAGACCAGCCAGACAAATGCCAGCAGGTTGATCAGCAACCCCCAACGGCCGAGGCTGAAAACCCCGGCTTCGGTTTTCCACCTGCCGCCCAGGCGCGCCAGCAGTGCGCAGGTAATCACGATCAGAAAGACTACGAAGAAGCCTCCGCTGCCAAAGGCGATCAGGGTGCCCACGGCGGTTGCGTTCAAGCCCAGCGCCAGGCCGAAGCTGGCGAACAGCGTGCTGAACAACATCGCGGCCAGCGGTACTTTGCGTTTGTCGACGCGTCGCAGCAATGCCGAGGCGGGGAGGATCGCGTCACGGGCCATACCGAACACGGCGCGGCCCAGGTAGGTCTGTACCGACACGACGCAGGCGATGAAGGCAACCAGCACGACACCGACGAACGGACGCTCGGCCCAAGCGCCGAAAGCATCGACGACGGCGGGCGTCACCGGGTCGACCACCTGGCCTGAGACCATCGCAGCGGTATCGGTATACGACAGAGTGACGGCGAACGCCGTGAGCATTACGGTCAGGCCGACCAGAATCATCGAGCGCAAGATCGCCCGCGGGGTTGAGGTGCGCGCGTCAGCGGTTTCTTCGGAAACCTGTGAGCAGGCATCAAAGCCCAGGAACGCCCAGCCACCGACGGCCATGGCGGTGAGAAAGCCGGGCAGGTAGGAGCCATCAGCCGATGGGGTCGCAGTTACGCCTTCGAATAGCATGGACAGCGAATGATTGCGGAAAAACAGCAGTAACAGCGTACCGATGCCGATGGAGGCAATCGCCTCGGCGACGATGCCCGCGTTTACAAAGTGCTTGAGCGGATTGATGCCCAGCAGGTTCACCGCGAGCCCGAGCAATAACAGTGCCCCGCCACAGGCCACCTGGGCATTGGCGCTCGGGGCTTCACCGGTGAGGAACAGCCACAGCCAGAAGCCACCCAGATAAGCGACCGTGGTCAATGAGGCCAGGGCCGAGGCCAGGTACATAAAGCCGGTGAACCAGGCCCAGCGATCGCCCGCCAGGCGCTTGACCCACTGGTAACAGCCGCCGGCGAGCGGGTACTGCGAGGAAAGCTCGGCATACACCAGCGCCACCAGCAATTGCAGCACCAGGCACAATGGCACGATCCAGACCCACGAGGCCCCGGCGTTCATGGCACCGAGCGACATGACCGAGTAGATCCCGACGACCGGAGATACGGTTGCAAAGCCAACGGAGAAAGACGACCACAGCGACAGGCCGCGGTGCAGTTCCTGTTTGTATCCCTGGCGCTGAAGCAGATGTTCGTCAGTGCTGTTATGGAGGTTGGGTTCCATCATCTTGCACCTCGTGCTGGCGCGCAGGACATTACCGATGATGAGCGCGCTGGAAGGCCCGCACCGCATGTAAGAGTGTATTTCATAGGGAGTCCTGAGTCGGCAGGTCAATTTATTTTTGGAGGGCCTTTTGGGGAAAAGGCTTACCGACGTTACGTGCCCATTGGTCACGAGCCGACTCAGTCTAAAGCGACCAAACATTCGAAAGAATTCACATATTGTGAAGCTGGCATCAGAAAACTCAGATGTTTGCTCGGTGGGAGCGGGCTTGCCCCGCGATGCCAGGTGCCTGACAGGTCGCTATCGCGGGGCAAGCCCGCTCCTACCGGCCCCCCTCAAGCGTACGACGCGGTTCTTTACCAACCCCGTCTCGCAAGCAATCGTTGCACTGGAGCAACGCCCGGGTGGCGCGAGCTATGACGACTTGCAACATCTGTTGTCGGGCCGTCGCGGCCTGGAAGGACTGGAGTCGGGTGATGTCGAGGGTGGTCTGATCTGTGCCAGTCAGGTAATCGGATTGGTTGACGATATCCCGAGTTGCGCCGAATTGGTGACACGCATGGTTGCAGAATGCCGGGGAGGGCTGCAGCAGGCGTTGCGTCGATTCGACTGCTGATCGGCGGCGCTGGTAGGAGCGGGCTTGCCCCGCGATAGCGATCTCCCTGTTACATCGCATCGCGGGGCAAGCCCGCTCCTACCACCACCGCCAGCAAGCCCAGGCAGGCGATCAGGGTAACGAGGCTCGCCGTGGCAATCGCCAGCGCAGACACCGCCACCCGCTCGCTGGCGTGCAACAGTTGCTGGCGGCGCCGCGCCGCGTAAAGCGCTGCGGCCGCAGCCGCGCTCAGCAATACGCAAGCCAGCAGCATCACCGGCAGGTGCTGGCTGTGCCAGCCTTCACGCAAGGCCAGCAGCGCGTTCGCCAGCACCGCCAAGGCGGTACGGTTCCACGCCAAGGCTGTGCGTTCGGCCTGCAGCCCAGGATCACGCAGCAGGTTCATCCACGTACCACCAGCAGCAGGGCGATGGTGGCTGCGATGCCCAATCCTGCGCTGGCCAGCAATGCAATGGCTGCCGTACCTGGCAGGCGGCGGGCATGGCGCATGGCGATTTCATTGGCCCGCCAGCGTAGGTAGGCCGTCGCGCACAGCACCGCGGCGAGGATGCCAAACGCCACGGCGAGGCCTTCGATGACCACTGGCGGGCCCAGTTTGCTGGCGAACTGGTCGAGCAACAAGCCACCGGCCAGCAAGCCGAGTGCGGTACGAATCCAGGCCAGGAAGGTGCGTTCATTGGCCAGGGAAAAACGGTAGTCCGGCTCTTCACCCTCGAGCCGCCATTGCGGTTCGCGCATGGCTATTCCTCTGTGATGGGCCGTGACCTGGCGGCCACGGCGAGTCGATGCAGGTTACTTACGGGGAAGGGCGATCAGCAGCACCAGCGCACCGAACAAGGTGATCAGGCCAAGGATGGTCAGGCCCGGGTAGATGCTGCCGGTACTGGTTTTCATCCAGCCCACCAGCGTCGGGCTGACGAAGGCACCAATACCTCCCAGGCTGGTAATCAGGGCAATGCCACTGGCTTTGCTGCTGGCGGTGAGGAAGGACTGCGGGATCGTCCAGAACACCACAAAGCAACCATAGGACGCCGCCGCGGCGAGCGACAGCAGGGCAATCGCCAGGGGCAGGTTATGCGCCACCAGTGGTAGCAGGGCGAAGCACACGGCGATCACCAGGCTGCAAACGGCCAGGTGCCAGCGGCGCTCCATTCTCAGGTCCGAGCTGTAGCCGACCACGTAGGTACCGACTGCACCGGCCAGAAATACGGCACTGGACAGCAGGCCGACCTGCAGCAGGTCGCTCACCCCGACATCGCGGATGATGGTCGGCGCCCAGAAGCCGATGGCATTGAACGACACCAGCACGCAGAAATAGCCAACCATCCCGACGTACAGTTTGGGGTTGGCCAGTGCCTCGCGCAGGCCGTGGCCAGAGCCGCTTTGCCGACTGACCTGTTCGGCAGCCAGGTCGCCCTGCAAGATCGATTTTTCCCGATCGCTGAGCCAGTTGGCCTCTTCAGGGCGGTCGCACAGGTAGTAGAACGCGACCACGCCCAGCGCTACCGCTGGCAGGCCTTCGAGCAGGAACAACCACTGCCAGCCATGCAGCCCGTGCAGCCCGGCCATGTGCACCATGATCCAGGTCGAAACCGGCCCGCCAATGATGCCGGCGGTGGCCGCGCCCATCATGAAGTAGCCGGTAACCCGGCCGCGGCGGGAGGCGGGGAACCAGTAGGTCAGGTAGAGGATCACGCCGGGGAAGAACCCGGCTTCTGCAGCGCCGAGCAAGAAGCGCATCACGTAAAACTGCATCGGCGTGTTGACGAACATCATGGCACTGGAGATCAGGCCCCAGAGGATCATGATGCGCAACAAGGTGCGGCGCGCGCCGATGCGCTGCATCCACAGGTTGCTGGGTACTTCGAACAGCACGTAACCGACGAAGAACAAGCCAGCACCCAGCCCGTAGGCCGCTTCGGAAAAACCCAGGTCGCTCATGAACTGCAGCTTGGCGTAACTGATGTTGGCACGGTCCAGATAGGACACGATGTAACAGATGATCAAAAACGGCATCAGGCGAAACGCGATCTTGCGGTAGGTACTTTCCACTTCGTGGGCGGCATACGCTTCGGAGAACGCGTGGGTAGGCTGAGAAATGTTCATGGAATCCTCGCTGACTGCAACTATGAAGTCGTTACACAGGACGGCCGCCGCAAGCAGCCTTCAGGGTGGCTGAGACGGCCAGCGTCATGAACCGACGAGGGCGTGCGCCGCTGCAGCATGAGGCTGCGTTGCAGAGGCCTTGGGCTTTATCAGCGCATCACCGGCTTTCACACCATTGCCTGCAGTCATCACGAACAGTGGGTTGATATCCAGCTCTTGGACCGTGTCTTTCAAGTCGATGGCCATCGCCGACAGGCGCAGCAAGGTATCGACCAGAGACTCGAGGTCTGCCTTGGGGCGGCCGCGGGCGCCATCGAGGATGGCAAAGGCGCGTAGCTCGCGGACCATCGCCTGCGCCTCCGAGCGGGTGATCGGCGCCAGGCGGAAACTCACGTCTTTCCACACTTCAGCAAAAATCCCGCCGAATCCTACCATCACTGCCGGCCCGAACAGCGGATCGTTGTTGATACCGAGGATCATCTCAATGCCCCCGGCCACCATTTCCTGGACCAGCACACCATCAACAGCGGCTGCGGCATTGAAGTGTTGGGCATTGGCGATGATCTGATCGTAGGCCGAGGCGATGTCCGCGTCTCCCTGAACCCCCACGCGCACGCCGCCCGCTTCGGTTTTGTGCGGGATATCGGACGACTGAATTTTCAGCACCACCGGACCGTGCAGGGCAGTAGCGATACGTACGGCTTGTTCAGCATCGGTTGCCAGGCCTTCGCGGGTGACGCCGATGCCGTAGGCGGCCAGGACTTTCTTCGCCTCGAACTCGGTCAGGTCACTGTGACGAGGGTGCAGCGCCGCGCGTACCTCGGGCTTGCTGAGCACCAATGGCTGTTCATTCAGTACCTCGGCGAGCTGGCTGCGTGCCTGGGCGAATGCCCACAACGCGCTGGCACCACGGGCGCAGCGCACGGGCGACTGATAGCGCGGGATGCCGGCCTGGTCGAGAATGTCGTAGGCGTCGCCGACGCTGGCCGGGTCGGCGTTCCAGGCCACCAAGATGGGGATTTCGCGGGCCTTGGCGATGCGCACGATCTCTTCGGCCAGCTCCACTGCCAGCTTGCCACTGGCGGCTGCCAGCGCGAGGCCGATCATGTCGACATTCGGGTCGTCGGCCAATGCTTCCAGGGTTACCCGCAGCAGGTTGGCGTCGTTGAGCAGGCTGGCCGTGACATCCAGCGGGTTGGCCACCGCAGCAAACGAGGGCAGCACCGCTTTGAGCTTCGCCACGGTAGGCGCCGCCAGCGTTGGCAGTTGTAGATGACCGTCGGCAGCACCATCGGCCATGGCAATCCCGGCGCCGCCGGATATGGTGACCACAGCCAGGCGATTGCCTTTGGGCAGGCGGCGAGACAGCAAGGCTTTGCTGCAATCGGCCAGGTCGCCGACGTCATTGACCTCGATGATGCCGCTCTGGCGGAACGCGGCGCGGTACAAGGCCATCGAACCACCCAGGTTAGCGGTGTGGGAGGCAGCGGCCCTGGCCCCGGCTTCGGAGGTGCCGACTTTCCACACCAGCAACGGTTTACCGGCGATCAGCGCCCGGCGGCCAATCGACAGCAAGCGCCCGGCGTCCTGGAAGCCCTCGACGTAACCGGCGATCACGTGGGTGTCAGGGTCGTCGATCATCGCCTCCATGAAATCCAGCGAGGTGGTGACGGACTCGTTGCCGGTGGACACATAATGCCGAAAGCCGATGCCTTCCTGACTGGCCAGCATCACGATCGAGTTGCCAAACGCGCCGCTTTGCGAGGTGAGGCTCAGGTGGCCTTTCGGGTAAGTGAGGCCATACGGTGCACCGAAGCCGACATGGATGCCCTCGCTGATGTTCATGTAGCCCTGGCAGTTGGGGCCGGTCACCTGCATGCCAAAGCACTGGGCGATGGCGGTGATTTCCCGCTGCACCCGGGCGCCGTCTTCACCGGCTTCGGCAAAGCCGGAGGAGAGGATAACGGCGAAGCGGCAGCCGATTTTCCCCAGTTCGCTGAGTACACCGGTCACCCGTTGCGCGCCGACAGCGATCACTGCTACATCGGGCGTTTGCGGGAGTGACGCGACATCGGGGTAGCAGGGGTAGCCAGCCACTTCGGTGTAGCGTGGGTTGACCGGTAGAATCTGTCCGGGAAAATTCTTTGCCAGCAGATGGGCGATGGGCTGCCCGCTGATTGAAGACAGGTCTTGGGAGGCGCCGATCACGGCAATGCTGCGTGGATTGAAAAACAGCTCGAAACGGGACATGGGGCAATTCCTGTAGCAGAGAAAGTGGGCGCGTGCCCGACTCAGCGGTGGGCCGCCAGCACGTGCTTGGCAATGTTCAGCTGGTGGATCTGGCTGGTGCCTTCATACAGGCGGAACAGCCGCACATCCCGGTACCAGCGCTCAATCGCGGAATGGTCGGCGATGTATCCAGCCCCGCCGAACATCTGCACACAGCGGTCGGCGACCCGTCCGCACATCTCCGTGGCGTAGTACTTGCACATCGAGGCTTCGAGCACCACGTCCTCGCCGCGATCACGCTTACGAGCGGTTTCGAGGATCATCGAGCGGGCGGCGTAGATCTCGGTCTGGCAGTCGGCGATCATCGCTTGAACCAACTGCATGTTGGCGACCGGCTGGCCAAACTGCACACGGCTACTGGTGTGCTCGATGGCCATCTGCAGCATGCGGATAGCCGGGCCGGTCGACAGCGCGGCGAGGTGGATACGCTGCTTGTTGAGGGTCTTCATCACGGTCTTGAAACCGTTGCCTTCTACCCCGCCAATCAGGTTAGCGGCGGGCACTCGGCAATTGTCGAAGTACACCGCACTGACCGGCGAACCGGCCTGGCCCATCTTGCGATAGGGCGCGCCGACGCTCAGGCCGGGGGTGTTGCGTTCGACGATGAATGCCGAGACGCCTTTTGCACCCTGGCTGCCCGGTTCGGTGCGGGCAGTCACGGTGAAGACGTCGGCGATCGGGGCGTTGGTGATGTAGCACTTCTGGCCATTGAGGATATAGCTGTCACCGTCGCGTTGCGCGCTGGTCAGCACATGGGTGGCCTCGGAACCGGCCTCGGGCTCGGTGACCGCCAGCGAGGCAGTCCATTCACCGCTGGCCAGACGTGGCAGATAACGCTGCTTCTGCGCGTCAGTGCCGTCGGCGACGATACCTTCCGAGCCGATGCCGGTGTTGGTGCCGACGCGGGCGCGGAACGCTACAGAGCATTGCGACAGCTCGAAGGCTGCCAGCGCCAGTTCCTCGGTGCTCAGGCCGGCGCCGCCATAGGCTTCGGGGATGCTCCAGCCAAAGAAGCCGTTATCGCGCATGTGCTGCACCAGCTCTGGCGGCACTTCGTCGTGTTGCTCGACGTGCGCCTCCATGGGAATCGCTTTGCTGCTGACGAAACGGCGTACGGTGTTCAAGAACACGTCCAGCACCTGTTGATCGCGGATCATGGTTGCCTCCTGTTTTGTTTTTATGAGGTCTGCAGGGGCATATGGCGCTTTATCCGATCGTCAAACAAGTAATGTTCGGCTCTGCAGAACACTGTTTGAATAGTTGGAACATTGCTGGCACGCTGACTTCAGAGTTCATGGTTTCTGGAGGTGGAAAGTGGCGACCTATGACGGTTCAGACGACTGGCACTCGCCAGCCAAGCCTTACCTCGCCGAGGAGTTTGCCGATGATCGGCAATTTGCGGCGACCCTGGCCCGTGGGCTGGAGATCCTGCATTGCTTCAGCGCTCGCGATACCCAGCTTGGCAATGCCGAACTGTCGGTGCGCACCGGAATGCCCAAGGCCACGATTTCGCGCTTTACCTATACGTTGGTGCGTTTGGGCTACTTGCGTATCAACCGCTTGAACAACAAGTACCAGTTGGGCTCGGCGGTGCTGTCCCTGGGCTATCCGTTGCTCGCCAGCCTTAATATCCGCCAGATTGCCCGGCCATTCATGAAAGAGCTGGCTGACCATATCCGTGGTTCGGTGTCGTTGGGTATGCGTGACCGGCTCAATGTGGTGTACCTGGAAAGTAGCCGCAGCTCCGCACCGATGAGTCACCCGCCGGATGTCGGCTTGAGTTACCCGGTGGCGCGCACGGCTATGGGCCGGGCGTTTCTGGCGGGTGCCTCGCGTGAAGAGCGCACGGCGTTGCTCAACGAAATCAAAGTGCGCACCCCGGAGGACTGGGCGACGTTTCAGGGGCGCATCGAACAGAGCATTCAGGATGTTCATGCACGGGGATTTTGTGTGTCGTACGGCGATTTGCGCCGTGAGATTCACGCCGTTGCGGTGCCAATGCGGCCGATGGCGGATGGTGAGATTCTGGTGTTCAACTGTGGCGTCTCGGCGTTTTTGCTGAACGAGGGGCAGCTGCAGAACGATATCGGCCCACGGCTGGTATCCATGGTGCGCAGCATTGAAGGGATGATGGGGGTGTTCTGAATCAGGGTGGGAACGGCGGTGCGGCGACCCTACCAGGTCAGGGGTTTGCCCAGAATCTGGTGCGCGGATGCCGTTGGTGTTACAGCTGGTTTTCCTTTTGTTGGGTGTCCAGGTAGCTGTTGGCGTTGGCGTAGGAAATCAATTTTTGCACCGATGCATCCACAACAGCAGTTGGTGGGTAGTAGTTGATAGGCAGTCTGTGATTGCCCAACCAATGACCCTTCAGGAGTACACCTCATGAACATCACGTCCGCTTGCTTCCTGTTCAGCGCTTGCCTGGTACTCGCGTTACCCTCCGCCCATGCCCAAATGGGTGTTCCGGATGCGATCAAAGTACCCGACGGCCACGCCATTAGCCTGGAAACCGTTGGCGTCGGTGATATCACCTACGAGTGCCGTGACAAAGCCAATGCGCCCGGTCAGACCGAATGGTTTTTTGTCGGTCCCAAGGCAGTGCTCAACGACCGTAGCGGCAAGCCTGTGGGGAATTATTTCGGCCCGCCGGCCACCTGGCAGGCCAAGGATGGTTCGACAGTAACAGGCACCCAGCTTGCCGTGGCCCCCGCAGCCAAGGGGGATTTGCCGTATCAACTGGTCAAGGCCAACCCCGCGCAAGGCAGCGGCGCCATGCAAGGGGTCAGCTACATTCAGCGCCTTGCGACCCGTGGTGGGGTCGCGCCTTCGATGGACTGCACTGCGCAGAACAAAGGTGCTCAGCAGGTGGTCAAGTACCAAGCCGACTACGTATTCTGGACCGCCAAGTGAAGGTCGCCTGAGCAGACGCCCTGCAATTGATCATCTACGCTCCTAGGCGAGTCCCTGCGCGACAGGCAGGGGCGTCGTCCGGGGCTCATGACAAAGGAATGACCGTCCATTGAATTCGCCTGTTGCTCCTTTTGACTTCGAGGGTTGTCTAGCGGCGTGTGCGCAGGGCGACCGCCGCGCTTTACAGGCGCTGTATGAACATGAAGGGGCACGCTTGCTGGGCGTCGCCCGGCGCATTGCGCGCGACCAGGGCACGGCTGAAGATATCGTTCATGACGCCTTCATCAAGATTTGGACGCGTGCCGACAGCTTTGAGCCGGCACGCGGTTCTGCGCGCGGCTGGATTTACAGTATCACCCGGCATCTGGCGCTGAACTTCGTGCGCGACCGCCGAAGAGAAACTCTTCTGGACGAAACCGCTATTAGCGAATTACTGCCGCTGCCTGTGGAGGTTGACGAGCTGCACCTGTGGTCTGGTTCAACGAAGATCTACCGCTGCCTTGAGCGTCTGCAGCCGGCACCGCAGCGCTGTATTTTGCATGCTTATGTCGACGGCTGTAGCAATGCCGAGATTGCCACCTTGTTAGGTGCGCCACTGGGCACGGTAAAAGCCTGGATCAAACGCAGTCTCAAGGCCTTGCGGGAGTGCATGGCATGAAGCGCAACGCTGGCGATGAATACGCCGAAGACCTGGATGACCTGGCGGCGGAGTATGTGCTGGGGACTTTGAGCGGTGATCAACGTGCTGCCCTGCGTGAACGGCTGGAAAAAGAGCCAGCGTTACGTGCCGCTGTCGATGCCTGGGAAGCCCGCCTGTTGGCATTGACCGCGCAAGCGCAGCCGATCGAACCCAGCAGCCGCTTGTGGGGCCGGATCGAACGTAGTCTTGAAGCGCTTTACCCCGGCAAACAGCGGCCTGACAGTGGGTGGCAACGACTGGGCCTGTGGCAAGGGCTGAGCGCCGTCGGGCTGGCCGCCAGCTTGCTGCTGGCAGTGGCCCTGTTCACCCAGGCACCACCGGCAACCACGTATCTGGTCGTGCTGGTCGCGCCGACGGGGCAGGCTCCGGGCTGGGTGGTGCAAGCCAATGATGCGCGCATGATCGAACTGATTCCCCTTGGCCAGGACGATGTGCCTGAAGGCATGACACTGCAGTTCTGGACCAAGGCAGAGCAGTGGCGCGCACCTGTTTCCCTGGGGCTGGTCAAACCGGGTGAGCCCTATCGCGTGCCGATAGGCAGCCTTCCACCGCTTGAGCCGAATCAGCTGTTTGAACTGACGCTGGAGAAAGCCGGCGGGTCGGCAAGTGGCCGCCCAACAGGGCCTGTGAAGTTCATTGGTCGTGCCGTGAAGGTGATTTGAGCAGTGCCATTGCGTGAGGCAATGCAATGACGTGCACGGCATCGTATCAGGTGAAGAATATCCCCTTGACCTTCCTGCGATGGCAAACCTCACGCTGCGCTCTGTCGACGTGCAACGCTTGCCAACAACGTTGCACCTCAGCCTGACTACCGACTCAATGGCTCCAGAGAATTATGCAAACAACAGTTCAGCTCAGTCCTCGTGAAAATGCGCTTTCCTACCTGGGTGCATTTGTCTTGATTGTCTTGATGGTCGGCGCGGCCGCTTTTTGGTCGGATCCTGAAGTAGTGCTGCCGGAAATCGCCGCGATGGCGGTGGCATTGTGGGCATACCGGGATCAGCGCTGGATGCGCCATCCGGAGAAGATTTTTCTCTGGCCGTCTTTGACCGCGCTGATGGGCTTTGGCATCAACGTTCTGTCCATACCCTATGCCGGCAAGCTGGTGTTAGCCCTGGTTCTGATGCTGGCGTTCTTCGTGGTGGCGCGTTACAGCCTGGCGCCCGCCTTGGCGACTGGGTTTTTACCCATTGTGACCAACGCGGTGGAGTGGTCTTTCGTACTCTCTATCGTGTTGACCAGCGCCATTCTGATGGCCGGTGTGGTGCTGCTGCGCATGAAGACCTCAGCCGATCGGCAGAGCAACGTGGACTATCGGATGATGGGCACCTATGTGTGCATCATGCTGCTTTGGTTGGCGCTGGCGGTGTTCGGTGGCCATCCGCATATGGCGCTGATCCCGCCAGTAGCTGTTGTTATCTATGAGTCGCTGCAGATGGGCATGTACAACGGCAAGATGATGGTCAAGCAAGTGCTGGTACTAACGGCGTCTGCGGCTATCGGTGTGATTCTGTACGCCGTTGTCCAGAACTGGGTGTTGGTGGTGGCACTGGACATGGTGATTGTCTTCTTGCTGCTGCATAGCCTGAAGATGCGTATGCCCGCAGCCTATGCCTTTCCCTTGCTGGCGTTTGTCTTTCCGCAGGAGTCGGTGCAACTGCTGCCGGTTGCGACACTGGCCAACTCGGCATTTTCGCTGGGGTTGGTGTTGCTGATTCGCAGAAGGTTTGTGGGCGTGGGTTTGCCTCGCGATGTGAGGTGATTGATACGCCGCAATCGCGGGGCAAGCCCGCTCCTACCTGTCGTTCGGGGGTTTCGTTGACGAATTGATTGGCGTCACTGGTGGCAATCCGTGGTCATAGAGTAACGGGGGCGTTGATACGCAGGAGGTCACTATGACGCGGGCTATCTGGAAGGGTGCAATCAGCTTTGGGCTGGTGCACATCCCTGTTTCGCTCAACACGGCAGTGCGCACCGGGCGTGTGGATTTCGACTGGCTCGATAAGCGCAGCATGGACCCGGTGGGCTACAAACGGGTGAATAAGGTCACCGGCAAGGACATCGACAAGGACAACGTCGTCAAGGGCGTGGAATACGAGAAGGGCCGCTACGTGGTGATCAGCGAGGAAGAGATCCGCAATGCGCGTCCCGAAGCGACGCAGACCATCGACATCTTCTCCTTCGTCGAGGCCGGTGACATTCCCCTGCAGCACTTCGATACACCTTACTACCTGAGTCCCGACCGCGGTGGCGGAAAGGTTTACGCCTTGCTGCGCGAAACCCTGGAAAGCACTGGCAAGGTAGCCCTGGCCACCGTCGTGCTACACACCCGCCAGCATTTGGCGTTGCTGCGTTCGCTGGAGCAGGCGCTGGTGCTGATCACCCTGCGTTGGCCCGAGGAAGTACGCGGCCTGGAATCGCTGGAGCTGGACAAGAGCGTAACCGCCGCCAAACTCGACAAGCGTGAGCTGGACATGGCCAAGCGCCTGGTCAAAGACATGAGTGGAGCGTGGTCCCCGCAGGCATACCACGATGTCTTTCGCCAAACCATTCTCGACCTGGTGGAAGAGAAAGCCAGCAAGGGCAAGATCGAGACGGTGGATAAAGGACAGCGCGCCGGCGCGGACATTATCGATCTCACCGAGCTGCTCAAACGTAGCCTGAGGGGAAAGGCGTAGGCGGAAACAACGGTATTGCTCATCCTGTGGCAACTGTTTTGCACCCTCTGTGGGAGCGGGCTTGCCCCGCGAAGCGACATGCCTGACAAACCGCAATCGCGGGGCAAGCCCGCTCCTACCGGTGTTGGCCAGCTCCCAGTTGCTTGTGCATGCGCACGGTGATCGACTGGCGGACTTTAGGTAGTTCGGCCCAAGGATCGTCGATCGCCGCCAGCCGCTCCTGCAGGTTGCCGATGTGCCATTGGTTGGCACCTTTGAGCTCAAGCAATTCTTCGCGCCAGATCGGCACCGAAACCGGCAGGCCTTCACGAGCCCGCAGCGAGTAGGCGGCCACGGTGGTCGCGCCCTTGCTGTTGCGCAGGTAGTCGATGAAGATCCGCCCAACCCGGTTTTTCGGCCCGGATACCGCGCTCAGACGCTCCGGGAACAGCGCCGCCAGGTAGTTGACGATGGCGTGGCTGAAATCCTTCACCTCATCCCATCCAGCCCGCCGGGTGAGCGGTATCACCAGGTGCATGCCCTTGCCGCCACTGGTCTTGAGAAATGCCTTCAGGCCCAACTCATCAAGCAAGGTAAGCGTGAGCTGGGTGGCTTCGAGCATGGCCCTCCACGGCAGCGCGGGGTCGGGGTCGAGGTCGAGGATGAAACGGTCGGGCTTGTCGAAGTTGGTGTCGGTGGCGTTCCAGGTATGCAGTTCGAGCATGTTCATTTGCACCGCGCCGAGCAGGCTCTCGGTGTTATTGAACAGCATGGCCGGTTGTCCGGCCTGGGTTTTGCTGTAGCTGACCAACTTGGGGATGTGCAGCTGGCTGGCGTTTTTCTGGAAGAACAGTTCGCCACCCAGGCCGTCCGGTGCGCGGACCAGCGCCACGGGCCGGTGCTTGAGCTGCGGTAGCAGCCAATGGGCGACCCGGGCGTAATACTCGGTGACCTGGCGCTTGGTGATGCCGCTGGTGGCATCGATGACGCGCTCCGGGTGGGTCAGGTGCAGGTTGCCCATTGGCAGCTCCTGGCCTTTGGTTGCGGGCTTGGCCGGCTGTGTTCGCTCAAGACCGATGGCGGTGGCCGGCTTATCGTCACGCAAGCCATGGAACACCGCGTGGCGCACACTACCTTCGCGGGTTATCTGGGCGTAGGCCACTTCGGCCAGCAACGCTGGTTTGAGCCAGTGCACACCCCGCACCTCGGCGCCGCTCGGTGGTTTGGCCAATGGTGGGGCGTCGATGTGCAGCGGCTGCAGGCGGGCAAAAATGTTGTCCAACGTGGTGGCGCTGAAGCCTGTGCCCACCTTGCCCGCATAGCGCAACTGACCGCTTTCGCTGTCGTGCAAGGCCAGCAGCAGGGCGCCGAAGCTGTTGCGGCTGCCCTTGGGGTCGGTGTAACCGACGATCACGAACTCCTGGCGCTGCTTGCATTTGAGCTTGATCCAATCACTGCTGCGTCGGCCCACATAGGGACTGTCGGCCCGCTTGCCGATCAGTCCCTCGAGCCCCAGGCGGCAGGCACTGTCGAGCAGCGACTCAGCCGTCTGATCGAAATCGGCAGAGAACCTCAGAATCGGCGACTCATGCTGGCCGAGCAGCTGTGCCAGAGTGCTTCGCCGCTGCTGCAGCGGCACCTGGCGTAAGTCTTGGCCGCCCAGGTAGGGCAGGTCGAACAGGTAATACACGAGGTGCTCGTCGTGCCCGCTGTCGAAGGCGTTCTGCAAGGCCTGGAAGTCGGCCACGCCATGCTCGTCTACCACCACCATCTCACCGTCCAGCCAGGCCGAATCCAGCTGCAGCGCCTTCAGCGCGGCGACCTGATGAGGCATCTTCGCGCTCCAATCATGACCATTGCGGGTGAACAGGCGCACGTCGTCGTTGTCGATGCGGGCCAGGATACGGTAGCCGTCGAACTTGACCTCGTAGCGCCAGTCACCGCCGGGAGGTGAGTCGACCAAGGTGGCCAGTTGCGGCTGCAGGCATTTCGGTAGATCGCGGGTGCTGCTTTTTACGCTGCGCTGGCGGGCTGGGGCTGGGGCTGGGGCTGCGGCCTTGGCGGCGTGGCGGGGCACTAGCGTGCGATCACTCAGGACACTGTCCGGTAGTGCCTCGACGATGCTGTACTGGGTTTCGCTGCGAGCCTGTTCATCGTCGGACTTGACCAGCATCCACTGCTCCTGCTTGCCGGCCAGGCGGGTACGGAACAGGTTCCAGAAGCCCGTCAGTTTCTCGCCTTGCAGGCGAAAGCGCAGTTTGCCTTTGGCATAGGCTGCGCGTGGGTCGCCTTCAGGTTCCCAGATGCCACGGTCCCAGACGATCACGTCACCGGCACCGTAATGGCCTTGCGGAATATGGCCTTCGAAGTTGGCATAGTCGAGTGGGTGGTCCTCCACATGCACCGCCAGACGGCGGACCTTGGGGTCGAGCGACGGCCCTTTGGGAAGCGCCCAGCTTTTCAGGGTGCCGTCCAGTTCCAGGCGCAAGTCGTAGTGCAGGTGGCTGGCGTCGTGCTTCTGGATGCAGTACTGCAGCGCATGGGGCTGAGGCGCGCGGCCACGCTTGCCAGCGGGCTCGGGCGTGGCATCGAAATCGCGCTTGCGCTGGTACTCCTGCAAGGGCTTGGTCATGACTGGCTCCGAAGCGATTCAGGGTCTTTGAGTTGTGAGGCGACAGGGCTGTGCGTAGTTCAAAAAAGTGCATGGCACACCCGAACCAGCCACTCAGGAAGAAACGTTGAATCAATTCCCCTGCTGGGTAGTCGACCGAATGAAGCCGCACTGGGCTGTTCGGTATTACTCGACGATCAGCCAAGAACGGACAACATCGGTTCTGAAAATGACGGGAGAAAAAAGATGAACGAACAACAGTGTTCCTGCCCCCAATGTTCCTGCTCCGTGGACGCGAATGCCGTGGTTCAGGATGGTCGGGCGTATTGCTGCGAGGCGTGCGCGAGCGGACACCGCAACGGTGAGCCGTGCCGCATGGCCGACTGCACCTGCGGCGACACGGGCCAGCCGAAAACAAGCACTGAGCGAGACTTTTCCGGTGAGTGATGCGCGATCACTTTGAGGTGCTCGCCGGGGGCTCAGTGAGTTGGCCAAGTGCCGTTGTTGCGCTCGCAGTCACTGCGCGCCTGGCCGAGGCCGAGCGGTCAGGGCGCAGCGCCCAGCTCGGTGAGGAAATCGCCAAATCCACCCCGTGCCCGGCTGTCGCTGCGACTGCTGGTCGAGACACTGTTGCGCGCGGTCCAGACGATCCGCGCGCCGCTTTGTTGCAGGTCATTAACCAACTGCACATCTTCGTGCAGCGCCAGTGGCCGAAAGCCGCCGACCCGTTGATACGCTTGGGCGCAGACGCCAAGATTGGCCCCATGGATGTGCCGATGTCCCTCCTGCATCTGGTAGTGCGCCAGGTAGCGCTGGCGCAGGGACGCGTCCTGGTGAGGCTGCCAATGTTCGATATGCACCGAGCCACAGACTACATCGGCGGCAAACGCCAGCTGACAGCTGAGCCAGTGCGCCGGTACGCGGCTGTCGGCGTCGGTGCAGGCCAGCCAGCGTGCCCCTTGGGCTAGCATGAGTGCAGCACCGGCGCGACGGGCCGCGCCGACGTTACGCAGTTGGACCGTAAGAATCTCCACGTGATGGGCTTTGGCCACGCACGCGCTGGCATCGTTGCAGTCGTCCAATACCACCAGTACCCGCACCGGTTCGCCCGCCGACGCGGTACATTCGGCGGCGATTCGCAGGGCCTTCAGGCAAGGCCCGAGGTACTCGGCCTCATTATGCGCAGGGACGATAACGGCGATCATTCACAGGGTTCCTCCAGATCGATCGCACGGGGTTGGCAGCCCCAGTACTCGAGCAGAAAGTCCGGTTCCTCGTGGCGCAGCAGGCGAAACAGCGGCAGTTGCCGCTCTATCAACAGGTGCACGGCACGGCCATCGAGCTCGCAACCTTTGATCGGGTGCAGCCAATGGCAGGCCAGCAGTGCACCATCGGGGGTGAGGCTGGCCAACGACAGTTTCAACACCTGCAGCCACCGGTCGAGATCCAGGTAGTAGCCGATCTCGCTGAGCACGATGAGGTCGAAGCAGCCGCCAGGCCAGTCTTCCGGCAAGTGCCCTTGGGTCACGCGAACATGCGGCCACTGGCTCAGGCGTCGAGAGGCCAGTTGCACCGCCGCCGGCACCAGGTCCTGGCACAGCAGGCTGTCGCAACGTCCGGCCAGCTCGGCGCTGAGTTCGCCATTGGCGCAAGCCGGTTCGAACACCCGCGCGTAGCGCTGGCGGGGCAGGCTGGCCATGATCAGGTTGCGCTTGCGTTTCTCGTACCAGCGCGTGCGAAAGGCCCACGGGTCGTCGTTGCCGACGAACAGCTGCTCGAAATAGCGCGCGTCCCGGCTCACACGAATACCAGTTCGAAAGGCTGCAGGAGGCGCTCCAGGGTGCAAGCCGACAGGACCGGCGGGTGCTTTTCATCGGCACGCACCTGACTCACATGGGCATGAATCGCCTGCCGTTTGCGCACCTGGCCGACACGGTCGAGTGGCAATTTATAGGCCCGTTTCCAGGGCAGACGTGGGTCGTCCGGGTGGGCCCAATCCCAGGCCCACACCGGTGCTTCCATCAGCAGGCAGTCGCAGGCTCGGCAGGCCACAGCACAGGCACGTGCCACTGCCTCATGGTCGCAATGGCCGTCGCCACGCCAGGTGGTGAGCACCCGGTCGCCAGCGTGCAGAAGGTGCATGAGGTGCATTGCGAGCAGCTCTTCATCAGCGGACACCTGGCTGTCGGGCATACACAACCGTACCCAGTGCAGGCGTTCTATGTTCAAGCCCAGGTAGGTCAAGGCTTCGCGGCTCTCTTGCGGGCGTTGCCGGCGCAAGGCCTCGCGTGTCCACACGCGGGAGCCGGGATGACTGGCCTCGCCATCGGTCACGGCTACCATCAGCAGGTCCTGTTCGCGGCCGGCAAAGCACGGCAGCAGGCTGCCGCCGATCAGGATCTCGTCGTCCGGATGCGGCGCAACCACCACCAGTCGACGGGTCGAGTGCATCAGCGCGAAGGGGTCGAGCAGCGGCACGTCGGCCAGTTGCCGACTGGTTCGCAGTTCGCAGGCGGGGATGGCGGTTGGGAGGGGACTCATAGCGGCCAGTCTCCTGCTTGCATCTCGGCCACCTGCCGACCCAGCTCGGCCAGATCGCGCTCGGCGTGGCTCTGGCGCAGGAACACCGGCAGGTCGGCACTGAGCCGGGCAAAGTGGCTGTTGCAACAATAAGGCGTTGCGCCCAGCGCACGGCCCACATGGCTGATCACTGCATTCACCGCCTGTTCCACCTGGGCTCGCAGCCTGCGCACCGGCAAGTTAGCGTCACTGTCCGGCTGGGCATCGATCCAGGCGGCGCACGCGCGCAGGGCTGTAGCGGCGCCGCACAAGGCCGCAACGACCGCCCCCAGGTGGGCGAAGGCATGGGCATCGGCATGGGGGCGCCGACAATGTTCGCGCAGGTAGTCGGCCAGCGCTTGGGCCGCGCCATACCAGCAGGCAGCGATGCCGCCACCGCCATGCCAGAACCCGGGGCGCGACAGGTATTGCCCAGGCCTGCCGACCAGCATCGCCGGGGTCTGCTTGAACTGGATTTTGACACTGGCGGTGATCCCCATGCCGACTGCCTGCCAGTCTTCGGTGACCAGGCGCAGGCTCGGATCGGCTAGCTCGATCGCCACCAGTTGCTGCCGGCCGTCTTCGTCCCAGGCGCTCAGCAGGGCCCGGTCGATCTGTAAAGCGCCGGAGCACCAGGCCTTGCAGCCCTCCAGGAAAACTCGCTGGCCATCTCGAGCGGCAATCAGGGTGCGTGCATTCGGTGGCTCGGCGGCCCACACACCCCAGAGTCCACTGCTGGCCGGTTGAGCGCCCGTGCATTCGGCGATGATTGCCTGCGCGTCGGTGTGGCCTTCATAGAGCTTGGCCAGGGCCAGGTCGCAGCCAGCAACTCGCGCCAGGGTCTGCCAGCGTTGCAGGGTATGGCCATGACCGGGCAGCGGCAGCAAGTCGAGCTGGTTGGCCTGCAGCAACTGCATCAGGGCCAGCAATTGGGTATCAAGGTTCAAACGTTGCGGGCGTTGGGCGAAGTCGCCTAACAGACGGTCGAGGTGGCCCTGGTCGCAGTTCTGGACGATGCTCATGGGGTGCTGGTCTCCGTTGGCCGCGGCGATTTCCGAGCAGGCAAACACGGGAGGAAAAACAAAACCCGGCCGTGTGGCCGGGTTTTGCGCTGTCAGCGCCTGTCATCGGACAGCGGGGTCTGCTCGTCTGCTTCCGGCGGCATCCGTTCTCCTGGATCGATCCAGTCTTCGGGGCGTTCCCTGTCAGGCTTTTTCAACGGGTCGTATTTGTTGGGATCATCAGGATCCAGTTGCGGATTGTCCGGATCCTGTTGTGGACGGGACGGGTCGGAGCCTTGTGGTTGGTCCCGGAAACTTGAGTCGGTAGACATACACACCTCACCAGTGAGGGTCCAGTTGATCTGGGCCGTACAGGTTCGAGGCCGAAAAGTTGGGGCGCGTGCACTCGAACAGATGAGTGGTAGAGGGATTGTGCCGTGCGTGTTTTCAGACGGCGCCCATCCAGCTTTCTTATCACTGCTTAGAGTTGGTCTTGCGCACTGGAAAGTGCTAACGGGTGGCTTGAAATGCCGGGTGATACGCCACGCTACCTGTTGGAACGTCACCCGCAAATGCCAGCGCCTGAAAGTACTCCTGAGGCACTCCGGGCAGCGTCAGGCCTGGGTGGCACGTGAAGCCGAAGCGGCTGTAGTAGCGAGGATCTCCCAGTACCACACAACCTGCACTGCCGAGCCGCTGCAGCTCGGCCAGGGCAGCCTTCATCAACGCCGAACCAACGCCCTGGCCTTGGCGATCGGGACACACCGAGATCGGGCCGAGGCCAAACCAACCCGTTGCACCGGACGAAATCCGTACTGGAGAAAGCGCGACATGGCCGATGATGTTGTCGTGCTCTACCGCCACCAGGGAGACGGTCAACTGACCGCAACGTCGCAGGTCATTGATAATGAAGTGTTCGGTGTGGCTTGAGTGCGCTTCGTTCTTGAACGCCGCTTCAGTCAGGCGGGTGATGGTGTCGAAGTCTTGGGGTTGCTCATTGCGGATTGTAATGTTCACGTTGATGTTTTCTTTGGTATCCAGGTCGATGAGGCTGCGAAGCGCCTTGAACAACGGGTCGGCATCGGTGTATTGCTTGCCGTAGGTCAGGTTGAAGGGGTAGTCGAACCCTTGCGGGTTTTTGCCCTGGTTGTGCTGAAGCAATGTCTCCAGTTTATCGAGTGCCTTGACTGCTTTGGCTTCTGGCGACAGTGCATGTTCATAGTCATCCCACAGCGCCAGTATCTCAGCTTTTAACGGTTCATCCACGGCATCGGTCAAGCGCAGCAAGTCGCTGCGCTCCTGCTGACTCTTGTTGGGAAACGATGCTTTGTGGATGGCGGGAACGTCGCCGCTGATGGCTTCGCCCAGGTCGTGAATGATGCACATCTTGAGTATTTTCAGCAGATCGAGGCCGCTGAGTTGATCGCCGAAAACCAGCGCCATCAGGCACAGGCGCCAGCTGTGTTCTGCAGTGCTTTCGGTACGCCCGGTAGAGGTATGGGCGCTTCTGAGCACGTCCTTGAGTTTCTCCGCCTCGCGTAGAAACGCGAGACGTCCTTTGAGCTTTTCGATATCCATAAACCCGCTGACTCCGTCGGTCCGTACTGCCTGGTTGGCCGTTCAGGTCAGGCTAGGCCTGAAGGGGCTGCGCGTCCACGCATAAAATATGCGTATCAAAGGGCGCGTGCTCAGTCAGAGGGTTTCTACCAAGCGTGCTGCGGTGCCGTCCGAGAGGGGGATACGTGTCCAGCGACACAGGCTCTGGCTGATCGGCACGATGTCAGAGTCATTGTGGCCGGTCGCAAACTCCAGCGCGGGCGGTGCAATGACTTCTCGCCATCCCGCCTCATCCAGGCTCAATTCCATGCTGATGATTTCGGGTGTTGCGAAGCGCCACAGAGAGCGCCCCTGCAGGGCACTGATCGGGCTGGCGAACTCTGCTGCGCGAGCGGGGGAGCACGCCAGCAGGCGATGAGTCAGATCACAGATCAGGTGAACAGGCCGCGAACTTTCCCTGACCAGCCGCGCCAACGCTTGATCAGCGGCGGCATCAAGACGCGTGGCCAGCAGTTGCTCAAGTTGCGCTTGGGCCAAGGGGTTCATGGCCTGTACGCCACTTTCCCAGCGCGAAATGGTTGTTTGGGTGACCCTGAACAACTGCGCCGCATGGGATTGTTTGACGCGGTGCAACACACGCCATCTCCTGAGCGCAATGCCGGGTAACGCAGGCTTTGGCAACATGTCAGGCATTTCGGGCTCCCGGACAGTGATGGAGTTGCGAGTGTGGTTGACTCGGGGCTGTTCAGCAAAGGCCTCACCGGTACACCTGAGAGGCCAAATCCACCCTAGAGGCTGTCTGGGTCACCAAAAAACATCTGAATCCGCGAACGCAACCAACGCTCGCCCGGGTCGTTGTCTTGCGAACCACGCCAGGCCATGTGCAGTTCAAAACTCGACACTTCCAGTGGCGGGTCTTCGGCACGCAAGCCACCTGCTGCGGTCAGCGCCTCGGCGGTGTAGTCGGGCACGGTGGCGAGGATGTCGGTGCCGCTGAGCAGGCTGCCCAAACCATTGAACTGCGGCACTGCCAGGACCACATGGCGTTTGCGCCCGAGTTTTTCGAGGATTTCATCCATAAAGCCGCCCAGGTCGCCAGCGAACGACACCAGCGCATGGGGACGGGCGCAGAAGTCGTCGAGGCTGAGGCTGCCGGGCATGCTGTCGGCGCGCAGTACTTTCGGTTTGCTGCGGCGCAACACCTTGCGCTTGGCGTTGGCAGGCAAGTCGTTGGTCCAGCTGACGCCCACCGAGATCTCGCCGCTGGCCAGCAGGGCCGGCATCAACAGGTAATTGACCCGCCGCACCACCAGGACAATGCCCGGGGCTTCGGCGCGGATGCGCTTGAGCAACTGCGGCAGCAGGGCGAATTCGGCATCGTCGGACAGGCCGATGCGGAACACCGTGGTGCTGGTGGCCGGGTCGAAATCGGCGGCGCGGCTTACGGCGGTAGAGATCGAGTCGAGGGCCGGGGACAGCAGGGCGAAGATTTCCACGGCGCGCGCCGAGGGTTCCATGCTGCGGCCCGTGCGCACGAACAACGGGTCGTCAAACAGGTTGCGCAGGCGCGACAGCGCGGCGCTGATGGCCGGTTGGCCAAGGAACAGCTTTTCCGCCGCGCGGGTCACGCTACGTTCGTGCATCAACGTCTCGAAGACGATCAGCAGGTTCAGGTCGACGCGGCGCAAGTCGTTACGGTTCATCGGCTCAACTTCACTGGACGTGTGGGGCAGGGGTGAATCTTACGGGTAAAGGCTGTTACCCTGCACCGCATAATTTGCTGCCAGTGGCAGTACCATCAATCAATGACAAGCATGTTGACTATTAATGGCCACGGATGGTCTAACCGCAAAAGCCCGGATAGAGTTCAGGGTATTAGAGGTTCACTAGGCGAGGTTTGCGATGTCCCGCATGATCCGTTTCCATAAATTCGGCCCGGCCGAGGTGCTCAAGATCGAAGAGCAGGTCGCGCCGCAGCCGGCTGCCGGCGAGGTGCAGATTCGCGTTCAGGCGATTGGCATCAGTTGGTACGACGTGCTCTGGCGCCAGAACCTGGCGCCGTCCCAGGCACGCTTGCCGGCGGGGATGGGTCATGAAATGGCGGGCGTGGTGCTTGCCGTGGGCGAGGGCGTCGACGACCTGGCAGTGGGGGATGCGGTGGCCAGCTTTCCTGCCGCCAGCGCCAACGACTACCCGGTGTACGGCGAAATCATCGTGCTGCCGCGCAATGCCGTAACCCGCTATCCGCAGCACCTCACGCCGATCGAAGCCAGCGTGCATTACACGCCGATGCTGATTGCCTACTTCGCCTATGTCGACCTGGCCCGGGCCAAAGCCGGGCAGACCGCGCTGGTCACCGATGCCAGCCACTGTGCCGGGCCGGCGTTTGTGCAGATGGGCAAGGCCCTGGGGCTGAAGGTGTTCGCCGCCACCAAAGAGGCGGACGAGCGTGACTATCTGCTCTCGCTAGGCGCAGACAAGGTCATCGTCACCGAAGAGCAAGACCTGCTTATGCAGATCAACAAGTACACCGAGAACCGTGGTGTCGACATGGTGCTCGATGGCCTGGGTGGCCCGCAAATGTCGCTGCTCGGCGATGTCCTGGCGCCACGTGGCAGCCTGGTGCTGTACGGCTTGCAGGGCGGTAATCAAACGCCGTTTCCGGCCTGTGCCGCGTTTCAGAAGAACATTCAGTTCTTCGTCCACTGTATTGGCAACTTCACGGGCAAGCCAGAGCTGGGCATCAGCCAGGACCAGGTAGCCTTGCAGCGGGCGCTGCGTGACATCAACCAGTTCACCACCGACAAACTGCTGACGCCGCAGATCATCAAGGTCTATCCCCTCGAACGTGTGGTTGAAGCGCATCGCTATATGGACGAGTGCCCTTGCGGTGGGCGGCTGGTGCTGGAAGTGGCCCAGGACTGAGCGAATGATTGAACAACAGACCCGAGCAATGCTCGGGTTTGTTTTGTCTGGGACTTAAGCGTGCTGGTGTGCCTTCGCCCTGATGGCGCGTGGTTGTCGCAAACCCTCCCGATAACCTGCCGGATCGACATTTCCCCAAATACATTTTTGTCATTTCAAACAATTGTTCGGTCTGCGCAATGCGGATGACTGGGTTATTTTAAGTTGGCCGCGGTTGTTGTTTTTTGCATGTTCTATGTGCCGATGATTCTCAGTTCTGAACGGTTTTTTTTCAGTGTTCTGTATCTTTTATTCAGCGACTAACTGCCGATAATGGCCTGAAGTTTGTGTGCTCAGGGAGTGAGCTGGGTTGAAGGGGTCTGTGTGGTTGAAGCCCCAGCAAACGTAGCTGTTCGGCGGTGTGCCAGGTTGGCGCGACGTATTCATAAACTTACGTAGGAACTTGTAGGAAAGTTCTTAGGATAATAGGTGGGTCCTTATCTCTGGCGATTGAGTAACGGTGCAGGAGCAATGTTATTCAGGTAGTCGTAACTGAATTCAGGTGGGCGTTATGGGCAATATTCACGATCAGGCCATGCAGTATATATATCAGCAAGTATTGCAGCGGTTACTTGAACATTTGTCGCAGGCGCAGAAGGCCTCGCTACAGTTGTTGATACAGCGGCTGATTGTGACCGCCGGAGGCGGGGAACGGATCAGGGATTTGCGCTTGATGTTTGTGCTCGATACCAGCCCGCACAGTGCCCAGGCCCTGGCGTGTCTGCGTGCAGCACAGTTGAGCATTGCTGCACGTTCTCCCGGCACGTTTCAGCTACGGGTTGCCACGGTCCGCCAGGCAGGGATGAGCGATACGGCGGTGGCCAATATCGAAAGCACGTTCTCGCGCTTGTTCATGCATGACGACCCACGCATCGATTTGCTCGTACTCGATGCCGGCCAGCTGATGCCTTATGACCATCGCCGCCCGACCTCCGATGACCAGCGTCAGTCAGAGCGTCAGGAATGGTTGCTGCGCGGGCATCTGACCACAGAGGGACCATGCGCGGTGAATTTTGCCAGCCATGGCTGCTGGCAACTGGCGGAGTTGGCACTTCAGGCGCTGCGCTGGAAAGGCGGCGTAGATGCGATCATCTGTGCCGAGCGCCTGGTCGATCGTCGGCGCTACCTGGCCTGGAGCCGACGTTCGCTGCGCAATGCCGACTTACTCGGTGTTCGTCCGATTCACAGTTGTGCCACCTCGTTGCTCGAAGGCATGAGCGAGCTGCGCACGCGCTATCTTGACCTGTTGCAGGGGCAGGGTCCGGCTGTTCAACCACCAACAGCGGCCGATGCCGATGCTGACCACCGGCCCGCGTTACGGTTTATCCCGATCGATGACCTGGTATTCGATAGCGACGCTTGCCAGGGTGATCGATTGAACCGCTTCCTGTTGTACCGTTTTGACGAGCACGCGTTTTCCTCCGAGCGCTCAGGAACGGCCAATCCGTTGCTGTTGGCGCACCTGCAAGGGCTGCGCGCCGAATTTGTCGACAACACGCGTTACCGCATGGGTATCGATGAATATCTGCAGCAAACCCGTAGGCTGATGCGCTGCAAGGGGGTGTCGGCAGCCCGGCAGGCACGTTTGCTCAATGCCTGGCAACCCGCTGCGCTTGAGCAACGGCGCGCCGAGGCCAATGATTTTGCCCAGCGAGCCTATGGTCTGAGTGAAACACAACTGGTGTGCCAGCTGTTCAGCCCGTTTGTAGGGCAAGGGCAAAAGCTGGAGCTGTTCCTGCGCCGCTGCCATCCGGGTATGCTGGTTGCGCTGCCTTATTTGCTCAAGGCTCTGCGCGGACAACCGGCGCCTGAACCGGTAGTACAGTGGCTGGTGGACATCAGCGGTTTGCCGCTTGAGATGTTGCAAAGCCTCTACAGTCGCCAGCCGTTGACGCAGCGCCCGGCCGATTGCCTGCTGGCCAGCTTGCAGGTCCGCGGCGCCGACCTGCGTCATCTGCAGGCGTGGGCGGCGAGTGACATTCAGTTCGAGGGCTCGCAGGTCGGCGTTCGTAGATGAAGCGTCACACGAAAACCAGCGAGTTCGCCTACCAGGCGGTGTATCGCTACCTGGTGGAACTGATTGCGCAGATGCCGCCTGGTAGTTACAGCAAATTACCTTCGCTGCGCGATCTGGCCCAGCGCTTGAAAGTGTCGATTTCGACGGTGCAGTACGCCTATTCATTGCTTGAGCACGAGGGGCGCGTGCAGTCAGTGCCCAAGTCGGGCTATTTTGCCAAGGGTGGCACGCAGATGCCCCAAGCGCTGTATGCCGAAGACATGGTGCAAGATCTGCAGCAGCACGCGAGCAGCCCCCAGATGCTGGCGTTCAGTGGTGTGCAATCCTTGCCGTCGCTGGAGGCGAGCCTGTTGGGCGTCGAGCGCCAATTGTTGCGTCAGAACCCAAGGCCTGGCGGCTGCGCCCACCCCTGTGGCGATCTGGAATTGCGTACCGCACTGGCGGCGCGCTATACCCGCTCCGTGCAGCAGTACTGGAATGCCGAGGATGTCTACCTGGCGCTGGATCTGCACTCCTTGTTCGAGACCTTGCTGGCTGCGCTGGAGTTGCACGGCTGTACGATTGCAGTCAGCACACCCTGTTCCTGGCGTTTGCTGAGGGTGTTGCAGGCCAACGGGTTGCGGGTCATTGAACTGCCACTGGGCAATGACGGTGCACTGGATCTTGATCGCTTTGCCAGCGTACTCAAGCGTGAGCCGGTGCGCATGGTCATGCTTGCTGCGCGTTTGAACAGCCCTCACGGCAGCCTTCAACCGCTGGCACAGCACCAGGCGATTGCACAGTTGTTGAGCGAGCATGGGGTATGGCTGCTGGAGAATGATCTGGAAAGCGAGTACTGCTTCGCCGCTACGCCCCAGACCCTCTTGCGCGAAAGTGTCGATCCGCAGCGCTTGCTGGTGTTTTCATCATTGGAGCGCACGGTGGGCGCCGAAGCACCTTATGCCTATGTGCTGGCTCGCCATTGCCCGCGGCATTTGCACCGTCAGTTCATGGCCCGCGGCTTTCGCTTGCCACCGTTGCGTCAGCAAGCGGTGGCTCGCCTGTATGCCAAGGGGCGGATTGACGTTCACTTGGAGCATGCGCGGCTGCGGCTTCAGGAACGCATCAGCTATCTGTACCGGCAGATGCAGGTGCAGCTGGGGCCGCATCTGCATTTCGAGATGCCTGAAGGTGGTACCACCATCTGGGCGCAAGCCCATACAGCGCTGGATGTCCGCCCGCTGTTTCACCGCATGCTCGATCAGGGCTTGGTAATCGCCCCTGGCGAACTGTTTAGCCTGCAGGGCGACTATCGTCAGCACCTGCGCCTGGGGTGGCCGCCGTCTGCACACAATGATCTGCAGGCGGGTTTGAGCGTGTTGCGAGAAGCATTGCAACTGGCTTAGAACACCAGCAGGTAGCGCAGGGTCAACTGATCGCCCTCGTTGCGATTTCGCGCGCCGGACTCACTGTAGTAGTTGGCGAACACCGTGTGCGCTCCGCTGCTATAGCGCACGCCAGGGCCGAAGCCGAATACCTGTTCCTTGGAGTCTTTCTGGCGATGGCCGTCGATGCGGTCGGCACTGATTTGCTTGAGGTGGTAGCCAGCCAGGCCTACGCGCCAATGCTCGTCCAGTGCGTAGGAAGCGGCAAAGTTACTGTGCACGGCTTCGCCGGGTTGAGTGTCGCTGGCTTGCAGGTACTCGGCCGGGCTGTCGTTGCGGCTGTTCCAGGCGTAGTGCAGACGGCCGCTGAACTCAAGGCGATCGCTGGCCAGCCAGGTGAACGCGTAGTGCGGGTTGAAGGTCCAGACATTGCTGCCGGTATTGATCTGCGCGCTCTTGTCGTAGTCGCCGGTGGGCAAGGTGAAGACGAAGTTCAAGCGCTGCCAGAAGGGACGGCCGAACAGCGTCACCGGGTCCCACTGCAACAGCAGCGGGCTGACCACCAGGTCGCCCTGGCGGGTACGGGTACCTTGCGGGCCGCCGTCGATGTCCAGGTCCAGGTGAACGATTGGCAACAGCACCTCCGCCCCCCAATAGGCCCCAGCGATACGTTGCTCGCTGATATAGGCAAAGTGCGGCACCACGCTAGCGCTACGTACCCGTTGCTTGCCGGGTACCGAATGGCCGCCCGCGTCTACGGCCTGGTTGCTGCGGTTGTACTGCACAGGCAGTTCAAACAGCATGCCGGGTTGGGTGATGCCGTCCAGAAAGCTGGTATTGCCCAGCGCCAAGGGCGGCAGGCTGACGCTGTCGGCGTGGGCCTGCAGGCTGATCAGCGGCCAGAGCAGGCCGAGGGTGGGCAAGTGTCGTGCACGCATGAATGAGTCTCTAGTCGGACGTTGATCAAAGCAGGTTGGAGAGGGAGTCGAGAATCATCCGGCTCTTCAGAGCTTTTCCCCAGAAGCAAGTGCCGAGCCGAATCGAATAGCCGATGACTTTAGTGGGTTTTAACGGGGGGCGTAATCCGTGTTGCCGGGCTTCTGCGTTCCATTTATGGAACGGTGGGAGCGGGCTTGCCCCGCGATCCGTCCTCGACGGGAATGCGGCCATCCCGTTGCGGCAGCGGTGCTTGGTGTTGATTGGGGGGTGTCAGTTGCATTGCATCGCGGGGCAAGCCCGCTCCTACCGGGGGGTAGGGTGTCAGTCGCTCAGGCGTTCGTGCTTGAGGACGTTGCGGGTGGTGGTCTCGTAGTGCTCGCTGAGCAAGGCGCACGCTCGTTCTACGTCTCGGTCCAGGGCCGCTTCGAGCAAGGCCCGGTGTTCTCCCGGTACGTCACGGTCGACGCTGCCGGCGTAGAGCATCGACAACTGCCGGTAACGGGCAGTCTGGTCGCGAAGCATGCCGCTAAAGCGCATCAGCCAGGGCGAGTCGCAGGCTGAGAGCAGGGCGGTATGGAAGGCTTCATGCGCCTGTTCCCAATCCGGGCGCAGCATTCTTTCCGGGCCTTCAACCACCGGCAGGCGCTCCAGGCGGTGGTGGCAGGCGATCAGGCGACTTTCCCAGTCCAGATCGCCCTGGGTGATGGACAGGCGCAGCGTCTGGCACTCGATCAGCAAGCGCGTGCGGGTGATGTCGCGGATTTCGGCAGCGGAAATCTGGCCAACGCTGAAGCCCTTCTGCTCGGTCGCCACCACAAACCCCGTGGCGGCCAGACGTGACAGTGCTTCGCGTAGCGGGATCACCCCGGCGTCATAAGACTCGGCGAGTTCCTTCAGCCGCAGCTTGCTGCCCGGCGGCAAACGCCCGGTGATGATGTCTTGCCGAACCCGAATCTCAAGCTGGGAAGCCATGGTGCGCTTGTCGGCGCCAGTGGCCGACTCCATCCAGCGTTCAGGTTGATTCATAGCAGACTCCCAGCGTGCTTCAGCGGTGTGCAGCCATCATACACACAGCGATCTTTGTAGAAAATCTGATAGAAAATATATTTTATTGTTGACGGTATATTTGTTTGAGCTTAGTTTTTAGCCATGCCGTCGTGCCTGACGGTGACCAAACAACAGAAGAAGAGGTCACGATCCATGCGTTATGTGTCTTTCAAACACCAAGGCCGCGCGGTGCTCGGCGTGCGTACCCCTGAAGGCGTCAAGGTGCTGGGGGAAGAAACTCTGGAGTCGTTGCTGGCGCGCGGTGTGGACCTGACCACCCATGGTGCAGCGGCTCAGGGGTCGGTCGTTGAAATCGGCGAGCAGGACTACCTGCCGCTGATGCGCAAACCCGGCAAGATCATCTGTGTTGGCCTCAACTATGCCGACCACACCAAAGAATCGCCCTACGCGCAGCCTGACTACCCGACCCTGTTTCCCCGTTTTGCCAGCAGCCTGACCGCCCACAACAAGCCGCTGGTGCGCCCGCGGGTGTCCGACACCCTGGACTACGAAGGCGAGATGGCGGTGGTGCTCAAGCAAGGCGGGCGGCATATTGCCAAGGACAAGGCGCTGGACTGCGTGGCCGGATATGCCCTGTTCAACGAAGGCTCGGTGCGTGACTATCAATTCAAGTCGCCGCAGTGGACCGTAGGTAAAAACTTCGATGACACCGGCGCCTTCGGCCCTGATCTGGTCACCGCCGACGAGTTGCCAGCGGGAGGCAAGGGCTTGCTGCTGCAGACCCGGGTCAACGGCAAGGTGGTGCAGTCGGCCAATACCGAAGACATGCTGTTCGACGTCGCCACCATCATCGCGACCCTGAGCGAGGCGGTCACCCTGGAGGCGGGTGACGTGATCGTCAGCGGCACCCCGGCCGGTGTCGGTTTCGGCATGAAACCGCCGGTCTACCTCAAGGCCGGCGATGTGGTGGAAGTGTCTATCGAAGGCATCGGTGTGCTGGTCAACCCGGTGGTCGACGAAGCCTGAGCCGGCCCCTTACCGCCGCACCAGAGAAGCCCCTGTCCCGGGGCTTCGACAACAACAAGACGAGGGAAACGATCATGAATATCACGCGTCGTGGTGTGCATTCGATCGATCATTACGCGCTGTTCGTGCCGTCGTTGCAGCAAGGCAGGCATTTCTTCGAACACTTCGGCCTGGATGTCCGCGAGCAGGACGGGCAGTTGCAGCTGCATGCCGGCGACGGCCATCTTTGGGCTCGCCTGCTGCCGGGCGCGAGCAAGTCGCTGGCGTGGATCAGCTTCAATTGCTTCGAGGCCGACTTCGCGGCACTGCGAGAGCAGGTCGCCCGCAGTGGCGCGCTGTTCACCCATGGCGATGGCCACGGCTTCTGGTTCCGCGATCCGGACGGCAACCTGTTGCAGGTCAAGGTTGGCCGCAAAACCATGCCAGACACCCGCCCCGAACCGCCGCTCAGCGTGCGTGGCGTGCGCGCGGTCGGTAGCCGCGACACGGTAAGCCAGGTGCGCCCGCAACGCCTGGCCCATGTGCTGCTGTTTTCTCCCAATGTGTCGCGGGCCGTGGATTTCTATGAGCAGGCGCTGGGGCTGCAGCTGTCTGATCGCTCCCAGGACATCATCGCCTTCACCCACGCCCCGCACGGCTGTGACCATCATCTGGTGGCCTTTGCCAAAAGTACCGCCAAAGGCTTTCACCATGCGGCCTGGGAAGTCTCGAGCATCGACGAAGTGGGTAACGGCGCCCAGCAGATGATGCGCGCTGGCTACATCGAAGGCTGGGGCACCGGTCGTCATTGCCTGGGGTCGAACTTTTTCCACTATGTCCGCGATCCCTGGGGGTCGTTCAGCGAGTTCTCCACGGAGATGGATTTCATCGAGGCTGGCAGCGTGTGGCCAGCGGGTGACTTCCCGGCCGAGAGTTCGCTGTACCTGTGGGGGCCTGACGTTCCCGACTACTTCATCCAGAACACCGAGGCGAGCGGCTGAGCGCCACGCCAGCTGCACCCTGACGCCCATTTCATGCGCTTTCACCGCTTGCCTCCGGCAGGCGGCGCGGGATCGGCTTGCCTGCTGATCCTGGCGAGCGGGGCCTGGGCTTTGCGTTTCCAAGAATAAGAGTACGGAGTACGACCATGAAGTCGCAAAACACCTGCGAAACCATCGAGGTTCCTGTTCTGATCGTAGGGGGCGGCCCATCCGGCCTTACCGCCTCCTTGTTGCTGTCGCGTTATGGCATTCGAAACCTGTTGGTCAACAAGTACCGCTGGACGGCCAACAGTCCACGTGCGCACATCACCAATCAGCGCACCATGGAAGTGTTTCGCGACGCCGGTGTCGAGCCGCAGGTGGTTGCGGCTGCCAGCCCTCACGAACTGATGGCCAACAACGTTTGGGCAACCGGCTTCAGCGGCCAGGAGCTGGGGCGTTTGCTCACCTGGGGCAATGCCATTGAGCGCAAGTCAGACTATGAACTGGCCAGCCCCTCGGCGATGTGCAACATCCCCCAGCATCTGATGGAACCGATTCTGGCCAACGAGGCACTGCGCGCCGGCAGTGAGATGCGCTTCAACCATGAGCTGCTGGATTTCACCCAGGATGCCGACGGGGTGACGGCGCGCATACTCGATCGCGGCACCGGGCGCGAGTTCAACGTCCGCGCGCAGTACATGATCGGTGCCGACGGCGCCCGCAGCCGAGTGATGGAGCTACTGGGCATCCCGCTGCACGGCGAGATGGGCCTGGGCTGCGCGGTGAATGTCTGGCTGCGCGCCGACCTGCGACGCTTCTGTGAAAGCCGCCCCGGGGTGTTGTACTGGATGGTGCAGCCTGGCAACGACTATTGGGTTGGCAGTGGCACCTTTATTTGCGTACGGCCCTGGGACGAGTGGGTGATGCTGTTCATGTACGACCCGGCACAGGGCGAGCCTGACCTGAGCGAGGCGGCGGTGATCGAGCGCGCCCGGCGGGTTATCGGTGACGACGAGTTCCCGGTGGAAGTACTGGCGACCAGCAAGTGGCAGATCAACCACGTGGTTGCCGAACGCTATTCCCAAGGCCGGGTGTTCTGCTGTGGTGATGCTGTGCACCGCCATCCGCCGGCCAACGGCCTGGGCACCAACACCTCGGTGCAGGACGCCTACAACCTGGCCTGGAAGTTGGCCATGACCCTCAAGGGCGAAGCCGGGCCAGGTTTGCTCGACAGCTACAGCCAGGAACGTCAGCCGGTGGGCCGCCAAGTGGTAGACCGGGCCATGGCCAGCGTGCGCAACATGCTGCCGATTTCCAACGCGCTGGGGTTCAAGCCAGGGCAGAGCGAGGCCGAGGGCTGGGCGAGCCTGAACGAACTGAACGCGGACACTGCTGCTGGTCGTGAACGGCGTGCGGCGCTGGAACAGGCTATCCAGTTGCAGCACTACCAGTTCAATTGCCACGGCGTCGAGCTCGGCCAACGCTATGCCAGCGCTGCAGTCCAGGGCGATGGCAGCGAAGCACCGGCCTACACCCGCGACCCTGAACTGTACTACCACCCGACCACCTGGCCCGGTGCGCATTTACCCCATGCCTGGCTGCATGACCGCAGCGGGCGCAAGCTGTCGACCCTCGATATCTGCGGCCACGGGCGCATGACCTTGCTCACCGGCCACGGTGGCGATGCCTGGTGCCAGGCCGCCGTATCGGCAGCCCGTGAACTGGGTATCGATCTGCAAGTGCGACGCATTGGCCTGGGCCTGGACTACAGCGACAGCTACGGCGACTGGGCGCGCCAGCGTTGGGTCGCAGAGGACGGCTGCGTACTGGTACGTCCTGACCATCATGTCGCCTGGCGTGCGCAAAGCGCGTCACCGGCTGCCGATGTGGACGTGCTCCAGGCATTGAAGGCCGTCCTGGCCCGCAACTGAGTTTCCCTTTCCTCATGAGCCACTTCCGTCAGGCCGGTAACGGCCTGGCTGGAGCGTACCTTCCTGCAGCCTTGGGCATCAGGAAGGGGCTCGCCTGTGCGCTGAAAACAACAACAAGAGGCAGCTATGTTGAAGAAAGTGATGATATGTATGGGGGCGGGCGTACTTGCCGCCGCTACCTTGACTGCAAGGGCCGAGGTGGAAGAACCGGGCGAGGGCGCGCTGGCGCGCTGGCTGCTGGGCCCGGAGCTGGAGCGCGATCACGGTATTCGAATTTCCGGGCTGCTGGATGTCGGTTATGCCCGCAACAACCGCTCGACCCACGATGAGCGCGAAGACGGCCTGAGCAACATGCCATTGACCGGCTTTTCTGATGAAGGCTTTGAACTGGCGTCGCTGCACCTGTTTATCGACAAACCGCTGGTGGCCAATGTGGTGCCACGGGTGACGCCCTTGCCGGGGCCCAAACCCGAAGCGCTGTCGTTCGGTTTCAGCATCGAGACCTTGTATGGGCGCAACGCCCAGTTTGCCCGGACCTATGGCTGGGACATGCACTGGCCGGCCAACTCGCCGGGCGATGACGACGCAGAACAGGCCAAGCGTGACCGCGAAAAATTCGTCGCCACGCCCAACCTGTTCGCCTCGGTGTACCTGCCTTACGGCCCGGGCGTCAGCCTGATCGCCGGGATCTTCGGCCCGGCGCTGGGCTATGAGATCCCGCCGAACATTCGTGAGGCGCGCAACCCTTTTGCCAGCAAAACCTACGCCTTCGTATCCGAGCCCAGCACCGTGGCCGGGGTATTGGCCAGCACTCGCCTGTACAACGGCGAAAGCGGCCTGCTCGGCGCCGAGCTGGGCGTGGTGCAAGGGCGCAACAACCTGCGCGACAACAACCACGGCAAGTCGGTGCTCGGCGCCTTGCGCTGGCGCACCGCAGATATGCAGACCTGGGTCGACTACGAGTTCATGGTCGGCGATGAACAGAACCATAACGTGGATGACGTGCAGGCGCCCACTGCGCGGCTGATCTCGGCTGACGGCCAGTTGCGCCAGCAACACTCGTTGAATGCCTGGCATGCCTTCGACAGCCAGTGGTCCATGGGCGGCGAGCTGGTGTATGGCCGCCAGGCTGGGGATGGCAAGGCCGGCACTGTCGACATCGTCACCGGCCCGGGCTTCGACGGCGCGTCCTGGTGGGGTATCAATGGCGTGGTGACCTACCAGTACCGCAAGGACCTGGCGTTCTCCGCCCGCGGCGAACATTTCCGCGATCGCGATGCTTTCGTGCTGTTTCCCACCAGCAGTGCCCGTGGTGATTTCAATGCGCTGACGGTCGGTCTGCGCTGGGACGCCACGCGCCATATCAGCATCCGCCCGGAGCTGCGCTACGACTGGTTCGAGCCGCTTGCCCATGACCGCATCTACGGCAATGGCCGTGACCGTACCCAGCTGACCGCCCTGGTCGAAGCCCTGGTGTATTTCTGAGCTGACTGTTCCGCCCCTTCTGGTAACTCGACGTTAATCCCATCCATGCCCATGGCGGCAGAGGAGTACCTGTATGTTCGATAAACAGTACGAATGGAAGGCTGTAGCGTTATTGGCCATTGGTTTTGGCCTGGTGGGCCTGGACCGCTTCATCATCTTGCCGCTGTACCCGGTGATGATGCGTGACTTGGGCCTGGACTATCAGGACCTGGGCAACATTTCCGCTGCCCTGGCGTTGGCCTGGGGGCTTTCTTCGATCTTCATGGGACGCCTGTCAGACCGTATCGGCCGGCGCAAGATCATCATCCCCTCGGTCATTCTGTTTTCCTTGCTGGCCGGTTTTTCCGGACTGGCCACCGGTGTCGGCGCGCTGCTGCTGATTCGTGCGGTGATGGGGGTGGCTGAAGGGGCGTTCACGCCAACTTCCATTGCCGCCACGGCCGAGGCTTCGCACCCGTCGAGGCTGGGCATGAACATTGGCATCCAGCAGGCGTTCTTCCCGCTGCTGGGGCTGGGCCTGGCACCGATTATCGCTACCCAGCTGCTGTTGGTCGTACCGTCGTGGCGCTGGGTCTTCGTGTTGGTGTCGGTGCCGGGTTTCTTCCTCGCCTGGGCGCTGTACAAGGTGCTGCGCGAGCCGATCACCGAGGGGGCGGTGAAGGACGCTGGCCACGGTATCGGTGCAGACTGGCGTGCGGTACTGCGCTACCGCAACGTCCAGCTCAACCTGGCCGGGATGTTCTGCATGCTGACGTGCCTGTTCGTCAGCTCGGTGATGCTGCCCAATTACCTGACCGACTACCTGCAACTGGGCATGCAGCAAATGGGCTTTGTCATGTCGGCCATTGGTTTCGGCGGCTTCTGCGGCATGTTGCTGATGCCGACCTTGTCCGACCGCCTGGGACGCAAGCCGGTGGCGTTGATTTCTTGTGTGGCCACCGCCGGTGCACTGTGGCTGATGATCCACACCGGTGCCGAACCGATGAAGCTGTTCCTGCTGCTGTTCGCCACCACCTTTTTCAACTTCAGCATGATCTGCATGATCGTCGGCCCGCTGACCAGCGAGTCGGTGCCGCCGGCCCTGCTTTCCACGGCTACCGGCCTGGTGGTGGGTATTGGTGAGGTCTTCGGTGGCGGTGTGGCACCGGCGCTGGCGGGCTACATTGCCCAGCATTACGGCATTGAAAAGACCTTGTACCTTGCACTGACCGGCGCAGTGCTCGGATTGGTGGTGGCGGCCAGCCTGCGCGAGACCGCCCCGGCCAGCGCGCGGGTCAAGGAAACGGCCCCGACAGAGCTGTCCTGAGCGCGGGAATCCGACGAAGGCCCGGCGCGGCGGTTGCCAACAGGGTGGATCTGTATGTATAACCAGTGCCATTGATAGCTGTCAGTAGCCTGCCGTGATTGCCCACTCTGTTGACGACCCGTTCTACTACCTGCACAACTTCGAGCAAGTGCTGCAGTGGATCGCGCTGCGTTATGACGACCTGCTCGACGATGGCGAGCAGGCCTTTATCCAGCAGTTTCTGCAACAGCCGCGCGCCTCACGGGCGTTGTTGGTGCGGATGGTGATGCGCAAGGGCCAGTTGTTCCGCCCCAGTAAGCTCAGCTACGCGGAAATCGGCGCGCCGCTGCCAGCGTTGCAACCCTTGCTGGAACGCGGCTGGGTCACTGACGACAGCCCCTTGAGCCTGGAGCAGCTGTTTCAGGTGTTGCGCAAGGACGAAATCGCCAGTGGTTTTGCCGCGCAACTGCAGCGGCCGAAGGCGGCCAAGCGCGAGCTTTTCGCTGAACTGCAGGCGCTTGAGCTACCGTCGCAACCCTGGAACGCCTGGTTGCCGGGGTTTGCCGAGCCGATTGTCACTCTGCAGTTGCAAGCATTGTGCGACCGCTTTCGCCTGTTGTTTTTTGGCAACCTGTATCAGGACTGGTCGGAGTTCGTGCTGGCCGACCTCGGCGTGCTGCGCTATGAGCAGGTGGCCTTCAGCGATCAATCGCGGGCCTTGCGTCAACGGGCCGACGTTGACCTGGCGTTGCTGCTGCACCATTGCGCCGAGCTGCTGGAGCAGGGCGCGCCGGTGTTGCAGGTGCTGGCTCAGGTCGAGGCGCTGCACAGCGACAACCCGTGGCTGATGCGTCGTCGTTCGCGACTGCTGTTCCAGCTCGGCCAGTATTGCGAGCGCCTCGGCGAGTGGCAGCTGGCGTTGCAGGTTTACCTGAGCAGCGATCACCCGCAAACGAGGATTCGCCGCATACGCGTGCTTGAACGCAGTGAGCAGTGGGAGCAGGCCCATGCCCTGGCCCAGCAGGTTGCGCAGAGTACTCCCGGCCCGATCGAAGTCCAGGCCCTGGCGCGCATGCTGCCGCGTCTGCAGCGCAAGTTGGGTGGGCCTGCACAAGCGCGGCGCAGCAAAGCCGTAACGGGCCTGATCGACCTGCAGTTGCCGGCCGAGCAAGCGGCGTTAGGGGTGGAACAGGCCGTGCAGTTGCACCTGGAGCAGCAGGGTGGGCAGGTGCATTACGTTGAAAACACCCTGTTCAACAGCCTGTTTGGCCTGTTGTGTTGGGAGGCGATCTTTGCTCCGGTTGCGGGTGCCTTTTTCCACCCGTTCCAGAGCGCTCCCCAGGACCTGCACGATCCCGAGTTCCAGACGCGCCGCAGCGAGCTGTTCGACGACTGCCTGGCGCAGCTCGACGATGGCCGCTACCAACAGACCATCCGCCGCCATTTCGTCAGCAAGCAGGGGCTGCAGTCGCCGTTCGTATACTGGCAGGTGCTCAGCGAAACCTTGCTCGATCAAGCCCTGGCCTGCCTGCCCGCCGAACACCTCAAGCAGTGCTTCAAACGCTTGCTCGAAGACATCCAGAGCAACCGCGCCGGTATGCCCGACCTGATCCAGTTTTGGCCCGAACAGCAGCGCTATCGGATGATCGAGGTCAAAGGGCCAGGGGATCGCCTGCAGGATAACCAACTGCGCTGGATCGACTTCTGTGCCAGCCACGGGCTGCCGGTCGAGGTCTGTCATGTAAGCTGGATTACCCCGGCGCCATGAGTTATCGCGTTGCGGTTCGGGCGTTATGCGAGTTCAGCGCCAAAGCGGGCGACCTGGACTTGCGCTTTACCCCGTCGCCCACCGCTCAGGAGGGCATCAGCGGCCATCAACGGGTGGTTGCCCGGCGTGGGCCGGAGTATGAAGCGGAAGTCAGCCTGGAAGGGCAGTTCGGCGCCTTGCAGGTGCGCGGCCGCGCCGATGGCTACGACCCGCAGCTCAATCGCCTGGAAGAGATCAAAACCTACCGGGGCGACCTGGCGCGCCAGCCTGATAATCACCGCCAGTTGCACTGGGCCCAGGCCAAAGTCTACGGCTGGTTGCTTTGCCAGCAGCGGCAGTTGGTCGAGATCAACCTGGCGCTGGTGTACCTGGATGTCGACAGTGACACCCAGACCCTGATTGAACAGCGCTGCAGCGCGGCAACACTCGAAGCGTTCTTCAACAGCCAGTGCCGGATTTTTCTGCACTGGGCTGAACAGCAACTGCAGCGCATTGCCCTGCGCGACGCCGGGCTCAAGGCGCTGGCCTTTCCCTATGGTCAGATGCGCCTGGGTCAGCGCGATCTGGCCGAAACCGTGTACAAGGCCGTCAGCACCGGGCGTTGCCTGATGACCCAGGCCACCACCGGCATTGGCAAAACCTTGGGTACCGTGTTTCCGTTGCTCAAGGCCATGGTGCCGCAGCGCCTGGACAAGATTTTCTTCCTTACCGCGAAAACCCCAGGGCGGGCGCTGGCGCTGGAAGCGTTGCAACAGGTGCAGCGCACGGCGCCTGAGCTGGCCTTGCGCAGCCTGGAGTTGGTGGCGCGCGACAAGGCCTGCGAGCATCCGGACGCAGCCTGTCATGGCGAAGCCTGCCCGTTGGCCAAAGGGTTCTACGATCGTTTGCCCGCCGCGCGCCAGGCCGCTCAGGCGCTGACCCTGCTCGACAAGGCCGCCTTGCGTGAGGTCGCCCTGGCGCATCAGGTCTGCCCGTATTACCTGGGGCAGGAGATGGCGCGTTGGGTCGATGTGCTGGTGGCCGACTACAACTATTACTTTGACCAGAGCGCCTTGCTGCATGGCCTTACTCAGGTCAACCAATGGCGCGTGGCAGTGTTGGTAGACGAAGCCCACAACCTGGTCGAGCGGGCGCGGCAGATGTACAGCGCCAGCCTCGATCAATGGCAGTTGCAGGCGTTGCGGCGCAGCAAGCCGGCCGGCATGGGCAGCGCCCTGGACCGCCTGAATCGGCAATGGAATGCCCTGCACAATGCGCAGCTCGCACCTTACCGGGTCGCCGACGGCTTGCCTGAGGCGTTCCTCAAGGCCTTGCAGCAGTGTGTCGGGCTGATCCAGGAGCAACTTAACCAGCACCCGGTCGGGCTTGCGCCAGCGCTGTTGCAGTTTTTCTTTGATGCGCTGCAGTTCATCCGCGTCAGTGAGTTATTCGATGAGCACTTTCTGTTCGACATCAGCAAGCGCGCCGGGCCTGGCAAACGCAGTCTGTCGACCCTGTGCCTGCGCAATGTGGTGCCCGCCGCGCAGATTGCGCCGCGCATGCGCAATGCAGTCAGCGTCACGCTGTTTTCTGCAACCTTGAGCCCCAGGCGCTATTACGCTGACCTGCTGGGGATGCCAACCGACACCGCCTGGTTGGAGGTGGCGTCGCCCTTTGCTGCGGAGCAATTGTGCGTGCAGGTGGTCAGCGATGTGTCGACGCGCTTTCAACACCGCGCCGCCTCAGTGGCACCGATCACTGAGCTTATTGCCCGGCAATACACCGCCGAGCCCGGCAACTACCTTGCGTTTTTCAGCAGCTTCGAATACCTGCAGCAGGTGGCCGATGCGCTTGAACGTGACTACCCGCTGATACCGCAGTGGCGTCAGACGCCCGGCATGGATGAGCCGCAGCGCCAGGCGTTTTTGCAACGCTTTCAACCTTTGGGTTGCGGGGTTGGTTTCGCGGTGCTGGGCGGTGCCTTTGCCGAAGGCGTCGATCTGCCAGGCACGCGCCTGATCGGTGCTTTTGTCGCGACCCTGGGGCTGCCGCAGGTCAACCCGGTGAACGAGCAGATCAAGCAGCGTATGCACCAGCTGTTTGCTGCCGGATTTGACTACACCTACCTGTACCCCGGCGTGCAGAAAGTCATTCAGGCCGCTGGCCGGGTGATTCGCGGCGCCGACGACAGGGGTATGGTAATGCTGATCGACGACCGCTTTGCCGAGCCGCGGGTGCAAGGGATGTTTCCGGCCTGGTGGGCCACGCAGCAGAAATAATCGCGGCGTGGTGGAGCATTGACGTCGCGTGCTTGTCAAAGTGCCAGTAAACTGCGTGTTTTGATTACCCTGAACATCCTTTCTTGAGGTTTTGCATGAAGCTCAGTCCTTTGGCAGGCAAACCGGCGCCAGCCTCCGTGCTGGTAGACATTCCGCGCCTGTTGACCGCCTATTACACCGGCCAACCTGACGCCAGCGTTGCCAGTCAGCGCGTCGCGTTCGGCACCTCCGGGCACCGGGGCAGTTCGCTGGACCTGAGTTTCAACGAGCATCATGTGTTGGCGATCAGCCAGGCTATCTGCCTGTACCGTCAGACCAAGGGTATCGACGGTCCGCTGTTCATCGGCGCTGACACCCACGCGCTGTCCACCCCGGCGGCGGCTAGTGCCTTGCAGGTGCTGGCGGCCAACGGTGTTGAAGTGATGCTGTCCAAAGACGACGAGTACACCCCGACCCCGGCAGTGTCCCACGCGATCATCTGCTACAACTGCGGGCGAAGCAGCGGCCTGGCCGACGGCATTGTCATTACCCCGTCGCACAACCCGCCGCAAAGCGGTGGTTTCAAGTACAACCCGCCCAATGGTGGCCCGGCCGACAGCGACGTGACCAAGTGGATCGAGACCAAGGCCAACGAACTGCTGGCTGCCGGCCTTGAAGGCGTCAAGTACATGGCCCACGAGCAGGCCCTGCAGGCCAGTACCACGCACCGTCATGACTACGTCAGCAGCTATGTTGCCGACCTGGAAAACGTCATCGACTTCGACGTGATCCGCAGCGCCAACCTGCGCCTGGGTGTTGATCCGTTGGGCGGCGCGGGCGTGCGCTACTGGTCGGCGATTGCCGAGCACTACAAATTGAACCTGGAAGTGGTCAACACCGAGGTCGATCCGACCTTCCGCTTCATGAGCGTCGATTGGGATGGCCAGATCCGCATGGACCCATCCTCGCCGTATGCCATGCAGGGCCTGATTGGCCTGCGTGAGCGCTTTGACGTGGCCTTCGCCTGCGACCCGGACCACGACCGCCACGGCATCGTCACCCCGAATGGCCTGTTGGCACCGAACAACTACCTGGCGGTGGCGATCGACTACCTGTTCCAGCACCGTCCACAGTGGCGCACTGATGCTGCGGTCGGCAAGACCGTGGTCAGCAGTGGCCTGATCGACCGCGTCACCGCGCGCCTGGGGCGGCGTTTGTATGAAGTGCCGGTCGGCTTCAAGTTCTTCGCCGATGGTTTGTTCGACGGCAGCCTGGGCTTTGGCGGTGAGGAAAGCGCCGGTGCTTCGTTCCTGCGCAAAGATGGCAGTGTCTGGACCACCGACAAAGACGGCCTGATTCCGGCACTGCTGGCGGCGGAGATCACTGCCCGTACCGGTCGCGATCCGAGCCAGGCGTATGCCGAACTGACCGCTGCGTTGGGCGAGCCTTTTGCTACCCGTGTCGAGGCCAAGGCCAATGCGCAACAGAAGGCGTTGCTCAGCAAGCTGGCACCGGAGCAGGTTAAGTCGACCGAGTTGGCTGGTGAGCCGATCGAGCAGATCCTCAGCCATGCGCCGGGCAACAACCAGGCGATTGGTGGGTTGAAGGTGATGACCGCCAACGGCTGGTTCGCGGCGCGGCCTTCGGGCACTGAGGATATCTACAAGATCTACGCAGAGAGCTTCGTTGACGAAGCGCACCTGCAGCGTCTGGTGGCTGAAGCCCAGGCGTTGGTGGATGCAGCGATTGCTTGATCAGCTGAAATGAATCGCGGGGCAAGCCCGCTCCTACCCGGTAGGAGCGGGCTTGCCCCGCGATCAATCAGGCTACATCAACCAAAACAATCTCACTGTCTTGCAGCGCAGTCACCGTGAGCACCTGCTCATCCTCAATCGCCAAGCCATCGCGGGCTTCAACCCGGACACCGTTGACTTCGATCAGGCCTTTGGCCGGCACCAGATAACCACGGCGCCCGGCTTCAAAGCGGTACTCGGCGCTTTCACCGGCCTGCAAGGTCGCCGCCACCAGGCGGGCATCGGCGCGGATGCGCAGGCTGTCTTCATCGCCCTCACGACCGCTGGCCAGGGTCACGAAACCTTCGCCACGCTCGCCTTTGGGAAAAGGCCGCGAACCCCACGACGGCGCTTGTCCGACGCGCTCAGGCACGATCCAGATCTGGAAAATCCGCGTATCGACCTTTTCCAGGTTGTATTCACTGTGGGTGATGCCGGTGCCTGCACTCATGACCTGTACATCACCGGCCTCGGTGCGGCCCTTGTTGCCCAGGTTGTCCTGATGGCTGATGGCGCCTTCACGCACATAAGTGATGATTTCCATGTCGCGGTGCGGGTGTGGCGGGAAGCCACTGCCGGCAGCGATCAAGTCGTCGTTCCAGACCCGCAGGTTGCCCCAATGCATCCGTTGCGGGTCGTAGTATTCGGCAAAGGAGAAATGGTGATGGGCATCGAGCCAACCATGGTTGGCATGGCCAAGGCTCTTGAAAGGGCGCAGTTGCAGCATGATGGGCTCTCCTGGTGATTCAGTTGATGGGAGGATGATCGCTGAAATCATTATCGAAAATAAGCGTAAATTTCGGCTGATTTTAATCTGATTTGTTGATGTATTAAGTTGGGGTGATTTGTGCGCTTCATCGTCTAATTAGCTGATCTGCAAGCATTCAGCTGGTGATTTTTCTTCGATGGAGCGAACATGGGCGCAGGTTTTTTCGTTTTGGAGTAGGTGTGTCTGAACAGCGTCCCAAGCTACCCCCGGAGTTGACTCCACCTGCACAACTGCCCTGGATCAGACGCCTGGCCGCGCGCCTGCTTGGCCGTGGTTTGAGCCGGCTGCAGGCACAGCACCGTGACTCATGGTTTCAGGGGCACGCCAGCGGTCAGCGCACCGGCCACGCCGATGGTGTGCGTGAAGGTTACGAAGAAGGGCGGGTAGACGGCTATGAAGCCGGGCGCCAGGTCTTGGTCATCCGTGACACGCGCCCTGATGGCCACGGTGTGCCGGGGCAGGACAACGGCTTGTTTGACGACTGGCGGCTGCCGTTGACGGCCGAATTGAAAAAGCGTTTCAAGGCTGACGTCGCCTTGCGCTTGCCGGCGCAGGCGCAGCCCAGCGCGGCGCAGTGGAAGATGATCTTCAGTGATACGCCGTCTACCTGTGTGATTGCCGGGGCAGGGGCTGGCAAGTCGACCTCGCTGGTGCTGCGTATCCTGCTGCTGCGCCATTACCTGGGGTACGAGCTGGACGCCATGACCGTGGTGACCTTCACCCGTGAGTCGCGCAAAGACTTTATCGCCCGGCTGTTGCAGGTATTCAGCCTGTGGCAAGTGGCGCTCAATCCTGCCCAGGCCCGTGAGCTGGTGCGCACCTTCCATTCACGGATTCTGCCGCTGGTGCGCAGCCTGCCGGGCTTCAACCAGGTGCGGGCGTTCGAGACCCTGGGCAGTGACCTGCCCGGTGGCAGCGAAGCCAATGCCGAGAGCAACCCTTTTGATTTGCGCATCAACGACGCCCAGCGTCAGCAGCTCAACCTGTGTTACCGCGACCTGCTCAACAGCAGCCCGCGCTTTGCCGAACTGATTGCGGGCTTGCGCCGTGAGGCGGTGCAGCTCAAGGCACTCGATCGCGATCACCCGGACGTGCAGAAGCGTGTCGCCGTGACCCAGCTCTCGGCCAGCCGTGACGAAGAGCTGTGCGACACTCTGGAAGACCTCTGGTTTGCCGCCGGTGCCTGGCCGATCAAGGGCATCGAGCCAAGCCGCGAAACGGTCGAGATCAATGGCAGCCGCTTCCATTTCCACGGCCACATCGCCGAACTCGATGCCTGGGTGGTACTGGGTTTCGATCCGGGTGAAAACCAGCAGTACAAGCGCCCCGGGGCCAAGTTGCCGGTCTGGGCGGAGTGGGTGATCAAACGCACCCTGTTTCAAGCTTTCTGCGATAAGCCTGTGATTTGGTTGGAAAACTATGCCGCCGCCAAGCGCTTGACCGCCTCATTGGCAGGCGATGCGGTCGCCGGGCCAGGCTTTGATTACAAGGTCAAGGGAGAGCTCTCGGCAGTGCCGTTACTCGATGCCTTTGTCGGCGCAGCTGGCTTTATCGAGAACCTCGGGCTTGATGTAAACCCAGCCGTCGGCGCCATGAGCTTCCCGCCAGGCGACAGCGATGCGGCGTTCTTCGAAGCCCTGGCACTGTACTGGAAGGCGTTGGAAGCGCACTTGCTCGCTCAGTCGCCACCGATCATGAGCTACAACCGCATGTTCGCCCTGTTCGGTGAAAACAACCCGGAGAACCTGCGCCTGCTGCCAGACCCGCTGTTGCGGCCGCTGGCGCACTTGATGATCGACGAATTCCAGGATGTCTCACCGCAGATCGTCTCCTGGCTGCGCGCCTGCCTGCGGGAAATCCGCAGGCGTGGCCCGGCCATGAACGTCGGGCGTGTGGCCCAGCATTCTTCGCTGCTGTGCGTCGGCGATGACTGGCAGTCGATCTATGGCTGGCGTGGCAGTTCACCGAAGTACTTCATGGAGTTCACCAAGGAGTTCCCCGCGCCAAGCAACACCCGGGTGATGCTGGCGGACAACTACCGCAGTCACCAATACATCATCGATGCGGCCGAACATATCGTGAAGCCGGCGCCTGCGATCACAGGCAAGAAGGCCAAGGCCTGTGGCCCGGCGGCGGAGCAACCGCTGCCGGTCAAAGTGCTTGAACGCGACGAAGCGGCGTTGGCGCAAACGCTGATGGAACACTATCGACGCGGTGAAACCGTGATGATGTTGTTTCGAAAAAGTAGCGATAAGTTATTGATATCAGAGCATATCAAGCCATTGGTCAATCACGAGGCCGGGCTGCCTGCGGATCAGCGGCGGTTCCGCCAATTGACCTACCACAGTGCCAAGGGACTGCAGGCCGACGCGGTGTTCATGCTCGGCGATTGCCAGCACCTGACCAGCTCACCCTACAAGAACCAGGTCTATCGTCAGGCCGGGCTGGGCCGCGCCGGTGATCCGCTGGCGTTCGACACCGCCCAGAAAGATGAAGTACTGCGTCTGGCGTATGTGGCGATTACCCGTGCGGCCAGGCATTGCTACTGGTATGTGGAGAACCCCACGGGGGAGGCAGCCAACCTGCCGCGGGCTTCGAGCCAGGTCGATGGGCGCAAGGTGTTTTTCGAGGACGGGCGCTAGGCGTGGGCGTGCCCTGCGATGGGAGTGTGGCTATCACATCGCATCGCAGGGCAAACACGCTACAGTGATTCGCGGCTGCTACGGCCATCGACAAGGCGCGCGATGCCCAGCGGGTTGGCGTTCTGCAGGGCTTCGGGCAACAGCTCATCCGGGCAATTCTGGTAGCACACCGGGCGCAGAAAGCGTTCGATCGCCAGGCTACCGACCGAGGTCCCACGCGCGTCCGAAGTGGCCGGGTATGGCCCGCCATGTACCATCGCATCGCAGACTTCGACGCCTGTCGGGTAACCGTTGAACAGCACACGGCCAACTTTCTGTTCCAGCAGCGGCAGCACATCAGCGTGGCTTTGCAGGTCTGAGGGTTCGCCAATCAATGTTGCTGTCAGCTGGCCGTGCAGGCCGTTGAGTGCCTGAAGCAGTTCGTAGCGGTCGGCCACTTCCACCAGCACGGTGGCCGGGCCGAAGACCTCTTCCTGCAACACAGGGTCGGCCTCGATCAACAGGCTGGCATCGGCTCGCAATAATTGAGGTTGTGCCTGGCGCGGTTGTAGCGCCTGGCCGCTGAGGTGGGTGATGCCCGGATGAGCTAGCAATGCCGTTACGCCGTTGTGGTAGCTGGCCAGGGTCTGGGCATTGAGCATGGTTTGTGGCGGTTGCTCGGCCAACTGTGCTGCCAAGTGGACGGTGAAGGCACTGAAGGCCGGCGAGCGTACACCGATGACCAAGCCCGGTTTGGTACAGAACTGCCCGCAGCCGAGTAGCACTGAAGCGGCCAATTCAGCGGCGATCCGTTCACCGCGCAGGGCCAGTGCCTGGGGCAGCAGCAGGACCGGGTTGATGCTGCTCATCTCGGCGAACACCGGGATCGGCTGGGGCCGGGCGGCGGCCATGTCACACAGCGCGCGTCCGCCTTTGAGCGAGCCGGTAAAGCCGACCGCCTGGATTGCAGGGTGCTTGACCAACGCTGCGCCGACACCCGCGCCGTAGATCATGTTGAACACGCCCTTGGGCATGCCGGTCAGTTCGGCGGCGCGGATAATTGCATCAGCAACCTGTTCGGCACTGGCCATGTGGCCGCTGTGCGCCTTGAACACCACTGGGCAGCCAGCGGCAAGTGCGGCGGCGGTGTCGCCGCCAGCGGTAGAAAAGGCCAGGGGGAAGTTACTTGCACCGAATACCGCCACCGGCCCCACGCCAAGTCGATACTGACGAATGTCGGCGCGCGGCAATGGCTGTCGGTCTGGTTGGGCGCGGTCGATCCGCGCCGCGAGAAAATCACCACGGCGCAGCACCTGGGCGAACAGGCGCAGTTGTCCGCTGGTGCGTCCACGCTCACCTAGAATGCGTGCGTTGGGCAGGGCGGTTTCGCGGGTTACCAGCTCGATGAAATCGCTGCCCAGCGCGTCCAGTTGTGCGGCGATGGCCTCAAGAAAGTGTGCTCGGCGCTCCGCCGACAGGTTGCGAAACGTCGGGTAGGCCTGTGCCGCGGCCTGCGCGGCAGCGTCCACTTCGCCAGGGGTGGCTTGATAGAAGGGGTACGGCAATGCTTCACCGCTGCTGGCGTCGTGACTGTACAGGGTGACAGTGCCGGCGGCGCTGCGCGCGCCACCGATGTAGTTGTGGCCGATGATGTCCGGCATGCAAAGCTCCAGGTCAAAGGTGCGGTCAGGCCAGCGAACGGCCGGGCTCCACCGGGGAGCACCGGCCCGATCTTCACTCAGAGGCCGACATCCGGCAGTTGCGGGCGGTTGGTCAGGGCTTTGGCCATGATCTGCTCGACATACACTCGGTCGGCTTCCGGCAGCGCCAGGCGCGGTGGGCGGGTCAAGGCGCTGCCGCGGCCGGCGATGGCTTCGCACAGCTTGATGCATTGCACCAGGTCAGCACGGGCGTCCAGGTGCAGGATCGGCATCAGCCATTCATAGATCGGCATGGCTTCGGCGAAGCGCCCGGCCTTGGCCAGGCGGAAGATTGTTTCGCCCTCTTTGGGGAACACGTTGGACATGCCCGAGACCCAGCCTTGCGCACCGACAGCAATGCTTTCCAGGACCACGTCATCGAGGCCAGCGAACAGCACGAAGCGGTCACCCACTTCATTACGCACGTCGATGAAGCGGCGGGTGTCGCCGGAGGAATCTTTAAAGCACACCACGTTGTCGCAGTCAGCCAGGGAAATCAGGATGTCCGGGGTGACGTCGTTCTTGTAGATCGGCGGGTTGTTGTAAACCATCAGTGGCACGTCGGTGTGTTTGGCCACGTAGCGGAAATGCTCGGCGGTCTCGAACGGTTTCGAGCCGTACACCAGCGCCGGCATCAGCATTACCCCGTCTACGCCCACCTGGCGTACCGAGTTGGCGACTTTCGCCGCTTGCACGCTGGTGAACTCCGCTACGCCGCAGATCACCGGGACGCGGCCGCGCGAGGCATCGACAGCGACCTCGGTGACGGCAATTTTCTCTTCGGCGCTTAGCGAGGTGTTTTCGCCCACCGACCCGCAGACGACCAGCCCCGAGACGCCGTCGCGGATGACGTTGGAGATCACCTCGTGAGTCTTCTCCAGGTTAATCGAGAAGTCTTCGTTGAATTGTGTGGTCACTGCGGGAAAGACACCGCTCCAGTTGATGTACTTGCTCATGTTGTTCTCCGGTGGGTTATTGTATTTCGTATACGATATTTTAAGTGACAATACTCGACCAGCCGTTTTTTCGCTGTTTGCCACTCGTTTTAAGGGTTTGGTTTTAAATCAGTGGGTTAGCGTTCAAGCGCCGGGCCAGGTGTCCGACAGCCGGTAGCCTTGTGGCCAGGGATCGCTCGGATCGAGCAGCAATTGATGGGTGCCGGTGATCCAGGCACGCCCGGAAATACACGGATAGATGGCCGGGCGTCCGGCGATATCGGTTTGTGATTCGATGCGGCAGTTAAACGTCGAGCCGATAATCGAGCGGCCGATGAAGTGGTCGCCGACCTTCAGCAAGCCTTTGGCCTGCATCACCGCCATGCGCGCCGAGCAACCGGTACCGCAGGGGGAGCGGTCGATCTTGCCGGGGCGGATGACCACCGCGTTGGTGCTCGTGGCGACACCGTTCTGGTACTCGATAGGGGCGGCTATCTGGCAAAAGGAAATGTGCGACCAGTCCGGATTCAGGGGGTGATGAAATCCCAACTGTTCGTTGGCCGCCTGGGTGATTTTCAGACCGATCTCGACGATCTCCCTGGCTTCGTCGGGGCGTATGGCAAAGCCCAGCTGACGGGCATCGGCAATAACAAAACTGTCGCCGCCGTAGGCCGTGTCGACCTTGAGTGAGCCGTAACCTTCGACTTCGATCCAGGCATCGAGGCGATCGGCGAACGACGGCACGTTTTTCACTTCTACCCGTTGCACCTTGCCATCGCGGCATTCAGCGACAGCTTCGATCAGCCCGCCTGGCGCTTCGAGAACCAGGCGGGTTTCGGGTTCGGTCATGGGCAGGATACCGCTGTCGAGCAGCACGGTTGCCACACACAGTGAATTGGAGCCTGACATCGGCGGGGTGTCGGCGGGCTCCATGATGATCCAGGCCATCTGTGCCCGTGGGTCTTTGGCGGGCACCAGCAGGTTAACGTGGCGGAACACCCCACCGCGTGGCTCGTTGAGGACGAAGTTGCGCAAGCTGTCGTCACGGGCAATCCAGCGCGACTGTTCCCAGACGGTGGCGCCCGGCGGCGGGGCGACGCCCCCGACAATAACGTCGCCGACTTCACCTTCGGCATGGCAATTGACGACATGGATGATTTTCGATGAGCGCATTGAAGAACTCCTGCTGTGGGTGGTGGCTTATTTCACCGATTTCAGGAACGCCGCCGTCTCCGGCTGCAAGGGGCTTCCAATGACCTGATCCGGCGCGCCGATTTCATGCACCAGGCCGTTACGGAAGAACGCCACGCGGTCCGACACGTCCCGGGCAAAACGTATTTCATGGGTCACCAGCACCATGGTCATGCCGTCCTCGGCGAGCATGCGCATGGTGTCCAGTACTTCGCCGACCAATTGCGGGTCGAGCGCTGAGGTGGCCTCGTCGAACAGCATGTAGTCCGGCGACATCGCCAGCGCCCGGGCAATCGCCATACGCTGCTGCTGACCGCCAGACAATTTGCCGGGAAACGTCTTGAGTTTGTCGCCCAGGCCAACGTGGGTCAGTTGCTTGACCGCCAACTCCTCGGCGTGTTCCTTGCTTTTGCCCAGGACCTTGCGCGGTGCAAGCATCACGTTTTCCAACACCGTCAGGTGCGGGAAGGCGTTCCATTGCTGGAACACGATGCCGATTTTCTGTCGCAAGCGGTTGAGGTCGGTGGCACGGTGGTGGACCTCGACGCCGTCGACCCGGATGCTGCCTTTCTGGATCGGTTCCAGGCCGTTGATGCACATCAGCAACGTCGACTTGCCTGAGCCCGAGCCGCCGATGATCGACACCACTTCACCTTTGTCCACGGTGAGGCTCACGCCCTTGACCACCTCGAGGTTGCCGAAGGATTTGTGTACGTTCTCGATCTCAATCATTTTCCTGCCACCTTCTTTCCAGTCGGGCGCCCAGGCGGGCTACCACCAGGCTCATGACGTAGTAAATGAGGCCCGCGATGCACAGCACCAGCAGGGGTTCCTGAATCCGCGTAACGATGGTTTGCGAGGCGCGCAGCAGTTCAACAATGCCGATCCACATCACCAGTGCGGTGTCTTTCATGACCCCTAGCACCAGGTTCAGCCAGCCCGGAAAGGCCACCCGAGTCGCCATCGGCAGGACGATCCAGCGCAAGTCTTGCAGGTAGCTCATGCCCAGTGAGCGGCTGGCCCGGCGCACACTCAACGACACCGCCAGCACTCCGCCACGGACGATTTCGGTGAAGTAGGCCGCGGTGTACACGCCGAGCACGATGCAGCCGACGGTAAAGGCGCTGAGGTTCAGCCCAACGATGCTCTTGAACGAGTTGAACAGCACAAACTGGATCAGCAATGGCACGCTGCGAAACACATCCAGCAGCCATGCCAGCGGCAGGCTGGTGCGTGGCCACAGCGCCCGCACCAGGCCGAATACCAGCCCGGCGAAGGTGCCCAGCATGATGGCCCAGAACGTTAGCTGCAGCGTGACCCAGGCCCCGTCGAGCAGGAACACCAAGTCGTTCCAGGTAAAACCGGTCGAAAGCATGGCGAACTCCTCAGTAACGGAACAGTCGCCAGGCCATCAGCCGGGCTACCGCGACAATTGCCTTGGCGATCACGTAGTACAGCGCTGCTGCCAGGGCGAAGTATTCGAAGGTGCGGAACGTCTTGACGTTGTAGTCCTGGGTCACCCCGGTGAGGTCGTTGTTCAGACCTACGATCACCCCCAGTGAAGTCATCAGCACTGCCCAGACCATCTGATTAGTCAGTGGGTAGAACACCACCCGCAGCAACTGCGGAATGATGACCATCCGGTAGGCCTGGAAGGCGCTCATGCCTAACGAGCGCGCCGCACGCATCTGCGTTCCCGGCACGGCTTTGAGGCCGCCACGAAAGTTCTCCGCCAGGTACCCCGCATTGTTGAAGGTGATTCCCGCCAGCAGGGCGACCCATGAACTGACATGCAAGCCCATCGAACCGAGGCCGAAGTACAGGATGTAGATCTGGAACAACGACGGTGTGTTACGCGCAATCGATACCCACGCATCGGCAACGCCACGCAGCAGCGGTTGCTTGCCAGCGCGCATCACAGTCAGGGCCAGGGCAATCAGCACCCCGAAAATCATCGACAGCGCGGCGGTTTCGAAGGTTACCCAGGCCCCAGTCAGCATGTCTGGCAACGCGCGCAGGGCTGAGCGCCACTGGAAGGTGTAGTCAAACATGCGTGGTTTTCTCCTTGCAGATGGCCGGTTGCAACCAGCTTGGCAAGCGGCCGCTGGCTTGACCGCTGCAGGCCGACGCGACGCATTCGGCGAGGCTGGCGAAATGCACTGCGCGCCCGCTCAGGCCAGGGCCGTAGTGAGCGTATTTGCCGGAGTTGGTCATCAGTGTGCGTGCAGCGGGCGGAATCACCGGTTCACCCAGCATGCACCAACAGGTGTCGGTCACCAGGGTCACGCCGAAGCGTTCAAGTCCGCTGATGTATCCGGCAGCGCGTGCCTGTTCGAGCACGGTGCGACCGCAAGTGATTGCCAGCACGACGTCGGGGTGTTTGTGGCGGTTGCGGCACAATCGCTCAAGTGTCGCGAACTCGCTGAGGGAAAAGTGTGGGTTGCCCAGCGACACTACATCGACACGTGATTCGCGGGCGCTGTTGAGTTCGCGCCAACTGCGCAGCAGGTCGCTCAACTGCAGGTGCTCGCTGGCCAGGGGTACCCCGGGTTCAACGACCTGGGTGGGGTCCAACGCTTCGGCGGTGACGCCGGCGATGTGAAAAAGCGGCGCGGCAGAGGTGGTTGCAAAGGCGGCGCCGAAGGCTTTGAGGTCGTCCAGACTCGGTTGAGCCTGCTCCAGCCCGCGCACCAGGGGAATTCGCCAGCCGCTCAGGGCGCCGATGTGGTACCCGAGCAATGGGTAGAAACTGTCGTCCAGCGTACCCAGGGGCGGCAGCTCGACAATCAACTGCGCCTTGCGCTGGCTGTCCAGATGGCAACCGATGCGAGGTGCACGGCCGGTGAGGGCGATGCAGATGTCGAGGTAGTCGGGGTACTTGAGTGTGCGAGCACCGAGCACACTGTTGGCGTAGACCACGGCATTGGATTCGGCCCACACCACGTGTTCGCCCAGCTTCGGCGCACTGTCCAGCAGGTAAGGGGCGCAGGTAAAGCTCAGTTGTGCACCCATGGCCATATAGGCATCGCCCAGGGCACTGGCAGGTTCACCGAGCGCGGGGTCAATTCCCAGTTCGCGCCAGCGACGTTGATCGACGGAGATGGCGTTGAGCGTGGTCGGTACCCGTACCTTCGCCCCCCATTGCAGCAACTGCTGGGCAAAACGCAGGCTGGCGGGGCCGGTGTAGATGCAGCCGTCGATGTGCGCCTGACTGACGTCGAGCAACTGCTCGGCGCCTTGCAGCTCGGCCATGCGCAGCACAATCTGCATCGCCAACTGTGCGGCCCGGCCATGGTCACCGTCCAGCAATGCCTGATCGTCCGCGCTGAGACTGAGGCCGGTGCTGCGCGGCGCGTTGCCGTGTGTCGGCGAGCAGGCCTGCCAGGGTTGTTCAGGCGTCTGGGCGTACAGGTTCAGATGCTGCCCTTCGACCCGCGCATACCCCTTGCGGGGTAACCCGGCAAAGGCCTCCTCGCCGATGCACAGCACCGGCAGGGAACGCTGGAACAGTGCCTGTGCGACCAGCACGCCGAGGGTCAGAATCTCGTCGGCTTCGGCCAGCACCAGTGCCGCGGGTGCGTGGCCATTGCTGATCAACTCCATCATCACGCTGCTGCCAGTGCAGGAGCCGCGTCCACTGGGAATGGCCAGTATGCGCCCGGCAATGCACTGGCCGCTCAGGGGATGATGGCGGTCGATCACTTCGCCGCTGAACGGGTCGACCCCGCCCCAGAAACTCAACCCGGTGTCGGCGAACAGCAGTTCGCCCTGGGCTGCGCCCTCGACCAGGCTGCGCCCGGTCAAGGGGTTGGGAGTGCTGGTCATACTGCGCACCTCAGTAGTAGACCTGGGGCACGGTCAGGTCGGTCGGGGCGATGTCGGTGCCCACCCACTTGGTGAACAGTTCTTTGTAGCGCCCGGTGCGTACTTGCTGGTTGACGAACAGGTCGAGGTAACGCAGCAGACCGTACTCGTTGCGTTTGGCGCCCAACGACACGTAATCGATCACATACGGCGCGTTGCCGGCGACTTTGAGGTTCTTGTACTTGCCCGACTTGAGGGTCGCGGCGGCGACGGTGTTGGTCACTACCGTGGCGTCGATGTGGCCCTGGGCTACCGCCAGCAGGGTATCGTTTTGCGACTGGTAGGCGCGGAAGCTGCCGTTGCCCCAATTCTTCACATCTTTTTCCAGGGCAATGGCTTCGTAGGTGCCACTGGTATTGCCCAGCGCCTTGCCTTTGAGGTCATCGAAGCTGTTGATGCCGGTGTTGTCGCGGGTCAGCACGACCATCTGGAACGCGAAGTACGGTACCGTCAGGCCGACCGTCTTGGCCCGTTCCAGCGTGTCGGAGGTGGACGCGACGATAACGTCGGCACGGCCGGAAATCAGCGCCGGAATGCGGTCGGGGAAGGGGGTTTCGACGACTTCTGGTTCGACACCGAGGATTTTCGCCAGGTCGTTGCAGTAGTCCACATCGAAGCCTGCGGGTTTGTTGGCTTCGTCACGAAACCCCATCGGCGGGAAGTCTAGGGTGACTGCGCATCGCAGTTTGCCAGAGCCGATGATGTCGTCGAGTTTGTCGGCCTGGGCGTTAGCGATAAAGGTGGTACTGAGAACAGCGCTGAGGGCTACGGCAAATGTGCAGTTTTTCATAGAGGCCTCGTGTCGTGTGGGTGCTGTTAGATATCGTATTGAAGATTTCGTATACGATATTTGTTATAGCAATGGATGTGCCTGTTTTCGACTTTCAGGAGCAATTAAATGTCAGCCCGTGGGCTAGGGCGGCTGTCGGAAAGGCGCTTGGTTGCCTGAGGTTTATCCTCAACAGGCGAGTGCCGGGCTGGTGTTACAAATCGGAGCACTGTCGACGCGGGGCGCCCGGTAACGGAACACTCAGTGTTGGCTGTCGCGGAACTGGCTCGGGGAAATCCCGGTGAGGGCGCGGAACTGGCGGCTGAAGGCACTGTGGTCGGTGTAGCCGCAACGCAGGGCAATTTCGGTGATCGGCAGGCTGAGGTCTTGCAGCAAGCGCGAGGCTTCTTCGAGCCGCGCCTTGTGGATCATCTGCCGTGGCGTGAGCTGGAAGATGCGCTTGCACTGGCGCTCCAGTTGCGCGACGGAAAGCCCAGCGATGGCAGTCAGTTCGGCAAGGCTGATGGGGCGGGCGAAATGGCTGCGGATGTGGGTATCAACGGCGGCGAGTTTAGCAAACGCCGGGTGATTGGACTGTGGCAGTTGCAGGTCGCGGGAGATACCGGCGAGGCCAACGATGTTGCCGTCGCCATCTTTGAGCGCACGCTTGTGGGTCAGGCACCAGATCGGCTGGTTGCCGAAATAAAGGTGCAGTTCCAGCTGGTCGACCAGCTCTTGGCCACTGCTCAGTACGCGGCGGTCCTGTTCGGTGTAGAGCGGGCCGAAGCGCGCGGGGAAGACGTGCTCGGCAGTCAGCCCGAGCAGTTGTTCACCGTGCTGGCGGCCGCAGCGCCGGGCCAGGGTGTGGTTGACGAAGGCGTAGCGCGCCTCGCAGTCCTTGATGAAGAACACGACATCGTTGAGGGTGTCGAGCAGCGGCGCAATGCTGCGCAGACCGCAGAGCAACGTCGGCAGATCACAGGGCGCGAATTGGTTGAGCGTGGCGTGCATTCACTGACGTTCCGGGGGCGACCAGCATGATCATAGTGCGCCCCCGTTCTTGCGCTCAAGCGTCGTGTGATTGCTCCAGGCACAGCAGGGTTTCGATCCGTGCCGGGCTGAAGGGCGGGCGTGGTGCTGGCGTTTGCCAACCGAACAGGTGCGCGGTCGCCGCGGCACAGACCCTGCCCTGGCAGGCGCCCATCCCACAGCGGCTGGCAAGCTTGGCATCGCGCCAGTTGCGGTGGCCGGCGAGGGCGGCGTAGGGGACGTCTTCACAGCGGCACACCAGGGTCTCGGGCGTCGCAAGCTGCGACAGTGCCGGGTCGAGTGTGAAGGCGCGGTTCAGCACCTTGGCAAATGCATGCCAGCGGTTGCGGCGGCGCCACAAGGACTGCACCTGGCGACGATCGCCAACCGCCGCATAACCGGCAATGGCGCCCTCCACCAAGGCGCGCTCACTGCCACCGAATCCTGTGCATTCACCGGCGGCGTAAATGCCGGGCTGTGATGTCTGCTGCCAGCAATCGACATGCACCGCCTGATCAGCCACAGTACAGCCCAAGGCCTGAGCGAGCTGGGTGTTGGGAATCAGGCCGAAACCGCAGGCCAAGCGTTCACAGGCGAGCTCCACCACCTTGCCATTGAGTTTCAGCCGCACACCTTCCAGGCGTTCGGTACCCAGTGCGGCCAGGACGTGGCTGGCCGTGCGGTAGCGCCGATCGAACAGGCTGGCCGCTTGCAGCAGTTTGCCCGGCCAGCGCGGCAACTGTGTGGCGAAACCGGCGACGGCGCGCGCTGAAGCCTGTTCGGCGATCTGCACCACCTGGGCACCCATGTGTTTGGCGGTGGCGGCGCTGGCCAACAGCAGGGGGCCGCTACCGGCGATGACAATACGCTGATCGCTCACTGGCATGCCGGCCTTGATCAGTGCCTGCAGTCCCCCTGCGCCAGTGACTCCGGGTAGCGTCCAGCCGGGAAACGGTAGCAACAGTTCGCGGGCTCCCGTGCACAGAATCAGCCGGTCGTAGCGGATCTGCCAACCACGCTCGGCATCTTCCACCAGCAAGGCATCTGAGGCCGATCGGGCGATCACCCGGGTGCCGCTGTAGCAGTACACATTGGCACAGGCCAAGACCTGCTCGCGCATCCGGCGGGCGGCAACGGGCAGCGAGGCCTGCGGGCCGTCTCGCCAGATCTGGCCGCCCACTTGCGGGTTGTCGTCGAGCAGGATGATGCGCGTGGCTGCAGGCGCGGCGGCCAGTGCCGCCGCCAGCCCGGCGGGGCCGGCGCCGATAATCAACAGGTTGGTGTGTTCGCTCATGGCCATGTCTGCACCTGCATGCCCTCACGGCACAGGGTTTGGCACGCCAGTCGCCGGTGACCATCGACAGTCACCCGGCACTCCTGGCAAATGCCCATGCCGCACAGCGGTGCGCGCCGCTGGCCGGCCACCGAGGTGCGTGAGCAGCCGTCGCCGCCGAGCGTCAGTGCGGCGGCCACACTGGTGCCGTCGAGCACTTGCAGCGGGCGGCCATTGAGGATCAGTTCAGGCATGGGCGAGTGCTCCTAGGAAACGCGCTGGCAGATAAGCGTGGGCCGCCAACGGCGGCGTTTCGTTGAACAGCTGTGCGCACAGCAAATCAGCGCTGGCCGGGGCGGTGGTGACGCCCAGCCCCTCGTGGCCCACTGCAAGCCACAGGCCTTGGTGGTGCGGGTGACGGCCCACCAGGGGTAGACCATCGGGGCTGGCGGCGCGAAAGCCGGTCCAGGCGCGAATGGCATTCAACTGTGCCAGGTCCGGCATGTACTCGGTTGCGCGTTTGAGCATGCGCGCAAGCATCCAGCCTTCTACAGCCGGGTCGAGGGTGCCGAATTGGCGTGAGGCGCCAATGAACAACTGGCCGGTCGGGCGCGGTTGAATATTGCAGGCTGTGGACGGGCCACTGGCGTTATGGGCGCTGGTCACGTAGCCCAGTTCCACCAGGGTATGGGTCACACTGCCGGGGTAACGATCGGTGATCAGCAGGTGGCCTTTCTTGGCTTCAATCGGCAGTTCCGGACACAACTCAGTGGCCTGGATGCCGTTGGCCAGAACGACCGCATCGGCGCGTAACCACGTGCCGTCTTCCAGGCACACACGATTGTCTTGTACGGCACAGACCTTTGCCTGGCGCTGTTCGATGCGCGGCGACTGCAGCATCCATTGGGCAGTGGCCGGGGCGTAAAGAATGCCGTCACCTGTGATCAATAGACCACCGGCAAGGCCCTCGCGCAGCGCCGGTTCGCGCTGGCGCAGGGCGCCGCCGGCTACCAGCTCACAGGCCACCCCCTGTGCTTGCAGCACGCTGAACTTGTGTTCGGCCACGGCCATTTCTTCAGCGTTGGCGGCCAGCCAGAGGGTGCCGTTGTTACGGTAGGCGCAGGCCTCGGGCAAGTGCACCGCCAGTTCACGCCAGCGTTGCAGCGAGTATTGGCTTAACGCCAGTTCCGCAGCATTGTCATCAAGTACCAGCAGGTGGCCCATCCCTGCGGCGGTGGCGCTGTGCAGCCCGGCATCCAGTACCAGTACGCGCAGCCCCCGTGCGGCCAGTGCTTGCGCGCAAGCGGCGCCGATGATTCCGGCACCGATCACGATCAAATCGGCTGCGGCGTCAACGCTCACAAGCCAATACCCCATGCGAACGGATCATCTTCCTGCAGGATCAGCGTGGCTTCGGCGCTGATGTGCGCGCGGCCGCGAATGGTCGGTATGATGCGCTCACCGTCGCGCTCGTAGGTACCTTCAAACTGACTGCCAATGACACTCGCCTGACGCCACACGTGACCGGGTTGTAGCTTACCGTCGGCCGCCAGGCAGGCGAGCTTGGCGCTGGTGCCTGTGCCGCAGGGGGAGCGGTCGTAAGCCTTACCAGGGCACAGGACAAAGTTGCGGCTGTCGGCCTGCGGGTCGTCGGCGAATAGTTCGATATGGTCGATCAGGCCACCGTCTTCGCCACGAAAGCCCTGATCGTCGAGGGCTTGTTGCACGGCGTAGGTGTAGGCGCTGAGGGCATCGATGTTATCGCCTGCCAGTGCCAGGCCGTGGTCGGCAATCAGGAAGAACCAGTTTCCGCCCCAGGCCACGTCGCCAACCACCCGACCAATACCCGGCACCTCAAGGGCCAGGTCTTTGCGGTAACGGTAAGCAGGCACGTTGCGCACACTCACCGAGTGGTCGTCGTGCAAGGTCGCCTGTACGGTGCCGACCGGGGTTTCGATGTCATGCACGCCAGGCCCGATCCGGCCCAGATGCGCCAGTGATACCACCAGGCCGATGGTGCCGTGGCCGCACATGCCCAGGTAGCCGGTGTTGTTGAAGAAAATCACCCCGGCACATGCCTTGGGATCTACCGGTTCGCACAGTAACGCGCCAACCAGCACGTCGCTGCCGCGCGGTTCCAGGATGCACGCGGTACGCCATTGATCGTGGTGTTGCGCCAGTTGCCGACGGCGTTCGGCCATGGTGCCGCTGCCTAGGTCGGGAAAGCCGTCAGTGACCAGGCGGGTGGGTTCGCCGCCGGTGTGGGAGTCGATCACGGTGATGCGTTTCATAGGCAGGCCGGGTCCGTTCGGGGAGGTGAACGACAGCGTGGCCTGTTCCCGGGGGGTAGGCTTGATGCCTTTATGCTGTGTGAATGACGAAATCAGCACAGAGGGGCAACGCGCGGGCTTGGCCCGCGCCTACCGTGTGTGGGGGAGGTGCTCGAAGAGGGTCTTGCAAACGCCGGCAATGTGCTCGTCGAGCAACGCAACGGCACGTTCGACATCTTTGGCCCGGCAGGCGTCGAGGATCGCGCGGTGCTCGTGATCTGCGCGCTCCTTGCCCGCTGACAGGCTCATCTGCATACGCAGGTAACGCTCCAGTTTGTCGTTCACTGAACGGATCATGTTCACCAGAAATGGTCGCTGCGCCGGTTCGTACAGGCAGGCGTGCAGTTCCCAGTTGAGTTCGGCCCAGCGCCCAACGTCGTTCTCGCCGACGAATTCCTGGCAGATACGCTCGGCGCGGGTGAACGTCGCTTCGGTCATGTTCGGAATGGCCAGGCGAAGGGCTTTGTCTTCGAGCAGCATGCGCACTTCGAACATCTGCGCCAGCTCAGGTTCAGACAGGCGTGTGACCATCGCACCGCGATTGCGCTGGAACATCACCAATCCTTCGGCCTCCAGGCGCTTGAGCGCCTCGCGCACCGGGATTTTGCTGACGTTGAACTGGCGGGCGATGTCGTCCTGACGGATGGCCTCATCTTCAGCGAAGTGCCCGGCGATGATTGCATCACGCAGATGGCGGGTGATGATTTCCGAGGTCGAAGGCGTGTTGCCCAAGTCCGGGGCGTTGAGGCGAGGTACGGTCACGGCGGTGTCGTCCGAAATGATTTGTGGATATGGTATACGAAACTGACGATTTCCGGTGCCGTAGTTGCCCGGCGGTTGGGCGCTGATTGTCAGGTTGTCATCGCGGGGCAAGCCAGCGCCTACAGAGCGCTGCGGCGTTATGACTGGCCCCGCGAACGGGCATTATTTGCGGGCTTCCAGGATCAGGTTGAAGGGCGTCTGGGTTGCCCGTCGGAACTGGCGGAAGCCGGCTTCTTCAAACACGGCACGCAGGCGCGCTTCGCCCGCTTGTGCCCCCAGGCCCAGGCCGACTTCCTGCGACAGCGAGTTGGGCGTGCAGATGAAGGTGGACGCGGCATAGAACAGACGGCCCACCGGTGTGCAGTTGGCATCCAGACTGTCACCGGCGTAAGGCTCGACCAGCAGTACGCTGCCATCGGCCTTCAGTGCCTTGTAGGCATGCCGCGCAGCACCCACCGGGTCGCCCATGTCGTGCAGGCAGTCGAAGTAGCAGATCAGGTCGTAGTCATGCTCGGGAAAATCTTTGGCGCTGGCTTTGACGAACTGCGCGCGCTCGCTCACGCCGGCTTCGCTGGCGCGTTGGCTGGCCACGGTGATCGAGGGCGCATGGTAGTCATAGCCGATGAACCGTGAAGCGGGGAAGGCCTGGGCCATGATCACCGTGGAGGCGCCGTGACCACAGCCAACATCGGCGACTTTGGCTCCGGCGGTGAGTTTGTCGACCACACCTGTGAGTGTCGGCAGCCACTGGCTGACCAGGTTGGCACGGTAGCCTGGGCGGAAAAAGCGTTCAGTACCGCTGAACATGCACGGATGATGATCGCCCCAGGGCAGGGCGCCGTCGCCGCGGATGGCCGCCACCAGTTTGTCTTTGTCGTGATACAGCGCGGCAATCACCGACGCGCCGCCGGCGGCATACACCGGCGAGTCTTCGATGGCCAGGGCCATGGCCTGCTCCTCGGGCAGGCGAAACTGGCCATTGTGGTGTTCCATGTAGCCCGATGCGGCCTGGGCGCTGAGCCACTCACGCAGCAGTCTGGCATTGCAGCCGGTCTTGTCGGCGAGTTGTTCGGGGGTAATGAACTGGCTGTCGGCCATCGCCCGGTACAGGCCCAGTTCATCACCGAGGATCAGGTTGGCGAGCAGGGCAGCAGCGCCCATGTCGTTTACCAGCTTTCCCATGAAATCTTGCAGCTTGGCTTCGTCCATTGCGTGTGCTCCTGTGCGAAGTCCAACGTCAACGGGGTCGCCACGGGTGCGGCGACCTCGGCCATGTCTTGGGGGCAATTGTTAAGTTTAGTTCAGCGCGCCTGGCCGGAGGCGCGTTCGCGCAGGGCTTTGCTGACCTTGGCCTGGATCTCGTAGGCCGGTGCTTCGACTGCGTCGAAGTCGCGTGAGTAGCGCCGGGCGAACTCTGCCACGCCCCATTGCTGGTACTGCTGCACATGGTGCAGTTCGTGGGCCCAGAGGGCGACGTTATCTTCAGCGTCGGCCTGGTTGCGAAACACGATGATGTCGATCAGGGTCACGGCATTCACATCAGGGTTCTGCAGCAGCGCGTTGGCGCTGTCCAGCGCTTGCTGGTCGCCTACCTTGTAGCGTGCGGCATCCAGCACCTGGAAGTCGTAGTAGGGCTCAAGCTGGGCACGGATGTGCAGCGGGATTGGTAGCACATCGCTGGCCGCTGCAGTGTCGCGGGCCTGCTGCAGGGCGACGGCCAGCGAGCTGCTGGCCATACGCCCGAGGTCGTCAAGCATGATGCCCGCCTGGCCTGGGTCAATCGGCGAGCAGATGCAACTGCCCAGGCAGATCTCATACTGGCCCACCGGGCAGGCCGCAAGGGTTGGCAGTGGCGCGAGCAGGGCAAGGCCAAGCAACAGCGCGTTACGGCCTCTCATGCAAGGCTCCGGCAAGGAATTCACGGGAGGCGCTGAGCACTTCCTGCTGGCTCGATTCGTTGGCCAGCATGCGCGCGATCACCAGCGCACCCACACACTGGCTGAGCAGCGCCCAGGCCAGGTCGGCATCGTCGAGGGTTTCGGCCCAGGCGCGTTGCAGGGTGCGCAGCCAGTGTTCAGCTTCTTCACGCACTGCCACCGGCGCCTGAGCAATCTCGGCACCGAGGGCCGGAATGGCACAGCCGCCTTCAGGGTTGTGCACGTGCGCCAGGCTCAGGTACTGGTCCAGGCAGCGTTCCAGGCGTTGGCGGTTCATCGGCTGTTGGGCCATGGGGCTGAGCGACAGCTCGCGGCGCACCACCTCTGTGAACAGGTCATCCTTGGAGGGGAAGTGGTTGTAGAAGGCGCCGCCGGTCAGGCCGATGGCTTTCATCAACCCGGCCACGCCGGTGGCATTGAAGCCGCCACGCTTGGCCAGGGCGCCGCTGCTTTCCAGCAGCTTTTGCCGGGTTTGCTCTTTATGGGTGGTGGAGTAACGCACGCCGACCTGCTCCGTATCACTGGCTTGACGAAGCCTGGATCATAGCATAGCGTTCGTTTACTAAATGATCGTTTACCAATGGAGGCGATGGATGACTCAGAACAACAAAGTGGTGTTGGTGGTGGGCGCCGGTGATGCAACGGGCGGTGCGATTGCCAAGCGTTTTGCCAGGGAGGGTTATATCGCCTGTGTCACCCGACGCAGCGCCGACAAGCTGCAGCCGCTGGTGGACGAGATTCGCGCCGAGGGCTTTGAAGCCCATGGTTTCGCCTCCGATGCGCGCAAGGAAGACGAGGTCAGCGCGCTGGTCGAGCAGATCGAAAGCACCCTTGGCCCGATTGAGGCGTTTGTCTTCAACATCGGGGCCAACGTGCCGTGCAGCATTCTCGATGAGACCGCGCGCAAGTACTTCAAGATCTGGGAGATGGCCTGCTTCGCCGGTTTCCTGACCGCCCAGGCCGTCGCCCGGCGCATGGTGACCCGTGAGCGCGGCACGATTCTGTTTACCGGCGCCACTGCCGGCTTGCGCGGCGCTGCCGGTTTTGCCGCGTTTGCCGGGGCCAAGCACGGCATCCGCGCACTGGCACAGAGCATGGCCCGTGAGCTGGGGCCGCGTAACATCCATGTCGCCCATGTGGTGGTAGACGGCGCTATCGATACCGCGTTCATCCGTGACAGCTTCCCCGAGCGTTACGCGCTCAAAGACCAGGATGGCATTCTCGACCCTGCGCACATTGCTGACAGCTACTGGTTCCTGCATGCCCAGCCACGGGATGCCTGGACCTTCGAGCTCGACCTGCGGCCGTGGATCGAACGCTGGTAAGCCTTTCATCACAACAAGGACATTGATCGATGAGCAAGACCGTTGAGTTTTTCTTTGACCTCGGCAGCCCGGCCAGCTACCTGGCCTGGACCCAGTTGCCGAGCCTGTGCGAGCGCCTTGATGCGCAGCTGGTGTATCGGCCGATGTTGCTGGGCGGGGTGTTCCAGGCGACCGGCAATGCTTCACCGGCGATGGTGCCGGCCAAGGCACGCTATGTGTTCGCCGACTTTCAACGCTACGCCAAACGTTATGGCGTGACCCTGGCATTTCCACCGGGCTTTCCGATCAACACCCTGCACCTGATGCGCGGCACCCTGGCGGTGCAGCTGTTCCAGCCTGAGCGTTTCGACGCCTACCTCAATGCCGTATTCCCGGCGATGTGGGCGCAGCAGCGCAACCTCGCAGCGCCGGAGGAATTGGCGGCGGTGCTGCAGCAGGCGGGTTTCGATCCGCAGCAGTACCTGGCGTGGAGCGCCGACCCGCAGGTCAAGGCGGCACTCAAGGAGGCCACCGAAGAAGCCGTGCGCCGCGGCGCCTTTGGCGCACCGACGTTTTTTGTCGGCGAGCAGATGTTCTTCGGGCAGGACCGTCTGGAGTTTGTCAGCGAGGCGTTGGCCTGAAGCGGTAACGGCAAGTGTGACGGTTTTATTTTCACTAACTGTATGGTCGGGTCGAAGCAGCGCTCCGTTAGGCTCTGTCTGAAAAGCCTTGAGACTCGGTGATGCTGCGTTGAAAACAGCCTCGGAATGCTCATTTTCAACCCGTAAACTCCGCTTCCTCGGCTGTTTTCGCCTTGCCTGACCTTCGTCTCAATGCTTTTCAGACAGACCCTAGTGTCATGACAGCCCTGTAACTGTTGGAACACCCGCCATGCTCAGCTCACTCGACCTGATAACCGCTTTCGTGTTGTTCGCTTTTGTCTCCTCGATCACTCCGGGGCCCAACAACACCATGTTGCTGGCCTCCGGGGTGAACTTCGGGGTGCGTCGCTCTATTCCGCATGCACTGGGTATCAGTGTCGGTTTCATGGTCATGGTGCTGGCAGTGGGTTTTGGCCTGGGTGAAGTGTTCAAGGCTTACCCGCCGATCTACACCGTGCTGCGTTATGTCGGTGCCGCCTACTTGCTGTACCTGGCGTGGAAAATTGCCACCTCCGGACCTTTGTCGGTGAGCAATCCTGAAAGTCGTAAACCCTTGGGTTTCTGGGGGGCGGCGGCGTTCCAGTGGGTCAATCCCAAAGCCTGGGTGATGGCGGTGGGGGCTATCACCACCTACACGCCAGCCCAGGGCTATGTCACCAACGTGATTGTCATCGCCACGGTGTTCGCCTTGGTCAACCTGCCCAGCGTGTGCGTCTGGGTGATGTTTGGCAGCGCACTGCGCAGCGTGCTGCAGAACCCGCGTTGGTTGATGCTGTTCAATGTCTTGATGGCGGCATTGCTGGTGATTTCGCTTTACCCGTTGCTGTTTGTAGAATCGAGCTTTTCCTGAATGAGTGCGCTGGCACATGCAGTTGATTCCCTGGTCCCACGACACAAGTGCCGGCTTCACCTTACGCGGTTGGCGCACCGCCGCCAGCGGTAAACCGCTGCTGCATTTTCTTCACGGCAATGGCTTTTGTTGCCTGGCGTACCAGCCGCTGCTGGCACGTCTGGCCGAGCACTTCGACCTGTGGCTGTGCGATGTGCAAGGCCATGGCGACAGTGACCATGGCGGCCCGTTTCAAGGCTGGAACCGTACCGCAGAACTGGCAATTGAAGCGTTCGAGGCCGGCCGTGCAGAGTATCCGGATGTGCCGCGCTTTGCCGTCGGCCACAGTTTTGGCGGTGTACTGACGGCGCTGATGCTGGCGCAACAACCGCAATTGTTTCAACGTGCCGTGTTGCTCGACCCGGTGCTGTTCAGTCGCTCGATGATGGGCATCATGGGCGCCGCCGCGTTAGTGGGCCTGCACCGTCGTCACGCCCTGGCGCGCAAGGCCGCCACGCGCCGCAGTCACTGGCCTGATCGCAGTGCGGCACGCGCCTCGCTGGAAGGCCGCGGCATCTTCAAGGGCTGGAGCGAGTCGGCGCTGCAGTCCTATATCGACCACGCCATCGGTGATTGCGGGGAAGGCGTGGTGCTCAAATGCCGCCCCAGCCGCGAGGTCGAGATCTTCAGCTCGTTTCCCCGGCGCATGTGGGCATCGCTGACCCAGGTGCAAACACCGACCCTGGTGCTGTATGGCGAGCACACCTATCCCTTCGTACCGCAGTCGGTGCAGCGCTGGGCACAGAGCAATCGGCAGGTGACAGCGCTGCAGGTGGCGGGTGGGCATTGTTTTATGCAGGAAGATCCTGCGTCCTGCAGTGAGCAGGTGCAGGCGTTCTTGCTGGCGCAGTGATCGTCAGGGCCGGGCAGGGGGGCTGGTTAGTCAGCAGCCTGCCCGGCACTTCAAGCAATATCGCTAGCCGCAAACTCGGCTGCAAGAAAGTCCAGCAAACTGCGCACCCCCGGCAGCAGCCCGCGCCGCGAGGCGAACACGGTGTGGACCAGGCCGCACTCCGGTGCCCAGTCGGGGGTGACGCGCACCAGTTTGCCGCTGGCCAGTTCGTCGCGCACTACCACCAGCGGCACATGCACCACACCAACCCCGGCCAGCGCCGCCTGACGTAGCACCATCAGGTCATCGGTGACCAGCCGCGGCTGGTAGCGCACGCTGGCTCGGACCTCGTCCGGCCCGACCAACTCCCAGTGATAGTCACGCTGCGGTTTGCCCCAGTGCATGCTGGGCAGGGCTGCCAGGTCGGCCGGTACCGGGCGCGCCGGCAGGCGCTCACGCAGCGCTGGCGCAGCGACCAGGCACTGGGTGCTGTGGGCCAGGGTTTTCATCACCAGGTCGCTGCTCTCCAGCGGTGGTACCCGCACGCGCAAGGCGATGTCGATGCCTTCCTGAATCAGATCGACTTGACGGTTGGTGCTTTCGATGTGCAATTGCACCAGCGGGCACTGGACCATGAAGCGCGTCAGCATGTCGCCGACCCAGAAGTTCAGCAGCGCCGTGGGGCAGCTCAGGCGCACGATGCCTTGCGGTTCGGCACGGTTACGCTCGATCAGTTCGGCGGCGCTTTCGGCTTCGACCAGCATCGCCACGCAATGACGGTAATACGCCTGGCCGATTTCGGTTACCGAAAAGTGCCGGGTCGAGCGCTGGATCAGGCGCACGCCAAGGCGTTCTTCCAGCCCGGCAATGCGCCGGCTGAGTTTTGATTTGGGCATGTCCAGGGCGCGGCCAGCAGGGGCAAAGCCGCCGTGATCGACTACCTGGGCGAAATAGTAAAGGTCGTTGAGGTCTTCCATCAGTGTTCTCCATATGGAACGCTGAGGGCAGTTTAACCGATCTACCGCCGATGTCGTTGCGCTCGTATGGTTATAGCCATCCACGAGAGGAGACATCTCATGAAAAAGATCCAAGGCGTTTACAGCAGCCCCAACCCGCACTGGGTCGGCGATGGCTTCCCGGTTCGCAGCCTGTTCACCTATGACAACTTGGCCCAGCACATCAGCCCGTTCCTGCTGCTCGACTATGCCGGTCCGCATGATTTCACCCCGACCAGCGCCCGTCGTGGCGTTGGTCAGCACCCACACCGCGGTTTTGAAACGGTGACGATCGTCTACCAGGGCGAAGTGGAGCACCGCGATTCGACCGGTGCCGGTGGCCTGATCGGCCCGGGCGATGTGCAGTGGATGACCGCAGCCAACGGCATCCTGCATGAAGAGTTCCATTCGCCAGCCTTCGCCGCCAAGGGCGGCACCCTGGAGATGGTGCAGTTGTGGGTCAACCTGCCGGCCAAAGACAAATTGGCGCCTGCCGGTTACCAGACCCTGCTGAGCAGCGATATTCCGCTTGTGCCCTTGGGCGCGGGTAGCGGTTCGCTGCGGGTCATTGCTGGTGAGTATCGCGGCCATAAAGGCCCGGCACAGACCTTCACGCCGATGGATGTCTGGGACGTGCAGCTCAAACCTGGCGCACCGGTGCGTTTGCCCAGCGCTGCAGGGCGTAGCACGGCACTGGTGGTGCTGCGCGGCAAGCTGCTGGTCAATGGCGAGCGGGCGGTAGGGCCGGCGCAACTGGTGCTGTTCGATCGTGCCGGTGACGAGGTGGTGCTGGAAGCGCAAACCGAAGTGTCGGTGCTGCTGCTCAGTGGTGAGCCATTGGACGAGCCGATCGTTGGCTATGGCCCCTTCGTGATGAACAGCGAAGCCGAAATTGCCGAAGCCTTCGACGACTTTCACGCCGGCCGTTTTGGCCAGATGAGTGGGGCGGGCGGCGCGCGTCACGACAACTAGTCTGATAACCCCGAAGGCCGTCTTTTGGGCGGCCGCTACCTTAGGCTGCGAGCACAACTTGCAGCCCGACCTCAAGGAGAATGTGTCATGAGTACATTTGCCAACGTTGCCAACTTCAATGGCCAGGTCCCGCGTATCGACCCTGATAACGCCGCGATGCTGCTGATCGACCATCAGAGCGGCCTGTTCCAGACGGTCAAGGACATGCCGATGACCGAGCTGCGGGCCAATGCCGTCACCCTGGCCAAGATCGCTAGCCTGGCCAACATTCCAGTCATCACCACTGCGTCGGTGCCTCAAGGTCCCAACGGCCCACTGATTCCGGAAATCCACGAAGCGGCACCTCATGCCAAGTACGTGGCACGCAAAGGTGAAATCAACGCCTGGGACAATGACGAATTCGTCAAGGCAGTCGAGGCCACCGGCAAGAAGCAACTGATTATCGCCGGCACCATCACCAGTGTGTGCATGGCCTTCCCGAGCATCAGTGCGGCCAACGCTGGTTACCAGGTGTTCGCGGTGATCGATGCCAGCGGCACCTATTCGAAGATGGCGCAGGAGATCACCCTGGCGCGCATCATGCAGGCCGGCGTGGTACCGATGGACACCGCCGCGGTGTGCTCGGAAGTACAGCGCACCTGGAACCGTGCCGACGCACAACAGTGGGCTGAGGCCTATAGTGCAGTATTCCCGCACTACCAGTTACTGATTGAAAGCTACCTCAAGGCACAGCAGGTAGTCACTGAGCAAGAACAACTCGATTCCACTCGCTGATTCACCCTTACCGGTGCTTCAGAGCACCGGTTTACCAACGCAAGGAGTTAGACCATGAGCAAACCCTACGTTCGTCTGGACAAGGACAACGCCGCAGTCCTGCTGGTTGACCATCAGACCGGTCTGCTGTCGCTGGTGCGTGATATCGACCCGGACAAATTCAAGAACAACGTGCTGGCCGTCGGTGACCTGGCCAAGTACTTCAAACTGCCAACCATCCTCACCACCAGCTTCGAAACCGGCCCTAATGGCCCGCTGGTGCCAGAGCTCAAGGCACAGTTCCCGGACGCGCCGTACATTGCCCGTCCTGGCCAGATCAACGCCTGGGACAACGAAGACTTCGTCAAAGCCGTCAAGGCCACTGGCAAGAAGCAACTGATCATCGCCGGCGTGGTGACTGAAGTGTGCGTAGCCTTCCCGGCGCTGTCGGCCCTGGCAGAAGGCTTCGATGTGTTCGTGGTGACTGATGCCTCCGGTACCTTCAACGCACTGACCCGTGACTCGGCCTGGGATCGCATGTCGCAAGCGGGCGCGCAATTGATGACCTGGTTCGGTCTGGCCTGCGAGCTGCACCGCGACTGGCGTAACGACATCGAAGGCCTGGGTACCTTGTTCTCCAACCACATCCCGGACTACCGTAACCTGATCACCAGCTACAACACCCTCACCAACGGTAAATAACACCGGGCTGTGACCGCCGGCCGGGCTGCCTGTGCAGCCCGGCTGTCGTCGTTTCTATGGCATCGCAGCAGCCTTCAGGCGATGATTGCGCAATGAACCACGTTCCTGCCCTGTACGGTTACCGGCGCAGTGTGCGCAGCGGCCAGCCGTTGTCCTTTTGGTTGAGCTATCAACCGCCGTTGCACTGGCCTTCGCTGCTGGGGTTTTTGTCTGCCCGCTGTATTGCCGGTATCGAAACGGTGCAGGCTGGGGTGTACACGCGCACGGTGGTGCTGCAGGGGCGCCACGCGCTCATTCAGGTTCGCCAGGCGCGTGGGCAGCGTTTGAAGTTGACTGTTTTCGGTGTGCCGTCAGCAGCGCTGCCGGGCTTGATCGCCAACGTACGCAGGGTGTTCGATCTCGATGCCCCCTTGGCGCCGATCGAGGCGCATCTGCGCCGCGATCCGTTGCTGGCCAGACTGATCGCAGCGCGTCCGGGGTTGCGTGTGCCGCAGGGCTGGGACGCTTTCGAACAGGCCATGCGCACGGTGCTGGGTCAGCAAATCAGTGTTGCCGGGGCGATGACCCTGGCCGCTCGCCTGGTACAGCGTTATGGCCAGCCGCTGTCTTCGCCGGTCGGTGATGTGGCGGGCCTGACCCATGTGTTTCCCACACCAGCTGCGTTGGTCGAGGAAGATCTCAGCGTGTTGGGCATGCCGCGTTCGCGCGCCAGAACCCTATCGACCCTGGCGCGCGCCTTGCTGGACGACCCGCAATTGCTCACCCCCAACGCGGACCTGGCGCAGTGGGTGCAGCGCTTGTGCCAATTGCCCGGTATCGGCCCGTGGAGCGCGCAATACCTGGCGCTGCGTCAGCTAGGCGCCAGCGATGCCATGCCGGTGAGCGATCTGGTCTTGATCAAGGCGTTACGTCTGCTTGAAGGCCCCGATGCGCAATTGGCCGAGCGCGCGCGGGCCTGGAGCCCGTGGCGTGCCTACGCTGCCCAACACCTGTGGACGTCGTTGAGTTGAATCAACGTGACGGGCGCCACTTCACTTCGGTGATGCCATAACGCTCTGCCAGGGGCTGGCTGATTTTTTTCACCTTTTCGCGCCCGTAACGACCGATACGGCCCACCCCCGCGTCGCAACTTGCCCAGTGCCAGGCCTCGGCATTGTCCATGGATTCGGCGCGAATAATGAACGACTTGGGTTCACCGTGCAGGGCGTAGTCGATGACGAAAAGTTTTGCGTTATTCATAAGGCTTAACACTTCCTCTGAGCGCAGTGAGCAGAATCCTTCCTTCCATGGTGGTAATGAGTTGTGCAGGGCCGAGAAAATTCAATCGGATTGCAATCGCCGTTCATCTGCCGTGTGCCAGCCTGACTTGAACTTCATCGTGCCAGGCAGGCTCAGCTGAGGTATCTCCCAGGCTGATTGCTGCGCTGCATGAGGTAAACGGCGCAACATCAGTAATTTCAATTGGCCGCCAAGGCGTGCTCGGTAGTTACTGAGCAGCTGAGTCAGTCACCCATGAGGACTGCACCATGTCATTGATTGGCGTTTCCAATCTTGAGTTGTGCCAGCTGTTGGAGCAGGCGTTTTTGCCTGATCGCTGCGTGGTGGCCTGCACAGACGATGAGCATCTGACCATTCAATTGGGGCAGGGCGACAACATGAGCAACTGTTACACCGTCAGTGGTGTGCGCATCCACAGCCTGACCAGTTGTCACGAGTTGGCGGCATTGGTGGCGCAGGTGCGCGAGGAACAGCGTCTGGGGCATGCCCAGACACCGTTCGGCTCATAACTGATGGGGTGAGCGAGGAAAGGCTACCAGCGCTCAGAAACGCTCATCGCGGATTGCCGGCAGGGTCAGTTCTCGGACAAAACTCGCCGACGACAGGCTCAAGGCCATACGCACCACCTGAACCACATCGTGTACCGGGATCAGCTCGCCGTTACCCTGCTGCGCCGCGACTTCGCGCGGGCTGGTCAAGGGGTCGTCGGTGTTCAGGTAGCCCAGGTTCAGGCAGGTGACGCCCAGGTTATGCTGGCGGTAGCCTTCACGCAGGGCGTCGGCAATGCCGCGCAGGGCGAACTTCGAGGCGCCGAAGGCCACTTCCGGACGGCCGCTTTGGGTCAGACCGGAGGTCGAACCGGTGAGGATGATCCGCGGTCGGTTGCTTTGCAACAACGTTGGTAGCAGGCGCTTGATCAACAGCAGTGGGGCGCTGATGTTGCAGCTGACAATGGCTTCGATCTGCGCGTCGTCATCGCTGAGAAAGTCATAAGCAGCGGTGAAGGCCTGGGCTTCCCAGATGCCCAGGTTGTAGATCAGCGTGTCCAGTGCTTGGCCGTCCAGGGCCTGCTGCAGCTGCGTTACCGCTTGCCTGGGCTGGGCAAGGTCGGCCTCGATCCACTGCACCTGCACACCCGCTTGGCTTACCAGGCCTTCGGGGCGCTGGCGTGACACGCCGATCAGTGTGTCACCCGCATCGCCCAATCCCTCGATCAACGCCCGACCCAAGCCTTTACTGGCGCCTACCACCATGGTTTTCATCGCCTGTCTCCTGACCTGGCTTGCTGTAGAAAGCGAGCATGCCAACAGAAGGGCGAGGGCTTGGCAAAAGGGCGATTGTATCTGGGTGTGTATTTTTGGCGTTTACACCAGATAGCGCCGGAACCACGCTAACGTGCGCTCCCAGGCGAGCTTCGCTGCCGCCTCGTCGTAACGTGGTGTGGTGTCGTTATGAAAGCCATGATTGGCCCCCGGGTAGAAATAGGCTTCGTAGGTTTTACCGGCGGCCTTCAGCGCTTGCTCATACGCGGGCCAGCCTTCGTTGATACGGGTGTCCAACTCGCCGTAGTGCAACAGCAGTGGCGCCTTGATTTTCGGCACATCCTTGGCCTCGGGCTGGCGCCCATAAAACGGCACGGCTGCTGCGAGCTCGGGGTAGGCCACCGCTGCCGCATTGGCCACACCGCCGCCGTAGCAAAAGCCGGTGATCCCGACTTTGTCGGTGGTGGCATCGTTTTTCATCAGCCATTCGAGGGCGGCGAAGAAGTCGTTCATGAGCTTTTCCGGATCGACCCCGGCCTGCAGTTCGCGGCCTTTATCGTCATCGCCGGGGTAACCGCCCACCGAACTCAAGCCGTCGGGTGCCAAAGCAACAAAGCCGGCCTTGGCCAGGCGTCGGGCGACATCTTCGATGTAGGGATTGAGCCCACGGTTTTCATGCACCACCACTACGCCCGGGAGTTTGCCTTCGGCCTTGGCGGGGCGTACCAGATAGCCACGCACCTGACCATGACCTTTGGGCGATGGGTAGTTGATATAGGCGGCGAGAATCTCCGGATCGTTGGCCGGTACCTGTACCGCCAGTGCGTAGTTCGGGCTCAAGGAGGCGAGCAGGGCACTGGCGCTCATCCCGGCCAGGGTGAAGGCCGCGGCGCGGTCGAGAAACTCACGGCGATTGATGCGGCCGTGGGCATAGAAATCGTAGAGTTCCAGCAGTTCAGGGGCGAAGTCTTTGGCGGTGAGACGTGGCATGGGCGTGTGCTCTGAAGAACCGGGTCTGGTTCATTAAAGCACTGTAGGAGCGGTGGTGTGGTGATATGACATAAACCGCTATCGCGGTGCAAGCCCGCTCCTACGGGGCCGCGGGCAGGAGGAAATCAATCATTGCTCTGACGCGTAACGGGATATGCCGCGCATGCGGGTAGATGAGCATGAACGGTCGGGAGGTGCCGCCGTAGTCGCGCAGCACCTCCAGCAGTTGCCCGCTGTCCAGTTCCTGTTGCACGGTGAAGCGATAGGCCTGCATCAGCCCGGCTCCGCTTTTCACCAGGGTTCCCGTGGCGAGAAAGTCTTCCAGGCAGGTGTAGCTGCCGCGGGTGGGGACTTCCACGGTGTTGCCATCAATGCGAAATGACCAGGTGCTGTCTCGACCGCTGCTGGGCAGTTGGAATTGGATGCACTCGTGGTCGCACAAGTCCTGCGGTGTTTTTGGCGTGCCTGCCCGGCTTAAGTACTCGGGTGTTGCTACCACCACCAGCTCGGCCTCTTCCAGGCGCCGGGCTATCAGGTTGGAGTCGGCAGGTGCGCGCCCGCGGATTGCCAGGTCGAAGCCGTCGTCGGCAAAGTCGATGTTGCGATTGCTGACGTGGACGTCGATGCGCACCTGCGGATAGCGTTGGCGAAACAGCGCCAGGCGCGGCAGCAATCGGTAGTGCGCATACGGCGTCGGCATGCTGATGCGCAGCAACCCGGAAGGCTCCATCTGTGATCCGGTGATCTCACGTTCGGCATCCACCAGTTGCGTTAGCGCCTGACGGCACTGTTCGAAGTAACGCCGCCCTGCGTCGGTCAAACGCACCTGGCGGGTGGTGCGCACGAACAACCGCACCCCCAGGCGCTCTTCCAGCCGCGCAATCGAACGGCTGACCGCTGCGGGCGTTACGCCTGCCTCGGCGGCCGCGGCAGTGAAGCTGCTGGTTTCAGCGGCCAGGCAGAACAGCTCGATACTGCCCAGTTGCACATCGTCGAAAAGGCGCGTCATGGGGGCTCTATTGATTACATGGAGTATCTATTCAAGTTCCATGCGCAGTATTTTTCAAGTGCGGATTGCCAATTACAGTGAGCTCCAGTTACCCGGCTTACCGCCGGGCCCTTTGGAGGACTTGATCATGCACAGCAGCAAAACAGTAATCGTCACGGGCGCTTCCAGTGGTCTGGGCTTTGCTATCGCCAAGGCTTACCTGGAGCGCGGCGACAATGTGGTGGGCAATGCGCGCACCCTGGCGCGTTTGCAGGAGGCGGCAGACAAACTCGGCAATCCACCGAATTTTCTCTTGGTAGCAGGCGACATCTCCCTGCCGGAAACGGCCGAGAAGCTGTTTGCGCAGGCGATTGAAGCCTTCGGCAAGGTCGATGTGCTGGTCAGCAATGCCGGGATTTTCATTGCCAAGCCGGTGACCGATTACACCCCGAGTGACCTCCAGGCCATGGTCGACACCAACCTCAAAGGGTTTGTCTATCCGGCCCAGGCAGCCGCACGGCATATGAGTGGCAATGGCGCGGGGCAGATCATTGCCATCACCGCCTCGATTGCCTTGCAACCGAACCGCAAGGTGCCAGCGCTGTTGCCGGTGCTGATCAAAGGCGGCTTGAACCAAGCGGTACGGGCGCTGGCACTGGAGCTTGCACCGGCACAGGTACAGGTCAACGCCGTGGCCCCGGGGATCATTGATACCCCGCTGCATGGCGACGATCCGCAGGCCCGCGCGGCACTCAAGGCCCTGGCCCCGACCGGGCAGATCGGTACCCCTGAAGATGTGGTCGATGCGGTGCTGTACCTGAGCGACGCTCGTTTCGTCACCGGTACCGTTATCGCCGTGGACGGTGGTTCAGCCACCGGTGTCTGGTAAGCAAGCGGAGCATACAGTCATGCCTTATGTGCATATTCGTGTCACCCAGGAAGGCGTCAGCGCGGCGCAGAAGCGCGCGCTGATCGAAGGCACCACCGCGTTGTTGCATCAGGTGCTGAACAAACCACCGGCCTCGACCTTTGTGGTGATCGAGGAGGTGCCGACCGACAATTGGGGCGTTGGTGGTGAAACGGTGACGGCGCTGCGTCAACGGGGCCAGTAAGTTCGCCGGGTGCCCGGGTTAGGTTACAACGGCAAGGCATACAGCGAGAACTGGCGCCTGATCGCTTTGCTCGTACCGCCCAGGTAGGTGGTATAGCCTTGCTCGATTTCCCCCGAGCGATACATCGCGCTGATCACCGTATCCACCAGCAGGCGGAAGTCTTCGTCGGCGCGGGGGACGACCATCGCTACTGGCGCGTAATCGTAGGTACGTTCGACCAGCATCAGGTCCTGCTGGTCATTACGCGCCAGCTGGTTTTTCAGCAGCATGCGTTCCGAGAAGAAGGCGTCGGCCTTGCCTTGGGCAACGGCTTCAAGCCCGGCGTTGTTGTTGGCGACGGCAATCACCGTGGCGATGACACCCAATGCCTGTAGTTGCCGATGTACCCATTGTTCGGTGACACCGCCGGTGACGACGGCAAACGTCTGGTTGCTCAGGCCGCGGTTGAGCGTTGCCCGCCAGGTGGGGCCGGTGTGCGCCGGTTTGCCGTTGAGCACTTTGAGCAGCGGCTCGGGCGCGTCTTTGCGTACCACGGCGCTGACCCCGGCGGTGTAGATCGGTATGGAAAAACTCACCTGTTGCCGCCGCTGCACGCTGGCCACGGTGGGGGTGCAGAGCAGATCGACCTGCCCGGAACTGACGGCGCTGATCTCATCGGCCAGCGCCACCGGTTGAAAGCGTACCTTCAGATCAGGGCGCGCCAGCGTCAGCTTGACCTGTTCGGCTACCTTCAGGCACAGGTCGATGGCGTAGCCTTTGGCGGTGTCACCGTCCTGCACGCTGAAGGGGGCAAAGTCGGCCAGGTAACCCAGGGTCAGGGTATCGCTGCTGCGCACGCGCTCCAGCGTGTTGGCCGTGGCCAGCGCAGGGAGCAGGGTAATCAGGCACGCCAGGCGCGCAAAGGTGGTGTTCATGTCAGCCCCCGTTCAAGGCAGTTCGGGGCGTTCAGCCGCTGCCTGCTGAATAATGAAACGCTTGGCCACAAAGCCATACAGCAAGTAACCGAACGCCAGCACCAGGGCGCCGTTCAGCACCGCCTCCATGCCGCAGGCGTACAAGGCGTACAACGAGTAGCCCACCGCCACCAGCAGCACCAGGGTGTTGCGGCTGTACACCGCCGGGCTGACCCGGGCTTTGTGCATGATCGCCAGCAGGCCAGTCAACGCCGTGACGTAGGGGATCAGGTTGGTCACCGCCGCCAGGCTGACCAGCTTGCTGAACTGGGCGCTGGCATTGGGCGAAATGGTCGACAGGGCCATGACGGTTTGCAGCACGCCGCAGACCACCATGCCCAGGATCGGCGCATTCAGCGCACTGACCCGGGAGAACAGGCTGGGGAACATGCCTTGGTCGGCCGTCATTTTAGCCGTTTGCGCCAGGGTGAACTGCCAGCCCAGCAGTGAGCCGACACAGGCCATGACCGCCAGTACCATGATGATGTTGCCAATCAACGGCGAAAACATTTTCGCGTACACCAGGGCAAACGGCGCTGAGGCATTGGCCAGCTCCAGGTTGGGGACGATGCCCTGGATCACCGTGGTCGACAGCACGTACACCACTGCCGCGCCGAGGGTGCCAAACAGGCAGGCCAGAGGCACATTGCGTTTGGGGTTCTCCACCGCATCGAATGCTTGCGCCGCTGACTCCATGCCCAGAAATGCCCAGAGGGTCAACGGGATGGTCTTGCCGATGGCTTCCCAGATCGGCAAGTCGTTAGGGTTCCAGGCCTGGATGAACACGTTGCGGTCAAACCAGAACCAGCCGATCACACTCAAGCCCGCTACCGGGATGATCACGCCCCAGACTGATATTGCCCCGATCCTGCCGGTAATCGCCGGGCCGCCGAAGTTGGCGACAATCGTTAACCAGATCAAACCGATGGTGCCGATGCACAACGCGACAGCACTGCTGCCCAGCCACGGCATGAAGGCCGTCATGTAGCCCACCGCCGAGATGGCCACGGCGACATTGGCGATGGCCAGCGACAGAAAGTACAGGTAGGAGCAGAGAAAGAAACCTGACTTGGCGTGGGCTTCTTCGGTATACGCCGAGAGCCCGCCGGAGCGTGAACAGTACACTCCGCACTGGGTAAAGCTGTAGGCGATGGCCATGGAACCGATGGCCGTCACCACCCAGGACAGCAGCGAAACCGCACCTAATTGCGCCATGCTGGTGGGCAGCATGATGATGCCCGAGCCCATCATGTTGACGGCCACCAGGGTAGTGAGCCCGACCAGTGTCATTTTCTTGCCTGAGCCGGCCATAGCCGCCCCCTATGTGATCCATGGCTTATTGGGTATAGGCCATTTCAGGGAACTTGGGTGAAGCGCTGAGTATCTTAGCTGGGTAGGTACTCGATTTCCGGAGGCACCATCATGCGTCGTTTACTGATCGCTACTTCGCTTGTTCTGTGCATGCCCATGGGGGCGGCTCTGGCTGATGTGGATGCCAAAGACGTCGCGACCTCGGCAGGTATATCCGCTTCGTTGTATTCCACCTTCAAGGATGACAAACGCATCATCCCGGCGCGTGACGAGGCGTCTTCGTTCATTGCCAGCGGTGGCGCGATCCGCGGTGTGTACCTGGAGTCGATGCTGCAGCGTGTGCGCCAGGAACACCCGGGCATACAAGCCAGCGATGAAGACATTGCCATGGCAATCCTCACCGGGGACCAGTGGGGCGACGCACGCTGACCGGTGGGAGCGGGCTTGCCCCGCGATTGCGATATGTCAGGAATATCGCAATCGCGGGGCAAGCCCGCTCCCACCAGATGTTGGTTCAAGGGAATTGCACCGTTGTGCTTTCGCGCCACAGCACGTAGCGGTCTTTGCCGCCATGCTTGGCCTGGTACAAGGCTTCGTCGGCCTTGACCAGGGCGTTGGTCAGGTTGTCGTCGTCGAGGATCCGGGTCAGGCCGATGCTGATGGTCACCGGGTATTCGGCGGTGTCTTCCCGCACGCGCTTGCACAGGGCATCTACGCGCTGTTCCGCAGCGAGCTGGTCCATACCCCACAAGTAGATGACAAACTCCTCCCCCCCCAACCGTGCGTACTCGAACTCGGTCATCGAGGCCTTGATGTTGGCCGCTGTGCGCTTGAGCACCACGTCGCCGATGTCGTGGCCGAAGCGGTCGTTGACCTTCTTGAAGTTGTCGATATCGATCATCGCCAGGTAACGGCTCTGCGTGTCGTCTTCCTGCAAATGGGTCTGTGCCTTGGCCATGAACGAGCGGCGGTTGGGGATCTCGGTCAGGACGTCGATGTAAGCCTGGTCCAGCAGGACCTTGGACATGTAGAAGTTGTACAACTTGGCGCGGCGCATTTTCAAATAGGTGTAGATGATCAGGCCGTTGAGGAACACGCCGTAGCACAGGAACATCAGGCCGCGCAGGTCGAATAGGTGCATGCCGGGCACCCGGAAGGGGTGCAGGTTGACCCAGGTGACGATCAGCACGGCGAAAAATGACCAGCGTCGCACCGGTAACACCGAGACGCTATACAACACGCTGGAGGCTCCCAGTACCAGCCAGGCCGGGCGTAAGTTAACCGGCAGGCCGTCGATCACCAGGCGCATGGCCAGGGTGATGACAGTGATGAACACCAGGTTGAGGATGTCGAAGTGCCCGGCCTTGCGGGTGAACGCGAGGATGATGGTCAGGCACACCATGACGGTGATGAAGGCCATGGATATCCAGGTGAAGTCCTGTTGGCCCAGGTAGCTGACAATCAGGTCGAACAGCAACCAGATGCCGATGCTGACGGCAAAGATCAGCAGGCAGAAAGAGTGCAGGTTCTCAAAATCATGCTGGCGGAACTCGCGGCGCAATGCGGGGGGGGCGATGTTTCTTCGCACTTGTTGTTCGATGGTCTTGTACATAGCGGCCTTGCTGATCCAATGAGTACTTGATGCGTCTCAGTTGCCGTCCAAGGTTAGCAGGCCCTTGGCCCACGGCCGGTAACGCAATGAGAATACCGCTGCCGGGTGGCAGTGGGTGGGGCGCTGCACGCTGGCGGCGACGGCGCGGAACGGCTGGCCGGGCGCGCTGGTTTGGCGGAAGGCCTCCTGCACGAGGCCGATGGAGCAGGGCAGTGCGCTGAGGTATTGCTGACGGATCCACGGCGTCAAGCGTTGGGTGCCCGCACCGTCCTGCCACCAGACCTGCGACGGTATGCCGCCCAGTTGTTGCAGCCAACCAGCGTTGGCGGCAGGGCTCATGCGTCCACTGCTGAAGGCGCTGATGTGCAGCGGCGCATCGAGGCGTTGCTGGAAGGCCTGCAGTTGGCTGTACAACGCCTGGCGCCGCAGTGGGTCGCTGAAATGCACGTCGTCCAGTTCCATCGGCAGGTACCATCCGGCGACCGGCAGCTTCCAGTCACGCTGCAGTGTGGCGTGCTGGGTCAGCGAGCGGCCCAATTGGGCTTTCCAGTAGGCGGCAAGGCCGGGGCTGTCCAGGGCATCGATGCGTTGATAGTAGGCGGCGTCCATGTACAGCCCCAGGACCAACTGCAAGCCTTGCTCATGGGCGCTGCGCAGGCTGTTGGCGAGCCAGCCGTCGGCACCGCCGAAGTCGCTGTCGCCATAGGCCGTCCACTGCACAATCAGGGTTTTCCCCCCTTGGGCGCTGGTGGCTTGCCACAACGCCTGCCATTGCGCCTGGCTCAGCGATGCGTCGCGATTCAGCGGTTGGTAGAATACACGCTCGTCGGCGTGCGCCGACAGGCTCAGGGCAAGCAATATCAGGCTGATCCATCTGCGCATCAGAAATTCATCTCCACACCGAGCAGCATGCCGTTGGCGCGCTCATACAGATTGCCGCCCAGCGATTGCTGATATTCGGCGCGCACCTTGAGCGAGCCGCGGTAGGCGTTGTAGCGGTCGTCATCGAACCACCACTGCCAGCGCAGGCCGAGCCCGGTGCGCAGGTCCTGGCGCCAGTCGTTGCTCGGGTCTTGGCTTGAGAACTCCAGAAAGCCGTAGGGCATCAGGGTTTGTGGTGAGCTGCTGGGCAGCTTCCAGACGTGCCCTTGCTGGTAGCGCGACAGCCATTGGTGGTCACCGGCACGGGTCCACCAGGCCGCGTCGAGGTAGAGGAAGCGTTCATTCCACTGGCGCTCATCGATACGCCAGTCGTTGCGCCAGTCACCCTGGTCGAGGAACGAGGCGGTGGCGCGCAGCAGCAAGTCGTTGCTCGACTCGGCGTTGCCGCGCAAATCCCCCCAGTTGTCAGCCACTTTGCTCGGGCTGAGCAACTGGCCCAGGCTCAGGCCGTTGTAGTGGGCGTCGTCAATCTGGCGCTGGTGATAAAGCTCGGCGTACAGGTTCAGGTTGGCCTGGCCCAGCGGCTTGTAGCGCAGGCCGACGCCGGTGCCCATGCTTTGCGCATAGTCGCTGCGGCTCTGGCCGCCGAACAACACGCGCCCATACACCGACAGGGTGCTGCCGTTACGACTGGGTTCTTCGCCGAGGGCGTGGTCCCACATGGCCAACTGCACGTTCTGCGAGGCGGCGCGGCGGTCTTCACGGTTGTCGCGGAAGTTGTCGTTGGTTGAAATACCGGCCGGCGACCAGGTGCTGGCCAAGGTGATGCTGTCACGCCGCGACAGGCTTTCGTGGGCGCGGCGTTGGCGGTACTTGCGCGCCTGCAGGCTGCCGTATTCGTCATCGCCATCGACCAGGTCCTGCTCTACGTCGATCACCCGGCGCAGCTCCTTGCGTGCCGCCGCGCTGTCTTCGACTTCGTCGTAACGCAGCGCCAGGGTTTCACCGAGGCGGTAGTCCTCAGGGAAATCGTGGGTGGCGCGTTGCAGCGGGGGAATCGACTGGCGGCGTACCGCGGGATCGTCAGAACCGGCCAGGCGCATACCGTAGTCGGCCTGGTAGCGAGGGTTGGCGGGCTCCAGGCGTACCGCTTCAGCAAGCCAGAGCAGGCTCAGTTGCGTATCGCCGGCATGTTGCGCGGTCGTCGAGGCGTTGTAGTAGTGATCGGCACGTGGTTGCAGTTGCAGGGCCTGGCGCTGATAGTTCAGCGCCGCCGGGTAATCGCCCTGACGTTCGGCAATGGCGGCACCAAGGGCGAAGTCATCGGCGCTGCGGTGCGCTGCCTTGCTCCAATGCACACTGGCGCGCTGCGGGTCGTTGGCGTTCAGCGCGCTGCGCGCAGCGGTGAGGCGGGCGTTGTCGGTCCACTGGCTGTCGCTGAGACTGTTCCAGATCGGCTGCGCTGCCTGCGAGTCACCGGCCGCTTCCAGGGCATAGGCCAGCGGCAGGCGGCTGCCGCTGTCACCCAGGCGCTCGGCGGCCTGATAGTAGGCCACCGCTTCACCGGGGCGCTCAGGCATTGCGCAGCGGCCCAGGGCGCGCAGTTGACCGACTTCGGTTGGCGTCGCGGGAATAGCCTGGCGTACTGCAGCACATTCGCCTGCCTCGGCCAGGCGCCCCAGCAGCAGGGCACGGTTGGCGGCATCCACGCGCGGTATCAGGCTGCTCATGCGCTGCACCTGCAACGGCGCGTCGGCCTGGCTATAGAGCCCGGCCAGACGCTGCAGCAACGGCATCGGCAAGCGTCCCAGGCGCCGGTCGTAGGCCTGTTCGAGTAACTGCCGGACATGTGCCTGGCGACCGGCTTTGAGTTCAAGAAAAGTCGCTTGCTCAAGGGCGTCGAGGTCGCCGGTCTGACGATACAGCTGCTCCCACAGCTGCGCCGAGCCGCCACTGGCACCGTGCAAACGCTGGTTGAGTACCAGCCAGGTTTTCGGATCGTCTTCGGCACGGCACTGGCGCAGTTGCTGGCGGGCAAGCGCCTGGTCGTGGCGCGACAGCCATTCGGCAGTCTCCAGGCAGGGGCGATTCAGTTCGTTGCTCAGGCGTTGTACCTGTGCACTGTCATTGCCCTGCCGGGCCAGTTCCCACAGCTGTTGACGCTGCGCAGGCTGCTTGAGGTCGTCTTCGGGCAGGGATTGCAGCCAGCGCTGGGCCATTTGCCGGTGATCGAGGGCGATGGCACGGTTGGCCATGGCCAGGCGCGTCTGGCGGGCGATGTCGGCGGACGGCGGATGCTCAAGCAGTTGCTGCAATGGTGCTTCATCCAGACGCTGCACATAGGCATTGGCCAGACGTTGCCAGTCCTGGCTGGCGAGTTGACCGCGTGCAGCCAAAGGTGCCAGGGCTTCGATGGTCTGGCTCCAGTCATGCAACTGCTCGGCCCAGGTGGCGCGGGCCAGGCGCAGGACTTTGTCGTCGCCTTTGGCTGGCAGTTGGTTGAGCCAGTCCAGGGCTGTGCTGGCGCCCGTGTGTTTTGCCAGGCTCAGGCTATAGGCCTGCCACAGGCGAATACGTGCATTCAGCACGCTGTTGGCGATCCAGTTTTCCACTTGGCTGGCCGCGGGTGGATCCTGTTCGATCCAGGCCAGGCGCAGTTCCAGCAAGCTGTCGGCGCTGCTGTTCTGTTCGGCCACTTGCTCGGCCTCGCGGTAGCGCTGCTGGTGAACCAGTGCCTGAACCAGCAGGGCCCGCGCTTCGTCGTTGTTGGGTACCCGCTCCAGCAAGTGGCGGGTCAGGCGTTCGACTTCTTGCCAGTTGTTGTTCTTCGCCTCGCGGTAGCTGCGCTCCATATACGGATAGCTGCGATAACGTTCGAAATCACTGAGTGGGGCAGCCAGGCTTTGGGCGGTATACAGCGATAACAACAGGCAAGCAAAGGTCAGCGGAGGGCGCAGGCTCATGCCACCTCCCGGGTCAGTGCATAGGCCGCTTGCTGTTCCTGGGCCTGCTCGGCGAGGGCCTCTTGCAACACCTCTTCGGTAATGATGCCGCGGGCGACCAGGTGCTCACCCAATGATTGCTGCTCGGGGTTGAAATCGATCAGCGCTTGGTTGAACAGGGTCGGCGGCACCTTGCCGCGCACTTGTAAAAGGGTGCCGAGCATCACCTGGTGACGGCTGACGCGTTCAAGCAGGGCGGCATCATCCTGATGCCGATTGAGCACCGCGAGCATCTGCCGGGTTTCCTCTTTTTGCCAAGGGCTGGGGTAGTTGTAACGGATGCCGAGGGTGACCCGCCCTTGCGGCGCCAGGCGGTAGGTCACCGGGCGTTTGAGCTGACGGCTGATCACCCCCAGTGACACCTGGCTGACCGGCGTTTCGCTGGCCAGGATCAAGGTTTGTTGGTCTTCGGCCACTGGCAGCACGCCATAGTGCACCGCCAGGCTGCGCGGCATCTTCGCGATCAACTGCGGATCGATCTTGAACGGGTTGAGCGGTGCCCAGGGCAGGTCCAGTTGTTCGGCCAGGGCCTCTACCAACTGCTCGCTGTTGAGCCAGCCGCGCAACAGCAGTTCGCGGCCCAGACGCCGACGCAGGGGGTTGGTGATCGCCTCTTGCAACTGCGCTTCGGTGATCAGCCCCTTGTCGATCAGGCGCTGGCCCAGCGGTATGCGCATCGGCGAGGCCAGGGCGGGGAATTCGTGGGTGGTCTTATCCCAGGCCACGCGCCGCGAGTCACCCATTTCCATGACCTGGCGCAGGGCGCGCAGGTTGGCGAAGAAGTTGACGAAGTTGCTCCACATCATCCGCGGCGCAGACAGCAAGCCTTCGACGATGCCGTAATAGCGGGTGACAAAGAAGCCACGCTGGAACAGGCGGTTGACCAGCATCAGGCCGTTGAGCCACAGCAGCGCGGTGAGCAGCGGGCTGTCGGCGAGAATCGATTGAAAGTGCCAGCTGTTGGGCGCAATGACCGTGACCAGCCACATCGCCAGCAGCACCAGGAACAACAGGTTGACCAGAAAGCTCAGCAGGTAGGCGAACAAGCCGCGCCGATCGCGCCAGAGGAAGTAGTTGAGCGCCCCCCGACGGCTCCAGCCGAGGTTGCGGGTGCCCTGAAAGACGATGCCGACGATCCAGCGTGATTTTTGCCGTATCGCGTGTTGCCAGTCCCGCGGGAAGTGCTCGCGCACACAAATCACCTGGGCAAACTCACGGCTCATGCCCAGGCGCCAGTCGCGTTTGAGCGCCAGCTGCGGGTCGGTCATCGAGTAGCGGGCGAAAATGCACTTCATGCCTTTTTGTTTCAGGCGAAAACCGATGTCGTAGTCTTCGGTCAGGCTTTGCACGTCGAAGGCAATGCCGTCGCCGTCGGCCAGCAAGGCGCCGATGGCCCGGCGGCTGAAGCAGGTGCCGACCCCGGCGCTGGGCACCTGGCCGGTCAGCGCTTCGCGCACGATCACATCCTTGCCATGGTTCTCGGCGAACTCGTCGACATAATGGCCCGCGGTGAACCCTCGCCACTGGGGGGCGAAGGGGTAGACCGGGATCTGGATCATGTCCTTGTTCGGCAGCAGGTAGTTGTACAGACGCAGCTCCATCGGCGAGATGACGTCTTCGGCGTCATGCAGAATGAAACCGGCGAATTCAATTTTCGCGTCGCTCTGAAAGCGCAGGATCGCGTCGATGATGTTGTTCAGGCAGTCGGCTTTGCTGGTCGGGCCGGGGCGCGCGCAGACGACCTTATGCACGTTCGGGTAGTGCAGGCAAACGGCGTCGACGTCGGCTTGGGTTTGCGGGTCGTTGGGGTAGGTGCCGACGAAAATCTGGTAGTTCTCGTAGTCGATGGTCGACGCCGCCAGGCGCGCCATTTCGCCGACCACGCCGACTTCGTTCCAGGCCGGCACCATGATTGCCAATGGTTGTTCCGGCGCTTCGAACAAGCGCTTCTCGTCGGCTTTTTCGTACTTGTCGTAAATACGAAAACGCCGGATCAGCTTACGCCCCCAATAAACGACATCGATGAACAGGTCATCCAGGCCCAGCAGAAACATCAGACTGGCCAGGGTGATCGCCAGCAGCTTGAGACCGAACAGCACATAGGTGAGGAAATCGACAAAGGCCAGACTCATGAGGCGCTGCGCTCGCTGGCGTTTTCCTCGAGCCAGCGGCTCAGTCGTTCAGCGATACGTTCGCTGGCATGGCCATCGCCATAGGGGGTGAACACCCGGCTCATCTGTTTATAGACCTGCGGGTCGTCGAGCAGCAGGCTGGTTTCCTTGACGATCCGTTCGGTTTGGGTACCAACCAGTTTGACCGTGCCGCCTTCGAGCACCGAGTGGCGCTCCGTGACCTTGCGTAACACCAGCAGTGGTTTGCCCAAGGCAGGTGCTTCCTCCTGAATCCCGCCGGAGTCGGTGATGATCAGGTAGGCGCGGTTCATCAGCCAGACAAAGTGCTGATAGTCCTGAGGGGCGATCAGCAGAATATTCGATTGGTGCGACAGCACCGCGTACACCGCTTTCTGCACTTGCGGATTGAGGTGTACCGGGTAGACGAACTGTACGTCCGGGTAGCGCAGGGCCAACTCGGCCAGGGCCAGGCAGATGCGTTCAAAACCCTGGCCGAAGTTCTCCCGGCGATGGCCGGTGATCAGCACCAGGCGCTGGTCATCGCGCAGTTGCGCCAAGGGCGAGTCAGGGGCGGGTTTCCAATGGCTGTGGGTCAGGTAGTCGCGCATCCACAGCAGGGCATCGATGACCGTGTTGCCGGTGACTTCGATCTGCTCCAGCACCACACCTTCACGCAACAGGTTGTCCCGGGCGCGGTTGGTGGGCGGGAAGTGCAAATCGGCAATCACCCCGGTCAGGCGCCGGTTGGCTTCTTCGGGCCAGGGTGCCTTGAGGCTGCCACTGCGCAACCCGGCTTCGACGTGAGCAATGGGAATCTGGCGGTTGAAGGCGGCGAGGGCAGCGATAAAACTGGTGGTGGTGTCGCCATGCACCAGGACGATATCGGGCTGGATACGGGCGTAGGTGGCATCCAGTTGCTCAAGCAATTGCTGTGACAGGCCGTTGAGGGTCTGGTTCTGGGTCATCACGTGCAGGTCTTCATCGACGCTCAGGCCGAAGTCCCGCAGCACCTGCTGGAGCATTTCCCGGTGCTGGCCGGTGGAGCAGATGTTCAGCTCGATGTCAGGCCACTGTCGCAGTACCTGGGCCAGCGGCGCCATCTTGATCGCTTCAGGACGTGTGCCAAACACCATCATGACTGTATATGCCATTGTCCCGCTCCTCGCCCCATCCATTAGTTCGAAGTTGTACGTGTTTGCGGTCTTGCAGGGTTTAGATACAAGCAGCAGAAGGCAGGGTTGTCCAATTCGCAGGACTGAATATTGACGCCAATCAGGCTTGGCTGTTGTCAGACCCGATGGCTTGACTTTACCTGCAGGGCTGCGCTAGTTTCGCTGGCATGAATACCTTCCTGCAGTTGCCCGCGCACAGCATTATTACCGCCATTATCGTTTTGGCGGGCTAGCGAGCACTTGCACCGAACCCGCCCTGGAGGCGGGTTCTTTCTCTCTCTCCTGGGCACTTTAAAAAACCAGGAGTCACTGATGACCAGCCTTGCCGTTAGCCCTCGCACACCGTCCGCGTCGCCGAACCTGCTGTCCGATTACGTGCGGCGCATTCTTGCTGCACCGGTGTACGACCTGGCGATCGAGACGCCGCTGCAACTGGCGCCCGCATTGTCCCAGTCCTTGGCTAACCAGGTGCTGCTCAAGCGCGAAGACCTGCAGCCGACGTTCTCGTTCAAGATCCGCGGCGCCTACAACCGCCTCAGCCGCTTGAGCCCGGCCCAGCGTGCCCGCGGCGTCATCACCGCCTCAGCTGGCAACCATGCCCAGGGCGTGGCCCTGGCAGCACGCGAACTGGGTATGCGCGCGACCATCGTCATGCCCACTACAACACCTGAGTTGAAAGTGGCCGGCGTACGCTCGCGCGGCGGCGAAGTGGTGCTGCACGGTGACAGCTTTCCCCATGCCCTGGCCCACGCGCTGAAACTGGCGGACAGTGAAGGGGCAACCTTCGTGCCGCCGTTTGACGACCCGGATGTGATCGCCGGACAGGGCACGGTGGCCATGGAAATCCTCCGCCAGCAGCCGGGTGCGCTGGATGCGATCTTCGTTCCGGTGGGTGGTGGCGGCCTGATTGCCGGGATCGCGGCGTACGTCAAATACCTGCGCCCTGAAGTGAAAGTGATCGGAGTCGAACCGCAGGATTCCAATTGCCTGCAGGCCGCCATGCGGGCCGGCGAGCGGGTGGTGTTGCCGCAGGTCGGCAGCTTTGCCGAAGGCGTGGCGGTGGCGCAGATCGGTGCGCATTGCTTTGAGCTGTGCCGCCACTATGTGGATGAGGTCATCACCGTCAGCAACGATGAACTGTGCGCAGCGATCAAGGACATCTACGACGATACCCGTTCGATCACCGAGCCGTCCGGCGCGTTGGCGGTGGCGGGAATCAAAAAGTACGTGGCCCGTGAAGGCGTCAGCGGCCAGACCCTGGTCGCCATCGACTCAGGTGCCAACGTCAACTTCGACCGCCTGCGCCATGTTGCCGAACGCGCAGAGCTGGGCGAGCAACGCGAGGCGATCATCGCCGTGACCATCCCCGAGCAGCCGGGCAGTTTCCGCGCCTTTTGCCAGGCCCTGGGCAAGCGGCAGATCACCGAGTTCAACTACCGCTACTACCCGGGCAAAGAAGCGCGGCTGTTCGTTGGCGTGCAGACCCACCCGCAGCACGATCCGCGGGATCGCCTGCTGGCCAGCCTGAGCGCTCAGGGCTACGAGGTACTCGACCTGACCGACAACGAACTGGCCAAGCTGCACGTACGCCATACCGTGGGTGGGCATGCCGGGCCGGGTGCGAATGAACGGGTGCTGCGCTTCGAATTTCCCGAGCGTCCGGGAGCTTTGCTGGGCTTTTTGGAGCGTTTGGGCAAGCGCTGGAACATCAGCCTGTTCCACTACCGTAACCATGGTGCGGCGGACGCCCGGGTGTTCGCCGCGCTGGAGGTGCCTGAAGACGAGCAGGCCAGTTTGCCTGCCGCCCTGGATGCAATGGGTTATCGCTACTGGGACGAAACTGACAACCCGGCCTATCGACTGTTCCTCGGCTGAGCAAGATTTGCCCCAGATCAACACGGGGCAGGGCGTAGAGGCGGATCCTGACGGCAATGGAAATTTGCATGAGGGTTTCGCCATGAGCAGCACGTTTTTTATCCCTGCCGTCAACATCATGGGCATCGACTGCCTCGACGAGGCGATGGCGGCCATCGCCGGCTACGGATTGCGCAAGGCACTGATTGTCACCGACACCGGGCTGGCCAAGGCCGGGGTCGCCGAGCGTATCGCCGAACTGCTGGCGATGCGTGACATTGACTCATCGATTTTTGACGGCGCCAAACCTAACCCGAGCATCGCCAACGTCGAACAGGGACTGGCGCAGTTGCAGCGTGAACGCTGCGACTGTGTGATCTCCCTGGGCGGCGGCTCGCCGCATGACTGCGCCAAGGGTATTGCCCTGTGCGCCACCAACGGTGGCAAGATCAGCGACTACGAGGGCGTTGATCGTTCGGCCAAGCCGCAACTGCCGCTGATCGCAATCAACACCACGGCCGGTACCGCCAGCGAAATGACGCGCTTTTGCATCATCACCGACGAAGCGCGCCACGTGAAAATGGCCATCGTCGACCGTAACGTTACCCCATTGCTGTCGGTCAACGACCCGGCGCTGATGGCTGCCATGCCCAAATGCCTGACCGCCGCTACCGGTATGGATGCGCTGACCCACGCCATCGAAGCCTATGTGTCTACGGCAGCGACGCCGATCACCGATGCCTGTGCAATCAAGGCCATCGAGCTGATCAGTCAGAGCCTGCGTCAGGCGGTTGCCGAGGGCAGTGACATGCAGGCGCGCGAAAGCATGGCCTATGCCCAGTTCCTCGCCGGTATGGCCTTCAACAATGCTTCGCTGGGCTACGTGCATGCCATGGCGCACCAGTTGGGCGGGTTCTACGACTTGCCGCATGGCGTGTGCAACGCCGTGTTGTTGCCGCATGTTCAGCGTTTCAACGCCAAGGTCAGTGCTGCGCGCCTGCGTGATGTGGCCAAGGCCATGGGCGTAGACGTCAGTGGGCTGAGTGCAGAGCAGGGCAGTGAGGCAGCCATTGCTGCGATTGAGCAACTGTCGCGGGATATCGATATTCCTGCTGGTCTGGCGGTGTTGGGGGCCAAAGAGGCGGATATACCGGTCTTGGCCAGCAACGCCCTGAAGGATGCGTGCGGCCTGACCAACCCTCGGGAGGCCAGCCAGGCGGAGATTGAAGCGATTTTCAAGGCTGCCCTGTAACGCCGTAGGAGCGGGCTTGCCCCGCGAAGCGATGTGACTGACAAATCGCTATCGCGGGGCAAGCCCGCTCCCACACAGCCCGCTCCTACCGGGTCAGACCACTAGCGACAAGAGCATGATAAAGATGATGCCGACCACCGAGAGGATGGTCTCCATCATGCTCCAGGTCTTGAAGGTCTCTGCCACGGTCATGTTGAAGTACTGCTTCACCAGCCAGAAGCCAGCATCGTTGACGTGCGAAAGAATCAACGAGCCAGCGCCTGTCGCCAGCACCAGTAGTTCACGGTTGACGCCCGGAATCATGCCGATCACCGGGGCGACAATCCCGGCACCGGTAATGGTCGCCACGGTCGCCGAGCCGGTGGCGATACGAATTACCGCCGCTACCAGCCAGGCCAGCAGGATCGGCGAAATCTGCGCCTGCACGGCCATCTGGCCAATGACGTTACCCACCCCGGTGTCCACCAACATCTGTTTGAAGCCACCACCGGCACCGACGATCAAAATGATCGCCGCCGTTGGCGCCAGGCTCTGGTCGAGCAGTTTCATGATCTGCTGGCGCGAGAAGCCGCGCGCAGCACCAAAGGTGTAGAAGGCCAACAGCAACGCCGCGAGCAGGGCGGTGATCGGGTGGCCGATCAGGTCCATCCATTGCCGCACAATGTGCTCAGCCGGCAGCACCACGTCGGCGAAGGTTTTCAGCAACATCAGAAACACCGGCAGCAGCACGGTGATCAGCGTGATACTGAAACTCGGCAGGTTTTTCTGATCGGACTCGCGGGCAATCTGATCCATCAGTTCCTGCGAGGGTGAGCCCGGGATATAACGCGAGATGAAGTTGCCATACAGCGGCCCGGCAATGATTGCGGTGGGCAGGGCGATGATCAGGCCATAGAAAATGGTCTTGCCAATATCAGCATTGAAAATGCCAATCGCCAGCAACGGTCCCGGATGCGGTGGCACCAGGCCGTGAACCACCGACAACCCGGCCAGCAACGGTATGCCGATCTTGATCAGCGACACCCCGGAACGTCGGGCGACGATGAACACCAGCGGAATCAACAGCACAAAACCGATTTCGAAGAACAGCGGAATGCCTACCAGAAACGCGGCGAACATCATCGCCCAGTGGACCTTCTGTTTGCCAAAAGCGCGAATCAGCGTTTGCGCGATCTGATCGGCCCCGCCTGAATCGGCCATCAGCTTGCCGAGCATGGTGCCGAGCGCCAGGACAATGCCGACAAACCCCAGCACGCCGCCAAAGCCGTCCTGGAAGGATTTCATGACTTTGGCCACGGGCATGCCCGAGGTCAGGCCGAGGAAACCGGCGGCCAGGGTCAAGGCGACGAAGGGGTGGACTTTGAAATGGGTGATCAGCAGCACCAGGCCGATGATGGTGACCACTGCATCGAGCAGCAGGTAGGTATCAGTTGCCAAACCAAACATGGTTCAGTGCCTCGTTTTGTCATTGTTGTGGGCGTAACGTTTACAGCAATCAGTGCTTGAGACAGCGCTATCTTTGGTGAGCCGGAAAACCGCCTGGTCAGGCCGTTCGCGCCAGCACCGGCTCACCGCAGGGCTTTAGCCACAGATCGACCTGGATCGCCAGTTGTTCGACCGGCAAGGTGGCGTCCAGCGGTAAGGTCAGGGCTTCGCCATTGGGGCGCTCAAGGGTGGCGAACTGGCTGGCGATCAGGCTGGCCGGCATGAAGTGCCCGGGGCGGGCAAGGACCCGGCGGCTGGCTTCTTCAGGGGTCAGGTCAAGGAACACGAAGCCCAGGTCGGGCACGGCGTGGCGCAAGGTGTCGCGGTAGCGCTTTTTCAGGGCAGAGCAGGTGAGGATCGGCCGTTCGCCGTGCTTGAGGGTGGCTTGCAGTTCTTCACCCAGACGAATCAGCCAACCGGCACGGTCGTCATCGTCCAAGGGTATACCGGCACTCATTTTCTGAATGTTGGCGGTCGGGTGGAAATCATCGCCTTCAATCAGGCGACCGCCGCTTAAGCCGGCAATGGCGGCACCAACGTAGCTTTTGCCGCAGCCTGCTACGCCCATGACCACGATCGCGGAGAGGGGTGGGTTCATCGGTACCTCCTGCAGGGCAAGATAGCGCTATCTTTGCACGAGGCTGCTTACGCCTCGGACGCGTCTTACCCGGATGTTATTGATCTTGTATTCAGCAGTGTGGGTGCTCATTTCAGCTCACCTGCAGTTATGCATTGCCTGTGCTCTGAGACAGCGCTACCTTAGTGCCCGTTCCCCATTCTTTGCAAGTCGAAAATAAAATTCCCCATGACCCGCATCGGCTCTCGTACTACCGGTCGTCCCACTCTGGCTGAAGTGGCCAGGCTTTCCGGGGTTTCCCCGATCACTGCTTCGCGTGCCTTGCGCGGTGTCAGCACGGTGGCGCCCGAGCTGGTCGAGAAGGTCAAGCAGGCCGCAACAGCCTTGGGTTATGTGGCCAACCCGGCCGCGCGGGCACTGGCCTCGGCGCAGAGCGAGTCGATCGTGGTGCTGATTCCGTCGCTGTCCAACCAGTTGTTCATCGAGACCCTGGAGGCGGTGCATGAAGTTATGCGCCCGCGTGGGCTCGAGGTGTTGATCGGTAACTATCACTACGATATCGCCGAAGAAGAGAACCTGATCCGTAACTACCTGGCCTACCAGCCGCGCGGCATGCTGCTCACCGGTTTCGACCGCAGCGAGGCGTCCAAGCAGATGCTCAGCGCCAGTGGCGTCCCGTGTGTGCACATGATGGAGCTGGGGCAGGCGGAGCAGGGCATGTCGGTGGGGTTTTCCCAGCAGCAGGCCGGTGCGGCGGCGGCGCATCATTTGCTTGAGCGGGGTTGCCAGCGCTTGGGCTTTATCGCTGCGCAGCTCGATCCGCGGGTGATGCAGCGGGCCGAAGGTTTCACTCAAGCCCTGGTTGCGGCTGGCCGCTATGCCAGTGAGCTGCAACTGCTGTCGCCACAGCCGTCATCGATTGCCTTGGGCGGTGAATTGTTCAGGCAGTTACTGGCGCAACAGGGCGATGTCGACGGGATTTTCTTCTGTAACGACGACCTGGCCCAAGGTGCCATTCTTGAAGCCCTGCGCCTGGGGGTTAAGGTGCCGGAGCAGGTGGCGATGGTTGGTTTCAACGACCTTCCGGCTTCGGCACACATGGTGCCGCGTCTGACTTCGATCCGTACCCCGCGTGCAGCCATTGGCCGTTGCGCGGCGCAGGCATTGCTGGGCTTGCTCGATGGTAAGCGGAGGACTGCGCACAATCAGGACTTGGGGTTCGAATTGGTGGTGCGTGAAAGCAGCTAAATCCTGGTAGGAGCGGGCTTGCCCCGCGAGGCGATGTGACTGATAAATCGCTATCGCGGGGCAAGCCCGCTCCTACAGCAAGCAATCGGCTTGCGCGGCGTCAACGGCAATCTATGCTCAGCAACACCTGGGCGTGGAGGGCGTTTTATGTTCGATTTTCATCGCAAGTCGGATTTGGCAGAGATTGAGCAGTGCAATCGGGCTCTGGCAGGCATCAACGCCAAACTCGCCGCCATCAGCCGCTCTATGGCGATGATCGAGTTCAGCCCGGACGGGATTATTCTGGACGCCAACGATAACTTCTGTAAGGTCACCGGCTACAGCCTTGAGCAGATTCGCGGTAAGCACCACCGGATTTTTTGTGACAAGGATTACGCCAATAGCGACGCGTACCGGCAGTTATGGCACGGGCTGGCACGCGGCGAAGCACGCAGCGGCACGTTCGAACGGGTTGATCAGCAAGGTCGCCAGTTGTGGCTGGAAGCCAGCTACATGCCGGTGCTGGGGCCCGGGCAAGAAGTGGTCAGCGTGATAAAAGTGGCGTCCGATATCACCACGCGGGTAAAAGACGAGCATGAAAGTGACAGCCTGATCAAAGCCATCAGTCGTTCAATGGCGGTTATCGAGTTCACCCCGCAAGGTAAAGTGATCAAGGCCAACCAGAACTTTCTCGACACCATGCGTTATCGTCACGACGAGATCGTCGGCCAGCATCACAGCCTGTTTTGCCACAAGAGTGAAAGTGAATCGGCGGCTTACAAGGCGTTCTGGGCTTCACTCAACCGCGGCGAATACCATTCCCATCGCTTCGAACGGGTCAACAAGCTAGGGCAGATGGTTTACCTCGAAGCCTCGTACAACCCGATCTTTGACACCCGCGGCCAACTTTACAAGGTTGTGAAGTTTGCCAGTGACATCACCTCCCAGGTCTGCACCCAGCAAACCGCCGCCGAGGCCGCCCATACCACCTCGATGCAGAATGATGCCTGTGCCCGCAAAGGTTCTCAGGTGGTGCAACAAACCGTGCAGGTCATTGAGGAAATTTCGTGCAACCTCAACGCGGCCGCACGCAGTATCGATGCGGTGAGCAAGCAGTCGGAGGTCATCGGCCAGATTGTTCAGACCATCCGCGGGATCGCCGACCAGACCAACCTCCTGGCCCTCAATGCCGCTATCGAAGCGGCGCGCGCGGGTGAGCACGGACGAGGTTTTGCGGTGGTGGCCGATGAAGTACGCAACCTGGCGGCACGTACCAGTCAGGCAACCCTGGAAATTGTCGAAGTGGTGCGTCAGAACCACGACCTGTCGTTGACCGCTGTGGCCAGCATGCAGTCGAGCTTGAGTCGCACTGGCATCGGCGTGGAACTGGCCAATGAAGCCGGCGAGGTGATCCTCGAGATACAGCAGGGTGCGCAACATGTGGTAGACGCCATCAGCCAGATCAACTCGACCTTGCAGTTGCACTGAGCGCATTGAAGGGCACGCGCAGTAGCGCCAGCCTGGCTACTGCGTGGCGGGTTGGCGCAATTGCTGGTCCAGGTTCAGCAAGCTTTGTTCCAGCGTGTCTAGCAGAGCCTTGAGATGGTTGTCGCTGGCATCGCCGAGGCTGGCTTGCTCCAGCGCTTCGCAGTTGCGCACTACACCGCGTGCCTTGAGCATTTTCGCCCCACCTTTGATCCGATGGGCGAGCGCGCGCAGCCCCTCGCGCGAAGGGTTCGGGCCCAAGGCGCGCAAGGCATTGAGGTCTTCGTGGTTGCTGCGCGCCAGCTCGTCGATCAACCGACGTATCAGATTGGGATCATCCTTGGTCAGGTACTTCAGGTTGTCGATGTCAAAGCCACTGGCGTGAGCGTCTTCAACTGTATTTGGCAGAAGTTCGGGTTGGGTGATATCGGCTTGCAGGTGACGGCGTAGTTCAGCCAGGCCGATCGGTTTGAACAGACAGTCGTTCATGCCGCTGGCCAGGCATTGTTCTCGCTCCTGGGCCTGGGCGTTGGCGGTCAGGCCAAGAATCAGGCAGGGCGTTTTTTGCTGCTGGTGCTCCAGGGCGCGGATCTGGCGGGCCAGTTGATGGCCGTCCATGCCGGGCATATGACAATCGGTGATCACCGTATCGAACTGACCTTGCTGCCACAGCGTCAATGCTTGCTGGCCGTCGCTGGCTTGGCTGACCCGGTGACCCAGCATACTGAGCTGACGCTCAATCAGCATCAGGTTGGCAGGGTAGTCGTCGACCACCAGAATCGACTGTGCCGCCATGCTGCCCTCTGCGCTGGCCGGTTTGCTGGACATCTCTGGGATTGGCTCGGCCAGCGGTAAGGTCAGCGTAACCCGGACGCAGGTGCCCTGGTGCAGGGTGCTGTGCAGGGTTAATTGCCCGCCCATCAGTTCACATAGGGTCCGGCTGATCATCAGGCCCAGGCCGGTACCCTGGCGTTCTGTCTGCGCACCGACCTGGGAAAAATGCTGGAACAGGCGTTGCTGGTCTTGCGCGCTGATGCCAATGCCCGTGTCTTCGACCGTAAGCGTGGTGCGCAGCCGGCCTGGCGCATCGGCGTCGAGTCGCAGGCTCACCGTGATACGGCCTTGCTCGGTGAATTTGATCGCGTTGCTGATCAGATTCGACAGGATCTGCTTGAGCCGCAGCGCGTCCACCGTTACCAGGCTCGAGCCTGCTGGCACGTCGCTGGTCAGGACCAGGCCTTTGAGTCTGGCGTTGCCTTCGAACACCCGAACGGTGGCATTGACCAGGGCAACCAGGTCGGTCGCTTGCGGCGCCAGGGTCATGCGCCCGGATTCGATACGGGCGATATCCAGAATGTCACCGATCAGTTCGAGCAGGCCGTTGGCTGACTCAAAAGCCACTTGTAGGGCGTTGCGGTCGGCGCGGCCTTGTTCAGCATCTTTGACGGCCAGCTCGAGCAGGCCGATGACGGCGTTCATGGGCGTGCGGATTTCATGGCTCATGGTCGCCAGGAAGGTACTTTTGGCCCGGCTGGCGTCCTCGGCTTGCTCTTTGGCCAGACGCAGTTCTTCAAGCAGACGCTTGCTGAAAGCCAGCTCATGTTGCAGGGCCTGTTCGGCGTCGCTACGTTCACGGATCAGCCGGCGCAGGTAGCGGTTCCAGAAAATCACTGCCGCGATCAGCCCGGCTGCACCCAGCAGGATCTGCAGGATCAACCCACGGTCGTTGTACCAGAGGCTGTCGCTGATCAGCGCGTTGGTGCGCCAGCGGCCGGTCAGCTCGGCCATTTCGTCGGGCGGGATGCTGAGCAGCACCTTGTTGAGTATCGAATGCAGCAGCTTGGCGTCACGGGCGACGGCAAACGAGGCAACGCCGGGTTGGTCGCCGTAGATCGAGGCGATCTGCAGGCGGTCTTTGAACATACGGCTGACGAAGTAATCGGCATTGGTTTGCGTACTGAGTGCAACATCGGCCTTGCCTTGGGCCACAGCCTCCATCATTGACAATGGATCATCGACTTCAACCAGGGTCATCTGCGGAAAGCGTTGGCGCAGTTCTTCTTTGATCGGTACGAAGTCGCGTATCGAGGCCATGCGCACGCCGCTGAGGTGGGCACTGCTGCGCAGGTCATGGTTATCGCTGCGGGTGACCAGAACCCGCGGTGTAACCAGGTAGGGGCGGGTGAAACGCAACGTGCGCTCACGCTCCAGGGTGGGTGGCAGCGCCGCAGCAATATCGGCCTGGCCTTGTTCGACCAGTTGAATCATCTGTGCCACGGTGTCGGCGGTTTGAATGTCGAACTTCAGGCCAGTACGCAGACCAATCTGCTCGAGGACATCGGCGGCGATACCGCGAAACTGCTTCTGGTCATCGTAAAAGGTGATGGGTGCAAAATAGGTGTTGACCGCCACACGGACTTTGGGGTGTTGCTCGATCCAGGTGCGTTCGGCAGCACTCAGGCTCAAGTTGCCGCGATTGAGCAGGCTGCGTGTGCTTCCGCTGGTCCAGCGGCGCAGGATGTTCAGACGATCATTGTCGCCGATACGGTCCAGGGCCTGATTGACCAGACGCAGCAGTGTCGGGTTGTCGCGGGACGCGGCAAAGGCGAAGGTGCCGCGCAAGTCCTTGATGAAGTGCTCGATCTGCACGCTGTCGCGGAAAACACGGGTAATCAGGTAGTCACTGCTCAGCGCATCGCCAAGAAAAGCATCGGCCTGGCCCAGCGACACGGCCGACAAACCGGCCAGATTGGAGTTGTACAGTTGCAGCTGCGCCTGCGGGTACAACGCGCTCACCGCCGAAGTGGGCAGGTAATGATCGACCATTGCCAGGCGTAGCCCTTGCAGCTTGTCGTTAAGCCCCAGGGTTTTGCCTGCGCCGATGGCGATTACCGCCTGATCATCGGTGTAGGGGTGGCTCAGCACCAATTGCGCGTCGGCCGCCTCGAAGGCATTGGAACTGCCGAGCAGGTCGATCTTGCCTTCATGCAGTGCAGCAATCGCCTGGCTGCGGTGAGCAAAGCGCCTGACCTTGATGGGAATGCCCAACAATTCGCTGATCAGTCCGGCGTAGTCGGCAGTCAGGCCTTCATAGCCGTGATCGCTGATGTTGATATCGAACGGCGGGTAGTCCGGCACGGTGGTACCGAGTATCAGGTGCTGTTCGTGCCTGAGCCAGTTGCGGTCTTCGGCCGACAGCGTCAGCGCGGCGCTGCTGCTGATCGAACGGGCCAATAACTGGCGCTGCTCACCGACATCAATCGCCTGGGCGGGAAGTGCCTGCAGGCTCAGCAGGCAGCTAAGTGCAATGCACCTGAATGGCTTCATGGTGGCTTAAATGTCATGACGTTCTGACAGGTGGATCAGTTCAACCAGCGATTTGATCTCCAGCTTTTCCAAAATTCGGGTTTTGTAGGTGCTGACGGTTTTCGCACTCAAGTGCATACGCTCGGCGATCACATTGTTTGACCACCCTTCAACCAGCAGGCGTAACACCGCGAATTCCTGGTCAGACAGTTTCTCCAGGCGCTGCTGTTCGCTGAGTAACGGGCCGCTTTGTGTCGACAGTTCAGGAAAGATCGAGTAACCCTTGATCATGGCTTTGAGTGCAAATATCAATGCCTCGAGGTCTTCGTCCTTGCGCACGAAGGCTGAAGCTCCGCCGTCAAGGCAGCGCCGGGCAAACAGTTCGGGGGGTTGTCCGCTGAGCACCAGGATGCGTGGAGGCGGTTCAAGCATACGCAATCGCTTCATTACACTCAGGCCGTCAATACCCGGCAAGCCGATATCGAGGATCACGACATCAGGACGCAATTGCCGCGCCACCTGCGTTGCCACCTCACCATCATGCACTTCACCAATGACATGGAAGCGTTCACGTTCGAGCAACATGCGCAAGGCAAAGCGTACGGTAGCGTGGTCATCAACAATCAAGACCGAGGTCAATGTTCAGCTCCTTGTCGAGTATGTAAGCAAATTCCTGAATCATTCAGGAGTGCGCCTGGTGGCAGGATGGGAAAGGCGCAAACGATACGTCGATTCAAGGAACGATAGTACGGGGAACGTGATCGTGTTGAATTAATGCATGGCTTTTGAAGTAAATTCCTACATTTAAGCGGGGCATTCAGGGTGAAGCCAGGCGCGGCCGCAAGCCATCGAGCGGCGCGCCACAGTGGCTTAGTTAGAATGAAGTGGTAATGGACGCGTAATAGGCTCGTCCGGCTTCGTTATAGGTCAGGGCGCCGGCTTCATCGGCGTTACCTTCGCGATACAGGCGCTTGTCAAACAGGTTGTTGACGCCTATCCGCACGTTCAGGTTTTTATTGAAGGCGTAGCCGCTGCTGATACCCATCAACCCATAGGGGTCAACCTCTTTGCGGACCTTCGGATCAAGCGCTTCGTTGGCCCGGGCGTTGTAGCTGGGGGCCTCCTGCTTGCCATAGTAGGTGCCATTGAGCTGGAACGAGAGCTTGTCGGTGGCATTCCAGTCCAGGGTGGAGTTGACCGTGTACTCGGGGATGATACTCAGCGGTTCGCCGGTGTTCTTGTCTTCGGAGTCGATCATGTAGGTGAAGTTGGTGTTCCAGTCCAGGCTGGGGGTGAGCGCAATGAACAGGTTGCCTTCCACGCCTTGCACCAACGCCTTGCCGGTGTTCTCCCAGCGCAGGATGCGACGGCCGTTGGGCAGGCGGAACAAGGCCTGGTTACCAGCTTCGATCTTGTTCTTGTAGTCGTTGCGAAAGTAGGTGGCGCTGGTGCGCCAGTTACCTTTGTCGTACGCCAGGCCCAGCTCTTTGTTGACACTGGTTTCCGGGTCGAGGTTGGCGTTGCCCAACAGGTAGCAGCCACCGATGTTGGTCTCGCTGCTGTTGCAGCCACCGCCACGGCTGTAGAGCAGGTAGTTGGGGTTGGCCTGGTACAGGTTCGGGGTTTTGTAGGCGCGGGCGATGCCGCCCTTGAGGCTCAGCGCTTCAGTGATTTGATACGAGGCGTTCAGGCTCGGGCTCCAGTTGCTGCCGAAGTCTTCGTGATGGTCATAGCGCACACCCGGGGTGATCACGGTGTTTTGCCCGACTTCGATGTTGTCCTCGACGTACAGGGCAAAGCTGCGGGCGGTGGATTTGGTTTGGGTGCGGTCGAAGCCAGGCAGTTCGGCACCGGGATCGTAGCTTTGTGGACGCAGCGAACCGGGGTCGTTGAGCGACTCGTAGAGGTACTCGCCGCCCAGGGTCAGCACCTGCTCGAAACCGCTACTCAGCGGCAGATTGATTTCACCGCTGGCGCGCGTATTGCGCAGGCGCGATTCAAAGCGCCCGGCGCCACCCGACGGGGCGCCTTCGCCCCAACCGGCGAGGCCTTCGTTGAGGCGGTCGTTGCGGGTCAAGTCATACGACAGCGATGCAGTTGAAGTGCCCCAGTCATAGTCGCCGCGATGGGTCGCGGCGAAACTGGAGCGCTGCATAACGTTGGTTTCCTTGCCAACCTGGCTTTCAACGAACTCGCCACCCGCGTTGAGCATGGTGTCACCGGCAAAGATGTTGCCCTGACGGCTGTAGCTCGATTCCAGCTCAAGGATATTGGCCGGATCGATTTTCCAGCTCAGCAGGCCGTTGATGTCTTTGTTGCGCACGCCTTCACGGCCGGCCATCAAGGATTCTTCATAGGCCTGGTGTGCCGAGTTGATGCTCATGTCATCGGCGTCGGTTTTGTTCAGGTTGGCGTAGACGCGAAAGGCCAGGCTATCGGTCAGTGGTCCGCTGAGGCTGAAGTTGACGCGTTTGCCAGTGCCTTCGGCATCGTCTTCGGGGAACAGCGTGTACAGGGTCATGGCTCCGCGCAGTTGCTCGGTCGGGCGCTTGGTGATGATGTTTACCACCCCGCCCATGGCCCCGGAGCCGTAGCGTGCGGCGGCCGGCCCGCGCAGGATCTCGATGCGCTCGACTTCTTCAGCCGGTACCCAGTTGGTTTCGCCACGGGTGTCACGGTCGCCACTCCAGCCATAGCGCACGGCGTTGCGCGAGGTCGAAGGCTTGCCGTCGATCAGGATCAAGGTGTTTTCCGGGCCCATACCGCGCAGGTCGATCTGGCGGTTGTTACCCCGGGCGCCGCTGCTACTGTTGCCCGTGAGATTGACCCCGGGCTCGCGGCGGATGATGTCCGACAGGTCATTGACCGGTGGGCGCCGCTGGATGTCTTCAGCGGTAATGATCGAGACCCCGGGCGCTTGTTTGAGCTCTTCTTCGGCGGTGCCCAACACGCGGGTATTTTCCAGCTCGATGGCCTGCCGGCTGCCGGCAACCGGCAGGTCGGTTGGTTGAATCTGAACTTCATCAGGCTGCGGCTGCAGTTCGGCTGCGTAGAGACTCGGGGAGCCCAGTGTTGCCAGCAAGGCAATACTCAAGGGGCTGAGGGTGAAGCGCGACGCCATGTCAAAAATCTCCTTGAACAAAGGGTGAGCGGGGCGTGCAGCAGGCAGCCCTCGCTTCAGGCGTCGAGAATGATAAGGATTAGCATTTGCGTGTAAAGCCTTCGAAGCGAAAATAAAATATTAACGATTCGGCGGCGCAGGCTCTAAATCGGAGGTGGGAGCGGGCCGGATGCAGGAGCCAGCGATGTCTCCGGTCCATACACCAAGAAAAAGGACCACAGCCACCCCCATCGGTGACTGTGGCCAAGCGGGAAAAAGCGCGGAGAAGGAGAACGTCGGGAAAATCCGTGTTACTGCTGCAATACCGTGGCCTGGTTGCCCATACCAAACTGCTGAACAGTCGCGTTCATACTGGCACCGCTCTGATCAACCGACGCCTGGTTGCCCGAGCCACCCTGGGTCACGTAGGCGACGTTGACACCATCGGTCTGCTTGATGATGGCGCTGTTGTTGTCACCGTACAGTTGCCAGGTGGAGCTCTGGTTGCCAGTGCCGGACTGGTCCAGCTTGACGCTGTTGTCCATGCCGGCGCTGGAACCGGTGGCGTAGTTGCTGGTGCCGCGTTGATCGGCAATCAGCAGGTTGTCGGAACCGTTCTGTTCAAAGTACAGCTCGTTGTTGTTGGTGGTCTGGGTCAATTCCACGGTGTTGCGTTCGCCGTTCTGGCTCAGGTTGGCCAATTGATTCATGCCCTCCTGGGTGAGGTTGGTGCTGTTGCCGGTGCCGCTCTGGGTGATGACCGCGCCCTGGCTGCTGCCGAACTGGCCACCGGCTTTGTCGCCTTTCCAGTTGCTGGCCAGTACCTTGTTGCCGATACCGCTGGAGCTTACTTCCAGCACGTGGTTGTCACCGGTCTGGTAGGTGAAGCTGACGTTGCCGGAGCCCGACTGGGTGAGGGTTGCCAGCGAACCGGTCGATTCGTACTGGTCGGCATAGATGGCGTTGACGTCACCGGTCTGGAAGATGCTGGCTTTGTTGTTTTCACCAAAGCTTTGGTCGATGACGCTTTCGTTGGTCAGGCCATTCTGGGTGACGGCGGCCCGGCTGTCAGCCTGGGTGTCCTGCCAGATTTCCGTGGAGTTGGAGGAGCCGTTCTGATCGATGGAAAGGATGCCGCCCTGGCCTTCGCGTTGGTCACCGTAGGCCCAGTTGCTGTCACCGTTCTGATGGATGCCGATCTGGCCGTCGTTGTGGTTGATGTGTTCGGCAGCGCTGTAGTTGTTGGTACCGGTCTGCACGCTCAGGGCGTTGTTGGCGTTACCACCGTTGAACTGTTCGACGAAGGCCCGGTTGTCGTTACCGTATTGCTGGGTGGTGCCCTGGCTGCCGGTCTGGCTGTCTTGGTAGACGAAGGTAAAGTTGCCGCTGCCTTCCTGGGTTTGTTGCACGGTGTTTTCAGTACCCAGCGACTGGCTGGCATGGGTGTTGTTCAGCGAGCCTTGCGATTGTTGGTTGATCTGGCTGCCGAATTCGTACAACTGCTCGGCATAGCCGGCGTTGTATTCGCCATTGGTGCTTTGTTCAATTCTACTGTTGCCACCCTCTTGCTTGGCGGCGTGGTTGTTGCCGGTGCCGACCTGGTTTTGCGTGGTGCTGCTGAGGGGCGCGGCGGTCTGTTTGACTTCGGCGATGTTCTCGGTGCCGGACTGGTTCTGGGTCGACAGGCTGCTGTCAGCCATGGCCTGACCGGCAAGGCACAGAACAATGGCGGCGCTTAAGGGAGCGAGCTTGAACATGGTGGTGCCTCCAGGTTTAACGGTATTGGTTGACTTGCACACGCTGGCCATTGCCTGCCTGAACTACGGAGCTCTGAAGCCCCGAGCCGGTCTGGACGATGCTGGCGTTGTTGCTGTTGCCGTATTGCTCGATGTTTGCGCGGTTGTTGCTGCCGCTCTGAGCAATCGAGGCACTGTTGCCATAGCCTTGTTGGTTGATGGTGGCCATCAGGTCGTTGCCTTGTTGCAGGATGTACGCCTCTTGTGAGCCACCGGACTGCACGATGCGGCCGAGCAGGGTTTGCCCGTCCTGGCCGATGGCGGCGCGGTTGGACTGCCCGTTCTGTTCGATCTGCGCCTGCTGCCCGGTGTTGCCGGGTAGTGGTTGCAGGGACAGCGGTTCATCGAGGTCGCCACCGGGGCCGAGGTCGGCGTTGTCCATCAAGTCGTCGGCCATGGCGGCCTGACCGATGAGGGTCAGGCAGAGCAGCAAGGTGGTCAGGCGCGCCATGGTCATGTCTCCTGCGTTTACTGCACGGTTACCGGTACGGTACGGACGGTGCCCTGGCTACTGCGGATGGTCGCCGACGGTGCTGCGGTCGGGATCACCGTGGTGCTGTTGCTCACCGTCAAGCGCCAGCGCCCAGTCAGCGGTACCGTGGTACTGCCGAGGGTGACCAGCCCGGTCGGGGTGGTGACCTGTACGGTGATGGTGTTGCCAGTGGTCACCGACGAGGTACCGGAGACGTCCCAGTTGTAACGGTTGTTGGAGCGCGCCGTGACGGTTGCCGCAGTGACCGCGAAGGTCTCTGCGGCAGGCCGTGGCGACACCTGTACGGTGACGGTGGCCGGTGCCGACAGGGCGCCGAGGCTGTCGCGGGCGATGTAGGTGAAGGTGGTTGAGAACGCCGCCGTGACGGAGGCCGGTGGGGTGTAGGTGATCTGACTGCCATCGGTGGTCACGGTGCCGCGTCCGGGTGCCGGCTGGGTGACACTGGCGACTGCCAGAGGGGTGTTGCCTTCGGGGTCTGTATCGTTGAGCAAGACGTTGATCGGCAGTGCGACACCCAGGGTGGCAGCAGTGTCGGCGTTGGCGACGGGCGCCTGGTTTGGCGCGACGTTGACGGTTACGGTCGTAACCTGCGACTTCATCCCTTTGTTGTCCTGGGCACGGTAGGTGAAGGTCGCGGTCATTGGCGCGTTGACCACCGCGGGTGGGGTGTAGACCACTGCGGTGCTGCCGCTCATGGCGACGGTACCCTGGCCGGTGGTGGGTTGGGTGAGGTCGCTGATGCTCAGTGGTACGTTGTTGTCCGGGTCGCTGTCGTTGCTCAGCAGGTTCAGGGTCAGCGGCACGCCGAAGCTGGTGCTGCCCTGGTCGGCTTGAGTCACGGGCGCCTGGTTTTCCGCTTCGACCGGGGCATTGCCGACGATCACTACCGCTTCAGTGTCGCTGCCACCGGCGGCGGACTTGACGGTGACAGTAGCGGGTGGCTGGGTCAGGTCATTGACCGTCAGGGTTTGCACGGTGCCGGACTTGGACAGGCGGCCATAGCCCTGGGCGACCAGGTCTGGGACCTGTACTTCGTCGCTGGAACTGGCTTCGATGCGCAGGCGTTTGTTGGCCCAGTCGTAGCGCGCGGTGGTGACCTTGACCACGTCGCTGAGTTTGCGCGAGAGCGCGGTGGGGCGGTTCACGCCGGTCGGGTCGGTGGCGGTAACCACAATCACCGGAGGCGGTGCGGCGTTGCTCAGGTGGTTGGCGAAGAACAGGCCGTTGTTATCGGCGAGCAAGTTGAACTGGCAAGGCGAAGGCGGTGTGCCCGGCACCAGCGCCAGAGTTTCGCGGAAGCACAGGGTGGCAGTGTTCGGTGCCTTGGCGAACACTTCTACCCGAGTGCCTGCGGAGGTGCGCCGGTAGCTGGCACGTTCCAGTTCTGCAGCAACCTGGCTACGTGCGTCGAGGACTTTGCCGGACACGGTGAACAGGTTGGTCTGGATGGTCCCGGCCGGGCCCTGGATACGCACGAAGTTGGTGTTGAACGGGCTACCGATAACCGCTTCAGTCAAGTTCGGGTCGCCGATGAAGCTTTCAGTGGCGCCGGTGTCCGGGTTGATTTCGGTGTAGGGGCCGCCGACGCCGCGCAGGAACGGGCCGACTGCACCATTGAGCGGGCCGCTGAAAACCCCCGGTGCTCCGATGCCGACGTCGCGGGTGATGTTGATCGCGCGCCGCCCCGGGGTGGTGACGTTAACGGTCTCGACCCCATAAGGGTGGGTGATCACGTAAGTACCGGCTTGCGGAACAGAGACCCGGATACGGATACGGGCGAAACTTTGCTGGTCGCCATCGACCGGGTTTTCGGCGGCGAACGCCGCTTCCAGACCGGCGACATACACGTCCAGTTCATAGCCGCTGTTGCCTACCTCCGGAATCGAGGTTTCCGCCAGGTACCAGAACATCTCTGGTGGCCAGTTGTCCGGGAACACCAATGGCAGTGCATCGTCATACACGCCCGGCTCAGGCAGCAGGGTGCACATGTAAGCTGGCGGTACCGAAACCGGTACCCGCGAGCTTGCTGCCCTTGACTGGCACAGCTCCATCGACAGGTCATTGTGGTCCTGGTACCACATCGGGTAACGCCCGGTGGCCAGGGTATAAGGGCCGGGATCGACCGCTTTGAGGCCGGCCCAGGCACTGCCGGCCAGCGAGAGGGAAAGCCCGGCTGCGCACAGCGCCAGGCGTGGCCAGTTATTCATGCTGCCTCCTGCTACGGGACGTGGCGTAATGATGTTCATGGCACGAGCACCACTTCTTCGCTGTCGCTACCGCCATTGGCGCTGGTCACCGTGACCGTGGCCGGCGGGATTGGCGAGAGCCCGGTGGTGAGCGTCTTGACCGCGCCATTGCCGCTCAGGGTGCCAATGGCCGCGCCGTTGCCGGTGCTGGCAATCAGCGCTGGTGGACTGGTTTCGTCACTGGTCGAGGCGACCAGGGTCAGTTGGCCGGACGCCAGGCTGAACTCGGCGCGCTGGATTACCACCAGGTCGGTCAGCGGCAGGGTCAGGGTGGTCGGCGTGCTGCTGGGAATCGCCAGTTGGTTGTCGGCAGTCACTTGCAGGTTTAGCGGCAACGCCGGGTTCAGCGCCGACTGGGCGTACCAGGCACCGGTGGTATTGGCTTCGGTGAGGTTCAGGTTCGGGGTCTGGCTGATCAGCGTTGCAGTACCTGGAGGCGGTGGCGCCTGCACGAAGACATCTTGCTGGGCGCGCAAATTGCCGTCTTCGCTGTGGCGCGAATAGGTGCTGCGCTGGGCAATTACCGGGGTTGGCCGCACCACCTCCGAGAGCTTGCCGGACACCGAGAACAGTGTGGTGCGCAGGTCCAGGCCGTTTGGCCCTTCGATGCGCACGAAGTTGGTGTTGAACGGGCTGCCGGTTACCGCTTCGTTGAGGTTAGGGTCGCCGATGAAGCGTTCACTGGCACCGGTTTGCGGGTTGGTTTCGGTGTACGGGCCACCTACGCCACGCAGGAACGGGCCGACATCGCCTTTGAGTGCACCGGTGTAGTTTTTCTGCCCGCCGATACCGATATCACGGGTCATGTTGATTGCGCGGCGACCTGCCACCGGTACATCGAAGACTTCGACACCGTAGGGGTGGGTGACGATGTAGGTGCCGGCCGTTGGCACATCGACGCGGATACGCACCCGGGCGAAGCTGACCTGGTCGCCTTCTACGACGTCTTCAGCGGCGAAAGCAGCCTCAATGGCAGTGCCGTAGCTCAGGTCGATGCCACGCGCCGCATCGACAATGGCGGCGTCGGCAGTGAACCAGAACGTCTCGTCGGGGTAGTTGGTGGGGAAGCTGATCGGCTTGGTGTCATCGAACACCCCAGGCGCCGGGTTCAGCACACACATGTACGAGGGCGCACCGGGTGCTCCGGCGACCCGCGAGCTGACCGCCTTGGTCAGACACAGGTCAAGCACCCGGCCGTGGGTGTCCTGATACCAGGCGGCAAAACCGCCGGTGGCCGGCAGGTAAGGGCCGGGGTCGACTTCAAACAACGCGGCCTGGGCCGGCGCCTGAATCAGGCCTGCCAGAATCAGCAAAGCCAGTGGGTGGGGCGTTGGACGGTGCATGAGTGTTCCCTCTTGCAGTGGGGCCCAGGGGCTTGGGTCGTCTGCACAAGGCTCGGCAACTTCCATACCAATATGGCGAAACCCTTATGGGGCCTGGCTTGCAGGAGAATTTGGCGATTTTCAGGGTAATAAATGGCGGGGCCGATGCCCCAGGGTTGGGGGCGATTGGGGGCTGCGCGCGGGGCAACTGAAGGTAACTGGGCTATAACCTAAGAAGTCATTGGCCAGGAGTTCGCGATGGACCTGCAATCACGCCTGGATACACCCCTCATGCACGATGCCTCGAACAGCGAAGCGCCTGTGAAACGTCCCTTCAATTTGTTGCGTTGGTATGCCTTTGTCAGCCTGGCGATCATTCTTTCAGTGGCCGTTGGCCTGGGATTGATCTCCAGCCGTTTCGTCATCAATGAAAGTGTCGAGCGTGACGCGCTGCTCACTGCGCAGTTCATCCAGTCGATTGCTTCGGCCGAAGTACGCCACGTCTCCATCCCCAATGTCCGAACCATGGGCGAGTTGCTGGACCCGCGTCTGGATCAGAGTTTTCCGGACGTCTCGCCGCAAGCGCGGCGCGATGCCCGCGGCGAGTTCCTCGACCATATCGCGCACTTGCCCGACATGCTGCTGGCCAATATCTATGCCCCGGATCGCACGGTGATCTGGTCCAGCAACCCGGCCCTGGTTGGGCGGATGATCGAGTCGGACGAAGACCTTGATCATGCCTTTGAAAACAAAGTACGGGTGTCGGCCAGCTATCACGATGTTGATCAAGCACGCGCCGAACAGAAATTCATCACCCCGCCCGAGCATTTGTTTATCGAGAACTACATCCCCTTGTTTGATGCCGACGGCGAGAATGTCACCGCCATGGTCGAAATCTATAAAGAACCACGTGATTTGATCACGCGCATTGAAAGCGGTTTGCTGATGATCTGGCTGGCCGTCGCGGTCGGTGCGGCGCTGGTCTATGGCGGTTTGTACTGGCTGATGTACCGGGCCAATCGCCATTTGCAGCAGCAGCAAAAACGCCTGATCAACAACGAAACCTTTGTTGCTTTGGGCGAGATGTCTTCGGCAGTGGCGCACAGCTTGCGCAACCCGCTGGCCAGCATTCGCTCCAGTGCCGAGCTGGCCCAGGAGATCGAAGAGGGGCCGGCGCAGAAGAACATCGGTGACATCATCAGTCAGGTCGATCGCATGTCGCACTGGGTGCGGCAATTGTTGCAGTCGTTGCGGCCACTCAATGATGAGGCTCAGGCGGTAGAGCTCGATCGCGTGCTGCAAGACAGCGTGCAAGCGTTCTCGCTGCAGCTCAAACGCCATGGCGTGCAGGTACAGATCGATGCGCTGGGTAATGCCCAGGTATTGAGCCAGCCAGTGTTGCTCGGGCAGATCTTCAACAGCCTGATCGCCAACGCCCTGGAAGCCATGAACGACGGCGGCACGCTGCGCATCGAACTGATTCATCGCAACCGCAAAAACTTGACGTTGCGCTTTTGCGACAGTGGCAAGGGGATGAGCGAGGAGCAGCAACGCATGGCGTTCAAACCGTTCTACACCACCAAGCAGGGCGGGCTGGGGGTAGGGCTGGTATTGGTCAAGCGCATCATGGAGCGCTTCGGTGGCAGCGTGCGGCTGAGCAGCCGGGAGGGCAAGGGCACCTGCGTGCAGTTGAACTTTCGTGTGGCGCGCGAGCCGGTACAGGGTTGAAGGCCCGAATGTGGGGGGATTGTTCCCCCACTTTTGCTAGACGATATGCCGAGAAATCTTTGCTAAGTCATTGAAAATAAGCATGTACATATCTTGAAACAGTTTTGGCTGGGTAATTGCAAATCGACATTACCGGTCTGCCAACACTGGGTGAGAGATCATGAACAAGCGACTGCATTACCCCCTTTGCCTGAGTACCGCTTTGACAGTGCTGCTGGCGGCACAAGTACCCGCCAGCCCGATCGATGATGTCGATCCGCCGGAGCCGAGCGACCCGTCGGCCTACAGCGATGTACCGACGGACCCTGCGGCGGCCTTGAACAACCTGTTGACCCTGCCGGAAGCCAATGTCGGCGCCTTTGACCTGCCTGACGAGGTTGAGGGCGACCGTAGTACACCACGCCAGGAAAACGCCAGGCCGCCGGCGTTGCAGACCTCATTCAATTACCCTACCAACGGCGCGCCGAGCCCGATGTTCGGTGCTCAGCCGTTCAGTCAGCAACTGTTGCTGTTCGAAGAGTTCGGCCCGACCCGCCTGGACCCTACCACCCCGTCGAGCCTGCAGGTGTTTCCTGCCCCGACCACTGGGCCAGCGCCCCAGCAAGACCCACAAAGCATCGCCCGCAGTGCCCCCAGCGGGCCACTGCTCGATGCCTTCCTCAAAGAGCCGGGGCTGACCCCGTTTCCCAGTCAGTACGCCAACGTGGTCGATCGCAACCCCTGGCAAACGCAGATCGAGATGTTCCTGAACCGCCATATCGGCGCCTCGGCCGAAGGGCGGCCGCCGGGAAAAGGCTGGTCGCACCAGCGCTGGAACGAGTTTTACCCGCAGGCGGCGTACAAGACCGTGCAGGCCGGGGCGCGAATCAACGGCGGGCTGCGTGACGCCATGCAAATGCACCATTACAGCGTTGGCGAGTTCGGCCCGGGCGGGTTGTATAACAACACCGCCGGGCAGGCCAATACCCAGGGCACGACCAAGGGGGTCGACACCCGCTTTCACCCCAATATGCCGTTGCAGGATCACAAGTCGTTGTGGACCTTCGACGGCACCCTGCCGGCCAAACTGCTGATGGTGCGTTACGGCCAACCGTTGCTGATGCGTCACTACAACGCCTTGCCAATCGATCCTGCCGCCAACCACGGTTTTGGCTTGCACACCATCAGTACGCACGAACACAACGGCCACTCGCCGGCCGAAAGTGACGGTTACGCCAATGCCTTCTTCTTTCCCGGGCAGTACTACGACTACCGCTGGCCGCTGCAACTGGCCGGTTACGACAGCATCAATACCCGCGCCGAAGACCCGCGTGCAGCGTTCCCCTGCACCCCGGGTGAAAAGCTCTGGGTCAACGATGCCGAGCCCGGGCTCAAGACCTGTAACAACGGCAGTATCCGCATTCGTGGCGACTGGCGCGAAACCATGAGCACCCATTGGTTCCATGACCATATGCTCGATTTCACCGCGCAGAACGTCTACAAGGGCAACGCGGCGATGATGAACTACTACAGCGCGCTGGACCGCGGTAATGAAGCCTTTGAAGACGGCGTCAACCTGCGTCTGCCCAGTGGGTCGGCGTTGTCCTGGGGTAACCGCGACTACGACGTCAACCTGCTGATCGCCGACAAGGCCTGGGGCCAGGACGGCCAGTTGTGGTTCAACCCGTTCAACACCGACGGCTTTCTCGGTGACCAGGTGCTGATCAACTGGCAGTACAAGCCCTTCCTTGACGTGCGCGCGCGCAGCTACCGCCTGCGGATTCTCAATGGCTCGGTGTCGCGCTATTTCAAACTGGCCATGGTGCGTGAAATCAAAGGCTCGGGTGGCGAGTTCCCCGGCCCCAAAGGTTCCGGCGTGTCCTATGCGCGGGTACCGTTTCACATGATCGCCAACGACGGCAACATCATGGAGCACTCGGTGCCGTTTGACGGCAGCATGGACCTCGATGGTGACGGTGACCGGCAGAACCACAATGCGATTCTGCCGACTCAGGGGATTGCCGAACGCTTCGACATCATCGTCAACTTTGCGAAAAACGGCATCAAACCGGGCGACAAACTGTTCCTGATCAACCTCAAGGCGCACGACACCGGCAAAGGCCCGAAAGAGGACATCCCGCTGGCCGATGTGTTGTCGGAGAAGTACCTGGCGGTGATCAAGCAGACCAGCAAAGGCCCGCAGTGGGACAAGGGCGACCCGGCGGTGGGCAAGGTCTTGCAGTTCAATGTCAAAGCCTACAGTGGCCAGGACCTGGCCATGGACCCGGCGGCCTACGAACCGGCGAAACCGGGCAAGGCTGAAGGCAAAGTGATGATCCCGCTGAAGCTGCACCGCGATGCACCGGCTGATCAGGCGCGCCTGGCTCAGGCCCGGCACCGGACCTTTATCTTCGGGCGCTCCGATGGCACTGACCAGGTGCCGTGGACGATCAAGTCCGATGGTGGCCTGGGCTACAACATGGACCCACGCCGACTCAGCGCCGCGCCGCAACTGGCCAGCGGGCCAACGGATGCTGGCTACGCCGGTGTCGGTACCCTGGAGGTGTGGAAGATCCAGAACGGCGGCAATGGCTGGAGTCACCCGGTGCATGTGCACTTTGAGGAGGGCATCATCCTCAGCCGCGGCGGCAAGGCGCCACCGGAATGGGAAAAATGGGCGCGCAAGGACGTCTACCGTATCGGCAACGAGAACGATGGCCTGGACAACGTCGAGGTGGCAATCAACTTCCGCGAGTTTGCCGGTACCTACATGGAGCACTGTCACAACACCCAGCATGAGGACAACTCCATGCTGCTGCGCTGGGACATTGACCACCCCGGCCAACTGCAGTTGATGCCCACACCTTTACCCAGCTGGGATGGCGTCAAGTACATCAACTCCGCTGCGCTGCCGACCTGGCGTAGTGGTGATGGCAAAGGCCCGCAAGTCCAATTAAGCAAATAGCCAACGGGGGTGATCATGCGGCGATTGACTGTCTGGCTTGGTACCGTCGTGCTGTGCTGGGCCCTCCAGGGCCTGGCGCAGGAGGCCACGCCTTGGGGCGCAGGGTATTTTCCCAACACCGCACTGACCGATCAGGACGGTCAAGAAGTGCACTTTTTTGATGACCTGATCAAAGACAAAGTGGTGGTGATCAACTTCATCTTCACCGGCTGCGGCGACTCCTGTCCGCTGGAAACCGCACGCTTGCGCCAGGTCCAGCAACTGTTGGGCGATCGGGTGGGGCGTGATGTGTTTTTCTACTCGATCAGCATTGACCCGCTCAGTGATACCCCCGAGGTGCTCAAGGCCTACGCGGCACGCTTCAAGGTTGGGCCAGGCTGGCGCTTCCTGACCGGCGACAAAGACCAGATCGACGAACTGCGCCGCCGTCTGGGGCTGTTCATCGAAGGGGTCGACAATGGCCGCAGCCGCGACCACAACCTCAGCCTGATTGTCGGCAATCAGGCCACTGGGCGCTGGATGAAGGCTTCACCGTTTGAAAACCCCTGGATCCTCGCCGATCAACTGGCCAACAGCCTGCAGAACTGGAAAACCCCCAGCAGCGAGCAAAGCTATGCCCTGGCCCCGGAGATTCGCCCACCCAGCAGTGGTGAGGAGTTGTTCAGAACCCGTTGTGCGGCCTGCCACAGCCTAGGCCCGGAGGATGGCCAGGGCACCGGTATGCGCAGCGTTGGCCCAGACCTGCTGGGCGTCACCCAACGCCGCGAGCGGGCCTGGCTCAGCCGCTGGATTCGTGAGCCCGATCGCATGCTGGCCGAGCGTGAGGCAGTGGCCGTGGCGCTGTACGAGCAGTACAACCGCGTGGCCATGCCCAACCTGCGTTTGAATCATCAGGATGCTGACAATTTGATTGAATTCCTCGAGCAGGAAAGCCGGCGTCAAGGGGCGCAGGAACAAGCCCGCGCAGGGCAGGCTGGGGGTACTGCTGCACAGTAGAGGCAAAATACTATCAGTGGGCCAGCAACCATTAGAATTGATTTGAAACACCTGCACCTGGCTGGGCTATAAGTTTTAAATAAAAAACAGCCCGCCAGGAAACCCCCGATGCAGGTGCTGAACACGAAACAGGCCGATGAGGGCCGCGACACCCCAGCTGGAACGGATCGGACCTTGCGCGAATTCAACTTGCTGCGCTGGTTTTCGGTGGTCAGTCTGTTGATCATTGCCTCGGTGGCGGTGGGCCTGGGCTATGTTTCGACGCAGTTCGTGGTCAACGACAGCGTCGAGCGCGATGCCATGCTCACTGCCCAGTTCATCCAGGCGATGGCCAAGGCCGAGGTGCGCCATTCGCAAATCCCGCCCGGCACCACCATGGCGCAATTGCTGGATCCGCGTATGGACAAACAGCACCCGGGGGTCAGCGCCGACCTCGCGGCGTCCACTCGTATCGAGTTTCTCGACCACGTCGAGCACCTGCCAGACACCTTGCTGACCAACGTCTACGCCCTGGACCGGACCATTGTCTGGTCGACCAACCCGTTGCTGATTGGCCAGAAGATTGTCGGTGACGACGACCTCGATGAGTCGTTCAACTCGCAAGTGCCGGTGTCAGCCAGCTACCACAAAGCCGATGAAGAACGTGAGGAACAGAAGTTTCAACGCGAGCCCGAGTACCTGTTCATCGAGAACTACATCCCCATGTTCGATGACAGCGGCACCAAAGTGCTGTCGATGGTGGAGGTGTACAAAGAGCCTCAGGACCTGATCCGGCGTATTCAGCGTGGCTATGTGCTGATCTGGACCTCAACCCTGCTGGGCGGCGCCCTGATCTACTTTGGCTTGTTCTGGATTGTGCGTCGCGCGGCGAGCCTGTTGCAGGCCCAGCAAGCGAAGCTGGTGGCCAGTGAAACCTTTGTGGCCCTGGGCGAGATGTCTTCGGCGGTGGCCCACAGTTTGCGTAACCCCCTGGCAACCATCCGCTCCAGCGCCGAGCTGGCGCAGGACATTGCCAGCGAACGCTCGCAGAAAAATATTGGCGACATCATCAGTCAGGTTGACCGTATGTCGCGTTGGGTCCGTGAGCTACTGGTGTCATTGCGGCCATTGAAGGACGATGCCGAAGCGGTTGACCTCAGCGCAGCGGTTGAAGATGCCTGCAGCGCCTACGCCCAGCAGATCGAGCGCAACAAGGTGCAATTGCAGGTCAGTGCGCCGCCTTCGGTATGGGTGGTGAGCCAACCGGTGTTACTCACGCAGATCCTCAATAGCCTGTTTTCCAACGCGCTTGAGGCCATGCCAGGGGGCGGGCGGCTGACCCTGGAAGTGCGTGAGTTGCAGGAGCAGAACGAAGTCCAGCTAACCTTGACCGATACCGGCAAGGGCATGAGCCAGCAGCAGGAACGCATGGTTTTCAAGCCTTTTTTCACCACCAAGCAGGGTGGCCTGGGCGTCGGTCTGGTGTTGGTCAAACGAATAATGGAGCGTTTCGGCGGTGCGGTCAGCCTGACCAGCCGCGAAGAGGAAGGAACCCGCGTAAGCCTGACTTTCAATGTTGCAGCGGGAGGGGATCATGGAGCACAGCATCCTGGTGGTGGAGGATGATGAAATCCTGGCGGAAAATATTCAGACTTATCTGGAACGCAAGGGTTTTGAGGTCACCGTCTGCCATAGTGCCGAACAAGCGCTGGAGCAACTGTCGCAGTGTCAACCCGATGCGGTGTTGACCGACAACTCGTTGCCGGGCATGAGCGGTCATGAACTGATCAAGGCGTTAGCGGAGCGTGCGCCAGAGCTTAAGGTGATCATGATGACTGGCTATGGCAACGTCGAAGATGCCGTACTGGCGATGAAGGAGGGGGCTTTTCATTACCTGACCAAACCGGTGGTGCTGGCCGAGCTCAAGCTGATGCTCGACAAGGCCCTGGCCACTGAGCGCATGGAGCGCACGCTGACGTTCTACCAGGAGCGCGAAGCGCACAAATTCGGTGGCCAATCGCTGATCGGCGAGTCGCCAGCCATGCTTGGCCTCAAGCACACGCTGACGCAATTGCTCAATGCTGAGCAGCGCATGTCCAGTGGTGACCTGCCACCGGTGTTGGTCGAAGGCGAAACCGGTACCGGCAAGGAACTGGTGGCACGTGCCCTGCATTACGACGGTGCTCGCAGCAAGGGGCCGTTCATTGAATTCAACTGCGCTTCGATTCCGGCCAACCTGTTGGAAGCTGAGCTGTTCGGTCATGAAAAGGGCGCCTTTACCGACGCCAAAGACCGGCGGGTCGGGCTGGTGGAGGCGGCGGATGGCGGCACCCTGTTTCTCGACGAGATCGGCGAAATGGACCTGCTGCTGCAGGCCAAGCTGCTGAAACTGCTGGAAGACCGCACGATTCGCCGCATCGGTGCGGTCAAGGAGCGCAAGGTTGACTTGCGCATCATCAGCGCGACCAACTGCAACCTCGAGCAAATGGTGCAGCAGGGCAAGTTTCGTCGCGACTTGTTCTTTCGTCTGCGCATCATCTCGATCAAGGTGCCCAGGTTGTATGCCCGAGGTGAAGACATCCTGTTACTGGCCCGGCATTTTCTCGCCCTGCACGGCAAGCGCTACGGTAAAACGCATTTGTATTTCAGCCCCGAGGCCGAGGAACTGCTGCTCAATTACAGTTGGCCGGGCAACGTGCGCGAGCTGCGCAACATGCTTGAGCAAACTGTGTTGCTTGCGCCGAGCGAAGAAATTGCGCCGCACCAGCTCAATGTCTGCATGAGTCTGGTCGATGAACCCTTTGAGCTGCCGACAGCGGTGTTGCCCCATGAAATCAATGGCACCGGGGATGTCCCTACGTCTACCAGCCTGCCTGAGGTGGAGCGGGAAATGGTGCGTAAAATGCTCGACCGCACGGATTGGAACGTCACCAAGTCGGCCCGCCTGCTGGGGCTGAGCCGTGACATGTTGCGTTACCGCATCGAGAAGCTCGGGCTGAGCCGGCCAGATAAACGTCAGTGGTAAGTGCCTGCGGCCGCCCTCGGTATGCGCCGAGGGGGCCGCGATCACTCACGGCCGCGCATGAAGAAGCCTGCCACGTACTTGCGGAAGGTTTCCAGGCTTTTGAAGTCGGCATAGCGCTTGAAGGTTTCGCCTTCAGGTTCTGGCCCCAGCGGTTGTGCCGTCAGCGACACCGACAGGACGCGGTCCTGGTCGGCGCTGAGCACCAACGCATCGGTGCCCTGGCCGCCAATCACCGGGCGGCGCAGGATCACCTTCACGCCTTTGCTGGCCATCCAGTCGATCAGCGAAATGAGCATCTTTAGCGGCTCACGTTCTTCATCACGGTACACCGGGAAAAAATGCCCGCGTGACAACACCGGGACGCTGGCAACATGAATCAGCTCATAGAACTGGCTGCCGGCGCTGGCCGGTGAATAGATGGCCAGGGCCAGCAATGGCCCGGAGGTTTTACTGCCGCCCCACAACAGGTGGTGGCCCTGGAAATCGAATCCGTCATCGCTGCGATCGTTGTAGACCTTGCGTGCCTTGAACTGACTGACGCAGTCGAGCATCAGGCCATAGCGGCGATGGTTGCCGAAGGCACTGGAGTCGCGCAGACGTGCCTTGAGCATCATCATGTGCTTCATGTCCAGGCGGGTTTCCAGGTAGTTGCTGGCAGGTACCCGCTCAATCAACGGATAACGGCTGGCGACACTGCGCAGTTCGGCAAATTGCCCGCTGAGGTCTTTCTTCAGGTGCGTGGCATAGACGTTCAAGCCACCGGCTTCGACCCAGGTCAGCAGCAATGACAGCAAGCGCTGTTGTTCGCGTTTCTCGCCACCTTCAGCCGGTTCGCCCGTGGTGCCTGCAGCGCTGCGGCGAAAGTCGCTGAGCAGGCGCAACGGGGTGTCGGGAGGCAACCAGGCGGCTGGCGCAACGTCGGTGTCTTGCGGGCGGGCAGTTTCCCGCTCGTCTTTGATGAAGGCGCAGTCAGGCGCATGCTCGGCGGTGCCGGGGTTATTCTTCAAGAACAGCGTGCCGGTGTTGCCATTGAGATTGACATTGAGCACCGGCAACGCGCGCGGCTGGCAATCGCAGGCCAGCCAATGCCCGTCGGCGCGAATCTTCAGCAGCAACTGATTGGCCTGCAACAGGCGCGGACCTGCCAGCGTGCCCTGGACGAAGCCACTCAGCAGTTCATCCTCGGCAGGCGTCAGGGTGCGCACCAGCACGGCATTTTTTTCAATAATTCGCATGGCAGTCCTTAGCGGCAAGCTTCAAGCTGCAAGCGCAGTTGTACACGTGCTTGCAGCTTGCAGCTTAACGCTTTCAACTTCCAGCAAACAGCTTGGCAGCGCGGGCGCGGATTTCTTCTACCGAGACATCCTCGACGTGCGAGGAGATGAACCAGAGATTGCCGAACGGGTCTTTCAGGGTGCCACTGCGGTCACCGTAGAACTGGTTCTCCACGGCCCTGAGTTCGGTAGCGCCGGCCTTGATGGCCTGGGCAAAACGGGCATCGACATCCTCGACATACAGGTGCAGGCCGATGGCCGCGCCGCCGAGCGACTGGCTGCTGACCAGGCCGCCTTCCATATCGCACGGGTCGGCCAGCATCAGCGACGAATCACCGATTTTCAACTCGGCATGGCCGATACGGCCATCCGGTCCTTCCAGTCGGAACATCTCGACTGCGCCGAACGCAGCTTTGTAGAACTCGATGGCCTTACCGGCATCTTTGATGCCCAGGTAAGGGGTGATGCTGTGTTGTCCTTCGGGGATTGGTTTGACGGCCATTTTGTAGATCCTCCTTAGCGCGCCGCGAAGTGGAGGGCGCGAAACTGTATATTTGTACAGTTTCGCGGGTTCGGCAAATCAAAATCCGCGGCGCTGGACGGACGGCAGTCAGAAGATGTAATCGGTGGTCAGGAAACTTGAGTCACGGTTGCGGATGATCTCGCTGATCAACTGCTTGTTGGCCTCCTGGAATTTGGTGGCCACCAAGGTGCGGATCGAGAACACGCGCAATGCGTCATGCACGGACAAGGTGCCTTCGGCGGAGTTCTTGCGGCCGTTGAACGGGTAGGTGTCGGGCCCGCGCTGGCATTGGGCGTTGAGGTTGATACGCCCGACCTGGTTGGCGAAGGTGTCGACCAGGCGTCCGACTTCGGCTGGGTTGGTGCCAAAAATACTCAACTGCTGACCGAAGTCGGAGTCCAGCACATAGTCGATGACGGTGCTCAGGTCGCGGTAGGGCACCACCGGCACCACAGGGCCGAACTGTTCTTCCTGGTACACACGCATCTGCGCGCTGACCGGGTAGAGCAGGGCGGGGTAGAAGAACGAGCCACGGCTGCTGCCGCCCCCCTCATTGAGCACCCGCGCGCCTTTTTCCACCGCGTCGGCGACCAGGCCGTTGAGGTAGTCGATTTTGCCGGCTTCGGGCAGTGGCGTCAGGCTCACACCCGGCTCCCAGGGCATGCCTGGTTTGAGCGCGGCCAGCTTGCGCTGGAATTTGTCGAGAAAGGCCGCTACCACCTGCTCGTGGACGAACAGAATCTTCAACGCTGTGCAACGCTGGCCGTTGAACGACAGGGCACCGGTGACGGCTTCGCTGACGGCGTTGTCCAGATCGACTTCCGGCAACACAATCCCCGGGTTTTTGGCGTCCAGACCGAGGGCGGCGCGCAGCCGATGTGGCCGTGGGTGAAGTTTTTTCAGGTCGCTGGCGGCCTTGTTGGTACCGATAAAGGCGAACACATCAATCTTGCCGCTGGCCATCAAGGCGCTGACGGTTTCGCGGCCGCGGCCATAGATAACGTTGATCACCCCGGCCGGAAAACTGTCGCGGAACGCTTCCAGCAGCGGACGAATCAACAGCACGCCGAACTTGGCCGGTTTGAATACCACGGTGTTGCCCATGATCAGGGCCGGAATCAAGGTGGTGAAGGTTTCGTTCAGCGGGTAGTTGTACGGCCCCATGCACAACGCCACACCCAGCGGTGCGCGGCGGATCTGGCCGAGGGTGTCCTGCTCGAGCTCGAAGCGGCTGGAGCGCCGGTCGAGTTCCTTGAGGGCATTGATGGTGTCGACGATGTAGTCGCAGGTGCGGTCGAACTCTTTCTCCGAGTCTTTGAGGTTTTTGCCGATTTCCCACATCAGCAGTTTGACCACGGCCTCACGTTGTTCACGCATTTTTTTCAGAAAGGTTTCGACATGCTGGATACGCTCGGCGACCCGCATGGTTGGCCATAGGCCGCGACCTTTGTCATAGGCGTGTACCGCCGCATCGAGGGCGGTGAGGGCGGTGTCGGCATCGAGCAGTGGTGCACTGCCGAGGATCACTTGCCGTTCCTCATTGCCCTCTTTGAGCCAGACCGGGCTGCGTACCGTCGCCAGTGGCCCGTCCCAACGTTCTAACTGGCCATTCACCAGGTACTCGCGTTGCTCCAGAGGCTCGCCCAGGCGGTAGGCCTCGGGGATCTCGTTGGCAGTGGGAAACAGCGAATCGAGCAGACGGTCCATGGGCGCAGCACCTCTTTTTCTGTGATGGGTGAAACGTTTCAGTTCGAGCATAACGCCAGCCTGCTAAAAAAAGCCAGCCTCACTCAATATTGTTCCGTGAATGCCGATAAAGCAGTAATCCGCCGCGAATAATGGACCTATGAGCTCGAGAATTCTCGCCCTTGGTAATAAATGGGTCCTGCCTGCGTCCCTGGGCATCACCCTCAATCGCTTGTTGCCGATCGGCTTTGCGCTGATTGGCATTGGCTTTTCCGTGGCCCTGGGGCGTCTGGATGTGCAGCGCCAGGAAAGCGAATTGGTGGCCAACGCGGCGGCGCGGCTCTCGGGTGTGCGCGCGGCGCTGGAAGCACAGTTGCGTTCGGCGTTTGGTGAAACCGAAGGCATTGCGCAGTTGCTCAGCGCCGACGGGCAGATCAGTTCCGAGCACTTTCGTGACATGGCGCGTCAGGCGATGGCCTCGGTGCCGCATATCCGCCACGTTTCCCTGGCCCCGGGCGATGTGATTGCCGATGTCTACCCGTTGACTGGCAACCGCAGTGTCATCGGCCTTGACTACCGGCGGTTGCCCGACCAATACCCCATGCTGCAACGTGCGCGCGACCATTACAGTCCGGTGCTGGCCGGCCCGGTGCAGCTGTATCAGGGCGGGCGCGGGCTGATCTACCGGCGACCGGTGTTTCTCAAGGGACACAAGGGCGTGAAGATGTACTGGGGCAATGTCTCGATCGTTGCCGACATTGACCGCTTGCTCAGTGCCGCTGGCCTGGATCTGGACCCAGGGTTCGAGATGGCGCTGCGTGGCGCGGATGGTCAGGGTTCGGCGGGCGGAATGATCTGGGGTGACCCGAACCTGTTCGACGAACATGCCGTCACCGTGAATGTCGATGTGCCGGGCGGGCTCTGGCAACTGGCCGCGCGCCCGTTGGGTGGCTGGCCGTCGATGAGCCTGTTCGCCTCGCCGCTGTTTCTGTTTGCCTTGACCTGCACCGGCTTGTTCAGTGTGTTCGTCGCTCAGCTCAACCGCAGCAATCGCCTGATTCATTTGCGCAACCATGAACTCAAACAATCGCAGGCGCAATTGGAGCGGCTCGCGCATTTTGACTTGATCACCGGCCTGCCTAACCGGGTGTTGTTCAATCAGCGCCTGACACAGGCGATCGGTGGCGACAAGCCGTTGGCGGTGCTGGTGCTGGACATCGACGGCTTCAAACAGGTCAATGACAGCCTTGGGCATCCGATGGGCGATCTGTTGCTGCAACAGGCCACGGCGCGTTTCGTGCAATTGGTCGATGATCAGGATGGCCTGTGCCGCCTGGGTGGCGATGAGTTTGCCTTCTTTCTAACCGGTGCCGAACAGGTGTGTATCGAGCAGGTGCAAGGCCTGTTGCAAGCGCTGCAGCTGCCGTTCGAACTCAACGGTAACGCCGCATTGGTCACCGGCAGCATTGGCCTGGCCTGGTGCCCCGAACATGGTCAGAGCAGCGATCGTTTGCTGCGCCATGCCGACACCGCCATGTACGCGGCCAAAGAGAGCGGGCGCAATGCCTGGCGCTTGTATCACCCCGACATGACCCTGCGCTTGCAGGCACAGCTGTCGTTGGAGCACAACCTGCGCAGGGCCCTGAAAAGCAATGAGTTCGAGTTGTGGTACCAACCCAAGATCGATTTGTTCAGTGGCCGCGTCAAAGGCGCTGAAGCGCTGTTACGTTGGCGCGACCCGCAGCATGGCCTGGTGTCGCCGGCGCAGTTCATTCCGCTGGCCGAACGCACGGGGCTGATCATCCCCTTGGGTGAAAAAGTGCTCGATCTTGCCTGCGCACAGATCGCCGCCTGGCGTGCCGCCGACTGTTTGCCGGGACCGGTGGCAATCAACGTTGCGGCCTTGCAGATTGAGCGCAGTGACTATGTAGCCAGCCTGTCGCAGATGCTTAAACGCTACGATTTGCCCGCTAACCTGCTGGAGGTGGAAATCACCGAAAGCCTGCTGATGGAAAGCCAGCAACAGGCCTGCGCGGCCCTGGCGCAATTGCAGGCCATGGGGGTGGCGACTGCCGTGGACGACTTCGGCACTGGCTACTCATCGCTGGCTTATTTGAAGTCCTTACCCATCGATCATTTGAAAATCGATCGGGCTTTCATCAAGGACTTGCCCGGTGATGATGACGCGGTGGCCATTACCCGCGCAATCATCGACTTGGGGCACGCCCTGGGCTTTCGCATCACTGCCGAAGGCATCGAGACCCTGGCTCAGTATCAGTTCCTGCGCAATGCCGGATGTGATCAGGGCCAGGGCTTTTTGATGGGGCGACCGATGCCTGCCGAGGCGCTGCAGGCCTGGTTACAGGATCACCAGACCTGGCAGCTGCAACCCTGCAACTGACGATGCTCGAGGCTGCGCTCAATCCAGCGGCAATTGCAGCAAGTGATCGCCGCCCAGGTCCACGGCCCGGGCAAAATAGTCGGCGTCCCGATCCATACGCTCCAGGCGTGCCCACACAGCCGCTTGCGCGCCTTGCGGGTCGGCGATGTAGTCATCCTCTTCGAGCAACGAGCACAGGTCGCGGCGGAAATCCAACGGCAGGCGCTCCCACAGTGCACGCTGCACGGCGCTGATACCCTCCAACAATTCATCGTAGTCACTGTCGGCCAGCATCAGGTCCACACCGTTTTCCATGTAGTAGGTGGTGATCTGCTCTCGCATTGCAGGGCTCAGCGCGTCGCTGAGCAGGCGCATGGCCGCCCCGTGGGCACGCGGTATATGAAAGTTTCGCGGCAGTGACTGGAATTGATTGTCTTCCAGATTGATCAGCGTTGGCGCTTCGAGTGTTGCGATGCCTTCAGGGAGCTGGGTGAGGCTACAGTTGGCCAGGTGCAGGGAGCGCAATCTAGGCATGGCGTACAGACTGGGCGACTCGATCAAGGGATTGCTGGATAAGTCGAGCATGTCCAGATTTTGCAGGCGGTTCAGGGCAACCTGGTTCCAGGCATCCCAGGTGATGCGGTTACCCTCCAGGTCCAGCCAATTCAGCTCTTGTGGGCTGGCGACCTGTGGAATGCGCGAGAAGCGGCAATTGCGCAGGTAAAGGCAGCTCAGTTGCGGGAAGCGCTCAAGGAACTCGGCCGGCAACGAACTCAGCGCCGGGTTGCCGCTCAGGTCGACGGTTTGCACGTGCTGGAAGTCATCGGGCAAGGCCAGCTCAAGGATGTCCACGTCTTCCAGTTCAAGGTGCGCCAGATCGAGCTGGAATAACTGCTCGGCGTTGAATGCCGCCTGGGTCGAGATACGTCGCCAGGCGTTCGTGATGGTCCTGATAGCGCGTTGCCGCCGGGGGAGGTTCCCGGCCCAAAGCCGCAAGTCACGGTGCAAGGCTTCCAGGCGGTCTTCCAGCGCCTGCAATTCCACAGAGATGAAGCGGGTTTCCCGCTGCCACTGTGAAAAGAGTTGCTGGATTTGTTGGTCGCCGGCATTTGGGAACAGCCGCCGGTAACGTGCGATCAGGGAACTGCGCAAGTGCGGTGCTGAGTTAGCAGGGGGCGTTGGGTCTAAGGGTGCACCGCCACGCAGCCCTGTCTGCTTGGGCCAGCCGTTGCTAGGCTTGAACAGTCGGTGTGTCCATAGCTTGCGGTCGGTATTGATAGTTTTGAGCAGGCGCAAGCGCAGCGTCTCACCGGCCGATTGCTCAAGGCCCATACTTTGGCGCAGCTTGGCCGGCAACGTGCGTGCGATTGCCGTGCACAGGTCAGTAGTGCTCTCGCCGGGACGCGGTGTGTCGTAACTGAAGGGTTCATAGCCTTCGGCGCTTTTGATCAGCACCCGCCGCGTTGTTGCGTCGTTGGTTCCCGCCTCGGCGAGCACTGGCCCCTCTGCGCTACCGGCGCGCAACTCCAGGCGCAGGCTGGAAGGCCAGCCCGGCAAGCGCCGCATTGCCAGCAGGGCAAGTCGTTCAGTATCGCGGCCAGACAAACGAGGGAGCGCCAGGCCTTCGAGTGCGCGTGCCAAAGGCAGGTCACTGGAGAGTTGTTCAGCGGCGTGTTGCAGCCAGGCCGGAAGTGCCGTCTGGCCGTCCAGCGCCAGCAGCTCACTCGGGCTCAGGGGCGCGAGCAAACGCCTGGCCATCGACAGGCTGATGCGTGGGTACTGTGCGATCAATCGCGCCTGCGCGGTGCTGGCAGGGAGTGAGCCGTTGTACAGCTGTTCGAACAGTGCTTCGGTATCTGCTCCCGGGGTGTTGCCAAGGGCACGTTGCACCTGACCTTCAATCGACATGCGTTGCAGTGTGTCGGCCAGCAAAGTTGGTATCCGGTCATTGGCCAGGTGTATATAGCGCAGTTGCTCGGCGCTGATGCCGCTGATACGCATGGCCTGTTTAAGTTGCTCGTCGTTGAACCCTTCCAGGCGGTGATCCAGGCGCCTTACCAAGGTTGCTGGGGACCAGTGCTGCGGCAGTTCATGCTCTGCGCGCCAACTGCCCTCATCGTTGTGCTCAAGGCGTGGCTGATAGGCTTGCGCATCGGTTGGATGGGCGATGCGCCAGCGCTGCAGGTCGGCGTCAAAACGTTGTTCGTACCATGCGCCGTCCATGCGGATGTAATAACGGCCCTGGTAGCGGTACTGACCCTGGGCGTTAGCCTTGAGGCTTTCTGGCAACTGCACCGGGCTTCGGTACGCTGCGAGGTCCGGCTTCCACAGGCGCGGGTTGCCGTCGGGGAGCGTGACGGGATCGAGGTTTTCCATCAGCGTGCTGTTGAACAGCTTGGGCAAATATTTGCCGGCGACATGCACGCCGCCGATCACTGCCAGGTTCAGGCCAATCACTTTCAGGTGGCGCATCGCCAGCTGGCGGTCACCCACGCTCCATGCCTGGTAGCCCTCGTAGGCTTCATCGAGCAGTTGGTAGGCGATGACGTAGATCATCAGCGCGCCGACGGCGGGAATGAACATGCCGGCCAGCATCAGGGTGTTGACGCTGACGCTTTCCCAGAGTGCCAGGCGCCGTTTACGTTCCTGCTCGTCGACCTCGGCAGTAGGCACTGCTATCTGGCGTGCTTCAGCCTTGAGGCGAGCAAGCGCATCCTGGTGCAGAAAATCGTATAGCTGTCCGTCGATGGCGACCTTGGCCAGGCGCAGGTCCGCCTCGTTTCGCAAAGGCCAGCGTTGATCATCGGGCGTATGGTCATCGGCGTCGAGGTTCTGGTGCAAACGGCTGAGGAAGGTGGCTTGCTGGTCGTGCGGCATGTAGGCGAGAAAACGCTGGCGCACCTCAGCCGACAACAAAGCGTCGCGCAGATGGTCGTGCAGAGTAAGCAGGCTATCGAACTGCTGCAGCTCAGCGTCCTGGCCGGGCAAGTAGAGAAGCAAACCCGCGTGATCCAGATCGATAACCAGGGTCTCGTGCAAGACAATACCGAACACGCTCAGTTGGCTACAACTGCGCGCCGAGGTGTCGTCGCTAAGCATGGCTTGCACGGAGTCCAGAGCTGCTCCGTTGATACGTAGACGCAGGTAGGCAATATCTGCCGCCAGGCGCAGGCGGTCCTGGTGCACCTTGGTGATCAAGGTTGCGATGTGCGCTGGGGCCAGATGCGTGCTGAGGTGATCCTGGTAAAGCTGGCCAAGGTCGAGTTCGCGGCAGGTGCGTGCGAATGCCTCGGGGGCCAGGCTTAGCGGCGTGATCTGATAGGTCTCGGAGTCAAGGGTGATGTCTACCCGTGTTTCACTGTCGCCCAGAGGCGACTTGCCGATCACTTTGGTTTTCTCCACCTGTATGTTGCCGGCCAGCGCCAGGGCGCTTTCGCGGCTGAACTGCACATCCTCTTCGAAATTGTGTAACGCCGCTTCGAGCAGGCTGCGGCATTCGCTACTGCTGACGTAGGTTTCCCAGGTGAACAGGTGGTGGATATGGATCAGTTCAGTGGTCCGCAGTGAGGCGGAAAACTGATGCTGGCTCAGCAATGCGTGCGCCAGCAAAGGTTCGGCAAATTCAGCAATGTTTTTCAACCCTTTCAATGCGCGAGCCAAGGTCCGTTGTGAGTGCATCAAGCGAGCCTGGCTGGCTTGAACTGCCTCGCGCAGATCGGGGGCGGCATTGGCAAACCAGGCGGCTTGTTCGTCCAGCGTGCCTTGAGCAGGCACAACCGCGTCGAGCAGGCGATGCCACAACGAAGGGACAGCGTGTTGGGCCCAGGGGGGTAACTGGCGCTGCAGGAAGTGATGGTGCGGGTTTTCCAGGGCGATCGAGGGCATGTTGGGTGCTCCTGTTTGAAGGGCACTCAGGAAGCAGGATGTAACCCTGGCAGCGGTGGTACATAGTTGTTTACGCTGGGTGCTGGCTTGCCCGCCAGGCGTTAACGAGGAGGAACTTCCGATAGAGACGCAGGCTCGTACAGATCAGGCTTGCAAGGAAAATTGACGCCATAAAATTAATGGCCAAATGCCGCAATTTGTGTCTTGCAAAGTGGTTGCCTTGGATCTTTAATTGTTACTGAATGTGATAAAGCTAGATTGCCAATAAAGTCTTATTTATCAGGCGTATAAGCGTGAAATTCGAGTTGCACCCTGATGTTTTTCTGAGCTGCCCACCAGACAACAGCAAAGGACGTCGAAGAAGAAATGAAAGAGAACTTGGCGGTACTAGCCCGGAAATACATTTCACCTTCAATGCGCTACGAGATCAGACGCGTTTCAGGCCGGTTACAAGAGGTGCTGGCCCGTTCGTGCTTTTGGCGCTGGGAGATTGCCAGGTTCAGGTTGCAGCAGCAAAGCCCATACGAATTTCTCTATATCGGCAGAAAGCAGCGGCGAGAAATGGCCAAGCTGTTGATTGGCGGCAAGCATCTGGACAAGGCCGCAGCGCCAGAGATTGCGGCCCAGGCCACAGCTGACACCTCCAATCATGTGGTGGTGGTCAGTGAAATGCCCACCTCCGGGGCGTTGAACGTACCGCATTACTTGAGCGCAGTGGTGCCGCTGGGGCGTTCGCTGGAAGATATCACCTCGCGCTACGACAGCGAGCTGCGCCGTAGCATTCGCAAGAACCGGCCGCTGTATTCCATGCGCAGGACGGTGTCGGACGAAGAAATCGCGATGGCCGACGAGTTCATGCTTCGGCCGTATGTCACCGCCCGGCAGGGTATCCATGCCGTGCAGTTTCCCACCGAAGAAGTGTTTCGCCTGGCCAAGACGGTCGGACGCCTCGACTTGATTATGCAGGGCGATGAAATCGTTGCCTGTCACCTGGGTTGTGAAATAACACGAGAAGGCAAACGCTATTGGAGCACCCTGCGTTTTGGTTACCGTGAAGCTATTTTTTCGGACGCTAAAAAACTACGGGAAGTTAATTCCATTACTACTTTCATGGCACTGGAGTGGGCGCTGGAGCAGGGCTACGACTATTACGATATCGGACTTTGCCTGGCGCGTCCGGATGATGGCTTATTGAAGTGGAAGCGCCGACGCGGGGGTGATATCGATTCGCTGGGTAACAGTGCGTTCATGTTCGTGCGACTGCCCAAAACAGGCACTGCAAAATTTCTGTGGGAAACGCCGTTGTTTGCGGTTGAAGGCAACAAGTTGACCTTGCATCTTGGCCTGCCGGATGGGCCCAGCGATGAAGAATTCGCCAGTCGTTACCATGAAATGGTATTTGGCGGCTTGCACAAGATTTATATATACGGCGCGAAAACTTCGGGTGAAGGGTTTCTTGAAACATTGCGAAGTCGCTACGCCAACTTACAATCTCCGCCGGCAATGGAACGGATTCTATCCAGCTAAATAGCGTTCGTTGCTGAACTCACTATTGCGCTGCGCCTGGTAATTGGCCCCGCTTTAAAGGAGGGCGCCTCATGGGTAGTAATGTCTCGAATTTCAGCAATTTACCGGCTACTGACTCAAGCAAATGGACACTTGCCGCTTATAAGTACCTGGCCAGAAAGCGCTTAACTGGTAGTGTCGGCGTTGACTTAAAACATATCGCCGCAAAAAGCTGGGAAATTGCCCCGGGCGAGACATCGATTTCGCCACCGGCATTTTATTTGCCCAATCAGCTGGAGCGCGTAACAGGTTGGGAGGCGAAACGTTTTTTTCCGTTTGTACACCCCGCGCAGACCATGCAAGGCGGTCTGAAGTTAGAAGAGGGGCCGACACGCGGTTATTTGATCAAAAACGTGTGGATGGTCGATGGCGCGCTGTACAAAGGCAATGCCAGCCATTGGGTGTCGTTGCGGCCCAGCAACTTCCCACCGATTCTGGTGGAGAACGAGATCGAGCGCGCGGCGGTGTACTGCACGAAAAATGGCAATACCTGGTTCGGTACCTGGTTGATGGAAGATTGTGTGACCTATGCGCTGGCCTGTAATGAAGGTGTTCCGGTGACCACTGCGCCGTCGGCGAGGTATCCGCTATTCACCCAGGCGCCTGATTACGAAGACTTGCTGGACATGCGCCCGTATCGCCTGCGCAGTGCGTTTTTCCACGAAGTGGTGCTGTTTGACGACATGAGCAACAATCGCAGCAGGCACCAACGCTACCGGGCCATGGGCGACAAGCTGCGCTCACAGGTGCGCTATGAGTCGCACCCCGGGGTATTCCTGTTGCGCGGCGGCGATGGCGATTTGCGCTTTTTGCGCAATGAACTGCAGATTGCCGAACACCTGCATAAAACTCGGGGGTTTCGCATTGTTGACCCGCTCAGAACCGAGGTGCCAGCCATTGTCGCCGCCTGTGCCGGCGCCAGGATGGTGGTGGGGGTAGAGGGTAGCCAGCTGGTTCATGGGGTCAATGTCCTGGAGTCAGGTGGCGCGTTATTGACGCTGCAGCCGCCCAACCGCTTCGTCAGTTACTACAAATACCTGACCGATCGTGACCATCAGCATTTCGGTTTTGTCGTCGGTACGCCAGACGGCGATGGTTTTACTATCGATATCGACGAAGTCGAGCGGACCCTTGACTTGTTTCCCTGCTGAGGGTGCAAAGGGTTGCCTGTAGCAGGGGCGGTGCTGCGGCAAATCACGGGATGCGAATTAAACGCATTGGTGTTCGTTCTCTCAGCAATGAAACACATTGCACTCTCGATTGTGACATTCAAGTTTCCGGGAATGTTCTCTGAACCTCTGATTCTGATTATTTTTCACCCCTGTCAAACTCGCTGAAAAAAGCTGTTGGGCAGCCGCAAATACCCATCCTAGAGCGTTCGTCACCCGTGGTACAAGCAACGCAAAAGCTGAGTGACGACAATTTGACGAGGTGGATAGGCATCCATTGAGATTTATTATGGTGTCGGATCATTGACGTAGTGTCACAGTGCCCATAAGCTCCAAATATCAACGACAGAATCTTCCGCCCGACTAACGTTTTTATCCTCTTTGCTGGAGGGGATTATGCGCTCGACACTGTTCATCAAGTCTATTTTTCTGTTTGTACTGTTGAGCGGTGCCGCCGGGGCTGCCGACTCGTTCGTGAATAAAACGAGCGTTGTGTCGAGTACCACGGCAGGGTGGTTATTTGCGTTTGCAGTGATTGGTTTTATTGCAGTGGCCAATCGGCGCAAAGTGTAAGTGAACATTGTTCTCGAGCGTTACCATTGCAACTAATGCGAAAGGTGTATGTGCACTTCCTGAAGGGTACCGACGTCAGGCTTGCCAGCACCTTGTTAAATCCCAAGCCATTGCTATATTGCAAATGCCAACAGCCATAAGGCAGCAGCGCTGCAGGGGGCGGTTGGGGCGTCACGGTGAAAGGCCTGCAGGACGATCAGGCCATAACAGTCGGTAGTGTGGGCTGTGAAGTGGAGCGAGAGGTTGTGCGTTGTTCTCATTCAGTGCTCTTTGTAGGCCACTTGGCCGGAGGGATCCCATGGTGCGTTTGTTGTTTTCTACGCTCTGCGTACTGATGGTCTGGTCCGGTGCGAGCACTGCCAATGAAAAAGGCACGGCTTATCTGCTTAGCCCCGGTGACAAAGTGATGGTTTCGGTCTGGGGCGAAGAAAGCCTGCGCCAGGAAACCACCGTCCTTCCTGATGGCAGTATTACCTTTCCGTTGGCAGGCACCGTTGATGTTGCCGGGCTGGATGCCAGCACTGCGGCCAAGGAGGTCGCCGAAAAGCTTGAAAAATTCCTACCTGATCCGAACGTCAGCGTTGTTGTCACCAGCATCGCCGGTAACCTCGTCTATGTGCAGGGCAAGGTGATCAAACCAGGCCCAGTGCAGATGGCAGGCCCGACGGCGGTTCTTCAGGCCCTGAGCATGTCAGGCGGCCTGGACAAATTCGCGGATGAAAGCGCCATCAAAGTGGTGCGTCGCAACGGCGATCGTCAACAGATACTGCCGGTGCGCTACAAGGATTTGGTCTCCGGACATGACATGTCCACCAACATCCAACTTCAGGCCGGCGATACGTTGGTCGTACCTTGACTGGGCCTGAAGTTTCGACACCGCGAGTGGCGCGCCTACGAATCACCAGTGTTGCAACGGCAATGTTGATCTTGCCGTACCCGCACGGGGCTCAGGCGGCCATCTGGCATTCCTCGGTGGCGGTGCCGACCACGGTTGAGTACGACAGCAATCCTTTGCTGTTGACCTCGGACGAGAAGGGCGTCACCAACACCATTATCGCGCCTGACTACAGCCTGGTCGGGACGTACGATCGCGATGAGTTGCGCTTTGGTCTGGGCCTGCACGTGCTGCGCTCGTCCGACACCGACATTGTCTCGGACCGTGAAGACCCGAATGTCAGCCTGGGCTGGCAGCGTAAAACCGAGCGAGGCGGTTACGGTCTGCTGGCGCAGTACATCGAGAGCTCGACACTGTCGGGCACCGTGCTGGACACCGGTGTGGTGACCACCGACGGCACGCAGAAGATGTACTCGGTGGCGGGCAACTGGAGCCACGCGCTCACCGAGCGCACCACCCTGGACAACGAGACCCGGTACAGCCGTGCCCGCTACGACATCGACTCGCTGACCGACTACAGCGAACTGTCGAGTGTCGTGACCTTGACCTACGCCTGGAGCGAGCGCACGGCGTTCTTCACCGGCATTGGTGTCAGGCGTTACGAGCCTGATGATGACAGCACCTCGTCGGCGGTGAACAACTACACGCCGACGGTCGGGGTGAAGTACCAGTTCTCCGAGCGCCTGGAAGGCGTTGCGCATGTGGGCATGAACAAAGCCTCCGGCGATGATGGCGGTGAGCGTGGCGAAGGGGGGCTATCCCTGCGCTACCTTGGTGATCGCGCAGACGCCAGCATCAGCGCCGAGCGCAGCACCGTCGCCAACGCCGAGGGCGGTTTCGCCGAGATCGATCAGGTGCGTGGTACCTGGAGTTATGCGGTGAACGAGACCAGTCGCGTCGGCCTCGAAGCGTCATGGCAAGACAGTAAAGGGCAAACGCCCAATACCTATCAGTCGTACAGCGTATGGGCCAGCCGCGAGCTCTCGCCTTTTTGGGATCTGCGCCTATCGTTGATGTACAAGGAACGCCAGCAAGACGGCTTACCCGATGCTGTAGGAACAGTCGTTGGATTGACGCTGACCTACAGACTTCCCGACCTCTGAATTTCGGCAGTGTGGCCTCTATGAAATCTGAATACGAGATGTCCCTCAACGATTACATAGCCATTATCAAGGACCGAGCCCTGCTGTTGGGTTTGAGCATCGTGGTCATCCTCGCGGTGACCGTGGTGGTCGCGGTGACCGTCCCCCCCATCTATCAATCGACCGGCACCATTCTGGTGGAGTCGCAGCAGATTTCCCCGGACCTGGTGTCTGCGAACAACAACACCTTTGCCGATGAGCGCATCGAGATCATTCGCCAGCGCGTCATGACCCGCGAGAATCTGCTGCGCATTGTCGACAAGTACCAGCTGTTTACCGAGAAGGGCAGGCGCTTCAGCGACTCGGACAAGATTGACCTGATGCGCAACTCGATTGTGGTGGCCTCGCTCAGCACTTACGTCAAGGGGCGTGGCGAGGCGACGGTGGCGTTCAACGTGTCGTTCGAGCACAAGCGTCCGGAAGTCGCCAAGGAGGTGGCCAATGAACTGGTCACCTTGTTCCTCAACGAAAACCTCAAGCAACGCACCGAGCGCGCCAACGAAACCACGGTGTTCCTGACCCAGGAAGCGAACAAGCTCGGTGCCGAGCTGGCTAGCCTGGAAAACCAGTTGGCCGACTTTAAGCAGACCCACGCCAATGCCTTGCCCGAACATCAGGCACTGCGCATGAGTATGTTGTCGCGTTCGGAACTTGAGTTCCGCGAAGTCGATCGCGACTACAAAACCGCGCAAGAGGAACTGCGCTACCTGGAGCTGGAGCTGTCGGCGGCCAATGCTGGCCTGGCCACCAAGACCGAAAGTGCCCGAAGTGCGGGTGCCGATCTGCCGCAGGACTTGCCAAGCCTGAAGGCGGAGTACACGCGGCTGCTGAGCAAATACAAGGACGCGCACCCGGATGTGGTGGCGGTCAAACGCAAGATCGATGCACTCGAAGCCTCCGGTGGCCGTGCTGTCGCCGGGGCGTCGGTGAACCTCGACGTTGCCCGGGTCAGAACCCGGATCGGTGCTGCGCAGGAACGCATCGCCTCGCTGGCTGAGCAGAAGCGCGAGCTGGTGAAGAAGATGGAAGGCTACGAGGCAGAAATTCTCGAGGCCCCGCAGGTTGAGCGTGGTCTGGTGACCCTGATGCGTGACCACGACAATGCGCGCAAAAAATACGAAGAGATTCGCGCCAAGGAAATGGGCGCGAAAATCACCGAAAGCCTGGAGCAAGAGAACAAGGCCGAACGCTTTGTGCTGCTCGAGCCACCGCTGATGCCAGAGAAGCCGGTGAAGCCGAACCGCAAGAAAATCGTCGCCCTGGGCTTGGTGCTGGCGCCTGCCGGTGCCGGTGCGCTGGTGATGTTGCTGGAAATGATCAAGTCGCGCATTCGTGGCGTCGGCGCCCTGGAGAGCGTGCTGGGTAAACGGGTGCTGGTCGCCGTTCCGTACATTTCCACCCAGGCCGAACTGGCGCAGCGCAAGAAGTGGCGCAAGCTGATGGTTGTCGCTGCGCTGGTGTTGTTTGCGATATTTCTGGTGATCCTGCACATGTTCTACATGCCGTTGGATCTTCTGCTATTTAAAGCATTAGCTCGGTTTGAATAGGGACGGCAGCGATGGACAGGATCACACCGGCGATTGGAAAAAACATTCATCAGGTTAGCGCCGTTACCCCGGAGGTGCCGCAGGCTGCGCCTGCGAGTGAGCAGCCTGAGGTGCTGGGACAGTTCGATTACGTGAAAACCAGGGTCGTGCCGCTGCGTGCCGAGCACCTGGAGCGCAATCGCATTGTCGCGTTCAACAAGAACTCGAACATGAGTTGGGCTTTCGATCTGCTGCGCACTCAGGTACTGCAGACCATGGAAGAGAATGGCTGGCGCACGCTGGCCATTACCTCGCCGACACCCGAAGCAGGCAAGACAGTGCTGGCGATCAACCTGGCCATGAGTATTGCCCACCACACCACCAAGACCGCGTTGCTGGTGGACTTCGATTTGCGTCGTCCTCGTGTCGGTGCAAGCCTGGGCCTGCCAATGGAAAAGTCGCTCAATGAGCTGCTGGCCAATAGTGCCAGCCTGGAAGAGGTGCTGGTCAACCCGACCCTCCCGCGCTTTGTGGTGCTACCGACCCGACAACCAGTGCCGTTGTCGACCGAGGTGCTGTCTTCGCCCAAGGTCAACAACCTGATCAACGACCTGCGTGAGCGTTATGACTCGCGTATCTGCATTTTCGATCTGCCGCCGTTGTTGAGCTCTGACGACGCCATCACCGTGCTGCCGAAGTTCGACTGTGTGCTGCTGGTAGTGGCCAACGGCGTGAACAACAAGAAAGAGATCGAAGACTGCCTGTATCATCTGGCTGGGGCCAACGTGATCGGCACGGTGCTGAACAAGGCCGAAGTACAGCCGCGTTCTTACTATTGACCGGTAGGAGCGGGCTTGCCCCGCGATTGCGATGTGGCTGACACATCGCATCGCGGGGCAAGCCCGCTCCTACCAAGGGTATTTCAGTTCCCAGCGCCAGGCGTGGGCAACGATCTGTTCCAGAGACGCGAACTGCGGTTGCCAGCCCAGCACGGCCTTGGCCTTGCTGGCATCGGCCACCAGCCTTGGCGGGTCGCCAGCGCGGCGCGGCGCATCGCTGACCATGATCTGGCAACCGGTCACGCTGCACGCTGCATCGATCACTTGCTGCACTGAAAAACCCTGACCGTTGCCAAGGTTGAAGCACGTACTGGCTCCGCCTGCCAGCAAGTAGTCCACGGCCAGCGAATGCGCCGATACCAGGTCGGCAACGTGAATATAGTCACGGATGCAGGTGCCGTCGGGTGTCGGGTAGTCACGACCGAAGACGGTGATCGAGGCACGGCGGCCGGAAGCGGCTTGCAGTATCAGCGGCAGCAGGTGGGTTTCCGGTTCGTGGCATTCGCCCAATTGACCTTCCGGGTCTGCACCGGCGGCATTGAAGTAACGCAAGCACACTGACTTCAGCCCGTGCGCATGGTCGAAATCTTCCAGCATCTGCTCCACCATCCATTTGCTGCGCCCGTAGGGGTTGATGGGGGCCTTGGGGTGCGCTTCATCGATCGGTACATACTGCGGGTCGCCATACACCGCTGCGGTGGACGAAAAGATCAACCGGCTGATGCCAGCACGGACCATAGCCTGCAGCAGGGTCAGGGTGGCCGCCACATTGTTCTGGTAGTACTTGCCGGGGTCTGAGACCGACTCGCCGACCTGGATGAACGAGGCAAAATGGAACACCGCATCGAACGGGTACTCGGCGAACAGCGCATCGAGGGCGTGCGCATCGGCGATGTTCAGTTCGACCCATTTGATCTGCGGACCTGTAGGGCAGGTGTCGGCCACCACCACTTCGTGGCCGTTGTCCATGAGGTGCTTGACCATGTGCGAGCCGATATAGCCTGCGCCACCGATAACCAAAAACTTCATCCAACCCTCCTGGAATCTGTCGAGCTACAGACGCCGGGCGGCGTCTGTGGGCAATCTGTGAATCAGGTGCTGCCGTGCGTGATGAAGCGGTGGCGGTATAGGCCTTTCCTGAGGGTAGATGGCGATATGCCCTATTTCAAGAACAGCCAATTGGACATTTGTTGCGGCTCGAAGGTGAGGGTGTAGTACCCGTCCTGGTAAGCCGTCGGTAGTGCTTTGAGTGGCCCTTGGCGGGTGTAGCTGAACAGTTTCAGGCCCGCGGGTGCCTTGATCTTCAACGTGCCTTCGAGGGGTTCGACATGAAATGGGGTCTGGCCGTTTTCTTTGGCAATCGCGCGGGTGCCGAGGGAAATCAACAGGTCGCGCGACTGGCTCAATGGCTTGGCATCCAGTGATTGCACGACGACGCTGGCATACGGCGTTTTCACCTGGACCTGTATGTCACCCAGGTTGACCGGCTTGCCGCCGAGCCAGCCGGTGGCGGCTTGTGTCAGCGGGGTGTCGATGGTGTAGAGGCCTTGTTGCCAGTTGCGCTTGAGTTCGCCGGTATCGACTGTGGATTCGCTGGCGTTCGCCTCCAGTAACGACTGCTCAGGGTCAGTGAATGTCTGGGCTGTGGCGGCGAGGGTGCTTGGCTTGAGCCACGCCAGTTGCGGCGTAGCGGGCATGGCGATCTGCAATTTGCCTTTTTCCATGGCGGTACGCAGCAGCACTGAATTGCTCGGGGTGATCTCACGGTTGAACAGGGTTTCTGCGCTCGGGGCGAAGACGTATTGGCTGGTCGCCTCGCGGACATCTCCACGCCGGTAGAGCAAGGCCGCGGCGGGCAGGGTGGCCAGCAGCCCCGGGTCGTTATAAGCATGCCAGTTGCTGGCTGACACGTATTCGCTGGCGAAGGTTTCCTGGCTGTAGGCATATTGCATCATGGCATCCCAGCCCTGATGGCTGGCGGTGCCGGCAACATAGAGCGGCAGCGAATGGCGGTCCGGTGTCGGGAAGGGTTCGGCGTTCCACTCGGTGACGGTCATCGGCATGCCCGCCACCTGCGCCGCCGCCAGCCAGTTGATCATGCCGTCGCTGCTCAGCGGATTCTTCTCCAGTTGCCCTACGCCGCCGTAGCTGTGGGCGTCGATCACATCACCGGCAGTCAGTGCCGGCAAGGAACTCAGGCCATTGCCGCCCCAGGTGCTGGTGGTGGCGATCGGCACCTTGACGCCCAGGCTGCGCAGGTGTTCGATCATATCGACGTTGAAGCGCCGCTCCAGGTCGTTGAGAAACAGCTTCGACGGGCCGTGCTCCCAAGAGCGCCAGGTTTGCTCCTTGGGCAAGTCGTGGCGGGCGGCATAGGCCTTGGCTTCGTCCATGTACAGGCGGTTGTGCTTGGGCACGCCTTTATCGGGCAACAGAGCGTTGCCGAAGTGATGGGTGATGTCGTTTTCGTTGGTGATCAACACCGCGGCAATCGCCGGGTCGTCCTTGTAGGCAAGGCCGGTATAGGCGTTCACATGGGTCAGGTAATCTGCGGCAAAGCGTTTCATCGCTTGCTGGATGGTTAAGTTCACATAGGCGTAGCCCTTGAGTTCGACCCGTTTGACCGGATCGTCGTCCTTGGCGTTGGCGTTTGCCAGTTCATCGAAGCCGTAGATGTTGTCGTTGGCGGTCAATGAGCGCTGTACGTGCATGTCCAGCCAGACGTAAATGCCTTCGTCTTTGAGGCACTTGATCCACCAGTCGATCTTGCGCAGCGCCTCGGCATCCAGGCGCTGGGTGTCGTGCACCACCTGGCCGTCGCCAAAGATGTTCGGCAGCACCCAGGCCGAGTCGTGGTGGTGCAGGCGCACGAGGTTGAAGCCCAGGGCCGAGAGGCGCTTGGCTTGTTGTTTGATTTCCTCATCGGAGCTGCGGAAGATCGCGTAGGCCGACAGGTTGGTGCCCCAGAAGCGTGCCGGTGTGTTGTCGGCAAACAGCAGCCGTTCGCCGTCAGCTTTGACAAAGCCGCGTTTGCCCGCCGGCTTTTCTGCGGCATTGAGAAACGACAGGTCAACCGGAGAGGTTCGCCAGTCGAGCTGATCGTCTGGCCATGAATCAGGCTTGGCCAGGCCGAAACGCTCGCTGACCGTTGGGCTCAGGGCAATGTCGCCGGTCAGGTTCATCACCGCTTTGATCTGCTGACGGCCAGCGGCAATGCTGTCTTTGTAGAAGAATGCACGCACTTCATCGGTGTTGCCGCGTTCGAAATACACCTTCGCCAGTGGCGGCTCAAAGCGCATCTCGACGCGTGGGCCCTGGGCATTTTTACCCCACGACCAACCGCGATTGTCGGGTAACAACACCGGATCACCCATTTCCCCGGCGATCAACCCTGGATCGAAATTGAAAACGATACCGCCGCCGATGATATCCGCCTGCCGGCTGTGTGCGTTGAGGTCGAAATTCCAGCTCATCGTCTGTGCTGACTGCTTCTGGATATCGGCATTCAGATCAAATTCCAGCGCTTTGTTGCTGCCCGACAGGCTGTAGCGATAGGGGGCCTCGACCTTGAAGGTGACCGGCATCCACGTCCATCCCCAGTTGGCGCCCCAAAAATCGAACGTGGAAATCATTGCCTGGCCGCCGCCGCGGGTGAGGACAGGCAGGCCATTGCGTTCATCGACGCTGACACGCCAGTCACTGGCCATGCAGGTGAACGACAACAGCATCAGGCTAACAAGTGCCGAGCCTCGAATACCGAGGCGTGAAGTGCATCCATTCATTGGCATTACCTGGGTTGAAGGGCAGTGCGGGCGGAGCTTGCGGCCGGGCTGTACCTGAGCGTGCGGACCATCTGCGCATAGGCCACGCCCAGGCCGCCGATCGACCAGTACACCACGGGAATAACGGTGATGCTGCTGACGGTGAAAATAATCACCATGATGCCGACCAGTGTGGCCAGCAACGCTCGCCCGAGCTGTCGTTGTTCGTCGTCTTTGTCGGGAACCAGCAGCATGCTCTTGCGGATTGCCAGCAGGATAGTGACGAAGAACGCCACGAACAGCGTCATGCCCACCAGGCCAATCCGTAGTGCCAGGCCGATATAGGTGTTAACGATGTCGATAATGCCGCCGCCTTGCATCATCGACTGCATTTCCGGGGTGTTGCGAAAATCGAATGAACCGAACAACGGATTGCGCTGAATGACAATCCACGAGTTGTCGAGCAAACGCTCGCGGTAGGTGATGTTCTCCTTCTCAAGGTTGCCAATGAACGGCAGCATGTCGAGGATCTTTTCGCCGCCGGGCAGTACGCTCAGCAGCGGCAGCGAAAGCACGCCGACCAGCGCCAGCAGGCCCAGGCGCTTGACGGCGCTTTTGCCCGTGGCGACAAAGATGACAACGATAATCGCGGCGCCGATCCAGGGGCCACGTGACAACGGCACGACCAGCCCGGCGGCCAGCAGCAGGGCACCGAGGCAGCGATGCAGCGGGTTGCGCACATAGCCCTGAACGAACAGGAACAAACCAATCGCCACGCTCATCACGTAACCGAGGACAATCGCCTGCCCGGTGGTGGCGCTGGCACGCAATGAGCCGCCGCGGCTCAGGTAGCCGGACATTTCCCATTGCACGCCCATGGCTTCGAGCAGCCCGTTGTACAGCAACCAATGGCGCATGAACTCGGCGACACCGATCAGCGCCAGGACGAACGAGGCGAGCACGAACGCCAGCAAGGCATCCTTGAAGTCGCTGATGGTTTTCAGGGCGCGGCTGGCAACGTAATACGGCAAGAACACATCGACATACAGGTACAACACCTGGCGCAAGGTGTCGGTGATCGAGGTGTCGCGCAAGTACAACAGGATCATCAGCACTAGGCTTGCGGCCAGCACGCGGTCGGGCCAGGTGCGGCCAAAGGGCAGGGTATCGCTGCGTCTGCGCACGCTCAGGGCGACGGGCAGTAGCACACACAGGGTCAGCAGGCGGACGTGGTTCACATCCACCAGGTAATTGATCAGGCCGAAACCGGAGACCGGCACCATGGCCGGCGGAATGAGGAACAGCAATATGAAGAACAGCGCCATGGGATTGCGTTCACGGCGCCTGGCAAGGGTCAGCAGCACTGCAGCAGCGGCGGCGTACACCCAGAAGCTGTGAGACACAAATGCCACGATGGTCAAGACGAACCACAGATTGCGCCGCCGCTTGAAGTCGCTTAACGCAATCAGGTCGGTTGCCGGCCGCCGGGCCATGGCGAAGACCACGCCAGCCACAAGCAGAATGACGACAAGCGCACGTAAATGTTCAGGCATCGGCTATGGGCACCTATCCATGGGTGGATGACGGCTAGCATCATGGCTAAATGAAACTATAGTGACTTCTAGCCATTCAGTCAGGGATTGATTACATGACGGCGATTGATGTGTCACCACCTGCCAGCCTTCGCAAACGCGCCATTGGCGCCGGGGTCTGGAACCTGATTTCGCTGGTGGCGTCGCAAGCGATGCGCCTGGGCGGCAACCTGATCATCGCTCGCCTGCTGGTACCGGAAATGTTTGGTGTGATGGTCATCGCCACCACGCTGCTGGTACTCCTTCATTTGCTATCCGACGTGGGGTTGCGGCAAAACATCATCCAGAGCCAACGGGGTGACGACCCGCTGTTCCTCAACACCGCCTGGACAGTGCAACTGGTGCGCAGCGTCATACTGTTTGCCGTGGTCCAATTGATTGCGCTGGGGATGTGGCTGAGCCAGGCTGCGCAGCTGTGGCCCGCCGATTCCACCTACGCGGCGCCCGAACTGCCTTTGGTCATGGCAATCACTGGTATTTCGGCAATCATCTCCGGGTTGCAATCAACAAACATAGACGTCGCAGTGCGTTCTTTCCAACTCAAGCGTGTGGTGCTGATCGAATTGACGTCGCAGGTCGCCGGCCTGGTAGCGATGCTGGTGATCGGCTACCTGACCCGCTCGATCTGGGCGTTGGTGGTCGCCGGGCTGGTCGCCGCGCTGGTCGGCACTGTCCTTAGTCACGTAGCGCTGCACGGGCCAGGAAACCGTGTGCACTGGGACCGATCTGCTGCAGCCGAACTGGTTGCCTTTGGCCGCTGGATCCTGCTGTCGTCGATCGTTGGGGTACTGGCCATGTACGGCGACCGAATTGTTTTTGGCGCCAGCATGACGGCGGCGGAGCTGGGCGTTTACTCCATTGCCATCCTGATTCTCAACTCCATTCAAATGGGGCTGATGCGCCTGGTGGTGGGCGTGTCCTTGCCGGTATTCAGCGAAGCGGCGAGGGAAGGCGACAGCGAGCGCCTGAAAAGTCTCTATCATCGTTTCAGGCTGCTGGCTGACTTGGGCCTGTTGTTTATCGGTGGAGGGTTCCTGACCGCGAGCCCGATGCTCATCAACTGGCTGTACGATGAACGCTACGCTGGCGCCGGCCCAATGCTGGCTATACTGTCGTTATCGTTCTTCACCTTGCGCTATACCTTGGCTCACCAGGTCTGGATTGCCTTGGGACACACCAAGTACCAGGCCATGGATAACGTGATCCGGCTGGTTTCATTGTGGGTATTGCTACCGCTGTTGCTGACCATTGGGGGCGTGAACCTGGCGATCTGGGGCGTGGCGCTGCATACCTTCCCGACGCTGGTGCTGATTGTTTACGTCAACTGCAAACTCGGCTTCTTCGACCTCAAGCGTGAACTTGTCGTGCTGCCGATGATGGCGGTCGGCGCGCTGTGTGGACTGTTGGCGACGCGTTTCTTTGAATGGCTTTGATGTCTGGATAACTAGAACGACAAAGGTCTTGAGATCATGGGGAAGCTGCAGTTTTGTACTCCGCTGTTGAATCGCAGAGGCTTTCTGGGTCGGTGTGTCCTGTTGAGTGTAGGCGGGGCAGTGTTCGGCCTTTGCGGCGAGGCTGCGCGCAAACCTGTTGAACCTGAAACGGCCGGGTTTGTCCTGATCAACGGCTGGGTGTTGCCCGCTGAGCATTTTCGGAAAGCTCACGCATGATCAAGGACTATCAGGCGCAAAAAGCGCTGCGCGACAGCTATGACGTGTGCATCGTCGGTGCCGGGCCGGCCGGTATTACCCTGGCCTTGCAACTCGCACAGGCCGGCTGGCAGGTGGTGCTGATCGAGGGCGGTGGGCACGAATATTCGTCGCATTCGCAAGCGCTCTATGAGTGCGAGTCGACGGGTATTGATATGTTTCCCCATGAAACGCGCCTGCGCTATCTGGGCGGTACCTCCAATCACTGGGCCGGTCGCTGCCGTCCTTTTGAAGCGTCTGATTTTGCCGTTCCCCCGCCCGGCGAGTTGCCAGGCTGGCCGATCGACTATGCGCAGATCGAGCGCTATCTGCCTGCGGCCATGGCGATCGTCGACTTGCCGCAAGGTGCCGATTTCAAAGCGATAAACGTCGGCCTCAAGGGCGGGGAGTTCGATGCTGACCGCTTCCTGCTCAGCCCGCCGACACGTTTCGCGCAAAAGTATGCAACGGCCCTGGAGCAGACGCCGGGGCTGGATGTCTTCATCAATTGCAACTGCGTCGATCTGCAGTTCGATGAAGCCTCAGGGCATCTGACCGGTGTGCTGGTGTCTGACTACGAGCAGAATCGTGAACCGCTGCAGGCCAGTTACTTCGTACTGGCTACCGGGGCCATCGAGAATGCCCGGCAACTGCTCAACAGCGAATCGCTGGCAGACGCCGGCGTGATACGCAAGGAAGGGCTGGTTGGCGGGTGTTTCATGGAGCACCTGAACATCGAAATGGGCACCTTTATCCTCAGCAACGGCCAGGACACCGAGACTCGACAGTACTTCACCACCGATGCCTTTGTGGCGGAATACCAGGCAGGCAAAGGCAATGTCCTGGCTGAGGTGCTGTCGCAGGTTCGAACCTACGGCAGAACCGCGCAAGTGAAAAACTTCCTGGAAAACCTCGCCTGCGAAATGGGCGTTGCCAGCAAGATTGAATTCATCGCCAAGTTCAGTTGCCCGGGCGACGGCGTGCTCAGCACGCTGATCGAGCAGTTCCCCAGCCTGCAAAGCCGTGTTTCGCTACTCGACGAGAAAGACGCGCTGGGCGTGGCCAAGGTCAATGTCCATTGGGCGCTCAGCGATGGCGACCGACACACCATCAAGTGCATCGGCAGCGAAATGGCCAAGCAATTTGCTGCGATGGGATTGGGGTACGTCAAGCTCAACGACTTTGTCTACGACACGCAGCTCCCCCTGAAAATGGCGCCCCATGCCCACCACATGGGCACCACGCGGATGGCCGCTTCAGCAGAACACGGTGTGGTCGATGCGGACTGCAAGGTGTTTGGCACCGAGAACCTGTATGTCGCGGGCAGCAGCATTTTTGCCACTGGTGGCGCCTCAAACCCGACCATGCCGCTGCTGCAATTCGCGCTACGGCTGGCCGATCACCTCAATGACAAGATGAAGGCAGCGAACAGCCAGGCGGTGTGAGTCGTGCGGGATCAGGCTGGCGCTTCGACGGGCTGGCAGCTGCACGGTAGTAGCGGGTGAGTGCGGTTCGGTCAGCGCCTACAAGAATGAGACCGAATGCCACTCAGGGACAGTTCAGGGTGCTTTATTTGCGAGGGTAGCAGTATGTTTGGATGGATGCGGAGTGCTATGACGCAGTATGTCTACTCAACCGGGCGAGGAGGCTCAACCTACAGAAAGTTCTGCAAACCTGATGCGGGGGAATGGGGCAAGTACTTGAGCCGCTGGGGCAATTTTCACTCGGTGGGCACCAACGTTTTTATCAACCCCGGTTGCAATATCACGGACCCGAGGATGGTGCGTCTGGGCAACCAGGTCGGGTTGTCGGATTGCACCCTGATTGGCCACGATGCGGTCGTGCTCTTGCTGGGTTACCTGTATGACAAGCACCTCGACTCGGTAGGCTATATCGATGTGCGTGACAATTGTTATATCGGTCATGGTGCGATTGTCATGCCGCGGGTAACCATCGGCCCCAACTCGATTGTCGCCGCCGGCGCTATCGTCACTAAAGATGTACCACCGGGCACCGTGGTCGCGGGTAATCCGGCCAAGGTCATCTGTAGTACCGATGAGCTGTTCAAACGGGTTGAGGAACGCTGCGAGGCCTACCCGTGGAAAGACTTGCTCAAGCAACGCAAGGGTCTTTACGACGCTGAACTGGAACCGAAACTCGAAGCGTACAGACGCCAGTATTTTTTCGGGGAATGACACCATGCAGAGCAAGCCTGTCGATGTGCTGGTCGTCAATTTCAATACCGCGGGTTTGCTGCAGCCGATGTTTGACGCGTTGCGCCAGGCCAATGGCGAACAGCTGGCGAGTTATCTGGTGGTCGACAACGCCTCGGTCGACAACTCGCTGGAGCGTCTGGCCGAGGTGTGCCCCGAAGCATTCTTGCTGAGCAACAAGAACAACGTCGGCTTTGGCCGTGCCAACAATCAATTGCTCGACCATCTGCAAGGCAAGTATGCCTTGCTGCTTAACACCGATGCGTTTGTTGCGGACGACACCCTGGGTAAAACCATTGCCTATATGGATGAGCACCCGGAGTGTGGTGTGCTGGGGGTGCGTCTGGTCGGGCGCGACGGTGACCTGCAACCCTGTTGCCGCTACTTTCCGACACCGTTCAACATCTTCCTGTCACGCACCGGGCTCGACCGCTTTTTCCCGGGGCTGCAAATGGTCGACGAGATGGACTGGGACCATGCCTCGGTCCGTGAATGTGACTGGCTGCCCGGCTGCTTTTATCTGGTACGCCGCGAGGTGCTCGAACAGGTGGGCTTGTTCGATCCACGTTACTTCCTATATTTCGAGGAAGTGGACCATTGCAAGCGGGTCAAGGAGGCGGGCTGGAAAGTGGTGTACTACCCGCATACCACCGTGGTGCACATTGGTGGAGAAAGTTCCAAGGCGGTGACTGAACTGGAGGCCGCCAGCCGGCAGATCTCTACCTATCAAATCGAAAGCGAGCTGTTGTACTTCCGTAAGCATCACGGCCTGTCCGGGCTGTTGTTGCATCTGTTTCTGGTGAGTCTGGGTGATGGCGTGCTGGCCCTCAAGGCGCTGCTCAAAGGGCGCGGCTGGGCAGCGATCAAGGCCTGCTGGCGGCACAGCCGCGCGACCTGGTCGTTGTTGTTCGCAACTCGGTTCGCCAGTCAACCCACACGGTAGGTGAAGCCATGTTCGACAATATTCGTGCGGATTTACGGGCCCACGGTGGTGACTGGGGAGCCCAGGGCTTCTGGGCGTTGCTGGTGTATCGCTTCGGCCGCTGGCGCTACGGCGTGCGCTCGGCGCTGCTGCGCAAACTGTGCTCGCTGGTCTACAAAATACTGTTCAAGTTTGTCCAGATCATCACCGGTATTGAACTGCCGTGCGAGGTGGAGATCGGCCGCAACTTTGTCATCGACCATTTTGGCGGCATTGTCATCAGTGGCTATGCCAAGTTCGGTGATGACTGCCGTATCCGTAACGGTGTGGTGGTTGGCCTGAAGAACGTCAATGAACCGATCGCGCCGGTGTTTGGCAACAATGTCGATATCGGTGCCGGGGCCAAAGTGCTGGGCAACATTCGCATCGGCAACAACGTGGTGATCGGTTCCAACGCCGTGGTACTGATCGATGTGCCGGACAACTGCCTGGCGGTGGGTGTGCCGGCGACGATCAAGACGAAAAAGCACAGCGAAGCAGTGCAGTACTCATGAGTCAGCTGATTGGCCACGGTGGCCAATCGGTGGGGCCGTTGAACAGTGTTGAGCGAGGCGCAGGGTGACAGGCATCGGCGTAGTGGTGATTGGTCGCAACGAAGGCCAACGGCTGGAACGCTGCCTGGCCTCGTTGGCGGGGCAGGCGGACAAACTGGTGTATGTGGACTCCGGCTCCACCGACGGCTCTGTGCGCATGGCGCAGGCACGCGGGGTTGAGGTGGTGGCGTTGGACATGGCCCGGCCGTTTACCGCCGCGCGGGCACGCAACGAAGGCTTTGCCTGTTTGCAGCAGGTGTTGCCGGCGATGCGTTACGTGCAGTTTGTCGACGGTGATTGCGAAGTGGATGCCGACTGGCTGTCGACCGCGCAAGCCTTTCTCGACGCCCATCCGCAGGTTGCCGTGGTGTGCGGGCGTCGGCGTGAGCGCTTTCCGCAGCGCTCGGTATACAACTTGTTGTGTGATTTGGAATGGGACACGCCGGTCGGCCAGGCCAAAGCCTGTGGCGGTGATGCGCTGATGCGCGCCGACGCCTTTGCCGCCATGTCCGGGTACCGTGCCGACCTTATCGCCGGGGAAGAGCCTGAACTGTGTGTGCGCTTGCGCGCCAATGGCTGGCAGGTCTGGCGCCTGGCCGATGAAATGACCCTGCATGATGCCGGCATGACCCGCTTCAGCCAATGGTGGCAACGCAGCCTGCGCACCGGCTATGCCTTTGCCGAAGGTGCGTTCTTACATGGCGCGGCGCCGGAGCGGCATTGGCAGCGCGAGTCGCGCCGAGCCTGGCTCTGGGGCCTGGGTATCCCGCTGGCGATTGTCTTGGCCACGGCGCTGCTGGGCAGTTGGGGTTTGTTGTTGCTGTTGATTTACCCGTTACAGGCGCTGCGTCTGGCCCGTCGCGGTGATCGCTCGACACGCGAGAACTGGCTGCAGGCGGTGTTTCTGGTGCTGGGGAAATTCCCCGAAATGCTCGGGCAGGTGAAGTTCCTATTGAACCGACTCGGTGCCGGCAAGGCGGTTTTGATCGAGTACAAGTGAGATGCCTATGATTTATCGATCGATAGCGAAAAGTGTACTCACCTTGCATCCCGGCTATTCGTTGCGGGCGTTGAACAACAAATTCAAGTTGATGGTGCTGATTACCAGGGAGTGGTCTGACCTGACCGCCTTTTTACGGCGTATGTCGAACACCCTGGGTAACGACGGTTTTGAAAAACTTGGCATCGACAGCATTGGCGTGGTGCATTGGCCCTACATCAGCAAAAGCTGGAATGCCGATGAGCGGCTCGAAGCAGTGGCGTCGCACTATGAAGTGGTTGCCAAGCAGTTCCCGCCGCTGTTGCTGCTAGGGCGCGAACAGCACATGACCTTGTGTGACTTGTCGCGCTATTCCAGCGGTTGCACCCTGGTACTGGACCGGCCGATCTGGTTCCAGCGCGAAGGCGAGCTGGTGCTGAACATTTTTCAGGGTGAGGTACGCGTAGCGTCACTGGCCTTCACCTTGCGCCAGACGGAAACCGGGCTGTGTGTGTTCATCGGTGCGGTTCAGGGCATTCACAAAGGCATCGACAGCGAACGCTCACTGGCGATCTATCGCGACCTGACCAAGGACTTTGAAGGGTTACGCCCCAGAAGCTTTCTGATCGAAGCGGTCAAGTGCGTTGCCCGAGTCGTCGACGCGCAGACTATTTACGCCGTCAGTGATGCCTGCCGCCACCATCGGCATCACTATTTTGGCGTGGAAAAAGCCCAGGAACTGACGGCCAATTACGATGCTATCTGGCTGGAACATGGCGCCATTCCATCGACGCGCGAGGATTTTTTCAGCTTCCCCCTCACTTCATCGATGCGCTCGATGGAAGACATCGCGCCGAAAAAACGCGCCATGTACCGCCGGCGTCAGGCGTTGCTGGATGAGGTGTTTGGCCATATCGAGGCGGCGCTTGCGGCCAATGGCGAACAACAAAAAACCGCCTGAGCCAGGGCATTCATTACGCGGGTATTCAGTCGGGTTCCTATGCGAATTGCTTATTTCATCAATCAGTATCCCAAGGTCAGCCATAGCTTCATTCGCCGCGAAATTCTGGCCTTGGAGCGCCAGGGTGTGGACATTCAACGCATTGCCCTGCGCGGCTGGGACGCCGAGCTGCACGACGCCGAAGACCTGGAGGAGCGGGAGAAAACCCGCTACGTGCTGCAAGGCGGTATCAAGGGCCTGTTAAAGCCGGTACTGCAGGTGCTGCGTGCGCAACCACGGCGCTTTTTCGCCACCCTGTGGCTGGCCCTGCGTATGGGCTGGAGGGGCGATCGCCCCTGGCCTTATCATCTGGTATACGTCGCCGAGGCGTGCCAAGTGCTGGAGTGGATGCAGGCGTTTGGCGCCGAGCATGTGCACGCGCATTTCGGCACCAACTCCACCGAGGTGGTGATGTTGGCCAACGCCCTCGGCGGACCGGCCTACAGCTTTACCGTGCACGGTCCGGAAGAGTTCGATAAGCCGCAGTTCCTCTACCTGGGCGAAAAGGTCCAGCGGGCGGCGTTTGTTGCGGCGGTCAGCTCTTATGGTCGCAGTCAACTGTTCCGCTGGGTCGACCACGGTCACTGGGCAAAAGTCAAAGTCGTGCATTGCGGCCTGGAGCGCTCGTTTCATCAGGTTGATGCGGTTGCTGCACCCAGCGCGCCGCGGCTGGTGTGCGTAGGGCGCCTGTGCGAGCAAAAGGGCCAGCTTCTGCTGCTGGAAGCCGCGCGCAGGCTGGCTGCTCAAGGCGTACCGTTCGAAATCGTCCTGGCTGGTGATGGCGAGATGCGCGCGGACATCGAGGCGCTGATTGCCCGGCATGGCTTGCAGGCACAGGTGCGTATCACCGGCTGGATCAGCAGCGCGCAGGTGCGCGAAGAAATTCTCGCTGCGCGGGCCTTGGTGCTGCCGAGTTTTGCTGAGGGGCTGCCGGTGGTCATCATGGAAGCCATGGCCTTGCGCCGTCCGGTGCTGACCACCTATGTGGCAGGTATTCCGGAACTGGTGCGCGAAGGGGAGAGCGGCTGGCTATTTCCAGCCGGGGCCGTAGAGGAACTGGCCGTGGCCATGGCCGACTGCCTCGAACAACCGGCCGAGGCGCTGCAGCGCATGGGCGAAGCGGCCTATCAGCGCGTGTTGCAACGGCACGATATCGATACCGAAGCGGCCAAACTGGCCAGTTACTTCAAGGCATTGGCATGATGACCCTACTGACCTGGATGCTCAGTGCACTGGCATTGCTTGCGCTGTTGCCGGTGCTGGTGCTGTTCGCCCAGGTCGTGCTGGCCTGCCTGCCCAGCCGCGCGGCCGCACCGGTAAGCGCGCCGCGCCCGCGCCTGGCGGTGTTGGTGCCGGCCCATAACGAGTCCGCACTGATCGGCGCGACGCTGGCCAGCATTGCTGCGCAACTGATTGAAGGTGATCGGCTGCTGGTGGTGGCAGACAACTGTGATGACGACACTGCCGATCTGGCTCGCCTGGCAGGGGCCGAAGTCATTGGGCGCTACGATGAGCACTTGCGTGGTAAAGGCTATGCGCTGGACTTCGGCGTGCGCCATCTGGCGGCAGATGCACCGCAGGTGGTGATCATCGTCGATGCCGATTGCCAAGTAGGCGAGGGCGCCATTGACCTACTGGCCCGGCGCTGTATCGAGGCTGAGCGGCCAGTGCAAGCCCTCTACCTGATGCGTGCGCCGCAAGGCACGGGGCTGAAGGTGCAGATTGCCGAGTTCGCCTGGCGGGTGAAAAACCTCGTCCGCCCGCTGGGGTGGGCACGATTGGGCTTGCCTTGCCAATTGATGGGCTCGGGCATGGCGTTTGTCTGGCGCGACCTGGTGCTGGCCGACCTGGCCAACGGTCACCTGGTGGAAGACTTGAAGCTGGGCCTGGATTTCTGTCGCAGCGCCAAGCCACCCTTGTTTTGCCCGCAGGCCCAGGTGATCAGTTATTTCCCGGCTAATGATGAAGGTCTCAGTAGTCAGCGCACGCGTTGGGAGCACGGCCATTTGGGCGTGCTGCTGGCCGAGGTGCCAAGGCTGCTTGGGGCCTCGGTTGCCCGGCGTAACGGCAAACTGCTGGCCATGACCCTGGACCTGCTGGTACCGCCATTGGCGTTACTGACCCTGGCGTTGCTGGCCCTGTTCGTGGTGTCGTGGCTCGCCTTCTTGCTGTTCAAGGTATCAGCCCCGGCGCAGATCGCGACGGCAGCGATGGCCCTGTTGGGTGTCGCTGTGCTGCTGGCCTGGAGTCGTTTCTCACGCGAGCTGATCGCTTTTTCGGTGCTGATGTATGCACCCTTCTATGCGATGAAAAAGATCCCCCTGTATGTGGGCTTTCTGCTCAAACGCCAGGTTGAATGGGTGCGCTCGAAACGGGATGACCGCTGATGGACAACGTGACAGGACAACAGCGCTGGAAAGCCATTATCACCAAGTTGCGCGTGGTGCATGACAGTAGCGATGAGCAGGGCTTGATTGGCGCATTGTCGGCGCCACGCTCGGCAACGGTGCTGGGCTTCGTCAATGCCCATGCCATGAACCTGGTGGCCGGAAATGCCGACTATGGCAACGCACTGATGGCAGCCGATGTGTTGCTGCGTGATGGTTCCGGTATGGCCATTCTGTTTCGCCGCATCGGCCTGGCCCCCGGGCTGAACATGAACGGCACCGACTTGATTCCCAAGATACTGGCGGCGTTCAAGGGGCGGCGGGTGGCGTTCTGGGGCACCCAGGAGCCTTTCCTGAGCCAGGCCGCTCAGCGCAGCGAAGCCTTGTTCGGCGTACAGGTGGTATCGGTTGAGCATGGTTTTGCCGAGGCAGACACCTACATCGAGCTGGCGCAGCACCTGCAGCCGGAGTTGATTGTGCTGGGAATGGGTATGCCCAAGCAGGAGGCCATTGCTGCCAGGCTGGCGGCCGGTGGTGGGCCGTGCCTGATTATCTGTGGTGGGGCGATCCTGGATTTTCTTGGCGGCAAGGTCACGCGTGCGCCGCAGTGGTTGCGTCGATTGGGTGCTGAGTGGCTGTTCCGCTTGGTGAGGGAGCCAAAGCGCCTGTTCATGCGTTATGTGGTTGGCAATCCGTTGTTTCTGTTGCGCACCCTGCGTTGCACCAAGGCGACGATGGGCGGGGCGGCGCGCAGTTCCCGGAGCGCGTGAATCGGCCAAAAGCTATGGCAAGAGTGAATCAAACCGCCCACTCGGCTGGGTGCTGCTACAGTGATATCAAACGCCCTTGAGCAGTGAACACTAGATCGGGCGAGCTACGGTATCCCGCTTTCGGCGCCTGGGGTGTGTGGCGACTTCACTTGTCTGTTTGATTCAAAAGAGACATCCGTCGAGCTGACTCGTCGGGGTCTGAGCACACTATTGTTTGGCGTTGCAGTGTCAAACGGTGGTTTTTGTAGTCGTTGATCGTTGGGTTTTGATCGATTGTGTTTGAAAGGAAGGCGTTTGGTATCTCAAATTGATGAGGTCTGAGAATGGTTTTCGAACCCAGAAGCAGTCGTTCTCTACTCCAGCGAAGAAGCAGCGTCAGTAACGCCATTCAGGCGGGCCTCGACGGTATTGCGGTGACGGGTGTCGCCTGGTATCTGATCGTTGACCAGATCGGCTATATCACCTCCGACTACGTCATCATGCTGCTGTTGTTGATTGGCGCCCTGGCGGTCATCTATGACCACTATGCCATTTACCGCAGCAACGTCGGCCTCTCGATCAAGGCGTTCAGGTTGTTCAAGGCCTGGTCGGCAACCTTCTGTTTTCTGATGGTCATGGCGTTCCTGACGAAAACCAGCGAGAACTATTCACGGATGCTGGTCGGGCAGTTGTTTGTCATTGGCTACTTCGTGCAGCTGTTTTTGCATTTTGCTGTGCGCGAAGTGCAAAAGCGCTTCATGGCCAACGCTTACCGGATGGAAAACGCGTTGATCATCGGCGCAGGCGACCTGGCGAACTTTCTGCATCAGAAGATCAGTAACAACCCCTGGTTCGGCGAGCGTATTGTCGGTTGCGTGTTGCTCGATGAAGGGCAAGAGCGCGATAAAGAACACGCAGATGCCAAGCAACGCCTGTCGATACTTGGACACATTTCCGACCTTGATGAGATTGTTGCCCAGCATGGCATCCGTACCGTGTACCTGGTGACGCCGCTGGGTGGCTCTGAAGTGATCAACGAGGTGTACCTGAAGTTACTCGACAAGTGCATTTCGGTTAACTGGGTGCCCGACATCTTTTCGCTGCGCCTGATCAATCACAGTGTCCGCGAAATCGCCGGCATTCCGGTGCTGACCTTGTCTGAAACACCGCTGACCGGGATGAGCCTGTTCCTCAAGAACCTGGAAGACCGGGTGCTGGCAGCGCTGATCCTGCTGTTTATCTCACCAGTGTTGTTGCTGGTTGCACTGGCGATCAAGCTCGACAGCCCGGGGCCTGTGTTTTTCCGTCAGGAACGCATGGGCTGGACCGGCGAGTCTTTCCGTATCTGGAAATTTCGCAGCATGGTGGTTCATCAGCCGCAAGATGGAGTGGTCAAACAAGCGCAGAAGAATGACCCGCGCCTGACCCGGGTCGGCGCTTTCATTCGCCGTACCAGCCTGGATGAACTGCCGCAGCTGTTCAATGTGCTGACCGGAGAGATGTCCCTGGTCGGGCCGCGACCGCATGCGATGCAGCACGATACCCTGTACTCGCAGGATATCGTCGACTATTTCGCCCGCCACAACATCAAGCCTGGCATGACGGGCCTGGCGCAGGTGCGGGGGTTCCGGGGCGAAACCAAAGACATCGAGCAAATGATCCAACGGGTGGACTCGGATATCGAGTACATCAACAACTGGTCGTTGTGGCTCGACTTCGTGATTCTGGTGCGTACCTTGAATGCCTTTACGGGGAAGCAGGCTTACTAGAGCTATTGCGCCGCTGCATGCAAGGCGCGAAAGCTTTCAGCTTCTTCCACCAGCCAATCATGCACCGCCCGAGCGCTCGGGTGCGTGAGGCCGCCTGGCGGGTAAAGCAGCACGTAGCGTTTATGGTTGGCGATTGGCAGCCCGAACGGCACGATCAGCGTGCCGCGTTCCAGCTCGTCATTGAGCAGGGTGCGCCGGGCAATGGCCACGCCAATACCGGCAATGGCCGCTTCAATGGTCAAGTGGTTGCGGTTGAAGGTATGCCCGCGCCGCACATCCAGGCCACTGGCACCAATGCCTTCGAGGTAGAACTCCCATTCAGCGTATTCCGAACTGCCGCGCCAGGCGGTGATGTCGTGCAGCAAGGGAAAGTGCGCCAGGTCGTTCGGCCCATGCAGCGGCGGGCGGCCACGCAGCAGGGCAGGTGAGCAGACCGGGAATATCTGCTCATCGAGCAGCGGCGTCGAGTGCATGCCGGGGTAGCTGCCGTCGTTAAGGTCGATGGCCAGGTCGAAGTCGCCTTCACGTAAGGCCTGGCTGCTGTCTTCGGCCACCAGCCGCAGCTGGATGTCCGGGTAGCGCTGTTGCAGGCGCGGCAGGCGCGGGGTCAGCCATTTGGCCAGAAACGAGGGGATCGAACGCAAACGCAGGGTGCCGCGGATTTCACCGGCGTCCAGGCGCAACAGCTCGGCGTCGATGCTGCCATAAGCTTCGCTGACCGTTTGCGCCAGGCGTTGGCCCTCGGCACTGAGCTCGACGCCGCGGGCACGACGCAGGAACAGACGAAAGCCCAGGCGCTCTTCCAGTTGTCGGATTTGTTGGCTCACCGCGCCCGGCGTGATGTGCAGTTCTTCGGCGCAGCGGGTGAACGACAGGTGCCGCGCCGCACAGGAAAATACATGCAGCCAGACATACATCTGGCCATTCAACTGTCGTCTCATCGTTTAGTTCTGCTAAAGGCTTGCTTAGAAAGTTTCGTTGGTCAACGCCGAAGTCGCCGGGCAGTATCGCGCAACTTCGCGACACCCTTCAATTTTTTCAAAACGCTTCAGCGTGGCATTCGTCGCCTGAGCGTGCAGGCATTAGTATGGCTATCAGTGTTTTTGACCTTTTCAAAATTGGCATCGGGCCTTCAAGCTCGCATACCGTAGGCCCGATGCGGGCGGCTGCGACCTTCGCCCAGACCTTGCGTGGGCAAGGCCTGTTGGCGCAGGTCAGCCGTGTAGAGGTTCGCCTGTATGGCTCGTTGTCGGCGACTGGCGTCGGTCACGCCACCGACCGTGCCTGCCTGCTGGGATTGATGGGCGAGTGGCCCGACCAGATTGACCCGCAGCGCATCGACCCGCTGATCAGCCAATTGCAGGACAGCCAGGTGCTGTTGCTCGACGGTCATCATCCTGTCGCTTTCGACTGCGCGCGTGACCTGCTGTTGCTGGACGAGAGCCTGCCGTACCACCCCAATGCCATGACCCTGGAGGCCAGCAGCGCCACCGGTTCGTTGTTGCAGCAGACCTATTACTCGGTCGGTGGCGGTTTTATCGTTGAAGCGGCGCAAATCGGTGCTGCCAGCACCGGTGCTGCAGAAGTAAAGCTGCCGTATGACTTCAACAGCGGCGCCGAGCTGCTGGCCTTGTGCAAACAGCACCAGTTGCGCGTCAGCGAACTGATGATGGCCAACGAGCAGGCCTGGCGCCCTGAAGCCGAGGTGCGCAGCGGCTTGCTCAAGCTGTGGGCGGCGATGCGTGAGTGCGTGGACAACGGATTGCGCAACGAAGGCATCCTGCCCGGCGGGCTGAAGGTCAAACGTCGGGCGGCCAAGTTGCATCGCAGCCTGCAAGAGCTGGGTAAACCCAACGTCATCGGCTCGACCCTCAGTGCCATGGAGTGGGTCAACCTGTTTGCCCTGGCGGTCAACGAAGAAAACGCTGCGGGCGGGCGCATGGTCACCGCACCCACCAACGGCGCGGCGGGGATCATCCCTGCAGTGCTGCACTACTACATGAAATTCAACCCCGAGGCCTGCGACAACGACGTCGTCGATTTCCTGCTCAGCGCCGCGGCGGTGGGCATCCTGTGCAAGAAAAACGCCTCGATTTCCGGCGCCGAAGTGGGTTGCCAGGGCGAAGTCGGCTCGGCCTGTTCCATGGCCGCAGCGGGGCTTGCCGAGGTGCTGGGGGCTACGCCGATGCAGCTGGAAAATGCGGCGGAAATTGCCCTGGAACACAACCTTGGCCTGACCTGTGACCCGGTCGGCGGCCTGGTTCAAGTGCCGTGCATCGAGCGCAACGCAATTGCTGCAGTCAAGGCCATCAATGCTGTGCAAATGGCTCTGCGTGGCGATGGCGAACACTTCATTTCCCTGGACCGGGTGATCCGCACCATGCGCGATACCGGTGCCGACATGCATGCCAACTACAAGGAGACTTCGCGCGGCGGCCTGGCGGTCGCCTTTGTTGAGTGTTGAGGCAGGGTAGGAGCGGGCTTGCCCCGCGATTGCGGAGCATCAGGCATACCGCGATCGCGGGGCAAGCCCGCGCCTACAGAGAAGCGACAAAAACAACTACAAGGCAATTTCGATGACTGATGTAAACACCACCACCCACCCGGGTGTGGGCACGCCTGCGCGTGCAGACAGCAAATCCTGGAACCGTCACGACACCACCTGGCTGTTGGGCCTGTACGGCACCGCGATCGGCGCCGGCACCTTGTTCCTGCCGATCAACGCCGGCGTAGGGGGCTTCTGGCCGCTGCTGGTCCTGGCGCTGCTGGCGTTCCCCATGACCTTCTACGCTCACCGCGGCCTGACCCGCTTCGTGCTGTCCGGCAAGCGCGGCAGCAGCGAAGACATCACCGAAGTGGTTGAAGAGCACTTCGGTGTCGGTGCCGGCAAGCTGATCACCTTGCTGTACTTCTTTGCCATTTTCCCGATTCTGCTGGTGTACAGCGTGGCGCTGACCAACACCCTGGGCAGTTTCATCGAGCATCAGTTGCACATGACGCCACCGCCGCGCGCCTTGCTGGCGTTGCTGCTGATCTGCGGTCTGATGATCGTGGTCCGCTGTGGCCAGGCGATCATCGTCAAGGTCATGAGCCTGTTGGTCTATCCCTTCGTTGCCGCGCTGTTGTTGCTGGCGCTGAGCCTGATTCCCAACTGGAACGGCGCGTTTTTCGCCCAGGCCGCCGAGGGCATGCCGCTGGACCTGTTTCTGAAAACCTTGTGGCTGGCGATTCCGGTCATGGTGTTCTCGTTCAACCATTCGCCGATCATCTCGGCCTTTGCCGTCGACCAGAAACACCGCTACGGCGAGCAGGCTGAACAGAAAAGCAGCCGTATTCTGGCCAGTGCGCATGTGATGATGGTGCTCACGGTGATGTTCTTCTGCTTCAGTTGCGTACTGGCGTTGAGCCCTGCGGATCTGGCGGCCGCCAAGCACGAGAACATTTCGATCCTGTCGTACCTGGCCAACCACTTCCAGACCCCGGTGATCGCCTTTGTTGCGCCACTGATTGCATTGGTGGCGATCACCAAGTCGTTCCTTGGTCACTACATCGGTGCCAGCGAAGGCTTCCAGGGCATCATCGTGAAAAACCTGCGCGGCCGCGGCAAGCAACTGCCCGCCAAGCGTCTGGAGCAACTGACAGCGTTGTTCATGGTGCTGACCTGCTGGGTGGTGGCCACGCTCAACCCGAGCATCCTCGGTATGATCGAGAGCATCGGCGGGCCAATCATTGCGTGTCTGTTGTTCCTGATGCCGATGTACGCCATACACAAGGTGCCGTCGCTGCGTAAATATTCGGGCAAGGCTTCCAATGTCTTTGTGGTGCTGATTGGCCTGATCACTTTGTCGGCCATCGTCTACTCGTTCTTTGCCTGAAGCAGCTGCAAATGGGCGGCTGTTCTGATGGCAGAACACTGCAAGCTGTGATTGCGACTTTCGCCGTGCCGGGTCTGACGCTAGTGTAAAGACAGTAGCGCCAGGCCCTGTCGGCCTGGCAATCGCAGAGGAAGCCCCCGCAGATGACCGATTCGACCGTCCACGCCGAGCTGGGAGAGATCCCTTACAGCGTCAATTTGTCCGCAGGCGTGAACCAGTGGCTGGCCGATGAAAGCCAGGCACTGGGGGGCCGTGATACCGGCCCCAACCCTCATCAACTCCTGCTCTCCGCCCTGGGCGCCTGCACGGCGATCACCTTGTCGATGTATGCCCGGCGCAAGGAGTGGCCGCTGCAGCATGTGCATGTGTTGCTGGATATCACCAAAGAAGAGAAAACCGCGCCCGCGCGCACCGAGATCAAACGTGTCATCGAACTGCACGGTGATCTTGATGCGGCGCAGCGTGAGCGCCTGCTGGGCGTGGCCAATGCCTGCCCGGTGCACAAGCTGCTCAGCGGCAGTATTGTCATCGACAGTCAACTGAGCGACTGACACGATTGGCGGTTGAGCAAACCCAGGTTGCGGCGCCGTGTGCGCCGCCTGATTGAGCTGGCGACAAGGGGTCTGAATCGGTAACGTGGTAGCAGGATTGTGTTAGACGCTCATGGAACGACACCTGCTATTGACCTTTAAGTACCTGAGTATGGACACCAAGAAAGCCTCAAACTTTACCTATCAGGCGGTGTATCGCTACCTCGTCGAACTGATAGAAGCCAGTGACCCGCAAATTGAGCAGCGATTACCGTCATTACGGCAATTGGCATTGCGTCTAAATGTTTCAGTTTCTTCGACCAAATACGCCTATTCCTTGCTCGAGGATGAAGGGCGAATCTATGCCAGGCCCAAGTACGGTTACTTCACCCGCGCGATGCCTGGCACACTGAAAGGTGAAGAGTCGCCCAACCTGCTCGATAGCGTGTTCACCAACGCCCGCCAACCCGGGATGCTGGCCTTGAGCAGTGATGCCCCGGCCATGTTGCTGTCGCTGGAAAGGCCGTTGCTGATGATCGAACGCGAACTGGCGCGCCAGTATCCGCGCTCCCATGCACCGCTGTACCAGCCTTTTGGCGAGCCGGAGTTGCGCAGTGTGCTGGCTGACCGCTACACCTGTTCCACGCACAGCTACTGGCAGGCGGAACATGTGTACATCGGCTCCGACCTGCGCAGCGTACTGGAAACCGCCTTGAGTGCGTTGCAGCTCGAGGGCAGTGTGGCGCTGGTGGAATCGCCATGTTCCTGGGCGGTATTGCGCCAACTGCAGGCAGCCAGAATCCGCGTCATCGAGGTTGCGTTGGGCGAAAATGGCCGTTTCGATCTGTGCGCGCTGGAGCGCACCTTGCGCCAGGAGCCGGTGCGTCTGGTGGTGCTGTCTTCAACCATGAGCATTCCGCATGGCGGGCTGATGCCGGCGCAAGACAAGCAACAGATCTGTCGCTGGCTGGCAGAACGTGACATCTGGTTGTTCGAAAACGATAGCTATGGCGAATTCTGCTTTTCCCCGGAGGCCAGCCGCTTTCGTGATTTTGCCGATCCGCAGAAGCTTTTGGTGTTTTCAACGTTCGACAAGATCATCGGCTCGGAGGCACCGTTCGGCTATCTGCTGTGTCGGCGCCACATCCCGCAGTTGCATCGGTTGTTCCTGGAGCGCGCCTTTCGCTTGTCACCGATTCGCCAGAAGGCCATCGCCAAGTTGTTCAGTACTCGACGCATTGACCAGCACCTGATCGCATTGCGGGCGCAGTTGCACCAGCGCATGCGTTGCATGAAGGGCTTGCTGCTGGAGCACACCGATGATCAGTTTCGCATCACCGAACCGCACGGCGGCGCCACCTTTTGGCTAGAGTCTGCACGCTCGGTAGACATGCGCCAGGTGTTTGACCGCTTGTTGGCCCAGCGTGTGGTCATTGCGCCTGGGGAGATTTTCAGCCTGCAAGGTGCCTGGCGGCATCACCTGCGACTGAGCTACACCCTGGACTGGTCCAAGGATATCCCCCAGGCGTTACAGCGGTTGGCTCAGGCTACTGCCCAAGCCAGTTAAACCCCATAGCAATGGCGGTTCTCAGGAAAACGACCATTGCGCACTTCGTCGGCGTACTGGCTGCACGCATTGCGAATGACTGCACCGACGTCGGCGTAACGTTTGACGAAGCGCGGCACCTGCTCGCCACCGAGGCCCAACAGGTCTTCGGTCACCAGCACCTGGCCGTCGCAGGCCGGTGACGCGCCGATACCGATGGTCGGCACCTTGCTGTCGCGGGTGATCTGACGGGCGACGCCTTCGGCCACGCCCTCGAGCAGGACGCTGAACGCGCCCGCAGCGATGGTGGCATGGGCGTCTTCGCTGATGCTTGCAGCACTTTCGGCGCTCAGCCCCTGGGCCTTGAAGCCGCCCATGATGTTGACGAACTGTGGCATCAGCCCGACGTGGGCCATGACCGGAATGCCGCGCGCAACGAGAAACTCCACAGTGCTCGCCAAGGCGCTGTTGGCCTCCAGCTTGACCGCGTCACAACCGGTGCGCGAGAGCACCTGGGCGCAGTTGCGAAATGCTTGCTCATGCGATTCCTGATAGCTGCCGAAGGGCATGTCGGCGATAACGCAGGCCGAGCGCGTGCAGTCGACCACCGCCCGGGTATGGGCGATGGTTTCTTCCAGTTGCATTCCTAAGGTCGAAGCGCGGCCGTAGCCGACCATCGCAGTGGAGTCACCGACCAGGATGAAATCGACGATCGGGTCGATCAACATGGCAATCGAGCTTGTGTATGCCGTCAAAGAGACGATCTTCTGCTGGCCTTTCATGGCGACCAGTTGGGGAACCGTCATGCGCTTGGTTCGGATAGGTGTGCTCATCAGTGTTTTCCTGTGATGTGGGCTCGCCCGGTCAAGGGCTGCCGTGGGTTACAAGCAGTTTTTCTCCCATACACGCCAGGCCTGGTGGTCCTGGCGAATTCGGTCGGCGCTCGGGTGCAGCAGGAACACCGCACCCGGCGAGCTGTTGAGGTCGATGGTCGGCGCTGTCTGGCGCCCGTCGCTGAAACGAAAGCGTGCGCTGTGATAGCTGCTCAGGGTGTCCAGTTGCGTGCGCACCGCATCGAGATTGAACGGTAGGGCGCGGCGGCTGATCAGGTTCAGCGTGCAGCAATGCTTGAGCAGGCGATAACGTTGCGCCAGGCTGGCAAGCGCTTGCGGCTGCAAGTATTTGAGGCAGGTCAGGGCGACCTGGTCGTTGCCGGTGGCGGCGTGCAGTGCTTCGGGGTTGGCCAGGCCCGACAGGCGTGCGCCGGTTTCCAGCAAGCGCGGCCCCTGGGCGGTGAGGATCACTTCGGTGTGCGCCGGGCCATGGGCGATGGCCAGGGCGTCGAGTACGCCTTTGACATACTCGATCAGCAGGTCCAGCTCTGCGGTATCGGCAGGCAGCAGCTGTTCACGGTCATAGATTTTGCGCCCGTCTTCACTCAAGGTCTTGCTGCTTTTCCAGGCGTCGGTGATCCAGTGCTGACCCTCATGACTGACACTGTTGATGATGTACTCGTCGCCCTCCAGGTACTCCTGCAGCAACACTGCGTGGTTGTTGCACATCATCAGGTTGGTGGCGCCCAGAATGCAGGCGATGGCGTGCTGCAGTTGCTCGATATCGCGGCAGATGAACACATTGTCGGAGCCCGCGCTGTCGAGTGGTTTGACCACCACAGGGTGGGCGCCGCGTGCCTGGAACCAGGCCACTGCCTGTTCGCTTGAGGCGGTGCGCAGCTGCGCGGCGGTTGCCAGCCCGGCGTTGGCCACCTGTTCTGCCATCAGCGATTTGTCGCGGCGGGCCGCTGAGTATTCGGGGTCATTGCCGGGCAGCTCAAGCGCGGCGGCGAGGCGGTCGGCAAGTTCCACACCGAACTCGCTGCCGGTCACTATCGCGGCCGGCCGCTGGCCCTTCAATTGCTTCACCAGGGCCTCAAAGCCCAAGGCCTGGAGGTTGTAATGGGCCTGGAAAAGATCCTGCGGGCAACTGGCGGCAAAGGCTTGGGGCATATCGCTGCGCGAGCTCACGTGCAGCAGCGGCCGGTGTACGGCCAGGGCCCGGGCCAGTAACGCGCCGGTTGAGTAAGCATCGACCAGCACCAGGGGGGCTGAGTTCGAGTCAATGCAAGGGTTGGTCATAGCGATTCACCGTGTAATGCAACATTTCAAACAATTGCTCGGAGCGAATGCCCGGGCCGGTTGTCGACAGGCCGCAGCTTGGCGGCAGTGGCAGGTCGCCGACATTGCCCCAGCGCAGCGCCCCGTAGGGGTCGATATGGGTGGTGGCGCGCCCGGGGTTGTCCGGGTGCAAGCAGTAGGGGATATCCAGCAAGCCTCTGGCAAACGCCTGCATCAGGGCGACGGCCAGATCGTTGTGCAGGTTGCGCACCTGCTCGACCAATAGCCGCGCCTCGAACAGCACTTCCTCGTAGTACGCCGTGCTGGCCGGGTTGTCGTCACTGGGTGGCTCATGGGCAGCCGTTGCGGCCATGTTGAGAGCGTCGAGGTTGTCTTGAACGCTAGGGATCTGCCGAGACTCGGCGACGGTCTTAACGATCAACCGCTCGCAGCCTGCAGCCTTCGCCAGCCGTGCGCTGTCGCAGATCAGGCGGCGGGCGCCATGCTCGCTGGTCGGGAACACCCCCATGTAGGTGTACACCACCACATGCCAGTGAATACCGTCGAGGTAGTCTGCGGCCAGTTCGCGCAGGGCTCGTAGCGCCCCCAGGTCTTGCGCCATGCTGGTGCCTTGGGCGTAGCTGAGTGAAACGCTAGTGATGCCATGCTGACGGAAGAACAAGGCTTCCAGCAGGCTCATGGCAACCAGCAGCGAAGGCGGGCACAGCTGCCCCAGCAAGCAACCGCCAAAGCTTTCGATATGGCCATAGGCGCTGGCGTCGGCGAGGATCCGGCAACTCTCGGCCCAGGCCTCGATGGCGTGGGCCAGTGGCAGTCGGCTGTAGGGCATGCAGTACGACACCGGGCCGCCTTCAGTGGCGTCCAGGCCCAAGGCCGCCATGCGCTTGAAGATCGCTTGCGGTTGCGCGGTGCCGTGGCGTATCTGGATCGGAAACTGCGCACTGTAGAGCCCCTGCAACAGCCCCTGCACCGCCTGCAGCGAATGCGTGACGATGGGAAAACCGTTGAGCGGGCTGCCGGTGTTCAGGCACTGCAGGGCGCTCTGGTAGTCACCCACCCGGGTGTAGCTGTCCAGGGTGATCGTGCCCAGCGTCGTGCACGGCAGTGCGGAGACCGCTGACAACCCTGCACGCATCTGCTCGACGGCGCCAAACCCCATGCGTGGCTGCACCACCAGTTGACCCTGGCTGCGGGCGTGTTCAATGAAGCGTTGAAAGTAACCGGCGTGGACGCAAGGCATGGGTCAACGTCCCGAAACCAGTTCGACCACTTGCGCACCTGACACCGGGTCCTGGTGGGTGATTCGTCCTTTGTGCGGGTCACCGGCACGCACCCGCGCGATCAGGCTGCGGTCACTGTTGAAATCGATCAGGTCATGAGCATACAGGCTGCGCACGGCAGTCAACGGCAAGCCACTGACCTGGTTCAGCCACAGGCTCAAGGCCGGGTCTTCGAGGTCGCCGGCCAGCACCTGATGCAGGCGCTGCACGTCACCCAGGCGCTGCGGATGGCACAGGGTGATATACCGCGACAACGCGCGGCCGCGGTCGACAAACGGGGCGAACTGCAAGCAGATGAGCTGGCATTCATCCAGGCCAAAGGCCTCAGCGGCAAAGCGGTTGGCCAAGGCCCGGCGTGCGTCCTTGCCCTGCGCGTCGCGGTAGGGCGCCAAGGCCAGCTGGATCAGGCGCTCGGGCATCTCTTTTTTGTGCATCAGCGCCTTAGCCAGCTCCAGGTACTCGTCGATGCCCTGGTGGTAGCTGCGACCTTGCACGTATTGCGCTTTGAGGCCACGAAAATGCGCCATCAACATGGGGTTGGCACAGTCTGATTCAGTGAAGCTGAATGCCAGTTCTTCGAAGCGGAAATCGAGAAACTCGGTGATCAGTTCCCAATGGTCATCCACCCGGTAGCTGACCAGATCGTAGATGCTGATGAATTGCGGGTCGGCGCTGGCACTGCCGCTGGCCACGCGACGTTCGGCACGCTGCTGATCGAAGCCTTCACCGAACAGTTCGACAAAGTAATGCTGGGCCACGCCATCGAGGGCTTGCAGCAAGCCACGAAAGCCTTCGCGCCGGCAGGTGGCTACATCCAGGCCCAGGCGCTCGGCCAGGCGCATGATCCAGGTGAAGTAGTGCTTTTGCTCCTTGCGTGAGTCACCGGTAACCACGGCGTTGACCCCGCCTTGCCACCAGGCGGCGCGACCATAGAAGTCGGCGACGGCCAGGTTGCAACTGTTGCAGAACGTCGGGCGGCCGTCGCCAGCGGTGCGGTGGCCGTTCATCAGTACGTCGAAGCGGTTGATGTCACGCACGGCCTGCGGAAATGGCAGGGTGCGTTCGAACGGGCGGATCTGCTGATGGTCGACCACCAGCACTTCCACGCGCTCATCGTCATACAGGTTCAGGGCCCGGTAGACGCGGTCGATGTTAGCCATCACCGCATCCGGCACACCGGCGTGGCGCATGTTGGCGATGCGCAACTGGAAGGTCTGGCCGTGGAGCACATTCAACTGCAACTGCACGGCGCGAATCAGTGACACCGTGTAGGAGCTGTCTTTGCCACCGCCATAGGCAACCAGCAGTTTGTAAGCGGGCAGGGCATCGATGCCACCGGCTGCCGCGATCAGGCGCTCGCCCAGTGTTACCACGGCACTGCGGTCTACCGCACTGAGGTAGCGATTGAGTTTGCCCAGCAGCACGGCATCGGTTGCAGGTAAGGTGACGGCGATATTCATAGCGGTTCCGCCTGGAATTGAAAGTGTGTGATGACGTGCTGGATATCGCGTTCGATGTCGGCTTCGCTGGCATCGGTGAAAATAAACCGGCCGCTGTGCAGGGCGTCATAGCTGCCGCCTGCCTCCAGCACCTGGCCTGGTTCTGGCAGCAGTGCACGCCACAAGCTCGGTACGGCAGGGGTGGGCGCTTGCGCCTGGATAACCCGGCACGGCAGTTGCGCCGGTTTCGGGATCACCAGCCAACCGCCGCTCAGGTCCTGGCCCGGAGCTGGCGACGGCACCGGCGTGCCGACCAGGCGTTTGAGCCAGTGCTCATACAGGTTGACGCCAAACACCTTGTTGATCAGGTGCGGCACTTCACTGCCACCCACTCGGCCGCCGACTTCCAGAAACACGATGTCGCCCTCGGCGGTGACGAAGACCTCCAGATGAAAAGCGCTGTCGCTCAGTCGCAAGGCTTGCAGGCAGCGCTTGCTGAAGGCTTCGAGCCGCGTGCGCAGTGCTGAGCGCTGGAGGATGACCGATCCCAGCGGCTGGCTGCTGGCGAATTCCAGGCAACTGTTGACGTAGCGTGACACCACCTGAAAGGGCACTTGGCAGAGGGCGTCGGTGAAGCCGTCAATGTGGTAGACCTGCCCGGTAATGAAGGCTTCTATTTCGTAGCGCTCCAGCACCACCTCTGCCAGCAGCGTGCGCAGCGTCTGGGCGTCAGGCACCTTGGCGACGCCGATACTGGCCGCGCCGTCCAGCGGTTTGATGATCACCGGATAGCCGACCGATTCGGCAAACGCCAGCGCCTGCTCAATCGACTGGCAGCGGCTGAATGCGGGGACTGCCACGCCCTGGGCCTGCAACACTTCCTTCATCCGCGCTTTGTCGCGGTACGCCGCCACTTGCTCGGGGCCGTGGCCGGGGATGTTCAGGGTTTTGCGTACCTGAGCCGCAATCTCCAGGGTGAACTCGGAAAGCGCGATCAGCAGATCGACCGGCCCGACCTTGGCGATGACCTCGCTCACCGCCGCCAACAACTGCTCATAGCGGTTGACGTCGTCAACCTGGACCCAATGAGCGATCTGCTCACGGGGCGCCAGCACGCCTTCAGCACCGGGGCCGTCGACGACGTAACTGATGCGGTGTTGTTGATGGTCGAAGAAATGTTCGTACTGGGTCAGCTCATTGTCCCAGCGTGTCTGATCATGGAAGCGTGGCCAGCGGTTGACGATGACGATGTGCATGGCAAAGATCCTTAAAAGTGGGGAAGGGCTGGCTTCAGGTGCGCAAGGCCTGCAGGTCGGCAGCCGGCACGAGTGCCGGCACGGCGAACTCCAGGCGACTCAAGTAGGTTTCGAAGGCGGCGATGGCGTCGTCTTCGATGAAGACTTGATCGAAGCCTGCGGCCAGCAATTCCTGGCGCACGGCTAGCGTCTGTGCTTGCGAAGTCGTCAGCTTGCCGCCGATCACACAGGGCAGTTTTGGGTAGTGCTGGCGGACCTCGCGGATCAACGCCAGCCCCTGGTAATGGCCATGACCGTTGACGCTGCTGATCACCAGCAACTGTGTCTGCCCTTGCGCCAGTGCCTGCAAAATGCTGTGAACCGGTGTGCAACTGCCGAGGTTCTTGACCTGCAGGCCATGTTCGCCCAGCCACAGCTGCAGGTAGACCAGGTTCCACATGTGCGCGTCGGACTCGACAGTAGCCAGCAAACAGCGGTGTGCGCCTTTCATGTATTCGCCTCCATGGCATAAGGGGGGATTTCAAGTGCCGCGCGAAAGCGGCGGGTCGTGAGCAGCAGCAGCCAGGTGCCGGGCACGCTGAGCAAAATGGCCAGCGCCAGAATCAGCGCCTGGGCACCATAGGCGTGACCAATGCTGGCGGTCAGCAGGCCGCCCAGCGGGTAGGACAGCAGGTTGACCAGATAGAACGGGCCCATGACTTTGCCCAGATGCTCACGGGCAATAGCCTTGATGCGCTGCGTGCGGTTGAACACGTTGAACAGCGCGCAGCCCGACATGGCCAGCACGAAGCTGACGGCATACATCCACACGCCGCTGGCGATGCCCATGCACAACAGCCCCAGGCACAGCAGGGCGAAGCCCCAGGCGCCAAGCCGATAGATGCTCATGTGCCGCAGCAGCCGCGGCACTAGCAGAAAGTTGGCAATGCCCAGCGCACCGGCGCCAGCGTTCATCAGACCAAACACCCCGTCGGGGGCCTGAAATACACCGCTGATCAGGAACGCGTTGGCGCTCAACACGCAGGCGAAGGCCAGGTTGATGGTGAAGTTCAGCGCTGCCAGCGACAGCACCGGCGGATTGCTCAGCAGCAGGCGCCAGCCCAGCTTCAGCTCGTCGAACAGCGCGGCAGGTGGCTTTTGTGCCGCCTGGTTGGGCATGTGCTGCCAGCACTGCGCGGCCGTGGCAAAGGCCAGCGCTGCCAGCGCCAACAGCACCAGTTTGGAGGTGTAGAACGCCAGTAACGCTGCCAGTGCCGGGCCCAGGGCCATGGCCAGCAGTTCGATGTTCTGCACTAACGACTGGGTATGTGCCAGGCGTTGCGGCGCGGCAATCAGCGGCACGCTTTTCTCTACCGCCATGCGCACCGGCGCCATCAGCAGCGACAGGACGATGCCGTTGAGGGCCAACGCCCAGAGGGTCAGGCCAGGGCTGTACCAACACAGCAGCACGGTCAACCCGAGGCTGGCGGCACGTGCGTTATTGGCCTGACGAAACAGCAAGCGCCCGCCAAAGCGATCGGCCAGCAGGCCGGCGAACGGGTAGGCGAGCAAGGCCGGCAGCCACTCCAGGGCAAACACCACCCCGGAGAGGCGTACGCTGCCCGACAGCTGGTACACCAACAACGGCACCGCAAACAGCACCGTCTGTTCGGCCAGCAGGGCGCACAGCAAGCCGCCACCAAATCGCCGTAGCGTGCGGCTGTCACGCATGCTGGTGATCCAGCTGTGCTTCAAGTGCGCGCAAACGAGGCAACACATGGCGGCAAAAGCCACGCATCTCGTCGCGGGTTGGCCAGCCGGAGAAAATGAACTCGCTGACGCCGACTTTCTTGTACTCGATCAGGTATTCGGCGACTTCCTGGTAGCTACCCACCACACACAGTGCCGGGCCGCCGCGATAGGCCACGGCACCCGACCAGAGCATCGGTGAAAGCCAGTCGTGCTCGGCGCCTTCGGCCAGGCGGAACGAGGTTTTAACCGCTTCGGAGTCGCAACGGGCAACAAAGTTGCGTACCCATTCGCGGTGTTGCTCGTCGGGGTTTTGCATCATCTGCTCAACCGCCGCCAAGGCTTCTTCACGGGTTTCGCGGGCCAGGATGTGCATGCGAATACCCACCGAGCAGCCGCGCTCGAGTACGCTGCGGCTGGCGGCAGCGATGCCTTCGGGGGTGTCGCCGTAACGCAGCCAGCAATCGCTGTGCGACACCGCAATGTCTTGCGCAATTGCCGAAGCTCCACTGAGATAAATCTGCGGCCGCTCATGGTCTTTGTAGGGCAGCCCCAATTGCGCTTGCTCGATGCGGTAGTGATCGCCTTGATGGCTCAGCGGGCTTTCGCCTTTCCAGAAGCGGTGGAGAATGTCGAGGAATTCCCGGGTGCGCTCGTAGCGGCCGTCGTGAGCGACAAAGTCGCCGTAAAAGGCTTGTTCATCCGGCGAGATGCCGGCGACCAGGTTCAAGGCAATCCGCTTGTCAGACATCCATGACACGGTGTTGACGATCTGGGTGAACAGCGTCGGCGGCAGCAGGCCTGGGCGGTAGGCGAGGATGAACTTGACCCGGCTGGTCTCGCGCACCAGCGCACCGATCATCGGCAGCGGATCGGGCATGTGATAGCTGATGCCCATTAGCAGCGAATCGATCCCCAACTCGTCGGCTTCCTGGGCGAAGTCGACGATTCCAGCAAAGTCCAGCGCCCCGGTGTTGTACTTCTCGCTGGCCTTCTGTTGGCCACTGTCGAGGGACGAGCACCAGTGAATACGTAGAGCGGGCATGGGATTACTCCAGGCGAAGTCCGTCGCCTGCCGCAGGGCGGCAGGTGAGAGAGAGGTGGACAAGGGGAAGGGTCAGAACAGGAAGTTGCTACCGACAGTGCGATCGAACAGCGCGACATCGCGGATATGGCGTTTACCGCAGATGAACTTCAGGAACCGTTCGATGCCCAGGCCGCCGCCTGCGCTTGGGTGCAGCAGCCCGCGCCGGGCGAACTCAAGGTAGTTGGCAAACGGACCCAGATCCATGCTCAGCTCCTGCATACGGTAGAGAATCTGCTCGTACTCGAATTCGCGTTCGGCACCCGACAGCGCCTCACCGTACCCGTCGGGGTAAATCAGATCGTAATTGTTGTACTTGCCGCGCGTGCCAGGCGTCTCGCGGTCATAGAACTCGCGTTTGTAGTTGGTCACGAAGAACGGGGTGTGCGCCTTGGCCGACATGATTTTTTCGAAATCGTCGCCGTACTCTGCCCGTAACTCATCTGAGCTGTACACCGGGAAAGCGGTGCTGTAGTGCGGGAGCTGCCGCCCCAGCTGTGCCAGCTGCGGGGCACAGTGCTGGCTCACTTCGGCCAGGGTGTACTTGATCAGGCCTTCGATCAGGGCCATGGCTTGGTGCATATCGCCATGACGGATTTCGAAGTCGAACTGAGAGAACTCCAGCAGATGGTTGACCGAGTCTTTGATCTCGGGCTTCTCCAGGCGAATGTTCGGCGCGACGATGAAGATCCGTTCGTGATCATTGGCGGTCAACGCCAATTGCTTGTGGAAGATCATGCTGGCCGTCAGCTTCAGGCGACGTTCCTGGTACTGAAGCTCGGCTGGGTACACCGCATGATTCAACGGGTCGGTGATCGGCGACATGAGGATGGGCAACAGCTGTTTGAAGTCGCGCTCGAGCAGGTACTGCTGCAAAGCCTGGAGCATTCGGCCGCGAATAATGGCTATTGCACCTACGTCTGGGTGCGAAAAATCGTCGAATTTACGCTGAACTTCTTCCATGTTGCGCTCAATGTTCGAGAGGTGGGGAGCGCCCGATTATTGGTGAAAGCGGTGAAAACTCAATGTACAGATTTTCGCTAAAAAGCGACCCAGCGCCTCGTTTGTGTTGCCCCTTGTAATCATTGCGCAGAGCATTGGCGGGTCGTTGCCAGTGCTATCAGGGCCTGTGCTGCGATCGCTGCGACACGGTTGAGTCGCTGTCGTATCCCAGGATCTGTGCAAAGAGGCGTTATGACGGCCCCCGTTGATCTGCGTCGTTTCTCCCGCTCCGACTACAAGACGTTGGGCCTGGCGGCCTTGGGCGGCGCCCTGGAAATTTACGACTTCATCATCTTCGTGTTCTTTGCGCTGACGCTCAGTGAACTGTTCTTTCCCGCGCAGATGCCGGAATGGTTGCGTCTGCTGCAAAGCTTTGGAATTTTTGTAACGGGTTATCTGGCACGGCCCCTGGGCGGCATTCTCATGGCCCATTTTGCTGACCGCCTGGGGCGCAAGCGGATGTTCAGCCTGAGCATCCTGATGATGGCGTTGCCCTGCCTGCTGATTGGCGTGATGCCCACCTACGAACAGATCGGTTACTGGGCACCCCTGCTGTTGTTGCTGCTGCGTGTACTGCAAGGCGCAGCAGTGGGGGGCGAAGTGCCCAGTGCCTGGGTCTTTGTGGCTGAGCATGCGCCTGCCGGTCATCGCGGTTATGCGCTGGGCATCCTGCAGGCAGGACTGACCTTCGGCTACCTGCTGGGGGCATTGATGGCCACCTGGCTGGCGCGCACCTACAGCCCGGCCGAGATCCTTGATTACGCCTGGCGAATTCCCTTCCTTCTGGGCGGCGTGTTTGGCCTGGTGGGGGTATGGCTGCGGCGCTGGCTCAGCGAAACACCCGTGTTCATTGCCCTGCAGCAACGACGAGAAATCGATCCGCAATTGCCGCTGCGCAGGGTGGTGCGTGAGCATCGCCGCGCGATCGTGCCGGCCATGTTGCTGACCTGCGTGTTGACCTCGGCGGTGGTCGTGCTGGTGGTGGTAACCCCCACGGTGATGCAAAAAAGCTTTGCCATCAGTGCCAGTCAGACCTTTGCCCTCAGTAGCCTTGGCATAGTGTTTCTGAACATCGGCTGCGTGCTCGCCGGCATGCTGGCTGACCGCATCGGCGCCTGGCGTGCGCTGATGCTCTACAGCGTTTTGCTGCCACTGGGGGTGACGTTGCTGTATGCCTGCCTGGTCAGCGGCAGCTCACTGGTCAGCCTGGCATACGCGCTGGCGGGGTTGAGCTGCGGCGTGGTCGGTGTGGTGCCATCGCTGATGGTGGGACTGTTCCCGCCGCGTGTGCGGGTCTCGGGCATTTCCCTGACCTACAACATGGCTTATGCGCTGTGGGCCAGCATCACGCCGTTGACGCTTATTGCGCTCATGCCCTGGAGTGCCTGGTCTTGCGTGGCATTCAGCCTGCTCATGGGCGCTGTTGGTGTGTGCACAGCGTGGATGTACGGCAGCAACAAAAGTGCTCGCCCGGCGGACATGGAGGTCTTATGCCCTTAACTCACAGGAACAGCGTCGGTGATCTGCATGATTACTCGGCAACGCAGCTGCTGGCGCTGTTTGCCAATAAAGCCTTGTCACCCCTGGAATACTACGAGCACCTGCTGAGCCATATCGAGCATTGCGAGCCTTACCTGCACGCGCTGTGCGCTTTCGATCCGCAGCAAGTGCGCGACCAGGCGCGGGCGTCCACGCAACGCTGGAGTCAAGGCCGCCCGCAGGGGCTGCTGGACGGTTTGCCGGTGACGATCAAAGAGCTGATCGCCACCCAAGGCGACGCAATCGGCCTGGGCTGCGCGGCTACCGTGGCGGTCCCCGAACTGGTTGATGCGCCGCCAGCAGCACGCATGCGTGAAGAGGGGGCGATCATCCTGGGCAAAACCACTGTGCCTGATTTCGGCATGTTGTCCTCCGGCTTGTCGAGCCTGTACGGGCTGACCCGCAACCCATGGGACCTGAGCAATAATCCGGGTGGCTCAAGTGCGGGGGCTGCTGCAGCGGCAGCAGCAGGCTACGGACCTCTGCATATCGGCACCGACATTGGTGGCTCAATACGCTTGCCTGCGGCCTGGTGTGGGCTGGTGGGCTTCAAGCCGACATTGGGGCGCGTGCCGGTCGATCCGTACTACACCGGCCGTTGTGCCGGCCCGATGACCCGTAATCTGGATGATTGCGCGCTGATGATGCGCTACCTGAGCCGGCCCGATGCCCGCGACGCCACCAGCTTGCCGCCGATAGACTGTGACTGGGGGCTGAACACCCAGTCGGTTCAAGGCTTGCGGGTCGGCTTGATTACGGATCCGGGTGTTGGCCTGCAGCCCTGCGAGCAAACACTGGCGGCGGTAGGTGATGCCGCACGCGTGTTCGAGCGTCACGGAGCCCAGGTCAGGGAGGCCGCACCGGTCATGAACAGGGCGCTACTGCGCGGTCTCGACCACTTTTGGCGGGCACGTCAATGGAGCCAGTTGCAAACCCTGGCCCCGCACCGATTGGAGCAGGTGTTGCCGTACATTCGCGAGTGGGCCGAGGGTGCGCAGGTACTGACCGCGCAGCAGGCGGTAGAAGGCTTCAACCAGACCTTCGAGATTCGCCGTCGCGCCGCGGCATTGTTCAGTGAGTTCGACCTGTTGATTTCGCCCACCAATCAAGTCAACGCCTTCCCGGCCTATTGGGCATCACCGACCAACGATCCTGCGCTGCCGTTCGAACACATCGCCTTCACCGTACCGTGGAACATGGGCGAACAGCCGGCGCTGTCGATCAACTGCGGTTTCACTGACCAAGGGATGCCCATCGGCCTGCAACTGGTGGGGCCACGCTTTGCCGACCACTGGTTGCTGCAAATGGCCAAGACCTATGAGCACTGGCGTGGGCCGATCAACAACTGGCCCAGGTTGCCAGCTTTGTAACTGACCAACGCCGGGGCGTCGTCAGTCCTTGACCAACGTCCGCAACGCCGCCTTCGCTTCGGGGGTATGCAGGCGTTCGATGAACAGCAACCCTTCACGCTGCACACAGGCTTCAAGCTCTGCCCGGTGGGCGTCCTTGAGCAAACGCTTGCTGATCCGCAGGGCTTCCTGCGGTAACGCCTGCAGGCGCTGGGCCAATTGCTGGGCGGCGGCAAGGCACTGCTCGCCGTCTTCGTGCAGTTCGTTGGCCAGGCCCCACTGCACGGCCTGTTCGCCACTGAGCAGTTCATTGCACAACAGCAAGCGCGCCGCACGCGCGTGCCCCAGCAGGCGGGGCAACAACAGGCTGGAGCCGAACTCCGGGCACAGGCCCAGCGGCACGAAGGGCATGCGCAGTTTGGCACTGCGGCTGACCAGCACCTGGTCGCAGTGCAACAGCAGGGTCGTGCCAATGCCGATGGCCGCGCCGCTGACCGCGGCAATCAGCGGTTTGTCCAGGGCCAGGACGATGCGCATCAGGCGAAACACCGGGCTGTCCATGTCGCTGGGCGGGTTGTCGAGAAAATCCTTGAGGTCGTTACCGGCGCTGAAGCACTGCGCGCCACCGGTGATGACAATCACATCGACCTGCGGGTCGCCACTGGCGGCCTGCAGCATATCGCCGAACAGGCTGTACAGGGCGTTGTTCATGGCGTTGAGTTTGTCTGGCCGGTTGAAGGTCAGGGTCAGTACGCCGTTGTGCAGGTCGCGGGTAATCGGGTCGTTCATGGCAAGCCTTTATTGTTGTTGTGCCGGGAATGTGTGCAAAGCAGGTCAGAAGGTCGGCGGCGTAATCACCCAGATCACCACGGCATCGACCTCGCCAGGGTTGCCATAGCGGTGCGGCTCCTGGCTGGAAAAGCTGAAGCTGTCACCTTCGCTGAGCTGGAAGTAACGATCGCCGACCCACAGCTCGAAACTGCCCGAGAGCAGGTAGCCGGCTTCTTCGCCGTCGTGGCTGTAACTCTGCTGGCTGTAGGTGCCAGGCGGGAAGCGTGAATGGAGCATTTCCAGTTCGCGGTTCGGTTGCGGGCTGAGCAACTGGTCAACGATGCCGTCTTCGTAGTGCACGCTCAGGCGGCTGTTTTTTCGCACGACATAGCCGTTGTCGGCAGGGTCGGTGCTGGTTTCGCTGGCGAAGAACCACTGGATGGTGACGCCCAGGCTGCGGGCGATGTTGAACAGCGCCGGAATCGACGGGTACGACAGGTTGCGCTCCAACTGGCTGATGTAGCCAGCCGTCAGTTCGCTCTGCTGGGCCAGCTCGGCCAGGGTCATGCCGCGGCGCTTGCGCAGGCCGCGGATGCGCGTGCCGAGAAACTGCGGGGCGGTGGCGCCTTCCTGGCTGGGAACGGCGCCGCCGGGCGGCATCTTGCTATTGTTGCTCATGGGGTGCTCCGGACCGCACGCTGCAAAGCCCCGGAGTATAAACAGGCTCACAGCGTCCAGGCGACTTTCAATCCTTCGTAAATGGCTTCTTCGGCAGTACGTGGCGCCAGGCAATCGCCGATGCGTTTGACGTCCACCAGGCCGCTGAGCGCCTGCGCCAAATCGTCGACCGGCTGATGACCCTGGCACAGGACCAGGGTGTCGATGTCTTCAAAGATCATCGGCTCGCCGCTGGCGGTGTGTTGCAGGTACACGGTGCTGTCATCGCTGCCATAGAGGCGGGCGTAGGGGGTAATCGGGATGCCGAGCTTATGCAGCTCACCGGCCATCTGGTCGCGCACGTACAGCGGCAGGCTCTCGCCGCAGTGGGTGCCATTGACGGCCAACTGCACCTGATGCCCATTGCGCACCAGGCGCTCGGCAATGCCCGGGCCGATCCAGTCGCAACGCCAGTCCACCACCAGCACCGAGCGTCCGAGCGTGACCTCGTCGCGTAGCACCTGCCAGGCATCGACTACCTGCAGATCACCCGCGCGCTCGAAGCTTGGCCAGTAGGGCTCGGCACCGGTGGCGACGATAACCAGATCGGGCTTTTCGCGCTCCACCAGGGCGCGGTCGACCCGGGTATTGCGCACCACCTCGACCCCAGCCAACTGCATTTCGCGCTGCAGGTTGGTGCTGGCGCCGCCGAACTCGGCGCGGCGCGGCAGCAATTGGGCGAGCAGCACCTGACCGCCGAGTTGCGCGCTGGCTTCGTACAGGGTTACCTGATGACCGCGCGCCGCCGCCACCGCCGCCGCCTTCATACCTGCCGGGCCACCTCCGGCGACCAGAATGCGTTTGCGCGCAGACGCGGACTGCAGGTGGCCGAACTGTTGTTCACGCCCGGTCTCCGGGTGCTGGATACAGGAAATCGGCAGGCCGCGGTGGAAGTGACCGATACAGGCCTGATTGCAGGCGATGCAGGCGCGCACGTCTTCAGCACGGCCACTATCGGTTTTGTTGGGCATCTGCGGGTCGCAGATCAGCGCGCGGGTCATGCCGCAGACATCGGCCTGGCCACGGGCCAGGATCAACTCGGCCTCCTGTGGTTGATTGATGCGCCCGGTCACGAACAGCGGAATCGACAGGCTGGCCTTGAAGGTGCCGGCCTCACGGGCCAGGTACGCCGCTTCGATAGCCATCGGCGGCACGATATGCACGGCGCCGCCCAGCGAGGCCGAGGTACCGGCAACGATATGGACGTAGTCGAGTTCCTGTTGCAGCACCTGCACGGCGGCCAGCGATTCGTCCTCGGTCAGGCCTTCGGCATCGCGCTCATCGGCACTGATGCGCAGGCCGATGATGAACTCAGGCGTGGTGGCGGCGCGCACGGCGGCAATGACTTCACGCACAAAACGCAGGCGCTGTTCCAGCCCGCCGTTGTAGCCATCGCTGCGGCGATTGACCCTGGGGTTGATGAACTGCGCCGGCAGATAGCCGTGACTGGCGACCACTTCGACGCCATCCAGCCCGGCCTGGTGCAGGCGCCGGGCAGCATCGGCATAGCCTTGCACGATCTCGTCGATCATCACCTGATCGAGGGCGCGCGGCATCACCCGAAAGCGTTCATTGGGCACTGCCGAGGCGGAATAGGCCACGGCCAGCAGGCCATCGCTGGACTCCATGATTTCCCGCCCGGGGTGGAAGATCTGCGACAGCACCACCGTGCCGTGGGCATGGCAGGTCTCGGCCAACTGACGGTAGCCCTCGATGCAGGCATCGTCGGTGGCCATCAGCACATGCGAGGTGTAGCGCGCGCTGTCGTGCACCCCGGCCACCTGCAGCACGATCAGGCCAACGCCGCCCTCGGCACGGGCTTTGTGGTAGGCGATCAAGCGCTCATTGACCAGGTTGTCGGTGGGAATCGAGGTGTCGTGACCGCTGGACATGATGCGGTTCTTCAGGCGTTTGCCACGGATGTACAGCGGTTCGAACAGGTGCGTGAAGGTCGACATGCTGTGCAGGCTCCAGCGGGTTGTTGTTTTTATATTTTCTATAGAAGTGTACCGACAGTAAAAAATCAACTTGTTTTTTTACTGGGCCTTGGCTAGCTTTCGATTCACCCCGAGTCCTGGGGTGCACCTCACAACAACAAGAAAACGGACCGCGCCCGGCGCGGTACCAGCATGAGGAATCACTGATGACATCGAACCTGCTCAAACGGTCTGCCTGGCTGCTCGCCCTTGCCCTTGGCAGTGCCCAGGCCGCGCCCGATATGGTGGTCGTGGCCTACGGCGGCGCTGGCCAGAAAGCCCAGGATGCGGCGATCTTTCAGCCGTTCAGTGCCCAGGACGGCAGCAAACTGATCCAGAGTGAATACAACGGTGAAATGGCGCGGATCAAAGTGATGGTCGACACCGGCAACGTCGATTGGGACCTGGTGATGATCGAAGCCCCGGATTTGATGCGCGGCTGTGAAGAGGGCATGTACGAACGGCTTGACTGGGCCAAGCTTGGCCGCGCCGAACAGCTGATCCCCGATGCTGCCCAGGAATGCGGCTCGGCGGTGCTGGTGTGGAGCGTGGCGATTGCCTACGACCGCAACAAACTGGCCCAGGCACCCGCCTCATGGGCCGACTTCTGGGACGTGCAGAAAATTCCTGGCAAGCGCGGCCTGCGCAAGCGTGCGGTCTATAACCTGGAATTTGCCCTGATGGCCGACGGCGTCAAGGCCGAAGACGTTTACAGCGTATTGGCCACGCCACAGGGCGTTGACCGCGCGTTTGCCAAACTCACTGAACTCAAACCTTACATCCAGTGGTGGGAAGCCGGCGCGCAACCGGCGCAGTGGCTCAGCGCTGGCGACGTGGTCATGACCTCGACCTACAGTGGCCGGATCGCCGTCGCCGCGCAGGAGGGCAGCCCGCTGGCCGTGGTGTGGCCGGGTAGCCTGTACGGCATGGACTACTGGGCGATCATCAAAGGCTCGCGGCATGTCGACCAGGCCAAGCGCCTGATCGCCTATGCCAACCAGCCCGACACCCAGGTGCGCTACGTCAATCAGATCCCTTACGGACCGACCAACACCGAAGCGGCAGCAGCGCTTGATCCGAAGCTCGCCAACTGGGTGCCGACCTCCAAACAGAACCTTGAAGGCGCTTTGGCGATGAACGTCGAATTCTGGGTGGATCACGGCGACGAACTCGAAGAACGCTTTAACGCCTGGGCCAGTAAGTAATCCAGTGTGGCTGGACACCGGCACGTGTCCAGCCCTATTGTCTGCCCGGCCATTTGCCTGAGTACAACAACAATGACTCCGACTGAAACCGAACTGCGTCTGCGCCAGGAACTGGCGGCCTGCTACCGGCTGATCGCGCACTTTCGCATGACCGACCTGATTTTCACCCATATCTCGGTGCGTATTCCTGGCCCCGAACATCACTTTCTGATCAATCCCTACGGCTTGATGTTCGATGAAATCACTGCCTCCAAGCTGGTCAAGATCGACCTGCAGGGCAATGCCGTGGAACCCTCTGAGTACCCGGTCAATCCGGCCGGCTTCGTGATTCACAGCGCCATTCACAGCGCCCGCGAAGACGCCCAGTGCGTGCTGCACACCCACACCAAGGCCGGGTGTGCGGTGGCCGCGCTCAAGTGCGGGCTGCTGCCGGTCAACCAGATTTCCATGGAGTTTTTCGGCAAGGTCGCTTACCACGACTACGAAGGGATTGCGCTGGACATGGACGAGCAACAACGTCTGGTGCGCGACCTGGGCGACAAGCCGGTGCTGATGCTGCGTAACCATGGCTTGCTGACCGTAGGCGAAAGCGTCAGCCAGGCGTTCCTGCGCATGTATTATCTGGAAAAAGCCTGTGAAATTCAGCTGGCAGCGCAAGCCGCTGGCGAAATAATCCTGCCGCCCGATGCGGTCTGTGCCCATACCGAGCAGCAATTCAACGAGCCTGCACGGCCGCTCAAAGAAGGCGAACTGAGCGATCCGGATGGCATGCAGTTGGCGTGGGCGGCGTTGCTGCGCCTGGTGCAACGCGTGGCGCCGGATTATCGCGACTAAGCGGGAGTTGTTGTACAGTTGTTCAACAGCATCGCAGGGCAAGCCCGCTCCTACCGGTAGGCGCGGGCTTGCCCCGCGAAAACCCTCTCACCAACGAGACCGCAAATGAGCCAGGAAGCCCGTTTCAGCCGCATGATCCCCGAGTTACGCAAGGCCAACCTGGTCGAAGCGACCCTGGTGTGCCTGAAACGTCACGGCTTCCAGGGCGCCTCGATCCGCAAGATCTCGGCTGAGGCAGGGGTGTCGGTGGGGCTGATCAGCCACCACTATTCGGGCAAGGATGAACTGGTCGCCGAAGCCTACATGGCGGTCACCGGACGGGTCATGGGCCTGATTCGCGACGCCATGGCCCAGGCCGCCCCCAATGCCCGCGAACGCCTCTCGGCATTTTTCCGCGCCTCGTTCTGCGCCGAGCTGCTCGATCCGCAGTTGCTCGATGCCTGGTTGGCGTTCTGGGGCGCGGTGAAAACCGCCGAGGCGATCAACCAGGTGCACGATCACTCCTACGGCGAGTACCGCAACGAGCTGGGCCGTCTGCTCGGCGCCTTGGCCGAAGAGGAGGGCTGGCAAGGCTTTGACAATGATCTGGCGGCCATCAGCCTGAGTGCCTTGCTTGACGGTTTGTGGCTGGAATCGGGGCTTAACCCCGGCACCTTCACCCCGGATCAGGGCGTGCAGATCTGCGAGGCCTGGGTCGATGGCCTGCAAGCCGGTGGGCGCCGGCGTTTCACCCAGACCGAGGGCTGTTGATCGGTCGTTCAGTAATAGGTACGCTGCTGTCGCGGGTTAAAAAACAACGACTATAAGAGACAACACGCAATGACGCCTCGGGTACTGATCGTCGATGACGATCCGCTTATTCGCGACTTGCTGCACGCCTACCTGTCTCAGGAAGGCTACGACGTTCACTGTGCCGACACCGCCGAACAGGCCGAGCAGTTTCTTGCCAGCCACACCGTCGACCTGGTGATGCTCGACATCCGCCTGCCGGGCAAAGACGGCCTGACCCTGACCCGTGAGCTGCGGGTGCGTTCGGAAGTCGGCATCATCCTCATCACCGGGCGCAACGACGACATCGATCGCATCGTCGGCCTGGAGTGCGGTGCCGACGACTATGTGATCAAACCCCTCAATCCCCGTGAGCTGGTGTCGCGCGCCAAAAACCTGGTGCGCCGCGTGCGCCATGCCCAGGCTTCGCGGCCGCCCGCAACCAGCCAGCATGCACTGAAACAGTTCGCCGACTGGGCGCTGGACAGCGACCGCCGCCGCCTGATTGACCCGCAAGGCAGTGAAACCCTGCTGACCCATGGCGAGTTCCAGTTGCTCAGTGTGTTTCTGCGCAACAGTGGCCACACCCTCAGCCGCGATCAGTTGATGGACCAGATCCGCAACCGTGAATGGGTGCCCAACGACCGCTCCATCGACGTGCTGGTCGGGCGTTTACGGCGCAAGTTGCACGACGACCCGGCCGAGCCACAACTGATCATCACCATCCACGGCGCCGGGTACCTGTTTACCGCCAGCGTGGCGGCCTGAGCCGCATGCGCGGTTGGCTGGGCCTGATGCTGGTGCTGCTGGCCTCGTTTTCGCAGGCCGCCGAGCGTATCCGCTATTGCGACTACCCGGTGTATCCGCCGGTGTCCTGGAGCGACGGCAAGCAAGTGCGTGGCCTGGCGCCGACGGTGGTCCGTGAATTGTTCGCCCGCCTGGGTTACGAGGTTGAAATGGTGGTATTGGGCAACTGGAAGCGCTGCCTGATGGATGCTGCCGAAGGCCGGGTAGACGTGGTGCTGGCTTACAACAGTGACCAGCGTGACCAAGGCATGCGCTTTTCCAGGGTGCCGGTGTTGCGCGAGGAGGTGGCCGTGTTCATCAATCGCCAGCGACCGATTCGCTTCGAACGCCTGCAGGACCTGGCCGGTTACCGTGGCGGCCTGCTGTTTGGCGAAAGCTACGGTCCGGCCTTCGATGCCTTTGTGGCCGAGCATCAGAACATCGAATGGGTGTCCTCCAGCCAGCAGAACTTCGGCAAGCTGATGCGTGGGCGCATCGACTTTGTCATTCAGGAGCGCCGCACCGGGCAACTGTTCCTCGAACGCCTGCCCGGCGCCGAGGCTATCCAGGCCTTGCCTGCGGCCTTGAGCGTCGATTACCTGCGGGTCGCCGTCTCGCGTCATTCACCCTTGAGTCAGCGCATGGCCGATATCGATGAGCAGTTGCAACGCATGACCGACAGCGGTGAGATCGAGCGCTGGTTGCACCAGAGCGAAGTGACCTACCGCGACATGATCAACCTACCGGCTGATGCAAGATGATCCGCCTGCATGCCGAGGGCCTGCTCAGGCGCCTGTTGCTGTTCATTCTGTTGTTCAGCCTGTGCTTTACCGTGCTGGCCAGTACCGTGCAGCTGTACTTCGAATACCGCCGGGAGATGCGCGATATCGATGCGCGCATGGCGTTGATTCGGGTGGGCTACCTGGCCAGTCTTGAGCGCAGCCTCTGGGACCTCAACCAAGAGCAGATCAGCGTGCAGTTGCGCGGTCTGGTGGACTTTTCCGATGTCGCACGGGTGCGCCTGAGCAGCGCGGATTTCAATCTGCTGCAAGGCGAGGCCAACCCGCCCGGGCCGCTGCGCATCGAGCGCTTTGCCCTGGATTTTCAGCCGCCGTCGGGGCCGTTGCGCCACCTCGGTGAGCTTGAGGTCAGCATCGACCTGGGCGCCGTGCACCGGCGCCTGTTCGCCACCGGGCTGACCAGCCTGTTGTGGATGAGTGTGTTCTTGTGTGGCTTGGCCGTGGCCTTGTCGGGGTTGTTCTATCGCCTGGTCACGCGTCATTTGCAGGTGATGGCCGAGTTTGCCCGCCGCGTGGGTGCCGGCGACTGGCAGGAACCGCTGCGCCTGGACAAGCGTCGCGGTGCGCGCTTTGACGAAATCGACACTGTCGCCCATGCCCTGGACGACATGCGCCGAGCGATTCTCAGCGATATCGAGCGCCGCGAAGTGGATCGCCTGGCCTTGCAGGACAAGCGCGATGAGCTGCAGAAGATGGTCGAGCGGCGCACCGCCAGCCTGTTGCGCGCTAAAGAGGAGGCCGAGTCAGCCAACCTCGCCAAGTCGCGGTTTTTGGCGACCATGAGTCATGAACTGCGCACGCCGCTTAACGGCATGCTCGGCATGGCTGAACTGCTGCATGACGCCGGGCTGCAGGGTCAGGATCGGAAGCGGCTGGAAGCGTTGGTCAAAGCCGGAGAAGGGCTGCTGAGCATTCTTAATGAAGTGCTGTATTTCGCCCGTCTCGAAGAAGGCGAGAGCCGCCCGGAAGCGGTGAGTTTTTCGTTGCGCCAGTTGTGTGAAGAAGTCATGACCCTGCTTGCGCCCAAGGCCGAGGCCAACGCCAGCCGTCTGGACTGCCAGATCGACCCGCGACTTGCCGACTGGCAACACGGTGCCGAACAGTATCTGCGCCAGGTGTTGAGCAACCTGCTGGCCAACGCCATCAAGTTCACCGAAGGCGGGCAGGTCAGCGTGCGGGTCGAGGTGCAGGCTGAGCATGATGAGCGGCAGCAGGTGCGGGTCAGCGTCAGCGACAACGGCATCGGTATTGCCGAAGCGATGCAGGCGAAAATTTTCGAGCGCTTTACCCAGGCCAGCGAGGCCGTCGCCCGGCGTTACGGCGGCACCGGTTTGGGGTTGGCGATCAGCAAGCATCTGGTTGAGCAACTGAACGGCCGTATTGGCCTGCACAGCGTCGAGGGGCAGGGCAGTTGTTTCTGGTTCGAGCTTGACCTGGCCCGCGGTCAACCGCTGGTGCAGGCGATTGCGGCGGCGCCGCAGGTTGCAGCGCTGGATATCCTGGTGGTTGAAGATGTGGCGTTGAACCGCGAGGTGGTCAGCGGCCTGCTGCTGCGCGACGGTCACCGCGTGTGGCTGGCCGAGGCGGCTGAACAGGGCCTGGCGATGTGCCGCGAACAGCGCTTCGACCTGCTGTTGCTGGACGTGCATTTACCGGGCATCAGCGGTGTTGAACTGTGTCGGCAGATCCGCAGCGGACCGGGGCCGAACCAGCAGGTGCGGATGCTGGCATTGACCGCCAGTGTGCAACCGGCATTGGTGCAGAGCTGCCTCGAGGCAGGCATGCAGGGTGTTTTGGCCAAACCCTTGAAACTCGACAGTTTGCGGCAGGCGCTGGCCGCAGAAGAGGGCTTGGCCGCAACGGTGGCAGAAGCGTCGGAACTGGACCAGTCGTTGTTGCAAACCCACCGTCAGTTACTGGGCGAAGAGAAGGTGCAGGGCTTGCTTGGCGTACTGCAGGCGTTGATTGTCCAGCACCGCAGTGCACTGGCCGAAGCCATGCAGGCCGGCGATTGCACCGAGATCGGCCATCTGGCGCATCGCCTGGCAGGCAGCAGCGATTCGCTGGGGTTCTGTGGCCTGGCGCGGGTGTTGCGCGCGCTGGAAGACGCTGCCCGAGCCCGCGACCTGCAGGCCGTCGAAGGCTTGCAAGAACGGTTACAGGTACAACTGCAGCGGGCCTTGCAGGCCCTGGAAGGCTTGATCCAGCGCTGATGTACAAAAAAGTTACGACTTTTTACATCTTTGATCGTTACGTACAACGCCACCTTACATCGCTTTCCAATAATCGACGCTAACCGCACTGCACGCGGTCTTCGAAGCTTATTGGAGATAATAATAATGAACTGCCGTAAAGCTCAGCCGTCCCCGCGTTACCGTTTCTCCCTCTCGCCCATCCGTCACTGCTGAGGTGCCGACATGAGCGAATCAAGCGAACGTAAAGGCATCCACCTGACCCGCGCCCTGAAGAGCCGACACATCTTCATGCTGTCGCTGGGCGGGGTGATCGGCACCGGGTTGTTCATGGGCTCGGGGGTCACCATCAACCAGGGCGGGCCGCTGGGTGCGATCCTTGCCTATCTGGTGGCCGGTTTCCTGATGTACCTGGTGATGGTCTGCCTGGGCGAGCTGTCGGTGCAGATGCCGGTGTCCGGTTCATTCCAGGCCCATGCCACCAAATACATTGGCCCGGCGACGGGGTTCATGATCGGCTGGGTGTACTGGATGAGCTGGGCGACCACCGTCGGCCTGGAGTTCACCGCAGCTGGCATGCTGATGGTGCGCTGGTTCCCGGAGGTACCGATCTGGTACTGGTCGGCACTGTTCGTGGTGGTGCTGTTCGGCCTCAATGCCCTGGCCACGCGTGCTTTCGGTGAGGCGGAGTACTGGTTCTCGGGGATCAAAGTCGCCGCGATCCTCGGCTTTATCATCGTGGGCGTGTTGGTGATTTTCGGTGCCATCCCACTGAGCAGTGGTGCACCGGCACCGATGATGAGCAACCTGATCGGCGATTCGCTGTTCCCCAATGGCTTGTCGGCTGTGTTCGCAGTGATGATGACCGTGGTCTACGCCTTCCAGGGCTGCGAGATCATGGGCGTGGCCGCCGGTGAAACCGACCAGCCGGAAAAGAGCATCCCGCGTGCCGTGCGCAACGTGGTGTTCCGCGTGTTGATCTTCTATGTGCTGGCTATCGTCGTGCTGTCGGCCATCGTGCCTTGGCAGCAGGCTGGCCTGATGGAAAGCCCGTTTGTGCAAGTGTTCGACATGGTCGGCATTCCGTACGCGGCCGACCTGATGAACTTCGTCATCCTCACTGCGATTCTGTCGGTGGGCAACTCAGGGTTGTACGCCTCGACGCGTATTCTCTGGGCGATGTCGAAAACCGGCATGGCGCCCAAGAGCCTGTCGCCGCTGAGCAAACGTGGCGTACCGCTGCGCGCGCTGAGCATCACCCTGTGCTTTGCCCTGGTGTCGCTGATGACCAGCTTCATTGCCGCAGACACCTTGTTCATGGTGCTGATGGCGGTAAGCGGCATGTCTGGCACTGTGACCTGGATCGTTATCGCCTTGGCTCAGTATCGCTTCCGTAAAGCGTTCTTGCGTGAAGGTGGTCAACTGGCTGACCTGAAGTACCGGGCCCCGCTGTACCCGCTGGTGCCGCTGCTGTGCATCACCCTGTGCAGCTCGCTGTTTGTGTTCCTGGCACTGGATGAAACGCAACGGCCATCGTTGTACTGGGGCTTTGGCTTCATTGCCGTGTGCTATGCGGCGTACTTCATGATTAATCGTAAGCGTCAGGTGGTGTTGGCGCCTTCGGTGTAATCCTCCACACATCGCATCGCGGGGCAAGCCCGCTCCTACCTGCCGGATTGCACAAGGCAGGTAGGAGCGGGCTTGCCCCGCGATTGCGTTCTGTAGACGCAGTTGTGCGAAGTTGTAACAGCGATCTTTAAAGTCAAAATCAAAATATTTAAAAAGCCATATAAAACAATTAGATACATGCATTTTCTCATCTGTTACACAAGATCTCCCCGCCGATTGTCTCCTTGCTGAACACTCGTTTAGTATCAGCTCAAGTCCTACCCCTCACGCCAACCAGAATAATTCGAGGCCTTCCATGACTACTTCCACGTCACTGCTGAGCACGGTCGAAGCCGGTGTTGCCTGGATCACGCTCAATCGCCCGGAACAGCGCAATGCGCTGGATATCCCCAGCCTGAAAAACCTGCATGCCTTGTTGGACGCCTACAACACCGACCCGGCGGTGCGGGTGGTGGTGCTGACCGGCAGCGGGCGCAGTTTTTGTGCCGGGGCAGATCTGGCCGAATGGGCCGAGGCCGAAGCCCGTGGCGCACTGGAAAGCTATGGCTGGACAGAAACCGCGCACGCCCTGATGCAGCGCCTGCATAGTCTGGAAAAGCCAACCATTGCTGCGATCAACGGCACCGCCGTCGGTGCCGGGATGGACCTGAGCCTGTGCTGCGATCTGCGCGTGGCAGCGGCGTCTGCGCGGTTCAAGGCGGGCTACACCAGCATGGCCTACAGCCCCGATGCCGGTGCCAGCTGGCACTTGCCGCGATTGATCGGCAGCGAGCAGGCCAAGCGCTTGCTGTTTCTTGATGAACTGTGGGGCGCCGAGCGGGCGCTGGCTGCCGGTCTGGTCGGCGAAGTGTGCGCCGATGACCAACTGCTGGCCGTCACCGCCGAACTGGCCGCGCGCCTGGCCAATGGCCCGACCTTCGCGTTTGCCCAGACCAAGCGCCTGATCTGCGACGGCGCCCAGCGCACCCTCGGCGAGCAGCTGCAGGCTGAACTGGCGGCAGGTCTGCTGTGCGGGCGCAGTGAGGATGGCGCCGAAGCATTGCGCGCTTCGGTGGAAAAGCGCGCTGCAAAATTCGTTGGCAAATAAATACTTACACGACCTTCTTCAGGAACATTCCATGAATTTCCAACTGACCCAAGAACAAGAAATGTTGGTGGAAGCGGTACGCAGTTTTGTCGCCAAGGAGTTGCTGCCTCACGAAGAGGCAGTGGACCGCGCTGACGAAGTGTCGCCAGAGTTGGCCGCGCAGATCCGTGGCAAGGCCATCGCGGCAGGTTTTTATGCCTTCAACATGCCTGAGGAAGTCGGCGGCGGCGGGCTCGATTACCTGTCCCAGGCGCTGATCGAACGTGAGCTGTCGAAGGTGTCGTGGGCGGTGCATGTGTTTGTCGCGCGTCCGTCGAAGATCCTCATGGCCTGTAAGGGGGAGCAGATCAACGACTACCTGCTGCCGTGCATCCAGGGTGAGAAGGTGGACTGCTTCGCCTTGACCGAACCGGGTGCCGGTTCCGATGCCAACGCGATCAAAACCCGCGCTGTGCGTGAAGGTGATGACTTCGTCCTCAACGGCAGCAAACACTTCATCAGCCATGCCGGGCACGCTGATTTCGCCATCGTCTTTGCCGTTACCGACACCTATGAACACAACGGCCGCAAGCGCAACGCCGTCACCGCTTTCCTGGTCGACCGTGGCACCCCCGGCATGACCATCCGCCGCGGGCCGAAGTGTGTGAGCAACCGCGGTTACCACACCTATGAACTGTTCTTCGATGATTGCCGCGTACCCGCCAGCAAAGTCCTGGGCGAAGTCGGCAAGGGCTGGGAAGTGGCCAACGCCTGGCTCACGGCCGGGCGAGTGATGGTTGCCGCCAACTGTGTAGGGCAGGCCCAGCGGGCGCTGGACGTCTCGCTGCAGTGGGCCGCCGATCGCAAGCAATTCGGCCAGCCGATCGGTACCTATCAGGGCGTGTCGTTCAAGCTTGCCGACATGGCCACGCAGATCCGCGCTGCTGAACTGCTGACCCTGCACACCGCCTGGAAGATGGATCAGGGCAGCATGACCGATGGTGAAGCCGGTATGGCCAAGCTGTTCGCCAGTGAGGTGCTGGGCAAGGTCGCCGACGAAGCGGTGCAGATTTTCGGCGGCATGGGCCTGATGGACGAAGGCCCGGTAGAGCGGATCTGGCGCAATGCGCGGATCGAGCGGATCTGGGAAGGCACTTCGGAGATCCAGCGGCACATCATTTCCCGTGAACTGTTGCGCCCTCTGTTGCGTTGATCGGGCTGGAGAATAGTTATGTCGCAGTCGATTCGTGACAATCTCAAACGCATGCTGGCACCGCGTCACCTGGCATTTGTCGGTGGCCGCAGCATGGCACGGGCGCTCAAGCGCTGTGCTGAAGGCGGCTACCAAGGCCAGATGTGGCTGGTGAACCCGCAGCACGACAGCCTCGACGGTGTGCCATGTGTACGCAGTGTTGCTGAGCTGCCCTGTGGCCCGGACGCAGTATTCATCGCCACCAATCGCGAGCTGACGCTGACCTGTGTCGCGGAGCTTGCGGCCATCGATGCTGGCGGGGCGATCTGCTATGCCTCAGGCTTTGCCGAAGCCGGTGAGCAGGGCCAGGCCCTGCAGCAGCAACTGCTCAAAGCCGCCGGGCACATGGCCTTGCTCGGCCCCAACTGCTACGGCCTGCTTGATTACCTGCACAACAGCGCCTTGTGGCCGGTCGCCCATGGTGGCAAGACCGTAGACAAAGGTGTGGCGATCCTCACCCAAAGCGGCAACTTCGCCTACAACCTGTCGATGAGCGATCGTTCATTGCCGGTGGCGTATATGGCGTCGGTCGGCAACCAGGCGCAGCTGGGCATTGCCGAGCTGATGGATGTGTTGCTCGATGAACCACGGGTCACCGCTATCGGCCTGCACCTTGAGGGCCTGAAGAATGTCCCCGGTTTTGCCCGTGCTGCGCACAAGGCGCTGGAGAAGGGCATTCCGATCATCGCCCTGAAAACTGGCGTGTCGCAGATCGGCGCCGAGCTGGCCCTGAGTCATACCAGCTCGTTGTCTGGCTCCGATGCTCTGTATGACAGCCTGTTCCAGCGCCTGGGGGTGATCCGCGTCAGCGGCCCGGTCAGTTTCGCCGAGACCCTCAAGGCCGCTGCCTGCGGCAACCTGCCCAAGGGCCGTAGCCTGATTGCCCTGGCCTGTTCCGGCGGCGATGCCGGGTTGATCGCCGACTACGCCGAACGCAATGAGCTGAGCCTGCCTGCACTGCAAGGCGATCAGGTCGATGAACTGGCACAGGTGCTGCCGGCCTACGCCAACCTGGTGAACCCGCTGGACTTCACCACGGCGATCTGGGGTGACGGCGCAGCCCTCGAACGCATGCTCGACAGTGCCCTGCGCAGCGAGGCCGATGCGGCCATGCTGGTGCTCGACTATCCGGCTGAGTTCACCGGCGAGCGCAAGGAATGTGACCTGCTGCTTGAGCTGTACAGCGCTGCGCTCAAACGCCATGGCAAGGTCGGCTTTGTGACCTCGGCTTTCCCCGAACTGCTCCCGGCCAGCGCCCGTGAGCGTTTGCATGCCCAGGGCATCGCCGCGCTGCAGGGCGTTGAAGATGGGCTGGCGGCCTGGGGTCGAATTGCCGCTTATCACCACCAGCGTGAAACACTGCTGGCGCTGGGTGAATCGGCATTGCTGCCGTTGTGCCCACAGGCACTGGACGGTGACAGTCAGTTGCTCAACGAATGGCAGTCCAAGCAGGCTTTGCAAGCGTTTGGCCTGAGCATTCCGGCAGGTGCCTTGAGTACGCCGGAACAGGCCGTGCAGGCCGCTGAGGCGGTCGGCTACCCCTTGGTGCTCAAAGCCGTCAGCGCGCAACTGCCGCACAAGACCGAAGCCGGTGCCGTGGCCCTGAACCTCAAGGATGCTCAGGCGGTGGATACTGCGCTGCAGCAGATGCGGGCGCGGATAGCGGCGTACGCGCCGCAGGTGCCATTCGAACAGGTGCTGCTCGAACCGATGGCCAGTGCGCCGCTGGCGGAGCTGATTGTTGGCATCAAGCGTGAAAACGACTTCGGCCTGGCGCTGGTGATCGGTGCCGGCGGGATTCTGGTCGAGCTGCTCAAAGACAGCAAAACCCTGCTGCTACCGACCACCGACGGCGCGATCCGCGCTGCCGTGCTGGGCCTGCGCAGCGCCAGTTTGCTACAGGGCTTCCGTGGGCGTGAAAGCGCCGACCTCGACGCCTTGGTAGCGGCGATCCGCGCGGTGGCCGACTACGCCTGTGAAAACGCCGGGCACCTGCTGGAACTGGATGTGAACCCCTTAATGGTCGGTGCCCACGGCACCACCGCAGTCGATGCCTTGATTCGGCTCGGCCAGGCGTCAGGAGAACAGCATGCATAACACCCCATTGACCGGCGGCCAGGCCCTGGTCCGCTTGTTGGCCAACTATGGTGTCGACACCGTGTTCGGCATTCCCGGTGTGCACACCCTAGAGCTGTACCGCGGGCTGCCCGGCAGCGGTATTCGCCATGTCCTGACCCGGCATGAGCAGGGGGCCGGATTCATGGCCGACGGTTACGCACGGGTCAGCGGCAAGCCGGGCGTGTGCTTTGTCATCACCGGCCCGGGCGTCACCAACGCCGCCACCGCCATTGGCCAGGCCTACGCCGACTCGATCCCGATGCTGGTGATTTCCAGCGTCAACCACACCGCCAGCCTGGGCAAGGGCTGGGGCTGCCTGCACGAGACCCAGGACCAGCGCGCCATGACCGCGCCGATCACGGCATTTTCCGCCGTGGCTTTGAGCGCTGAAGATTTGCCGGAACTGATCGCCCGCGCTTACGCGGTGTTCGACAGTGAACGCCCACGTCCCGTGCATATTTCTGTGCCACTGGATGTACTGGCGGCGCCGGTCAAACGTGACTGGAGCAGCGAAGTGGTACGTCGCCCCGGCCGTGGCCTGCCGGCCAGCACCGTGCTGGAGCAAGCGGCAGCCCGGCTGGCCGCAGCCAAGCGGCCGATGATCATCGCCGGTGGCGGTGCGCTGCAGGCCGCCGAGGTGTTGCAGCAGCTCAGCAAGCGTCTGGCGGCGCCGCTGTTCACCAGTGTCGCCGGCAAAGGCCTGCTGGCCCCGCAAGCACCGCTGAATGCCGGTGCCAGCCTGTGTGTCGAGCCCGGCTGGAAACTGATCGCCGAAGCGGATGTGCTACTGGCAGTCGGCACCGAAATGGCCGATACCGATTTCTGGCGCGAGCGTTTGCCACTGACCGGTGAGCTGCTGCGGGTGGATATCGACCCGCGCAAGTTCAACGACTTCTATCCCTGCGCCATTGCCTTGCACGGCGATGCGCGCCTGACTGTCGCCGCCTTGCTTGAACACTTGCCGGATATCAACCGTGACAGCGAGAGCGCAGTCGCTGCGGTCAGTGCCCTGCATCAGGCGGTCAAGGCCGGGCACGGCCCGCTGCAGACGATTCACCAGGCAATCCTTGATCGGGTGGCCGCCGAGTTGCCTGACAACGCGTTCATCAGCACCGACATGACCCAACTGGCCTACACCGGCAACTACGCCTTCGCCAGCCGTGCACCGCGCAGCTGGCTGCACCCCACCGGTTACGGCACCTTGGGCTATGGCCTGCCTGCGGGCATCGGCGGCATGTTTGCCAGCGCAGACCGCCCGGGCCTGGTGTTGGTCGGTGACGGCGGTTTTCTCTACACCGCACAGGAACTGGCAACGGCGGTTGAAGAGCTCGACCGTCCGCTGGTGGTACTGCTGTGGAACAACGATGCGTTGGGGCAGATCCGCGACGACATGCTCAACCTCGACATCGAGCCGATTGGCGTACTGCCGCGCAACCCGGACTTCGCCGGCCTGGGCCGCGCCTTTGGCTGCACCGTGGCGCAACCGCGCAGCCTCGACGAACTGCAGCAGGAACTGCGCGCCGGCTTTGCCCGCAACAGCGTGACCCTGATCGAGCTCAAGCATGCCTGCGCTCGTTGATGTCCATCCTGTCCATCCATATTCAGGAAGCTTGCCATGCGCTTTTCCGACTTGACCCAACGTATTGCCGGTGACGGCGCCGCCGCCTGGGATATTCACTACCGGGCCCTGGACCTGCAGGCGCAAGGCCAGGACATTCTCTTGCTGTCGGTGGGCGACCCGGACTTCGACACCCCCGCACCGATCGTGCAGGCGGCCATCGACAGCCTCAACAACGGCCACACCCACTATGCCGATGTCCGCGGCAAACTGGCCCTGCGCCAGGCCATAGCCAACCGGCACCAGCAGCGCAGCGGGCAGGCGGTCAGTGCCGATCAGGTCACGGTGCTGGCCGGTGCCCAGTGCGCGTTGTTCTGCGTTGCGCAATGCCTGCTCAATCCGGGTGACGAGGTCATCGTTGCCGAACCGATGTATGTCACCTACGAAGCGGTATTCGGCGCCTGTGGCGCCACCGTGGTGCCCGTGCCGGTGCGCTCGGAGCACGGTTTTCGCGTGCGCCCCGAGGACGTCGCCGCACGCATCACCCCGCGTACCCGCGCACTGGCCCTGAACAGCCCGCACAACCCTTCGGGTGCCAGCTTGCCCCGTGGCACCTGGGAAGCGCTGGCCGAGCTGTGCATCGCCCACGACCTGTGGCTGATTTCCGATGAGGTCTACAGCGAGCTGCTGTTCGAAGGCGAACACATCAGCCCGGCCAGCCTGCCGGGAATGCCCGAGCGCACGGCGACCTTGAACAGCCTGTCCAAGTCCCATGCCATGACCGGTTGGCGGGTCGGCTGGGTCGTGGGCTCGTCAGCACTGGCCACGCACCTGGAAAACCTCGCGTTGTGCATGCTCTACGGTTCGCCCGACTTCATTCAGGACGCCGCCGTAGTGGCGCTGGAGCAACAACTGCCTGAACTGGACGCCATGCGTGAAGCCTACCGCCAGCGCCGTGACCTGGTCTGTGACAGCCTGGCGGATCGCCCTGGCTTGCGCGCGTTGAAACCCGATGGCGGCATGTTCGTGATGGTCGATATACGTGAGACCGGCCTCAGTGCCCAAGCGTTTTCCAACCGCTTGCTGGACCATTACGGCGTGTCGGTGCTGGCCGGCGAGGCGTTCGGCCCGAGTGCGGCAGGGCATATCCGCCTGGGCCTGGTACTGGCCGAGGCGCCGCTGCGCGAGGCGTGCCAGCGCATTGCCCGCTGTGCTGCGGAACTGATGGAGGCCAAGACCCATGCGTGACTATGCACGGTTGTTCATCGACGGCAGTTGGCAGGTGCCATCGGGGCAGGGCATGGCCGAGGTCATCGACCCGGCCAGTGAGACTGTCACCGGGCGCGTGCCGCTGGGTGACGAACAGGACGTCAACCGCGCTGTCGCGGCGGCGCGTCAGGCCTTCGCCGCCTGGTCGCGCACGCCCTCGAGCGTACGCGCCGGCTACATCAAGGCCCTGGTTGCGCAACTGCAGGCACGCGCCGAAGAAATGGCCAGTGTCATCACCGCCGAACTGGGCATGCCGGTGCAGTGGTGCCGTAGCGTACAGGTCGACGGCCCGATTGCCGGCCTTGCGCAGTACAGCGAACTGGCGGGCTTGATGGATGAGGTCCGTGAAGTCGGCAACTCCCTGGTGTACCGCGAAGCGGTGGGCGTTTGCGCGTTCATCAACCCATGGAACTACCCGCTGCACCAACTGATCGGCAAACTGGCCCCGGCGCTGGCCGCAGGCTGCACCGTGGTGGTCAAGCCCAGCCAGGAAACGCCGCTGCATGCCTTCCTGTTGGCCGAAATGATCGAAGCCATTGGCTTGCCGGCCGGGGTGTTCAACCTCGTCAGTGGCCCGGGCTCGAAAGTGGGTGAGGCCCTGGCTCGGCATCCGCAGGTCGACATGGTCTCGTTCACCGGCTCAACCGGCGCGGGCGTACGCGTGGCCCAGGCGGCTGCGCCGACGGTCAAACGGGTGTGCCTGGAACTGGGCGGCAAGTCGCCGCTACTGATTACCGCCGATGCCGACCTCGACGCCGCCGTGCGCTACGGCGTGCAAGACGTGATGATCAACTCCGGACAGACCTGCACCGCCTTGACCCGCATGCTGCTGCCTGCCAGCCGCTACGACGAGGCGGTCGAAATCGCCAAGGACGAAGTTAGCAAGCTGGTTATGGGCGACCCGCAAGACCCGCAGAGCTTTCTCGGGCCGATGTGCTCGGCAGCGCAGCGGCGCACCGTGCAGGACTACATTCGCATTGGTCAGGAGGAGGGTGCGCGTTTGCTTTGTGGCGGTGACACAGCGCCAGGCTTTGAACGTGGCTTCTATGTACAGCCGACGCTGTTTGCCGATGTCGACAACCACATGCGCATCGCCCAGGAAGAAATCTTCGGCCCGGTGCTGTGCCTGATCCGTTATGACGATGAGGCCCAGGCCATCGATTTGGCCAACGACTCACCCTTTGGCTTGTCCAGCGCAGTGTGGGCGGCGGATCGTCAGCGAGCTTTGCCATTGGCGCGGCAACTGCGTGCTGGGCAATGTTTCCTCAACGGTGCGGCGTTCAATTACCAGGCACCGTTTGGCGGTTACAAACAGTCAGGTAACGGCCGTGAGTGGGGCGAAGAGGGGTTGGCCGAGTTCATTGAGATCAAGGCTGTGCAGATTTGATCGGCCAATAAACTGTTCAGGCCTGTAGGAGCGGGCTTGCCCCGCGATAGCGATCTGTCAGCCATATCGCCTCGCGGGGCAAGCCCGCTCCTACTTAGGCCTGGTCGGCTTGCTCCAGTGGTTTGTCGAAAGCCACGAACAACTGGTCGGCGGTGATCGCGCCCAGGTCCAGGCGCATGTTGGCTTCGAGCATGGCGAACAGGCGGGTGAACACTTCAAATACCTTGCAGTGGTCTTCCAGGCCGGAAAACGGGTTGTCGATTTTTTCTGCAATCAACGAACTTTCCTGCACTGCGTCATACACCTCGCGCAGGGTAATTTCGCTGGCCGGGCGGGCCAGGGTCAAGCCGCCGTGGGCGCCACGCCAGGATTTGAGGATGTTGGCCTTGACCATCAGCGAGACCAGGCTGCGCACGCGGGTGGGGTGCGTCTTCACCCATTTGGCGATGGTCTCGGTGCGCAGTTTCTGCGGCGCATTGGCGGCCACGAACGAGAGTATGTATGAGGCGGTGATCAGGCGGGTTGACTGGCTCATGCTCTGCAGAATCCTTTGAAAATGTCCCTGTAGGAGCGGGCTTGCCCCGCGATTGCGGTGTAACCGTCATAGCGTATCGCGGGGCAAGCCCGCTCCTACAAAAAAAGCGCCTTGGAGGGGCTTGGCAGCGGTATGGGATTGAGTCTAATGTAATTGTCACGATGACAAATACAAATATTTGCAGCATCGATGCGTGCGAAGTCGGCTGAATCCTTTTCTCTGCGCTTCAACAGGGGCAATGCCATGAGCGATAACAACAACAAAATTACTCAAGCGATGCACGACGCTGGCTTGCCGCGTCGCGATTTTCTCAAGTACAGCGCCACCGCCGCCGCAGTGGCCGGGGCGTTTTCCCTAGGCTTGCCAATGCGCGGCTGGGCCGAGGAGGCCACCCCGAAAGCCGGTGGCGTGCTGCGCATGGGCCTGGCCGGTGGCAGCACCACTGACTCCCTCGATCCGGGAACCTGGGCCGACACCTTCACCTTTGTCGGTTTCTCGGCGGTGTACAACACCCTCAGCGAAATCGCCGTGGATGGCAGTGCCATCCCGGAGCTGGCCGAGCGTTGGGAGTTGAGCCCGGACGCGCGCATCTGGACCTTCTTCCTGCGCCAGGGCGTGACCTTCCACAACGGCAAGACCCTCGATGCCCAGGACGTGGTCGCCTCGATCCAGCATCACCTGGGCGACAGCTCCACCTCGGCGGCCAAGACGGTGCTGGGTGATGTTGCTCAGGTTCGCGCTGAAGGCAACAACACCGTGGTCTTCGAACTGCATTCGGGTAACGTCGACTTCGCCTACGTGGTGGCCGACTATCACTTGGCAATCGTGCCCGCCAAAGACGGTAAAGCCGACTGGCAGGCCGGTGTCGGCACCGGTGGCTATCGCCTCAAGGGCTTCGAGCCGGGCGTGCGCATGGATCTGGAACGCAGCCCGGATTACTGGAAAGCCGGCAGGGCACACTTTGCCAGCGCCGAGTTGCTGGCCATTGCCGATGGCGCGGCACGGGTCAATGCCCTGGTCACCGGCCAGGTCGATGTGATCAACAAGGTCGATCTGAAAACCGTGGCCTTGCTCAAGCGCAACCCGAACCTGGCGATCGAGGAAACCAAAGGCGCCCAGCACTACACCTTCCCGATGGCAACCAATAGCGTGCAGTTCCAGGACAACAACATCCGCCTGGCGCTCAAGCACGCGATCAACCGCGAAACCTTGCTGGCTTCGGTGCTCTACGGCTACGGCCAGATTGGCAACGACCATCCGATCCAGCCCGGCAGTCGCTTTATCAATAGCGCACTGGAGCAGCGCAGCTACGACCCGGACAAGGCGCGCTTCTACCTGCGTCAGGCGGGCGTCGATGCACTCAAGGTGCGCCTGCAGGCCTCCGATGCCGCGTACACCGGCGCGGTGGATGCCTCGGTGCTGTTCAAGGAGCAGGCGCGCCTGGCCGGCATCGATATCGATGTGGTGCGTGAACCTGCCGACGGCTACTTCACCAATGTGTGGATGAAGCAGCCGTTCACCGCGTCGTTCTTCTACAGCAGCCTGACCGCCGACCGCATGTTCAGCATCGGTTACGCCAAAGGCGCGGCATGGAACGAGACGCACTGGGACAACCCACGCTTCAACCAGTTGCTCACTGCTGCCCGCGGTGAAATGAACGCGCCGTTGCGCCAGGAAATGTACAACGAAATGCAGGCCCTGTGCCGCGACGACGGTGGTGCCATCGTGCCGCTGTTCGCCAGCTCCGTGGCGGCCCGCTCCAAGCGCGTCACCCATGGCGGCACCACCGCGCCGTATGGCGAGCTCGATGGTCTGCGGCTGATTGAGCGCTGGTGGCAAGCCTGAGGCTGACGCTGCACTACCACCTTTCGTTGTGCCTGTTCGAGGAACTGTCCGGTGAATAGTCTTTACAAACTGCTGATGCAGCGCCTGGCCCTGGGCCTGTTGTCGCTGTGTGCGGTGTCGGTGATCATCTTTCTGGCGGTCAGTTTGCTGCCTGGTGACGTGGCCCAGGCCATGCTTGGCCAGGCTGCCATGCCTGAAACCGTGGCGGCATTGCGCAGCCAACTGGGTATCGATGTGCCGGCGCTGACCCGCTTTGGCCACTGGGCCTGGCAACTGTTGCACGGTGATCTGGGCTTGTCGCTGGCCAACCAGCGGCCGATTGCCGACCTGATCGGCGCGCGCCTGGGCAACACCTTCAGCCTGGCGCTGTTGGCCGCGCTGGTGTCGGTGCCGCTGGCGTTGCTGTTGGGCATGCTCGCTGCGCTCTACCGCAACAGCTGGTTCGACCGCCTGCTCAACACCAGTGCCTTGAGTGCGGTGTCGTTTCCGGAGTTCTTCGTTGCTTACCTGTTGATCCTGGTGTTTGCGGTGAAGCTCAACTGGTTGCCGAGCATCTCCAACCTGGCACCCGGTGCCAGTTTTGCCGAGGTGCTGGAGCGCTCGCTGCTGCCGGTGCTGACCCTGAGCCTGGTTGTGGTTGCGCAGATGATGCGCATGACCCGCGCGGCACTGATCAACCTGCTGGCCAGTCCGTATATCGAAATGGCCCGGCTCAAGGGCATCAGCCCGGCGCGGATCATCTTTCACCATGCCTTGCCCAACGCCCTGGCGCCGATCATCAACGTGGTCGCGCTCAACCTGGCTTATCTGGTAGTCGGCGTGGTGGTGGTCGAGGTGGTGTTCGTTTATCCGGGGCTGGGGCAGTTGCTGGTCGATTCGGTGGCCAAGCGCGACATCCCGGTGGTGCAGGCCTGCAGCCTGATTTTTGCCGCCACCTACATCCTGCTCAATACCACGGCGGATGTGCTGTCGATTGCCAGCAACCCACGCCTGATGCATCCGAAGGGGTAAGCCATGAGCCTGTTTAACGCATTACACCGTGCGCCGTTGAGCGCCAAGTTCGGTCTGCTGGTGATTGCGCTGTACGTACTGGTCGCAGTGTTCGCGCCGGTACTGGCGCCGTACGGCGAGACCCAGGTGGTCGGCGAGGGCTTTGCGCCCTGGGGCGGCGAGTTCTTGCTGGGCACCGATAACCTTGGGCGCGACATGTTCAGCCGTCTGGTCTACGGCGCGCGCAACACCCTCGGTATTGCTTTCCTGACCACCGTCCTGGCCTTTGCCTTGGGTGGCTTCTGTGGTCTGGTGGCAGCCATCAAGGGCGGCTGGATCGATCAAGGCCTGTCGCGCCTGGTGGACATTCTGATGGCCATCCCGCAATTGATCTTCGCCTTGCTGATTCTCAGCGTGGTCGGCACCACCGCGACCTCGCTGGTGTTGGTGATTGCGCTGCTCGATGCCACCCGGGTGTTTCGTCTGTCCCGGGCAGTGGCGATGACCGTGGTGGTTCAGGACTATGTCGAGGCCGCGCGGCTGCGTGGGGAAGGGCTGTGGTGGCTGGTCACTCGCGAGGTGCTGCCCAACGCTGCGGCGCCGCTGATCGCCGAATTCGGCCTGCGCTTTTGCTTCGTGTTTCTGTTCATCAGCGCGCTGTCGTTCCTCGGCCTGGGCATTCAGCCGCCTACCGCCGACTGGGGCAGCATGGTGCGCGATAACGCGGTATTGATCACCTTCGGGGACATCAGTCCGCTGTTGCCGGCGCTGGCGGTGGCGTTGATCACCGTGAGTGTGAATTTTGTCGTGGACTGGGTGCTGCATGCATCCAGCGGCCTCAAGGAGTGCTGAGCATGCCCGCGCTGATTAATGAAAAACCGCTGCTGGAAATCCGTGATCTGCACATCGAAGGGCACTACGAAAACGCCTGGCACCCGCTGATCAAAGGTATCGACCTGACCCTGCAACGCGGTGAGGTACTGGGCCTGATCGGCGAGTCGGGGGCGGGCAAGTCGACCCTGGGCCTCGCGTCGATGGGCTATGTGCGTGATGGCTGCCGGATCACCGGCGGGTCGGTGCGCTTCGATGGCCTGGAACTGGTCGGCGCCCGTGCTGAAACCTTGCGCAAGCTGCGAGGCCTGCGCATTGCCTATGTCGCACAGAGCGCTGCCGCGTCGTTCAACCCGGCGCACCGGTTGATCGACCAGCATGTTGAAACCGCGGTGAAGAACGGCGGTATCGACCGCGCCCAGGCCCAAGCCGAAGCGGTGCAACTGTACCGTGTGCTGCGCTTGCCCAACCCCGAGCAGATCGGTCAGCGCTACCCGCATCAGCTGTCAGGCGGGCAGTTGCAACGGGTGATGACGGCGATGGCCATGGCCTGCCACCCGGATTTGATCATCTTCGACGAGCCCACCACGGCGCTGGACGTGACCACCCAGATTGAAGTGCTGGCGGCCATCCGTGATGCGGTCAAGACCTATGGCAGCGCCGCCTTGTACATCAGCCACGACCTGGCGGTGGTGGCGCAGATGGCTGATCGCATCATGGTCCTGCGCCATGGCACGTTGGTGGAGGAGGCCGACACCCGGCGCATGCTTGATGCGCCCCAGCAGGACTACACCAAGTCGCTGTGGGCGGTACGCAGCTTTCGCACCGAACCCAAACCGTGCCCGGCGCAAACCCTACCGCTGCTGGAAGTGCGCCAGGCCTGCGCCAGTTACGGGCAGCAGCCGGTGCTGCACGATGTTTCACTGAAACTGCACCGCGGCCAGACCCTGGCGGTGATCGGTGAGTCGGGCAGTGGCAAGAGCTCCACGGCGCGCTTGATCACCGGCCTGTTGCCGCCGACGGCGGGGCAGGTGCTGTATGACGGTGAGGCATTGCCGGCCGATTTCCGCCGTCGCAGTAAGGAGCAGTTGCGGCGCATCCAGATGATCTACCAGATTCCCGACACCGCGCTCAATCCACGCCAGCGCATCGTCGACATCATCGGCCGGCCGCTGAGCTTCTACCTCGGGCTCAAGGGTCAGGCCCTGCGCAAGCGCGTGGCCGAGCTGCTGGAGATGATCGAGCTGGACCCTGCGGTGTACATGGAGCGCCAACCACGCGAACTGTCGGGCGGGCAAAAACAGCGGATCTGCATTGCCCGAGCGTTGGCGGCGGAGCCACAACTGATCATCTGCGACGAAGTGACCTCGGCGCTTGATCAACTGGTGGCTGAAGGCGTGCTCAAACTGCTCAACCGCATTCAGCAGCAGCTGGGGGTGGCTTACCTGTTTATCACTCATGACGTGGCCACGGTGCGCGCCATCGCCGATGAAGTGCTGGTGATGCAACGCGGGCGGGTGGTCGACCACGGCAGCCGCGACGCCATCTTCAGCCCGCCGCACCGCGACTACACCGGGCTGTTGTTTTCCTCGGAGCCGGAAATGGACCCTGACTGGCTCAATCGCCTGCTGGCCAGCCGCGCTGCCGCTTCTACGTTGCAACCTGTTTAAGGAATACCTTGATGAATGTCTTGATCGTTCATGCTCATCCCGAGCCGCAATCCTTCACCGCGGCGCTGCGTGACACCGCCATACACACTTTCGAAGCCCAGGGCCATCAAGTGCAGGTCAGTGACCTGTATGCGATGAACTGGAACCCGGTGGCCAGTGCCGACGATTTCGCCACGCGGGAAAACCCGGAGTATCTGGTGTACGCCCTGGAGCAGCGCCTGGGGGTCAAGAGCGGCTCGATTGCCGCTGACATCCAGCAGGAACTGGACAAGCTGCTGTGGGCTGACCTGGTGGTGCTGAACTTCCCGATTTTCTGGTTCTCGGCGCCGGCCATGCTCAAGGGCTGGATCGACCGGGTGCTGGTGTCCGGGGTGTGCTATGGCGGCAAACGCTTCTACGACCAGGGCGGCCTGGCGGGCAAAAAGGCCCTGGTGACCGTCACCCTCGGCGGGCGCGAACACATGTTTGGCGAAAGGGCGATTCATGGGCCGCTGGAGGACATGCTGCGGCCGATCCTGCGTGGCACCCTGGCGTATGTCGGCTTTGAGGTGCTGGAACCGTTTGTGGCCTGGCATGTGCCGTATATCAGCGATGAAGCGCGTCAGGACTTTTTGCGCAGTTACCAGCAGCGCTTGCAGCATCTTGCCGATGATCAGCCACTGCAGTTTCCGCGGTTGTCGCAGTTCGATGAGGCGTTGTATCCGTTGGCTTGATGGGTAATTGATGGATTATCGCGGGGCAAGCCCGCTCCCACCCAGAATCACAATCTCTGTGGGAGCGGGCTTGCCCCGCGATGTTTTTCAGCCACCTACCCATTCGGGTTATGGCCGCCCAGGCACAATCACTTGATAGTAAGTCCATCGGCTCACCCTGAGCATTCACACGACGGAGTTGCTAATGCGCAAGGCACTGAAGGTGATGTGCAGTGTAATGTTGGCGTCCACCGCAGCGGCCACCCTGGCCGCTGAAGTGGACACCGGCAACACACTCAGGTTGTACAACTGGACAGACTATATCGGTGAAACCACCCTGGCCGATTTCGAGAAGGCCACGGGAATCAAGGTGATCTACGACACCTTCGATGGTTACGAAACCGTGCAGACCAAACTGCTCACCGGCCGCTCTGGCTACGATCTGGTCATGCTCAACGCTTCGCTGGTGCCGCCGCTGATCAAAGCCGGGGTGTTCCAGCCCCTGGATAAACAACAACTGCCCAGCTGGCACAACCTCGACACCCAGGTGGTGCAGGCGCTGCAAGGTTATGACCCGGGCCTGAAATACTCGGCGCCCTATACCTGGGGCAGCAACGGCGTCACCTACAACGTCGACAAGATCAAAGCGCGCATGCCCGATGCGCCGATCGGCTCGCTGGCAATGCTGTTCGATCCGAAGATCGTTTCGCGCTTCGCCGATTGCGGTGTGACCCTGATGGATGCACCCACCGAGGTGATTCCGCTGGCCCTCAAGTACCTCGGCAAAGACCCCCGCAGCGCCGCACCCGCCGACCTCAAGGCCGCCGAAAAACTGCTGTTGGACATTCGCCCCTACATCAAGAAATTCGACTCGGTGAACTACCTCACCAGCCTGCCCAACGGCGATGTGTGCATGGCGCTGACCTGGTCGGGCGACTACGCCATCGCCCAGGCCCGCGCCGAGGAAGCGAAGAAAGACATCAAGTTGTCGTTCTTCATTCCCAAAGAAGGTTCGTTGATCTGGTTCGACAACCTGTACCTGCCCAAGGATGCCCCGCACAGCGCCAATGCCCATCGCTTCGTCGAGTTTCTGCTGCAGCCACAGAACATGGCTCAAGTGACCAACTTCATCCGCTACGCCAACAGCAATGCGGCAGCCAACAGCTTCGTCCAGGCCGATATCCGTAACGACCCGGCGATCTACCCCGATAACGCCACCCGCGAGCGTCTGTTTGCCCAGAAAACCCAGGATGCCCGTGATATGCGCGCGATCACCCGGGTCTGGAGCACGGTCAAGACCGGTTACTGATTGTCCTCAATTCCCATCGCCAAGGAACCCACCATGGCTACGTCAAACAACGCTGTCGCACTGCCTTTTAACAATGATCCACGGGTGGAGGCCGACAAGGCCCACTACATGCACGGTTACCACATGTTCGACGAGCATCGCGAACAAGGTGCGCTGAACATCGTGGAGGGCGAGGGCGCGTACATTCGTGACACCGAAGGCAACCGCTTCCTCGACGCCGTCGGCGGCATGTGGTGCACCAATATTGGCCTGGGCCGTGAAGAAATGGCCCTGGCGATTGCCGATCAGGTGCGCAAACTGGCCTATTCCAACCCGTTCTCGGACATGGCCAACACGGTCGCCATCGAACTGTGCGCAAAGCTCGCGCAACTGGCGCCGGGCGATCTTGACCATGTGTTCCTCACCACCGGCGGCTCGACCGCCGTCGATACCGCCTACCGCCTGATCCAGTACTACCAGAACTGCCGGGGCAAACCGCACAAGAAGCACATCATTGCCCGCTACAACGCCTACCATGGCTCCACCACCCTGACCATGTCGATCGGCAACAAGGCAGCGGACCGGGTGCCGGAGTTCGACTACGCCCACGACTTGATCCACCACGTCTCCAACCCCAACCCCTACCGGGCGCCGGATGATATGGATGAAGCCGAGTTCCTCGACTATCTCGTGGCCGAGTTCGAAGACAAGATCCTCTCGCTTGGCGCGGACAACGTCGCGGCGTTCTTTGCCGAGCCGATCATGGGTTCCGGCGGGGTAATCATTCCGCCCAAGGATTACTTCCTGCGCATGTGGCAGGTGTGCCAGACCTACGACATCCTCTTTGTTGCCGACGAAGTGGTGACCTCCTTTGGCCGCCTCGGCACCTTTTTCGCCAGTGAAGAGCTGTTCGGCGTGCAGCCAGATCTTATCACCACCGCCAAAGGCCTGACCTCGGCGTATCTGCCGCTGGGGGCCTGCATCTTCTCTGACCGAATCTGGAAGGTCATCGCCGAGCCGGGCAAGGGGCGCTGCTTCACCCACGGTTTCACTTACAGCGGTCATCCGGTGTGCTGTACCGCTGCACTGAAGAACATCGAGATCATCGAGCGGGAGAACCTGCTGGCCCATGTCAACGACGTGGGTAGCTACCTGGAGCAACGTTTGCAAAGCCTGCGCGATTTGCCGTTGGTGGGCGACGTGCGCTGCATGAAGCTGATGGCCTGTGTCGAGTTTGTGGCCAACAAACGCAGCAAGGCCTTGTTTGCCGATGCGGTGAACATCGGTGAACGCATTCACCGCCGCGCCCAGGACAAAGGCTTGCTGGTACGGCCGATCATGCACCTGAACGTGATGTCACCGCCGTTGATCATCACCCATGCGCAGGTGGACGAGATTGTCGAGGTGTTGCGTCAGTGCATCGTTGAAACTGCGCAGGAGTTGCGGCGTGAAGGGTTGTATGGGGGGGATTGATTTTATCGCGGGGCAAGCCCGCTCCTACAGACCGGTAGGGGCGGGCTGGACCGGTGAAATCGGCTTCAAACAGCTGCAGCTGCGCTCGCCAGCCGGTAGACTGCGGGGCATGAGCCAAACATCCTCCGAGACCCCCATTCACCTGACTTTCGCCGCCCTGCAGCAGTGGCACAGCGCGCTGCAGCAGGCGTTTGCCTACAGTGAATCGCCGCAGGCCCTTGAGTACCTGGCCGCGGCGATCAGTCAGCTGGTGGCCGTCGAGTCAATGATGATCAGCCTCGAATGCCAAGGCCAGGCACCACGTTTGCTGTACCAACAGGGCATCCCTGAACAGCACCGCGACGCCATCCTCAATCGCTACTTCGCGGCTGGCTACCTGCTCGATCCGTTCTGTCTGGCGGTGGAAAGCGGCTTGGCCGAAGGTTTCTACCACTTGCAGGACATTGCCCCCGACCACTTTTTCGACAGCGACTACTACAAGACCTATTACCTGGGTACCGGTTGCAGCGAAGACAGTTACTTCATTGCCGATATCGGCGATTCGCGGAAAATTTCCCTGAGCCTGTTTCAAGGCTGCAGCGGCGCCTGCCTGAGTGGTGAACAGGTAAGCCTGTTGCGGGCGGTCGAGCCGGTGGTTCGCGAGCTGCTGGTACGGTTCGCCCGTCACGGGCTGACGCAAAGCAGCGGCGAGGCGGGAGGCAACAGCATTCAGGCGGCGTTCGACAGCTTCGGCTGTCAGCTCCTTACCGACCGTGAGCGGGAAGTGGCGCACATGATTCTGCGTGGCCACTCGGCCAAGTCCACGGCCAGCGAACTGGGAATTTCACCGGAAACCGTGCGCATGCACCGCAAAAACCTCTACCTCAAGCTGGAGATCAACTCGCAGTCTGAACTGTTTGCGCGCTTTATTGACTGGCTGCGCCGTGCGTCAGGCTAACCACCCCTGGCGGGCAGGCGCTGGATAATAGAGGCGCCACGGGCTGATCCGCAGCCCGACAGGAGCGCGGCGATGGATGAGCATGCAGTGCTGAGCCTGGGGTTGAGTGCCTTGCACCGCGACGGCTTTGTGTTGTTGCCCGGCGTGCTTGAGCCCCGGCAAGTTACAGCCTTACAAGCGGCGATCGGTTCACTGACGCCGATGCACTGGGATTACAACGGCCTGCTGGAACACTACAAATGTGTGTTCAACCGCGATCCATTTTGGCTGACCTACCTCGATCTGCCGGGAGTTATCGAGCTGGCGGAGGCAGCCCTGGGTGAAGACTGTCATATCATCGGCCAAACCGCCTGGCGCAGCCATCCGGGTTATCAGGGCATGCCGTTGCATCTGGATTACCTGGTCATGGCATTGCCGGAGTCGCTGCTGGCAGACCCGGCCTTCGAGTTACCCATGCAAGTCTGCACGGTTCAGTTCTACCTCGACGATATTGATGCCGACCTGTGCCCGACCCGGGTGTTGCCCGGCAGCCATCGGGCCGGGCGCAAGCCTGCACCCGGGGAGCAGCAGTGGCACGGCGAGACGGCGCAGAGCATTCTGTGCCGGGCCGGGGACGCGCTGATGTTTCGCTGTGAACTCTGGCATGGCGGCAGCGACAACCGCAGCACCGACCGCAGCCGCTCGATGCTGCAGGTGCACTACGGCCGACGCATGGTTGCGCAGAAGTTTTCGCCGTACCTGCACTGGCAGTTCAACCCGGCGGTGCTCGCCGCTGCAACCGCGCGTCAACGGCGCCTGCTGGGCGAGCATGCCGAGGCTGAATACGACTGATCGTCAGGCCACGGCCTTGACCGCCAATACGTTGCACAGGGTGTGATCGAGCACATGCTCGGTGGTGCTGCCGGTCAGGCGTTCAAGCAGCTTACGCGGGTGATTGCCCATCACCAGCACATCGGTGCGGCTGTGGGCGACGAAATCGGCGATGCTGCGGGTGATCGGCGCCGACAAGAAGTGCTGACGCTCCACCGGCACCGCGTGACGCGCGGCCAGTTGTTCAAACACCTTGTGGATCGACTTGCGCACATCGCTGCCAAAGCCCGGCACGGTTACGGTACCGGCGCCAAAATCGGCCATGTGCGTATGCGCGCTGTCGCACACATGCAGCAGGTGCAGTTCGGCGTTGCATTGGCGGGCCAGGTCGCTGGCGGCCTGGATGACGGTTTCGTTGAGGTCGTTGTGTGGGTGGTCGGGGTGGGTCGGATCGACGGCAGCCACGACAATGCGCGGCAGCGGGCAATGCACGGCGGAGACAAAGTGCATCGGGCATGGGCATTCACGCAGTAGCTGCCAATCCAGCGGGGTGAACAGCAGGCGTTTGAACGCCGGTTCGTGCTGGACGTCCTTGATCAGCAAGTCGGGCTCGATCTCGTTGACCTGAGCCAGAATGGCGCCGACCAGATCGCGGGTCAGGGTGACCTCGGTGCTGACCCGGATGCCGTTTTCATGCAACAGGGTGGCTTCGTCGGCGAGCCACTGGCGGCTGTCTTCGACGCGGGACTGGTTGCGGTGCTCGTCGCCGCTGAGCAGGCCAAGGGTATCGAGCTCCTCGACCACGGCACTGATATGCAAGGTGGCACCGGTGGCATGCGCCAGGGCGGCAGCGCGCTCCAGTGCCGGGGTGTGACGCATATCGGCGCCGACGATCAGGAACAGGCGTTGGTACTGGCTCATGGTGCACCTCCGGTTGCGTTGCCTTGCCAGCCCCCGACCTAGAGTTTAGCCCATTGCCCGTAACGCCAACGCCAGCCTGACCTGACCGCCGGTCACTCAGCCACGGCGGTCCAGCCACACGGTTTGTGCGTTGCAGAATTCACGCACACCAAAGTGCGAGAGCTCGCGGCCAAAGCCACTCTTTTTCACCCCGCCAAAGGTCACCCGTGGGTCAGAGGCGCACACGCCGTTGATGAACACACCGCCAGTGTCCAGTTCCTTGGTCAGTTGCGCGGCCAGTTCCAGGTTCTGGGTGTATATGGTTGAGGCCAGGCCGAATTCGCTGTCGTTGGCCAGTTGCAGGGCGTGGCCAGCGTCGCGGGCGGTGATGATCGAGGCGACCGGCCCGAACAGCTCCTGACGGAACGAGGTCATCTGATCGGTGACATCGGCCAGTACGGTCGGGGCGTAGTAGTTACCTGCGCCTTCGACTTTGTGGCCACCAAGCAGCAGGGTGGCGCCTTCGGCAAGGGTGGCCTGGACTTGCTCATCGAGCTCGTCGCGCAGGTCGAACCGTGCCATCGGGCCCAGGTAGGTCTGTTCCGACAGCGGATTACCCATCACCAACTGGCGCGTGGCTTCGACGAACTTCTCGGTGAAGGCCTGGACCACGCCTTGCTCGACGATCAAGCGCTTTGCGGCAGCGCAGACTTGCCCGGTGTTGGCAAAACGGCCAATCACTGCAGCCCGGACCGCTTCGTCTAGGTTGGCGTCGTTGAGGACGATGAACGGGTCGGAGCCACCCAGTTCCAGTACGCATTTTTTCAGCGCAGCACCAGCCTGGGCGCCGATGGCCATGCCGGCACGCACGCTGCCGGTCAGGGTCACGGCGGCGATGCGTGGGTCTTTGATGGCCTGGGAAACGCCGTCGGGGGTCACGTTGATGACCTCGAACACGCCCGTCGGCAGTCCGGCCTGTTTGATGACGTCGAGCAGCAGGTAGGCGCTGCCCATGACGTTCGGGGCGTGCTTGAGCACGTAGGTGTTGCCGGCGATCAGGGCCGGCACCGCGCCACGCAGCACCTGCCAGACCGGGAAGTTCCACGGCATCACCGCCAGAATCGGGCCCAGCGGACGGTATTCGATGCGTGCAGTGCCGTTGTCGACCAGGGTCGATTCGGCGTTGAGCATGCCAGGGCCCTGGGCGGCGTACCACTCACACAGCTGAGCGCATTTTTCCACTTCACCACGGGCCTGAGCCAGCGGTTTGCCCATTTCCAGGGTGATCATCTGGGCCATGGCGGCGGCGTTGTTACGGATCGCGCTGGCTAGGCCGAGGATTAGTTGCGCGCGGTCGCTGACCGCGGTACGGCGCCATTTTGCGTAACCGGCGCTAGCGCGCGTCAGCGCCGCATCCAGGTCGTCTTCAGACTGGTAGGGGTAGTGACCAATGGCTTCACCATTGGCGGGGTTGATCGACACAGCGTGGGTGTGGCTGGAGAACGCGGTCATGGCACTGTCCTGCAAGAAGAGGGGAATGGCGCCAGAGTAGAGGGCTGTGCATGTTGTGGAAACTGAATAATAATGAGCCTTTCATTCACGTTTGGAGAATGCTGTGGACCTGGTTCAGCTGGAAATCTTCAAGGCCGTGGCCGAGCACGGCAGCATCAGCGTTGCCGCCCAGCATATCCATCGGGTGCCGTCGAACCTCACCACCCGGATCAAGCAGCTGGAAAGCGACCTGGGCGTTGACTTGTTCATTCGCGAAAAGAGCCGCCTGCGCCTTTCGCCTGCCGGCTGGAATTTTCTCGATTACACCCGGCGCATTCTGGCCCTGGTTGAAGAGGCACGGGTGACCGTTGCCGGTGAAGAGCCGCAGGGGCCGTTTTCCCTCGGTTCGCTGGAAAGCACCGCAGCGGTGCGCATTCCGGCGCTGCTGGCGGCCTATAACCAGCAGTACAACAAGGTTGAACTGGACCTTTCCACCGGGCCATCCGGGGCGATGATCGAGGGTGTGCTGTCTGGGCGGCTGGTGGCGGCGTTCGTCGACGGCCCGGTACTGCACCCCACCCTCGACGGGGTGCCGGTGTTCGAAGAAGAAATGGTGTTAATTGCGCCGCTGAACCATACACCGATCAGCCGTGCCCAGGATGTCAATGGCGAGAGCATTTATGCCTTTCGTGCCAACTGTTCCTACCGCCACCACTTTGAACGCTGGTTCAGTACCGATGCCGCCGTGCCGGGCAAGATCCACGAGATGGAGTCTTATCACGGCATGCTCGCCTGCGTCAGCGCCGGCGCCGGTTTGGCATTGATGCCGCGCAGCATGCTGGAGAGCATGCCGGGGTGCGCCACGGTGAGTGTCTGGCCGTTGTCGGCAGACTTTCGCTACCTGCATACCTGGCTGGTGTGGCGGCGCGGTACGGTGTCGCAGAACCTGTCGAGTTTCGTCCAGTTGTTGCAGGCCCGCCAGCAGGCATAACGCGGGGTCGGCAGGCAGCGAAAAACGCAGTGGCTGAGCAGGGATTGTCTAGACTTCTTGCATCATCTCCCCACCCTGCGACCTGGAGCTGCCATGCTTGATTACTTTGCATTAGGCGTGTTGATCTTCGCTGGACTGGTGCTGTTCTACGGCATCATTGTGCTTCACGACATTCCCTACGAAATTGCCGTACACCGTAATCATCCGCACCAGGACGCCATTCACGCCACCGGCTGGGTGAGCCTGTTCACCCTGCATGCGTTATGGCCGTTCCTGTGGATCTGGGCCATGCTCTACCGCGAAGATCGCGGCTGGGGCATCGGTGGCAGCGGCCAGCTCAGCCATGCTTCGGTCAACGAATTACAGGTTCAGTTGCTGGAGCTGCAACAACGGGTCGCGCACCTGGAGGCCAGCCAGGGCAAGCCCGGCGAGCCACGGCATGATGCAGGCGGAGGAATCTAGCTTATGGACTTGCTGCTGATTCTGACTTACGCCGCCATCTGTATTGCCATCTTCAAGATCTTCCGCATTCCCCTGAACAAGTGGACGGTGCCGACTGCCGTGCTGGGTGGGATGATTATTGTTGGCGCGTTGATCTTTACCATGAACTACAACCATCCCTATTCAGAGGTGGCGCGTTCTTACTTCGTTTCGGTGCCGGTGATCCCGGTGGTCACCGGCAAGGTCGTCGAGGTGCCGGTGCTGGGCAACCAGGCGCTGGAGAAGGGCGATGTGCTGTTCCGTATCGACCCTGCGCCGTTCGAGTACAAACTCAAGTCGCTGCAGGCGCAACACATTGCCGCCAAGGGGGACCTGTACCGGATCAACGAGTTGATCAAGCGTAACTTTGGCACCCGCCGCGAACAGGAATCGGCCATCGCCCGGGTCGATGACCTGCAGGCGCAGATCGACAACGCCCAGTTCGAACTCGACAACACCGTGGTACGTGCGCCCAGCAAAGGCTTCGTTACCCATGTTTCGCTACGCGCCGGGATGATGGCCAGCCGGTTGCCGCTACGGCCGTCGATGGTGTTCATTCCCCAGGAAAGCCATTACTTCGCCGCGTGGATGCGCCAGAACAGTTTGCTGCGCCTGGTGGCCGGTGACGAGGCAGAAGTGGCCTTCGACGGCATTCCCGGCAAAGTGTTCAAGGGTCAGGTCAAGAGTGTCATTACGGTGATCGCCGAAGGCCAGATTCAGCCTTCCGGCAACTTGATCGGTTTCACCGGCTCGCCGCCACCTGGGCGGGTGCCGGTGATCATCGAAATCACCGACCCCGACTTCGTCCAGTACAGTGCGCAGATGCCCGGTGGCGCCTACGGTCAGGCGGCGGTCTACAGCAAGCACTTCGAGCATATCGGCATGATGCGCAAGATCCTTTTGCGCATGGCAGCCTGGATGAACTACATCTTCCCGTTCCATTGATCAGCGCCACGCTGAGCGCAGGCCCACCTGCGTTCAGCGCTGTTCTTGCTCAGGCACGCTTTGCTCGGCGGGCTGGGCCACCCAGGACATGAACAGTTCATAACCCACCGCCAGCAATACCGGGCCGATGAACAGGCCGATGATGCCGTTGGTCAACATGCCACCCAGTGCACCAATCAGTACAACCGGCATCGGTACGGCAACGCCACGCCCGAGCAGCAGCGGTTTGAGCACGTTGTCCGAGAGCCCGGCGAGTATCGTCCAGATCGCAAAAATGACCGTGCTGACGCCCACACCGTCATGGGCAAACACATAGATCACCACCGGCAAGGTAATCAGCAGTACCGGCAGTTGGGTAATGCCCAGCAACAACACCATCAGCGCCAGCACCCCGGCACCGGGCACCCCCATGACCACCAGGCCAATGCCGATCAACAGCATCTGAATGAAGGCGATGCCGACCACCCCCTGGGCCACCGCACGAATGGTCGCGGTGCACAGCTCGGCCAATTGCGGGCCACGTTCAGGGCCGGAGATACGCGTGGCAATGGCCACGCCGGTGCGGTGGCCGTTGGCGCCTTTGGCCATGATCAAACCCGCCACGATCAGCGCGACAATAAACACCAGAATGCCTGAGCCGACACCGGCCAGTTGCGTGAGCAGGGTTTTGCTCACGCCTTTCAAATGCGGTGCTACCTGCGACAAGGCCCAGCTCAAATCCGTGCTGGCGTGTGACCAGATGCCATACAACGGGCCGCCAATCACTGGCCAGTCCTGCACGTTTGCCGGCGGAGGAGGGATTTCCACGGCCTGATTTTCGAAGGTATGAATGCCCAGCTTGACCGAATCGGCCACCGAGGCGCCGAGCAGGCTCAACGGCCCGATCAGGCAGGCCAGGCCGATCAGCACCAGGATGACCGAGGCCCAGCCGGGGCGATCTCCCAGCAAGCTGCCCAGGCGTTGATTGAGCGGGTAAAGGGTAATGGCCAGAATCACCGCCCAGAGCATCAGGCTAAGAAATGGCTGGAAGATCTCGAAGCAGAACATCACCAGTGCCGCAATCAGTCCGGCGCGGATCAACACATCGAGCAAGGCTCGGGTGCTGCCCAACTGAATGGGTTTTTGTTCGCTCATACAGGTTGCCCTCGCTCAAAGATAACTTAATGCCCGCTAGGGCAGGTGCGGCTTCCGCTGCGCGCTGCCTGGTTGACCTGTTCGGTGAAGCGCTTGAGGTTTTGCTGGTGGGCCAGCACCAGTTCTTCGATGCTCGCGCCGGCCGGGGTCTGGATCACGCTACGGCAGGTGAGCAGGGGGCTGTCGTTACCGTTGGCGCCGCGTAGGCGCCACTGCGCTTCGAACAGCGCGTACTGGCCCGGTACCGAGTCAAAACGCTGCACGTCAACCCGCAAGCCCAGGCGAGATGGCGTACCCGCGCTGAACTGATTGACCAGCGCGTTCTGCAGCTCATCGGCGAGGCTCGCCCCCCACCATTCGGTTTCCAGGATCGCCAGGCTGCTGTTGCTCTGGCGCACCACCACCTGCGGTCGATCGACCTGGGGCGGCACGCTGATGCGCTCCAGCTGAATATCGACGCTGCTGGCCGACGCCGGTTGTTGCGGGATCAAGGTGTGGTAGTGGATCGGGTCGCTGCGGCACGCCGCCAGCAGCAAGGCCAGGCTCAGCAGGGCGAATTTTGAAACGTGCGCCATGGTCATGTGCTCCTGCGGTCAATTGCGCGAAGGGGTCAAGTTATCAGCCGGTGCATCCTTGGGCCTGCCACGCAGCAAGGACTCGGGATTGCGGCCCAGGTAATCGGCCAGCTCGCGCAGTGAACGCGACATGCGCCCCAGCTCGTCCAGGGTCTGAGTCAGTTGCTCACGTTGCGGCGAGTCGTCGGCCAGCGTCGAGTTGGCGCTCTGCAGGGTTTTGCTGACTTCCTGCAGCGTGCCCTGAACGCCCGGCAGGGTGCGGCTGTTGAACTGCTGCAAGCCTTTGCGCAATTCCACCAGGTTGGCGTCGAGGTTGTTGGCGATGCGCTCGATCGGCAGGCGGTTGATGCGCTCGACCATGGCCTGGAACTGTTCCTGCAATTGTTCCAGGCTGCCCGGTACGGTAGGGATGGTGATCGGTCGTGCAGTCGGATCGAAGGCTACCTTTGGTGCTTTCGGGTCGAAATCCAGAGAGATGTACAGTTGCCCGGTGATCAGGTTGCCACTACGGGCCTGAGCGCGCAGGCCATTTTCGACGAACATGGCCAGCAACTGCGCGGCGCGCTGTTCATCGTTGGGGTCGTGATCAAGCGCCTTGAGCAGCTTGGTATGGGCTTTACCCAGGCGCTGAGGGTAAATGACGATGCCGACATTGAGTGGGAAATTGCGCTTCTCGGCATCGAAGTCGAGGTTCACCGACACCACTTCGCCGATCTCCACGCCTTGGAATTCTACCGGCGCCCCGGGTTTCAGGCCGCGCAGGGATTCGTCAAAACGCAGGACCAGGTATTGGGCGCGGCCTTTGGGCGGCGCCAGCGCGGTCTTTTCGTCTTCAAACAGCTCGAAGACTTTGTCTTCCGCCGCCACCTGGTCATCGGGATTGTACTGCGGGGCGCGGAAGGCAATCCCGCCCACCAGCAATGACGACAGCGATTCGGTGCGTACGGCAAAACCGTTGGCGCCGGCTTCCAGGTCAATGCCGCTGGCATTCCAGAACCGCGTGTTGTCGGTCACAAAGGCGTCGTTGGGCGATTGCACGAATACCTCGATGTCGACGGTTTTACCGTCTTTGGCCAACTGATAAGAGACCACCTGGCCGACCGAGATCTTGCGGTAGTACACCGGTGAACCGATACCCAGTGAGCCCAGATCGCTGGTACGCAGGGTAAAGCGTTTACCCGGTTCGCCGTAGGTAATCGGTGGTGGCATCTCAAGCCCGGTAAAGGACTTGGCGCGGCTGTGCGACTGCCCGGCATCGGCGCCGATGAAGTCGCCCGAGAGCAAGGTGTCGAAGCCGGAAATACCGCCCGCGCCGATGCGCGCACGCACCACCCAGAAGGTTGAATCCTCGCGGGTGAAGTTTTCCGCCTGTTTGTTCAACTTGACCGTGGCGACCACGCTTTTCTGATCGCCGCTCAATTCCACCGTGGTCACATGGCCGATCACCACGTTGCGGTATTTGACTTCGGTTTTATTGGCGGTCAGGCCTTCGCCGGTCTTGAAGGAGATCTGGATGGTGGGCCCCTGTTGCAACCAGTCGTGAACCACCAGGGAAATACCGACCAGCACCGCGATAATCGGCACGATCCACACCAGCGATACACTAAAACGTCGGGTTTTGACTGTTGATGCGCCTGGCACCGGCGGCTCTTCAGTGGCTGCTGACTTCATCCGTGCGCTCCTCGGGTTGACGGCTTTCCCAGATCATTCGGGGGTCGAAACTCATGGCGGCCAGCATGGTGAACACCACCACCAGGCCGAAAAACAGAATGCCCGGGCGCGGTTCGATGTCGCCCAGGGCCTGAAACTTGACCAGCGCCGCGACCAGGGCCACGACGATCACATCGAGCATTGACCAATAGCCGATCAGCTCGACGAAACGATAGAGCTTGGAACGCTCTCTCTGCGCCCAGTCGCTGCCGCGTTGAACGGTGACCAGCAACATGCCGAGGGCGACGAATTTGGTCGCCGGTACGGCGATACTGGCGATGAAGATGATCAGGGCGATGTCCCAGGCACCGTGCGACCAGAACTCGATAACGCCGCTCATGATGGTGCTGTCTTCGCCACTGCCAAGCATCTTGGTGTTCATCACCGGTAGCAGGTTGGCCGGTATATAGAACACCAGCGCAGCAATCAGGTAGGCCCAGGTGCGGGTCAGCGAATTCGGTTTGCGTGCATGCATCGGCGCACCGCAGCGCTCGCAATGATGCACCTCGTGGCTGGCATCACAGGCCTTGCCGCAGGCGTGGCAGAGCATCAACTTGAGCTCGGAGGCGAGTGGCGGGCGGTTCATGGCAAGGTGTCCCACAGTTCACGGATATCGCGGCCGGCCACGCGGATAATCACCAGGCTCAGCGCCGCCAGGGCAATCAGGCCGATACCAGGCAGTACATCGAGCAGGCCGGCCAGTTTGAACACCGCGACCATCGCACCGAGCAGGCACACTTCGAGCATGCTCCACGGGCGCAGGGTCTCCAGCCAGCGCATGCACAGGCGAAAGCCCGGTGAACGCTGGCCGGCCAGGGCAAAACACAGCACCCAGATCAACAGCAGCAACTGGAAAATCGGCGCGATGATGATCGACACCGCTGCCACCAGGGCTATAAAGGTGATCGGGCCGTCGGCCAGGGCACGCACCGAGTCCCAGAGCGTGGCACTGTTGGACAGGCCTTTGAGGCTGATGCTCATGACCGGATAGAAGTTGGCCAGCAGCCACAGCACCCCGGCGGTGATGCTCAGGGCCAGGCGTTGTTGCAGGGTCATGCCGTTATAGCGTTGCAGCACAGCGCCACATCGTTGACACACCGCCTTTTGGTGTTTGACCAAAGGCACCTTGTGATACACGCAGTCACAATGTTCGCAAATAATCAGCTGATCGGTATCCAGCATAGAGCGCGCTCAGGCTGCGGGCGGAGACTAGGTCAATATAGTCGGCGTCTGAGTGGCACACGGTTTTTTTTGACGCCTGTAGGAGCGGGCTTGCCCCGCGATAACGATCTGTCTGTCACACCGCATCGCGGGGCAAGCCCGCTCCCACAGGGGAGGTACATATGTGGTAACGATTGCCGGGGCAGTCGCCGCGGCTCAGGGCTAAGCTTTTCCTTTGCTCTCGTGCTTATCCAGGAGCACTGCCATGCTCATGCGTCGTGACTTTCTCACCGCCAGTGCCACGCTCGCCGCCGGGCTCGGCTGCCTGAGCCTGGCCGGGCCGGGGTTTGCCGAGGGTGGCAGCATGCTCAGCCGCAAGATCCCCTCCAGTGGCCAGGCGCTGGCGGTCATCGGTGCGGGCACCTCCGGCAGCTTTGAAGTAGACGCCGATTCCCCACAGTTCCAGCAGCTCAAGCAGGTGCTCAAGGTGTTCTTCGACGGGGGCGGTCAGGTGATCGACACCTCACCCAACTATGGCGGCGCCGATGCCGTACTGGGCCAATTGCTGGAGGAGGGCGGCTGGCGCAGCAAGACCTTTCTGGCCACCAAGATCGCCGCAGACAGCCGCGCCGCCGCCGAAGCGCAATGGGCCGGCACCTTGCGCAGCCTGCGCACCGACAAGGTCGAGTTGCTGCAGGTGCACAACCTGCGCGACTGGCAGCGCCAGCTGCCTTACGCCCGCGAACTCAAGGCCCAAGGGCTGACCCGCTATGTCGGGGTGACCCACTACATCAACAGCGGTCTGGACGAACTGGAGCGGATCCTGCGTCAAGAAGCATTGGACTTCATCCAGATCCATTACTCGGTCAATGCCCCCGACGCTGCCCGCACGGTATTGCCACTGGCCCAGGACAAAGGCGTCGCGGTGCTGATCAATCGCGCCTTCGATGACGGTCGACTGTTCGCCAGGGTCAAAGATCAGGCGTTACCGCCATGGGCAGCGGAGCTGGGCATTGGCAGTTGGGCGCAGTTGTTCCTCAAGTTCGCCATTAGCCATCCGGCGGTGACGGCGGTGATTCCGGCCACCAGCCGTCCAGACCGGCAACTTGATCAGCTCAAGGCGGGCAGCGGGCCGTTGCTCAGTGATGCCCAGCGCAAACAATTGATCGCGCAGTTCGCCTGAGCGCCCATGGCGATCCAGAGTACGCGCCTGTTCAACATCCGCAGCGGTGAAATGCCGATCGTCGTCGCCGGGCTGAGCTTGTTTTTCCTGCTGTTTACCGGCTATTTCATGCTGCGTCCGGTGCGTGAAACCATGGGCGTGGCGGGCGGCGTCGACAACCTGCAGTGGCTGTTCACCGGCACTTTTGTCCTGACCCTGATCGCCTTGCCCCTGTTTGGCTGGCTGGCCTCCAAGGTGCAACGTCGACGCATCCTGCCTTGGACCTACGGCTTTCTGGCCAGCAACCTGCTGCTCTTCGCTGCGCTGTTTGCGCAATGGCCAGACAACCTGTGGAGCGCTCGGGCCTTTTACATCTGGTTGTCGATGTTCAACCTGTTGAGCATTTCCCTGGCCTGGAGTGTGCTGGCCGATGTGCTTTCCAGCGAGCAGGCCAAGCGCCTGTTCGGCCTGCTGGCGGGCGGTGCGAGCCTGGGCGGGTTGGTTGGGCCGTTGCTGGGCACGTTGCTGGTCGGGGTGATCGGCCATGCTGGCCTGGTGCTGCTCGCCACAATGTGTCTGTTGGGTTGTGTGTGTGCTGCGAGCTACTTACAGCGCTTCAGGGACCGCCACCCACTGCCTACAGACACCGAGCTGCCCCGTTCGCGGCCGTTGGGCGGCAACCCGTTTTCCGGTGCCAGCGAAGTGTTTCGCTCGCCCTATCTGTTGGGCATCGCGTTGTTTGTGGTCTTGCTCGCCAGTGTCAGCACCTTCCTGTATTTCGAGCAGGCGCGTCTGGTGGCGCAGCATTTCAGCAGCCGTACCGAGCAGACCCAGGTGTTTGGCTTGATTGACAGCGTGGTGCAGTTTTTGTCGATCCTCACTCAGGTGTTCATCACCGGGCACCTGGCCCGCAAGCTTGGGGTCGGTATTTTACTGGTGGCGGTGCCGCTGTTGATGGCGGTCGGCTTTCTCTGGTTGGCGGTGGCGCCGTTGTTTGCCGTGTTCGTGGTGGTGATGGTGTTGCGCCGTGTGGGTGAATACGCCCTGGTGCGACCGGGGCGGGAGATGCTCTATACCGTGGTGGAGCCGGAACATAAGTACAAAGCCAAGAACTTTACCGACACCGTGGTGTACCGCGGCGGCGATGCACTCAGTGGCTGGCTCAAACGTGGGCTCGACCTGCTCGGCGAGCATCCGGCACTGGCGATGTTCATCGGTGCTGCGATTGCGCTGCTCTGGGCCCTGACCGGCGCGTGGCTGGGGCGTGTGCAGCGCCGCCGTGAGGGGACCTAGTGGGAGCGGGCTTGTTGTGGGGGCAGGCTTGTTGTGGGAGCGGGCTTGCCCCGCGATAGATTGGGCCTGACAGATCGCTATCGCGGGGCAAGCCCGCTCCTACACAGAGCCCGGGAGCATCATCGCTGCTGCTCGGCACGCCAGACCGCCGGCGGTTTGCCGAATTGGGCAGTGAACCAGCGGGTGAACGAGCTGGGCATGGAATAGCCGAGCATGTCCGAAATCCTCCCCAGCGAGTAACCGGGGTTGCGCAGGTAGCGAATCACCAGGTCGCGGCGCACGCTGTTGAGCAGCTCGCTGAAGCGCGTGCCGTCGGCTTCCAGGCGCCGTTGCAAGGTGCGCACATTCAAGCCCTGGGTCTGGGCGATATGCTCGGGCGTGGCCTTGCCCATGGGCAACAGCAGGTAGATTGCCTTGCGCACTTCAAAGGCCAGTGAGTGTTCATTTTTGCCACGCAGGGAGTTCAGGTAGCGCTCGGCGTTGCGCGCCAAGGCCTGGTTGCCCAGCGGGTTGGCGGCGTCGAGGTTGGCGGCGGGGCAGGCAATGCCATTGAACTCGCAGCCAAATTCGACCTTGCAGCCAAACACCCGGCGGTGCACCGACAGGTCGCTTGGCGCCTCGTGACTAAAACACACGTACAGCGGGTGCCAGTGTGCGCCAAGCAGGGCTGCGCAAAAACGATGGACAATACCGATCACCAGCTCGATGGACTGGCGATTCTGCGTGCCGGTTTCGGTGATCAGTTCCTGGCGGATGATCACGGTCTTGTCGGCTTCTTCGATGAAAATCGCTACGCAATCATTGAGCAGGTGCCGGTACTGCACAATTACGTTCAGCGCATCCCGCAGGGTGTGCTGGTGGCTGAGCAGCAGGCTGACCTCACCAAAGTCGGCCAGGTGACGCAGCTCGGCCATGCGCAGCCCGAGGGTGTCGCAGCGACTGAGCTGGGCGGTGTGCTCCAGCAGCTGGACGGCGCTGTGGGCAGGGATGTGCTGGGTGCAATCGTTGACAATGGCCGGGTCCAGGCCGGCTTGCTTTAGCAATTGCTCGCCATCGAGCTGCAGGTGACGGGTGACTTCCAGGTAGTTGGTCAGCACGGCGGAACGGGCTAGTAGAGTCATGGCGTAGAGCGCCTCCATTTGCTGACAACTGACATCAAACACGCACGGCGCTCACTTATAGTCGCTTCGCCAGCCGATCTGAAGGGCGCGTCATCAAATGAGAAATGAATGGCGCTGAAAGTGAAGCGCAGCCCCGGGGCGAAACTTACTGTGCAAGCATCGACCAGAAGCAGGAAGTCCTTCCGTGGTGAAAACAAAAATAATTCCACCGGCGCACAATGCCTACAGCTACCCATTGCTGATCAAAAGCCTGTTGCTCTCCGGTGCGCGTAACGCCCCCGAGCAGGAAATCGTCTACGCCAACCGTTTGCGCTACAGCTATCGCACCCTTAACCAGCGCATCCGCCAACTGGCTAACGCGTTGACCGCCGCCGGGGTCAAGGCCGGCGATACGGTAGCGGTGATGGACTGGGACAGCCATCGCTACCTGGAATGCTTCTTTGCCGTGCCGATGATCGGCGCAGTGCTGCACACGGTGAACATTCGGTTGTCGCCGGAGCAGATCATCTACACCATGAACCACGCCGAAGACGACCTGGTGCTGGTACACGATGACTTCCTGCCGATGCTTGAGCCGATTGCCGATCAGCTGACCACGGTCAAAGGTTACATCCAGCTCAGTGACGATGGCCCAGCCGCGACCTGCCTGCCAGTGCTCGGCGAGTACGAAGCGCTGCTGGCCGCTGCCGCGCCTGAGTTCGACTTCCCGGACTTCGATGAGCAGTCGGTGGCCACGCTGTTCTACACCTCCGGTACCACCGGCAACCCGAAAGGCGTGTACTTTTCCCATCGGCAACTGGTGTTGCACACCCTCAATGCGGTTGGCACCCTTGGTGCGTACAACGGCTTGCCGTTGCTGCGTTCGGACGATGTCTACATGCCGATCACGCCGATGTTCCATGTGCACGCCTGGGGCGTGCCGTACGTCGCCACGCTGATGGGGATCAAGCAGGTTTATCCTGGCCGTTACGAGCCCAACAGCCTGGTCAGGTTGTTCCGCGACGAGCAGGTCAGCTTCTCCCACTGTGTGCCGACCATTTTGCAGATGATCCTCGACTGCGACGAAGCGGCCAGCACCAACCTGGGCGGCTGGAAGATGCTGCTTGGCGGCAGCGCCTTGACCCACGGCCTGGCCAGTCAGGCGACCGCGCGGGGCATGCAAATCCATTGCGGCTACGGCATGTCGGAGACCTGCCCGATACTGTGCACCACCTATTTGCGTGACGCCGACTCCCAGCGCCCGGCGCTGGAGCAGGTGGCCGCGCGAATCAAGACCGGTGTGCCGGGGGCGATGGTCGACCTGAAAATCATCGACGCCAACGGCAAGGCGCTGCCCCATGACGGCGTGGCGCAGGGCGAAATCGTGGTGCGCGCACCCTGGCTGACCCAGGGCTACTTGAAAGAGCCGGAGCAGGGTGAGCAACTGTGGGAAGACGGCTGGCTGCATACCGGTGACATTGCCTCCATCGACGCCCTGGGCGTGGTGGAGATCAAGGACCGGATCAAAGACGTGATCAAGACCGGTGGTGAGTGGATCAGCTCGCTGGAGCTGGAAACGCTGATCAGCGAACACCCGGCGGTCGCCTCGGTGGCGGTGGTCGGCGTGCCTGACCCGCAGTGGGGCGAGCGCCCGGTGGCGTTGGTGATCTGCTCGGCCACTGAGCAGGTGGATGCCGGTACGCTTAAGGCTCACCTGCATCAATACGTTGAAAGTGGCCGGATCAACAAGTGGGCGATTCCGCGCGAGATCCGCTTCGTCAGCGACATTCCGAAAACCAGTGTCGGCAAGATCAACAAAAAGCTGATCCGCGAAAACGAACTGGCGGTGTAAGCCGCCAAGGCCTCACTGACTCAGTGGGGCCTTGGCCGTGCCGTCGGTCGGCTGACGCAGACGCCGCCACAGCGTGGTGCGGCTGACGCCGAGACGACGCGCGGCTTCATTCAAGTCGCCCTGACAATGACTGACCACCTGACGTGCGTGCGCCTGCTCGGCGGCTTTGCCGTGCTGGCGCAAGTGAGCTGCCTCGGCGGCGGGTTCGGCTTCGGGCGCTGTTGAGTGTGCGAACAGCTCAGGGAACAGCACGCTTAAGCTGACGTTGGCATCGTTGCCCTGCAATTGCTCGGCGCACACGGCGGCACGCTCGACAATGTTTTCCAGTTCTCGAATGTTGCCCGGCCAGTTGTGGCGTTGCAGGTAAGGCATCAAGGGCTGCAGTACCTGTAGCTTCGATGGGCTAACGCCTGCCTGGCGCGCAAGCAAGGCGTTGGCCAGCAGCGCGACGTCTTGCGGCCGTTCACGCAGCGGCGGCACCAGCAGGCGCAGGATATTCAGGCGGTAATACAGGTCCTGGCGAAAGTCGCCTTGTTCGATGCGCCTTTGCAGGTCGCAGTGGGTGGCGGCGATCACCCGGATGTCCACTGGCGTCGGTTCGCTGGCGCCCAGGCGCAGCACTTCACGCTCTTGCAGCACCCGCAGCAAGCGGGTTTGCAGGGACACCGGCATATCGCCGATTTCATCGAGAAACAGCGTGCCGCTGTGGGCGCTTTCAATCAGGCCGACCCGGCCCCCTTTGCGTGAACCGGTGAACGCGCCTTCTTCATAGCCAAACAGTTCGCTTTCCAGCAGCGAGGCGGGGAAGGCTGCGCAGTTGATGGCGACGAAGGGGGCATGTTGGCGATTGCTGGCGTTGTGAATGCTCTGCGCCAGCAGTTCTTTGCCGGTACCGCTTTCACCGGTGATCAACACGGTCGAGTCGGTTTGCGCATAGCTTTGGGCCAGGCGCACGGTGGCGCGAAACGCCGGGGCCTGGCCAAGGATCTGCTCGAAGCGATAGCGTGCGATGAACTGCCGGGGCCGCGCCTGGATGCGGATGCGTCGCTCGTTGCGTTGAATGACATTGGTTTCCTGACAGGTAATCACCAGCCCGTCGGCCACACCGTCTTCAACGATCGCGGTGACGCTGGCCGCCAGGGTTTTGCCGCCGATACTCAGCAGTTGACTGTCGTCGTGCTCGCCACGCTGCTGCAAGGCGGCCAGTGGCAACGCCGGCATGACCACGCTGATCGGTTGGCCCAACGCCCAGTCGGCGCTGACCTCAAGCAGCGCCGCCATGCGCGGGTTGATCGACTGCACCAGCGCGTTGCCGTCCAGGGCAATCACGCCATCGGAAAGGTTGCGCAGTACGGCGCTCAGGCGTTGTTGCTGCAGCAGGCTTTGCGCGCGGCTGCGGCACAGCGACAGGGCATTGTCGAGGGTGCGGCGGATGCTGTCGCTGTTGAGTGCCAGCAGGCCCTGAACCCCGGCCTCAGTGGCCAGTTGCACGATGGTCGAGGAACCGACGATGACCTGGTAACCCTCGGCGGCCAGGCGCTGTACCTGCTGGCGCGCTTCGTTGAAGGAAGTGTAGGTGGCCTCGCGCACGGCCACGGTAAACAGCGAATGCAGCGCCGCCAGCTCCGGGTGGGCGTGACGAAAGCTCAGAATGCCGACCTTGGTGGCCTTGGATTTGGCCAGGTCGAGGGCGCGGACCAGGTCGAACTCGCCCATGTGAATCGACAGCACCGAGGTGCTGAGGTGCTGGCGCAAATAGTCAGCAGTGGCACCGGAGCAGATGAGCATGTCGGCGCGTTGCTGCTGTTCCAGGGCCCGGGCGGTGTCCAGCAACTGGGCCAGGGGGGTATCGACAATCTCGATGTGTGCACGGTTGGCGTAGTCGCCGGCCACCTGTTCGATAAGGCGCGCCATCGGGCTGGGGCCGTGGCTGGGGCGGCGGTGGCTGAGCAGGGCGATGATTCTTGGGCGGTAGGATGTTTCAGGCATGTGGGGGGGCCCTCGGGTGGGGATTTCGCGGCGCAAGGCCGCTCCTACGGTCTTGCGCTGCGAAAGAGCCCGGGGTTATAGCGGGTTGACCAGATGGCCGCCGTCCACGGACAGGATGCTGCCGGTCATGAACGCACCGGCTTCGCTGGCCAGTAGCAGCAGAGGGCCATTGAGTTCATCCAGTTGGCCGAGGCGGCGCATCGGTACCCGGTCGCGGATGTAGCCCTGACCGGCGTCACTGTCGAAGTAGTCGTTGTTCATCTCGGTCTTGAAGTAGCCAGGGGCAATCGCGTTGACCCGGATACGGTGGCGGGCCAGTTCCAGGGCCATGGCCTTGGTCAATTGCACCACGCCAGCCTTGGCCGTGCAGTAGTGGCTCAGGCCCTGGCCGACGCGCAGGCCGAGGATCGAGGCGATGTTGATGATGCTGCCGCCGCGCCCGGCCTTGATCAGACGCTGGCTGGCGCACTGGGCAACGCGGAACACGCCGTCAAGGTTGGTCGAGAGCATGCGCTGCCAGTCGTCCTCGGACAGTTCGGTGAAGCGGCCGGGGTCGCCAATCCCGGCGTTGTTGATCACCACATCAATGGTGCCAAAGCGTTCCTCGGCCAGGTCGAAGGCCTGCTCGACGCTGTCGCGCCGGGTAACGTCCAGGGCAACCGCGAGGGTTTCGCCGCCTTGTTGCAGGCTTGCGAGCAGTTGCTGCAGGCGATCGACGCGGCGTGCAGCAACCACAACGTTGGCGCCCGCCTGATGGGCAACCGCAGCGAAATGCGCACCGAGGCCGCTGGAGGCGCCGGTGACCAGCACGGTCTTGCCGGCCAGTGAAAAGGTCGTGTCGAGCATTGTGCTTATCTTCCTCTCAGAGCACTTCAAACAGGCCGGCAGCACCCATGCCACCGCCGACGCACATGGTCACCACCACGTATTTCACCCCACGTCGTTTGCCTTCGAGCAGGGCATGGCCAACCATCCGCGCGCCGCTCATGCCGTACGGATGGCCGATGGCGATGGCGCCGCCGTTGACGTTAAGGCGCTCAGGGTCGATGCCCAGCGTCTGCTGGCAGTACAACACCTGGCAGGCGAAGGCTTCGTTGAGTTCCCACAAGCCAATATCGTCAACCTTGAGGCCGTGTTGCCGGAGCAGCTTGGGCACCGCCAGCACCGGGCCAATGCCCATTTCTTCCGGCGCTAGGCCTGCCACGGCGATACCGCGGTACAGGCCCAGCGGCGCAAGATTGCGCTGCTCGGCCAGGCGCGCGTCCATCAGTACGCAGGCACTGGCACCGTCCGACAGCTGGCTGGCGTTACCGGCGGTGATGCAGCCGCCTTCAACGACCGGTTTGAGGCCTGCCAGGTCTTGCAGCTGGGTCTGCGGGCGGTTGCCCTCGTCCTGGCTCAGGGTGACTTGCTCCAGGCGTTCTTCGCCAGTGGCTTTATCGATGATTTTCTTGATTGCCGTGACCGGTACGATCTCGTCCGCGAACAGCCCGGCCTGCTGCGCCGCCGCCGTGCGTTGCTGCGAGGTCAGGGCATAGGCGTCCTGCGCTTCACGGCTGATGGCGTAGCGGCGGGCGACAATTTCGGCGGTTTGCAACATTGGCATGTAGGCGTGGGCGGCGTTGAGTTCGACCTGTTCGTCGCGCTCGGCCATGGCCCAGTCCATGTTGCGCGCCTGCACCAGGCTGATGTGTTCCTGGCCGGCACCGATGGTCACCTGCATGCCGTCGACCATGATCTGTTTCGCCGCTGTGGCGATGGCCATCAGGCCTGAGGCGCATTGGCGGTCGAGGGTCTGGCCGCTGACGCTGTAGGGCAGGCCGCTGGCCAGCGCCGCCATGCGTCCGAGGTTCCAGCCAGCGGTGCCGGCAGGCATGGCGGTGCCGATGATCAGGTCGTCGATTTCAGCGGCTTCGATCCCGGCGCGGGCCACTGCGGCACGAATCGCATGGCTGGCCATGCTCGGCGCTTTGAGGTTATTGAAAGCACCACGGAAGGCTTTGGCGATCGGGGTGCGTGCGGTGGAAAGAATCACGGCGTCTTGCATGATCTGCTCCTGTGTTCAGCGTTGGGCGATAAGGGTGTGCTGCTGGGCTACCAGGCGTTCGAGCAACGGCGCTGGCTGCAACCACATCTGGCCATAAGCCCCGAGGGTTTGACGGTAGTGCACAATGCCCGCCAGCACCCGCTCCAGGCCCAGTTGCTCGGCATAGTGCAGCGGGCCACCGCGCCAGGCCGGGAAGCCGTAGCCGTTGGTCCATACCAAGTCGACATCGCCGCTGCGCAAGGCAATGCCCTCATCCAGCAACTGCACGCCTTCGTTGATCAACATGAACAGGCAGCGGTCATGGATCTCTTCGTTGCTGATCGGCCGCCGGGTAATGCCCAGCTCGGCAGCAAGACGCTCGGCAATCTGCACCACTTCCGGATCGTCCAGACGCTCGCGGCCTTCGTAGCGGTAAAAGCCGCGGCCGCTTTTCTGGCCATGCCGATCAAGGCTGCACAGTTCGTCGGCGAGGCGGAAGTAGCTGGGGTCATGGGCGATGTGCTCACGTCGTGCCTGGCGCACCTGATAACCGATATCGATCCCGGCCAGGTCGTACATGGCAAATACGCCCATGGCCAGGCCCAGGCCGGTCAGTACCGCGTCAACCTGGGCGGGCGTGGCGCCTTCAAGTACCAGGCGATGGGCTTCGCGGGCATAAGGTTCGAGCATGCGGTTGCCGATAAAGCCGAAGCACACGCCAGACACCACCGGTAATTTGTCGATGCGTTTGGCGATGTTCAAGGTGGTTGCCAGTACGTCTGCCGCCGTGGCGCTGCCGCGTACTACTTCGAGCAGGCGCATGATATTGGCCGGGCTGAAGAAGTGCAGCCCCACCACGTCCTGCGGGCGGCGGGTAACGGCGGCGATCTGATCGACGTCCAGCGTCGAGGTGTTGCTGGCAAGGATGGCGCCGGGTTTGCACACTTCATCGAGGGTGCGGAACACCTGTTGCTTGACGCTGAGGTTTTCGAACACCGCCTCGATCACCAGATCCGCCTCAGCCAGATCGGCATATTCCAGGGTGCCGTGCAGCAGGGCCATGCGCTGTTCCAGTTGCGTCTGGCTGATCTTGCCGCGCTGGCGGCTGCTTTCGTAGTTTTTGCGGATCTGCGCCAGGCCGCGGTCCAAGGCCTGCGACGACTGCTCCAGCAGGGTCACGGCAATGCCGGCATTGACGAAGTTCATGGCAATCCCGCCGCCCATGGTCCCGGCGCCGACCACCGCCACCTGGCGGATGTTGCGCAGCGGTGTGCTGCGGTCGATGCCGGGAATTTTCAGCGCCTCGTTTTTGGCGAAGAACTGGTGACGCAGGGCTCGCGCCTGAGGGCTTTCCAGCGCCTGACGAAACAGCGCCTGTTCTTGCGCCAAGCCTTCTGGCAAGTCGAGTTCGCAGGCCGCTCGCACAGCCTCCAGGACCCATTGCGGCGCCGTTTGCCCTGGCTTGCGGGCCTGCAGGTGCGCGTGCTGCTGGTGGAAAAAGTCTGGCGATGGCGCCGGTAGCGCTGCGTTGCCGTTGGTCCTCACCGGTGCATGGGCCGCAACGCTGTCTGCCAATAGCTCGCGCGCGTAGCGGCAGGCGCTGCTCAGCAGTGCTTCACGCTGTTCCACCAGGCAGTCGATCAGCCCCAGTTCATGGCCACGTTGGGCACTGATCGGCTGGCCGCTGAGCATCATCTCCAGCGCCGCCGCCACGCCGATCACCCGTGGCAAGCGCTGCGTGCCGCCGGCACCGGGGATGACCCCAAGAGTAACCTCCGGCAGACCCAGGCGTGCGCTGGCCACGGCCACCCGGTGGCTGCACACCAGCGCCAGTTCCAGGCCGCCGCCCAGGGCCACGCCATCGATGGCGGCAATCAGCGGTTTGTCGATGTGTGCCAGCGTCGGCAGCAGCTCGGGCAGGGCCGGTGCCTGCCAGGTCAGCGGGCTGCCGAACTCGCTGATGTCGGCGCCGGCGCTGAACGGCAGGTCGAGGCCATAGAGGACAATGGCGCGCACCTGCGGATCGTTGGCGGCAGTGCGGCAGGCCTCGGCCAGGGCCTGGCGCAGCGCGTGGCCCAGGGCATTGACGGGGGCGCTGGCGAGGCCGATCAGGGCCAGCTCCTGGTCACGGTGATAGTCGATCAACTGTGGCATGGGGTACCTCGAATCAATAGGGTGACGGGCAAGTGTCAGCGGGCAAAGGCGCTGTCGCTGATGTTCATCAGGTTGGCGCTGCCGCTTTCGATCAGCGTGCGGTGCAGTGAAGCCCTGGGCAGCAGGCGTTGCAGGTAGAAACGTGCGGTTTCACCCTTGCCTTGATAGAACCCGTGTTCATCGCTACCACTGGCCAGGGCCTGTTCGGCGATACAGGCGGCGCGCAGCCAGTAGTAGCCCAGCACCACGTAGCCGCTGAGCATCAGATAATCAAAGGCGCTGGCGCCCACCAGGTTGGCGTCGTCGTGGTGACGCGCCTGCAGCTCGGCGCTGACCTGGCGCCAGGACTCGACCTGAATGAGCAGGGGTTGCGCCAGGTCTTGTGGCACGCCGGCGGCACTGGCGAAGTGCTGGATTTCATCGAGCAGTTGCGTCAGGGCCTGGCCGTTGTCGGCGAATACTTTGCGGGTCAGCAGGTCGATGCCCTGAATGGCGTTGGTGCCTTCGTAGATCGTGGTAATCCGCACGTCGCGTGCAATCTGCTCCATCCCCGACTCGTGGATGTAGCCGTGCCCGCCGAATACCTGAATGCCCAGCTGCGCAGCCTCGTTACCGGCTTCGCTGAGAAAGCCCTTGGCAATCGGTGTCAGCAGCGCCAGGCGCCGGGCGGCGGCGCCTTGCTCAGCCGCTGTCGCGCCATGGTGCAGGCGGTCGACGTCTTGCGCGCAGGCGTAGGTGAGCATGCGGCCACCTTCGGCAAAGGCTTTCTGGGTGAGCAACATACGCCGCACATCGGGGTGGCCGATGATCGGGTCAGCGGCCTGCTCAGGCTGCAGACGCGGGTTGGCGCGCATCTGCAGGCGTTCACGGGCATAGCGCACGGCGCCCTGGAAGGCCGACTCGGCGTGGGCCTGGGCTTGCTGGGCAACGGCCAGGCGCGATTCATTGATAAAGGTAAACATGGCGTTGATGCCGCGGTTCGCCTCACCGAGCAGGTGACCACAGGCCTCGTCGAAGTTGAGCACACAGGTGGCGTTACCGTGCAGGCCCATTTTCGCTTCAATGGCACCGCAGCTGACACCGTTGGCTGCGCCCGGTTGGCCCTGGGCGCTGAGCTGGCGCTTGCTCACGGCAAACAGGGAAATGCCTTTGATACCGGGCGCGGCCCCGTCGATGCGCGCCAGCACCAGGTGCACGATGTTTTCGGCCAGGTCGTGTTCACCGGCAGAAATGAACATCTTGCTGCCGCTGATCCGGTAGCTGCCATCGGCCTGGGGCACGGCGCGGGTGCGCAGCAAACCAAGGTCAGAGCCGCAGTGTGGTTCGGTCAGGCACATGGTGCCGGTCCAGCGTCCGGCGATCAGCGCAGGCAGTAAACGTTGCTTGAGTTCGTTATCGGCGTGGGCGCTGAGGGTGCTGATGGCGCCACTGGTGAGGTTGGCGTACATGCTCCAGGCATGGTTGGCACTGCAGAGCATTTCATGAATGACAAACCCCAGGGTCGGCGGCAGGCCTTGGCCACCGTAGGAGGGGTCTTTGTCCAGGCCCAACCAGCCGTTGTCGGCGAATTGGCTAAAGGCGGCGGCGAAGCCTGGCGGGGTCGTCACCTGACCGTCGTGCAGGCGGCAGCCCTGTACATCACCCACGGCGTTCAACGGTGCCAGTTGTTGCTCGGCAAACTTGGCGCCTTCTTCGGCAATGGCATCGAAGGTGCTGGGGTCGAGTGCTTCGCAATCGACCAGGTGCTGGTAGTGGCTGCCGAGGTCGAGCAGTTCATGGGCGACGAAGGCAATGTCGCGTAGTGGGGCCTGATAGGCGGGCATGCGGCGCTCCGGTGTGGATTGGCGATGCCCTGTTGTAGCAACTGGCGCGGTGGCCAGCGTCCACCCCGGGGTTGAATGGTGGGTGGAAACTACCTGGGGTGGAGGTGGAGGTCAGTCCAGCAGGCCAAGCGCCTGGGCCATGCGCCGGGCGCTGTCGCGATCGGCGACATCGAGCTTGCGGAACAGGTTGTTGATGTGGGTTTTGACGGTACTGAGGCTGATGAACAGCGTTTCGGCGATCTGTTGGTTGGTTTGCCCACGGGCCAAACGCTGGAGCACTGCCAGTTCACGTTTGGACAACGGCACGATCAGGGCAGGGTGGGTCTGCTCGTTGCTGGTCAGCCTGCGGCCGAACAGCTGCTGCAGCCGTTCGCGCGCGGGGGGCGGTTCAGTCAACTGCAGTTGTTCGCGGACCTGTGGCAGCAACAGGTGCTGCAACGACTCCAGGGTGGCTTGCCCTTCGTAGTGCAACAGCTGGCCAAAACCGTGGCGGCTGGCCAGTTGCAAAGCCTGCTCCAGGCACAGGAGTGCCGCGTCGCGGGCATTGCGGTCCTGTTCCAGCGCCGTTTCCAGCAGCAGCGTGTCGAGCAGCAAGCGCTGATTGGCTTGGGCTTGCGCCTGTTCTTTGAGGTTGGCGTGAATCTGCCAGGCTTTGCGATGTTGGCCCAGATGGCGCTGCACCCAGGCGTAGGCCAGCCATTCTTCCGGCAGCAAGTGCTCGCCGTAGCGGGCGAAGCAGCTGTGCCACTCATCCAGCCAGGCGAGCAGAAAGGCCTGGTCATCCTCACGCACGGCCAGCCGTGCGCGCCAGGCGCTGGCCAGGCGGTACAGCAGAAACAGGCTGTACTGGCGGGTCATGCGCCTGACCTCATCCCAACGTGCCTTGGCCAACTGCGTATCACCCTGGGCCCAGTACAGGCAGGCCTGATGGTGGAACACCCGCGCCAGTGCCGCGCAATGGGGAAAGCCCAGGGCCAGAGTTTCGGCCTGGTTCAGGCACTGGCGTGCCTGCGCCAGTTGATTGCCTTGCAGCAACACCAGACCTTGGCCCAGGTGATGGAACAGGCTGTAGAAAATCCCCGAGCTGCTGTTCTGGTGCTCGTTGGCCATGTTCACAAAGCGTTGCCAGGCCTGTTCGCCCTTGCCTTGGGCCAGTTCGATCTGGCCTAGCAGCAGTTGCAGCAGATGGGTGTAGCCACTCAAGCCAAACGCTTGTAACTCGCTCAAGGCCTGTTGACCCTCGGCTTCAGCCTCATTCAGGCAGCCCAGGGCGTATAGGCAACTGGCCCGGTCAAAATGCAACACCGAACGCGCTGCGTTGGCTTCAGGTACTTGCTGCAGGGCACGATCGGCGATACGCAGGCTGTGCATCAGGTTGCCACCCAGGCAGGCCAGACGGGTGCGCAAAAACGCCAGGGTTTGCTGCACCCGCTGCGGATGACGCGCTGGCGCCCGTTGGCGCAGCAGGCCTTGCAGACGCCGCAGGCACTGACGTGCATGAGCCACGTCATTGGTGACGATGACGATCGAGGCCTCGGTGGTGGCCAGGGTCAGGCTGTCGTTGCCGGTGTGTCCGGCCACGTCGGCGAGAAAGTCGACCAGGGTGTTGATCTTGCCTTCGCGCAGCAGCTCGAAGGCATGCCGCTCGACAATCGACTGCACCGCGTCAAAGTCCTTGGCGCGAACAAACTGGTGCAGCGCTTCGGTGACCTGACGCTGCGCCAGCAACCACTGCGCTGCCTGTTGATGTAACTGGCGTAGTTGCTGCGGATCGCGTTGTTCCAGACGCTGGTAAAGGCTACTACGCAGCACCGGGTGATAGCGGAACTCACGGTGCTCACCGGCGCGGGTCTCGATGAACAGGTCCAGGCGTTGCAACTGCCGGACCTGCTCGCGCACATTGGGGCTGCCACTAAGCTCGTGGGCCAACTCAAGGTCGAAGGCAGGCACCACCGAAGTCCGCTCCAGCAGGCGCAGCAGCTCGGGCTTGAGCTGGCGCAGACGCTCTTCCTCAAGGAACTGACGGGCATGGACAAGGGACTGCAGGGTAATCGCGCGCAAGTCGCTGGGGGCCTGCCCGCTGGCGGTGGCCTGGCTATAGGCGTTGAGCCACAACAACACGCCGCTGATCCAGCCTTCGCTGCCAGCACGCAACTGGTAAATCGCATCGGCGCTCAGTTGTACAGTGCGGCGGGCGGCCAGTTGCCGGGTTTCTTCGCTGTCCAGCGCCAGCTCGTGAGCGCTGATCTGCAGCAGTCTGGCATCACGGCGCAGGTGAGCCAAGGCTAATCGCGGAGGGCCTTCGCTGGCGGCCAGCAAGCGCAGATTGGCCAGCGGATACAGCAGCAGTTGCTCAAGGTACTGGCAGGCTTGGGGCGCGTGCAGCAGGTGCAGGTCGTCCAGCAGCAGGGTCAGCGGTTCAGGCAGGCGTTCCAGGTACTGCTGAATGTCGCGCCACAGGCGCTGCGCGTCGATTGGCGCGGTGCTTGCGGGCATGCCCAGCGCCGCCTGCAGGTGCAGCAGCAGGCTGAGCGGCTGATTGTCAGCGGCGCTTAGGCGCAGCCAGGCGCTGGTTGCGGCCTGGCGGCGGGCGAACTGGCTGAGCAGGATACTTTTGCCATAGCCCACGGGAGCCTGAAGCAGGACGAAGCAGCCGCCATCAACCGCCTGAGTCAAACGCTCGATCAGGCGCTCGCGAGTCAGGGCCCGGGCAGGTTCAGCGGGCATGCGCAGTTGGTTGGGCTGAAGCACGGGCAGGGCCATCACATTGTGGTTCCTTGCAGGCAAACAGGGGCTGTGGCGTGAGCTCGGTCGAGCGCGCTCATCCTAGCCGAGAGCGGCGTCACGATGGAAACTTCTGCGTAGCGCAGTGGCGGTTCAGGCTTGAAATCGGGCGTTCATACCTGCAATGCAAGGCTTCAAAACTGCAACAAGGAGCGCGTGTTGAAACGCCAAGGTCTTCGTGAATCGTGTGTAAGTGATTGTTAATAAAGACTTAAGTTAAAAATTTCAGTGCGTGGCATCGATCTTGCTCCCGAGCCTGACAGCAATCAATCGGCGAGATCGAGTCCACTATGCCAAGTAGCAATTCCTTGCGGCGTGACAACGCCCGAATCGACATCGCAGAGGCCCACGAGGCGCTGGCCGTGTACTTCAGCGCCCAGCTTGATGGCCAGCCGGTGGTTATTGAACGCAGTGAGCGGCTGTCTGGGGGCGCCATCCAGGAAAACTGGCTGCTGCAGGCGCGGGTGCATGACGGCCAGCAAGCCAGTCGCCAGCGCTGGGTGTTGCGTACCGATGCCGCCTCGGCAGTGGCGGCAAGCATGAGCCGTGAGCAGGAGTTCGCAGTGCTGCGCCGCGTTCATCAGGCCGGGGTCAAGGTGCCCGCGCCGTTGTGGCTGTGTCAGGACCTGCAGGTGATCGGCCGGGTGTTTTTCGTCATGCAGGCCTTGGAGGGGAGTGCCAGTGGCTTTGCCCTGAGCACTGCTGCGTTTACCGACGAGCAGCGCCGTGGGCTGTGCCACACACTGGGTGCCAACCTGGCCCGTCTGCATCAAATCACCCCGCCACAGGCGGGGCTTGAGTTTTTGCCCGCGCCCGTGGCAGACCCGGTGCAGAGCAGCATCGAGCACTATCGTGGCTTTCTCGACACCTTGCCTGAGCGCCACCCGGTGCTGGAGTGGGGCTTGCGCTGGTGCGAGCTGAACAAGCCCGACGCCCTGGCGCCTTGCCTGATCCATCGCGACTACCGCACCGGTAACTACCTGGTAGACGACGGTGCCCTGACCGGCGTGCTGGACTGGGAGTTCGCCGGCTGGGGCGATCCGCGCGAAGACCTGGGCTGGTTTTCGGCGCGTTGTTGGCGCTTCGCCCGCGCAGACCTTGCCGCCGGTGGCATCGGCGCGCTGGACGACTTCCTTGCCGGCTACCGCAGCGTCAGCGCGCTGGAACTGAGCGCTGCGGCGTTGCGTTTCTGGCAAGTGCTGGCCCACCTGCGCTGGGCGGTGATTGCCCTGCAGCAGCATCAGCGCCACCGCTCGGGTCAGCAGCGCTCGCTGGAGCTGGTGCTGACCGGGCGCCTGGTGCCCACCCTGGAACACGAGATTCTGGCCCTGACCGGAGGGATGAGCGCATGAGTACGTCTGATACGTGTGATCTGCTGGCCTGTGCCCGTGAGCTGCTGCTGTCGCAGCTGCTGCCGGTACTGCCACCACAGCAACACTACGACGCGCGGATGATCGCCAACGCACTGGCGATTGCCGGGCGCGACATTGAACGTTCGCAGGCTTGTGCCGAGGCGCACAGCAATGCCTTGAATGCCGTACTGGCCCTGCAAGGGCTGCCACCAGTGCCACTGGCGCAGGCGCAAGCACTGATCACTGAGCAGATCCGCAGTGGCGTATATGACGCCAGTTGCGCGGCGCAGCATGGCCTGTTGCAGGCGCTGCAGATCAGTACGGCCGAGCGTCTGAAAATCAACAACCCCAAGGTACTGCGCGATGAATGACAGCCCTGCGAACGGCGTGCGCCGCCGTCGTTGCTACCTGGTTCGTCATGGGCATGTGAGCTATTTCGACGCGAATGGGCGGCCGCTGGATCCGCGCAACGTCCCACTGTCGAGCAAGGGGATTGCGCAAGCGCAGGCGTTGGCCCAGGCGCTGCGCGAGGTGCCGTTCGACCGCGCCCTGTGCTCGGACTACCCGCGAGCCCGGCAGACCCTGGACCAACTGCTGGTCGGGCGTCCCCAGCCGGTGCAGATGCTCAGCGACTTGCGCGAGATTCGCGCTGGCCGCCTGCGTGATATCCCAGAACCTGCGCTGCAGCAGGAAGTCACCGAGGCCTATGCGCTGGCCGCCGGGGAGGGCGCGGCATTTCTGCGCGGTGAAGGCTGGCAGGCGTTTCAGGCCCGCATCCTGGCGCAGTTCAACGCACTGCTGGCAGACCCCGACTGGAGCAGCGCCTTGATCGTCAGCCACGACGCGGTCAACCGCATCCTCCTGGCCTGGGCCAGCGGTGCCGGCTTGCACGGGCTTGCAGCGTTCGAACAGGACCATGCCTGCCTCAATGTGCTGGATATCGACATGCACGGCCCGCGTGTGCTGCGTGCGCTGATCCGCACGCAGAACTTCACGCCCTATGACCCCGCCAAGATTGCCATCGAGCAGACCGTCATGGAGCACCTCTACAGCGCCATCGACCCACGTCGCCTGCACGCCTGACTGCGGCCCATAACCCAAGGAATATGACCATGAATTTTCAACTCCCTGCCGAACTGCTGGCCCTGCAAGCCAAGGTTCGCCGTTTTGTCACCGAAGAAATCGTGCCGATGGAGCGCGACCCGCGGCAAACCCCGCACGGCCCCAACGCTGAGTTGCGCCAGGCCCTGGTAGAGAAAGCCCGCGCCCACGGCCTGTTGACCCCGCACGCTTCAAAAGAGCTGGGCGGCTTGGGGCTGAGCCACCTTGAAAAAGCCGTCATTTTTGAAGAGGCCGCGTATTCGCCGCTGGGGCCGATCGCCCTGAACATCCATGCGCCGGACGAAGGCAATATCCACCTGCTGGAACTGGTGGCCACGCCTGAGCAGAAGCAGCGTTGGTTGCTGCCCATGGTTCAGGGTCACATTCGCTCCTGCTTCGCCATGACCGAGCCGAGCCCCGGCGCTGGCTCCGACCCATCGATGCTCAGCACCACCGCGGTTCGCGATGGCGACGACTACCTGATCAATGGCCACAAGTGGTTTATCACCGGCGCCGAGGGCGCCAGCGTTGCGATCATCATGGCGCGCATGGAAGACGGCAGTGCAACCCTGTTCCTGACCGACACCGACCAGCCCGGCTTCATCCTCGAACGCATGATGGATTCGCTCGACAGCTGCTTTGCCGGCGGCCATGCAGTGCTGCGTCTGGAGAATCTGCGGGTACCGGCAAGCAACGTGCTGGGGGAGGTGGGCAAGGGCTTTCGTTATGCGCAACTGCGCCTGGCACCGGCGCGCCTGACACACTGCATGCGCTGGCTTGGCCAGGCCCGCCGCGCCCACGAGGTGGCGTGCACCTACGCCAGCCAGCGCCAGTCGTTCGGCAAGGTACTGGGCGAACACCAGGGGGTAGGCTTCATGCTGGCCGACAACGAAATGGACCTGCACAGCACACGCCTGACCATCTGGCATTGCGCCTGGGTGCTGGATCAGGGTGAGCGCGGCAACGTCGAGTCGAGCATGGCCAAAGTGATCAGCTCCGAAAGCATCTGGCGGGTGATCGACCGTTGCGTGCAGGTGCTGGGCGGGCAGGGCGTTACCGGCGAGAGCATCGTTGAGCGGATCTTCCGCGATGCGCGCAGTTTTCGCATCTACGACGGCCCTAATGAGGTGCATCGCATGAGCCTGGCCAAGAAGGTATTGGCGCGTTTTGAGCAGAAAAATCAGCAATAACAAGACGTTGGGTGATATCAAGGCGCGCCGTTGCCACTCGCTACGGTGCGTTGATACCTCCTGAGTATAGTTGAATATTCAATTGATATTGGACGTAAATACGACAATGTGCAAAGCTCGGCAAGGCTAATAAAAACAACAGTCCGGGGCATCTATCGATGCTCGGACGCTTTGCCTTTGGAAGCTTGCCATGACACATGCTGCGATCGAACGCATTGACACCCTGATTGTCGATCTACCCACCATCCGCCCGCACAAGCTGGCCATGCATACCATGCAGGCGCAGACCCTGGTGATCATCAAGCTGCGCTGCGCCGATGGGGTGGAAGGCATCGGTGAGTCCACCACCATCGGTGGCCTGGCCTATGGCTACGAAAGCCCGGAAAGCATCAAACAGAACATCGACTCGCACCTGGCACCCGCCCTGATCGGCATGGACGCCAGCAACATCAACGCCGCCATGCTCAAGCTGGAGAAGATTGCCAAAGGCAATACCTTCGCCAAATCCGGCCTGGAAACCGCCTTGCTCGATGCCCAGGGCAAACGCCTGGGGTTGCCGGTCAGTGAGCTGCTTGGCGGTCGCGTCCGCGACAGCCTGGAAGTGGCCTGGACCCTGGCGTCTGGCGACACCGCGCGCGACATCGCCGAAGCCGAACAGATGCTAGAACAGCGCCGTCACCGCATCTTCAAACTGAAGATTGGTGCCAACCCGGTCGACGCTGACCTGGCCCATGTCATCGCCATCAAAAAAGCCTTGGGCAACCAGGCCAGCGTGCGCGTCGACGTTAACCAGTACTGGAACATTTCCCAGGCCGTGCGTGCCTGCCGGGTGCTTGGCGATAACGGCATCGACCTGATCGAACAGCCGATTTCGCGCAATAACCGCGCCGGGCAAGTGCACCTGAACCAGGTCAGCAGCGCGCCGATCATGGCCGACGAGTCGATCGAATGCGTTGAAGATGCGCTGAGCCTGGTGATCGACGGCGCTGCCAGCGTCTTCGCCTTGAAGATTGCCAAGAATGGCGGGCCGCGTGCGGTGTTGCGCACCGCGCAGATCGCCGAGGCCGCCGGTGTGGCCCTGTACGGCGGCACCATGCTTGAGGGCAGCGTCGGCACCCTGGCGTCGGCGCATGCCTTTATCACCCTGAATCAGCTGACCTGGGGCACCGAACTGTTCGGGCCGCTGCTGCTGACCGAAGAAATCGTCACCGAAGCGCCGGTGTATCGCGATTTCCACCTGCATGTACCCCGTACCCCTGGCTTGGGGCTGACGCTGGACGAAGCACGTCTGGCGCGTTTCGCTCGCCGTTGATAGAGGCAAACAGCATGCTTTTCCACGTGAAGATGACGGTAAAACTCCCCCTCGACATGCCTGCCGATACGGCCGCAGCGCTCAAGGCCGATGAAAAGGCCCTGGCGCAACGCCTGCAGCAAGAGGGCACCTGGCGCCACCTGTGGCGAATCGCCGGGCACTACGCAAACTACAGCGTGTTCGATGTGCCCAGTGTCGAAGCGCTGCATGACACCCTCATGCAACTGCCGCTGTTCCCCTACATGGACATTGAGATCGATGGGCTGTGTCGCCATCCGTCCTCGATCCATGCTGACGATCGCTGATCACATCCAACAACAATAATGTCAGGTGATAACTATGACCGTGAAAATTTCCCACACTGCTGATGTGCAGAACTTCTTCAAGGAAGTCGCCGGGATCGACAACGACCAAGGCAACCAGCGCTTCAAGCAGATCATCCTGCGTATTATTCAGGATGCTGCGCGGCTGATCGAAGACCTGGAAATCAGCGACGACGAGTTCTGGAAAGCCGTGGACTACCTCAACCGCATGGGCAGCAACCAGGAAGCCGGGCTGCTGGTGGCGGGGTTGGGTATCGAGCACTTCCTCGACCTGCTGCAAGACGCTAAAGATGCCCAGGCCGGGCTCAGCGGCGGTACCCCGCGGACCATTGAAGGGCCGCTGTATGTCGCCGGTGCACCGTTGTCCGAAGGCGAGGCACGCATGGATGACGGCAGCGACCCGGGTACTGCATTGTTCCTGCACGGGCGCGTCGTCGATGCCCAGGGTCATCCGATTGCCGGGGCCACGGTTGACGTCTGGCATGCCAGCACCAAGGGTACCTACTCCTACTTCGACGGTAGCCAGTCTGAATACAACCTGCGTCGACGCATCGTCACCGACGCAACGGGTAGCTATCGTGCGCGCAGCATTGTGCCTTGTGGTTATGGCTGCCCGCCCAGCGGCACCACGCAAGAAGTGCTGAACCAGCTGGGTCGCCATGGCCAGCGCCCGGCGCATATCCACTTCTTCATCTCTGCACCGGGCTACCGTCACCTGACCACGCAAATCAACTTCGAGGGTGATCAATACCTCTGGGACGACTTTGCTTACGCCACCCGTGATGGCCTGGTCGGGCGTTTGAACTTCATCGAGGATGCGCAGGCGGCGCAGGCCCGTGGGCTGGAGGTGGCGAACTTTGCCGATCTGGAATTCAGCTTCCAGCTGCAGGATGCCCAGGACGCGGCGGCCACCGAACGCAGCCAGCGCCCGCGTGCGTTGCAGGCACCGTTGTAGGCGCTGGCTGTCGGTGGGAGCGGGCTTGCCCCGCGATGGCGGTCTGTCTGACACACCACCGACCGGTGGGAGCGGGCTTGTCCCGCGATGGCGGTCTGTCTGTTACGCCGTCTCGCGGGGCAAGCCCGCTCCTACGCCAACGGTGAGAAAGCGGCGGGCAGATAGACCACTGAGTTCATTTCCTGCAGTTGCGGCGCGGAGTTCTCCGGCGGCCAAACACCGTCTTTGACTGCGCGCGTACGCACGTCCAGGCGTTGTTCAAGGCTGGCGTAGGGCCAGATGTGCAGGTAGCGGGGTACGCGGCCACTGGTTGCATAGAACGCGGCATACACCGCTGAGTACCCCTCTGCGGTACGCGCCCCCACGGCCTTTTGCCAGCCTTGCAGGGTCGGTTCCAGCCCCGACGGCACCAGGTTGTATTCGCGCAGTTCGTAGAACGGACCGTGCTTGCCGGCCGGCAGCGGCTGCACGAAGGGGAACCGGCAGTAGTCATCAATGTGCTGGTGCAGCAGGTACTCGCCGACGCCCAGGCCATCCGCCGCCAACAGCAGGCGCTGGCGTTCGGCATCGCGGATTTCGCTTGAGGCAAAGCTGCGCAGTATCGCAATGGTGTTCTGCGGGCCGATCTCGGACACCCAGCAGCCGACCAATTCGACGCCTTCAAGCGCCTGCCCCAAGGCTGTCTGTAGTTTGGGCAAAGCCTGTGCCGGGGTGCGAACGCGCAGGGTCAGGCGGATCAACTCGTACAGTTGATGGCTCATGGGTCATTCCTCTTGGAGTGCGAGTGTAGGGAGCGTGATCTTGGTGCGCTGTTACAGCGGTGCAATCATCGCTGGAGTGTGAATGGTTTGCTAGTAAATACGTGAAATAAAGCGTGAATAATCATCTATTCACGGGTCGGAGTTTTTAACCGTTTCGCCAGATTCTATGGATTTAAGTCAGTAAAAACAGTGACTTATATCTGATTATCAACAGCCTGTGGCGTTTTAAGTGACCAGATAAATGGCATTTTCAAGCGTGAATAATCCATTGACTATTCACGTAAATAAATGCACATTGACGCCACGGCACAAAAACAAAAAAGGTACTCGATCATGCCGACTCATCCCGCTTGTCCCTCCCTGTCTGACGTCTTTGTACAGGCGTCAGCATCCGCAGCACCGTCCCGCGGTCATGCTGCTAGCGCGAGGAATTGTTCTCTCGCCTGCCCATTGCTCATTGCCCTTAAACCGTGACTGAAGACGGAGTTTCTCTATGAATCCGCTTAGCGTATCGGCCACCGCACCTGCGTCTGCGCTTGCTACTGGTCCTGCCTTTGAAGCGCTGCTTGACGGTGTTCGCGATCGTGCCCGCCTGGGTGAATTTGATCGTCAACGCCACATCTCCCGTGATGTGATCGATGCGTTCAAGGCGCAGGGTGTGTATCGCGCTCTGGTGCCGCGGCGTTTTGGTGGCAGCGAGTGCTCGCCAGCGCAGTTCTGCGAAATGATCGAGCGCATCTCCCATGCCGATGGCTCGGCCGGCTGGGTAGCCAGCTTTGGCATGAGCCCTGTGTACCTGGCAGCCTTGCCGCTGGAGACCATCGCGCAGGTCTACGCCAATGGCCCGGACGTGGTCTTTGCCGGCGGAATTTTCCCGCCGCAACCTGCCGAGGTGGTGCCCGGTGGTTTCAAGGTCAAAGGGCGCTGGAAGTATTCCAGCGGCTCGATGGGCGCCGACATTGTGGGCGTGGGCATTGCCCCGAAAAACGGTGACGCCTTTGACCTGCCACGTATTGCGGTGATGCCGCAGTCCAAGGTGCGCATCGACGAAACCTGGGAAACCGTTGGCCTGCTGGGCACCGGCAGCCATGACCTGGTGATCGACGATGTGGTGGTGCCGGAGCAGTGGACGTTCGTCCGCGGCGGCGCAAGCAACCTCGATGAGCCGTTCTTCCGCTATCCCTCGCTGTCGTTTGCCACCCAGGTGCTTTCGGTGGTCGGGCTGGGCGTGGCACGCGCTGCACTGGACGAGCTGGCGGGCATGGCCAGCGGCAGAATCTCGGTGACCGGGGCGCCTGCACTGGCTGACCGCCCGCTGGCGCAAGTCGATATCGCCAAGGCCGAAGCGGCGTTGCGCTCGGCGCGGGCTTTCTTCTACGAGGCGATTGATCAGGCCTGGGATCACGTGCTGGCCGGCAACCCGGTACCGGCAGCCACCACCAACTTGCTGCGTTTGTCTTCAACCCATGCCACCCGTGTCGCCGCCGATGTCGCGCGTACCGCGCAGATGCTCTCGGGCATGACCGGTGTGTACAACGAAAGCCCGCTGGCCCGCTGCGTCAATGACGCGCAGGTGGTGACGCAGCACGCGTTTATGGGCGACGTGACTTATCAGAATGCCGGGGCAATCTTCTTCGGCAAACAACCGCTTCCTGGCTATATCTAATTACCGAGGTTTTGTCATGAGTGAAAATAAAGCATTGCGCGTGCTGTTTTGCATGGGCATCAACCAGAACTTCTTCGATGCGCCACGTGAAGAGCAACTTCAAGTGTGGGCGGCATTCAGTGAAATGTGGAATGGCATACATGATCTGCCTGGCGTCGAAGTACTGGGCAACATGGATGACGACAAAAGCATGGTTGGCCCTTCCGACGGTTTTCCCTGGACCACGTACTTGCTGGCCGATGTGCCGAACATCGAAACCGTGCATGCCGCCTGCAACCTGTTTCGGGTAACTCCGGTGGGCGAGGGCACTTACAAACTGTGGCGCTACGCCAAAGTTGAAGCACGTGTGGGCCGCGAGCTGATTATTCAGCGTGCTTGATTGACGGCAACTTAGCCGGTTACTGCGCACTACTGCATTTAAAACAACAAGGTACCGCTGTTGCGATGGTCAATTGCAGCAGGTGGGCAACTGTTGCCGGTATTCAGGCCGGCAAGGAGATACCGTGAGTAATTTGATCCCCGCCGTAAACCTGGCGGTTGACCCTGCCGAGCTGGTGCAGGCTGACCGTGTTCACACCTCGCTGTACACCGATCCGGCATTGTTCGATGCCGAACTGGAAAAGATTTTCTACAGCACCTGGGTATGGGTCGCACACGAAAGCGAAGTGCCGGAAGCCGGTAACTACAAGACCACCTACGTCGGCAAGCAGCCGGTGATCGTGGTGCGTGATCGCAAGAAGAACATCAACGTGTTGCTCAACCGTTGCCGCCACCGCGGCGCTACGGTGTGCGAACACAAGAAAGGCAAAACCGCCAGTTTCGTCTGCCCGTATCACGGCTGGGGTTACGCCCTGGACGGTTCGCTGCGTGGAATTCCGCACCCGGAAAGCTACGCCGATTGCATCGACAAGTCTGAGCTGCCGCTGGTCAGCCTGCGCGTGGAAACCTACGCCGGCATGGTGTTTGCCACGTTCAAAGACGACATCGAACCGCTGAGCGACTTCCTCGGTGCGGCGAAAAAGTGGATCGACCTGTTCATGAAGCAGGGCGCGGGCTACGGCATCAAGGTGCCGGGCGAACACCGCTTCCGCTTCCCGGGCAACTGGAAGATCCAGCTGGAAAACACCACCGACGCCTACCACTTCCCGCTGGTGCACAAGAGCTTCTTGTCCTCGGTCGATGAGCAGACCCTGGAACTGTTCGATTTCGTCGAGGGGCCAGGCTACGTCGAAGACCTCGGCAACGGCCACAGCGTGATGGTGATGATCCCTGATCTGGTCGACCTGGAAGCCGATCTCGACAAGCCGATTCCAGAGCGCTTCGAGGCGCTGGCCGCCGAGCTGCGTGACGAAGGCATCGAAGAACAGCAGGTGCGCCGCATCGTGCGCGCCGTGGGTGGTTCGGGCTTCAACCTCAACCTGTTCCCCAACATTGCCTGCTCGATGGCGTTCTTCCGCGTGCTGCAGCCGATCTCGGTCAACGAAACCGAAATCCATCACTCGGTGATCACCATGGACGGCGGCCCGGCGGTCGCCAACCGTTACCGCCTGCGTCTGCATGAGCACTTCCAGGGCCCGATGGGTTTTGGCACCCCGGACGACTCCGAAGCCTGGGAGCGGGTGCAGAAGGGCGCCAATGCCGGTGAAGAGCTGTGGATCATGCTCAACCGCGGGCTGGCCGGTGAAAAGCGCAGTGAAGATGGCCTGGTGTCCGACGTGAGTGCCGAAACCGGCATGCGTGCGGCCTACCAGCAGTGGAAAAAGATGATGTCGGCTTGAGTGTGGAGAACCTTATGAACCTGCAATTGCTGCAAGAAGTCACCGCTTTCATCTGGCAGGAAGGCGACATGCTCGACCACGGCGAATACGACGCCTGGCTCAACCTGTGGACCGAGAAAGGGACCTACATCATCCCGATCAACACCAAGGAAACCGACTTCGAAAACACCCTGAACTACGCCTACGACGACCATCACATGCGCAAGCTGCGGGTCCAGCGTCTGATCGGCGGCGAGTCGATCTCCACCAGCCCGCAACCGCGCACCGTGCGGACGCTGTCGCGGTTTCGCGTGCTGGTCGATGACGGCATGAACCTGACCGTACGCTGCGCGCAGAACGTGCGCGAGTTCCGCAAGGAAAGCCTCAAGCACTACAGCGCCGACCTGACCTACACGTTGGTGCGCAGCGAAGGCAGTTTCAAGATCCAGCGCAAGCTGATTAGCCTGATCAACAGCGACGATACCCTCGCCGGTATCGGATACATCCTTTAAAGGAGCCGTGCGATGAACCACGTGGCATTGGTGACCGGCGCAGGGCAGGGCCTGGGTCAGACGTTTTGTGCGCAGTTGCTGGCAGCCGGCTATCAGGTGGTGGTCACTGACCGCAGCCTGGAGGCCGCACAAGCCTCGGCAAAAGCGCTCGATCCAACCGGCGAGCTGACCTTGGCCGTGCAACTGGATGTTGGCAACAAGGCGGATTTTGAACAGGCGTTGAGCCAAGTGCTGGCGCGTTTCGGCGCGCTGCATGTGGTGGTCAACAACGCGGCAGTCACCAAAACCACGCCGCTGATGCAGATCAGCCCCGAAGAATTCGACGCGGTGGTCGGCCTGAACCTGCGCAGCATCTTTCTTGGCTGCCAGGTGTTGGGCGCCTACCTGGCCGAGGCCGGTTACGGGCGGATCATCAACATGGCCTCGCTTGCCGGGCAGAACGGCGGCACTGCCACCGGGGCGCACTATGCAGCGAGCAAGGGCGCGATCCTGACCCTGACCAAGATTTTTGCCAAGGAGTTCGCCAGCCGCGGGGTGACGGTCAACGCCATCGCCCCGGGGCCGATCGATTCCCCGGCCGTACATGCCGCCGTACCCGCCGACAAACGCGATGCGCTGCGCACCAACATTCCGGTGCAACGCTTTGGCGATGCAGGTTTTCTCGGTGATCTGATCGTTCAGCTGGCGCGCCCAGAGGCCTACTTCACCACCGGGGCGACCTGGGATGTGAACGGCGGCCTGTTCATGCGCTGAGCTGACACTGGGCCGCTGCGGCGGCCCTCCTGACTACATGGGGCAATTGCCATGACTGAAGCACTTTTGAACGTAGTGGTGCGCAAGCGCGAACTGCAAGGGGACGGCGTCGTCGTTCTCGACCTGGCCAGCACCGATGGCTCGCCGCTGCCGGCGTTTGACGCCGGCGCGCATGTTGATATTCACCTGGCTCCCGGCCTGGTGCGGCAGTACTCGCTGTGCAGCAACCCCGGCGACGTCAGCACGTACCGCCTGGGCATTCTCAAGGACCCTGCGTCGCGCGGCGGCTCGCTGGCCGCGCATGAGTCCCTGAACGAGGGCCAACAGGTGCAGATCAGCGCACCGCGCAACCTGTTCCCGCTGGCCGAAAACGCACAGCGCACCTTGCTGTTGGGCGGTGGTATCGGCGTCACGCCGATGATCGCCATGGCCTACACCCTGCATCAGCGCGGTGAGCCTTTCGAGCTGCACTATTGCGGGCGTGCCCGTCAGCGCAGTGCATTTCTGGAGGAGCTGGGCAGCGCCCCGTTCGCTGCGCAGGTGGTCACCCACTTCGACGACGAAGCGGATGAGCAGAAACTCGACCTGCCTGCAGTGCTGGGGCGCGGTCAGGCGGGCGTGCACATGTACACCTGCGGCCCTTCCGGTTTTATGGACTGGGTGATCAACGGTGCGCGAGAGCAAGGCTACGCCGAAGACCATATCCATAAAGAGTATTTCCAGGTCGAGGTCGATGCCAGCGGCGCCAGCTTCGAAGTGGTCGCTGCGCGCAGTGGCAAAACCGTGGAAATCGCCGAGGGTCAGTCAATTCTCGATGCCCTGGCCAAGGTCGGTATCAAGATTGAAAAGTCCTGTGAACAAGGGGTGTGCGGCACGTGCCTGTGCGACGTCCTGGAAGGTGAGCCTGATCACCGTGATGTGTACCTGACCGACGAAGAAAAAGCCGGCAACGACCAGATTCTGGTGTGTTGCTCGCGTGCCAAGTCAAAAACGCTCGTGCTGGACATTTGAGGAGAACAAGCATGGTCGACGTATCCAGCTTCCGTAATGCAATGGCGCTGTTGGGTGGTGCGGTATCGGTCATCACCACCGATGGTGTTGCCGGTCGCTTTGGCTTCACCGCTTCGGCCGTGTGCAGCGTAACCGACTCGCCGCCCACGCTGTTGGTGTGCATGAACCGCGCGTCACAATCCAACGCGCAGTTTCAAGCCAACGCAGTGGTGTGTGTGAACGTCTTGACGGGCGCTCATCAGGAACAGTCGGGGGTTTTTGCCAACAAGGCGCTGAGTATGGACGAGCGTTTTGCATCTGCCTCATGGACCACGCTGGAAAGCGGTGCACCGGTGATGCTCGATGCGCTGGTGAACTTCGACTGCCGGATTGCCCAAGTGCATGAAGTGGGTTCGCACAGCATCTTTTACTGCGAAGTCCAGGCCATTCGCCATGGCGGCGCAGATGAGGGCCTGGTGTATTTCAACCGTGCCTACCATCGCCTTGGCCAAGCCTCCAAGGCCGTGTAGGAGCGGGCTTGCCCCGCGATGCGATGTAGCTGATACACCGCGATCGCGGGGCAAGCGCGCTCCCGCCGCTTAGAAGCTTTCCAGATTGTGGAATACGGTTTCCAGGGTTTTGTTGAAGCGCTCGACCTGGCTCTCAGTGAGGCCGACAAAGCTGCGCTTGAACAGCTCGCTGGTCACACCCTGCATGCGCTCGATGGTGGCCAGCCCCAAGGGCGTAATGCACACCTGGGTCACCCGGCCGTCTTCGGCGCTTGGTGCAGTGTCGACCAGCCCGTCTTCCTTCATGCGGTAAACGATCTTGGTGATGGTCGACAGCTTGGCGATGGCGTGGGTGGAAATCTCGGAAATGCTCGACTGGCCGTTCTGATTGAGGATCCACAGTACCCGCCAGCGGGCAACATCGAGGTCAACCTTTTTCAGCAGCCGTTCCATGTTCTGGGTGTACTGGCCGTGTACGCGCGCCAACCAGTAAAACGGAAAATCTTCTTTGCGGAAGTCTTCGCTGGAGGGGTCGTAACGGCTGTGGCGCTTCTTGCTCGGGCTCATAAGTGACTGGCTGAAGTAAGTGAGCCCCAATAATAGACTTTTCCCGTAATGAGAACACCCTGAAATTGGCTGCGACCAAAGCGCGCAGGCCGTTGTGGCGCATGGTTGTGCAGATTTCATCGCAGAAAGCATTGGGTAAAGCATGAATATTCAGTTGACTATTCACGTAACGAAACGCAATTTTAAACACTGTCGGCGCAGCCTGCGCCTCCTGTGAAGTGAGGTTTCAATGGCAATTGTGGTTGAGTCTTTGAACATGGGCGGCTCAGGCCCCAGCGTGATGGTGAAGGACACCATCGACATTGCCGGCCTGCCGACCCGCGCATCGAGCCGGGCGCTGGAGCAGGCCGCGCCGGCCAAACAACATGCCGAAGTGGTGCGCCGGGTGCTGGAAGCCGGTTGCCGAATCACCGGGAAAACCAGTTTGCATGAGTTGGCCTTTGGCACCACCGGGATCAATCACTACACCGGAACCGCCGTCAACCCACGCTTTCCGGCGTTGATTCCCGGTGGTTCCTCCAGCGGTTCGGCGGCAGCGGTGGCGGCGGGGCTGGCCGATTTCAGCCTGGGCACCGACACCGGTGGTTCGGTACGCGTGCCAGCCTGTTGCTGCGGCGTGTTCGGCTTCAAGCCAACCTTTGGCCGTGTCAGTCGCGAGGGCGTTATGCCGGCTGCCACTACGCTGGATTGTGTAGGGCCGTTTGCGGCCTCGCTGCCGATGCTGATCCAGGCGATGGCCATCATTGATCCAAGTTTTCACCCGACCAGTCCCCCGGCAGAGGTCAGAGTCGGGGTACTCAAGGTGCCTGCAAGCGCAGCGGTCAATGATGTCGTCCAGGCGGCACTGAGCGCCAGCGGCCAGGCGCTGGAGACAATGGAGTGCGACGCGTTCGAAGCGGCTTACAGCGCCGGCATGGTGATCATCAACCGCGAAACCTATGCCGCTTGCGGGCATTTGCTCGCTACCGGTCTGGTAGGTGCTGATATTGCCGGACGCCTGCAGGCGGCTGGCACCATGACCGACGCCGCCGTGGCCGAGGCTGAGCGGATACGTGAACAGTTCAGCGCACAAGTCGATGCCGCGCTGCAACGCTGTGATGTGCTGGCACTGCCGACCATGCCTGATTTCCCACTGCCGGTTGCCGAAGCTGCCGACACCCGTGCGGTGCTGGGCATGACCGCACTGGTGCGGCCGTTCAACCTGTCCGGGCACCCGGCGCTGAGCATACCGCTGGCCAGCCGTCAGGGATTGCCGGTGGGCTTGCAACTGGTGGCTGCCAAGGGGGCGGACGAAGCCTTGCTGGCGGCCGCCACGCTGCTGTTGCAGCGCATCCATGAACAGGCGAGCAGCCCGGCGAGCGGAGTGCAGGTATGAACGAGATCCAACAACTGCAGGCACGCCTGGCGGTCTTCGAAGCGCAGCAAGCTGTGCGCGCTTGTATGAACCGCTACATGGCCTTGTGCGATGCGCTGGATGCCAACACGCCGCTGGAGGAGCTGGCCGGCCTGTTCACCCGTGATGCGGTGTGGGAGGGCAAGGGCGCCAAATACGCAAAAAGCTTTGGTGGTTACCGTGGCCGTGAGGCCATCCGCGCGATGTTCGCCAGCTACATGCAACCGCCCGCGCACTTTGCCTTGAACGTGCATTTTCTCACCAGCGAGCTGATCAGCGTGGAGGCAGAGCAGGCCAGCGGCAGCTGGATCATGTTGCAGACCAGCACCTTCGCCAACCAGGCCTCGCACCTGAATGCGGCGCGCCTGACGGTGCGCTTCGCGGTCGAAGAGGGCCAATGGCGCATGGCGCACTTCCAGACCGAGAACCTGTTCGGGCGGCCGGTCAGTGCCTGGAACAGTGACGCGCCGTTGCCGGTGCCCACGGCCTCCACTCAACCCGTGCAAGCTGCGCAGTAGCACTTCCCGTCAAGCAGCGGGGCGGCGGACCTTCACGCGTTCGTCGCGCCCCGCAAAATCCGGCCCTACGGCGCTAAATGCGGCCAATTTGGGATAGCCGCCAGACTGGGCGAAGCCTAGCATCCTCTTCAGCCTGAAGGTCATAACAATAATGTGCCGTGGCGCACTGCGTGCAAGCGCGGCACGGTGTTCATCCCCGCAAAGTCTGCCTCATAAAACAAGGTATAAAAACATGAGCGAATTTCTGCGCGACAGTTCCTCGACGGAACTGCGGCGTGGCAGCCTTGGTGTTGCCATGATCATCTTCTTCGTACTCTCGGCGGCCAGCCCGCTCAGCGTACTGGCGGGTGGTTTCCCCATTGGCATGATGCTGGGTAATGGCGCGGGAACGCCGGCTTTATTGATCGCCACGCTGGTGGTGTTGCTGTGCTTTGCAGCCGGCTACACGCGCATGGCCGGGCACATCACCCATGCCGGTGGTTTCTACGCCTTGATTTCCCGTGGCTTGGGCGGCCTGGCCGGCGGCGCCGCAGGAATGCTGGCGATGGTCGCCTATAACGTGCTGCAGGCCGGCATGTATGGCCTGTTCGGCGCCATTGTCGCCGGCACCCTGGCTGAGGTGTTCGCCATCAACCTGCCGTGGTGGGTTTGTTCTGCCGTCGCCCTGGGGCTGATTGCCTGCCTGGGGTATCGCAACATCGACCTGTCGGCGAAGGTCCTGTCGATCACCGTGATCGCCGAGTACCTTGCAGTGCTGATACTCGATATCGCGATTCTGAGCAGCGGCGGCGCACAGGGCATTAACGCCGACGCGTTCACCCCCGCGCACATCAGCAGCGGTAACCCGTCGATTGGCCTGCTGTTCTGCTTCGCCGCCTTCATCGGCTTTGAAGCCTCCACGCTGTACAGCGAAGAAGCCAAAGATGCCAAGCGCACCATTCCCAAGGCCACCTACCTCTCGGTCCTGCTGATTGGCGGCTTCTATACCCTGTCGCTGTGGGCCATGGTGGTCGGCGCGGGGGCCGATGACCTGGTGTCGACCCTGCAGGCACTGCAAGACCCGACCACCTTTCTCTACACGCTGTCTGACCAGTATGTGGGTGTGGGCTTGACCACCGCGATTCGCTTGCTGTTTGTGGCCAGCCTGTTTGCCGGTTTGCTGGCCTTCCACAACGCCGCCGCTCGCTACTTCTTCGCCATTGGCCGTGACGGCTTGCTGCCGCAGAAGCTCGGTACCACCCACCGCAAGCACCAAAGCCCGCACCTGGGCTCTGGCCTGCAGTCGCTGATTGCAGCCAGCATCCTGGCTGTGTTTGCCTTGGCCGGTGCCGATCCGGTGCTGCAACTGTTCTCCTGGTTCTCCAACGTGGCCACCTTGTGCCTGATTCTGTTGATGGTGCTGACCTCGCTGGCGGTCATCGGCTTCTTCAAGAGCAACCCGCAACTGGCCGACAGCAGGCTCAAGTGTTTCATCCTGCCGGCGCTTTCTGGCGTGGCACTGCTGGCCGTGTTGATCACCGCAGTCATCCACTTCGATGTGCTGACCGGTGCCAGTACCACGCTGTCGTTGGCCCTGTGCACGATTGTGCCGGTGGCCGCACTGCTGGGTATGGCGCTCGCTTTACGGTTGCGCAGCACCGCTCCGGTTCGCTTCAACGGCCTGGGCAATCACTCCGCCTGAGTGGAGGGCGATGGCGGCCCAGGCAGTGGGCCGCTTTGCAGTCAGTCGATGAGTGGTTGCCGGGCGAAGGATGGTTGGCCTGCCGCTTGCTTACAACTTGTTACAAGTACATAACAGGTAGTAACAATGGCGATGTTTGCCCAGATGAAAAGCTTTGACGACGTACATTTGCATGCCGGTGCAATCGTGGGATGGCAACAAACCTACGATCAGTTGAGCACCGGTCACGTGCAGACAGTGCTCAAACACGTCACCGGCGAGCGTTTCCAGATCTTTCAAGAATCATTGAACAAGCGTGTAGCCCAGCGGGGCGTAGCGCCGTTGGGGCGGTTGTGCCTGGCAATGCCCAAGTGTGGTGCAGACCTGGCAGTGTTTCAGGGTAAAAGCCTGGGAACTGAAAGTGTCACGCTTCTTCACAGTGGCCAGGAGTTTTTTGTGCAAGCAGCCGAAGGCATGGACTTGCTGGCCATCACCGTTGAGGCCGCCCGTCTGGAAAATCTGGCGGCCAGGGAGTTTTCCGACAGCGAAATGCGTCGGCTGGGCAAGGTCTCGCGCCTAGAGCTGCGCCGCGAAGTGTTGCACACCGTGCGCAAGCGTCTGGAAGATGTGGTGATGGCGGCGCTGCAGGATCAACACCTGCCGGAAAACCTGCTGGAAGACTTGACCCTGGAGTGCATGCTTGACCTGCTCGACCATCGGGTTGAAGGCGACGAGGGGCGTTCCGGCAATCACGTGGTCAGCGCTTATCTGGTCAAGCAAAGTCAGGAGTTGGCCCTGGCGCACCATGATGAACCAATCTCGGTGCTGGAGTTGTGCGAGCGACTGAACGTCAGTCGGCGCACATTGCAACGCAGTTTTCAGAGCGTGACCGGTTTACGCCCGGTGGAATACTTGCGTTCGGTCAGGCTCAACGCTGCCCGCCGACGCTTGCGCAGCACCTGTGCCAACCAAGTCACCGTGGCGCGCATCGCCAGTGATTTTGGCTTCACCCATTTGGGGCATTTTGCTGGCTACTACAAAGCGTTGTTTGGTGAGCACCCGTCGGAAACACCACGCCACTGACTTCAGGCCGCCGCTTGCCGGGACTGCAGGAGGCGCTGGCTGTAAGCCCCTTGAGTGATCTGCCGCTGATACTCATGGGGCGTGGTACTGACCAGTTGCTTGAAGTCGCGCAAAAAATGCGACTGATCGGTAAAGCCCAGCTCCATCGCCAACTCGGTAAATGACAACGCCTGCTCTGTATTGATGGAGTTCAGCGCCGCCTGGCAACGGATGATTCGGCAGAATGCCTTGGGTGTCATCCCGGTATCCTGGGTGAACTGCCGATGCAGGGTGCGGGTGGTGTAGCCGCTCAAGGCTTCAAGTTGCTGAACACGGATATCGCCTTTGTGCTGCAGCACGGTCTGGATGATCGACGCGGTCAGCTCAGAGGTTTTGCGCAAGGCGTCGGGTACCAGATAGCGGTTGAACAGGTTCATCTGTTCGCTAAGCACCGGCGTTTTCAACACTTCTTCGAAAAACGCCTGAGCGTGCGGGGTGACCTCCAACAGGTTCAACTCCTGCTCGGTCAGTTCTTGCGCCAGCGCGTTGATAAAACCCGGGATCACCCCCGGGGTAAAGCGCACACCAAAGTAATGATGGTTTTCCAGAAGTTCTACTCGCCGGGCTTGCAGGGGTGTGCCACAGACACGTGCGGTGGGCCGATCAGCATCGCAGTCGACAACAATATCCACGCAGCCATCGGGAATCGCCAACATCACATTGCTTGATTGCGCAACATCCAGTGCATAGAAATGCGAAATCGCCGGATGACTGGCGGCGATCACTGAATAGTGTGATGAATTCAATACGAACCAAGGTTGTTCAAATGTATTGGTGGCAGGCGAGGGTATATGCGCTTTTTTCATAACGGCGGTCTGCTGCTGATGATCTTATTATTGTGCAATGGCCGTGCCGATTAAATCGGCTGAAGTCGGCCGTTCATGTCCGAAATGTACAATACCGCGAAAACCGGCTCCGTATACTGGAACCCATGTTGAAAGAGCAACCCGAGCCTATTGGCTTGAGGGGAGGGCGTGTCCGTGTGCGCCCGGCGATTGTATCATTTCAGTCTGAGAAAAATGATGTCCAATAATACAAAAATCGATTTTATCTACCTTTCTGAACAAGACATGATTCGCGCCGGTGTTACCGACATGGCCGGTTGCGTCGATACAATGGAAGAGATGTTTGGCCTGCTGTACGAAGGTGACTATCGTATGGCTGGGCCTAATAATGACTCGCACGGGGCAATGGTTACGTTTCCGGAAAGTTCGCCGTTTCCGAAGATGCCAAAACCAACCGCCGACCGTCGTTTGATGGCCATGCCAGCCTATTTGGGCGGTAACTTCTGCACGGCCGGGGTGAAGTGGTACGGCTCCAACATTGCCAACCGCGATAAAGGCCTGCCGCGCTCGATTCTTATGTTCACCTTGAACGATCCCGATACCGGCGCACCCTTGGCGCACATGTCGGCCAACTTGCTTTCGGCCTACCGCACCGGCGCGATTCCGGGGGTTGGCGCACGCCATCTGGCCCGCAAGGATTCAAGGGTTGTCGGCCTTCTTGGCCCCGGCGTCATGGGCAAAACCACCCTGGCCGCCTTCGTTGCAGTCTGCCCGCAGATTGATACGATCAAAATTAAAGGGCGTGGCCAGAAGAGCCTTGATGACTTCATTTCGTGGCTTGAAGACACCTATCCGCAGATCGTCAATATTCATGTAGTGGATACCCTTGAAGAAGTCGTACGCGACTCGGACCTGGTCACTTACTGCAGTTCCGGTGCAACCGGAGACCCTGAAACTTACCCGGTCGTTAAACGCGAATGGGTCAAGCCTGGTGCTTTTATGGCCATGCCGGCAAGTTGCCGCCTGGATGATGGCATGGAGCAATCTGATATTCGCAAAGTGCTGGATAATACCGGGCTTTATCATGCCTGGTATGAAGAATTGCCGAAGCCTGCACATAACTGCGTGCCCGTTATCGGTGTGCGTTTTATGGATATGCTGGCAGAAGGAAAGTTGACCGCCGAAGAACTTGAGGATATTGGCAAGATCATCGCCGGTGATGCACCTGGGCGTAACAATGATGAAGAAATCATCATTATGTCGGTAGGCGGAATGCCGGTTGAAGACGTTGCCTGGGGCACTGTTGTATACCGCAATGCCATCGAAAAAGGCATTGGCGTGAAGTTGAACCTGTGGGAAACCCCAGTGCTCAGCTAATACACTTTTAAGAGACTCAAGGAGTAGTAAGGCATGACCGAAATTATCAAGGTTAAAACCGGTTCTAAGTACGAGGAAATGGGCAGCTACTCGCGTTTGGTGGCGGTCGATAACTGGATTTACGTATCCAACACCGCTGGGCGTCACCCCGAGACCAAGTTGATTTCCGACGATGTTGTCGAACAAACCCATCAGGTGTTCGCCAACATTGAAGCGGCGCTCAAGGCCGTGGATTCCAGCCTGGCCGATGTGATTTGTTCGCGGGTGTTTATTCAAAACCCGGAGGATGTTGCCAGCGTCATGACCTTGATCGGCGAGAAGTTCCGCGGCATCGATCCGGCCAGTACCGTTACCTGCCCACCGCTGGGTTCGACGGTCTACAAAGTCGAGGTTGAAGTGACTGCGTACCGTAATGCCTCGCGAGCCAATGTGCTGCGCGTCAACCTGGCGCAGTAATCGCTCCGTCATAAAACCGTGTAAGTCGAGTCTTTGTCATGGCACCTACTATTGCCTCTGTGCACACTTCAAGCGTATTTCCGTCGTCCACCTCGGTTGTCATCATTGGCGGGGGAATCATAGGTTTGACCGCGGCGTTATCGCTGGCCGAGCGCAATATTCCGGTAGTACTCCTTGAGAAAGGCCGACTGGCGGGAGAACAGTCTTCACGCAACCTTGGCTGGGTGCGCAAAACCAGTCGTCATGCCGAAGATATTCCGTTGGCGCAGGCGTCTGATCGTTTATGGGCGCAAATGCCGGAGCGCGTCGGTGCGGATGTGGGTTACCGCCAGGCCGGCATCATGTTTGTCGGCCGTACTGAAACACAGATGGCCATGCATGAAGGCTGGCTCAAGTCGGTTGAGTCACTGTCGCTGGATTCGCACTTGCTCAGCAAGCGTGAAATCGAACAATTGGTACCGGGCGGTAAGGGCGACTGGGCGGGTGGCATTTATACGCCTTCGGATGGTCGTGCCGAGCCGACGCTGGCGTCCAGTGCAATTGCCAAGGCAGCTATCGCCAAAGGCGCAATCATTGTTGAACACTGCGCTGTGCGTACGCTGGTGACGGCGGCTGGCAAGGTCAGCGGTGTGGTCACCGAGAAAGGCGAAATCCGTTGTGAGCAGGTGCTGCTGGCGGGTGGTGCCTGGTCGCGGCGTTTTCTCGGCAACCACGGTATTGCGTTGCCGACCCTGCCGTTGGTGTGTTCGGTATTGCGTACCAAACCGATGCAGGGCCCGACCGACATTGCGGTCGGTGCGCCGGACTTCTCGTTCCGCAAGCACAAGGATGGCGGCTACATCATCACCCAACGCGGCAAATTGGATGCCTTCCTGACCCTCGACCATTTGCTGCTGGGCCGCCGTTATCTGCCAGCGTTCCGTGCACAACGCGACTTTCTCCAGGTGTCGATGGGCAAGCCGTTCTTCCAGGACCTGGCCCAAGCGCGGCGTTGGAAAAGCACCAGCGTTACCCCGTTTGAACGCATGCGGGTGCAAGACCCAAGCGCCAACACTTCGCTGAACAATGACGCGATGAACAACCTCAAGGCTGCTTGGCCGGTGTTTGAGCAGGCCCAGATCGAACAGGCCTGGGCAGGCACCATCGACGTCACGCCAGATTCGATTCCGGTGATCGGGCCGGTCGCGCGAATTGCCGGCTTGACCCTGGCCACCGGTTTTTCTGGTCATGGTTTCGGAACATCTCCGGCAGCCGGGCAACTGGCGGCCGATCTGGTATCCGGCCATACCCCGATCATCGACCCCACCCCGTATCGCTACAGCCGCTTCGCTTTGTAGGAGCGGGCTTGCCCCGCGATCGCGGTAAGACAGACAAATCGTAATCGCGGGGCAAGCCCACCACCTATTTACCGCGCAGGCGTAGTAGAGGAAGCGTATTAGAAGTAAAGTCACGGTGAGCCGGTCGTACTTCGCCTGCAGCAGCATCTTGCTGTGCGCAGGCACGCTGGAGTGAGAGATGCCGCGACATATACCAATAATAAACGCTACCGACCCCGTGCACACTTCGCGCATGGTCCGCCTGAAACTGATCAGCGAAGGCGCCTTGCCGCAAGGCATGCTGCGTGAAGAGATCGATGCGTCCTGGCGGCGCAGCCTCGAACATGGCCTGAACTGCCTGGAGGCGGAACAGGTGCAGTTCAACGTGCGCCACCGCTTGCAGGAGTTGCTCGACGGCAACCGCCTGCTGATCGACGCCGCGACCCCGGAAATGGAATACCTGGTCACCCGCCACGGCAACAACGCCATCATCATCCTCGGCGATGCGCAGGCCAATATCCTCGCCGTCGGCGGGCAGACCGACGAACTCAATCAAGTCGGCCTGCGCGACTTGCACCCCGGCAGTTGCTGGAGCGAGTCGAGCCGTGGCACCAACGCCATCGGCACTGCGGTGGTGGAAGGGCGGCCGACCTTGATCAACTGCGGCGAGCATTACCTCGATCGCCTGAGCCCATTTTCCTGTACCTCGGTGCCGCTGCGTGACCCTCTGGGTCAGGTCGTTGGCGTGCTTGACCTGACCCGCGAAGGGGTCATGGCACAACCGCAGGACAACCTTTCGACCCTGATTCTGGCCGCCAGCAATATCGAAAGCCGCATGTTCGGTTTGTGCTATCCCGAGCAGTTGGTGTTGTCCTTCCACAGTCGCCCGCAGTACCTGGGCAGTGCCTGGCACGGGCTGCTGGCCCTGAGTCTGGATGGTGAAGTGCTAGCGGCCAACGAGCGTGCCTGCGAGTTGTTGCAGCTCAAGCGCCCGGCCTTGATTGGCCGACGCTGCAGCGACCTGATGGGTGAACGCACCTCGGCGTTCCTTACCCGTTTGTGGACCGACCGGGTCAGCAGTGTGCAAACCGCCAAGGGCGAATTCTTCTTCCGTGCCGTGCACCTGCCACGCCGCGCCGGCATCGGGACTGCGCAGCCGGGCGGCAAAGTCTTACCAACCCCAAAAGCGCTCGAACTGGAATCACTGGCGGGCCGCGACGCACGCCTGGCCCGCGCACTGCGCATGGCGCGGCGTGGCTTGAACAATGATTTGCCGGTGTTGCTGCTCGGCGAAACCGGTACCGGCAAGGAGGTGGTGGCGCGTGCCCTGCATCAGTCCAGCCCGCGTGCCGACAAGCCGTTTGTGGCGGTCAACTGCGCGGCCATTCCGGAAGGGCTGATCGAGTCCGAACTGTTTGGCTACCGCGAGGGTGCGTTCACCGGTTCGCGGCGCGGCGGTATGGTCGGGCGTCTGGCCCAGGCCCACGGCGGCACACTGTTCCTCGATGAAATCGGCGACATGCCGCTGGCCTTGCAGGCGCGTTTGCTCCGGGTCTTGCAGGAACGGCGGGTGGCGCCGCTGGGGGGCGGTGACGAGCAGGACATCGACGTCGCGGTCATCTGCGCCACCCACCGTGACCTGAAACGGCTGGTGCTCGATCAGCATTTTCGCGAAGACCTCTACTACCGCATCAATGGCGTCAGCCTGCAGCTCCCGGCGCTGCGTGACCGCGACGACCTCAACGAGGTGATCGACAGCCTGCTGAGCAAGTTCGGCGCCGAGCGGGTCAGCCTCGACAAGGGCTTGCGGGAGCTGCTTGGCAATTTCGACTGGCCGGGCAACATCCGCCAGCTGGAAATGGTCTTGCGCTCGGCGTTGGCCATGCGTGAGCCCGGTGAGCAAGTGCTGAGCCTGGAGCATCTGACCGATTGCCTGCTGGATGAGCTCAGCGCCAGCGCACCGCAAAGCGGCAGCATTCGCGAAAACGAGGTAGAACTGATCCGCGGGGCGTTGGCACGCCATCAAGGCAACGTCTCGGCCGCCGCCGATGCCCTGGGGATCAGCCGCGCCACGCTGTATCGAAAACTCAAGCAACTGCGCGATTAAGGGGCGGTGGATGGGTGGTATGTTTCTCAGGCTGATCAACGCCTCTGACCCGGACTTGATGCGCCGCGCCCTGGCCTGGTTGTACGGCTTCGTACGCCCGCACTGGCGCGCGATTGCCGCACTGTTGGGCTTGTCGCTTGCGGCGTCACTGTTGGTGTTGCTGCAACCCTGGCTGGTCAAGACCCTGATCGATCAAGGCTTGCTGGCCAAGGACTTCGACGTGCTCTGGCACATGGCGTCGATCATGATCGCGGTGGGCATCGTCGGCATGTTGCTGGGCGGCATCAACCGCTACCTGCACACACGTCTGTCCGGGCGCATTCTGTTTGCCTTGCGTGATGACCTCTATCGTCACTTGCAGCAACTTTCCCCGGCCTTCTACGGGCGCAAACGCATCGGTGACATTCTGTCGCGACTGGATGGCGATGTCGCCGAAATTCAACGCTTCGCCGTGGATTCCCTGTTCGCGGCAGTGTCCAGCGTGATTGGCTTGATCGGCGCGGTAACCTTGATGTTGATGCTGTCGTGGCAACTGTCGTTGCTGCTGGCGTTGCTGATTCCCATCGAAGTGCTGTGGTTGCGCTGGATGCGGCGCAAGGTCGAGCGCGAGGTGCGCAATCTGCGTGAGCGCTCTGCCGATGTTTCGTCGTTCATGGTCGAGACCCTGCCAGCGATGAAGTTCATTCAAGCGGCCGGGCAGCAGCAACGCGAGTCGGCGCGCCTCGACCACCTCGGCAAAGGCTACATGGGCCAGTTGCTGCGGGTGCAAATCACGGAATTCTTCACCCAGGCGGTGCCAGGCACGCTCACCTCGCTGTGCCGTGCCTGTGCTTTTCTGGTTGGCGGCTACTGGGTGATTCAGGGCACTTGGCAATTGGGTGCGCTGATCGCTTTTTCCACCTATCTGGGCATGGCGGTCGGGCCGGTGCAGAGCCTGCTTGGCCTGTACGTGGCGGTGCAGCGCATGGCAGTGAGCCTTGGCCGGGTGATGGAACTGCAGCAGGAACCGGTCAGCGTCAAACAGCCTGCGGTGCCTGTACCCGCCGGGCAAGGCCCCGGCGAATTGCGCCTGGAGGCCGTGCACTTTGCCCACGAGCAGCGCCTGGGCATGGTGCTGGCGGGTGTCGATATCTGCATTCCGGCCGGTGTGAAGGTGGCCATCAGTGGCGCCTCGGGTGTCGGCAAATCGACCCTGATCGACCTGCTGCAGCGGTTCTACGACCCGGACCAGGGGCGCATCCTGCTCGATGGTGTGGATTTGCGTGAGCTGGATTTGTTGGCGCTGCGCAAGTGCATCGCCGTGGTCAGCCAGGACATTGTCTTGTTTCGCGGCACCCTGGCGCAGAACCTGGCCTACAGCGTGCCCGAGGCCAGCCGTGAAGACCTTGAGCGGGTCGTGCGCCTGACGCGTCTGGAGAGCTTGGTCGAAGCCTTGCCGCTGGGCCTGGACGGTATCCTCGGTGAGCGAGGCCAGCAGCTGTCGGGCGGGCAGAAACAACGCATCGCCATTGCCCGCGCCTTGCTGCAGAACCCACGGGTACTGGTGCTCGATGAAGCAACCTCGGCGGTGGATGAGGCCACCGAACGGGAAGTGATCGCCGCCATCGACCAGCTGTTCGCCGGGCGCACACGGATACTCATCAGCCATCGCACCAGCACCCTGGCCGACGCCGAGTTGCACCTGCACCTGGAGCAAGGGCGCCTGCAGGCGGTCTGGCAGGAGTCGCTGCGCCATGGTGAATAACGTGCGGGTGGGCGTGATCGATTCCGGCTGCTCTGAGCTTCAGGCCCCGCGTGTGGACGTTGGCCGGCGCTTCTGGCTGGATCAGGGTGTGCTCTGTGAAGGGGATGTGCAGGACGACGTGCTCGGCCACGGCAGCGCGGTGCTTGAACAGTTGCTGAGCCAGGCTGAAGGTGTATCGGTAACCATCGCGCAGGTGTTCGACAGCCGTGGCGCTACCTCGGTGCTGCAGGTCAGCGCGGCGTTGTTGTGGCTGGTGGAGCAGGGCGTGCAGGTGATCAACCTGAGCCTGGGGCTGAGCCAGGATCGCCCGGTGCTGCGCCAGGCCTGTGCACAGGCGCAGGCGGCCGGGGTGATCCTGTGTGCGTCGAGCCCGGCGCGGGGTGGTCCGGTCTATCCGGCCAGCTACCCCGGGGTGGTGCGCATCACCGGTGATGCCCGCTGTACCAGTGGGCAGTGGTCGTGGCTGAACACGGCGCAGGCCGAGTTCGGTGCGGCGGTCGGGGCGCGGGCCGGGTCAGCCGGTGCCAGTCTCGGCTGTGCAGCGTTGAGCGGGCAGATTTGCGCCTATCTGGCTGAACACCCAGGGGCTGATCGCGAGCAGGTGCTGGCGTATCTGCGTGAAAACGCTACCTACTTTGGCCCTGAGCGCCGTGGAGTCGATCATGCCTGAGCCGCGTATCCTGATTCTTGGTGCTGGCCCGGCCGGTGCTGCGTGCGCCATTGGCCTGCGGCGTCTGGGGTATGGCGTCGAGATAGTCGCTGACTGGCGCCGTTTCGATGCCGTGGAAGGCGTGTCACAGCGGGTGCTGGAGGGCTTGCGCCATGCTGGGTTGAGCAACGCCCTGGAGCAGGCTGCGATACCGGCCCGGCGCCGTGTGCGCTGGAACGGTGTGGATCAGCAGCTTAATGAGGAGTGTCTGCTGGATCGGCGCTTGTTCGATCGTGCGTTGCGCGATGACCTGAAGCAGGCCGGTGTCGAAGTGATCGAGGGGCGGGTGGGTGGCGTTGACAGTGACGCGCAAGGACACCGCGTGGTGCTGGACGGTGGCCAGGTGCTGCACGCAGATTTCCTTGTCGAAGCCCGTGGTCGTCAGGCGCCGTTAGCCAGCGACCGGCTGCGGGGCCCGGAAAGCGTCAGCCTGCTCAACCTCTGGCAAGGCGCTGAAGGTGAGCCGTTCTCGGCGGTGGAAAGCCTGGAGGATGGCTGGGCGTGGATGGCACGTTTGGCCGATGGCCGTTGCTATTGGCAAATCAGCCTCGACGTGAGCACCAGCAACCTGCCGGGCAAGGCCCGCTTGCCGGAGTACTGTGCCCAGCGCCGGCGCGAGTCGGCACTGGTGAGCGAATTGTTTGGTGCCGATGCCTGGCAAGCGGCGACGGTGCATGCACGCAGCAGCACGGCGATCCTCGCCGGTGAATGCAGCGGCGACAACTGGCTGCGCGTGGGGGATGCGGCGATGGCGGTCGATCCGTTGTCCGGCAACGGAATCTTCCAGTCGTTGTCGTCTGCCTTGCAGGCGCCGGCGGTGATCAACACCTTGCTGCGCCGTCCTGAGCATCGGGCGTTGGCCCGGGGGTTTCATCAGCAACGTATTGAACAGCTGTTCTTGCGTTTCGCCCGTATCGGCCGGGACTTCTATGCCCAGGAACAGGACAAGGCCGGGCAGCCATTCTGGCAGCGTCGTCAGGCCTGGCCAGACCTGCAGCCGATACACCTGCCGAGTGATTATCGCCAGTTGCAGGTGCAACAGCGGCCGGTGGTGCGTGATGCCTTCATCGAACCTGCCGAGGTGGTCGTCAGCCCAGACCAGCCCTTGGGTATCTGGCACCTGCAGGGTGTGCCCCTGGCACCGCTGGTGCGCGGCCTGCAGGCTGGGAGCACGCTGGATCAGCTATTGGCTGGCCGGTCGGCATCAGAGCAGATCATGCTGCGCAGCTGGCTGGTCGCGCAGGGTTACCCTCGGTAGGAGCGGGCTTGCCCCGCGATCGCGTTGTGTCTGATGAAACGCAATCGCGGGGCAAGCCCGCTCCTACCGGGTGGTTTACAGTTTGATTAGCACCGACTTGAGTTCGGTGTAGTGCTCGATGGCTGCCGCGCCCATCTCGCGGCCTACGCCCGACAGCTTGTAGCCCCCGAACGGCAGCGCCGGATCAAGGGCGCTGTGGCAGTTGACCCACACCGAACCCGACTTGATCCGCGGGATCATGCGGTGCACGGCGCCAAGGTCGTTGGACCAGATGCTTGCGCCCAGGCCATACGGGTTGTCGTTGGCCAGGCCAATCACTTCATCGATGTCATCAAATGGCATGGCCACCAGCACCGGGCCGAAGATTTCTTCCTGAACCAGACGGTGGCGTTGGTCGACGTCAACGATGACCGTAGGTTTGACGAAATAACCCGGGCCAAAACCTTCACCGCCACAGGCCACCGTGGCGCCAAGTTCACGGCCCAGGTTGATGTAGCCGGTGACCCGGTCCTGCTGCTTGGCGGAAATCAGCGGGCCCATCTGTACCTTAGGGTCCAGGCCGTTACCCAGGGTCATGCCGTTGGCAATCGCGGCGATGTCGGCAACCACGTTGTCAAAATGCTTGCGGTGCACATACAGCCGCGAACCTGCGCAGCACACTTGGCCCTGGTTGAAGAAGATCGCCGTGGCGGCACCGGCAGCGGCTTCTTGCAGGTTGGCGTCGGGCATGACGATGGTCGGCGACTTGCCACCCAATTCGAGGGTGACGCGGGTCATGTTTTCCATCGCCGCCTTGCCGATCTGTTTGCCGACTTCGGTGGAACCGGTGAAGGTCAGTTTGTCGACGCCAGGGTGACGGGTGAGGGCGGCGCCGGCATTCAGACCGGTTCCGGTGATGACGTTGAACACTCCATCCGGGTAGCCCGCCTCTTGCACCAGTTCGGCCAGTTTCAACGCGGTCAGCGGGGTTTCATCGGCAGGTTTGAGCACCACGGTACAGCCGGTGGCCAGTGCCGGGCCAAGTTTCCAACAGGCCAGCAGCAGTGGGAAGTTCCAGGCGACGATGGCGCCGACCACGCCGATCGCTTCGCGGCGGATGAAGCCATGGAACTGGTCGTTGGGCATCAGCGGCAAGGAAGGCTCTACTGTTGTGCCTTCAATTTTGGTCGCCCAGCCAGCCATGTAACGCAGGAAGTCGATCGCCAGCTGCACGTCCATGACTTTCGCCACCGCTGCGCTTTTGCCGTTGTTCAGGCATTCCAGTTCAGCCAGTTCCTGTGCGTCACGCTCCATCAGCTCGGCCAGGCGCCACAACAGGTTCTGCCGTTCACGCGGGCGCATGCGGCTCCAGGGTGAATCATCGAATGCAAGGCGTGCTGCCTTGACGGCACGATCGACATCCTCGCTGTCGGCGCATGGCACTTCCCCCAGCACTTCGCCGGTGGCCGGGTTGCGAAAGCTCATGGTCTGACCGCTTTGCGCATCTTGCCAGTCGGCGCCGATGCGCATTTTCAGTTTGCGGTCGAGAAAAGCCTGGGTACGAGGGAGGATGGGCAGTGTCGAAAGCATGGAGGCAGCGCCTTTTGTCATTGGAGGTGCAGAGCACTTTCGCAACCACCATGCCAGATTCGAAAAACGTACTTAAAGTATTGATATAAAAGCGTTATTTATAGGTCGTGAAGCGCCGCAGCGCAGGCTGTGCTGTAGCACTTTGAGACGCCATGAGACGCGCGTGAAACAGTGCGCCACTGGCCTAAGCTTGCTAGGTGCGCGAGCGGTGTCTCAAGGTGCTACAGGCTGTCGCAAATTTAGACGCCGGATGTGGATCCCATCCCCACCCACCGCTTGCCTTGCTTGACTCAAGTTGTTGAAATCAAAGGCTTTACCAAGATTGGCACAGATTCTGTATCAGCCATTCGCAGATTCACCTACGGCACCCAGCGTGCAAGAACGATAAGAACAACACCGTGGAGGTCTGACCTTGAGAATGACTCGACTCCGGCGGCATACGAACAGCCTGGCGCTGATCGTCTCCGCCTTGCTGTGTACCCAGGCACAGGCCGCAGAGCCCGGCGCCGCACTGCTGCAAACCAAGTGCATGGGCTGTCACATTGCCGAAGGCAACGATACCTACAGTCGCATCAGCCACCAGCGCAAAACCCCCGAAGGCTGGCTGATGAGCATTGGCCGTATGCAGGTCATGCATGGCTTGCAGATCAGCGATGATGATCGCCGCACCCTGGTCAAATACCTGGCCGACCGCCAAGGGCTGGCACCCAGCGAAACCGAAGGTGTGCGCTACGCCATGGAACGCCGCCTGAACACGGTCGAGCAGTTCGACGAAAAACTCAGCCAGACCTGTGGCCGTTGCCACTCCGGTGCGCGGGTAGCGTTGCAGCGTCGCCCGGCCAAAGAATGGGAACACCTGGTCAACTTCCACCTCGGCCAATGGCCGTCGCTTGAGTATCAGGCGCTGTCGCGTGACCGTGACTGGCTGGATATCGCCTTGAAGGAAATGGTTCCCGAGCTGGCCAAGCGTTTCCCGCTGGACAGCGCCGCCTGGGCCGACTGGCAAAAAGCACGGCCCAAGGCCGAAGTGCTGGTGGGGCAGTGGGCTTTCAGTGGTCATATGCTGACCAAGGGCGATGTCCGCGGCGCAATGACCGTCACCGGCGCGCAAGGCGACGGCGCATTCAAGGTTGAAGTCAAAGGCCAGTATGCCGACGGCTCGCCGTTCCAGGGCAGCGGCTCGGCAATTCTCTACAACGGCTTTGAATGGCGCGGCAACGTGCAGATCGGTGATACCACCATGCGCCAGGTGTTTGCCGCAGTGGATGGCGAGATGAAAGGGCGCATGTTCGAGGCCGAGCATGACGAACGCGGCCTGGACTTCACCGCTGTCAAAGACGGCAAGGCGCGGTTGCTGGCCGTGCAGCCTTCGTTTATCAAGGCCGGCAGCGAAGCGGAGCTGACCCTGGTCGGCAGCGGTTTGTCCGGTACGGCCAGCTTTGGCCCGGGTATCGAAGTGGTCGAAGTGCTGCAGTCAAGCGCCAACCAGGTGCGGGTCAAGGCTCGTGCCGCCGCCGATGCTGCGCCTGGGGTGCGCGAAGTCAGCCAGGGTGCCTTGAAAGGCGTGAGCCTGACCGTCTACGACAAAGTCGAAGAGGTCAAGGTGGTGCCCGCGTTCTCGATTGCGCGGATCGGCGAGAACGGCGGCAGTACGCCGAAAGTGCAGGGCCGTTTCGAGGCCGAGGCCTGGGGCAAAGATGCCAAGGGCCAGCCGTTGCGCATTGGCTACCTGCCAGCGCAGTGGTCGGTCGAACCCTTCAACGAAAAGGCCAAGGAAGACGAAGACGTCAAGTTCGCCGGGCAGATGCTGGACAACGGCATCTTCATGCCCGGTGGTGCCGGGCCTAACCCCGAGCGCCGGATGATGACCAACAACGCTGGCAATCTGAAAGTGATTGCCAAACTTGAGGACGGCGGACAGCAGGGTGAGGGCCACCTGATCGTTACCGTCCAGCGCTGGAACAACCCACCGCTGCCGTAATCGGCCGCGGGCTGTGCGGGCGCTGAGGCGCCCGGATTCCAACGTTGTTCGGGATACACATCGGGAGGTCGCCATGGGCGCACTATTGAATCTGGTCGAGCGCAACCTGCATGAAGTGCAGGTGGATGCCGCTCGCATGCTGTTCCATATACCCAGCAGTTCGCTGTTTGCTACAGATGCCGTCACCGGCGGGATCATCGATACCTTGCGTGAGCAAGGCTGTTCGCCTGAGGAATTGGTGCATCGCCTTGAGGCGCGTTTTACCGGCCAAGACGTTGAAGAAACCCTGCGTGAGCTGATTGCCCTGGAGCTGGTCAGCGACGGCTCGCCGCTGACACCGGAAATCGGCGTCACCCGCGTCGAGCGCACGGCCTTGAACACTGTGGTGCTGAACGTCAACACCGGCTGCAACTTAAGCTGCAGTTACTGCTACAAGGAAGACCTCGACAAGCCCTCGGCCGGCAAGAAGATGAGCGCCGCCACCGCGGAATCCTCGGTGGAAATGCTGCTCAAGGAATCGCCGGACGAGAGCCGTTACACCGTGGTGTTCTTCGGCGGTGAGCCGCTGTCGAACCGGCCACTGATCGAGCACATGGTGGCGTATTGCGAACGGCGCTTTGCCGAAGCGGGCAAGCAGGTCGAATTCGTCATGACCACCAACGCCACGCTGCTCACCGAGGAGATTGTCGACTGGCTCAACGCCCATCGCTTTGGCCTGTCGGTGAGCATCGACGGGCCGAAGACCGTGCACGACCGCAACCGTATTACCGTGGGCGGGCAGGGCACCTACGATGTGGTACGGCGCAAGGCCGACATGCTGCTGTCGCGCTATGACAGCCGCCCGGTCGGTGCGCGCGTCACCCTGACGCGTGGCATTACTGATGTCGAAACGATCTGGAATCACCTGTTCAACGAGCTGGGGTTTGCCGAGGTCGGTTTCGCCCCGGTGACCTCCGGTGACATGGCCGATTTCAACCTGACCGCGGATGAGTTGGTGGAGGTCTTTGCCAACATGAAGGCCTTGGGACGGCGTTATCTGGAGGCCGCGCTGGAGCACCGCAACATCGGTTTCTCCAACCTGCACCAGCTGATCACCGACATCCATGAAGGCCACAAAAAGGCCCTGCCGTGCGGTGCCGGCCTGAAGATGCTGGCGGTCGATCACAAGGGCGAACTGAACCTCTGCCACCGCTTCACCGGCTCCAGCCTGCCGACCTTCGGCAACGTGCACACCGGGGTGAAACAGGTTGAGCTCAACGACTTTCTGTCACAGCGCCTGGATCGTAGAGGCACCGGTTGCGATACCTGCCGGATCCGCAACCTGTGCTCCGGCGGCTGCTACCACGAAAGTTACGCGCGCTACGGCGACCCCACCCATCCGACCTACCACTACTGTGAGCTGATGCGCGACTGGGTCGACTTCGGCATCGAAGTCTACAGCCGCATCATGGCCGCTAACCCGGCGTTCATCAGCCGCTACATCACCCCGCGGAAGGCGCACTGACATGAAACACCTCAAGCCGCTGAACAACAAAGCGCAAATTCTTGAGCAAGCCGTTGCCCAGGACCGAGTCGAGGAAGTCGTGGCCATGAGCGCCGTCGCCGGGTGCACGGCAACCACCGACCCGGGCTGGGAAGTGGATGCCTTCGGGGGTGTCAGCTCGCTGTGCCAGCCGATGGAAGCTGACCTCTATGGCTGTTCTGATCCGTGCTGGTGGCCGGCCCAGGTGCCGGACATGATGAGTACCTATCAGGACTGGAACGCGCAAGCCACCAACTCCAAAGACGACTGGCGCAACCTGGGCACTGTGTTTCCTAAAGACAAGTGACCGGCCGACAAGAATAACAAGGGGACATCGCATGAAACCTGGAGTTTTCGCCAAACTGGCGTTCACCGTCGCCGCCTGTGCCAGTAGCCTGGGCGCCTGGGCTGCCGACAACAGCGGGGCTGCGCTGCAGGCCGGCCACGAGTACATGATTGCCACCAACTACCCGAACAACCTGCACGTCATTGATCTGGCCCGCGACGAGGTGTTCAAAAGCTGCAAGTTGCCGGACGCCTTTGGCCCCGGCACGGCAATGATGGCGCCCGACAACCGCACCGCGTACCTGCTCAACAACCATTTCGGTGACCTCTACGGCATCGACCTGGACAGCTGCAAAACCGTGTTCCATGCCAACCTGTCCAGCAACCCGGGTGAGGTGGCGCGTTCGATGTTCTCGTTCGCCATCAGCCCGGATGGCAAGGAGTTGTATGCCACGGTCAACCCGACCCAGCGTTTGAATGATCACTACGTGGTCAAGCCACCCCGCCTGGAAGTGTTCAAGGCAGCCGACGGCGTCGGTGCGAAACCGGTACGTAGCTTTCCGATGCCACGCCAGGTGTACCTGATGCGTGCCGCCGATGACGGCAGCTTGTACGTGGCCGGCCCGGATATCTACAAAATGGATGTCAACACCGGCAAGTACGAAGTTGCCATGGCGCTGCGCAACTGGCAGCGCCCGGGCTTCAGCGCACCGGACGTGCTGTACTTCTGGCCCCACCAGACCGCCCAGCACGACTTCACCATGCTCTACACCGTGGCCAAGTTCACAGACGACAAGCAGGATCCGGCTACTGCCGAACCGATGTACGGCTACCTGAGCATCGACCTGAAAACCGGCAAGAGTCACTACCAGGAGTTCGCCTCGCTGACCGAGCTGTATTTCACCGGCTTGCGCTCGCCACAGGACCCGAACCAGATGTATGGCGTGCTCAACCGTCTGGCGCGCTACGACATCAAGGAGCGCAAGCTGATCAAGGCCGCCAATCTGGAGCACACGTATTACTGTGTGGCCTTCAACAAGCAAGGCAGCAAGCTCTACCTCGCCGGCACCTTCAACGACATTGCCGTGTTCGATCCGCAGAGCCTGGAGAAGGTCAAGAACATCCAGTTGCCGGGCGGTGACATGTCGATTACCACCACCCAGGTGTTTGTCAGGTAAACAGACCAGCGCGGCTTGCTGCCCGTGCGGCAAGCCGTTGCTTCGCAGTACCACAACAATAAGAGAACAGCATGAATGCGTTGAGCCATACCCAAGGGCAACAGGAACCGGCGTTGCTCACGCTGTGCATCGGCGAGGCCTTCGACCTCACCGTGTCACGCTTTGCCCAGCGTGAGGCGCTGGTGGTCCGTCATCAAGGGCTGCGCTACAGCTGGCAGGCATTGGGCGCAGAAGTCGAGCGCCTGGCCCGCGCCTTGCTGGCCCTGGGGCTGCAGCGCGGTGATCGCCTGGGGATCTGGGCACCCAACTGTGCACAGTGGTGCATCACTCAGTTTGCCAGTGCAAAAATTGGCGTCATCCTCGTCAATATCAACCCGGCTTACCGCAGTAACGAGTTGGCCTATGCCCTCAGCCAGTCGGGTTGCCGTTGGATCATCTGCGCCGATGCTTTCAAAACGTCGGACTATCACGCCATGCTGCTGGATCTGGTGCCGGAGCTGGCGACCAGCACGCCGGGCGAGCTGGCCTGCGCGCAGCTGCCTGAGCTACGTGGGGTGATCAGCCTGGCCAGTACGCCACCCAAAGGCCTGCTGGCCTGGCAGGCGCTGCTGGCACGGGCGCAGGAGGTCAGCCTGGATACCTTGGCGACGCGGCAGGCCAGCCTGCACTGCGATGAGCCGATCAATATCCAGTACACCTCGGGGACCACCGGTTTCCCCAAAGGCGCGACCCTCAGCCACTACAACATTCTCAACAACGGGTACCTGGTCGGCGAAAGCCTCGGCCTCACCGAGCACGACCGCCTTGTCGTACCGGTGCCGCTGTATCACTGCTTCGGCATGGTCATGGCCAACCTCGGCTGCATGACCCACGGCGCCACCCTGATTTACCCCGGCGATGCCTTCGATCCGCTGACCACCCTGCAGGCGGTGGCCGAAGAGCGGGCCACGGCGCTGTATGGGGTGCCGACCATGTTCATTGCCGAACTGGATCATCCGCTGCGCCACACCTTCGACCTGTCCAGCCTGCGCACCGGGATCATGGCGGGCGCCAACTGCCCGATCGAAGTCATGCGCCGGGTGATCGATGAAATGCACATGAGTGAAGTGCAGATCGCCTATGGCATGACCGAGACCAGCCCGGTGTCGTTGCAGACTGGCCCTGACGACGACCTAGAACTGCGGGTGACCACAGTTGGTCGTACCCAGCCGCACCTGCACAGCAAGATCATCGACAGTGCCGGTAACAGTGTGCCGCGTGGCGAAGTCGGTGAACTGTGCACCCGTGGCTACAGCGTCATGCTCGGCTACTGGAACAATCCGCAGGCCACTGCCGACAGTATCGATGCAGAGGGCTGGATGCACACCGGCGACCTGGCGAGCATGGATAAGCAGGGTTATGTGCGCATCGTCGGGCGCAGCAAGGACATGATCATCCGCGGCGGCGAGAACATCTACCCGCGTGAGCTGGAGGAGTTTTTCGCCACCCACCCAGCGGTCGCTGATGTGCAGGTGATCGGGGTGCCGTGCAGCCGCTACGGTGAAGAAATCGTCGCCTGGATCAGGCTGCACCCGGGAGCAGTCGCCGATGAGGCGCAACTGCGCGAGTGGGCCAAGGCACGCATCGCGCATTTCAAGGTGCCGCGCTATTTTCGTTTCGTGGAACAGTTCCCGATGACTGTAACCGGGAAAGTGCAGAAGTTTCGCATGCGCGAGATCAGCGTTGAGGAGTTGCAGCTACCGTAGGAGCGGGCTTGCCCCGCGATAGCGATTTGTCAGTCACAGCGCAATCGCGGGGCAAGCCCGCTCCTACAGAGGCCAGCAGCTCGCCACGGGTGATCGCCGTGGCGACCCGCTCCAGGGCTTCGGCGTCCTCATTGATCAGTTCCGCCAGGTTCATGGCGCGGAACCTGAGCTTGGCGGTCGGCGCCAGTTTGCTCAGTTCCAGCAGCAACTCTGCCGTCGCCTCGGCATTGAACGCTGCGGTACGGACGGTGTGCAGCACGTAGCGGGTAGTGAGTTTCATCAGTGCATCTCCCCTGCGTGCGCAAGGTACGCCTTGCGCACGGTCAATCAGGCTCAGAACAGCTTCAGGAAGTTCAGGTACAGGCGCGGTGCCTTGCCGTTGTCGTCGTCCAGCTCCTCGGCCGAGACTTTGTGGGTCAGGGGGAAGGCCAGTTCCGGCGATATGTAGGTGTCCTTGAACACCTGGAAGTGCACACCCACACCAGCCGATGACAGGCTTTCAGTACCCGTCCAGCTGGGGTCTTCGCTCCAGACTTTGCCGAAGTCCCAGTAGGTGTAGTACTGGGTCGGCACCGTCCAGTTGCCGACGGTATGCTGGCGGTTGTACTGCAGCTCGGCCTTGGTAGCGAAGCCGCGGTCACCGGTGATTTCCGAAGGGTCGTAGCCACGGCCGAACTCGCTGCCGCCCACCCCGAACTGCTCGGGGCTGAGCAATGCCTGACCGAACGAGGTTTGTGCGGTCAGCGCCAGGTACAGGTTCAGGCCCTCCATCAGTTGCGAGAGGTCCTGCATACGCTGGGCATCGACCTGCAGCTTGGTGAAGTCAGTGCGACCGCCCTCACGCGAAGGGTTGGCGCGGCCTTCATCGCTGGCGCCAAGGATATCCAGGCCCTTGCTGACTTCGGCCTTGAGCAGGTTCTTGCCGCCATAGCGGTCGGCAAAGTCGTAGCTGGCACCCAGGCGCAGTGCGCGGATACGGTCATCGCTTGACGGTGGGTTGTCGGGATCGTCCAGGTATTCGGATTTGCCGTTGAAGTAGGTCAATGCCAATGAGGTCTTGAACGTTTCGTCGCGCTGGCGAATCCACGGCCGGGTAATACGCACGGCCAGGGTGTCGCCCGAGCTGTTGGCGTTGAGGAACGAGAAGGTGTCGGCGTGCCCTTCGTTATGCTGGGCAAGCACACTGAGCACGTCGCCTTTGGCACCGACGGGCAGCTCGTACTGGCCTTCGAAGAACGACATCTTGTTGCCTTCGATCGACTTACCGGCACGGATGCCCAGATGGTCGCCGTTGCCACTGAGGTCATTGATACCGAAACCGCCGTAGGCCTGCCAAGGGCCGAAGTAGCGGCTGTCACGGTTGTCGAAGCCGATGAAGCCTTCATATTTGCGCTGCTCGTTCTGCACCGTCAGGTCGGTGCCGCTGGCCACCGGTGAGGCGGAAAGCACGGCGCGGCTGTCGTTGCCGGAAACGTCGTTCATCAGCAGCAGGTTGCGTTCCAGCGTGGCACTTTTGGGCGGAACCTCCTGGCGAATGTTATCGGCATAGCGCTCCAGGGCTTTATTGGTCGGCCCTTTGAACTGTACGTCGTTGACCTTGCCCTCGAACACTTGAATGACCAGACGGCCGTCCTCCAGGCGCTGTTGTGGTACGTAGGCGCGAGCCAGCAGAAAGCCTGCCTTGCGGTAGCGCTGGGTGATCTGGGCGGCCACCGCGTTGACTTCGGCCAGGCTCACCTGGCGACCTTGCAGGCCGCGCACGAGGCTGTTGAAGGTACCGCTGGGGTAGCTGTCGGCACCGCGCACCACCACCTGGTTGACCTTGAAGCGTCGGCTATCGCCAGGTGCCGCTTGCATCTCGGCCGGTTGTTGCTCGGGCTCAGGCGTCACCACCGCGTCAGGTAATTGCAGGGTGCCAGGCATCTGCAGGGTAGGGGTGCGGCTGCCATCGGGGTTGGGCAGTTCAATCCGGCCCGGGTCGAGTTGACCGCGTGGCCCGGCATCGGCTGGACCTGCCAGCACCAGCAGGGCGGAACAAACGGCCAGGGTTACCGCCTTGAAGCGGCCAGGAAAGCATTTCATGATTATTTCTCTCCCTTGGCAGGGGTGGTGAGTTCGTGCGGTATGACGCTGCGGTTCCAGTCAGGAACGATGAACCTGCCGTCTTTGAGCAGGCCGTTGGCGTAGGTCAGCACGTCGCTGAGTTCAGGGGTGGTACTGACCTTGTCGCCGTAGGCGCGCGGTTTGCAGATCAGTTGCACGGCGTAGGTGCGGATTACCGCAGGCGATACCGAGTAGTTGGCAGAGACTGCCGAGGGCGACTCCAGCGCCGTGCAACGCACGTTGCCCGGGGCCTGGGCGGCCATGGGCACCGGACCTTGCGGCAAGGCCGGAGCCACAGGCTTGACAGGGTCGGCAGGGTCCACAGGCGCGGGCGGGGCAGGCGGCACGGGTGGCGCAGGCGGGTCGATCACTGGACCGGTAATGGTCAGCGTGCCGTCCTTGAACACCACGTTGTAGTTGGCGCCGGCACTGAAGCTTTGCCCCTGACCAATGCCGTAGGCACCCGGGGCCTCGCCGGGGTTGCGCAGCAGGCTGCCTTTGGCAACGTCGGCGCGGTCGCCGTTTTTCATTCCGCTGACCGAGTAGGTCAGGCGTGGGTCGACCTGGCCCTGCAGTTTGCTTTTGTCGTGCGCGGTTACCAGCAAGGGCGCCGGGGTGATCTGCAGGTTGCCGTCGTGGAACACCAGGGTGTAGTTGCTGCTGGTCAGCGCCAGGTTGCCCTGGCCAATGGCGTAACCCTCGGGACGCACGTTTTCGCCAGCCTGGCGCTGCAGGTCGCGACCGTTGAGCACCGCTGCGGCGCTGTCACCGTTCTTCAAGCCGCTGAGCGAATAGCTCAGTGCCGGGTCGGCATTGCCATAGACCTTGCTCTTGTCATGGGCATTGACCTGCAACGTCGCCGGGGTGATGTGCAGCAGGTCTGACTCGTAGCTGATGCGGTAGTTGCCGGAAAGGCTGCCGACACTGCCCTGGCCGATGGTGTAGTCACCCACGTTCGACCCGGGAGCACGGTTGAGCGCACCGCCAACCAGGGTATCGGCCTGTTCGCCGAACTTCTGCCCGCTGACCTGATAGCTCAAGGCCGGGTCGGCGTCGCCATACACCTTGGTTTTTTCGTCCGCTTTGACCTTGAGTTCGGCCGGCTGCACGATCAGCGTGCCGGCCTTGTTGTCCAGGCCATAGCGGCCTTGGGCGCGGGTATCCTGGCTGACCTGATTGGTGATGGCATAGCCATCGGCCTTGACGTCGCTTTGCGCCGTGGCCTGGGTCGTTGGAGTACCGACCGCGGTGCCGCTGCGGTCGAGTTGTTGATTGACATAGTCGTCGACGCCCTTCACCACCTGGGCGTTGCTGTCGTACTCGGTGCGGGCACTGAGCGTAGGGTTGGCGTCACCGTATTCGCGGGTTGCGTCGTTGGCCGTGACGGTCACCTTGGCGGCGGCCGCGTTGCTGATAATCACCCCCGGCTCGTTGGTTTTGTCTACCGTTTCATAGAAGTGCACCCGGGCGCGCTCCAGGGTCTGCTCGCCGCCTTTGAGCGCGGGGCCATTGGAGTCGGCTTTCTGCAGCCAGGGCGTGTCGTTGATCAGGTTGGCGATCAGTGCCTGCACGCTGTCGTACTTGCCGCCGAGGTTTAGCACCAGTTGCTGGCTACTGCCATCCTGGGCGTTGTGCTGGATCTCTTTCTGGTCTTGGGCACCCGGAATATAGGCGTAGGGCTCCACACCCCAGCCTGGCTCATGCAGGGTGGAAACCACTTGCAGGCCACCGTTGGCACCAAAGGCAAACCCGACCGGGGCGCTGCTGACCACTGGCGATCCACCCGGATCGGTGCGGGTCACTTTCACCAGGCTGCCATTGTTGACATCGGGCGCGATGTTCCAGGCAACTCCGGCGCTGTCGGTAAAGCTCAGGCCGTTAACCAGATAGTCCGAGCTGTCGAGGTAGTTGAGCAGTACTGCCGGATCGAGTTCGCGGTACCCCCCCTTGCCGTCAGGCGTGACGAAACCGGTGGCTTCGAACACCAGATAGTCGAATGAGGCGCCATTCTCGGCCTTGAGGTTGACCGTCTGGGTGCCCGGTCCATAGGACACGTTGGGGTTGGCCACCACATCCTGAAAGCCGCGGTATTCCAGTTGCTGTGCGGTTACCCCGGACAGCTGTTCGGCGGAATACGGCGAAGCCACAGTGCCAGTGGTGGTGATGCCGCTGGCGTTGGTCTGGTTGAAGCGGAACACGCCGTTGCTGGCTTTGCCTGCCAGCACACCGGCGTAGTTGAGGTTGCTTTCCATGCGCACACTGGCACCTTCCATGGCCACTTGCTGGCCCATCAGTGCGGTGCCGGATTGCTGGATGATCGATGCGACGTTGGAGGTTTTCAGCCAGGCGATACCCTGGCCGACGTCGATGATGGCGCGCTGGGCGTAGTCGGCACCGGTGTTGTTCAGGCGGATGTCGCCGGTGGCGGCGATAAACAGGTTGCCGTCTTTAAGCAAGATCGGGGCGTTGATGTACACCGAACCACTGTCACTGGACAGGTCGCTACCGCTGTAGCCCACGCCTTGTTTGGGGTTGCCGGCGGAGATCAGTGCCAGGGTGTGTTTGCCAGTGCCGTCCTGACCGATGTTGGTGGCAATGATCGCGGTGTTGACATTGATGCGCTGGCTCGCCGACACCTCGACGTCACCACTGGCCAGGCCATTGACGATAGCCTGCGCCGATACGTTCCACAGGTCGGCGGTGTTGGGGCCCTGGGTAATACCGCCGCTTACGCCGGTGCCCGGGTCGGCGCTGGCATCGGCGACGATGTTGACGGTTTCAGGGTCCAACAGCCATTTACCGGCCACTTTGCCGGAGGTATCGACCTTGGCCTCGTTGCTCACCTGCAACTGCTTGCCGGAAGTTTCGATCAGGCCGCCGCGTTCTGCGCCCTTGACGCTGGCGCTGCCGGCGAAGCGGGTCTGGCCATCGGACCAGACCACCACCTGGCCGCCGTCGCGTTTGCCCTCGGCCTTGAGCTGGGCACCTTGGGCCACCGTGGTACGTTTGGCAGCAGGCTCACTGCCTTTACCCTGCAAGCTGCCGCCCACCAGGACTTTACCGCCGTTGCCCTGGCTGCCGGAGGCGTCCAGCCTGGCCGTGCTGGCCAGGTTGACTTCATCACCGAGGGCCTTGATGGAGCCGCCGCTGCTGCCCTTGGCGCTGAGGCTGCCGCTGACGTTGGTCTGCGCTGCACTGCCCAGGACAATGGTGCCGCCTTGCTCGCTGACGCCATCGGCAATCACATTGCCGCCGACGTTGATCACCGAGTCCAGATGCCGGGCCGCGCGCTCGGCGCTCATGGCTACCACGCCGTTACCGACCTCGATTTGCCCGCTGTTGTGCACGCCGCCTTTGACATCGGCGTTGACACTGTCGCGCTCGCCCGGCTCACCGCCGACCGCGATGCTCAGCAGGCCATCACCGTGGAAGTCCAGGGTCGCCTGCGGGCCGGTAGCCAACTGCACGGTGCCTTTGCGCGCCTGGATCACACCGTGGTTTTCAACTTGCGCGCCGAGCAGGGCAACCATGCCGTTGTCGTGCACGGTGATATGCCCTTCGTTGCGCACCAGGCCTTTGAGCTGGATATCCAGTTTGCCGCTGGCGGCGAACTCCTTGGCCTGTTTGTCGGTGACAAAACCGGCGCTGGCCACCAGGGCACTGGCGGACACATGGGCGTTAGGGCCGAGCCAGATACCATTGGGGTTAACCAGGATCAGTTGGCCATTGGAAGTGATGGTGCCGTAGATCTTCGAGGGGTCGCCGCCGATCACCCGGTTCAAGGTGACCGAGCGGCCGTCGGGTTGTTTGAAGGTGATGCGGTTGTCGGGGCCGACATTGAAGCGTTGCCAGTCGATGGCGGTACGCGGACCGGAAGTCTGGACTTCCATGTTCGCACCGCTCTGGCTGATGCTGGCGCCACCGCTGACCACCTGGCCGCCTTGCGGAAGGCCGCTGGCGCTGGCGGTGGTGGCCAGGGCAATGGCGATGCACAGACAGCTCAAGCGCAGTCCATGACCACCCGGTGCACGATGTTTCATTGCAGTTCTCCCAGAGGATTAATCTGGGAGCAATCATTCGCCTGTGCCCCTGGGCGAGATAAGCGTGCAATCCTGAAAGCGCTTGTAGTGCGTTCCTGAACCTACAGCGGGTGGTTACTGGCCACGGGCATGCGCAGTTGCAGGGTGATTTCCAGCGTTTGCTGCGGGGTGATGACCAGTGCGAGCTCGGCCCCCAGCAGCCGCGCGAGCTGCTGCGCCAGTTGCCAGCGGATGCTCGGTGCTTCGCCGTCGCGCTGGGCGCTCAAGGGGCCGACAATGCGCAGGTGCCAGGGCGTCTGCTGGATACCCTGCGGCGGTGACTCGGCATACAGGTCCAGGCTGGAAACGCCCAGGCTTTTCGCGTGCAGCAGCAAACTGCGCAGCAACTGCACGTAGCGCTCGGCGTCTATCCAGCCCCAGCAAGCGGGGAGCGCACAGTGCAGTTGGGTGGCGGGCAACGAACCCTCAGGCGCCTGCTCCAGCAGGGTCTGAGTCAAGCCGCGCAGGTCACTGACGAATGAGTTCGGCGAGGCGAGCCCTTGCTCCAGTTGCACCAGCTCGGCCAACAGCTCGACACCTTCCTGCAAGCGGTAGAGCAGTGTTTTGCCTGCGTCGTCGAGTGAGTGCCGCTCAGGGCTGTCGAGCATCTCCTTCAGTCGGGACAGGTTATACGCCGCATTTGTGCAGTATTCGATCAGGTATTGGCCGCGGCGATTACGCAGGGTTTGGGCATGCGTCATCTGCTCTTGCAGGCGCTCCAGGGCTTTGTGCTGTTCGCCGATATCCACCGACGTGCACAGCATGCCGACAAAGCTGTTATCGGCAGCGATGACCGGCAAGCCGCTGTGTTTGATCACTCGTCGTTCGCCTTTGACCCTGATGGACAGCACCAGCATGTATGGGATGCGTTTTTCCACGGCCGCGCTGTAGGTTTTGTAGGCGTAATCATAATGCTCCAGCTCCACCAGCCCCGCATCCACCGTGCGGCTCCCGAGCAATTGCGAGACGCTTGAGTCGAAGTAATGTGCGAATGCCTGGTTTGCCGCCACGATTCGAGCATTGGCGTCGCGCAGGCACACCGGATAGGGGATTTGATCAAACAACGTGTTGAACTGTTGATCGGTAGAGCTTGCAGGCGTTTCTGGTGCGTTGACCTGTGCCCCGGCGGCTGTCACCAGGCCATGTTGCGCCGCCAGGCGCAGCAGCTCGACCAGCGAATGGGTATTGGTTTTCTCCAGCAACCTGGCCTTGTAGGTGCTGACCGTGCGGTCGCTGATGGCCAGCTCGCCGGCAATATCCTTGACCCGCATGCCATCGGCCAAATAGTGCAACACGGTGATTTCGCGGGCGGTAAAGCGTTCGTTGAACCCTTCGGCATCATCACTGGTGGTGCTTTCTGCCCTCATGGCGCTGGCGTTGAAGTAAGTCTTGCCGGACAAGGCCTTGGCCACGGCATCGGCAAGCAGGTTCAGCGCATCGTATTTGCTCACAAACCCCACCGCGCCAGCCGCCAGGCACAAATGCTCGTAGACGTCTGCCGGAAAGGCGGTAAACACCAGAATGCGGGTGTTGCGTTGGTGCGCGATCAGGCGACGGATCACATCGAGGCCGCCCAGGCGTGGGATGTCCAGATCGAGCACGATCAGGTCTGGCTGCAGGCGGCGCACCATCTCCAGGCCTTCAACACCGTTGGTGGCGGCGCCGACGATGACATGGCCGGCCCGTTCGAGTTCGGCGCGTATGCCTGCCTGGCTGCTGGGTTGCTGGTCAATGATTGCAACGGCACTCATTGGCGGATCCTTGCTGAAGGGAGACAGACAGCAAGGATAGTACGCACATTGCCAAGACCACCGTCTTGGCAGGGGTGAAGCGTTAGTGGCGCCGCTCGTACTTCTGTGTCACCCACACCAGGCTTTTCTCTTCCTCTTCTTCCAGAGCTTTGGCGAGCGCCTGTCCGGGATTGCGGGGGTGGGTCTTGACCGTGCCATGGCGGTGTTTGAACACGGCCTGCCAGGCAACGCGGAAGCTGTTCATGGTCGATTGTCTCCAAACGGTTGCGGGCTATCGTTGCATTACGACAGTGGGGCAACAATCAGGGAATCATGAAAGCCCTGTAGTGCAAGCACTACAACCCCGGTCTGGCTGCCGGTAGGAGCGGGCTTGCCCCGCGAGACGATATACCTGGCACCCTAATAACAAGGCAACTTGAGTTGATCGTTAGTAGTTCATTGTTATAAAAATAATTCAAAAATAATATTGGATGCGTTTACATATTGCCTGTATAAATTTCGCTGATTAGCGTGAGGGACTTAGTTATGAGTATCCAGCGCGAAACATGGCGAAGCCGTATTCGTAAGTTTGGCATGCAGCACTATTTTTGGGTGCTGTTTATTATGTTCATGGTGTCACCTGTTTCTTACTCGGGTGACTGTATCCCGATGTGCGAAGGTGGCAAACAAAACTGCCTGGCAGGCTGCGTAGGCGACCCGAACAAGGCCGCCGCCTGCAAAAATGTCTGCAACAGCGTCTACGATTGCCCCACCCATTGCGCCAACCAGAAAGTGCCAGGCGGCGGGCAAACCCAGTCTGCACCGAAAAGCCCTGTCACTGAGTGCAGTAGCAATTGCAGTCAGCAGTATTCGCAGTGTTTCACGACCTGTCAGGGGAACAAGGCGTGTTACGACTCTTGCGGTCAAATATTCAAGAGCTGTGGTAATTCCTGTATAGGCTTGCAGGGCAATAAACCTTCAGGTTCGGGGGGGAGTGCGCAGTCTCAGGGGCAATCGACTACGCAGGAAGTGCTTAATAAAGTTGATGATTTGAATAATGCGATTCAAGGGTTGTTTGGGAACGGTAAATAGTAACTCATCATGGGTTGTTGGGTGGGAAGGAGGGTGGTTTTGGCTTTTTGGGCTGGGGGTTTATCCAATTGGTGAGGTGGCTCCACTGGCCCCTTCCGCCCTTACGGCGGCCTACTTTGCCCAAGAGCAAAGTAGGCCGCCGTAAGGGCGGAAGGGGCCAGTGGAGCCACCCCACCAAACGGATAAGCTCCCAGCTCCAGAAGCCAAAAACAGCAAGCCACAAGTCAGTACTTCCCAAATCTGTGCCACTGCACCTGCCTGTAAACGCCCGCCAAAGCCCCACTCCTCAAGCCTCACAGTTTTTTGCTTGCCAACAACCACAAAAATCATAATTTCGCTGTTTCCAGCCTTTGCACAGAATGCGCCCAACACCCACCCACGGTGATCCCCGTGGGAAAACTCAGTAGGGCGCAGCGATGACCAACAATAAAACCGTAATAGACACGCTTGTAGTGGGTGCCGGGCAAGCCGGTGTGGCCATGAGCGAACACTTGAGCCGACTCGGCGTGCCGCACCTGGTTCTGGAACGCAACCGTATCGCCGAAGCCTGGCGCACCGGTCGCTGGGATTCGCTGGTTGCCAACGGCCCGGCCTGGCACGACCGCTTCCCTGGCCTTGAGTTCGAGGGCCTGGACCCGGATGCCTTTGCTGGCAAAGACCAGGTAGCCGACTACTTCGAAGCCTATGCAGAAAAATTCAATGCACCGATACGCACCGGCGTCGAAGTTACCCAGGTACAACGCAACGTCGGGCGCCCGGGTTTCACCGTTGAAACCTCCGAGGGCGTGATCGAGGCCAGCAATGTGGTGGTCGCCACCGGCCCGTTCCAGCGTCCGCTGATCCCTGCCATTGCCCCGGCAGACGGCGCCATTACCCAGATGCACTCGGCGCACTACCGTAACCCTGAGCAACTGGCTGAAGGCGCGGTGCTGGTGGTGGGCGCCGGTTCATCCGGTGTGCAGATCGCTGATGAACTGCAGCGCGCCGGCAAGCAGGTGTACCTCTCGGTTGGCGCCCACGACCGTCCGCCGCGTGCCTATCGCAATCGCGACTTCTGCTGGTGGCTGGGCGTGCTCGGCCTGTGGGATGCCGAGGGCGTGCAACCGGGCAAAGAGCACGTGACCATCGCCGTCAGCGGTGCACGTGGTGGCCATACCGTGGACTTCCGCCGCCTGGCACAACAGGGTGTGACCCTGGTGGGCCTGACCAAGGCATTCAACAACGGTGTGGTGAGCTTTCAAGCAGACCTGGCCGAGAACATCGCCCGCGGTGATGAAAACTACCTGGCCTTGCTCGATGCCGCCGACGCCTATATCGCCGCCAACGGCCTGGACCTGCCAGCAGAGCCGGAAGCGCGGATCATGCTCCCAGACCCTGACTGCATCAGCCAGCCGATCCTCGAACTGGACCTGGCCAAGGCCGGTATCACTACGGTGATCTGGGCCACCGGCTACTCGGTCGACTACGACTGGCTCAAGGTCAATGCCTTCAAGGCCGATGGCAAGCCACAGCACCAGCGTGGGGTGTCCAGCGAAGCGGGCGTCTACTTTGTCGGCCTGCCATGGCTGGCCCGGCGTGGTTCGGCGTTTATCTGGGGCGTGTGGCACGACGCCCGGCATATCGCCGAGCACATCATCAAGCAGCGCGCTTATTTCGACTACCGCGATGCCTCGCAACGTCAGGCCGAACGGCCCGAAACCCACCTTCAATCCGCCAGCCTCATGGGAGCCCGCTGATGCCTACTCATACCCGCATTCGCATGTTCAACACCAAAGACACCTACCCGAACCAGTCCCTGGACAACGACCTGTGCCAGGCGGTACGTGCCGGCAATACCGTTTACGTGCGCGGCCAGGTCGGTACCGATTTCAACGGCCAACTGGTGGGCCTGGGTGATCCACGGGCGCAAGCCGAACAAGCCATGCGCAACGTCAAGCAACTGCTTGAGGAGGCCGGCAGTGACTTGAGCCACATCGTCAAGACCACCACCTACCTGATTGACCCACGCTACCGCGAGCCGGTGTACCAGGAGGTTGGCAAGTGGCTCAAGGGGGTGTTCCCGATCTCCACTGGCCTTGTTGTCAGTGCCCTGGGCCAGCCGCAGTGGCTGATGGAAATCGACGTGATTGCGGTCATCCCTGAATAAGGAGCGTGCCATGACCTTTTCCATCGTGGGTCGCTGTGCTGAAACCGGTCAACTGGGCATCGCCATCAGCTCATCGAGCATTGCCGTGGGTGCCCGTTGCCCGTGGCTGCGCTCCGGTGTCGGCGCGGTGTCGAGCCAGAACATTACTTTGCCGGCCCTGGGCCCGCAGGTGCTCGATGCCCTGGCCGAAGGGCTGGCACCGCATCAGGCGCTGGACCATGCGCTGACCCGCAACGGCTACAGCCAGTACCGCCAGGTCGCGGTAGTGGATGCCCAAGGGCGTACTGCGGTGTTCAGTGGCAACCATGCGCTGGGTACCCACAACGCACTGGCAGGTGAGCAATGCGTCGCTGCGGGCAACCTCTTGGCCAACAGTGGCGTGATCGAGCGGATGGTTGCGGCGTTCGAGGGCAGTGAAGGCTGCCTCGCCGCACGCTTGCTGAACGCGCTGCAAGCCGGACAGGACGCGGGCGGCGAAGCGGGCGCGGTGCATTCGGCGGCGCTGTCGGTGGTCGGTGATCTGCTCTGGCCCATCGTCGATCTGCGGGTCGACTGGGCAGATGAAAACCCGATCGGTGAACTACACAAGCTCTGGGCTGCCTATGAGCCACAGTTGCAGGACTACCTGACCCGCGCGCTGAACCCAACCCTGGCCCCGAGCTATGGAGTGCCGGGCGATGAGTGAGTTGCGCAGCCGCGCCTTGCTAGCAAAGCTGATTGGCTTTGCCACGGTCAGTCGCGACTCGAACCTGCAGCTGATCGCCTTCGTGCAGGATTACCTGCAAGGCCTGGGGGTGAGCTGCACGCTGATCTACAACACCGAGCGCAGCAAGGCCAACCTGCTGGCCAGTATTGGCCCGGCAGTGGAGGGCGGGGTGGTGCTGTCGGGGCATACCGACGTGGTGCCGGTGGACGGTCAGGCCTGGACGGTCGAACCGTTCGCCCTCAGCGAGCGCGACGGCAAGTTGTATGGGCGCGGCACGGCCGACATGAAAGGCTACCTGGCCTCGGTTTTGGCAGCGGTGCCGGTGTTTCTTGCCAGCCCCTTGCAGCGCCCCGTGCACCTGGCGTTCTCGTATGACGAGGAAGTCGGTTGCCTGGGCGTACGCAGCCTGCTCGAGGCGTTGCCGCACAGTATCGCCAAACCCGCCCTGTGCCTGATTGGCGAACCGACCGAGCTGAAGCCGGTGCTCGGCCACAAAGGCAAGCTGGCCATGCGTTGCCACGTCAAAGGTGCAGCGTGCCATTCGGCCTATGCGCCGTATGGCGTGAATGCCATCGAACAGGCGGCTCGGCTGATTGCGCGCCTCGGCGAGATTGGTCAGCGCCTGGCGGCGCCAGAACACCACGACGAGCGCTTCGATCCGGCGTTTTCCACGGTCCAGGTCGGGGTGATCGAGGGCGGTACGGCGCTCAACATCGTGCCGCAGGACTGCCGCTTTGACTTTGAAGTGCGTGCTTTGCCAGCGTTCGAACCACAAGCGGTGGTTGATGAATTGCACCACTACGCCCAGCACACGCTGCTGCCAGCGATGCAGGTGGTCAAACCAGATACAGCGATTCGCTTCGAGCCGATTTCAGCCTACCCGGGCTTGGCCACCGACCGCGAAAGTGCCGCCGCACAACTGCTGGCGCAGCTGTGTGAGCGCGACGACTTCAGCACCGTGGCGTTTGGCACCGAGGGTGGCTTGTTCGATCAGGCCGGGATCCCGGCAGTGGTCTGCGGCCCGGGCAGCATGGATCAGGGGCACAAGCCGGACGAGTTCGTCAGCGTCGCGCAAATGGCGGCCTGTGACCGCCTGATGGACCGTTTGGCCGCTTACCTCTGCACACATCAATAATGACAAAAGAGCCTGCGATGAACGATTTCAACGACTGGACCCGCCTTGCACAGCAGCAACGACTGATCGACACCGCGTTGATCGATGGCGAACCGTGCCTGGCGCAGAACGATGCGCGCCTGGAAGTGATCAACCCGGCCACTAACCGCGTGCTGGCCCGTGTGGTTGCCTGCGCAGAGGCCGAAGTCGACCAGGCAGTGCGCAGTGCCCGTCGCGCCTTCGAACAGGGGCCTTGGGCGAAGATGGCACCCGGCGAGCGCAAGGCGGTGTTGCTGCGCCTGTCGCAACTGATGCTGGAACACCGTGACGAACTGGCCTTGCTCGATTCGCTGAGCATGGGCAAACCGGTGATGGATGCCTGGAACATCGACGTGCCGGGCGCCGCCCATGTGTTCGCCTGGTACGGCGAAAGCCTCGACAAGCTTTACGATCAAGTGGCGCCCACGGCCAGCAATGCCCTGGCGACGATTACCCGTGTACCGCTGGGGGTGATCGGTGCCGTGGTGCCGTGGAACTTCCCGCTGGACATGGCGGCCTGGAAACTGGCCCCGGCGCTGGCCGCTGGGAACAGCGTGGTGCTGAAACCGGCCGAGCAATCGCCGTTTTCCGCCCTGCGTCTGGCCGAACTGGCCCTGCAAGCCGGGATTCCGGCGGGTGTGCTCAACGTGGTGCCGGGCCTGGGTGAGGAAGCCGGTCGTGCCCTGGGCCTGCACATGGATGTGGATGCGCTGGTGTTTACCGGCTCCACCGAAGTGGGCAAGTACTTCATGCAGTACGCGGCGCAATCCAACCTCAAGCAGGTGTGGCTGGAATGCGGCGGCAAAAGTCCGAACCTGGTGTTTGCCGATTGCCAGGACCTGGACCTGGCGGCCGAGAAGGCTGCGTTTGGCATCTTCTTCAATCAGGGCGAAGTGTGTTCGGCCAACTCGCGTTTGTTGGTCGAGCGCTCAATTGCCGACGACTTTATCCAGCGCCTGATCGCCAAGGCTGGCAAATGGCAGCCGGGTAACCCACTGAACCCGGCCAGCAGCGCTGGCGCCATTGTCGATGCGCGTCAAAGCCAACGGATCATGCAGTACATCGAGCAGGCCCAGGGAGAGGGCGCACAGTTGGTGTGCGGCGGCCGTCAGTTGAGTTTCGACGGTTCGGACAACTTCATCGAACCGACGATTTTCACCGGTGTAACGGCCGACATGACCCTGGCCCGCGAAGAGGTGTTCGGTCCGGTACTGGCGGTCAGCGTGTTCGATGACGAAGACCAGGCCGTGGCGATGGCCAATGATCACATCTATGGCCTGGCCGCTTCGGTATGGACGGATGACCTCAATCGCGCCCATCGCGTGGCGCGGCGCCTGAATGCCGGCACGGTGTCGGTCAATACCGTCGATGCCCTGGATGTCACGGTGCCGTTTGGTGGCGGCAAGCAATCCGGGTTCGGGCGTGACTTGTCGCTGCACTCGTTTGACAAGTACACGCAGCTGAAAACTACCTGGATTCAGCTGCGCGGGTGACGGATTGATCGCGGGGCAAGCCCGCTCCTACAAGGAGCGGGCTTGCCCCGCGAATACAAACAACGCGGTTCTTGCACATAAATCTAATAAGCGGAGCAAGCGATGAACAGTAATGCAAGCGTGTCCACCGGCGCCTTGGCGCCACCTGACAGTCGCAAGAAATTGGGCCTGACCGCGTTGTTGGCGGTGGCGATCGGCCTGGTGGTGTCGCAAGGTGTCATGGTGTTGATGCTGCAAGGCGTCGGTATCGCCGGCCCAGGCTTCATTGTGCCGTTGGCACTGGCCTGGCTGTTGGCCTTGAGTTATGCCTGCTCGTTCTCCGAGCTGGCCTTGATGATCCCGCGCGCAGGCAGCCTGAGCAGCTACACGGAAGTGGCCATCGGGCAATTCCCGGCGATCCTTGCGACGTTCTCGGGTTATGTGGTGGTGGCGATGTTCGCCTTGTCGGCAGAGCTGCTGCTGATGGAGTTCATCATCGACAAGGTCTACCCGCACTCGCTGCCACCGCTGACCGTGGCCCTGGGTGTGCTGGGCCTGTTCACCGTGCTCAACCTGTTCAACATCGACATCTTCGCCCGCCTGCAGACGGCGCTGGCGGTGGTGATGGTGGTGGTGCTGCTGGTCATGGGCCTGAGTGCGATGAACAGCGATATTGTTTCACCCAATCCGCAGCTGTTTGACGTCGCCAACTGGAACCCGTTGGGCCTGGGCGTGATTGCGCTGACGGCGATGGCGGTGTGGGGCTTTGTCGGTGCTGAGTTTGTCTGCCCGCTGGTGGAAGAAACCCGCCGCCCGCAGCGCAACATCCCAGGTTCGATGATGATTGGCTTGACCGTGATCTTCGTGATCATCGCCCTGTATTGCCTGGGTGCCTTGCTCACCGTGCCGCAGGCCGAACTGGCCAGCAACGGTTTGCCGCACTACCTGTTCGCCACCACCGTGTTTGGTGAAACGGGCCAGGTGTTCCTGGTGACCGCAGCCATTACCGCCACCTGCAGTACCCTCAACAGCTCGCTGGCCGCCATTCCGCGCATGTTGTTCGGCATGGCGCAAAACGGCCAGGCATTCGGTGTGCTCAAACTGCAAGGCAAGCGCAGCGGCGCCCCTTGGGTGGCGGTGCTGTTCGTCTCGGCGATCACCGGCTTGCCACTGCTGCTGATGCATGACCATCCCGATGCCATCAACCAACTGTTGCTGGCTGCTGCGCTGGCCTGGTTGCTCGCCTACATCATTACCCACATCAACGTAATCGCACTGCGCCGCCGCTACCCGCAGGCCGCCCGGCCATTCCGCACGCCGTTTTACCCGCTGCCGCAAGTATTTGGCATCGCCGGCATGCTCTTTGCGATCTGGCACGTGTCGCCAAGCCCGGACATGACCTTTGCCATTTTCGCGTATGCCGGCCTGGTGCTGCTGGTGGTGTCGATCATCGCCGTGCTGTGGATCAAGTGCGTGATGCGCAAGCCGCTGTTCCAGCCAGAACCGCTGTCCTGCGTACTCGGCACCCTCAACGATAAAAACCCGCAAGGAGACTCGCAATGACCGCTCAAGTGAAACCCGACCGTAGCACCCGTGACTATCAAGCCCTGGATGCCGCGCACCACATTCATGCGTTTCTCGACCAGAAAGCCCTGAACGAGGAAGGTCCGCGGGTGATCGTGCGTGGCGAAGGCCTGGCACTGTGGGACAACGATGGCAAACGCTACCTGGACGGCATGTCGGGGTTGTGGTGCACGAACCTCGGCTACGGTCGCAAGGACCTGGCGGCCGCCGCCAGCCAGCAACTGGAGCAACTGCCGTACTACAACATGTTCTTCCACACCACCCACCCGGCGGTGGTAGAGCTTTCGGAGTTGCTGTTCAGCCTGCTGCCTGGTCATTACAGCCACGCGATCTACACCAACTCCGGCTCTGAGGCCAACGAGGTGTTGATCCGTACGGTGCGCCGTTACTGGCAGATTCTTGGCCAGCCACAGAAGAAGATCATGATCGGCCGCTGGAACGGCTACCACGGCTCGACCCTCGGCGCCACGGCGTTGGGCGGCATGAAGTTCATGCATGACATGGGCGGGGTGATTCCCGATGTCGCGCACATCGACGAGCCGTACTGGTTCGCCCATGAAGGTGACCTGACCCCGGCCGAGTTCGGTTTGCGCGCAGCCCGCCAGCTGGAAGAGAAAATCCTCGAGCTGGGTGCCGAGAACGTTGCCGCCTTCGTTGCCGAACCGTTCCAGGGCGCTGGCGGGATGATTTTCCCGCCCGAAAGCTACTGGCCGGAAATTCAACGTATCTGCCGCAAATACGATGTGTTGCTGTGTGCCGATGAAGTGATCGGTGGCTTCGGCCGCACTGGCGAATGGTTCGCCCACCAGCATTTCGGCTTCGAACCCGACACCCTGTCGATCGCCAAAGGCCTGACCAGCGGCTACATCCCCATGGGCGGCCTGGTCCTGTCCAAGCGTATGGCTCAGGTGTTGGTAGAGCAGGGCGGGGTGTTCGCTCACGGCCTGACCTATTCCGGACACCCGGTGGCTGCTGCGGTGGCGATTGCCAACCTCAAGGCCCTGCGTGATGAAGGCATTGTTGCCCAGGTCAAGCAAGACACCGGCCCGTACCTGCAGCGCTGCCTGCGCGAAGTGTTCGGCAACCACCCGCTGATTGGTGAAGTGCAGGGCACGGGCCTGGTCGCCGCGTTGCAGTTCGCCGAAGACAAAGTCAGCCGCAAACGCTTTGCCAATGAGAACGACATGGCCTGGCGTTGCCGCACCATCGGCTTTGAAGAAGGCCTGATCATTCGCTCGACCCTGGGCCGGATGATCATGGCCCCGGCGCTGGTTGCGGGCAAAGCCGAGATCGATGAGCTGGTCGACAAGACCCGAATCGCCGTAGACCGCACTGCGCGCGAATTCGGCGTGCTGTAAGTCCCTTCGCCGGCTCGCAGGGGCGAGCCGGCTTTGCTGAGGAACAGATCCATGTCCAGATCCTTGCGTTGCAGTGTTCCCTTTGCCCTGGCCTTGTTGTGCGGCGCCGTGCAGGCCGCGCCACAGAGCCTTACCGTGATCTCATTTGGCGGTGCGACCAAACAGGCCCAGGACAAGGCCTATTTCCAACCCTTCAACGCCAGCGGCGCAGGACGCGTGGTGGCCGGTGAATACAACGGTGAACTGTCGAAAATCAAAGCCATGGTCGATGTTGGCCATACCAGCTGGGATGTGGTCGAAGTCGAAAGCCCGGAGTTGCTGCGTGGCTGTGATGAAGGCTTGTTCGAGCGCCTGGACCCGGCTCGGTTCGGCGATGCCGCGCAGTTCGTGCCCGGCACCTTGAGCGAGTGCGGTGTGGCCACTTACGTGTGGTCGATGGTCATGGCTTACGACCACGACAAACTGGCCAAGGCACCGACCTCCTGGGCCGACTTCTGGAACGTCAGCGAATACCCCGGCAAGCGCGGCTTGCGCAAGGGCGCCAAGTACACCCTGGAAATCGCCTTGCTCGCCGATGGCGTCAAGCCAGACCAGTTGTACCAGGTACTGGCGACTCCGGAGGGGGTGAGCCGGGCGTTTGCCAAACTGGATCAGATCAAGGGCAACATCCAGTGGTGGGAAGCGGGCGCACAACCGGCGCAGTGGTTGATTGCCGGGGATGTGGTGATGAGCGCGGCGTACAACGGGCGCATCGCTTCGGCGCAAAAAGAGGGGATGAAGCTTGGGATCGTCTGGCCGCAAAGCCTGTACGACCCGGAATACTGGGCGGTGGTCAAAGGCACACCGAACAAGGCGTTGGCGGAGCAGTTCATTGCCTTTGCCAGCCAGCCGCAGGCGCAAAAGGTGTTCTCTGAAGAGATTCCGTACGGGCCGGTGCATCGCGATGCGCTGAAACTGTTGCCGGAAGAGGTGCAACAACAGCTACCGACGGCGCAGGCCAACCTGGCCGAGGCGCAGGCAGTGGATGCGGCGTTCTGGGTGGACCATGGTGAGGAACTGGAGCAGCGTTTCAACGCCTGGGCCGCGCGCTAAAGCGCCCGTAGGAGCGGGCTTGCCCCGCGAAGCGGTGTGCCAGTCACATCGCATCGCGGGGCAAGTCGGATCGCCGCACCGCCGCTCCTACAGTGGTTAGTTCAGCCAGGCGGTGAACTGTTCTTTGCAGTAGTCGACAAACAGCTGCGCAGGCTTGGTCAGCTGCGCACGCTTCAACCAGCCAGCCACCAAGCCGGAACCGGTGACGTCTTCCAACAGTTCCACACACACCAATGGCTGACCATCGTAAGTCGTGGTGGTCTGCGGGCGGGTCACCAGTACGGCAAAGCCAAACCCCTGACCAACCATGCCACGTACCATTTCGATCGAAGGCGAGCTAAAGATAATGTTCGGGCTTAACCCAAGCTCTTCGAAAATGCTCACAAAGTAAGTACGGCTCGGTTGCACATCAAGCAGGATCATCGGTTCCAGCGCCAGGTCACGCAATGACACCTGCGCCTGCTCGGCAAAGCGGTGACCGGCCGGTAGCAAGGCATAGGGCCGCTGCGGCGCCATCAGTGCTTCGGTTTCAATGGTGCTGTCCAGGTCGTGATCGTAGAAGATAGCCAAGTCAAAGCGCCCACCAGTCAAGCCTTGCACCAACTCCTGTTGCTCGCCGTCCTGCAGGCGGATCTCCACCCCGGGAAAGCGTTCGCGAAAGCCTTTGATCAGGCGCGGCAGGTAGAGTGGGGCAACGGTCTCGAAACAGCCGATGTCGATCTGCCCGCTGACCACATCGTTGTCGGCCAGGGCGTTCTGTTCGAACTCCCGGGCCATGCGCAACAGCGCCTGGGCCTTGCGGTAGAAACGCGCACCACCCGGGGTCAGCGATACCCCCTGGGCGTGATGGCGAATGAACAGCTGTACGCCGAAACTGTCTTCCAGGCCTTTGATTGCCGTTGAAATCGACGGTTGCGCAATGTACAGCTTGCGCGACGCCTCAGCGACGCTGCCGCACTCTACGGTGGTGACGAAATACTTCAACTGACGCAAGGTATAGGACGCCACAGTGCACCTCTGGCTGATTATTTTGCTACAGGGTACCCCTTTGGCTGCCAGCGGCTGCAGCGGATTTTGCTTGGCACTGAGCATATTTTCACTGTGCAGCCGCTTACCCGCGAATGTTAGTCGGGTACCAACTCCTGGACCTGCCAGCGCACCGAACTGACGCCTTTTTCCAGGCTCACGCGGCTGACCAGGCGTTCCAGCTGGGTTGGCGCCTCCGGACTGCCGAGCAGCTCGGCGCGCACTTCCAGTTTGGCCGGGTTGGCCAGGTCTTCGCTGTGCAACGACTGCAGGCGCAGGCCGCCACTGCCAAAGCTGTGCAGCATCAGGCTGCGCACCTGGATTTCGTCTTCGGCGCGGCAGGTGATGCGCACTTCAAAACGCTGTTCGGCTTCAGTGGCCGGCAGCACCTCTTGCTGGTTGAGGCGCTGGGCGATGTCGCGCAGCAAGATGTTGGCGCACAGCACCACGCAGGTGCCAACCGCCGCCTCCAGCAACAGTCCCATGCTGCACAGCACACCAACGGCGGCGGTGCACCAGAGTGTGGCTGCTGTGTTCAGACCGCGGACATTCAGGCCATCACGCATGATCACTCCGCCGCCGAGAAAGCCGATACCCGACACCACATACGCAGCGATACGTGAAGCATCGCTGGCGGCCATGCCCGGTACCGCCTGGGTCATCAACACGAACAAGCAGGCGCCAGTGCTGACCAGGGCGTTGGTGCGCAGGCCGGTGAGGCGCTGGCGCAGTTGACGTTCAGCGCCGATCAGGGCGCCCAGTAGCAGCGCGACACTCACGCGCAGGAGAAATACTTTCCAATCCATGACAAACCTCGAATCCACGGCACAGCGCCGCCAGGCATCGACCACGGGCCGATGCAGGGATAAATAAAAGGATTGCGCAGGGTCGCAGGCCAGCGCCGCAAACGTAGCGTGCAAGGCGTGCAGGAAGGGAGCGGGAAGCGTTGCATCCGCAGCGGGATGCGCGGCACCACTGACTACCATGAACGGCAGGGCAGTGGCAGAGGAAGTCTGCTGAACTAGCGTGCCGTACGAACCTGTCGCAATCGACTAGAGCAACTGTCCAAAGCAGGACTCCTGTATAGGCATGCAAAAATGCGGGCGAGAAACTAACGTTGAAAAGCGACAGGGTCAAGGCTGTTTTCGTGACAATTGCGCTAAAACCCCGCTGCAGCGCGACTGTTCCGTCTGTGCAACGCTGTAACGTGCGCACGCCGCTACCCCAATGTGGCTGCTGCCGCTAAGGTGAAGCTCCACAGCGTGGTGAGGGAGCGCAATGCAACCGCTGATCAACTATTTCAAAATGGTTCTGCACCCAGGGCGCGATACGCTTTTTTTCGCCCTGCGAACCATTGTTGCCTGCTTGCTGACTTTGTACCTGGCGTTCATTTTCGACCTCGACCAGCCCAAGTGGTCGATCATGGCGGTGTTTATCGTCAGTCAGCCGCTGGGCGGCATGACCTTGCAGCGCAGTTTTGCGCAAGTGGTCGGCACCACCGTTGGCGCGGCGGTCGCGGTGCTGATCATGGCGCTGTTCCCCCAGGCGCCATTGCCCTTTATCGTCACCCTGGCGCTGTGGCTGGCCCTGTGTACCGCCGGTGGCACTTTGCTGCGCTACACCAGTTCCCACGCCTTCGTACTCAGCGGCTTCACCGCTGTAGTGGTGGCGATGCTGGCGATCCCCGAGCAGGACAACACGTTGATGCTGGCCATCACTCGGGTCACCGAAACCTTGCTGGCGGTGGCCTGTGTTTGCGCCGTCAGCCTGGTCAGTGCGCGGCCACAAGCGGTCACCAACGGCTACTTTGGCAAAGTCGACAACCTGATCAAACTGATGGCCGCGCATGCGGCTGCGGCCATTCGTGGCGAGGAAACGCCGCAGGCCTTCAGCCAGCGGCAGATGCAGATTCTCGGTGAAATCAGCGCCCTGGAAGGGCTGCGCCGCCACCTGTACTTCGATGCGCCACACCTGCGCAGCGCCAACGGCTTGGTGCAGTTGTTGGGTAACCAACTGGTACTGCTCAGTTCGCGCCTGACGGTGCTGCGTAACCAGAAGCGCATGATCGCCGAGCGCTGGCAGGGGGCTTACCCGGACTTCATCAACCGGCTGCTCAGCGACGAGCTGGCCTTTCTCGAACAACTGGCGCAACAGGGCCGGGCGATGCCTGCCAGTGCCCGGGCGCACTTCAGCGCCCTGCAACGACGCTTTGACCAGGCCGCGCTGCAAGCCGAGCAACTGGCACCGGATCTACCGCCGACCTTACGCTCGCTGGCCTGGGCGCTGCGTTGGGAGCAGGCGCGGTTGTTGGAACAACTGGCCGAAATGCTCGAACTGAGCGATGCCATTCAGGAAGGCCGCGCCGGTGATTGTGTGTACCGCGAAGCGCGCTCCAATCCGTTGCACCTGGATTTTCGCCTGGCGGCGATGAACGCCAGCCGCGCCTTTCTGGCCTTGCTGGTGGGCGGGTTGATCTGGATCGAGACCGCCTGGGACGGTGCCCGTGCCACGGTGATTCTGGTGGGCATTCTGTGCTCGCTGATGGCGACCTTCCCGCGCCCGCTGATAGCGGCGCAAAACTACATGCGCGGCCTGGTCATGGCCGTGCTGGTATCGGCGCTGTACCAGTTCTGGCTGATTCCGCAGGTGGTCGATTTCGAGATGCTGGCGTTGCTGCTGCTGCCGTTGCTGTACGTGGTTGCTGTCGGGCTGTCGACACCGATGACTGCCGGTATCGGCATGGGCCTGGGGCTGTCCAGCTTCTTGCTGTTCGGGCCACAGAATATTGGCGCCTGGCAGAACACCGCGATCCAGTGGTTCGAGTTTGCCGGTGCCTACCTGTGTGGTGGTGTGCTCTCGCTGCTGGTGTATGCCTGGCTGTTTCCGTTCAACCCGCAGTTACGCATCGAGCGGCTGTTTCGGGAAACCCGTGAGCAGGTCTATGCCTTGCTCAAGGGGCCGACCTCCGATGCCCGCCAGTTTGCCTTCGAGAGCCGCATGGTCGACCGCCTGACCCTGATCCTCGGCCTGCTGCCGGCCACCCAGGATGCACGCTCCAAGGCGTTGTTCGAGGTCAACCTGGCCTGTATGGCCCTCGGTGTGGCGTTGCGTCAACTGCAGGAACAGAGCCGGGCCAACCTGTTGCTCTCGGACAGCACCCGCGAGCGTTTGGAACAGGTGCTGCGCAGCACTGGCCGTTATGTTGCCGGGCGCACCCAGGGACAATTGCCAACGCTACTCGACACCCTGCAAACCCTGGGTGAAGAACTCGATGCCCTGCACAGCGCGCAGTTTCAGGCTGCGCCGGAGCAGCTGCGTTCGCTGTTTCGTATTCGTGTCGCGTTGCTGGTGATTGCCGGCTTTTTGCGCCATTACAGTGCTTACCTTGACCCTGCCGCCGAAGGAGCGCCTGTCCTTGCCCATTGATTTTGAAGTTGGTGGTGTCTACCTGCCGCCCATTGCCCAGGCGCTGTTGCTGGCCATGCCGCTGTTGTTCGTGCTGCTGTGGCTGTTGCAGCCCCTGGGCGTGATGCAGCGAGTGTGGCACCCGGCGTTGTTCGAAGGGGCGCTGTACAGCTGCATCTGCGCCTTGATCATTCTGTACATGGGGAGCTGAAACGGTGAAGAAATTTGTTGCCCAGGCATCGACCCTGGCAATCGTCGCGCTGGCATTGCTGCTCGGCTGGTTTGCCTGGGAGCATTACACCCGCGCGCCCTGGACCCGCGATGCCCGGGTGCGGGCCGATGTGGTGACATTGTCGGCCGAAGTCTCCGGGCGCATCACCGAACTTCGCGTGGCAGACAACCAGCACGTCAACAAAGGTGACCTGCTGCTGGAGATCGACCCGGCACGCTACGCCCTGGCCGTGGAGCATGCACGCCGCGCCGTGGAGGTCGCTCAGGCCAACGAAGGTTTGGCACAGGCGCAGATTGTTTCCAGCCAGGCATTGCTCAAACAGCGTCAGAGCGAAGAGCAACGGCGCCGTACCCTGAAACAGGGTTTTGCGATTTCCGGCGAAGAATGGGAAAAAGCCAGCACCGACGTGGCAGTGGCCCAGGCCGACCTGATGCGTGGGCAATCCGACTTGAGCCTGGCCCTGGCCAACAGTCGACTCGCCAGTGCCGCGCTGACCCAGGCCGAGCTGGACCTTGAACGCACACGTATGTATGCGCCGGTCAGTGGTTATGTGACCAACCTGCTGACCCGCCAGGGCGATTACGCCAGCAGTGGCGTGGCCTTGCTGGCACTGGTCGACAGCGCTTCGTTCTACGTCAGTGGCTATTTCGAAGAAACCAAACTGCCACGTATCCATCCCGGCAGCCCGGTGCAGATCGCGTTGATGAGCGGCGAACAATTCGAAGGCAAGGTACAAAGTATCGCCTACGCCATTACCGACCGTGAGAACGCGCCGGGCAGTCGCCTGCTGGCCAACGTCAATCCTAGCTACACCTGGGTCAAGCTGGCCCAGCGCGTGCCAGTGCGCATCGAGATCGATCCGGACTACGTCGGCAAAGGCAATTTGCGTGCAGGCACCACCGCCACCGTGACCGTGCGCGAAACCGCGCCCTGATGAAAAGGGCTGGGGTGCGGGCGGGCTTGGTGGTAGGCTTTTGCGCCTTCATGCCAACCCTTCGCCGGGCAGTCTGCTGCGATGATCCTCAACCTTGCTGTATTTCTCTGCACCCTGACGGCCATGGAGGGCGTTGGCTACCTGGCGCATCGCTACATCATGCACGGCTGGGGCTGGTTCCTGCACCGCTCGCACCATGAACCGCAGCTGGGTGCCCTGGAAACCAACGATATCTACCTGCTGGCGCTGGCGTTGATCGCCTTTGCGCTGGTCGCCATCGGCCGCGCCGGGCATGCGCCGTTGCAGTGGGTGGGGGCAGGGGTGGCGGCGTTCGGCGTGCTCTACGTCATCGTCCATGACGGCATCGTGCACCGCCACTGGCCGTTCAAGCCCCAGCCGCGCAACCGCTACCTCAAACGCTTGTACAAAGCCCACCTGCTGCACCATGCGCTCAAAGGGCGAGACAACAGCGTATCGTTCGGCTTTCTCTATGCCCCGCCGATGCACCGCCTGAAGCAGCAACTGCGCAAGCGTATAGGAGCGGGCTTGCCCCGCGATAGTGATACACCCGTCACACCGAATCGCGGGGCAAGCCCGCTCCCACTGTGGCGGCGTTGTGGCCGCGGCTTACCCACCAGCCGAAAGCGCCTGCGGTAAAGAACATGATCAAACTGTACAACGCGGCCGGTATAGCCATGGTCGAGTTGTTGAGCAAGGTCGGCGCCAGGGCCAAAGCAATCGCCAGAGTACCGTTGTGAATACCGATCTCCATGCCGATGGCAATCGCCTGGCGCTTGGGGATCTGCAGCAGGCGCGGCAGCCAATAACCGATGCCCAGGCTCAGCAGGTTGAACAACAACGCCGCGCCACCGACGACCGGGGCATAGTCGACAACGGTCTGCCAGTCTTTGACCAACGCCAGCACCACGGTAAACACCAGAAACAGTGCGGCGATGATCTTCATCGGGCGTTCCATGCGTGCGGCAAACCCGTGCGCCAGGCGGCGGATCAGCATGCCGATGGCCACCGGCACCAGGACAATCGCAAACACCTGCAACACCTTGGCAAATTGCAGCGGAATCGCCTGGTCGGCGGTCATGAAGTGCGCCAGCGACAGGTTGACCAGCAACGGCATGGTCAGAATCGCGATCAGTGAATTGACCGCCGTCAGGGTCACATTCAGGGCCACATCCCCATGCGCCAGATGGCTGAACAGGTTGGCGGTGGTACCGCCAGGCGAGGCGGCCAGCAGCATCAAGCCCACCGCCAGCGCTGGCGCCAGGCCAAAGCCTTTGGCGATCAGGAAACAAATAAAGGGCAGCAGCAGGATCTGGCACGCCAGGCCAATAATCACCGGCTTGGGAAACTTCACTACCCGGGCAAAATCGGCCAGGGTCAGGGTCAGCCCCAAACCGAGCATGATAAAGCCCAAGGCAAGCGGCAAAAACGCACTGAGCAGCGGTGATGCAGTCATATCGAAAGCTCGCGTGAAAGACGATGAACGGCAGTGTAGGCGAGGTTTTCCGTGTGTGTGGTGTAAGCGATTCTCACTCCGCGAAGCCTTGCCCCTGTGGCAAGCCGCCGCGCTTGTCGCCCTTGTCCTCAGGCAGTAGCATTCGCGCTTTACTCAAGGATCAGACTCCCGATGCAGTTCCAGCCAGGCATTCTCGCCGCTCCCGTTCCCGCACAAGCCCGTCACCTGTTTTTCAGCCTGCACACCCCGAGCGAACTGCCAGCAGTGCTCGACGTCGTGCAGCAGCAAGTGGATGGCAGCCGTGTGGTGGCCGGTTTCGGCGCGCCGCTGGTGCAGGCATTGGGCCGCAGCATCGAAGGCCTGCGCGCATTTCCGCAACTGACCGCCGCAGTCGATAACCCGTGCACCCAGCACGACCTGTGGCTGTGGCTGCGTGGCGATGACCGCGGTGATCTGTGGTTGCTGAGCCAGCGCCTGGAAAAGCTGCTGGCCCCGGCCTTCAGCCTAGTGGAAGCCACCGATGCATTCCGCCACAAAAGCGGTTTTGACCTGACCGGCTATGAAGACGGCACGGAAAACCCGGTAGAAGACGCCGCCGTAGAGGCCGCTGTGCTGAAATCGGAGGTTCCGGGCCTGAACGGTTCGAGCTTCGCCGCGTTCCAGTTGTGGCGTCATGACCTGGACAGCTTCAAGGCACTGCCGCAAGCCGAGCAAGACGACATCATTGGCCGCCGCCACGCGGACAACGAAGAACTCGACGACGCGCCGGCGTCGGCGCACGTCAAGCGTACGGCGCAGGAAAGCTTCGACCCCGAGGCGTTCATTGTCCGCCGCTCCATGCCGTGGGCTGACCAGCGGGGTGCCGGGCTGGCATTTCTGGCCTTTGGTTATTCCTTCGATGCCTTCGAAGTGCAACTGCGGCGCATGAGTGGCCTGGAAGACGGCGTAGTGGATGCACTGTACCGCTTTAGCCGGCCGCTGACCGGTGGCTACTACTGGTGCCCGCCGCTGGGTGCGCAAGGGCTGGACCTGAGTGCATTGCTGGGCTGATTCCGTGTAGGAGCGGGCTTGAACTGGCCTAATGATCCTGGACACCTCAATCGGGCGCTATGATGGCGCCCAAACCTGAGGTGTTTGGATATGCGTAATTCTTACTCGAGTGACTTCAAGCTACAGGCGGCCAGCATGGTGCTGGACGAAGGCCAATCAGTTCCACAGGTCTGTGCCAGTTTAGGCATTGGCCCTACAGCGTTGCGTCGTTGGGTCGATCAACTGCGCCAGGAGCGTCAAGGCTTAACCCCTGTGGGTGCCAAGGCAATAACGGCAGACCAGCAGGAAATCCAACGGCTCAAAGCCCTGCTCAAGCAGAAAGACCGGGATATCGAAATCCTAAAAAAGGCCAGCGCTCTCCTGCTTTTGGACGCCAAAGATCACTCGCGTTGATCGATGAGCTGGGTGAGCAATACGGCGTTAATGAGTGTTGTCGGGTGCTTGGGGTCAGCCGCAGCAGTTTCTACTGCTGGCGCCAGCGTAAGGACCGGCGTTACCCCGGACGGGAAAAACTCAAGGCCCAGTTGATCAGACATCATCGTGAGTCGAGAGGGGCGGCAGGTTCGCGCACCTTGGCCAAGATGCTGCAAGCCAGTGGACACCCAGTCGGCCGCTTCAAGGCGCGCCGCCTGATGCAAGAAGCTGGGATCAGCAGCCGTCAACGCAGACGCCACAAATACAAATCTTCAGGCGTTGAAGCCCTGACCGCACCGCACGAGCTCAAACGGCAATTCGATGTGCGGGCGACAAATGAGGTCTGGTGCGGAGATGTAACGTACATCAAGGCTGGTAAGCGCTGGCTGTACTTCGCGGCTGTCTTGGACTTGTTTGCACGGCGGATTGTCGGCTGGTCGTTCTCGATGATCTCGGATGCTGAACTGACCTGCGCGGCCTTACGCATGGCAACCGAGCTGCGCGGACGCCCCAAGGGTGTGCTATTTCACTCTGACCAAGGCTGTCAGTACACCAGCCACAAGTTCAGAAATGAGCTGCGCGAGCATGGGCACCGGCAGAGCATGAGCCGTAAAGGCGAGTGCTGGGACAACGCCCCGATGGAGCGGTTTTTTGGAAGCCTGAAATCTGAGTGGGTACCCGAAGATGGCTACGACTCGGAGCATGAGGCCCGAATGGATGTGCAGCGCTTTATCACCCGCTACAACACCACTAGGCCTCACAGCTACAACGGATACCGGTCGCCGGTCGAGGCAGAGAAGCTGGCGGCGTAAACCTTAACGGGTGTCCAGGATTACTTGACCAGTTCAGCTTGCCCCGCGATAGCGGTGCAAGCCCGCCCCCACAGGTTAAAGTGTAAGAAAATTTTACGCAGATTTTACGGAGTCTCGGAACACACACAGGGATACTGACAAGCGTTTTCAGGCCCTTCCGTTCCGAGACGTTCTACCGTGAGCCAAGCCGCAACTTCCGCAACACCCCATTCCCCCGTAAAGACTTCGTCACTGAGCCTGTTGATCGCCGCCGTTGGCGTGGTCTATGGCGACATCGGCACCAGTCCGCTGTACACCCTCAAGGAAGTCTTCGCCGGCCATTACGGCGTGCAGGCCAACCATGACGGTGTGCTGGGCATTCTGTCGCTGGTGTTCTGGTCGTTGATCTGGGTGGTGACCCTCAAGTACGTGCTGTTCGTGTTGCGTGCCGACAACCAGGGCGAGGGCGGCATCATGGCCCTGACCGCGTTGGCACGGCGTGCAGCAGCGCCTTTTCCACGCCTGAGTCGGGTGCTGGTGCTGCTGGGCTTGTTCGGCGCTGCGCTGTTCTACGGCGACAGCATGATCACCCCGGCGATCTCGGTGCTGTCGGCGGTTGAAGGCCTGCAGTTGGCGTTCGACGGCATTGAACACTGGGTGGTGCCGATTGCCCTGGTGGTGCTGGTGGGGCTGTTCCTGATCCAGAAACACGGCACGGCGCGCATTGGCATCTTGTTCGGGCCGGTCATGGTGCTGTGGTTCAGTGTGCTCGGGGCGTTGGGCATCTATGGCATCGTTCAGCGTCCGGAAGTGCTGCTGGCACTCAATCCGGCCTGGGCGGTGCAGTTCTTTTTGGTGCACCCGGGCATTGGTGTGGCGATTCTGGGGGCGGTGGTGCTGGCCTTGACCGGTGCCGAGGCGCTGTATGCCGACATGGGCCACTTTGGCCGCAAGCCGATTGCCCGCGCCTGGTTCCTGCTGGTGTTGCCGGGTCTGGTGTTGAACTACTTCGGTCAGGGCGCGCTGATCCTCGGTAACCCGGAGGCGGTGCGCAACCCGTTCTACCTGCTGGCACCGAGCTGGGCGCTGTTGCCGATGGTCGGGCTCGCCACCCTGGCAACCATCATCGCTTCCCAGGCGGTGATCTCCGGGGCCTTTTCGCTGACCCGCCAGGCGATTCAGCTTGGCTATGTGCCGCGCATGTTCATCCAGCACACCTCCAGCCAGGAGCAAGGGCAGATCTACATCGGCACGGTGAACTGGGCGTTGATGGTCGGGGTGGTGCTGCTGGTGCTCGGCTTCGAGTCGTCCAGTGCCCTGGCGGCGGCTTACGGGGTAGCGGTGACCGGCACCATGCTGATCACCACCTTGTTGTCGGCAGCGGTAGTGTTGCTGTTGTGGAAAGCGCCACGCTGGCTGGCGGTTCCGCTGTTGCTCGGCTTTTTGCTGGTCGATGGCCTGTACTTTGCCGCTAACGCACCGAAGATCTTCCAGGGCGGCGCCTTCCCGGTGATTGCCGGTATCGTGCTGTTCGTGCTGATGACCACCTGGAAGCGTGGGCGCAAGATTATCGTCGAGCGTCTGGATGAGTCGGCGCTGCCGCTGCCGTTGTTCATCAGCAGTATTGCCGCGCAACCGCCGCATCGCGTTCAGGGCACGGCCGTGTTCCTGACGGCCCGTAGCGATGCGGTTCCCCATGCGCTGTTGCACAATCTGCTGCATAACCAGGTGCTGCATGAGCGCGTGGTGCTGTTGACAGTGGTGTCGCAAGACCGCCCGCGGGTGCCGGTGGCTGAGCGCTTCGAGGTGCAGGACTTTGGTGATGGCTTCTACCGGGTCAACCTTAACTTCGGTTTTATCGAGGAGCCTGACGTACCGGCGGCGCTGCAACTGTGCCATGTACCGGCACTGGATTTCAGCCCGATGGGCACCACCTACTTTTTGAGCCGCGAGACGGTGATTCCGACCAAGCGCATTGGCATGGCGCGGTGGCGCGAAGCGCTGTTTGCGTTCTTGCTGAAGAACGCCAACAGCAACCTCAAGTACTTCAACTTGCCGCTCAATCGGGTGATTGAGTTGGGTACACAAGTCGAAATGTAAGCACCCTTCTGTAGGAGCGGGCTTGCCCCGCGATTACGGTGTGTCAGACACACCACAATCGCGGGGCAAGCCCGCTCCCACAGAAGGGTGCAAGGTGCAGGCGTTACCCTGCTACAGGTTGCATCGACACCTGTGCGTTGCGGCGCACCAAGCGGTACATCGTGCTGGCTACCAGAAAGCCCACCAGCGCCAGTCCCATCATGGTCATGAACACATAGTTGTACCCCTGTTGGCCGGGGAAGTGGTCAAGGATCGCACCGTAGCCGACATAGGCGAACATGCCCGGCGCATAGCCGATCAGGCAGCCAATCCCGAAGGCAGAGCCGGTGATGTGCGGGGCAATACCCACTTCGCCCATCGGCGCCCAGAACACCCCACGCATCGAGAAGACGATGAAGGCGAACGACAGCGTCGCGGCCATGCCGGCGTAGATGTAGCCCGGGCTCTTGGGCACCATGAGGATGATCAGCATCATCGGCAACAGCGCCAGGAACGCCCATTTCAGGTAACGGCTGGGGCTTTTGCAGTACTTGTCGGCTATGAAACCACCCGCCGGGCCGCCGAGGATCTTCAGCATGTATTGGTTGATGATGCCGTAGGCGCCAACCAGGGCAACCGGCAAGCCGTAGACTTCCTTGAGGTAGGGGATGAAGTAGGTCAAACCGCAGTACACGATGTAGACCATGAACACGTTGCAACTGACTACCCAGATCGCCGGCACCTTGATGGCTTCCATCAGGTTGGCCAACGGGTTTTTCTTCACCGTGGTGCTGGCTGCGGTCTGGTTGCCCCTGAGCAGGAACCAGGTCAGCACGCCTGCGCCGATGTCGATCAGCGAATAGAACAGGATGGCCGCCTTCAGGCCAGCTTCGGCAGCACCCATGACAATGAACACGCCCAGCGCTGAAAACGCGACCAGGGTGTCGATCACCCCGCGGCCACCTTCGAGCAGGCCGAACAGGCGGCCTTGTTCCTGGTCGTTGCCCAGGCCGCGGATGGCTTTGAGCAGTGCTGGCCAGTAGATGCAGTCGGCGCACACGGCCAGCAGGCAAAAGACGATCATCAGGCTGCTGAACGGCGGAAAGGTCGCCAGGTAGAGGCCCAGTGCGCCGGTGCCGAGCAAGCCCAGGGGGATCAGTTTGCGCGTGTCAAAGCGGTCGGCGAGCATGCCGCCGACCACGAACAGGCCAGTGGCGATGATTGCGTTGGCACTGAGCAGCAGACCGATTTCGGTATGGGACAAGCCCATGAACGTCTGCATCGGTACATAGAAGGCGTCCTTGAGGTTGGCCAGCTTGTAGATGGTGCCGCCACCGAGGATCAGGATGAGGAATTTGAACCATTTGGCCTTGTCGTGTGCAGTCATTGTTATTCTCCAGGCGTAGTGGGTAGTGGCGACGTCACACGCTCGCGGGTGTGGCCAAGTGCAGTTCAGCGAGGCTGCGCAGCTCGGCGAGCAGGCCTTTGACGTAGCTCACCTGGTTGTTGGCCCAGCGCTGTTCGCCAGCCAGCATCTGCTCCAGGGTGAAGCCGGCGGGCAGCGGCGTGTCGCTCATTTCGCGGTAGGCGATGAAGGGATCGGCAGGCTCGTCGGACTGGCGGAACGCCGGGGCGATGTAGTGGTTTTCCTGTTCGAGGATGAAGGCGATCACTTGTGGCTGCTGTTCACCGAGCATCAGCAACTCGAAGACCATGCGCGCGCTGGGCAGGTCGTCTTCAGCGCTGCCTTGCAGCACGCCGTAATGGCCGAAGCCTGAGGCTTCCGGCACCACGCGCACGCCTTTGAGGTGCACCTGGCGGATGTGCGGCGCAAGGTTGTGCAGTGCCGCCAGCGGTTGCTCGCAGGCATTGATCATGTTGCCGAAGTCGAACAGGGCATGCAGGCGCGGATGGTTGGCTTGGCGCAGCAGTTGGGCAATTTCGTCGCTTTTGAGCTCTTCGTGTTGTTCGAAGTCGAAGTACAGGTCGTGGGCGTCGGCCTGATGCGCGAGGTACAACAGATCGCCGCCGATCCGGTCCATGACCTGCGACAGCGTGCCTTCATAGCGCGAATACACGCGGATATTGCGCGTGCCAATCGCCTTGGCCACGGCGATCACCGCATCAACGTCCGGCTTCAGCGTGCTACTGATTTCCAGGTGCACGTCGAGCTCCAGTTGCCGGGCCTTGTCGGCAAAGGTGCGCAACTGCTCGGCATTCATCTGCGACAGGCTGTTGTGCTCACCGTCGAGCATATGCAGGCTCAAACCCTTGAGCTCGTGACGGTAGGCGAAGTCGAGCAGGTCGAACGGCGTCAGCCGCCCGTGGGTGAGGTTGGTCAGTAACGGATAGGCATGGGCGAACAGGCGAACCTGGTCGAGTCGCTCGATCAGGCGGGTGGCCAGTTCGCGGGTCAACAGCACCGGCGCTGCGGCGCCTTGGGTCTTGTTATCGAGCAACCGGGTGAAGCGTTCTTGGATAGCATTCATTCGAGTCGTTCCTGGTGCGGGCACCGGTTCTACCGGCGCGTTCTTTATCGCGCCGGCGGGGAACTCTCGATAGATCCATTACGAAGCAAATGATAAGGCCACTGGCCGCTGTCTAGACCGGCTGCCCCAGCGCCTTGAGGGCCTGAACCAGGGCCTGGACCTTGGTTTCGGCCTCGGCCTGCGCGGTACCGGCAAAGCCGAGCAACAGCGCAGGCGGCAGGTAGCGCTGCAGGCAGTAATCGCTCAGGGCGTAGGTGTGCACGCCGTGCCCCGCCAGTTGCCGGGCGATGTCCTGGTCGTCGAGGTGCGCTGGCAGCCAGGCGATCAGGTGCATGCCGGCCTCAACTGGGGTAATGCGCAGGAAGTGGCCAAGGCGGCGTTCAAGCACCCCCACCAGGCAGCTCTGGCGCGCCTGGTACAGCGCGCGCATGCGGCGGATATGGCCGATAAAGTGGCCTTCGCTCATGAAATCGGCGGTCACCGCCTGCAACAGGGTCGGCGGGCTGCGGTCCAGCACCGCGCGCAGGGTGCAAAACGGCTCGACCAGCGCCGGCGGCAGAACCACATAACCCAGGCGCAGCGACGGAAACAGCACTTTGCTGAAGGTGCCGACATAGATCACCCGGTCGCTCTGGTCCATGGCGTACAGCGCCGGCAATTGCCGACCGCTGTAGCGCAGTTCGCTGTCGCAGTCGTCTTCGATGACCCAGCGCTGATGGGCGGCGGCCCAGTCGATCAACTGCAGGCGTCGGGCATGGCTGAGGGTGACCCCCAACGGATGCTGGCGCGAAGGGGTGGTGAATACCAGGCACGCCTCAGGACATTCAGCAATGCCTTGCTGCACATCGATGCCTTGCTCATCGATGCGCACCGGTGTGACCCGGCAGCCGTGGGCCTGGAAGGCGATGCGCGCAGCAATGTGGCCCGGGTCTTCCATCCACACCGGGTCATCCGGGTTCAACAGCAGCATGGCCAACAAGTTGAAAGCTTGTTGCGCACCCGAGACGATCACCACCTGCTCGGCACTGCAGTCGATACCACGGGCATCAAAGACATATTCGGCAATGGCCTGACGCAAAGCCTGTAGCCCCTGCAGTTCGCCATAGCCGAGCATGTCCTTGCTGGGTTTTTGGCTGTGGCGGGCGAGCAGGCGCTTCCACAGGTGCTGGGGGAAGGCTTCGAAGGCGCCGTGGCTGGGCAGGAACGAAGTAGGGGTGTCGGCACTGTAGTGTGCATACGACACCCCGCGAAAATGATGGCTGCGCAGGGACAGCATCGATTGGCTCAGGTCTGACAGTTGCGGCGGCGCTGGAGGAGGTGGCTCGGTGTGCCCTGAGCGTTCCCACTCGTCGCCCACGTAGGTCCCGGCCCCGGTGCGTGACACCAGAAAGCCTTCGGCGATCAATTGATCGAAGGCATTGAGCAGGGTGATGCGCGAGAGCTTCAGCTCCTGGCTCAGGGTGCGTGTCGACGGCAGGCGAATGCCCCCTTGCAGGCGGCCGGTAAGGATCTGCTTGCGGATCTGCAGGTACAACTGACGGTACAGCGGGGTGGCGCTGTCGCGGTCGAGTTCAATCGCTGCAAGGAGCAAACCGGCCGGGGATTTCATCGCGTGACTCTCAGCAGTGGTGGAAAGGCTCGCGCATCATACAGGCAGCCACCGCAGTGGGAGCGGCGGTGCGGCGATCCGACTTGCCCCGCGATTGCGGTGTGTCAGTACCGCCGCTATCGCGGGGCAAGCCCGCTCCTACAAGCGTTGTCACGAAATGAAAACGCCTTGTCGCCGGATGCGAAGCACCCCCAAAGCGTAAGGCTTATTGTCCACTCAACCTGTACTGACGCAGTGCATCAAGAACAAGAGTGGAGTGACAAGAATGTCCAAAGTCGTACGATTTTACGAGACCGGTGGTCCCGAAGTATTGCGCTATGAAGACGCCGAAGTCGGCGAGCCAGGCCCAGGCCAGGTCCGCCTGCGCCAGGTCGCAGTTGGCCTGAACTACGCCGACACCTATTTCCGCAACGGCACCTACCCGATTCCGATGCCCAACGGCATGGGCGTGGAAGCGGCCGGCGTGGTGCAGGCGGTAGGCGAGGGGGTCACCAACGTCGCGGTCGGTGACCGGGTCACTTACACCGGGTTTCTCAACACCCTGGGTGCGTATTGCACCGAGCGCCTGATTGGCGCAGCTGCACTGATCAAACTGCCGGAAACCATCGCCTTTGAAACCGCAGCGGCGATGACCATGCGCGGCCTGACCTCGGCCTACCTGATGCGCCGCATTTACGACTTCAAGCCGGGTGACAGCATTTTGCTGCACGCCGCCGCCGGTGGCGTTGGCCTGATCGTGTCGCAGTGGGCGCGCCTGCTGGGGCTGAATGTGATCGGCACGGTCTCCACCGATGCCAAGGCGGAAGTGGCGCGCGCCCATGGCTGCACCCACACCATCAACTACAGCCACGAAGACGTGGCCAAGCGTGTGCGTGAGCTGACCGACGGTGTCGGCGTCAACGTGGTGTTCGACAGCGTTGGCAAGAGCACCTTCATGGCCTCGCTCGATTCCCTCAAGCGTCGCGGCCTGATGGTGTGCGTCGGTACTGCCTCGGGCACCATCCCGCCGTTCGATCCGCAGATTCTGGCGATGAAGGGCTCGCTGCACCTGACCCGCCCGGCGCTGGCCGACTACATCGCCGATCCGGCAGAGAAAGCCGACTTGGCCGGTGAACTGTTTGATCACGTCAGCAGCGGTCGTATCAAGATCGAGATCAATCAGCACTACGCCCTGCAGGATGCCGTTCAGGCCCATCGCGACCTGGAAGCACGGAAAACCACCGGTTCGTCGATCTTCGTCATCTGAAGAGGGTTGCAGCATGCATATCGAACAATTGACCTGCGCCATTGGCGCTGAGGTTTCCGGGGTAAACCTGGCCGATGCTGTGCACGATGACGACCTCTTCGACCAGATCCGTGCGCAGTTGCTCAAGCACCGCGTGCTGTTCCTGCGCGATCAGAACTTCAGCCGCGCCGAACATGTGGCCTTTGCCCGGCGTTTCGGCGATCTGGAGGACCACCCGGTGGCCGGTAGCGATCCGGAGCACCCGGGCCTGGTACAGATCTACAAGCGCCCGGACCAGCCCGCCGACCGCTACGAAAATGCCTGGCACACCGATGCCACCTGGCGCGAAGCACCGCCGATGGGCTGCGTGTTGCGCTGCGTGGAATGCCCGCCAGTAGGGGGCGACACCATGTGGGCGAACATGGTGCTGGCCTACCAGAACCTGCCGGATGAGGTGAAGCAGAAGATTGAAGGCCTGCGCGCCCGGCACAGCATCGAGGCCAGCTTTGGCGCGGCGATGCCGATCGAAAAGCGCCTGGCGCTCAAGGCCCAGTACCCCGACGCCGAACACCCGGTGGTGCGTACCCACCCGGAAACCGGCGAGCAGGTGCTGTTCGTCAACGCCTTCACCACCCATTTCACCAACTTCCACACCCCGCAACGGGTGCGTTTCGGCCAGGACGCCAACCCCGGTGCCGGCGAGTTGCTGCGCTACCTGATCAGCCAGGCCTACTTGCCCGAGTACCAGGTGCGTTGGCGCTGGAAGCCTAACAGCGTAGCGATCTGGGACAACCGCAGCACCCAACACTACGCGGTCATGGACTACCCGCCGTGCCACCGCAAGATGGAGCGCGCCGGCATCAAGGGTGACCTGACCTTCTAAGGCCGGACCAGCAGTACCCCAGCGCCGCAAAGCGCAGCCAAGACAATAACAATACCGAGGACTGAAACATGCAATTCTTCGACGATTCGTTGCACCCGGAAAACATGGATAAGGTGGTGATTACCGTGGCCCCGTATGGCCCGGAATGGATGCCTGAGGATTTCCCCGAAGACATTCCGCTGACCATGGACGAGCAGGTGCAAAAGGCCGTTGACTGCTATGAAGCCGGGGCCACTGTGCTCCATCTGCATGTGCGCGAACTGGACGGTAAGGGCTCCAAACGCCTGTCCAAATTCAACGAATTGATTGCCGGTGTGCGTGAAGCCGTACCGGAGATGATTATCCAGGTGGGCGGTTCGATCTCGTTCGCCCCGGAAAGTGACGGCGAAGCGGCCAAGTGGCTGTCGGACGATACCCGGCACATGCTTGCCGATCTGACGCCCAAGCCTGATCAGGTCACTGTGGCGATCAACACCACGCAAATGAACATCATGGAACTGCTGTATCCGGAGTACCTGGAAGGTACCTCGCTGGCCAATCCAGCATTCCAGGCCGCCTACAGCGAAATGACCGTACCGGCAGGCCCAGCCTGGGTACGTGAGCACCTGCGCCGTCTGCAAGACGCCAAGATTCAGCCACACTTCCAGTTGACCGGCATGCATGCCCTGGAAACCCTTGAGCGCATCGTGCGCCGTGGCGACTACATGGGCCCGCTGAACCTGACCTGGATCGGCATCGGTGGTGGTTTTGACGGCCCGAACCCGTTCAACTTCTTCAACTTCATTCACCGCGCGCCAGATGGCTGCACCTTGACCTCGGAATCGCTGCTCAAAAACGTGCTGCCGTTCAACGCCATGGCTATGGCCATGGGCCTGCACGCACGCTGCGGCAACGAAGACACCATCATCGACCATCAAGGCAAGCGCTTCAGCTCGGTGCAGCAGATTCAGCAGACCGTGCGCATTGCCCATGAACTGGGTCGTGAAGTGGCCAACGGTAAAGAAGCACGTGCGATTTATCGCATTGGTGAGCAGTACAGCAGCATCGAGGAAACACTCAAAGCCAACGGCATGGCACCGAACCGCCAGCCTGGCCAGAAGGGTGTACCGCAGCGCGGCTGATGGGGCAGGGTCGGCCCGAGACGGCGGTGCCGACCCACTCAATCGCAACGTTGTCAGTCAGGCTTCCGATAACAACAAGACTTACGCCAGACAACCGAGGAGGCACTATGGCCGCCTATATCGCCAGCGCCGCAGATGATGGTGTTGACACTTCCCAAGGCATTCCGCGGCGCTATGCCTGGATTGTCTTCGCTTTGACGTTTGGCCTGCTGATTTCCGACTACATGTCGCGTCAGGTCCTCAATGCGGTTTTCCCGCTGCTCAAGGGCGAATGGGCCCTGACCGACAGCCAGCTGGGCCTGCTCAGTGGCATCGTCGCCTTGATGGTCGGCTTGCTGACCTTTCCGCTGTCGTTGCTGGCCGACCGCTTTGGCCGGGTCAAAAGCCTGGTGCTGATGGCCGTGCTGTGGAGCCTGGCGACCTTGGGCTGCGCCCTGGCGGAAAACTACCAACAAATGTTTATTGCCCGCTTTCTGGTGGGTGTCGGCGAAGCCGCCTATGGCAGCGTCGGCATCGCCGTGGTCGTTGCGGTATTCCCCCGCGACATGCGCGCCACTTTGGCCGGTGCGTTCATGGCCGGTGGCATGTTCGGCTCGGTCCTGGGCATGGCCCTGGGCGGGGTGATGGCGCAGCACCTTGGCTGGCGCTGGGCGTTTGCCGGCATGGCGTTTTTCGGCCTGCTGCTGGCCTTGCTCTACCCGCTGCTGGTCAAGGAAGCGAAGATTTCGCCAAAACGCGGCACCACCCCCTGCAAGGCGGAGCGCCCACTGCGCACCTTGTACAGCAGCCGCTCGGTGATTGCGGCGTATGTCGCCAGTGGCCTGCAGCTGTTCGTCGGCGGCACGGTGATCGTGTGGATGCCCAGTTACCTCAACCGATATTACGCCATGGGCACCGACCAGGCTGGCGTGCTCGCGGCCATCATCGTGTTGTGCAGCGGCATCGGTACGATTATCTGCGCCATGCTCTGCGACCGCCTGGGCCGTCAGCGCCCGGACCGTAAAATCAGCCTGGCGATCGGTTATTGCCTGGGCAGCTGTCTGTTGCTGTCGGCGGCTTTTGCCTTGCCTGCAGGCACCGCGCAATTGGTGCTGATCTGCCTGGGCATGATGATCGCTGTGGGCACCAACGGCCCCTCCAGCGCCATGGTCGCCAACCTGACCCACGCCTCGGTGCATGGCACCGCCTTCGCCACCTTGACCCTGGCCAACAACCTGCTGGGCCTGGCCACCGGTCCGCTGATTACCGGCCGGGTGTCCGACCTGATCGGCCTGCAGGCAGCATTCCAGCTGGTGCCGTTGATCAGTATCGCCGCTGCGGCGGTGTTCTTTATTGCCAAGCGCCATTACCACAGCGACATGGCTCGTCTGGCCGGCCAGCAGCACACAACGCCTGGCGCGGCGCAGATTCAGGAGATAAAACCGTGAAACCCGTGTTGTCCATCGAAGTGTTTTTCGACTTCATTTGCCCGTGGTGCCTGATTGGTCAGCGCCATTTACAGGTAGCGCTTGAGCAACTGCGCGAAGAACTGCCGACGCTGCAGGTCACCCAGCACTGGCGTGGCGTGCAACTGCTGCCGGACATGCCCAGGACCGGCCAGCCGTTCGAAGCGTTCTACCGCAAGCGTCTGGGCAGCGAAGCCGCCGTGCGCCAGCGCCAGGCACAAGTGCGTGGCGCCGCCGAAGCCGCCGGTGTGAGCATCGACTTTGCGCGCATCAGCCGTATGCCCAACACCGCCGATGCCCACCGCTTGCTGCAGCGTGCGGCCAGTATGGGCAACGCGCAGCTTACTGAAGCGCTGCTGGCTGAGCTGTTTGCTGCTTACTTTCAACACGGCAAAGACCTCGGCGATCCGGTGACCTTGCTGCACATCGCCAAGACCTGTGGTTTGAACCCGGCGCAGGTCGCCGATTGCCTGCGTGGTGACGCCAGCCCGTTCGTCACCTTCAGCGATGCGGCAATGAACGGCGTGCCGTGCTTCCGTTTCAACGATCGATTGACCGTCAGCGGCGCGCAGCCTGCCGCCGTGCTGCTTGAAGTCATGCGTGAGGCGCTGGGTGCGGCGGTACCGGCATGAGCAATCGCTACCCTGTGCCGGCGGCCAAAGTACCGCCACGCAACAGCCGGGTGCTGTTGAGCTTTGCCGACAAGAGCCTGGCCCTGTTCAACGTCGCCGATCAGTTCTACGCCATCGATGACAGCTGCCCGCATCAGGGCGCGTCGTTGTGCGGTGGGCGCCTGGAAGGGCGGGTGATCCAGTGTTGCGCCCATGGCCTGCGTTTCGACCTGGCCAGCGGCTATCTGCTCAATTCCACGGCGCTGAAAGTCGCCAATTACCCGGTCGAGCGTGAGGGCGAGCAGCTGTATATCGTTCTCGACGCCGAGGAGTCAGGGCAATGAGTACCCTTGCAATCAGCGCTGCCAACCAGCGCATCCGCACATTGGCACCGGGCTTTATGGTCAGCCTGATCGCTGCCGGCGCCGCGACCTTTCTCAGCGAGCATTACCAGGCGCCGGTGATGTTGTTTGCCCTGTTGCTGGGCATGGCCTTGAACTTCCTCGCCGCCGACGGGCCGTGCAAAGCCGGGATCGAATTTACCGCGCGTACAGTGCTGCGTGTCGGAGTTGCGCTGCTGGGGATGCGCATTACCCTGGAGCAGATCGCCAGCCTGGGCTGGAAGCCTGTTGCACTGGTGATCATCATCGTTGTGGTGACCATCAGTGTCTCGATGGTGGTGGCCAAGGCGCTGGGCTTCAACCGCCTGTTCGGCATGCTGACCGGTGGTGCGACAGCCATCTGTGGCGCGTCGGCGGCGTTGGCGCTGGCGGCGGCGTTGCCCGCGCACAAACAGAAAGAGCATGCCACGCTGTTTACCGTGATCGGTGTGTCGGCGCTGTCGACCCTGGCGATGATTCTTTATCCGATGATTGCCGGTTGGCTGCATCTTTCTCCTGCTCAGGCCGGGGTGTTCCTCGGTGCGACCATCCACGATGTGGCGCAGGTGGTGGGGGCGGGCTACAGCATGTCCACCGAGACCGGTGATATCGCCACCGTGGTGAAACTGATGCGGGTGGCGATGTTGCTGCCAGTGATTGTCGTTGCCGCGATGATCACCCGCCGCGCTGGCGATGATGCCTCGGGGCAGCGGCCACCGTTGTTGCCCTGGTTTGCGGTGGGCTTTGTGCTGCTGGCCTGCTTGAACAGCACCGGTTGGGTGCCAACCCTGGTACAAAGCGGCGTCAACGACCTGTCACGCTGGTGCCTGGTGGTGGCCATCAGCGCCCTGGGGATGAAGACGCAGCTCAAGGAACTGGCCAAGGTGGGCTTCAAGCCGATTGCCTTGATGCTGGGCGAGACAGTGTTCCTGGTACTGCTGGTGCTGGCATTGATGCACTGGGGCCTGTAGGAGCGGGCTTGCCCCGCGATGCGATGTGACTGACACACCGCAATCGCGGGGCAAGCCCGCTCCCACAGATCGGTTAGCGCGGTGTGTTCAGATGCTGTGCGCGCCAGGTGGCAGGCGGCATGCCGAACTGGGCAATGAACCAGCGGGTGAACGAGCTTGGCATCGAGTAGCCGAGCATGTCGGCAATACGCCCCAGCGAGTAGCTGGGGTTTTCCAGATAGCGGATCACCAGGTCGCGGCGCACGCTGTTGATCAGGTCACTGAAGGTTATGCCGCATTCCTCCAGCCGCCGCTGCAGGGTACGCACGTTCATGCCCTGGGTTTGCGCGACCTGCTCGATGGTGGCGCGGCCCATGGGCAGCAGCAGGTAGATGATCTTGCGCATCTCCAGCTCCAGCGACTGCTTGCCGCCTGCCTGCAGGGTGTCCAGGTAGCGCTGGGCCAGGCGCGCCATGGCCTGGTTGGCCAGCGGGTTGGCTGCATCGAGGTCCGCGGCCGGGCAGACGATGCCGTTGAATTCACTGCCAAACTCCAGCTTGCAGCCGAAAATCCGCCGGTGAATGGCCAGGTCGGCCGGGGCGCTGTGGGTGAAATTGGCGCTGATCGGGTGCCAGTGGGCACCGAGCAATGCCGCACACAAGCGGCGTAACACACCAATGGCCAGTTCCGTCGCCTGACGGCTGCCTTGCGGCCGCTCGCTGACCACTTCCTCACGGATAATCACGGTTTTTCCGGCGTCTTCGATGTGGATGGCCAAGGCATCGTTGAGCAGATGACGGTACTGCACGATCACCTGCAGGGCGTCACGCAGGGTGCGCTGGTGGCTGAGCAGCAGGCTGATCTCGCCAAAATCGGACAACTGGCGCAATTCGGCCATGCGCAAGCCGAAGGTTTCGCAGCCGCTGACCCGCGCCGACTCTTCCAGCAGGGTAATGACCGAGGATACGGCGATACGTTGGTTGGGGTCTTCGAGCAGCGCGGCGCTGATGCCCACCTGAGCGAGCAGGGCCTGAGGATTGAGGCCCAGGTGACGTGACACCTCGAGGTAATTGGTCAAGCTTGCAGCACGGACAAGGGCGGTCATTTTATTGTTTTCCACGCGTTCTCATTAGGCGTCCCGCTTCTGTGGCGGGTCGCTTTTTATAGCCTGACTGTCGTGAAATGAAAAGCTGGTTATGGCCGCCGAGGCCGAATATTTCACCGGCATAAGCTTAGCCACTCCCAGCTCTTGGAGCGGCCTTGCCCCGCGCTTGCGATTCCATCAGCCCAACGTCACGCACACCCTCAATCACCTCCTCACCGGGCGACTGCGTAGCCAGGATATCCACTCCAATAGTTCGGTGTGTCCCTGCTGCTCCATGGTTGTCAAAAACGCCTTGGTCCAGCGCCTGCTGGCTAATCCGCAAAGACCCGTGCGTCGGCGCAACTCAGCGCTGCTCTCGCCATCGATCAGCCCCTGGGCAAAGGTCAACCAGTGCTGCGGATAACCCATCCGGTGCAGCAACGTACCACGGAGCAAACTCACCGTTTTGTAACAGCCCGGGCAGTAAAAATCCGGACGTCGCTGATTGATCCGATACATATCCGGTGAGCCACAGTGCGGACAGTCTGCGTGTGCTGTGGTCAGAAAATACGAGATGCCACCCAGGAACGCCTGGGCCTGAGCGGCGACATGCGCAGGGGGTTGCAGGGAAGTTCGATCCTGTTGCGCAGACCAACAGTGGTACAGCGCTGGAAACTCTTTGGCCATTAACTCACTAAAGGACTCGGCCCAGTTGCTGGCGGCTCCTCTGCTAAAGCCCATGGCGTCGGCCATCGCTTGCGTAGACCAACCGGCTAACAGGTAGTGGCCAAAGGCAGACCACAGGTGCATGCGCCCAATACTGAAAAGCGGGTGTTTTGCCTTGCCGTTGCACATTTTGCAGCGGAACGAAGCCCGAAGCATGTTTGCACTGGTGACTCGCTTGAGGTGCGGGTAAGCGCAGTACGGGCACTTTTCCGGGGTCCAGTCAGGTAGCTCGTGCAAATAGCGGATGAAGGCATCCGCCTGGCCGTGGAGCTCTGCGGGCAGACGCAGGAGATAGTCGGGTAGCGCCTGGGTTTTGGGTATCGAGGCTGTGATTTCTTTATTACTGTTTTTCACTCAACACTTTCCTTTGTTTTCACATTCCAGGTCTACAAGACGCGTGGTGGGGCCGTTGGCTTTCAAACGGTCGGTAACAAGGCTTGGCCAGAGATTGCGGGAGCGGCGTTTGGCGATGCTGTAGGTGAACTCGTGAATTCGATCCTTAGGGTAGAACAAGGGTTCAAGTATCAGCATTACTACATCATCGAAGCCCAAGTAATTTTTACCTCCTGCATCTTTCTTTGCCTGCTTTATCCGTGCGAGGGTATGTTTAAAGCTGTCGCTCATTTTGAAACGCGCGGCCAGTTGGCTTTTTACAAACGCATCTGACTCGCTGTGATTACCGTGTTCATCGAAATAAGGGCCATTGTTCATGTAGGCGCGGATGTATTCCCAGAATCCTTTTTGTAGAGCCAGTGATTTTCCGAAAGGGGTACCGAGGCTAATCATCAAGGCTGTTTCAGGCTGCCCAAATTTCCACACGCGAATTTCAAGCGATGCGCTTTGCATACTGCCCATTTGGGCGCCGACCAGTTGAAATTCATTCGCCACTGCAGTAATACCATCCCACGGGGCGTGGAACAGTGCACCGTCGTGATCGAAATACACTTCCTGGGTGCGGCGGTTGAATAAGATGGGGAGAGGCAGGGGGCGCAAGGTTTCCCACAGAAATGGCAGCAGAAATAAACTAATACCGAAGGCAAGCGTGATAGGGTCGAAAACACCTCGCATCGCCAGCATCAAGGTAAGAACGACCATTACACAGCCAACTAGCCCGCCTATGCCTGTCAGCATTCCTCGGTAAGAATCATCAGGTGCTTGTAAGGCAAGATAATGCTCAGTGTGCTCATCGACGATAAACAACTCCATCGGTTCTTCGCCCGTCGACTTGTCAGCCTCAAGTATTGCTGTGGACGTGTCGGGTATTGAGCTTCCCTTGTCAGTGTTTTTCACTTATTTGCTTCCCAGCTTTCAGCTTCCAGGTCAACAAGGCGCGTAGTGGGGCCGTCGGCTTTCAAACGTTCAGTAACAAGGCTTGGCCAGCGATTGCGGGAGCGGCGTTTGGCGATGCTGTAGGTGAATTCGTGGATGCGATCCTGAGGGTAGAGCATTGGCTCGAATATCAGCATCGCGACATCATCGGCACCCAAGTAATTTTTACCTCCTGCAACTTTCTTTGCCTGCTTTATCCGTGCGAGGGTATGTTTAAAGCTATCGCTCATTTTGAAACGCGTGGCCAGTTGGCTTTTTACAAACGCATCCGATTCGCTGTGATTACCGTGCTCATCGAAGTAAGGGCCGTTGTTCATATAGGCACGGATGTATTCCCAGAAACCTTTTTGCAAGGCCAGCGATTTTCCGAAAGGGGCACCGAGGCTAATCATCAAAGCGGTTTCCGGCTTGCCGAACTTCCACACTCGAATCTCAAGCGAAGCGTTTTGCAGGCTGCCTATTTGGGCGCCGACCAGTTGAAATTCATGAGCCACGGCGGTAATGCCATCCCACGGAGCGTGGAAGAGTTCGCCGTCGTGATCGAAATACACTTCACGGGTGCGCCGGTTGAACAAGATGGGGAGAGGCAGGGGGCGTAGGGTTTCCCACAGGAATGGAACCAAAAACAAAGGCATGCCTATGGAAAACAACATATAGACCATATCAAGTTTGCCTTGCAATGCGCCTATAAGGCCAAGACCGAGCATTACAAGGCCACCCCACCCACCTAATACGCCTGTCAGCATGCCTCGCTCAGAATCACCTGCTGCTTGCAAGGTCAAATAATGTTCGGTGTGCTCATCGACGGTAAACAACTCCATCGGTTGTTCCCCCGTCGACTTGTCAGCCTCAAGTATTGCTGTGGACGTGTCAGGTATTGAGCTTCCCTTGTCAGTGTTTTTCACTTATTTGCTTCCCAGCTTTCAGCTTCCAGGTCAACAAGGCGCGTAGTGGGGCCGTCGGCTTTTAAACGTTCAGTAACAAGGCTTGGCCAACGATTGCGGGAGCGGCGTTTGGCAATGCTATAGGTGAGTTCGTGGATGCGATCCTTAGGGTAGAGCATTGGCTCGATTATCAGCATCGCGACATCATCGGCGCCCAAGTAATTTTTACCTCCTGCATCTTTTTTTGCCTGCTTTATCCGTGCGAGGGTATGTTTAAAGCTGTCGCTCATTTTGAAACGCGCGGCCAGTTGGCTTTTTACAAACGCATCTGACTCGCTGTGATTACCGTGTTCATCGAAATAAGGGCCATTGTTCATGTAGGCGCGGATGTATTCCCAGAACCCTTTTTGTAGTGCCAGTGTTTTTCCGAAGGGTGCACCGAGGCTAATCATCAAGGCTGTTTCAGGCTGCCCAAATTTCCACACGCGAATTTCAAGCGATGCGCTTTGCATACTGCCCATTTGGGCGCCGACCAGTTGGAATTCATTCGCCACTGCGGTAATGCCATCCCACGGGGCGTGGAACAGTTCTCCGTCGAGATCGAAACACACTTCACGGGTGCGGCGGTTGAATAAGATGGGGAGAGGCAGGGGGCGTAAGACTTCCCAAAGAAACGGCACCAAAAGCAAAGGTATACCTAAGGAAAACGCTATATGGGTAACATCAAACTTTGCTTGTAGAGCTCCGATAAGGCCAAGCCCAATCATTCCACAACCACCTATCCCACCTAGAACACCCGTCAGCCGGCCTCGATCAAAGTCACCGCCTGTTTGTATTGTCAGATAGTGTTCGGTGTGCTCATCGACGATAAACAACTCCATCGGTTGTTCCCCCGTAGATTTATGCGCTTCCAGTATTACCGTGGACGAGTCGTTATGTTGGGGTTGTTCTGAGGTATTCATATCCATGCCCGTTCCATGATTTTCAGCACAGGCAGCGTCAGCCCTTCTTGTGGCGAATAGATCAATTCACCCTCGATACGCCGCAAGTCTCGAACGCCATCCTCATGGTATACGCGGCGATAAGGGGTGATGCCGGCCGCGACAGGAATGCGCGTGCCGCTATGGGGAGCAAAGTCTTCCCCCGTCCATTCGACTTTTCTGATTTCGTCGGGGTAGTAGCCGAGCGTATCGCCCCACACTTCCTGCCCGCTGAAGTGAATCATGTCATCGGTCAACGACACCTGTTCACCGGGCAAATTCAGGATCAGGTACGTGGAGGTGAATGTCCCTTGATAAGGGTGGATTTCTCTCAGCCGGTGCGCATCAAAGCTGACGGGAAACAGAATGGGATACAGCTTGTCCATCGACAGGCTATAGCTGTTTGACCAGGTGGTGTCCGGGCTAATACCAAAGCGACCGCGTTTCACCCATTGTTCCAGTGGCGAGTCTGTCGTATAGAGACGGGCAATTAGCCCACCTACGATTAGCGCCGTGAGACCTAACAGCTTGGCCATGAGGTGTGGCACTACGTTGACCCCTCGGGCGATAGCCGCAGCATCTCCTACGATCACGGCGGCCCGTGCGGCGCGGAATGCCCGAAATGCCTGGACCTGAAGGCTGATACTGGCCAGCGAAGCGCCGCTCAATGCCAAGTTAATAGCCATGGTGTCAAAGTCGCCCGCTTCGTAGGCTTCAAACGCGTCGACCCCATAAAGCACGACGTCGAATGCCAAAACCACGCTTTGTGCCAACGCCGTGTCGGCGGCTCGTTCCAGAGCTTTGACCAAAAGCAACCGCGATGAAATGGACGTCCCACCGCTTTGCCGGACGGCTGATGTCCAATTAACTTCGGCCACTCGTTGGAATACCGAAGCAGTTGCTGCACCAACGCCTAATAGAGCACCAGCTGCACTAACTCCGCTTTTGTAGGTCGGCTTGTTATAAAACTCACTCCCCGCCCAAACAAAATTCGCCCCCGCCACCAATGCCACCAAACTCTTGACCGGCGCCTTACTCAACGCCCCCTTCACATCAAACACGCCGCCCAGATCGGCGTTCGCGGCGAGGTTGACCGGCAATGGCGGCAGCTTGGTGTTCGCCGGTACCAGGTGCATGAACGGGATACTTTCACTCACCGCACTGGCCAATGGCGCCGCCTTGAGTCTGGCAGGCAGCGTTTTGCGGGTGCCGATCTGGTCGCTGTACCACTCGCCCAATTGCCGCGGGGTGACAGCCAAAGTCTGGATGCGCTGACCGCTGCGGGCCAAGGCGGCGGTCATGTAGATGCGCCCGGCAGTGCTGGCGGCATTTTCCGCTTGGTGCAAGTGCATGCCAGCAGCCGGTGCGAGGGCTAGAAACAAGGCCTCCTGGCTGGAGGCCGGGGCATGTTGAGCGAGCTTTTCAGCGGCGTTGTTAAGCCCCGCTGCATAAGCCACGGCCTTGGCCAGTTGGGTGATGCCGTCTTTGAGTGCAGTGCCATCGTCGCGGGTTGCATTAGCCAAATCGACGAGGCTTTTTATTTCGCCAATGCCCAGCCGCTTGGGTAAGCCCAGCAATGCCCAGAGTAACCAGGGTTTGCCTGGCGCGTTTCCCTCAAGGTTCGAGGTGATGGCCTTGGCACCGATGCTGGTAGTGGCCGGCCCCAGGCAGGCAGTAGCGAAATGCACTTCCAGCGCTTCGCGAGTGGCCGGGACGATCAGGTCGAAGTGACCGCAGGCGGTGTCCATCGTGGACGGGCCACTGCCCCCTAACGTGTTGAACCAGTCGACCCACAGTTGCGCCAGGCGGCGCATATCGATGCTGTAGTGATGTTCTTGCCGGCCCTGGTCTTGCCAGACGTAGTTCAGCTCTTCATAACGGGTGATCTCGCGCCATTGATCTCGCAGTTGCCTGTCGCTCTCCATCATTGACTGCAAGACGCCGGCAATGGCCCAGTCTTCAGCGTGGTGTTCCTGATAATTGTCAAACCCCGCTTTACGGGCGCGCATGAGCGCGGCGAGGTCAAGCAGTACGCCCCATGCGTCATCGATCACCACGTAAGTTTGCTGTTCGCAACGCGACATCTGCCGGAGCACTTTCGGCCACTCGGGTGCGTGTTCGGTTGCCGGTTCGCTGCTCCAACCGTAGAGGTTTGGATCGCGGTATTCGCCAATTTGCTCTTTGATCGCGCCGATCTGGCCACTGAAGGGCGCCACACCCGGCACAAAGGTACGCATGATGCGCTGGCGCACAGCCGGGTCTTGTTTGGCCGCCTGGTACTGCGACTCACTCCAGCGCACTGGCGACCACACCAATCCGGCGGGCACGCCCGCCCTGAGCAGCAAGTGCGGTTGGCTGCGGGTATCGATCACCCGGCCGGCACGTTTCGTTTGGGTGAGCAGAGCGGCTTCGACCTGATACTCAACTAGTTTGCCTGGCGAGCTTTGCCACACGTACAGCCAACCGTCGCGCAGCAAGCGGGAGGTGTAGTTCAGCGTTTGCCCGCTCAAGTCTGGATGGCGCGGGCCAAGTTCCGGAAACTGACCACTCAGTGGCGGCAGATCATAAGCGCTGGTATCGATAGCCGCAGTGGGGCCCAAGGCGTAGCGCAACGGCAATACCGCCGCGAGGAGCGGGCACGTGCCGTAGGGGGCTTGATCGTGTGGGGTCATGAGAACTGCTCCGTGTTGGCCGGTAAGCTCAGTGCGTGCATGAGTGCGTCGGGTAGGGTGATTTGTGCTGTCAGGCCCTTGTCCGCGGGAGCGGCATCACGCTCGGGCGCGTCGTTGTTCCAGGCGCACACCGAGACGCCGTCATGGCGTAACCAGACGCTGTCGACGCCATACCAGAAGCCCGCAGGCCAATGGGCGCCCGCCAGACGTGCGCGATCAAGCACGGCGCCATCGGCCAGGCGTAACCAGTACTCGCCTTGCTGTTCATCAAAAACGCGTAAACGCCGTTGCAGGATTGCCCGCAGTTGTCTGGCGCTTTGCCCAGAGGCCAGCCATACGCCGTGCTGCAAATCGTCACCGCCCCACCATGCGCGATGGCTGGCACTGCCGCGTGAGGCATCGAGTAAAAACGGGCCGGAGCCAGCAATGGCTTCGTAGAAAGTACCGTTGAACAAAGGCCAAGGATTGTCGGAGCCGTAGTGTTGGCTGAGCCAGTGAACAGCATCGTCGTACTGCGCACCGTCAAGCAGAAGGAGGCCTTTGTCCGGGATCGTCAGGGTCATGCTGGGTCTTCCTCGCTTTTCGACGCGTGTTGGGCGGCATCACAGACCGGACAGATGCCGGAGGTCGCCTGACGGAAAACTGCGTCTTGCTTGAGCAGCGCTTCCAGAGGGAGGGGGTCGGCGCTGGTTGTCTGAGCGCCTTCAGGCATTGACAGCACGGCTGGCATCGCGGCTACCGGTGTGCCGCCCTGGACGATCGGAACGCTGCTGAAAATCCCCCTGGGGCCGATGACGATATGCTGGCCACCGCCTTGCAAACTGATGTTGCCCTCGGCGTTGACGACCACATGGGCACCGGCCTTGATGTGCACTTGCTGCCCTGCATCGATCACCAGCGTTTGCCCGACCTGGGTGTGGCTGCTGTCGGTGATGTGCAGGTAGTCGTTGGCTTTAAGCTCGACCTTGCGGTCAGCCGTCACCGTGAGCTGGTCTGCGGCTTCGAGCACCGAAATGCTGTTACCCCTGATGGTTTCCCAGCGTTCGTTGCCGACTTCCAGGCGGCTGTCGTTTTCGATTTTCTGCTCCATGTCGCGCTGGGCTCGCAGGTAGATCAGCTCCTGGCCGCTGCGGTCTTCGATCGACAGTTCGTTGTAGCCGCTGCTGTCCGGCGTGCTGCGGCTGCGCAACACGGTCTTGGTCTTGTTGGCGGGCAAGGGGTAGGGCGTTGGCGTGAGCTTGTTGGCAATGCAGCCGCTGATCAGCGGTTGGTCGGGGTCGCCCTCCAGATAGGTGACCAGCACTTCCATGCCGATGCGTGGCACCGTCACCGCGCCGAACCCTTCGCCTGCCCAATTGGAAGCCACCCGCAGCCAGCAACTGCTTTTGTCGCTGTTCAGTTCGGCGCGGTCCCAGTGGAATTCGACTTTGACCCGGCCGTATTCATCGCAGTAGATCTCTTCGCCTTCCGGGCCAGTGACCCGGGCGGTCTGGTAGGTCAACTGCGCGGGACGCTTGATCAGCGGCGGACGGTAGAACACGTCCCAGGGGATAGCGCGGAAGTGGTTGCGGTAGCCCTGGCTGAAACCGCCTTCGGGCAGGTTTTCGATGCTGGCCGATTCTTCCAACACCTGCGGCTGCTTGCCTTCGTGAGTCACACTGAGCAACAGCCACAAGTCGTTGTACGATTTGCGCGGATGCTCGCTCAGCTCGAAAAAATGGCCGCTGCGCAGCAGGGATTGGTCGCTGTGGCCTTCGGCCAATTGGTAGTCGGTGCGGTGCCGCTCCAGCGCCTGGCGAGCAAGCTGTTTGCTGCGTTCTTCGCTTTCGTCGGGGGCTGGGTAGCGGTAGTCCTCAAGGGCCGGGCTGAAGTCGGCGCGGGCCTGTTTTTCCAGCAAACGGCTGGGGCGCTGGAAGTCATAGGCGCGTTGGGTCACTTTATTGTTGCGGGTGCTGAAGCGCTGGCTGAAGCGGCTGACCACCGGGTGCTCGGCGGCCATGCCAGTACCTTGCCGATAGGGGGTTGCACCGAGTTTGGGGAAGAAGGTCTGGTGGTCGCTGAACACCAGATGATGACCTTCCGGGCTGTGCTGGTGATGCCAGGCAATGCCTTCTTCACTGCACAAACGCAAAATCAGTTGGTAGTCGTTTTCGAAATATTGGGTACAGTACTCACGTTCGCTGCAGTTGCTGACGTGAAAGCTGAAGGTATCCGCTTGAATGCCGTGGCTCTGCAGCACCTCGGCGATGATCTGCGGCACGCTCATGTGCTGGAAAATCCGCTGTTGGCGGCTGAACTGCAGGTAATGCAGCGCCGGTACCAGGGTCAGCTGATAGTGGGTCAGGCGGGTGCCGGGCTCGCCGATCAGGACATCTTCGATGTGGCCGTGAATGCCTTCGCCATTCTCGCCAAAGCGCAGGAATGCCGGCAGGCCAATCAGGCTGTCGAGGTCGACGTTTCTGCGCTCGCTGACCAGGTCAACGGTAATCGCATACAGCTGGCTGATGGCTTCGGTGCCGTGAAAGGCCAGGACTTTGAAGTCGTTGCGGACGGAGGGGATTGTCAGCTCAAAACGCGCGTCGTTGGCGAAGGTAGGCATGGGTTTGTTTTTCCACGGGTAGAAAATAGGCGTGGAAAACTTACCCAATGTTTTTTTGGAAAGATGTCAGACGCGTCCGAAAATGCGTCGGTATTTGCCAAACTGGTGGGGGCGGGGTTGTTGTAGGAGCGGGCTTGCCCCGCGAGGCGATGTGGCTGACAGAGCGCTATCGCGGGGCAAGCCCGCTCCTACAGGTGGTGTAAGACAGTTGCCCACCGACGGCTGCCCGTGGCCCTGTCATCAAATGAAAAGTCACTGACGCTCAATGTAAAGCACCCGGGGGGAGGGGTGATTACTGTGACTCTCGAAGCGCTCACCTGAGTCGGTGAGCTGACTGTCTTGAGCATAGGTGCTGATGTGGAAAGATTGCATACCGCCGCTACCGTTCTGATCGTCCCTGGCCTGCGTGACCATGTCGCCGAGCATTGGCAGACCCTGTTGCAAGCCAAGCTGGCCAAAGTTCGCGCCGTACCGCCGCTGCAGGTCAATGGCCTTGACTGCAACGCCCGGGTCGAGGCGATCCAGCGCGAGCTGGAACAGATCGACGGTGACGTGCTGCTGGTGGCGCACAGCGCCGGTGTGTTGATGGTGGCCCACTGGGCCGCGCGCTATAACCGGCCGATCAAGGGCGCCTTACTCGCCGCACCACCGGATCTGCAGGCCGAGTGGCCCGCTGCTTACCCAAGCCCGGACAGTCTGCGTGCCCACGGCTGGGCACCGCTACCGATTACCCCCTTGCCGTTCCCGAGCATTGTTGCCGCCAGCAGCAATGACCACCTGGCCAGCCTCGACGCCGTTACGGCGATGGCCGAAGGCTGGGGCAGCCAGCTTGAGCTGCTGGGCGCCGTTGGCCACTTGAACCCGGCAGCCGGCTTCGGCCCATGGCCGCAGGCGGAAACCTTCATTCAAACCCTGGACCGTTAATCCTGCCATCGCGCATGGACGCTTGACCAACGCCCGCAACCGACGGGCGGCGAAAACAACAATAACAATACGTGGAGTCATCGTAATGCCAAAACACCGCATGTTCTGCGCTGTGCCGTCGCAGCGTTGCCTGCTTGCCTGCGCCATCAGCTTGCTCGCCTTGCCCGGCGCCCAGGCGTTTGAAGTCGATACCGGTAATGAAGACTGGGCGGTACGCCTGGACAATACCGTCAAGTACAACTACGGCGTACGCACCGAAAGTGCCGACAAGCGCATGTTGGCCACGCCGAACAACAACGACGGCGACTACAACTTCCGCAAGGCTGGCACCAACATCACCAACCGCGTCGACCTGTTGACCGAACTGGACGTGATCTACCAGGGCAACATGGGCTTTCGCGTCAGCGCCGCCAGCTGGTACGACAAGGCTTACGACAACACCGGCTCCAATTCCAACCCGTTCGTCAACGGCAATGGTGACAGCTCTGGCATCAACCCAAGCCTCAATGGCCTGCCCGGTACCGGCACGCCCTTGGGCAGCCCGCACCTGAGCAACTATGCCCAACGCTATTACAGCGGCCCGTCGGGCGAAGTGCTCGACGCCTTCGTGTTCATGCGCACGGAAATCGGCGACAGCTCGGAACTGAGCGGCAAGCTCGGCCAACACAACCTGTTCTGGGGTGAAACCCTGCTCAACCCGGTGCACTCGCTCAGCTATGGTCAGTCCGGCCTGGACCTTGCCAAGCTGGCGGCCTCGCCCGGCACCGAAGCCAAAGAACTGTTTGTGCCGCGTAATCAGCTGTCCACCTCGTTTCTGCTGAATGAAGAGCTGACCGTCGGCGCCCAGTACTTCTTCGATTGGGATGCAGCGCGGTTGCCGGAAGCGGGCACCTACTACGGTGGCTCGGACGTGGTGGGCGAGGGCGCCCAGAGCTTTCTGCTCGGCCATACCGGCACGCCCGGACTGATCCCGGTACGCGGTGCGTTGACCAGCATTCGTCGCGGCGACGACCTGACCCCGGACAAACGCGGTGATTGGGGCGTCATGGCCAAGTGGTCGCCTGAATGGCTGGGTGGCACCCTGGGCTTCTACTACCGCAAAACCTCGGAAATTCTCCCGCAGGCCTGGCTCGATGCCCGTGGCCTGACCGTATCACGCGGCCCCTTCGGCACACCGCCAGGCAGCCTCCAGGGTGCGGTCGGCAACCTGTACAACTCGTTGCAATCGACTACCTACCAGTTCGCCTACGCCGACAACATCGACGTGTATGGCTTGAGCCTGTCCAAAGACGTCGCAGGCATCAGCGTCGGTAGCGACCTGAACATTCGTCACAACATGCCACTGGCGAGCATTCCGGCCATCGTCAGCGCCCCCGGACAAGGTGGCCTGGGCGGTGGTTTCGGTTTGCTGCCACCGCGCTTGCCAAGCAGCGGCGTGATCTACGACGTGCCCAGCGACGGCGACGGCCTGAGCGCCACCGGCCAGACCCTGCACTGGACCCTCAACGGCCTGATGACCATCGGCGATACGCCGCTGTTCGACAGCGCCAGCCTGCTCGGCGAGCTGTTCTACAGCAACCTGCTGAAACTCGATGGCCATAACGAGGCCTTGTACAAAGGCAAAAGCAGCTACCGCGGTATCGACAAACCGACCCGCGATAACTGGGGTATTGCCGTCAACTTCACCCCGACCTGGTACCAGGTCATGCCTGGCGTTGACCTGAGCATGCCGCTGTCGATCAACGTCGGACTCGATGGCGTCTCACCCGTGCAGGGTGGCGGCGCCGAGGACACTGGTAACTACGCGGTGGGCGTCAGCGCTGCGGTGTACAACCAGTATTTCGTCGACCTCAAGTACGTCGACAGCTTTGGCAAGACACAGTCGTGCAACGACGGCCAAACCGATGGCGCGGCACCCAATGCCCTGGACGGTGAGCAGGATTACACCTGCTACGGCGGCGGCTACTCGTCCTTCTCGGGTGGCGGTGCCACCACCGAGGACCGTGGCGCGCTGTACCTGACGGTTAAAACCACTTTTTAAAGTCACGTCTTCCTTCAGACATTACGCAGGAAAACAAACATCATGAACTACGTGAAAACCCTGCTGGCCACCTGCCTGTCACTGGCCGCCCTCAGCAACGCCCATGCGGCTGTTTCCCCTGACCAGGCTGCTCGCCTGGGCACCAGCCTGACTGCCATTGGCGCCGAATCGGCCGCCAACGCCGACGGCTCGATTCCCGCTTACAAGGGTGGCCTGGTAACAGCACCGGCCGGTTTCAAAAGCGGCGACAGCATGCGCCCGGACCCGTTTGCCAATGAAAAACCGCTGCTGGTGATCAATGGCAAGAACGCCGACCAGTTCAAAGGTCAGTTGACTGCCACGACCCAAGAGTTGCTCAAGCGTTACCCAAGCTTCCAGGTGGATGTCTACCCGACCCACCGTACCGTGGCGTTGCCACAAGCGGTGCTGGACAACACCCGCAAGAACGCCGTTGGCGCCCGCAGCCAGGAAGGCGGTAGCGCACTCGATAACGTACTGCCGGGCATTCCGTTCCCGATTCCGCAGACCGGCGCTGAAGCCATGTGGAACTTCCTGCTGCGCTACCAGGGTGTCAGCCTGGCCGCTAAGTATGACTCCTGGAACGTTGACGCCGCGGGCGTGCCGACCCTGTCGACCACGGGCCAGGCCAACATCAGCTACCCGATCTACGAGGACATGAATAAAACCATCGGTGCCAAAGACACCTATTACCAGATGAAGCTGATGTACACCGGCCCCGCCCGCCGTGCCGGTGAAGCGATGATGCTGCGCGATGCCGCCAACCCGCTGGTGCAGCCACGCAGTGCCTGGGTGTACCTGCCGGGCCAACGCCGGGTCAAGCTGGCGCCGAACCTGGCCTACGACACACCAAACCCCGGCACCTCGGGCTCCGGTACCTACGATGACGTGTTCGTCTTCAACGGCGCCCTGGACCGTTACGACTGGAACCTGGTAGGCAAGCAGGAAATGTATGTGCCGTACAACACCTACAAGCTGACCTACAACACCGACATCAAGCAATTGATCACCCCTAACCACCTGGCCCCGCAGTTCGTGCGCTGGGAAAAACACCGGGTGTGGGTGGTCGAGGGCAAACTCAAGGATGGCGCCCGTCACATCTACCACAAGCGTCGCTTCTACCTCGACGAAGACAGCTGGGTAGCACTGGCCTCTGACCAGTACGACGCCCGCGGTCAACTGTACCGTGGCTCGTTCGCCTTCCTCAGCCAGAGCTACGACAAACAGACCCCGGATTCCACCCCGTTCATGATCTACGACTTGATCGGTGGCACCTACAACCTCAACGGTGTGGTCGGCGCTTACGGCGGCATCCGCTACATCGACCCGCTGTCGAAAACCCAGTGGTCGCCGGAGTCGCTGGCCGGTGCCGGTATTCGCTGAGAACGGCAACAGGGTAGGTACGGCCTGGCATCGCTGTGATGCCGGGCCGTTGGTTGAGCAGCCTGCTGCGTGCAGCGGCGATCCGGAGGACCGGGTATGTATGTTCTAAAACGCTACACCGCGTTGATGCTGACGTGGGTTGCCCTTCAGGGTGTGGCACACGCTGCGCCTTACACGGATGTGCTGGATCTGCCGGCCGCCCCTAGCGCGCTGGCAACCGTCAGTGCCTTGCGTGATGTGACCCGCGCCGGCGATCGCCTGGTGGCGGTCGGCCCTCGCGGGCACATTCTGTTTTCCGACGACAACGGCGGGCACTGGCAGCAGGCCCAGGTCCCGGCCAGCGCCGACCTGAACGCGGTCAGTTTCCCCAGCGCCGACAAAGGCTGGGCGGTCGGTAACGACGGCATCATTCTGCACAGCACTGACGGTGGTGCCAGCTGGCAAAAACAGCTGGACGGACGTGTGCTGGGCGAGCAAGTGCTGGCCTATTACCAGGCCCAGAGCAAGGCACTGCCCAGCGATGAACGCTGGCCAACCTTGATTGCCGAGAGCGAACGCCTGGTCCAGGAGGGCGCTGACAAACCGCTGCTGGATGTGTGGTTCGCGGACGATCAGAACGGCTTCGCGGTCGGCGTGTTCAATTTGCTGTTGCACACCACCGACGGCGGTCAGCACTGGACCCCGTGGCTGGAGCGCAGCGATAACCCGCAGGCGTTGCACTTGACCAGCCTGGCGAGCATTGACGGTGTGCTGTACATCACCGGCGAGCAAGGCCTGCTGCTGCAATTGGCCGACGATGGCCAGCACTTCACCCAGCTGACCACGCCGTCCCGCGGGACCTTCTTTGGCGTGATTGGCAAGCCCGGCGTGCTCCTGGCCTATGGCTTGCGTGGACATCTGTGGCGCAGCACCGACAAGGGCCAACAGTGGCAACCCGTCACGACCGACCTTGGTACCAGCATTACCGCTGGTGGCCTGGACCGTAACGGCCAGCTCTGGCTGTTGAGCCAGGCCGGCGATGTGCTGCACAGCCGCGACGACGGCGCAAGCTTCGTGACCGTCAAGCAAGCGGCACGAACCCCGGTCAGCGCCGCGACCTTCGATACCGCCAGCGGCCTGGTGCTGGTAGGTGAGCGTGGCGTGCGCACACTTGCCGCTGAATAACTGCCGTCCCCATAACAAGAGAAAAACCTGATGGCTAACATCAAGCAAGACACCTTGCCGGTGATCCGCACCCTGGAAGAATTCGACCGACGCTCCGGCAACTGGCTGGAGCGCCTGGTGTTCAACCATCGACTGCCGTTCATGCTGTTGATGCTGCTGGCGACCGTACTCCTCGTCTACATGGCGCTGACGCGCCTGGAACTGCGGCCCAGCTTCGAGAAGATGATTCCGCAAAGCCACCCCTACATCCAGAACTACCTGGAGAACCGCCAATCGCTGCGCGGGCTGGGTAACTCGTTGCGGGTGGTGGTGGAAAACACCGAGGGCGATATTTTCGACCCGGCCTACCTGCAAACCCTGCGGCAAATCAACGATGAGCTGTTCCTCAGCCAGGGCGTAGACCGCGCCTGGATGAAGTCGCTGTGGAGCCCGGCGGTGCGCTGGACCGAAGTGACTGAAGAGGGCTTTCAGGGCGGCCCGGTGATGCCTGACAGCTATCAGGGGTCGGCCGCTGACATCGAGCAGCTGCGCCAGAACATCGAGCGCGCCAACATTGTCGGCAGCCTGGTCGCACGCGACTTCAAATCGAGCATGCTGATCGTGCCGCTGCTCGACCAGGACTCGGCGACCGGCCGCGGCATCGATTACTACGCGTTCTCGCAAAAGCTCGAACAACTGCGCAGCCAATTCCAGGCGCAGGGCCCGTACAAGATTCATGTGATCGGCTTTGCCAAGCTGATGGGCGACCTGATCGACGGCCTGATGCAGGTCATGCTGTTCTTTGCCCTGGCGGTGGTCACCACCCTGGTGATCATCTACCTCTACACCCGCTGTGTACGCAGCACCTTGCTGGTGGTGGTGTGTTCGTTGACGGCGGTGGTCTGGCAACTGGGCATCGTCGCCTGGCTGGGTTATGCCATCGACCCGTATTCGATCCTGGTGCCGTTCCTGATATTTGCCATCGGCGTGTCGCACGCCGCGCAGAAAATGAACGGCATCATGCAGGACATCGGTCGCGGCACCCATCGCCAGGTGGCCGCGCGTTACACCTTCCGCCGCTTGTTCATCGCTGGCGTCACCGCACTGCTGGCCGATGCCGTGGGCTTTGCCGTGCTGATGCTGATCGACATTCCGGTGATCCAGGACCTGGCGATCACCGCCAGTATTGGTGTGGCGGTGCTGATTTTTACCTCGCTGTTGCTGATGCCGGTGGCGCTGTCGTATGTCGGCGTTGGCCGCAAGGCCGCAGAACGTGCCCTGCGCATCGACTCACGCGCCGCTGAGCACCGTGGTTTCGGCAAACTCTGGGACCTGCTTGACCGCTTTACCACGCGCAAGTGGGCCACTGCGGCGCTGCTGGTGGCGGGGTTGTTGGGGGCAGGGGGCTTTGCCCTGAGCCTGCAGCTGAAAATTGGTGACCTCGACAGTGGTGCGCCGGAGTTGCATGCCGACTCGCGCTACAACCTTGATAACAGCTACATCACCGGGCACTACGCGCTGTCCAGCGACACCTTCGCAGTGATGATCAAAACCGCGCCTGAAGGCTGCTTGCGTTACCAGACGCTGGTGCTGGCCGACCGCCTGGCGTGGGAGCTGCAGCAGGATGCCGGGGTGCAGACGACTGTGTCGCTGACCAACGCCGTGCGCCAGATTACCGCAGGCACCTATGAGGGCAACCCCAAACTCAACAGCATCCAGCGTAACCAGGACGTGCTCAATTACGCGGCGCAACAGGCTTCGGTCAACGCCCCAGAATTGTTCAACAATGACTGCTCGCTGATGCCGGTGATTGCTTACCTCACCGACCACAAGGCCGAGACGCTGGATCGCGTGGTGGCGGTAGCCGAGCGCTTTGCCCAGGCCAACAGCAGTGAAGATCGCCAGTTCCTGCTGGCTGCCGGCAGTGCCGGTATCGAGGCGGCCACCAACATCGTGGTGCGCGACGCCAACCGCACCATGTTGCTGCTGGTGTACCTGGCGGTGACGCTGTTCTGCCTGATTACCTTCCGCAGCTGGCGCGCCACCGTCGTGGCCGTGGTACCGCTGATCCTCACCTCGATCCTCTGCGAGGCGCTGATGGTGATGATGGGCATTGGCGTCAAAGTCGCGACCTTGCCGGTGATCGCCCTGGGCGTGGGGATTGGTGTGGACTACGCGCTGTACCTGCTCAGCGTGCAGTTGCACTACCAGCGCAAAGGCATGCCGCTGTCCGAAGCCTATGAAAATGCCGTGGCCTTTACCGGTCGGGTGGTTGGCCTGGTCGGCATCACCCTGGCGGCGGGCGTCGTGGGGTGGGCCTGGTCGCCGATCAAGTTCCAGGCCGACATGGGCATCCTGCTGACCTTCATGTTCCTGTGGAACATGCTCGGCGCGCTGATCCTCATTCCGGCGTTGTCGTATTTCCTCCTGCCGGGTCACAAAACCCAGGCAGATGCCACCAGCACCGCCACCGGCGGCGAGCTGAAACACACCACCCAAGAAGTAGAGTGTTCGCAAAATGTCTGATTACCTTCCACCGCTGCGCGACATGGATTTCCTGTTCAACGAGGTGTTCGACATCCCGGCCGTCTGGTCGCGGATTCCGGCGCTGGCTGAACATATCGATGCCGACACCGCCAAAGCCATTCTCGAACAGGCCGGTAAAGTCATCGCCCAGGTGGTCGCGCCGCTCAACCGCAGCGGCGACGAGCAGGGTTGCCGTTGGGACGCAGGCCGGGTCATCACCCCGGAGGGCTTCACGCAGGCCTATCGCACCTATGCCGAGGATGGCTGGGTAGGGGTGACCGGCGAGGTGGCGTACGGTGGCATGGGCATGCCGAAAGTGATCGGCGCGCAAGTCGAAGAAATGCTCAACGCCGCCAACCTGTCGTTTGGCCTGTACCCTATGCTGACGGCAGGGGCCTGTCTGTCGCTGCTCAACCATGCCAGCGAAGCCCTCAAGGCCCAGTACCTGCCTGCCATGTATGAAGGGCGCTGGGCAGGCTCGATGTGCCTGACCGAACCGCATGCCGGCACTGACCTCGGCCTGATCCGTACCCGCGCCGAAGCGCAGGCCGATGGCAGCTACCGGGTCAGCGGCACCAAGATCTTCATCACTGGCGGCGAGCAAGACCTGTCAGAAAACATCATTCACTTGGTGCTGGCCAAGCTGCCGGATGCCCCGGCAGGCGCCAAAGGCATCTCGTTGTTCCTGGTGCCGAAGATCATGGTCAATGACGACGGCTCGCTCGCTCAGGCCAACGCCGTGAGCTGCGGGTCGATCGAGCACAAGATGGGCATCAAGGCGTCGGCCACCTGCGTGATGAACTTTGATGGCGCCACCGGCTATCTGGTCGGCGACCTGAACAAGGGCTTGAACGCCATGTTCACCATGATGAACTACGAACGCCTGGGCGTTGGTATCCAGGGCCTGGCGCTGGGCGAGCGTTCGTACCAGAACGCCATCGAGTATGCCCGAGAACGCCTGCAAAGCCGCGCGCCCACAGGCCCGGTGGCTGCCGCGCAAGCTGCCGACCCGATCATCGTGCACCCGGATGTGCGGCGCATGCTGCTGACCATGAAGACCTTGAACGAAGGCGGGCGGGCGTTCTCCACCTACGTCGCCCTGCAGCTGGACCTGGCCAAGTACAGCGAAGACGCTGACGAGCGTCGCAGCGCGCAGGCGCAAGTGGCACTGCTGACGCCGGTGGCCAAGGCGTTCATGACCGACATGGGCCTGGAGACGACCGTTCATGGCCAACAAGTGTTTGGCGGCCACGGTTACATTCGCGAGTGGGGCCAGGAACAACTGATTCGCGACTGCCGAATTACCCAGATCTACGAAGGTACCAACGGCATTCAGGCCATGGACCTGGTCGGGCGCAAAGTGCTCGGTGACGGCGGCCAGGCGTATGCCGCGCTGTCGGCGCAGATCAAAGCGTTCGCCCAGTCGCTTGCGCCTTCCCGCGCCGAATTCGCCACGCCGTTGCTGGCCGCTGTCGACAACCTCGACCAACTGACCGCCTGGGTACTCGACCGTGCCCAGGGTAACCCACGGGAAATCGGCGCGGCCGCCGTGGAGTACCTGCATGTGTTTGGCTACACCCTGTATGCCTACCTGTGGGCACAGATGGCCGATGTGGCCGTGGCGCACACGGACGATAGCTTCTACGCCAGCAAACTGGGCACGGCACGTTTCTACTTTGCCCGGCTGCTGCCGCGTATCCACTCCCTGAGTGCCAGTGTACGGGCGGGCAGTGACAGCTTGTTCCTGCTCGACGCCGAGCAACTGTAAAGCACCGCGGACCTTGCTGTAGGAGCGGGCTTGCCCCGCGATGCGATGTGGCTGGCAAACCGCAATCGCGGGGCAAGGCCCGCTCCCACCGGGCCCTAGGGCCTTTGCTGGCCCCAGGGATATTCAGTAAACTTGCGCCCGCCAGCCGGCTTGCCGGTGGAATCATGGACGATAAGGGTGTAGTGGTGATGACTGAAACTGAAACGTTGTGCAAATCCTGCAAGCAACCCGTTGAGGCGGACGCCAAGACGTGCCCTGCCTGCGGTGAAGAGCACCCGGCGGTCAACACGCGCAAACAGTTGAAGGTGATTGCCATCGCCGGTGTGGTATTGCTCGCAAGTTTTGCCCTGTTGTCGGACTGGAACTACACCCCTGCTGCCCTGCAACCCATTTTCGACGAGACCGGCCCGCGTGAGGCGGTGTACGTCGACGGCGCCCAGATTAAATACCGGCGAACCTTGGGGCTCACGCCCAAACAGTATGCCGAGCGCCTCAACGCGAAGCTCAAAGCCCTCGGCATGTCTTATGTTGTCGACCCCGAGAACATAGACCGGGGCGAGGCCGTGGACTTTTTCGAAGCCGAAATCGGCCCGTTCGTCTTCCTGATCGGCACAATGTCAAATTACGGCGACCAGCTCTACGACCTCGACATCTACGCCACCGGCGATGGTAACCGCAGCTCCGGCGAAGAGATTCAGGCGATTGCCGCCGCGGCATTGGCTTCGACGTCGCCGGCCGTCGACGAAGCGGAAATTATCCGGCGTCTACCTGACATGGTGTTCAAGGAGCAACCGTTCCGCCACGGCTCTGTCGAGTTCAAAGCCGCGATGTCGCCATTGGGTATTTCGGTGTTCTCGGTCAGGCCCCTTATCGAAGACTGAAGCCTGCATATCCGGCGCCGAGCATAACTGGCGGCCCAGTTAAATCGCCTCTGACGTGAAATGAAAAAATTCTGACGTCAAACGCCAAGCTTCAAGCGCGCAAATCTCCAACACTTGCAGCAAACAAAAACACTGCAATCGGCCGGTGCCGGGTGTAGGAGACTGCCATGCGCTTGATGATTTGCCTGTTCCTGGTTGTGCTACTGGGTGTGACTTTTGCGGCCGCAGACCGCGAGCGGTATACCGTCAGAAACGACACAACGGCGCAAGCGATGATGCCGAGCGGCATCGGTGATCTCTTCAGCCGATTTTGAGCGCTGTGCTGATGGCAGCCCACTCCTCGGAAGAAGGACCTGACAACAATGACATCGGGTATGCGTGTTAAACGCTGGTTGCGCATTGGCGCCTTGGCAATCGCCGCTCAGTGCACGGCCGTGCTGGCAGTTGCTGCGGAAAAACCGAACATTCTGGTGATCTTTGGCGATGACATCGGCATCACCAATATCAGCAAATACAGCCACGGGATGATGGCGTACAAAACGCCCAGCATCGATCGCCTGGCCAACGAAGGGATGATGTTCACTGACTACTACGGTGAACAAAGCTGCACGGCGGGGCGCGCGGCGTTTATCACCGGGCAACATCCGGTGCGTACTGGCCTGACCAAAGTGGGCATTCCCGGCTCGCCGGTGGGCATCCAGAAAGCCGACCCGACCCTGGCGGAACTGCTCAAGCCGCTGGGCTACATGACCGGCCAGTTCGGCAAAAACCACCTGGGCGACCGCGACGAGTTTCTGCCGACCAACCATGGTTTCGACGAGTTCTTCGGTAACCTCTATCACCTCAATGCCGAAGAGGGGCCTGAAGACCCGGACTGGACCAAAGACCCGGCCATCGACAAACAGTTGCGTCCACGCGGGGTCATCCACAGCAGCGCCGACGGCAAGGTCGAAGATGTCGGGGCGCTCAACAGCAAACGCATGGAGACGATCGACGAGGAGTTCCTGCAGGCCTCGCAAAGCTTCATCGACAAGGCAGTCAAGGCGGATAAACCGTTCTTCGTCTGGTTCAACTCCAGCCGCATGCACTACTACACGCACATCAGCGATAAAGCGGCGGGCAAGTCCGGGCAGGGCTTCTATAACGACGGCATGGTGGAACATGACGGGCATGTCGGGCAGTTGCTCAAACAGCTCGATGATCTGGGCATCGCCGACAACACCATCGTGCTCTACACCACCGACAACGGGGTGCACTTCAACCAGTGGCCCGATGCGGGCATTACCCCCTTCCGTGGCGAGAAGAACACCAACTGGGAAGGTGGTTTCCGGGTGCCGGCTGTCGTGCGCTGGCCCAACCACATCAAGGCCGGCTCGATCTCCAATGAAATCATGTCGGCTCAGGACTGGCTGCCAACGCTGATGGCAGCAGCCGGTGTCGACGATATCAAAGAGCAGTTGCTCAAGGGCTATTCGGCAGGTGGCAAGCAGTTCAACGTGCATCTGGATGGCTACAACTTCCTGCCTTACCTGCAAAGCCAGACCGAGAAAGGACCGCGCAACGATTTCTATTACTTCAGCGATGACGGAAAACTGCTGGGCATGCGCGACGGCGATTGGAAAGTGGTGTTCGCCGAGCAGCGTGCAAAGCGCTTCGACGTGTGGCGCGATCCGTTCGTCGATCTGCGGGCGCCCAAGGTGTTCAATCTGCGGCGTGACCCGTTCGAGCGCGCTGACACCGACTCGAACAGTTACAACGTCTGGTGGGACAAGAAGGTGGCTGTGGTTGCATTGCCCGCGATGGTTCGGGTGCAGCAATTCCTCGCGACCTTCAAGGCGTACCCGCCGCGGCAACGCCCGGCCACCTTCACGGTGGATCAGATGATGGAGAAGTTCATGCGCTACCAGCAGCAGTAGTTCAATCGTTGTGAGTACAAGGCCCGTCAGCACTGCTGCACGGGCCTTGTGTGCTTCTGGCTGGCTGCTTTTCTGTCGCAGGAGTGAGCCTGCATTCAGTGAGGGCATTGACGTCAAATGACAATCACGTGACGGCAAATGACAATTTTTCAGCAGAGTGGCCCCGCAGTATTGCGTCCAGGCAAATCGATTGCCCCGAACTGGCCCATGAGGAATAACAACAATGCCAATGCCGATTCCGGTCTTTGACCACCATGAACTGCTGACCCTCAACACCAACGAACTGCCGATCTACGAGAACGCCCTGGCACCGCACTTCCCAGGCGTCGATGTGCAGCCCCTGTACCTCGACCCGAACCTGGGGATATGGACACTGCGGGTGATTTTCCAGCCGGGCGTGCGCCTGCCTTGCCACTACCACACAGGCCCAGTGCACCTGTTCACGCTGTCTGGCAAGTGGAACTACGTCGAGTACCCGGATCAGCCGCAGACCGCCGGTAGCTACCTGTACGAGCCCGGTGGATCGATCCACACCTTCAGTGTGCCAGCCGACAACAGCGGCCCGACCGATACCTTTATGGTCGTCTATGGCGCCAACATCAACTTCGACCAGGACGGCAATTTCGTCAATGTCATGGACGCCACCGACATCATGCAGATCATCGATCGCCTGGTGAAGGAGCGCGGCCTGGAACCTGCCCGCTACATTCGCCCCGGCCATGCAGGCTACACCCTCGGCTGATCAGCCACACGCGGGCGCTGCGGCGCCCGTCGTTCCCTCTTTTGTGGAGAGCGCTCGATGAGCCATGCGTGCATACCGGTCGGCAGCCAGGGGCAAACACCTGAGGTGCCGCGATCGGTCTTTATCACCGGAGCCAGCGGCTTCATTGGCCAGGCCCTGGTACGTCGCTACCGGGCGCTGGGGGCACAAGTGCGGGGCATGGACCTGCGCGCCGACCCGGCAAACGATGTGGTCGCCGGCGACCTGACGCGCCCTGAAGTGTGGGCCGCCCATGCCCGCGGCTGCGAACTGTTCATCAACACGGCTGCCGTGGTGTCGTTGGCGGCTTCCTGGACGCTGTACCGCGAAGTGTCGGTGCGCGGCGTGCGTAACTGCCTGGATGTCGCGATCGCCAGCGGCGCCAAGCGCTTCGTGCAATTTTCCTCGATCGCCGCACTGGGCTGGAACTACCCCGACCAGGCGGACGAGCACTGTGACGTCGTCATCGGTGACGACTATCGCTATGGCGTTGCCAAAGGTGCGAGCGAGCATGTGGTGCTGGCCGCGCACGCGGCGGGCGAAATCGAATGCACCATCGTACGCCCGGGCGATGTCTACGGCCCAGGCTCTCGCGCCTGGTTGAGCGAGCCCTTGAAAATGGCCAAGGCCGGTGCGCTGATTCTGCCCAACGGCGGTTCAGGCCGCTGGACCCCGGTGTACATCGACGACCTGTTGGACGGCGTCATGCTGGCGGCCGGTTTGCCGCAGGCACGCGGGCAGATCTTCCACATCAGTGCCAAAGAGTCGGTGAGTTGCCAGGAGTTTTTCTGCAATCACTGGCGCTGGGCCAAGCGTTCCGGTTCGCCGCGCAGCTTGCCGCTGTGGCTCGCCGTGTCGTTAAGCCGGGGCATCTGGCGCATTAACCGACTGCTCAAACGCCAGGACGAAGTGACCCCGGACATCATGTACATGTTCGCCCGTACCGGCGGTATTTCCATCGAAAAGGCGCGGCGTTTGCTCGGTTATGAGCCCAAGGTCAGCTTGAACGAAGGGTTGCAGCGCTCCGAGCAGTGGCTGCGTGATGTGGGTCAACTCGTCTGATATCTGCGCTGCCTTACACGGCAGCACGCTGGAATGGGAGAAGAGGCATGAAAGCCGTTGTCATGCGTGACAAGCAGTTGCTGGTCGAGTCGATCAGCGCGCCCGAACCTGGGCATGGGGAAGTACTGGTCAAGACATTGGCCTGTGGTATCTGTGGTTCGGACCTGCACATGTTTCATCATTGCCAGCAGGTGCTGGCCAACTTCAAGCGCGGCAATATTCCGATTAGCTTCGACGATGGCCAGGACGTGGTGTTTGGCCACGAGTACTGCGCCGAAATTCTTGACCATGGCCCGGGCAGCGACAAGCGCCTCAAGGTCGGTACCCGTGTTTGTTCGTTGCCGTTCGTGATCAGCGCACAGCACTTCGATCATATCGGCTTTTCCAACCGCTACCCGGGTGGCTACGGTGAGCAGATGGTACTGGCCGAGCAACTGCTGCTGCCGGTGCCGGGTGACCTGCCAGCCGACATTGCCTCACTGACCGAGCCGCTGACGGTAGCCGCCCACGCGGTGAACCGCGCCAGGCTCGATGGCAGTGAAGTGCCGGTAGTGATTGGCTGCGGCCCGATCGGCCTGGCGATGATCGCAATCCTCAAGTCCCGTGGCATCGGCCCAGTTGTTGCGGCGGACTTTTCCGCCGGGCGTCGGGCACTGGCGGAAAAAATGGGCGCGGACGTCGTGGTCAACCCGGCCGAACAGTCGCCTTACCAGTCATGGCTGCAGGTGGCCGCGCCAGCGGGTTACGACATCAACGGGCCAATGGCGTTGCTGGGGCTGGGCTTGCAACCCAGACCCTGTGTGGTGTTCGAGTGCGTGGGGGTACCGGGCCTGATCCAGCAGGTGATCCAGAACGCACCACCGCGTTCGCGGTTGATCGTGGTCGGCGTGTGCATGGAAAGCGACCGGATCGAGCCGCTGATCGGCATTGGCAAGGAAATGAACGTGCATTTTTCCTTTGGCTACAGCGCCGAGGAGTTCGCCCACACCCTGCACGCCCTGGCCGATGAAACGCTGGACGCGACCGCCATGATCACCGGTCACGTGACCCTGGACGGTGTAGTCGAAGCCTTCGATCAGCTGGCTCAGCCGGACCAGCACGCCAAGATAATCATCCGCTACGACTGACCCACTCGGCGTCAGCGCGTCAGCCAGTCAGCGGCTGACGCGCCCGCAGTTGTGCCCGCCGTTCGCGCGGCGGCATGCCGTACCAACGACGGCAGGCCCGATTGAACGAGCTTTGCTCGGCATAGCCAAGCAGGCCGGCAATCTGCGCCATGGGCATTTGCGCCTCGGCCAGGTACAGATCGGCCAGTTCCTTGCGCGCGTCCTCGACGATGTCCTCGAACACCGCATCCTGCTCCTCCAGGCGGCGCTGCAATGAACGTTCGCGCATGCCCAACTGCTCGGCGATCAGCGGCAGGGCGCAGCGCTGGGTCGGCAGCAGGCGCCTGATCGCGTCCTCGACCTGGCTGCGTACATCCAGTGGGTTGGCCGCGCCCATGTTGCTCACGTAATCCATCATTGTGTCGTGCAGCAGCTTGTTGTGCTGATCGATTGGCTTGCTCAGGTGCTCTGGCAGCAACACCAGGGCATTGTGCGTTTGTCCAAAATGCATGCGTGCGCCGAAAAAACGTTGATACCGGCTCTGCGGCAAGCGCGCCTCGGTGCGCGACAACACCGCGTGGGGGCGGAACCCCGGCCCGTAGAGCATTTGCACCGTCTTGAACATGACCCCCAGCGATAGCTCGATGACCTGCCGTTGGCGCGGGGCAGGGCGCAGGCGCAGTTCATAGATCAGATGGGGGTGTTGCGGGTCGGTCTCGGTATCCAGGTGCACCTGCACGCCCGGGCTGTAGGTGTGCAGAAAGCGCACGATTTCGCTCAAGGCCTCGCCGACATTGCGGGCGTTCTGCCCGACCACGGCGAGCGGCCCGAGAATCATGATGCTCTGGCGTTCAGCCAGGCTCAGGCCAAAGTCGACGCATTGCAGGCGTTCGGCACAGTGTTCCAGCAAGTTGATCATGGCGCGGTAGGGCATGACCGCGGAACTGTGTTCGAGCAACGCAGGGTCGATCTGCAGCTGTCTCAGCAGTTCATCGGGGTCGCCGCCCAGGTCTCGCACCAGTTGCGTGAACCCGGTCAATGAGGTGGTTTTGATCAAGGCTGTCATGGTGGTGAGTGTTCTTGTTGTTATCGAGGTACCGCCACGTGAGGGGGCAGTACGTTCAAGGCACAGGTGCCGTAATGAAAGCATCCTGACCTTGTTGATCTTGCCTCGACAGCATAATTCGTGCGCTGACAGTTAAAGACAAAATTCTGACGTAAACGGACAAATGGTTTTGTCTGGCCACTGGGCATGCTCTCTCCACCCAACAAGAACGCTCACCCGGCGGGCCAGATCGGCACGACACGGAAAGGGCGATGCCGGAGACCTGCATGCACTATAACGCTAAGTACCTCACCCCCCTTGCCCTTGCTATTGCCTGCGCGTCGGCGGGCACTGCGCAGGCGTTGCCCTTCCAGCTGGAGAACGGTTGGGAAGGCGAGTGGAACACCACCTTGTCGGTTGGCTCGCAGTGGCGTGCCGAAGATCAGGATTCCGCGCTGTACAGCGCTGCCAACGGCGCGCTGCGTGGCAAGTCCGGCGGCACCGGCGGCTCGGTGGATGGCGGTAACCTGAACTACGACAAGGGCGATCGCTTTTCGTCCATTGCCAAGTTTGTCACCGATGTGTCGCTGCGCAACGGCGACATGGGCGGTCTGCTGCGCGTCAAAGGCTGGTACGACCAGGCACTCAAGGATGAAGACGTCAATTTCGGCAGCGCCTCCAACGGCTACCGCAAGAAACCGCTGAACGACGATGGCTACGCCGACCTGCAGAAGTTCAGCGGTGTCTATCTGCTTGATGCCTATCTGTACGACACCTACTACTTCAACGAAACACCGGTTCAGGTTCGCTTGGGTCGGCAAGTCGTGAACTGGGGGGAGAGTGCCTTTATCCAGGGCATCAACCAGATCAACCCACTGGATGTACCGGCACTGCGCCGACCCGGCACAGAACTGAAAGAAGCGCTGATTCCGGTGTGGATGGGCTACCTGAACATTGGTTTGCCTGCGGGCATTTCGATGGAAGCGTTCTACCAGCTCAAGTACGAAAGCACTGCCATCGAAGGCTGCGGCCATTACTGGTCGGTGACCGAAAGCGCAATCGGCCAGGACTTCGGCGACTGCCAACTGGGCACCTTCCTGGGCGGCACCAACCCATCGTCGCCCGACAAGATTGCCGCCGGTGCCTATCTGCCTGAGGTCAAGGGCGAAGATCCGCACGACAGCGGCCAGTGGGGCGTTGCCTTGCGCCTGCCGGTCGATGCGCTGGATGGTGAGGTGGGCCTTTACTACCTGAACTACCACTCGCGAACCCCTTACCTGGGGATGCGCAGCACCAGTTCAGCGGCGCTCTCGGAGTTTCCCAACGCCGGTACGCCCGGTGCTATTGCACGCAATTCGGCCGGCCAGTTCGTTGGCCCAAGCTGGGAATATCCAGAAGACATTCGCCTGTTCGGCCTGAGTTTCACCACCACAATGGGCGGCTGGTCGATTGGCTCGGAGCTGAGCTACTCGCCTAATCAGCCCGCTCAGATCAATGGCGCCGACCTGCTCAATGGCGCCCTGGCGGGTATTGGGCCTGCGGCCGACCTGCTTCAACAGGTCAAGGTGGCCAGCTCGCCATTCACCGCCGGTTGGGATCGCTATGAAAAGACCCAGTTCCAGCTCAACGGCGTCAACGTGTTCCCCAATGTGCTCAAGGCAGACAACCTGACGGTGATCGCCGAGGTTGGCATGCAGTGGAACAACGTGCCGCAAGGCGAAGATGACCGCCGCTATGGCCGTGGCTTTATCTATGGCCTGGGCTCCAGCGCAACCTTGCCGGCCGGCGGCGATACCTGCACCTCACCGATGCCCAGCCTGCGCAACTCAAGCCCAGCCGGTTGCAAGAACGACGGCTATGTCACCGACTTTGCCTGGGGTTACCGGCTGCGCGGACAGCTCGATTACAACAACTTTCTGGGTACCAGTTTCACCGCTTCGCCCTATGCCTTCCTCGGTCAGGACGTTGATGGTGTGTCCATGGATGGTCAGTTCAACGAAGGCCGTATCACCTCTGCACTGGGTATCACCTTCGATTACAACAAGCAGCACAAACTCGACTTCAGCTACGTCAGCTTTGACAACAGCGCCGAGTACGACCCGCTGCATGATCGCGACTTCTATGCCGCCAGCTACAGCTACAGCTTCTGACAGAACAATAAGAGGTTAATCCGATGAAAAACACACTTCGTGCCGCCCGCCTGAGCGGTCTGGCAGGTGCCGTGCTGCTCGCCCTGAGTGCTCAGGCGTTCGCCCAGATCACTGCCGATCAAGCCGCACGCCTGGGCCAGGACCTGACCCCGCTAGGGGGCGAGATGGCCGGTAATGCCGATGGATCGATTCCCGCGTACAGCGGTGGGCTGGCGCAGCCTCCCGCTGGCTGGAGCGCGAGCCAGGGCTACCTTGACCCGTTCGCTACGGAAAAGCCGTTGTTCACCATCACTGCCGCCAACCTGGCCCAGTACAAGGACAAGATCACCCCGGGTATGCAGGCGCTGTTGGCCAAGTACCCCACCTTCAAGATGCCGGTGTACCCGACACACCGTACCGCGATGGTGCCGGCAAGCATCGCGGCGAAGGTGAAGCAAGAGGCGGTTAACGTTCAGCTCAATGGCTTTGGGGTGAGCAACCTGAACGGCACCACCACGCCGTTCCCGATTCCGAAAAATGGCCTGGAAGCCATCTGGAACCACAACCTGCGCTACCTGGGTGGCGGTTTACAGCGCACCTACGCCTCGTTCCCGGTGCGTGGCAGTGGTGACTTCTACACCGTGCGTATCCAGGAAAACCGGGTGTTCGACACCAACATGGACAAGCAGTCGGAGAACCGCCTGCTCAATTATTCGGCGCGCTTCATCTCCCCGGCAACCTTGGCCGGTACGGTGCAACTGGTGCATGAGCCTATCGACCAAGTGAAGGAAGTGCGCTCGGCGTGGATCTACAACGTCGGCCAACGCCGCGTGCGCCGCGCACCAGACCTGGCCTACGACAACGTCAACGACGGCACCGAAGGCCTGCGCGTGACCGACGACTTTGACGGCTACAACGGCGCACCTGACCGCTTCGACTGGAAACTGGTCGGCAAGCAGGAAATGTATGTGCCGTACAACGACTACAAGTTGGGCGACAAGGCGGTCAAGTACAAGGACATCCTCACCCCCAACACGCCAAACCCCGACTTGATGCGCTACGAGCTGCACCGTGTCTGGGTGGTCGAGGGCACCCTGCGCAAAGACGCCAAGCACGTGTACGGCAAACGCACCCTGTACCTCGACGAAGACTCCTGGACGGTACTGGCCAGTGATGCCTACGACACCCGTGGCACGCTGTGGCGCGTGGGTGTGCATCCCCTGGTGCAGTTTTACGATGCGCAGGTGCCGTGGTACCGCGCCAACATCTGGCACGACTTGAGCAATGGCAGTTACTACCTGGCCGGGCTTGCCAACGAAGAAACCCAACCCTGGAGCTTCGGCAGCAAGGGACGCTTCGTTGACCTTCAGCCTGATGCCCTGCGCCGCATGGGCAAGTAAATCGCCTCTGCCACTCTTGAACCCGCCACTGCCTTTCAATCGGGAGGCAGTCGGCCTGCCGGGAATCCGCCTTATGTCTCTACACCCCCTGACGGCGCTGGCGGGCTTGTGCCTGCTTGCCGCCCACGCCCATGCACAACCCCCGGCACTGGATTACCCCATCCGCCCGGACCGGGTCCTGCTGCTTAACCTGACCGATACCGGCAAAAGCCTGGTGGCGGTTGGCGAGCGCGGCGTCGTGCTGCGTGCTGATGCGCTCGCGACACACTGGTCCAGCCTGCGCACGGGCACCACTCGCACCCTGTCCGGTGTTGCCTTCGTCGATCCTCAGGTCGGCGTTGCCGTAGGACACGGCGGCACCTTGCTGCGTACCGTCGATGGCGGTGCCAGTTGGGACAGCCTCGAGGTCGACAGCAATGGCGACGCACTGCTGGGCGTAGCCGCACTGGGTAACGGCCGCCTGGCCGCCTGGGGGGCTTTCGGGCTCTACCTGTTGTCCAAGGACAACGGCGCGAGCTGGACGCGTGTGCCGGTGATCGACAGCGATTTCGACCGGCACATTTCCCAGGTTATTGCCCTGGCCAATGGTGACTGGCTGCTGGTGGGGGAGAGCGGCACCCTGGCGCGCTCCAGCGATCAGGGTGAAAGCTGGCAGGCAATGGAAAGCCCCTACGCAGGCAGCCTGTTTGGCGCCTTGCAGCTCAAGGACGGCGGCCTGCTGATCTACGGCATGCGCGGCAATCTCTGGTATTCCGGCGATGCCGGCAACACCTGGAGCCAACGCCAAACCAACACCACCTTTGCGTTCAACGGTGCGCTTGAGCAAAAGTCCGGGCGCGTTCTGGTGATGGGCAACAGTGGGCTGCTGCTGGCCAGCGATGACCAGGGCCAGCACTTTCTGCCACAACCGTCCACCCACTTCAGCCTGTCCCGTGCAGTCGAGCTGGGCGATGGAACACTGCTGGCGGTCGGTGATCGTGGCGTGACGATTATTGGCCAAGGGCAGAACTGAGCATGAGTAAGCACGAAAACATCATCAGCGACGCCGAGCACCTGGCCCGGCGAGATTTTGCCCACGGCCTCGTCGGCAAGGTGTCCTATGGCATATTCCACCAGCGCAAGCCGCTGCTGGTGCTGTTCATCCTCATTACCCTGGTGCTGGGCTACAGTGCCACGCGCCTGAAGGTTGAAGCGGGCTTCTTCAAAATGATCCCGTTGCATCACGCCTACATGCAAACCTTCCTTGAGTACCAGAAAGATTTCGGCGGCGCCAACAAGGTGCTGGTGGCGGTAAAGAGTCACCAGGGCGAAATCTTCAGCCCTGAAGCCATGGCGGTGCTGCGCAAGGTGTCTGATGAAGTGTTCTTCATCAATGGCGTCGAGCGCAGCTCGGTGACCTCGTTGTTCACCTCCAACGTACGCTACACCGAGGTGGTGGAGGACGGTTTCACCGGCGGCAACCTGGTGGACTCCAGTTACGCCGGCACCCCGGAACAGATCGCCCAGGTGCGCGAGCGTACGCTCAAGTCCGACTGGGTCGGGCGTATCGTCTCCAGCGACCTGTCTTCGGCAATGGTGGTGGCCAACCTGCAGGAAGTGGACCCGATCTCCGGCAAGCGTTTGGACCTGCAAGAGGTGGCGAAAAAGCTCGAGCAGATCCGTCAGGACAACCAGAATTCGGGTGTCAGCATCCATATCATCGGCTTTGCCAAATCCATCGGTGACATCGCCGAAGGCGCTTCCGGCGTGCTGGTGTTTTTCATCGTGGCCTTCGTGATCACGGCGTTGCTGCTGTTCTGGTATTCGGGCTCGCTGATGCTCACCGGCTGGGCCCTGATCTGTGCAGTGGTGCCGGTGGTCTGGCTGCTCGGCTTGCTGCCGCTGCTGCACTTGACGCTGGACCCGATGTCGATTCTGGTGCCGTTTCTGATCTTCTCCATCGGCGTGTCCCACGCGGTGCAGATGACCAACGCCTGGAAACTGGAGACTCTCAACGGTGCCGACGGTGTAACGGCGTCGCGTAACTGCTTCCAGAAGCTGTTTATCCCTGGCGCAGTGGCGCTGCTGGCCAATGCCCTGGGTTTTGTGGTGATCGCCCTGGTGGACATCGAAATGGTCCGCGAACTGGCCATCACCGCAACCCTCGGGGTGTCGGTGATGATCGTCACCAACAAGATGCTGCTGCCCATCCTGCTGTCGTTCATGCGCTTGTCCGCCGCCGATGCGCAGAAACTGCGCGGCAAGGAAACGCTCGGCGCTGGGCTGTGGGAGCGCCTGGGGGTGCTGGCGACCCGTCGTGGTGGCGCTGTCGCCCTGGTGTGTGCCGCGCTGCTGCTGGGCCTGGGCCTGCTTGCCGCGCGTGACCTGCATGTTGGCGACATGGGGGCCGGGGTACCGGAGCTGCGTTCGGACTCGCGCTACAACCAGGATGTCGCAGTGATCACCCGCGACTTCGCCATCGGCGTCGATTTGCTACAGGTGATCGTCAAGGCCAAGGGCGACGAAGAAACCCCTTGCGTGAAGCGCGAAGTGCTCGACCCGATTGCTGAACTGGAGCTGTATCTGCGTCAGGACAACGGCGTGTCGTCAGTGCGCAGCCTGGCCGGCTTTGTCGCTAACATCACCCAGGCCTATGCCGAGACTGACCTGAAGTGGCGCGTACTGCCCGAGTCCACCGCGCAAATTGCCCAGGGTGTCGGCTTTGCCACCCGCGTTGGTACCGAGTACATGAACAGTGCCTGCAACGCGATCCCGGTGTCGATCTACACCCGCGACCACCAGGCCGACACCATCAGCGCGCTGATGGACAAGATCAAGTCATTCAAAGCCGCCAACGACAATGACCAGGTGAGTTTCCAGCTGGCCTCGGGCAACGTCGGGGTCATGGCCGCCACCAACGAGGTGGTGCATGCCGGCGACAAACTGGTGAACGGCGCACTGTTCGCCTCGGTGGCGCTGCTGTGCCTGTGGATGTTCCGCTCCTGGCGCATCACCCTCTGCGTGATCTTGCCGCTGGCGTTGGTCACGGTGCTGTGCAACGCGCTGATGGCCTTGCTGGGCATTGGGGTGAAGGTCAACACACTGCCGGTGGTGGCCTTGGGTGTGGGGGTTGGCGTGGACTACGGCATCTACCTGTTCGAACGCATCAAGCATGAGATGCATGAGCGCGGCATGAACCTGCGCGACGCCTTCGTCGAGGCGCTCAAACAGCGTGGAACCGCCTCGGTGTTCACCGCCGTGACCATGACCCTGTCCATCGCCACCTGGGCCTTCTCTTCACTCAAGTTCCAGGCCGACATGGGCATCCTGCTGGCCTTCATGTTCCTGGTCAATTTGCTGGGCGCCATCTTGCTGCTCCCGGCGCTGGCGGCCTGGCTGCTGCGGCCGCAGCGGGTAGCCCGCGGATAACAATCCGGCGATCATCGACCCTGTCGGCGTTTTTGCCGAGCACCTGGCCCGAGGCATGGGCCAGGTTTTTTTCAGTGAAAGCGCTCAGTAGTACACCCCGACATTGACCATCATGGCCGAGCTGCCCAGCAGCACCATTTCGCCGCCCACGCGACCGGCCTGTACGCCCAGCGAAGGAATGATCGCCGGGGCGACGCCATAACGATTGAAGGGAATCTTGTCGCGGTAGTCGCCGCGGTAACCCTGCAATAAGCCACCGGTTGCCTTGAGATAGAACGGCGTTGAATCACTGTCAAAGCGCTTGCCGACGTAGGCGTACTGGGTGCGTTGACGGAACGAATTGCGGAAAGTGGCACCGCCTGCGACCTTGCCGCCCTGGCCCTGGTACTCCAGGCCGATCAGGTCCTGGTTGTTGTTGTGCTCAGGGTCTGGGTGAAAATGCGTGGTGTAGGCGCTGTTTTGCAGGTACCAGTCGTAGGACTCTTTGGCTTCAAGCAGCAGCGGCGCAGCCAACAGGCCGAGGGCAATCAGCAGTCGAGAGGCTTTCATCGTGCAACCGTCCTGGTTTGGGGACCGTTTCTGAAGATGCCCCCATTCTAGGTAGTGTTGGCTGAACACAGGCTGTCTGATTCTGTGGTTGAAGCTTGCTCACTTTTTCACGAACACCGCCCAGGAAGGCGAGGAGTCGATAATCTGCTCGTCAAATTCGATCTGGACCTGGCCTGGGCCAAAGCTGCTGATGGCTTTTAGGGTCAAGCCGCCCTGGACGATAACCTTGGCATCTTGTGGCAGGCGCGACAGGGTTGCAATCAACTCAGCCACGGTTTTTGGGGTCGACATCGGGAGCATCCTCTAAAAAATCGAGGAGGGATACTTGCCTATTAGCGGGGCTGCATTCAAGTAGAAAAAGCCCTTGCCGAAGGTTGGCAAGGGCTTTTGCGCTGAGCTGTCACACCTCGGGTGGTGTGCCTTCAGCGTTTGCTACCACAGCTTCAATCTGGATTAACGCATCGCCCGGCAGTTGCGCCACGCCCACGGTTCTGCGTGCCGGAACACCGTTTGCAAAGAAGGCGGTATACACCTCGTCAACCGCAGCGATGTCGTCGATGTGTTTAAGGAAGAGGTTGATCTTGACCACATCATCCATCGAATGATTGATGCTCTCTACGATGGTTTTGATGTTCTTCAGGCACTGGCCGGCTTGCTCTTTGATACCACCGGCTACCCGTTCCCCGGTTTTCGAGTCTATCGGCAATTGCGCTGAAAGGTGGTTGTAATGAGAAAAAGCCACGGTCTGCGTGGACAGCGCATGCTTCGGTGCGTTGGGCGTCGTGTTGGCTTTTATGACAATGCCGTGGCGGTCTTCCACTGCCTGTGGTGGCGTGCCATCACCGTGTGAAACAACCGCTTCGATTTGCACCAGTGCATCCAGCGGCAGGGCGGCAACTGCAACGATGCTCCGGGCGGGTACATAGCCCACGGTCCTGGCAATGGCCGAGTCGGGGAAAAACCGTTTATACACCTCATCGACCGCCTCGGTGTCTGAGAGGTGCCTGACAAAGACGGTGATTTTGACGATGTCATCAAACGGCACATCAATGCTTTCCAAAATGGCCTTGATGTTTTCCAGGCACTGCTCGGTTTGCTGTTTTACCCCGCCCGCCACCAATTTCCCCGTGCTTGGATCAATCGGCAGTTGAGCGGACAGGTTGTTGTAATGTGAGAACGCCACCGACTGCGTCGAGTCAGGGTCTGTCGGGGCATTTTTGCTGTTGCTTGCCACCTTGATCAGGTCGCCGGCCTGAGGGGCGTTGGGGATCGTGCCTTCGCCGTTGGAAACCAGCGCTTCCACTTGCACCAGGGCATTGAGCGGCAGGGCGGCCACTACAACGGTGGTCAGGGCCGGCACATAGGTGGGGAAGTAGCTTTTGTACACCTCGATGACCGCATCGCGATCTGCGAGGTTCTTGAGGAATATCGAGATCCTGACCACGTCGTCCATCACATGGCCGATGCTTTCCAATATGGCCTTGATATTGCTGAAACACTGCTGCGCTTGTGCTTTCGCACCGCCGGCAACGATGTCACCCGAGGCCGGGTCGATGGGCAATTGCGCGGACAGGTTGTTGTAGTGAGAGAAGGCGACGGATTGAGAGTAGGGGCCTGTTCCTTGCGGCGCGCGCTCTGTGTTCCTTGCCAGGACTTCGTTATAACCAACCATGATAGTAGTCCCCTGTGTTGCTGGATGAGTGGGTCGTGTGGCAAACGCGTGAGGGGTTCCGTTATTCGCGCGTGCCACGGCTTATCCGGACGACGGACATTGAGTCCACACGGGTACAGGCAGGGTGAAGGGTGAGGCAGTTGTTTGAATCGGATTCAAGTGTAGCGGCCAGTGCGCGTTACGCCACAGGTTGATGTCGCCCACTGCTGAGCTGGGCGACAGGCTCGAAACAACCTTCTCTTTACGACGAACAGGTGATGTGCAGGTCAGTCGCGTGCGGCATCCCGTCCGCGCCAGCGGGTGAACACGCCACTGCAGCGCAATACGGTGCGCTCGCCCACCATGAGCAGGCAGTCGGCGTTGACCAGGCTTGTGCCGACCTTGAGCACTTGTACATGCGCCTCAAGCCAGTCACCCTCACGCACGCCATTCAGGTAGTCGGCGCACAGGCTGACGGTGATCGGTGGCGTTTCGCTCTGCATGCAGCGCCGCAAAATCAACCCGAAGGCGGTATCGGCAAAGGTCGCGAGAAAACCGCCATGGGCAATGCGCACGGAGTTCAGGTGCTCGGGCATGATCCGCACGCCGAGGACCGGCTGCTCCTCGTGCAGATGGAAGCCGCCGCAGTGCCTGACGAAGCCGTGGGGCGCGTTGACCAGGCTGAAACCGGGCGGGACCTGGCTGACACTGCAGTGCGTAGCGCTCATCAGTTCACGCTCCTGTGTTTGTTTTCCCAGTACGGTGTGCGCAGTTCGCGCTTGAGGATCTTGCCGGCACTGGACAGCGGCAGTGTGTCGCGAAATTCCACGCTTTTGGGGCACTTGTAGTTGGCAATAGCATCCCGGCAATGGTTGCGCACCTCGTCCAGGGTCAGGGTGAAACCTGGCTTTTGCACCACCACCGCATGTACCGACTCGCCCCATTGCTCATGGGGAACCCCGATCACTGCGCACATCAGTACCGCCGGATGCCGGGCAATCACATTCTCGACTTCAGCCGAGTACACGTTCTCGCCACCGCTGACGATCATGTCCTTGAGCCGGTCAACGATGTAGAGGTAACCCTGGTCATCCATGTAGGCACCGTCGCCGGTCCACAACCAGCCGTCGCGCAATGCCTTGGCGGTTTCCTGAGGCTTGTTCCAGTAGCCCTGCATGATGTTCGGGCCGCGCACGATGATTTCACCCACGGTGCCGCGCGGCACTTCCTGGCCTTGCGGGTCGACGATTTTTACGTTCACCCCCAGCCCGCCGCGCCCAACCGAACGGCTCAGACCACTGGCGCGTGCCGCCGCACTGTGGTTCTCGGGTGGATTGGTAGAGACGATCGGGCAGGCCTCCGTCAAACCGTAGGAATGCGACAACTTGAGGTCCGGCAGTGCCGCCAGCACGCGTTCGACTATCTCGCCAGCAGTCGGTGAGGCACCGTAGGTCAGGCGTTGCAGGCTGCTGAGGTCGTGCTCGGCGAAGTTCGGGTGCTCCAGCAGGGCCTGGATCATGGTGGGTACCAGAATGGCGTCGGTGATGCGCTCGCGTTCGATAGTGGCCAGCACCTGTGCCGGGTCGAAGGTCGGCAGCACCACGAAAGAACCCCCGGCAATAAAGCCCGACACCACCCGCGCCAGCCCGGCGATATGGAACAGCGGCATCACGAACAGATCACGGTTTTCGCTGCCCTGAGGATATTCCGCCATGCGCTGGATGCACGCCGACCAGAGGTTGAGATGGCTCTGCATGACCCCCTTGGGAAAGCCCGTGGTGCCCCCGGTGTACATGATGCAGGCAAGGTCTTCACCGCCGCGCCCGGCATCGGCGACCGCTGCACTGGCGGCGATCAGTTGCTCCTGGTCCAGCATGCCCTGCGGCGCCTGGCCTTCGCCGATATAAATGACAACTGGTGCACGACGGGCGCTGGCGCGGATACCCGGCACCAGGGGCAAAAAGTGATCGTCGACAAACAGGATGCCGGTGTCGCAATCATCCAGGGAATAGACGATTTCCGGCACCGCCCAGCGGATGTTGACCGGGTTGAGCGCGCCGCCGCCCCACCAGGTGGCCATCATGCATTCGATGTAGCGGTCGCTGTTCAATGCCAAGGTGCTGACGCGGTCGCCAGGCACCATGCCCAGTTGCTGCAGCGCCCCGGCCAGGCGGGCAACGCGTTGACCAAACTCGGAAAACGTACGACGTCGCGCGCCGCAGATGGTGACGACGCTGTCGGGCGTCTGCTGCAGCGCACGCTGCAGTCCTTGTGTCAGATACATGATCGAGGTTCCCTGATTGTTGTTGTGTAGTGGGACTGGGCGTGGTGTCAGCAGAGGCGGCGCGCCTGCTCCGCTTCCTGCAGTTCACGCCAGGCAATCTTGCCGGTGGCTGACTTTGGCAAGCTGTCGACAATGTCCAGCAGGCGTGGGGCCTTATAGGTGGCCATGTTGTCCTTGCACCAGGCGAGCAATTCCTCGGCAGTCGACGTCGCCCCGGCCTTGAGGGCGATCACCGCCTTGACCGTTTCCCCGCGCTGCTCGTCAGGCACGGCGATCACGCAGGCCTCATGAATGGCCGGGTGTTCATTGAGCATGGCTTCCACTTCTGCCGGCCAGACTTTGTAGCCTGAGGCATTGATCATGCGTTTGAGGCGGTCACGCATGAACAGGTAGCCGTCTTCGTCGAAGCTCGCCAGATCACCGGTACGCAAGAAGCGCTTGCCGTCGATGACGATGAAGCTGTCGGCATTCGCCTCGGGATTGTTCCAGTAGCCGAGCATCACCTGTGCGCCGTGCACCACGATCTCGCCAACTTCGCCCTGGGCCAGCACCTTTTGTGTGTGCGGATCGATGATGCGCGCGTCGACGCCGTAGGTTGGAATCCCAAGGCAGCCACGCTTGGGCTTGCCAAGCGGATTGGTGCAGAGGAACGACGCGGTTTCGGTCAGGCCGTAGCCTTCGAGGTAGTCGATCCCGTAGCGTGCCTTGAGCAACTGGTTGATGTGCAATGGTGTGGCCGCGCCACCGCCGCCGATCATCTTCAGGCTGCTGAAATCGCGCAATTCGATGCCCGGTTGGGCGAAGAAGTCCACCAGCATCGCCGGCAGCGCCGCCCAGAAGGTCACGCGATGACGTTCCATCAGGATCGCCGCGACTTCGCGATCCCAGCGCGGCATGACCACGATGGTGCCGCCGACAAACAGCGGGCCGTTGATGTTGGTCTGCAGGCCGAGCAAATGGAACAACGGCGCCACCGCCAGGCAGGTGGTATGGGTGGTCATTTGCCGCCAGTTGGCCGAGCCCACCGACGCGCTCAGGACCGTGCGGTGAGTGTGCGCACAGGCCTTGGGCTTGCCGGTGGTGCCGGAGGTGTAGGGCAGCATACTCAGGTCGTCCGGGCCGGCCTGGTGTGGCGCCGGCTGGCGTGCCTGGCTCAATGCGTCCTGCCAGCGTACGGCACCGTCCGCCAGTGCTTGCGGCGATGAGCGTTCGCGCACCCAGTCTGGAACGGTCAACCCGGCGTCGTCCTCGCCCAGGGCGTCGCCGTAGGCATGAACGATCAGGTGCTGCAGGCAAGTAGTGCCCAGCAGCGGGGCGATCTGCCCGACCAGTTCCTGGGCAACGAAGGCGGCCACTGCACCGCTGTCCCTGACAATATGCTCCAGTTCGTCCTGCAGTAGCATCGCGTTGACCGGCACCAGCACCGCGTCGGCCCGCAGAATGGCGTAGTAGGCGACGATGAACTGCGGGCAATTCTGGCTGTACACCACCACACGATCACCCCGTTTGACCGCGCAAACCTGCTGCAGGTAGCCGGCCATGTGTTCCACATCGCGCAACAATTGCGCGTAACTGTACGAGGCGCCGTAGAACTGGATGGCGGCCTTGGACGGGTAACGCCGCGCGGAGACTTCCAGGTTGTAGTACACGCTGGTCTCGGGGATCTGCACACTGGCCGTCGGCACGAGCGTCGCGTGTTGCGCGTTCAGACCGAGGGCGCCGGTCGGCCGCTCGATCGCATGGGCCGGGGTAGGGTGCGGGTGGTGATGGATCACGGGTGCCTCCTGTGGCGACCTGATGCCGATTGGCCGCTCCTTGTTATTGTTCAAATGTCAGCGCAGCAGGTGAGTGACAGGGACCGCTGTTGCCTGCCAGTAGAGCAATGCAGGGCAACGCAACCGCCACCCGAGTCGGGTGGCAGGGTAGGGATACACATTCGGTGGCAACAGGCGTTAAGCTGAAAAGACGACCGAGAACCTCGGCGCCACTCACTACACTTTCGGATTGGCCCATGAACAATAACAACTGGCCCGCCGCATCTACTGGTGACACAGCTTTCTCCACCGTCGACGCCAGCAAACTGCAGCCGCCACGCAGCACCGGCAACCTGATTGCCCGTGAGCAACTGCGAACGCGCCTGCTTGCCGCCCGCCAGCAACGCTGCGTTGTGTTGCGCGGCCCGGCCGGCTGCGGCAAAACCAGTACCTTGCTGGCCTGGCGGCAGCAATTGCTGCCGCTGGGGTACGACTTCGCCTGGCTGACCCTGACCCAGGAAGACAATGAGCTTGCCCGCTTCCTCGATTACCTGATTGCCAGCATCGCCCGCGTCGGTGACAGCATGGCGCGTGAGGCGTCGCAACTGGAGGGGCGTGGCATCGACGCTGAGGCGGTAGAGCGCACGATCATCACCTTGGTGCGGGGCATCGCCAATCACCGCCGTGAATTGGTGCTGGTGCTGGACGACCTGCACAGCCTTACCGATCTGGGTATCCACGAAGCCCTGCAATGGCTGCTGGACTATGCACCCGCCAATCTGCACCTGGTGCTGGCCTCGCGCAGCGTCGTGCCACTCTCGCTGGCCCGCCTGCGTAGCCAGGCCATGACCCTGGAACTGGATTTTCGCGATCTGCGCTTCAGCCTGGAGGAAAGCGAGCGCTTCTTGCAGACCCAACTGGGCGCCATCAGCCACAACGAAGCCCGTCAACTGTACGAGCAAACCGACGGTTGGGTGGCCGGGTTGCAACTGCTGTGCGTGAGCCGCAAGCGCCCCCGCCAGAGCCAGACGGCACCGGCGCAGTTGCGCGACACTCAGGCTTTCGAGGCGTTTTTCGGCAACAACGTCCTGGCGCAACTGATGCCCGGCGACGTTGATCAACTGGTACACATGGCCGTGTGCAACCGCTTCTGCGCCGCCCTGTGTGCCGCCCTTACCGGTCAGCCGGAAGCGTTGGGCGATGCCAACATACTGCTGACGCGTCTGGAGAGCGACAACCTGTTTCTGATCCCGGTGGAAGGCTATGGTCCTGAACGCTGGTTTCGCTTTCACCCACTGCTGCGAGAAATCCTGCTCAAGCGCTTTGCCACCCGCAGCGAAGAAGAACAAGGCATTGTGCATGCCCGGGCGTGGAGCTGGTTTCGTGACCGCGATCAACTGGACGAAGCGGTGCGCCACGCGGTGCTCGGGGGCCAGGGTGCGGCGGCGGCGCGTCTGGTCGAGGCGCAAGCCGAGCGCCTGTATGCCCATGGCGACCTGCGTCTGCTGGTGAATCTGGTGCGCCGGTTGCCGGCCAAGCAAGTAGGGCTAAGCCCGGCGCTGAGGATTCTGATGGCGCGCCTGCACATTTTCGCCCAGGACTTCTCTGCCGCCGAAGCGCTGATCGAGGAGCTCTGGCACAGCGTACCGCTCAGTGACGTCGCCGCGCGTTTTCGCCTGGTGCTGCTGCGCGCCACGCTGGCGGTGCAGCGCGACGATATTGACAGCGCCTTGAGTGTGCTGCCGCAAATGCTGCACCCGCCCAAGGAGGCCAACGCCGTGATGGTGGGTGGGGGCATCAACATCTGTTCCTGGCTGTACATGCACCAGGGCCAATACGAATTGGCGCGACGCATCCAGATGGAGCGTCCGCTGCTGATTGTCGATGGTGCCCCCCTGACCGGCACCGCCGGTGGCAGTCTGCAGGGGCGCTGCCTGATCGGCTTGAGCCTGGCCATGCAGGGGCAGATCACTCAGGCAGAGCGCGTCTATCGCGAAGTGCTGCAGGAGGCCGAACACGGCGGCAAATCATGCGCGGACGCCTATTATCTGGCTGGCGCGTTGCTTGGCCAGGTGCTCTATGAAACCAACGAAGTGCAGGCCGCCTTTGATCTGTTGAGCGGCTGGCTGGACATTCTGGAGCGCATCTCGATCCCCGATTCGGTGCTGCGCGTATTCGGCATCCTGGCGTCGGCACAATGGGCGCTGGGCCATCACCAGGAAGCCTTTGCCTACCTGGAGCGCCTGCATGAGTACGGCCGCAAGCTGGGGCTGGACCGGTTGATTGCCTACAGCCTGGTGTGGCGGGTGCACTGGCACCTGTTGCTGGGCGAGCAAGTGGCGACCGAAAGCTGCATGGCGCAACTGGCGGCCGTTTATGCGCGTCATCCACAGGTGGAAAACAGTCCGCTGAGCGAAATCCATATGCTTGCCCAGCACGCCGAGGCACGCCTGCAGGCGGCCCGTGGTGATCTCAAGGGCGCTTCGCTGCGCCTGGGGCAACTGCTCACCTGGTGCGAGAACCATGGCCGTCATGGGCTGGCTGCGCGAATTATGATTTTCGGGGCGTTCATCGATCGGCGTCTTGGTCAGGAGCAGGCGGCCCGGGACAAAGTCATCGAAGCCTTGCGTCGCGGACATCGCTTCGGGTTGATCCGCAGCCTGATCGATGCCCATGCCGATGCGCTTGACATGATCATCGAGCTGGTCGCCCAGGAGCCGCTCGATCCGGTCCTGGCGTTCTACGTCGAGCGCCTTGTGGCCACCCGTCCTGTTGCAAGGGTGGACGTCGAGGTCGCGCCGGAGCAAACGCCACGGCAATCGGCTGGCCAGGGCATTGAATGCTTGAGTGAACGGGAACTCGAGGTCATGCGCCTGTTGGCCCAGGCCCTGCCGAACAAGAAAATTGCGCGTGCCCTGGGACTTTCACCGGAAACCGTGAAATGGCACCTCAGCCACATCTACAGCAAACTGGCTGTCAGCAGTCGTGACGAGGCCGTGGCCCGTATGCGCGATCACCAATCCGCCACTGGTGCCGTTTAAACCGCAAAAGCCGACAACCGTTGGAGTGGCTAGCACCCGTTGAAATACGGGCGCTAGCCTTGGGGATTACTGCAGGTTACCCGCCACCGCAATGGTCTGGGCGGTGATGTAGTTCGACTCGGGCGAGCAGAACAGGTAGACCGCATCGGCCGCTTCCTGCGGTGTGCCCGCGCGACCCAAGGGGTTGCGCTGGGCGTGGGACTTGGCGATTTCCGGGCTGACACCGACGCGGATGTCGCGCCCGTCGATGCTGACCGTTGCACCGGCGTGGGCGTCGGCGCGGGTCATGCGGGTCTCGATGAAACCGAAGGCCACAGCGTTGACGTTGACCTTGAAACGCCCCCATTCGCGGGCCAGGGAACGGGTCATGCCGCCGACACCGGCCTTGGCCGAGGCGTAGTTCATTTGCCCGGGGTTGCCATTGAGCGCCGACACCGAGGAGATGTTCACCACCTTGCGAAACACCTCCAGACCTTCGGCCGCTTCAGCTTGCGCCTGCGCCTTGATGATCGGGTAGGCCGCGCGCAGGATGCGGAAGGGCGCGGTCAGGTGGCAATCAAGGATCGCGTACCACTGCTCGTCGGTCATCTTCTGGATCACGTCGTCCCAGGTGTAACCGGCGTTGTTGACGATGATATCGATGCCCTTGTAGTGGTCCATCGCGGTCTTGATGTAGCGCTCGGCGAAATCCGGAGCGCTGACGTTGCCATGGCAGACCGCCGCTTCACCACCCATCTGGCGAATCAGCTCTGCGGTTTCGTGAGCCGGGTCGGCGTCCAGATCGTTGATCACGATCCGCGCACCTTCGCTGGCCAGTTTCAATGCGATGCACTGGCCGATGCCGCGGCCGGAACCGGTGACCAATGCGACTTTGCCGTCAAGTTTTGCCATGTTGCGGACTCCTGAAAAATAGCTGCGCTTACAGCGCAATCACGGCATCGCCGAGGATCTTGATATCGCCGTATTGGCTGGTGGTCTGGATGTGCAGGCGAATGCGTCGCTCGCCATCGACCTCGAACTTGTCCACGACCTTGCCGGTGCAGGTAACCTGGTGGCCGAGGTGAGTGATACCGAGAAAGCGCACGCCAAATTCACGCAACTGACGCTGGTCGACCCATTGGGTCAACAGGCGACCGAGGTAGGCCATCGACAGCATGCCGTGGGCGAACACATCGGGCATCCCGGCCTTGCGGGCATAGTCGGTGTCGATGTGAATCGCGTTGTGATCGCCCGAAGCACCGGCGAACAGCGCCAGGGTGGTGCGGTTGATCGCTGGCAGGGTCAGCGGCGGCAGCTCATCGCCGATGTGAATGGTTGCAAGACTGATTGCGTTCATAGAGGGCTCCGTTCTGGTTTTTCAGCCGTTGCGCTGAACAAGTACGTCGCGCAGGTCGGCCACGTGCTCGCCGCGCTGATTGGTCACGCGGGTTTCCCGCACCACAAACTCCAGGGCGCCGCCCTTTTTGTCGTAGATGTCGGCGATTCGCACTTCAAAACACAGGGTGTCGCCAGCGTGCGCCATGCGGTGGTAACGGAAGGTCTCCTCACCGTGCAGGATGCGTGAAGACACTATCCCCAGCTCGTCACGCCAGGCGTTGGAGGGCGCCTGGAATGCCAGCGAGAACAGAAAGGTCGGCGGCAGTGGCAAGTCGGGATAACCGGCGTCACGGGCTGCCTGCTGCTGAAAGTAAATCGGGTTGGTTTCCCCGGTGGCCTTGGCGAAGAATCTCAATTGCGAGGCTTCGGCTACGGCGTGAAAGGTCGGCAGCTGTTTGCCGATGTGCTTTTTATCGATCATGTGCAAGGGCTCCTGTCGCTATCCGGCGGTTCAGTTCTTTTTGAACACGGTGACCACACCCGCGCCACCCAGGCCAAGGTTGTGTTGCACGGCAATGCGTGCACCCTCGACCTGGCGCTGTTCGGCCGTACCACGCAGCTGGTGGGTCAGCTCATAGCACTGCGCAAGGCCGGTAGCGCCCAGTGGGTGGCCCTTGGAAAGCAAACCTCCGGACGGATTGACGACCCATTGGCCGCCATACGTGTTGTCACCATCACTCACCAGCATTTCAGCGCCACCCTCAGGGCACAGCCCCAGGGCTTCGTAGGTCAGCAGTTCGTTTTGCGCGAAGCAGTCGTGCAACTCGATGACGTTGATGTCATACGGTTCAATGCCGGCTTGTTCATAGGCAATCTTTGCCGCCAGGCGGGTGACGTCAAAGCCGACCACGCGGATCATGTCGCGGCTGTCGTAGGTGCTGGGGGTGTCGGTAGCCAGGGCTTGTCCTGCGATCATCACGTCGGTGCGCAAACCGTGCTTTTTGGCGAAGGCTTCGGACACCACGATGGCCGCCGCGCTACCACAGGTAGGCGGGCACGCCATCAAACGGGTCAGCACGCCGTCCCACAACATCGGTGCGGCCATGACTTCGTCGCTGCTGACGATGTTGCGAAACACCGCCAACGGGTTACGCGCCGCGTGTTGGCTGGCCTTGGCGCGAATCTTGGCGAAGGTCTCCAGTTTGGTTCCGTACTTTTCCATGTGCGCGCGGCCCGCGCCGGCGAACTGGCGGATGGCGTTGGGCATGTCCGGCATGCCGACCAGCTCGTCGACCAGCGTGTTGGCGCGTTCAAGCGCACCAGGACGATCGGTCCAGACCGATTTCAGCGAACCGGGGTTCATCTGTTCGAAGCCGAAGGCCAGTGCACAATCCACCGCGCCGCTTTGTACGGCCTGACGCGCCAGAAACAGGGCAGAGGAACCGGTGGCACAGTTGTTATTGACGTTGAGCACCGGGATGCCGGTCATGCCCACGCGGTACAGCGCTTTCTGTCCGCAGGTCGAATCGCCATAGACGTAGCCAGCGTACGCCTGCTGGATATCGCTGTAATCCAGGCCCGCGTCGGCCAGGGCCAGGCGAATCGCCTGTTCGCCCATGACGTCGTAGGTCTCGCTGGTACCGGGTTTTTTGAACGGGATCATGCCGACGCCGGCAACGAATACGTTAGTGCTCACGGGGTGTTTTCCTTGTTGTTGTGGGTTCAGAGCTTGCGAGCGATCAGTTCGCGCATCACTTCACTGGTGCCGCCATATATGCGGGTCACACGCGAATCGACAAAAGCGCGCGCTACCGGGTACTCAAGCATGTAGCCGTAGCCGCCATGCAGCTGGACCATGTCGTCCAGGGCCTTGCCCAGGGTTTCGGTGGCGTAGAGCTTGGCGATCGCCGCTTCTTCGAGCGTGAGGCGCCGGCGCATGTGTTCGCCCAGGTAGTGGTCGATCATCAGGCGCACGGCGACGGCCTGTGCCTTGATGTCCACCAGCTTGAATTTGGTGTTCTGAAAGTCCCAGACCGTCTGATCGAACGCTTTGCGTTCCTTGACGTAAGCCAGGGTTTGTTCCAGCGCGGTTTCCAGGCGGGCGGCAGCGGAAACGGCAATGCAGAACCGCTCCTGGGGCAATTCGCCCATCAGGTAGCTAAAGCCCATGCCTTCTTCGCCCAGGCGATTGCTGACCGGTACCCGTACGTTGTCGAAGTACAGCTCGGCGGTGTCCTGGGCATGCTGGCCGAGCTTTTCCAGTTTGCGGCCACGTTGAAAGCCCGGGCGGTCGGCTTCGACGGCAATCAGGCTGATGCCTTTGGCACCAGCGGCGGGGTCGGTTTTGCACACCACAATGATCAGGTCGGCGGTCAGGCCATTGCTGATGAAGGTCTTGCTGCCGTTGATCACGTATTCGTCGCCATCACGAATAGCGGTGGTACGCACGGCCTTGAGGTCGCTGCCGGTATTGGGCTCGGTCATCGCGATGGCCAGAATGATCTCACCCGAACAGGCGCCTGGCAGCCATTTGCGTTTTTGCTCCTCGCTGCCGCAGCGATTGATGTACGGCGCGATGATGTCCGAGTGCATGCCCATGCCATTGCCGGACAGGTCGGCACGGGTGAACTCTTCGGCGTACACCGCGCTATGCCCGAAATCGCCACCACCACCGCCGTATTCGGTAGGGATGGTGATCCCCAGCAGGCCTTCGCGCCCGGCTTTCAGCCAGGTTTCCCGATCCCACTGGCCGGCTTTGTTCCACGCCGCTTGGCGAGGCACGCACTCACGCTCGAAAAAGCGTCGTGCGGTGGTGCGAAACATCTCATGGTCGTCGCGGTAGACCGTTCGGGCGATGTGCACAGGAGACTCCTTGATGGTGTGGGCGGACAGTCTGCGTCGGGCCCTGTTGTTGTGTTGGTCAGGCAAAAAGTGCATCTGCATGCTTGTGGTCTACGGTAGGACCGAGGCGCTGAGCGAACGCCACCCACGGCGGGTGGCGGGCATTCGCTCAGGCCTTGTTCATGCGCTCCCAGTCAAAGGGCGCAGGCTCGCCTTGCAGGAAGCAGGAAACGGCGCGGGCGTGATAAGGCGCAGTCGACACCACAGCCTGGGCGTGGCATTCCAGTTCAGCGAGGGTGGCGTAGGGTGTTTCGAAACTCTTGTTCAGCAGGCTTTTGCTCAGTGCCAGTACTTCACGGGGGCTGTCGGCGAAGCGGCGGGCAAACGCCATGGCGCTGGCCTGTAGATCTTCGGGTTCGTACACCGCATGAACGATGCCCAGTGTCTTGGCTTCGGAAACGCTGACGCGGCGCGCGGTGAACATCAGTTCCTTGGCCATCTGCATGCCCACCACCCTTGGCAGCATGTACAGCGCGCCCGAATCCGGCACCAGGCCGACCTTGGCAAACGACATGCAAAACGATGCTCGACTGGATGCCAGGACAAAGTCGGCGGCCAGCGAAATGGCGAAACCGGCGCCGTAGGCCGGGCCGTCGACGGCGGCGATCACCGGGATCTCCAGATTGCGCAAGCGTTCCATCCACACATGCACTGCTTGCAGGCGTCGGCGCATGGCGTCGGCGGAGTTGAGTTCCGGGTCGGTGCTGCTCTGGCGTTCCTTGAGCGACTTCAGATCGCCGCCGGCGCAGAAGCTTCCACCTGAACCGGTGATCACCAGGGCGCGAATGCTGCGATCCGCTTGTACGCGATCGAGCATCTCGGTGTAGTCCTTGCGTAACTCCATGGTCAGGGCGTTGCGCGAGGCCGGGTTCTGGTGCGAGAACTCGGCGACACCGTCGTTGATTAAAAGCTGCGATTCGCGCAACGGGATGCGTTCGGTGGGCATGGCGGTGATCTCGTGTCAGTGACGGTTGAAGCGCCATGCTCTGACTTCACCGATTGTCCAGCGCCACCCAGGGTGGGTGGATCAAGCTCAAATAGTGGATGTGCTGGTTTCGCTGACCTCTTGCCAGTAGGAGCGGGCTTGCCCCGCGATAGCGGTGTGTCAGTCACAGCGCATCGCGGGGCAAGCCCGCTCCCACCGGTTTTGGCTTTCCATGCGCGATGGATCAGGCGCCGCAGTTTTGCTTACTTTCCCCAAGAGGAAAGTAAGCCGCCGTAAAGGCGGAAGGGGCCATTACAGCCCTCACATCAAATGGATAAGCCCACAGCCCCCAAAGCCAACATAACCGCCACCCGACGCGGGTGGTCGAGCGCAGAGACTGCGTTGCTCTACTTGTGTGCACTGGCGCCGGGCACCACGACCCGGCGTATTACAACAAGTAGAAGGGTAAGCAGATGGGCGTGCTCAGCGGCATTCGTGTAGTGGAATTCGAAGCGATAGGCCCCGCGCCGTTCGGCACGATGTTGCTGGCCGACATGGGGGCCGATGTGGTGCGTATCGACCGCGCGGCGGCGGCGGGTGATCTGGGGCCTAAGCTGGAAGGGCCGCGTATCGATATCTGCGGTCGCAACCGGCGCTCGGTCACCCTGGATCTCAAGCGCCCTGAAGGTGTCTCGGCAGCGCTGGAGTTGATCGAGCGCGCCGATGTGCTGATCGAAGGTTTGCGTCCCGGCGCCATGGAGCGTCTCGGGTTGGGCCCCGAGGTGGCGTTGGCACGCAATCCGCGCCTGGTGTACGGACGCATGACCGGCTGGGGGCAGACCGGTCCGTTGTCGCAACGCGCCGGGCATGACCTCAACTACATCGCACTGAGCGGCGTGCTGTCCGGTATCGGTCCCTTGGGTGGGCGACCGCTACCACCGCTCAACGTGGTGGGCGACTACGGTGGAGGCGGCATGTTGCTGGCCGTGGGGGTATTGGCCGCGCTGCTCAATGTGCAGCGCGGCGGAGCAGGGCAGGTGGTGGATGCCGCGATGACCGAAGGGGCCGCGCAACTGGGCTCGGTGATTTGGGGCTTGCTCGCCAGCGGTAACTGGCACGAGCAACGCGGCAGCAACCTGTTGGATGGCGGCGCACCCTGGTACGACACCTATTGCACGCTCGATAACCACTACATGGCCATCGGCCCGGTGGAGTCGCGGTTCTACACGGAACTGCTGGTCAAGCTCGGCCTGTCCGAGGCCGGGTTGCCCAGGCAACACGACAAAGCCGGGTGGCCGCGCCTGCGTGAAGCCTTCACCGAGGCCTTCGGCAAGCACACACGCGAGCACTGGTGCCAGGTGTTCGAAGGCAGTGACGCCTGTGTCGCGCCGGTGCTTGGCTTTGCTGAAGCCCCCGATCATCCGCACAGCCAGGCACGCGGCAGCTTTATCGAAGTGGCCGGCGTGGTACAGCCGGTTCCAGCTCCACGCTTTCTTGGCACACCGTCGGCGCAACCGAGGCCAGCACCGCGACGCGGTGAGCACGGTGGCGAGGCCTTGCGCGACTGGGGCTTTGACGCCGCTGCGATTGAACGCCTGCGGGCACAAGGCCTGGATTTTCAGTCCGAGTGCTGAATCACCGATCACTCCCAATCCGTATTGAACCGATCAGTCGAGACCATCATGTCCCATGCCTACATTGTTTCCCCCTTGCGTACGCCCATCGGCAAGTTCGGCGGTGGGCTGTCGCCGCTGACGGCAGCTCAGCTGGCGGCGCAGGTCATTCGTGCGGTGATCGAGCGATCCGGCGTGCCGCAGCAACGGATCGACGAAGTCATCGTCGCCCAGTCCTATCAGTCCAGCGAGGCGCCGTGCATGGGTCGGTATGCCGCGTCGCTGGCCGGTCTGCCTGACGAAGTGCCCGGTTATACCGTGGACCGGCGTTGCGGCTCCGGCCTGCAAGCGGTCATCGATGCGGCGATGCAGATTGAAACCGGCGTGGCCGACTGCGTGATGGTCGCGGGCGTCGAGAGCATGAGCAACATCGAGTACTACAGCACCCACATGCGCTGGGGCGCACGCCTGGGCGATGTGACCCTGCATGATCGCCTGGATCGGGGCCGCGCCAACTCGCAACCGGTAAGCCGTTACGGCGAATGTTCCGGTGCTGCCGAAACCGCGGAAAACCTGGTTAACGACTACGACATCAGCCGTGAAGCCGCTGACCTGTGGGCGGTGCGCAGTCATCAACGTGCCGCAGCGGCTTGGCGCGATGGGCTTTTCGACAAGGAGCTGCTGCCGGTCGAAGTGCCGCAGCGCAAAGGCCCGCCGCTGTTGATCAGCCGTGACGAAGGCATACGTGAAGACGCAAACCTCGAGGCGATGGCCAGGCTCCCGACCTTGCTCAAGGGCGGCACCGTGACCGCCGGCAACGCCAGTCAACAGAACGATGCCGCTGCCGGTTGCCTGGTGGTGTCCGAGCGCTTTCTCAACGCGCACGGCCTGGTGCCGATGGCGCGGCTGGCGGGGTGGGCCTCGGCGGGTTGCCACCCGTTGCGTATGGGCATCGGCCCGGTACCCGCCGTGGCACGTCTGTTACCACGCCTGGGCCTGAGCCTGGCGGACATGGACCTGATCGAAGTCAACGAAGCCTTCGCCGGCCAGGTGCTGGCGGTGTTGCGTGAGTGGGGGCTGGAAGACGACCCGCGGATCAACGTCAACGGTTCGGGCATTTCACTGGGGCACCCGATCGGCGCCACCGGAATTCGCATCCTCACCTCGATGCTTCACGAAATGGAGCGTCGCGACGCCCGTTACGGCCTGGAAACCATGTGCATCGGCGGTGGCCAGGGCCTGGCTGCAGTGTTCGAACGCCTCTGATCTGATCGACAAGGAATACCCATGAACATCACTACTCAAGACACCACGCCTGCGCCGAGCGAACAGCCGTGGCGTGATCGCAATGGCCGCACGGTATTGCTCGCGTGTCGGCGCAAAGGCCATGAAGGCTTGCACTTCCCGCCGTTGCCAGCGACTTCACCACTTTTTGCCGAGTGCGAGCTGATCGAGCTCGACTCAACACCAATGCTGTACAGCTACACCGTGGTGCATTCCAGCCCGAAGGCCAACAAGGCGCCACAAGCGCTGGGCCTGGCGGATTTTCCCGAAGGACTGCGGGTGTTTGCGCGCCTGGACTATCCCCAGGGGCGTTCGCCACGCATCGGCGAAGCGCTGCGTCTGTGCGTCAGCGACACGCCAACCGGCCCGATCTATAGCTTTGCACCGTTGAATCAGGAGTCTGTGGCATGAACAAACCCGTCTACATCGCCGGGGTCGCCATGACGCCGTTCGGCCGCCACAACGCTTCGATGCAAGACTTGGCGCAAACCGCTGTGCTCGGTGCAGTGGCCGATGCCGGCATCGAGCTCGGGTCGGTGCAATCGATCTACTCGTGCAACGTGTTCGGCGGCATGGTCCTGGGCCAAGTGCTGATGCGCGACCTGGGGCTATCGGGCTTGCCGATCTACAACGTCGAGAACGCCTGCGCCAGTGGCGCCAGCGGCGTGCACCTGGCGTGCCACGCCCTGCAGGCCGGGATCTACGACACCGTGCTGGTGTTCGGTGTCGAGCAACTCACCGCCCTGGGCGGTGGCACCATCCCGTTGCAACGCAATGACTACATGACCGACCTGTATGTGCGTGCCGGCATGGCTTTGCCGGCCATCTACGCGATGCGTGCCACCCGTTACCTGCACGAGTTCGGTGTCGGCGCCGAAGACCTTGGCGCGGTGGCGGTGAAAAACCGCAGCCACGGCGCGCTCAACCCCTATGCACAAACGCGCACCACGGTGTCGATCGACGAAGTGATGAACTCGCGCATAGTCTTCGACCCACTGACGTTGCTGCAATGCTGCCCATCGGCGGTGGATGGCGCCGCCGCACTGGTGCTGACCACACGTCAGCCATCACGCCGGGCAAAGCCGGTGAAGGTGCTGGCGTCGGTGATTCAGTCGGGCCGTTGTGAAACCGGCAGCGATGACATCCTCGCGGCTGAAATCACCGCCCGCGCCGCGAACCTGGCCTACCAGCAGGCGGGCGTCACCGCGGCGGACCTGGACCTGGTCGAGCTGCACGATGCGTTCACCATCGCCGAACTTATCTATTACGACGCGCTTGGCTTGTGCAAGCGCGGCGAGGCCCACGAACTGCTGCGCAGTGGTGCCACCCGCCTGGGCGGTGAGGTGGTGGTCAACCCCAGCGGCGGCCTGCTTGCCAAAGGCCATCCGCTGGGCGCCACCGGCGTCGCGCAGATGGTAGAGGCGGTATGGCAACTGGAAGGTCGCGCTGGCGACCGCCAGGTTCACGACGCCTCGCTGGCCCTGACCCAATGCACGGGCGGCGGTATCGCTGGGGTCGATCACGCGGCATCTGCCGTTCACATTCTGGGACGTTGAGGAATATCTAAATGAATAACCATGTAGCTATCGTTACCGGCGGCGCCCAGGGCATTGGCCAGGGCCTGACTCAGGCGCTGTTGCGCGAAGGGTACGCCGTCGCCATGTTTGACCTGAACAGCCAGGCCATGGAAGCGCAGATCGCGCAATCCGGTGAATACGCCGATCGCTTGATGGGCATTTGCGTCGACGTGACCTCCAGCGAACAGGTCAATGCTGCAGTGGCCCAGGTCACGGCACGCTGGAAGACCCCGGATCTGTTGGTCAACAACGCCGGGATGGCCCGCGACAAACGCATCGTCAACCTGACCGAGCAAGACTGGGACCTGGTGATCGACGTCAACCTGAAATCGCAGTTTCTGTGCGTTAAAGCGGTTGTGCCGGGGATGATCGAGCAGGGCTTTGGGCGTATCGTCAACATCTCTTCGCGCGCCTGGCTCGGTGCGTTCGGCCAGGCCAACTATTCGGCGGCCAAGGGCGGCGTGGTCAGCTTGACCCGTTCGCTGGCCATCGAATTGGCAAAGCACGGCATTACCGCCAACGTAGTAGCGCCGGGGGCCATCGACACGCCGATTCTGGCGCCGCTTTCCGCTGAGCAACGTGCCCGGATCATGTCGACGATTCCGGTTGGCCGCATCGGTACGCCGGACGACATCGCCCAGGCCGTGCTGATGTTCGCCAGCGCCAAGTCTTCCTACATCACCGGCCAGACCTTGTACGTCTGTGGCGGTCGCTCACTGTCGAGTCCAAGCGTGTAGCCCACGGGAGTTCCTGCATGGCCATTCAATTCAAGATCATCGACCACGTCGCGCTCATCACGCTGGACGCACCTGACTCACACAACGCGCTGACCATCGGTGACCTGATGCACCTGCGCAAATCGCTGGTGGCCTGTCAGGACGACAGCCAGATCCGTGTGATCGTGATCACCGGGGCGGGCGAACGGGCGTTTTGCTCCGGGGCGAACCTCAAGGCAACGCTGCCACCGGCGACGGATTTCATCAGTGGCGCCCTGAAAAGCCGTGAAACCGAGGCCGAGGAGGGTGGTTACACACGCCTGCTCGACCTCAGCGACCTGGACGTATGGAAACCGGTGATCGCCGCCATCAACGGCTATTGCCTGGGCGGTGGCCTGGAGTTGGCCCTGCAGTGCGACCTGCGTATTGCCGCTGAAGGCGCATCGTTTGCACTGCCTGAAGCCAAGGTGGCCAGCATTCCGGCAGTGGGTGGCGTGCAGTACCTGCTGCGCGCAGTACCGGCGGCGCAGGCGATGAAAATGGCCCTGACCGGCGAGCGTATCAGCGCCGAAGAAGCCTTGCGCATAGGGTTGATCAGTGACCTGGTGCCACCCGGGCAGCTGTTGCCGTTCGCGCTGGAGCTGGCACAGCGCATCGCTGGCAACGGCCCACTCGCGGTGCAGTCGATCAAGCAACTGGCGGTGCAAACCGCCCATCTGGCGCCGCGTGACTTTGTTGCCCAGTCGAATCTGCACTGGGGCTTGTTGCGCGACAGCAAGGACCGCATCGAGGGGCGCATGGCGTTCGCGCAAAAGCGTCCACCGAAGTACAGCGGCGCCTGATCTCTTCCTGTTTATCGTGAGAAACCCAGCATGAATTTTGCCCTGACCGAATCCCAGGAAATGATGATCGATGCCGCCAAACGCATGGTGCGCGATCAAATTGACCCGGTACTTGCCAAACACCCGGTGGACCGGCCACTGCCTAAAGCGGCGATGCTGCAGATCTATGCCGCGCTGGCCGAACTGGGCATCACCGCACCTCGCTTGCCGGTCGAAGCCGGGGGCGGTGGTCTGCAGATGCTCGACTACGGGCTGATCGTCGAGCAGTTGCCGGCCATCGTCGCGCTGTCGCTGATTTCCCATGAAGGCACGGTGGCGCGGATCTACTCCGGCTGCCCGCCCGAGATCAGCCAGCGCTACCTGCCGGACCTGATCGCCGGACGCAAGATCGCTTGCACGGCCAACTCCGAAGTCAATGCCGGCTCTGACTCCAATGCGGTGAAGACGCGCATCCGCGTGGAGGGCGACAGCGCCTTTATCACCGGACGCAAACTGTGGATCACCAACGCCTCGATCTGCGATGTGCTCAACGTGTCGTGCACCCTGGGTAACGACGAGCGCGGCAGACCGTTGGCGCAACGCGCACTGGTCGACCGCAGTCAGTCGGAAGTCGATGTGCGCGAAATCGGCGTCACCGGTCTGCAGCAAGGGCACTTGAGTGAAGTGGTGTTCGAAGAAACCCGGATTCCCCTCAGCCACCTCATTGGCGAAGCGGGCGACGCGGCGAAAACTCTCACGGTCGGCTGGAACGGCAACCGTCCGCTGATCGGCCTGATGTGCGTGCACTTGGCGCAAAAAGCCTTCGACATGGCCGTGGAATATACCAAGGTCCGTGAACAGTTCGGCAAACCGCTGGCGGCCCATCAGCTGGTGCAGCAAGACCTGGCTGACATCGAAACCCAGATCGTCACCTCGCGGCTGCTCTGCTATCAGGCCCTCGATGCCATGGATCGCGGGCTGCGCGCCAACGGCAGCTCGGCAATGGCCAAGCGCTACGCGACGACCGCCTGTGAGCGGGCGATCAACTTGGCGATCCAGATTCACGGCGGCATGGGCATCACCGAAGAACTGGGCATCGAGCGCCTGTGGCGCGACGCGCGCATGTTCCAGGTACCCGATGGCATGAACGGCATTCTGGCGTTGATCCAGGGCCGCGAGATCACCGGCATCAGCGCGTTCCGCTGAGCAAGCTGCAACACCCCCGACAACAACAAGAAGCGGAGTCCGCAATGAGTGAACAGATGATGGAAGGCAAGGTGGTTATCGTCACCGGCGCCGGTCGTGGCATCGGCCGTGAGATGGCCCTGCAGATGGCCCGCAACGGCGCCCGGGTGGTGGTCAACGATGTTGGTGTTTCGGTGACCGGGGAGGCCCAGGACGAAGACCCGGCCCAGGACGTGGTCGATCTGATCAAGGCCGAGGGCGGCGAGGCCATCGTCAACCGCGACAGCGTAGCGCAGTGGTCCAGCGCCAGTCGCCTGGTCGAGGCCGCCGTCGACACCTACGGCCGACTGGACAGCGTGGTGAACAACGCCGGTATCTTGCGCGACCGGATCTTCCATCAAATGACCCCGGAAGAGTTCGAAGCGGTGATTCAGGTACACCTGTTCGGAACCTTCAATGTCAGCCGTGCCGCTGCCACGCATTTTCGTGCCCAGCAAAGTGGCGCGTTCGTGCACATGACCTCCACCTCGGGGCTGGTCGGCAACATCGGCCAGGCTAACTATGCGGCAGCGAAGCTGGGGATCGTTGGGCTGTCGAAGTCGATTGCCCTGGACATGGCGCGTTATGGCATTCGTTCCAATTGCATCTCGCCATTCGCCTGGAGCCGCATGGTCGGCTCGATTCCGTCGGACGATCCGGCACAGGCCGCGCGTGTGGAAAAAATCAAAAGCATGACCCCGGCGCCCATCGCTGCACTGGCGGTATTCCTCGCCAGTGATGCCGCCGCCAGCGTCAATGGGCAGATCTTCACCATGCGCCGCAACGAGATTTTCCTGATGAACCAACCACGTCCGGTGCGTTCGCTGCACCGTGCCGAAGGCTGGACCGCGAAGGCGCTGGCCGAACACATGCTGCCGGCATTCACCCCATCATTCTTGCCACTGGAAGTGTCCGCCGACGTGTTTGGCTGGGATCCGGTCTGAGGAGCGCATCATGGATTACACCTTGCCATCTGAGTGGGTCGCGTTTGGCGATGCCCTGATCCGTTTCATCGACCGTGAGGTCGAGCCACTGGAACAACAGCACCAGGGGTTGCTGTCCAGCGAGCGCACCGTCTACACCGAAGACGGGCGCTATGCACCTGAACTGACCGTGTTGCGCCGCCGCGTGCGCATGTTGTCCGCCGAGGCCGGCTTCTACACCGCGCTGAGCGACGAGTCGCTGGGCGGCAGCGGGTTGGGCGCGCAAGCGGCGGTTTACATTCAGGAGCGCCTTAACGCGCATGTTGGGCCGTCGCGGCATTTGATCCAGACCGTGGTGTTGCCTTCGCCGTTCACCAATGGCTTGTCGCCGGTGCTCAAGCACCTGGACCCGGCAGTGCTGGCGCTGTACCACGAACAGATCGCCAATGGTGACAAGACCCTGTGTTTTGGCCTGAGCGAGCCTGATGCCGGCTCCGATGTGTTCGCCATGCGCACCCGCGCTGTGCGTGACGGTGACGATTGGCTGATCACCGGCACCAAGCAGTGGATCACCAACGCGCCGTATGCCGACTACGCGATGATATTTGCCGTGACCGACGAGGAACAGGCCCGTGCCGGGCGTGGCGGCATTACCGGCTTTTTCGTGCCGACGCAAACAACCGGCTTCTCGGTGCCGAGCACTATACCGGTGATGGGCCACTTGGGCGCAGACATCGGTATCGTCTCACTGGATCAGGTACGGGTGCCGGACAACCATCGTCTCGGCCCGGTGGATCGCGGTTTGAGCGTGGCGCTCGACGGTGTTAACGCCGGTCGCCTGAGCATGGCCGCGTCTTGCCTGGGGCTGGCACGTTGGGCGCTGGACCAGGCGCTGGAGTACGCCAAGGTGCGCAAGACCTTTGGCAAACCGATAGCCGAGCACCAGTCGGTGCAGAACATGCTGGCCGAGTGCGCGATGGATATCTATGCCAGCAAAACGATGATCCAGCACTGTGCATGGCTGGTGGACCAGAACCAGCAGGCGACCAAGGAAGTATCGATCGTCAAGGCGTCCGCCACCGAGATGCTGTGCCGGGTCATGGACCGTTGCATGCAGGTGCATGGCGGCATGGGGCTGACCAATGAACTGCGGCTGGAAGAGGGTTTCCGCTTCGCCCGCATCATGCGCATTCCGGATGGTACCTCGGAAATTCAACGCCGGACCATTGCCCGTCGCTTGCTCGGGGGCGATACCGCGTTCTGAACTCGTTAAGTTCTGTGGTAGGAGCGGGCTTGCCCCGCGATTGCGGCTTGCCCGTCACATCGTATCGCGGGGCAAGCCCGCTCCCACACCGGATGATCATGACAGTTGCCCACCGAAGGCCAGCTAGCCGCCCCGCACACGGTGTCACCTTGGGTAACGCCCCGCGCTGAACCGCAAAATCTGCGGATGAAAACAAGCCGATAAACCGCGCAGCAAATCACCCATTCGGGTGTAAGGGACTCGCTGGGGCATGGCTAGCATGAGCTCTCCAACACATCCCTAACCGGAGAAACCGCATGAGAAAAACAACAATGCGCGGAGTCTTCCAGCCAAGTCTGCTGGCAGTAGCTGTGACCGTATACGCAAGCAATCAGGCTCACGCCATTGATTTCAACATCGGCGAAATCAAGGGGCAGTTCGACTCGTCCCTGTCGATCGGTACCAGTTGGGCTACCGCCAATCCTGACAAGAAGTTCATCTCCAACTTCAACTCCCTGGGTGAAAAGGGCGAGGCCGCTTCGCGCACCGTCGATGATGGCCGTCTGAACTTCTCCAAGGGCGACACTTTTTCGAAGATCTTCAAAGGCGTGCATGACCTGGAGCTGAAGTACGGCGACAGCGGAGCCTTTGTGCGCGGCAAGTATTGGTATGACTTCGAATTGATGGATGACCATCAGTCGTTCTACGACATCGATGACAGCGGGCGCGATCGCGCCGCCAAGTCGTCCGGTGCGATGTTTCTGGACAGCTTTGTCTACCACAACTACAGCATCGCCGATCTGGTCGGCAACGTGCGCCTGGGGAACCAGGTGGTGAGTTGGGGTGAGAGCACCTTCATCGGTAACTCGATCAACAGCATCAACCCGATTGACGTGGCGGCGCTGCGTCGCCCAGGAGCGGAGGTCAAGGAAGGCCTGATTCCCGTCAACATGTTCTATATGTCCCAGGGCCTGAGCGAGAACATTACCGCTGAAGCGTTCTACCAGTTGGACTGGAAGAAATCGGTGGTGGAAAACTGCGGCACATTCTTTGGCAGTGACGGCGTCGCCCAAGGCTGCGATGACCGCTTGGTGGTGGCCGGCCTCGACCTGCCGCCAGGCGTGGCACAGAACACCGGTGGCCTGGCAGCCGTCGCCGCCGGTAGGGACAACGCCTTCATCCCCCGGCTCAAGGACAACGACGCCCGTGACAGCGGCCAATACGGCCTGGCCCTGCGCTGGTTCGTGCCCGAAGTCAATGACACCGAGTTCGGCGCCTATGCGATGAACTACCACAGCCGTAACCCGTTCCTGAGCATCAACCAGATGACCAGCACGGCAGGTGGCCTGGCCTCGGCGCGCAGTGCCCGGTACTTCATCGATTATCCGGAAGACATCCGCCTGTACGGCCTGAGCTTCCAGACCAACGTCGGCGGCACGTCGCTGGGCGGCGAAGTCAGCTACCGGCCGAACATGCCGTTGCAACTGAACACCGCTGACCTGTTGTCTGCCGCGACCTTCAGCGCCACGTCACCGCTGATCAGCAGCGGTTTTGCCGGGCGCAACCTGGGCGCCGAGGTGAACGGCTACAAACGGATGCCGGTAACCCAGGCGCAAGTCACCGCCACGCAGTTCTTCGATCAAGTCATGGGCGCCAGTCGCCTGACCCTGGTGGCGGAGGTGGGTTACAACCACATCAACGGCCTGGGCAAGGCTGACGGCTCTGACCTGCGTTTCGGTCGAAGCCCTGCTTTCGGCTCCGGCGAACTGCCGGGCGCTGCCGGTCTGGCAGCCTGTCGCGGCACCGCAGTCGGCTTGCCAACGGCCAGCAACCCGGCGCAAGAGTGCAACGACGATGGCTTCTACACCAGCAACAGTTGGGGCTATCGGGCACGCGCCAAGCTGGATTACCCGAACGTTGTCGCTGGCATCAACCTCTCGCCATCGCTGGCCTGGTCCCACGATGTGCAAGGTTACGGTCCGAACTTCGACGAAGGCTCCAAGGCCGTCAGCCTGGGCCTGGATGCCGACTACCAGAACGCTTACACCGCCAGCCTCAGTTACACCAACTACTTTGGCGGCGATTTCAATACCAACGTTGACCGCGATTACGTTGCGCTCAGCTTTGGCGTGAACTTCTGATGCACATCTGGCGGAGGAGCCTGACGATGAAAACAACAAAAGTACTGCGCGTTGGTGTATTGAGCCTGTCATTGCTGGCTAGCGGTGTGATGGCGGCTGTGTCACCCCAGGAAGCGGAACAATTGGGCACGACCTTGACGCCATTGGGCGGTCAGAAGGCTGGCAACGCCGATGGCAGCATCCCGGCCTGGAACGGCGGTCTGAAACCGGGCGCCGGGGCGTATAACAACGGCTTTTTAAGCGATCCATTCGCAGCGGAAAAGCCTTTGTTCGTGATCACGGCGGCCAATGCCGCGCAGTACAAGGACAAGCTCAGCGCCGGGCAAATGGCGATGTTCCAGCGCTACGCCGATACCTACAAGATTCCCGTGTACCCCACTCACCGCACCGCGGCGTCGCCCCAGCACATCTATGACCTGGCGAAAAAGAGTGCCGTGACCACCGGACTGTCGGCCGATGGCAACGCCTTGCTCAATTTCTCTGAAACCCGCTATTACCCGTTCCCGATCCCCAAGAGCGGTATCGAGGTGCTGTGGAACCACACCACCCGTTATCGCGGCCAGAACTTCCAGCGCACCAGCGCGCAGATCACGCCACAGGCCAACGGCTCCTACAGCGTGGTGCAGATGGAAGACGAAATGGCCGCGCCGCAGTACATGCAGGGAGTCGGCAAGGGTCAGGCCGACAACGTCATCTACTACTACAAGCAGCGGGTGACTGGCCCGGCGCGTCTGGCGGGCAACGTGCTGCTGGTGCACGAAACCATCGACCAGGTCAACGAGCCGCGCATGGCCTGGCAGTACAACGCCGGTCAGCGCCGGGTTCGCCGGGCGCCGCAAGTGGCTTACGACGGCCCGGGGACGGCGGCCGATGGCATGCGCACGTCGGACAACGGCGATCTGTTCAACGGTGCACCGGACCGCTACGACTGGAAGCTGATCGGCAAGAAGGAAATGTACATTCCGTACAACAACTACAAGCTGCAATCGCCCAAGCTCAAGTACGACGACATCATCAAACCCGGGCATATCAATCAGGACCTGACCCGCTATGAACTGCACCGGGTGTGGGAAGTGGAAGCGACGCTCAAACAAGGTGCGCGCAACATCTACGCCAAGCGCCATATGTACTTCGACGAGGACACCTGGGCGCTGGTCGAAGTCGACCACTACGACGGCCGTGGCCAGCTGTGGCGTGTCGGTGAAGGCTTCCAGATGAATGACTACGAAAATGGCATTGCCTCTTATGCCATGCAATCGATCTATGACCTGACCGCCGGCCGCTACATCGTGCTGAACCTGCTGAACGAGTCGCCCAAAGGCATCCAGTACGGCATTCAGGCGTCGATGAATGACTTTACCCCCGCCGCCTTGCGCAACGACGGCATTCGCTGATTCCGTTGCCTGAAACAACAACACCCTGCTCGCAGGGTGTTGTGCCAAACCCCGCCGGTCAACCCAATCCTCTGCCACCTGATGCGGGTGGTCCGCGCAAAGCCCGCCTGTACAACCATTGGTTCAATGCGGTTTTCTCATTGAACGAGGTCTGTTATGCAGGGTCTTGGGCTCAACACAATCGCGGTGCGCAATCCTGGCCTGTCGCTCTCCAGGCTACCCACGGACTACTTGTCACGGCCTCGTCTGGTCGAGTTGCTCACCGAGCGCAAGCGCTTGCGGCTGCTGAGTGCACCGGCGGGATATGGCAAAACCGCGCTGCTGAGCCAGTTCATGGAAAGTCACGCACCCGGCGAGCAGCAGGCCTGGGTCGATTGTTGCGGGCAGCCGCAAGCATTGGTCAGCCTCTGCGCGGTTGTCGCCCAGGCGCTTGGCTTGGCACCCGACACCACGCCTGAAGCACTGTTGGAACACTTTGAGACTCGCGTGGCAGCGTTCTGGCTGGTGCTTGACGACCTGGCAGCAGACAACCCAATCGAGCTCAATAGTTGGATTGAGCAACTGCTTGCCGTGCGTAACAGCTCGATCCAGGTGCTGGTCAGCTGTCGCCAGCGCCCGGACTGGAATCTACCGCGACTGGTACTGGAAGGCGAACTGCTGGAATTGAACACCGCGCAGTTGGCGCTCACCCGTGATGAATTCGAAGCGCTGATCAACCAGCTGCGCCACAAGACCAATACCCGTTGCAGGGAGGCGTTGTGGGCTGAAACCCAGGGCTGGTGCGCCGGGGTGCGCCTGCTGTTGTCGCGGCCGATGCACAGCGTAACGCCGGACTTCAGCTCGGCACCGGTGCTGCGCGACTACCTGCACTACGAGCTGCTGACACGTCTGGATGCCGACGAGCGCGAGGTGCTGTTCGGCTTGGCGCACCTGTCGAAAGTCTGTGTGCAACTGTGTGACCAACTGTGGGAAGAGCAGCGCGGCGGTCAGGTACTTGAGCGCTTGTTGCGTTGCCAGGCGTTTATCGTTCCGGTCGATGGCCAGGCGCACTGGTATCGCTTGCTGCCCGCCGTGGCCCATGCGTTGCAAGACCAATTGCACGCGGCGACCTTGAATCGCTTGCGCCTGCGTTCGTGTCAGCTGTTGAGCTCACTGGGCCTTTTTGACGATGCCATCGAGCAGGCGCTCAGTGCAGAGCAACCAGAAGTGGCGGCCAGCTACATGGAACGTCTGCGCCTGACCTGGTTGCTCAGCGATCGCCACCTGGATCGATTGATGATCTGGCGTGATCGCTTGCCAGCGTACTTGCTGGAGAGCAGCCCGCGGCTGATCTATCTGTGTGCCCGGGCCTTGCTGTTCAGTGGTCGACTGGATGAAGCCGAACACTGCCTGCAGCAGTTGCGCCAATTTCTGCCAATGGCCGATCCCAGCCGAAACCACCGCTTGCTGGCGAACTGGCAAGCGTTGTACGGCAGCCTGCAAGCAATGCGTGGCAACACACGCCAGGCGCGCCTGCACTGTGAGGCCGCGCGCGAGGGCTTGAATGCCCAGGACTGGCTGTCGGTGCTGTTGTGCCTATCGACCCTGGCGCGGATAGCCATGATCGAGGGCGACCTGCCCGAATCGCGCAAGCTGCTGGAGGCGGCGGTCGAACTGGCACGTCGTCAGGGCAGCCGGGACGCCGAGGTGCTGGTCAACACGGATCGTATCCGTCTGAAAATGCTCGAAGGGCAACCCGGTATGGCCGAGGCTTTGCTGGACAAGGAACTGGAGTATGTAACCGGCAACACTGGCCAGCCCAATCCATTGCTTGGGCGCTTGCTGTTTCTCAAGGGCGAGTTACTGTTGCTGCAAGGTTCAGAGCGTGCGGCCGAGCAAGTGCTGCAAACCGGCCTGGTGCAGGTACGAGATTGCTCCGCGCCGTTCATTTTGTTCGGCTACCTGATGCTGTCGGAACTGGCTGCACGTCGTGGGCGGTATGAAGACGCCCAATGGCTGCTGCACGAAGCGGAGCGGCGCATGCATTGGGGCAAGATCCATTCGGCGTGCTACAGCAGCGCCATCGCCTTGCAGAACGCGCGCATTCTGGCGCATGAGCAGCGTTGGGAGCCGTTGTTGCAGGTCAGCCAGGCACTTGATGCCTATCTTCAGGAGCCGGCAGCCAACTCACCGCCATTGCTGATGCCTTCTTTGCGTCAACGCAATCAGTTGTTGCTGGCACAGGCTGCCTATCAGACCGGCGAGGTTGATCGGGCAGTTCGCAAGTTGCGCACCTTGCTGGTGGAATGTGAGCAGGTGGGTTTCATCACCTTGGCCAGCGAAGCCCGGCAATGCTTGATACGCATTGCCGGGGACACTGAACAATCGGTCCAAGTGCTGGCCGACTCAGACGCGCAGGTGAGGGCGCCTGCCAGTCAGGGCTCGAACTATCAAGATGAGCTGACACCGCGGGAAGTCTCGGTGCTCAAACTACTGGCCGAAGGCATGTCGGTACGAGAGGTGGGGAATAGCCTGTTTATTTCGGTGAACACGGTGAAAACCCACGCCAAGAACATCAACGTCAAACTCGGCGCCTGCCGCCGTACCCAGGCCATCAACAGCGCGAAATCCATGGGCATACTTGCCTGAAACAGGTGGGGGCGCCCGCCACCTGATCCGGGTGGCGCTGCTGCAGGGACGATGGTCAACCATGGACTCAACCCATAACTGACAACAAAAGCAGAGGTTGAGATGAGCGCTATTGAGCATCCCAGTGGTGTCGATATCCGTGCGATCCTGGTACGGCAACGAGCGGCCTTCCTGGCCAGTGAACCTTATAGTGTCGAACAGCGCTGTGAGTTGATCGAGCGCGCCATCGGCCTGTTGCGTGATAACGAACAAGCCATCGTCGATGCGCTGTCCGCTGACTTCGGTCAGCGCAGCCCGACCTTTTCACGCGGCAGCGAAGTGCTTTCGCCGCTGGCCACGCTCAAGCAGACCCAGGCCGAGTTGAAGGAGTGGATGCGCCCCGAGACGCGTCAAGCGCGCAGCGGTGAAGCCTGGGTTCAATACCAGCCTCTGGGTGTGGTGGGCATCGTCACCGCCTGGAACGTACCGGGCAACATGGTCTTCAAAGGCCTGGCCGGGGCTTTGGCCGCTGGCAACCGGGTGATGATCAAGCCGTCTGAGTTCAACCCGCATACCTCGGCGCTGATTGCCCGCTTGATCAGCTCGGTCTATAGCGAAGACGAAGTCGCCGTGATCACCGGTGGGCCAGAAGTTGCCCAGGCCTTCTGCAGTCAACCCTTCGATCATCTGCTCTTTACCGGCGCGACCAGCATCGGTAAGCACGTACTGCGAGCGGCAGCGGAAAATCTGGTACCGGTGACCCTCGAACTCGGTGGCAAATCACCGACCATCATCTCGCGCAGCGCAGACTTCCAGACCGCGGTCGGCAAAATCATCCTTGGCAAACTGATGAACGCCGGGCAGCTGTGTGTGGCGCCGGACTATGTGTTCGTACCGAAAGAGTCCATGGACGACTTCATCAAGGTCGCCAGTGCCGCCGTCGCCAAGTGGTTCCCGCAGCTCAAGGACAACCCGGAGTACACCTCGATCATCAACCAACGGCATGTTGAGCGTTTGCAGGGCTACCTCGACGAGGCCAGGGAGGCCGGGGTCGAACTGATCGAACTGAACCCGGCAGGTGAAGACTTCAGCCAGGCGGCGCACAACAAAATGGTGCCGACCCTGTTGCGCGACCCCGGTGACCAGTTGCAGGTCATGCAAGACGAAATCTTCGGGCCATTGCTGCCGATCAAACCCTACGAATCCATTACCGATGTTATCGCCTACATCAACGCACGCCCGCGTCCGCTGGGCCTGTACTACTTCGGCAACGACGCCGCCGAGCAAGCGCTGGTGCTCAACCGAACCTGCTCCGGTGGCGTGACGCTCAACGACGTGATGCACCACGCCGGGCTAGAAAGCCTGCCGTTCGGTGGGGTCGGCCACAGTGGCATGGGCGCCTATCACGGCATCGACGGATTCCGCACCTTCAGCCATGCCAAGGCCGTTTACCGTCCTGCGGTCTGACCGCCCTTAACCCTTGTGCCTAACGTATTGAGAGAAATGTCATGAAAGCTGCCGTTTTCCATCAGGTTGGTTCCCCCTTGGTCATCGAGGACGTGGGCATCAGCAAGCCTGGCCCGCGTGAAGTGCTGATCCGCACCAAGGCTGTGGGTGTCTGCCATTCCGACTTGCATGTGATTGAGGGGGCGTTTCCGTTCCCTGGCCCCATCGTGTTGGGGCACGAAGCCGCCGGTGTGGTCGAGCAGGTGGGCTCAGAAGTGCGCTCGGTCAAGCCCGGTGACCACGTGGTCACCTGCCTGACGGTGTTTTGTGGCCATTGCGAGCACTGCGTCACCGGCCATCTGGCGCGTTGTGTATCACCGGAAACCAAGCGCGACAAAGACGAAGAGTCGCGCCTGACCTATGTGCAAAAACCGATGCCGCAATTCGCCAACCTGTCGGCGTATGCCGAGCAGATGCTGGTGCATGAGAACGCCTGTGTGGCGATTCGTCGCGACATGCCCCTGGACCGCGCCGCATTGCTTGGCTGCGCGGTCACCACGGGCACCGGGGCAGTATTCAACACCGCCAAAGTGCGCCCGGGTGAAACCGTCGCGGTCATCGGCTGCGGCGGGATCGGCCTGGCCGCCATCAACGGTGCGGCATTGGCTGGGGCAGGGCGGATCATCGCCATTGACATGCTCGACTCGAAACTGGAGTTGGCCAAGCAATTCGGCGCCACCGACCTGGTCAATGCCAAGGACGGCGATGCGGCAAAAATGGTACTGGAGCTGACCCGTGGCGGCGTCCATCACGCCTTCGAATGCATCGGTCTGAAACAGACGGCCGAACAGGCCTTCGCCATGCTGGCTCGGGGCGGTACCGCGACCATTATCGGCATGATCAAACCCGGCCTGAAAATCGAACTCGACCCTTATCAGTTGCTGCACGAGCGTCGTGTCCAGGGTTCGTTGATGGGCTCCAACCGCTTCCCGGTAGACATGCCGCGACTGGTGGACTTCTACATGGCCGGAAAGCTCAAGCTCGACGAAATGATCGCCCAGCGCATCAAGCTCGAACAGATCAACGAGGCCTTCGACGAACTGCGCCGTGGCGAACTCGCACGCTCGGTGATCGTCTTCAACGACTAACCACCCAACCCCTGTAGGAGTGAGCAAGCTCGCTCCTACATACGCCCCTACCTGGAGTTGATTGATGGACATAGATTTCACGCCGCACGAGCTGGCGTTTCGTGAGGAGGTGCGCGGCTTTCTTCGGGATCACCTGCCTGCTGAATTCGCCCAGCGTATCCAGCAAGGCAAGCGCTTGAGCAAAGCGCATCAGATTGAATGGATGCGCATCCTGAACAAGCAGGGCTGGTTGGCGCCGGGTTGGCCAGAGGAGTACGGCGGTACCGGCTGGAACGCCGTGCAAAAGCACCTGTTCGAAGAAGAATGCAATGCCCATGGCGCACCGCGTGTGGTGGCGTTTGGGGTAAAAATGGTTGCCCCGGTGCTGATCAAGTTTGGTACCGCCGAGCAAAAGCAGCGCTTCCTGCCGCGTATTTTGAGCAGTGAAGACTGGTGGTGCCAAGGCTATTCCGAGCCCGGCGCCGGGTCGGACCTGGCCGCATTGAAGACCCGTGCCGTGCGTGATGGCGAGCATTATGTGGTCAATGGCCAGAAAATCTGGACGACCCTGGCGCACTTCGCCGACTGGATGTTCTGCCTGGTACGAACCGATTCTGAGGCCCAGCAACAGCGCGGTATCTCGTTCTTGCTGATCGACATGAAAACCCCGGGCATTACCATCCGGCCCATCATCACCCTGGACGGTGAGCATGAAGTCAACGAGGTGTTCTTCGACAACGTGCGTGTACCGGTAGAGAACCTCGTCGGTCGTGAAAACGAAGGCTGGACCTGCGCCAAGTATCTGCTGACCCATGAGCGCACCAGCATCGGTGGCATCGCTCAGAGCAAAGCACTGCTGCAACGCCTCAAGTACATCGCCACTGAACAAGTACGCGATGGCCGACCACTGATTGAAGACACGCTGTTCCGCGCCCAGATCGCCGAAGTGGAAATGCAACTGATGGCCGCCGAAATGAGCAATTTGCGCACCTTGGCCGCCGCCCGCGATGGTGGTGCGCCGGGAGCGGAAAGCTCGATCCTGAAGATCAAGGGTACCGAGATTCGCCAGGCCATTACCTACCTGATCAGCAAGGCTGTGGGGCCGTATGCCATGCCATTCATTGAGGATGAGCTGGGCTATAGCGACGAGGCGCTGCTGTACACCGAGTACAGCAGCACGGCCACCTATCAGTACCTGGACGCACGAAAAGCCTCGATTTATGGCGGCTCCAACGAGATCCAGAAAAACATCATCGCCAAAATGATTCTTGAACTGTAAGGGGGCCCCACCATGGACTTCAAACTGACCGAAGAGCAGTTGATGCTGCAGGAAACCGCAGCGCGCCTGGTGCGTGACACCTATGGCTTTGAACAGCGTGAGCAGTTCAGTAAAAGCGAAGCCGGTTTCAGCCCCACCTTCATGCAACAATTGGGCGAGCTGGGACTCTGTGCTGTGCCATTTGCCGAACGTTATGGCGGATTTGGCGGCAGTGGTGTGGACACCATGCTGATCAGCACCGAGCTGGGACGTGGGTTGTGCCTGGAGCCTTTCCTGCATTCCATCGTCTTCGCCGGGGGGCTGATCAGCCAACTGGGCAGCGAAGCGCAGAAAGAAACGCTGCTGCCAGCACTCGGCAGCGCCAGTTTGCAGATGGCCGTGGCGCTGGATGAGCCGCAGAGCCACTACCAATTGCACGATGTACAGACCGTTGCCCAGCCTGTTGCCGGAGGCTGGAAGCTTGACGGGCGCAAATCGGTGGTTGTCGGCGGCCAAAGCGCCGGCCTGATCATTGTCTCGGCCCGCACCAACCACGAAGCCCGTGACGAGGAGGGCATCAGCTTGTTCCTGCTCGACCCGCACACGCCTGGCGTACACCTGCGCTCGTTTGCAACCATCGACGGGCGCAGAGCCTGTGACCTACAGCTGGATGCGGTATTTGTCGAACACAGCGCGGTTCTGGGTGAAGTAGGGGAGGCATTGCCTGCCTTGCGTTATCAGCAAGGTCGCAGCATCGCCGCGCAATGCGCCGAGGCGGTCGGCAGCATGGAAGCGTCGTGCAAGCTGACCCTCGAATACCTGAAGACCCGAAAGCAATTCGGCCAGCCGATCGGCAAGTTTCAGGCATTGCAGCACCGCATGGTGGACATGCAGATCGAACTCGACCAGGCCACGTCAATGACCTTGCTTGCAGCCTGTGTAGCCGATCAGGCAGACAGTGACGAGCGTAGCCGGGTATTGGCGGCGGCCAAATTCATCGTCAGTCGTGCGAGTCGGTTTATTGCCGATCAAGGCATTCAGCTGCACGGGGGCATTGGACTGACGTGGGAGTACGTCCTGTCGCATCATGCCAAGCACCTGCTGATGGTGGCTCGACAGTTTGGCGATGATGATCATCACTTGCAGGCCTACGCGAAACTGATGCAGGTCGCTTGAGTCACGACAGCGGGGAAGGTGTTGGCGCTCAAGTTTGCGCCATTATAACTACACTAAATAGTTATTTAGTGTAGTTATAATTTAAAGCTATTAATTGGGAAGGGTAGCTCATCCTTCCAGGCACGCATAGTCGGTACGTGTAATGAGTAACAAGCCCCGAAAACCAGGGACTCCAGCTATCTGAGGCGGCGATCTAAATGGGTCATTTCCGAGCAGGATGCTTAAAAACGCTCCTAATTAACTGAAATCTGCTGAGGTACCAGCTGCCTGACACGCGTTGCCCAAGTCAACGCGGCGATTGGTATGGAGTTCCGACTCAAAACCTTCATTTCTGTACCTGACCAGCATCAAGGTACATCCTGCGATGTCTACAAGCTCGGCGTTTTAGCGTTGACGGCAGTTCACCAGCATTGGCGAAGCGCGAACAAAACCAGTCGTATTTTGTTGGCGCTGTTTCATGCGCTGGCCGAAGTGATTCGTCGTAGCTTGGCTTTGGGTAACCAGGAAGATTCCTTGGAGAGATACCGCGATGTGTTTTGTTTACCAACAGTCGGTATCCGTATGAGTCGAACCGCTGGAAATTTTCCGATCCAGCGCTGATGAGATTGCTGTGGTGGATGCTGGCTATCGTGGTCGGTTTTCACAAGGAGCAAGGCTCGCAAAATCCAATTATCCTGGATTACAGTGCCGAGGTACCGACGAGAGATGCAGGCAAGCGATTGAGGGCTGAGCCAGGCTTCAAATCTGTCCACCCAAGGCCCCCAAGCCCACATAGGATGTTACGCATAATTCGACGGACGTTATGTTAGCGAAGCCGCCCGAACGGGCAGAATCAGCCGCCGGGAAAATTGCGAAGCCCCGGCGGTTGATTTACACATAGCGTGCATTATGCGTGGCATGTTTAACCTTCTATCGAGGCCTTCTATGGTGACTGATATTTCCCATGACGAAGCCATGGCCGAGCTTTTCCGTCGTGATCCTGCCTATGCTGCCGAGCTGCTACGTGTCGTCCTGCTCGATGGCGACCGCGATGAAATTCTTATCCTTTGCCGACAGATTGCCGCTGCATTCAACGCGACACTGTGCGATTGAGCGCGATTCAATGCGACGCTATGCGATTCAATGCGATTCTACGCGCCCCATTTCGTTGCCTTTGATTTCTTTGGGTTTCCTTCAATTGCCTTGAATTTCCTCCGGTTGCCTTCTGTTGCCTTTAACGGGTGAGACAGGTCCGTGCGTATTACTAACCCTTTCTTGAGTTGCGTTTAGATGCGTCGGGATGCGTCGGGATGCGTTTGGGTGCGCCGGGATGCGTTGCGATGCGTTTGGTGTTCAAAGTCCGTGCGTATTACTACACCTGGTCGCGGTGGCAGCTCCGTCAAGGGCCGCGTCCCCGGCTTGTCGTGACAGCCTCATCGTCGCGATTAACGGAGACCCGGAGCGCTTCGCGCGTCCCTTGATGGCACCTCGTCTCGTTTACTCTCTGCCTGGGGTGTGGGAGGCGCTTTTCCTCCCATGCCCCAGGCCCTCGCCGAGAGACTCCCTGTAGGGCCCCCGGAGGGGCTTTTTGCTTCTCGGCTCTTGGCGATCGCCAGCCGGATAGGGTGGGGGTGCTGTTACACCCCCACTTTATTGTGGTTCTCCACAATTTCAGCCTTCACTCCGGCTCGATTACCACTTCGCCGGTATCTGACAGGCGTGCATAAGCTACTGATTTCTCTAGTATTTTATGAACAAGCTCACTATCTCTCATCGGCTGCTTTCCTTGCCGAATCAGTATCTTGTTGAATTCTATAGCTTTTTGGCGGATTGCTTCTTGCTCCGCCGTCGTCAGTCGTACGTTCGTGGCCATGCCTTCACCGTTCATCAAATACTCTCCAGATAATACATGTGTGCAAGTGGACACGTATTGACGTGTGCAGTTCTACATGTGTACATTCGCGTCCTATGTTATTTGTGTGCATGTGTAAGGACGTTCTGCATGATCATCGACTGGCTCACCGTTTCACAGGAACACGACCACGATCTGCCTGTCGTCTGTGACGTTTTCACGTTGACCATCGATGCGAACACCAACGAAGTACTCAGCACCCGGCAACCTCGTTTCAAGCATGAGGCCAGTCATTCCACTTCTGTCACCATCCACGTTCAAGGCCGAAAGGTTCGCGTTGAAGGTAACCCCAGCAGAGTAGGGCGTCTTGATAACCTTTTTGGATTTAAATCGATTGAACAATGTATCTCCGTCTACAACTCGCTTCTCCGTGAGTATGGTCTACCGGCTTTCACCCGTTGCACTCGCGTTGATATCCGTCAGGGAACGTCAGGCGCTAAATCGGGTGATCGCATCGCCGATGGGGCCAAGATTGAACGAATCGATTTAACTACTAATCTTTCCATGGGGGAGGGCAATGTACTTGCTTATCTTCGTGGTGTTTCCAGTCAGCGTATTGGGCATTCAATAGGTTTCTTATATCCCAATGGTCGTACCGTTTCTTGGACCCCTAAAGGAAACGGGCAGGGCGGCCGTCTCCAATACCGCAAAGCTTACGATAAAGCATTTGAAATGGATCAAAACCTGATCCCGAAGATTAAGCGTCTCTATGGTGAAAACTCTCCAGAGTTCGCTTATGTCATGCGAGTTAGAAACTACTGCGTTCAATTTGGCGTAGTTCGCATGGAACAAGAATTAAAAAGTGAATATCTCCAGCGTGAGGGCCTCTGTTACTGGGGCTTGTTTGACGAAGAGCGTCTAGCTCAACTCCACAGTGAGTTTTTAAAAATTGACGAACGGTTAAAGGTGACCGCTATGGATATTGTTAGCATCAGTGGCCAATTGGTTGCAGAGGGTATTTGCGATAATCTTCGTTCTGCCCGTACTACTGCCAGTTATGCACTTGAGTGGATGACAGGTGCCGAACTTGATTTTAAAAAGAAACAAGTGAACACTCATGCTGCCAAGCTAAATCGCATTGGCATCAATATTCGTAACGCCTGTGACACCTCCCGCTTTGCACCCGTTTTTGTTCGTCAGTGCCGTGAGATTGAAAAATCCCCCTTGGTTATCCCTGCTTGGTATAGCAGGCCTAATCATCTGAAGGTGGCGGCATGAGAACCGTCAGCTTTCAGGGCGTTCAGCTAACTGCTGGCCAAAAGCTTCGTGCCCAGCAACAGCAGCATGTCCGCGCTTTCATGAGTCCTGTGCTAGCTCAACAAGTTGCTGATACTTTGGCTGTTATTGAGCTTCGAAAAGAGCAGGGCGCTAAACCCGAAAAACTCTGGTTTCCTGATCGCCAAGAACATGGAACACCGTCCATTGCTGAATGGATGGGCTTCTGATGGACAAGAAACAGTTTCAATCTCTCCGCTGGAATGTTGAATCTGATATTCGCAATCATGTTAGTGATGAGGCTTTAGTTAAATCTATTGCTAACGATGTTATGCGTACCGTCTTGGCTGATTTTTCAAATCAAGCCGTTGTTCGTCAACGTAATAATCGTCAATTTCTTACCTTCAGGCGTAACCCTGAAGCCATTGCGCCCAGTTGGGCATACCGTAAGCCCGGCACTGTTCCTGGCTTTCCAACACTGAGATAGGGGCATTATATGTCTAACGTTATCGTAGTTGAAGTAACCGGCAATCATCGCAGCGGTACTGCCGCCAAGAGCGGTAAACCTTACTGCATGTTTGAAGCCTATGCGCATCTGCCGAATATTCCTTATCCGCAGAAGTGCACTTTCTATGCTGAAACTCCGCAGCAGGTTCCTCAGCCCGGCAAGTACGAATGTGACGTTATCGCTCAGGTTCGCGATGATCGTCTTATTTTTGAAGTTGACCCACGTCAAGGGCGTCGTGTCAGCTCCGTTGCTCCTGTCTCTACCGCTGCTCAAAAGACTGCGTAATGTCCGGCACTCTTTACTGTCCATCTGAGCTTTCTACCGATGGCGTTATGCCGGTTTGTTCTTCAACTTGGGAGGTCTTGCCTTATACACCTCCTTTTGATCCGTCTCAGCTTGATCCAACTGTTTTGGCTCAAGCATTTGGGGCCGGATTCACATTGGTAGCGACTTTTATGGTCATGTCCATGGGGATTCGGGCGTTTCTTAACTTCATCAAACAATCCTGAGGATTTACTTATGTTTAAAAAGCTTTTTGTTGCCGCCGCTGTTGCTGTTGCCGCTCCTTCTGTTTTCGCTGCCGGTGAAACTACCGCATGGGACTACAGCGCTCTGACTTCTTCCATTGATTTCAGCAGCATTTCCGTTGGTGTCCTGGCTGTCGCCGGTATCCTCGCCGGTGTTTATGCCGGTATTAAGGGCGCTAAGATTGTTCTCGGTTTCCTGCGCGGTTAAAACGCGATTACATCAGGTTTCCAATCGGGGGTATTCGTACCCCCTTTTTATTGGAGTCGATTTATGGAACAGCTTTATATATTCGCCTTTTTTGTGATCGGTTCCAGCTGTGCTTTTGCTGTTTTCCATGAGTGGTAACATGAAAAGCTACCTTGCTTTTTTGATGTTATTCTTTCCGTCCGTTGCTTTTTGTGCGACTTGGTCGGTTAAGCCCAGCGATATGAGCCGTCAACCCGGCTTGTCTGAGGTTGTTAATATTGAAAAGGCTTCAATATCCGCCAAGATTCTTGCCGCTTACAAAGCTTCTCCAGCTGCTGGTGAGACTTACACCGATTCTGGATGCACGTATGTTCAGGAAATTGTAGGTACTTGCACTATCGTTGCTCACATGACCTTGGCTGACGGCTCTATTTCAGATCGCTCTATCCGTATTGGTATTGTTCCCGGCGCTTCTGTAGCGTGTCCTGCTACAGTTGAGCTTAAGGGCAAGACGGCTCCTATCATTCAGAGCGGGGAAAAAGCGTATGTTTCGTGGTCAGTCTCACAAGTTACCCCTGAGAACCTGTGTCATAACAGCTGTATTTACTATGCTTCTTCTGCAACCGCCTCTACCTGTTATCGTACTTCTGCTGGTGCTTCCGATGGTTTTTGTAACTTCGTCGTTGCTGTTAATTCTTCTGCTGGCTCCTGCACCGTTTCGTCGGGATACGCTGCTGCGTCTGCCGGGGCTGAGCTTAACCCTGATACCACTCCTGATCCCGGTGGCGGTGGTGGTGGCGATGACGGCGGGACTGACCCTAACCCCGGTGGCGGAACAGGTGGTGGTAGCACAGGTGGTCCTACAGTCGTCTCTGGCACTGTTGGTGTTGAGTTTAAGAGTCCTGGAACCCTTTCATCACAATTAGGCCATTACCTTGATGAGGACGGTTCAGTAGAAACGGCTACAACTCAACTTCCTAAAGACCTGAGCAACCAATATCAGGAAAGTGATATAGGTAAAAAGGTTGACGAAACCGTACATTCTTTTAGTGAGTTAGCAAACGTCCCTCATCAGTGCCCTACAGGTCAGTTTGAGTTATTTGACCGTACTATTATTCTCGATGCTCATTGTGTTTTGTTTGCTCAGATAGAGCCTGTTCTTAAGTTAGCAACATATGCTGCTTGGATGCTTGTTGCTGTCATTATAATTTTCTCCGCATAGGTGATTTATGGGTGAGTTTGCTCGCTGGCTTCTTCAGCTTATTGACGATCTTTTCAGCTTTATTTTTGAACTTGTTGCTTCTTTCTTTGGATGGTTGCTCGACGGGCTTTTAAGCGTTCTTGAGCGCGGCTTAACTCCATTTCTCGGGCCTTTGGTTTCTGGTTTTGAGCAAATACCTGATTCGGTAATGTACTTTCTTGGCTTTTTGAATGTCCCTTTTGGCATAGCATCCATTCTTACAGCCTATTCAATTCGTTTTCTTATTCGTCGAATTCCTTTCATTGGGTGATTTATGGCTATTCATGCTTACGTTGGAAAACCCGGCCATGGCAAAAGCTACGGTGTCGTTGAGCATGTGGTTATACCTTCGCTTAAACAGAATCGACATGTTGTAACTAACATTCCACTTGCTGTTGATGATTTGTTAGCCGCATTTGGCGGCAATGTAACGCAATTGCCTTCTGACTGGTTCGAGCTTTCCGACTTGGCTGATGTAATTCCTGCCGGGTCGGTTGCAATTATCGATGAGTGCTGGAGGCGCTGGCCTGCTGGCCAGAACGTAAACCATGCTAACTTCACTGATAAATCCCTGCTTGCTGAGCATAGACATCGAGTCGATGAAAAAGGCAACTCCATGCGCGTCGTTTTGGTAACACAAGACCTCGCGCAGATTTCCTCGTGGGTTCGCCTTCTTATTGAAACAACCTACCGCATCAGAAAGCTGAGCAAGAAAGCGTTCAAGGTCGATATCTACAATGGTGCCGTAACTGGCGATGCTCCCTCAAAAACAAAGTTAGTCCGAACTACAGCCGGCACTTTCAAGTCTACGATTTTTCCTTTCTACAAATCTGCAACTCAGTCAAATTCGGGTGAGGTTGGTGATGAGTCTTCGGCAGATGGGCGTTCTAGCATCCTGCGTTCTTTTGGTCTTTGGGCTTCGCTTATCTGCGCGCTCGTCTTCGTCCTGGGCGGCATCTTCCTCGTTAAAAAATTCTTTTCGACTGATGCTCCAGGTGTGAAGCATGTTGCGTCTGCATCAGTACCGGCTAAAGGCCCCGCTGTGCCTTCCGCGCCGCCTGAACCACCGATCTCGACCACTTGGCGTCTGGTGGGCTTTGTCCACCCTTCAAAGCCTGATCCATCATCGCGGGCTATCTCGGAATCTCTGGCTCTTATTGCAGATGCTAATGGGAACACTCGCTACATATCTTTTTCACATTGCCGGTATTTTCCTGATTACACTGAGGCATATTGTCTCGTTGATGGTTTCAAAATAACAAATTGGTCTCTAAAAAAACCTAACTCAATTGTCGGGGGATTAATTGGGGGAGGGGTTTAGCGTAGCGCTAACGCCTCTCCCAATTAATCGACCAGCCATCCGGAACATATCTTATGAAAATCTGTATTTTTATTCGTCGCGCCTACCTGTCTGTTGTTCTGTTTTTCTTCCTTTCTTTTGCGCATGCTGAGTCTGTTCCGCAGCAGCTCACCTTTGATTTTCAGACAATTCAGGTTTCATCAGCTTTACAGCTTCTCGCTGATTATCGCGGCTTGAACTTAGTCCTTGACGATAATGTTAGAGGCTCCCTTTCTATGAGAATGAGAGACGTATCTTGGGACCAAGCTATCGAATATGTAACGTCAACCAAAGGCCTTTTATATTCTGTTGAGGGCAATTTTCTTCGGGTTAGTGCTTATCCACGTTCCCGCGATACATACGGCGAGGGTTCTTATCCGGTTGCACCAAATCAACAAGCGCAAAGTGGCCTTTCTTTTGGTGCTAACGCTTTTGAGATTTCAATTCTTAAGGTTCATAACATCTTGGCTTCTGATGCAGTAAAAGCTTTTCCTCTCGATACTGGAGAAAGTTTGAGTGTTGAAGACGGTTCTTCTGTGATTGTTGCTCGTATGAGTAAGCCGCGGTTGGATCAGCTTAAAACTCTTATTTCGGCGGTCGATTACTCTAGAAAACAAGTCATGATTCAGGCTCGTATCGTTCAGGTTGATCGCTCATATTCCAAGAATTTGGGCGTTCAATGGGGTGGCACTCTGGGCAGTGGCTCAGGAACTGTTTCAGGCTCTGTTCCACTTGGTTTTTCATCTGGTGCCATCGGTGCGGTTGGTATTGTCTCAAGCGCTTTGACGCTCGATGCTAGGCTTTCTGCTATGGAACAGGAGGGCAAGGGCAAGGTTATTTCCAGCCCGCGTGTTTACACCTCCGACCGTCATCAAGCCAAAATTGTTAAAGGCTCTCAGGTTCCTTATCAGCAATCGGCCGGCGACGGTGCAACGTCCACATCTTTCAAGCAGGCTGCTTTATCGCTCGACGTGACACCAATCGTTAACGATAAAGGCGTGCTGCTCGATGTCATCCTTTCAAAGGATGAGCCTGATTATTCAAACGCTATGAATGGCGTCCCACCGATCAACACGACCTCGCTGACTTCCCGGGTTTTTTCACCGTTCGGCCAGACGATTGCTGTAGGTGGTGTTTATTCGGATCTGGACACAACCGTCGTTAGAAGCGTGCCGTTCCTAGGTAAAATCCCTGGCTTCAAATGGTTGTTCACCAGCAGCTCGACAGTGTCCACCAGCACTGAGCTGGTTCTTTTTCTCACGCCGGTTCTGGTTGACCAGGCTGTGCTCAAATGATCAGCAGAAGCACCCCCACGGTGAAGCCCATGGGTACGCATAATTCGACGGACGTTATGTTAGCGAAGCCGCCCGAACGGGCAGAATCAGCCGCCGGGAAAATTGCGAAGCCCCGGCGGTTGATTTACACATAGCGTGCATTATGCGTGGCATGTTTAACCTTCTATCGAGGCCTTCTATGGTGACTGATATTTCCCATGACGAAGCCATGGCCGAGCTTTTCCGTCGTGATCCTGCCTATGCTGCCGAGCTGCTACGTGTCGTCCTGCTCGATGGCGACCGCGATGAAATTCTTATCCTTTGCCGACAGATTGCCGCTGCATTCAACGCGACACTGTGCGATTGAGCGCGATTCAATGCGACGCTATGCGATTCAATGCGATTCTACGCGCCCCATTTCGTTGCCTTTGATTTCTTTGGGTTTCCTTCAATTGCCTTGAATTTCCTCCGGTTGCCTTCTGTTGCCTTTAACGGGTGAGACAGGTCCGTGCGTATTACTAACCCTTTCTTGAGTTGCGTTTAGATGCGTCGGGATGCGTCGGGATGCGTTTGGGTGCGCCGGGATGCGTTGCGATGCGTTTGGTGTTCAAAGTCCGTGCGTATTACTACACCTGGTCGCGGTGGCAGCTCCGTCAAGGGCCGCGTCCCCGGCTTGTCGTGACAGCCTCATCGTCGCGATTAACGGAGACCCGGAGCGCTTCGCGCGTCCCTTGATGGCACCTCGTCTCGTTTACTCTCTGCCTGGGGTGTGGGAGGCGCTTTTCCTCCCATGCCCCAGGCCCTCGCCGAGAGACTCCCTGTAGGGCCCCCGGAGGGGCTTTTTGCTTCTCGGCTCTTGGCGATCGCCAGCCGGATAGGGTGGGGGTGCTGTTACACCCCCACTTTATTGTGGTTCTCCACAATTTCAGCCTTCACTCCGGCTCGATTACCACTTCGCCGGTATCTGACAGGCGTGCATAAGCTACTGATTTCTCTAGTATTTTATGAACAAGCTCACTATCTCTCATCGGCTGCTTTCCTTGCCGAATCAGTATCTTGTTGAATTCTATAGCTTTTTGGCGGATTGCTTCTTGCTCCGCCGTCGTCAGTCGTACGTTCGTGGCCATGCCTTCACCGTTCATCAAATACTCTCCAGATAATACATGTGTGCAAGTGGACACGTATTGACGTGTGCAGTTCTACATGTGTACATTCGCGTCCTATGTTATTTGTGTGCATGTGTAAGGACGTTCTGCATGATCATCGACTGGCTCACCGTTTCACAGGAACACGACCACGATCTGCCTGTCGTCTGTGACGTTTTCACGTTGACCATCGATGCGAACACCAACGAAGTACTCAGCACCCGGCAACCTCGTTTCAAGCATGAGGCCAGTCATTCCACTTCTGTCACCATCCACGTTCAAGGCCGAAAGGTTCGCGTTGAAGGTAACCCCAGCAGAGTAGGGCGTCTTGATAACCTTTTTGGATTTAAATCGATTGAACAATGTATCTCCGTCTACAACTCGCTTCTCCGTGAGTATGGTCTACCGGCTTTCACCCGTTGCACTCGCGTTGATATCCGTCAGGGAACGTCAGGCGCTAAATCGGGTGATCGCATCGCCGATGGGGCCAAGATTGAACGAATCGATTTAACTACTAATCTTTCCATGGGGGAGGGCAATGTACTTGCTTATCTTCGTGGTGTTTCCAGTCAGCGTATTGGGCATTCAATAGGTTTCTTATATCCCAATGGTCGTACCGTTTCTTGGACCCCTAAAGGAAACGGGCAGGGCGGCCGTCTCCAATACCGCAAAGCTTACGATAAAGCATTTGAAATGGATCAAAACCTGATCCCGAAGATTAAGCGTCTCTATGGTGAAAACTCTCCAGAGTTCGCTTATGTCATGCGAGTTAGAAACTACTGCGTTCAATTTGGCGTAGTTCGCATGGAACAAGAATTAAAAAGTGAATATCTCCAGCGTGAGGGCCTCTGTTACTGGGGCTTGTTTGACGAAGAGCGTCTAGCTCAACTCCACAGTGAGTTTTTAAAAATTGACGAACGGTTAAAGGTGACCGCTATGGATATTGTTAGCATCAGTGGCCAATTGGTTGCAGAGGGTATTTGCGATAATCTTCGTTCTGCCCGTACTACTGCCAGTTATGCACTTGAGTGGATGACAGGTGCCGAACTTGATTTTAAAAAGAAACAAGTGAACACTCATGCTGCCAAGCTAAATCGCATTGGCATCAATATTCGTAACGCCTGTGACACCTCCCGCTTTGCACCCGTTTTTGTTCGTCAGTGCCGTGAGATTGAAAAATCCCCCTTGGTTATCCCTGCTTGGTATAGCAGGCCTAATCATCTGAAGGTGGCGGCATGAGAACCGTCAGCTTTCAGGGCGTTCAGCTAACTGCTGGCCAAAAGCTTCGTGCCCAGCAACAGCAGCATGTCCGCGCTTTCATGAGTCCTGTGCTAGCTCAACAAGTTGCTGATACTTTGGCTGTTATTGAGCTTCGAAAAGAGCAGGGCGCTAAACCCGAAAAACTCTGGTTTCCTGATCGCCAAGAACATGGAACACCGTCCATTGCTGAATGGATGGGCTTCTGATGGACAAGAAACAGTTTCAATCTCTCCGCTGGAATGTTGAATCTGATATTCGCAATCATGTTAGTGATGAGGCTTTAGTTAAATCTATTGCTAACGATGTTATGCGTACCGTCTTGGCTGATTTTTCAAATCAAGCCGTTGTTCGTCAACGTAATAATCGTCAATTTCTTACCTTCAGGCGTAACCCTGAAGCCATTGCGCCCAGTTGGGCATACCGTAAGCCCGGCACTGTTCCTGGCTTTCCAACACTGAGATAGGGGCATTATATGTCTAACGTTATCGTAGTTGAAGTAACCGGCAATCATCGCAGCGGTACTGCCGCCAAGAGCGGTAAACCTTACTGCATGTTTGAAGCCTATGCGCATCTGCCGAATATTCCTTATCCGCAGAAGTGCACTTTCTATGCTGAAACTCCGCAGCAGGTTCCTCAGCCCGGCAAGTACGAATGTGACGTTATCGCTCAGGTTCGCGATGATCGTCTTATTTTTGAAGTTGACCCACGTCAAGGGCGTCGTGTCAGCTCCGTTGCTCCTGTCTCTACCGCTGCTCAAAAGACTGCGTAATGTCCGGCACTCTTTACTGTCCATCTGAGCTTTCTACCGATGGCGTTATGCCGGTTTGTTCTTCAACTTGGGAGGTCTTGCCTTATACACCTCCTTTTGATCCGTCTCAGCTTGATCCAACTGTTTTGGCTCAAGCATTTGGGGCCGGATTCACATTGGTAGCGACTTTTATGGTCATGTCCATGGGGATTCGGGCGTTTCTTAACTTCATCAAACAATCCTGAGGATTTACTTATGTTTAAAAAGCTTTTTGTTGCCGCCGCTGTTGCTGTTGCCGCTCCTTCTGTTTTCGCTGCCGGTGAAACTACCGCATGGGACTACAGCGCTCTGACTTCTTCCATTGATTTCAGCAGCATTTCCGTTGGTGTCCTGGCTGTCGCCGGTATCCTCGCCGGTGTTTATGCCGGTATTAAGGGCGCTAAGATTGTTCTCGGTTTCCTGCGCGGTTAAAACGCGATTACATCAGGTTTCCAATCGGGGGTATTCGTACCCCCTTTTTATTGGAGTCGATTTATGGAACAGCTTTATATATTCGCCTTTTTTGTGATCGGTTCCAGCTGTGCTTTTGCTGTTTTCCATGAGTGGTAACATGAAAAGCTACCTTGCTTTTTTGATGTTATTCTTTCCGTCCGTTGCTTTTTGTGCGACTTGGTCGGTTAAGCCCAGCGATATGAGCCGTCAACCCGGCTTGTCTGAGGTTGTTAATATTGAAAAGGCTTCAATATCCGCCAAGATTCTTGCCGCTTACAAAGCTTCTCCAGCTGCTGGTGAGACTTACACCGATTCTGGATGCACGTATGTTCAGGAAATTGTAGGTACTTGCACTATCGTTGCTCACATGACCTTGGCTGACGGCTCTATTTCAGATCGCTCTATCCGTATTGGTATTGTTCCCGGCGCTTCTGTAGCGTGTCCTGCTACAGTTGAGCTTAAGGGCAAGACGGCTCCTATCATTCAGAGCGGGGAAAAAGCGTATGTTTCGTGGTCAGTCTCACAAGTTACCCCTGAGAACCTGTGTCATAACAGCTGTATTTACTATGCTTCTTCTGCAACCGCCTCTACCTGTTATCGTACTTCTGCTGGTGCTTCCGATGGTTTTTGTAACTTCGTCGTTGCTGTTAATTCTTCTGCTGGCTCCTGCACCGTTTCGTCGGGATACGCTGCTGCGTCTGCCGGGGCTGAGCTTAACCCTGATACCACTCCTGATCCCGGTGGCGGTGGTGGTGGCGATGACGGCGGGACTGACCCTAACCCCGGTGGCGGAACAGGTGGTGGTAGCACAGGTGGTCCTACAGTCGTCTCTGGCACTGTTGGTGTTGAGTTTAAGAGTCCTGGAACCCTTTCATCACAATTAGGCCATTACCTTGATGAGGACGGTTCAGTAGAAACGGCTACAACTCAACTTCCTAAAGACCTGAGCAACCAATATCAGGAAAGTGATATAGGTAAAAAGGTTGACGAAACCGTACATTCTTTTAGTGAGTTAGCAAACGTCCCTCATCAGTGCCCTACAGGTCAGTTTGAGTTATTTGACCGTACTATTATTCTCGATGCTCATTGTGTTTTGTTTGCTCAGATAGAGCCTGTTCTTAAGTTAGCAACATATGCTGCTTGGATGCTTGTTGCTGTCATTATAATTTTCTCCGCATAGGTGATTTATGGGTGAGTTTGCTCGCTGGCTTCTTCAGCTTATTGACGATCTTTTCAGCTTTATTTTTGAACTTGTTGCTTCTTTCTTTGGATGGTTGCTCGACGGGCTTTTAAGCGTTCTTGAGCGCGGCTTAACTCCATTTCTCGGGCCTTTGGTTTCTGGTTTTGAGCAAATACCTGATTCGGTAATGTACTTTCTTGGCTTTTTGAATGTCCCTTTTGGCATAGCATCCATTCTTACAGCCTATTCAATTCGTTTTCTTATTCGTCGAATTCCTTTCATTGGGTGATTTATGGCTATTCATGCTTACGTTGGAAAACCCGGCCATGGCAAAAGCTACGGTGTCGTTGAGCATGTGGTTATACCTTCGCTTAAACAGAATCGACATGTTGTAACTAACATTCCACTTGCTGTTGATGATTTGTTAGCCGCATTTGGCGGCAATGTAACGCAATTGCCTTCTGACTGGTTCGAGCTTTCCGACTTGGCTGATGTAATTCCTGCCGGGTCGGTTGCAATTATCGATGAGTGCTGGAGGCGCTGGCCTGCTGGCCAGAACGTAAACCATGCTAACTTCACTGATAAATCCCTGCTTGCTGAGCATAGACATCGAGTCGATGAAAAAGGCAACTCCATGCGCGTCGTTTTGGTAACACAAGACCTCGCGCAGATTTCCTCGTGGGTTCGCCTTCTTATTGAAACAACCTACCGCATCAGAAAGCTGAGCAAGAAAGCGTTCAAGGTCGATATCTACAATGGTGCCGTAACTGGCGATGCTCCCTCAAAAACAAAGTTAGTCCGAACTACAGCCGGCACTTTCAAGTCTACGATTTTTCCTTTCTACAAATCTGCAACTCAGTCAAATTCGGGTGAGGTTGGTGATGAGTCTTCGGCAGATGGGCGTTCTAGCATCCTGCGTTCTTTTGGTCTTTGGGCTTCGCTTATCTGCGCGCTCGTCTTCGTCCTGGGCGGCATCTTCCTCGTTAAAAAATTCTTTTCGACTGATGCTCCAGGTGTGAAGCATGTTGCGTCTGCATCAGTACCGGCTAAAGGCCCCGCTGTGCCTTCCGCGCCGCCTGAACCACCGATCTCGACCACTTGGCGTCTGGTGGGCTTTGTCCACCCTTCAAAGCCTGATCCATCATCGCGGGCTATCTCGGAATCTCTGGCTCTTATTGCAGATGCTAATGGGAACACTCGCTACATATCTTTTTCACATTGCCGGTATTTTCCTGATTACACTGAGGCATATTGTCTCGTTGATGGTTTCAAAATAACAAATTGGTCTCTAAAAAAACCTAACTCAATTGTCGGGGGATTAATTGGGGGAGGGGTTTAGCGTAGCGCTAACGCCTCTCCCAATTAATCGACCAGCCATCCGGAACATATCTTATGAAAATCTGTATTTTTATTCGTCGCGCCTACCTGTCTGTTGTTCTGTTTTTCTTCCTTTCTTTTGCGCATGCTGAGTCTGTTCCGCAGCAGCTCACCTTTGATTTTCAGACAATTCAGGTTTCATCAGCTTTACAGCTTCTCGCTGATTATCGCGGCTTGAACTTAGTCCTTGACGATAATGTTAGAGGCTCCCTTTCTATGAGAATGAGAGACGTATCTTGGGACCAAGCTATCGAATATGTAACGTCAACCAAAGGCCTTTTATATTCTGTTGAGGGCAATTTTCTTCGGGTTAGTGCTTATCCACGTTCCCGCGATACATACGGCGAGGGTTCTTATCCGGTTGCACCAAATCAACAAGCGCAAAGTGGCCTTTCTTTTGGTGCTAACGCTTTTGAGATTTCAATTCTTAAGGTTCATAACATCTTGGCTTCTGATGCAGTAAAAGCTTTTCCTCTCGATACTGGAGAAAGTTTGAGTGTTGAAGACGGTTCTTCTGTGATTGTTGCTCGTATGAGTAAGCCGCGGTTGGATCAGCTTAAAACTCTTATTTCGGCGGTCGATTACTCTAGAAAACAAGTCATGATTCAGGCTCGTATCGTTCAGGTTGATCGCTCATATTCCAAGAATTTGGGCGTTCAATGGGGTGGCACTCTGGGCAGTGGCTCAGGAACTGTTTCAGGCTCTGTTCCACTTGGTTTTTCATCTGGTGCCATCGGTGCGGTTGGTATTGTCTCAAGCGCTTTGACGCTCGATGCTAGGCTTTCTGCTATGGAACAGGAGGGCAAGGGCAAGGTTATTTCCAGCCCGCGTGTTTACACCTCCGACCGTCATCAAGCCAAAATTGTTAAAGGCTCTCAGGTTCCTTATCAGCAATCGGCCGGCGACGGTGCAACGTCCACATCTTTCAAGCAGGCTGCTTTATCGCTCGACGTGACACCAATCGTTAACGATAAAGGCGTGCTGCTCGATGTCATCCTTTCAAAGGATGAGCCTGATTATTCAAACGCTATGAATGGCGTCCCACCGATCAACACGACCTCGCTGACTTCCCGGGTTTTTTCACCGTTCGGCCAGACGATTGCTGTAGGTGGTGTTTATTCGGATCTGGACACAACCGTCGTTAGAAGCGTGCCGTTCCTAGGTAAAATCCCTGGCTTCAAATGGTTGTTCACCAGCAGCTCGACAGTGTCCACCAGCACTGAGCTGGTTCTTTTTCTCACGCCGGTTCTGGTTGACCAGGCTGTGCTCAAATGATCAGCAGAAGCACCCCCACGGTGAAGCCCATGGGTACGCATAATTCGACGGACGTTATGTTAGCGAAGCCGCCCGAACGGGCAGAATCAGCCGCCGGGAAAATTGCGAAGCCCCGGCGGTTGATTTACACATAGCGTGCATTATGCGTGGCATGTTTAACCTTCTATCGAGGCCTTCTATGGTGACTGATATTTCCCATGACGAAGCCATGGCCGAGCTTTTCCGTCGTGATCCTGCCTATGCTGCCGAGCTGCTACGTGTCGTCCTGCTCGATGGCGACCGCGATGAAATTCTTATCCTTTGCCGACAGATTGCCGCTGCATTCAACGCGACACTGTGCGATTGAGCGCGATTCAATGCGACGCTATGCGATTCAATGCGATTCTACGCGCCCCATTTCGTTGCCTTTGATTTCTTTGGGTTTCCTTCAATTGCCTTGAATTTCCTCCGGTTGCCTTCTGTTGCCTTTAACGGGTGAGACAGGTCCGTGCGTATTACTAACCCTTTCTTGAGTTGCGTTTAGATGCGTCGGGATGCGTCGGGATGCGTTTGGGTGCGCCGGGATGCGTTGCGATGCGTTTGGTGTTCAAAGTCCGTGCGTATTACTACACCTGGTCGCGGTGGCAGCTCCGTCAAGGGCCGCGTCCCCGGCTTGTCGTGACAGCCTCATCGTCGCGATTAACGGAGACCCGGAGCGCTTCGCGCGTCCCTTGATGGCACCTCGTCTCGTTTACTCTCTGCCTGGGGTGTGGGAGGCGCTTTTCCTCCCATGCCCCAGGCCCTCGCCGAGAGACTCCCTGTAGGGCCCCCGGAGGGGCTTTTTGCTTCTCGGCTCTTGGCGATCGCCAGCCGGATAGGGTGGGGGTGCTGTTACACCCCCACTTTATTGTGGTTCTCCACAATTTCAGCCTTCACTCCGGCTCGATTACCACTTCGCCGGTATCTGACAGGCGTGCATAAGCTACTGATTTCTCTAGTATTTTATGAACAAGCTCACTATCTCTCATCGGCTGCTTTCCTTGCCGAATCAGTATCTTGTTGAATTCTATAGCTTTTTGGCGGATTGCTTCTTGCTCCGCCGTCGTCAGTCGTACGTTCGTGGCCATGCCTTCACCGTTCATCAAATACTCTCCAGATAATACATGTGTGCAAGTGGACACGTATTGACGTGTGCAGTTCTACATGTGTACATTCGCGTCCTATGTTATTTGTGTGCATGTGTAAGGACGTTCTGCATGATCATCGACTGGCTCACCGTTTCACAGGAACACGACCACGATCTGCCTGTCGTCTGTGACGTTTTCACGTTGACCATCGATGCGAACACCAACGAAGTACTCAGCACCCGGCAACCTCGTTTCAAGCATGAGGCCAGTCATTCCACTTCTGTCACCATCCACGTTCAAGGCCGAAAGGTTCGCGTTGAAGGTAACCCCAGCAGAGTAGGGCGTCTTGATAACCTTTTTGGATTTAAATCGATTGAACAATGTATCTCCGTCTACAACTCGCTTCTCCGTGAGTATGGTCTACCGGCTTTCACCCGTTGCACTCGCGTTGATATCCGTCAGGGAACGTCAGGCGCTAAATCGGGTGATCGCATCGCCGATGGGGCCAAGATTGAACGAATCGATTTAACTACTAATCTTTCCATGGGGGAGGGCAATGTACTTGCTTATCTTCGTGGTGTTTCCAGTCAGCGTATTGGGCATTCAATAGGTTTCTTATATCCCAATGGTCGTACCGTTTCTTGGACCCCTAAAGGAAACGGGCAGGGCGGCCGTCTCCAATACCGCAAAGCTTACGATAAAGCATTTGAAATGGATCAAAACCTGATCCCGAAGATTAAGCGTCTCTATGGTGAAAACTCTCCAGAGTTCGCTTATGTCATGCGAGTTAGAAACTACTGCGTTCAATTTGGCGTAGTTCGCATGGAACAAGAATTAAAAAGTGAATATCTCCAGCGTGAGGGCCTCTGTTACTGGGGCTTGTTTGACGAAGAGCGTCTAGCTCAACTCCACAGTGAGTTTTTAAAAATTGACGAACGGTTAAAGGTGACCGCTATGGATATTGTTAGCATCAGTGGCCAATTGGTTGCAGAGGGTATTTGCGATAATCTTCGTTCTGCCCGTACTACTGCCAGTTATGCACTTGAGTGGATGACAGGTGCCGAACTTGATTTTAAAAAGAAACAAGTGAACACTCATGCTGCCAAGCTAAATCGCATTGGCATCAATATTCGTAACGCCTGTGACACCTCCCGCTTTGCACCCGTTTTTGTTCGTCAGTGCCGTGAGATTGAAAAATCCCCCTTGGTTATCCCTGCTTGGTATAGCAGGCCTAATCATCTGAAGGTGGCGGCATGAGAACCGTCAGCTTTCAGGGCGTTCAGCTAACTGCTGGCCAAAAGCTTCGTGCCCAGCAACAGCAGCATGTCCGCGCTTTCATGAGTCCTGTGCTAGCTCAACAAGTTGCTGATACTTTGGCTGTTATTGAGCTTCGAAAAGAGCAGGGCGCTAAACCCGAAAAACTCTGGTTTCCTGATCGCCAAGAACATGGAACACCGTCCATTGCTGAATGGATGGGCTTCTGATGGACAAGAAACAGTTTCAATCTCTCCGCTGGAATGTTGAATCTGATATTCGCAATCATGTTAGTGATGAGGCTTTAGTTAAATCTATTGCTAACGATGTTATGCGTACCGTCTTGGCTGATTTTTCAAATCAAGCCGTTGTTCGTCAACGTAATAATCGTCAATTTCTTACCTTCAGGCGTAACCCTGAAGCCATTGCGCCCAGTTGGGCATACCGTAAGCCCGGCACTGTTCCTGGCTTTCCAACACTGAGATAGGGGCATTATATGTCTAACGTTATCGTAGTTGAAGTAACCGGCAATCATCGCAGCGGTACTGCCGCCAAGAGCGGTAAACCTTACTGCATGTTTGAAGCCTATGCGCATCTGCCGAATATTCCTTATCCGCAGAAGTGCACTTTCTATGCTGAAACTCCGCAGCAGGTTCCTCAGCCCGGCAAGTACGAATGTGACGTTATCGCTCAGGTTCGCGATGATCGTCTTATTTTTGAAGTTGACCCACGTCAAGGGCGTCGTGTCAGCTCCGTTGCTCCTGTCTCTACCGCTGCTCAAAAGACTGCGTAATGTCCGGCACTCTTTACTGTCCATCTGAGCTTTCTACCGATGGCGTTATGCCGGTTTGTTCTTCAACTTGGGAGGTCTTGCCTTATACACCTCCTTTTGATCCGTCTCAGCTTGATCCAACTGTTTTGGCTCAAGCATTTGGGGCCGGATTCACATTGGTAGCGACTTTTATGGTCATGTCCATGGGGATTCGGGCGTTTCTTAACTTCATCAAACAATCCTGAGGATTTACTTATGTTTAAAAAGCTTTTTGTTGCCGCCGCTGTTGCTGTTGCCGCTCCTTCTGTTTTCGCTGCCGGTGAAACTACCGCATGGGACTACAGCGCTCTGACTTCTTCCATTGATTTCAGCAGCATTTCCGTTGGTGTCCTGGCTGTCGCCGGTATCCTCGCCGGTGTTTATGCCGGTATTAAGGGCGCTAAGATTGTTCTCGGTTTCCTGCGCGGTTAAAACGCGATTACATCAGGTTTCCAATCGGGGGTATTCGTACCCCCTTTTTATTGGAGTCGATTTATGGAACAGCTTTATATATTCGCCTTTTTTGTGATCGGTTCCAGCTGTGCTTTTGCTGTTTTCCATGAGTGGTAACATGAAAAGCTACCTTGCTTTTTTGATGTTATTCTTTCCGTCCGTTGCTTTTTGTGCGACTTGGTCGGTTAAGCCCAGCGATATGAGCCGTCAACCCGGCTTGTCTGAGGTTGTTAATATTGAAAAGGCTTCAATATCCGCCAAGATTCTTGCCGCTTACAAAGCTTCTCCAGCTGCTGGTGAGACTTACACCGATTCTGGATGCACGTATGTTCAGGAAATTGTAGGTACTTGCACTATCGTTGCTCACATGACCTTGGCTGACGGCTCTATTTCAGATCGCTCTATCCGTATTGGTATTGTTCCCGGCGCTTCTGTAGCGTGTCCTGCTACAGTTGAGCTTAAGGGCAAGACGGCTCCTATCATTCAGAGCGGGGAAAAAGCGTATGTTTCGTGGTCAGTCTCACAAGTTACCCCTGAGAACCTGTGTCATAACAGCTGTATTTACTATGCTTCTTCTGCAACCGCCTCTACCTGTTATCGTACTTCTGCTGGTGCTTCCGATGGTTTTTGTAACTTCGTCGTTGCTGTTAATTCTTCTGCTGGCTCCTGCACCGTTTCGTCGGGATACGCTGCTGCGTCTGCCGGGGCTGAGCTTAACCCTGATACCACTCCTGATCCCGGTGGCGGTGGTGGTGGCGATGACGGCGGGACTGACCCTAACCCCGGTGGCGGAACAGGTGGTGGTAGCACAGGTGGTCCTACAGTCGTCTCTGGCACTGTTGGTGTTGAGTTTAAGAGTCCTGGAACCCTTTCATCACAATTAGGCCATTACCTTGATGAGGACGGTTCAGTAGAAACGGCTACAACTCAACTTCCTAAAGACCTGAGCAACCAATATCAGGAAAGTGATATAGGTAAAAAGGTTGACGAAACCGTACATTCTTTTAGTGAGTTAGCAAACGTCCCTCATCAGTGCCCTACAGGTCAGTTTGAGTTATTTGACCGTACTATTATTCTCGATGCTCATTGTGTTTTGTTTGCTCAGATAGAGCCTGTTCTTAAGTTAGCAACATATGCTGCTTGGATGCTTGTTGCTGTCATTATAATTTTCTCCGCATAGGTGATTTATGGGTGAGTTTGCTCGCTGGCTTCTTCAGCTTATTGACGATCTTTTCAGCTTTATTTTTGAACTTGTTGCTTCTTTCTTTGGATGGTTGCTCGACGGGCTTTTAAGCGTTCTTGAGCGCGGCTTAACTCCATTTCTCGGGCCTTTGGTTTCTGGTTTTGAGCAAATACCTGATTCGGTAATGTACTTTCTTGGCTTTTTGAATGTCCCTTTTGGCATAGCATCCATTCTTACAGCCTATTCAATTCGTTTTCTTATTCGTCGAATTCCTTTCATTGGGTGATTTATGGCTATTCATGCTTACGTTGGAAAACCCGGCCATGGCAAAAGCTACGGTGTCGTTGAGCATGTGGTTATACCTTCGCTTAAACAGAATCGACATGTTGTAACTAACATTCCACTTGCTGTTGATGATTTGTTAGCCGCATTTGGCGGCAATGTAACGCAATTGCCTTCTGACTGGTTCGAGCTTTCCGACTTGGCTGATGTAATTCCTGCCGGGTCGGTTGCAATTATCGATGAGTGCTGGAGGCGCTGGCCTGCTGGCCAGAACGTAAACCATGCTAACTTCACTGATAAATCCCTGCTTGCTGAGCATAGACATCGAGTCGATGAAAAAGGCAACTCCATGCGCGTCGTTTTGGTAACACAAGACCTCGCGCAGATTTCCTCGTGGGTTCGCCTTCTTATTGAAACAACCTACCGCATCAGAAAGCTGAGCAAGAAAGCGTTCAAGGTCGATATCTACAATGGTGCCGTAACTGGCGATGCTCCCTCAAAAACAAAGTTAGTCCGAACTACAGCCGGCACTTTCAAGTCTACGATTTTTCCTTTCTACAAATCTGCAACTCAGTCAAATTCGGGTGAGGTTGGTGATGAGTCTTCGGCAGATGGGCGTTCTAGCATCCTGCGTTCTTTTGGTCTTTGGGCTTCGCTTATCTGCGCGCTCGTCTTCGTCCTGGGCGGCATCTTCCTCGTTAAAAAATTCTTTTCGACTGATGCTCCAGGTGTGAAGCATGTTGCGTCTGCATCAGTACCGGCTAAAGGCCCCGCTGTGCCTTCCGCGCCGCCTGAACCACCGATCTCGACCACTTGGCGTCTGGTGGGCTTTGTCCACCCTTCAAAGCCTGATCCATCATCGCGGGCTATCTCGGAATCTCTGGCTCTTATTGCAGATGCTAATGGGAACACTCGCTACATATCTTTTTCACATTGCCGGTATTTTCCTGATTACACTGAGGCATATTGTCTCGTTGATGGTTTCAAAATAACAAATTGGTCTCTAAAAAAACCTAACTCAATTGTCGGGGGATTAATTGGGGGAGGGGTTTAGCGTAGCGCTAACGCCTCTCCCAATTAATCGACCAGCCATCCGGAACATATCTTATGAAAATCTGTATTTTTATTCGTCGCGCCTACCTGTCTGTTGTTCTGTTTTTCTTCCTTTCTTTTGCGCATGCTGAGTCTGTTCCGCAGCAGCTCACCTTTGATTTTCAGACAATTCAGGTTTCATCAGCTTTACAGCTTCTCGCTGATTATCGCGGCTTGAACTTAGTCCTTGACGATAATGTTAGAGGCTCCCTTTCTATGAGAATGAGAGACGTATCTTGGGACCAAGCTATCGAATATGTAACGTCAACCAAAGGCCTTTTATATTCTGTTGAGGGCAATTTTCTTCGGGTTAGTGCTTATCCACGTTCCCGCGATACATACGGCGAGGGTTCTTATCCGGTTGCACCAAATCAACAAGCGCAAAGTGGCCTTTCTTTTGGTGCTAACGCTTTTGAGATTTCAATTCTTAAGGTTCATAACATCTTGGCTTCTGATGCAGTAAAAGCTTTTCCTCTCGATACTGGAGAAAGTTTGAGTGTTGAAGACGGTTCTTCTGTGATTGTTGCTCGTATGAGTAAGCCGCGGTTGGATCAGCTTAAAACTCTTATTTCGGCGGTCGATTACTCTAGAAAACAAGTCATGATTCAGGCTCGTATCGTTCAGGTTGATCGCTCATATTCCAAGAATTTGGGCGTTCAATGGGGTGGCACTCTGGGCAGTGGCTCAGGAACTGTTTCAGGCTCTGTTCCACTTGGTTTTTCATCTGGTGCCATCGGTGCGGTTGGTATTGTCTCAAGCGCTTTGACGCTCGATGCTAGGCTTTCTGCTATGGAACAGGAGGGCAAGGGCAAGGTTATTTCCAGCCCGCGTGTTTACACCTCCGACCGTCATCAAGCCAAAATTGTTAAAGGCTCTCAGGTTCCTTATCAGCAATCGGCCGGCGACGGTGCAACGTCCACATCTTTCAAGCAGGCTGCTTTATCGCTCGACGTGACACCAATCGTTAACGATAAAGGCGTGCTGCTCGATGTCATCCTTTCAAAGGATGAGCCTGATTATTCAAACGCTATGAATGGCGTCCCACCGATCAACACGACCTCGCTGACTTCCCGGGTTTTTTCACCGTTCGGCCAGACGATTGCTGTAGGTGGTGTTTATTCGGATCTGGACACAACCGTCGTTAGAAGCGTGCCGTTCCTAGGTAAAATCCCTGGCTTCAAATGGTTGTTCACCAGCAGCTCGACAGTGTCCACCAGCACTGAGCTGGTTCTTTTTCTCACGCCGGTTCTGGTTGACCAGGCTGTGCTCAAATGATCAGCAGAAGCACCCCCACGGTGAAGCCCATGGGTACGCATAATTCGACGGACGTTATGTTAGCGAAGCCGCCCGAACGGGCAGAATCAGCCGCCGGGAAAATTGCGAAGCCCCGGCGGTTGATTTACACATAGCGTGCATTATGCGTGGCATGTTTAACCTTCTATCGAGGCCTTCTATGGTGACTGATATTTCCCATGACGAAGCCATGGCCGAGCTTTTCCGTCGTGATCCTGCCTATGCTGCCGAGCTGCTACGTGTCGTCCTGCTCGATGGCGACCGCGATGAAATTCTTATCCTTTGCCGACAGATTGCCGCTGCATTCAACGCGACACTGTGCGATTGAGCGCGATTCAATGCGACGCTATGCGATTCAATGCGATTCTACGCGCCCCATTTCGTTGCCTTTGATTTCTTTGGGTTTCCTTCAATTGCCTTGAATTTCCTCCGGTTGCCTTCTGTTGCCTTTAACGGGTGAGACAGGTCCGTGCGTATTACTAACCCTTTCTTGAGTTGCGTTTAGATGCGTCGGGATGCGTCGGGATGCGTTTGGGTGCGCCGGGATGCGTTGCGATGCGTTTGGTGTTCAAAGTCCGTGCGTATTACTACACCTGGTCGCGGTGGCAGCTCCGTCAAGGGCCGCGTCCCCGGCTTGTCGTGACAGCCTCATCGTCGCGATTAACGGAGACCCGGAGCGCTTCGCGCGTCCCTTGATGGCACCTCGTCTCGTTTACTCTCTGCCTGGGGTGTGGGAGGCGCTTTTCCTCCCATGCCCCAGGCCCTCGCCGAGAGACTCCCTGTAGGGCCCCCGGAGGGGCTTTTTGCTTCTCGGCTCTTGGCGATCGCCAGCCGGATAGGGTGGGGGTGCTGTTACACCCCCACTTTATTGTGGTTCTCCACAATTTCAGCCTTCACTCCGGCTCGATTACCACTTCGCCGGTATCTGACAGGCGTGCATAAGCTACTGATTTCTCTAGTATTTTATGAACAAGCTCACTATCTCTCATCGGCTGCTTTCCTTGCCGAATCAGTATCTTGTTGAATTCTATAGCTTTTTGGCGGATTGCTTCTTGCTCCGCCGTCGTCAGTCGTACGTTCGTGGCCATGCCTTCACCGTTCATCAAATACTCTCCAGATAATACATGTGTGCAAGTGGACACGTATTGACGTGTGCAGTTCTACATGTGTACATTCGCGTCCTATGTTATTTGTGTGCATGTGTAAGGACGTTCTGCATGATCATCGACTGGCTCACCGTTTCACAGGAACACGACCACGATCTGCCTGTCGTCTGTGACGTTTTCACGTTGACCATCGATGCGAACACCAACGAAGTACTCAGCACCCGGCAACCTCGTTTCAAGCATGAGGCCAGTCATTCCACTTCTGTCACCATCCACGTTCAAGGCCGAAAGGTTCGCGTTGAAGGTAACCCCAGCAGAGTAGGGCGTCTTGATAACCTTTTTGGATTTAAATCGATTGAACAATGTATCTCCGTCTACAACTCGCTTCTCCGTGAGTATGGTCTACCGGCTTTCACCCGTTGCACTCGCGTTGATATCCGTCAGGGAACGTCAGGCGCTAAATCGGGTGATCGCATCGCCGATGGGGCCAAGATTGAACGAATCGATTTAACTACTAATCTTTCCATGGGGGAGGGCAATGTACTTGCTTATCTTCGTGGTGTTTCCAGTCAGCGTATTGGGCATTCAATAGGTTTCTTATATCCCAATGGTCGTACCGTTTCTTGGACCCCTAAAGGAAACGGGCAGGGCGGCCGTCTCCAATACCGCAAAGCTTACGATAAAGCATTTGAAATGGATCAAAACCTGATCCCGAAGATTAAGCGTCTCTATGGTGAAAACTCTCCAGAGTTCGCTTATGTCATGCGAGTTAGAAACTACTGCGTTCAATTTGGCGTAGTTCGCATGGAACAAGAATTAAAAAGTGAATATCTCCAGCGTGAGGGCCTCTGTTACTGGGGCTTGTTTGACGAAGAGCGTCTAGCTCAACTCCACAGTGAGTTTTTAAAAATTGACGAACGGTTAAAGGTGACCGCTATGGATATTGTTAGCATCAGTGGCCAATTGGTTGCAGAGGGTATTTGCGATAATCTTCGTTCTGCCCGTACTACTGCCAGTTATGCACTTGAGTGGATGACAGGTGCCGAACTTGATTTTAAAAAGAAACAAGTGAACACTCATGCTGCCAAGCTAAATCGCATTGGCATCAATATTCGTAACGCCTGTGACACCTCCCGCTTTGCACCCGTTTTTGTTCGTCAGTGCCGTGAGATTGAAAAATCCCCCTTGGTTATCCCTGCTTGGTATAGCAGGCCTAATCATCTGAAGGTGGCGGCATGAGAACCGTCAGCTTTCAGGGCGTTCAGCTAACTGCTGGCCAAAAGCTTCGTGCCCAGCAACAGCAGCATGTCCGCGCTTTCATGAGTCCTGTGCTAGCTCAACAAGTTGCTGATACTTTGGCTGTTATTGAGCTTCGAAAAGAGCAGGGCGCTAAACCCGAAAAACTCTGGTTTCCTGATCGCCAAGAACATGGAACACCGTCCATTGCTGAATGGATGGGCTTCTGATGGACAAGAAACAGTTTCAATCTCTCCGCTGGAATGTTGAATCTGATATTCGCAATCATGTTAGTGATGAGGCTTTAGTTAAATCTATTGCTAACGATGTTATGCGTACCGTCTTGGCTGATTTTTCAAATCAAGCCGTTGTTCGTCAACGTAATAATCGTCAATTTCTTACCTTCAGGCGTAACCCTGAAGCCATTGCGCCCAGTTGGGCATACCGTAAGCCCGGCACTGTTCCTGGCTTTCCAACACTGAGATAGGGGCATTATATGTCTAACGTTATCGTAGTTGAAGTAACCGGCAATCATCGCAGCGGTACTGCCGCCAAGAGCGGTAAACCTTACTGCATGTTTGAAGCCTATGCGCATCTGCCGAATATTCCTTATCCGCAGAAGTGCACTTTCTATGCTGAAACTCCGCAGCAGGTTCCTCAGCCCGGCAAGTACGAATGTGACGTTATCGCTCAGGTTCGCGATGATCGTCTTATTTTTGAAGTTGACCCACGTCAAGGGCGTCGTGTCAGCTCCGTTGCTCCTGTCTCTACCGCTGCTCAAAAGACTGCGTAATGTCCGGCACTCTTTACTGTCCATCTGAGCTTTCTACCGATGGCGTTATGCCGGTTTGTTCTTCAACTTGGGAGGTCTTGCCTTATACACCTCCTTTTGATCCGTCTCAGCTTGATCCAACTGTTTTGGCTCAAGCATTTGGGGCCGGATTCACATTGGTAGCGACTTTTATGGTCATGTCCATGGGGATTCGGGCGTTTCTTAACTTCATCAAACAATCCTGAGGATTTACTTATGTTTAAAAAGCTTTTTGTTGCCGCCGCTGTTGCTGTTGCCGCTCCTTCTGTTTTCGCTGCCGGTGAAACTACCGCATGGGACTACAGCGCTCTGACTTCTTCCATTGATTTCAGCAGCATTTCCGTTGGTGTCCTGGCTGTCGCCGGTATCCTCGCCGGTGTTTATGCCGGTATTAAGGGCGCTAAGATTGTTCTCGGTTTCCTGCGCGGTTAAAACGCGATTACATCAGGTTTCCAATCGGGGGTATTCGTACCCCCTTTTTATTGGAGTCGATTTATGGAACAGCTTTATATATTCGCCTTTTTTGTGATCGGTTCCAGCTGTGCTTTTGCTGTTTTCCATGAGTGGTAACATGAAAAGCTACCTTGCTTTTTTGATGTTATTCTTTCCGTCCGTTGCTTTTTGTGCGACTTGGTCGGTTAAGCCCAGCGATATGAGCCGTCAACCCGGCTTGTCTGAGGTTGTTAATATTGAAAAGGCTTCAATATCCGCCAAGATTCTTGCCGCTTACAAAGCTTCTCCAGCTGCTGGTGAGACTTACACCGATTCTGGATGCACGTATGTTCAGGAAATTGTAGGTACTTGCACTATCGTTGCTCACATGACCTTGGCTGACGGCTCTATTTCAGATCGCTCTATCCGTATTGGTATTGTTCCCGGCGCTTCTGTAGCGTGTCCTGCTACAGTTGAGCTTAAGGGCAAGACGGCTCCTATCATTCAGAGCGGGGAAAAAGCGTATGTTTCGTGGTCAGTCTCACAAGTTACCCCTGAGAACCTGTGTCATAACAGCTGTATTTACTATGCTTCTTCTGCAACCGCCTCTACCTGTTATCGTACTTCTGCTGGTGCTTCCGATGGTTTTTGTAACTTCGTCGTTGCTGTTAATTCTTCTGCTGGCTCCTGCACCGTTTCGTCGGGATACGCTGCTGCGTCTGCCGGGGCTGAGCTTAACCCTGATACCACTCCTGATCCCGGTGGCGGTGGTGGTGGCGATGACGGCGGGACTGACCCTAACCCCGGTGGCGGAACAGGTGGTGGTAGCACAGGTGGTCCTACAGTCGTCTCTGGCACTGTTGGTGTTGAGTTTAAGAGTCCTGGAACCCTTTCATCACAATTAGGCCATTACCTTGATGAGGACGGTTCAGTAGAAACGGCTACAACTCAACTTCCTAAAGACCTGAGCAACCAATATCAGGAAAGTGATATAGGTAAAAAGGTTGACGAAACCGTACATTCTTTTAGTGAGTTAGCAAACGTCCCTCATCAGTGCCCTACAGGTCAGTTTGAGTTATTTGACCGTACTATTATTCTCGATGCTCATTGTGTTTTGTTTGCTCAGATAGAGCCTGTTCTTAAGTTAGCAACATATGCTGCTTGGATGCTTGTTGCTGTCATTATAATTTTCTCCGCATAGGTGATTTATGGGTGAGTTTGCTCGCTGGCTTCTTCAGCTTATTGACGATCTTTTCAGCTTTATTTTTGAACTTGTTGCTTCTTTCTTTGGATGGTTGCTCGACGGGCTTTTAAGCGTTCTTGAGCGCGGCTTAACTCCATTTCTCGGGCCTTTGGTTTCTGGTTTTGAGCAAATACCTGATTCGGTAATGTACTTTCTTGGCTTTTTGAATGTCCCTTTTGGCATAGCATCCATTCTTACAGCCTATTCAATTCGTTTTCTTATTCGTCGAATTCCTTTCATTGGGTGATTTATGGCTATTCATGCTTACGTTGGAAAACCCGGCCATGGCAAAAGCTACGGTGTCGTTGAGCATGTGGTTATACCTTCGCTTAAACAGAATCGACATGTTGTAACTAACATTCCACTTGCTGTTGATGATTTGTTAGCCGCATTTGGCGGCAATGTAACGCAATTGCCTTCTGACTGGTTCGAGCTTTCCGACTTGGCTGATGTAATTCCTGCCGGGTCGGTTGCAATTATCGATGAGTGCTGGAGGCGCTGGCCTGCTGGCCAGAACGTAAACCATGCTAACTTCACTGATAAATCCCTGCTTGCTGAGCATAGACATCGAGTCGATGAAAAAGGCAACTCCATGCGCGTCGTTTTGGTAACACAAGACCTCGCGCAGATTTCCTCGTGGGTTCGCCTTCTTATTGAAACAACCTACCGCATCAGAAAGCTGAGCAAGAAAGCGTTCAAGGTCGATATCTACAATGGTGCCGTAACTGGCGATGCTCCCTCAAAAACAAAGTTAGTCCGAACTACAGCCGGCACTTTCAAGTCTACGATTTTTCCTTTCTACAAATCTGCAACTCAGTCAAATTCGGGTGAGGTTGGTGATGAGTCTTCGGCAGATGGGCGTTCTAGCATCCTGCGTTCTTTTGGTCTTTGGGCTTCGCTTATCTGCGCGCTCGTCTTCGTCCTGGGCGGCATCTTCCTCGTTAAAAAATTCTTTTCGACTGATGCTCCAGGTGTGAAGCATGTTGCGTCTGCATCAGTACCGGCTAAAGGCCCCGCTGTGCCTTCCGCGCCGCCTGAACCACCGATCTCGACCACTTGGCGTCTGGTGGGCTTTGTCCACCCTTCAAAGCCTGATCCATCATCGCGGGCTATCTCGGAATCTCTGGCTCTTATTGCAGATGCTAATGGGAACACTCGCTACATATCTTTTTCACATTGCCGGTATTTTCCTGATTACACTGAGGCATATTGTCTCGTTGATGGTTTCAAAATAACAAATTGGTCTCTAAAAAAACCTAACTCAATTGTCGGGGGATTAATTGGGGGAGGGGTTTAGCGTAGCGCTAACGCCTCTCCCAATTAATCGACCAGCCATCCGGAACATATCTTATGAAAATCTGTATTTTTATTCGTCGCGCCTACCTGTCTGTTGTTCTGTTTTTCTTCCTTTCTTTTGCGCATGCTGAGTCTGTTCCGCAGCAGCTCACCTTTGATTTTCAGACAATTCAGGTTTCATCAGCTTTACAGCTTCTCGCTGATTATCGCGGCTTGAACTTAGTCCTTGACGATAATGTTAGAGGCTCCCTTTCTATGAGAATGAGAGACGTATCTTGGGACCAAGCTATCGAATATGTAACGTCAACCAAAGGCCTTTTATATTCTGTTGAGGGCAATTTTCTTCGGGTTAGTGCTTATCCACGTTCCCGCGATACATACGGCGAGGGTTCTTATCCGGTTGCACCAAATCAACAAGCGCAAAGTGGCCTTTCTTTTGGTGCTAACGCTTTTGAGATTTCAATTCTTAAGGTTCATAACATCTTGGCTTCTGATGCAGTAAAAGCTTTTCCTCTCGATACTGGAGAAAGTTTGAGTGTTGAAGACGGTTCTTCTGTGATTGTTGCTCGTATGAGTAAGCCGCGGTTGGATCAGCTTAAAACTCTTATTTCGGCGGTCGATTACTCTAGAAAACAAGTCATGATTCAGGCTCGTATCGTTCAGGTTGATCGCTCATATTCCAAGAATTTGGGCGTTCAATGGGGTGGCACTCTGGGCAGTGGCTCAGGAACTGTTTCAGGCTCTGTTCCACTTGGTTTTTCATCTGGTGCCATCGGTGCGGTTGGTATTGTCTCAAGCGCTTTGACGCTCGATGCTAGGCTTTCTGCTATGGAACAGGAGGGCAAGGGCAAGGTTATTTCCAGCCCGCGTGTTTACACCTCCGACCGTCATCAAGCCAAAATTGTTAAAGGCTCTCAGGTTCCTTATCAGCAATCGGCCGGCGACGGTGCAACGTCCACATCTTTCAAGCAGGCTGCTTTATCGCTCGACGTGACACCAATCGTTAACGATAAAGGCGTGCTGCTCGATGTCATCCTTTCAAAGGATGAGCCTGATTATTCAAACGCTATGAATGGCGTCCCACCGATCAACACGACCTCGCTGACTTCCCGGGTTTTTTCACCGTTCGGCCAGACGATTGCTGTAGGTGGTGTTTATTCGGATCTGGACACAACCGTCGTTAGAAGCGTGCCGTTCCTAGGTAAAATCCCTGGCTTCAAATGGTTGTTCACCAGCAGCTCGACAGTGTCCACCAGCACTGAGCTGGTTCTTTTTCTCACGCCGGTTCTGGTTGACCAGGCTGTGCTCAAATGATCAGCAGAAGCACCCCCACGGTGAAGCCCATGGGTACGCATAATGTATATTATGTTAAATCCTGTTTTATGTCGTAAGGGTTCAGGTGTCAGCGTTTCCTAATGATCGGACGAAAATTTTCTGAATCTGGACGCTCGAACCGTAGGAAATTCAAGACCTTGTCCTGACCTTCATGATTCCGTGTCCATCTGGATCGTTTCTTGATACTGGACGCCCTTTGCGCGGAAATTTGAAGCATCCAAACCTCCAGTCGTTTAATCGTACTCTTTCTAAATGGGTTGTCTAACATCCTCCTATCGGCGCATCGTCAGCATCCGACAAACGACTAACCACATCCGTGAAGCTCGCCCGGCTACACTTATCTTGAACTCACAAAAAGTGCATTTCTCATGGACTGGACGTCAGACCCGTTCCCAATTTTCCCCATGATGTCGACGTTCGTCCGCTGCTTAAACGAAGGCATGGATTTCCCGGCAAATGTCCATGTACAGCGACGGTTATCCGATGTCGACCCATCCTGCCTGCCAGTCGAAATGTGTCGTCACGCCGCGGACTTCATCATTGAGTCAATGCAGACCAAGCCAACACCTTGGGCTAGTCGATACTTGGACTACACATCTGTGCTACAGATGGCGCTGAACTGGAGTTTTCTGATTGATCGGCGGCCCATGACGGAATGGGATAACGAGAGCCTTACGCGATTTTTGCACTTCATAAAGCAGCCTGACGACAATTGGATCAGTCAGAGTACGGCTGGATGTCGCTTCCTGTTCAGAGGCCATCCGATTCTCACAAAGCAGCCCATTAACCCGGCATGGCGCCCATGCTATCGACCCGTCCCTGAGGCTCCGATCGTCAGCACAGTCATGCGCAAGGTACACGGTATCACCTTTCATTTTCTCAATTATTTGTGGCGTATCCGCGTTCGGAAGGAGCCGGCTCCGGTCATGGCTAAGACTCCGGAAACCCCGGCAGATAAGGGCATGGCCGCTGCAAATCTGTCGCATAAGGAAATGGATTGGCTTTTCGCACACCTCGAGTACTGGCGCCATACCAGCCCCGAATACGAGATGTGCCGATTCATGTTAGCTGTAGCGAGATTTACGACTATTCCACTGGCTAGATTATGCCGGGACGGTCAGTATGTAGGTTTGCTAAGCCAATTTATGACTTATACACGGTCGGCCAAGCTTGGTGATCCGCCTGGCTGTAGCCATTGGGTATTCATTGACAACCCAGGAGCGCCTCTAGAAACAGAGCGCCCGCTTTGCCCTCAATTCATTCCGATTTTGAACGACTTTGTTGAATCTCGAGGACTGACGACCAAAGATGCGCTTCCTGATGTTTGCACGCTGCAAGAAAATCGGAAGTCGAATGGCATGACTGCTGGCAGTGCCCATGGCGTGATTCAACGGCATCGGGCGGCTATTGCGAATGCCGCAAGGAATGATGAGATGCTGCCAGATGCACCACAAACTGCAGCTAAACTCGCCCAGTTGACGTTCAGCCAGGTACGTCGTTCGGCGCGCGCAAATCTGGAGCTCGCAGGTAAAAAGCCGAATATTACCTAGATGGTGTCCGTGATATTCCCCGGTTAGTTGTTGCACTCGTTTTGAGGGCACCCTTCTCTTCTTTTGCCTTATCAAGGTAGCGATTTGCGAGCGAGTTTCTCTCCAGCAGAGTTTCAACGATTGCGGAATGATGTTAAATTGCCACGCCTGATGCGAGGAATGCCCAAGGAGTGTTTCGTGAGGAATGGTTTGCTGGTTTCTTGTATGGCTCTTTCCCTTACGGGATGTGGAGATGGTGGCGAAGCCTACAGAAAGCAGGCGGAGAGTCTTCGTGAAGATGTTAGTTCTCTGCAAGCACAGATTGCAGCTGCGAAAACCAGGATCACTCAGCTCGAACAGGAAAATAAGACTCTCAAAGAGACACCGGCAGTGTTCTTAGCCCAGGTAAGAAAAGCTGTGGATGCAGGGGACGAGACGACCGCGAAAACAGCCTTGGCATCGTTAACCTCCCGCTACGCCGACTCCGCTGAAGCCACGATCGGAAATGGCCTTTTGCAGAAAATGGTCAAGGATCGCGAAGCTAAGGAACAAGAAGAGCGCCGGCTGGCGGCTCTAGGAATGAAAGCAATCCCAGTCAAAGGCTCGTTCACCGCGGACGACAGCGCCGTCTCGCTTCAGTCTGCTCAAGTGGCCGGCCAATGGAGCTTCAACGACCACGGGGATGAGTATGAGTACCGATCAGCTGAGCGTGGATCTCGGTACATCACCGCGAAGGTGACCTACTCGTCCAAGAGCAAAGATCCCCGCCTGGCCCCTCTGATCGTTTACGCATCAAACGGTGGTGAGCTTAAGCGGCTTGGTGTCATGGGCTTTGAGTTCGTTAGCTGGAGTAGCTATGCAACCTTCCTGGGTAACTACCACGACGACGCTAACGATTTTGCTCACAAGCCAAGCATCCGCTTCTCTATGGGGCTGCAAGTCCCAAATGACTCAATAATCAAGCCGCTGTACATTGTTGCCTCCTCTTCAGGTTGCGCAGATCGTCGCTCGGATCGATTCGGCAGGCCGCCAGTGAGCTACGCGACCTACAGCTGCGACCAGGCAGCTCCCGATGTGCTTCGAGCAACAGACTTTAAAGAAGGCCGGTTCGGCATCGTTAAGCGCATCGATTGATTCTGAGATAGGACTCTCATCCCATGAAAAAGGCTGTAATCGCAGGGGGTATCGCCCTACTCTGCTTGGTCGTTTACACCCAGATCACAATCTTCGCAGTACCGCCAATTGGAGCGGTACCTGAGGGAAGGACAGTCATCATGCTCCGCCTCAACAAGACGAATTTCATCGATAGCGCTGATGCGATGTGCGTGCGTATCCAGGGCTATGTGAACCTGCTTTGCCGCGGCATGACGATGGGAGCTGTGGTGAACGCTACCACCATCATTGCGCGTCTGCCCTACTCCGAAACCATCTACAAGATCAGTACAGGTGGTAACACCTACGATCGGTAACCTCGCGGATGTCAGGCTCAGTTTTTAAGCCCGATTACCAGCGCGGTTCTGAACCGTTGTCCACCGTTAGCACTGCATAGCGGTGGCGTGGGATCATCAAGGGATGTCTATTCCTAGGCGATCCTTGAGCACCTGCTTACCATAGGCTTTTCCGAGTTCAAGCATGATTGCCAGGCTCGCTCCTCCGGCTTTCTCAGCCCCAGCCTTGGTAAGGCGCCAGACCTCGTTGTCCCTTATGGTGTCGAGGTATTCGTGACCACTGATAGTTAGACGTTTGGGTCTCCAGTCGAACCTGCTCATGGAGCTGAGATCCTGAGCTACAAGCAGGCCGGCTTCATCAAGCAGCATCACGTGGTATGCGATCACTTCCTCTCCGTGCCCCTCACTAGAAAGGTTTATCCAAGAGCGTGGTGATTTGTCGCTCGCCTCGACTGCTAGCAAAATTTCTCGAACCAATTCTTTGTTCAATCTCATCGCGTTCTCTCTGTACGATCATCCCGATCAGCCGGTCTCTTCGAGCCCGAATTCCCGATAGGTCAGTCCTAAGCCCAAGTGAGGGCATCCATGCCCTACCTAGAAGACCGAGTGGCCTACATTCCCGCACCGTCATGGACATATTCAAACGTCCAGTCAGCAAGGCCTTCACAGCCATGAGCCAGGTAGTCTGGTGGTGTTACTACTCTTGGGTCAGTCCCCACTGACAGTGCGGTAAGGCCTGCACTCTGAGCCGATGGGGGTAAACCGTCCCACCAGGAGATTCGGATAGCATGATTCTCACAGGCCAGTGAAAGCCGCATCAGCATATCCTCAAGCTTTGCACCCTGGATAAACCCTTCCTGCATGGACTCACGCACCCACTGACAAGATTGGTCGCTCGACACATGCCACGCGAGCACGTACGCCCAACCGTCCTGCGTGGGAGCGGTAAAGAATGTCAGTAAGTCGAGCGCCTCGGCCTCTGGCCCCAGATCCTGGAGCTTGCGACCAAGAAAGTCATAATCTGGGAAGAGTAGTCCTGAGGCCTGAACCGAGCATGGTGAGCTCGACCGAAATGCGATAAACCGAAACTGCGCGAAATTGCCTTGTGAAATTGCCGCATCGCAGATGAGTTTGTGTCGGTGGAGTTGTTGAAAACCAAATGCCTGTCCTTGAGCTGAGTCCAGCAGCAGTTGGCGGTTTGCCTGAGGTACGCCAGGGTGATCAATCATCGCTGCTAGAGAGCGTGCGGCGTTTTCTTTCACGAAGTACTCGCGACAAATGCTGCGGTACACATAGAGAGCAATCTGTTCGTGATCGAATGCCAGCGGTCTGTCATCGATTGGTGCGAACAACCTGTTGTCGTGGTGCTTGCACATGCCACGGAAGGTGGACACCTTATTGATGCCTACTTTCTTCAGTTGAGGCTTACCCCCGGTGGATTTCAACGTGGTGAGATCGGCGGACAGTTGGTAGACATGACCCTGTTCTACGATCAGGTTTAGCTGACCACCCTTCTGAATTGAGTGCGCGGAGATGATGGCGTCGCAGCGGGCCCCATTGTCGTAGTGGAGGCACCGCCCCCTGTTGCGCTGCTGCGCCATTGCTGTCTGATGCGCATGAGTGAAGGACATGTCGGTCTCTACTGGGGTGGGAACTGGAGTAGCATTGTTTTGGCATTGCTAGCGATGTCTAGGGTGCCATTAAACTGCGTCGGAGAGTCGAGTTCGATCAGACCCGTGTGCTGGATTTCAGGATTCAAGAGCCAAAGCCCAAACGCGGTCACTGCTAAGGCTGTTGCCCTCATTCACAGGCTCGGCGTAGTCGCTCTGCGAAGAGCGGCAGGAAAAGCGCGGATTCAGCTACCTGCCACCAGACCTGGTTCTCATGCTCGTCGGTGGTTGCCAGCAGATCGTGAGCCAGAAAAACTTCAAATCCCGCCCGGGCGACCTTGTCCTCAGCGCTGAATTCGTAAAGCCCCCCTTGGACAAGCAGCTTCTTGACGATCAGGGGCAATAACCAAGCCGAGAAAATTAGGTGGTTATGGCGAGGCCAGATGCTTCCCTTCTCACCATTTGCGGGGCCATGAGCTGCGGCGTTTCGAGCGGCACAGAAATCGTGAACCCAGGCGTCGAGCGGGCGATTGACGTTTTTGTCCCAGTGCTTGCGCCACCACGACTCGTCCAGGTTTCCTTTATGCCAAGTGGGCGGGTTCGGTAGCTCATCGAAGTGCTCGTTGATGGCCCTGCGGAAGGCAGCTTTTTCATGCGGGACGTTGAGCAGCGTGTCTACGGCAACCCTCATCAGGATCAGCTCGGATCGCTCATCCATGGATGGGGCATCGGTATTGGCCCTGAGAAATGACACGATCGCCTCGTCTATGCGTTCCTTTAGTTCCCCGTCAGGTAGCTTGAGCAGTGCTTCGAGCAGTGGCGTGTCGATCGAGATCCCCGCGCGATTGTCGACGTGGTACGGCCGAATGAACTTGAGCCCTCCACTCCCCGCCAGCATGTTTCGCGTTCCACCGTCACGCCGGCGGGTGGTCGTGCAGGAGTGAGCCGGTGAGGCAATATCAAACCTCTGCGCGACGACCTGGAGTGTGTCGGCGTTGTAGTACTTGAACGCTGAGCATAGCGATCGGCCTGCCAAGGCGGAGAACGCAAGATAGGAACTCTGCACCAAGCGCTGCTGGATCTGAGCGTCCGAAACCTCCATGCCAGGTGTGTCATCGTTCCAGATGACAAGCGCTGCCTGATGGACTGGATGAGAGGGCTGAGAACCGAATCCCCGGTCGCCGTAGTTGCCCAAGACACCATCGAAAGCTGCCTGCGGGATGCCCAGAAGCTCGCCAGGTAGTCGCCCCCGCTCGTAAGGCATCAAGCACATGTCAGCGATCCGCAGCTCTTCAGCAGCCGCTACCCACGGCAGAAAGAACACTACTGCCATAGCCGCCCTCCCTTCACTTTGTCATCGGCTGAATGATCTTAACCCACCGAGGAATGATCAACTGGGTCTGATGCCTCCCTCTGCACTGGGCGTCTCGTGATGTCTTGTCGAAGGCGAAGCAGATGGGAATCTGCGGCTCTCGTAGTCGACCCGTTCACCCGATCGCCTTGGTGCAGCCGGGGGAAAACTAAGACATAGCTAAGATTCTCTAGCCAACCGTGACAAAAACCGCAAAAACTAAGGTAAACCTTAGTTTTTAGATCCCGATCTTAGGCGGTGGGTGCCCAGCCGAATGCGTATGAGGCTCCCCCAGAACTCAACATTTGCTCGGTCGTGGGGAACCCTTCAAGACTGCAGCTGGAGTCCAGGGCCCAAACGACACATTACCCACCTACCCTCGCTTGCGACGGATGCGCTTCGCCGTTGGCTCATTTCTGACGATGAGCAGCTCGGAGTCCAAGACTGTACGCGAAATAAATGCGAGCGTGCGAAGCGTAGGCTCGCCATCGATTGCCCGCGCGACTTCATCTGGATTGACCGACTTGTGCCCGATCAGGCGCCGGCCTCTGCTTTTACGGAGCGCGTCAACGATCAGCTGGCCAAGTTGGCGAATCCCGCCCTCATCCAGATCCCGGGTGGCTCGTTGATCCCGGGAGGTACCTAGAAGATCACTCATCATGTGGGTTTTAACTTGCGATGGGTCATCCGAACATCGGTAGGCCACAGGGTGGCTATTGAACACGACGTAGTGCTCATCATCGTCAGGCAACACACCGATATCATTGGGGCGGAACCCGAATGAGTTGTCGACGATCTGCTTCGACAGGTAATGCGTATTGAGCTCGGCGCTTAGATGGAACGCTGGGGCTACGTAATAGACTTCGCTACCCGTGTTTTCGAGCTCCAGTAGCAAATCATGCTGCGCGGAATGCCGTAACGCATGCAGGTGCCAACGGTAGTAGGCGCCCCCCATCAGCGTGAATTCCTTGCAGTTTGTGCGCTCCAAGCGATGGCTCAGCTTGAACTGCAGAAACAGTGGCGATCCGAAAGGAATCTTGACGTCGTAGCCACCACCCGGTTTTCCCTCCTTCTGCAGTGAAGGAAACTCGGGGGCAGCCACTACATGAGCGCCAGGCGCTGTGATCAGCTCGTTGGTGAAGGCGAAGCCGTAGGAAAATTCTGACATCTCGGGTTTCATTATTGCTGCGTCCTTGCTGTTGGTCATTCATGGCAAAGCATCGGGCTTTACTGTCCGCACAGTGGCGGTCGGTGACTAAGGGGCGGGTGCTGACGCTGCAAGCTCCAGAATCGACCAGCCAGCTTTCTCAAGCGCAGCCCTGCGTTTTACCCCAGTAGCGCCCTCCCCCAATGAACTCTGGCGTATGGCCAAGCACAACATGTGCGACGGACGGGTCATCCCGACGTACATCAGCATCATGTCTTTCTTCGCTGTTTCCTGAGGCCTCTTGGTAGCTGCTTTTTTGCCCTCAAGACATGGCATGAGTTTCTGGATGAAGTGGCTGCCCCTAAAGGTCTCCAAGATTATCGTCGCTGCGTGCGTCTTGCCCTTTTCCGAGTGAATGGATGACATCCGGATATCGACGCCGGCGGAGACATCCTGGAAACGGTAGGTGTTTACAAGGGATCCCCCTGTTTCTCCGGCTTCAGTGGCAACCGGAGCCGGCTCATAGGCAAGGTATTGGCGGCCCAGGATTTCAGCTGCCACACCCTCAGAATCATAGAGCGCGGCAGCCAGCGCCATGAGTTTCGGTGCGATGACCTTGACCCAGTCCTGCTGAGTGATTTCGGACGGCACAAACAGCATCTGCTGGAGACACTCGCGGTACCGAGCGAAGGCTTCGGGCTTGGTCGTGAATTTCTCATGTACAGCGGCTTGGTGCCGACCTCGTATCTGAACCAGGCTACGAGGGAAAGCCAACTCACCGAGGTTGATCAGACACGAGGCCAGAAGCTCAACGGCTGAATTGGCCGTGGGCTCCTTCATCGCATAGCGGCGCGCGATATGTGCGCCCTCGGCAAACGTGCGGGGCTTGAACGACGTCTTGGTCGTGTCAGACCGATAGGATGGCCAATAATGCTCCAAGGCTTTCGGGTACTGGTTGGGTTTGAAGTTCTCAAGCCGATGCACGGCGCCGACGGCGAACACACCCTTCTCGCGGATATCTTCCGGTAGATGTTTCAGCACCAGCTTGCCGAATTCGTCCAGCACTCCGGTTGCATCCTTGTCCGGAAAGACGATGATCGTGTTCGGGATGGTGCTGGGTTCGCCTTTAGTCCGCAGCCCTTTCAAGCCATCTGTGATCGGGACATAGGCAAACGGGTTGGCAATCGACGCAATGGCCTGATCAAAGCGGAAGCTGCTGGCGATCTCCAACTGACGCTTTGGGTCAGGGAACGGATCCGACTGTGGTGTCTTCTTCTCAAAGATTTCCTGGTTTGGGTCGCCAACGCGGATGACGCGAACATCTGGGTCATCGTGGGGAAAAACCCGTTGCAGTATGCCCGCCTGGTCAGGTTGGGTGTCCTGCATCTCATCGATCAACACGCACGGGAAGCGCAGACGCAATGCGCCGCCCACAGCTGGCTCTTGGTCGAGTAAGGCGTGGCCCAGCACGAACACTTCATCGAAGCAGAAATAACCTGCCTTGGCAGCGCCGCTCAGCGATTTCACCACACTTTTGTAGGTGGCGGTGTGTGGCGCAAAACCGATTTCTTCATCCCCCAGTGGATGATCGAAATCAGCAGACCGGACTCGCAAGCTGTGGAGGCTTTTGTGCTTCATCTCAAAGGCCGTCTTAGCACCAAAATGCTCGCTATCCGTCAGCTTTCTTCGGCGTGCCTTATGCGTGAGGTCATCGTCAATGGCCTGCAGTGCAATCCCTTTCGAGCGCAGCCATGGTGAAGCCAAGAATCGTCCGGTGAAACCATGGATGGTGTCGATATAGTGAGGGAAGCGCAGCAGCCGTTGACCTACTTCCGTACCGCCGAGGCGTTTCTCGATCTCTTCCCTGGCCGCGTTGGTGTGTGAAAGCACGCAGATACCCTGCATACGGCTCTTCCAATGGCGAGCCAGGATGGCCAATTTCGCCACGACCAGGGTCGTTTTGCCGCTCCCCGGGCAAGCCGCTACATCGATGGTATCCATGGATTTCAAGAAATCACGACGAGGCTCGTCCAGCGTTTCCAGCCCCATGAGCTTGATGACCCAATCCACATCGGCATCAGTGATGGGGGCAACCAGTTGGCTAAGCGTCATTCGGCGACCTCTTCCAGCGGATCAGCTGAGCCTGCCGGTGCTGCCGACACCACGAGAGTGTGAGCCGGGCTGGAGGTTGTGGTCAGTGCGGCACCTCCGGTTGCGTACTCGATCGCGTGGACAACATAAGTGGGCAGCAGCCCACGCAGCGTCGTGGCGTCCAGGGTTTTGTTTTCAAACCGCTGGTCGATCAAATCGATCAGGTGCTGGGCTGCGATCGCTTTAGAAGCTCTTTTGAACAGTTTGTAGATCGCGGAACACCTTGCATCCTCGGTGGCATAGGTCGTCTGGATCTTGTCGAAAGCTGTCCGCGCCTTCTTCAGCAGCGTGACCTTGGTCTCCTTGCCTTCGTCGATCTTTTCCTCATTGATGGCCAGGTATGCGGCATGGTGGACTTCCTTCGAAAGCCCCTTGAACGCCAGGTCGTACTCAAGCGTCCAGTGATCCGCAACGAATGTGCGCACGCATTGCCCGTCACTTTCTGCTCGCTTCTCGCGGTGATCCTTGAGTCCTTTTTCAAGGTCAAGCGGTGTGGCACCGAAGTCTTTCATCGCGCGCCAGCGTCGATCGGCTTTGTCTGGCCATACAGCCCCTTTTACTCCCTTTAGACTCAAAATCTCGGGGGCACAGTCCGGCATCACGTCCATGTCCGTAATGCAGGCGGTAGGCACGGATATCTCGCCCTTGGAGGTGTCTTTTCGCTGCAGGATTTTCGAGTAGCGCCGCAAACCAACACCGCCCACGTTGATGATCGATACGCCATGCTTGGTGAGATCTTTGCCAAGTCGCCGAGCGAGCGACGGCAACAGAATGGCTTCGGCATCGCCTTCTACGACCAGCAATCCCTTGGCGAAGAACAGACCCGCTTTGGTCACGTCTAGGAAGCGGCTGAGGAAGCGATAGTCGTCAGGAGCAAGGCAGGTTTGCTCTTCTGCAAGGGAGAACGCCTGCTGCCGCTGCATCAGAACCAGGTTCTGCAACGGAATTTTCGAACTCAGGTTGGGGCTGTGCGTGGTCAATATGACTTGAACCGGCCTCAAGCCTGTAGCTGGCTGAGCCGCAGCCTCAAGAAACTCCATCAACTGGAGCTGGCGCTGAGGATGTAGGTGCGCTTCTGGCTCTTCGATGAGGAGCAACGGAAGTCCGTCGGGCTCCTTACCGAGCAGCAGTAGCTCACAGGCCATGAACAGCACGTTGTTCGAGCCCAGCCCATAAACGCCGCGGGCTTCACCTGTGGCGTGATCCAACAGCCCCAGCTCCAAACGCTCCAGGATCTGTTTGAGTTTGGCGGGATCCGTTCCCGCCTCCCCGAAACCAATGCGACTTGTCAGTGGCTGGCCAGCAAGGGAGAGCGGACGCAGGTAGGTGTCGTTGATTTCCTTCTGCGCGGAGACGATTGCGCCGTGGCTGTTCACCAGGTGGCGAAGATAGTCGCCCATGCCTGCAATACTGAGGGCCTCAGCGTCAGCAAGGTCAGCTGGAAGCGCCGCAGGATCAAAGGCGCTGCCGGCGTCAATATTCGGGAAACTACTGAGTACTTGAGACAGGCGGGAGTTTCTGCCCGGCGACATCTCTCGTTCTGCGTCGCGCAGCGGTTTCAGGTACGCGGTGGCCAGTAGTTGCCGTACACCCACGTCCAAGGACGGGCCTTCTCCGTTTTCACCCGAACGAATCGAGATGTCGACCCATTTACGAGTCGAGGCAGAGGCAACGATGCGGCGAGCCGACCAGTGAACGTAGAGCCTCCCAACACCATCCTTGTAGGTCACGTACTCAGCGAAAGCGCCGAGTTCCGCGGAGCTCAGTCCTTCCAGCGTACACCTGAGAGTGATGGCTTCCGCCTGGGTGCCATCGTTGGCGATGTGAAAGTCCTCAATCTGAAGCCTCAGATACTCAGCATCACGAGTCTGCAGAACGTAGCGAATCGCATCGATCACTGCGGTTTTACCCGCGTCGTTTTCACCTACGAGGGCAGTCACGCCTTCGTTGAACTGGATGTTCAACGCATGACCGCCTTGGCCGAACTGGCGGAAGTTTTCGATTTTCAAAGCCGAAAGATACACAGCGCTGCCCTCACCTGATTCAGTGGCAGGGAGAGGGTTGCTGAGCGTCAACCTGGCCGACACCATCCCTCCCTGGATGTGCTAGCTATATGCCATGAAAAATCCATTGGGGCTAGACGATTCGGCCGGTTCCTACCGGGGGGGTTGGTCATTCGGTATACCCGCGTGGTTGTGTAGCCGTCGCGGATATCAGCACAGCCCAAATTGATGGCCGCGTAGCCCGCCCAAGTCGTCAAGTTTCATTTACCATGCTGTCGGCCCAGGCCGGGCGCGAACAGGCCGAAAGCCCCAATACGCACAGGTATTTTCGTTTGGCAGCAAAACCACTAACAGCCCGCGAGGCCTATCAAATCCTGCGAGACATTGCTCTAGGGGTTCGCACGATGCGCCGCATTGGCCAGCAGTCTTGGGCTGAAATCCATTGTGGCTCAATGACAGTCGAGGCCGACGGCTGGGTGCTCACGTTCTACAAAGATTGCGACGCCCTCGATTACTGCGACAGCTGCTACAGCCCAGATGGCCGCGCGTACGTTTTCAATTCGTCGCAGTCGTACAGTAATGACCCTGTAGAGTTATTGAGCACTTGGGAGCATGCGCAGCTTGAAAAGCTGTTGAATGCCTCATAGCCGCCCATGAGAGAGCGACAGGGGTTTGACTTAGTAGACGGTCGGCTAAGGCAGCTAAGATAATCAGCTCCTCATCGCGGTGATTGCCCATGGACGATTTCGCCAGCCGGTTTTCTCAGCAGGGTTATGAACCCCACGCCGACGACCGCTCTCACCTTCTGAAGGCATTGAATGAACAGCTCGGCAGCCCAGGTGACGCTCCTCGTCTCCGACGCCTCTATGACTCATTGATCGATGCTGCAGGTGATGGCGCCGATGAAGGCATCTTGCGGCATGCGACGCAGCTAGCTGACTTAGTGGCTTCGCGCGTCGAGCCGGAGAACGGATGCCTCGTTTACTACTCATGTTCCAATGCATGGGCCGAGCTGAGGAAGCTGGAGGTGCAGTCATGGGAGGACGATACCCTAGAGCACCCTGCTCTGCTAAAACAGCTTTATTTCCTGCGTGCCTCTGTACAGCACTCAGGCTTTAAAGAGCTGGCACCAATGCTTCGATCGAGAATCCATTGTAATCTAGGCAATGCGCTCAGGGCGTGTGGACGTTGGATCGAGGCGCTCGGGGAATGGCGCAACGCCTTGGAAGACAATCCGATCCTGGGTATGGCGCTGGGCAACCTTGGCATTGGCTTGGCTCAATACGGCAGTGCGCTTTACGACCCTAATCACACCTATTGGCTCCTTGTGCATGCCCGACGCAAGCTGGCATCAGCCATCGAGGGTGGCGTGGGCCGTGATGGTGCGACCTATCCTGAAGCGATAGAGTTTTTCAAACAGCATCACGACAGGCTGGCCGAGTCCGTCGACGACGATGGTGACGCAGAGCTGTTAGAGCACAGCCTCGGCTCCTCGAAGGAGGAACGGCGTTACCGGCGATGGTGTCTTCAGGAAGAGCTATTCCTTAATCCCATGAACGACTTGGGAGCATTCCCCGCCGCCGCTCAAGACGTCCTGAGGTTACCCGGTCATGATGCCAAGGCTGGAATCACGTACCTCGGCTTTTACAACCAGCTGAAGCAGGAGTACGGGTTCGCCCGTCATTGTCTCTATTTGGGGGATCACGCCAAACCCGGTCATGTGGCGGACAGGGGCATGTCACTCGCCTTCAATTGCGATTACGCGCTCTATGGCATGGGGCTAGAGCAGATCAAGACTGCCTATCGCAGCGCCTATTCGTTACTGGATAAGCTTGCCTACTTTATCAACGCCTACTGGAAGCTGGGCATACCCGAGAAGGCGGTAGGTTTTCGGACTGTATGGTTCAAATCGGACAAAAATGGCCGTCTACTCCAGCCGCGGGTTGTGCGTGATGAGTTCGTATCCACGCGGAATCATCCGCTTCGCGCGCTGTATTGGGTATCCCAGGACATCTACTCCAAGGAGCTAAAGTATGTGGCTCGACCTGATGCTCAGGCGCTTGATGAATTGAGAAACCACCTTGAGCACAAGTACGCCAAAATCGTGGATTCTTGCCATTGGATTGGCGAGCATTCTGGGCTCTTGAGTGATCACTTGGCATTTGTGCTCGATAGGGATGACCTCTACGCGAAGAGCCTGTTGATGCTGAAGCTGTCCAGGGCGGCGCTTATCTATCTGTGCCTGGCAATGCATTTTGAGGAGTCGCAGCAAAAGCCTGAGGGCCCGGTTGGGGAGTTGCCAGTCGAAGACTACCCGGACGACCTCAAAACCTGAGGCTGGTGGCGACTGCACCGTCATCTATTTTGGCTTAACCAGCCGACAGAGAGAAATTTTGAATTCGCTGGCCGCGGGCTAACCCCTTCGATTAGGTCACAGGGCATTAGGGATACGTCCAGTCGCACGCAGCCCCGCGGGTTGCGCTACGAACACACGTCAAAGCCTGAGTTTGGATGACGACACCCAATCCCACACCCGTGAAGAGCTGAACTTTGTCACCAAACTCGGTCGCGACAGCGATCTTGTTCGATTGACGGTCAATCAGGCCTGCGATGCGAGTACCGGTGTTGTGCCAGTTGAACTGGGTGTCTCCCAGGGTGGGATGCTCATGATAGTCGTAGCCGCAGATCATGGCAGCGATCCGAGGGCTGCGCATCATCATCGGCGGAATATCTTGATCCGGCCACAGGTACCGGCGATCACGGTAAAGCTGCATGGTAACCTTTGGGTATAAAATACAGTCTGAGGGTTTTTAAAGTATCCATTAGATGGTGTAGGGCTGACTTGATAGAGGCGTCTTAAACGTGCTAAAACATCGTCGCGCCAAGTGTTAGGCATGAACTTAAATCTGCGAATCTTTCGCCTTACCCCATCAGGGAGTAGTATGGAAAGTATAATGACGCCAGCTCAGGAAGGATATGTTTTGCGGCTTGACCTGTTGAAAGATGGAGACGTAATTCTAGAGTCCGGCCACAAACCTCACAGTGAGATTATAAAGGCAAAGACTGGCAGCAATTACTCTCATGCTATGATTTATCTTGAAGGCACTATATTCGAATCAACTAAAGGAGGAAGTGTATTCACCAGAGTCCCAAATCGATTCTACGTTAAGAACGAAGATGATTTGAAGGTGATTAGATATAGCGGTGAGCTCAGTGATGAAGCACTAGCAAAGATGGCTTGGCACGCGCGGACAAGCGTCGCCACCACGTACAGCGTTCCAGAAGCTATACGCTCCTCTCGCGAAAAAAAGCCTAAGACGAAAAAATCAACAGGCCAGTTTTGCTCACGATTCGTCGCAGAGTCGCTGAATGCCGGGGGAATCAAGGCCGTAGATAATATTCACTACTGTACTCCCGCAGACATTGAAGGTGCTCACGATTTTAGTGTCGTACCTGATGTAATAAAGAAGGCGACCTCAGAAGAGATTCTGCACGCGGACGCATCTAAACTTCATCCAGCGCATCAGAAAGCGACTGTTCAGTGGACAAGAAAGGCCAAAACTCTACTTAGGCCAATTAACAATAGTGTCCAAACAATAAATGATATTTACCAGGCGCTAATCGACTCTCGAAACCCCAAGATCGACAAGGCCATTGCAAAAGCGATGATTGACAGTGGGTACACTAAAAACCTTGATGATGACAGAGTGGCGAATTCGTATCGGTACGACGAGAATGAGTTCTCCAAGCTACTCAGAGAAGGAAGGATCGATCTTAGTCGCGAGGTTCGGAAAGAGGTACACATCACCAGGCTTTTCATTCGAAACCACAAAATAAATCGCCACAACATAAAGATCACCCACGGAATGTTTAGATCCCTTGAGCTTGAATATGAAGTTAGTGCTGGAAATCTAATGGCCATCAACGATCGCATGGAGACATTAATTTCCGCGTGTGTAGACATGAATATCTCTACAAATAGCGTCGAAGTGGCTCGACAGATCACTCGATCCATTCAGGAGGCTCTGAATTATTAAGCTCGGGATTATCAAGAGCGCAGCTTGCCGAGACTAGTGTAGATTAACTTTCCGCTGCAATGCGGCAGGTTATGAATTGCGTGGTATTCATGCCTATCTGAGGCTTAACGTTGTTATAACTCGCTAACGGTGAAGCTTTCAAAGGCCGCTTCAAGGGCTCTGACGCCGAAGCGCGGGTTGATCACCTGCCGTCCGCAGAATGATCCCTCAGGTTGGTCGGTGGCTACAGTGCCTGTGGTACTCTCTGACGCTCTATATCGGGTCTTCCCGCTGCAACTGATGTGGGTGGGCCCTTCCCGCCTCTCCTTGGCCAGGAGCATGAATGTCGCTTAAAACAGGTTTCGCCACTGTACTGAAATCCATCCGAATTAGCCGCGGGCTCACGCATAAGAAAATGGCGGGTGCTAGCAGCCGTGGCTACATGCTGAAGCTGGAGCATGGGCTTTCAAGCCCAACTGTCGACAAGCTGATAGCCATCAGTGATGCGATGGGGGTGAGTCCTCTGACACTGTTCACATTGACGTTGAGCGTGGATAGTGGCGAACCAATCGAGGCCCTCGTGCAGCGACTCAAAGCTGACATTGCAGACCTCGAAACCAAGGACGCGCTCAAAAGCCTGGGTATCTCATCACTTCCAGATTTACGCGCGACAAGCCCTGCTCCATTCCACCGAAACAAAGTTGCCAGTTGTTCATCTCAAGCCGAACTGTGCGCCGCTGAGTAGTGGAAGGAACCACCGCTTCGGGGTCAAAGCCCTAGATCAATCGAGAACAGGGTGTCTCTGAGCTCTGCTGGCACAGCTTGGTCATTTACAAGGCGTTTGAGCACGTGATAACTCACATGAGACCGTAGTCGCTGCCGGACAGGGATGTAACTGCTATCCACGCGCGGCACATTTGCATTAGGCAGGACGTGGTCGAGCACTGCGAAGGCTATGGCTCCAACGTCTTGCTTGTAGATGCGAGTCAAACTGTCCATGCCAGGTTTCCGGCGGTAGCTGGTCACTGCATTAGTCACTATCGACGTGAAAAACTCGCGATAATACGCGGCGGCGCAAATCCACACCTGCGCCTCCTGTTCGACCTTCAATCCCCTGATGGTGGTCGTTTGCCATCACCTCAAGGAAGCACAGAGCATTTTAGTGGAGGATGTTGTTACAAGTGATGACTAAATGAGCGGTTGAGGGGCCCAGCCATCTTAGTGGTAAATGGCATCGTCGTATTGTGTCGACAAGCGCTCTTGGGAACTGGCAGATCCTACTGCCAGGCCCCATGCCAACTGGAAAGAGGACAGCGATCGACCGTCCTACGTTGAACCGCATAGAAGACCATTTCCCTGAAGCATGGAAGGAGTACATCTGTATCCCTGCGCATTATCGCCATCGCCATAAGGGCCTACTGCCCTTTCAATGGCTATCAGGGTTGCTCGCTCACCTCGAACCCGATTGCGGCGGAATCACGGGGCATTCCATCACGGCGGCTGCCTGCGCGATGCACGAGCGAACGGTGGCTGTGGTCTGCCTAGCCCTTGTTCAGCTGATGGCGCAGACACTTAGTCCAGGTGGTACTTCTCTCGCCGTTGTATGAAGGCCTCCTGCGCCCCTTCCATGATGTTCATGACTGCTCTAGCGGTTTCAATCCTGTCCATCCCGCCTTGAGCGAGTGGCCTACCTTTCCCCGCTACTGATTCGAGCGCCAGCACGAATTCAGCGTCGCCATTCACTGGGATGTTCACGTTATGGGTTGCAACGATAAGCTGTCGCTTCAGTTTCACGCGACGCAGGAGAGGCACGAGCTCGTGGTAAACGAAGCTGACATCCACGTCGTCTTCCGGCTGATCCAGAATCAGCGGGCCCCCTTCCATTACCAATAGCATGCAGAGTACGGCGGTATTGCGTTGCCCCTCTGAAAGGCGATGGCTGGACAGGCTACCGATAAGCGTGCGATCGGTTCGATACAGCTCAATATCCACGAGGTCAGGAATACGCTCAAGATTCATCTTCAACCAGGCCTCGCTTGAGCTACGGATGTGAGCAAGGAGCTCTTCCCGGAACTGCTCAAGTACTCCTGGAAGCGGCTCTCCGTTGTGAAGCATCGAGCCGATAAGGGCCCATGGGCTGGGGGCGGAAATTTGATCTTGGGAAAGGAAATGTTGCCGGAAAGCATCGCCGATACTTTTCCAGGCTGGGGCCATCCTAGAGTCAGTAGGTATCAATCGTTGCCACAGCGTGTCGAAGCTGACCTGAGCGCCCATGTACTTGATTGTCACCCGGCTGGTACCGGAAGTACGTTCGGTGAGCTGTTCGCATACTGCCGAGCGCAGGGCGAACTCTTGCGCCCATATCTCGTGGAGTCGCGCATGTGCCCTATTAAGCGAGGTCGGAGTGTCCAGAAGAGGTTCACGAGTTTTCCTCTTCCCATCCAGATCTGACAGTTTCGCCTGTCTCAGCCGATCCAATTCCTGGAAGCGGCTCGCATCTTCAGGCTTGAGGCCACGCTCCTCGCAGGCAGCAACGAATGTTGTATAGGTAGTATCGAGCTCACGCTTGATGGCTGGCCATTTGGTCGTATCGTCAAAAAGCTGATCTGACGAAGCCTCCATATCGGCCAGTAATTCGATCAATCTGAGCTTAAATCCATCTCGTGCCTGATTCACCTCAATGGTTTTTTGTGTAAGCCATTCGGCATGGGGCCAGGTCGCAGCTACCTCAGCGGGATTCCAGTTTGGAGCTGCCGCTTCAACGACTTGTTGAAGCTCTGCGACGTCTTTGCGCATTACTTCCTGCAATTGCTTCTGATATCGCTTGGAAAAGTGCGAACGCAGATAGCTCGATGCCTCCCCCTGTACATCTTTCCGGGCCTGCCACTCGCGATCGATTTCAGTCAGCTCCTGGATGATGTTGTTAATCTCAACGTCCAGCGCCAGAAGCTGATTTTGAGCAGCGTAGAGCCTAGCTATCTCCGCTTTCACCGAGAACTCTTCGTTCCGTAGGCTATCCAGATCCGCAGCGCAGCCCTCGTCGATCATTTGGAGCAGTTGAAGCGCTCCGTCGGGCATGGTGAGCTCTGATAGCTGCCGCTGGCTGTAGAACTGCACTGGGAAATGACGAAGGTAAGCCGCGACGTCGTGCGCGTCACCTTCCACCAGGGTACGTCCAGATTGCTTTGTGTAAGCGATGACGTCGCGTTGACCCGGCATCCCTTCCCAAGTGATTTGTAGCTCACTGTGGTCGTCCAGGACATTTCTCGCGCGATCGATTTTGTCTTGGATACGAGATGAGAGCGCATCTCCCTCATCCCTCCCGAGACCGATACGTAGCAGCTCAAGAATGGTAGATTTACCGGTTCCTGTGCCACCGATCAATGTATTCAGGTTCTCAGAGAACCAGATTGACTCATCTTCAAGGTTGCGTAATCCCTTCCATTCAATCGACACGATTCGCGGATGGATCTGCGTGTCGCTCGGTCGGCATTCGTCCAGAGAAAGCCGCGATTGAGGGTCTCCGAAGGCTTGCTTCAGTGCCGTGATTGAGGGGACAGAGCTTTTGACCCAGGTGTAGCGATAGCCCAACGAATTGGGCAGAGGCCGCCCCTCACTGTCCGTTTTGAGTGACTTTGCATCCGAGGACTGCACGTAGGCAGGCGGCTTATCTAACCTGCGCCAATCGTTGCTCTGCCCCTTGAGGATGCTCGCCATTTTGGTGCTCAGCGGGTACTGGGTCACCTCCACTGCAAGTAGATCCTTTTGGCGATAGTCCTGCCGGTTGGCGGAATCCTCGAACAAACCACGTTCTCGATCCGAGTGGGCTGCAATGACCACCCCACCATGCTTCCCTTGAACTATGTCCAGTAGCTTGCGCAAATTGACTCGGTCGCGCGGAAGCAGCGCGGGTTTCCCGTTCTCAAATCGATCACGCTCGAACATGCCAAGCTCAATAAGCACTTTGTTTACGCGCTGGACATCGGCAGTTTTTCGCGCGGGCTCGAACAGACACAACACGTGGTACCCGAGATCCAGCTCAAACCCTGGAAAGATCCAGATCGGATCACGGCCCAGCTCTTTAGCAACTGGTCTGTTCAGAGTCACCAGGTGAGTTAGGAACCAGTCCTCAGGTTCCTCCACACCAGAGAAATTGTGATCGGTGATGCCAATGATCTGAAGGTCGAGCTCATGGCAGCGCCTGAGAAACACTCTGGCTTTGCTTCTGATGTCATCAGCGCTGGCCTCTCCTCCGATTTTGGGCCTCCGTGGATTACCCAGCCTTAGATCGTGGTCTTTCCAATGTCTGCCATCTTCGGGGGTCTGAACCTGAAAGTCGGCTTTGAACCAACGGAAACCTTGATACATGAGCGATTGAGTCCGGATACTTAGGGCCGACGAGGGGCTGGGTGCAGCGCGAGGAATGCCGCCTACGATACAAACGCTACCTCAACTGAGGAAGTATTAGCTTGCTTGTCTGGTTGATCACCACATAAAACCAGCAGCGTCAGCGCCATTAGGGAGTCCGTTGCGGAACAAACAGCGCCGATGATCGCTGCAGCGACATCTATACCAATTGCGACGTACGGGCCGCGCTCAGGTGAGCCATTGTGAGTTGCTCGGATCCCAGCACCTAATCCCCTATGCCTGCAGAAGCAAGCAGAAGCCAGGGTCGCTGAAAGAAATTTGTACCTTTATCACTTGTTTTAAGCCCGTCGCACATTAGGATTGGTTAGAAATATCCAAGGACGGTCGAAATGGGTGGATTTTTCGTAGAGCAGGCGGGATCACTCAAGCTTCTTCAGCAAACCGACGCACCTAACAGCGGCTTTAGGCCGGGCCAGCTTGGCGCAATGCATGCAACATTGGCCCATTTCTCCGTGCAAGACGACCCCGCGATCATCTGCCTGCCCACTGGATATGGAAAGACATCATTGATGATGTCGCTACCGCTTCTACTTGGAGCAACCCGGATACTCATCGTCGAGCCATCAAGTGCTCTGCGCAAACAGGTGCACTCGCATTTTTCTACCCTTTCAACACTCAGGCGCATCGGTGCACTACCTGAAGACGGGCCGCTACCTTCCGTTCACTTGCATTCGGGGCGGCCGATAACGCTTGAGGCCTGGGAACAATTGCGGGAGTTCGACGTCGTGATCTCAACCCCCAGCAGCTCTTCACCAATGATTGCCCCGGGGGCAGCGCCCGATCTCTTTGACGTGGTGATTTTCGACGAAGCACACCATGCGCCGGCGGACTCTTGGGCAGCGTATCTGGATCACTACTCGACCGCTCGATTTATATTTTTGACGGCAACCCCCTTCAGGCGCGATGACCGCGTTATTCCGGGCAAGCTGATCTACCGATATCCTGTGATGAGAGCCGTGTCTGAAGGGGCGTTCGACCCTATCGTCTTCCGGGAGGCACCCATAGATAACGAGCTTGATGATGAGCATGTTGATCGGGCGATTGCCCAAACTGCAGTTGCACAGCTTGAAGAAGATATCGCTAACGGTTTTGATCATAGGCTTTTTGTACGTGCCTCGGCCATCTCTTCTGCGCAAGCGCTCGTACCGATATACGAGCAACTGGGCGTGTCCGTCGCCGCCATCAGCAGCCGACTGACGAAACGACAGCAGGACTCAATAGAAGATGGCGTTCTGTATAGGCTACGCACGTCAGGGTTCGGCAAAGGCTTACTGGTTAGTGAGTGAATAGCTGCTACGGGCGCTGGAACTACGTTACACATCGCGGCCCACCGCACCTCACTAGCTCAGACGCAGTGGTCTTGCCGTTGCTGGCTTAGGCCGAATTGCTAGGGGATGGACGTTCAGCACATCATGCCCGAGTGGCGCATGACGAAAGGCAGGCTGTATTTCGTGACCCCGTCAGCGCGTGTAAGGCCGAGGAAAGATAAGGCCCACTCTGATTTCTTTGCTGACCACCACTCGAGTCCGGCCTGGCAGCATTAAGTGTAAGGTTGGCGCTCGGAGGTTTTTGATAGAGAACTTGCCAGGAGTACATTTGTACGCCTTCGCCCGTCCCCTCACCCATTGCAGCTTTCTGACCTACTCCTTCGGGCTTTCCGCATTGCTTGAGGCTCGAAATTGCGTGATTTCAGCTTCAGCTATTGCGAGTTTCTGAACCAAATCGCTTTCCCTCCTCTGCGCCTCGGTGGCATCGGAGCGAGCTTTGCTAGCCTCTTTGGTCTTGGTTTCGAGCTGGTGAGCCAGAAGCTCTTTGGCCCCTTCCGCGCGAGCACTCGCAGCATTAGCGATGCCCAGGTCGCCTCTCAAATGTTCGATAGCATCGCGATGCTGATTAGCCTCTTTGGCATGCTGGCGGTTTTCCGCGATCAACCGTTCGTTGTCGCGGATCATGCGGGTGGCTTCCTCCTGCTTAACCATCAGTGTCTGCTGGAGCAGGGTCATCTCTTGCTGCATCTGGTAGATCTGAGTCTCGTGGCGGTTTAGATCCTGGTCGCGCTGTTCCTTTACTGCTATCCGGTAGTGTTCGAGTGCTTCTCTGGCATGCGAATGCTTCTCCTCCAGAGATTCGATCTGGGCGTCCTTCTCTTGGACACGAACCTCAAAGTCACTGCAGCTCTGGCTGATGCGGGCGTTACGCGTAATCTCGGTTTGAAGGCTGGATTGAACGGTCGTGAGCTCTTCATCCTGGGCCTGTATTGCAGACTGCAGTTTTGTGATCTCCCGTTGCGCCTGTTCTAGGTGACCTTGAAGTGTACTGCTCTCTGCCTTCATAGCTTTGCGCTCAACCTCGAATGCAGATCGCTCGTGTGCCAGCGCTTCATTCCCCTCCTCCAGCAAGCGCTCAAGCATCTTGCTCACCATCTCCGTGAGTTCATCACTTAGGCGCGAAGGCGAAGCGAATGGTCGGGGGTCGTGTGCTTCAATCTCCTTTAAATATCGCTGAATCGTTGTCTTTGAGCCGGTATTTCCAAGCTCGATGCGTATCGCGTCGATGCTAGGGTTCTGCCCTCTCGACAGCAGAGCTTCACGAGCCTTGCGCACCAGCACCAGGTTAATACCGCCTCTAGCCATGTCTGCCCCTACGATTTCGTACTGTTTTACGTTTCATGTAATTACGTGCCACTTTATCACTTTTTTAAGGTTAAAATCCCACATTTATTGGCAAGATATAATCGAGGATTATGGCTTGCCATACCCCAAACCGGGAGTAAAATGGCCCAGCAAGCGGTACAAGCCGCGAATGAGAGCCACCGGAGCTCAAAATGGAGGATTGGCGTGGTTGATGTGGCCAGCAAGGCAGATAAATACTTAGAGGCGAGCGTCCGAGAGAACACGTCGAAGAGCTATGCGGCTGCCCTCACCCACTACGAGGTGACCTGGGGCGGCTTTCTGCCAACCACCACCGAGTCAGTGGTGCGGTACATCGCTGAGTACGCTGACCAGCTGGCGCTGAGCACGCTCAAGCAGCGCCTGGCTGCACTCGCCAATTGGCATCAAAGCAACGGCTTCCCCGACCCGACTAAAGCCCCTAAGGTCAGGCAGTTGCTGAAAGGCATCCGGGCTCTACATCCCGTACAGCAGAGGCAAGCTGCCCCTCTTGCCTTGCTACATCTCGAAAAAGCGGTAGCCCACCTCGAAGATGAGGTTGCTCAGGCAAGAGCCGCGGGCAATATGGCTACCCTGCTCAAAGCGACTCGTGATATCGCTCTGCTCACAATCGGTTTCTGGAGGGGTTTCCGCGGAGACGAACTGGCTAGGCTCACGATCGAGAACACGCATGCGGAGCGGTACGTCGGGATTAGGTTCTACCTGGGGTCGAGCAAAGGAGACCGGCAGAACATCGGGCGGGAGTACAAGACACCTTCGTTGAGCAAACTCTGCCCCGTGGAGGCGTATCTCAACTGGATCGAAGCTGCCGGCCTAACCCGCGGCGGTGTGTTCAGGGGTATAGACCAATGGGGCAACATCAGCGATCGCCCGCTTGCGGCCCATAGCCTAATCCCTCTCCTTCGCGACATCCTGGATCGATGTGGCTTGCCGTCCGAGATCTACAGCGCGCACTCGATCCGACGTGGTTTTGCCACGTGGGCAGCGAGTTCAGGCTGGGACATCAAAACGCTCATGGAGTATGTGGGTTGGAGCGATATGAAATCAGCCCTTCGCTATGTAGAGCCGGCTCAGCAGTTTGGTGGGCTCATCAGGAAGCTGGAAGGGTGAGCCAGGGCAGCCGGCTGTACTGACCGTGAGCAAGAGGGAGATGCCTGAAAATCTTCTAGGTGTACCTCACGCCCGATTGTCAGGCCAGGCAGTACCATTCAGTCGGCATCTTCCAACTTGGAAGTGAAAGCTAAAGGCCCTGCGGGGGTAGCGCGATAGCTCTCTTGCCTTCCTTCAAACCACGTCTCGTAGCAGAACCTCCGCCAAAATGATATGGGCCCTTGTGCTGCGTCTTCGGACTACACCCGGCTTCGGTTAAAATACAGCCACTTTTCCTCTGCATTGGCCTACGGACTCGTCAAATGCCCGGTATCAACCGCAGCAATAGCACTCTTGCGTATTATGAGCACTTCACACAGACCATCACGCTGAAGCGAGCCGAAAAGCCCGACGTCGTAAATCTTGTGAATGCGGTCTTCAATCCCGATTGGAACGCCGGGCTGCTGCTCGTTGATGGCGCCGAAAAAGTGCTTGCTCCGCTAGCGCACGAGATGCGGCACTGGGTAGACATGAACTGCTCCATTAGAGGCCTGAGAACCCTTCAAAATATTTTTCGACTGATTGCTGACCCCAGCGACACGAATGCTGCCATCAGGCCCTTGAAGCAGGACTTGAAGCTGGATCATTTCGTTCAGCCGTATGATCACGCTGATCCTGCTGTGCAATATCCGTGGCAGGTGGGGTTCAGCCTGAGTCAACCGAACTTCCACGAGCCAATCGAGCATATCTCGCTATGCTTCTTTGACAGTCGTGACCTTCAGCGCAAGCGTGTGCTCTTCAAATCGCCTATTTACCTCGGCAGCATGCTCGAGACCTGCGCAACCTACCAGGAGCAGCGGGATGTCTTACCCCTATTCCTGGGCGAAAAGCTACCAAAGAATGCACGTCGCGACGCCGAGCATGCGGCCTTGAAATTCCTTCAGAATTCGACAGTGCCAGAGTACCACTCCATCATCAACGCAATTTCTGCCGCTGCGAAGCAGAGCGAGGCCGTTCACGGAGTATCGCTCGCCGCAGGCCTCTGCACCCTGCTCCTCAATATGCCGCCGCAGATGCTTAAAGAAAGCTGCCGGCGAGTAGAGGATGCTTTGAAGAATCGTAGGTACGGTGACGGGGCTGTTTCGGCCGCAGCCCAAATGCGCGCGATGGCTGCAATCAGTCCCGAGGCTGCTCTGATTCATAATGCGGTGACAGAGCTCGCCAGCCGCTCGAAATCCGGTGCCCTGTCCTATAGCGATGACCTGATTTTCGACTTAGTGCCTTTTTGGAAGAAGCGACAGAGCGAATTCTTCGAGCGCAGCCATGCGCATTTTGCCGCTCAAATCAATGCTATCCAGGGGCCGGAGTATTTCCGCACCTCTATTCCTGCACTGATCGAAAACAACAAATGGATCATGGAGCAGAAAACCTTAGCGTTGACTCTCAACCGGCTGCCCAAACGCCCGCCGATAATTTTCGGCGATGGCTTTGTCTTGGAGGGAGCTACAGAGTTTTGCGGCGTTGTGCCTCACTATCAAAGTGCCGACTTCTCGCTGGCAGGATCGAAGCTGGAGATCCTCGAACTAACACCTAAGGATGCATAAATCCGGATTGACTGCTCCGTGACTGACTACCTTCTGACCCGGCGAGCACCAATTCGCCGGCTTTGTCGTCGCTTCAAAAAAGCTCAACGCGGCAAGAGCAGAAAGCGCTGCTAGAAACCAACCTCTTTACGTAAACAGTTGAACGTATCAGATCAATCACCGACTCGGCAGTTTTGGCTAGTCGAAAGTTCGACAATAATATTATCGGTTCAACCTACACTAGCTTGACTAAATAGCGCGCATGAAGTGCACGCTTAGTAGTAACCTGTCGATCAGGCATCTGCTTCGATATAGGGCGCCTTGCCTGATCTTCTCACTCGACGCATGCATGCAGGGCGAGTAGCCGCTCGGGATGAACGATCCAAGCCAGCTGTCACTCCGGTGTTACCGAATACCTTTGACCAGAGGTTGAGACTGAACTTCGGTTTTGGATGTGAAGCGACCTGTCGAGAACGGCTGCTAACGACGCAAAGGGGAAATCTCTCTTCCCGAAACTGTTCGTAGCAGCTACATATAGCTCGATCTGATGCCAGCCATCATTTCAGATTCATGCAATGTTGTTGGTCACCGCTACAACCTCCTTGTCGCCAGGTTTTGACGATTTATGCTGATCTCGCAAATGAACAGCGGTTTGTTCGATGCTCGGATAGACCGTTGTGGCGTTGATGTTGATTCGGTCGAGCTGTTCGAGGATTTGTGCCTTGTTCTGAATTGTGACGCGAGTGATTTCAATGCCATCCTGGCCGGCATCTGGAAGCGCAGCCTCGTGCCCAAAAAGCAGGAATGCACCGGACTGCGATCGAATGCGAGTATTAGTGCGTTTTGCCTTCGCGCAGATGATAGAGCCTAGGTCATCCGGGACAATCCGCCCCTCGAAAAAGCCTTTCTCCGACTTGATATGGTGGAGTAGCTTTGCTGCGACGTCCGTTTTATTAAATGCATCCTTATCGAGGCTAAGATCGATATCATTCTTTTGTGCATACGTAAGGTTGGACAGATTTGAAAGACAACTAACGGTGTCCGAGTCAAAGTATTTCACTAAATCCGACTCGACGTTGAAAACGATGACCTCGCCGTCAAGCTCCGATTGTTCAGCCCTGCCGGAGCAGGCGAAGAAGAGCGCCACCAATGGATTGCTAGAGATGTCTAGCAGTCTCGTAGGTAAACCGTAGTGTTGCATGCGCACAAGGCGGTCAAAGCAATACTGATCTACCTGAAACTCGTCATGATGCGCTATGAGTAGCTCCTTGCAGAGTCGATCCTCGCTTGGCATGAATTGCCAGTCACCGTTTTCCCATTTGCGCAGCAGTGACGGCGTCAGCTCATAGCGATCATCGCTATGACCTCGGAAGAAAGTTTCGGTCAACTCTTTTCCAGGTGAGCCGTAGAGGAGCTTAAGGAAAGTCTCCACACTATCAGCTACACCAAGGATCTTTTTGTCACGGGGCGGAGGTTGAACAACTGCATCATCGGCATTGAGCGGTTCAGGCGTCTCAACAAGATCAACAAAGGCCGGCTTAATTTCGACCAGTCTACGCAGCACCACCTGCGAGTCACCTTCACGGATAGCCCAGTGGGTGCGGTGAAGCTGGAATCGATCGGCGCCGAACACCATCTGGGCTGACTTGATGTCGTCGAACTCTATCTCCCCGAAATCAATCACTGTCTCGAAATTGGTAGAGACTTCCTTCGCCCCGGAAGTGGTGTGGGAAATTCGACCGAATTTGATTAGCATCGAGACACCGTCTCGTGCTTGCATGATCTCGCTACACAAGAAAGTCGGCAATTTTTCAAGAAAGGCTATCGCTGTAGAATCTAGGTTCTCAAGCCGCTTCTCGATATCGGTTGGCGTGTATTCGAACATGCGCCCCCGCCCCATTGTGATCTCATTGACCTGCCCCGCAAGAAACTCTCGACTCCCCAAAGATATGTAGTTAAAGCTTTGCACTATGCGCCCCTGTCCCGTTCTCTAATGAGGTCTGACGCGCCAGCCCACGCAGTGGATTAGTGAGATAGCGCTTCCGCCCGGTAGGTTCATCCAGCTTAATCGTCGAAGACGGCTGCCTATATGTTGTCACCTAAACGGCCTGATGTACGATGCTGCCTGCCTAAGCCCCTTCTGCCTCGAATTCGGCCTGGAACACCTCAATGAGCTTCTGGTTGTAGTCATCGAGGTAAGTCTGAAACCCTGCACGGTCGACCAGTCGCACCGCCGCCGTAGCTGCCAGCTCCTTGGCTGACTTGGTGAAGTAGGAATTGGTGACAACCATCGCCTCATCACAACCGTAGAAGGCCTTAGCCGAAATCGCCTGCTGCACAGCAGCATTGCCGACAGAACCGCTGTAGTTCTTGGCCTGGATCACCATCGTCTTACCGAATCGGCTCACGAACAGATCCGCACCTTGGTCAGCCGTCTTCTGTGTCTCTCGGACGTCGTATCCAATGGTCTGGAAAATTTCCACCAAGAACGCTTCGAACTGGAAGCCGTCCATCGCGTCGACCAGGTACATGGTGATGAAGCGATTTGGATTGAAGTGCTCGAGCTGGCTCCCCAAACGCTCAACCAGGATGTCGAAGTAGATTTCTTCGCACAGACCTAATCCTGACTGGAATGTCTGAAGGGGAAGCAACGGAACGCCGGTTGTGGTGGCAGCCTGAGGGTTGAACTGCAGTCCCGGGAACGAAGCGTCGCTTTCCCACAAGTAGAAGTAAAACAGCGCTAGGTCAGCCCTGAATGTGGTTCCGGCTTCCTCGATCCAAGACCTCAGCGAGCTGGCCAGGTCGGATCGGATGTGGCGGCTGACCTCTCGAGAGAAGCCAGCGTACACAGAGTTGAATGCAGTCGTGAGCAGTAATTTATCTAGCAAGGTAGGTAGCTGTTCAAGCTCGTCAAAGCCCCTGCGAATCAGCACCTCCCTGAAAAGCTCTCGTTCGGCGTAAACGCCATTCATCCGTGCACCAGGAACCGCTGCTTCATCACCGCCCCCACCTACAGGATTGCGGGTGGTGTGAATGAAGTTAGTGAAATACGGCTGCTTTAGCTCTGCGTATTTTCTGAGAACGCTATTCAGCAGGTCGCTCAGCTGGGCCTGCTCCTTTTTCTTCCCCCAGATGTCCTTCAAGAACCCTTTCGACTGGTACTGGAAATCGGGGTAGAAGGATGGATCAAGCGGCGTCATACCTTGCTGAGTATGCTGAGGCTGTGTTGCCTGCTCTGAAGCCCCGCATCGGGAACAATAGGTCTCAAAGGTCGAGCGATGGCAATGATTGCATTGATAGATCACGGTATCCCGTCCCTGTCTCGTTAGCCGTGCGCGGCCACGCGCTCTTCTTGCTGAATAGCCGTCTTAGGCAATTCCATACGAAGGCTTTCACGGTACTGCTCTGCCGGCGCCTCATGGGTGACCTCTACGACAGCATCATAATTTTCCCGAATGATTCTCTCGATCTCAGCAATGTCAGCGCGGAAGAATTCTTTGCGCCCGTTGACCTTGTTGAGGCGACCAGAAGCGAAGTGATCGTGGAGCTTTGCTTCCAACGCGGGAGCATTGTTCGAGAACACCATTGCATGCACGTCGAACCAGAATGGCACCGATGCATCACCCAGCTCGTCTACTCGATCCATGGGTTCCAAGCGGCGAGTCATGCCAATCTTGTAGATGCCCTCTCCGAAAGCCCCCAGGTTCGAGATCACATACACATACCCGGCTTTGGCGTTCTGCTCGCGGTAATCAATGAGCTTTTCTTCGCTCTCCAGCTCGGCTCGGCCAGCCTCAACTTCGGCCAGCTTCACCAGCAGCGCTGTACGCTCCTCATCAGATTGCACCTGCTCAAGGCGAGTCTGAAGATCACGCATAGCAGTCGTGAAGTGCTTCCGCTCCTTGGCGATTTTCTCCCGCGCCGCGCGAATCTCTTGCTCGAGCTTCTGCTGCTCTCGCAGCTCTTCCCGGGCCCGTTTTGCCTCTTCCTTTTCTTCTTGCTTCTTGATCTGGAATTCATGAGCAAGGTGAAGCTCATCAAGCTTGAGATCGAGGTAGATGCCAGATATCTCTACGCTCATGATCTTGCCAAGCCGATTGCAAGCTTCAAATGATTTGAGGATTCGCTTCTCGCCGAGCTCGACGTTGTCAAATTTCACGTTAGCCACGCAGGCATCAGCTTCGTTGTTGAACGAGCGAATCACCAGCTTGATCATGTCGTTGACCAGCTTACGGCCTTGGGCCTGGCTGTTGTTCACCGTCCAGTTCATGTTGCCGGTGGCCGCCTGCCCATTCTTGATCAGGACTTTCTGACGATCACGGACGTGATCCAGTCGAGCCTTGTACTCCTGGCTGCTGGTTAGCTTGAACTTAGGCTCGTAGAGGGCAAAGCTTTCCAGGAGCAACGTCTCTTCCCAGACGAGTATCTGACCCTGCAGATCAGTGGAGCGCAGTGCGAGGGCAGCCAATTCCCTTTGAGCACATTGGGTCTCCTCGCGTACACCCGAGAGCCTGGCTTGCTCTTGCGCAATCAGCTGCTGGATATTGACTACGTCCATGGCGCCGATCTTAGTAACTAGTTCCTGCAGCTGCGAATGCTTTACCTGAAGCTCCGCAAGCTGTGCTTCAAGAGCTTCAGCCCGCTGTCGATGGGCTGGGCCTTTCAGATAGTCGCTAAACGACATGGGTTCCTTCCTCGTTTTGAGTCGAATGCATAGAGCGGAGAAGCACGAGGTAGGTATTACATCGCCCTGCAACGATTTGCCGTGCGGTGCCTAAACGGCTTTAGCTCAATGCGCCTCTTCCCTGCAGCGAATGAGCGTAACCGGAGTGAAGTCATAAAGCCATTACAGGATGGCAGCAAGGGTGAGAGGATTACGATCGTGCTGTGCAGCTCACATCAAGTTGCCGCCGTGCCTCACTCAGCTCCGCCTCAGCTTGCCGAAGCTCACTCTTCATGCCCGTCCACATCAAGACCAATGTGGCAATTTTCTCGCGGGAGGCCGTCAACTCCTCCCCCATTACGAGGTAGACAGTATGCATCAACAGTACTCCGACGTAGTGACGCGCATCCTCCAGCAACCTTGCCTAGTTAGTCGCGTAGCTCTGGGGGAGCGGCGGTTGCATCATAAAGATCACTGGTTAAAGGCATATTCGAAGGAGCCAATCATGTCACTGAAATCATCATTCGCCATTGTCCTTCGGGCGCTTCGCTGCAAGCGCAACCTCTCGCAGCGCGACTTTGGTGATACGAGTCGGACGTTCCTGTCCAAATTGGAAGGCGCTCGATCAAGCCTCACGCTGGACAAGCTCGAACAAGTGAGCCAACGGCTTGAGCTGAGCCCCTTGACTCTGCTGACTCTCACCCTAATCCAAGAGTGCGGCAGACCTTATCCACGACCTTCGCTCAGAAATTGAAGGCCTGGAATGCGACGGGGGTGTGCCAGGCTTGGAAAACGGCATCCATTCCATCACTGCTCGCAAGCCTCACGAACCCCAGGCCTCGCAGGCCCAGCAAACGCAGCCCTACTTTCCAGTGCCTTGACTGCTAAGAACATTCGAGCGATCCGCCCGCTGAAAATGGCATCAGATCAATCCAGCCCAGGCTTCGATCCTGATGAGAGTGTTGGCCACGGTTCATCATTGCTCCAGGTTTCTTCCAGGATCGTTTGAACACGCCACTGAGCCTAGGATGCTTACCCGCTGCCTGTAACTCTATTACAAGTGCCCGCAGATCATCAGCCTCTTGGGCTGTCAGGATCAAATCGTCATCGCTGGGTCGGCGAACAGATCCATCTGAACGCAGTAGAGCATCAAGCCATCTCCCTCCGAGGTCGAGTATATGGTCTCGAAATAGCTCTTGGCATAGACCTCGAGAGGCATTGAACAGACAGCGGCTAGCATCGTGCCCTGACACAGTCGAACGCTGCGCATGGCTCGCTGCTGTCGATCGTCGTTGAAACAGGGATAGCCTAATTTCTGGACATCTTTCTCGGGGTAAGCAAGGGCATTGGCCTGGAAGCAGTGGAGCAACCCCGTTGCTCCGACCGCCCCGGGACAGCAGCACAACTCCGGCAGCTCAACACACGCCCTTATTGGGTGATGTGTGGCGACCGACTGCGTGCTCCCGGCATAAGCTGTTCCATGTCCTTAACGAGGATGCAACGGCCTTGGATGGTGACTTCCCCATTTTCACGAAGCCGTTTGAGAACCCGCGTGACAGTGACCCGCGTAGTCCCCGTCAACGCTGCAATTTGCTTGTGTGTGAGAGAAATTCCAATTTCTCTCGTATTACCATCGCGCTGCCCGTACTGCTCGGCTAAGCGATGGAGCAGCTCGGTAATTCGCGCTTCCGGCTTCAACGAGGCGAGATACTGAGCCCGTACCGCGATTATCCGCTGCTTCATCGCGGTGATTCGGAGTAACGCAACAGCGATGTCCGGGTGCTCTGCGAAAGCGGCACTCATTTCGTCCGCTCGAAAAATCACCACTTCCACTTCCTCGAGCGCGATGGCAGATGTGAAACACGGCTTTCCATCGAAAGCTGCAGCTTCCCCGCAGACGGCGCGAGGCCCCATCATCTCAAGGGTGAACTCACTGCCGTCCTCACGTACCGAAGAAATCAAGATGTGCCCACGGAGGATGAGGTAGAAATAATGATCTACCTCACCCTGGCGATACAGATACTCACCCTTCCTGCATATCCGCCGTCTTCCGAGATGCAGGGCCCTCAGCAGAGGCCCGATGGCTCTATCGTCGAGGTACCAGGTTTCGACACATCGCGGCCTTTTGGACATCTCCAGTGCTCTCTTGAGTGGTTGCTATTTAGCGGCGGCCACAGCTTTGATTTCGATGAGCAGGTTCGAACGAGCCAGCGAGGCCACACCCAAAATTGTCCAGGCCGGGAAATCTCGCGTGATGTAACGCTCCTTGATCTCTCTGAATTGTGTGAGCTGATCGTCAATTCGAACGTGGTACGACACCAACTCAACCAAATCCTCGAAGCCGAGACCTTGGTGTTCCAAGATCGCGCCCAGGCGCTTGAAGGCAAGATCGATCTGTTCTTCGGCGCTATCAGGGATGGTGCCGTCAGAATAGATACCCACCTGGCCAGCGATGAATACCAGCCCGCCAGCCTTCACCGCGGGCGAATACTGAAAGACATCGAAGATCTTGTTACTGCCGAAGGTCGGATCATTCTCAGGCAAACGTAGACGTTCACTTTTGCTCATACTCATCTCTCCAGATTTAATCGTTCATGCCCGTGGGCAGCGAGCATCTGCTCGACTTAGAATCTAAGAGATTAGCGCGTGTGAGATCTGTATACGGCGATACGAAGCATGCCTAGGTTAGCTGCGCTTGCGATAAATCCTATATGGCTGTGAGTGCCAGCCTGAGTGCTCAAACTCGCTAACTCTGCCCACTCCCCCCCTGCCTTCATTCCCCAGACGCACTCTCGGCGCAAAGGCAGGGGTTTGCCCAGGTCGCAGGGCCCATCAACATCCTGCATAACAGGCCAATCAGCCGCTCACTTAATGTGCAGGTGCGGCCTAAAGAAAAAGCCTCCAAAAACCACAGTTGCCTGGCACGGAGATCCAGGCACAGAAATTGCTTTGATCGTACGGATTTCGCAATCCACAAATGCATTTGTGAATTTTTGACTCAACGACGTACTGCTTTGGAGCAGCGAGTCATGCATTTATCACCAAAGAGGTGCCGCACATGAGAACTTGCGTTGGGGCTGCCACAGAAACTTGGTACATGGATGAACAAGCCGCCAGGGCCTTCCTGGCGGCAGAGCACCTAGGGCGGAAGCGAGAGCTCTCCAAAGGCTCTACGATCTATCGTCAAGGTGATACAGGTTCGACGTTCTACTTTGTGGTTCGCGGACGAGTACAGGTCGAGATTTTTCAGGAAGACGGCGCGGAGTTTATCCTGGAGCTTATGGGGGCAGGAGCACTGATCGGCGAGGGGTCGGCCATGGCCAACCAAAGGCGGATGGCAACAGCATCCTGAACATTGGCGCCTTCATCGGTATCAACGCCTTCGGCCTGTTCGCTGATCGCATCGGCAAGCGCAATGCCACGCTACTGTCGCTTTTGGGCAGCTCAGTGATGCTCGCGATTTACGCACTGACCACTGACAACCAGGTGCTGTTCTGGCTGGGCCCGGTGTATGCCTTCTTCTATGCCTTTGCCAGCCTTTTCGCCTCCTATTTCAGTGCCCTTTACCCGGTGCGTATACGCACCCTAGGTGCCGGCTTCTGCTTCAACTTCGGCCGCGGCCTCGCTGCCTTCGCGCCACTGCTGCTCAGCGGCATAGCCAGCCACTACAGCCTGGCACTCGGGCTGCTGGTATGCGCCGGATTCTTCGCCGCTGGCATGCTGATCATGTGCTTCATGCCGCATGCCGAAGTTCCACTCGATAAGCCAGAAACACCCTTGAAACCGGCGCAATCCGCCACCTCCTGATCATCCACCCGTTAAATCACAACCTCACCACCCGACATTCGAGCTGTCGGATCGGGGCTGTTCGCCTGGAGAAAACCCATGATTACCTTGCAGCATTACATCAATGGCCAGCGCAGCGAGAGCGGCAGTGGTCGCTTCAGCGATGTGCGCAACCCTGCCACCGGCCAACTGAGCGCCCAGGTTGCACTGGCCAGCGCCGAGGAGCTGAACCGCGCCATTGCCGCCGCCAAGGCTGCCTTCCCGGCCTGGTCGGCTACCACACCATTGCGTCGCGCGCGGGTACTGAGCCGTTTCAAGGAACTGCTGGAAAATAATACCGAGCGACTCGCGACGTTGATCAGCGCCGAACATGGCAAGGTACATTCCGATGCCATGGGCGAGGTGGTGCGGGGCATCGAGGTGGTGGAGTTCGCCTGCGGCGCCCCGCACCTGCTCAAGGGCGAAGTGACCGAAAATATCGGTAGCCACATTGACTCTCACGCCATGCGCCAGGCACTTGGCGTAGTCGCCGGGATTACCCCGTTCAACTTCCCGGCGATGGTTGCCTTGTGGATGTTTCCGGTGGCCTTGGCCTGCGGTAACACCTTCGTCCTCAAACCGTCCGAGCGCGATCCGTCAGCGGCGTTACTGCTTGCCGAACTGCTGTCCGAGGCCGGTTTGCCCGACGGCGTATTCAACGTGGTCAACGGCGACAAGGAGGCGGTCGAGGCCATCCTGGCGCACCCGGACGTGCAAGCTGTCAGTTTCGTCGGCTCCACCCCTATCGCCCGGTACATCTATGCCACTGGCGCCGCCAACGGCAAGCGCGTGCAGGCCCTTGGCGGCGCGAAAAACCATATGGTGGTGATGCCTGACGCCGACCTCGACAAGGCCGTAGACGCCCTGATGGGCGCAGCCTATGGCGCCGCCGGTGAACGCTGCATGGCAATATCGATTGCCGTCGCTGTGGGCGATGCGACCGCCGACGCCTTGATCGAGCGCCTCGCACCGCGCGTGCGTGCCCTGCAGATCGGCCCGGGTACCGACCCGCAAGCAGAGATGGGGCCGTTGATTAGCCGCGAGCACCTCGAGCGTGTGCGCAGCTATGTCGATATCGGTGTTGAGGAAGGGGCGGCACTGGTGGTGGACGGCCGCGATTTTCGCATGCAGCAACCCGGCTACGAGAATGGTTTCTACCTCGGCGGCAGTCTGTTCGACAACGTTACCGCTCACATGCGCATCTACCAAGAAGAGATTTTTGGCCCTGTGCTCGGGGTGGTAAGGGTTCAGAGCTATCAGGAGGCGGTGGCCCTGATCAATGCACATCAGTACGCCAACGGCACCGCGATCTTCACCCGTGATGGCGACTCGGCGCGCATGTTCGGGCACGAGATCCAGGTCGGCATGGTCGGGATCAACGTGCCGATCCCGGTACCGATGGCCTTCCACAGCTTCGGCGGCTGGAAGAACTCGCTGTTCGGTGATCACCACATGCACGGACTTGAAGGCGTGCGCTTCTACACCCGCCTCAAGACCATCACCTCGCGCTGGATGAGTGGTATTCGCACCGGTGCCGACTTTGTCATGCCAACCATGAAGTGACCCCCGCGCGGCACTCGACCGCCCTTTCCCCCACGCCGCCTACGCGCAATCCCCGCGTCGGCGGCACGCAACCGGAAACGCACCTAGATGAACGCAAAACAATTACAAGAATGCATTTGCAAGGTACTGACCGCATTTACCCTGAGCAGCACTGCCGTTGCCGCCAACGCCGCACAATGGAGCGACACCTTCGTTGGCTTTCGCTACGGCGAGCATTACAGCGAGCCGCCAGTGGACAAGAAAATCCAGAAGGAGATCTACCAGCTCGGCCATTCCAGCGGTAATGAATGGGGCATGAACTTCTTCAACCTCGACGTGCTGAAGTCCGACAGCAATGATCCAAAGAAAGACAGTGACTCAGGTGCTGTCGAAGCGTACATGGTCTATCGCCACCAACTGTTCCTGAGCAAGGTGTTCGATCGCTCGCTGCGCTATGGCCCGATCAAGGACATCGCACTGACCGGCGGTGTCGAACTGAACTACAAGAACAACGACTTCTCCACCCGCAAACGCCAACTGCTCGTAGGCCCCACGCTTAAATTCGATGTACCCGGTTATCTGGATCTGAGCCTGTTGTACTCCATGGAATGGAATCACTGCGGCTTGCCCGCATGTAAAACCGAGAATATCGAGTTCGACCCCTACTATGTGGTGCACCTGGCGTGGGGATACCCCTTCCAAATGGGCGAAGTACCGCTCAAATTTCATGGGTTCGCCAGTTACAAAACCGCGAAGGGCAAAGATTACTTCGACGACGACACCGGAGAGGAAAGCCTGGTACGCGGTGCATTGATGGTCGATGTCGGCCAGCTGGTGTTTGGTACCAGGAATACGTTCTGGGCCGGCCCTGGGTATGAGTGGTGGCACCATAAGTACGGTGCAATGCACAAACCCGGAGTTAATACCCATGCCCCGACGCTCCATATGGAGTGGCATTTCTAAGCCCGGCGTAAGGTTTTACAAAGCGAGTGTCGGGGGAATGCACAAGCACTCCGCCGACATTCTTGGGCAACAGCTATTAAATCCAGACTTCATAAGCGCCCTGGGTTCAGAGCGGCTCCGTCGACTTCTGCTGCCTAAGCTGGCTGTTTAACTTGGCAGCTAAAGGACAGTTACGGGCCGTGCACCTGGGCGCCAGCAACGAAAGCCGGCAGAACCCGTCACGCGAAGGCGGCGAAACGGACTTTACCAAGTTGCAGGTCGATGCCCAGCGCTTGCAGGACCTGAGCGGTTTGATGGACGGTTTGAACCTGTATCTGGCCGTCACAGCACAGATATCCTTTGGTTAGGCGCTCCTTTCAGTGGAACAGTTCGGTGTCGGTGGCAGCGAGTTCGGCCGTGGCTACGACCCCTCGGAAATTACCGGTGTACCGTGGCTATTGCCTCTTTTAAGAAGTATCCGCCTGGAGTTCGAAAAGATGAAAGGTCACCTTGAAGTTCTGCAGCCCTGCTGTTTGAGTTGAGAACACCAGAGCTGGCTGTGCACATCGAATATATTGTCGTCCACATGGAACACGACGCCAGAGCGCTGGAAGCGCTTTATAAGGCACTTTGTAGATCCGGTACAACTCTTCGCTGGCGAGTTGATCGCCCTCACCTCAACCTGGCTGATGACCCTGGCCAGTCGCTTGCGCAAGTACAAGCCCGAGAGCATCCCGAGCTTCTACTTGCACAAGCGCAACACCGCTTTGCTCAACGAACGCCTACACTAATACATCAGGCTCGCCCGTACAGCGTGACCACACAAGCGCCACCCAGTCCGAGGTTGTGTTGCAGCGCTAGGTTCACCCCTTCCACCTGGGTTGCAGCCGCAGTGCCTCGCAGTTGCCGGGTCAGTTCATAGCACTGGGCGAGCCCCGTAGCGCCCAATGGGTGACCTTTGGAAAGCAGGCCACCTGAAGGGTTGGTAACCACCTGGCCTCCGTAACTGTTATCACCATCGAGCACAAAGCGTTCGGCGGTACCGACATCGCAGAAACCCAGGGCTTCATACGTCAGCAGTTCGTTATGCGCGAAGCAGTCGTGCATCTCGGCTACACGGATATCTCGCGGGTCGACCCCGGCTTGGTCGTAAACCGACTTGGCGGCGCGCTGGGCCATGTCGAAACCGACGACTTCGATCATCGAGCGGGCTTCATGCGCCACCGGGCGATCGGTGCTCATCGCCTGCGCGAGGATTACCACATCTGTGCGCAGGCCATGCCGACGGGCGAATGCTTCGCTGCAGATAATCGCCGCTGCGGCACCACAGGTCGGCGGGCAGGCCATCAGGCGGGTCATCACGCCTGGCCAGATCACCTGATCGTTCATTACATCTTCGGTGGTAAGCACTTTGCGGAACATGGCCAGGGGATTGTTGGCGGCATGCCTGCTTGCCTTTGCGCGGATGGCGGCAAAGGTCTCCATCTTCGTTCCGTACTTTTGCATATGTTCACGACCGGCACCGCCGAACATCTGCAATGCACCAGGAATGCCGGCGACATCGGCGGTGAGCTCATCGATCACGCCTTGAGTCATGTGTGTGGTGGCCCGTGGGCGGTCGTCCCAGTGGCCTTTCAGGGCACCAGGCTGCATCTGTTCGAAGCCCAGCGCCAGGGCGCATTCCACAGCCCCACTCTCCACCGCCTGGCGGGCCAGGAACAGTGCACTGGAACCGGTGGCGCAGTTGTTGTTGACGTTGAGCACCGGGATGCCGGACATCCCGACTTCATAGAGCGCCGCCTGACCGCAGGTGGAGTCGCCATAGACATAACCGACGTAAGCCTGTTGCACCAGCGCGTAATCCAGCCCGGCGTCCTGCAGCGCCAGGCGGGTGGCCTGGGCGCCCATTTCGATGAAGGTGCCGCTGGTGCCTGGCTTGACGAAGGGAATCATGCCAACACCGGCGACGTAAGGTTTCTGAGACATCGTTGTACTCCTATAGGGTGGGTTAGCGCACACCGGCATTGCGCAAGGCAGCCGGGGTGAAGTCGTTCAATGTCAGGGGCTGGTCGTACGTGATGGCGTGCCGGGTTTCATTGACCAGATTCATTGCCAGGTAGCGGCCCGCAACCAGGTCATAAAGGGTCACAGCGGACCAGGTATTGATGCCGTGCACGTAGTCGTTGTAGTTATGCCCCTCGGCAACCCGCCACAGCTGGCCACGGCTGTCGTAGTGGTCAACGCCTACCAGCGCCCAGGTGTCCTCGTCGAAGTACATGTGACGCTTGGCATAGATATGGCGCTGGCCAGGGCGCAGCGTGGCGACCACTTCCCAGACCCGGTGTAGCTCGTAGCGGGTGTAGTCGGGGTTGATGTGGCCGGGTTTGACGATGTCGGCATACTTGAGCGACGGCGATTGCAGCTGGTACTCGTTGTAAGGAATGTACATTTCCTTCTTGCCGATCAGCTTCCACTCGTAGCGGTCTGGCGCACCGTTGTACATGTCGCCGTTGTCGGCGGTACGCAAGCCGTCGGCAGCGGTTCCCGGCCCGTCATAGGCGACTTGTGGCGCACGACGTACACGGCGCTGGCCCGCGTTGTAGGACCAGGCCATCCGCGGTTCTTTGACCTGATCAACAGTCTCATGCACCAGCGTCACCGAACCGGCCAGGCGCGAGGGCGCGGTCACCGCCTGTTTGTAGTAGAAGAGAATATTGCTGGTGCTCTTGGCATCAGCATCGGCCATGTATTGCGGGAAACCTGCGTCATCCGTCATTTCCACCGGCGTGAACGCACCATTGACCTGGGGCACGACCTGGACGTGTTTACGGGTGAAGTTGGTGCCGCGATAGCGGGTCATGTGATTCCACACCACCTCGATGCCGGTTTTCGGAATCGGGAAGGCATACACCCGCGATTGCTCGAAGTTCTTCAGGTCGTTGCCACCGTTCAGGCTCTCGGTGGTGACTGCGCTCTTGCGCGCCGCGTCGTAGACGGCCTGAGGCGCCCAGGCGGTACGATGACTCGGGTACACCGGGATGCGGTAGGTAGTGGCATAGCGCTTGAACAGTGCCAACTGCCCAGCCGATAGTTTGTCTTTGTACTGCTCGGCAGTCGCTGCCGTGATGACGAACAGGGGCTTTTCGTCTTTGAACGGGTTACTGAGGAAACCGTTGGCGTCTACTGGCGCAGCCCCCGGTTTGAGCCCGCCGGTCCAGGCCGGAATGCTCCCATCGGCATTGCCGGCCTTTTCGCCACCCAACGGCGTCAAGGTGGTACCCAGTTGCTCAGCTTCCTGGGGAGAAACGGCGGCCAGTACGCTGGTCGCCAGCAAGGTCAGCGCTAACGCGCCGGTACGGATCAGTACGTGTTTCATTTGTCGTTCCTCTGCTGTTTGCCGTCAGAAGTTCCAGCCAAAACTGAGCGCAACGTAGTCGCGGTCACCGTTGGTGTTGAAATGCCCGCCAAAGAAGTCCGTGTAACTGAGGCTGGCGGTGTAGCTGCTCATGAAGTCAGCATCCAGGCCGACGCTCACGGCCTTCAGGCCTTCCTCGAAGTTCGGGCCGTTGCCGTCCACGTCATGGGACCAGGCCAGATTCGGCGCCAGGTTGATGCCAGCGATCACGTTCGGATAATCCAGGCGCGCACGCAGGCGGTAACCCCAGGAGTCAGTGGTGTAAAAGCCATGGCTGTTGCACTCCTGCTGCGGGTTGCTCGGCTGCAACACGTTCGCCGGTTGCCCCGGTACCGGGTTGAGTGTCCCGGCGCAGGTTGCCCGGCCAGCATCGGTGGCCAGCTGACCTGCGCCAAAAATGGTGCTGCGGCCGAAGCGCAGGTCGCTGCCATCGCTATCACCCAGGCCATTGATGCGGTTGTAGCCCACCTCCCCTACCAGGGTCAGGCGGCTGGCAGCCAGGACCTGATCGAAGAACTGCGTGGCGCTGAGCTGCGCCTGCAACACCGGCATGCGCTTGTAGCCCTGCAACGCCGTGCCGGCGCTGTTCGGTGCCCAGCCAGAGACGAACAACGGTGAGGTCGGATTGCCCACAGCGGCCAGGTTGAGGTCGGCACCGTTGAGCTGCAGCGGCATGTTCGGCCGATAACTGACTTCGCCGCCAATCGCCGTGCCCTGCAGGTTGGTGGAGAAGCTCAGGCCATAAAGGCGGATATCTTCGGGGTAAACCACGTGGTAGCTGGCCGAGCGCACCGCATTGAGCGAACCGGCCGTGGCCCCGAGGCCAGCCCCGGTCGGCGCGGTGGTGGTGGCGCGGGTGAAGTCCAGGTTGGGGTTGCGGCTGTGATAGTTGAGGTAGTAGACACTGAACTCGGTATCGCTCAGTTCCGGCACAAACCAGCGCAGGGCAAAGCCGTACTGGCCGCTGTCGCGAGCATCCTTGGTTTTGGTCCGCGGTACATAGGCATCGTCACTGCCGCTGAACGGGTTGGCGATGAGCGTGCCGCCAGCGTTGACACTGGAGCCGAGAATAGTTTGTAGATTGTTGCCAGTGTTGTTGGCAATCCCGGGAGCCAGGTCCAGGCCGGCAATCTGGGCGCGGTCAGTGCAGCCTTCCGGGGTCACATCATTGCCGAAGAAGGTACCGCAGTTATCCAGTACCGAGGGTTTCCATTCGATCTGATAGAAGGATTCCAGGTTGAGGTTTTCCGACAGCCCTTGCGAGACATAGAACATGTTCACCGGGACCAGTCCTTCCTTGACCTCCGACCCCGGCCGGCGCAGCGCCGCCACATCCACTGGGTTGATGCTGTTGATCGAGTTGCCGATGAAGGTGCTCTCGCCCCAGCTGACCACCTGTTTACCCAGGCGGATGTTGCCCGGCAAATCGGCCAGTTGATAGTTGTGGTAGATGAAGGCATCGAGGAACTGCGCGCCGGAGGCCTTCGCCTCGCGTTGCCTGCCGCTGTCGTCGATATCGTAGAAGGCGCGGTGTTCATCCTTCAGCTCGAAGTCATACCAGTATTTACCGCGCAGAAAGAGGCCGCTGTCGGCGTACTTGAGCTCAAGGTCATGGATACCCTTGAAGATCTTCGAGAAGGTTTCGCCCTTCTTGAAGTTCAGGCGGCCGTCGTCGCTGGTGCGTGAGGACGAATTGCCGCGCGCGTTCTGCGAGTTGAAGTTGGAGATAAAGTCCGGGTCCGCGCCGCGCACGGCCCAGCTCGAGCCGATAGACAACGAGGAATCGAACTGCCCTTCAAGTTCGCCAATCTGAAACTTGGCAGCATGGGCCGGGACGCTGCTGGCGGCGGCGATAGACAGGGCAAGCAGCTGCAGCGGTAAGCCGCTACGTGATACGAAATAGCTCATGGGTCGAGCTCCGCAAGAGTTGGGTGTTCACGCCGGGCAACAGGGCTCCCTGCCGGAGGCACCGACTGCGTCGTCAATCAGGGTGTGACGGGCGGCCAGGCCGCCCGTGGCCGGTCAGGAAATGCCGCGCCGGCGTCCCTCCCAGAACGGTTTGCGTAGCTCGGTCTTGAGCACTTTGCCCACGTTGGACAGGGGTAAGGCATCGCGGAACTCGACGCTGCGCGGTACTTTGTAGCCGGCGATGCGCTCACGGCAGTGGGCGACGATCCCGTCGGCACACGCGACGTGCCCGGGCTTGAGGATCACCACCGCATGCACCGTTTCGCCCCAGCGATCACTGGGGATGCCGATGACTGCACTTATAGCCACCGCCGGATGGCTGGCGATGGCGGTCTCGACTTCAGCGGAATACACGTTCTCACCGCCGCTGACGATCATGTCCTTGAGACGGTCGCAGACGTAGAGGAAGCCGTCCTCGTCCATGTAGCCGCCATCCCCCGTGTGCATCCAGCCGCCACGCAGGGCTTCGGCGGTGGCCTCAGGCTTGTTCCAGTAGCCGAGCATGACATTCGGCCCGCGTACTACGATTTCGCCCACGGTGCCGCGAGGTACCTCGCGATCCTGCCCATCGACGATGCGCACTTCAACGCAGGCATAAGGCTTGCCGGCCGAGTACATCTTGCCGCTTATGTGGTGCTCTGGCGTGTGGTACTCCGCTGTCAGGCAAGTGGCCACCGGCGCCAGCTCGGTCATGCCATAACCCTGGACAAATCCGGCTTTGGGGAACATCGTGCAAGCACGTTCCAGCAACGCTGGGGGGATGGGCGAAGCACCATAGCCCACACGCGCCAGCGAACTGAGGTCATAGTCCTGGGCAACGGGGGTGGCCTCCCGCCAATCCAGCAACATCTGGATCATGGTCGGGGCAAGGAGAATCTCATCGATTTTTTCATTGTGGATGGCCTCCAGCACCGCCTGCGGTGAGAACGCCGGCAACACCACGTGGGTACCACCACTGCTGAACAACGACACCATCGCGGCAAAATCTGCCAGATGAAACATCGGCATCGAGTGCAGAAAGCGGGTGCTAGCAGTGCAACGCCCAAGCTGCTGCGACGCCAACGAAGAGAAGGCGACATTGTTGTGGCTGAGCATCACCCCTTTCGGAAAGCCGGTGGTACCCCCGGTATAGAAGATACCGAGCAGGGCATCGCCGCCACGACGGGCGTCTTCCACCGGTTCGTTGTCGGCAATCAATTGCTCGTAGGACAGCGTGCCTTCGGGCGCGTCACCATCACCGGCATAGATCAGCACGCGCACAGTCTTCGACTCAGCCACGATGCGCTGGGCCAAATCTTTGTAATTGTCGTCCACCAGCAATACGCTGGTCTGCGAGTCGTCCAGCGAATAAATGATCTCGGCGGCACTCCAGCGGTAGTTCACCGGATTGACCACGGCATCGGCCCACGGCACGGCCTGGTAGTACTCGATGTAACGCAGCGAGTTGCTCGAGAGCATCGCCACCCGGTCACCGCTGTTCACCCCCAGTTTCTTCAACGCCCCGGCAAGTCGGGCAACGCGGTCGCCGAATTCGGCGTAGGTAATGCCGCGGCCCAGATAGCGAATCGCGGTCGCATGGGGCCTGGCCTGTAGATGGCGGTGCAGGCCTTGAGTGATATACATGCGAATCTCCTTTGTACTTGTTCTTGTTCAAGGACCGGCGAACGCAGTGCTCGCCTCGCAGCTTTTGTGCACGGTTCCGCCCGGGCGGCGTACGGACGCCGTCCAGGCGGAGGCAGCCGGTGCCTACCGACCGCCCCGGGGCCCTAGAGTGAGCGGGCCACCACCTCGCGCTGGATTTCGTTCGAACCGCCATAGATCCGCGCCACCCGGGCATCGGCCCACATGCGGCCGATGGGGTATTCGCTCATGTAGCCGTAGCCGCCGAACAACTGCAGGCAGCGGTCGAGCACTTCGCCCTGACGCTCGGTGAGCCAGAACTTGCCCATGGACGCCAGGGTGGTGTCCAGGCTGCCGTCAACCCAGCGCTGGGCGATCAGGTCGGCGAAGGTCTTGGACGCCAGCACCGTGGCCTTGGCATCCGCCAGCACGAAGCGGCTGTTCTGGAACTCGATCACCGGTTGGCCAAACGCTTTGCGATCCTTGGTGTACTCCAGGGTCAGGCGCAGGGCCCGCTCCATGACCGCAACAGCGGCAATGCCGATCTGCGCACGCTCATAAGCCAGCTGGTTCATCAACGTATAGAAACCACGCCCCTCGACACCGCCGAGGAGACAGTCTTCAGAGACCTCTACGTCATCGAAGAACATCTCCGAGGTGTCCTGGGCATGCATGCCGATCTTGTCCAGGCATTTGCCACGGCGAAAGCCCGCAGAGCGCGTGTCAACCATGAACAGGGAAATACCCTTGGCACCTTCACCGCTGTCGGTCTTGGCCACAACGAGGACCATGTCGCAGGTCTGACCGTTGGAAATAAAGGTCTTGGCGCCGTTGATCACATACTTGTCGCCCTTCTTCACTGCACGCGTACGCACCGACTTCAGGTCGGAACCGGCCCCCGGCTCGGTCATGGCGATGGCGCAGATGACTTCGCCGGTACCGATCCTAGGCAACCACTGCAGTTTCTGCGCCTCGGTGCCGGAATCAAGGATGTACTTGGCGACGATATGGCTCAGGCCGGTGCCCAGGCCGCCACCGTTGGCGGCCATGGTCTGCAGCACGCAAATGTAATGCCCGGCATGTCCGCCCGCACCGCCGTACTCTTCAGGAAAGTCTGGCAGGATCAGCCCCAACTCACCGGCCTTGAGCCAGGCGCTACGATCGGCATAGTGCTGCTCGCGCCATTTCAGTTCATAAGGCTCGATGAATTCCCGGGCAAAACGTTCGACCATGTCCTTGAACGACTCAAGGTCCTCGGTCAACCAGGGGGAACGGTAGTTTTCCAGCATGCTCAACACCTCAAATTCTCAGGAGGGCAGCCGCCAGGCGGCTGCCGTAACCGGACAACGCCTTAGAAGTTCGAACCTGGTCCACCGCCGCAGAACAGGGTCTGCCCGGACAGGTAGTTGGATTCCGGCAGACACAGCATGACCACCGAGCCTGCGGCCTCCACTGGCGTGCCCGGACGGCCCAGGGGAATCCCGGCCTTGGCTTTTTCCACCAGTTGCTGACTGATACCGACCTTGATTTCACGGCCTTCGATGTTCACTGTGGCGCTTTCAGCACCGGCGAACGGCACAGTCAGGCGCGTCTCGATATGACCGTAAGCGACTGCGTTGACGTTGACTTTGAGGCGGCCCCACTCTTTAGCCAGGGTTTTGGTCAGGCCCAGGATGCCGGCCTTGGCCGAGGAGTAGTTGATCTGGCCGACGTTACCGCCAGCAGAGCCGGAAGAAATATTCACCACCTTGCGGAACACTTCCTTGCCCTCGGCTGCCTCGGCCTTGGCGGCGGCGCTGATCACCGGGTAGGCGGCGCGCAGGATACGGAACGGTGCGGTGAGGTGGCAGTCAATGATCGCGTACCACTGCTCGTCGGTCATTTTCTGGATCACGTTGTCCCAGGTGTAACCGGCGTTGTTGACGATGATATCGATGGCGCCGTAGTGCTTGACTGCGGTCTGCACGAAACGGTCGGCGAAGTCCGCGGCGGTCACGCTACCGACACAAGCAACAGCGTCGCCGCCTGCGGCACGGATCTCGGCCACCACCTCTTCTGCCGGCGCGGCGTCCAGATCATTGACCACCAGCTTGGCGCCAAGGGCGGACAGTTGCAGCGCGACTTCACGACCAATACCGCGACCGGAGCCAGTGACCAGGGCGACTTTGCCTTCAAGCTTTTTCATTGTTCTGTTCCTGCAATCTGGAAAATGGGAGTGCAATCAGGCGAGGGCGACAACGGCCTCACCGACCAGCTTGTCTTCGCCGTACTGGTTGGCGCAGCGAATGGCCAGACGTACACGCTTCTCGCCATTGGCCTCGAACTTCTCGGTGACGGTACCGGTGCAAGTAGGCACATGACCCAGTTGGGTGATCCCGGTAAAACGCACCGACATTTCCCGCAGTTGTGCCTGCGGCACCCAGTTGGTCAGCAGACGGCCCAGGTAGGCAGCCGAGAGCATGCCGTGGGCGAACACATCGGGTTGACGCGCTTTGCGGGCGAAGTCGATGTCGATGTGAATCGGGTTGTGGTCACCGGAAGCGCCGGCGTACAGCGCCAGAGTGGTGCGGTTGATGGCCGGCAGCTTCAGCTCAGGGATCTGCGCGCCAACGGTGATGTCGTTGTAGTTCGGAACGGTCATGGCGGTTCTCCTTAGCTGCGGTGTACGAGCGAGTTGCGCACGTCGGCGACATGCTCACCGTGCTGGTTGGTGACCTTGGTTTCCTGCACTACGAACTGCAGGGCGCCACCCTTCTTTTCATACACATCGACGATATGAGTCTCTGCAGTCAGGACATCGCCGGCATAGACCATCTGGTGGTACACAAAGGACTGCTCGGCATGCAGGATTTTGCCCAGGTCCCACTCCAGTACGCTCATCAACCCCTGGATGTCGCCGCGCAGTTCGCTGAGCAAAGGCATCAGGAAGGTCGGCGGAATCGGCAGCGACTGGTGACCTTCGTCTTTGGCCGCGGCCAGGTCGCTGTACAGCGGATTGGTTTCGCCGATGGCTTTGGCGAAGAACTTCAGCTTGCCCTTTTCCACTTCGACGCTACCTTGCGCCGTCTGCCTTCCGATCAGACTCTTGTCTGCCATGTTTCATGACTCCTCTTGTTGTCTGGCGCGCCCATCGAGGGCGCGCAGGGGTTCAGTTGCGGCCGTAAAGCGTCACCACACAGGCGCCGCCCAGGCCGAGGTTGTGTTGCAGGGCGATGTTCACGCCCTCCACCTGGCGTCGGTCGGCACTGCCGCGCAGTTGATGCGTCAGCTCGTAGCACTGCGCCAGGCCAGTGGCGCCCAACGGATGCCCCTTGGAAAGCAAGCCACCGGAGGGGTTGGTGACCACTTGCCCGCCGTAGGTGTTGTCGCCATCGAGGACAAAGCGCTCGCCCTCACCCACCGGGCACAAGCCCAGGGCTTCATAGGTCAGCAGTTCGTTGTGGGCGAAGCAGTCGTGCAGCTCGACTACTTGCAAGTCTTGCGGGCCGATAGCGGCCGCTTCGTAAACCTGAGCGGCGGCAGCCTGGGCCATGTGGAAGCCGGCATAGGCAATCAATGAAGGTGGCTCGAAAGACGCCACTGGGTCGGTGCTCATGGCCTGAGCAAGGATCGCGACATCCGTGCGCAGGCCATGCTTTCTGGCGAAGGCTTCGCTGCACACGATCGCGGCCGCCGCACCGCAGGTCGGCGGGCACGCCATCAACCGCGTCATTACCCCGGGCCACATGAGTTTGTCGTTCATCACCTCTTCGGTGCTGACCACGTTCTTGAACAGCGCCAGCGGGTTGTTGGCGGCGTGGCGGCTGGCCTTGGCGCGGATGGCGGCGAAGGTTTCCATGCGCGTACCATACTTCTGCATGTGCTCGCGGCCGGCACCGCCAAAAGTGCGCAAGGCCTGCGGCAGCTCGGCGACGTCCGCAGTCAGGTCTTCCATGACATGCACCACACTGGCGCGGGTCCGTGGGCGGTCATCCCAGTGAGATTTCAAAGCACCGGCCTGCATTTGCTCAAAACCCACGGCCAGGGCGCACTCCACCTGACCACTGGCAACCGCAGCGCGAGCCAGATACAGCGCAGTGGAGCCGGTGGAGCAGTTGTTGTTTACGTTGACGATCGGGATGGCGCTGCGCCCTACCTCATACAGGGCCGTCTGGCCGCAGGTGGAGTCGCCGTAGACATAGCCGGCGAAAGCCATCTGTACCTTGTCGTAGCCAATGCCGGCATCGCGCAGTGCCAGGCGTACCGCCTCGGCGCCCATGTCGGTGTAGCTCGGGCTGGCTCCGGGTTTGCTGAAGGGGATCATGCCCACGCCTGCCACAATGACTTTGCCGCTCATCTATTTCGCTCCTACGAACCTATCCATCCCGGCCGGTGATCACCTGCTTCGGGCGTTGTGGTTCCCATGCTGGAGCAGTACAGCGACTTCAAGCGACCGTCGAAGGGATGAACTTGCCACGCCAGTGGATGGCGTTCGAACGAACCAATTGCGGGCGCTACACATCGTCCACTGATACTGCCTGCGCCCTGCCATCGTTCGAACGACCGACCGCCCTCGGCCGGCCTGCTTCATCCGTTCAGCGGAGGCGATGGATAAGGCGCTGCGCCTAGCATGGAGGGCCCCAGACGTCCTGTGCGTGGACGTCGTAGCGTCGTAGCCACTGAGAGCGAGGATTACCCGTGAGCGAATACCGACCGTCCTGGATGTCCGAAGACCTGGCGATGTTCCAGGCCAGCGTGCGTCGTTTTGCTGCAGAAGAGCTGGTGCCCCATGAAGAGCGCTGGGCCAAACAGCAGCATGTCGACCGCGCCACTTGGCTTAAGGCCGGGAGCCTCGGCATATTGTGCCCGGCCATTCCCGAGGCGTATGGCGGCGGCGGTGGCAACCATGCCTTCAATGCCGTGGTCGGTTACGAACTGGCACGCGCCATCGCTACCAGCATCGGTACTAACGTCCATAGTGCTATCAGTGCCCACTATCTGTTGCGTTATGCCAGCGAGGAACAAAAGCAAAAGTGGTTGCCGAAAATGGCCACAGGCGAATTGGTCTGTGCTATCGCTATGACCGAGTCGGGCGCCGGCACGGACCTGCAACGCATCAAGACCAAAGCGTTGCGCGATGGCGATCACTATGTGATCAACGGCTCCAAGACCTTTATCACCAATGGCCATCTGGCGGACCTGGTGTTGCTGGTGTGCAAGACTGACCCGAGCCTGGGCGCCAAGGGCATCTCTATCATCGTGCTGGAAACCGCCGACCTGCCGGGCTTCCGGCGCGGACGGATCCTGGAAAAGATCGGCCAGAAAGGCCAGGACACCGCCGAGCTGTTTTTCGACGACGTCTGTGTGCCGGTGAGCAACCTGCTGGGCGCCGTAGAGGGGCAGGGTTTTGTCCAGCTCATGCAGCAGTTGCCCGAAGAGCGTATGTTCATCGCCATGAATGCGCTTGGCTCAATGGAGCGCGCCGTGGAGGAAACCATCGCCTACACGCGCGACCGCAAGGTGTTCGACAAGCCTTTGCTGGACATGCAGAACACACGCTTCAAACTGGCGGAAATGCAAACCACGGTGAGTGTCGCGCGCGCCTTCGTTGACCAGTGCATGACCAAGATGATCAGCCACGAACTCGACTCGACCACCGCCGCCATGGCCAAGTGGTGGGTGAGCACCCAAGCCTGCGAAATCATCGACGAGTGCCTGCAACTGCACGGTGGCTATGGCTACATGCTCGAGTACCCGATTGCCCGGCTGTACATCAACACCCGTCCGATGCGCATCTACGGCGGCTCCAACGAAGTCATGAAAGAGCTGATCGCCCGCACCCTGTGACCCGCAGGCAACCGCTGGCTGCGGCCACGCGGTTGCCCATGGCCCGGCTATCGCCCTAATCGCGCTCCGCGCGCGCCGCCTTGAGGTCGCGCAGACAAGCGATTGCCTCGTCGCGGCTGTTGACCCCGAGCTTCTGGAAGATGTTCTTCATGTGCCATTTGACCGTCTCTGGCGAGACATTGAGCACACGAGCGATCTTCTTGTTGGGCAACGCCTGCGCCACCAATTCGAGTACTTCGGTTTCACGCTGACGCAAGCCGCCCAAAGGGGCGTCCGGCGCTAAGCTGCTGTCGCGCTTTTCCACCTCCTCGCCCAGGCCCAGCAGGCGCTGGGCGTAGCGATCAAGGACCGGATCCAGCGCGGTTGTGCCCCGCAGTTCCTCAATCAGTGCCGTGACCTGCGGTGCGACATCCAGCAAGCTGCGGTGCAAGCCCAGGCGATGCCCTTGGCGCAGCGCTTCCAAGGTATGTTGCAGCGCCTCATCCGCCTGCCCGGCGCCACGTTCGCCGAGGGCCAACTGCAGCGTCACGGCCACCACTCGACGCAGCCGGCCTTGTTCCTGGGAAAGACGTATTACCGGCATGGCAGTGCTCACCACCTCGGTCCAGCGCGCTTCGCTCAGGGCCACCATCAGTCGGGCGCGCTCCACCAGCATGTGCACTTCTGCATCCATGCCCTGCAATAGCGAGTTAGCGTCAAGTGCCTGCAAGCGCGCAAAACTGGCTTTGGACAGTTCTGTCTGCCCTCTGAGCAACTGATGCCGCAGGCGCAGGAACAGTGCATAGGCCAGCAGGCGCTTGAGCCCGTCACGCTCTGCATAGGTCTCAAGCCGATCCAGGCAGGCGTCGGAGGCATCGCGGCGACCCAGTTGCCAAAGGGCTTCGGCACGCACGCAGAGCACCTGAAACACCGTGTCGGGGATGGAGATGCGCTCTAGCAGAGCAAGGCGCGGCTCCATCATCTGCAGCGCGGCCTCGCACTGGTTCTGCTCGTACAACGAGATCGCCAGTAAACCAGCGGCCATCCCGGCAACGATGACATAGCCCGCGCCTTGACACTGCGCCTCCTCCAGAACATCCCGAAAAATGTGTTCCGCCTGGTACAGGCGCCCTTCCATGGCTTGGCTCATGCCAGCCAGACAGCGTGCCATAAGACTGCGTCGTGGCGAACCTGCCGGCCGGTCGCTTTCCTCCAGAATCGCCCGGGCCTGCTCGAACTGGCCTTGATACATCGCCAGCCAGGCCAGGTTGATCGCCCGCCCGGTGTGAATGAAGTCGTCGACATCTTCGGGAATAGCCTGCAGCGCCGGCGCCAGCCGCTCCATTGTCAAGCTGTCGTCCAGGTGCAGAGCCCTTTCGGCATACAGCAGCGTCAACGCATGGCACTGCTGAGGTTCCAGACGCTGGCGTTGGGCCTCCAGGTACGCCAGGTTCTTTTGCAGTTCAGCGAAATTGCGTGCATAAAGCTGCAAATGAGCCATCAGAATGCGCAGGCCCAGACGCTGATTCAATGCCTCGTCCGGTAGACGCCGCAGCAAACCGGACAACTGCGCCAAGTTGCCCCGCGAAAGCAGTTCGCTCGCGCAGCCTTCAATGATATCGGCAGCAACCTGCGGATCGCCTGCCTGCACGGCATGGCGCACCGCCTCGTCGACATGGCCGCGGCAGTAGAACCAGTCGCGAGCGATGGCATGCAACGCTTGCAGATCGGCCCCCTGTTGCGGCATGCGGGCGCGCAGTACCTCGCGCAGCAGCGGATGCAGACGGTACCAGGTTTCCCGGTCATGGCTCTTGACCTGTGTGATGAACAGATCACCGTTATCCAGGCGTGCCAGGCGGTTCAGTATCCTCGGCAGGGACTGCGGCGCGCCCAGCAGCGTCGCGCATAGCGAGGCGCAGAAACGGTTGCAAATCGACGCCACGCTTAGCGCAGCAAGATCCTCACTGGCAAGGCGGGTCAACACTTCGCGCTCGAAGTAGTCGCCGAAGGCACTGGCGTCACGCATTTCCACTGGCAGGAAGTGGTTGCCCTGCTTGGCTTTGAGGTCGAGCGCGAACAACTGCAAGCCGGCGACCCAGCCATCGGTCAGAGCGTGCAGACGCTCGACTTCATGCGGGTCAATTTGCGCGAACTGTTCGCGCAGAAAGCGTGCCGACTCCTCCAGGCTGAAGCGCAGGTCACGCAGGTCGAATTCGCTCAGCAGGCCTTGAGTGCGCAGGCGCGCCAACAGTTGCGGCAGCGCCACCGGATGGCGTGTGCCCAGCACCAGATGAAAATTGCTTGGGGCGTATTCCAGAAGGTTTTGCAGGAGCAGCAGCAAGCGCGGTTCTTCCAGGTGGTGCAGGTCATCGACCATCAACACCAGGTCGCGGGCTGGTTGCCATGAGGCCAGTCCCTGAGCCAGGGTGATCGCCCAGTTTTCCAGCGCCAGTTCGTCGCTGTCGCGCCCGAGCAAAAGACTGGCTTCCCGGACCAGCTCGGGGCTGACCTCGGCCAGGCTAGCCAGCAAGCAATCAGCAAACCGCGTCAGCTCGTTGTCCTCGGCCATCAGCGACAACCAAGCGACCTCGAAATTGAGCGGCAACAGTGCGCGGCGCCAGGCCAGTAGCGTGCTGGTCTTACCTGAGCCGGCCGGTCCCTGGATCACCACACAACGCTGGCGCCGAGCCTCCAACAGGCGGGCCAGCAAGGATTCCCGTGGCACCATACGGCGCGCGCCGCGTGGCGGCACGACCTTGGTATCGGGAATCGATTGGGCGAGGTGCTCCGGGAAGGAATGGGCACGCTGGCCGGGCGCAGGGGAATCAGACATACGGCTTTCTCGTTCTTATGTAGCTGCAGTTTAAAGCGAGTTCCGGGCAAATGCCGATACGCGATTAGTATGGAGCGAGACAAAAAAAGTATTTCCTCGGCTCGCTGGCCGTCCCTAGGATCCTCACACCCCCTCAGGAACCTGCCAAATGTCCTGCGTCACTCTCCTCCTTGCTTGGCAACTACGCTGATGAGCGGTCCACTCGCTGGTATCCGCATTATCGACATGACCAGCGTGTTGATGGGACCCTACGCCACACTATTGCTCGGCGACCTGGGCGCGCAGGTGATCAAGGTGGAAGCCCCCGGCGGTGACACGGTGCGCAATATCGGGCCCGCCCGTCACCCAGGTATGGCAGGGGTATTTCTGCAGGCCAACCGGGGTAAACGCAGTGTGGTTCTCGACCTTAAGTCGGCACAGGGCCGCGAAGCATTGCTACGCCTGGCTGCCAGCGCCGATGTACTGATCTACAACGTCCGCCCGCAAGCTATGGCACGCCTTGGCCTTGACCATAGCAGTGTAGCGGCGGTCAATCCACGTATCCTCTACGTCGGGGTCTACGGCTATGGCCAGCAAGGTCCTTATGCCGCCAAGCCGGCCTACGATGACCTGATCCAGGGTGCGGTAGCCTTGCCTACCCTCGCTCTGCAAGCAGGTGCCGAGGTACCGCGTTATGTGCCCTGCGCAATGGCCGACCGCATCGTCGGCATGAGCGCGGTCAACGCAGTGACGGCCGCCCTCTTTCACCGTCAGCGCACGGGTCAGGGCCAGGCCATCGAAGTGCCGATGTTCGAGACCATGGCCCAGTTCGTTCTCGGCGACCACCTAGGTGGCTTGAGCTTCGACCCGCCGACAGGCCCGGCAGGCTACGCGCGCCTGCTCAACGAGCATCGCCGGCCCTACGCGACGCTTGATGGTTATCTGTGCGTGATGCTTTACAACGACCAGCACTGGCGACGCTTTCTGGCTTTGGCCGGTAAACCCGGCCTGATGGAGCAAGACCCGCGCTTTGCCAATATCGGCCGACGCACCGAGCATATCCACGCCTTGTACGCACTGGTTGAGCAGATCCTCGCTACGCAAACCACCGCCCACTGGCGCGCAGTGCTGGAACAGGCGGATATTCCGGTGATGCCCCTGCACACCGTGGAATCGCTGTTGCAGGACCCGCACCTGCAGGCCGTAGGCTTCTTCGAACATATCGAGCACCCGAGCGAAGGCCAAGTGCTGTCCATGGCAGTGCCCTCGCGCTGGTCCGTTTCCCAACCACAGCCTGGACGCGCCGCCCCGCGCCTAGGCGAGCACAGCCAGGAAGTGCTCGCCGAAGTCGGCTATGACGATGCCCAGATCCAGGCCATGGCCGCGCTTGGCATCACCTGTTTGGACAGCTCTCAGCCAATACCGGCGACGACAAGCGCCTGATCGATGAAATGCTGAGCGGTGGGAGTAATCGCCTCAGGCATCACCGCCATTGCGGTCCCCACTTGAAAAACGTCGTTGCCGGCGACCAATGGCACAAGGCGCAATGCCTCGCCACACAAGCGCGCCGCGGACTCCGGCACAAGGGCCAGGCCCACCCCTCCCTCCACCAGCCCCAACATGGTCTGCACCTGAACCGCCTCCTGGATGATCCGCGGCCGTACGCCCAGCTGCTGGAAAGCCTGCAGTGTCAGCAGGTGCATCGTCGATGAGCGGGTGCGGGAGTAAATGATGAATGGCTGGTCCTCCAGGGCCTGTAACGCTACTTCGCCAAGCCCGGCGAACACCGAATCAGCCGGTACGGCGAGCATCATGCGTTCGCGTTTGAGCAAGGTGATGCTTGCCGGACTGGTAAGCAGCACCGGAAAACGCACAAAGGCCACGTCCAGCGAGTGCTCCTGCAGACGGCGCAGTAAATCGCTGGTAGACGACTCCTCCAGCGACAGTCCGACCTGAGGGAAGCGTTTGCGATACTCCCGTAGAATCTGCGGCAGCAGTCCGTGAGAGGCCGAACCTACGCAACCCAACCTCAACTGCCCCTGCTCCCCCAGTGTCAGCTCGCGGGCAGTACGACGCAATTCCTCGGCATGAAACAGGGTCCGCCGTGCCAGGCCCAACAGGGTATGACCCGCTGTCGTCAGTTGCAGGCCGCTGGGCAGGCGTTCGAACAGCAACAGGCCGAGCTCGCCTTCCAGCTTCTTGATCGACGTCGACAGTGGCGGCTGGGCCATGTGCAGGCGTTCCGCGGCGCGATGAAAGTTGAGGGTGTCGGCGAGCACCAGTAGCTGCCTGAGCTGGCGGAGTTCCATAGAAAGAGCCCTTGCATAGAGGTATCGGCCGATCCGAATCCAGTATTGGACCCATCGATCAGCGCATTGCACATTGAAGCCAACCACGGTACCCACGCGGGTGGGCGCCATCCTTTCGACCATTTAGGACGACGTGACTATGGGCCCCTTGGCTGGCATTAAGATCATCGAACTGGCCGGGATAGGTCCCGGGCCAATGGCTGCCATGATGCTGGCGGATCTCGGCGCTACCGTGCTGCGCATCGAGCGCCGCGAGCCGGTGGAGCTCGGTGTGAGCAAACCCTTGAGGTACAACTTGACCCTGCGCAATCGCCAGGCAATCGCCCTGGACCTCAAAGACCCACAGGCGGTGCGCCTGGTGCTTGAACTGCTCAAAGACGCCGACGCCCTGATCGAAGGCTTTCGCCCCGGAGTTACCGAACGCCTGGGGCTGGGCCCCGACGAATGCCTCGCGGTCAATCCGCGCCTGGTGTATGGCCGCATCACCGGCTGGGGCCAGACCGGCCCACTGGCCAAGGCGGCCGGGCACGACATCAACTACATCGCACTGACCGGTGTGCTCAATGCAATCGGGCGTCAGGGGCAACTGCCCAGTGTACCCTTGGCGTTGCTGGGGGACATGAGCGGCGGTGCGCTGTACCTGACCATCGGCATGCTGGCGGCGATCCTCGAGGCACGCCAGTCCCGGCTTGGCCAGGTAGTGGACGCGGCCATCGTCGATGGCGCGGCGTCCATGGCCACCCTGTTCTACGGCCTCGCGGCCAGCGGCCAATGGCGTCCGGAGCGTGGCAGCAATGTGCTTGATTCGGGCGCCTACTTCTACGACGTCTACCCTTGCCGTGACGATTTGCTGGTCTCCATCGGACCGATCGAAGGACGCTTCCACGCCGACTTGCTGCGCTACCTGGAGATCGACCCGAGCGACATCGGCGAACAAAACGATCCACGCAACTGGCCCAAGGCCCGCGAATACTTCGCCCAGGCGTTTCGCCGCCGTGACCGCCAGGCCTGGTGCGAATTGCTCGAAGGTACCGATGTGTGCTTCGCGCCAGTACTGTCGTTTGAAGAGGCGCCGCAGCATCCGCATCTGCAAGCACGTGGCACCTTCATCGAGGTAGACGGTGTATCGCAACCGGCCCCCGCACCGCGTTTCAACCGTACGCCGCAAGCTCATCCCACAGCGCCCCAGGCAGCCACTTATGCGGGTATCGAGAGTGCCCTGGAAGGCTGGCTGAGCGGCGCCGATATCAGCCATTGGCGCGCGACCGGGGTGATGGGCAACGCCTGAACCATCGCCCACAGCGCGGTTGGGGCTGCCGACAACGGTAGCCCCAACAGGGTGTTCAGTCACGGATCGGCGCCTGATCACTCAGCGCGACGGCGCATCATGCGCAGCGGCGTGTACACCAGCACGGTTTCGCCGCGCTGGTTGACCACCGTGTTACGGGTGCGCACCAGCCCTCTGTCGCCCCTGGACGTCAAGCGGGACTCGATTACCTCGCATTCCACCCGCAGCGTATCGCCCACCAGGGTTGGCCCGTGCATCTGCAGCTCAGCGCCAAGAAACGCCAGACCTGCAGCCTGAAATGAGGACGATATCAGCCCCTCGGCGTAGGTGTAGACCAGCCCGCCCGGCACCACCCGCCCGGCAATTGCCATCTGGGCCCGGTCTTGTGGATCTGAATTGGTAAACAGTGCCTCGGTCAGCCAGGTCAGATTGGTGAAATTGACCAGGTCAGCCTCGGTCACGCTGCGCTTGCCGCTGCGAAAACAGGTGCCGACGCTCAGGTCGTCCCAATAGATATCCAGTTCAAGGGAAAGTGCCCTCGGGCTATTCATTGGGTGCTCCTCAGTAAGACTTGGGCAGGCCGAGTACTTTCTCGGCAATGAAGCAGAGAATCAGCTCACGGCTGACCGGGGCGATCCGCGGAATCAGCGCTTCGCGCAAATAGCGCTCGACGTGATACTCCTTGGCGTAGCCATAGCCACCGTGGGTCATTACCGCGGTCTCGCAGGCTTTGTAGCCGGCCTCGGCGGCCAGGTACTTGGCGGCGCCGGCTTCCACACCGCACTCCTCCTGGCGATCGAAGCGCGCGGCAGCGTGCAACGTCATCAGGTTCGCAGCCTCAAGTTCCATCCAGCGTTCAGCCAGCGGATGCTGGATCGCCTGATTGAGGCCGATCGGCCGATTGAACACTTCGCGCTCCTTGGCGTACTGAGTCGCACGGGCCAACGCGGCCCGGCCCAGGCCGACCGCCTCACCCGCCACCAGAATGCGCTCGGCGTTCATGCCGTGGAGGATGTAGCGGAAACCCTTGCCCTCCTCACCGATCAGATCGTCCTTGGGCACCCGCAGGCCGTCGATGAACACCTGATTGGTGTCGATCGCCTTGCGCCCCATTTTTTCGATCTCGTGGACTTCGATGAAACGCCGGTCGAAGTCGGTGTAGAACAGGCTCAAGCCCTCGGTCTTATTGCGCACTTCCTCCAACGGCGTAGTGCGCGCCAAGATCAGCATCTTCTCGGCCACGCTGGCGGTGGAAATGAACGTCTTCACGCCGTGCAGCACGTAGTGATCGCCATCGCGCACAGCACGGGTTTTCAATTGGGTGGTGTTGAGGCCGGTGTTGGGCTCGGTCACCGCGAAACACGTGCGGTGCTGCCCGGCGATCAGCGGCGGCAGCATGCGCTGTTTTTGCGCCTCGGTACCGAAGACCACCACTGGGTTGAGGCCGAAGATGTTCATGTGCACCGCGGAGGCGCCACTCATGCCGGCGCCGGATTCGGCGATGGCCTGCATCATTACGGTCGCTTCGGTGATGCCCAGCCCGGAGCCACCATAGGCTTCCGGAATACAGATTCCCAGCCAACCATCTTCGGCCAAGGCCTGGTGGAAATCGCTGGGAAATCCACCCAGACGGTCCTTTTCCAACCAATAGTCGGCGTCGAAACGCTCGCAGATGCGCAAAATGGCGTCACGTATTTCTCGGTGTTCAGGGGGCAGTTCAATTGTCATGGGACCTCCTCGCAATCACAGTGGGCTCAATGGGGTGTCGCATCGGGCAGGCCTTCGGGCCAGAGCAGCCGGACGGCTTCGCCTTCTTCGCGGTAGGCGTGGCAGGTACCAATCACCCAGGGCCGTACCGCAGGACGGCGCTGCTCGCCTCTGGCGGCACGTTCGCTGGCCTGGCGGCGATAGGTGGAAAACAGGGTCTGCATCGCGGTCTTGGCCATGCGCTCAAGCAGTTCGGTCATATGCGTACAGCCGCACACTCCGCCGACCACCGCCTTGACCGCCTTGATGAAGCCCGGTCCGATGCGCAACCCGGTCAAGTTCCGGTAAGCCGGAACCACGTCGGGGCAGAAGGGGCTGGCGCCGGTGGGCATGCGCGCCTCGATATGACGAATCAACAGGTCACTGTCGATGGTCATCACCAGGTGCATGTCGTGAATGTGGCCGCTGGGCGGTACGGGGTGGAACGGCAGGTCGGTAGCCGCGTTGGTCAGGTCTTGCAGACGTCCTTCGATATCGTAAAGGCCATCATCGCGAAGATAGCCCCGGCATTCGATCCAGCGGGTATGCAGCAAAGTACGTGCAGTGCTACGTGGCGTGCTGTTGGTCATATCAACTCCTGATAGGGCCGCGCCCTGCAAACACCGCCTGGCCTTTCCGGGCCAGGCGGCAAGGCAGCGTCAGCGCGGACCGCCAGCGCAGTACAGAACCTGACCGGAGCAGTAATCAGATTCCGGCAGGCAGAACAGCACCACAGAGCCTGCGGCTTCCTGCGCGGTACCCGGGCGGCCCAACGGGATCCCACTCTTGGCGCGCTCCACCAGCGCCTCGCTGATGCCGACCTTGATTTCGCGGCCCTCGATGCTCACCGTGGCGCTCTCGGTGCCGGAAAACGGTACGGTCAGACGGGTTTCGATATGGCCGAAAGCGATGCAGTTGACGTTGACTTTAAGGCGTCCCCACTCCTTGGCCAGGGTCTTAGTCATGCCCATGATGCCGGCCTTGGCCGAGGAGTAGTTGCTCTGGCCGACGTTACCGCCCGCAGCACCGGAGGAGATGTTGACAATCTTGCGCATGACCTGCCGGCCTTCGGCAGCTTCCTGCTTGGCGGCGGCACTGATGACCGGCTGTGCGGCCCGTAGGATCTGGAAGGGTGCGGTCAGGTGGCAGTCAATAATGGCGTGCCACTGCTCGTCGCTCATCTTCTGGATCACGTTGTCCCAGGTGTAGCCCGCGTTGTTGACGATGATGTCGATACCGCCGTAGCTGTCCACGGCGGTCTTGACGAAGCGTTCGGCGAAGTCCGGTGCGGTCACGCTACCGACGCAAGCGACAGCATCGCCGCCACTGGCGCGGATTTCAGCCACCACCTCTGCGGCTGGTGCGGCGTCAAGGTCATTGACCACCACCTTGGCGCCGTAGGCGGACAATTGCAGAGCGACTTCACGACCGATGCCACGGCCGGAACCGGTTACCAGCGCGACTTTTCCTTCAAGTTTTTTCATTGTTGTTGTCCTTGGATAGAGATGTCAGCCTGCGCTGGCGCAGGCTGGCCTTTTTGGCGTGGGCTCAGAAGCCACCGCGGCCACCGCCGCAGATGATGGTCTGGCCGCTGACGAAATTGGATTCGGGAATGCAGAACATGAACACCGAGCCCGCCGCTTCTTCCGGGGTACCGAAACGCCCCAACGGCGTGTCGCGATAGGCGGCGGCGATGCGGTCAGGATGAACGCCGACCTTGATGTCGCGGCCTTCGACCTGCACGGTTTTCTCTTCGGTGGTGGCCTGCGTCAGGCGTGTTTCAATGGCGCCGAATGCCACGCAGTTGACGTTGACATTCAACCGTCCCCACTCTTTGGCCATGCTTTTGGTCAGGCCGACCACGCCCGCCTTGGCGGCGGCATAGTTGGCCTGACCCGCCGCGCCCTGGGTCCCGGCGACCGAGGAGATGTTGACCACTTTGCGATACACCACTTCGCCAGCCTCGGCCTCGGCCTTACTGGCCTCGCGGATGTACGGATAGGCAGCGCGCAACAGCATGAACGGCGCTTTGAGGTGACAGTCGACTACCGCGTCCCACTGCTCATCGTTCATCTTCTGCACCACGTTGTCCCACGTGAAGCCGGCGTTGTTGACGATGATGTCAATGCGCTGGAAGGCTTCCAGGGCGGTTTTCACGCAGCCCTCGGCGAAGCCTGGTGCGACCACGTTGCCGCACCAGGCCACGGCCTCACCGCCCAGGGCCTGGATCTCGGCCACCACCTCGGCGGCCGGTGCCGGGTCAAGGTCGTTGACCACCACACGGGCGCCTTCGCTGGCGAACTTGAGGGCGATGGCGCGACCAATACCGCGGCCGGAACCGGTGACGATGGCGACTTTGCCTTGCAACTTCTGACTCATGCGTTGTCTCCTGTTGAACGATCAGTTGCGGCCATACAGGGTCACCACGCAGGCGCCCCCCAGGCCCAGGTTGTGTTGTAGGGCCAGGCGCGCATCGTCCACCTGGCGCCGATCGGCAGTGCCGCGCAGTTGGTGCGTCAGCTCATAGCACTGGGCCAGCCCCGTGGCGCCCAAGGGATGGCCCTTGCACAGCAAGCCGCCGGAAGGGTTGGTGACCACGCGGCCGCCGTAGGTGTTGTCGCCTTCCAGTACGAACTGTTCAGCCGTGCCTTCAGCGCACAGGCCCAGGGATTCATACGTCAGCAGCTCGTTGTGGGCGAAGCAGTCGTGCAATTCCACCACGTCGATATCGCGCGGCCCGACATCGGCCTGTTCGTACACCGCTTGCGCGGCCCGTTGAGACATACGGGTACCGACGAAGCCGATCATGGTCGGGGGGTCGAACGACTCCACTGGGTCGGTCGTCATGGCCTGGGCGAGAATCGCAACGTCAGTACGCAAGCCATGACGCCGGGCAAAAGCTTCAGTGCAGAGCACCGCCGCAGCGGCGCCGCAGGTGGGCGGACAGGCCATCATGCGGGTCATCACCCCGGGCCACATCAAGGTGTCATTCATGACTTCTTCGCTGCTCACCACCTTGCGAAACAGCGCCAGCGGATTGTTGGCCGCATGACGACTGGCCTTGGCGCGAATCGCGGCAAAGGTTTCCATCTTGGTGCCGTACTTGCGCATGTGTTCGCGGCCGGCACCGCCGAAGGTGATCAGGTTGCGCGGGATATCACCGGCATCGGCGCACAACTGGTCCTGAATCGGCAGATAGTCGCCCCGGGGCAATGGCCGATCGGGGAAGTTGGAACGGGTGGCGCCTGGCTGCATCTGCTCGAAGCCCACGGCCAGCGCGCACTCCACCGCGCCGCTTTGCACCGCCTGGCGCGCCAGGTAAAGGGCACTGGAACCACTGGCGCAGGCGTTGTTAACGTTGAACACCGGGATCGCACTGCGGCCGATACGGTAGAGCACCGCCTGACCGCAGGTCGTATCGCCGTAGACATAACCGGCAAATGCCATCTGTACCTTGGCGTAATCCAGGCTCGCGTCTTTGAGGGCCAGGCGCACGGCATCGGCCCCCATGTCGATGTAACTGGGGCTGGCGCCCGGCTTGCTGAAGGGGATCATGCCGACCCCGGCCACCACTACGTTGTTGCTCATGGAATAACTCCGGACTGTGGCGCGGTGCCGCCGCGCGATGGGCAAACAGAGCTTCAGGCTTCCCAGGCTGCCGCCAGGTCGCCACGTGCAAGCGCGGCCATGACGCTGCTGGTGTGTTCGCCGCGACTGGGAACGGGCCCGGGGATTTTTACTTGGTTATCGAAACGTGGTGCGGGAGCGGTTTGTAGCAGACCGTCACGCTCGAAATACACCCCGCGTTCAACCATGTGCGGGTGGTCTGCGGCTTCGCGTGGGCTAAGTACCGGGGCGAAACATACATCGCTGCCTTCGAGCAACTCGCACCAGGCGGCGCGGCTGCGGCTGGCAAAAATCTCGGCCAGGTATTCGCGCTGTTGCGGCCATTGTCTGGCGTCCCACTGCCGGCTAAAACGCGGTTCATCCGTCAGCCCGAGCTTGTCCAGCAGCAACGCGTAAAATTGCGGTTCCATGGAACCGAGGGCGATGTACAAGTCATCGGCGCAGCGGTAGGTAGCATAGAAATGCGAGCCGTCATGCACGCTGGCGCCGCGTTCGTCTCGCAGCAGCCCACGCCCCCGCAAGGCATTCATCAGTTGCATCATGTGCGCCGAGCCGTCGACGATGGCGGCATCCACCACCGTGCCGCGCCCTGTGGCACGCGCACTGAGGATGCCGGCCAGCAGGCCAACGGCGAGGTACAACGCGCCACCGCCGATGTCACCAATCAGGGTAATCGGTGCCGACGGCGCCTCGCCTGCGGTGCCGCTGTGGTACAGCGCCCCGGACAAGGCAATGTAGTTGTTGTCGTGGCCGGCAGCCTTGGCCATGGGGCCAGATTGCCCCCAGCCGGTCATGCGCCCATAGACCAGACGCGGATTACGGGCCAGGCACTCCTGCGGCCCCAGGCCCAAGCGCTCCATCACCCCGGGGCGCATGCCCTCGACCAAGGCGTCGGCCCCCTCGATCAGCTTCAACAGGGTTTCCCGGCCTTCAGCGGTCTTGAGGTCGGCCACCACCGAGCGCTTGCCGCGGTTCAAGGGATTGAGCGTGGCGTTAGCTTCACCGGTGATGGACACCGAGGCTTCACGCTCGACAGCGATTACATCCGCCCCCAGGTCGGCCAGGTGCATGGCGCAAAACGGGCCGGGGCCAATACCGCAGATTTCGACGACTTTGATACCGCTGAGCATGTGCATCCCTCATGAAGCGTGGGCGATACAGCACCCCGTTGTAGGTGACACTCACGGTAACAAGTCGAAACATCCAAGCTCAGCCACCCTTGCTGGGGGGCGACAGCGCTGGCGAAGGGTGCCCCCCACCGTGGGGGGCCGACGCTGCGGGTAGTCATTTGTATGGTCGAGGTGGCAATGCATAAGTGCTCCACCCTGTGGCGCACCGAGAACCCCATCGACAACAAGAGAACAATGAAGATGAAAGCTGCTTGCTCCCGCCTTAGCCTACTGGCGACTTGCCTTACTCTGCCCTTGCTCGCCGGTGCCCAGGAACAGATGCCACCGTCCAATCCCTATCTGGCCCAGTCGTACAACAACCAGACGCACTGGAATGATGGCGCATCGGACAGTACTGACATCGCCGTCGCCCACGGTTCGTTCAAAGTGACCCCCGATTCCTACCGGGTGGTGCCCAACGAGTCCACCGGCCTGATGCAGTTCTATGACAAGGTGAATGGTACGGATGTCTATTGGTATTGGGCGGGCTTCTCACTGCGCAAGCTAAAGATTGAAGATGATCTGCGCATTACCGAAATCGCTCGTGTCGACTTGCCGGTTACCCTGCCGAACTACCGGCAGATCACTTCTGAGCAGCGACTGGAGCAAGCGGCGCAAACTCGCAAGTATCTTGAAGCTGCCGATGAGAAAGGTCTGCTGACTTACATGCAGGGCCAACCCAACCGCATGGTCACTGCCACGACCGATCAGGTATTGAACGGTAGCATCTACGCGCTGCTGACCCGTGAAAACGCCTTCATCGGTGCTAGCGGACGCCAAGTGTTTCGCATCGATCAGGATGATTCGAAAAACGCCACTTCGGGCATGCACCTCAGCAGCCAGGTCACGCTGCCCAAAGAGCTGTTCAGCGACGCGAAGATCAAGAAGGCGCTGGGCCTGCCTGCCGACGTGACCTTTGGCATGGGGATGACCGCGAACGGTTTTCTGGTGATAAATACCATGGGCGGTACTGTCGCCACCCTCGACCGCAATAGCCTGGCACTAATCGACAGCTACCAGGTAGAAGGGACCGACGAAGTGTTCCTCAACTCCTTCGCCACCGGTCCGGAACTTGAGGGGGGGGCGGTTTATGTTGCATCGAACCAGAACATGTACCGCCTAGCAGTAGACGCGAAAGGCAAGATTCACGCGGATGAAAGCAGCGGAGCCTGGAAGGCCGCCTATGATCGCGGCGTTCTTTTCGACGCGGTGAAGATCGCCGATGGCACCGGTGCCACCCCCACCCTGATGGGCTTCGGCCCGGACGAAGACAAGTTGGTGGTTATCACCGACGGTGCCAAGAAAATGCGTCTGGTGGCCTTCTGGCGTGACGGTATTCCGGCTGGCTGGAAGCAGAAGCCGGGTACCCTTTCGGCACGTATCGCCGACCAGAAGGAAGTGGACGTCGGCGCGGGCATCGATACCGTACAATCCGAACAGTCGGTAGCGGTGTACAGAAACTACGCTTTCGTGGTTAACAACATCCCTGCGCAACCCAAGCCCACCGAGGTCAAGTCGAACTACTACGTGACGCTGCTCAATGGTGTCACCCGGCCAATGCCTCAGGGTGTCGCCATGCTCAAGTGGGACAGCGCCAAGGACGCGTGGAGCCAGCAGTGGGCCCGCAGCGACGTCAGCTCGATCTCCGTGGTGCCGATGATCAGCGGTGGCGGCCACATGGCCATCATCAATGGCTTCTACACCCAGCACCCAGGCCAGGGTTATCACATTGGCATGGACCTGGACAGCGGCAAGACCACTCTGGAAATCGCCTCCGGTAGCGATCCTGTGTTCAACGGCATGTATGCACCGGTAAAAGTCGACCGTCAGGGCCGCCTGATGTATGGCATGGCCTTCGGCCTGGTACTGATGGACACCTCGCGCATGGAGAAAGTGAAGCCCACCGAGCTGTCGCAGCGCTGACTCGCAGCGCCCCTGGCAGTTTGCACCCGCGCACCACTGCCAGGGGTCGGCGCCGTAACACACCTGACAAGTGTGGATATCCCAGAATAACGAGACGGCGTCCGCTCCATGGGCGAGGCGCCGCCCCAAGAGGTACACAGAATATGCCCGCCCTCCTGCCGAGTCTCAATGCCGATCCGCGCCCCCTGCCCCGCGCTACGTCCATCAAGTTCGCACCGCCTGCGCTCAGCGCCGGCCAGTTGGCCCGACCGAGACTGCTGGAGCAACTGACTGGCAGCACAACCGCCCGCCTGATTCTGATCCGTGCCGCAGCAGGTTTCGGCAAGACCACGTTGCTACGCCAGTACCACAGCCATCGATTGGCGCAGGGCGAGACCAGCCTGTGGATGAACCTAAACGCTGCCGACAATGATCTGCAACGTTTCGTTGCTACCTTGGGCGAGGCCTTGTACGGGCTGTACGGGTTCGATCGCGCAGTACGTGACCCCCAAGACTTGCTGGACCAACTGATGGTGCTGGGCGAACCGTTTGCACTGCTGCTGGACGAGTTCGAGGTCTTGCACAATGCCGAAGTACTCGGCTTCATTCAACAAATGCTCGGTGTGCTACCTAACGGTTGCTTGCTAACCATCGCTTCGCGGTCTGTGCCCGGTATCGGCCTGGGACGCCTGCGTGGCCGAGGGCAATTGCTGGAAATCCGCCCCGACGACTTACGTTTCACCTACGAAGAGACACAGCGCTTTCTTTGCGAAAAACGCAGCCTGCCACTGTGCGACGAAAATGTGCGCGCCCTTCACCGGCGCACCGATGGCTGGATCACTGGCCTCTATCTGGCCAGTTTGTCCCTGACCAGCCGCGATGATCACGCTGCGTTCATTGAGTCCTTCTCCGGCTCCCACCTGGAGCTGGCAGAGTACCTGGCCGAGGACGTGCTCGCTCGGCAGACCGCCGAGTGCCGCGACTTTCTGTTGCTGTCGAGCATCCCGGAGCAATTCTGTCCGGCGTTGTGCAATGCCTTGAGCGGCCGCGACGACGGGCAGGCTATGATCGAGCAGCTTGAACGCGCCAACCTGTTCCTTACCTCGGTCGACGGTACTCAGCGCTGGTACCGCTACCACCCCTTGTTCGCCAGTTTCCTGCGGGTTGCACTGCAACGTCAGGACCCGCAGCGGATTACTCACTTGCACGATGTCGCTGCTCGCTGGTTCCTTGAGCAAAACCAGCCAATCCCCGCCATCGAGCATCTGTTCCAGGCCGGTCATGAAGACGAGGCAGCCCAAAGCATCAACCAATATCTGAATACCCTGCTTGGCATCGGCCGCACCAACCTGCTGCTGCGCTGGCTGGACCGCTTTCCGGCGTCGACTCTGGCCCGCTATCCGGCCATGGGCCAGGCCTATGCTCTGCTGCTAGCGCTGACCAGCCGCTTCCAGGACGCTGCACGTGTCGCCGAGCGACTGGCCGACCAGTATGCCTACGTGCCCGAAGCAATCTATTGCCTGCACTTGGGGGTCCTCGACCAGGTGGATGAGTTGTGCCAACGCGGACCGCGAGTCCTCGCGCGCATACCCGACGACAATTTGCATCTGTACGTCGCCCTATCCCACTGCCTGACCGCAGCACTGCTCTCGAGTGGCCAACATGAAGAAGCCAGCCGTTTGATGTCCACCGCGATGCAACGTGAAGCGCAAGTGCATCGGGGCTTCATGGGCTACACCTTCAACGTCAACGAAGGCATCATGGACCTGATCCAAGGCCGCTTGGGCAGCGCCATGACACGCCTGGGCAGCATGCGCAGCACGCCACGCCACGATCGCATCGGCAAACCCCACGAGACACTATTGGCGCTGGATGTGTTGCTGGCTTTGGTGCATTACGAACGTGGTGAACGAGAAGAGAGTGAGCGCCTGTTGCTGCATTGCCTGCCATTCGCCAAGCAGGTCAGTTCTCCAGATCTACAGATCTCCAGCCATGTTCTCTGCGCGCGTCTGGCCCTGCGCCGGGGCGATCGCCATGGCTGGCTTCGCAATCTGGTCGACCTGCAGCACCTGGGCGAGCGATGCGACTCCCAGCGGATGCGTTGCGCTGCCTGGCTGGAGCGCGCACGCGTTGCCACGCTCGAACAGCAGCTCGACGGTGCCGCCCAGGCCTTGCGCAATGCCGAACAACTGGCCGACTGGGATCGCCCCGGCTTCAGTAAGTTCAGCACCGACAGCGACACCCTTGGCATCGCCCGCCAGCGCCTGCGTATTGCCCAGGGTGAGCACCTCGCTGCTGTGCGCGCGCTGCGCCCAGCGCTAGAAACAGCCTTGCACTGGCAGCATCAACGTCGAGCGCTGAAGCTGCGCCTGTTACTGGCGCTTGCCCTTGAGGGACTGGGACAACGTCAGGAGGCCTTAGAAACACTCAGCCAGGCGCTGGTCCTGGCTAGCCAGGAGGGGTTCGTCAGTACTTTCTGCGAAGAGGGTGAACGCCTGCATGCCTTGTTGCAGAGCTGGGCCATTCAGCAACGCAACGGTGGTCGCCAATCCGGAATGCAATGCGCTTTTGTCGCGGAGCTGCTGCGTCACATGGTCAGCAATAGTCCCACCCTGCCTGTCTCGACGACGCTGGTCGTGTCCTCGTTGTTGACCGAGCGTGAGTCGCAAGTATTGCGCCTGCTGGCTGCAGGACACCGGAACAAAGTCATCGCAGCCAAGATTTTTCTCTCCGAATGCACTGTTAAATCTCATCTGCAGAAGATTTACGCCAAACTGGAGGTCAGTGGCCGTACCGAAGCCTTGGCCTCAGCCCGCCAACATGGCTGGATTGATTGAACGCTAGCGTCCGTTCCGCCAAGCCTCCTGGGCCGAGGCCTTGAGCGGATCCTGAACAGCGACATCCGCGTTACGAAAAAGCGGTCGACGCGAGCATGACCATAGCCTGCTCACGCCGACCGCCAAAGTCTTACTGATCGAAGACAATCACCGAACGTGCCAGCTCGCCACGACGCAGTTCATCGAAGCCTTCGTTGATCTGCTCCAGGCGGATCCGCTGAGAGATCAGTTGGTCGAGCTTCAGACGACCCTGCATGTAGAAATTGACCAGGTTTGGCAGATCCACCGGGAAGCGGTTGGAACCCATGAACGAACCCTGGATACGGCGTTCATGCAGCAGCGCGTAGGGGTCGATATCCAAACGCGTGCCGGGCTTGAGCATCCCGATAATAGTGGCCGTACCCCCGCGGGCGAGCATACCGAAAGCTTGCTCGGCGGTCTGCTTGAGACCAATACATTCGAAGGCATGATGCACACCGCCGCGTGTCAGCTCCAGCACCTGCTGCACCGGATCACCGTTGTTCGGGTTCACCAGGTCGGTGGCGCCAAATACGCGGGCCAGCTCCAGCTTCGAGTCGAGCTTGTCCACGGCAATGATGCGGCTGGCACCAGCGAGCGCTGCACCATTGACCGCCGACAGCCCGATACCGCCGCAGCCGATGATTACCACGGTGTCGCCTGGGCGCACCTTGGCGGTGTTGAACACTGCGCCAGTGCCGGTGGTGACCGCACAGCCCAACAGTGCTGCACGGTCCAAAGGCATGTCGCGGTTAATCGCCACCAGCGCGTTCTCATGGACCAGCATCTGCTCGGCATAGGCTGAAAGATTGACGAACTGCACCATCGGCTTCTGTGCCAGGGACAACCGCGGCGCCTCCTCCGGCCCACGCTTGGTTTCCGGGGACACGCACAGAGACAAGTGGCCAGTGACACAATGCGCGCAGTGGCCACAGAACGCCGACAGGCACGTCACAACATGGTCACCCGGCTTGACGGTATGAACATCGGAACCTACCGCTTCGACGACGCCGGCGGCCTCATGGCCCAGCACCACTGGCGCTGGAAACGGGTACAGACCATCGACAAAGTGCAGATCGGAATGGCACATGCCGACGGCGACGGTGCGCACCAGGACCTCGCGCGGACCGGGCTTACCAATGCTCACCTGTTCAATGGTCAATGGGCTGCCCGGTTTATGGAACACAGCTGCTTTCATGGTTCACCTCAAGTTGGAGTGGGCGAAGCAGGCTTCCTGCCTCGCGCAGGGTCAGCGCTGGATCAGGGAACAGATGAGTTGACGGGTTTGCTCACTGAAGGGAGGGCGCATGACGTCCGGGCCGTCAGCGGCCCGCAGTACCGCCTTGGCATGGCTGAAGGTCTTGAAACCGTCGAAGCCGTGGTAGCAGCCCATGCCGCTGGGGCCGACACCGCCGAATGGCAGGGTATCGACCCCGGCATGCTTGAGCGCATCATTGATGGTCACACCACCGGAACAGGTACGGTTGATGACCTGTGCTTCTTCGGCGGCATCGTTGCCGAAGTAGTACAACCCCAGTGGGCGTGGGCGCGCATTGATATAGGCCAGCGCCTCATCGAAGGTCTGGTACGGTTTGATCGGCAACAGCGGACCGAAGATCTCCTCCTGCATGACCTGCAGTTCGTCGTGCGGATCGATCAGCAGGGTCGGTACCAGTTTGTGGTGTGGCTGGCCATTGAAGTCTTCGTCGGCGGGGTTCAACGCCACCAGTTCCACACCTGCGGCTCGCGCCTCGTCCAGATAGCCGCACAGGCGCTGGTAGTGGCGGGCATTGATCACCGAGGTGTAGTCAGGGTTGTCCAACAGTGTTGGGAACAGCTGGGCCACTATCGTGCGGGCGCAGGTTACGAAGTCGGCGACGCGTTCCTGCGGCACCAGAACGTAGTCCGGGGCCAGGCAGATCTGCCCGGCGTTCTGCAGTTTTGCGGTGATTATTTTGGTAACCACCGTTTTCAAATCGGCAGAGCGCGATACCAGGGTCGGTGACTTGCCACCCAGCTCCAGGGTCACTGGCACCAGATTCTCGGCAGCGGCGCGCATCACCTGACGGCCAATGTTGCTCGCACCGGTAAACAGCAGATGGTCGAACGGCAGACTACAGAACGCCTGGCCGACGTCGGCCCCACCGGAGATCACCACCACTTCACCGTCTGGATAAGCCTCGGCCACCAGGCGCACAAACAGCGCCGAAGTCTTCGGGTTGAACTCAGACACTTTGATCATCACCCGGTTGCCAGCCGCCAGGGCGTCGGCCAGGCCGCCGAAAATCATCACCCCCGGGAAGTTCCATGCAGTGACGATACCCACCACGCCCAGGGGCTGATACTGGACCCAGGCGTCGCCGCGATTGCTCGCACGTGCTTCCGGCTCCATCCACTGGGCAAGGTTGGCTTTGGCATATTTAAGCGATGCCAACGGGCTGAGAACATCGTAGATTCGGGACAAATCCTGACTGCGGTGACCGAAATCCTCGGTCAAGGCATCGATGATCGCCGCCTGGTGATCAACCAGAAGTCCGATGGCACGATCAATCAGAGCTATACGCTGCTCTGCACTCCAGGGGTCGCTGTTCAGGCTGGCTTGGCGCTGTTGCTGCAGAATCGCGCGTAAGGCGTCGTCGTGCAGAGATTCGTTCATGGTCATCTCAGGGCTCCTCGGTCAAGGCGCTAGGCCCAGGGGCTGGCCTCAGTGGTGTGAGCGCGGGCGGTAGCTAAAGCGCCGCCGCACAGGTGTCCGTCGATACTAGGAACGCCTGCAAGGGAGCGGCGACAGCCAAAGGGAGGACAACAGGAGGGTTTTGCACCTGGTTCAAACGAACCATGGGTAGGCGTAATCTCTGGGTAGGCCGCGGCCCACCCCGCTCGCACGCGCCGCAGGGATATATGTCGACCGCCCGTACACACTTGCGGCGGACGGCCCACACTGTTCTCGGCGCAGACGCTCGGCAATAATGCTGCCCTTGATCCTTCACTGGAGAACCTCGTGACCCGTGCCAGGAGCGTCCCCCCTCTTCTCGACTTCATTGTCGATCCCGCGGCGCTGCTCAGCGATGGCCCGTCGGTGCCCAGCTCGCCATTCAAATTCAGTGAACCGGCGGCCAGTGCAATCCATCTCCCTCGTGACGCCTTGCTCGCTCATCTGGGCCATGTCCGGCCTCGGTTGCTGGTGGTCTGCGCGCCAGCCGGGTTTGGCAAAACGACCTTCCTGCTGCAGTACCACCAACAGTGCCTGAACGAAGGGCGTGATGTCCTCTGGTGCAACGTCGATGTCGCCGACAACGACCTCGGGCATTTTCTCCAGGTCTTCGGCAGCCAGCTGGCGCACGTGTGGGGCCTGCTTCACACACCGCTGACGGCAAGCGAACTGCTGGCTTGCATCAGCCAACGCGAAAAAGCCTTTACCCTGATCCTCGACGAGTTCGAAGTGCTCGACAATCCGGCGCTGCTGGCGTTCATCCAGCACCTGCTGGACACCTTGCCTGCCCATGGCACCCTGGTCATTGGCTCGCGTCGTGTACCTGAGCTCAATCTCGGTCGCCTACGGGCACGCGGGCAGGTACAGGAGATAAGCCAAGGCGCCTTGCGCTTCAGCCTTGAAGAAGCCAAACGCTACATCCGCTTATGCTGCGCGCTGCACCTGAGCGATGACGACGTTGCCCGGCTGCTCGCGCGTACCGAAGGCTGGATCACCGCACTGTACCTGGCGACCCTGTCTTTGCGCTGGCAAGAGGATGCCAGTGCTTTTATCGACGCCTTCAGCGGCAGCCACCTCGAGGTGGCCGAGTACCTGAGCGAGGACTTACTGATGCGCCAGGACCCCGAAATCCGTGACTTCCTTCTGGACACCTGCATGCTCGACGCGTTCTGCGCGCCGTTGTGTGACGCCGTCACCGGGCGCGACGACAGCCAGGCGCAGATAGAGCGCCTGCTGAGGGACAACCTCTTTGTGCTACCCATGGACCATTGCCAGCACTGGTACCGCTATCACCCGCTGTTTGCCAGCTTCCTTCGTAGCCTGACGCAGCCGGCGCAGACCCAGCAGGGGCACTCGCGAGCCGCGCGCTGGTACCAGCAACAGGGCCGCTACGAACCCGCGATGGAGCACTTGTTCGCCGCCGATGAGACCGCACAGGCAGTGAGCCTGCTGGCCGCCCATGCCGGTACCTGGATGCTTGGCGGTCATGCGCGGATGCTGCTGTCGTACCTGCAACGCCTCCCGGAAAGCATCTTCAACGCACAGCCCGAACTGGGCATGGTGTACATCTGGTCGCTCCTCCATGCCCGCCGCCTTGCAGACGCCGAGCGCCTGATCGCGCATCCGGGGCTGGCCGCACGCGCCAGCATCGCCAAGGTGCAATGGCTGGCGCTGAGTGACCGCATGGAAGACGCCTATGTTGCGGGCCTGGCCCAGCTGGATAGCCTGAGCGCAAAAACGGACGACCCTGCCTATGCGCAGGTCGCCTACTACCTTTCGTATTGCATGATCTGCACTGGCCGCTTCGACCAGGCCCGCGCGCTGCTGGCCAAATTGCCGCGCCAGCCGGGTTACCTGCGCAACGGAGCCGACAGTCTGGAATCGTTGCTGGACCTGCATCAAGGGCAACTGGACAGCGCTCTTTCGCGCCTGCGTGTCACCGAGCAGGAGAACCTGCGCCTGAACGAGCATGCGACCACGTCGATGCAGACGTGCCTTGCCTTGCTCCTCTATGAAAACGACCAGTTGAGCGAAGCTAGGCAACGCCTGGAGCAGGTGCTGCCGCAGATCAAAGAGTTGAGTTCCCCGGACGCCTTGATCAGCGCCCATGTGCTGTTGGCACGCATGGCCGCGCTGGACGGCGAACATGACACCTGGATGCGCTACCTGACACAACTGGAACAGTTCGGGCACCAGAGCGGCTCATTGCGCATGGTCTGCTCTGCCTGGCTGGAACGTGCCCGCCAGGCTACCCATGCCGGGCACTTCGACACCGCCCGGCACGCCTTGCGTTCGGCTGAACAGGTGGCTGATTGGGCGGACTCCAGCGTGTGCTTCTACGCCAACGAAGTGGATACGCCCTTCATCGCCCGCCAGCGCCTGGCCATTGCACTGGGCCAGCCCCAAGCGGTAACCGAGGTGCGCGAAGCCCTGACACAAGCACGTCGCGAACAGCGTCTGCGTCGCGCACTGAAGCTGCAGTTGTTGCTGGCCATGGCCCAGAATGCCATCGGCGAACATCGGGAGGCGCTCGATGAACTCAGCATGGCATTGCGCTTTGCCAGCCAGGTCGGCTTTAAGCGCAGTTTTCTCGACGAGGGGCCGGCGCTTGGGGCATTGTTGGAGCGTTGGACGGTAACCCTATATGGGCAGGAACAGACGCTTTCGATCGCACCAGATTTCCTACCCGCGCTCCAAGCCCGCCTGTCGTTAACAACGCCCGCTAGCAACGCCGAGGCAGCCCTCCCCCAGGCCGGGCTGACCACACGTGAGCTGCAGGTTGTACGCTTGCTGGCCAAGGGTTACCGCAACCGGGAAATCGCCGAAAAGCTGTTTCTTTCCGAACTTACGGTCAAGTCTCACCTGCGCCGGGTCAACGCCAAGCTCGGCGCCCAAGGCCGGACCGAAGCGCTGGCGATCGCCAGGCAGCGGGGTCTGCTGGATTGAACGGGATCAACGCGGCACCACTGCCAGCGCCGCGTTGACGAAATCGAGCATCTGCCGGTGCACAGCGACCAGTTCGATGCTCACCGGGTCGAGCAGGTGTTGCAACATCACGCCACGCAAGGTTGCGAGGATCAGCGTGGCCCCGGCCGAGGCATCGACATTGCGGCGAATGTCGTCGCTGGCAATGCCCGTGCGGATGTGCGATGCCAGGTAGTCGTGCACCGAGCGGTTATAGTCAGCAAGAATTTCACGAGTCTCAGCATCCTCAGTTACTGCTTCGGCCATCAGCGCCAGCAGCGCGCGGGTATTAGTCCAATCGCCTGCGTCGCGACCCAGATAGACACCAACGAAGCCAAGCAAAGCATCCAGCCCAGGTTGCCGGCACGGTAACTCGATCTCCACCAGGTCCATGAAGTTGCGATTGACGTAGGCCGCCAGGGCACGTAACAGGCCTGCCTTGCTGCCGAAATGATGAGCCGCCAGGCCGCGGCTATAACCGGCCTCCTCACCGACTTCGGCCAGGGTCATACCGACCCAGCCCTTGCGCGCAACAATCTGCCGTGCGGCCTCCAGCAGGCGGCGCTCGGCATCGGCGCGGCGCTCCGTCTGGGTTCTGCGGCTAGCGTGACTGCTAGGTGAAGTGGCATCGGTCATGGACATTCCTCGTTACTGGCCGGTGAATACAGGCAAGCGCCGCTCAGCCATCGCGCGGTTGCCTTCAGCGAAGTCGGCGGTGACGATTTGCCACTCCTGCTCGCTGGCCTCGCGATCGATCACGGCGTCCACCGCATCGGCCAGGCCCGCGCGTAGTGTCTCACGACTGGACATTACCGCCAGCGGTGAGCACTGGGCAATTTCCCGCGCCAGCGCCAGCGCCGCCTCACGCTCACCGCCAACGTCCGCCAGCACATCGGCAAGACCGATGCGCACCGCTTCGCGACCGTCAATTCGCCGCCCGGTAGCGATCAACAACGACGCCATCTGGATCCCCACGACGCGCGGCAGGGTCACGGAAATACCAAACCCCTGGTGGATGCCCAGGCGATTGAAGTTCGCGCAGAAGCGCGCTTTCTCGCTGGTTACCCGGTAGTCGCCCACCAGTGCCAGGCCCAGGCCGCCGCCAACCGCGGCACCTTCGACCACAACAATCAGCGGCTTGCGCGTGCGGAACAGGCGCACCGCGTACTTGTACAACTGTCGGGGAAAACTCGGCTCGCGGGTATGCGCGGTGCCGTTGAAGTCGGCCCCGGCGCAGAACGTCTTGCCCGCTGCCTGCAACACCACAACCCGGCACTCCGGCAACTGATCGAGGTATTCGAGAGCCGCGACCAGGTCCTCGATCAGGGCCTGGTCGAAGAAATTTAACGGCGGGCGGCTGAACTCCAGTACTGCCACATGCCCTTGCAGGGCAAGCTCAAGTCCATGACCGGGATTGAAGGGCACAACGGCTGACATGAGGAACTCCTTAAATAGAAATGGGCTTGCCTGGATGACTAAGCTGCTGCTAGCGTATTTACTTGCTGACTGACAAGCAAGTTAAAAACACCCTTCACCTTGCGAGCAGATTCCTATGCAGGCCCTTGATATACGCCCTTGTACCCTGGATCCCCGCAGCGAAACACTGCGGGCCGAGGTTCGCGCTTTCCTCAGCGAAACGCTGCGAGACTTACCCGCCGCTGAACGCGCCAGAAACTGGAACGGCGTCGACGAAAGCTTCAGCCGCAAGCTCGGCGCACGCGACTGGCTGGGCATGACCTGGCCGCGTCGCTATGGCGGCCATGAACGCAGTGCGCTCGAGCGCTACGTCGTTCTCGAAGAGCTACTGGCCGCCGGCGCCCCGGTCAATGCCCACTGGATTGCTGAGCGCCAGAGCGGGCCGCTGCTGATCCGCTTCTCGCCCGATAACCTGGCACCGCGCATCTGTCCCGGCATCGCTCGCGGCGAAACCTATATTGCTATCGGAATGAGCGAACCCGACGTTGGTTCCGACCTTGCCGCGGTGCGTACCCGCGCCGACAAGGTAGCCGGTGGCTGGCGGGTCAACGGCCAGAAGATCTGGACCACAGGTGCCCAGCGCGCCCAGCATATGGTGACGCTGCTGCGCACCTGCCCCCGCGATGAAACCAATCGTCATGCCGGTCTATCACAGTTTCTCGTCGACCTGAGCGCCCCGGGGATTACCATTCGGCCGATTCTCAACATGCTCGGTGAGCACGATTACAACGAAGTATTTCTCGAAGACGTTTTCGTCCCCGACCACGATGTGATCGGCCAGCTCGGTGACGGCTGGAAGCAAGTGGGTGCGGAACTGGCACTGGAGCGCAGCGGCCCGGAGCGTTATCTGAGCAGTACCCAGTTGTACCTGGAAATGCTTGAAGTAGCTGACCCGCACGATGCCCGTCAGACCGTCAGTCTTGGCCGTGTCGCGGCGCGCTACGCGGCCTTGCGGCAAATGTCCCTAGGCATAGCAGGCATGCTCGCCCGGGGCGAGAGCCCCGCGATCGCCGCGACCCTGGTCAAGGACCAGGGATCTGTTCTGGAGCAATCCATGCCCGATCTGGCGCATGAACTGTTCGGCGGCCTGCGCACGTCGGGCTCGCCCTTGGACCAGACCCTGCATTACATCACCCAGACCGCGCCGTCCTTTTCTTTGCGCGGCGGCACCCGAGAAATTCTGCGTGGCATCATTGCCCGAGGACTAGGACTACGATGAACAGCCTCGAATCCCAAAGTGCCGATAGCGGCGCCTGTTCCGAACTGCAAACGATGATCGGTGACAGCGTCGAGCGCTTGTTCAGCCGCGCGATCACGCCGTCGGTGCTGGCGGACTTTGACACTCATGGCCGTATCGACGACCTGTGGCAGCGCGTGAGCGATAGCGGCCTGCCCCATGCACTGGTGCCGGAACACACCGGGGGAAGCGGAGCCAGCCTGCAGGATGTCGGTGCCGTTCTGCGCGCCATCGGCTACTGGCAAGCGCCACTTCCACTTGGCGAAACGTTGCTGGCCACGGCACTGTTGGCACGTGCCGGCCTGGACATTCCGGACGGACCGATCAGCCTGATTCAGGCCGGCCGTCTGGGTGACGTACGGCTCACCACGGATGCCCATGTCGTTGAAGGACGTGCCGAGCAAGTACCCTGGTCGCGCGCCTGCCGGTGGGCAGTGATTGCCGATACCGGACGCATCGCCCTGGTCGACCTGCAGCATGACAGCCTGACGCGCAGCGCTGCCTGCAACTTCGCCAATGAACAGCGTGACACCCTGTGCTTTAAGCGCACGCCGGTGGTTGCCACCGCCGAGCTCAAGCTACCCGGGGTTAGCGAACCGGTCTGGCTGCTAGGCGCACTGCTGCGTGCCTGTATGTCAGTCGGCGCTCTGGAGTCGGCGCTGGACAAGGCAGTGAGCTACGCCAACGAGCGCGTACAGTTCGGCAAGCCAATTGGCCGCCAACAGGCACTGCAGCAGTTGCTGGCGCAAATGGCCGGGGCGATCAGCCTGGCACGGATGACCACGCTCATCGCGCTGGGCAGCACCAGCGACTACCTCGAGGGACGTCTGGCACAGCCCCAACGCATACTATTCGACATCGCAGCGGCCAAGGTCTGCGCCGGTGAAGCAGCGACCCTCGGCTGCTCCGTGGCACATCAGGTGCACGGCTCGATCGGTTTCACTCATGAGCACAGCCTGCACCAGGTCACTCGGCGACTCTGGTCCTGGCGCGAGGAGTTCGGCAGCGATGCACAATGGGCGCACCTGCTGGGTAGTGCAGCCATTGAGTCGGGCGCGCAGGGCTTTTGGCACGGTCTGGTGGAGCGCGATCTGTGGCGTTCGCGTACGCAGGTGGCCTGATCAGAATCCTGATTCGCGGTCCTGCCATCGATTTCGACAGGACCGCGATGGTTCAGCTTTAAGCTGCAGCAATGAGGCGTGCTCATCGTAGCCTGATAAAGTGACTGACGGACGCGCATCATCGCCACATGAGGATCGCGGGCCCACATAATCCTCCCGCGCTGGGCCACCAAATCATCGAGCAACTGCTTCTTCTCCTCCACCAGGCACTCTGGTGTAGTGGTCTAATGATTCCGGACACCCATTTAGGCGAGAATGCTCGCCACAGAGAAGTGCCTGATGACCAAGCAACGCCGTACCTTTACCCCCGAGTTCAAGCGCGAAGCAGCCAGCTTGGTGCTCGACCAGGCTACAGCCACATCGACGCAGCCCGTTCGCTCGGACTGGTGGAGCGAGCAAGCCCAGACTATCATCTAATAGCCGATACCTCCTACTCCCTACCCCACTATCTGCTGCTCTCCGAATTGATCAGACTTGGCCACCAAGAAACGAACACCGGCCAATGCGAAGCGCCTTCAGTCTGCGTTTGAGCAGGTCACGCTCTTCGGCCAGTCAACCATCCGCTTCAACCCGGTTATACACGGCGAACGGCACGGCCTGTGACAGATAGTCCGCATCAGGCACGACAAACGACGCCCCGCCCTTTGGGGAATCTTCGCGCCTGATGGACGAACACTAAATTCAAGGCTCAATCACAGATGAAAATCGCCCGCAGCCTCCGGCTGATAAAGCACTTTCCTGATCTCAATCCTCCGGGTCCGATCAGAAATTCGCCAATCGATGGCGTCCCCCTCCTGATAGCCCAGGATGGCGGCACCGATGTCGGAGCACACAGAATGCTTCCCGGCGCTGCTGTCCGCGTCTTCTGGGTAAACCAAAGCCACCTCGATCTGTTCGTCGTCCAACTGCAGCAAGGCCCTGGAGTTCATCGTGACGACATTGCGCGCCACCTGCTGCGGTTTGACGACAATGGCTCGCTCAAGCTCATGTTCGAGTTCAATAACGGCCGGGCCTTGTTCGAGCACGATCAGGCTCTCGAGCCTGGCCTTGTCGATTTCAGTGATGTAGATCCCCGTGGCGTCGCCAACGGCACCTTCGCGTAGCAGCTGCAGATAGCGCCCCATCGTCATGGAGAATGATTTCAATGTCGGCGTTTCGCTCTCAAGCAGAAAGCCGCTGCGCAGGAAAGCTTTCAGCGAGCGCCCGTTGTCTGGGTGGATCTTGGCGATGAGCTTCTCGGCCCGCATGTCGAGGAAGGCCAGTTTCATGCCTTCGCGGATGGTGCGAGCGCCAAGGTTGCGGCCCCATTTTTTGCTGTCGCCGATGACCAGGACGATCTCGCAGTTTGAACCGGTCTTGACGAGACGGACAAAGCCCACTGGGGCGTCGTGCCGGTCGTAGGCCATGAAGAATCGGCCGCCGCGGTTGAATAGATGGGTCAGGATCGGCAATTGCGTTCGATCGATGGCTTGCTCGATGGAACGGGAGACATGACGTGAATCGCTCAGATAACAGGTGACGCGCTCATCCTCCAACCAGTCCATCAACGTCAGCGCGTGTGCCCGAGTAATTTCAGGGCACAGCGAAATGAAAGGCTTGTTCATCTTCACCACACTTATTTGCAAAGAATGAAAGCCCTTCATGGCAATGGCCATGACGGTTCTTTCGGCAACCGGCTATCTTAAGACATATCGCGAGAAATGCCGAACAGCGTGCGCACTTTGCCTTTACCAGCGTTCCTGATAGGGGGCGCTTGCCACCCCCTTCCCTGCTTCAAGAATCAAAAAACGGCGGAAGAGTGACAACGGCAGCGCTGCCAAAAAATGGCGCTGCACCCATCAGTCTGAGAAGTTTCCATAGGCTTATTCCACCACTTCGAAATCAGGCAATTTGAACGTCTTGTCGTTCATCTCCTGAGTGGGCCCATAGAAACGAATGGCGGGTAATGGACGCTTGCCGGATGTGGGAATCCAGTTCGACTCCATGCCTGCAGGCGCCTTCGGCCCGACGTAGAGGGTGACACCGCCATCGGCGTTCTTGTGCATTTTCTCCAGGTCAAAGGACGACAGCGTTGTCCGGTTCGATTCGCTGTAGATGAACGCCATGGTGGCGCGATCGTACACGGTCAGTGCCCAGAACTGCTTCACTGGCATCTTCGCGGGAATGTCCAGCTTGTAAAGCTTGCCGGCCTCCAGCAGCTTTCCATCCTTGTCAGCCATCGCCATCATGTACTGGGTCGCCGGTGTGGCACTCAGTGCCTTGGGCATGTAGGTGCACCAGAAGTACTCGGCGGCTCGGTTGATGAGGTCGACGCGGTTGTCATCGACGAAGGTGAAGGTCTTGTTGGCGTCGGTCATCAGCAACGAGGCGTAGTGCCGGTCGGTCCAGTAGAGCCTGTCTTTCGGGAAGTTGTCGAACCAGTGCTGCAGGTAATACCACGCATCGACGGCCGCCTGGCGCATCGCCCGCTTGCTGGTCTCGTCCGGTGCGAAGGGTTTGCCGTGCTCGATGCCCAGTGACGACAGCATGCCCATCATCACTTTGTCCTGCGGCTTGACCGGCTCGACGCTGACAATGGCATGCAGGTCTTCGAAGTAGCGCTCGTCGTACAGCGGCAATGTCGGATAGCGGTCGTTGATCGGGTCGACAAAACGTTGCTTCGGCGGATTGGCCGCATCGGCCAAGTAATACATGCGCAGCTTCTGGGCATACGCGTACGCGTCCGCCACGCTCTTGCCCGGTGCGGGCACAGAGCGGAATGCCAGGGCAATGCGGTAGTTGGGCGAAGGGATGTGGATATACCCTTGCGGAATTTTGCCGTCATAACCGGGGGGCGTGAACAGCAACTTGCCGCCCTTGCCCTTGTCCACCCCCGAGGGGCCGACGTCGGCAATCGTCAGTTGCCAGGCATCGACCACCTGGCCGTAGACGCTGCCTTGCTCTCCTGCGACGGGTACTTCCAGGACAACCGGACCTTTGCGCAAGTCGGTAAATGCAGAAATGTAAGGCGTGGTGCTGTTGGCCGTAATCGCTTCCAGCTTCGGCGTGGCGGTTGAGGAGTAGGCAATGATGTCATTGTCCTTCAGAGCAAGATCGTGCTCGCCGGCCCGCCGAAAGCTGTAGATGGCCGTTGCCGGAATCCCCCATAGCACCGCCTCGAAGGCTCGCTGGTACTTGAGCTGGTAATCGAAATCGCTGACCGAAGCCTTGGCATCGGCAGCTGGCTGTCCTCCCTGCGGGTCGGTCTGGGCGCTGGCCCAGTTCATCACCGCCATCAAACCAGCCCCTACGACGAATAATCTGCATGCTTTCATCTGCTGCTCCTAAATGCGTCTGAGGTCACTCAACTTTGGTCAGTTGTGGCATTACCCATTCGCCAGAAAGGATCGCTTGCGAAGGTTGGTATAGCCGCAGAATCACGTAGAAGCCGCCTTGCGGGGCGGGAAGCCAGTTGGCCGCGTTGTCACCTTGGGGCTTGGCATGGGAAATCGGCATGGTGATCGAGCCGTCCTTGGCCACCGTAAGGCCTGGCGTGTCGGTGCCGACCTTGTAGCGAGCCAGTTCGTTGTCGACCAGCATCTTGTCGCTGGCGTCGTACATCGTCAGCGACCAGAACGCGCCCACTGGCGGCGCCGAGGCCAGTTTCACCTCGTACCGGTTACTGCCAACCAGCGGCTGGTTGTTGCTGTCGGTAAAGCGGATGGGGTACATCGCTTCGTGCTCGCCCTGCCCACCCAGGTAAGGCCCGGCGACCATGGCCCGCAGCGGGTAGTTGTAGCCGAAGCTGTCCAGGCCGGTCACCCAGTTCCAGCCACTGCGGATCGACGAGGTGCTGGCCAACGAGGCAATGGCCACGTAGGGCGCGTCTTTCAGGCCCTCGGTCAGCCCTTTGCGGGTGGCCGGGTCGAGTTTGCCAGGGTCAAAGCTTTTTTCAGTCAGGCCGATACGGGAGAATTGCGCGAACAGTGCGGCGTCCGCCGGTTTAACCGGATTGTGCTGGAGCGCTGCGGCCAGCTCGGTGAAGAAACCCAGCTCATCGGCCCCGGTTGTCGGCAGGGGCGGCAAGGTGGAGTCCTTGGCGGGTTTGCCACTCAAGGGCACAAGGTTGAACTGCTTTTGCAGCGCCAGCACCGGTGCGGCGTTCTCACCTTGCTTGACGTGCAAGCGGCCCCAGAGCCAGACCTTCGAGGTGGAAACGTCCAGGCGCTTGGCATCCTCAGGTAGCGAGCCCTTCCAGCCCGGTGGCACCAGAACGAACTTGCCGGCCTTGGTACCCGTGGTGCGACGCCCGATGTAATGCTCCAGCTCCTGCCACATGTTGAAGACGTCGACCACGTAATAGCGGTCGTGGGTGTCGGGTACGGTGAGCACGTAGGGCTCGGTGAGGTTCACCACTGCGCTCATGTAGTAGGTGTCATTATTGGCCGTCGGCATGTCCTTCGCCGCCGGAGAGGCCAGCTCGGTGGCCCAGCCGATCTGGTTCAGCTCGGCGCGGTAGCTGGTCTTGGGTTTGGGCGAAGGCACCGTGGTGTACTCGCGTGCGACACGTTCCATGCGCACCAGCGGGTAGCCCCAGTTGTAGGCCGAGATGGCCAGGCTGTAGCCATCGGCCTGCAAGCCTTTCTGCACATTGTCGGGGGTTGCGGGTGTGGACAGCAGCAGATCCGCTGGTGCTGCCTGTGCCCCATGGCCCAGCACTAGGCAGAAAGGTAGGACACACAACAGTAATTTACGTGATGAGGCCATGCGGAACCCTCCGGTGGCACAGAGTAGAAAGACGTATCCAAACGCCATAGCGTCGAAGCTGGAAACCAGAAAGTAGACTAGTTGGCGGGGCTGAATCGTCAATTTCGGCAACGACCTGGTTTCGTCGAATCCCCTGACTGTGTAGTATCAGCGCAGGCTTATGCTGCCTGCCGCTCGCACCGATAAGGAAGGTGAAAGCATATGTACTCCAGACCCTTTCGCATCTCTCTTGATAGTCGAGGTTTGGCAACGCGAGCACCAAGAAGCTTCGACTCCAGGAGCAATGATGTCGACAATCGAAAACGCCAAGCGGATGGCCAAGCGTCTGCGTACCTCACTTGAGGCCCGCAATCACGAGTTATCCCATAGCGCTGCGCTTGAAATGGTGGCCCAGCAGCTGGGATACAAGGATTGGAATACCGCTTCAGCCGTGCTTCCTCACGAATCGACGGCCCCTGCCGTCACGCTGAAAAAAGCCATACCGATACTGCGAATGTTCGATGAAGCGAAGGCAAGAGAGTTTTATCTCGATTTTCTTGGCTTCAGCGTCGAGTTCGAACACCGTTTCGAAGCTGATCTTCCCCTGTATCTGGGGCTCAGCCGCGACAGTCTGCAGATCCACCTTTCCGAGCATCATGGCGACGCAAGTCCGGGAACGACCCTTTTCGTTCCCATGCACAACATTGAGCTGTTTCGCGACGAACTGATCAGCAAACGCTACGGTTTTGGACGGCCAGACATTGTCGAGCAGGATTGGGGCAAACTTCTGGAAGTCTACGATCCGTTCGGTAACCGTATCCGTTTCTGCCAAAGCTGATTGCTCGCTGAGCTAACTTCACTTCAGCGTAAATGAGGGGGCGCCTGTTTAATCATTCAGATTAAGCAGGCGTTCTCTTTTAAAATTGCCCTGCCTCAGTTTCAGCGCACCGGCAACGCCATCGGCCGCATCGGCGCCGCATCCGCTCCGCGCAGTTTCAACGAAGCGCCGACAAAGGCGAACTGATAAACCCGGTCCTTGGACAAACCTTCCAGGTTCACCAGTTCGATGATCGGCGCGCCCTGCATGGCCAACAGGTAGGTGTGCACCGGCAGGTAGTTGCCTTCGACTTCCGACGGGAACGTCTCGAAACTCAGGTTATCAGCGCCGACCACCATCGCCCCGCTCTCCTCGACCAGGAATTTCGCCGCATCCAGGCTTAAACCCGGTGGGTTGGCCATGTACGCCTGGGCGTTTTCATAGTCACGCATGCGCCCGGTACGGATCAGCACGACATCGCCTTTCTCCAGCACCACCTGTTGCTTGGCCAACGCCTGCTGCAAATCGCTGCGGGTGACGCGGTAGTTATCCGCCAGTTGCTCCAGGCCCTTGGCCACCGCGACATCAATCATGACCCCGCGAGCGATGATCGGTGGCAGTTTCTCTGCACCGGTGACGTTCCAGCCACGGTCTCCCAGGTGCTGGTCGGCACGAAAGCCGTTCCAGATTTTACCGTTGAGTCCAAAGTGGTTGAGTGCGTCGATATGGGTGCCCATGTGGGCGTACATCGACACTGCCGAGCCGCTGTAGCTGACGTGCTGGTTCATCGGCTCGCCGACTTTCATCGGGTCGGCGATGACGTTGCCGTGTGGAGTGTGGGTCATCCACATCTGGTAAGGCGGGTCGCCTGCGGCTTGCCAGCTGGGCATGCCGACAAAGTACTCCACCGCCAGGTCATAGGCCTGGGCGCCGTTGACCCGGGCCATGATCGCAGCCTGCGACTGCGGGGTCATCAGGTTCAGGCGCCCTATTTCGTCTTTCTCGCCCCAGGGGCTGATACCCACGTCGGGCTTGGCCAGCGCGCCGGCACTGTACAGTGAGCCGAGCACCGACAAGACGGCCAGCCCGGTAAGGTTTTTGATCCACGATCGCTGCTGCATGAGATAGCTCCTAAAAGGGGGAGCACTCATGGTATTGGCTGCTAAATCATAGATAATCAGGCGTTTGGTTAATTGATATTCAACCCAGGAGAAAATATATGGATGTATTGCTGGCCATGCGTACCTTTCGCCGCGTGGTTGAGCGCGGCAGCTTCAGTCTGGCGGCTGTCGACCTGGGGCAATCTACTGCGGCGGTGAGCAAGCAAGTGCGACAGCTGGAGGAACGCCTGGGCAGCCTGTTGCTGCTGCGCACCACCCGGCGCATGAGCCTGTCCGAGGCCGGTCAGGCGTACTTCAGCGAATGCTGCCACTTACTCGATGAGCTGGACGCTCTGGAACGTGCGACCCAGAGCGGTTCCAGCGAGCCCAGCGGGTGCCTTCGGGTCAACGCGCCGTTGTCGTTTGGCCTCAAGGTACTGTCGCCGATTCTGGTGGCGTTCATGCAGCGCTACCCGCAACTGAAGGTCGAGCTCACCCTCGATGATCGCCTGTTGGACGTGGTCAGCGAGGGCTTTGATGTTTCGCTGCGGATTCGCAGCCACTTGCCGGACTCATCGCTGGTCGCCAGACGCCTGGGGGACATTGCCCAAGTGATCTGCGCGGCGCCAGCTTACCTGCAGGCCAACGGCACGCCGCAGCGCGTCGACGACCTGCGTGACCACAGTTGCCTGGCCTATCGTCTGGCAGAACATCCCGGCAGCTGGCAGTTACAAGGCCCACAAGGCAATAGCCGTCTGGAATTGCCTGTGCGCCTTGCAGTAGACAACAGCCTGATGCTGAGCGACATGCTGCTGGCTGGCCTGGGCATCGGCGCCCTGCCCTCGTTCATCGCCCAGCCGTTGCTCGACAGCGGCCAGTTGCTGCAATTACTCCCAGAGCAGTCCATGCCGCGGCGTTCGATCTATGCCTTGTACGCCAGCCATCGGCATGTATCGCAGAAAGTCCGGGTGTTTGTGGATTTCCTTGCCGATGCACTGCAAGCGCTGCCAGTAGCGGCGGTGCCCAGCGGCGCAACGTCTGTTCGGGAGTAAACCTGTCCGACTCAGCGTGACGGCTATGGTACTGCCTGCAAATGAGCATTGGCGCCTAGCCCTTCGCCCAGCGTTTCGGCTGGTGGCTGTGGCTCGACGCCTCGTCGGCAACGGTGTTTACGCTGAAACCAGAGCCTCTTCCTCGGACTGCTCGATAGCTTCTTCTACTTCAAGCTGATGGCGCGTCCACTCTGCGGCAATGGCCGGGTTCTCGGTAATCTGCTGCTCGATACGCTGCGTCTCTTTGAACTCAAGTGCCTTAGCGCTCATCGTCCATTGTGTTTCAACACCCAACTGTTCGAGCTCTTCACGTATCGCCGGCAGGCCAATGCGGAAGAACTCCTTGCGTGGGTTGACCTTGTTCACCTGCTCTCGCAGGAAGTGACGGTGAAGCTTTTTCTCAAGCCCAGGGGCATCGTCGCTGAAGATCATGGCGTGGATGTCGAACTCGAACGGAACACTTGCGTCACCGAGTTCACGCACCCGATCCAGCGGTTCAAGGCGGCGGGTCATGCCGATCTTGAACACTTGCTCACCGAAGGAACCAATGTTGGAAATGACATAGACATGACCTGCACGCGTCTGCTGAGCCATGGAAAGAGCGCGCTGATTCTTGTCCTCAGCGGCCTGCAATTGCACTTGTAGAAGCGCCAGTCGAGCCTCGAACTCTGCTCGTTCAGCGGCGCTGGCGGCGGCAACCTGCTCCTGAGCTTTCTCCAGCGCTTTGCGCAAGGTGGCCTCTTCTTTGGCTGCTTCCTTGATCGCTCGCTCATATTCCCGGCGAGCTTTTTCTTCCTCGCGGATTTGCTCACGCAACTGGCGTTGCTCTTCACGTTCCTGATCTTTGAGCAGCTTAGCAGTCACTGCCCAACGCAACTCCTCCAGGCGGGAGGCCAAGTACTCTTCATTAATCCGGGCATTGCGGAACGGGGCTCCGTTGAGATTGACCAACGCAGCAGCATCACGGATCTCCTGTTCAAGCTTGCCGTGATTGTCGGACTTGGTACGGGAAAGAATTGAGTCGACTTTGCCGTTAAATGCGTCCACCACAAAGCGCACAGCAGTGTCACGTCGATTCGCCTCCACGTAATCACATGCTGCAGCTCTACCCGTCTTGATCATCAGACGAGAGAACTCCCGGGCCGCTTTGAGCTTCTGGCCGGCCTCGGTGAAGCCAAATTCCTCTGCCAGGTCGTCCAGCAGGTTGTAGGTCGGAACGATGTAAGCGTCGCCATACCCTTCCACAACGTTCTTCATAGCCTGGGCGGCATCAGTGTAGTGCTTGGCTTTACCCATAGCGGCCAAGGCATCCCCCGCTACTTGTTCAGCACGAATCTGGGCATCGGCAACAATTTTCGCTGCGTCTACAACGGCCTGCTGCAATCGTTCTTCAGCCTGGCTGACCTTAAGCTGAGCCTGTTGCAACAGTTGCTCACGTTCCAATCTGGTCTTGCCGAGGATCTGACCGCTCTGCGTTTCTGCATTTGCAATAGCCTGTTTCAGTCGGATCTCCGCCTCACTGACTTTAGCTTGGGCCTGGTGCAGTAGCTGGGTACGTTCTGCTCGGGTTTCATCCAGGATGCGAGCGGCTTCCGCTTCTGCGTCCAGGATGTCCTTGAAGCGCTCCAGCTCCTTCACCTCTCGTGCTAATTGCTGCCGGAGTGCAGTGACCTCTTCTTCTGTAGCCTTCAGATCGTTCTGCCTGGCTCCAAGCTCAGTTTTCAGCTGGCTGATCATTCCCTTTGCCCTGATGCTTTGCACCAGAAACACACAGGCGGTAATGCCTGCGATTAACGCTATAAGCTCCATTAGCGGCTATCCATGTCTATGACAAAGCGTGGATCGTACATGGCCTTCGTGGCTATAAGCCATCACTCTGGATCTTCTATCACCGACTGGTAGCCGAATTACACAGGCGGAGTACATTTGTACTCCGCCCGACTATTTCAGCCCTGTTCATTGTCCAGGCACGCAGTTGAACATCTCACTCGCGTTGTCTATTCCACTCAAATCTCCAGCGACTCACCGAGGCCACCCGCACGCGCAGTCTCCACACTCGCTCGAATACACCGCCAGTTGATATCAGGCACCGATTGCTAAAACAGCGCTGCGGATCGCAACGCTCAGCTCAACGCATGACAAATTCACCCACCATTCCGGCCTGATAATGGCCCGGCAAGGTGCAAGCGAAGTTCAGGCTGGAGGCATCGGCGAAGGTCCAGACAAACTCTTTGGTAGTGCCGGGTTCAACAAGGATGGCGTTAGGATCGTCATGCCTGGCTTCAATCACCTCTGGATAGCGCGGCGGGTCCATATCGCTCGGCGCGGTGAAGTACTCGCGCCAGACAATCGATTTCGCCTTGCCCGTCGGCGTCAGTGTGCCGTCTTTGAAAAGCGCCGCCATCTCGCGCTGATGTTCCAGCTGCGCAGTAGCCTTGCCGATGTTGAATTCATGCATCAGCGCCCCTTCGTTCTTCACTATAAAACGGACCGTCTCGCCAGGCGTTACATCAATCGACTTCTGACCGTAGCGAATGTCGTCCATCTTGATGAAAACGCTGCGTGTTGCAGGCGTTGCTTGAGTCTGTTGGCCAATGTCGGCGTCACTGGCGGACGGATTCGCTACGGCTTGAGTGGTGGCGCTAAAGATAAGTGCGGTGATCAGTAATTGCACAGGTGAACCGTTCATGATGAAACCTCACTGTAGTGGGTTGGCAAACTGATGCTATGCCCGGTTTCCTGCCACAGGGATTACGCCAATACTACAAATCCGTCATGTTGAAAAAGTTCGCTTGGCAACCACTTCGAGCGTCGTGTGGCTGACATGTCGTCGATGTAATCTGTGCATCATTAGAATGACAGGCATGGCATTTTATTCTTGCATCACACCCACTGGAGTGATGCGCCATGAAATCATTGATCGCTATTAGCGCCATACTGGTCCTGAGCACTTCATCTTTCGCGACGGCAGACGGTAGTACTGATCCCGTGCACGGAAAGATGATTCAGGCAAACGAGCAGGCAATGCGTGAGCTTGCAGCGGCCAGAGGTAAGAACCCACCGGAAGTTACTCACTATCGTTATGGAACCAAGTTGGATATTGATAAAGTTATCAACGTTACTTCGACTAAAAAGAATTGCAATGTGATGCCTGCGCAAATGACTTATGAAGACTCCAGTGGAGAACTAAATATTCTGGAGTACCGCGTTGCTGGAATAAATTGCCAGAACCAGAACTGAGCACAATGATCAGCTGGCCATTGTTTTCGCGGCGCAAGGCCGCTCCTACAGTGATCCCCGGTAGGAGCGGCCTTGCGCCGCGAAAGAGCACCATCAGCTATGATGAGCGCCCGTCAGACAACTGGAAGTCCGATCCTCATGCGCAAACCCTTGGCCGCCCTGGTACTCGCCTGCACTTCTACCTATGCCAGTGCCGCGCCCACCGACCTCGCCGGCGTCTGGAAAGGCACGCTCGGCAAGTCTGCAATCACCGCCTGTTTCAACACCGCTCCCGACAGCAACGGCAGCTATTACTACCAGCGCTTTCTTACACCGATCCAGCTAACCCGGGAACAAACCGGTGGCGTCTGGAGCGAAGAAGGCAACACCGGGCTCTGGGATCTGCAAGCGGTGAACGGCAAAACGCTGAGTGGCACCTGGCGCAAAGCGGCAGGCGCCAACCCCCTGCCCTTGGCATTGACCCGCGCAAGTGCTGAAGGCTGTGGTGGTGACGCCTATAACGCGCCCATGGAGGCAGCACCGCTGCCCGTCAAGGTAGAGAAAAAAACCTTCGACGAGCACGCCTATCAGCTCAGAACCCAAGGCGCCCAGGTCACCATCAGGTTGGCGGGCGATACCCCGGCTATCGACAAGATCAACCAGCAACTGGCACGGCTGGCCGTCAGCCCAGAGGACCAGCAACAGTTTTTCATCGAGCGCCGTGAATACCTGGGCCGCGATGGCGCTGCGACGACGAGTGAGATCAGTGTGGAACCCACCTATTGGTCATCGCAGTGGATCACCGTCAGGTTTTACCGCTGGACGGCAGGCTTTGGCCGCAATGGCATCAGTTGGGGCCTGCACACCTGGAATCTGCAAACTGGCGAATCCGTCGATCCGTGGACCTGGGTCGGTGCTGATTTCCAGTGGTACAGCCCTTACTCCGGGCATGTAAAACTGCCCAAAACCTTCGCCACCTGGCTGCAAACCCAGGCAGAGGCAGATGCCGACTGCCCCGATGTTGCCAGCTACGACAATTACGACCTGAGCTTCGATTCCCAGGGCATGCGCCTGGCCAATCAACCTACCGGTGACGGATGTGATGTCGATCTGGCGTTCAGTTGGAAGCAGCTGGAACCGCAGCTGTCGGCGCAGGGTCGGGCCGCGCTGGCGAGTCTGCAGACGCCGTGAGCAATGCCTGGATGTAACCGGCCAGTCGTTGTTCGCGCAGGCGCTGGGAGCGATCCTGGCTGTTAGCCGCCAGGTCCGCGGCTTGCTGCACAAAGTGCGCCGAGCGCTCGGTGTCACCGGCAAGCGCAGCGCGCAGCGCCAGACAACGCGGCCGGAAACTGGGGGCGTACCAGTCGATTGGCGCGTGGAACAAGAAGTCATTCAACTCGCGGGCATCGCACTCAAGCATCGCCCGCGAAAATGTCAGCTCCGCCCGTACAATCGACAGCAAAACCATGCTTTGCCGCAACGCAGCAGGAGGCGCTGCCAACAGTGCCTGCAACTCATTGCCGAGCGCCACCGCAGCGCCCCAATCCGCCAGATTCTGCCGGGCATACAGGCGAAAGCCCAGCGCAGTCAAGGACGCGGGCAGCGGTTCGGCGCTCAGTTGCTCAAGATCGACTTCAGGCAAATCCTCAGCTTGCGTACCCGCAACGGTCAGTGCCAGCAACCGCGCATTGGCCAGTGCCGGCCCCTGTTCATCCGGTTTGCTGAGCCACGCCAGAAATCCCGCGCCATCGCTGACACGGCCCGGGCTGACCGTGGGGATCAGGTTGGCCAGCCCGGTGCTCAGGTTGCACACCCCTAGCGCCAACAATAGCGCTGCGAACTCACCAATAAACAGCGACGAAAGTGCCAGGCACACTCCCGCCACGAACAGGTTGAGTACTGGCCCAGCCAGGGTGAACACCAGCATTGCCTGGCGCATTGGCTGCTGCGACGCGTGCACCGCCATGACATAGCCGCCCAGTGGCTGACCTTTGGCGTGACGCGACCAGCGCAACTTCCAGCCGTGCTGCAACGGTTGCAGCTCCACGGCCAGCACCCGCACCGAAAGCACCGTCATGCCAGCGTATCTAGCGCCCAGGTAATGCCCGCCTTCGTGTACGCAGAGGCTGAGAACCCCGAGGATGAAGGCCATGAACATGGCGGAGAACGGCTGCAAGCCGACATCGATGCTTTCACCGAGGATCAGCGCTGGCAGGAAAAATCCCGCAGCACCGATGATCCATTGCAGCACCAGCAGCAGCCGGTGTATCCCTCTGAACAGCATGATCCAGTCCTTTGTGATCGCCCTGCTCTGGCATGAGTGGCAAAGCGGACCGCCCATTGAAACACCGGTTTTGCACCCACAGCAATTTTCATCGTGACATCAGTTGCCTGGAGCCTCAGGCGGGTCTGACAAGGACTACGCTAGAGCGATGGATCGACCACTCTCAAGGTGACTGCCATGAGTGCCCTGTCGCTGTCTGAACTCGATGCCGCGTTGCCCGGTTTAACCCGCAAAATCCGCGTACTCGACGCGCTGGCATGGCCGGACGGTGTCGAAGAGGTGTTTCTGGCTCAATGGCGCAGCGGCAAGGCGCAGTTACCCAAGGTCGAGTTCAGCCCGCGCGAGCACGGCGCCGACATCGCGGCGCTGGACAGCTTTGTCGCACAGTGCGACCAAGGCCATCCGGCCGGTCACTTCCTCGCCAGGACTGCTCACAGCTACGCCACGGCCGGGCGTATGTTGGGGGCCATGGGGACCCCGGCGTTTACCCAATATTCTTCGGCACTGTACCGGCGCCCGGACTTCTACTACCCGCGGCAGAAGCTGAGCATGCTCGACGCCGCGCATTTCTTTCTGAAAACCACCGATGCCCTGCTCGGCGGCAGCCATATCGCTCCAAGCCCGGCGCAGATCCCGGCCAGTGAGTTTGCCGCCTGGCTGCAACCAGAGCTGGACCGCTTTTTTGGCCCAGGCCAGATCAGCATCAAGCTTGACCCTGATCTGGCCGCCAAGGCAATTGCCGGGACAAGCCGCATTCGCCTGCGTGCCAGCGCTTTGTTCACCGAGCTGGACAAGCAGCAATTGCTGCAGCATGAAGCCTTCGTGCATGTGGCCACCGCGCAGAACGGTGCGCGCCAGCCCAACCTCAAATGCCTGGCCTTGGGCGCACCCCGCACCACCCAGACCCAGGAAGGTATAGCCACGCTGGCCGAGCTGCTGACCGGCAGCATGGACATCAACCGCCTGCGGCGCCTGGCCTTGCGGGTGCTCGCGGTGCAGCAAGCACTGGATGGCGCCGACTTCATCCAGGTGTTTGAGGGGTTTCTCAACGCCGGTCAGTCAGAGGAAGAGTCGTTCCGTTCAACCCAGCGCATTTTTCGCGGCGCCACTGTGCGCGGTGGGTCGGCGTTTACCAAAGATGCCGCCTACCTGACCGGGCTGCTCGGTGTGCACACCCTGTTGCGCGTGGCGATCCGCGACAACCGTCCGGAACTGGTGGGGCATCTGTTTGCCGGACGCCTGAGCCTGGGCGATACCCTGCACCTGGCGCCGCTGTTTGAGTCCGGCTGGTTGCAGGGGCCTACTTATATTCCGGCCTGGGCTAGCGACCTGCGGCGCCTTGCTGCGAACCTGGCGTTTTCTGCGTTTATTGCCCGAATCAAGCTGGACGTGCTTGATCTGCAACTGTTCATGGCCTTTGAAGACGAGCATGAGGTCGATACCAGCCGCCTCACTTGAGCGAAATCTGCTGGCCCTCACATCAGGCAATAGTAGTCACTGACCTGTGCAACGATTTCGCGCTTGGCGTTGTACAAGTGCGCTTCAGGGGTCATCGCCATCGAACGGCCTTCAAGCACGTAGCGTTGGCCTGCACTGAAATGGGCGTAGTTGAGGGTCAGGTAGCAGGTGCGCACGGTCGTACCGCCCATCATGCTCATACCCCCGCCGCCGGTGACTTCGTAGTCGAAGCGCACCACCAACTCGTGGCTGCCGGGCGTCACCTGGAAAAAACGTCCGTCACGCAGGCGCTGTTTGTCCAGGCGCTCAGCCAGCAGCAAGCGGTCGTTGGGAAATGGCGTAGAGAAATCGACCCAGGCCATCTGTGGGTCTGCCTTGGGTAGCGGCGCCTGACAGCCAGCCACCAGGCTGGCCGCGAGTAACAGCATTATCCGGTACATGATCAACATCCCGAGGGATTGTCGATTCAGCATAACGCCGACCCAGGCCGTTGGCCAACGGCCTGGGTAGCGGGCCAATCACAGCTTGAATTTGCCCACCAGCGCCTGCAGGTGCACACCCAAACGGGCCAGTTCGATACTGGAGGCCGCGGTTTCCTCACTGGCCGCTGCGGTTTGCTCGGACACGTCGCGTACGTTGAGCACGCTGCGGTTGATTTCCTCGGCTACTGCGGTCTGTTGCTCCGATGCAGTGGCGATCTGCAGGTTCATCGATTCGATGGTGGCCACCGAACGGGTGATGTTCAGCAGCGACGTGCCTGCTCGGCGCGTCAACTCAACACTGTTGCTGGTCAATGCGCGGCTGCGTTCGAGGATGTCGCCCACCTGCTGGGTGCCACGGTGCAAGCCACCAATCAGTTCCTCGATCTCTTCGGTGGAGGTCTGGGTGCGTTGCGCCAGGCTGCGCACTTCATCGGCAACCACCGCAAAACCACGCCCGGCCTCACCGGCACGTGCTGCTTCAATGGCCGCGTTCAGGGCCAGCAGGTTGGTTTGCTGGGCGACCGACTTGATCACATCCAGTACCGTACCGATCTTGTCGCTCTCACGCTTGAGCTCGGCCATGGCGTCGGTCGAATGCCCCACCTCAGTGTCCAGATGGGTGATTTGCTCGATGGCCTGGTTGACCACGGTATCGCTTTCGCGCGCTTCGAGGCCGGCATTGACTGCCGCATTCGACGCCTGTTCAGCGCTGCGCGCGACTTCCTGCACGGTCGCAGCCATCTGGTTCATGGCCGTTGCCACCTGATCGGTCTCGACCTTCTGGCTGTTGACGCCTGCACTGGTCTGTTCGGTGACCGCCGACAGCTCTTCGGCGGCCGTTGCAATCTGCACCACGCCGTCGCGCAAGCTGCCGATCAGGTCGCGCAGGTTCTCGGTCATACGCTGCATGCTGGTCTGCAACGCGCCCAGTTCGTCACGCCGATTCACCTGGATGTCCTGGCTCAGGTTGCCGTTGGCCACCCGTTCGGCGCTCTGCAAGGCAACCTGCAGCGGCTGCACGATCAAGCGGGTGATCAACCAAGCGGCCAAGACACCAAGCACCAGCGCCAACACGGCGGTAAAGACCAGGCGCTGGAGCGACGACTGCACTTCAGTGTCACGCTTTGTCGACTGGCTAAGCGACAGCTGCCCCGAGGCGTCCAGCAGGCTTTTCAGCGCGCTGTCCAGCACTTCCAGGGCTTGATTAGCCTGGGTTTCGTTGCGCGCCTCAAGGGCCTGGGCGTAATTCTGAAAGTGCTCGCGGTAGCGCTGCACCGCAGCGTCCGCCTGCTCGATCGAACGCTGATCGCCAGCATCGGTGAATTGCTTGGCGAGCGTATCGAGCTGATCGTTGAGATCATCGGTCACTTTGACCATCTGCGCTGCCTGCGCAGCACCCGGCGACACCGTGTAGTTCAGGCGCGCAATGCGCATGTCGCGTGCAACTTCGTTGATGCTGGCGATGCTGCTGAGCTTGGCACTGCGTTCGCCGAGCTCGCTCAGCCCGGCCCAACCAATGCCTGCAACCACCACGGTCAGTAACAACACCAGCGCAAAACCCAGGGTCAGTTTCGACCGCACGCTGATATCAGCCAACACCTTCACCACTGCGTTGAACATCCTTTTAACCCTTCTATTGCCACTGCTTGAAAAAATCATTACCGGGCGATACCCGGACGGGTCCGGTTTCACACGGTAAGAGAAGTGCCGACGCGCACTGCGTCGGCGAAGGAAGAGTGGCCTTATGCCATCAATGGCGCGGGAATATACAGCTGTGCCTACTGTGCGACAACAGATTGACGGATTTTTTGCATACAATTTTGGCATGCAGCTGTGGTCAATGCTGATTCAGCAGGCAGTACAGTCACCCCTTCAAGGGGTGACAATGTTAAAGGTCGGCTGGAAGGTGGTGAGCGAGGTCATGAGAGTGGCCAGCTTCTGCTGGTCGCCTTCGATGCGCACATCCCCCTGGCGGATGGCGGTCGCCATGTCGAGCTGACGCATGCCAATGCGGTCCAGCGTGGCCTTGCTCATGCGTACCGTCACATCGGGTTTGTCATGCGCAACACCTGGACGTTGGGTCAGTACGCCATTGCGCAAGGTCAACGCGAATGGCTGATCGAGGTCGGTGAACGACCAGTTGAGGGTCATGTCATGGCCAACAGCCTTCTCGCTGTCGAGCCGCACGGCCAGGAAGTCGAAGAACATGCCCGGCTCGAGGGCGCGGATCATGTCAACAGCGCTCTTGGCTGTAGCCGCCGCTGGCGTACCCTTGCGCAGCTCCTGGGCGCCGGTCAGGTACATGTTGCGCCATAAGGCACTTTCCGCCTGGTAGCCCATCTGCTCCAGGGCGTCGGCTTGCAAGGCACGGGCAGCGGCGTTGTCTGGCTCGGCAAAGACCAGGTGGTTACCCAGTTGCGCCGCCCAGCGGTAATCGCCCTTGCTCATGGCCGCGTTCATCAGCTCCAACACCTTGGCGCTGCCGCCCATGGCCTCGACATAGTGCTTGCCGCTCTCTTGCGGTGGCAGCGGGTCAAGGTTGGCCGGGTTGGCGTCATAGAAGCCCAGGTAACGCTGGTACACCGCCCGAGCGTTGAAGCTCAGCGTGCCATAGTAGCCGCGTGTGTGCCATTTGTGCTCCAGCTCACCTGGCAGTTTCTGCATGTCTGCGGCTATCTCCAGCGGCGACAGGCCCTGGTTGAGCAGGTGCAGGGTACGGTCATTCAAGTAGGCGTACATATCGCGCTGATCGGCCAGCACTGTGCGGATGTTCGCCGCGCCCCAGGTCGGCCAGTTGTGTTGGGTAAACAGCACCTGGGCCTTGTCACCGTAGCGGGCCAGGCTCTCATCCAGGTACTGGCTCCAGCCTTTGGCATCGCGCACCTGGGCACCACGCGGGGTGAGGATGTTGTGCATGGTATGTGAGGTGTTTTCTGACATGCCCAGGGCGTTGAACTGTGGCAGATATAGGTTCATCTCGGCCGGTGCTTCAGTACCGGGCGTCAGTTGAAACTCAATGTCGACCCCGTCGATGCGATGACGCTCAAAGGCGGCTTTCACCAGCAGCGTCGGCGCAATCAAGCCAATCGTGCCACTGCCACTGCCGACCTTGCCGATTCCAGTGTCTAACTGGCCACGCTCGTCTCTGGGCACCAGACTGCCCGCCTGGTACTGCGAGCGGCGCAACATGGCGGTTCCCGCGAGCAGGTTCTCGCTGACGGCCTCCTCCATAAACCCGGCAGGCGCGATGACCTGCACGTTCCCTGCCTTGACATCCGCCTCGTCGATAACGCCGCGTACGCCACCAAAGTGGTCGAAATGGCTGTGGCTATAGAGCACCGCGCGTACCGGTTTCTTAGGCCGGTGCTGATAGTAGAAGTCGAGCGCAGCTCGGGCCGTTTCGGTGAATGTCAGCGGGTCGATGACGATCAGCCCGGTGTCTCCCTCTATGACGGTCATGTTCGCCAGGTCGAATCCACGCAGCTGGTAAATACGTTCGCTGACCTGGAACAGACCGACGTGCGCGTTCAACTGCGCCTGGCGCCACAGGCTCGGATTGACGGTCGCGGGCGCCTCCTCGGCATTGAGGAAGTCATACACCGTACTGCTTCGCAGTATCGCGCCGTTGGCGTCCTTGATGTCACCCTCGAAGGCCGCTACCAAGCCCTTGCTGGCCATCTCGAAATCGCTGCGGTCGGCAAATGGCAACGTGGCCAATACCGCTGCGTTATGAGCAGCGGTACTGGCACTGGCGGGCTTGGGGGTGATCGTTGGGTTGTCGGCGTAGAGCGTGGTGCAGGTCATTAAAGGAACCAGCATCAGGCTGGACACAATGTTCAAACGCATGGCAAAGGCACCTTACAGGGCAGTATTGGCGAATTGATCCGCTAGCGGTTCAGCGTTCTGGTTATCAACAGTTGCGGGCGACAGGTGCGGTAAGCAGCGCATAGATCATGTGCGCCAGCAGTTGCGCGGTGTCATCCTCGGCCAGGTAGTCAGGCCGCTCGACAACGATCGCCCGTGGCAACGCCAGGAGCGCCTGGAAGGCCAGGAACAACGCCTTCTCAACGCTTTGCACGCACACTTCTTCGGGAAAGCGCTTGAGCAAGGCCGGTGCGACACTGGCGGTCCAGACATGCTGCGCCTCCACCAGGTCCAGGCGTACCAATTCATCGTATTGAGCCGATCGCACAGAGAATTCGGCGGCCAGTTGCAGGCGCTTGTGATGCGCCTTCAGGCCAAGCCTGATGCTGAACAGCAAGCCATCGAGCAAGCGCGCCGTGTCCGGCAGCGTGGCCAGCCCGGTAATCAGCTGCGTACGCGACTCCTGGCGCAGGTCGTCAAAAATTACCGCGACCAGCGCGTCCATGCTCGGAAAGTACTCGTAGATCGAACTGCTGGCGACGCCGGAGCGCTCCGACAGGTTGAATAGCGTCAGGGCCTGGCGGCCTTGCTCTTCAAGAATTTTGCGGCCGGTCTCACGCAGGGCATTGACCATGGCGATCGAGCGCGCCTGACGGGGCTCCTTACGGGGCCGCGCAGGGAAGCGCAGGCGTCGCAGCACATTGTCTACATCATCTCTGCCTGGGCTGGCTTTCGACATCAACTCTCTCCTTAGCGCCTGAAGCCTATAGCCGCACCTTAATCACGTTCGCAGGAGCTGCTCCCCACTCCGTGCGAGGGGGGTAACGGCGTGCCGGTGCTGCTGGCCCAATTCCGGACAGCCCTTAGGGCAGCTATATATTTACCTTTTACATCAACAGCTTACAGATGAATTCTGGTGTCGGAATGCGGAGTGTTCCGGGCCTTTTCCGTCCTTATACTGCGCCAACAGCCTGACCACAGGCCCTGTAGATCACCGGTGCTATCGCCGGTTTTCACCTTCCTCAGCGAGTCCGACAATGTCCAGTGCAGAACAACAACTCCAACAACTGCTAAACGACCCTGCGGCCCTGGCCGACCACTCCCACCACAACTGGGGACGTCAGTCACGCGGCGAAATCGAGGCGCTTCAGCTGGCCGGGCTGAAGCAGCGCTTCGCCGAGCTACGTGAACGTATCCCGATGCTGAAAAAACTCGCCGACGCTGAAGGTGTAGCGCGAATCGAGACCCTCGACGACGTGGTGCCGCTGCTGTTCGAACATACCGTATACAAGTCCTACCCGCCGTCCTTGCTGGAGAAGAAGAACTTCACGGCCATCAACAAGTGGCTGGCGAAACTGGTGACACCGGACGTCGGCGCCGCGATCCTGGCTGCAGACGTCAGCCAGTGCCAGGGGCTGGACGACTGGTTCGACAGCATGGACAAAGCCGTACCGGGGCTGCGCATCAGTCATACTTCGGGCACCTCGGGCACCCTGTCCTTTCTGCCGCACGGTGTACGCGAGTTCGAGAAGGCCTTCGAGGTGCGCCGGCTATTTGCCTGGAACATGGAAGGTCCGAATAGCCCACAGCCTTCCCTGCACGCGGTCTATCCGTACTACCGCAAGGGCTACCTGAGCCATGTTCGCGCTAGCGAATTTCTGATCACTACCTTGCTGGCGGATGAGGCGCACTTCCACCCCGCCTACCCGGCCACCCTGTCCAGTGACGTCTTGCACCTGGGCGCACGGGTGCGCGCCGCGCATGCCAATGGCACCCTCGACCGCCTGCAGGTTTCCCCGGCGCTGCACAGCAAGAAGGCTGAGTTCGAGCGCTTGCAGGCCGATATGCCGCAGCATCTGGCGCGGTTCTTCGAACAGATGACCACCCAGCTCAGCGGCAAGCGTGTCTACGTCGGCGCCACCTGGAACCTGCTGCACAACATGGCCAAAGCCGGGCTGAACAAAGGGCTGGAGGGGGTATTCCACGCCGATTCCTATATCACCACCACCGGCGGGGCCAAGGGCGTGGTGCAACCAGAAGGCTGGCGCGAGGACGTGTTGCGTTTCACCGGCGCCAAGACGCTGCACGAAACCTATGCCATGTCGGAGGTGGTGGGTGGTTCGCACATGCGCTGCGAGCACGATCACTTTCACCTGGCGCCGACCGTGATCACCTACCTGCTCGACCCGCAGACCAGTAAACCGCTGCCGCGCACCGGCCGCGTAACCGGCCGGGCAGCGTTCTTCGACCTCGGTGCGCAAACCCGCTGGGGCGGTTTCATTACCGGCGACGAATTGACCATCGAATGGGATGCGCCTTGCCCGTGCGGACGCCCAGGCGCCTACGTGGCTGGCCCTATCCAACGCTACAGCGAAAAAAATGGCGGCGACGACAAGATCACCTGCGCCGCAACCGAAGGGTCGCACCGCGAAGCCATGGACTTTTTGAACAACCTTGAGGGCTAATCATGAACCACCCTATTGCACCGCTGATCATCCGTGGCGAAGTCATCACCGACAACCTGATCGAAGTCGGTGGACGTGGTGGCGACCTGACCTTCCTGACCCCGGACGTGCACTGCTACATCGAACGCCTGCCGTTGGGCAATCCGGCCCGCCTGGCCGACCTGTACGCCCTGAGTTTCGACGACATCCTCGACTATGCCGAGGCGCTTGGCGAGCGCCTGCATTTCGATCACAACCCCTATCTGCAGCAAGCCTGTGAGCTGTCCTACCAGACCTCCTCGTCCACCCCCAGTATCGTCAAGATGTCCTACATGGGGCTACAGCACCTGCTGTCCCGAGACTTCATCAGCGAGATGGTGGAGAGCACAGTGGGCATCAAGTACCTGGAAGGTTGGGTGTCGCAGCGGCTGCTCGATGGTACCGAGCTGGAAGTGCGCTGCTTCGGTGCGCGTACCTTGCACATTGTGGCCGGTAATGCCGTGGCGCTGTCGTTATGGACCATCATCCGCAACATGGTCTTGCGCAGTGACGCGATTATCAAGGCGCCGTCCAACGACCCGTTCACGGCCTTGGCCATCGCTCGCACCATGGTCGATATGGCGCCCGACCATCCCCTGACCAAGCACCTGAGCGTGGCCTATTGGAAAGGCGGAGACCAGGCCCTCGAGCAACGCCTGTACCAGCCGCAGAACCTGGAGAAGATCGTTGCCTGGGGCGGTTACGCCGCGATGAAGCACGTCACCCAGTACATCCAGCCGGGGCTGGAGCTGATTTCGCTGGACCCCAAACGCAGTGCCAGCATCATCGGCCGCGACACCTTCAACAGCGAGGCCTCCATGCGTGAAGCCGCAGTACGCCTGGCGGCTGACATCGGTGCGCTGAACCAGAAAGGCTGTGTTTGCGCCCGTGTGGTCTACGTGCAAAGCGGCACCGATGAGGCGGGCCTGGCAACCCTCAATACCTTCGGCCGCTATGTGTACGACGCGATGCTGGCGTTGCCCAATACCCTGAGCACGGCGCCCAAGCGTTATGACCCGGCGCTCAGAGCGGAAGTCGACGCACTGCGTCTGGATGACGAGTGGTACCAGGTGATTGGCGGCAAAGACGGTGAAGGCGCGATCATTTGCTCGCAGTTGCCCGAAGCGGTCTCCTTCGCAGCCCGTCTGGATGACCGTACCGCCAACCTGGTGCCGGTGGAAAGCCTGGACGAGATGATGAATGCGGTTGATGCCTATACCCAGACCGTCGGCGTTTATCCGGAGTCGATCAAGGATGAGCTCAAAGACCGCCTGCCGCTGCACGGCGCCCAACGTATCGTCTCGCTGGGGTACGCCGCGGCGATGAAATTCGCCGCCCCGCAGGACGCCATCGAACCCATGCGGCGCATGGGCAAGTGGGTTTCCAACCAGATCGCTTCACCGCACACCACAGCGGCGCCCTGGCTGCGCCCTTCCATCTGACCCTGAACCCGCCCCGCCGTCAGCCGCGGCGGGGCGCTTTCTTTGCCTACCTGAGGAAACGCTCATGACCACCTGCCTTGGCTACGCCGCACATGAAGCCCATGCCCCCCTTACCCCACTACGTTTTGAACGCCGGGCCCTGCGCAACGATGATGTCGCCATCACCATCGACTACTGCGGTGTCTGCCATTCAGACCTGCACTACGCCCACAACGACTGGGGCAGCACACGTTTTCCCTGTGTGCCTGGGCATGAAATCGTCGGCCATGTCACCGCTATCGGCAGCGCGGTCACCCGCTACAAGATCGGTGACCGTGTGGCAGTGGGCTGCATGGTCGACAGTTGTCAGCACTGTGCGCCCTGCCACGCGCACCAGGAGCAGCTGTGCAGCAGCATGACGCCGACCTACAACGGTAAAGACCGCCTTAGTGGCGAAACGACCTTCGGTGGTTACGCCGAACACATCGTGGTGCGCGAAGACTTTGTTCTGCGGGTACCGGCAACGCTCGACCCACGCTTTACCGGCCCGCTGCTGTGCGCGGGTATCACCGTATGGACGCCTCTGCGCCGCCACAATGTTGGTGCCGGGATGAAAGTCGCAGTGGTGGGCCTAGGCGGCCTGGGGCATATGGCCGTCAAGCTGGCGGCAGCGCTGGGTGCCGAGGTCACGGTCATCACCAGCTCGCCCGGCAAGGCCGACGATGCCCGTGCTCTGGGTGCCCGCCACGTGCTGCTGTCCAGCGATGCGCAAGCAATGAAAGGCGCGGCGTCAGCCTTCGACTTCATCCTCGACACCATCCCCACCCGCCACAACCTCAACCCTTACTTGATGCTGCTGGGACGTAACGGCACCTTGGTGCTGGTCGGGGCGATCGAGCCGCTGGAGCCCATTCATGGCGCGTTATTGATGATCAACAACCGCTCGATTACCGGTTCACTGATCGGCGGCCTGCAGGACACTCAGGAACTGCTGGATTTCTGTGCCGAGCACCAGGTGCTGCCGACCTGCGAAATGATCGGCATCCAGGACATCAATCTGGCCTTCGAACGCATGCAGGCCAACGATGTGAAATACCGCTTTGTCATTGATATGGCCACGCTCTAGTGGGAGCGGGCTTGAACTGGCCTAATGATCCTGGACACCTCAATCGGGCGCTATGATGGCGCCCAAACCTGAGGTGTTTGGATATGCGTAATTCTTACTCGAGTGACTTCAAGCTACAGGCGGCCAGCATGGTGCTGGACGAAGGCCAATCAGTTCCACAGGTCTGTGCCAGTTTAGGCATTGGCCCTACAGCGTTGCGTCGTTGGGTCGATCAACTGCGCCAGGAGCGTCAAGGCTTAACCCCTGTGGGTGCCAAGGCAATAACGGCAGACCAGCAGGAAATCCAACGGCTCAAAGCCCTGCTCAAGCAGAAAGACCGGGATATCGAAATCCTAAAAAAGGCCAGCGCTCTCCTGCTTTTGGACGCCAAAGATCACTCGCGTTGATCGATGAGCTGGGTGAGCAATACGGCGTTAATGAGTGTTGTCGGGTGCTTGGGGTCAGCCGCAGCAGTTTCTACTGCTGGCGCCAGCGTAAGGACCGGCGTTACCCCGGACGGGAAAAACTCAAGGCCCAGTTGATCAGACATCATCGTGAGTCGAGAGGGGCGGCAGGTTCGCGCACCTTGGCCAAGATGCTGCAAGCCAGTGGACACCCAGTCGGCCGCTTCAAGGCGCGCCGCCTGATGCAAGAAGCTGGGATCAGCAGCCGTCAACGCAGACGCCACAAATACAAATCTTCAGGCGTTGAAGCCCTGACCGCACCGCACGAGCTCAAACGGCAATTCGATGTGCGGGCGACAAATGAGGTCTGGTGCGGAGATGTAACGTACATCAAGGCTGGTAAGCGCTGGCTGTACTTCGCGGCTGTCTTGGACTTGTTTGCACGGCGGATTGTCGGCTGGTCGTTCTCGATGATCTCGGATGCTGAACTGACCTGCGCGGCCTTACGCATGGCAACCGAGCTGCGCGGACGCCCCAAGGGTGTGCTATTTCACTCTGACCAAGGCTGTCAGTACACCAGCCACAAGTTCAGAAATGAGCTGCGCGAGCATGGGCACCGGCAGAGCATGAGCCGTAAAGGCGAGTGCTGGGACAACGCCCCGATGGAGCGGTTTTTTGGAAGCCTGAAATCTGAGTGGGTACCCGAAGATGGCTACGACTCGGAGCATGAGGCCCGAATGGATGTGCAGCGCTTTATCACCCGCTACAACACCACTAGGCCTCACAGCTACAACGGATACCGGTCGCCGGTCGAGGCAGAGAAGCTGGCGGCGTAAACCTTAACGGGTGTCCAGGATTACTTGACCAGTTCAGCTTGCCCCGCGATAGCGATCTGCCTGACACACCGCAATCGCGGGGCAAGCCCGCTCCTACAGTCAGCCAAGCGATACGCCTGCAGCTTGACCTGCATCAAGCCAGAAATTTCCTACAGGCGTAGATAGGTAGTGTGCTTTTCGTATCTCTCCCTTTCCACGGAGTACATTCCATGGCACTTACTCAACCCGAGGCACTGACCCCCTCCCCTGCAATCTTTGCTCCCGAACAAGGCGAGCACTGGATTGAACCACTCAAGGATGGTCGTCACGTGCTTATCCGCCCATTACGGGCCGAAGATCGCGAGCGTGAAAAAGCCTTCATCATGCGCCTGTCGCCCGAATCACGGCACTTCCGTTTTCTGTGCCAGATCAACGAGCCCGGCAAAGCCATGCTTGACCAGTTGATGACCATCGATCAGCAGCACATGGCCTATGTAGCCCTGGCCCATGTCGATGGCGAACTGCTGGAAGTCGGGATCAGCCGCTATGCAACCGGCGCTTCGCCGGATGAATGCGAGTGCGCGATCACCATCGACGATCAGTGGCGCAACCTTGGTCTGGCGTCGCTGTTGCTAGGCCACCTGATCGACCACGCGCGTGAGCACGGCTATAAAGAAATGTATTCAATCGAGGACGCTGCCAATACCTATGTGCACGACCTGGTGCGCGCATTCGGCTTCTCGACCGCGCGTGACCCCGAAGACGCATGCAGGGTTGTCCATCGCCTGGCATTGAGGTGACAAACGCTGCACGGTACTGAACAAGGAGATTGATATGTACCCGCTGAACCACATCCTGGTTGCCACTGACCTTTCCACACCGGCACGCCACGCGGCAGAGCGTGCGGCATTGCTGAGCAAGGGCCTGGAGGCGAAACTGGATCTGCTCTACGTTGCCAACTCGGCACCCTTCGAGCGTCTCAAGCAGATTGTCGCGCCGGATGAAGACCTGCTGCAGCGCACGGTCGAGGCCGGGAAAAAACACACCCACGCACTGGCTCATGATCTGTTCGAACAGTACGGCGTTGCCTCCGCTGCACACGTGATGGCCGGGGGCGTGGTCACTGAGATCACCCGTGAAGTGCAGGACCGGCGCATCGATGTGCTGGTGTGCGGCGCCAAGGGCCAGAGCCGGGTACGTCACCTGCTGCTGGGCTCGACCGTGCAGCGCATGCTCAACCGTATGCTCTGCCCTACCCTGGTGGTCAAACAGCCGCCACGCGGCGAGTACCGCAGAGTGCTGGTTCCGGTCGATTTCTCGGCGGCGTCGCTACGTACCATCGAGCTGGCCAAATCCGTCGCCGGACCGGCCGAAATTGTGCTGCTGCACGTGTTCGAGGCGCCCTTCGAGTCGAGCATGCGTCTGGCCAACGTCGACGCCGATACCCTCAAGCACTACCGCGATGTCATCAAGAAAGATGCCATCGAGCAGCTCGCAGCATTGGCCGACACCTGCGAAATTCCCGAGGCCAGGCAGCTGGTAGTCCAGGGCGACCCGGCCTGGAAGATCGTCGAGCAGGAACAGGAACTGGACTGCGACCTGATCGTGATCGGCAAGCAAGGTGAAAGCGCACTGGAAGAACTGTTGGTGGGCAGCATCACCAAATATGTGCTCAACGAATCGCGCTGTGATGTGCTGGTGTCACTGTAGCCGGTTAGTCCGGTAAACCCGCCAGGCGCAAACCCTCGGCGAACTGCTTGAGGTCCTGGGCGCGTTGGATGGGCAACCACTGCTGCAGGTTGCCCGTACGCAGCGTAGGGTCCAGGGCCTGCAAGCGCTGCATGCTGGCCCGCGCCTTGTCCAGCTGTCCGGCGTGCGCCTGGCTGGCGGCGAGCAAGGCTACCGCCACCAGCAGGCTGGGCAGGTTGCCCAAGGCTTTTTCCGCCCACACTGCGGCGAGTTCATAACGCCCGGCAAAAAAATGTGCCAGGGCCATGCCCACTTCCATGCGGAACATCTCGGGGTCCAGCGGGCTCAGGCGTACGGCATGCTTGAGGTTGTCGATAGCCGTGTCGGCCTCACCGCGCAGTGCCCGTAAAATACCACCGAGAAACCACGCTGGGGCCAGGTTGGGGTTGAGCACTCGCGCCCGGTCCAGCAAAGCAATGCCACTATCGAGATCACCCGTCAAATGGGCCAGGGCGTGCCCTCCGCGGGTCAGCGCCACGGCGTCATCGCGCCCCAGTTCTACTGCCAGCCGTGCCAAGCGTGCACCTTCAGCGATTTCACGCGGGCGATCGGCCATCCAGCCGTTGAGTTTGCGCCAGAAATGACACCACGCCGCCATGCCATACGCCGAGGCGTACTCGGAGTCGAGTTCGATGGCGCGGTAGAACAACCCCAGCGCCTGCTCGATGGCGTGCTGGTTGCCCTGGTGCAGCTTTGCCGTCCCCTGCAGGTAGTAGTCGTAAGCGTCTAGGCTGTCGGTCGGTTTGCCCTTGGCACGCTCAATTTCTGCGCGCTCCAGCTGCGGCGCAATGGCGCCCACAACACTTTCGGCAATGCTGTCCTGCAGTTCGAAGATGTCATCGAGCAGACCTTCGAAACGTTCCGCCCAGATATGCGTACCACGGCTGGCGTCGATCAATTGCCCGGTTATGCGCACCTTGTTGCCGGATTTACGGATGCTGCCTTCGAGCACATAGCGCACGCCCAGTTCCTGGCCCACCCCCTGAACGTCAACGGCCCTGCCCTTGTAGGTAAAACTGGAGTTACGGGCGATGACAAACAACCAGCGAATGCGCGACAAGGCGGTGATGATGTCTTCGACGACACCGTCGGCGAAGTAATCCTGCTCGGCATCGCCGCTGAGGTTCTGGAAGGGCAGTACGGTGATCGACGGCTTGTCGGGAAGTATCAGTGCTGCAGGCGCTGGCACAGGTGGCGCGTTGTCGGCGAGTTCCGTGGTGCTGGTCGCGCTGTTGTCAGCGAGTCGCACCTCACCGACAAAGCGGTAGCCCTTGCGCGCCACGGTACGTATCAGGCGCTGCTCCTCACCGCTATCGCCCACGATTTTGCGGACCGCATTGATGTGGCTGGTAATGGTTGACTCAGAGACGATCCGCGTGCCCCACACCGCTTCGAGCAGTTCCTCCTTGCTCAGCACCCGATCACGATGAATGACCAGTTGCAGTAACAGGTCAAACACCTGCGGCCCAAGCGCCACCGCCTGGCCAGCGCGGGTCAGTTCCCGGCGTTCTTGATCGAGCAGGTAGTCTTCGAAGGCGAATGGCAACGTGGGTATCCCCTGGATGAGCGCCCTAGGCTCCGTGTCCGAGGCGATAATCAATATCAAACGATAATACGGCAGCTTTGGACGAAAAAGCAGGCGTACGTGAAGGAAAATCCAAGCCTGCAGCAAAGACCCGGCGCGGGTCAGAAGGCACTCTGATTACATCCGGGCGGTAACGGTTACCGTCCCCAAGTGGAGTGTTGCCATGAACATCGTCGTCATCGGAGGCACCGGCCTCATTGGTTCCAAACTGGTCAAGAATCTTACCGCACGTGGCCACCAGGCGTTGGCCGCTTCGCCCGCCACTGGTGTCAACAGCATCACCGGTGAAGGGCTCGCCGCCGCCATGGAGGGCGCCGATGTGGTGGTCGATGTGGCTAACGCGCCGTCGTGGGAAGACCAGGCAGTATTGGAGTTTTTCCAGACCTCGACGCGCAATCTGCTGGCGGCTGAGGCTGCCGCTGGGGTTAGCCACCACATTGCGCTGTCGATCGTCGGTTGCGAGCGGCTGCCGGACAATGGCTACTTCCGCGCCAAGGTTGCCCAGGAAGCCTTGATCAAGGCCAGCGGTCAGCCGTTCAGCCTGGTACGTGCTACGCAATTCTTCGAGTTTGTCGGCGGCATTGCCGAGTCGGCGCTGGTCGGTAATGAAATTCATCTGTCGCCGGCACTGATCCAGCCGATGGCTTCCGACGATGTGGCCGCCGCGCTGACCGATGTCACGCTGGCCGCGCCGCTCAACGCTACGCTGGAGATTGCCGGCCCGGAAGCATTACCGCTGGACGAGCTGGTACGCCGCTACTTGCGCGCCACCAACGACAGCCGCAAGGTCGTGGCGGATGTGCATGCGCGTTACTTCGGCGATGTACTCGACGATCAATCGCTAACCCCCGGCGCGCATCCGCGCCTGGGTGCGATCCACTTCGAAGACTGGCTGGCGCGCTTGATTGCCACGTCAAACCGCTAACTGCCAACGCGTTGTTCCCACAGGAGTACTGCAATGAAAACTCGATTGCTGCTGGCCGCTGCCGTTGCAGCGCTGGCCTTCAACACGGCTTCAGCCGCCGACCCGGCGCCCGGCAAAGTCACCCTGGTGTTCGATCGCACCCTGCCGAACGTGCCTGGCAAAAGCATGCGCGGGGTGCTGGTGGAGTACGGGCCGGGCGCGGCGTCACCGGCGCACACCCATCCCAAGTCGGCCTTCATCTATGCCACGGTGCTCGAAGGTGCGGTGCGCATTCGCGTCAACGATGAGCCGGAGAAAATCTACAAGGCCGGGGAAAACTTCGTGGAAGAGCCCGGATCGTTCCACGCGGTCAGCGCCAATGCCAGTGACAGCCAACCGGCAAAACTGCTGGCGGTGTTTGTGCTCGACAGCGATGAAACCGATCTGGTGACCCCAGCCAAGTCAAAACCCTAGACAGTTACTGCGGCCCTTCGCCAGTTGCCTGAGGCTAACGCAGGGCCGCATCCGCTTCAGTGATACGTGAGGTGTTGCAGCAACCCATTGCGGTATTGCTGGCTCGGCGTACAGGTAATCTGGCACAGATGAACCTGAACAGCACGGTGAATCAGATGCAGCTCTGAATGAGCACTCCAGACAATGTGTTGACAATTAATTTGCAAAACGCATTTTGCAGCGTATATTTCTGCCGCAAGCGATGAATGTGTCAACAATAACCAAAACACACACCGTACCTATTTCGCAGGGGCAGGCTGTTTTCGGCGGTCTGGAGCGGTCACTCTCAATGGCCGGAAATCTGCTCCTGTTTTTAATGATCAAGGCCAGGTTCAACAACCTGCGACCTTGTCCCGTGCATGTAGCCAAGCGCCCTACAGGAGATCGCCAGTGCTCGAAGCCTATGCCCACCATGTCCAGGAGCGCGCCGCCAAAGGCCTGCCCCCTCTCGCTTTGAATGCCGAGCAAACAGCGGCTCTGGTCGAACTGCTCAAGCAACCCCCTATCGGCCAGGACGCCCTGCTTGTCGAGCTCATCAGCCAGCGCGTGCCTGCCGGGGTGGACGAAGCGGCCTACGTCAAGGCTGGCTTTCTCGCAGCGCTGGCCAAAGGCGAAACCCGCTCGCCGTTGATCGACAGCACCCGTGCCGTTGAGCTGTTGGGCACCATGCAGGGCGGCTACAACATCGTCACCCTGGTCGAGCTGCTCGATCACCCGCAACTGGCGGCGGTGGCGGCCGAGCAACTCAAGCACACCCTGCTGATGTTCGACGCCTTCCACGACGTCGCGCAAAAGGCCAAGGCCGGCAACCTTCACGCCAAGGCCGTGGTGCAGTCCTGGGCCGACGGCGAGTGGTTCACCGCGCGCCCGGCGCTGGCCGAGAAAATCAGCTTGCGGGTGTTCAAGGTCACCGGCGAGACCAACACCGACGACCTGTCCCCTGCCCCGGATGCCTGGTCGCGCCCGGACATCCCGCTGCACGCCCTGGCCATGCTGAAAATGGCTCGCGACGGCATTGCCCCCGATGAGCCCGGCGTCACCGGCCCGATGCAGCAGATCCAGGCCATGCGCGAACAAGGTTTGCCGATCGCTTATGTCGGTGACGTGGTGGGTACCGGTTCTTCGCGCAAATCCGCGACCAACTCGGTGCTGTGGTTCTTCGGCGACGACATCCCTTATGTGCCGAACAAGCGTGGCGGTGGTTTCTGCTTCGGCAACAAGATCGCACCGATCTTCTACAACACCATGGAAGATGCCGGCGCCCTGCCGATCGAATTTGACGTCGCCGACCTGCACATGGGCGATGTCATCGACGTGTACCCTTACGCGGGCAACGTCTGCAAGCATGGCAGCGCAGAGGTCATCAGCACCTTCGAATTGAAAACCCCGGTGCTGCTCGACGAAGTCCGCGCCGGTGGGCGTATCCCGCTGATCGTCGGCCGTGGCCTGACTGAAAAAGCCCGTGCCGAACTTGGTCTGCCGCCGTCAACCCTGTTCCACCGGCCGCAAACGCCTGTCGATTCGGGCAAGGGCTACAGCCTGGCGCAAAAAATGGTCGGCCAGGCCTGCGGTGTCACCGGCATTCGCCCGGGCACCTACTGCGAACCGAAAATGACCACCGTCGGCTCGCAGGACACCACCGGGCCAATGACCCGTGACGAACTGAAAGACCTGGCATGCCTGGGCTTTTCCGCCGACCTGGTGATGCAGTCGTTTTGCCACACTGCGGCCTACCCGAAACCCGTCGATGTCAACACTCACCACACCCTGCCAGACTTCATGCGCAACCGCGGTGGCGTGTCACTGAAGGTGGGCGACGGCATCATCCACAGCTGGCTGAACCGCATGCTGCTTCCGGACACTGTCGGTACCGGTGGTGACTCGCACACCCGCTTCCCAATCGGCATCTCCTTCCCGGCCGGTTCCGGCCTGGTCGCCTTCGCCGCGGCCACTGGCGTGATGCCACTGGACATGCCGGAGTCGGTACTGGTGCGCTTCAAGGGCAAACTGCAACCAGGCATCACCCTGCGTGACCTGGTCCATGCCATCCCTTATTACGCGATCCAGAAGGGCCTGCTGACCGTCGAGAAGAAAGGCAAGATCAACGCCTTCTCCGGCCGCATCCTGGAAATCGAAGGCCTCGACGAACTGACCGTCGAGCAAGCCTTCGAACTGTCCGACGCCTCGGCTGAACGCTCTGCCGCCGGCTGCACCATCAAGCTGCCGGAAAAAGCCATCGCCGAATACCTGCAGTCGAACATCACCCTGCTGCGCTGGATGATCAGCGAAGGCTACGGCGCCCCACGTACCCTGGAGCGTCGTGCTCAGGCGATGGAAGCCTGGCTGGCCAACCCAGTGCTGCTGGAAGCCGACAAAGATGCCGAGTACGCCGAGATCATCGAAATCGACCTGGCCGACGTCAAAGAGCCTGTGCTCTGCGCGCCGAACGACCCGGACGACGCGCGTCTGCTGTCGACCGTACAGGGCGAGAAGATCGACGAAGTGTTCATCGGTTCGTGCATGACCAACATCGGTCACTTCCGCGCTGCCGGTAAGCTGCTGGACAAGGTCAAAGGTGGCATCCCTACCCGTCTGTGGCTGGCTCCGCCAACCAAGATGGACGCCCACCAGCTGACCGAAGAAGGCTACTACGGCATCTACGGCAAAGCTGGCGCCCGCATGGAAATGCCAGGCTGCTCGCTGTGCATGGGTAACCAGGCACGTGTGCAGACCGGTTCGACCGTGGTTTCCACCTCGACCCGTAACTTCCCGAACCGCCTGGGCGACGCCACCAACGTCTACCTGGCCTCTGCCGAGCTGGCAGCGGTTGCCTCGATCCTGGGCAAACTGCCAACCGTCGAAGAGTACATGGCGTACGCGAAGAACATCGACAGCATGGCTGCCGACGTTTACCGCTACCTGAGCTTCGACCAGATGGCCGAGTTCCGTGAAGCTGCTGCGAACGCCAAGATCCCGGTTGTTCAAGCCTAAGCTGACTTAGCTAAAAAAAACCCGCCAATAGGCGGGTTTTTTTTAGCTCTTGTGGGAGCAACTGTCTTGCACTACCTGTGGGAGCGGGCTTGCCCCGCGATGCGATGCGACTGACACACCGCAATCGCGGGGCAAGCCCGCTCCTACCGGTCAGTGGACCTTCAGGGTGTGTCCTGAGCGTGCTGCGCGCTTTTTTCTGCCTGGCGTAACTGCGCCTCAAGTTTGCCGATCAGCTGCAACTGCTGGCGCAGTTCGGTCACCCGTTCCGCCAGGCTCAAGGCAAGGTTCTGGTTCTGCTTTTCCATCTCGTCGCGTGAACCGTTGAGCTGCGCCAGGTTGATTTCCAGCCCCTGGATCTGCGCCTGACGGCGATCAGCCTGGGTCTTGAGCGTGCGCTGGGTGTCCTTGAGCGTGCGGATCTGCACCAGCAAGCCTTCATTGTCGCGGTTCAGCCGCGTGAGTTCGTCCTGTTTGACGATCAACGTCTGTTGCATCTGCCGCGTTTCAACCTGCAGCTGTTGCACCTGACCCTCATGGCGGCGTTGCTCCTGCTCGCGCTGTTCGCGGCTGGCAGTGCGGTAATGCTCGAGGGCGTCACGGGCGTGCTGGTGCTTGTCTTCCAGCGAGGCGATTTGTTCGTCTTTGTCCGCCAGGCGCAGGTTCAACTCACCGACCGCCTGATTGAGCGTGGCGTTACGGGTCTGCTCGGTTTGCAAGGCGCTGCGGGTGGTGGCCAGCTCGGCAGATTGTGCGGCTAAGGCGGTGGCCTGGATGTCGTACTGCTGCTGCAGTGCCTGCAAGGCCTGCTGGCTGATCTGCACTTGGGCCGACAGCGTTTGCCGTTCTGCTTCAAACGTACTGCACGCCTCGTCGATATGTACCTGTCCTTCCGCTTGCAACTGCTCGGCCAGTTGTTCGACCAGCGTTGCCAGCGCATCGCTGAGGTTTGGTGTACTCGCTGGTGCCGCCGGGTACTGGTTATCGAGTTCTTTCAGGTAGCGGTGAATAGTGGTTTTCGAGCCGGTATTGCCCAACTCGATACGTACTGCATCGATACTCGGGTGTACACCACGGGCCAGCAGCGCCTGCCGCGCCTTCTGCACGACAGCCTTGTTTATTCCGCCACGGGCCATGGTTACTCCTACGATTTCGTAATGTAGTACGTACTATGTGTTTACATGGTATCTCATCTCCCAAAATAACGCTTAGAAACCTTGTTTCTAAGATTGAATAATCACGGCTTATCGCATCTGAAATGCTAAATTCACACAATTCGGCTCAGCAAACTGCTTGCACAGCGCCCTCACCCTGCGCACGCCCGGCCAGCAAACAGCTGAAGGCCAACACGGCAATCACCGCGCAGCCCGCCGCGACCCATAACAACGCGGTAAACCCGTGGCTGAGCAACTGCCCGGCCAACGCCGGGCCGGCCATCGAGCTCAAGGCAAAGGCGGCGGGAATCAACATGATCGAGCGGCCGCTGCTGTCCATGCGGGCAATGGCAGCGGTTTGATAGACGCAGCCCCAGGTGAACCCCACCTCCCAGATCCAGGCGCCAGCGGCGTACATCGGGAAGCCATCGGCGTTCCCCAGCAACAACAGCCCAGTGCCGAGAACCAGCAAGACGATGAGGTGCGGTACTCGCACGCCAAGGCGATCACCGACGGCGGCAAGCACCAAGGCCGCCGCACCGCCCAACAGTTTGAGTACGGCGAAGACGATGCCCAGTTCGGTCGGTTGCAGCGCCAGGCTATGACCCAGGCGCTCAAGAAACGCCCACAGGCCGATCTGCCCGGCACCGAACAGGAAGAAAAACCCTAGCGCGGCATACGCTGCCGGCGGGAACTGAAAACGCGCTAACAACGAACCGCTGTGCGGCCGTGCAGCGGCGCCCAGCAAATCCTGGCGCCGCGGCAATGCCCAGCTGCTGAGGCTCAGCAGCAGAATGATTGCGGCCAACAGCAAGGCCGCACCGGTGTAGTGGAAATTCGCGATGACCAGCGATGGCAAGGCAAACAACACCGCCGCCACCACGCCGAGTTCGATGCCCAGACGCAAGCCCAGGGCGCGCTCCTTGTTGGGCATTTCGCCCATGATGCGCATGCCCAGGCAGGTCATCAGCGCGGCAAAAAAACCAATCAACGCCCACAGCGGCAATTGCGCCGTGGCCGGTAGCCGTGACGACAACCCGTACGCCACCGCAGCCCCGAACGCGCAGCCGAGGGTCAGCCAGCGCCAGTTCAAACGGTCGATCAGCGCCACTGCCACCAGGGTGCCGAGCAGGTAACCGGCAAAGCACACCGCCCCCAACAGGCCGATCTGTTCGACCGTAAAGCCCAGGCTGTCGACCATCGAACCGAGCAGAATCGGCAAGGTATTGAACGGTAGCCCGCCTATTGTCGAGGCGAAGCTGGCCGCCAGCATGATCGCCACGGTGTTACCACGACTGATGTTCATTGCGCGTTCCTGCCCGGGTAAGTGATCAGCGTTGGCCGACGGTGATGATTTCGCGGCGTTCGTTCATGCTGGCCGGCACGCTGGCTTCGTCCATGAAGAACTGCTGGTACCACTCGCGCAGTTGGTAAACCGGGCCATCACCTTCAGCCAGTACCGGGTTGTTGACGCGGATCTTGTGTGCCCAGATGTCCACGTCCTGGTAGAAGGATTCGCGGTTACGCAGCACGTAATCCTGCGCCAGTGCGCGGTTCTGCTCTTCACTCCAGCCCGGGATCTTTTTCACCATGCAGCCAAAGCGCAGCTCGAAGCTGTTGGCGCTGATCGGTACGTGGCAGTTGAGCAAAATCGAATGGATTTCCTTGCCTTCGAACACCGCGCGCATGCGGGTGAAGTGCGTCGCTGGCCCGTAGTACGCCGACTCGGCAACCAGATCACCGCCCAAGCGCTCGGAGTCACCGTGGAAAATCTGCTGGGCAATATGCCCTTCAAAGATGTTGGCAAAGTACTTGGTGGGCGTGCCATGAACCGGGCCAAAGTGCTGGGCGTCTGCCAGGTTATCGACCAGTTCGCGCGGGTTGGTTTCGATAATCAGCTTGTCCATGTGCCAATCGTGCAGCCATTCGTCACTGTCCTGCTCCGGCAGGTGCGGAATCACCACGCCGTCGGCCGGGGCCTGGCCTTCCGGGTTGTTCCAGACGAACAGCAACTTGTTCTCTTCACAGGTCAGCCAACTACGGGTTTTGGCTTTCGGCGGAATGCGCTTGCAGTACGGAATTTCGACGCACTTGCCGCTGGCGTCGTACTGCCAGTGGTGGAACGGGCAGACCACCCGGTCGTTTTCCAGGGTACCGCGTGAGAGGTCGGCGCCCATGTGCGGGCAATGGGCATCAATAACGCTGATCTGACCGCTGGAGGTGGCAAACGCCAGCAAGCGGGTGCCGAAGATGTTCAGGGTGTGCAACTGGCCGTCGCGGTAGTCGGCTGCCTCACCCAGGCAGTGCCAGCCTCGGCCAAAGCGAGGGGCCAAGGTAGTTTCGACATTGATTGCTGCGAGCTTGGTCATTGTTATTGTTCCTCGTGTGGAAATCCCCGGTAACTTGCCCGGACAATCTTCACCGAGGAGAAGCGGGTGCTCATCCTCCGCATGGACTAGATGAGCACCGTAGGATCAATCAACGCCAATCGGCGACGATGCCGTGCTCCAGGGCAAACGTCTGTGCCGCAAGGGTGCGGCGCTGAAAGCGCACGGCCTGATCCTGGGTGGCCAACCACACCATGACTGCGGCGGGCACCTGCGGCGGCGCTGTGCCGGTTTTCATCGCCAGCAAGCCGTTGTCGCCGATCGTGGCCTTCAACGCATCGGTCGTGACCACACCGGGGTTGAGGGTAAAGGCACGAATGCCCTGCTCGCCCAGCTCGGCGGCAAGCACCCCCGACACTCTGGAGACCGCAGCCTTGCCCGCCGCATAGGCATAGCCCCAGCCACCCTTGGCGGCGGCAACGGGTGGATCGACCTCACCGGCGCCGGAGGTGACGTTGATCACCACCCCGGCACCGCGTTCGAGCATGGCGGCGACCACGCGCTGGGTCAGCAACAGCGGTGCCAGCACATAACCCTTGAACACCCGTTCCATGGTCTCTGGCTGCAGCGTCATGAACGCAGCATTGAGGTCATTGCCTTGGTAGATCGCGTTATTGACCAGCACATCAATTCGTCCGAACGCGGCCAACACCGTTTGCGCGGCGGCCAGCACCGAGGCACTGTCGAGCAGGTCCATGGGCACCACCAAGGCCTCGCGCCCCAAGGCGCGGATTTCGGCAGCGGTGCTGTTGAGGCTGCCCGCCAACGGTATGCCCTGGGCATCGCACAAGCGGTGCGTGGTGTGTTCGCCTTCTTCCAGTGTGCGTGCGCTGATCGCTACATCGAAGCCGGCCCGGGCAAACGCCAACGCGGTTTCGCGCCCGATGCCACGGCTGGCGCCGGTAATGAATGCCACTTTGCTCATTGTTGTCCCCCACCGAGGCAAAGATCAGAAGCGTGTCGGGCGCACCATCGCGTCCATACCGCCATCGACAAACATCACCGTGCCATGGACAAAGCTGGCCTGCGGCGACTGCAGGAACGCCACGACTTCGGCGATTTCCTCGGGATTGCCAGCGCGTCCCAGTGGCGCAACGAACTCACGCACCGCCTTGGCAAAGCGTGGATCGTTCAGCGAGGTCTGGTGCAACGGCGTCTCCACCGCGCCTGGCGCCACCACGTTCAAGCGAATGCCCTGCCTGGCCCAGGCCACCGCCTTGCTGCGGGCAGTGCTGGTGACTGCATATTTGGAACTGGCATAGGCAACATGCGACTGACCTTGAGCAGTGGCCTGCTCCAGTGCCTGCACTTCGTTGCCGGCCAGCATGGCAGCGATCATCGGTTGCTGCTCGGGGTTGATGTGCGTAGCGGCGATCGAGCCGATTACCACTGCGGCAGGCCGATCGCCCTTGGCCAAGGCATCGGCGAGCCCGTCGAGCAGCTCGGTGACACCAAAGTAGTTCACCGCAATGATGACATCCGACACCGCGCTGGAACCGACCCCGGCGCAGCACACCAGGCCATCGAGCACCCCGTCGCTGTGCTCCAGCACGGCATCGATCGCGGCTTGACGCCCGGCCGCGCTGGACAGGTCGGCAATCACCTCGGCGTCTGCCCGGTCGATACCAATAATGCGATGCCCGGCAGCCCGGAGTGCCTGGCAGACTGCCGCGCCGATACCGGATGCAGAACCGCTGACCGCTGTGACTGGCATAACGTTCTTCCTTATAGAGAGTGACGGTGGCGACTAGTATTGAGGCCGTGCAGACGAGGCAACATCGTCTGCACGGACTAGAGGGGAGCGGCCATACCACAACCTGTGGGGCGGGCTTGCTGTGGGAGCGGGCTTGCCCCGCGATTGCGGTGTGTCAGGCATATTGCAATCGCGGGGCAAGCCCGCTCCTACAGGTCAGGCGCTGTTGCGGGCGGCGGGGGCCAGTTTCAATTGTGGTTTTTCCGTCTTATCGCTTTTCAACCCGGCCGATTTCGGCTTTCCCAAGGCAACCACACTGTTGAGGATGATCCGCACCAACTCGGTCTGGCGACGTACACCGGTCTTCGAGAAGATCGAGCGCAAATGTGCCCGGGCCGTGTTGCGGCGCACATTCAACACTTCGGCGGCTTCCTCCAGCGAGAGGCCATTGGCCAGTTCCATGGCCAGTGCAGTTTCGGCCCGGGTCAGGTTGAACAGTTGTTTGGTCACCGTTTCACTGGCCATCGAGCGGCCAACGGCGTCGCGGATGTACACCACCACCGCCGGCGTGTTCTTGCCGTCTGCCCAGTCCTGACTGGGAATCGCCTCGACCACCACACCAAGGTTGACCTGCCCTGAAGGCCTGGCCACCGACAAGGCATCAGCGGCGCTGTTGCCCGGCGCTTTGTTGGCATCGTGGGCAAAGGCATTGCGCACCAGGCGCTGCAGCTCACGGTTGTCACTGGGATAGGAGGCCTCAAGACGCCCACCCACCAGTTTCAGGCCGTCGGCGCGCTCCAGCAGCTCGCTGGCCACCGGGTTGAGACGCAGCACGCTGCCGTTCTGGTCAAGCACGATGGTGGCCACAGACAAGCGGCTGATCGCCTGGGAATACAGCTCGCCAATCGACTCGCTGCGGTCGAGCAGGTTGTGCACCTGCATGGCCCGGCGCAGATGCGGCACGAGCATCTCGCACAGCGTACGCTCCGAAGCGGTGAACCGAGGCGCAGCTTTGGGCCGAGTGATGCGAAAGCGCAATTTGCCGCCATCGGCGGTGGAAATATTGGCACCCATGATGTGGTAGGTGTCGTGAACGATGCCGTAGGTTTTGAAGTACACCGAGTTGGTCCACTCGGCTTCGCTCATCAGGTCATCGACCGTGAACACCTGGTCCATGGGCGGGTTGTTGAACGGGGTGACGGTCTGCGGATAAGCCCAGTAGCTCACCTCGCCCTCACCTTCGATGTCGCCTACCACGATCATCAGGCCCAGGTCGGGTTGCTCGGGTACACGCAGGATCAACGTGACGTAGTTAGCCTGGTACACACTACGGACATGGCGCAGCGCCTTGGCCATCAACTTGTGGTCCATTGAACCGTCGTAGATCCCGCCAATCAGCCGGTCATAATCGGCCAGATCCAAACCCATGTCGGCCAAGGCGTTAACACCCAAGCTGGAGTTTTCCATCGTCCGTCTCCTCGCAGCACGCAGCCCAGGCCGCGGCCGTTGTTATTGTTATGGATGGAACATTTGCGCACGCGGTACGGGGTTTGCCTTGGCGGCTACCAGGGGTTTGCCCAGGTTGAACCAGGCGGCCAACGCCGGGAGCAGGAAAATCGCCCCAAGTACATTGACCAGAAACATGAACGATAGCAAGACCCCCATATCAGCCTGGAACTTGAGCGGTGCAAAGGCCCAGGTGCAGACCCCGATCGACATGGTCAAGGCAGTAAATACCGCCGCCGTGCCACGTTGGCACATGGCCTGGTAGAAGGCCTGGCGCAGGTCGGCGCCGGCGGCCATTTCGTGCTGGATCCGCTCATACAGGTAGATGCCGTAGTCCACCCCCACGCCGACGCCGAGCGCCATGACCGGCAGCGTCGCGACCTTCAGGCCGATGCCAAGCATGGCCATCAGCGCATTGCACAGCACCGCGACGATGGCCAGCGGCACGAGGATGCACAGCACCGCGCGCAGCGAGCCGAAGGTCAGCCAGCAGAACAACAGCACCGAACCGAACAACGCCACCAGCATCAGTACCTCGGCGCGTTTGACCGCATCGTTGGACGCCGCCATCACCCCGACGTTGCCACCGCCGAGGAAGAACTTGATTTCCGGCACCTGGACCTGGTCGATGATTCGTTTGGCTTCGTTGACCACATGCGACACGGTGGCGCCATCGTGATCGGTGAGGAAGACCAGCACCTGCATCTGTTGGCAGCCATCGGTCACCAGGCCATCTTCGGGCATATAGGCACGGGCGCCCTGACTCAAGCCACGCGATGAACCCGGAATCGCCGCCCAGCGCGGGTTACCCTCGTTGTTGCCGGCAATCACCGTTTTACCGTAGCCAGCCACCGACTGCACCGACTGCACACCGGTAACGCTGCGCATCTGAAAGTCGAAGGCCTCCACCGCACGCATCACCGAAGGCGACAGGCACGCCTCTTCCAGGCCCTGGGCCTGAACGAACACTGCCAGCACATCGAGGCCGATCGAGTAGCTGCTGACAATCTTGCTGTTGTCCTGGTTGTAGCGCGATTCGGCGCGCAGCTCCGGGGCACCGGCACCGATGTCGCCGACTTCCAGTTGCCGGGCCTTGAACACTGCTGCACTCAATAGCATCAGGCTGATCACCAACACCACCAAGGCCGGACGCGGTTCAGCCAGGGCCGACAGCCGCCACCACAGCGGGTGCTTGCCAGTCTGCTGATTGCGTTCCTTGCTTAACACGCCGCGTTCCAGGCGCAGATGAGCGATGATGATCGGCAGCATCAGTTTGTTGGTGATGATCATCAGCATCACACCGATGCAAGCGGTCACCCCCAGCTCGTGCACAATCGGGATGTCGATGAGCATGATCACGGCAAAGCCCAGGGCATTCATCAGCAGCGCCAATGAGCCTGGAATAAAGATTTTGCAGAAGGCCAGGCGCGCCGCCTGCACGGAATCCTTGCCAGCGAGCACCTCCTGTTTCCAGGCGTTGGTCATCTGCACCGCATGCGACACACCGATCGAGAAAATCAGGAATGGCACCAGAATCGACATCGGGTCGATGCCCAGCCCCATCAGCGGCAACAAGCCGAGCAGCCAGACCACTGGCAACAAGGCCACCAGCAAGGCCACCACGGTCAGGCGCAACGAGCGCGAATAGAACCACAGCAACACGCCAGTGATCAGGAAGGCGACAACAAAGAAGCCGATCACCGTCATCAGCCCTTCGACCACATCGCCCACCAGCTTGGCGAAGCCGACGATGTGGACCTCGACCTGATCGTTGCTGTACTTGGCGCGGATCGCTTCCAGACGCTTGGCGACCTCGACGTAACTGACCGCTTGACCGGTTTGCGGGTCGATATCCTGCAGGTCTGCACGGACCATCGCCGACTTCAGGTCATTGGCCACCAGCCTGCCCACCTGTCCGGAGCTTGCGGCATTGCTGCGCACCTGGGCCAGGTCCTCGGCACTGCCGGTAAAACGTGGCGGCACCACCACATCGCCAAAGAAGCCCTCTTCGGTGATCTCGATGTAACGCACGTTGGCGGTGAACAGCGAGGTGACACTGGCGCGGCTAACGCCGTTGATAAAGAACACATCGTCGGTGACTTTGCGCAAGGTCTCGAGAAACACCGGGTTATAGATGTCGCCTTCGCCTTTCCACTTAACGCTCACAAGAAAGCGGTTGGCGCCGGTGAAGTACTGACTGAAATGAAGGAAGTTGAGCATGTACTCATGGCGCACCGGGATCTGCTTGTTGAAGCCCGGGTCGAGCTGGGTATGGCTGGCGCTGTAGCCCAGGCCCAGGGTCAGCAGCAAGAACAGCGTCAACAACAGTTTGCGGCGCGCCAACAGCAGGTCGGCGCAGCGCTCAACCATGCGTTCGCTCCAGGATTTAGCGGGTTTCATGCGTTTGCTCTCCTTTGCCCAGTGCAGCGACGCTGCTGGCATTTCCCTGCAACACGCCGCGTTCACCGGCGACCAGCAACTGATCGCTACCCAGCACAATGGCGGCGGTCAAGGTCCCCAGGCCCGGCAGGCGGTTGGTGCCGAGCAAACGGCCCTGGCCATCCAGGCGCACCATCGAACTGCCAGCGCCGACGATCAGCACCCCGGCGTTGTCCGGCAGCAGCACATGACCATAAAGCGGTTGCGTGTTGCCGACCTTGATGGCCTGCCACTGCTCGCCGAAGTTGTCGCTGACAAACACATGGCCGCGCATGCCGTAGGTCACCCAGCGCTGGGCACTCAGGCGCACCACGCCAAACAATGAGCCGTTATAGGGGTTGTAAGCCGGAAACCCAGAAATTTCCGTCAGCCGATCAACATGGCTTGTCTCGCGCTTGGTCGATGAGTTCCTGCATCGCCCGCATGACTTCTTCGTGGGTGTACGACTTGGCGTTGGGGTCGTCGGCCTCTCGGAGAGCTTCCTCGACCTCGCGGGTCATCCGCACATATTCTTCCGGCCACAGCGCTTGCTCCATGCGCAGCGACGCCTGCCCAAGCAGGTGCAGCAGGCCGAACAGCCGCATGTCATTGGTGGCGACGACGTGCTCTCGAATCCGCTCCTGGATCACCTCGCAGGCCCGATGCGCCTCTGGCGTCGCCGTGCCCTCGTAGCCGGCTGGGAGTTCTGCTTCTTCAGCGATTCGCGCCCAAGCGATAGCCAGCGCCTCGATGGTGGACAGGTTCATTTGCTCATCCACTTGCGCAGCAGACGCTTTTTCAGGGAGGCGCGCTCTTGCGGATTGCGTCCCTTGTGGTTGGCAATGCGATCCGCCGTGGCGGCCTGGCGCTTGATGGGCCAGTAGGAGCGGCCATCCTTACCCATCGACCAGACGTTGCTGACCTGGTTTTCCAGTAGAGGCAGATGGGCGCATAGAGCTTCCGGCGACGCGCTGGCCAGCGCGGTGCGCTCGTGGGTTCGCCAGCGCTGATGCCAGAGTTTCTTGTCCTCGCGCTCGCTACGGCAGGTCGTGTGCCCAACGATGGGCGTTTTGCGGCGGCTGCGGCTCATGATGTGGTTGTCTCCAAGAACATTCAGGACAGGCTTTCTGGGTAGAGCGCCGTCAACCGGGACAGGGTTTCTTGCACTTGTTCCAGCGAGGTCATCAGATGATCAACCTGATCCTGAAGATCCACGGCGAGATCAAATAGCTCAGCCACTCGGCTGCGTGATCCCTCGTTGAACGCGGCCATTGCCAGTTGATGCAGCTTCAACAGGTCGGTGCGCAGTTGCGGAGGTGCGCCGTCTGCGCTGTCATTCAAATCGCCGCGCAGCACGTCCACGGCATCGACTGCACGCAGCAGTGCCGTGGTATCGAAATTCTCGGGAGTCAGTTCGTCCCATTCGTCGTCGGTGATGCGGGCTGCCATCAGGAGAGCTCCGATTAAGCGGTTGCGAGCGTTAGATGCCCGATCGGCTCGGCTGCTGGCCGTACCTTGATTTCGATGTCGTAGCCGAGGCGATTCAGACAATCCATCAGCTTGCGTTCGGATAGATTGGTGAAGTCGCCGCGCATCATGCCCGACACCTTCGGTTGCGGGATGCCCATGCGTTTGGCCGCCGCTTGTTGAGTCAGCCCAAGGGCGCGCATGGCCCTCCTGATCTCGACCACCAGGCCGGTCTTGATCTTGAGCTTTTCAGCGTCAGGCAGTCCAAGGTCGGCAAAGACGTTGCCCGAGCTGCGCTGAACCTCGACGCCTTCAATGATTCGTTTTTGCATTTCGTAGCTCCTGTGCCAATACCTCGGCCACCTTCAGCCGAGCGCGGATGATGTCCATGTCGGCCTTTGGCGTGGCGATTCCGCTCTTGCTCTTCTTCTGGAAGCAGTGCAGGACGAACACCGCTTCCGCAAACTTGACCGTGTATACCGCTCGATAGGTGCCGCCGGCATCGTCTTCGACGACCTCCAGCACGCCGGCACCACCGAACCCCTTGAGCACCTTTGCTGCGTCATCCTGATCGCCTATCTGCGCCAACGAGAGCGCGTAACCGAAACGGCGACGCACGTCGGACGGCAACGCCATCAAATCCTTGTGGCTGCTCGCGATCCATTCGAGCGGTTTTTCTTTGTTTGTCATGACGGAATTTTATACCTGTTCAGGTAATGATGTAAACGCGGCAACCTCAAGGAGGTGTCGTAAAACATTTGTTTTGCGACAGGCTGTCAGCCGCCGCTGTGCTACCTGTGCAACACCCCCTCAAAAATGTACGGAAAACTCTATCGCTATTCACTATTATGCGGAAACCTGTTTTTGATGGTTATCCGCCTATGTTGGTTGGCTACATGCGCGTGTCGTCGGACTCCGACCGCCAGAGCACGGACTTGCAGCGCGACGCGCTGCTCGCCGCCGGCGTCGATCCGCGTCACCTGTTTGAGGATCGTGCCTCTGGCGCGAAGGATGACCGTGCCGGCTTGGCGCGGGCGCTTGAGTTCGTTCGAGCCGGCGATGTGCTGGTGGTGTGGAAACTCGACCGGCTCGGTCGCTCGCTGTCGCACCTGCTCGCCATTGTGACTTCGCTCAAGGACAAGCGGGTGGCGTTCCGCTCGCTGACAGAGAACCTGGACACTACGACGCCCTCGGGCGAATTCCTGTTCCAGGTGTTCGGTGCGCTCGCGCAGTACGAGCGCGCCTTGATTCAGGAGCGCGTCGTCGCGGGCTTGGCCGCCGCACGCAAACGCGGCCGGATCGGCGGCCGGCCGCAGGCGATCACTGGTGAGAAGCTGGACGCCATCGTCGCCGCGCTCGATGGCGGCATGTCTAAGGCGGCGGTGTGCCGCAACTTCAATGTCAAGCGCACTACGTTGATCGAAACATTGACGCGAGCAGGTTGGCGTGGTGCGGGAAGGACGGTCGATGAGCAACAAGAATAAGCTACTCACCGTCTTTTCTGACGCAGAGCAGGAAGCCTTGTACGGCCTACCGGACTTCGACGATGCTCAGCGGCTGGAATACCTGGCGTTGGCCGAATCTGAACTGGCGTTCGCCAGCAGCCGGCCTAGCCTGCAGGCCCAAGTCTATTGCGTCTTGCAGATCGGCTACTTCAAGGCCAAGCATGCTTTCTTCCGCTTCGATTGGCATGAGGTCGAGGACGATTGCGCCTTCGTGCTGAGTCGCTATTTCCACGGCGAAGCGTTCGAACGCAAGGCGATCACCAAGCATGAGCACTACAGCCAGAGGGGTCAGATCGCCGAACTGTTCGGCTACCGGTCGTGGGCGGCTAGCTTCCTGCCGCAACTGGCACAGCAGGCTGAACAGATCGTGCGGCGCGACGTAATGCCAGGATTCGTGGCCGCCGAACTGATCGTTTGGCTCAGCGAGCACAAAATCATCCGGCCCGGCCACACCACCTTACAAGAGCTGGTCAGTGAAGCCCTGTCCACCGAACGCAGGCGCTTGGGCGGCTTGCTGGCAGAAGTGTTGGACGAATCGGCCAAAGCTGCGCTGGGCCAGCTCCTGGTGCGTGACGACACCCTGTCTCAACTGGCAGCGCTCAAGCAGGACGCTAAAGATTTCGGCTGGCGTCAGATGGCAGGGGAGCGCGAGAAGCGCGCCACGCTGAAGTCCTTGCACGGGATCGCCAAGGCGCTGCTGCCCAAGCTCGGCATCTCGCAGCAGAACCTGCTGTACTACGCGAGCCTGGCGAACTTCTATACCGTCCATGACCTGCGCCACCTGAAGGCGGAGCAGACCCGGCTCTACCTGCTGTGCTATGCCTGGGTACGTTACCGGCAGCTCACCGACAACCTGGTCGACGCGATGGCCTTCCACATGAAAAAACTTGAGGACGAGAGCCGCACGGGTGCGAAACAGTCCTTTGTCGCCGAACAGCTGCGACGCCATCAGGAAACGCCGCAGGTTGGCCGCCTGCTGTCGCTGTACGTGGACGACAGCGTGGCCGATCCGACGCCGTTCGGCGAGGTGCGCCAACGCGCCTACAAAATCATGTCCAGGGAATTGCTGCAAAACACGGCGCAGCGCATGAGCGTCAAGCCACTGAACAAACTGGCGCTGCACTGGCAGGCGGTGGACGGCCTGGCCGAACGCATTCGACGCCATCTACGGCCGCTGTACGTCGCGCTCGACTTCGCCGGCACGGCCCCCGATAACCCATGGCTCGCGGCGCTGACTTGGGCCAAGAGCGTGTTCGCCAAGCAGCAGCGCCTATCACAACGGCCACTCGACGAATGTCCGGCGGCAACGCTGCCGAAACGCTTGCGTCCGTACCTGCTGATGTTCGATGCCGAAGGCACGCCGACAGGCCTGCATGCCGATCGTTACGAATTCTGGCTTTACCGTCAGGTCAGGAAACGCTTCCAGGCGGGCGAGCTCTACATTGACGACAGCTTGCAGCACCGGCATTTGTCCGACGAGTTGGTTTCGATGGACGAGAAAGCCGCCGTGCTCGCGCAGATGGACATCCCCTTCCTGCGGCAGCCGGTCAGTGCCCAGCTCGATGCACTGGCGGCCGAGTTGCGTGCGCAATGGGTGGCGTTCAATCGCGAGCTGAAACAGGGCAAGCTGACGCACCTGGAATACGACAAGGACACGCAGAGACTGACCTGGCGCAAGCCCAAGGGGGAGAACCAGAAGGCGCGCGAGCAAGCTCTCTACGAGCAACTGCCATACTGCGATGTCGCCGACGTGTTTCGCTTCGTCAACGGTCAGTGCCAGTTCCTGTCGGCGCTGACACCATTGCAGCCACGCTATGCGAAGAAGGTAGCCGACGCCGACAGTCTGATGGCGGTGATCATTGCCCAAGCCATGAACCACGGCAACCAGGTTATGGCACGTACCAGCGACATCCCGTACCACGTCCTGGAGAGTACCTACCAGCAGTACCTGCGCCAGGCGACGCTACATGTGGCCAACGATTGCATCAGCAACGCCATCGCCGCACTGCCGATCTTCCCGCATTACTCGTTCGACCTCGATTCGTTGTACGGTGCCGTTGATGGGCAGAAATTCGGCGTCGAGCGACCAACTGTGAAGGCGCGCTACTCGCGCAAATATTTCGGCCGCGGCAAGGGCGTCGTCGCCTACACGCTGCTGTGCAATCACGTGCCGTTGAACGGCTACCTGATAGGCGCACACGAGTACGAGGCTCACCACGTGTTCGACATCTGGTACCGCAACACGTCGGACATCGTGCCGAGCGCGATCACCGGCGACATGCACAGCATCAACAAGGCCAACTTCGCCATCCTGCACTGGTTCGGACTTCGTTTCGAGCCGCGCTTCACCGACCTCGACGACCAGTTGCAGGAGCTGTATTGCGCCGATGATCTGGCATTGTACGAGAAATGCCTGATCCGGCCGGCTGGCCAGATCGACCGGCAACTCATCGTCGGTGAGAAGGCGAACATCGACCGAATCGTCGCCACACTGGGCCTGAAGGAAATGACGCAGGGCACGCTGATCCGCAAGCTGTGCACCTATACGGCGCCGAACCCGACGCGGCGCGCAATCTTCGAGTTCGACAAGCTCATCCGCAGTATCTACACACTGCGCTACCTGCGCGACCCGCAACTGGAGCGTAATGTTCACCGCTCGCAGAACCGCATTGAGTCCTATCACCAGCTACGCTCGACCATCGCCCAAGTCGGTGGGAAGAAGGAATTGACCGGCCGCACCGACATCGAAATCGAGATCAGCAACCAGTGCGCCAGGCTGATCGGCAACGCGATCATCTTCTACAACTCGGCGATCCTGTCCCTGCTGCTGACGAAGTACGAGGCAGCTGGCAATGCCAAGGCGCTGGCGTTGATCACGCAGATGTCGCCAGCGGCCTGGCGGCACATCCTGCTGAACGGGCATTACACCTTCCAGACTGACGGCAAGTTCATCGACCTGGATGCGCTCGTGGCGGGACTGGAGCTGGGCTGACGGAAATTTCTGGGATTCCGGCGTACAACCCCTTATAGAAAGCCGGCAGTTGCTGCCAGTGCTGGCCGTTATCGGCGCTGCGCATCACCAGGCCCTGCTCGCCGACCAGCACGCGCCGGCCATCGCTGCCGCCATCCATGGCATTGAGGTGAGAGCGATCCACCTCCAGCGCTACGGGTTGCCAGTGCTGCCCGGCATCGTCGGACTGATAGAACTTGCCATAGCTGCCAAACACCACCACCTGGTCGCCGCCAGCGGCCCAGGCGCCGAGCAGTGGCTCACCGGCATCGGGATCGTAATGGACTTCCTGCCAACTGCTGCCAGCGTCATTGGAGCGCAGGATCAGGCTGTCCTGGCCAACCGCAACCAATTGCTCGGGGTTCAATGCGGTCACGGCGGTCAGCGAGATCTGCCGTTGTGGCTCGACCTTGGCCTGCTGCCAACTGCGACCCTTGTCATCGCTGATCAGAATGGTGCCGCGTTCCCCCACCGCGACCTGACGGGCGCCGAGGTTGAGCAGTCCGTTGATCTGCATGCGGTTGGTGTTCAGCGAGGTCGGCGCAGCGTTCAGTGCGCCCCGCGGGGTAAAAGCCAGGGCAACGATGGCGGCAACCGTAATACACACGAGATAAGCAATCAGCTTGGCGCCAGGACGACTCCGTGCTGCAACATCCAGGCGCTCGACAATAGGCATACGCTCCACCCTCTTATTCTTGTAGTCGTGAATCACCGCGCCCGTTCGGCGCGGCGCTTGCAACCGCTGTTGACTGAGGTGTGTAGATAGTCGGTCTGCTCGCCCCCCGGGGCATCGTCCAAATGGCCTACCCCGGTGGCGAACGACAAAACCGCTGGTCAGTCGAGCTCGAACAGGCCCGCCGCGCCCATACCGCCGCCGATGCACATGGCGACCACCACATAACGCACACCGCGGCGACGCCCTTCCAGCAGGCTATGGCCGACCATGCGCGAGCCCGACATGCCGAACGGGTGGCCAATCGCAATAGCCCCGCCGTTGACGTTCAGGCGCTCGGCGGGAATGCCCAGGGCATCGCGGCAATGCAGAACCTGGCAGGCAAAGGCCTCGTTGATTTCCCACAGGCCGATGTCGGCCACGCTCAGGCCGAAGCGCTTGAGCAGCTTCGGTACCGCCAGCACCGGGCCGATGCCCATTTCCTCCGGCGCACAGCCGGCCACCGCGATGCCGCGATAAGTACCCAGTGGCGCAAGCCCGCGTCGGCTGGCCTCGGCGCGGCTCATCAGCAGGCTGGCCGAAGCGCCGTCGGAAAACTGCGAAGCGTTGCCAGCGGTAATGAACTGGCCCTGCTCGACCCAGGCGCCGCCCTTCCACACCGGCTGCAGCGCTGCCAAGTCTTCGAGCCGGGTCGCAGGACGGTTGCACTCGTCGCGATCAGCGACCACCTGCTCATGGCCTGCAGGTTGACCTTGCGGGTCAAAGCGCAGCTTTTGCACCTGCAACGGCACGATTTCATCGTTGAACAGGCCATCGCGCTGGGCGGCTGCCGTGCGCTGCTGGCTTTGCAGCGAGTACTCGTCCTGGGCCGCGCGGCTGATGCCATAGCGTTGAGCAACGATCTCGGCGGTTTCGATCATCGGGATGTAGGCGCTGGGCATGCACGCCAGTACCGCTTCCGATTGGTTGCGGTAGGTGTTCTTGTGTTTGTTCTGGGTCAGCGACAGCGACTCGACGCCCCCGGCGATGGCTACATTCATCTCCCCGGCCAGAATGTTCTTCGCCGCCATGCCGATGCTGATCAGGCCAGAGGCGCACATGCGGTCCAGGGCCATGCCTGGCACGCTGTCGGGTAAACCGCCAGTGTAGGCACACAGCCTGCCGATGTTGTAGCCCTGGGTGCCCTGCTGCACCGCTGCGCCCATGATCACATCGTCCACCGCCTCAGGCTCGATACCGGCACGCTCGACCACCGCGCGCACCACATGGCCGCCGAGCACCGGGGCTTCGGTATCGTTGAACGACCCGCGAAACGATTTACTCAGCGCCGTACGCGCAGTGGCAACGATTACAACGTCATGCTTGTCCATGAACAGGCTCACTCGGTGATGGGATTGAAGGTGTAGCGGCTGATGGTGTCGACCACGCAGCCAGGACGCTCGGCGCCCTCGATGTCGACGCTGATGCGCACCACCAGCTGTACCGCGTTGCCGATCATCTCGGCGCTGATGACCTGGCCGCGGCCGCGCACCCGCGCACCGACTTTCACCGCAGCGGGAAAGCGCACGCGGTCGGTGCCGTAGTTCACCCCCATGGCCAGGTTGTCGATGCTCATCAGCTGCGGCATGAACAGGTTGGCCAGGGCCAGGGTCAGGTAGCCATGGGCGATGCAGGCGCCGAACGGGCCTTGGGCGGCGCGTTCAGGGTCGACATGGATCCACTGCTGATCGCCGGTCGCCTCGGCGAACAGGTTGACCCGCTCCTGGCTCAGTTGCAGCCAGTCGGTAACGCCCAGGTCCAGGCCCTGGGCCTTGAGCATGTGCTCGGCACTGCTGAATCGAACGCTCATAGGTGCGCCTCAAGCCTGTTGGGAACTGACGGAAAGCACTTCGCCGACCATGTAGGAGGCGTAATCGCTGGCCAGGAAGATCATCACGTTGGCGACTTCCCAGACTTCTGCGGCGCGGCCAAAGGCTTCACGGTCGGCGAGCCTGGCCAGCAGTTCTTCGCTGCTGGCCTTCTTGAGAAACGCGTGCAAGGCAATCGACGGCGACACTGCGTTGATGCGTACCCCGTACTCAGCGGCTTCCAGCGCACTGCAGCGGGTCAGGGCCATCACCCCGGCTTTCGCTGCGGCGTAGTGCGCCTGCTCTTTCTGCGCGCGCCAGCCAAGTACCGAAGCGTTGTTGACAATCGCTCCGCACCCGCGCTGCTGCATGTGCGGGAGCATGGCCCGGGTCATGCGGAAGGTGCCGGTCAGGGTTACATCGATCACCCGCAGCCATTCCTCATCGCTCATGTCGGTGACCCGTTTCGAGCCGCCAAGACCTGCGTTGTTGATCAGCACATCGACGCCGCCGAGGGCCTGTTCGGCGGCGCCCACCAGGGCTTGCACCTGCGCCTCGTCGGTGACGTCGCACAATTGGCCGTACACCGCCTGCAGGCCGGTGTCGGCCTTGAGCTGTTCAACCGCCTGCTCCAGGCGGCGCGGATGCACATCGGAAATCATCAGGGCACGGCAGCCTTCTTCGGCACAGCGCTTGGCCGCGGCATAGCCGATGCCCGCGCCAGCGGCGGCGGTGATAAGAACGGACTTGCCAGCCAGCAATTGATGGCCGGGAACATAAGGAGGGGCTTGTTTCATGCGGTATACCTCTGACAGAAAACAGGTTGTCGACAGGTATAAAGGCCTCAGCGGGCCGGCACATCGTCAAAACGGACGGGGTGGGTACAGCGGCGGTAATCAGTTACAGGCGTCGACAAGGCCGACGCCTGTGGATCAAGTCGGCGTCAACTGCCCCAGACTTTCTGCGCCTTGGGCGCTTCAGCGAGGATTGCATCCACTGCTGCACCCACCTCGGCAACCTGCCAACGCGCGCCCTTGTCGCGGGTCACCCCGGTACGCCAGCCATCACCGAGGGAAATGCGCCCGCCCTGGCTTTCGAACAGTTGGCCGCTGACATGCGCAGACGCCTCGCTGCCGAGCCACACTACCAGGGGTGCGACGTTCTCCGCCGCCCAGGCGTCAAAGCTGTCGTCGTCGGGCTTTTTCACCATGTCGGGCATGGCGCTTTCGGTCATCGCCGTACGCGCCGCCGGGGCCAGAGCGTTGGCGGTGACGCCATACCGGGCCAGTTCTGCCGCCTGCACCAAGGTTAGCGAGGCGATACCACCCTTGGCCGCAGCGTAGTTGGATTGCCCGATCGAGCCCTGCAACCCGGCACCGGAACTGGTGTTGATGATGCGCGCCGCAACCGGCGTACCGGCCTTGGCCTGGTCACGCCAGCGCCGACCGAGGATGTTGGCCAGGCAGTAATGCCCTTTGAGGTGAACGCGCATCACCATGTCCCAGTCTTCTTCGCTAAGGCTGATGAACATGCGGTCACGCAGCACCCCGGCGTTGTTGACCAGCACATGCACCTCGCCAAACGCCGCCAGTGCGGCATCGACGATGCCTTGCGCGCTGGCAAGGGTGGTAATGTCGCCGTCGTTGGCGATGGCCTGACCACCGTGCGAGCAAATCTCGTCAACCACCGCCTCGGCAGCCTCACGACGAATATCATTGACCACCACCTTGGCGCCTTCGGCGGCGAAGGCCAGCGCATAAGCGCGGCCCAACCCGCCACCGGCACCGGTGATGATCGCGGTACGACCTGCACAGATTCCCATAGGTATTTTCCTGTTCTGCGGTGTGGGCGGCTTTACAGCCGTTCGATGATGCTGACGTTGGCCTGGCCGCCGCCTTCGCACATGGTTTGCAGGCCATAACGCCCACCGCTGCGCTCCAGCGAATGCAGCAAGGTGGTCATCAGCCGGGCGCCGGTCGCCCCCAGCGGGTGGCCAAGGGCAATCGCCCCGCCATTGACGTTGGTGCTGGCCGGGTTGTAATCGAGCTCCTTGGCCCAGGCCATGACCACCGAGGCGAAGGCTTCGTTGATCTCCACCAGGTCGATATCAGCCATGCGCATACCGGCCTTCTTCAGCGCCGCACGGGTGGCAGCAATCGGTGCGGTGAGGTGCCAGATCGGGTCATCGCCGAGCACCGACAAGTGATGAATCCGCGCCCGTGGGGTCAGGTTGTAGCGCTTGAGTGCTGCCTCCGAGACCACCAGCAATGCCGCCGAGGCGTCGCAGGTCTGGCTCGACACCGCCGCAGTAATCAACGGGAACTCGGCGCTCACCGGCTCCAGACCGGCCATTTTCTCCAGGCTGCTGACCCGCGGTGTTTCATCGAACGTCAGGCCTTCGCAGGCGACGATCTCACGGGCGAAGTAGCCGGCCTGCGACGCCGCCAGGGCGCGCCGATGGCTTTCCAGGGCGAACACTTCCATGTCGGCGCGACTGATTTGCCAGTGATCGGCAATACGCTGGGCGGCGTAGAACTGGTTGACCGACTGATTGCCAAAGCGCGCCTGCCAGCCTTTGCTGCCGGAAAACGGGTCGCTGAAGCCCAGCGGCTGACCGGCGAGCATCGCCGATGAGATCGGAATCTGCGTCATGGTCTGCACGCCGCCGACAGCGACCACATCCTGCATGCCGCTCATTACCGCCTGGGCGGCAAAATGCAGCGCCTGCTGGGACGAACCGCACTGACGGTCAACTGTGGTGCCGGGCACATTCAGCGGCAAGCCGGCTGCCAGCCAGCTGGTGCGGGCGATGTCACCGGCCTGGGAGCCGATGGCATCGACACAGCCGAAAATCACGTCGTCGTACTCATCGGCAGGAATCGCGTTGCGCTCGACCAGCGCTTTCAACACATGCGCGCCCAAATCAATGGCATGCACGTGGGCCAGGCTGCCCTTGCGTTTGCCGGTGGGGCTGCGCAGGGCATCAACTATGTAGGCTTGGGGCATGGCTCAGTCCTCGAAAGTAGCGCCCGGCCCAAGCCGGGCTTGATCGCTGAGCACATAGGCGGCGACGCGGGATTTGTGGGTGGCACGGTCGCCCCAGGACGGGTCCAGCGACCACACGCGTTTCATGAACATCTGCAGGTCGACTTCCCAGGTGTAACCCATGGCGCCATGCACCTGGATGCCGTGGCGCGCGGCCAGCCAGCTGGCATCGCAGCAGGCCAGCTTGGCTTGCGAGACATACACGTCGGCATTGCCGTCGCCCCGCGCCAGGGCATACGCGGCGCGATACAGCACCGGCTTGGCGAACTCGATCTTGCTAGCGACATCGGCCAGGTGATGCTTGACCGCCTGGAAGCTGCCGATGGGCTTGCCGAATTGCTTGCGCTGGGCCACGTAATCAACCGACAGGTCGAGGATCCGCTGGGCCAGCCCGAGCAGTTGCCCAGCCACCGACAAGGCGCCGCGGTTGAGGGTTTCGGCCCACAAGGCACGGCCCTGTTCGCCGCCGACCAGCAGCGTGTCCCGGCCTGGCTGCCAGCTCACCTGCCCCAGGCGCCGGGAGGCATCGATACTGGCATTGGCCTGCACATCAACCTGCGCTCGCGGCACCGCGTGCACTTCATCGCCATGGGCGAGGATCAGCCACTCGGCCAGCGCTGCATCGGGTACCAGCGGATTGATCGGGTGGCCAATCGCCAGGCGCACGCTGCCATCGGCAATCCGTGGCAACAGGCGGGCTTTCACCGGGCTGTCATCGGGCAAGCCGTTGAGCAACTCGGTGACCACATAGGCGGTGTCGGCCAGCGAGTCCGGAATGGCGTAGTAACCCAGCTCCTGGGTCATCAGCGACCAGGCCACATCATCCATGCCCAGGCCGCCGAACGGTTCAGGCACCGACAACGCCGTCAGGCCTTGCTCGGCAATCTTGCTACGCAACTCAGCGCTGCGGCCCAGGTCGGTTTCCCAGATCTCGCGGAGCATCTCCGGCGCGGCCTCGGTCATCAGGAAACGACTGATGGCTTCGCGAAACGTGAGCTGATCATCGCTAAAGGTAAAGTCCATGGCCGGCTCCTATTTCGGCAGGCCGAGCATCCGCTCGGCAATGATATTGCGCTGGATTTCATTGGTGCCGGCGTAGATCGGACCGGCCTGCGCGAACAGGAAACCATCCAGCCAGGCGCCCGGCTGCGCTTGTGGGGCGTTGCTGAGCAACTCACCGTGGGTGCCGAGGATGCGCATGGCGGTGTCGTGCATTTTCAGGTCGAGTTCCGACCAGATAATCTTGTTGATGCTCGATTCCGCGCCAATCTGCGCGCCACGGCTCAAACGCCCCACGGTGTGGTAGGACGACAGCGCATAGCCTTCGGCGCCCAGCCAGGCCTCGACCACCGCTTCACGGATGCTCGGGTCGCGGTCGGCGCGCTCACGGTTGGCGTGGTATAGCTGCACCAACTTGCGCGCCGTGGCCTGGAAGCGGGCTGGCGAACGCAGCAGCAAGCCACGCTCGAAACCTGCAGTGGCCATCGCCACATGCCAGCCCTGGCCTTCGGCGCCAATACAGTTTTCGACCGGCACGCGTACATCATCGAAAAACACTTCGGCGAAGGTGTTTTTGCCGTGGAGCGCCTTGATCGGGCGAATCGTCACCCCCGGTGCATCAAGCGGCACCATCAGGAATGACAGGCCGTTATGCCGGCTCGATGTCGGGTCGCTGCGAAATAAGCCGAACAGCCAGTCCGCAAACAAGGCGCGGCTGGACCAGGTTTTCTGGCCATTGAGCACATAGTGATCGCCATCGCGAATGGCTTTGCTGGTGATCGCGGCCATGTCCGAACCGGCATTCGGTTCTGACCAGCCTTGAGCCCACATGTCGACACTGGACGCCATGCGCGGCAGAAAACGCTGCTTTTGCGCCTCGGTGCCGAACTCCATCAAGGTTGGCCCGAGCAACAGCTGACCGTTCTGGTTGACGCGCATCGGCGCATCGGCGCCGTAATACTCTTCCTCGAATATCAGCCACTCGATCAAGTCGCAGCCGCGCCCGCCGTATTGCTTGGGCCACATGACCATCGACAAGCGTTGCTCGAACAGCTTCGCCTCCCAGGCCCGGTGCTGCTCGAAGCCTTCACGGGTGTCGTAGTTGGCCAGCGGCGTGGTCGGCTGATTGGCCGCCAGCCATTCACGGACTTCCGCACGGAAGGCCTTTTGCTTGGGGGTATAAGCAAGTTCCATGGCAAGTCCTCAGAACTTCGCGTCGCGTTTTTCAACGAAAGCGCGGCGGGTTTCGGCAGAATCCGGGCTGGTGTAGGCCTGCAAGGTGAAGCCCTGCTCCCAGCGGTACTTGTCTTCCAGGTTGCCGTCTTCGATGCCGTTGAGGGCTTCCTTGGCAATGCGGATCATCGCCGGGCTCTTGGCTGCGATCCTGGCGGCAATTTCCAGTGCGGTTTCGCGCAATTGCTGTTTTGCCACGACACGCTCGATAAAACCGTACTGCGCCGCCTCGGCAGCGCCGATCTTGTCGCCGGTAAAAAACAGGTAACGGACCTTCTGCACCGGGAACAGGCGCTGCAAGTGCGCGCCTCCGCCCATGGCCCCGCGGTCAACTTCAGGCAAGGCGAAAGTGGCGCATTCCGAGGCGATGACGATGTCAGCGGCGCCGGTAATGCCGATACCGCCACCGAGGACAAAGCCATGCACGGCCACGATGACCGGCACCGGGGTACGGTGCACTGCTTTGAAAGCCGCGTAGTTACCGGCGTTGACCGCCACGATGCGCTCGGGGTGGGCGTCCAGTTCCTTGATATCGACACCGGCGCAGAAGCCACGCCCTTCGGCGCGGATGACGATCACCCGCACGTCCGGGTTGGCACCCAGGGCTTCAACCTGGTGGGCCAGGTCCATCCATTCCTGGCTGTCCAGGGCGTTGACCGGTGGTTTATCTAGCACCAGTTCGGCAATGCCGGCTTCAATCTGTGTAGTAAACGCTTGACTCATGAGGGGGTTCTCCACTGCTCGGCGCGCGGCTGTGCGTCACGACGAGCGATCAGGGCATCCAGGCAGCGTTCGGCTTCCTGGGCAATGTCTTCGATCAGTTGCTGGCAACTCTGCAGTTCAGCAATGGCGGCGGCGACCTGGCCGCTGGGCAGGATGCCCTCGTCCGGAACGCCATCGATCATCGAGCGCTGCAGCAGCACCGGCTGGTTGGCGGCCATCAGGGTTTGCGACAAGGCGCCGGGGTCTTCCTTGAAAGCCTGGCGCAGCACGCCAACCACATGGCCGAGGCTCATGCCGGTGTGCTGCTTCCATTTCCACGCGCTGCTCAAGGCGATGCGCAAGCGTCCGAAGGGCCCGGCCTGTTCCAAACGATTGATGAATGGGTTTTCGATCATGCGGTGGCGCATGCCGTCGACTGCAGTGGTGACCCGCACCAACTGCGGGTCGTTGACCTTCAGGTAATGCACCAGGGTGCTCGGCGGCGTTGGCGAGTCGCGGCTCATCAAAAACCGTGTACCCATGGCAATGCCCACGGCACCCGCAGCCAGCGCACCGGCCAGGCCACGCCCGGTGGAATATCCACCCGCCGCAATCACCGGCACCGATACCGCTGCCAGCACCTGAGGCAAAAGGATCGAACTGGGCACACCACCGGTATGCCCACCGCCCTCACCGCCCTGGATGGTGATCATGTCGGCGCCCAGCTGCACCGCTTTGATCGCATGCTTGAGCGCCCCCACCGTGGGGATGCACAACACCCCGGCGGCCTTGAAGCGGGCGATGGTCTGTGGATCGGGGCCGCGGCCATAACTGACCGCGCGCAAACGGTAACGAATCGCCAGGTCAACGCATTGAGCGGCGTTTTCCTGGAACATGTGGAAATTCAAACCGAAATTGCTGCCTCCGGTGGCGGCAATCACCTTGTTGATCTCGTCTTCCAGGGCCTCTGCGGCAATCGTCGCCCCGGCGAGAAAGCCAAAGCCACCGGCGCGGGTCGTGGCGATCACCAGGTTGGCGTCGGCGACCCAGCCCATGGCGGTCTGCACAATCGGGTAGCGACAGCCCAGGGCCTCGGTCAGCGGTGTACTCAACCAGCGGCTCATGCCTGCTCCCCACTGGCGGCGGCTTTGTTGGCCTGGGCCATGGCTTTGGCATCGAAGCCGCCAAGCTTGTCGCCAGACAGCAACTCGTTGTGCGCATGGGCGAAATGATGCCAGGCAAACGCCGCCTCCATTGCGCTGCGCTTGCCCTGCAGGTCTTCCACATGGTTGATCGCCTGCTTGGTCAGGGCCAGGCCCATGCGCGGCTGACGGGCAACGCTGGCGGCCAGGGCATAAGTGCCCTGCTCCAGCTCCTCGCGGGGCAGCAGGCGGTTGACCATGCCCATCTGGTAGGCGCGTGCGGCACTCATGCGATCGCCGGTGAAGAGAAACTCTTTGGCGATGCGCGGGTTCAGTTCATAGGGATGCGCGAAATACTCCACCCCCGGAATGCCCATGCGCACCACCGGGTCCTGGAAAAACGCATCGTCGCTGGCCACGATCAGGTCGCAGACCCAGGCCAGCATCAGGCCGCCGGCCACACACGCGCCCTGGACCATGGCAATGGTTGGCTTGGGCAGATCACGCCAGCGCCGGCACATGCCCAGGTACACCTCTTGTTCGCGGGCGTACAGCTGCTCGCCGCCCGGCTTGTTGGTGTGGTCCCACCACAGGTGCGCGCGCTCGAACGGTTTATTGATATCGCGACCCGGCGTGCCGATGTCATGACCGGCAGAAAAATGCTTGCCTGCGCCGCGCAGCACGATGACCTTGACCGCATCATCGTCGACCGCCTGGCGCAGCGCTGCATCCAGCGCATAAGTCATCTGTGAGTTCTGCGCGTTGTTGAAGCCTGGGCGGTTCATGGTCAGCGTGGCAATACCGTCGGCCACGCTGTACAACACCGGTTCCTGCGTTTCGTAGACTGCGTTGTCGACACGCTGGACGAATTCACTGTCAGGGCTGTTCATGCTCATATCCCTCGCCTTAGGCCACACGGATGCCGGCTGGATTGCCCTTGATCGCCGAACTGCGCAGATCGTGGGGGTCGAGGCGGCGGATCAACGCCAGTTGCTCAGGCGTCGGGTGTGCGGTTTCTTTCAGTGCCGCTGACTTGAGCAACGGGAAGCCGGTGCTTTCCTGCACCTGCTCGAAGCTCACGCCCGGGTGCAGGCTGCGCACCTGAACCGCGCGCTGCGGGCCGTCGAAATCCATCACACACAAGTCCGTGACGATCAGGCGAATGTCCATCAGGTCGCGGCGTACGCCTTGCGGCCAACGCTCGGCTTTGAAGCCAACGCCGGAGACCATGTCCACTTCGCCGCTGACAAACACCCGCGGGTTATGGTTGGGCACAAAGAACGAGTTGATGTGGTTGATGCTGTTGCCGGGCAATCCCCGCACACCGAGCATGGCGGCCTTGGGCTTGTGGTAGTCCCCCACGCAAGACAGGTTGCTCTGGCCCCAGCGGTCGATCTGCGTCGGGCCGATCATCGCGTGGCGACGGCCGCCCCAGACGCACTCGAACACCCGCTCGAAATTCATCGAACCGGAATACTTGGGCACATAGTCGCCACGCGGCCCGAGCGGGATCGGCTCTTCGACCAGGTAGGCCTCGCTGTCAGTCATCAACAGCTGCGGGCTGTGGCTGAGCTTGGCCAGGCTTGCGCCCAGACGCGGGATTACCCCAAGGCCGGAAGCGATCAGCTCGCCGTTGTCACGCCAGGCTTCGCTGGCGGCAACGATCATCAGTTCGGCGAGGGTAAATTCACAGGTAGTCGACATTTTCATCCTCCTCAGAACACCGGCAGGGCCAGGGAGCCCATGCGTTCGGCACCGCCGTTTTGCGTTTGATAAGCCGATTCACCGGCCGCGACGTACTGCGCCACATAGGCCTGCCAGCCGCCCTCTTCGCCAGCGCTGGCGGCATACGTTTTAAGGTGGCTGAGGTCCCAGCCGTACTCCGGCTGGCAAGCGGTTGGATGGGCACCGAATGGGGCATGGATCACACCGCTGACCAGGTAGCGCTCGAAGGTGTTGCAGCGCGCCTGCTCGGTGCTCAGTTCCAGGCGTTCGTGCAACTGCTCGCATGACACAAAACACTGCTGGGCGGCGCGGGCGAACAGGTGATCGAAGTACGGGTCCGGGCCGGTCATCAGGGTGTTGCCCAGACGGTCGGCGACGTTGACGTGAAGAAACGCCACGTCCAGGTTGAGTGCCGGCATGGCCAGCAACACTTCGCCGTCGTCGTAAGGCGACTGCACGGTTTTCAGCTCAGGGTTCAGGCGCGTCACATCGGTGGCCAGGCCGCAGCGCGTTGGCAGAAACGGCAAGCGCATGGCCGCTGCCCGCAGGCCCCACTGGAACATGCCTTCATCGAGTTCCAGCAACTCCAGCCCGCCCGCCTCGCGCGCTTTGCGGTAATAGGGTTCCAGTGGAATGGCGTCGAGGGTCGCAAAGCCGAACACCAGCTTCCTGACCTTACCTGCTGCACACAGCATGCCCACTTCCGGACCACCGTAAGCGACCACGGTGAGGTCCTTGACCTGCGAGCGCAGTATCTCGCGCACTATTGCCATCGGCTTGCGCCGCGGGCCCCAGCCGCCGAAGCCGATGGTCATGCCATCGCGCAGTTGCGCCACCGCATCGGCCGCCGTCATTTGCTTGTTCATTGCACATCTCCTTGCTGTTGGCCGACGGAAAAGTCATGCCCCCATAGGCTTACCCGGGTAAATTCAAAGGCCGAGTGTTCAGCCCAGTCCACTTGCAGGCCGCCGTAGCCGTACTCCAGGTCGAAGCCGGACGGGGTCTTCATGTAAAACGAGGTCATCAGGTCATTGAGGTGCTGGCCGAGGGTTGCCGACAGCGGCACCTGATGGGCCAGGCGCCGGTCGTGGGCACGGCCCACTTCGGTCATCGAGCCGACTTCCACCATCACGTGCACACAGCCCGACGGCACCGCGAACTCCGCCAGTGCCAGGGAGTGATGGCGGCTGTTGCGGCAATGCAGAAAATGGATGCGGATGGGCGGTGCCAGCGGATCGGGGCGGAAGTTGAAAATGTCCGACAGCTCGAAACCGAGTACGTCCTTGGCAAAGGCCAGGGTGGCGGCAAAGTCCGGGGCTGGCAGCACGGTGTGACCGAGGCCCATGTCGCCGGTGACAAAGCCCGGAACGCCTTGCGGGGAAACGAACGGCAGGCAGTCGGAACGGTGCCCCCAGCTCAGCTCGTGGCGGTTGCCGGAGGGGTCAAGGACACTGACCAGTGCCTGCACACCGCGCTGCTCGATCTCGGCGGCGGTGCCTGCTTGCCACTGCACGCCATTGTTTTCCAGGGTTTGTAACGCTGCGTTGAACGCGCGTTCGCTGGCCAGTTCCCAGCCCGAGGCCAGGTAACCGGCCTTGGCGCCCTCGACGATGAGCATGCGAAACGGCCGCTCATCCATCTTCACGTACAGCCCGCCGCCGGGCGCGGGCACCACCATCATGCCCAGCACGTCTTCGGCATAACGTTGCCACTGACTGAGGTTTTCGATTTGAGCGACGAAGTAGCTCAGCCCCCGGATATCCATCATGCCCTGCTCCTCAATGACTGGACCTTTGATGGTCTTCATTGTGCTGAGGGCGGGTGCTGTGCTCATCGTCTGTTGAGACTATGTAGGAGCGGGCTTGCCCCGCGAGGCGATGTGTCTGAATGATCGCTATCGCGGGGCAAGCCCGCTCCTACCGGTGACCTGTCCCGCGAGGCGGTGTGTCTGAATGATTGCTATCGCGGGGCAAGCCCGCTCCTACCGGCGGGTGGGAGCAGGCATGGCGATCGCGGGAGGGAGGGTTACATGTACAGGATGACCAGGTCATTGATGACCGAGGGGCGTTCGCTGCCAACTACGTGGGTGTTCACTTCCAGGGTCAACTGGGTGCCGCGCTTGACCCGCGATACCTGTTTGACCCGCGCCCGCGCATGGATCCGCGAGCCAGCCGGCACCGGCGCCGGGAAGCGCAGCCGGTCAGAACCATAGTTAACCATGGTACTGAAGCCGGTGATTTCGTAGCCCAGCGCCAGTTTCAGCCGCGACTGCAACACCTGCACCAGCGCACCATGGGCAATGGTGCCGCCAAACGGGCTGTCCTTGCGTGCGCGCTCGGGGTCGGTGTGTATCCAGTAGTCATCACCCGACAACGCGGCAAAGGCGTCGATCAGGGCCTGGTCGATAACGATCTGGTTACTCCAGTCGCTGAAGGTTTCGCTCACCAGGCTCTGCAGTGCCGACTCATCATCCATGGCGATTTTGCGCACCGCGGCTTCACCAACCACCTGCTCCTGAGGTTGCGCCGCCCCGCTCCAGCGCTGCAGGGCGGCGCTGTCCTGGTCGACTCCGGTAAAGCGCAATAAGCGCGTACCTTTGCCGTCAACCTCGGCGAATACCGGTTTCAGGCGCATGCCGATGCTGATCTGGTCTTCTTCAAGCCCCACCAGGGTGGTGTTGATCCGCACGCCCTCATCCAGTTCGATAACGGCCAGCTTCTGTGGCATCTCATCGGCGAAATCCGGCAATGTGGCTATGCGTGCCACGGTAAAGCTGTACAGGCTCGCGCCACCGCTGACGTCGCGCCAGCTCAGGTCATGGGCCAGGCACTGCGGGCAATGCCTGCGTGGGTAAAACACCCAGTGTTGACAGGCATTGCACTGCTGGATCAATAAGCGCTCTGCCTTCAAGCCTTCCCAGAACGGTGCGGAAATCTCGGTGGCTACCGGCATTGGTTTGTTGTTCGACATGCGGGTCACGCTCCCTGAAGAATCAATGCGGCCTGCTCACTCATCACGCCGCCAGTGCCGGAAACATAGACCGCGTCACAGCGTTCGAGCTGACGCTCGCCGGCCTCGCCGCTGATCTGCGTGACCGCCTCGATCACCTGCGACATTCCACCGGCAGCCCCGGCCTGACCGAAGCTGAGCTGGCCGCCGTGGGTGTTCATCGGGAAGTCGCCACGCCAGGTCAGGTCGTGCTCACGGACAAACTGCATGCCCTGCCCCTTGGCGCAAAAACCGGCATCTTCCAGGGTCAACAGCGCGGTAATGGTGTAGCAGTCATAGATTTGCGCGGCATCGACATCCGTTGGCTTGAGCCCGGCCATCGCGAAGGCGCGGCGTGAGGCCGGGCCAATCGGGGTGTTGAGCATATCCTGGGCATAGGAAGGCGACTTGAACGCCAGGTGCTCGCCGAAGCCGGTGATGAATGCCGGGCGTTTGCGCGCACGCGCCGCGACTTCTTTCGAGGCGATGATCAACGCGGCACCACCGGCTACCGGCATAACAATTTCAAGCACATGCAACGGATCAGCCACGCGCTTGCTCGCCAGCACCTGCTCGATGGTCAACGGCTGGCCGTAGAACATCGCCTGGGGGTTGGCCAGGGCATTGGTGCGCTGGTCAACGGCAATCTTGGCCATGGCCACCGGGTCGTAACCATATTGCGCGGCGTAGCGCTGGGCGATCATCGCGTAGCCGGTGTTCTGGCCCATGTGCCCGTACGGCAGGTCGAATTCGGCCTCCGGGGCGCCAAAGGCGGTGCTATGCCCGCCGTAGCGCATGGCCCGGGCCATGGCGCCGGGGTCTTCGTCGGGGCCCATCGGCGCCAGACGCGCAGGCATCACACACAACACCGCCTGGCACAGGCCCAGCTCGATCGCCGCCGCGGCTCGCCAGACCATGCCCACCGAGGTGCAACCGCCAAGGTCGACTACTTCGGCAAAATTGACGCTCAAGCCCAGGTATTCGGCGGCCATGGCCGGCACGAACACCGAAGCTTCATGAAAGTGCGGACCGTTGATCACCAGACCATCGAGGTCTTCGGCACGCAATCCGGCATCGCGCAGCGCTTGTGCGGCCAGGTCGGCCACCTGTTCAAGGTGAAACATGCGCGGCGCTGTGGCGTATTTTTCCGGTTTGTATTGAGCGGCACCGACAATCGCCGCATGACCTTTAAGACCCATGTATCCCCCATTCGAAGGCTGTGTGCTTGAGGTTTTTGTGGTACGACCATGCCACAGATTGCGCGGTAAATGATCGTCCGTTTTGACTAGTACACCGAGCAGCGCCAGGATCGCTCGAACCCTGGCGCCTGCACGGTGATCAGAAGCTGTACTTGATCGAGAACGTACCGTAGTCGCGGTCCGCCAACAGACGCTTGACCGGGTCTGCCTCGCCCAGGTACCCGGTGACACGCAGGGCGACTTCCAGGTTACCGAGGTACTTGAAGGTGGTGCCCAGGCTCAGGCGGCGGTCGCCCTGCAAGCCGGAAATGGTGCCGGCCATCGGTGTAGCACCACTGAACACGTTGGAAAAGTTCACCGGCACTTCCAGGTCCCAGCCTTCGAACACCCCCGGGTAGCTGAAGGACGCACCCAGGGTGTAGGCGCTGGCGGTTTTGCTGCGCCAGGCGTTGGCAGTCTTGTAGGTGTAGTCGTCGGATGCTTGCACCAGCGGGCGCATCGACGGAATCAGGCTGTTGCCCAGGGCTTGCAGGTTGGGCGCCGCCGACGCTTCATCGACGCTGTCGACGCGCACATGGACAATCTCGGCGGTCAGCGAGGTCTGCGCCGCCCACGGCCGGTCACCGAGGATACGGATGGCTGACAGCTGCATCTGCTGGCCCTTGCCACGCGCCGGAGTCGGGCCCAAGCCGGTGTTGACCATCACCGGCGCACCATCGCGGTAGGACCACTCCGCGCCAACCTGGGTTTCGCCGATTTTGGTCGAGGCACTGATACCGGTCAGTTTGATGTCTTCAAAATAGGTAATGCGGTAGCCATCCGGAACCCCGGCAAACACACCCGGGGCCACGGCGATGGGCTGATAGCCGACCAAGGCAGTGGCGGGGTTCTTGTCATGATAATTGACATGAAACAGTGACAGCTCCAGGGCCGGCACTGGGCGAAAGCGCACTTGCGCGCCCCACTGGCCACTGTCGCGGGGTTCATCGGTGCCGCGGTAGTTGATCCGCGAGCCGTTGGCGCCAAGGATGAATTCCCGCCCCGGGCCGACCACGTCACTGGTCGACAGGTAGCTGCCCACCGGCGGCAGCTCGGTGCCCATCCATTCGTATTGCACATAAGCGCCCAGCGTCCACTGCGGGTTGATCCGGTAAGACGCCGAGACCTGGCCGACCGGTAACAGCACTTCCTTGACCTCGACCCCGGGCTGCGCCGCCTTGACCGCATCGGACGGGCTCTGCACGCCGCTGACGCCGGGGTAGAACAGGCTTTCACCCCACGACTCGATATGCCGCCCGGCCTTGACATCGAGCATCGAATCGTTGGCAAAGCGCCACCCGCTGAACACATAGGCGTCGAGGAACTTGCTGCGCCCACCACTGTAGTACTTGGTGTCGCTGGTGAATTCGTTGTGATCGCCGGATTTGTTGACCGTCGCTGGCGAGTCGTTGTCGTTGGAGCGATGGTAGACATCATCGTAGAAGGTACTGGCACGCAGCACAGCACCGTAGTTGTCCTTGCGCAGGATCATCTCGCCCAGGGCGCCGATGCGGTTGGTCACCAGGCTGCCTTTGTCGAAGTTACGGTCGCCATCGTCGGCGTTGAGGGTCAACAGCTTGCTCGACGGGTCCGACAGGCGCACGCCCAGGCCGTAGCTGGTGGTCACCGTCCAATCCAGCGTCGCGCCGTTATCGAACTCGATGGTTTCACCGGACCATGCCGGCGTCGACGCCAGCGCGATCGCCACCACCAGACCCGACAGTTCAACGCCCGATACCGCTGGGCCAGCACCATATTTGTTGTTGTTATTAGTCACACTGCCTCTCCCGATAAACGACCCGACGGTCGTGCAAAAGTGCAAGAACACCACTGGTTACCCACTGCCCGCTCAGAGCTGCCCTAGCACCGACTGAGCGCTGACTCCCGCCGGCGTGCGTGTGTAACGGAACACGCCGGCGTTTTCCTCTCGCAGCAACTGGCCTTGCGCAATCAGGTAATTGACATGCGCCAGGGTCTCGCCAATCGCCATCAGTTCATCGAAACGTCCGCTCACCTTGGGAAACAGCTCGGCCATCAACTCCAGCGCACTGCGCGGCGCCGTACAGGCGGCCAGCAGTTGCTGCAGGTGCAGCTGGTGATGGGCGTGTAGCTGGTCCAGGCGTTGATGCAGGTTGAAGAACGGCCGCTCATGCGCTGGCAGCACCAGTACGCTGTCGGGCACCGCACGCAAGTGTTCGAGCGAATCCAGCCAATCGCGCAGCGGGTCGGCATCGGGCTCGGTGACCTGTACACAGACACTTGAAGTGATGCGTGGCAGCACCTGATCACCGGAAATCAATAACTCGTCTTCGGCGCAGTACAGGCAGGCATGTTCCGGTGAATGACCGCGGCCGATCAGCACCTGCCAGCGCCGCCCGCCAATGTTCAGTTGGCTGCCTTCACGCAGGCGCTGATAGCTGGTCGGCACCTGTGGGCGAAAGTGCGCTGAACCCAGCACCGGCAATAACGCCTCGCTCTGCGTCTGGCTGAAACCGGCGCGCCGGTAGTGCTGGAAAAACGCCCAGCCACTGCTGGCATCGCTCGGCGTCCCCAACTGATGCATGGCCTGGTATTCACTGGCGGTCATGAACACCGGGCAGCGGAAGCGCTCGGTCAACCAACCGAGCACCCCGACATGGTCCGAGTGAAAGTGCGTGCAGATCACCGCAGCCAGCGGCAAGCCCGCCAGCGCCGTGGCGAACAGCCCTTCCCAGACTTCACGGGTTTGCGCGTTGTTCAGGCCGGTATCGACGACGACCCAGGCCTCACCGTGGCGCAGCAAATACAGGTTGATATGGTCGAGCCCGAACGGCAGTGGCATGCGCAGCCACAGCAGCCCTTCGGCCACCTGCTGCACCTCGCCGTTGGCCGGTGGCTGCGGCCAGGGGAAGCGCAGGCCAGCGCGCCATTCATGCCCCTGGGCATCCAGGCTACTCACTGACGTCACCAGCAAAGGCGGCCAGGCCGATTCGCGTCAGCACCTCGCTGCTGTACGGCACGTAGCTGCGGCTGCTTTCGTCGCGGATAAACAGCGGGTCGCTGAACGCCGTCGGCGCGTAACCCTGTCGTTGCAGGTCGACCTTGCGCAGTTTGAAGGTGCTGGTCAGGTCTGCCGCCGCCGACACCCGCACAAACACCGGCGCCGCGTAGCGTGGCAAACGTGCCTCGGTCAATGCATAGAACGCTTGCGGGTCGAACTGCTGGCCAGGCTGCATCAGCACTGCGGCCATGCCAGCGCGCCCCTCTTGCCCGGGCACCTGCACCCCGTAAATGTTGATCAGTTCCAGCCCGGTAAAGTCGCCCAGGGCTGCGGCCACTTCCAGGGTCGAGACGTTCTCGCTCTTCCAGCGGAAGGTGTCGCCGATGCGGTCGATGAAATAGAGGTAGCCGTCTTCATCAAAACGCAGCAGATCACCCGAGCTCCAGTAGGCATCGCCCTGGCGGAAGACGTTGCGGCGGATCTTGCTGTTGGTGGCCTCAGCCGAGGTGTAACCCTCGAAGCGGCCACCGCCGATCTGCGGGTGATCAATGATCAAGCCCAGGGCTTCTCCCACCTCACCCACCGCACACAGTTGGTAAAAGCCGTGCTCATCGCGGGGATGGCTGTCGCTTTCAACGTCGTAGCGCACCAGGCGCAAGTTGCTCTTGTCCCAGAACGGCACGCGCCCGCAAGCGCCGAGGTAGTTGTCGACGTTGACCACATTGGTATTGGACTCGGTAGAGCCCCAACCTTCGAACACCTGGACCGGGCCGAAACGCTGCACCCAGTTGTGCCAGGTTTCCCGCGTAAGGCCAGCGCCGAGCATGCAGCGCAGGCCATGTTCACGTTCTCCGGCGACAACCGGCTGATTGAGCAGGTAGCGGCAGATTTCACCGATGTACTGGAACACGCTGACCTGATGCTCGCGCACGTCTTTCCAGAATTCACGCACGCTGAACTTGCGCCGCACGACGATCGCCGCACCGGTTTTCAGCGCGGTCGAGGTCACTGAAGTTGCCGCTGCGCCGTGGTACAGCGGCAGGCAGCAATAGAACACGTCGCTGGGCGTGGTCTGCAGGGTGATTTCCATGATGTCGCCGGTCGACATCCAGCGCATATGGCTGTAACGCGCTGCCTTAGGCAAGCCTGTGGTGCCAGAGGTGAAAATCAGCAGGCTCGGTGATTCAGCGCTGAGGTCGGCACGCAGATCACGCGGGAATGGCGTGCGCGGTGCCTGCCCGAGCGCTTCGCCAAGGCCCGTATCGACGTGCGCAGGCATCGCACCCGACCACGGTTGCTCGGCATCTTCGACCAGCCACAGGGGCAACGGCGGCAACCCTTCGGTGGCGAGAAAGTTGCCCAGCAGCTCTTCGCCAACGATTATCGCCTTGGCATCGATTGCCTGCAGCGCATGCACCAACGGCCGGCCACTGACCTGGGTATTGACGAAGCCCACCACCACACCGAGCTTGACCAGGCCGAACCAGCAACAGAAGAACGCCGGACGGTTCTCCATGGCCAGCGCGCAGACATCGCCGGGGCGCAGGCCACGGGCATGGAAAACATGGGCCAACTGATCAGCGCGGGCGTTGATCTGCGCATAGCTCAAACGCTGCTCGCCATAAATGATGAAAGGCCGTTCAGCGTGGCGCTGCGCCTGCTCCTCAAGGCGATCGGCAAGCGTATAGCGATCCGCCGGTTTGATCCGCGCGCTGGCTTCGGCCCGGCGATCGAGGATGGCCTGCGTCTGTTCGCGCGGCACAACCCCGCGATCAACACTGGACAGCAGGCTGGCGTTATTGAAATTGTTCATCCCTACCTCCGATAAAACCGGCTATTCATGCAGTTGCCTGGGCGTAATCCGGATAGTCCGAATAGCCAGGCGCTCCCTTGGTATAAAGTGTCTTACGGTCAAAACCGGCCAGAGGCAGGCCAGCGCGCAGGCGCTCGACCAGGTCCGGGTTGCCGATAAAATGCCGGGCGAACGACACCGCCTCACCCTGCCCGGCGGCGAGTGCCGCGGCGGCTGAAGGCCCGTCGAATCCGTCGTTGAGAATCAGCCCGCTGCCGCTATGGCGCCGGGCCAGGGCAAAGGCATCCAGCCCGGTCACTGGCGAGCGCATGATGTGCAGGTAGGCCAGGCCCAGTGGCTCGACCCGCTCGCAGAGGACTTGGGCGGTGGCTGCCGGGTCGGCGTCGCTGATGTCGTTGTACGGGTTACCCGGACACAGGCGAAAACCCACGCGCCCCGCTCCGATCACTGCCGCCATCGCCGCCAGCACTTCAGCTGCAAAGCGCACGCGGTTTTCGACCGTGCCGCCATAGCCATCCCGGCGCTGGTTGCTGCCGGAGGCCATGAACTGCATCGGCAGGTAACCGCTGGTGCAATGCAGCTCGACCCCTTCAAAGCCCGCTTCACGAGCGTTCATGGCTGCGCGGCGGTACTGCTCGATCACGGTTTCGATACCTTCCAGGCTCAGGGCCTGAGGCTCATCGGTATCGACCAGGCCGGCGCCGTCACAGAACACCTGAGTGCGTGCGCGGATCGCCGACGGCGCGACGGTCCGCGCCCCGGCCGGTTTGTTCTGCCAACTGGCGGCGCGGCCAACGTGCATCAACTGCAGCACCATGCGCCCACCGGCGTCGCTCACTGCGCGGGTAACTTGCTGCCATCCCTGAATGTGCGCGCGGTCATAAATGCCCGGGGTGCGGCAGTAGCCCAGGCCGTCGGCGCACGGCGCGGTGCCTTCGGCAATGATCAGCCCGGCACTGGCGCGCTGGCGGTAGTAATCCACCATTTCCGCACTGGGCACCGCTTCGACGCTGGCACGGCTGCGGGTCATTGGCGCCATGACAATGCGGTTGCTCAACTGCAGTTCGCCCAGGCGCAGCGGTTCAAACAAAATGCTCATCGCAAGTCCTCAGCGCACACGAATATTCGGCGCCGCAGTGCCGCGTCGCAGGGTGGCCAGAAAGTGTTCCAGCGGCGCGGCCGCAGCGACCTCGGGCAACTGTTGCTTGTCCGGGCGTGTGGCCCAGAACTCGGCCCAGGACGGGAACAAGTCGTGGAAGCTGCCGGCATAGGGTTCACGCCCCGGCCAGCGCATTTTTCGATCGCCAATCGGCGGTTTGTTGAGGTCGCTGGCGTACCAGTAGCACGGCAGGCGGCGGCGGAAGTACCAACGGCCATCAATACGCTGGTAGTCATCCCAATAGAGCATTTGCATGGTCACCCACTCAGGGCCGGTCTCATGCTCGTTCTTGGAATACACCACGCCGACAGCGTTATCGGCGTCAATCAATTCGATGAGGTGCTGGCCCAGGTGATGCGAGGTGCCGCTGAACTGATCGCGCAAGGTGGCATCGACCCAGGCTTTGAGGTGCGCGCGGCCGGTTTTTTCGCGGCCGACGCGGACATCTTCGGCAAACAGGTTGACGTGGGCGTCGAGGTCGCGCATGTCCAGTGACAGCGAGTACTTGGCCGCCAGTTGCCGAATCTCTTCGATCGACTCCAGCCGATCGATACGCGCCAGCAAGGTGTTGCTCTGCATGTTCATCACTCCAGCACCGTGTAGAGTTCAGAACTGCGCCCGCCGTCCACCGGCAGGCACGCGCCGGTGATATAGGACGCCTCGTCACTGGCCAGAAACAGAATCGCGTTGGCCACTTCCTCGGCCTCGCCGATGCGCCGCAGCGGTATCAGTTTCTCGGTGTTGCCACGGGCCTTGGTGTCGGCCAGCATGCCTGCAGTTGCCGGTGTCGCGATAACCCCGGGGATCACCACGTTGCAACGAATCCGTTTGGCCGCCCCTTCACTGGCCGCCGCGCGACTGAAATTGATCACCGCGGCCTTGGCAGCCGAGTAGCCGGCCATCCACGGCGTGCCGAACAGTCCGCAGATCGAGGCGATGTTGACGATCGAACCGCCGCCCTGGGCGTTCATCAGCGCCATGGCCGTGCGCGTACCCCAGAAGGTGCCGTCCACCGTGGTGGTGAAATTGGCGCGCCAATCACCGGTGCTGGTGCTGTCGATCGCGCCCCAGGTGTAGGCCATGGCGTTGTTGACCAGGATGTCCAGGCGGCCATGGTGCTGCGCGGCAGCTTCGATGGCGCCGACAAAGGCCTGCTCGTCACTGACATCGGCAACACAGCAGTGGGCCTGGCCACCGGCTTCGATAATCGCGCTGGCCACCGCCTGCAAGGGCGCCAGGTTGCGCCCGCAGAGCACCACGGTGGCGCCCTCCTGGGCAAAGCGCTGGGCCGTGGCGGCACCGATACCGGAGCCGGCACCGGTAATAAAGGCGATTTTGTCTTGCAGTCGTCTGCTCATTCCCTGCTCCGCGTTCAAATGAAGGCCATGCCGCCGTTGACGGCGAGGTTCTGACCGGTAATGAAACTGGCGTCTTCGCTGGCCAGGAACACGGCGGCGCGGGCGACGTCATCGCTTTCGCCCATACGCCCGAGGGGAATCGCCTTGAGCATGCCCTGCAGCCACTCATCGGGGATGTCGGCCATCATTGGCGTGTTGGTCGGGCCGGGCACCAGGGTGTTGACGCGAATACCGCTGGCGGCCAGCTCCCGCGCCATGCTGCGGGTCAGCCCCATTACCCCGGCTTTGGCCGCGCAGTAATGGCTGGGGCCTTCGCCGGTCATCGCCGCGGTGCTGGAAATATTGATCACCGCACCCTGGGCGCCGCGTTTGCGCATCAAGCGCACGCCTTCGCGGCTGCACAGAAACGTTCCGGTGAGGTTCACTGCAATGACGCGCTGCCAGTGCGCATCCGGCGTGTCGACAAAGGCGTCGACCGAACCAACACCGGCGTTATTGACCAGAATGTCGAGGCCGCCAAAACGCTCCTCGATCTGCTCCATTGCCGCCACCACCGACGCGCTGTCGGCGACATTGCAGGCCAGTGCCAGAGCGTTTTCACCGAGGCCTGCGACGGTCTGCTCGGCGGCCTGCAGGTTGATGTCGGCCGCCACCACCCGTGCGCCGGCCTGGGCAAAGCGCTGGGCAATGGCCCGGCCCATGCCTTGTCCGGCGCCGGTAATCAGGGCCACTTTGTTCGCTAACTTCATCGTTGCTCTCCCGCAAGCCTTGGCTTCCCCGATCACCGGCGCAACTGGCGGGATGATCGGGCACGGGACGCATCATTAACCCTGTACAAAAGCGCAACATCGTCCGATAAGACTACGCACCTGCGCTTGCACACTGCGTCGCAAACAAGTGGTCTGAACGGACGATGTGCCCGAATGCAATCGGCGCCACGCTCCTGCTCACTAGAACAAAACCGGGAGCACCCGCCGTGAATTCTTCGATCCGCGTCACCTGGCGTACGCACTACGCACTGTTCGTGCTGGCCGTGATTTACATCTTCAACTACATCGACCGGCAGTTGATGGCGATCCTGATCGAGCCGGTCAAGGCAGAGTTCGGTATCTCCGACACTGGCATCGGCCTGCTCTCGGGCGTGACCTTTGCGGTGTTCTACACCCTCTTCGGCTTTCCACTGGGGCGCCTGTCCGATCGAATCGGGCCGAAACCGGTCATCGCCGCCTGCTGCATTGCCTGGAGCGTGATGACCATGGCCTGCGGCCTGGCCACCAGCTTCTGGCTGCTGGTGTTGGCGCGCATCGGTGTGGCGGTCGGTGAGGCCGGCGGCACCGCGCCTTCGGTGGCGATGGTGTCGCAGCTGTACCCGGCGAAAAACCGCTCCACCGCACTGTCGATTCTGATGCTGGGCTCCAGCTTCGGCGCGATTTTCGGCCTCGGCTTCGGCGGCTGGATCGCCCAGCATTACGGCTGGCGCTCGGCGTTCCTGTTCATTGGCGTACCGGGCATCGTGCTCGGGCTGATGCTGTGGCTCACCGTGCGCGCCCCGAAAGTTGCCAGCGACGTGCAACTCAAGGTTGAAGTGATCCAGGAAGGCTGGGGCAAGACCGTGGCCAAACTGATGGAAACCCCATCGTTCCTGTGGCTACTGCTGACCGGTGCTTCCAGTGCAATCGCAGGCTACGCGATTGGTACCTGGAGCCCGAGCTTCCTGATCCGCTCCCACGGTTTGAACCTGCAGGACGCAGGCTTTCTGGTAGGCGTGGTCGGCGGTACTGGCGCCACCTTCGGTACCCTGGCCTGCGGCATCATTTCTGACCGCATGGCCCGCCGCGATGCCGGCTGGCAAATCGGTGTGCCGCTGCTCGCCACCCTGGTGAGCATTCCGTTTGGCTTGGCGTATTTCCTCTGGCCCACCGGCATCCTGTTTCATCTGGGCAGCACACCGGTGCCGACCGCCTTCCTGTTCTATGCAGGCTTTGCCTTCTTCGGCACCTGGTGGGCAACTCCCTGCCTGGGCGCCGTTACCCATTTGTTCCCGGCGCCGCGTCTGGCCCAGGCCACATCGATTTTCGTCATGGCCATGACCCTCTTGGGTGTTGGCGTTGGCCCGCTGTTGATCGGTGTGCTCAGTGATCTGTTTGCACCGTCGCTGGGCACTGAAGCACTGCGCTACGCCCTGGCCACCTCGATCTCGATGCTGATGCTCTCGACCGTATTCCTGGGCATGGCCCTGCCCCGCTACCGCGCGCAAATCATGCGCACGGCAGCGCCGATTGCCACCCCTGAAAATGCCGTAACTGCCTGATCAATGGAGATTCGAAGATGTCAGAACAAGACCTACCGTTGCCTACCGGCCACTTCGTCACCCTCGACAACGGCCTGCGCCTGCACTACCTCGACGAAGGCAGCGGCCCGGTTGTGGTGTGGCTGCACGGCAGTGGCCCCGGAGCCAGTGGCTTCAGCAACTTCAAGGGCAACTACCCCGACTTTGTGGCTGCAGGCTTTCGCAACCTGGTGATCGACCTGCCCGGCTTCGGCCGCTCCGACAAGCCGGATAACGTCCAGTACAACCTGGATTTCTTCGTCAGCGCCGTGTCTGGCCTGCTCAAGGCCCTGGACGTGCAGCGCTGCACCTTGCTCGGCAACTCCCTGGGCGGCGCGATTGCCATCGGCCTGGGCCTGGCCGAGCCGCAGATACTCGACAAGCTGATCCTGATGGCGCCCGGCGGTGTTGAAGAGCGTGAAACCTACTTCAAGAAAATCGGCATTCAGCGCATGGTCGAACTGTTCAATGCCGGGCCGCTCGACATCGACAAAATGCGCCAGATCATGAGCCTGCAACTGTTCGATGCCTCGCAACTGCCCGACAGCCTGCTGGCCGAGCGTGTCGCGGTAGCGCAGTACCAGCCGCGCTGCCTGTTTTCGACGATGATGGTGCCGAACATGACCGAGCGCCTTGAGGAACTGCGCGTACCGATCCTTGGTTTCTGGGGCACCAACGACAACTTCAACCCGGTCGGCGGCGCGATGAAAATCCTCGACAATGCCCCTGATGCCCGTTTTATTCTGCTCAACCGCTGCGGGCACTGGGTTCAGGTAGAGCACCGCGAGCTGTTCAACCGATCGTGCCTTGAGTTCCTGCAACAAGCCTAGGGATTGTACGAACAGAGCCTGCGCCAGCGGCAACCTTGTCGCTGGCGCCTCGACAGGCCGCCACTAAGGGCTGACATAACAATGACAAAATTGTCCCATCTGCTTGCGCCTGGCCGCATCGGCCCCCTTCAACTACGCAACCGCATCATCATGGCGCCCATGGGCTCCAACTTCGCCGAAGCCGACGGGCACTGTGGCGAACGCATCCAGGCCTACTACGAAGCACGCGCCGAAGGTGGCGCCGGCTTGCTGATCATGGGCGTTTGCGCCGTGGCCTTTCCCGCCGGAACTGCCGAGCCGTACCAGGTTGGCGTTTCTTCCGATGAATTCATACCCGGCCTGAGCCGCCTGGCCGAGCGCGTGCACAAGCATGGCGCGAAGATCGCCATGCAGCTGCAGCACGCCGGTAAGAACGCCATACGCGACATGGCCGCAGGCCGGCCATTGTGGGTGCCGTCGATACCACCGGCCAGCAGTTCCGACATGATGCAAGCCTTGACCCCTGAAGAGCTCGCCTCCTTTGTCAGTGCCGTACGCGGCCGCAAGGGCGGCATCAGCCTGCGGGTGATGGACCACGACGACATCGCGCAGATGGTCGAATGGTTCGCTGCCGCTGCCGAACGGGCACAGCGCGCCGGTTTTGATGGCGTGGAAATCCATGCCGCGCACAACTACATCATCGCCGGGTTCCTCTCGCCCTATTACAACCAACGCGACGACGCTTACGGCGGATGCCTGGAAAACCGTGCACGCCTGCTGCTTGACGTGCTGGCGGCGGTGCGCGAGCGGGTTGGTCCGGGCTTTGGCGTATGGCTGCGGCTGGATGCCGAAGAGATGCACACCCCCGGCGGTATCACCCTCGACGATGCCAAGGCGGTTGCACGCCTGGCTGAGCGTGCGGGTGCCGATGCGGTCAGCGTCTCGGCCTATGCCATGACCAGCAGTGGCGTGGCCTTTACCGAAGCACCGCTGGTGCAAAAGCCTGCAGCGTTTCTCGAATGGACAGCGGCGATCAAACAATCCGTGAGCATCCCAGTGATCGCGGTGGGACGGCTTGAGCCCGACGCCGGTGACCTGGCGATTGCCGCCGAACAGTGCGACTTCATTGCCATGGCGCGCAAGCTCCTGGCCGATCCGCAGTTGCCGAACAAATTGATCGCCGGTCAGCCTGCGGCGATTCGACCGTGCATCTATTGCTACGTGTGCGTCAGCCAGATCTTTATCAATGAACGGGTCAAATGCGCAGTCAACCCGCAGACCGGTCATGAAAGCCAGTACCTCATCACCCCGGCGGCCACCGCACAGCATGTGGCGGTGATCGGCGGTGGCCCGGCGGGTCTGGAGGCGGCGCGCGTGGCGGCCTTGCGTGGCCATCGCGTGACCCTGTTCGAACGTAGCGAACGCCTGGGCGGCACGCTGTTCTTTGCCGCCCTGGCCTACCCCGAGAACGGCCGCCTGCTCGACAACCTGCTGTACCAGGTCAGGCAGTTGCCCATCGAGGTACGCCTGAACAGCAACGTAGAGGCTGCCCTGCTGCGTGACCTGGGGGTCGATCAAGTCATAGTCGCGACCGGCGCACAGCGCGCAGCCCCGGACATTCCCGGTGCTGGGCAGAACCATGTGTGGAGTGGAGATGAACTGCGACGGCTGCTGACCGGTGACCGCGCCGAAGCGATTGCCCGGCGCAAGTTATCGCTGACCCAGCGCACCCTGATGAAGGCCGGAAACCTGATCGGCGTTACCGACAGTACCGAAGCCATGCAAAAGCTTTCACGCGTGTGGATGCCCTTGGGCAAGCGTGTGATCATCATCGGTGGTGGGCTGGTGGGGCTGGAACTGGCGGAGTTCCTGATTGCCCGTGGGCGTCAGGTGTGCGTGCTGGAAAGCACCGGTCACTTGGGCCGGGAACTGGCGATTGTACGGCGTTGGCGGGTGCTACACGGTATTCGTGTGCATGGAGGGCAACTGCTGACCGACGTCAACGTCACCGCCATCGAAGGCAACCGTGTGCGTTATCACAATGCCGAAGGTGAAGCCGCCGAGGTGCTGGGTGATTCGGTGGTGCTGGCCAGCGGTGCAATGCCTGACACCAGCCTGGCTGATGCCCTGAGCGGTGCTGGGCTCAAGGTTGTCAGCATTGGTGATTGCCAGAGCCTGGGCTACATCGAAGGCGCCATAGCCGCCGGTAATCGTGCAGGCCGAGAGGCTTGATGTAGGAGCGGGCTTGCCCCGCGATGCGATGTAACAGACAAATCGCATCGCGGGGCAAGCCCGCTCCCACCAGCACAACCACTCCATCCCGCGCGAAACAAAAAACCCCAGGCTTTCACCCGGGGTTTTGTTGGCTCAACAGCCCACTAACTCAACGTCCCATCGCCCTCGCCGCATCGGCGGTGTACATGTCCGGGGTGAATTTGGCCTCGTTGAGAATCGGCCCTTTCTTCGCTTCGTTGGTCATCGCGTAACCGGTGTACTGCCCCGAGTTCAGGTCCATGAAGAACTGTGAACCGGCCTGCCAGGCACTCATGTCCGGGTGGTAGTAGTAGTTGATCATCGCGTGCTTCCACAACGCGCCACGGCTGTCATAGTTGTCGGAAAGCACCGAGTTCCAGGTGTCTTCGTCGATAAACAGCACACGCTTGCCGTAGACATGGCGGTAGCCCTCTTTCAACTTGGCCTCGAGCACCCAGACACGGCGCAGTTCATAGCGCATGTACTCGGGGTTGGGGTGGTTGGGGGTGAGCATGTCGGCGTATTTGATGTTTCCGCTGTTAGGCTTGAAGGCGTTGGCCGGGATGTACACTTCACGTTTGCCTACCAGCGTCCAGGTAAAGCGCTCTGGCGAACCGTTGTACAGGCGGTCTTCGTCAACCGTCATGGTGCCGTTGGTGCCGATCATCGGTTGGTCGTAGCCGTAGCCAGGCAACTGCCGCACACGCCGGGTAGACGGGCTGTAGCTCCAGGCTTGACGGGGGTTGGCGAGGAAGTTGTAGGGCTCTTGCGAAATACTCACTACACCGTTGTCACGCGCAGGTTTCAACGTGGTGTTCCAGCTCATGGCCTGCACCGCACCTTCGGTTTTCGGCTCGACGGTTGGCGAGTTGGCCTGCGACAAGTTACGCGCATGGGCACGGCCCCAGCCGATGCTGCCGTTAGGCAGTACCGAGGCCAGGTCGCTGATCTTTTCTTCGGTGTAGGCACGTGCCGGCAGTTGATGGTTCCACAGCAGTTCCATGCCGTTTTTCGGAATCGGGAACGGTACCTGGCCAATCCCTTCAACGCCCATGCCGTCATCGACCAGTTTGGCGCTCAAGGCGTTTTTCATTGCCCGCTCGCACACGTAGTCCGGGTAACGGAAATCGCGGTGGCCTGGGTAGATGTTCATTTTGTAGGTGGTGGGATAGCGCTTGAACAGTGCCTTCTGACCCTCGGTCAAATGGCTTTGGTACTGTTCCATGTTCTGCGCGGTGATCACCAGGATCGGCTTCTCGTCGGCGTACGGGTCGACCGGTTGATCGCCGGAGAATTTCACGTGCTTCCAGCCTGGAACTTCGCCCAGGTATTTGCCGGTGTAAGGCGGGATGGTGCCTTCGGCGTTACCGGCTTGTTCGGCACCGACACAGGTCAGTTCTTTGCCGAGTTTGGCTGCCTCTTCAGGCGACACTTGCGCAAGTGCGTTGCCTTGCAGGCCGACATTGACGGCCACTGCCGCTACGAACATCACGCCTTTTGTTGTTATTTTCATCGGTTGACTCCTTCGCAGACCAGGACTACTGGGGTAGCTCCATTGTTCCTGATCTGCTGGGGAGAACATCGTCCGGAAAGACTAATCAGTCAGACGCTGACCAACAATTGTTTCAGTTGCGCCTTGATCACTTTGCCCGAAGCATTACGCGGCAGCGGCTCAGGGCGTATGTGCACCTCGGCCGGTACCTTGTAGGCCGCCAGGCGTTGACCGATGAACGCGCACACCTGCTCCTGGCTCGGCGCCGGATGCAGCTCGCTACGCAGTACCAGGACCAGGCGCTCACCCAGTTCCTCATCGGCAAGGGCAAAGGCCGCCGCCTCGGTCACGCCGGGCATTTCGCAGATGCACGACTCCACTTCACTGGCGGAAATCTTCTCGCCGGCCCGGTTGATCAGGTCTTTGGCGCGGTCGGTGATGTACAGGAAGCCCTCGTCGTCCAGATGGCCGATATCACCGGTGTCCAGCCAACCGTCCTGCAAGGTCTCGGCACTGGCGTCCGGCAACTGCCAGTAGGCGTTCATCAGCGTCGGCGAACGCAGCCAGATCAGCCCACTGCGCCCCGTCGGCAACGGCGAGCGCGGGTCGCTACCGATACACACATCAACGATCGGCAGCGGCCAGCCCACCGAATCGGGCTTGTAGACGAACTGATCGCCACCCACCGCCGCGCCGATACCGTTGCTCTCGGTGAGGCCATAGCCACTGCCGCCTATGGCATGCGGCTTGCGCTTGCTGATTTGCGCGAGCAGGCGGCTGGAGGCCACCGCCCCGCCCAGGCCAAGACCGTACAGGCTGTCGCTGTCAGTGCTGTCAAAGCGTGCTGAGCCCAGCAGTTGCTGCATCATCACCGGAGCACCGTTGAACTGGGTGCACTGCTCATCGCGAATCAGGTCGAAGGCCTTGTCCACGTCCCACTTGTACATCAGTAGCAAGCGTCGGCCGCTACGCAGCGCCAGCAAAAACTGCGCATGCAGGCCACTGACATGGAACAGTGGCACCGCCATCAGGTTGGTCGGGGGCAAGCCGCTGGCGATCACCGCCTGAATCCGCTCGGGCGAACTCACGGCGCAGAACGCCGACTGGAACTCCAGTGCCGTCAGTGCCTGACAAATGGCGCGATGGCTAGACAGCACGCCCTTGGCGCGGCTGGTGGTTCCGGAGGTATAGAGGATCAGCGCAGGGTCATCGGGATGGATGTCGATGGCCGGCAAGGCGAGCGCTGGCGCCTCGATCAGTTCCTCGAAACGCTGACAGTTGGCCGCCAGCGCATGCCCGGCCGGGATGCCGACAACAATGCTGAGCAGGCGCTGCGTGAGCAAATCGTCCGCCAACAGCTGCAAGCGCTGTTCATCGCAGACCAGCACCTGCGCCCCGCTGTCCTGCAGGCCGTGGAACAACTCGTCGCGCAGGCCCCAGCTGTTCAGCGGCACGCACACCGCACCACAACGTTGCACGGCAACAAAGGCCACCAGCCAGGCCGGCTGGTTACGCATGGCGATCGCCACCCGGTCACCCTGCTTGACGCCAAAGCGCTGCGCCAGCTGCGCCGCCAGGCGGTCGACCTGATCGAAAAAACCGGCAAATGTCAGCCGTTGCTGCTCCCACAGCAAAAATTCGCGCTCACCGTGTGCACGGCCGGCATCGATGGCCGCCAGCAGGTTTGCTGGCGCATGGCGAAAATAGCGCAGGCCGTCGTTGGCCGAAGACACCACCTCGAACGGCGAACCCGGGCCGATCAATTGCTGCCAGGCGTGACGCCACTGTTCCAGCTTCATAGTTCACTTCTCCAAAGACGCGAACGCGGCGTAGCGTGCGCACTGGAAGTCACTGTCGCCCAGGCATGCCTGGGCCACGCGAATCCGCTTGAGGTAAAGGCCGACATCCAGCTCATCGGTGACGCCGATGCCACCGTGCATCTGCACCGCCTCGTTGCTGACCTGGGCGGCGACTTCACCGGCCTTCCATTTGCCCAGGCTCACCAGGCGCCCACGCTCGGCTGCGCTCAGTGTGCTGTCGTCGAGGGCTGACAGCGCCGCCATCACCGCGCTGCGGGCCAACTGCAGCTCCACATGCAAGCGTGCGGCACGATGCTGCAAGGCCTGGAACGAACCGATCGGCGCATCGAACTGGACACGGGTCTTGAGGTAATCGAGGGTCATGGCAAACAGCTGATCGGCAGCGCCGAGCAGCTCGGCAGCCAGGCATGCACGCCCCCGGTCCAGCGTCTGGTCCAGCGTCGGCCAGGCTGTGCCGAGGCTACCGAGCAGGGCTTCGCAGCCCACCTGCACGGCGCTCAAGCGCAGCCGCGCGCAGTTTCGTGCGTCGATCAACGACAGTGCACTGACCTCCAGCCCCGGGGTGTTGGCCGGCACCAGGAACAGGCTGATGCCCTGCTCTTCACCGGCCTGGCCACTGGTACGTGCCGCCACCAGGTAGGCATCGGCGCCCAGGCCATCGATGACGAAGAATTTCTCGCCTTCCAGCTGATAACCCGCGGGGGTTGCGCTCGCCGACAGTGCTGTGTGCGCAGGGCCGTGGCGTGATTTCTCGTCCAGCGCCAGGGCCAGGCGCTGCTCGCCACTGATCACCGCCGTCAGCCACTGGTCCTGCTGCGCAGCGCTGCCTGCCAGATGGATCAACGAACCACCCAGCACCACGCTGGACAACAAGGGTGAGGCGCAAAGGTTGCGGCCCATGGCCTCGAAAATCGGCCCCAGGCCCATGCAGCCGAATTCAAGGCCGCCCAGCGCTTCGGGAAATGGAATGCCACTCCAGCCCAGGCCCACCGCGTCTTGCCACAGTTGCCGGTCATACCTTGGCGCCGTGCCTGCATCGCGCAGGCGCCGCTGGGCAGCAACCGGGCTGCGCGCGGCAAGGAACTCGCGGGCACTGTCGGCCAACAGGCGTTGCTCTTCGCTATACACCAGACTCATGCTCACACTCCCCTTAAGCGCTTGGCAGGTTCAAGACCCGCTTGGCGATGACATTCAACTGCACCTCCGACGAGCCGCCGGAAATGGTCAGGGCATAGCTGTTGAGCCAGCCGCGGGTGATCGCCAGTTCCTCGCTGCTGAACGGCTCGCCTTCCAGGCCCAGTGCGCGGTAGCCCAGGGCATCGAGGAGGATCTCGAACTTGTCGCGCTCCTGCTCGGTGTGCACCAATTTCATGATCGCCATGATTGCACTGATATCCTGGCCGGCCCTGGCCTCCTCGCCCATGCGTTGTACGGTGAGGTTGTAGGCCTGTTCATTCATCGCACAAGCCTGGGCACGCGCACGCAGGGCCTGGTCGGCCGGCGCCTGGCTGTCGGGCAGGTAGCGCTCGATCAACGGCAGCAGGTGAAAGTGTGTCGGCAGGCTGAATTCGCCGAACTTCGACATCGCCTTGCGTTCGTGTTGCAGCAGGCTCTTGCCCAGGTTCCAGCCACCGTTGAGCGGCCCGATCAACTGGCTTTGCGGTACGCGGACGTTATCGAAGAACACCTGGCAAAAGGCCGACTTGCCGCTGATCAGGTCAATCGGCGCAACGCTGACCCCCGGGCTTTTCATGTCCAGTACGATCAGGCTGATGCCCTGATGCTTGGGCGCCTTGGGATCGGTACGCACCAGGGCGTACATCCAGTCGGACTTATCGCCGTAGGAGGTCCAGATCTTGGTGCCATTGACCACGAAGTCATCGCCATCGGCCACCGCCGAGGTCTTCAGGCTGGCAAGGTCGGAGCCGGCGTTGGGCTCGGAGAAACCCTGGCACCAGCGCACCTCACCGCGGCACATCGGTGGCAGCAGCGCTTGCTTCTGCGCTTCGCTGGCAAATTCCAGCAGCACCGGGCCGAGCATCCAGATGCCCAGGTTGATTTGCGGCGGTCGGCACTTGAGCCGCCGCAGTTCGCTTTCCAGCACCGCGTTGTGCTCGGCGCTCAGCCCGCCACCGCCATATTCACTGGGCCATTGCGGGCAGAACCAGCCTTTGTCACGCATGCGTTCGAACCATAGACGCGCGTCTTCGCTGGGAAACTCGACCTGACGGCCACCCCAGACGATTTCGCCGTCAGGCGTGGCGGTGCGTAGCGATGGCGGGCAATTGGCCTCCAGCCATTGGCGTGTCGCTTGCCTGAATTGCTCGATTGCGCTCATTCGTTCACCTTAAAGGGACGTTATTGTTATTCGCTTCAACGTTACAACCTGACTCAGCGCTGCGTACGCGGCATCCCCAGACCAAACTGGGCGATCAACTCGCGCTGGATTTCATTGGTGCCGCCGCCAAAGGTCAGGTTCACCGATGCGCGCACCTCGTATTCCAGCTCGCCGAGCAGATAAGCCGCCGCAGACCCCGCCCGCGTCAGGCCGCTGGCACCGACAATGGCCGACAGCTTGCGCAGAATCTCGATCGCCGATTCCGAGCCGTACACCTTGGTCGTCGAGGCCAGGGCGACGTCGACACGGTCACGTTCAAGGTCGGCAGCGATACGAAAGTTGATCAGGCGCATGGCTTCCAAGCGGGCATAACACTCGGCCAGGTCGCGCCGCACCCAGGCATGGTCGGTAGCGCGCTGGCCGTGCTCATCGGCACAGCGTGCCCACAGGTAGACCCGGCTGAACAGGCTGACGACCTTGTCTGACCAGGCGCCCAGGCCCAGACGTTCGTGATTGAGCTGTGCGGTGATGAGTTTCCAGCCGCCGTGCAGTTCGCCCACCAGCATATCCCGCGGCACCCGTACGTTATCGTAATACGTGGCGGCTGTGGGGTTTCCCGACGTCGGAATCAAGGTGCTGGAGAAGCCCGGCGCCTGGGTATCGAGAATCAGGATCGAGATCCCCTTGTGCCGCGCTTGCTCAGGGTCGGTACGCGCCGCCAGCCAGATGTAGTCGGCCGAGTCGGCGCCTGATGTCCACAGCTTGCTGCCGTTGACCAGAAAACCGTCTGCGTCTTCGCGGGCGCTGGTTTTCAGCACGGCGAGGTCGCTGCCGGCGCTGGCTTCGGAGTAACCGATGGCGAAGTTGATTTCACCGGCGGCGATACCGGGCAGGAACTTTTCTTTCTGCAGCGCCGAGCCGTGGGCCATCAAGGCCGGGCCGACGGTACTGATGGTCACGAACGGTAAGGGTGCGCCAGCAATGTTGGCTTCTTCGAAGAAGATCAATTGCTCGGTGGCCGCATACCCCTGGCCGCCGTAGGCCTTGGGCCAGCCAACCGCCAGCCAGCCGTCACGGCCGATCTGGGCGATGGTGCGGCGAAACAGCTCGCCGCCTTCGGTGCCGCGCATCTGCCGGCGCAGCTCGGGGGTCATGAGGTTCTGGAAATAGTCCCGGACCTTGAGCCTCAGCGCCTGTTGTTCGGGGGTGAGATCGACGAACATGGGACGCTCCTTATACTGCGCCGAGAATCAGGCCGCTGGTAGGCACGCCGGTACCGGCGGTCACCAACACGTTTTCGACATCGTCCACCTGGTTGACCGCCGTGCCACGCACCTGGCGCACCGCTTCGGCAATGCCGTTCATGCCGTGGATGTAGGCTTCGCCCAGTTGCCCGCCATGGGTGTTGATGGGCAGTTTGCCGCCACGGGCATGGTGGCCGGCGCGGATGAACTCCTTGGCCTCACCACGGCGGGCAAAGCCGAACTCTTCCAGTTGCGGCAATACAAATGGCGTGAAGTGGTCGTAGATCACCGCCGTTTGCAAGGCGTCCGGGCCCAGGCCCGACTGGCCGTACAGCTCCCTGGCCACCACGCCCATTTCCGGCAGCCCGGTGATGTCGTCGCGGTAGTAAGAGGTCATGACCTGCTGCCCGGCGCTGATGCCCTGGGCGCCGGCCTTGATGATCACCGGCTTTTGCTTGAGGTCTCTGGCGCGCTCGGCCGAGGTGATCACCATCGCCACTGCGCCATCGGACTCCTGACAGCAGTCGAGCAAGTGCAGCGGCTCGCAGATCCAGCGTGACGCCTGGTGCTCTTCAAGGGTGATCGGCTTGCCGTAGAAAAACGCCTGGGGGTTGCTCGCGGCAAAATCACGTACCGCCACGGCCACCCGCCCGAAGTCCTCGGAGGTGGCGCCGTAGGTGTGCATATAGCGCTGGGCAAACATCCCGACCCAGGCGGCCGGGGTATGGAAGCCGTGCGGCATATACCAGCCATAGTTGACGTTCTCGAAGGTCGGCGTCGAAGCGAAGCCGTAGCTGCCGGTGCCAAAGCGGTACCAGGAGCGCTCATTCATCGCCCGGTACACCACCACGACCTTGGCCACCCCGGTGGCCACCGCCATCGCCGCGTGCATCACCGGCCCGCAGGCGGCGCCACCACCGTGGGGGACCTGGGAGAAGAACTTGACGTCTTTGCAGCCCAGCAGGCGGGCAATTTCGTACTCCGGTACTTTATCGACCGAATACGAACTGAAGCCTTCGACTTCTGCCGGATCAATACCAGCGTCCTTGAGGGCCGCCAGTGTCGCTTCCATGGCCAGGCGCAGTTCGGTGCGCCCGGAATTTTTGGAAAACTCGGTCGCGCCCAGCCCGACAATGGCGGCGCGTCCGGAAATCGACGAGTTGCTCATCTGTGTTGTCTCCCGCAAATCAGGGCAGAACCAGCGCGACCGTGCCGGTCACGTGGTTGCCCATGGAGTTTTTGCCCTTGAGGGTCACTTCCAGGCTGCGCGTGGCGGCATCCTGATGGCTGACTTCGCCGCTGAAGGTCATGCTGTCGCCGGGGTAATTCGGCGCCCCGAGCTTGATCTTCAGCGAACGGAACTGCACCTGCGGGCCGCTCCATTGCTCGATAAAGCGCTGCACCAGGCCGTTGGTGGTCAGGATGTTCATGAAAATATGCGGCGAGCCCAGTTCGCGCGCGGCTTCCAGGTCATGGTGGCCGGGAAAGTAATCGCGGGTCGCAATCGCGCCACCGGCAATCAGGCCGACCGTGATCGGGATGGTCAGCTCGGGCAGTTGCTCGCCGGGGCGCACGTCTTCAAAGCGCTTGGTGTTCATCGAGGTCATATTTCCATCCCAGGGTAGTGTTATCGCTCAACCAATCGCCGAGACGCTCAAGGAGCATCGACGAGCCGCCCAACGCGCCGCTCAACGCGCGGCTCCAATAGAGAAAGCGATGGATCGGGTACGTCAGGTCGACGCCAATGCCGCCGTGTACATGCTGCGCGGTGTGACTGATGCGGTGCCCGGCTTCGCAGGCCAGGTACGCCGTGGCCAGCGCCTCGGAAGGCGCCGGCAGACCGGCGTCGAGGCGGTAGCACAATTGCCACAGGGCACTGCGCAGCACTTCCAGGTGCACATGGGTGTCGGCCATGCTCATTTGCACGGCCTGGAAGCTGCCGATGCAGCGGCCGAACTGTTGACGCTCACTGACATAGGCCACGGTGCGGTGCACCTGCTCGGCACTGACGCCCAGTTGCAAGGCGGCCAGGGCGGCAATCGCGCGCGGTGCCAGCCAGTCCAGTGCGGCGCTTGGCAGCACGTGCTGGTCGCTGAGGGTGACGCCGGTGAACGTCAGGTCAGCAATGGCCTCACCGTGGGTCATCACCCCCGGCACGCTGCTGATACCTGCCTGGCTGAGGTCAACCAGCACCAGGCGCGGCTGGCCATTGACCCGCGCCAATACCAGCGCCGCCGCGGACTGTTCGGCCAGTGCCAGCGCGCCGACCCGGCCGTCGAGTCGCCAACCATCGCCAGCAGCGCAGGCCTCAAGCTCAATGCCGCGCACCGAATTCAGGCCGTCCAGGCTCAAGGTCAGCAACCCCGTGGCCGCCACTGCCTGCTCAACCCAGGGGGCCAGGCACGCGGCACCGAACTCGGCGAGGGTCGCTGCCGCCAGTTGGTGACGCCACAACGGTACTTGCGCCAGGGCGCCGCCCTGGGCGTCGAGGATCTGCATCAGTTCGGTCATGCCCAGGCCGCTGCCACCGGCAGCCTCCGGGATCGCCAGGGCATGCAGGCCGGTTTCCACGCAGCCGGTCCACAGCCCTTGCATATAGGCTTGCCCGCACAGGTCCCAGTCACGCAGGCGCTCGTCGGTGCAATAGTCGCTCATCAGACTGCCGGCCATTTCGGCAATGGCACGCTGGTCGTCGCTCAGTTCAAAATCCATGGTGCCCCCTACTCTGCCAATGGCCGGAACAGCGGCAACGCCAGGTCGTCGTCGAAGGTCTGGAACTCGACCTCCACCCGCTGGCCGATGCTGATGTCTTCACGCTTGACGCCAACCAACCCGGCCACCAGGCGCACGCCTTCGTCCAGTTCGATCAAGCCGATCGGGTTGGGATGATCGAACGGTGCCACCTGCGGGTAGTGCATCACCACGAACGAATACAGTTGCCCCTTGCCGCTGGCCTGGAGGGTGTCCCAGTCGAAGCAATGGCAGGTGCTGCACACCGGCGCCGGTGGATGGCGCAAGGTGCTGCATTGGGTGCAGCGCTGGATCAGCAGCTTGCCTTCCTTGCAGCCATCCCAGAAAAACCGCGTGTCGTCGCTGATACCCGGTGTCGGACGCTTGGCCACTACCGGCTCGGGTGCAGCCGCTGCTGGCGCTTCGGCTGTGTGCTGCATGGCCGGACGAAACTTGAACACCCGAAACAGCAGCTCGCCGACTTTTTCATCGCCGCTGGCCAACTGCGAGAAATAGCTCATCACCAAGGTGACAAAAAAGCCGGTGCCAAGGCCGGTGGTCTTTTCCTCGCCAACCGACTCAAGGCGCGTGGTGTAGTAGAGCTTTTCACCCAGGCGCAGGTTGCGTTCGAAGGTCAGTTCCGAGTTCACCGCGACCACCGAGGGGTAGCCATAGCTTTCGATGATGCCGAGTACCTCATAGGGGTTCTCGGTGGTCGAACCGGGCGCATAGTTGTTGATGTGGAAGCCTTCCATGCACCATATCTGCAGCATGGGCGGCGGCGCGATGATGCCGTCGTTGCAGCTGTTGGCAGCCGCCACGGGGTCGGTGTACAGCGGGTTTTCAAGGCCGATGACTTCGCACCACTGGCGAATCATCGGCGCGTTGACGTCGTCCCAGGCGTTCACGCGACCGTATTGGCGCCCAACCAGGGCGCGCACTTTGGATAGCAATTCTGGATCAGCCAAGTTCGTCTCCTGCGTGTTCAAAGCGGCGCCCGCTACTGCAACGCCGGGGTGGGTCGATCAGTGCGGCGCAACCTGCGCCGCCTCCAGATAAGCCGGGCGTTCACCGCCGCCATGCAGCAACAGGTTGCAACCGCTGGCATAGCTGGCCAGCGGTGAAGCGATATAAAGGCAGGCGTTGCCGATGTCCTCAGGCACGGCCATGCGCCCGGCCGGGATACCGGCGCTGACCGCCGCAATGCCGTGCTCGTCGCCGTAATGCACATGGGCAAGCTCAGTGCGCACCAGGCCCGGGCTGACCGCCACGACCCGCACCCTGGGTGCCCACTCCGCCGCCAGCGACTGCACCAGCGCCAACACCCCAGCCTTGGCCGCGCCATACGCCGCCGTTCCCGGCGAGGCACGCTGCCCGCTGATGCTGCCGATAAAGACGATGCAACCGCCGTCGGCCTGGGCCTGCATCAGCCGGTTGGCGTGCTGGGCGACGTTCAGCGGTGCAATCAGGTTGAGGCGGATAATCCCTTCATGAAAACGTGGCGAAGCGCTGGCCGCATCGGCCGACGGGCTACCGCCAGCGTTGTTGATCAGCACATCGAGACGGCCGTAGTCGCGCTGGATACTGTCAAACAGCGCCTGCAAGGACGCCTGGTCGCGTACGTCGGCGGCAATGAAGTCGGCACGCGCCTGCGCCACGCTCGGCAACTGCTCGGGCTGATTGCGCCCACAGACGATGACCCTGGCCCCGGCGGCCAGAAAGCTGCGGGCAATACCGGCGCCAATGCCCTTGGTTCCACCGGTGACCACTACCACCTTGCCGCTGTAATCCAGCCCCACGTGACCACTCATGGCACATTCCTCATGCTTGTGTTGAGGGTCACTGTAGGTACAAAAGCACCCGGCCTCGTCGTCTGAACGGACGATGAAACGCGATGCCACGCTGGCAACAATCCGCGCAATGGCGCCCGTTTGGCGGCGCTTACTGCCTGAGGTTGATCATGTCTAACTCACCTGCCGCGCCGGTATTGCTGGAATTTCCAGCCCCGGGGGTCGCCCTGCTCCGGCTGAACCGCCCGCATGCCACCAACGCCTTGAGCCTGGAACTGCAAGCCCTGCTGTCGCACTACTTCAGCGAACTGGGGAGCAACCCCGAGGTGCGCTGCATCCTGCTGACCGGCGGCGACACGGTGTTCGCCGCTGGTGGCGACATCAACAGCCTGGCCGGCGTGGGGCCGATCGATATCTATCAGCGCCATACCGAGCGGGTCTGGGCGCCGATCCAGCACTGCCCGAAACCGGTGATCGCGGCGGTGTGCGGTTACGCCTATGGCGGTGGTTGTGAACTGGCCATGCTCGCCGACATCATCATTGCCGGGCGCGGGGCACGCTTCTGCCAGCCTGAAATCAGAATCGGGATCATGCCCGGGATTGGCGGCACACAGCGCCTGGTGCGGGCGGTGGGCAAGGCCAAAGCAATGCGCATGGCCCTGACCGGGCAGCCGATCAGCGCTGAAGAGGCCTGGATGTCCGGGCTGGTCAGTGAACTGGTGGAGGATGATCAGGTGCTCGTGCATGCCCTGAAACTGGCCGAGCTGATCGCGGCGATGCCGCCGTTAGCGGCCGAACAAATCAAAGAAGTGATATTGGCCGGTATGGATGCACCGCTGGAAGCGGGGTTAGCGCTAGAACGCAAAGCCAATGCATTGTTGTTTGCCTCCCGTGATCAGCAGGAAGGCATGCAGGCCTTCATCGAAAAAAGGCCTGCGCGGTTTACCGGACAGTGACGGTGGGAGCGGGCTTGCCCCGCGATAGCGATCTGTCAGTCACATCGCATCGCGGGGCAAGCCCGCTCCTACCGTAGCTCGCTCTTAACGACTTTATTTGACGCATTCACCGGCAGCGCAGTGAAAAACCGCACTTGCCGCGGCACTTTATAGTTAGCCATGCGCTCTCTGGCCCAGGCGATCAACGACGGCTCATCCAACACCTGCCCCGCCCGCACAACCACGCAGGCACGGCCCACTTCACCCATGCGCTCATCGGCAATCCCAACCACTGCCACCTGGGCAATGGCCGGGTGTTCGATCAGGCAGGCCTCGATCTCTGCCGGGTAGCAGTTGAATCCACCGACAATAAACATGTCTTTGAGTCGGTCGGTAATCTGCAAGTTGCCCTGCGCGTCCAGGTTGCCGATGTCACCGGTGTGCAACCAGCCGTCGCCATCGATGGCCTGCGCGGTCGCGTCGGGATCATTGAAGTAGCCGCGCATCACATGAAAGCCACGCAGACAGATTTCCCCTGACTCACCCGCCGCCACCGGCTGGTTGTCGGCCGAACGGATGCACACTTCTGTGCCTTCAATCGCTCGGCCGCTGGTGGCGGCGACGATCTCGGCAGGGTCATCCGGATTGCAGATGGTCGCCAGCCCGCCACACTCGGTCAGCCCGTATGCCGTGGTCACAACGTCGACCCCAAGCTCGTTGCGCATGCGTTCAATCAGCACCGGCGGGATGGTCGATGAACCGGTCACCGCAATGCGCAGGCTCGACAGGTCGGTCTCGGCCAGACGCGGGTGGGCGAGCATCGACAAGTACAGGGTCGGTGGCCCTGGCAGTACGCTGATGCGCTCGGCGGCAATGCGCTGGAACACCGCTTCTGCATCAAATACCGCGTGAGGCAGGATGGTCGCTCCCGCCAGCAGGCACGTGAGCCAACCGGCTTTGTAGCCAAAGGCGTGGAAAAACGGGTTGATGATCAGGTAGCGGTCACCCGGCTGCAGGCCTATGACCCGTACGTACTCGCTGTAGGCCCGCAAGGTTTGCCCGTGGGCACTCATCACGCCCTTGGGCTTGCCGGTGGTGCCCGAGGTGAACAGCAAATCGGACAAGTCGCATGGACCGACCGCCAGCGCTCGCTGACGGGCCTGTCGCTCAGTGACAGGCTCGCCCTTGGCAAGAAAGTCGCTCCAGCCCAGGTCCATAGCCAACTGCGGTTGCCCCGCAGCGAACAGCACCAGGTGTTGAAGACTGGCTGGGCGCAAAGGCGCCAGCATTGCCTGGTAGTCCTGGCCAAGAAACTCGCCTTGCATCATCAACACGCGTGCCTGGCTGCGCGCCAGGATATCCGCAGCCTCGGCGCCTTTCATGCGGGTGTTGATCGGTACCAGCACCGCCCCCGCGCAATGCACGCCCAGGGCGGCAATCACCCAGTCACGGCAGTTCGGCGCCCAGATCGCTACACGGTCGCCCGCTTCGATCCCCAGCGCCATCAGGCTACGGCAGACACCCAGCGCCAATGCGGGTAGATCCCGATAGTCGGTGGCGATCGAGTTTTCTTCGATCGCCGCTCGACCGCTAAAGCGCTCGGCGCTGGCGAACAACAAGGCCGGGATCGACAACGGCAACGGGTTCCAGGCGTGTACGGTGCCCGGTAATACTGAACATGCAGTCATAATCACACACTCGGTAAGCAGGTTATTCGGGGAACAGCAGGCGCAGGTGCTCACTGCGCGCCAGTGACTGACACGCCAGGGTCCAGCCCTGCTCGATCTCCTGCGGGTCAAGGGCATCGTTGCGCAGCATCTGCACCTCGCCCTGTTCGACGGTGCACATGCAGGTGGCGCACGACCCTACCAGGCACGAACTCGGCGGCTTCAGGCCTGCCCGGCGCATGGCATCGAGCAGGGTTTCACCTTCAGCGCAGGGCACCTCGAACTCTTCACCGTCCAGGCGTACGGAAAGCTGGCTACTCGGATGACAGGTGTCGACCGCGATCGGCGCGCTGATCTCGCCCTCTTCCGGCAGTGAAACAAAGCGCTCGACGTGGACCTGCGCACTCGGCATATCCAACGACTGCAGGGCGCTGACAGCGGCCTCCATGAACGGCCCGGGGCCGCAGATAAACGCCTCGGCAGTAGCAAATGGGCGCGCCAACTCGGCCAACTGGCTCACCGCCGGGATGCCCTGGACCGAGTCGAGCCAGTGAATCACTTGCAGGCGCTGGGGGTGTGCACTGGCCAGGGCCTTGAGCTGGTCGCGGAAGATCACCGATGCTTCATCGCGGTTGGCGTAAATCAGCAACATCCGCCCGCTGCCCGCCAACAGCGCCGAGCGCAGGATCGACAACACCGGGGTAATGCCACTGCCACCGGCGAACAGCAACAAGTCGGTGTCCAGCTGGCGCGGCACAAACACCCCCGCCGGGACCCGCACCTGCACGCTGTCACCGGCTTGCACGGCGTCACACAGCCAGTTCGAGGCGCGCCCGTCGCGCACCCGTTTGATCGTGACCCGCAGTGGCTCATCGAGCAGTGGCGTGCTCGACAGCGAGTAGCAGCGTGGCAACCAGCCGCCTTCGTAGGGCACACGCAGGGTCAAGAATTGCCCGGGCCGATAAGCAAAACGCTCAACCAGTGCGTCGGGCAGCTCGAACTCCAGGGAGCGGCTGTCAGCAGTCTCTTCAATCACACGCGTCACGCGTACGGTCAGGTAATCCAGGCTCATATCAATTGCTCGCTGGGTTCAACTTTGGCGCTTGCTGTAGCAGCGGTCAGCGACCGCCCGGCACGCCGCCCGGAAAACACACAATCGGCCAGCGACAAACCGCTGACGTATAGATGGCTGGGGATGCCGATGGCCGTGCGCCCGGCGGCGTACAGGCCGGGGATCGGCAAGCCGTGTGGACCGAGCACTGCGCCGCTGTGTTCATTGACCTTGAGGCCGCCGAGGGTCAATGCCCCCATCGGGAACGTGCGATTGCCAACAGAAATGTCACAGGCGTAATACGGCCCCTGCTCCAGTGGCTGACGGCTGTCTGGCGACTTGCCGAAGGCATCCTCGGCATCCCCGCGGGCGCCTGCGTTGTAGGCCTGCAGGGCGCTGCGCAGCACATCGCCGCGCATGCCGGTAACCTGGGCCAGCTGTTCGATGCTCTGGCCTTTGCGCACACCGCGCAGCATCAGCAGCAGCGCGGGCAAGCTCTGAAACCACCAGTAACCGCCGAACAGCGCTTGCTTGATCGCCTCTTTACGCAGGCGTGCGTCCAGCACCAGCCAGGCCTTGCCGCCCTGCTCTTCGCACAGCGGCTGGCCGAGGGTGGCACCGTAGACCTCTTCGTTGACGAAGCGTTGGCCGAGGGTGTTAACCACAATGCCTTTCGGCCAGCACAACGGCGGGTTGATAAAGCGCCACGCCGAAACCCGCTGCAGGCGGTCACCAACGCCGCCTGCGCTGAGGCCAAGGCGTAGGCCACTGCCATCGCAGCCTGTCGCCCCGACCTTGAAGTTGCGGCGAAACTTCGCGGCATGCTCGCTGAGCAGTTCGCGGTTGAAGATAAAGCCACCCGTGCTCAACACCACCCCACGGCGCGCGCGCACCAGCCGTGGCCGGGCAGCGTCGAGTTCCAGCTGGCGCAGGCGTTGGCGCAAGGTGTCGCAATAGCGCGGCGCGAAGTTCTGCAAACGCTCGGCACGCGCCGCCCATTTGCGATGCAGCTTGGCCTGGGGACTGCCGCTTGGCAGGCACCACAGTTCAGCGCCGATGACGGTGCCGGCAGAGTCGATCACCAGGCGCCGGGCGGCCGATTGCAATTGCGCACGCACCCCGGTACGCAGGCAGGCCGCCTTCAAGTGTGCGTACAACACTGCGCCGCATTGGCCCTTGCCAACCGTACGATGGCCGCGCGGCGCCGGAGGTAACGGGCTGCGGTGTGACGGCACCAGCTCGTTGCCGGAGTAGTAGAGAAACGCCCCGTCGGGAGGATACGAGGTTTTGCCCCCCGGCGGCATGCTGTGGGCATAGGGCACGCCATGGCGCTCCAGCCAGGCCAGGTTGGCGGCGCTGTCCTGGCAAAAGCGCTGCAAGGTGGCATCGGTCACCACGCCCTGGGTTTCGTGCTTGAGGTAGGCAAACATCGCCTCAGGCGTGTCGCTAAAGCCCGCAGCCCGCTGCTGACGGGTGCCACCACCGGCGTAGACCACCCCTCCGCTCTTGGCACTGGCACCGCCGCCGGTGAAGCGGTCGGCCACCAGCACATCGGCGCCCTGAGCACGGGCCTCAAGGGCGGCACAGGCACCGGCGGCGCCCCAACCGATCACCAGCACGTCACAGTGGTCATCCCAGTGCAGGGCGTCGGCATCGGTAACGTGCAACGCTGGCTGGATCGCAGTACAGCTTGAGTTGACAGTGGCGGTCATGGCAGTTCCTCAACGCTGGGCAGCAATGTGGTGGGCCGCGATGTAACCAAAGGTCATGGCCGGCCCGAGGGTGCCGCCGGCACCGGGATAGCTGGTGCCCATCACCGAGGCCGAGCAGTTGCCAATCGCATACAGGCCGGGAATCACCTCGCCGTCCTGGCTCATCACCTGGGCGTGTTCATTGGTCAGCAGCCCACCTTTGGTGCCGATATCGCCGGCGTCCAGGCGCATCGCGTAGTACGGCCCTTTGCTCAGTGGCGCCAGGCACGGATTGGGCTTTACGTTGCTGTCGCCGTAGTAACGGTCAAACACGTTGCCACCGCGACCGAAGTCGACATCGATACCGGTGCTGGCGTAAGCGTTCATACGCGCGACGGTGTGTGCCAGGCCAGCACTGTCGACGCCGATCTGCCCAGCCAGCGCCGACAGGCTTTCAGCTTTGTAATAGAGGGTATTGAGCCACTCCTTGCGCAACCGGCTGTCGGGCATGACCTGCGCCGGCATCAATGGGCCCATGGCGTAGTTGAAGCGAAAGTGAGCGTCGAAAATCACCCAGCACGGGATCGATTTACCACCGGTCGCTTGATTGTCGCGGTACATGGCGTCGACAAACTCCAGGTACGGCGCCGCTTCGTTGACAAAGCGCTGGCCCAGGCTGTTGACCACGATGGCGCCGGGGAACGCGCGTTCGGCAAAGACGCCGCGGGGCTTCTCCTCGCCGGGCACCGCAATGGTCGGTGCCCACCAGGCCCAGTCCATCAGCGCGGTGGCCGCGCCCAAGGCGGTGCCGGCTTGCAGCGCCGCGCCGGTGTTGTTACCCGGTGGTGTAGCGCTCCAGTCGCGCTGGGTTGGTTGCGGCAGATAACGCTCGCGCAGCGCCTGATTCTGCTCAAACCCGCCAGAGCCGAAGATCACCCCCTGGCGCGCGTGCAGTTGCAGGGTCTGGCCGTCACGGCACACCTGCACGCCGGTAACCCGGCCGTTGTCGGTCAGCAGTGTCTGGAAGTCGGTGTTCAACCACAGCGGGATGTTGCGGTCCATCAACGAGCGGCGCAGCGAGGCGACCAAGGCACTGCCCAAGGCGGCGCGGCGGTCGCGGCGGCTTTTGCGCCGCCATTTGAAATCGAGTTTGTAGCGCAGCATCAGGCCGAGAATCAGTAAACGCCAGCCAAACGAGCGCGACATGGCCTTGTGCGCATGCCTGGCCGTCCAGGCGATACGCCCCATCAACAGGGTCGAGGGTGACGGGGTGCGCAAGTTGGCCAGTTCATCACCCAGCAGGCTGGTGTCGAACAGTTCCGGGTCAAGGGTGCGCCCGCCCGCCAGAGCGCCTGGCAGCTGCGGGTAGTAGTCCGGGTATTTCTCAGCCACGGCGTAGCGCACATGGCTGTTCTGCGCCAGGGCGCGGATCATTTGCGGTGCGTATTTGACGTAGGCGCTCAGGCGCTTTTCATCACCATGCTCGGCCGTGGCGGCCTTGAGGTACTGCATGGCCAGCTCAGTGCTGTCGCGCCCGCCTTTGGCAGCAAAGTAGTGGTTATTGGGGATCCAGATTCCCCCGCCGGAAATCGCCGAGGTACCGCCGAACTTGTCGCTTTTCTCGACAACCAGTACCGAAAGACCGCGCTCGGCAGCAAACAGCGCCGAGGTCATCGCACCGGCACCAGAGCCGACGACGATCACGTCGTAGTGGGAAGTAGGCTGAGCGTTAGCTGTCATTATTGTTGTGCCTTGGCTGTGATCGAAAAGGCCCCGGCGTGCCGGCCAGGGGTGCGCAACGCCGGACCTGAACCGCGGCCCGGGCACGGTTTATACGTACGGATCAGGGTTGGGCAGGCCCAGCTGCACGGCGCCGAGGCTGCGACTGAAGGCCATGTAGTTGTTGGCGATATGCCCGCGCGCCTGGTGCAGATCGCGGAACAGACGCGCCACCGGGTTAGTGTTGTAGAGCCCGGAAGCGGCCATGCAGCGCAGCAGTTCGTTGACCTTTTCGGCACAGATGTTGGTGACGTAGGAAGACTGGTAGCGGTACAGCAGCCGGGTTTCGACGTCGGGGTACTCGCCCTTCTGCGCCAGGCTCATCAGGTGCGCGTAATTGCGCTCGAGCACCAACCGCAGGCTGTCGACGATGATCGTCGCTTCGGCCACGGTGGTTTGCGCCACCGGGTCATCGGCGGTTTTCATTCCGTGCTTGCCGATGTGCGCGGCGGCATTGGCACGAAACTCGTTGATCGCCCCCTGCAAGGCACCAATGGCCGATGACGACACCGCGCGGGTGAACACCTGGGCAAAGGGAATGGCATAAATCGGGTTGGTGTTGACCAGGCGCCCCGGAGTGGCCTCGATCGTGCAGTTGTTGGTGCGCTGCACGCGGTGCGCCGGGACAAAGGCGTCTTCGACAACAATGTCGTGGCTGCCGGTGCCACGCAGACCGAGCACATCCCAGTTGTGCTCGATACGGTAGTCCGTGCGTGGGATCAGGAAGGTGCCATGTTCAGCCGCGCGCCCTTCGTCGGCAGGCAGTACACCACCCAGGAAACACCACTGACAGTGTTCGCTGCCGCTGGAAAAGCCCCAGCGGCCGCTGATGCGATAGCCGCCTTCGACCACGGTGACCTTGGCCACCGGCATGTAGGTGGACGAGATCAGGGTCGAATGATCCTGCCCCCAGACATCACGCTGGGCTTCGATCGGGTAGCGCGCCAATTGCCAAGGGTGCACCCCCATCACGCCATAGATCCATGCCGTGGACATGCAACCTTCAGCGAGGATCATCTGGATTTCGAAAAAGGTCCGCGGGTCTACTTCATAGCCGCCGAAAGCGCGGGGTTGCAGGGCACGCAACAAGCCGGTCTGCTGTAACTCGAAGATCGTTTCGTCAGGTACCCGGAACTCGCGATCAGCCCGCGCGGTGCGGCTTTTCAGAACCGGCACCAGGCGCCGGGCGTGCTCCAGCAGTTCGACTTCTTCCGGCGTTTTTACTCGCATGCTGTCCATCCGTTCGTTCTCCCAATCTGGTTGCGCGGTTGCGCCAGCCTTGATTGATGATCGAACGCAGCAGACGAATAATCATCGTCAAAGCGGACTAGAGAACTGCGGTGCAGCGCCGTCCCTGGCGCCTTTTCAGGCCTGAATCAGCGCTCGCCTGGCCGCCCACGGACGGTCTTGTTCAAGTTGCGAAGCCAGGCGCAGCAGCACGTCTTCGCCGCCCAGGCGCGCGGTGAACATCATGCCCACCGGCAGGCCGCTGTCACTCATGCCCAACGGCAAGGAGATGGCTGGCTGACCGCTGACGTTGGCCAGTACAGTGAACGCAGCACTGCCCATGGCCTTGCGTGCATAGCTTTCGTACGGTTGGTTGAGCGACAGCTCGCCCAACGCCGGGGTCAGGCTGGCGGTGACTGGCGAGAGGATCACATCGAAACGCTCGAACTGCTGCTCCATGGCCATGCTGATGTCTTCAAAGGCGTGCCGGGCACGCACCACACCCTCACCGCTGGCTTTCGCCGCGCGTTCCAGCACGCCATAGGTGATGATTTCCAGGTCTTCGGGTCCCAAGGCACGGCCCAACGCCTTTTCGCGGTCATTGACGCTCACCAGCAAGGCGTTGCCGATCGCCACGCCGTGAGCGCCGAACAGCTGCTGGGCCTGAATTGGCAAGCGTAACTCATCCACCTCATGACCGAGGCCGAGCAACTGCTTGACCGTGTCGTCGAGGACCTTGGCAATCGCCGGGTCCAAGGGCGCCCCGGTCAGCGATTCGCGCACCAGGCCCACACGCAGACGCCCCGGTTCACGGCCCAGTTCCTCGACGTAAGGGCGCAGCAACGGCGGCGACCAGTACGGGCTACCCAATTCATGACCCTGGCCGGCATCGAGAAACAAGGCGGTATCGCGCACGCTGTGGGACACCACGTTGGCGACACTGGCGCCAAACGAGCCTTCAAAACGCAGCGGCCCGCTCGGCGTGCGGTAGCGCGTTGGCTTGAGCCCGACCAACCCGCAATAGGACGCCGGAATGCGGATAGAACCACCGCCATCGGTGGCGTGGGCCACCGGTACGATGCCAGCGGCCACCGCGGCGGCCGAGCCACCGGAAGAGCCACCCGCACTCAGCGCCAGGTTCCAGGGGTTACGGGTTTGCCCCCAGGCCAACGACTCGGTGGTGGTGGTCAGGCCAAATTCCGGGCTTGCCGCTTTGCCAAAAGGCACTGCCCCGGCGGCCTCATAGCGGCGAATCAAGGTGCTGGTCACGCTCGACGGCGGCGCATCCTTGAACAATCTGCTGCCGTTGCTGGTGATCGTGCCTTGCAGGTAGGTGTTGAGGTCTTTGAGCAGAATCGGGACGCCTGCCAATGAACCCAAGGCCTGAGTCCCGGCCTTTTTCCGCGCCGCCAGCAGCGCGCGGGCATAGTCGTCGTGGCGCAGGTTGACTGCATTGATCTTCGGGTTGACCAGATCGCAGCGGGCCAGCGCTGCAGCCAGCAGCTCTTCGGCACTGAAGTGACCGGCCTGCAAGCCTTTGGCCATGGCCCAGGCATCCAGACCCTGATAGTCGCTGGCCGACAAACCGCCAGCGGCCTGTGCATCGGCAAAACGCCCCAGCAAGCCGACCCCCAGCGCCACCGCACCGGCCTTGAGCACCTGGCGCCGTGGCCAGCCGTCAGCGGCGTCGGCCTGCGCTGCAGCGAGGGTGTCGCTCTGTGGCAAAACGTGTTTTTCCATGAGCTGAATTCCGTTTGTTCTTGTGATTGTTCTATTGACCCGCCGACGGTTTGCCGTCACCCCGGTCAGTCCGGGGTGATCTGCGCCTTCATCGCGGCCAGGAAGTGCTCACTGTAAGGCGGCAGCAGCCCCCATTCAGCGCGTGGATCATGCTCCGGCGCCTTGAGCACCGTGCGCAGGTGACTGAACTCGATAAAGCCTTCGCGCCCGTGATAGTGCCCCATCCCCGACCCGCCGATCCCGCCAAATGGGGCATCATGCAAGGCGGCATGCATCATCACATCGTTGAGGGTGACGCCGCCGGACAAGGTGTGTTCCAGCACATGGCGCTGCTCGTTGGCGTCGTTGCCAAAGTAGTAAAGGGCCAAGGGCCGTGGGCGGCCGTTGATCTGCGCGATGACCTGGTCGACATCGTCGTAAGGCAACAGCACCATCGCCGGGCCAAAGATTTCTTCGTGCATGATCAGGCTGTCAGGCGCCGGGTCGATCACCACCTGCAGCGGGCGCCGACGATTGATCTGATCGACGTCTTCTGCGTACGGCAAGCTCAGCACCCGCGCCCCGGCTTCAGCGGCCTGTTGCACCAGGCGCTCGACACGCGCCAGGTGCTGCGGGTTGACCACCGCGATCACGTCCGGGTTATCACTGATCTCGGGAACAAACTGGCGGTAGGCAGCGGCAAACGCCTCAGTAAAGGCGTCGAGCTGCTCGCGTGGCACGTAGACCAGGTCCGGGTTGATGCAAACCTGGCCGCTGTTGGTGGTTTTTGACAGGGCAATTCGGAAAGCGGCCGTGCCCAGATCGGCCGAGCGCGCCACAATCACCGGCGATTTGCCGCCCAGCTCCAGGGTCAGCGGCACCAGATGCTCGGCGGCGTTACGCATGACCGAGCGTGCAACAGCGGTACCGCCGGTAAACACCAGATGATCGAACGGTTGCGCAGTAAACGCCTGGGCCAGGTCGGCACCGCCAGTGACCACCGCCACTTCAAGCGGATCGAACAGTTCGCCAAACAGCTTTGCCACCAGCGCTGCGGTGCGCGGCACCACCTCCGAGGGTTTGAGGATCGCCCGGTTGCCCGCTGCCAGGGCGCAGGCCAGAGGGCTGAGCAAGGTATACAACGGCGCGTTCCAGGTGCCTAGAATGCCCACCGTGCCCTTGGGCTGATACATCACCCAGGCCTTGGCACCCAGCTGATCGTAGGGGCTGAACACTTGCCGCGGTTCGTCCTGCATCCAGCTGTCGAGGTGGTCGCGGGCGTGCTTGAGCGAGCCCAGCGAACCCAGTACGTCATTCATCAAGGAAAAGCCCTGGGGACGGCCACCGAAGTCGGCATCCATCGCCTCGGCAAGCGCCTGATGGTGCGCCACCAGCAAGTCGATCACCCGCTGAATGCGCGCACGGCGCTGCACGGCTGTAACGGCTCCCTGGGCATTGAACGCGGCTTTTTGTTCATACAACAAGGCCGACAGTGCGTCGACGGGAGAATCTGCACAACTCATAGGTGCCTCCTCAACTGAACTCCTCAACTGAACAAGGGCCAGCCTGACGCCGCTGTACCCATCATGGCCGTCGCTGCACAACGCCCTGCACGCAAACTAGCTGCGGCCCCCGGCGGGCGCCTCGTCCAAGTGGACGAGAGGGGCGAAAACGTTAGTCCATAAAGACGATGTAAAGCCCGTTGGCGCTGGCAATACTGGCCACACGCACACTCATTGCATGAGGCCCATCATGGCAACGCCCGGCTGTTTCGATCCTCAAGCGTTTCGCGCCGCACTCGGCACCTTTACCACGGGGGTGACGATCATCACCACCCAGGCCGAAGATGGCTCGCCGATCGGCATCACCGCCAACAGTTTCAACTCGGTCTCGCTCAACCCACCGCTGGTGCTCTGGAGTCTGGCCAAGAACGCACGCAGTCTGCCGGTGTTCAGCAGCGGTCGCCACTGGAACGTGCACGTTTTGTCGACTGAGCAGGAATCGATGTCCGGTCGCTTTGCCCGTCAGGGCGAAGACAAGTTCACCGGCGTCGAGCTCGACACCGGCATCAGCAACGCGCCGCTGCTGCAAGACTGCACCGCGCGCTTTCAGTGCCGCACGGCCTTTCAGTACGAAGGCGGCGACCATGTGATCTTCGTCGGCGAAGTGCTCGCCTTCGACCACAGCGATCGCGCACCGCTGGCTTTTCAGAGTGGCCAATACGCAATGGCCCTGCGCAAGCCAAGAAGCGAGCTGCGCCTGGCAACCACCCCGCCACCGCCCGAATGCAGCTACACCGAGGACTTGCTCGGCTACCTGCTCGGCCGCTCGCACTACCAGATGCTGTACGCATTGCGTCGCCTGCTAAAAAGCCAGCAGCTCGATGAGCATGCGTTTTTCATCCTCTCGACCCTGTGTATCCGCGACAGCTTGACCCTGGAAGAGATCAACACCTTCGTCGGCTACACCGGTCATGTGGTCAGCGCCACGAGCATGCGCTTTCTCGAACGCCAGAACCTGGTCGCGCTGGAAGTGGAGGATGACCAGATTCGTTATGTACTGACGGCGGACGGCCGCGAGGCCTCGCTGCAGGAGGTTGCCCTGGCCAAAGCCGTCGAGGAAGACGTGTCCGCACGCCTGGGCGCCAGTGACGCGCAAGCGCTCAAGGTGTTGCTCAAGCGCCTGATCGCCACCTCGGACCCGGGCTTGCCAGACCTGTGGGCACCGCGCTGAGCCGCACCTGCCCCACTAGGCTCTGTATGAAAAGCGTTGAGACGAAGGTCAGGCAAGGCGAAAACAGCCGAGGAAGCGGAGTTTACGGGTTGTAAATGAGCATTCCGAGGCTGTTTTCAACGCAGCATCACCGAGTATCAAGGCTTTTCATGCAGAGCCTAAGGCCCCATCCGCATCAGCACAATAAGGACAGCCATGAGCATTCTGCAACGCTTCACCCTTACCGGCAGTGTCGCCATCATCACCGGCAGCGGTCGCGGCATCGGCCGTGCAATCGCCTTGGCCTATGCCCAGGCCGGGGCCGACGTGGTCTGTAGCGCACGCAGCGCTGCGGACATCGAAGCGGTCGCCGACGAGATCCGCCAGCTTGGCCGCCGCGCCCTGGCAATTACCTGCGATGTCAACGACAGCGAGCAGCGCCAGGCCCTGGTGCAACGCAGCCTGGAGCATTTCGGGCGCATCACCCACCTGGTCAATAACGCCGGCGGCGGTGGCCCCAACAACGCCTTGAGCATGCCGCTGGAGCAGTTCGAAGAAATCCTGCGCTTCAACGTTTCCAGTGCCTACGCCTTATGCCAGCTGTGCGTGCCGCTGATGTGCGAAGCCGGTGGCGGCAACGTCATCAACATCAGCTCGGTCGCGGCGCGCTATGCCCAGCGTCATTTCAGCGCTTATGGCACCGCCAAGGCGGCGCTGGTTCAGCTGACGCGCTTGCTGGCACAGGATTTCGCCCCGCTGGTCAGGGTCAACGCCGTGTCGCCCGGGCCGATTCTTACCGATGCCCTGGCCGGGGTCATGCCCGATGCCATGCGCAAAACCATGGAAGCCAACACCCCGCTCAAGTGCCTGGGCCAGCCTGAAGACATCGCTGCGGCCGCGCTGTACCTGGCCAGCCCGGCGTCGGCCTGGGTCACCGGCAAGGTCATCGACGTCGATGGCGGTGCCGACAGCAGCGTCTGGCCGGCCTGACTCCACTCTTTTCGCCGGTACCCTGGCCCCTTGGGACCGGCTTTTTATTCCTTCCACAGAGCGAACCGCCATGGATGCCTCCCTGATCACCGCCCTGGGCGATGAACTGTTCAACGCCTTGCGTGGGCGCACCACCCTCGCCCCGCTAACCCAGCGTTACCCGGCTATCAGCCTCGACCAGGCCTACCGGATTTCCCTGCGTTTTCTGCAGCGCCGCGAAGCCTTGGGCGAACGGGTCATCGGCAAGAAAATCGGCGTTACCAGCCGCGCCGTGCAACAGATGCTGGATGTGCACCAGCCCGACTTCGGCTTTCTCACCGATGCCATGCAAGTGGCCGACGGCAGTGAAGTGAGTTTTGCCCGCTATCAGTTGATTCAGCCCCGGGCTGAAGGGGAAATCGCCTTTATCCTCGGCGAAGACCTCACCGGCCCCGGCATTCGCGCCGAAGACGTGCTGGCCGCCAGCCAGGCCGTGACGCCGTGCTTCGAGATTGTCGATTCGCGTATCGACAACTGGCAGATCCGCATTCAAGACACCGTCGCCGACAACGCCTCGTGCGGCGTATTCGCCCTCGGCGAACAGCGCATCGACCCGCGTGACCTGGACCTGGCCCGCGTCGAAATGCACATGCTCAAGAACGGCCAGCCCGCCGGCAGCGGCCTGGGTTCAGCGGTGCAGGGCCACCCGTGCGAAGCGGTGGCGTGGTTGGCCAATACCCTGGGCGAGCTGGGCATTCCGTTTCGCCAAGGCGAAATCATTCTCTCCGGCGCCCTCGCGCCGCTGGTACCGCTGCAGCCCGGTGACCGCATCAACCTGTCGATGAGCGGGCTGGGCAATGCCAGCCTGCGTTTCGTGGCCTGAGTGCGGACGCTGCTTTCCTCTTTCCAGGAGTGATGAACCATGAGCAAGAAGATCAAATGTGCGCTGATCGGACCGGGCAATATCGGCACCGACCTGCTCTACAAGCTGATGCGCAGCGAAGTGCTGGAACCGGTGTGGATGGTCGGCATCGAAGCCGGCTCCGAAGGCCTGCAGCGTGCCCGTGAACTGGGTCTGAAAACCACGGCAGACGGTGTTGATGGGCTGTTGCCGCACGTTGTGCAGGATCAGGTGCAAATCGCCTTCGATGCCACCTCCGCCTATGTCCATGCCGAGAACTCACGCAAGCTCAATGCCCTGGGCGTGCTGATGATCGACCTCACCCCCTGCGCCATCGGCCCCTATTGCGTGCCGCCGGTCAACCTCAAGGCCAACCTGGCGCGTGGCGTGATGAACGTCAACATGGTCACCTGTGGTGGCCAGGCAACCATCCCGCTGGTGGCGGCCGTCTCCAGCGTGCAGACGGTGGATTATGCCGAGATCATTGCCACGGCGGCGTCGAAATCGGTCGGCCCGGGCACCCGCAAGAACATTGACGAATTCACCCGTACCACGGCCCGCGCGGTCGAACAGGTAGGCGGTGCGAAACAGGGCAAGGCAATCATCATCGTCAACCCCGCCGAACCGCCGCTGATCATGCGCGACACCGTGCACTGCCTGACCGCCGACAGCCCTGACGAACCTGCGATCCGCGCCGCCATCGACGCGATGATCCTCCAGGTCCAGCGCTATGTACCCGGCTACAAGCTGGTCAACGGCCCGGTGTTCGATGGCAATCGGGTGTCGATCTTCATGGAAGTCGAAGGCCTGGGTGACTACCTGCCCAAATACGCCGGCAACCTCGACATCATGACCGCTGCCGCCGCCCGCACCGCGGAAATGTTCGCCGAGGAAATCCTCAAGGGCGAGCTGGTGCTGCGCGCCCTCCCCGAACCTGTCATTGCCTGAGGAAATGTCCATGGAACTTAGCGGCAAGAAAATCACCGTTCACGACATGTGCTTGCGCGACGGCATGCACCCCAAGCGTCATCGCATCAGCTTGCAGCAGATGAAAGACATCGCCTGTGGCCTGGACCAGGCCGGCGTGCCGCTGATTGAAGTCACCCACGGCGATGGCCTCGGTGGCAGCTCGGTGAACTACGGTTTTCCGGCGCACAGCGATGAAGCGTATTTGTCGGCGGTGATCCCGCTGATGAAAAACGCCAAGGTCTCGGCGCTGTTGTTGCCGGGGATTGGCACCGTCGATCACCTGAAAATGGCCCACGGGCTTGGCGTCAGCACCATACGCGTGGCCACCCACTGCACCGAGGCGGATGTCAGCGAACAGCACATCGCCCATGCCCGCAGCCTGGGCATGGACACCGTCGGCTTTCTGATGATGGCGCACATGAACAGCCCGGAAGGCCTGGTCAAACAGGGCCTGCTGATGGAGAGCTACGGCGCCAACTGCATCTACTTGACCGACTCGGCCGGCTACTTGCTGCCTCACGATGTCAGCGCGCGGGTGGCGGCCATGCGGGCGGCGCTCAAGCCTGAGACTGAAATCGGCTTTCATGGCCACCACAACCTGTCGATGGGCGTGGCCAACTCCATCGCCGCCATTGCTGCAGGCGCCGGGCGTATCGACGCTGCCTGTGCAGGTCTGGGCGCTGGCGCCGGCAACACGCCGATGGAAGTGCTGGTGGCGGTGTGCGAGCGGATCGGCATTGAAACCGGTGTCAGCGTGTTCGGTATCCAGGATGTGGCTGAAGACCTGGTGGTGCCGATCATGGACTTCCCGATTCGCAGCGACCGCGATGCCTTGACCATGGGCTATGCCGGGGTCTACGGCTCGTTCTTGCTGTTTGCCAAGCGTGCCGAGCAGAAGTACGGGGTACCGGCGCGGGAGATTCTGGTCGAGATGGGCCGGCGCGGCATGGTCGGCGGGCAGGAAGACATGATCGAAGACACCGCCATGACCCTGGCCAGACAACGTACCGCCCGCGCCTGAGCGCACCACCACGGCCCGGGTAGCGACCGGGCCTTTACCGCGCCCCACGGCTTGGCCAGGAGTCATCCATGAGCAGCACGCACCCTCAACCCATAGGCTGGCGCGGTCATGGCCTGCTGTTTCTGCTCGCGATGATGTACGCCGACAACTTTGTCGGCCGGCAGATCATTGCGGTGATGATCGAACCGCTCAAGCAGGAGTTCGGTGCCAGCGATACCGCCATGGGCCTGGTGTCCGGCCTGGCCTTTGCGGCCGTCTATGTAGTGCTCGGCCTGCCAGCCGGGCGCATGGCCGACCACATGCCGCGCACCCGCCTGCTGGCGGTCTCGTGTTTGTTGTGGGCATTGGCCACGGTGGTTTGCGGGCTGTCGAGCAGTTTTACCATGTTGGTGATCGCACGCATGGCCGTGGCGGTGTTCGAGTCGCCAAGCACCTCGACGTCACTGTCGATCATCGCCGACCTCTACCCGCCACATCGACGTTCATTTGCCATCAGTTGCTACACCGCTGCGCCGACGTTTTCGACCATCATCGCCCTGTGCGTGGGCGCCTGGGTGGTGGATCAATATGGCTGGCGCAGCGCGTTTTTTGCCGTCGCCCTGCCCGCCCTGGTCCTCAGTGCGCTGTTTGCCCTGGTGATGCGCGACCCACCGCGCGGACGCTTCGACCTCACCCCGGCACAGGTGGCAGCGCCCGCGCAGAGCCTGCTGCTCAGTGCCCGCGAACTGCTGGCGCAGCCGGCCTTTCGCTGCCTGGTGCTGGCCTGCGGCATCACCACCTTCGGCGCTTACGCTTATGCCATGTGGAACGCCAGCTTCCTGGTGCGCTCGCACAATCTGCCGGTGCAACACGCAGGCTTTCTCGCCGGCCTGATCGGCGGCAGCTGTGCCGGGCTCGGCGCATTGTTCAGTGGCTGGCTGACCGACCGCCTGGCAGTAAAAAGCCCCCATTGGCAGCTCGGCATTCCGCTGATCGGCCATGTTCTGGGCAGCGCTGCGCTATTCACCTACCTGCTGTGGCCCGGCGATATCCTCATGTGGGTGGGCTCGGTACCGGTGCCCAGCGCCATGCTCTGGTGCGCGCTGAGCAGTTTCTTCTCGGTCTGGTGGGTGGGGCCTTCGTTCTCGTTGTTGACTCAACTGGTGCCCGCGCACCGCCGGGCGACCGCCGTGGCCTTGCAGACCATTATCTCCACCCTGTGCGGTGTGGGCATTGGCCCGCTGGCCACCGGCTTGCTGAGTGATGCGCTGATGCCGACCTTCGCCGACGAATCGTTGCGCTACGCCCTGCTGCTGGTCAGTTGCACGATCCTGGTACCGATCTTCCTGCTGTGGCGTACCTACCAGCACTTGACCGGACATTCGAGGCTTTCAGCCTATGCCTAAGGCAACCTCAGCTGCGCTGCAGAGCGACTGCGCAGAATTCATCCTGATTGCCGCCCGCGACCTGCTGGCCGAAGTTGGCTATGGCGCAATGTCCATGCGCCAACTGGCCAGCCGGGCCGGGATACTGCCAGGCAGCCTCTACCACCACGTGGCCAGCAAACAGGATTTATTGTTGGCGGTACTGGCACACGTACTCGAAGCCCGCGATGGCGCCTGGCAGCAGCTGCCGCGCCAAAAAGGCGTGCTCGCCGAGCTGCGCAGTTTTATCCGGTTCATGTTGGCCTGGCAGCTGACGCATCCCACCGATGCCAAGGTGCTGGAGCATGAACTGCGTCACCTCGACCCGCACCAGCAGCATTGGCTGACACGCCGCAGTAACAGCCTGCAGGCAAAACTGTGCAACCTGTTACGCCGAGGTCAGCGCTCAGGCGCACTGGGAGACATTGAAGTCGAGTCGGCGGCGCTGGCAATCATGGCCTTGCTCGGCACCGCCGACGGGTTGCGCAACACCAGCACTGGCTGGAGCTCTGCCGACCTCGAAGCGCATTTCGTGAAAATGAGCTGGCGAGTGCTTGATGTGCACAGGGTGGGCACAACGGCCTTGACTGGCCATTGAGGCAACACTTGGTAGGCGCCGCGACCCGACTTATTTCGCGATTGCGGTTTGTCAGTCACATCGCTATCGCGGGGCAAGCCCGCGCCTACCGGTGGGAGCGGGCTTGCCCCGCGAGGCGTTGTGACTGAACGTCAGCGATCCATCTGCCATTCGGCCTGGGTAGCCAGCCCGAACAGTTCTCGCAAACCATTGATACCCAATTTGCGATACAGGCGCTTGACGTAGGTGGCAGCGCTGACCGGGCGAACGCCAAGCTGTTCGGCAATCTCGTCTACCGCCAGACCACTGAGCATCAGGCGCAACAGCTGCTGTTCACGCGCGGTCAATTCGATGTGTTGTTGCCTGATCACCCGCTCAGCGAGCAGCAGTGGCAGTTCGTTGGCCTGCAGGTAGGCGTGGTAATGCAGGCGCACGGCCTGGATCAACAGCGGTGCGAGGGTTTCCAGGTGGTGCATTTCCCGCTCGGAGAAGCGCCCATGCTCGCGGCCACGGTAGAAGTTGAGCGACAACCAGCGGTTGCTGTCACAGTGCGTCAGTAACGCCAGCCGCTCGGAAATCTGCGGCTGTTCATAGCAAATGCGCCGGTATTCTTTGTGGGTGATGTCATCAATCGACTGGCGCTGCACGATGGTCTCGTGCCCGCCACTGCCCTGGTTGATGACGTGCTGGTTGCCGTCCAGGCCGAAAAAGCGCTGGACGTACTTGTTGGAAATCACCGGCAACGACACTTCACGCGCCCGGTCGGCAAACGAGAACACTTCGGCATTGCGGCGCTTGGGATAAGCGAAGATCGTGCACTGGGCCAGCGGCACACTGGGACCGACGACCTGCAGCAGGTCGGCGGCCAGGTAGCGGCTGCGGTTCTGGCCTACCCGCGCAAGCAGGTTGGCGGCATGGCCAAGGTTGAGGCTATGTTCACTACTGCCGGGACGCAGGGGCCAGTACTGCATGACGAAGTCTCTGTGAGTGTCGAGGCCACTCTATCACCCTTCAGCGCGCCGGCGCTGCAATCGGCAGACGCAAGGCTAACAGTGCGCCGAGGATCATCAGAATGGCCGCATAGACAAAGCCTGAAGCGAAGCCCTGGCTCAGGTCTTTCAACCAGCCGACCACCAACGGATTGACTGCCGAGCCGATATTGCCGACGGCGTTGATCACCGCAATGCCCACGGCGCGGGCGCCCAGGCTCAGCACCTGGTCAGGGGTGGTCCAGAAGATCGACATGGCGGTGTAGGAGCCGCTCGCCGCCATGCACACCCCCAGCAATTGCAGCGCTGGCACGTTCGATACAGCCGTGAGTATCCAGCCGGCCGCCGCCAGCAGCATCGGCAACACCAGGTGCCAGCGGCGTTCGCGGGTGCGGTCCGAGTGCAGGCCCCAGACGATCATCAGGATGATGGTGCAGACTTGCGGTATGGCCGCCAGCACGCCAACCACCTGGTTACTGCTGGTGCTGTTGAAGCCTTTGACGATCAACGGTGTCCACACCGCAATCATTGCCAGGGTGTTGACCAGGCAAAAATACACCAGACAGAACAACAAAATCCGCGGCGAGGTCAGCTCGGCCCAGAGGCTGCGAGGTCGCTCGGGGCTGGTCGCCCTTGCCGCAGCCGCCTCTGCATCCAGTGCGTGTTGCAGCAGTTGCTGTTCCTGGCTATCGAGCCACTTGGCCTTCTGCGGGCGATCATCGAGGTATCCGAATACCACACAGCCCACCAGTACCGAAGGCAGGCCTTCAAGCAAAAACAGCCATTGCCAGCCCTTTAAACCCCAAGTGCCATCCAGCCCCAGAATCAGGCCGGACAACGCCGCGCTGAAACCTGCTGTAAACGGCATGGCAATCATGAACAGCGCATTGGCGCGGGCCCGGTAGGCTGCGGGAAACCAGAAGGTCAGGTACAGCAACACGCCCGGCAGAAACCCGGCTTCGGTCACGCCCACCAGAATGCGCAACAGGTACAGCGAGGTGGCATCGGTGGCAAACAGGGTGCAGGTCGAGGCCAGGCCCCAGGCAATCATCAGGCTGCCGATCCAGCGCCGGGCACCGATTCGCGCCAGGACGATGTTGCTGGGAATGCCACAGGCGATGTAGGCGATATAGAAAAAGGTGCTGGCCAGACCGAACTGCGTACTGCTCAGGCCGAGGTCGCCCATCATGGTCAGGCCGGCAAAGCCGATGTTGATGCGATCCAGAAACGACAACACAAAACACACAAACAAAAAGGCGATCAGCCTTTTCGAGACTTTGTTACACACCTGCTGGTAGCGGTCGTGAGCATCGGTCGGCGCCGAGGCGCTCGCGTTGGCACTATGACTGCGCGTCATTGGCTGGCTCCTGATTATTGTTATAGGTGGGCTCACCGGCTTGCACAGGCAAGCCGGAGGCCATTGCACGGCAGAGACAGGCTGATTACAGGTCGAGCAAGGCTGTGCGGGTCAGTTGCTCAAATTGCTTGGCATCACCCAGTGCCTGGGCACTGAGCAGCGCCAGTTTCACCAGGAATAGTTCACGTTTGCCCTCAGCTGCCAGATCGAGGGCGTCGGCCAGTTGGTCGTAGATGTGTTCAAGCTCGGTAATGCTCAATTGCGGGTGTTCCATGGTCTGCTCCTCACGCATTGCCCAGGGCCGTTTCGACAGCGCCGCGCAGGGCTTGGCCGCTGAGTTGATGCCAGCGTGCGCACACATGCTGGTCTGGACGCACCAGGTAGGCACTGCCCGCCGCCGCAGCGTATTTGTTGCGCATGTGGCCGCTACGGTCATCGATCAGTGCATCTGCCCCAGCGACGGCGGTTTGTTGATTGCCGGCAATGGCCAGGACCTGTAGCGGCACACCGCGTGCGCGCAGCGCTTGCACTTCAACCTGAACATCGTTGGGTACTTCGCCGCTGTCGGTGAAGTACAGCAGGTAGAACGATGCCCCCAGCTGGTCGAAAAGGAACTGGTTGTCCGCGAGTTTGATGTTCAACAGCGGTGCCCCCTGCGCGGGACCGCCGGCGAAGTCGCCGTTGTCGTCGCCTTTGCAGTTGAGGGCGGAGTCAACGTAGTCGTGGGGCCGCGAGGTGCGCCAGTGATACAGCGGGCGAACGAACGCCTGGGTCAGTGACAGCGACAGCACCGCGTCCCGCACCAGGCAGTGGCCCGGGGTGGGTGGGGTCATGAAACGGGTACTCTTGCCCGCCTCGGCAATGATTTCGCGCGCGGCCCCTACCCGCTCTGCGCAGTACGATGCCAGCAACTCCGGCCCGGCCAGGCCCTTGAGGGTCAGGGCCAGTTTCCAGCCCAGGTCGTGACAGTCCTGGAAACCGGTGTTGGCACCACGCACACCAAAAATAGGCAGCAAATGCGCGGCATCACCGGTGAAAATCACACGATTGTGGATGTAATTCGGCAAGGTCAGGGCCCGCGCCGAGTACACCGAGCACCAATCCAGCTGCCATTGCGGGTTTTGTACCCCGACAATCTTCAGCTGGGCATTGATACGCTCGCGCAGCGAGTCAGGGTGCAAGGCCTGCTCCGGTGTTTCGTCACGCGGTAGCTGATAGTCGATGCGCCAGATATTGCCTGGTTCGCGGTGCATGAGCACGGTATTGCCGGGGTTCCACTGCGGATCGAAATAGGCCAGGCGCTCGGTGGGCAGGTCGAGGTCGATCTTGATGTCGGCAATCACAAAGCGGCCTTCATAGGAGGCGCCTTCCAGTTGCAGGCCAAGATGACTGCGAATGGCCGAGCGTGCACCATCGGCGGCGATCAGCCAGTTGGCGTGCAGGGTGTACTCGCCCGCCGGGGTATCGACCTCCAGCGTTGCATAGTCCTCAGCCTGGCTCAGGGCATTGACCTTGTTACCCCAACGCAGCTCGATCAGTGGGTTGGCCTGGCAGGCATCGACCAGAAACTGCTCCAGGCAAGGCTGTTGCAAGTTGGTCATGGGCGCAAAGCGATCGTCCGGGTCGTGTGGCGCCTCCATGCGAAACACCCGCTGATTGCGGTAGAACGAGTTGCCAAAGCGCCAGCCCAAGCCCGCATCAGTGACACGTTCGCTGACGCCCACTTGCTGCAGAATTTCCAGCGAGCGGCGGGTGAAGACGATGGCTCGGCTGCCTTCGCTGACTTGACGTTCAGCCTCCAGCACAACCGACGGGATACCGTAGCGGGCCAGGTCCAGTGCGGTGGTCAGGCCAATGGGCCCGGCACCGACAATCACCACGGGGCGCCGCTCAACCTCTGTAGCAGTGACACTGGCGGTATGGGCAGGGAACACCTGGTAATTGAAATAAATAGAGCGACGAGGCTCGGCGAGTGGTGTATGCATAGCGCTGCATCTCCGGATTTTTATGCTTATCGGCCTGCGCCGTTTCGGATCTGCATCGCACTTTAAGGCGTGCGCAGCAAAAGCATGTCCCCTCAAGGAGACAACTTTGCGCCAGATCAATCATTACCGCCCGGCGCCCTGCCCCAGGCCCCGCTCTGCACACTGCAGCACTGCCCCTCCGCAAGGGTGGGTGATGCTCGCCGGCAATCTGTTGAACTCTGGACCTTTGATCCCGCTTGATACGTCCTATGAGGTTTTCCACCATGAGTGAATACAGCGCCCCCCTGCGTGATATGCAGTTCGTCCTCAACGAACTGGGCTACCTGCAACACGTCAATGCGTTACCCGGTTGTGAAGACCTGAGTACCGATCTGGTCGATGCCATCCTCGGTGAGGCCGGCAAGTTCGCTGAAGGTGTACTGTCGCCGCTGAACGTGATCGGCGACCGCGAGGGTGCGCGCTGGCAGGCAGGCGAAGTGACCACGGCAAAAGGCTGGCAGGCTGCCTATGAGCAGTTTGTCGACGGCGGCTGGAACGCCCTCTCCTGCCATCCAGACTTTGGCGGCCAGGGCTTGCCGCGTCTGGTGTCGGCGCTGGTAGAGGAAATGTGGAACGGCGCCAACGTGTCGTTCGGCCTGTGCCCGATGCTCACCCGTGGCGCCATCGAGGCGATTGAGTTGTGCGGCTCGGACTACTTGAAAGACACCTACCTGACGAAGATGATCAGTGGCCAGTGGACCGGTACCATGAACCTGACCGAACCGCAGGCCGGCTCGGACCTTGCCGCCGTGCGCAGCCGCGCCGAACCGCAAGGCGATGGCAGCTACCGGCTGTTCGGCCAGAAAATCTTCATTACCTACGGCGAGCACGACCTCACCGATAACATCGTGCACCTGGTGCTGGCCCGCGTTCCGGGAGCGCCGGAAGGGGTCAAAGGCATCTCGCTGTTCCTCGTGCCCAAGTTCCTGGTGCAACCAGACGGCAGCCTCGGCGCCCGTAACGACGTGCGCTGCGCTTCGCTTGAGCACAAGCTCGGCATTCATGGCAGCCCCACTGCAGTGTTGGCCTTTGGTGATCACCAGGGCGCCCAGGGCTGGCTGGTCGGTGAAGAAAACCGTGGGTTGGAATACATGTTCATCATGATGAACGCCGCGCGTTTTTCCGTCGGTATCGAAGGCGTGGGCCTGTCCGAGCGGGCTTACCAACGCGCCCTCGCCTACGCTCGGGAGCGCGTTCAGGGCACCGAAGCCGGGGCTAAGCACCGCGACAAAGTCGCGATCATCAGCCACCCGGACGTGCGGCGCATGCTGCTATCGATGAAAGCCCGCACCGAAGCGCTGCGCGCCATCGCCTGCGAAGTCGCCACGGCGATGGACTGCGCCGAGCGTCACCCTGACCCTACCCAGCGCCAGGCAGCGCAAGCCTTTGTCGAGCTGATGATCCCGGTGGTCAAAGGTTGCGGCACCGAGTCGGCGGTCGATATCGCCTCGCTGGGTGTGCAGGTTCACGGCGGCATGGGCTATATCGAGGAAACCGGTGCTGCCCAGCATTTGCGCGATGCACGCATCACCACGATCTACGAAGGCACCACCGGTATTCAGGCCGCAGACCTGGCCGGGCGCAAGATCGCCCGCGATGGTGGCGAAGCCATTGGCGTGCTGATCGCCCGCATGCGCCAGGACCTCGAAGCGCTCGCCAGCAGCGCCGAGCCATTGTTGCAAGGTATCGCCCAAGCCCAGGCCAACGCCGTCACCGCGCTGGAAGCGGCCGTGGCCTTCACCGTGTCCAACTTCAAGGCCAACGCACCGCAGGTGCTGGCCGGCTCGGTGCCGTTGCTGGAGCTGTTCGGTACTGTATGCGGTGGCTGGTTGATGGCCCGCTCTGCAGCTGCCGCTGACCGCCAGCTCAAGGCAGGCACAACCGAGGAGGACTTCTATCGCAGCAAGTTGCTGACCGCGCGTTTTTACGCCGCGCACCTGCTGCCGCGTGCCGAGGGCCTGGCGCGCACCGTGACAACAGGCGGTGACGCCGTGCAGGACATGGACATCTCGTTGTTCTAAACGCTGAAAGACAGCGCCCGGTGATCGACTCACCGGGCGCTTTAACTGCTTATCCCGCTGGTTTCGCCAGCGGGAACTGCCAACTGCCATCAAGTACCTGCGCCTGCGGCTTGTACAGCCGCACCATGTAGTTCCACTGCGCGGTAATCGGCAAACAGTTGGTAACCTGCGCCTCGCAACCACCAAAATGCACAACGATACGGCCATCGGCCTCGCGTTTCGCGGTCAGGTTGTTGAGCGCGTAAGCGTTTTGCGGATTGCGCTGGAAGTAACCGTCGGCGTTGTAGACGCTGACCGACCAGAAGGCATCGACCGGCACATCCTTGACCTCCAGCTGGTAAGGGGTGTGGCCGTCGTTCTGCGTCGGCGTGACGTTGAGGTAGTAGGCATCGCGCGAAGGATTACCGCCCCAGGCACTGGCACTGCCAATGAAGTGGCGCACCGGGTCAACGTCCTGCGGCTGACCGAACATGCCGTGTGAATCGCTGACGCCGCTTGCCAGTTTCAGCAGCGTTCCGCGCAGGGCATTGAGGTCCGCCTGGTTCCATTGCGGCACGTCGAAGTGGCCGCTACCGCCTTCTTGCGTGACCTGGATGGCGTCCTGCAGCGCACGGCCCTGCGCCAGATCGCTGGCAGAGGTAGGGTCTACCAGAGTACGGATGCCCAGCAGCACATAGCGCGTGCCCACTGAATCGCGAGTGAAGCGGTACTGTCCAGGCGCATACGCCAGGCCCTTGGTGTACTGGTCCTCACTGATGGCCATTAGCGAGAAGTAGCGTTTACCGGCGTCGGGCAATGTCACGGTGACCGGCCCGGCCTCCAGGTCAAACACCGCTGAGGAGTACAGGGTGTCGCGATTGGGCCGAATCACCACCTGGCTTTCGACCGGAACCAGGTCGCGGTTGTGCACAAATTTGGCGAAGCCACCCCGTTCAACCACGCGTTTGAAGAACTTGTGCGACTCGGCGCGGACGAAATTGTCCACCGTCACCGGGACCTCAGCGGCGTGGGCAACGCTGGCCAGATACAGCGGCGCAATCAGGGCAAGTGGCAGCAATCTGTTCTTGCGTACAGGCATATCAAAGCTCCTTGTCGTTGCGGTGGGCAGGATCAATCCATGCGCTCGATGCGCGGGGCCTGCCAGCGGCCGTCAAGCGCTTCGGGTTTCGGCCAGTACAAGCGCCCGGCGATGTAGAACGGGCCGTCCGGGGCCGGCAGCCAGTTGCTTTCCCGGGCTTTTTCCGGGCGTTGATGCTGGATGTACAGGGTGACCCCACCATCAGCGTCGCGCTTGAGATCAGGCAGCATCGGCGAGTTGATCAGGTAGCGATTCAGCGGATTGGCCACCAGCAGGCGCTTGGCGTCGTACAAGGTCAGCGACCAGAAGGCGTTGACCGGCGGCAGTTGATCGGCAGCAAAACGCAAGGTGTAACGGTGCTTTGAAGCATCGAGTTTCTGCCCATTGCTGTCCAGGTAGAACGGTGGGTAAAGGGTTTCTTCACGGTCATTGCCATACAGGCCGGTGACCGTTGCACGCATCCGGTACAGGTAGTTGTTGCCGAGGAATTCACGGCTGCCAAGGAAGCGCGAAGTGGAAACCTCGCCGCGTGCCACCTGTTGGCCAAGCGCGTCGAAGTCACGCCAGGCATCGGCGATACCGGCCGTCATGGCTTCGCGGATATCCGCAGGCAAGGCCGCTTCGTCAAACGTCAGGCCCGGGCCAATCCCCAGCTTGGCAAACTGCGCCATCAGCTCGCGTTCCGACGGGTGAATGGTGCAAAAGCCCAGTACAAAATTCAGTTGCTTGAAAAACGCCAGGCTGTTGCGCTCGGCCTCGGGGCTCAGTGGCACCAGAAAGTCGACGGCAGGTGCGGCTGGTGGCGCGGGCTGGCCGAGAAACGCCGAGAGTGGCTGGACCTTGTAGCCGGCCTGGACCTTTTTGACATTGTCGAGATCGTTCTGGCCCTTGAGCTGCGTGCGATAGAAGACAAACGCGAACTCGGTTTCAGAGCGAAACACGCGGTCGATGCCGGCGGGCACCTTGCCCTGCCAGTGCGGCCCGACCAGCAGGAAGGTACCGCCGCCATTGCCGGTAGCACGGCTGCCGACATAGCCGAAGTTATGCGTGTAGGCATCGACGAATTGCGCCGAATAATAACGCCCTGCTTCCACCTGCGGCATGCTCAGCACCAACGGCTCGCTGCGCAGGTCAGCGCCCAGCTGCGAGTATGGGGTGTCGGCGTTCGGCGTCGGATAGGCCTTGTCGTCCGGGGTGTAGATGCGCGCGGTGTTGTGCAGGGTGTTCCATGGCGCCTTGAATTCCGGGTGGTTGCGGTCCTGGAAGTAGGTGTACTGGACCCGGTAGTGATCCACCACCGGAAAGCCATAGATATAGGCTTGCTTGGCAACGCTGCGCGCCTCGTCTGCGGTCAACGCCTGGGCAGTGGACACGTAGGTATGGCTGAGCAGGGTGAAGAGTACGATCGCTAGAATGTGTTTGATATTTTTCTTGTTCACATGAAGCTCCTTGGATGGCAGCCAGGCGCTTGACGCCCGACCGCTTCAGTCTTTCGAAGAATCACCACCCGCACGCCACTGGCCGACACGGCGCGCGGCGTCCCCCTCAGGGTGATAGGCATGACAGGTGCCGATCACCCAGTGCTGAGGCATCTGGAAGTCGGGATCGGCAGCGGCACGTTGGCGCAAACGCTTTTGCATGACCGGCGCCAGGGTTTGAATGGCGGTGGTCGCCATCGGCCCCAGCAGTTCAGTGAGGTGCGTACAGCCCTTTATACCGCCTACCCGTTCGGCCACGCGTTGCTTGAAGCCTGGGCCGATGCGCAGACCCACCAACGCACCATAGGCACGGTTGATCTGGGCACACACAGGGGTCGGCGCCTGCTCCGAGATGGCCTGGAACTGGCGGATCACCATGTCCTGGTCAAGGGTCATGACGATGCGCATGTAGTGCAAGACGCCATTGGCGGGAATAGTCCCGTAGGCAAATTCGGTGGCTACGCCCTTGGTGTCAAGCAAACGGCCCTCGATGTCGAACAGGCCGTCCTCGCGCTCGAAGCCGGTGCACATCACTTGGCGGGTGTGCAGCAAGCGGCGTCTGGTGGACAGGGTCATTGGCGTGCACTCCAGGATGGCGGAGCGCCCAGGCGCCCCGCCACGGTTGTCAGACGTTACCGATGCCACCGCCGCACACCAGTACCTGGCCGCTGACGTAGTCCGACTCCGGAATGCAGAACAGGTAAACCGCACCTGCCGCTTCCTCGGTGTTACCGGGACGACCCAACGGAATCATGCTCTTGGACTGCTCGACGATCGCCGGGCTGATGCCAACCTTGATCTCACGGCCTTCGATGTTGATGTAGTTCGGGTCGCCTTCCACCGGTTGGGTCTGGCGGGTTTCGATATGGCCGAAGGCAACGGCATTGACGTTGACCTTCATGCGTCCCCATTCCTTGGCCAGGCACTTGGTCATTCCCAGCACCCCGGCTTTGGCCGTGGAGTAGTTGACCTGGCCAGGGTTGCCGCCAGCCGACACCGAAGCGATGTTGACCACTTTGCGGTTGACCACACGCCCTTCGGCGGCTTCCTGTTTGGCCATGGCACTGATGATTGGCTGGGCGGCGCGCAAGATGCGGAACGGTGCAGTGATGTGGCAGTCGATAATGGCGTACCACTGCTCATCGCTCATCTTCTGGATCACGTTGTCCCAGGTGTAGCCAGCGTTGTTGACGATGATGTCGATGCCGCCGTAGGCGTCTACTGCGGTCTTGACAAAGCGGTCGGCGAAATCGACAGCCGTGACGCTGCCCACGCAAGCTACCGCGTCGCCACCGGCAGCGCGGATTTCGGCAACCACTTCCTCGGCCGGGCCAGCGTCGAGGTCGTTGACCACTACGCGGGCGCCATCACTGGCCAGTTTCAATGCGACGCTACGCCCGATGCCACGGCCCGAGCCGGTTACCAGGGCGACTTTGCCTTCGAGTTTTTTCATCAGAATGTTCCTTATTGTTGTTGGGGGTCAGGCGAGGGCCACCACGGCTTCGCCCAGCAGTTTGTCTTCGCCGTACTGGTTGGCGCAGCGAATGGCCAGACGCACACGGGTCTCGCCGTCGGCTTCGAATTTCTCCAGCACTCGGGCAGTGCAGGTGGGGATGTGGCCCAGTTGGGTAATACCGGTAAAACGCACCGACAGGCTGCGAATCTGCGGCTGCGCCACCCAGGCGGTGAGCAGTCGGCCCAGATAAGCCACCGAGAGCATGCCGTGGGCGAACACATCGGGCTGACGTGCCTTGCGGGCGAAGTCCAGGTCGATATGCACCTGGTTGTGATCACCCGAGGCCCCGGCGTACAGCGCCAGGGTGGTACGGCTGACCGCAGGGAGCTGCAGCGGCGGCAGGTCGTCGCCCACTTGCACGTCGCGGGTTTGCACAGCATTCATGGCAGCCTCCTCAGCGTTGCACGAGTGAAGAACGGATATCGGCAATGTGCCGGCCGTCCTGGTTGCTGACACGGGTGCACTGCACGACAAAGGTCAACGCTCCACCCTTCTTTTCGTACACATCGGCGACTTGGGTATCGAAGGTCAGCACATCACCGGCAAAGGCCATGGCGTGATACTCGAAACCCTGTTCGGCATGCAGAATGCGCCCCAGGTCGAAGCCAAACACTGCTTCGACAATGTGGTCGGTGTCTCGCCCTTCGGCTTCCAGGCACATCAGAAAACTCGGCGGCACGGGCAGTGACGGGTAACCGGCAGCCTTGGCAGCGGCTTCGTCGGTGTAGACCGGATCGGTTTCACCGATGGCCTTGGCGAAGAAGCGCAAACGGCCCTTCTCCACCTCGCAGGTGGTCACGCCCAGGCTGCGGCCGATCAGAGACTTGTCTGCCATGTCATCAATTCCTCTGGGTCAATGAAAAAGCGCGCCAGAAACCAGCGCGCCTGCTGGTCAGCCGCGCCCGAACAGGGTCACGATGCCCGCACCGCCCAGGCCCAGGTTGTGCTGCAGGGCATGCTGCAGCCCCTCGACCTGACGCTTGTCGGCAGTGCCGCGCAGTTGATGGGTCAGCTCGTAGCACTGCGCCAGACCGGTTGCGCCCAGCGGATGGCCCTTGGACAGCAAGCCACCCGACGGGTTGACGACAACCTGGCCGCCGTAGGTGTTGTCGCCATCCATGACGAACTTCTCGGCGCCACCTTCCGGACAGAAACCCAGGCCCTCGTAGGTCAGCAATTCGTTATGGGCGAAGCAGTCGTGCAGCTCGCAGACGCGGATGTCTTCCGGGCCGACCCCGGCTTTTTCATAGACTTCCTGGGCGGCCTGACGGGTCATGCCAACGCCAACAATGCTGATCAGCGACGGTGGGTCGAAGGCTTCCGGTTTGTCCGTGACCAATGCCTGCGCGAGGATGCTCACGTCGGTGCGCAGGCCGTGCTTCTTGGCGAAGCGCTCAGAGACGACAATCGCCGCCGCGCCGCCGCAGGTCGGTGGGCAGGCCATCAAGCGGGTCATGACGCCAGGGAAAATCACCTGGTCGGCCATCACCTCATCGACAGTGACCACCTTCTTGAACACCGACAGCGGGTTGTTGGCTGCGTGGCGGCTGGCTTTGGCGCGGATAGCGGCAAAGGTTTCCATGCGCGTGCCGTACTTCTGCATGTGTTCCTGACCGGCACCGCCGAAGAATTTCAACGCATCGGGCATGTCGCGGCCCTCAGGGAACACCGCATTGGCAACGTCCTGGCCTTTGCCATAGGTGATCGGGCGGTCGAGCCAGTGAGACTTCAAGGCGCCCGGCTGCATTTGTTCGAAGCCAAACGCCAGCGCGCAATCCACTGCGCCGCTTTCTACCGCCTGACGCGCCAGGTACAGCGCGGTGGAGCCACTGCCACAGTTGTTGTTGACGTTGATCACCGGGATACCCGACAGACCGACTTCATACAGTGCCGACTGGCCGCTGGTGGAGTCACCGTAAACGTACCCGGCATAGGCTTGCTGGACCTTGTTGTAGTCCAGGCCAGCATCTTGCAGCGCCAGGCGAATGGCCTGGGCGCCCATCTCGATGTAGGTACCGCTCTGGCCAGGTTTGGCAAAGGGGATCATGCCGACACCGGCAACAAATACTTTCTGCGACATCACGTTCTCCAAGGTCAGTTGTCAAGGCGTGCGACTTCGCCAGTGCTCACGGCGATCGCAGCAAACCACCCATCGATGGTCACGTAACGATGATCCGCCTCGCCCCCCCCGGTGGAGGGGGCGCAAGCCGGTTGTGCCGCGCACCCCAGGGGACCGACGGCAGGCCTCCCCCCCCACTGGAGGGGGAAGCCCCCACCCTCGGGGCGGTAGCGTTTGTCTGCGGTCCACCAGAACAACAACAAAATCACAGGGGTACCACCACGTGACCTTCGCAAGACATATGAGCTCGCAACGCCAACGCCCAACCGCTTTGTTGCCCACTGAACTGCGCCCTCACCTGCTGGCCCTGGCGGTAAGCCTGGGCACATGCACCACCGCCAATGCCATCGATTTTCAGATCGGTGAGATCGAGGGGCAGTTCGACTCGTCCCTGTCCATTGGTGCCAGCTGGGCGGTGCGCGGTCCCGATCCGGAATTCATCAACGCCGCCAACACCCTGGGGCTGCGCGGTGAATCGGCGACGCGCACCGCCGATGACAACCGGCAGAACTTCAAGAAAGGCGAAACCTTCTCGAAGATCTTCAAGGGGGTGCATGACCTTGAGTTGAAGTACCGCGACAGTGGCGTATTTGTCCGTGGCAAATACTGGTACGACTTCGAACTCAAAGACGAACACCGCCTGTTCTACGACATCGACGACAGCGGTCGCGACGACCTGGCCAAGTCGTCCGGCGCCGAGTTCCTCGATGCCTTCGTCTACCACAACTATGAGTTGGGTGATCTGTCCGGCAACGTGCGCCTGGGCAAGCAAGTGGTGAGCTGGGGTGAAAGCACCTTCATCGGCAACTCGATCAACAGCATCAACCCGATCGACGTAGCGGCACTGCGCCGCCCCGGTGCCGAGGTCAAAGAAGGCCTGGTGCCGGTGAACATGTTCTACATCTCCCAGGGCCTGAGCGAGAACCTCAACCTGGAGGCGTTCTACCAGCTTGAGTGGGACAACACCGTGGTCGATAACTGCGGCACCTTCTTTGGCTCCGACCCGCTGCCACAGGGCTGCAACGACCGCCTGGTATTCGCCGGCCCGGACTTGCCGCCGGGGGTTGCCAACAACACCGCGAGCGCTTTGCAGATCCTCAGCGGCGCAGTGGTCGATGATGTCTACATGCCACGCCTGGAAGACAACGATCCGCGTGACAGCGGCCAGTTCGGCGTGGCCCTGCGCTGGTTCGTACCGGAGTTGCACGATACCGAGTTCGGCTTCTATGCCATGAACTACCACAGCCGCAGCCCCTACCTGAGCTTCAAACAGACCACCGTGGCGCCAATCACCGGCGCCCAGTTGGCCGCCCTGCCCCCAGCCGCACGCCAGCTGGCCGCGATCCAGAGCCAGTTCGACCGCGTACGCGCAGCCCGTTACTTCGTCGATTATCCCGAGGACATCCGCCTGTATGGCCTGAGTTTCCAGACCACCCTGGGAGCAACGTCGGTGGGCGGTGAAGTGAGTTACCGGCCGAACATGCCGCTGCAGATCAACACCGCCGACCTCAACCTGGCGGCGCTGCAGTCGACCGACACCGACTTCCGCACCCAGACTTCGCCACTGTTTACCACGGGTGAAGTAGCGCAATCGCTGGGCGGCGACCTGCCCGGCTACAAGCGTATGCCGGTGCTGCAGGCGCAAGTCACCGCCACCCACTTCGTCGACCAGATCTGGGGCGCCAGCCGTCTGACCCTGATTGGTGAAGTGGGCTACAACCGCATCAACGGCCTCGGCCCTGCCGATGGCACCGACATCCGTTTCGGACGCAGCCCGGTGTATGGCCCGGGGCAATTCCCCGGCAGCCAGAACGCCACAGTCTGTGCAACAGCCACCAACCCCCAGCAGCAGTGCAACAGCCACGGCTTCTACACCACCGATTCCTGGGGCTACCGCCTGCGCGCCAAGCTCGATTACAGCAACGTAATCGCCGGTATCAACCTGTCACCGAACCTGGCCTGGTCGCACGACGTCGACGGTTGGGGCCCGAACTTCGAGGAAGGCGCCAAGGCCGTCAGCCTCGGCGTCGACGCCGACTACCTCAACACCTACACCGCCAGCTTGAGCTACACGGACTTCTTTGGTGGCCAGTTCAACACCAGCACAGACCGCGACTACGTCGCACTGAGCTTCGGCGTCAACTTCTGAGTCGTACCAGACAGAGGCTATATCCATGAAAACCAGCACCATCATCACCTCGGCAACCCTGGCACTTTCTCTGCTGGCCAGCAGCGCCATGGCCGCCATCAGCGAACAGGAAGCGGCTCAACTGGGCACCAGCCTGACACCGCTGGGCGCGCAGAAAGAAGGCAACGCCGACGGCAGCATTCCGGCCTGGACCGGTGGGCTCAAAGCCGACGCCGCGCCGGTGGATAGCAAAGGTTTCCTCGGCGATCCGTTCAGCAGCGAGAAGCCCTTGTTCACCATCACTGCCGCCAACGTCGAGCAGTACAAAGACAAGCTGACCCCGGGCCAACTGGCGATGTTCAAGCGTTACCCGGACACCTACAAAATCCCGGTGTATCCAAGCCACCGCACCGCCATGGCGCCGGCGAACATATACGCGGCAGCGAAAAAGAGCGCCGTTAATGTCCAGCTGGTCAATGACGGTACCGGCCTGGGCAATGTCGCCGACTCGCGTTACTACGCGTTCCCGATTCCGAAAAGCGGTGTAGAGGTCTACTGGAACTACGTCACCCGCTATCGCGGCGACAACGTCGAGCGCTCGGCGGTGCAGGCTGCGCCACAGGTCAACGGCGAATACACCATCATTGAAACCCATGACCAGAACAGCTTCCCGCAATACATGGAGGGTGTAGACCCGCAACTGGCGAAGAACATTCTGTATTACTACATCTTCACCATCAACGCCCCGGCGCGACTGGCCGGCACGGTGTCGATGGCCCATGAGACCATCGACCAGATCGCCGAGCCGCGCAAGGCCTGGACCTACAACGCCGGACAACGCCGGGTTCGGCGTGCACCGCAGCTGGCTTATGACGCTCCCGGCATCGCCTCCGACGGCCTGCGCACCTCCGACAACGCCGACATGATGAACGGCTCCCCGGACCGGTACGAGTGGAAGCTGATGGGCAAGAAGGAGATGTACATCCCCTACAACAGCTACAAGTTGCAGTCGCCTAGCCTGAAGTACGCCGACATCATCAAGCCCGGCCACATCAACCAGGACCTGACCCGCTACGAACTGCACCGGGTATGGCATGTACAGGCGACGCTGAAAGCCGGCCAGCGGCATATCTATGCCAAACGTGACATGTACTTCGACGAAGACACCTGGGTGTTGGCCGAAGTGGACCATTACGACGGCCGTGGGCAGCTCTGGCGCGTGGGTGAAAACCATACCTACAACCACTACGGCAAGGGCTTGAACGCACCCGCCGCGCAAGGCTTCTACGACTTGATTGCCGGGCGTTATATCGTCGCGACCATGAGTAACGAGGAAAAACACGCGCCGCAATACGGTATCCGTACCAAGATGGCGGACTTCACCCCGGCAGCCCTGCGTAACGCTGGCATTCGCTAAGCGCGCTGGCACTGGATGAAAAAGCGCCCCGCATTGCGGGGCGCTTTTTTTGGGGTTCTTCACGGATTTCCCGGGGCAGGATTGGCGTTGGCGTTGGCGTTGGTGGTGGCTGGGCTGACCCCTTCCGCCCTTACGGCGGCCTCCTTTTTTTGGTGTATGGACCGCAGACACCGCAGGCTCCTGCATCCTGCCCTACCGGTGGGAGCGGGCTTGCCCCGCGATTTGCTATATCACGCCAGATCGCGGGGCAAGCCCGCACCTACCGGTGCCATTCAAGGGCTGACAGGCGAATAGCGCTCCATCAGCTCAGCCATACGTTGCAAATACTCACTGCGCCCCAGATGGACAATGTGATTACCGGGAAACCAGTGCAAGGCACTGCCAGGCCAGTGCCGCTGCAACAGGCGCAAATGCCGTGGCATGGTGACCCGATCGCCAGCACCACCAATGATCAACACCCGCTCCCCGTCCATCGGCGAGCCGTAGGTCAGCGGATTGTGCACCGCCAACAAGCCGCGCATCTGTGCCACCCCCACGCCTTGCTGACGCATCAGCATCGACAGCAGCACGCCAGTGGGCTGCCACTCCAGGAACACATCGATAGGGCTGACCGCCGGCACGATGGGGATACAGTAATCCAGGCGCGGCTCGACACTGGCCAGCAACGCGGCGGTATACCCGCCGAGCGAGATACCGGTCACGCCGATCTGCTCGACCCCGCGCTGCTGCAGGTAGTCGATGAACACACGCAGATCGTGGATGGCATGCAGGGGCGCTTCGTTGAACGACACCAGGCCACGGCCGAACAACCCTTGGCCACTGAACCAGGAACCCTGCTCGGCACGACGCCCATGGTGGGGATAGGTAAACAGCAAAATGTCATAGCCGCGTTTGTAGAGGCTCGTCAGTGCCAAGGCATGGGCATTCAACCAGTACGGGTCGGCGGCAAAGCCATGCATCACCATCAACGTCGGCCGCGGCCGGTCGCCGTGGCACCAGTGCTGGGCCTGGGCGACACTGTTGCGCTGCATGCTCTGGAACTGCTCGCGGGCATAGGGATTCAGTGGCTGGTACGGGCTGTTGAAGCTCAATTGCACACGGCGGATGTCATCCCCGAGCAGAGGCCTGGCGTCAACAACGATACCTTCGCGCGGCGGCAAGAACACCTTGCTGGCATCCCCGGCACGCGCCAGCGGCTCATAAAAGCGCAGCGCTTCGAATTCCTCCTGTATACGCCCCTTGCCTTTGAGCGAGGCAAACATCGCAGTCGCTACCGTGGTCGACAGCGACGTACGCATCACCCGTTCCAGCGCCGCCGTGCTGCGGATTTTCAGCGGGTGCACGGCATCCAGGCAGGTGCCGTCGGCGTGCAGCCAGAAATCCTCGGGCAAGCGTTCCCACCAGGGAACAGCGCACTGCCCTGCCACCACCGCTTCCGCCAAGCCATCTTCATTCATTGCCTGTCATCCCCTCAACCAAGACCCGTGCGTTGCCCCGCCCGCTAGCGGGGCCATGGATGACAGGCTAAAGCCAGGTTGTCTGAGCCTCTCCCCCCGAATAAAGGGGGACGGCCGAGGCCCGAGCGCGTTGACCATAGGCAACCTGGCGAGCAAGCGGCCCAGCCGCCTTGCTCACCCGGTTGTTGGATTCACTGCAGGTTCCTCTTCAGCCACTACCTTGCGAGACCCTCTACGATGAGCAAACTCAGCGGGCAAGATGCTCTGTTCCTGAAAGTCGATCGTCCTCACGCCGCATCGCATTGCACCATGATCTACATATACGACCCCTCCACGGTGGAGGGCCAACCCCTGGGCTTTCGCGATATCGTTCGGCACATTTCCGAGCGTCTTGATGTGTCACCGGTGTTCCGCCGCAAAATCGTCCAGGTGCCCTACGGCCTGGGCTACCCCTACTGGGTAGAAGATGACCTGTTCGACATCGACTTCCATGTGCGCCATTTCGCATTGCCCAAGCCCGGTGACTGGCGACAGTTCTGCATCCTCGTCTCGCGCATTCATGCCCGCTCGGTGGACCTGGCCCGGGCGCCGTGGGAGATGTATGTGATCGAGGGCCTGGACAACATTGAGGGCATCCCCAAGGGCAGCTTTGCCATCCTCACCAAGTCGCACCATGCGGCCATGGATGGCACCGCCGCCGCAGAGCTGACCTGGGCCCTGCATGATCTCGCCGGCGCCCAGGGCAAACCACAAGCGGTGGTGCCCGAGCCGCCTGCACCGCAACGGCCACTGTGGGGCCCGCTGGACACCGTCAGCCGTATGCTCACCGACAACATTTACGGCTCGGCGCGCATGGCAATGCCACTGGCCCGGGTACTGCCGAAACTGGCGCTGGCCGGGATGCGCTCTGTCGCCCGCTCGGTGCTGACCGCCAGCGGCGGCGCGCCACGCACCCGTTTCAACAGCAACGTAACAGCGGCGCGGGTGTGGAACTCGGTGACCCTGGACCTGGCCGAGGTCAAGCAGATCAAAAACCTGGTGCCCGGGGCGACGGTCAATGATGCGGTGCTGGCCCTGATTGGCGGGGCCATGCGCCGCTACCTGCAAGACAAGGACGAACTGCCAGACAAGTCGCTGGTGACCCTGGCACCGGTGAATACCCGTCAGGGCGGCGAAGCGGCGGCCAGCGGTAACACCGTGTCGATGCTGACCTTTCCCTTGTGCACCGAAATCGAGGACCCGCTGCAGCGCCTGCAAGCGGTGCATGCCGCCACCTCCGAGTCCAAGGCACTGCAAAGCGCCATCGGAGCCCAGGACCTGACCAACCTGCAGAAATTCGCCCCGCCCGCCACCCTTGGCCTGGCCGGACGCCTGGCGACCCTGATGGGCGTTGGTGGCAAGGGGCCGTTGATTTTGCACAACTGCATGGTCACCAACGTTCCCGGCCCCAATGTGCCGCTGTACATGCTCGGCGCCAAACTGGTCTATTGGTGCGGTGTCGGCCCCCTGGTCGATGGCCTGTCACTGATCTGGAACCCCACCAGCTACTGCGGAAAGATGTTCGTTTCGCTGACCAGCTCACCCAACGTGGTGCCAGATCCGGACTTCCTCGGGGAGTGCCTGGAGCAATCCTATGAAGAAATGAAGGCACTCGTCGCGCAATCAGCCAAGGCGCCAACCGCCAAGCGCAGCAGCACCCGCGCGGCGGCGCGCAAGCTCATCGAACAGCAGGAGCCCTAACGCAAAACGCCCCGTGTGCCCCGCTGCAACTGGCGGGACACACGGGGCGCATTCAGCGCTTGTTGCTGTGCTTACTCGAATATCACTTTGCTGCCGGACTCGGCCCAGGCTTCGATCTTGTCCTGGTAACGCGCCTCGATCAGGTTGCGGCGGATCTTCAGGGTCGGCGTGAGCAGGCCGTTGGCAATGCTCCAGGGCTCGCGCACTACCACCAGGCAGGCCAACTGCTCATGGGGCTCGAATTGCGCATTGAGTTCTTCGAGGTACACCTCCAGTTCAGTGCTCACCGTGTCTCGGCCCTCGGCGCTGCCCAGCAGAGTGCGGGTGTCGGGGAAGACATTGACCAACACCATGGGCTGCGGCAACCCAACCCCCGTCACGCAGGAGGCTTCCACCCGGCTGTGATTGCCCAGCCGCGCTTCGATCGGCACCGGCGCCACGTACTTGCCCTTGGCGGTCTTGAACAGCTCCTTGACCCGACCGGTGATGCGCAGGCGCCCTTGCTCGTCCTGCTCACCACGGTCGCCGGTGCGGAACAGTCCATCGGCGGTGTAGCTCTGTGCGGTCAGTTCCGGCTGCTTGTAGTAGCCGAGCATCTGCGCCGGGCTTTTCACCAGGATTTCGTTGTCGTCGCCGATACGGCTTTGCACGCCGGCCACTGCCGCCCCGACATACCCGGCGCGCACCTGCCCCGGCAGGCTGAAGTGAGAGGTGCCGAAGTTCTCTGACATGCCATAGCCTTCGAGCAACTCCAGGCCCAGTTGGCGATACCACTCCATCACCTTGACCGGCAGTGGCGCCGAGCCGGACAGACCGGTGTGCACCTGATCCAGGCCCAGGGCGCCGAGAATCTGCGCCTTCATCACCGGCGCCTGCACCGGGTCGGCCAACGCGGCCGCCTGGACCGCCGGCGGAATACGCTCGTTGATGCTCTGGTAGAACTTGCCCCACAGGCGCGGCATCGACAGGAAAATCGTAGGTCGCGCCCGGCGCAGGTCTTCGCTGAAGGTCTCAAGCCCGAGGTTGAAGAACACCCGGCAGCCGCTGTACAGCGAGATCGCCTCCACTACCGCCCGCTCTGCGGTGTGTGCCAGCGGCAGGTACGACAACAGCCGATCGCTGCTGGCAGTGCCCTTGCCACCGGCGTACATCGCACCGGTGACCGCCGGTGCCTGGAACATGGCATTGAAGCTGAGCATCACGCCTTTCGGGTTGCCGGTACTGCCGGAGGTGTAGATGATCGTCGCCAGCTCGTCGGGCGCCGGGATTACCACGTCAGAGAGCGCCGCTGTTGTCGCGACAATCTGCGCCCAGGACTTGCCCTGGCCGCAGGCAGACATGGGCAGGTCGATCAGCGGCAGATCAGCGCCAACCGCAGCACTGACGTTGCTCCACCCCGCAGCATCAGCGTCGAGCCGCCCGACGAACAGCACACGCACTTCGGCGTGTTCCAGTACATAACGCACGGTGTCGGCGTTGGCGGTGGAGTACAACGGCACACTGACGTGCCCGGCCATCCAGATCGCCAGGTCGGCAATGATCCAGTGCGCCGTGTTCTTGCCGAAGATACCGATGCTGGACTTTGCCGGCAGCTCAAGGCTCTGCAAATAGGCAGCCATGCGCCGGGCTTCGTCGCCCACCTGGCGCCAGCTGTAATCGATCACGCTACCGTCCAGTTGTGGCTGGGTCAGGTAGATCGCGTCTGGGGTACTGTGCTCCCAGTGAAGGAAGCGGTGCAACAGCGTAGGGTGCTCATTATTCTTGTTCATAGCCGATCCTGCGTCTGGAGGGGCGGTGTTCCACCCTTTGCTATTGTTCTGTGCGCGGCGATGCGTGCCGCGTGGTTCAGGCGCGCTGATAAAGTGTGGTGATCACCGTACCATCCGTGCCGGTCTGATGCTGCAATGCAATCTGTGCATCGGCGACTTGGCGCTGGCCGAGCGTTCCCCGCAACTGGCCGACCAGCTCGATACATTGCGCCAGGCCGTTTACCGCCGGTGCCTGGCCAAGCGACAGCAGCCCACCTGAGGGGTTGACCACCAGGTTACCGCCATAGCTGTTGTCGCCATCTTCGACCATCTTCTCGGCGCCGCCTTCAGGGCACAGGCCCAGCGCCTCGTACAACAACAGTTCACCGATGGTACTGCTGTCGTGCAGCTCGCACACGCTGACTTCCTGTGGCCCCATGCCTGCCCGTTCATACAGCTCGCGGGCGGCAGCAACGCTGACCTCGTAGTCGCTACCGGCAAAACGCCGGTCCTGGCCGGCGCCCGCCACCTGCGCCGGTGCCACACGCGCCTGCGCCAGTACCCTGATCGCCGGCCCGCCAGCTGCGCGGCGAGCCACCGGGTCGGAGCACAACAGCACAGCCGCGACCCCGGTACTGGCCCAGGCAAGCTGAGGGTGTGTCAGCGGTTCGGCAATAACCGGGGCCTGCAGGACGTCATCAAGGCTCAACCGCTGCTGGAAAGCGGCCAACGGATTGAGCGAGGCATGCTGGCGTGCCTTGACCGCGACCATCGCCAGGGTTTCGCCACGCGCCCGATAGCGCACCATGTACTCGCGTGCCGTGGCAGCCAGCAGCGGCAGGTTAACACCCAGCTCGGCAAACGGCAGTAACCGGTCTTGCACACCGAGCAGCAAAGCACATTCGCACTGGCCTTGCGCAACCGCCTCAGCGGCCTGAAACAGCACTGCGCAGCTGTCGGCCTGAATCGATAAGGGCAGCGCGGCGAGCCCTGCACGGTCGAGAGCACGCTGCAGCCGCTCAGCGTCCATCTGACCGGTAGCGGCGAAGACGGCGCCTACATCCGTGGCGGATAAGCCAGCGTCTGCCAGTGTCTGCGCAAGCACTTCACCGACCAGGAGGGTCGGCTCACGGCTCAGCACAGCCGGACTGAACGCCGACATGCCTACGCCAATCACATTGACGCATCGTTGCATCGTGCTCTCCTGAAACTGAAACTGCCGCCTTCAGGTAGTGAAGGCGGCAGCGGGTCGACAATCAGACCGGTAGCTGCTCGAACAACTCGACCGCACCGTTTTTCAAGACAATGACGTCACGTTCCACCGCGCGCATCTCAACGATGATGCGTGTCGGCGACTCACGCCACATGCGGGTTTCCAGGGTATCGCCGGGCATCACGATCGAGGCAAAGCGCGCGCGCACGCTCTTGAACAGCCGCGAGTCATTGCCACAGAACGCCTTGATCACATGGCGCCCGAGGTAACCGAAGGTGCACAGGCCATGCAGGAACGGCTTTTCGTAGCCCGCCTTGGCGGCGTAGTCGGGGTCGACATGCATCGGGTTCCAGTCACCACACAGGCGATACAGCAGCGCCTGGTTGATGTCGGTCTGGTCGGCCAGCACCGCATCGGGCTCACGCGCTGGCGGCACGTTGATCTCTTCACTGGCCACACGCTGCAGGCCGGCACCAGGAACACCCGGGTAGAAGCCGGTCACTTCGTTGTAGAACAGCGGCGTGCCGTGTTCGTCAGTGGTCTCGATCGCCAGCACGCTGACCGAGCTCTTGCCTTTGTCGATCGCCGCTTTCAGGCGCATGGTGTGCTTGAGCTTGGCAGCTGGCGGCAATGGGCGGTACATCACGGTGTACTGCTCGCCATGCAGGCCCTTGGCGAATGGCAGGTTCAGGCCTTCAAGCTGCGGCTTGCCGGATTTTGCCGCGCGCAGGAACACTTCGGTGGCGGGCAACACCGCCATGGTCGGCAGCACGCGGAACTCGTCGCCAACGAACTCGTTGATGTACAGCAGTTCGGTGCGGTCGAGCGGGTCTTTGGCCGCGCCCACTGCCAGGGCGTAAAGCGCCGCGTCTTTCTGGTTGTACTCGGTTTCCAGGTGGGAAACGGCATTGGCGGCCACTTCCATATCGACAAAGGCGTTACCGCCCTTGGCGGGTGACTCCATGCGTTCGAACAGCTCTTTCAGGCCTTCAGTGCCATTGGCTGGGTGTACGCTGTGCTCGTCGAAGCGAGTGATACGCTCCCAATTGTCGCGTACCAGCTCCGGGCTCAGGGTGTCGGTGTGCAGGAACCGGCCCTGGGAACGCTCCCAGCGGTACTTGGCATGGAAACCGCCGCCCACCTCGAACAGGCCGCCGTTCTCTTCGCAGGTTTCACTGCACAGCCAGCCCACCAGCGGCGCGACATCCTCGACCTTGATTTTGGCGTGCAGTTCTTCCGGGAACAGGCCACTGGCAACCACCATGCGCGAAGCGGCAACCGGCGCGATGGTGTTGACGCGAATGTTCTTGCTTGCGCCTTCAATCGCCAGTGCGTTGGCAAAGCCGATCAAGCCGGACTTGGCGGTGGCGTAGTTGCATTGGCCGAAGTTGCCAAAAATCCCTGCCCCGGAGGCGGTCATGACAATGCGGCCATAGCCCTTGTCGCGCATGATCGGCCAAACGGCGTGGGTCAGGCGGAAGGCACCGTTGACGTGTACTTCCTGAATCAGGTTCCACTGATCCTCGGTCATTTTGTGGAACGAGGTGTCGCGCAGCACGCCGGCGTTGTTGATCAGAATGTCGACGGTGCCAAAGCTCTCCAGGGCGGTGGCGACGATTTTTTCGCCTTCGGTCACCGAATGGTAGTCCGCCACGGCCTCGCCACCCAGGGCGCGGATCTCGGCGACCACGGCATCCGCCGCGGCGCTGGAGCTGCCCAGACCTTCGGTGGTCACACCCAGATCGTTGACTACCACCTTGGCACCGCGCGCGCCCAACAACAGTGCGTGGGCACGGCCCAGGCCATTGCCTGCACCAGTAACGATGGCGACTTTGCCGTCGAAGCGAATCTCTTGCGTCACGATGGTCATCCTCTGTTCAAAAAACGGGTTGTTCGAAGGTTCGTCTCACAAGGTGCGAGCGATGATTTCTTTCATGATTTCGTTGGTGCCACCCCAGATCCGGTTACCGCGGGTATCCAGGTACAGGCGAGCGATGGGGTATTCGGTCATGTAGCCGTTGCCGCCGTGCAACTGCAGGCAGGCATCGACCACGCGGCTGCTCAACTCGGCGGTCCAGTACTTGGCCACCGCAGCCGCTTCAGCGCTCAGTTCACCGCGCAGCAGCAGTTGCAGGCAGCTGTCGATCCACGAGCGGCCGATCTGCACTTCGGTTTTCAATTGCGCCAGGGTGAAACGCGAGTTCTGGAAATCCAGCACCGGCTGGCCGAACACCTTGCGCGTGCGGGTGTATTCGATGGTCTGCTCCAGCGCCGCCTCGGCCTGGGCCTGAAAGCCCACGGCACCGATGATGCGTTCCCAGGCCAGGTCGTGCATGAGCTGGTAGAAGCCTCTGCCCTCCTCGCCGCCAAGCACGTTGTCGAGCGGTACACGGCAGTCGTCGAAGAACAGCATGCTGGTGTCCTGAGCGTGCAGGCCGATCTTTTCCAGCGGTTGCGAGCGGGCGAAACCGTCGCGTTCTTTCTCGACGATGACGATGGAGATGTCTTTGGCGCTGCCGCTGTTGCCGGTCTTGCACACCACCAGCGCCAGGTCACAGGAGGCGCCATTGGAGATAAAGGTCTTGGAGCCGTTGAGCACGTACTCATCACCGTCGCGCACGGCACGGGTGCGCACCGCCTGCAGGTCGGAGCCGGTGTTGGGCTCGGTCATGGCGATTGAACCCACCGCCTCGCCGGCGATCATCTTCGGCAACCAGGTGTGCTTCTGTTGTTCGGTGCCGTAGTTGAGGATGTAGTTGGCCACCAGGCCATGCACGCCAAAACCGATCAGGCCGGTGGCGCCGGCACGCATGAACTCTTCGGCGAACACCACATCGAACAGTTGGTCGGCGCCCGGCCCGCCATAGGCCTCCGGCATCGACGGCAGCAACATGCCCAGCTCGCCGGCTTTGCGCCACACCGCGCGCGGCACGCATTTGTCTTTCTCCCACTGGCTATGGAAGGGGGTTACCTCTTCTTCAACAAAACGCCGCGCAGCATCGCGGAAGGCGTCGTGCTCAGGGCTGAACAGGGTACGGGGGATCAGGTATTCCATGGCAATGTCCTCAGCGACCCGGGTCAGAGCGTGCGCCCGACCAGATCTTTCATAATGTCGTTGGCACCGCCGGCAATGCGCAGCACACGGTGGTCGAGGTAATGACGGGCAACCGGGTACTCGAGCATGTAGCCGTTGCCGCCGTGCAGCTGGACGCACTCGTCCACGACCTTGGTGTACAGGTCGGAACACCAGAGCTTGGCCGCTGCCGCTGCTTCCGGGCTGAGCGAGTGCGTCAGGCATTGCTCCATGCAGCGGTCGACGTAGTTTTGCGAGACCGCCAACTGCATGGTCAGGTCGGCCAATTTGAAGCGGGTGTTCTGGAAGGCGAAGATCGGCTTGCCGAAGACGGTGCGGCCCTTGGTGTAGTCCAGGGTGCTGTCGAGCACCGCTTGCGCACCGGCAACGCTGCTGATGGCGATGGACAGACGCTCCCAGGCCAGTTCCTTCATCAGGTGGATGAAGCCCTGCCCCGGCACGCCGCCGAGCACATTGCGCTTCGGTACGCGGACGTTGTCGAAGAACAGCATGGTGGTGTCCTGGGCGTGCAGGCCGACTTTGCGCAACGGCGCAGACCTGCTGAAGCCAGGGCGGTCGCACTCGACCAGAATCAGGGAAATGTCCTGAGCGCCCTTGCCGCTGGTTCCAGTCTTGGCAACGACCACGACCAGGTCGCAGTTGCTACCGTTGGAAATAAAGGTCTTGGCACCGTTGATGACGTACTCGTCACCGTCGAGCACGGCGCGGGTCTTGACCGCCTGCAGGTCGGAACCGGTGTCCGGCTCGGTCATGGCCACCGCGCCGATGGCTTCGCCTGCGGCCATCTTCGGCAGCCAGGCCTGTTTTTGCGCCTCATCGCCAAAATTCACCAGGTAACCGGCGACGATGTCGTGAACGCCAAAGCCGATCAGCCCCGAGGCCAACCCGGCACGGTAAATTTCTTCGGTAGCGACCATCGAGAAACGACGGTCCAGTTCCAGCCCGCCATAGGCTTGCGGGGTGGTGGCATTGAGCATGCCCAGTTCACCTGCACGCTTCCAGATCGCACGCGGCACGCGATGATCCGCTTCCCACTGCTCCAGCTGCGGTGCGCACTCTTCAGCCAGAAAGCGTCGCACGGTGCTGCGAAACGCCTCGTGCTCATGATCAAACAGGGTACGCGGTATCATTGGGGCTCTCCTGGTATCAATCCTTCCACCGTCTTCGCGGTAGCTATGGATCGATCATAGGAGCAGCTTCCGGCAGCCTGCCCCCTCAGGGAGGGGGGGATGCAAGCCGCGCTCAGTGGCGGTGCCAGACCCCTCGCCGCGGGTGGTTACACCCGCGCGCGACGCACGCAGACTGATACCGGCAAAGACAGACGGCACGGGGTGACGGAGCGTCCACGCAACGCCCGCCTCCCCGTGCCGTCAGTCCCTGTAGTTACTCGATCAGACCGTGCTTGCGCGCCCAGGACACTGCGTCGTAGCGGCTGGAGACGCCGAGCTTGACGTAGATGTTCTTCAGGTTCCATTTCACCGTTTCCAGGGAAATGTTCAGGGTCAGGGCGACGCGCTTGTTGGCCATCGCCTGGCTGATCAACTGCAGTATCGCCAGTTCACGCGGCGTCAGCATCGACGGCGCACCTTGCGCCGAAGCCTGGCCTGCACGCTGATCCAGACCCGCGCCAAAGCCCTCCAACACTTGCGCCAGGTAGGCACCTTCAGGCTCGGGCAACGATTTGCTAGACAGGCTCGACAGCAATTTGCGCAATCCTTCGCCTTCATCGAGGAAGGTGCGCACCAGCCCCAACTGTCGACCGCGGGACAGCGCCTGGAGCAGGTGTTCGTCCACACGTTGCGGTTGCAACAGGTCGGCCCGGGCGATGGCCATCAGCAACTGGCTGGTCACCCATAACTGGCCACGCCGGTACTGGCTGGCGTAACTGTGCAGCACATCCAACTGTTCCAGCGCTTTGTCCGGGTAGTTACTGGCCAGCAACAGCCGCGCCTGCGCCAGCGCGCCCATGGCCGGGATATCGGCGCGAAAGCCCGGCGAGTCGGCATGTTTGAGCAGCAGCGGCTGCAGTTGCGCGACGCGCTCGGTGGCCTGCGCGCGGTCGTTGTCCAACAAGGCAATGCGCACTTGTTCGACCAGGCAATGCACCAGCGCACGGTCCTGGCCGATATTGCGAAAGTGGCGTTCCTGGCGCTGGAGAAACGCCATGGCCACGGCGCTGGAGTCTTGCAGCAGGTCCAGGCGCGCCCTGCAGATGGTTGCCCGCAACATGGTGTCGGGCATGGCCCATTGCAACAGGCCGCTGCGATTGGCGAGGATTTCTCGCGCTTCATCGATGCGATTGAGTTCGCGGTACACCTCGGCCAGGGTGGCCGCGCCCAGGTAGGCGCTGGCCGAGCGGTGACCGTGCACCGCCACCGCACGAGCCAGTTGCGCCGAGCCGATGTGTACCGCCTCATGCATTCGACCTTCCTGCAGGTAGCAAAGCGTGCGTGCCCCTTCTGCCACCAGGGCCATTTCCGCATCGCGTTCGCTGTCGGGAATCGGACTGTCATCAAGGCATTGCAAGGCATCTTCGATGCGGCCCGCGGCCAGGTAGGCAATGGCGAGCAGCGCCGGGGCACCGTAGCGGGTTACCGAATAGTCATCCGGCAGCGGGCGAAAATCCTTGAGCAAGGCGATGATCGGCTCGGTGCGATCATGCTGAACTTCAATCGCCGCCTGTACCAATGGCAGGCGATAGGAGACATCGGCCTGCTGCGCGGCGCCACTGCGCTGAAACTGCTCCAGCCAGGCTTCGGCCTTGGCCGGGCGCGCGGTGAGCGCATAGGCCAGGCAACCAAGAAAGAACAGGCGTGGCCGCGAAAACAGGATGTCTTGCGGCAAGCGGTCGAGCAGGCGCAGCAACGGGCTCAGTTGATCCAGGCTCCAGGTCGCGGGGGCGGCCTGCTCGATCACTTCGACGGCATAGCTCAGGTCACCGGCCAAGGTCGCATGCCGGACCGACTCGGCCAACAGCTTACGCTCAGCGAACCAGCCGGCAGCGCGGCGGTGCAGTGTGCTTTGCGCCTGGCTGTCGCGCCGCGCCAGGCGGGTGGCGAGAAAGTCGGCGAACAGCGCATGAAAGCGGTACCAGGGTTGGCGGTCGTCGGCTTCGACGCGGAAAATCAGCAGGTTCTCTTCATCCAGACGCTTGAGCAGCGCCTGGGCCGGGGCTTGACCGGTGACCGCTTCGGCCAGCGAGGCGTTGAAACGCCGGCAGATACTGATGTCTTCCATAAATGCCACCAGCTCCGCTGGCAGATGGGCCATGACATTCTCGGCCAGGTAGCTTTGCAGGTCGTCGGAGCGCCAGCCCATCTCACGCAACGTGCCGCGCGCCTGCGAATCGCTGCGCAGGAGGATCACCACCAGTTGCAGGGTCGCTGGCCAGCCACTGGTCAGTTGATGGATCTGGTGCAGCTCCTCGGGGCTGAGCTTCATCGCCGCCAGGTTGTGCTCAAGAAAAGCTCGCGATTCGAGCAGGTCGAATGGCAACGCGACGCAATCGAGCTCCACCAACTGCCCACTGAGGCGTAGGCGGCTGAAACTCAAAGGCGGGCCAACCCGTGAAGAAATCACGTAGTGCAGGTTGTCCGGGCTGTGGTCCAGCAGTTTTTGCATCAATTGGTGCGAACGCGGGTCGAGCACGTGCTGGTAATCATCAATGACCAGGAACAGTTCTTTATTGATGCCGGCAGCCGCGTCGACAATGGCCGCCACCACTTCATCGATAAACTCCGGTCGCGCGCCTTCTGGCGGGATGCCGCTGTCGATGGGAATGCCCAGACGCTGCAAGGCACCACGCAGGTAGGCAAAAAAGATCGCCAGGTGATTGTCATCGGCACTCAGCGACAACCAGGCCACATCGGCGCCGCTGCGCATCATCTCTTGTCGCCATTGCGCCAGCAGCGTGGTTTTGCCGAAACCTGGGCTGCCGGTAACCAGCCCGACGCGGCAATGCGCCATGCGCTGCAGGTCTTCGAGCAAGCGTTGGCGCAGGATGGTCTGGGTACCAATGCGCGGTGGAGCGAATTTTGTCGATACAAGCAATTTGTCGGTATGCATGTCCAGACCGTTCTCCGAATCACAGGTCGCCGGGCAGATGCCGTGACCCGTCGCTGTACGGGGCAGAGTCAGTGTGGCCGACCTCCCCTGTTATTTTTCGGCGATTCTCGCCGAAAAACAGCTGAAGGTCATCCGCCTCAGGCGCCAGGCAACGTCTGGCAACCGCGGTGAACAGGCATGGTGGAGGGGAATGGCGCAGGCGCTCCCCCTCCATCCGAGGGGGAACGCCTGCCGCTGCTCAATCAAAGTGCGCGTGCAACCAGTTCACGCATGATGTCGTTGGCCCCGCCATAGATACGGTTGACCCGGCTGTCCAGATAATGGCGGGCGACCGGATACTCGAGCATGTAACCGTTGCCACCGTGCAGTTGCACGCACTGGTCGACCACTCGCGAGTACAGTTCGGTACACCAGAGTTTGGCCGCTGCCGCCGCTTCCGGGCTCAAGGCATGCTCAAGCAACAGCTCCATGCAGCGGTCGACGTAAGTCTGGCCCAGGGCAATCTCGGTTTTCAGGTCGGCCAGCTTGAAGCGCGAGTTCTGGAACTCGATGATCGGCTTGCCGAAGGCTTTGCGCTCGCGGGTGTAATCGATGGTCTGCTCCAGCACCGCCTGGCTCGCAGCTACGCCGAGGATGCCGATGCTCAGGCGCTCCCAGGCCAGTTCTTTCATCAGCTGATAGAAACCCTGGCCAGGCTCACCGCCCAGGACGTTGGCCTTGGGCACGCGCACGTTTTCGAAAAACACCATGGTGGTGTCCTGGGCATGCAGGCCGACCTTGCGCAGCGGCTTGGACTTGCTCACCCCGGCACGCTCTGCCTCAACCAGGATCAGGGAAATATCGCGCGAGCCCTTGCCGCTGTTTGCGGTCTTGGCAACCACCACAATGATGTCGCTGTTGGTACCGTTGGAAATGAAGGTCTTGGCGCCGTTGATCACATACTCATCGCCATCCAGCACTGCACGGGTCTTGACCGCCTGCAGGTCCGAACCGGTGTCGGGCTCGGTCATCGCCACCGCCGAAATCACCTCACCGCTGGCCATTGGCGGCAGCCAGCGCTGCTTTTGCTCTTCAGTGCCGAAGTTGATCAGGTAACCGGCGCAGATGTCATGCACGTTAAAGCCGCTGAGGCCCGAGAGCCCGGCACGCGCCACTTCCTCAACCGCGATCATCGAGAAGCGACGGTCCAGGCCCATACCGCCATAAGCCTCTGGCGTGGTGGCATTGAGCATGCCCAGCTCGCCGGCACGCTGCCAGATTTGTCGCGGAACCAGGTGTTTTTCTTCCCACTGTTCATGCATCGGCGTGCATTCCTCCGCCAGAAAGCGGCGGACAGTATTACGAAACGCTTCATGCTCGTGATCGAAGAGAGTGCGCGGAATCATGCAAGGGTCCCTGAAGGCGGTTGGCGTGTGCGGGCGCCGAGGCAATCGGCGGCCATTGCCATCACCTTAGAACGGCCATCCGCCGACACGCCCCCTCGAAGCGAGTAGGCCTACGCCTGACGCCGACGCCCACTCCAACGGGGTGGGTGAGCCCCCCTAGTGCTGTTGCTTTACTGGCCATGCCCTTTCCACCTGGCCGTACACGAGAACACCATGACCGAATCGCTGCTCAATGAACGCGAACTGCGTTTCCAACTCTATGAGTTGCTCGACACCCAGGCCCTGCTCCAGCGCCCGCGCTATGCCGAGCACGACCGCGCAGTGTTTGACGCCACCCTGGAAACCGCACGCGGCATCGCCGCCGAATACTTCGCCCCGCACAATCAAAAGGCCGATGCGTGCGAGCCGACCTTCGACGGCGAACGGGTCACGCTGATCCCGGAAACCAAAGCAGCCTGGGACGCCTTCGCCGAGGCGGGCTTTCTCGCTGCCCACCACAATTTCGAAGACGGTGGCCTGCAACTGCCGGAAGTCATCCTGCGCGCCAGCATGGCCTACTTCAACGCCGCCAACATCGCCACGGCGGCATATTCGTTTCTGACCATCGGCGCCGCCAACCTGGTCAAGAGTTTCGCCAGCGACGCGCTGCGCCAGCAGTTCCTGGCGCCAATGCTCGATGGCCGCTACAGCGGCACCATGGCCCTGACCGAACCCGGCCAGGGTTCGGCCCTCGGTGACCTGCGCACCAGCGCCCGCCCGGCAGGTGACGGCAGCTACCGGGTGTTTGGGCAGAAGATGTTCATTTCCGGTGGCGACCACGAACTGACCGAGAACATCGTGCACATGGTGCTGGCGCGCATCGACGGCGCGCCGGCCGGCACCCGCGGCATCTCGCTGTTCCTGGTGCCGAAGTTTTTACCCGCCAGCAACGGCGAGCGCAACGACGTCGCCCTGGCCGGGCTGTTACACAAGTTCGGCTACCGCAACACCACCTCCACGGTGCTCAACTTCGGTGAGCGCGACGGCGCCGTTGGCTATTTGGTTGGCGAAGCCAACAAAGGCCTGTCGTACATGTTCCAGATGATGAATGAGGCGCGCATCGGTGTTGCCCTCGGCGCGTCGGCCCTGGCCTACCAGAGCTACATTCACGCCCTGGACTACGCCCGTGAACGCCCGCAAGGCCGCCTGCCGGGTGGTAAAGACCCGCTCGCGCCTCAGGTGCGCATCATCGAGCATGCCGATGTGCGCCGCATGTTGCTGCAGCAAAAGGTCTACGCCGAAGGCAGCCTGGCCCTGTGCCTATACGCCAGCAGCCTGTTCGAAGACGCCCACAGCGGCGACACCGAGGAAACCCGGCGCCAGGCCGGCGAGTTGCTGGACCTGCTGATTCCGATGGTCAAATCCTATCCATCGCGCTACGGCGTGATTGCCTCGGATATCGGCATGCAGGTTCTCGGTGGTTCCGGCTATATCCGCGAGTACCCGCTGGAGCAGTACTACCGCGATAACCGCCTGAACCCGATCCATGAAGGTACCGAAGGCATCCACGGCCTCGACCTGCTCGGGCGCAAACTGCTGCAGAACGGTGGCGCCGGTTACCGCCTGTTCCTCAGGAACGTCCGCCAGACCCTGGCCGAGGCAGGCCGCAATGCCCACTGCGCAGCCTTGGCGCATACCCTGACCGGCAGCCTCGACCGCCTGCAAGACGTCAGCGAAAACCTGCTCGGCCAGGTCAGTGCCGACGCCAACCTCGGCCTGGCCAACGCCACGGTTTACCTCGACCTGTTCGGCCGCGTGCTGGTGGGCTGGTTGTGGCTGCGCATGGCACTGGTTGCCAGCCGCGCCCTGGGCAAAGGCGCGAGCGGCAGCGAGGCCGATTTCTACCACGGCAAACTGCAGGCAGCGCGCTACTTCATGGAGTGGGAGCTGGCTGTCATCGAGGCGCAGGCGCGCCTGCTGGCGGCAGGAAACCGCACCAGCTTTGACATGCAGGACTGCTGGTTCTGACCGCCCTCGCCCGCTCATTGTTATAAGGAATGCATATGCACACCCTCGTCACTTATCAGCTTGAACAGCGCCTGGCCCTGATCGGCCTGGCCCGTGCGCCGGTCAACGCTCTCGGCCAACCCCTGCGCGCGGCGCTGCTCGAGGCGGTGGAGCGTGCCGCCGCCGACCCTGCGGTAAGCGCCATCGTCCTGTACGGCGCCAGCGGTTTGTTCAGCGCTGGCGCGGACATCACTGAATTCGGCACTGACGCCTCCTTCGCCGCCCCGGACTTGCCGGGCCTGCTGCTGCGCCTGACCCAGGTGGAAAAACCGCTGGTGGCCGCGATCGGCAAGCTGGCCCTGGGTGGCGGCCTAGAGCTGGCCCTGGCCTGCGGCTACCGTATCGGTGAGCCGGGCACCCGTGTCGGGCTGCCGGAAATCAACCTGGGCCTGCTACCCGGGGCTGGCGGCAGCCAGCGTCTGCCGCGCCTGATTGGCGCCAAAGCGGCGCTTGAGCTGATGCTTTCCGGCGCCCCGATCGGTGCTGAGCAAGCCCTCGAGCAAGGTGTTCTCGACCGTTGTGCAACCAGCGCCGACACCCTGCTGACGGAAGCCTGCGCCTACGCCCAGGAACTGCTCGCCTGCCAGTCGCCAGCCCAGCCTGCCGCGACTTTCCCGGAACCGGCCAAAGGCTTGCCGGAGGACTTTTTCCTGCGCTTTCGCCAGGATCACGAACCCCGCTGGAAGTCGCGACTGGCCCCGCGCCTGGTCCTTTCAGCCGTCGAAGCCGCATGCCTGCTGCCACTGCAGGAAGGCCTCGCACGTGAACTGGCGTTGTTCAAACAGGCCGAAGCCTCGCAGCAGTCTGCCGCCCTGCGCCATGTGTTTTTCGCCGAGCGTGAAGCCGGCCGCGTACCGGGCATCGACGCCACCACTGCACTGCGCCCGATCGGCAAAGTCGCGGTGATCGGCGCCGGGACCATGGGCGGTGGTATCGCCATGAACTTCGCCAATGCCGGCATCCCGGTGACCTTGCTCGAACGCGAAGGCGCGGCGCTGGACCGTGGCCTGGCACAGATCCGCGACAACTACGGCATCAGCGTCAAGCGCGGCAAGCTCAGCCCGGCGCAACTGGAGCAGCGCATGGCCCTGCTGCAGGGTACCCTGGACTACGCCGACCTGGCCGATGCCGACCTGGTGATCGAGGCCGTATTCGAGAAGCTGGAAATCAAGCAGGCGGTGTTCCGCACCCTAGATCAGGTGTGCAAGCCCGGCGCCATTCTCGCCACCAACACCTCATCGCTGGACGTTGACCAGATCGCCGCGGTAACGTCCCGTGCGCAGGACGTCATCGGCCTGCACTTCTTCAGCCCTGCCAATGTCATGCGCTTGCTGGAAGTGGTGCGCGGCAAGCTCACCGCGCCTGACGTGCTGGCCACCACCCTGAAAATGGCCCGGACTATCGGCAAGATGCCAGTGGTGTCTGGCGTGTGCTTCGGCTTTATCGGCAACCGCATGCTCGAACCTTATGCCCGCGAAGCACATCGCCTGGTACTCGAAGGCGCCACACCCGCCCAGGTCGACGGGGTACTTACTGGCCTGGACCTGAACATGGGCGTGTTCAGCATGCTCGACCTCGCCGGTATCGACGTCAACTTCCTGGTGCGCGATGCCAACCGCGCCGCCTTTGCCCATGACCCGAGCTACTGCCGCCTCGGCGATGAACTGTACGCCCTGGGCCGCTATGGGCAGAAAACCAGCCGCGGCTTTTACCTCTACGAGGGACGCAACCGCCAAGACGACTACGAAGTGGTTGCGCTGGCCGAGCGCCTGGCTGGCGAACTACAGATTCCCCGGCGGCCGATCGGCAATCAGGAAATCCACGACCGTTGCCTGTTCATGTTGATCAACGAAGGCATCCAGCTCCTCGATGAAGGCATTGCCTTGCGCGCCAGCGACATCGACCTGGTGTGGCTTAACGGCTACGGCTTCCCCAGCCACCTCGGTGGCCCGATGCACTATGCCGAACAGCTGGGGCTGGACAAGGTATTGGCCACCCTCAACCACTACCGCAACACCCTCGGCGACTACGGCCAGCAGTGGTTCACCCCGGCGCCCCTGCTTGAGCGCCTGGTCGCTGCAGGCCGCCAGCGCATAGAACGCCTGTAGGAGCGGGCTTGCCCCGCGATGCGATGTGACTGATACACCGCTATCGCGGGGCAAGCCCGCTCCCACCCGGGACCAAACAGTTGTTCACTTCCAAACTTCAAGGACTACAGATGAACGCATTCTCTCTCAACGACCACGTGGTGCTGATCACCGGTGCTTCCAGCGGCATCGGCGCACACCTGGCGCGCGTCGCCGCTGCCGCGGGTGCGCATGTGGTGCTCGCCGCACGCCGGGTCGAGCGCCTGCAGCAACTGGCCGAAGAACTGCAACGCAGCGGCACCCAGGCCCTGGCCGTGGCCATGGATGTCACCGACCGTGCCAGCGTCGAGGCCGCCTTCGATGCCGCCGAAGCAGCCTTTGGTGCGGTCGATGTGGTGCTCAACAATGCCGGTATCGGCAACAGCCAGCGGGTCCTCGACATCAGCGAAGAAGACTGGCGCAACATGCTCTCGACCAACCTCGACGGCGTCTGGCGCGTAGCCCAGTGCGCCGCCCAACGCCTGAGCAAGGCCAAGCGGCCGGGAAACATCGTCAACATCGCCTCGATGCTCGGCCTGCGTGTGGGCACCGGCTACAGCCACTACTGCGCAGCCAAAGCCGCGGTGGTGCAGCTGACCAAGTCGCTGGCACTGGAACTGGCGCGCTACGACATCCGCGTCAACGCCATTGCCCCGGGCTACTTCAAGACCGAAATGACCGACACCTTCTTCGACAGCGACGCGGGCATCGCCTACATCAAGCAAGCAGTGCCTATGCGCCGTATCGGCCAACTGCAAGAACTCGACGGTCCGTTCCTGTTGCTGGCCAGTGCCGCGGGCGCGTACATGTCCGGGGCGGTGCTGGCTGTTGATGGCGGGCAGTTGGTGGGTAGCCTCTAAGGCCGCGCACAAGCTTTTAATGGCATTCCCCAGAGGAAGTTCTTACCATCACCACACACCACAGCACATGAACCACGGCGACCATGAACAGCCTCGAACGCTACCTGCAGGCGGCGACCCGGGATAACACCCGACGCAGCTATCAGGCGGCGATAGAACACTTCGAAGTGAGCTGGGGCGGGTTTCTTCCGGCCACCGCCGACAGCGTTGCCCGTTACCTGGTTGACCACGCCAACACCCACGCCATCAGCACCTTGAAGCAACGCTTGGCGGCGCTGGGTCAATGGCATGTCAGCCAGGGCTTTCCCGATCCGACCAAAGCGCCGGTGGTGCGCCAGGTGCTCAAGGGTATCCGCACCTTGCACCCGGCCGAGCCACGGCAAGCGGCGCCGTTGCAGATCCAGCACTTGCAGCAGGCGGTGGCCGCGCTTGAAGCCGAGGCCGCGCAAGCCCGTGCCCAGCAGCACCTGCCCGACCTGTTACGGGCACGCCGAGATGTCGCCTTGTTACTGATCGGCTTTTGGCGCGGCTTTCGCGGTGATGAACTGGCACGATTGCAGGTCGAGCATATTCAAGCGCAGGCAGGCAAAGGCCTGTCGATTTACCTGCCACGCAGCAAAGGTGACCGTGAAGCGCTGGGCGTGCGCCATCAGGCGCCTGCCCTCAAAGTGTTGTGCCCGGTACAGGCCTACCTGCAATGGATCGAGGTGGCCGGTATCGCCCACGGCCCGGTGTTCCGCAAACTCGACCGCTGGGGCAATCTCGGCGCTGAGGCACTGAACAGCAACAGCCTGATTGCCCTGCTGCGGCGTATTCTGCAGCGCGGTGGCGTACCTGCTGCTTTATATACCGGTCATTCGCTACGCCGTGGCTTTGCCACCTGGGCGACCAGCAATGGCTGGGAGCTGAAGGCCTTGATGAGCCATGTCGGCTGGAAGGATGCCAAATCAGCCCTGCGCTACATCGATGCCTCGGCATCGTTTGGCGAGCTGGCACTGCTCGACAGTGCCAGCCTCACCCAGCCGCAACGCCTGACTCAATCCTGAGTGCTGCGTGCGCAGCGCCACAGCCGCGCAATGTCCCGGGCCCGCGCCTGTAGCAACACGGGTGCCTGGGCGCACGCCTGCTCAAGGCTCATGGGGCCACTGGTCAGGGCAAAAGCGGCGTCGATGCCATGGGCGTACAACTGCTCGTAACCGTCTCCCAGCGTCCCGGCAATCACCACCACAGGCACGCCATGGCGCCGGGCAACGCGTGCCACCCCGAAGGGGGTTTTGCCACGTAGCGTCTGCGCATCGAAGCGCCCTTCGCCGGTAATCACCAGGTCGGCGCCCTGCACTGCCTGTTCCAGCCCGGCCAGCTCAGCAACCACCTCGATGCCAGGGCGAAACGCCGCCTGCATGAAGGCCTTGGCGGCAAAGCCCATGCCGCCAGCGGCTCCGCAGCCAGGAAACTCGCGCACATCCTCACCTAAAAGCTCAGCGCAATGATCGGCGAAATGGCCCAGGGCCTGATCCAGCGCCTGCACCTGCTCGGGACTGGCACCTTTCTGCGGGCCAAAAATCGCCGAGGCTCCGTTAGTGCCACACAGCGGATTATCGACATCCGCCGCCACCTCCAGACGCACCTCGGCCAGCCGCGGGTCCAGCGCGCTGGCATCCAGGCGGGCCAGCCCGGCCAGGGCCAGGCCGCCTTCGGCCAGCGCTTGCCCCTGGGCGTTGAACAACTGCAGACCGAGGGCGCGCAACATACCGCTGCCGGCGTCATTGGTGGCGCTGCCGCCGATGGCCAGGATGATGCGCCGTGCGCCGGCATCCAGCGCCGCAGCAATTAGTTGACCGGTACCGTAGGTGCTGCTGCGGCAGGCATCGCGCTGGCCAACGGCGAGCAACTGCAAGCCACTGGCCTGAGCCATTTCGATGATCGCCGTGTGGCTTTCGGCCAACCAGCCCCAGCCCGCCAGAACTGGCTCGCCCAATGGGCCTTGCACCTGTTGCTGGCGCAGCTCACCGTGGCAGGCCGCGACAATCGCCTCCATGGTGCCTTCGCCGCCATCGGCCATCGGGCATTTGACCAACTGCGCCTGCGGCCAGGTCTCGGCCAGCCCACGGTCGATGGCCTCAGCCACGCCTTCGGCACTGAGGCTGTCCTTGAACGAGTCGGGGGCGATGACGATTTTCATGGCAATTCTCCTGCTGCAGATCCTTGCATGCTGCCAGCAAGACCGGGGCTGATCTCCTGTCAGATGCACAAACCTGCTGCCTGTGCTTTGGTCAGTTTGCCCAGTCAGGCGTCGGCGGCAAGCAACTGCAAGCCCAGGTACAGGCTCAACATGCCCTCCAGGCGCAGCGGGTCGACTTCACTCAACTCGGCAATCCGCTCCAACCGATAGCGCAGGCTGTTGCGGTGAATGCCCAGCGCGTCGGCGCAGGCCTGGCTCTGGCCATCATGGGCGCACCAGGCGCGCAAGGTGGCGAGCAGTTGGCCACTGGCGTCTTTGGCGCGGATGCGTTGCAGGGGTTCGAGCAGTTCGTCCAGTGCATCATCGTTGCGGTGACGCCACAGCAACGCGGGCAGGCGATAGCGCTGCAGGGTCAGAAGCTGCTCGCCAGGCAGTACCTCACGGCCGTACGCCAACAGGTCGCGGACCCGCCGGTAGCCTCGGCGCAACTGCTCGAGACTCTGTGTTGGCGAGCCGATGGCCAGGCGTTGTACCTGCCAACCGTGGCGCTGCAGTTTTTCCAGCAGGCGCGGCTCATCCAGCGTCACGCTGGCCGGGCGGCACCACAGCAAGGATTGACGGGCCGGGCTGACGCACCAGCTGTCCGGATAGCGGCTCATCAACCAACTGGCCAGCGATTCCGAGGGCGGCCCGCTTTCCAGCTCGAACAGGCACGGCACCCGCGGCAATTGTGGTTTGAGCCCCAATTGGCGTGCTTCATCCACCAGCCGTGGTGAATCGCCGGTACCACCCAGCAGCAACGCGAGCAAATCGTCGCAGCGCTGGCGCCGCCATTGCTGTTCGACTTGAAGATGGCGCTGGGCCAACAGCATTTCGGCGGTCATGCACACCAATTGCGCGTAGGTACGTAGCTGCTGTGGATCGCCGGTCAGGCCCAACACCCCCATCAAGCGTCCGTCGAGCATCAGCGGCAGGTTGATGCCCGGCTGCACGCCCTTCAGGCATTTGGCGGCTTCCACATCCAGCTCGACGATCCGCGCGTTGGCCAGCACCAGTTGCGCGCCTTCGTGACGGGTGTTGATGCGTTCCGGCTCACCGCTGCCGAGGATCAGGCCCTGGCTGTCCATGACGTTGACGTTGCACGGCAAAATCGCCATCGCCCGATCAACGATGTCTTGCGCCAGATCATGGTCCAGTTCGAACATGGGAGGATCCTTGTTGTCGCAATGATTGGTCCGCGGCACAGCAGGCCGCCAGAAATGCTGTGCACAAGCACAAAGACAGCCACGGTCCGCTCACCGAGACTCATCGCAGCAGTTGCCTTGACGCAGACTGCGGCGATAAAAATAAACGAAGAGAGCAAATCATGTCATACAGCCCTGCCCCTGACCAAGGCCAAGACGACACCCGCAATGCGCTGTATCGGCGCATCACCCTGCGGCTGATCCCCTTTATCTTCATCTGCTACCTGTTCAACTACCTGGACCGGGTCAACGTTGGCTTTGCCAAGTTGCAGATGCTCGATGCCCTGAAATTCAGTGAAACCATCTACGGCCTCGGCGCCGGTATTTTCTTTATCGGCTACGTACTGTGCGGCCTGCCCAGCAACCTGGCCCTCAACCGCTTCGGGCCACGGCGCTGGATCGCGCTGATGATGATTGCCTGGGGCACGCTGTCGACCTGCCTGCTGTTTGTCACTACGCCGATGGAGTTCTACGTGTTGCGCCTGTTTACCGGTGCGGCCGAAGCGGGCTTCTTCCCGGGTATTGTGCTGTACCTCTCGCGCTGGTTCCCGGCTACCCGCCGTGGGCGCATCATGGCCCTGTTCATGTCGGCGATCCCGGTGTCCGGGCTGCTCGGCGGGCCGTTCTCCGGCTGGATCCTCAACCACTTCGCCGCCGGTCAGCATGGCCTGGCGGGCTGGCAGTGGATGTTCCTGATTCAAGGAATCCCGACGGTCATTCTCGGCATCATGGCGGTGTTTTTGCTCAGCGACGGCTACGCCACGGCCAAATGGCTGAGCCCGGCCGAGCGTGAAATGATCAAGCATGACCTGACTGTCGATGCCGCCAGCAAGCCGGTAACCGCCAGTGACAGCCTGCTGTCGGTGTTCACCAACCCGATGATCTGGACCTTCGGCTTCGTCTACTTCTGCATCCAGAGTGGTGTGTATGCGATCAACTTCTGGTTGCCGTCGATCATCAAGAACCTCGGCTTCAGCGATGCCTTGCTGATTGGCTGGTTGAGTGCCATCCCGTACCTGCTGGCGGGCGTGTTCATGTTGCTGGTGGGGCGCTCGGCCGACCTGCGCAATGAACGGCGCTGGCACTTGGTGGTACCGATGCTGATGGGCGCTGTCGGCCTGCTGATGGCGGTGAACTTCGCCCACAGCCCGGTGCTGGCCATTCTCGGCCTGAGCATCGCCACCATGGGCGCCCTCACCGGCTTGCCGATGTTCTGGCCGATGCCCACCGCGCTGCTCAGTGCCGGTACTGCGGTGGCGGGCCTGGCGATCATCAACTCGGTCGGGCAAATGGCCGGCTTCCTCAGCCCGTATCTGGTGGGTTTCATCAAAGACCAGACTGGCTCGACCGATGCGGCCCTGTACTCGCTGGCGGCCCTGATCGTCGTCGGTAGCCTGGTGGCCCTGCGCGCCTCGCGCGTGCCCAGCGCGGTGAGCCAACCGGTGTAGGTGGAGCGGGCTTGCTGTCGGTGGGAGCGGGCTTGCCCCGCGATGCGATGTGACTGATACACCGCAATCGCGGGGCAAGCCCGCTCCCACAGTCGCTTATGCAAATATGCAGATTCGCCCTGCAGTTTTATCGATTGTATTGAGCAAATTTGCACTGGTAGGATCCGGCGATCCTCTAGCGGAAAATCAATAACAATGCAGGGAGAAAGCAATGACCGCGCACGTTCAAACGCCGACTGAAGCGCCCATTCTGGCTCAGGTCCGTAATCATATCGGTCACTTGACCCTCAACCGCCCCGCCGGCCTCAACGCTCTGACCCTGGACATGGTGCGCCGCCTGCAGGCCCAGCTCGACGCCTGGGCCAACGATCCCGAAGTGCAAGCCGTCGTGCTGCGCGGTGAAGGCCCCAAGGGCTTTTGTGCCGGTGGCGATATCCGTTCGCTGTACGACAGCTACAAAGCCGGTGACAGCCTGCACCGTGACTTCTTCGTCGAGGAATATGCCCTTGACCTGTGCATCCATCATTACCGCAAACCCATTCTGGCCCTGATGGACGGCTTCACCCTCGGTGGCGGCATGGGCCTGGCCCAGGGCGCAGACCTGCGGGTGGTCACTGAGCGCAGCCGCCTGGCCATGCCTGAAGTCGGCATCGGTTACTTCCCCGATGTCGGCGGCAGCTATTTCCTCTCCCGCGTGCCCGGCGAACTGGGCACCTACCTGGGCGTCACCGGCGTGCAGATCCAGGCTGCCGACGCCCTGTACTGTGGTCTGGCTGACTGGTACATCGACAGCAGCAAGCTGGCGCAACTCGATGAACGCCTCGATGCCCTGACCTTCAGCGATTACCCGCTCAAAGACCTGCAAGGGGTGATGGCCAAACTCGGCACGCAAAGCCTCGACGATGCACCACTGGCCAAACTGCGCCCGGCCATCGACCACTTCTTTGCCCTGCCTGAAGTCAGCAGTATCGTTGAACAACTGCGTGCGGTGACGGTAGCCGACAGCCACGAATGGGCGCTGAAGACTGCTGACCTGCTCGACACCCGCTCGCCGCTGGCGATGGCAGTGACCCTGGAGATGCTGCGCCGCGGCCGCCACCTGAGCCTGGAAGAATGCTTCAAGATGGAACTACACCTGGACCAGCAATGGTTCGAGCACGGTGACCTGATCGAAGGCGTGCGTGCGCTGATCATCGACAAGGACAAGCAACCGCGCTGGAATCCGCCAACCCTGGCCGGCCTGCAACGTTCGCGGGTGGATCAATTCTTCGAAGGCCTCTGAGGCCTGGAGTACGCAGATGCAAGACCTGGAACTGACAGAAGAACAAATCATGATCCGCGACATGGCCCGCGACTTTGCCCGTGGCGAAATCGCGCCCCACGCACAGGCCTGGGAAAAAGCCGGCTGGATCGATGATCAAGTGGTCAAGAAGATGGGCGAGCTGGGCCTGCTCGGCATGGTGGTGCCCGAGCAATGGGGCGGCAGCTATACCGACTATGTCGCCTATGCCCTGGCAGTAGAAGAAATCGCCGCCGGCGACGGTGCCACGGGCGCGCTGATGAGCATCCACAACTCGGTAGGCTGCGGCCCGCTGCTCGCCTACGGTAGCGCCGAGCAACAACAGACCTGGCTGGAGCGTCTGGCCAGCGGTGAGGTGATCGGTTGCTTCTGCCTGACCGAGCCGCAAGCGGGCTCTGAAGCGCACAACCTGCGCACCAGTGCGCAATTGCAGGGTGATCACTGGGTCATCAACGGCGCCAAACAGTTCGTCAGCAACGCCCGCCGCGCGGGCCTGGCCATCGTGTTTGCGGTGACGGACCCTGAGTTGGGCAAGAAAGGTATTTCGGCGTTCCTGGTGCCGACCGACAACGAAGGCTTCGTGGTTGACCGCAGCGAACACAAGATGGGCATCCGCGCCTCCGACACCTGCGCGGTGACCTTGAACAACTGCCGAATTCCCGCTGCCAACCTGCTCGGTGAGCGCGGCAAAGGCCTGGCGATCGCCTTGTCCAACCTTGAAGGCGGGCGCATCGGCATTGCCGCACAGGCGCTGGGCATTGCCCGCGCGGCGTTCGAAGCGGCCCTGGCCTATGCCCGTGACCGGGTGCAGTTTGGCAAACCGATCAATGAGCACCAGAGCATCGCCAACCTGCTGGCCGACATGCAGGTGCAGATCAACGCCGCACGCCTGCTGATCCTGCATGCGGCACGTTTGCGCAGTGCCGGTAAGCCGTGCCTGAGCGAAGCGTCACAGGCCAAGCTGTTTGCCTCGGAAATGGCTGAGCGGGTCTGCTCCAAGGCGATTCAGGTGCATGGTGGGTATGGTTATCTGGAAGACTATCCGGTAGAGCGGTATTACCGCGATGCGCGGATTACCCAGATCTACGAAGGCTCCAGTGAAATTCAGCGGATGTTGATTGCTCGTGAGCTTAAGCATTACGCGTTGTAGCCGCATCACGGGGCAAGCCCGCTCCCACCATACCCGGTAGGAGCGGGCTTGCCCCGCGGAAAAAGCTGTTCTACTCGTCCACATGCACGCTATCAAGGTAACTGCGCACCGCCCATAACGCCTCCTGGCTCAGGTAGTCAGCCATCTTCGGCATGTACACCCGGCCATCCCGCACGGCCCCGTTGCGCACCCGTTCGACAAACCATTCATCCCCCGCCGCGCCTTCATCCAACAGGCGCAGATCCGGTGCGATACCACCCGACTTGGCCTCCAGACCATGGCAGGCGGCACAGTTCTGGTTGTAAGCCGAGGCGCCAATCGACACCGCTTCGTCATGGTCCTTGCTGTTACGGTAGGGATTTTCTGCACGCCACTGCTCGCCGAGTTTCTCCAGGTTTCCGGTATTGACCGCCGTCGGTGTGACGTTGCCATGTGCCAACACGGCGCCGCTGCTGATCAGGCAACCCGTCACGATCAGGCCCGCCCAGGCGTTTTTTGCTGTTGTCATTGTTCTGCCCTCGACTGCTGTTTGCACGCGAACCCCTCTCTGCTGAAAGGGTGTCCGCCAGCCTAGGCCGAGGCAACAACAGGCCCCATGCTGCTTTAGGGGCCGCGTTCTACTCCCTTGGTCGTAACGCTTGTGGAGCAGTGCCAAATCATGCGCCGTTTGGGAAATTTTCCCGTCAATAGCGGGAATTTTTCCGTTTAACCCTCAGGGCCAAGGTTCCAGGCTAAGCAGGCCAAAACCTTCTCTGGGAACTCCAACCATGACAATAAGATCGGTACCCGACCCACGTTCTCCACTGTCTTGCGCTGTGCAGGCGATCATGCTGTTCACCGGCCTCGCCCTGGCCGTGCCCGCGAGTGCGACGCCGGTGAGCTGGGAGGACATTGCTGACGACCACAAGAGCACCGGCAACGTCCTGCAGTACGGCATGGGCACCAATGCCCAGCGCTGGAGCCCGCTGGCCCAGGTCAACGACAGCAACGTGTTCAAGCTGACCCCGGCCTGGTCGTACTCGTTTGGCGATGAAAAACAGCGCGGCCAGGAGTCCCAGGCCATCGTCAACGACGGCGTCATCTATGTCACCGGTTCCTACTCGCGGGTATTCGCCCTCGACGCCAAGAGCGGCAAACGCCTGTGGACTTACAACCACCGTTTGCCAGACAACATCCGTCCCTGCTGTGACGTGGTCAACCGTGGCGCAGCGATTTATGGCGACAAGATCTTCTTCGGCACCCTTGACGCTCAGGTCATCGCCCTGAACAAAGACACCGGCAAAGTGGTGTGGAAGAAAAAGTTCGGTGACCACAGTGCCGGCTACACCATGACCGGCGCCCCGACCCTGGTCAAAGACCAGAAGAGCGGCAAGGTGCTGCTGATTCACGGCAGTTCCGGCGATGAGTTCGGCGTTGTCGGGCAACTGTTCGCCCGTGATCCGGATACCGGCGAGGAAGTCTGGATGCGGCCCTTCGTTGAAGGCCACATGGGGCGTTTGAACGGCAAGGACAGCACCCCGACGGGCGATGTCAAAGCACCGTCCTGGCCGGATGATCCGAGCACCGAAACCGGCAAGGTCGAAGCCTGGAGCCATGGCGGTGGCGCGCCTTGGCAGAGCGCCAGCTTCGATGCCGAAACCAACACCATCATCGTTGGCGCAGGCAACCCCGGCCCCTGGAACACCTGGGCGCGCACCTCCAAAGACGGCAATCCCCACGACTACGACAGCCTTTACACCTCAGGTCAGGTCGGCGTTGACCCGAGCACTGGCGAAGTGAAGTGGTTCTACCAGCACACCCCAAACGATGCCTGGGACTTCTCCGGCAACAACGAGTTGGTGCTGTTCGACTACAAAGGCAAAGACGGCAAGCAATACAAAGCCACCGCCCATGCCGACCGCAACGGCTTCTTCTACGTGGTCGACCGCACCAACGGCAAATTGAAAAACGCCTTCCCATTCGCCGACAACATCACCTGGGCCAGCCACATCGACCTGGACACCGGGCGCCCGGTAGAAAACCCGGGGCAGCGTCCGGCCAAGCCTGAACCGGGGCAGACCAAAGGCAAGCCGGTCGAAGTTTCGCCACCGTTCCTTGGTGGCAAGAACTGGAACCCGATGGCCTACAGCCAGGACACCGGACTGTTCTATGTGCCGTCGAACCAGTGGAAAGAGGAATACTGGACTGAGGAAGTGAACTACAAGAAAGGTTCGGCGTACCTGGGCATGGGCTTCCGTATCAAGCGCATGTATGAAGACCACGTCGGCTCGCTGCGAGCCATGGACCCCACCACCGGGAAAATGGTCTGGGAACACAAAGAACGCCTGCCACTGTGGGCCGGGGTACTGGCAACCAAAGGCAACCTGGTGTTCACCGGCACCGGCGATGGCTACTTCAAGGCCTTCAATGCCAAGACCGGCGAAGAACTGTGGAAATTCCAGACCGGCAGCGGCATTGTCTCGCCGCCGATTACCTGGGAGCAGGACGGTGAGCAGTACATCGGTGTGACCGTTGGCTATGGCGGTGCAGTGCCGCTGTGGGGAGGCGACATGGCAGAACTGACCAAGCCGGTGGCACAGGGTGGTTCTTTCTGGGTGTTCAAGATCCCGGCCTGGGATAGCAAGACCGCGCAGCGTTGAAACCCTCGCGGGGCAAGCCCGCTCCCACCGAAGCCAGTGGGAGCGGGCTTGCTCCGCGAAAGCGCCCCACCAAGGAGCCGCACATGAACTACCTACCGCTACTACTGGCCTTCACCCTCTCCCCCGCCTTCGCCAGCGATGACGAGGCACCGATCCTCAATGGCTGCGTCCTCGCCCCGGAAAGCCAATGCGCCAACGCCGACCTGCGTGGTGCTGACCTGAGCAACCAGGACCTGCGCAAGATTAATCTGGCCGGTGCCGATCTGCGTGGCGCCAACCTGCGCCACACGCGCCTGGACCTGGCCAACCTAGAGAAGGCCAACCTGCAAGGCGCCAACCTCACCCGCGCCAGCCTGCAACAAAGCAACCTGCGCCTGGCCAACCTGCAAGACGCCACCCTGATCGCGGTACAAGGCTGGGGGCTGTTCGCCCAAGGCGCCATCTTCGACAACGCCAACCTCAGCGCCGCTTACCTGGAGTTTGCCCGCCTTTCCGGCGCCCGGCTGCACCACAGCAACCTGCAGGCCGCCGACCTGGAAATGACCTGGCTGAGCAAGGCCGACCTCAAAGGCGCCAACCTGGCTGACGCCAACCTGCAAGAGGCCAAGCTGGGTGAAAGCAATCTTGAGCGTGCCGACCTGCGCGGCAGCCGCCAGCACTACGCCAACTTTCAAGACAGCAATATGGAAGGCTGTCAGGGCTGTCCCGACAGCTGGAACTAAGGTTATTCATTCAGACTGTAGGGCTTGTCCCAGTGGGAGCGGGCTTGACCCGCGATTTGCGGTATCGCGCCAGATCGCGGGGCAAGCCCGCTCCCACCGTTAGGGACGACCCAGCCACCTCATCAAACAGATAAGCCGACAACCCGTGAACAGCCGGAATCAAGCCGCGACGCGCAACAGGCCAGCCTCGATGGCCAGGTGAACCATTTCGGCCTGAGAGCTGACCTGCAGCTTGCTCTTGAGGATGGTGAGGTAATTGGACACGGTCTTGTTGCTCAAACACAGCTGCTGGGCAATCAAACGATTCGAGCTGCCTTTGGCCAACATCAGGAAGATTTCGACTTCACGCGCGGTCAGGTCCTGCAAACAGGCATGCGCGGCTTGCCCGCCGTACGCCTGCACCGCCAGCGCGGTGGCCAGCGGCTGCTCGATGTAAGCCTGCCCGCACAACACCCGGCGTACTGCCTCAAGCACCACCTCAGGTTCAGCGGCCTTGGACAGATAACCGCAAGCACCGGCATCCAGAGCCTGGCGCACCAACCCCAGCTCCGTGTGCTCACTGAAAAATAGCACCCGCAGTTGCGGCAGACGCTGACGCAAGCGCCGGGTGGTTTCCAGGCCACTGATGCCCGGCAGGTCAAAGTCGATGATCACCAGCCCCGGCAACTGCTCGGCCACCTTCAGCAGCGCCGCTTCACCGCTGCCAGCCTCAATGATCGCCAGCCCCTCGAACGTCTGGGACAGCAGTCGGGCCAGCCCCAAACGCAGCATCGGGTGGTCGTCGACCAGTAAAATGGCCATCCCGGCCCCTCCTTCGTGGCTCTGCCCTGGCAAGTTGCATCCATGCTAAATCGCCCCCCTGCCCCCCGGCCTACTACTTTGGTACTGTTTGCGTTGTCGATGGTCGCATTTCCAAAGCGCTATAGCTGGCCTGTAATGCAAGGGTGCAGCAACAACCACAACAATAAGGTGCAAAGCCATGTACAAGATTCTGATCGCCGACGACCACCCGTTGTTTCGCGAAGCCATCCACAGTGTGATCAGCGATGGTTTTCCAGGCAGTGAGGTGATGGAAACCGCCGATCTTGACGGCGCCCTGGCCTTGACTGCCGAGCATGACGACCTCGACCTGATCCTGCTCGACCTGAACATGCCGGGCATGCACGGTCTGGGTGGCCTGATCAACCTGCGCAACAGTGCACCGACGGTACCGGTGGTGATTGTCTCGGCCGAACAGGACAAACAGATCGTCCTGCAAGCCATTACCTATGGCGCGGTGGGTTTCATCACCAAGTCGTCGCCGCGTTCGCAAATGACCGACGCCATCGAACAGATCCTCAATGGCAACGTGTACCTGCCACCCGACATCATCCGCACACAAAGCGCCAACAGCCGCCGCAGCCACAGCGAACACACCCCGTTCGCCCCGGAACTGCTACAGGCGCTGACCCGCAAGCAGTTGCTGGTGCTGCAGCGCATGAGCAAGGGCGAATCGAACAAACAGATCGCCTACAACCTGGACATCGCCGAGACCACCGTCAAAGCGCATGTCTCGGCGATTCTGCGCAAGCTCAATGTGCACAACCGTGTGCAGGCGATCCTTAGCGCAGGCGACATCGATTTCTCCGCTTACCTGCGACGATAGTCGGCAGTAATCGCCGTTATGCAAATTAGCCATTGAAACCGTGCCTGTGCCTGCAGTAAGCTCAGGACCATCACTTGGAGAGTCCCATGTCGCCATCCACCCTCACTCACGCACAACACGCAGGTCGCCCATCGCGTCCCCTGCTGGCTGTGGCCGAGTGCGCGACAATCGCTCCAGCTGCATTTTATTTTGGGTATTGGTTTAGCCACAGGCGCCGCTGATACCCACACCGGCGCCCACTTTCAAGGGGCCGCCGAACACGAGAATACTCAACCCCCGGTCGGCCCCCCGACCGGGGGTTTTGCATTTCAGGCCCCCGGACAACCGAACAGATAACGAGGATTACTCCATGAACTACGCCACTTATTACCGTTACCCAAGCTTTACCGCCTGGCGATTTAGCCAATCCCGTTCGGGCCAGTTTGCCGCCTCCGACCGGTCCAGCACAGGTGGCACAACTACACACAATGCAAATCCGGATCTTTGTCGAACACTTCGATAGGGCCGACCGCGCGGGTCAGAACCCGCCGTCCGCCCAGGGAACATAATCGCCATGCAAACGTCTTCGCTCGCTCTGCCCCTGACCCAACCGCAAGCCGCCAATACTGCTGTCAGCCAACGTCTGCCCAGCGCCCACCTGCTCAAGCAACAGATGCCCTTGAGCTGCGCCCTTGGCCATCAGGTCGAACAGCATCGCCAGGCTGTACGCGCCATCCTTGAAGGCCGTGATCAGCGCCTGCTGGTAATCGTCGGCCCATGCTCGATACACGATCCGAAATCGGCCCTTGAATACGCCGACCGCCTCAAAGCCCTCAGTGACGACGTCAGCGACCAACTGCTGTTGGTCATGCGTGCCTACGTGGAAAAACCACGCACCACCGTCGGCTGGAAAGGCCTGGCCTACGATCCGCACCTCGATGGCAGTGACGACATGCACGCCGGTATCGCCCTGTCCCGTGGGCTGATGCTGGGTATGCTGGAGCGCGGCTTGCCGATTGCCACCGAGCTGCTGCAGCCGATGGCCGCTGGCTACTTCGACGATCTGCTCAGCTGGGCGGCGATTGGTGCACGCACCACCGAATCGCAGATCCACCGCGAGATGGTCAGCGGCCTGGGCCTGCCGGTCGGTTTCAAGAACGGCACCGACGGCGGCGTTGCCATTGCCTGCGACGCGATCCGCAGTGCTGCCCATGCGCACCGCCATTTCGGCATCGATGCGCAGGGCCACCCGGCGATTATCGAAACCTTGGGCAACCCCGACACCCACCTGGTGCTACGCGGCGGCCATCAAGGCCCGAACTACGACGCCGCGAGCATCGCCCAAGCGCGTCAGGGCCTGGCCAAGGCCGGGCTGGCTGCACGGATCATGGTCGATTGCAGTCATGCCAACAGCGGCAAAGACCCGCTGCGCCAGCCTGAAGTATTCGCCGAGGTCCTGCGCCAACGCCTGGCCGGGGATCAGTCGATTGTCGGCATGATGCTCGAAGGTCATCTGTTCGATGGCTGCCAGGCACTGGGTAAAGCGCCGCTGAAGTACGGCGTGTCGATTACCGACGGCTGCCTGGGTTGGGCATCGACGCAACAGATGCTGCTGCAGGCCAGTGAAGCACTGGCTCGGTAGACTCCAGTTAGACGCCAAGAAGCAGAAGCATTGCAGTGACATTTGCGCTAGGCTTGCCGTTCATTCACCAGGAGACTTTCCCATGGCAAAAGCCACTGCCCGCCACATCCTCGTCAGCAGCGAAGAGAAGTGCAACGAACTCAAAGCTCAGATCGAAGGCGGCGCTGATTTCGCCGAAGTTGCCAAGGCCAACTCCACCTGCCCGTCCAGCCGTCAGGGTGGCGATCTGGGTTCGTTCGGCCCGGGCCAAATGGTCAAGGAGTTTGACACCGTGGTATTCAGCGCCCCGCTCAACGTGGTGCAAGGCCCGGTCAAAACCCAGTTCGGCTACCACCTGCTGGAAGTGACCAGCCGTCAGGACTGAGTCCTGCCGATGCGGCCTGTTGCCGTGGCGCGCCGGGTAACCTTACCCGGCCTGCTATTGGCATGCTTGCTGCTGACCTGCCCGGGCCTGCTGATGGCGGCGCCCGGGCATGCCCTCACCGTCTATGGTGAAGCACCGCGTTACCCCGCCAACTTTCAACACTTCGAATACGTTAACCCTGACGCGCCCAAAGGCGGCAGTCTGCGCCGCTCGGCCATCGAGATCGGTCAGTTCGACCATGTGCTGCCCTACATCGATAAAGGCATCGGTGTTGCCGAGGTCGATGGCTGGTTGTATGCGCCATTAGCGATACGCGCCCAGGATGAGCCCTACACCGTGTATGGGCTGGTAGCCCAGCGCCTTGAGCGCGACCCCGACGGGCACTGGCTGCGTTTCTACCTTGATCCCCTCGCACGCTTTGCCGATGGCCAGCCGATTCGCGCCGAAGATGTGCGCTACACCTTTGATCTGCTGATGCATCAGGGAAGCCTGAAATACCGGACGCAGTTCGCCGAGGTCGACAAAGTAGAAATCGAAGGCCCGCGCCAGGTGCGTTTTCTGTTCAAGAGCAACCAGAACCGTACACTGCCGCTGGACCTGGCCACCCTGCCGGTGTTGCCTGAGCACTGGTGGAAAGACCGCGACTTTGCCAGCGGTGGTGGTTTCGAGGCGCCCTTGGGCAGCGGCCCCTACCGTGTCGGGCGGATCGATAACGGCCGCAGCATCACCTTTGAACGCAACCCGCAGTGGTGGGGGCGTGATTTGCCGGTCAGCCGTGGGCGCTACAACTTCGATCAGTTGCGCATCGAGTACTTCGGCGATACCGAGGTGGCGCGTCAGGTACTGCGCGGTGGCGGCTTTGATTACAACCGCGAGTTTTCCGCCACCGGCTATTCGATCGGTTACAACAGCCCGGCGCTCGACGACGGCCGCCTGCAACGCGCGCAACTGGCCAAGGACGCTCCGCAAACCGCCCAGGGTTTTGTCTTCAACCTGCAGCGCCCGGTGTTCAAAGACCGTCGGGTACGCCAGGCCCTGGCCCTGCTGTGGGACTTCGAGTGGAGCAACCGGCAGATGATGCGCAACCTGTACATCCGCCAGCAGAGCTTCTTCGCCAACAGTGCCCTGGCCGCCCGCGCCTTGCCGGATGCACAAGAGCTCAAGCTGCTTGAACCGTTGCGCGGCCTGGTGCCCGATGAGGTGTTCAGCCAGGTGTTCGAAGCACCGCGCACCGACGGCTCGGGGCTGATTCGCGACAAGCAATTGCAGGCCTTGGCGCTGCTCGAGGCTGCCGGCTGGAAGCCGCAAGGCGATCAGCTGGTCAATGCCCAGGGCGAGCCGCTGCAGTTCACCTTCTTGAACGGCCAGGCCGGATTCGAGCGCTTGCTACTGCCCTGGAAACGTACCCTGGCGCAGATTGGCATCACCCTGGAGATCCGCCGCATCGATGCCTCGCAGTACGTCAATCGCCTGATGGCCCGCGACTATGACCTGATTGTCACCGGCTACCCGGTAACGCCATCGCCGGGGCTTGAGCTGTACAACTTCTTTGGCTCGGCGGCGGCCAGCGACCCGGGCTCGAACAACTACATGGTGCTGCAGGACCCGGCGGTAGACCGCCTGCTCGACGGCCTGGTCAAAGCCGAGACCAAGGCCGACATGCTGCGCCATGCCCATGCCCTGGATCGGGTGCTGAGCTGGAACTACTACTGGATTCCCAACTATTACCCCCCCGGCAGCTCGACCGTGTGGTGGAACCGCTTCGGCCTGCCGAAGGTGCAGCCGAGTAACGACGAAGGTCTGGACAGCTGGTGGGAAGTCAGCCCCACGGCGCTGACCAATGTGCAGATGGCCGAGCGCCTCAAGGAGCCGCGATGACGGCTTACATCCTGCGCCGCTTGCTGCTGATCATCCCGACCTTGCTGATCATTCTGCTGGTCAACTTCGTCATCGTTCAGTCCGCACCGGGCGGACCAGTGGAACAGGCCATCGCGCGCTTGCAAGGCATTGGTGGCGGCGCGCCGGGCGCCAGCGTGGAAACTGTGCACAGCAGTTCCAGGGCCAGCCGTGGCCTGGACCCCAAGCTGATCGAAGACATCAAGCGTCAGTACGGTTTCGACAAGTCGGCACCGGAACGCCTATGGCTGATGCTGAACCAATACGCGCGCCTGGATTTCGGCAACAGTTTCTTCCGAGGCGCCAAGGTCACTGACCTGATTCTGGAAAAAATGCCGGTGACCCTGTCGCTGGGCTTCTGGGCCACCTTGATTACCTACCTGGTGTCGATTCCGCTGGGCATCCGCAAGGCCGTGCGCCACGGCTCGGCGTTCGATGCCTGGAGCAGCAGCCTGATCGTGATCGGCTATGCCCTGCCCTCGTTTCTGTTTGCCTTGCTGTTGATTGTAGTGTTTGCCGGGGGCACATCGTTGAACTGGTTCCCCGTGCGTGGCCTGGTTTCGGAAAACTTCGATCAATTGAGCCTGCTGGGCAAGCTGGCCGACTACTTCTGGCACCTGGTGCTGCCGGTCGGCGCTCTGGTGATCGGCGGCTTCGCGACCCTGACCTTGCTGACCAAAAACGCGTTCCTCAACGAAATCACCCGTCAGTACGTGATTACCGCCCGCGCCAAAGGCTTGAGCGAGCGTCGCGTGCTGTACGGCCATGTGTTTCGCAACGCGATTCTGCTGGTGGTGGCCGGCATTCCCCAAGCGCTGATCAGCGTGTTCTTTGCCGGATCGCTGTTGATCGAGGTGATCTTCTCCCTCGATGGCCTGGGGCGCATGAGCTACGAAGCCGCGGTATCGCGGGACTACCCGGTGGTATTCGGTTCACTGTTCATCTTCACCCTGTTCGGCCTGTTGATCCGTTTGATCGGTGACCTGTGCTACACCCTGGTCGATCCGCGCATCGACTTTGCCACGAGGGCCCACTGATGTTCAGCCTCTCGCCCATTTCACGTCGGCGCCTGCACGCCTTTCGCCGCAACCGCCGTGGCTGGATTTCCCTGTGGTTGTTCATCGCCCTGTTGATCCTGAGCATGGGCGCTGAACTGGTGGCCAACGACAAGCCATTACTGATGGGCTACAAAGGGCAGCTGTACTTCCCGGCGTTCAAGCGCTACACCGAACAGACCTTCGGCGGCCAACTGCCGTTCCAGCCGGACTACCGCAGCCAGTATGTGCAGCAACTGATCAAGGAACAGAACGGCTGGATGCTGTTCGCGCCCATCCCGTTCAGCGCCGATACGCCCAACTACGACTTGCAGCAACCCACGCCCAGCCCGCCGTCAGCGGTCAACTGGCTGGGCACCGACGATCAGGCGCGCGACGTGCTGGCGCGAGTGCTGTACGGCACCCGGGTGTCGATCCTGTTCGCCCTGGCACTGACGCTGATCAGCACCGTGATCGGTATCGCCGCTGGCGCCTTGCAGGGCTACCACGGCGGTTGGGTCGACCTGATCGGGCAACGCCTGCTGGAGGTGTGGTCGGGCTTGCCGGTGCTCTACCTGCTGATCATCCTCAGCGGTTTTGTCGAACCCAACTTCTGGTGGTTGCTGGGGATCATGGCGCTGTTTTCCTGGCTGGCACTGGTGGATGTGGTCCGCGCCGAGTTCTTGCGCGGACGCAACCTTGAGTACGTACAGGCCGCGCGGGCACTGGGCCTGCAGGACAGCGGCGTGATTCTGCGGCACATCCTGCCCAATGCCATGAATGCCACCTTCACTTACCTGCCATTCATTCTCACCGGGGCCATCACCACCCTCACCGCCCTGGACTTTCTCGGCTTCGGCATGCCCGCCGGTAGCGCCTCGCTCGGTGAGCTGGTCAACCAGGGTAAGCAGAACCTGCAAGCCCCGTGGCTGGGCTTTACCGCGTTTTTTGCCCTGGCCTTGATTCTGTCGCTGCTGGTGTTCATTGGCGATGCCTTGCGCGAAGCCTTCGATCCACGGGCATAATCGCCCCTTTTGATCTTCAGGGAGCGGCGCATGCCTGCCAGTGACAGCCTCAAGGATTACCAGCAGGTGCGCCAACTGGCGATTCGGTCGTTGTTCGAAATCATCGAGCAGTCCAGTGAAGGCACGCTGATTGTCGACCGCGATGCGCGCATCGTCTGGATGAACGAACGCTACGCGCGGCGCTTTGGCCTTGAAGATGCCACCAGCGTGATTGGCCAGCCCTGCGAAAGCGTGATTCCCGGCAGCCTCATGCGTGAGGTGGTGAACAACGGCCGACCGATTCTGCTCGACATGCTCGACACCCCGAAGGAACCCTTGGTGGTCATGCGCCTGCCGGTGCATGACGCTGACGGCGCGCTGATCGGCGCGATCGGATTTGCCCTGTTCGATGAACTGCGCAGCCTGTCACCGCTGCTCAAACGCTACGCCAGCATGCAGCAGGAACTGGCCTCCACTCGCTCGCTGCTCAAGGCCCGTCAGGCCAAGTACAGCTTTGCTCAATTCATCGGTACCAGCGCCGCCAGCCTCGAAGTCAAACGCCGGGCCCGGCGTGGGGCCAGCAGTGATTCGGCGGTGTTGCTGCTCGGTGAAACCGGCACCGGCAAAGAACTGCTGGCGCATGCCATCCATGCCGCCTCTTCCCGCGCGCACAAGGCGTTTGTCAGCATCAACAGTGCGGCCATTCCGGAGACGTTGCTGGAAGCCGAGTTCTTCGGCACAGCGCCCGGGGCCTACACCGGCGCCGATCGCAAAGGGCGCACGGGCAAGCTGCAGTTGGCTGAAGGCGGCACCCTGTTCCTCGATGAAATCGGCGACATGCCGCTACCGCTGCAAAGCAAGTTGCTGCGCGTGCTGCAGGAGAAGGAATACGAGCCGGTCGGCTCCAACCAGATGATGCGCAGCGACGTGCGGATCATCGCCGCAACGTCCACCGACCTCAGCGCCGCCATGGTCCGGGGCGAGTTTCGTGCTGACCTGTATTACCGCTTGAATGTGCTGCCGATTCAGGTGCCGCCGCTGCGCGAGCGCCTTGACGACCTGCCAGCGCTGAGTGAAACGATCCTCGAAGAGCTGGGTAGCCGCCATGAGCTGGATGACGACGCCCAGGCGCTGCTTGCCCGGCATGCCTGGCCGGGCAATATCCGTGAACTGCGCAATGTGCTGGAGCGCGCCACCTTGTTAGCTGATCAGCCGCGTTTGTCGGCCAAAGACCTGCATGCCGCCCTGGGCAACCTGGCGCCCGTGCAAGCGCAAGTACCACAGCTGAGCTACAAGCAGGCATGTGCCGAGTTTGAGCGGCAATTGTTGAGTAATACCCTGGCGCGTTGTGCCGGCAACGTACCGGAGGCCGCGCGGCAGCTGGGGTTGGGGCGGTCTACCCTGTACAAGAAACTGGTGGCGCTGGGGCTTTCGTCTCAATAGCGAGACTTCTGTTTCTTATTTGAGATTGCTATCGCGGGGCAAGCCCGCTCCTACAAGGCCCTGTAGGAGCGGGCTTGCCCCGCGACCAACCGTCTCACATCAGAGACAATCAATTATAAATTCCTATAAATACTCATATATTTCAATGACTTAACGATCTGGCACGGTTCTCGCTATCTCCTGCAACCCAACAAAAACAAGATTCACCAAGGAGACACTCGATGAGTGTGATCATCGCCCTGGCAGCCCTCGCGCTGCTGATGCTGGCTGCCTACCGTGGTTACAGCGTTATCCTCTTCGCCCCGATTGCCGCCCTCGGCGCGGTACTGCTCACCGACCCTTCCGCTGTGGCCCCGGCCTTTACCGGCGTGTTCATGGAAAAAATGGTCGGTTTCATCAAACTGTATTTCCCGGTGTTCCTGCTCGGTGCCGTGTTCGGCAAACTGATCGAGCTGTCCGGGTTCTCCCGCTCGATCGTCGCGGCAGCAATTCGCTTGCTCGGCACCCGCCAGGCCATGCTGGTGATCGTCCTGGTGTGTGCGCTGCTCACCTACGGCGGCGTGTCGTTGTTCGTGGTGGTGTTTGCGGTGTATCCATTTGCCGCCGAGATGTTCCGCCAGAGCAACATCCCCAAACGCCTGATTCCGGCGACCATCGCCCTGGGGGCGTTTTCCTTCACCATGGATGCCCTGCCCGGCACCCCACAGATCCAGAACATCATCCCCAGTACCTTCTTCAACACCACCGCCTGGGCCGCGCCGTGGCTGGGACTGATCGGCACGCTGTTCGTGTTCTGCGCCGGCATGCTGTACCTGCAACGCCAGCGCAACAAGGCCCTGCGCGCCGGTGAAGGTTACGGCACCGACCTGCGCAACGAGCCGGAAACTGCGGCCGATCTCAAGCTGCCCAACCCATTACTGGCGCTGTCGCCGCTGTTGCTGGTGGGGGTGATGAACCTGCTGTTCACCCACTGGATTCCGGCCTGGTATGGCAAAACCCACAGCCTCAGCCTGCCCGGCATGAGCGCACCGGTACAGACCGACATCGCCAAACTGACCGCAATCTGGGCCGTCGAGGCCGCCCTGCTGCTGGGTATCCTGCTGGTGCTGGTGGCTGGCTTTGGCGCGATCAAGAGCCGCCTGGCCGAGGGCAGCAAAAGCGCCGTCAGCGGCGCGCTGCTGGCGGCGATGAACACCGCTTCCGAATACGGCTTTGGTGCGGTGATCGCCTCCCTGCCGGGCTTTCTGGTGTTGGCTGATGCCCTGCGCGCTATCCCCAACCCGCTGGTCAACGAAGCGATTACCGTGACGCTGCTCGCCGGTATCACCGGCTCCGCATCGGGAGGCATGAGTATTGCCCTGGCAGCAATGTCCGACAGTTTCATCGCCGCTGCCAATGCCGCCAACATTCCCCTTGAAGTGCTGCACCGCGTCGCCGCCATGGCCAGCGGTGGCATGGACACCCTGCCGCACAACGGCGCGGTCATCACCCTGCTGGCGGTCACGGGCCTGACCCACCGCGAAGCCTACAAAGACATTTTCGGCATTACCCTGATCAAGACCCTGGCGGTGTTTGTGGTAATCGCCACCTTCTACGCGACCGGTATCGTCTAAGGAGCACGCTATGCAACTCAACGGCAAAACAGCAGTGGTCACCGGCTCCACCAGCGGCATCGGCCTGGGTATCGCCCACGTCCTGGCGCGTGCCGGCGCCAACCTGATCCTCAACGGCTTTGGCGATGCCAGCGCGGCAATTGCCGAGGTGGCCCGCCACGGTACGCGGGTCGGCCACCACCCGGCTGACCTGGGCGACGTGGCCCAGATCGAAGACCTGTTCGCCTATGCCGAACGCGAGTTCGGCGGTGTCGATATTCTGGTCAACAATGCTGGCATCCAGCATGTGGCGGCGGTCGAAGCGTTCCCCGTAGAGCGCTGGGACGCGATCATTGCGGTCAACCTGTCCGCCGTGTTCCATGGCACACGCCTGGTACTGCCCGGCATGCGTCAGCGCAATTGGGGGCGGATCATCAACATCGCTTCGGTGCACGGCCAGGTCGGCTCCACCGGCAAAGCCGCGTATGTGGCGGCCAAGCATGGCGTGGTCGGGCTGACCAAGGTGGTGGGCCTTGAGACGGCCACCAGCAACATCACCTGCAACGCCATTTGCCCGGGCTGGGTGCTGACACCGCTGGTGCAAAAACAGATCGATGACCGCGCGGCCACCGGCATTGATGCACAACAGGCACAGCACGACCTGCTCGCGGAAAAGCAGCCTTCATTGGCCTTCGTCACTCCCGAACACCTGGGTGAGCTGGTATTGTTCCTCTGTAGCGAAGCTGGCAGTCAGGTACGTGGCGCTGCCTGGAACATCGATGGCGGCTGGCTGGCCCAATGACGGGCGGCCCGGGATCTGGCTGCGGCATCGTCTTTTTTACCTGCAAGGAGGCCTTATGCGCCCTACCCCTTTCACCGCGTTGTTCACCCTGAGCCTGGCGCTTGCTACTTCGGTGCAGGCTGCCAGCCTCAAGGATGTCGCGCCGTATCCCGAGGCTGAAAAAGGCTTTACCCGCCAGGTCATTCACTTGCCTGCGCAAGCGGATGAGTCGGCTTTCAAGCTGGAAGTGCTGGCGGGTAAGCAACTGCAAGTCGACTGCAACCGCCAGCGCCTGGGTGGCACGCTCGAAGAGAAAACCCTGCAAGGTTGGGGTTACAACTACTACCGCCTGGAAAAGGTCGTGGGCCCGGCCTCGACCCTGATGGCCTGCCCGAACAACACCCAGCAGCAAGCCTTTGTCCCCGTGGTAGGTGATGGCTTCCTGCTGCGTTACAACAGCAAACTGCCGGTGGTGGTCTATGTGCCGGAAGGCGTTGAGGTGCGTTACCGCATCTGGTCGGCTTCGCCAGAAGTGAAGCACGCTACAGTGGAATGAAACCACGGTTGGCCCGGGGTTGCCCCGCGATATATTGGGCCTGACAGATCGCTATCGCGGGGCAAGCCCGCTCCTACAACAAGCCCGCGCCTACAGGGGATGTGCATGAACGAAGTGCTGTGGCGCCCGAGCAAGGCGCGCATTCAGGCCAGCCACATGGAGGCCTTTCGCCGCGAGGTCAATCGCAAGCACGGGCTGGCGTTGGCTGATTATCCGCAACTGCACCGCTGGAGCATCGAGCAGCGCGCCGCGTTCTGGCAAACCCTTGCCGATTTTTTCCAGGTGCACTGGCACCAACCCGCCACCGAGGTCCTCGACGAAGGGCCACAGATGCCCGATGCGCGTTGGTTCAGCGGCGCTACGTTGAACTTCGCCGAACACCTGCTCAAGCGTCGCGATAGCCAAGCGGCCTTGGTTTCGCTGCGTGAGGACGGTGAACGCAGGGTCATCAGTCACGCCGAACTGGCCGCACAGGTCGCCGGCTTGCAGCGTAGTTTCCAGGCCGCCGGTATTGGCGTCGGCGATCGCGTCGCCGCGGTCATGCCCAACACCTGGCAGACCCTGGTGGCCATGCTTGCCTGCACCAGCCTGGGTGCAATCTGGTCGTGCTCCTCACCTGAATTCGGCACCCACGGCATTATCGACCGCTTTGGCCAGATCGAGCCCAAGCTGCTGTTGGTGTGCGGCGGCTATCAATACGCAGGCAAGTACATCGATCAGCTCGACAAGATCAATGAGGTGCTAGCCCAACTGCCCAGCCTCGAGCAACTGCTGGTGGTGCCTTACAGCCGTGCGCACAGCCGCGCGGATGAATTTCACTGCAGCGCCCGTGTCAGCCTGTGGGACGATTTCTATCAGCCCGGCGGCGAGCCGCAGTTCACCGCGCTGCCGTTCGACCACCCGCTGTACATTCTGTATTCCAGCGGCACTACCGGCGTGCCCAAGTGCATCGTCCACAGTGCCGGTGGGGTGTTGCTGCAGCATGTGAAAGAACACGGCCTGCACAATGATCTGGGCGCAGATGATGTGTTGCTCTACTACACCACCTGCGGCTGGATGATGTGGAACTGGCTGGCCAGCGGGCTGGCGGTCGGCGCCACGCTGGTGCTGTACGACGGCTCACCCTTCCATCCAGGGCCCGAGCGTTTGCTCGACCTGATCGACAGCGAACGGATCACCGCCTTTGGTACCAGCGCCAAATACCTCGCCGCGCTGGAACAGGCGCACATCCAGCCCCGCCTGAGTCATCGCCTCGACTCGCTCAAGCTGCTGCTGTCCACCGGCTCGCCCTTGTCACCCGAGAGCTACGACTACGTATACCGCGAGTTCAAGTCAGACCTGTGCCTGGCGTCGATGTCGGGGGGTACCGATATTTGCTCCTGCTTCGTGATCGGTAATCCGGTACTGCCCGTTCGGCGCGGGCAGATCCAGTGCAAGAGCCTGGGCATGGCGGTGGCGGTCTGGGACGACAGCGGCCATGCACTGATCGGAGAAAAAGGCGAGCTGGTCTGTACCCGGCACTTTCCGGCCATGCCCCTGGGATTCTGGAACGACCCTCAGGCCGAACGCTTCCATGCCGCCTATTTCAGCCAGTTCCCGGGCGTCTGGGCGCAAGGTGACTATGCCGAGCAAACCGCTGAAGGCGGTATGTTGATTCACGGCCGTTCGGATGCGGTGCTCAACCCCGGCGGTGTGCGTATCGGCACTGCGGAAATCTATCGCCAGGTGGAAAAGATCGACGAGGTGCTGGAGAGCGTCGCCATTGGTCAGCGCTGGCAGAACGATGTGCGCGTGGTGTTGTTCGTGCGCCTGCGCGATGGCCTGGTCCTGGATGAGGCACTGCAGGCGCGGATTCGTCAGGTTATCCGCAGCAACACCAGCCCACGCCACGTGCCAGCGGTGATTGCCGCAGTCAGCGACATCCCGCGGACCATCAGTGGCAAGATCGTCGAGCTGGCGATACGCAATGTGGTGCATGGCGAGCCGGTGAAAAACACCGACGCGCTGGCCAACCCGCAAGCCCTTGAGCAATTTCGTGACCGCCCGGAGCTGCGCGATCAGGCATAATGCGCGGTTTTAGCGCTTTACGAAGGTACCTTTAAATGAAAGCACAGGCCCGGCACATTCTGGTCAAGACCGCTGAAGAAGCCGAACAGCTCAAGCAACGTATCGCCAAGGGCGAAGCGTTCGATGTGCTGGCCAAAAAGTACTCGACCTGCCCGTCCGGCAAACGCGGCGGTGACCTGGGCGAAGTGCGTCCGGGGCAGATGGTGGGCGCCATCGACCAGGTCATCTTCAAAAAACCGCTGCGGGTTGTGCACGGTCCGATCAAGAGCAAGTTTGGCTATCACCTGGTGCAGGTGTTCTACCGCGATTAAAGGCTGTCGCTGCGCCGCCCGGCACGCTGCTGGCGCTGATCGGCCAGATCATTGCGCAAGCCGACAATCAAGTTGGAAATCGCCCTGCTACTAGTCAACTCATCGGCGCAGATACCGGTTACCAACAAATCGACCCGCTCACAGCTGCGGTCAAACACCTTGACCGTCAATGAACGGTCAGATGCCAGGGTGCACTGGCAGCGGGTCGGCAAAAAACTGCTTTCTATAATGTTGCGCAACTCCAGGGTCGAGAGCATCGGTACATCTCCTTGGCAGGTGGCGGGCAACGGTTCCTTGTGCCCGGTTCAGCGATAAGCCTAGGCCATTTCCCCACCCGTCTCAGACCCTTTCTCTATAAGGACCTGGATATTCACCGGCGTGTCGGCCCGGTCGCTCAGGCGCGACGCGCAGCCAGCAGTCCGAACCCTGCGCAGGCAAGCAAGCTTGCACTGACACGGTTGAACAAACGCCGTGGCGCTGGTTGGTTGAACCAGCGTTGCAGGTAAGCGCCCAACCAGGCATAGATGGCAATCGCCGCCCACTCCAGCAGCAGGAACAAGCCGCCCAGCCAGGCAAACTGCTCAGACACTGGCACTGGGCTTGATACCTGGACAAACTGCGGCAGAAAAGCGGTAAAGATCAAGATTGCCTTGGGGTTGCCGGCGGCCACCAGAAACTCCTGGCGCGCCAGCCGCAACGTGCCAGCCTGACGCTCGCTGCTGACCGGGGTAACCGCCACCGGCGCGCGCCACAACTGCCAGGCGATGTAGAACAGATAGGCGGCGCCCGCCAGCTTGATGCCCAGGAACAGGTATTCGCTGGTGTAGAGCACCACCGCCAGGCCCATGGCGGCCAATACGATCATTGCGGCGAACGCCAGCAACCGGCCGATGCCTGCTACACAGGCAGTGCGCAGGCCATAGCGACTGGCATTGTTCAGTGACAACAGGTTGTTTGGGCCTGGCGCCATGTTCAGGGCAAAACAGGCAGGTACGAACAGGGCAAGTAACGACAGGTCCATGAAGGTGCTCCAACAGCGTGAGCAGGCAGGTTCTACTCGGCACGCCCAAGGGTCAAGGTACAGTTGCGCGCAATAACTGTTTGCATGACAAAACCGTCGGAATGATCACTCCATTACCGCAGCATTGGCCAGGCTGAGGGTGTCGAGCGCCAACAGGCTGAAGTGCCCCCGCGACCAGCCACCGGTATCGATATGCCAGATGTTCCCCAGCACCCGTACTTCATGCAACGGGGTATGCCCCACGATCAATGCGCGTAATCCGGCTACCGGTCGCTCGTCATCTTCCGCGAGCCGACGCCGCGACCATTGGCAATATTCCTGCAGCGCCTGCGGCACCGGCCCTTGCAGTTGCTCGCACCACTCGGCCCAACTGGCGCAAGGGCAATCGGCATGCAGCAAGCCGACCGGGCCCTCAGGAGTGTCGACCACCAAGGCCAAGGGCATGCGGGCAAAACGTTCGGCAAACCGTGCCTGTTCGGCTTCCGGCAAGTCGAGGAACCAGCCGCCGCCTGCAGCCCGGTACTGGCCGTAGTCCAGCCAGCCACCGCTGACGTGGGTCACAGCCAGCGCTTCGTGGTTGCCTTGCACAGCGTGAAACCACGGCTGCGCCAGCCAATGCAGGGCCTGGGTGCATTCCGGGCCGCGGTCCACCAGGTCACCGACGCTGAACAAGCGGTCTACCGCAGGATCGAATCCAATCGCTGACAGTTGCGTCTGTAAGCGCTGAAAGTGACCATGGATATCCCCCACGGCGTAGTCGCGACCTTGTGCATTGACAGCAAACCGCTCGATCCTGCTCACGGTACTCCCTCCTGCCCCGCCAGCCTTGGCAGGCGTACAATAAAAATAGTGCAGATCGCTGCACCTGGAGGTGAATCATGCGCCCGGTCCTGAGCTTTTTTGCCCTGAGCCTGCTGGCAACGAGCAGTTTCGCTCAATCAACGCCCGCCAGCTCGGTCGAGGTCAACTACGACAACCCGGAACACTTTCGCGATGCCAGCCTGGACAGCAACGGCTATGAGCGCGGGGCCGATGCGTATGTGATGAAAGAGCTGCGCAGTTACCTGCAGACCCTGGGCAAGCGTTACCTGCCCGCCAACCAGACCCTGCGCATCGATATTCGCGACATCGACCTGGCCGGCCGTTACGAGCCCTGGCACCCGCAAGCCTACACCGTGCGCTTTTTGCGTGAGATCACCTGGCCCAGTATCGACCTGCACTACGTGTTGTCGCAACAAGGCCAGCCGCTGAGCCAGGCGGACGCGCACCTGTCAGACAAACTGTATTTGCAACGTCCCGGTCGCCGGGCCACCAGCGACCGCCTGTATGCGGAAAAAGCCATGCTTGAAGAGTGGTTTCGCAAACAGTTCGCCGTACAGCAGCACACATCCTCCTGAACCGAATGACGCAGGCCGAAGTCTGAACCTGTGTGAACCGTAATGAGGGCAATGCCAATGGTCACTCACTTCAAGGTCGCCGGTCACCTGGCTTGCGGCCACCACGGCAATAATCTGATTTCGACCCGAGAACTCAACCGCGTCAAATGCCGCAGTTGCCGCAATACCGATGCCTATAAAGACGCCCGTCGCGAACAACGCAATGCGGCACGCCGCGCTGCGCGCAAGGCCAAGGCGCAACACAGTGTGATTGACTGGCGCTCGGCGTGGATCGAGCGTCTGACTCAAATGCCAGGCCTACAACGTTTGCCCCGCGGCTTTCATGGCCAGGCTTACGTTTAGCACGCCGATGAATACTGTGTCATTGCACAAGCCGCGGGACCAGGCAGGTCTCGCGGCGTTATCGCAACGACCTATGCGTCAGGCCGGCACGCCGAGGATGATGTGTGAGGCCTTGATCACGGCCGTCGCACTGACACCCGGCGCCAACCCCAACTCCGCTACGGCATCACGCGTCACAATCGAGTAGATCTTGGTGCCGCCTGCCAGCTCGATCACCACTTCGGCATTGACCGCACCATCGTTGACGCTGAGCACTGTGCCTTGCAGGCAGTTGCGGGCAGACAGGCGAATATCGCTCGACTCGGTCATCAGCATCACCCAGGGAGCCTTGACCAGCGCAACCGCCTCTTTACCGACGGCAATGCCAAGGTTGTTGACACTCTCCATGGTCACCACCGCGACCAACTGCTCACCGCCGGGCAACTGCAGGCTGACCTCAGCGTTAACCGCGCCCGCCTGGACTTTGCTGACCTGACCTTTGAAGACGTTACGTGCACTGACTTTCATGACGCGACCCTTTTCTTGACTTTGGAGTTATGTTTTCCGGCGCATGTTCATGGCAGTCGCTATATAAAAACAACTACAGCGATTACTGTGGACCGGTCTTGATGGCCGCCTTAGCGCAGTTTCAGGCGCACAGCCTGGATACCCATCACAGGTATAGCCATCGAAGCCAGCACCAGCCACCAATCCGCATTGTCACGATGGAACGTCTCGACTGCGGCCAGGTACAAGCCGACTGCAGTGACTACGATGCATGCGCTCACCAACAGCAGCCATTTCAAGCCATTCATTGGCCCGAACAAAGCGCTTCGATGGGCCACGCAGAGCAACCAGAAATACATCCAGATCACCGCGCCAATCATGTAAAAACCCAGGACCAACAGGTCACCGACCATCCCTGCCCCATGCATCGTTACGCTCCGCCCAATGATCGGTCGCAGTATTGATTACTGCCTTTTATTCAAGCAATGCCCTGAGTTGTTGAGGAACCGCGACAACCTCACGTGTCTGCGGGGACACACACACCTGCGTCAGGCTGGCAGTAAACGCCACTACTTCGGACGACAGCCGTCCTGCCACTGAAAATGAGAAAGAATGTGCGCCTACCCTCGACACCCGCACTTCAATCGCAAGTTCATCATCCCAGGTGACCGGGTGTAGAAACTCCAGAGAGAACGCTCTGGCCGGTGGCAGTATGTCGAAACCCAACAGGCTTCTGAGCCCTGGCCCTTGCAACCAGACGCCCAGCGCCTCATGAACGGCCTCCAGCACGAAATAGGAAAACCGGGGCGTGTACACAATCCCTTCGGGATCACAGTCGCCAAACAGCACCTTTCTTTTAATGATCACCGGTCTCGACATCACACCCATCCTTAGTCATGAGGGAGAAAATAAAAGCAGCGCAATGGCTGTGGCAGCTTGATCAGCCGTGCGTTCTCGCGCTTGCTGGCCACTGCAGACACAGAATGTAGCAAGCCTTGGGCGTCCCGTGCGAACTCACGGAATCGGCCCCGGTGCTGAAAGAACCCAGGAATCGTTGCCGCCCGCCATACAACTGTCGTCAGACCTATGCGACAATACGCGCAATGTCTGGCCTCAACCCCCGCATTTATCTCCCAACCGTTCGGCCACAGCATGCAAATGCTGCTGTCGGCGTATGCGCGTTGGATTAACTCAAGCTCCGACTGGAGCGAGCTGGAAAAGCTGCACATTGGTATCAAATCGGTATCAGCCGCAATGCCAGCGACGTAAGCTATTGATAGGTAAGCCCTTTGATCTCCACCGCTAACATCACCATGCAGTTCGGCGCCAAGCCGTTGTTCGAGAACGTCTCGGTCAAGTTCAACAACGGCAACCGCTACGGCCTGATCGGCGCCAACGGCTGCGGCAAGTCGACCTTCATGAAAATCCTCGGTTCTGACCTTGAGCCTTCTGCTGGCCAGGTCATGCTCGAGCCGAACGTGCGCTTGGGTAAACTGCGCCAGGACCAGTTCGCCTACGAAGAATTCACCGTGATCGACACCGTGATCATGGGCCACGAGGAGCTGTGGCGGGTCAAGGCTGAGCGTGATCGCATCTACTCGCTGCCGGAAATGACCGAAGAAGACGGCATGGCCGTTGCCGAGCTGGAAACCGAGTTTGCCGAAATGGACGGCTACACCGCCGAATCCCGTGCCGGTGAGCTGCTGCTGGGCCTGGGTATTCCACTGGAACAGCACTTTGGCCCGATGACCGAAGTCGCGCCGGGCTGGAAGCTGCGTGTGTTGCTGGCCCAGGCGCTGTTTTCCGATCCTGAAGTGCTGCTGCTCGACGAGCCAACCAACCACCTGGACATCAACACCATCCGCTGGCTGGAAAGCATTCTCACGGCGCGTAACAGCACCATGATCATCATTTCCCACGACCGTCACTTCCTCAACAGCGTGTGCACGCACATGGCTGACCTGGACTACGGCGAGCTGCGCCTGTTCCCGGGCAACTACGACGAGTACATGACCGCCGCCACCCAGTCGCGCGAGCAACTGCTGGCCGACAACGCCAAGAAGAAAGCCCAGATCGCCGAGCTGCAAACCTTCGTCAGCCGCTTCTCGGCCAACGCCTCGAAAGCCAAGCAGGCCACCTCCCGCGCCAAGCAGATCGACAAGATCCAGCTGGCCGAGGTCAAGCCGTCGAGCCGGGTCAGCCCGTTCATCCGCTTCGATCAGACCAAAAAGCTGCACCGTCAGGCGGTGACCATCGAGAAGCTGTCCAAAGGTTTTGAAGGCAAGACCTTGTTCCAGAACTTCAGCTTCACTGTCGAAGCTGGCGAGCGCGTGGCAATTATCGGTCCGAACGGTATCGGTAAAACCACCCTGCTGCGTACCCTGGTCGGCGAGATGGCCCCGGATGCCGGTGCGGTGAAATGGACCGAAAGCGCTGAGCTGGGTTACTACGCCCAGGATCACGCACACGACTTTGAAGACGATGTGAGCCTGTTCGACTGGATGGGTCAGTGGACTCAAGGCGAGCAGATGATTCGCGGCACCCTGGGGCGCATGCTGTTCTCCAACGACGAGATCCTCAAGTCGGTCAAGGTGATTTCCGGTGGTGAACAAGGCCGTATGCTGTTCGGCAAGCTGATCCTGCAAAAGCCTAACGTGCTGGTGATGGACGAACCGACCAACCACCTGGACATGGAATCGATCGAGGCGCTGAACCTGGCGCTGGAGAACTACCCGGGCACGCTGATTTTCGTCAGCCACGACCGTGAGTTCGTATCGTCCCTGGCCACCCGCATCATCGAGCTGAGCCCGAGCGGTGTAACCGACTTCAGCGGTACTTACGATGACTACCTGCGTAGCCAAGGTGTAGTGGTTTAACACGGCCCCTGTGTAGGAGCGGGCTTGCCCCGCGATTGCGGTTTGTCTGTTTCACCGCATCGCGGGGCAAGCCCGCTCCTACCAGGATCAGATAGTCGTTCCGACAAAAATCGTTAGCCTGCTTTCTTTTAGTTTCACCACCAGCGATCATGGACCCTCTCCCACCGCCCGCCAGCGAACGAGCCCATGTCTGCGCCTCAACCCCTGCCTGCCAGTTCTCTGTCGATCACTCTGCAGATCCTGTCGATCGTCTTCTACACCTTCATTGCCTTCCTCTGCATCGGTCTGCCGATAGCCGTTCTGCCTGGCTATGTGCACGACCAACTGGGCTTCAGCGCGGTCATCGCCGGGCTGACCATCGGCTTGCAATACCTCTCGACCTTGCTGAGTCGTCCGTTTGCCGGGCGTGTGGCGGATACCAAAGGCACCAAGCAGGCAATCATCTATGGGTTGATCGGCATTGCGCTGAGCGGCGTCTTGACCGTCATCTCGGCACTGACGCTTGAGCTGCCGTTACTGAGTCTGCTGACATTGCTCGCCGGGCGTGTGTTTCTCGGCATCGCCCAAGGCCTGATCGGCGTCGCCACCTTAAGCTGGGGCATTGGCGCCGTAGGCGCTGAGCACACGGCACGGGTAATTGCCTGGAACGGTATTGCCTCTTACGGCGCCATCGCCATCGGTGCACCTCTGGGGGTGATCCTGGTGGACCAGCTGAACTTTGCCACCCTGGGGCTGATGCTGGCGGTTCTGGCCGCACTGGCCTTGCTGGTGATCCGCAACAAAGCCTCGATGCCCGTGGTGCGTGGCGAGCGCCTGCCGTTCTGGGCTGCCTTCGGACGGGTTGCGCCCTGCGGCACCGGCCTGACGCTGGCGTCGATCGGCTACGGTACGTTGACCACCTTCGTTACTCTGTACTATCTGGAACAAGGCTGGCAAGGCGCCGCCTGGTGCCTGAGCGCCTTTGGCGTGTGCTTTATTCTCTCGCGGCTGCTGTTCGTCAACGCGGTCAGTCGCTTTGGCGGCTATCCGGTGGCGATTGCCTGCATGAGCACCGAGGCCCTGGGCCTGATGCTGCTGTGGCTGGCACCCAGCCCCGTGCTGGCACTGGTCGGCGCGGGGTTAACCGGTTTCGGCCTGTCGTTGGTGTATCCGGCGTTGGGCGTGGAAGCCATCAAGCAAGTGCCGGTGTCCAGCCGTGGCGCAGGGCTGGGAGCTTATGCGGTGTTCTTCGACCTCGCCCTGGCGATTGCCGGGCCGTTGATGGGCGCGGTGGCCTTGCACTTGGGCTATGCCTGGATTTTCTGTATCGCGGCACTGTTGTCGCTGACGGGTGTCGGTTTGACCCTGCTGTTGGCGCGCCGCGCAGGCCGTTACTGATCTGCAGTGTCGAGCCCGCCGCGGCCGGGGCGGCCCAGGGTGCGGGTAAAAAAGTGCGCTGCTTCGGCCTGCAATGATAAGTGAATGCCTTCGCGGTCAACGCCGTTGGCGTCATTGCACAGCGCTGCCATGTGCTCACGCTGCTCATCGTCGCACGGCGCCATGAACACGAAGTGCCCGGCACCGGCGAGCAAACGGTAATTGGGGGTGATAGGCAGCTTGCGCGCCAGGGCCTGGGCATTCTTGTCGAGGGCTAGCAACTGGTCGCTGTCACCGCTGTAGATCAACGCAGGCACCTTCACTTGAGCCAAGGCGTGGCGGCCGAACATCAGGCTCAAGGGCGCCATCAGCAGCAAGGCATGGATACGCGGATCTGCTTCGGCGCTGAGGTCGGCACGGTCGGCAATTAGCACACCATTGGTTTTACAGGCATCGGCATCCCGTGGTCGCTCCAGGCAATAGTGGCGCAAGCGCTCAAGATCAGGCTGAGCTCCGGAAAGTATCAACGCGGTCTCTCCGCCCGCCGAGTAACCAATCATGCCTACCTGCTTGCCCCTCACATAGGGCGCCAGAAACGGGTCGGCAAGGCTGGCAGTGATCGCCGCGCTGATCTGCAGTGGCCGGCCGTAGAGGTTGCTCAAGGTACCGAGCCGACTATGGTCATGGGCGTTATCACCCGGATGGGTCACCGCCACCACCACAAACCCGCGACGGGCCAGGGCAGTGGCCAGATCGTGCAGGGCCAGCGGTGTACCGGTATTGCCATGGGACAGCATCAGCAACGGGTAGCGACCCATGACAATTGGGGCCCCCTCACTGGCCTCAACCCGATAACCGTCTAGGCGGCTGACACGTTCGGGACCGCTTGAGGGATAAAAGGCCAGCGCATGCACCGTTCGCCCGTCCAGTGGGTCGGCAAACACCAGGCGGTGCAAGCCGACGCTCCAGTGCTGCGCCGGCTCTGCCTGCGCGCAACTGAGCATGCCAAGCCAGCACAGCATCCACACCAGCGCACATTTGCCCATCGGCTTCACCCCGCCCGGCGGGTGAACGGCCGGGTACCGCTCAAGCATAAAGCCAGGCGTTCGCGGACGGATGAAAGCTGCATGAAAAAACCGACAGCAAGCATGGCCTGCTGTCGGTTCTGATGAAACGCGGGTGTCGATCAGGCCGCTGCGAACAGCTCGTTGCTGATCTGCGCCTGGGCGGCGCTCATGGCATTGGCGCGCGGCTCTTCACCGTAGGCCAGGCCGTGGGCACGGACGATTTCCAGATCGGTGATGCCGATGAAGCCGAGGAACACCTTGAGGAAGTCTTCGTGACCGGCGCCGGTCGGCTGGCCAGCGTGCAGGCCACCCGCGGTGGATACCAGAATCACCTTCTTGTCGCCACACAGGCCTTCAGGGCCGGCTTCGGTATAGCGGAAGGTCTGACCGGCAACTGCAACGCGGTCGATCCAGGCCTTGAGCTGAGTCGGGATGGTGAAGTTGTACATCGGCGCGCCAATCACCACCGCGTCCGCGGCGAGAAACTCTTGCAGGGTTTCGCTGCTCAACTGGGCTTCGTGCTGTTGTGCGGCATCGCGCATCGCTTCCGGGGTGCCTGCGGCGACCAGGGTGGCAGCCGAGAAGTGGCTGATCGCGTCGGCAGCCAGGTCACGGTAAACCACTTCTACCGACGGGTCGGCGGCTTTCCAGGCTTCGACCACGCTGCGGCTCAGCTGACGGGAGGCGGAATTGTCGCCCAGAATGCTCGAATCGATATGCAACAGTTTCATGAGACTCTCCTGATTGAAGACCGCATCTGGGCGATCACGATGGAGAGAATCCTACCTGCGCAGCGAATAGCTGATAAGTCAGTAAAAATGCGTTAGTTTGTCCTACTGACAGGACAATGGTGATTGCCATGCAAGACCTCAACGACCTTTTCTACTTCGCCCGGGTGGTCGAAGCCGGTGGTTTTGCTGCCGCCGGCCGCCAGTTGGGGATCCCCAAATCGCGGTTGTCACGGCGTATCGCCGAGCTGGAAGAGCGCCTAGGGACACGCCTGTTGCAGCGCACCACCCGCCAGCTCAAGCTCACCGCAGTCGGTGAGCGCTACGTGCGTCACTGCCAGGCCATGCTGCTGGAAGCGGAGATGGCCGACGAAGCGGTCGCCAGCATGACCAGCGAACCACGCGGACGCTTGCGCGTGTCCTGCCCGGTAGGCCTGGCCCACACACTATTGCCTTCAGTGATCAGCCAGTTTCTGGAGCAGTACCCGCAGGTGCAGCTGGATATGGTACTGCTCAACCGCCGAGTAGACCTGATCACCGAAGGCATCGACGTGGCCCTGCGGGTGCGCGACCTGGGTGATGAAGACCCGGCACTGGTGACCCGTCGTCTGCGTCAGGCACAGATGTACCTGGTGGCCGCCCCGGACTTTGCCGCTGCGCATGCCCCGGTCACCCCCGAGGACTTGTCCGGCTTGCCGGTACTCGGCGCGGTGGATGCCGATCGCCTGGTGCACCTGCGCTTACTCGACGCCCGCGGGCATAAACGCGAAGTGGCCCTGGAGGCACGCCTGGCGATTGACGACTTTGTCGTGCGCAAAACCGCAGCCATGGCTGGCCTGGGCTTCACTGCCCTGCCGATCATGCACTGCGAAGAAGAACTGGCCCGTGGCGAGCTGGTGCGACTGCTGCCAGACTGGTCGCTGCCCGGCGGCTACCTGCAGGCCGTCTACCCCCATCGACGCGGCTTGCTGCCGGCGGTGCGGGTCTGGATCGATCATTTGGTAGCGTCTTTTGCAGACTGTGGAGAGCGGTATGTCTGAGCGCACAATGAGCGAAGCGCAGGTTGCGGCGTATTGCCTGAGCCTGCCCGGCGCGCGGGAAGATTACAAATGGGGCGGTGTGCGGGTGTTCTCGATTGCCGGCAACAAAATGTTTGCTGTGCTCGACCTGGCCGGTGCGGGCTTGTCATTCAAAGTCGACAGCGACCTGTTCCTTGGCTACGCCGACCGCCCTGGTGTGCGCCCGGCGCCGTATCTGGCGCGCGCGCACTGGATCAGCATGGCGCCGCCCTACCCTATGGCGGGCGAAGAACTGCGTGAATTGCTGTAGCGCTCGCACCAGCTGGTCGTCAAACGTCTGCCCAAGCGCCTGCAGCCTGCCCTGCTGATATAACCCCGGTAGGAGCGGGCTTGCCCCGCGATCGTGGAGTGCCTTAAACACCGCTATCGCGGGGCAAGCCCGCTCCTACCGGATAACCGCAACCTTACAGCCAACGCCCGCCGAACAGCAGGTAATCGGCCCAGAACAACTGATGCAGGGCAACGATCAACCAGAAGCTCAACTGAAACGACACTTTGCGGGTCTTGTGCCGAAACGCCTGCTGAGCCAACAGCGCCCCAGGCCAGCCCCCGCAAAGCTCACTGGCATGCAGCACCTTCTCCGGCGTTCGCCACCCCTGATTGCGAGCCTGGTGCTTATCCCGCCAATACAACGCGAAACTCACCAGGCTTACCAGCGGATAAGCCACTGCAGGCAGCCAGGACTGCCCGCTGAGTAGCATCTGCACCGCCCCAACCAAGGGCAACACGCACAGGCCAATGAACACCAGGCCCTTGCTACGCAGGTGCCGAACCGCGCCATCAGGGCTAGCGGCGCGGCGAGTTGTCGATTGCGGACGGCTCATCGGCTCAACCGTGCGCCGTGGACCAATCAACCACACCGAACTGCCAGGTCGCCAGAATGATCAGACCAAACACAATCCGGTACCAGGCGAACATCGCATAGCTGTGGTTAGCAATGAACCGCAGCAAACCACGCACCGCAATCATGGCGAAGATGAACGACACCACAAAGCCAATCGCGAACACTGGGAAGTCACCGGGCTGGAACAGCTCGCGGTACTTGTAGCCCGAGTACACCGCAGCACCGACCATGGTCGGCATGGCCAGAAAGAACGAAAACTCGGTAGCCGCTTTACGCGACAGGCCAAACAACAGGCCACCAATGATGGTCGAACCCGAACGCGAAGTTCCCGGGATCATCGCCAGGCACTGGGCCAGGCCGATCTTCAGGGCATCGCTCCAACGCATGTCATCGACCTGCTCAACGCTGATCACATGCTCACGGCGCTCGGCCCACAACATGATCACACCCCCCACCACCAACGCCACAGCCACGGTGACCGGGTTGAACAGGTATTCGTGGATCAGGTCGGCAAACAACACGCCCAACACCACCGCCGGCATGAAGGCGATCAGCAGGTTGACGGTAAAACGTTGCGCCTGGCGCTCCTTGGGCAAGCCCAGCACCACGTCGAAAATCTTCCGGCGAAACTCCCAGACCACCGCCAGAATCGCCCCCAACTGGATAATGATGTTGAAGGCCATCGCCCGCTCACCACCAAAGTTGATCACGTCCGCGACCACGATCTGGTGACCGGTGCTGGAAATCGGCAAGAACTCGGTCAAGCCTTCGACAATACCCAAAATGACGGCCTGAAAGCCGGTCCAAAGATCCATTATTCCCCCACGAAGCGATGCCCAAGGCATGCCCCCGTTATAGTTTCCACAAGCCAAAGCGGATTCGAGTGCCCGGTCGATTGCCGCGACAGTTGGTCGCAAAGCCAACAGAAAAGTTCAGTCACCCTTCAGGTTTGTCCCGACCGGGCCGAAATCCTATCAGACCTCTGGAAAAAGCGCTGCTGGTCGGCACTACACATCTGCAGCCCATCAAGCACTTAGGCCTTGGTCGAGTAGGTGGATGAAAAAAACCATGGTGGGATGCGCAAGACAATAAAAAGAATGCGGGGTGACCGTTGCATGAAGACTCTACGCACTATGTCGATCAGCCGCCGCTTGTGGCTGATTCTGATCGTGGCAGTGGTGATGTTGTTGGCCCTGGGCATGTTGATGCTCAGGCAGATCCACGGTGACCTGTACCTGGCAAAGGCCGAGAAGACCCGCCATGTCGTGGAGGCCGCCGCCGGCGTACTGGCCTACTACCAGGGCCTGGAAGCGGCCGGCAGCCTGAGCCGTGAAGCGGCCCAGCAGCAAGCCTTGAGCGTGGTACGCGGCCTGCGTTACGACCAGAACGACTACTTCTGGATCAACGACCTGGGGCCGAAGATGATCATGCATCCGACCAACCCCAAGCTCGACGGCCAAGACCTTTCAGCGATACGCGACCCGGACGGCTTCGCCCTGTTCAGCGAAATGGTGGTGTTGGCCAAGGCACAAGGCGCAGGCAGCATTGACTACCGCTGGCCCAAGCCGGGTGCCAGCGAGCCGGTGGAAAAAACCTCCTATATCCAATTGTTCAAGCCGTGGGGCTGGGTTATCGGCTCCGGGGTCTATATCGACGACATGCAGCAGGAGTTCATGCGCCAAGTGCGAGACGCCTCGCTGTTGGGGCTTGGCATTGCCGCGGTCATGACCTTGCTGGTGGTGCTGATCGCTCGCAGCATCGCCCGGCCATTACAGGAAGCCGTGGATGCCATGGCCATGATTGCCAGCGGTGAAAGCGACCTGACCCGGCGCCTGGATACCCATGGCCGCGATGAAGTGACGCAACTGGGCGAACACTTCAACCGTTTTACCAGCAAGCTGCAGGGGGTTATCGGCCAACTTCAGGGCGCAGCCCACGCCCTCGGGCAATCGGCGGTCGATGTCGGCAGCAACGCTAACCAGGCTCAGCAACACAGCGAGCAGCAATCGGCGCAGATGGAACAGGTAGCGACCGCCATCAATGAAGTGAGCTACGCCGTGCAGGACGTCGCCAGAAACGCCGAACAAGCCTCCAGCGAAATGCGCGACGCACAACAGCGTGCCGAACAAGGCCAGCAAAGCATTCACGGCAGTTTGCAGCAGATTGATCAGTTGTCGGCGACCATCGATGAAGCCGTCACCGTGATCCAGACCCTGGCCAGCCAAAGCACACGCATTGGCAGCGTGCTGGAGGTGATCCGCTCGATCGCTGAGCAAACCAACCTGCTGGCCCTGAACGCCGCCATCGAAGCCGCCCGCGCCGGTGAGCAAGGGCGCGGGTTTGCCGTGGTTGCCGATGAGGTTCGCCTGTTGGCTCAGCGCACTCAGCAGTCGACCGCAGAAATCCAGAGCATGATCGAGCATTTGCAGGGCCAGTCGGAGGCGGCAGTCAAAGCGATCGACGCCAGCAGCACCGCATCGCGCCAGACCATCGAACAGGCCAGCCAGGCGGGCACCAGCCTCGACGCCATCAGCACGGCGCTGCATAACCTCACCGCCCTCAACGCTTCGATTGCCAGCGCCACGTTGCAGCAATCGCATGTGGTGGAGGACATCAATCGCAGCGTGACCGAAACCGCTGACTTGTCTCAGCACACCGCCCTGGCGGCGCAGCAATCGAGCAACGCCGGTAAAGCGCTGAACCAGCTGAGCACGCAACTGGAGCAATTGCTGCGTCAGTTTCGGGTGTGATTCAGCACCTGATATTTCTGCCAGTAGACCCTCAGCGGCGTTGGTTTCAAGGTAAAGCCTCCATCATCCAAGGAGGCTTTACCCTGCAGGGAACTGGCAAAAGGGTGGCCGAAAGCCATACGCCAGCGGTTGGACGGGCTGCGTAGCATTCGCCGCTACTAATCAAGCAGACTGATTCATCTGCTGTGCTTGCTGAGCGCGAGCAAACGCCACCAGGATGGCAGAAACGACTCGAGCAGGTACAATCGCCGCCCTCCCCCCGAATGTGCCAAGGAACGCCGATGTCCGGCCTTGAACTCATCGCCGCGATACTCGGCGTTACTGCCGTGTGGCTCACGGTCAAACAGAATGCCTGGTGCTGGCCGATCGGCCTGGTCATGGTGCTGATCTATGGCTGGCTGTTCTATGAAGTGAAACTCTACTCGGGCATGCTTCTGCAGTTGGCCTACGCGGTGCTGCAGCTGTATGGCTGGTGGCAGTGGAAACGTCCGGATCAGGTCAAGGCCGCGCGTCAGGTGTCGCGCCTGCACGCCCCGGCGCTGCTTGGCGGGTTGCTGTCGGGGCTGGTGCTGAGTGTCTGCCTCGGGGCAGCCATGGCTCACTGGACCGACGCAGCCCTGCCCTGGCTGGATGCCACGCTGACCGGTTTCAGCCTGGTCGCGCAGTTGTGGATGGCCCAGAAGCGCCTGCAGTGCTGGCCATTGTGGGTGGTGGTGGATGTGATCTACGTCGGTCAGTACCTGCACCAGCAGCTGTACTTCACCGCCGGATTTTTTGCGGTGCTCACCCTGATCGCCGTGCGCGGCTGGCTCGAGTGGCGCCGCGACCCGGCGTTGGTCAGCCTATGAAAGTCCTGGTACTGAGCGGCCCCGAGTCCAGCGGCAAAAGCTGGCTCGGCAGCCAGATCCAGGCGCGCTTTGGCGGTGAACTGGTGGGCGAATATGTCCGCCACTTCATTGATGAACAAGGCCGGGATACTTGCTACGCCGACATTCCAACGATCGCCCATGGCCAACTGGCCTGGGAAGACGCCGCACGTGCCCGCCAGCCCGAGCTGCTGATCCTCGATACCCACCTGTTGAGCAATATGCTATGGAGCCGTGTGCTGTTCGGCGATTGCCCGGCCTGGATTGAACAGGCGTTGCTGGATCGTCGCTATGACCTGCACCTGCTGCTCGACCCTGCAGGCGTCAACTGGGTCAGCGATGGTCAGCGCTGTCAGCCTGCGCTGCAGCAGCGCCAGGCGTTCTTCACCGATAGCCTGGCGTGGTTGCAGCGCCATCAGCAACCCGTCAACGTGATTGGCGGCGACTGGCCGCAGCGCAGCGTGGCGGCATTGACTGCGGTAGCGCAGCTGCTTGAAGGCTGATCGCCAGGCCATCGATTGTTAACCCCCTGATACACCCCAGCACCGCAAAGCCCCCGCAATTGGGCACTCATCCCCAAAGCCGGGGGTGGTGTTAAGGCGCTGATACACCCCACGCAAATGCCCTTTGAGCAAGGCCAGCGGCGCAATAAACGCTGCCGAGGCCAAAATCTGTCTCAAGGTTGATACAACTGAATCCCTCGGCGCTTAGCTTTGTTACATAAGCTTTTGATTTTCAAACACTATCAAAAAGCGGCACAGCTTCTGCTCTTCTCCTCGCAACGCTGACTAGGCCAGCGAACCGAAGAAGGGAGCGCCACCGTGAGGAAATTAGATAAAGGCATTTATCGCCTCCTGCTGGTCGGATGTGCTTTAGGATCAAGCTTCAGTGTGCCGGTCCAGGCCGAAAACGGGATTATCATCATTACCCGCGACGTGCAGACGCGCAACGCCATGCGCCCGCCCCTGGTGCCTGATCCCAATCCTGTCACCGTCAACGCCAACCCCTCCGCGCATATCCTCAAACAAACCAATGAGCTCAGTGATGGCGACTTTGCCGGGATCAGCAGCGGCTCTGGTATCAGCGCCATGGTTACCCAACAGACCAGCAACTTGGGTGCCAACATCAGCAACCAGACACAACTGCCCAACCTGGCCGGTGGCCGCGCAACAGGCGGCGGTAACGGCATCTCCAACATGGTCAACTCCAGCGTGCAGAAAGGCCTGGCGCCGCTGCAGATCCTGACCGGCGGAGGCAAGTGAGATGAGGCACACACTGCTGATTGTGGCGATGTTTTGCAGTGCACCGGCCTTCGCCCAGCCCCCCGTGACCAGCTCAGTCCCCATGATCAACAACGCCAATATCGACAGCTCCGGTAAGCAGTACCAGGGCAATTTTGCGGTCAACCAGGCGGCTGGCGATCTGCAGCAACAGGTCAACGCCCGGGCCATCGCCGTGGGCCACAACGCCAGCGCCACCACGCACATTCGCCAACGCCTGCATACCGTCGTAGACCCCAACATGGCGGCCAACTCGGGCATCCAGGGCGACGCCTTCAGCCATGGCAGCGGCGCACTGGGTGTGAACCAGAGCGCAGGTGCCGCCAACCAGCAAGCCAACGCACTGCGCATCACCCTCAGTGCACAACCACAAAGTATCGACGACAGCGTCCTCATGCAGCAGAACGTGGCGCTGCTCAACAGCTCCGATCCAACTGCCTCTAACCCCGGCTATCGCCAGGTCACGACCAGTGACCGGGCCTTCACCGGTAGCCGTGGGGTGATCCAGTTGAATCAGAGCGCCGGGGTGGGAAACCGAACGGCCAACTCCCTGAGCGTACGGGTCGCGGACTGACCCAAATAGGTAGAAACAACACTTAACCTAAAATAAAGTACGGAGAATCACCATGAAACCCTCGATGGCACTCAAGCCTCTGGTTTTCGCAATTGCTGCGATCATGGCTGTTGCTGTACAAGCTGAACAGAACGACCGGCGTGGTAATGGCCATCACCATGGCAACCACACTCCTCCACCTAAAGCGTTTTATGTCGACGCCACTGCTAACGCTCACGACAAGCAAAGCAGCACCAACAACAAAATCGTCAACAACGGCACGATAAACGAAGCCGAAATGAGCGAGTCTGCCACCGGGACCAGCGGTAACGTGGGTGTCAACGTGGCGGCAGGTGCTGGTAACCAACAGGACAACGCCGCGGCCATTGCCAACGCCGGCTCCGACTCCAGCGCGATCGACAACAGCTTCGTCTTCGGCACCTCCGAAGCCACCGCCAGAGTCAGGCAATACAGCAACAACAACAAGGTCTACAACAACGGCAGCTCCAACTCTGCGATCATGAACGGATCGGGCAGTGAAGGCAGCGGCAACATGGGCATCAACATTGCTGGCGGCGACCTGAACCAGCAGAAAAACACCATGGCCATTGCCAACACCAATGCACCTCTGGGTAATGCCACTGCCACCGCCAGTGCCGACCAAGACGGCCCAGGCCTGACGGTGATCAACGATGCTGACCGCACCTACCGCGTAGACACGCTGACGGTGACCAAAACTGCCACTGGCCGTACCTCGTACCAGAAAGACACCGAAGCCAGCGGCAGCCAAAGCCAGTCCTCGAACTTCGAGGTTAATGGCAACAGCAGCTGGACGGCGAACGGCAATAGCCACTTTGACGCCAACGGCAGCAAAAACCATGAAGCCAGCGGCTCCAAGGGCGGTACTCTGTTTGCCACGCTGGAAGCCCATGTGGATGGTGACAGGAGCTCCGAGTGGGACTATGGTCGTCGCAACGAAGGCTCCCGTAGCAGTGAGTTCGAAGCCAACCTGAACGCAACGTTGAACGTCGAAGTCAACAAAACCTGGAACAAAGAGTCGCACTCTGATTGGGATAAAGAGTTCAACTCTAACTTCGAGAAATCCTTCGAAACCACGTTCCATAAAGACGGCAACCAAGCGTCTGAGTCTGAGTACGAACACGAGAAGCACTTCCTCGAAACCAGCTCCTATGATTTGAGTAACTCCTACTCTTATCAAGTGCTGACCCCAACCGGCTGGGCCAACCCTGTAACCAACACCGCAACCCTCAATGGTTCGGTCAATGGCAACAGTGGCAACCTGGGCGTGAACGTGGCTGCTGGTGTAGGCAACCAGCAAAGCAACTCGCTGGCCATTTCCAACCAATCGTTCTGATTGGCGAAGCCTGGAGGCCCCCTTCGGGGGGCCTTTTCTCAACCGAACCAGTAGGCGTTCCGACTATGCGCATTTTCGCCTTGGCGTTTCTCCTTTGCCTTGCCAGTGTGAGCGAAGCGGCGCAGATGCCGCTTTCCGTCCTACCCGGCGGTGCGGTGATATACAAGCCGATCCAAAGCGTGCGCGAGCGCAAGTTCGTCGACCTGGTGCAACAGAAAACCGACTTCAGTTGCGGCGCTGCTGCGCTGGCAACCATCTTGCGCCAGGCCTATTGGCTGGACGTGGATGAAGCACAGATCATCGAAGGCATGCTGGCTCACTCCGATCAGGACCTGGTCCGTGTCCAGGGCTTTTCGATGCTCGACATGAAACGCTATGTAGAAAGCCTGGGCATGCGCGCCCGCGGTTACCGGGTACAACCCGACACACTGAAGAGCATCCAGATTCCAGTGGTCGTGCTCATGGATATCCGAGGCTACAAACACTTTGTCGTCATGCAGAAAGTCCATAACGGCTGGGTGTATATCGGCGACCCGGTACTGGGCCATAAACGCTTCACCATCGACGACTTTGTCAAAGGCTGGAACGGCATCATCTTCGCCGTGATCGGCAAGGGTTACGACAAGACCAACGCCTTGCTCGACCCACCCATGCCACTGACCGCCAAAGACCGCATCAACAACTTCACCCCGGTGCAGGACGCACAGTTAATGGATTTCGGATTCATTCAAAGCGACTTCTTCTAATGACAAGGAGCACGACGCTCCGGGAGCATCCCATGAAGACTCCAACCTGGCTGGTCGTGGCTTGCCTGGCCGTCAGCCTGCCGACCCAGGCAGAAATTTTCAAACCCATCGAATTGAAAGACCATGAAATGGCCAACCTGCGTGGCCGTTATGTCATGCCCGGACGCATCATCAGCTTTGGCGTAGTCATGACCAGCACCTGGCAGAACGCCAAAGGTGACGTCATCGGCGCACGGTCAGAGATGCAAATCCAGCAGTCGACCATCAAGCCACAGTTCTATGTGTCGATGATCAACGAAAAAGGCAATGGCCCCACGCGCGGGCAAGGCTCAGGGCCCGGCACCGGCACGGTAACCGGCGGCAGCGGCCTCAATACCACCGAAGGCGTCACACAGATCGTGCGCGCGGCCGGTGACAACAACACCGCTTACAACAAAGTTGACATCAACGTCACCAAGGGCAACCAGGCGCCTGCAACGCAACAACAGGGCAGACCGTTAGTCGCCGGCACCACCATGACTGGCAACAATGGCGCGGGCTCGCTGAGTGTGTCCTCGACCGGTACCGGCGTGCAACTGAACATCATCGCCAACAACAACCAGGGCGCCACCATGCAACGCCTGGCTCAGGGTGGCCTGATGCAGAACACCACATTGCTCGGCGGCGGCAACCAGGTCAGAAACTTCACATCCCTCAACGTCGTGCTGCGAGACAACGTAGCGAGCGCGGGAGCCGTGAGTGGCAACCTTGACCAGCTCAAAGGTCTTCGCACTCTCGGATTCTGATCTACGCTCAGTCTCATCAAATGCAGTTAGAAGGGACGGCTAACCCATGCACCGTTTGTTATCGCTCAGAGCTATTGTCTGTATCAGTAGCCTGGCCCCGGCGACAATGCTCTACGCAGCACCGGACCCCCAGGTCGAAGCACTAAAACAAGAACTGATGGAGTTGAAACAGCGTTACCAGGCACAACAGCAAGCGCTGATGGTACTTGAACAACGCGTGCGTCAAGTCGAGGAAACACCCGCTGCCCCTGCCCCCAAACGCCTGACCAAATCTCCTGCCGACCCCACCAGGAGTGCGCAGACGGTGGCTGCCGGTGCGCCTGGTACCTCGGGCAGTTCCTATGGCCAGTCGCTCCAGGAAAACTCCGAACCCGCACAAAGCGTGTCCAACCTGTACGACGAAGCCAGCGGCTTTTTCGGCGGTGGCAAGTTCAGCGTCGAAACCGGCCTGACCTACACGCACTATGACACCCGCGCCCTGGTCCTTAACGGTTTCCTGGCGCTGGACTCGATTTTCCTTGGCAACATCAACCTTGACCGCATCAAGGCCGACAACTGGACCCTGGACCTGACCGCACGCTACAACCTTGACCAGCGTTGGCAGTTCGACATCAACGTTCCGGTGGTGTACCGCGAGTCCACTTACTCGTCTGGCGGCGCAGGCGGTGCCGGCCCGGTTACCTCAGACGCCACCGTGACCCGCGACCCGACCATCGGCGATGTCAACGTCGGCGTGGCCTACAAATTCCTCGATGAGTCCGAAAACTGGCCTGATGCGGTGTTCACCCTGCGGGTCAAAGCCCCCACCGGTGATGATCCGTACGGCATCAAACTGGTCAACGACCCCACCAACGACAACCTGTCGGTACCTGAAGACCTGCCGACCGGCAACGGCGTCTGGGCGATCTCACCGGGTATCTCACTGGTCAAGACCTATGACCCTGCCGTGCTGTTCGGCAGCCTGTCGTACACCTACAACATGCAGGACTCGTTCAGCGACATCAGCCCCACCATCAACACCAAAGTGCCTGGTGACGTGAAACTCGGTGACTCCTGGCAGATCGGTGTCGGTATTGCCTTTGCCTTGAACGAAAAAATGAGTATGTCGTTCTCGTTCTCCGACCAGTTTGCCAACAAAAGCAAGATCAAACCTGATGGTGGCGACTGGCAGGATGTGCCGAGCAGCGACTACAACGCGGCCAACTTCAACATCGGCATGACCCTGGCGGCCACCGACAGCCTGACCATCGTTCCGAACCTGGCCATCGGTCTGACCGACGACTCGCCAGATTTCTCCTTCAGCCTGAAATTCCCGTACTACTTCTGATGTGATGTAGGAGCGGGCTTGCCCCGCGATCGCGGTTTTCCAGACACACCGCGATCGCGGGGCAAGCCCGCTCCTACAGGCGCAACCTTCAGCGAATCTGATGTTTGTGCAACAACCGATAGAACGTAGGCCGGGAGATCCCCAGCACCTTGGCGGCAATGCTCAAATTGTCACTGTGACGGGTCAGCACATCGCACAACGCCTGACGCTCGGCCAGATGCTTGTAATCCTCAAGCGTCCCCATACTCGCCGCAAACGCATGCTGGGGCAGCAAGCCCAGGTCCTGCGCCTCGATCTGCCGCCCTTCGGCCAATACCAGGCCACGCCTGACCCGGTTAGCCAGCTCACGCACATTACCCGGCCAATCATGCTTGCCCATCGCCACCAAGGCGTCCTCGCTGAAACTGCGCGGCCGCCGCCCGGTTTCCAGACTGTAGAAATGGGCAAAATGGTTGGCCAGCATCGACAGATCGCCGTGTCGGTCACGCAACGGCGCAGTGACCACTTGCAGAACGTTGAGGCGGTAATACAAATCCTCACGGAAGCGCCCGGCGGTAATCGCTTTTTCCAGATCCACATGAGTGGCCGCCAGCACCCGCACATCGACATCGATCGGCTGGCTGCCGCCTACCCGCTCGATATGTTTCTCCTGCAGGAAGCGCAGCAGGTTGGCCTGCAGTTCCAGGGGAAGATCGCCAATTTCGTCAAGAAACAGCGTTCCGCCGTTGGCCGCCTCGATACGCCCGATCTTGCGCTGATGCGCTCCGGTAAACGCACCCTTCTCATGGCCGAACAGCTCGGACTGAATCAGATGTTCCGGAATCGCCCCGCAGTTGATCGCCACAAAGGGTTTGTCATGGCGCTGCGACTGCCGATGCAGGGTGCGTGCAACCAGCTCCTTGCCGGTACCACTTTCGCCGCGGATCAGCACCGGCGATTCGGTCGGCGCCAGTTTGCTGAGCAATTTGCGCAATTCACGAATCGGCCGGCTGTCACCGAGCAGCTCATGTTCAAGTTCTTCGGCCTGCACACTGCCTTTGCCGCGCAGACGCGCCATGCCGAACGCCCGGCCAATGGTGACTTGCACCCGCGAGACATCGAACGGCAAGGTGTGAAAGTCAAAGAACCATTCACAGACAAAGTCACCGACGTTCTGCATGCGCAGCTCATCGGCGCTGAGCACCGCGATCCACTCGGTTTTGCTGCGGGTGATCAGGTCCTTGACTGCATCCGGGCGCTTGAGGTGCGAGGCCTGCAGACGCAGCAAGCCGACATCGCAAGGATGCTCAAGGGCCGAGGACAATGTACAGCTGTGGACATCCCAGCCGACATTGCGCAAGCCCGGCAATAAACGGTGGCAATCATCGCAGGGGTCGACGATCAGCAGACGGCGATTGGAAGCAGGCTCTAGCATGACCTTTCCTTGGCGCCAATTGTCGGAATATTAAATAGAAACAGCACGTTGGCAGGCCCGTTTGTAACAGTAGCAACGATGTGTCAGGCGCCCACTACCGTTTGTCCGTAAAGCGTCAAAAGGCAGGCGCGGGCGGGAATTTTCTTGAACTTTCAACGTCTGTGGATGCACACCTACATCATGTTTTTTGCAGATAATTAAAAAAAATCAACATTGCTTGTGACTCCAGCCGCTACTGCGTGCATCAGTACAAGTAACTCACCGCCAACGCGGTTGTTAATTATCTTGTTTGGGCCCACAGAGAGACCGAACCCATGAACGCCCCGCTCCGTGTCAACGAAGCACTGCTGATTGCCGACCACGCTTTCGAACCCTTCCAGTGTGTTGCTTGGGATTCGCCTAACGGTACAGGTGAACTGAGCCTGGCAGTGATCGACCGGACCAGCACTCGCATCGGCAGCAAACAGGTACCGAGCAGCACCTACTCGGACCCGGCGCAACTGGCCAGCCTGATTGAAGAAATGCGCGCTGATTTGAAAAAACAAGGTTGTGACCTGCAACCCTGGTCGATGCCGAAATAAGTAGTATCGATATCCGCGTTATATTGGCTGCGCATCTATGCGATGCGCGGTCAATACGTTAGTTGTTACAAAAGTTACACTGCGACAGTTCGTCGCAATTACCTTTGCATACTGTTCGGTATGCGTTGGCTTATTCAAGCACCTTGAAACTTTCCAGTGAGCGATAGTCGGCGTGTAATTGTTGCGCCAATAACTTCGCGCGCCCCAAACGCACCGGCGAACGTTCCATATCCACCACCACACTGGGACATGGCAATGGCTGCAACGGCGTCCAGGCCTTGAGCCGACCGTCGGTCAACAACAGGCAACGCTGCTGCTCATGAGGATGCTGACGCTGGCGCGCCAGCAACCAGCTGCGCGCCTCTTCAACCGCAGCCAACAACGGCGTACCACCCCCTGCCCCCAGGCCATCAAGCCAAGGCTGCAAGGCGGCCGAAGCTTTCAAGCCGTGACGCTGCCAACGCGGCGTTGCACCGCTGGCAGTGAGCAAGGCCAGACGCGCACGCTGGCGATAAGCCTGATCGAAGAGCCCGGCGAGCAGACCCTTGGCATGGCTCAAGGCCTGGTAACGCCGGGTCGAGGCCGAGGCATCGACGATCACCAGCCACAGTTCATGGGCGCTGGCGGTGCGTTGCTGCCAGCACAGATCGCGGCGCTGACGCGGGCGGCCCTTGAGCAACGTCGCTGACCACGCCACCTTGCCCTGCGCTGCATCACGGGCTCGCCCGCGCGGTCCTTGTTTGATCGCCCCAGGTTTGGGCCTGGCATCCGCCGTATGGGTGCGACAGATGCTCAGGGCTTTTTTGCCCAGTTCGGCACCTCGCGCCGGGCTCCGGTAGCCATGGCTTGCGGCGGCATTTCCCCCCAGGCGCCCTGCCCCTGGGCGGCGCTGTCCGCCTGCCCGCCCTGTGGTTCGAGTGCCGGGCTGTGTGCCGAGGATTCAGGCGTCTGGCGACGGCGATGACGCAAGGCGAATTCAGCCACCGCTTCAATGTCTTGCACCTCGATCTGGCCAGCGCCGCGCCAGGCCGCATGGGCGCGGGCAGCACGCAACCAGACCAGGTCGGCACGTACGCCATCGACTCCGGCAGCAAAACACCGCTCGGTAATCAATGCCAGCGCCTGGTCATCCAAGGCAATGCGAGGTAACTGCTCACGGGCAGCCTGACAGCGCTCACGCAACTGCGCCTGAGCGCTGGCCCAGTGTGCGCAAAACGCCTCTGGGTCAGCATCGAAATCCAGACGCCGGCGGATAATCTGCCCCCGGGCTGCCGGGTCTGGTTGGCCATCGAGCGCTACGTTGAGGCCAAAGCGATCAAGCAATTGCGGGCGCAGTTCACCCTCTTCCGGGTTCATCGTGCCTATCAGTACAAAACGGGCGCTGTGGCGGTGCGAGATGCCGTCGCGCTCAATGCGGTTGGTACCACTGGCTGCAACATCCAACAGCAAGTCCACCAGATGGTCGGCCAGCAGGTTGACTTCATCCACATACAGCACGCCACCGTCGGCCTTGGCCAGCACGCCGGGCGAAAACTGTGCCTTGCCTTGTGCCAACGCGGCGTCCAGATCTAGGGTGCCAACCAGACGTTCTTCGCTGGCCCCGAGCGGCAAGGTCACGAACGGCCCTTCATCGAGCAGATCAGCCAGCCCGCGTGCCAAAGTACTTTTGGCCATGCCGCGCGGACCTTCGATCAACACCCCACCGATTTTCGGGTCGATCGCGGTCAGGCACAGGGCAAGCTTCAGTGGCTCGGCGCCAACCACGGCAGACAGGGGAAAATGTGCAGGTTCAGTCATTTCAGGTCTCTTCTTCGCTGTCCAGCAGCTGCTCTTCAAGGGCTTCGCGGTAGTCCCCCGGCGCCTCCCACAGGCCTCTCTGCTGGGCTTCAAGCAAGCGCTCGGTAATGTCGCGCAGGGCTTGCCGGTTGTGCTGGTGCAAGAATGCGCGGGTTTGCGCGTCGAGCACATAGGCGTCGGCCAAGGCCTGGTAGTGGTGATCGTCGATCAAATGCGTGGTGGCATCGAAGGCGAACAGGTTATCGACGGTTGCGGCCAGCTCGAAGGCACCTTTGTAGCCATGGCGTTTGGCGCCGTCGATCCACTTCGGGTTCAGCGCCCGAGCGCGGATAACCCGGTTCAGCTCTTCCTTCAAGGTGCGAATGCGCGGGCGATCCGGCTGGCTGTGGTCACCGTGATAACTGGCAACTGGCTGGCCGCCCAGGCTTTCGACGGCCGCCAGCATGCCACCCTGGAACTGGTAATAGTCATTGGAGTCGAGCAGGTCATGCTCGTGGTTGTCCTGGTTTTGAATCACTGCCTGAACATGCTGCAGACGCCGGGCAAAATCGGCGCGCGCCGGTGTACCTTCATCGCTGGCGCCGTAGGCGTAGCCGCCGTGGTTGAGGTAAACCTCGGCAAGGTCTTTACGCTCGACCCACAGCTGCCCGTCGATGGCATTTTGCACGCCGGCGCCGTAGGCACCAGGTTTGGCGCCGAACACTCGCCAGCCCGCCTGGCGCGCCGCCTGCTCGGCACTCAGCCCCTGAGCTTGCAGCTCGGTACGTTCATTGCGCACCCTGGCGGCAAGCGGGTTGAGGTCATCCGGCTCATCCAGCGCGGCGACCGCCTGCACGGCAGCATCGAACAGTTTGATGAGGTTACCGAAGGCGTCGCGGAAGAATCCGGAGACCCGCAAGGTCACATCCACCCGCGGCCGGTCGAGCAGGCTCAAGGGCAGGATCTCAAAGTCGTCGACACGCTGGCTGCCGCTGGCCCACACCGGGCGCACACCTAACAGCGCCATGGCCTGGGCAATGTCATCGCCACCGGTGCGCATGGTTGCCGTGCCCCATACCGACAAACCGAGCTGACGCAAGTGATCGCCGTGATCCTGCAGATGACGCTCAAGGATCAGGTTGGCCGAGGCAAAGCCAATGCGCCACGCCGTGGTGGTCGGCAGGTTGCGCACATCCACGGTAAAGAAATTGCGCCCGGTCGGCAGCACGTCAAGGCGCCCACGGCTGGGTGCGCCACTCGGGCCGGCGGGGACGAAGCGCCCTTGCAGGGCAGCCAGCAGCCCTTGCAGTTCTGCCGGGCCGCAAGCGTCCAGTTGCGGTGCAATGGTCTGCTGCAACGCCGTGAGTACGGCTCGCACATCGTCCCAGGCAGGCTCATCATCCAGCGCGACAGTGCCTGCCAAGGCCTGCTCAATGCACTGGCCAGCAAGCAGTTCCAAACGTTCGCGGGTATCACCGCTGGTACGCCAGAGCGCCTCACTCTGTGCTTGCAACAGTGCCGGACGCGGCCCCTCCCAGGGTTGGCCGAGGTCGCAGTCGAGCGGGTCGAAAGCCAAGGCCAGCGCCCGTGCCAGGGCGCGCAGCAAACTGGCATTGGCACCACGGCCATCACCGCGTGCAACGCGCAACAAGGCCAGCAAGGTGTCGATGCGCAAGCGCCCGCTTGGCGACTCGCCGAACACATGCAGGCCGTCACGGATCTGCGACTCTTTCAGGTCACACAGATAGGTGTCCAAGCGCGGCAGCCACACCGCCGCATCATCCAGAGCACCTTCGAGCTGCAGCTCGCGGTCGATATGGTTGTCGCGCACCAGCTCGAGAATATCCCGTTGCAGTTCGCGGGCGCGCCGCGGGTCGAGCAACTGCGCTTCGTAGTACTCATCGGCCAAGGCTTCGAGGTGCCGCAACGGGCCATAGGTTTCGGCCCGGGTCAGCGGCGGCATCAGGTGGTCGATGATCACCGCCTGGGTACGCCGTTTGGCCTGGGCACCCTCGCCCGGGTCGTTGACGATGAACGGATAGATGTTGGGTAATGGCCCGATCAGCGCATCCGGCCAGCAACTGGCAGACAACCCGACGCCCTTGCCCGGCAACCATTCCAGGTTGCCGTGCTTGCCGACATGAATCAGCGCGTCGGCAGCAAAGCCATGGCGCAGCCAGAAGTAAAACGCCAGGTAGCCATGCGGGGGCACCAGATCAGGGTCGTGGTACACCGCGCTTTGATCGAGTTGATAGCCGCGTGCTGGCTGGATGCCTACAAAGGTCAGGCCAAAGCGCAGACCGGCGACCATCATCCGCCCGTTGCGGCACATCGGGTCCTGCTCGGGCTCGCCCCAGCGTTCACGCACGGCGTCCTGATTAGCTTGCGGTAGCGCAGCGAACGCAGCCCGATAGTCCGCCATGGCCATGCTTTGCAGGCAGGGGCGCTGGTCGAGGCTGTCGAGGTCATTACTGACGCCGCCGAGCAGCGCCTGGATCAGTGCCGTGCCGTTCTCTGGCAGATCGCTCAGCGGATAGCCCTGATCACGCAGGGCACGGAGGATGTTCAGCGCCGCTGCCGGGGTGTCGAGGCCAACGCCGTTGCCAATCCGGCCATCACGGGTCGGGTAGTTGGCAAGGATCAAGGCCACGCGCTTGTCCTGATTAGGCAACTGCGCCAGTACGCTCCAGCGCCGCGCCAGTTCTGCGACAAAGTCCATGCGCTCGGCATGCGGGCGGTAGCAGACCACATCCGACTGGCTGCGCTCACTGCGCCAGGCCAGGTCCTTGAAACTGATCGGCCGGGTGATGATACGCCCGTCCAGCTCCGGCAAGACGATGTGCATGGCCAGGTCGCGCGCCCCGAGCCCCTGCTCGCTGGCTTCCCAGCCCGGCTGGTTGTCTTGCGCGCAGATCGCCTGCAGCACCGGAATATCCCGGCGAAACGGCCGCAGGTGCGGTTGTTCCGGGCTGGATTGGGCAAACCCGGTGGTGTTGATGATCAACGCCGCCTCGACCGCGTCCAGCCAGTCCTCTACTTGACTCAGGCAGCCCGCCTCCTTGAGGCTCGCCAGCGCAATCGGCAAAGGATTCAGCCCAGCGGCGTGCAGGCGTTCACAGAACGTATCGATAAACGCGGTGTTCGCCGCTTGCAAATGCGAGCGGTAAAACAGAATTGGCACCACCGGTTGATCGACCTGCCACTCGGCAAACCAGTCAGCCAGTTCAGCACTGGCTTTACGCGGGTGATACACCGACGTGCGCGGCAACTGCTGCGGCTCGCACCAGGCGTAATCGCGCTGCAGGTACTCGCTGGCCAGGTAATTGAACAGGTGAAGGGCATTAGCCTTGCCGCCCTGGCGCAAGAAGTGCCAAAGCCGCTCGGTCTGCTCCGCTGGCACCGTGCTCAGGCTGCTGAGCTCCGGGTCCGGGCGATCATCACCCGGTACCAGAATCAGTTGTACGCCACGGGCCGCCAGCTCGAGCAACTGCTCGACGCCATAGCGCCAATAACCGACGCCACCATGCAGCGACACCAGAATGACCTTGGCATGGCGCAGCACCTGGTCGACATAAAGGTCGACCGAGGCATGGTTCTGAACCTGCATCGGGTTGGCCAGACGCAGGCTGGGGAAATCTTCTGGCAACTGTTGGGCGGTTGCCGCCAACAGTGCCAGGTGTGAATCACCGCTGCAGAGAATGACCAGCTCGGCGGGGGTTTGGCCGAGGTCGGCAATACTGTCGTCCGGTACAAAACCACCGGGCTGGGTCCGCAGCAAATGCATGGGTCAGGCGCCCAGGGCAGCGCGCAGGCTCGCTTCCAGCGCAGCGGCATCGAGCTCCTGGCCAATCAGCACCAGGCGCGTGATGCGCGGCTCTTCGCTACGCCAGGCGCGATCGAAGTGTTTATCGAACCGCGTGCCCACGCCTTGAATCAACAAACGCATGGGTTTACCCGGAATCGCGGCAAAGCCTTTGACCCGCAGAATGCCATGCTGCACCACCAGTTGCGTCAGGGCGTCGAGCAGCAGGCTGTCGTCGGCTTCAGGCAGCTCGATGGAGATCGAATCGAAGGCATCGTGGTCATGATCGTCGTGATCGTCACCATCATGGTGGCTGTCGTGGTGGGTACGACGGCCATCAATGTGCGCTTCGGACTCAGCGCCCAGGCCCAGCAACACCTCCAGCGGCAGGCGGCCACTGCTGGCCTCGATGACTTTGACCGCTGGCGGCAGTTCTTCCTCGACTTCGGCGCGCACCTTGGCCAGGTCGTCGGCAGCGATCAGGTCGGCCTTGTTCAGTACAACCAGGTCGGCACTGGCCAACTGGTCGGCAAACAGCTCATGCAGCGGCGACTCGTGGTCCAGGTTAGGGTCGAGTTTGCGCTGCGCATCGACCTGCTCCGGGTAGGCGGCGAAGGTACCGGCGGCCACCGCCGGACTGTCGACAACGGTGATCACTGCGTCAACGGTGCAGGCGTTGCGGATTTCTGGCCACTGGAAGGCCTGTACCAGTGGTTTGGGCAGCGCCAGACCGCTGGTCTCGATAAGGATGTGGTCCAGATCACCGCGCCGCGCCACCAGCTCACGCATCACCGGGAAGAACTCTTCCTGCACGGTGCAGCACAGGCAGCCATTGGCCAGTTCGTAGACACGGCCACTGGCCTCTTCTTCAGTGCAACCGATGCTGCACTGCTTGAGAATTTCGCCATCGATACCCAGCTCACCGAATTCGTTGACGATCACCGCAATGCGGCGCCCCTGCGCGTTGTCGAGCATGTGCCGCAGCAGTGTGGTTTTGCCCGAGCCGAGGAAGCCGGTAACGATCGTGACGGGAAGTTTGGCCAGTGTTTTCATGCGGATGCCCTTGGCAGGATGGCGGGCATGCGCGACGAGAGCCACAGGCTGTATTGCCTGGGCGCGTTCGCCACCGGATCACCCCGCCCGGTTGATGTCGAAAACGGTTCGAGGCAGGTCTCCTGGCTTGCATGCTACTGGCCGTTGGCCAGTTGAACGACGCCTTCCCGCAGCGATGCAGTGGCTGTGTCGAACCGTTCAATGCTTACAGTTGCGGGGGCAGCCGCGGCTTTAACCGCGTTCCCGTCTTAGCTTCGGCCAACGCCGAAGAACCTCGAAGGCGCAAGGCTACGCATGCACGCGAGGCGGGTCAATGCCTGGAGCCTTAATGTCAACGCGACAAACCGCAGCCTGCAGCCTCAAACAAACATGTTTAAAGCAATAGCGTAACTTGTAAGTTATTTCCTGTTTATACACAAACTCACAACCCTACAGACAAACAACTCAGCAACATAGAATTACAAATACCGATTTGATAATTCAAAGAAACGCGACAAGCATGATTACCACCAAGCAACCAGCCACACAAGAAAGGAACTCTTGTATGCCTGAGCATTACCAAAACACCCCAATAAGTGTGATTTTCACATGAGCGCTAACACAGCTCTACGGCATTCGGACAATGCCGTAATGCTTGAACTTTCCATGCAGCTGAAAGCGTATCAGTATGTCAGTTGCCTCCAGTATCCGGCGCTACCCGTTACGCAACTGGGCGGCGAAACCTGTGATGCATTCAATGCCAGCTGGGACAGGTTAGAAGCGGACGCTTATTTAGGTGCGCAACACGGTATCCGCAAGCGCAGAATCTGCAAGTTCGAGTATCTTCAGCGAGAAAGACGCTGGAAGCCCCTCGACGATTGTCGCTTCTACCAATCCGCAACCGACAACCCGCTGCTGGGTGGGCTCGAGCGTATCTATGCGCGCAGCGAGCCGGAATTCACTGGTTCGCCGGTGCTCATGGCCTTGCTGGCCGCCGACCTGACGTTGATGGACTTCACCGTTGGGCCGCACGACTGGCAGGTGACCTGTCACCAGTTCAGAACCCTTTGCGACCCACACAATCAAGGCCAGGCTACACCCGAAGGTCGTCACCGCGACGGGCATGACTTCGTTTTTCAGCACCTGATCAAACGCGAGTCAGTCACAGGAGGTGAAAGCCGAATATACCGCGAACACGCAGAACTTGTATTCAGTGCAACGCTGACCCGTTACATGGAAACAATCGTGTTGAATGATCGCGCACTCTTGCATGAAGTTTCCCCACTGCAAACGTTTAAAGGCGCACAACAGGGTTGGCGTGACATGTTGATTATCGATTTCGACAGGATAAACCACTGATGAAAGGTTCAGCTTCTTTAGCCGCCACCTGCCCCAGCACGTACAACTATATTATCGAACAGTTCAATCAGGCACTTGTCAGGCGCCACACAACACTTTCACTTACCGCCAATGAAAACATACTGTCTGAAACCGCACGAACACTCGGACAAAACCGTCATTACGACCGCTATTTATTCAACGCGGAAACTGCGACGGGACACCATTACGCGGCTGAGTTCAACGGCATGCATGTCGAACATTTTCCCGAGGTCGATGAGCTCAAGGCCCTGGCCACCGAGGCTACACAGTCGATGTTCAACGCCGCGTTCGTGGAGTACCGAGTGCTTTCCGGCGTTCATTGCACGCTGAGCGTGCTGGCCACCCTCACCAACCCCGGCGACACGGTTTTCTCCCTGGCGCCAGCGTGCGGCGGGCATTTCGCCAGTCGGCCAATGGTGCACAACATCGGCAGGCGCAGCCGCTTTTTGCGCCTGGATAACCACGGCCAGATCGATCTGGCCGGGTTCGACGAACAGCTTCACGGGCTGGGCCACCAACCTGCGGCGGTGTTGCTCGATCACGGCCTGACAACCGCTGTGATCGCCATCAGACCGTTGCGCGAGCTGCTCGACCGCCACGGTTTCAGGCGCACCCTGATCATTTACGACGCTTCCCATACCCTCGGCCTGATCGCCGGCCAAACCTTTGCCAACCCGCTCGATGAAGGTGCGGACATTCTGCAGGGCAATACCCACAAGTCACTGCCCGGTCCACACCGGGCGTTGATTGTCTGTCGGCGCGCCGACCTGGCGCAGCAAATCGAGCAGTCGATCAGCGCGGGCCTGGTGTCCTCGCCCAACCTGCCAAGCCTGCTGCAACTGTTCATGACCCTGGTGGAAATGCACCACTACGGCAAGGCCTACGCCCAACGCATGTGCAGCAATGCCCGACGCTTGCAAGGCGCGCTGGCGGACGTTCCCGGCTGGACCGTACAGCCCACCGACACCCATCTGCTGCTGCTCGAAGGCGCTCGCTGCGATCAGGCCGCACAACAGCTCAACGAGCTGGGGATACGGGTCAACAACAAACGCATCGGCAGCCGCGAGTGCTTGCGTTTCGGGGTTCAGGAAATCACCCGCCTGGGTATCAGCGGTCAGGACCTGGACGCCCTCGCAGCCATTGTCGGCAACGTGTTGAGCAACAGCATTGACCCTGCCGACCGTCATCGCCTGGCGCACATTTGCCAGCGCCTGAACCGGGTGCATTACAGCTTTGATCAGCAGGTGCAGCCATGAGCGCACCTGGCTGCCTGATTATCGGCAACATACGCGACGGAGAGTATGAAGGACTGATTGCCGAAGGCATCACCCCCGTGCTGATTGCCGACACCAGCACAACCGCCAAGATTGCCAACCCAGCACTGCTGCCTGCCACGGCGAAGTACGACTTTTCCAAAGGGCTGAGCGCTGAGCTGGTCAAGCTGACGCAACAGTTGTTGGACGAGCATGCGTTCACCAGTGTGCTGAATTTCCGTGAAGGCTATGTAGCAATCACCGCCAGGCTGTGCTCGGCACTCCCAGCCTTGGCCCATCTGCATCGCAACGTCGAAAACACCCTGGACAAAGCCTTGCAACGTCGATGTTTCGAGCAATCGAGCAACCCAGACCTGCAGGTGGTTTCTCAGCACGTGCAGATCGAGGATCTGCTCGGCCGCCCGCACGCGCTGCCCTACCCGTTCATCCTCAAACCGGCGAACCTCTACAGCAGCCTGTTTGTACGCTGCATCCATAACGCTGAAGAGTTGCTGGCGTACAGCTGCAATGAATGGCCGGCACTGCAGCGTTATGTAGCCGGTAAACACCTGAGCTCGGATCAGTTGCTGCTGGAGGAGTACCTGCAAGGCTCGAACCATTCGATTGATTGTGCCATCAGCCCTGACGGTTCGATCAGCAGCTTCCCGATTGTTGATGTGATCACCGGAGTGGACATGGGACGCGGCGATTTTCATCACTTCGCCCGCTACAGCCCTTCGCTGCTCGAGCCTGACCTGGACCTGAAGCAGCGCTGCCATCAACTGGCCCACGATGCAGTGAATGCCTTGGGGCTCAAAGGCACCTTTGCCCATGTCGAGTTCATCCTGACTGCCCGCGGGCCGAAAGTGCTGGAGGTCGGTGCGCGTCCGGGCGGCAGCCGCATTCATGTGACCCGCCAGACGTGGCAATTGCCGCTGGAGGTCTGCTATCACCGCGCCCTGTCCGGGCAGGCGTTGCCTCAGGCTGGCGCCGTGCTGCGCCCGTTCGGCATCGTCACACCGTTTGCCCGCACAGATCGCACTTACGACGGCCTGCATCAGCTTGAACGCCTGCGCATGCTAGCGGGCTTTCAGCGTTGGTATGCCTATGTGCAGCCAGGCGAACGCATCGGCCCGGTCAGCAGTGGCTTTCAGAATTACCTGTATATTGAGTTCCACCAAGATGACACCGCCAGCTTGCGCCAATCGCTGCTGGCCGTCGCCGACTGTGACCTGTATGCCGAAAAGCCCGCAGCAACTCAGGGTAAACACGTGCTGCTGATTGGAGGACGCGACTCGGGGTTGGACTGGGACACAGCGCAGCGCTTTTGCTTCACCCTTGTCCAGCACCCTGCACAGCTGACCGACTATCAGCGTGAACACGCAACCCTGGTGATGACATCCGACCTCGCGGATCTGGACAGTTACCGCGACACGATCGAACGGCTACACCAACAACAGCCGTTCGCTGCCGTCGTTTCGTTTTGCGAAGCCGGCCTGCTGCCGGCCTCGCAGTTGGGGGCGCAGCTAGGCATCACCCACAACAGCCTGCACAGTGTCGAAGTCAGCCGCGACAAACTGCGCTTGCGCCAGCTGTTGCACAACAGCCCCTACGCCTTGCCGGCTGCGGCTATCAGCAGTCGCGAGCAAGCCCGCGCCTTTGTCCGCCAGCATGGCCCAGCGATCGTCAAGCCTGTCTGCGGTTCCGGCAGTCAGGGCGTCTATGCCATCGACACCGTCGAAGCCGTCGAACTTCTGCCATTGACGGGACACAACCTGATCGAAGCGTTCGTCAGCGGCGAGGAGTACAGCGTTGAATCGCTGAGTCTGGACGGCCAACACCAGATCCTCGGCATCACCCGAAAGTACACCAGCGGCGCCCCGAGCTATATCGAAACCGGGCATGACTTCCCCGCGTGCCTGGACGACGCCCACCGCAGCCAGATCGAGAGCGCCGTACTGTGGCTGCTCGAACGTATTGGCAACCGCTGGGGCCCGGCGCACAGCGAAATCAAGATCGATGGCCAACGCCTGCATGTCATCGAAACCCAGACCCGCTTCGGCGGCGACCAGATCTGGGAAATGGTCTGGAAAACCACGGGTGTCCATCTGGCGGCCGCGACCATTACCGCGATGACCGGCTGCCCATTGCCCGCGCAAACAGGCACTTACCAGCAAATGGCGATCCGCTTCATCGAAGCGGCTGTAGGCTGTGATCCGGCACAGCTGCACACACAACTACTGCAATACCCTTTTGCCCTGCGGGCAACCCTGCACTCCGAGTCCTTTGGCCGTCCCATCCAATGCTCCGGCGACCGCCATGGTTATGTGCTGCTGGGCTGTCGTGACGACCGCGAGCGGGCCTCCTTCAACAGCGTGATCTCCCACCCACCGTTCATCCACCAAGGACAGGCGCAATGACCCACAACGACCACCTGTATTACCTCGATGGCCCAATCAGCGCGAATTTCCCGTCAATTGCCTTTTCCACCAACGTCTACGACAACCCGGCGGACATTCTGGGCTCGATCACCGATCTCGCCCGTTACTTCAATGCCGTGGAGTTCGAGATCGGCGAAGATGCCGAATCAGTGTTCTGGTCAATGAGCGACGATCAGCGCCTGACGCTGGCTCGGCAAATCCGTCAATTCACCGAACAGCACTCTATCACCCTGACGGTGCATGCCGGATGGTGGGGCCGTCAGTACAACCTATGTGCCAGCGATCCGGGCGAGCGTGCCCAAGCGGTGAACTGCCTGAGCGCCGCCGTGGTGTTTTCGCGCGAGGCCGGGGCCAGCAGTGTCACCTTCCACCCTGGTTACAGAGACCACCTGGATAATCAGGGGCTGCTGACCAACCTGATCAGCGCCATCAACCAGGTCACCGACCGCTGTGATACCGGCACACTCGCGCTGTGCCTTGAGAACATGGGGGGGCAACGCCCGAGTTTTCCGGTGTTCACTGTCGAAGAACATGTCCAATTTCATGCCCAGACCGGCTGCTTCCTAACCATCGACGTCACTCACCTGTGCTCGTTATTCCCTTACGGTCCCAGCCTGTTCGCTGCTATCGAAGCGCTAGCGCCGATCACCCGCCACCTGCACATCGCCGACCTCAACGACACCCATCATCAGCACTTGCCGCTCGGCGAAGGCAACCTGCGCCTGAGCGATGTGCTCAACCGCTTTGCCCGTAACGGCTATCGCGGGGTGGCGGTGGTAGAAGAGTTCATTCCACGCTTCTCCACCGAATACTATCTGGAGAAGGCGCTGGCCTATAAGGCCGGCGTGCATGAACTGTGTACCAGCCGTCATGCCGGTTGACGTCAGCCGCGCTGTGGCAGCACCACGCCGCGAAATCGCCTGCGCCATCGCTGATGCCCTGCCGTTCGTGTTCTCGCTGCTGCTGACCTTCAGCCTGATCGGCATGCTCGGACGGCGCAGCGGTCTGGACCTGTCGGCGCTGGTGGTGTTCAGCGGTCTGGTCATGGCCTCGCCGCTGCAACTGACCTTGTTGGAGACACCGGCACATCTGTTGAACAGCGCCGCTGTTGTACTGGCGGCGCTGAGCATCAATCTGCGCTTTCTGGTGTTCACCCTGAGTCTGAAGCCCAGCCTTGAAGGTCCGGTAAAAGCGTTTGTCCCGGCGTTAGCGGTGATGGCCAATGCCGCCTTCACCCTGATGTGCATCCGCAAACAGCAGCAGCCGATCAGTCGCCCCTACGCCAACACCGTGTGCTTCGTGCTGTACGCCGCCGCCCTGCTCGGGACGGTAGCGGGCTATTGCTTCGCCGGCCTGGCCGCCGAAGCGCTGATGGAACATGTCAGTGTGGTGATTGCGATCTTCATCAGCGCTTCGCTCGGCCAGATGGCACGTGAGCGCCACATTTTTCACGCCCAATGGCTCGCCGCGCTAGCCACGGTGGCAAGCCTGCTGTGGCTGGGGCAGATCAGTTTGCTGCTGGTGCTCAGCGTCACCGTACTGACGAGTTATGCCTATGACCGAGACTGATACCTTCTGGCGTTATGTGCTGATCTGCGCACTGGTCTCGGTAGTCTGCCGCCTGCTGCCACTGCTGGTGGACGTGCAGCGGCTTTCCGGTGGCGCGCAGGCGTTTATCGAGCGACTGGGCAAGTACACCTCCGTGGCGATGCTGGTCAGCTTGCTGGCGGGCGCGTTGTATCCGTTGGCCAGCCAACAGGTATTGAGTGCGGTGTGGTTCGGGCCGGTGGTCCTGGCCTGGTTGCTGAGCCTGACCCGTCTGCCGTCCTACTATACCTTTCTCATCGCACTGGGGGCCTATGCGCTGGGCACCTATGCACTGGCAGTGCTGTATTAATCGTCAATTGACGCGGAACCAGCCCCCATGCTCTCCTACACACCTTGTTACGGGTGCCCTTCACAGGGTGAAACGGGAAACCGGTGCCCATGTGCTTGTTGTTCAAGCCATGTCAGTCCGGTGCTGCCCCCGCAACGGTAAGCGAGCGAAGCGTCAGATCCACTGTGCAGTTGCATGGGAAGGTGATGCTTGCCGGGAGGCCAACGCCACCCCCTCGCGAGCCCGGAGACCGGCCCGCAACAGTGTGCACACAAGCACCACAGAACATAACAAACCCGCGGTGGGCGGGCGCTGTTCGAACCTCTGCGTGCCCGGCCCGCAGGGGTTTCATGCGCTCTATCCACCCGCTGACACTTCAGAGGGAAGCGCCATGTCGATCATCAGCAGCACCGGCAGCAACACAGACAACATTTCCGTCAGCACCACCCTGGCCCAACGCCTGACGGCTGCGGTCTGCGCCTCGATCCTGGGCCTGTGCCTGGTCTACTTCGCCGGTTTCTCGCGCATCGAAGCGGTACACAACGCCGCCCACGATACCCGCCACAGCGCCGCTTTCCCCTGCCACTGAGTAGCCAGCAATGATCAAGCGTATTGCCCGTACCGCCGGGTTTACCGGACTGTTGGCCGCCCTGCTGCTGACCCTGCTGCAAAGTTTGTGGGTGACGCCGCTGATTCTCAAGGCGGAAACCTATGAAAGCGCCGCGCCCGCCGTTGAGGCGCATGAGCATGCCCCGCGCGTGGCTGCCGATCACCACCACGACAGTGAAGCCTGGGCGCCGGAAGACGGCTGGCAGCGTGTGCTGTCGACCACCGGCGGCAATCTGGTGGTTGCAGTGGGCTTTGCCCTGATCCTTGCCGCGCTGTACACCCTGCGCGCACCGAAAAGCGTGATCAGCGGTGCACTCTGGGGCCTGGGCGGCTTTGCCGTGTTCTGCCTGGCGCCGACCCTGGGCCTGCCAGCGGAGCTGCCGGGAACCGCCGCCGCTGACCTGGCCCTGCGCCAGGCCTGGTGGGTGGGTACCGCCGCTGCAACTGCAGTGGGGCTGGCGTTGATCGTGTTTGCCCGGCACTGGCTGTTCAAGGCACTGGGGGTTGTGCTGCTGGTGGTGCCGCATGTGATTGGCGCGCCACAGCCTGAGGTGCATGAAATGTTGGCACCCGAAGCGCTGGAAGCCGAGTTCAAGGTCGCTTCGCTGTTGACCAACGCCGCGTTCTGGTTGGCCCTGGGCCTGATCAGCGCCTGGTTGTTCCGTCGCCCACGCCAGGCCTGAACGACATGCAGGTGTTCGTCGGCCTGGGTTGCCGACGCGGTTGCTCGGTCAAGACCCTGAGCAACCTGTTGCATCACACCCTCAAGGCTCACGACCTGCCACTGGCCAGCGTCGTGGGCCTTGCCAGTATCGACCTCAAGCACAACGAGCCAGGGCTGCTGCAGTTGGCCCAACAGCTCAAGCTCCCCCTGGTGTTCTTCAGCGCCGCGCAACTTGCCGCCTATGAGCCCTGGCTGAGCCATCGTTCAGCGGTTGCCTACCAGCACAGCGGTTGCTACGGCGTTGCCGAAAGCGCCGCCCTGGCCCTGGCCGAGCAGCTCGCCGGCCCGGCGCAGTTGCGGGTGCCTCGCACTTTGAGCAGCGACGCCAGCCTGGCATTGGCCACGGCCCCAGGCTTTAGCGGATAATCCGCCCTTTGTTTCCCAAGGATTGTGCATGACTGTCTATTTCATCGGTGCCGGCCCGGGCGATCCCGAGCTGATTACCGTCAAGGCTCAGCGCTTGATCCATCGCTGCCCGGTGATCATCTATGCAGGCTCGCTGGTCCCCGCTGCCGTGCTGGAAGGGCATCGCGCGCACACCGTGATCAACAGCGCTGAATTGCATTTGGCGCAGATCATTGAAGCCATCAAGCAAGCGCACGACCAGGGGCAGGATGTCGCGCGGGTTCACAGCGGTGACCCGAGTCTGTACGGCGCCATTGGCGAGCAGATCCGCTACCTGCGCGAGCTGGGCATTCCTTACGAAATCGTGCCCGGGGTTACCGCCGTGGCGGCCAGCGCCGCCCTGCTCGGCTGCGAACTGACCCTGCCCGACATCGCCCAGACCGTGATCCTCACCCGCTACGGCGACAAATCGCCGATGCCGCCTGGCGAGCAACTGGCCGACCTGGCCCGCCACCGCAGCACCCTGGCGATTCATTTGGGGGTCAAGCACCTTGAGAAAATCGTCGTAGAACTGCGCCCGCACTATGGCGGTGATTGCCCGATCGCGGTGGTGCATCGTGCGACCTGGCCTGACCAGGACTGGGTGCTCGACACCCTGGATGGTATTGTCCAGCAGGTACAGGCCAAAGGCTTTCGGCGCACAGCACTGATTCTGGTTGGCCACGTACTGGCCAGCGACAGTTTTGCCGAATCGGCGCTGTACCGTGCCAGCCATGCTCATTTGTATCGTCCCTGACGGAGAACTGGATCATGCTTGAACTGCGCCCGTGCTGCGAATGCTGTGGCCGTGACTTACCCGGTGACAGTCCGGAGGCGTTGATTTGCTCGTTCGAATGCACCTTCTGCACCGACTGCAATGCGCGCACGCTCCAAGGCCAGTGCCCCAACTGTGGCGGTGAGCTGGTTAAACGGCCTGCCCGGGCGGCGGAGAAGCTGGTCAAGTACCCGGCCTCGACTACACGCATCGTCAAACCACACTGCTAAAGGCACTGTGTAGGAGCGGGCTTGCCCCGCGATAGCGATAGGTCAGTCACATCGCATCGCGGGGCAAGCCCGCTCCTACACGGGGTCATGGGGTTTGGTATTGGCTCAGGTATTTGTCCAGGGTCGCTTTGTCACCGCTGCCATCGTCGGCCACTTGCCACAAGCGCCGCTCGATGCCTTGTGCCAGCAGGTGCCCCACGGCCGCTTCGATGGCCGACAGCACGCACAGCTGGGCCGGTTCGTTGGTGGTGTAGCCCACTTCCGCTTCCAGCAGCTTCTTGAACTCGATGAATTTGAACACCCCGGCGCTGCGCCCAACCGAGTAGATGGTTTTGCTGGTCATGACGTTGGCCAGCACCTGCCCACTGCGCACGTCCACCGCCCGCAAGTTGACCGAGACCTGGTCGACCCGGTACTCACGGGAGATGTCGATCCCCAGGTAACGCGCGCCCTCACCCCCACTGCGTACGTTGGTGTCATAGGCAATGATGCCGCCCTCGAGCATCAGGTTGGCCGCCTGCAACGGTGGCAGTTCGCCTTGAATGTTCAGCGGCGCATCCGGTTTTTTCTGCGAGGCGCGGATGATTTTGCGTTCGGTCAGCAGGTTCTGCAGCCCTTCACGCTCCAGCACCACGAACCAGCCGCTGGCCTGCAAGGCATCCATCAGCATGCTCGCCGCGCCTTGGGTGACGCTGGTCGAGAATGAGCTGGCCGGGGTCGGTTTGTACTGCCCGGTCTGGTCACGGAAACCGTAAACCACCGCCATCAACCGGCCTTTAGGGCGCGGCATGTTAAGCAGGTCGTAGTAGGTCGAGGCCCGCGGGGTCAGCGTCGGACTTTCGCTGTCTTGCTCAGCCGGCATTGGCTCGCGCAGGCTGCAGCCTTGCAAGGTGGCCAGGATCAGCAGTGTGGTCAGAAATCGTTTCATGATTGTCACTCCCCATTTCCTGGCCTTTCAAGGGTTCAGGCCATTGACCAGAACTTCTGATATTTCACCGGTTGCGCGGTCGGTAATCTGGATGGTCAACGCGCCGGAATCATCCAGTACGTTGATGATGAAGGCATCAGTCTGCAGGCTGCCGGTGGTGCCGTTGTTGATGTTATTGAGCAGCTGCGACAGCAAACGCGACTCCAACTGGCTGGTGAAGCGCTCCAGGGCTGAAGTGCCGGCGAGTGCCGAAGCACGGTCCTTGATGGCCGGGTCTTCGTGGTCGTTCTGCGCCTGGGCGTTATTGAGCAGCCAGGTACCGTTGAGCGGGTTGCCGCCAAAGGCCGGGTTGACCGGGGTGTACACCAGTTCAGTGGCGTTGGCCTGGCTGCACAGGGCAGTGAGCAAGACCAGAGAGGCCAGGCGGGAGGTTTTGTTGTTGTTCATAGCTCGTCCCTCTCAAGATCGGTGGTGTCCTGCAGCAGCATCTGCAGCTTGCGCTGGATGATCTGCTCCTTGACCAGGTCAGCCGCCTCGTATGCGGCGTCCTTCAGTTCTGTGGTGTTGGGTGGCAGAAAGCGCCGGTAGATCACGCGTTGTTCAAACTCGACCGTTACCAGGCTGCCCCAGCGTGCATCCGGCCGCTCCCGTACCACCAGGTTGAAGTCCAGACGGCTGGTGGCACGCAGCCGCTCGGCGAAGCTGTAATAGAAGTCATGGCCGATGTGCGAGATGGTGTTGTCGACGATAAAGCCCATCATCTCGTCCTCGGCGCCGCCTCGCGCGGTGCCGGTCAACAGCACCAGGGCCAGGGCGCAGGTGGCCAGGCGGCGGTTCATTGCCCTGCTCCTTGTGCCGGGCTTTTAGTGCCACTGGCGGCAGATTCGGAAAAGGCTTTTTCCGCCACGAACTGCCAATCGGAGTAATGCTCCAGGCCATCAAAGTCCGACCACTGCGCGGCGAAACCGGTCTGCTTCATCGGTGTCAGGTCAGATTGGCTGTAGACCCCAGTGATACGGCCATCAATCGAGCGCAACAGCCCCCATTCATCGCTGCCGGTAATCGGGTCGGGGTACAGGCGCCGCAGATGACGCTTGATCCCGGGGTAGCGTGGGTCTTCGAGCAGCTCGTCGAGGGTCTGCGGGTATTGCGCCAGGCCCGGCGACTCGCGGTAATAGCTGCGCAGTGCCTGGGCATACTGGGTACCGACCCAGAGCAGGTCACGCTCACGATCGCGCAGGCCCTGGGTTGACCACAGGGTAACGGTCGAGCTCAGGGCGATGCCGGTCACGGCGATCAGCAACAGTACCCCCAGGTAGGTGAAACCTGCCTGATCGGCGCTACCACTCGGCATAGAGGCTGCCATCGCGCGCCCTCCCGGTTGCACCGCTCTTGATATCCGCCACCGCGCCACTCACGCCTTCTGGCGGTGCCACCACTTGCCAGCTGTCACGGCGCTCGGTGATCGGGTCCAATGGCGGATTGCGCAGGTAACGTTGCTCGACCAGTTGCTCCAACGACTCGGGATAATGCCCGGTGTCACCGTAGTAGTGGTCGAGCGCTTCGCGCATCACCGCCAGGCTCTGGCGCAACGTAGCCTCACGCGACGTTTCCAGGCTCTGGAAGTAGCGCGGCATGGCGATGGTCATTAAGGTGGCAATGATCGCCATCACCACCAGCAACTCGATCAGGGTAAAGCCTTGGTTGCGTCGCATGCTGATCACCACTGCCCGTAGGCGATGCCGTTGAGGCCCTTGCCCGGCGCTTTGGAGTAGACATCGAAGACGTCCTCCCCTTCGCGCGGGTTTTGCCCCGAACTGTCATAGGAACGCAGCCCCCAGCCCCCCTCGTCGTCGGCCTTGCGGCTAAGCAGCGGGTCGTGGGGAATGCGCCGCAGGAAGTAGAACTTGGCACCTTTGGCGCTGCGCACGTCACGCACACCGTCGACCAGCACCTTCAGGCTGGGCGGATAGCCAGTGGCGTTGAGCGACTTTTCGATGTAACCGGCGTCAAACGCCCGTTTGTACGCGTCGATAGCATCGCGGATCTGGTACAGCGCGGTTTTCAGCTCCTGCTCCTTGCCGCGGCGCACCAGGGTTTCGGTGAGCGGCGCAGCAATCGAGGCCAGCAACCCAAGCAGCGCCAGGGTCAGCATCACTTCGATCAGGCTGAAACCTGCTATCGCGCGTTTCATGGCTCAGGGCCTCACTGCAGTCGGTACGGCGGCCAGCGGCTGCTCATCGTCAACCTCGATCGGGCCTCGCTGGTTGCGAATCTGCATGCTGGTTTCGGTGCCCGACGGGAACTCCATGTCCGAAGGGCTCTGGTACGGCAGGTTGCGCACGATGCGTGGGGTGATCGACAACACCAGTTCCGACTGGCTACGGTCGTTGCGGTTGCTGCCGAACAGACGGCCCAGGCCGGGGATGTCGCCGAGAAACGGAATCTTGTTGCCGCTGGCGCCATCGTCATTGCGCACCAGACCCGCCAGCACCTGGGTTTCGCCGTCGTGCAGGCGCAGGCTGGTCTGCGCGTTGCGGGTGTCGACCTGTACCGGGATGGTGCCCTGGCGGGTGGGTTCCAGCGGCTTGGCGTTGCTGACCTCCAGCGAAACCTTGATCGCCACTTCGTTGTTCAGGTGCACCACCGGGGTGACTTCAAGTTTAAGACCGACATCCAGGTAAGTGATGCTTTCGGTGATCACCGGCCCTTGGGTCGAGGGCACCGACGTGGCACTGACGATCGGTACCCGCTGACCGATATGGATGCGCGCCTGCTCGCGGTTACTGACACGGATCACCGGGCTGGCCAGGGTATTGATGTCGTTGTCCTGGGCGTTGATCTTGGCTTGTGGCGAAGGCGAGATGGAAATGCGTGAGGAGTCGATGCCACGCAATTGATCGAGGGTCGTCACGCCCTTGCCGTCTTCGTTGAGTACCCCGAAGGTGTTGGGCCACTGCAGGCCGAGTTCGAGGATGCGCGAACGCGCCACTTCCATCACCTCTACTTCCAGTACCACTTCCGGGTTGGACTGGTCCTGCGACTGCAGCAGCTTCTCGGCCATGCGCACCGCGTCAGGGGTGTCACGCATGGTCAGGGTGTTGAGGCGTTCATCGACAAACACGTCACGGGTTTTGAGCATGGTCTTGACCATGTTCAGCGCGGTGTTCGAATCGATGCTGGTCAGGTAGAAGGTGCGCATGACCAGTTCCTGATAGTCCTTGGTCTTCTGCGGCGAGTCCGGGTAGATCAGCAAGGTGTTGTCGTTCACCACTTTCTGGTGCAACTGGTTCTGTTCCAGCAACAGCGCAACGGCGTCTTCGATGCGCACGTCGCGTACGAAGATGGTGGCCTTCATGTCCGGGCGCAGGTCTTTGTCGAAGATGAAGTTGAGCCCGGCGACCTGCGACAACACTTCAAAGATGGTTTTCAGGTTGGCATCGCGAAACTCCAGAGTGACCGGGCGTTCCATCTTGGTCCGCAGTTGCGGGTTAGGCTGAGCGGTGCGGCTCTGCACCAGCTCGATGTCTTTGCGCAGGGCCAGGCCATCCTGGTTCTGCGGGTCGAGCATCAGCACTTCGCGCATGTGCCGCTCGGCGCCGAACAGATCGCCCTGGCGCAACGCCGCCTGACCGAGGGCAACACGTTCGCCGATGTTGTCGATCTGCTCGATCTGACGCACCGCTTCCTGAGCCCGGCGGTTGTTCGGTTCCAGGGTCAGCACCCGGCCGTAACCCATGCGAGCCCCGGCAAAGTCGTGGCGGCTGCGGTCGCTGTCGGCCTGGGTCAGCAGCGCTTCAACGGACTGACGGCGGCCCTGGATCACGGCGATGTTCAGTTCGGTGTCGCGTGGGTTCTCCTTCAGCGCGTCTTCCAGCATGGTGATACCGGCTTCGTATTGCCCTTCGGCGATCAGCGCCTGGCCGTCCTTGCGTACGCCGCTGGTTCCACAACCAGCCAGCGCGACACAGAGTGCGAGCATCACAAAGGGCGCCTTGTTGCAGTGCCTGGACGAAATCATGGTGCGCTCCCTACAGACAAAGTCTGGGACAAGTGCAACGGCAGGTAGACCACGCTCAGCTCCGTGGCGGAGATGTGCTCGATCCGGTAGAGGTCATCAATCACGTCGCCGCGACGTACGACGTAGAGTTTTTCGCCGCTTTGCAGGAACACTTGTTGATCGTCACGGTCATCCAGACGGCCAACAAACTGAAACGGCAAGGCCGGGGCCGCGGGCGCCACGGCGACAGGCGCTACGGCTACCGGTTGTTCGGTCACCGTGGCCATCTGCACTGCCGGTTTCCAGCTTTTGCTGGGGAACAGGTCGCGCAGGGTCAGCGGTGCAACCTTGCCGGTCTGTTCAGCAGCGGCGCTGCTGGCCAGCGCTGCCTGCTTGGCAACGGTCACGCCAGCGTCGCTGTCCGCAGGCTGCGTATCGAAGAAGTAGCCTGGAGCCAGCGCCAGTGCGGCAGCAGATCCGAGGAAGGCCAGCCAGGCCAGGCGGCGTTGAGTGTTCATCATGACCTCGACAGGTAGAGGGTCATACGCAGGCGGCCGGTGAGTTCGCTGTCACCGATCTTCTTGCGCTGCAGGTCAACGTCTTCGAGCACCAGGGCCGGCAACTGGCCGAGCAGCGCGTGCACGAAGCGGCGGATCTGCGGGTAGCTGCCACGCACCGGCAACAGAATCTGGTAGCGCGCCAGCTGGGTCTTGGGATCAACCCCCAAGGCATATTCGCCACGGGCCAGGCTGATGCGCTCGGCCTTGGCCAGGGTGTAGATACGGTCGATGGCAACGGTCGCCTGGGGCTGGGCCGGCAGTTGTTTGTGGAAGTCCTCCAGCTCACGTTGCGGCACTTGCGGCAGCTTCAGGTCGCCCTTTTTCAGTTGCTGCACCTGCGCTTGTGCCTGTTCGCTGTGCAACTGTTGCTGTTGTACGTGCTGCCATTGCGGCAGTACCACGGCGACGCCGTACAGCACCGCCACCAGTACCAGAGCAGTCCCCGCGAGGCCCGCGATTCCCAGCTGCCGGGCGCGTTCATGCAGTATCAGGCTATGGATGCGCATTGCCGATCTCCCAGGTCGCGGACAGGTTGAACTGCACCGGGTGTTCAGGCTGCTTGGCCATGATTTCGTGGTTGAGCAGTGATACGTCGCGCAGTTCGCCGCTGGCCTCCAGACGCTTGTGAAAGCTGAGCATGGCTTCCAGGTCGCGGGCTTCGGCACTGATGCGCACCTGACCTTTGCGGGCATCGGGGGTCAGGGTCAGCAGCGCCACGTCGTCTTGTGGCAAGGCCTCGAGCATGTCGAACAAGCGCTCCCACGGGCGTTGCAATTGCTGCGACACGCTGCGCATCTGCGCCAGTTTCTCGGTTTGCTCGCGGCTCTGTGCCGGGGTCAGCGCCGCCGTGTGCTCAGGGCGCTTACCCAGTTGCCGTTCGAGTGTTTCGAGTTGCTGTTCAAGCGCCGCCTGTTGCTGGTTGAAATGCTGGCCAAGGACAACGGCACCGGCCAGCAGGCTGGCGCCGACCGCCAACAGCACCCAGGCCGACAGGGCCGTGCGCCGTGGCTGAAAATCCAGTTCCAGGCGGCGCATGTCAGGCCACCGCTCGGGTCATGTGGCACAACACATCGCCCGCATCGCCGTCCAGTTCGCACAGCTGCACGCCCGCCAGCGACGGCGGTTGCTCGTGACGGCCTGGCGCATGGAGGAACACCGGCAGCTCACCTTCATGGGCGTTGAGTTCGCACTGGCGGGCGATCAGCGCCTGCAGGGCGGCGTCGCTGTCAGTACCGCCCTGGGCGCTGATTTGCTGCCACACCCCGTTCTGCGCCAGCAGGCACACCGTGCGCTGCGGTTCGGCGAGTACGAAGAGAAAATCACGTTGCCCCAGTTGCTCGGCAAAGCGGTTGTAGGCAGCCATCAGGTACGGGCGCACCGAACGCAGGCGCAAGCCCAGGTCGCGGCAGTGGTCGTGCAGGCGTTGCAGCAAGGCTTCCGGCACCGCCGTAGCAATCCGCGCGGCACCGGCGGCCTCGGGTGACACCACCAGGCGCCAGCCCTCCAGGCTTTGCCCGTAGTGGGCCTCGAAGCAGGCCCGGGCATAGTGGTGCAGTTCATCGGGGCGGTTGATTGCCGCGCTCCAGGGCACCAGGCAGAAGCGGCAATACTGCGCCGACAGCAGCAACTGCAGTTCGGCGCCTTTGCAGCGCTGTTCCGCCAGCAGGCTGTGCAGGGTGTCCAGGGCCAGGTTGGCGGCCTGGCTGCGCTCGGCGATAAAGCCCAGGCTGCCCAGCCAGTGTTGATCTTTACCCTGGCGTTGGCACAGGCCTACACCCTGGGCGCCGAGCACGGCGATAAAGCGATCAGGCGACAAATGTGACACGATTGATCTCCTCCAGCGTGGTCCGGCCATCGCGCACCAGTTCCAGTGCCGAACTGCGTAGCAGACGCAGGCCGCGTTGACAGGCCAAAGCGCGGATCTGCGCCAGCGGCCGGCGTTCAACAATCATTTGCCGCAGTTCGTCGTCCAGGTGCAGCAACTCGGCGATGGCGGTACGCCCGCGATAGCCGCTGCCCCGGCACTGACCGCACCCACTGCCGTGCACAAAGCGGTAATCACCGACCTGCCAGGGTTCCAGCCCGGACAGGCTCAGTTCTTCATCAGTGGGCTGTTTGGGGCTGGCGCAGGACGGGCAGACCAGGCGGATCAAGCGCTGGGCCAGCACCGCGTTGAGCGCCGAGACAAAGCTGTAGGGGTCGACCTGCATCTGGCTGAAACGGCCGATCACATCGAAGACGTTGTTGGCGTGGATGGTGGTGAACACCAGGTGGCCGGTCAGCGCCGATTGCACGGCAATCTGGGCGGTGTCCGGATCACGGATTTCACCGACCATGATTTTGTCCGGGTCGTGGCGCAGGATCGAACGCAGGCCGCGGGCGAAGGTCAGGCCTTTCTTCTCGTTGACCGGGATCTGCAGCACCCCGGGCAGTTGGTATTCCACGGGGTCTTCAATGGTGATGATCTTGTCTACGCCATGGTTGATCTCGCTGATCATGGCGTAGAGGGTGGTGGTTTTACCGCTGCCGGTCGGGCCGGTCACCAGGATCATGCCGTAAGGTTCGTTGGCCAGGCGCCGCAGGCTGCGCAAGGTCTGCTCTTCAAAGCCCAGGGCTTGCAACTGCACGCCACTGACGCGGTCGGCCAGGTCTTGTTTGTCGAGCACCCGCAGCACCGCGTCTTCACCGAAAATGCTTGGCATGATCGACACCCGAAAGTCGATCTGGCGGGCGCTGATGCCGATTTTGAAGCGGCCATCCTGAGGCACGCGCTTCTCGCCGATGTCCAGCTCGGCCATCACCTTGATCCGCGAGATGACCTGGTCGGCAAACTCGCTACCGCTGACCTTGCTGATGCTGTTGAGCACGCCATCGATGCGGTATTTGATGACCAGGCCGTTGCCGGTCACCCCCAGGTGGATGTCACTGGCGTGCATTTTCAGCGCGTCGTACAGGGTCGAGTTGACCAGTTTCACCACCCGGCTCTGGTCTTCGCTGATGCTGGCCAGCGACAGGCTTTGCAGGGTGTCGAGTTCATTGACCGCTTCGCTTTCGGTCTCCAGCGAATCGACGGCATGAAAGTTTTCTTCGTGGCGGGCGAGAAAACCGGCCAGGTCCGCAGCGTCGACCAGGTACAGCGGCGCGCCTTGCAGGCAGTCGTCGATCCAGGCCAGGCGTGCGTGATCGAAGGGGTCGGCGAACACGCCCAGGGTCTGGCCATTGTGTTCGAGGAAGAGGAACTCGCGTTTCAGGCACTGCGCCAGGCTGACCCGCTCAAACAGCGGTGTGGCGGCAAACAGCGCGTGGCTGTCCAGGACCGGGTAATGCAGGGTGGCGCCCAAGCGTGCGACAAACTCGGCGGGGCTCAGGTTGCTGGCACGTTGCAGGGTATCGAGGAGGCGTTCGCCGCTTTGCTCAGCGCTGGCACGTGCTTGAGCAAGGAGATCACGGCCGAGGGGTACCGGGGCACTGATCGGGGTGGAGACTACAGCGAGCGACACGATTTCCATGACTTGCTCTCCAGCGCGGAGCGCGGCAAGCCATGTTCAGCTGTGCTCGCGCATTACTCCCCGGTGAGCAGTTGGTCTTCGTCTGGTTCTGGCTTGCGGACGCCTCGTCGGCGATCTGCCAAAACCCAACTACCGTCGAACAACTGCAGGGGGAAACTGTCATTCCTGCTCTGGCGCCGCTCGACAAACCCTGTGTCCGTGTTGCCCTCACTGCCGTCTTCGCGCTTGATGCCCATCAGGTCGTTGACTGCACGGGCCAGTTCCGCCAGCGGAAAAGGCTTGAACAGGATATGACTGACACCGAGCTGGGTGGCACGCTCACGGACCTCGGCGGTCGGGTGGGCGGTGATCAGCACGAAATGACAGTTCCTGCTCTTGCGTACGGTCTCCAGTACCTGAAACCCCTCCATGTCGGGCAAGCGGAAGTCGAGCACTATCACGTCAGGTTGGGTGCGTTCGGCTTCACCGATGGCACTGGCCCCGTCGTGGGCAACATGGACGTTCAGGCCTTGCGCTTCCAGGTAAGCCTGGATATTGCCCGCAAGGGTCTGTTCGTCATCGACTACCAATATTGTGTTAACCAAGGTCGACTCCTTGAAACATCACAGGTCCGGTTTCCCGGTCTGCCGAAGTGCGACCTTGTATAGGCTTACGCATGCTTCGTGCCAGACCGGTAACGGCGCTCATCAATGTGCTATGTCGTTGATTCTTTAAGCGTAGACGCAAATAGGCCATATCCTCTCCCCCAATCCTGGGGGCCGGATGGCGTTTTGCCTCTACTGGTATCCCCAACATTGGGGGTCAGAATAGTCGTCAGTCAAGTCGCTGCACCTGCCCGGCGTCACGTAGACGCTGCAGCAAGGCTAAACGCGCCTGCGACTGTTGTTGATCGACCAGCAAACGTTTGGCCAGTTCCATGCCCTGTTCATTTTCGACCGAGCCAGCAGCGGATTGGTTCTGCACCTGCGCTAACGCATCGGCATTGGCCAGATAGAACGCCCGCACCTCGGCCACGGCCGGCTCTGGTACCTGGGAGGCTTGCATGAACACCTGCTGGGCTGCCAGTTCATGACGGATGTAATCGGCAAAGCTGTCGCGGTCAAACCCGGCATCGGCCAGGCGCTGCTCGAACGGCTTGGCATTGCCCAGGGCCTGGCGCAGTTGCTCGATCTGCGCCTGAACCTGGTCGTCACCGACGCTGATGCCCTGACGCTGCGCTTCCTGCCACAACAGTTCCTTGTCGATCAGGTCGCTGAGTGCCTGCTCACGCAAACGCTTGTACACGCTGGGGTTGCGAATGCTGGTCAGCGCCCTGCCCTGTGCTTGCAGGTAGTCGGCAAAGTAGCGCTCCAGGCGCAGTTGGCTGATCGCCACGCCGTTGACTTGCGCGGCCGCCGGGCCGTCCTGAGCCTGCACGTGCAACGCCAGCAGGCACAGCAACAATGTCAGTAGTTTCATGGTGTACCCCCTTCACTGACAGGACGATAGGCCGCCACCGGATAAAACACCGGGCCAGGCATTTCCAGGGTCACGACATGCGCCCCGGCCAACCCCTGACGCCGCCCCGGGCCGAAATTCAACGGCGGGGTGAGCCCGGTGTGCACGTCGTGCAGGCTTTCCAGGGCCTGCATGAGCTTTTCCCGGCTGGCATCACGGCCCGCCTGTTTAAGCGCGTCCCCAAGCAACTGCACCGCGCACCAGGTGCTGACTTGCAACACGCCTTGGCGGCCGTCCAGGCCCTGGCGCGCGCGCATCTGGCTCAACGCCTCGCTACCGGCTGCGGTCCAGTCACCGGGCACAAAGGGATAGGCCAGAAACACCCGTCGCGACCAGGCCTCAGGTACCCGCGGCAACTGGCTGGAGACCTGATTGGCGGCGGCGAACAGATACGGTGTGCGCTGGCTCTGCTGCAGTTGATCGGTCAGACGGCTGAAATCGTCGGCCTGCCCCAGGAAGAACACCGCCTGCGCGTCTGGCGCCTGCTCACCCAGCGGCTGCGCTTTGACATTGCCCCAGCCCCGCTGCAGTAGCTGCTGCTCCAGGTGTTGCGCCAGGCCGGTCTGTGCCGGGTCGGCGTAAACAATCCGGGTAGCGGCCTGCTGCAGCGTCAGCGTGCGCTGGGCATAGTCCGCCAGGCTCAGCAATTGGTCATCCAGCCCCGGTAATGGGTCAAAAATCTGCGCGCTGCGCGAAAGCACCGGTGCCGCGCCAATCAAGGGCACCCGCGCCTGCTCCAGGCGCTGCGCCAACACTGGGTCAAGCGCTGGCGCCAAAGGTGAAATCAAGGCAAACACCTGTTCCTGTTCGAGCAGTTGCGTCAGCGCCTGTTCGGCGCTAACCAGGTCAGGCCCCGGATCGAGGTTAATCAGTTGCAATTGGCGGCCATGGATACCGCCCTGCTGATTGAGTTGTGCGATACGGTCTTCAAGCACCGCCGCCACTATGCGTGCCGAAGACGCCAGGCTGCCTTCAGCAGGCAGCAAGGTGCCCAGGCGCAAGGTACGCTCCTCCACGCCGGGGTCACGGTCATCGGCCAGACGCTTGAGGTAGGCATTGAGGTTGCGCTGGTCGGCCATGCTCAGCACGAAGCGCGGCATGGCAGGGTCCAACTGATTGCCTGCCGGGTCGCGGCCTTCTTGAATGGCTCGCGCCAGGCTGGACTCGGTGTAGGCCGGGTAGCTGCGGCCATTGACCTGACGCAGCCCCTGCCCGACCACCAGGCGTTGCCAACTGAGTACCGGCGGGCGCACACCGCCTTCGGCACGCCCCAAGCCATCGGCACCATGGCAACTGCCGCACGGCACCACACTGGCGGGTACCAGCATGTCGGCAGCGCCGACCCGCGCCGACACCTGCGCATCACTGCTCGACAATCCCTCGCGATACAAACGTTTGCCCGCCAGTTCCGCCGGTGTCAGCTCCAGGCCCAGCGCGAGACTGCTGATGGCCAGCATCAGCAGCAGGCAGGCGGCGCGCAGTGAACTCATCATGATAATCAACGCCCAGCCAGGGGTTGCGAGAGCAACTGCAGGCGTTGAGCGATGGCTACGGGCGGTGCATCCGGGCGAATCTTGCTCCAGCGCTTGTTGGCCACATCACCGGCGATCAACTGGGTTGAGTGTTGCTCAGGACTGGGAATCAAATGACCAAGGCGCATCAGTACCAGGTCCATTTGCGCCTTGTCGCCGGTCAGGAACAGCCAGTTGGGGCCATCCACGCCCTGCTTTTGCGCAAATTCCTTGAGCACTTGCGGGGTATCGTTGGTGGGGTCGCTGCTCAACGAAACGAAAGTAACCTTGCTGGCGGCCTCCTCGCCCAGCGCCTCGCGCACCTCGCGCAATTTGCGGGTGATCAGCGGGCAAGCGTCATTGCAGTGGGTAAAGATGACATTGAGCAGCACCACCCGGTCTTTGAGCACATCGCTGTAAAAACGCAGCGAGCGACCGTTCTGGTCCTGTACCAGGCTGTCGGTGAAGTACGTCTGGGCGTCATGGGTTCCCGTGGTCGGCGTGACCGCACCAGCGCCGGGATCGGCAGCAGGCTTGGCCTCCGGCGCGTGGCCTTCATGGGCGAACGCCACGGAACTGAGGATCCACAGGCAGGCAGCCAGCGCCACCCAGTCGACACCGCGCATCACCGTACGGTGTGCAGTTGTAGTGCTCATGGTTGCACCTCCTGGGCGATGGCCGTGTGCTTGGCGTGCACCCGGCGCGCGCTGAGCCGGTCGATTTCAGTGACCAGCAGGGCCGGGTCGGTGAAGCCGTAGAAGCGTGTCCATTTGCCGGTGCGGCCATCGCCGACGAGGATCAGCGGCGGGTGCTCACTGAGGTTGGCGCTGAAACTGCCCAGGCCCTTAAGGGTTTCCGTCACGGCATAGGGTGAGCCGGTCAGCCAGCTCCAGCCCGGGCCGACCTGAAAGGCCTTGGCATAATCCTGCAGGCGCTTGGCGTCATCACGTTGCGGGTCAACGCTGATCGACACCAGTTGCACTTCATCACCGACCCGTCCACCGAGTTGCTTCTGCACCTTGCCCATGATCGACGAGACCACCGGGCATACCGTGGTGCAGCTGGTGTAGATAAAGCCCATGACCACCAGGCGGTCGGCGACCAGGTCCTTCTCCAGGCGTACCGGCATGCCGTTCTGATCCAGCAGTTGCACGTCGGCAAAGCGTACCGAGGTTTTCTCCTGATGCGCCGCGGGTGGTGTGTGACCACTGTGATCGTTGTGGCCGCTATGATCGACACCGCCATGGGCCTGGGCGAGCCCACAACTGGCGGCCAACAGGCAGAGGCTGAACAGTCTGCAGCGATCGAGCATTTTCATCGCACACTCCTTGAACCCGAGTCGGACGCTTGTTGAGCCGCAGCGGGGAGCACCCGCAGGCTGGTGTAGTTTTTCTCGGCAAACGCACTGCCCAGCGACGGTGCTTGCACATGCAGGTACCAGGCGCCGGCCTCGGCCAGCTCCAGCGGTGCTTCGTACACCCCGTCGCCAACTTCATGCACACGGCTGTCGCGCGGCAGTGACGACGGTGCGAGGAAGTAGCGCACGCTCAGGTCCTTGATGCCATTGCGCGGTTTGCCATCGCCTTCAACGATGCGAAAACGCGCGGTGAACGGAGTGCCCTGCACCACCACCTTGGGTTCGAGCAAGAACTCCACCTGCGGTAGCTTGCGGTGCGGTGCGCTGGCGGAGGCAGCCACTTCGGTGCTGAAGCAATGAATGATCTGCGGCTGATTCAACATGAACGCCACATCGAAGGTACCGGCAGCGGGCAGCTTGATCGTCGAGCTGTACACCCCCGGCGACACTTCACGCAGGCTGCGGTCGATAACCAGCGCAGCACGGGCGTTGTGGCCACGGTTGGCGTAACCCGACATCGGCGCGTTCATGCCTTCGGCATAGAAGTAGGTGGTGTTGTCTGCCGGGTTGACCACAAACACCGAGTTCTCGTCGCGGGCCACGGTCAGGCCCTGGGCCAATGGCAGGTCACCGGCCTGGCGCGGTGCTGCGGCGCCAGCGTCAAAGCCCTGGACGATAGGCTGGCGGCCCTGGCCAAGGCTGCTGAGGTTGATCATGGTGACCTTCGAAGACGCCAGGCCACGGATATAGGCGTAGGCCTTGGTGAAGGTCAGTTGGTAGGGTTCGGCCGCCACCGGCAGGCTATGGATCAATTGGTCGGTACTGGCGTCGATCACCAGCGCCTGGCTCTCCAGGGTGTTGAGGACGATGCCGAAGCGTCCGTCGCTACTAAAGCGCATTGGCCCCAGGCCCTGTTTGCCTTCGATGCGATGGCGCAGTTCATGGCTGCGGGCGTCGATCACGCTGATGCTGCCGTCGCGCCCATCGGCCACATAGACGGCCTGGGACAGCGGCGAATAGGCCACTGACAGCGGATGCGAGCCGACTTTAAGGGTTTTCACCAGACGCATCTCGCTGGCATCGATCACGCTCAAGGTGCCACTGTCACGGTTACTGACAAAGGCATAGCGTGAGTCGGCGCTGAAGGCGATTTCGTGATGACCGCTGCCGGTGGCAAAGAACTTCATGGTTTTGCGGCTGCTCACATCAATGACCGTGACGCCGCTGTGCGCCGCATCGCTGGCGTTGTTACCGACCCACAACAAACGCTGGTCGGGCTGCAAGGCCACCCGCAGCGGCTGCTTGCCGGCGTCGATGCTGCCTACGCGCTGGAAGGTCGCAGCGTCGATCAAGGCGACTTCACCGCGCTCGGGCATCGACACGAAGACTTGCTTGTCGTCGCTGCTCGCCACCCAGTCCATGGGCACACCCGGCAGTTCGATGCGCGCCAGGGTGCTGGTCACCCCGCCGACTGAAACCGACGGATCGATCACGGTCAGGCTGGCATCCTTGTTCAGCACCAGCAGGAAGTAGCTGTTGAGGTCGAGCAACGGTCGGGCGCCGATGCTGCTTTTGAGAAACAGCGCCACCCGCGCTTTGCAGCTTTTATTGCGGTCCTTGGCCGCGTCACCGGTGAGTGCTGGGTCCAGCCAGGCGCCGGGCGAAACGCCCGACAGTGGCTGGCCGCTGTTCTGGTCTGTGACTTTGAAGCGCACATTGGCAAATGCGCCCTCGGTCAGCACCCCATCACTGCCCAACGGCTTTGCCTCGAACTCAACCGTGACCCCATCACGGCTGAGCCGGTGCAGCGCCTGCGGATCGCTCTCGGACAACTCGCTACGCGGGTCGCACCACAGGCTCTCGTAGCTGATACCCAGGCCCATCAGGGTCAAACCTGCCATCAGGCCCAGGTACAACGGTCGATTTTTTTTATTCATGACCTCTCCCCCTCACCCTTACTGCGCTGGCGGTGTAGTCGGTGGTGCTTCTTCAGTGACCCGCAGCAGCCCCCACAGTCCCGAGGCATTGCCATAGGCAGCATAGTCACGGAACAGGTAGTCGCCCGGTACAGCATTGCCGCCCCCGGCACTGGGCACCATGAAGCTGAAGTGCGCCGCCGGCAGCACGCTTTCCTGCGCGCCGATGAACATCGCCTGCGGGTTGAAGCCGAAGCGCACCGAACCGATCCCCGGCAGGTTGCTTGGGTAGCCGCTGACATCCTGCTTCTCGGCCTGGTAGTTATGCAGTGGCCACAGGTGACCATCGAGCTGGTAGGTGATGCCGCGGCTCCCCCCGGTCGGCATCAGCACGTGGTTGCGGAACGGTTGACCCGGCTTGGCCCACAGCACTGGCGTTTGTGGATCGCCACCGACCAGGGCGTTGCTGTAGGCCATGTGGGCGTTGGGTACATCGGCCCAGCCGTTGCCGTCGGCGTGCCCGAATGGCGCATCCGGAGCCAGGCCGAAGCGGAACCACAGCGGCTCGGTCTTGTAGTTGATGGCCATGTTCGAGTTGTCTTTCGGATCGCCCGGCACACCATTACCTTCCGTGGCGATACCTTCGACCGGCCGACCATCCGCCCAGCGCATGTTCAGTGAACGCTGCCAGAGGGTGGCGAAGTCGCGGTAGGCCGGCTGCCCGGGCACCTGCACGGTGGCCGAGGCACGGCTGGCACTGTCTTCGGTCCAGGTAGCGGTTTGCGGCACGATACTCATGCCACCGATCAGGCCCTTCTGCCCCTGCTTGATGACGTCGGCCGGGGTGATGTTGAGGCCGCCGAACTCGATGGCGGTGGTGTTGATGTTGTCCACCGCACGCCCGGTCTGCGTTACCGGTTTGCCTTCACGCTCCAGGTGCCCGGCATAGTACTGGTACACCTTGCTTGGGTAGGCACCGCTGCTACCGGCCCGTGGCGGTACGGTTTGCACCGGGTTCTGGCCGACGTTGACACCGTCAGACTTGGTGATGTCATAGGCCAGCAGTTGCGCATGCAGGCCAACGTGGCTGGATGGGCGCATCAGGTTGTTGTTGAACGCCGTGGAGCCCTCGCTGCCCTGACGATCACGCTTGACCACGTTCTGCATCACGGCGGTGCTTGGCAGGTCTGGCATCACCAACGGCAGGCGGTTCTCCAGGGTCACTTTCAAGCAATCGCCTGCTGCCGCACGCAGTACCAGCGGTTCGATCGGTACGCCGGGTTTGAGCTTGCCGGTAACCGGGTCGAGATCGGCTTTGCGCACGTACATGATCGCGGTCGGATCATGCAACGGACCGCTGTGACCACCGATGGTGAAGGTTTCACCGTCTTCAGGGTCGGTCACCGTCACCTGCGGGATGCTGGTGCGACGGCTGTTGTACACCAGGGTACCGCCATTGGCCTTGAGCGGCCCACCGACGTGCTGACCGACACCGCTTGGGTCGTTGATGCTGACCCCCAGTGGATTGCCCAGGATGTCGTTGGCCAGTGCTGCCACTATTTCATAGCTGCGTTGCACCGTTGCCCGGGTACCGATGCCGTTGGGGTTGGCGGTGAAGCGTGGGCAGATACCGTCGAACGCCACGGTGTTGCGCGCAGCCATCGGTTGCGGGTTGTTCGGCAAGGCGAACAGGTCGTTGCGTTGCGTGGTGTAGTTGCGCATTACCCCCCAGATCCCGTTCCAGTAACCTTCGTGGGCGGCATCGAGCGAGTACAGGTAGTCACCGTTAGGCGACGACGAGCTGGAGATCATCGACACCGGCGCCATAAAGCCCAGCTGTTCGGAGATACCCACCATCTGCGAGGATTTCCACCCCGAGTTGGAGCTGTTACCGAAGCCCGAGCCGTTCTGCAGCCACTTCACACCGTGCAGGGTTACGTTGTGCTCCTCTTCGTGGCCACCGGCGTGCATCCGCAGACGCACGTTGTCACCCGAGTAGGTACGCAGCATCGGCGTGAACGGGTCCCCTGCTTCGGCACCGCCCTTGTTGATGTGCGGTGGGAACTGGGTGGTGCCACCGGTCGGGCCAACCGCCGAGGTGATCAGCGCTGGCGACAGGTTCATCGCCGGGATTGCACGGTCAGTGCGGCTTTGCATGGCGAACGCCAGGTCGCCGCCCATGCCATCGGCCTGCATGCCGCGCTTGCCATCCGGGCCCACTTTGTTCGGGTCATAGACCCGCAGCGCCAGCGGCTCGTTGCGGTAGTTGACGACAAACATGCCAGGGTCATCCACCGATATGGCTTGCGGGCAAGGCCGCGATGGGCAGCCGGGGAACAAGCCACCACGCGATTCGACCACCGACTCCAGCAGGTTCGAGGCAGCCTGGCGTACAGGCGGGTTGATGGCGAAACGGAAGGTGTCGGCAGTGGCCGGGAACGCCTGGCCATTGGGGATACCATCAGGGCCTGCACCCACATACACCCCAGCTTCATAGGCATGCTGGAAGTCGCTGTACTCCAGGAAGAACTCACGGTAGCTGTCGTTACGACCGTCGCCATCGAGGTCGCCCGTTTTCACCACCGCTTGCCAGGAGGTCGGACCACCGTCCTGACGCAGCGCCGGGTTGTACAGCTGTTCGCCGGTTTCCGCGTGATACCAGGTCGACCCTGCAGGCTCGGCCAAGACAGTGGCATACAGCCCCAATTGTTGGTGAGTCGATGGGCCAAGGTGGTCGTGGGTAAAGATGGTGCCCAGGCCACGGTCGACGTTGTGCACGTTGACCACAGGGTCAGCGAACCAGCGCTGCATCGCCGTACGCGCGCCCAGCCAGTCGGCCCGGCCATAGCGACCGAAGAACGGGTGCGACTTGGCCACCGGGCACTCGGCACTGCCTTCGCGTGGATCACCGGTTGTGCATTCGTTGAATTCACGAATGGCCTCGATGCGTTCCACCACGGTACCGGGTGACAGAATGCCGTCTTCGTAGTTCCAGCCGTTGGCCGAACCATCGGCGGCCGTCAGGTCCCATTTTGGCAGGTGAATGTGCTGGCCGATCACGTCGGTCGGCGTGCGCACTTGATAGTCATCCATCTCGTAGAACGATGGAATCAGGTTGGTGTGCTGGTACATCGTGCAGTCGAAGGTGTTCATGCGCATCACCAGCGGCTCTGGTGGACGCTGTTTGTTGATCACCGGCCAAGCGTCTTCCCAGAGGGCGATGATGCGTGCCTGCGGGAAGTGGTAGCCGACTTTGTTGTACACCGCATCGAACTGGATGTTGGCGCCCTTGTAGATCCGTGGGTGGTCGGCAGTGAAGGTCGAGGAGCCGGTGAAGCTCATGCCATCCAGGCGCTCGCCACTGGCAAACTCGCCGAGGCCGGCGGCCACGGTCAGGCGCTTGGCGCGGTCGTCCATGCACGGTTCAAAGTACGGAGCGCCGGCCGTCGGCAATGCACCGTTGGTGCGGAAGTTGCGGGGCACGGTCTGATTGCCCGGCAACACGGCATAGCTGGGGTGTTCGAGTTTGGAGTGGAACTGCATCGCCGCTTGCTCGACGTCAGTACCCTCCTCCGGCAGGAACACGGCCTTGGCCTTGGTGATCTGCTTGGTGAAATCCAGCGCCGTGGTAGTGACATCGGCCGCACCACCGGCGGAGATACCATCCAGGGCATGGCGTGGCAAACCACCATCCCAGCCATCGACCTGGCCCGGATCAAGGTTGGCCCACAAGGCATTACCCGAGCTTTTCAGTGCTTGCGCCTTGGCCGGGTCAAGCATGTCCAACGGCGGAGTTGGCGGGCGCTGACCGACAGTGCTTTCAATACCACCGATCCAGAATGGGTAACCAGGGTTTTTCAGGCTGCCGTCGCCGTTGCGGTTGGCATCGGTACGGTCCACCAGGGCCACCGAGCCCACAGCGCGCGGAGCAGCGTCGTGATGACCGGAGTCGTCGTCGCCCTCTTCTTCGTCATCATCGTTTTCAGCCACCAGGGTTTGCGCCAGTTTTGGTATTACCGCAACTTTGCCAGGCATCGGTGCCATGGCTTTGCCAGGCAGCGGCACGATCGCGGGAATGGGAGTACCGGCGATGATTTCGCCGTCTGGCAAGGCGCGCGCACCGGTAGCGGGTTTGCCGCTGCGCAGGGCATACGGTTCACTGTGATAGCCATCGGCACCCTGGCTGGAGACTTCCAGGCGGGTACCCTCTTCGAACACGTCATGCACCCGCCACATGCTCCACATACCTTGGGCAAAGTGCGGATAGAAGTGGCAGTGATAGATGGCATCACCGGCTACGCGGTTGCGGTTGCCCGAGCCACCGTTGGCGATTTCGTAGGTGTAGCCCACACCCGGGCCAATGCCCTGGGCATCGACGTAGTCAGAATTGTCGTCGTTGGGGTTGAACAACCACTGATGGCCGTGCAAGTGAAAGATGTGCTGTTCGTGGCCATTGTGCGTGTTGCGGAATTTGACGAAGTCGCCGATGTAGCTGTGGTTGACGTTGGCCGGTTCTGACGGGAACAGTGCCATGGTGGCCTTGACCCCGACCTGGTCGGCGCTGGGAGTTTGCCCCGGGCGAATGTTTTCCAGGCCGACGTTGGCCGGTACATCCACCAGCATCGCCACGTCACCCACGGTGTGCGAGCTGAGGAAGAACTCTTCATAGGCACACGACAGGCAGTCGTGCATCGGCCCGACACCGAGGCGGTTGGCCACCACTTCGGCGCCCATGCCACCCGAACCGTAGTTGATCATGAACGAGTCGCGGGTCGGCTCCAGCACATGGCCCATTACTGGGTCTGCCCAATAACCGGGGAACGCTTGGGTGGCGGCGGCTTCATCGGTGAATTGCGCGGCAAAGTCGCGGAACGGCTCCAGGCGGTTGGGTATCGCCGGGTTACGCTTGCCGATACTTTCCAGCGGGTAGGTCGAGGCCGGAAAACTGCCATCGCTGTTAGGGCCCATGACCACCGCATCGGTTTCACTGGAGATGATCTCGCTGCCATCGACCATGGCGATGATCGGCGAGCCGGCCTTGCCTTCGCGGATCCACGGCTCGCGCTGTGGATAGCGGGCCTGATAGTCAACGATCGGCTGGCCGGTAGGGGCGCGGCCCGTGGTGGCCAGGCGCATTTCTTCTTCAGTCAGGGTGTTGCGGTAGGTACGCGCATTCTTCGGCAGCACCACCACCTGGCCAAACAGGCCGTTGGCGACGTTACCGGCACCGCCCTGGCCGCCAAAGGTAGCGCCCTGGCTGGTGGCGGCAAATGCACCTTCGCGCTCGGCGTACAGGGTGTAGCTGCGGCTACCGCCCGGGGCAATCAGGAAGTTGCCATTGCGCCCGCTATTGGCAGCAATATCACCAATGTTGTTGACCGCCTGCAGGCCGTTGACCTGAAAGCCGACATGACGGTCGGTCACCTGGTCATCGACGACAAAGCCATGCTCACCACCCTGTTCATTACCTTCGGCGCCTTCGTTCTCTTCGGCCTCGTTCTCTTCGCCTTCGTTTTCTTCTTCGTGGTCAATGCCGTGCTTGTTCGGGTTGGCCTGGTAGGCCAACAGGTTTTGCAGGTTCACCGTCAGGCAGTCGCCTGCCGCAACCCGCAGCACGATCGGCCGCGGACGCTTGTCCGGGCGCAACGTGACCTTGCCCGGTACCGCGGCACCGCCGTGGTCCAGCGACACTTGCTTGTCATCCACCACGTCGCGGCGCAGGGCGAACATCATGCCGTTGGCATTCTGAGCGCCGAGGCGGTTGAACATCAGTGGCTGATCCAGCGCCACCACGTTGGCTACCAGATTGCGCTCGCAGCGCACGGCAGCTTCGCTGTCTGATTGCCAGCCAAAGGTGGCGGCAGTGAACAGCAATGAAGTCAGGACTGAGCCTTTGATCGGAGTCTTCATGGCGTGCCTCAGGTGGTGCAAGTGGACTCTGAAGAGGCTTCAGCAAGCCTCATGCCATTCTTTTTTGTTCTTGTTTATCAACAACATCCCGCAGCGAATGAATCTCAATTGGGGCTTATTCCCCGTTATTCCCCACTATTCGGGGGTTGCCTGTAGGAGCGGGCTTGCCCCGCGATGCTGCGTCACTGACACACAGCAATCGCGGGGCAAGCCCGCTCCTACAGGGGGGCATCCATGGCCAGGCCCTGCAGGCGCCGGTATTGGCGCAGCACTTTCGGCACATAGCGTTGCGTTTCGGCGTACGGCGGCACGACCCGCCCACGGCGCATCACCGCATCGGGGCCTGCGTTATAAGCGGCCACCGCCAGGGTGATGTCGTTGTCGAACAGCGTGAGCATGCGTTTGAGGTAGCGCGCACCACCCTGCAGGTTGGACGCTGGGTCCAGTGAGTTCTTGACCCCCAATTCGCGTGCCGTGTCGGGCATCAGTTGCATCAAGCCGACCGCGCCGCTGGGTGACCGGGCATTGGGGTTGTAGCGCGACTCGGCCTGAATCACCGCATGCAGCAGCGCCGCCGGCAAGTCGTTGGCTTCGGCCGCCTCAGCCACCAGCTCGGCATACGGCATGCCGGTGATCAACTGCGCCTGGTCGCTACTGGCCACGCTGGTGGTCGCTTCGCTGATCACCCGTTGATAGGTGCGGCCGGGACGGTGGACGTTGGACAGCACGTAGCTGCCGTCGGCCTTGATAGAGATGAACACATCGGCCTGAACCGGATGCGTCCAGGCGAACCAGATAAACATTCCTGCAGTGAGCCAGTGCATGTTGCCACCCTCCCCGTTGCATTCCCCGAAAAGTGGGGCATATGCCCCGATTGCCGAGGCTTTTATCCACTGACGCAAGCACTGTGCCGCCTTGCCGGGCCCGTGGCGCAAAGGCTTGCCACAGACGCGCACGGCAATTGCATAAGCCCTTGCAGGCGTACGATGGAGGGCCTGGTCATGAATAAAAAAAAACTCGCGCAACAGGGATTCACCCTGCTCGAACTGCTGGTGGTGTTGGTGGTACTGGGGCTGCTCGCCGGTATCGTCGCCCCCAAGTACTTCAGCCAGCTGGGGCGCTCGGAGGCGAAAGTGGCCCGAGCGCAGATTGAAGGCCTGAGCAAGGCCCTGGACCTGTACCGCCTGGAGGTGGGGCATTACCCCAGTTCCGAGCAAGGCCTGCAGGCGCTGGTGAGCGCCCCCAGTGACGAGTCACGCTGGTCGGGCCCGTATCTGCAGAAGAAGGTTCCGCAAGACCCGTGGGGGCGCAATTACATCTACCGCCAACCGGGTGAAAACGGCGAGTACGACCTGCTCTCCATGGGCAAAGACGGTCAACCTGGCGGCGAAGGTGAAAACGCCGAGGTCACCAGCTGGCAGTAAGCAGAGGATCAGCACATGCGCTACGAGCTCAAGGCATTGGGGAAATCCGGGGTGGTGTTGCTGACGCTCGACGCCCAGGACGCCGGGCAAGCCCGCCTGCAAGCCGAGCAACAAGGCTTGCGGGTGGTCAGCGTGCGTAACTGCGAGCGCTTTACCCGCCTGCGCTGGCGGCGGGCGGAAACCTTTGACCTGGTGCTGTTCAGCCAGGAACTGACCACCCTGCTCAATGCCGGCCTGCCGCTGATCGACGCACTGGAAAGCCTGGCTGAGAAAGAAGCCGCGCCGCAGGCTCGCAAGACCCTGAGCGAACTGGTGCGCCTGCTCTATGAAGGCAAATCGTTCTCCCAGGCCTTGGGCCAGTTACCCAGTGTGTTCCCGGCGTTGTATATCGCCCTGGTGCAATCGAGCGAGAAAACCGGCGCCCTGGGCGATGCCCTGGGGCGCTATGTGGCTTACCGCCAGCGCATGGACGAAGTCCGGCAGAAGATCGTCAGCGCCTCGATCTACCCCTTGCTGCTGTTACTGGTCGGGGGTGGCGTGGTGCTGTTTTTGCTCGGCTATGTGGTGCCGCGTTTCAGCCTGGTGTTCGAAGGCCTGGGCACCGAACTGCCGTGGTTGTCGCGCTGGCTGATGCAGGCCGGGATGTTCTTGCATGCCAACCAGGCACCCATGGGGCTGGGCTTTCTTGGCTTGATCTGCAGCCTGTTCGTGCTGCGCCGCGACCCTCGGGTACGCCGCTGGCTGAACCGCCAGCTGGAGCGTCTGCCCGCTCTGCACCGGCGACTGGTGATGTATGAACTGGCGCGCTTCTACCGCTCGCTGGGGATTCTGCTGCAAGGCGGCATTCCGATTCTGACCGCCATGGAAATGGCCCGCGGGCTGCTCGGCGCCGCCGCCAAACAGCGCCTGGAATGCGCTTGCGAGCGGGTCCGCGAAGGGCTTTCGTTGTCTGCCGCGCTGGAAGCCGGGCAGTTAGTGACGCCAGTGTCACTGCGCCTGCTGCGCGCCGGTGAACAGTCGGGCAACCTCGGGCAGATGATGGAGCGCAGCGCCGACTTCTATGACGAAGAAATCAGCCGCTGGATCGAGTGGTTCGTGCGTTTGTTCGAGCCTTTGCTAATGACCTTTATCGGCCTGCTGATCGGCCTGATCGTGATCCTGATGTACATGCCGATTTTCGAACTGGCCTCCAGTATTCACTAGCGCTTTGAATACCCGCCTTGCGCTGTGCAACGTGACAATCCTGCGCGCTTGCTGTATAGATTCGGCCACCAAGGGGAGCCCGGCAACGGGCTGAGAAACCGCTGACAGCTGCAGCGCGGTGACCCTTCGAACCTGATCCGGATCATGCCGGCGAAGGGATGGGGATTGCCAACCTGCCTTTTTGCCGGTCTCACTGCGAGGCCGCCGATGTCTGATTTGCCTGGTCTCGCTGTCGCCCACTTCAAGGACAGCACCATGACCGAACGTTTCACCGAAGCCCTCCGCCGCCAGAGCGAACCGCGCTGGACGCAATCGATCGAGCACCGTTTCGTCAACGAACTGCTCGACGGCACCCTCGACGATGCCGTGCTGGTCAACTACCTGATTCAGGACCACCGCTTCATCGACGCCTTCCTGGCCTTGCTGGGGGCGGCGATTGCCAGTGCCGACAGCTTCGACGCTCGTATTCGTCTGGGGCGTTTCACCGGAGCGATCTCGGGTGAAGAAAATACCTATTTCCTGCGCGCGTTCGAGGCCCTGGGGGTTAGTGAAGCGCAGCGTCTGGAAGCACCCGACTCGGTACCGACCGCGGGTTTCAAGGCACTCATGCGCGAAGCTGCCGCAACCCGCTCTTATGCTGCCGCCCTGGCGGTGCTCAACGTTGCCGAAGGGCTGTACCTGGACTGGGCGCTGCGGGCGACAAAACCACTGCCGCCACGTTTCGAACATGCCGAGTGGATCACCCTGCACGACAACCCGGACTTTCAGGACTTCGTCGCCTTCCTGCGCGCCGAGCTCGATCGAGTCGGCCCGGCGCACGCGCAGATCAGCAGCGACTTCTTCCTGCGTGCCGTGGCGTTGGAGCAGGACTTTTTCGACGCGGCCTACGACATCAAGGGGTAACTCATGGACATCTTCGAACGCCTGAAACAGGCCGCCAGCAGCGACTGGAACAGCTACGTCGATCACGCCTTCGTTCGCCAGATGGGCGCAGGCACCCTCGCCCAACCGGCGTTTCGCAACTACCTGGTACAGGATTATCTATTCCTGATTCAGTTCGCCCGCTCCTGGGCACTGGCGGCGTACAAGAGCCGCACCCTCGACGACATCCGCGCTGCCCAGGCCGGGTTGGCGGCGATTCTCGATGAAACCGAGCTGCATGTGCGTCTGTGTCAGCGCTGGGGCTTGTCGCGCGAGGAACTGGCGGCAACGCCGGAGCACCAGGCCACCGTGGCCTACACCCGCTTTGTGCTGGATTGCGGCGCGGCCGGTGATCTGCTTGATCTGCACGTAGCCTTGGCGCCATGTGTCATTGGTTACGCCGAGATTGGTCGCAACCTGACCCCCGATGGCGTCGAAGCGCTGGCGGATCATCCGTACCGTGACTGGATTGCCGAATACGCCGGTGCCGGCTACCAGGGTGTGGCGACGGCGGCCCGTGCGCATCTGGATGACCTGGCGGCACGGACCATGACCGAGCGGCGCTTCGAAGAACTGGTGAAAGTGTTCGCCCAAGCCTCGCGCCTGGAAGCGGATTTCTGGCAGATGGGCCTGGATGCGGCCTGACGCTTAGCGATGGTGGGAGCGGGCTTGCCCCGCGATTGCGGTGTGTCAGTTACATCGTATCGCGGGGCAAGCCCGCTCCTACAGGCGTTTGATTCAATAGTCGTAGCGATCCACCGCCCGGCGCCGCTCGTTGTCGTCACGCCGGTCGTAGTTGGCGGTGGTCTGGATGTTGGAGTGGTGCGCCAGCTTCTGCGCAATCGACAGGTCGTGCTCTTCAATAACTCGGGTGATGAACGAGCGGCGAAAATCGTGGGGCATGATTTTTACCCCCACCTGGGTGCCACGCTGGCGGGCAATGTAGTAGATCGCATGTTTGGTGATGCGCTCGCGGGTAATGTGGCTGCCACGGCGGATGCGATTGAACAGGAAGTCATCATCAGCCTGCCCTTCGGGCAGTTGCTCACGGCGAAACGCTAACCAGGCGTTGAGTTTTTCGAAGGCCCAGGTCGGTGCGTACTTGATCAGCTGTTTGTTGCCTTTGCCCAGCACCTGCAGGCTGCGCTCATTGAAATCAACCTGGTTGAGGTCAAGGTTGACCGACTCTGATTTACGCATGCCGGTACCGTACAGCAAGGCAATTACCGCCGCGTCGCGCAGCCCTTGCGGCCGCGGGTCTGCCGCACAGGCATCCATCAGTTCACGGATCAAGCTGCGCTTGAGGTTGCGCCCGGCAGGCAAGCGCGTGCCCTGCGCCGGCTTGACGCTACGGATGCGCAGCAGTTGATCCTGGCTGATCAACCCCAGGCGCCAGGCTTCGTTCATCACTCCCCGCACCGCGTTGACATACAACGAAGACGTATTGGGGGCATAACCATCGGTGCGCAAGGCAGCCACCAGCGCCGTGACATGGCCGGGTTCGAGCTGGTGCCACGGCACCTCGGCAATGTCGCAATCCTCGAAGCCCAGGCGATCAGCGGCGTCCTGGAGGATGTACTTCATGGTCAGCTGACTGGACGGCGCCAGACGCGCGAGGTATTGCAACAAGGGGTTGTGCAGTGAATCGGACAAACCGGAAATCCTGTAAAGCGGAGCTTGGGCCGATAAAGCCCGTTTCATCACCAGGCCATTGATTGGCAAGCCACTCAGACCTGATACGCCCGCGCATAATACCTCATCCCCCACGTTGGAATCGATTGAGGGCAGGATGATGGCCATGCCAGTGGCAGCTTAAAGATGCCCTGGCAGCAGTCAGCGACTACAGTTGCTCAATACCTTTGCACCCCGAGCGCGTATGGCTTTTCATCGATTGACCCGTAGTCACCCACGCCTGACCGTCGCCACCCTGCTCGGCGCCCTCAGCGCCTGGCTGCTGCCGGCCAACGGCTGGGTCGAGCATGTACTGATCGGCTGGAACACCGGTGTCTGGCTTTATCTGCTATTGATTTTGTGGCTGACACTCGGTGCCAATGCAGACAAGGTTCGCAAAGTCGCCAGCATCGAAGACGAAAACGCCGGGCTGGTGTTGTTCACGGTCAGCATCGCTGCCATCGCCAGCCTGGTGGCAGTGATTCTACAGTTGGCCGCCGGCGCCCAGCTGGCGCAAGGCCCTACCGCCCTGCAATATGCCTTCACCGGCTTTACCGTGGCCGGCTCCTGGCTGCTGATCGGGGCCATTTTCAGCCTGCACTACGCCCACCTGTTCTACACCGCCGAGGCGGATAAGCCGCTGCTGCGCTTCAGCGACGGCGAGCGGCACCCGGACTACTGGGACTTTCACTACTTCTCGTTCACCCTCAGCGTGGCGGTACAAACCTCCGATGTCGGCGTGGCCGGGCGGGAAATGCGCCGTGTGGTGCTCGCCCACTCGCTGGTCGGTTTTGTCTTCAACACGGCGATTCTGGGCTTCACCATCAATATGGCGGCTGCCCTGATCCACTGAAATCATGGCCATCGAGCACCTGCGCCGCACAACGGGCAATGCGTTCGCAAGCCCGTTGCAAACGCTCGCTGTCGAGCACCAGGCCCAAACGCAAGTGCCCTGCCGCACTGGGACCGAAGGCGTCGCCAGCCAGTACCGACACGCCATGCTCTTCCAGCAGGCGCTCGGCAAAGGCCTGGGCGCCCAGGCCGGTTGCGCGGATATCAACCATCACGAACATCCCGCCGTCAGGCCGGTGCACGCTGATGCCGGGGCAACCGGCCAGGCTTGCGCACACGCGGTCACGCCGTTCGCGGTAGGTTTCACGCATGTGCCGAACCTGCGGCAAGTCGTGCTCCAGCGCCACCTGCGCGGCATCGAGGATGAAGTCCGGAAGACCGTAGAGCATGCAAAGCGCCAGGTTGCTCAGGTGTTCGCACAAGGCTGGCGGGCCAATCACCCAGCCGACGCGCCAACCCGACATGGCGTGGGACTTGGACAGACTATTGATGGTCGCGCAGCGCGCGGCCATACCCGGCAAGCTCGCCGGGCTGAAGTGCTCGCCTTCGTACAGCAGTTCGCTGTACACCTCATCAGAAATCAGCCACAGGTCATGCGCGATACACAGCTGCGCCAGGCGTTCCCAGGTGTCCCGGGAAAGACTGGCGCCGGAAGGGTTATGCGGGCTGTTGATCAACAGTGCGCGAGTCCTTGGTGTCAGGCGCGCGGCGACGTCTGCCGGGTCGACACGAAAACCGTTTTCCGGGCGTACCGGCACCGGCACCAGCCTGGCGGCGCAGGCGCCGAACACCGCTTCGTAGGTGACGTACATCGGCTCGGCGACAAGCACCTCGTCGCCCGCATCGAACAGGCACTGCGCCACGCCATACAGCGCGCATTGCGCCCCGGCCAGTACCACCACCTCGTGCGGGTCGACCACCTGGCCGCTGTGTCGCCTATGCCAGCGGGCGATCGCCTGACGCAAACCCAGGCTGCCACGCACATCGGAATAATGCGTGTTGCCCGCGCGCAGGCTGTCTATCGCGGCCTGGACAATGGGTGCCGGGGTATCGAAATCCGGGTCGCCGATCGACAACAAAAACACCTCACGCCCCTGCGCCTGCAATTCGAGCGCGCGGTAGTGAATGTTCCAGGCCGCAGCACCGTCACCGGCAATACGTTGGGTGAGCGTGGAATATCGCATGGCAGTCTCCTTGACTGATCCTGGGGCGCCATTGGTCTGAAAGTCCCAGGCGAGCATCCGGGCCGACTGCCGGTAAAAATAGCAGACCGGCGATGCCCCTATCGAGCAAACGTCGCGGGCAAACGTTTGCCGATTTCAGTTGTGCTGATCAGGCCCGACACCGGCAGACAGCACGGAGGAAAATGCATCAAAAAACTGTCATCACACGGGCAGACACTGGCGATTGCGGTGCTATGTTTAGGACTCCCGCCAGGTCAACCGGACCTGAAAGTACAGCTCTATCCGCTCACCCTGTTGTTCATCGCTACAAGGAGGCCGGAATGAACACACTGACGTTTCCCAACGCCTGCCAGGTGATGCGCTGGTATTTTCATCCATTGGGCTTTGAAGCCAGCATGGATGCTCCGCGCACAATGGTTGCCCGCTTGTTTGACCGGGCCACGGGTGAAACCCTGCTGGCCATCGCCGGGATTCCCTGTGCCACGCTGATGGCCGCTGCCGATGTCGAACGGATCATCGAAGCCGTCGAAGCCAGACTCGACAGCTTCGAGCCCTCCTGTAACCTGCGCGCTGCAGGCTGACCTCAGCTGACCTCTGCAGCCTGGCGTGCGCGCTCGATATCGGCGATGAAGCGCTCGGCCGGCATGGGCTGGCCGAGCAGGTAGCCTTGCAACGAATCACACCCCAGGCGGGTGAGGAAGTTCTGTTGCCGGTCGGTTTCCACCCCTTCGGCAACGATGCGCAAACCCAAGGCCTGGCCTAGCGCGACGATGGCCGAAACGATGGCGGCATCGTCGCTGTCCTGCTCCAGTTCGCGAACAAAGCCACGGTCGATTTTCAACTCATTGGCGGGCAGACGCTTGAGGTACATCAGGCTCGAATAACCGGTGCCGAAGTCGTCAATCGACAGGTCCACGCCCATGTCCGAAAGCTGCTGCAATACCGCCATGCTGGCGTCGGCATCATGCATGGCGGTGGTTTCAGTGATTTCCAGGGTCAGGCTGTTAGGCGGCAACTGATGACGCGCCAGCACCTTGGCGACGCTGTCGACCAGCCCGCTGTGGCAGAACTGGATCGCCGACAGATTCACGGCTATGCGCCAATTGCTGTAGCCCTGATCAATCCACACGCGCATCTGCCGACAGGCTTCGTCCAGCACCCATTCGCCGATTGGAATGATCAGCCCGGTTTTTTCCGCCAGGGCGATGAAACGGTCAGGCAGCAGCAAGCCATGCTGCGGGTGCTGCCAGCGCAGCAGTGCCTCGGCGCCGATCGGCTGGATATCCTGGGCGTCGAACTTGGGTTGATAGAACAGGCAGAACTGGTTGTCTTCCAGGGCGATGCGCAGGTCTTGCAGCAGCTGCAACTGCAAACGCGCGTTGCTGTTCATCGACACGTCGAAGAAGCTGTAGCCGTTCTTGCCGGCGCTCTTGGCGTGGTACATCGCCGCATCGGCATTACGCAGCAGTTCGTGTTGGTCGCTGCCATTACCCGGGTACAGGACGATGCCGATACTGGCCGAGATCTGCAGGTTTTGCTCGGCAACGCGGAACGCACGTGAGATCAGGTTGACCTGTTTGGCAGCCACCCCCAGGGCATCGGCCGCGTCTTGCATGTCCACCAGCAAGACAAATTCATCGCCACCGATGCGCGCCAGGGTGTCCTGGCTGTGCAAGTGGCCACGCAGGCGGGCCGCCACTTCCTTGAGCAACATGTCGCCCATGTGATGACCAAAGGCGTCGTTGACTGGCTTGAAGCCGTCGAGGTCGATGAACATCAGCGCAAAGCAACCGCCCTGCTCGGTGACCTTGTTGATCGCCTGGTCGATGCGGTCAGCCAGCAAGGTGCGGTTCGGCAGGCCGGTCAGGGTGTCGTGCAAGGCCAGTTGGGTCAGTTCCTGGTTGGCCCGGGTCAATGAATTGGCCAGTTCAGCAGTGCGCGCTTCCAGGCGCGCATCCAGCACCGAGGTCAGCAACGCCACGGCCAGTACCGCCAGGGTAGTGATCAACACCAGGTAATCGAGGTTATTGCCACTGAGGCCATTGCCCATCGCCCCGCAGAAACTGCCTTCCGGGAAGTTTGCCGCCGCCATGCCGGTGTAGTGCATGCCAACGATTGCCACCCCCATGACAATCGCCGCCAGCCCGCGGATCTGCCGGACGTAAAGCGTTTGCTGGCGCAGTCGGAAGGCAATCCACAAGGCCGCCGCCGAAGCACCCACAGCAATCAGCAATGACAAACTGAACAGCCAGGGGTCGTATTCGATACCCGGTTGCATCAGCAGCGCGGCCATGCCGGTGTAATGCATGCTGCTGATCCCTGCCCCCATGATCAGCGCGCCCAGACCCAGCTGCGTCCACGGCAGGCTTGGCTGGCTGACCAGCCACAGGGCAAAGCCTGAAGACAGGCCGGCAATCAGCAGCGAAAGCAAGGTCAGGGTCAGGTCGTAACCCAGCGGGATCGGCAAGCTGAAGGCGAGCATGCCGATAAAGTGCATCGACCAGATGCCAAAGCCCATCGCCAGTGCCCCGCCACACATCCACAGGTACACCGCCCGGCCCTTGGCAGTGGCAATACGCCCGGTCAAGTCGAGTGCGGTGTACGAGGCGAGGATGGCCACGCACAGCGAGATCAATACCAGCGAGGAGGAATAACTACCGATCAGCATTTGGCGTTCCACAAGCTTGAAACCGGGCACCGAAGCGGCCCGGGGAAAAGCCGATGATTGTACTCAACCTTTGGCGAAACGCACGGAGTTTTACAGTGGCACTTGGCAATGACGCCACGCGCATTTTGCCACCCATCTAAACCAGATAAATAACATTACAAATCAGCTAGTTAGATACGATTTCTAATGCTTATTCACATATTTCATTGCGCAATGCAATGAATGCCAACCATGTCTACACCCGACATTAAGAAAGCATCCTATCTCGTTGAAATTGCTGAATTTATTTTTCTAGCTTAGCCGCTTCTGCATAGGCAGCCTTTGCATCCCATCCGCCCCCCAGCGCTGCTATCAGCTGCACGCTGGCGACCAGCCGCCCTTGCAGCAAGGTCAGCACACTGCGTTCGTTGCTCAGCGCGGTGGTCTGCACGTTGACCACATCCAGGTAGGCGATCAGCCCGGCCTTGTACTGGTTGCTGGTCAGGCGCAACGACTCGCGCGCTGCATCCAGCGCTTCGCTGCGGACCTGGGCTTCGTCCTCGTAGACGTCGAGCTGCACCAGGTAGTTCTCCACTTCCTTGAAGCCATCGAGCACCGTCTGCCGGTACTGGGCGACCGTCTGATCGTAGACCGCCACGCTGCGGTCGACTTCGGCCGAGCGCTGGCCACCGTCGAACAGGGTCATGGCCAATTGCGGACCGACCGACCAGAAGCGGTTGGGCAGGCTGATCCAGTCGTTGAAACTGCTACTGCTGTAGCCGCCACTCATGCTCAGGGTCAGGTCCGGGAAATACGCGGCACGCGCCACGCCGATGCTGGCGTTGGCCGACATCACCTTGCGCTCGGCCGAGGCGATATCCGGGCGGCGCTCCAGCAGTTGCGAGGGCAATGCCACGGGTACTTGTGGCAGCGCGGGAATGGCCTGGCTGTCGGCCAGGGCAAAGTCCGCTGGCGCCTTGCCGAGCAGCACGGCGATGGCGTTTTCCAGCTGCGCACGCTGCCACACCAGGTCGATCAGGTCGGCCTGGGTACTTTTCAGCTGAGTTTGCGCCTGGGCCACCGCATCCTTACCGGAAACCCCGGCGCGGTATTGGTTCTGGGTCATGGCCAGCGAGCGCTGGTAAGCCTCGACCGTGGCTTCAAGCAGGCGCTTTTGCTCATCCATCACCCGCAGTTGCAGGTAGTTCTGCACCAGCTCCGACTGCAGGCTCAGGCGAATCGCGGCCATATCGGCAAAGCTGGCCTCGGCGCTGGCCTGATTGGCTGCCAGGCCGTCGCGCAGTTTGCCCCACAAGTCCGCCTCCCAGCTCACCCCCAAGGTGGTGCTGTAGGTATCACGGATACCGCTGCTGTTGTTGCTCAGGCTTGAGCTGGAGCTACCGGTGCCTTGACTGGAGCGGGTTTTGCCCGCCTTCAGGTCAACACTGGGGAACAGCGCACCCCGTGCACTGCGCACCAACGCCTGGGCCTGACGGTACTGGGCTTCGTATTGCGCAACCGTCTGGTTACCGGCATTGAGCTGCTCGACCAGCGCGTTGAGCTGCGCATCGCCGTACAGCTCCCACCAGGCACCACGGGCCAGGGCATCGGAAGGATTGGCCTGGGTCCAGCCGGCAGCGTGCTTGAACGCCACCGGCTCAGGCGCTTGTGGGCGCTGGTAATCCGGGCTCAGCGTACAGGCACTGAGCATCGCCAGGCACAAGCTGCTGGCCAGCAGGCGCGAGCCACGGGCGCCCAGCAGTTGCTGCGCGGTGCGATCGGAGAAAAACGGGCGTCGTGTCATAGCGGAGTTTCCAAAGCAGCGTCGGTGCGCACGCCACGCCAATGGTTGAAGCGATGGCGCAAGCGGTCCAGATAGAGGTAAACCACCGGGGTGGTGTAAAGCGTGAGGACCTGACTGAAGAGCAGACCGCCGATGATGGTCAGGCCCAGAGGCTGACGCATTTCCGAACCTTCGGCATGGCTGAGCAACAGCGGTAAGGCACCGAGAATGGCCGCCAGAGTGGTCATCAGGATCGGGCGCAAGCGCAGCAGGCAGGCGCGACGGATCGATTGCTCCGGGCTCAGCTGCTCCTGGCGTTCCAGTTGCAGCGCCAGGTCGATCATCATGATCGCGTTCTTCTTCACCACACCGATCAACAAGAACAGACCGAGCAGGGAAATCAGACTGAATTCGCTGCCCACCACATACAAGGTCAGCAGCGCCCCTACCCCGGCCGACGGCAAGGTCGAGAGGATGGTCAGCGGATGGATGTAGCTCTCATAGAGAATACCCAGCACCAGGTACACCGCCAGCAGCGCCCCGAGAATCATGAACGGCTGGCCTTTCTGGCTTTCGGCAAAGGCATCGCCGGTGCCACCCAGCTTGGCGATCACCGATTCAGGCAGCCCCACCGTGGCCACCGCCCGCTCCACTGCGGCCAGGGCTTGATCCTGGCTGTAGCCTTCGGCGATATCGAAATTGATACTGTCCGCGGCGAACTGGCCTTCGTGACTGACCCGGTCATCCGCCAGGCTGTTTTCGTAGTGGGCAAAGGTCGACAGTGGCACCCGTGCGCCGTCGGCGGTAATCACCTGAATCTGCTCCAGGCTACGCGGGTCCTGGGCGTATTTGGGGTTGATCTCCATCACCACCTGATACTGGTTCAGGCTGTCGTAAATGGTCGAGATCTGCCGCTGGCTATAGGCGTTGTTGAGCACCGAGGTGACCATGCTCATGTCGATGCCCAGGCGCTTGGCCTGCTCGCGATCGACCACCAGGGTGATCTGCTGCGTCCCCCCGCCTTCGCGGGCGTCGATGGCGGTAAGCTCTGGCAAGGCCTTGAACGCCGCCACCACCTTCGGGTACCACTCGCGCAGCGCCGACAGCTCGCTGCTCTGCAAGGTATACAGGAACTGCGAGGTGCTCTGGTCGCGACCGCCACCAAACTGCAGGTCTTGGTCGGCCATGAGGAACAACCGGCCGCCGGGCACCTTGGGCATCTCTTTGCGCAAACGCTCGATCACCTTCTGCGCCGACACCTTGCGTTCACTGATCGGTTTCAGGCGCACCAGCACCATGGCGTTGTTGGTGCCGCTGTTGCCACCGATGAAACCGGCGACACTTTCCACCGCCGGGTCCTTGAGCAGCGCCTGGCGGTAGATTTCCATTTTCGGCTGCATCACCTGGAACGACAGACCGTCGTCACCCCGGACAAAGCCCATCAACTGACCGGTGTCCTGCTGCGGCAAAAAGGTCTTGGGCACCACCACATACAAGGCAATGTTGACGGCAATCGTCACCAGCAGGCTGGCCAGGGTCAGGCGCCGATGCTGCAACACCCAGTCCAGGCTACGGGCATAGCCGGCCATCATGCGTTGGTTGAGCTGTTCGCTCCAGCGCTGCAGGCGCGTCGGCTCACCCTGCGCGTGCGGCTTCAGCCAGCGCGCACAGAGCATCGGCGTCAGCGTCAGCGACACTACCAGCGAGACAATGATCGCCACGGCCAGGGTGATGGAGAATTCGCGGAACAAGGAGCCGACAATACCGCCCATGAACAGGATCGAGACAAACACCACCACCAGCGACAGGTTCATCGACAACAGGGTAAAGCCGACTTCTTTCGAGCCCAGGTACGCCGCACGCATCGGCGGCACACCTTCGTCGATATGGCGGGAGATGTTTTCCAGCACGACGATGGCATCGTCCACCACCAGGCCGGTGGCCAGGATCAGCGCCATCAGTGACAGGTTATTCAGCGAGAAGCCACACAGGTACATGGCCGCGAAGGTGCCCACCAGCGACACCGGTACTGCCAGGGTCGGGATCAGCGAGGCGCGCAGGTTGCCGAGGAACAGGAACACCACCAGGATTACCAGGACTACGGCGATGATCAGGGTGTGCTCGGCTTCCTTGAGGGTGGCCTTGATCACCGGCGAGCGGTCCATCGCTACCTGCAACTGGACACTGGCCGGCATCAACGATTCCAGGGCTGGCAGCTGCTCCTTGATCTTGTTCACCGTCTCGATGATGTTGGCCCCGGTCTGGCGGTTGATCACCAGCAGTACCGCGTCCTGATCATTGAAAAAGCCGCTGTTGTAGCGGTTTTCCACGGCATCGGTGACCTTCGCCACGTGGCTCAGGCGCAACACCGCACCGTCCTGGTAGCGGATCACCAGTGGCTCGTAGTCCTTGGCTTTTTCCAGTTGATCGTTGGCCTGCACCTGCCAGTTGCGCTGTGCGTCTTCGATAAAGCCCTTGGGGCGGCGCTGGTTGGCGTTAGCAATGGTCGCGCGGACATCGTCCAGGGCCACGCCGTACTGGTTGAGCAAATACGGTTCCAGCTCGATACGCACGGCCGGCAACGAACTGCCGCCAATCTGCACCTCCCCTACCCCCGGCACCTGCGACAGGCTTTGCGAGAGGATGGTCGAGGCCAGGTCATAGAGCTGCCCCTTCTGCAGCACACTGGAGGTCAAGGCCAGGACCATGATCGGTGCCTGCGCCGGGTTGAACTTCTTGTAAGTCGGCATGCTGCGCATACCGCTGGGCAACAGGTTGCGCGAAGCGTTGATCGCCGCCTGCACTTCCCGCGCGGCGGCGTCGATGTCACGCCCTTGGTCAAAGCCGAGAATCACCCGCGTCGAGCCCTGACTGGAGTTACTGGTCAGGGTGGTAACCCCGGAAATCGCGCCCATCGAGCGCTCCAGCGGCGTGGCCACCGTGGCCGCCATCACCTCGGGGCTGGCACCGGGCAGGTTGGCCTGAACGACAATCACCGGGAACTCGATCTGCGGCAGTGGCGCCACCGGCAGAAGGCCGAAGCTGACGCCACCGAGCAGCATGATCGCCAGGCTCAGCAGCATGGTCGCTACCGGGCGGCGGATAAACGGCGCTGAGAGGTTCATGGCAGGTCCTGCACCACGGTTTCAGGCTGTGGCCGCATGCGCCGCGCGAGCCGATCGAAGTACAAGTAGATCACCGGCGTAGTGAACAAGGTCAGTACCTGACTGACCAGCAACCCGCCGACCATCACCAGGCCCAGCGGTTGACGCAACTCGGCGCCGGAGCCGCTGGCGAGCATCAGTGGAATCGCGCCGAACAAGGCCGCCAGGGTAGTCATCAGAATCGGCCGGAAGCGCAACAACGCCGCCTGATAGATCGCCGCTTCCGGGCTCATGCCCTGATTACGTTCGGCCTCCAGGGCGAAGTCGATCATCATGATGGCGTTTTTCTTGACGATGCCGATCAGCAGAATGATGCCGATGATGGCGATCATCCCCAGGTCGTTGCCGGACAGGATCAACGCCAGCAACGCCCCCACCGCTGCCGATGGCAGCGTCGAGAGGATGGTCACCGGGTGGATGTAGCTCTCGTACAGCACCCCCAGCACGATGTACATGGTCACCACCGCCGCCAGAATCAGCAGCAAGGTGCTCGACAACGAGGCCTGGAAGGCTTCGGCCGCGCCCTGGAAGCGGGTCTGCACGCCGACCGGCATGCCGATCTCCTGCTGCACCTGCTCGATGGCCTTGACCGCTTCGCCCAGGGACGCGCCTGGGGCGAGGTTGAACGACATCATTACCGCCGGGAACTGGCCGATATGGGCAATCGCCAGTTGCGCCTGACGCTGCTCGATCCGCGCCAGGCTCGACAGCCGTACCTGGCCGCCGTCGGTGGCTTTGACATGGATCTGCTCTAGCACCTGCGGCCCCAGGTTCGACGCCGCTTCTGCTTGCAGCACCACGCGGTACTGGCTGGCCTGGGTGTAGATGGTCGAAATCTGCCGCTGGCCAAAGGCGTCGTACAGGGCGTTGGTGATGTCGGCGACATTGATGCCCAGGCGGCTGGCAGCATCACGGTCGATCACCAGGAACACCTGCAGGCCCTTGTCCTGCAGGTCGCTGGCAACATCGGTGAGTTCCGGGCGCTGTTGCAAAGCGTCTACCAGCTTGCTGCTCCATTGCGCCAGCAATTCGGCGTCCGGTGACGACAGGCTGAACTGGTACTGGGTGCGGCTGACCCGGTCTTCGATACTCAGGTCCTGCACCGGCTGCATGAACAGTCGGATGCCGACCAGCTTGTCGACCTGAGGCTGCAGGCGCGCGATGACTTCGGCAGCGGTCTGGTCACGCTCGCCATGGGGCTTGAGGTTGATCAACAGACGGCCGCTGTTGAGCGTGGCATTGTCGCCGTCAACGCCAATGTAGGACGACAGGCTCTGCACCGCCGGGTCCTGCAGGATCACCGCGCTGAGCTGTTGCTGGCGTTCACTCATGGCGGCGAACGACACTGACTGCGGCGCTTCGGAAATCCCCTGGATCACCCCGGTATCCTGCGCCGGAAAGAAACCCTTGGGCACCGCCAGGTACAGCAGCACCGTCAGGCCCAGGGTCGCCACCGCCACCAACAGGGTCAGCGGCTGGTGCTTGAGCACCCACTGCAGGCCGCGACCGTACCAGGCGATCATGCCGTCGATCCAGGCGCCACTGGCGCGGTAGAAGCGCCCCTGCTCCTGTTCGGTCGGCTCACGCTTGAGCAGGCGCGCGCACATCATCGGCGTCAGGGTCAGCGACACCACCAGGGAAATCAGGATCGCCACCGCCAGGGTGATGGCGAACTCACGGAACAGCCGCCCGACCACATCGGCCATGAACAGCAGCGGGATCAGCACCGCAATCAACGAGAAGGTCAGGGAGATCAGGGTGAAACCGATTTGCCGGGCGCCCTTGAGCGCCGCTTGCATCGGCGTCTCGCCCTCCTCGATGTGCCGGGAAATGTTCTCGAGCATGACGATGGCGTCGTCCACCACAAACCCGGTGGCGATGGTCAGGGCCATCAAGGTCAGGTTGTTGATCGAGAACCCGGCCAGGTGCATCACGGCAAAAGTACCGATCAACGACAGCGGTACGGCCACCGAGGGGATGATGGTCGCGCTCAGGCGGCGCAGGAACACAAAGGTCACCATCACCACCAGGACAATGGCCAGCAGCAGCTCGTGCTGCACATCCTTGACCGAGGCGCGGATGGTTTGCGTGCGGTCGGTCAGCACGCTGACATCGAGGCCGGCCGGCAGGTTGTCGGTAATCGACGGCAGCAACGCCTTGATGCGGTCAACCACTTCAATGACGTTGGCACCTGGCTGACGCTGAATGTTCAGCAACACCGCCTGATTCTGATTGGCCCAGGCCGCCAGGCGTTCGTTCTCGGCGCCATCGACGATTTCGGCAACATCCTTCAGGCGCAGCGGCGCGCCGTTGTTGTAGGCCAGAATCAGGTTGGCGTATTCCTCCGGGGAGCGCAGCTGGTCGTTGGCATCAAGCATCGACACGCGGATTGGGCCGTCAAAGTTGCCCTTGGGCTGGTTGACGTTGGAAGCACCGATCAGGCTGCGTACATCGGCCAGATTCAGCCCGGCTGCGGCCAGGGCATCGGGGTTGACCTTGATCCGCACCGCCTGGCGCTGGCCGCCGGCAATACTGACCATGCCCACGCCGCTGATCTGGGCGATCTTCTGTGCCACCCGGGTGTCGACCAGGTCGTTGAGCTTGGGCAACGGCATGGTTTTCGAGGAAATCGCCAGGGTCAGCACCGGGGTGTCCGCCGGGTTGACCTTGTTGTACACCGGCGGTGCCGGCAGGTCGCTCGGCAACAGATTGCTGGCAGCGTTGATCGCCGCCTGCACCTGCTGCTCGGCAACGTCCATGTTCATGTCCAGGCTGAAACGCAGGGTCAGCACCGAAGCACCGCCAGAACTGGTCGAGGCCATCTGGGTCAGGCCGGGCATCTGCCCGAACTGGCGTTCCAGTGGCGCGGTGACGGCACTGGTCATCACTTGCGGGCTGGCGCCCGGGTACAGGGTCATGACCCGGATGGTCGGGTAATCCACCTGCGGCAACGCCGCTACCGGCAGCAAGGTGTAGGCAATCAAACCGGCCAGAACAATGGCCAGCATGCTCAGTGTGGTCGCCACCGGGCGCAGGATGAACAGCCGCGAGAGGTTCATGCGCCGACCTTGTCCTTGCGCTGCGGGGCGGCGGAAGCATCCTTGGCATCCTGGCCTTGCAGGTGCTGGCCCGGGGTTGCCGGTACCTGCGAGCTGTCGTTGACCACCTCCACGTCACTGCCATCACGCAGACGGTCGGTACCTTCGAGCACCACCCGCTCACCCTTGGCCAAACCCGCAGTAACCACCGTCAGGTCACCGTCGCTGGCACCCAGGGTCAGTTTGCGAATGCGCACCTTATTCTCACCTTCCAGCACGTAGACAAAGGAGCCATCGGTGCCGAACTGAATCGCTGCCGATGGCGCCAGCACCACGTTCTTCAGGGTATCGGCCAGCAGGCGGACGTTGACGAACTGGTTGGGGAACAGCGCTTCGTCCTGGTTCTCGAAGAACGCCTTGAACTTCAGGGTGCCGGTGGTGGTGTCGATCTGGTTATCGAGGCTGCGCAACACACCCGTGGCCTGTTGCTTGACGTCGCCCCGGTCCCAGGCCTCGACGGGCAACTGGGCACCGCTGCGGTAGCGCGCCAGCACGGTGTTGAGCTGCGACTCGGGCAAGGTAAAGGCTACGGTGATCGGTTGGGTCTGGGTAATGACCACCAGCGCCGTGGTGTCGTTGGCCGCCACCAGGTTGCCGACATCCAGTTGACGCAGGCCCAGGCGCCCGGTGATCGGCGCACGGATGCGGGTGAAATCCAGGTTCAGCTTGGCATCGCCGACGGCGGCCTGATTGGTCTTGATCGTGCCTTGGAACTGACCGACCAGTGCTTCCTGGGTGTCGAGGGTTTGCTTGGCGATACTGTCTTCGGCGTACAGGCCTTTATAGCGTTGCAGGTCGATCTGCGCGTTTTTCAGTTGCGCCAGGTTCTGCGCCAGGGTGCCTTCGGCCTGCTGCAGGGCGATCTGGTAGCTGCGTGGGTCGATCTCGGCGAGCAGGTCACCGGCTTTGACCTTTTGCCCTTCCTGGAAATTGACCTTGACCAGCTCACCGCCTACCCGGCTGCGAACGTTAACGGTGTTGGTTGCCGTTACCGTGCCCAGCGCCTTGAGGTACACCGGGAAGTCGCCCACGGTTGCCGGCTCGACGCGCACCGGCACCGGCCCGGCGAAAGCGCCGAAGCCGGGTCGCCCGCCCTTGCCTGCCGCTGGGCCACCCGCCTTGTGCGCCGCTGGCGACGGCCACAGCCACCAGCATAAGGCGGCGACCAGCAGCAGGATCAGCAGGCCGACAAGCCAGCGACGAGGGGAACGGGAACGAGAAAGCATCGGTTGATCGACCATGGGACTGGAAAGAATTCTTTTGAGGAGGCTGAACGATAAGCACTGGCGACGGATAAGCAAAGCGCCTTTACCGGCAATTTACCTTGAGCTTACGTTGCTAAGACAATGAACTATAAATAAAAACGGCCTGGACAAGGCCAGGCCGTAATATTTGCAAACAGCATGTGGGAGCGGGCTTGCCCCGCGATAGCGTTCTTTCAGCTACATCGCCTCGCGGGGCAAGCCCGCTCCTACTTACTTCAGTACCGCCAATGCTGCGTCGTAGTTCGGTTCGTCAGCGATTTCGCCAACCAGCTCGGCGTGCAGCACGTTGTCGTTTTCATCCAGTACCACCACAGCACGCGCGGTCAGGCCGGCCAGCGGGCCGTCGGCGATGGCAACGCCATAGTTCTCGATGAATTCACGACCACGCAGGGTCGACAGGTTCTGGACGTTTTCCAGGCCTTCAGCGCCGCAGAAACGCGCTTGTGCAAACGGCAGGTCGGCAGAGATGCACAGCACCACGGTGTTGCTCACTTCACCGGCCTTCTTGTTGAAGGTACGAACCGAAGTAGCGCAGGTCGGGGTGTCGACGCTCGGGAAGATGTTCAGCACTTTGCGCTTGCCGGCCAGGCTGGCCAGGGTCACGTCGGCCAGGCCGGCACCAACCAGGGAAAATGCAGGCGCCTTGGAGCCGACCTTCGGCAGTTCGCCGTTGACCTGAACCGGATTGCCTTTGAGAGTCACTTGAGCCATGAGCTGAGTCCTTTTGCGGGGTGAGTGAGTAAAGGACCAGAGTTAATCATGAAAGTGCCAATGCACCTATGGGGGGAGCGATAAATTGTTGTATTGCCAGACAATTATTGTGGACAATTTGACCACCCGAAAGCAGACAATCCTGCTTTCGGGTGCTCACTGAGGCAATCAACTGAGCAGCGAATAGACCAGCGCCGAGATCGCCACCAAGCCCACAGCCACCACGAACACGTTAGACATCTGCCCGCTGTACTTGCGCATGGCCGGGACCTTGCGAATGGCATACATCGGCATCAGGAACAGAATCGCCGCGATTACCGGGCCGCCGAGGGTTTCGATCATGCCAAGGATGCTTGGGTTGATGGTGGCGATGGCCCAGCAGACCAGCAGCATGAAGCCTGCGGTGATGCGATCCAGGGTTTTCGCGCCAGGACGCATGCCGGCTTGCACAATCAAGCCCTTGAGGCCTTCACTGGCACCGATGTAGTGGCCCAGGAACGACTTGGCAATGGCGATGAAGGCAATCACCGGGGCGGCAAAGGCAATGGTCGGGTTGCTGAAATGGTTGGCCAGGTACGACAGGATCGACAGGTTCTGATCCTTGGCTTCCTGCAGCTGTGCCGGGGTCAGGGTCAGCACGCAACTGAACACGAAGAACATCACCATCGCCACCATCAGCAGGTGGGCGCGGCTCAGGATCTGCCCGCTGCGCTCGTCGGCATGCACGCCATAGCGGCGCTTCTGGTCGACGGCAAAGGCGGAAATGATCGGCGAATGGTTGAACGAGAACACCATCACCGGAATTGCCAGCCACAGGGTGTGCAGGAAGGCCGAAGGCGGCGGCACTTGCGTGGCGGTGCTGAGGATACCGCCACTCCAGTGCGGAACCAGGAACACCGCGAGGAACGCCAGGGCGATGATGAACGGATACACCAGCAGGCTCATAACCTTGACGGTCGCCTGCTCGCCGCAACGCACAATGGCCAGCAGGCCGAGAATCAGCAGGAACGACAACAGCGCGCGTGGTGGCGGCTCAATATGCAGCTGGTGCTGCATGAAGCTGTCGACGGTGTTGGTCAGGGCCACACTGTAGATCAGCAGAATCGGGAAGATGGCAAAGAAGTACAACAGGGTGATCATCGAGCCGGCACTGATGCCGAAATGCTCCTCAACGACCTTGGTAATGTCGCCGCCATCGCGCCCGGACAGCACGAAACGGGTGAGCCCGCGGTGGGCATAATAGGTCATCGGGAAGGCCAGCAAGGCCAGGATCAGCAACGGCCAGAAACCACCTAAACCGGCATTGATCGGCAAGAACAGGGTACCGGCGCCGATGGCTGTGCCAAACAGGCCAAGCATCCAGGTGGTGTCCTGACGGGACCAGCTACCGAGGGCGGCTGGGGTCGATTCGAAGCGTTGTTCAACGCTCGGGGCCTGCTCATTCATCCGGGTGCAACTCCACTCGCAAGACTGCAACAGGGCTGAGAGCAGCGAAACAGAGATCTCGCTGCAACTCAACCGTACAAAGAGGGTCGCGATTGTGCGCCCATTGGTTGCACTTGCAAAGTCTTGACCGACAGAGGGGTTGCACCTTTTGAAAATATCGCGGGGCAAGCCCGCACCTAAAGGGTTGCGCCTGTGGGAACGGGCTTGCCCCGCGATCAATCATTGCACCGCAGCAATCGCCTCAGCCACCTGCTGCAGATTGTCCGGACGCAGGCCCGACATGCACACCCGGCCACTGTCGATCAGGTAAACGCCAAACTCGTCACGCAGACGGCGCACTTGCTCGACACTCAACCCGGTGTAGCTGAACATGCCACGCTGGCTCAGGAAGAACTGGAAGTCCTGACCTGGCAACAGCACAGCCAGCGCATCTACCAGACCCTGGCGCATTTCGAGGATACGCAGGCGCATTTGCTCGACTTCCGCCGCCCACTGGGCATTGAGCGCTGCATCGCCAAGCACCGCCGCGACCAGTTGGGCCCCGAAATTCGGTGGGCTGGAGTAGTTGCGACGGACGGTGGCCTTGAGCTGGCCGAGCACGCTTTGCGCGGTGTCGGCATCGTCGCAAACCACCGACAACCCACCAACGCGCTCGCCATACAGCGAGAAAATCTTCGAGAACGAGTTGCTCACCAGGCACGGCACACCGGCGCACGCCACTTCACGAATGGCGTAGGCGTCTTCGACCAGCCCCTCACCAAAGCCTTGGTAGGCGATGTCGAGGAACGGGATCAGGTTGCGTGCCTTGACCACCTCGATCACCTGCTGCCATTGCGCCTGGCTCAGGTCAACGCCAGTGGGGTTATGGCAGCATGGGTGCAACAGCACGATGCTGTTGGCCGGCAGGCCCTGCAGGGCTGTGAGCATGCCGTCAAAGTCCAGGCCGCGCGTGCCCTGGTCGAAGTACGGGTAGGTATTGACCTTGAACCCTGCGCCTTCAAAGATCGCCCGATGGTTGTCCCAGGTCGGATTGCTCACCCACACCTGCGAATCGGGGAAGTAGCGCTTGAGGAAGTCGGCACCGACTTTCAGCGCGCCCGAACCGCCCACCGTCTGCACGGTCGCCACACGACCGCCCTGCACCGCCGGATGCTCAGCACCGAACAGCAGCGCCTGAATCGCCTGGCGGTAGCTGCTCAGGCCTTCCATCGGCAGGTACAGAGAGGCCTCATGGGGTTGGTCGGCCATGCGTTTTTCGGCCTCACCCACCGCTGCCAGCTGCGGCACTACACCGGCGGCATCGTAATACAGACCGATACTCAGGTTGACCTTGTTGGCGCGCGGATCGGCCTTGAAGGTCTCCATCAGGGAGAGAATCGGGTCGCCGGCGTAGGCATCGACATGTTTGAACACAGCGTGCAGCTCCTTGGGTCAGGGCATTGGGTAAAATTCTGTGTCGAGGATACCTGTAGCCGCGCCGAAGCAACATGCCCTTTGGCGCAACTAGTCTGTGCATCCATGCATGCCTTGCGCAGGTTCGGGCCATGCCAGCCACCCTTGGCTGAACGCCAGGAACAGCAGCGCACAGATATTGGTACTGGCCGTTTTGCTGAGCATATTGCGCCGGTGGGTACGTGCGGTCTGGTCGCTGATGCCCAGCGCTCGCGCCGCTTGCTTGTCGCTCAAGCCGCGGGCCAGGTAACCGAGCAGTTGCAGTTCACGCGCAGAAAGCAGCGATGGCGACCTTGCCTGCCCTCCAGGTCGGGGCCGCAACCAGGCTCAGGTAAATCGCCACCAGCGCGCTGGCGCGCTCGACCTTGAGCTTGGCGAGCAGGTTCTCGCGGTGCTTGCGTGCAGTAGAAAAGGCGATGGCCAGTTGCTCAGCGATGTGCCGATCCGTCCATCCACGGGCAATCAACGACAGCACCACGGTTTCCCGATCACTCAATCGCATGTTCGTTCCCTGAACTGTCCGCTGTTACGCCGAGGCGTGCCCGCACCTGATGAGCAAGCCTAGGCGCTGACCTCCCCCTGTCAAACCGGGGCATAGAGCGCTACCGGCATACCGCATTTGCCGAATGTTCCTGCACCTGCGACAGGCAGACGATTCAGCTGCCGACGTTTTTCAACCCGGTGGTCGGCGGCACGGAATGTCGCTGCGAGTCGCTGTTCGGCCTCATCGAACGCTCAATGGAAAAGGAATGCTCATCATGAACTGGAACCGCTCGTTTACCGATCTGATTCGCAACGGTCGTGCCGCTTACTGGGGCAACTGGACCCTCGATCAGAAGCTCAAAGTCGGCAGTGTCGGCTTTGTTTCTCCGGACAACGGCGACTTCACCCTGGTGCAGGAGCAAGCGCCTGGGCTGATCGTCAGCACGCGCAACGCCCCCAACCAGTGGAAGCTGTCGTCCAGCAACGTCAAACGCAGCCAGAGCAACGTGGCCCTCGACGGCTCGGCCACCGACCCGGAAACCGGTACCAAGATCACCGCAGGCACTGAGGTAAAGTGGGATTTTGCCTCGACCGGCTCAATCGCTTCGGAGTTCGGTATCTCCTCGGAGACTTACCTGGCCGATTTGACGGTACTGACCCAGCCACAAACCTTGCAGTGGCTCAAAGACCAGGCCAACCGGGTCAGCATGGCTTCTAGCAAAGGCATTGCCCAGGGCTTTGGCGTGGTCACCAGCGTGATCTACGCCACCAGCGGCCTGAACGTCGGCTCGCAGGACAATAGCTCGTCGTTCTCGGTCACAGGCTCGGTAAAAGGCGTTCAGGATCTGCTCGCCAGCGCCGAAGCCAAGGGCTCGTATGTATCGACCAACCAGACCAAAAGCGTCGACCAGCACCTGTGGCCGGACAAGGCTGGCACCCTGCCCGCTCAGCCGATCCCCATCGCCTACACCTTCGCCTCGTTTGACGGTGAGCTGCTGATCCCCAACTGGATCAACCGCCTGGGTGGGCTGGAAATCCTCTTCAACAACAAGCCCGGCTGCACCTACATCACCAGCGTCACCCTGGAGTACGACACCCCCTCAGGCAAACAGCATCAAGCCTTCAGCCTCAGCGGCGGGTTGTCGAAAACCGTCGGCAACATCCCGCTCAATGCCACCAACATCACCGCCCAAGTGACCTTCAAAGGCGTGATGAACAACGACAACTACAGCTTCAGCTGGCCGAGCCCGCTGGGCCAGTGGCTGACCGGGCGGCGTGAAGTTCGCATGGACGGGGTATGGCCAGGCAAGACCTCGGCCCAAGACCTTGCACGTTGAAATTCGCCTGATCACTCAACCAACACCGCGCAGCCGGCAACGGCTGCCACGAGGACACCATTATGTGTAAGTGCACATCGGACTTTCTGGTCAAACATGTACGGATTCTTGGCCCGCGCCAAGCCAACGATCTCTACAACCGGTTGATTCAGCGCGATCTTGTGATACCTGGGGACGCCCTGCTGATCCTCAACCAGACGATCGACAACACCCGCGAAGCGGTCACCCACCGCGCAGGCATTACCCTGCAGGCACGGGTCGAGGAGTTCGAGCATAAGTACCCCAATACCGTGATGTTCATGGACCTGGCGACGCTGCAAACGGTCTGCGATACGCTCGAGCAGTTGCAGGCCGGCAAGTACGACTTCGAGTGCCCGGTACGCATTCCGTGGATCGTCACCTGGACCGGGGTCAACCAGTATGAAGTGGTGAAAAACGCTAGTGGTTTCGGTGCTTCCACCGACGACGCTGGCCACTGCAATCACTACCGCCTGCCGCTGACCGATGGCAACAGCGAAACCAGCCAATGGAGGGCCACAGGCTTGTAAGCTCCTGGTGGGAGCGGGCTTGCCCCGCGATTTGTTGCAGGGTGCCAGATCGCGGGGCTAGCCCGCTCCCACCGCGACTTAGCCCTTCAGCCCTGCGCCAGTGCCTGCAGTTGCTCAAGTTCCTGCGCCGTCAGGCTCACGCCCTGACGCGCCGACGCTTCGCGTTCACGGAAGCGTCGTTCACCCGGCATCCGGGTCACGCCGACCGCTTGCATCTGCTCCACCAGTTGACGGCTACGCTCGGCAAACTGATTGCCTTGTGCCTTGCTTGGGTCAATGACGATGATCAGCTGCCCGGTCCACGGGGTTTTCGCCCCCGGGTGCTGCGACCAGTCGAACTCCCAGGAGAAATGCCCGCCGGTCAGCGCTGCCGCCAGCAACTCGACCATCATCGACAAGGCCGAGCCCTTATGCCCGCCAAACGGCAACAGCGCACCGCCCTCGAGGATCTTTTGCGGATCACGGGTCGGCTGACCCTGGCTATCGACGCCGATACCGTCCGGCAGTTGTTCGCCTTTGCGCGCAGCGATCTGTACGTCGCCATGAGCCATGGCACTGGTGGCCATGTCGAACACCACCGGATCACCCCTGGCGCAGGGCGCCGCAAAGGCAATCGGGTTGGTGCCATACAAGGGTTTAACAGCACCATGCGGCACCACACAGGTCATGCTATTGACCACACTAAGGGCCACCAAGCCCTCATCGGCGAACGGTTCGACATCCGGCCACAGGGCAGCGAAATGGTGTGAATTATGAATGGCCAACACCGCAATCCCGGCACTGCGGGCCTTTTCCACCAGCAGCTCACGCGCCGCCGCCAATGCCGGCTGGGCAAAACCACCCTTGGCATCCACGCGCAGGTAGCCACTGGCAACATCCTCGACCTGCGGCACGGCGTTTCCGTCGACCCAGCCACTGGCCAGGGTCGACACGTAACCAGGAATCCGGAACACCCCATGGCTGTGGGCACCGTCGCGCTGGGCGCTGGCACAGTTGAAAGCCAGTGCGCGGGCAACCGCTTCACTGGTGCCATGACGAACGAAAATACGCTGCAACAAGGCCTGCAGGTCGGCAAAGGCAATCTGCACGACAGCAGTGTCGGGACGTGCGGACATCTGAAGCTCCCTTATTGGATTTGGTATGGGCGACAGCGGTGAGCAATAGCCGAACTGTCCTCTTATGACAGCAAACTGTCAAACCTTGACTTGATGACAGAAAACATTCATTTTCTGTTTCCAAGTGCAACCGCCTATGAGAATTGCCTGTGAGCCAATCGATCAAACAACGCCTGGAAAGCAGCCTGCACAACGCAGCGGCGTCAGGGCGCAAGATCGCTACCTATATGCTCGCCAATCTCACCGACCTGCCCTTCGAAACCTCGGCCAGCCTGGCCGCCAAGATTGGCGTCAGCGAATCCAGCGTAGGCCGTTTCTGCCGGGCGCTGGGCTACGAACACCTCAAGGCCCTCAAACACGACCTTAAAGATGACCTGGGTGACGGCCCGTGGCTGGTCGGTGATCGTCTGCAAGAATTCCGCCAACAGCACGGCAAAGATGCGGCAGGTGTCGCACGCAGCCTGGAGCAGGAAGTCGGCGCGCTGGTGCGGGTGTATGAATACAGCCGCACCCCGGCCTGGGAAGCCGTCAGCCAGCGCCTGGCGCAACGGCGCAAGGTGTTTATCGCCGGTTTTCAAACCGAGCGCGGTATCGCCCAATGCATGGCCCACCTGCTGCAATACCTGCGCGACGGCGTGCAGGTGGTCGATGGCAGTGCCGGGCATTTTGGTGACGTGTTACTCAGCAACCCGGCCGATTGTGCGCTGGTGGTGTTTGAGGCACGCCGCTACTCACGCCACGCCCTGACCCTGTGCCACAAGGCGCATGAGGCGGGCATTCCGGTCACGCTGGTGACCGATACCTTCTGTGACTGGGCCGATGCCAACGCCAGCGAGGTGTTCCGCATCCCCACTGAATTCAATCTGTTCTGGGAGTCGACCGCGACGATGCTGTCGTGGGCTCACCTGATGGTCAACGAGGTCTGCAAGAAGCTAGGACCGGATGTTGAAAAACGCTTGGAAGCAACTGCCGCTCTACACAATGAATTCGTTGGCTACACGTCAGCGAGCAAACAATAGCAAGAGTGCAAACAACAGATCGAGGTGCAACATGAAACCCGTTATCCGCTTTGCAGGCGCGTGCGCCCTGCTGCTTGCCGGGGCAACCATGGCTCAGGCCGAAACCCTGAAAATTGCCACCGAAGGCGCTTACCCGCCGTTCAACTATGTCGATTCGGATAACCAGCTGCACGGCTTCGATGTCGATATCAGCAAAGCCCTGTGCGAACAGATGAAGGTTGAATGCACCTTGGTCGCACAGGACTGGGAAGGCATCATCCCGGCCTTGATGGCGAAGAAATACGACGCGGTTGTCGCCTCGATGATCAACACCGAAGAGCGCCGCAAGAAAATCGCCTTCACCAACCACTACTACAAAACGCCGCTGTCGGTCGCCGTTGCCAAAGACAGCGAGATCACCGACGCCCAGACCGACTTCAAAGGCTACACCGTCGGCGCCCAGGCCTCCTCGACCCAGGCAATTTACGCTGAAGACGTTTACGGCAAGGCCGGTGCTGATGTGCGCCTCTACCCAACCCTTGATGAAGCCAACGCCGACCTCGCCGCCGGGCGCCTGGACGGTGTGATCGCCGACAAATTCCCGCTGACCGAATGGTTGGGCAAGGCTGGCAAGGAATGCTGCAAGATCCTTGGTGACGTCAACGGCACCAAGGCCGACGCCTCGATTGCCGTGCGCAAGGAAGACGAAGCCCTGCGCGAGCGCCTGAACAAAGCGCTGGACGAAATCGTCGCCAACGGCACCTACCAGAAAATCGCCAGTCGCTATTTCGAGTTCGACATTTATCAGTGACTGATCGCGGCACACGCCCGCTCCCACACGCCCCTGTGGGAGCGGGCTTGCCCCGCGACAAAGCCCTCCCAAGCACCCCACACTCTTAACACCGAGAGGGTTCGCCCATGCTCGACCAACTGTCCCTGTTATCGTTTGCCAGCGGCGGCTGGGGCCAGGCCCTGCTGGCCGGCGCCCTGGTGACCATTTCGCTGGCCCTGGCCTGCCTGCCGATCGGTTTGCCCCTGGGCCTGGGCGTGGCCTTGATGGCGCGTTCGCGCAAGCGCTTGCCGCGCGCCGTCGCCACGGTATTTTCCACCGTATTCCGCGGCCTGCCTGAACTGCTGACGCTGCTGATCATCTACTACGGCTGCCAGATCGCCGCGCAGAAAATCCTCCTGGCCATGGGCTACGAGGGCGAAGTGATGATCAACACCTTCCTCGCCGCGATGATTGCCTTCAGCCTGGTATTTGCCGCGTTCTCCAGCGAAATCTGGCTGGGCGCCTTCAAAACCGTTGCCAAAGGCCAGTACGAAGCCTCCCAGGCGTTGGGCTTGAGCAAAGCCACGACCTTTCGCAAAGTGATTTTCCCGCAGCTGGTGCGCATTGCCATGCCGGGGCTGTCGAACAACTGGCTGTCGCTGCTCAAGGACACCTCGCTGGTATCGACCATTTCCCTGGTTGACCTGATGCGCCAAACCAACCTGGCGGTCAGCGTGACCAAAGAGCCGATGTTCTTCTATGGCGTGGCCTGCCTGGGCTATCTGCTGTTCTCGGCGCTGTCGGGACGGGTGTTTGTCTACATCGAACAGTACTTCAGCCGTCACCTGCGGAGTGCCCGGACATGAGTTTCGATCAACTGCTGGCTCTAGTCGTCGATCCTGACCTGCTGGAACGTTACGGCCCACGTTTTATTGATGGCCTGCTGGTCACTGGCAAGCTGGTGGCAATTTCCTTCACCCTCGGTGCTCTGCTCGGCATGCTGCTGGCCCTGGCGCGGCTGTCCAACAACCTGGTGTTGCAGCGTTTGAGCGCGGCTTACATTTATTTCTTCCGTGGCTCGCCGCTGCTGGCCCAGCTGTTTTTGCTGTATTACGGGCTCGGTTCGCTGAAAAGCTTCTGGCAAGACGTCGGGCTGTGGTGGTTCTTCCGAGATGCCTGGTACTGCACCTTGCTGGCCTTTGTCCTCAATACCGCGGCCTATCAGGCGGAAATCTTCCGTGGTGCCCTGCTGGCGGTCGCCCCCGGCCAGTACGAAGCGGCCAAGGCCCTGAGCCTGAAACGCTCGACCACCTTTTTCAAAGTCATCCTGCCGCAGTCGATGATTGTTGCCATCGGCCCGCTGGGCAATGAGCTGATCCTGATGATCAAAGCCAGCGCCATTGCCTCGCTGGTGACCATCTACGACCTGATGGGCGTGACCAAGCTGGCCTTCTCGCGCAGTTTCGACTTCCAGATCTACCTGTGGGCCGCCGTGCTCTACCTACTGATCGTGGAAATTGTCCGCCGTAGCCTGAAACACATCGAAGCCCGCCTGGGCCGCCACCTGCACTGATTGCCCGTTGTGAGGACTGTTCCAATGCATTGTCAAACCATCGTTCTGGGCGCCGGTATCGTCGGGGTCAGCACGGCCCTTCACCTGCAGGCACGCGGCCGCAAGGTCATCCTGATCGACCGTAACGAACCTGGAAGCGGCACCAGCCATGGCAACGCCGGGCTGATCGAGCGCTCCAGCGTCATCCCCTATGCCTTTCCGCGCGAGCTGTCGAGCCTGCTGCGCTATGGCCTCAATCGCCAATCCGATGTGCGCTACAGCCTCACCCATGTGCCGAAGATCGCCCCCTGGCTGTACAGCTATTGGCAGAATTCCTCTGCCGCGGGCCTGAAGGTCGCGACCGACGCCATGCTGCCGCTGGTGGAGCGCTGCGTTGAAGAACACGACGCGCTGATCGAAGCCGCCGGGCTTAACGAGCTGGTCAAGGCCAGTGGCTGGATCGAGGTGTTTCGCAACGAGGCCGCATTCAGCAAAGCCAAGGCCGATGCCCAGTCGTTGAGCGCATATGGCCTGCGTTACGAGGTGCTGGATCAGCGCCAGTTGCATGAGCGCGAGGCGAGCCTGAGCGACAACGCCGTTGGCGGCATCCACTGGCTCGACCCGAAAACCGTGAGCAACCCCGGCGGCCTGACCCGCGGCTACACCGCGTTGTTCGTCAAGCGTGGCGGCCAGTTCATTCACGGCGATGCGCGCACCCTGCGCCAGATCGGCAGCGAATGGCAGGTCGATAGCCGCCAGGGCCCAATCACCGCACCCGAGGTAGTGATTGCCCTTGGCCCACAGTCGGCGGACCTGTTCAAGCCACTGGGCTATCGCATTCCGCTGGAGATCAAGCGCGGCTATCACATGCATTACCAAGCCCGCGACGGTGCTGAGTTGAAGCATTCGATCTGTGATGCCCAGGGCGGTTATGTACTGGCGCCAATGGCCCAGGGCATCCGCCTGACCACCGGTATCGAATTCGCCGCCAGCAGCGATGCGGCCAACGAGATCCAACTCAAGCGATGCGAAGCCCTGGCGCGCAAGATCTTCCCCCTCGGCCAACGGCTTGATGAACAACCCTGGCTCGGGCGCCGCCCCTGCCTGCCGGACATGCGCCCTGTGATCGGCCCGGCGGCGCGGCACAAAGGCCTGTGGTTCAACTTCGGCCACGCCCACCATGGCCTGACCTTGGGCCCGGTCAGCGGCCGTTTGCTGGCTGAACTGATGACCGGCGAGCCCACCTTTACCGACCCTGCGCCGTACAGCGCGGCACGCTTCAACTGATCGCGGGAGAATAACAATATGACCGCTTCACTGAGCCTTGCAGCAAGCCACGTAGCCCCCATAACCGACCCACGTAAAATCGTGATCGGCATCGAAGGCCTGAACAAGCACTACGGTGCCTACCATGTACTACGCGACATCAACCTCAGCGTGCGCGAAGGCGAACGCATCGTGCTGTGCGGACCGTCCGGCTCCGGCAAATCCACCTTGATTCGCTGCATCAACCGCTTGGAAATCGCTGAAAAAGGCCAGATCCGCGTTCACGACACCGACCTGGCACTGACCACCCGCCAGGCCGCCGAGGTGCGCAGCGAAATTGGCATGGTGTTCCAGCACTTCAATTTGTTCCCGCACATGAGCGTGCTCGACAACTGCACCCTGGCGCCGATGACCGTGCGCGGCCTTAGCCGCAAGGACGCCGAAGAACGTGCGCGCTTCTACCTGAACAAAGTGGGCATCGAGAGCCAGGCCAACAAGTACCCCAGCCAATTGTCCGGGGGCCAGCAACAGCGCGTGGCCATCGCCAGGGCACTGTGCATGAAGCCGAAAATCATGCTGTTCGATGAACCCACCTCGGCACTTGATCCGGAGATGGTGGCTGAGGTGCTGGACGTGCTGGTGAAGCTGGCCGATACCGGCATGACCATGCTCTGCGTCACCCATGAGATGGGCTTTGCCCGTCAGGTGGCGGAGCGCGTGCTGTTTCTCGACGGTGGGCAGATTATCGAAGATGCCAGCCCTGAGGCGTTTTTCAATAATCCGCAGAGTGCACGGGCCAAGGGCTTCCTTGCGCAGATTTTGCATTGATGCAATCGCAGTGTAGGAGCGGGCTTGCCCCGCGATTGTGATGTGTCAGCAACATCGCTTCGCGGGGCAAGCCCGCTCCTACCGGCTTGCCGTCAACTATAATTAACCGCCGCTGTTGCTGGCAGCCCCGACGGACAAGGGCTGCAGACCAATAATTGCACCAAGGCAATGATAAGCTTCGCCCACGCAATCTGAAGTCGTTTGACATATTAAACGGCTCTGGCAAGCTGTATCACAGGTTTCGACCGGAATATCTGGCCCTCTGAGCCCTTCCGGCAGTGCTCGAAACCTCAGGTAGCGCAAAGGTTTCAGCTGCGCGCCTGCACAATAATGACAGGCTGCGCCTGTCCAAAGGTGACATATGCCCAACAGCAACATTGGCAATAAGAAACAGACCCTGCGTAAACCCGTTGTCCTGATGACCATGGGCGCCCAAGAGCGCAAAGGCCACGACTATCAGGTCATGACCCACAAATACATCGTGCCGCTGGTTGAACATGCCGGTTGCGTACCCGTCCTGGTACCAACTTGCTGCGGTATCGAAGACCTCGAAACCTACCTGGACATGGCAGATGGCGTATACCTGACCGGTGCCGGCAGCAACATCGACCCAGCACTGTATGGCCAGGAAAACGAAACCCCCGGCAAAGGCCAGGATCGTGACCGCGACCTGTTCGACATGCCGTTGGTGAAAGCCGCCATTGCCCGTGGCCTGCCGATTTTCGGTATCTGCCGTGGCATGCAGGAAATCAACGTAGCCTTGGGTGGCGACATCTACCAGAAGGTATACGCTGAAGCCGGCTTCAACGATCACCGGGAAAACCCGGAAGATCCGGTAGACGTGCAGTACAGCGCCGTTCACAGCGTGCGTCTGGAGCAAGGCAGCTGGTTGCAGAAGCTGCTGAAAAGCGATGAGATTCGCGTCAACTCGCTACACGGCCAAGGCCTGAAAAACCTCGGCAAAGGCATCGAGCCGCTGGCTTTCGCTGAAGACGGCCTGGTCGAGGCGATTCATGCGCCAAGCCTGTCGCCATTCCTGTTTGCCGTACAGTGGCACCCAGAATGGCAAGCGGCGAAGAACCCGGACTCGGTGAAGATGTTCGAAGCCTTCGGTGATGCCTGCCGAAAGCAGGTGGCCAGAGCTGAAGGCGGCACTAAGCTGAGCTCGGCGGCCTGATTCACGCAATCGCGGGGCAAGCCCGCTCCTACCAAGCTGGTGGGAGCGGGCTTGCCCCGCGATGCGTTTATTGATCCCAATCACTAGCCTTAGCCCAACCAAGGGCGCACCCTGAGCGTTGACTGCACGACCCAGCCACGCACACCTGCTCAGGAGAAATGGCCATGTCCCGCATGAAAGCGGCAATTTTCGTCGAAAAGAACCGTATCGTTCTGGATGAAAAACCGATCCCCGACGTCGGACCCTCCGACGCCCTGCTGCGCATCACCACCACTACCATCTGCGGAACCGACGTGCACATCCTGCGCGGCGAGTATCCGGTGGCCAAACGCCTGACCATCGGTCACGAACCGGTCGGTATCATTGAAAAACTCGGCAGCCAGGTTCAAGGCTTCACCGAAGGCCAACGGGTCATCGCCGGAGCCATTACCCCCAGCGGCCACAGTTATGCCTGTTTGTGTGGCTGCGCCTCCCAGGACGGCCCCGGCACTCCCCACGGCTTTCGCGCCGCCGGTGGCTGGAAGTTCGGCAATACCATCGATGGCTGCCAGGCCGAGTACGTGCTGGTACCCGATGCCATGGCCAACCTGTCGCCGATCCCCGACGATCTGACCGACGAACAAGTGCTGATGTGTCCGGACATCATGTCCACCGGCTTTTCCGGCGCCGAACGTGGTGGCGTGCGCATCGGCGATACCGTGGCGGTGTTCGCCCTCGGCCCGATCGGCCTGTGCGCGGTGGCCGGAGCGCGGCTAATGGGCGCAACGACCATCATTGGTGTCGACACCGTTGCCGCCCGCCTGACGGTTGCCCGCCAGTTGGGGGCCACCCATGTGGTCGACTTCAAGCAAGGCAATGTGGTCGAGCAGATCATGGCCCTGACCCACGGGCGTGGCGTGGATGTGGCCATCGAAGCCTTGGGCACGCAGTCAACCTTCGAGTCGGCGCTACGCATTCTGCGCCCGGGCGGCACCCTGTCGAGCCTGGGTGTGTATTCCTCCGACCTGACCATTCCGCTCTCGGCCTTCGGCGCGGGGCTGGGCGACTACAGCATCGTCAGCACCTTGTGCCCCGGCGGTAAGGAACGCATGCGCCGCTTGATGGAAGTGGTGGGCAGTGGCAGCGTTGATCTTAAGCCGCTGGTCACTCACCGCTTCAAACTCGATGACATCGAGGCGGCTTACGAACTGTTCGCCCATCAGCGTGATGGGGTGATGAAGGTTGCGATTACGCCGTGATGCGTTTCGCGGGGCAAGCCGGCTCCTGTAGGAGCGGGTTTGCCCCGCGATAAACCTCACCCCAACGGCCCCTGCAACCGCGGCGCCCAATCTTCCACTACGGCTTGTTCCAGGCGCCGCTCCAGGGTCCGTCGCCACGACGGCACCAGCGGCAACTCCAAACACTGACGAATAATCTCAAGGTCGACCCGCTTGTCGAACAACACCGACGACAAGCGCGCCACCGACCACTGCGGATGCGGTCGCTCGATCAGCTCGAACGAAGCACCTGCGGCCAATACGCCCTCCTCCAGCACCCGGTAATACCAGCCGGTACGGCCAGTCTGCTGCACACGCAGGGCCATGTCCTTGACCTGAAAACGGTCATTGAGTTTCCAGCACGGCATCCGCCCCTGGGACACTTCCAGCAACGCGCTACCCACCCGCAGGCGATCCCCCAGGCACAGCGTATGCTCGGTCCAGCCGCGGGTACTGAGGTTCTCACCAAACGCGCCTGGCGCCTGCAGTAACGGATGCTCGCCCAACTCAGCCGCCCACAGCGCGTAGTGCTCGCGCGGGTAATGATGGATCGCCTTGTCCTTGCCTCCGTGCACACGCAGGTCACCCTGCTCGTCACCGGCAAGCCCCAGTTCGGTCACCGCCACCTCACCACTGCGTGGCTGCTTGGCAATTGCACTGGAAGATCCCGGGCGGGTGAACGGCACGGCTTTACCGGTCAAGACAGCGTCAAGCTTCATGGGTATCACTCCGTCAGTTCGGCAAGTTGGTGTTCGCGGCAGATCAGCTCGCGCTCAGGGGGCGTCAACGGCTCTTGGGTCAATTCGCAAAAGCCGCCACTGGCGGTCTGGCGGTGAAAGCGGCAGGTCTTGCACAGGCCGAAGCCCGGCACGTTTTCGCTGCGCTGAATGCTGCGCAGCAAGTCGCTGAGCAAACCCTCCAGCGCTTGCGCATCGGTACCCATTCGCGCCATTGCGGTGACGAGAAAATCCGGCGGCATCACCGCCGCGAGCAATGCCCGGGCCGCTTCGGTCAGGCTCAGGTGCACGCTGCGTTTGTCGGCCTGGTCCTGGGTCTTGACGATCAAACCCTTGGCCTCCAAGGCTTTGAGCGATTGCGACACCGTGCCCTTGGTCAGGCCCAGGTACTCGGTGACCGCCAACGGCGTGTTGGAGTAACGGTTGCAGCGTGCCAGGTACAGCAAGGCGCTCAGCTGGATCGGCTGCAGGTCGGCCAATAGCGGGTGCTGGCGGAACCAGACGCGGGTCAGGCTCGACAGCCGTTCCAACAGATCGAATAACACGGCAGCTGGCCTCGATTGATAGGGTCGATAGATAGTATCGAATAAAAACTATATTGACAAAGACCTGGATGAGCTTAGGCTATTTGGTATCGATTCGAAACCAAATGCCCACAGGAGCCCTACCATGAAACGCACCCTCGCCTTCACCCTCAGCCTGCTCGCCACCCAGGTCTGGGCCCACGAATCCCCCGGTATCAGCAGCGCCAAAGGCAATGCCGAAGCGGCCTTCGACCTGGTTCAGACTCGGGTCTTCAAACAAGGCGACAACCTGGTGTTCGAACAACTGGTCGACGGCAAGGCCGGTAGCCGCCTGCCCAGCGCCAAAGGCGCATTCGCCGGTGCCGAGGTCTACAGCTATGTCTGGCCCACCAGCCTGGACAGCAGCAGCGTCGGCTTCGAGGCCAAGGCCGGCATCCTCGCCCTGGCGCTGACCTCTCACCCGGACTTCGATGACACCCCACAGCTCGATGAAAACCGCGACGGCAAAACCGACAACGACGGCGGCCTGTGGCATTCCCATTGGGTGGTGCTGAGCAAGGACGCCAGTTGCGGCCCCAGCGGCCTGAAAGTGCGTGACATCCCTAAAGGCGCACAACCGAAACTGCCGGCCACCTGGCCTGGCGCACCGATCTACATCGACTCCCCCGGCTACGCCCTGAGCGTGGACAAGAATGCCGCGCAGATCAGTGTGCCGCTGGCGGCAGTGGGCTTCCCGCAGCGCTTCAACTATGACGGTGTGACTGCCGCACTCAAGGTCAATGCTGACCTGCACGACCCGCTGCTGTGCGTCAGCAGTGTGTGGGACATCAGCTCCGGTGACCTGTCGCTGCCAGGCACCTGGAAACTCAAGCAAGAGTAAGCCTCGCCAACCGGCGCGCCGCCCGACGCCCCGTCGCGGCGCGCCTCTGGGCAAAAGCCCCTGCGGGTCGCTATGCTGCAAAGCATGAACGCCTCCTTGCCAACCCGCTCCCCTTGCCCACCCGGCGCCTGCGATTGCGGCCGTGACACGCTGCAGGACCCGCGCATCCTGCTGCTTACGCGCCAGGAGGAAAAGCGTCTGCTGGAGCGTCTGGAAAACCTGCAGAGCCTGGCTGACCTTGAGCACATGCAGCGCAAGCTCTTCGAGAACCTCGGCATCCGCCTGCAGATCAGCCCCAGTGACAACGAAGTGCGCACCATGCGCGGCTTCAACATCCAGCTTGCCGAGCAACCGGGCCTGTGCCGCAAGACCCGGCAAAACATTCCCGCCGCGATCCGCCGGGCCCTTGAGCGCCAGCCGGAGATTGCCTACCGGCTGCTGGATGCCAACGACCTGCTGCGTGATACCTGAGCGCCCATTCCCCTTTACAGGAACAGTGTACCGATGTCCGCCCTTTCGCCCCGTGAGGTTTACCAGCAATTGCGCGACGTCGCCCTCGGCGTGCGCCTGATGGGCCGCCCAGTCCCCGTAGCGGCGAGCGGTCAGGTGCAGGTAGAGATCGAAGGCTGGCAACTGCTGCTGGACTTCGAAGGCAACCGTCTGCACCACTGTGAACAGTGCCTGCACCCCGATGGCCGTCAGGGCTCAGCCGACACCTGGCAGCGCTATGGCACCGACCCGGTGAGTTTGCTCAGCACTTGGGAAATGGCGCAGATCGAGCGATTGCTCAAGGCGCAGTGAGCTGCAGTTCAGTACTACGGAGCAACGCGCGGATGTTAGGATCGCCCCCTCGATCGCGCATTGCCCCAAGGAGCCGCTCTGTACATGGACGCCAGCAACTACTTCAGCAAAGCGAAAACCGGTGGCGCCAATGCCTCCAGCGGTTTCGTCTACCAGGATCTGTGTGCCCTGTACTACCTTGCCCAGCATCTTGGTGACGCCAGCTTCCAGGCCTTGGGTATCGAAACCGATGATGATTTCACCCTGCTCCATGCGTCGCGCAAGATGGCTCTGCAGGTAAAGATCCCCACCCTCAGTGTGCCGATGGCCAAGCGGCACATGGGGCCGGACAAGACGCTGATCGGTTCACGAACCGATAACAGCCTGAAAACGCTGCTCACTTACCTCAGTCAATACCGCGAGGTTGAACAGTCGCTGGAGAGTGACGCGACAAAAGCCAAAGTGCGCGAAGACTTCGACACATTGCTCAAACGCTACAAGATCAAAGGCAGCGCCAGTATTCCCGCGACCTGGTATGTGAATGAGCTTCCAGAAAGCAATCTGCCACAGGTCATCAAGTACACGCTGGCAGCCTGGGGCCTGGCGAGCGGTATGCTGATCGATGTCGAATCCTGCTTCAATGAACTCTACCGCCTGGCCGGCGAGCGTCGGCAACGGCGTGGCTACATCAACAAGCAGGAAGTGCTGGACCTGCTCAATACCAAGACCGCTAACCGCGTCGCCCGCTCCAGCAAAGACTTCGTCGATATCATCGGCATCGGCGAAGAGCAGATCCTCGACACGCTGCAGGCGAAAATCGCTCAGGCCCAGGCGTATCTGGACATCGGCGATCATCAGCGCGCGATTACCCTCTACCAGGAGTTGGCGACGCTGCTGGAAACCGAAGCGCTGTTTACCAAGTGCGCAGCCATTCTGCACGCCAGCGACCAGCTCGACGCAGCCATCGCCTATTGCGACAAAGCCTTGGCCAGGTACCCGAATTCGGCCTACGCATTCGCCATCAAAGGTTCATGCCTCGGCGAGAAAGGTGATCACCGCCGCGCCCTGGATTTGCTCAAATCAGCCAATCACTTCAAACCCGAAGACGCGGTGATTCTCTACAACCTCGGCGTCTGCTGCCTGATGCAAGCCGATTACCAGGCAGCCACTGGTTACTTCGAACAGGCCGTCAACGCCGCCCCTGACTTCAGCTCGGCCCACCTCAACTTGAGTATTTGCTTGTTCAACCAGAACGGTTGGCTCCAGGCGGCCAAGCACATTGACACTTGCCTGTTGCTTGAGCCTGAGTTGCCGCAGGCGCTGTCACAAAAAGGCGAAATCAAGCGTTTCTTTGGCGAATACGACGAAGCCCAGGCGTTGTTTCGCCAATGCCTGGCGCAGACACCCGACAACAGCCTGGCGCAGCAGGGGCTGGCCTTGAGTCTGTTAGTACAGGGCGACCCGCTCGGTGCCGCGTTGCTGGTCAGGCATCTGCAAAGCACCCTGGCAAACTACGACATCAACGACTGCATCGGCCTGATCGACATCGGCTGGCACAGAACCATCGCCTTGACCATCACGGTGTTCGACGACATTTCCTACCTGCTTGACTATAACGGCACCCAACACTACATCCCGAAACCGGGTAATGACCCTATCGGCATCGGCGTGATCGATCTTGATGGTGCGCCCATGCCGCTGATTTTCAAGTGCTATGAACGCCTCGGCAATTTCAAGAATGCCGTCAATGCCTTGAACCTGTCAGATACCGGCACGTTATTGTTGACGGTACAAGGACAGGTCCTCGATCTGCACGATCACTGCGACATCAACATTCAATTCGAACACTACGGCATCAACGGCCAGACCAACAAAGGCAGTAACCAGGGTTTCAACGCCTTCAAAACCCATTACAACGGCTACTGCATGCTGTCGCTGCAACACAAACAGAGCCGCCAGCAGCGCGACTTTGTCATGATGGGCCTGGAGGTCAGCTAAAAAACAATCCACCGGCTGCGCCACACCCGACAACCACCAGCCAGGCGGGCACGCGCCAGAACAGCAACGCCACCAGCGCGAGCAGCGCCAGGCCAAAGTCGCTTGGCTGCAGGATCGCGCTGGTCCACACCGGTCGATACAACGCTGCCAGCAACAGGCCGACCACTGCCGCGTTGACCCCTTGCATGGCCGCTTGCATGCGCATATTGGTGCGCAACTGCTCCCAGAATGGCAGCGCGGCAAACACCAGCAGAAACGACGGCAGGAAAATCGCCACCAGGCACAGCAGGCTACCCAACCAGCCAGACAACGGTGCCGGCATCGATGCACCGAGAAACGCAGCGAAGGTAAACAACGGCCCCGGTACCGCCTGAGTGGCACCGTAGCCCGCAACAAAGGTCGCGTTGCTCACCCAGCCATTGGGCACCACTTCCGCCTGCAGCAACGGCAACATCACATGGCCGCCGCCAAATACCAGCGAGCCGGTACGGTAGAAGGCATCGAACACATTCAAGGCCTGGCTCGGCCACAGTTCAGACAGCAGCGGCAGCCCCAGCAGCAAAGCAAGAAACACCATCAGCCAGCCAGCACCGGCGCCACGGCTGATGCCGATAGGCAGCGGCTCGTGCGCCAACGTTTGTGCTGGTTTGAACATCACCAGACCGATGAGCGCGGCCAGGGCAATCACCACCACCTGCGCCCAGGCCGAGGGCACCAGCAGCACCAGGCAGGTGGCAACGGCCATCAGCGACAGCCGCGAAGCGTCAGTACACAGATTACGTGCCATGCCCCAGACTGCCTGGGCGACCACCGCGACGGCGGCGACTTTCAGCCCATGCAGCACCCCCGCAGGCAAGGCATCCGCGAACCCGGCAAGGCCCAAGGCGAACAGCGTCAGCGCCAGGGCCGATGGCAGGGTAAAACCAACCCAGGCCGCCAAGGCGCCACGGTACCCCGCTTGCGACAACCCCAGAGCAATCCCGACCTGACTGCTGGCCGGACCCGGCAGGAACTGACAGAGCGCCACCAAATCGGCGTAACTGCGCTCGCTCAGCCATCTGCGGCGGCCGACGAACTCCTCGCGAAAGAAGCCAAGGTGGGCGACCGGCCCGCCGAAAGACGTCAAACCCAGGCGCAGGAAGATGAGGAATATCTGCCTGGGGCTGCAAGCAAGGTTGAGGGCCATGGACTGTTCTTCTGAAAAACACGCCTCGAACAATACACGAACCTGTGCGATTGCTCTGGACCAGTCACATCAAATCGCGGGGCAAGCCCGCTCCTACCGAGTCAGAAGGTTTTGCTGGCGCTGGCGACCACGGTTGCCGAGCACAGGTCGTCATAGCCATACCAGCTCAGGCATTCGCTTTTCGACAGGTCGGTGTCGATATAGCTCAGCCCCCAGGTAACGCCGACGAATTCACGGGTGAGCTTTACTTCCCACTCGTAATAGGCCTGCCGGTCATCGCCACTGGCCGACCAGTACGCGGGGTCTTTTACATCGTTGCGCCCGGCCCGTAGCGCCAGGCCCACCTCGCCCGGCAAGGCGAAGCTGTAACCCAGGTAGGTATACAGGGTGTCCTGATCCTGGCCAAAGACGTTCGGGGTGTCGTTGGAGTACAAGGCCCCCAGTTGCACCCCGTAAAGATCGAGCACGGCATACACCTCGCTGAGGTTGAACTGCCCCTCCTTGGGATAGGTGTACTTCATGTAGCCGACATCAAGGCTGATGGCGTCGCTCGCCTGCCAGTACCAACCCGCGTAGTAGTCCAGCTCCTGACGGGTCTTGAAGTCAAAACCGAAATCAACGTTCGAGGTCCAGGCCCCAAGGTACAGGCCGCTGCTGTGCATCAAGGTGGCGCCGGCCTGCAGCGCCGGGTCGCCAAGGGTCTGGGAGATACCGCGGCTGCGGTAGTCGCTGACGCTGGTGAGCTCCAGCTCCAGCGACAGGTCATCACTGAGGGTCAGGGCCTGGCTGCTGATTGGCGCCAACATCAGGCTGGCCAGGGAAATCAGAGTGCGTGCGTTCATACACAAGCCTTATTGTTATAGGTCTACGGGCAAAAAACGTGCAGGCGAAACCCGGCCCCCTGCAGTGCAAGGTGCCAGGCAGGGTCAAGCTGCGGGTCAGGAAGCCGGGGCGTAAACCTGCTTGCCGGCGAAGAAGGTCTTCAGGACCTGGGTGTCGAACAGTTCTTCATTGCTGACGTTGAACACATCGCGATCCAGCACGATCAGGTCCGCCTGCTTGCCAGGCGCCAGTGAGCCGATCTGCTGGTCCAGGCGCAGGGTTTTCGCGGCGTTGAGGGTGTAAGCCTGGAACATGACCTGACGGTCGACGCTTTCCTTGGCATTGAGTACCCCCAGCGGCCCTGTGCGGGTAATGGCCTGGGCAATGGCGTTCCATGGGTTGGCGCTGGACACCGGCCAGTCACTGGCCCCGGCAATGGTCGCCCCGGCGTGCTGCAGGGAGTTGGCCGGGTACTGGTGGCTGTAGGCCGCAGCGCTGATGTAGGGTTTGACCAGCTCCTCCGTGTAGTTCTCGGCGGTGGCCCAAAGCATTTGCATGGAGGCGATCACCCCCAGCTGCTTGAAGCGTGGGAAGTCCGCCGGATCGACCACTTGCAGGTGGCTGATACTGTGCGCCCGGGGTGCTGCGTTGAGTGTGCGCGCATAGGCCACACCGTTGAGCGACTCACGCACTGCCCGGTCCCCCACGGCATGCATGTGCACGATCCAGTCACGCTGCTCGGCGGCTGCCACCAACTCGCCGAAATGCTCAGGCTCAATCAGCAACTGGCCGTTCTTCTGACTGTTTTTATAGGGTTCCAGCATGGCGGCCGTCTGCCCTGGGTATTCCAGCACGCCGTCAACGAAGACCTTGATGCCTGGGAAACTCAAGTTAGGCACCCCCTCGAAGGACTTCGCCACCTTGGCCAGCACCTCTAGGTCTGCCGGCCGGCTCTTGGGGTTGGCGATCAACAACGCCGCAACATGGGCGCTGAGCTCGCCTTTCTCGGCCAGGGTCCGGTACAGCGGCAACACACCAACGCTCTGCTCGGTGGGTTTGAAGTCGAACAACGAATCATCACTGCCCGCGTTGGCGGCGGCGTCCATCCAGGCGGTGACACCGTACTGGTTATTGATGCGCACCGCCTCGCGGGTCGCTTTGAGCATGAACGCCTCACTGGCCGCCGGCACCTGACTGCGCACGCTGTCCCAGCGAGACTCGGCGAAATAACCGTTCGGGGTAAAGTCTGCCTCATGGCCAACGTAGCTGCGGTCTTGCTCGGACATGCCTTTGACCAGTGCGGCATCGATCTTCAACCGTTTAAGCATGGCGCTGTTGGCCCAGCCGGTGTGGCCGTCGATGCCGCTGAGCACCAGTGGCTGGTCGGCCCACCGGCCCTGATTGAACACCTGCCCCAGCTCGCGGCTCTTCTCCCAGTACGCCGAACTCACCCCGGAAATAAGGATGACATCACCGGCGCGACCACGGCCGTCCTTGAGCTCGGCCAGTATCCATTGCTCAAGTGCCGGCAGCGGTTTGACTTCATCGGCAAGGTTGGCGCCGAGGCTGGCCATCGCGCCCATGACCGGATGGCTATGGGTGTCGATCATCCCGGGCATCAGCACCTTGCCACCCAGGTCGATCCGTTGTGTGTTGGCGTCAGCCAGCGCGGTGATCTGCGCGTCGCTGCCCACTTGCAGGATCTTGCCGTCCTTGACCGCTACCGCCTGCATCAAGGCCTGTCCCGGCTCGGCGGTGAACACCTTGCCGTTGAACAGCACCAGGTCTGCGGCGGCCATTGCCGGCAGGGAACCACAGGCCAGGGACGCGGCCAACAGCGTGGGAATCAATCGTTGCATCGGAACACTCTCTTGTTGTTATCGGCTCTGGGCTTACCCTATCGCGCGCTACACAAGAACGGACCTCTGCAAATGAGGAGGGTCAGGCGATTTTCTCGGCCAGCGGCGCGGCCGAGCGCAGGGCGGTGCCCAGTTCCACCTTGCTCTTGACCCCCAGTTGAACGTAGCAATTGCGCAGGTAGGTGCGCACTGTGGCCGGGCTCAATGACAACATGCGGGCGATTTCCTTGTAGGAATGGCCGGCGGCAAACAGCATGGCAGCCGTGCGTTCACGCGGTGCCAGCATTACACCCGGCGCTTGAGACTCAAGCGACAGAATCACATGCTCGGCATTCGGGCTCAGGGTCAGTGTGCAGCGGCCCAGGCGCATCACACAGGGTGCCTTGGTCAACTGCGCGATGACCTCCGGCGGCAGCAACGAGCCATCCCAGCCCGGCACTTCGCGCTCGATGGCCGCGCACAGGCGTGCACCGACGTACAGCAGGCTGCCGTCCGGGCGGGCCACACCGAAGTCAGTGGCGCCGTTGCCAGTGTCGAGGCGGATCATGTCCTGGACCTGGAACCGCCACGACTGCAGCAGGTGCGCGCAATAAGCGTCGAACAAGCCCTCTTCGCAGGCAGTAAAGGCCTGCTCCTGGTGGCCCCGGTACACACAGACAAAAAAGCTCAGGCCACTTTCGGGCAGCTCGAAGGTGATGCTCATCAGGTGATAGAGGTCGTAACGCCGGGCAAAGTCATTGACCGCCTCGACCGGATCGGTGAATTCACTGTCGCGGATCACCCGGCCGGGCCTTGCCAGGGTGTCGTGAGCAAAGCTGTCTTGCCCTGCGACCTGGCGCCATTCGCTGGCAAACGCTGCGGGCAGGTCGATGCGCCCATGCATCCAGCTTTGCATCGGCACACGGTCGGCGGCCGCCGACATTTCGCCCCACCAGGCCGAGGCGAATGGCACCACCTGGCGAAACGCGCGCAAGCCATCGGCAATGAAGTGTGAACCGCCCTCCTCTCTGGCCAAGCGCGCCAGTGCCAGCACGCACTGATTGAAGGCCTTGAGGGTGGTCATGGGCAGGTCTGCGGCGAGCATCTGGGACTCTCTTGTTGTTGTGGTTGCCATCGCGGGGCAAGCCCGCTCCCACAGCGTCGAGTGGGCTTGCCCCGCGATGGCTATCAGTACACCACCCCCACCGGATACACAAACGCATTCACGTCATAAAACGGTGTGCGCTGGTAAAACCACTGCAGGCGCGCAGGGGGGCTGGCGGCAAAAACCTTGTCGCTCTTGAGCTTCTTGTCGAACTCCGCCTTGAGTTCCGGACTTTCGGCGAGCATCTTGCGCGCCATGGGCTCCATCACGTATTCCTCCGGTTCCTCGGCAACCACCAGGGTCGAGTTGAAAAAGCCCCAGGCCCAGAACGAATCAGGGCTTTGCGGATAGAGCAAATTGATCGCCAACACCCCCAACGGTTGGTCAAGGTCGATCACCACCGAGCCTGCAGGAAAGGTCTGCAAACGCTGGAACGGCTTGGCCACGCCGCTGACCGGCAAGCGTCCTTCATAGCCGGGAATCTGGTTGACTTGCGCACGGTCCGGCTCGAAACCACCGGCCACCTTGACCTCGTCCATGCGGTACAGAGTCACCTCAATGGCCGTGGCTTTGTCCAGGGTGGTCATCTGGATACCGTGGGCCTTGAGCCGGGCGATCACCTCGCGCCACTGGCCGGGCACCACGTACTGCTGCGGGCGCTTGGTCACCAGGTCCGGCTCGGTATTGCCGGTCACCGGTACGGTCAATGACTTGGGCTTGTTGCTCCAGACGATGGTTTTGGCGCCGGTGATCGGTGACTGTTCGTAGCGGTAGTCACCAACGATAAAAGGCGTGGTCTGGGCCTTGCCCGGCTTCCAGGTGAGGATCACCTCCTGCTGGTTTTCCAGGCGCTCGCGGTCCTGGCGGATGGCCTCCTTGAGCGAGGCCGATTGCTCGCCAATCACCTGGATCATGGCCTTGAGCATCACGTAGTTGCCCAGCACCTGGGTGCGATACGGATGCAGGGCGTGCTGCTCGATCAGAATCGACGGAACGTTGCGAATGTCTCCGTACTGGTTGGAGAAGCGCGCGAAATCGCTGCGGTATGGGTAGTAGCCTTGGGTCGGGTCCTGGTTGTCGTTGAGGCTGATGCACTCGTGGACCACATGCCCGTCCGCCTGCAATGCCTGGTACACCGGCGCGTGCATGACGTTATCCATCCAGGCGCTGCTGGCTGGCGACCAACCGTTTCCGTTGTGACAGTAAGAACTGTCATAGGGGTACATGGCGCCGTCAGTGGAATGGGTGTCGGCAAAAAAACTCAGGTCGTAGGTGTTGAACACCCAGGCGACGTTGCGGATCTCGGCGCTGTCGAGCTTGGTAAAGTCACGGTTGAGGTTGTAATTCAAACCGTTGACCCGCCAACCAGTCTGCTGCGGGCCGTTCTGATTGATCCGCCCATAGGCGCTGCGGCGCAGGTCGCCATCGATGTTGACGGTAGGAATGAACAGGATGTTGACCTTTTCCAGCAGGCTCGCCAAAGGCTTGTCGCCGGTGGTCATGTCACGCAGCAGCATGAACATGGCGTCTTTGCCATTCGCTTCGCCGGGATGGATCTGCGCCTCGACAAAAATCGTCGGCTTGCCCGACTCGTTCAAGCCCGCCGGCGACTTGTCGACCTCCAGTGAGGCAATGGCCATGACCATCGCATGGCCTTCGGCAGTTTTCTCCGGCAGGTCGTGCAAAACAATGCTGCCGCCGGCAGCAGCTACCAGCTTGTTCAGGTAGTCACGCGTCTGCAGGTAGTCGCTGGTCTGGTTGAAGTCGCTGGCTTCAGCTAGCGTAATCAGCGGGTTGTCGGCCTTGGCAATATAGCGAGTGCTGGTTAGCGCCTGCTCGAACATCGGCGGCAGAATGCGTGTCTTGGCTGCCTCCAGGTAGGCGCTATCATCGATATACGATGGCGCACTGGGCAGTGCGGCCAGTACCGGCACGCCAGTAGCCAGCAACAGGGCGACAGACAGCGGCTGCAAAAGCGAGTGTTTCATGATGATTCCCTATCATGAGTGGCAGCAGCCACGATAGACCACAATGGGTCCGCAGACGAGGGTCATGCTTCGATGCTCAACAACCTGTTCAGCCCACTTCCCTGCGATCAGGCCGAGGAACACTTCGACGAACTGTTGGCGCGCCCCGGTTTGTGTATAGAACGCATCGTCTCCCATGGCCAGGCGAGCCCTGCGGGGTTCTGGTATGACCAGCCGCAGTGCGAATGGGTGCTGCTACTCAAAGGCGCGGCCGGACTACGCCTGGAACATGAAGATTATTCACGGGTGTTGCAGCCCGGTGACTTTGTCGAGATTCCTGCCCATTGCCGGCACCGGGTCGAATGGACCGCCCCCCACCGCGCCACCGTATGGCTGGCGGTGCATTTTGGTGAGATGTGAACGCCCTCGCGCGGACGAAGGCGTGGCAGTGCTGTGACGTAACCCCTCACATTGCAAGGAGAAGCGCATGAGCAAATCAACCAGCAAAGCCGTCAAGCGCCCCGCCGCCCAAGCTGCCGTCAGCCGCACGCCCATCAGCGGGCGGCTGTTTGACGCCCGCCCCGACCGCCTGGACTTTCGCGACTTGCCCTACACCCCGCCGCTGCGTTCACTGCCGCCGTGCGCGCCCGTGCAAGCCGACCTGACCACCTACCTGAAAAGCTACGTGGCCCAAGGGCTGGTGCTCGATCAGGGCAACGAAGGCGCCTGCACCGGCTTCGGCCTGGCCTGTGTGGTCAACTACCTACTGTGGTTGCGCCACTTGACCTTTGGCGGCACCGGCAGCTTCGCCGCCGTCAGCCCGCGCATGCTCTACGAACTGGCGCGACGTTATGACGAATGGCCCGGTGACGACTATCAAGGCTCAAGTTGCCGCGGTGCACTCAAGGGCTGGCACAAACACGGCGTCTGCAGCGAACAGCACTGGCCGTTCTCCAGCGAGGGTTTTGTCCGGCCCCTGCCGCAATGGAATACCGACGCGGCGAGCAGACCCTTGGGCGTGTACTACCGCATCAACCGTAACGCCGTGGTCGACCTGCAAGCGGCGATTCTCAACATCGGCGCCGTCTACGTTTCGGCCAGCGTCCACGACGGCTGGGAAACGCTGATGCACAAGCGCGCCACGGCGGTGCCCGACAGCCTCGACAGCCTGCCGCTGATACCGCCCGCCAAATCGCCCGGCTCACTCGGCGGACATGCCTTTGCCATTGTCGGCTACGACCATCGCGGCTTTGTGGTGCAGAACTCCTGGGGCACACGCTGGGGCCGTTCCGGGTTTGCCGTGTTGCCGTATGAAGACTGGGTCATCCACGGCACCGATGCCTGGGCCTGCGCGCTCGGTGTGCCGCAACAACTCTCGGACCCGCGCGCCCTCAAGCCGGGCAAGCTGGAATTGTTCGATCAGGTGTCTTCGGCCTTTCGCGTCGGTTCGGGGCGCTCACTGACCGGGCTTGATCGTTCGGCGCGGGTACCGGCCAACCCGGTGGACGATCCCTGGCCCTTCGATCACCCGTTCAACGAACCGCGCTACCAGCCGGTCAGCACGCCGCGGGCTTACGAACTGACCCTGGTGACCGGCAATGACGGCGAAATCGTGCCGACCGACTTCACCCGTGGCCCATTGGACCGCGCGGGTCTGGTGCACGAGACCGTGCGTGAGCGGCCACTGGCCTGGCTACAAACGCAAGCGCAGAAGAAAACCCTGCGCCTGGTGATCTACGCCCACGGCGGGCTGAACGATGAAGACGCCTCGATTCAACGCATCCGCGTACTGGCGCCGTACTTTCTGGCCAACGGCATTTACCCGCTGTTCATGACCTGGAAAACCGGCCCCGGCGAAACCCTGGCGAACATGGCCGCCGATTGGTGGAGCAAACTCTTCGGGGGCAAGGATGAACGGGTTGCCGGCCTCGATGATGCCCTCAGCGAGGCCAAGGACCGCGCGGTTGAAGCGCTCGGCCATGTGCTCGGCACCGGTATCTGGTCGCAGATGCGCAACAATGCCCGCGACAGCAGCCAACCCGGCCACGGCCTCGATCTACTGAGCCAGGCCCTGCAAGCACTGGCCGCTGACCTGCAAGCGCAAGGGGCCAAACTGGAGCTGCACCTGGTTGGCCACTCGGCCGGCTCGATTCTGCTGGGCCACCTGCTCGATCTGCTGGGCAAGCTCCCCGCGCTGCCGGTCAAGGTGCAAAGCTGCGAACTGTTTGCCGCCGCCTGTTCCAGTGAGTTTGCCTTGAAGCACTACCTCAACGCGCAAGTCACCGGGGTGCTCAGTCTCAACCAGCTCTGGCTCGACGTATTGCGCGATGAAGATGAAAAGGCCGATGGCCTGCCGTCCCCTAGGCTTCCGGCCTATGGCAAGTCGTTGCTGTATCTGGTTTCGCGGGCGTTGGAGGATGTGCGCAAACAGCCGCTATTGGGCATGGCCCGCGCACTGCAACCGGCGTTTGTCAACGACAAGGACCAGTGGGACGCCAGCAGCCTGCCCAGCGTGCAACAGTGGCAGGCGAACTGGCCGAGCAAACCCGATCGCTTGCGTGTCTGGCAGTCACCCTGGGTGCGCACCACCCACGACGGCCAGCAGATACAGGCGACGCATGGCTCGTTCGATAACAACATCGAAATACTCACTTTTGTGCTGATGCGCATACTCGGCAAGCAGCTGATCGGGCCGATTGAGTGGCTGGACTATTAAGGGTTACCCCTTGTGGGAGCGGGCTTGCCCCGCGATGCGGTGAGACAGACAAACCGTAATCGCGGGGCAAGCCCGCTCCTACCGGAGTTTGAGCATGCCGCGCTCGACAATGAAGTCGATGACCCGCTGCAAACCCTGCCCGGTCTTGAGGTTGGTAAAGGTCCAGGGCCGCTCGGGACGCATGCGCTGGGTGTCTTTCTCCATCACCTCCAGCGAAGCGCCGACATAGGGGGCCAGGTCAATCTTGTTAATCACCAGAAAGTCCGACTTGGTGATCCCCGGCCCGCCTTTGCGCGGAATCTTCTCGCCTTCGGCGACATCAATGACATACACCGTCAGGTCGGCTAGTTCAGGGCTGAAGGTGGCACTGAGGTTATCGCCGCCACTTTCAACAAAAATCACTTCAAGGTTGCCAAACCGGCGTGCCAGCTCTTCCACCGCGGCCAGGTTCATCGAGGCATCTTCGCGAATCGCCGTGTGCGGGCAACCGCCGGTTTCCACCCCGACAATGCGCTCGGGGGCCAGGGCACCGGCTTCGGTCAGAATGCGCTGGTCTTCTTTGGTGTAGATGTCATTGGTGACCACGGCGATTTGGTAATGATCGCGCATGGCTTTGCACAGGGCTTCGAGCAGCGCGGTCTTGCCGGAACCGACCGGTCCGCCGACACCGACACGCAGGGGTTGTTGATAGCTTTGCATGGAGCATGTTCCTCAGGATCGGAATAGTCGGGTGTACTGCGTTTCGTGTCGCGACGAGGCAATCGCCAGCAGTGGCAATCCTGCGCCGAGTTCGTCGTCAGGTAATTCCAGGGCACTGTGCAACACGGCGGGCAGCGCTTCGCTCAGGTCACGCAACAGGCTCTGCGCCGCTTGCTGTCCAAACGGCACCAGCTTGACCCCGGCCATCACCGCGCCCTCCAGCCAGGCGTAACCAAGGCCCAGGGCCAGATCACGCAGCGGGATCTGCCAATGCGCCCCCAGCCAGGCCATACCGCCCAGCTGGCTCAACTCGACATTGGCCCGCCAAGCAGACGACTGGCACAACTGCCAACCATCGAGCAGCCGCGCCAGGGCCATGCCGCGCTGGCGTTCTTCCAGGCGCAGTTCAGCGGTTTCGCGGTTGGCCAGCAGGAACTGGCTCCAGCGGGCGAAGGCCTCGGCATCCTCGGCCAGGCAAGCCTGGTAGAGGCGCGCCAGCACAGGCCAGTCGAGGCAGCCCAGGGTGTCGTGCAACTGCTGCAACTGCCAGCGGCGAAACCCTTCGGCGCCTTGTACCCAACCGGCTTCTACTGCCCACTCCAGGCCCTGCGAGTAGGTAAACCCACCGACCGGCAGGCTCGGGCTGGCCAACTGCAGCAAGCGCAGCAGTTTCAGGTCGTTGCTCATCAGCCCGCCAGCACCAGCGCAGCGCCGGCCAACAGACCACCGCCACAGGCTTTTTGCAGACCCTTGTGTTGACGCAGCAGGCAGCCCGCGCCAAAGCCAACCAGCAGCAACAGGCCGCTGACAGTGACAAAGCCGGCACTGAACAACCAGAAGGCACCGGGGCTGGCTTCAACGCCATGGGCCCAGCCGTGGAACAGGGCGAACAGCGGCATCGCCAGGGCCAGCAACAGTTGCCGGCTGGGCAGCAGCAAGGCCGTGGCAGCCACCAGCAGCGAAGCGATAATCATCTGTTCCATGCCGATCACCCCACCGAACACATGACCGAGAAAGGCGCCGCCGAACATCGCACACAGCGTGAGCAACGGCAGCACCAATGTGCGACCGGTCAATGCCGCCAGCACCCCGGTGCCCAGCAACATCAGCAGGTGATCGACACCCGTCAGCGGGTGCAGCAAGCCATCCTGCAACGGGTTGCTGTCATGCCCGGGGTGGGCGAACGCCGGTACGGCAACCAGCAACAGCGCCAGGGCAAAGGCTTTTTTCATCAGTAATCTCCTTGTTGGTAATCAGTGCTGGGCCACACGTACAAAACGGTGATCGCTGTGTGAATGACTGTGCGGTGCGCTCTGATAGGCGCCCGCCTCAGGCTCGAACGGCGCCTGTTCAACGGTGACCTGCAAGCCAAGACCACGGACCATTTCGTCGAGCACGTGGTCATGCTGGTAACGGACCATGCCGGCGTCGATCTGCAACGGCACGTGACGGTTGCCCAGGTGATAGCTGGCCCGCGCCAGCAACAGCGCATCAGCGCAGCGCACTGTCGACACCTGCTCATCGGCGGCCAGCACACGGATGACTTCGCTACCCTGCTCGTCACCCAAGAGATCGCCACCGCGAATCAACTGCCCACGCTCAAGCATCAGCCCGGCCTCACGGCCATCGTCGAGGGTGACGCGCACCCGGCTTTTGATCCGCGTGTCGAGTGTCAGGGTTAGCGTGCCGCTTACCTGGGCGGGTTCGCCCAGGCGCCGGGTCAAAACAATCATGCTCGCTCCTTCAGAACAGAAAATAACGTTGCGCCAGCGGCAATACCGTGGCGGGCTCGCACACCAGCAATTCGCCGTCGGCGCGTACCTCGTAGGTTTGCGAATCCACTTCGATCAGCGGCAGCAGGCCGTTGTGCACCATGTCGCCCTTGCGCACCGTGCGACAGCCATTGGCCACGCCGATCAGGCTGCGCAAGCCCAGTTGCTGGTGAACGCCGCGCTGATAGGCCGACTGCGAAAGAAACGTCATGCGCGTGGCGTTACGTGCCGCCCCCAACGCGCCGAACATCGGCCGGTAGTGCACGGGTTGCGGCGTCGGGATAGAACCGTTGATATCGCCCATCGGCGCCATGGCGATCATCCCGCCCTTGATCACCAGCGCGGGCTTCACCGCGAAAAACGCCGGTGCCCAGAGCACCAGGTCGGCGAGTTTGCCGGCCTCGATCGAACCCACCTCATGGGCAATGCCGTGGGTCAGCGCCGGATTGAGGGTGTATTTGGCGATGTAGCGTTTAACCCGGAAGTTGTCGCTGTAATGGCTGTCTGGCGCCAGCGGCCCGCGGCGGCGCTTCATCTGGTCGGCGACCTGCCAGGTGCGCAGCACCACCTCGCCGACCCGGCCCATGGCCTGGGAGTCGGAGGACGTCATGGAGAACGCCCCCAAGTCATGGAGGATGTCTTCGGCGGCGATGGTCTCGCGGCGAATGCGCGATTCAGCGAAGGCCACGTCCTCGGCAATACTCGGGTCCAGGTGATGGCAGACCATGAGCATGTCCAGGTGCTCATCAACGGTGTTGACCGTGTACGGCAAGGTCGGGTTGGTCGACGACGGCAGCACATTGGCAAAGGCCGCAGCACGGATAATGTCGGGCGCATGGCCGCCACCCGCGCCTTCGGTATGAAAGGTGTGGATGGTGCGATCACCGATGGCGGCAAGGGTGTCTTCGATACAACCGGATTCGTTGAGGGTATCGGTGTGAATCGCCACCTGCACATCCAGTTCTTCAGCCACGCTCAAACAGCAGTCAATGGCCGCCGGGGTCGAGCCCCAGTCTTCATGCAGCTTGAGGCCCACGGCGCCCGCGTGAATCTGCTCGCGTAAGGCCTCTGGCGCCGAGGCGTTGCCCTTGCCCAGCAGGCCAATGTTGATCGGCAGCTCATCGGCGGCCTGGAGCATGCGCGCCAGGTACCAGGGCCCGGAGGTGCAGGTGGTGGCATTGGTACCGGTGGCCGGCCCGGTGCCGCCGCCGATAAAGGTGGTGATACCTGAGGTCAGGGCTTCCTCGACCTGCTGCGGGCAAATGAAGTGAATATGCGAATCGATGCCACCGGCGGTGACGATCTTGCCTTCGGCAGCAATCACCTCGGTACCAGCGCCAATCGGCAAGGTCACCCCCGGCTGCACATCCGGGTTACCCGCCTTGCCGACGCCGAAAATGCGCCCGTTCTTGACCCCGATATCGGCCTTGACGATGCCCCAGTGATCGATGATCAGGGCATTGGTCAGCACCAGGTCCATCGCCTGATTGGCGAGCATCTGACCTTGGCCCATGCCGTCACGAATGACCTTGCCGCCGCCAAACTTGACCTCTTCACCGTAGATCGTGAAGTCCTTCTCCACCTCGACCCACAGCTCGGTGTCGGCCAAGCGCACGCGGTCGCCCACCGTGGGGCCAAACATGTCGGCATAGGCGCGACGGGAAATACGGCTCATCGCACGTTCTCCAGTTTGCCCATCACCCGACCCTGAAAACCGTAGACCTCGCGTTTGCCGGCATACGGCACCAAGGTCACGCTGCGCGCCTGGCCCGGCTCGAAACGCACCGCCGTCCCCGCGGCAATGTCCAGGCGAAAACCACGGGTGGCTTCACGCTCGAACACCAGCGTGTTGTTGACCTCATAGAAGTGATAATGCGACCCGACCTGCACGGGGCGGTCGCCATGATTGGCGACGGTCACGCTCAGGGTCGGGTAGCCCTCGTTGAGTTCGATGTCGCCCTCGGCGACCTGCACTTCTCCAGGAATCATCGGACACTCCTAAACGATGGGGTCATGGACGGTCACCAGCTTGGTGCCGTCGGGGAACGTCGCCTCGACCTGCACATCGGGGATCATTTCGCTCACCCCTTCCATGACCTGCTCACGGCTGAGTACTTCACGGCCCAGGCTCATCAACTCGGCCACCGTGCGCCCGTCACGCGCACCCTCCATGACCGTGGCGCTGATCAAGGCCACCGCCTCCGGGTAATTGAGCTTCAGGCCACGCGCCAGGCGCCGCTCGGCGAGCAACGCGGCGGTGAACAGCAGCAGTTTGTCTTTCTCTCTTGGGGTCAGCTCCATGGCGTTCTCTCAGGTGGCCCAGATGCGTGGCGGGCACGGCGCCAGGCCGACCACGGCCGGACGCAGGGCATGCCAGATGCGCTGCAGGGTGAAGTTCAGGCGTTGGTTATCGTGATCGAGCAGGCGCACCACCAGCAGCTCACCGAGCAGGGTCGCGCCTGCCGGGACGCTGAGGTCGTCGAGCAAGGCGCGGGTCTGCTCCAGCACTGCGCTGTTGGCCGGGTAGGCACAAAAGGTCGCCTGCAACGGGTAGCCGGCCAGTTTTTCCAGTTGCCCGTCGCTGATGCGCAGGCGTTCACACAGGCCGGGATCGTCAGGCACGTCGATCTGCAAGCGGCTGTCGACGGCGCCGTGGCTGAACGTCTCGTTCATCACCGGCCGCCCCAGGCACAGGGTTTCCCAGGCCAGCAGACGCGCACCCGGCGCCAGGCTGAAGCGGTTTTCCAGGCGCACACGGGCACCAGGAAAGCAGATGCTGCCTTGCGGCAACCACTCCAGCACGCTGTCAGCGGCCAGGTGAAAGTGTTGCTTCAGGGTCGAGGTTGCGCCGCCACTGCGGTAGAACTTGGTCGCACCGGGCATGGTTAGCAGTGCGTGACTGCCGGGTTCAAGGTGCACATCGAGCACCAATTTGTCGCCACCGACCACGCCACCGGGTGGGTGCAGCACATAAACGTGGCACGGCGCGCCCTCCGGATAGAAGGGTCGCTGCACCAAAAGAGGACCGAAATGCCGCCGCGCACCAATACAGGTCTTGGTTGCGCGCTGTATAAAGCGCAGCATCAACTCGGCACTCCAGCCAGAATCACGGGCGACGAGGTCGAGTGGTGGGGCAAGCGTCATGCATCTGATCCCTGTAAATATGGAGTCCGATGTACTTGATCGACTGGTCCTACGCACACCGTCGCAAAGACGGCTTGAAGTTTTGACCAATCGATCAGTAATCGTTACAGGGGGCAAAGCACATAGCGGGCCAGCTTGACCGCTATGGGGCAGCAGTTGTGCGTATTGTTATGGACTTATCCGTTGTTTGTGGGGCCTGGGCTGGCCCTACCGGTGGGAGCGGGCTTGTCCCGCGATTTGCTATATCGCGCCAGATCGCGGGGCAAGCCCGCTCCCACCGGTAGGGCCGGATGCAGGAGCGAGCGGCTTTGCCTACTTTGCCCAAGAGCAAAGTAGGCCGCCGTAAGGGCGGAAGGGGCCAGTACAGCCTCCGCACCGCATGGATAAACTCACAGTTTCCAAAACCATTAAGCGAACAGCATTAACAGCTTTGCGGCATTTCACCACGCGCCAGGCGCAGGTTGATGTCATCAATCACCGTCGGCAGCTCGGCGATAGTGTCGATCAGATAGTGCGGCCGCGAACCTTCAAACAGGCGGCCAATACGTGCACGCTCCTGATCCAGAGTGTCGAGCGCCAACGCTTTATAGTCTTCATACGACAGCCCCAGCGCATTGCCCGAACACGTCAACGCCACAGTCCACATCCCGGCCCGTCGCCCTTCCAGAATACCCGGCCAGGTGTCGTCGACTTTCACACAGGCCGCTACATCGTCGACTCCCAGGGCAATCACGTTGGCCAGGGCTTGCGCCGGCCACGGGCGGCCATTGGGTGTTTCATCAGTGGCGACCACATGATCGGCAACGTAACCATTGCGGGCGGCCAGCTCCACCACTTTGTCCATCACCACTTTCGGATAGCCCGAGCACGAACCAATCTTCAAGCCCTGCTCGCGCAAGGTGGCAATGGCCTGCAACGCGCCAGGGATCAACGCCGAATGCTCAGCGATTTTCTCGATCTGCAGGGGCATGAAACGGTTGTAGATCGCCGTGACGTCCTCATCGCTTGGGGTGCGGCCAAACGCCTGACGGTAGCGCTCGGCAATCTGCGGCAGGTCGCACAAGGTGCGGATATGGTCCCACTTGCCCATGCCCATCGGGCCACGGGCTTCCTCCAGCGACACGGCAACGCCGAACTCGGCAAAGGCTTCGACGAAGATTTGCGTCGGTGCGAACGAGCCGAAATCGACCACGGTGCCCGCCCAGTCCAGGACCACTGCTTGCAAGCGTTCAGGGGTGTTGTAATGCATGGTGTTTCTCCAGTTTCGGGATGAGTTGGGCCGCGCCTTGTGAACAAGGCGTTGGCAGATTGCAGGTGCTAGTAAGGTGGATCAGCTGTCGGGCAGCGGACCGCTGTCGAACAGCTCGGCAATGATCGGGCGGTTGCGCCGTATCGCCAGGCAACACAGGTAATAGCTGATATGAAAGGGTTGTTCGATAAACGAAATGGCCTTGGTGCCGGGCCGGTCGACATACTCCACCGCTGCGACAAAACCGACACCAATCCCCTGCACCACCGCATGCACAATGGCTTCGCGGCTGTTGAGCTGCATGACACAGTCCAGGCTGACGCCGTAGCGCTGACAGCCCTCCTCCACCAGTTGTCGGGTACGCGAGGCCTTTTCCCGTAGCACCAGGCGCTGGCTGCTGATTTCGTGAATGCTGACCTGTTGTTGATGAGCCCACGGATGATCATCGCGAACCACCGCCAGAATCGGCACGGTGCGGTACAAATGCGTACTCAAGCGCTGATCGAAGGCCGACAACGCCAGAATCGCCACGTCGATATCAAAGCTGTACAGCCGCTCCAGCGTCTCGGCTTCGGTGGTGAACGAGGTTTCCAGGTCGATGTCCGGGTACTGTTGCATCAGGTTGTAGGTCAGGCTCATGGCAATCGGCGGTGACACCGCTCCGATGCGCAGCATGCCCTGCTTGCGTTGGCTAAAGCGCTGCAGCAATTGCACGGCTTCATCCTCCTGGCCAAACACACCCTGGGTGATCTCGTAGAGTTTGTGCCCCGCGGCACTCAATTCGATGTAGCGGCCACGGCGATGGAACAACTCAACGGAAAACTTCTTCTCCAGGGTGCTGACCTGCTCACTGACGGTGGGCTGCCCGACGCTCAGGTACTCGGCGGCCAAGGTAAAACTACCGGTCTTGGCCACAGCGTGAAAAGAACGCAACCACTTGTGGTACTGGTACATGAGCGTTTCCGGGTCCTTGGGGTCGGTGGTCAGCGGCGCACGAACAGTGCGACAACGGCACTGCACAGGCAACTGACGGTGACGACAATAAAGATCAGCGAGGTATTGCCGGTGGTGTCGAGCATGCGGCCAATCAACGGTTCCGCCAAGCCGGCAAACAGGTACGAGGAGAAGTTCATCACCCCGGTGGCGGTCCCTGCGCGTTTGGCGCCGACCAGGTCCGGGCACAAGGCCCAGAAACTCGAAGCCGGACCGTAAACAAAGAAGCCGCACAGGAACAACGCCACCAGGCCTACCATGCTATGGGCCGGCAAGCTCCACATCCACAGGCTGGTCGCAGCGCCAAGGAACATATAGAGCATGATCGCCAGGTAGCGTTTCGAACCGAACAGCTTGTCCGACACCCAGCCGTTACTCAGGGCGCCCACGGCCATGCCGACCGGCAGCGCCACGGTGATCCATTTGGGGTCGATGAAGCTTTGCCCCGACTTCCAGTCCGCCCCGAGAAAATGCACCGGCACCCAGACAATCAAGCCATAGCGCGCCGCGTTCTGAAAACCTAACGACACGGCGGCGATCAGCAGGCGCACATTTTTCAGCACCGCCTTGTAGCGCTGCGCCGACGTTTCCTCGTCTTCGTGGCCAACTTCATGGCCTTTGTCTTCAGCGTTGGCCACCCCGGTGTCATCCAGCGCCTTGAAGCCCATGTCTTGCGGGCGTTCACGGGCCACCAGGTAGAAGGTGATGCCGCCGGCCAGCATCAGCAGGACCGGCAAGCGGAAGATCCAGCGCCACTCCAGGTGCAGCACCTCCAGCACCACCACCGAAGTCACATACGACAACACCGAAGCGCAACCCGCCGCAAACACGTAGAAGCCATACACCCGGCCACGTTCACCAGCGCTCCACCAGTTCGACAGCAAGCGGCTGCCAGGTGCCCAGCCCAAGGCCTGGAAGTAGCCGTTGACACCCCACGGCAGAATCAGGCTGAGGAACCCGCCAGCAAAGCTGGTGACCCAGTTCGCCGCACAGGACAACACCGCACCCAGGCTCATGATACGGCGGCCGCCGTACTTGTCGGCAAGGTTGCCATTGATCGCCTGGCCGATGGCGTAGGCCCAGAGCATGGCCGTCGAGGCCCAACCCAACGTCTCTTTGCTCAGGCCGAACTCGGCCTGAATGCCGGGAATGGCAAACCCGAAGGTTTGCCTGCCGGTGTAGAAAAACAGGTAGCAGAACATCGCGGCGAGCAGCATGCGCCACTGTGCGGTACGAAACGGTGACGCAGGGACAGCCAGACCGGAGAGACTTTCGGCACGATTCATGATGTTTTCCTTTGTTTTACGCTAGCGCAAGTCAGCGACCTGCGATACGGCACTCTTGGTTGGTGCAACAGGAAACAGCGGCACGTTTCAGGCGGCGTCAGCGCCTATGAAGTTCTTGCCGCGGGCGCCCTGCAGGGCATAGGCGATCATGGCCTGAGCCTGCGCGGCATCGACGCCGTAATCGGCGAACTCGGTCTTGACCCCGAGGCTGTGAAGGAAATCGCGCAACTGACGGCGAGCGCCGTCCAGATCGCTACCGAACACTCGTTGCAAGGTACGGTCGCGGTCAGCATCGCGGCCCCACGCCAGGCTCAGCACCAACGGCAGGGAGAAAGAGCAGGCAATGCCGTGGGGTACGCCGTAGCGCAAGGTCATTTCATAAGAGATCGAGTGCGCCAGCGCGGTTTTGGTGTTGGAGAACGCCATACCGGCTTTGAGCGCGGCCAGGGCCATACGCCCGCGCAGTTCTGCGTTGCCCAGATCACGCTGCAAGCGTGGCAGGCAGTCGAGGATTTCTTCGATGGCCGACACCGCGAAGGTGTCGGAAAGCGGGTTGGCGTTGACGTTCCAGATCGCCTCCAGGGCATGGGACAAGGCATCCAGCCCGGTCGATACGGTAACGCCAGCCGGCACCGTGAGCATCAATTGCGGATCGACGATCGCCGCCTTCGGCCAGGTGCAGTCCAGGTGCAGGGAGTATTTTTTCTGCGCCGCGCTGTCCCAGATGGTCGCCCAGGGCGTGACTTCACTGCCGGTGCCGGCCGTAGTCGGCGCGGCAATCAACGCCTTGCAGCGTGCCGGAACAAAGGGTTGGCCAAGCGCCAATAGCTGCAGCAACTCCTCGAACTGCCCTGATTCAGTGCCGACGATCAACGCCTTGGCAGTATCAATGGCACTGCCGCCGCCCAAGGCGATCACTGTCTGGCAATCACCGGCTTCAGCCCAGAAGCGCTCGTAAGTGGCACGCAACTGCGCCACATCCGGGTTGGGCTGGACATCCTCGACCACATAGCACAAGCGCTCACCCAGCAGCGCCTTGACCTGATCGACCAAGCCCAACGCACGGGCCTCAGGAAAGGTCACCAGGGCGACCTGCTGACCCTCGGTCAGGGCGCTGATGCGGCTGAGGCTGCCGCTGCCAAAGCAAGTGGCTACCGGGTTATGGAAATAGGCAAGCATGGCGGTTCCCTTTGTTGTTGTTTTGGTTGGGGACATACTCATGGCCAAGTGACTTTCGCTCAAATCGATTGATTCAAGGCTTTCATCGGCTGAACCGATAATGACGGGCGTCGATGAATCGCGGAAAAACCGTTGCACGTTGCACACTCCTGGGCAAATCGCGGGCGCAGCCAGGGCGTGCCCTGACTGGCCAGATATCGAAAAAAGAGGGTGAGGTGTAGCTCAGTGGCGACTGGCGCCCTGGATGCGCTGGCGCAGACGGCTGGAAACCAGGTCAGCTGCGACGACCATCAAGGTAATGACAATGATGCAGGTGGCGGTTTCCGGGTATTTGAACAGCTTCAGGCTACTAACCAGTTCAAAACCCAGCCCCCCTGCCCCGACCATGCCCAGCACCGTCGCCGAGCGCAGGTTGACCTCGAAGCGATACAGCACCACAGCGATCCAGGCGGTGATCACTTGCGGTATCACGCCAAAGACAACCACCTGCAATGGCCGGGCACCGGTGGCTTGCAGCGCCTCGATCGGGCCCTGGTCGATCTCCTCGATGCTGTCAGCAAAGAACTTACCGAGCATGCCCACCCCGTGCAGGGCCAGGGCCAGTACCCCCGGAAACGGCCCCAAGCCCACGGCCGACACAAACACCAGGGCGAGGATCAGCTCATTGATACTGCGGATCACGTTCAAGACTTGCCGAGTAGCGGCATACACCCAGCGATTGCCCTGCAGGTTGCGCGCTGCGAGAAACGCCAACGGAATGGCAAACACAATCCCCAGCAGCGTTCCCCACAGGGCGATCTGCAAGGTTTCGATTGCCGGTTGCCACAGCCTCGGCAGAATGCTCAGGTCGGGCGGCATGGAGCGCGCGAGAAAATCGCCAATCTGCGGCAAACCGTTAGTCAACTCGCGCCAGCTCAACTGAGTACCCGCCGCACTCCAATGCAACAAGGTCACGGCCAGCAGCACCCAGGCTGAGGTGACGATCCAGCCCCGTGTGCTGCTGGGGGTATCAACCAACCATTGGTATCGGCGTGGTGAAGGGTTCATCAGGCACGTCCTCCTTCGGCTTGCAGACACGGCATCAGCGGCGTGCGCTTGAGCGTCTCCAGCATCGGCTCAGCTTGCGGATAAATGCGCTGCAGGCTGGCTTCGTTCAACGCCTCGCGACGGCTGTCAAACACCAGACGGCCGTGGGCCAGACCGACGATGCGATCACCGAACTCACGCGCCAGGTCCACCTGATGCAGGTTGCACACCACGGTGATCCCCTGCTCCCGGGCGGCATCACGCAGGTACTGCATCACCCGCCGGGCCGTTTTCGGGTCAAGGCTGGCAACCGGCTCATCGGCCAGGATCACCTTCGGCCGTTGCGCCAGGGCGCGGGCGATACCGACACGCTGCATTTGCCCACCCGACAAGGCATCGGTACGGGCCGTGGCTTTATGTTGCAAGTCGACCTGCTCCAGGCAGTGCCGCGCCAGGGCAACGTCGTCGCGACTGAACAGCTGCAGCACAGAAGCCAGTGTCGACACTGAACCCAGGCGCCCGGTCAGCACGTTCTTGAGTACCGACAGGCGCGGTACCACATTGTGATGCTGGAAGATCATTGCCACCTGCCGACGCAACTCACGCTGCTGACGGTCATTCATGGCATCGATACCGGCGATCTGCAGTTCACCGCTGTCAGCCTGTGCCAGCCGGTTCATGCAGCGCAACAAAGTGGACTTGCCGGCGCCCGACTGGCCCAGCACCACCACGAACTCCCCGGCGTCGATATCCAGATCGATGCCCTTGAGCACGGCGTTGTCGCGGTAGTCTTTGAGCAGAGTGCGCACGCGGATCATTTCATGCTCCGCAGATCGAGATCGAGGACCTTGGCGGTTTCACGCACCACGTCATAGGCGGCGTCGCTGGTCGGCTGAAAGCCGTTGAGCTGGCCTTGGTCGCCCCACGGCACATCCTTGATATTGGCCATCGCACTGGCCAGTTTCTGTTTCAGCGCCGGGTCCAGGTCCTGACGCCAGACCATCGGTGACTCTGGAATGTCGGCGGAAGACCACACCACCTGCAGGTCTTCGGCCTTGACCTGTCCCTGGGCAACGGCGGAGGCGTAAATACGGTCGGCCACCGCTGCGGCATCGACCTTGCGGTTCGCCACCGCGAGAATGCTGGCGTCGTGCGAGCCAGAGAAGATCACCCTGGAGAACAACGACTCCGGGCGATACCCGGCAGCCTCCAGGCCCGCCTTGGGGAACAGATGACCGGAGGCCGAGCTGGGGTCGACAAAGGCGAAGGTACGGCCTTTGAGGTCGCTCAGTTGCTTGATGCCGCTGTCTTTGCGCGCCAGGATCTGGCTACGGTAGGCGCTTCTGCCCGCCTTGCGCGTCACCGCCACGGCGAAGGCGTCAACCCCGGCTACCTGATGCGCCAGTACATAGGAGAACGGCCCCAGGTAGGCCACGTCGAGCTTGCCAGCGCGCAGCGCCTCAATCACACCGTTGTAGTCGGTGGCCACGAACGGCTTGACCGGCATGCCGAGCTGCCGCTCAAGGTCGGCCAGCACCTGTTTGCTGCTTTCGATCATGGCCTGGGAATCTTCGGAAGGAATCAGGCCGATGCTCAACGAGGTTTGCGCTGAAACCTCGGCGCAGGCCAACAGTGGCAACAGGCCAAAAGCGGTCACACGAAGCAATTTGGCAAACGGGTTCATGGTGAGTGTCCTGCAGGTTGTGTTGAGGTCGCTCCACACTAGGGCTGTCACGTGACAGTCACAGCTTCAAATCACTATGTGTTTTCCCGCAAAACCATTGATGGAAGCTATGGATGTCGACCACCAAACTGCGCACCTTTCTGGCCGTCGCCCGCCAAGGCAGCTTCAGCGCCGGGGCCCGCGCCCTGGGCCTGAGCCAGCCGACCGTGACCACTCAGGTTCAGGCGCTGGAACGTGACTACAACGTCGAGCTGTTTCATCGCCGTGGCCGGCGTATCGAGCTGACTGCGGTTGGCCGTCAGTTGCTGCCGATTGCCCAGCACTTGAGCACGCTGGAACTGGAAGCGTTCAACCTGCTGCGTGATTCCGGCAAGCTCAATCGCGGTCAGTTGAAAGTGGGTGCGGTCGGGCCGTTTCATGTCATCGAAATGGTCGACGCCTATCGCCTGCGCTACCCGCAGATCGACCTGTCGATCAAAGTCGGTAACTCCGCCAGCGTGCTGGCCGATCTGGAAAACTACGTCACCGATGTTGGCGTACTGGCCGGCCTGCACGAAGACCCGGCGTTCAGCGCCCAGTTGTATGCGCGCCATCCGGTGGTGCTGTTCGCCCACATCGAGCACCCGCTGGCGCAGTTTGAACAGATTCCACTCACGGCCCTGCAAGGGCAGCCGCTGCTGCACCGCGAAAGTGGATCAACCACGCGCCTGGCGCTGGAAAAGGCGCTGCTTGAGCACGAGGTAACGCCACGCATGGTCATGGAGATCGGCAGCCGCGAGGCGCTGCGGGAGGCGGTGATTCGGGGGATCGGGGTGGGGGCGGTGTCAGAGGCAGAGTTTATTGCCGACCCGCGGATCAGGACGATTCGCCTGCAGGGCGATCCGGTGTGCACCGAAACCTATCTGTACTGCCTGGCTGAGCGGCAAAACAGTCAGGTGATTGGTTCGTTTCTGGCTTTGGTAACGCAATCGCGGGGCAAGCCCGCTCCCACGGTAGGAGCGGGTTTGCCCCGCGATCAAACACCTTAGTAGTAGGCGTTCTCTTTCTGACTATGGTCAGTCACATCACGCACGCCCTTGAGCTCTGGAATGCGCTCGAGCAAGGTGCGCTCGATGCCTTCTTTCAAGGTTACGTCAGCCTGGCCGCAGCCCTGGCAACCACCGCCGAACTGCAACACGGCGATGCCGTCTTCTACCACTTCGATCAGGCTCACCTGACCGCCGTGGCTGGCCAGCCCCGGGTTGATCTCGGTTTGCAGGTAGTAGTTGATGCGCTCGTTGATCGGGCTGTCTTCGTTGACCATCGGCACTTTGGCGTTCGGCGCCTTGATGGTCAGCTGGCCGCCCATACGGTCGGTCGCGTAGTCAACCACCGCGTCTTCCAGGAACGGCACACTGACCGCGTCCAGGTAAGCGGTGAAACTGGCCAGGCCCACGGCCGTGTCTTCAGGCTTTTCTTCGCCCGGCTTGCAGTAGGCAATGCACGTTTCGGCGTATGTGGTGCCCGGCTGGGTGATAAAGATACGAATGCCAATACCCGGGGTGTTCTGCTTGGACAGCAGATCAGCCAGGTAATCATGCGCGGCGTCGGTAATAGTTATGGCGCTCATGGAAGTTCCTCACAGACTTGTCGGCAGTTTACGCCAACCTGGCCGCCGAACAAAGTCCTAGTATTTCTGTCGGGAAAGCCCGGCAACGCCGGGAACGCTCCAGCAGCGCTCCCGGCGGCCAGTTTCACAGGTTTTCGTAGCGGTTCATGTCGAGCACGCCCGCTTCCACCGCATCGGTTTCCTTGATGTAGGTGTTCAGGTCGTGAAAGTACTGCCAGAACTGCGGATGGCTGCGACGTACGCCCCAGCGCATGACCACGCGCTCGAATTTGTCGGTATCGTCACGAGCGGCTTCCAGGTCCTCGACAAACTCCGGCACATCGGCGGAGGGAATGTTGAACATGAAGTTCGGGTAACTGCTCAGCACCCCCGGTACCAGGGTCAGGGTGTCCAGGCCCGGTTGGTAGCGATAGGCTTCACCAAGCATGAAAGCTACGTTGCTGTGCGCCCGGTTGCGCAGCAGGCTGTAGACCTGACGCTGACCGCCCTGCCCTTCGATGCGCAGCAGGGTCGCTTCAGGCAACTGACCGATCACTTTCAGCCCTGCCGCCGGGCGCGACACCAGCCGGCTCAAGGTCTGCTCGACACCGCGGAACTCGTCGTTCATTTGTGGTCGCGAGCAATAGGCACCCTGGCAGCGGTTGATCGGGTCAGGCGCGGCGTTGAGGCTGCCGGTGCGCTGGATCAGCTTGAGGCCGAAATCGCGTTTCGGGTCTTGCCCATCGAGCTTGAGGGCGCTCGGGGTATCGGTGTCGATCTCCTCGTAGTCCAGCCACATCTTCACTTTGCCGCTGTTCTGGTACCAGTCGCTGAGGATCGCCCCACGCGCATCGGCCGGCATCAGGCGCAAGAAGTTGACCTCGGCACCGTTGCGGATCAGGTCGAAATACAAGCGCGTCTGCGCCTGGTGCGAGACGTTGCCGTAGACATCGAAGTTGACCGCCAGCTGATAGTAGGTGCGCTCGAACAACGGGTAGTCGAACAGCCACAGGGTCTTCGGCACATCGCCGATCAAACCCTTGGTCACCGAAGCACTGTCGAAGTGACGGAAGATGGTCAGCAGCGCGTTGTCGTTACCGGCCCACAGCGTCGACCAGCTCGGCGCGGGCATGTCGGCGTAGGCTTCGCGGCGCAGCACTTCGTACTCGTTGCGCTTGTCGCGGTAGGCATGCCACAGGGTCAGGATGCTGCCAACGTCGTCAATCTGCCCGGGCATGGCCAGCAACGGCGTGGCCTGGCCACGGTACTCGGCATCGGTCAGGTAACGGTCATGCGCCGGTTCCTGGAACAACGCCCAGAAATGGTCACGGATCACATCAGTGGCGATCTGGCCGCGGCACACCGGGCCGCGAATGAAGGTACGGACAAAGTACTCCGCGTTATCGAGCATGAACTGATAACGGGCCACGGCCGGGATCGCTTCGAAGGTTTCAAACGGATTGGCCCGGTGTCGCGGACCGTAGCCGGGCAGCGCACTGGCATGCCAGTCGCCGCTGTAAAACAGCTGCTTGACGCGTTTGAGCTTCTGCGGCCCCATCGGGTAGGTGATGTGGGTTTTATGCACGATCACGCCTTGCACCGGCATCAGGCGGTAATAGAAGTCGGTGCCGGGAGGATCGTTGGGGCGACGTGTGGCGATCAGGTCGATCGGCTGGCCGCTGGGCGTGCGCGAACGCACCCACTGGAAGAAATGCCCCTGCTCGCCGCCCACAAAGTAGATGTGCGCAAGGAACAAGTGTTCGTAAAGCCAGCGCCCGACCAGGGCCTCGGTGGAACCTGGGCGGTTGAGCAATGCTTCCCAGTCGGCAATCTGCGCCGCCTCATTGGCGCTTGGCGTAATAGCGTTGTGGTCGATTGGGGCACCTGCTGCCAGCCAGCGTTGCAGCGTCTGGTACTCGGCATCGGTAAGACCGGTGACCGCCAGTGGCATGCCTTCTTTGGGGTGCGCCCCGGCATAGGCATCGAATTCACCGGGCAGCGGGCACATGTTGTTGCGGTTCAGCCCCAGAACGATTTCTTCAGGCAGCTTGGCATTGGGCGTCAGTGGCGTTTTATGCCCCAGCTCCAGCATCCGCGCCATCAGTGCGGCCTGGCTGCCCTGGTTGTCGAGCACTGAGTAGAAGCCCTTGCGCTGCCAGGCTTCAGTGCTCTGGGCATCGTAGAACAAGCGGGTCGGGGCCACCGCCTGGCTGCGGTCGCCCTGATACACCGGCACTTTGGAGCCCCCCCGTGAGGCGCCCTCGGCACTGCCCAGGTTGAGCTGGCAGGCCGCGTCGTTACAGGCGTGGCAGGCCACGCATTTCTCCGTGAAAATCGGTTGGATGTCCCGGGTATACGAAATAGCCGGGCTGGTTTGAGGGGCTTGCCCCAACGCCACGCCACTGATGAACAGAGCGAAAGCGCCGGCAAGTAAGCGATACACCATGTGCCGAATGTCCTGGGTATTGAAAGCTTCACGATTCTACCGGTGCTGGCGGCGTGCCAACATGAATGAAATTCATGTAAATGCTCGACACGTCTAAAAACCGCGCAGCTTTGTTATTATTCCGCAACTTTTGTTTTCGCCCGACCAGGTAGTCCTATGTCTGACCGCAGCGCTCGTTTCCAAGCACTTCAGCAAGCACTCAAAGAGCGCATTCTGATCCTCGATGGCGGCATGGGTACTATGATCCAAAGCTACCGCCTTGAGGAACACGACTATCGTGGCACGCGCTTCGCCGATTGGCCAAGCGATGTCAAAGGCAACAACGACCTGTTGCTGCTGTCGCGCCCGGACGTTATTGCCGCCATCGAGAAGGCTTACCTGGACGCCGGTGCCGATATTCTCGAAACCAACACCTTCAACGCCACGCAGATTTCCCAGGCCGACTACGGCATGGAATCGCTGGTGTATGAACTGAACGTTGAAGGTGCGCGGATTGCCCGTCAGGTTGCCGATGCGAAAACCCTGGAAACGCCAGACAAGCCGCGCTTCGTCGCCGGCGTCCTCGGCCCGACCAGCCGCACCTGCTCGATTTCGCCAGACGTCAACGACCCAGGCTACCGCAACGTCACCTTTGACCTGTTGGTGGAAAACTACATCGAGGCTACCCGCGGCCTGATCGAAGGCGGCGCCGACCTGATCCTGATCGAAACCATCTTCGATACCCTCAACGCCAAGGCGGCGATTTTTGCCGTGCAGCAGGTGTTCGAAGAAGACGGCCTGGAACTGCCGATCATGATTTCCGGGACCATCACCGATGCCTCTGGCCGGACTTTGTCGGGCCAGACCACCGAAGCGTTCTGGAACTCGGTGCGCCACGCCAACCCGATCTCGGTCGGCCTGAACTGCGCACTCGGTGCCAAAGATCTGCGTCCATACCTGGAAGAACTGTCGACCAAGGCCGGTACCCACGTCTCTGCCCACCCCAACGCCGGCCTGCCGAACGCCTTCGGTGAATATGATGAAACCCCGGCGGAAATGGCCGAAGTGGTTGAAGAGTTTGCCGCCAGTGGCTTCCTCAACATCATCGGCGGTTGCTGCGGCACGACCCCTGGGCACATTCAGGCCATCGCCGAAGCTGTAGCCAAGTACGCACCGCGGGCCATTCCGGACATCCCCAAGGCCTGTCGCCTGTCGGGCCTTGAGCCGTTCACCATCGATCGCAGCTCGCTGTTCGTCAACGTCGGTGAGCGTACCAACATTACCGGATCGGCCAAGTTCGCCCGTCTGATCCGTGAAGAGAACTACACCGAAGCGCTGGAAGTGGCCCTGCAGCAGGTCGAGGCTGGCGCCCAGGTGATCGACATCAACATGGACGAAGGGATGCTCGATTCCCAGGCGGCCATGGTCAAGTTCCTCAACCTGATCGCCGGCGAGCCCGATATCTCGCGGGTGCCGATCATGATCGACTCCTCCAAGTGGGAGGTGATCGAAGCCGGCCTCAAGTGCATTCAAGGCAAGGGCATCGTCAACTCGATCTCGATGAAAGAAGGCGTCGACGCCTTCAAACATCACGCCAAACTGTGCAAACGCTACGGTGCTGCCGTGGTGGTGATGGCCTTCGACGAAGTCGGCCAGGCCGACACCGCCGCACGCAAAAAGGAAATCTGTCAGCGCAGCTACGACATTCTGGTCAATGAAGTTGGCTTCCCACCGGAAGACATCATCTTCGACCCGAACATCTTCGCCGTGGCCACCGGCATCGAAGAGCACAACAACTACGCCGTCGACTTCATCGAAGCCTGCGCCTACATTCGCGACCACCTGCCCTACGCGCTGTCGAGCGGCGGGGTGTCCAACGTGTCGTTCTCGTTCCGTGGCAACAACCCGGTGCGCGAGGCGATTCACTCGGTGTTCCTCTACCACGCGATCCAGAACGGCCTGACCATGGGTATCGTCAACGCCGGTCAGCTGGAGATCTATGATGAGATCCCGGCTGCCCTGCGCGACAAAGTCGAGGACGTGGTGCTCAACCGCACGCCGGAAGGTACCGACGCCCTGCTGGCGATTGCCGACGATTACAAAGGCGGTGGCGCAACCAAGGAAGTCGAGAACGAAGAATGGCGTTCGCTGCCGGTCGACAAGCGCCTGGAACACGCCCTGGTCAAAGGCATTACCGCCTTCATCGTCGAAGACACCGAAGAGTGTCGCCAGCAATGCGCACGCCCGATCGAGGTCATCGAGGGCCCGCTGATGAGCGGCATGAACGTGGTCGGCGACCTGTTCGGGGCCGGCAAGATGTTCCTGCCACAGGTGGTGAAATCGGCGCGGGTAATGAAGCAGGCGGTTGCTCACCTGATCCCCTTCATCGAGGCGGAAAAAGGCGACAAACCGCAAGCCAAGGGCAAGATCCTCATGGCCACGGTCAAAGGCGACGTCCACGACATCGGCAAGAACATCGTCGGCGTGGTACTGGGCTGTAACGGCTATGACATCGTCGACCTCGGTGTGATGGTGCCGGCCGAGAAGATCCTGCAGACCGCCCGCGAGCAGAAATGCGACATTATCGGCCTGTCCGGCCTGATCACCCCGTCGCTGGACGAGATGGTCCACGTCGCCCGCGAGATGCAGCGCCAGGACTTCCACCTGCCGTTGATGATCGGCGGCGCAACCACTTCCAAAGCGCACACGGCGGTGAAGATCGAACCCAAGTACAGCAACGATGCCGTGGTCTACGTCACCGACGCCTCACGGGCTGTCGGCGTCGCCACGCAACTGCTGTCCAATGAACTCAAACCCGGCTTTGTCGAGAAGACGCGCCAGGACTATGTTGAAGTGCGTGAGCGTACCGCCAACCGCAGCGCCCGCACCGAGCGCCTGAGCTACGAACAGTCGATTGCAGCCAAACCGCAGTACGACTGGGCCAATTACCAACCGGCAGTGCCAAGCTTCACCGGGGTCAAGGTGCTGGACGACATCGACCTCAAGGTGCTGGCCGAGTACATCGACTGGACGCCGTTTTTCATCTCCTGGGACCTGGCAGGCAAGTTCCCGCGCATCCTCACGGACGAAGTCGTCGGCGAAGCGGCCACGGCGTTGTACAAAGACGCCCAGGACATGCTTGCCAAGCTGATCGATGAAAAACTCATCAGTGCCCGTGCGGTGTTCGGTTTCTGGCCGGCCAACCAGGTCAACCATGACGACATCGAAGTCTATGGCGCTGATGGCCAGCCACTGGCGCAACTGCACCACTTGCGCCAGCAGACCATCAAGCCGGACAACAAGCCGAACTTCTCGCTTGCCGACTTCGTTGCACCGAAGGAATCGGGCGTGACCGATTACGTTGGTGGCTTCATCACCACCGCCGGTATCGGTGCCGAAGAAGTGGCCAAGGCCTACCAGGACAAGGGCGACGACTACAACTCGATCATGGTCAAGGCCCTGGCTGACCGCCTCGCCGAAGCCTGCGCCGAGTGGCTGCACGAACAGGTGCGTAAAGAGCATTGGGGTTACGCCCAGGACGAGCACCTGGACAACGAAGCGCTGATCAAGGAGCAGTACTCGGGTATCCGCCCTGCTCCCGGCTACCCGGCCTGCCCGGATCACACCGAGAAGGAAACCCTGTTCCGCCTGCTCGATGGCACCGCGATTGGCGAAACCGGCCCCAGCGGCGTGTTCCTTACCGAACACTTCGCCATGTTCCCGGCGGCGGCGGTCAGCGGCTGGTACTTCGCCCACCCGCAAGCGCAGTACTTTGCGGTGGGCAAGGTGGACAAGGACCAGGTGCAGAGCTACACCGCGCGCAAAGGCCAGGAACTGAGCGTCACCGAGCGCTGGCTGGCGCCTAACCTGGGCTATGACAACTAAGTAAATTCGCGGGGCAAGCCCGCTCCCACCGGCCAGGGGCTATGACAGCTAAATAAAATCGCGAGTCATGCCCGCTGTGGGAGCGGGCCTTGCCCCGCGTTTGCGGTTTGCCAGTCACATCGCTTCGCGGGGCAAGCCCGCTCCTACAACCGTCTACACTGAGGGGTGATGCCTACACCTAGGAGCCCCTCATGGACGATCCCGCCCACGGCAAACCACCCACCTTCTGGCAAATGCTCCAAAGCATTCTCGCTGCGGCATTCGGTGTACAAAGCGGCAAGAACCGCGCCCGCGACTTCACCTACGGCAAGGCCAGCCATTTCATTGCGCTGGGCACCGTGTTCACCTTGGTGTTCATTTTGGTGTTGGTCGGGCTGGTCCAGCTGGCCATGCATTTGACCAGCCGCTGAAACGTAATCCGCCCGCAGATGTCCATTCTGCGGGCGGCACATGATTACCCATCGCGTGATGTCACTGGTGGCTGACCCAATACACGGCGGTCACCACAACCAGGATGATCAGACAGAGTATCGCCCAAGCATCGACACTGCTGTCAGGCTTACCCGCTTTGGTTGAGTTTCCCATTGCATCGCCTCTTGTAGTGGTTATGGGAATGCATGTCACCCGTAGCAGTTAAGTTCAGCAATGCCCTTTGCTCAAGCAGGGTTTTTAATATTTGACCGGTGCACTCAGGAACGGATAGCGATAGTCGCTGGTATGCCCCTGGGCACTGAAGCGCTTGAAGTCCAGCCCATAGTCGGCCTGCCCCTGAAACTTCAACCAGCGCCGCGCACGCATCGGGTCGATCAATTGCAGCACCGGCGCCTGGTGATTGCGCAGGCCGTCACGGTCGATGGGCAGATTCAGCGCATCATCATGCAATAACACCATCGCCCAGCCGCCCAACGAAAAGTGCCCGCCCATCAGCACGCTCAACTGTCCATCAATGCGCGCCTGCAGGGCTTGTACCGAGCTGTTGACGGCGCTGAACAGCACATCTTTGCCCGGCATGTGACCGGCTTCGACAAACGCCTGCATGGCGCCGAAGGCCATTTCGTCGTTGGCCGACCAGACCAGGTCGATTTTCGGGTAGCGCTTCAACAATTGCTGCGCCTGCTCATAGGCGCGCTGCTGCCCCCAGCCGCCATACACCACCTGACGCAGGCGCACCTGCGGGTGCTCGGCCAAGGCCCGGCGCATGCCCTGCTCACGCAATTGCGCAGCCGGTGTGGTCTTCAGGCCGGAAAAGGCCAGTAACTCGATGGGCCGCTTTCCGGCCGTTTGCGTGCGCAGTGCGATCAGTTCCTTGAGCATCTGATAGCCAGCCTGCTCATCGTTGCCCACCAGGGTACCAAGCAGCGGCGGGTACTTGTCCGGGTGTTCGGCAATCAAGGCGCTCTGGTCTTGGGTCAGGCCGTTATTGACCAGAAACAGCTTGACCCCGCTACCACGCGACAGGCGGATGATTTCCGGCGCCACATACTGTTCGTTGACCAGCACCAGGTAGTCTGGCCGGTCTTTGCCCTCAAGTACCTCACGGGCCTGCAGCAGGGCCAGTTCCGGGCGCCGCTCGCTGTATTGAATGCGCAGCTGCATGCCCAGGTCGCTGGCGGCGGCCTGCATGAAGTGCGAATAGCTGACCCAGAAGGTTTCGTTGGAATAGCCCGGATTGAGAAACACCACCGACGCGGCCTGCGCGCTGGCAGCCAGCGGCAGACTCAGGCACAGGCTTTGGCACAAGGCCTTGAGCATGCGGATTCGCTCCTGCTATTCAAACCGTCAATTATAAACACCGCAGGGGGGCAAACGGCTAAATGGCAGTCAGTCTCACTTAGTCCAAATGGTTCTTTTCATATGCTAAAACATCACTTTTGCGCATAACCGCAAACTGCTATCTTTCCTCCGCTCCGCTTTGGGAGTGCGCGGCCGTGCGCGCGATTAGCTGCAAGCAGCTTGAGAACAGGACCCCTATGTACGTATACGACGAGTACGATCAGCGGATCATCGAGGACCGCGTCAAGCAGTTCCGTGATCAGACCCGCCGCTACCTGGCCGGTGAGCTGAGCGAAGAAGAGTTCCGCCCCCTACGCCTGCAAAATGGCCTCTATATTCAACGTTTTGCCCCGATGTTGCGGGTCGCCGTGCCGTATGGCCAGCTGACTTCGCGCCAAACTCGGATGCTGGCGAAGATCGCGCGCGACTACGACAAGGGCTATGCCCACATCAGCACCCGGCAGAACGTGCAGTACAACTGGCCGGCGCTGGAAGACATCCCCGAGATCCTCGCGGAACTGGCCACCGTGCAGATGCACGCGATCCAGACCAGCGGCAACTGCCTGCGCAACGTCACCACCGACCAGTTCGCCGGTGTCGCCGCCGACGAAGTGATCGACCCGCGCCCATGGTGTGAAATCGTCCGCCAGTGGACCACCTTCCACCCAGAATTCGCGTACCTGCCGCGCAAGTTCAAAATTGCCATCAACGGCGCCAACAGCGACCGTGCGGCTATTGAAGTGCACGACATTGGCCTTGAGCCGGTGTACAACGCTGCCGGCGAGCTGGGCTTCCGTGTTCTGGTCGGCGGCGGCCTGGGCCGTACCCCGGTGGTCGGCGCGTTCATCAATGAATTCCTGCCGTGGCAAGACCTGCTCAGCTACCTGGACGCGATCCTGCGGGTGTACAACCGCTATGGCCGTCGCGACAACAAGTACAAGGCACGCATCAAGATCCTGGTCAAAGCCCTGACCCCGGAAGTCTTCGCCGAGAAGGTCGAGGCCGAAATGGTCCACCTGCGCGGCGGCAGCACCACGCTGACCGAAGCCGAAGTGCAGCGCGTGGCCAAGCACTTCGTCGACCCGGACTACAAGCAGCTGGACAACCTCGACTTCAGCGAGCTTGAGCAACAACACCCAGGCTTCGCGCGCTGGCGTACCCGCAACGTCCTGGCGCACAAGAAGCCTGGCTACGTTGCCGTGACCCTGTCGCTCAAGCCCACCGGTGTGGCGCCTGGCGACCTGACCGACAAACAGCTCGATGCGGTTGCCGACCTGGCCGAGCGCTACAGCTTCGCTCAGCTGCGCACCTCGCACGAGCAGAACATCATCCTCGCCGACGTCGAGCAGAGCCAACTGCACGCGCTGTGGCTGGAGCTGCGTGAAAACGGTTTCGCCACGCCGAACATCGGCCTGCTGACCGACATCATCTGCTGCCCGGGCGGCGATTTCTGCTCGCTGGCCAACGCCAAGTCGATCCCGATTGCCGAGTCGATCCAGCGCCGCTTCGACGACCTCGACTACCTGTTCGACATTGGCGAACTGGACCTGAACATCTCCGGTTGCATGAACGCCTGCGGTCACCACCACGTCGGCCATATCGGCATCCTCGGGGTGGACAAGAAAGGCGAAGAGTTCTACCAGGTCTCGCTGGGTGGCAACGCCAGCCGCGACGCCAGCCTGGGCAAGATCCTCGGCCCGTCCTTCGCCCAGGACGCCATGCCGGATGTGATCGAGAAGCTGATCGACGTCTACGTTGAAAAACGTACCGAAGACGAGCGCTTCATCGACACCTACCAACGTATTGGCATCGACCCTTTCAAGGAACGCGTCTATGCAGCGAATAATTAAAAACAACGAAATCGTCGACGAAACCTGGCACTTGCTGCCCAAGGACGTGTCCTTCGACGAGTTGACCAACTGCGACGACTACATCGTACCGTTGCAGCTGTGGCGTGATCACGGCCACGCTCTCAAGGCCCGCGACGGCGGCCTGGGTGTGTGGCTGGATGCCGACGAAGAAGCCGAAGAAATCGGTGAAGACGTCGCCAGCTTCCAGGTCATCGCCCTGAACTTCCCGGCCTTTACCGACGGGCGCAATTACTCCAATGCGCGCCTGCTGCGTGATCGCTACAAGTTCACCGGTGAGCTACGCGCCATTGGCGACGTGCTGCGCGACCAGCTGTTCTACATGAAACGCTGTGGCTTCGATGCCTTCGCCCTGCGCGCCGACAAAGACCCGGTTGAAGCACTGGAAAGCCTCAAGGACTTTTCCGTGACCTACCAGGCGGCCACCGACGAACCACAACCGTTGTTCCGTCGCCGCTGAAAAAAACAGGCCCCGCGTGCGGGGCCTGTTTTTTACCTGCCGTGCCTCAAGACTCAGCCTCCAGCGCTTTGGTTAACTGGACCATCAACGCCAGTTCCGCGTTACGGCGAGCATTTGCCAGAGCAATGTTCCCGTCCCGATACTGCAAACGACTGATCTCAACTTTGCTCAAGATGCCGTTTTGAAGTGGGTCTTTTCCCAACTCCTTACGCAGCACTTGCAGCACATCGCTATCGAGTGAGTCGGGTAGTTCGTCTGATGTGCCCTTGCAGTACTCCAGGTACTCCACGCCCTTGACCCAAGTGTCATAAAGTCTGTCGAACTGCTCAGTGTTACGCGGTTTCAAGTAACGCTGCCAGTTACTCTCCTCCGCCATCCACGCTTGGCGGTTTGCCGCTGTATCACCCGCCTTTACTGCCTGGGCAACGCGTTGGGTGGTGCGATCCGACAGGTTCGCGGTGCCCCGGAAAAGCATGCCACTGGAAGGTTCGGGATAGTCCAGCACACCCGATAAACTCTGACGCAAGGCCAACCTGATCTCGATGTCATCGACCTTGTACCTGCTCAGCAGGTCATCGCTGATGTCATCCAGGGGGTCCAGCGCGGGTGCAGGCCGCTCTGCAAGCAGGGCCTGACGCCTCAGTTCACGCTTGCTGGTCAGTACATCCGCCATGCGCTGCACTTCATGGCGGCGGAACAATTGCTTGTACAACGCCACCAGCTCAGTACTACGATTCTGGGTAGTGGCCAGCGCGCTGCGCTCGTACATCAGCACAGCAATCTCCATCGCACTGAAGGCATCGGCACCGGCATCACCACAGGTAACCGGGAATGCGTCGGCGATCTCCAACAGCTCTTCCCTGAGCGGCGTGGACTCCGAGGCCAGCCTGAGCATCGACCACACCCGGGCTTTCACATAGTCCGGATTGGTCCGGAACTCACTTGCGTTGGCAAGGCGATTAAGCACCTCACGCATCGCTGCATGTCTGTTTTCCCCAAACCATTGCTGCCAGAGCGCTTGATTGGCCTCGGTCGCGCCGCGCAGCCATTCCTGGTCCGGCTCCACCCGAATTTCTACCTCAGGAACAAAAGCTTCCCCTACCGCACTCAAGCGCGCAATGCTCGGTGCCTCCAACGGGTTTTGGAACATGTCCAACCGATAGGTGCGCTGCGCATCGTTACGCAGATTCTGGCCGAATTGTGTCGTGGCCAGTTCCGGTAACTCAGTGATTTCGTTGCCCGTCAGTTCAACGTGTCGTAGCGCACAGGGCTCACGATTCATCAGCGTGAATAAACCATCAGGGAACGCAGTGAGTCGACACCTGGACAGGTTCAATTCTTCGATCTGCGTCAGACTTGCAAGTTCAGGTGCCCGCCCCAGGGGGTTACCGCTCATACGCAAACGCCTCAGGTGCTCGAAACCTGAGAACATAGCGGCACCGGCTTCGTCCAGCGTCAGGTTTGTAGAACTCAACTCCAGCGTCTGCAGGGGCAAGCGGGCCAGGGTTTGTAGGGCTGCAGTGCTCAGCGCAACCCTGTTGTAGCGCAAGTTCAAGTCGTTCAACACCGGTAATGACGCCAGCGTCTCCAGCGCCGCGTCCGGGATGTTCTCCAAGCCGCAACTCTGCAGATTCAGCTGCTGCAGCCTGGTTAAAGGCCTGAGCGCATCGAACATGGTGTCGCTACTGTCAAACCTCATCTCGCGCAGATTCAGCGTGCGCAACTGGGTCAAGTTGGCAATTTCAGGCGGAAGAACGCTGATGGTGTTGCCTTCCAACGACAGATGCTCGGCGTTGGGAAAACAACGCAGAAAGCCGTCGGGCAGTTCCTGCAATCCCGTGTGCTGCAGTCTCAGGATTCGTATGTGGTCGAAGCGCGCAGTCAAAGGGGGCAGCGGTGCAATGTCCCCACCCTCCAGTATCAGTTGCGAGCTCAGGCGTCCGCCTTGTCGACGCCATGCGCTGATCAGTTGCCTGCGGGTTCGCTCACGGGTGGCGCGTTGGAAGATGTCATCGCCTTCTGCGACCCAGCCTGTAAGCGTTTGTTCAAGTTTTGCAAGCTCCAGTTGCAGCTTGTACACCGCGTCACCCAGATGTTGATTCTCCTGGAGCAAGCTCGTTTTGAGCCTTTCAAGCTCGGCGAGCGGCAAATTGGGAAACAGTGCATTGAACTTGGCGTCAATGGCCATGCTACCCACTGCCCCCCCCAAGGTGTAACCGACTCGACCATCGGCCAGGCGCATGGGCGGGCGAAACCAGGGTTTGATCGGTTGTTGCCCCAGTGCACTGACCGCAGCGCTGCGATCGGTAGCAGCCGTTGTATACAGCTGGGTTTGCAACGATTGTGCTGCCCCGATCTGCAGACCAAGCGCCTGCCGCTCGCTGTCGGGCAGAGCCTTGAGCAGCGAGGCATACAGCGGCTCGCCCCGACTCAACTCAAGCCCCTGTTCATCGTAGGCCACATAGCCGTCGGCCTTGCGCACGATGATCTTCAGTTCACTATCGGCCTTGCCGGCACTGGCCAGCAGGCGTCCGCTGAGGCTGTCTTCGCGCAGTTCAATGCGCACCGTTTCGCTCCAACCTGGTAGTTTGGGTAACAAGCCAACGGCCAGGCGGTCACTGTCCAAGCTGGCCAGGCTGCCTTCATGCAACCCCTGAATCGCTGCACACAATACCGACTGGCGCTGATACACCCGCGCCTCTTCGGCCAGGCGCATCGGTACGCGGCCATCCGTACCCTGCAATTGCTGGCGTTCACCGGCAGTGGCATCGTCAATGATCTCCTTGGTGGCAGCATCGCTGAGCTTGGGAAAATCACGTATCAATAACGCTTGCTCGGCCGTGCGCGGCGCTCGGCCGTGTTCGAGCAAGGTCTTGAAAATCTCGGCACGACGTTTGACCGCACGTTCGGCAATCAGCCTGCGCAGCACGGGCAGGCGCTGATCGGCTTCGACACTGGATCCGAAGAAATTCAGGGCTTCGCCGTCGCTCAAGTCAGCCAGGACCAGCTCGGCCAACCGGTTGGCATACAGTTGCCTGAGGGAGATACGAATAACCCGCCCATCGGGCCAGCGCGTGGCACCATAGCGAATCGGCTCACGGTCCGGGTTCAGCTCGTCAAACACCTCGATTACCCGCTGCGGCCAACGCGCCAGGTCTTGGCTCAGGCTCGGACCTAAATCCAGGCCGTCGGCACCGACCGTGCCGTCACTCAAGCTTGCGATCAAGCGGCTAACCCGGCGATCCACCTGATAACGGTACAAGGTATCCTTGAGCAGCGGCGGCAGCGGCAACTGCTCGGTGTGCATGCGCCGCAGCACGTCATCATTGACGCCACTGACGTTCACTGCCTGCTCAACCTGTTCGTCAGTCAAGCCGTCCCTGGCAGAGTCCAGGCGCTCCAGCAACTGTTCATGATTCCATTTCAGCGGCTCTTCACCCGCGGCCTGCCAGGTGCCCTCGCCGTTGTGCTTGAGGGCTGGCTGGTACGCGTGTGGGTCGTCGGGATGGCGAATCGACCATTGCTCGCTGCCGTCCCGGGTCACTTCAAACGCCTGTTTTCCGATCCGCACATAGGACTTCGAATCCAGCGCATACACGCCTTTTTCATCAGGTTTGATGTCAGATAGCTCGACATCGCGGGCATACGGCCCAAGGTCGGGCTTCCACAGGCGCTCCTGGCCATTGGGCAGGGTCACACGCAACAGGCCATCGACCACTTCAGTGGAACCGTAGGAGCCACTGAAGTGCCCTGCAGCCCCCAAGCCAACGGCGACTACCACATTCAACGCCACCGCCTCGAAATGCGCCAGCGCCTCGTCGATGTCACCCGCTTGCCAGGCATGCACGCCATCAATGATTTCACTCACCAGTTGCACGGCCGCCACCACCGCCATCACCGCGCCGAGCACCGGCACAAAGAACGCAGCGGCATTGAGCACGTTCAAACCAATGCCTTCCCAATAGGCCAGGCGTAGCTTGTTGGCAGCTTCATCGACCTCGGCACTGGGCACCAACCATTCGCGGGCATTGGCTTTGAGTCGAAGGAGATGGCGGTCTTGCAGGTAGTCGAAGAGGTTGCCGCTAATCGGCACATCGCGCAGGTACAGGTTGCCGTTGGCATTGAACTGGCCGTATTTATCGTAGGCCACTTCCTTTAGTCGCTTGAAAAAATGCGGCTGTTCTTTGTGCTCCACGTAGCCGCGAAACAGCTTTTGATAGGCAGGGTTGAGCAGGTTGATGCGCAGATCGTTGCGAAACGCCTCGACCGAGGCATATTCCTTGAGCGGGTACAGCGGTGCGCCGGGCAGGTAGACGATGATTGACGCTTCCTGCTGACTGTCGAGTCGATCGGCACTGAACACCACAACCTGATCCAGCACGGCGCTGAACATGCTCAACGAATGGCAGATCACCGGCTTGCCATGGAACAACGGCGCACGTTCGCCATCGACCAGCCCTTTGATCATCTTGCGCCCTGCGTCGCTGATTTCGCCTTTCATGAAGGCTGTTTGCGCCGCCTGCCACACGTGATCCTTTTCAGCGGCGATCGACAGCGTGCGCACATTACTTTGCGTGGCCGGGTTTTCGTAAATATGGCTGATGTGCTGCTGGTACTGCTTGCCCAGGTCCAACTCATGGCAAAGGCTGGCAAAGCGTTCGGGGGTCACACTCAGCTTTTCGCAGTAGCGGTACTGAAACTGCGGGTAAGCGCCCGGCTTACCGGGCTTGAGTTCAAGAATGAAGGCGCCTTTGGGCGCCAGTGCACTGCCCCGTTCAAAGGTCTTCCCGGCCGCATAGTTTTGCATGGCCGCCTGCATCAAGGTCTGCTGGACGGGTCGAAGTTGCTGCATCGAACCTAACAGCACAGACTCGTAGTGAACCTCGACTATTTGTGCCGTGTTGACGTCGTAGTCCACGCCCAGACTGTTTTTCAGCTCGGCCTTGAGCAATGGCTCGGCAAAGGCGGTGGGCGACTGAAAGTCTTTCAGCGCCTTGGCCAGCGCCTGGGCGGAGGCGCGGCTGAGCGTTTGCGCATTCAGTAGCGTCTGGCGCTCATCGACACTGGCCTGCGAAAACCAGGTATCAGAGTCTTTGGCGTTTAACTGCGCAGGGCGCAGAAGCGCGCGCCAACGTTTGAGATCGTCCGCCGTGGCGTGCTTGAGCACCTGCGGCAAACGCTCGGCAAGAAAGCGTCCGTGCAGGCCGGAAATACTACCTGGATCGAGTTTGACAAGTTCTATAACTTCGCAGGACATGAGTGTTTTCCTGTGGGTGAATGAACCCACAGGAAAACCGAAGGGCGCGATGCCCTGGCGTTACATAATGCTCAGCGCCATTGACCCAGTTTGCTCCAGAGCCCGAGCACGGTGTTTTCGATGGTGCCACTGGCGGCCAGCCCAACGCGCTCCTGCAAGCTTTTACGCTCGGCAAAATGCAGGTGGTAGAGATTCGCCTCGCGCGCACGCTCACCCAGGTACTCATCGCTGGTCTTGAGCTCATCGACCAGTTGCTTGTTGAGCGCGGCAACGCCCAGCCACACTTCGCCGGTGGCCACGTCGTCGATGTGCAGTTGCGGGCGGTAACGTGAAACGAAATCCTTGAACAGCTGGTGGGTAACGTCCAGGTCTTCCTGGAACTTCTCGCGGCCCTTCTCGGTGTTCTCGCCAAACACGGTGACGGTGCGTTTGTATTCGCCAGCGGTGAACACTTCGAAATCGACGTCGTGCTTTTTCAGCAAACGGTTGACGTTCGGCAACTGCGCCACCACCCCGATCGAACCGAGAATGGCGAACGGCGCGCTGACGATCCGGTCGCCGATGCAGGCCATCATATAGCCGCCGCTGGCGGCAACCTTGTCGATACACACGGTCAGCGGGATGCCCGCCTGACGCACGCGTGCCAGTTGCGAAGCCGCCAGGCCGTAGCTGTGGACCATGCCCCCGCCGCTCTCAAGGCGCAGCACCACTTCATCACGCGGCGTGGCCAGGGTCAGCAGTGCGGTGATCTCGTGGCGCAGGCTTTCGGTGGCCGAGGCCTTGATATCGCCATCGAAGTCGAGCACGAAGACCCGAGGCTTGTCGTCCGGGGTTTTCTTTTCCTGCTTTTGCGCCTTGGCCTGCTGCTTGCGCAGGGCCTTGAGTTGCGCCTTGTCGAGCAGGCTGCCTTCCAGGCGCTCGCGCAAGTCTTTGTAGAACTCATTGAGTTTGTTGACCTGCAACTGCCCGCCGGCCTTGCGCCGACCTTTACCACGCAACCCGGCAATCGCCGAGAGGACCACCAGAATCGCGATCACCAGGGTCGCGGTCTTGGCGAGAAAGCTTGCGTACTCTGCAAGAAACTCCACAGTAACTCCTTAACATGCCGGCGCCCGAACGGCGCGAACCGATAGTCAAGCATACCGAGGCAACCTTGACCCTGCCAGTGTGGGAAATGTCCAGCAACGCAGTTCAAACGCTCTTTTCAAACGCTTGTATGTTTTTTCGTTGACAGCCCGCTGGAGGCGTCCTAACCTCGGCCTCATTCTTAGTGCAGGCGTACGACGTGGGCAGCATTTACCTGATTCGACATGGCCAGGCCTCCTTCGGTGCAGACGACTACGACGTCCTCTCCCCCGTGGGCATCCGGCAAAGCGAAGTCCTCGGTGAACACCTGGCTCAGTTGGGCGTGCGTCTGGACCGTTGCCTGGCAGGCGATTTGCGCCGCCAGCAAGACACCGCACGCCTTGCCCTGGCAGCCATACAGCAAGCAGGAATCGAGGTGCCGCCGGTTGAAACCGACGCCGCCTTCAACGAGTTCGATGCCGACGCGATGATCCGCAGCCTGTTGCCCGGCCTGCTGCCTGATGAACCCGAGGCCCGCCATATCCTGCGCAACGGCCGCGAAAATCGCAGCGAGTTCCAGCGCCTGTTTGCCCTGCTGGTGCAGCGCTGGCACAGCGGTGAACACGCCTGCGACAGTTGTGAGTCCTGGCAAGGCTTCGTCGAACGCGTCGACAGCGGCCTGCAGCGCGCCCTGCAACAGGCCCGCCACGGCGACAACATTGCAATCTTTACCTCGGGCGGTACGATCACCGCCCTGCTTCACCTGGTCACCCGTATCACTGCCAGCCAGGCGTTCGCGCTGAACTGGCAGATCATCAACACCTCGCTCAGTCACTTGAAGTTTCGAGACCGCGAGGTGGCCCTGGCTTCCTTCAACAGCCAAGCCCACGTGCAGCTGCTGAAGGCGCCGGAGCTCATCACCTACCGTTGAGCCCCGGCCCCTGGCAACCCTCACCGTTTGCCGTTATCACTTAATAAGGAACACACCATGAGCGAAGTAGCAAAAGCCGTCGAAGCGATGAAAGCCAAGTTCAACCCAGCTGCTGCTGCCGGTCTTGACCTGGTGTTCGGCTTCAACATCACTGACGAAGACAAGCACTACGCCCTGATCGTCAAGGATGGCACCTGCGAAATCCAGGAAGGCGAAAACGCCGACGCCAACTGCACCCTGGTGCTGGACAGCGAAACCCTGAAAGGTATCGTCAGCGGCGAAACCGATGGCATGCAAGCCTTCATGGGCGGCAAGCTGCGCGTTGAAGGCGACATGATGCTGTCGATGAAACTGAGCGAGCTGTTCCCGGCCTGAGCCCTGCGCTGATGCCACTGAAAACCGAAGCGCTAAACCGCTTCGGTTTTTTTTTGCCCTGGCGCCCTGTAGAAGCGGGCTTGCCCCGCGAGACGATTTCGCTGCCCCACCGCTATCAGGGCTGTTGATTCACCTGCAACACGACCGCCTATAAGGCTGTACCGCGCTTGTCCGCAACCGCTGCGAGAATTAGATTAGCCAATAATCTCTGCCTTCGATCATAAGGGAAAAGTATGACGCTCACTGACCAGTCCACCCAGGTCCGCCCCGGCGAAGAACTCGATGGCGCGGTTATCGACCCTTATCTGAAAGCGCACATCGATGGCCTGCGTGGTACGCCAACAATCAGCCAGTTTCCCGGTGGCGCCTCGAACCTGACCTACCTGGTGCAATACCCTGAGCGTGAGTTTGTGTTGCGCCGCCCACCGTTTGGCCACAAAGCCAAATCGGCCCACGACATGGGCCGCGAATTTCGTATTCTCAACCAGCTCAACAGCGGTTTTCCGTATTGCCCCAAGGCATACGTGCACTGCACCGACGAGACCTTGATCGGCGGTGAGTTCTACGTCATGGACCGGGTCAAAGGCATCATCCTGCGCTCCGACCTGCCGCCTGAACTGGGCCTGGATGCCCCGCGCACCGAAGCGCTGTGCAAGAGCTTCATCGAGCGCTTGGTGGAGCTGCACAACGTCGACTACAACGCCTGTGGCCTGGGTGACCTGGGCAAGCCCGAAGGTTACGTGGCGCGGCAAATCGAAGGCTGGAGCAGCCGCTACGAAAAAGCCCTGACCCCAGACGCCCCTCGCTGGGAAAAGGTAATCAGCTGGTTGCGTGAAAAAATGCCGGCCGATCACCCCAAGCCAGCGATCGTGCACAACGACTACCGATTCGATAACGTCATCCTCGACGCCGACAACCCTATGCGCATCATCGGCGTGCTCGACTGGGAGATGACCACCATCGGCGATCCGCTGATGGACCTGGGCAACACCCTGGCTTACTGGATCGAAGCGGCAGACCCGGCACCGGTGCAGCTGATGCGCCGTCAGCCCAGCAACGCCCCAGGCATGCTTACCCGTCAGCAGTTCGTCGACTATTACGCCGAACGCGCCGGCATCCGCATCGACAACTTCGACTTCTATTACACCTACGGCCTGTTCCGCCTGGCCGGCATCGTTCAGCAGATCTACTACCGCTTCTACCACGGCCAGACCCAGGACAAGCGCTTTGCCCAGTTCATTCACATGAACACATTGCTGGAGCACATGAGCCTGCAGGTCATCGCCAAGTCCAGCCTCTGACAACTACAACAAGGAAAACACCATGTCCAAGACTCAACTGTTCGACCTCGATGGCAAGATCGCGTTTGTATCCGGGGCCAGTCGCGGCATCGGCGAGGCGATTGCCCATCTGCTGGCTCAACAAGGCGCCCATGTGATCGTTTCCAGCCGTAAGCTCGACGGTTGCCAGCAAGTGGCCGACGCGATTATCGCTGCCGGTGGCAAAGCCACTGCAATCGCCTGCCATATCGGTGAAATGGAACAGATCAGCGCCGTGTTTGCCGCCATCCGTGAACAGTTCGGGCGCCTGGACATTCTGGTCAACAACGCCGCCACCAACCCGCAATTCTGCAACGTACTGGACACCGACCTTGGCGCCTTCCAGAAAACCGTCGATGTGAACATCCGTGGCTATTTCTTCATGTCGGTCGAGGCCGGCAAGCTGATGCGCGAACACGGTGGTGGCAGCATCATCAACGTCGCCTCGATCAACGGTGTGTCACCCGGTGTGTTCCAGGGCATCTATTCGGTCACCAAGGCCGCCGTAATCAACATGACCAAGGTCTTTGCCAAGGAGTGCGCACCCTTCGGTATTCGCTGCAACGCCCTGCTGCCCGGCCTGACCGACACCAAGTTCGCCTCGGCACTGGTCAAGAATGACGCGATCCTCAACACCGCATTGCAGCAGATTCCGCTCAAGCGCGTGGCCGATCCGAAAGAGATGGCCGGTGCGGTGCTGTACCTGGCCAGTGATGCCTCCAGCTACACCACTGGCGTGGCCCTGAATGTGGACGGCGGTTTTCTCTCCTGAGTGCTGAGCGGCATCAGGGAGCGAGCCCGCGACGTTCTGCCAACAGTTGCTGGATCACTTGCTCCTGGGTGTCGTAGGCGCCTTCGCCGAAGTGGACAAAACGCACCTGCCCCTGGGCATCGACAAAAAAATGCGCTGGCCAGAACTGATTGCCAAAGGCATTCCAGATGGCATAGCGGTTGTCGATGGCCACCGGGTACTCAATACCCAGTTTGCCGACCTGCTCGCGCACGTTTTCAAGCTTGTTTTCGTAATCGTACTCAGGCGTATGCACGCCGACCACCACCAGCCCCTGGTCGGCATAGCGCTTGGCCCAAGTGTTGACGTAAGGCAGGCTGCGCCGGCAATTGATGCAGTCGTAGGTCCAGAAGTCGACCAGCACCACCTTGCCTTTGAGTGCCTCGCGGTCCAACGGCGGCGAATTGAGCCATTGCACGGCGCCACTGAGTGATGGCATCGGCCCGAGGCTATCCAACGAGCCAGGGCCGGCGAGCAGCGTGCGACCCAAGCCCAGGGCAAGCACCGCGGTCACCAACAGCGCGGCAACACCCACCCGGCGATGCTTGCGGTTAAGACGGCGCCAGACGCCGCCCAACACAGTGAATGCAGACATAAACGAAGCGCTCCTTGCGAATGGTTAACCGCCTTCGTGGCAGGCACCGGTGGCGTAGCTCTGGTATTGCACGCTGCGTGGTTGGCCCTTGGAGTCCAGGTAATCCATCTTCGCGGTCACCACACCACAGGCATTAGCGTTCTGATCATGAATGGCCAGGACTTTCTGGACATCCAGGCGCTGGCCGTAATGATAGGTCTGCACCGGCACGCTGGCGTCGGCAAGTGCACCAAAAGCTGCCATGCCGAAGGTCGCGAGTACAGCGATGCGGGTCAGGGTCTTGAAGGTCATGTCCAGTCTCCCGGGTGAAACATTCACCCTCTGCCAGCGAAGAAAGGCCCTCGCCGTTGAGACCTATTTGAGGCGCGCAAGGTATCGGTGATGTGTCGGGATCAGGCGCTATTGCCTCTTCAGGTATCAGCCGCCAGAGCAGATACACTGCAATACAAACCCGGCAGGCAAGCGCCACCGGGCTCTGTACACTGCGAGCCACGCACTGGAACAGGAGCCGGGCATGGATCATGTCGATCATGTGCTGATCGTTGACGACGATCGCGAAATCAGAGAACTGGTAGGCAACTACCTGAAGAAAAACGGCCTGCGCACAACCATTGCCGCTGATGGCCGGCAGATGCGCGCCTTTCTCGAAGCCGACGTGGTCGACCTGATCGTCCTGGACATCATGATGCCCGGCGATGATGGCCTGCTGCTGTGCCGCGAACTGCGCGCCGGCAAGCACAAGGCCATACCGGTGCTGATGCTCACCGCCCGCAACGATGAAACCGACCGCATCGTCGGCCTGGAAATGGGCGCCGACGACTACCTGACCAAGCCCTTCTCCGCTCGCGAACTGCTGGCCCGGATCAATGCCGTGCTGCGCCGGACGCGCATGCTGCCGCCCAATCTGAGCCTGAGTGAAAGCAGTCGGCTGATCGGTTTTGGCCAATGGCGCCTGGACACCAGCGCCCGCCACCTGCTCGATGGCGAAGGCACCCTGGTGGCCCTCAGTGGCGCCGAATACCGCTTGTTGCGGGTGTTCCTCGATCATCCGCAACGGGTGCTCAGCCGCGATCAACTGCTCAACCTGACCCAAGGCCGCGAAGCGGATATCTTCGACCGCTCCATCGACCTGCTGGTCAGCCGCTTGCGCCAGCGCTTGCAGGATGACGCCCGCGAGCCGGCCTGCATCAAGACCGTGCGCAGCGAGGGCTATGTGTTTGCCCTGCCGGTGCAACGCCTCGAGCCGTCTTCATGAGCCTGCCGATGCGCTGGCCACACACCCTGGCCGCACGCCTGGCGCTGATATTTTTCACTGGGCTGGTACTGGCCTATGGGCTGTCGTTCAGTTTTCAGTTCTACGAGCGCTATGTCAGCTCGCGCTCGATGATGCTCAATAACATGGAGCAGGACATCGCCACCGCAGTGGCGATCCTCGAACGCTTGCCGGCGGCCGAACGCCAGGCCTGGTTGCCGCGTCTGGAGCGGCGCACCTACCGTTTTCGACTCGATCAGGGGATAAACGGTCAGCCGCTGGCACTGCCCGCGGCGCCGATGGCGGCGCAGTCCATCGATAAAGCCATCGGCCAGCACTACGCGCTGAGCTTTCAGCGCCTGCCGGGGGCTGATTCGCACTTTCAGGTGAACCTGCGCCTGGGCGATGGCGAACCCTTGACCGTGGATGTCACGCCAGCGCCTGTCCCGTTGTCGGCCTGGCTGCCGGTGGTGCTTTTGATTCAGCTGGCGTTGTTGCTGCTGTGCACCGGGCTGGCCGTGAAAACCGCCATCGGCCCGCTGACCCGCCTGGCACAGGCAGTCGACAGCCTTGATCCCAATGCCCCGGGGCCGCTGCTGGATGAAAGCGGCCCGCGCGAGGTGCGCTACGCTGCGCAGGCGTTCAACTCCCTGCAAAGCCGGATTGCCGCCTACCTCAAAGAGCGCATGCAACTGCTGGCGTCGATCTCCCATGACCTGCAAACCCCCATCACGCGGATGAAGCTGCGTGTTGAAGTCATGGACCCCAGCCACGAACGAGACAAGCTCTGGAGTGATCTGGAAGCGATGGAACATCTGGTGCGCGAAGGCGTGGCCTATGCGCGCAGCATCGATGGCAGCACCGAAGCCAGTTGCCGGGTCAACCTCGACGCGTTTCTCGATAGCCTGGTTCTCGACTACCAGGACAGCGGCCAACAGGTGGTGCTTGAAGCCAGCACCGACGCGCTGATCGAGACCCGCCCGCATGCCTTGCGCCGGGTGTTGGTCAACCTGATCGACAATGCCCTGAAATTCGCTGGCGCCGCGCAGATACAAGCCGAGGCAACTGCTGATCGGCGCATCGTGATCCGCGTGCTGGACAACGGCCCCGGTATTCCTGCAGAGCAGTTGAGCGACGTCCTCAAGCCGTTCTACCGCGTCGAAGGTTCGCGCAACCGCAGCACCGGCGGTACCGGTCTGGGCCTGGCCATCGCCCAGCAGCTGACCCAAGCCATTGGCGGCAGCTTGAGCCTAAGCAACCGTGAAGGCGGCGGCCTGTGCGCGCAAATCGAACTGCCCGCTTAGCGCCCATGATGCGAGGGCTGACGCTGTGGGAGCGGGCTTGCCCCGCGAAGCAGGCACTGCGGTGAATGGCACGGGCTTCGCCCGCGTTCGCGGGGCAAGTCGGGTCGCCGCACCGCCGCTCCCACAGGTAGACGGTATCTCCTACACAGGATGATGACGCTTAGGGGACAACAAGCTTGATCAGCGCCAAGTGCACGGGGTAGAACCCATAACCCCAGCGCCCCACCGGCCACACCTGCCTGGAATGCAGCCCGTGCAACAGGCGCATCCCCAACGGCGCCGACATAAACGCAACTGCCAGGGCCATCAGGGTAATCGGCGCTGTCGGGTGCTCACGCAGCCACTGGTTGCTCAGGTTGGCCGCCACGGCGATAAACCCCGGCAGCAGCCAAGTCCCCCGGCCACCGCGCAATGCCAGCACAAACGCTGCTGGCAGTACCACCCCCAGCCAGCCGTACATCAGCACGTCGCTGACTAGCAGCGCAAGCACCAGCACTGCCAATGCCTGACGTTTGTGATGGTGAACACCCCAGGCTAGCAGCAACCCCAGGGTCAACGTGGGCATGATGTTGAAGGTACCGGTACCAACATCCAGTGCATGGTACGGCCACTCGGACAACACCGAGAACGCCAGCATCCAGCCCAGATAACGGCCGTTGGCGGCGGTGTACATCTGCCCAGGCGTGGTACGCGCGACGTTGGCGGCGATGCCCAGGCAGAACAACGGGAACGCCAGACGGCCGACAACAAACAACCACTCGGCCGTCGGCCAGATGAAGCGCAGGTGATCGATGACCATGCTGAGCATCGCCAGCCATTTGATCAGGTCCAACCCTGCTGAACGTCGCGCGTTCATTGGCTGCCTTGCGCTTGCCCACCACCGATGAACCAGCGAAAGTACGGGTTGCCCGCCTCTGTTTGCATCAGTTGCCGCACCTCACGCGCCCAGCCCTGGCGGTTGCCGTTGTAAGCCAGCAGCGTCAACCCGTAAAAGCGTTTGAGTACCTGCCATTGATCGGCGACGGCGGCCTGCAAGGCCGGGTCGGCGTTGCTCAGCGGCGGCGCCGTTCTCAACGCCAGCAACTCCGGCAGCACCCGGGTAATCTCGCGGGCGCGCACCCACGGTGCATATTCTATGCGCGGACGGTCGTCGGTGACCGCTTCGGCGCTGCCAGCAAAGCGTTCCAGGCCTTGGCGATCGGTCACCCAGGTAGCGAGCAAGGCGCTGACCGAGTCAACCCCGACCTCGGCCAGCGCGCGATTGACCTCTGGCTGCGCAAAGCGCTGGCTGATACGCGCAGCGTCCAGCTCCAGCGGCGTTTGCGAGCCGATCAAGAGCATTTCGTGAAACTCGGTGGTCCACAACGACGCATGCGGGAAGACATTCAGAAAGCTGCGCACCAGCGAGCGGCTGTCGTCAGTGTTCTGGGTCGGCAAAGGCAGCCATTGGGCAACCATGCCGCCCTGCTCCAGACGCGATGCCGCCAGCTGGTAAAAGTCTTGCGAGTACAGGTTCACCACCCCGGCAGCCGAAGGCGGAGGCGGCTCCAGAGTGATCAGATCGTAGCGCTCGGCGCTGCGCAGCAGCTCGCGACGCCCGTCACGCAAACGGATATCCAGGCGCGGGTCGTTGACCGCATCGAAGTTGCCCTTGAACAGCGGCGCAGCGGCCAGTACCTGCGGCAGCAGTTCAGCCACTACAGGGCGCTCCAGGCCGGGATAGCGCAGCATCGCCCCGGCAGTAATGCCTGTGCCGAACCCGATCACCAGCGCCGAACGCGGTTGCTGAGTGTGGATCAACAGTGGCAGCAAGGCCTGCAAGCGCATGTAGCGCAACGACGGCATGGCATCGCCGGTATTCGACACGCCTTGGATGTATAGGCGATTGAAAGTGCTGTTCTGGCGTTGCTGGGACACCACCGCCACCGTGCCACCTCGGCCCTCTTCATAGAAGGTGATGTTGCCACTGCGCGCCCCCGGCAGCAGTTCGGCCAAGCGCTGCGGCGGTGTCAGGGCACCGATGAGCACAGTCGCCAGGGTGACGCCGAAAATCGCCAGGCGCGTGCCTTTGCGCAGCGTGTCGCCGCGCCAGGCAGCCACACAGCCCACCGCTGCCGCCAGCAGTGCCAGCACCACCAGGGTACGTATCAGGCCGATGCCGGGCACCAGTACAAAACCGGTGAGCATCACCCCAGCGATACCACCCAAGGTATTCAAGGCAACCACAGTGCCGACATCGCGGCCGACTTGCTGGCTGTCCACGCTCAAGCGCAGGGCGAGCGGAAAGGCGGCGCCGAGCAACGTGGTGGGCAGCAACACCACCGACACTGCGGCGACGGCGAAACGGGCGCACATCCCGGCCAGTGCATTGCCGGTCAGGTGCAGCACCCAGGCCTCGAACTGGGTTTGCGCGATGATCAGCCAGCGCCCAAGACCGGCGATCTGCACCAGCGCCAGCAATCCGGCCAGGGCAATCAACAGGCCGAACAGCCCCCACGGATCGCGAATCCGGTCCGCACGTCGCGCATACACGGCACTGCCCACGACCAACCCCGTCAGGTAGGTGGCCAGCACCACTGAAAAGGCAAAGGTACGGGTACTCATGAACTGCACGATCGACTGCGTCCACACCACCTCATAGCCCAAGGCGACCCCACCGGCTACACAGTACAAGGCGATCGCCAGACGCGCGGGCGCTGAACGCGAGGTTGTCATGGGCTGAGGTTGTACTGGAAGGTGCTCATCACGCCGACGCGCCAGCCATGCCCCCAGCGCCGCCAGCAGGTTGAGCGTGGCGGCCGCCAGCGCACTGCCGGTGACCCCCAGTTGCGGCAGCAACACAAAGGCCGCCAGCAAGGTACCGAGAATGGCACCGGCGGTGTTGGCAGCGTACAGACGCCCTCCCGCCTCGGCCAATTGCCCTTGGGCGGGTGTTAGCGCACGCACCAGCACCGGCAGCGTGCCGCCCATCAGGAACGCAGGCACCCCCACCAGCAAGAACGGCAGCCCCCAGGCCAGCAGACCAATGCTGCTTTCCAGGCGGGCGAACAGCCCAGCGCAGTGGGCCAGTGCCAGGGTACTCGACACGCCCAGCAACGCCACAGCCACTTCCAGGCTGGCATACAGCCGCACCGGATGGCGCAGGCGGTCGGCCCAGCGGCCGAACACCAGGCCGCCGAGCGCCAGCCCGGCAAAAAATGCGCTGATCCCGGCGGTGATGGCATAGACCTCCACCCCCACCACCAATGACAGTTGTTTGACCCACAGCACCTGATACACCAGTGCCGCGGCACCAGACAGACACAGCAACAGGGCCGGCACCCGCATCGACAGCGGCACGTGCCGATCGGCCTGAGCAGGCGCAGCAGTATGGACGTGAGAGGCATTGACCGCTGAAGGCATCGCTTGACCTTATCGGAGCACTTCAGGCCTCCGAAAACATGCGTTTAGAAAAGCGCCCGTCGAGTGACGGGCGCTGGCATTGCCTTACTGTTTCATTTTCGCTTCGATTTTCTTGTCTACGTCAGCACGGATCTGGTCAATGCTGAAGCTCGCCGGGCGCTGGCTCGGTGGGTATTCAACAAAGGTTTGCAGGAAAGCAGCGGCTTTGCTGGTGGCCTGGAACACCAGGTAGTCGTTTTTCGTCAGCCAATCGTAGTACTGGTCAGAAACCACGTCTGCGCGTTCATACGGGTCCATGCGCAGGTTGAACAGCTTCGGCACCCGCAGGCAGGTGAACGGTTCGCTCCAGACTTGCAGACCACCAGGAGCGCGTTGCTCGCAATACACGATTTTCCAATCGTTCATGCGCATCGACACCAGGTCACCGTCGTCGTTGAAGTAGTAGAACTCTTTACGCGCACTCTTGTCGGTTTTACCGGTCAGGTAGTCCAATTGGTTGAAGCCGTCCAGGTGCACTTTGAAGTTCTTGCCACCAACATCAGCGCCCTTGAGCAGGCGCTCTTTGATATCGGTGTCACCCACGGCTGCAAGTAGCGTCGGGAACCAGTCCAGGCCTGAGAACATCTGGGTAGAGATGGTGTCTGCCTTGATCTTGCCAGGCCAACGGACCATCGCCGGTACCCGGAAGGCACCTTCCCAGTTGGAGTTTTTCTCGTTACGGAACGGTGTAGTTGCCGCATCTGGCCAGGACCACTGGTTCGGACCGTTGTCGGTGGTGTAGACCACGATGGTGTTATCAGTGATCTTCAAATCATCGAGCGTCTTGAGCAATTTACCGACATCGCCGTCGTGTTCCAGCATGCCATCAGCGTACTCGTTGCCGAGCATGCCACTTTGCCCTTGCATCGACTGGCGCACGTGCGTGAAGGCATGCATGCGCGTGGTGTTCATCCAGACGAAGAAGGGTTTATCGGCCTTGACCTGCTTATCGATGAAGTTGATCGCCGCTTGGGTGGTCTCGTCGTCGATGGTTTCCATGCGCTGTTTGGTCAGCGCACCGGTGTCTTCAATCTTGCCATCGGCGCTGGATTTGATCACGCCGCGAGGCGACGCGGCTTTGATGAAGTCCGGGTCATCTTTGGGCCAGTAGGGCCGCTCAGGTTCTTCCTCAGCGTTAAGGTGGTAGAGGTTACCGAAGAACTCGTCAAAACCATGGTTGGTCGGCAGGTACTCATCGCGGTCACCCAAGTGGTTCTTGCCGAACTGCCCGGTGGCATAGCCTTGCGCCTTGAGCGCCTGGGCAATGGTCACGTCCCGCGCCTGCAGGCCCACCGGCACGCCCGGCATACCGACCTTGGAGAGCCCGGTACGCAGCGGTGACTGGCCGGTGATGAACGACGAGCGACCCGCCGTGCAACTGTTCTCCGCATAGTAATCGGTGAAGATCATGCCTTCTTTGGCAATCCGGTCAATGTTGGGGGTCTGGTAACCCACTACGCCTTTGCCGTAGGCACTGATGTTGGTTTGCCCGATGTCATCCCCGAAGATCACCAGAATGTTGGGTTTATCCGCAGCGAATGCGGTACTGGTTGCCGTCGCCACCGTTGCGGCGAGGGTTAGTGTCGTTAACCACCTCTTACTCAGTTTCATATGGCCTTGTCTCCGTCTGGCATTACTGACGCTGGCCACGACTTCGCGTACAAAAGGGACTGTACGCCTGCGGTTTGGGTTTACTGGCTATCAATGGTGTCGAAGGGATAGACACGCTGCCACTCGCGGGCCATGTCTACCACGGTCCAACCCTGCTTGTTGGCAACTATCAAGGCCTTGTCCAGACGACCGACTTTACTGTCGTGGTCATAGGCCCATTCGCGCTTGCTGTCAGTGTGGTGTACCAGGCCGGCAAAGCGTTTGCCGGGGCCGGCCATGGTCCATTGGAGCATTTGCAAGTCTCCGTCGGAATTGCCGAAGGCCAGAATCGGCCGGCGGCCAATGATCGAATCGATGCTGACCGGTTTACCTGGGCCATCGTCGTTATGCGTGAGTTTCGGCAGACGCTGAATCGACAACTGACCGTCCTTGTCTTGAAAACGTGCATCGAGGGTGGTGCCGATCACCTGCTCAGGTGGAATGCCGTAGACCTCTTCGGCAAATGCACGCATAAACGCGACTTCACCGCCCGAAACAATGTAGGTTCTGAAGCCATTGGCACGCAGGTACTGCAGCACCTCCAGCATCGGCTGAAAGACCATCTCGGTGTAGGGCTTACCGGTTTTCGGGTGCACGGCGGTAGCCAGCCAGCGCCGGGTCTGGGCAATGAACGCCTCGGTGCTCATGCCTGAATGGGTCGCGGCGACGATCTTCAGCATGCCGTCCATGCCACTGGCAGCCAGGGCCTTCTGATCGCCTTCCAGCACAGCCTTGAACGGCTGCTGGGTTTTCCACTCGGGGTGTTTCGGGGCCAGGCGCTTGACTTCGTCCAGGGCAAACAGCACCTCGAAGTACAGCGGTTGCTCGCTCCACAAGGTGCCGTCATTGTCGAACACCGCAATGCGCTCGGCGGGCGCGACGTAGTCTTTGCCGCCCTCCTCGGTCACCGCACTGACAAACTGCTCGATCGCCTGACGCGAGGCACCGTTGTACCAGGACGGTAGCGGATCGGCGGCCATCGCCAGCAGCGGTAACAAAAACAGCAGACTGAACAGCCAACGCAAACGAAGTGGTTGAGGCATAGCGCGTCCTTGAAGTGTCACCTGGGGCCTGAGCGGTTGAAGTCAGGGATTCAGCGGTTTCAATCCATGCGGCAATGGGGCATCTGTACCTTTCGTTAACTGCTGACGCGATTGCTCCAGCGTTTCAAGCATGTTTGCAGGGGGAGCATCTCCCGAAAAACCGGGCCTGAAGCGAATCTTGAGCAAGTCTAGTGAACGATTAACCGTTGAGTCGGATAATTGATCAGAAAATGCCGACAGCGTCCGTTTTCCACTGCTACGCCGTACCCACAGGTACAGCCCGCTCAGTTGCAACGGACGCTCACTCAACTGCTGGCGCATCAGTTGCCAGGCGTAATCGGCAGACGCCAGCCAGGCTGTATGACGACGTTGCCGCCAGGCGTGGTAGCCGGCCAGTGCAGTGCGCGTCCAAGGGCGGGCAACATAGATCAAGCCCGCACCAGCCAGTAGCAATACCGCCAGCAACACGCCGTGCCCGGATAAGCGCACATGCGCCTGGCGCCCCAGCGCGCGTAAATCGTCGTTGATGGAGAACGGCGCGTTGTAGCTGCCTTTAACGGCCTCGAAGTCCAACGCTTCCAGTGATGCGGTGCGTGTTTGTCCAGTGCTGGCATCCCACCAGGTGAAGGTAATGGCCGGCAGGCTGAGTTTGCCTTCCTCGCCGATCACATAGGTCACGCTGTCTTCGCGCTGACCACCTAACACCCCGCCACGGCCGTCGCTCAAGGCACTGACGCTGGGGGTCTGCACATAGCGCTTCAACCCCGGAACCTGGGCGAATGCGGGCGGCGGAATCAGCATGGCCTGGGCGCCTTGCGCTTGAATCGAAACCTGCCGGGTAACACTGTCGCCAACCCGCAAGGGTTCATGCGAACGTTGCAAGGTCTGGCTGATCGTCAGTGCATTGGCCACCAGGTGTGGTTGATTGCCTGCACCGGCTTGCGCTTTGGCCACAAAGCTCAACGGCTGGCTGTTGAGCGTCACCAGGCCGCTGCCCTGCCCCGGCTGCACCTGAAAGGCCAGCGCCGGGATGGTGAACGACTGCGCCGTCTGTGGAGTGATCTGGTAGGTGTAACGCAGGCCAAAAAAGGTCTTGCCATCGAGCGTCTGGTTCAGGTGTTGCGCCTCGCCGCCAGGCGGCGTCACCAAGGCACCGGGCAGTTCGAGTTTGGCCAGGATCGGTGCGGCGGTGAACCAGGTATCGACCAGCAGATCGACCTCCATGCTGAGTGTGCCGCCCACCACGACTTCGGCCTGCGGCAGCAGACGGCTTTGCACCCGGACTTCAGGCGCGGCGCTGGCCAGCAGCGGTGCGCACACCAATAGCATCATCAGCAGCAATTTCATGGCTGACCCTCAGGCGCTTGGCGTGCGGCGTTCTGGAGCATGAACTTGCGTTTGAGAAACTGCGCTGGCGAGGTTGTCAGGTTGTTCAACCACTGTTGATCCGAGGCCGCCTGCGCGGTGGTCAGCTGCTTTTGTTGCGCGCCGGCACTGGGGGTCTGGTCTTCGACCACTTTGTCGGCCTTCTCATCGGGGGTACCGGCCTGTTGCTGGTCTTCATAGTCTTTGAGCAAGGCCTGGGCCAGGGCCAGGTTGGCGCTGGCCTGGGGAAATTCTGCCTGTTTGTGCAGGGCCTGCTGATAGGCGCTGATCGCCTCGGGGAACTTGAACAGGCGTACATAGATATTGCCCAGGTAGAACTGCGCCGCAGCACTGTCGAGCCGGGCAAAGCCAGCCAGCGCTGCCGGATAGTCCGCCGCGTTGTAGGCCGCCAGCGCTTTCCAGTACGGATCGTGAAAGTGCTCGGCTGCCTGAGGAAAGTGACCATGCTCAAAAGCCCAGCGGCCTTGCTGGTCCGGGGTAAAAAAGGCATCGGCCAAGGCCCCGGCCCGCGCCGGTTCAGCGGGCATGCTCAACAGCACGACCAGCCACAACCCAAGCCAGTTCACGCGCCAGCCACGCCGCACGCAGCACAGCGCGATTAGCGCCAAAGGCCAGCACAGCCAATACCCTGCGTCCTTCCAGTGCACCTGTTGCTGATCACCTTGAACCGCCTGCAAGTGCTGCTGCGCATGCAGGGTGATCCAGTCCAAAACGTCATCGTCCAGGGTCAGGCTACCCAGCGGGGCGTCGGCCGCTTGTGCCAGCTGCTTCAAGCCCTGGGCATCGAAGCTTGCCTGCACTGGTTGGCCATCTTCGGCAATGCGTGGACGCCCCTTGGTATCCAGCAGCACCCCACCGTCCTGACTGCCGACTGCCAGTACCAGCACTTGCAGGTCGCTGCCGGACAGTCGCTTGGAAATGCCCTGCAACTGCTCCGGCGCCCCCCCATCGGTGACCAACAACAGGGTGGCGGGCATCTTCTCGGCATCCAGCAGTTTCTGTGCTTGCTCGATCACGCCGAGCACGTCTTTGCCGGGCTGACTGATCAGATCGGTGCTCAATGCTTGCAGGAAGCTGTCGAGCAAGGCCGGGTCTTCAGTGGCGGGCAACACCAGATGCGCATTACCGGCATAGGCAATCAGCGCCGTACGGGCACCGGCACGGCGCTGAATCAGGTCATGCAAGGTGTGCTTGGCCGCGATCAGCCGCGAAGGCGGTACATCGTCGGCATCCATCGACGGCGACAGGTCGACGGCCAGAATCAACACCGCACGGTTGTCGAGAAAATCAGGCGTGTCCTGGGTCCAGGTCGGCCCGGCGGCGGCCACTGCGCCCAAGCCCAGCAATAGCGCCAGCAGGTGCACAGGCTGCACACGAGGCTGCTGCTCAGGGGTAATCAGCAAGGCCTCGACCAGGTGCGGGGCAATCAGCCCGTGCAACTGCCGGCGCAGGTCATGTCGACGCATCCAGGCCCACGGCAGCACAAGCGCCGGGACCAGAAGCAAAAGCCACAGCGGGCGCAGGAAGTGAAAGGCGCTGAGGTCGATGTCCATGTCAGCCTCCGGGCTCGGTACCGGGTGCCTGGCGCTGCAACAGCCAGCCCGACACTGCCGTCACGCTGTGGCTGAGCAGCAACAACAGCAATGCCGCGCCCAACGGCCACCAGAACAGGTCGCGCTTGGGTTGGTGACTCAGGGTCTTGACCTGGTGCGGGGTGATCTGGTCCAGGGTCGCATACACCGTTTGCAGGGCGTGGCGGTCATCGGCGCGGAAGAAGCGCCCACCGGTGGTGCGCGAGATATTCTGCAGCACCGTCAGGTCAACCTTGGCATCGCCGCTGGCCTCGGGGTCGCCAATGCCGATGGTGTGGACCAGAATGCCGCGCTGCTTGGCCAGTTGCGCAGCGTGCTCAGGGGTAATGGCACTGCCGGTGTCGTTGCCATCGGTCAGCAGGATCAGCACTTTCTCCTGTTCCTTGGCCTGTTCGAACAGCTTGATACTCAGGCCAATGGCATCACCCAGCGCGGTATTCGGGCCGGCCATACCGATGCCGACTTCGTCGAGCAGCAGCCCAAGGCTGGCATGATCAAGGGTAAACGGCGCCTGCGGGTAGGCTGCGGTGCCAAAAACGATCAGACCGATGCGATCATCCTTACGCTGCGCGATAAAGTCGCGCACCACGCCTTTGACTGCGGTCAAACGGTCGCTCTGCACGCCGTTGGCGTCGGTGTAATCGGTGGTCTGCATGGACTGGGAGATATCAATCGCCAGCATCATGTCGCGAATCGGCTGTTGCTTTTCGATGGCTTGTTCGACCCACACCGGGCGGGCGCAGGCTGCGATGATCAGCGCCCAGACCAGCAGGTTCAGCAGTAACTGCCACCGCCCGGCGCTTGCCGCCGGGGTGCCCGGCTGCTGGCCAACCGCCCGACTCATGGCCGCGAAAAACGGCACCCGCAGTGAGCTGCGCGCGGCGCGATAAGCGCGCAGGTAGCGGTAGGCCAGCCAGGGCAGCGGCAACAGCAGCAACACCCAGGGGTAGTCAAACTGCCACATGATGGGTCTCGATCCAGGTTCGGCTGGCGGCAAACAGCGTCTGCACCTCGCTTTCGCCGATGCCCAGGACTTCGGCATCTGGCGCATACGCCAGGGAGAACAGGCGCGTCGCGAAGTGTTCCGGCAAAGGTACTCGGGCATGGGTGGTCAAAAATGCCTGCCACTGCGCACCGCTGAGCGCGGCCACCGCCGCAGTGCTGGTCGCCGACAAGGCCACACGTTTAAGCAGCACCGGCAACTGGCGCAGGCCGCGCAGGCGCCCTGCCGTGTCACTCAAGCTGTGTTCCAGGCCTTCGAGCATCAGCAGCGCTTCGCGCCGGTAGCGATCACGTTGCCAGCGCCGCCAGCGGTGCAGCGCCCACCACGCGGTGGCGCACAGCACCATCAGCAGCAGTACCAGCCAGCCCCAGGTCTGCGGCAGGTAGCTGAACGGCGGCGTGGTCAGCGGCAGCTCCTGCAACTGATCGATGTTCGGCAGCGCTGGCGTGGTCATCGCACAATTCCCGAGAGCCGGCCCAGCTCGCGGCGCACTTGCATCAGCGCATCTTCGCCGGTACTGATCATCATTACCGGCACTTGGCTACGTTGCAGCAGCTCGGCGACCTGCTGCAATCGACCGGAAAGAAACTCGGCCATGGGCCGGTGCACATGACGCCGGCCGATTTCCAGCTCCACCTGCACCTGACCTTGGGTGACGGTCACCCGCCCCTGTTGCGGCAACGCCAGTGCGAGCGGGTCGTACACCTGCATGGCGATCACATCGTTGTGTGCACTGAGTTGGCGCAGCAACTGCAAGGTGTGCGCTGAAGCACCGGAAAAGTCGCTGATGATGCACACCAGACTGTCGTGCCCGGCATTGGCGATGCAGGTGCGCAGTACCAGATCCAACTGATCGGCGCCTTCGGCATCAGGGCCTGTGGCTGACAGTGCGTGGTTGCTGCGTATCACTGCGGCGCACAAGGCTTCCACTCGCGCCCGGCTACGCAACGGCCGCACAGGTTGCACCTGCTGGTCGTCAAATACCAGGCCGCCAACGCGGTCGCCCGCGTGAAAGGCAATCCACGCCGACAGCGCTGCCAGTTCGGCGGCGGTCACCGACTTGAAACTGCGTTGCGAGCCAAAGAACATGCTCATGCGCTGGTCGATCAACAGCCACGTCGGGCGGTCGCGTTCTTCGGTAAAGGTGCGCACGAAGGGTTTGCCGAAACGCAACGAGGCGCGCCAATCCAGATGGCGCAGGTCATCGCCGGGGATGTAGCGGCGCAGTTCGTCGAAACTCAGGCCACGGCCACGCAGGCGCGACGCGTGGTTGCCGGACAGGATGCTCGCCAGTGGCTGGCGCGCGAGAAAACTCAGGCCGCGGATACGGTGCTCCAGCGCCATGAGTTGCGCCAACGACGCGTAGACCTGGCCATCGGCCCTGCGGCTACCCGATTGTGGTCCCGGCATGGCTCAGGCCGGGACCGCAACGCGATCGAGCAGCCGGTCGATCACCTCATCGGCGCTGACGCCATCGGCGATCGCATCGTAGGACAGCTGCAAACGGTGGCGCAGGACCGGGTGCACCACGGCACGCACATCGTCCGGTGAAACATAGTCATTGCCCGACAGCCAGGCATGCGCGCGCGACACCCGGTCCAAGCTGATGCCACCACGCGGGCTGGCACCGATCTTGATCCAGCGGGCCAGGTCATCGTCGTAGTCGTGCGGCCTGCGCGTGGCGTTGACCAGGTCGATCACATAGCGATCGATGGCCTCGGCCACCTGTACCGCCGCGACTTCTGCCCGTGCGGCAAATACCACCTCTTGCGGCAAACGCTGGGGCGCTGGCGCCGCCTTGCCGGCTTGCTGATCTTCGCCACGCACCAGGCGCAACACCAGGGTTTCGTCTTCGATCTTGGGGTAGTCCAGTTGCAGCTTCATCAGAAAGCGGTCCATCTGCGCTTCCGGCAACGGATAGGTGCCTTCTTGCTCGATGGGGTTTTGCGTTGCCAGAACCATGAACAATCCCGACATCGGGTAACTGTGCCCGGCCACGGTGATCTGCCGCTCTTCCATGGCTTCGAGCAATGCGGCCTGGACCTTGGCCGGTGCCCGGTTGATCTCGTCGGCAAGAATCACATTGCCAAACAGCGGGCCAGGCTGGAACTTGATCTGGTTGCCCTCGGCGGTTTGCTGCAGGATTTCCCCGCCGGTGATATCCGACGGCAGCAGATCCGGGGTGAACTGGATGCGCCGCATGTTGGCATCCAGGTGGGTGGCCAGGGCTTTGACCGTGCGGGTCTTGGCCAGGCCCGGCAAACTTTCCAGCAACACATGACCATTGGCCAGAAGCCCAAGCAGCACGTGCCGGATAGTGTCGGCCTGCCCCAGAACCTGCTGCGCCACACTGGCCTCCAGCGCCGCTACCTGCTCACGTATGGTCATTAGTGCAGTCCCTGACTGGCTGGCAATGGATTGATCCTAGCAGCCGCTGACCTGCTCGCAAGCCAACGGACTACAGGCGATACACACTCAGGGTTTTTGCCAATAGGGTTCGATCCCCTGCAGGCGCGGGTCATCCGGCGCAACCTGGCGCATGCGTTTTACATACTCGAACGCCTCATCACGCTCCCCAGCCAAGGCATGTAGGTAAATCAGCGAATAGAGCAAGTCCGGATCGTCTGGCGACTGCTGCAACCCGCTGCGCAGGGCACTGATAGCGTCATCACGGCGATTCAGACGCGACAACAGCAAACCCTGGTTGTAGCGAATCCGCGAATTGCCCGGCAGCGCCACGGCTGCGGTTTCCATCCACTCCAGTGCCTGCTCGGCTTTGCCCTGCTCAACCAGCAACAAGGCCAGCATATAGGCCAGGTTGCCGTGGTCGGCGGGGGGCATTTTGTCCAGCGCGAGGCCTTCGCGTAGCACCTGCTCGGCGTCGTCCAGGCGTTGTGCGCCACTCAATTGGGTTACCAGGTTGACCCGCGCGGGCACAAAGTACGGGTCGAGCTTCAAGGCCTGGCGGTATTCATCCATTGCTTCGTTGCCACGGCCCTGCCGGTTCAACAGGACTGCCAGGTTCAGACGGCCACCGGGCAGATCCGCGTTGCCGCGCAAGCGTTGCTCGTAGTCTGCCAGCAAGGTTTTGAACGACTCGCGCGACTCCACCGGCAGTTGCTCGGCCGGCACATCGGCCAAGGCCCTGACAGCCTCATCGCGCACGGCCAGACTCGGGTCCTTGAGCAGCGGCAACAGCGGCTGCAGGCGTTGCGCTGCCGGGACACTGGAAAAACCGGAAACCGCATAGGCACGCACCAGGGCACTCGGATCGTTCAGCGCCCAGCCCAGGCTAATGACGGAACGGGGGCCGAGGTCGGCCAGCTGTTCAGCCGCCGTGGCGCGGACAATCGCGGGTTTGCCTTTATCTGCCAGCACGGCATTGAGCGCATTGAAGGGGATGCCCTCACCGCTGCGCGCCGCATGGAAGTTCTCACCATAGTGAGGCGGACGCTGTGGCTGCCCGAACCAGCCTTCGATGGCCTTGGCGGCCCACTGCGGCTGCTGGTCTGTGTGGCAGCTGGTACAGGCGTCCGGGCTGGCATCCTTGCTGGCCAGGTCGGGGCGTGGAATGCGCAGGCTATGGTCACGCCGGGGGTCGACCACCATGTAGGTCTTAGTCGGCATATGGCAACTGACACATTGGGCGCCCGCCGTGCCTGGCGTGTGGTGATGGTGCGCCTGGCTGTCGTAGTTCTTGGCCTGCAGGCTGGGGAAACGCGCCCGCGGCGGCTGCTCGTTGTGGCATTGCAAGCACAGCCCGTTGCCTTCGATCTTGACCTTACTGGTGTGCGGGTTGTGGCAGTCGGTGCAGCCTACCCCCGCTGCATACATCTTGCTCTGGGTGAACGAGCCATATTCGTAGACTTCGCCGTCAATCTGGCCATCGGCATGATAAAGGCCGCTGCGCAAGGTCGCGGGCAGGCTTTGGTCCAGCTGTGGGTGACCCGGCAGTTGCCCGGCGCCGAGGGTTTGCCGACGGCTGTGGCAAAACGCACACTGCTCGACCAGGCCCTGGCTGCCCAGCGCCTTGTAGTCCACCTGCAAACCAATGTCCTTGGCTGTGGCATAGCTCGGCTGCGCCGCTTTGTTTGCCTTGGCCCAGTCAACATGGGCCTGGCCTGGCCCGTGGCAGCTCTGGCAACCGACGTTCTTTTCCTGCCAGGTCGAGGCAAAGCTGTCGTCACGGTCGTTGTAGTTTTTCATCAGGCGCGTGGAGTGGCAGTCGGCGCACATGCCGTTCCAGTTCTGGTAGCGCCCGGTCCAGTGCAGCGGATCATTGGGGGCAAAGCGTTGGCCGGGGTACAGCGAGAACCAGCGCTGGCCGCCCTCACCGCTGGTGCGGCTGTCCCAGGCGATGGTCAGAGCCTGCAAGCGTCCACGGGGCAAAGCCACCAGGTATTGCTGCAGCGGGTAGTGGCCGAAGGTGTAGAGGATCTGGAAGTCTTCGGCCTTGCCCTGCTCGCCCTCTGTATTGACGAAGAACTGCTTGCCCTTGCGAAAGAAGCGCGCCTTGACACCGGCCTCGTCAAAGCGTGCATCGTTGAAGTTGCCCAGCACGTTGGCGCCGGTGGCGTCACGCATGGCCCAGCCATGGTCGGAGTCTTGCCATTGTTTGGCTTGCTCAGTGTGACAGCCCAGGCAACTGGCCGTGGCAACGTAGCCTTCGGCCACGCTGGCCTGTCCGGGCAGCGGTGTGGCGGGAGCACTGGCAGCCCAAGCCGGTAACACACCGGCCAATAGCATCAGGGCTGCATATGAGCGGATCCGCTGGCAATAGCGGGACACCAGGGTGTGTTGCCTCATTCCTTGCTCCACGGTCGAATCTCAGCGCCCTGATCCGGGCTTTCTTATCGGCTAGCAGCGTTGGCCGTGGGGCTTAGGGTAGTGCATCCGTGTAGGCAGGTCTTGGTGTAATGCTAAAAAGCGCTACTTTTTATTCCAAAGCACTATAGCGCCTTTGCCGCGTCCAGCTTGTGCAGGAGCTCCTTGGCCAGCGCGTGGTCAGAGAACGGATTCTGGCCGGTAATCAGCTCACGATCGACCACCACATTCGGCGACCAGGCCTGGGCGTAGTTCATGTCACCTCCCGCACCGGCCATGGCGGCGGCTGGGTAGAATTGAATGCGATCACCGTTAAGCGAGCCTTCGAACACCTGCTCTTCCGGGTCGGCGAAAATGGTCATGCGGTAGCCCTGGTAGATCCAGTTAGCTGCTGCCGGCTTTTCACCTCGGGTCAATGCCGCCTGGTAACCGAGCGGATCGTCCTGCGCCGACAGCAGCGCAATCGGCCCGTGGCAGATGGCGGCCGTGGGCTTGCCAGCCTGGTGGAAGTGCCGCAGCAGCGCGCCGACTTGCGGGTTGTTGGCCAGGTCGATCAAGGGCGCATGGCCGCCCGGGATCAGCAGCCCGGCAAAGCGGTCGAGATCGCCCTCCAACACTTCCTTGAGCGACACGCTGTCATTGATGCCGGGCAGGCCCTCGACCAGCGTCTGGATACGGCGCATCTCTGCGGCATCGCCAGCGAAATACATGGGGTCGATCGAGCGCTGGTCGACACTCGGTTTGTTGCCTTTCGGGGTCACCAATACCAGTGTGTAGCCAGCCTTGAGCAGTTGATCCGCAGGCACACCGAACTCGTTAAGGTAAAACCCTGTGGGGTACTGCTTGCCGTCTTTGAGTGGCAATTGCTGTTCGCTGGACAGCAATACCAGCACCTCGCCCTTGCTGGCAGCCGGCGCCGTACCGGCCAGCAGCGTGGTGCCCAGGGCGAGTGCCAGGGTGGATAGCGTGCGCATAGTGATGCTCCTGCAGGTCTGTGGGGTGAGTAGCCAGCATCCTACTCAAGGCACTAATATTCGTTAATTCGAAAGCTTTTATTTCTGGCATTCAAAAAATGAATATCACCAACAAGGACCTCAACCTGCTCCTGGTGTTTCACGTGCTCTACCAGGAACGCAACGCGTCGGTGGCCGCAGCGCGTATCGCCCTGAGCCAGCCGGCCCTGAGCCATAAATTGAACAAGCTGCGCCAGCAGTTTGCCGACCCGCTGTTTGTCCGCGCGCCTCGCGGCCTCTCACCCACTCCGCGGGCCCACGAACTGGCGCCCCATGTGCAGCGTCTGGTGAGTGAGTTGGAGGCGTTCTACGACCTCAGTGATGGCCGTGATTTTCTGCAACGGGCCGAGCGTATCCACCTCTACAGCACCGACTACATCGAGCAAACGCTACTGCCGCACTTGTTACCGATACTGCGTAGCCAGGCGCCAAACCTGCTACTGATCACCCATAACACCCGTGGTCAGTTGCCACGCAATGAATTGGAAAAAGGCACCTGCGACCTGGCGATTGCCGGTTTTTATACCGACCTGCCCGACACCTTTCATCAGCAACGGTTGCTCAGTGAAGACTTCGTGGTGCTTGCCTCACGCAGCAATGCACGACTGGCTAATGGCTTGGACCTGGACGCCTTTCTCGCTTGCGAGCACCTGCTTACCACCCTCACTGGTGATCTCGATGGCTTAGTGGACCAGGCGTTGCAGGCCAAGGGCCTCAAGCGCCGGGTAGCGGCCGGGCTCGCCAGTTTCGTAGCGCCTACGCGGTTGATTCGAGGTACCGACATGCTGCTCACCTGCTTGCGTTCACTGGCCCAGGAGGCCGTTGAGCGCGATCCCGACTTGCGCATGCTGGCCTTACCCTTGTCGTTGCCACGGGTTGAAGTGATGCAGATCTGGCATGCGCGCACCGCTGCCGACCCCTTGCGCCGCTGGCTACGCCAACACGTGCAGGCCGTGGCGGCCACCCTTGAACGCCTGTAGGAGCGGGCTTGCCCCGCGATTGCAATCTGTCTGACACACCGCCATCGCGGGGCAAGCCCGCTCCCACAGGTGGTGCAAGACGGTATCTCCTACCTCAGCCTTCAACTGGCTATGTAAACAATGATCGGCCCGCAAACCGCCAGCAGTACGTTGGAAATCGCGTAGCACACGGTAAAACCAATCACCGGCGTGTTGCTCCCGGATTGTTCGATGATTTTGTTCATCGACGCCGCTTCGGTCTGCGCCCCGGCCAGGGCACCGAACAGCACCATCGGGTGCAGGCGCAGCACATAACGCCCGAAATACAGCGATACCAGCGGTGGCACCAAGGTCACTACCACGCCTGAAATCAGCAACGCGACCCCCTGGCTTTGCATCGCGGCAATCGCCGCAGGCCCTGCCAGCAGCCCCACCACCGCACCGAAGGCGGTCAGCCCGAACTCCGAGAATGCCCACTGCGCCGCCGATGGCAAGGCACCAAATTCCGGATGCCGGGAGTTGTACCAACCAATCAGTAACGCAACCAGCAACACACCACCGCCCACCCCCAGTTCAACCGGAATCATGCCGATATGCGTGGACAGCATGCCCAGCAGCGCACCCACGACCATGCCCAGGCTGTGAACGGCGATATCACTTTTGTGATTGCGCTCGCGTATACGCCCCAGTTGCTCCGCCAGGGCTTCAATGCTGGCCGTACGCCCGGTCAGGGAGATGACATCACCTTTGCGTAAAATGGTGTTGGGTAACTGCGGCAACTCCAGCCCCTGGCGGGTGATGGTGTTGATAAAACAGCCCATCCGCTCGGAGCCGACCAGGGCGGCCTTGATGTCGTGCAAGGTCTTGCCGGCCAATGCATCGCGGGTCAGCACCACTTCAACCGAACGGGTGGGAAACGACATCGCCTCAGGGTGATCGATTTCCGGGCCCAGCCATTGCACCAGTGAGGCGACATCTTCACGCAGGGCATACACCCCGACGATGTCGTCTTTTTGCAGGAACAGTTCGCTGTTGCGTTCATGGACCTGGCCTGCACGCACCACGCGCTCGATGCTGATGTTGGCATGCTGTTGCTCGAACGCAGCGATCGACTGGCCATCGGCACGCTCCCCTACCCGGTGCGCGCGAACCACGATACGGGTGTAGGGAATGCTGATGATCTGCTCGTTGCTGGCAATGCCCAACTCCAGCTCCAGTTCGCGGGCAGCGCTGCGCAAATCCACGCCCAACAGTTTCGGGGCAATGGTGCCGACAAACACCACCAGACCAATGGTGCCGAACACATAGGTAATGGCATAGGCCACTGCCATGTGGCTGTACAGCTGATTTTTCGCCGCCTCGTCCAGGCTCAGCTGGGCAATGGCGCTGCTGGCGGTGCCCATGATCGCCGTGTCGGTCAGGGCGCCAGCGCCCAGGCCTGCGGTGAACCCGGCATCGAAGTGATAAATCGCATTCATCAGCAAGATGGTGGCCAGCGCCGTGGCACACAGCACCACGGAAAACAGCACCAGTTTCAGGCTGCTGCTGTTCAAGCAACTGAAGAACTCGGGGCCGCTCTTGAAGCCCACGGCGTAGATAAACAGCACAAAAAACACCGATTTCAGTTCATGCGGCACCTCAAGGCCGATCTGGCCGATGATCAGGCCCATCAACAGCGCCCCGGCCACTGAGCCCAGGTGGAAGTTGCCCAGCTGAATTCGACCGATCAGCACTCCCGAAGCAATCGCCAAAAACACCGCAATTTCGGGATTGGAACGCAATGCGTGGAGCACAAAGTCGATCATGGCTCGCGTCCTGTTTCGTCGGGGGCTTGCGCGGGGGCCATGTACCAGCGGTCTTTGGGCACGCGCTTCTCTTGTTCGGGGTCACCCAGGTAGTGCGGCGACATGATCTGCACGTCGTATTCATTGAAGACATCCTGAATATTGGCATGCAGCATGGTCAGCAACTCGGCACGCGGCCGCGGTTCGCTGGGCACGGCCTGGGCAACCAGGCGGTACTCCGGATAAAAGTCTGACAGCGCCGTCTGGAACACTTGGGGTGTCGGTGAGCGCAGAATCCCTGGCGTGCGCTGCGCCGCTTCCAACAGCATGGCTTCAACCTGACGCCACGGTGTGTCGTAGCCAATGGTTACGACGGTATCAACCACATAGCCTGCGCCCTGCACCACCCGCGAGTAGTTTTTCGTCACCGCCCCGGTAATCATCGAGTTGGGAATGGTCAGTACTTCGCCCAAACCGGTGCGGATGCTGGTGGTGAACATGCCGAGTTCAGTCACGGTGCCCTCGTGTTCGCCAATACGGACAAACTCGCCGGGGCGCAAGGTGCGGGTGTAGGTCAGGATCAAGCCGGCCGCGGCTTGCCCGACCACGCTCGATGCACCGAGGGAAATCATCAAACCGATCAACACCGAAAGGCCTTTGAACGCTTCGGTACCGGCGCCCGGCAGGTAGGGATAGGCCATGGCCAGGGCAAACAGCCAGATCGCCAGCGCAGTCAGGCGCGTGGTCGGCTGCAGGGTTTCGCTGTTGAGCCAGCTGATGGTGCCAGGCTTGGACAAGCGCTCCAGCACCCGCTTGGTAAAGGCACTGATGCCACGGGCAATGAAGAAGATCATCAGGGCAATGATCAGCCCCGGTATGGCGCTGACGATGGCATCGAGCACGTAGCGCAGCAAGTTGAGCAAGTAGTGGTCAAGGCTTTCCCCCCACGGCCGGGTATAGGGAAAGCGTTGCAGCACGAAGGTCAGCCATTCGTACGTCAGCAACAGCGCGACGATCCAGTAGAGCAAATCCAGCAAGCGCCGCACCAGCGGAAACAGGTTGCTGGTATCGAGCAGCGAGGTGTCTCCCACTTTCAATACGCCGTGATGACGACGTATGCGTTTGGGCAACTGGGCCAGCAGTTTGCTGCGGACAAACCCGGCCAGGCGCAGCAACGCAATAAACAGTAAGGTGGCCACCACACTCAGGCCAACAGCGGTCAGCAGAAAGCGCACACTGCGGGCCTGCTGCGACTCCTTCACCACTTGTTCAAGCCGCTTGCCCGCCTGTGCCGCCGCGTCGGCTACCGAGGTTTCCGGGTCGGCGTCCTTGGGGGTGACGATAAAGGCGCGGCGCTCACCCAGTAGCACCATATAGCTATCCTGGATGGTATCCAGGCGCACCTGCGGCTCTTCGGTGCCGCTGAGCACTTCATTGATCACCGTCTGGGCGCGCTGGGCACGTGCCTCGGGTGACTCGCCGAGCAGGCTGGCCTTGAAGGTAAAAATCAGCCGATTGGCAATTTTCAGTTCGGCAGATGCGCCCGCTTCCGTCGGTGCTTCTGGTGCTGCTTGAACGGTGGAAAAAAAACCCATCCACAACAGAAAAGCAACGTGCACATACCAACGTTTTACCCACTCCCCCATGGCACTTGCTCCAGCCAGATGTCCTTGTCAGGGCACAACCGTCGCCTGCTGCACCTTCGTGGCCGTTGACTGCATCGCACCTCCCTGCATCAGTTGATCTGAAGCAGGCAAGCTGAGGATAGTCGCGGTTGCTCACTTGTACCTGTAGTTGCCAGCCGCTATAAAAATGCGCTCCATCAGAATTTTCCTACAGAGCAAAAAAAACAGACTAGGCTGGATCTATCATCCAATGCTACGAACCCCTCAAGGATAGGTATCTGGGGCGGGCATTGGCATGACCAATACGAAGACGGTTCGCCCTTACCCAGGGCTCAAAGTGATGATGTGGACATGACGACCCAGACCCGCTCCGCCGTACCCATTGCATTCAAACCCCAACGCCAGGCGCTGGCTTTGGAGCCGCGCATCCTGTTTGACGGTGCTGCTGCAGCCGCAGCAGACCAGCAGCATCAGGACAGCGGTGACAAGGCCGATACTGGCGCTGCCCACGCCACCCCGTCCGATGCGCGCAGCGAACCGGGCCAGCAGCCTTCGGCCGCGCGTCACCTGCTGGTGCTCGACAGCCGCATCGAGGGCCGCCAACAGCTCACCGCCAACCTGCCCGACAACGTCGAGGTGTTGGTGGTGGATGCCAAGCAGGATGGCCTGGCCGCGATCTCCACGGCACTGGCCAAGCTCGGCCAGGTCGACTCGATCCAGATCCTGTCGCACGGCGCCGCCGGCGAGTTCACCCTCGGCAAAACCACGCTCACGGCAGACAACGTCGGCAAGTTTTCGCAAACCCTGAGCCAGTGGGGCCAGTCGCTGAGTGAAGGCGCCGACATTCAGCTGTATGGCTGCAAAGTCGGTGAAGGCAGCGAGGGTCGCACCCTGGTCGATCAGCTGTCGCGCTGGACCGGTGCCGACGTCGGTGCCTCCAGTGACAATACTGGCAGTGCCAAAGCCGGCGGCGACTGGGCCCTGGAAGTCACCCGCGGCGCTATCGACAAACCCATTGCCTTGACCGCAGCGGCCATGGCCGGCTACGACCGCCTGCTGGCGGCTGGCCCCAGCACCGACCTGTCGGGCGGTGCCGATGTGCTGCTGGGCAACACCTTCAATTTCACCGTCACCTTCACCAACAGTACCAGTGACACTGGCTATGCCCCCTTTGTCGACCTGTTCTTCCCGGCCACGGGCAAAGACGGCGCCGGTACCGAGATCGACGATGGCATCACCTTTGTGTCCGCCACCTACCTGGGGCAAGCACTCACGGCCCATGCGGTGACCTTCGATGCCAGCGGTCGGGCCAATCATCCGTTGGCCGTGGGCGTCGATGGCAAACCGTTGGTGATCAATGCCGCCGATTTCGGTATGCGCGCAGGCGATCAGATGGTGGTAATCGAGCTGCCGTTCGCCAGCGTCAGCCAGGGCCAACCGCCGATCCCTATCCAGGTCACGGCAACCCTGAGCAACCTGGCAGATACCGATTTCTCGTTCTCTGGCTCGACGCCCGACCTGACCATCCGTGCCCGCAGTGGCTTCCAGTACGGCAACGACTCGCTGAACAACCCAGCCACCGACCCGAGCATCCTGGAGCCATCGGCCAACGCCGACAGCTATGTAGTGCATCCGACGGTCATTACCGTCGACCAAGTGGTCACCACGCCGGAAGGCGAAACGGCCACCGGTCCCAACTTCAAGCGTGACCTGACCGTCACCGTGACCCCGGCCAATTCGCAAACCCTGACCAACGTGGTGATCACCCAGCCGGTGCCCGACAACGTCATTGTCACCCGCATCACCCCCGGCGGTGGTGGCACACTGACCTCGGTTACCCTGTACGACGGGCGCACTATTACTGACCCGGTGGTGATCCAATCGCTGCTGGCGCGTAACAACGACAACGACCTGAGCAACGACCTGTACATCAGCTCGTTCACCGTCACCTACCCGACGCTCAGCGCGCCGACCAGTACCGACGTGCAGTTCTTTGTCCCCGATGACGATGCCGACGGGGTACCGGTACTCAATCCAGTCACCGGTGACGACGTCACCATCACCTTCGACGGCCCCACCGCCTCCGGCAGCTGGAAGCCACTGGACCCGCGCGACGCAGCGAACGGCCAGATCAACTTCAATGGCCAGGGCGACGACGTCAGCTTCGTGGCCAAGTCGATCACCCTGCAAAAACAAGTCACCGTTACCGTTGACGGTGGCAGCGCTGGCATCAGCCCCGGCGATACCCTCACCTACCAACTCAACATTGCACTGTCGGATTACTTCGCCTTCGGCAAGACCTTCCTCGGCAATGGCAGCTTCGTCATCGCCGATGGCCTGACTGACGGCCAGTCCCTGGTACCCGGGACCGCGACCTTGAACGTAACGGTAAACGGCATCAGCCAGACCATTACCTTGGTCAGCACCGTCGTGGTCAACGCCGACGGCAGCACGTCACTGGTGTTCGACGTTGGCCAGTCAATGCGCAACGCTTTTGCGGGGCGCAGCTGGCTCAATGGCGACCTGGCCTTCGATGACGTGCTGCAAGGCGCCACCCTGGCGGTCATCAGCTACCAGGCCCGGGTTGGCCAGAGCTATACCCCGCCTGCTGGCGCGCCACACAGCGAGATCAACGAAGGCGACCCATTGGGCAACAATGCCACGGTCACCGCCACCGTACTGCTCGACCCGCTCAACCTCAGCGGTGACGACCAGAGCGACAGTTCCAACACCCTCGTCCGCATTCCCACCAGCAAGGTCGAGATCGACCTGGCCGACCTCAACGGTGGCGGCGCCCCTGCCCCCGGCACCGAGCTGCGCCCCGGTGACCGCGTGACCTTCCGCCTCAGCTACGACCTGGTCACCGGTGACTACGAGAACTTCAAGCTCACCGCTTACCTGCCGCTGCCATTGTTCAACCTCAGCGGTCTGGACCTCAACAGCATCTGGCGCCTGGCCACCGGCAACACCAACCCCAACAGCCCGACCTCGGTAACCCTGGGCCCCGGCAACTCGCTGGTGTTCACCTTCGCCGACTACGTCAATACCGGTGTCAATGGCAGTCGCATCGCCATTGATTTCACCCTGACCGTCAGTGATCAGCCATTCGCCGACCAGCGTGCGTTCAACGTATTGGGCGAATCCAGCCAGACCCGCACCCTGGACAAGAGCGTCCTGGTGACCACCGACGATGTGACCCTGATCGCCTCGGTCGCCGAACCGGCCTTGACCATCAGCCATGGCGTGGTGTCCACCAGCCACGGCACGGTGACCGGCACCACCGGCAGCTGGAACCCGCCGGGCGGCACGGGTGTGCCGTTCAACGGCAGCATTACCGACATCGCTGCGGTCAACGGTAACGTCAGCGGTATCGATGGCAATGACCGCCTGCGCCTGGCAACGGCCATCGAGAACCACGGTGGCGGCAATGCCTTTGACGTCAGCACCCGCATTACCCTTGCGCCGGGGCTGTCGTTTGTCGGCGGCAGTCTGTCGGCGGCCAACCTGCTGATCTATCGCGGTGATGGCACACGGCTGATCGCTGGCACCCATTACACCGTGGACAACGCCACCAACACCATTACCTTCATCGACGGCGCAGGTACAGGCGCCCTGCTCGCCGGCCGCCCTGGCACCGCTGCCGACAACAGTGGGGCAAACGTTGTCGTCATCACCTATGACGTCAACGTCGCCGCCAACATTGCCGCCAGTGCCACCCTGCAGACCAACGCCGAACTGACCCGCTACGCCAGCGTCGAGGGCGGGCAGAACTTCCTCGGTGCCACACCGTTGAGCGACCTGGCCAGCCAACAGGTTGCCGCACCCTCCATCACCAAGACCTACGCCGGTGGCAGCCTCGACAACACTGACTCCAGCGCCAGCCACACCACCGGTGCCAATCTGGTGGTGGGCGAAAGCATGCTCTATGACATCGTCGTCACCCTGCCCGAAGGCACCACGCAGAACCTGCGCATCGATGACCTGATCCCGCCCGGCATGCGCCTGGACACCAGTTTCAACGGTCAGGGCTACCTGGTGATCACCACCGCCGGTGGTGTACTGGCACAGAATTTCGGCGGCACCGTCACCGTTGGCAGCCTCAGCGCGCCGTCCGGCACCCTCGGCGGCGATGGCGTGGATGCGCGGTTTGTCTTCAGCGTCGCCAATACCACCGGCGACAACAACACCGGCAACAACAGCTTCGTGATTCGCCTGCGCCTGGTTGCCAGCAACGTTGCTGGCAACCAGACCAGCGCCGTACACCTCAATGATGCAACCCTGACCTACAGCGACCCCGACGGCGACACCCCCAACGGCAGCACCGCAGTCAATCGGGACGTGCAGGTAACCGGTGCCAAGCCCAGCGTGACCATTCAGGAACCGACCCTGCAACTGACCCAGCAACTGGTCACCCCGCCGGGCCTGGGCTTCGACCAGGGTGACCCGGTCGAATTCACCATCAGCGTCAGCAACGGCGCGGCAGGCAGTGACTACGATGCCTTCGACATCGCCTTCAACAGCACCCTGCCCAGCGAACTGGACCAGTTGACCCTGGTCAGCGTGATCTACACGGTCAACGGCGTCAGCACCAACATCACCGCCAGCTTCAGCCTCGACCCCAGTGGTCGTACCCTGGTCAACACTGGCAATGTCGATATCGCCAAAGGTGGCACGCTGGTGATACGGGTGACCGGCGTGGTCAACGCCACCGGTGCTTCGGTCGCGCAATTCGACAACCTTGCCCAAGTCCGCTGGACCAGCCTCGATGGCAACGTGGCCGGTGAACGTACCGGCCAGGATGGTCCACTCAACGGCGGCACACTCAACGACTATCGGCGTGACAGCGTGCTGATCATCCCGGTGGCGCAAGGTATCAAGTTTTCCCGGGTCGGCGGACTGTCGGACACCGCCGCACCCAACCCGACCAACGCCCTGCAAGAGAACGTCGCGGTGGGTGAAATCATCCGCTACCGCGCCACTGTGCTGGTGCCTGAAGGCAATAACCCCAACTACCAGCTGGTCATCACCCTGGACCAGGGCCTGACCCTGGCCGACCTGAGCAGCATGCGCATCGGCTTTATCTCCGATGGTGGCCTGACCACCAGCCTGACCGACCTGATCACCGGCGGCACGCTGCAGATCATCGGCAACGAGAACAGCCCGCAGGCACAGTTCATCAGCCCGGATCTTTCCGGCGCTGGCCCTACCGGGGTGCTCAACTCGATCTATGTAGCGCTCAGCACCGATGCCAACGGTAACCAGATCGTCACCCTCAACCTGGGCAACATCACCAACGGCGCCCACGGCGGTGGCGACGACGGCAACGACGACGACCTTGAAGGCATCGTCGTGGAGTTCAGCGCCCGGGTCGACAACCGCGTAGAAAACCAGGCCGGTGACATTCTCGGCGCCGTGGTCCAGGACCGCGTCAACGGTAACCTGCGCGCAACCAGCCTGCTGCTGACCGAACGCATCGTTGAAGCCAGCTTCAGCGGTATGAACAAACAGGTCACCGACTTCATCCCCAACCCCGGCGGCACCCAGGGCAACGCCACGGTCAGCATAAGTTTTACCGCCAGCGGAGAATTGCCGGCCTACGACGTGCACCTGACCGACGGCTTCCCCACCGGCACTAACTACACCCTGATCAGCGTCACCATCGGCGGCACCACGTATGGTCCGGGCAACCTGCCAGCGGGGGTCACCTTCAGCACCAGTGGCGGCCTCAGCGTGGACATCGCCAGGGTCGATAGCGGCACACAAGTGCGGGTGGTGTACTCGGTCGACGTGCCCAACGGCACCACCATTGCCAACAGCGACGCCAACCTGAGCTGGAGCAGCCTGCCCGAGACCTTCACCAGTTGGGGCGGCAGCACCGTCGGCGTCGACGGCAGCATCAGCGGCGAACGCACCGGCGCCGACGGCCCGGGGCCAGACGCCAGTGTCCTGAACAACTATGTGCTGCGCGAAGGCGCAGGCCTGGGGATTATCAGCGGCACGCTGTGGAATGACACCGGTACTGCCGCCACTGCGCCCAACGACACCACGCCTGACGCCGATCCGGTGCCTGGCACACCGGGCTACGAGCTGGCCATCCCGAACCAGACCATCACCTTGGTCTGGGCCGGTGCCGATGGTGTACTGGGTAACGGCGACGACAAATCGTTCACCACCACCACCGACAGCAATGGCCGCTTTACCTTTGGCGTGCTGCCTTCGGGCCTGTACCGCCTCGATGCCCCCACCACGGTCAACAGCATTGCCCAGTTCGGTGAGCTGCGCATGCGCATCGATACCGATCAGGCAACGCTAGGCCAGGTCAATGTCAACCTCGGTGAAGGCAGCAGCGCGCAGGCCAACTCCGGCTATGTCGAAGTCAACGATGCGCCCGTCAACACCCTCCCCGGCTTCCAGAGCGGCAGCGAAGACACACCGCTGGCCATCCCCGGCATCAGCGTCAGTGACGTCGATGCCGAGCGCAACCCGGACGTCAACGGCCGCAATATCCAGGTCACCCTGACCGTGACCCACGGCACCTTGTCGCTCACCGGCGCCACTACCGGGGTCACCGTCACCGGTGCCGGTACCGCCACCCTGGTGCTGCTGGGGCGCATCGCCGACATCAACGCGGCACTGAACGGCCTGAGTTACCTGGGCAACCTGAACTTCAACGGCAATGACTTCCTGCAGGTCACCACCAATGACCTGGGCAACTATGGTGACTTCGACAACAACGGCGTGCCGGGGCAACCAACCGATGCACGCCAGGACCAGGATTTCCTGGTGATCAACCTGCTGCCGGTGAACGATGCCCCCGTGGGCGTGCCAGACAGCGCCACTGCGGTTGAGGCCGGCGGCACCGACAACCGTCTGCCCGGCGTCGATCCGCGCGGAAACCTGTTGGATAACGATACCGACGTCGACATTGCAACCAACGCCGATCAGCTGTTCGTCGTCTCGGTCACCTCGCCGCTCGGCGTGGTGGTACCGGTCCCCGTGGCCGCCGTCGAAGTGCTGGGCCGCTACGGCAAACTGGTGATCCAGGCCAATGGCGCCTACCAGTACATCGTCGATAACAGCAACGCCGCAGTGCAGGCGCTGCGCCTGGCCTCCGACCAGTTGACCGAGGTGTTCACGTACGTCCTCTCCGACATCGGCATTGGCGGCGCGCCGCTGCAGGCCACTTCCACCTTGACCGTCGTGATCCAGGGCGCCAACGATGCCCCGGATGCTGAAAACGACGTCGGCACCGCGATCGAAAAAGGCGGTGTCAACAACACCGACAGCGGTAATCCCAACGACACGCCACCCACTGGATTCCCGGTACCCGGGGCGGATGCCACGGGCAATGTGCTGAGCAACGACAACGACGTCGACGGCGGCCCAGGCGACCCGATCGACTATGGCGAAAGCAATTCCGTTACCGGTATACGCCCCCTGCGCGAAACGGTACCCGGTGCCCTGACCGTTGTTCCGCCTGGCGGCAGCGTGAGCATTGCCGGTACCTATGGCACGCTGACCATTGCCTCGGATGGCACTTACAGCTACGTCATCGACAATACCAACACCGCGGTGCAGCGACTCGGCCCCAATGATCGGCTGGTGGACTTCTTCAGTTATCAGGTGTCCGACGTACAGGGCCTTAACGACCTCGCCGAACTGCGCATCAATATTGTCGGCAACTACGACAACCCGGTCGCCAGCGACGACCAGGCCACGGCGCAGGCCGGGGCCAGCAACGCCGACCCTGAAAGCAACCCGGTCGGTAACGTCATCCTCTTCCCCAGCCGCCCAGGCAGCATCACCCAACCCGGTGGCAACGGCGTCGACCTCGACGTAGACCGCGCCGACCGGCCCAGCAGCGTGCTGAAGGTCAACGGCATACGCAACGGCCCTGAACTGGCCGGTGGCACGCTGACCAGCGTCGCTGGCGGCGCCGTGACCCTGGATGCGACCTTTGCCCAGTTCAGCAACGGCACCCCGGTCGGCAGCCCGGTGAACTACGGCACCCTGACCATCAACCCGGACGGCTCGTTCAGTTTCGACGTCAACAGCGACAACCCGGCGATTGTGGCCCTGGCGCGTGGCGCCACCCTGAACGTGATCTTCACCTACCAGATCGTCGATTCGGCCGGGCTGACCGACACTGCGCAATTGGTGATTGTGGTGCGCGGCGCCAACAACCCGCCCCACGCTCAGGACACCGTGGCCCTGGCCACCGAAAAAGGCGGCGTGAATAACACCTCGCCGGGGCTCGACCCTGGCGTGCCGCCAGCGCCGGTACGGCAGGTGACCTTTGTCGACCCCGACAGCGACCCGGTCAGCGTCACCGGCGTGCGCACCGGTCCGGAGGGCGGCACCGGCACTGCCGGCACCGTCGGTAGCGCGCTCAACGGCCAGTACGGTGCCTTGACCATCAACGCCGATGGCACCTACCGCTACGAGATCAATAACAATAACCCCGAGGTCCAGGCCCTGCGCGGCGAGGACGACTTGCTGGTTGAAGTCTTCACCTACCGGGTGACCGACAGTGATGGCGAGTTCGACGATGCGCAAATCATCATCGTCATCCGTGGCCAGAACGACAACCCGGTCGCCAGTAACGACACCGCCACCGCCGTAGAGGCCGGTGGCGTGAACAACAGCAGCGGCGGCGTTGACCCGACCGGCAATGTGCTCAACAACGACAACGATGTCGATGGCGGTGTTGGCGACCCGATCGACTATGGCGAAACCAAGGCCGTGGCATCGGTGCGCACTGGCGCCACCGAGGGGGCTGGCACTGCCGGTACCCTGGGCAGCGAACTGCGCGGCACTTACGGCTGGCTGACCCTCAACGCCGATGGCAGCTACAGCTATCGCCTGGACAACAGCCTGGCCGCCGTTCAGGCCTTGCGCCCGGGCAACACGCTGGTGGAAACCTTCAACTACACCGTGGTCGATACCGCGGGTGCTACCGACACAGCCCTGCTGAGCATCACCATCCAGGGCAGCAACGATGCCCCGGTGGCCAGCAACGACAACGCCCTGGCCGTAGAGGCCGGTGGCTTGAACAACGCCAGCCCGGGTATCAACCCCAGCGGCAATGTGCTGGGCAACGACACCGATGTCGACCGTTTCGGCGAAACCCTCAGCGTCATCGGTATTGCCCAAGGCCAGACCAATGGCAGCGTCGGCAGCAGCTTTGCCGGGCAGTACGGCAGCCTGACGGTCAACGCCGATGGTAGCTACACCTACCTGGTCGACAACAATGATCCGCTGGTGCAAGCCCTGCGCACGCCGAACGATACCCTCAGAGAGACGTTCACCTACACCATTCGCGATCTGGCCGGTGCCACCAGCATCGCTACCCTGACCATCACGATTCAGGGCCGCAATGACAATCCGCTGGCGGTCAACGACAGTGCTGTGGCGGTGGAAGCCGGCGGCACCAACAACGCCACGGCGGGCGTCGACCCGAGTGGAAACCTGCTGATCAACGACCGTGACGTCGATGCCGGTGACAGCAAGACGGTCAACGGCATCCGCGCTGGCAGTGAGGCGGCGGGCGGCACGTTCACCGCGGTCAGTGGCAGCCAGGTGATCCGCGGGACGTACGGCACCCTTACGGTGTTCGCCAATGGCGACTACCAATACCGCGTCGACAATACGCTGGCCGCAGTCCAGGCGCTCAAGCCTGGCGATACCCTGCAAGAGCAGTTCACCTACCGCATGCGCGACAGCGCCGGTGCCCAGGATGTGGCGCAACTGGACCTGACCATCCAGGGCGCCTGGGACGCCCCCGTGGCGCGTGACAACCTCAACATTGCCGTGGCCGACAACGGCGACGGCCTGGTGCTCAACCCCAGCGGTAACGTGCTGCCCAACGACAGCGACGTTGACCAGGGCGACCAGCTCACGGTGACCGGCATTCGCACCGGCGCAGAACTCGGCAGCGGCGTGGCCGGTACCGTCGGCAACGTACTGCAAGGCCAGTACGGCACCCTGGTGATCAACGCCGACGGCAGCTACACCTACACCATCGACACCAACAACCCGGCTGTATTGGGCCTGGACCTGCTGCAGACGCTGACCGATCACTTCACCTACGAGGTGACCGACCGTGGCGGCCTCACCGACCTTGCCCAACTGTCGATCATTGTCATCGGCCGCAACGATGCCCCTACCGGCGTCGATGACAGCGCCACCGCCATCGAAGCCGGCGGCTTGAACAACGCCACGCCGGGCCTGAACCCCAGCGGTAATGTGCTGGGTAACGATATCGACCTGGAGAAAGACACCCTCACGGTCACCGCGATCCGCACCGGCAGCGAAACCGGCTCTGGCACCAGCGGTACCCTGGGCACCAGCTTGCGCGGGCTGTACGGCAACCTGGTGATGAACGCCGATGGCAGCTGGACCTACACCGTCGACAACAGCCTGGCGGCAGTCCAGGCGCTGCGCACCAGTGGCCAGGTACTGGTGGATATCTTCACGTATACCGTGCAAGACCCTCACCTGGCCGATGACACCGCGCAACTGCGCATCACCATCGACGGTCGCAACGACACGCCGATTGCCGTTGACGACAACACCATCGCCATCGAGGCTGGCGGTGTCGGCAACAGCACCCCGGGGCTCAACCCCGGCGGCAACGTGCTGGACAACGACACGGATGTCGACAGCCCGGCCCTGGGCGAAACCCGCCAGGTGCTGTCGGTACGCAGCGAAACCGGCAGCGCGGCCCTGGCTGGCCAGGTGTTGACCGGCCGCTATGGCACCCTGACACTCAATGCCGACGGCAGCTACAGCTACCAACTGGATAACGCCAACCCAGTGGTGCAAGCCTTGCGTACGGCCGGCGAAACCCTGCGCGAAGTCTTCACCTACCGCATGCGTGATACCACCGGGGCCGAGTCCGAAGCGCGCTTGAACGTGCTGATCCAGGGCGCCAACGATACCCCGGTAGCCCGCGACGACAGCAACGTGGCCAGTGACCAGAGCCCGGCGCCGCAAGCGTCCGGCAACGTCCTGCCCAATGATGGTGATGTCGACGGCGGCGACGCCTTGAGCGTGACCGGCATCCGCACCGGCAGCGAAGCGGGCAGCGGCACCGCAGGCAGCGTGGGTCAGCCGTTGGCCGGGCGCTATGGCACGCTGGTGATCAATGCCGACGGCAGCTACACCTACAGCATCGACCTGAGCAACCCTGAAGTGTTGGCGGCAGCAGGCCTGGGGCAGGTCTTGCAGGATGTCTTCACCTACACCCTCAGTGACCGCGCTGGTGCCACGGACCTGGCGCAACTGACCATCACCCTGGACATTACCGCGCCGTTCATTCCGGCACCCGCCGGGCCATTTTTCGGCCGCGACAGTGATGATCCGTTCCAGCGCCTGCCGTTGCCCGATGTCGATCCGGTGGTATTCGTCGGCCCGGTGGTCGAGCGCCAGGAGCAGATCCTCGAGCTTTCCAGCTGGCAGGCCGATGGCAGTAACCTGAGCTACGGGCGCACCCCGGAGATTCTCAGCGAAACCCTCAACCAGCGCCTGGGCACGATTCAGGGCCAGTTCGTCGCCAATGCGGTACGCGGCAGCCGCCAGGCCAGTGATAACGACATGGCCTGGATTCTCGGCCGTCAATCGCGGATCAACCTCAGCGCTGATGGCCTGCTGCCCGACCCTTCGGTGTTCGCCACCGATGCCGCACACCTCACCCAGGGTGATACCCAGTTACCTGCGCCCTCTGAGGCTCGTATCGCGTCCGGTTTTCGTGCTCAGTTGCGCGAAGCTGCCGAACGCCTGCGGGCCATGGATAACAGTACTCGCGAGTAAGCAAAGACCAAGGACTGACTATGCTAAGACTGCCGCAAACGTTGTTCAGTACGGCCATCGCCTCCACTTTTTTGTTGGCCGCCTGCTCTGCGACCAAACCGCATGAGTACACCGAGGACGAAGCGCGTCAGCGGATCGTGCGTGATCAGGCGCAGATGTATGCCAACCAAGAGCCGGTAACCCGGCCGATCACCTTCTATGAGGCGGCGGCGCGTGCCCTGAAGTACAACCTCGACTACCGTCTGAAGCTGATGGAAAGCGCGCTGGCCAGCGATCTGCGTGACGTCTCCAGCCACGAAATGCTCCCGCGTCTGGTGGCCTCGGCCGGCTACGCCGGGCGTAACAATGATTCGGGCGGTACCTCCATCGGCATCGAAGACCGCGAAGAAAGCTTGCGCGCTTCCACCTCCGAAGAGCGCTATCGCGAGCTGTACGGCCTGGGCCTGAGCTGGAGCCTGCTCGACTTTGGCGTGGCCTATTACCGCACCCAGCAGAAAAGCGACCAGATCCTCATGGCCGAGGAACGTCGGCGCAAGGTGGCGCAGAACGTTCTGCAGGACGTGCGCAATGCCTATTGGCGTGCGCTGAGCGCGCAACGCCTGATGCCGCAGGTTGACCGTTTGCTGGTGCGCACCCACCAGGCGCTGCTCTCGGCTCGCCAGGCAGAAACCAAAGGCTTGCTGCCACGCCAGGAGGTGTTGGCCTACCAGCGCGCGCTGCTCGACTCGATTTACCTGCTGACCGTGCGCCGCCAAGACCTGGAGTTCGCCCGCGCCGAGCTGTCGGCACTGATGTCGCTGCCACCGGGTTCGCGCCTGGTGCTGGCCGATGAGGTTGAGCCGCGCTTGCCCGAGGTGTCTCAGGACATCGACAAACTCGAATTGCTGTCGCTGAAAAACCGCCCGGAAATCATGGAAGAGTGGTACCGCAAACGGGTCAACGAGAACGACCTGAAGATCGCCAAGGCGCAGTTGTGGCCGAACGTCAGCCTCGATTTCGGCTACAAGTACGACTCCAACAAGTTCCTCTACAACAGCGGCTGGACCGAAACCGGCCTGCAAGTGTCGATGAACCTGTTGCGTCTGCTGCAGTTGCCTTCGCTCAACAGCGCCGCCGAGTCGCAGAGCAAAACCGATGATTTGCGCCGGGTCGCCTTGTCCATGGCCATCCTCACCCAGGTACGGGTAGGCACCCTGCGCTACCAGCTGGCACGCCAGGAAGTCGAGTTTGCCGACCAGAGCCTGCAGGTCGACCAAAGCCTGTTGAACTACGCTGAAGCGGCACGCACCACTTCGTATGGTTCGGAGCTTGAAGTGATTCGTGCCGAAGGCCGCTACCTGCTCTCGCGTTACCAACGCGAAGCCGCCTATTCCAGCGCCCAGGCGGCCTGGGGTCGACTGTACAACTCGGTAGGCCTGGACACCTTGCCCAAGCAGATTGAACAGCACGACATCCAGACCCTGGCGCGGGAAATCAAGCGCACGCTGGATACCCAGGAAAACGCCAATCTTCTCGTCAGTACGCAAGGAACGCCGAATGCCACGCAGCCTTGAGCGCCGTTTGCTCGCCGTATTTCTGTCGCTTTCACTCAGCCCTGTGCTGGCCGAAGACACCGCGCCAGCCCCTGACCCGCAAGACCCTGGCACCATCCGCGTGTTGTTGGTGGCACGCCTGGAAACCACGCTGTCGAGCCAGATGGCCGGCACCCTCGGTGAGTTCAAAGCCAGCCTTGGCCAGGCCGTGGCCAAAGATGCGCTGCTGGCCCGCTTCGACTGCGCCGAGGCTCAGGCCCGGTCGCGGGTCGCCGCTGCCGAGCTGACCATGGCCAAGCAGAACCTCGACGCCAAGCGCAACCTGCGCAAGCTCGATGCCGTGGGTGATCTGGAAGTGGCGATGGCCAACACCGAGCTGCAAAAGGCCGATGGCGCCCGCGCCCTGGCCCAGGCCCAGAGTGGCTATTGCCTGGTGCAGGCGCCGTTCGCCGGGCGGGTGGCCAATGTGCATGCCAAACCCTTCCAGACCGTCGCGGCCGGCACGCCGTTGTTCGACCTGGTCAGCGATGGCGCCTTGAAGGTGCGTTTGAATGTGCCCTCCAGCCTGCTCCCCCGGCTCAAGGCCAACCAGGCGCTGGACGTCGAGATTCTCGAAACCGGCAAAACCTATCCGGCCCACGTCAGTGCCATCAACGCCCGGGTCGATGCCGTCGCCCAGACGGTCGAGCTTGAAGCCCGGCTGGACGCCGAGCATCCCGAATTGATCGCCGGTATGAGCGGCACTGCCCGGTTCCCACGCGCCGATGACTGAACCTCTACCGCACCCGCAATTGCTGATGGCCATCGCGGCCCTGCGCGACCGCGCGCTGGCCGCCGATTCCCTCAATGCCCTGGGCTTTTCGATTGCCAACGATCCATACTCGCTGTTGCAGTACCACCAGGCGCTGGTGTTCCAGCAGCAAGGCCAGCGCCTGGAGCTGCTGTGCGTGTCGGGCCTGGCCCGCCCCACCGAAGACTCGCCGTACCTGGTCTGGCTGCAGCGCGCCGTGCGCTGGCTGGCCACCCAGCTAGAAGATGACCAGCCCCGTTGGCTTGGGCGCGAGGCCGTCACGCCACCAGACGACATTGCCGAAGGTTGGGCCGAATGGTGGCCCACTGGATTGTGGTGTATTCCCCTGCACGACCGCGAAGGCCAGCGCCTGGGGCTGGTGCTGTTTTTGCTGGATGCACCGCCCGCACCCGCCTTGCAGCCGTTGTTCGACGGGCTGTGGCGCACCTGGGCGCATTGCTGGGCAGGCTTTGCCAAACAACGCCGGCTACTGCGTTGGCGGCCCAGTAAACGTCAGTGGATGCTGGCCCTGGCGGTGGTGCTGGCGTTGTTGCTGGTGCCGGTCAGGCAAACGGCGCTGGCGCCGGCAGAGATCGTTTCGCGCGAGGCCGTCATCATCAGCTCGCCGATTGATGGGGTAATCGACAAAATGCTGGTACGCCCCAATCAGCCAGTGGAAAAAGACACCGCACTGTTCAGCCTCGATGAAACCACGCTCAACAGCCGCGCCGAGGTGCTCAGCAAGGAAGTCGCGGTCGCCGATGCAGAGTTGATGGCAGCCAGCCAGCGCGCTTTTGACAACCCTCAGAGCAAGAGCGAGCTGACCTTGCTCAATGGCCGGGTGCAGCAGCGCCGGGCCGAATTGGCAGCGGTCAAAGCACAACTGCAACGCACCCAGGTACGCGCGCCCAGGGCTGGCGTGGCGGTGTACAGCGACCCCAACGACTGGCTAGGCAAACCGGTATCCACCGGCGAGCGCATCCTGTTGATCGCCGAACCGAAACAGCCGGCCATGCTGATCCAGCTGCCGGTGGCTGACGCCATTGCCCTGGAGCCGGGGGCCGAAGTCACCTTGTTCCTCACCGCTTACCCGCTGACGCCGCTCAAAGGGCAGGTGCTGGAAACCAGTTACCAGGCCCAGGCCAATGAAGAAGGTGTGGTTGCCTACCGCTTGCTGGCCAGTGTCGAAGGCCAGCCCGAGCATGCGCGGTTGGGCCTGCACGGCACTGCGCGCCTGCATGGTGAACGTGTGGTGCTGGGTTATTACCTGCTGCGCCGGCCGTTCGCCGCGCTGCGCGCCTGGAGCGGGTTGTGATCGCCAACGCGGCTGAGCAGCCGCTGGCACCGCTGCGCGATGACCTGCGCTTGCAGGAAACCGCACCCGACAGCCACGGTGAACCGGCCTGGGTGATCCAGGACACGGTGGTCAACCGCTTCTACCGCATTGGCTGGCTGGAGTTCGAATGCCTGCTGCGCTGGGACCGCACGCCGCAAGCCATCTGCAACGCCATCCACGCCGAAACACCGCTGCGCCCGGACGTCGAGCAAATCATCGAGTTTCGCCAGTTTCTGGAGAACCATCAATTGCTGCGCCCCAGCCGCGAAGCGCTCGCCCGCCTTGCCGCGCGCAGTGAAGGCAATGCCTGGCTGAGCTGGCGCTGGTGGCTGCACCATTACCTGTTTTTCCGCGTACCGTTGCTGCGCCCGCAGCAGCACCTGCAATGGCTGGCGAAAAAACTCGACTGGCTGTTCCAACCGTTGACCGGGCTGGTGGTGTTGCTGCTGGGCATCACCGGCGTGCTGCTGGTACTGCAACAGTGGGACACTTTTACCACCGCAGTGGTCGAGTCGTTCTCCGCTTCCGGTTTGGTCAGCTTTGCCATCGCCCTGGCACTGGCCAAGACCCTGCATGAACTGGGGCATGCGCTGGTGGCCACACGCCTGGGGCTGCGCGTCGGCCACATGGGAATCGCCTTTGTCGTGATGTGGCCGATGCTCTACACCGACACCGGCGAAAGCTGGAAGCTGCGCAGTGCCAAACAGCGGCTGGCGATTGCCTCGGCGGGGATCATCACCGAACTGGCGTTGGCCGGGCTCGCCACCCTCGGCTGGGCATTGTCCGACCCCGGCCCGTTGCGCAACGCCCTGCTCTATCTGGCCACCACCAGTTGGGTGTTGTCATTGGCGCTCAATGCCAGCCCGTTCATGCGCTTTGACGGCTATTTCATCCTGTCCGATCTGCTCGACTTTCCCAACCTGCACGAACGCTCCTCGGCGCTGGCGCGGGTGACCCTGCGCCGGGTGCTGCTGGGGCTCGACGAAGACTGGCCGGAAGCCTTCAGCCCAGGTAAGCGCCGCGCGCTGGTGGCCTTCGCCATGGTCACCTGGGTCTACCGCCTGGTGCTGTTTCTGGGGATCGCCGTGGCAGTGTACCTGCTGTTCTTCAAGGTCCTGGGGATACTACTGTTTGCCGTCGAGGTGGCCTGGTTTATCGTGATGCCCGTCTGGAGAGAATTGAAATATTGGTGGAGCCATCGCACCGGTATCCGCCGCAGCCGCCGTCACCTGTGGTGGGCTGTCGGCGCCGTGCTACTGATACTGTTGGCGGTGCCTTGGCGTACCCAGGTGCATGCCCTGGGCGTAGCCCGTGCCGAACAGCAGCTACGCGTCTTCGCCCCTTACCCGTCGCGCTTGCAGACCCTGCACCCGGCAGGTGCGGTGGCGGCCGGTGCGACCCTGGTGACCCTCGATCAACCCGATATCGCCTCCCGGCTTTCGAGCAGCGAGGCCAGTGCCAAAGGCTATCAGGCGCGGCTCGATGGTTTGATGGCCGATCCGACAGGCGCCGATCAGGCCATTGCCACCCGCCAGCGCCTCGATGTGCAGTTTGAAGAAGCGCGCGCCGCGCGTTCGGAAATCGCCCGCCTGACCTTGCAGGCGCCCTTCGCCGGGCAATGGCTGGATCTGGACCCCAACCGCCAGCCAGGCCAGTGGGTGCACAGCCGCGAGCCCATCGGCATTCTCATCGACCCCAGCCGCTGGCAGGTGGATGCCTACGTCGATCAGGACGAAGTGCAGCGCTTGGTACAGGGCGGCGCCGTGCGCTTCTACCCCGAAGGCCAACCCACACCGATCAACGGTAAGGTCCTGGCCATCGGCAGCACCCGTGTCAGTCAGTTGCATCACGCCATGCTCACCTCGCGTTATGGCGGACCGCTGACGGTTGCCAGCCGCGGCAAGGAACTGGTGCCCACGCCGCCGCTGTTCCATGTGCTGATTCAGCTCGACCAGGCCCCTCCTGCCCTGCGCGAAACCCGTGGCCGCCTACAGATCGACGGTGAACGGCGCAGTCTGCTCGGTGAAGGACTGACCCACGTCGCCGCCGTGCTGTTGCGCGAAAGTGGCTTCTAGGTTGTGTAGGAGCGGGCTTGCCCCGCGATAGCGGTGTGTCAGGCAGATCGCGATCGCGGGGCAAGCCCGCTCCCACCAGCGAAGGCTTCCGGCTGATCGTTCTGCAGCGATCAGACGGGCACGACTGCGGGGCATTCAAGCCCGACCAGAAACGCCACCTCGCCATTCTCGTGCACCACCCGAAAACTCCCATCCATCGACTGCGCCAGGTGCTGGCACAGGCGCAAGGCAATGCCGCGGCGGTGTTCCAGTGCCTGGCACAAGGTGATTGCCAGATTAAGGCTCACCACCCCATTCGCTTGCAGGTGGGTGGCGACGCTGATGCGCAGCGGGGCTTTCGGCGCAGCCTCGTGGACGTACTGCAAGAGGTTGTCCAATAACGCCCCGAGGCGCTGGCCATCGAGCCACACCTGCCGCACTGCAACCGCGCCCATCTCCTGCCGGGGCACAGCGGCGTCTTTGGGCAGTGTCGCGTTGAACACGGCAATGCGCGCGGCAAGCCATTCGACGATGTCCAACTGCTCTGCAGCCACCAGCGGCCGTGTACGCCTCAGGCTATTCATCTGCGCCAACTGCGCCAGGCATTGGGTTAGCCTGTCCAGCGCAGCTCGTCCCGGCGCAGGCAGTTGCACGCTGCCAAGGCTGGCATGCAGGCGCTGTAGGGGCACGGAAAGTTCCTCCAGTGCTACAGCAGAGAAATCGGTCAATTCGCGGAATCTAGCCTGAGCCTGCTCATGGGCATCACGCAGTTGACCGAGCAGGGTTTGCCGGTCGGTGAGGTCTTCAAAGCTACCGACCATGCCCTGCACAGCGCCCTGTGCATCACGCCAGGGCTCGCCCCAAAACTGCAGAAAATGCGGTTCGCCAAGAATCTCGACACGGCTCTGGATGCTGACGGCCTCGGCTTTTTCCATGAACGCATCATACCGGGCCTGGTAATGGCGGCCCTGCTCGGCCGTGAACCAGAAAGCATCGGCAAACCGCCCTCCTTGTACGCGATCCAGGGTGGTGTGGTGCAGCACCAGAAAAGGCTGGTTGCACAACAACAAGCGCCCGGCACGGTCACGCACAAACATCGGGTTGGGCGAGGCTTCAAGCAGCGCACGCAACAGCGCATGCTGCGACGGGTCACTGAGCGTCTGATCCTGCGGGTCGGCAGGCACCAGGGTGGTGACCCCCGAGGTGCCGATGCCATTGCGCTGGGCAATGCTTGCCAAGGCCAGGCGCGAGTCCACCTGAAGCTTTTCCTGCAGGCGGGTCTTGTAGGTGCTAACGGTCTTGTAACTGATCGACAGCTGCTCGGCGATAGCCTGGTTCGAGCGCCCCTCGCTGATCAATTCCAGTACCGTCAGTTCCCGTGCTGACAGGGTGTCCAGCTCTGTTGCCCCGGGAGTGGCCGACGCCGCTGCGCCCTCGCGGGGAAAATAACGCCGACCATGCGCCACGGCATGCAAGGCCCGTTCAAGTTCGAGCGGCTCATCGTGCTTGCTGACAAAACCGTCCACGCCTGCCTGCATGCACAGGCGCGCGTACGGGTTGCTGTTGTGCCCGGTGTACACCAGAAACTGCAGGGTCGCATCGCGCAGCTTCAAGCGCTGAATCAGGTCCAGACCGCCCAGCCCGCCAATGGTCAATTCAAGAATGAGCAATTGCGGTGAGTCGTTGCGGGCATGCACCAGTGCCTCTTGGGCATTACCAGCCTCGGCCACTACCTTATGCCCCAGGCGCGTCACCATCTGGCCGATGGCCGCGCGCAATAACGGCTGTGGCTCAACGATCATCACCCGACTCATCCGAGCACTCCTTCGCGGCCAGTACAACGCTGAAAGACAAGCCTAGACCAGTGCAGCCTTCAGTGAAGCTCCTACAAGCACCTAAGGCGACTCCTACAGAGAAAGTACCTGCCTAGGCAGACACTTCCACCCTACATTTTGTTGGAGGTCGTCATGAAACACACCACCGAACACGTACTGCCTCTCGACCATCTGGCCCATAACCACCTGGCCCTGGCGATCAGCCTGATCCTCGGTAGTCTGTGCTATCTGCCGGTACGAGAGGTAGAAGCCGAAGATGCCGTCATCACCGTTGAACGTCTGGACGAGCCACTGCCCTCCGCTGCCGGCCTGAACATCGGCCGTATGGCGCTGATGGGCCTGTTGGGCGCACCGGCGCCGATCATCATTACCATCGCCAATGGGGTCGGCATCACCAGCGGTGCCGCAGACAGCTCCAGCGTCATCCTGCGTGCAGCCAACAGCACCGGGGTGAAAGCCACTGCCGGGGTGCAGATCAGCTTCGAGCAAGGTTCGGTGGTCAACGGTGCAGTGACCGGCGCCACCGCCAATGGCCAGAAAGGTCTGCTGGCTGAAGACAGCGGCAAGATCAGCGGCAGTGGTGTCAAGGTCGAGATGCTGCCACAGACGGCGCTCGGCGTACCCTTCACCGCCAGCAACATGACCGGCGCCACCGCGCAGAACGGCGGTAGCATCACGCTCGACAACAGCCACATCAGCATGGGCGGCTTGAGCGGCAGCAACAACGTCGGCCTGCTGGCAAGTGGCAATGGCAGTGCCATCAACTTCAGTGGCGGCGACATCAGCACCCTGGCCAAAGGCTCGGTAGGCGTGCTGGCCAAGGATGGCGCCGGCATCACCCTGAGCAACGGCACCACGGTCAGCACCAGCGGCGCGGTAAGCGGCAGCAACATCAGCCACAGCCTCAAAGCCGAGTCTGGCAGTCATATCAACGCCAGCGACATCACCGTCAACACCAGCGCGGCATCGGCCAGTGGCGCACGTGCCGAGAGCGGTAGCGAGATCACCCTTAACGACAGCACCTTCAACTCCACCAATGCTGCCACCAGCACCACCAGCACGGCGGTATTGCACGCCCTGGATGGATCGAAGATCACGGGTAAAGGGCTGAACCTCAGCAGCAGCGGCACCTACGTCGCCGGTGCCCGCGCCGAAGCGAGCAGCATTTCGCTGACCGACAGCCAAGTCAGCGTCACTGGCGGCGGTGCGATCCTCAACCCCAATGCCGCGGCCAGAGCCATGGCCGGCGGCAGCCTGGTGCTCGACCACAGCGTACTGTCTGCGCAAGGCACCTACGGCCACGGTGTCTCCATCGAAGGCAGTGGTAGCCAGGCGCAGGTCAGCGACAGCACAATTTCGGTACTTGGCCCACGCTCGATCGGCCTGAACATCACCGGCGGCGCCACGGCCGAGGTGAACAAAAGCCAGATCAACGTCGATGCCCTCAATGCCACCGGCCCGTGGTCGCCGGGGGTATTGGTCGAAGGCCCTGGCTCAAGCCTTGTGCTCAATGACAGCCAGGTCCATACCACACCGAAAACCAGCTATGGCATCAGCGCCGGCAACGAGGCCGAGGTCAAGATCTCCCATGGCAGTGTCAGCACCGAGGGCAACTATTCGGCGGGTATCAGCGCCGGCAACGCCACAATCACCGCCGACAACGTCAACGTCTACACCTCGGGTAACGACAACGCCATGGGCGTGGTCGCCAACGAGAACGCCACGATCATTCTCAATGGCGGTACGGTTACCACCAGCGGCAATGGCTCAACGCTGCAGTCCAACCTGACCTTCCCCCATGCCCTGGCCTCACGCAACGAAGGCGCTCTGTTGATTGCCAACGGCACCCACCTGCTGACCACAGGCCTGCAGGCCTACGGCGCAGCGGTGGATGACGGCGGCAGCATGCAGCTCAATGGTGTGTCGGTGAAAACCGAGGGCGATCGCTCGATTGGCCTGTACGCCGGCATTGGCGGTCCGAAACCAGGCAGTGTCAGCCTTGAAGCCAACAGCGTCACCATTGAAACCCTTGGCGCCAACGCTGCCGGGGCGCGGGTCAGCCGCAACTTCAAAGACGGCTACGATGCCAGCCTGAGCCTCAAGGACTCAAGCATCCGCACCCACGGTGAAAACTCGGCCGCCTTGCACGCTGAACGTGGCGGCCAGTTACAGGCCGACAACAGCGTTGCCAGCACCACCGGCAACGGCGCCCATGGCGTGCTGGTCAGCAGTGCGCCAAGCTCGGCCACGCTGTCCCAGGCCAGCGTCATTACTCAGGGCGAAGCGGCCCATGGCATGCTGGTCAAAGACGGTGCTCAACTGAGCGCCACACAATCGACCGTCAGCGCCGCAGGCGCTGATGCCGCCGCGCTGTACCTGCAGGGCAGCAGCCTCGCCGCCAGCGAGGCGGAGCTGAGCAGCACCGTGCTGCACAACCTCAGCGGCGCCACCGTCGCGGTTGACGGCGTTGCCGACCTCGACTTCGAAGACGTGATCGCCGGCGGCAGTGGTCTGTGGTTGCAGGTCGATGCCGGCGCAACTGAGCCCGGCCTGGCCACCCTCAACCTGGCCAGTTCCCAGGTCAATGGCGCCGCAACCACAGCAGCAGACAGCACCTCGAACCTGACCCTGAGCGATACCAGCCTGTGGAAGCTCACCGGCAACTCAAATTTGACCAGCCTGCGCAACGACAACAGCCTGATCGACTTCAGCGCGCCGGTCGGCGGCAGCTACAAAACCCTCACCGTCAGGGACTACGAAGGCAACAACGGCACCTTTGCCCTCAACACCTACCTGTACGATGACCAATCGCCCTCGGACAAGCTGGTCATCGATGGCGGCAAAGCCACTGGCAGCAGCAACCTGCAGATCAACAATGCCGGCGGCCCCGGCGCTCTCACCACCGGTAACGGCATTCAGGTGGTCGATGCGCTCAACGGCGGCACCACCGAAACGCAAGCGTTCCGCCTGCTCAGCCGGGTCAAGGCGGGCCCTTATGAGTACACCCTGCACCGCGCCAGCCTGGACGACAGCAACGGCGAAGCCTGGTACCTGCGTTCGACCAAAGACGCCACCCCGGTCGACCCAACACCAAAACCTGACGACGACAAACCGAAACCCGATCCTGATGATGACAAGCCGGTGAAGCCCACTCCAAAGCCTGACAACGACAAGCCCGCTCCGGTCAAACCTGTCCCCACCCCGGACAACAACACCCCGGCGCCAACACCCGCCCAGGTGCCGAACTATCGTCCGGAAACCTCGCTGTACAGCGCCATCCCCGGCATGACCCTGCGCTACAGCCGCATGCTGGTAGACACCTTGCACGAGCGTATGGGTGAAGAAGTACGCAACGCGGTCGACCCGCTGCCAGGTGAAGAACGCAGCGACTACGGCCCGTCGCTGGGCTGGGGCCGCCTGATCTACGGCCAGGGCGAACAGGACCTGGGCAACGGCAGTAGCTTTGACTATCACCAGCAAGCCTTCCAGGTGGGTATCGACCTGTACCACAACGAAGACACCGATGGCAGCACCGACCAGGCCGGCCTCTCCCTGTCTGCCGGCAAGATCAGCGGCGACATCGACCACACCGATGGCAGCTCGGCAGGCGACGCTAAAGTACGCGCCACCGGCGTGGGCGGCTACTGGACCCACTTCGGCCCTGAAGGTTGGTACCTGGACGGTGTGCTGCAGTTCAACCACTTCGACATCCAGGCCCAGTCGCAAGACCTGCCACGCTTCAACACCAAAGGCAAAGGCATCACCGCCTCGCTGGAAGCCGGCTACCCGTTCAAGCTGAACAAGGACGAATCGCTGAAGATCGAGCCGCAAGCCCAAATCATTGTCAGCAAGATCAAAATCAACGACAGCCACGATGCCGCAGCCGACGTGCGCTTCGAAGACGTCGACTCGCTGACCGGGCGCCTTGGGGTACGCCTGGACAAAGACATGTTCCGCGAAGACGACAAAGGCAAGCTGCACCGCACTAATGTCTGGGTCCGCCCCAGCATCTGGCACGAGTTCAGGAGCCAGCCGAAAACCGAGTTCTCTTCCCGCGATGGCTTTGTGCCGTTTACCACGGACATGGGCGGTACCTGGATGGAGGTGAACCTCGGCGTTGATTACCAGGTCAGTGAAAAAACCACGATCCATGTCTCCGGTGGCTACGAGAAAGGCATGGACAACGACAGCCACGGTTACGAAGGAATGCTTGGCATCAAGGTCAAGTTCTAGTCGCCATCTAGCGCAATAAACCAAGGCCCGAAACAGTTCGGGCCTTGGTGTTTCTGTTGTCTGATGTTTGCTTTCTCATCAACGGCTGACCGGGTCTCTCAGCCCGCTTCAACATCGACTGCCACAGTGATGCTGCCGTTACACCTAGCATTTTTGTCAGGTTACGGCCCGGTGAACAGCGGGTATAAATCACAAACACGTCTTGGACGTTTTCGCCGAACTTGCTGATCAACAGACCAATAGACAGAGGCCTTTAAATGAACACAAAAGTCCCATCTCTGACCGGTGAACAAGTACGAGAAGCATATCAACTGAGTCAGCTAGAGCGGCGCAAGGCTGCAGAAAAAGTAAGAGACCTCGTTGAACTGGACCCAATCGTTTTGCTCAAATTGCTTCCCAATGATGAGGGGTTTGAGGAGAATCTCATTCCAACTGCGATGCTCTCCAACGACCTTGAGGCGGAGATAAAGAACGCTTGGGCAGGCACGGGAGTAGCTGATTTCCTTGTCTTTTTCAATCAGGGCACCACGCCTATCATTGAAACAAACTACCCCAGACGTCCGCCGTTTCCCTTAGCCATATTGATACCCTCCGGACACTTCCAGGCAGCAGGCACTTACACGCTGCGCTATTCCGTATATAACGGTGGAGGTGACAATAATTCTTCACCCAGCACGTTCACCGTGGATCGAGACGACCCCCATCGGAACATCGTACCGCCTCAAATTGAATTTGATACAAACGTCATCACCCCTGACTACCTCAACACCAATAACGGTTTGCCTTTCACTCTTCCGCTATTCAGTCATCCGCGGCCTGGAGATACGGCAGAAATCCATATGAAAATAATGGATACGGGGGTCATTCATCACGTCGCAAGCATCGCCAAGCGACCAGTCCAGGGCTTTGACCCACTCGTGCCGATGACCGGCGTCATTGCAAAAGATGTTTTCATCAATAGCAGTGGCGATCCTATTTTTGAAGACGGCACCGTCGAGTTTTACTACTACGCTTACTCTCGCGCAGGTAACCAAACGAAATACCCCGATGTCGCTCAGGTTTCGATCGCATTCAAGCCCATGGCAAGCGGCTTGAAAAAGGCCATCATTCCTTTAGCAACGGAAAGCCCTGACCCATTGATCGATCGCTCCGATGCCATCCTCGGTGTTGTCGTTGAAATCGAAGAGTTCCTGAACTATCTGCCGAAAGATGAAATTGAAGTGACCTGGGGTGCTCGTTCCTTGGCGCGCTTCCCGGTCGGCAGCAACCCACAGTTTCCGTTGCAGTCGCCTGCTATCCCCTACGGCGTTTTAATCAGCGAAGGTGATGCAAGTGGCGAAGGACCCAAAACCGTTTCAGTCGACTACCGCGTGATGCGAGGACTTATCGAGGCCAAGCCCGATACAGCGGTAACAACCTCGGTAGACCTGCGCATTCCAGGCCCGGTAAACCCCAATCCAGGGCCCGAAAACCCGCTATTGGGCACGGTGGTGGTGTATGGCGGTGGGGCCAATCCAGAAAAAGACAGCATCAGGGTCGAGGACATCGGTCAACCTGTCAGAGTGCAGTTGCCGGCTTATCCCAACATGCAAGCCGGGGATGTGCTTGAGGTTGTCTGGAACAACACGCTGACAGGCGCCACGCACGTTGTACAAGGTACTGAAACCGACTTCGACATTCGCATGCCATTCGACGTTGTCACGGAGCACGGTGACGGACCCGCTGTACCCGTGCAAATTCAAATCACCAACCCCTCGCTGCCCCCAGGCAACCCCACCATTACCGTACTCACGCCCGTATCGGTCAACACCTTCCAGTTGGGAACCCTGACTTCGGTGATCTTCCCCGACAGGAATAGGTACAACGCCTTGGGTTGCTGCCAAAGCATTTGGGAAGGTGCGAAAGCCAGGATTGGCGGTGACCCGGTGAACTTTGCCGAAAAGGATACCGTTACCGTGTTCTGGGTCGGACGTGATGAGTTGGGAGCAGATGTTCCGGATACCGATGGCAGCCAGGCGTACACACTCACCGCCGCACAAGCCACAGATGGTTTTGACCATGTGGTTGCCTTTGCCGAGTTTGTCCAGCCGATAGCGAAAGAAAAAGCCAATCTCTTCGTCTGGTACGAACTGCAGAAAGTCGGAGGCGCAAGCGGTAAAGCAGACCCATCGGATATCGAAGTAACTTACACCAGCCCTGACGGATGCGAATGCATCGGACCTGGCGTCTGTGATACCAGCGCTTGCCGAACCTAAGGAAGAAAGACCTGAAGCTGCGATCACTTGTTGATACAACCATCAGGCTCATCGGATTTTTCCTACATAAATAATGCAAAATTAACCCTATTGTCTGCAGCGTCAAAACAGAAGTTGATGAGCCTGGCGCTTGTGCACGCCCATCAACTTCTGACTCACCTATAGATACAGGGAGCCGATGCATGCCAATGAATAACACATACACAAAAAAAACGTTTCGCAAAGTTTTACCTTTATGCCTGAGCCTGGCGACCGCAAATGCCGTCGCTGACCAAGTCTTGGACAATGAACAGCGTACGCTGGCTAAAGGTACCGCAGCTGACAATTACAGCCTGGTCAACGGTTCTGTATTAACTAGCGACGGCAGCAACTTGCTGAATGTCTTGATCTCCAACTCCACATTAAACTTAAGCAATGCCGCTGCCGGGCAAATTAGAGCCATTTCCTCTAACGTTAATATCGACAACGCCCAAATCGCCGGTAACGGTCAGTTCAGACAAGCTGTTACTTTGACAGCCAGTAGTGCGCGTATCAATGGTTCAACCTTGGTGAATAATGGAACCCGAGGTGCAGCCATTGCTGTACATAGTAACCTTGGTGGCGTCATCTCGCAGGCGCAAGTCACCGACAGCACCTTGAGGGGTGCAGATGTCGGGGCACTTGTTACAGATCAGAGTGTGCTCGAACTACGCAACACCCTGGTCGATACCACGCAAGACACCGGTATCGGCTTGAGTTTGCAGGCTGCTCACGCCAGCGCCGTCGGCGGCAGGCTGGAAGGCGGGCTGCATGGCGTGGCCTTCAGCCAGGGCTTCAACGAGCCGGTCCGTGCCGACAGCACCCTGAAGCTCGACGGCACCGCAGTGGTTGGCCGTAACGGCTCTGCCGTGTACATCGGCGACGGCAGCGAGGCGACCCTCGATCTGCTCAACGGCACCACGCTGAACGGCAAAGACGGCCTGATCCTCGAGGTCGATCAGGCCTCCCGCGCAACCGTGAACGTGGGCAACAGTGCACTGGAGGGCAACCTCAACATCTCCGGCAACAGCACTGCGGCCTTCACCTTCGACGGCGCCAGCCTGAACGGCAACATCGACAACGAGGCCGGTAGCACCACCAATGTGCGCCTGCAAAATGCCTCAACACTCACCGGCACCCTGAACAACGTGACCAGCCTGACCGCCAATGGCAGCCACTGGCAGATGACCGGTGACAGCCGCGTCGCGACGATGAGCCTGACCGACAGTACCGTCTCGCTCGGCGACGCCGGTGAATTCTATCGCTTATCGATCGGTAGCCTTGCCGGCAGCGGTACGTTCGTCATGTCGGCCGACTTTGGCCAGCAGCAATCCAGTTTCATCGATATCAGCGGCACCGCAACCGGCAACCACACCGTGGTAGTGCGCAGTACCGGGATCGACCCTATCGTCGATACGCGCTTGCACGTGGTTCATGCAGAAGGCGGTGATGCCAGCTTCGCGCTCGGTGGCGGCACGGCCGACCTCGGCGCCTGGTCCTACAAGCTGGTTCAGGACAGCAACGGCAAAGACTGGTACCTCGATGGCAGCACCCGTACCGTCAGCCCGGGCACGCGTACCGCCATGGCCTTGTTCAACACCGCCCCCACCGTGTGGTACGGCGAGCTGGCATCGCTGCGCAGCCGTATGGGCGAACTGCGTTACAACGACGGCCGCAGCGCCGGCCTGTGGATGCGTACCTATGGCAGCAAATACAACGTCGCCGATGCTTCCGGTGTCGGCTACAGCCAGAACCAGCAGGGCATCTCGTTTGGTGCCGACGCACCGCTGCCGATCGGTGACGGCCAATGGCTGATCGGTCTGCTGGCCGGTCACAGCCGTTCCGACCTGGACCTGACCCGTGGTTCCAGCGGTTCGATCGACAGCTACTACGCCGGCGCTTACACCACCTGGCTGGATGCGCAAAGCGGTTACTACTTCGATGCCGTACTCAAGTACAACCGCTATCAGAACAACGCCAAAGTCATGTTCAGTGACGGCGCCCGCGCCAAGGGCGACTACGACAACCATGGCCTGGGGACCAGCCTGGAGTTCGGCCGCCACATCAAACTCGACCAGGGCTATTTCGTCGAACCCTATGCCCAACTGTCAGCGGTGTTCATTCAGGACAAAGACTACGCCTTGAGCAACGGCCTGCAGGCGGAAAGCGATCAGACCCGCTCCTACCTGGGCAAGCTCGGCGTTACCACCGGCCGACGCTTTGAACTGGACGGTGGCCGCAGCGTACAGCCCTACGTGAAAGCCGCGTATGCCCACGAATTCGCCAATAACAACAAAGCGCGCGTCAATGACAACGTGTTCAACAACGACCTGTCTGGCTCACGCGGGGAGCTGGGGGTTGGTGTATCGGCAACGCTGTCGCGCAGCTTCCAGGTGCACGGCGAGTTCGACTACAGCAATGGCAAGCACATCGAACAACCCTATGGCTTCAATGTCGGCCTGCGCTACTTCTGGTAACCGGTTGCCCAACGCCAGCGTGCTCTGGGCGGTGAATTGCAAAGGGCTGTTTCAACCCTTTGTCACAAGGATGCCCCTATGCCAAACGATCACACGCCTCGAGCCGCACCTACCCTGGATGCACCGTCGTTTCCCGATGCATTGCCGCCGCTGGCCGGTGAAACCGCCTTTCTGTTGCCTGTGTCGAAAAGAGCGACGGCTCTGCGCGTCACCATCGAGGACATCTGGCCCGGCTATATGCCGGTCAACCAGGTAACCTTCTTCACTGCGCAGCGCCAACTTGATTCGGTAACCGTAAGTAATCCCGATCCAAGTCAGTTTCCCATGACCTTTGATGTCAGGCTGCTCGACCTTAACATCGGCGGGACTCACCCGTTTTGGTACAGGGTTGAGACAGCAGGCGGGGGAAGTACATCGCAAGACGTCGAATTGGACCTCGACAATATTCCCCCTAACCTCGGCGCACGGCCAACCGCCCTTGAGTTCCCGCCAGAGATTCTGGCTCAGGGTGTGACCCAGCAATACCTCGACGCCAACGACGACAAGGTCATCGCCACCGTCGTGCCGTGGCCTGACATCCGCCTTGGCGATGAGCTCTGGTATTACCTGCGGGCAAGCGTCAGCGGCGGGCAGCAAACCCAGGCGCAAGAGGCCGGCCGCAAGGTCATTACCGCCTCGGATCTGAATCAGCCGACACTCGAGATACCCTTTGCAGGCGACACCTTTCGAGCCTTGGGTAACGTCAGTTGCTATGCCTATTACTTTCTCAAAGACCGCGCCGGTAACGAAGGGCTGAACAGTTTTGACAGCCCGATCTTTGCCATCCACCTCGAACCGCCCCTGCAGTTGCTACCTCCCAGGGTGCCACTGTTCGAGCAGTTTGGCCTGATCGATGAAACGCTGGCACGCACGCCGGTATACGTGCTGGTCCCGGCCATGGCGGGCATCATCGCAGGTGATCAGATTGCGCTGCACTGGGGCGGCGAAGATCTGCCGATACACACCATCAGCGATCCCGGCACCGATCCACTGTTGCGCATCAATATTCCCTACCGTGTGATCCAGGCCGCCGGCAACGGCGTGCTGCAGGTCAACTATGACCTGTGGCGCAACGGTGCTGTGCTGGACCAGTCTCCCGACACTACGGTGGTGGTCGATATCGAGCTACCCGGCGGCCCGGATCCGGATCCGGAAACACCGGAGCATGAAAACCTCCATTTACCCGTGGGGCTGGGCGCCAGCGGTGTACCCAATGTCATTTCCTCGGCGGATCAGGAACTGCCAGCGCACGTCGTCATTGAATGGTATGGGGTCAATGGTGAGGAAGTCTTTCTGCTCAAAGACCGTATCAGCGCGCACTGGGCCAGTATCACCCTGAACCATGAAGTGAGCGCTGCCGATGTGGCGGCCAAACAAGCACTGCAACTTGAGATCAGCAGCGCGCAGATCAAACAGGCGGGCCAGGGTCGCTTGAGCCTGCGCTACAGCGTGACCCGCGACCTGCCCAGTCACCCCGGCCACGCCAACACCGCCTGGTCTGACATACAGACACTGCTGGTGGTGGACGACAGCGAGCTGCCAGGTGGCGGTGACCCGCTGCCGCCCGGCGACTTCCCGGAGAAAAACGCGAATAACAGCATTAACAAGGAAGCAGCCCTGGACGGAACGCCCTATGTGGTCCGACTGGACTACAAAAACGCGGCGGTCGGCGACCGGATCACCTTCAAATTTCGCGGCCATCAAGGCTTTGCCGACGATCCGGCACTGGAGCCGGCCAGACCCTTCCCAGGTTCCTATACCGAAGACCAGCATGACGTCTGCGCAGAAGACCTCGAACGCGGCAGCTATGCGTTCACGGTACCGCGTCAGTTCCTGGTGGCGATCAAATTCGGCTCAGGCAACGGCTATCACTGGGTCAGCAACGCGGCCGGTATGGCAGGTGGGGCTTATTACCACGTGTTCGTCGATACCGCAGACCTTGAGCCGTGAACCTGTACACCCGGTGTCAATCAGCGTCACACCCGACCACCCAAGCAGCCAGCAGGAATCGTCATGACCACCTACCATCGCCTCAGTGCCTTAAGCCGTTTGCTCGCCAGCCTGCACCCCTTCAGCCTGTTTCAAGACCCTGACCCGACCCTGCCCAAACCGCGCATCCCGACTGCCGAGGGCAACGGCGGTATTCGCCTCAAAGACATCTCTGACCCCAACGTCCCGGTGCAGGTGTTGATCACCGCCTATCCACAAATGCTGGTCAACGACACCGTCGAACTGTTCTGGAACGGCCGCCTGGTCGATACCCGCCTGGTTACCGAAGAGCATATCGAGCAAGGCAGCGTTACCCTTAATGTGCCCAGCCTCGCCATCCAGGACGGCACTCCGCCGGTGCATTACCTGATTACCAGCGCCATTGGCGGTAACGTGCGCAAGTCCTTCCCCCTCGATATCCGGGTCAAGACCAATGTACCCGGCGGCACCGACCCGATCCCTTCCACCCCCGAGGTCAATGAAAACCTGCTCGCCGTCACCGGGGTACCGGTGCTGGTCGAAGACGCCGATGCCGACCGCATCGTCGCCACGGTGCCGCCCTACCTGAACATGACCGAGGGCGACAGGATCAACCTCAGTTGGGGCGGCTATTTTGTCGAGCACCTGGTGACCGCGCCCGAGGTCAACCAGCCCATTGCCTTGCCCGTGTCCCGCGCCATCATCGAGCAGGCCGGTGCCGGGCCGGTGGTGGTCGAGTACGAAGTGCGCGACATCGTCAACAACTGGTCGCTGTGGTCGAACAAGTTCCATGTCGATGTCGAGGTCGGTGCTGGCTTGTTGCGCGCCCCGGATGCCCTTGATGCCGTGGACGGCAAGCTTGACCTGGACAAGCTGGGTGGTAGTGATGCCAGCGTCCGCGTGCGGTCCTACGATGGCATGGCCGAAAAAGACGAGATCAGCCTTTCCTGGCTCGGTCGCCCGCCCGTGGGCGGCCCTGTCGAGCACACTGATTCGTTCACAGTCCCTGAGAAAGGCGACGGTTTGCCGACCGAGTTCAAAGTGCCCAACGCCATTGTCAAGGCCAGTGCCGGTGGCACAGTGGCGATCAAGTACAGCGTGAGTTCCAGTCGCGGCCAGCAACATTCCAAACGCACCTCGTTCGAAGTCATCGGCGAGGCCCAGCGTTTGCCTGCGCCCGATGTCGAGCAAGCCCCGGGTGATGAGCTCGAGCTGGACAATCTGCCGCCAAGCGGGGCGACGGTGCGCATTTTGCCCTACCCCAACATGGACGACGGCGACCGCCTGGTGCTGTTCGTCCGCGGCCAGGACGCCAATGGCAGCCCGTCCAGCGACAGCTTCCCCAAGGACATCACCCAGAATGAGGTCGGTGAACCTGTTTACCTGTTCGTGCCCAAGGCCTTCATCACCCCCTTGCTCGATGGCTCATTGAGCCTGCACTACCAGGTCAGAGGTAACGAGTCGGACACCCGCGTATTGAAAGTCGTTGGCCAGATCGCCAATCTGACCGAACCCTCGGTCAACGGCGTGCAGGACGCCCTCCTCGACCCCGACACCGTAGTTTCCGGCACCCAGGCGGTCGTCCCCAACTACCAGGGTAAAGCCATAAACGACACCATTACCCTCAGCTGGGCCGGACTGGCCGAGGCCAGCTTTACCAACAGCATCAAGGTCACTCCCGACAACCTCGGCTTCCCCATCAGTTTCAGCGTGGCCTACACCCCGTACATCATCGGCAATCTCAACACACAGGTGCGCGTGAGCTACCAGGTGCAGCGCGCCAGTGGCGGTTCGGGCGGTTCGCGGCCCCTGACGTTCCAGGTGCAGCGCCAGGCGGGTGAAAACTTTGTGCCGCCAAGCGTGATTCAGGCGCCTTCCGGCACACTGGATCCGATCAATGCATTGACTGGCGCCACCGTACGGGTGCGTTATGAGGGAATGCTCAGCACCGATATCCTGGCCGTGGCCTGGACCGGCCGCAACGACGCCGACTCACTGATCACCGATCAGCAACCTGGCAATGCTTTTGGCTCCGTCGATTTCCCGATCCCGGCGGCGATCGTCGCGGCAAGCCAGGGCAAGACCATCACGGTGATCTATGCGGTAGCACGCAATGGCCAGCCGGGCAAACCCTCTCAGGAACTGGCACTGCGGGTGAACACACTGCCGCCCAGCGAGTTGCCCAAGCCGAACGTGCCAGAGGCCCAGGCGGGGGTGCTCGACCTCAGCACCTTCTCAGGTGACGCCACCATCACCGTGGCGCCATGGAAACTGATTGGTGCAGGCCAGCGCTACTGGATCAGCGTCGATGCCACCTTGGCCAACGGTTTGCCCTACAGCTTTTATCCGGCCCGCGCCGTGGAAGTCAGCCCGGCGCAGGAGGGCACTGGCCTAAGCGTGCCGTTGCTGCGCAGTGAACTGGAAAAGCTTGCCCCTGACAGTGCGTTGACTATTACCGCGAAGGTCAGCTTTGATCGCGCAGTTGAGGAGTCAGCGGCAATTATCTTTCCGGTTGAAACCCTGAAGTTGAAAGCATCGGCGGCGGGCGACTATCTTGATTTTTCAAAATTCATCGCAAATGAAAGAATCTTTAAAGGTAAACCCAGGGATGTCGGTTTCGGCTGGCTACACTGCGATAACAACGAAATCCAGATAAGAAGCACCGAGATCGCCCCGTTCATTACAGGTAATTATCTATTTGGTGAAGACGACGGCTTTGCCCGCCAGGGACAAGCCTATCTGGCGCTTCACAAGGCGGCCACGAGCATCAGGCTGGGGGTCGGATCGTTCGTTAGAATTCACTATGTAGACGAGTCAGGAAAAGAATACCCGAAGGTAGACTACGCTTCAAATCAATGGATTACGATCCACTTTGATAAGCCAACAAAATTGATCTATTTTGCGGCCAAATACGACCGCTCAGGAAAGATGCAAATAGACAATATTACTATTACCTATTGAGCTATCGCCACTCTAATAACTTCAAGCTCAATTCACACTGCAGATCCGTTGCACAAGGCCAAGCTCCGAGTCCCCTCGGGGCTTGGCCTTTTTCCTATCGAATACCAGAGAAACAAGTCCGATGCACCTGACATTTTTATCAGGTTACAACCAGGAGACTCTTATGTATATATAGAAACCACAGTCTAGGCTGTTCTCTTCGGCCTACTGTTCATTGAGAGAGGAACTTACATGAACACCATGGCAGCGTCCGCATCCACCCGCACTGACACACTTGATTTTTCACAGTTCACCACAAATGAGAGAATCTGGAAAGACAAACCCAGGGATCTCGGTTTCGGCAGGCTATACGTCACAAACGACTTGATCTACATAAAAAGCGCCGAGATCCCTCCGTTCATTAGCGAGAATTATCTCTACGGTGAAGATAACGGCTATGCCGGCCAAGGACGTTGCTATATTGAGCTGCACCAGGCGGCCACGAGCATGAGACTGGGGGTCGGAGCATTCGTTAATATTCACTATGTAGACGAAAACGGAAAAGAATATCCAAAGGTAGCCTACGGCCCCAATCAATGGGTTACGATTCAATTTGCAGAACGCACAAAACTCATCTATTTCGAGGCAAGATTCGAATACAATAAAGGAAAAATGCAAATAGACAATATTACCTTTACCTATTGACCTGTCGCTGCGCTAATGAATTCACGCTAAAAATCCAATGTTAATTCGTTACACAAGGCCAAGGCAGGTGCACCTGACATTTTTATCAGGTTACAACCAGGAGCCCCCTATATAAAAATGGCAACTCCAGTCTAAGCTGCACGCTTCAGCCTACTGCTCATTAAGAGAGGAACTTACATGAACACCATGACAGCGTCCGCATCCACCCGCACTGACACACTTGATTTTTCACAGTTCACCACAAATGAGAGAATCTGGAAAGATAAACCCAGGGATCTCGGTTTCGGTAGGCTATACGCCACAAACGACGTGATCGAGATAAGAAGCGCCGAGATCCCCCCATTTATTAGCGAGAATTATCTGTTTGGCGAAGACAGGGGCTATGCTGTCCAAGGACGTTGCTATATTGAGCTGCATCAGGCGGCCACGAGCATGAGACTGGGGGTCGGAGCATTTGTTAATATTCACTATGTAGACGAAAAAGGAAAAGAATATCCAAAGGTAGCCTACGGCCCCAATCAATGGGTTACGATTCAATTTGCAGAACGCACAAAATTGGTCTATTTCGAGGCAAAATCCGACCAAACAGGAAAGATGCAAATAGACAATATTACTTTTACCTATTGACTTGTCGCTACGCTAATAACTTCACGCTAAAAATCCAATGTTGATCCGTTGCACAAGGCCTGAATTCATAGAATAAGTGCAACGTTTGAAACGATAGGCAGAGAGTCAGCCACCGGTAGAATCCAGGCTCTCACACCGAAGGATTCAAGCGCAGATGACTACGCATTACCGGCAGCTGACTCAGGGCCAACGTTACCAGATTGAGGCCGGTCTGAGCGCCGGAAAAAGCCAGGCAAGCATCGCGAAACAGGTTGGCGTACATCCCTCGACGATCAGTCGTGAGGTTCGCCGCAACAGCTCCCAGAAGACCTACAAAGCGGTTGCTGCGACCCATGAAAGTGATGCCCGTCGAGCGCAGGCGCGCAAGCACTGCAAGCCATTAACGTGGTTCAGCCATTATCTGCCGCTCTGGCTAAAACACGGTATGAGCCCGGAGCAGATTGCTCAGCGCCTGAAGCAAGAGCAGCCGGAGCGCGCGGTCAGTCACGAGTGGATTTATCGGTTTATCGCCACCGACAAACACGCAGGTGGCGAGTTATACAAGTATTTGCGGCACCGCAGGAAGCTGTACCGAAAACGCTACGGAAGCCACGACCGGCGCGGACAGTTGCGTAATCGCGTATCGATAACCGAGCGCCCTGCTGAGGTCGAAGCCCGCGAGCGTCTAGGTGATTGGGAGGGTGACACGGTGCATGGCGTAGGCGGCAATCTGGTCACGCTGGTTGATCGTAAAAGCGGCTACCTGAGCGCCTATCCGGTCAAGCGCAGGACGCGCCGGCAGGTAACGCGGGCGATCAATCTGTTGCTCAAGGGGCATGCTGTTCACACGCTGACGCTGGATAACGGGAAGGAGTTTGCCGGGCATGAACGCATTGCGCATCGGAGCCAGTGCCAAGTCTTTTTTGCAGAACCCTATTCATCCTGGCAGCGAGGCACTAATGAAAATACCAACGGCCTGCTCCGGCAGTATTTTCCCAAGGGCGGCGACTTCAGCAAGCTGACCGTCGAGGCGGTCAGTCGCGTGGTAACGAAGATCAATTTACGCCCGCGAAAACGCCTGGGCTGGAAGACGCCGTACGAAGTTTATGCAGGGGCGAGCGTTGCACTTATGTGTTGAATTCAGGAGGCCAATGCCCGAATTAGCTCGGGCCTTGGCCTTTTTATCCCCTGACTTTTACTGCCTTATCAGTGAGCCACTCAATATTAGCTGCTACAGTAGCACGGACATTACATCTGACCTTTCTATCAGGTTACGCCCCCGTAGGCAGCGCGTATAACGCATAATCAGCTTTCGATAACACAGACCTAGGGCCTGTACGAAAAGTGTTATGGGAGCGCCGATGGGTGACCCTACTTTTCGTACAAAACCTAGCAGAATTTTGACTTACTAACGTCTCTTGCCCTGCGAAGCCACAGCATTAATTACTGCAGATTCGTAGGGCATCAGAGGAAGATTGAATTAAAGATAAAACGCTGGCCCCGCTCAAGCCAATAGCTATTTCGGCCCCTTGCCCGGTTCCAGCTGAATGAATTGGCCAAGCGCAGCAGCATCGTGACGCGCGGGCTCACACTGGACACTTAAACTCTTGATAGGCAAAGCCAGATACAACTGCTGAGCCGCGCCCCACGAAAACATCGGACGAAGGGTTAAATTCCTGTACACCTCAGGGATGTTTTGAGTATTTATATCCCATTTCATTGCAAAGCTATCGCCAGGATGAACCTCATGCTCAGGTACTTCGTAGTCGTACTCCAGCTCAACAAAAACAGGATCTGTAAAATTTGTCACATTGGCCCACGCCTGAGGCTTGAGTAATCGTGCAGATCTGGCAGTGTTATTGATGAACACCACTTTGAAAATCAACCTGGAAAACTCACGAATGGCAAAATCCTCAGTGCTGTACGCCGTTCCATTGTAGCTACTGAACAGTTTTTTTGGGCAAGCTGAATCGAATACATAGGTCATGTCAAACTCCTTGGAAGATAAGTGACACCCCATTAGACACAGACTGACAATACTCAACAACTAGCATTTTTATCAGGCTATCCGAATTCCAGCAACGCTTCTGCAGGCTATTTAAAATTGGAGTAGCCCTGAACGCTATTCCGCCAATATCATGCGCCGTTCAGGCAGCACTGCTATGTGATATTGCATCAACGGGACAGGCACTTATACAGATATCACAACTAATACAAATATCGTGGTCAACTTCCACTTTTTTGTCAGCCTTATCGATTCAATGCACCGGGCATACTTCAATACAAGCGTCGCACCCCTCACCCACATCCACAATACACGCATCACTTACGGCATAAGTATTCATGGCGCAGCCCTTTGGAAGCTGAGCAAATGCTAATAGACAAAGCATTGCCACGCACCTGACAAAAATAATAGGGCCATTATTCAAACCATCAAAATAAATGATAATTACTTGCGTCTTTATTTAGATTAAGCTCCACCACCGGCACATTAAAACAGCGAATAAACGCACCGTCGGTCTAATTCAATCGATAATCTTCAGCCCTTGAAATCGCCTGATCTACGCTGATGCAAGGTCCGCCCGGAGCGCATTCAATGCCAACGGCTGAAGAACAAAAACCTGTGCGTCGCAAGGAAGCCCGGCTGTTCATCTTCCTGGTCGCCTTCCTCTTCCCGCTACTGTCTGTGGCGATTGTCGGTGGCTACGGCTTCATCATCTGGTTTTTGCAATTGCTCTATGGCCCGCCGGGGCCACCCAGTTGAATCAACATCTCACTGTGACTGTTGGAGCCAGCGCATGGACGACACTGTGCATATTGCCAGCCTTGTAGTACTTGCCCGCCCTGAACTGCTTGAGGCCGTGAAAGCCAACTTGCGCCTGCTTGATGGCCTTGAATTGCATCAGCAAAGTGCGGCCGGAAAGTTGGTCGTTGTGCTTGAGACCACGGATGAACAGCAGATTCTGCAACGCATCGATCTGATCAACAATTTGCCGGGCGTCCTCAATGCGGCGTTGATCTATCACGAACTCCTCGACCCCGCAGGAGATAGCCAATGAGCATGACCCGCCGTGAATTCGCCAAGGCCCAGGCCGCCGCCATTGCCGCAGCGGCAGCCGGTTTGCCGATCTACACCAGCGCCAGCAACCTGATCACTGAAGCGGACATGGTCACCCTGGACTGGAACAAGGCGCCCTGCCGCTTCTGCGGCACTGGCTGCAGTGTGATGGTCGCGACCCGCGACAACCGGGTGGTCGCCACCCATGGCGATGTCAAAGCCGAGGTCAATCGGGGCTTGAACTGCGTCAAGGGCTACTTCTTGTCAAAGATCATGTATGGCACCGACCGCCTGACGCAACCGCTGCTGCGCATGAAGAACGGCCAGTACGATAAACAGGGCGAGTTCCAGCCAGTGAGTTGGCAGCAGGCCTTCGACATTATGGAGGCCAAGTTCAAAGCGGCCCTGAAGAACAAAGGCCCCAGCTCCGTGGGCATGTTTGGCTCGGGGCAATGGACGGTGTGGGAAGGCTATGCCGCCAACAAGCTGATGAAGGCTGGCTTTCGCAGCAACAATATCGACCCTAACGCCCGCCACTGCATGGCGTCGGCGGTCATGGGTTTCATGCGCACCTTCGGCATGGATGAGCCGATGGGGTGCTACGACGACATCGAAGCCACCGACGCCTTTGTGCTGTGGGGCTCGAACATGGCCGAGATGCACCCGATTCTCTGGAGCCGAGTCACCGACCGGCGCCTGAGCCAGCCACAGGTCAAGGTCGCGGTGCTGTCGACCTTCGAACACCGCAGCTTCGAACTGGCTGATATTCCAATGGTGTTCAAGCCGCAGACCGACTTACTGATCCTCAACTACATCGCCAATCACATCATTGAAAGTGGCGCGGTCAACAAAGACTTCATCAGTAAACACACGCGCTTCGCCCACGGCGCCGAAGACATCGGCTATGGCCTGCGTCCGGACAATCCGCTGGAAACCGCAGCCAAGAACGCCGACAAGGCCAACACCTGGAGCGACATCGATTTCGAGCAGTTCGCCGCCTTCGTGCGTCCCTATACCCTGGAGCGCGCGGCCAAGGAATCCGGGGTGCCGGCAGAACGGCTCAAGGCCCTGGCCGAACTGTATGCCGACCCCAAGCGCAAGGTCGTGTCGTTCTGGACCATGGGTTTCAATCAGCACACCCGCGGGGTGTGGGCCAATAACCTGATTTACAACATTCATTTGCTCACTGGCAAAATCAGCGAGCCGGGCAACAGCCCGTTCTCGCTCACCGGCCAACCCTCAGCCTGTGGCACTGCACGGGAAGTCGGCACCTTCTCGCACCGCTTGCCCGCAGACCTGGTGGTCAGCAACCCCAAGCATCGCGCCACTGCAGAAAAGATCTGGAAACTGCCAGCGGGCACTATCGAGGAGAAGGTCGGTTTTCATGCCGTGCAGCAGAGCCGCATGCTCAAAGATGGCGTGCTCAACGTGTACTGGACCCAGGCCAGCAACAATATGCATGCCGGCCCCAATATCATGCAGGAGGTACTGCCGGGCTGGCGCAGGCCGGAAAACTTCGTGATTGTCTCTGACGTTTACCCGACCGTATCGGCCCAGGCTGCCGACCTGATCCTGCCCAGTGCCATGTGGGTTGAAAAAGAAGGTGCCTACGGCAACGCCGAACGCCGCACGCAGTTCTGGCACCAACTGGTCAGCGCCCCCGGTGACGCCAAGTCGGATTTATGGCAACTGGTGGAGTTTTCCAAACGCTTTACCACTGACGAAACCTGGCCCGCCGAGTTGCTGGCCAAGTCACCTGAATACAAGGGTAAAACGCTGTACGAGGTATTGTTCAAGAACGGCCAGGTCGACCAGTTCCCGGTCGAGCAGTTGGAAGCAGGCTTCAAGAACGATGAAGCCAAGGCGTTTGGCTTCTACCTGCAAAAAGGCCTGTTCGAAGAGTACGCCCAGTTTGGCCGTGGCCACGGCCACGACCTTGCACCGTTTGATCAGTACCACAGCGAACGCGGCCTGCGCTGGCCGGTGGTGGACGGCAAGGAAACCCGCTGGCGCTACCGTGAAGGCCTTGACCCTTATGTCCAGGCTGGCAGTGGCGTGCAGTTCTATGGCTATCCGGACAAGAAGGCAATCATCTTCGCCCTGCCCTATGAGCCGCCCGCCGAAGCGCCCGATGCCGAGTATCCGTTCTGGCTGAGTACTGGGCGAGTGCTTGAGCACTGGCACACCGGCAGCATGACCCAGCGCGTCGAAGAGCTGTACAAGGCGGTGCCCGATGCCCTGGTGTACATGCACCCTGAAGATGCCAAGGCGCTGAATGCACGGCGCGGCAGTGAGGTGAAGCTGATCAGTCGGCGTGGCGAAATTCGCGCGCGCATTGAAACCCGTGGGCGTAACAAGCCACCGCAAGGCTTGGTGTTCGTGCCGTTCTTCGACGCCAACAAGCTGATCAACAAAGTCACCCTCGATGCCACCGACCCGATCTCCAAGCAGACCGACTACAAAAAATGCGCCATCCGCATCGAGCTGATCAGCGTGGCCTGAGGAGACCCATCATGCCTTTTCGAGTCTTGCCGTTGCTTGTGTTCGCTGTGATCGGTGTGGCCCTGGCCGCTGACGTCGACTATCCGCTCGATGCCCCAGGCCCCGACGGGCGTCGGCCCGGCGGCACCTTGACCCAGAGCATGCCGGCCCCGCCGATTGCCAACGATGAAAACAAAGACCTCAAGCGCGAGCGCAACTACCCCGACCAGCCACCAACCATTCCGCACAGCATTCGTGGCTATCAGATCGACAAGAATGGCAACAAGTGCCTGTCCTGCCACAGCCGTGCCAACAGCGCGCGCAGCCAGGCAACGATGATCAGCATTACCCATTACATGGACCGCGACGGCCAGGCGCTGGCGGCGGTGTCGCCACGGCGTTACTTCTGCAACCAGTGTCATGTGCCGCAAAAAGAGGTAAAGCCGCTGGTGGGCAACAGCTTCGAAACCATCGACAAAATCCTGCAAGACGACGCCAACGCCACGAAAAAACCTTGAGGAGGCGCCATGAAAGCACTGTTCGCCCTGCTTAAGGAATACTGGGGCATCCTCTGTCGGCCGAGCGTGTATTTCAGCCTGGGCTTTTTGACCCTGGGCGGCTTTATTGCCGGGATTATTTTCTGGGGTGGCTTCAACACCGCACTGGAGCTGACCAACACGGAAAAATTCTGCGTCTCGTGCCACGAAATGCGCGACAACGTGTTCGTCGAGTTGAAGGAGACCATCCACTACACCAACCGCTCCGGAGTACGCGCCAGTTGCCCCGACTGCCATGTGCCGCACGAATGGACGCACAAAATTGCACGCAAGATGCAGGCCTCCAAAGAGGTGTGGGGCAAGATCTTCGGCACCATCGATACCCGCGACAAATTCCTCGAACTGCGCCGGGAACTGGCCGAACACGAGTGGGCCAGGCTCAAGGCCAACGATTCACGCGAGTGCCGTAACTGTCACAACTTCGAATTCATGGACTTCACCCGCCAGAGCAAGCGCGCGGCGGCCATGCACTCGACTTCACTGGCCAAAGGGGAAGCCACCTGCATTGACTGCCACAAAGGCATCGCCCACCGGCTGCCGGACATGCATGGCGTCAAAGGCTGGTAGCCAGAGGCTAGTCAGGGCGATACCTGATAACCCTTGCCTTGCAGGCAGCTGGTATACGCCGTAGCAGCGTTCGACTCGTTGCTGCGGCGTTGCTGACGACGCTCCTGGCGTTGATGGGCACCGCCCACCACGGCCCCCGCGGCTGCGGTTTCTTTGGCGCGGTTCTGCCGGTAGTCCTGCTTCACATCGTCGTCGACGCGGTCATAGATTTCGTCGTGTTGGTTGCCCCGCACCTGCGCCCCCACTGCACCGGCGGCAGCACCGACCGCCGCACCACGCACCCGACCGCCGGCCACTGGCGCCGTATTGGTACTGCTGTTGGCGATGGTGTGACATTCACTGATGTCCTGCTGGGTTTGCTGCGAGCTCTGGCCCTTGAGCGGCACCACCGTTTCGGCCAGCGCCGGGGCAGCCGCCAGTGACACAAGCAGGCAAAGGCCGAGAGGCGATAATCTGCACATGATCAGCTCCGCGAAAAAAAAACAGCCACATTAAGTGTAGATCCCCTACGCGCTTGTAGGAGCGGGCTTGCCCCGCGAGGCGATGTGACAGATGGACCGCTATCGCGGGGCAAGCCCGCTCCTACCGGGGAGTGCTGCGTGGCAGGCGGATTCTGAACTGTGCCCCGCCCAGCGCCGATTGCTGAACGGTCAAGGTGCCGCCCTGCCCCTCGATCGCCCGTCGGCTGATTGCCAAGCCCAAACCAAAACCACCAGTAGCACGGTCACGGCTCCGATCAAGCCGATAGAACGGCTGGAAAATCAGTTCACGCTGGTCCGCCGGAATGCCAATACCGTCATCTTCAACGGTCAGCAGGCAGTGTCCTTCGGCATCCAGACTCAGGCGCAACAATAGCTGCCGGTCACAGTAGCGCATCGCGTTGCGCACCAGGTTCTGCACCGCCCGGGCGGTCAAGCGTGGGTCGAGAATAAAGCGCGGCAGGTTGTCTTCAGCGCACACCTGCCATTCGATACCGCGGCCATCAAGCTCTTCGGCAAAGCTGCCAAGGATGCTGTCGACCAGCTCCAGCAACGACACTTCAACGCGCTCACGCGCCTGGTCGATGTTCTGCAAGCGGCTGTACGACAGCAATTCCAGCACCAGTTCGTCCAGCTCCCGCACATGCCCGACCAGCTCCAGCAGACGCTTGCGGCAATGGCTGGGCACTTTATCGAACAGCAGCACCAGACCAAAATCCAGGCGGGTCAAGGGTGTGCGCAATTCGTGCGAGACGGCGTTGAGCAGCTCGCGCTGCTGCGTCAGCAACCGCTCAACGTCCTGGGCCATGGTGTCGAACACCTGGGCCAGTTCACCGATGTTTGAACGCGCCGGGATGTGCGTACGCTCCGACAATTGCCCTTGGCCCAGGCGCCGCGCGGTTTCCTTCAGGCGTTCCAGATCACGCCAGTGCGGCCAGACCCAGAGCAACAGGCAGCCCAGCAAGGCGGCAACAATCAGTACGGTAACGCCCCAGGACAGCAGGTTGATGTCCATCGGATCCGGGGGATTACGCAGTTCCACCGCCCAGGTGCCATCCAGCGGCGCCAGCGCAGACTTGTAATAGCCCCAGTCGCCCAACTGCACGACATTCTCCCCGCCCGCCAGTCGCACCTGATCGGCGGGCGGCAAGCCGAGCTGGTCCTGACGGCGCAACTCGATTTGCAGCGGCGCAAAATCGGCCGCCAGCTCGTCGGCCACCGTCGGCCAACGCGCCTCGGGCACTTGACGAAAGCGCTCGACGATAAGCTTCTGTACGCCCTTGGCCTGATCCAGGTTGTAGGCAATGAAGCGCTCATGGAAGGCACCGACAATCGCGTCGGGAATCAGCAGCAGTGCACCTGCGTAAGCGACGATGATGACCAGGTACAGGCGAACCAGAATCTTCAGCATGCTGGCATCAGTACTCCCACTCCAAACGACTGAACAAGTAGCCCTTGCCCCACACCGTCTTGATTTTGCGCGCTTCACCGGCGCTGTCATCGAACTTGCGCCGCAATTTGGAAATCGCCACGTCGACCGAGCGATCTGTGCCGTTGAATTCGATGCCGCGCAGTTGTTGCAGAATCCGGTCGCGGCTGAGTACCACCCCGGCGTTACGGGCCAGCACCACCAGCAAGTTGTACTCGCCGCTGGACAGTTCCACCGACTGATCGCGCCAGAACACGGTGCGCTCTGCCAGGTCGATACGCAGGCCGCCGACCACGATCAGGTCGGTGTCCAGGCGTGGCTCGTTAATGCTACTGCGGCGTAACAAGGTGCGCACCCGTGCCAGCAGCACACGGGGTTCACAGGGCTTGGTGACATAGTCGTCGGCCCCCATCTCCAGGCCCAGCACCTGATCATGGCTGTCATCGCGGGCGGTCAGCATGAGAATCGGCAACGACTGCGATTCGGCGCGCAGCAGGCGGCACACCTGCAGCCCATCAAGGCCTGGCAGCATCAGGTCGAGAATCACCAGGTCCGGTTTACTGCGCCGGGCCTCGGCCAGCACGTGGTCACCACGGGCAATCACGCTGACGCAAAAATCGTTGCGTTGCAGGTAGCTGGCAATCAGTTCAGACAAGGCGCAGTCGTCTTCGACCAGAAGGATGTTGGGCATGGGTAGTTTGACAGGCTGGGAAAGTCAGGCAAGGATATAGGACCTGACGCGCCGCCAGCGCAACCCTTCACACTTTTTCACACTCGGCCTACACAGCTTAACAGTTGGACGTTGGCCTCCTGCCTTAGCATTGCCGGGTCATTTATGGAAGATCCGCATGTTCAGTTCAAGCCCTGTCCGTCTGCGCGCCTTGCTGGCGTTGCTGGTTGTTGCCCTGCCGCTCAGTGCCTGCAAAGACAGCACCCCTGACGAGGAACAAACACCACCCAGCGCGGTGAGCGTCGAAACCGTACGCGTCGAAGCGCTGGCCATCAGTACCGAACTCAATGGCCGCATTCTGGCCCCGCGTACGGCCGAAGTGCGCGCACGGGTAGCCGGGGTAGTGCTCAAGCGGGTGTACCGCGAAGGCAGTGATGTCAAACAAGGCGATGTGCTGTTTCGCATCGACCCGGCGCCCTTCCAGGCTGACTACGACAGTGCCCGGGCCAGCCTGGCCAAAGCCGAGGCCAACCGCTACCAGGCGCGTCTGCAGGATGAACGCTACCGCGAGCTGATCGCCATCAACGCCGTCAGCCGCCAGGACCACGATAACGCCCGTGCCGCGTTCATGCAGGCTGATGCGGCAGTGGCCGAAGCCAAAGCGGCGCTGGAACGTGCGCGCCTGAACTTGAGTTACGCCACGGTAACGGCGCCGATTTCCGGACGCATTGGCCGCGCGCTAGTGACCGAGGGCGCCTTGGTTGGGCAGAACGAAAGCACCCCCTTGGCAACCATCCAGCAGCTGGACCCAATCCACGCTGACGTGACCCAGTCAACCCGCGAGCTCAATGCACTGCGCCGCGCACTGCGCGCCGGTGAACTGCAGCAGGTCGGCCAGGATCAGGCCGGTGCGACCCTGATTCAGGATGACGGCACGCCTTACCCACTGCCGGGCAAGTTGCTGTTCTCCGACATCAGCGTTGACCCCAGCACCGGGCAGATCACCCTGCGCAGCGAGTTCCCCAACCCAGACCTCGACCTGCTGCCCGGCAGCTTCATCCGCGTACGCCTTGACCAGGCCATCAAGCAGCAAGGCATCAGCGTGCCACAGCGTGCCATTTTGCGTGACAGTGCCGGCCAGCCGCGGGTGTTGCTGGTAGATGCCGAGCAACGCATACAGGAACGCTCCGTGGTCCTCGGGGCCGTGCAAAACGACCGCTGGATCGTCAGCCAAGGCCTGGCTCCAGGCGATCGGGTGGTGGTTGAAGGCTTGCAACACGTCACGCCAGGCGACCAGGTACGGGTCGACAACGCCGGCAAACACACGCCGTCCATCGTTCAGAACACTGGCCAGTGAGGGCCTGATTCATGCCGCAGTTTTTTATCGACCGCCCGATTTTCGCCTGGGTGGTCGCACTGTTTATTGTGCTGGTCGGCGCCCTGGCGTTACCGCAGTTGCCCGTTGCCCAATACCCCGACGTAGCGCCGCCACAAGTCGAGGTTTACGCCGTCTATCCCGGCGCATCGGCTCAGACCATCGACGAAAGCGTGGTCAGCCTGATTGAAGAAGAGCTCAACGGCGCCGACAACCTGCTCTATTTCAGCTCCCAGAGCAGCCTGGGCAGCGCCCTGATTACTGCGACCTTCGAGCCGGGCACGAACCCGGACCTCGCCCAGGTGGACGTACAGAACCGCCTGAAAGTCGTAGAGTCGCGCTTGCCACGCCCCGTCACCCAGCAAGGGCTGCAAGTGGAGAAGGTGTCAACCGGCTTTCTGTTGATGGTCACCCTCACCGCCGAAGATGGCCGTGTGGACGAAGTCACCTTGAGCGACTTTCTGGCACGCAACGTGATGAACGAGATCCGTCGCCTCAAGGGCGTCGGCAAGGCCCAGTTGTACGGTGCCGAACGCGCCATGCGGATCTGGATCGACCCGCGCAAGTTGATCGGTTTCAACCTCACCCCCGATGACGTCAATGAGGCGATTGCCGCCCAGAACGCCCAGGTCGCCCCGGGCAGCATCGGCGACTTGCCCGGTACCGGCAGTCAGGAAATCACCGCCAACGTGATCATCAAGGGGCAACTGAGTACCGTGCAGGAGTTCTCCGATATCGTCTTGCGCGCCAACCCTGACGGCTCGCGGGTGACCATCGGTGATGTCGCCCGGGTCGAAATCGGCAGCCAGGAATACCTGTACGGCACGCGCCTCAATGGCAAGCCGACCAGTGCGTTCAGCGTGAAACTGTCGCCGGGTGCCAACGCCATGGAAACCGCGAATCTGGTTCGCGGCAAACTCGACGAACTGTCGCGCTACTTGCCGCCGGGCACCCGTTTCGAAATTCCCTACGACACCTCGCCGTTCGTCAAGGTGTCGATCCAGCAGGTGATCACCACCCTGCTCGAAGCCATGGCCCTGGTGTTCGCCGTGATGTTCCTGTTCCTGCAGAACATCCGCTATACCCTGATCCCGACCCTGGTGGTGCCCGTGGCGTTGATGGGCACCTTTGCGGTGATGCTGGCGCTGGGCTTTTCGGTCAACGTCTTGACCTTGTTCGGTATGGTTTTGGCCATTGGTATCCTGGTGGACGATGCCATCGTGGTGGTCGAGAACGTCGAACGGATCATGAGCGAAGAAGGTCTGGCGCCACGCGAGGCGACGAAAAAGGCCATGGGCCAGATCAGCGGCGCGATTATCGGCATCACCCTGGTGCTGGTCGCCGTGTTCCTGCCGATGGCCTTCATGACCGGCTCGGTGGGGGTGATTTACCAGCAGTTCTCACTGTCCATGGCCGTGTCGATTCTGTTTTCCGCCTTCCTCGCCCTGAGCCTGACTCCGGCCCTGTGCGCCACCCTGCTCAAACCTGTCGGCAAAGGTGAGCATCAGCACAAAACCGGGTTCTTCGGCTGGTTCAACCGGCGCTTCGAGGCGCTGAGCAATGGCTACCAGCACTGGGTAGTCCGGGCACTCAAACGCACCGGCCGCTACCTGTTGGTTTACCTGGTGCTGGTCGCAGGCCTGGTGTATGGCTTCAACCAACTGCCCTCTTCGTTCCTGCCCACCGAAGACCAGGGTTACACCATTACCGATATCCAGCTGCCGCCTGGCGCCAGCCGCGCACGTACCGAAGCGGTTGCAGCACAAATCGAGGCGCACAACGCCACGGAACCGGGCGTGGGTAACAGCACCCTGGTGCTTGGCTTCAGTTTTTCTGGCGATGGCCAGAACGCTGCGCTGGCCTTCACCACCCTCAAAGACTGGTCCGAACGGGGTGCCGAGGACAGCGCTCAGTCAATCGCCGACCGCGCTAACGCAGCGTTTAGTCAGCTCAAGGACGCCATTGCCTACTCGGTATTGCCACCGCCGGTGGACGGCCTGGGTAACTCCACTGGCTTCGAGTTCCGCCTGCAAGACCGTGGCGGCCTCGGGCACACGGGTTTGATGCAAGCGCGTGACCAACTGTTGGCCGCCGCCGAGAAAAGCCCGCTGCTGGTCAACGTGCGCGAGAGTGCGTTGGCGGAAAGCCCGCAAGTGCAGCTTGAGGTTGACCGCAAACAGGCCAATGCCCTCGGTGTTTCGTTCGCCGACATCGGTAACGTGCTCAACACGGCGGTAGGCTCCAGCTACGTCAACGACTTCCCCAACCAGGGGCGCATGCAGCGCGTGGTGGTGCAAGCCGAAGGCGACCAGCGCGCTCAGGTCGAAGACCTGCTGAAGATTCACGTGCGCAACAGCAGTGGCAAGATGGTGCCGTTGTCGGCCTTCGTCCAGGCCAAGTGGGTCAAAGGCCCGGTGCAGCTGACGCGCTACAACGGCTATCCGGCGGTTGCCGTGTCGGGTGAACCAGCCCCAGGTTACAGCTCGGGTCAGGCCATGGAAGAAATCCAGCGTCTGGTCGATCAGTTGCCTGCGGGAATGGGCCTGGAGTGGACGGGGCTGTCGTTGCAGGAGCGTCTGTCGGGCGCCCAGGCGCCGATGCTGATGGCCTTGTCGCTGCTGGTGGTGTTCCTGTGCCTGGCGGCGCTGTACGAAAGCTGGTCGATTCCGACCGCCGTACTGCTGGTAGTGCCGCTGGGTGTGCTCGGTGCGGTACTGGCCGTGAGCCTGCGCGGGATGCCCAACGACGTGTTCTTCAAAGTCGGCTTGATCACCCTGATCGGCCTGTCGGCGAAGAACGCCATCCTGATTATCGAGTTTGCCAAACACCTGGTCGATGAAGGCCATGATCTGGTTGAAGCTACCGTGCAGGCTGCCCGCTTGCGCTTGCGGCCGATTGTCATGACTTCGCTGGCGTTCATCCTCGGCGTAGTGCCATTGGCCATCGCCAGCGGCGCCAGCTCCGCCAGCCAGCAAGCCATCGGTACCGGGGTGATTGGCGGCATGCTGAGTGCCACCTTGGCAGTGGTGTTCGTGCCGGTGTTCTTCGTGGTGGTCATGCGCCTGACCAGCAAACGCCGGGCCCAGCGCAATGAGCTTGAAGCAACGCCGCAGGAGCACTGATCTGGACAGGCGGTGGCGTGCATGGGATGGTGAACCGTTGAATCAACCTGGAACCTTACCCATGCCCGCCACCACGCCACCCTGCTCTGTTCTTCTGCTCGCTGGCGGTCGTGGCCAGCGCATGGGCGGCCAGGACAAAGGTCTGCTGGAATGGCAGGGCAAACCGCTGATTGCCCATGTGCAAGCCGTGGTGCGGCCTTTGACTGACGACCTGATCATCTCCTGCAACCGTAATCAGACGCAGTACCAACCTTACGCTGATCAACTGGTGAGTGACGCCGAAGCTGACTTTCCCGGGCCGCTGGCCGGAGTACTGGCTGGGCTGGCGGTCGCTCGCCACCCCTGGATGCTGGTGCTGGCCTGCGATGCGCCGATGATCGATCGCCGCCTGGTGCTGGACCTGCTGAGCCAGGCCGATGATCAACAGCAGCCGGTGATGATCCGCCAGAGTGGCTACTGGCAGCCAATGTTCAGCCTGATACCTTGCGCCTTGCGTGGCGAGCTTGAGCGGGCCTGGCAGCAAGGCGACCGCGGCATTCAACGGGCCTTGCTCAAGCACCCGGTGCGGGCGCTTGAGTACCCCGAGGATGACCTGCGCTTGAGTAACTTCAACACGCCAGCGTTTCTGCAGCGCTGACCTACCCTTGTAGGAGCGGGCTTGCCCCGCGATTGCGTTCTGTCAGTCACATCGCTTCGCGGGGCAAGCCCGCTCCTACAACAAGTCCGCTCCTACACTGCCTTCAGCGCAAGCGTGAACGAATGCGCTGACACACGTTGAGCACCTGCTGCACATCACTTTCCACCAGGTCGATCTTGCAGGCCATGTTATTGAAGACCATGGCCGCCTCTTCCTTGAGGGCACGGCCTTTGTCGGTCAGCAACAGGTTACGTCGCCGACGGTCGTTGGGGTCCAGGTAGACGGTGATGAAGCCGTTATCGGCCAGGCGTTTGACAATCGGCGTCAAGGTGCCCAGGTCAAACAGGGTCAACTCACTCAAGGTACTCATCGACACATCGTCCTGACCCCACAATCCGGCCATCACCAGCAACTGCGGATAAGTGATGCCGCGCTGCTTCAAGGGTTCGGCATAATCGCGAACCATGGCGTTGGCCGTCGCGTACAGCGAGAAGCACAGCATTTTGTCGAAGTCGAAGGTAGGGTCAAGCATGCCCGCCCCCCCAGCCCCGCGCAAACGGCTGTAATGTAATTTCGGATTCAATGTGCAAAGACAGATAACTCATGCAGGATTCACGCAAATCGTGGGTAAGACCACTTATTGGTTATGGTGTGACACAGCCGCGCTGATCTCATGGCGCAAGGCCGAAATCGTGGCGCGGTAATCACGTTCAGCGAAGATTGCCGTACCCGCAACGAACATGTCTGCGCCGGCAGCTGCGACCTGACCAATGGTCTGCAGATTGACCCCGCCGTCGACTTCCAGGCGGATGTTTAGGCCACTCTCGTCGATCAGCTTGCGCGCTGCGGCAATCTTGGGCAACACCTGCGGGATGAAACGCTGACCGCCAAAGCCCGGGTTAACCGACATCAACAGGATCAGGTCGAGACGATCGAGCACATACTGGGCAGCCTCCAGGGTGCTGGCCGGGTTGAACACCAGGCCCGCCTTGCAGCCCAGGTCCTTGATCAGCTGAATCGAACGGTCCAGGTGCTGGGTGGCCTCCGGATGGATCGAAATGTAGTCGGCGCCGGCTTCTGCGAAGGCTTGAATCATGCTATCGACCGGGGTCACCATCAGATGCACATCAATCGGTGCGGTGATACCGTGGCTGCGCAACGCCTTGCAGAACTGCGGGCCCATGGTCAGGTTGGGTACATAATGGTTGTCCATCACATCGATATGGATAACATCGGCGCCTGCCGCCAGCACCTGCTCGGCCTCCTCGCCCAGGCGGGCGAAATCTGCCGCCAGAATAGATGGCGCAATCCAGAACTCTTTCACGTACATACTCCGTTATTGATTGACAATGCGTTGTTGCGGGCCCGGATCACTGGCTGCCAGCGCCATATTGAGCTGCTCGATCAACGCGGTGCTCGGGGCATCCAGGTGAAAGTGATGGCCACCGTCGTGCCAATGCACCTGGGTACCCGGGGGCAACGCACTTTTGCGTTTTTCGAATGCGTCGCCAGCGAACAGCCCTTGGCGTCCGAGCATCAGTTGCAGTGGGCAGGTGATCTGTTGCAGGAACTCACAGGCTTGACGCTCCGTCAGTTGCAAGGGTTCTGGCAGCACCAGGCGCGGGTCATGGCGCCAACGGTATCCATGACCGAGGTTGATCAGGTCACGCATCGCCAGCAACCTGGCCCCTTCGGCACTCAGGCTGCCGTCGATGCTGTTGCGCCGCTCACTGATGGCCGTTTCCAGGCTACTGAACTGGGCTTCTTCCGGCCCGCTGAAACCGTGCATACGTGTACGCAGTGCCAGGCGCAGCAAGCGTTGGGACTTGCGCAGGTGCTCGACGGTCTGGCCGTCGTCCACGGTAAAGGGCGCGCCCATGCCATCGATGAACACCATATGCTCGATATTGCGGTTCATCGCCGCCAGAATCGACGCCACACCGCTGCCCATGGAGTGACCCAGCACGCCAAAGCGCTTCCAGCCCAGGCACTCGACCAAGGCATTCATGTCATCGGCGTGTTCCCACAGGTAGTAGCCACTGTCGGCCCGGCGGTGATCAGACCGGCCGTGTCCGGCCAGATCCGGCGCCACCACAAAGCAGTCGTGCAGCCTGGGGGCGATCAGTTCGAAAGACGCGGCATTATCAAGCCAGCCGTGCAGCGCCAACACCGGGCGACCGCCTTCCTTGCCCCAGGTACGCAAGGCAAAGTGGTTGCCGTTGACATCCAGCGACCGGTCGCGACCGCTTCGACCTTGAATCATGGCCCTACCTCCCTCTTCATCCGGCGCGCCCTGGCGCTCATCCGGCAATCATCAGCTGGGCGTTGTGTGCCGAGCGCTGTAACTGCTGCAGGTCGATTTTGCCGTTGGCGGTACGCGGCAGGCTGCTTTCGATACTGATGGACAACGGCACCTTGTGCGGTTCCAGGCCGTGCCGACACTGCTCTAGCAGTTGCCCGGCAGTCAGGCCTACCCCCTGCTCCAGGGTGATGAACGCGCACAACCCTTCGCCGACCGAATCATGCTCGATCCCCACCACGGCGGCGGCTTCCACACCCGCAATGGCATAGAGGAAGTTTTCCACTTCACTGGGGCTGACCTTCATGCCGCGCGACTTGATCATGTGGTCCATGCGCCCGCGAAAATACAGATAGCCATCTTCGTCGAGGCTGCAATAGTCACCGGTGTACAGCACGCTTTCACCCGGATAGCGCCCGGGTTTGAGCTTGAGTGCGGTAGCTGTAGGGTTGCGCCAATAGCCCGCCATGACCGTGGCACCCCGTATGACCAACTGGCCCACCCGATGGGGCTCGTCGATACGCCGGTCCTGCTCGTCGACCAGCCACAACTCGGTGTTGGGAATGGCTATACCAACGCTGCCCGGCTTGCTGTCGATGTCTTCAGGTGGCAGGTAAGTACACCGCTTGCATTCGGTCAGCCCGTACATCGAGAAAATCTGCGCCTGGGGAAACAGCGCTTTCATTTGGGCGATATGCGGTGCCTTGAGCGCTGCGCCGGTGTTGGTCACCATCCGTACATCGGCGAAGACGGCCTCGCGCTTGCGCGCATACTCATGCAGCAAGGTCAGCATGGTTGGCACGAACGGGATCACCGTGATCTGGTACTGGCGGATCTTCTTGATCAGGAAAATCGGCCAGGTGAATTCCTTTTCCAACACCAGGGTGGCCCCGGCGTCGATGGCCATGATCATCTGATACAGGCCGTAGTCGAAGGACAACGGCAACGCGCAGAGCACGTTGTCGTGCTCGTTGTAGCCCAGGTAAGTGTGCAGTGACGCCAACGCCGCCAGCATATTGCGATGCGTGAGCATGACGCCCTTGGGCGCACCGGTAGAGCCGGAGGTGTAGATGATCGCTGCCAGGTCCAGGTCCAGGTTGCCGCTTGGCAGCGGTACACCGGCACCCTGACCGAGCAGGCTCTCGAAGGTCTGGGCCACGGCTGATCCGGCTTCGCCGTCGAGCAGCACGATCTGCCGCAGATGGCTTAGTTCAGCGATGCTGGCCGGCATACTGGCGATTTTATCGGTGGTGGTGATCAACACCGATGCCTCGGCATCACGCACGATATAGTCGAGGCTGTCAGCCGTGGTTTCCAGACCGACATTGACCACTACGCCACCGGCCTTGAGGATGCCCCAAAAAGCACAGACCATCTCAACCCGGTTGCCCAGGCACACCACAACCCGCTCCTGACGCTGCAAGCCATTTGCCTGCAGCCCGGCTGCCAGGCGCGCGCTTGCTTCATCCAGCTGCGCATAGGTATAGGCCTCATCGGCATAGATGATCGCCGGCTTGTCGGGATGCAGGCCATTACGGGTTTCCAGTACGTCCTGCAACAGAACTTCACGCGCTTTCATGTTGCACCTCGAGAGCCTCCACGGATCGTTGCGCCACCCGTGGCTGGCGATGCGCATCGATGTAGCCGGCCAGGGTCGCTACCGTGTTGAAGTGTTTTGGAACGATGGTGTCCGGGTTGACGAAAAACCCTCCTGAATTCATAGAATAAGTGCAACGTTTGAAACGATAGGCAGAGAGTCAGCCACCGGTAGAATCCAGGCTCTCACACCGAAGGATTCAAGCGCAGATGACTACGCATTACCGGCAGCTGACTCAGGGCCAACGTTACCAGATTGAGGCCGGTCTGAGCGCCGGAAAAAGCCAGGCAAGCATCGCGAAACAGGTTGGCGTACATCCCTCGACGATCAGTCGTGAGGTTCGCCGCAACAGCTCCCAGAAGACCTACAAAGCGGTTGCTGCGACCCATGAAAGTGATGCCCGTCGAGCGCAGGCGCGCAAGCACTGCAAGCCATTAACGTGGTTCAGCCATTATCTGCCGCTCTGGCTAAAACACGGTATGAGCCCGGAGCAGATTGCTCAGCGCCTGAAGCAAGAGCAGCCGGAGCGCGCGGTCAGTCACGAGTGGATTTATCGGTTTATCGCCACCGACAAACACGCAGGTGGCGAGTTATACAAGTATTTGCGGCACCGCAGGAAGCTGTACCGAAAACGCTACGGAAGCCACGACCGGCGCGGACAGTTGCGTAATCGCGTATCGATAACCGAGCGCCCTGCTGAGGTCGAAGCCCGCGAGCGTCTAGGTGATTGGGAGGGTGACACGGTGCATGGCGTAGGCGGCAATCTGGTCACGCTGGTTGATCGTAAAAGCGGCTACCTGAGCGCCTATCCGGTCAAGCGCAGGACGCGCCGGCAGGTAACGCGGGCGATCAATCTGTTGCTCAAGGGGCATGCTGTTCACACGCTGACGCTGGATAACGGGAAGGAGTTTGCCGGGCATGAACGCATTGCGCATCGGAGCCAGTGCCAAGTCTTTTTTGCAGAACCCTATTCATCCTGGCAGCGAGGCACTAATGAAAATACCAACGGCCTGCTCCGGCAGTATTTTCCCAAGGGCGGCGACTTCAGCAAGCTGACCGTCGAGGCGGTCAGTCGCGTGGTAACGAAGATCAATTTACGCCCGCGAAAACGCCTGGGCTGGAAGACGCCGTACGAAGTTTATGCAGGGGCGAGCGTTGCACTTATGTGTTGAATTCAGGCCTTCGATTTCGTCTTCCAGGCTGATCAACAGCTCCATGGAGGTCAGCGAGTCCAGCCCCAGGTCGTCACGCAGATGCGAGTCGGCATTGATAAGCGTGCCTTCCGGCAGCTTCAGCACCACGCGCAAAATATCGCTCAACTGACGTTGGGTTGCCGCACACAGATCAGCGTCTGGTTCATTGGCCGTGGCTTTGCTGAGCATCGCTTCAAGCGGTACGTCGGCATGGCTGTCGCGAATGTCCAGGGCCGTCTGGCGCGCACGGACGAGAAACAGCTGGTCGTTGCTGACCACTACCTCGGCCGGATGTCCATGACTATGGAACAGCGTCGGCGAGGCCGAGGGGCCGTAGGCGCCTGAGGCGGTTACGGCCAGCAGGTCGCCCTCCTGCAAGGTTGCCAGGCACACATCCCGGCCCAGCAGATCATCAGGACTACAGAGCGGCCCGGAGACATGGTACTGGCACAGCGGCGCGGCAGAACTGCCTGTCACTTTGACAATATTGAAATTGCGCTTGAGCACCTGTCCGCTGCCTGCCGCTGCACCATGGCAGTTGGTCCCGCCATCGGTGACGGCGAACAGCTTGCCGTGGTTTTCCTTGATGTTGTCGACCGTCACCAGCAACGCGCCGCATTTACCGGCGATGAAGCGCCCGGACTCCAGAATGATGCGGGTTTGCGGGAACTCGTGATGGAAGTCATTGAACAGCGGCGCCAGCAACTGTTTGAGTTCAGCCGTATCCAGCTCTTTTTCGTTTTCGTAATACTTGATACCCAGGCCGCCACCGACATCGACCATACGCATGTCCAACTGGTGGCGCCGGGACAGGTTGCGGAACAGCTCGAGGATGTACGCGGCGTTGTCATACACCGACTGGGCGTCGAGGATCTTGGTGCCGTTGTAGACGTGAATACCCTTGATGCGGATATTGGGCAGCGCCAGGTACTCGGCAAAGTTGGCCACTGCGGTGTCTTCCTGGATGCCGAAATGCGTGGGCCGCCCGCCCATCTTCCAGGGAGAACCTGCCGCCGAGAAGTTCGGATTGATGCGAATGGCGACCGGTGCCTGACACCCGAGCTCCCCAGCCAGGACAGACAACTTGCGCAACTCGCTTTCGGACTCAACCACAATGGCGAACACCCCGACCTCAAGCGCTCGGCGGTGCTCCTCCGGCTTCTTGTACGGGCCTAGCAGAATAATGTCCTGCGGCGCCACACCCGCCTTCAGGGCAATTTCCAGCTCGCCCAGCGAGCAGACTTCCGTGTTGCCACCGTAGGAGCGAATCAACTTCACCAGGGACAGGTTGGGATTCACTTTCAGCGCATAGAAAATGTCGACACAGTCCGGCAGTGCATTGCGCAACTCGTTGTAGCTACTGCGTAGCACTGCCTCGTCATAGAGGTAGGTTGGCGTCCCGAACGTCGCTTTTGCCTGTAGGACGAGTTCCTTTGATAGCTTCATCTGTTGCTCCCGTCGTTCTTATAGTGTCCCGCTCTATTAGTTCTGTTTGCTGACAATGTGTAAGCACCGTCTTACAGACTCATTGGCGGATTGGCTTCATTTTTGATCGCGCTGAACTGACATGACCTTAGGATCAAGGCAAAACTTTGCGCGCAAAGTTTTTCGAAATTCTGCGTCCGGTCAAAGGTGCTGTCAAGGCAAATCCAGCGTCTGCAGGCTGCGGCATAAAAGCACGTCAAGCGGTGCGATGAACGGCAGAACAGAGATATTTCGTCGCACCCTGAGCGGATCAGAGAAGCTTTTCCCCAGTAAATACGGGGCTATTATCTGATCCGCTGTTCTGCCCAGTTTCTGAGCCTGTTTTGAAAGTGGGCAAGTTCCTACAGTCTGCGCCAATGTCCTACCCCTTCCAGGAAGGACGCGCCCTACAGGAACTGTGGAAACTAGCGATGAGCACACATCAACAGGCCCAAGCCTATAACTACAAAGTGGTCCGGCAATTCGTCATCATGACGGTGTTCTGGGGCATCGTCGGCATGGCGATGGGCGTATGGATCGCCTCTCAATTGGTTTGGCCGGAACTCAACCTGGAACTGCCCTGGACCAGCTTTGGCCGTTTACGCCCCTTGCACACCAGCCTGGTGATCTTCGGCTTCGCTGGCAGCGCGCAATTTGCCGCCAGTTACTATGCCGTGCAGCGTACCTGCCAGGTCCGGCTTTACAGCGACAAGCTGGCAGCGTTCACCTTCTGGGGCTGGCAGGCGACCATCGTCATCATGCTGATCAGCCTGCCGCTGGGCCTGACCACCACCAAGGAATACGCCGAGATCGAGTTCACTGGCGCCGTGTGGATGGCCATAGTCTGGGTGGCCTACGGCGTCGTGTTCTTCGCGACCCTGATGCGGCGCAAAGCCAAGCACATCTATGTGGGCAACTGGTTCTTCGGTGCCTTCATCGTGGTGATCGCCATGCTGCACGTGGTGAACCACCTGTCGATTCCGGTCAGCTGGTTCAAGTCCTATCCGGTGTACTCCGGGGCCACCGACGCCATGGTGCAGTGGTGGTATGGCCATAACGCCGTGGGCTTCTTCCTGACCACAGGTTTCCTCGGCATGATGTACTACTTCGTGCCCAAGCAGGTGGGCCGGCCGGTGTACTCCTATCGCCTGTCGATCGTGCACTTCTGGGCATTGATCACCCTGTATATCTGGGCCGGTCCCCACCACTTGCACTACACCGCACTGCCAGATTGGGCGCAGTCGCTGGGCATGGCCATGTCGCTGATCCTTCTGGCACCCAGCTGGGGCGGCATGATCAACGGCATGATGACCCTCTCCGGCGCCTGGCATAAGCTGCGCACCGACCCGATCCTGCGCTTTCTGGTGCTGTCGCTGGCGTTCTACGGGATGTCGACCTTCGAAGGCCCGATGATGGCGATCAAGACGGTCAACGCCTTGTCGCACTACACCGACTGGACCATCGGTCACGTACACGCTGGCGCACTGGGCTGGGTCGCGATGATTACCTTCGGCTCGCTCTACCACATGATCCCGAAAGTCTTCGGCCGCGAGCAGATGCACAGCATCGGCCTGATCAACTTGCATTTCTGGCTGGCGACCATTGGCACCGTGCTGTACATCGCGTCGATGTGGGTCAATGGCATCACCCAGGGGTTGATGTGGCGTGCCACCAACGAAGACGGCACCCTCACCTACTCCTTTGTCGAGGCACTGGTGGCCAGCCACCCGGGCTTCCTGGTGCGCTTTATTGGCGGCGTGTTCTTCCTCACCGGCATGTTGCTGATGGCCTACAACACCTGGCGCACCGTGCGCGTGGCGGATGAAAAAATGGCGCTGGCCAACGCTCGTCTGGCCTGAGGAGAACGACATGGACAGCTGGATGTACGCAGTGTATTGCCTGACCGGCGTGGTGTTCTTCTATCTGGTGACCAGCGCCTGCCTGCGCGACCATAGCCAGGAAGTGGATGAGCACGTCAGCCTGCTGCCCTTTGCCGATGATCCGGCAGTGGCGCAGCGGGTCGAGCAAGCCATTGGTAAACCGGTGCCGGCAGCCAGGCCGGATGCGGCACTCGAGGTCTGAAGTTGCAGAGTAAATCGGGCGCCGCAGCGCCCGTTTACTCTTCTAGCTGAGGGAAATTGCGACAACTCTTGCGCTCAGCCAGCTCCCGCTCACTGGGACGCTGATCGACAAATACGGCATGACCGTCCTTGTAGATCTCCAGGTAGCCCCAGTGCAAATCTTCCTCGCGCTGACCGGGCTTGGGCGGTTCGCGCCACCAGGGTTCTCGACTGATCAGTTCCATGGCCAGGCTCCGCGCTGAACGATCAGTTCACTATAGCCACTGACTGTACGGTGGGGTGGGCTTGTTGTAGGAGCGGGCTTGCCCCGCGATTCGTTATACCTGACACACCGCAATCGCGGGGCAAGCCCGCTCCCACAGCAAGCCCGCTCCTACTGGCTGCCCAAAGCCATTAGAATGGGCAACCTTTCCCCAACGGCAATCTCCATGGATATCGAGCTGGCCCGCACGTTCCTTGAAATCGTCCGCACCGGCAGCCTGGTGGCTGCCGCCGAACGCTTGCATGTCACCCAGACGGCAATCAGCGCCCGGGTGCAAAAGCTCGAGCAACAGTTGTCGTGTCAGTTGCTTATCCGTAGCCGCAGTGGTGCCAGCCTCACCGCCGATGGTGAAGCGTTCGTGGTGTATGCCAATCAACTGGTGCAAACCTGGGAAGCCGCACGCCGCGACCTGCCGCTGCCCGAAGGCTGCCATCAGGTGCTGCATATCGGCGGCGAAGTCAGCCTGGGTAACCCAATGCTGCTCGACTGGGTCAGTGCGCTGCACCGCAGCATGCCCAGCCACGCCATTCGCAGCGAAGTCAGCGATGGCGAATCATTGCTGCACAAACTGGAAATGGGCGTGCTCGACGCCGTGCTGGTGTATCAGCCTACCTACGGTCCGGGCCTGCAGGTTGAACAGCTGATGGAAGAAAAGCTCATCCGCATCCGCCGCAAAGATAAACCCGAACCTTACATTTACATCGACTGGGGCCAGGCGTTCCGTCGTCAGCACGATGCGGCCCTGCCCGAATGCGCGCGTCCGGCCTTGAGCTTCAACCTCGGGCCACTGGCGCTGCAGTTCATTCTGGAGAACGGTGGCAGCGGCTACTTTCGCACCCGTGTGGTCCAGAGCTACCTGGACAGCGGCATCTTCGAGCGCGTGCCCCAGGCACCGGAATTCACCTATCCCACTTATCTGGTGCATGCCCGCGAGCGCGACAGCGAAGCCTTGCAGCAGGCCTTCAGGGTCTTGCGCCAGTTGGTTGCCGACGGTGACAGCGACTGGTCACAACGCTGGGACCCGGTGATCTGAGCTTGCTGCGGCGTTGAGCAAGTGGCGCTTGAGCCCGGCAATCAAGTCAGTCTGGGTAATCACCCCGACCAATTGCGCCCCCTCCAGCACCGGCAGGCAATGCAAGCCCTGCTCGCTGAGCAGCGGGATCAACGTCACGGCAAGCGCATCACTGCGTACGCTGATCACCGGTCGACTCATGATCTGCCCGACCTGCACCTGGCGGCGACGCCACAGCCCACGCCAACTCAAGCGCCCCTGGGCCATCGCCGCGGTAAGCAAATCGCTGAGCGTCACGATGCCCACCAACTGGTGCGCCTCATCCAGCACCGGCAGGGCTTTGAGGTGGTGGCCCGACACCAACTGCCAGGCCTGCTGTAATGAGGTGTCAGGGCGAACCTGTTGTACATCCCGCGACATCACTGAGGCTGCGGTGATCCCGCCAAGGCTGCGCTGCAACGCATGCTGCTCAGTGGCCAGGATGATCCGTTCCAGCTCATCGCGGGTAATGTCGACAAACTCGCCCAACTCCTCCAGCGCCTGATCCAGGTCCGTGGCACTGATGCCCACCCGCTCACTCGGCAGGGCATCGGAGGTATGGTGCAAGTCCTTGCGCGGCGCAGCGGTCTTTGGGTAACGCACCCCGGTCAGGCGGTTGTAGACCACTGCCACCGCCAGCAGTACCAAAGCGTTGAGCAGAATCGGCTCAAACACCCGGTCTCCCAGCGCCGAGAGCGTTGAATCAGCCAACACCACACTGACCGCCACACCGCCACCCGGTGGGTGCAGGCACCGCAGCACACACATCACCACCAATGCCACCCCCAGCGCCAGTGCTGCCACCCACAGCGCCGAACCGAACCAGTGGTGCAGCACCAACCCTACCACCGTTGCACAGGCATAGCTGCCAACAAACGGCCAAGGCTGTGCCAGTGCTCCGGAATGTACGGCAAACAGCAATACCGCCGAAGCCGCCAACGGGCCAAGCAAATGCAGCGCTACAGCAGCACCAAAGAAGTAGCTGCAGGCCGTGCCTGCCAGAAACAGGCCGAGCAACACACCACAGCCTGCGCGCAACCATTCTTTCGGAGGGATATTCAGCGGGGCCGGCAATAGCCGGGCAAACCCTTTATTCAGACGGCGGGAAAACATGGGGAGACGTACTACCTGGCAGTAAAAAAATGCCCGGCCCCCAAGGGCCAGGCGGAGTATCGCAAACGCAATACCTAATGGGCTCCGTCCATGGAGATGGAATGCTTTGGAATATTTTGAAACATGCGTGGATTGTGCCGGGCAAGCGCAACGAGGTGGTAATTCAAAAAACTGCAGTGTGAATGCAATTTTTTTGCAGCATCGGCCCAACAGCCACCCTGGAAATCTGCTTTCACTCGAGCAAAGCCAGCATAATTAGCGGTTTGATCGGAAAGGACGCCTACCATGCAGCGCATCGTCATTCTGGGTAATGCCGGAAGCGGTAAATCAACCTTGGCGCGAGCCCTGGGCCAACAGCTGAACCTGCCCGTCGTGCACCTGGATCGTTTGTTCTGGGAGCCCGGCTGGAAAGAACCCGACCCACAACAATTCCGCGCGCGCGTTAGCGACGCTGTGTCATCAGACGCCTGGGTGTGCGAAGGCAACTACGCTCGGCGCACCTTTGACTTGCGCCTGCCTCGAGCGCAGTTGGTCATCTGGCTGGATACGCCACGGATCACCTGCTTTGCCCGGGTGATCGTGCGCAGTCTGTTGAACCGACCGCGCCCAGACCTGGCGGTCGGCTGCAGCGAGAAACTCGACAAGGCGTTCCTGACCTTCCTCAAATTTGTGTGGACCTTTGATCGTGCCTATCGCCCTGGTATCGAAGCCACGCGTACGGCTGCAGGGCCGCAGGTTCCGGTCATCCACTTGCGCGGAACGCGGCAAATTGCAGCGTTCGTACAAGGGCTGGCAGTTCCCGCCGCACAACACCCGTCGCGTGTCCTGTAGCGGCGACAGCCCCGACAACTCAGGTGAAAGGTATTATCCCTTCAACATCAGCCAACGCCAGGTTTCCTCGGTACACCGCCAATAACTCACGTGAACTGCCGCGCGCCGCTTCCATCTGGATTTTTCGACCTATCAAGCGCTGTGACCAGATTTTGAGATGTCCTTTGACAAACTGCCGTGCCGGAACCATTGCATCTTTATAGTGGAAATGCGCCTCCCAAATGACCCTGCCCTGCTCGTTATGGCGTGACGGCACACGCCGGATCTCATAGACATCCAGATAATCGTTGGCCGCAAGCTCTTTTCGGCTGACGGTATGCTTAATGGCTATTTTGTTTTCTTTGAACAGAAACCGAAGACTGGCCGCCGTAGGATGACTGGTGGTCAGGTGGTAACTGCTCAATAGATCCGTTTGGGTGTCGCCCAGGCGTTTGATGGCATCGCTTAACTGCGTGTCGAACTCACTGGCGATGCCGGCACTTTCCAAGGCTGTACTTGCTTCCTTGAGTTGTTCAACGTGTCCTTCGATAACCGATTGCATGCCAATCGGCTCATTGTTCCCGATGTACTGCTTGGCCAATTTGAGAATGGATTCTACCTGGCCAAGTGCGGCGCGAGCACTCGCTCTTGCGGCGCCCACATCCCTGGAGTCAGGGGCTGGCTGGACTTCAACCGCAGGCTCCTCGACCTGTTCAACCCCCTCCTCGTTGAACGTCTTCAGCACCTTTTTGCCGCTGGAGTCCTTCTGCTGCACAACACTAACGCCATCAACCTCCACCTCTTCGGCGATAACGCTACGTCCCTTACTGGTTTTAACAACCCGATGCTTACCCGTTCGGCGCGAATACACATGAGGTTTAGGTACAACAGGATCAGAAAACTCCGACTCACGTATCGCCTGAGCAAGATCATCCTCTGCCGACGCAATTAACGTATTCAGGGTGTCCTGGTACTGTTTCAGTGGCTCAACTCTAATAGCCGCACCACCTGTCTCACTCAGGTACATCGCGTTACCCTGGAAGGCTTCATAAACTTTCAGTGTGCTGGTCAAGACGCTGATCCGGTCTGCTACCGGCAACTCCAGCGCTGCCAACTGACCATGAGCGGTGCCCGAACTGTCCAGTTCTGCGCTCCACAACTTTTTGTGGTACTGCAGCAAAACTTCTTCATCAACTTCGGCTTTGCGATTGATACACAGTTCGGCCAGATCTTCGAGCAGGCCCAATTGCAAGTCGTTATGAGTGAGTCGGCGCTGCGCAATGTAGTCTGTCAACTGCGCTGACTTGCTTCTTTTCGGCTGTCCTGGTTTCGGGGTAAAAACGATGTCGTTATCTTTTATCGTGTCAACCAATAGCCAGTCCAGTTGCTTCGATACCCAAACAATATCAGACCTCAGCGCCACAACCTTCTCAACCAATGAGTTGACGAAGTCGTAATGCCTGATTTCTTGGTCAGTGATTGGCCGAGCAACCATCTCATCGAGCAGCGGATTCACACCGAGGGAATTAATGTGGTAGGCCTCATCGTTGTAAAGGGCTACACAATCCTCTATCAACTCTTGACGAAGCGAACTGCGCTGTATTTTCGCAAAGCTGAACAACTCGTGCCGCGCGTACTTCAGCTGAACCATCTCGGTCAGTCCCCGATCGAGCTTCAGGGTTATCTTTATCAACTCTTTACAGTCTTCCAAGACCTGGTACTCGGCAGCCGTGAGATCTGCCTGAGCGGCAGCAATCTTTCGGTCGAACGCCAGAATCAAGCTGGCACCGGCCGCAGTGTCTGGAACTTTTCCCCGCTGCGCTTTTAGATTTTCAACGTGCTTTACTCGACTGATACGCACGCTTTTACTCAGTTCGAAACCATCAGCAATACGGTTTCGCTCGCCAATCATGGTCACATTCTGTGCGTTCAGCTCAGCAAACGCTTTGATGTTCGCTTCTCTGGCCTGGTCCGATCGCCGTTTCGGCCCACCACCGAGCAAGCGCAATCCGGCGTCGATGTGCCATTGCCCGTCCTCCCGGCGCAACCAGGGTCCCTGTTCGCCTTCAGCGCCAATCACCCGTATACCTTGCGCCGATAGCTCTACGCGATAGATGTCACTGGCCAGCTTCGCATAGTGATGACCATCAACTTCATACAAGCCACGGGCCTCCCCGGACGTGAGCGCCTGCAAGCCGTTCAAAGAAACGCCCGAACGCATGCCGGACAGCGCTTGGCGTTGCTGCTCCGGCAGGCTGTTGAGCCCATGCCCGTTGCGCCAGGAGAAGTCCAGCGGCAGGTCTTGACGCGTGGCCAACGAACCCGCCAGGCCTAGCTTTCCTTGTTCCGGCACCAGGTTGCTGATTTCGAACCCAGGACTTTGCGGCGCAGCGCCGTTAAACAATGCAGCACCGGGCAAGCGGCTGACCACTGGCGGCTCCACACGGGGAAGACTCAGATGGAACAGGGCCATAGCGAAGTTCATAACGATATCGATCACAGCGGCTATCTTGTCGGATTGGCTGCCATGCTCCAGGGCCGCGTTGTCACCCTTCAATCCCTGAATCGCCTGCACCAGCCAAACGACGCCCGCCACCGGCCCGCTCAGAACCAGGGTAGTCACGTTGAACAACAACCAGGCACCTTGAACCACCACCGCCCAACGACTCTCGGCATTGGAAACAGACTGGCGATCGGCCAACTCGACCAGGAAATTACGATTGGCTTTATACAGCTTGGCATCGACGTCCAGGCGCCAGAACTGCGTCGCCAAGCTGATTGGCTTGACCGGCTCCGGCTGAATCGAGCTGTCAATGATCGGTCGCCCCAGATGCGGTTCATGAAAACCACCGTACTCATACACAGGGCGAGCCTCTGGCTGCAGCCACTCAAGGACACTGTCCTGTAGTGGCCCTGCCTCCGCTATCGCCTCCATCAACGCCTCAAGCGAAGCGAATTCCATCAGGGTACTGCTGCTGTACAACGGCCTGTACAACAACACCAACGCCGGCTGCACCGAATAAAACACGTACATGACGCTGACCAAATCAGATTGGCTGTCTGAGGGTTCACGCTTGAATGCCAGCGGCATCATCATAATGGCCGGCACCTGCGGGTCTATGTTGCCATGGCAGTAATCAACGGCGCACTGCAAGCCCGCATCGCTCAGGGTTCCGGCCAACTTCGCACTCAGTGCACTGAACATCAACGAACAGCGCCATTCCCGCGAAAAGTTGCTGACCCGCTGCTCACGCGTCAGCGGGTCGTCCAGTTTGTCGGCCACGTATCTCGGATAGTTTGCGCCGATGTCGACCTGTTCGATCAGCTTCATCACATAGTCGTGGTTCATCCACTCCATGATCAGTTGGCCAGTGCGATGCTCGATCGAGTGCAATACTGCGCCTTTGAGCGAGCTGAGATTGCCAATGGCAAACTCGGTCAAGGTCATGCGCTTGGTTTCCAGCATGCCGCCGCCAACACCGGCGCCTGCCCCACCTGGATTCGCCTCGGCGTACCAGAATGTCAGGATCAGATCGTCAGGGAAGTAGTTGGCATCCACCGGGTGCTCGGCCAGCAACTGCGCTCTCAGGCGTTGACTGGCATAGCTATGCAGGTCGAGAATTTCTTCGGGCATCTCGGCATCGTTGAACTCGGCCTGCGCCAAGGCCAGTTCAAACAGCGCGCGTTGATAGGCGAAGCTGTCCGCCGCCGAAGCACTTCTCAAACCCGGTGGCAGGATAATCTTGGCAGTACTGACGTGGGTATACCCTTCGATGAACCATTGCGACGGGTCGGTGAGCGCCGCATACAGCTGCTCCATGGCCTGGACATCGGCCACTTGCGAGAGACGCAGTTGCTGCATTGCCTCAAGCATGCCGTTAAGCAACAACGCGGTTTGCTGAGCGAACGCATCCCCTTCCAGCTCATAGCGATTCCAGCGCATCGAATCGAACCGATACTGGCTGCCCATTTCCTCGCACAGGGCCTGGGCAAAATCATCGAACGAGTCAAAGCACTTCACCACGCTCGACGGTGAACACCACAACACTACCGTGCGCTCATCCCACTCACCGTGCAGCAGCAAGTTTGGCAGCAGGCGCGAATGGCTTTGCCCCTCGGCCTCGAGCTGCACCTCCACGACAAACACAGTGGGGCGCTCTCGGCCGCCCTTGAGCAGCCCATACACACAGGCTCTTTGTTGGGCATCCAGGTCGTGCAGTGGCAGGTTCTGCAACAGTGCCGCTTTCAGGGTTTGCTGCAGCCAGCGATCGCGGCTGACACCTGAACTGGAGTTGCCTTGCCAGTATTCAACCTGGGCCTGCTGGAAGTGGAATGGCAGCTCCTGCAGCAGGTCATTGAATGCCTGCGTGGTGTCTGGCAACTCAATGTACTCAAAGCCATCGCTGCCCTTGAAGCGGTAAGGTTCAGGAAAACTCAGGCCGTAAAGCTGGTCGTGGATTTTCTCCAGACTCAACGGCTTTCCATCCAGCACGGCCTGCATGACGCGGTCCATCAGCGATACTGGCGTGAAAGTATATTGAGCCGTGGGCACCATCAAGTGCAGAAGCTCGGCGTCGTTGAGTGGCGGATGCACGGTGGCAAGATTGGGATGACGCTCGACAAAAAACTGCAGCACTTTCTGCCCGACCAGCTTGCGTAGGGTAGGACGGCTGGCGAACTGCAACGCCACGGCGCGTTTGAAGTCCTTGGCGGGAGGTGGGGTGACTTGGCTGTTCATGAACGTGAGGCTCCTGACTGAGGGTAAGGGCTCACGCTATCCAGCTGCACACGGACAGCGACGGTACATATTGCTGGCCAACACATTCTGAGAAAAATCGGCCTGGGTGGGTGGCAACTGTCTTTATCATCCAGTGTGGGAGCGGGCTTGCCCCGCGATAGCGAACTGCCTGGCACACCGCTTTCGCGGGGCAAGCCCGCTCCTACAGGTGGTCCACCGGGGATCTGTCACCAGTATTGGGGGTAGACAGCGGAAATCCCCCACTCCCCACTTTTCCGCCTCAGAAACAATTAGAAACATCCCATTAATAATCCTCAGCTTTTATTTTCCTGCTGGCACATGGCCCAGCAGTTGCTTCTGCCCCTTCAACGCAGCAGCTGCCGCCCCTACCGGGTCGGCAGGTTTCGCCGTTTCGGCATGACGCGAGGGGAAAGTAATGAAAAACGTTACACGAGGGGTCGCTTCACGAAACCACTTGTGGGGGCCGGGCATGGCCTCCATTCTGTTAATTGCCTCCAGCCTTAACTCCGTCAATGCCGCCCCACTCGACGATTTCGGCCCACCGCCGGCGACCGACCCTTCGGCGTTCAACAACCCACCCGACGATCCCAAGGCCGCGCTTGAAGCGTTGAAAACCTTGCCAGAGGCCAATCAAGGCGCACTGGCGCTGCCCAATGGGGTGTTCGGCGACCGCAATACACCACGGGCCGACAACGTGCTGCCGCCGGCCGCGCAGACCTCGTTCAACTTCCCCACCAATGGCAAGCCCAGCCCGCTGTTCGGCGCCCTGCCCTACACCCAACAATTGTTACTGTTCGAAGAGTTCGGCACGGAAAAGCTCGATCCGACCCTGCCAGTGCCACCCCTAACCTTTCCGGTCCCCACCGTCGGCCCTGCGCCGCAACAGGACCCGAACAGCGTTGCCCGCAGTGCGCCGTCAAACGCGGCCCTGGACGCGTTCATGCGCCAACCCGGCTTGTATCCATTCCCGTCTGAGTTTTCCAATGTACTGGATCGCAACCCCTGGAAAGCGCAAATCGAGTTCTTCCTCAACCGTCAGCCGGTGGGGTCGCCCGCCGAAGGCCGGCCACCAGGAAAAGGCTGGTCGCACCAACGCTGGAACGAGTTCTTCCCTCAGGTCGATTTCAAAACCGCGCAAACCGGCGCGCGGCTGAACCTTGGCTTGCGTGACCGCGGGCAACTGCACAAATACGCAGTCGGCGAGTTCGGCCCGGGCGGGCTCTATTACCAGACCTCGGACATCCCGACCACCACCGGCACCACCCGCGGTATCGACACGCGCTTTCACCCCAACATGCCACTGCAAAATCACAATTCGCTGTGGACCTTCGACGGCACCTTTCCACCAAAACTGTTGATGGCCCGCTACGGTCAGCCGTTGCTGATGCGCCACTACAACGCGTTGCCGATCGACCCGTCAGCCAACGCCGGATTCGGCCTGCACACCATCAGTACCCACGAGCACAACGGTCACTCGCCTGCCGAGAGTGATGGCTACACCAATGCGTTTTTCTTTCCAGGGCAGTACTACGATTACCGCTGGCCACTGCAACTGGCCGGCTATGACACCATCAACACCGACGCCCATGACCCGCGTGCGGCGTTCCCCTGCGCACCGGGCGAAACACTCTTCGTCAACGACAAGAGCCCGGGCCTGAAGACCTGTGACAATGGCAGCATCAAAATTCGCGGCGACTGGCGCGAAACCATGAGCACCCACTGGTTCCACGACCACATGCTCGATTTCACCGCGCAGAACGTCTACAAAGGCAATGCGGTGATGATGAACTACTACAGCGCCCTGGATCGCGGCAACGAAGCCCTCGACGATGGCGTCAACCTGCGCCTGCCCAGCGGCTCGGCATTGCCTTGGGGCAACCGCGACTACGACGTGAACCTGGTCATCGCCGACAAGGCCTGGGACGAAAACGGCCAGTTGTGGTTCAACCCGTTCAACACCGACGGCTTTCTTGGCGACCAGATCCTGGTCAACTGGCAGTATCAGCCACGCTTGAAAGTGCGCGCGCGCAGCTATCGCTTTCGCATCCTCAATGGTTCGGTGTCGCGCTACTTCAGGCTGGCCCTGGTGCGTGAAATCAGCGGCAACGGCGGCGAGTTTCCCGGCCCATCGGGCTCAGGTGTGTCTTACACGCGCGTGCCATTCCACCTGATCGCCAACGACGGCAACTTGATGGAGCACACGGTGCCGTTCGACGGCAGTATCGACCTGGACGGCGATGGCGACCGGCAGAATCACAACGCCATCCTGCCGACCCAAGGCATCGCCGAACGCTTTGACATCATCGTCAACTTCGCCAAGAACGGGATCAAAGTTGGCGACAAGCTGTATTTCGTCAACCTGATGGAACACAAAACCGGCAAAGGCCCGGAGAAAAACCCTCTGAGCCTGGCGGATGTGCTGTCGGAGAAGTACAAAGCGGTGATCAAGCAGACCAGCAAAGGCCCGCAGTGGGACAAGGGGGATCCGGCGGTGGGTAAGTTCATGCAACTGCTGGTGCAGCCTTACACCGGGCAAGACCTGAGCATGAACCCGGCCGACTACGAGCCAGCAAAACCGGGCAAGCCAGCGGGTAAAACGATGATCCCCCTGACGCTGGACCGTGACGACCCTGCGGTGCAGGCCAAGCTCAAGGTGGCACGGCATCGCGAATACATTTTCGGTCGTTCCGATGGCACCGACGAGGCGCCATGGACAATCAAGACCGACGGTGGCGTAGGCTACAACATGGACCCGCGACGTATCAGCGCGGCCCCGCAATTGGCCAACGGCCCGACCGATGCCGGGTTTGCCGGTGAAGGCACGCTGGAGGTGTGGAATATCAAAAACGGTGGCAACGGCTGGAACCACCCTGTGCATGTGCACTTCGAAGAAGGCATCATCCTCAACCGCGACGGCAAGGCGCCACCGGAATGGGAAAAGTGGGCACGCAAGGACGTCTACCGCATCGGTGAAGGCATCGACAGTTCCGTTGATGTGGAAATGGCGATTCGCTTCCGGGAATTTGCCGGGACCTACATGGAGCATTGCCACAACACCCAGCACGAAGACACCTCGATGCTGCTGCGTTGGGATGTCGAACATCCGGGGCAGTTTCAGTTGATGCCAACCCCGTTGCCGGGCTGGGACGGTGTTACCTACGTCAACTCTGCCGCGTTGCCAACGTTCCGCACCGGTGATCGGGTTGATGACAACCAGGGCGATAACAAAAAACCGCTGGCCAACCCCGACAGTGCCGTCAGCAACAACGGTCAGCCGCTGGTCATTAATGTACTGGCCAACGACACCGACCCCGACGGTAACCTGCCGCTCAAGGTCGTGGACCTGACCCAGCCGGACTCCGGCCAGGGAACCACCAGCACCGATGGCGTGCGCGTCACCTACACGCCACCGCCCAGCGTCCCGGCGCCGTTTACTGCGACCTTCACCTACAACGCCAGTGACGCCAAGGATGCGGTCTCGGAGAAGCCGGCCACGGTGTCGGTGGCGGTCAGTGCCGCGGCGGTCAATGAAGAACTGGTGGTCAGCAGCGCAACGGTGACCGCGCGCAGCAACAACCGCTACACCTGGGACCTGGCCGGTACAACGTCACAAGCGGCGGGCAATACGATCAGCGTGACGGCCTCGACCACCGGCGGGCCGGTGAGCCTCGGTAGCGCTACGTTAAGCCCGACTGGCAGTGGAGCACGCTGGCGAGTCTCGGTCACCACCACCGGCAACGCCCCGACAGCGAGCCCGACGGTGACCGTCAGCTCGTCGCTCGGGACGAAAGTGACTGCGCCGGTGGGGGTTCGCTAGGGCATTGCGGATCGCGGGGCAAGCCCGCTCCTACAGGCCAGTAGGAGCGGGGCTGTTCAGCGGAACTCGGCATAGGGCTTGAGCGGGTTGACCGGCAATGGCAGGTTGCCTTGCCACGGATCAAAGCTGTAGCGCAGGTAGAGCAACGCACGGTTCGGTGAGTAGTCTTCGCTGCGCTGCAAGGTGAAACCGCCACCCAGCACCCAATGATCATCCAGACGCCGCTCGACCAGGGCCTGGGCCAGGTAGCCCAGGCCTTTGTTGTCATCCCCGCGGCGTACTTCATCGATGTTGCTGCTCAGCAGCGGGCCATACTGCTTGACGATGTCATCGTTGACCGACGACAGCGGAAACGCCCGCTCATCATCGCTGCGTGCCCAGGAATAACCCAGCGAACCTTCGAGATAAACCGACCAGTCCGGGTTGCGCCAGGCATAGCTGACTGGCACACCGAACGACAGGTAGCGCTGCGGGCTGTAGTAACCGCCCTGGCCGAGGGTGTAGCCACTGAGGTTGCGGTCGTAGTGCCAGGTCATGGCCGTGGCACCGATGCGCAGCTCTTCGTCGACGCGGTTGATCAAACGGTAGTAGTACCCGCCCATGACCCGCCAGCGTTTGTTGTCTTCGACGTTTTTTCCTTGCAACCAGTGGTAGCCCAGGCTCGCCCACAGGCCATCGTCGAGGCCACGGTCATGGCTCAGGCCAAGGGTCAGCCCGGTAGCGGTCACCCCGCCCCAACTGATGTCGGTACGCGGGTCTTTGGCCCCGGCGTACGACAGCAACGAGTTGTTCATCGGCCGCCGTGAGCCGGTGAGCGACCAGCCAACGCCATGGGTTTTGCCATCGAAGGTGACGCCGCCCAACAGGTTCTGCACCTCAAAACCCATTGGCGAGGTGCCGAGGTCGGCACTGATACCATCGCCCTGCCAGCCGAGCGCCAAGGTCGTGCCATCGGCCGTTTCTTTGCTGCCCGGGCAACCGCTGGGAATCGCGCCAGCAGCGTTGCGACCACGGAACGAGCAAGTGCCGAAGGCTTCATGGTGCTGGTCATTGGCGTCGGTGTCGAAACTCGCTGCCCGCAGCCCCACCTGCTCGACACGGGCAAAGCCCAGGCCATCGCCAACCGGCATCTGTGCATGCACCATGGTGGTCGAAGTGGTCAGGTCGGAGATGCCTTTGGCACCGTCGTTATCGCGCCAGCCATAATCCTGCTGCACGGTCACCGTCGGGCTGTTGCGCTGATAGCGCTGGTCAACGTCACGGCGCAGGCTTTGCAGCAACCAGTCATCTTCGTCCTTGGCCCGGCTGGCGCGGGTCAGGGCGAAATTGTCCCGTGGGCTGGCCTGTTCAGCGCTCAACAACTGCGCATCGCGCATGGCCAGCGCATAGTAGTCCAGCGCCTGCTCGGCCTGTTGCGGTGGCAGCATGCGCGCCAGATCGCGGTACAACAAGGCATCGGGGGTGGTCTTGCGCCGTGCCACGTCTGCCAGCACCACCCGCGCCCTGTCGGTATCGCCGACTGCCGCCCAGGCGTTGCCCAGACGGCGGCGCTGGTCAATGTTGTCGGCCGGGATCTGCGCTTCAAGTGCTGGCAGTTGCTGCCGTGCGGCGTCGGTGTCGCCCCGCTCAACCAACACCTCAACGTGCCCCAGACGCGCTGCCGGGTTGTCCGGTTGCAGGGCCAGGATGCGGCTGTAGTAGCCCTCGGCGGCGCTCAGGTTACCCGACTGCCGCGCCCATCCGGCCAACTGTTGCAAGTCGCCGACGTGCTGCGCAACCGGCTGGGCAGTGCTCAACTGCCCTTCGAGCAGCGCCATTGCCCCGGCGACGTCACCGCTGTCGGCAAGTGCGCGGGAGCGATCCAGCGTCACCTGACGCTGTAAGCGCTGCTGCAACCCCTGCATGCCTTCATTCCATTGATTGCTCGGCACCTGTGCCAGGCTGTCCAGCCCGGCCTGGCTGCGACCGTCCGCCTCCAGGTACAGAGCGTGGGCGAAACGCGCGGTCGGATCTCGCCCCTGGCGCGACAGCAGGTCGGCGAACACCGCATCGGCCTGTTGGCCCTTGCCCTGCATGCGCAAGGCACGCGCCAGATCGGCAGCCAGCCAAGGGTCATTGGCGGCGAGCTGCCGGGCCTGGGTCAGCTGGCGTTCGGCCTCTGGCCAGTCTTCACGCGCCAGCGCCTGACGGGCCTGGTTGCGCAGCAACTCCACCTGCGACCCCGTGCCGCCAGACGCGCCGGTGGCAGGCGCCGCCGCCCATTGCCGTTGCTTGGCAGGCAAGCTGGCGACATAGCGTGAATAGCGCGCCGGGGACTGCGCCTGATACAAGCGTGACAACGCGCGCACGGTGTTTTCGTTGCCCGGTTGCAGGCGCGCGGCCTGCAAATAGTACTGCTCCGCCTGCGGCAGTTGCTTGCGCGCCATGGCCACGTTGCCCAGACCGATCTGCGCCAACGGCTCTTTCGGATCGCGTTTGGCCGCTTCCTGGTACACCTGTTCAGCAGCAGCGTACTGACGCGCCTGCAAGGCCTGACGGCCACGCTGCATCAACAGCCAGTATTCGGTGGAGGCCAGCAGTTCGTGCCATTTGCTGAGGATGTAGGTGTCTTGCTCTTCAGCGACCGCTTGCTTGAGCCAGTCGACTGCTTCCTGCCGCCGCCCTTGCCGCGCCAGGGCCAGGCCCAGGTAACCCTTGAGCGTGGCGTCTTTGGGATAGGCGGCCAGGGCTTTACGCAAGTTGCGTTCGGCCTGCGCCGGTGAGCGTTTCTCCACCAGCATGCGAATGCCCTGCTGGCCGGCGCGCCAGGCCGGGTCGCCAGTCAGTTTGAGCTGGTCGGCCAGCAACTCCTGCACCTGCGCCTGGTGGCTGTCTCCTGGATAGCGCTGCAGAAACGCCTGCCAATCGCGCACGCTGGCATCGCTGATCGGCTGTTTGCTCAGGTAGGCGTATTCAAGGCCAGCAGCAAGGCTGCGCGACTGACTTTCGTCGGCCATGCGCCTGACCACCAGCAGTGCCTCGTCATTGCGCTTGGCGCGAAACAATTGCTCGGCGAGAAACTGCTGCAACTCAGGGCTGCCGGGATACTGTTTGTCGAGGGCGTAGAGGTGCTCGAGGGTGGTCGGTAACTGCTCGGGCAGGCGACTGCGGATGCGCCAGTACTCCAGTGCCAGTTCCAGGCTCGGTGGCGCGCCCTTGCCGAACGCCGCTTCGTAGCGGGTCAAGGCTTCCTGGAAGCGCCCGGCCGTGGCCAGCAAACGGATCTGCTGCAGGGTTTGCTCGCCCTCCCCGCTGCTCATTTCCAGCAACCGGGCCATTTGCCGATCTTGCGGGCTGCCGGGCGCCAGGCGCTGCAGGTCGCTGTACAGCTGCCGGGCGCGATCAAGCTCGCGGGTGCGTACAGCCTGACGGATCGACGCGGTGAGCGCATCGAGGTTGTTTGGCTCCAGCAAGCGCAGGCGCGCCAGCGAATCTTCCACCAGGCTTTCGCGATGGGTCGCCTCCCCCAGCCGAATCTGCTGCATCAGCCATTCGCGCTGCTCGCTACGGTCTGCTGGCTGAGCCAGCAAGGTCATGGGCAGTGCTCTCAGGCACAGCAAGGTGGTCAGTTTTCGCATTGCGCAGTTTCCCAGCCTGGTACCAATCTTCCTTTACCGTCAAAACGATAGCGATGCTCATCCCAGCCCTGGCCAAACAGGCTCAGCACCCGGTTGTAGTAACCGCTGGCTGGCGTCTGGACCAGGCGCTGACGTTGTTGCTGCAGAGCGCTGTGTTCTTTGAGCGCCGCCAGTAGCGGCAACATGGCTGCGGAGAAACCCACCGGGCCCTGGCCGGTGCCCGCGCCAGACTCGACATTGACGGTTTCCGGCGGCACACCCTGTTTGCGCGTCAACTCGACCATGGGCCGGTAGCGTTCAAGCAAGGCATTGCGCTCGGGCGCCGAGGGGTCGAGCATGCCCAGCCACAGGTACACGCGGATGGCATCGTAGCTGCCCTTGGCGCCGTTGACCGGGTCATGGCGCAAGGTGCCGTTGTCGGTGACGGCGAGCCAGTCAGGCGCCAGGCCCTTGGGCGCGCTGTCGAGCAACAGTTTGCGGCTGTTGCGCGCCAACTCATCCCACAGTGGCGCCAGTTCGGTAAAGCGCTCCAGCACCTGCGGCGGCAGGTAGCTGGTGTTCAACCGCGTACCTTGCGCGGTGACAAACCCGCGGTCGCCGGGCAGCAACATGACGCCGACGCCCGGCAGCGGCCGCAAGGTCTGGGCCGCCACCCGCCAGAGCACCTCAATCGCCAATTCGCGGTACTCGGCCACCGCCCACAAGCGCCCTGCTTCGAGCAGGCTGTAGGCCAGCCACAGATCGGCATCACTGGCGTTGTTGCTGTCGAGTATCCGCCATTTGCCGTGTTCATCCTGGCCCCACTTCCACGCCGGTAGCTGTTTGCTCAGGTTACCGCCAGCGAGGTTGTTTTCGGTCCAGTTGAGCAGGTGCTGAAAACTTTCGCGATCATTGGCCACCAGGGCGAAGAACAGCCCGTAGGTCTGCCCTTCCGAGGTGCTGATGCGCCCTTGGGCCGGGTCGATCACCCGCCCGTCCGCACTGATCAGGTCAGTCTTGAACTGCTCCCAGGCCGGCCAGCAGCCCGCCGTGGCCATCGAGGCGAACAGCCACAGCGCACTGCCCAGCAGCCACTTGCCCGCGGTCATTCCTTGCCCTCAGCCAAGCGACGACGGGCTACCCAGGCCAGCAGACGCCAGGCAACCACACCCAGCAAGACAATGCTCAGCACGGCGCCCAGGGCCAACAGCACCGGGTGGAAGGAGAGTTTCACCCAGAGCAGCATCCACCACGGCAGACGGCCAACGAAATACGTGTCGCCGACGTAGTGGCTGCTCACACCGCTGCTGCGGATCAGGCTGATCGATCCGCCAATGTGATCATTGAGTTTGCCCGGGTCGGTCAGGGCCTGACGCAACAGCGCGTAGTCGGCGTTGTCGGTGGCCAGCAGCGCAACAATGCTGCGTTGCTTGTGAAACGGTGACTGCATGCCGGTGATCGCCGCAATCGGTGCCCGCGCCACCACGTCAACCTGGCTGGCAGGTGTGTTGCGCACACCGTCACGCAAGCGTTGTGCGCTACTGGCATCCAGCGGCCACGGCGAGCGGGCCTGGCGCAGCCAATCACGGGAGCGGTCGAGCAGCAGGTTCAACTCACGACCGCTCGCACCACGCAAGTCGTCTGGCAGCGGCCCGAGCACCAGCAGGTCGGCATCGGCCTTGGCCGCTGCAGCCCAGTCGTTGGTAATGTTCAGGCCGACTGCCGGGTAGCCGATGCGCGAGGCCATGCCGGCGACCAGGTCAAGCATGGTACCTACTTGCAACTCGTTGGCTGTGCCCGGCATCAGCAGCAGGGTCTGCGACAGATCGGCCATGCGGCTGAACGGGAACGCACTGCGGGCAAACGCACGCAGGTCCGGCATGGCGATGTAGTGGTAGTAGCCCGACAGATCGATGGTCGAGTTCTCATCGATAGCCGCCTGCACGTCGGCTGGCAGGAAAGTCTGGCATTGGCCGTTCTGGGCGTTGCCGACCTTGCTGGCAAAGCTGAAGTCGTAGCGCAGTTTGTTGCGGTCTTCGACTTTCGCCGCCGGCACCAACGTCTTGTCGGACAGCGTCGAGCTGTCGGCCGAGAACACCTGACTGCGCAAAGCCTGCAGCGCAGCACCCATGCCATCGGAACCCGGCAATGGAATGCTGCCGACAAAGTGATCGTTGAGGCGGATGGTCAGGCGTGACTCATCGGTGACCACTGGCGGCGTGTAGCGGTACAGGGTCTGCACCGCGACCCCTTGGTTACGCCAGACGAACAGGTCAGGCGGCAGGTTCAGGCTCAGCTCAATCGGTTGTGGCCGCAGGCCGTTGACCTGCAGTTGCCCCGGGTAGTCGAGCAATTCGGCAAAGCGCACCGGGCGATCGGTGCGGACCCAGTTCGGCGCATCGTACGGTTCGCGCGGCTTCAGCGCCTCGACCGACTGCACCGCCACCCGCGAACCGCGGAACAGGTCGGTGCCGACCGCCAGCGCCGAGGCGGCCTTGACCAGATCCTCTTCATTACGCCCCAGCACCAGCAACACCTTGCTGTAGCGGTTGTCCGGGTGGGTGATCTGCTGAATCACCGGCCCGTCTACGGGTGGAAACTGCTCGAGATCAGCGAGAAACGCCGGGCGCCGGTCGTTGGTGGCAAACACGATACTCGGCACCGGCTGCGTAGCGCTCTGCGCTGGCAGCTGGTTATAGAGCACCGGGAAGGTCGCCAGACGCCACTTGGCCTTGCTGCCGAAGTACGAAGCGAGAATCGCCGCCGCCTTCTGCTCGCCCAGCCCAGGGCTGCCGGCAAACACCATGGGGATGCTCAGTTGGTCGGTGTCGCGCGCATCAAAGTACGGCAGCGGGAAATACGCCAGGTCGTTGTCGGTCACCAGCGCCTGTTCATCGACGCGGATCACGCTGTTACGGTTGATGTTCAGCCACAACGAACTGTGCGCCGGGTCTTCGCAGATGTCGGTGTAATGACCGACAAACTCCACGCGCACCCGGTTGAAGTCCTGCACCAGTTTCGGATCGAGGGCCATGCGTTGCTGGCGCTGCTGGCCAATGTCGTCGGCACTGATCGGCACCACGCCCATCAGCGCATCGTTGAGGTACACGCGCAGATGCGACAGGCGCGGCACCAGGGCCGGCGACGGGGTGAAGTTCAGCTCCAGCTCGACGCTGCTGGCCAAGCGGTCGCGGCGCAAACTGAATTCGATCTGATCGCTGTTGCGCACGCCCATCAGCAGGCTGTCACTGCCACGGCCAAGGCTTTCGAAGGTTTGTGCACGCAACCAATGCGGCACCTGGGGTGCGGCAGCCGCCGGCGCTGCTTGCTCTTCGGCGGCCTGCGCCAGGGGCAGGCCCAGGGCAGCCAGCAGCAGTGCAGGGTCAAGGGAGACAGGAATGAACGCTTCATGTCGTACTCTTCATTGAGTCAGTGGGAATGGGACGCGGCATGCGCGGGAAGAAGCTCAGCAACCAGCGCGCAAGGCCTATGAACGGCATGACCGGCAGGCGCACCCAGGCCGGGGCGTATTCGATGACCCGGTAGTAGCCCATGGCACCGAGCGCCAGCACGTCGAAGAAACTGCGCAGCGGGCGGTCCGGCACATGGCTGTCGCTCCAGCCCAGCCAGTTATCCGCACGGGCAAAGGTGCACTGCACATAGTCGATGCGTTGCTGCACGCTCAGGTCCGCCAGGCTGATGCCTATCTGGCGATCAACGCTGCGCATGACCCGGCCAGGAAAGACGAACTCGCGCCCTGCCCGTTCCAGCAGCAACTGCACCTCGGTATCGGGCGCCAGCGTGCGGGTGGTTTGCAGCTCGATCCCGACACCGCTGTCGGAGTAGTCGTAGAGCAGGCCCGGGTACAGGTGGCCGTCTGGCAGGCGCAAAGCCGCAGGCAGCTTCACCGGTACGCGCTGGAAGCGCCGTACCTGACGCACTTCAGCGGCCACCGCCAGCGCGGAACCAATGAGCAACAGGTTGTAGATCACCCACAGTGAGCTGACGATCACCGTGCCGTACTCGTTGCTCGGCCCATACATGAAGCGCCATACCGCGAAGGCCAGGCCGACAAAGTTGAAGGCGGCCAACACCAGATACGGCCGGGCGATCTGCCAGTCGAGCCGATCGCTTTCGTTCATCCCGCCTTTGACGGTGACGTCGAACTTGCCGCGCTTGGGCGAGAACAGCGCCACCAGGGTCGGACGCATGATGTACCAGGCCAGTACCGACTCGTACACCTCACCCCAGAAGGTTTGCCGATAAGGCCCCTGCACCCGCGAGTTGACCAGGCTGGCATGCAGCATGTGCGGCAATACATAGAGCAACAGCAGCACTGCCGGGGCATAGATCACATAGGCGTGTAGCAGCAGGAACGCCAACGGTGCGGTGAGGAAAATCAGCCGCGGCAGGCCCGAGAGAAAGTGCAGCATCGCGTTGGCATAGCACAGGCGCTGAAACAGGCTCAGGCCCTTGCCCAGCAGCGGGTTGTCCATGCGAAAGATCTGCACCATACCGCGCGCCCAGCGAATGCGCTGGCGCACGTGGGCGGCCAGGCTGTCAGTGGCCAGGCCCGCCGCCAGCGGGATACGCATATAGGCCGAGTTCCAACCCGCGCGGTGCAGGCGCAAGGCAGTGTGGGCATCTTCCGTTACGGTCTGGGTGGCGAAGCCGCCAATGTCGTCCAGAGCTGAGCGGCGCAACACCGCGCAGGAGCCGCAGAAGAACGTCGCGTTCCACAGGTCATTGCCGTCCTGGATCAGGCCGTAGAACAATTCACCTTCGTTGGGTTTGCGCCGGAACGACCCAAGGTTGTGCTCGAACGGGTCGGCGGAGAAGAAGTGGTGCGGGGTCTGCACCAGGGCCATTTTCGGATCCTGGAGGAACCAGCCGACGGTCAGTTGCAGGAAGGCGCGCACCGGGATGTGGTCGCAGTCGAACACCGCCACCAGATCACCGTTCAGGCGTTGCAGCGCATGGTTGAGGTTGCCCGCCTTGGCGCCACGGTTGTCGTGGCGGTCGATGTAGCCTACTCCCACTTCTTTGGCAAACGCGCGGAACGCAGGACGTGCGCCGTCGTCGAGGATGTACACCTTGAGTTTGTCCTGCGGCCAGTCCAGGCCAAGCGCGGCCATCACTGTGGTGCGTATCACCGACAGGTCTTCGTTGTAGGTCGGAATCACCAGGTCGACCGTCGGCCACTGGCTGCGGTCTTCTGGCAGCGCCAGCACCGGGCGGCGCAGCGGCCACACGCTTTGCACAAAGCTCAGGATCAGCACCAGCCACGAGTAAGTCTCGGCCAGCAGCAGGATCATCCCCAGTACCAGGTCGAGGTCGTTGGCCCAATGCAAGGTCGAGGTGTAGCGCCACCACAGGTAACGGCAGGAGATGGTGATCGACAGAATGATCATCATCAAGGTGGGGAAACGCCCGGGCATGTAGCGCATCAACATCGCCATTGCGCCCAGGGTCAAGACGAACACCAGTTGCGCATAGAGGTTGAACGGTGAGGTGATACACAGCAAGGCGATGGCCATCCCCACCACGGCCAATACCCAATAGAACAGGCGCTCGCCAGCTGAGCCACTGGCTTTGATGCGCCGCTGGGTGTGCGCCAGGGCATCACTGCGGCCAATCAGGCGCGGCAACCTGCGCATCAGCCCGACCAGGGGCAGGCGCACTCGCTGCAGCAGATTGAACAAGGTACGGCCCAGGCGTTGCAGCCAGCGAATGCCGCGCCCGCGCTTGAGGTCCGCGCCGCGGGCCGGGCGGGCCGGACGCAACAGCATCAACCAGAGGGTTTGCAGCAGCCCCCGCAGAGGATCGCCCAGGCTCGGGCGCTTGTTTGCCAGTTGCGGGTAATACTGCCGCCAGTGACGCAGCAAGCGCTGCCATTGCGGCGAGTCCAGGCGCAGAAACACCCAGGCCAGCAACGCCCCCGCGCTGAGCACCAGGGCGGTAAACGGCCGGGCACCGCGTTGCCGGTAAGCGCGGTAGCGACTCATACCTGATGCTCCTGCTGCGCCAACAACCAGGTGGCCAGGCTGCGCACATCATGGCTGGCCAGGGAATCTGCGGCGTAGTGCCCCACCGGGCTCTTCCAGGCCAGGGCACCGGCCATGGCTTCGTCGCGGTGAATCACCTGGGGAATCAACTGCGGATGACGTTCACGCCACAGCAACAACAGGTCACGCTGCAACTGGCTGATCGGGTCGAAACGGTTGACCAGCAGGTAGTCATCGCCCGCCCCTTCAAGGCTCAGCAGAGCGTGACAGGCCGCATCGGCCTCCAGCACCCGCAGGCGCATCACCGCATCCGGCAATTGCGGTAACGTCGCCGGAGTGTCCAGCACGATCCAGTCGAAGTGGGCCTGCAAGTGCTGCAAACGTTGCGCCCAGGCCTGCCCCTCAACCGCACGCCCGGGCGCCTGCACCTGCCCAAACGGCAGCAGGTATAAGCCCTCTTCGACCTGGAACAATGCCTCGCTCCAGCTGCCCTCGGCATTCTGCTCGGCAGTGGCCCAGCCATCGGTTGAAGCCAACGCCAGGTTGAAGTGCAGACGCAGCAGATTGCGCGGCTGCAGATCGACCATCAACACCCGTTGCTGCAGCTTGTGCAGCGCAAAGCCCACGCCCGCGACCAGCGCGGTGGTGCCCACGCCGCCACGCATCCCACTCAGTGCAACCACCGTCATAGGTGCGGCACCGGCTGATCGGCTGGCGCCTGCGGAGTATCGCCGCCAGTTACCCAGCCCTCGCTTTCGGCCAGCAGTGGCCAGCGCCGGCAGGCGGCCAACAGTTCGCCCTCGCGGCTGATGTCCTGATAGGCCATGCCCTCATCACCCAAACGCTGCTTGAGCTGGGCAATGTCATCGCTTTGTTGGGTACGCTCGTCCCTTGTCATATCGCCTCCTGTGATGCTCATTCGGGGTAGAGCATCCATTGGGTTTGCCCTTTGATGCGCACATAGGGCCTGCCCTGGAATTCAACGACGGCAGAATCGGAGTTCTCGGAAACCGCTGCCGTGGTCGGCAAGTCGTGAATCAACGCCGCCAGATCAAGCGGGCCGCCCTGCTGCGCATACAGCCGCGCGATCAACTCGGACACCGCCAGGTAACTGGCTGGCGTGGTCACGTGCTGCGGGCCTTGCTGGTCGTTCTCACCCATGTTGATCAGCTTGATCGCCGCCGGCACGTGGGTGATCGACCGCGAAGGAATCTCGCGCATACCGGAAATCTGCATGCGGTCACCGTGCACCGCCGCGCCATGCTCGGGCACCAGCACCAGCACTACCCTGCGGCCGCTTTGCTGGACCCTGTCGATGAACTGGTCGATGTCATCGAGGAAGTTTTTCGCCCGCTCCTGGAACGAGGCGCGACGGGTGCTGCCATCGGCATTGGTGATGCGGTTGCCGTCATGCAGGGTGATGGTGTTGTAGAACAACGACACCGCCGGTTTGTCTTCTTTGAGCCGATGCGCCCACCAGGTCTGCAGCACGTCGCGATCGCGGGCGATGTTGGCACCGTCATACGACTTCAGCGCGGTGGGGAACTCGTCGCTGCTCATCAGCGGTGGCGGCAGGTGCTGGCCGGCCAGGAAAGTCATGTATTTACGGGTGATTGGCCCGTTGTGATTGAGCATCAGCTCCGGGCTGTAGCCGAGCTTGGCGAGGTTATCGAAGAGCATGCACTGCTCGTTCGCCGGCTCGTACAGCTTGATGTGATGCGGCTGACCACAGCTGGCGCGCAACATGCGAATCGCCGCCGGACCGCTGTAGGAGGTGGCCGAGTTGAAGCGGTCGAACACCACGTTCATGCGCCGGAACAAGGCGTTGTCGCGCATGCCGGCATCTTCCAGGTCATCCCAGGCCAGCGAGCAGACGTTGAGCACCAGCAGGTCGAAGGGTTCAGCCGTGGGATTCGCCTCAGGGAAGCGTGTCATCTTGCCGGCCTGCTCGCGGTAAAACTGCTCCAGCCAGGCGTCAATCGCTTTGCTTTCGGCCAACGGACTGTCGGCACCTTGCGCGGCACTGGTCTCGCTCGCAACCGTTTGCGTCGACACGTGAAACGCAGGCAAGGCACCGGCCAGGTACACCCACAACAGCAGTGCCACGCTGATCAGGGTCAGGCGCACCCAAGGGGCAATGAACAGGTAGGCCAGGGCCAGGGCGAAGAGCACGCCGAGCACATCCCAGTTGACGAAACGCCCGAGCAGATCGATGACATAGTCAACGGAAAAGGCCAGCAATTCAGACTGCTCGAACAGCCGCCGAAACGGTGGGTACCAGGTGTCCTTGTACAGCAGTGCGGCACCCAGCGGCACGGCAACAATCGTGCGTAGGCGCGGTAGCCATTGCCCGGGCAACGGCAGCAACAGGCCAGCGGCGAATAACAGGTTGAGCAGTGGATTGAAGTCCAGCAGGCCCATCCACAGCAACACAAACTTGCCGAGAAAGTACAAATTCCACAGCCCGAGCTCCGGCCACTTCAGCGCCGGTGCAGTGGCAACCGCCTCACTCATGGGCGCTCTCCTTGTCTGCGTCATGGCAGATGCGTACACCGCGTGCGATCAGGTGGCGCGGTGGCAGGCGACGCTCGAACCAGGTGAGCAAGCGCCGCCCCAGCACGAATGCGGCGATGGCCAACGGAGCTGTGAGCAAGGCGGTCAGGCCGATGACCCACAGCAGTTCGTCATAGGTCATTGACGTGACTCCAGCGATTGCAAAGAAATTTTCCGTGGTTGCAGCGGCCGAAACGCCTCGGCCTCTGCCGCTGCCTCTGCCGGGGCCAACAACGTGGCATCGGCGGGCGCCTCGGCATCGGACTGAAACTGCGCCAGGGGCAGTACCTGCGACGGCAGCACACTTTCAACGCCGGCCAACAATTGCTGCCACGGCAAGCGGAACACGTTGCGTAACGCGGCATCGACCTGCGTAGGGCTGCAGGCAAACAGGAACAGGTACGGCACACCGTCGGCGACACAGGCGATATCGCCGTAGCGACGCAGCTGCAATTGCTGCAACACCACGCCTGGATTGAGCGTTGGCAATGGCTGCAAGCGCAGCAACTGGTGGCGGACCTCGGTACCGACCGTGTTGTCGCTCATCTTTTTTACCGCTGCGGCAAAGGCCTTCGGTGACAAGCTGCCGCGCACCTGCAGCGGGTGCAGACGCGCCAGCAGGCTCGAAGGTTCGGCAGCCAGCGGGCGCTGCCAGCGCAGCCCCTGGATCGACCGCACCAGGGTCAGAAAGCGCAGAAACGGTGTGCCCTGCGGCACGATCAGGTTGGCGCCGCTGGCCAGCAGCAGTTGTTCTTCATGCTGTCGCATGCCTTGCAGCATCTCGCGTACCACCAGCTTGACCGAGCGCCCGCAATGACTGCGCAGTTGGTACAAACGCGTGGCAAGCGAATTGACGTCGTCGGTGCCACCCAAGGCGAAGATCACCGTCGCTGCCTGCGCATCCATGGCCCGCTCCAACAGCGCATCCGGCGCGTCAAACAGCTGCCATTGAGCGGTCGGCGGCGCTTCGTTACCGAGCACCGCGGCTTGCGCCAGCACCTGGCGTTGATCGTTGGTAGTCGGCGCCAGGTTGTCGTCATCAGGGCGTGACGACACCCGAAAGCCGCTGCCCTCGTCGAGCAGTAGAAAATCATGCGGCCCACTCACCCCAGCGTCGTTGCTCCAGAAGTGCACCAGCAGGTGCCGCGCGCCCTGAGCGACGTAGACCTGGGCCAGGCCCGACAGGTTGTCGTTGTGGCGCAGCAGAATATCGAGCAGCGCTGGCGGCGGCGAGTCGCCTACCACCAGCAGTGTGCTGCCCACCGAGCGCAGCCAGTCCTGGGCGCGGGAACACCACAGCGCCAGCGACTCGGCTACCAGCTCATCCCAGCCGCTGTGCGGCACGCGGATCAGCCAGAAGGCATTTTCACCACCGCGTACCCGCGGGACGTCCTGGCGCACGGCCTGAATCAAGCGTTTAGTGGACATTTTTGGCAGGTCGAACAGGCTCAGGTGCCCCGGCCCGCGCTCATCGGGAATCTGCTTGACCAGATCACGCGAGGCGCCGGCTGCATTCACCAACAAGGCCCGCGCTGAGGCTGGCAAGCTGCTCAGCAGTTGCGTGCACAACCGGTCGGCAGTATCCGGCGACTCGCAGGCCAGCCAGTACAGACCCCCTGTGCGCATGTGCGCTTGTCTGTCGGGAAGACCGGGCAATACCGGTGTCGACGCATGCAATGGCCACCTCCTGGAGGGCATCAATGACAGTTCAAACCGTCAGGCGCGCAAAATTGTGAAATGCGTGCCGCACACGCCTCGATTGTGTCGAGGGTGCTGGGATTAGAAAGATGAACGGGCCTGCAGCAAAAACTTTAGACCGTTTTTTCAGGTCGCAAGATGTTTGCGCGGCAGCAGGATGAAAATCCTGAAGCGGCTGCACACCCTGGCGAACCAGGGTGTGCAGTACATGACTATGTTCTGTTGCTCGCCTTCCAACGGCGCACCACCAGTTTTTCGAGTTCGACTGCGAAGAAAACCAGTACGCCAATAGCCAATGCCACCATCCAGTTACTGAAGGTCAATGGCACGGTATGGAACGCCGTTTGCATGAAGGGCACGTAGAATAACAGGCACTGCAGCAAGATTAAACCCAAGGTAACGGTGAGCAGCGCGCCGTTGCGCAGCAGGGCCAGGTTCAGCGAGAACTGATCCTGCAGGCGGCAGTTGAACAAATAGGCCCATTGCGCCGTCACCAGGGTATGCAGAATCATGCTACGAATGTGGTCTGTGTCCTGGCCGTCGGCGACCATCCACGACTCCAGCAGAAACGCCGCCGCCGTCAGCAGGCCGCCCACAAACAGCACACGCCACACCGCGTAGGCATTGAGAATCGACTCACCGGCTTTTCTCGGCTTACGGTGCATCATCCCCGCCTCACCCGGCTCGAACGCCAGGGCAAACGACAAGGTGGTGGAGGTGGCCATGTTCATCCACAGAATCTGCAACGGCGACAACGGCACCACCGCCCCTACCAGCAAGGCCATGACGATCAACAAGCCCTGCGCCATGTTGGTCGGCAGAATGAACAGCACCGTTTTTTTCAGGTTGTCGTAGACCCGGCGCCCTTCACGCACGGCATTGGTGATGGTGGAGAAGTTGTCGTCGGTCAGCACCATGTCGGCCGCTTCTTTGGTCACCTCGGTGCCTTTGATGCCCATGGCGATACCCACATCCGCCTGCTTCAGTGCCGGGGCATCGTTGACGCCGTCGCCGGTCATACCGACCACCTGGCCGTTGGCCTGCAGCGCGCGTACCAGGCGCAATTTGTGCTCCGGGCTGGTACGGGCAAATACCGAATACTGCATGGCCACGGTTTTCAGGGTGTTGTCGTCGGTCTGCTCCAGCTCTTTACCGGTCATGGCCCGCAGGTCGTTGCCCATGCCCAGCATACGGGCGATGGCCACTGCGGTGTCCGGGTGATCGCCGGTGATCATCTTCACCTCGATGCCCGCCTGCTTGCACAGGGCAATCGCCTCGACCGCTTCCGGACGCGGCGGGTCCATCAGCCCGGCTACGCCGAGGAACACCATGCCTTGGCGCAAATCGTCATGATCGATGTCACCACCGGCATCCGACACCGGCCGGTAGGCGGCTGCCAGCATGCGCAAACCATGCTCGGCGATGTGGTGCATCTCGCGTTCCCAATAATCACGGTCCAGCGGCTGCGGGCCGTCGACACCCAATTGCTGCTCGCACAGGCTCAACAGCACATCAGGAGCACCCTTGAGGTAGATCAGGCGCTGGCCATCGACATCACTGCGCCGGGCCATGTATTTGTACGCCGAGTCGAAGGGGATCTTGCCCATGCGCTGCACCTCGACCGGTGGCAGATCGGCTTTCAGGGCAAGCACCTTCAGCGCCCCTTCGGTGGGACCGCCGACCACCGTCCAGCGGCCGTGCTCGTCGCGCTGGACGCTGCTGTCATTGCAGATGTCCACGGCGCGAATCAACGCCACCAGATCAGGATGCTCAGCCCAGTCCAGGGCTTCGGTGGCCCCGGCCAGGGTGATGCGTCCACGGGGCTCGTAGCTCTCCCCACCCACCGCGTAGAAGCGGTTGGCAGTCAGCACGTGCTTGACCGTCATTTCGTTCATGGTCAGCGTGCCGGTTTTGTCCGAGCAGATCACATTCATCGCGCCGAGGGTTTCTACCGTCGGCAGCTTGCGGATGATCGCCTTGTTGCGGGCCATGCGCTGTACGCCAAGCGAAAGAATGATCGACACGATCGCCGGTAACCCTTCAGGCACCGAGGCCACTGCAAGGCTGATCAGCGACAGCGACAACTCACCCAGCGGGTAGTCGTGAACGAAGAAACCGATAAAGAACAGCAGCACCATCATCCCGACAATCAACTGGAAGATGCGCTTGCCAAGCTGGGCGATCTGACGCAGCAGCGGCGTTTCGGTTTCGTCCACCGTGGCAATCATGCGGTTAATCTTGCCCAGCTCGGTAGCGATGCCGGTCGCGATCACCACACCCTTGGCGTTACCGGCACTGACATGGGTGCCAGAAAACGCCAAGTTGGTGCGGTCGGCCAGTTGCGCCTCGTGGTCCAGCGCATCGCTGTGCTTGGCAACGGTGAGCGATTCACCGGTCAGCATCGACTCCTCGACCTGCAAGTGGTGCACCTCGAACAACCGCACATCCGCAGGGATCTTGTCGCCCGGGCGCAACAGCACCACGTCACCCGGTACCAGCTCACTGGCCTCGATGTTCAGCTTTTGGCCGTTGCGCACTACATGGGCGGTGCTGCTGAGCATGCCGCGCAAGGCGGCCAGGGATTTCTCGGCCTTGTTCTCTTGAAAAAAGCCGATAGCCGCATTGATCACCGCCACGCTGATGATCACCAGGGTATCGGTCCAGTGCCCCATCATCGCCGTGGCCAGCGCTGCAGCCAGCAATATGTAGATGAGTACATCGTTGAAGTGACGTGCAAAGCGGAGCCAGATCGGGTCCACGGCCTTGGCAGGCAGTGCGTTAGGCCCCACGCGCAGCAGCCGTGCCTTGGCCTCCTCGGGTGCAAGCCCGGTGCTGCTGGTTTGCAAATCAGCCATGGTTTGCTGCGCGCTTTTACGGTACCAGGGCTGCGCGGTGCTGCTCGTAGTGCTCGGCGCTTGCGGTTGCAATGATCCCATATCGTCCTCCCGGCATTCGTCCTGAGGTGAATGAGTCAAGCAGCGATTTGCACTCAGCGGGTAAACCAGCAGCTGTTTTTTACGCCGAATATCGCGTTCCACCCCGGGCTACTCATAGTGGTGGTGCATTTTTGCGCCTTGCCGGTTGTCAGTGCTTGATTCAGATCAGCACTGCAAACGCTTGAGAATTTGGGGGGATAGTTCAGCTCCCTGTCGGGCCTTAGCGCCAAAAAGGTGTGCGCTTCTGGCTGCCGACAGCTCTACCATCGTGGTTTTCCCTGAAATCAATTACTGATCAGCCTGCTCGAACCACAGCGCCCTGCTGTCGAGATGAACGTGCTTGTGTTTGCCTGGCGTAAAGGGCGTATCCAGTGTTCCCAGAGCCACCGAAATCCAGTCGGCAAACGCGCCTTGGCTGCGTGACCAGAACAGGGTCGAGCCACACTGGGCGCAGAACTGGCGCAACACCGACGCCGAGGATGCATAGCCGCTGATGTTCGCGGCGCCAGCGACAATCCGCAAGGCCTCACGTGGCACGCTGGCATAGGATGCGAAAGCCGCACCGTGGCCTTTGCGGCATTGCTGGCAATGGCAATGGCTCACGGCTTTGGGCGCACAGAGCAGCTCATATTTGACCGCTGCACACAGGCAGCTGCCTTGGTAAATCTGTGTCATGCCCTTCCCTGACGAGTCTCTGTATGAAAAGTGTTGTGGGGGCAACTGTCTTGATCATTGGCTGTAGGAGCGGGCTTGCCCCGCGAGGCGATGTGGCAGACAGACCGCAATCGCGGGGCAAGCCCGCTCCCACAGATGACCTAGTTGCCTACTGCGTAAGCAGCGGTTGCACGCAGCACCACGGAGATGTCGTAGGTTTCATAGCCACCCCGGTGGGTTTTATAGATGTTGCAGCGCAGTCTGCCCTCCGCTGGGGGAGCGATCAGCGAAATTTCCCGTCCGCGGGTACGGTCAAGATCAAGCGGCGCAGCGGCCAGCTCTCCGCTTTGAATGCCGGCGATGACAACGCCTTTGACCATCTGCCGGACCGCCTTTTGGCGGGCGCCCTGGGTGAGCGCCTTGAGACCCTGGGCAATATACCTGACACACTGCTGGTCCAGCTCGGCAGCCAGCGTGGTGCCAGGTTGTTTGAGCGGCAAGCGGATAAAGCCGCCCTCGCGCGCCGGCATGGGTTCGCTCAGCAGATTGGCACCTGACGCTTTGAATCCGGGCGCGTCGGCAGCGTAGACATAGCTGACGCTCGGGTGGAACGCTGAGCGGTACAGGGCAGGATAACGGTCTTTGATGTGTTCTTTTACATAGGCCTCGGTGTACCAGCGTGCATCAAACAGTACCCTGTTTTTGTCCGAGCCCGCCTGAGCGCCATTGATTGCGGCCCAAGAGATAACGGCTATCGCCAACGTCCTTAGTTTCATCCGTAGTCCTTTGCGGTGGGTATTACTGTTGTAGCTGGGGTGCTGGGGGCATTATCGCGCCAGTGAGCGGCGCTTTTTAATCCGGTACATATCGCCATCGGCATGGCTGAGCAAGGTATCGGCATCCTCACCGTCTGCCGGGTAACAGGCCACGCCGATACTACAGGACGGCATGGCGATGCCGTCGAATTCAGCACCAAGCGGCTCAGCCATAACCGCCAGGATCTGCTCCACCTTCTCGGTTACGGCACTGTGCGAATGCAGGTCAGTCAACAGCACGGTGAACTCATCGCCGCCCATCCGCGCCACCGTGTCGGTTTCACGCACGCAGTGCTGCAAACGTCGGGCAATAGCGCAGAGCACCCGATCGCCCGCCGCATGCCCATGCGCATCGTTGATGCCCTTGAAGTCGTTGATATCGAGAAACAGCAAGGCCAGGGTGCTTTGGTGACGGTGCGCAGCGCGCACGGCAGACTCCAGGCGGTCATTGAACAACGATCGGTTGGTCAGTTTGGTCAGCGGGTCATGATGGGCAAGAAAACGCAGCTCTTCTTCCGCTTTGGCCAACGCGGTGACATTGCGTGCGACACCAATCCGTGCCCCCACCTCCTCTGACCAGAACGCCGCCCAGAGGATCGAGACGACACCGCCATCCTTGCGGATATAACGGTTGCGGAAATCGACGTGGGATTGACCATTCATGACGCGGATTATCGAGGCGCGCGTGGCTGCCAGGTCATCAGGATGCATGTAGTGGGTGATCAGCGTGCCCACCAGCTCATCGGCGCGGTAACCGAGCAAGGCTTCGCAGGCATCACTGACAAACACGATCTGGTTGTCCCGGTCGACCACAAAGACCGTGTCCAGCATCAAATGGATCAGCTTGGGATAGAGCGCTTGCAAGTCGACGGGCATGGGGCTGAAGCATCCGGTTCAAAGGGCTTGGTCAACGCCTGATCGCCAAGGAACACGGCGAACAATCCTGGCGACTTTAAGCAAGTCCGCGGGGCTCAAGCAAGCGTATATCGTGCAAAACATGAACGATTCAGCCGGCGCGCAGGTCAACAGCTTCAATGGTCAGCAAAAAACCCAACAGCACGAGGTTTACCATGAGTACCCTGACAATTGAAGGTTGGTGCAAAGGCGATGGTGAACAACGGTCGACGCCGATAGGCGACATCCACTTTGACATTCTGGGCGCTAACCACAGGCGCCTGGAGCAAGCCGAAGAGCAGTTGCAGGCCAGCCAAGCGCCGGAAGCCATAGTGGAAGCCAACCACACGTGGGAAGCCATGGTGGAAGTCGATATGGCTGCGCTGAACCTGGTTTTGCCAGAAGGGTACGGCCCTCTGGCCGACTGCAGGTTTCGCGTCTACCTGGACGAAGACCAGCGCGGCCAGTTCCACCTGGTGGGTCATCGGGCCACTGATGGCAGCCTGATCTATACCAATGCGGTGTTGATTGCGCAGTTGAGCTAGGGTCTGCACGACAAATTTTGTGTGAGCGGCGGTGCGGCGACCCGATTTACCCGCGAAGCAGGTACTGTGGTGAATGGCACGGGCTTCGCCCGTGTTCGCGGGGCAAGCCCGCTCCCACACTTTTCGCACAAAACCTAGCACGGCAATCCGGGCAGCGGCGGCACCCCGCCGTTGCCCGCTGGCAACTCAGAACGCCGGGCTGTAGCGCACGGTGAACATCAGATTGCGTGGCTCGCCAAAGCTGTTGGCGCCCCAGCTGTTACTGATGTTCTGGTAATAGCGCTTGTCAAAGACGTTATTCAGGTTCGCCTGCAACTGCCATTGCGTACTCGGCTGGTAAGCCAGCATGGCGTCACTGACGCTGTAGCCACCCTGTTTCACACCATGACTCGTGTAGGCACTGCTCTGGCTACGAATGCCACCGCCCACCGTCCAGCGCTCGAGTTCGCCGGGCAGTCGGTAAGTGGTAAACAGCTTGAACAGGTTGTACGGCGTATCGCTGTCGTAGCGATCTCCACGCTGTTGCGTCGCGCTTTGAGTCTTGGTGTATTCAGCCGCGGCATAGGTGTAGCCTGCCGACATCTGCCAACCAGGCATCAATTCGCCCCCCAGCTCCACGTCTACCCCGCGGGTACGCACCTCTCCGCTGGCCTCGTAGCATTCAGGGACACCTTTGGTGCATTGCCCAGATGGCAACGACTTGGCGAGGTTTTCCTGAACCAGCTGGAACAGGGCCAGGCTGGTGTTGAGCGCGCCACCGAAGTACTCGCCTTTGATACCGGCCTCGTAGTTGCTGCCGGTGACCGGGTCCAGCAGGCTGCCACTGGTGTTGCGGGCGGTCTGGGGTTTGAAGATCCGCGTCCAGCTGGCGTAGACCGAGTAGGTATCGTCGAGGTCATAGATCACCCCGGCATAGGGGGTGTACTCGCGGGTCGCCTTGGAGTCGTCACCGAAGCTGTAACCACCGGACTGGGTGGCTTGCTCATACTCGTACCAATCCAGGCGCGAGCCGAGGATCAGATGCAGGTCGTCACGCAGGTTGAAACGCACCGTCGCGTAGGTACTGGACTGCTGTTCACGGCCATCGCGCGACCAGTTGTAGTCGATCGCAGGTTTAGCATACGCATCGGGGTCGAAATGTTGCGGGTCGATAATCACATCCGAGTTGATGCCCGGTCCGCCTGGGCCATCGTCGGTGTCGTCACGGCGCCAGCTGGCGCCCACCACCAGTTCGTGGGTCGCGCCAAACAGGCTGAAGGGACCGGAGACATAGCTGTCGACACTTTTCTGAGTGTGCTGGTAGGTGTACCGGCCGATGTTCAGGTGATAGTCATTGTTTGCGTCGGTGTAAACGCTGCCACCGAGCATTTCCATGTCACCACGCAGCCAGGTCGCGTTGGTGCGCAGTTTCCAGCCATTGTCGAAACGCTGTTCCAGCTCAACGAAGGCGCTGCGGTTGGTTTTGTCCCAGTAGGTCCAGTCGGGTGCGCTGCGGGCTGAACGCGGATAGTCGAAAAAGCTGCCGTCCGGATGGGTGGGCAGGCCGTTCCAGTCGGCGCCCGGGTTGTCTTCACGGTTGTACCAGGCGCCAAACGTCAGGGTGGTGGCTTCATTCAGGTCATACTCGCCGATACCGTAGAACAGCTGACGCTGGTTGCCATAGGCATCAACGAAACTGTTACGGTCCTGGTAGGCGCCCACGAAGCGGCCACGCAGATCTCCATTGGCATCGAGCTTACCGCTGATATCCACTTCACCACGGTAGTCATCCCAGCGTCCGGCGCTGCCGGTGAGGGTCAGTTGCGGTGCCACGGTCGGGCGCTTGCGCACCAGATTGAAGGTGCCTGACGGGTTGCCTGCCCCCACCATCAACCCGGAGGCACCGCGTACCACTTCCACACGATCGTACATGGCCAGGGTCGAGGTACCCAGGGTATCGCTGTCATAGGCCACCGGCAGGCCGTCGATCATGATGGCGTCGATCGCCGTGCCACGCGAATAGAACTCCGGGCGTTCGCCACCGGTTTTGCGCAGGGTCAGGCCTGGGGTGTAGGTGGCAATGTCATCGATCTTCTGCAGGTTCTGGTCGTCCATGCGCTGGCGGCTGACGACGGTGACTGACTGCGGCGTTTCACGCGGCGACGCCGCCAGCTTGGTGCCAACACTCATACTCGAGGTGGTGTAGGAGCCGGTGTGCTCAGTCACCGCGCCCAGGGTATTGCTCGACACCTGGGTTGCCTCGATTTCCAGCGCCGCGCCTGACACTGGCAGTGCCACCAGACTATAACCGCCGCTATCCAGACGACGCATGCCCAGGCCAGTACCTGCCAGAAGCCGGATGAACCCCTGCTCGATGCTGTACTCGCCATTCAACCCGACACTGCGCTTGCCTTCGGTCAGCCCGGCGTTGACCGAGATCGGGATACCAGCACGGCGGCCGAACTCACCAAGGACTTGATCGAGCGGGCCGGCCGGGATGGCAAAAAGCTGAGTGCGCTGAGTGTTGCTGGCAGCGTGTACCGACAGCACTGGCATGACCGCCAGCACGGAACAGCAGACCAGCGTGGCACCAAGCGACTGACGCACGGCGCGAAAAAGTGGGTGAGGCATCATGGGCAAAGGGTCCATTTCTCAAAAGACGTCCGCACAAGCAGACAGGGATTTCTCCCTAAGCCACGCGAGAACTGAAAACCTGCCTCAGTTTGTGTAGTTTTTTCCGCGATCATACGACTTAGCGTGGGCCGACACTGATCCAGTAGCGGGTCGTGCGCCGGACACGCACTGGCAAACTGTCCTCGAGCAAGGCCAGAACCTGATCGGTGTCGGCCAGCGGGTAGGTGCCGCTCAAGCGTATATCCGCCACTTGCCCCGCACAGCGCAGCACGCCCGGGCGGTAACGCTCTAGCTCAGCGAGAAAGTCTGCCAGGCGCATGCGCTCGGCAACCAGGTAACCATCGACCCAGGACCCGTCAGTGCCTTGTAGTACTTGAGGTGCGCTGACACCGGCGGCATCGATCCGCGCCTGCCAGCCGGCCTCGATCACCCTCCTCTGCGCCCCGCTGCGGGGGCTGGCGGCGACACGCCCTTGAGTCACCGCCAACAAAGTACCGCGGTTGTCGTTGTCACGACGCACGCGAAAATGCGTGCCCAGCGGCTGCAACCAGGCATCGTCGCTGACAACCTGAAACGGTCGCCCTGCAGGATCGCTGGCGGTGAGTATTTCAATTTCGCCATAGCGCAAGCGCAGCTGCCGTGTGCTGGCGCTGAACTGCAGATCGATTGCGCTGGCAGTGTTGAGCCACAGCTGGCTGCCATCAGGCAGGCTAAGCTGGCGACGTTCGCCGGTGCCTGTTCGGTAGTCGGCCACAGCCCCCTGCAGTAAATGCGTTTCGCGCCCCTGCCAGGCAACACCGCCAAGCACGCCAAAACCAACCAGCACCTTCAGCGCCCGGCGTCGCTCGGCATCGTGGTAATGCCCCTGCCCGGCCAACTCCCTGCCCAGCGGTGTTGCCAACGTGGTGCTGCGTTGCTGCAAGCTCTGGGTGATGCTGTCCAGGCGCAGCCAGGCGCGCTCATGCTCACTGTGCGCTTTACGCCAAGCCAGCAACTGGCGCTGCTCACTGGTTGTCATGCACCCCGACTGGGCCAGGGTGAACCAGGCAATGGCCTGATCGCGGACCGCGGCGCTTACTGGCAGGTGGTCATGTGCCATGCTGTTACTCGAACCGACTGGCATAACAGGCGGCAAAGGCCTTGCCCATGGCTTTCTGCACCTGGTTGACACTCAGGCCCAGGTGCATGGCGATCTGCGGATAAGTCAGACCATCAAGCTGCGACAACAGGAAAATCTCCCTGACCCGCGACGGCAAGCCTTGGAGCAATTGATCAACCTCCACCAGCGCTTCGATCAGCAGCAGACGCTCTTCCTCCGACGGCACCAGTACTTGCGGGTGTGCAGCCAGGGCCTCCAGGTAAGCACGTTCCACGGCCTGACGCCGCCAGCGGTTGATCAACAGGCTGTTGGCGATTGTCGCAAGGTAGGCCAACGGCTGGCGCAAATCAGCGATGGCACTGCGTGAGCGCATGATCCGGATGAAGGTATCGTGTGCCAGGTCCTCGGCATCGCCATGCCCGCCCAAACGCTTGCGCAACCAGCCTTTGAGCCAACCATGGTGGGCGACGTAGAGCTGTTCCACATCCCGTTCAAATGCCCGCTCGCTGTCCATGCACACCCGTCGTCGATACTTATGATAATCGTTCTCAACTATAACGAATGTTCGACGACTAAGGCAATTGCGCTAATCGTTTGCTGCTTCATTGAGTGGTGGGGCTCTGCAGGCGATGCGGTTAATTGGGTAGCTGTACCGCAAACGCAAACCCGAGCAATCTGTACAGCAAGATGATTTAGGCCTGTTCCAGCAGCTCAGCGATCCAGCGCACTTGCTGCGTCAGTTCCTGGACCTTGCGCGCGGGCACGGCCTGTCGCGCTTGGGCGAATCCGGCCAGAGTCTGCTGCTTCTGCCGCAGCCTGCGCTGCCATTTGCCGAGGAACGCCGGGCTGCGCACCTGCATCTGCAACGGGCCGAAGAACAGTTGCTCGGCGCTGTACTGCACCGCTTCGGCACGTTCGGCGACAATGATTTCGTAGTCGAAGCGGTTTTCCCGCAGTACCTCTTCGTAAAGAATGCAGTAGCCGTTGTCCATCAGCCATTGCCGTAGCGGCTGCTCGCCGCCGTTGGGCTGCAGGATCAGTCGCTCCTGGCCGCTCAGGTGTGCGTTGCCGCTGTCGAGGATGTCGCGGATGGTCTCGCCGCCCATGCCACAGAGGCTGACTGCAGTGATGGCGTCTTCTGGCCTGATCGCCGCCAGCCCGTTGGCCCGGCGCACGCTGATCTGCGGCTCCAGGCCGTTGTCGCGCACCGTGCGTTTCGCCGCCTGGTAGGGCGTCAGTGCGACTTCGCCAGCCAGCGCCACGGCGATCACACCACGGCGCACCAATGCCACCGGCAAGTAACCGTGGTCCGAGCCGATATCGGCCAGGCGCGCACCGACTGGCACCTGCGCCGCCACGCGCTCCAGGCGCATGGACAATGTGTGTTCGTTCAACAACCGCCCCTTTTCACTACCAGCGTCCAGCACCTGTGACTGGATCGGGGCGCGATTCTGTCGGGCTACGCCAAGCTTTTCAACTGCAAAGCGACCACCGCCAGGGTCAGGCAACACCTTCGAGGGAATCGGCCCGACCTCCCTTCCCTGCCCTGTTCCAACGCGCCAAAGCGATGCGCAGCACGGTATTCCAGCAATAGCTCACCAGCACACCCCCCAGGATCGCCAGCAGCACGGAGAACGCCGGATGATCAAACAGACGACGCCCCAGGGAATGGAACTGGAAATGGGTCAGATAGATGTACAAGGTTGCCGAGGCAATCACCGCCCCTGCCCGCGCCACAGGGCCCGGTACACGGATAGACTTGACCCAGATCACCGCGAGCACCGCCGGCAAGGCGATGTCGATGTAGCCGCGCAGTGTCGCCACCTGCAAGTGGTAACCAGCGATAGCGACGTAATCCAGCTCGCCGATCACCAACACCGCCACCGCGCTGGCCACCCATTTCTGCGCCGAGGAATGGGCGAAGTGAATCGCCATACCGAGTACCGTGATCGCCAGGAAGTGTTGCGGCACCCGGTTGTACAGGTGCGTGGCGTCGAACACCAAGCGGTTGAGGGCAATATCCAGCACCACCAGTGCGCAGGAAGCCAGCACCAGGCGCCGGAATGGATCGGCCATGATCAGTCTGCGCACGCGCTCGACCGACACCACCAAGCCGATGATCACGATCATCTGCAGCAGCACTTCGACGTACCAGGCATTGAAATGGCCGACCAGGTGCGGAGGGAACCAGTTGGAAATCAGCAACAGCGATTGCCAGTGCAGCTTGTCGAACAGTATCTGGGTCAACACCGTGTACAGAATGGTCGGCACGGCGATCGTAGCGATCGACTTCAGCAGCACACGCGCATCACCGCGCTCCTCGATGGCCTGGAACTGAAACCTGGCCAGGCTCAGGCCGGAGATCAGAAACAATAACGAAGTCTCACCTGCAACCATCCAGTTGGAAAACACACTGAAGTGGCCGATGACGATGAGGATGATCGCGATCACCCGCAGGCACACCGGCATTTCCATGGCCCGCAGTGACCACCTCGATACCTTGCCCGGCGACCCTTGGGCGGCGAGCTCGGCCAACTGGCGTACTGGGGTCAATTCCCAGCGCTCGGGTAACTGGCCGACCAGCTGTTCCAGCACCATAGACGCCTGAACAAACGACAGTGAATCGCCACCCAGTTCCACGAAGGTCAGGTTGGCGTCGACGCGCGGCACCTGAAGGATGCGCGCCCAGGCTTCACTAAGCTGTTGCGCGACCGGTGACAGCGGCTGGCTGTCACCGCTAGTGTGCACTGCCGGGCTGTCGAACGCCGGTGGCAGCGCGCGCTTGTCGATCTTGCCATTGGGCGTGAGTGGAATCGCGTCGAGGAAAACGAACAGCGCTGGCACCATGTAGTCCGGCAACTGGGCGGCGACTTCCTCGCGCAGTTGCGCCGCAGGCACTGGCTGTGATGCCACGCAGTAGGCCACCAGCCTGAGCATCGCGCTGTCCTGGTTGGCCAGCACCACGCATTGTTTGATCTGCGGGTGCCGGGCAATCGCAGCTTCGATCTCGGCCAGTTCGATACGATGGCCGCGTATTTTCACCTGACTGTCAGCACGCCCGAGAAAACTGACGTCGCCGCCAGGCAGATAGGTGCCAAGGTCGCCAGTGCGGTAGCACAGGTCACCTGCAATGCCCGTAAACGGATTGACCACGAACTTTTCCGCGGTCAGCGCAGCGTCGCCCCAATAGCCCAGCGACAGATAGGGGCTGCGGATCAGAATTTCCCCCACCTCGCCTTCGCCGACCTGTTGACTGGCCTCATTGACCACCAACAACTGTGCACCCTCGATACCAGTCCCCAAAGGAATTTTGCCGCTGTCGGCGAGTGGGTCAATTTCGTGGAACGCCATGGCTTGCGGCGTTTCCGTCGTGCCATAGAAGTTCACTTGAGCGGCCATGGGGGCGACCGCACACATCTGCTCGTGCAACAGCGGGCTAAGGGCATCGCCACCCCAGAACAGGTAGCGCACGCGATTGAGCACTTGCCCGTTAAGCCTCGCGCCGGTTTCGATCAGCTTGCCCAGCGGTGGTGTCAGGTGAATGACCGACACCTGCTGATGGTGCATCCACGCAGCCAGCACCGCCGGATTGATCAGGGTCGATTGCGCCGGGCAGACGATCGTTGCGCCGATCGACAGCGGGGTAAACACATCCCGGTACACCGGGTCATGACCCAGCCCCGACAGCAGCGAAAAGCGCTCATCACGGGTAAAACCATGGCGCCGCACATGCCATTCAATGAAGTGAACAAGGGGCGCGTGATGGGTCACGATGCCCTTGGGCTCACCGGTGCTGCCGGAGGTGAAGGTGATATAGGCTGGCTGGCCGGGATCAACCTCAGGCAGCGGCGTTTGTGGGCAGGCAAACTGCGCCAGCGATGCAGCGACTGCCTCAGGCACGCGGACGACCTGCGGCGGGCGTTCAACGTCGAGTTCGAGCTGAGCCTCACCGCACAGCAACACCACGCTTGGCTCGAGCGTACGGATGATCTGCGCGATACGCGCCGGTGGATAGGCCGCGTCGGCAATGCTGAAGGTCAGACCGGCACGCAGCGCACCGAGCATGGCGTACACAAGGCCTGCACAGCGGCTCGCCACAATCACCACGCGGTCGGAGCGGCCGCCTGCCTTTTCGCGCAGGCCGAACGCTATACCCCGGCTGATCTGCTCAAGCTGGCGATAGCTGCAGGTTTCATCATGCGCAATGATGGCCGGGGCGTCAGGCGTATCGACCGCCTGTTGCAGAAAATCCTCGAAAATCGGGCGCTCGGCACGGTAGTGCAAGCGCTGTGTCGGGTCTGGACGAAGATCCGGCATGTATTTTTCTGCTCCGCATGGTCGGTGCACGCCAGAGCACTGATAGCACCTGGCCGATGGGCTGAACGTTAGTGCACGCCACGGCTCGGCGCCAATGTGTTTGGGCAGTTGCATGCGCTGGAACCCCGTGCCCCGTGAAACGACCGGCGGGATCGACCCAATTGCGGGCGTCCTATCATTCCCAGTGATAGTTATCTTCGCCCCGTTCGATTCGTTGTTAATAGTTACAAATCGCAAAATCCGCCCACTCTCAATAAATTGGCGGATTTCCCATGGAACAGTCACTCAAACCTTTGCGTTACCCCTTGGCGTTACTGGCAGTACTGGTGATGAGTGCCTGCGGTCGTACCCCGGAAGCCGTGCAGGCGCCGGCCGCGACCAAGGTGAGTGTGGCCAAGGTACTGGAACAACCGATCAACGAATGGGACGAGTTCACCGGGCGCCTGGAAGCGCCGGAAACCGTGGAAGTACGCCCGCGGGTTTCCGGGCAGATCGACCAGGTAGCTTTCACCGAAGGCGCGCAAGTCAAGAAAGGCGATCTGCTGTTCCAGATCGACCCGCGCCCATTCCAGGCTGAAGTCCGCCGTCTGGAGGCACAACTGCAGCAAGCCCGCGCTACTGCTGCACGCAGCGATAACGAAGCCCGCCGTGGCGAGCGCCTGCGCAGCAGCAACGCCATCTCCGCAGAGCTGGCCGAGTCGCGCAGCAGTGCCGCCGCCGAAGCCCGCGCCGGTGTCGCCGCGATCCAGGCGCAACTGGACCTGGCGCGCCTGAACCTGAGCTTCACCCGCGTCACCGCCCCCATCAGCGGGCAGGTCAGCCGCGCTCAGTTCACGGCCGGCAACATTGTCAGCGCCGATGTCACCCCGCTGACCAGCGTGGTCTCGACCGACAAGGTGTACGCCTACTTCGACGCCGACGAGCGTGTGTACCTCAAGTACACCCAACTGGCCCGTGACGGCCAGCGCGGGCAAAGCACTCCGGTTTACCTGGGCTTGTCCAACGAAACCGGCAATCCGCACCTGGGTCAGATGAACTTTGTCGACAACCAGGTCAACCCAAAGACCGGCACCATCCGTGGCCGCGCTGTGTTCGATAACAGCAACGGGCAGTTCACTCCGGGCCTGTACGCACGCCTGAAACTGGTAGGCAGCGCCACGTATTCAGCGGTGTTGATCAATGACGAAGCGGTCGGTACCGATCTGGGCAAAAAATTCGTGCTGGTGATGGACAAAGACAACACCGCAGCTTATCGCGCCGTCGAACTGGGGCCCAAGCTTGAAGGCCTGCGTATCGTGCGCAGCGGCCTGAGCAAGGATGACCGCATTGTGGTCAAGGGCCTGCAGCGGGTGCGTCCGGGTTCGCCAGTCGATCCGCAAGACACGCCAATGGCCAGCGAGGCAACCATCGCCGCCCTCGCCCAGCAACGCCAGGCGCTGGAAGCCAGCACCCAAGGCAAACCTGCCGCCACTGCCAGCGTAAAACTTGCCAGTGCCTCGGCCCCCCGTAGCTAAGGAATCGGTCCGATGAATTTTTCCAAGTTCTTTATTACCCGGCCGATTTTCGCTGCCGTGTTATCGCTGCTGATCCTGATTGCCGGCAGCATCTCGCTGTTCCAGCTGCCGATCAGCGAATACCCTGAAGTCGTGCCGCCGACCGTGGTGGTGCGCGCCAACTTCCCCGGTGCCAACCCCAAGGTGATCGGTGAAACCGTGGCCGCGCCCCTGGAGCAGGCCATCACCGGCGTCGAGAACATGCTGTACATGTCCTCGCAATCGACTGCCGACGGCAAGCTGACCCTGACCATCACCTTTGCCCTGGGCACCGACCTGGACAACGCCCAGGTGCAGGTGCAAAACCGGGTAACCCGCACGCAGCCCAAGCTGCCTGAGGAAGTGACCCGCATCGGTATCACCGTCGACAAGGCCTCGCCCGACCTGACCATGGTTGTGCACCTGACCTCGCCAGACAACCGATACGACATGCTCTACCTGTCGAACTACGCCATCCTCAACATCAAGGATGAGCTGGCACGCCTGGGCGGTGTCGGCGATGTGCAACTGTTCGGCATGGGCGACTACTCGCTGCGGGTCTGGCTTGATCCGAACAAGACCGCTTCGCGCAACCTCACCGCCAGCGATGTGGTTGCCGCCATTCGCGAACAGAACCGCCAGGTGGCCGCAGGTCAGCTGGGGGCACCACCGGCGCCGGGCAGCACCAGTTTTCAACTGTCGGTCAACACTCAAGGGCGTCTGGTCACTGAAGAAGAGTTCGAGAACATCATCATTCGCTCCGGCGCCAATGGTGAAATCACCCGCCTCAAAGACATCGCCCGGATTGAACTGGGTTCCAGCCAGTACGCCCTGCGCTCGCTGCTGAACAACCAGCCGGCCGTCGCCATCCCGATTTTCCAGCGCCCAGGCTCTAACGCCATCGAGATCTCCGATGAAGTGCGCTCGAAAATGGCTGAGCTGAAGAAAGACTTCCCGCAAGGAATGGACTACAGCATCGTCTACGACCCAACCGTGTTCGTCCGTGGCTCCATTGAAGCGGTGGTCCACACCCTGTTCGAAGCCCTGGTGCTGGTGGTACTGGTGGTGATCCTGTTCTTGCAGACCTGGCGCGCCTCGATCATTCCACTGGTGGCCGTACCGGTTTCGCTGATCGGTACCTTTGCGGTCATGCACCTGTTCGGCTTCTCGCTCAATGCGCTGTCGCTGTTCGGCCTGGTGCTGGCCATCGGTATCGTGGTGGACGACGCCATCGTCGTGGTGGAAAACGTTGAACGTAACATCGGCCTGGGCCTCAAGCCGCTGGAAGCCACGCAAAAGGCCATGGGTGAAGTCACCGGCCCGATCATCGCCACCGCCCTGGTACTGTGCGCAGTGTTTGTGCCGGCGGCGTTCATTTCCGGGCTCACCGGGCAGTTCTACAAGCAATTTGCCCTGACCATTGCGATTTCCACAGTGATCTCGGCGTTCAACTCGCTGACCTTGTCGCCCGCATTGGCTGCCGTGTTGCTGCAGGAACACCACGCGCCGAAAGACCGCTTCTCGCGTGTGCTGGAACGCCTGTTCGGCGGCTGGTTGTTTGGCCCCTTCAACCGCTTCTTTGATCGCGCCAGCCACAGCTACGTCGGCACCGTTGGCCGGGTCATCCGCAGCAGTGGTATCGCCCTGTTCGTCTATGCCGGCCTGATTGGCATGACCTGGCTGGGCTTCTCGTCCACTCCGACCGGCTTCGTCCCGGCCCAGGACAAGCAGTACCTGGTGGCCTTTGCCCAACTGCCAGACGCCGCCAGCCTTGACCGCACCGAAGCGGTGATCAAGAAGATGAGCGAGATCGCCCTCAAGCAACCCGGCGTTGCCGACTCTGTGGCGTTCCCGGGGCTGTCGATCAACGGTTTCACCAACAGCCCGAACAGCGGCATTGTGTTCACCCCGCTCAAGCCCTTTGATGAGCGCAAAGACCCAAGCCAGTCGGCTGAAGCCATCGCCGCCGCGCTGAACGCCCAGTTTGCTGACATTGAAGACGCCTACATCGCGATTTTCCCACCGCCGCCGGTTCAGGGGCTGGGGACCATCGGTGGTTTCCGTCTGCAAATTGAGGACCGTGGCAACCTGGGCTACGAGGCGCTGTACAAGGAAACCCAGAACATCATCGCCAAAAGCCACAACGTGCCGGAACTGGCCGGGCTGTTCACCAGCTATCAGGTCAACGTCCCGCAAGTGGATGCCGCGATTGACCGGGAAAAAGCCAAGACCCACGGCGTGGCCATCAGCGACATCTTCGATACCCTGCAGATCTACCTGGGCTCGCTGTATGCCAACGACTTCAACCGCTTTGGCCGCACCTATCAGGTCAACGTCCAGGCTGAACAACAGTTCCGTCTTGAAGCTGAACAGATTGGCCAGCTCAAAGTGCGCAACAATCAGGGCGAAATGATTCCGCTGGCTACCTTCATCAACGTCAGCGAAACCTCCGGGCCTGACCGGGTCATGCATTACAACGGTTTCATCACTGCAGAAATCAACGGTAATGCGGCCCCCGGCTACAGTTCTGGCCAGGCGGAAAAGGCCATCGAGAAACTGCTCAAGGAAGAATTGCCCAACGGCATGACCTTTGAGTGGACCGAGCTGACCTACCAGCAGATTCTTGCCGGTAACACCGCGCTGTTCGTCTTCCCGCTGTGCGTGCTGCTGGCCTTCCTGGTACTGGCCGCCCAGTACGAAAGCTGGAGCTTGCCACTGGCGGTGATCCTGATCGTACCGATGACTCTGCTCTCGGCAATCACCGGGGTGATTCTGTCGGGCGGTGACAACAACATCTTCACCCAGATCGGCTTGATCGTACTGGTGGGGCTGGCGTGCAAAAACGCCATCCTGATCGTCGAATTTGCCAAAGACAAACAGGCTGAAGGGCTCAACCCGCTGGCCGCCGTACTGGAAGCCTGCCGTCTGCGTCTGCGGCCGATCCTGATGACCTCGATTGCCTTCATCATGGGCGTGGTGCCACTGGTGTTCTCCTCCGGTGCCGGTGCCGAAATGCGCCATGCCATGGGTGTGGCGGTGTTCTCCGGAATGATCGGGGTGACCTTCTTCGGCTTGCTGCTGACGCCGGTGTTCTTTGTCTTGATCCGTCGCTATGTCGAGCGCCAACAGGCCCGCAAGGCCGAGCGTGCACTGAAGCTGGAGAGCCATGCATGAACCGTTTGAAACAATGGGCACCCAGCCTGCTGGTGCTGGCCTTGTCCGCCTGCGCGGTGGGGCCGGATTACCAGGCCCCGGACACTGCGGCTGCGCAACTGAGCGCCGCCAACGACCCGGCAGCCAAGGGCACGTTTGACCGCAGCCACTTTGAAAGCATCTGGTGGAAGCAGTTCGACGACCCGATCCTCAACCAACTGGTCAGCCAGTCGCTGCAAGGCAACCGCGAGTTGCGCGTGGCCTTCGCCCGCCTCAAGGCCGCGCGGGCAATCCGCGACGACGTCAGCAATGATGCCCTGCCGACGGTTACCAGTCGGGTCAGCAGTGACCTTGGCAAAGGACAGATCCCGGGGCAGACCGAAGACCGGGTCAACAGCGAGCGTTACGACCTGGGCCTGGACATGGCCTGGGAGCTGGACTTGTTCGGGCGCATCCAGCGCCAACTGGAAGCCAGCGAGGCGCAGCAGGACCAGGCCCAGGCCGACCTGCAACAACTGCAGGTCAGCCTGATTGCCGAACTGGTCGATGCCTACGGCCAGCTGCGAGGTGCGCAGTTGCGCGAGAAGATCGCCCTGGCCAACCTCAAGACCCAACAGGACTCGCGGGGTATCACCGAAACCCTGCGTGATGCCGGGGTCGGCAATGACCTTGATGTGGTGCGCGCCGACGCGCGCCTGGCGCAGGTAGAAGCCACGGTGCCGCAGTTGCAAGCCGAACAGGTGCGGGCGCGCAATCGCATCGCCACCTTGCTCGGCCAACGTCCCGATGCCTTGAGCGTTGACCTGTCACCTGCGCAACTGCCGGCCATTGCCAAGGCCCTGCCGGTGGGCGACCCGGGCGAACTGCTCAAGCGCCGCCCGGACATCCGCAGTGCCGAACGGCAACTGGCCGCCGCCACCGCCAACATTGGCGTGGCGACCGCTGATCTGTTCCCGCGGGTCAGCCTCAGCGGTTTCCTTGGCTTTACCGCAGCGCGTGGCTCGCAGCTGGGTTCATCGGCGGCGCAAGCCTGGGCCCTGGGCCCGAGCATCACCTGGGCAGCGTTCGATCTGGGCAGCGTCCGTGCGCGTCTGCGCGGTGCCAATGCCGATGCCGAAGGCGCCCTGGCCACCTATGAACAGCAAGTGCTGCTAGCGCTGGAAGAGTCGGAAAACGCCTTCAGTGACTACAGCAAGCGTCAACAACGCCTGCTGGCACTGCTGCGCCAAAGCGAAGCCAGTCGCAAGGCGGCAGAGCTGGCTTCGGTTCGCTATCGCGAAGGAACCGTGGACTATCTGGTGCTGCTCGACGCCGAACGCGAACGCCTGAGCGCCGAGGACGCTCAGGCCCAGGGTGAAGTCGACTTGTACCGGGGTATCGTTGCCATCTACAAAGCGCTGGGTGGCGGCTGGCAAGCCTGACGTGCTGTTGTAGGAGCGGGCTTGCCCCGCGATAGCGGTCCAACTGTCACACCGCATCGCGGGGCAAGCCCGCTCCCACCGGTAGGGCCAGCACAGCCACCACACTGATGGATAAGCCCACATTCGCACACACAAAGCCAATCTCCCCCGCCAAAAAAACGCCGCGACCTCATCAGGGTCGCGGCGTTCCTCTTAATTGCACTGCATTACGGCAGATACCGGGCTTTATATACGGTCAGCATTTGACGCAAGACCCTCGCCTGTCCCAAGCTGATACTCTTGCCTGCCGTATGCCCCGGATCCACCCATGTCGAAACAACGCCAATTCACCCTTATCAGCCTGACCCTGCTAATCATTCTGGGCCTTGGCGGGTACTTTTGGCGCGATGACAGCCCGGCACCGACACCGGCACTCAAACACTCTTACTCCAAGGCACTGGCCATGGCCCATAACGGTCAGCCGGGTGCCGCCAGGGTGCTGTATCAGCAACTGGCACGCACTGATCTTTCCGCCATTCGCCGTGCCAGCCTGTACGAAGAACTGCCTAACTACCCCTCGCCACTAGCCTTGAAACTGGCCAGCGCTGACCTGCAGCACGCCGATCCGCTGGTGCGCCGGGCAGCAATCAGCGCTATTGCGGCGATGTTGCCCGACGCCCAGCGCAGCCTGGTACTCGGCCCGCTGCTCGAGGATGAAGAACAGCGTGTGCGCTTTGCCGTGGTCGATGCCTTGCTGGGACTGCGCCCCGACGATATCGGTCTGTACTTCGGCCCGTTCCAGCACACGCTGGAGCAGTATCAACAAGCGCTGGCACAACAAACCGACGACCTCGCGGCGCAACTGCACCTGGCCCAGCTGTACCTGCACGAGAACAGCCTAAAGGAAGCCGCTGAAGCCGTTGAAACGGTCTTGAAGCTGGACCCGGACAACCTTGAAGCCCTGGCCGTGCAGGTGCAGATACTGGAACGCCAGGGCCAGACCGACGCCTCGCGTCAGGTTCTGGCCACCGCCCTGCAGCAACGCCCGGACTCTGCGTTCCTGCAGCATGAACTGGGGCGCTGGCTGTTGCGCCACGATCAGGACGAATACGCACTGCTGGCGTTCGCCCGGGCTCTGGAGCTTGAGCCGGACAACAACGAATACCGCTACACCCTGGCAACCAGCCTGCATCAGCTGGAGCAAGTGGAACCGGCGCAAAAACAGCTGGAAGCGCTGCTCTCACGCGATCCGGCCAACCGCAAGGCGCGGGTATTGCTGATCGAGTACTGGAAAGAAACCGGGCAGATGCAGAACGTGCAAGTGCTGCTGGCTCAGCTTGAGCAGCTCAACCCCGACGATCCTCTGGTGCAGCAAGGGCTGTAGCGCTCTGCTGACCGTTGGGCACAAGGCATGAACCTGCGCCTCGATGCCGTGGTCCAGTGATAGTGCAGCAACAGTAACCGCCTCTGGCGAACACTGCCTGCCCTACCACAGGAGACTCCAGGTGAGCGACTCGTCACACGCCCGACAGCGCGACACGGCCACGCACCAGGCACAACCGGCAGACGCCCTGGCCAAAGCCGCTACGGTATCCCATCTACGTATTCTGACGGTCAACGCTCACAAGGGCTTCAGCCCGCTAAACCGCCACTATGTGCTGCCCGAACTGCGCGAAGCAGTGCGCAGTGAAGACGCTGATCTGGTGTTCCTTCAGGAAGTGCTCGGCAACCACCGCCGTCACGGTGCACGTCACCGCAACTGGTCGGATGTGCCTCAGTATGAGTTTCTTGCCGACAGCCTCTGGCCAGTGTTCGCCTACGGCCGCAATGCGGTGTACCCCGATGGTGAGCACGGCAACGCGCTGCTGTCCAAGTACCCGATCGTGCGTTACGACAACCTCGATATCAGTGTCAAAGGCCGCGAACAGCGCGGCCTGCTGCATTCAGTGTTGGCACTGCCGCATGCGCAGGAGCTGCATGCCATCTGCGTTCATCTGGGCTTGGACGAGCGCCAGCGTCAGCAGCAGATTCAGCTGCTATGTGCAGTGCTCGACAGCCTGCCTGATACCGCACCGGTTGTTGTCGCTGGCGACTTCAATGACTGGCGCCAGCGCGCAGATGCGCAATTAGAGCAGTGCGGGCTGCACGAGGTATTCAGCCGGGCCTATGGCCGCCCGGCGCGAAGCTTTCCGGCGCGCTGGCCGCTGCTGTGCCTGGACCGCATTTACCTGCGCAACGCTCAGGCCCACGCCCCCAAAGTCATGTCACGCAGGCCCTGGACGCATTTGTCCGACCACTTGCCGTTGACCGTGGAGGTGCGGCTGTGAACGCGCAATGGCGGGCCGACAATCAGGTGCAGTTGCTGATCAACGGCGAGGCGTATTTCCCCAGCGTTTTCGCCGCTATCGAACAGGCGCGCGAAGAGATTCTTCTGGAAACCTTCATCATTTACGAAGACAAGGTCGGTCGCCAGCTGCAGCAACTGTTGATCAGTGCCGCACAGCGTGGCGTGCGCGTGGAAATGCTGGTGGATGGCTATGGCACCGCTGACCTCAGCGCCAACTACATCAAGGCACTCAGTGACGCTGGCGTGCATCTGCAAGCCTTCGACCCGAGCCCCAAACGCCTGGGCATGCGCACCAATCTGTTTCGCCGCTTGCACCGCAAGATTCTGGTAGTGGATGGCGAAATCGGTTTTGTCGGTGGCATCAACTTCAGCGCCGACCATCTGAATGACTTCGGCCCGATGGCCAAACAGGACTACGCCGTGCACGTGCGCGGGCCGATCGTCACTGACCTGCGCAACGCTACCCTGGCACTCCTTGAGCAATGTACCCGGCTGCAACAACGCAGCCGCCGCTGGTGGCAGCGGGCATTGCCACTGGCAGCCGACAGCGATCAGGCCAGCATGATCCTGTGCATTCGCGACAACCAGGACCACCCCAACGACATCGAACGCCATTACCTCAAGGCGCTGGACGCGGCCCGTGAACGCATCACCATTGCCAATGCCTATTTCTTTCCGGGCTATCGCCTGCTGCGCACCCTGCGCAATGCCGCGCGCCGTGGCGTCAAAGTGACCCTGGTGCTGCAAGGCAGGCCGGACATGCCGTGGGTACGTCTGTGTTCACGCTTGCTCTACAACTACCTGCTGCGCGACGGCGTGCGCATCTTCGAATACTGCGAACGGCCGCTGCACGGCAAGGTCGCCTTGGTTGACCATCACTGGTCAACCGTGGGCTCAAGCAACCTCGACCCCTTGAGCCTGGCGCTGAACCTTGAAGCCAATCTGGTGATTCACGATGTGTCGTTCAACGCATGCCTGCATGAGCACCTTCAGGCGCTTTGCGTACAGCGCTGCAAGCCGGTAAGCCTGCAACGCGCGCTGCGTGGCCACTGGTGGCGCGCACCGCTGATTTTTCTGACCTTTCACTTCATTCGTCACTTCCCGGCCATGGTTGGCTGGCTACCGGCACACATACCGCGCCTGCAACCGTTGCTCCGCGAACAGCAACCAACCGGCAAGGCCACATGAACGCGCACGACGGACACTGGCATCGAGCCAGACAGTTGCTCACCCTGGGGTTCTTCGTTCTGGTACCGGTGCTGTTGTACAGCTTGCTGAAGGACCTGGACTGGCAAGAGCTTCGCCATGCATTGACCGCCTATCGCTGGCAAACGCTGGCGCTGGCCGCCCTGATCAGCGCCTGCAGCTTTGCACTATTCAGCAGCTTCGACCTGATCGGCCGACGCTACAGCGGACATCACTTGCCTGCGACTCAGGTACTCCCACTTGCCTTCGTATGCTACGCCTTCAACCTCAACCTGAGCGCCTGGGTCGGTGCCATTGCCCTGCGCTATCGCCTTTACAGCCGCCTTGGCCTGCCGGTGGCAACCATCACAAAGATTCTCAGCCTGGGCCTGCTGACCAACTGGACCGGCTACCTTTGCCTGGCAGGCACCTTGTTCCTTTGTGGATTGCCGCACCTACCGCCAGGCCTTGAGATGGGTAGCAGCGGGTTGCACCTGATCGGCTTGCTGCTGGTGTTGATGGTGCTGGGTTATCTGCTGGCCTGCCGCTTCGCCCGGCGCCGGGCCTGGCAACTGCGCCAGCATGAAATCACCCTACCCAGTTTGCCCATGGCAACACTGCAGCTACTGATGGGGGCCAGTAACTGGGCACTGATGGCGTTGGTGGTCTATACCCTGCTTCCGGACAAGGTCGGTTACCCGACGATACTGGCCGTGTTGATGATCAGCAGCATCGCCGGGGTCATCACCCACATACCGGCGGGCGTGGGTGTGCTGGAAACCGTGTTTCTCACCTTGCTCCACGGCCATTACAGCCAAGGTACGCTGTTAGCGGCGCTGATCGGCTATCGAACGGTGTATTTTCTCATGCCGTTGCTGGTCGCCGGTGTGGTCTATCTGCTGCTGGAGCGCCTGGCCAGTCAGCGCAGCGGTGCTGCGTCCAGTCACTCCTGACCGATGTCTTCGTTCCACAGTTCCGGCCGTGCGGCAATGAAATCGTTCATCATGCTGACACAGGCGGCATTGTGCTGAACCTCAAGTGCCACACCGCGCGACTTGAGCAACGCTTCTTCGCCCATAAAGGTCTGGTTTTCACCGACGATCACCCGCTTGATCCCGTACAGCAGAATCGCCCCACTGCACATCGCACAAGGGGACAAGGTGGTGTACAGCGTCGACTCGGCGTAAGTCCTCGCAGGCTGGCGGCCGGCATTTTCCAGCGCGTCCATCTCGCCATGCAAAATAGCGCTGCCTTGCTGCACCCGCCGGTTGTGCCCGCGCCCGATAATCTGCCCACGGTGCACCAGCACCGAACCAATTGGAATGCCCCCTTCACTCAGGCCCTTACGCGCCTCGTCGATGGCGGCCTGCATGAACTCATCCGTATGCGTTGTGCTACTGCTCATAGGGCGTTTGACTCCGATGTCAGCTTCAAGGTTACGACAAGGCTAGCACAGCGCTCGACGGCAATGGCAACCCGGCCAGGCACAACTATGCTGTAGGGGTTTACCTTGGCGATCCGGACAGGCCGGGTTCGCCCCATCAAGGGAGCCTGATGATGAGCAAGAAGATGCTGGTGGTGCTGACCAATACGGCCAAATACCCGACACTCAAGCGCGCCACCGGGCTTTGGCTGGGTGAGGCGGTGCATTTCGTCAATAAAGTTCAGGAAGCGGGCTACACCGTCGACTACGTCAGTCCAACGGGGGGCTATGTACCCATCGACCCCCACAGCCTGAGCATGGCCCAAGACATCGACTGGCAATGGTACAACGACAAGGCCTTCATGAATCGCCTAGGCACCACTTTCAGCCCGGGACAGGTCAAGGCTCAAGACTACGTCGCGATCTATTATGCTGGCGGACACGGCGTGATCTGGGATTTCCCTGACAATGCCGGCCTGCAAGACCTGGCTCGCCGTATTTTCGAAGCCGGTGGCGTTGTCGCCTCGGTGTGCCACGGCGCCGTCGGGCTGCTCAATATCAAGCTCAGCGACAACACCCTGCTGGTCAAGGACCGAGAAGTCACCGGTTTCTCCAACGTCGAAGAACAGCTGGCCGAACTGGACAAGGTCGTGCCGTACCTGACCGAGAACGAGCTTGGAGCCCGGGGTGGGCTGTACCTTAAAGCAGAGAATCCTTGGGAAGCCTTTGCTGTCGCCGATCAGAAAGAAGGCCGTTTGGTCACTGGCCAGAACCCCGCCTCCGGAGCCGCGGTTGCCGAACTGGTCATCAAGGCCCTGTCTACGGGCAAGCGCGCTTGACCTTGCCATCACGCTGAAGGGTACTACAACGGCTGAAAATAGCGCCTACAGGCGCCTAAGATCCAGTTCTCTATGCTGATCCTCCGTTCAGCATAGAGGCATCCCTACATGGTCCCACACTCCCACGCCGGGCGTAGCCTGATCGAGTTTCTGGTTACGCTTCTGATCGGAATGGCGCCGATCGCCTGCGGCCTGTTTGTACTGACGTTGCAAGTCGACCGTAAGCAAGAAGAAACCATTGACGTGACCGCACGCGAAGCCGTGTACATCATCGACAGGGTGATCGAGACCCTGCAAACCACTGGCACACAGGCCATGCGGCTGACCGGCCAGGCGTGCGACTCAATTTTGCCGCACCTGCGCGAAGAGGCGGTCAGGCAGCCAAACGTACGCTCGCTGGCGCTGGAGAAAGAAGGTCGAATCTACTGCAGCACCCTGTATGGCAGCACCGATATCTCGATCGACCCCAGTAGCTACGTCAATGGACGCCTGCGCATCTTTACCGGCGACCGTGCGACCCCTGGTTCTGCGATCTTGTTGTACCGGATGCAAGCAAGTGGCTATGCCACAGTCACCTCGGCAAACTTGCGTGCCCTGCAGGCCGAACTGCTGGGTTTTCAGAACGCTGTAGTGTTGAGCCTGGACTTTGGCGGGCATCACGTTTGGGCCACCGGCAACGGCGAGCGTTATCAAATACCCGATCACGCCGAAAACACGACGCAACTTACCTCGCAGCGATATGGCTATACGGTCACTGCGGGCTATCCCGCCGGTGAATCCTGGGATGTCATCAAGCAGTCGATGAAGGCCGTCATGCCCTCTCTGCTGTTGGTTGGAATCATGACCTCTGCCGCCGCCTATTGGGGGTTGTTCAGGAGAAACAAACCTCGCGCTCATCCGCGACCAGAAACACTTCGCTGAGATGCCTGGTAGGATTGGCCTGAGGGCTGCGGGCTTATCCAATTGCTGTGGTGGCACCATTGGCCCCTTCCGCCCTTACGGCGGCCTACTTTGCTCTTGGGCAAAGTAGGCAAAGCCGCTGGCTCCTGCATCTGGCCCTACGCTGCGCTTCGGGTTCCTTCCTTCCGGCATTGCTCCCGCGAGGACTGCCCGTCACCTCACTACGCAAAACCTCCACTCAGCCTCCTGAAGTCGCAAACTGTGTCGCCTGATCCACCGCAGAGGTGCCTTTAGGGCTTGACCCGGTAGGAGCGGGCTTGCCCCGCGATCTGGCGCGATACAGCAAATCGCGGGGCAAGCCCGCTCCCACCGGCAGGGCCGGATGCAGGGGCCAGTGGTGCCACCACAGCAAATGGATAAGCCCGCAGCCCTCGAAGCCAAAGCCAAAGCCAACCCGTCCCCCGACAATCCGTGAAGCACCAAAAAAAAGGCCACTGAGGAAACCCTCAATGGCCTTTTGCCGACTGCTGAACAGAATTACTCGACGTTCAGCACACCACGGCGCACCTGGTCACGTTCAATCGATTCGAACAGGGCCTTGAAGTTACCCTCGCCGAAGCCATCGTCACCCTTGCGCTGGATGAATTCGAAGAACACCGGCCCCATCAGGGTTTCCGAGAAGATCTGCAGCAGCAGACGCTTGTCGCCCGGCTGCGAAGAACCATCCAGCAGAATACCGCGCGCCTGCAGTTCGCCCACCGGCTCACCGTGGCCAGGCAAGCGACCTTCAAGCATCTCGTAGTAGGTTTCTGGCGGCGCGGTCATAAAGCGCATGCCCAGCTTCTTCAAGGCATCCCAGCTCTGCAGCAGGTCATCGCTGAGGAAGGCCACGTGCTGGATGCCTTCACCGTTGAACTGCATCAGGAACTCTTCGATCTGCCCGGCGCCCTTGGACGACTCTTCGTTCAACGGGATACGGATCATGCCATCGGGTGCAGTCATGGCCTTGGAGGTCAGGCCGGTGTACTCACCCTTGATGTCGAAGTAACGGATTTCGCGGAAGTTGAACAGCTTCTCGTAGAACGCCGCCCAATAGGCCATGCGCCCACGGTAAACGTTGTGCGTCAGGTGATCGATGATCTTCAGGCCGGCACCGACCGGGTGGCGGTCTACGCCTTCAATGAAGTTGAAGTCGATGTCATAGATCGAGCTGCCTTCTTCGAAACGGTCGATCAGGTACAGCGGCGCGCCACCGATACCCTTGATCGCCGGCAAGCGCAGTTCCATCGGGCCGGTCTCGATTTCCACTGGCTGAGCACCCAGTTCCAGGGCGCGGGCGTACGCCTCATGGGCATTGCGCACACGGAAGGCCATACCGCAGACCGAAGGGCCGTGTTCGGCAGCAAAGTAGGAGGCGATGCTTTTCGGTTCGTTGTTCAAAATCAGGTTGATGCCACCCTGGCGATACAGGTGCACATCTTTGGAGCGGTGGGTTGCCACCTTGGTGAAACCCATGATCTGGAAAATCGGTTCCAGGGCGCCTGGGGTTGGCGATGCGAATTCGATGAATTCGAAGCCCATCAGGCCCATCGGGTTTTCAAAAATGTCGGCCATGTTCATTACCTCATCATCAAAGCGCTAAAAACAGAAATTACTTGCTATCGATGTCGAGCGAAGATGGCGGCGCGCAGGAGATGCCCCTCACACTGCGTGCGAGGTAGTCACCATAAATCAGCTTGAACCCATGACACTTCATATGGACCCATTCTCGGCGGGTTGATTCTTCAATGGCGAAGAACCTTATTATTGTATGCGTAAGGTGATTCTACAGTGCGTAATAGATTTTGTCGCACTTTAAGTTCAAGCACGATCCCGACGTACGGCTATCCTCTGCACAGTGTGGTTCTTTCAGGTTAGTCGCTATGCCCTTCTCGGTAAAACGCAGGCCCACGCGTCTGTGGCGTACAGTCTTGCCCTGGCTGGTAGGCGCCTTGCCTATGGCGTTTGGCTTGTTGATCATGCACTGGCAAGCCGAGCGCGAGCTGCAAAGCCGCAGCGAGGCCAGTACACGGCAAGTGGTCGCGCAGATCGAGCACATCCTCGACAACATCTCCGACGCCGCCAAAGCACTGCTGCCAATCGCCGGGCAACCCTGTTCCGAGCAATCACTTGCGCTGCGCGAGCAGGTGGTTCGCCATGCCTATGTACGCTCTACCAACCTTGAATACCGCGGCGAGCTGTATTGCAGCTCACTGTTCGGTGACTACAGCGAGCCCGTCAACAGCAGCGACTACTACCACGGCCAGCTCTGGCTGATGGACGGTAATTCGGTAACCCCGGGCCATCCGTTGCTGGTGTACCGCACGTCTGCCAGCGATCGCGGTGCTATCAGCACTGCCGACGGTGAACATCTGGTTGGCGCGCTGCACCTGCTCGACGACGATACCCGGCTGATTCTGCAAGTCGGCCCGAACTGGATGAACCAGCGTGGTGAGGTTCACAAAGGCCCCAAACCTGAACCGCAAGTGGCCCTCAACGAGCTCAGCTCCTTGCGCTACCCCTTTTCGATCCACGGTGGATACGACCAGGGCAAGGTCGGCAAGCTGATGCGCAGCGAGTACCCGGCCTTGTTCGGCTTGCTGATTCTGCTCGGCGCCATGGCTGCCGTTACCTGCTACTGGCAACTGCGCCGGGCCAGTTCGCCGCGCGTCGAACTGCAGCGCGCCCTTGAGGCCGACGAGTTCGTGCCCTACTTCCAGCCGGTGGTGCGCAAGGGCGACTATCAATGGGCCGGTGTCGAGGTGCTGATGCGCTGGCAGCATCCACGCGAAGGTCTGGTCAGCCCGGACCTGTTCATTCCCTATGCCGAACATAGCGGCCAGATCGTGCCCATGACGCGTCAGCTCATGGAGCGTACTGCCCACGTACTGGCACCCTGCGTCGAACATATGGACAACGGCTTTCATATCGCCATCAACATTACTGCCGACCATTGCCAGGACCTGGCGTTGCTGGACGACTGCCGGGCATTTCTGGCGGCCTTTCCAGCCAATCGGGTAAAACTGACCCTGGAGCTGACCGAACGCAAACTCATCTCTCCCAGCGCGCTGACCCACTCGTTGTTCGCCGGGCTGCATGAACTGGGCGTGCTGATTGCCCTGGACGATTTCGGTACCGGGCAATCCAGTTTGGCGTACCTGCGCCAGTTTCAGGTGGACTACCTGAAGATCGACCAGAGCTTTGTCGCTATGATTGGCGGTGACGCCCTGTCCTTGCACATTCTCGACAGCATCATCGAGCTATCGAGCAAGCTGGGCCTGGGCATCGTTGCCGAAGGGGTCGAGACTGAAGCCCAACGTGACTATCTGGCTCGGCACAACGTCGATTTCCAGCAAGGCTACCTGTTCGCCCGGCCGATGTCGGCTGAGGCGTTTGTCGAGGCGCTGCAGGTACAAGGTCTGACGTCGGCACCTGATCAACCGGCGCTGATCAACAGTGGCTGAGCGCCGTTCTTTTTCCTGCTATAGAGGCCCTCGTGTCCAAAGGCATCATTTCATCGGTCACAGCGTCCTGCCTGTTTGCCGTCATGTATTTCTACACCTCGCTGCTGACCCCGCTGGACGGTGAAGAAGTGTTCGGTTGGCGCACCCTGCTGACCCTGCCCTGCCTGACCCTGTTCATGCTGCTGAGCAAAGACTGGCCACTGGTGACCGGCTTGCTCAAGCGCATTCGGCAAACACCGGTGTTGTTGCTGGGACAGATCGGCACCTCATCGTTGCTGGGTGTGCAACTCTGGCTGTTTCTCTGGGCGCCGTTGCACGGCCGTAGCCTGGAAGTGTCGCTGGGCTATTTCCTGTTGCCGCTGGCCATGGTGCTGACCGGCCGTGTGGTTTACGGCGAGCGCCTGTCACGCCTGCAGACCATTGCCGTGGCCTGTGCGGCGACCGGCGTCGGGCACGAGCTGTATCAGCACGGCAGCTTTGCCTGGGAGACCCTGGTGGTCACCATCGGCTACCCGCTGTACTTCGTGCTGCGGCGTAAATGTCGCACCGATCACCTGGGCGGCCTGTGGGCCGACATGTGCCTGCTGCTGCCCGCTGCGCTGTACTTTGTCATCCAGGGCCCATTGAGCGCCCAGGACCTGGTCGAACACCCGGCCCTGTACGCGTTGATTCCAATCTTGGGGGTGATCAGCGCACTGGCGCTGATCTGCTATGTGCTGGCAAGCCGCCAGTTGGCCTTCAGTCTGTTCGGCTTGCTCAGCTATGTGGAGCCGGTGTTGCTGGTGGCCGTGGCCCTGCTACTGGGCGAGACCATCGGCCCCGACCAGTGGCTGACCTACCTGCCGATCTGGCTGGCGGTGCTGGTGCTGATCCTTGAGGGCATCAAGCACCTGCTGCGCCATCAACGGCGCTCGGTGTAAGGCGCACTTCGCGCACGCGACGCTCCTCCACCGCGACCACCGTCATTCTCCAGTTGTTCCAGACCAGGCTGTCACCGACCACAGGCAGCCGGTCAAGCAGGCTCATCACCAGGCCCGCGAGGGTCTGGTAATCCTCGGTGGGTTTGGCGGCAAAGCCTGTGCGCGCCTGAATCTGGCTCAGGTTCAAGGCACCACTGACGACGAAGCCGTCAGCGTCCTCGATAATTCCAGGCCCCTCCACCTCACTGGCATCGGGCAACTCACCGGCAATCGACTCAAGGATGTCGGTCATGGTCAGGACACCGGTGAAATCACCGAATTCGTTGACCACAAAGGCAATGTGCGTCGACTCGTTGCGCATCTGTTCCAAGGCGTTGAGGATGCTGAAACTCTCCAGCAAATTCAGCGGTGCGCGCACCAGGCTTTCGAGGTCGGGTTCGTTGCCGGCCAACAGTTCCTTGAGCAGTTCCTTCTTGTGTACGAAGCCCAGCGGTTCTTCGATGCGACCATGACGGATCAGTGGCAAACGCGAATACGACGAGTGCATCAACGTTGTGCGAATGGCTTCAGGCGACTGCGCCAGGTCGATCGCGTCAACCTTGGCGCGCACCGTCATCAGCGTTTTGATCGGGCGTTCGGCAAGGTTCAGTACGCCACTGATCATCACCCGCTCACGCCGGTCGAACAGCACCTGCTCTTCACCACCTTCGACCAGATCGGCAATTTCCTCACCGACCTCGTCGGCCTCGATACGCCGCCCACCGAGCAGACGCATCACCGCATGGGCGGTACGCTCACGCAACGGCCGATGCTGCTGCAGGCTGCGCTTGCGACGAGCACGGGCGACCTGGTTGAACAGCTCGACCAGAATCGAGAAGCCGATGGCCGCATACAAGTAGCCTTTCGGAATATGGAAGCCCAGGCCTTCGGCGGTAAGGCTGAAACCGATCATCATCAAGAAGCCCAGACACAGCATGATCACGGTCGGGTGGCTGTTGACGAAGCGAGTCAGCGGTTTGCTGGCGACGATCATGATACCGATGGAGAAAATCACCGCGATCATCATCACCGACAAGTGCTCGACCATACCCACGGCAGTAATCACCGCATCCAGCGAAAACACCGCATCGAGCACCACGATCTGCGCCACGATCGGCCAGAACGCCGCATGGCGGGTGCTGCCGTTGCTCTGGGCGACATGGCCTTCAAGGCGTTCGTGCAACTCCATGGTGGCCTTGAACAACAGGAACACACCACCGAAGAGCATGATCAGGTCGCGGCCGGAGAAACTCTTGCCCAATACCTCGATCAACGGCGCGGTGAGCGTCACCATCCACGAGATACTGGCCAGCAGGCCCAAACGCATGATCAACGCCAGGGACAAACCGATTACCCGCGCGCGGTCGCGCTGATGAGGCGGTAGTTTGTCGGCAAGGATCGCGATGAACACCAGGTTGTCGATACCCAGTACCAGCTCAAGAACAATCAGCGTGGCAAGGCCCAGCCAGGCCGTAGGGTCGGCTAGCCATTCCATGGGCGAGTACTCACAGGGGCGAACAACGGGGAAACGTCACAAGGACGGGGGAATGGCCGGGACGGCCAGGTACTGGGGGGCTCCGAGAACGAAGTCATATCAACCTGAAATCAATTGGGGACGTGATCCTACAATTGCAGCAGGGATTTCTAATAGTGCGAAACTATTTCAAATTCTGTATCTGAACTCGCCCGCCGAGAAACAAGCTGCCAGGGTAATTTCCTTCAATACCCTTACCTGCTCAGCCCTCAGACTCAGTCACCCTCTCCCTAAGGATGAACCTTCATGAGCCTGACGCTTTCAATGGCCGCCTTTGCCCTGGCGGCCTCCATCTCCCCTGGCCCGGTCAACATCGTTGCCTTGGGCAGCGGCGCCCGCTACGGCCTGCGCGCAAGCTTGCGGCACGTCACAGGCGCTACCGTGGGTTTCAGCCTGCTGCTGTTGCTGATCGGCCTGGGCTTGCACGAGCTGCTGCGCCATTGGCCTGGCATGACACAGGTGCTGCATGCTGGCGGCGTGGCGTTCTTGCTGTACATGGCCTGGAAACTGGCCAGCGACCGCGGCGAACTGGCGCCCGGCAACACGCAGGCGGCACCGTCGATGCTGGCCGGTGCCACCCTGCAGTGGCTCAACCCCAAGGCGTGGCTGGCCAGTGTGGCCGGCGTCGGCGCCTACGTGGGTGAAGGTGAAACCGCCCTGCTCTGGCAATTTGTCGGGATCTATTTTGTGATCTGCTACCTGTCGGTCGCCAGCTGGGCCTGGGCCGGCAGCCTGATCAGCCAGTACCTGGGCAATGCGCGCCGCGTGCGTGTGTTCAACCGAGTGCTGGCGGCGCTGTTGGTTGGCAGTGCGCTGTACCTGTTAGCGGGCTGACCGGTAGTGCCCCGGGGTCGCGGCCAGGTGGCGTTTGAAGGCACGCTGCAGATGGGCCTGGTCGGCAAATCCGGACTCCAGCGCCACCTCGGCGATCAGCGCGCCGCGACGCAGCCGTGCGCGTGCGTACTGCACCCGCTGATCCAGCAGGTAACCGTGTGGCGTAAGGCCGAAGTGCTGTTTGAACGCCCGGATCAGGTATGAAGTGGACAGCCCTGCGGCTTCGCTGATGTCTTCGAGCCGCAGTGGCAAGGTGCAGTGTTCTCGGATATAGGCTGCGGCGACCAATAAGCCCGGATTGACCCCGCGCACCGCCGGTACATCGCAGGGCAGGCGCTGGATCAACTCACTGAAGAAAATACAGGCTGCGGCGTGCTTGCTGGCCACACTGCACTGATCGTCCACCAGCAAGGCGTGCAGCTGGCACAGCGCCTGGTACAGGTAAGGCGAGCGACTGCTGAGTACGTCGAACGGCTGAAAGCCAAGGGCGTGTAGCCAGGGCAGGTCCACATACAGCATCAGGTACGACCAGGGCTCATCTTCGATCGGGTTGCAGTGATGCACCACACCTGGATTCATCAGCACGACCGTACCTGCGTCGATCTGCTGATGCTGGTCGCCACTGACATAGGTGCTGCGCCCAGCCGTGATCGCGCCGATGGAAAAACCCTCGTGCGAATGCGGTGCATAACAGACCGTACGCCCATCCGCGACACTGCGCGCCTCGATGAAAGGCAGTGCCGGGTCACGCCAGAACCGCGACTGGCTGCTCATCGCCATCAATCCTCAGCGTCGTGCACCACCACCAGCAATTGCGCCTGCTGCTCACCCAGCGAGCGCAGACGGTGTGGGGTCTGGGCGTTGAAATACAAGGCATCACCGCGCTCGAGAATCACCCGCTCGCTCATGAAGTCCACCTCCACCTGGCCTTCGTGGACGAACAGGAACTCCTCGCCCAGGTGCTCCTTGAACGTCGAATCACTGAAGTCGCGCGGCGGGCTGATGATGAACGGTAGCAGGCTGCGGCTGCCGATGTGGTTCGCCAATACGGCATACCCTGGCCCCTGGGCGCTGCCCGACAGCGCCTGACGCTCACCACTGCGTACCAGGCTGAAACGTGCCTGGCCCGGTGTGTCCTCGGCAAACAGCTCTTCGACATTGACCCCCAAAGCCCGCGCCAGCTTCAACGCGGCGGCAATCGAGGGGGTGTTGAGGCCGCGCTCAACCTTGGAGAGGTAGCTTTTGGTCATGCCGGACTTTTCGGCCAACACTTCCAAGGTGATCCCCAGTTTTTTTCTCAGCAATTTCAATCGGATAGACATGCGGTGCAATTTTCCCAGTGCCACGGGCAAGCTTTTTCTTGCTAATGACACATTGTGTCATTTATCCTTTTTTGTGTCATCCGCTTGACCGCCCCTCCACCTTCCAAGTAGCCGGGGCGGGCCAGCCTGACATTTCTCTTCACCATTGAGGATATCCCCATGGCCAAGACTCTGGCACTGCCCAAGGACCAACTGATTAAGCAGGCCCTTACACAGATGCAAGGCTCGCTTGCCGATAATACGTGGACTGCACGGGAAAAGCTGGCCCTGACCTGCCGAATTCTGTTCGACAACGGTCACGACTCCGGCCTGGCCGGGCAAATAAGTACCCGCGGGCCGCAACCGGGCACCTTTTACACGCAACAACTGGGGCTGGGTTTCGATGAAATTACCACCAGCAACCTACTGCTAGTCAATGAAGACCTTGAAGTGCTCGAAGGTCAGGGTATGCCCAACCCGGCCAATCGCTTTCACAGCTGGGTATACCGGGCGCGTCCGGATGTGAACTGCATCATTCACACCCATCCGACCCATGTCGCCGCCCTGTCGATGCTGGAAGTACCGCTGCAGGTGTCACACATGGACCTCTGCCCACTGTATGACGACTGCGCCTTTCTGCAGGCCTGGCCGGGCGTGCCGGTCGGTAACGAAGAAGGTGAAATCATCAGCGCCGCCCTGGGCGACAAGCGCGCCATCGTGCTCTCGCATCACGGCCAACTGTCGACCGGCGCCAGCATCGAAGAGGCTTGTGTCATCGCCCAATTGATCGAGCGTGCGGCCAAGCTGCAACTGCTGGCCATGGCTGCGGGTGAAATCAAGCCGATTGAACCGGCACTGGGCCGTGAAGCCCACGACTGGATCTCACGCCCGAAGCGCCACAGCGCCGCCTTCAACTACTATGCGCGCCAGTGCCTGCGGGTGCATGCCGACTGCCTGAGCTGATTGTTCGCCCTATTTGCCTTCCTTGCGGAGTACTTTTCATGAGCACTAAATTTCACGGCATCATCGGCTACACCATCACCCCGTTCAGCAGTGACGGTCAGCACCTTGACCTGCCAGCCCTGGGCCAATCCATCGATCGTCTGATTGCCGGTGGCGTGCATGCCATCGCACCGCTGGGCAGCACCGGTGAAGGCGCCTACCTGAGTGATCGGGAATGGGAACAGGCCACTGAATTCAGCCTCGCACACATCGCCGGGCGGGTACCTACCATTGTCAGTGTCTCGGACCTCACCACCGCCGGCGCCATCCGCCGCGCAGGCTTTGCCCAGGCCCATGGCGCCGACGCGGTGATGGTGTTGCCAACCGCCTACTGGAAGCTCAGCGAAGCGGAAATCTTCGAGCATTACCGGGCCATCGGTGCCAGCATCGACATCCCGATCATGCTCTACAACAACCCCGCCACCAGCGGCACCGACATGTCGGTGGAGCTGATCTTGCGCATCGTGCGTGAGGTGGAGAATGTCACCATGGTCAAGGAGAGTACCGGCGACATTCAACGCATGCATAAACTGCAACTGCTCGGCGAGGGCAAGGTGCCGTTCTACAACGGTTGCAACCCCCTGGCCCTGGAAGCGTTCATCGCCGGTGCCAGCGGTTGGTGCACGGCCGCGGCCAACCTGATTCCCGAGCTCAATCAGTCGCTGTACAAGGCCGTGGTGGCCAACGACCTGAAAACCGCCAAGGCCGTGTTCTACCGGCAGTTGCCGCTACTGGACTTCATCCTCAAGGCGGGCCTGCCGGCAACGGTCAAGGCGGGTCTGGGCATTTGTGGTTTGTCGGTGGGCGAGCCACGCCGACCGGTGTTCGCCCTGAATCAGGCCGGGACCGATCACCTGCGCACGCTGTTGCAAGAACTGCGCTGATTCCAGCCTGGGTACCAGCCGCCTGTTGCGCGGCTGGTTCTACACCACGGCCTATCCTTTCAATCTTCAATGCCCTACACGCCTGGGCGATCTCCCCGATAGTTCACCCGCGTGCAGGTTTCTAGCATCGCTTGGGCACTTCCCCGATAAATTTGGAGCAGTAGTCCATGATCAAGAAGATCAACACCCACGCACGTTGCACACTGGGTTTACTCGCCTCGGTGATGATTGCCAGCAGCGCGGTCGCCACGCCATTGACCCGCGATAACGGCGCCCCGGTCGGCGACGACCAGCACTCGCAAACCGCCGGCAGCAACGGCCCTACCCTGCTACAAGATGTACACCTGATCCAGAAACTGCAACGCTTCGACCGTGAGCGAATTCCTGAGCGCGTGGTACATGCCCGTGGCACCGGTGCCCACGGTGAGTTCATGGCCTCTGGCGACATCTCCGATCTGACCCTGGCCAAGGTATTCACACCCGGTCAGAAAACCCCGGTTTTTGTGCGTTTCTCCTCCGTCGTACACGGCACCCACTCGCCCGAAACCCTGCGTGATCCGCGCGGCTTCGCCACCCGTTTCTATACCGCCGACGGTAACTGGGACCTGGTCGGCAATAACTTCCCGACCTTCTTCATTCGCGACGCGATCAAGTTCCCGGACATGGTCCACGCGTTCAAGCCCGACCCTCGCTCCAACCTCGGCAACGATGCCAGGCGCTTCGACCTGTTTTCACACATGCCCGAGGCAACCCGTACGCTGACGCTGCTGTACTCCAATGAAGGTACGCCCAAGAGCTATCGGCACATGGATGGCAACAGCGTGCACGCCTACAAGTTCATCAACGCAGCGGGCGAAACGACCTATGTGAAGTTTCGCTGGAAAACCCTGCAAGGGCAGGAAAACCTCGACCCTGGTGCCGTGAGCAAAATCCAGGGACAAGACTTCAGCCACATGACCAACGACCTGGTGAGCGCTATCAATCGTGGCGATTACCCGAAGTGGGACCTGTACATTCAAACGCTAAAGCCGGAACAACTGGCCGCGATGGATTACGACCCATTGGACCCGACCAAGATCTGGCCTGATGTCCCCGAGCAGAAGATTGGCCAGATGGTGCTCAATCGCAATGTTGCCAACTTCTTCCAGGAGACCGAGCAGGTCGCCCTGGCCCCGTCCAGCCTGGTGCCCGGTATCGAACCGTCCGAAGACCGTCTGTTACAGGGGCGGCTGTTCGCCTATGCCGATACCCAGATGTACCGGGTCGGCGCCAATGCCCTGAACCTGCCGATCAACCAACCGCGGGTCAAGGTCAACAATGGCAATCAAGATGGTGCGCTCAACGGGCAACGCACGGTGGGCAGTACCAACTATGCGCCGAGCCGCCTGCAGCCCCGCGCCACCACCGAATCAGCGCGTTACAGCCAGTTGCCTGTACACGGAACCACCCAGCAGCAGCCTCTGCACCGTCAGCAGAACTTCAAGCAGGCAGGCGAACTGTTCCGTAGTTATGACCACAAAAACCGTCAGGACCTGATCAACAGCTTCGGGCAGTCGCTGCTCAGCAGCGACGACGAAAGCAAGCACATTATCCTGTCCTTCCTGTACAAAGCCGATGCCGACTACGGCAAAGGGGTCACCAAGGTCGCCAAAGGCGATCTGGCCAAAGTAAAGCAACTGGCCGCTCAGCTGCAGGATTGAGCTTCAGCGCTGGCGCAGCGCTGCCATTCGTAGCCGGTAGCTGCCCGGGCTTTCGCCGGTCCATTTCTTGAACGCGCGATGAAACGCACTGGGTTCCTGAAACCCGGTGCGTTCTGCAATCTCGGCAATGCTCATCTCCGTGGCGCGCAAGCACTCGAACGCGGTGGCGCGACGCACTTCGTCTTTGATCTGCTGATACGAGCGGCCTTCGCGCTCCAGTTGGCGGCGAAAACTGCTGGCGCTCAGGCCTTGGCGCTTGGCCATGGCCACCAGCGTTGGCCACTCACCCTGCTCGCGCTCGCGCAGGTAGCGGTACACCTGGGCTACCTGGCCATTCTGGTTGCGATAGCGAATGACCAACCATTGCGGCGCGCTGCGCAGGAAGGTTTTCAGCCCCGCCAGGTCCTGGATCACCGGCAGGCGCAGGTAATCGGCGGCAAATTCGATTTCACTCACCCCGGCGCCCAACTGCAGGTTGGGGCCCCAGAGCAGCGGGTCGTCGTCCTGTGCCGGACGCAGGTCGGTCAATGCCGTGCGGTCGATCACCAGACGCTGGCCAGCCAGCCAGCACAGCAGGCTGATCACCAGGGCCAGGAAGGTTTCTTCGGCATACACCCGGGTCAGTGGGTCGTCGATGCTGGCTTGCACGCTGATCACCGCCCGAGCGCCCTTGATCGACACGCTGCCGCGCAGGTCACGCAGGAACAGGGCAAAATTGCTCAGGCACTGGCGCAGCGCCTTGCCCAGCGTTGGCTCCTGAATCAGGCCGCGGCAGATCAGGGCGAAACTGCCAATCGGCATGCCATGGCTGTCCAGATTGAAGAACTCGTCATCCAGGGCCTGGATCAGAATCAGCCACAGGCGGGTGAAGGCCGTGGCCGGCACCCGTGCAGTGGGATCGTCGAGCACCTGCGGATCGATGCCGGCCTCGCGCAACAGCTCTGCCGCGCGCTGTGGCTGGTCGCGCAGCGCGTGCAACATGCTATGAACGAAGTAAACCGCGACTGTGTCGTTGTCCCGCATGGCGGATCTCGAAAAGGTGTGGCAAAAAATACCAGTTTCGCTGAACAGTTAAGGCATAGGCCTGGCTGAAGGCTTTGCCTAGACTCGATGGCAACCTGAACTGGCGTGGCGCGCATTCTCTCAGAGCCTGCCCCCACCCCGCCATGCTTTCGCTTACTGGAGTCGATCATGAGCACCCCGGAAATCTACGTAGTCAGCGCCGTCCGTTCGGCCATCGGCAGTTTTGGCGGCACCCTCAAGGACCTGCCACTGGCCGACCTGGCCAGCACCGTGACCCGCGCCGCCATCGAGCGTGCCGGCGTGGCACCTGAGCAGATTGGCCATGTGGTCATGGGTACCGTGATTCCTACCGAAGCCCGTGATGCCTACCTGGCGCGGGTGGCGGCAATGAACGCTGGCGTGCCAAAAGAAACCCCGGCCTTCAACGTCAACCGCCTCTGCGGTTCGGGCTTGCAAGCTATCGTTTCTGCCGCCCAGAGCCTGCTGCTCGGTGAAGCCGAGGCCGTGGTCGCCGCCGGTGCCGAATCCATGAGCCGTGGCCCTTACCTGCTGCCGCAAGCCCGTTGGGGTGCGCGTATGGGCGACCTCGCAGGCGTGGACTACATGCTCGGTGTGCTGCACGACCCGTTCGCCGGCTTCCACATGGGTATCACCGCCGAAAACGTAGCCGAGCGCAATGGCATCACCCGTCAGATGCAGGACGAAGTCGCCCTGACCAGCCAGCAGCGCGCCGCCCGTGCCATCGCCGAAGGCCGTTTCGCCAGCCAGATCGTCCCGATCGACATTCCGAGCCGCAAAGGCACTGTGCGCTTTGAAATCGACGAGCACGTGCGTGGCAACGTGACGATTGAGCAACTGAGCGGCATGAAAGCGGCGTTCAAGAAAGACGGTACCGTGACCGCCGGTAACGCCAGCGGCCTGAACGACGGCGCCGGCGCACTGGTGCTGGCCACCGGTGATTTCGTCAAACGCCACGGCCTCAAGCCGCTGGCACGCCTGGTGTCTTACGCCCATGCCGGTGTCGAGCCTGAGCTGATGGGCCTGGGCCCGGTTCCGGCAACCCGCAAAGCGCTGGCCAAAGCCGGTATTGAAGTCGCTGACCTGGACGTTATCGAATCCAACGAAGCCTTTGCCGCACAAGCGTGTGCAGTGTCTGCAGAGCTGGGCTTCGACCCGGAGAAGGTCAACCCGAACGGTTCCGGCATTTCCCTGGGCCATCCGGTCGGTGCCACCGGTGCGATCATCGCCACCAAGGCCATTCACGAACTGCAGCGTATTGAAGGCCGTTACGCGCTGGCCACCATGTGCATTGGTGGCGGTCAGGGCATCGCCGTGGTCTTCGAGCGCGTCTGAATCAAGGAGCTTGCAAGGTGAGTATTGAAAACATTGCGGTAATTGGCGCAGGCACCATGGGCAACGGTATTGCCCAGGTGTGTGCAGTGGCCGGTTACCAGGTGACCCTGATCGATGTGTCCGACGCCGCGCTGGAGCGCGGCCTGGCCACCCTGCGCAAAAACCTCGAGCGTCAGGTCAGCAAACAGACCCTGACGGCTGAAACCGCCGCGGCGGCCGTGGCACGTATCCGCACCAGCACCGACTACGCCCAGCTGCAACAGGCGCAATTGGTGATCGAGGCGGCTACCGAGAACCTCGAGCTGAAACTGCGCATCCTGCAGCAGATCGCTGCCAGCGTCAGCAGTGAGTGTGTGATTGCTACCAACACCTCGTCGCTGTCGATCACCCAACTGGGCGCAGCGGTCAGCCATCCTGAGCGGTTTATCGGCGTGCACTTCTTCAACCCCGTGCCGATGATGGCGCTGGTCGAGATCATCCGCGGCCTGCAAACCAACGACAGCACCTACGCCACGGCGTTGGCCCTGACCGAAAAAGTCGGCAAAACGCCGATCAGTGCCGGTAACCGTCCAGGTTTTGTGGTCAACCGTATCCTGGTGCCGATGATCAACGAAGCGATCTTCGTGCTCCAGGAAGGCCTGGCCAGCGCTGAAGACATCGACACCGGCATGCGCCTTGGCTGCAACCAGCCGATCGGCCCGCTGGCATTGGCTGACTTGATTGGCCTGGACACCCTGCTGGCGATCCTCGAAGCCTTCTACGAAGGCTACAACGACAGCAAATACCGCCCTGCTCCGCTGCTCAAGGAAATGGTTGCCGCCGGCTACCTGGGGCGCAAGAGCGGTCGTGGTTTCTTCACTTACTGAGGAACAAGCCCATGAACGCCGCTTTGCGCTGTGCGAACTTCGATGAGCGGCGTGACAGGGCCTTGGCGCTGTTTGCCGAGAAAGGTTTTGGCCAGGTGAGCATGCGCGAACTGGCCAGCCACCTGGGCCTGACCGCAGGGTCGTTGTATCACCATTTCCCCAGCAAGCAGGACCTGCTGTACGACTTGATCGAAGAGTTGTACGAAGAACTGCTTGCCACCCTCAATCAAGGGCGTCGTAGCCATCAGCAAACCCTGGCGCAGGTGATTGCTGCGCATTGGGCGCTGCATGCCGAGCGGCCGTTGCAATTTCGCCTGGCCGAACGCGATCAGTGCTGTCTGACGCCGGAGCAGCAGGCGCGTATCGGCGCGTTGCGCCAAGAATATGAAACCGCGTTGCTGCGCCATATCGCACCCAAGGCGACGTTGCGCGGCAAGGCGCTGACGGCGACCGCGCATGTCATTGCCAATTTGCTCAATAGCCTGCCCGCGTGGTTGCAGGCTTCACAGCTGCCTCAGGCACAAGGGCTGGCCTTGATGGAAAGCATGGTGCTCGGCGGCATAGAGCGGACTTTGCGGGGTGAAAGCCTCAACACCATGGTGTGAGTTCTTGGTAGGAGCGGGCTTGCCCCGCGATTGCGGTGTGTCAGCCACATTGCAATCGCGGGGCAAGCCCGCTCCTACCGTCAAATCGCATTGCGCGGCAAGCGCACCGTGAAGGTTGCGCCCTCGCCTTCAGCGCTGTGCACGTCAATGCGCCCGCCATGCGCCAACACGATCTGCTCCGAGATGTACAAGCCCAGCCCAAGCCCGGCATTGCCCTGGTTTGAGGCCACACGCTCGAACTGCTGAAAGATGCGCTGCTGGTTCTGGGCGCTGATTCCAATACCCTGGTCACGCACCTCGACACAAGCCAACCCCTGCGCCTCGAAGGCCCGCACCTGAATGGGCTTGTGTGCCCCGTAACGCAGGGCATTGGTCAGCAGGTTGGCCACTACCTGTTCGATCCGGAACTCATCCCAGACGCCCGACAACGACGCCTGCGCGTTGAAGGCAATCGTCGAACCCGCCGCTACAGCCTGCGCGCTGAAGTTCTCGACCAGGCCCGCCACCAGTTGCGTCAAGTCAAACGGGCTGGGTCGGATGGACAGTTTGCCGGTGCGTATACGCGATACATCAAGCATGTCTTCAATCAAGCGGATCAGGCTATTGATCTGACGTTCATCGCGATCAACCATCGCCTGCATCTTGTCGAGGGTAAAGGCTTCGGCATTGCCACGCGCCAGGTGCAGCTTGCGCAGTTGGGTCTCCAGAATCAGGCCGTTGAGCGGCGTACGGACTTCATGAGAGACAATCGACATGAAGTCATCACGCATGCGCACCGCATGTTCCAGCTCTCGTCGGGCGCACTGCAGCTGGGTCAGCAACTGTTCCTGTTCCTCGCGGCTGCGCTCCAGTGCTTCGAGTTGTTGACCCAGAGCTTTGCGCTGGCGGAACAGGTCGACAAACACCGCCACTTTGCTTTTCACCGCCTGGGTGTCCAGCGGCTTGTGCAGAAAATCCACCGCGCCGCTTTCATAGCCCTTGAAGGCATAGTTCATCTCGCGCCCGGCGGCGCTGACAAAAACGATGGGGATGTTCTTGGTCTTCTCCGTGCCGCGCATCAGTTCGGCCAGTTCGAAACCGTTCATGCCCGGCATCTGTACATCAAGGATCGCCAGCGCGAATTCGTGTTCGAGCAACAACGAAAGCGCCTGGTCTGCGGACTGCGCTTGATGCACTTCAACGTCGTTGCCCTTGATCAACGCTTCCAGCGCCAGCAGGTTTTCCGGCAAGTCGTCGACGATCAGCAGTTTCGCTTGGATATGACTTAGCATTGCGCAAGTTCCAGTGTGGCGAGCAATTGCCCGATGCCGCTCAACGGCAGTATGTAGTCAGGATGATGCAAGGCCAGCGCCGCCTGGGGCATGGTCGCGACCTGTGCCTCGTGCGGGTCTTGAACGATGGTGTAACCGCCCTGCTGCTTGATCTGCGCAAGCCCCCGGGCGCCATCCTCATTGGCACCGGTCAGCAGCACCCCGAGCAGCGCCGGGCCATAGGCATCGGCGGCGGAGGCAAACAGAAAGTCGATCGAAGGGCGGGAGAAATACACCCGTTCCTCCTGACTCAACGAGAAGCTGCGGTCGCGCTCCACTGACAGGTGGTAACCGGGGCCAGCGAAATAAATCATGCCGGCGGCCACCGGCTGCTTGTCCTGTGCCTCACACACCGGGCGCCCCAGCCTGCGGCTGAACACTTCTGCCAACTGGCTGTGGCGGTCGTCGGGCAGGTGCAGCACACACACCAGCGGCAGGTGATAATCCAGCGGCAAGGCATGGAACAGGCTGAGCAAGGCACTGACGCCACCGGCAGAGGCACCGAGCACAACCGCCTCTATGCCGTTCATGACTTGCGGTAGATCCGTTCGGGTTTGGCCTGGGCCTGGAAACGATCGGCATAGGCGGAGAAATCCAGGGTTTCCTTGCTGCCCAACAGCAAAAAGCCACGGTGGCACAGCGACTCATGAAACAGGCCAAAAGCACGGTCCTGCAGGCGCTTGTTGAAATAGATCAGCACATTGCGGCAGGAAATCAGCTGGGTTTCGGAAAACACACTGTCGGTGGCCAGGCTGTGGTCGGCAAAGGTCACGTTGTCGCGCAGGCTGCTGTCGAGAATCGCGTTGCCGTAGGCACAGGTGTAGTACTCACTGAAGTCACGCTGGCCGCCAGCCTTGCGGTAGTTCTGGGCATACTCGCGCATGCTCTGCATTGAATAGATGCCCTGCTTGGCCTTGTCCAGGGAACTGGGGTTGATGTCGGTGGCATAGATGATGGTACGTTCCAGCAACCCCTCCTCGCGCAGCAGGATGGCCATTGAGTAGACCTCCTCACCGGTGCTGCAGCCGGCAATCCAGACTTTCAGCGAAGGCCAGGTGTGCAATAGCGGCACCACGTCGCGGCGCAAGGCCAGAAAGTGCTCCGGGTCGCGAAACATCTCACTGACGGGAATGGTCAGGAACTGCAGCAGGTGCATGAACGCGCCGGGGTCGTGCAGTACCCGCTCCTGCAGCGCTGACACCGTGCTGCAGTCGAACTGGCGCACCGCATGCAGGATCCGGCGTTTGATCGAGGCACCGGAATAGTCACGAAAGTCGTAGCTGTACTTGAGGTAGATCGCCTCGATCAACAGCCCTATCTCGATGTCGGTGTTATGTTCGATAGTCAAATGCGCTCCAGTTGCGGTAGCCAGACACGGATCAGCGAAAACAAGCGGTCAAGGTCAATCGGCTTGGCCAGGTAGTCATTGGCGCCGGCCTGCAGGCAGCGCTGTTGATCGTCCTTCATGGCCTTGGCCGTGACGGCGATGATCGGCAACTTGCGCCAGCGCGGTTGTTCGCGAATCAGCCGTGTGGCCTCATAGCCATCCATCTCCGGCATCATCACGTCCATCAGCACCAAATCAATGTCCGAGTGTTGTTCCAGGCGCTCGATGGCCTCGCGCCCGTTGCGGGCGATCTCGACGATCGCGCCCTTGTGCTCCAGCGCACTGGTGAGGGCGAAGATGTTGCGTACGTCATCATCTACCAACAACAGCTTGCGCCCTTCGAAGACCTTGTCGCGACTGCGCGCAGTCTTGAGCATGCGCTGGCGCTCATGGGACAACGTCGATTCGACTTTGTGCAAAAACAGGGTCACTTCGTCGAGCAAGCGTTCCGGTGAGCGCGCGCCTTTGATAATGATCGAGCGCGAATACTTGAGCAGATCGGCTTCTTCATCGCGGGTCAGGTTGCGCCCGGTGTAGACGATTACCGGTGGGAAGGCACAAATGTCTTCGGTCGACATGCGCTTGAGCAGTTCGTTACCAAGCATATCGGGCAGCTTCAGGTCGATGATCATGCAGTCGTAGAGGTTCTCGCGCAGCAGGTCCAAGGCCTCCTGCGCCATGCCGACGGCGGTGATCTCGATGTCGTCGTCGCCAATCAGGCGGGCAATGCTCTCGCGCTGCAGGTCATCGTCCTCTACCAGCAGAATGTGTTTGAGCTTCTGGGTCAGTTTGGCTTCCAGACGGGCGAACACCGCCTTGAGCTCTTCCCGGCTGGTGGGTTTCACCGCATAGCCGACGGCGCCCATATGCATGGCCGCCTCCACCCGATCCTCCACCGAAATGATATGCACCGGAATATGGCGAGTGCTGGCTTGCTCCTTGAGCCGTTGCAGCACGGTCAGGCCGGAGTGATCCGGCAGGCGCATGTCGAGCAGGATCGCATCGGGTACAAATCGGGCCGCCAGTTCAAAACCCTCGTCAGCGGCTTGAGCCACCAGGCAGCTGTAACCAAGCTCATGCGCCAGGTCGAAGAGAATGCGGGCGAAATTAGGCTCGTCCTCCACCACCAGAATGCATCGGTTACTGAATGGCGCCAGCTCACGGTCGTCGGCAAATGCCGGTGCACTGCGTGGCAGCAGCGCGCTGGTGAGTGGTACTTGCGGCTCGGCGGCCAGCATCTGGGCCGGTGGATGACTGAGGCGCGGCGCGGCCTCCTGGTTGATGATCGGCTCGTAGCGTTCCGGCACAATCAGACTGAACACACTGCCCTTGCCCAGACTGCTGTCAACGCTGATCTGGCCACCGAGCAGTTGCGCCAGGTCGCGGGAAATCGACAAGCCCAGACCCGTACCGCCGTAGCGCCGGTTGCTGGTGCCATCGGCCTGATGGAAGGCTTCAAAAATGCTTTGCTGCTGGTCTGCTGCGATACCGATGCCACTGTCGCGCACGGCGAAGACCACCCCTGCTCCTGGCTGGTAACTGACGGTCAGGTTGACCTCACCTTTCTCGGTGAACTTCAGCGCATTGGACAGCAGGTTCTTGAGGATCTGCTCCAGCCGCTGGCGATCGGTGAACAGGCTGTGCGGCACCTGCGGTTCGATGACGATGCTGAAGTTCAGCTGCTTGTCGCTGGCCAGCGGCTCGAACAGCGCTTGCAGGCCCTCGCACAAGCCTGCCAACGGTGTATTTTGCGGGCGCACTTCAAGCTTGCCGGCCTCGACCTTGGCAATGTCGAGGATGTCATTGATCAGGTTAAGCAGATCGTTGCCCGCCGAGTAGATCGACTCGGCAAACTTGACCTGCTCATCACTGAGGTTTTCTTCGGTATTTTCTGCCAGCAACTTGGCCAGAATCAGTGAGCTGTTGAGCGGTGTGCGTAACTCGTGGGACATGTTGGCGAGGAATTCAGACTTGTATTTGCTCGAACGCTGCAGCTCTTCAGCCCGCGTCTGCAGCTCTGCCTGCGCGTGCTTCAATTCGCCGTTTTTCCGGTTCAGCGCGTCACGCTGCTCGGCCAGTTGCTCATTGGTTTGCTCAAGCTCGGCTTGCTGCGTCTCAAGATGGGCTTGCGACTCCTTGAGCACCCGCGACTGCTCTTCAAGCTCTTCGTTGGCGGTTTTCAGCTCTTCCTGTTGTACTTGCAACTCTTCGTTGAGCTGCTGGGTTTCGGCCAGCACTTGCTGCAGGCGTTGACGATAGCGGGCGCTCTCAATCGAGGTACCGAGGTTCTCGGCAACCAGCTCAAGCAGCTCGATGTCACGCTCAGTCACCGGGCGCAAAAAGCCCAGTTCGACCACACCGTTAATCTGTCCGTCATTGTTCGCCGGCATCACCAGCACGCTGCGCGGCAAACCCTCGCCAAGGCCTGAACTGACCTTGAAGTAGTCTGCCGGCACATCATCAAGGCGCAGCAAACGCCCCTGATTCACGGCCTGGGCGAGAATACCTTCCTGATGGCCGATCACCTGCTCACGCGCTTCTTGCTCTCGAGAGAAACCGTAGCACGCCACACGATGCAGTCCGCCATGCTCATCACGCACGTACAGTGCCGCCACCACGCTACCCAGGTAGTGGGCAAAAAACCGCAGGACATTGCTGCCCAGCATCGGCAGGGTCAGTTGGCCAATCACTTGTTCGGCCAACTGCGTCTGGCCGCTGCGCAACCAGGCTTGTTGTTCCAGGCGTTGGGCCGAGCGCTGCTGGGCTTGCAGATTGCTGGTAAAGCTCGACGACAACGCCAACAGATCGCGCCGGCCACGGTAAGCCAACAGCGCGCTGAGCAAGACAATAAAGGCCAGGTACACGGAAATCGCCCACACCGTCTGGGTACTGACCTGTTCGTTGCGCGCCACCCGGAACTGCTGCTCCATGCCGATGAACGCCTCGAACTCCTTGCGGATTTCATCGGTGATACGTTTGCCTCGCCCTTCTTGAATCGGTTCGCGGAAGTCACCGTCTTCGCGGCGCAGGCTGATCACCTGGTTGGCGAAGGTGTTCCATTCCTGCTGTAGCGCCATCAAACGCTCCAGACGCTCAACCTGTTGCGGGTTGTCAGTGACCATTTGCTGCAAGTTCATCAAGCCCGTCAGCGCCTGCGGCTTGGCCAGCTCGTAGGGTTCAAGAAAGCGTTCGTCACCGGTGATGAGAAAACCGCGCATACCGGTTTCCATATCGATCGACAGTTTCACCGCCTCGTTGGCGTTGTTGATCACCCGATCGGTATGTTCCACCCACTGGATGGCCGACAACAGGTAGTTGATCACCACCACGAACACCACAGCGCTGAGCAAGCCAACCCCAAGGGGCAGACCAATGTTGCGGCTCAGCAACTTGCGAAAACTTTGCTGATCGATTGAGGCTGGTTGAATCATCGCGAACGTCCGGGCAAGTGAATCAATCAAAAGAGTGTGGCGGATTATTCGAGTATTTGTTCTATATTCCGCTGACTGAAGGCGCTCCAAGCAGCCTTGCAGTCATGAGTCTAAACAGCTTTGGCGCAGCCAACAGGGCATTTAGCCAGTATTTGAGGCCTGAATGCCATAATCGTTCCCTACAGGTATTACAGACTGCCATTGGTAAAACACCCGGGGAACTTCAGGCAACGATCGGCTTACAGAGTAAGTACGCACACCAAAAAACAGGACCTTGAACATGCTTCCACCCAACGCGCCCCTTCTGGTTGTTGAAGATGACGCTATCGTGCGCATGTTGATCATCGATGTGCTGGAAACCTTGGGTTATGCAGTGATTGAAGCCGAGGATGGTGCAGCGGCGCTGAAGATCCTGAATGATCCCGGGCAACCACTGGCATTGATGATGACCGATATCGGTCTGCCTGACATGAACGGCCGGGCATTGGCGGCCAAAGCACGCGAAGCACGGCCCTTGTTGCCCGTACTGTTTGCCAGTGGCTACGCCGAAAACACCGAGGTGCCGGACGGCATGTACCTGATTGGCAAGCCGTTCAGCATTGATCAGTTGCGCGACAAAGTGCAGAGCATCTTGTCAGTAGGAGCGGGCTTGCCCCGCGATGGGGTGTAACGGATCAAGTGCATCGCGGGGCAAGCCCGCTCCTACAAAGGGCATTAGAACCGGGTAGAATGCGCCTTTTTTCCAAGGCCTTTTCCGCTCATGCTCACGCCCGCTCTCAACGTCCTGGTCATTGGTTACGTCTGGCCTGAACCACGCTCCTCGGCTGCCGGCGGGCACATGATGCAGATCCTCGAAAGCTTCGTGCAGCGCGGTTGGCGGGTCACTTTCAGCAGCCCGGCAATGGTCGGCGAACACAAGGCTGACCTTGCCGCGCTGGGGATTGCCGAGCAGGCCATTAGCCTCAACGACAGCAGCTTTGACCACTTTGTCAGCGCGCTGGCCCCGGATGTGGTGCTGTTCGACCGCTTCATGATGGAAGAGCAATTCGGCTGGCGCGTGGAAAAACACTGCCCCAACGCCTTGCGCGTACTGGAAACCTCCGACCTGCAAAGCCTGCGTGATGCCCGCCAGCAACTGCTGCGCCGACGCCTAATCGAAGGGCTCGACCCCAACGACTTCCGCGCCTTGTTCGCCACCTCCGGGCCCGAGCTGTATCGGCAGATGGCCACGGCTGACCTGACCCTGCGTGAGCTTGCGGCGATCTACCGCAGCGACCTGAGCTTGATGATCTCCGATGTCGAAATCGACCTGTTGATCAACGGCTTCGGCGTACCCGAGCACCTGTTGCACTGGTGCCCGTTGATGGTCGATGTGCCGACCACAGCGTACAAGCCTTACGAAGAGCGCGCGCATTTCCTCAGCATCGGCAATTTTCGCCATGCGCCCAACTGGGACGCTGTGCTGTGGATGAAGAACAGCCTGTGGCCGATGATCCGTCGGCGCCTGCCGCAGGCCCAGTTGCACATCTATGGCGCCTACACGCCGCCCAAAGCCACAGCGCTGCACAAGCCGGTGGAAGGCTTTCACATCATGAACTGGGCCGAAGACGCCCTGCAGGTGATGAGCGATGCGCGCATCTGCCTGGCTCCGCTGCGCTTCGGCGCTGGGATCAAGGGCAAGCTGACCGACGCCATGCTCTGCGGCACCCCGAGCGTGACCACACCGATTGGTGCCGAAGCCATGCACGGTGCCCTGCCCTGGCCTGGCGCCGTGAGCAGCACTGCTGAAGGACTGGCCGAGGCCGCCGCGCAGCTGTACAGCGACCCAGTGCGCTGGCAGCAGGCGCAGCAACAGGGACTTCAGCTGCTGGGCGCACGCTACGACCGCCGCCAACACAGCGCAGCGCTGGTCGAACGCATCGAATATGCCCTGGGCGACCTCGACCAGCACCGCCTGTTCAACTTCACCGGTGCGATGCTGCGTCACCATCAACACAAGAGCACGCAATACATGGCGCAGTGGATCGAGGCCAAGAACCGCCTGGCTATAGCGACCGACGCAGCAGATAAGTGTCCATGATCCAACCCTTGCGCAAGCGCGCCTGCTGGCGCTGCTCAAGGATCTGCTCACGTACCGCGTGCAAAGGCCCGGCGATGAGTATTTCATCCGCTGTGCCGAGGTAGGCACCCCAGTAAATCTGCAACTGTGGATCGTCCAGCGCGGCAAACGCGCACTGGCCATCGAGCATCACCACCAGGTTGTCGATCTTCACTTGCTCGGCCAGGCGCCGCCCCGGCAATACCGTCAAGGGCTCGCCAATGCGGTTCAGGGGAATCTTATGACGCGCGGCCAGGGCCTGGACGCTGCTGATGCCGGGGATCACCTCAAGCTCGATGGCAACGCCGCGGGCCTGCACGTGATCAAGGATGCGCAAGGTGCTGTCATACAGCGTCGGCTCGCCCCACAGCAGGAAGGCCCCGCTCTCGCCATCGGCCAGTTCGCTTTCAATCAACCGGGCGTACAGTGCGGCGCGTTGCTGGTGCCAGTCTTGCACTGCGCCCAGGTAATCGCTGGCGTCGGCATCGCGCTGCGGGTCCTCAACCTGCACCAGGCGGTAGTCCGTATGTGGGATGTAGCGTTCAAGGATGTCCTTGCGCATCTGCAGCAGCTCGTCCTTGGCCGCGCCCTTGTCGAGGACAAAGAACACCTGGGCACGTTTGAGTGCATCGACCGCCTCAAAGGTAATCTGGCGCGGATTGCCCGGCCCGATGCCAATCAACAACAGCTGTTTCATTGCATTTGATTCCCTGTCTTGGCCAGCCGCCATTGTCGGCCGGTCAAGAAACAGGGGCAATGTACTGTTTACCAGATAGAGAAGTTGTAGCTGACGATCACCCGGGTTTCATCCATGTCCCGCGCCCACTGCTCGTAGTTGCTGCGATAGGTGGAGTTACGCAGGCGCACGCTGACGTCCTTGAAGGTTCCGCTCTGAACCTGATACTTGAGCTCGGTGTCGCGTTCCCACTCCTTGCCTTCAGCCAGGCTACCGGGCACTTTGATGTGGTCACCGTTGATGTACCGGGTAAAAAAGCTCAAGCCAGGCACGCCCAAGGCTTTGAAGTCATAGTCGTAGCGCAGTTGCCAGGAACGCTCCTGGGCAGCGGCAAAGTCGTTGACCTGCGCGTAGTTGACCAGATACGGATTGCTGCCATCCAGGTACGGCATAGCACTTTCACCGTACATGCGCTGCCAGCCGGCACTGACTTTGTGTCCGCCCAGGCTGTAACCGAGCATGCCACTAAAGGCACGATGGTCGATTTCACCGGCGCGGGCGTTGCCAATGTCATCACTTTTGATCAGGCGCAGATCTGCCGACACACTACCAACGTCAAGGGGTTGGCTGGCCACTACACCGAAGTAATGCTGACGGTAGATGTTCTCCAGCTTGGCAACCTGATACTGAGCGCTGAGCCGCTCATTGAAGCGGTAGTTGATGCCGGCCATATCGAAATGATCGGCAGTGGTGTTGCAGGCATAGCGCTTGTTTTTGCAATGCACACGAATGTCTTGGCGATCGGTCGAATCGCGCGCCGTGTACTTGTCCAGCCGGGCAGCCGTAAAGGTGAGGTTGTTGATTTCCTCGGAGGTGAGCAACGCGCCGTGAAACAGGGTGGGTAGCAAACGGCCGTCGTTGTACTTGAGCAAGGGCATGTCGGGCATCAGCGCACCGTACTTGAGGACGCTGCGCGAATAGCGCAACTTCCCGGTCACGCCGAGCTTGGCATATTGGTCCACCGATTCCCGCGGGTCGTGGCCAGTGGACGGCATCAAGCCACTGTTGCTGTCGGCCGGGCTGGAATCAAGTTTGATCCCGAGCATACCCACGGCATCAACGCCAACACCCACTGGGCCCTGGGTATAACCAGACTGCACGTTGAGAATGAATCCCTGAGCCCACTCTTCGCGTTTCGAAGCGCCCTGGCTGGAGCTGACATGGCCATCACGAAAGTCGCGATTGAAATAGACATTGCGTGCTTCGACTTTAGCGCTGCTGTCTTCGAGAAATCCGCCGGCTTCAGACGAAGCGGCAGCCAACATCGCAAGCAAGCCAGCCAGGCTGCGACCGGGTGCAAGTGGGAATGGGGCAAACATGAGAAGCGCAATCCGAAAGAATGACAAAACACAACCGGCACCGTTCTTGGCCCCGGCAACACAACCGGCGCTCATACATCTTGAGGCCGACCATGAATTATCTCGAAACCGCTCTATTACGGCCCATTGGACCATGGTCTAAGGAGACGACGGGATATTGACTAGTTATTTCCTATTAACGCGCAGGTAAGTAAGAAAGTTCCATTGCAGCAACGTTAAATTTCAAATGTTTACCCGCTGCCGTCGGACTACTACACTCTTTAGTAGTGCCATGTTGTACCCACCCAGTGCTGGCTGCGTTATTCAGACCGTTCCTTGTGTTTACGTATGCCGGGTCACTGCTGACATAAAGGAGTGATGACAGTGTCCAGACTTGCAGAGTTTCGTGCTGCCGAAAAAGCGCTTCAAGAACAGATGGCGCAATTGGAGGCGCTGAAAAAGGACGCCGGCCTCAAGCGCGAAATCGAGTTCGAACAAAAACTTGTCGGGCTGATGAAGAATTATGGCAAGAACCTGCGCGATATCATTGCAATCCTCGACCCCAAAGCCGTGGCCAAAGGGGCGGGAGCTGCACCGAAAACGCGTCGCGCCCGGGTGGTTAAAGTGTATGAAAACCCCCACACCGGCGAGCTGATCGAAACCAAAGGCGGCAACCACCGCGGCCTCAAAGCCTGGAAAGAACAGTACGGGGCAAAAACGGTCGACGGCTGGTTGCGTCAGTGACGGTGTTCTTCACACTTTTTTCACAACCACTCACTCAGGATGAAGACCGCTAAAGGAATAGCGCCCCATACGCCCGCTTCGGCGGGCTGCTAATGCTTGCGCCCCGCCCTTGCCAGGCGGGGCGCTTTTGCTTTGCGCAATGATTTGAGTTCCGTATCATGTGGCCCTGACTGTTTTGCTGGCACTGCAGTTGCCAGCCTCTTGAAAGCGGAGTGCCCATGAGCCTGAACCATCTCGACACCCTCCCGGGTGTCACCGCGCAACCGGATGCCGCGACCCAGAACTTTGTCTTCAACCACACCATGCTGCGGGTCAAGGACGTCGCCAAGTCGCTGGACTTCTACACCCGCGTCCTGGGCTTCAGCCTGGTGGAAAAACGCGACTTCCCAGAAGCCGAGTTCAGCCTGTATTTCCTTGCCCTGGTCGACAAGGCGCAGATCCCGGCTGACGCCGCCAAGCGTACCGAATGGATGAAGTCGATCCCTGGCATCCTCGAACTGACCCACAACCACGGCAGCGAAAACGATCCGGACTTTGCCTACCACAACGGCAACACCGATCCTCGCGGCTTTGGCCACATTTGCATCTCGGTGCCAGACATTCGCGCCGCGTGCGAGCGCTTTGAGCAACTGGGCTGCAACTTCCAGAAGCGCCTGAGTGATGGCCGCATGAAGCACCTGGCCTTTATCAAGGATCCGGACGACTACTGGGTCGAGATCATTCAGCCGACCGAGTTTTAACGAAGCGCTCGCGTTCGTCGGCCCGGCGTCCTCCGGGCCGATGCTGTGGTATACCCGAAAGAGCACCTGAACGAGGAGTGCTTGAGAACGGCGAACGACCGATACCCCAGTAGCGAGGTCAGGACGATGAAAACCCTTCAGTGCACGCATCGCAATTACACCATCACCGCCAGCGTCGAAACCCATGACGGCATCCCCACACCGTTTGCCGGCGGCTGCTTGATCACCGATCCCGAAGGCCACACCAGCAGGCGCTTGTCACTGCCGGTGAAGATGGCATTCATGGCCGACCTGGAAAACGCCCAACATGCCTCGCTTGCGCATGGTAAATGGCTGGTCGATCAGCAGTTGGACAGGCACCAGCGCGTGTTCTGAGCGGTATGTTCAATCGCGGGGCAAGCCCGCTCCCACCCTGGGGGCTGGCTCGCCCAGGCCATAGTCCTTCGGCATATTCCAGTCTTCACCGAACAGCTCTGCCGGGTGCAAGGTCCGTTCGGCACCATTACCGCAAGCCAGAGCGTTTGCCGCGCAATAGCGGTCGCAACCCCAACAGATACGCTCGGGATGCTTTGGGTTGACGGGAAAGGGCTTGGCCATGAAATCTCCCAGACAGACAATGGGCGAGCTTCCACGTTAGTACTTCGCTACCGCGCTGCCTTGATTCACATCAACTGCGCACCTCAAGCTCCGGAAATATCTCGCCAAGGCTGTCCCACAACGCGGACAGCGCGTTTTGCGTCGAAACCTTTGCCAGGCTTGCATCCAACATCTGCGCAGTACGTACCGGCTGTACCACGAAACGTTTGACCCCACGCTCGCTCAGGCGCTGGCCCAGCACCAATAGCCGTGCAGGATCGATCAGTTGCCAATGCACCGTAGTACGGCATTCATAATCAACATCACTGGCCAACAGTAGCTCAAGACTGCGCCAGTTGGCCGCCCCACTGCCCCGCACCCGGGTTATCAGTGCGCACTCTTCGGCTAACGCCTTGACATCGAAGCCAACCCAATCAGCCATCGGCAGGGCCCGGGCAAATGCCTCCGGTTTGATACCCGCACTGTGCAGGCCAACACTGAAACCCATTTGCCGGACTTCTGCCATGGCATCAGGCAATTGCGCTTGCAAGGTCGCCTCACCGCCGCTGAATACCACCGCATCGAGTAAACCGATGCGACGCCCAAGAAACGCCTGCACCTGCTCCCAGGCCAGCTCATGACAACTGCGCGCGGCGATCAATTGTGGGTTGTGGCAATACCGGCAGCGCCAGGCGCACCCCTGGCAAAACAGCACGCAGGCCAACTTGCCCGGGTAGTCGAGGGTGGTCAGGGGCACCATGCCCCCGACCCGTAATGCTCGGCTCATTGGCGCGTCGATGCCGGGCGTTCGGTGAAATGCTGGCGTTCGCGGTGCTCGGTCTGTTTGCCCGGGTTGAACGCCGATACCGGCCGGTGATAGCCCATCACCCGCGTCCAGACTTCGCAGCGCTGGCGTTGTGCTTCAGGCAGGGTATGCAGTGCAGTCATGATTACAGCTCCTTGTGCTCAGGTTGAACGAAATCAGTGCGCCGCAGCCGATTGCTGCGCCCACACCAGCGCCTCATCACATTTGGGGCAAAACTCATGTTCACCCGCCAGATAGCCATGCACCGGGCAGATGGAGAACGTCGGGGTCACCGTCAGGTAAGGCAGGCGGAAGCGACTCAACGCCTTGCGTACCAATTGTTTGCAGGCCTGCGCTGAGGAAATCCGCTCGGCCATGTACAGGTGCAGTACCGTGCCGCCGGTGTACTTGCATTGCAGTTCATCCTGCAGCTCCAGTGCCTCGAACGGGTCATCGGTGTAGCCCACCGGCAACTGTGACGAGTTGGTGTAGTACGGCGCCTGCGCACAGCCCGCCTGGAGAATGTCGGGGTAGCGCTTGCGGTCTTCTTTGGCGAAACGGTAAGTGGTGCCTTCTGCAGGTGTCGCTTCAAGGTTATAGAGGTGGCCAGTCTGCTCCTGGAAGCGCACCAGCGTGGCCCGCACGTGGTCCAGCAGGTTTAGCGCAAAGCGCCGGCCTGCTTCAGTGTGCAGGCCCATCTGGTCATCACTGAAGTTACGCAGCATTTCATGCAGGCCGTTAACGCCAATGGTCGAGAAGTGATTACGCAACGTCCCCAGATAGCGCTGGGTGTAGGGATACAAACCAGCGTCCATATGCTGCTGGATGACCTTGCGCTTGACCTCAAGGCTTTCCATGGCCAGTTCCATCAAGCTGTCCAGGCGTTCGATCAGGCCGTTGCTATCGCCTTTGAACAGATAGCCCAGGCGCGCGCAATTGAGGGTGACCACGCCCAGTGAGCCCGTCTGCTCGGCCGATCCGAACAGCCCGCCGCCCCGCTTGAGCAGTTCCCGTACATCCAGTTGCAAGCGGCAACACATTGAGCGCACCTGGTTGGGCAGCATGTCGGAATTGAGAAAGTTCTGGAAATACGGCAGGCCGTAGCGCGCGGTCATCTCGAACAGGCGCTCGGCGTTGTCGCTGTCCCAGGGGAAATCATGGGTGATGTTGTAGGTCGGAATCGGAAAGGTGAACACCCTCCCCTTGGCATCGCCAGCCTGCATCACTTCAATGTAGGCACGGTTGAGCAGGTCCATTTCAGCCTGCAGCTCACCGTAGGCAAAGGGCATTTCCTCGCCACCGATTACCGGTATCTGCTCGCGCAGGTCCTGCGGACAGACCCAGTCGAAGGTCAGGTTGGTAAAGGGCGTCTGGGTCCCCCAACGCGACGGTACATTGAGGTTGTAGATGAACTCCTGAATGGCCTGACGTACCTGCTCATAGTCGAGCTGGTCCTTGCGCACGCAAGGTGCCAGGTAGGTATCGAAGGAACTGAAGGCCTGGGCACCGGCCCATTCGTTTTGCAGCGTACCGAGGAAATTGACCATTTGCCCCAACGCACTGCTCAGGTGCTTGGGCGGCCCCGCCTCGACCCGACCGGGAACGCCATTGAGCCCTTCGTGCAACAGGGTGCGCAGCGACCAACCGGCGCAATAACCGGCGAGCATGTCGAGATCGTGCACATGCAGATCGGCCTCACGGTGAGCCCGACCAATCGCCTCGCTGTAGACCTCATCGAGCCAATAGTTGGCGGTCACCTTGCCCGCCACATTGAGCACCAATCCGCCCAGCGAATAGCCCTGATTGGCGTTGGCCTGGACCCGCCAATCTTCGCGGTCGAGGTACTCGTTCATCGAGCTCGCCACCTCGATCAGCGTCTTGCTGTCGCGCTTACGCATCCATCCCCCTGGCACTACATATAGGTGTTAATTTTCAAAAAAACACAATATGCAGTGCAGGCTACGGCTAAAGCCAAGGAACAGAATTGATCGACATCAAGCTTGTAGGAGCCGGCTTGCCCCGCGATACGATCAAACGGCCCGACTCAAACCGCACTACCGGGAAGAAATGAAATATCAACGTGATACCTCGTAGGGTCCTTGCTATCGACAAACACGCTGATCGACTGATCCTTGAGATAGCCGGAAGGATCGAACCAGATATTGTCACTTTCAAACACATGAACCTTGGAGGTACGTGGATTCAGCCATTGGCTGCGGATCATGTAAGGGTGCTGGCCGTTGATTGCAAAACGCGGGTTCGTTTCCACCGACTGAATGTCCGCCTTCACCAACTGGCCATGCTTGCGCAAATCGGCTTGCTTGCGCGATTTCCGGCGCCCCATCAGCACCATGATTATGCCAACCGCCAGCAACACTGCACCGAGCGCAGCGAGAATAATCGTCGCGAGCCACACGGTGATTCCTGCAATTTTCCCATCCGCCGGGGCACCTGCTGAATACACCACCTCAACCCGATCACCCACCGAATAGGCTGGTGGGTTGCTGGAAAAGCTGGAAATCAACTCGAAAGGCTTGCCCTCACGGTCAACATAGGCGATGACCGGCGCATAGCCACCTTGATTGTTCAACAACGCCACTACCGAGCCTGTCGCAGATTCAGCCTTGGCCAGGAACTCATCGGTACTTTTATAAGAGACACCTGCTCCCAATAGCAGCAAAGCGCCGATAGCCAAAAATGAACATTTTATGATGCCGATTGCTTTCATCATCCCCCCTGAGCACGCTGATTGAAATGCCACTTCGCTTTTTGCGCTGGCATTAGGCCAATCAGTTAGGGGATCTGAAAGAAGACCTTTCTCAGGTGTTGGTGGGAAACTTCTGAATGGCAGCGTTTCCCTGTGTGCAGCCGGCTCAATGCCCGTAAAACATCGCCTTGGCCAGGATCACGATGAGCAGCATGTGCCCGAGGATACTGCAGCGAATCCAGCGCGCTCGGCCTTCGCTCAAGCGCCCCCGCTGCAACCAGTAGGCCAGCAACAAGTAATGGCCGATGATGCTCAGGGCGAGGACGATCTTCAGGCTCAACAGGCTGGCAAAGCTGCTGGCCAGCGGTTGACTGAGCGCGCCGCGATGGTGCCAGGCCAGGCCAATGCCAGCGCCATACAGCACCAGCACCACCCCATGCAGGACCTTGCGTGAGCGCGAGGCGATGGCCTGGTCTGCCGCAGGTCGGGCAGTGGCTGATAGCTGCCCGCGTGCCGCATACCAGATGAACACTTCAAAGAATAACGAGCCGATGAAGGCAATCGCCGCCAGTAGGTGGATGATCAGTAAATAGGGATACACCATCGTTCGCCTCCTGCCTGGCTAACGGTTATCCGGGATGTCCATCGACCCGGGGGCGCAGCAGCATCGGCGCATAGCGCCAGGCATACAAGGCAAACGCCCCCACCCAACACAGCGCAGCCAGCCACAGCCCCATCAATGGCCACCACAACACCAACAGCACGCGGCTCACTGCCGCCAGATTGAGCAGAATGAACGCCAGGGTCAGCCCCGCTGGCGGCTGCAAGGGGCGCCCGGTATGGCCCAGGCTGACCCGAGCGATCATCGCCAGAATCAACCCGGCCATCGCCCCGACGGTCAGGCAATGCACTGCAAGGCTGGGGTTCAATGCAACGCCGAAATGCCACAAGGCCATACCCAGACAGGCCAATGCCAACCAGCCATACGCCAAGTGCAACGACCACAGCAACGGTACACGCCACAGCCCGCGATCATGCCAGCGCCACAAACGCACCCCGTGCCCCAGTGTCAGCGCAGCGAACAGCGCGCCGATCCAGGCGTTGGCCGACAGCGCCGGGCCAGCGGCATACAGCAAGGCCACCAGGATGGCTCCCGCCAGCAACACGCCGTCAAGCCAGGGCCAGGGGGCAACGCCTTCGACCCGGCCCAGGCCACGCTGGGTAAAAAACGGAATGACCCGACCACCGATCAGGCCCATCATCGCCGCCACCAGCCAGATAGCACTGAACACGCCCTGACGCTGCCAGCCGTCGTGTCCCAGGATCAGTCCGTACAGCGACATAGCATCTGCGCCTGTCAACAGCAGCAATACCAGCACTACCGGGTAGTTTCGCTGCTGCCGGACACGCCAGAGCATGGCGCCCATCAACAGCGCCACAACAAGCGGAAACACCAGTTCCAACAGCGCCAGCAACGGCCACGACAGATTGACCAACCAGGCAATCCGCGCGGCCAGCCACACCAACGCCAATGCCGCCAGCGGTTTGCCACTCAACCCCGGCTGGCCGGTCCAGGTCTGCCCGGCGGTGAGCAAAAAGCCGGCGATAATAGCCAGGCCAAAGCCGAACACCAATTCATGGCGGTGCCAGGCCAGCCAGCCGCCAGCAGGCTGCCAGTCGCCCAGCGCACCACCCAATGCAAACAACCATAACGGCACAGTGACCAATGCCAAGCCACAACCGGCCAGAAAGAACGGACGGAACGCCAGACGCAACACTGGCGTGATGGCCAAGGCTTTACGGCGATCAAGCACTTGCATAGGTCGACTCCTGCCCAATGCTAGGCGGTCGTGGTGGGCACACACCAGCCACGGCAAGTGGCCAACTGCCCCTGTTCGAGCTTTTCCAGATATAGGCCAAGTACCTCGGTGTTTTGTGCGTACAACCGTTCAAACTGGCTGACCGCGCCGAGGCCAAAGCCAATATGATCGCAATCACCATAGCGGGTAAAGCCCAGCGCATTACGGTGCAGACGGCCACGCTCCTGAGCAATGGCCAAGTCATCATCGGGCCGTACAAACAACCCCAGACCGATATGCTGATACCCAGCAGCCAGCAAGCGCTCAAAGCAGATTTGCCGCATCAACGCCGTGTCTGGCTGATGACCTGCCTCGGCTTGAGCACCGTGCATGTACCGTAACGGCGGCTGGGCGTAGTCGAACACCTGCAGGCGGTCGGGCTCCAGTTCGATCAGGGTGGTCAGTTTGCGCGCAACACTCTGTGGGGTTTGCCAGGCATGGCCATAACCGATGTCGACGCTGACTGTATGGTAGCCAAAGGTGCGCGCGGCATCGATCAGCGACTGAATAGGCGCCGGGTTCTGAAAGCCTGCCACCGACAGCCCGTTGCTGATGTTCGGAACGCCGATGCTGACATGATGAAAACCCAGGTCGCGCAGCAGGCCCATCGTCGCCCACGTCGTATGGTGCAGATCAACATCAACGCTGTAATCAGCGCTTTCATGGCTGAGAAAATTGAAGCGACGGCGCAGCTGGCTCATCAATTGCTGCAGCATCGCGGGCTCCGGCGTCATCCCAGCCAGGTGAAACTGTTCAACCCGCTGCTGCATCGCCACGTGACAGCCGACCCGCTCGATCTCCCGGGCCAGGCCTTGGTAATACGCATCGATACCGGGTTCAGCGCTGGCCGGCACCTGCAGGTTCAACGCCAGCGAACGTTGCTGCTGGCGGCTGCGGCGTAGCGCGCGCAGTACATCCAGTGAACCGACACCAGAGTGGTATGCGCCAACATCGACATGGCAATTGCCATCGAGCACGCCTTCATCGTGTCGATCAAAGGGCTCGTTGTGGGCGTGAAGGACGTCGAGCATGACGGGGCTCCGAGACGGGCTGCGGAGTTTCAGTGTCTGCCGAGAATGGCTGATAGGCCTTGATTTGTATCAAACCCAGGCTACCAAGTCAGGTAGAACATGCCTTTGGCCAGCAACACGATCACCACCATATGCGTAAACACACTGGTGTGAATGAACTTCACCCAAGCGGCGCTCATGCGCTGGGTCTTGAACAGCAGCATGGCCCCCAGAAAGTGCAACAGCACGCTGACAGCAAGCACGATTTTCAGCAGCAGCAAGGTGCCGAATGACGAAGTGAATGGATGTTCGATCAGCGGCAGATAACGCAACCAGACCATCCCGGCCCCGGCACTGAACAGTACCAGCAACACCCAAGGCATCAGCTGCCGGGCACGACGGCCGATCGCCTGCTCCAGCAGCACCATCAGCCGGGCGGGCAATTGTTTACGAATAGACTCCAGAAACAGCACTTCGAAGAACACCGTGCCGATAAAGATCAAGGCGGCGAACAGGTGCAGGGTCAGCAGTATTGGATAGATCATCAGGCCCTCTCGGCGCACAGCCTATGCCTGGCATTCAACCTACAGGCCTGGCAGATGAACGAGGTTGATGTTGATCAAGGAAAGCCGCAGCAGCTTGCCGGACATCAGCGCCGATATCGCCAGCGCTGGTACCACGGCAACGGCTCGCTGAACACATCCCGTAACTGCACAACCGAGGCCCGACGGGCAGCGGGATCAAAAGCCAGCGCCCTCTGCAAAACAGGCCAACAATGCTTCGGCAGGTTCGGCGGTGCTTGCAGTTGCTGGTCAAGACGCTCATCACGCGCCTGAGTCGAAGGCAATCGTTGGAACGGGTGCTTGCCGCCGGCCAGCTCATAGATCACACACGCCAGCGAATACAGATCACTACTGATCGACAGTGAAGCCCCCTCCAGCAACTCCGGAGCAGCATAACTGGGCGTCCAGGCGTTGAAACGACTGCGGCTAAGCTGCGGTAACCCGGTCAGAATGCCCTCCTCTGCCCGGCTGAGACCGAAGTCGAACAGGCGTACACCGTCCTCGCACAGCATCACGTTACTCAGCTTCATGTCGCCATGCAGTACGCCGCAAGCGTGGCTGTATGCCAACGCCTCAAGCAGCGGCAACACCACATCGCGCAGCTCGTTCCATGGCAACCCCAACGGCCGTTCGCAGAGCAACTGGTCCAGGGCCAGACCACGCATTAGCTCCATGGTGAAGAAGGCACGCCGACACTCGGTGTCGACCTCGAAACTGTGCACACGGACGATATTCGGGTGACGCAGGCGTCGGCTCAGGGCGAACTCGCTATAGAGCAAGGCGCTGGCATCCGGCGTCTCGGAGAATGCTTCGCTCATGACCTTGAGCGCGATGTAAGGGTCCGGATCGCCGTACTGTTCGTGCAACAGATCCCGTGCACGGTATACCGCCCCCATGCCGCCCGCCCCAAGCAGGCGCTCAAGGCGGTAACGTCCGGCCAACACATCCGGCAGTTCGCCCACCGACGCCACCGTTTTGTTACTGCGGCTACAGTGCTTGCTGGCGCGCTTGCGGCCTTTGCCCTTGGTGGCCAGTCCAGCGGGTACTGCAAGGGCGTTGGCGAAAGCGAAATAGGTCAAGTTACCGACCGCTTCCTCGTCGCTCTGACTGTCGTCGAGCGCTGGTTTGAGCTCGCTCATTGGCGGATCACCACAGCCGTCATGTTGTCCCGTGCGGCCCCGCGCAGGGCGTCGTCGAACAGACGCGCCAGTGCCTGCTGCGGCGACGCCAGGTTCAAGGCTTCGCCCAGGGCATCGCTGCTCAGCCCCTGATACAAGCCATCACTACACAGCAAAAAGGCGTCGCCGGGATAGACCTGCAGCTCCAGGATCTCCAGCGCCAATTGCTCGCGGGCACCCACGGCCCGGGTCAATGCGTTGGCCGCCGGATGCGCGCGCGCCTGCTCGATGCTCATCTGTTGCCCGTCGATCAATTGCTGCATCAGCGAATGGTCTTTGGACAGCTGGTACAAACGCTGCCCGCGCCACAAGTAACAGCGACTGTCGCCGGCCCAGATGCACGCCGCGCGGTCGCCTTTGAGCAACAAGGCAACCACGGTGCTGCCCATGATGCTGTCCTGGCGTCCGGCGCCCACGGTCAACTCCTGGCTGAGGCGTCGGTTAAGCCAGTGCAGGCACCGACGCAGGCCCTCAAGCTGATGCTCGAAACTGTCCTGCGCCGGTAGCTCGGCCAGGCTGGCAACGATCAACTGGCTGGCAATATCGCCGCCCTGATGCCCGCCCATGCCGTCGGCAACCACCCAGAGCCCTTGCCCCGGGCAGTCGAGGAAGGCATCTTCGTTGCGCGCCCGAACCTTGCCTGGATCGGTGCGCGCCGCGCTGCGCCAGACACGGTTATGCGCCATCAGAGCGCTGCCGGCATGCGGAACGTGCGCAACACCCGCATATCAAACGGGTTCGGTACGCGCTGGCTCATCAGCAGATAATTGGCGCGCAGGCCTGCCACCTCAGTCTTGAGAACCAACACATCGCGCCCCGTCAGGTACTCGGTCTGCATCAGGTCGAGCAAACGGAACAGCGACCAGGGCCCGGTGTTTTTTTCGATGCCGATCGAGCGCCCGACCCGCTTTTCCAATACCAGGCTGGTGCGGCCGTCCTCAGCATCGGTTGGCCACTTGAACGCCATCGGTACGATCGGGCCGTGACGGTACTCCAGGGTCTTGTCACCGAAACGGAATTCGGCACGGCTGACTGCCGGATCAAGGGTGTACGGCTCCAGCTTGAACTGCACCTGCGGCTGCGTCGGATTCTGCGCGAAGAAACTCTGGCGGATCACCTGGGCTGCGCCCATCTGATCGAGGTAAGCCCTGGACACCGGCAGACTGTGACCGTCGATACTGCGCAGACGGTAGTTGCCTGAATCGCCACTGACGAACGGGCGCATGTAGGTGTCAAAGAAGCGATCGGCGACGCCTTGCGCCTTGAAGAACTCGCGGAAGTCGCTGATGGCAACATCGCTGGCACTGTGGGCGTTGAACGGATAGCGCTTGCTGATGGCCTTGCCATAGAAGCTGTACAGCTCGCTCTGATAGCGCTGGTTCAGGTACTGATAGGCGTCGCTGAGCACCAGGCGCCAGGCGTCCTCCGCCAACAGATTGAACCAGGCACTGACCGGACGCGGCAGGCGCCCCGAGGCACTGCGCAGGTTGTTCAACGCGTCGCGCTGGCCGCCCATGCGCATCTTGGCCATCTCATACGCCGCCTGCTCGGGTAAGCTGGCGCGGGCCAGGCCGGCCAGTTGCAGCTGCAGGTCATTAAGCGCCTGCAGCACTGGCGCCAGATCCGCTGCCGGGCCGTTGTGCTCATCGAGCAGACGGTGCAACGGCTCGAAGCGACGCTGCAGTGATTTCTTCGCGGTGTCCGGCTGGTGCTGGCCGAGAACCCCCTGCATCTTGCCGGCAGCCGCCGTGGCCACCTTGTCCAGCGCCCCGCCCTTGGCGACGGCTTTGTTCGCTGCGGCGCCAAGCGCTTCAACGTCTGTGCCGATGACCTGGAAACGGGTGTTGTCTCGGACCGCCACCAGCAACTGCACGACCGGCGAGTTGGCCGAAATCAAGCTGGCGAGCTGATCGGCGCCTTCGCCGGCATCATTGAACGGTTGCAGGCCAACCTGGCCGACGGCTTCACTCCAGTAGTTGGCGTAGTCGCCGAAATACAGCTGCTCAAGCGCTACCATCAGGCGGCGCAAATCCATGGCGCTGATAGCGCTGCTTTCACCCAACACCCAGTTATCACGCAGGATGTCGCTGACCAGCGCGCTGCCCTGAACCGAAAAGTACTGCTGGTAGCCCTGCTGGGTGTAGAAGCCCGGGATTGCATAGTCAGTGCCGTAGAACAACTCAGCCTGTGACCCCAGGTGCTGGCTCAGGCGATACTCCGGCAGGCTGCGCCCCTGTTCGCGCAACGCGCGATACACCACGTTGGCCAGCGATTCACTGCGCAGCACCTGACGGGCCTGGGCTACCAGGGTGTCGTTGAGCGGGTAACTGAACGGCAGTGCGAGCAGGTGTTCAAGGTGCAGGTTCAGGCCATTCTGTGCTGCACTGTTGCCGGCATAGCGGGTAGACCAATCGCTGGCGACCCAGTGCTTCAGCCAGGCACGATCGCGACGATCCTCCAGGTTCAGCATCAGGTACGCCCGCAGGCTGTTGAGCAACAGTTCGCGATCGCCCATGCTTGCGCGGATCTGCCCTTCGAGCCTCTGCGCCAGCCGTGGCAGCAACTGTTCCTGCAGCTCACCTTCATAAGCACGGAGCACCACCGGGTTGCTTTCATTACCCTGGTACAGGCCGACCCGCTCGTACAACGCCACCTCCTGCGTGCCCGGGAAGACGCGGGTGGACTCGAATCGGGTGTCGAGGGATTTCAGTATCGCCAGCGCATCGTCGCCTTCACTCAGGCTGCTGCGCTGCTGAATCCAGCCCTGCGCCAGGACGCGCAGCTTTTCCAGTCGCTCGTAGTTGACCGAAAAGCCGCCGGCCCAGAGCAGGCCGAACAACACCAGCGTCACCAGCGCGCCACCGTACAGGGCACGCTGGCCCCAATGGATACGTTTACGCTCGCGCTTGTCCAGACCGGCCAGATTGGCTTCCGGGAAGATCACCCGGCTCAGCAGGTGGTGAATGAAGCGTGTACGACCACTGGGCAGAGCGCCGTTCGGTTCGGCGCCACTGGCGTCATCACCGTCAGGCTTTTCTGTCAGGTGCGGTGCACTGGTCAGATAGAATCCGCGCAAGGCGTTAGCCCGCTGGTAGCGATTGCCAGCGAACGCTTTCTCGACGAACAGGCACAGGTGCGCACCGATCTGTTCCAACTGATGCGGGAAATCCAGAATACGGCCACGGCGCTGCGTGTCGCGTTCCTGGTGCATGCGCATGATCACCTGGCTGTTCAAGCGCAGCAGCAAGGCTTCAAAGGCCTGGCGCAGTACGTCGACGTCGGTGCCGTTCTGCTCCTTGGCAAAGCTGGTGCCGAGTACCTGATCACTTTCCTCGCGGCTCAACTGATCGAAAAACGCGTCGAAGCCCAGCAACTGGTCGGCCTTGCTCAGTACCAGGTACACCGGCACTTTGACGTGCAGTTTCTGCTGCACCTGCTGCAGACGCAGGCGCACCACGCCCGCCAGGTCCTGGACCTTCTGCGCAGTGCCATCGAGCAGTAGTTCCACCGGTACAGTCACCAGCACACCGTTCAGCGGCCGCCCGCGCCGGCGTTTGCGCAGCAGCGTGAGCAAGGTGTTCCAGCCACTACCGTCGACGGCTGCATTGTCCTGGCTCAGGTAGCGGCCCGCGGTATCGATCAACACACCGTGGTCAGCGAAGTACCAGTCGCAGTAGGGGGTGCCAGCGGTGGCGCGCGTGAGCTTGCGCTCGTTCGTATTGATCGGGAACTCCAGCCCGGAGTAATCCAGCAGGCTGGTTTTGCCACTGCCCTGCGGGCCAATCAACAAGTACCAGGGCAGCTCGTCACGCCAGCGTTCGCTACGCCCGCGGTACAGGCTCGAGGTCTTGAGGGTGCGCAGGGCCTGCTTGAAGCGCTTGCGCAGTGCTTGGCGCTCGGCGTCGATCTGCGCTTCACGCTGCAGCCGCGCCTGGCCGTCTTCGCTGTCCTCGCGTTGTTTTTTTCGCACCCCGGCGCGCCAGCTGACAAAGACCATGCTCAGGCCCCAGATCAGAAACAGCACGCTGATGCTGAGCAGGCGCGAGGTCGCGCTTTCCCAGAACTTGTAATCGTTGACCGCCAGCAGCGGCCCGACGCCCCACACCAGCAGCGCCACAGCAAGCACCAGCAAGAGTGTCCAGAGCCAGGTCTGGCGCAGCAAGGAAGCGGTTTTGTTGAAGAAGTTTTTCATTACACGTACCTGTATTACTGCTGCAGCTGGGCCACGGTGGGGTCAAGCTGCTGGTAAAGTTGCAGAACGCTGTCGCGCTGCTCGCCCAGCACCCAGGCGAATCCCGAATACATCACTGCCAGGCTGACCACCGTGAACAGCCCGACCATCCACCACGGCACAATGCGCACCAGGCTGCGGCGCTTGTCGCGCAGGCCCTGCCAATGAGGCGACAACTCACGCGGCACATCACCACGCAACTGGCGAATCTGCCGGTACAGCCCATCACGGATATCGTCCAGCTCGCGTACGCCGCGCGGTATGATCCGGTACTTGCCCTCGAAACCCAGCGCCAGGCACAGGTACATCAACTCCAGCATTGGCAGGTGCCGGACCGGGTCCTTCGACAGCCGATCGAGCAACTGGAAGAATTTCTCACCACCAAAGGTCTCGCTGTGGAAGCGACTGAGCAGACTCATCTGCGACCACATGCTCTCTTCGCCCTGCCTGGTGATGACCACCGCCTCGTCGACCACGGTACACAGCAGGTAGTGGGCGGTGGTGACCTGGCTAGCTGACACCCCGCTATGGCGGGCTCGCGCCTCGAACTCCTTCAGACCATTGGCTAGCCGCTGATTGAGCGCAGGCAAATCTTCATCGGTGTTACTGTGCTTGAGGCGAACCACTTCAGAGAGCACGTCGGAGGCCGCCGCCACCAGCGTATTCAGGCTGATGTTGAAGGTCTCGGCCGGGCGCAGGCGCGCGGCGTAAACCATCCGTTGTTCGAGTTGTTCAACACGCGGCGACGCAGCGACATCCGTCACCGGTGCCTGCGTCGGGCCATTGCCCTGGTGGTCGAGCAGGACGGTTCTGTCATCCTGGTTGTGTTCCACGTCATTGTTCATGTCGGTCAGCCCCTGATGGCCCAGAATTTCAGTTCGAGCTCGGCGAACTCGCCAGACACATGGAAGGCAAAACCGCCCGAACGTTGCAGTTGCGCCAGGTCTTCGGCAGTGAGGTCGAGGATGAAATAGGATTTGTTAGCGTGAAAGGCGATCTGCCGCGGCGCCACCGGCAAGGGTTTGACCTTGAACCCTGGCAGGTGCAGGTTGACCAGGTGCCGAATCTGCTCCACCGCACCAACCTTGAGGTGCGCCGGCAAGCGCTGGCGTAACGCCTCAGCATCGCAGTTGGCACTGGCTGCCAGGACGAACGAGGCCGCCCCCAGCAGGTTGCGGTCGTGCAAGGGCGCGACGCGGATCCCGTACTCCCGCGTCTGCAGCGCTAACTCGATGGCATGCTGTTCGAGCACCATCGACAGCACCTGACGGATTGCGTCCATCAACGTGCGGAAACATGCGCCCTGGTCACTGTGCTGGTAACTGCTGTCCAGGCGCGGCCGCTTGCTGTCGCTGGCAAAGGTGGCCAGGTCACCGAGCATGGTCAGCAGCGCGCGATACAGTTGTTCCGGCTGCACCTGTTCCAGGCCCAGGTCATGGCGCAGCAACAGCTCGGTGCGGTTGATCAGTTGCAGCATCATGAAGTCGCCGACCTCTGCACCGCCGACCTTGCCATTGGCGCGAATCCGCTCGGCAATGGTGTCGCCGCGATGGGCGAGCATGCTGATCACTTCCTTCAGGCACGACAACAGATAGCTCGAAGCATGCACATGGATGAAGGTCGGGACGAAATCAGGGTCGAGGCTGATCACCCCGTCCGGCGTGGTGTCGAGCACTTCGCAGACTTTCAGCTTCACATAGGCCTGGTCGCTCAGTTGCTCGCCGAGCAACAGGCGCAGGTTCGGTCGCGCGCAACTGACCTGACTGCTGGTGTCTTCGCCAGCGTTGGAGTCGGCGACGTCCGCTTCATAGGCGGTGTAGCGTGCCAGCACGTCGGACTGCTCGGCGCGGCGCGCCTCGACATGGTTGCCAGTGACCAGCGGCAAAGCCAGATAGACCGGGGTATTGCTGGTGTTCGGCGGCAAATCGAGGACCAACGGCTCGGTATTGCCACTCAGCTCGAACAGGCTGCCGTCGGGCAGAATGCCGGACGCCTGACTGATCACCACCTTGCCCATGTCGAGAAACTGCAGGTCGATTTCCAGGCGCAGAAAACCCCAGGCATAACTGCCCAGCAGTTGGGTGCGGGTTTTCATCTGGTAGTCGTAGTAACGATCGTTGTGCTGGAAGTGCTGCGGACGCAGCAGCATGCCTTCCTGCCATATGACTTTGTGTGCATTCATGATTTGTTGTCCGCTGTGGTGAGCGTTGCGTGACGGCTGCGGATACCGGTGTCGTCGAGGGTCAGGTCGGCGTCGGTCAACTGCGCGGGCGAGAGCTGCATTACATAGCGCCACTGGGTTTCAGACAGATCGCGGTAAGCCGCCAGTACACCGACGTAGCGACTGCCTGGCTCGACGCTGAGCTTGAGTTCCACGGTTTCGCCCGGGCGCAGTTCCAGTTCTTCACTGACCACCATGTCCGGTGCCAGAGATTCCTTGGCATGCTCGTACAGGCTGAAGAAATCGGCGTTCTCGAAGGCCACCGGGTGCTTGAGCTCGATCAGCCGCACCACGATCGGCGAGGGACGACCATTGAGGTCGGGATTGAGTTGCTCACTGGCGGTGAGTGTGAGGTTCAGCTTGGTCATGTTCGAGTACGGCGACAGCGACGAGCAGCCGGCCAGCAATACCAGGGCGGTCAACGCCGCCAGTGTTTTGAGCAACAGGGTCGAACAGCGAGTCATGCGCATCATCCTTGGACTCCGGTATGAAGAGAGCCGATCAGGCGAATCTGCTCTTCGTAGGCCAGGGCGAAGTCACGGGCCAGCAGGCGCTCGCTCCAGTCATCATCCTGGCGCAAGGCCTGGTGGTAGCGCTTGTAGGCCTTCCAACGACTGCCGTCGGTGACCAGCAAAGGTTTGCTTTGGCGCTCCAGACGCAGGGTCAACTGCTGCGGCGAGAAATGCTCGAGGGCGCCACGCAGCGCCGCGCGGCTGGCCGCCAACAGTGCCACCTGATGGGCCTGCAAATCGCGCCAGGCCTCAAGGATTGCCTGCTCTGCCGACAACTGGCCGGGCTTGCTGGCGCGCAGCAGACTGTCCAGTGCTTCGCTGGCGTCCTGGGCGTACTTGAGCGGGTTGTTGCTGCGCCCCTGGACGATGCTCAACGCCAGACGCAGTTCGTTTTTCAGCTCGTTACGGGTACGCAGGCCCTGTTGCAGGCCGCTGATACTGTGCTTGAGCAACTGTGCGGCGTTGATCGCCAGCGCTTCGCGGCCGTCGTGGTCGAGACCGTTGAGATCCACCCCCAGTGCTTCGCCAAACTGCGCCCAGAAATCATCACGCTGACGCGCAATTGGCACCTGCTTGGCCTCAACGGCTGCTTCAGGTTGCACCACCAGCTCCGGAATCAGCAGGCGCTCGGTGTCGATGCGGGCGAAGTCCCGGTGTTGCCCGAGGTCCTGGTGCGGCGTGTCGAGCGCAGCCAGCGCATCGAATTCCGTGTACAACCGCTCCTGCTCGTCAAGCAGGCTAAGCGGATCGAGGTCGATCAATGCGTCATCGGGAATGGTGTTAGCGGCCGTTTGCGCACGACCGATCTCGACCTCGCCATTGAACACATCGTGCACCAGCTGCGCACGGATCTCGACATCGCCCAGCTGGAAGACGCTGCCCTGTTCAATACGCTGCGCCTGCCCCTTGCGCAAGTACGCGCCGCTGTCGTTGAGCCTGATGCCGTTACGACTGACATCGGTGAGAAAAAACGCCCCGTTGAGGTAACTGACGAGCGCGTGGCGCTTGGACAGGTGACGATCTTCATCGGGGATTGTCCAGTCGCAATCCTCATGCCGCCCGATCACCCCGCCGGCCTGCGTGAAGGTGTGACGGCTTGACGTTTTCGCTGCGGGTTGCTTGCTCTTGAGCAGTTCGAAAACCAGTTCCATCATGATGCTCCTTGCGGTCATTTACCGCGATTGACCGCCTGTGGATCACCCAATGGGCGATAGGTGTTGTCGTTGAATTTGTAGTTGCCGCTACAGCCGCCAAGGACGATCAGGGCCAGTAGCGCAACGAGCCAGTGACGAACAGGCATCAGGCGTTCTCCTTAAGTAAAAAATGCGCACAGCGTCAGCCCTTGCCGGCAACGCTGACGGTTAAAAAAGCGCTTGGGCACAGCGCGTGCCGCGCTAGTGTTCGAAGTCGCTGAGGTTGATGTTCAGTCGCCCGAGGCGATACAAAAGCGTGCGCCTGGGCAAGCCAAGCTCGCGGGCTGCCAGGCTCTGGTTGCCGGCGTTTTTGCGCAGGCAGTCGAGCAGCAGATGACGCTCGACCCGCTCCAGTCGCTCGCGCAGGTTCAGCCCGGTTTCTTCCGGCAGCGTTTCACTGCTCAGGGAGAAGTGCTCAACCTGCAGCTCACCGCCTTCGCACAGCAGCACCGCCCGCTCCACCAGGCCCTTGAGCTCACGCACGTTGCCTGGGAAGGCGTAACTCGACAGCAGGTTCAGGGCGGTTGGCGACCAGCTGAGCAAATCGCGCTGCAGGAACGTGCAGGCCTTGTCGGCGAAGTGCCGGGCCAGATCGAGGATGTCGCCTTCACGCTGGCGCAAGGCCGGTAATTCAATCGGAAACTGCGCCAGGCGGTAGTAGAGGTCTTCGCGAAAGGTGCCTTCGCTGACCAGCACTGCCAAGTCGCGATGGGTCGCGGCAATGATGCGTACGTCGACCTTGTGCGTGTCGTTGGAACCCAGCGCACGAATCTCGCTTTCCTGCAGCACACGCAACAACTTGGCCTGCAGAGACAGCGGCATGTCACCAATTTCATCCAGCAGCAGGGTTCCGCCATTGGCCGCATCGAACAGCCCGGGCCGGTCGCGGTCGGCACCGGTAAAGGCGCCCTTGCGGTAGCCGAACAGTTCGCTCTCCAGCAGGCTCTCGGGAAACGCCGCACAGTTCTGCACAATGAACGCCTGCGAACGCCGTGGCCCATAATCGTGGATGGCGCGGGCGACCACTTCCTTGCCGGTGCCGGTCTCGCCGCAGAGCAATACGGTGTAGGGGCTGTGCAGCACTTTGCTGATCAGCCGACAGGTTTCACCCATGGCAACGCTGCTGCCTATCAAACCGTAGCCACTGGCGCTGACCGGGGCACTGACCTCAACTGCTGGCTCGCCCAGTGGCCGCCGCAGGTGCTGCAGCCGCTGCAACTGCCCGAGCACGAACGACCCCAGTTGCAGCATTGAATCGGCAAAGGCGTGAAGGTCGACAGATTCACGGCTGGCGCACAGCAACAGGCCTTCAACGGCCTTTTGCGTATTCACCAGTGGCACGCACAACAGCGACTGCCAGGGTGTATCCCGGGGTGGCAGGAAGTTGGTGTCGTGCAGGCTGCCGTTCAACCCGACCAAGCTCACCACACGGTTCTGACACAAGGCGAATTGCAGCAACTGCTCACCGTTGTAATCCGCCGGCAGGCTCGCTGCGTCCCTGGGCTGCAGGATCCCGTCCAGGCATTCGGCACTCAGGCCCAGACGGGTATGGGTGGCATCGAGCAAATACACCTGGCTCAACTCGCAACCACTAAGCCCAGCCACTGCGCATACGAAATCCCGCAGCAGCGCGCCGCCATCAGGCGCCTGCGGCAAGCTGACGAACTGCGCCAGCAGTGCCTCCGCGTAGCTCAGTGGTTGCGGTATACCCGAGAACATCACACCCACCTCAAGAGAACTCGCAGGTCACGCTGCCGCTACTGTCGAGCGTTGCGTGCACGTGTTTGAGGGCCTCACCATTGGCCATGGCATCAAGCAGGCGGTCGGCCACCAACGGCAGCACCTGCAGGTCGAGCAAATGGTCGATCAGGCGCGCGCCGCTGTCGCTCTGGTTGCAGCGCTCGGCCAGGTGGTCGACCAGCCGTTGGCAATGCGTGAACCCCAGCTGACGGCGGCTCAGACGTTCACCCAGGCGCTCCAGCTTGACCTCGATCAGCTCACGCAGTACCGGCCCGCCAACCGGGTAGTACGGTATGACGCGCATGCGCGCCAGCAGTGCAGGCTTGAAGTGCTGGCTGAGAAGTGGACGGATGCTTTCCTCCAGAACCTCGGCGTCCGGCCGCTCGCCGTTCGCGCACAAGGTGCTGATGCGTTCACTGCCCAGGTTCGAGGTCATCAGGATCAGGGTGTTGCGAAAATCAATGGCCCGCCCTTCGCCGTCATTGACCACGCCTTTATCGAAAATCTGATAGAACAGATTCAGCACGTCGGGGTCGGCTTTCTCGACCTCATCGAGGAGTACCACCGAATACGGTTTCTGGCGCACGGCCTCGGTCAGCATGCCGCCCTCGCCGTAACCGACATAACCTGGCGGTGCGCCGATCAGGCGCGAGACGGTGTGCTTTTCCTGGAACTCGGACATGTTGATGGTGGTAATGAAACGATCGCCGCCATACAAAAGGTCTGCCAGGGCCAGAGCGGTTTCGGTCTTGCCAACACCGCTAGGGCCGACCAGCAGGAATACCCCCACTGGCGCGTCCGGCTTGTTAAGGCCGGCGGCGGTGGCGCGCATCGAACGGTCCAACGCGTGCACCGCTTGTTCCTGACCGCGAATCCTCACCCGCAGGTCGGCGGCGAAGCTTGCCACCTTGGCGTTGTGTTCAAGGGCCAGTTGCTCAAGCGGTACGCCGGTCCAGGCGCTGATCACTTCAGCCACCAGGCGCGGGCAAACTTCAAAGCTGACCAGACGCTGCTGATGCTGCGCATCACTCAAGGCCCGATGGGTCTCGTTCAGCGCAGCTTCCAGTGTTTCGACGCCCTGCTCCGCGTGCCCTGCGACGGCAAGGGATGAATTCACCGCACCTTCACCGCCCTCTTCCACCGAGGCCTGCAACTGGCAACTCGTAGCGCGGGCCTTGGCCAGTTGCTGGCGCAGGTCGAGCAAGCGCTCGGCCAGGCCGCGCTGTTCAAGCCACAGGGCTTCCAGGCTGTGCTGCTCGGTGGTGGCCTCCGCCAGACGCGCCTGCAGTGCACTCATTACGTCCTGGTCGATTGCCAGTCCGGCTTCTGCATCGCGGCGCATCGCCTGAAGTTTGCGGTTACCTTCGGCCAGTTCGCCACGCAGCGCTTCCAGGCTCTGCGGCGCCGCTGCCAGGCTGATGCGCACCCGCGCACAGGCGGTGTCCAGCACGTCCACCGCCTTGTCCGGCAGTTGCCGCCCAGCCAGGTAGCGGGCCGATAATTCAGCCGCAGCCACCACCGCATCGTCGCGCAGGTAGATACCGTGGCTCTGCTCGTAAACCTGGGCCAGGCCACGCAGAATGGTCACCGCCTCGCTGACGGTCGGCTCAAGCAACTGCACCGGCTGGAAGCGCCGGGCAAGTGCCGGGTCTTTTTCGAAGTACTTCTTGTATTCAGCCCAGGTCGTGGCGGCGATCGTGCGCAACTCGCCGCGGGCCAGGGCTGGCTTGAGCAGGTTGGCCGCGTCGGAACCACCGGCGTTGTTACCCGCACCGATCAGCGTGTGGGCTTCGTCGATAAATACAATGATCGGCGTGCGCGACGCCTTGACCTCGTCAATCACACCCTTGAGGCGGCGCTCGAACTCCCCCTTGATGCTGGCACCCGCCTGCAGCAGGCCCATGTCCAGCGATAGCAGTTCAACACCCATGAGCACCTGCGGCACTTCACCGGCGGCAATGCGCGAGGCCAGGCCTTCGACCACGGCGGTTTTACCGACACCGGCTTCGCCCACCACAATCGGGTTGTTTTTGCGACGCCGGGCAAGGATGTCGATCATCTGCCGGATGGCACCATCGCGGCACAACACGGGATCAAGCTTGCCTTCGCGTGCCTGCTGGGTCAGGTTGTGGGTGAAACGCTGCAACATCAATTCACCCGGCACCGGCGGTTTGCCATGGCTCGGCGCTGGAGTCTGCGACAGGGCAAATGCTTTCAGCCGCTCGATATCAAGCCTGGCCAGCAGCGGCTGGTAACGGCTACCGGCGTAACGCAACGGGTTGCGCAGCAACGCCAGGATCAGCGCCGCCTGATCAACCTGACTGCGACCCAGTTCGAGATTGCCCACCAGCAAGGCATCCTGTAGCCATTGCACCAGCTCAGGCGCGAACACCGGGTTGCGCGAGGCACTCTGCTCAACCTGCGGCTGTAGCGCCGCGCTCAGCTCTGCGGCATCCACACTGGCGTCCTGCAGCGCGCGGGCGAGCAGACCACGGGGTCGCTGCAACAGGCCCAGCAGCAGGTCTTCGACCAGAATCTTGCTGCCACCGCGGGCAACGCAACGTTCGGCGCAGTATTCCAGGTCACGGCGGGTTTCGGCGTCCAGCGCCTGGATAAGTTGCTGCAGGTCTACGTTGATCATGTCATTTGTCCTTCATCAATTTTGCTGCCCAGGATGACCACGCCGTCCGCACGTTCGCGGCCAAGCCAAGAGGTCCATCCGAGGCGACACGCGTTCTGCTCACCGATGCGCAGTTCGTGAATGTCTTGCTGGCGCAACACCAGGCGAATGTCGTAATCCAGCGGATCGCGCAGGGTGAAGCGCACCAGCGCACACAGCGGCTGGTAACCAAAACCGATCGGCAGGAACTCATGGAAACGTTGCCAGTCGAGCTGGCGGATATGAATGCGGAATTTCCCGCAACGGTCGCGTACCTGCTCGCCCAGCACCAGGTCCTCACCAAGCACGCTATTGGCGCGGGCCAACTGGTTGCGTTGCTCCTCCAGAATCACCACCCGGCGCTCGATGCATTGTTCGATCACCAGGTCGGCATGCTTGAAGTAGTAACGCAGCACCGCCTCGATCAGCGCCGCCGAATGGGCGCGCAGACTGAGCAGGCCGAGGTACGGCAGCAGGCGTTTCCAGTTCAGCTCCCTGGCCTCGCGGATGACTTCACCGCCAAGACCGATCAGGGCAAACAGCTGCGCTGAAAACGGGTCGAATGCGCCGCTCCTGAAACTGGCGCGGTAGCGGTACTTGCACCAGATCGGCAGCATCAAGCGCTGCAGGCGATGGTGAAACAAATCGAGAAAATTACGGGTCAGGTTGCCCTCTTCGCCGTCTCCCAGGGCCTGCTCACCGTAAAAAGCCGGCAACGGCGATCCGGCCCCGAACAGGCCGATCAGGTTGAATCTCAGCCGTGCCCGCAGGTGTCCGTGCTCTTGGAAAAACTCCACGCGATCAATGTCACTGCCAGGAAAACCCAGGCTCGGATTGGCCTGGAACTCCAGCTGTTCATAGAGCTCTTCTTCGCCCAGTTCCGGGTGAGCATCGCGTAGCCGATCCACCACCACCAGCACCGCCTGAAACAGCGAGTACTCGCGGATGACCTGGGTCAGCCCATTTAAAGCAGGGGCTGCAGACCCATACGGGGTGTCCATTGGTACACCTCTCCTTGTGTACTTTTTACGCGCAGTTCGTGATAGGAGTTGAGGCTGGCGTAAAGCGCGAAAAACTCATTGAGTACCGAAGCGAACACGAACAGGTCGCCTTCGCCGATGTAACTTTGCCGATCCATGGTCAACTCGGTGCGCAAGCCACGCATCGGCAAGCCCCGGTGCAGCCTGTCGACATGCGTGTGGCGGATCGCCTTGAGCCCGTCCAGCAGGCGCTTGCTGACTTTTTCCTGGTGTTGGTCGTAATAGCGCGGCAAGTCGTAGGTTTCGAGAATCACCTTCAGTGCATCGACGTTGGCCAGCGACAGGTAGTTGAGCGACATGTTGCTGATCAGTTTCCACAGGAAGTCGCGATTCAACGGTGGCGCAAAACTCGAGGTGACCGGGGTGATATTGCTGAACTTCAGGAACTCCGGGGTTTGCGCGCACGTCTGGTTGATCGCGCCGCGCTTCAAACGCCGTGGCAAGTTCTGGTTGGTGCAGGTCAGCTCGATGGACAACGTTTCCTGGGCCTCGGAGTCGAGCACACCAAAGCTCAGGTAAGTGTCCAAACCATCGTGCAACAACGAAGGACGCTGGCGGATGCTGTAGTGCGGGCGCCGTTGCGGGACGTCAAAACTCGGGTCGTGCTCGAAGGACTCGAACGGCACATAGTCCTGGTAGCTGCGAGTGCCGGGGTTCCAAGCGGTCACGGCGTCCACCGAGAACACTCCACAGTTTTCTTGGCTGTAGGTGGCAGGCAGCAGCAGGTACTCATCCTGCTTGCCGTCGAGACGGATCGGCAGGGCATCGTGCTTGAACAGGTTGACGATTGGCGTGCAGTACAGCTTGACGTTGTCCAGCGTCGGCCGCAGGCGCTGGATATCGCTTTTGCGAATATCAAAGCGCAGCTCCAGGCCGTGCATGTGTTTGAGCCTGTCTGCTGGCAGCGACTGGAGCAGGTCGAGGCCATCGAGGTCGACGAACAGGAATTTGTCCTGGAACGCGAAGTACTCCTGCAAATAGCGATAGCCACGAAAGGTATTGAGCGGATACGGGATCAACGCCTCTTCTTCGGCAAAGCCCACCGGCTGCACGCGGCGGCCCGGCAGGTTGAACGACAAGGCGTTGCCGCTGGCATCCAGGCACGGCTGGCCATCCGCATCGAGCGGCAGCAACTGTATGCCTTGGAGGTTGCGCAGCAGGCACAGATAGAGCATCTGGCTGATGTAACGCTCGCCCGCCAGGTGCAGCCGCAGCCGCTCCAGCTTGAGCTCGCCGAGATGGCCGTCGCAGTTCATCTGCAGGCGCAGGCTCAGCAGTGCGCCATCGCCCTTCACCGAGTAATTGAGCGCGTCCAGCCTCAGCGCCTGGACGTCGGTCGGGTAGCACGTGCGAAAGCCGCAGCTCACCTCATCAATCAGCTCGCTCTGCACCGGCGTTTCACGCGCCACGCACCGCGCCGGCCCGGCCTGCGTCAACGGCTCGAACTGCAGGATGCTGAACGCCGGCAGCGGCCGCATGTAGTTCGGCCACAGCAGGTGCATCAACGAGTGGCTCAGTTCCGGCAACTCATCATCGAGCTTCTGTCGCAGCCGCCCGGTGAGGAACGCGAAACCCTCGAGCAAGCGCTCGACATCCGGATCCCTCCCGGCCTCGCTGAGAAACGGCGCCAACGCCGGACTACGCTCGGCGAAGCGGCGACCTAACTGGCGCAGCGCGGTCAGTTCGCTCTGGTAGTAGTGGTTGAAGGACACGTGTTGATCCCTGCTGTGGTGCTGGTTAACGTTGTGAAGTCAGTTGCATGGGCAATGCCGCGCCGAGAGCGGCCATCGTCGCCGGGTTAGCTGACCTTGACCTTGCCGCTGCCATCCAGGTGCGCGGTAAAACGGACCTGGCGCTTGAAACCATCGATCTCCAGCAGGCCTTCAATGTTGAAGGCCAAACGAAGCTGCTCAGGCTCACGCGGCAGGGAAACGACACGCACGCTGCTCAAACGCGGCTCATAGGCTTCGATGAAGGTCTCGATGGCCGCGCGTGCCTGGCTCAAGGCATCGTGCAGGCTCAAGCGCATGTCGTTCAGATCAGGTAGCCCGTAGTCGGACAACGTCTGCACACTGCCCGCACGGGTGCTGAGCATCTTGTCCAGATGGGCAGCCACCGACGCCGTGGCCCCCGCCTCGCGGCTCCAGCCGACACGCTCGTTGGCTTCGCCACTCAGGCGTTCGAACAGGCTGCCGTATCCGTTCATGGCCTAGCCCTGCCTACTCTTTGTCCAGCTTGCCGACCAGCGACAAGGTGAAGTCGGCACCCATGTACTTGAAGTGCGGGCGCACGTTGAGGCTGACGCGGTACCAGCCCGGCTCCCCTTCCACATCGCTAACGACAATCTGCGCGGCGCGCAGCGGACGGCGACCACGCACTTCTGCGCCAGGGTTCTCCTGGTCCGCCACGTATTGGCGAATCCACTTGTTGAGTTCCAGCTCCAGGTCGGTACGTTCTTTCCACGAACCGAGCTGCTCGCGCTGCAACACTTTCAGGTAGTGAGCAAGGCGGTTGACGATCATCATGTACGGCAACTGGGTGCCAAGCTTGTAGTTCAACTCGGCGGTTTTGCCTTCGGCACTGATGCCGAAGAACTTCGGCTTCTGCACCGAACTTGCGGAGAAGAACGCCGCGTTGTCACTGCCTTTGCGCATGGTCAGGGAGATGAAACCTTCCTCGGCCAGTTCGTATTCGCGGCGGTCGCTGACCAGCACTTCTGTTGGAATCTTGGTTTCGATCTCGCCCATGCTTTCGAAGTGATGCAGCGGCAGGTCTTCGACTGCCCCGCCACTTTGTGGGCCAATGATGTTCGGGCACCAGCGGAACTTGGCAAAGCTGTCCGTCAGTTTGGTACCGAACGCATACGCGGTGTTGCCCCACAAGTAATGCTCGTGGCTGTTGGCGACGGTTTCCTGATAGACAAAGGATTTGACCGGGTTCGCTTCCGGATCGTACGGGTTGCGCAACAGAAAACGCGGCAAGGTCAGGCCGATGTAGCGCGAGTCTTCCGACTGGCGGAAGCTCTGCCACTTGGCAAATTGCGGGCCTTCGAAGTGATCTTTGAAGTCTTTGAGGTCTGGCAGGCCGGTAAAGCTTTCCAGGCCGAAGAACGCCGGACCGGCTGCGGCGATAAAAGGCGCGTGGGCCATGCAGGCGACACTGGAGACGTATTGCATCAACTTGACGTCTGGTGCGCTGGGCGACATGAAATAGTTGGCGATGATCGCGCCGACCGGCTGACCACCGAACTGACCGTACTCAGCGGTATAGATGTGCTTGTACAGGCCGGCCTGCATGACTTCCGGCGAATCCTCGAAGTCGTCGAGCAGGTCCTGCTTGGAGACGTTGAGAATTTCGATCTTGATGTTTTCGCGGAAGTTGGTGCGTTCAACCAGCAACTGCAGGCCACGCCAGGCCGACTCCAGCGACTGGAAGTCGGCGTGGTGAAGGATTTCGTCCATCTGCCGGCTGAGCTTGGCATCGATCTCGGCGATCATGCGGTCGACCATGGCCTTCTTGACCGGCTCACCGTCATTCTGAGGCTTCAACAGCTCTTCGATGAACGCCGACACGCCGCGTTTGGCGATATCATAGGCTTCGTCGCCCGGTGTCAGGCGGGTTTCGGCGATGATGCTGTCGAGAATGCTGTACTCGCCATTGTCTTGGCTGTTCTGTGGTGCTGCACGAGTGCTCATAGGGTTGGCTTCCTTTGCGGATGGTGACTCAGGCGTCCGGGGCGGTGGCGTTCAAGCCCAGCTCACCCAGCACGCGGCCGCGCGATTCGTCGTCGGCGAGTACACCTTCGATGGCTTTACGGAATGCAGGGGCGTTACCCAGCGGACCTTTGAGGGCCACCAGCGCATCGCGCAGTTCCATCAGTTTTTTCAGCTCAGGCACTTGCTCGACCAGGCTGGCGGGATTGAAGTCCTTCATCGAGTTGACGTGCAGCGTCACCGCCAGCTCTTCTGTCTCGCTGTCTTGCTGCAGACGGTTAGGCACGCTCAGCGTCAGGCTCAGCTCTTGCTTGGCTAGCACCTCGTCGAAGGTCGCCTTGTCGATGCTGATCGGCTTGCGGTCTTCCACCTTGCGTTCGTCGCTGCGCAGGGTGTAATCACCGACGCTCAATAACTTCAACGGCAGTTCGATTTCTTCCTGAGCATCCCCGGTGCCAGGTTTGAAGGTGACGTTGATCCGTTCTTTTGGGGCTACCGAGCCTTCTTTGGCCATGGCTTTTCTCCGTGCGGTTGTTGGCCGAGTGGCCTATTCGAGTACCACTTCGAGGTCGAGGTGGCACAGCCTGCGATAAATCTCTTCTTTGCGTTCTCGCACGACGTGGTTCTGCGGCAACAACTCACAGCAGCTGTGCAGGAGGTGCAGCACATCCAGGGCAAGATCCGGCTCCCAGGCATGCAGGCCCGAGCGCTGAAGGTCTGCGTCGAGGGTTTCGAGCTGGGCTTTGGCCAGCTCGTACTTCTTGGCCATGTAGCACAGCCGGGCCAGGCTCAATTGCCAGCAAAACCGCGCGCGCCCGCCATGGGCGCTGTGCAGGCCTTGCTTGAGGGTCTGCACGGCAACCTTGAGGCCGTCCCGGCGCAGCACCGGCACTACCTGTTCAAGGGCCAGATCCCAAGCCGGCTGGCTGACAGCCGTGTCAACCTTGCGCGGCGCCCTGGCGCTTTGCAGGTGGGGCATCACATGGCCACTGATCCAGCTGCGGGTGGCCGGATCGGCGAATGGCGTGCCGTCGTGAAAGTGCAGCTCCACCACGCCGGGCAAGCGTTGAAGCAGCAGTGCAAAATGAAACTCCACTTCGCGCATCGCCTGATCGGCCTGCAACCCTTGCAGGCACTCCCAGGTCAGGCGCTGGCCGTCGAACCAGAACGGCGCCCGCGCCAGGCTCGCTTCAACCTCCACCAGCAAATCGGCGTATTGCCCATTGGCGTAGCGCTCCTGGTAGGCCTTCAGCTTGTCGGCCGGCAGCCCGCGTAGCGCCGTGACCTGTTCGCTGTTGCGCTCAGGGACGGTATCGATCGGCAGCCACAGCATGGTGCGGTTCAAACGCAACGCACGCACATCGACAGCCTTTTGCTTGAGCCACCAGGCGCACAGCGGCCGGGCCTGTTCCTGCAACCCACGCAACGTCTTCTGCGCATCCTTCTCGTTGTCGATCGGTGCGCCGGGGGCAAGCAACTGGCTGGCGACCTGCTGAACCTGGGTCACCACCGCCGCCACGATACCGGGCTCTGGCTGGCTTTCTGCCGCCCGCTGCACCATGGTTTTCAACCGTCGGCACAGCGGCAGTAACAGCGGCGCGTCATCCGCCAGATGCTCGGTAAACACGGCATCCAGACCTTCCAGATGCTCGACCATGCAGCGAAACAACGTCAGTTGCTCCCTGATCGGGACGCTATCGCTCAGCACCTGCTCAAGACGCAGCAGCAACCAACTGACAGCCGCCGTGCGGGTACGCCATTTGCCGGGATGAACCTGCAACCAATGGTGTTCACACAGGTAGTGCAGCATGCCTATGCCCGCCAGCAACCCGGCAAAGGACTCACGCTGATACAGCGCCCAGGTCAACCACACGGCAACGCGCAAATCCTTGGATTGCGTACGCAGCAACGCCTCACTGAGCGTTTGCACCTGCAACCAGTCGATTTGCCCGCTTTCATGCATGGACTGGGCTTTGGCCAACTCCGCTTCCAATGCCTCGAACTCGCTTGAAAAACGCACGTCCTCACCTGCAAAGCTTTCGCTGCAGATGGCGGAACTCGCGAGTTCAAGGTAGTGAGCCGACAAGGTACTTGAGTAGGACATTTATAGTGCTTTCATTGAAGTTGGCCGATACAACCACTTAGCGTGCGAACAGAACACCAAAGTATCCAGGTGCAAAAAACGCCACCAATACTTCCGAATGTTTGAACGCGAAAAAAACAGTGGAGCCAAGATACTCCGGGCAAGAAATAGTTCCCATAAGACCATTCCTCGTGGCTTGTGGGAATTTTCCCAAGAAGGCTGTCAGGAACAATATCTCGCACACTATGACATTGCGCCGCTGCGACACCGGTGTGAGAATTCACAACAATAAGCCCTGCCCTTAAAGGTCAGGTCAGAACTGAAACACGCCAATCACAGACTCAACTGGGCAACCATCCGAGCGTTCAAATGCAAAGAGCAATACAACTTTCGCTGTTAGGCATAGTGCTGCTGACAGGCTGTCAGGCTCAGTCCTATCCACTGCCCGAAAGCCAGAAGTTATCTGCCGAAAAAATTGCGCGAATTGCTGCGACAATCGAGCAGGCATACCCAAAACTTTCCGTCGAGGTCCGCAGTAAGCTGTTGATTACTGTGGTGCAGTCGCTGGACAACATGGTGTTTGTTGAAGGTGGCGAGTTTCAGATGGGGGATTTTGGTTGGCCGTATGATGACGATCCCACAAATCTATGTGACTGGCCGTGCGGGATAGAGCCGGAGGCGATGGGACGCATCAGCCCGTTCGGGGATGATGACTTTGTTCATCCCGTTAAGCTGAGCAGCTATCACCTATCTAGGTTTCAAGTAAAAATTGAAGAATTCGATCTATTCTTTACTGCCCACGGCAGGCCAGTATTTGATGCAAAATATCGGATTCGTGAGGATTTACAAAAGCGCTTTCACCCTGATCTTCCTACCGCGACCAAGGACTGGCAAGAAGCCAAGGATTATTGCAACTGGCTAGGGCAATTGAGTGGCTACCCGGTCGATCTGCCGACAGAGGCACAATGGGAGTATGCCGCTCGAAACCGAGGGCAGCACGTGGCATTTCCTACTGACAATGGTAGTTTAAACTACGGGCGAAACTTCCCAGACCCCGATATATTAGACACCTTTCCGGTCGCTAGTTTTGTTCCTAATCCGCTGGACATTTACAACCTTTCTGGCAATGCGACGGACTGGGTCAATGACTGGTATGGCAAAGATTATTATCGGTATTCTCCCATCGATAATCCACAAGGACCAAGCACCGGAACCCATCGAATCAGGCGAGGTGCGGATGTGACTGAGGAACCAACTTACAATTCCAGTACTGTCCGCCGCTGGGGCGACGAGCCGATAAAAAAAGACTACTACCCCACTGTGAGTTTTCGCTGCGCGATTCGGTCAGAAAAGCCCCTGTAATTTTCTCTACAGAGCTAGAGCATGAACTCTCAAACAGAAAGAAAAATAGCATTTCCTTTTTTAACCCTACTGCTTTTGGCAGGCTGCCAAGCCCAGTCCTACCCAATGCCTGAAAGCCAGAAGCTACCCGCCGAAAAAGTCGTCCAGATTGCAGTGACCATCGAGCAAAAATACCCAGAACTTCCTACCGAGATGCGTAGCAAGCTGTTGAATACCGTCGTGCAGTCGCTGGACAACATGGTGTTCGTCGAGGGCGGCGAGTTCCAGATGGGGGATTTTGGCTGGCCGTATGATGATGATCCCGCAAACCTATGTGACTGGCCGTGCGGAGTAGAACCTGAGCAGATGGGGCATATCACTATATTCGGGGATGACGACTTTGTTCATCCCGTCAAGCTGAGCAGCTACCACCTGTCTAGATTCCAAGTAAAGCTCGAGGAATTTGACCTTTTTTTTGTGGCACATGGAAAGCCGTTGTTCGACACAGCATTCAGAGAGCGTGAAGATCTAAAATTTCGCTATCGACCAAATCTTCCAGCACCTACTAAAAGTTGGCAGGAGGCCAAGGACTATTGCAGCTGGCTAGGGCAGTTGAGTGGTTACCCAATCGATCTACCAACAGAAGCGCAATGGGAGTATGCCGCTCGAAATCGCGGTCAGCATGTGATTTTTCCTACAGATAATGGAAGTTTAAATTACGAGCGAAATTTTCCACATCCTGATGAATCTAGAACATTTCCAGTTGATAGCTTTGTACCAAACCCATTGGGTATCTATAACCTCTCTGGCAATGCGACGGATTGGGTCAGTGACTGGTACAACAAGGACTATTACCGTAATTCTCCTGTCGAAAACCCGCAAGGGCCAAACTCCGGTACCCAACGAATAAGGCGCGGCTCAGGTGTACTAGAAGGTCCACTTCTGAGCGCCAGTACCGTTCGCCGCTGGGGAGTTGAGCCGATAAACAAAGGCTACTACCCTTCCGTGAGTTTTCGCTGCGCAGTTCAGTCAGACAAGAAACTATAACTTTAAAGGGCAAAATCACTCACAAGCGCCTTTGCCCTTTAAACACACTACTAATTTTAAGCCAGACCATCAAATAGTCCGCTATTACGAGCAGTCAGCAGCACTTTCTCTTTACGCCAAGCATTGCTAGGCGTCCACGCCACTCTGGTCGAAGACTCAACCCGTTGGTTAATCGCCAGATGCTCCACAAATCTATTGAACTGGTTTTGCTCATACCCGTCCAGAATGGCGTTTATTCTTTCTAAACTCACCATCGCATTGACCTTTTGAGCCGAGGGCGAGCAGTGCTCCAGTACTTCAATAAAATGCCGCCAATTGCGTATCTCCGAGAGCAGAATGACAAGTGCCTCCTCTTGCCGCTCATTAAAACTTTCGACAAAACCTTCGGTCAGCATGTAGACCATCGGGCCAAGCGTTTCAGGCGGGAGCAGGCTAAAAGATACTGGCTGCCCCTGAACCATCATGACTTTTTCCGATTTATGCTGTATCAAAAAATCAGCCATGTTCCGCGCCTCAGCTTTAGATGCAGAACGATTATTCCACCACTGGCTTATTGCTTCAGCACCTTCTTCAAACGCACTAAAATCGACCTTTGCTGGTAAAGTGGCGACCTGATAGAGACCAGAAGTTAGGTAGTCAAAAGCATCTTTCGTCACTCCCAAAAGGAACCGGTAGTCCATGTCCGCCAAGGCATTGCAAAACAGCAAGCTGGCCTTCCCTATCTGCTCAATATCCACCACCGTGCCAAACCCGCCTCCAGCTCCCGGCCCCAAAATCACAGAGCCTTTGCAGCTAAATGCCAAGCGATCTCTCGATACATCGAACCCAAACTCCCCACTCCCCCCAACCCCAAACGCCGCATTCCCCTCCGCAGTAATCTTCGCCAACTCCACCCAATTACTACTGGCATTCGCCTGCCCCACAACCACCTCCCCCAACCCTTGCTTGTCCGGCGCCACCCATTCAAACGCCCCGCTCAGCGCCCCACCGGCCTGCGCCCCGGCAAACGCATCGGCTTTGACGCCGATATGCCCGCTGGGGCCGACCGCCATGTTCGGTGTCCCTAACAATGCAGTCGCACCCGCCGGGGTTTCGCTGGGTTTGTATTGGGTTTTAACCCCCGCCTCGCCCTGCGCTTTGGCGCCAAGAAAACACGACAGTTCCAGCTTGCCGTTCAGGCGAAACACGCCAATGGGGTGCAGCACTTCCTTGCCCAGGGCATTGCGGTAGGACATGTTGGCGACATAGCCGCCCTGACTCGGGAAGAACCGGGTCAACGAGGCGGAGGCCTCTGCCAGCGAGAAGGCGGCGCTGCCTTTGACGCCGACTTCGATGTTGCCTTCCCTGGGGTTCCAGTTGTTCACGCCAGCACTGGCGCTGGCGGCAAAACGCAGGGCATGGGCCTCGGCGCTGACCGCATACCGCGAGGCATCGTTCTGATCGGAGGTCCAGGCCACTTCTTGATGCAAGCTGTTGAGCAGGTTGTCTTCCTTGCTGGTCCAGCTACTGAGCTTGAGTTCCAGATTGCCCAAGGGGCCGGCCTTGCGCCCTTCGCTGATGCCAGCTTTGATGTCCTTGATCAGATCACCTGCCAGCTGTTTGTTGAACGGTTTGCCGGCCATGACCCGTGTCGACACGCGCACCTTCCAGCGGGTGGTTTCGTGGTAAGGGACCGAGATGTAGTGACGCCGGGAGGGATCACTGAACAGAATGATTTCCACTACGCTGACACCACTTCGGGTTTGCTTGCCCTGCTGACGTGCAACGCTACGCCCTTTGCCATGCTTCAGGTCGGGCGCCGCGCTGTTGGCGTTGGTGGCGCTGTCTGCAGGCTCGGCGTTGCGCCGCGCTGCCAGTTGCACGCGCAGTGCGTTGATTTCACCGTCCAGCGCCAGGATCTTCTTGTCCTGCAAGCGCTTCCAGTTACTTTCAAACTGCGTTGAACCAACAAAGCTGGGGCTGTAACGCTGGTACCAGTCCCGCGCCTGCTGCAAGGTCGCCAGCTGTCCCTGCAGGTCTTCTGCCGAGGTCAGAAATGTGGCTTCGGGCGCTGGCGGCTTGCTTTCGCGGGTCAGCAACCCGGCCCCTTCGGCCTTGGTGGCCCAGGCTTGTTTGACGCAGTCGGCGCAGGCGCAACTGGCGTCGGAGTTCTGGCGTTTACTGCACTGGATAGAGGGTAACGCCTTGGCCAGGTTCTGATGCAGTTCGTCCATCAGTTTCTGCACCGCGTTGATTTCCTGCTTCAGCGCCTTGCACTGGGTGTCGGTCAACACGTAGAAGTGCGGTTCGCCGGTGATATGCGCGATATCGGCCAGTTCTTCCTCGCATTCGGTCTGGCACTTGGGCGTTGTCACGCTGCTGTTGTGCGATTGCAGCGGTGGCGGCAGCTCAGGTTCTGGCGCGCTGGCGGGGAGCTTCAGTTGCCAGCCGGGTTTGATGTAATCGGGGTGGTTGATGACCGGGTTAAGTGCCTGTATCTCGGATACTGTCGCGCCATGCTGCTGAGCAATTTTTCCCAGCGTGTCGCCGTGTTTAACCGTGTAGGTACTACTCATTTTTTGTCATCCTTGTGTTTCACAGGCGCTCTAGCTCAAGCAGCTTGTCGCCAAGGCCCAAGCCATCACGGGCCAGTACGTCGGCATAGGCAGCCTGACGGCTGAAGTCTTCGCCCTTGCGTAATGCCAGGCGTAGCCAGCGTTCCTGTTCGGCCACTTGCAGGTACCCGGCCTGGCGGGCTGCCAGGAGTTGTCGATAGACGAAGGCGGTTGGTTCGGGCATGGCCAGCACGGTTTGATAGCCCTGGGCAAAGCGTGCGGCCAACACCTGCAAACGCTGCAGCTCGAGCAGTTGCTGACGTTCGTGCCCGATGTGCAGCCAACCTGGTGCTTGTACCTCGACGTGCAACTCCGGCTGCGGGTGAGCCACACCACGCCAGCCCAGCTCATTGCGCCAGGCAAGGGTGGTGAGCGGCCCCATGAACTGCAGCACTTCGCGTTCGTCGAGGCAGCTCAACAACGGCTCCAGCCAACGCGGTTCGAAAAAACGCATCATCTGCGTCGGTGCGTCTTCCGTGCTGACGGTGAGCAGGCTGCGCCAATGTTCAACGGCCTGATCAAAGGCATGCTCATCCTTGAGATACGCCACAAAGCCAGCGCTGGCCTGCTCCAGCAGGTTGGCGGCATAGTCGGTGATTGCACCAGAGCGCGGACACATCAGGGCAAATGGTCCTGCGCTTTGCAGCGCGGCATAGCGGGTACCCTCCAGCAACGGGACACAACGTTCGATGTCATAACCAATGGCTTGCTCGACACGGGACGGCAAGTCCGGATCAAAACTGGTGTCGAGCATCACGCACAAGGTTCCCGCTGCTGCCGGCGTTTGAAACGGCGATGGGATGGACTGGATCATGATGAGTGACCTGCAGGATGGATCGGGCATTGACCTGAGGCGTCAGGCTGGCAATCCGGCGTGGGTAAAAGCGCGCCAGCCTGCGCTTGCTGTTGCAATAGCGCTACGCTCGGCAGCGCCAGTGCGACGGCGCTCGGCAGCGCTGCCAACATGCCAGGCAACAGTGCAGCAGCGCTGGCCATTGCAGGAGCGCCACCAATTTGAATCTCGCTGCTGCTGAAAATCCCGCCGGGGCCAATGACGATATGCTGGCCACCGCCTTGCAAACTGATGCTGCCCCCGGCGTCGATCACCACGTGGGCACCTGCCTTGATATGCACTTGCTGACTGGCATCGATCACCAGCGTTTGCCCGACCTGGACATGGCGGCTGTCGGCGACGAGCAGATAATCGTTGGCCTTGAGTTCCACTTTGCGATCGGCTTTTACCGTGTGCTGTTCTTCGGCTTCGAGCACGACGATGCTGTTGCCCTTGATGGTCTCCCGCCTTTCGTTGCCGACTTCCAGGCGGCTGTCGTTTTCGATTTTTTGCTCCATATCGCGCTGGGCACGCAGGTAGATCAGTTCCTGCCCACTGCGGTCTTCGATCGAAAGTTCGTTGTAGCCGCCGCTGTCAGGCGTGCTGCGGCTGCGCAGCACGGTTTTGGTCTTGTTGGCGGGCAAGGGATATGGCGTTGGTGTGAGCTTGTTGGCAATGCAACCGCTGATCAGCGGCTGGTCGGGGTCGCCTTCCAGGTAGGTGACCAGCACTTCCATGCCGATGCGCGGAATCGTCACCGCGCCAAAACCCGGGCCCGCCCAGTTGGAGGCCACCCGCAGCCAGCAACTGCTTTTTTCGCTGTTCAGCTCGGCGCGGTCCCAGTGGAACTCGACTTTGACCCGGCCGTATTCATCGCAGTAGATTTCTTCGCCTTCCGGGCCGGTGACCCGAGCGGTCTGGCAGGTCAACTGCGCTGGACGCTTGACCAGCGGCGGACGGTAAAACACATCCCACGGCGTGGCCCTGAAGCAGTTACGGTAGCCCTGGCTGAAACCGCCTTCGGGCGGGCTATCGATGCTGGCCGACTCTTCCAGCACCTGCGGCTGTTTGCCTTGGTGAGTCACACTGAGCAACAGCCACAAATCGTTGTAGGCTTTGCGCGGGTGCTCGCTCAGTTCAAAAAAATGGCCGCTGCGCAGCAAGGGCTGATCGCTGCTGCCTTCGGCCAATTGATAGTCGGTGCGGTGCCGTTCCAACGCCTGACGAGCAAGCTGTTTGCTGCGTTCTTCGCTTTCGTTGGGGACCGGGTAGCGGTAGTCCTCTAGGGCCGGGCTGAAGTCGGCGCTGGTCTGTTTCTCCAGCAAACGGCTGGGACGCTGAAAATCATAGGTGCGTTGGGTCACCTTGTTGGTACGGGTGCTGAAGCGCTGGCTGAACTGGCTGACCACCGGGTACTCGGCGACCATACCGGCCCCTTGCCGAAAAGGCGTTGCACTGAGCTTGGGGAAAAACGTCTGGTGGTCGCTGAACTCCAGGTGGTGGCCCTGGGGGCTGTGCTGGTGAAACCAGGCAATGCCCTCTTCGCTGCAGAGCCTTGATACAAAGCTGAAATCCGACTCCGCATATTGCGTGCAGTATTCACGTTCGCTGCAGTTGCTGACATGAAACGTGAAGGCATCGGCCTGAATGCCATGCCCCTGCAGCACCTCGGTGATGATCTGTGGCACCGTCTTCTGCTGGAAGATCCGCTGCTGACGGCTGAACTGCAGGTAGTGCAGCGCCGGTACCAGGGTCAGTTGATAGTGGATCAGGCGGGTACCGGGTTCGCCGATCAAAACATCTTCGATGTGGCCGTGAATGCCTTCGCCATTGTGGCCAAAGCGCAGGAATGCCGACTGGCCAATCAGGCTGTCGAGGTCGAAGTCTGGGTGCTCGCTGACCAGCTCAACAGTAATCGCATACAGCTGGCTGATGGCTTCGGTGCCGTGAAAGGCCAGGACTTTGAAGTCGTTGCGCACGCTAGGAATAAGTAATTCGAAATGCACACCCTTGGCCGACGTAAACATAGGCTTGTCCTTGAGAAAGACGCTCAGAAAGGCGCATCAACAGTGATGAGCGCACGCAGGCCGGTCCTGCGTGCGCGACGGTCAGAACGCCTTAGCCAGCGACCGGGACACGCCAGTCATCGGAACCGGAAGTACCGGAGACTTCGTGGGTCCAGGTGATTTTGCGGTAGGTGAAGTGCACGTCTTCGAGGTGGGTGAAGTGCGAGTTCGCCGGGTCCTGGCAGTTGTGCATGTAGTCCTTGATATCGACGATGATCGCGTCTTCCAGGGTGGTGGTGTAGTAGTGCTCCTGGGTGCCGGCCGCCGAGGTGCGGTACCACTTGATTTCGATTTTGGTCAGGCGTTCACCAGACGTCAGGGCCGCCAGCAGTAGCGGCGAGGCCTTGTCGAAGACTTTGGTGATGACCACAGGTTTGTGCACGCGCTGACCAGTCGGTTGGCCGGACTGTGGGTCACGCGGGATGATCACCTGGTGCTGGAAACCCTGAACCATGACCTGGTCTTCGTGACCTTCCTGGTAGGTGTTGCCAACCGAATCGGCGGTGAACGCACCGGCGGTGATCAAGCCTTGTTTGGTGCCGGTCACGGACATGTAAGCGGGGGTAGCCATGAAAACTCCTTGCTGAAAATAAAGGTGCCCGACCGGGAAAAATCACCCGGCGGGTACCTATAGCCAAAACAAGGAGCGTGCCAGAAGCTGCAGAAGCCTTGTAAACCGGGGCTTGCAGCAGCTCAAGGGGTGGCTGCAGCCACAGATGCCAGGGCACTCAGGTAAAAAGTGCGCAACTTCTTGCGCAGTGCTGCGCAAGAAGTTGCGCACTCGTCTGTACACAACGAAATACAAGGCCTACAGCGCTGTGCACAGAGCCTTACCCACATTTGAGTGCGCAAAAAGTTGCGCAGTGCGTTTGCCTTGAATCAGCGCATTGCCGTTGCAACAGCAACCTGGCGAACGTTCACTGCGGCCGCAAAATCAGCACCCCCAGTGGTGGCAGATTCAGCGCCAGTGACAGTGGCTGCCCATGACTGGCCAGCGCCTCACTGCTGACTTCGCCGAGGTTGCCATAGTTGGAACCGGCATAGCCCTCGGCATCGCTGTTGAGCACCTCACTCCAGCGCTCACCGAACGGCACCCCAATGCGATAACCCTGGCGCGGCACCGGGGTGAAGTTGGCCACCACCAACAGCGGTTCACCACTGGCGCTCCAGCGCAGCCAGGCATACACGCTGTTGTGCGCATCGTCGCCAATCAGCCACTGGAAGCCTTGGGATTGGCAGTCCTGTTCATGCAACGCACGCTCCTGGCGGTACAGCCGGTTCAGATCGCCCACCAGGCGCTGCACGCCTAAGTGCTCAGGGTATTTGAGCAGGTACCAGTCCAACTCGCTGTCGTGGTTCCACTCTCGCCACTGACCAAACTCGCAGCCCATGAACAGCAATTTTTTGCCTGGATGGGCCCACATGAAGGTCAGGTAGGCGCGCAGGTTGGCGAATTTCTGCCAGCGGTCGCCGGGCATTTTGTCGATCAGCGAGTGCTTACCGTGCACCACTTCGTCGTGGGAAATCGGCAGGATGAAATGCTCGGAGTAGGCGTAGATCAGGCCAAAGCTCATCTCGTTGTGGTGGTAGGTACGGTGGATCGGGTCGTTCTGGATGTAATGCAAGGTGTCGTGCATCCAGCCCATGTTCCACTTGTAGTTAAAACCCAGGCCGCCCTGCTGGGTCGGCTGGCTGACCCCGGGCCAGGCCGTGGACTCTTCGGCGATCACCAGTGCGCCGGGGGCTTCCAGGGCGACGACATCGTTGAGGTGGCGAATGAAGTCGATGGCTTCCAGGTTCTCCCGCCCACCATGACGGTTAGGCACCCATTCACCGGCCTTGCGCGAGTAGTCGCGGTAGAGCATCGAGGCGACGGCATCGACGCGCAGGCCATCGATGTGAAAATGTTTGAGCCAGTGCAAGGCCGAGGCCAGCATAAAACCGTGCACTTCGGTGCGGCCCAGGTTGTAGATGAGCGTGTCCCAGTCCTGGTGGAAGCCCTCAAGCGGGTTTTCATACTCATACAGCGCGGTGCCGTCGAAGCGCGCCAGGCCGTGGCTGTCGGTGGGAAAGTGCGCCGGTACCCAGTCGAGGATCACGCCGATCTGCGCCTGGTGACAGGCGTCGACAAAGGCGGCGAAATCGTCCGCCGAACCGTAGCGGGCCGTGGGCGCGAACAACGACAGGGGTTGATAGCCCCACGAGCCGCCAAAGGGATGCTCCATGATCGGCATCAGTTCGATATGGGTGAAGCCCAATTGCTGGATGTAAGGCACCAGACGATCAGCCAGTTCGCGCCAGTTGTAGAAGCGCGCCACTTCGCCGGTGTCATCCAGTTCACATTGCCAGGAGCCTGCGTGCAGTTCATAGATCGACAGCGGCGCACTGCTGACGTGGCGGTCGCCACGGTTGTGCATCCAGTGCTGGTCCTGCCAGTCATGGATCAGCGGGCCGGCCACTTTTGACGCGGTGCTCGGTGGCAGCTCGGTAGCCCGGGCCAGGGGGTCGGCTTTGAGCGGCAGGATGCCGTCGCGGCCGAGCACTTCATACTTGTACGCCTCTCCCGCCTGCAGGCGCGGCACGAACAGTTCCCAGACGCCTGAGGCGTGGCGCAGGCGCATGGGGTGACGGCGACCATCCCAGTTGTTGAAGTCGCCCACCACCGACACTCGCCGGGCGTTAGGCGCCCACACCGAAAAACGCACGCCACTGACCCCGTCCACCGTCAGCAGTTGGGCACCCATGCTGGATGCCAGGTCGCGGTGATTGCCTTCGCCGAACAGGTAAAGGTCCATGTCCCCCAGCTGTGGCCCGAAGCTGTAAGGGTCCTCGGTGACCTGCTCGCCATTGGCCCACTGGATCTGTAAGCGATAAGGCTGCTGTTCGCTCAGGTGGGCGATAAACAACCCCGGTACCGGCTGTTGCTCCAGCTCACCCAACAGCCGCCCATCGTCGCGGGCAAGCGCCTGCACACTCAAGGCGTTAGGTAGATAGGCGCGGACAAACTGGCCGCCCGCCCCATCCGGGTGCGGGCCAAGCACGGCGAACGGATCAGCATGCTCGGCCCTGACCAGGGCGTCGATATCACGTTGATCCAGCCCGCCTTCCTCGCGCTTGCGTTGTTTCATTCAGCTTTCTCCCCAGGTACTTGTCAGGCCATGGAGACCATGCAAAGGCACGGCCAACCAACTTGGGCGGTTTTCGGCTTCGTACAGAATTTCGTAGGCCGCTTTTTCCAGGCTGAACAGTTCCAGTGCCGCTCGCTCGCCGTCGGCATCTTCCCAGGCATGGGGCATGGCCGCAGTGGCCAAGCCGTAGGCCTCGACAAACGCATGTCGGACCTGGTGCAGATAACGCCTGGCGACTCGCTGACGGGCCTGGCGGGCGTTGTCCGAGAGATCGACACTGGAGGCACTGCGCAGCACCATGGCAGCAGCATAGTCGAAGGATCGCAGAACGCCGCTGACATCCTTGTACGGGCTGTGTTTGGCCCGGCGCTGATCCAGCGGCCGGGCCGGTTCGCCTTCGAAGTCAATCAGGTAGGCATCGCCCTGCACCACCAGCACCTGGCCCAGGTGCAGGTCGCCATGCACGCGCATCATCAGCCCACCCTGGGCCTGTACGCTCAAGGCTGAGACGGTGGCCAGCAGGTCCTCGCGCTGCTGGTGCAGGTCGTCGATCAGGCGTTGGCTGTCGCTATCGAGATCGCCACGGTGGGCTTGCAACAGATCCAGGGCGTGGCTTAATTGACTGCCGATGTGCGTTGCCCATGCCTGGCAGTCCTGCGTGTTGCTGGGCCGGGGCCGGAAGGCCGGGTCGTGGCTCGGCGCTGCCAGCAACAGGTGCATTTCGCCCAGACGCTGCCCCAACATGGCGGCAAAGTCGGCCAGGTCTTGCAGGGCATCGGTATGGCCGTCGCGCTCAGACTGACCGGGCTCCAACTCATCGCGAATGGCGCGTTCGAGGTTGTTCTGGGTCCAGTCCCAGGCATCACCCTGATTACTCAGGTAGCCCTGGGCAATCATCAGCAAGTGGCTGTGCTGCGCCGTGTCGACCCGATTCATCCATCCCAGTAACGGCGAAATATTGCTGAAACCGGCCGCGGTGAGGTAGGCACTCATTTCCAATTCCGGGTGAATCCCCGGATTGACCCGGCGAATCAGTTTGAGCACCACACTGCCGCCGACCACCACCGAGCTGTTGGACTGCTCGGTGGAAAGGTAGCGCACCGGCGCATCGTCACCCAGATTCAGCGCCGCCAGTTGCTCGGTGGCATGAAACTGCAGCTCACCTTCGGCACAGGGCAAACGCTGGCCGTCGCGACATGCCGCCAGCAGCGCATGGATAAAACTGTCGAGGACAAAACCGTCGGTGATCAGCCCGACCTGACGCCCGCGCCGCACCCGGGCCAGGGCCAGCTGTTGCGGCGGTGCGCTGGTGATCTGCTCTTCAGCGATCAAGCCGAACGGCAACTGATAGCGACTGCTGTGGCCGGCGCTAGTTACCTCAAGCTCACTGAGCAGCACCGGACTGCTGGCACTGCCGAAGCGCACACCGTAAGCGATCTGCACCTGGTCGATGCTGGCATCCTTGCCCGCGAACCAGCGACGCTTGGGCAGGTACTGGGGCAGGATGCTGTCTTGCAGCGTCGAACGTGCTGGCGCTTCGAGCAGTTCTTCCATGCGTTTTTTCAGCACCAGGGTGGTGAATTCCGGCAGGCTTTGCGCCGGTTCCACGTGCCAGCTGGGCATCTGGTCCTTGTCGGCCAGCAGGAACCAATAGAACCCGTACGGCGCCAGGGTGAGCAGAAACGGCAACTGGCCAATCGGCGGAAAGGCACTGCCGCCGAGCATCTCCACCGGCACACTGCCAACGTAGGCTGACAGGTCCAGTTCAGCCGCCTGGGCAGCGCGCGATACGTTGGCGACACACAGGATGATCTCGCGTTTGCCAGTGCTATCGGTGTATTCGCGCAGGTAGGCAAGAATCCGCCGGTTGCTCGGCGACAGCATGATCAGGCTGCCGCGGCCGAAGGCTTTTTGCTGCTTGCGCACCGCCAGCAAGCGCCGGTTCCAGTTCAACAGCGAATGCGGGTCATGGGCTTGGGTTTCGACGTTGACCGAGGCGAAGCCATACAGCGGGTCCATGATCGGCGGCAGTACCAGACGTGCAGGGTCCGCCCGCGAAAAACCGCCGTTGCGATCGACCGACCACTGCATGGGTGTGCGCACGCCATCGCGGTCGCCGAGGTAGATGTTGTCGCCCATGCCGATTTCATCGCCGTAGTACAGCGTCGGCGTGCCGGGCATCGACAACAACAAGCTGCTCAGCAGCTCGACGCGTCGCCGGTCACGTTGCAGCAACGGCGCCAGGCGTCGGCGAATGCCCAGGTTGATGCGCGCCCGGCGGTCTTCGGCGTAGAAGTTCCACAGGTAGTCACGCTCGCGGTCGGTGACCATTTCCAGGGTCAGTTCATCATGGTTGCGCAGAAAGATTGCCCACTGGCAGTTGGCCGGGATTTCCGGGGTCTGACGCAAGATATCGGTGATCGGAAAACGGTCTTCCTGGGCCACCGCCATGTACATGCGCGGCATCAACGGGAAGTGAAAGGCCACGTGGCACTCATCGCCCTGCCCGGCGCCAAAGTACAGCTGGGTGTCTTCCGGCCATTGGTTGGCCTCGGCCAGCAGCATGCGGTCGGGGTAGTTGGCATCGATCTCGGCACGTATCTGTTTGAGCACCTGATGGGTTTCCGGCAGGTTCTCGTTGTTGGTGCCGTCGCGTTCGATCAGGTACGGGATCGCATCCAGGCGCAGACCGTCGACGCCCAGATCGAGCCAGTAGCGCATGACGCCAATAACGGCCTTGAGCACTTGCGGGTTATCGAAGTTGAGGTCTGGCTGGTGCGAGTAGAACCGATGCCAGAAGTACTGGCCGGCCACCGGGTCCCAGGTCCAGTTGGACTTCTCGGTATCGAGGAAGATGATCCGCGTACCGTCGTATTTCTGGTCGCTGTCCGACCACACGTAGTAGTCCCGGGCCTTGCTGCCGGGCTTGGCGCGCCGCGCCCGCTGAAACCAGGGGTGCTGGTCGGAGGTATGGTTGATGACCAACTCGGTGATCACCCGCAGGCCACGTTTGTGGGCTTCGGCGATAAAGCGTTTAACGTCGCTCAACGTGCCGTAGTCCGGGTGTACGGCTTTGTATTCAGCGATGTCGTAACCATCGTCACGCCGTGGCGACGGGTAGAACGGCAGCAGCCAGAGGGTGTTGACCCCAAGGGCGGCGATGTAGTCGAGCTTGGCGATCAGGCCGGGAAAATCACCGATGCCGTCGTTGTTCGAATCGAAGAAGGACTTCACGTGCACCTGATAGATGATCGCGTCCTTGTACCACAGCGGGTCGTCGATGAAGGCTGCCGGGCGGGTTCGCTTGGCCATGGTCGACTCCTTTCTAGAGGGCTTTTTCGATACGCCAGATAGCAAACGGCAAGTGCCAGGGTTCGATGCGCATCCATTGGGTTTTGCCGTGCCAGGTCCAGCGGTGGCCGGTCATCAGGTCTTCACCCAGGGTATCGGCGTTGTCATCCAGGCCGAGTTCCCATAGCGGTAACTCGAAATGCGCCTCCTGGGCGTTGTGTGGGTCAAGGCTGATGGCAATCAGAATGAAGTTGTCGCGCTCGGCAGTGCGCTTGCCGAAGTACACAATGTTGTCGTTCCAGGCGTGATAGAACGCCACCCCCAGGTGCGTCTGCAGCGCCCGGTTCTGACGACGGATGCGGTTGAGCTGGGCGATCTCGGCGATGATGTTGCCGGGCTGGCTGAAATCACGCGGGCGGATCTCGTATTTTTCCGAGTCCAGGTACTCTTCCTTGCCCGGTATCGGCGTTGCCTCACACAGCTCGAAGCCCGAATACATCCCCCATAAACCCGAGCCCATGGTGGCCAGGGCTGCACGGATGAGAAAACCGGCGCGACCGGATTCATGCAGGAAAAACGGGTTGATGTCCGGGGTATTGACGAAGAAATTCGGCCGGTAGCAATAGCACCACGGGGGTTGATTGAGCTCTTCGAAATAGCTTTGCAGCTCGGACTTGGTGTTACGCCAGGTGAAATAGCTGTAGCTCTGGGAGTAACCGACCTTGCCCAAGCGCGCCATCATCGCCGGTTTAGTAAAGGCTTCAGCGAGAAAGATCACCTCCGGGTACTGACTGCGCACATTGGCAATCAACCAGTGCCAGAATGGCAGCGGCTTGGTGTGCGGATTGTCGACGCGAAAGGTTTTCACCCCTTCCTGCACCCAGCCCAGCACCACATCACGCAGCGCCAGCCACAGCGACGGCACCGCCTCGGCGGCATAGAAGTCGACGTTGACGATGTCCTGGTACTTCTTCGGTGGGTTTTCCGCATAACGAATGCTGCCGTCCGGGCGCCAGGAGAACCAGCCGGGATGCTCCTCGAGCCAGGGGTGATCCTGGGAACACTGGATGGCGAAGTCCAGGGCGATCTCCAGGCCATGTTCGGCAGCCGCGGCCACCAGGCGGCGAAAATCCTCGCGACTGCCCAGTTGCGGGTGAATCGCGTCGTGACCGCCCGCCTCGCTGCCAATGGCGTAAGGGCTGCCCGGGTCATCGGCTTCGGCCTGCAGGGCATTGTTGCGGCCTTTACGGTAACGCATGCCGATCGGATGAATCGGCGGAAAGTACAGCACGTCAAAGCCCATATCGCGGATCATCGGCAAGCGCTCATGGACATCGTTGAACGTGCCATGGCGCTGGGGATCATCGGTGATCGAGCGCGGAAACAACTCATACCAACTGGCGAACAGCGCCTGCTGGCGTTCGACATCCAACGGGTATTCGGGGCTGCGGCTCAGATAGGTACGATGATCGGCCTCGCGCATCAGCAGCGCCGTTTCTGCCTGCAGCAGCCGCGCGACCTGCGCCTCAGATGCCAGGCCCGGCAGCGCCTGGTGCAGCGCGTGTAGCTGTTCACGCAACAGGCCGTGACTACGCTGGATACTCTGTTCGAGCAGCAGCAACCCTTCTTGCAGCTCCAGCTCCACGGCCAGCCCGGCGCTGAACTTTTTCTCCAGGTCGTGGCAAAAGGTGGCAAACGGGTCGATCCAGGCCTCGATGCTGAACAGGTAACGCCCCTGCTCCGTGACACTGAACGGCGCCTGCCACAGGTCATTACCAGCAAAGCTCATCGGCACGCAATGCCAGCGCCGGCTCGCGGCCTGACGCCAATTGAGCATGACCGCCAGGGTGTCGTGGCCATCGCAGTACACCTTGCTGCTGACCTGGACCTTCTCGTTGACCACCGCCTTGACCGCAAACAGGCCGCCATCGAGCACGGGTTGCGTGTTCTCGATCACGATCCGCGGCTCCAGCAAGGCCTGAGAGAGGCTCACGGCCTGGTCGGGGTGATCGTTTGCCGGGGCGACGCGGTCGGTTTCGAAGGGCTCATCGCGGGTCATCGATCCTTGCTCCGTTACGAGGTGGCAGTAAGAGTTCAGAGCGAGCCTGTGGCGTGGGGTTCAAAAAAAATGAGCGATTGAGGCGCTGTGCAGTCCAAATGCACGAAGTCCGCTCATGCAGATCCCCATTGCGAGGTCAGGCTATGAACATACCTATTCCGGCTGAAACACCCGATCCGAATATAGACGACCCGACACTGCCGCCTGCGGTGCCGGAGGAAGATCCCGATGAACTGCCGATCAAGCCGACACAGCCACCCAGTGTGGGTGACCCGCCGGTGGAGGAGCCGCCGTTGAAGGCTGGGCGCTGAGGGTAGGAGCGGGCTTGCCCCGCGCTGCGATGTGACCGATGGTCCGCTATCGCGGGGCAAGCCCGTTCCTACACAGAGCCGCGCGAATTAGCGGTTACTCAGCTCTTCGATGCTGATTTCGCGCATGCGGAATTTCTGCACCTTGCCAGTGACGGTCATCGGAAATTCATCGACAAAGCGGAAATGCCGTGGGGTTTTGAAGTGGGCAATGCGGCTTTTGCACCACTGCTGCAGTTCGATCTCGCTGGCGTTGTGCCCGGGATGGAACTTGATCCAGGCAACGATTTCTTCACCGTAGCGCTCATCCGGAATGCCGATGACCTGGACATCAGCCACCGCCGGGTGCGTGAAGAAGAACTCCTCCAGCTCGCGCGGATAGATGTTCTCGCCACCGCGAATGATCATGTCCTTGTTACGCCCGGCGATGCAGACATAGCCCGCCTCGTCCATGGTCGCCAGGTCGCCGGTGTGCATCCAGCCTGCCGGGTCGATGGTTTCGTGCGTGGCGTCGGGGTTGCCCCAATAGCCGAGCATCACACTGTAACCACGGGTGCACAGTTCACCGATCTGCCCGCGCGGTACGACGCAGCCGTGTTCATCGACAATCTTGCTTTCCAGTTGTGGCTGCGTGCGCCCAACGGTCGTTACGCGCAGTTCCAGCTCGTCTTCCGGGCCGGTTTGCAGTGACACCGGGCTGGTTTCGGTCATGCCGTAGGCAATCTGCACTTCGCTCATGTGCATCTGGTCGATGACCCGGCGCATGACTTCGATCGGGCACGTGGCGCCGGCCATGATGCCGGTGCGCAGGCTGCTCAGGTCGAATTCGCCGCGCTGCGGATGGTCGAGCATGGCGATGAACATAGTCGGCACCCCATACAGTGCCGTGGCCTGCTCTTGCGCGACCGTGTCCAGGGTCAGCAACGGGTCGAAGGCGTCGTTGGGGTAGATCATGGTGCTGCCGTGGGTCACACAGCCCAGGTTACCCATGACCATGCCGAAGCAATGGTACAGCGGCACCGGGATCACCATGCGGTCCTGCTCGCTCAGGCCCAGGCTTTCGCCCACCATGTAGCCATTGTTGAGGATGTTGTAATGGCTGAGGGTCGCGCCCTTGGGGAAGCCGGTGGTGCCGGAGGTGTACTGGATGTTCACCGGCTGATCGAACTGCAGGCTGTGCTGACGTGCCTGATAGTCGGCCAGCGAGGTCTGCTCGGCCAACGCCGACAGCTGTGCCCAAGGTAGGAATCCCGCCGGTGGTGCGTCATCCAGGCTGATCAGGCCACGCAGATCAGGCAGACGTTCACCGCTGACCTGCCCTGGCTGCTGTTCGGCAAGACTTGGCAGCAGTTCTGCCAGCATGGCGTGGTAATCGGACGACTTGAACGCCCCGGCGCAGACCAGCCACTGGCAGCCGGACTGTTTGAGCACATATTCAAGTTCGCTGGTGCGGTACGCCGGGTTGATGTTGACCAGGATCACGCCGATCTTGGCGGTGGCAAACTGGGTGATGCACCACTGCGCGCAGTTCGGCGCCCAGATGCCCAGACGGTCGCCGGTCTTCAGACCAAGCGCCATCAGCGCCCTGGCGTGGCGATCTACACTGTCAGCTAATTGCTGCCAGCTGTAGCGTAGTTGCTGGTGACGCACGACCAGTGCCTCGCGTTCGGCGAAGCGCGACACGGTGTTGTCAAACGCCTGGCCAATGGTCATGGCCAGCAAGGGCTTGTCTTGACGCCCTTGGGTATAACTCGGTTGATTCATGGCGATCCCTTGTTGTGGTTGTTCTGGGAGCTGATTCAAGCGGGTCTTACTCTGGCGCATATTTACGTTAACGTAAAGGTCATGATGCGATTGACAGTTCATTGTCTCAGGTTTACGTTAACGTAAAGGTGATAGCTGATCGCGGGGCAAGCCCGCTCCCACAGGAACCACACACAACTGTAGGAGCGGGCTTGCCCCGCGAATAACTCCAAGAACAATCAAAGAAGGTGCCCGCATGCATTATCCAACCCTGAACTTCGCCCTGGGCGAAACCATCGACATGCTTCGTGACCAGGTACAGTCGTTTGTTGCTGCAGAGCTGGCACCGCGCGCCGCACAGATCGACCAGGACAACCTGTTCCCCGCCGATATGTGGCGCAAGTTCGGCGAAATGGGTTTGCTCGGCATTACCGTCAGCGAAGAATACGGTGGCAGCGGCCTGGGCTACCTGGCTCACGTGGTGGCCATGGAAGAAATCAGCCGGGGTTCCGCTTCGGTCGCCCTCTCCTACGGCGCCCACTCCAACCTCTGCGTCAATCAGATCAACCGCAACGGCAACGCCGAACAGAAAGCCAAGTACCTGCCCAAGTTGATCAGCGGCGAACACATCGGCGCCCTGGCCATGAGCGAGCCGAACGCCGGTTCCGACGTGGTATCGATGAAGCTGCGCGCCGAACAACGCGGCGACCACTTCGTCCTCAACGGCAGCAAGACCTGGATCACCAACGGCCCCGACGCCAACACCTATGTGATCTACGCCAAAACCGACCTGGACAAGGGCCCGCACGGTATTACCGCGTTTATCGTCGAGCGTGACTGGAAAGGCTTCAGCCGCAGCAACAAGTTCGACAAGCTGGGCATGCGCGGCTCCAACACCTGCGAGCTGTTCTTCGACAACGTTGAAGTACCCAAGGAGAACATCCTCGGCGTGCTCAACGGTGGCGTAAAGGTACTGATGAGCGGCCTGGACTACGAGCGCGTGGTGCTCTCGGGCGGCCCGACCGGGATCATGCAGGCCTGTATGGACCTGGTGGTGCCTTATATTCACGACCGCAAGCAGTTCGGCCAGAGCATCGGCGAGTTCCAGCTGATCCAGGGCAAAATTGCCGACATGTACACCCAGCTCAACGCCAGCCGCGCCTACCTGTACGCCGTGGCCCAGGCCTGTGACCGCGCGGAAACCACCCGCAAAGACGCCGCTGGCGTGATCCTCTACACCGCTGAGCGTGCAACCCAGATGGCCCTGGAAGCGATCCAGATCCTGGGTGGCAACGGTTACATCAACGAGTTCCCGGCTGGCCGTTTGCTGCGTGACGCCAAGCTCTACGAGATCGGTGCTGGCACCAGCGAAATCCGCCGGATGCTGATCGGCCGTGAACTGTTCAATGAAACCCGCTGAGCAAAAGGACTAGGCGCCCATGGCTATCCTGCACACCCAGATCAACCCGCGCTCGGGCGAATTTTCCAGCAACAGCGCGGCCATGCTCGAACAGGTCCAGGCCCTGCGCACCTTGCTGGCCAAGGTCCATGAGGGCGGTGGCCACAAGGCTCAGGAGCGCCACACGTCGCGCGGCAAGCTGCTGCCGCGCGAGCGCATCGACCGCCTGCTGGATCCCGGCTCACCCTTCCTGGAGATCGGCCAACTGGCGGCCCATGAGGTGTATGGCGAAGACGTACCGGCGGCGGGCGTGATTGCCGGCATCGGCCGGATCGAAGGCGTTGAATGCATGATCGTGGCCAACGACGCCACGGTCAAAGGCGGCTCGTACTACCCGCTGACGGTGAAAAAGCACCTGCGTGCCCAGGCCATCGCCCTGCAGAATCGTCTGCCTTGCGTGTACCTGGTGGACTCCGGCGGTGCCAACCTGCCACGCCAGGATGAAGTGTTCCCGGACCGCGAGCATTTCGGCCGGATTTTCTTCAATCAGGCCAACATGAGTGCACTGGGCATTGCCCAGATCGCCGTGGTCATGGGCTCGTGCACCGCTGGCGGCGCCTATGTGCCAGCCATGGCCGATGAAGCGATCATGGTCCGTCAGCAAGCCACCATTTTCCTCGCCGGCCCGCCGCTGGTCAAAGCCGCGACCGGTGAAGTGGTGAGCGCCGAAGACCTTGGCGGCGCCGATGTACACTGCAAAACCAGTGGCGTTGCCGACCATTACGCCGACAACGACGAGCATGCCCTGGCCATCGCCCGGCGCTGCGTGGCCAACCTCAACTGGCACAAGCAGGGCAAGCTGGCCCAGCAAACCCCGATTGCGCCCCTGTACGACGCGCAAGAGCTGTACGGCGTGGTGCCTGCAGATGCCAAGCAACCGTTCGATGTGCGTGAAGTCATCGCCCGTCTGGTAGACGGTTCGGTGTTCGATGAATTCAAAGCGCTGTTCGGTACCACCCTGGTGTGCGGCTTCGCCCACCTGCACGGTTATCCGATCGCGATCCTGGCCAACAATGGCATTCTGTTCGCCGAAGCTGCGCAAAAAGGTGCGCACTTCATTGAGCTGGCTTGTCAGCGCGGTATTCCGTTGCTGTTCCTGCAGAACATTACCGGTTTCATGGTCGGGCAGAAATACGAGGCTGGCGGCATCGCCAAGCATGGCGCCAAGCTGGTGACCGCCGTGGCCTGCGCCCAGGTACCAAAGTTCACGGTGATCATCGGCGGCAGCTTCGGCGCTGGCAACTACGGTATGTGTGGCCGCGCCTACGACCCACGTTTCCTGTGGATGTGGCCGAACGCGCGGATCGGTGTGATGGGTGCCGAGCAGGCAGCCGGTGTACTGGCTCAGGTCAAGCGCGAGCAAAGCGAGCGCAGCGGCCATCCGTTCAGCGCCGAAGACGAAGCGCGGCTCAAACAACCGATCCTCGACCAGTACGAACACCAGGGCCACCCCTACTACTCCAGCGCCCGCCTGTGGGACGACGGCGTCATCGACCCGGCGCAAACCCGCGAGGTTCTTGGCCTGGCGCTGTCTGCGGCCCTCAACGCACCGATTGAACAAAGCCGTTTCGGCATTTTCCGGATGTGACCATGAGCGACTTCACTACCCTTGAGCTGATCAAGGACCCCCGTGGTTTCGCCACCCTGTGGCTGAGCCGGGAAGACAAGAACAACGCCTTCAACGCCCAGATGATCCGCGAGCTGATCCTGGCCATCGACCAGATCGGTGCCGACAGCAGCCTGCGCTTTGTCTTGCTGCGTGGCCGTGGCCGGCACTTCAGCGCTGGCGCCGACCTGGCCTGGATGCAGCAGTCTGCGGCACTGGATTACAACAGCAACCTCGACGATTCCCGCGAGCTGGCCGAACTGATGTACAACCTGGCCAAGCTCAAGGTGCCGACCCTGGCGGTGGTTCAGGGTGCAGCCTTCGGCGGTGCGCTGGGTCTGATCAGTTGCTGCGACATGGCCATCGGCACCACTGACGCGCAGCTGTGTCTGTCGGAAGTGCGTATTGGCTTGGCCCCTGCGGTGATCAGCCCGTTCGTGGTCCAGGCCATGGGCGAGCGCGCGGCACGGCGCTATGCAATCACCGCCGAACGCTTCAGTGGCGAGCGTGCCCGCGAGCTGGGCCTGCTGGCAGAGGCCTATCCGGCCGCCGAGCTTGAACAGGCGCTCGAACAGTGGATTTCCAACCTGCTACTCAACAGCCCCCAAGCCATGCGTGCCAGCAAAGAGCTGCTGCGCGAAGTGGGTCACGGTGAGCTGACCCCAGCGTTGCGCCGCTATTGCGAGAACGCCATCGCCCGCATCCGTGTCAGCCCCGAGGGACAGGAAGGTTTGCGCGCTTTTCTGGAAAAACGCAGCCCGGCCTGGCAGGCCGAACCGTCGAACAAGGAGCCGCGCTCATGACCCGCACCCCGTTGACCACCCTGCTGGTTGCCAACCGTGGCGAAATTGCCTGCCGCGTCATGCGCACAGCCAAAGCCCTGGGTCTGACCACCGTTGCCGTGCACAGCGCCATCGACCGTGATGCCCGGCACAGCCGCGAAGCCGACATCCGTGTTGACCTGGGCGGCGCCAAAGCCGCTGAAAGCTACCTGGACATCGACAAACTGCTGGCAGCAGCCAAAGCCAGCGGCGCCCAGGCGATTCACCCGGGCTATGGCTTTCTCTCGGAAAACGCCGGTTTTGCCCGCGCCATCGAACAGGCCGGGCTGATTTTCCTCGGCCCACCGGCCAGCGCCATCGACGCCATGGGCAGCAAATCGGCGGCCAAAGCCTTGATGGAAACCGCCGGAGTACCGTTGGTGCCCGGTTACCACGGCGAAGCCCAAGACCTGGAAACTTTCCGCGCTGCCGCCGAGCGCATTGGCTACCCGGTGCTGCTCAAAGCCACCGCTGGCGGTGGCGGCAAAGGCATGAAGGTCGTGGAAAGCGAAAGCCAGCTGGCCGAAGCCCTGGCCTCGGCCCAGCGTGAAGCACAGTCGTCGTTCGGCGATGCGCGGATGCTGGTGGAAAAGTACGTACTCAAGCCACGCCACGTCGAGATTCAGGTGTTCGCCGACCAACACGGCAACTGCCTGTACCTCAACGAACGCGACTGCTCGATCCAGCGCCGTCACCAGAAAGTCGTTGAAGAGGCCCCTGCCCCGGGCCTGAGCAGCGCCCAACGCCAAGCCATGGGTGAGGCGGCGGTCAAGGCTGCCCAAGCCATCGGTTATGTCGGTGCGGGCACCGTGGAGTTCCTGCTCGACGCACGTGGCGAATTCTTCTTCATGGAGATGAACACCCGCCTGCAAGTTGAACACCCGGTTACCGAAGCCATCACCGGCCTTGACCTGGTGGCCTGGCAGATCCGCGTGGCGTGCGGTGAGCGCTTGCCGATCACCCAGGACCAGGTGCCGCTCAACGGCCATGCCATTGAAGTGCGCCTGTATGCCGAAGACCCCGCCAACGACTTCCTGCCAGCGACCGGACATCTTGCGCTGTACCGCGAGTCGGCCCCCGGTGAAGGACGCCGGGTCGACAGCGGGGTCAGTGAGGGCGACAGCATTTCGCCGTTCTACGACCCGATGCTCGGCAAACTGATTGCCTGGGGAGAAACCCGCGAACAGGCTCGCCTGCGCTTGCTGGCCATGCTCGACGAATTCGCCATTGGCGGTTTGAAGACCAACATTGCCTTCCTGCGCCGCATCCTCGCGCACCCGGCCTTTGCCGACGCTGAGCTGGATACCGGCTTCATTCCGCGTTACCAGGAACAATTGCTGCCGCCTGCGCAGCCGTTGTCTGCGCTGTTCTGGCAGGCGGCGGGTGAGGCATTCATCCAGAGCCAGCCGCTGACAGCACGCCAGGATGACCGCCATTCACCGTGGGCTGCTACCAACGGTTTCCGTGCCGGGGTACCTGCGCAGATCAGCCTGCACCTGAACTGCGAGGGCCAGAATCAGGCCCTGAGCCTGGTGCGCGCCAGCGCCTCGCCGTTCACCCTGGTCGGCGAGCAGTTGCAGGTTGATGCCGAGGGTATGCGTCAGCGCCACCTGGCGATCCGCCGCGACAATACGCTGTACCTGCAGTGGCAAGGCGAGCTGCACGCCGTAACCGCCTACGACCCGATTGCCGAAGCCGATGCCAGCCACAGTCATCAGGGCGGCCTCAGCGCGCCTATGAACGGCAGCATCGTGCGAGTGCTGGTAGAGCCAGGCCAACAGGTTGAAGCAGGTACCGCGCTGGTGGTGCTCGAAGCCATGAAGATGGAACACAGCATCCGTGCAGCACAGGCCGGGACCGTCAAGGCGCTGTTTTGCCAGGAAGGTGAGATGGTCAGCGAAGGGACCGTGTTGGTGGAGCTGGAAGAGGCGTAGGACCGGGTAATTCCGGGTGGCAACTGTCTTGCACCACCTGTGGGAGCGGGCTTGCCCCGCGATAGCGATCTTTCTGTCACATCGCCTCGCGGGGCAAGCCCGCTCCTACAGTTTCAACAGCACTTGTACGACGATACCGAGCACTTGCGTCTGCTCGGTGAACAACGCCTTGGGATAGGTCGGGTTCAGCGGCTTGAGATAGCGCTGACCACCCTCTTCGATCAATTGCCGAAACACCACCGCGCTGCTGTCGGATGCGCGGGCAATCAGCAGCTTGCCCGGCGCCGCGCTTTGGCCGGTATCGACCAGAATCAGCATACCTTGCGGCACACTCAAGCCCACCGGCGCGGTCATCGCGTCGCTTTCCACCCGCAACCAGAAGCCCCGCCCCAACGCCGCATGGTCGCTTGACTGGCAGTCGCCGGCGTCTGCCGGGGTTTCATCGAGGCTGTCCCAGCGCAGAATCGGATAGCGAAAATACAATTCGTACCGCTGGCCGTCAGCACCGGTTACCGCTCCGGGGAAGGCACTGTCACCATACGCCGCGCTGTCTTCGCGCAGTTGATGCGGATAGACCATGCGCAGTGGCGGGAACCCCACTTCCACCAGAATCTGGTTGAGCACCCGCAGTTTGGGCTCACGACCGCCGCGCAGCCAATGGCCTACGGCGCCTTGAGTGACGCCGATTCGTTCGGCGAGGTTTTCCTGCGTGATCTTCAGTTCACGCATTCTGGTTTTAACCAGATCAGTCCAATTATCCATCGCTGGCACGATACGGACTGCCCTTCGGCGCTCAATACACAAATTGTAGTATTTAAAGATTAGTAGCAACTACAAAACGTATTAATATCGCGCACGACGCTAAATTGTTCACCCACAAGGCAGGTAGCCGCATGAGACACCCCACCTCTGAAAAGGACATCCCCCTGGACAACGAATCGCTGAGCAGCAGCGATGCCGCCCGGCGCGCACTGGATTTCTACTTGAACCCCAGCCCGCCCACCGAGCCGCTAGCAGACTGCTGGCTGGTGCCGCGCGAAGGCCTCGACGACGCCCAGGCCACCGAACATGCAACCCAGCTACTGCGCTGCGCCGCAGCCACGGCACAAGAGTCGGCCAGTGGCTTGCAGGGCATGCAGCGCGACCTGGCGTTGACGGTGGTGCACATGATCAACATGGCCAAAGCGGTGCTCGAACACCTGCCCGCCACTGATCCGCGAAGTTAATTTACTGCGTGGGAGATAAGCGTGAATGTCGCTGCAACAACGGCAGCAGAGCCGTTGGTTGAACGAGGGGGCGCATTCGGTAAAAGTTTTTTACGGAATGGGAGAAAAAATCATTTGACTTGCAAATGATAACGATTATTATTGCTCACAACTGGTCGCGAGACTGGTTGGATAAGCTGAAAGCCCTTAGGTCGGACTCTCAGATTATCTCCTCATCAGGCTAATCACGGTTTTTGACCCGGCTTTTTGCCGGGTCTTTTTTTTGGCTCTTCAGGCTAATGAAGGCGGGTGTTGCTTGAATGGCCGCGATGATAGCAAAGGAATGTCGCATGGTGAAGCCGCGTACGCTGCTTTGCAGAATTAGCACTTGAGAATCAATCTCGTTACGATTAATCTAGTGCTGCGTCACGGACGATGCCCCCTCTTCCCTCTCTTCAGCAAGGAGCTTGTACATGACCCGTCTGTTGCTGCCCCTTGAGCATCACCCGCACACGCAAGACCTGGCCGACGACGCCATGCTGGAGCAACTGAAAAAGCTGCCACGCCGTGTACAACAAGTGTTCCTCCTCAGCCGCCTTGACCAACTGAGCTTTGCTGACATCGCCAAACGCCTGGACCTGCCCGCACTGTCCATAGAGCGCCACATGAACCAGGCCCTGCAGAGCGTACGCCCAACGCATGACGCCTTGGCCAGTCGCGCTGGCCAGTGGTATGTACGCTTGCAAAGCCCGCAGGTTACCGCCAGCGAGCGCATCGACTTTCGTCGCTGGCTGGACGCCGCGCCCGAGCATCGTGAAGCATTCCACGCCACCGAACTGCGCTGGCGCACGCTGTTGGCGCCGGCCCGGCAACTGGGCCACGACGCCTGGTACCGTCAGGCCGGCGCGGCATTGTCGGTCGGCGGCTGCTCGGTAGCCATCGGGCTTGTCATGGCAGCACTGGCAGCGATCGGTTTCTGGTCCTGAGCCAGACGTGTAGAGTGAGGGTCACAACAACTCTACAGGAGCCTGGTGATGAGTGTGACGCTGCCCCCTTTGCACATCGACTGCGATTTCGATTCCGGCAATATCCTGATCAATGACGCCAGTGACCCACGCCGCACACTGCTGGCGATTCGGCCTGATACGCACAGCGATCATTTTCAGTGGTTTCACTTCAAAGCCAGCGGCCTGACCCCAGGCCAGCGCCACAGCTTTGTTCTGGAGAATGCCGGTCAGTCGTCTTACAACGAAGCCTGGACGGGTTATCAGGCGGTAGCGTCGTACGATCAACAGCAGTGGTTTCGTGTGCCTACCGCGTTTGACGGCAAGGCCCTGAGCTTTGCCCTCGACGCTGAGCAACCACAGGCCTGGTTCGCCTACTTCGAACCCTACCCCCGCGCCCGCCACAATCAACTGATCGAGCGCGCCCGCAGCCTGCCTGGCGTCACCCTGCTGGCCACCGGGCGCAGTGTCGAAGGCCGCGACATCCCGTTGCTGCGCGCCGGTGACGGTGCCGACGGCAAACGCAAGATCTGGATCATTGCCCAGCAGCACCCCGGCGAACACATGGCCGAGTGGTTCATGGAAGGCGTGATCAACCGTCTGCAAAGCAATGACGCTGGCGTGCAGGCCCTGCTGCAGGAGGCCGACCTGTACCTGATCCCCAACATGAACCCCGATGGCGCGCTACGCGGCCACCTGCGTACCAATGCGGCGGGCCAGGACCTCAACCGTGCCTGGCAGAACGCAAGCACCGAGAAAAGTCCGGAAGTACTGTTTGCCCAGGTGCAAATGAAACAGCACGGTGTCGACCTGTTCCTCGACGTGCATGGCGACGAGGAAATTCCTCATGTGTTCACCGCAGGCTGCGAAGGCAACCCCGGCTTCACCCCGCGCCTGGCCGAGCTGGAAAAAACCTTCCGCGACAGCCTGTGCGCACGCACGGCCGACTTCCAGCAGGTTCACGGCTACCCACGCTCGGCCCCGGGCCAGGCCAACCTGACCCTGGGGGCCAACAGTGTCGGTCAGGCTTATGAGTGCCTGTCACTGACCCTGGAGATGCCGTTCAAGGACCACAACGATGCACCCAACCCGGTCACCGGCTGGAATGGCCAACGCTCGCAAGCGCTGGCGCATGCCGTGCTGGATGTCATCGGGCAGATGATCCCGCGCCTGCGTTAGGGGTTGCCTCAGGCCTGACCGTGGGCCTTGTGCTTGAGCTTCTCGGTGTCGACCCGCACGAACACCGAGTCGGCACTCACGGTCAGCACATCGCCGGCCCAGACCTCACAGATCACCCGGCTCTTGCGCCCTGGCTCACCTTCGACCCGGGCCTTGAGCAGCAGCTCGACGCCCATCGGCGTGGGTTTGAGGTAGGTCAGGTTGAGTTGCCCGGTGACGCAGTCGATGCGTGGCAGGCTCCCCGGCTCGCGCTCTTCGGCGCGGTAGTGATAGGCCATGGCCGTCCAGTTGGAATGGCAATCGACCAGCATGGCCAGCAGGCCACCGTAGACCAGCCCGGGCCAGCCGAGAAAGGTGCTGTCGGGCGAGTGTCGGCAGACCAGATGAATACCGTCGGCATCCCAATGGCTTTGCAAGTGCAGACCGCTTGGGTGGGAGCAACCGCAGCCGTAACAGACGCCCTCGGGGGCGGCCAGTTCCTGAATGGACAACAGGGGGTTATTCATAAGCTTCCTGATTGTTGTTTTGGAGGGAAAGCGTTGCCGATAGTACCGTTCTGCACAGCAAAAGCCCATGAACAGGTCATGGGCTTTTGCTGCATCGCGCATTCAATGCGCATGCGTTCGAACAGGGCAACGCTTTGCCTTCCCGCCCCCGGCTGATACTCAGGCCCGGGTTACAGCCCCAATTCCTGCGGGGTGAGCATGTCGCATTCAAAAGCGATCCAGCCGCCTTCCAGCTCAGCGTGGCCGTTGACGATCGGGCCGTAGTAGCTCAGGCCGTTGTCCAGGGTCACACAGATGTGCGTCGCCTTGTCGGGGGCCGCCAGGGTGCCAACGAAATGCACCTTCTTCAGCGTCTCGGTCACGGCCTCCAGGCCGACCCGAATCGCGACGTTCTCCACCGCTTCGACATCTTCGTGCAGATCGTCGCTGACGGTCACGGTGGCTGTGTAGTTGTACATGCTTGAACTCCAACGACAAAGATCGGCGTCTACTGACGCACGCGGCCGCATAGGGTAATAGAGTGTCGAGGAAAAATCCCGTGCACTTCGACATCCGGCAGGCGCAAAGACTGGTATTGTGCGCCCCCGCCAAGACTATTCTGGGACAACACATTGACCGCTGAACAACCCCTGATCGCCGATTTGTTTGAAGTCGACAAGCGCCTGAGCCTCAAGCCCGTGGTGGATTTCAACACTTACCTGCTCAAAGCCTTCGGCGACGGCCCGTGCCGTTGCAGCCGCTGCCTGGCGGCTGGCGGTGATGAAGCGGGTTTCGAGCACGCACACACTTTCGTGCTTGAAGGCCAGAGCGTGCATCGACGCTTTGCCACCACCGCTGGCAGCGACGTGCTGCTGGTGCTGAAAAAAGCCTGGCTGTCGTACACCAAGGTCGAGCTGTCGCCACTGGGCACGCTGGACATGGACACCCTGCGCGCCTTCGTCGAACCCGAGCTGCGCAAACGCCTGGCGCCCTTGCTGCTGGCCAGCGGCCTGGTCCGCGAGGTTGAGGGGCAATGGTTGTTGCAGGCTCAAGCCGGCGACTGACCCATGCCCTGCCCGCTCCTGGTGCCGGACCAGGAGCGCGGCCGCTTACCCGCCTAGCGCCAATGCATAAGGCCCCTCGGCCAGCTGTTCACGCAGAAACGCCACGCAACTGCGCACCTTGGCCGAACTGCTCGAGCGCGCCGCCGTCACCGCCCAGACGTCTGCGGGCTGGTAGTACGCCGGTAACACCCGCACCAATGACCCCTCCTGCAGGTTACTGACCAGGTCCCAGTAAGACGCCATGATGATGCCGTGCCCATCCAGCGCCCACTGGCGGACGATATCGCTGTGGTTGGCAGCCATGGGCCCGGTGACTTTGACCGTCTCGGCGCCTTGCGGCCCGACCAGGCGCCACACGCCGAAGCGGTCATCGCGGCTGCGAAACAGCAGGCAATCGTGCTGCGCCAGTTCTGCCGGCACCCGGACCGTGCCACGCCGCGCCAGGTAGTCGGGGCTCGCCGCCAGCACCCGTTTGTTCTCGGCGATGCGGTGGGCGATCAGGTGCTTTTCCTGCACCTCCCCCACGCGAATATCGATGTCGAAGTTCTCGCCAATCAGGTCCACCCGGCGGTCCATCAACTCCAGCCAGATATCCAACTGCGGGTGTCGATGGCGCAACAGCGAGAGAATCGGCGCCACATGCTCACGGCCCAGGCGCAAACTGGTGCTGATCCGCAGGGTGCCACGCGGTTCACTGTGCGCTTCGGACAGCGCGTCGAACATCGACTCAACGTTTTCCAGGATCTTCTGCGCCCAGACAAACGCCGCCTCACCGTCGCTGGTGATGTTCACCCGCCGCGTGGTGCGGTTGAACAGCTTCACCCCCAACAGCGCTTCCAGGGTGGCGATGCGCTTGCTGACATGCGCAGGCGACAGGCCGATCTCGGTGGCCGCGCCAATGAAGCTGGAACGCCGGGCCACCTCGCAGAACAACTGCAGGTCGCGCAGCAACGGATCATTATTCGCTATCAGCGCATTCTGATTCTTCATTCAGCCCGATTATCTCCCCAGCGTTTTTTATTAGCCTCTCACAAAACCGCCGCTGCGGTCTGCCTTGTCCTACAAGAACAACGAGAGTGCCATGATCCCCTTACGCATCGCCGTTGCCGGCGCCGGCCTGATCGGCCGTCGCCACATTGAACTGATCCAGGCCAGCGGCGACTGCCAGCTGTGCGCGCTGGTCGACCCTGCGCCTGCCACCACAACGTTGGGGGAATTGACTGGGGTGCCGGTGTATCCATCGCTGCAAGCGTTGTTCAGCGAGCAACGCCCGGACGGCGTCATTCTCGCCACCCCTAATCAACTGCATGTGCAAGGTGCACTGACCTGTGTCGAACAAGGCGTGGCGGCGCTGATTGAAAAGCCGGTGGCCCACAGCCTTGAGGAAGGCAAACGGCTACTGGCCATCGCTGAGCAGCGCCAAGCGCGGCTGCTGGTGGGGCATCACCGCGCGCACAGTGCCATTCTCGATAAGGCCCGCGAGCTGATCAGCGAAGGCGTGCTCGGGGATCTGGTCGCGGTGATGGGCAGCGCGCTGTTCTACAAGCCTGCCGATTACTTCGACAGCGCGCCCTGGCGTTGCCAACCCGGCGGCGGACCGGTACTGATCAACATGATTCACGAAATCGGCAACCTGCGTTCGCTGTGCGGTGAGATTGTCGCTGTGCAAGCTCAGGCCTCCAACGCTACCCGCGGCTTTGCCGTGGAAGACACCGTGGCAATCAGTCTGCGCTTTGCCAGAGGTGCCCTGGGTACCTTTCTGCTCTCCGACACCGCCGCCAGCGCCCGCAGTTGGGAACAAACCGCCGGGGAAAACCTCGATTACCCCCGCTACACCGATGAAGACTGCTATGTGCTGGCTGGCACCCGTGGCTCGCTGTCGATCCCGAGCATGCGTCTGAAGTACTACGAACACCCCGAACAGCGCTCCTGGTGGACGCCCTTCAGCACCGCCGTTGCGCCTCTGCAAGCGGTCGATCCGCTCCAGCGTCAATTAGCGCACTTCTGCCAGGTGATTCGCGGTGACGTCCAGCCCCTGGTCAGTGTGCGCGACGGCTTGCGCAACCTACAGATCGTCGAAGCGATCAGCCAGGCCGCGCTCAGCGGCCAGACCATCGACACCAGCAGCCTCTGACACCCGCCTCTCTCACCACTCCATTGAACGGAACCTTGCCTGCATGACGAACGTGCTTGTACTCAACGGCCCAAACCTGAACATGCTTGGCCTGCGCCAGCCCGAGGTCTATGGCCACGAAACCCTGGCCGACCTTGAGCAGCTATGCCAGCAGACTGCCGAGCGGCTGCACCTGACGCTGGAATTTGCGCAGACCAACCATGAAGGGCAGATGATCGACTGGATTCACCAGGCGCGCGGCCGAGTCGATGGCATCGTCATCAACCCCGGCGCGTGGACCCACACCTCAGTGGCGATCCACGATGCGTTGATGGCCGCCGAAGTGCCGGTGATCGAAGTACACATTTCCAATGTCCATCGCCGTGAAGCCTTCCGTCACCACTCCTACGTCTCGCTGGTGGCCAAGGCGGTGCTGGCGGGGTTCGGCACCCACGGCTATGTCCTGGCCATCGAGCACTTTGCCCGTGGCCGTTGATTAACTTCAGTCTTCCAGCGGCTTGGGCGGTGCCGCCGGTTTGGCAGGCTTAGCCGGTTTGCCGGGTTTGGCATCGGCAGCCGGCTTGGCGTCGGCCTGCTTTTTCTCGGCCACGGTAGGCGCAACGATGGCCTTCTCTTCCGCCGGCAAGGCGTCTACCGCATCGAAAATCGATTGGGGCTCGACCGAGCCGTCATGCTTGATCTCATGTTTCTGGCCGTCCTTGCCGACCAGAATCACCTGGGTGCCATTGCGTGCACCCAGGCTCAGTTCGCGGATCAAGGCCATGGTGGTTTGCTGCTCAAGGTTTTTGTCATCGCGCTTGCCGATCATGCCGGCAACGCTGTAGAGCACCAGGCTGCGGTCATCGAAGGCTTTCTTGGTGGCCGGGTCTTTGAGCGCTTCGTTCAAACCGCGCAGGGTCGGGTCGGCGGTGCTTGGCGCAATGACTATCAAAGGGCGGGACTTGTACAGGTCCTGGTTCAAGGGGGCATCGTCAGCGAGGACGGGGCCGGCTATGGCCAACAAGGTGGCAAGGGTCAGTGACCGTACGAGCATGCGCATCTCCTTCAATTTCCATGCATCAAAGACTACAGATCGCGACGAAAGATCCGAGGTGCGAGCCTAAACTACAGGACGAAATCCGTGGACAAGTCAAAGGTAACTTCCGATTTCCATGTAAGGCCTTGACCCTGACCAGAACAGGCTGACATCTGATTCTGAGGATAGCTGATCTAAAGGAGCGGACCATGAGCATTGTCGATACCCTGCTGTTGTTGCTGATCCTTGCCACAGCCTTGGGTTGCGGCCTGATGGGCGGGTTGTTCTTCGCCTTCTCCAACTTTGTCATGACCGCCCTGGAGCGCATCCCGGAACAGAGTGCGGTAACGGCCATGCAGTCGATCAACAAGGTGGTGCTCAATCGCCTGTTCCTGGCCTTGTTCCTCGGCACCGCAGCCACCAGCATCGGCCTGCTGATCTGGGCGTATCAGCGCTGGCCACTGCCGGGCAGCCTGTGCATGGCCATCGGCAGTGCCCTGTACCTGGCCGGCAACATCGTCGTCACCCTGCTGTTCAACGTGCCGAAAAACCAGGCCCTGGCCCGCCTCGACCCGGCCAGCAGTGAAGCGGCGGCGGCCTGGCACCGCTACGTACCCAGCTGGAATCGTTGGAACCATGTGCGCACCATCACCGCGCTGGCAGCCGCCGCCTGGCTGATGGCCGCCCTGTGGCTAGCCCGCCCGTAGGCGCGTGCTAGCCCCGCGGGGCGATGTAACAGCAACCGCTAAAACAACCCCATCTGCCGATCGATCAGCGCCGTAAAGTCATCCTCCACAAACGGCAGAATGGCATCGGCCACCGGTTGCAGTTGGCGGGTCAGGTAGTGGTCATAGTCGATGGCTGAATGGCGGGTTTCCAGCGGCTCCGGGCCGGCCACGGTGATCACATAGCTGATCCAGCCGCCATTCTGGTACTGCCGTGGCCGCCCCTGACGCTGGTTGAAGTCATCAGCCATGCGCGCTGCCCGCACATGCGGCGGAACGTTGCGCTGATAGTCCGCCAGCGGGCGGCGCAGGCGCTTGCGGTAAACCAACAATTCATCCAGCTCGCCGGCCAGGGTCTGACGCACGTATTCGCGCAGGTAAGCCTGGTAGGGTTGCCGACGGAAAATGCGTTCGTACAGTTCCTGCTGGAATTGGCGCGCCAATGGCGACCAGTCGGTACGGACACTTTCCAGGCCCTTGAAGACCATTTCATCGCGCCCGTCGTTACGCTGCACCAACCCGGCGTAGCGCTTTTTGCTGCCTTCTTCGGCACCGCGGATGGTGGGCATCAGAAAGCGCTTGTAGTGCGTCTCGTATTGCAGCTCAAGGGCGCTGTCCAGATCGTAAGTGTCGCGCAAATGTGTGCACCACCATTGATTGACCTGCTGCACCAGACGGCGGCCGATGGCATCGGCATCAGCCTCGCTGTGCGCGCTCTTGAGCCAGACAAAGGTGGAGTCGGTATCGCCGTAGATCACTGTATAACCCTGAGCTTCGATCAACTCGCGGGTGCGGCGCATGATCTCGTGGCCGCGCAGGGTGATCGATGAGGCCAGACGCGGGTCGAAGAAACGGCAGCCACTGGAACCGAGCACGCCGTAGAAGGCGTTCATGATGATCTTCAAGGCCTGCGACAACGGCGCATTCTTTTCGCGCTTAGCGGTCTCGCGCCCCTGCCAGACGCGTTCGACGATCGCGGGCAAACAGTGATGAAGGCGCGAAAAGCGCGCACCACGAAAACCCGGAACCGAGGTGGCGTCACCCGGTTCACGCAGCCCCTCGACCAACCCCAGCGGATCGATGAGAAAGGTGCGAATGATCGAGGGGTACAGGCTCTTGTAGTCCAGCACCAGCACCGACTCGTACAAGCCGGGCCGCGAGTCCATGACAAAGCCGCCGGGGCTCGCCTCTTCCGGGCGCTCACCTTGATTGGGCGCGACGAAGCCCTGGCGATGCATCAGCGGGATGTACAAGTGGCCGAAGGCAGCGACTGAACCACCACTACGATCAGCCGGTAAACCGGTGACCGTCGCCCGTTCCAGGAGGAAGGTCAGCAGTTCGGTCTTGGCGAAGATCCGCGTGACCAGCTCGCAGTCCTTGAGGTTGTAGCGTGCCAGGGCCGGTTTGTCCTCGGCAAACATGCGATTGATTTCATCCATGCGCTGATACGGGGTATCAATGGCCTTGCCTTCACCGAGCAGGGTTTGCGCTACGTTTTCCAGGCTGAACGAAGGAAAGCTCCAGGTCGCCGAGCGCAACGCCTCGATGCCATCGATGATCAAACGGCCACTGGCCCCGGCAAAGAAATGCGTGCGACTGCCGTGTTCGCGCCACTCCATCGGCTCACCGTCGCGGCCCAGGCACAGGGGAACCTGCAACTGCTCGGCGTGGGCCTGCAACACGCGCAGGTCGAACTGCACCAGGTTCCAGCCGATGATCGCGTCCGGATCATGCTGCGCCAGCCATTGATTCAGGCGCTCGAGCAACTGCGCCCGACTGTCACAGTAGTCCAGGTCGAAATCCACCTCGCGGTCATCGCCATTGGCCGGGCCAAGCATGTACACCTGGCGCTGGCCGCAGCCCTCAAGGGTAATCGAATACAATTCGCCGCGTTCGGTGGTTTCGATGTCCAGCGACACCAGCTTCAGCGTTGGCCGGTAGTCGGGCGCCGGTTTGAGCAAGGCATCCTGCACCACGCCCTGCTCATCGGGCGTGCCACTGAAACTGACCGGGGCGGTGATGAAACGCTCCATCAGGTAGCGATCGGGCGGGCGGATATCGGCTTCGTAAACCTGCACCCCGGCAGCACGCAGGCGCTTTTCCAGCTGGATCAACTGGCGATGCTGGCGGCAGTACAAGCCCATCACCGGGCGCTGCTCAAAATCGCGCAGTTCAAGCGGGCGTAACGCTACCCCGCGTTCACTGCGCAACACCGTCTGTGCCTGCTGGCGGTGCGTCGCCGGGATGAAAGCCACAGAGGTTTGCAGCGGCACGCGCAAGCGACGCGGGCCTTGGTCGGTGGCCAACCAGAACTCGACGCAGGTCCCTGCCGGGGTATCGCGCCAATGTCGGGTCAGGACAAAGCCCTGCTGTAACTCCACCACTACAACCTCTGAACCACCTGATCTGTGCTGCGATTCTACCCCAGCACCGCAGCGGCCGAGCAGCCGTATCGAGTATTAGTCATACAAATAGTCGTAGCCCTGGGCAGGCAGTTGCGGCACTTGCGCCAGCAGGTAATGACCCAGTGCCTGAATCTGTCGGGCCTGTGGGCTGGATTTGAGCCAAGTCAGGTAATAGCCCTCGCCGGTCGACACCGCCTGCGGCAACGGCGGCACCAGGCGCCCGGCGGCAAGTTCTGTGCTGGCCAGCAACAGGTCGACCACCGCAACCCCCGCACCTTGCTGGGCCGCCGACATGCCTTGATCCAGGGTATCGAACAGTTGACCACGTTCAAGCCCGGCGGGCGACGCACCGAGGCGCGCCAGCCAACGCCGCCAGTCGCGGCGGTCTGCCGAGCAGTGCAGGTAATCAGCGCGTTGCAGGCCGTCCAGCCCTGGCCCGAGCGTTGCCTGATAACCAGGACTGCACACCGGCAGCAACCACTCATCGAACAGCTTGAGGCTGTCGACATCGGCGGCAAAACGGCCGTCAGCCAAGAGCATCGCGGCGTCATAGGGCTCGCTGTAGAAATCGACACTGTCGATGTCCATCCACACGCTGGACAGTTGCACATGGCTGGCTGGCACCGACTGACGATAGCCCTCCAGTACCCCGAGCAGCCAGCGGGTGGTCAGGGTCGAAGGTGCTTTCAGGCGAATGCTGTTGCGCTCCTTTTTCAGCAGCGCGCAGGCGTTGTCGATAATTTTGAAGCCTACTTTCAACTCTTGCGCCAATACCCGCCCGGACTCGGTCAGCGACAGTTTAGGGCCACGGCGTTCAAACAAGGCGCAGCCAAACAAACCTTCGAGGGTTTTGATGTGGTGACTGATAGCCCCTTGGGTCAGCGCCAGTTCCTGAGCGGCGCGGGTAAAGGAGCCATAACGCGCGGCCACCTCGAACGCCCTTAAGGCCAGCAATGCAGGAATACGTTCGGACATAGGCCACCTGAGGCATGAGCAGGACTAATAGAAAGCCATAGCAACAGTCGTTTTACAAGGCGCGGGGGGCTGCCGAAAATGCCCACACACCTGACGACCACCGAGCCTGCCAATGAACACCGCCCTGCTCCTGACCTACGCACTGACCGTTTTGCTGCTGATTGCCACGCCCGGCCCGGTGGTTGCCCTGGTGGTCAACACAGCCGCCAGCACTGGCCGCCGCCAGGCGCTGTGGACCGCCGTCGGCACCAACGGTGCCTCGCTGGTGCTGATCGCACTGGCCGCCAGCCTGATTCTTACCAGTGCGGTGATCGCCCCCCATGTGCTCAGTGCGCTGAGTGTGGTGGGCTGCCTGTTCATCGGTTACCTGGCCATTAGCGGCCTGCGTCAGGCACTGACACCCAACGCGGACGTTGCGCCGCCTGACCGCGTGCGTGGAGGCCTGTGGAAAGGCTTTGCCATCGGCTTGTCGAACCCGAAAGACATCCTGTTCTTCATGGCCTTTTTCCCGCAGTTCATCCACATCACCAGCCAGACAAGCCACAGCCTGTTACTGCTTTCGCTGGTTTGGGTGATTCTCGATATGGCGATTCTGGCGGCGTACATTCTGCTGACCAGCACCTTGGCGAGCCCACAACATCAGCGGCTGATCGGCCTGGCCAGCGGCGCGATGCTGCTGGTGATCGCCTTGGCAGGGCTGTTTTACAACCTTCGGACATTTTGGTCCTAAGGCTTGCCCGGTAGGAGCGGGCTTGCCCCGCGATGCGATGTGCCAGATAAATCGCATCGCGGGGCAAGCCCGCTCCTACCGGCCAGTCATCACTTGGACACCATGTTGCGTGGCTTTCGAGAACGCCCCTACAAAGGTTAGAATGGTCGCCTTTGCCCAGGCCCCTTCGAACCCTACTATGGACAGTTGGATTGAACCCTGAACCTCAGCGTACCGTTATTCAATTGATGCCCAGCCCTCAAGCAGTGCCCTCCTCAGGCTTTACCCGGTTGCGTGCACGCCTCTGCTCCTTCTTATTAGCCATATTGGTGCCCGGCTGCGCGCTGGCTGACGGCTTGCGCATCGACCCGCACGCCGACCTGCTGTATCGCCAGGCCGTGACACTGCTGGAGCAAGCCGAACATCAGGCCGACAGCTTCAGCCTCAAGACCAGCTCCACCGACCAGGACCTGGCGCAACAGGGGCAAGCTCTTGGGCGAACCCTCACCCCTGCCGTCAGCCTGCTGACCAAAGCCGTGGAGCTGGACCATCCGGTCGCCCGTTATCGCCTGGCGTTGTATTACATGACCTACCTGCCCACCGAGCAGATTCCAGTTGCCGCTTGCCCGCTACTGCAAACCAGCCTTGCGCAGGGTTTTGCACCCGCGGCACTGGGGATCGAAGCCTGGTGCACCGACTACCGTGACAGCACGGCGTTTGGCAAAAACCTTGAGCATGTCCAGGCCATAGCCAACCGCTACGCCTCCTATTACCCGCAACCGGCCGAGCGTCTGCTGTGCAATCCCGAACAACCTCAGGGCCTGGCCCTGCAATGGGGACGCCAACGCGACTTCCAGGCCGAAATCTACCGTTTGCAGGGCAACAGCCAACCCGATCAACGCCAGCGTTACTGGCAAAAAGCGGTTGATCTGAACGGTTGCTTTGCCGTACGCCAACGTCTGCTCAGCAAGCATTTTTGACCCGCCCTGGCGCCAGGTGAGCCTGAACAGCAAGATCGTTCAAGTCACCTGCGCGCAGCTCTGGCATGCTGTGCAACCTTTTCCAGTTGTTGCAGATAGCCATGTCCAGCCCACCCTTCGCCCGCCAGGCCTTTACCCGCGGCGCAATCGCCATCCTGCCATTGTCTTTGGCGGTCGCCCCCTGGGGGCTACTCGCCGGCTCAATGGCCATCGAAGCCAACCTCACCCCTTGGGAAGGCCAGGGGCTGTCGGCCATCGTTTTCGCCGGGGCGGCACAGCTGGTGGCCATTGGCATGCTCAAAGGCGGAGCGAACCTGTTCTCGATCCTGTTGACTACCCTGCTGCTGACCTCCCAGCACCTGCTCTACGGCCTGTCGATGCGCCCGGTACTGTCAGGGCTGCCTACCCGCTGGCGGCTGGGCCTGGGATTCTTGCTCACTGACGAGTTTTTTGCTCTCACCAGCCAGTACGACCAACAGCAGTTCAACCGCTGGTATGCGTTAGGCGTTGGCCTGACCTTCTACATCGCCTGGAACCTGTTCACCCTGGCGGGCATTATTCTTGGCCAAAACATCCCGCACCTCGACCAGTTGGGCCTGGATTTCTCCATCGTCGCCACCTTTGTTGCCCTGATCGCCCCGCTGGTGCGCAATCTGCCCACCGTGGTGTGCGTTGCGGTGTCGTTGTTCAGCTCTGTGCTGTTCAGCTTCTGGCACTGGGAAACCGGCCTGGTGGCAGCCGGCCTGCTGGGCATGAGCGCCGGTTTCATCTGCCAGAAATTCAGCGGAGCACGCTCATGATCTTTGCCTTGATTGTCGGGATGGGCCTGCTGGTATTTCTCAACCGCTACGCATTCCTTGAACCACGCTTGCCGCTGCGCCTGAGCTCCAACGCCCGGCAATTTCTCGGTTTTGCCGTGCCGGGTATGTTGACCGCCATCTGTGGGCCGATCATTTTCCTGCCTGGTCATCAACTCGACCTGAGCCTGAGCAACCCGTACTTGCTCGGTTCAGTGGTGGCCGTGGTGCTGGTGCTGTTGACCCGCAGCACCTTGATCAGCATGCTGGTGAGCATGATGTTCTTTTTCGTCTTTCGCTGGTGGTTGAACGGCAGCCCATGAACGCAGCACCGCAGGAACAGACCCACTTCTGGCAAGCGCCGGCGCTGGGAGATGTCGAGATGCTTCACGCTCGATATTTCCAGCAACGCTTTGCGCCGCATGTGCATGAAGGCTATGCGATCACCATCATCACCTCGGGTGCCCAGCGTTTCTGGCATCGTGGCAGCGATCATGTGGCGGCGGTGGGCAGCATGGTGCTGATCAACCCCGATGAAATGCACACCGGCGCCAAGGCCCATGAACAGGGCTGGCGTTATCGTGGCTTGTACCCACAAGGTGAACGTATCACCGGTGTGCTGGATGAGCTGGATATCAAACGCGACGGCCTGCCGCGCTTCGAGGCCAGCGTGCTGCACGATCCGCAACTGGCCAAGGCGTTCAACTGGCTGCACTGCCTGGCTGAACAGGGTGCCAGTGACCTGGAGCAACAGAGCGCGTGGCGCGAGGCCGTGCTGATGCTGGTGCACCGCCATGCCCGCATCGGTAGCCCGCGCGAGCCTGGCAACGAACCCTGCGCCGTGGCACGAGCCAAAGAGCTGATGGAAAGCTGCCTGGCCGACCCACCGTCACTGCAGGATCTGGCCAGTGCGGTCAATCTTTCACCTTTCCACTTCGCCCGGGTGTTTCGCCAGGCCACCGGTTTGCCTCCGCATGCCTGGCTCAAACAGCGGCGCCTGAGTCGCGCACGGGAACTGCTGAAGAACGACTGCCTGCCGTTCAACGTGGCCTTTGCTTTGGGGTTTTCGGATCAGAGCCATTTGAACCGGCAGTTCAAACAGGCTTATGGGGTGACGCCAGGGGAATACCGCCGGGCGTGTGTGGGTTAGGTAGGAGCGGGCTTGCCCCGCGAGGCGATGTGTCAGATCAATCGCCATCGCGGAGCAAGCCCGCTCCTACCAGTAGCCCTGCGGTGTTTCAGGCACGAATCAGGTGATCGAACGCCGCCAGCGAAGCCTTGGCGCCCTCACCCACGGCAATCACGATCTGCTTGTACGGCACGGTGGTCACATCACCGGCAGCAAACACACCCGGCAGGTTGGTCTGGCCACGGGAGTCGACAATGATCTCACCACGTGGCGACAGCTCTACCGTGCCCTTGAGCCAGTCAGTGTTGGGCAACAGGCCGATCTGTACAAAGATCCCTTCCAGTGCGATGTCATGCAGCTCATCGCTGTTGCGGTCCTTGTAGCGCAGGCCGCTGACCTTCTGGCCATCACCCAGCACTTCGGTGGTCAGCGCGCTGGTGATCACCTTGACGTTCGGCAAGCTGTGCAGCTTGCGTTGCAACACCGCGTCGGCACGCAGTTGGCTGTCAAACTCGATCAGTGTTACCTGGGCCACGATACCGGCCAGATCAATTGCCGCTTCTACACCCGAGTTGCCGCCACCAATCACCGCCACGCGCTTGCCCTTGAACAGCGGGCCGTCGCAGTGCGGGCAGTACGCCACGCCACGGCTGCGGTACTCTTTTTCACCCGGTACGTTCATTTCCCGCCAGCGCGCGCCAGTGGCGAGGATGACGGTTTTGGCCTTGAGTGAAGCACCACTGGCCAGGCGTACTTCATGCAGCCCGCCATCGCTGGCCGGGATCAGCGCTTCACCGCGCTGCAAGTTCATGATGTCGACGTCGTACTGCTTGACGTGCTCTTCCAGGGCCATGGCCAGTTTCGGGCCTTCGGTTTCCTGAACCGAGATGAAGTTCTCGATGGCCATGGTGTCGAGCACCTGCCCACCAAAACGCTCCGCAGCCACACCGGTACGGATGCCTTTACGCGCCGCGTAAATGGCCGCTGCAGCACCGGCGGGGCCACCGCCAACCACCAATACGTCGAAGGCGTCTTTGGCGTTGATTTTTTCCGCCTGGCGCTCAGCGCTGCTGGTGTCCAGCTTGGCGACGATTTCTTCCAGGCCCATGCGGCCCTGGCCAAACACTTCGCCATTGAGGTACACGCTGGGTACCGCCATGACTTTGCGCGATTCGACTTCTTCCTGGAACAGCGCGCCGTCGATGGCAACATGACGAATGTTCGGGTTAAGCACCGCCATCAGGTTCAGTGCCTGAACCACGTCCGGGCAGTTCTGGCACGACAGCGAGAAGTAGGTTTCAAAGTTGAATTCACCTTGCAGCGCGCCGATCTGCTCGATCAGTTCGGCGCTGGCCTTGGACGGATGGCCGCCGACCTGCAGCAGTGCCAGCACCAGCGAGGTGAACTCATGGCCCATGGGGATGCCGGCAAAGCGCAGGCTGATGTCGGCCCCAGGGCGGTTGAGCGAGAACGAAGGACGCCGGGCGTCGTTACCGTCCTCACGCAAGGAAATCAGGGTGGACAGGCTGGCGATTTCAACCAGCAGGTCGCGTAATTCGCGGGACTTCGCGCCGTCATCGAGGGAAGCGACGATCTCGATCGGCTGAGTGACCCGTTCCAGGTAGGTTTTCAACTGAGTTTTAAGCGTGGCGTCCAACATACGGGCGATTCCTTTTTCAAACGGTAGAAATAACAACGCCCGGGCGAAAGCGCCCGGGCGTTTTGCGGGGCGGTGACAACATCAGGTGCGGTGCAGCACCGCCCTCGGCTGGCTCACGGTCTTAGATCTTGCCGACCAGGTCCAGCGATGGCGCCAGAGTGGCTTCGCCTTCTTTCCACTTGGCTGGGCACACTTCGCCTGGGTGAGCAGCGACGTACTGGGCAGCCTTGATCTTGCGCAGCAGCTCGCTGGCGTCACGGCCAACACCGCCGTCGTTCAGTTCAACGATCTTGATCTGACCTTCCGGGTTGATCACGAAGGTGCCACGGTCAGCGATACCGGCTTCTTCGATCAGTACGTCGAAGTTGCGCGAGATGACGTGAGTCGGGTCACCGATCAGTGGGTACTGGATCTTGCCGATGGTGTCCGAGGTGTCGTGCCAGGCTTTGTGGGTGAAGTGGGTGTCGGTGGACACGCCGTAGATTTCCACGCCCAGGTCTTTGAACTCAGCGTAGTTGTCGGCCAGGTCGCCCAGCTCGGTCGGGCAGACGAAGGTGAAGTCAGCCGGGTAGAAGAATACGACAGACCATTTGCCTTTGAGGTCGGCGTCGGAGACTTCGACAAACTTGCCCTGGTGGTAAGCAGTGGCTTTGAACGGTTTTACCTGGCTGTTGATGATAGGCATAAGTAACGCTCCTTCAGGGGGTTGAAAAACTTGATGGGAGAATCGTAGCTAATACATTCCCTCAATGCTCATTGGCAAAGCTCATGCTGCCGATTGGTTTTGGCTATAAGTGGCGGGTTAGATAGCTTGAACGCTCATAACAAGGATTCCACGGCATCACTGCCCTGCTGTTCACAGGTCGCCTGCAGTACGGTCGGGGCATTGCCTGACGGCTGGCCCGCAGGCAGCCGATAGTTCAGGGCACAGTGCTGCTGCATGCCGTCCCCCCAGCGCACCTGCAAACGCCCCTGCGTGTTGATCCCGCGCACATGCAATCGGCTGCCCTGCCCGACCAGCCCCAGCTCCTCGCCCGTTTCATCCAGCACCACCGCGCCGAAGGGCAACACGCTGCCATCGGCCTGGCGTGCGTCGATCAACGCGCTGCGCCCGCTGCGTGTGGGGTAGTAGAGCAAGGCCGCAGCACCGGCTCGCGGCACGACTTGCTGGCTGCTCAGTTGCAGTTCGATGTCTTGCGAGGTGCCTTTAGGGTCCAGCTCGACGGTATTGAGGCTGTACGGCAAAAGGTGCGGCAGCACCGCATAGCCCTTGCTATCCAGCTGCACCTGCGGCGCCTGCTTGAGTCGTGCGCGGGCAGCGCCCGGCGCATGCACGATGGCAAAGCTTTCGCCCAGCGACTGGGTCGCCGTCAGCCCTCCGGCATGTGCCACCAACGCCCCGCGAGCGCCCAGCGAGGCCTGTTGGTAGTCACGGTGCTGACTGAGTGTTCCACTGAGCTGTGCTCCCGCACCGCTGTACTGCGCTTGGGCGTCCACACCTGCGGTATCGCGCTGCGATTCATGCCGTGTGCTCAGCCCCAGGCCATACCCCCACTGGCCATGCTCACCGGCAGTGCTGCTGAAGCGGGTGTTGGTTGTGTTGTGTCCACTGCCGTTGCTGGTGAAGGTACTGGACAGTGAGCCACGCCGACGCTCACCCAACGGCAGACTCAAGGTCACGGCGATTTGATTGCGATGCCCTGCCGACGTCGATTGCTCGCGGGAGGCCGTGATGCCATAGCCCAGCGCGCCATAGCGGTTGAAGTAGCCAAGCGAATAGCTCAAATCACTACCCGGCCGCTGCCAGCGCTGCGTCCGCACGGCTTGCAGGCTCAAACGCCCCCCCTGCTCACCCAGGCCTTGGCTGACTGCAACGCGTGCGCTCAGGCGTGTCGGGTGCGGGTTCGGCGAGTGCTGCTCGCCCTCGTACCGAGCACGGGCAACGTCATTGAAGCCCTGGTACTCAGGACCACTGCTGGTCAGGCTGACGCTCAGGTCGGTGCGCGACGCCGCCAGCACTTGACGCCAGCTCAACCGCACGGCCTGGCCAGCGCTGCGCTCCTGCTCTGGCGAGTCGCTGTGCGATCCGAGTACAGTCAGGGCCACCGCCCCCAGGTGGCTGTTCAGCGTGCCCCCCAGCGCAGCCGATTGATACCCTGGAGCTGCGATCAATCCGGCATGTACGCTGAAGCGATTGCTCAGGCCCTGTTGCCAACTTCCCTGGGCATGCTCCAGGCCAGTGTTGCCCAGACCATCGCGCCAGCGCCCGAGGCTGAAGTCAAAACGCCGGGCGCCCGGGCGCAAGGCCAACGGCGCTGCCTGATACGGCACCGTGAACGTGCGTTGATTGCCATCAGCTTCCGTCAGGGTCACCTCCAGGTCATCACTGAAGCCGTTGGCATACAGGTCACTGATTTCGAACGGCCCGGGCTGCACGGTTGACTCATGCAAGAGCACGCCATTCTGGCGGATAGTCAGCAACGCCGTACTGTAGGCAACGCCACTGACAGTCGGGGCAAAACCGCGTTGCGATGCCGGTAACATGCGCTCGTCGCTGGCTAACCCGGCGCCGGTGTAGGCGATGCTGTCAAACACCTCACCGCGACTGTAAGCCTCGCCCAGTGTCAACTGCGCTTGCCATGGGGCGATATCACGCTGCACATAGCTGGCCAGTGCCTGGTAACGCTGCTCGATACCCTCGCCGGCTTGCAGGTAGCCTTCATGACGCCAGTACCAGGCCCCGGTGTTGAGGCCACTGCGCAAGCCCAGGAAGGATTGATTCCACTGCTGACCGTCAATGCGGCTGCGCTGACTGAACAGGTTCAAGCGATAGTCGACAAACGCTGCAGGCGTGCCGCTGTCCCATTGCTCCGGGGGCAAATAATCCAGGGGTAGCGACACCAAGGCCGTTTGAGCGACCTGTAGCGACAAGCGCAAGCGACCATAATCCAGGCGCTCACTGGCCTCTATTCCCAACGCCGACAATGGCAGGCAGCTGTCGGTCGGCTGCAACTGCTCGCGCACCGAAGCGCCAAGCTGTGCTTGATCAATGGTCAGCGCCTGCAGCAATGTGCCGCTGTAACAAGGACTGGCCTGCGGCTCATCGCCTTGTTGACGCAAGGCTACCGACCAGCGTCCCTTCCAGTGCTCATTGACCACAACATCCAGCACCTGCTCGCCTTCAGGTACGCTGTCGGCATGCTGGAAACGACTGACATCGACAGCCGCCGCCCCCTCCGTTTGCAGGAATCGGGGATCGAACGCAACCGGTGCTGCATGCAGTCGATTGCTTGCCAGTGCGCTTGCCAGGCACAGCAAGGCCCCGGCCGTACGCCATGCAGGCGCGGCAGAACATTTCATCATCACTGTCGCCTCCACCGCGCTCAGTGCCGGTGGACGACCTCGGCGGACTGTTGGTGGAGCAACACCGCACCGTAGTCATTGACACTGCTGAAGTGCACGCGGGCGCTAGACGCTGCGGCCAATTCCAGCCCCTCTAAAGCAAACAGCTGGGTCGACATTGGCGCGAGGTGGCTGCTTTGGGCTTCGTGCATGCCCGCTGCCGTCTGGATCGCCAGCGCAGCGAGGTTGACGTGATAGCGGCTGGGATTGTGCGCTTCGAGCATCCATGCCTGATGCTGCTTGAGCAGACGCCAGGTCAACGCCTGCGGCGCTTGTTCTGCGGTTCCAGCAAGGCCTTGGGGGCGATACAGCAGCTTGATCCGCGAACGCACCGCAACCTGCAGGGCATTGCCTTGCCCCTTTGGCGGGATTTCCAGCACATTGAGCCAATACAGGCCTTCGCGGTCCTGGGGAAAGTCGTGCTCGGTTTGAAACAAGCGCAGTGTTTGCCCATTGCCCGGATCCAGGCGAAACAACGACGGCGTGAGGCTGAACGGCACCTGCAATTGCTCGATCGGGACCTCTGCCTGGCCCTCATCGATCCAGGCTTGCACCAACGACGGATGCTGCCCTTTGTGGTTCAAGCTGACCGTCACTTCTGCGGCATTCGCGGGATAGATCACCCGGGTTGTGGCAATCACAACACTGGCATTGGCCGCGCTACTGGACAGACAGGCAGCCAGAAGCCACCCGCGCCAGAACGGCAGGCAGATTGTTTTCATAGGAGGTCCTGGGTCGGCAAACAATAGAGGTTGGCAGCCCGGCAAGGGCTGCCAACAACTTCATGGGTACATCAGGGTGTACTGCACGCGGGTGTTCACCAGGCCTGGCGTTGTGCCGCCCAGTGAGTAGTATTCCGCCGAGTAAGCGAGCACTGCCTGACCGTTGATGATGTCAACGATCTGGGAGTTCTGGTTGCCTTGGGCAGCCGACAGGTTCATCGGCGCATTGGTGTTGTTGCGCAGCTGAACTTCAACGTTCTCGCTACCACCGGTATCCACAATCAGGCGCCCCTGCGGGCTGATGGTAGGACCAGATTCAAAGTAGGTAGAAACGCGGGTCAAGCCAGGCGAGCAGTTGGCCAGACGCAGATCGAAGCGCGTGTTGCCTGCGACCTGGCCTGGAGTGATCAACAGACTGGCCGGCACCGTCGGCAAGCTCACGGCCACATCGTTGTTGCCGCCATTGACTTCGCAAGTGCCCGCCTCAACGCTGCCGCTGAAGCTCATTTGACCGCTGGCCTGTGCCATCCCAGTGCTCAGGAGAAGACAGCAACTCAGCGCAAGAAGCGTTTTATTTGTAGGTTTCATCGTGACATTCTGCTTGGAAGTGAGTGGGGCAATCAGTATCTGAAATGTCCGACTCGGAGAATGTCAGCCGCAGGTCACGGCGATGGCCGCTTAAGTAACGGCTCAGGTAGGAAACGTTGGCCACCCTGCGTAGCTCCTACGCAGGGTGGGTGACTCAACGTGAAACTGGCGTGCGCAGGGTCACGAACTCTTCGGCTGCGGTCGGATGCACACCGATGGTTTCATCGAACTGCTGCTTGGTAGCCCCGGCCTTCAGCGCGATACCCAGGCCCTGGATAATCTCGCCCGCGTCCGGGCCGACCATATGGCAACCCAACACACGGTCGGTGTCGGCATCGACCACCAGCTTCATCAAGGTCTTTTCCTGAACATCGGTGAGGGTCAGCTTCATCGGCCGGAAACGGCTTTCAAAAATCTGCACCTTGTAGCCTTGCTCAAGCGCTTGTTCTTCGGTCAGGCCAACAGTGCCGATAGGCGGCTGGCTGAACACCGCGGTGGGGATATTCTGGTAGTCCACTGGGCGATATTGCTCGGGTTTGAACAGACGCCGCACCACCGCCATGCCCTCAGCAAGTGCCACGGGTGTCAGTTGCACCCGGCCAATCACGTCACCGATGGCCAGGATCGACGGTTCAGTGGTCTGGTACTGCTCGTCGACGCGAATGAAACCACGTGGGTCCAGCTCTACCCCCGTATTTTCCAGGCCCAGGTTATCGAGCATCGGCCGCCGGCCGGTGGCATAGAATACGCAGTCGGCAACCAGCTCACGACCGTCTTTGAGGGTCGCCTTGAGGCTGTCGTCGTCCTGACGCTCGATGCGCTGGATATCGCTGTTGAACTGCAAGTCCAAACCGCGTTTTTCCAGTTCTTCCTTAAGGTGGTTACGCACACCACCATCGAAACCGCGCAAGAACAGATCACCGCGATACAACAGCGAGGTTTTCGCCCCAAGGCCCTGGAAGATGCCAGCAAATTCCACGGCAATGTAACCACCACCCACCACCAAGACACGCTTGGGCAGGTCTTTGAGGTAAAAGGCTTCGTTGGAACTGATCGCCAGTTCCTTGCCAGGAATATCCGGGATCTGTGGCCAGCCGCCGGTGGCAATCAGAATGTGCTCGGCGCTGTAACGCTGGCCGTCGACTTCCACTTCGTGGGCGCCGGTCAGCTTGGCGTGGCCTTCAAGCAAGGTCACGCCGCTGTTGATCAATAGATTGCGGTAGATGCCATTAAGGCGCTCGATTTCGCGGTTCTTGTTGGCAATCAGCTGGCCCCAGTCGAACTGAGCGTCTTCCAGCGACCAGCCAAACCCTACGGCCTGCTCGAAGTCATCGGCAAAATGCGCGCCGTAGACCAGCAGTTTCTTCGGCACACAGCCGACGTTGACACAGGTCCCGCCCAGGTAACGGCTTTCAGCAACCGCCACCTTTGCACCGAACCCTGCGGCAAAACGCGCAGCGCGCACACCACCGGACCCGGCACCAATCACAAACAAATCAAAATCGTAGGGCATCTCGATGCTCTCAAGCCGCAAGTATCAAGCTACAGGCTACTAGAAAAAGCCCTGTGCGTTCCACTTGCGGCTTGCAGCATGGCGCTGGAAGACTTAGTACGCCTTACCGGTTTTGTAGAAGTTCTCGAAGCAGAAGTTGGTTGCCTCGATGTAGCCTTCAGCGCCACCGCAGTCGAAACGCTTGCCCTTGAACTTGTAGGCAATCACGCAGCCATCCTGGGCCTGCTTCATCAGGGCGTCGGTGATCTGGATTTCACCCCCTTTGCCTGGCTCGGTTTGTTCGATCAGACTGAAAATGTCCGGGGTCATGATGTAGCGACCGATGATCGCCAGGTTCGACGGGGCATCTTCCGGTTTTGGCTTCTCGACCATGTTGCGCACACGGTACAGGTCGTCGCCGATCAGGTCGCCGGCGATCACGCCATACTTGCTGGTTTCCTGCGGGTCGACTTCCATGATTGCAACGATGGTGCAGCGGTACTGTTTGTACAGCTTGACCATTTGCTTGAGCACGCCGTCACCGTCGAGGTTGACGCACAGGTCGTCGGCCAGCACCACGGCGAACGGCTCATCGCCGATCAGTGGACGACCGGTGAGGATCGCATGGCCCAGGCCTTTCATTTCGGTCTGACGAGTGTAAGAGAACGAGCACTCATCGAGCAGACGACGGATGCCGACCAGGTATTTTTCCTTGTCGGTGCCCTTGATCTGGTTTTCCAGCTCGTAGCTGATGTCGAAGTGATCTTCCAGCGCGCGCTTACCACGGCCGGTAACAATGGAAATCTCGTTCAACCCAGCTTCCAGCGCTTCTTCAACGCCATACTGGATCAGTGGCTTGTTTACCACTGGCAGCATTTCCTTGGGCATAGCTTTGGTAGCAGGCAGGAAGCGAGTGCCGTAACCGGCTGCCGGGAACAAGCATTTCTTGATCATATACGTCCTTAACAAGGGCTTTGCGTACGAAATTCGGCGCAGTCTAATCAGGCAGCGGCCACCTTACAATGCCCCCACCGACTGGCCGATGCCATCATAGAGAAATCCTAGTGTAGATAGTTCCCGCCGATCGTAAATATCGCCCCGTGATTTCATTGTGCTATTTCTTGTGAAATCACGGGGACGCCAGCAAAAACAGGCGTTACAACACTCCTTTACCGATCAGTACACCGTCTACCGTCTGTCCGTACAGGTTGACCCCGTCATTGGCATGGAACTTCAACCGGGTTTTCTCGATTGAGCCCTCGACCAGGCGCGGATCCTGCGGCCGTTCGTGGCGGTTGATGAAGGCCGCGACATCCCAGGCCTCTTGATCGCTCAGCGATCCAGGCTTGCCCAGCGGCATGTTGTACTTGATGAACGAGGCCGCCGTGTTGATCCGGTGCATGCCCGCGCCCCAGTTGTACGAGTCTTTACCCCACAGCGGTGGCATCACATAGTCCTGAGCGACTTTCTGCCCCTGACCTTCTGCCCCGTGGCAGATCGCACACTGCTGCTGATACACCTGCTCGCCGCGTTTGAAGTCATAGCCCTGGGCCGGCTGCGCGACCTCGGGATAGCCCCGGCCCGGCGTCTCGACGCCGATCGGCGCCTTGCTCGCCAGCCAGTAGGCATACACCGAGAGCGCAGTCATTTCCGGGCTGTCGGCCGCTGGCGGAGTACCGTTCATGCTGAACTGGAAGCAGCCCTGTATGCGCTCGGCGAAGGTGTTGACCTTGTCGTTTTTCTTACGGTAAGCCGGGTACATCGGGTACGCGCCCCACAGCGGCGCCGAGTGGCCCAGGCGCCCCTGGTCCAGGTGGCAGTTGCTGCAATTGAGGCCATTACCCACCTTGTCAGGCATCAGGCGCTTGGTGTCGACGAACAGGGCATGCCCCTGACGGACCATCTTGCCAAAGGCGTTGTCGGGCAACTCACTTTCTGCGGGCGGGGTAAACGCCGGAGCGCTGCCCGCCGCGGGGACTTTGAGTTGCGACTGGTCTTCCATGGCGATCGGCGCGGCGTGCGCAGTCCCCAGGGCCAACGCCAGGGCAGCGAACATCAATGCTTTCATGGTTTCACCTCCTGGCTGGCGGCGCTGGCAAAGTAATCGGCCACGGCCTTGATTTCCTCATCGTTCATGGCCTTGGCCACCCCCACCATCAACTGGTTCGGGTCGTTGCTGCGACTGCCATCGCGCCAGGCATTGAGCTGCGCCACCAGATAGGCTGCGGGCTGATGAGCCAGCGGCGGGAAATGCTCGCCAACCCCCACACCACCCGGGCCATGACATTGCACACAGCCCGGAATTTTGCGGTTCCAGTCACCGTACAAGGCCAGTTTCTGCGTGGCGTCGCTTGCCATCTGCTGCCTACGAGTGTCGGCTACCGCGTCGCTGGGCATCGCTGCCAGGGTGGTGGTCACCGCCTGGATTTCCTCATCACTGAGGGCCTTGGCCAGCGGTTCCATGATCGGATTCTTGCGACTGCCGTTACGAAAATCGTGCAGTTGCTTGCTCAGGTACGCCGCCGGCAAGCCGGCCAGGCGCGGAAAGCCCGCAGCCGCCATGCCTTTGCCATCCACACCATGACAGCCCAGGCAGGCCATCGCCGCAGGATTCTGGCCGCCTTGGCTGAAGACTTTCTGGCCGTCTGTGGCGTGGGCCGCGGAGACGGAAAACAGCAGCAGGCTACTTATCAGGATTCGATCCAGTGGGATCATCACGGACTCCATTCTTTTGTTATAAGCTTAGGCTTATTTTTCATAAGCCTATGAATAGTAGGCCTATCTGGCGCCCGCAACAACGTTGATGCTGATGTTCAAATGGCTAATGGCCAGCTGAATCGATTCGTGAGCACCGCCACCACCGCTCATCAGGCAAATGCGCTTATTCAGGCCCCGCTGTCGAAACACCCCCGCTGCGGACGACCATCCATACATCCCCCCACCGGAGCGTCACCATGGACAACTACCGCAACCCGCAAGTGGTTTCCCGCAGCGAATGGCTCAGCGCGCGCCGACAGTTGCTCTTGCATGAGAAAGCCCTGACCCATCAACGCGATGAGCTCAGCCGGGCGCGCCGCGCATTGCCGTGGGTACGCATCGAGCAGCCCTACCGCTTCGAAGGCCCTCAGGGGCAATTGAGCCTGGCCGATCTGTTTGGCGCACACAGTCAACTGCTGATCTACCACTTCATGTTCGACGAGGGCTGGAGTGAAGGCTGCGGCGGCTGTTCGTTCCTCGCCGACCACTTCGACGGTGCCAACCTGCACCTGGCCCACCACGACGTTTCACTGGTGGCCGTATCGCGGGCGCCGTTTGCCCAGTTTCAGGGCTTCAAACAACGTATGGGCTGGCGCTTCCCGTGGGTGTCGTCGCACGGCAGCACCTTCAATCGGGAGTTCGGCGTCAGTGTCAGCGACGACGGCAACAGCCAGTACAACTACGAACCCTACTCGGGCAATGAAACCGAGTTGCCCGGCTTGAGCGTGTTCTATCGCGATACCGACGGCACCCTGTTCCACACATACTCAAGCTATGCCCGTGGTTTGGACATTCTGGTCGGCGCCTATAACTTCCTCGACCTGATGCCCAAGGGACGCAATGAAGAAGGCACGATGGACTGGGTGCGTCATCACGACCGCTACGAGGGGGCCAGCGCCGACCAGCCCCACTGCTGCCACGAGTGAACCGGGCTCAGAAATACTTGAGCCAGGCAACATCCCGGCGCCGCTGTTTCAAGGCCGCGAACCAGCGCGTCGGGTAATACAAGACCAAGGCCAGCACCAGACTGCACAGCCACACACCGCTGACCTGATCGAAACCGAAATAAGCGCCCTGATTCAGCCCCCACAGCGCGACGGCGATCAGGTACAGCGCCTTGAGCACGTACAGGTGCAGCAAGTAGAAGAACATCGGCGCTGCCCCGAACAACGCCAGCAGTGGCACCCAGACGCGGCGCTGGTAGCGTTCCAGCAGTGCCAGCAGCAATAGACACAGGCCAAGGGTGGGCAGCAGGAACATCAGCGACGGCGGGTATTTGCGGGCGCTGAGAAAGCTCATGGTCGTGCGCAGGGCGTCACCTGTAGCCACCCACGGCAACTCGCCATACACGTTCAGATAGCGCACGCCAACGAACGCCAGTAACAGGCCACCCCCCCAACGCATGAGTAGCCTTGACCGGCGCACCGTCGGCACGCCCTGGGCAAACCACGGCCCCGCGCTCCAGCCCAATAGAATGACGCCAATCCACGGCAATACCGGGTAGGTGGTACGCGCGCGGATGCCGCCACCCAGCTCGATGAAATCACGCTGATGCAGGATCGCCCACGGTGTAAACCATGGGGAGTCAGCGCTGAGTACCCAGGGATCCAGCAGGTTATGGCCAGCGACGATCAACGCGCCGAAGCCCAGCAGCAGGCCACGCGGCAGATGCAGGGCCGCCGCCAGCACGATCATGCAGATCCCGATGCACCAGATCACCTGCAGCCACAGGGTTGGCGGCAACAGCGTACCGTTCCAGGCCAGGTTGACCAGGGTCAGTTCCAACAACACCAAAAACAGGCCGCGTTTGAGCAGAAACAGCGAGGTGTCGCGCCGAGTGTGCTTCTGGCTGTACAGCCAGGCAGAAAGCCCGGTCAGAAAGATGAACACCGGCGCGCACAAGGCACTGAGCAAGCGGGTAAAAAACAGCTCGGGCGGCACACTCGTGGCATCCATCGGGTCACCGACCTGACGGTGCAAGTAAAAGGTTTCGCGCACATGGTCGAGCAACATGAACAGCATCACCAGGCCTCGTAGGGCATCGATCGATTGCAAGCGGGAGGATGGAGGGGACATGAACGGCTCACGGCAAATGATAACGATATAATGTAACACCTCATCATCACCGAGCTGTATCCCGGCAAAGCTTTGCCCTACAGTAATGCGCGCACGTTCTCGCGCTTCTGTACAAGGTTTGCCTTGATGATCATCCAGCCGCAAAAACCCTCCATCCGCGTCCTGTTGTTCTCGCTCAAGGGCTCGATCATTCCAGTGATATGGCGCAAAGTGCTGTACACCGTACTGATCAGCTCCGCCGTGGTTGCTACTCACGGCACCCTGTTCGAATACAAGGTCATCCTCACCGCCACGCCCTTTACCCTCTGGGGCCTGACCCTGGCGATCTTCCTCGGCTTTCGCAACACCGTGGCCTACCAGCGTTTCTGGGAAGCGCGCACGTTGTGGGGCGAGTTGCTGATCGTCAGCCGCAACCTCACCCGCCAGACCCTGAGCCTGTTGCCCAACCTTGAGGCGGTCCAGCGCCGCGGCCTGTTCGATACACTGATTGCCTTTGCCTATGTGCTGCGCGATCAGTTGCGTGGAACGCCGCCGAGTGCCGACCTGCAGCGTCTGCTCGATGGCCCGACCCGCACCCTGATCGCCAGCAGCGGTGCGCCGGCCAGCCGCCTGCTGGGAATCCTCGGCCAGCGCTTGATGGCCCAGGCGCGCGAAGCCGGGGGTGGTGAAGTGCTGCAGGCCAACCTTGATCAGCAACTGAGCCGGATGTCTTACGTACTGGGCGGGTGTGAACGGATCAAGAACACCCCGATCCCCTACCCCTACATCCTGATGCTGCACCGCATCGTCCACGTCTACTGCTTCTTGCTGCCGTTCTGCCTGGTCGACAGCATTGGCTGGTTCACCCCGTTTGCCGTCTGTGTGCTGGCTTACACCTTCTTTGGCCTGGATGCCCTGGGCGACCAGATCGCCGACCCGTTCGACACTCAGCCCAACGACCTGGCCCTGGACGCCATGTGCCGCAACCTGGAAATTGCAGTACGCGAACTCGCGGGCGAAACCGCGCCAGCGCCCCTGCAACCGGTCAAGGGCGTTCTGCTCTGAGCGCCAACGCGTCATCGCGCGCAGCGTAACGCTGCGCCAACACCGCACAGACCATCAGTTGAATCTGATGGAAGATCATCAACGGCAGAATCATCGCGCCGATGCCGCCACCGACAAACAGCACCTGCGCCATCGGCACGCCGGTGGCCATGCTCTTTTTCGAGCCGGCAAACAGAATGGTGATGCGGTCTTCCAGGTTGAACCCCAGCCAACGCCCCAACGCACCGGTGCACCACAGCACCAATGCCAGCAACAAGCAACACACCAGCACCAGCCCGGCCAGGCGCGACGGCGCCACCGAATGCCACAAACCGCTGACCACCGCGTCGCTGAATGCGGTGTAGACCACCAGCAGAATCGAGCCCTGATCAACCACCTTGAGCCAACGCGCGTTACGCGCCACCCAGTTGCCGATCCAGCGGCGCGCCAACTGCCCGGCAACAAACGGCAGCAACAATTGCAGAACAATCTTCATGACCGCCTCAAGGCTGGAGCCGGTATCACCCTCCACGCCCATCAACAGCACCACCAGTACCGGCGTCAGCACAATACCCAGCAGGCTCGACGCCGCAGCACTGCAGATCGCCGCGGGCACGTTGCCACGGGCGAGCGAAGTGAAGGCAATGGCTGATTGCACCGTCGCTGGCAACGCGCATAGATACAGCACACCCAGGTACAGCTCGTCCCCCACCAGCGGCAACACCAGTGGCTTGAGCGCCATGCCCAGCAACGGAAACATCACGAAGGTACAGGCGAACACCAGCAGGTGCAGGCGCCAATGCCCGGCCCCGGCGGCCACCGCTTCGCGCGACAGTTTGGCCCCGTGCAGAAAGAACAGCAGGCCGATGGCCAGGTTGGTCAACCCGCCAAACAGCACTGCTGCACTGCCCTCACAGGGCAACAGCGTGGCCACAAGGATGACCCCGAACAGGGCCAGGGTGAAATTGTCGAACAGCATCCGCAGGTACTTCATGGTCAATCCTGACATGTTATGGTGGCGCGCCAGACGATAAGGTCTTTGTCCCTTGCTCACTAACGCCGGTACCCCGCCAGTGTCGCCAAACGGACAAACCAGCGCGCCCGAGCCGCACCTGCTCGAACAGCTGAGCGAACTGCCACGCCCGGTCTACGGCCAACTGCAGAGCCTGCCCAACATCGTCCTTGATTACCGGCACGCGCATCCCTGGGGGCAGTTGTCGTATGCCATCGATGGCGTGCTGCAGGTGCACACCGACCACGGCTTTTACCTGGTGCCGCCCCAACGCGCAGTGTGGGTGCCGGCGCAGGTCCCGCACCGCGTCAGCTGCCCCGGCGAAACCTGCCTGCGCAGCCTGTACCTGCAACATGCCCCGGCCAACTGGTCGAACACTGAGTGCCGGGTCATCGCCATCAACCCGCTGCTACGTGAGCTGATCCGCACCTTCAGCGAACTCCCGGTGCACTACGACCTGCAAGGTGCCGACGGTCGTCTGGTGCAGGTGCTGCTCGATCAGTTGGCAATGGCCACCGAACAACCCTTGATGCTGCCGCTGCCGCAGGACAGCCGACTGCGTGATCTGTGTAGTCACCTGCAGGCCCAACCTGATGCCAGCACCAGCCTGGGCGAATGGGCGCTACACACTGGGGTATCGGAACGCACCCTGAGCCGCCTGTTTCAGCGCGAAACCGGTTTGAGCTTCCGGCTCTGGCGTCAGCGCATGCGCTTGCTCAACGCGCTACCGGCACTGGAGCGTGGTGAGCGGGTCACCGACGTTGCCCTGGCCTGTGGCTACGATTCGCTGTCGGCCTTCATTGCCGCCTTCGGCAAGCAGTTCGGCGCGCCACCGGGGGCGTTCTTTCGTGCGCGCGAGCGCATTGTTTCGTAATCCGTGTCGTTTCTAAATTCGACGCCCGGCCTGCTATCCTCGCCCCACCTGACCTGCTGCCTGCCAGAAAAAGGAGTTTCCATGGCAACACTGACCGTACGCGACGAATCTGTTTCGGGCGAAACCTATGACGCCTTCACCCTGCAGTTTCCCAGCGCCAGCATCACGGTGCGCCAGTTGATCCGCGAGCGGGTCCACCAGGAAGTCCTCCTGCATGAGCAAGGTCGGGGCAGCTCCCCGCGGCAACCGCTGGTAGTACCCACCCGCCCGCAGGCCATTGAGCAAAAAGCGGTGGACTGGCGCCAACAGGCCGAGATTGCCTGCCAGGCGTTCGAACGCAACGGCTTTGTTGTGTTGCTGGATGAGCATCAGGCCGAGCAGCTCGATGAGGTATTGAGCATTCGCCACGACAGCGTCGCCAGCTTCATCAAATTGACCCCGCTGGTAGGAGGCTGAGGCATGGCGCTGGAACAACTGCAGGCGTTGATCAACGACATCCCGCAAACCGAGCTCGGCGCCGTCGAATACATCGGCCCGGACGGCTATCCGCTGCTGAGCAGCAGTGAGCTGCGCGCCGAACACCAATTGATCAGCACACTGCTACCGCAGTTGCAAAGCCTTGACCCTCAACCGCAAACGCTGGCCCGGTCGCTGGCCGCACTGCCCGCCATTCGGGCAGTGGCCGAGCAACAGCAACAGCAACGGGTACGGCTGGTGCTGGCACTGATCGAACGGATGGTGGCCTACGACAGTGGCTTGAGCCGCGCCAGCCTCAAGTATGAGTTCGCCCGTAGTTTCGACGAAGGGGTCATGCCGACGCTGGTCAGCCTGTTGCTGCAAACCGAGGGTGTGCTTGAGCAGGTGGCCGTGCCGGTATTGCGGTGGATCACCAGCTACCGCTTCGGCTATTACCACGTGTTACCGACACTCGGCGTGGTCAACTGGGCCATTGCCCGGCAACCGCTGGCACTGCCTGAAGGGTTGCTTGCGCTCCTGCGGCTGTTGCGCAGCCAGTGCTCAGACGCCGACCTGTACTGCGGTTCATTAAAGCACGGCAGTTTCGGCGAGCACTTGATCGGCCTGCTCGACCCACTGTTGGGCGACGGCACCTGGCAACTGTTGGTGCCCTGCGAATACTGGGCCCAGTTGGCAATCAACGACATCGACGCAATGCCCGCCGCGCACAGCAAACACTGGCTGGCCCTGCTCCGCCAGGCCAGTACCGCGAGCGCAACGCGGCCTTCGGCGAAATGGCTGAAACACGCCCGGCTTGTGCTCGACAATATCGGTGAAGTGCCACTGCGGGCCGCGCTGCTGCGCTGGTTCGCAGAGGTCGATCGCGGGCGAGCAGGCTCACTACTGTTCGACCGCTGGAACAGTGTCGATGATCGCGCCCGCATGAGTGAAGGCAATGCCATCATCCTGCGTGGCCTGTTGTGGATGACCCCGCTGCTGGCCGACAGCGAGCTGATTCGCGCACTCACCCGGGTAACCCTGAGCGCTTACCGCAAAGTCCGCGGCATCGGTGCCCGGGCGCCGAAAGTCGGCAACGCGGCGGTGTATGCCTTGTCATCGATTGCCACGACCGAAGCGGTGGGGCAACTGGCCCTGCTCAAGGCCCGGGTAAAGCTTTCCAGCGCCCAGAAAGAGCTGGAAAAAGCCTTCAGCACGGCCGCCGAAGCGCTCGCACTTCCACGCGACCAGATCGAAGAACTCAGCGTACCCAGCTACGGCCTTGAGCAGGTTGGCCTGCGCCGCGAAACCTTGGCCGACGGCGCGTACCTAGCCGAGCTGCGTGTAGAGGGCAAAACGGTGTCCTTGAACTGGTTTGACGCCGACGGCACGCCACGGAAGTCGCTGCCGGCCCAAGTCAAGGCCGACTGCAATGAAACCCTCAAGGAGCTGCAAGCGGCGGCCAAAGACATCAGTGTCATGTTGACCGCCCAGGCGGCACGCCTCGATACCCTGTTCCTGCTGGAAAAACACTGGCCACTGGAGCAATGGCAGCAACGCTACCTCGACCATCCGCTGGTCGGCACCCTGGCTCGGCGCTTGATCTGGAGTATCCGGGAAGGCGAGCAATCGCTTGCGGTCATGTTCATCGACGGCGGCCTGCACACCGTCGATGGTCACCGCGTGAATTTTTCCAGCACGGCTGAAGTCAGCCTCTGGCATCCCATCGGCCGCACAACGGAAGAAATCCTTGCCTGGCGTGAGCGCATCGAATCCTTGCAGATCACCCAGCCGTTCAAGCAAGCACACCGTGAGGTGTACCTGCTGACCGAGGCCGAGCGCCAAACCGCCACCTATTCCAACCGTTTCGCCGCGCACATCCTGCGTCAGCACCAGTTCCATACCCTGGCCATTGGCCGTGGCTGGCGCAACACATTGCGCCTGATGGTCGATGCCGACTACCCACCGGCGACCCGCGAGTTACCCAGCTACGGCCTGCGTGCCGAGTTCTGGATCGATGGCGTAGGCGATAATTATGGAGTCGATTCCAATGACACCGGTACCTTCCTGCACTTGAGCAGCGACCAACTGCGCTTCTACGCCAGTGATGCCGAAGAGGACGCAGCGCTGCCGCTTGAGCAGGTTCCGGCGCTGGTGCTCAGTGAAGTGATGCGTGATGTCGATCTGTTTGTTGGCGTGGCGTCGCTGGCCAACGACCCACAGTGGATCGACAGCGGGCCTGAGGGCCGCTTGCGGGATTACTGGCAAGCGCATTCGTTTCCTGAACTGGGGGCCAGTGCCCAGATCCGTAAGCAGTTACTGGAAAAACTGCTGCCACGCATGAGCCGCCTGAAGAACAAATGGGCCTTGCATGGGCGCTTTCTGGAAGTCACCGGTAAGCTGCGCACTTACAAGATTCACCTGGGCTCTGCCAACATTCTGATGCAACCGAATGACCAGTACCTGTGCATCGTCCCTGACGCCAAGGCACGTACCCAAGCCACACCCGAGTACCTACCGTTCGAAGGTGATGCGCTGTTGTCGATCATTCTGTCCAAGGCGCTGCTGCTGATTGACGACGACAAAATCAGTGACCCGAGCATCACCGATCAACTTGCGCTGCAGTGACCCGGTGACCACCCCGTGAACGCCCTTCAACTGATATGGAACCTGACCCGATGATGCGCTTCAGAACCCGGATCAGACCGGGGCTACTGGCGGCTGTAACACTTGCCTGCATCAGCACTCAAAGCCTCGCCAGCCCCCTGCCCGACGACCGTCTGGCGTCCACCGTGAATGCACACGTCCGGCCGTTGATGGCGCAACAGAACATTCCCGGCATGGCGGTTGCCGTCAGTGTGAATGGCCAACGCCATTATTTTAACTACGGGCTGGCCTCAAAGCAGACCGGCCAGGCCGTCAGCGATGACACCCTGTTCGAGATCGGCTCGGTGAGCAAAACCTTCACCGCAACCCTTGTCGCCCTTGCCCAGGCTAATGGCGCGCTGGCGTTGAGCGATCCGGCCAGCAAACACTGGCCCGCGCTCAAAGGCACCGCCTTCGATGGCATCACCCTGCTCAACCTTGGCACTTACAGCGCAGGGGGCTTGCCTTTGCAGTTTCCTGACGCTGTCACCGATGAGGCGAGCCTGCTGGCCTACTACCGTCAGTGGAAGCCCGACTACGCCCCCGGCACCCAGCGTTTGTACTCCAACCCAAGCCTGGGTTTGTTCGGATACCTCGCAGCCAGGAGCCAGAACACCCCGTTTAGCGAGTTGATGCAGCAGCAACTGCTGCCGCAACTGGGCCTTCAGCACACCTTCGTGCAGGTACCTGCGGCACAGCTGAACCATTACGCCCAAGGCTACGACAAGGATGACAAACCTGTGCGGGTCAGCCCGGGGCCACTGGATGCAGAGGCCTACGGGGTGAAAACCACCGCTGCCGATTTGCTCCACTACCTTGAGGTGAACATGCAGCCGGGCAGCCTCAGCGAGCCGTTGCAGCGAGCCATCGACACCACCCAGCGTGGCTATTACCGCGTTGGTGAAATGACCCAGGGGCTGGGTTGGGAACAGTACCGCTACCCTGCTTCGCTGGATCAGTTGCTGGCGGGGAATTCCACGTCGATGACCCTCGATCCTCATCGGGTGACGTGGTTCAAGCCTGCGCAGCCGCGGCAAGCCGATAGGTTGCTGAACAAGACCGGATCAACCGGTGGCTTTGGCGCTTACGTGTTGTTCGTGCCGTCCAAAGGCATCGGTATCGTGCTGCTGGCCAACAAGAATTATCCGAATGCCGAACGGGTGAAAGTGGCTCATGCGATTCTCACTGAGCTGGAGCGGTAGGAGCGGGCTTGCCCCGCGATGCGATGTGACTGAATGATCGCCATCGCGGGGCAAGCTGAACTGGTCAAGTAATCCTGGACACCCGTTAAGGTTTACGCCGCCAGCTTCTCTGCCTCGACCGGCGACCGGTATCCGTTGTAGCTGTGAGGCCTAGTGGTGTTGTAGCGGGTGATAAAGCGCTGCACATCCATTCGGGCCTCATGCTCCGAGTCGTAGCCATCTTCGGGTACCCACTCAGATTTCAGGCTTCCAAAAAACCGCTCCATCGGGGCGTTGTCCCAGCACTCGCCTTTACGGCTCATGCTCTGCCGGTGCCCATGCTCGCGCAGCTCATTTCTGAACTTGTGGCTGGTGTACTGACAGCCTTGGTCAGAGTGAAATAGCACACCCTTGGGGCGTCCGCGCAGCTCGGTTGCCATGCGTAAGGCCGCGCAGGTCAGTTCAGCATCCGAGATCATCGAGAACGACCAGCCGACAATCCGCCGTGCAAACAAGTCCAAGACAGCCGCGAAGTACAGCCAGCGCTTACCAGCCTTGATGTACGTTACATCTCCGCACCAGACCTCATTTGTCGCCCGCACATCGAATTGCCGTTTGAGCTCGTGCGGTGCGGTCAGGGCTTCAACGCCTGAAGATTTGTATTTGTGGCGTCTGCGTTGACGGCTGCTGATCCCAGCTTCTTGCATCAGGCGGCGCGCCTTGAAGCGGCCGACTGGGTGTCCACTGGCTTGCAGCATCTTGGCCAAGGTGCGCGAACCTGCCGCCCCTCTCGACTCACGATGATGTCTGATCAACTGGGCCTTGAGTTTTTCCCGTCCGGGGTAACGCCGGTCCTTACGCTGGCGCCAGCAGTAGAAACTGCTGCGGCTGACCCCAAGCACCCGACAACACTCATTAACGCCGTATTGCTCACCCAGCTCATCGATCAACGCGAGTGATCTTTGGCGTCCAAAAGCAGGAGAGCGCTGGCCTTTTTTAGGATTTCGATATCCCGGTCTTTCTGCTTGAGCAGGGCTTTGAGCCGTTGGATTTCCTGCTGGTCTGCCGTTATTGCCTTGGCACCCACAGGGGTTAAGCCTTGACGCTCCTGGCGCAGTTGATCGACCCAACGACGCAACGCTGTAGGGCCAATGCCTAAACTGGCACAGACCTGTGGAACTGATTGGCCTTCGTCCAGCACCATGCTGGCCGCCTGTAGCTTGAAGTCACTCGAGTAAGAATTACGCATATCCAAACACCTCAGGTTTGGGCGCCATCATAGCGCCCGATTGAGGTGTCCAGGATCATTAGGCCAGTTCAAGCCCGCTCCTACCGGAGGGCCGCCTGCGGGGAATTCCACTTCAAGAGCGGCTCAAGCGGTGGTTTAGGTGGCCCATGCAATTCTCACTGCACTGCAGCAGTGGGAGCGGCTTGCCCCGCGATGCGATGTGACTGAATGATCGCTATCGCGGGGCAAGCCCGCTCCTACCAGGAGGGACGCGTGGCCTGTCAGCCCTCGCGCAGCTTCTTGTAGAGCGTCGTCCGGGAGATTCCCAGCTGGCTGGCCGTAGCCGTCACGTTGCCGCCATTGGCGTCCAGCGCCATTTGAATGGTGTTGAGCATCGCCTCCTGCAAACGCCCTGTACGCGGTTCGCTACCCTGCTCATCACACCCCAGGTGCTCCGGCATTACCCACGGTTCGCCTTGCGCCAATGCAGCGGCAAGGCGCAATGCCTGTTCGAGTTGACGAATGTTGCCCGGCCAGTCGCGGCTGTGCAGCAAGCGCCGCGTCTGCGGGTGCAGTGGCGGGCTGGCATAACGTTGCGCCAGGCGGTCGATCAGCAGGTCCAGATCCTTGCGCTGACCAAGCGTAGGCAAGCGCACTTCCAGGCCACTGAGCCGGTAATACAGGTCTTCGCGAAAGGCCCTGGTGGCAATCAACTGCTTCAGATCGCAATGGGTAGCGCTGATCACCCGCACATCCAGGGCGATACTGCTGGTTGCCCCCAGGCGCGTCAGCCGACGCTCCTGCAACACGCGCAGCAAGCGCGTTTGCAGGGCCAGGGGCATGTCGCCAATTTCATCAAGCAGCAGCGTGCCACCATTGGCGGCTTCTAGCTGGCCTTTGGCACCACCCTTGCGCGCGCCGGTAAAGGTGCCTTCGCTGTAACCGAACAACTCGGCTTCGATCAGGCTTTCCGGAATCGCCGAGCAGTTGATGGCGAGGAACGGCGCTTGCGGCTTCCAGCGCTCATGCAGGGCACGGGCAAACACTTCCTTGCCGGTACCGGTCGCACCTTGCAACAACACCGGGACCCCGGCGGCAAAGGCTTTGCACGCCGCCTCAAAGCGTTGGTTCAATTGCCCATCAGCGCCCAGTGGCGCCGCCTCAGTTGGCACACTGACCGTACGGCTGAGGCGAGGCTGCGGGCTAAGCAGTTGCGCGTACAGTTGTGAGCCATCGGCCAGGGTCAGCAACTGCGGTGCGGGTGACGATGGGCTGGCCGGACGTTCGCCAAGCAAGCCTTCCAGACGCTCGCCGACGCGGCGCTCGCGGGTCAGGCCCAACAGGCTTTGCGCCACGCGGTTGGCGGCCTGGATATGCCCGGCCGCGTCGACTGCCAGCAAACCCTGCAACGGCGTGTCGAGCTGGCGCGGGTCATGCTGCAAGGAAAGGATCTGACAATCGCTGAGGTCGGCGTACAGGCGATTCTCCGCCGCCATCGCCGCGTAAGTGAGTTGCTCCATTACAGAGCTGGCCTGACGCTCACCGATCCCGGTGAAGTCCAGCGCGCCGATCAGTTCACCATTGAGCCCATGCAATGGCACGCTGACACAAAAGAAGCGCTCGAATTCGGTGAGGTAATGCTGGGTACCAATCAGCACGATCGGTTGCCCATCGGCCAGCACACAGACTGGAGCGGTGGTGCCAAAGCGGCTCTCATGGATGCGCCGTCCGGTATGCAACTGGTCCAACGGGCTGGGGCAGTTATGCGGCCGCCGACCGTAGACGATCACCCCCTGCATGTTGACGCAATAGAGGGTCCAGGATGGCCCGCCGATCAGCCGCCACAAGCGGTCGATCTCGGGCGCCACACAGTCCGCCAGGCGGCGATCGCTGTCGCCCAGTTCGCAAGGCTCGGGCTCAAGGGCTGCGAGGCACGCCTGCCCTGGCATCAACCCGGCGTCGCGGGAGCGGCGCCAGGAGCGGCTGATCGGTTCCGGCAACAGCCCCTCAGGCAGAGGATCGCCTTCGATGAAACGCTGGCGGGCCAGCACCAGTTGCTGTTGATTACGCAAAGCACCGGCATCCATGGAGACACCTTTATCGTGAGTCGGGCAAAGGTTCAGGGTATCGATCCTGGTCAAAATAGCAATAAAGCCCGCAGGTTGACGCCGCTGTCCTCCTGAAAACCGCCGACCACATGCACATCACGCGTCAGCTGGGCGCTGAGCTGCACCGAGCGCCCAAGCATCTGCTGGACCTCGAAGCGGACTTGCTGCACTTCGGTCTTCTGCCCCAGGTAGTCACCGTCCAGGTATTGCTTGCCGCCCATCGTGCTGCTGACACCCAGGGCGATGCGCTGGGCCGGATTGAAGTCGTAGCGCAGGTTGCTCTGCACCTGATAGGTCGGGTCTTGCTTGAGGGTCTGTGAGCCAGTGCCAGCCTGAGTGTTATGGCCATACACCACGACATCGCCGTACAGTTCCAGCGAGAACCGCCCCCACAACGGCTCGACCCAGCCCAGCTGCAGGTCACCCTTGTAGCGATTTTCACCGATGTTGAGGGTGTCGTGACGGTCGTACTGGCCCCACGGCAGGGTCAGCAACGGCGTGATGCCAACGTAGCGCCCGCTCGCCCCCGCACTGGGTTGATTGACCAACCAGAACGTCGCGCCGACGATCGGATCGCCCATGCCGCTGGCACTGCCCAGGGCGTTGCCGGCGATACGAGCATCGTAGACATGGCCGAATGGCAGCAGGATCTGCGGGTCGACGGTGATGCCGGCAACCTCCATGAAATGGATCAGACGCACGATGCTGATAGTGGATTTGAGGCCGGTGTCGTGCCGGCTGTCGGCCGCGCCATCAGCGTTGAAGCGCTCTGAACGGCTGTATTGCTGGTACCAGGCGGCGACCTGGGTGCCGGCAGGCAGGGCTGTGTAGTCCCCGGCGTTGACGTCTACCGCCAGCGCTTTGGCGGAAATCAGGCTGCAAGCAAGCAGCCCCAGCATGGAGCGGGAATGAGTGGGCACAGTAGAGGTTCCAGATTGTTGTTATTAGAGGAAAGCGCTGCGGGGTGCTGAACACACCCCGCAGGTGTTTCAGCGACCGATACGGATGATCGGCTTCAGGGTGATGCCTTTTTCGCTGTCTTCGGCGGCCTGGTTGATCTGGTCGAAGTCGTAGAACTTGACCAGCTTGTCGAAGGCGAAGCGACCTTGCAGGTACAGCTCGACCAGTTGCGGAATGAACGTCTGCGGCACGCTGTCGCCTTCGACGATGCCACGGATGGTCTTGCCGCCCAGCAACAGGTCATTGACGTCGAACTCGGCAGTGGTGCCCAGCGCCGGGGCGCCGACCACACCCAGGCTACCGCGCAGCCCCAGGGCATCCACGGCCTGGCGAAGCACTGCTGGCCTGCCGGTGGACTCCAGCGCGAACTTCACCCCACCGCCGGTGATTTCGCGGATGGCCGCCACCGGGTCGACGTCTTTGCTGTTGATCACATGCGTGGCACCCAGCGACTTGGCCAGTTCCAGGCGCGAGGGCACGACGTCTACCGCGATGATGGTGGTCGCGCCCGCCACCTGCGCCGCCAGTACCGCGCTCAAGCCCACCGCACCGGCACCAAATGAGGCAAAGCTGCTGGCCGGGCTGACCTTGAGGGAGTTGATCACCGCACCCGCCCCGGTCTGGATACCGCACCCCAACGGCCCGAGCAGCTCCAACGGTGCCTCGACGGGCACTTTGACGGTGTTGTTTTCACGCCCCAGGGCATAGGTAGCGAAGGACGACTGCGCGAAGAAGTGATCGTGCAGGCGTTCACCGTCAGCGTCTTCGATGGCGCACTGCCCCTGTGGGTCGGCACCACTGAAGTTGCGGCCGAAAAACTCCTGGCAATAGGCCGTCTGGCCACTGCCGCAGGACGGGCAATGGCCGCAGTAGCCATACGTCAGCACCACGTGGTCGCCCACGGCCAGGCCCTGAACCAACGGTCCCACCGCCTCGACCACCCCCGAGCCTTCGTGGCCCAATACCGCAGGCAACGGCACCGGGTAATACTGGTCGCGGACGATCATGTCGGTATGGCACATCCCGGTAGCGACGATGCGCACCAGCACCTCATCACCCTTGGGATGACGGATGCGGGCCGATTCCAGCACGAAAGGCGCGCCCTTGGCCCGGGTCACGGCAGCAGTAATTGTGTAGAACGCTTGTTCAGCCATTTATTATTATCTCCGGCGTTTACAGGGGGTAGGCAGGGGCGTCGCCTTTGACCGTCAGCCACTGCCATTGGGTGAATTCTTCGTGGTTGGCAGCGCCACCAATGCTGGTGCCATTGCCAGAAGCGCCAACACCGCCAAACGGGTTGATAACCTCGTCGTTGACCGTCTGATCGTTGATGTGCAGCAGCCCGACGCGCAGTTGCTCGCCCAGCTTCAACGCGCGCCCGACGTCTTGCGAAAGCACCGCCGCCGACAGGCCGTACTCGGTGTCATTGGCCAGGGCAACGGCCTCTTCATCGGTGTCAAACGGCACCACCACCGCCACCGGGCCGAAAATTTCCTCATTGAAAGCGGGGTTATCGCGGGTCACGCCACCCAGCACCGTTGCCTGGAAGAACAGCCCATCAAAACTGCCACCGGCTTCCAGCGTCGCGCCGGCCTGTTGGGCGGCTTGCACCACGCGGTAGGCATGGTCGCGCTGTTGAGCGTTGATCAACGGTCCCAGGTGCACCTCGGCGGTGGCCGGGTTACCGACAGTGAGGCTCTTGGCCTTGCTGGCCAGGCGGGCGAGAAACTGTTCGTAGATGCCCCGTTGTACCAGCAAGCGGCCGGTCGACATGCAGATCTGCCCCTGGTGCAGGTACACGCCCCAGGTGGCGTTGGCCACGGCCAGATCGAGGTCGGCGTCATCGAGCACGATCAGCGAGTTCTTGCCGCCCAGCTCCAGCGAGACCTTTTTCAAATGGCGCCCGGCCGCTTCGCCAACTTTGCGCCCGGCGCCGGTCGAGCCGGTGAACTGGATCATCGCCACGTTGCCATCGCTGGTCAGCGCCGCACCGGCTTCGGCGCCGCCTGGCAGTACATGCAGCAGCCCTGTCGGCAGACCGGCCAACTCAAACAGACGGGCAATCACAAAGCCACCACACACCGCGGTGCGCGGGTCAGGCTTGAGCACTACGCCATTACCGACCGCCAGCGCTGGTGCCACGGCACGCATGGCCAGGTACAGCGGGAAGTTGAATGGCGAAATGATCCCAATCACCCCCAGCGGTCGACGGCGCGCCAGGCTCAGGCGACCGGGGGTCGATGGCAGTACCTCGCCCTGGCTGCGCGATGGCAGGGCCGCGCTTTCATGCAAGGCCTTGAGGGTGATCGAAGTCTCGAACGCCGCCTTGGCCCGGGTCGAGCCGCTCTCGCGGACCAGCCACTGGACGATGTCATCGAAGTGCTCATGGCCCAGTTGCGCCGCGCGGCGAAACACGGCGGCACGTTCCTCATAAGGCTGGGCGAACCAGGCGGCCTGGGCACTTTTGGCCGAGTGGGCAGATCGGGCAATCTGCGCGGCATCCGCATTGGCAACACGGCCAAGCGTCTCGCCGGTGGCAGGCTCGATCACGGCGCTGGCGGGCAACGGCCCGGTCTCCCAGCTACCGGTGAAAAAACGTTGATCCCAGAGGCTCGCAGGCAAAAAAGCGTTACTCATTGCATATTCCTTCTTGTGTGTTTCAACTGGATCGCAAGGTCAAAGGCACCACGGCACCATGACCTGCTCGACACTGTTGCAATGTCTTTAGCAGATGCCGTGCCAGCAGCGACGGATGGCCTGCAGAGCCCGGTTTAGAGGGGGAAAGACGCTGCGATTGCGGCCATCGCAGCGTTCAGTTTCTGGACTGCGGCGTGCACCACCGTTCACATTCTGAACGGTCGAATGCAGCTTCCAGCGCAGCACAACGACAAGGCACTCGTTGCTGCAGCAATTTGTCGGTATGGTGGTGTACAGAAGATGGACGTTTACCCGCTCACAGGAAACCCAGAATGCCTCAACGTGAAGTTATCAATGCATCTGTCAGCCCCAAAGGCAGCCTGGAAACACTGTCTCAACGTGAAGTACAGCAACTGAGTGAAGCCGGATCCGGCAGCCTGTACACCTTGTTCCGCCAGTGCGCACTGGCGATTCTCAACACCGGCGCACATGTCGATAACGCCAAAACCATTCTCGAAGCCTACAAAGACTTCGAGGTGCGCATTCACCAACAAGATCGCGGCGTACGCCTGGAACTGCTCAATGCACCGGCCGATGCCTTCGTCGATGGCGAGATGATTGCCAGCACCCGCGAAATGCTCTTCAGCGCCCTGCGCGACATCGTCTACACCGAGAGCGAACTGGCCAGCCAGCGCATCGACCTGGAAAGTTCCCAGGGCATCACCGACTACGTGTTCCACCTGCTGCGCAACGCCCGCACCTTGCGTCCGGGCGTCGAGCCGAAAATGGTGGTGTGCTGGGGCGGTCACTCGATCAGCACCGAGGAATACCAGTACACCAAGAAGGTTGGCCACGAGCTTGGCCTGCGCAAACTGGACGTCTGCACCGGTTGCGGCCCCGGCGTAATGAAAGGCCCGATGAAAGGCGCGACCATTGCCCATGCCAAGCAGCGCATGAGCAGCAGCCGCTACCTGGGCCTGACCGAGCCGGGCATCATTGCCGCCGAAGCGCCGAACCCGATTGTCAACGAACTGGTGATCCTGCCGGACATCGAAAAGCGTCTTGAAGCGTTCGTGCGGGTCGGCCACGGCATCATCATCTTCCCCGGCGGCGCCGGTACTGCCGAAGAGTTTCTGTACCTGCTCGGCATCCTCATGCACCCGGACAACCGCGAGCTGCCGTTCCCGGTCATCCTCACCGGGCCGAAAAGCGCCGAACCGTACCTGCAGCAACTCAACGCCTTCGTGCAGGCCACCCTCGGTGCCGAGGCCGGCAACTATTACCAGATCATTATCGACAACCCGGCCGAAGTGGCCCGACAAATGGTCGAAGGGCTCAAAGAGGTCAAACAGTTCCGTCGCGAGCGCAACGACGCGTTCCATTTCAACTGGCTATTGAAGATCGAAGAAAGCTTCCAGCGCCCCTTCGACCCGACCCACGAAAACATGGCCAGCCTGCAACTGAGCCGTGACTTGCCCGCCCATGAACTGGCGGCCAACCTGCGCCGCGCGTTCTCCGGCATCGTCGCCGGCAACGTCAAGGACAAGGGTATCCGCCTGATCGAAGAAAAAGGCCCGTACGAAATCCATGGCGATGCCGCGGTGACGCAACCCCTGGGCAAGCTGTTGGAAGCCTTCGTGGCTCAGCACCGTATGAAGCTGCCCGGCGGCGCTGAATACGTTCCTTGCTACCGGGTGGTGAGCTGATTCAGCCCTGATTTCACCTCCCCCCAGCGTGCGGGCACTGCGTGTGCCCGCAACATTTGCTGCCATTTTCCTGCCTACCCCAGTGAACCTGCCTACAGAATAATGGTCTTTCTGCTGGCGGCTGCGTGCACGCCTGTGTTCATCGGCCCAGTCATCGGGCTTTTATTTTTACTCCACGCGAAGACCATCATGCCTATCTCTCGTTCTGTTGCTACGGCGCCTGTTGCTGATTCCACCCCTTTACTGCGCCCGCGCAACAGACTCGCCCTTGGCGTGGTCGCTGCCTTGATCGCCCTGAGCGGCCCGGCCCAGGCCGAAGAAGCCCCGAGCGCCGAGCGTTGGGTCAGTGACAGCCTGACCACCTACGTACGCAGCGGGCCCACCAACGGCCACCGCATCGTCGGCAACCTCAAGTCGGGCCAGAAAGTCACCCTGCTCGACACCCAGGGTAACTTCAGCCAGGTGCGTGGCGAGTCGGGCGACATCGTCTGGATCACCACCAGCGACCTGCAGTCGGTTCCCGGCCAGGCCGAACGCCTGCCGCAATTGACCGAGCAGGTCAGCGAACTGAGCCAGCAACTGAAGACCATCGACGACGGCTGGAAGGCCCGCGTGCAGGGCATGCAAGAGACCATGGACTCGCGCAAAACCCTGATCGATGAACTGGAAGCCCGCAACAAAGCGCTCAGCGCCGAGTTGAGCGACACCCAGTCGGAGCTGCGCAGCACCCAGGCGCGTCTGGGCGATGAGAACAAGCAGGTGCTGATGCGCTACATGGTCTACGGCGGCGGCATCGCCGGTGCCGGCTTGCTCGCGGGCTTGATCCTTCCGGCCCTAAGCCGTGGGCGCAAACGTAACGACCGCTGGTTCTGAATCCCACCCACATTCAAGGCGCCGCAACCACGACCGTTCGGCGCCTGAGCCATTAACGGCATATTTATATGCTGTAATTGATCTTGTAGGCCACTTCACCCGTTGAGGGTACTGCCATGAAGATCAGATTGCCGGTTGTGCTGCTACTTGCAGCCTTGTGTGCCCTTCCCACTTTGAGCCCCGCCGCTCAAACCGCCCCTCCCCAAGCCGAGTCTGCGGCACTGACTACCCGCCTGGCCCTTCGCGACCTGTGGGTTGAACATATTTTCTGGATCCGTAACTACGCCATTGCCAATCAGGTCGGCAATCGTCAGGCCGCCGAGGTGGCCAGCCAGGAGGTGGTCAGTAACGCCACCGCCATTGCCAACAGCATCGCCCCGCTCTACGGCCAGGCGGCCGCCGACCAGTTGTTGAAACTGCTGGCCGGGCATTGGGGAGCAGTCAAGCACTACAGCGATGCCAGCGTCAGTCAATCGGCCTCAGGTAAGCAGGCCGCTGTCAGCGAACTGACCAGCAACGCCAAAGCCCTGGCCGCGTTCCTGGCCAAGGCCAATCCCTATCTGCCTGAAGCGACGCTCAATACCCTGCTCGCCGCTCACGGCGGCCACCATATCGCCCAAATCGACGAACTGGGGAAAAATGACTACACGGCAGAAGCCAGTACCTGGAAACACATGCGCGAGCATATTCTCAGCCTCGCCGATGCCCTGACTGCGGCGCTGGTCAAGCAGTTCCCCGACAAATTCTGAGCGAGGCTTGCCGATGTTCGAAGGTTTGGGACGTACGCAACAGGACCTGCTTTGCGCCCTGCTGTACAAGGCTGCCGGCATGAGCATCGAAGAGCTGGCCAGTCAGTTGGCCGTCACCCGTACGGCGGTGCGCCAGCATCTGGCGGCGCTGCAGGGTGATGGCCTGGTGGTGCGTGGCGAGCTGCGCGCCACCGGCCGACGCCCCGAGCAGCTGTACCGGCTCAGTGCGGCTGGCCACGAGCTGTTTCCCCGGCACTATCACCTGCTGGCCAACTCACTGATCGATGAAGTGGCCAGCCTGATCGGCCATGACGCGTTGGTCATGCTGATGCGCACACTGGGCGAGAAAATGGCGGCAGACCTGAGCACGGAGCGGCTCGACGAACAGCAGATCGCCGCGCACATGAAGGACGTGGGTTATGAATCGGAAGTGTTCTTTCGCTCCGGTGCACCGGCGCAGATCGTCGCCCACAACTGTGTGTTTCATCAGCTGGCCGAAGCTCACCCTGAAGTCTGTGAGCTCGACCTGGCGCTGATCGGCAGCCTGGGTGGAGGGACGGTAGCGCACCTGGAATGCATGCTGCGTGGTGGCCATGTGTGTCGCTTCGAACTCACGCACAACGGCTCATAACTTGGCGATCGACACCTCGGTGGATTTGACGAAGGCAATCACCTCACTGCCCACCCGCAACTCCAGCTCATGCACCGAGCGGGTGGTGATCACCGAAGTGACGATACCTGCCGAAGTCTGCACATCGATTTCCGAGACCACTGGCCCTTCAATGATCTCCTTGACCGTGCCCTTGAACTGATTGCGTACGTTGATCGCCTTGATGGTCATGTTCTGCTTCCTCGTTCCGGGGTGCACTGCGGCGCAGTGCTTGAGGTGCAGAGTGCACGCTTACGCAAAAAACCAAAAAGAATAATTATTAATTTTTATAGAACATTTAGAGATATACGAGATTACCTGTAGGAGCGGGCTTGCCCCGCGATCCGATACACCTGACACACCACTATCGCGGGGCAAGTCGGATCGCCGCACCGCCGCCCCTACTTTAGTCTATGACCCGCCACCCGCCGCGCGTTGGCAGGCCGTCTAGAACGGGACTTACCGCTGTTGATAGAGCCGCTCGATAGCGCCATCAACACCCTTGATTAGTCCTACTTTTAATGCGGGAATACACTACTGTTCATCCGCGTTACCCAAGCCCTGCACCAGACAGGGCCTGCAACCAATCGTGACCTCATCCCCAGCCCACTGCGCTTGCGACGCCCTGTTGCCGGGCATTGCTATGCCCGCTGCTGTGTGCAGCCAATAGAATAAGGAGATAACCATGGGACTTGGCCGACGCCAGTTCTTCAAGCTATGTACCGCCGGTGTCGCCACCGCCACCTGCGCGACCCTGGGTTTTGCCCCCGGCATGGCCCAGGCCACGCAGTCACGCCAGTACAAGCTGTTGCGCGCCAAGGAAACCCGCAACAACTGCACCTACTGCTCGGTCGGTTGCGGCATTCTCATGTACAGCCTCGGTGACGGCGCGAAAAACGCCAAAGCGCGAATCTTCCATATCGAAGGCGACCCCGATCATCCGGTCAGCCGTGGCTCGTTGTGCCCGAAAGGCGCGGGCCTGGTGGACTACGTGCACAGCGAACAGCGCCTGCTGTTCCCCGAGTACCGCGCGCCGGGTTCGAACACCTGGCAGCGCATCAGCTGGGACCACGCAATCGAGCGTATCGCGCGCCTGATGAAAGACGACCGCGACGCCAACTTCATCGAGAGGAACGCCAAGGGCACCACCGTCAACCGCTGGCTGAGCACTGGCATGCTGTGCTCTTCGGCGGCCAGCAGTGAAACCGGTTCGCTCGACCAGCGCTTCACCCGTGCCCTGGGCATTCTCGGTACCGACAGCCAGGCCCGCGTCTGCCACGCCCCGACCGTTTCGGCGCTGGCGCCGACCTTCGGCCGCGGCGCAATGACCAACAACTGGGTCGACATCAAGAACGCCAACGTCGTGCTGATCATGGGCGGCAACCCGGCCGAAGCGCACCCGGTGGGCTTCAAATGGGTGATCGAGGCGAAGATCCGCAATGGCGCCAAGGTCATCGTCGTCGACCCGCGCTTCAACCGCAGCGCCGCCGTTGCCGATATCTACTCGCCGATCCGCGCCGGTTCCGACGTGACCTTCCTGATGGGCGTGGTCAACTACCTGATCAGCCACGACAAGGTCCAGCACGAGTACGTGCGCCACTACACCAACGCCAGCCTGATCGTGCGTGAGGATTACCACTTCGACGACGGCTTGTTCAGCGGCTATGACGCGAAAAAACGCAGCTACGACCGCAGTACCTGGACCTATGAGCTGGACGAAAAAGGCTACGCCAAGCGCGACCTGAGCCTGAGTCATCCACGCTGCGTGTGGAACCTGCTCAAGGCGCATGTCAGCCGCTATACCCCTGAGGTGGTCAACAACATCTGCGGCACGCCGCAAGAAGACTTCCTGCAGATCTGCGAGATCCTCGCCAGCACCTGCGTGCCGGATCGTACCGCGACCTTCCTGTACGCCCTGGGCTGGACCCACCACACCAACGGCGCGCAGATGATCCGCGGCTCCGGCATGATCCAGCTGCTGCTCGGCAACATCGGCATGGCTGGCGGTGGTGTCAACGCCCTGCGCGGTCACTCCAATATCCAGGGCTACACCGACCTGGGCTTGCTGTCGCTGCGCCTGCCCGGCTACATGAACCTGCCCTCCGACGAGCAGACCAGCCTGGCCACCTACCTCAAGCAGACCACGCCGACGGCGCTGCTGGAAGATCAGGTCAACTACTACAAGCACACCCCTAAGTTCTTCATCAGCCTGATGAAAAGCTTGTGGGGCGACAAGGCCACTGCCGACAACGACTGGGGTTTTGACTGGCTGCCGAAGTGGGACGACAGCTATGACGTGCTCAACTACAGCAACCGCATGTACGAGGGCAAGGTCAACGGTTATATCGCCCAGGGCTTCAACCCGGTGGCGGCGTTCCCGGACAAGAACAAAGCACAGGCCGCCTTGGCCAAACTCAAGTTCCTGGTGATCATCGACCCGTTGGCCACCGAGACGTCGAGTTTCTGGCAAAACCACGGCGAACAGCACGATGTCGACACCGCCGCAATCCAGACCGAGGTGTTCCGCCTGCCCTCCTCGTGTTTTGCCGAGGAAGACGGCTCGATCGTCAACTCCGGACGCTGGCTGCAGTGGCACTGGGCTGGCGCCGCACCGCCGGGCGAGGCCTGGCACGATGGCAAGATTCTCGGCCATCTGTTCATGAAGATTCGTGAGCTGTACCAGCAGGAAGGCGGCGCCAACCCAGCGCCGATTCTCAACATGGCCTGGGACTATGCCGACCCGTACGACCCGAAACCCGAAGAAGTGGCCAAGGAGTCCAACGGCCGCGCCCTGGCCGACCTGCATGACGAACAGGGCAACTTGATCTTGCGCAAAGGCCAGTTGCTCAACGACTTCTCGCAACTGCGCGATGACGGCAGCACCCAGTGCTTCAACTGGATCTTCGCCGGTTCCTGGACCGAGCAAGGCAACCAGATGGCCCGCCGTGACAACGCCGACAGTGGCCTGGGCTGCACACCGGGCTGGGCCTGGGCCTGGCCGCAGAACCGACGCATTCTCTACAACCGCGCCTCGGCCGACCCGCAAGGCAAACCCTGGGATCCGAAGCGCCAGTTGATTGGTTGGGATGGCCAGCGCTGGAGCGGCGTGGACGTTCCCGACTTCGCCGTGACCGCAGCACCTGGTGGCAAGGTCAATCCGTTCATCATGCTGCCTGAAGGTCTGGGTCGACTGTTCTCGGTCGGTGCCCTGAACGATGGCCCGTTCCCTGAGCACTACGAACCGACCGAAAGCCCGTTGGCGAGCAACCCGTTGCACCCGCAAGTCACCTACAGCCCGACTGCAAGGGTGTACGAAAGCGACCGTAAACGCATGGGCAAACGCGAAGACTTCCCGTACGTGGCCACCACCTACTCGATCACCGAGTTGTTCCGCCACTGGACCAAGCACGCGCGCCTGAACGCCATCATCCAGCCTGAGCAGTTCATCGAGATCGGCGAAAAACTCGCCGGTGAAAAAGGCATTGTTCAGGGCGACACCGTCAAGGTCAGCACCCAGCGCGGCTACATCAAGGCCAAAGCGGTGGTAACCAAACGCATCCGCCGACTGACCGTTGCCGGCCAACAGGTCGACACCATCGGTATCCCATGCCACTGGGGTTTCGAGGGTGCTACCCGCAAGGGTTTCCTGGCCAACACCCTGACTCCAGGCGTTGGCGACTCGAACACCCAGACGCCGGAGTACAAGGCGTTTCTCGTGAACATTGAAAAGGTCTGAGGGCGAAACCATGTCCATGCAATCTCAAGACATCGTCCGCCGCTCAGCCACCAACGTGCTGACCCCGGCGCCGCACACCCGCGACCACCAGGCCGAAGTGGCCAAGCTGATCGACGTCAGCATCTGCATCGGCTGTAAAGCCTGTCAGGTGGCCTGCAACGAATGGAACGACCTGCGTGACGAAGTCGGTCATAACGTCGGCGTGTACGACAACCCGGCCGACCTCACGGCTGACACTTGGACGCTGATGCGCTTCGATGAAGTCGAAGACGAAAGCGGCAAACTCGAGTGGTTGATTCGCAAAGACGGCTGCATGCATTGTGCCGACCCCGGCTGCCTGAAAGCCTGCCCGCAACCGGGGGCGATCATTCAGTACGCCAACGGCATCGTCGATTTCCAATCCGAGCATTGCATCGGTTGCGGCTACTGCATCGCCGGTTGCCCGTTCGATGTGCCGCGCATCAGCCAGAAAGACAACAAAGCCTACAAGTGCACCCTGTGCGTCGACCGCGTTTCGGTGGGCCAGGAGCCTGCCTGCGTGAAAACCTGCCCGACCGGCGCGATCAACTTCGGCAGCAAACAAGACATGCTGCATCAGGCCGGTGAGCGCGTCACTGAGCTGCAGGGCCGCGGCTTTGCCGGGGCTGGCATCTACGACCCGCAGGGCGTTGGCGGCACCCATGTGGTGTACGTGCTGCAACATGCCGACAAGCCGCAGCTGTACCACAAGTTGCCGACCGACCCGCGCATCAGCAGCGCCATCCAGGGCTGGAAAGGCTGGATGAAACCGGTGGCCGCCGCGGCGTTTTTCGCCACCCTGGCCGGCACCCTGTTCCACTACATCGGCGTAGGCCCCAACGAGGTCGACGAACAGGACGAGAAACGCGAGGAGGATAGCCACGCATGAACACCGACAAACTGATCCTGCGCACCCGCTTCATCGACCGCGCCTGCCACTGGTTCATGGTGATCTGCTTTTTCGCCGTGGCGTTGTCGGGGCTGTCGTGGTTCTTCCCGTCGTTCAATGGCCTCAACGCAGTGTTCGGCACCCCGCAGCTGGCGCGCATCCTGCACCCGTTCTTCGGGGTTGTGGTGTTCGTCCTGCTGATGTTTCTGTTCGTGCGCTTCGTGCGCTACAACCTGCCGGAGCGCGAAGACCTGCAGTGGTTCAAGAACCTCAAGCAGGTACTGGCCGGTAAACATGACCCGGCCTTGAACATCGGCAAATACAACGCCGGGCAGAAGGTACTGTTCTGGGGGATCATGAGCCTGATCACCCTGTTGCTGCTCAGCGGCGTGGTGATCTGGCGGCCCTACTTCGCGCCGCTGTTCTCCATCCCCACGATCCGCATTGGTCTGCTGCTGCATGCCGTTGCCGGCATCAGCCTGATCCTGTTGATCATTGGCCATGCGTACCTGGCGTTCTGGGTCAAAGGATCGATTCGCGGCATGGTCACCGGTTATGTGAGCCGTGGCTGGGCAAAAACCCACCATGATCGCTGGTACCGGCAGATCAGCAAGTCAGGCAAAAACGGGGGCAAATCATGAGCAGCATTCAAATGAACCCCGTACAAACGCCGACGGGCGGGGTCAACGAAATCATCCCGGTGGTGCTGCCGTCACTCAAGGACCGTTACCGCAAACGCGCTGCACGCCTGCGTGAGCTGGCCGAAGGGCATGCCATGGGCGACTACCTGGGGTTTTGTGCGCAGTTGGCTGACAGCCAGCAGCAGCTGCTTGAGCGCCTGCCATTGCCGCAGGCGCTCAAAGACTCGCTGGCACAGCGGCTGGGCAACGGCCAGGCGCCGCTGGCCACTGGCGACTATCCGCGCGACCGCTATTGGCAGCAATTGCTGCAGGGGGTCATCGATCAGCTTTACCCTGAAGCCAACCCGGCGGTGCGCAGTACCCTGGACGCATTGCGCGGGCACAGCCCCGAGCAACTGGAACACCTGGCCAGCGCCTTGCTGGCCGGTGACTATGCACAGGTCGGTAGCGCGCGGGCGTTGTTTGTCTGGGCAGCGCTTTCGCTGTACTTCACCCAACTGGCCAACGCCCTGCCCGCCTCGGCCAGCGCTGCCCTGGGTGAACAGCGCCAACACTGCCCGGTGTGCGCCAGTGCGCCGCTGGCCAGTGTGGTGATGACCGGCGCGCAAGCCGGTTTGCGTTATTTGCAGTGCAGCCTGTGTGAATGCCGTTGGCACATGGTGCGGGTCAAATGCAGTAACTGTGAAACCACCGGCGCGCTGGACTACTGGTCGCTGGAACGGCAGGATGCCGCGGTCAAAGCCGAAAGCTGCAACGATTGTCACAGCTACCTGAAAGTCTTTTACCCGGAAAAAGACCGCGACCAGGAACTGCTGGCCGACGACCTTGCCTCCCTGGCCCTGGATGCCGAGGTGGAGCGTGAGGGTTATGGCCGCAGTGGTGTGAGCCCGTATTTGTTTCCTGGCTGAATGAACATCGCGGGGCAAGCCCGCTCCCACAGCGATCGGGTGGGAGCGGGCTTGCCCCGCGATCAAAGCCACTACCTAGGAGGCCCCATGGCCCTGAAAAAATCTTCCGCCGAACTCAAGCGCGACCTGAAAAGCGTTGCCGCCAACCTGGAGCGCACCGCTGGCGAAATCAGCAGGCTGGCCGAGCGAATCGACGGTGTCGATGTGGTTGCCGTGCTGCACCTGATGAACCGCTTGTACAAAGATTCGGACAAGCTCCACGCTTACGCCGACGAGATCAAGAGCGGGCGCATCATCCGGGCCAAGGCCGAGTGATCAGCCGTTGGCGCAGATCAGTAATTGAGCGCCGACAGCAGCAGCTCGTGAGGCGCGCCGCTTGCCTCTTCACGGGCAATGACCGATTCCTCACGCTTGGCTCTTTGCAGCAAAGGCTGCCAGTTCGGTAACTGATCGACACCACTTACCCATTGCAGGCGGGCATGATCAAAGCTGAACAGATTGCGCTCATCAAAAGCGAATTTCACGTTTAAATCATTGCGTTGGCTAATCGGTAGCATGGCTTTTTCAAGGTTATCCAACAGCACCGGCTCTGCCTGTTCATTTGCCCAGTAGCCGAGCACCATATGCGCTTGCTGTGTTGCTGTCTGTGTGGCGTAAACCATACGCAACTGACTGTCGGCAATACCAAGCAGTTGCAGGGTGAAGAATTTAGCCAAGGCAAAGTCTTCACAATCGCCCATGCCCTTTTCTACGGTTTGCATGGGCGACGCCCAGTAATCAGATTGCTTCCATACATCGATATCTTCGCCATAGCGAATCGTGCGATTGAAGAAATCATTCACCCGCTGCAGCTTTTCTTGATCTGACAAATGGCTTGAGTCGCTGATCAAAGCGCGCCAGGCACTTACCCGCTGGGTGGCTTGCTGGCGTTGCTGGCTGTCCGCGACTGGCACTGTCTGCGTCAACGGGGTGGCAATGGCGCTCCCCGAAACAATTGCACAACCCAGTACAATAGCGGAAAGAAATCGAATGGTTCGTGCACCACTACATTTGGAAATAAGCGCATTGCGAATTATCAAGCAGTACCTCACTTAATAAGCATTGGTTCCTAAAGCCGAACCGCCTAAATCGGTTCGCACCATAAGGTATTGCCAGATTGGCAAGCAAGGTGCATCCGTCGGAAAGCCGCGAAAAATTGGCTGTAACAAACCGCCTTCTCGTTCGTCTATGAATAGCACGCCTCAAGCGCTTGAGCTTTCTGAGGGCTTCATCATGAAACTGATATTTAAAATGTCGGTATTACTTGCGGCTGCCTGCTTTAGCAGTATTGGCACCGCAGCAAGCAACGCAAATAACTCGACACTATTACTTGCCGAAGGTGGTAGTGATCGCTTGCTCAACTATCATTTTGAAAATGCAGCCGCTAGAAGTCAGTTCGATCAAAATGCGGGCGAACGTTATGTACAAATGGTCAAAGAACAACCAACAGCCTCTGGCGTAACTACAACTAAAGAAGCACTTCCACAAACTAACGAGCTTGATCCTCGGTTAACCTCCCCCATCATCAGAGACCGAGAAGAATACCGCAGTGCACACTGAACACTGACGCTGACCGCGCGCACAGGGAGGTGCGCCGATAACCGGAACGCCCATGGCAAGTTAAAACCGGCCGTCCTGTTGAAAGACGCTGAGACGCGCCCGCATGCGCTGGCGGCCTCTGTGCAGATGTACGCGTACATTGCCTTCTGTCATCCCCAGGGCACTGGCAATTTCCTTGTATTCCAACCCGCCAAACTCACGCATGATCACTACATTGCGCTGCGCTGTCGGCAAGTCATGCAACTGCTTTCGGATATAGGCATGCAACTCGACTTCGGCGAGCAGTTCCTCCGGGCCGTCGTGGTGCCATTGCCTGGGGATCGACAGCCATGCGTCATCTTTATCGACGCTGGAGATGATGGGCGAGTAGCGATCAAAACCCCAGCCGTCCAGCGACACCTCGCGCCCCTTGCGGCGGTTGATGGAGTGAGCTTCATTGATGGCGATTCTTGCCAGCCAGGTACGAAATTTTGAACGCCCTTCGAACATGCCAACGGCCGCGACCGCCTTCAACCAGGTTTCCTGAGCGACATCATCGGCAGCGTCTGGGCCGACCAGCGGGGTTACCAGTGTAATGAGAAACGCATGATGCTTTTTTATCAAGCCCTCCAGCGCATGAGCATCACCGTTGCGCAGCCGCTCTAACAGATCATGCTCATGGTCCATAAGGGTTCTCCCAAGTGCTCCGACCTTTGAGCACTTTCAACACACCAGCACAATTAAAATATCACCCCCACTACTAAACATTAGAAATTAATAACTTGGACTCAAATAAGTAGAGAACCTAATAGTTACTCAGGCGTACTTCCCCAACACCGTGTAACGCTGGCATTACACTGATCACCTATAGCGCGCCATGGATCCAATGCAGCGCATGCTCATGTAAATGCTAGATCACTTCAGGCGTTATGCAAACCTGAAACGCGCCCTTACAAACTTCGCAAGTTCATCTTATTCCGGCATTAAAGGCTGCCCCGGCAATGACGCAACACCCGGTTATTTTAGTTACTGAAACCGAAGTGAGTACCATGCGCATTACTTGAGCGCTGGAAGGCGGACTGAAGTCGGGTGTATGTTAAGGCGCTTCACCTTCTCCCCTTACTACCGCATGGAGCGCACTACAAATGCCAAGCCTGGATTTTCTCATCACTTGCCTGATCGTCGTGCTGATACCAGGCAGCGGCGTGATCCTGACCATCTCCACCGCGCTGGTGGCCGGTAAACGCGCCAGCCTGTACACCGCACTGGGCTGTACCGCCGGGATCATCCCCCACCTGCTGGCCTCGATCCTCGGCCTGTCGGCGATTCTGCACACCAGCGCCCTGGCCTTCCAGGCCCTGAAATTTGCAGGTGTCGCCTACCTTCTATACTTGGCCTACGCTACCTGGCGCGACCGCTCGGCCTTTGTCGTGGATCGCAACAGCAAAGTCAGCAGCGCTGGCAGCCTGATGTTGCGTGCCGGTTTGTTGAATATCCTCAACCCCAAGCTGACCTTGTTCTTTCTGGCCTTTCTGCCTCAGTTCATCACGCCGCAAGGCGGATCGGTCACGGGGCAGATGCTCAGCCTGAGCGGGGTGTTCATGCTCATGACCTTCGTGGTGTTTGTGTTGTACGGCCTGCTGGCCAACGTCTTCCGCCGTGCGGTGATTGAATCGCCGCGGGTTCAAGACTGGTTGCGCCGCAGTTTTGCTGCATCCTTTGCCGGCCTGGGCCTGAACCTGGCGTTCGCCCAGCGCTGAGGAGCGCGCGCGATGAAGCGCTGTGAGGTATTGATCGTAGGCGCCGGCCCGACCGGGCTGGTGCTGGCCTTGTGGCTGAGCAAACTTGGCATCAAGGTACGCATTATCGACAAGAGCGCCGCGCCCGGTACCACCTCCCGTGCCTTGGCGGTGCAGGCGCGGACCCTGGAGCTGTACCGCCAGCTGGACCTGACTGCCGCCATCCTTGAACAGGGCCATCGGGTGCCTGCGGCCAATCTCTGGGTCAAAGGCCAGGCGGCGGCCCATTTGCCCTTCAGCAGCATTGGGGGCGGTTTTACCCCCTACCCCTTCCTGCATATTTACCCTCAGGATGAGCACGAAAAGCTGTTGATCGAACGCCTGCAGGGCTACGGTGTTGAGGTAGAGCGCGAGACCGAACTGCTGGAACTCAACCAGGATACGCGAGGCGTCAGCGCTCGCTTGCAGCATGCCGATGACCCGGAGCAACACTGTCAGGCGCGCTATGTGGCCGGCTGCGACGGTGCCCGCTCTACGGTGCGTAAAGCACTGGGGATCGGCTTTCCCGGCGGTACCTATCAACAAGTGTTCTACGTTGCCGATGTGCAGGCCTCAGGCCCGGCACTCAACGGCGAATTGCATGTGGACCTGGACGAGGCCGATTTTCTTGCAGTGTTTCCACTGGCAGGCAGTGGTCGCGCGCGGCTGATTGGTACGGTACGCGACCAACGTGCCGAGCACGCCGAACAGTTGCGTTTCGCCGACGTCAGCCGCCGCGCCATTGAGCACCTGCATGTGGAGGTGCAGCAGGTGAATTGGTTCTCCACCTACCGAGTCCACCATCGGGTAGCGGAGCACTTCGGCCGCCAGTCTGCCTTTCTTCTGGGTGACGCGGCGCATGTCCACAGTCCAGCCGGTGGCCAGGGCATGAATACCGGCATTGGTGATGCCATCAACCTGGCCTGGAAACTGGCCAGCGTCCTCAAGGGCAGCGCTCAACCGAGCCTGCTCGATACCTATGAAATTGAACGCAGCGCCTTTGCCAAACGCCTGGTGTCGACCACCGACCAGGTGTTCAACTTTGTGACTGCCGATGGCCGCCTGGCGGCCTTGTTGCGCACGCGCCTGGCGCCGCGGGTGATCCCGCGAATGGTGGCGTTCAAGGCAGCGCGCGAGTATCTGTTTCGCAGCGTTTCGCAGATCAACCTCAACTATCGCTACATGCCGTTGAGTACCGGCAATGCCGGGCACGTCCAGGGAGGCGATCGCTTACCCTGGGTTGCCGAAGGCGGACGCGACAACTTCGCCGGTCTGAACCGCATGTGCTGGCAAGTGCAGGTGTACGGCGCAGTGGGCGCCAGCCTGGTGCAATGGTGCAGCGGCCACGGCATCCCGGTAGACGTATTCATCTGGAGCGAAGCGCATCAGGCGGCGGGCCTGGTGCGCGATGCGGTCTACCTGATACGGCCGGATACCTACATTGCCGGCGTCTGGAGCAGTGCTGACCCGCACGTCCTGGAGGCCTATTTCGAGGAGCGTGGCCTCTATCCGCGCTAACCGACCTGCTTACCGTTGGTCACCGGCAAGCCCGTTGCCCGCCGCTGACCTGGAAAACCGATAGGTGGTGACTGCACACAACACCAGCCCCAGCAGCGCCAACGCCCCGCCAACCAACCCGATGTTGGCCAATCCCAGGTGTACGCTGACCAGGCTACCGATCAGCGCCCCGGCACCGATGCCAATGTTATAGATCCCGGAGAACATCGCCATCGCCACATCCGTGGCATCAGACGCCAGAATCAACACCTTCGACTGCAACGCCAGGCTGAAGCACATGATCGCGATGCCCCAGAACACACTCAGGGTACCGAGCAGGCTGAACTCACCCGACAGCGGCAACAGCAGCAAGAGGCAACTGGCAAGCAGGGCAATGGCGGCCAGCAAAAACGCGCTGGGAAAACGTTCGCTGTAGCGACTGAACAGCAGCGAACCAAATACGCCGGCGCCACCAAACAGCAGCAACAGCAGGGTCGTGCGCTCGCCTCCGACCTGGGCGACGTTCAAGGCAAACGGTTCGATGTAGCTGTAGGCGGTGAACTGGGCGGCGATGACCAACGCGACCAGCACATACACGGTCACCAACGCCGGACGCTTGAACAGCACCGGCACGCTGCGCAACGACCCGGAGTTCTGGCTGGGCAACAACGGCAGCGACTTCACCAGGCACAGCAAGGTCGCCAGCGCCACCCCGGCGATGGCCAGAAAGGTCGTGCGCCAACCCAATGCCTCGCCGACTACCCGGCCCAGCGGGATACCCATCACCATCGCCAGGGTGGTGCCGGTTGCCAACAGCCCCAGCGCCTTGGCCTGCTGCCCTGGCGGCGCCACACGCACAGCCAACGACGCAGTAATTGCCCAGAACACCGCATGAGCCAACGCGATGCCGATGCGGCTGAGCAACAGCGTGGTAAAACTCTGCGCCACCCAGGACAGTAAATGGCTGGCGATAAACAACACAAAGATCACGATCAGCAATTTGCGCCGCTCGACATTACGCGTCAGCAGCATCATCGGCAGCGACGCCAGGGCGACCACCCAGGCGTAAATGGTCAGCATCAGGCCAACTTGCGCGGTGGACATGTCAAAACTGGCGCCAATGTCACTGAGTAGCGCCACTGGCACGAATTCAGTGGTGTTGAAAATAAAGGCTGCCAAGGCCAGGGCGATCACACTGAGCCAGCTGCCGGCTCGCGCATCCACAGGTGTAGTCATCGGTGGGGGTGTTACTCCAGATCGATTGCAGGTGCCGGACGCAAGTGCGCGCCCAGCATGAAGCGCTCATGGCCGTCGGGCCTGAGTGCAAGCGTGTGCGCTGAGGAATGGATTATAAGTATGCGGGGTATCGCTTGCGGGCAAGGATAGTACGTCAGGGCAAAGCCTGTCACCTGTACAGCGCCCGGCTGGCGACAGCAGATTTCCTCGGCACTGCTACACTGAAGTCGCCGAAAGGAGGATTGCACCATGTCCGAAAAAGACATCACCACGCTACTGACCTTGATCGACCACCGGCAAGCCACGCTGGCCAGCGCCTGCAAAGAAATTGCCGACTGGATCGACCGTCAGGGCGACGTACCCGCTGCTGGCAGGATCCGCGCCAGCCTCAAGGCAGTGGAAGCAGACGGGGCACTGGTCAAAAAGACCCTGACTTCACTGAAAGTCGACCGCCCGCTGCCACGCTTTCGTTGATCGATCCCTGCAGGGCACCACGGCTTGGCGATGTATTCGCAACGCCGCACGCCCTGACTCAAGCTTAATCCGGCTTCATGGCTGTGCTGCCGCGTGTTTGCCCTTCACGAGGACTCGTCATGCGTAATCTTTTGCTCGTTGCATTGCTGATCGCTAGCCCCTTGGCCCTGGCCAAAACCGAATGCACCAAGGCCGACAAAGCCCAGTGGCAAAACCCGGACACTTTTCAGCAATCGTTGAAAAGCCAGGGTTACGAGATCAAGAAATTCAAAGTCACCGACGGCAACTGCTACGAGATCTATGGCTGGGACAAGGATAAACGCAAAGTCGAGATCTATTTCGACCCGGTCAGTGGCAACAAGGTAAAAGAAGAGATCGATTGAAGTGAGCAACGGCACCCTGCGCCTCTGGGATCCCTTGGTGCGGTTTTGTCATTGGTCGCTGGTGCTGGCGTTTGTCGGCGGATACTTCTTCACCGAAGAGGGTGATGGCTGGCATCGCTGGCTCGGCTACTACGGCGTTGCCATCGTGCTGATTCGCGCTGGCTGGGGGTTTGTCGGCACACCGGCTGCGCGCTGGAAAGACTTCTGGCCGACCCCGGGCAGAGTGAAGTGGCACCTGCAGGCCCTGTTCAGCGGCGAGGATTACCACCGCCTGGGCCACTCCCCGCTTGGGGCGCTGGTGATGGTGCTGATGCTGGCCCTTATGCTCGGCCTGGGTTTGAGTGGCTTTCTGATGGAGGAAGTGGATTACTTCTGGGGCGAAGAGTTGCCGCGGGATATTCATGAGTACATGGCCAACACCTTGCTGGCGCTGGTTTGTCTGCACATTGCTGCAGCCGTATTCGAAAGCCTGCGCCTGAAGGAAAACCTGCCGCTGTCGATGGTCACCGGCAGGCGCCGTAAACGCTGACTGTGTTGATCATCCTGTGTGGGAGCGGGCTTGCTGTGGGAGCGGGCTTGCCCCGCGATGGCGGTGTGTCAGATACACCGCCATCGCGGGGCAAGCCCGCTCCCACACACTGTCAGTGCATGTGCTCGTGGCCGTGCATGGCTTCGGCGTTCAGCGCGCGTACTGGCGCGTTGACTTCCAGGCGCTGCTTCTGGCCCTTGGCGTCTTCAATCACCAGGGTCAGCGGGACTTGCTCGCCTTCCTTGACCTGTTGTTTGAGCTTCATCAGCATCACGTGGTAACCGTTAGGGTCGAGGCTCACCGCCTTGCCTGCTGGCAACTCGACGCTCTGCACCTGCTTCATGCCCATGACATCGTTGTCCATGGTCATCTGATGCACCTGGACGATCTCGGCCACAGGTGACTGCACCTCCACCAGCTTGCTGTCGCTGCTGGCGGTGAGGGTCATGAAGGCACCGGTGGACTGCTGGTGCGGCACGGTGGCGCGAACCCAGGCATCACTGACGGTGGTGTCCGCAACCGCTGGCAGCGCCAGGCCGATGAGGGCCAGCGCGGCCAAGGTACGTTTGAACATAGGCATCAGCAAACCTCCATGACCGTGAGCAGATCTTCCGTACACTCTTTAGCGGTCAGTGAATGAGACAACCCCAGGCGCAACTGGCCACGGGAATCGAAGACGTAACTGGTCGAGGTGTGCGAGATGGTATAGGTGTCGCCACTGGGCACCTTCTCGTAGAACACACCGAATTCCTTGGCCGCAGCGGCTGTTTCTTCCAGGGTACCGGTCAGCGCCACGAACGAAGGGTCGAACGCCTTGACGTAGGCATCAAGCACTTCGGGGGTATCACGCTCCGGGTCCAGGCTGATGAACACCACCTGCAGGAAACCGCCATCGCGCCCCATCAACTTTTTGATCTGCGCCGCACGGGCCAGCGTGGTCGGGCATACCGCCGGGCACTGGGTAAATCCGAAGAACACCATGGGCATCGTGCCCCAGAAACTCGACAGGGTGCGTGGGTTACCCTGGGTGTCTTTAAGCTTGAATGAGCGACCAAGGATCTTGTTACTCATGTCCTTGCCGTATTTGAAATCGAGCACACCACCGGAGCGGGGGTCGCAACCTACCAGGGCGCCCAGGCCCAGCAGGCTGATCCCGGCCATGATCTGGCGCCGGGTCAGTAAATCAGTCATGTAACCATCCTTTTGGGAAGGTGTTGCGCCTCGTGTAGGAGGCCTGTCGAGAAAGCGCGACATTTTGTCATGGCGCTCTGCCAAGGTTCCAGCACCTATCGCCCCGTACGTCTGTAACCCTTGATTTTCGGGGTGCGGCCCGTTGTCGCAGAATGTGACAAGAACCTTGAGCTAAAGCCTGCGCAGGCATTTTCCTGCGGAAAACTATCACTACCGCTATATATTTTTGTATATTGCGAAGCTGTTGAACCAGCCAGGCGAGCGCGTAAATGGAACACATGCTGTATGAGGAACCTGCGAGCACGACAGGCAGCGCAGCGTGTGGGGAACACCAACCGCTGGAGAAAAAGGCCAACGCGCCTGGGCGGCGCAATCGCGCGCTGATTCTGCGCATGGCGGCAAAATCCTTTGCCCGCAAAGGCTTCGCCGCTACCACCTTGAGTGAGGTGGCGACGCTCAGCGGCGTGCCGAAGGCCAACGTCAATTACTACTTCCACTCCAAGGAAAACCTCTACCAGCAGGTGCTCGACAGCATTACCCCGCAGTACCTGGATGCCTTTGCCCAGTTGAGCCCTGCCAGTGATCCGCTGGAGGCCGTCGATCGCCTGATCCGCGCCAAACTCAGCATCATCCGCAGCCAACCCTGGGCGGCCAGGGTGTTTATTGCCGAGATGATGCACGGCGCCCGGCATCTGCCGGCGGAGCAGACCGAACGTCTGCAAGGCGAGATTCAGAAGGGCGTGGCGTGCCTGCAGCACTGGATCGACAACCGCCAGCTGAATGCTGTCGATGCCAAACACCTGCTGATCAGCTTGTGGGCGACCACCCAGGCCTACGCCAACTTCAATGCGCAACTGAGCACCGATACCGACCAGGGCACACCACTGAGTGCCGATCTGGACAGTGCGGTGGCGAGCATCACTCGCCTGGTATTGCATGGTGTGCTGCCCGGCTGAGCACCGGCACACGCGAAAGCCGCAGCCGACCCTGACACCGGGCCTGGACTCTATTACCATACCGGGCCTCGGGCGCAGCTCCTTCTGTGCCCACCCGATTAAGCCCATGCCATGCCTTTCGAACTTAGCGTAGACCTGACCACCCTCGCCATTCTTGCCGCCGTTGCCTTTGTTGCCGGTTTTATCGATGCCATCGCCGGCGGCGGCGGACTGTTGACCACCCCCGCCCTGCTCACTGCCGGCATGCCGCCGCACCTGGTGCTGGGCACCAACAAGCTCAGCTCGACCTTCGGCTCGGCGACCGCCAGCTTCACCTACTACCGGCGCAAGCTGTTCCATCCGGCGCAGTGGCGCCACGCCTTGATCGGCACCTTTGTCGGTGCCCTGATCGGTGCGGTGGTAGCGCACTACCTGCCCGCCGAGTGGCTGAACAAGATGCTGCCGGTGATCGTCTTTCTCTGCGGTGTGTACCTGCTGTTCGGCGGCACGCCCAAGGCGCCACTGGATGCCGATGCGCCGGTGAAAAAGAAATGGCAACTGCCCCAGAGCCTGACCCTGGGTTTCTATGATGGCGTGGCCGGCCCTGGCACCGGGGCGTTCTGGACGGTGAGTACCTTGCTGCTCTACCCCATCGACCTGGTCAAGGCCAGCGGTGTGGCGCGCAGCATGAACTTCGTCAGCAATGCGGCGGCGTTGTCGGTGTTCATCTTTTCCGGGCAGGTCGACTGGCTGGTCGGTCTGTCCATGGGCTCAGCGCTGATGGTCGGCGCGTTCTTCGGTGCGCGCACCGCCATCAGTGGCGGTAGCAAGTTCATCCGCCCAGTGTTCATCACCGTGGTGCTGGCCCTGACTGTGCGCCTAGCGTGGCAGCACTGGTTCGGCCAGGCCTAAACGCCGCGCCACGTACAGATCGATCAGGTACCGGGCAATCGAGCGCCCCGCTGGCAACGGCGGCAGCGCATCGACCCGGAACCATTGTGCATCCTCGATCTCGTCCGGCTGCATGACAATCTCGCCACTGGCGTACTCGGCATGAAAGCCGAGCATCATCGAGTGCGGGAACGGCCAGCACTGACTGCCGACGTACTGAATGTTCTGCACCTCGATCGCCACTTCTTCGCGCACCTCGCGCACCAGGCAGTCTTCGGCGGACTCACCCGGCTCGGCAAAGCCGGCCAGGGTGCTGTAGACCCCGGTGACAAAACGCGGTGAACGCGCCAGGAGAATTTCGTCGCCGCGGGTGATCAGCACGATCATGCTCGGCGAAATGCGCGGATAGCTGCGCAAGTCACAGGGCTGGCAGTGCATCGCGCGCTCCAGGGGGATCTGCGTCATAGCCTGGCCACAACTGCCGCAAAACCGGTGTTCGCGGGCCCAGGTAGCGATCTGCGCTGCGTAGCCGAGAATCTTGTAGGTGTCGAAATCACCTTCCAGCATGAACTGGCGCAAGCCGCGCCAGCTGCAAGCCGGCACCGCCTGCGCCTGGCGCAGTTCGAGCAGGTACACCGGCTGCCCATCGAAATGGCCGATGCCATGCTCGAACAGCACGTCCAGGTCCTGACGCTTGAGCCAGTCGCGCGGGAACAACGCGCCGTTGGCATCAACCAGAAAACCTTCACTGCAGCGCGCGACCGCCAGGCCGCCCGCCAATGTCGTGTCCAGTACCGCGGTGGTCCAACGCACAGCCATGTTCCGGTTCCTTGCGCGGGCCCGCCGCTGCAATCAGTCGGCGAACTCGGGTTTCTGTTTGCTCATGTGGGCAGCCACGGCCACCCGCAGATCGGTGGATTGCAGCATGGCGGCGTTCCAGGTGGCAATGTACTCCAGGCCATCGTCGATCCGGTGATCGCGCATATAGCTGAGCATTTCCTTGGTGCCGGCCACGGCAATGGGGGATTTTCCCGCAATTTCGGCGGCAATGGCAAAGACTCCTTCGAGCAATGCCTCATGGCTGTCGTACACCCGGTTGACCAGGCCGATACGCTGCGCCTCGTCGGCCTCCACCGTACGCCCGGTGTAGGCCAGCTCGCGCATGATGCCGTCGCCGATGATCCGCGGCAGGCGCTGCAAGGTGCCGACATCGGCAGCCATGCCCATGTCGATTTCCTTGATCGAAAACTGTGCGTCGTTGCTGCAGTAGCGCATATCGCAGGCCGACACCAGGTCGATAGCGCCGCCAATGCAATAGCCCTGGATGGCTGCCAGCACCGGCTTGCGGCAATTGTCCACGGCATTGAACGAGGCCTGCATGCGCAAAATGGTGCGGCGCAACAGACGCGCGTTGCGCCCGACATCCTTGCCCAGCTCATTGGCCACCGAGGCCAGCAGCATCAGGTCGATGCCAGCAGAGAAGTGTTTACCCGCCCCGCTGATCACCACTGCACGCACTGCATCGGTGTCGTCGATCCACTTGAAGATATCGACGATTTCGCTCCAGAACGCCGCATTCATGGCGTTGTATTTTTCCGGGCGGTTGATCTGCACGTGGGCGATGCTGTTCTTCAGCTCGACCTTGAAGGCCTGATAGGCGGTAAGTTCAACTTCGAGTGCTTGGTAGTCGCTCACAATTGCGTTCCTTGAGAGGGGCTGGTCAATCCGCCGACTATATCAAGGCGCGGAATACGACCAAGGCCGTGCTTGTGCCAAAACCGGGACTTTTACCTTGATCTGACGGCGCGTATCCGGCACCGTGCGCTCCTGTAGAATTATTAGGATACATTTTCATGCCCCGCTCCCTCGCCGGCGCCCTGGCCCACAACTTCCTCGGACAGTCGCCCCGCTGGTACAAGGCCACCCTGTGCCTGTTCCTGATTCTCAACCCGGTCCTGCTGTTCACCCAGGGCCCGGTGGTAGCCGGCTGGGTGCTGGTGATCGAGTTCATCTTTACCTTGGGCATGGCCCTCAAGTGCTACCCGTTGATGCCCGGCGGCTTGCTGGTAGCCGAAGCCCTGGTACTGCGCATGACCACGCCGCAGGCGCTGTATGACGAGCTGCAGCACAACTTCCCGGTGATCCTGCTGTTGATGTTCATGGTCGCCGGGATCTACTTCATGAAAGACCTGCTGCTGTTCGTGTTCTCGCGAATTCTTCTCGGGGTACGCTCCAAGGCGCTGCTGGCCTTGCTGTTCTGCTTTCTCTGCGCCTTCCTCTCGGCGTTCCTCGATGCCCTGACGGTTACCGCGGTGATCATCAGTGCTGCGGTGGGTTTCTACTCGGTGTACCACCGGGTCGCCTCGGGCGCCAATCCGCGGGAAGAGTCGAACCTGGACAGCGACCAGGACATCGCCCAGATGCAGCGCGATGACCTGCAACAATTTCGCGCCTTCCTGCGGAGCCTGCTGATGCATGGCGCGGTGGGTACTGCCCTGGGTGGCGTGTGCACCTTGGTGGGCGAGCCGCAGAACCTGCTGATCGGCCATGAAATGGGCTGGCACTTCGGCGACTTTTTCCTCAAGGTGGCCCCGGTGTCACTGCCCGTGCTGGTTGCCGGCCTTGTGACCTGCGTGCTGCTGGAAAAGCTGCGCTGGTTTGGCTACGGCACCTTGCTGCCAGACAACGTGCGCCAGGTGCTGGCGGCCTATGCTGCCGAAGACGATGCCCAGCGCACCTCGCAGCAACGTGCCGCCTTGCTGGTACAAGGCGTGGCCGCGTTGATCCTGATTGTCAGCCTGGGCCTGCACATCGCTGAAGTGGGCTTGATCGGCTTGTTGGTGATCGTATTGATCACCTCGTTCACCGGCATCACCGACGAACACCGCCTGGGCCGTGCGTTCCAGGATGCCATGCCGTTCACCGCGCTGCTGGTGGTGTTCTTTGCGGTGGTGGCTGTGATCCATGATCAACAGCTGTTTACCCCGCTGATCCAGTGGGTGCTGGCGCTGCCGGCTGATCAGCAACCAGGCATGTTGTTCATTGCCAACGGTTTGCTGTCGGCGATCAGCGACAACGTGTTCGTGGCGACCATCTACATCACCGAGGTCAAGCAGGCGTTCCTCAACGGCCATATGAGCCGTGAACACTTCGAGACCCTGGCGGTGGCCATCAACACCGGCACCAACCTACCGAGCGTCGCCACCCCCAATGGCCAGGCAGCGTTCCTGTTCCTGCTGACCTCGGCAATTGCCCCGCTGATTCGCCTGTCGTACGGGCGCATGGTGTGGATGGCCCTGCCTTACACCGTAGTGATGGGCGGCCTGGGCTGGTGGGCAGTGACCTACTGGTTGTAATCGATTACGCACGGTAGGAGCGGGCTTGTCCCGCGATTGCGGTCTGTCAGTCACAGCGCATCGCGGGGCAAGCCCGCTCCTACCGGTGGGCCTCACTTGCCGATGGGATGCCATACCCGCCGCTCGCGGCTCAGCAGCTCATCCGCCGCCACTGGCCCGTCCTCACCGGCCGCATAGGGCTGCACCTCCCCCGCCTCTTTCCAGGCATCCAAAAACGGCTGCACGGCGCGCCAGCCGTTTTCGATGTTGTCGGCGCGCTGGAACAGGGTCTGGTCACCGGTCAGGCAGTCGTAGATGAGGGTCTCGTAGCCGGTGGACGGGCGCATTTCGAAGAAGTCCTTGTAGGCAAAACCCAGCTCGATGTTCTCCATGATCAACGCCTGCCCCGGACGCTTGGCCTGCAGGTCAAAGGCCATGCCCTCGTTGGGCTGGATCTGGATACGCAGGTAATTGGGCTGTAACCGCTCGACCTCGGTATCGCGAAACTGCGCATACGGCGCCGGTTTGAAACAGATGGCAATTTCAGTGTCGCGTTGACTCATGCGCTTGCCAGTGCGCAGGTAGAACGGCACACCCACCCAGCGCCAGTTATCGATCATGACCTTCAGGGCCACGTAGGTTTCGGTCTGGCTGTGCGGGTCGACCCGGGGTTCTTCGCGGTAACCGGGTAATTTTTTGCGTCCCTGTTTGCCGGCGGTGTACTGGCCACGCACCGAGTTCTTCAAGGCCATGGTCTTCGACCAGGGCCGTATGGCACCAATGACCTTGGCTTTTTCACTGCGTACCGCATCAGCGCCAAAGGCTGCTGGCGGCTCCATCGCCACCATGGCCAGCAGTTGGAACAGGTGATTAGGCACCATGTCGCGCAGTGCGCCAGTGCCGTCATAGAAGGCACCCCGGCTTTCCACACCAACGGTTTCGGCCGCGGTGATCTGCACGTGGTCAATGTAATGGTTGTTCCAGAACGCTTCGAAGATACCGTTGGAGAAGCGGCTGACCAGAATGTTCTGCACCGTTTCTTTGCCCAGGTAATGGTCGATACGGTAGATCTGCTTTTCGCTCATGACGTTGAGCAGGCAGGCGTTGAGCGCTTCTGCGCTGGCAAGGTCGGAGCCAAAGGGTTTTTCCACGACCACGCGGCGAAAGCCCTGGCTTTCATCCAGCAGCCCTGCAGCGCCCAGACGCTGAACCACGTCGCCGAAGAATCGTGGCGACGTGGCAAGGTAGAACACCGCGTTGGCACTGGGATTTCTGGCGATCCGTCGGGCAATGGCTTGATAGGTAGCCTCGTCGAGGAAATCGCCGGTCTGATAGCCAATGCGCTTGGCCAGGCGGCCCCAGAGTTTCTCATCCAGGCAGTGCGCGCCCTGGCTTGCCTTGTCACGCTCATGCATGAACGCGTGCAGACGCTCGACGAACTCCGCGTCGCTGGCCGGGTTATGGTCAATGCCAACGATTCGCAGGTTTTTATCCAACAGCCCGTCACGACTGAGGTTGTACAGGGCCGGCATCAACAGGCGCTTGACCAGATCGCCATTGGCACCAAAGAGGAACAGCGTGCACGGCGGTGCCGCGTCGATCTGAGGTTTACTCATTCGGTTTTCTTCTCAACGTGACCACCAAAGCCGAAGCGCATCGCCGACAGCATGCGGTCGGCATAGGTGCCCTGCTGCTGTCGGGAGCGGAAGCGAGCGAACAAGGCGCTGGACAATACCGGCACCGGCACCGCCTGTTCCACAGCCGCATCGATGGTCCAGCGCCCTTCGCCGCTGTCGGCCACCGAGCCGCTGTAGCCACCCAGTTGCGGGTCGGCCACCAGGGCGTCAGCGGTCAAATCCAGCAGCCAGGAGGTGACCACGCTGCCGCGGCGCCACACCTCGGCGATCTCGGCAACATCCAGGTCGAAGCGCTGGTCGGCGGGCAAGGCGTCGCTGCCTTTGCTCTTGAGGATGTCAAAACCTTCGGCATAGGCCTGCATCAGGCCGTACTCGATGCCGTTATGGATCATTTTCACGTAGTGCCCGGCACCCGCCGGGCCCGCGTGGATGTAACCCTGTTCGGCGCGACCTGCAGGCCCCTGGCGTCCGCGGGTACGGGCAATGCTGCCGACTCCCGGGGCCAGCGTGGCAAACAGCGGATCGAGGCGCTCGACAACACTTTGCTCGCCACCGATCATCATGCAATAGCCGCGTTCCAGGCCCCAGACGCCACCTGAGGTGCCGACATCGATGTAATGCAACTGACGCTTGGCCAGCTCTTGGGCGCGGCGGATATCGTCTTTGTAGAAGGTGTTACCGCCATCGATGATCACGTCATCGGCATCCAGCAGATCGGCCAGCTGGGCGATGGTCTGCTCGGTTGCCTCACCTGCGGGGAGCATGACCCAGACCGCGCGTGGCTGTTTCAACTTGGCCACCAGCGCGCCCAGGTCATGGGCGCCATTGGCGCCCTCGGCCTCCAGGGTTTTCACCGCGCCGTGATCTCGGTCGTGCACCACCGTGCGATGACCACCGCGCATCAAACGCCGTGCAATATTGCCGCCCATGCGGCCGAGCCCCACGATTCCCAGTTGCATGTGCCGATGCTCCCCTGACTGATAAAAACACACCACTCAAGCGTTAAAGGTTAGTCCAGCCTGGGTCGGCTTGGTTCATCGACGAGCGGCAAGACAGCAAGAAACAAAAAAGTTCCCATCGCTGCAAAAAGAATTCAGAATCGCGCCCGATCGAGCAGCTACGCTTGCAACAATGACCCACCATTTGCGAGGTGTGCAATGGCAACCCTTCTACCGAAAATGCCGCCCCAGACCCTCTACGTGACGGTACACCGGGATGAATTGCGACGCTTGCGCGAAGAGCGCGACCGCCTCCAGCAGCAAGTCGCGCAGCTGAGCCTGCAACTGCAACAAGCCCAGGCGGGAGCAAAAACCGCAGCGGTGTGACTGTGCAGTGGAGATTGCTCCCGATGTCACCCACTGTGGCATTGCTCGCACATTAAGGGCCCAGGCGCCATGAGCGTCGCCTATCTGATGGGCCCTTTGCATGAAACACTGTTCCCTGTTTTTACCGCTGGCCTTGCTGAGCATGGCCTCTTTCCCTGTGCAGGCATCGAACTGTGCGCTGATCAGCGAAGCGCAGGTGCTCGAACTCTTCAATCAGTGGAACGCCAGCTTGCACAGTGGTGAACCGCAACAGGTGGCAGCGCTCTACCGCGACGATGCGATTTTGTTACCGACGTTGTCCAGCGAGCCACGCCTGAATACCGCAAGCCGTGTGGATTACTTCACAGGCTTCCTCAGCAAGCAGCCCTCCGGTGAACTGGATACCCACCACGTCACGTTGGGCTGCAACATGGCCAGCCTGTCAGGGCTGTACACCTTTACCTTTGCCCAGACCGGTGAACAGGTGCCCGCACGCTATTCATTCACCTACCGTCTGGACGGTGAGCGCTGGCTGATCGACAGCCATCACTCATCATTACTGCCAGCCAGCTAGGCGGTGATCACAGCGCCTTGTGCCAAAACTGCATGGCGCCGTGGGCCGGGTCGAATCGGGCGTGCTCAAAGCCAAAGGTGCGGTAACTGCCCTGGGCGGCAGGGTTGCCGTCGAGCACTTCCAGGGTCAGTTTGCAGCAACCACGCTGCCGGGCGATCTCTTCGACCTTGGCCAACATCTTGTGGCTCAGGCCTTTACCACGATGCTCAGGCACCACCGACACGTCATGGATATTGACCAGTGGCCGGCAGGCAAAGGTGGAAAATCCTTCAAAGCAATTCACCAGGCCTGCAGGCTGGCCACCGACAAAGGCCAACACGCTGAAAGCATGAGGGCGTTTGGCAAGCTCTTGCGGTAGCTGCGCCAACAGCTGCGGATCAAGCGGCTGCCCGCCCCCCATCGGGTCGCGCGCGTAGTGGTCGAGTACCAGCGCAATCGCCTCGGCGTGCATCGGGTTGCTGTAGCTGGCTTGCAGTACCAGAATCTGTTCGACGTCCATTGTCATCCCCAACGCGCAATAAAAAAATGGCCCGGCAACTGCCGAGGCAGAGCGCCGATTGTACGGCAAGCCATCGAGCGAAAGTAAAGTGACCAGCGGGTCACATATTTCGCGTGATCTCTCCTACACTCAGTATTCGGCCACGAGATTGTCTGGAAAATACGACAGAAATAAGTCGAACTTTCTGAAATCGCAGTAGGTCTGCAACAGTAAGGGGCTACATTTCCGGGCATCCGGATGCGCCCCAACCACCCCAGAACGTATGTACGCCGTCGGCTGGACTGCCGCCTCGCTTAGCGCTTGCGCGCATGGTTTACGGGCACGGAACGCAAGGTTGATTCCACACACAGAGAGAACCTTAAGCAGACACACAACAACACTACGGGTGACCACACCCGCAACATAGGGACGGAGAGAAGTATGATCAGTGCCGCTGTCGAACCTCATGTAGAGCATTTCACCCCGGACAACCGTGCGTCTGTGACCACGGACTTCACCACGACAGCCAAGGCACCCGGCGCCGACTCCCGGCATAACCCGAACAAACGCAAAGTCCTGTTCGTCACGTCGGAAATCGCCGATCTGGTCAAGACCGGCGGCCTGGGCGACGTTTCTGCCGCCCTGCCGCGCGCGATGCGCCATTTGCATGACGTACGCGTGTTGATTCCGGGTTACCCGCAAGTACTGGAGAGTGACAACCCGATTCACCTGGTCGGTGAGCTGGGTGGCCATGCGGCCCTGCCGCCGTGCAAGATCGGACGCATGGACCTGGCCGATGGCCTGGTCATCTATGTCCTGATCTGCCCGGAACTGTATCAACGTGAAGGCACACCCTATGGTGCCAACAACGGCCGCGACTGGCCGGACAATCACATTCGCTTCGCCCGCCTGGGCCTGGCAGCAGCGGAAATCGCTGCGGGCGAAGGCATGGTGCACTGGAAGCCCGACCTGGTTCACGCCCATGACTGGCCGGCAGGGCTGGCCCCTGCCTACATGCACTGGCGCGGCTTGCAAACGCCAACCCTGTTCACGATTCACAACCTGGCCTATCAAGGGGTGGTCAGCCGTGCCTGCTGCCCGGAGCTGGCGATTCCCGCCCATGCCCTGCAACAGGAAGGCATGGAGTTCTACGGCAAGTTGTCGTTCCTCAAGGCGGGCCTTGCCTACTCCAGCCACATCACCACGGTCAGCGCCACCTATGCCCGGGAAATCACCACCCCGGCATTTGGCTGCGGCCTTGATGGGTTTCTCGGCAGCAAAGCCCAGCAAGGGCTGCTCAGTGGCATCCCCAACGGCATCGATGAAAGCTGGGATTCGGCCAGCGACCCCCACCTGGCCCACCCGTTCAGCCTCAATGACTGGGACGGCAAAGCGGTCAACAGCCGCCAGGTGCGCGAACTGTTCGAACTCAAGCCGTCTACCGGGCCGCTGTTTGCCGTGGTCTCCCGTCTGGTTTACCAAAAAGGCCTGGACCTGACCTTGGGCGTGGCCGATTACATTGTCAGCCAGGGCGGTCAGATCGCGATCATCGGCCGCGGTGAGCCGGAAGAAGAGCAAGCCATGCGCGAACTGGCCCTGCGTCATCCGGGGCAAGTCGGTGTGCGTATCGGCTTCAACGAAACCGATGCCCGGCGGATGTTCGCTGGCAGCGATTTCCTGCTGATGCCGTCGCGCTACGAACCCTGTGGCCTGAGCCAGATGTATGCGCAGCGTTTCGGTTCTCTGCCGGTGGCACGCAACACCGGCGGGCTGGCCGACACCATTGAAAACGGTGTTACCGGTTTCCTGTTCGATGAATCCACGGTCGACAGCTACCGCGAGGCGCTCAGCCGGGCGTTCTATGTGTACGGTAAAAAGGATCTGCTCGGCGCCATGCGCTGCCTGGCCATGACCCAGCCGTTCAACTGGTGCCAGGCGGTGGAACCTTACGCGCGACTGTATGAGGAGCTGGTCGAGCGGGTTCAGGTGACGGGCCGCTGAGGCCGAGGTGGCAGGTATGCCCTTGCGGTCAGATCAATTCGCGACCCACGGGGCCGTGATGCTCGACAGCAACACCGTGCGTTTCGCACTGTGGGCACCCGATGCCCACAGTGTCGAGGTGTGCCTGGAGCCGGACCTGCGCCAGCCCTTGCAGCGTGGTGCCGATGGCTGGTTCCGCGGCCGTTGCCCGGCGGGCGCGGGCAGCCGCTACCGCTATTGCATCAACGGCGAACTGCAGGTGCCCGACCCGGCCTCACGCTTTCAACCCGACGGCGTGCACGGCCCCAGTCAGGTCGTCGACCCAAATGCCTACCCCTGGCAACACAACGACTGGCAAGGGCGCCCCTGGCATCAGGCGGTGATCTACGAGCTGCATGTCGGCCTGCTGGGTGGCTACGCAGCGGTCATCGAGCAATTGCCGCGACTGGCGGCGCTGGGCATTACCGCCATCGAGTTGATGCCGCTGGGGCAGTTTCCCGGTGAACGCAACTGGGGCTACGACGGCGCCCTGCCCTTCGCACCGCAACACAGTTATGGCACGCCACAGCAGCTATGCCAGTTGATCGACCAGGCTCACGGGCTAGGTCTGATGGTGCTGCTGGATGTGGTCTACAACCACTTCGGCCCGGACGGTAATTACCTCGGTCAGTATGCCGGCGAATTCTTTCGCCATGACCGTCATACGCCCTGGGGCGATGCCATCGATTTTCGCCGCCGTCAGGTGCGCGACTTCTATATCGAGAATGCCCTGATGTGGCTGCATGACTACCGCTTCGACGGCTTACGCCTGGACGCGGTGCACGCCATCGATGACCCAGACTTCCTGCAGTTGTTCAACCAGCGCGTGCGCCGCAGCCTGCCCGCCGACAGGCATGTCTGGCTGGTGCTGGAGAACGAGCACAACCAGGCCAGCCTGCTCGGCAGCGGCTTCGACGGGCAGTGGAATGATGACGGCCACAACGCCTTGCATGTGCTGCTGACCGGGGAGGATGAGGCCTACTATGCCGATTACCGTCAGAACACCATCGACAAACTGGCCCGGTGCCTGAGCCAGGGCTTCGTGTTCCAGGGAGAGCCTGATCGCAACGGTCGCCCTCGCGGTGAGCCCAGTGCCCAGCTGCCGCCAAGTGCTTTCGTGCTGTTCTTGCAGAACCACGACCAGGTGGGCAACCGTGCCCATGGCGAACGGCTGACCCAGCTCTGCCCGCCCCAGGCGCTACGCGCGGCCATCACCCTGCTGTTGCTGTCGCCGATGATCCCGCTGCTGTTCATGGGCGAAGACGTGGGCAGTGAGCAACCCTTCCTGTTCTTTACCGATCACCACACCGAATTGGCCGATGCCGTACGCAACGGACGACGCGCCGAGTTCGCCGGTTTCAAAGCCTTCACTGACGCCGAGCAACGGGCAGCGATTGCCGACCCCAATGCGCTGACCAGCTTCAACGCTTCACGCCCTCGCTTCCCGGAAGATCCGCCTGGCCCTTGGCAAGCGTTCTACCAGCAGCTGCTGCAGCTACGCCATCGGCACATCATTGCTCATCTGCCGGGTAGCCGTTCCTTAGGTGCTGAAGTGCTTGCCGACAAAGCCCTGACCGCACGCTGGCGCCTGGGCGATGGCAGCGTGTTGCGTATTGACCTGAACCTCGGCGCCCACGCGGTGCCCTGCAAACTGCCCGCAACCGCCACGTACCTCTACCGTTGCACTGCCGATTCGCCGGACACCGAGCAATTGCCTGCCTACAGCACCCTGGTCAGCCTGCTACCGCCTCACACACCGGAGCCCGCCCATGACTGATGCCCACCTGCAGCACCTGGCGCAATTGGCCGGCATCGCCGTGGACTGGATTGACGCCAACGGCCAGGCACAACGCGTCAGCGACATCGCCCTGCGCCAGGTACTGGCTGGGCTTGGCCATCCTGCGGCGGATACGCAAAGCATCAGTGCCAGCATTGATGCACTCAAAATAGCTCACGACGCCCGTCACCTGCCGCCACTGTTTACCGTCGATGAGCAGCAAGCGCTGGACCTGTCTGCCTACTTCCCCGCCGCCAGTGCTTGCCGGGTGCTGGAGGAGAACGGCAGCGAGCATCACCTGCAACTGGATGCCAACGGCGCGCTGCCGCCCGGGTTGCCGTTGGGCTACCACCAGCTCGAGATCAATGGCCAAGCGTTCATCCTGGCCGTAGCCCCCACACGTTGCTTCAGCCTCAACGATGCCCTGAACACACCCACACCAAGGTGTTGGGGCATCAGCGCCCAACTCTACAGCCTGCGCCGCCCCGGCGATGGTGGCTTTGGTGATTGCCTGGCCCTGGAACAACTGGCCCGCAGTGCCGCCGAGCGCGGTGCCGATGCCCTGGCGATCAGCCCGCTACACGCCATGTTCGCCAGCGATACGCGCCGCTACAGCCCCTATTCGCCGTCCAGCCGTTTATGGCTCAACAGCCTGTACGCCAGCCCGGCAGCGATGCTCGGGGAGCGTGCTGTGCGCATGGCCATAGAGACCCTGGGGCTGGAGGAAACCCTCGAGCACCTTGAGCAACAGCCACTGATCGACTGGCCGCAAGCGGCCACTGCCCGCTATCAGTTGCTGCATTGCCTGTATGAGGACTTTATCGACGGAGATCATCCGTTACGCGTGGATTTCGACCATTACCGCACCCTGGCCGGCGCCCCGCTTGAACAGCACTGTCGTTTCGAAGTGCTGCAAGAACAGGCTCAAGCCCGCGGCCTGACCCCGGACTGGCGCCAGTGGCCCACCGCCTGGCACAACCCCGACAGCCCCGAAGTCGCAGCCTTTGCCGTCGAACATCAGACGCAGGTTCAGTTTCATGCGTTCTGCCAATGGTTGATCCAACGCAGCCTGCAACGTGCCCAGGACGCCGCGCGCAGTAATGGCATGGCCATCGGCCTGATTGCCGACTTGGCGGTGGGCACTGACGGTGCTGGCAGCCAGGCCTGGAGCCGCCAGGATGAACTGCTGGCCGGGCTCAACGTCGGCGCACCGCCCGACATTCTCAACCGTTCGGGGCAGAACTGGGGGATCTGTGCCTTCTCGCCAGAAGGCTTGCGCCGTAACGGCTACCGCGCCTTCATCGAATTGCTGCGGGCCAATTTTGCCCACGCCGGCGGCCTGCGCATTGACCACGTCATGGGCTTGCAGCGCCTGTGGCTGATCCCTCAGGGCAAGCACGCCAGTGAAGGCGCCTACCTGCACTACCCGGTTGACGACCTACTGCGCCTGTTGTGCCTGGAATCGGTGCGCCATCGGGCGATTGTCCTCGGTGAAGACCTCGGCACCGTACCTGCAGGCCTACGGGAAAAACTCGCCGAGCGGGCCATTCTGGGGATGCGCGTGCTGCAATTCGAGCAAGACCCACCCGGCCACTTCAAGCCTATCCTGGACTGGCCCGACAATGCCCTGGCGACCTCCAGCACCCACGATCTCCCGCCGCTGGCCGGCTGGTTACAAGGGCGAGACATCGACTGGAATCAACGCCTGTCACTGATCGACGCGATCACCGAACGACACTGGCGCGACACCCGCAACCACGAAGCCGAGGGGTTGAAACGCGCGCTGGAACGCAATTACGGCGCGCACGCCGACAGCGATCAGTTGATCGACGCAAGTATCCGTTATCTGGGGCATACCCGCGCGCCGCTGGTGCTGGTGCCGCTGGAGGATTTGTTGGGCGTTGTCGAGCAACCCAACCTGCCGGGCACGGTCGACACCCACCCCAACTGGCGCCGACGCTTTGCGCTACCCGCCACCCGACTGCTCGACGATGAGGATGCGGCGCGGCGCCTGGAGCTGTTGGCCCAAGCCCGCGAACAGGCCTGGGAGCGCGACCGGTGACGGCCTTGAACGCCACGTTGCGCGTGCAGTTTCATGCCGGCTTCAGCCTGGACGATGCACTACCGCTGGTGCCGTACTTTGCACGCTTGGGTATCAGCCATCTCTATGCTTCGCCCTTGCTCAGTGCGCGCCCAGGATCGCTGCATGGCTATGACGTGATCGACCCGAGCCAAGTCAATCCGCTGCTGGGTGGCGAGGCCGCGCTGATTCGGCTGGTAGCGGCGCTGCGTTTGCACGGCATGGGCCTGATCGTCGATATCGTCTCGAACCACATGGCCGTTGGCAGTGACAATCCCTGGTGGCAAGACCTGCTGACCTGGGGGCGGCGCAGTCGCTACAGTCAGTTCTTCGACATCCAATGGCACTCCACCGACCCCTTGCTTGAAGGCCAGTTGTTGCTGCCGTTTCTCGCCAGCGACTACGCCAGCGCCTTGCGCGCCGGTGACACACCGCTGAGCTTTGAGCCGCATGAAGGGCGTTTTTACATCCGTCACCATGAACATCGCTTTCCCCTCAACCCCTGCGATTACGGGCACATCCTGTGTTTGAGTGACCACCCTGAGCTTCAGGCGCTGGGTACGCGCTTCGCCGCCTTGCATGGCATTGCCGCGCCTGCCGAGACGGCCGTGCGGTTACAACAGGCACTGGCGGCGCTGGCCGCGCGGGTGCCGATCGACAGCCTGCTCGAAGCCTTCGACGGGCGCACCGTAACAGGCTTCGAACGCCTGCACCGTCTGCTCGAACAGCAGGCTTACCGTCTGGCCAGTTGGCGCACAGCCGCCGATGACATCAATTGGCGACGTTTTTTCGATATCAATGAACTGGCCGGCTTGCGGGTCGAGCGCCCTGAGGTGTTCGAGGCCAGCCATCAAAAGATTTTCGAATTGATTGGCCGAGGGTTGATCGACGGCCTGCGCATCGACCACATCGACGGCCTGGCCGACCCACGCGGCTACTGCCGCAAACTGCGGCGTCGCGTCGATGCACTGCTGGCACAACGGCCGCTGCACGCGGCGCTGGATCATTTGCCGATCTACGTCGAGAAGATTCTCGGCGCCAACGAGCAGTTGCACCGTGACTGGGGGGTGGATGGCACCACCGGTTATGAGTTCATGAACCAGGTCAGCCTGCTGCAACATGACCCCGCTGGCGAGCTGACCCTGACTGACGCCTGGAGCGCCCTCAGCGAGCGCCCGGCCTTTGCCGAAGAGGTGCGCCTGGCCCGCCAGCAGGTGCTGGGCGCAAGCCTGGCCGGCGACTTCGAATCGGTGGCGCAAGCACTGTTGCAGGTCGCGCGTGATGACCTGATCAGCCGCGACCTGACCCTGGGCGCGATTCGCCGGGCGTTGCAGGCACTGGTGGAGCATTACCCGGTCTACCGGACTTACCTGCATGCTGGCGGCTGTCCAAGCCAGGATGCCCCCTTCCTTGAGCAGGCATTGGCGGGCGCTCGACAAACTCTCAATGAAGGCGACTGGCCGGCGCTCGACGCACTGCAGTGCTGGCTCGGTGGCCAGCCATGGCGCACGCTACCGCCCGGTCGTGCACGCAAGCACTTGCGTCATGCCTGCATCCGCTTCCAGCAACTGACGGCGCCTACCGCTGCCAAGGCCGTTGAAGACACCGCGTTGTATCGCTCGGCCGTGCTGCTTTCACGCAATGACGTGGGCTTTGATGCCGAGCGTTTCAGTGCCCCGGTTGCCGACTTCCACCATGCCAATGCACAGCGTCTGCAGCATTTCCCGCACAACCTGCTGTGCACCGCGACCCATGATCACAAACGCGGTGAAGACCATCGTGCGCGCCTGGCCGTGCTGAGTGAGCGCAGCCAATGGTTCGCCAGCCGTGTCGAGCACTGGTGTGAGCTTGCCGCACCACTGTGCAGCACGCTGGCTGACGGCATCGCGCCGGGTCCAGCCGAGCAGTGGTTGCTGTACCAGACCATACTCGGCAGTTGGCCCATGGACCTCGACGAAAGCGATACCTTGGCACTGCAGGCATACGCCGAACGCCTGCAGCAATGGCAACGCAAGGCCTTGCGCGAAGCCAAGCTGCGCAGCAGCTGGAGCGCGCCCAACGAGGCCTATGAGCAAGCGTGCCTGGCGTTCATTCACGACCTGTTGCTCGACCCACAAAGCCAACAGTTACGCCATTCTCTAACCCAGGCCGCGCAGTCCATCGCCTGCGCTGGGGCCCTGAACAGCCTGGGCCAGTGCCTGCTGCGCATGACGTCCCCCGGTGTGCCCGACCTGTATCAGGGCACGGAGTTCTGGGACCTGAGCCTGGTCGATCCGGACAACCGCCGCGCCGTGGACTACGCCGTGCGGCGCCAGGCTCTGGACGACAGCACCCATACGGCGCAGTTGCTTGAGCAATGGCGCAATGGCCGCATCAAGCAAGCGCTGATCAGCCAGGTGCTGCAACGTCGTCAGCAATACGCCGAGCTGTTCGCCTACGGCCGCTACCTGCCCGTGCAGGTGCACGGCAAGCACGCGCAGCAGGTGCTGGCATTCGCGCGGATAAGCGATGAGGCGCGCGCGCTGGTGATCGTCCCGCGCCTGGCCTGTGGCTTGCTTGCTGAAACATCAATGCCCTTGATCCCGGCACAGAACTGGGACGATACCCACCTGCGATTACCGTTTGACTTGTCACCTGCCAATTGCTCGGGACTTTTTGCCAGCAGCGTAGTCACAGCCTCAAAGGAGCTGTTACTCAGCGCTGCACTCAAGGAGTTTCCGGTCAACCTGTTGATTGATCATGCCTAAGCCCTCAGGAGCGTCGAGATGAGTATTGAAGAAAAACGTGTACGTGAATTTGCCTACCAGATCTGGGAGTCCGAAGGTAAACCCGAAGGCCAGGAGTCGCGCCACTGGGAAATGGCCCGCAAGCTGGCCGAAGCGGAATCACTGGCGCCGAAGGTTGCGCCGCGCAAGGCCAAGGCCAAGCCGGCTGCAGAGACGGTGCCGAGTAAGCCGGCGGCGGTGAAGAAGCCGCGTGTGAGCAAGAAGCCACCTGTTGCTTGATTGTTTTCGCGGGGCAAGCCCGCTCCTACCGGGGCTTGCCAGGCGACTGAAGGAGCACTATGAAAAAGCCGATGCCCGCCGCCGAACCTTCACGCCTGCGTGAAGGCCTGCCATTTCCCCTGGGGGCCACCTGGGATGGCCTGGGGGTTAACTTTGCCCTGTTCTCGGCCCACGCCACCCGGGTAGAGCTGTGCCTGTTCGATGCCAGCGGCGAGGTTGAGCTTGAACGCATTGAACTGCCGGAATACACCGATGAAATCTTCCATGGCTACCTGCCGGACGCTCACCCCGGGCAGATTTATGGTTACCGGGTACACGGCCCCTACGCGCCACAACAAGGTCACCGCTTCAACCCCAACAAGTTGCTGATCGACCCTTACGCCAAGCAACTGGTGGGCAGCCTGAAATGGTCCGAGGCGCTGTTTGGCTACACCATTGGCCACGCCGATGGCGACCTCAGTTTCGATGAGCGCGACAGCGCGCCGTTCGTGCCCAAATGCAAGGTCATCGACCCCGCCTACACCTGGGGGCGCGACCAGCGCGTCGGAGTCCCCTGGGACCGCACCATCCTCTACGAAGCCCATGTGCGTGGCATCAGCATGCGTCATCCAGCGGTACCGGAAGCGAATCGCGGCACTTTTGCCGGGCTGATGTGCGATGAACTGCTCAACCATATAAAGCAGCTGGGTGTGTCTTCCATCGAACTGCTGCCGATTCACGCCTTCGTCAATGATCAGCACTTGCTGCAAAAGGGCTTGAACAACTACTGGGGCTACAACAGCATCGCCTTTTTCGCCCCGCACCCACGCTACTTGGCCAACGGCAAGATCGCCGAATTCAAGGAGATGGTCGCGCACCTGCACGACGCCGGCCTGGAGGTGATTCTCGATGTGGTCTACAACCACACCGCCGAGGGCAACGAGCTGGGCCCGACCCTGTCGATGCGCGGTATCGACAACGCCTCTTACTATCGGCTGATGCCCGAGGACAAACGCCTCTACATCAACGATTCGGGCACTGGCAACACCCTGGACCTGAGCCACCCTTGCGTCTTGCAATTGGTCACCGACTCGTTGCGCTACTGGGCCGGGGAGATGCATGTCGATGGCTTTCGCTTCGACCTGGCGACCATTCTTGGCCGCTATCACGAAGGTTTCGACGAACGCCACAGCTTCCTCGTCGCCTGCCGTCAGGACCCGTTGCTCAGCCAGGTCAAGCTGATTGCTGAACCCTGGGATTGCGGCCCCGGTGGCTATCAGGTCGGCAACTTCGCCCCCGGCTGGGCCGAGTGGAACGACCGTTTTCGCGACACTGTTCGCGCCTTCTGGAAAGGCGATGAAGGCCAGTTGGCGGACTTTGCCGCGCGTATGACCGCCTCCGGTGAGCTGTTCAATCGCCGTGGCCGCCGGCCCTATGCTTCGGTCAACTTCGTTACCGCGCACGATGGTTTCACCTTGCGTGACCTGGTCTCGTACAACGACAAACACAACGAGGACAACGACGAGAACAATGAAGACGGCAGCAACAACAACCTGTCGTGGAACCACGGTGTCGAAGGCCCCACCGATGATGCCGACATCAACGCCCTACGCCTGCGCCAGATGCGCAACTTTTTCGCCACCTTGCTCCTGGCCCAGGGCACACCAATGATCGTCGCTGGCGACGAGTTCAGCCGTACCCAGCACGGCAACAACAATGCTTACTGCCAGGACAGTGAAATCGGTTGGGTCAACTGGGCCCTGGATGACGAAGGCGCCGCCCTGCTCAAATTCGTCAAACGCCTGACCAAACTGCGCCTGGCCTATCCAGTGCTGCGACGCTCACGCTTTCTGGTAGGCGATTACAATGAGGCTATCGGCGTCAAGGATGTCACCTGGCTCGACCCGCACGCCAATGAAATGAGTGTTGAGCAATGGCAGGACAAGCAAGGCCGCTGCCTGGGCATGCTCATGGATGGTCGGGCTCAGGTCAGCGGTATCCAGCGCCCGGGCGCAGATTCCACCTTGCTATTGATCGTCAATGCGCACCACGACAGCGTCACCTTCAGCCTGCCACAGGTGCCCCAAGGTGAGCACTGGAACTGCCTGATCGATACGGACCGGCCCCAGTTGCGCAAGGGTGAACGCCATGAGTTTGCAAGCCCGCTGCAGGTTGCAGGGCGCTCGCTGGTGCTGCTGGAACTGCAGCCAGAAGACGACAGTTGAACAGTGGAACTGTGATCCCCAGAGCCGGTCCCATGCAGTAGGCTTGTTGATCAGGAGCAATCGTGAACGTCAAACCCGATCCTACTCTCCTTTCAACCACACAGGCAGCATCGCCGGTGCGACGCCTGCAAGTGCTCACCGTCAACACCCACAAAGGCTTCACGGCTTTCAACCGGCGCTTCATCTTGCCGGAATTGCGTGAGGCGGTGCGTAGCACCCAGGCCGATATCGTCTTTCTTCAGGAAGTACTGGGCAGCCACGACCGTCATGCGGCGCGCTACAGCGGTTGGCCGAAAACCTCCCAGTACGAATTTCTCGCCGACAGCATGTGGACCGATTTTGCCTATGGACGCAATGCGGTCTATCCCGACGGCCACCATGGCAACGCGCTGCTGTCCAAATACCCGATTATCGAGCACCGTAATCTGGACGTCTCGATCAACGGTCCGGAACGTCGTGGCCTGCTGCATTGCGTGCTGGATGTCCCCGGTCAACCGCACGTCCACGCCGTGTGCGTACACCTGTCATTACTGGAAAGCCATCGGCAAAAGCAATTGCAACTGCTGCGCCGTCTGCTTGACGCCTTACCCGCCGAGGCACCGGTGATCATTGCCGGAGACTTCAACGACTGGAAGCTGCAGGGCAACCGAACCTTGGGCCTGCATCGGGGGCTGCATGAAGCGTTCGAACGCCATCACGGCCTGCTCGCCCGAACCTATCCGGCACGCTTGCCGTTGTTGCGCCTGGACCGCATCTACCTGCGCAATGCCGGTAGCCATGCGCCGCGAATACTGAGCAATAAACCCTGGAGTCACCTGTCCGATCATCTGCCTCTGGCAGTGGAAGTGCAGCTCTAGCAATGATTCGGCATAGCCGTGCTGGCTGAAATCGCCAGCACGACTATACAAAGTAAATAATTGTTTAATTTCAGCAAATTGCCCCATCCAATAGCTTGACAACGGTTATTTCACGCCTTCTTGACGCCCGCCCGCTCCTCTCCTTAGCTACATGTAATGCAGCATTGCGTAACTCGATTCCGGGCCTCTAGCTCGCGGCTTTCAGCGCGCGAAAGAGACTGGTTTTGCTGGTTTGGGTCGCCCTCTGGTTTTGTTTTACAGCCCGTGACATCAGGCCAGAATCCTTGGCTGTTACATCAGAGGAGATCCGCCATGAAAAAAGCTCTGAATCCTACTGGCTTTGAGTATGTTTTCTACGCGGTTTCCACGTCGCTGCTACTGGCAACCCCGTTGGAAACCTTCGCGTCGGGCCTGGAAGACAACGACCCGTTCAGCACCCTTGTACAAGCACAGGCACACGCCCTACCCGCGTTATCGCTGACCCCGGTCAGCGCCAGCGGCCTGGGCCTGAATGCCCTGAGTGCCTTGTCTGAACGCCTGGCCGAGCGCAACGCGCCCCTCGCCAATGACAGCATCGCCAGCCAGTGGGCACCGTTCTTCCCTGCAACGCCGATGAGAAACGGCGCGCCTGCCCCTGCGCGGCTGGAAATGAACAATCAGAGCCTACAGATCAGCCCGGACCTGTTCATACGCGAAAGCAGCAACGGCAATATTCACCGCGTCGGTTTCTTTGTGGGTCACAGCAACCTGCAAAGTGGCTTCGATGGCATGCGCAAACCCCAGGTCGGCGACAAAAAATCCAACGTCAGTCTGGAAGGTGAGAGCCTGGGTATGTACTGGAGCATGACCCATGATCAGGGCTGGCATGTGGATGCCGTCGCCATGGGTACCCGTTTCGACGTGAACGGCCGTAGCGAAAACGGTCAACGTCTGGATGGTGATGGTCACGCGCTGACCTTGTCGGTTGAGGGCGGTTACCCGATTAGCCTGGGCAACAACTGGACCCTCGAGCCGCAAGCGCAGTTGATCAACCAACAGTACTTCCCCGGCAGCCAGACCCAAACCGATACCCGCCAAGCCTTCGAGCAACAACCCAACTGGACCGGCCGGGTCGGTGCCAAATTGTCTGCACGCTACAACGTGCGCGGCATGCCCATCGAACCCTTCGTCCGCACCAACCTGTGGCACGACTTCTCCAATGCCGACAACGTCAGCCTCGACAAGGTCGACAAGATCAGCAGCGGGCGTAACTCGACCACGGTGGAACTGGGCTTGGGACTGGTGGCACGGGTCACCCCGAAAGTGGCGTTGTTTGTCAGCGCCGACTACAGCAGTGATATTGATGACAATGACCTGAACGGGGTAATCGGCAACCTCGGGGTCAGAGTCAGATGGTGAGGTATCCGTGAGTGTAAATGGGGTCGTTCAAGGCGGCGACAATGTGCATCGTTAATGCCATCAAGCCGCCGGACTCACGCCTGTGAACAACGCGCGCCCTACGACAGATGATCATGATTTTTGCAGCACAGAACCGAAGAGCCGCTAAGCTGAGAACCGGCGAGCCCGGAAACTCACAGCAAACGCTAACTCGTCATACAGGGACGTACTATGAAAAATTGGACTGCACTGCAACGCCAGCGTCTGATCGAATTGCCCGATTTACTTGATTACCTGCCGTTGCTGATTAAAGACTTGGGGTTTTGCTTCTACGCCTATACCTTCATTCACCCCTGCCAACAAGACAGCACCACCAACTACCCCGCCCGTTGGCTCGCCCATTGCGAACGCCACGGTCACTCCCCGCATGAGCCCATCGACGCCCATTGCCGGACTTCCCGCCTGCCACTGCTGTGGACCGCTAATACCTTTCACAACTCACCCGAGAGTTGGGCTGCGGCACAAGAATGCGGCCTGCGCCACGGTTGGGTTCAACCTTTGCATGACCAACAGTCGCGCAGCAGCTTGAGCATCCTGCGCCCTCACGTGTGCATCTCAACCCAGGAGCTTTACGAAAAAGCTGCGCAGGTCATGTGGCTCGGCGAACAGCTACACCGGGCTTCCATGCGCTTTTTCACACGCTCGAACAATAACCAGGCGCCGGGAACATCGGTTTATAGAGCCTGACGTCTGACAACCGTGAGTTCACGCTCAGCCGCTGCATAAGCATCCACACAATAGCCACATGCAGCTACTGACAAAAATGCCAGTTACCGCCGTGTATCGCTTCAATTACGCTCACTGAGACGCCGTATTTACCTCTGAGAAACACAAGGATCGTGCCAGTGAAAACACTCACTCTCTGCGCTGCTGTTACAGGACTGCACCTGCTCGCTCAAAGCGCATCGGCAGCTGAATTACCCGAGCGTATCGAATCCATCGAACATAAAACGGCCCACTGCTTTTCGGCTCCTCCAGCCGTCAACTGCGAAGTATCCGCAGTGGTGCGAACAGGAGGAAGTCTGATACTTGCCAATGATAAGCCGGTACCAGACCGCGAAGGCGCTGCTGTATTCACGCTCGCTTTCGCAGAGGGGCAACTCAGTGGACTGCCAAGCTATTTGCCCGGCAAGGCACTCAAAGAGGCAGACAAATTCGAAGCACTTACAACAACACTCGATGGTCGATACGTCATCGCCAGCACCGCGTTCAACAAAGCCGGTACTGAGCAAAACCCTCGCGCCGACGTGCTCAACACCCTCGTTTACTGGCCGGTAAATGATCCCCAGTCAGCCAAAGTACTGTCGCTGTCTTCACGCGGCGGAGTCAGCAGTTCAATGACCCTGCGCAAGCAGATTGGTGAAGCCGTTGGTTCGCCCTACTTTCAAATCGAAGGTATCAGCATGGCGCCGAGCGAGCCAGGCATGGCCAGCCGTGCGGATGAGCAGTTGATTCTGGGTGTTCGCAAGCACGGCAACAGCAGTGCTGATTCAGCATTCAGCTTTCTGCTCATCTCAGCGCATGTGAAGCTCAACGACGGCGAGCTGAGACTTGTAGACAGCTTCAAGAACATCAAACGACTCGAACTGAGCGCGTCAGGGCATGCGCTCGGGCTGTCGGGCATCGAATATGACCGTTACAACCAGGACCGGCTCTACGCGGTGACCAGTTTTGAGCAGACGTCAGTCGATGATAAGGGGAACAAGGTCGACGAAATCGGTGGATTTCTGTGGGTGCTGCCGTTCACTGAAGGCAAACCGGGTGAGCCGCGGCTGGTGCACCGTGCAGATGGCAAAGCGCTGATGTTCAGCAATAAACCCGAAGGTGTAGAAGTGCTGGACGCCCGGCACATACTGGTGGTTCACGACGATGACCGTGTGGAAGTGCAAACCTCGGAAGCCGGCATCAAACGCGGTAACAGCGAGTTCGCTTACAGTCAGATCACCTTTGCGCACGTGCCCCCTGAGCAAGATTCCGCCGCAGCCGGCCCTGCTGTACACAAAGAGGTGCTCAATGTTGATCGCGGGGCAAGCCCGCTCCCACCGGAGCCGCTTGAATAGCCATTCAAGGCTGTTGCTCCCATGCTTGGCATCCTGGCGGAAACGAAAAAAGACGCCGAAGCGTCTTTTTTTGTACCTCGCAGACTTCCGTAGAATTCTGCAAGGCTATATCTGGAGCGGGAAACGAGACAAGCACTAAGCTTATAAGTCTTTGATTTCCTTCGCTTTCATTTCACTGTGCAAATCAGTGAAGCCACGATTCTAGCCTCGTTTTCGCGCACCGTCAACGAAGTCGCTCCAAAAATTTCCATCAACCGCCAGTGACGGCCAACGAAGTGGCACAGAACGTGAGAACGATCGCCCTTCCGTACGCCGACCGATGGTGCCTTCGCCATGCAGGTCACCCTTCAAGCTCGCCGCCGTTCCGATGAGCATCTAGCACATGCAATCTCACCTGGCCCTTGGCCCACGACGTCGCGTCGCATCGGCAGCTTCTTAATGCCCAGATGCTGCTCATCAGGTGCCAGTTGTCGCGAGCAAAAAGAAGTCAACCGAGGATGCTCGTCTCCGGAGCCCGACCTCTGAGCTTTACGGATCGCCCCTCGTGCTACGCAAAGGAACGATCCTCGAAGTCACCACCAAGACTTTGGGCCATGCTCCGGCTGTAGTTCTTGGTCAGGGCAACAGATACTCTTTCTGGCTTCTGCTCTAGGATAGAGACAGCAGGTGCACCGCGTGAACACGGACAACCGCTAAGCCTGTGACCGTGTTGCAAAGCAGCGGGCAACAACATGCCCGCGACATCTGTAGCCTAGCGAAGAATCTGCATCGTGGAGCACGTCACTTGCCCATGGAACCTTGCCCAGCTTGAGACTGGGAGACGTAGCGAAGATGCCCCGACACCTTAGAGCAGCACATGTGATCATGTCGCGTTAGGCGATCACCACCATCGTCGTGAAATTCTCTCTGTGTCGAATTTGGTCTAACAGCATTCGCGCTCGGTCTCACCCAAGAGCCCCGGGTGCTAAGCGACCAGTTTTACAAGCCACCGACGGCCAACATAGACCTCCAGGGGGACAGAGGAGACCTAAATGGTCTTGCCGGAGCAGGCTGCCTCCATAACGCTGGCATGTGCGGACACGTACCACTTGTGAAAACACACCGTTCGCCGACTCCAGGGCATCGTCTTTTCATTGATGACTGGCTTGCCCATTCGTCGAATACAACGCAGCCCTGCACTCGGGCATCGAGATGCAGGATCCTGAAGAAATTAACTCAGCAACATCATCGGACCGACGCGCAGTCGGTAGCAGAGGAGTAAGTGATGTAGCACTCCCCAAAGGAGCTTGATGCATGCATAAGGATCCGCCAAGGTCTAAGGTGTTCTATCGCCCCATCGAAGCAGCCATCCGATGGGCAGGTCTTCTGAGATACAAGCAAGCTATTTTGTCCGCGATTTCTTCGCTGCGATGTCTGCCCACGAGGCTAGAATGCCCGCGCTGGGAAGAGTTAATGCTGTGCAACGATCGCATTTATGATGCGATCGTCAACGGCGATCTCCCGTACGGCCGAGAGGGCATCACACTCAATGACGAGTCGCTGCTTGGCACCAGCGATTTGACAATCAGACACGTTGACCTCAAAAGGTGGATGCAGATGCACTACCCGGAGCACCGTCCGGGCTTCCTGTTCAGCCGGGCGGAGCGAATCGTGCACCCCGTTATCACCCTAGAAACAGGTCAGGCGATGCTGATCGAGCGTCAAGCACTGAAGGCCGAGTTAGAACACTGCCGTCGTAAGTTGCAGGCGCTACAAGAAAGCCATGACGGGCTACTGAAACAAGCATCTCGCATCCCTGCTTGCAGCCAATGTCCCATCACCGAACGGGCTGAGTCTACATACCTCAACATAGTTGGGGGAATGCTCGATCTGATGCTGGGTCAATCACCAGCAGGAGCGGCCTACTCATGCTTCAGGACCCAAGAGGCTGTCGTCTCAGCCCTGATTGCTCATCACAGCGGAGCTATGGGTATCACCGAGCGTACGCTGAATGGCAAGTTCGCTCTGGCGCGCAGAAAGCTCCGCGACTCCAGCTAGTAGAACGCGGCCCCTCTCACCGAAACCGCGTTCGTGGCAGTTAGGCAAGCTTGTATCTGCAACTCCGGAAATTGCATTTGCAATGTACTTCAGCAGCCATGTCTATTGAATAGAGGTCACGCCAACAAACGCCACTGAGCGTTAAGGAGTGACCAACATGTCGCAGACACCGGTACTGCAGCCAGGCGAACGCCGCATCTTGCGGCTTGATGAGGTCGAAGCCAAGTCGGGCTTCAAGCGCGCGCACATCTATGCCCTCATGAAGAAGGGCCAGTTTCCGCAAGCCTTGCGCCTTGGCGTACGGGCGGTCGGCTGGGACTCAGTCGAAGTCGATATCTGGATCAGCGATCGCCTGAAGAACCGGGTGCCCCCGTCCCCACATACACACGACGCCTGAGGAGAGAGCCATGCAGGTTGTCTCCATCATTTCAACCAAAGGCGGGGTCGGCAAGACAACCACCGCAGCCAATCTCGGTGGATTGGTCGCAGACGCCGGGTTGCGCGTGCTGCTGATCGATCTTGATGTACAGCCGACCCTATCATCGTACTTCGAACTAGCGCACCGAGCGGTCGGAGGCATCTATGAGCTACTTGCCTTCAACGAGCGCCGTCCAGAGCAGTTGATCTCCCGCACCGTGATTGACGGACTGGACTTGGTGCTGTCCAACGATGATCGCGGCGAACTCAACACATTGTTGCTGCATGCGCCAGATGGCCGATTGCGCCTACGTCATCTGCTACCAACGCTTGCCACTCGGTATGACCTTGTGCTTATCGACACCCAGGGCGCGCGTAGCGTCATGCTGGAGATGGCGATTCTTGCATCGAACATGGCGCTGTCGCCCGTCACACCCGAGATCCTGGCGGCGCGAGAGTTGCGTCGGGGTACTCTTCAACTGATTGAGGATATTGCGCCCTATCGTCATCTAGGCATCGAGCCGCCTACGCTGCATCTGCTGATCAACCGTGTTCACCCCGTGTCATCGAATGCCAGGCTGATCCAACAGGCCTTGCGCGATGTATTCCTGGGACACGCTGGTGCGCGCGTTCTGGATACCAATGTTCCGGCTATCGAGGCCTATCCGCGTGCGTCAACGCGGGGCCTGCCGGTGCATCGAGTCGAGTATCGGCAACCTTTGGGCCGCGTCGCACCCGCTGCACTGGAAACCATGCGAGCCCTAGCCAGCGAACTGCTACCAACTTGGCAAGAGCACTTCGCATTGGTCACCGGCAAGACTCCTGAGATAAAGGAGGCCGGCAATGGCGAACGCGCATGAGTTGGCCCGCGGTCACAAGAGGCTGAAAGCGTTGATTGAGTTTGCACTGGCTGAAGGCTGGCATGTCAAACGCACACCCGGTGGCCACTTGAAATTCACCAAGACCGGCTGCTCGCCGATCTACACCAGCTCAACTGCAAGCGACCATCGCGCGGGATTGAATGCACGTGCTCAAATCCGACGCGCAGAGCGAGAGGCAGTAGACCACTTACGGGCCGCTGTTCCGGGAGCCAGCCATGGCTGAAATGACCCAGAAGGACATGGCTGAAAAACTGCTCGCTGCGGGCTTTCCACGCAACGGCCCAAGCGCCTCCGCACTGAGCGACCCGATCGCCGATACGCCCATGGTGGTGACGTTAGACCAACTGCGCTCGTATGACCATGACCCCCGCGTCAAACGCAACCCGGCCTACGAGGACATCAAGGCATCCATCCGCGAACGGGGCCTCGATGCTCCACCTGCGATCACCCGCAGACCTGGCCAAGAGCACTATGTCATCCGCAACGGCGGCAACACCCGGCTGGCGATCCTGCGCGAGCTGTGGTCCGAGACCAAGCAAGAGCGCTTCTATCGCATCTCATGCCAATTCCGTCCTTGGCCGGAGCGTGGCGAAATAGTCGCCCTTACCGGGCACCTGGCGGAGAACGAGCTACGCGGGGGGCTGACGTTCATCGAACGAGCCCTCGGTGTCGAAAAGGCGCGAGAGTTCTACGAACAGGAGGCTGGCAGCACGTTGAGCCAGTCGGAGCTAGCAAGGAGGCTTTCAGCTGACGGATATCCCGTCCAGCAATCGCACATCAGTCGCATGCGAGATGCGGTTCACTATCTCCTTCCGGCTATCCCGAACGTTCTTTACGGCGGCTTGGGCCGCCATCAGGTGGAGCGCATTGCAGTAATGCGCAAGGCCAGTGAGCGCATCTGGGATCGCTACGCCGCCGAGCGAAAACTAACCTTGGGATTTGAGGATTTCTTTCAAGACGTGCTGGCACAGTTTGACGTTCAGCCGGACGAGTTTTCCGCCCAGCGAGTGCAAGACGAGCTCATCGGTCAAATGGCGGAGCTCCTGAGCATCAACTATGACACGCTGAGCCTGGATCTCAATGAGAGCGAGAACCGCCATCGCGCCTTGATCAGCGAGCCGTCCACCTTCCCACAGCATGAGACAGGAGTGCTTAGCGAAGCAAGTGAGACAAGGAAAACCTCGCCTTCCGGCTCAAGTGACCATCCGTCTGAAATCCCCAAAACGGCTCCCGATACATCCCCTCGACCTTCAGTTCGGTCGCCCGAAAATTCGACACCACCTACCACGGCAGCCTCCGATCAAAAATCAGCCGATGACGAGACTTCGACCGGAAACAATGCTGCAGGAGCATTTCTACAAGATCACATTGTCTCCCGCGCACCAACGACTGAACGTTTGCAATCGATACAGCGCCTCGTCGCGGGGCAGTTGGGCGATGCGCTTCCGCCAGACTTCGAGCAAAACGTGCTGCAGGCGATTCCCGTCCAGGCGGGTGGGCTCTATCCGATTTCAGATGTCTGGTACATCGATCCCGGCCTCGACGCCCCCGAGTATCTTCGCGTCCACATTGCTCAGTTTGCGCGAGAAATTGCGAACGAGGCTTCGCTTGTCGACTGTATCGCACCATGCGACTACGGCATTGGATTCCGATGCCTGCCGGAAAAAACCGGTGAAACTGAAGCCGCCTCGGGGGCCTGGATGCTTTTGGCGTCCCTTTGCGGGCAAGGGTCTGCCGCGGAGTTGGATCGTCTCCCTCAGTCCCTGCCGCAGCTTCTGCACGGCAAGGGTGACCTCGCCAAGCGGTTGAGTGACACCGCGCTGGTCAAGCTGTTCCGACTGCTGCGTCTGGCTCGCCGCCTGCTGGATCTTGAGTCCGGTGGCGACGATCACGGCATGAGCAAAGGAGGCTAGCCATGTCGCCCCCCCATCCGCTCAACCAAGCCGTCATAGCTCAGGCCCTCCATGACCTGCGCAATGGGCAGTTGCGTCGTTGTAAGGCGATGGGGTTTGGCGATGACGACTTGGACGCACTCAAGCATCCGGCCCTCATCAGCGTTTTGGCCAATGCATCCGTGTCTTGGTGCTCCGTCTCCATCAATCGCGAGGTGCTACGTCGCCTGCTCACTCAGGCTTTGGACGTAGAGAAGGAAATCGCGACCGTTGACCGTATGCTGCGTCTGGGCGCGAGCACTGAGATGGTCAGCCGCTTCTACGGCCTGACCCATCAGGAAGTCGCCCTGCGCCGCGAGATCCTCAACCTGCCGAAGCGAAAAGGCCGGCATCCTGTACTGGACGAGACACAAGATACAGAGCTGTGGCGGCGCTGGAAGGAGCTAACTGCGCGGCAGACTGTAGACCGCGACAGTGAGGTTTCGCTCCTGTCGGTCGCCATGGATCTTGCCGAAGGTATGGCGTTACCTCTGTCGGTGATCTGGGCCACCATCAAGTCCTGGATCGACCAGGGACTGGTTTAGCTCATGGCAGTGGAAGATGGGTCTCAACGCCGTGGCCCTGTTCCGCTGTCGGACCTGTTCGATGGCGCGTTGAAAACTCTTGCGGCCCAACAGCAGACCGCGCCAGCGCCTACCCCCACGGACGGGTTCCTGTACAGCGGCAACCGGCACGAAAGCGTGCCCCGTTCGCTGTTTCTTGATCGACGGCTTACACCACTGGAACGAAACGCCTGGCAAGTATTTCGTTTGCTGCTCAACGACGATGGGCTCACCGCATTCCCTACCTACGAGCAACTGCGTCCATGGCTGGCGTCCATGCCTTGTGGCCCGCAAGCCTCGCATGAAACCGTCGCACGGGCTCTGACTCTACTACGCCTGACACGCTGGCTTAGCCTCGTCCGCCGGCGACGCGATGCCTCGACAGGTCGCATACAAGGGAACCTCTACGTGTTGCACGACGAACCCTTGACGCCATTCGAAGCCATGCAACTGGATCCTGACTACCTGGGCTTGGTCAGCCAGGCGCTGGGCCATTCAGCAAAGGCAGTTCAGGCCGTTGGTGTCCAGACGCTCAAGGATATTGCCGAAGACCCGATGCTCAGCGGCCGAGAGTTGCCAACGCGCCTGCAGGTGCTTACACAACGCATGACCAAGGGCGGCTGGCTCACCGAAAGTTATTCACAGGACGACACCAGCCACGATTCCGAAGAAGGCTCGGACCGCTTTCTTCGGAATGCCGATGCACCGGCTACGGAATCCGAAGCAGGAGCGAAACCCGCGCAAAACGCCTCTCTTCGGAATCCGAAGGAGGACCGTACAGTACGTAAGGAAAGTATTAATGAAATACGTACTACCGCGCGGGCGCGGGCGCTGAACAGCCTGCAATGGCCAAAACGTTTCTCCGATCTCAAGCCCGAACAACAAGGAGGGGTGATGGTGGCGCTTCAACAGGTCGAAGAGCCCATGCGCCAAGCCGTCCTTGACGAATGGGACGCACGCTGTAAAGGCACATCAATCCGTAATCCGGCCGGTTATCTGTTTGGCATTGTTCAGCGCGCTATTCGAGGCGAATTCAATGCTTGGGCTGGTCAGGTCAAGCCAGCCCCCCCTCCGGCGTCACTTCAACCGGCAGAGCCACGAAATGTTGTGCCACCAGAACTGGCCCGTAAGCACATCGAACGATTGCGTGACCTGCTTAAGAAGAGCTAAGCGCGTACAAGCAACGTCTTTTTAAGCTATCCCCAGGGGATACCCAGAGATGCCAACATCTCAATGTGCATGCCTCAGCGCTTGTCCAAATGGTCCAACGATTGCTTCAGCCCCTGGAATGCAGTTGACGAACGTAGAGCGGCAGCGCCCGCATCTTGAAGAGCACGTACGTCAAGCGCTTCGATCGTAAAAGCTGTTGGCACACGAAGCAGTGAAGTGCGTATGTCTGGTTCTTCAAGGTCCCGCAGGCTGACAGTGATGAGATGGATTTCGACGTCGGGAGAGAATGGACTGTCTTCCTGGTTTCGATTTTCATCAAGCTCCGCTGCAATTCGCTTGATGTCGTTTTCCAGCAAGGAAAGCGTTATTTGAGTCTCGCGCGCGCCAGCGCCATAGAGCAACGTCTCCAGGACTTCTCCGGTCGACGGCACTTCATCACTAAGGTCAACCCTTGTTGCCAGATCGCGGGCAGAGTTCACCGCAACCAAGACAATGCGACGAATCGAATGTCGAGGCACACCAGAAAAAGAGTTATAGATTGAGCCATTAGCCATTAGCCTATCGATCATCAATCGTATGCCTAGGTTGTCACTGACCCCGCCATCTACCAAATGAATGTAAGGGCGCGCCTTGGCATCTAGGTAGCCATCTGTGCTTTGCCGCAGCAGCTGAATACGAAAATCAGTGCTACTGGATGCTTCGCCATCCGGTGGGAAAAGCGCTTTACCGCATCGGTCGGAAAAATTGCGTAGCGTCATCGGGGACAGGATGATCGGAACGGCCGATGACGACGCCACAGCAAAGGACAATGGCACACTGTTCAGATCCGAACAGATTAGCGAAAACTGCTCTGGGGTGAAGTCGAAAGGTGCGCCGGTTGTTAGGTCCGTCGCCGTGATCAGTAAGCTCGGCGCTTTCGGATTCTTGCGGACATCACCAAATGTCATGCCTTCGTATAGTTCGTCGAACCGGTGTGCCAATATGTGCGTGCGTCCGAACCAAGGAGAGGTGAGGTTGAACAAGTTATTTGGATAAAAGACTTGTTTGAGCAGGGTCGACTCGAAGGGCTTCAACAAAAAGTCTGGTTCAAATCGCTCTAAGGTTTGATCACCAAAGGCAGCGTAGTGCGCTGCGAGAATACTTCCTCCCGAGACGCCGCTGACGATTGAAACCTCATCGAGAAGCGTCGTTGGTCGTCCGTCTAGCGTGAACTCTGTGCGCTTTAATTCCTTGAGCACGCCCAGACCAAATGCGGCCGCGCGTGCTCCGCCTCCCGACAGCGTGACCGCAACCACCACAGGCCCTGTTCTGTAGTCGTCCTGCTGCGCCTCGGTTATCTGTGCCACATTGACCCAGGGGCGAAAGCTAGAGCAGCCACTCAAAATCCCCAGGGCAGCAACAGTCAGGATTCTCGCGCACAGCATGCCAGAACGAGGTGTTTTGCAACTGCGGAAGAGATTTAGCTTATTGTCCATGTGTCAAGGGCTCTCATCGCGCCAGACGCTACCGACGTGTTCGATACATGCACGAATTGAATTCTTCGCATGGCCCAACAATGAGTAGGAAGAAGCAAAATCTGCAATTGGACTGCCATGCTCAAAGCAGCTGGCAGCCAATACGCGGTGACCTGTTCGATCGTCCTCTGCCAAAAACTCCAGGCTTGCACCACCCGTTGTCACAGGCCCAACAAGTAGTGTTGTAAGCGCATTGACTGCTCTGTTAGGTGTCTGCAGTTCAGTGATCGCCACACGTATTCGGATTCGATCTGATGCACTAGTAGCAAGAGATGCCGCAAAGTACGATCGCAGCTCTGCAGAGGTATAGCCTAGGATCTCTCGTTGCTGTTCCGCGTCTAGCCCCGTTATGACACCCGAGTTCGTTGCGACCAAGGCATCATCTACGACTACTTCAGTGCAACACCCCCAACTGAATCCGGGCGCCCTGTATAGCAAAACATTTTCAAACTGCGTTGGAACGAGAATCTCGCGATCGCCGAGAAACGGGGAGCGAGTCATGCCGTTAGTCGCGCAGCCGGAGATCAGGCCAACGACGCATAGCGTTGATCCCGCAAGGATAAATCTGCGTAGTGGATTCATTGCTTAGCCTCTAGTGTCAGCGTTGCTTGGACGGTATGAGTTCAAGCTCACCTGAAGCCAGCCCTTGAAGAGTTCGCAGTAGACGATGGCGCTCTTCGAGCTCAAGCGTGGGAAAACCCATCATCTCCGCGAAGAAGGCACCATCCAGAGCAACTAGGACGAGTGCAGCCACTTCAACACTTCTCGCGGAAATGCGCGCTCTCGCATATTGCCGCCTGTACCAAGCGCGAATGGGCTCAAGCAATGTCGGGTCTTCTGCCACAGCCGCTAACAACGCCGCACCCAATTTTTCCATTTCATTGTTGGGCATTGACGCAACCTGGCTGGATAGCCAAGGGTCCGGGTCACCGGCGAATTTCCGCTCGCGCTCTTCCTGTGAGGAGTCAAAGGCATGCACCTGGTCGTCGATCAGCGTAAGGAGCAAGTCCCGCTTTGTTTTGAAGTGATAGAGGAATGCCCCTTTGCTTAGACAGGCCCGCGCAACAACCGCGTCGATCGTCAAGCGGTTCGCCCCCTCTTGGACGACCACATCACGTGCGGCCTGAAGGATGCGTTCACGTGTTTGTTTCGCTCGAGCTGAAGACGGAGCAACAGCATCATCACTAGGCTCAGCATTTTTTTTGTCGGCCAAAATCGTGCTCCCATAATTAGAATTAGTACCGTCGGGACGGTATGTTATCAGGTCGCACTGGCGGCTGTCCAAGTCTTACCTTTGCAGTAGCAAGGGTTGACGGTTGCAGATGCTCTGACACTGGGCGTCGACAACAGCCCGGACCATGAGCTGCGGCACGTTGTTGGATGTCCTTGGAGCTATCCCCTGGGGATGGACCAGGGTGAGGGGGCTCATCGCAAAGCTGGGAAGCACCAGGTTCGGTTTGTTGACAGACGGCCTTCTCTGCCCACGCGAAGCTGTCGACTCGTTTCCCCAATAGCGAGTCCACACCATGGCAACCAACGAACCTTTGCAGTTGAATCTAGGGGCACTTCGCAGCGCAATGTCATTGACGCTGCACACCCACCACGCCTCTCGCATCTGGCATGGGCGTGCCGCAGGTGAAGGCCGAGCGGCGATAGTTGGCCTCAACGGCTACGTCTCGGTCATGAACAAGATGAAACGCGGCGCCGAGCAGGATGACCCTTACTCAGACTGGTGGATGCTGCGCATTGAAGAGAAGCTCGATCAGACGAAGGAGACCCTGCAGACATTGCGCGAGCAGGTTGATCAGGCCCTGGCCGGTGTGCCAACAGCACTGACACTCGGCGAGAACCTCAATGTGCAGCCCGTCAAGCTTCCACTGTTCGTCAATGCCCAATTGGGCTTTGCCGCGGTCTATCTGCTGGCTGACTACGACGACATCGCCCGCAAACTGATCCTGGCCCATCACACCGCGCTGATTGATCGCAGCACGCTCGAGCGCTGGCTGAATGACGGCGCACATGCCTTGCGCAGCCTCTTCTCGCTGGCGCAGCAGTTCCGGTACTCAGGCACGACGCGCGATGACTTTGCCGCGAAGAATGCTGCAGCGCGCGCGGCAATGGAAAAACTAGGCGAGCTGCCGCAGGACGTGCTGGAAGGCACACGCCGTTCGCGCTTTGCGCCGCCGATTTCGCGCCGTGGTCTGCAGCAGCGCGAGGCTTCCCAGCCCACGGAGCCAGCTGCAGTCGAGAGCGCCGGCACGGCGCTAGTGCCGCCCGCGTCCGGCACAGATGCAGAGGACGAACCAGCATGACGGATCCTGGCCTGGGGCAATACGCCCACTTTCGTCCACTAGAACAGGCGGACTTCATCAAGCTGGAACAGGCAGCCTATCTAAAAGGCCTTTTAAGACCTTTTAAAGGTAAGGGGACTCTTGAGGACTGGGCCATCCGTTGTCACGAGCAAAGGGACCAGCTTATCGCCCTGGCGCAACGCCGCGTGCTGCGGCAAGCAGCAGGGCATCCCTTCAACCTGTTGCCCGCGGAACTGGCCCAGCAGAAAACTGGCGCAGGGACGACCTTTCTGCGCTGGCGCAGGCCGGACCGCTCGGCCATGGGCGTAGCGCTGTGGCAGGAGCTCATCGCCAGCGCCACCACCCCAGTCAGCCTGCTCGCAGACTTGTATGCCCTGGAACAGCAGCGCATCGTGCTGAACATGCAGATCAGCCTGTTGCACACGCTGGGCCGCCAGGCACAGGAGTGCGCCAGCAAGATGACTCAGGCCGAACTCGCGTACATGCGCCGAGTGCAGGGCACAACTACCACCGCACGGTCAGCAAATATGCTGCTCCCATGACCGCCAATCGCGCCCCTCTCGCATTGGCCATAGGCCAGGCGGGCACTTCACCCACCAAGGAGATTTCGACATGAGCACCCACTTCTACGGCGAAGGCAACATCGGGTCCACCCCTGACTTCCGCGAGTTCGCCAACGGAAACGACGAGCCTAACCGTCTTCTGCGGCTGAACGTCTATTTCGACAACCCGGTGCCGAAGAAGGACGGAACCTTTGAGGACCGCGGTGGGTTCTGGGCGCCGGTGGAAATCTGGCACCGCGATACCGGCCACTGGAAGGATCTGTATCAGAAAGGCATGCGTGTCATGGTCGAGGGACGTACGGTCAAGGACGAATGGGAGGATGCCGATGAAAACGAGCGCACCACGTTCAAGATCGAGGCCCGGCGCGTCGGCATTCTTCCGTTCCGTATCGAGTCGGTAAAGCTAAGCGCCAGGCCCGCGAACGAGCAGGACAACGAAGCCAAATGATCCATCGGAGCGGTGCAGTGCGTCCTAGTCCCGCACCTCGCCCCCCAGGGCAATGCCATCCCCTGGGGATTACTCCACTAACGTCTACTGAGGATTTTCTGGCGGGCCAGCAGAAGCTCCTGCGAACGCCGCAGAGCTTTCGGCCATGGATCAGAGCTTCAAGGCGATCTCGCCACTCGATAGGACTCATCTTCACCGGCATACTGATGGAATTTCATTCAGGAGATTTCATCCGTGATCAGCCATAGAACCCGCTATTCGCTTGCCCAGTTTCTCTCGATCCAAGAAGCCTCTGTCTCCATCGCGCTGTTCAGCAAGTACGGCGTTGAGCATCTCGCGCTGTATCCAGCCCAGTTGCTGCCTAGCATCGTTAATACCGTCCGTGACCAGGATGATCGAACCCTGCTCAAGGTACTACAGGAGATTGTTGCAACGCCTGGAAACCTTCGCGCTAAGGTGTCCCCGAAGACGCTTTTCGAGGAGCGCATGCATGATCTGACACAGTGTCTGCTGATAGACGGCTATATTGCGCAGGATAAGAAGTTGCTGCAGACGGACCCGTCCATCGCCGACGCGGCACCTGTCGAAGACGATCTGATCACCGCATTGCGTGGCTTTGGATCGCCACAACGGGACGCGATCATCGACAAGATAAACGACTCGGCCGAAGCATTCCGGGCCGCGCCGCCTGACTACAACGCAGCGCTGACCAATGCACGCGTCGCGCTCGAAGCGCTCTCGGTGGATGTCGCAGCAGAAGTTGTCCACCAGCAGCAGATAAACGCCTCCTACAACCCCGCCAAATGGGGCGAGGTCATTGGCTTCTTGCGAAGCAGCGGAGAGATCACGCTCGAAGAGGAAAAAGGCTTGGCTGGCGTCTTTGGTTTCCTCAGCCCTGGCGCTCACCGGCCGGTCGGTATTCCCGAAAACCAGATGGCCCGTTTGGGGCGATCGTTCGCACTCAATATGTGCTGGTTCTTGCTGCAGAATCGAATTGCTCGCCGCAGCAGCTGATCTCGCGTCACGGCGACTCCGTCGCCGTGTAGTTAGAGAGCGATTTCACGCACCAAGCCGCAGACACAACGCGATCGCCCGGCATCCGCGTTGTTTGCTGCCTCACCCTCAAGCTCGCGACATGCTTGCGCCCATGAACAACATCGTGCGGGTGAGGCAACATGCGGCTATTTCTCTGCGAGAAGCCCTCTCAGGGTAAGGACATCGGGCGAATCCTGGGCGCCACACAGCGTGGCAACGGCTGCTTGAGCGGCCCCGGCGTCACCGTCACCTGGTGCATCGGTCATCTTGTGGAAGCCGCTCCACCCGAGTCCTACGGGGAGCAGTACAAACGATGGTCGATAGAGCAACTGCCCATCATTCCAGAGCGTTGGCGCGTCGAAGTCAAACCCAAGACGGCGACGCAGTTCAAGGCAGTCAAGCAACTGCTTGCACAGGCTACGGAGCTGGTCATTGCAACAGACGCGGATCGTGAAGGCGAATTGATCGCCCGCGAAATCATCGAACTGTGCGGCTACCAAGGCCCCATCCAGCGACTGTGGCTATCGGCGCTCAACGACGCATCCATCCGCAAGGCACTGACCTCCCTCAGAACATCGGCAGACACGCTACCGATGTACTTCTCAGCGTTGGCGCGCTCTCGTGCAGACTGGCTGATCGGCATGAACCTCAGTCGACTGTTCACCGTCCTGGGCCGGCAAGCCGGATACGAGGGTGTGCTTTCCGTGGGGCGCGTGCAGACGCCCACGTTGAAACTGGTCGTGGACCGTGATCGTGAGATCGCACGCTTCGTCTCTGTGCCCTACTGGGTTGTCGAGGTAGCGCTGAACGCTGGGTCGGCCACCTTCACGGCCAACTGGCAGGCACCGCCCGCTGTCTGTGATCCGAACGGTCGCTGCCTTCAAGAGGCTGTCGCCCGGCAGGCACTGGAGCGCATCCGTGCAGCGGGTTTGGCCAAGGTTGGCTCAGTGGAAACCGAGCGCGTCAGGGAGGCCCCGCCGCTGCCGTTTGACCTGGGCACTTTGCAGGAGGTCTGTTCTCGTCAGTTCGGCCTCGACGTGCAGGAAACGCTGGATATCGCGCAATCGCTCTATGAGACGCATAAGGCCACTACCTATCCCCGCTCGGATTCAGGCTACCTGCCCGAATCCATGCTGGCTGAAGTGCCTGCCGTGCTGAGCGCCTTGGTTGCGACCGATCCGACGCTCGGCGCGATCGTCGCCAAGCTCGATCCTGCCCAGGTGTCCCGCGCCTGGAGCGACAGCAAGGTCACCGCTCACCACGGCATCATTCCCACCATGGAGCCAGCCAAGCTGTCTGCCATGTCCGAGAAAGAGCAAGCCGTCTATGGCCTGATTCGCGCCCACTACCTTGCCCAGTTCATGCCACACCACGAATATGACCGCACTGTCGCGCTGTTGTCATCGGCCGGAGAATCGTTGCAGGCCACGGGCAAGCAGGTCGTCGCGCTGGGCTGGCGCCTCGCGTTGATCAACTGCGGCCCGGACGCCACGGACGACGAGCCGGCCCAGCGGGCTCAAATCCTGCCAGCGCTCTCGAACGGCATGCAGTGCCGGGTCGCGCAGGCGGAGATCAAGGCCATGAAGACCACGCCGCCCAAGCCCTTCACACAGGGCGAGTTGGTCAAGGCGATGAAGGGCGTGGCCAAGCTGGTCTCGGATCCGAGGTTGAAGCAGAAACTCAAGGACACCGTGGGTATCGGCACCGAAGCCACCCGTGCCAACATCATCGGAGGCCTGCTCGGACGTGGATACCTCCTGAAGAAGGGCCGTGCCATCCGTGCATCGGATGCGGCCTTCACTCTGATTGAGACGGTACCGGCCGCCATCGCGGACCCAGGAACCACGGCAATCTGGGAACAGGCTCTTGACATGATCGAGTCGGGGCAACTGACCCTCGATACCTTCATTGAGAAGCAGTCGTCCTGGATCGCCCAGCTGATCCAGCAGTATCGCGGCACCAGTCTGGCCATCAAGGTACCGCAGGGGCCGGCGTGTCCCGAGTGCGGCACCTCCACCCGCCAACGTACCGGCAAAAGTGGACCATTCTGGTCCTGCAGCCGGTATCCGGATTGCAAGGGCACGCTGCCCGTCGAAACGGGCAATCGCGCTCGTGGTGCAAGTCGCAAGCGTGGCGGCAAGCCGAAAGCTTGAATCCCACCACCATGTCGGCCCGCAGCCGGCGACATGGCAGTCCGTCCCGCAGCCCAGCGGGACAACCAGCGCGCGACTCCTTCTGCAACGGTGTGCGCGCCCCAGCGGGCCCTGCGGTCCATGGGGCGAGAAGGCTACTTTTACTTGAATCGCGTTCCCGCGCATTCTCCTGATCGGCTTCTCTTCCATCCGCAGAGAGGGGTCTCCTGGTCGCTTGCCGGCATGCGTTGCAGCGAGCTACCAGGAGATCCCTCCGGGTCGATGGTATTCAGCGCCGGAGCCCGCCGGCGAATCAACGGGCGCCTTTTGTGCGCGGATGTGCGCCAGGCAATACCGACCCCAGCCACGATATGGGTCGGATGTGAACGCTGAGACAGCGGACGGTTATACCGACGACCGAACCCTGTGCAGCCCATGGGTGGTGACCTTGTCCTGAGTCGGAGGCCAGATGGCCTCCGGCACCTCCTCATGCCGAACCCAGGCGTGTAGCGCACCCAATCAATCGCACACCATCGCGGAACGTCTCAGTTCCCATTTCCCGACGACAGGACCAGCCCCGACCAAGATCCTTGGCATTGGCTCGCTGATTCATCAGCAACCCGCCAGCAGCCAAGGTCGCCCCAGGCTGCGCCACGCCCTAGGCGTGTCGACCATCCCCGTCCGCATCGCATCGTGCCGCGGATGCCCGCCCGCCAGGGCGGTGATGCATCGCAATCCGTCGGGTCCTCCCATCCATTTCAAGCTCAAGCCAACCACCTCCGTGTGTACGCGGTGCTTCCGTTCGCCTTCCGGCATTCCACCCTCCACGCGTCCAAGGGCGCTGAACCTTCTAAGGAGTTTCCTATGACCACCATCCGTCTTCAGACGAACCAGAACCGTCTCATCGCCAACCTGCGCCATGCGTTCAACCAGAGCTCGATGCTCGGAGAGCTGCTGCAGAACGCCAGGCGAGCTCAAGCGAGCGCCATCCACTTCACCGTGGACGACAGCAGTCTCACCATCCGCGACAACGGCAGCGGCATCGCCAACCTGCAGACCCTCATCCACATTGCCGAGTCCGGCTGGGACGAGAAAACCCAGACGTGCGAGAACGCTTTCGGCATGGGCGTGTTGTCCACGTTGTACTTCGCCGAGCGCCTGACCGTCCGGTCTGGTGGGAAGGCATTCAGTGCGGCGACCGTGGACATCATCCGGGGCGAGCCGATTCAGGTGATCCCCTGGGATCTGGTTGAGGGCACGGAAATCCGATTGGATGGCATCCAGCCGACACAGCCCGGGGAGACCCTGTCTGTTTGGGCTGAACGCCTTCTGCGCACACTGTGCGAAGCCTTTCCAGTTCCCATCTGGCTCAATGGCCACGCTGTGCTTCGGCCCCTGGCGGACCCCGCGCTGCAATGGCGTGAGACGCCCATGGGCCAGATCCTGCTGGACCTGTCTGCTTCACGCACGCAGTGGCGATGCTTCCTCCAGGGGCTTCCGATCGGCCGATCACCGTCAACCTGCAGGCACCACGTCGTCCAGTTGCCAAACAACACGCTCGCCAGGCTTCCCGATCGCCAGCATCTGTTGAATGAAGCGGAAGACCACAAGCGCATCCAAGTCGCGATCGACAGCGCCTTTCGCCAAGCATTGATCGAGACCAAGGAGCGCCTCTCGACCAGCGACTTCATCGTGCACTACGCGCGCATCTGCATGGACTCATCCAACGCCGACTTGCTCAACGACGTTCCCTTCGTTCCACGAGCCTGGTTCCGATCCTGGGCCCTTGAACCGTCCGGATTCCGCCGTTACTGGGATCGCCACTTGGCCGAGGGCATCGTGGCTCGGGAGGTACTGGAAGAAACTGGCGCTTGGCGGATCGAATCGGATGGCGATGACGCGCCCACGGCTGAGGTGTACCTGGAGGCTCGCAAAGCGTTCTTGCTCGATGAAAGCGGGATCGATGCCGGGCACTGGTTACTGGGGCTTGTAAGGCCCATCACGCCGGAGGAAGTCCAGGTCCGCCCAGGTGCCATCCTGCATCATGACGCCAGCCTGTGTCTGGCCGACTACGAGGTCGAATTGACCTTGGCCGACGGCCTGAACGTCTGCATCGAAGGCGAGCCGGACGTTGCGGTCGGCGCCATTCGCAAAGGCGTGACGTTGTTCCTCACTGCCGATGCAGGCGGTGCGACTGCGCTGGTCTCCGACTACATCTTCGATGATCGCTATGACGAGGATCGCGAGGACGAAGACGGCAGGACCATCGACACCTTCATCGCAGTAGGGTGTTCGCAGTCTCCGGCCGGTGTTGTGCAGGCCCTGCTGCCCGTCACCTTGCGGTATGCAATGCAACCAAGGTTGGCAGGTGCCGTTGTTCATCTGACCTTCGATGCTGAAGGAAGACTGGCAGCAGTCACCGCCTGACACTGCCGTCCACCAACCACTGCGCCCCCGGGATTTCCGGGGGCTTTTTTTTGCGACAAGAGGCACACCTAGCATCGGGATGGCATGAATCCGGTCCAACCTGGGTTCCCATTTCTCCCAGACGCCAAATGCTGCATGGGCAAAGCTGCCCGCATGTGTCGCTGACGTTGTCAGCACCATGCCAGCAGCAAGGATCCTCCGGCTGCGCAGGGAATCCCCGCCCTGAGATCCACCAGTCCGCCATCGCATCGGTTCCGCGGACGAACGCCATCCAGGCGTCGATGCAACTTTCTTTCTTCACCCCTCGCGGGAACTGCCATCCCGACAGGGACAAGGCCGTCTCGCCGTCACCTAGGAGCCGTCCATGTCTCACCGTGCCTCTTTTGGTCATCTGGCCTTGGTCTATGTCGGCAAGTTCCTGCCGCTTGAAGTCATGCAAAGCGCGGCGGGCCACTACATCGGCACACGCGATAGCGAGGGCCCTGTGTCTCGCGAATCGATCGAGTACTTCCGAAGCGCGGCCACCGCTCAGCGCGCCCTCGAAAGAGGCGGCTGGACCCAGTTGCCCAACCCCTGATCCATCAGCTAGGAGAGAATCCATGAACCAGCTTCTGCCCCCGGAAGTCGTCGAGCAGATCGTGCGGGAAGAGCGGCATTTCGCATGCGCTCCAGACGCATTCTTTCAAGCCTGGAAACGCGGCGCCGAAATTGCGGGGCCCGAGTGGTTTGGCAACGGCACCTGCGAAGGCCTGCAGCACGCCACCAGCAAATGGGACCTTCGGCCCAACATGCTGATGCTCAACGAAGCCCTCGGCGTTCTGAGCAGCGGCCAACGCATGTTCCTGTCCGCAATGGTCAGCTTCTACAACGCCCCTGAGGGCGCTGCCATGCTGCGTCGTTGTGGATTTGAAGGGCTTGCCGATCTCGGCGGCCTGGATCTGGAGCGCCGTCAGGTCATCGCCGACCTGGTGTTGAACTACAGCGGCTGGTAAGTCACCAAAGCCGACCTCCGCATCCATTTTCCACACCCAAGAGGGACATCCGTCCTTTCGGGGCGGTGTCCCTCCCTTTTCTACAGGAGCCACACCATGTCCCGAACCCCCTCCTTTGCGATAGTCCTCGAAGGTGGCCTGGTCCAAGCCATCGTCGTACAAGACTGGCCACGCCACCTACCGCTGCCGCCATTTGTTGTCGTGGACTACGACACCGAGGGCGCCGACGATGACGAGATCACGCGGTTTGACATCGGCCAGAGCACGGCCGAAGCCATCTGTCGCAGCGACACGCCAACAGTATTCGAATCTCTTCCAGACGCCCTGTCTCCTCAGAGCATCCTGACGGCACTGGGCGAGTCAATCGCCGAAAAAATGCCCGAGCCTCTAGCCCTCGCCCGCTCGGTACGTGAGGAGATCGTCGACCTGGATGCTCGCCTGAATGCCGCCGAACAGTCACCGACGGGCGACGACTACAACCAACTCTACGTCATTGCCAACTGCGGCCTCATCGAGGTGCAGAAGGCACTGGGCGACACCACCGACTTCGGCGACTGATTCGCCTTCTACCTCTTGGCCCGATGCGACGAGCATCAGGTCCGTCCCCGCGGATGCCACGTCCGCAAGGGGCTGGCTCCGCTCCAACCTCAAGGAGCCAATCATGGCCAACAATTACTACGACGCCACCGGCGTTCTCGTCCTCAACCAGGTGACCCCCGTCATCTCCGCGCTGTTCGGCGGCTTCAAGCTCGACGCTTCCTTCCCCAGCGAGGGACAAGCCTACATCGCGCTCGTTGCCGAGGACCACAACCCGAGTTGGGAAGACCTCTGCGAAGGACTGTCGGAGCTGGCCACCTCGCTCGACCTGCCGCTACCCGATGATCCGCTGGCAGTGGAACCGCTGCTGGAGACCCTGTCTCGACATTTCGGAACCGACCAGGACGAAGCGCTGGCGCATCTCATCGAGCACCATCAGTTTGAGGACGCCGCAGACCTTGATGCGCTGTTCCTGATCGCCACGCGATTCGATGACGGCCACGGCCTTCAGGAAATCCGCTTCGAGGGCTGCTGGCACTGCAGCAAGCCGCGCCTCTTCAACTTCGGAGGCGATGCGCAGTTCTTTAGCCGAGAGTTCGAAGCGTACTGCGCTTCCGGACAGGCGCTGCAGTTTGGCGATTCGGTTCGCCAAGCACTACTCAAACAAGACCTGGAAGCGGTCGCCAACCACTTCACGCGCGAGGTCCACCGCTTGCTTGCAGGCATTCAGGACGCATCGGTGCGAGCTCAGACGCAAAAGCGGATGTCCGCACTGCTGCACTGAAATCGGCGCCATTCGGCGCTGGGTATCCACCTCACACACCGCCTGAGCGCGGTGAATTTCCTTCCCTCGGGGCCAAGCCCCGGTGGGGGTTGGCTCCATTTCAACCCTCACCGGAGAATGGCACCATGATCCAGAAGATCAATCCCTTTGCTCGCGGCTACTACGGCTTCGAGATTCGACGCGTAGCGGTGATCAGCTATGACGATCGCCATCCGCAAATTTTCGTTCCGCTGCACCCCTCTCAGCGCCACCTGCCTGATAACCAGGTGGCCTTGCATGCCGGCATATTCAACGAGGAGTATGCGCTGGTCACTGACGACCAGGTGGTAGCCGAAGAATTGGATGCCACCTGCGGTGGCAGCGGAACCATCCTGGCGGTTTTTCATAGCATCTACGGCAAGAATGTCGAAGGATCGCTCATCCATATTGGCGACAGCCAGACCCGGGAATCTGCGCAGGAGGTTGTGCGTACGCTTGCATTCGAGACCGGCTTTTACAGCCGGTGCTGGGAAATCAGCACTGTGCACATTACCGAGGATGCGGGTCGATTCCTTTTCGAACTCGCCGACATCGCAACACCGACGGCGCTTCTCTTCGTCGCATTTCGCATTCCTTACAGCCCGGCCATCGGCATCAAGCTGATCGCCACCCCCTGGACGGATACGAATCTGCAACAGGTCGAAGGCCTCACCGCTACCGAACTGCGTGCGGAACACCGCGCAAAGGGTGTGCCAGAGGAACTGGCCGACCTGTTGCACCTAGCTGGCCAGGCTGACGTGCGCATGTTGATCCTCGATGCGGACGCTTCCATTCTGGAAGGACTGTCGGTCATCGAGGAACGAGCATAGACCCTTACCACCGCGTCAACCACCAACCCACTCCGAGCCCCTCCAACGAGGGGCCCTTTTTTTATTGGCCAAATTTGAACCGATCACTCTTCTGGGTCACCGTCAGACGCCACGCTCCCTGTAGTAGCCCGCGCGCTGGCCATCGACCTCCCGGTAGCGAAGCTCGATCGAGCGTGCAAATAGTCACTTAGCCTCTTCCGTGTTTGCAGCAATAGACTTAATCGCAACCGCCTGGATCCGGCCTTTGCCTCCTTTTTTTACTGAATACATCATTTCGTCCGCACTTCGCAGCAAGTCTTGCGGAGCAGAGTCCCCGGATCCAACAACTATTCCAATACTTGCGTCGATTTGCACGTACTTACCAGGCGCAATCTCAATGCTCTCGCGAATCTGCTCAAGGCAGCGCTGTATTACTACCGTTGCTCCGGCAGTGCCTTCGACAGAGTTCAGCAGGACAGCAAACTCGTCTCCTCCAAGCCGTGCGACTACATCGTTACCGCGGATGGCTTCCGTCAATCGCTTAGCCGTCTGACACAGTACGGTATCACCGGCATCATGGCCGTAGACATCATTGATTTTCTTGAACCCATCAAGATCCATGTAGCAAACTGCAATAAATTTTTTGTTGCGGCGGGCATTGGACAAAGCGCCCTCAAGGCGTAAATCAAACGATCTCCGATTTGCAATTCCGGTAAGTGCGTCGCTTAATGCCAAATCCTGGGCATTCTTTTCACTGCGCTTTATGGAGTCAATGTCTACCATCATCCACAAGCTTTCTTTTTCAGACACTGCTGCACCACTTAGATCAATCCAAATAGCGTCACCATTCTGTCGCTGCATTTGCAGCTGCACTGAATATCGACCATCATTGCGGAGCGCTGTGTACCCAGCAATTCCAATACGCTGATGATCCTCATCGTTCAAGTACAGATGCCGTGATGGCTGCCCATCCAGCTGCCCGTTTTCATACCCAAATATGCGCGACGTCGCCATATTCGCCCAGACTATTTTCCTCTCGCGCACCCTCATCATTCCAACGAGATTATTCTCAAGCATCAGGCTCTGTTCTTGAACAACGCCAATAGCCTCAAGCCGAGCTTTTCTCTCTGCTCGCTGCGTACGGAAAAGATAGTAGGAGTAGGCTGCAGTAATTCCTAGAACCATAAGGACAAGAAGAGCCTGACGAAGAGCCTCAGCCCTCCAGTTTTTAAGAAATTCATCCGTAGCCAAACCCGTAAGAGCGATAAGCGGATAGCCCTCGATTCGAGAATACGCAGTGATTCGCTCGATATGATCAAGCGGCGTTGGCGTGATATACCAGCCCCTTTCATCTCCCTTGCTCAATTGATCCAAAAGCTCGTCTGAAACGATTTTTTCACCAACCCCTTTTTTTGACCAGGGATCAGACCTAGAAAATCTAGCAACTAGATTTAGAGAGTTTGTTCGTAAAGCGATCGCACCAGCATCCCCCATATCCAGACGGGAAAATCTCGTCATCAGTGCATCCGACCTGACCTCAGCATAAATGATGCCGTAGAAGTTTCCATTTTTAGTTCGGAGCCCGCGAGCCAAAACAATGCACCACTCATTCGAGTCATCACACAAAACCGGCTCTGAAAAAACCATCTTCTCCACATGCGCAGCTGATAGAAAGTGTGAGGATTTAGAGACATCCACTGCCTTTCCGTTCACCTCGATCCCCACTGTTACCGAAGCGTCGGCAAACCTGAGATTAGATACTTGCGGCAGCAACATCCCTTGCTCCGCCAGTTCTTTCGTCACAATCCTATTACGCTCTTCCTCTGAGTGGACATCACTCACTCTCAAAGCAATGGTCGATAAAGAGTTCTCGATCAAGTGCATTTGCGCACCAATCTCAATACTCAAACTGTTCGCAAGATTCGCCGCGGCCTGTTGCGCCTCGTATATATCCGCATCGCGGCTGTTTTTTAGGCTCAGCGAGACCCCAAAAATGAGAATGGAGGCAACAGCCACATTAGAGAAAACCAACAAAGAAGCAAGGCGCAGCATTCATAATCCTCTTTCGACAGCCTTTTGAAACCCCGTGATTACTGGAACATTCCCCAGATGGCCATCATATTTATGATATGTCAGGCACAACCTGCAGAAAATGCCGGCGAGCCCTCTGATGATCCGATATGCATGCCGAGGCCGGGGCTCCACCACTAGAGACCATTCTCCCCATGCACCTCGAAGGTGCTGCCAACAATGCGAAGACATGAGATTCGGTTTTCGAGTGACGTTGGAGGTGTCTGGGTTCACGCTGCGTATATGTTCGTCGGCGTAGCCGGCAGCATCCCAGGCGGTCAAGGCCATCAAGACCGCGGCACGCCATCGGTGTGCTGGCTGCATCAATCCTCGGAACGTTCGCCGCTCTACATTCAATCCACCCCAAGGGACAATCCATCCCTTGCGGTTGGGGAGTCCCGTTTTTTTTCAGGAGACTCCACCATGGATCACCAAGCCATTCGCCAGCAGCTTCCCTCGCTGGTCGCCGGCCACCTGCCACGCACAGCGCGTAGCTTTCAGTTCAACATCTTCGACGGCCAGCCCAAGGAATCCGCCCTGGGCTTTCGCATCGACCCCAAGCCCTTCGAAGGCAAGGTCGTTGCGACCACCGATGAAGCCATCGTCGTCAAGATCGGCCGCACACAGTTCGCCGTGCTGGACCGCGAACTGGTCACGAACATCCCGGTCGAAGGGGCCAAGGTCGCTGTCCAACCCTACGCACGCCGTCGCTTCGATGGCTTGCGCGCGGACACCCCGGAAGAAGTCGTGGAACACTCCTCGGACGGTACGCCATACAAGGTCACCCGCCTGATCCTCGGCTCGGCACCTGCACATTTGCCGATCGCTAAGCCGGAGTGCCTTGAACTTCAGCAGCTCATCGAGCAATTGGAGTCGATGCCCGCACCAGACAGGCATCGCACCATCAGCCACATGTTGGTCGATGCCCACGCCAGCGACTTCGCACTGGTCGACCCGTCACCGAAGGACATCATCCGCACTCCGCCGACGATCAGTTTCAACGTGACTACCGGCAAGTTCGTCGGGCGCGTGAGCGTGCTGTATCTGCGCGGCGACGACGTCTATGCCATCGAAATGCACCGCGATGGCGTATGCGTCGAGCGGCGCGACGAAGTGTACTTCGACATGCTAGGCGACACCTTGGCACATCTGATCGACGATGGCTCCTGGCGCCGCATCCAAGTTCAGTCCATCTCCGGTCGCAAGGCCACCTCCCACTAACTACCCGACCGCGACCGAGCCACCCACCCTGGTGGTGGCTCGTGCTCGCCCCTCATCCAATCCCGTGAAGGAATTTCTCATGACTCTGCTCTTCAAAGGCAGCGCGCTTCGACCCGTCCTGGCCGAAGCCATTACCAACCAATGCCGCGTCATCCTGGTCAAGGATCATGGCGTGTACTGGCTCGCCGAACACGGTGAGCGCAGGCCCGACAAGCGCCAGAAGCTGATTGCCTATGCAGTTGGCTGCGACCCGGATGTCGATCCGTTCGATGACTGGTGGGAACTGGCGCGCATCGAGCTGGGCGGCGACGACTTCGGCGAGTTCTTCGACCCGAACGAAGTCGTGCTCACACGCATCCTGAACAGCACCGATGACCTGATGCTGTCGGCCACGCCCACGCACCTGTCGCTGCAGGCCGTGGCACCTACCGCACCAGAACACTGACCCTGCATCCCAAGAGCCTTCGCCAGTCGAAGGCTCTCTTTCTTGGGCCTGCGCAAAACGGGCTCGGGGCATTTCCTATTGGTCGTGGCGGCCCGGCGCGCATGGTGTGACGCTGCGTCCATGCTTGCTGACGTTGTCAGCGACATGCCAGGCAACCATCGGTCTTCGAGGTTGCGGCGCAGCACCCGCTGCGTGACCACACCAGTTCGCACCGCATCCATGCGCGAACGGCCACCGGCTCGCCGGTGGTGGATGCATTTGCCGTTCTCAACCCATCGCGGGGTTACGCACCTCTCCCCGCATCGTGGGGTTGGTGTGTCTCCGCTCTTTTCCTATGGAGATTCACCATGAGCACCACGTCCAACGAGAAATCCTATTTCGACCTTCACACCTCCGGCATCGGCTACCTGCAGCGTGCCCGTGAGGTTCCCGTCAAGGGAGGTCGCCGCGCACAGCCGTTCCTGGCTTGCACGATCGCCGCCCTGGTTGGTTCCGCCAAGGAGCCGTCCATCCGCTACTTCGACGTCAAGGTGTCCGGCACCGAGGCCAAGAAGCTGGTTCAGTCGTACGTCGGCATCGATGATCCCAAGCAGCGTCCGCTGGTCCGTTTCCGGCTCGGCGACCTCTGGGGCGATGCGTTCATCCGCCCCAGCGGTGAACGTCAGGGTGAAGTGGCAGCGAGCCTCAAGGGGCGCCTGCTGAAAGCCGAGGTGATCGATCGCGCCGAACTGGCTAAGATCGAGCAGCACGAGCTCATCACCCGAGGCATCGGCTACCTGAGCCGTCCGAAGGAGGTCACTCCCAAGGACCGCGATCCGTTCCTGTCGTGCACCATCGGCGCACTGACCGGTCCGGTCGATGAGCCGGAGTATCGCTACTTCGACACCATCGTCGCTACCACCGACGCCCAGCACCTGGTGCGTCGCTGCGTTCAGGCCATCGAGGCTGAACGCAAGGTCCTGATCGCCTTCCGGCTGAACGACATGCGGGCTGACCCGTACGTGCGCACCAAGGGCGAACGAGCCGGCGAACCGGGCGTGAGCCTGGAGTCCACGCTGATCCACATCGGTCTGATCAAGGTCGATGGCCAGCAGGTCTATCCGGCTCCTGCGGACAAAACCGAAGCACCTGCAACCCCGGACGCACAAGCGCCCAAGGCCAAGAGCACTGCCGAAATCGGCGACGCCGCCAAGCCCACCGAGCCCGCCCCGCGCGAGCACGAAGCTGAAGCGGTCGAGCACGAACCGGCAATGGCCGCTTCGTTCTGACCCACGTCAGGCTCCACTCCGGGGCCTGATCGTTTCTCCCACCTGATCCGTGCCCTCCCCTCGGGGAGGTGCACGCGTTCGCGCTTTTTCATCCCTAGCGTCAAGCCAGGCCATCCGGCCCAGGCAGATGCACGTCTTATCTCAGGAGAATTGCCATGTCTCTCGCAACCCGCTTTGCCCATCGTTCCCCGGTGCTGCGCGCGGATCGTCCCTTGTCGGACGACCAGATCCGTGCTGTTGCCCCTTCCATCTTCGCTGACGCTCCCCACGGAAGCCGATCCGAGCGGTATGCCTACATACCGACCGCGACCGTGCTGACCAAGCTGCGTCAGGAGGGCTTCGAGCCCTTCATGGTGTGCCAGACCCGTGTCCGCAACGAAGACCGGCGCGAGTTCACCAAGCACATGATCCGCATGCGCCATGCGAGCCAGATCAACGGCTCGGAAGCCAACGAGATCATCTTGCTCAATAGCCATGACGGCACCAGCAGCTATCAGATGCTGGCCGGCATGTTCCGCTTCGTCTGCCACAACGGCCTGGTCTGCGGTGAAACCACTGCCGACATCCGTGTCCCCCACAAGGGCGACGTGGCCGGTGAGGTGATCGAAGGCGCCTACGAGGTCCTCCAGGGCTTCGAGCAGGTGCAGGCGTCGCGAGACGCCATGCGCGTCATCACCCTGGAAACAGGGGAAGAAGAAATCCTCGCGCGCTCCGCACTGGCGCTCAAGTACGACGATCCGACCAGGCCTGCGCCTGTCACGGAGACTCAACTGCTTGCGCCCCGGCGCTTCGACGATCGACGACCGGACCTGTGGTCGGTGTTCAACCGCATCCAGGAAAACATGGTCAAGGGTGGCCTGACGGCACGCACGTCCAATGGACGCCGGCAGCGCACCCGCGAAGTGCAAGGCATCGACCAGAACCTGCGCCTGAACCGGGCGTTGTGGATGCTGGCCGATGGCATGCGCCAACTGAAGGCCTAGCGCCGCACGGATCACACCCCTCGCGGGTGCGGTCCGTTTCTTTTTCCCTTGGATCTCACGATCCCCCCAATCATCGAAGGAGCACACCATGGCGGCCAAATCAGCCCCGAAGTCCAGCGCACCCCTCATCGTCCCCGGGCAGCTCACGCTGCGCACCATCAACGGCCGCAATGGCCGGTTCAATGTCGGCCGCCTGGTCACCGCCATCGGTGAGTTCGCCGTCAAGGATGCAGAGCTGGAGCAGTACCCCGAAGGCAAGTACGACGGGGAGTTCCACATCCGCTTCATCTATCCCAAGGCCTATCCCACGGCCGGCGGAATGCGTTTCGAGATCCGCGCCAACCTGGACGGCATGACCCTCTCGGGCCTGGACCGGCTGAGCAAGGACGAGGCTCGCAGCTTCGCCACGCAAGAGGTCGATCCGCTGGACGAGGACGTGACTCAGCCATCGGCTACGCCAGCGGTCAAGCCTGCTGCCGATCCTGTGCAGGCCTCGGCCGATCCGCTGATCGATACCACGCCCTTTGGTGTGGATGCGCCATCTGCGACCGTGGCTGCCTCCGGCGGCCCCGACAGTGACGATGCCGCATTGTTCGGCCTGCTGTGGCCGCTGGGCGACTCCGTGAAACTGGATTCGACCATCGACCGCCGCACCCTGCGTGCACAGATCGCCCGGCTGGGCGAACTGGGCTACGCCCTCGACTTCAAGTCACAGCAGTGGAACCGGCCGGAACAACAGGCCGCCTGATCTGCCTCGCCGCATCCGCGGCATCTTCATCCACCCGCCGGGGCTCCGTCCCGCCAGGGAGGACTCCGGCATTTTCTTGCAGGAGAACTTCATCATGGGCTGGCTTTTCTCATCACGCACCCGGTCAGAACTGATCCGGGACCTCATCCAACCCGAAGAGCGCGAGCGCGCCAGCGTCCGCATCATCGCGCATACGCTGCGTGGCAACGTGTTGTGGTCCGTTGTCGAGATCACGGCCAAGGCCGAAGGCGTTCACCAGGAACTCGCGCCCGGCGAGTCCATGTGCTACATCCGCTGCGACCTGCTCCAACGCAGTGGCGGTCAGTGGGGGTACAAGGGCATGGACGAGTCCGTGTCACCGTACTACTTCACCTGCCCGCTGCGCTATCTCGAGATGGCCAAAGAGATCTCGCCCGATTGGCGCGAGAAGGTTCGGGCCTATCACGCTCAGCGGCGCCGGCCGGCAGCTTCGTCGCAACTGGCCGTGGCCTGAAGGAGGACGCGATGGACACTTCGCTGCAATCCCTCTCGCCCAAGCTGCTGGGCCAGGTCGAAGACCAGCTGTCCAACAACGAGGTTTCCTCAGACGAGGAACTGGTTGAGGACTTCATCCAGGCCGGCCTGACCGACGCACAGGCGCGGGAAGCCATCGGCTACCGCGACCGCTATCTCATCAACGTGTACCACCAGGACTTCACGCCGATTCGTACCCCAGAACGTGCATTGCGTTTCAACCCGCACGCCAGGGACTTCGAGCCGGAGTAGTCCGCATTCCTTCATTCCTTCCGGGGCATCACTGCCCCTGCGGGCGGTGCTGCCCCTCATTTCATCGAGGACACCACCATGCCTGAACCTTTATCTCCCAACCCCCTGTACCGCATCGATGAATGCAGCGACCTCATGGCCGATGCATGCGTTTGCAGCGATCAGGGCGATCTGATCTTTCTCTCAATCTGGGCGCGGGATACCGCGATCCAGCAGTTTCTGGCCCGGCTGACGCTGGGCCGCGACGAAGATGGGCTGGAGCAATTCCACCTCATCACCGATCAAGGGGGCTCCATCCCCGTGTTCGTCGGATCGGTCGACCGCTTGGAAAAGCGCCTGACACGCTCCTATCGCCGCACGCTGTTCGGCTCGATGGTCAATCTATGGCTGTTCGACCGGCGCTGCACCCGTCCGGACAAAGCCACGGCCAGCGCGCTCACGCTGCTGCCGCGTGCCTCGGCCGATCCCACCTTGCGCCTGTGGCACCTGGTCAAGGACACATGTCCACTGCCGCTGCTGGACCACTGGCAAGCGCCGGTACTGGCGCTGCTGCGCGAGCGCGACATGCTCCAAACCCTGACGGTGGCCCTTGGTCCGCTGCAGGGCTTCCGGATCGGGCTCGATGTCCCGGTTCTCACCGATGCCCTGGGCGAACTGATCCGCCGCGGCGTCCTGACCGCCTACCCGGTACCGGCTCACGCCGAGCTGCCAATGGAAGCGATGGCTTGATCCGCCCGTCACGGATGTGCGCTCTGCGCGCGCATCCGACCTTTATCCCCCCGCCAATAAGGAGACTGCCATGGCACTGATGTTCCCGCGGCTCGCCCGCAATTTCGCCAAGAACGGGTACTACCCGACCGACGAATCCACGCTCGAACGAGCGCTCAGCGCACTGGCGCCCAGCGATGGGCCGATGTGCATCCTTGATCCCTGCGCAGGTGAAGGTGTGGCCATCGCGGAAGCCGCGCATGCCCTCGGGCATGCGCAGGTCCGCGCGTACGCCGTGGAGTACGACCAGGAGCGTGCCAATCACGCGCGGCTTCTGGTCGATCACTGCATCCACGGTGACCTCATGGACACGCTGGTCTCGCGCCAGTCGTTCAGCCTGCTGTGGCTCAACCCGCCTTACGGCGACCTGTCCAAGGATGCCAATGGCAACATCGGCTACGAAGGCAAGGGCCGCGCCAGGCTGGAGAAGCTGTTCTATCAGAAGACGCTGCAGCTGCTGCAGTACGAAGGCATCCTGGTTTTCATCGTGCCGTCCTATGTGCTCGACGCCGAACTGGTCGGGTGGCTGACGCGACACTTCACCGATCTGAGCATTCACCGTGCGGTGGATACGCAGTTCAAGCAGGTGGTCGTATTTGGACGTCGGATCCGCCAGCGCGAGCTGGTCGGTGACGACACCAAGGCAGTCCGGGCCCGATTGCTACAGATCGGGCAAGGTGAAGTCGAGGCGGATGAACTTCCGTCCGAGTGGACATCGCTGCCATATGTGGTTCCCACGACCTCGGTCGAGCCGGAGCATTTCTACCGGATCAGCATGGAGCCGGCGCAGTTCGCCGAGGAAGTGAACCGGCTGCAGGGCCTTTGGCCCGCATTCGAGACACACCTTGGTGCTGCCCAGCAATCCCTGCGTGCCCCGGCACGTGCTCTGTCCCACTGGCACCTGGCACTGGCCCTTGCGGCTGGCGCCATCTCGGGTGTCGTGCAGTCCAAAAGCGGCCGCATCCTGGCCGTCAAGGGCGACACCTACAAGCGCAAGGCCACCGCCGTCGAGCACCGTGAGCGCGACGATGGCTCCATCGCAGAGACACGCATCCTCACGGACAAGTTCGTGCCGGTCATCCGCGCATGGGACCTGTCTCCCGACTCGGCCTCACTGGGGCAAGTCATCACCATCCACTGAGCACAAGGCTGTAGCGCGCTCGAAGGCGGACGCGCTGTTGTGGCCCAATGAAATCACCAAGGAGGACTATCGATGGCGTCGATCAGGATTGACACCTACATCCACCAACTGCAGTTCCCCATCGGGGCGCTGATCATCAGCAAAGGCGTCGATCGCCTGATTCGTGCCGGCACCGAAGAACCGTTCCAGTTTCTGCGGCGTCACGCCCGCGGCGATTGGGGCGATGTCCCCGCTGACCAATGGGAAGCGAACATCGCGGGAATCCAATCCGAGGCCAAGCTCGAATCGTTCTATGTTGCAACCAACGGCCAGCGCATCCGCATCTTCACCGAAGCGGATCGCAGTGCCACCCACATCGTGCTGGCTTCCGAGAACTGACTCGGTAGACCCGCACCATTCATCAACCCACTGGGGCCATGTCGCCCCGATGGGGTGCCATGGCCCCGCTCTCCCTATCCAGGAGGCCCCATGGCAACCGAAGCAGTTTCCCTCAGCGCCAGTCCCACGCGGCGTTTCAACCCCGGCCAGATGGTCGTGACCTCAGGCGTGGATGCGCTGATCCGTCAGGGTCGGCTCAATCCCACCCCGTACCTGCGCCGCCATCTCAGCGGTGACTGGGGCGATCTCGATGACAGCGACCGGCAACAGAACGACGCCGCGCTGCAATCGGGTGAAGATCGCCTGTTCTCTTCCTACCAGGTCACCACCGACCTGAAGATCTGGGTCATCACCGAGTGGGATCGCAGCGTCACCACGCTGCTGCTACCCAGCGAGTACTGATCCAACCACGGCGGCCATAGGTCGCAACTTCGCTTTCATCCCCCTGGGGCATTCATCAGCCCTCAGGGACGGTGCGTGCCCCTTTTATTTGGAGCATCACCATGACCATGCAACTCGAAGCGGCGCCCGCCGCAGACACCTCGCCCACGACCGACGACCTTTTCGATCCCGCATCCAGCGAGCTCTCCCTGAGCCTGCAAGACTTCGTCGCCGAGTTCGGCGACGAATTGCTGGACTCGCTCAACCGGGCCAATCCACCCGTCTACAGCGGTACGCCGCACGCCCACCGTCAGCTCGTGCTAGCCGGTCTCAAGCGCAAGCTGTTCCCAGCCCAGGCCGAAGTCGTCCATGCCGCCGCCGAGCTGCTCGCCAACCATGGCGAGCGGGCGGCGATCGTCAATGGCGAAATGGGTACGGGCAAAACCACCGTCGGCATCGCGCTGGCGGCCGTTCTCCACGCCGAAGGCTATCGCCGCACCCTCGTCCTCAGTCCGCCACACCTGGTCTACAAGTGGAGGCGGGAGATTCTGGAAACTGTCGCAGGCGCAAAGGTCTGGGTGCTCAACGGCCCTGACACGCTGCTCAAGCTCATCAAGCTGCGCGAGCAGTTGGGTGTGCCGGCCGCTGGCCAGGAGTTCTTCATCATCGGCAGGGTGCGCATGCGCATGGGCTTCCATTGGAGGCCCGCATTCACACGCAAGCGCACCCGGTACGGCGTCATGGGGGCCTGCCCGCACTGCGGGACGGTCGTCAACAACCTTGACGGCGAGCCGATCAATGCTCTGGAGCTGGAGGCGGAGGAAGTCCGCCGCAGGTGTGGCGTCTGCAACACCGCTATGTGGACACTGGTTCGCCCGCGAACCCTGTCCGGCAGCGATCAGCACTCGGCCGTGCTGCGGGCCTTGAAGCGTATCCCGACGATCGGCGAAGCCACTGCGCAGAAGCTGATGAAGACGTTCGGAGATGGCTTCCTGGCCTCGATGCTTGGCGACAACCTCCACAACTTCATAAATCTGATGGACGACCGGGGAGAACTGGTCTTTTCCGATCGCCAGGCACAGCGCATGGAACGCGCGATGTCCAGCATGGAGTTCGGCTTTGGCGAAGGCGGCTACCAAGCCTCCGAGTACGTCAAGCGCTATCTCCCGCAGGGCACCTTCGACCTGCTCATCGCCGATGAGGCCCATGAGTACAAGACGGGTGGTTCCGCGCAAGGCCAGGCCATGGGCGTCATCGCAGCCAAGGTCCGCAAGACCTTGCTGCTCACCGGCACCCTCATGGGGGGCTACGCAGACGACCTCTTTCATCTGCTGTTCCGGGCTTTGCCCACGCGCATGATCGAGGACGGATACCGTCCCAGCAGTAACGGCAGCATGAACGCGGCCGCCATGGCGTTCATGCGGGACCACGGCGTCCTGAAGGACATCTACTCCGAGAGCGACGGGCCAGCCCACAAGACGGCCAAAGGCTCGAAGATCACAGTCCGAACGGTGAAGGCACCGGGCTTTGGTCCGAAAGGTGTCCTGCGCTGCGTCCTGCCTTTCACGATCTTCCTGAAGCTGCGCGACATCGGGGGCATGCTGCCGCCGTATGACGAGGAGTTCCGGGAAATCGCGATGGATGCCGAACAGGCCCACGCCTACCGCGACCTGGCCACGCGCCTGACCGCGGAACTCAAGGAGGCCTTGCGCAAGCGGGATACCACCTTGTTGGGTGTGGTGCTCAACGTGCTGTTGGCCTGGTCCGACTGCTGCTTCCGTGCAGAAACCGTGCGTCACCCACGCACGCGCCAGGTCCTGGCGTTCACACCGGCTCAGTTCAACGAGCTGGAGATCATGCCGAAAGAGCGTGAGCTGATCGACATCTGCCGCGAGGAGAAGGCAGCGGGTCGCAAGACCCTGGTCTACTCGGTCTATACCGGTACGCGCGACACCACGTCGCGCTTGAAAGGGCTGTTGGAGCAGGAAGGCTTCAAGGTCGCTGTGTTGCGCGCAAGCGTGGATGCGAGCCGCCGAGAAGACTGGATCGCCGAGCAGCTCGACCGGGGGATCGATGTCCTCATCACCAACCCCGAGCTCGTCAAGACGGGGCTGGATCTGCTGGAGTTCCCCACGATTGTGTTCATGCAGTCGGGGTGGAACATCTACACGTTGCAGCAGGCCGCCCGCCGTTCGTGGCGCATCGGCCAGAAGCTGCACGTGCGGGTGATCTACCTGGGGTACGCGGCCACGTCGCAGATGACGTGCCTGGCCTTGATGGCCAAGAAGATCCTGGTGTCCCAGAGCACGTCAGGCGACGTCCCGGAATCCGGGCTCGACGTGCTCAACCAAGACGGTGATTCGGTAGAGGTCGCCCTGGCCAGACAGCTTGTTGCTGCTTGATGGTCTTTGTATGCCGGCGCCCTCGGGTGCCGGCATTTTTTCGTGCACGAATCACCTAATCGCGTAACCCTGTCGGCGATAGGTAAACTGAGTCGATTAGGTTACTCGCAGAAGGCAATCTGCTGCGATTGCTAAGGTGATGATTACGAAAAAAGTTGAGTGCGGCATCACTGACAACGCGCCGGGAGTCGCTAGGCTGCTGCTTTGGAAAAACGCTGTCTCGGATTGGAAAAACGTTCATATCGGAGGAAAAGAAGATGAGTCCAGATGATGTCGCCGCGATCCAGAGAATCGTGCACGATGCGATGCAAAACACCGAGTTCATCAACAAGGTTTGGATCGCGGGCGCTGCCGTAGTTGTGTCCGTTTTTGCCGCTCTTGTCGCCTCGTTCACGCAAATGCTGGTAGCTCGATCGCAGCGTAAGACACAGCTAAGGTTGGCCGCTCAGCTAGAGCTTCAGCAGAAGCAAGCACTCAGCGAGCAACTGTCCATGCAGGAACTCGCATCGCGTCGAATAGCAAACGCCAACGTCTCTGCAAAGCGGCAGATATGGATTGACGAGTTGCGAAAAGACATCGCCAGATACCTGTCGCTATGGCAGGAGATATGTTATCGGTGGGATGCCATCGTGAGCGAACCCCGGACCGAGGAGATCTCCGACCAAGCGCTCAACGCGTTCAAGCAGCCTATCGCCGAAATGCGCCTGGAGGCCTTGGAACTGCAGTTGCGTATCGAGTTGCGATTGAATATGACAGAAGTGGATCATCAGGAACTCAAAAACCTCATGAAGGAGCTGGAGACATCCACCATCCTGTTCCAACGTACCGCGAGTTCGCTTCCGCCTGCAGACATTCAGAAGGTCTTCGGAACGATCAAGCAACAGCTGATCGCCAAGTCTCAGAAGATCCTCAAGGACGAATGGGAACGGGTCAAGAAGGAGTCGTACGCAGATCCCAGCGTAACAACTTCCAGCAAGCCCACCTCCAGGTCGGCTGCCTGAGGTAGCCGACCGACATCCCGTAAAAACTGGGCGCGCGCCATTGCGCATTCTTTGCTGACTGGGTCGAGGCGCCCGGCGAAGGTATCGGCTTACTGCAACAGGAAGCCGATCCATGCAAACATTCAGTCTCGTCCCCCGCGCGGTCGCGTGTGGCTTGTTGAGCATCGCCACACTGCTTGGCGGCTGCGCCACCGCTTCAGCGCCTGCTGTCATCGAGTCGGTTCCGGACGAAGCGGCGATCTCTGCTCGCGTACAACTGGAGCCGGAGTTCATTCCGGTGGCGCGCTACGGCCGCTACACCCTCGTCGAACTGGCACCGCTCACAGCGCAGCGTGACCTGCTTCAGCAGGTGATTGACGTGCGGATGCCGGAAGAGGCCAGAGCCAGCATAGGCGATGGTCTGCGCCACGTACTCAAACGCAGCGGCTACCAGATGTGCGAGACGGCACACGCGGTCATCCAGCTGTATTCGCTCCCAATGCCCGCCGCCCATCTGCAGTTGGGCCCCATGACGCTGCGTGACGCGCTGCTCACCCTTATCGGGCCGGTCTGGGATCTGGAAGTGGATGACCGCTCACGGCAGGTGTGTTTCGTCCAGCCAAGAGCCCAGGGGGCTCTACCCATCCAAGAACTACCGCCCACCGGAGCAATCCCGCCTATCCAGGTTGAAGAGGGTTCCCAGCCATGACCACATCACACCCCCTTCCCGCGGCGAAGTCATCGCGCGCCCCATCTCTCGCCCACATATTGCTGTGGGCGTGGCTTGTGGGCCTGACGGCGTTGGTCTTGGTCGCGCTCCAGATAACCGGCGAGCTTGCTGGACAGTCTCAGCTCGACAGCTCCGTGCAGCGTCTGCAAGCACTGGAGTCACGCGTGGGTGAGATTGTGCAGGCCAATCGTGCTCTGCAAGAGCGACCTGCGCCGGCGACCGCTACGGCACTACAGGAGGTGCACCAGTCATTGAAATCCCGCGCTGATTCCCTGGACCAGGCATTGGTCACGCTTGCCAGCCAAGAGGATCTTGTTGCATTGCGGGCGGATCTGGAACAAATCAAATCGCGCCAAACGACAGCACGCAGCAGCACCGTAGCGAGCAAGCCCCATCCCGTGCAGCAGGCAGCAGTCAAGCCAGCGGAGGCTCCCATGCCATTTCGAGTGATTGGCTCGGAACTGCGTGCAGGCCAGCGCACGGTATCGGTCGCACCGGCAGGTGGCGCTCTCTCCGCCTCTCAAATCCAGGTGCTACTGCCTGGCGAAAGCATCGGCCATTGGCGTCTGCAAGATATCGACCGAAACACCGCCGTGTTTCGTGCCGGGGAGCAGATCCGTCGCGTGGCCATTCCCTGAGGGACTATCCCATGAAGCAGCCACTCCTGCTCACCGCAATGCTTCTGGCAGCCCTCAACGAACCAGCCTGGGCACAGCAAACACCGGCTACACCGTCGCATACTACCCAGAGCCAGATCGAGCACAGTCAGGACGACAAGCTGGCCCGCGACTGGGGGCTGCGCCGGGAAGAGTGGACGCGCTACCGAGAGCTGATGGCCGGTCCCCTTGGCATTTACTCGCCCAATCTGGATCCCCTTTCCGCCCTCGGAACAGAAGCTCGTTCCGACGAGGAGCGACGGCGCTACGCCGAGCTCCAGGTGCAAGCTGAAGCACGCCGCGTGGAAAAACTACTGGCCTACCAACGCGCTTATGACGAAGCTTGGCAACGGTTGCAGCCCAATGCCCAGCGCGTCAACCTGCCAGACGCTGGCCCGCGTCAAACCAACGCCTCAGTTCAGGGAAGCGGACGCACCGCCGTTTTCGTGCGTGACAACTGTGCCCCTTGTGACCAAGCCATCGCGCGGCTGCAAGCGTCGGGCTCGGCCTTCGACGTATACGTTGTAGGTAGCCGAGCCGACGATGCCCGCATTCGCGACTGGGCACGCCGGACCAAGATCGACCCGTCCCGCGTTCGTGCCCGCACGATCACCCTCAATCACGATGCAGGTCGCTGGCTGGCCCTCGGGCTGCCAGGTGAACTGCCCGCTGTCGTACGGCAGGTGGATGGCCAATGGCAACGGCAGCCCTAGGCCTGGCCCGACAAGCCCTGATGCTGTGGCTGGTCGGTGGGGTGATCAGCGAGACCGCCGTGGCCCAAGAGATCCCGCCGCCGGCCTACCAATTGGCCGCCAGGCAGGCTGGAATTCCCTCCGTTGTGCTGTACGCCGTCGCATTGCAGGAAAGCGGCATGCGCCGCAATGGACGCGTTGTGCCCTGGCCCTGGTCCCTGAACGTCGCGGGCGAGTCTCAGCGGTTCGCCACCCGTGTCGAAGCATGCGCCGGCCTGCAGCTGGCCTTGCGCCAAGTTCCGCCAACACGCGTGGACGCAGGCCTGGGCCAGATCAATCTTGGTTATCAGAAGCATCGCTATGGCCGCCCCTGCGACTTGCTCGATCCTTACGCCAATTTGGCGATCGCCGCGCAGATCTTGCGCGAGCAGCACACCCCGGGCGAGGACTGGCTACTGGCGATAGGTCGCTACCACCGACCGGCTGGTGGTGCACCTGCCGCGCGCTACCGGCGCAGCGTCGCCCAACATCTGGAGCGCGTGCAAGCCTCGTCACGCGCAGCATCTGATGTCCGCAAGGAGACCCCACCATGAACCTCTCCCACCTCTCGGCTGCACACGGGTTGGTCGTTCTGCTGACCATACTGGCTACTCCATTACATGCGGCCAAGCCCTTAGTCGTTGTCCAAGACCACGGTGGCACTTCAGCGCTGCCTTACTACGAAGCGCTCAACCTGCTGCCGCGTATGTCGGGTACGCCAAAGCCTCCCATCGTAATGCCCGTGCCACCATCCAAGGCTGGCGGTGAAGCAAACATGCTGCCGGTGCGCAGTACCAAGCTAACGCCAGGCACGGTTAATCGCCGTGTCATCGAGGCACCAGGGCTGCAGCCGTTCTTCTTGATCGGAGACGATGAAGCCTCACATGCTTGGTTGTTCCGCCATGCAGCCTCTCTGCGTGAGCGCAACGCCGTGGGTCTAGTCGTGAATGTAGACTCGATGCAGGGGCTCACCCGTCTGCGGGCTCTCGCACCCGGTATCCAGCTCGCCCCCGTAGCTGCCGACGATCTGGCTGACCGGCTTGGCGTTCGGCACTACCCCGTGCTGATCACCAGCACCGGCATCGAGCAATGACGCCATGGGCCAGACCCAGCCTGTAGAAGTCCTGCTGCGCCCAGCGGTGGAGCTTTACACCGTGGCGGCTTGCGCCGGCGCGGCGTTTTTGTCCTTAGTAGCTCCATGGTCGCTCGCGCTAAGTCCGGCCATGGGGATTGGCAGTGCGCTGGCATTCCTGGCCTTCGGTGCGATCCGCCTGAGACAGGCCCACGCGATCCTCCGATACCGCCGCAACATCCGACGCCTTCCCCGCTACGTGATGATCAGCCGAGACGTACCAATCAGCCAGCAGCGGTTGTTTATCGGCAGAGGCTTTCTCTGGGAGCAGAAGCACACGCACCGGCTGATGCAAACCTATCGTCCGGAGTTCCGACGCCATGTCGAACCCACGCCAGCCTACATGATGGTCCGACGTTTGGAAGAGCGCCTGGAGTTTGCGCCGTTCCCGCTCTCGCGTTTGGTCAGGATCACTGCCTGGGACATCTCGCTCAATCCTTTTCGCCCATTGCCACCGGTTGGCGGTTTACCGCGCCTACACGGCATTGAGCCAGATGAGGTCGACGTCAGTTTGCCGCTTGGCGAGCGTGTTGGTCACTCGCTGGTGCTGGGAACCACCCGTGTCGGCAAAACGCGATTGGCCGAGCTATTCATCACCCAGGACATACGGCGCAAGAGCGCTACCGGTGAACATGAGGTGGTTATCGTCTTCGACCCGAAAGGTGATGCCGATCTGCTCAAACGCATGTACGTAGAAGCCAAGCGGGCTGGGCGCGAAGGTGAGTTTTACCTCTTCCACCTGGGCTGGCCCGAGATCAGCTCGCGCTACAACGCAGTGGGGCGATTCGGGCGCATCTCCGAGGTTGCCACTCGAATCGCCGGGCAACTCTCGGGCGAGGGCAACAGCGCCGCCTTCCGGGAATTCGCTTGGCGCTTCGTAAACATTATTGCGAGAGCACTCATCGAATTGGGCCAGCGCCCCGACTACCTGCTGATCCAGCGGCACGTCATCAACATTGATGCCTTGTTCATCGAGTATGCGCAGCACTACTTCGCCAAGCACGAGCCCAAGGCTTGGGAGGTTATCGTCCAACTTGAGGGGCGGCTGAACGACAAGAATATTCCACGCAACATGATCGGCCGTGAGAAGCGTGTAGTGGCCTTAGAGCAGTATTTAAGTCAGGTGCGCAACTACGATCCCGTTCTGGACGGACTGCGCAGCGCGGTGCGCTATGACAAGACCTACTTCGACAAGATTGTTGCGTCATTGTTGCCGCTGTTGGAGAAGCTGACCAGCGGGAAAATCGCTCAGCTGCTGGCGCCGAATTATTCCGACCTCGAAGATCCGCGTCCGATCTTCGACTGGATGCAGATCATCCGCAAGCGCGCAGTCGTTTATGTCGGTCTGGATGCCCTGTCAGACGCGGAGGTTGCTGCCGCAGTGGGGAATTCAATGTTCTCGGACATGGTCTCGGTGGCAGGTCACATCTACAAGTTTGGCGTCGATGATGGCTTGCCAGACGCAAATCCGGGAGCGAAGGTCCCCATCAATGTCCATGCGGATGAATTCAATGAGCTGATGGGCGACGAATTTATCCCCATGGTCAACAAGGGCGGTGGTGCCGGTATTCAGGTCACCGCATACACACAGACACTGAGCGACATCGAGGCGCGCATTGGCAATCGCGCCAAGGCTGGCCAGGTTGTGGGCAACTTCAACAACCTGTTCATGCTGCGTGTGCGGGAGACGGCCACTGCGGAACTGCTGACCCGCCAGTTGCCAAAGGTGGAGGTTTACTCCACAACCATCGTCAGCGGTGCCACCGACAGCTCAGACATCCGCGGTGCCACCGACTTCACATCGAATACCCAGGATCGCATCAGCATGTCCAGCGTGCCGATGATCGAACCATCGCAGGTGGTTGGACTTCCCAAGGGGCAGTGCTTTGCTCTATTGCAAGGCGGCAACTTGTGGAAGATCCGCATGCCGCTGCCTGCACCCGACCCCGATGAGGTCATGCCCAAGGATCTACAGCAGTTAGCCGGCTATATGCGCCAGAGCTATAGCGAGGCAGCACAGTGGTGGGAGAACACTGGATCACCAGGCCTGCAGGAGGAAGATCTGCCGGAGGATCTGACCGATGACACGATCCCGCCCGAAGCTGCCGGCAGCGAGCAGTTGCCATGAGCGATGCGGTCAGCACCGCGAAGCGCCAGGAGGCCCGCCGTGAAGGACTGCTTGTCGGCTTGATCAGCACGCCGTTCAGGTTGTTCGGCGTCTTGATCGGCTCGCTGCTGATCTCGATCGTGATCGAATGCGTGGGGATGCACTTCTTTTGGAAGGATCAGGGCTGGCGTCACTCTCAGGCTATGCTGCAGTACGAGCTGACCCACCTGTCTGGGCATTTCACTCGCAGTGCCATCGTCACGGAGCCCACGCGCACAGCGCATGAGCTCGTGGATACAGGCTACCGCTGGATGTTCGTGCGCACTGGTCTGCTGGCGCGCATGGAGCAAACGGCTGACCGCGCCCGCGCGCCCAGTCAGCATCGCACACGAGACTTCCGCTACTTCATCAGCCAAGCCTACGTGTGGGCGGAAAGCTACTTGATTGCCGCTGCCTTTACGACGCTCACGTACCTGGTTCGACTACTTGTGCTGGTGCTGACCCTGCCTTTGTTCGTAACAGCAGCATTCGTAGGCTTCGTGGATGGATTGGTTCGCCGCGACGTACGCAAATTCGGTGCAGGGCGGGAGTCCGGTTTTCTCTATCATCGCGCCAAAGCCTCGCTCATGCCACTGGCAATCTTGCCTTGGGTGATTTACCTGGCTTTGCCAGTTTCGGTTCACCCGCTGATCATTCTGCTGCCGAGTGCGGCTCTTCTTGGGCTGGCCATGAATCTCACCGCTGGCAGCTTCAAGAAGTATCTGTGACAGACTCTCGGCTCTAGATTCCAACAGCCAAGGAGTGAATGAATTTCTTTATTTCTGCTTGGCGTATCTCAGGTAGGCCATCGTTGATGTAGTAATTCATAGCCCTGGCCGGCACCGGAATAACCTCATTATCGTACTCAAATATAAGGCAGTGGCTCAACTGGAAAATGACGGCAACTTTCTCAGAATCAAGCTTCTCCATCTCGGATTTCTTGAAGTTGCTATAAAAAACTGACTCCAAATGGTGGGCCGTAAAGTTGCTTATTATTGCTTGAAAGTTTCGATTGACGAGAATAGAACGAAGTAAACCTTGTTCCTTGATGTTTTGAGAAAATACACCTCGACTCTGCTCTAGACGTTCGTAGTTGGCGGCGAAAGAATCAAAAATAGAGCGCGCCATTTCAAAAATGCGGACCTTGTCAACCAAATTAGTTAAGTCGTATGCAACATACCCCACTTCTGCCTGCCCGTTACTTATGCGTTTGTCCAGCTGTTTTATGGCATCAGAAAACTCATGTCTGAATTTTCTTTCGCTGTGTAGGTACTTGCACTCAATCGCTATTTTTTGTCGACACAAGACCACATCGCATTCGGTAGAGAGGTCGATTTCCACTCCGTCACCCATACTTGCTGCGAATCTGATTGCCATGGCAAGCTCGAAGAATGCGTCGTTGTATCTCTCATCCTCATCAGCAAGGGTGTGCCCCCCATCGAGCAAGTCAAGCAACTTCTGTTGCGGGACGATGATTTTACTATCGACATCGAACAGAGCATTGATCGAACGATATTTGTTGACTATTCCAATGAGCGCCGCAACCTCCATCTCGTCCATTTTTTCAAGGTCGTCCAGCTTTTTCCGATAGCCCCACAACTTTGTGCTTTCAATCGGTGCGCCTTTTCCAATCTTCAACCTTAATTTTCTAAAATTATTGATCAATAGATCAAACTCTTCTAGCAACCCATCGAAGGCGAGCGATTTCGCTACAAAACTCATACTTACCCCATTCAGTTCAGTCCCAACGTTGATTATCACCCGGTCCGGACGGCGAGACTGGAACCGATCCGGACAATCTATCCACCGTGTCGTCCTAGCGCCTCAAATCCGGTAGCCCGCATTTCTCATTGTTTGCAGCCAAGGGACGCTCGCCTTGCCACGATCACTCCATTGCTGATCTGACTAGGACATAGCGCGATGGTGCTGCCAATCCGTCCCGGCGTTGCACGCAGCGGCGCCTACTTGCTGCTGAATACCCTCCTGATGACAGGACTACCCCTGGCCGCCAACGCTGACACGCCAGCGCAGCGCCAGGACTTAGCCGCCGCTGCCCGCCAGCTTGAGACTCTGGAACACCTCGTAGCTCACAGCGCTGCCAATGTCAGGATTACGCCGGGCGAGCGCTACCACTTTGACTACGCCCGGCTACGCAATGACCTAACCCGCGTGCGAAGCGGTCTCCAAGACTACCTAACGCCACCGCGCGCCCAGCCTCGAGATCCTGCCGAGCTGACCGGCCAGTACCGCACCGAACAAGAAGCCTCCGACTATCCAATCGGTAGCGAGCCCAAGCCATGAATGGTGCTCAGCTCTCAGCATTTCAAGCCAACAGCGGTTTCACGCCTGCAGTGATGGCCACCGTGCTCGTAGGCGCCGTATTTACGGTGCTGCTGCTATGGGGGGTCTGGGCGATCCGTACAGCCTATGTGGGCTGGGCAGAAAGCCGAATCAACCAGCGCCAGTTCCTCGGCGTCCTTGTGCGGTTTCTTGCCATGTACATCGTGCTGACGTTTTTCCTTATCTCCTGACTTCGAAAGGGCCAATCATGAAGACCAGCAGTTCCCCCACCCAACGCCTCCGGCTCTCGACACTCGTCCTCGGTGTGCTGACGCTGCCGGTGGTGTCGTTTGCCCAAGGCCTGCCCACACTGGAGAACCCCTCGCGTGGCACCGGCAACGGCATCATGCAGACCATTCGCAACTACGGCTACGACATCGTGCTGCTTGTCGCGCTACTCGTGGTCGCCTCCATGTTCATCGGCGTCTGCTATCACGCCTACGGCACATACGCCGAGATCCACACCGGCCGCAAGACCTGGGGCCAGTTTGGCCTCACGGTGGCCATCGGCGCGGTACTTCTCGTGATCGGCATCTGGCTGCTCACCGAAGCCACCGGCATCCTGTAAGGAGGCTTGGCCATGTCCGAGCATCAGCATGTGCGGGAGGACGGCACGGTGTCCTTCCTGCCGCACCGGCTCAACCGTCATCCGGTGGTTGTGCGCGGCCTGACTGCAGACGAACTTTGGATCTGCTGCGGGCTGTCCGGAGCTGCCGGGCTGATGTTCGGTGCGCCACTGTCGTGGATGTTCTCGACCATCGCGCTAGCACCGACATTCGTCGTCGTAGGTGTGGTGCTCGGTGTGCTCGTTGGCGGCGGCATCTTGCGCCGCCAAAAGCGCGGCCGACCCGACACCTGGCTGTACCGCCATCTGCAATGGTGGCTGACGACGCATCACCCCATCGTCTCGGACAGGATCGGCGGGCGGGCGCTGATCACTCGCTCCGGCTTCTGGTCGGTACGAAGGGCGTCGCGATGAGCCGGTTCAAGAACGAGGTTGCGCACCTGCAGGCGCACATCAAGACCCTGCGCATGGGCGCCGTAGCGTTGTTGCTTCTTGCGCTGGTCATGGGCGGGGGGTGGTGGAGCTCGCCGCGCGATCTCACCGTCCATGTGCCACCGGATCTGCGCTCGGGCAGCACGCGCAAGTGGTGGGAGGTTCCACCGGAATCGGTGTATGCCTTTACCTTCTACGTGTTCCAGCAGCTCAACCGCTGGCCGACCAACGGTGAGGATGACTACGCGCGAAACCTTCACGCACTTTCGCCTTACTTCACTCCCGCGTGCCGAGCTTTCCTGCAAGCCGATTACGACTATCGCCGCAACGCAGGTGAGCTGCGCCAACGCGTGCGCGGAATCTATGAGATTCCCGGTCGTGGCTACGGCGACAACCCCAACGCACGCGTGCGGGTCGTCTCGGACCGCGACTGGGTAGTGACCCTGGACATCAGCGCGGACGAGTACTACAGCTCCGAGCAAATCAAGCGTGCGCTCGTTCGCTATCCAATCAAGGTGGTTCGGGCGGATGTGGATCCCGCTCGGAATCCGTTCGGACTGGCACTCGATTGCTACGACGGCGCGCCGCAGCGCATTGCCGCACCCGAGACACCACCTCATCCTCCCGCCCGCGGTGGTCTGGGCGTCCAAGGAGAAACGCCATGAGAAAGCAAGTCCCCCTTTGGCTGAGTGCTGCCGTAGTGGTCGCGATCGCACCTCTGGTTCATGCGGTGGAGATTCTTCGCTGGGAACGGCTGCCGCTGGCGGTGCCTCTGGTCGTGGGCCAGGAGCGAATCGTGTTCATCGATCGCAATGTGCGCGTCGGTGTACCGGCCAATGTGGGTGAGCGTCTGCGTATCCAGAGCGCCGGAGGCGCGGTGTATCTGCGCGCTATCGAGCCCATCGAGCCAACGCGACTGCAACTGCAGGACGCCGATACGGGCACGCTAATCCTGCTGGACATCGCTGCCGAGCCCGCACGCGAAGGTGCTTCGCCGTTGGAGCCGGTGCGCATCGTGGATGGCACCAGCGCTGCAACGCGCTATGGCGAGCAAACAGCCGAAAGCGGCAATGCCGTGCCAGACAGGACCCAACCCGCGCAGAGCCTGCGTGAAACCCCGATTGCCGTGGTGCTCACACGCTATGCAGCCCAGAACCTCTACGCGCCGTTACGTACGGTCGAACCCGCTCCCGGCATCATGCGTGTCAACCTGAGACGCAATCTGGCGCTCGACACGTTGTTGCCCACTTTGCCGGTCAAATCCACCGCGCTTGCTTCCTGGCGCCTAGAGGACCACTGGGTTACGGCGGTCCGCGTCACCAACACCAGCAACGTCTGGGTCGATCTGGATCCGCGCACGTTGCAAGGCGACATCCTGACAGCGACCTTTCAGCACCCTGCACTGGGGCCGAAAGGCCGACCGGAAGACACCACGATGGTGTATCTAGTGACACGACGCCATGGCCTGCCACAGTCCCTGCTGCCAGCCATCCAACGCTTCAATCCAGCGGTGAATCTGCCCGAGCCAACCACATCGACGCAAGGAGACGTCCATGCGCAGTAACGGTCTGCTCAAGTGGTTAATGATTCCGGTGGCGCTGATCGTGCTGTTCTTTGGCATCCGGCTGTTTTCCAGTAACGGCGGCAAAGCCCCCGCCAGTGTCGACGCCAGTGCCCAGCTCACGCCTGAAGAAATGAAGGCACTGGGGATCGAAGGCGACACACCACGCGACACAGTCGCAACTCTGGTCGCCCAGGTAAAGCAACTTCGTACAGAACTGCAGACGGCCACCTCGGACAACAAGACGCAACGCGAAGAGAACCAGCGCCTGCGTCAGCGGGAATCGGCGATCGACCAGCGCATCGGCACCGCCCTAGAGTCCGAACGCGCTAGTCTTCGCCGCGACCAGAAGCAGATCGCCAGCGAGCGCCAGCAGGCCGAAGGTTTGCTGGAAGACCTACAACGCCGCCTTGAGAACATCGGTAACCGCAGCAATGGCCATTCCGATCTGCCAGTGGGGCTGGGCCTGGGTGAGGGCGATTCAGACGGCATGCGGAGCGCAACGAGCGGTATGCGCTGGGTGGAGCCCGACGACGCCAAACAAACCGATGGACGGGGCCGGAGCAGCGGCAGCACGCTCAGCTTCCCCACCAGTTTCGGCCCGGCCCAACGCACCCTGGAAGCCACCGCCGACTCGGTCGCCAATGCCGGCACCAAAGCCGCTGGGATCAGCAAGGCCAAGGCGGTCTACACCGTACCGACCAACTCGACGCTAATGGGCTCGGTGGCGATGACCGCACTGATTGGCCGCGTGCCCATCGATGGCACGGTGAACGATCCGTATCCGTTCAAGGTTCTGGTCGGGCCGGACAACCTGACCGCCAACGGCATAGATATCCCTGACGTGGCAGGCGCAGTTTTCAGCGGTACTGCAGCCGGCGATTGGACGCTCTCGTGTGTGCGTGGCCAAGTGCGCAGCATCACCTTCGTCTTCAACGACGGCACGATCCGCACCATTCCCGAAGACCGCGATGGAAACCAGCAAAACAACAACCAGCAAGACGGCCTAGGCTGGATCAGCGATCCGCACGGTATTCCCTGCGTCAGCGGCGACCGCCGCAGCAATGCCCAGCAGTACTTGGGCACCCAGGCATTGATCACGGCCGCAGGTGCCGGCGCGGCCTCGCTGATCAAGTCTGACAGCGGGCGGTCGTCCTATGTCGGCGCAGATGGTTCCATCGGAACTGTTGGCATCAGTGGCAAGGAAGCTGTCGGTCGGATCCTGGCTGGCGGCGTCCAAGAGATGTCGAGCTGGGTCAACAAGCTTTACGGGCAGGCATTCGCCGCAGTGTATGTGCCGCCGGGAGCCAAGGTGGCCGTCCACCTGGAGAAGCCACTCGCCATCGACTACGACCCAGAGGGCCGCAAAGTCAATCACCGTGCAGGAGAATCCCATGCGCTCGAACTGGACTAAGTCTCTTGTACTGGCACTCGCGGTGGGCGCACTCGCCGGCTGCGCCACCAACAAGGAAGAGCTGCTCACCCACGGTGGGCGGACCATGCAGGTCATCTGGCAGCAGGAGGCTGGCGACGGGGGCACCGGCCAGGCGGCCCGGCGCCAATTGCTCGATGCGCGTCAGACCCTGCGCCGACCGTTGCTCGAAGCGGACATCGCCGCCGCACCTGCCGAGCAGGCCCGCTATACCCGCACCGCGGCGAACGAGATCTACCGTCAGTTTCATCGGCTTCCCAACCCCGATCTAGTGATGTACGTATTCCCGCATCTCGCGGGAACGGATCCTGTGCCGGTGCCAGGCTATACCACGGTATTCCCGCTGTACCAGCGCATCCAATACGCCATGCCGGGCGAGCGTGTGGAGGACTATTGATGACCTGGACGCTGCCCTGGCGCCGCCGGACGGAACCCGGCGCTTCATCCTCTGAGCAAGCACAGCCAGATGGCTGGCAGCGCCATATCCATGCGCTGAGAGATGGAGGCGTACAGCCGCCTGGCGAGGCCGTTCAGGGTGTGCGTGCCGCAACTACGACTGATGAGCAGGCCCTCTACGACGTAGCGCCATCGTTCGTCTCTCTCCTGCCGTGGGTGGAATACCTGCCCGAGTCTGGCTGCATGCTGCTCGAAGACGGCCAATCGGTCGCTGCCTTCTTCGAGCTCACGCCCCTGGGTACTGAGGGCCGTGAGGCCGCCTGGCTAGCGCAGGCACGTGACGCACTGGAGAACGCGCTGCAAGACAGCTTTGACGAACTGGATGAGAATCCCTGGGTTGTCCAGCTCTACGCCCAGGACGAAGCAAGCTTCGCCCAATACCTGGATGCTCTGCGCCGCTACATCCAGCCACGGGCGCAGGACTCACGCTTCAGCGAGTTCTACCTTAAGTTCTTCGCTCACCACCTGAGCGCCGTCGCCAAACCTGGCGGCCTTTTCGAAGACACCGTGGTGACCCGCCTACGCTGGCGTGGCCAAAGTCGTCGCGTGCGCCTGGTGGTGTATCGGCGTGCGGTAGGTCCAAGCAGTCGGCGCGGCCAGACGCCCGAGCAAGCCATCAACACCGTATGCGATCGTTTGGCAGGAGGATTGAGCAACGCCGGCATCCAGGCTCGCCGGTTGAATGCGCCAGCGATCCATGCCTGGCTGCTGCGCTGGTTCAATCCCTATCCCACAATACTGGGTCCCGACTCGCAGGACCGTGAGCGCTTCTACCAGCTGGCGGCTTACCCGGAGACCCCCGAGGCTGACGAAATCGAGTTGGCCAGTGGCACGGACTTCAGTCAACGCCTGTTCTTCGGGCAGCCGCGCTCGGACGTGGACCAGGGGCTGTGGTACTTCGATGGTATGCCACATCGCGTCTTGGTCACTGACCGGCTGCGCACGCCGCCGGTCACCGGACACTTGACTGGGGAGACACGCAAGGGCGATGCGATCAACACACTGTTCGACCAGATGCCGGAAGACACCACGCTGTGCCTAACGCTGGTCGCTACACCACAGGACGTGCTTGAAGCCCACCTCAACCACCTCGCCAAGAAGGCCGTGGGCGAAACCTTGGCATCGGAACAGACACTCAAAGATGTCCACGAGGCCCGCTCGCTGATCGGGAGTTCCCACAAGCTCTACCGCGGCACGCTGGCGTTCTACCTGCGCGGCCGTGACGAAGCCGAGTTGGATCAGCGCGGGCTGCAGCTCGCCAATGTCATGCTCAACGCCGGCCTGCAACCGGTGCGCGAGGAAGACGAGGTGGCACCGCTCAACAGCTACCTGCGTTGGTTGCCGTGTCTGTACAACCCTAGCGCGGACCGCAGACAGTGGTACACCCAACTGATGTTCGCCCAGCATGCTGCAAACCTGTCGCCTGTCTGGGGACGCAGCCAAGGCACGGGCCACCCCGGCATCACGTTCTTCAACCGTGGCGGCGGTGTGATTACCTTCGACCCCTTCAACCGCCTGGACCGGCAGATGAACGCCCATCTGTTCCTGTTCGGCCCGACCGGTTCGGGCAAGTCAGCAACTCTGAACAACATCCTGAACCAGGTCGCAGCGATCTACCGCCCACGCATGTTCATCGTCGAAGCAGGTAACTCCTTTGGCCTATTCGGCGACTTCGCCAAGCGGCTGGGTCTTACTGTCAACCGGGTCAAGCTCTCTCCGGGCTCCGGAGTCAGTCTGGCACCGTTTGCGGATGCACGTCGCTTGATCGAGACGCCCAGCGCCGTGCAAACCCTCGACGCCGACGCCCTTGATGAAGAGCAGCCTGGGCCGACCACGAATGAGGCCGACGAGCAACGTGACGTGCTTGGCGAACTGGAAATCACCGCGCGTTTGATGATCACTGGCGGGGAAGACAAGGAAGAGGCACGCATGACTCGCGCCGACCGGTCGCTGATCCGCCAGTGCATCCTCGAGGCCGCGCAGCGCTGTGTCGCGGACAACCGGACCGTATTAACTCGCGATGTGCGCGACGCGCTGCGCGAACGCGGCCGCGACACAACACTGCCCGAGACCCGGCGTTCTCGACTGCTCGAAATGGCCGATGCCATGGACATGTTCTGCCAGGGCACAGACGGCGAGATGTTCGACAGGCCGGGAACTCCATGGCCAGAGGCCGACGTCACTGTGGTGGACCTGGCCACCTACGCCCGCGAGGGCTACAACGCCCAGTTGTCCATCGCCTACATCTCGCTGATCAGCACGGTCAACAACATCGCCGAGCGTGACCAGTTCCTCGGGCGGCCCATCGTCAATGTGACCGACGAGGGCCACATCATCACGAAGAACCCATTGCTTTCGCCCTACGTAGTCAAGATCACCAAGATGTGGCGCAAGCTGGGGGCTTGGTTCTGGCTCGCCACACAGAATGTGGATGATTTACCCAAGTCCGCCGAGCCCATGCTCAACATGATCGAGTGGTGGATCTGCCTGTCGATGCCACCGGATGAGGTCGAGAAGATCGCGCGTTTTCGCGAACTGAAACCCGCACAGAAGGCACTGATGCTCTCGGCCCGCAAGGAAGCGGGCAAGTTCAGCGAGGGCGTCATTCTTTCCAAGTCGATGGAGGTGCTGTTTCGTGCAGTGCCGCCCAGCCTGTATTTGGCATTGGCCCAAACGGAGCCTGAAGAGAAGGCCGAGCGCTTCCAACTCATGCAGCAGCACGGCATCGGTGAACTCGAAGCCGCCTTCAAGATCGCCGAGAAGATCGATCGCGCGCGCGGTATCAACCCGCTGCCATACGACGACGTGTTCGCCGGAGAAGCGGGATGACTCTCACATCGCATCCCGTTGCCAAGAAATTCCGGCGCGCTTGGTGGCTTGCTGCAGCCTGCGTAGTCTTTGCTGCGTCGGCATGGGGATTCCTCGCATCGTTCCAGCCTGAAAATCCTGTCGCCGTTGAGCAGGCCGCTGTCGAGAAAGCGCCAGGTCCGCCGTGGCGCTACGGCCCCGTCTCGGCGCGCTTCACGATCATTGTCTACGCCGATTTGGAGTGCCCGTTCTGCCAGTCCTACACTCCGGTACTACGAGCCTGGATCGACGGACATCCCGACGTCAACCTGCAGTGGCATCACCTTCCGCTCACGACGCATGAGCCGGCTGCCAGCGAGCAAGCACGTTGGGTTGAGTGCGTGGGAGAGACGTTCGGACATGCACGTTTCTGGGAGGCTATCGCCTGGGTGTATCAACACACGCGTGGCGGCGGCCAGGGATTGCCGCCTGGCACGGCCTATCCCAATGATGCAGCGGTGCAAGCCTGCCTGAACAGCGAGCGACCTGGGCAGTCGGTGCGCCAACAGGCAGATCAGGCGCGCAAAGATGGACTCAATGCCACCCCGACCATTCGACTAGTCGACCGCAGTATTGATCGGTCGATGACGCTCAGCGGGCCGATCGTGGGTGATGCCCTGCTGTCTGCCCTGGACTATCTGGCCTCTGACCAACCTGATAAAGCGCAGGAAACCCAGATGCCTTCAGAGGCCGTCGACACAGACGCGAAGTAGCCTTGCTGCCCACAGTCCGAGGCCACCTTCTTCCCGAGCAGGCCCGGAAATGCCGGCATGCATGGTGCTGCCAGATATGACGGCTGTCGCACTTGACACTACGCACCCTGGTGATTCCAGCAGCCGGCGCTTTGACTGTCGAAAAACTCTACTGGCACCGCACCCAAGGCTCCTTGGATGATCGCCATCACCCGATTGCAGTAGATCTGGTCTGCGCCGTACACAGAAACCGCAACGCGGCGGATGCCGGTGCCTCGCATCCGCTGTAGCAGGTGTATGTCCTGCTCGCCCAACCCCCATCCATAGATGACGAGCGTCTCGCGCTCAGAACCCAGCACCTCCCGATAGACCGTGGAGAGGTAGTAGCTGTTCTGGATCGAACTCACCTTTTGCTGCCAGGTCCCCTCGCTCACGAACAGCGGCACAACCTCTTCGCTGCGCCACCGCGTCAAGATGGCCTCCAGCAGTCCCGCATCGGCGTTGTAGATCTTGCGCTCCTGCTCGACGCGATTGCGGCACAGCACCAGGCTGCCATGCGGATAAAACACCAGCGTGGTCGATCGCTGGCGCCGAATCGGCGTTCTCAGCCTGCGCCAATCATCCTGGAACACCCCGCCCGCACCGAAGCAATCTTTGATGGCGTGCTCGTCGTCATGGTCATAGCCATACATCAAGGCCCAATAGACGATGAGGTCGTAATTCAACGACGCAACCGTATCGAAGTGCTTTATGAATCGGTAAATCGCCGGCAAATGCCCGCTGACCTGGTCGAACTCGGGATGGATGTCCTGGACACTCTGGATGAGGCAGTCCCGAACCCTAAGGTATGCCTCATGCGTTCGTTGGTCCGGGATCAGCAGTGATCGATTGACATTCGATGCCTGCCACACGATGCGCAGGATCAGCTCGAAGTCCGTCGTCCCGAAGAATGCGAACAACCGCTCGACGTCCGGGGCGATCAGCTCGTTCGTTCGGGCATGTTCCAACAACGAGCCATAGGAAAAACTCGGGCTCACCGCAATGCTGGCGCCATTTCCCAATATGGCGGTGCCTCGGTAGTTCGGGGCAATGGCCTCCCACGGCTGAATCACATAGGGCATCGGTTCCTCTCTCCAATCTTTGTCTCCCGTCACCTTACCGCAGTCCTGACCGAGGAATGGACGATCCGGCCGCACCAGCGCGGGAAATGAGGGTTCGGGGCAGTACGCATTGTTCGTGGCACTAGTCGGCGCTTTGCGTTGGACTACAGGGGTTTCTAACTGCCAGGCCGCATACCATGCGAAATCTCTACCTTCTGCTGCGACAAGCTCTACTCGGTATGACAATGTCAGTCGCCGGCGCGGCCAGCGCCCAGGAGGTCTGGATCGTCACCGATTCGAGCCATCGCGTGACCGGAAAAGCCACTGTCCACCGCCTCATTGAGCTGGACACCCCGCAGCGCTTCGAGGCTGAGTTGGCTGCGCAGTTGCCGAGCGATCCGCAGCGTGCCGCCGCGATGGTCCAACAGCGTCTGCAGCAAGGCGGCCAGCTCCTGCAAAAGCGCATGCTGGATGCCTACCAAGGCGTGGCCGACGCCTGGAGCCTCGGAATCACCACACTCCCGGCCGTCGTTGTGGACCAGCGTTACGTGGTCTACGGCGAATCTGATCTCGACAAAGCCTTGGCGCGCGTCGCACAGCATCGCAAGGACACACCATGAGGCCCCGTGTCCCCCGCCGACTGCGAATCTCTGCCGCTGTTGCGCTGCTTTGTGGCGCCACATCGAGCTTCGCGCTCAACACCGCGAGCATCGTGTCCTCTACGCTCTCGCCCGACTGCCTGGAGTACCGGGTGGTCGGCATCTGCTACTGGCTCCATTGCACTTGGACAGGATGCACAGTGCGCACCTCGATCAAGGTGCGGCACTACATTCCCGACGCCGTGGTTTCCAGCTATTCCAACACGGGCGAGAACCCCTGGACTGAAGTTCGTGCAATGAGCACGCCCAACCCGACTGCACAGGCGGGCGGGGATGGCACGACCAACCACGACAACGAGAACAACCTTGCGAAGTTCAAGAACGCCGATGTCATCGGCCATCCAGGAGGTCAAGTGTTCGGCCAGTTCGCGAGCTCGTCGGGCTACGCGTGCGAGGGGGCAGGCACGGCATTCATGCCCTACCTGCTCAGCACGCTGGACACCATCGCTTGGCGGTACAACGTGCCGGAGGCTGTGTACCCCGAAGCGCTGATTCCGGGCATGCGCGAGATTGGTGCCCGCACCAGCCTGAATCTGTGGGGAGCGGTCTATCCCCGGGGCGGCTTCCTGCACCAGGCCGACGACCACAAGTCCGGCGCTGTGGTCGCACAGCGCGCCGGCGATGTCGTCACCCGCCGCGGCCAACTGCACGTCTATCAACCCCTCCTCGCCAACAGCCGCGATGGCTACTGGCCGGCCGGGGCACTGATGGAAAGCGACGCCTCGACCGGCAAGTGGCAGGAACTGACACCGCGCCTGTCCTCGTCCTGCGCGGTGTTCCCGAACCACGGTCCGCTCACCCAAGCCCAGCAAGGTGACTACGCCTGGGCGCTGTGGCGCCCCTACAGCTGCTGCCAGCGGCGGGGCCAGGTCTTTCTTGGCAGCGTCGACTTCAACTGAGGCCATTACCATGAACTGCCAAGACAACTTCCACCCGTTCCGCCGTCTGTCCGTGCGCAGGCAGTCCTCGCTGCTCGCCAGTGCGCTGGTACTGGCGACCGGACTGGTCTGGGCTCAATCCGGCTTTCAGAACAGCGGCAGCGTGATAGGTGACGAGGTCATGTATTCGATTGGGGGTGGCAACGCTGTCTCGATGAGCGGTGCCGCTGGCATGCGCTCAATCGGCGTGGGTATGGGTTGGAACAGCAACCTGATTTGCGGTGACATGAGCATTAGCACGACGATCCAGAACCAGCTCAACGGGCTCACGAACGGCTTCCAGAACATCATGAGCAACGTGATCCAGAGCGCGACTAGCGCGGTCGCCTCGCTGCCGGCCCTGATCATCCAGCGTGCTGATCCGGGCTTGTACAACCTCTTGACCAACGGCGTCCTGCAAGCGCGTCTGGACTTCGACCGTTCCAAACTGACCTGTCGTGCGATGGCGGAACGGATGGCGGACGCGGCTGGCGGACAGCTCGGTTGGAACCAGATCGCCGAAGGCATGGCCCTGCGCCAAGCGGTGGCTAGCACAGACGCGGTTTCAGCCATCGAGCAGGCGGAGAGCAGCCGCGGCAACGATGGTGTGCCTTGGGTGGGCGGCAACAATGCTGGTGGCTCCGGCCAACCGTCCATCAAGGTAGTCGGCGACGTGACTCGTGCAGGCTACAACCTCGTCAATGGCCGTGGCGTGGCCGATACCTCGTCGATCTCCGCTGCCAACTGCAACAGCCTGGCCTGCGCGACCTGGCCTACGCCTCAGGCTGCGGCAGATTGGGCAACACGGGTCCTGGGCGAAAAAGAGCAACGCACCTGCGAGAGTTGCACCAAGACCCAGACCATACCGGGCGTCGGGTTGACGCCATTGATCCAGGAAGAGTACGAGACGAAGCTGGAAGTGCTACAGGAACTCATCAGCCGCACTCGCAACACCACTGTGGAAAACCTGCGCGCCGCCGGCAGCATGTCGCTGCCGATCACCCGTGGGGTGGTCGAGGCCCTGCGCGACGAACCGGACCAGGACATCCTCGCACGCCGCCTTGCATCCGAGGTGGCGCTTGCGTCAGTGCTGGAAAAAGCATTGTTGCTGCAGCGCACCTTGCTCACGGGTAAGAAGGAGCCCAACGTCGCAGCCAATCAGCTGGCGACCGAGGCGGTGAACCACGAGAGCGACACGCTAGATCGAGAGATCCTCAACCTCAAAACCGAACTCGATCTGCGCCGCGAATTGGCCAACAACTCACCGATGACCATCATCCAACGCCATGGCACTCGGGCATCCGGTTCGCGCGGTGTCTTCGAGGGTGACCCAACGCCCGACCGGCTCAACCGTCTGCAGCGGCGGGCACCCGGTGCTACCCCATGAGCACCCGGTGGCTGCGCATGAGGTGGCTGTTCAACCGGCGCAACGCGAAGGCACTGGCATGGGCCATCGTCCTGCTGGGCCTGGCGGTGGCTGCCAATGTGACCGGCATTTACCTGGTTGGCAGTGTGGCGGGCTGGGAACGCTGGATGTCTGCATCAGCTGGCTACTTCCTGGCCTGGCGGATCTGCCTTTACGCCGCCACCGTCTATGGCTGGTTATGGATGCGTCGGCGGCTGCTCACGCGCGAGGCATCTTCCGACGCGCGTCACCGTCTGGTTCGCGTGGAGGTGGCAGGCGTGATTGCCATCGTTGCCCTGGAAGCCAGCCTGCTACTGCAGACGTAACGAGGGATTCGGAACATGACACTCTTCACCACCGACTACCTCGAGTATTACCTGACCTTGGTAGGCTGGATCGTGCACAACGGGATCTGGTCCGTCCTGGTCTCCAGCGGCGTGTTCGCCATTCCCTTTGTGGCCATCATCATCCAAGAATGGCTGAAGGCCCGGGCCGAGGGCGCAGACGAGGGCAATAAGGGTGTGCTGTCGTCCATGCGTATTGAGAACCGCGTCTGGGTGGCAATCGTCGTGGTGATGTTTGCCGGCATCCCCTTCATCGACGTCGATCTCAATATGGTCCGACTGGACGACTCGCGCTCCCAGCAATGCCAGGTCAGTGTGCCCCAGCCTTCAGAAACGGGCTGGAGCCAGTCCTTTACCGCCCTCAATAACCAGAGCGCGAAGGTGCCCGTCTGGTGGGCCTTCATCCATACGCTTTCGCGCGCGGTCACTGGCGCTTCGGTGGCCGCCATCCCGTGCGGCACGGATCTTCGGCAGATGAGGATGGAGATCGACGCCACGCGCATTGACGATCCGGTGCTGGCCCAAGAGGTGGCGGACTTTACCCACGACTGCTACGGGCCAGCACGGGCCAAGCTCTTCATGAGTCGCCCGAGCCTAGACGAGTCCCAGATGCACGATGTCACCTGGATCGGCTCCAACTACTTCGTCAACACCGGCGGCTATTACGACACTTACCGTGCCAGCACACCTCAGGATAGTTGGGCCTATGACAGCAACCGCGATGCGGGTCTGACACAGGTGCCCAGCGGTGCTGGCTACCCGACGTGCCGCCAGTGGTGGAGCGATGGCGGCAATGGCCTGCGTGCCCGGTTGCTTGCCGAAGTTGATCCAACCCTCATGAATCGGTTGGCCGGCTGGGCGGGTTTCCTGAGCCGCGCCCAAGTAGATGACTCGGTGATCCGTGCGATCGCCTCGCCGCGCCAGCAGAAGCTTAATCAGGGAGCGGTCTACTCCGACTACGGCGGTCAGATCGACAAGACGCTGCCGAACATCGTCACCCGCGCGGCCGGCGACGTGGGTCTGGCGGTGGGCTCGCTGGGTTTCTTCCCCGCTATGGACGTGGTACGGCAGGCGCTGCCGATGGTGCTCTCACTGCTGAAGATGGCCCTGGTCATCTGCATCCCGCTGGTGCTCGTGGTCGGCACCTACGATCTGAAGACGGTGGTGACGATCAGCGTGGTGCAGTTCTCTCTGTTCTTCGTGGACTTCTGGCTCCAGCTCGCCCGATGGATCGACAGCACCATCCTAGACGCGCTGTACGGATGGGGGTGGGGCTGGAACCGACCGCACTCGAACTTCGATCCGGTGATGGGCTTGAACAACGCCTTCGGCGACATGCTGTTGAATTTCGTCATGGCGTCGATGTTCATCGTGCTACCCACTTTTTGGGTAATGGCCTTGGGCTGGGCTGGCATTCGCACCGGAAACGTTCTTCAGGGGCTTGCCGGCGGAACAGGAGATGCCAAAGCTGCGGGCGGCAAAGGTGCCGGAGCGGCCATGGGCGCAGTCACCAAGAAGTAACCCTTGCCTGACGTTTAGTCGTCATCCGAAACGTGAGGATCGATTCGAAACCCGTCATATGTGTAGAGACCGAAACCGGCAGGGCCGTTTCTCCACTCCGCCTCGGGCCTCGACGCAGCCTCCGAATTACGCGCTACCCATGCTGCGGCGATGGCGAAGAGCAGGATGACCGCAAGCCCAGTCGCGACATACAGCATGACACCCGCGGCAACCAACTTCACCGCCCACAGCAACGCCAAAGCGAGACCTTTGGGCACGCCTTTGCCCAACAGCCAAGACGATAGTTGCCGTTCGATGCGCGCGCCCGCACGCCAGGCGCAGCCGAGCCAATGGCCTAAGCGTTCGGGGAAGCTGCGATGTGTCTTTGCGTTCATGGCGGTCACCTGTCGTGCGCTATATGTTTGCTCCAGTTTGCCCTGCACGCCGTTGCGCGCAGAGCATCAATGCGATTTTGGCACCGCGCGGTTCAGGTGCCCAAGGCAATAGGGATCATCAAGATGACATCCATGATTAGATTTATACGTCAAATTCAACCAAGAGGCTACTTTTTCTGCATTTCTGCGTTTCGACCTGGAGTCTGATTGGATTTTTACGTATATTTAACTCATGAGTGGATTTTCTAGACATCAAGTAATCAAGCATCTGCAAGCGGACCTTCCCAGGGGGGCACCGTTCGATCTGCAGCTGCTCGAAACCTTCGGCGTTTCGCCCCAGCTTGCCGCCCGCTACGTAGAAAGCGGATGGCTGGTGCGCCTTGGCCACGGGACATACGCGTTTCCCAACGACAACTTTGACGTCACCGGCGCGCTGCGCTTCCTCCAACAGCGCGTCGCAGGCCTGCACGTAGGCGGCAAAAGTGCTTTGGCTATGCAAGGGGTGCGGCACAACCTGAGCACACGCGAAGTCTTAGTGCTGTGGGGAGAGGCGCGCTTCAGCCTGCCGGCTTGGTTCAGTGCACGCTTTCCTGCCAGGTATGTCAACGCGCGGCTGTTTGACTGGCCTGACACAGGCGTGGCCAACAAGACTCTGCACACGCCTCCGGGCCAGCCGAAGGAACTGCAAGTGGCGGTGCCCGAACGCGCCGTACTCGAGATGCTGTACGAAGCGGGAACCCGACAGAGTCTGGAAGAGGTTCGCAACCTTTTCGACGGTTTGCGCTCGCCCCGTAAGGAAATACTGGGCCAGCTCCTGTCTTGTTGCACCAGTGTCAAAACCGTACGCCTGTTCCTGACTTGGGCTCGCGAGACCGGCGTGGTTGATGTCGATGCACTGGTACAGCAATACCCGCTACGCACCGGCAGCAGCAAGCGTTGGATGAGCCGCATGGACGACGGCACCCTACTGAGCCTCAAGCCTCATGGATAAGCAATACGCGGACACCGTCCGCCTACTACTTAACATCACCCCCGACGTGTTCGCCAACGACATCTTCGCGATGAAGGGCGGAACGGCCATCAACCTGTTCGTTCAGGACATGCCACGCCTGTCGGTCGACATCGATGTCGTCTATCTTCCCTGGCAAGTTCCTCGGGATGAGGCGCTAATGGCCATCAATGAAGAGCTAGCCGCGATCGCCCAACGCGTCGAGCCACTGGGCATCCAAGCCCGTTTGATTCGCAGCAAGGAGCTGGGTGACACCAAGCTGATTGCCGAGGACGAGACCAGCCAGGTGAAAGTGGAGGTCAACGTTGTGTTCCGAGGCACCGTCCTACCTGTTGCCCAACGCCCCTTGGGCACCAAAACCAGTGACCGGTTCGGTGTGGAGTTCAGCGTGCCCACGTTGGACGTGGCCGAACTCTACGCCGGCAAACTGGTTGCAGCTCTCGATCGTCAGCACCCGCGAGATCTATTTGACGTCTGGCGCCTATTCGAGACGGGAGGTATCACCGACGAGATGGTTGAATGCTTCGTTGTCTACCTTGCGGGCCACAACCGTCCGATCCATGAAGTGCTGTTCGGCAACGACAAAGACATCGCCAATGAGTTTGAGCGCGCGTTCGTCGGTATGACAGAACTTGATTGTCCGCTCGAGCAACTAATACGCACTCGAGCTAGGTTGAGACATGAGTTGCCTAAACGCTTGAGTAGCAAGCACGAGAGTTTTCTGCGTGGGCTGGCGCGTGCGCAACCTGACTGGGCTCTGCTGCAGTGCCAGCATGCGGAGCAACTCCCCGCGCTGCGCTGGAAATTATCAAATTTGTTGAAATTCATGGATAGCAGGCCAGGCGATCTACTGCTTCAAGCCGACATGCTTGATGCTGCATTTAAGAGTGTTCGGAAGTAGCGGCCCCAGGCCTCACATCATTGCTTTATGGCAATTATGCGACCCGCAAAGCAAGCGCCTTAGATGCCGACAAAAGGGGAAACGGCATTGCGTATAGAGCCTTGCCTTGTCTTGACACCTTGACGGATCCTGTCAGCAAACGGGTTCGAAGGGTGAATGGAAGGGATGCCAAGGGGAATGGGCCTACCCGAAAAAGGAAAAGGCCCGTTGCAGCCCACTCCCTTGAGGTCCGCGATGTTTAACCTGTTCCAGAGAAAGCCACCAGCAGTACCCCGCACCGAAGTGGTAGAGACGGCCGATACGGTCAACGGATTCACGAATCCAAAGGGAGCCGCGGTACTGCTCGCCACGCCACGCCGCCAGAAGCTACTTGAGCACATCTGGCAACGTACTTCACTGCCGCGGGAAAAATTCGCCTCGCTCTATCAGGCCCCTTTGAACCGCTACGCCGAACTAGTCCAGCAGTTTCCTGCATCTGAAAGTCATCATCATGCCTACCACGGAGGCATGCTCGATCATGGTCTTGAGATCGTTGCATATGCCCTGAAGCTTCGGCAGTCGTATCTACTGCCCACCGGTTCAACACCAGAAGACCAAGCTGAGCAGGCTGAGGCCTGGACTGCGGCGACAGCCTATGCATCCCTATTGCACGACATAGGTAAGCTTGCAGTGGATATAAGCGTCGAGCAGTCAGATGGCGCCACGTGGCATCCCTGGCATGGACCCTTGCAGTTACCGTATCGATTTCGGTACCGCGAGAATCGTGAGTACCACTTGCATAGCGCTGCGACAGGACTGTTATACAACCAGCTTCTCAATCGAGAAATTCTCGATTGGCTCAGTGGGTATCCGACGCTGTGGTCGGCGTTGCTGTATGTTCTGGCCGGGCAGTATGAGCATGCTGGTGTTCTAGGTGAGCTAGTCGTACAAGCAGACCGCGCATCAGTGGCACAAGAACTTGGCGGCGACCCTGCACGAGCAATAACAGCACCGAAACATGCTCTTCAGCGCAAGCTGTTGGATGGATTGCGTTACCTAGTCAAGCACGAACTAAAGCTGAACCAGTCGGAGGCTTCTGACGGCTGGATAACTCAAAATGCCTTGTGGCTCGTGAGCAAGACCGTTTCTGACAAGCTCCGCGCACATTTGCTATCTCAAGGTATGGACGGCATTCCGTCAAATAACACTGCCATCTTCAACGTACTTCAAGAGCATGGCTTATTGGTTCCCACAAAAGATGATCGGGCAATCTGGCGTGCGGCAGTCAATAACAATGCTGGATGGTCGCATAGCTTTACTTTGCTGCAGCTTTCGCCAGCATTGTTTTGGCAAGCTAACGAACGCCCCCTATCATTCTCAGGAACGGTGACTGCTCTCGATGATCAGGAGGGCATCGAAGCAGAGATTCCTTTGCCGTCCACAATGACAGCATTACCGATCCATTCCGACGCTACCGCACACGGGACGACAACCGATGATGGAGAGGCTGTATCAATTGATGGACAGAACTCTCCCGACACACAAGTGGTGGATGATCTGTTGTCACTTTTCTCCTCCCAAGAAGAAGGAACTGCGAAATATTCGTCACCACCTCCAAAACAGTCTCTCTCACACGATAAACGGCCAGTATCATCTAAAGAGATACCATTCCAACAGTCTCCTACCCCCGCCACTCTGCCTTCAGGAAAGCACTTTATTTCCTGGCTAAAGGAAGGCCTTCAGTCGCACAAAATTCTTATAAATGATGCGAAGGCCCTTGTGCACACCGTCGCTGAGACCGCATACCTCGTTAGTCCGGGTGTGTTTCAACGATATGCACAGGAACATCCTGTGATTTCATCAATGACAAAAGCAGAAAAACAGCAGGATTGGCAATGGATTCAAAAACAATTTGAGAAGCTTCAAATCCACCGCAAACAACAAAGCGGATTGAACATTTGGACATGTGAGGTGGTTGGCCCACGGAGGTCACGGAAACTGCATGGCTATCTACTGGAGGACCCCGCGCAAGTATTTGACGAATGCCCCCCGAATAATCCGTATCTTCAGGTGGTGTGACCGATGTACTTTCGTCGCTGCGAACCGCCCATTTTGAAATCTGTCGCTGAAGAACCCCAAACAGGTAACTTAATTATTTTCGAACGCACGCTGTGACATCAAGGCAAATACCCCCCAGCCCAAATACTCGCGGGTGTATGTGGTATGACGCTCCGGCTCTGAGGTCAACTTGGAGCGGACCACCTCAGTCAGTTCATCCTCAGGATTCGCTTCAAGCCAACGGCGCATAGTGATCCATTTGGCAGCTTCGTAACGATCCCAACCATCTTGATTGGCCAGAACCATTTCAACTACGTCATAGCCAATCTGGCCGAACGAGGCGATAAGTCTTGGAAGCACAAGAAAGTCGGAGATCGAGTTAGCAAGACATCCCTTGGCCACGTCCTCTGTCGGTGGCAACTGCCGCCAATACGGCTCGCCGATCAGAATGACTCCTCCAGTCCTCAGGCTTTGCGCGAGAAGCTCGATAGTGCCGGCGACTCCTCCACCTATCCAAGTAGCCCCTACGCAAGCAGCGACGTCAAACTTATCCTCAGAGGCGTAGCCAGCTGCATCGTCATGGATGAATTCAACCTGTTGAGCCACGCCTAGGTCGTGCGCCCGCAGCTTTGCTTGCTCAGTGAACAACGGACTCATGTCAATGCCAGTACCGACGATGCCGTGATCACGGGCCCAAGTGCACAGCATCTCACCGGACCCACTACCTAAATCGAGCACTCGCGTCCCAGGTTCAAGACGCAACGCCAAACCCAACGTTTCGAACTTGTCGGAGGTGAACGGATTATGAATCCGGTGCGCGCTCTCCATAATGCTGAATATTCGAGGGATGTCCATTATTCTTCCCAATGTTCAAGTAACGATGGAATAACCGCCGTCAATATAGTGCACTCCGCCTGTTAGATTCCCTGCCTCAGGTGAGGCCAGAAACGCGGCCATCTCCCCGACATCCTCAATTGTGGCCAAGCGATGCGTTGGTGCTTGCCTGATGACATTCTTCATCAGCTCATGAAAATCATCTATGCCGGATGCGGCCCTTGTTGCTATGGGTCCTGGCGAAAGGGCGTGCACACGAATACCTTTTTCACCAAGCTCCGCAGCTGCGTAACGCATGGCGCATTCAAGTGCAGCCTTTACTGGCCCCATCATGTTGTAGGTTTGTACTACCCGATTCGCACCAAGAAAAGAAACAGTGAGACAAGTTCCACCGTTGGTCATCCGTGACTCTGCCATGTGGAGCATGCGTAAAAAAGAATGAACGGACACGTCCATTGCTTTCGAGAAACCGATTGCAGAGCTGTCTATTAATCGACCATTCAAATCATCTTTTGGTGCAAAGGCAATAGAATGCACCAAAGTGTCAAGCCTCCCCCATCGCTTATCAATTTCAGAAAACACCGCTTCCAATTGATCGGGGTTGGTGACATCCAGCGGCAGCATTATCTCCGCGCCCAATTGCTCAGCAAGAGGCCGAACATATACCTCCGCCTTTGCATTTAGCCAGGTAACTGCCACCTTGGCTCCGCAACGGTGCAGAGCCTTTGCACAGCCCCACGCAATAGAATCCTGATTGGCAATGCCTACCACGAGAGCGTACTGCCCCTTTAATGAATTCATGCTCTGTAGTCCCTTCGAAAATATCAACGGAATAGTCGAATAAGATCGTTTTCATGACAGCTTTCTAACGTGCAGAAAGCACCCAAAAAACACCCCGGTATCAGAAAATCGGCCAGCCTCAGTTTTATCTTGAGAAAGCTCAGACGCTTGAAGTGCGGCGAGCAACTGAGGACCTACTTTTGTGGAGACTCCGAGCGAGCACTGACGTCATTGACTCCATCGCCCTTTGGGTGCCCCACGTCTGAAGCCCGCTCCATGACATAACTTCCAGGTGCGTCCCCGCAGGGACGATAGCCTTTACCTACAGCCCCAATTCTTGGGGGCTTGACGGGAGTTCCACCCTGGCTGTTAAGCCAATCCACCCAAGCGGGCCACCACGAGCCCGTGCGGCTTTGCGCAATCTGACGCCACTCGTCTGGACCTTGGTACGGAGTACGTGCGGGGCGCCTATGTATCAAATACTCGCGACGTGGACGCCCAGGCTCACTGACAATACCGGCATTGTGCCCGCCGTTAGTGAGCACAAAAGTGATCTCTGCCTGGGAAAACAGGTGCAACCTATAAACGGACTGCCACGGAGCAACGTGGTCAGATGTCGTGCCCACACAGAATGTAGGTAGGTTGATGTCTCCTAGCGAAACAGGGCGCCCATCCACAAGGTACCGTCCTCCGCTCAGATCATTGTTGAGATACAAGCGCCGAAGATACTCAGAATGCATACGAGCAGGCATGTTGGTGGTGTCGGCATTCCAAGCCATCAAATCGCTCATTGGCCGCCGATCTCCCAGCATGTATTCATTGACTACGCGCGACCACACAAGATCGTAGGAGCGCAGCATTTGAAATGCGCCACTCATTTGACGGGAATCAAGATAGCCTGCGACAGCCATGTGAGCTTCTAGAAGCGCCAACTGCCCCTCGCTTATGAAGAGCCCCAATTCACCAGGTTCACTGAAGTCGGTCTGAGCCGCTAAAAGCGTGAGTGAAGCCAGACGTGTGTCCCCATCCCGCGACATGGCCGCAGCTGCAATAGATAGAAGCGTTCCCCCCAGACAGTACCCTGCGGCATGAACCTGGCGCTTCGGGACTATGGCATTGATCGCCGAAAGAGCAGCTTGGATACCGAGCACTTGGTAATCCTCCATGCTCAGTTCTCTATCTTCTGATGACGGATTTCGCCAAGAGATGCAGAAAACCGTGAATCCCTGCTCAACTAGGTACTTGATAAGTGAGTTATGCGGCGACAGATCCAAAATGTAGTACTTCATGATCCATGCTGGAACGATCAAAAGCGGTTCTGAGTTGACCTTTTCAGTAGTGGGCTCGTACTGTATTAATTCAATCAGGCGATTCCTAAGAACCACTTTGCCAGGCGAAACAGCCACATCTCGGCCGACTTGAAAGTTCTCCGCTCCAGGCGGGAGATTTCCAGAAACGCTGCGATTAAAATCGTCCATTAGATTGGAGAATCCACGCAACAGGTTCGCACCATTTTCAGCGCGTGTTCTTTCCTGGACAACTGGATTTAACAAACCAACATTGAATGGTGAAATGGCATCCAACCATTGTTTCGTTGCAAACTCGACAATGCGTTGTGACTTTGGATCAACACCCCATATTCCCTGGGTTGCCTCTGCCCACCAGCTCGACTGAAGCTGAAACGCTTCGCGGAATAGACTGTAGGGAAATTCATCCCAAGCGGGATCAGTTAAACGTTGGTTTGGAGTGATGGGCAGCTGAGGCAATGGATCGCCTTGAGCTACGTTAATGCAAGACTGCATGATTAAATTGGACAGATGCCGGGCATGGTCATCCCCCAACTTAATCAAATCGTTCAGCTTGGCCGGACTTGATGCGAGATGTAGAGACCAGTCCAGCCAGGCAAGAACTCCTGATTCAGGTGAAAAATGTGACCAAGCTTTCGCCCACGCCGCATGGAACTCGCCGTCGTCTTTTTTCGAATGCGCATCTTTGTCGTGTTGAGTCATGGGATATCTCCGCGCGCTTATACAAGGCTGCTGGCAAATACATACCTAGAGCGCGCCAGTGTTAAATTGGCGACGCACCTAATATCAGTCTTTTTATCTAAAATATCCGGGCTGGCCCACTGAGTTTCGAGCGATTTGAATTGGGTAGGCCCAGAAATTCCTCAGAGACTTCAGTGGAGTTCTTTATTGCTCTCGCAGTGCCGGTGGATTTGCTGTCGCCGGATGGGACTGTCGAACCAGCAGTACTGGAACAGGTGCAAGGCGCGCTACTTGCTCTGCATCACTGCCTATGAGGACACGATCAAGCCCTCTACGACCATGCGTACCAATGACCACGACATCACAACGAGTGGTCTCGACCTGCTCCACTATCAAATCAGAAACGCGCTCTCCCTTGCTGACGATCAGCGCTGTCTCGACAGCGATCCCATCCTGCCGCAAGCGGGTTGCAGCTTGATCAAGCATTGCCTGACCTCTGGACAAGAACCCTGGAAATACTTCGTCGATGTAGACTTTTGGCGGTTCATATCCGCTGCTGAGTCTCAGTTCCTCGATCACATGCAAAAGAACAACCATGGCACCATTCGTTTTTGCTAGGTCGGCGGCATGCTCCATCGCGTGATGGGAAGTTTCACTGCTATCTAGGGGAACCAGGATTCGAGAGTACATAGCTTTTTTCCATGAGTCAGGACGATGAAAAGGCAAACGCAACAGGCGGCGAACATGGCGTGCGGCCACCCATTCTTCATTGGTTGGTTCGACGCCTACGACGACTCGGCTATCTGCGCATGAGATCACTCGCGAATTTATGGCGTTCGCTTGTACATCAATCTTCACCCCAAGATATTCAAGATCACGGCAGACGCGATCACGAATAAAGTCGTTGTGCTCACCAACTCCAGCAGTAAAGATCAAGAGATCAAGTCCACCTAGAACGGCAACTAGAGCGCCTATCTCTCGAACAATCCGCCGTACATAGAGATCTAGCGCCAGGCGAGCGCGTTCACCGGCCTCGCCGGGGTCAGACTCATGCTTACGAATTATTCGTGGCTCTGCCGAAACGCCGGAAATACCTAGCAAGCCGGATCTGCGAAACAGGACATCATTGACTTGGTCAAGTGAGAGTTTGTCTGCACTCATCAAGTAAAGAACAGCACCTGGATCGACAGCGCCCGTACGCGTCCCCATCATCAGCCCATCAAGGGCAGAGAATCCCATTGTGGTCGCAACGCTCTCCAGATTCAGCATTGCACATAGGCTGGCACCATTTCCAAGGTGCGCGACAATCGTGCGCCCCCGTGCTGTCTGAGGATACTGTTCGGCCAAAGTGGTCGACATGAACTCGTACGACAAACCATGAAAGCCATAGCGGCGAACACCCCGTTGCCAAGCCTCATACGGGAGCGGCAGCACCTGTTCGAGCTTTGGTATGGAATGATGGAACCCCGTGTCGAAGCACGCTATTTGCGGAATCTCAGGGTGCTGACGTAATAGATGTTCTATGGCTTGAACTGTGACTGGCTGATGCAGGGGCGCTAATGGAATGAAACTTTTCAAATCAGCCAACACATCAGCGTCAATGCGCACCGGCGAAAAGTACTTGCTTCCACCATGGACCACTCTATGCGCAATGCCGCATAATTCTCGTCCGTTCAGTCGATGGAAGACCTGCTCAAGGATATGTTCCAACGCATCTCGAAACGGGTGCTCAGCGTTGAGATTGATGCGATACGGTGCCGTCCCTGTCTCACCAAAGTCCGGACGTTCCTCTCCTATACCTTGCACCTTTCCATTCCACAGCGGTTTACGAGGGATAACGGGAAGCGATGCATCGAACACGGCAAATTTAATGCTCGATGATCCGCAGTTGAGGACAAGAATTAAAGCGTCTGCAATTTGATTCATAGAAAATTAAGCCTTTCAAATATGAATGAACAAGAAGAGCTTATTGCTGATGCATGGAGTCATCAGCGTCATGACTTTGCTGTTCTGGATAGTGGCGTGCTCATGGCGGCGAGTTTTCGTAATATCTGGCCAGCATCACGGCGATGGCACATGAGGAGATTCTTGCCTCGCGAGAGTCCGCGCGGCTGGTCAGCACGATCGGCACCTTCGCACCCATAACGATGCCGGCGCTGGCCGCATCACCCATGTACTCGATTTGTTTCGCGAGCATGTTGCCACTCTCCAAATCGGGGACAACCAACACGTCTGCCTGTCCAGCGACTTCGGATCGAATCCCTTTAATTTGCGCTGCAGCTAGCGACACCGCGTTGTCGAGAGCCAATGGTCCGTCCAGCACTGCGCCACTGATTTGACCTCTGTCTGCCATCTTGCATAGCGCGGCGGCTTCGAGCGTGGCTGGCATGGATGGATTAATGGTTTCCACTGCAGCGAGTATTGCGACGCGAGGCCGCTCAACACCGATGACATGCGCCAGGTCGATCGCATTTCGGATGATGTCGGCTTTGTCCTGCAGGCTAGGAGCAATGTTGATTGCTGCATCAGTGATGATGAACGGCCGCGGGTAAAATGGCGTCTGCATCAAGAAGCAATGGCTCACGCGGCGCTTGGTGCGAAGCCCCGCTGATGACGTCAGCACCGCAGCCATGAGCTCGTCGGTATGCAGGCTTCCCTTCATCAGAGCTTGTACTTCGCCCTGTGCTGCCATCTTGGCTGCCTGTGCTGCTGCGGCATGGCTATGAGGGACGTCGACAATGGACAGGCTCGTTAGATCAAGCGCAGCTTCAGCGGCGATGGCTTGCAATCGCGCAGCAGGTGCCACCAAGATCGGCTCGACCAAACCAGCCTTCTGCGCGTCCAGCGCTGCTGAGAGGCTCAGGGCATCGCAGGGATGCACGACGGCTATCCGGATCGGGCCGAGTGGCTTCGCATAGTCGATAAGCGCCTTCGAGCCTGCCTTTGCGCTCGTCAATAGTCGCACTTCAGGCAGCGCTGTGCGGTCAACCACAATGTGTTCTCGCGTGGCGGTAATCTCGGCCTCGCCCTCGATCACAACGACTCCATCCTGGTTAACGCATTGGCAGTCTAGAACGACACCTAGGTCCGTCGGATCAAGGCGAAGAATCTCCACCGTGACTCGCAGCGAGTCTCCAATCCTGATGGGCTGCAGAAATTGAAAGTTCTGACGTCGATAGGTCGAGCCAAAGCCAGGCAGGCGAGTGCCCAGGAGTCCGGAGATCAGTGATGCTGCCCACATGCTATGGGCAAGAACACCTTGCCACTTGGGAAATACATCAGACTTCGGATCAGCGTTGGGCGGCTCGAAGCCACCGGACTGTATCGCGAAGAGCTGAGCGTCCTGAGCGGTTAGAGTGCGTTCAATGCTGGCGACATCACCAATAGCCAAGTCATCGAAAATCCGATTGCGCAATACGGAGACATCTTGCATCACGACCGTCCTCTGCGATTTACCGGCACTCGCTTGGCCGGAGGTTGCTTGACTTGAGCCTTAGGTTTTTGCTGAGCAGGTGATCTTGGAGCTTTAGGTTGCGCAGCTATTCGTTTAGAACCGACCTGTTGTTTTGATTTCTGCACTCCGCCAAACGCCCCGGTCTCAGTTGTCTCAGATAGCGTACTTTCAGAAGGTAGAGCACTTAAGTTGCGCTGTTCCGCAGCAACGCTAAATACGGTAAGCATGCGTGCGAGCGACGTTCGTTCGTCGTCGGAGAGTTCGGTTTCAGCGAGATGAATCATCTGCTCAACAGATGAAGCCAATAAGCGGATTTCATCCGCGCTCGCGCTTGCGAGTAATGTTGGGATTGCTGAGATAGCCGCATCCATGTCATATGCCAGCAGCAGCGCCTGGCCGCGTACAAGGTGGCGCCACTCGGCCATGTCGTAGCGTTCATGCTCATGTCGCGGGTCGCGCAGCTGCGCAGCATGGCGATAGCGTGTCGCGTTGCCTTCAGTGCGATTGCGAAGTACATAGAACAAGGCTCGCACGCCAGCTTCCAGCAAACCTCCTTGCAACATACGAGCTTGAGCTTGGCCTAGCTCATACTCCATGAATTCACGGTGTTCGAGGGAGTCGCCAGGATGCGGCCGAATACTCTCGTTATTTGAGTGACCCTGTGCCGCAAGCGCCTGAACCCATGGCGATCCATAGATGCTTTCAAAGATCCACGCCTGAAGTTGGTCTCGATGATCTCTATAAAGGTCCAGTAGAAATACAACGGATCTCGACAGCTCCTTTTCGGCGACCAAGAACGGGTTGGTGTCATCCACGGGGCAGCGTAGCTCTTCAATTTGCCGCGTAGCTTGCTGGATTGTTTCTGCCAAAGGATGGGCACTAGACCACCATCCGTAGGACAGTCGCAGTGGGTGGAGTGCTTGCATCCACTGCGCCGAATAACTCGACGAGCACGCCTTCACCCAAGGTTGAAGGAACGTACGGTAGAGACCAAGATTGATATTGGATATCTGCTCCGCGGCAGCGAATCGGCGGTCACTTTGCGGATCTGGTTTAACGATAGACCGCACCTCATCCACGCTACTGGGCCGGATGAGCATCGTGTATTTGCCATCGGCAGCAACTTCTGGCGTCTCAGCGTCCACCACGTCTGCACGGTAGACTCCAGCAGGAAGAAGGTCGATGATGTCGATACCGGCAGTAAATTCCCGGTGTTCCTTTCTTCCTACGCTGCCTGACACGAAGATGCCGAGATGGCCGATGCTCTCATGCGTTGCAAACACAATAGTTTGATCGTGGCTTAGTACGTCCGAATCATCTCGATAAAGATCCGTGATCCAACCCAGCGCCTGTGGTGGTGGGGTTATGTTGTCCCCATACGAGCAGAAAACCACAATGGGCGAGCGAATGTTGCGCAGATCAATGCGCATGCCATCAGAGGTAATCATCTCTGCCGAGGACAGCTTGTTGCCAATGAACAAGTTGTCCACGATGTATTGCATCTCTACATCATTGAGAAAAACGTACCCGCCCCAGTACTTCTCAAAGCTCAGATAGCGTGAAGCCTCGGTGTCTACGTTTGCGTACAGGTTGTACTGCTTACCCCACCATGTATTCGCGGGGTTAAGGCTTTCGAAATTGCGCACCAGCCAAGCACCATCGAACCGGCCAGCACCAAGGTCACTTGTCATTGCCGTGAGCCAACTCCCACCCAACAAGCCGCCGGCATATCGCATCGGATTGTTGCCCGCCCAATACGAAAGTGGCGCACCAGCCACGATGATGGGACCGAAAAGGTCAGGCCATAGTGCGGCAGCCATCAGAACCTGCCAGCCGGCCTGGCAATTGCCAATCACAGCGGGCTTCCCTACGCTCTCGGGATGCAGTTCGCTCGCTCTACGCACGAACTCAGCATCTGCGCGAGTGACGTCCTCAATGGTTTGACCAGGTACAGGATCTGGAAGGAAACCGACGAAGTAGCACGGATGGCCAGCCTTCAGTGCCGCGCCAATTTCGCTGTCGGGTTTAAAACCTCCGATACCTGGGCCATGCCCTGCGCGCGGGTCGAATACGATGAAAGGACGTTTGCCCTCGTCAGTCGGTTGGTCGATGGTTGGCAGGATTCGCACCATCGCGTAATTGACCGGCCGCGGTAGATCTAGACCAGACATTACGAATTCGCTAGCGAAGTCCAGAACGTTGGGGGTTTCTTCGAGCAAATGCGCGCGGTACTGATCACCCCGTTGTCGCCGAACATCGCTGTACAGGATCGCCCTTTGCCAAGCATCGACCGTATACGATGCTGCGGCCTGCGTTAGGGCCCAGGGACTGCTCATGAGCGAGGTCCACTGCTGGGTATTGAATGTTTCATTGCTCATGACAATCTCCTAGGTCCAGTACCGTGGTTAGTACGCGCTTAGCGCCGTTCGATTGCCAAAGCGATACCTTGGCCCCCGCCAATGCACAGCGTTGCCAATCCTTTGTGGGCATCGCGACGGATCAACTCATGCACCAGGCTTACGAGGATGCGAGCGCCTGATGCTCCGATCGGGTGTCCCAATGCGATCGCGCCGCCATTGACGTTGACTTTCGATGCATCAAGTTCCAGGTCATGGGACACGGCAAGCGCCTGGGCGGCAAATGCCTCGTTGGCCTCGATCAAGTCCAGCTCCTGAAGCGCCCAGCCTGCCTTTTCCAACGCACGCCGAGTTGCCGGGACAGGTCCGATCCCCATGATGGCGGGATCGACACCAGCGGTTCCCCATGCCTTGATCCAAGCCAGCACTGGCAGCCCCAACGCTTGTGCTTTGTCGGCGCTGGCCAGCAGCAGCATTGCTGCACCGTCGTTGATCGTGGAGGCATTTCCGGCGGTAACCGTACCGTCCTTCATGAAAGCGGGTTTCAGCTTGGCAAGAGCCTCCGCCGTCGTACCTGCGCGCGGTTGCTCATCGGTGTTGAACTCAATCGGATCGCCCTTGCGCTGGGGGAGACTCACAGGTGTGATTTCATCCTTGAAGCGACCGGCCGCGATGGCTGCGGCAGCTTTTTCTTGCGAGGCGGCGGCGAAGCTATCCTGTTGAGCACGCGTTAGGCTGAACTGCTCCGCGAGATTCTCTGCAGTAATGCCCATGTGGTAGTTGTTGAATGCATCCCACAGGCCGTCTTGAATCAGGCTGTCTTGCAATGGCGCATGTCCAAGCCGCAGGCCTGTTCGCGCTTTGGGCAACACATAGGGTGCGAGACTCATGTTTTCCTGGCCGCCCGCCAGTACCAACTGGGCATCGCCCGCCTGGATGGCTTGCGCCGCCAGCTGAACCGCCTTCAGGCCCGAACCGCATACCTTGTTGATAGTCAGTGCTGATACCTGATGCGGCAGCCCTGCAGCAAGCGCAGCTTGGCGAGCCGGGTTCTGGCCGCTGCCGGCTGTGATCACCTGCCCGAGAATGACTTCGTCGATCTCTTGGGCAGCCACACCGGTGCGTTGCAGGATGGCCTGAATCAAAAGGGCTCCAAGTCGTGGAGCAGGAATCTCAGAGAGACTGCCTTGAAAACTGCCAATGGCAGTACGCGTAGCTGCCAGGATTGCGATATCCATCATGTTCCGAGCCTTGTTCAAATTGGTAAGGGCCCTGCCAGGGGGCCCAGCGCCCCCTGGCAGTGAAGCCATCAGTCAATACATGTGCTGTCCACCGTTCATCGATACGTTGCTGCCGGTCATGAAAGCAGCGGCATCGCTCACGATGAATGCGACCAACGCCGCAATTTCCTTGGGCTTGCCCAGGCGTCCAATGGGGATTGCCGCGACGATCTGCTTCAGAACATCCTCAGCCACCGCCGTGACCATCTTGGTTTCCAAGTAGCCGGGTGAGACCGTGTTGACGGTTACTCCCTTGCGCGCCACCTCTTGGGCCAAGGCCTTAGTGAATCCATGTATGCCTGCCTTAGCAGCCGAGTAGTTCGTTTGACCGAACTGCCCCTTGTTGCCATTGATGGAGGACACGTTGACGATACGGCCCCAGCCACGGTCCAACATCTTGTCAACCAGTGGACGAGTGACATTGAAGACCGAGTCGAGGTTGGTTCGCAGAACCGCGTCCCAACTTTCCTTGGTCATCTTGCGAAGCGTCCCGTCGCGAGTGATGCCGGCGTTGTTGATGAGGATGTCGACCTTATGGCCATCAGCGTGGATCTTGTCGGCCATGGCTTGGCACGCCACATCGTTGCTGATGTCCGCCTCGTAGGCAGTGAATGCATAACCTTGGGCCGACTGCTGTGCGAGCCAAGCCTGGGCATGGCTGTTCTGCGGCGAGTAAGTCACTAACACGGTGTGCCCGGCGTCATGCAGTGAACGCGCAATCTCCTCGCCAAGACCTCCCATGCCCCCCGTTACAAGGGCGGTACGTTTTTCCGCGCTCATGGCTCAACCCGCCTTCTCAGCCTTGGTTCTGGTGTTTGCAGCGGCGGGCTGCCAAATGGCGCCCCATTGCTTGAAAATGTCCTGGAGAGGCTGTGCAGCAGTGGTGGCTCCCACCACCTCCGTCACAGACTTTTGCCAGCTTTCCAGCGCTTGCTGCACACCAACGGTGAAGGCTGCTTGATTCTTGACTGCGATCTGATTGATCGTCTGTGCATCTGTGATGCGCGACTGGAAGAGCCTCCAGAAGCTTTCGGCTGGCAGAGTAGTCAACGATTGCCAATTGGCCGACCGCAACAGGCCTTCGATCTCAGCAGTCGTTTCAGAGATGTTCTCGCTACTGGCCTGCTGAGTGGCTTCAAGCCAGCGATGACCACTTTCCTGCACCAACCGGGTCAGCCGCAGTTGAAGTTCGGTGTTGGCCTTGTACAGATTCAAGGGAAGGGCTTCGATACTCATGGTCATTTCCTCTGTGGTTTTCCTAGGTTATGCCCGTGCGGGCGGCTCTCAGCCCATTTGGCTGATCGTCTTCCGAAAGCGTCGCAGTGACATTACGAACAGAGCTGTCCCTATCACGAGCAACGCCAGAAAATTCGTCCAGACAACCTCCAATCCGGCACCGCGGAAGAGGATGGATTGGCCTAATTCAAAGAAATGAGTTGTCGGCGCGAGCAGCATGAGGTTCTGCAAGAGCTCAGGCATTGACTCACGAGGCGTCATGCCGCCAGACAGCATCTGTAGCGGGAAAAGCGTGAGCATCAGAAGCAGCCCGAACTGAGGCATGCTTCGCGCAAGGGTTGCCATGTAGATGCCCAAGGCAGTCATGGCAAATATGCACAAGGCTGCGCCGGTAAAAAACAGAAGCAATGACCCTTGGACAGGGACTTGCAGTGCTCCATGTATCACGAGGATGAGCGACAGCCCTGTGCAGACCAAGACCACTGATCCCATGGACCAGATCTTCGAAATCATGATCTCGCCGGCCGTGACAGGCATCACCAGCAGGTGCTCGATCGTTCCATGTTCGCGCTCACGGATCAGTGCGGCGCCGGTCAGAATGATGGCGAGCATCGCAACCATGTTGATCAGTTCCGCAACGCTGCCAAACCAAGATGCCTCCAGCATTGTGTTGAAGCGTGCTCGCACAACCAACTCGACCGGCTGCTCGGGCGCATTGCGAAAGCGCTTTACGAACTCTTCAATTTCCGCGTAGACAATCTGCTCAACGTACTGATGCCCAATGAAGGCCTGACTCATCTGGGTAGCGTCGATATTGAGCTGGATCTCCGGAACTCTTCCAGCAAGGACATCGCGCTGAAAACTGGGAGGAATATTCAGAACAAAGGTGAACTTCCCGCGGTCCATGCCGGCATCCATTTCCGCCACGGAAATCCGCTGTGGCTGTGTGAACTGCGGTGCATAAAACGCCGAGGAGATCCGCTCGGAGAGCAACGATTGATCTTCATCGACAATGGCGATGGATGCGTTATGGAGTGGCTCCGGTACAAGCGTTGCTGCGCTATAGATATCGAGCGTGAATATGTACGCTGTCAGCAGGAGCATGATGGGGTCTCGTATCAGACTCCAAAACTCCTTACGCCCAAGCCGGAGGATATTCATGAGGCTGCGCATCTCATCTCTCCTGCTTCTTCAAAAAGAAAATTGCGGTGCCAAGGATTAGTGGGATGGAAATGCCCATCGCGATCACCGTCAGGTACAAATCATTCATGCCCAGCGCTTTGCTAAAAACCCCGCGACTGATCAGCACCATGTGCGTTGCTGGATACATCTCCCCAAAAGTTTGAGAGCTTCCTTCTAGAGAACTCACCGGGTTGATGAGGCCGGTGTACTGCATCGCCGGAATGAGCGTGCCGATCACAGCAATGAAGAGCGCGGCGATCTGACTGCGCGTGATGGCGGATGCCAACAAACCCATGCCCGTTGAAACGATGCAGAACAGCAGGGCCGATAACGTGAGAGTGATGAAGCTGCCCTTGATCGGAACTTGAAAGAGGGTGACCGACAACAAGCACATGCACAGAAAATTCACCATGCCCAGGCCTACATACGGAAGCTGCTTACCGATGAGAAACTCTGTGCGGGTGACCGGTGTGACGTAGAGATTGATGATGGAACCCAACTCTTTCTCACGCACCACCGCCAGGGCAGTCAGCATGGCCGGCAGCATCAGCAACAGCAGAGCGACGATGGCAGGCACCATGGCCTTGATGCTTTCAACATCTGGGTTGTAGCGGTAGCGTGCCTGTATCGAGGCCTGGCCAGGAGCCACGGAGTTCGAACGCAGACCCGTTTGCTCGACCAGCCAATGCGCATACACGCCGTTCACATAGCCCTTTACTGTCTCAGCGCGTGATGGCATTGCACCGTCAATCCAGGCAGCGATTTCCACCTTGCGCCCACGGGTCAGGTCTCGACCAAAACCGGGAGGAATCTCAATGGCGACTGTCAGTTCGCCGCGCCGCATCCGTCGATCCAGTTCGCCTTGAGAACTGATTGGCGGCTGCTCCAGGAAGTAGCGAGAGCCCGACAAGCTCTGTATGAAACTCCGGCTGGCGGCACTTTGGTCGCCATCCAGAACAGCAAAGCGCATTTGGTTGACGTCCATGTTGACGCCAAAGCCCATCATGACCATGAGCAGCAAAGAGCCCACCAACGCCGTCGTCGCCCGTATGGGATCTCTTCGCAACTCCAGCACCTCACGCCAGGCGTAGCTCAGGAGGCGCTGCAAGCTGAAGGATTTAGGGCTCACTGCGTCCGAGTGTGGCTTGCTCTCAGTGCTCTTTTCAGCCTTGTCATCCCCCTCGGATTCGTTGCCAGGGGCACTACCGCCTGCATCGACCAGATATCCAATAAACGCCTCTTCCAGAGTCTTGGCGCCGCGCTTCTCCACCAACCGGGCTGGTGCGTCACTGTCGAGCACCTTTCCTGCGTGCATCATCGACATGCGATCGCAGCGCGCTGCCTCGTTCATGAAGTGGGTAGAGATAAAAATCGTCACGTGATCACGACGCGACAGTTCGACCAACAGATGCCAGAAGCCGTCGCGTGCGACCGGATCCACCCCAGAGGTCGGCTCATCCAGAATCAGCAATTCCGGCTTGTGCACCATTGCCACAGCCAGCGACAGACGTTGGCGCATGCCAAGGGGCACACTGTCTGGAAGGCTGTCGAGGATAGGAGCGAGGCCAAACCGCTCAACCATTTCCTCGACGCGCCCAGCGACTTCGCCAGCAGGGACGTGGAATAGCTGAGCGTGAAGCACCAGGTTCTGGTGAACAGTCAACTCGCTGTACAGAGAGAACGCTTGCGACATGTACCCAACGCGCCGTCGCGTATCGATGTCCCGGGGATCTACTTCATGCCCGAACAGCCATGCATTACCTTCGGTGGCGACCAGCAACCCGGTCAGCATCTTCATCGTCGTGGACTTTCCGCAGCCGTTGGAGCCAAGGAAGCCAAATATCTCGCCACGGCGAATACGGAAGGACACGTGGTCTACGGCGGTGAAGTCACCAAACCGCATCGTCAGATCCTTGGCCTCGATCGCGATGTCATCCGCATCCGTTTGAAGCGGTGGGATTTCTACCGGTTTGTGACCACGCTTCTTCTCTTCTGGAAGCAGCCTGATGAATGCCTCTTCGAGGCTTGGACTACCTGTACGCTCCAAGATATCTTTGGGCGTGCCAGTGGCCAGCACTCCACCGTCGTCCATTGCAACCAGCCAGTCGAAGCGCTGGGCCTCATCCATGTAAGCGGTGGCCACAATGACGCTCATGGAAGGGCGCTCACTGCGAATGCGATCAATCAAATCCCAGAACTGTGCGCGGGCTAGCGGGTCGACGCCTGTTGTTGGCTCATCGAGTAGCAAGAAGTCAGGGTCGTGAATCAGTGCGCAACACAGTCCCAGCTTTTGTTTCATTCCGCCGGAAAGCTTGCCCGCAGGGCGGTTCAGGAACGATTTCAGGCCGGTGCTCTGCGTCAAATCGTCAATCCGTCTACGCCTTTCAGACTCCGAATGGCCGAAGAGCCTGGCAAAAAATTGCAGGTTCTCTTCCACCGACAAGGTCGGATAGAGGTTTTTTCCCAACCCCTGAGGCATGTACGCAATGCGAGGACATACGAGATCGCGGTGCGCCTTGCTGCGCATGTCACCGCCCAATACCTCTACCTGTCCATCCTGGATTGCGCGCGCACCGGCCAGTAGAGACAGCAAGCTGGATTTACCGACGCCGTCGGGGCCGATCAAGCCGACCATGCATCCGGACGGTACTTCAAGATCCAGAGCGGATAGCGCGACCGTGGAGCCATAGCGCAGGCTGAGTCCACCCACCCGCGCAACGGCCTTGTTAGACACCCCAACGTTCATGGATCACTCCTGCGCGCGAATGGCAAGTGGAGTGGGCCAAGGAGACTCGGCATCGAGTTTTACCCAAGCGACGCCTGGCACACCTGCCTTGACCTCCTTGGCATGGCGACGCAAGAAGTCTTCGGAGACTTGGGCACGCACCCGAAACATCAGCTTCTGGCGTTCGCTGGCGGTTTCTACGGATTTAGGTGTGAATTGAGCATTGCTGGCAACAAAGGAGACCGTTGCCTTGATCGGATTGTCGGGGGCTGAATCCAGAACAATGCGAACTTCGCTGCCAAGTGCGATACGTCCTGCTGCCTTCTCCGGAAGAAAGAAGGTCATATAAACATCGGACAGGTCGATGATGTTTAACACCGTCCCGCCAGGGCTTAGTACCTCACCCGGCTCGGCAACGCGAAACTGCACGCGGCCATCTCTGGGCGCACGCAACTCGCTGTCGTTGATGTCGGCATCGATGCGGCTGACCGTGGCGAGGGCTGCAACGACGGCGGATCGAGCGCCCACCACATCCGCTTCACTCGCTTTGACCGCGGCCTGCGCGGCCGACACCTGCGCGACGCTAGCCGCGACAGCCGCTTGAGCACCACGCACAGTCGCTCTGTTGTCATCCAACTCTTGAACCGACGAGGCACCTTCTTTCGACAGGACCTCCGACCGCGCGACGCGGCGACGTGCCGCGTCCAGTTCAGCTTCTCGCTGCGCAACCACGGCTTGCGCGGCAACCAGGTTGCTCTTGTTCAGTGCCACTTGGGCTTCTGCTGAGCTGACCGCATGCTCAGCTCTCTGGCGCCCCGCATCCGCTTCCGCGCGCTGTGCTTGCAGGATGTCCACTTGCATCCTCGCCAACGGGTCGCCAGCTTTGACCACGTGCCCCTCGCGCACCAACACCTGCTCGATGCGCCCTCCGAGCTTGGTTGAAATGTCCGTTTGAATCGCTTCGATTCTCCCGTTGCCACTGACGAATCCTTCGCCGTAGGCATCGCCAGATTGTGACGACCAGTACCACCAGCCGGCCAGGAGCGCGCCTGTTATCAGCACTGCCGGTACAACTTTATTTTTCAAGGAAATAGACATAGTCATGTGCGTCATTCACCGAATGGAGGAAGGAGTCTCTGCCTGTGCGGGGTGCACAGGCATGGAGCGAGATTGAAGATCTGCTCCACCACCAAGCGCGGCGTACAACGCCACCTGACTGGAGAGGAACGAGCGACGCACCTGGATGAGTGACTGCTGGGTATCAAGCAGGTCGCGCTGTGCGTCCAACACTTCCAGGTAGGCTGCAGAGCCGTTGTCGTAGAGCAGTTGTGCAAGGCGCGCACGTTCTTGCTGAACATCCAAAGAAGTGCGCGCGATACTCAGCTCATCGGCAAGCCATCGTTGGTCGGATAGCGCATCAGCAACCTCCCGAAAGGCGGTCTGGACAGTCTGCTCATAGCTTGTGATCGCCATGTCCCGCCGGACTTCGGACAAATCGAGACTGGCCCGCCTTTGCCCACCGTCGAAGATGGGCAGGGAAACTGTGGGGACGAACGCCCACGCTCGACTACCTGACTCGAACAAGTCGTTGAGCTGTGAGCTTGCAGTGCCCCACGTGCCGGTCAAGGCAATACGTGGAAAGAAGGCGGCACGTGCTGCACCGATGTTGGCATTCGCCGCACGCAAGCGATGTTCGGCTGAAAGAACATCGGGGCGGTTCACCAGTAACTCCGACGGTAGCCCAGGCGTCAATTCGATGAAGTCCGCAGGCTCAGGCATTTGCTTTACCGGCCACTCGAGGTCAGTACCGCTGCCAAGCAGCTGCGCCAGGGCGTGGTATTGATTCGCCCGCTGCTTGGCGAGCTGTACCTGCAGAGATTTGGCCTGGTTCAGGAGCGTCTGAACTTGGGTGAGAGCAAGTTTGGAGGTCGATCCAACCTGATATCGGCGCTCGAAAATGCGATAGGACTCTTCGCGACTGGCGACCGTTTGCTGGGCGATCGCGACCCGATCGTCCAGTTCTCGCAGCCCTAGATAGCCGTCTGCGACTTGCGTGATCAAGGCGATCCGTACAGCTTGATGCGCTGCATCCGTGGCCAACCAGCTTTCCAGCGCTGACCGATTAAGGCTACGGATTCGCCCCCAGAGATCAAGTTCCCAACTGCTGAGGCCTACCTCAGCTCGGTACTCCCCGCCCACCTGGGGTACACCTGGTGGGTTGAGGTCTGCAGGGACTCTTGACCGTGCTGCTTTCCCTCCAACACCGATCCCCGGAAAACTCTCGGAGCGCTGGATGCGGAAGGCTGCACGAGCCTCTTCGACACGAAGTACCGCAGAGCGCAGATCCTTATTGTTTTCCAGCGCTGTCGCAATCAGTTGGCGCAGAAGTGGGTCGGCAAAGTACTGATCCCAAGCAAGCTCAGTTGCTTGTCGGCCTACGCTGCCCGGTCGCGTGCTGACATCCAGCCACGCATTGGGAACAGGCAGCGGCGGAGTTGCATCCGGCGGGGCCATAGAGGTGCAGCCGGCAAGCAAGCTAATCAAAACCCCAGCGGCAACAGTGCCGAGAGGCGTAGCGCCTGGAGACCTCCGAGAGGCGCACAGGCGTGGCGTACTAGCGCCTTGATCGCCAGGCTTGTAAGTCATACGGAGCCCTTCCCGTCTTTGTCGGAGACGGACGCTCCAGGGAGCATGCTTAACAGTTGCTTGCTGATACGTTCCCGCAATTCCGCAGGGATGGCCTGGTTCGTAATTGACTCATATGCCCAAAGACCATCGGCGGCCAGGCGGACAATCCAGTGCATCGCATCGTCATCCGTTGCTTCACCGGCCAATCCCGGTGCCCACCGAGTAATGACATCCGTCCAAGGGGCCGCCAGCTCAGGACTGGTAGAGCCCTCCAGCATGAACTGCAGCTCCACGCGAGTGGCGCTCATTTGGGTGGCCACCTTCACATATGCTGCGAAGCGCTCCTGTGCCGTAGCCTCCGCTGCAGTTTTTCCGGCCGCGGCTTCCAGGCCGCTTTCCCATTGCTGGGAAACATATTCGTGAAGCCCCAACAGCAAGGCTTCACGCGATGGGAAGTGATACAGCATGCCTCCTCGGGTCAACCCGGCTTCGGCGGAGATTGACTCATAGGCGAGAGCGGTTATTCCTTCTCGACTGACGACACGAATCGCCGCGTCGAGGATTTTTGTACGATTGCTTGAGCGCATATACCGAAACTCCATTAATGAATTGAGGACGCAGATGAGCCTGGCCCATACGCACGCAGCATGCGGCGTGCGACGACTGCGCCAATGCCCAGGATTCCCCCAACAACCCACAGCACTACGACGTAGGCATTTGCAAATGCCAATGACGCGGCTTCAATAATCTCTTGATCTGTCTGACCGCCCTGCGTGGCGAGCTCAAAAGCCTGCGCAACGCCCGAAGCAGCAATGTCAGGTGTTCCTGGCGGAAATTCCACGCCTGTGGAATACAGCATTCCCAATAGGCTGCCGAGCAGCGCGACAGCGATGAGGCCGCCAAACTCGTAGGAAACCTCTTCGACTGATGAGGCCATGCCAGCCCGCTCGGGAGGGGCATTACCAACAATAGCTGCGGACGCCACGGCCATCACGAGGCCGAGTCCAGCACCGTTCAAGACCATGCCGGCTATCAGCCAACCGATTCCGTAGTGAAGACCTGCCGATGTCGCGAAAGCACCGAGCGCCGCAATGGCTAGGCCACTGGAAATCAGCATGCGCAAACCGAGCTTGTGCAGAAATGCTCCGCCAAGCAGAGCCGTTGGAACCGTGCCAACCACGACTACGGACACAAGCAAGCCTGCCTGCAAGGGGGTAAAGCCTGCGACCAGCTGGAAGTACTGGGTGGTCGCCAACTGGGTACCCCCAACTGAGAACATGGTCAGGGCCGCAGCGATGACCCCTGCGGAGAACGCTGGATTGCGAAAGATTGAGAAGTCGAGCAGCGGATGAGGCAATTGAGTTTGCCGACGAACGAAGACATACCCCGCGCCAACTGCAACCAACCAAGCAACGCCAGCCCCAAGCCAATCAGGATGGGCCTGGGCAAGATGCTTGATCCCGAGGGTCAGCGCCGACAAGGCGACTAGCGCAAGTAACGAGGAAGCAAGATCCCAGGGCTTTTCTTTTTCGATTGAACCTGACGGGGCAAAAATCAACGTCCCGATGATGGCCACCACAACTACCGGGACATTGATGAGGAAGACCGACCCCCACCAAAACCGCGCCAGAAGGAGTCCACCAATGATCGGACCTAGTGCCGCACCGACGATGGCGATGCAGCCCCAGATCGATATCGCAATATTGCGCTCTCGCTCGTCGACAAAGGTGATACGTATCAGCGCAAGCGTTGCCGGCATCATTGCCGCAGCACCTACAGCCAAGGCAGCGCGGGCACCGATCAAGACGGTAGAGCTTGGGGCGAAGGCGGCAGCTATCGACGCGATGCCGAAAATGACCAACCCCCCGAGGAACATCCTCCGATGACCAAGTCGATCGCCGAGGGTTCCGGCCCCCAGTAGCAGCCCGGCCATGACCAACGGATAAGCGTTGATGATCCACAAGCCCTCCGTCGGAGACGCATGCAGCTCACGGCTCAGTATTGGCAGCGCTGTGTAGAGCACTGAATAGTCGACCGTGACCAGCAGGAGGCCCGCCGCAACGGTGACCAGCAGGAGCCATCGCCTTGATGTTGAGAGGGTTGCTATTTCCATTGTTCTGAATTCCGAAGTGAGACGACGCAGCAGCCTTCACGAGACTGCATGCGGTTCATGCAGGTTGAGACTGTACATTGCATCCTGTACAGTTACAAGCTTGAATCATGTGCCAAGTGCTGCTTGTTGCTCTGCCACTCGTGGAGCAGCGCTGACTGCGCGGCGTCTGACACATGCCTGGTCGCGGAGCGCGCAGCGCAAGCACTTTGGCCTGACACGGAGCGCCTCTGGAGACTGCGCGCGCCCGCTGCGCGGGAAGCACGGTCATGCTCATCAAGCCCCGAGGGGCTCAATGGAGTCGAATGGAACTACGACATTTGCGTTGCTTTATGGCATTGGCCGAAGAACTGCACTTTTGCAGGGCTGCAGCGAGGCTTCACATTGAGCAGTCCCCGTTGTCCAGGGCCATCAAGGAGCTTGAGGAGCACGTTGGTGCACGCTTGTTTGAACGCAACCGGCGCGGGACGTATCTGACGCCAGCTGGAGAAGCCTTCCAGCGAGAAGCGAGGCGGGTCTTCCTAGCACTGGAAAATGCGATTGAAGAAGCAAAAGCTGCCGCAGCAGGCCAGGCAAACTCTTATCACCTTGCGATTTGCGACGGGCTTACTCAGCCGAGACTTGCAGCATTTCTTGCAAATCTAAGAGAGGAGCAACCTGAGATTTCAGTACGAATATCAGAGGTGACCCTAGCTGAACAATTGCGAGGACTTCGCGATGGCACCTTTGATATTGGGTTTTCTCGCATGAGCAGCACCGGCGACGACATCGTTTCATTGCCTCTATGGCAAGAAAGGCTCGTGCTGGCCATACCTAGGCGACATCCATTACTTGCCTACGCAAGAGTGCCACTTGAGGAACTGCTTCGATACCCATTAGTAGGGTGCCACCCGGAGGTGTGTGAAGGCTATTTCCATAGCATCGAAAACTTACTGCGCGGATCTAGCGTTCAGCCCAATTTTATAGGGCAAGCAACCTCCTTGAGTATGCTCATGACGTTGGTAGCTGCCGGATATGGTGTTGGGTTTGTTACCACCCCTCAATCGGACGCTTGCAAATGCTCCGACGTCGTCACACGCCCAATATCCATGCAAAGCCCAATGCTGACAACATTCCTACTTCGAAAGATGCGTGAGGACACGCCAGAAAGCTTGACAGGATTTGTAGACCGCGCGCTCAGGGAGCTGGGCGACGATCTCAGCGACTGTTAATACAGTTCGATTTGCAAAAACCCAATCATCCATAATGTCGGTCATTGAGTGAAGTGACGCTTTCCACGGGATGCGGCTTGCTGTAGTAACGTACGGCTGATATTTCATGAATGACAATCGAGTCCCGTCTCAACGATAGCGCCGGATGCACCGCACGGTGCCCATGCCGCGACGCGTTCCGGTCCATGAAATTGATCGATGGACGGAACCAGCGGCCAGGCCCATCCTCCTCATACTCCCATAGCGCGATTTGGGCAGTCGCGTCCTCGGCATCGGAGAGAGTTACATCGCAGGCTTTTCGAAACAACACAACGTTATCTCCTGCCGGCGGCTCATCTGGGCGACGGCTTTGCGCCGATGGGTAGATGATGCCGTCGACAGCCAATTTATGATGGGCAGCAAGATAGTCGGCAACGGCCTGCGTCACGAGATAGTCTCGATCTTGCAGTTCAGGGACCACAGGTGCCGACAGGCGCTCGCCCAACGTCCTCAGAAAGTCGCGTCGCTGCGCTGCGGCACGTGTCGCCGGATCGAAGAGGCTTGTACCGGGTGGCAGCTCGACGTTAGCCAGTCGCCGAAGATCCAATAAGCGCAGCGGGCGAATCACCTCGAATGCCGCCATAGCAATCCGGCTGCCCACTGGTGGGCGTACCTCGGCAATGCAAATATCAGGATCCGTGGCGCCGTAGAACGCAGGCTGGCCCTGCCCGTTCATTCGGCCGGCAGCGCCAAGTCCCGCCGCAGGTGACCCCAGAAATCGTTCAGGCCAACGAAGCGCGGCAACAAGTGCTTCGTCAGTTTGGAATACTCGCCCCCTGTAGAGCGTCTTCAATGATGTATGTGGTCCCGCATCGATAACGACCGGCTGGCCCTCTTTGTCTCGATCATTGATGAGCTCGCCGAAGATCGTGCTGAGCAATGTTAGCGCCTTGGGATTGAAGTAGCGTATGTCAGAGCGCAGGCTGTCTTCCATCTCGCGCCATGCGTGCCCGAGCGGCTCCGCCATAGAAGACCTGAGGACAAACCAGGGGTCGTCATCGCCGTAGCGAGACTCTCCCGAGTCAGCGTCGTACCATAGCGTGCCGAGATGTTCGACGACCACCTCGACGGCCTCCTGAGGAATGCCGGTCAGCTCCGAAATCGTGGCCTGCAGGTCATTCCCGGCCGGCGTTCGGCCGAAGTGGATCACCGCCATGGTGTGGCTAGATTCCTCAAAAAACGTATCGATAACTTCCCCGCAAAGTTGGGCGACCTCCCAAAGGTCTGCTGCAGGTGCATCACCATCGCAGTACTCGCAAGAGTTCTCGGATGTCGCGGCGTCTCGCACCAGCCGCTGTAGATACGTCTCTCCAACACAATCAGCGCATATAAAACCCATACGGAAGCCCCAAAGCAGTTTGTCAACTCCATCAATTGACAGAACTATGACATGGGCTTGCCAACATCGGCGAACTTAGACCGCTGCCAGGGAGCGATGCGACGGGCGCCAACCTCTGGAGTTGGTTAAGCTGGCCAACATGGAAAATGAACCTGGGCACACAAGGAAGCACTATGCCAAGCAAACGAGCGACAACTGAAGAGACGGAAGCCGATCTGGAAGCACGCGTCCGGGCGGCGATCAAAGTGGCATTTCCTTGGATGCCAGACGGCGCCATCAAGCACCAGATCAAGTTCACTTTCAAATTCGGACGCCAGACCCTGGAGGTCGATGCCGGGAAATCCCGTGCCGAGGCCCGACTAGACATCCTTCTGGAGAAGGATGAAAAGCCTCTGGCCATCATGGAGCTTAAGAGACCCGGCATCACCCTGACCGATGACGACAGCGCACAAGGGTTGTCGTATGCACGATTGGTCCAGCCTCCGGCGCCGCTTGTGGTGATCACTAACGGCACCGCCGTCAGGATCCTTGAAACCTCCACGGGGAATCCCTGGCAACCAGCAACCCCGACAGAAGATGCGTTCCAGGACCTCATAACGCAAGCGAGCCGCGTCGCAGGTGCCGACGTCCGGCATGCCGTCGATACCTTGATGGGTACCACACCGACTGTATGGATGCAGGCCGTTCGCCTCGTGTCCTCGGAGACGATCGCAGAGCTCACAGCGTCCTGGGACGAACCAGCTCTTCCGTTCGCTGCTGAATTCCTAGCTCCACGTGCTGCAACACATCAGTTGTGGCGGAGCTTGGTTACGGGTGAGCGATTGCTGATTCTAGAAGGCTCGCCTCTCACTGGAAAAAGCAACGTGCTTCGCGAACTTTGCGCACGCACAGAGCAAAGCGATACGCTCGCTATCCTGTACGTTGAGACGGGTGTTGGAGGCGGCGCGCTCCAAACACTGGCCGATGCCCTCTCGCGATCGCTGAGTTGGCCCGTGTCCCCTCAAGAGGCCCGTAACTGGCTGATCCGTGTCTCAAAACACGACGGCGTGAGGTTGGTTTTGGCGTTTGACGGGTTGCACGTGGCCGACACCACGTCCCTGCGCGAGATCGAAGATCTCACCTCCAGCACTTTTGGCGCGTCGCTGTCAGTCGTGCTCGCGATGGATGACACTGTGGCGCAGAGCGTGCTCAAAGCACCAAACCAGCGCTCTCTTTCTCCATTGGGGCGCCGATCCAAGGTAGTGCGCGTCGGATATCTGAGTGACCGGGAGTTCAAGCTTGCTCATGCTCTTTTGGGAAAGCGCCGCCTGTACTTGATGCATGGCGCTGATATGACCCCCGAGTATCGAGAACCATGGGTGCTGCGGGCGATCAGCGGATATGGTCATGCAGCACTCACAGGCAAGCCAGATACGCAGGCCCTCTCACTGCCCTCGCTGCTCGGGCCACGGTTGATGCAGCTCGTACGAACACGTTTCGCAAACGACCACGAACTGCGGCGGAGGTTCAGGGGCTTAGCGCGCTCGATGATTGCGGATGCACAAGACAGAACACGGCCACCAGAAATTGCGCTCCAACAAATGGAGATGGGTGTAATCCGCCGTGCTGCGGTAAGGGCGGAGCTTGAACCCGATGATCTTCAGTGGCTGATTGATCATGGATTCGTTCGCCCTGACATGCACGACGTCGCAGGAGCTACGATTTTGATTCGACTGCCAGAGTTGCTGGCAAGCGAGATGGCACACGCGCTGGCAGACGAAATCGTGCAGCGGTCAAAGAACGACCTGCACGAAGCTGCTGCCTGGATCTCCGGCGCGGCAAGTAATCTTCCACTCGGTGAAGTGGTTGCGGCTCAAGCCCTTGTCGATGCGGCCAAACGGCCAAGCGGCCTGCCCGTCGGCCTCATCACTGCCCTGGTGGACATACCGCCCGAACGCGAGGTACTGGATGCAGGTGGCCACTATGCACTGGCGCTGCCTGATGGCACTTTGGTGGACATCAAGCACCAGCTCGATGGCAAAGCCTTTGTGGTCATTGAGGGGGTTCATCACGAGATTGATCTCGGTGATGATGAACAGGTCGCCTACAAAAACATCCACCCATGGCTAATTCTGTCTCACGTGGCATCCACGCCTTTCGAGGTGGAAGGAGAACATGGGGCGCGCAGAGAAGACCCGAACCTGCTCCTGCAGATTGCGACGTGCCCAATGCCTCTTCGAGGAAATCGTGGCCCGCAATCGCTTCGAATGCTACCCACGGTAGACTTACCCAATGGTATATCAATCGTGGATTCAGAAGCGGGGATCATTGAGCCGATCACGCTCGGCATCCTAGACTATCTTTCCGGCGATGAGGATCAGGCGGACAACTGGGTCGCGACTGCGGCCCATTCAGGCTCAATCGCCTTGCTCTCGCGGGTTCATACGGCACTCGGGGTCCTTGCGGCCTTCGAGACCCACGCAAGAAGCGAATGGGCGAAGTCCCAACTCAGTGCGGTGATTCTTCCCAAATTAGGTGAAGCACTGAACGATGCGGAAGAACCTTCGCCGGAAAACTGAGCCAGCTTGGTCAACTTTCGGAAGGGCGCGCAGTCCAGCAGACGGAGAATATGGCCTAACTATTGAAGATTGCTGGGCGAGGGACAACGATGCGTTCTAGCCCCTCGCTCAGCACAATCCTACCCAACCTCGAGCACGGCTGCTCTGTCCACGAGACGCCTCACGCTTTCGCGAACCGGATCCGGGAACTCAGGCGAATCAATAGGAACCTCCAATGCGGGTTGTGCTGCGGTCAGCAATGCCTGCACTACCTTATCCAGGTTGGTCGGCGTCACTAAGTCGATGGCTACGCGATCGCCCAGCCCAGGCTGAGGTTTTGTCAACAGGTGATACAGCGCCCATGATTCGGCGTGTGAGGCGCGCTTCAGCATCACCTGCGCAAGCTTGAGCTTGAGCGGCACCAACTGCCAGTCGGGCACTCGCTGTCCGCGGTTGCCAATGCTGATGGACAGCAGCTTGCCCGCCTTCAGTTCGCGGTTTATCTGGTCCTTGGACTTGCCCGCCAGCTTGGCGAATAGGGGCACGGGCAAGCTGCTCGACGCCTCGTAGATCTCCAGCATCTCCTCTCGCTCGCGCTGGATGTCCGACACCGCAGGCTCCCGCGCCACCGGGGCCTGCACGATGGGCACAGGAGATAGGCGCTGGAACGCGACGCCTTGACTCCCAGCACTGACAACAATGGGTACGCCATCCGCGGACGGCACACCACCCATTGCCGCTACGATCGCAGCCTCGGCCAGTTTCTCGTCGTCAGCCATCGTCGGCACACCTTCGATGTGGATCGTCAGATGCGTGCTCGCAGCCTCCACCTGCCCCTGCTCCAGAAGGTCCAGGCGGTCGGCCCAGTCCTGCATCATCCGGCGCCGTGGTTCCACATACTTGGCATGGTTGTACGCAGAGCTGACCTTGTTCGGATCGGAATGGGACAACTGGGCGTCCACCCAGATTTTGGGATATCCAACCTCATTGAGCGCCGTCGACAGAGTGCCACGGATGCCATGGCCGGTCAGTTGGTCTTCATAGCCCATCCGGCGCAAAGCGCTGTTGAGCGTGTTTTCGCTGATGCGTTTCTTGAGCTCACTGCGATGTGCAAGGAGATAGCGCTGAGCCGGCTTCATTTCACCGAGGAGATAGCGCACCACCTCAATGGCCTGCAGGGACAGCGGAACGACATAGGGCGGAACATCCTGGGGCCGCTTGCCAGCCTTGCGCATCTCGTCCTGCAGTTGTTTGACGAACTCAGGCGGGATGATCCACAGGCCACGATCTAGGTCAAACTGATCGGGGGTCGCTAGGCGCAGCTCTCCGGTGCGCACACCCGTCAGGAACAGGAGGCGGATGCCCAACTGCGTCTGCAGACCACGCCGACGATAGTCGCGTAGCCTCAGGAGCATCTCGGGCAGCTCATGCAGGCGCAGATAGGGGTTGTGGGCCGTCGGCGGTTTGGGGGCCGCAACCACGTCAAGATCTGAGGCCGGATTGACCTCCATTCCTTCGGCGATCACCAGGGCATAGCGGAACATCTGCCGGAACCAGGTTCGAACCTTTTCCGCAGTGGTGAAAGCCTTGCGTTCCTCAATCTTTGCCAGGACCCCCAGAAGCTGAGGTCGCCGGATGTCGAAGATCGACATCTTGCCCAGGCTCGGCAGCACGTCGCGATCAAAGATCCGCAGAATCTGCGAGAGCGTGCTTTGACGACCCTCCTTGAGTTCCTTGCGGCGATGCTCCACCCAGGCGTCGAAGACCGCCTTGAAGGTATGCTCGGCGGCAAGCTGAATGGCGTGCCGCTTCTGCTTGCGATCGGTGTGCGGATTGATGCCCTTGGCCAGCAGGGCTCTAGCTTCGTCACGCAGGATGCGAGCATCACGCAAACCGATCTCAGGATAGTTGCCCAGTGAGATGCGTTTTTGCTTGCCTAGCCAGTAGTAACGGAAGTGCCACGACTTTCCACCGACTGGTGAGACTACCAGGCCGAGGCCATCAAGATCGGGGAGGTTGTAGAGTTTGCCAGTGGTCTTGGCCTGGCGGACGATCAGATCAGAGAGTGCCATCATCGAGCTCCTAAGTTGAGACTTAGGCTCAATGCTCGTCACGGTTCCACTCCTGGCCCAGCAACAATCCGGTCCTGGATCCACCCGTATTCTTTGGCCTCAATTTTGGCCTTAAAAACACTGGCTGCCGGTGGATTTCGGTGGACGGCCCTGGAATGAAAAAAGGGGCCGAAGCCCCTTTTTTCAACGACTTACAGACATCAGTGGAAGTCTGTAGATCCTAAATTGGAGCGGGAAACGAGACTCGAACTCGCGACCCCGACCTTGGCAAGGTCGTGCTCTACCAACTGAGCTATTCCCGCATTTGGTGACGGCCATTCTATAGATTCATCAAACGCCGTCAAGCCCTTGATTCAAAAAAGTTTTATTTTTGTTCCGAACCTTCGCGCAGGTGCGGCCAGGCAGCACGCAGGTAGTGCACCATCGACAACAACGTCAGGCCAGCAGAGACCATCAGCAAGGCATAGCCGAGGATGACCCAGAACGTCAGCACCGGCGGGTTGGCCAGCAAGATCACCAGCGCCAGCATTTGCGCCGCAGTCTTCCATTTGCCCAGGTTCGACACCGCCACATGCGCCCGCGCGCCCAGCTCGGCCATCCATTCGCGCAGCGCCGAGACCACGATCTCACGACCGATGATCACCGCGGCTGGCAAGGTCAGCCAGAAGTTCGCATGCACTTGCACCAACAGCACCAGCGCCACGGCGACCATCAGCTTGTCGGCGACCGGGTCGAGGAAGGCGCCAAATGGCGTGCTTTGCTGCAGACGACGGGCCAGGTAGCCGTCGAGCCAGTCAGTGGCCGCCGCAATGGCAAAGACGCTGCTCGCTGCGATATAGCTCCAGTGATACGGAACATAAAACAGCAAAATGAAGATCGGTATGAGCAGGACGCGAAGAACTGTAAGTAGATTTGGGATATTCATCGGCACAACTGGCTGCAAAGTGAGCGTGCATTCTACTCGCTATGCAGGTTGGCATAAATCGACTCGGCAAGCTTTTTACTGATTCCCGGCGCTTTGGCAATTTCGTCGATGCTGGCGCGGCTCAGTTCCTGCAGGCCACCAAAGTGTTTGAGCAGGTCGCGGCGGCGTTTCGGCCCTACCCCGGCGACATCTTCCAGGCTTGAGGTACGCCGCGCCTTGCCACGCCGCGCACGGTGGCCGGTAATCGCAAAGCGGTGCGCTTCGTCACGGATCTGCTGAATCAGGTGCAGCGCCGGTGAGTCGCCTTTAAGGGTGAACTCATGGGCCACATCGTTGAGGTACAGGGTTTCGAAACCGGCCTTGCGCGTGACACCTTTGGCCACGCCCAGCAGGATCAGGTCGGGAACCGCCAACTCCTGCAGCACGTCGCGGGCCATGTTCAACTGACCTTTACCACCGTCCACCAGCAGCACATCCGGCAACTTGCCCTCGCCGTCCTTGATCCGCCCGAAACGGCGCGTCAGGGCCTGGTGCATGGCGGCATAGTCGTCGCCCGGGGTAACCCCTTCGATATTGAAACGCCGGTAGTCGGACTTCAGCGGCCCCTCCGGGCCGAACACCACACAAGAAGCAACGGTGGCCTCACCGCTGGAGTGACTGATGTCATAACACTCCAGGCGCTGCGGCACTTCATCAAGGGCCAGGACCTGGGCCAGCGCTTCAAACCGTGCGGCCATGTGTTGACGGTTAGCCAGGCGCGCACTCAGCGCCTGTTCAGCGTTGGTCACCGCCAACTGCTGCCAGCGCGCACGGGTGCCGCGCACGCGGTGGCTGATGCTCAGCTCGCGCCCGCGCAGCGATTCAATGGCCGCCGTGATGGCAGCGAAATCGTCATGCACCACGTTGACGATCAGCTCGCCTGGCAGGTCGCGCTCGGCATTGCCGATGTAGTACTGGGAAAGGAACGCGGCCATGACGTCAGCCACCTCCTCCTCGATGCCAACCTGCGGAAAAAAATTCTTGCTGCCCAACACCCGCCCGCCGCGCACACTGATCAGGTGCACGCAAGCACCGCCCGGGTTGGTGAACGCGGCCACGACGTCGACGTCACCACTGCCGCCTTCCATGCTTTGCTGGTCTTGCACCCGGCGCAGCAAGGCGATTTGGTCGCGGAGTTCGGCCGCCTTCTCGAAGGCCAGGGCCATGGCCGCCTGTTCCATTTCGGCATTCAGCTCGTTGGTCAGCTGATGGCTGCGGCCTTCGAGGAACATCACCGAGTGGCGCACATCAACGGCATATTCCTCCGGCTCAACCAGGCCGACGCAAGGCGCCTTGCAGCGCTTGATCTGGTACTGCAGGCACGGCCGGGTGCGGTTGCTGTAGTAGCTGTCTTCGCATTGCCGAACGAAAAAGGTTTTCTGCAACAGGCTCAGGCTTTCGCGAATCGCACCGGCGCTGGGATACGGGCCGAAGTACTTGCCCTTCTGCTTCTTGGCCCCACGATGAATCCCCAGGCGCGGAAACGGGCCGTCAGAAAGGAACACATACGGGTAGGACTTATCGTCACGCAGCAGGATGTTGTAAGGCGGCCGCCACTCCTTGATCAGCGTTTGCTCGAGTAGCAGCGCTTCGGTTTCGTTGGCGGTGATGGTGGTTTCGACCTGGGCGATGCGCGCCACCAGGGCAGCCGTCTTCGGCGCCAGGCCAGTTTTGCGAAAGTAACTGGCCAGGCGCTTCTTCAGGTTCTTGGCCTTGCCGACGTACAGCAGCCGGGCCTCACCGTCGAACATCCGGTAGACGCCCGGGCGACCGCTGCAGGTCGCCAAGAATGCACTTGAATCGAACACAGGGGTCATGAGCCTAGAGATTGGCGTCAACCATGCCATGGCGGACAGCAAGCAGCGTCAGTTCGACGTCGCTGGTGACCGAGAGCTTTTCAAAGATCCGATAACGGTAAGTATTGACCGTTTTCGGCGACAGGCACAGCTTGTCGGAAATGATCTGCACCTTCTGGCATCCGACGATCATCAGGGCGATCTGGATTTCCCGCTCCGACAATGCATCAAATGGCGAGCCTTGCGGCTGGAACGACTTGAGTGCCAACTGTTGGGCAATCTGCGGGCTGATGTAGCGTTGCCCGGCAAACACCAGGCGAATGGCCTGGACCATTTCGTCCAGCCCCGCGCCCTTGGTCAGGTAACCGGCGGCGCCGGCCTGCAACAGGCGGGTGGGGAACGGGTCTTCTTCACACACCGTCACTGCGACCACTTTCACATCCGGGTGGCTGCGCAGCAATTTGCGTGTGGCCTCAAGGCCACCGATCCCGGGCATTTTTACATCCATCAGGACCACATCAGGCTTGAGCTCGCGCGCAACCTTCAACGACGCCTCGCCAGAATCAGCCTCGCCCACCACCTGCAAGCCATCGATATCGGCCAGCATACGGGTAATGCCCGTACGTACCAGATCGTGGTCATCGACCACCAGGACCCTAATCAAGCAGACACCTCACACTGCGGCGGCAATTGGATCCCGCCACCTTAGCAAAAAACCTAGCGCCAGAGCTAACGGAACACGTCATCGCAGCGACGTCATTTTGCCTTTGCCCGCCATCCGGGCAAAGGCGTTGCTCTCGCGCCCCGGAGCGGTCGAGCGCACCCTCGGCAGCGCCTCGGCAAGACGGCCAAGCAATTGCTGTATCACGGCCTGATCCATGGCAGGCAAATCGCGAAAGGTCCCGAGCAAGCGGTGCTCGTCGGGGCTCAGGCTGCCTTGGGGGACGGGCGTGCGGGTACCACTCAACACATACAGGGCATCGACACCGCGCGCGGCCAGCGCTGCCAGGTAATCCGCCTTGGGTGTACGTTCGCCGCTCTCGTACTTGCCTTGCGCGTTGGGCTCTACCCCACCGATGTCACCGAATACGCGCTGAGTCAGGCCCAGACGCTCCCTTTCTTCCCGCAGTCGGGATCCGATTCCGTTCATCGCCATTCAAATTCCTTGTACATCTCCATGCTGGCCACCCGCGCAAACGCGCTAGCCCGGCCGCTCAGGCTGCACTATGCACAGGAATGCCAGCACTGCACAAGTGAACGGACGCACTTCCTGTCTGTGCTTGTCTGTACAGGGCCATCATCGCCCAAGCCACTACTTGATGGCCATAAGCCATAAGAGCAACTTTGCTGCCTGAAACAGTGAACTTCAGCTGAATAAAACACTATCTATCTGCCTTCACTGTCAACAACTTCAAACGCACAACTAACGCCCGTGCGAGATGAAAAAAGCACCTGAAAATCCGCCAGAAGATCGTCAAAAACCCACGAAAACACGATTTTCTGACGCCTGTAATTTGGCATAAAGACTGAGACTGTTTTTTGACATGCAACTTATTGACAACTTTAACTAATTGATTTTTAAGTGTTTTTTAAACTTAACAGAGAAATTGTGAATTAATTCTAATTACATAGAACAGATTGCTTGCGTAACTAAAAAACTCCCCCTTAGGATAGAAATAAGACAACGAACAACACGGCCATCGCCTGTTCAGCGCGCGATGTACTCATGTGTGCTTGCAACGTCGACTTCACCGATAAACTGAGTAACCGCGTCAGTACTGCAACCACAGTACTGATCACGGCAGAGGGAACTATGAATATCAGTATTTTTGGACTGCCTGAATTCATAGAATAAGTGCAACGTTTGAAACGATAGGCAGAGAGTCAGCCACCGGTAGAATCCAGGCTCTCACACCGAAGGATTCAAGCGCAGATGACTACGCATTACCGGCAGCTGACTCAGGGCCAACGTTACCAGATTGAGGCCGGTCTGAGCGCCGGAAAAAGCCAGGCAAGCATCGCGAAACAGGTTGGCGTACATCCCTCGACGATCAGTCGTGAGGTTCGCCGCAACAGCTCCCAGAAGACCTACAAAGCGGTTGCTGCGACCCATGAAAGTGATGCCCGTCGAGCGCAGGCGCGCAAGCACTGCAAGCCATTAACGTGGTTCAGCCATTATCTGCCGCTCTGGCTAAAACACGGTATGAGCCCGGAGCAGATTGCTCAGCGCCTGAAGCAAGAGCAGCCGGAGCGCGCGGTCAGTCACGAGTGGATTTATCGGTTTATCGCCACCGACAAACACGCAGGTGGCGAGTTATACAAGTATTTGCGGCACCGCAGGAAGCTGTACCGAAAACGCTACGGAAGCCACGACCGGCGCGGACAGTTGCGTAATCGCGTATCGATAACCGAGCGCCCTGCTGAGGTCGAAGCCCGCGAGCGTCTAGGTGATTGGGAGGGTGACACGGTGCATGGCGTAGGCGGCAATCTGGTCACGCTGGTTGATCGTAAAAGCGGCTACCTGAGCGCCTATCCGGTCAAGCGCAGGACGCGCCGGCAGGTAACGCGGGCGATCAATCTGTTGCTCAAGGGGCATGCTGTTCACACGCTGACGCTGGATAACGGGAAGGAGTTTGCCGGGCATGAACGCATTGCGCATCGGAGCCAGTGCCAAGTCTTTTTTGCAGAACCCTATTCATCCTGGCAGCGAGGCACTAATGAAAATACCAACGGCCTGCTCCGGCAGTATTTTCCCAAGGGCGGCGACTTCAGCAAGCTGACCGTCGAGGCGGTCAGTCGCGTGGTAACGAAGATCAATTTACGCCCGCGAAAACGCCTGGGCTGGAAGACGCCGTACGAAGTTTATGCAGGGGCGAGCGTTGCACTTATGTGTTGAATTCAGGCTGGGTTATGTGGGTGCGGTCTGTGCGGGCTGTTTGTCCGCACGCGGCCACCAGGTGCTGGGGGTCGACATTTCCCAGGACAAGGTCGACATGATCAACCAGGGTAAATCGCCGATTGTCGAGCCAGGGCTTGAGCAACTGCTGCTCAACGGCGTGAACCAGGGGCGTCTGCGTGGCACCACCGACGTCCAGGCCGCCGTGCTGGCAACCGAGCTGTCGCTGCTGTGCGTTGGCACGCCGAGCAAGAAAAACGGCGACCTGGACCTGGTCTACATGGAAGCGGTGTGCAACGAAATCGGCATGGCGCTGCGCGACAAAGCCAGCCGCCACACCATCGTGGTGCGCAGTACCGTCCTGCCAGGCACGGCGAAAAACGTGGTGATTCCGCTGCTTGAAAAAGCCTCGGGCAAACGTGCCGGTGTCGATTTCGGAGTGGCAGTCAACCCCGAGTTCCTGCGCGAAAGCACCGCGATCCAGGATTATGATTTCCCCGCCATGACGGTGATCGGCGAGCTCGACCAACATTCCGGTGACCTGCTCGAATCGTTGTACAAAGGCCTTGATGCACCGGTGATTCGCAAGTCGATCGAAGTCGCCGAAATGATCAAGTACACCTGCAACGTCTGGCACGCGACCAAGGTCAGCTTTGCCAACGAAATCGGCAATATCGCCAAAGCTTCGGGCGTCGATGGCCGGGAAGTGATGGACGTGGTCTGCCAGGACTACAAGCTCAACCTGTCGCGCTATTACCTGCGCCCGGGCTTCGCCTTCGGTGGCTCTTGCCTGCCCAAAGACGTGCGCGCCCTCACCTACCGCGCTGGCCAGCTGGACGTCGAGCATCCGCTGCTGGCCTCAATCATGGACAGCAACCGCAATCAGGTGCGCAATGCTTACGACCTGATCGCCCGTCAGGACAAACGCCGTATCGGCCTGCTCGGCCTGAGCTTCAAGTCCGGCACCGATGACCTGCGCGAGAGCCCACTGGTGGAGCTGGCCGAAATGCTGATCGGCAAAGGTTATGAGCTGAGCATTTACGACGCCAACGTCGAGTACGCCCGGGTGTTTGGTGCCAACCGCGACTACATCGAATCGAAGATCCCGCACGTGTCTTCCCTGCTCTGCAGCGATCTTGACCAGGTGATCAACGGCGCCGATGTCATCGTCCTGGGCAACAACGACGACCGCTTCGCCCAGGCCCTGGATGTCAGCGAAGGCAAGCAGGTCATCGACCTGGTCGGCTTCATGCCGCACGCCAGCAACCGCAATCAACAGGGTATCTGCTGGTAACGCCCCACGCTCCGTAGAGAGCACCCGGTAAGCAGTATCCACACCTGCGCCTGAGCGAACTGAACACCTACCTTTGCCTGCCGCCCTGCGGCCGGGCCCGGTAAGTGCGCGTTTCGCTCAGGCTGCAGCGCCTGTACAACGGAGCAACGGTTAGATGGAACGACAGCAACAACCGCCTTGCGGCGCACGCCGGGCCGCCGCGAGCTTCTGCGCCTGGGCCTGCCTGTTCGGCCTGATTGCACTGGCCTCGGAGATGATCGCCCCGGCGTATCTGGACCCCAGCCACCACAGCTTCATCTTCATCATCGGTACCCTGGGGATGTGGCGCTATGGCAATGCCATCGTGCACTTTCTGCGCGGCATGTACTTCCTGCACTGGAAGTTTCCACGCATCCGCAAAGCGGTCGAGCGCATGGGTGACGCAGCGCTACCAGCCCATATGTTCATGGTGGTCACCAGCTTTCGCATCCCCACCCACACCACCTTCAAGGTCTACCAATCGGTATTCCAGGAGGTGCAACGGCTGAAGGTACCGTGCACGGTGATTGCCTCGATCGTCGAAAAGGGCGACGAGCAGTTCATCAAGCAGATCATGCGTAACGAAGTCACCGACCGCGACGACATCAAACTGGTGATCGTCCGCGCCCGCGGCACCGGCAAGCGTGACGGCCTGGCCCACGCCTTCCGTGCCTTGTCGCGCCAGATGCCGCTGGAAGACTCGGTGGTCGGCGTGGTCGATGGCGACACCATGATGTTGCCTGGTTGCGTCGAGCGCGCGGTCAAGCTATTCGCCTACCTGCCTAAAGTCGGCGGCTTGACCACCAACGAGTTTTGCGAGGTCGAAGGCAGCAACCTGATGCGCCAGTGGCACTCGATGCGTTTCGTGCAGCGGCACATCAACATGTGTTCGATGGCGCTCTCGCATCGCGTGCTGACCTTGACCGGTCGCCTGTCGTTCTTTCGCGCCAGCGTCATGACCGACCCCGACTTCATCCGCGATGTCGAAGCCGATTTTCTCGAGCACTGGCGCCTGGGCCGCTTCCAGTTCCTCACCGGGGACGACAAGTCCTCATGGCTGAGCCTGATGCGCGCGGGCTGGGACACCTTCTACGTACCCGACAGCAATACCCTGACCGTCGAGCATCCACCCGATAACAGCTTCTGGCGTGCCACCCGGCAACTGATGTTCCGTTGGTACGGCAACTCGCTGCGCCAGAACTTCCGTGCCACCGCCCTGCTCGGCCGCGCGCGCCTGGGCCTGTTCACCCTGTACGTGCTGCTCGATCAGCGGGTGTCGATGTGGACCTGCCTGATGGGCCTGACCGCCTCGGTGGTGGCCGGCCTGGTGTTCGGCATCCAGTACCTGCTGGTGTACCTGTTCTGGGTGCTGCTGTCGCGCAGCATTGTCACCGTGCTGTTCCTGTTCGCAGGCCATCCAGTGAGCCCGGTGTACCCCTTCGTTCTTTATTACAACCAGATTGTCGGCTCGGTGATGAAGATCTACGCGCTGTTCCACATGGACCAGCAGCGCTGGACCCGACAAAAAACCACATTAAGCAACGGTAGCGTCAACTTCGATGCCGCCCTGAACCGCTGGTCCTCGAAGGCGATGCTGTTTTCATCGATCGCCATCTTCTTCGGGGTCATCTCGGTTCTTCTCGAACTCACGCAACGTTAAGGAAAGGCGCCTGCCATGAGTAGCTCAAGTACACCTACCGTTTCTGCCAAGACTGCAGCCAATGTGGTTCATGAAGCGATCGACGAACGCCAGTACGTGCGCACCCGCATCAATGCCCGGGTCACCCTGAGCGCCGCCGGGCAACCGAACATCGAAACCAGCCTGCAGGACATCTCCCTGGGCGGTATCGGCCTGCGTCACGACAAACCGCTGACCACTGGCAGCCTGTACAACGCCTCGATCCGCCTGCGCCTGAATCAGGTTGACCTGAGCCTGGACAGCAAAGTGCGCATCGTGTCCCAGCGCGGTGAAGAAGTCGGCGCGCAGTTCGTTGACCTCGATGCACAGAAGCGCGACATCCTGCGCTACATCATCAGCGCCTACCTGTCGGGCGAGATTGCCGACATCAACGGCCTGTTCAATGTGATGCAGCGGGAAAACTACATCAAGGAGCGCAAGCAACAGCACGCCAGTGCCCGCAGCAGCGCTGATCGCCTCAAAGCAGTGACCGGTACTCTGCTCTACGCCGCAGCCGGACTCGCCGCCCTGGGCTTCGTGGCGTACAAGAGCTACCAGTTGTTCTTCCGCATTCCGGCCGTGCAGGCCCAGGTCTCGGCCAACGCCCAGGTGATCAGCATGCCCGACAACGGCTATGTGAAGTTTCTCCTGCAACCCGGGCAGACCGAGGTGAAAGCCGGCCAGCCGCTAGCCAATATCTCCACGCAACTGGCCACCAGCTTCACCAGCCCTGCCGACATGAAGGCCTTGGCCGACCTGGCACCGGGCGATCTGCAGACCTTGCTCGGCCGCGCGACGATTGAAACGGTGATCAACAGTCCGTGCGATTGCGAAGTGTACTTCCCTGGCAAGCCGCTGGATGGCTATGGCTACAAGCAAGCGCCGCTGATGCACCTGCTGCCACGCGATGAAAACCTGTTCGTTACCGCCAATGTGCCCTTCGACAAGCTGGCCGATATCAGCCGGGTGACTTCGGTGGAGCTGAAAGTGTTCGGCCTCGATGAGCGCTTCAGCGGCAAGGTCGTTGATTCGCGTGTCGATGAAGCCAACAAGAACCTGGCCCTGACCATCGCCCCGGACACGCCGTTGCCGCGCCAGGCCTACCAGAAGCCGGTGGCGGTTGACCTGTTCCTCGGTTTGCCATTCATGGCCTCGCGCTGAGCGCAAAGGAAGGATTGGCGATGAACGCGATGATGCCCTCCCGTCTGCTGTTGGCAAGCCTGAGCCTTGCCTGCGCCAGCGCGGTTTCGGCCGGGCAAAGCCTGGAGCAGATCCGCTATGCGCTGTACAAGGACCCCAGTGCCAATGTCAGTGGCGACCTGCGCCTGCTCTCTGAACGTGGCGACCTGGCCTCCAAGCTGCTGCTCGGTGATGTGCTGGCCAACACCGACGGTGCCAACCGTCAGGAAATAATCGCCCTCTATAAAGAGGCGTTTGCCGACGGCCGCGGGCAGGTTCCGGCACTGGCTTCCCTGGCACGCTTGCTCGACCGTACCCCCAGCCTCCAGCAAGGTCAGCGCGACTGGGTCGCTCAGGCTTTGACGCGCTACCCGGCCACCCTCGACCCGCGCAACGCCAGCACCACGCTGGAGGTGTTTTTGGTCTACCCGCAATTGGTGTCCAACGACCAGGCTCAACAATTACTCGCGCTGTACCAACAGTCGTGCTTGCTCAATTGCCGCCCCGAGTTGTACCGCGCGGTGTTGGCCGAACGCCAGGGCGAGCGACACAACGCGGAGCATTGGTACCAGCAAGCGGTGCGCGTGGATGTGCGGGCCATTGATCGTTACTACCGCTTTCTCGGCGACGATCAAGACCGCGCCTTCCCGGCGTTTGCCCGTACCCTGGAAGCCCAGCGCCCGACTTTGGCCGTAGACATCGTACACCGCATCGGCGCGACGCTCGACAGCATCAACAGTGTGCAGCGCGCCGAACTCGAAGCCGACCGATACCAGCGCCAGAGCAGCGCCATGGGCACGGCCCAGGTAGCGCCGGACGCCGCGCAACTGGCAGCGCAAAAGGCCCGTACCGACGCCCTGGATAGCGCGCGCGCCGAGGCGCATCGTTGGCGTGAAAATGCCGTGGAGCGCGGTTTTGTGCCAGCGATGGTGTCGAAAGCCAACTTCATGATCTCCAACCCCACCGAGCATAACGCCGAGGAAACCCAGGCCCTGATCGATCAGGTGCGCGCGCGCGAAGCGACCCGGGCCAAGGCGCTGCAAGCCTCGTTCTACATGGTCAACAACTGGCTGACCCTGGACCCGCAAAAAGCCCGGGCGCTGATCGACGAACTGATCGCCAGCGACTACCCCGACGCCCAACTGCTGCTCGCCGAGTACTACAGCAAAGGGGTTGAAGATGAGCCGGATCAGGACAAGGCCCTGCAGATTTTCCAGGCACAGGCCCGTGCCGGCTCAACCACCGCCTGGTACCGCATGGCCACCCTGCACGCCTACGGCCGCGCCATCTGCCATGACCCGGTGAAAGCCTACACCTATGCCCAGGTGGCCCTGGCGCTGGGTGAAAACGGTGCACGCAACTTGATCAAGCGTCTGGAAAAGTCGCTCAAAAAGGATGACATCGAGCGCGCCCTGGCAGCACGCGCCGATCTGTTGAAGGAGGCAACCCTGTGAAAGCGCATCACTCCCTGTTCGGTGCCCTGCTGGCCCTGACCCCGCTGTATTCGGCCATGGCCGCCGAAGAAATCACCGGCCCCGAGGCCGACAGCATCGAACCGGTGCGCGTACTGCCCAGCGATGGCAGTGCGCCGGTGATCACCTCGGAGTTTTTCAACAAGCTCACCGTGCAAACCGGCTATGGCCCGGAAAACTCCGAAGTCGGTCGCAGCCGCGAGATGTTCTACAGCCTGCGCTATGAACCGTCCTTCGCCTGGTACTCGCCGGAAAAGCGCTGGGCCAAGTGGATGGTCTATGGTCGCCTGTGGCTGAACTACGATTCCAGCCAGTCGCTCACCAGCCAGAACGAAAACAGCAACAGCTTTGACCGCGAACAACCCGAAGGCTGGTATGCCGAACTGCGTGAGCTATACGTCAAACGCAACCTGCTGGGTGACGACCCGCGCTTCTCGCTGTCGGTGGGCCGCCAGCGCTATTTCGATGACTACGGCATCTGGTGGGACGACAGCCTGGAGTCGCTGCGTTTCAACTACAACGACACCTTTTCCCGTGGCTTTTTTGCCGTGGCGCAGAAGTTTTACAACTACAACACGGACGTCAACAGCCTGGCCAACAGTGAGGAGCGCACCACTTACCTGATGGGTGAGTACGCCTACCGCTGGAGCGAGCGCAACTGGGCCGGCGTACGCCTGATGCACGAGAACGATCATAGCGACCACGACCCGCAAGACCGCTACGACTTCAACGGCATGCGCTACGGCTTGTTCTTCAAGGCCGACGACTTGCAGGTCAGTCCGCTGTTCAGCGACTACCACCTGGAACTGGCGGGCCTGGATGGCAAGGTCGACAACACCGATGGCAATGGCGTCACCAGCACCGGCAATCACGCCAGCGGCTGGGCCGCGCTGGGAGAGATCGGCAAGCGCTTTCACGACCTGCCCTGGACCCCACGCCTGGCTTTGCGCGGCGGCCTGACCGACAAGCCGAGCAATGACAACGACGGCTTTCGCCTGAACACCATCCAGTCCGACCGCATCACCCGCCAGGGCAGCTACAGCACGCGCCTGACCAGCTCGTTCGTCAGCCTCGACCTGCGCAACCTCAGTTACTACGGCATCAGCCTGGAAACCAACCCGACGCCGCGCAGCGCCCTGGATTTTCGCGTCACCGACCTGAAACTGCGCGACGCCGACGGCACCTTGCCGGTACGCATCGATGGCGACCAGCGCAGCCGGCGCAACCAGGCCATCGCCCAGGGCAACGCCAGCGGTAGCAAGCAGGTCGGGCAAATGTACGACCTCAACTACTACTGGAAGATGTTTCCGATGGCCATCGACGGCAAGCATCTGGACGTCAACGCCCTGGTCAGCGCCAGCTACCTCAACGCCGGTAACGCTCTGGATAGCGGTGATGACTACCAGCTGAGCGTCGGCGTGGTGATCAGTTACTAAGGACGGACCCTTCGATGATCTTCGCCTCCAACGTCTTTTTATTCCTCTATCTGCCGCTGTTCCTGGCGGTGTACTTCCTGTCCAAGGCGCAGTGGCGCTCGACCGTGATCGTCGCCGCCAGCTACATCTTCTATGCCTGGTGGCGTCCGGACTTTTTGCTGCTGTTCGTGGCGATCACCTACTGGAACTACTGGTTCGGCCTGCGCATCAAGGCGCGCCTGGACGCCGGTGACAAACGCTGGGCATTGCGCCTGTTGTGGATCGGTATTGCCGGCAACCTGTCGACCCTGGGCTACTTCAAATACGCCAACTTCGGCGCTGAGGTACTCGCTGCCCTGCTGGCACCACTGGGCATCAACACCTGGACCCTGGAAACCATCTTCCTGCCGCTGGGCATTTCCTTCTACGTGTTCCATGCCCTGAGCTACATCGTCGACATCTACCGCAAGGATGCAACGCCGACGAACAACTTCATCGACTTTGCCGCCTTCGTTGCCCTGTTCCCGCACCTGGTGGCCGGGCCGATCCTGCGCTACAGCCAGCTGGCGCCGCAACTGCGCCAGCGCACCCACTCCCTGGAGCTGTTTTCCCTCGGCGTTTGCCGCTTCATGCTCGGCTTTATCATGAAGGTGCTGATCGCCGACCAACTGGCGCCGATCAACGTGTTGTTCATCAGCGAAGGCACCCTGCAGCTCAGCGATGCCTGGTTCGGCCTGATGGTCTCCACCCTGCAGTTGTATTTCGACTTCGCCGGCTACAGCCATATGGCCCTGGGCCTGGCGCTGATGATGGGCTTCCGCTTTCCGGAGAACTTCAACCAGCCTTACGTCTCGCAGAGCATCACCGAGTTCTGGGCACGCTGGCACATGACCCTGGCGCATTTTCTGCGTGACTACGTGTACATGCCGCTGGTGCGTAAACGGGTGGCCGGGGCGCTGCCGGCGCTGGTCTACACCATGCTGTTGTCGGGGCTGTGGCACGGCGCAAGCTTTGCCTTTATCTGCTGGGGCCTGTTCTTTGGCTTAGGCATGGTCATCGAACGCAAGTACAACCTGGCCACCAAGATCACCACGCCGTACCACCTGGGGCGCAACCTGCGCACCTTCGTGTTGATCATTCTGAGCATGCCGCTGTTCTTCACCAACGACCTGCGCCACAGCCTGGATATCTACCAGGCGCTGTTCGGTTTCAACGGCTTCGGCTCGCTGGACCTGTACGTGCTCGGTGCCTCGAAGATGGCCATGTCGTTTGCCGCCGTTGCCCTGTGCTGGCTGGTGCTGGCGGGCAGCAACAACGTGCGCTACTACGCCGGCAACAAAGAGCACTACTTCATGCGCCACGTCGGCGGCCTCAAGGCCGTGCTGTTGTGGGCCGGCTTCGCCCTGGCCCTGAGCAGCCTGGCGGCGAACTCCTTCTCACCCTTTTTGTACTTCCAGTTCTAGGAGACGGCCATGTACCCGGTCATGAGTTCGGCGAGCAAGGTCAATGGCATTCTTTTCGGCGTGGTGCTGGCCGGGATGTTCGTCTATTCCCTGCCCCCGGTGTTCAGCTTCGCGAAAAACCAGAGCGATGCCTGGAACCTGTTCGTCGATGGCAAGTTGCTGCGCAAGTTCGAGCAGGTCTATGACAAGCGGTTTTTCTTGCGCGAGCCGGCGGTTGAGGGCTGGGCCAACGTCCAGTACCGGCTGTTCGGCGAGGGCACCAAAGGCGTGGTGCTGGGCAAGGACGGCTGGCTATACACCAATCAGGAATACCGCGTACCGAACGACCTGCAAGGCAATCTGGACAGCCAACTGGCGCAGATTGCAAAGGTCGAGCAACAGCTCAAATTCCACAACAAGCGCCTGATCGTGCTGCCGCTGCCGATGAAAGTGGATGTCTACAGCGCCCACACAGAACGTGCTGTCGACCCACGGGCGATCAGCCTGTACGACCGCTTCGTCAGCGCCCTGCAAGCGCAAAAAACCGAAGTTACGCCCGTGCGCTCGGCATTTCTCGGCAACCTCACCGGGCCGGAACTGTTCCTCAAATCCGATACGCACTGGAGCCCGCAAGGTGCGCGCCTGACCGCCTATGAACTGGCCCGTCAGCGCCCGGAACTGCTCGGTGACGAACGCTACGTGTCGCACAAGGTCGCGGACAAAACCGTCAAAGGCGATTTGATGAACTACATCCAGTTCAACCACGCCCAGCTGGCGCCGCAGTTTGGCCCGAGCCAGATCGCCCTGTACGAAACCCTCAAGGCCGAGCAAAGCAGTGACGCGCTGTTTGCCGATGAGCAACAGAGCCTGCTGCTGGTCGGCACCAGCTACAGCAAGCTCGACGACTGGAACTTCACCGGTTTTCTCAAAGAAGCGCTCAACCGTGACCTGCTCAGTGTGGCAGTTGAAGCCCGTGGTCCGTTTGAAGCAATGAACCAGTTCCTCGCCAGCGACGACCTGAACAACCCGCAGATCGACACGGTGATCTGGGAGTTCCCGCTGCGCACTCTACTCGCCCACCGCATGGGATCGCTGAGCCGTCCTGGCCAGACCCAACATTTCTGACCTTTCAAGGAGATCATCATGAACCGTTCGCTTACCGCTCTGCTCAGCGCCGCTGCCCTGCTACTGGTCAGCACCCAGGGTAACGCCGCCGAAGGCAATGCCGACCTGTACGATGCCGTAGCCCCGGCCGACTCGGCGTTCGTGCGGGTGCTCAACCTGTCTGACAGCAACATCGATGTGACCTTGAGCGGCAAGCTCAACCCGCAGCGGGTCGCCGCAGGTCAACTCAGTGGCTACCGCTTCACCCCGGCCGGCAGCCACAAGATTGCCGTCGGCGCCAAGGCCATCGAGCCGCAGCTCAAGGCCAACGCCGCGAGCACCGTGGTGTATGACGGCAACACCTTGACCTTGATCGCCGACAAGTACGTCAACGAGCCGAAAAAAGCCCAGATCGCCTTCTACAACCTGACCCCGGCCAACGTGGCGTTGAAAACGGTCGATGGCAAGAGTGTGGTGGTCGACACCCTGAGCAACGGCCAGACCGGCAGCCGCATGGTCAACGAAATCAAGATCGGCTTCGCCGCCTATGACGCGCAACAGAAAGTCGCCCAGTTCGACGAACTGTTCCTCAAGAAAGGCCGTTCCTACAGCTACGTGCTGCTGCCCGAGGGCGGCGGTTATCGCAGCATGAGCCTGGCCAACAGCATCGACCCGAGTGAGTGACTGGCACCATGAAAAGCCTATTCGCCCTGGCCCTGGCCGTCGGCGCGCTGTTCAGCGTGCAAGGCGCCGCAGCCGACAGCAATCCGCCTCCCTGCAAGGGCCTCGAATGCCTGACCTGCCAAGGCTTGAGCAACCCTCAGCACTACACCGAGGGGCGCATGAAGCTGATGCGCGAAATCGTCCCGGGCAAGGATCGCTGGCTGTTTCGCTCAGCAGTCGACCTGACCAACGACTTCGGCATTCCGGCGCCGATGCGCCCGGAGTTCGCCCGCCTGATGGACACCTTCCATCGCCAGGGCATCCAGGTGGCCATGGCCATCCAGCCAACCCGTGGCCTGATGCACCGTGACAAGCTGTACGCCGACAAACTGCACGGCTTCGACTACAGCCGTGCCAGCAGCAACCTGAGCAGCTACCTGCAACAGTTGCGCAACGGCGGCGCGGTGGTCGCGCCGATGATGCAACTGGTACAAAAACCGCCTGCAGGCGAGTTCTTCTTCCGTCGCGACCACCACTGGACACCCGCCGGTGCTGAAGCCACCGCACGTCTGCTGGCTGAAGAAGTACGCCGCCAGCCGTTCTACGCCGCACTGGAGAAAAAGCACTACCGCACCGAGCCCGGGGTGATGGTGCCCAAGGACGGTACCCTGAACCTGGCCCTGAGCTATATCTGTGGCAACAACTACGGTTTCCAGTACGTCCGTGGCTACCAGACCATCCCTCAAGACCAGGGTGCCGATGCCCTGTTCGACGATGCGCCCGACCCGCAAGTGATCCTGGTCGGCGACAGTAACGCTGCAGCCCGGGAAGACGAGAGCAAGCAGTTCAACTTTGACGGCTACCTCAAGCAATACCTGGACGTCGATATCCTCAACTACGCCCTGCCCGGCGTCGGCCAGGATGGCTCGCTGCTCGAATACCTGCTGTCGCAGGACTACAAGCCCAAGGAGCCGCCCAAGCTGATCATCTGGGAACTGCCGGCCAACTATCAGCTGGAGTCCGAGCTGATGTATCGCCAACTGATTCCGGCGATCAAAGGTGGCTGCCCGGTGTCCACTGAGGTCATGGCAAACCGCCTGCAGCGCCCGGCGCTGAAGGTCAATGAACGGATTGAGCTGCTCAGTAACGCTGGCGAAGCGCGCAAGACAGTAAACGGTGGCTTTCTCGACATCCGCATCAGCGACAAGAACGTCAAGGACTTCTACGTGATCGTCTACTACGACAACGGTGCCCGCGACAAAGTCTGGTTCCGCCGCGAGGCGGTGGTGAGCGGTGGCCAGTACTACCTGGAGCTGAGCCGGGCCAAGGAATTTGCCGGGGCCAACCTGCTCTCGGTATTCATGGAGCCGACCAAACCCGGTAGCGCTGCCACCCAGGTGGAAACCCGACTATGCCTGTAAAAACCTGGAGCGCACTGGCCCTGGGCCTGTGCGCCAGCCTGCAGCTGAGCCAAAGCCTGGCGGCCAGTTCGATCTGGCCGCCACGGGCCACCGCTCAATCGGCGATGATTGCCGACTACCGCACCCTGCAGTGCAGCAAAACGCCGCCCGTGCCCTACACCGGCAGCCTGCAGATGCAGAGCAAATACGATCAGCGTGATGCCAGCAAGTCGACCCTGCGCAGCAGCCCCGATGCCAACAGTGAAGCGATCGGCAAGCAGGTCAAACAGTTCATCGGCGGTTTGATCTATGCCAGCAAACGCTTCCAACGCGCGAAAACGCCGCAGGAAGCCAACATGGCCCTGGCTTGCCAGGACCAGTGGCTGGAACACTGGGCCAACGCCGGGGCCCTGCTCAACCCCGACGCCAGCAGCACCGGCATGGCCGCGCGTAAATGGGCGGTCGCGGCCATGGCTTCGACCTTGTTGATGACCCAGGCGGCCAGCGACGGCAAGCTGCAACTGTCAGCAGCGCAACGCCAATGGTTCAACCAGTTGGGCGAACGCATCATCGCCGAGTACCAGCCACGTCGGGCACAAGGCTTCGCCTGGTTCAACAACCACGACTACTGGGCGGCCTGGGCGGTGGCGGCCACGGGCATGTTAATCCAGCGTGACGACTTTATTCAGTGGGCCGACGGCAACCTGCGCCTTGGCCTGCAACAGGCAGTCAAGGCCCGGGATGGCAGCTACGCCTACCTGCCGCTGGAAGTCGCCCGCGGCAAACTGGCTGCCACCTACAGTCAGTACGCGCTGGTGCCGCTGGTATTGCTGGCCGAGTCGGCGCGCGCCAATGGCCTGCCGTGGAGTGCCGAGGATCAGCAGACGCTGGAGCTGCTGGGCAATTTCGCCGCGCGCAGCATCCTTGATCCGGAGCACCTGCCGGAGCTCAAGGGGCAATCGCAGATCAGCGTGGCGCCCTACAAATTAGCCTGGCTGATCCCGTTCCTGCAGCGTGTGCCGCAGCACCCGCTGGCGCGTGAGCTGTATGACAGCGAAGACGGCGACGTCGACAACTACAGCCAGATTGGCGGCCCACTCAAGCCGTTGTATCCCAAACTGCCGTAACCCAAGGACGAACCGCTATGGCCATGCGCCCTCTTTCCCTTTGCTGCCTCGCGCTGCTGCTGTGTGCAGGCAGCGCCCAGGCCACCCGCCAACACCTGCCAGAGCAACAGTCATTCAGCGTGATCAACCCGTCCGAGCACCAAACGCAGCTGCAGCAGTTGCAACAGGTTGCGCAGGCGCTTCAGGTGCAGGTAAAGGAACGCCCCCGCCCCGCCGGTCGGGCCAGCGTCAGCCTGCAACCGATGTTCTCCTCGCAGAGCGGTAGCTGGCCGTTTGAACCGTTCGTCAACAATGGCTTGTTCCGCGCGATCGCCGGTTATCAGGCCCACCACCCGCAAGCGGTCGTGATCCGCGGCGGTAGCATCACCCTGGCGCAACTGCAGCAGGCCCTGAACGATCCGCGCATCCTCAAGCCGTACAAGGATGGCTACCTGCTCAGCTACCCGCTGATGATCGGCAGCGACGCTGGGCTGGTTGTTGAAGGCACCAGCCTGTACCTGTATAGCTATTCCGGCACGGCGCTGATCAACCAGGGTTGGCTGGGCCTGAACCAGTCGCGCCTGGAGAGCGTTGCCGGTGACAAGCCTGGCAGCACTGATCGCGCCTGGCGACCGTTCGTAGTGGCCTGGGCCGGCAGCCATACCCAGGTCATCGGCTCAACCCTTGAACGGCTGGGCTACAACGCACACCTGTCCCGGGGACTGAGCACCGCACTGAGCGCCCAGCAAGCGGCGAACAGCGCCCCGGCCACCCTGATTGTGCGCGACAGCCAGTTCAACGCGCTGTCCAGCGCGGTGGAGCTGCAGCACACCCAGGCGCAGATCAGCGGTAGCCGTTTTGAGCATTCCCAGCAGTACGGAATTGATGTGCGCGACAGTCAGGTCAACCTGCTCGACAACCAGGTGCGTGGTATCGACAACAACAGCGGCATCCGCCTGCGCGGGCAGACTGTGGCGCGGGTCGAGCGCAACCTCATCCTCGGCGCGCACAAGGCCGCTATCGAAGTCAGCGATCAACGCGGGCCCCTGCTGCTGCGAGCCAACCTGATCGGCGACAGCCGTGGCAATGGCATACAACTGCGCAACCTGTCAGCCACTGCCCAGGCGCCGCTGCTGATCGAAGACAACCTGATCGGCAACAGCCAGGGCAGCGCCGTGGATGGCAGCGAAGTGAGCGGCATCGCGCTGATCAACAACCGCATCGGCAACACCCCGGAATATGCCATCAGCCTGCGCAATGCCGCGCCACTGACAGGGCCGCTGATCCTCAGTGGCAACACTCTGGGTAAAGCAGGCAAGGCGGTGGTGCGCGTTGAAGGCATGCAGCAGGTGGTGCTGGGCGGCAACCACTTTGAAGGCAAACCCTTGCTGCAGAACCTGCTGATCGGCGACTTGCTGAGCATTCAAGGGCCATTGCTGGAAGCGACTCAACGCCAAGGGCATGTGGTGCGCGTCAGCCAGTAACACGCCTCCGGTGGGAGCGGGCTTGCCCCGCGATGGCGGTCTGCCAGATACACCGCCATCGCGGGGCAAGCCCGCTCCCACCGTGCGTTAAATAACACGTTGCATGCGCACGAAACACTCATCCTCACCCACCGCGGCAAAGCCCCGGCGCCGGTACAAGGCCTGCGCCGGGTTGCTTTTAAACACCGTCAAGCGCAACAACGGTAAGCGCCGTTCGCCAGCCCACACGGCCAGCTGTTCCAGTACCTGGCTGCCAATCCCCCGCCCCCGTGCCGCCTCGATCAAGTGCAGCTCGCGGATGTACAAGGCCTGGCGGTCCTGGCTGAGGCTACAGAAGCCCAACGGCGTGTCACCCTCCGCAATCAACCACTGCTCGCGCCAACCCCAGGCCTGGTCGAAGGCCTCTTCGATCCACAGCAGGTCGAACTCATGGTAATAACGCAGCATGGCCCGGCGGGTCAGATCACGGGCGAAGGTGCGATGCTGGGCGGTGGCGGGAATCAGTTGCAAGGTAATCGGATCCATGAAGGTGGGAGCGGGCTTGCCCCGCGATGCGATGTGCCTGACTGTCTGCAATCGCGGGGCAAGCCCGCTCCTACCGCTCGTCGGCGTAACACACGGGTGAACTCGGCGGGCCTTGCCGGTCCAGTTCGTCTTCCAGCCATTGGGCCAGTACTACGGCATTATTGTGCAGGGTGTCTTTGCCGGCATACAACAAGGTCAAGTCCCCCTTCGCGGCCATGCCCAACAGCGGCCACCAATGTTCAGGACAGGCCGTCAGCTGTTGGCGGTAGCGCTCGGTAAAACCGACAAAATCCACTTCGCCTTTGTGGAACGCCTGGCGCAACGCCGTAGACGGCGCCACTTCTGGCAACCACAAGGCCTGCAACTGCTCTTTACGCACGTTGCGCGGCCACAAACGATCAACCAACACACGCTGGCCATCCGCCACTTCCTCAGGGTCATAAACGCGCTTGCAGCAGATCATCGGAACCTCGGCTACTTTTGTTCAGCCTAGTCTTTTTCATTGATCGGGATCAGCTCGGTAGCTGCGATTTTTTTTATGCTTGCCGCCTGAGGTAACCAACCCGGAGTCATCCATGACTACCCCAACGCTGGCCGGCAATTCGCCGCCGGCCACTTCCGATCCACGACCGCAGTTGCATCACAAACCCGGTCGCAGCACGCTCATTCTGTTCTTCGGCCTGTTGTTGGCCGGCCTGCTGTTCACCGCCTGGAGCCTGGCTCACGACATCGACGCCAGTGGCACAGTGGTCACCACCTGGACGCCCTTCTTGTTACTGGGCGTGGCGCTGGTGATTGCCCTGGGGTTCGAGTTCGTCAATGGCTTCCACGACACCGCCAACGCCGTGGCCACGGTGATTTACACCCACTCCTTGCCGGCCTCGGTCGCCGTGGTGTGGTCGGGCTTTTTCAACTTCCTCGGTGTGCTGCTGTCCAGCGGTGCCGTAGCCTTTGGCATCATCGCGCTATTACCGGTGGAGTTGATTCTCAAGGTCGGCTCGTCGGCCGGTTTTGCCATGGTCTTCGCCCTGCTGCTATCGGCGATCATCTGGAACCTGGGTACCTGGTGGCTCGGCCTGCCAGCCTCTTCTTCGCATACCCTGATCGGTTCGATCATCGGCGTCGGCGTGGCCAATGCATTGATGCACGGCCGCGATGGCACCAGCGGTGTCGACTGGGCCCAGGCCAGTAAAGTGGGCTATTCATTGCTGTTGTCGCCGCTGGTCGGTTTTGCCTGTGCGGCGTTACTGTTGATTGCCCTGCGCCACCTGGTCAAACGCCGCGATCTGTACCAGGCTCCGGTCGGCAACACCCCACCACCGTGGTGGATTCGCGGGGTGCTGATCATGACCTGCACCGGCGTGTCGTTTGCCCACGGCTCCAACGATGGCCAGAAAGGCATGGGCCTGATCATGCTGATTCTGGTCGGCACCCTGCCCATGGCATACGCCCTGAACCGCACCATGCCCGCTGAGCAGACACTGCATTTCGCCGCCGTGGCCGAAGCCACCCAGCACGCTCTGCAGCGCGGCGAAGTTCCCGTTCTGCACGCCGACCCGAGAAAGACCCTGACCGAGTTCATTCGCCAACCGGCGGTCAGCCCCGAGCTGGTGCCCGCCCTCGCTGCCCTGACCGGCGCTATCGGTAGCGAAGTCAAAGCCTATGGCTCGTTGAACCGGGTACCGGCCGAGGCGATGGCGAACGTGCGCAACGACATGTACCTGACCAGCGAGACCATTCGCCTGATCGACAAGCACCAGTTGATCGCGTTCGATGCCGACACACAGGCCAACCTGAAGATGTTCAAGCATCAGCTCGATGATGCCACCCGCTACATCCCGCTGTGGGTGAAGATCTCCGTGGCAATTGCCCTTGGCCTCGGCACCATGGTGGGCTGGCGGCGCATTGTCGTGACCGTTGGCGAGAAGATTGGCAAGACCCACCTGACCTACGCCCAGGGCGCCTCGGCGGAGCTGGTGGCGATGTGCACCATTGGTGCAGCCGACATGTATGGCCTGCCCGTATCGACTACCCATGTACTGTCGTCCGGCGTGGCCGGGACCATGGTTGCCAACGGCTCGGGCCTGCAGATGCGTACCATCTTCAACCTGCTGATGGCCTGGGTGCTGACCTTGCCAGCGGCGATTGTGCTAGCGGGTGGGTTGTACTGGCTGTTGAGCCACGTGTTCTGACGCACAAGGGCCCAGCGCCAGGCTGGGCCCGTTTTACCCTCAGCGACGATCGCTGACTGCGTTACTACCGTGGGAAATGATCACTTCCACCCGACGATTGAGCTGACGCGACTGGGCGTCGGCATTCGAGGCGACCGGGTATTCCTTGCCATACCCCGCCACCTTGACCCGCTCAGGGGCAATGCCGTTGCGGCGCAAGGCGTTGGCCACAGATGCCGCACGTCGCTCCGACAACTGCTGGTTGAACAGGTCACCACCGGTTGCATCGGTAAAACCCTCGACACGCACCTTACGCTCAGGGTTGGCGAGCAAATACTCCGTCAACTGGTCCAGATTGCGCAGGCTGTTGGCCTTGAGCTCGGCACGGCCGGTATCGAACAGCACATCACCAAAGGTGACCACCGCACCGCGCTCTGTCTGTGTGGCTTTGAGCTGCTGCAACGCCTTGAGCTGTGCAGTGCGCACATCCAGGCGCGCCAAGGTACGCTGAGCCTCGATGCCTTGCAGGCCCGCTTCAGCCACGCGCAAATCGATGGTCTGTTCGGCGATGGCAATTTTCTGTTTGGCCAGGTAAGCCAATTGCTCGACCTGAGGCGCCTTGCGATCCTTGAGCGAAGCCAGATCAGCCTGGCTCAAGGCGGCAAATGCCGCTTTGGTTTCCAGCCCGGCCAGGCGGCTGGATTCTGGCTTGCTTTGCAAGGCGCTGAATTGTTCGCGCGCTTCGAGTAGACCAGCATGTTCAGGGGTGGTGCCACAGCCGCTGAGCAGCAGGCCGGTCATTGAGGTGGCAACGAGCAGGTATTTGATGTGCATACAGGCACTCCTTATTGGCTGAGCGGAACAATGGCGTCGGGGGCTTGCAGCATTTCCTCGCGCAAAACCTCGATGCCTTGGCGGGCTTCGCTGAGCTGTTGCTGGGCGCGCAGTGCCCGAGCCTTGCGCTCGGCCAGGTTGGCATCGGCCTCGGCCTGTTCGGCCAGCAGCCGGGCGCGGGTAAAGTCTTGCTCGCCGAGGGCACGCTCCAGCGCGTAGAGCTTGTCCTGGGCGTCTTTCATTTCTACCGGGGCAAACTGCGTGGCGTCGGCGGTTACCGCGCGACTGACCGCATTGCGGGTCAGTTCGACCTGCTCGGTGGGTGCGACAACACTGGCGCAGCCGCCCAGTGCAGCCAATAGCGCCACCATCAGGCCGGAAACGGCCAGGTGTTTTGAAGTGCGTTTTACAGCCATAGAAAGACTCCATCTGCGTTTAAGCAGTCTTCCCACCGTTCAGGCACGCAGACGCAACCGTTGCCCTGCAGCACAGGGCAATAGGTGTGTCAGAAAGTCTGCAAGCCGGGGATGGTGATCGGCGCGGTGAGCGCGCAATACACAACAAAAGGTGGGATTAACTGAACATCGGCGACAGCCGTTTAGTTGAGACGGCGCAAGAGTATTCCGACAGACAGGGCTTACCAATCGGAAGCATTCGCCCTATCTAGTAGGATTTTTCTACAGACAACACACTGATTGTCAGCCCCTGAGCATCACCCAATCGCGGTGCAACTCTGGCCCACACTGGAAAAACGCTTCGCCCACCTTGTGAAAGCCATTGCGCTGATAAAAGCCGATCGCCCGGGCATTCTGTTCGTTGACGATCAGGCGCACCGCGCCCGCCACCTGCGCCAGGGTGTCGTCGAGCAAGCGCTGCCCGGCGCCGGTACCGTGCTGTTGGGGCAACACGTAGCAGCGGCTGAGTTCCGGCAAGCCCTCAAGCGCCACAATCCCAAGGTCATCGGGCAGCGTGTCGATCATGCTGTAGCCGACCACCTGGCCGTGCTGTTCAAGCACCCGCAATTGCCTGGCTGGGTTGTCCAGGTGCAGATGAAAGTGCGCCGCTTGCAACTGCGTGTGGATATAGCATTGCAGGGCACTGGCAGAGGCATCTGCCGGACTTGCCAAGGCAAATGTCTGGGCAGCCACACGGCTTAACGCCTCGGCATCGCTATGCCGGGCTTCACGGGTACTGAAGGGCATGGAACAACATCCTGTTGTATCGGGCTGACCCGCATAGTAGCCCGACGCTGCGTGCACCGACAGTCTGTACCGCTCAAGCGCGTGTGGCGTGCTTTAACGCCGACGAAACAGCGGCCGTGGCTCGATTACCGAACGCCCATAGAGCACGCTCATCCCGGCCAGCCCCTTGAGCGCGTCCTCGGCGCTCTTGTCTTCGCGGATGGCAAAGCTGTCGAAACCGCACTGGCGCATATGGCTCAGTTGATCGCGCAGCACGTCACCAATGGCGCGCAGCTCACCCTGCCAACCCAAGCGCGTGCGTAACAGGTAGGCCTGGCTGTAGCCGCGGCCGTCACGAAAGCTGGGGAAATCCACCGCAATCAAAGGCACCTGCACCAGCAAAGGCCGCAGCGGCTCGACGTCGTCATCCGGCCCCAGCCACAAGCCATCGCGGCCTTCAGGCTGCATCGCCTGGCGCGCCAGCCAGGTCTGCAGGGGCAAAATCAGTGCCCCTGCAGGCAATGCCGAGCTGTCGTCGCGCACCAGCTGCCAGGCGTCCTCGACCTGCAACTGTGGCTCACCGTTGCGCAACGCAATCACATTACGCATATCAACTCCTCGGAACGCTTGGCATAGACTCGCTCCTTGAACGGCTCCAGACCGACCCGGCGCACCGTGTCGATAAAGGGTTCATCCAGTTCACGGTAAGCGCAATACGTAGCGATGATCTGCTCGATCACCCGCGGGATTTCTTCGGCGCTGAAGGATGGGCCAATCACCTTGCCCAGGGTGCTGTCCTTGCCCTGCGCGCCACCGAGGGTGATCTGGTACCACTCGCTGCCGTTCTTGTCGACGCCAAGGATGCCGATGTTGCCGATATGGTGATGGCCGCAGGCATTGATACAGCCCGAAATGTTCAGGCTCAGGTCACCCAGATCGTGCAGGTAGTCGAGGTCTTCGAAACAACGCTGGATCGACTGTGCAATGGGGATCGACTTGGCATTGGCCAAGGCGCAGAAGTCACCGCCGGGACAGGCGATGATGTCGGTCAGCAGGCCGATGTTGGCGGTACCCAGGTCACGCTCACAGGCCAGGCGCCACAGGGCGTGCAAGTCTTGCTTGCGCACGTCCGGGAGGATCAGGTTCTGTTCGTGGGCGATACGGATTTCACCGAAACCGAACTGTTCGGACCAGTCGGCCACTGCCTCCATCTGCGCCGCGGTCAGGTCGCCAGGGGGTGAGCTGATGCCGGGTTTGGTCGACAGCACCACGCTGGCATAGCCAGGGACTTTATGCGCCTTCACGCAGCAGGCCACCCAGCGGGCAAAGCCATGGTCCTGGGCCAGGTGGGTTTCGTACTCAAGGTCGTTGTCAGTCACGCTGGCATAGGCTGGCGGCTCGAAGGCTGCCGCCACGCGCTGGAACTCATCTTCGGTGAGCTGCGCCGGGCCGTCCTTGATGTGTTGCCACTCCTGCTCCACTTCCTCAGAGAAGGCCTCGATGCCCAGCGCCTTGACCAGAATCTTGATCCGCGCCTTGTACTTGTTGTCACGTCGGCCATGGCGGTTGTACACCCGCAGGATCGCCTCGACATAAGACAACAGGTGCTGCCACGGCAAGCCCTCACGGATCTGCAAACCCAGGATCGGCGTCCGCCCCAGACCACCACCGACCATGACCCGCAGGCACATGCGCCCCTGCCCGTCGCGGTACAGGTACAGGCCGATGTCATGCATCATGATCGCCGCGCGGTCTTCTTCGGCCGAACAGATGGCAATCTTGAACTTGCGTGGCAGAAACAGGAATTCCGGGTTGATTGTCGACCACTGGCGGAGGATTTCGGCCAGTGGCCGCGGGTCGAGCAGTTCGTCGGCCGCCACCCCGGCAAAGGCTTCGGTGGTGATATTGCGCACGCAATTGCCGGAGGTCTGGATGGCATGCATTTCGACTTCCGCCAGGCGCTGGAGGATGTCGGGCACCTGCGCCAGTTCGATCCAGTTGAACTGGATGTTCTGACGGGTGGTGAAATGCCCGTAGCCACGATCGTAGTCGCGGGCGATGTGCGCCAGAGTGCGCATCTGGCGGGCGCCGAGGGTGCCATAGGGAATCGCCACCCGCAGCATGTAGGCATGCTTTTGCATATACAGGCCATTTTGCAGGCGCAGCGGCAGGAACTCTTCTTCACTCAGCTCGCCAGCCATGAAACGCTGCACCTGGTCGCGGAACTGCGCCACACGCTCAAACACCAGCGCACGGTCATACTCGTCATACTGATACATGGTTCGGACCTCATCACGGAGGCCCTTACTATGGCGTTTGGGTGTACTGAGTTACAGATTCAGGTCTTGGGGATTTGTACGGATCAGATGAGTCCGCTTCGCGGGGCAAGCCCGCTCCCACCGGTGTGAGCAACTGTCTTGCACCACCGGTGGGAGCGGGCTTGCCCCGCGATGAACACCCTCAATCAAAACTGCACATCGAGAATCACGTTATCCAGATAGGTGCCGGCAGGCGGTGTGCTCTGGTCGCTGTAGATCCGCGCGTTGTAATTGAACACCTGACTGCCGGTCCCGGTGCCTGCGCCCGGGTTGATGTCCGCGTCGCTGCTGGCCCGTCGCGCACTGCTCAGCGCTCCCCAGCGCTGGCTGCCGGCGCTTTTGAAAATGTCGTAGGCAAGAAAGTCAGCGTTAGCAGATTTCATCCGCCGCCTTCCTGCCGCCGCGTTCTGCCCATCATCCAGGCCCACGGTGTAGCTGCTGCCCTTGGTGCACGACAGGCTGACACTCTGGTTGACGGCAGCAAAGCCACTGATCACCGGCGCGCTGCCAAAGCTGATCGCCGGGGTGGTGATCTGACAATCGTTGGTCACAGTCAGGCTGACGGTCAGGTTGGTGGTCTGTTTTAATACCTGACGGCCCAGGCATACATTGATCACACTGAGGCCGTAGCAATAGTTGATATCCCACTCCACCACGAAGGTCTCCTGATACAGCCCCGCGGCAACGTTGCTGCCGATCAGGGTTTTCAGGTAAATCGGCACGCTCTTGGGGACGGTACCGTTGAGCAATCCCAGCGCATCGATGATGCCATTACGGGCGAAGTCATAGCGCTGGTTGCGGGTGATGACGAAGTTGGTGGTGTTGTTGGCATACAGGGTGTAGTTGATGATGTCGCCAGTCGGCCCGACCAGCCCGGTGGTACCACCAACGGGGGTGAAGGTGGCATAGAAATGGTCGTCGCTGGCCAGCAGGCTCAACAGCGAGCCAGTGCACTGCAAGCCGGCGTTGGTGGTGGATGCCGATTGAACCACCAGGCGCACCTGGGTCGAATTCAGGTTGCCAAAGCTGGCCGGGTTGGTCGCCACGACCGAACACAGCGCCTGGGCCTGGGCGCTGATCAGCAGTAACAAGCTCGCCATCAGCCACTTCATTGGCATACCAGCGGCCCGATCAGCGGCACCTGCGCCTGATCAGCCGGTACCTTGAACTGCACCCGGCAACTGCTGCCATCGCTGAGCGCCACTTTCACACTGTTGTGTTCCGACAATCCTTCCAGGTACACCAAGCCATCCCAACCCACCACCGTGCGCGCCCCGCTCTGCTCGTCCAGCACCTGGCTGCCCAGCGGCAGGTCGTGCTGCGCCGCATCGACCAGGTGCAGGCTCGCCGCGACCACCCGCTGCATCGGAAACTCGAGTAAATAGCCGCTACCACGGCGTACCGCTATACGCTGCTCCACCTGCGACACTTGCACGGTGCTGGGCAATTCCATTGGATCAACTTCGTATTTGCCGCGGTAGTAACCACTGCTCCATGGCACCAGCAAATGGCCGTTGTTGTCGGTACGGCCGACCAGCTGATTTTCGTAGCGCACCGGCACGTCGGCAAAGCCATCGGTGCTGACCACCACGAACGCATCGTCGATGCGATTGGCGGCAAACACCCCGGCATCCATCCACACCAGCGAGCCACTGGCATCCGCCCAACGCGTGGTGTCAGACTCGGTGCCATAGGCGCCGACCTGTAACTGCACCGCCTGCAAGCGCCAGGTCAGGTCGGCCTGGCGATAGGCCTCGCGGTCGCTATTGGCATAGCCAAGGTTGTAGCCCACACCACTGTCCACCGGCACGGCGCGACTGTAGTTGACCCGCTGCAGCTGTTCACCGCTGTTGCTGCGCTCAAGGCTCAAGCTCAAGGTGCCACTGAGGTCGAACGGTATGACCCATTGCGCCTGCACGGCCCATTGGCTGTTACCGATTTCGCGGTTCGCTGACAGGTACAGGCTGCTGTTGCCCCACAAGGGTTTGCTCCAGCTCAGGTTCAGCAAGCGGGTACGACTGTTGTCACCGGCACGTACATCGAAGTAGCCCGCACCCAGGCTGCCGTAGCGCGCCAGGTTGAGGCTCAGGCTGACCTGCTCGCTGCGCTGGCTCAGGCGCGTGTAAGGGCTGTCGAGCAGCGACAGATCGGCGTAGTCGCCACGGCGCTGCAAGCGTTGGTAATTGAAGCCCAGGCGCGGGCTGTTGTACTGATAGCCCAGGCTCCATTGCTGCCCGCTCAGGCTGTCGAAACGGCTCTGGCTCAACGCCGCATTGACCACGCCCCAGTTACCCACCTGCCAGTTGCCGCCCAGCCCCCCCAGAGCCAGGGACTCTGCCACTTCAGCATGACTTTCCAGGGTAAAACGGTCACTTAGGCCATAGCGCAGGCTGGCAGCGGCCACCCCCGGACCATAGGCAAAGTCACGCAAGGCGTAGTCGCGGCGCAGGCTGCCGGCGGCCACCGAGAAGTCGCTCAAGCCTTTTTGCAACAGGCTGCTGGTGACATAGAACGGCAGCGTGGTGGATACCTGCCGCCCGAGAGCATCGGTGGTCACCACCACCGCTTCGCCGGCGCCGTTGATGAAGGGAATGTTGGTCAGGGTGTAGGGCCCGGGCTGCAACTGGGCGCTGGAGCTTTTGTAGCCGTTGATGAACAGGTCCAGGGATGAAGGCACCGCCGCTTCACCGGCAAAGGCCGGCAATGGATAGGTGACCAGGTCCGGACGTACGGCAAAGTCGCGCGACACCTGGATACCACCCAGGCGCACCGAACTGGTCCAGGGCAAGGCGCCGCTGAGTACATCACCCATCTCCAGGGTGAGCAGTCGGGTTTCATCGGTGTAGCGCCAGGTGGTGTCGTAGCGGCGAAAGCCTTTCTGGCTGTCGTCGACGTCATCGCCAGCCAAGGCCTGACGCCACTGCCCGGTGCTCGACAAGGTGCCCCAGGTGTCAAACAGGCGCACTTCGTTCCACGCCGCCAGGTAAGTGCCCGCATCGTCGCTATCGCTCAGGTACAGGTCATAGTTGAGCAGCGCCCCCAGGCTGCTGTGGGCTTCGCTGGCCGGGTACAGCTGGCGGTTACCGATGGCCTGGGTCGGCAACCAGGCCGCAGGCACTTGCAGCAGCAAGCGTTGCCCCTGGCTGTCGTAATCGCTGTGCAAGCCGTTGATGCTGTCCAGCGCCACGTCCCCGTCAGCCAACCCTGGCACTTGCACACCGGCGGCCTGCAGGTCGGCGCTGGCCATGTACAGGCGCCCGGCGCGTTGCTGCACCACCACCAGTTCAGGGCTGCTCATCTGATTGACCACCAGTTCCAGGTACAACTGCGCATCGCCAACGGCCTCCAGGCTCGCCGGTGGCGGCGGCAGTTCGCCGCCGAACAGCGGGCCACAGCAAAGCAGCAGCACACATGCCTTCAGTACCTGCGGGCCGAACGCGCCCGAACGAATACTCACGCACCGTATCCAACCATTACCGGGTCCTCCCTGGCCCCTGATCCTGCACTGTCACCTGCTACTTACTGGCCCTGGCTGAGGGTCTGTGCCGGCTCCTGTCCATTGACCCGCCCCTTTAGCACCGACGCCGCAGTCATTGGCTGCGGCAGCGGCCAGCGCATGCTGGCGCCGGGCAGTACGTAACCGAGCAAGCCTTCAACCAGCGGCCGAGGGTTGCCACCCTGTTGCAGCACGACATCGGTCAAGCGCGCATGCACCGGTCCCGTGTTGCGGATCTCGACGTACGGGCGGCCTTGTACCGACACCGGGCGCCAGCTCAGCGACGGCTTGCCGACACCGCTCTGATCACGCTGGCCATTGGGGTCGGGCTTGCCCCACAGGCCCTGGCCATACACGAACAACGGCACCGAATAGCGCATCTGAAAGCGAATGGCGGCCTGGGGTTTGCCGCTGCTGGCGATGTCGGGCAACGCTGGTGGGATTTCGTCGATGATGATCCGGTAAGCCTGCTCCTGGCCCACCGGTGAGGCGCTGGTGCGGGTCAGGCGGATCAACTGCTTTTGCCCCGGCGCGATCGTGGCCACCGGCGGGCTGCCGATGATCTCGCGCTGGGCCTGGTACTGGTCGTCATAGTCGCCCTGGCGCCAGGCGAACACCCGCACTTGCAGGTTGGTCACCGACGTACCACGGTTTTCCAGCCATAACGCCCCGGCTTTCTGATCGGCCTCAAGCACCGGATCGATCGGCCAGATCAGCACCGAGGTGGCGGCCTGCAGTGGTGCTGCGCAGAGCAGCGCCAGGGTAACGCCGAGCCCGCTGATGAGCCGCCGCGCTTTGCCCGTACCTGACATCATCCATCTTCTCCTTGATTGTCGATGGCCCCCGGCAAGTCCCTCACCAGGTCAATTGCACCTGCAGCACATCGGTGTAGCTGCCCGCTGGCACGCTGCCGCTCAGTTGTGCCCGGGCGTACAGCGGTAGCGTGATTGCATTGGCGTTGCTGTAGCTCACGGCAACCGGCTGGTCGATACCAATGCTCTGGCTGAAACCGGCGTCACTGAACAATTGATAAGCGACCAGCTGCGAGCCGCTGCTGCGTTTGAGGTTGCGGCCGTTGCTGTTGTTCTGGCCGGCGTTGATGCTCATGCTCAGCTTTACCCCCGGCGTGCATTGCAAGGTCACGGTGGTGCCACTGAGCGTGGTGCTGACCGGGCCGCTGAGCAGTGCCGAGTAGTTGCCGAAATCGAGGTTGCCGTAGGTGCTGACGCCACCGACCACCAGGCACCCCGCCACCACCTGGGCGCTGACCTGGAAGGTACTGGTGAGCGCCGCTGACAACGGCCCCGGTGGCAGCCACAGCAACCCTGCCAGCAGCCCATACTGCAACCGCACCACGCCTCAGAAACTCAACTCGACATTCACGGTGTCGGTGTAGGTTCCGGCCGGCAGATTCGCCTTACCCTTGGCCAGGCCATAGAGGTTGACCGTTTGTGCCACCCCGGTGCTGGTCGGCAGGGTGATGGTGCCGTTGATCGCCAGCACCTGTGAATGCCCGGCATCGGTGTAGAAATCGTAGGGCACAAAGTTGCCGCTGCCATCGGCCAGTGCCCGCGTGCCACCGGCGGATTGCGAATCGTGGGCACCGGCGCCGACCTTGATCACCGGCACAGTACCGCTGGAGCAGAGAATACTCATGGCGTTACCACCACCGCCCAACACCTGGCCCGGCGCCTGGGTAAACAGCGCCTCCTGGGTACCGAAGTTCAACGCACCAAAGTTAAGACCGGTGCTGCCGCCGGAACCGTTGACCTGACAGCTGGCGATCAGTGTCAGGCTGGCATTGATCGTTCCGGTGACGCTGGCGGCCTGAGCCTGCGTGCACAGCGCCAGGCCCAGGCCTGCGTAGATGAAGCGTGAGAGATAAGGCTGCATGAGTCACTCCTTGCGTGTTACCAGTCCAGGGTCACCATCAGGGTGTCGCGATAAATACCGGCCGGCAGCGCCTGGGGATGGGCGACCACCACGCCATAGATCGGTATGGGGATCTGCGCTGCGCTGCTGATGGCAAAATTGCGTTGCTGGCCAATGCCGTAGCGGGCGCTGCCGGAGGGGTCGGATGCCAATTGATAGGCAATCAGTTCACGGCCATTGCTCAGGCGGCGATTGGCGCCATCGCCGTGGGCGCCGCCATTGATGCTCACGGTAAACGCCCGTACTGAAGGGTTGCAGCGCACGTGCAGGCTGCCGCTGCTGCCCTCTTCGTCAACGTGCGAACGCAGCGGGCTGGTCCAGCTCGGGCCCTGGCTGCCGAAATCGAGTACGCCATTGCCGTCGTTGTCGAGGCTGCCGCCTGGGTCGCCACTGACCTGGCACGCCGCACTGATCACCAGTCGCGCCTGGATATGCCCGGAGACTGCGGCAAAGGCGTCGGGGCTCAGCAGTAACAGCGGCCCCACACTCAACAACAGGATCTTGTTCATACTGCCAGTTCCTTTAGCAGGCACGCCTTGCCAGGCCGTGCAGTGATCGTCACCAGATGACCGTCACCTTGAGTAAATCCGAATAACGTCCCACCACCGGTATCTGCGTCATGCGGTCGATGCGGGCATACAGCGGCAACTCAACCGAGCCACTGCCGGGCACCCGTGCGTGCTGGATTTCATTGACCGGCAGGGGTTCGCGCCAGGCCGGGTCCTGGTACAAGCGATAGGGAATCGGTTGTGCCGACGGCTGGCCGCTGGCCAGATAGCGCACCTCCCCTACACCACCGTGTTGGCCGGCATCGACCTGAATCTGGTAGCTGGTGTCCGGGTTGCACTCAAGACGCGGCGGACGCTGGCTGAGCAGCTGCGCGGTCCTCGGCCCGGACGGATCGTCCAGGCGGGCGGCGGTGCCAAAGTCAATCACGCCCAAGGCCTGGGCGCCGGCCTCGCGGGGCTGGTGAACGAGCACGCAGCCACGCTGTACCTCCATTTTGACTTCGACCATCAATTCGGCGGCCACTGGGCTTTGAGCAATGAATAGCCCGAGCAGCGCGGCCAGAGAGCGTCCTTTCACTATCCCGTCCTTTACAGCAGGATTGACCTGCCCTTGAGGGTAGCAGTGCAAGCAAAAGCTGCCAGAACGCATGGAAATGTACAGGCCTGGTAGAGGATTTTGCCCGTCCGTTGCCGCACCTGCAGGCTGTCAGCTGCGGGGCATTTGGGTTAAATTAACCGCGCTTGCTCAAGCCGCCCCTTGAGTCCTGAAAGCCTCGAGGAGCCCAGTTTGTCTGCCCGCCCGTCCTGGATACGTTCACCGCTACGCGCGTTGCGCCAACGCCTCAAGCCTGCGCCGCACGACCCGGCCAACCTTGCCGGTACCGTTCGTCAGCATTTTCGCCACAAGGCCGCTGCGCAGGGTTTCACCTTGAGCGCAGGTCAGTTGCAGGTCATTGAACACATGATCGCTGAGGCTGGGCGCCTGGACAGTGGCCGGGCCCGCAGTCTGTACCTGCATGGCGCGGTCGGACGAGGTAAGAGCTGGCTGCTAGACGGCTTCTTTCAGGCCCTGCCCCACGTGCACAAGCGCCGTTTACACTTTCATGACTTCTTTGCCCGCTTGCACCAGGGCATGTTCGAACACCGCCACCAGCAAGACGCCCTGGCCTGCACCTTGGATCAATTGCTGCAAGGCTGTCAGGTGCTGTGCTTCGATGAGTTCCATGTGCACGATATCGGCGATGCGATGCTGATCACCCGCCTGTTCCAGGCCTTGTTCGAGCGGCGCATCTTCGTTCTGCTGACCTCCAACTATGCCCCCGAAGGCCTGTTGCCCAACCCGCTCTATCACCAGCGTTTCGAGCCGGTGATCCGCCTGATCAACAGTCAGATGCAGGTGCTGGAAGTGGGTGGCGACCAGGACTACCGCAGCCTGCCGGGCAATACCAGCCAGCAGCGTTTTACTCAGGGCCACTACCTCTGGCCGGGCAGCGCTGAACAACGCCAGGCGTTGCGCTTGCCGGCGTTTGAAAGCGCACCGCAGATACTGAACGTGGGCCAGCGTCAGTTGCAGGCCCGGTTGATCGCGGAGGGTACGGTGGGGTTTGATTTTGCCCAGATCTGCGAACAGCCTACGGCCGTGATTGATTATCTGGAACTGGCCCAGCGCTTCGACCACTGGATTATCGACGGCTTGCCGTGTCTGGAGGCGTGTTCGATTGCCGAACAGCAGCGCTTCATCAACCTGGTGGACGTGCTGTATGACCAGGACAAGCATCTGGTGCTGATTGGCAGCAGGCCACTGGCTGATAGCCTCGCCGGCAGCGCCAGCGACCTGGCGCGGACCCGTAGCCGCCTGGGGCAATTACAGTAGGAGCGGGCTTGCTGTGGGAGCGGGCTTGCCCCGCGATCGCGGTGTGACAGATACACTTCAATCGCGGGGCAAGCCCGCTCCCACAGGTGGTGCAAGACAGTTACCTACAGCATTAGCATTCAGCCTGCGCGGGCGAAGCTCGCCAGCACCGCTTCGATTTCGCCAAGTACCGCCGGATCATCCAGTGTCGAGGGCGGTGTGTAGGCCTGCTGGTCGGCAATTTTACGTAGCACGGCGCGCAAGATCTTGCCCGAACGGGTCTTGGGCAGGCGTTTGACCACCCTGACCTGGTTGAAACACGCCAACGCTCCGATCTGCTCGCGCACGCTGGCCACCAGCTCGCTCTGCAACGCCGCTTCACTGATCGCCTGACCGTCCTTGAGCACCACCAGGGCCAAGGGCACCTGCCCCTTGATCTCGTCATGCACACCAATCACCGCACACTCGGCCACCGCCGCATGACGGGCCACCAGATCCTCCATTTCGCCGGTAGACAGGCGATGGCCGGAGACGTTGATGACGTCGTCGGTGCGCCCCATGATGTAGACAAAGCCGTCTTCGTCGAGATAACCACCATCACCGGTGTGGTAGTAGCCCGGATAGGTGCTGAGGTAGGCGTCCAGGTAACGCTGGTGGTCGCCCCACAAGGTCTGGCTGCAACCCGGTGGCAACGGCAAGGCGATGACGATGGCGCCTTGCTGGTTGGCCCCCAGCAGTTGGCCGTCGTCATCCAGCACACGCACATGGTAGCCCGGCACCGCGCGGTTGCTCGAACCAGGGCGCGCCGCGCTGCCGTCCAGCCCCACACAAGGTGCGGTCACCGGCCAGCCGGTTTCGGTTTGCCACCAGTGATCGTGAACAGCCTTGCCGCTGGTCGACTCCAGCCACTGATGGGTGCTGGAGTCCAACTTTTCACCGGCCAGGAACAACTGACGCAGGGAACTCAGGTCGTAACGACGCAACAGTTGGCCTTCAGGGTCTTCCTTGCGGATCGCACGCATGGCGGTCGGCGCGCAGAACAAGCCGTTGACGCGGTACTGCTCAACCACCCGCCAGTAAGCGCCAGCGTCCGGCGTACGGATCGGTTTGCCCTCATAGAACACCGTGGTGCAGCCGTTCATCAACGGGCCGTAGACGATCAGCGAATGGCCAACCACCCAGCCGACATCAGAAATCCCCCACCACACGTCACCCGCTTGCATGCCGTAGATATGGCGCATGGCAAAGCCAAGGGCGACGGCGTTGCCGCCGTTTTCGCGGACGATACCCTTGGGTTTTCCGGTGGTGCCCGAGGTGTACATGATGTACAGCGGGTCGGCTGCTGCCAGCTCCACTGGCTCCACCGCGCTGGCTGTGGCCACGGCGTCTTGCCAGTCCAGGTCACGACCTTCTACCAGCGTTGCCCGCGCCTGTGGCCGCTGCAACACCAGCACCTGCCGCGGCTGATGGCGGGCCAGCTGCAAGGCGCGATCCACCAGCGGCTTGTATTCGATGACCCGGTCGAACTCCAGGCCGCATGAAGCGGTGAGCAGCAAGGTCGGACGCGCATCGTCGATCCGCAGCGCCAGCTCGTTGGCGGCAAAACCGCCGAACACCACCGAATGCACCGCCCCGATACGCGCGCAGGCGAGCATCGCCATCGCCGCCTGCGGCACCATCGGCATGTAGATGATGACCCCGTCACCCTTTTGCACCCCGAGCGAGCGTAGCAGCCCGGCCAGGCGCGCCACTTCGTCGCGCAACTGGTTGTAGGTAAAGGTTTGTTGAGCGCCGGTGACCGGCGAATCGTAGATCAGCGCGGTTTGCTCGCCACGGCCTTGCTCGATCTGATGATCCAGGGCCAGGTAGCAACTGTTCAGACGCCCGTCGGCGAACCACTGGTGGGTGCCATCGGAATTCTCGCTGAGGGTTTGCAGGGGCTTGCGATACCAGGCCAGGCCATCGGCCTGCTCGGCCCAGAAAGCAGCGGGATCGGCGATGGAACGGGCATAGCTGTGCTGATAAGTCATCGATACTGAACCCTGAGTTTGTTGTTATTTAGAGGGCGAATATCGAGTATGGCTGGCTATCGTCTGACTGCCATCGGACTTAAGTCTTATCAGATATGCACAAATGCAGGGTCAGCAGGAACGGGCCAAATGTGGGAGCGGGCTTGACCCGCGATGCGACGTAACAGACCTATCGCTATCGCGGGGCAAGCCCGCTCCCACACCGGATGATCAAGACAGTTCCAGCGAACCGGGGATCAGCCGGCCAGGCCGACGTAGACGTTTTGCACGTCGTCGTGGTCATCGATGGCGCTGAGGAACTCTTCAACCTCGGCCATCGCCTCGTCACTCAAGCCGCTGACCGGGTTCTTCGGGGTGTAACCGATTTTTGCCGAAGCCACGGTGAAACCTTGGGCAGGCAAGGCTTTCTGCACAGCATCCAAGTCGGTGGTATCGGTGATGAATAGGGTCGAGCCTTCTTCTTCACCTTCGGCAAAATCCTGGGCGCCCGCTTCGATAGCAGCCATTTCCGGATCTGCGTCAGGGCTGTTCGGTGTCGCTTCGATCAGGCCAACATGGTTGAAGTCCCAGGCGACCGAACCCGAAGCACCCAGCTGGCCCTTGCGGAACAGCACGCGGATCTGCGCCACGGTGCGGTTGACGTTGTCGGTCAGGCATTCGACGATCAGCGGCACCTGGTGCGGGGCAAAGCCTTCGTAGGTTACCGCCGTGTAGTTCACCGCTTCACCATCAAGGCCTGCGCCTTTGCGAATGGCGCGCTCGAGGGTCTCGCGTGTCATCGAGGCTTTTTTAGCCTGTTCAATGGCCAGGCGCAGACGTGGGTTCATGTCCGGGTCGGCGCCGGCCTTCGCAGCGATCTGGATCTCCTTGGACAGCTTGCCCATGATCTTGCCTTTGGCGTTGGCTGCTGTTTCTCTATGCTTGGCTTTCCACTGTGCGCCCATTTCGACTCTCTTTGTTTCAACTGCCAGTTCAGGTAGCGACCAGCAAAGTGGGTGCAGTTTATACATCCTCGTTCAGGCAATCGACAAAAAAACCACTCAGGCCTTGTCGGCCTTGCCCGCCGCCGCGGCAAAGCGCGCCAGGCGGACGTCCATATGCCGCGGACGGCGGCCGTGGTCTTCGGCCTGTTCCTTGCGACGAATGGCATTGCGCACCATCAACGAGCCCAGATAGCGGATCGGTTCAGGCGGGAAGTATCCCAGCGGTCCGTTGACCAGCGGTGAACGGGTCCATTCATTGTCCAGCCCCAGGGCCAGCGAAGAGAGGATCTGCCCCCCCATATGACACGGCCCGACGCCACTGCCCGAGTAACCAAAGCCATAGAAGACGTTAGCGTGCGCCCCCAACCGGCCAAAGAACGGCAGGCCGGTCACCGAACGGTCCGAAGGGCCATTCCAGGTCGCGGCCACCGGTACCTGGGCCAGGCTCGGGAAGAACTCACCCAGACTGCGCCGTAGCAGCGCCTCGTAGGGAGACGGTTGGTCGAACACCGGCAGCATTCGCCCACCATAGGCGAAGGTGTTGCCGCCCTTGCCGAGCATCAGTCGGCCATCGCTGGTGTTGTGGTAGTAGTGCACGAAGATCCGTGAATCCAGCACGCTGACGCCGCTGGTCAAGCCGATCTGACCCAGCAGCTCCGGGCGAGGCTCGGTGATGATCATGTCACTGGAAACAATCGCCACACTGCGCTCGAACTGCGGGAACGCCCGCGCCATCCAGGCATTGAGGGCCAGCACCACGCGTCCGGCGCGCACCGTGCCATTGCGGGTTTCGATACCGGCCTGCGGGCCTTCCTGCAGGCCGGTCATGGCGGTGCCTTCATAAATGCGCACACCTTTTTGCAAGGCCACCCGGCGCAGGCCACGCACCAGTTTGCCCGGCTGCACGGTGGCTGCGGCGGGCGAAAACCAGCCCTCCAGGTGTTTGGCCGAACCGGCCATGCGCTGCACCTGCTCCACCGGCAGGCGCTGGAACGAATTGATGCCCTGACGCTCCAGGGCGGCGATCACGCCATCGGTGGCGCCCATCTGGGCGCGGTTGGTGGCGGTGTACAAGGTGCCATCGAGGCGGTAATCGGCGTCGACGCCATGCGCCCGGCAAAAATCGCCGATCGCATAAATGCTCTGCTCCGACGCCTTGACCAGACGCACCGCCTCCTGCATCCCGAACAGCCGTTCGAGGGTGAAATACTTGGCCGACCACGACAACGCACAACCGCCATTACGCCCACTGGCCCCGGCACCACAGATGTCGGCTTCGAGCAGCACGACATCCAGCGCCGGGTTCAGCTCCTTGAGCATCAGCGCCGTCCACAGCCCGGTGTAACCACCGCCGACGATGCACACATCGCATTGTGTGTCGGTTGCCAGCGGCGGGCATGCAGGTTGATCTTCCTGATCCAGCGCCTGTTGCAGCCAGAAGGGTCTCATGGTCGGTGTCCTCGTCGTATTCAGGTACGCAGCGGTTTGATGGCCATGGCGGTGTTCGGTGCCACTGCCGGGGTGTGCTCAGGCGTTGCCGGGCGGCTGTTCCAGTGCGGTACCAGGACCAACGCCGAGAACAGTGCGCAACCGGCAAACACGATAAACACCGTGACCCCGTCGAAATAACCCGGCAGCAAGCCGCCGAGGATGGCGCCGACCGAACCACAGCCGTTGACGAAACCGGCGGCCGTGGCACCGGCTTTGGCGGTACCGAAGTCAATGGCAGCAGCGCCACTGATCATCGAGTCAGGTCCGTACAGGGTCAGGCCCATGACGAACAGCAAGGCCACCACCAGCGCCACACTGCCGCTTTGCATCGCACCCATGAACAAGCCCAGGACCACGGTGAGCACCAGCAGGCTGATGACACAGGCCGGCATACGCCGGGCACCGAAGAGTTTGTCTGAAGCCAGACCGATCATGATCGGCCCCAGCAGGCCGGCCAGTTCGAAAGCGGTAGGAATGATCGCCGCACCGACTTTGCCCACCGAAGGCATCTGTTCAAAGACGATCACCGGCCCCCACAACAGAATCGCGTAGCGGGCCGGCTTGAGCAGGAAATAGGCCAGGCCCAGGGTCAGCACCGTGCGGTTACGCAGAATCTCGCGCAACGGCGCCCAGACACTGCAAATGGTCGTGCCGGGCACCATGCTTTCAGGTTCTGGCTCGACCGCTGGCAGGCCAACGTCTTCAGGCTTGTTGCGCTGCAAAAAGAAGAACAACACGGCCACCAGCGCCACCACTGCGGCGCTGGAAAAGAACGCCGCATGCCAGCTGCCGACCAGGGTGTAGGCCCACCAGCCGGCGAATGGCGAGGCAACCAGGCCGCCAAAGGCGTAGCACGAGCTCCATAGCCCCAGCACCCGTCCGCGTTGCGATGATGGGAAGAAACTGCCGATGTTCTTGCACAACCCCGCCCAGCCAGTGGACTGCGCCAAGCCCTGAACCAGCATGCAGGTAGCGAAAATCGGGAAGGTCGCGTAGCTGCCCATGACCAGGGCCGCCGCCGCAGAAATGATCAAGCCGCCCAGCACCACCACCCGTGGCCCGAAACGGTCGGCGAGCATACCCCAGGTGAACTGCCCTACTGCGTAAGCCGCCAGGTAGATGGCGTCGAGGTTGGCCATGGCCATTTTATCGAGGGTGAAGCTTGGGTCTTCGCCGATGCCCAACTTGGCGACCGAGAAGGCTTTGCGGGTGAAGTAGAACGCAGCGTAGGCAATCCAGGTAACGGCAAAAATCTGCACGCGCCAACGCTTTATATCTGCAATGTGTTTATTCATGGTGACCCTGACCTCGGAGCTTGAGTGTGCCGGCAGAATTTGAAAAAACGCCTGTTTTGTTGTTGTGTTGCGCACTGCGTGGCGGCCGGTCGGGGCCGTCACCTGGTCAGATGGAACCTGGAGCATGCGGGTATTGTTATGCCTTGTCAGCCAGGTCCATGACCCACCAGTCACTGCAGGTGACAGGGCGGGCTGGATGAGATAGAAACAATTACTGACTGATAAATAAAATCGATTTATCGTATTTCACAAATAAGCTCAGCTTGTAATAGGTACTTCGATGTCGGTTTCCCATGCCCAGTTGAAAGCCTTTCATGCCGTTGCCCTGCACGGCAGCTTCACCCGTGCTGCCGAACGCCTGTTTCTGACCCAGCCGGCAATCTCCGACCAGGTACGCAAACTCGAAGAGCGCTTCGGCGTATTGCTGTTTCATCGCAACAAACGTTCCGTGCAATTGACCGACCTTGGTGAGCGCCTGCTGGGCATTACCCAACGCCTGTTCGCCTGCGAGGCCGAGGCCCATGAGCTGCTGCAGGACTCACGGGCGTTGCAGACCGGCACCCTGGTGCTGGCGGTAGACGCGCCGGTGCACGTGCTGCCGCAAATCGCCCAGTTCTGCCAGCAGTACCCCGGCATCAGCGTCAAGGTGGAAACCGGTAACACTGATGAGTCGCTGCTACGGCTATTCAATTATCAGGCCGACTTGGCCCTGCTTGGCCGCGACGTGGATGATGAGCGCCTGCTGTGCGTGCCGATGCGCAGCGATCCGATGGTGGCGTTCGTGTCCCGTCACCACCCCTGGGCCGACCGCGAATCGATCAGCCTGGCCGACCTTGACGACACCCCCATCGTGTTACGTGAACCGGGCTCGGTAACCCGACAAACCCTGGAAGAAGAAATGCAACGCGCGGGCCTGCGCATTCGTCCGGCGATCCAGGTTGAAGGTCGTGAAGCGGCGCGCGAGGCGGTGGTGGTGGGGATTGGCGTGGGGGTGGTGTCGGCAGCCGAGTTCGGCGCCGATGCGCGGGTGTGTGCGCTGCCGATTGTCGATTGTCAGCGGCGCCTGACCGAGACCCTGGTGTGCTTGCGCGAGCAGAGTTCGCGGCGGCTGGTGGCGACGTTTTTGCAGATGGTGCGGGACAGTCTTTGATCGCGGGGCAAGCCCGCTCCCACAGGTTATCTGAACTGCCTGTGGAACGGGCTTGCCCCGCGATCGAAGGCTACGCCGCCTCCCTCCCCCGCGCCACCGCCTGCGCCGCCGCCAGCATGGCGCGCAGCAGCACCGCGCAACCGTCGGCCAGGTCCCGGGGCGAGGCATTCTCGATTTCGTTATGGCTGATCCCACCTTCACAAGGCACGAAAATCATCCCCGCTGGCCCCAGCTCGGCGAGAAAAATCGCGTCATGCCCGGCACCACTGACAATGTCCATGTGCGACAACCCCAGCCCCTGCGCCGCACTGCGTACCGCCTCGACGCAGCCCTTGTCGAAGTACAGCGGCGGGAAATCGGCAGTCGGTGTCAGGGTATGGCTGAGCCCATGCTGCTCGCAGGTGCTGCTGATCACATCACGTACCTGAGCAATCATCGAGTCGAGCCGGGCCGGCTCCAGATGACGGAAATCCAAGGTCATGCGCACTTCACCGGGAATCACGTTGCGCGAGCCCGGATAAGCCTGCAGACACCCCACTGTGCCACAGGCATGCGGCTGATGTTCCAAGGCCACGCGGTTGACTGCGGCAACCACCGCGCTGGCACCGACCAGGGCGTCTTTGCGCAGATGCATCGGCGTCGGACCCGCGTGTGCTTCGACACCGCGCAAGGTCAGGTCGAACCATTTCTGCCCGAGGGCGCCCAGCACCACGCCGATGGTTTTCTGTTGGTCTTCAAGGATCGGGCCCTGCTCGATGTGCGCTTCGAAATAGGCCCCCACCGGGTGGCCGCTGACCGCTCTGGGCCCGGCATAGCCGATGGCATTGAGCGCCTCGCCGACGCTGATGCCTTCGGCGTCGGTCTTGGCCAGGGTCTGCTCCAGGGTGAACTTCTCGGCAAACACTCCAGAGCCCATCATGCACGGGGCAAAACGCGAGCCTTCTTCGTTGGTCCACACCACCACTTCCAGCGGCGCCTCAGTCTCGATGTTCAGATCATTGAGGGTGCGCATCACTTCCAGCCCGGCCAGCACACCAAAGCAGCCGTCGAACTTGCCGCCGGTGGGCTGGGTGTCGATATGGCTGCCAGTCATCACCGGCGGCAACTGCGGGTTGCGCCCGGGACGGCGGGCAAAAATATTGCCGACGCCGTCGATGCTCACCGTGCAGCCCGCCGCTTCGGTCCATTTGACGAACAGATCACGGGCCTGGCGATCAAGGTCGGTCAAGGCCAACCGACACACCCCGCCTTTGGCCGTCGCGCCCAGGCGGGCCAGGTCCATCAACGATTGCCAAAGGCGCTCGGCGTTGATGTGCGGTTGGCTCGATTGCAGAACGTCCTGTGCTGTTTGCATGCTTATCTCCCGGCCTCTACGGGCCCTAGGCGCTACACGGTGGGTTTGAGGTTGGCCGTGCGGGCCGGCTTGAGTTGGCCAAGCCCGTAGTAGATCAGCCCGCCCAAGGCGGAGCCGGTGAACCAACCGAAATCGTAGAACCAGCTGAACGCCGTGCTTTGCAGCGACAGCAAGGTCAGCGCTACCGGCACCCCGAAGGCGATGAAGCCTGCGGCATTCCAGGCCGGGTAAGTGTCATCGCGGTACAGGCCGGCCAGGTCGAGGGTCTGTTTGCGGATCAGGAAGTAGTCCACCACCATGATCCCGGCGATCGGCCCCAACAGGCTGGAGTAGCCCAGCAGCCAGTTGGAATAGACGCTCTCAAGGCTGACGTCACTGACAATCAAACCGAGCTTTTTCAGCAGTTCATGGGCCATCAGCAACAGCCCCACCAGCCCGGTCAGCAGCACCGCCTTGGTGCGGCCGATCCACTTGGGGGCCAGGTTCTGGAAGTCGTTGGTGGGCGAAACGATGTTGGCTGCGGTGTTGGTCGACAAGGTCGCGATGATGATCAAGGCCATGGCCAGGGCTACCCACATCGGGCTCTGAATATGCCCGATCAGGCTCACCGGGTCAGACACCGTTTCCCCCACCAGTGACGCCGAGGCAGCGGTCAGCACCACCCCCAGCGCTGCGAACAGAAACATGGTCAGTGGCAGGCCGAAAATCTGCCCGAGGATCTGGTCTTTCTGGCTTTTGGCGTAGCGACTGAAGTCGGGAATGTTCAGCGACAAGGTGGCCCAGAAGCCCACCATCGCCGTCAGCCCGGCAAAGAAGTAACCATAGACACTGGCCCCTTCCGGCCGTTTGGGCGGTTGCGCCATCAGTTCGCTGATCGAGACGTTGGGCAAGGCCCAGACCAGCAACCCGGCCCCCACCAAAACCAGTAGCGGTGCCGACAGGGTTTCCAGCCACTTGATCGACTCGGCGCCGCGTAGCACCACCCACAGGTTCAGGCACCAGAACAGCATGAAACCGATCACCTCACCGGTGCCGCCCAACGCCTTCCAGTCGGCCGACAGCGAGCCCAGGAACAAGTGAATGGCCAGGCCACCGAACATCGTCTGGATACCGAACCAGCCGCACGCTACCAGCGCGCGGATCAGGCACGGCACGTTGGAACCGATGATACCGAACGAAGAGCGCAGCAACACCGGAAACGGGATGCCGTATTTGGTGCCGGCAAAGGCATTGAGCGTCAGCGGTATCAGCACCACCACGTTGGCCAGCAGGATCGCCAGCAACGCTTCTCCTACGGTCAGGCCGAAATAAGCCGTCAGAACGCCGCCCAAGGTATAGGTCGGCACACAGATCGACATACCAACCCACAACGCGGTGATGTGCCATTTGTTCCAGGTGCGCTCATGCACCTTGGTCGGCGCGATGTCGTGGTTGTATCGGGGGCTGTCGAGGACGTCGCTACCGGCGTCCAGTTCATACAAGCCATCGCGTTCACGCACTTGCGATCGGGTCTGCTGCATGGCCACTCCACTATTTTTTGTGTTTTGGAGGTACTTGCACGGCTATGGGGGCAATCACGGGTGCCCATGAGAAATCTTGACCATTTCCACAACCTGTCAAGAACGACAGGACCACTGGTCGTTTTCCTCACACATCAAATAACAGAGTTATTCGTTTAATTTCAGCTAGTTAGCGTTGTTATAAGCTTATAAATTAATTATTTGCCCTAATCCTGAACCGCTACTAGATTCAATTCCTGACAGCAGTGACAGCTTTTGACCTACGCTGCAATCAGTACAAAACCTAGAACCGGTACCAACCGGTCAAGCCTGCGAGGAGCATCTGATGACGCTTATGATTCGTGGCGCCACCCTGATTACCCATGAGGAAAGCTATCGCGCCGACGTGCTGTGTGCCGACGGCGTGATCAAGGCCATCGGCACCGACCTCGACCTTCCCAACGGCTGCGAAGTGCTTGATGGCAGCGGCCAGTACCTGATGCCGGGCGGCATCGACCCGCACACCCATATGCAGTTGCCGTTCATGGGTACCGTCGCCAGCGAAGACTTCTACAGCGGCACCGCTGCAGGGCTTGCCGGTGGCACCACGTCGATCATCGACTTCGTTATTCCCAACCCGCAGCAATCCTTGCTCGAAGCCTTTCATCAGTGGCGCGGCTGGGCAGAGAAGTCCGCCGCCGACTACGGCTTTCACGTCGCCATTACCTGGTGGAGCGAGCAGGTACGCCAGGAGATGGGCGAGCTGGTCAGCCAGCACGGCGTCAACAGCTTCAAGCATTTCATGGCCTACAAGAATGCCATCATGGCGGCCGACGACACCCTGGTCGCCAGCTTTGAGCGCTGCCTGGAGCTGGGCGCGGTGCCCACCGTGCATGCGGAAAATGGCGAGCTGGTCTATCACCTGCAACGCAAACTGCTTGCCCAGGGCATCACCGGCCCTGAAGCGCATCCGTTGTCGCGCCCGTCCCAGGTCGAAGGTGAAGCCGCCAGCCGCGCCATTCGCATTGCCGAAACCCTGGGGACCCCGGTGTACCTGGTGCATGTCTCGACCCGCGAAGCGCTGGATGAAATCACCTATGCCCGCGCCAATGGCCAGCCGGTGTACGGCGAAGTATTGGCCGGGCACTTGTTGCTGGACGACAGCGTCTACCGTCACCCCGATTGGCAAACCGCCGCTGGCTACGTCATGAGTCCCCCCTTCCGGCCGCGCGAGGACGGGCACCAGGCTGCCCTGTGGCATGGCCTGCAGTCGGGCAACCTGCATACCACCGCCACCGACCACTGCTGCTTCTGCGCCGAACAGAAAGCCGCCGGCCGCGACGACTTCAGCCGCATTCCCAACGGCACCGCCGGTATTGAAGACCGCATGGCGGTGCTCTGGGATGAAGGGGTGAACACCGGCAAGTTGTCGATGCAGGACTTCGTCGCGCTGACCTCCACCAACACGGCGAAAATCTTCAACCTGTTCCCGCGTAAAGGTGCCTTGCGGGTCGGCGCCGATGCCGACCTGGTGCTCTGGGATCCGCAGGGCACCCGCACTATTTCTGCGGCGACCCACCATCAACAGGTTGATTTCAACATTTTCGAAGGCAAGACCGTGCGCGGTATCCCCAGCCACACCATCAGCCAGGGCAAGCTGGTCTGGGCCAATGGCGACCTGCGCGCCGAGCGTGGCGCCGGGCGCTACATCGAGCGCCCGGCGTACCCGGCGGTGTTCGATTTGTTGAGTAAGCGTGCTGAGCATCAGCGGCCAACTGCAGTCAAGCGCTGAATAGCTTCGCGGGGTAAGCCCGCTCCTACCTCGGTGGGAGCGGGCTTGCCCCGCGATCCAGGCATTAAAACTATAAGAACCATGAGGAAACTACCGTGATCGAGTCCCTCAACCATCTCCCGCGACCGTCCACCGACAACGCCAGCCTGGCCGAACACTTCAGCGACCTGGCGCCACCACTCAACGCCCGGCAGGCCGCCGTCGAAGCGTCACGCTGCCTGTATTGCTATGACGCGCCCTGCGTCAACGCCTGCCCCAGCGACATCGACATTCCCTCGTTCATCCGCAACATCCATCAGGAAAACGTGCAAGGCGCGGCAGAGAAAATCCTCTCGGCCAACATCCTTGGCGGCAGTTGCGCACGTGTTTGCCCGACTGAAATCCTCTGCCAACAGGCCTGTGTGCGTAACCACCATCAGGAATGCGCCCCGGTGCTGATCGGCCTGTTGCAACGTTACGCCCTCGATCACGCCGAGTTCGAAGAACACCCGTTCCAGCGCGCCGCCAGTACCGGCAAGCGCATCGCGGTGGTGGGTGCTGGCCCTGCCGGGTTGTCGTGTGCGCACCGTCTGGCCTGGCACGGTCACGATGTGGTGATCTTCGAAGCACGGCCCAAGGCCGGTGGTCTCAACGAATACGGCATCGCCAAATACAAAGTGGTCGATGACTTCGCCCAGCGCGAAGTGGACTTCGTTCTGCAGATCGGTGGTATCGAGATCCGTCACGGCCAGGTGCTGGGTGAAAACCTCACCCTGACCGAACTGCAACAGCAGTTCGACGCGGTGTTTCTCGGCCTGGGCCTGAACGCCAGCCGCCAGTTGGGCCTGGCCAACGAGACCGCGCCCGGCATGCTCGCTGCCACCGAGTACATTCGCGAACTGCGTCAGGCCGAAGACCTCACTGCCCTGCCCGTGGCCGATCGCTGCATCGTCCTCGGCGCGGGCAATACCGCCATCGACATGGCCGTACAGATGGCCCGCCTCGGCGCCCGCGACGTCAATCTGGTGTACCGCCGTGGCATCGAAGACATGGGCGCCACCGAGCATGAGCAGCACATCGCTAAAGAGAATCAGGTACGCCTGCTGACCTGGGCACAGCCGGAGCAGGTGCTGCTGGATGATCAGGGCAAAGTGCGCGGTATGCGCTTTGCTCGCACACAGCTGATCGACGGCCGCCTGCACAGCACTGGAGAAACCTTCGAACTGGCCGCCGATGCCATCTTCAAAGCCATCGGTCAGGCCTTCGACGATCAGGCCCTGAGTGACCACAGCGCGCAGATGCTGGCACGCGATGGCGAACGCATTCGCGTCGATGAACAGATGCGCACCAGCCTGCCCGGCGTCTATGCCGGCGGCGACTGCACCCATCTGGGCCAGGACCTCACGGTGCAAGCGGTACAACACGGCAAGCTGGCCGCCGAGGCCATTCATGCGCAACTGACGCTCAATGTGGAGGCTGCATAATGGCTGACCTGTCGATCGAATTTGCTGGCATCAAGGCGCCCAACCCGTTCTGGCTGGCCTCTGCGCCGCCCACCGACAAAGCCTACAACGTAGTCCGCGCCTATGAGGCAGGCTGGGGCGGCGTGGTGTGGAAAACCCTCGGCGAAGACCCGGCCGCCGTCAACGTGTCCTCGCGCTACTCGGCCCATTACGGGGTCAACCGCGAGGTGATGGGCATCAACAACATCGAGCTGATTACCGACCGTTCGCTGGAGATCAACCTGCGGGAAATCACCCAGGTGAAAAAGGCCTGGCCCGACCGTGCCCTGGTCGTGTCGCTGATGGTGCCGTGTAACGAGCAGGCGTGGAAAACCATCCTGCCACTGGTGGAAGCCACCGGTGCCGATGGCATCGAACTGAACTTCGGCTGCCCGCACGGCATGCCCGAGCGCGGCATGGGCGCGGCGGTAGGCCAGGTGCCGGAGTATGTCGAACAGGTCACACGCTGGTGCAAGACCCACTGCTCGCTGCCGGTGATCGTCAAACTCACGCCCAACATCACCGACATCCGCCAGTCTGCCCGCGCGGCCCACCGTGGCGGCGCCGACGCGGTGTCGCTAATCAACACCATCAACTCGATCACCAGCGTCGATCTCGAACGCATGGTGGCCCTGCCGATTGTCGGCGACATGAGCACCCACGGCGGCTACTGCGGCTCGGCGGTCAAACCCATTGCCCTGAACATGGTCGCCGAAATCGCCCGCGACCCGGCCACCCGTGGCTTGCCCATCAGCGGTATCGGCGGTATCGGCAGCTGGCGTGATGCTGCCGAGTTCATTGCCCTGGGTTGCGGCGCGGTGCAGGTGTGCACGGCAGCCATGCTCCATGGTTTTCGCATTGTCGAAGACATGAAGGATGGCCTGTCGCGCTGGATGGACAGTCAGGGCTATCGCAGCCTGCAAGATTTCAGCGGGCGTGCGGTGAGCCATACCACCGACTGGAAGTACCTGGACATCAACTACCAGGTCATCGCCAAGATCGATCAGGACGCCTGCATCGGTTGCGGCCGTTGCCACATCGCCTGTGAAGACACCTCGCACCAGGCCATCGCCAGCCTCAAGCAGGCCGATGGCAGCCGTCGTTACGAGGTGATCGACGCCGAGTGCGTGGGCTGCAACCTGTGCCAGATCACCTGCCCGGTGCAGGACTGTATCGACATGGTGCCGCAGGACACCGGCAAACCGTTCCTCGACTGGCAGCACGACCCGCGCAACCCCTACCGCGAAGCTTCCTGAGACCCCTTGTCCCGGTGGGAGCGGGCTTGCCCCGCGATAGCGATATGTCAGACACATCGCATCGCGGGGCAAGCCCGCTCCCACCGGCCCGACATCCAAGTTGCGAGATTTTTTCTAAGTAAACACCACTACTCCCGCATAATGGTGCATACCCGCATCCGCCACCGCAAAGGTGCATCGTCATGCTCTACCGCCTCGGCGCCGAAGGCCTGGTGCTGTTTCACCTGCTGTTCATAGTCTTCGTGCTGTTTGGCGGCTTGTTGGTGCTCAAATGGCGCGGCGTACTGTGGTGGCACTTGCCAGCCCTGAGCTGGGGCATCGCCGTGGAGTTCCTGCACTTGTACTGCCCGCTCACCGACTGGGAAAATTACTTACGCCAGGCCGCGGGCCAAGCGGGCTACCAAGGCGGCTTCATTGAGCACTACATCCTGCCGATCATCTACCCGGCGGGCCTGACGCCGGGTATTCAGGTGCTATTGGGCTCGGTGGTGGTCGTGGTCAATGCCCTGGTGTACCTACAGGTGATCCGCCATTGGCCGCGCCGGCAAGTCAGCCGCTGAAGCCCGTGCTCAGCGCGTGGCCACAATGAACAAGCGCGGGAACGGCAACAACACCTTGCCGTCTGCGGCGGCCGGGTAGCTTTGCTGCATCGCCTGCAGGTAGAACTGAAGGAAATCCGCTTGTTCATTGGCCTTCAGGGCCGCCAGATAGGGCCGCAACGCTGAACCCTTGAACCACTCCACCACCGCTTGCGCGCCGCCCGTCAACGGGTGGTAATAGGTGGTGCGCCAGACCTGCACCTCCCGGCAATGCGGACTGAGGATGTCGTAGTAGTAATCTGCGGTGTGCCGTGGCGGGTGCTTGATTGCCGCAATTTTCTGCGCCCAGGGCCCCCGGCTGGCGATTTCACGAGCCTGGCGATGGGCGGGTTCGTCGAGGTTGTCCGGCGTCTGGATCGCCAGCTGGCCGCCCTCGGTCAATTGCCTGGCCAGGTGCGGATACAGCAATGCGTGATCTGGCAGCCATTGCAGCGACGCGTTGGCGAGGATCACGTCCACCCCTTCAGGCGCGGTCCAGGTACCGATATCCCCCAACGTGAATTCGATGTCAGGCAGACGCTGGCGCGCAGCCTGGAGCATGTCCTCGGAGCTGTCGAGAGCAGTGACCTTCGCCCCCGGGAAACGCTCGGCTAGCACCTCGGTCGAATTGCCAGGGCCACAGCCGAGGTCGATGGCGGTGTTGATCGGACGCTGGGGCAAAGCCGCCAGCAGGTCGCGCACCGGCCGGGTGCGTTCGTTTTCGAAGGTGCTGTACTGGGTTGCTGACCAGGTCATTGCGGACTCCTTGTTTGTCAGAAAATCATCCTGTTGGAGCGGCGGTGCGGAAGGCATAGCGCAATCACGGGGCAAGCCCGCGCCTACGGTTCCAGGCCGATGCCGCGCAGGATCACACTGGTGACCGTCTGCACCGCCCGTTCGAACTGCAATTCATTGAGTGGCTGATGGTCGTTGAGCACGCCCACCTGATGGCTGAAATCGGCATAGTGCTGGGTCGACGCCCAGATCATGTACAACAAGCCCGAAGGCTCCACCGCCAGGATGCGGCCATCGTCGATCCACTGGCGGATCTTCGCTTCCTTCATCTTGGCCCAGTCGTACAGCGGGTCGTCCAGCGCCTCGCCAAGGTTGGGCGCACCATGGATGATCTCGTTGGCCCAGACTTTGGAGCCAAAGGGCCGTGTACGCGAATGGTTCATCTTGGCGCGGATGTAGCTGCTGAGGACGATGCGCGGATCGTCGTAAAGCTCAAAGCACAGGGCATCCTGCTTCCACACATCGAGCAAGCCGAATAACACCGCCTGATAAAGCTCAGCCTTGGTGCTGAAGTAATAGTGCACATTGCTACGCGGCAACTGCGCCGCTTCGGCAATGTCGGCCATGGCCGTCCCGGCATAGCCTTTTTCCGCAAAGACCTGCTCGGCCGCCAGAAGGATGTTGTCGACATTGCGTTGGCGAATGCTGAGCTTGTGCTGGGCCATGACCAGATCCATTGCGACTGACACTGCAAGGCTACCACCGGATCTGGCCGATTCGGTGGTTGCTGGCAAAAATCTTCACAAGCAGATTCCTGCCCTGCTCAGCGGGCACCGTCCAGCCACCCCGGCGCGGTGCGGCCGGCCAGGGTGATCATTGCCTACAGACTGCGCTTAACCGCCATCGCTGCACGCCAGCGCCAGCTTGAGGTACTGCAAGGTATGTTGCTGACCGGCAGAGTCGAGATAGACCATGCTGGCCTGCACCACATCGCAGAGTTGGCTATCAGGTTCGCTCATCTGCACTACCTTGGCGATATCCAGCGGCATGCCGTAGTGATACACAGCGGTTGATTCGGAAGCCTGGACGGTGGCGGTCACTAACAACCCCAGGCCGAGTAGCAGAGTTCGCAGGTACATGGCGACGCTCCTGTTTGCGCAAGAGGTTCGCCGACACGCCGGAGAACCCCGACGATTAAAGTGTGGCGCGCATGGGGGCAAACGTCGTTCGAGGGGATCAACGGCAGTGCCCGGGCAGATCGGTTAATCTGCTGCTCTGTCAATTGCACGCGAACCGGCCCCGGCATGGAACTTCATATCAACCTGCAAGGCCATAAAGGCCTGGCCGAGCAGCTCTATCAGCAACTGCGCGAAGGCATCGACAGCGGGCGCCTGGCTGCGGGCACGCAACTGCCGCCAACGCGGCTGCTGGCCGAGCAACTGGGCGTGTCGCGCAAGACCGTGGCTGAAGCCTATTCCCGCCTGACCTACGACAACCTGCTCAGCGCCACGGTGGGTAAAGGCACCTTCATCACCCCGGCCTCGACCCGCTTGCCGCCAGTCACCGCTGCCCTGCCCCTGGCCAGCGCTTCGACCCTGGAAAAGTGGCGCGCACGACGCAACTTGCTGGCTGACTTGGCGCCCAGCACCTTGCGCTATGACTTCATCGGCGGCGCGTCGAGCAAGGCGCAGTTTCCCTTTGATGAATGGCGCCGCTGTAACCAGTACGCGCTGCGCCAGATACGTCGTGGCAGTGCCCGTTATGCGGCCCATCAGGGCTTGCCGGAACTGCGTGAAGCGATTGCCCGGCATATCGCCTTTGCCCGCGGGGTACGTTGCACCAGCGCCGATGTACTGGTGTGCAACGGCGCCCAGCAAGCGCTGGACCTGATCGCCCGGGTGCTGATCGAGCCGGGCTGTCAGGTGGCCATGGAAGACCCCGGCTACACCCCCGCGCGTCAGCTGTTCCTGTCTCAAGGTGCGCAATTGCAGTACGTTCCGGTCGACGACCAGGGGCTGTGCGTGGAGCAGATTGCCGACGGCACCCGCTTGATTTACGTCACCCCCTCACATCAGTTTCCGCTGGGCATGCCGATGAGCCAGGCGCGGCGCCAGGCCTTGCTGGCGCGTGCGGCGGCATTGGGCGCAATCATCATCGAAGACGACTATGACAGCGAGTTCCGCTACCAGGGGCGGCCCAGCGACTCACTGCAGAGCATGGACCGCCATGGCCTGGTCGCCTACGTCGGGACCTTTTCGAAAACCCTGTTACCGGAACTGCGCCTGGGCTACACCATCATGCCGCCGGCCCTGCACGAAGCCTTGTGTATCGCCAGGCAATTGACCGATTGGCACACGTCGACGCTGAACCAGTGGGCCTTGGCCCGTTTCATCAGTGAAGGCGCACTGCTTAAACACATTCGCCGCGTGCACGAAGTTTACGCCGCACGCCGCCAGCGCATCCTGCAGCGTTTGCAGGGGGACCTGGCGCCCTGGTTCGAGGTGGTCCCAGCCACTGCGGGGTATCATTTGAGTGCCCTGACCAAGGGCGATCTGGACGTGGACTTTTTGATCAGCATGGCGCGCAAGGTCGAGGTCGGGCTGTATTCGTTGGCGCCCTTTTACGCACAGGCCCCGGTCCGCCCAGGCTTGCTGCTGGGCTTTGGCGCCATCGAACTGCTGGACATCGACCCGGCACTGGACCGCGTGCGTGACACCCTGCAGACCCTGGAGGGATTGGCCTCCTGAGAATCGCCGCAATTGGCTATTCGAGGTGCCACGCAGCAGCGCTAAGGTAGTGCCATCCCTGCCTGAGGCAGCACTGACTGGAGCACACAGATGAGCAATCGTATCGAATGGGCCAAGCATTCACCCGAGGCGTACAAAGCCATGGTCGGCCTGGAAATGGCCCTGGGCAAATCGGGCCTGGAATCTTCGCTGCTGGAGCTGATTCGCTTGCGTGCCTCGCAAATCAACGGCTGCGCCTATTGCGTCAACATGCACGCCAATGACGCACGCAAGGCCGGTGAAACCGAGGCGCGCCTGCAAACCTTGAGCGTTTGGGAAGAGACCACGTTCTTCACGCCTCGCGAGCGTGCCGCGCTGGCCTGGACCGAAAGCCTGACCCGCCTGCCCGAGCGACATGCGCCAGAGCATCAATACCGGGCTCTGCTTGAACACTTCAGCGAAGCCGAGGTGGTCAATCTGACCCTGGCCATCGCCACCATCAACGCCTGGAACCGGTTTGGCGTCGGCTTCGCCATGATCCCAAGCTGATCCTCCAGTGTGGGAGCGGGCTTGCCCCGCGAGGCGCTGTGACTGACACGCCGCTATCGCGGGGCAAGCCCGCTCCTACAGCAGGTGGTATTAGCCTGGCATTACTGGCGGGGTGTATTGCAGCGTGGTACCGAGGAACCACAGCAGAAACAACACCAGCGGGATATGCACCAGCAACTGCACAAAGGAAAAGCCGATCAGGTCACGTGCCTTCAGCCCCAGTACCCCTAACAGTGGCAGCATGTAGAACGGGTTGATCAGGTTCGGCAGCGCTTCGGCCGCGTTGTAGATCTGCACCGCCCAGCCCAGGTGGTACTGCAGGTCATTGGCCACCAGCATCACGTACGGGGCTTCGATGATCCACTTGCCACCGCCCGACGGAATGAAGAAGCCCAGCACCGCCGAGTACACGCCCATCAGCAGCGCATAGGTGTCATGCGAGGCGATCTGCACAAAGAAGGTCGAGATGTGGTGCGCCAGGGTTTGCGCGTCCGCCCCCTGAACCTGGGTGAGGATCGCTGCGATCGAGCCATACAGCGGGAACTGGATCAGTACCCCGGTGGTGGTCGGCACCGCACGGGACACCGCATCGAGGAAGCTGCGCGGACGCCAGTGCAGCAAGGCGCCAAGCATGATGAACAGCAGGTTGTAGGTGTTCAGCCCGGAAATCGCAGTAATGGCCGGTTTGGTGCTGAACTCGTTGTACAGCCAGCCCGCAGCCAGGGCCACCAGCAGCAAGATCAGGATCGGGCTGTATTCCAGCCACTCGCCCGGGCGCGTGCGCTGCGGTGGTGGCGGTGCCGAGAAGCTTGGGTCAACGCCACAGTCGGCAGCGCTACGGGCACTGCTCGGGCCAGGCGCGGTGGCATAGGCCACGATCAGGGAAATCACCACCAGCGCCGCCAGCATCACGCCCGACTGCCAGAGGAAAATGGTTTCGGTAAACGGGATCACCCCGGTGATCGCCAGGATCGACGGCGGCAGGCTGGCCGGGTTGGCCTGCAACTGCGCGGCCGACGACGACAGGCCCAACGCCCAGACCGCCCCCAGGCCCAGATAGGCTGCGGCACCGGCGGCGCGATAGTCCATGTGCAAGTCGGTACGCCGCGCCAGTGCGCGGACCAGCAGGCCGCCGAACACCAACGACAATCCCCAGTTCAGCAACGAGGCGAGCATCGAGATCAACGCCACCCAGCAGACTGCCGAGCGGCCGTTTTTCGGGATGCGTGCCAAGCGGTCGATCAGCTTGACCGCCGGTGGCGAGCTCGCCACCACATAGCCACCGATGACCACAAAAGCCATCTGCATGGTGAACGGAATCAAGCTCCAGAAACCGTCACCAAAAGCCTTGGCGGTGTCGGTCGGCTTGGCGCCCATCGCCAGGGCGGCAACGCTGACCAGCGTCACGGCCAGGGCGGCGAACACCCAGGAGTCGGGGAACCAGCGTTCGGCCCAGTTTGAGCAGCGCAGGGCAAAGCGTGCGGAGCGGCTGTCTTGGATATCAGCGGCCACGGGGGAATTCCTTTTATTGGTTTTATTTGAAACGACAAGGGCCTCATCGCGGGACAAGCCCGCTCCTGCAAGGAATGCGTGGTTCCCTGTAGGAGCGGGCTTGCCCCGCGATGAGGCCCAAAAAGCGAACGTTAGAACGTCATTTCTTTCACATCATCCGGCACGATCAGCTTGCCAGCGGTCTTCTCGATGATCTCTTCGACCGTCACCCCTGGCGCGGTTTCACGCAGAATGAAAGCGCCGTTCTCGATCTCCAGGTAAGCCAGGTCGGTCAGCACCTTACGAATGCAACCGGCACCGGTCAGCGGCAGGCTGCAACGGGGCAGCAACTTGGATTCGCCGTCTTTGGAGGCGTGGGTCATGGTGACGATGATGTTGTCGGCGCCGGCCACCAGGTCCATCGCCCCGCCCATGCCCTTGACCAGTTTGCCGGGGATCATCCACGAGGCGATGTTGCCTTCCACGTCCACTTCGAAGGCGCCCAGTACGGTCAGGTCGACATGGCCGCCACGGATCATGGCAAACGATTCGGCCGAGCTGAAAATCGACGCGCCACGGCGGGCAGTCACGGTCTGTTTGCCGGCGTTGATCATGTCGGCGTCCAGCTGCGCTTCGGTAGGGAATTCACCCATGCCCAGCAGGCCGTTTTCCGATTGCAGCATGACGTCCATATCGGCCGGGACATAGTTGGCCACCAGCGTTGGAATGCCAATACCGAGGTTGACGTAGTAGCCGTCCTTGAGTTCGCGGGCGACGCGCTGAGCCATTTGTTCGCGGGTAAGTGCCATAGTCAGGATCTCTTTGTTGTTCTGTTCGGGGACGGTTCAGGCTTTGAGGGTGCGTTTTTCGATACGCTTCTCGAAGGTGCCGACAATCACCCGGTCGACATAGATACCCGGGGTATGGATCTCGGTAGGCAGCAAGACGCCCGGCTCGACGATTTCTTCGACTTCAACCACAGTGATCTTGCCGGCCGTGGCGGCCAGCGGGTTGAAGTTCTGCGCGGTGTTGCGGTACACCACGTTGCCGTAGTGGTCGGCCTTCCAGCCCTTGACGATGGCGAAGTCGCCGGTGATGGCTTCTTCAAGGATGTATTTGCGACCGTTGAACTCACGCACTTCCTTGCCGTCGGCCACTGGAGTGCCGTAGCCGGTCGCGGTGAAGAAGGCCGGAATGCCGGCGCCGCCAGCACGCATTTTTTCCGCCAGGGTGCCCTGTGGCGTCAGTTCCACTTCCAGCTCGCCGCTGAGCAATTGACGTTCGAATTCGGCGTTCTCGCCCACGTAGGAGGCGACCATTTTGCGAATCTGGTGATCTTCCAGCAGCACGCCGAGGCCAAAGCCATCAACGCCGCAGTTGTTCGACACCACGGTCAGGCCCTTGACGCCACGACGCTTGATTTCGTTGATGAGGTTTTCCGGAATGCCGCACAGGCCAAAACCACCGGCCAGTACCGTCATGTTGTCGGTCAGGCCTTCAAGAGCCTGTTCATAGGTTGCTACGCGCTTGTCCAGTCCGGCCATGCTGATCCGCCTTTTGTAGTTGTTGATCCGACAAGGGTGTCGGCGAGCGTTTGCGCCATCTTCACCCCAACCGACTTATTTGTTAATTTTGTTTTTATGATCATTTGATTAATTTTCCAAAAGAATAGCCGGTACCGATGAACGTCAAGCAGCTACGCGCCTTTGTCACTGTTGCCAAATACCGAAGCTTTGCCCAGGCCGGGGAGCGCCTGCACCTGTCGCAACCGGCACTGAGCCTGACCATCAAGGCCCTGGAAGATAACCTTGGCGGCGCCCTGCTCAGCCGCACCACGCGCAGCGTCAACCTGACCCCTGAAGGCGAGGTGCTGCTGCCCCTGGCCCGGCAACTGCTGGCCGACTGGGACAACACCGAAGAACTGCTGCGCCAGCGCTTCACCCTGCAACTGGGACGGGTGTCGATTGCGGCCATGCCAGCCTACGCCGGTAACCTGTTGCCGGCAGTGTTGAAAGAGTTTCGTCAGCGCTATCCACGGGTCAACGTCACCGTACACGACGTCATCAACGAGCAAGTGCTGGAGCTGGTCCGCCACCGCCGCGTCGAGCTGGGTATTGGCATTGAACCGGAAGTCAGTGCGCCGCTGCTGTTCACACCGTTGTACCTGGACCGTTTCGTTGCGGTGGTGCCCGCTGACTCACCGTTAGCGCTACAGGCTCAGGTCAGCTGGCATGAACTGCTGGCCGAAGATTTCATTGCCTTGCAGCGGCCTTCCGCTGTGCGGTTATTACTGGAGCAGCACCTGGCGGCCGAGCATGGCAAGCTGGCGGTGGCCTTTGAGAGTCACCAGCTGTCGACCATCGGCCGTATGGTTGCCAATGGTCTGGGCGTCAGTGCCGTGCCGGCCTTGTGCATTGGCCAGATGGAAGAATTGGGCGCCCGGTGCGTGGCGCTGGTCGAGCCGATTATTGAACGGCGCATTGGCGTGTCGATGCTGGCTGATCATAAACTCTCGGCAGCAGCCCAGGCGCTGCTCGACGTATTACAAGAACAAACTCGCCCACAGGAGGTGACATGCGCACAGTCAAACTTGCCGGTGTAGAGGTTCCGGCCATTGGTCAGGGGACGTGGTACATGGGGGAAGATCCGGGCCAACGCAACGCTGAAGTGGCCGCGTTGCAGCAAGGGATCGAACTGGGCCTGACGCTGATCGACACCGCCGAAATGTACGCTGAGGGCGGGGCTGAAGAAGTGGTCGGCGAGGCCATCGCCGGGCGCCGTGATCAGGTGTTCGTGGTCAGCAAGGTGTACCCGCACAACGCCAGCCGCAAGGGTGTGCCGGCCGCCTGCGAGCGCAGCCTGAAACGCCTGGGGACCGACTGCATCGACCTGTACCTGCTGCACTGGCGCGGCCAGCACCCACTGGAAGAAACCGTTGAAGCCTTCGAGCGCTTGCGTGAAGCGGGCAAGATTCGCCGTTGGGGCGTATCGAACTTCGACACTGACGACCTGCGCGAGCTGCACAACCCGGACTGCGCCACCAATCAGGTGCTGTACAACCCTGCCCAGCGCGGTATCGAGTTCGATCTGTTGCCATGGAGCCAGCAACGCCAATTGCCGACCATGGCCTACTGCCCGTTGGCCCAGGCCGGCCGTTTGCTCAAGCACCCGACCCTGAGCGAGATTGCCGAGCGCCATGGTGCTACCCCGGCGCAGGTCAGCCTGGCCTGGGTAACGCGCCAGAACGGCATCATTGCGATCCCCAAGGCGGTCGATCCCGAGCATGTACGCCTGAATGCCGCGGCCGCCAGCCTGACCCTGAGCAGCGAAGACGTGCGCGCCATTGACCGCGCCTTTCCCGCACCCACTCGCAAACAGCACCTGGCGATGGTGTAGGAGCGGCTTGCCCCGCGATAGCGGTGTGTCAGGTATACCGCTATCGCGGGGCAAGCCCGCTCCTACCGGAAGTCGCGGCTGCGGATATCCAGCCCTTGCAGCAAAGGGCTGAGATCTTCCAGGCGCTGGGCTATCAGGTGGCGCACACCGCTTTCAGATTCCAGCCGCCCACTCACCCGCAGCAAGCGTGAGCCAACCAAGGCCCGGCGCTGACGCTCGGCCAGCTCACGCCAGACCACGACGTTGACATTGCCAAACTCATCTTCAAGGGTGACAAAGGTGACGCCACTGGCGGTCTGCGGGCGTTGCCGGCCGGTCACCAGGCCGGCGACGCTGACTTTGTCGCCATGCTCGGCGCCCTCCAGGGCCTGCGAGCTGCGACAGCCCAGGGCATCGAGACGGCGGCGCAACAAGGTCAGTGGATGCGGGCCCAAGGTGGTGCCAACACTGGCGTAATCGGCAAACAGGTCTTCGCTGACCGAGGGTTGCGGCAGGCTCACTGGCGCTTCTGGCGGCGCCTCGATACCGGCGAACAAGGGCAACTGCGCCTGCACCGCCGCCACACTCCAACGCGCCCGGTAGCGGTCGCTGGCCAACCCGCGCAAGGCCCCGGCGTCGGCCAGCAGTTCACGGGCCCGGGCATCGAGTTGGGCGCGCAGGCAGAGGTCGCTGACGTCACGCCAGGGCGCCGCGCTGCGCGCCTGCTCGATACGCTGGGCATCTTCCTGGCGAAAGCCGCGAATCTGCCGCAAACCCAGACGAATCGCCAACGCCTGCCCTGCCCCCGGTTCCAGGCTGCAGTCCCAGTCGCTATGGCAGGCATCCACCGGGCGGATCTCGATGGCATGCCGGCGTGCATCCTGCAGGATCTGGTCAGGGCTGTAGAAGCCCATCGGCCAACTATTGATCAGCGCGCAGGCGTAAATTGCCGGCTCATGACACTTGAGCCAGCAACTGGCGTAGGTCAACAAGGCAAAGCTGGCAGCGTGGGACTCAGGAAAGCCATAGCTGCCAAAGCCTTTGATCTGCTCGAAGATGCGCTCGGCGAACTCACGGCTGTAGCCATTGCCGAGCATGCCGCTGATCAGGCGTTCGCGGTGCGGTTCCAGGCCGCCATGGCGTTTCCAGGCCGCCATGGCACGCCGTAACTGATCGGCCTCGCCTGCTGAATAGCCACCGGCGACCATGGCCAGCTCCATCACCTGCTCCTGAAACAGCGGCACGCCCAAGGTGCGCTCGAACACCTGCTGCAACGCTGGCGACGGGTAAGTCACCTCCTCCAGGCCCTGGCGCCGACGCAAGTAAGGGTGAACCATGTCGCCCTGGATCGGCCCGGGACGCACGATCGCCACCTCGATGACCAGATCGTAGAACTTCCGCGGTTTGAGGCGCGGCAACATGGCCATCTGCGCCCGCGACTCGATCTGGAACACGCCGATGGTGTCGGCGCGGCCGATCATGTCGTAAGTGGCGGCGCAATCGGCGGGGATCTTGGCCAGGCTCAGTTGGCGACCGCGATGGCGGTACAACAGGTCAAAACAGCGGCGCAAGGCGCTGAGCATGCCCAGGGCGAGGATATCGACCTTGAGCAGGCCGACCAGATCCAGATCGTCCTTGTCCCACTGGATCACCGTGCGCCCCGGCATTGCCGCATTCTCCACCGGCACCAGACTGGCCAGCGGCTGCTCGGAAATCACGAAGCCGCCCGGATGCTGAGACAGGTGGCGCGGGAAGCCGATCAATTCGCCGGTCAACACCAATACCCGGCGCAACAACGGGCTGTCGGGGTCGAAGCCGGCTTCACGCAACTGTTCCGGCGGCGGCAAGCGATCGCTCCAGCGCCCGCAACAATCGGCCAGTGCGTTGATTTGTGCCACCGGCAAGCCCAACACCCGGGCGATATCACGCACCGCACCGGCGGCATGGTAGGTGCTGGCCACGGCGGTCAAGGCGGCACGGTGACGACCGTAGCGGTTGAACACGTACTGCAGGACCTCTTCACGGCGGTCGTGTTCGAAATCGACGTCGATGTCGGGCGGTTCATCGCGTTCGCGCGACAGAAAACGCTCGAACAACAAGTGACTGTGCATCGGGTCGAGCTCGGTGATGCCCAGCACGAAACACACCACCGAGTTGGCCGCCGAACCGCGCCCCTGGCAGAGGATGCCCTGGCCACGGGCAAAGTTGACGATGTCGTAAACGGTGAGAAAGTAGTGCTCGTAGTTCAGCTCGGTAATCAGCTCGAGCTCGTGTTCCAGCGCTTGCCGCGCCTTCTCGGCAATACCCTGCGGCCAACGCCAGTGCTGTTTCTGCTCGCACAAGTGGCGCAACCAGCTGCTGGCTGTCTGGCCGGCGGGCACCAGTTCGCTGGGGTACTGATAGCGCAGCTGGCTCAGGTCGAAGCGACAGCGCCCGGCAATACGCAGGGTTTCATCGAGCAACGCCTGCGGGTACAGCTCGGCCAGTTGCGCCAAGGGCCGCAGGTGGCGTTCGCCGTTGGCGAACAGACGCTGCCCGGCCTCGGCCACGGTGCAATGGTGACGGATCGCCGTCATGCTGTCTTGCAAGGCCCGGCGACCACGGGCATGCATGTGTACATCACCCGCCGCCACCGCAGGCAGTTGCAGCGCCGCAGCCAGGGCCAGAAGCTGTTGCAGGCGCCGCCCGTCATCAGCGCCACGGTGCAGTTCCACCGCCAGCCACAGGCGCTCGGCGAAGCGTTCCTGCAGCCACTGGCCACGCGCCAGGTCGTGCTCGTTTTCATCAGGCACCCAGAGGGCCAGCAAACCCTCCAGTGGCGCGTCGAAATCTTCACGCAGCACCTGGTAAGCGCCTTTCTGCGCCCGTCGCCGCCCTTCGGTGATCAGCCTGCACAGGTGCTGATAGCCGAGCAGATTTTCTGCCAGCAGCACCAGCTTGGGCCCCTCGTGCACACGTATTTCACTGCCGACGATCAACGGCACCTCGGCCGCCTTGGCCGCCTGCCAGGCCCGGACGATACCGGCCAAGGTGCACTCGTCGGTGATCGCCAAGGCCTGATAACCCTGCTGGCGCGCTCGGCTGAACAACTCCTGGGCGCTGGAGGCACCGCGCTGGAAGCTGAAGTTCGACAGGCAGTGCAGTTCGGCATAGGCCACTGGCGTGCTCATGCAAACCAACCCTGCAGCCACAGCGGCCCCGCCTCGCCAAGGGTGCGGTAGGCCCAGGCGTACTGCCCGGTGGGGGTCTGCACCCGGTAGTAGTCGCGACGCACATCGCCGCCGTCCCACCAGCCAGACTCGATCCGCTCAGCCTCGGTCAGCAGTTGCATGCCCTGCTCCGGCAACGCCTGGGGCTCGGCCAGCAGCCAGCCCGGACGCAGCGCTGTTGCGGTAGAGGGAAGCAGCAGCGCCGGATTGTCCAGGCGCCAGGCGCATTCCGGGCGGTGGTCGGCCTGGGTTGACAGGCTGTGTACCGCCGCGTCGCCCAAGCGTGCACGCAGACGCTCGCGCAGTTGCTCCCAGGGCTGGTTCTGCTGCGCACGCGGGTCAAACAGTTCGCGGTGCTGCGGGACAAAGGCCGGCAGGTCTTCGGCCTGCAAACGCAGGTTGCGCACCGGCGCCTGCAACTGCAGTTGCTCAAGGCGGCCACGGGCCAGCTCAAACAGCATCAGCGGGTCACGCTCGGCGGCCAGCAGGCCAACGGGCACACAGGTGTCTGCGCCCTCGGCATGCTCCAGGTGCACGGTAAAACGCTGCACGCCACTGTCGCGGCCGGCCAGGAATGCCGCCAGGTCGTTAATCAGACGACGCAGCGGAAAGAGCAAGGCCTGGTGCGACTCAACATCGAAATTCAGCTCCAGGCGCGCATCGAAACGATCGGGCGGCAGGTAGAACGTCAGGGCCATGGGCCGCAGCCCAAGCAAACGGTCCAGATGCAGTTGCACCGCCGCGGCAAAACGCCGGGCCACGGCTTCGCGGGGCAGCGCCATGACCTGAGCGAGCCTGCGCAGCCCCATGCGGGCGAAAGCGCTGGCGGCCTCGGCGGGCAAACCGACACGTTCGATGGGCAGTTGCTCAAGGGCGGCGCGCGTTTGTTCAGGGCAATCGAGCGCCAGGCCATCATGACAGTTGGCAAGCATACGCGCGGCCACCGGGTTACTGGCCAGCACAATACGGTGACGAAAACCCAACGCACTCAACTCGGCGCGCAAGCGTGCTTCGAACGCAGGCCACGGGCCAAACAGGCCGAGGCTGGATTCGACTTCCAGCAACAGCACCCGTGGGTAGTGCAGGCTGACCTGGGAGCTGTACTGGTAAGCCCAGGCCGCGAGCAGTTGCTGCAGGGCGTCGATGGCGGCAGGGTCATGGTCGACGCAGGCGAAATTGCCCGCCAGCGCCTGAGCGCTGGTCAGTGGCTGCCCGGCGCGCAGGCCGAGCGCCGCCGCTGCCGGATTGACCGCCTGCAGCACCCGGCGCTGCGGTGGCCCGTTGAGCAGCACCAGCGGCGCGTCAGGGTCAGCGCGCCCACGCAATACCGCGTCGAGTGCCAGCTGTGGCAGCACAATACAGGCCCAGAGCATGATCCATCAGCCTCGCCCTGGGCAGGCAATCGGCATCGCCGGGGCCAGACCGCCACGGCACTTGAGGACGCGCCATTGCGCCGGGTGGCTATCGACGGCAATACGCAAGGCCGCCGGTGACGGGTTCAATGCGGCCTGCAGAGGGCGCAAGGCAAAGGCCAGGGTCTGTCCGCTTTCAGCGGCCACCTGCAAGCGCCGCAGAGCGCGGTCGTCGGCTTTGTCCGGCCAGCACAACACCGCCCCGCAACTGCCCGAGCGCAAACATTGCTCGGCCGCCCAGAACACTTCGTCCGCCGCCGTCTCGACCAGCGTCAGCCACTGCAGATCAACGCCAGCCGCCTGCCAGGCCGGTGCATACGGAATGAACGGAGGGCTAATCAGCACCACCCGCTCGGCAGCGGCGGTCAGGCGCGCCAGGCTCGGCCAGAGCAACTGCAGCTCACTGCTGCCGCGGGCAGCCAGCAACACTTCGGTCAATGCAGCGGGCGGCCAGCCACCGCCGGGTAGCAGCGCATCCAGCGGCGCATGGCCGGTGGGCTGCTCACCCCGGGGCTGAACCTGAGGGCGCCCCTTCCAGACCCGCCGCTGGTCGAGCAACCCGTCGAGGCTGACTACCGCGCCCATCAGCCGCGCCTCACCAGACCGCAGAACACGCCCTCAATGACGAAGTCCTGGCCCGGGCCAACCTCGATCGGGGCATAGGCCGGGTTACGCGGCAGCAAACGGTACTGCTGGGCACTGACCCGTTCGAAGCGCTTGATGGTTACCTCGCCGTCCAGGCGGGCGACGATGATCTGCCCGTCACGGGCTTCTGCCTGTTGCTTGATACCGACCAGGTCGCCGTCAAGGATGCCGTCATCGAGCATCGAGTCGCCGCGCACCTTGAGCAAGTAGTCGGGCGAACGGCTGAACAGCTGGGCATCGAGCATCAGCTGCTCGTGGATATCGACGTCCGGGCCGATCGGCCGCCCCGCCGCCACCTGGCCCAGCACCGGAATTTCCAGCACCTCGGGGCGGCGCAACGCCCCGGCCAGGCGAATGCCGCGGGCCTGGTTGCGGGTGACCTCAATGAAACCGGCCTCGGCCAGCGCCTGGATATGTTTGCGGGCCACGCTACGGGAGGCAAAACCGAATGCCGTGGCAATGTCGGCCAGGCTCGGCGGCTGGCCATGCTCGGCAATGCGTTCGCGGATGAAAGCGAGGATGGCGCTGCGTTTGGGCGATAAAGTATTCATGGAGTACATTTGTACTCTTTTCCGCGCACACTGACCAGCCCCCATGATCGGGTTATGATGAGCGGCCACTGCAGCGGATACTCAGCATGCTTGATGCGTTATTGTTTGATCTCGACGGCACCCTGACCGATACCGACAAACTCCACCTGCTGGCCATGCAACAGCTGTTGCTCGAAGACGGCCGGGTATTGACTGAGGCGCAGTTCGACGCCCACATCAGCGGTCGGGCCAACGCCGACCTGTGCCGCTACCTGTTTCCCGACCGCCCGCTGGCCGAGCACCAGGCCTTCGCTGACCGCAAGGAAGCGCGTTTTCGCGCCCTGTCACCGACCCTGCAGCCCACTGCCGGGTTGCTGCGCCTGCTGGCGCATGCCGAAGAGACCGGCATCGGTATGGCGGTAGTCACCAATGCGCCACGGGCCAATGCCGTGCATATGCTCAAGGCCATGGGCTTGGGTGAGCGCTTCAAACATGTGCTGGTCGCCGAAGAGCTGCCCCGGGCAAAACCGGACCCGCTGCCCTACCTCACGGGCCTCGAATGCCTGCAAGCGCAGGCCAGCCATGCCCTGGCTTTCGAAGATTCAATGCCTGGCGTAACGGCCGCCAGCCGTGCCGGGATTTTCACCGTTGGCCTGGCCACCAGTCAGACACCCGAGGCCCTGATCGCCGCTGGTGCACAACTGGTCATAAAAGATTTCGAAGATCCACAACTATGGGCACTGATCACCCACATGCAGGCAGGCGCGGGCTTGCCCCGCGATAAACCCTGCTGACTCACCCAGAAATACAGCGCGTGGCAGCCGTTTTCACGTCACCCAGACGCAGCGGAAAGTTATTGAGCCGCTCATACAACTTGATGCTGCTGCCGCTGCCGCGCTCATTGATATCCACCAGCGCCGCAGGCCCGGCACCGACTTTCTGCGGAACCACCAGGCGCAAGCCATCGTGGTGCTGCTCAACTTCAAGCGGACCCCGGGTTTCAGCCAAGTGCTGCTGTACGCAGGTGGCGTACTCCTGGGGCTTCTTGCCAGAAATCACGTTCAAGGTTTCCGGCGAATTTTCAAGCTCCGATACACTGGCGCAACCGCCAAGCGTAACTGCCAACGCTGCTACAACCCACTTCATCAAGCTACACCTCCACCACGGAAAAACACTCTGACCACGCAAAGACCATTTTGCTCCCTGGATTGGCAGATTTATCCCGGCACCGACACGAAGCACGACCGTATCAGCAATGATCATGGTATCGTTTTGAATTGCCCAAAGATCCATTGCGGAGAGCAACATGAAATTCGTACACCAGCGCGAGCACCTCAACGAAGACGATATCGTCGTCATCGAGTGCTCCCAGCGCTGCAATATCCGCCTGATGAACGACGCCAACTTCCGCAGCTTCAAGAATGGCGGGCGCCACACCTATCACGGCGGTGCATTCGTCGACTTCCCGGCAAAAATCACCGTACCCAGCACCGGCTTCTGGAATATCACCATCGATACCGTTGGCCCGCGCGCGTTGTCGGCAGTGAGCAAGCCGACCTTCACCCACAAGATCAAGTTCATCCGCCGTTCGTCGTCGAAACTGAGATAAGCCATGAGCCAGACCACCAAATACGTCATCAAATACAAGCTTGACGGTGAACAACGCTTCGACTTCGCCCAGATGAGCAGCGATGCCCCTGAGGAAGTACAGGCTGCACTGCAGAAGCTCCACGGCGAAGACGCGAAAAAAATCACCGATGTAAAGGTCAGCAAAGCCCTGTAACGGTCACAACGCACAAGGAATCCCAGGCATGAGCCAATGGCCGGACACCCGCCTTCTCGATCTGCTAGGCATTGAACTACCGATCATTCAGGCGCCGATGGCCGGAGCCACGGGCTCGGCCATGGCCATTGCCGTGAGCAACGCAGGCGGCCTGGGCTCGCTGCCGTGCGCAACCCTGAGCCTGGAGCAGATCCGCGCCGAACTTGAAGCCTTTACCCAGGCCTGCAAGGGGCCGCTGAACGTCAATTTCTTCTGCCATCAGCCGCCGCAACCCGACCCCGCTCGCGATGCGGCCTGGAAGCAGGCACTCAAGCCCTACTACGACGAGCTGGGCGCCGATTACCAGGCACCCACTCCGGTGTCCAACCGCGCACCGTTCGACGACGCCACCTGCCAATTGGTCGAGGAATATCGCCCCGCCGTGGTGAGCTTCCACTTTGGCCTGCCGCAGGCCGATTTGCTGGCACGGGTCAAGGCCACCGGGGCCAAGGTGCTGTCCAGCGCCACCACCGTCGATGAAGCGATCTGGCTGGAACAGCACGGCTGCGATGCGATCATCGCCATGGGCTACGAAGCCGGTGGGCACCGCGGGATGTTCCTCAGCAGCGATCTGAACACCCAGGTCGGCACGCTGGCGCTGGTGCCACAAATCGTAGATGCGGTGAAGGTGCCAGTGATTGCCGCCGGTGGCATCGGCGACCATCGCGGCATTGTCGCCGCCCTGGCGTTGGGCGCTTCGGCAGTCCAACTGGGCACTGCTTACCTGTTCTGCCCGCAAGCCAAGATTTCGGCCGCCCACCGCCAGGCGCTGCACAGCGCCAAGGAAAGCGACACCGCACTGACCAACCTGTTTACCGGGCGCCCAGCGCGCGGCATCAACACCCGGATCATGCGCGAGCTGGGGCCGATCAGCCCACTGGCACCGCAGTTCCCCTTGGCTGGCGGTGCGTTGATGCCGCTGCGGGCGATCAGCGAACCTCAGGGCAACAGTGATTTCAGTAACCTCTGGTCGGGCCAGGCGCTGCGTCTGGGACAAGCCCTCCCCGCCGAAGAACTGACCCGCACCCTGGCAGAAAACGCCCTCGCGCAACTCAAGCGCTGAAGCAGTGCTTCCCGTTTGTCGGGTAATCGCTATATAGTCACCTACATAACGATTATCCCTCAGCCTATGGAGCTGTGTTTCATGAGTAAGTGCGCCCCTCGATTTGCCTTGGCCGCCCTGGCCACGTTCATGACCTTCACCAGTGCCTGGGCCGATGAGGTTCAGGTCGCTGTCGCGGCCAACTTCACCGCGCCGATCCAGGCCATCGCCAAAGATTTCGAGAAAGACACCGGTCACAAGCTGGTCGCTGCCTACGGCGCTACCGGGCAGTTCTACGCGCAGATCAAGAACGGCGCACCGTTCGAAGTGTTCCTCGCCGCCGATGACAGCACCCCGGCGAAGCTGGAAAGCGAAGGCGACAGCGTCAAGGGCTCACGCTTTACCTATGCCATTGGCACGCTGGCCCTGTGGTCAGCCAAACCAGGCTACGTCGATGCCCAGGGTGAAGTGCTGAAAAAGAACGCGTTCAAGCACCTCTCGATCGCCAACCCGAAAGCCGCCCCTTATGGCTTGGCCGCTACCCAGGTGCTGGACAAGCTCAAGCTCACCGAAGCCACCAAGGGCAAGATCGTCGAAGGCCAGAACATTACCCAGGCCTTCCAGTTCGTCTCCACCGGCAATGCCGAGTTGGGCTTCGTAGCGCTGTCGCAAATCTACAAAGACGGCAAAGTCAGCGAAGGTTCGGCCTGGATCGTCCCAGCCAGCCTGCATGAGCCGATCAAGCAAGACGCCTTGATCCTCAACAAAGGCAAAGACAACCCGGCCGCCAAGGCGCTGGTTGAGTACCTTAAAGGTCCGAAAGCAACGGCCCTGATCAAGTCCTACGGTTACGAAATCTGATGCCACTGGACGCCAGCGACCTGGGTGCCATCTGGCTGACCTTCAAACTGGCCAGCCTGACCACCTTGATTCTGTTGTTGGTCGGCACCCCGATCGCCTGGTGGCTGGCGCGTACGCGCTCCTGGTTGCGCGGGCCGGTGGGCGCGGTGGTGGCCCTGCCGCTGGTGCTACCGCCGACGGTCATCGGTTTCTACCTGCTGCTGGCCCTGGGGCCGAACGGCTGGATCGGACAAACCACCGAAGCGTTGGGGCTGGGCACCGTGGTGTTCAGCTTCAGCGGCCTGGTGATCGGTTCGGTGATCTACTCGATGCCCTTTGTCGTGCAACCCTTGCAGAACGCCTTCAGCGCCATTGGCGAGCGCCCGCTGGAAGTGGCCGCTACGCTGCGTGCCAGCCCATGGGACAGCTTTGTCCATGTGGTGCTGCCACTGGCCCGGCCCGGCTTTATCACCGCAAGCATCCTTGGCTTTGCCCACACCGTGGGCGAGTTCGGCGTGGTGCTGATGATTGGCGGCAACATCCCTGACAAGACCCGCGTGGTGTCGGTACAGATCTTCGACCACGTCGAAGCCATGGAATACCTGCAGGCCCACTGGCTGGCGGGTGCCATGCTGGTGTTTTCTTTCCTCGTGCTACTGGCGCTGTACTCCAGCCGCCAGGGCAAATCGACCTGGAGCTGAGTGTGGAGAAAATGATTCACGCTCGGCTCAAAGTAGCCCGCGACAGCTTCGAACTGGATGTCGACCTGCAATTGCCCGGGCGCGGCATCAGCGCACTGTTTGGCCATTCCGGCTCGGGCAAGACCACCTGCCTGCGCTGCCTGGCGGGCCTGGAGCGGGCAGCCGATGCCTACATCGAAGTCAACGGCCAGATCTGGCAAGACTCGCGCCGCAACCACTTCATCGCCCCACACCTGCGCCCGATTGGCTATGTGTTTCAGGAAGCCAGCCTGTTCCCCCACCTGACGGTACTGGGTAACCTGACTTTCGGCTGGCGGCGCATTCCGGCCCAGGCGCGCAAGGTCAGCCTGGAGCAGGCCTGTGCTTTGCTGGGGATCGAGCACTTGCTCGAACGCAAACCGGCCACATTGTCGGGCGGTGAGGCCCAGCGTGTGGGTATCGCCCGAGCCTTGCTCAGCAGCCCGCAATTGCTGTTGATGGACGAGCCACTGGCTGCCCTCGATGGCCCCCGTAAACGCGAAATCCTGCCTTACCTTGAGCGCTTGCACTCAGAACTGGAGATCCCGCTGATCTACGTCAGCCATGCCCAGGACGAAGTGGCCCGGCTGGCAGATCACCTGGTGCTACTGGAACAGGGCAAGGTTCAGGCCAGCGGTCCGATTGCCGCAACCCTCGCGCGTCTCGACCTGCCCTTGGCTCAGGGCGACGATGCCGGTGTGATCATCGAGGGCCGGGTGAGCAGCTATGACGCTGACTACCAATTGCTCAGCCTGCAATTGCCTGACAGCACGCTGCAGCTACGTCTGGCTCACGAGCCTCTGGCCCTGGGCACACCCTTGCGACTCAAGGTCCAGGCCCGCGATATCAGCCTGAGCCTGAACGAAGACGCGCACTCAAGCATCCTCAATCGCCTTCCGGTACGGGTCGTCAGCCACCAGGCAGCCGATAATAGTGCCCACGTGCTGGTCAGTCTCAATGCTGACGGCAGCGTGCTGCTGGCCCGCATCACCCGTTATTCTGCCGATCAATTGGGGCTACACAGCGGCCAGCAGCTCATGGCCCAGATCAAGTCGGTGGCACTACTGGGATAATCACGCCCCTGCCCCCTTGAAAAACGATTCAGCAGACCTCAGCTCTACTATCATGCAGAGAAATTTCCCATATTCGCTCAAGCCCCCTATGCTTGCGGGCGTAAGCAGCATTCGCTGCTACAGAACGCTCAATGGCCCCCAAGGGAGCCTGCGACCAAAGACTCTCTACAGAATCTGTGTTCGAGGGAATTAATATTCCCCGAAAGCGTCTTTAATGAACCTGAATTCAACACATAAGTGCAACGCTCGCCCCTGCATAAACTTCGTACGGCGTCTTCCAGCCCAGGCGTTTTCGCGGGCGTAAATTGATCTTCGTTACCACGCGACTGACCGCCTCGACGGTCAGCTTGCTGAAGTCGCCGCCCTTGGGAAAATACTGCCGGAGCAGGCCGTTGGTATTTTCATTAGTGCCTCGCTGCCAGGATGAATAGGGTTCTGCAAAAAAGACTTGGCACTGGCTCCGATGCGCAATGCGTTCATGCCCGGCAAACTCCTTCCCGTTATCCAGCGTCAGCGTGTGAACAGCATGCCCCTTGAGCAACAGATTGATCGCCCGCGTTACCTGCCGGCGCGTCCTGCGCTTGACCGGATAGGCGCTCAGGTAGCCGCTTTTACGATCAACCAGCGTGACCAGATTGCCGCCTACGCCATGCACCGTGTCACCCTCCCAATCACCTAGACGCTCGCGGGCTTCGACCTCAGCAGGGCGCTCGGTTATCGATACGCGATTACGCAACTGTCCGCGCCGGTCGTGGCTTCCGTAGCGTTTTCGGTACAGCTTCCTGCGGTGCCGCAAATACTTGTATAACTCGCCACCTGCGTGTTTGTCGGTGGCGATAAACCGATAAATCCACTCGTGACTGACCGCGCGCTCCGGCTGCTCTTGCTTCAGGCGCTGAGCAATCTGCTCCGGGCTCATACCGTGTTTTAGCCAGAGCGGCAGATAATGGCTGAACCACGTTAATGGCTTGCAGTGCTTGCGCGCCTGCGCTCGACGGGCATCACTTTCATGGGTCGCAGCAACCGCTTTGTAGGTCTTCTGGGAGCTGTTGCGGCGAACCTCACGACTGATCGTCGAGGGATGTACGCCAACCTGTTTCGCGATGCTTGCCTGGCTTTTTCCGGCGCTCAGACCGGCCTCAATCTGGTAACGTTGGCCCTGAGTCAGCTGCCGGTAATGCGTAGTCATCTGCGCTTGAATCCTTCGGTGTGAGAGCCTGGATTCTACCGGTGGCTGACTCTCTGCCTATCGTTTCAAACGTTGCACTTATTCTATGAATTCAGGGAAGGAAAAGAGGAACGCGTTGCACGCGCTCCGGGCTTGTGTGGGTGCGACCTGCCAGGCAACTTATCGTTACCAAGGAGATATACATGCTGATACTCACCCGCAAGGTTGGCGAAACCATCGTCATTAACGATGACATCAAAGTCACCATTCTGGGCGTCAAGGGCATGCAAGTGAGGATTGGCATCGATGCACCTAAAGATGTCCAGGTGCACCGTGAAGAAATCTACAAGCGCATTCAAGCTGGCAGCCCGCCACCAGAAAAAGGAGACAGTCACCACGACTAATATCTGCTGATTCAAGCCGCACGGATGCGCTTGAGCCCAAGCACAACCGCTCCAGAGGTGGCAGCAATGCCCTCATGACGGCTTGGGCGGTCGAAGCAGTTCGTTTACCTTGGCGACCAACGTGGGGATATCGAAGGGCTTATCGAATACGGCCACGAACAATTCCGGGCTATCCCACCCTTCGTGCGCCTGGGCACCGCTGATCAAAATCACTGGTAATGCCCGCAACTGTGGGTCTTCACGCATTTTCAGCGCCAGCTCCTTACCGTTGAGCCTGGGCATCATGTAATCGGTGATCACCAGCTCCACCGGTGTGCGCGCCAGCGTTTCCAGTGCCTGTTCGCCATTGCCGACCTTCAATACTTCAAAGCCTTCGTCTTCCAGCAGAAATCCCAGAATATCGGCAATCAGGTACTCGTCGTCGACCACCAGGATCGTGCTCATGATCGCCCCGACCGCCGACTCACGCGCCCGCCGCTGGCGCTGGCGTGCCGGACAGCACTGCCGTGGCCTGGGTGAAGGCTTTGTGTAGTTCGATACCCTGGGCGCTGATGATCAGCTCCAGCAGCGCCGGATCGTAGTCGCTATCGCGCACCTTGAGAATCGACAGCAAGCGCTTGAGCTCCGACTCCAGTTCAACAAAACGCATCAGCAGCAGGTTATCGACAATACTCGACAGGTCGGGCGCAGGCGCATTGATTTCCGAACCGAAAATATCGCGCATCTCCCAGGTTGCCAGCACACTGACGTCACGCGCACGCAACTCGCCGATCAAGGCTCGAAAGAACTCGTTGAGCCGCGCCGGATGGGTGGCCAGGCGGGAGAAAGCCCCCAGACTGTCAATCAGGACACGACGAATGCCCAATGTCTGAACCTGACGCAGCAAACGTGCCCCCACCTCATCGAGCACACCTTCGGTGGTCGGCTGCCAGGCAATATGCAATGCACCACTGCGTTCCATGGCCACGAAGTCATGCCCCAGGGCGCTGGCTTTCAAGCGCAGGCGCTGAGGCGTTTCATAGAAACCAAAGTGCAGCCCAGGTTCCTTTACCGTGGCGGCCGCCAGAAAACTGACCCCAAGCGATGTCTTGCCAATCCCCGACGGCCCCATCGCCAGGGTCATCGAACCTGAAGGCAAGCCACCGCCGAGCAACTGATCGAGACCCTTGATCCCACTCGAGACCCGCTTCAATTCACTACTGCCCATGCCGCTGGGGTGACTGAACAGCGATTCCAGGCGCGGATAGACTTGCAGGCCATCCGCGGTGATTTCACATTCATGCAGCCCCGACAACGCACCACTACCGCGCGTTTTGCGCAGCTGGATATTGCGCACGGAGCGACTGCCCGACAGCGCTTCGGTCAGTTCGATAACCCCATCGACCATGGTGTGCTCGGGGCTGCCATCATCCAGCTGCGAGCTGGTCAACAGCAACACCGTGCATCCCGCAAACGCGGCATGACCTTGCAGCTCGGCAATGAATTTTTTCGTGTCCAGCACGGTGTCTGCGCGCGACCGTGCGGTCAGCAGACCATCGACGACCAGCAGCGTCGCCTGATGATGGCTGATTTCGCCACGCAGCAATTTGACCACGTGCTCCAGCCCTTCCCGCTCCAGGGTATCGAACGCGCTGACAAACTGGATCTGATTACCCAGCACAGCTGAGTCAAAGAAGCTCAGGGTCGACAGGTACTGGAACAATCGCTCATGGGACTCGCTCAGCAGGGTGGCGACCAGCACGCGCCCGCCTTGACCGGCGTGCTTGAACGCCAACTGATTGGCCAGAATGGTCTTCCCCGACCCTGGCCGCCCCTGAACGATATAAGAGGCGCCAACGATCAGCCCCCCTTTGAGCAATGCATCCAGGCCTTCGATACCCGTGGTCAGGCGTTTGAGTGGCTCCACGATAGGTGCACCTGTTCAGTTTGCCGTGGTAATGCCCGGTTGGAATGCTGGCAGATACAAACTCACCGAGGTGCCTTCGCCGGGAACGCTGTCGACACTCACGGCACCATTGCTCTGCTTGGTAAAACCATAGACCTGACTCAACCCCAGTCCAGTTCCTTTACCGAATGCCTTGGTGGTGAAAAAGGGCTCGAAGATCCGTGGCAACACGTTGGGTGCGATGCCTCGGCCATCATCGCTGACCTCCAGGCGCACGAAGGCGCCATGCAAGTCTTCAACCTCACCGTCAAGCCGGCAATTACTGCCCGCCATGCGGATCACCCCCTCGCTATCCATCGCATCACGGGCGTTGAGAATCAGGTTGAGCAAGACCATTTGCAACTGACCACGATCAACTGCGACGTCTTGTAGCCCTTCCTCCAGCTGCACCTGCAGCTCGACGCCTTTAGGCAGGGCATGGGCCAGCAGCAAGCGAATCGATTCGATCAACTCCGACACCTGCACCCGCCCCTGCTTCAACGCCCTGTGCCGGGCAAAGCTGAGCAATTGCTGGGTCATTTGCGTGCCCCGCTCGCCGGCATCGAGGATGTGCTCAAGTAAACGTTGGCTACGCTGCTGATCAGTGCTTTTGAGCGCCAGCTTTGCCGAGGCGATGATGATGGTCAGCAGGTTGTTGAAGTCATGGGCCATCCCCCCGGTCAGTTGCCCCAGCGCTTCGAGTTTTTGCGACTGGAACAACTGCGCGCGCATGGCATCAAGTTGTTGGGCAGCCTCACGGCGATCGGTAATGTCCCGGGTAACTTTCGCCAGGCCGACGATCTCACCGTCTTCAGCGCGGATCACATCCAGCGCCGCCAAGGCCCAGAAGCGCGTGCCGTCTTTGCGTATACGCCATCCCTCATCCTGAGCGACACCGGTGCTCAAAGCTCGCTCGAGCAACATGGCCGGTTTGCCTTCGAGGCGATCTTGCTCGGTGAAGAACAGGGAAAAGTGCTTACCGATCACTTCCTCGGCACGCCAGCCCTTGATCCGTTGAGCCCCGGCATTCCAGGACACTACATGCCCCTGAGGATCGAGCATGTAGATGGCGTAATCCACCACCGCCTGCACCAGTTGCTCGTAACGGCTGGCCTGCATGGTTGGCACATCCGAGCGATCAGAAGGATCCATGGTTGCTCCATGTAAATCGCACACTTGATCAAGCATAGACAGCCAACCTCGTGGGCAATTCCAGTGGACTGCCAATGATTGCCGGCCAAGGCCGCTTCAGCCCCTCCCTGCGGTTGACTCAAATATAGCCATGAGTTATAAAGCACGCTTGATTGCGGAGGAAATGTACATTCTCCAGGGCTTCTATCCCATAGCACGCCCCGGTCGCCAGACCCTTTCAACACTGTGCGAGTGTGGTGGAATTGGTATACACAGCAGACTTAAAATCTGCCGGCGTGAGCCTTGCGGGTTCGAGTCCCGCCACTCGCACCATCTTCTGAAAAAGGCGCCTTCGAGGCGCCTTTTTTGTCACACGTGAATCCCCCTTCCACGGCGCAAAGGCAACAACCAGGTGCTAAGGTGAAATGGCCCCACAACAAAGGAAGGCGGCCATGCGCTATACCCTGTTCGATAATCAGCGTGACGTAATCATTTTGCTTGCGCGCATCCTGCTCATGATTTTGTTCATCATGTCTGGCTGGAGCAAACTGACCGGATTCGACGGTACCGTCGACTACATGACCTCATTAGGCGCCCCCATGCCCACGGTGGCCGCCGGTATTGCCGTGGTGATGGAGTTTTTCGTGGCCATCCTGCTGATCCTCGGGTTCTACACCCGGCCGCTGGCATTCCTGTTCGCCCTGTTCGTCATCGGCACGGCCGTGATTGGCCATCCGTTCTGGAGCATGGTGGACCCGGCGCGAGCTGCCAACAGCGTACAGTTCTTCAAGAACCTGAGCATTTGTGGAGGCTTGCTACTATTGTCGGTAACAGGTGCAGGCAAATTCTCGGTTGATGGGCGCTAGCCCAACGACGGGCACCTACAGGTCATCGAGCGGATCGACGCCTTCGTCCCAGTCGACTTCATCCAGGGCGTCGGCCTGCTCATCATCCTGTGGGTCGAACAACGGGTCGACTTCTTCCTGCAGGGAAGCATCGACTTCATAGAACTCATGATCGAGCAAGTGATCATGTTCAGGCTCGTGAATGTCCAGGTCGTCGTTCATTATCAGTTCCTGCAGCAGCGCTTTTGGCAAAAAGGGACGCTTGTATAAGCCACTGACTTCCAGTCGTCAACGCCAGGGAGCGCCTATGAAATACCTGTTGATCTTCATCGCCAGCCACGCTGCCACCTACTTTGCCCTTGGCGCGATCATCGACTCGCGCCTGCAGATCCTGGCAGAAGACTTGCGCCACTACCCCCATGCGCCCACCCAGGCACAGTACTTTGAAGACGTGCGCTTGCATGCACAGCATTCAAGAATCGAGTACAGCATCGTGCTGGGTACAGTACTGGCATTCATGCTCTCACTGCTGGTTTGGGGGCTGAGCTGAATCAACAGCGCAGACACGCCTGACAACCTAGCCTTGGTGCCGCAACAAAGCGGCATTGGCCTGGCGAACCATCTCCATCCATTCACTGGCACTGACCGACCCCGACCGCTCCAGACGCTCGGCAGCCAGCAACGCCTGGTCATAGGCAGCCTCTTGCAACACGCCATTACCCAAGAAGCTGCTACGCCATTGCACAATAGCAACAGCGCCTTTCTTTTCATCCATTTCCATCCCCAACGAGCACTGATTTCAAGCAGCTGACTGAATTGCCACGCAAGCGGCGGCGAGGTTACACGACCGCAACATCACTGAGAATACTTTTCATTAGCATTTCATCCGAACAAAATCGGTTCAGTGCCAACCTCTTGTCGCCTGCCCTTCAGCTTTGTTGCAGCCCCTCAAATGGATAGCTAATAGTTAGATGTCTGCCTGGGGAGGCACAAAAAATGCAAACAAGATTCGTTATCGTCCCAGCGGTGCCTATCGAGCAGGAATCTTTCCGTGCTGGCACCCGCTTCTACGCTACAACCGTTTCCGGCGGCTTCGACATCTACGATAACCAGGAAAAAGTGCGACTCAAACCAAGCTACCCCGGCAAGGAAGAAGCCATGATGCACTGCACACGGATGAACGCTGAACACAGTGAAAACCTGGCAATCGGTAACGCGTATGTAATCGTGTCATAGCCAAATAACAGCCAGCGCCTGGCGACCCGTTATGTGGGAATCGGGCGCTGGATCAGACGCCTATTCCGCCAGGTAGCAAGAAAAATTACTCTACCGCAGCGAAAATCGCGGAATGATCTGTGGCCGCTATGTATAATATCGGCCGAATTTTGCAACTGACACTCAATCGTATTAACACCTTACGATGAGTGTCGTGCGCCTCCATTTACTGCGCCCCTCGCCGGGCGAACCTCTTGCATCGGGCACGACCCTATCAAGGACGACTCCATGACCCTGTTCAAACTCGTGATGACCGGTATTTTGATCCCATCCAGCGTTTTGGCTGCCGACACGCTCCAGCCCATCGCCACCTGGGCGCAGGAGCCGACGTCGTTCATGGGGGTTGACCTGCAAGGGGATTTCCTCAAACAAGTTGCCGAATGCCCGGCCAACGCGACCACATCGACTACGCTGTGCCGCTCTGCGACGCAAACCCCGGGCCGATACGTAATTCTGGGTACCAACTCCCGCCGCGTACTACTGGGCTACAAACTAGTGGCCCAAGTCGCCAATGGCAAAATTGAAACACTGGAATTCACCGGGCCGTCGAACAGCAGCAGCCTGGTTGCCGAGATGCTGCGTGCCGACTACGGGCCGCCTTCGCAAAGCAAAAGCAACCTGATCAAAACCAAATCAGGCGCCAGCTTTGATAACGAAGTGTTGCACTGGAAAGGCAAAAGCCTGTCGATCAAATCGCAGCGCAACGATGCGGACCTGGGCACTTACAACGTAATGCTCACCACCACACCGATGTCAATCAGTAATGCACAAGGTGCAGATCAAGCTGCCGAACCAGACGTGTCGCAACTGTAAAGCGCACACAACGCTGATCCGGGTTTAGCCTTCAAAGTCCGGGAAAAGAAGCCTGCAGGATCGCCTCGCGCGCCTGCAGGGCGCGCTCCGCAATCACATCCCTTGATGCCGGAAATGCAATTGCCTCCATCAACGACGACCACTTCAGGTAAGCATGGCTGACGGTACGGTACCCGGCAGGCGGGTTCTTGCTTGAGGTGTAGTAGTTGTCAAAGTAATAGCTATCAACGATGGGTACCGAGCGCTTGCTGCAGCCAATCGCCGAACTCTCGCTACGTTCATCCAGGCATCTTTCCAGCGACTTCGACATCAGTTGCACAACATTCTGCTCTGCCGAACGCGTGGGGCTGATCTGCCCGCTGAGCCATTCCTCATGGCTGGGATACCTGGCCCTGTCCTTGGCCCATAGGGCTTCGGCGAACTCCCGCTGCTGCCTGGCCTCCTCTTCTGTCATCGGCTTCCATTTCGGCTGGCAGGCCGACAACGCCATCGCCAAGAGTACAAGTGCAGCAGAACGTGTGAACATATCGATTTCCATGAAGGGTATCTGCGGGCATGGCTGCTTGGTGTTCAGCCAAATGCCCTCCCTGTAAATTGACGCGCTGGGCCTCGCCCAAAGCGGGTCATCCATTATTCCAACTAGACGCCATCAGGCGAAAAGCCTGCAGGCAAAGGTACGCTCGGTACTATTTGCACGTAATAAAAAACCGGCATTTTGGCCGGTTTTCTGCACACCTACCCGCTACAGCGAATAGTAATTGACGACAATCACACGCGCTCTGCAATCTCTTTGATGGCAGAGCGGGCCACCGATTTGTGATCAACGCTTGCGCCACCTCCTTGTACAGTGTCAGCGAAAATCAGCCCTTCTGCGCGCTGTGCAATTTCGTTCTTATCGTGCCTGGCGGCCACCAGAAGCGCTGCAATTGCAATTTCCAACGCAATTTCACGATCAGTCGCCATGTCATCTCCTTACCCCGGCCCCTGTGCCGGCCCCCCATCAATACCCCATCCCACCCCAAATTGCCACCATGCCCCGTCCATGGACGAAAGCGGCATCACTTTTAATGCGTTTCACACGCGGGTCACTTTCGGCGAGGGCAGCGACGAACAAAAGTACTGAGGAAAAGGCCGATAGCGGCAATAAAAAGAAACGGCGATCGGTAAGACGGAATTGCCCAAGCAAAGAGCAAATGACTCAACGCCATCGCCACCGCAAAGAGACGTAGCTGCAGATTGGAAAACCGATTAGTGAATCGCTTGATTGCCTGGTCAAGCACAGTGAGAAAGCTCATGCCGAACGTCCTTATAGGTCAGGCGCGGATTCTACCCCACGGTGCAACCTGTTCAAGGCGCTGAAGCGGCCATCAGCAACTTCAGACTACATTCAGATTCACCATTGATACTCCCCCCATCGAACGATCTCTGGGGGGATTACCATGACCCAGCAAGAATGGAACGCCCTGTTTCCATTGCATTTCGGATCTGTCGCCACACGGCAGGCCTGCCTGATGTTATGCGCCGAGGGCGACGCTGGCCGTGAAGCGCTGGAAGCGTTTATTCACGCGCGTTTCGAATCCACTCATCACGCCAATGTTCATCGCTACTTGCCGCAACTGATCGGACTGCAGGACAGCCACGGTCAACTGATCGCGGTTGCCGGAATCCGGCCAGCCAGCCTGGGCCCACTGTTTCTCGAGCAGTACCTGGACGACCCGCTGGAAAGCGTGGTGTCGCGCCATGCCGGTTGCAGTGCGACGCGGGAGCAGTTGGTCGAAGTGGGCAATCTCGCAGCGCTCAGTGCAGGCAGTGCGAGGGTGATGATCACAGCCATTACTTGGCTGCTAGCGGCACGCGACCTGCACTGGGTGGCATTCACTGCAGCTTCGACACTGGTCAACAGCTTCCATCGCTTGGGGCTGCAGCCGACGCTTATTGCAGAAGCCGACCCGCACCGCCTGAATGGCGAGTTGGCCAGCTGGGGAAGCTACTACGCGCAACATCCGCAGGTGTATGTCGGCAACATCGATTATGGCCATGACGAACTGCAGCGCACCGGCATCTATCAACGCCTGGGTTTCCCGTTGCGAGTACAGGGGGCCGACCATGCCGCATGAGCTGAGCAGTTTTCGTAAGGTGTTGCAGGCCCACGCTGTAGAGCGCGCAGCGCAGACGGCAATACGCGGGGTAACGGGCAACGTGACCTATGCGCAATTGCTGATCGAAGTGCAACGCCGCGAAGCCTGGTTGAACCAGCAGCCCGACGGCGTGTTCGCAATGGCGCTGGAAAATGGTCCACAGGCATTGTTCTGGGATCTGGCGGCGCTGCTGGCTAAGCGTCCCTGTGTGCTCCTCCCGCCTTTCTTCAGCACGGCCCAGCGCGCCCACTGCTTGATGCAGACCCAGGCGACGCTGGTCCTGGCCGATGAAGCACTTTCCGAAGAGTTGCGCGATGCGGGTTTCACGGCGGGCGAGCACTTCTGGGGGCGCCCCTTGGTCGGCGACGCAGGATTGCTTCCCGGCACTGCGAAGATCACCTACACCTCCGGTAGCACCGGGACACCCAAAGGCGTGTGCCTGAGCGCCGCATCGCTGCTGCGGGTGGCGCGGGAGCTGGAGGTCGCAAGCCGCCCGGCTGCACCATCCAAGTACCTGGCCGTGCTGCCGCTTGCCGTTTTGCTGGAGAACCTCGGCATTTACGCGGCGCTGGTAGCAGGAGCCTGTGTCACGCTCTACCCACAAGCACAAATGGGTATCGGCGGCGCGAGTCAGGTCGACTGGAGGCGGTTTCTTGGCGCTATCACGTTGAGCGGTGCCGAAAGCCTGATTCTGGTACCGCAGTTGCTGCTCGGGCTGGTCACCGCCATCGAGCGCGGCATGATGCCAATCGGGCCGCTGCGCTTGGTCGCCGTTGGCGGAGCACGGGTGGCCAGCAGCCTGTTGCAGCGGGCGCAGGCTGTGGGGCTGCCGGTTTACGAAGGTTATGGGCTATCCGAGTGCGCCTCGGTCGTGTGCCTGAACCGCCCCGGCAATCAGCATCCAGGTAGCGTTGGCCGCCCATTGCCTCACACACAGGTACGTATCGCCGAAGACGGTGAAGTCTGGGTCCGCGGTTCGACGCTGCTCGGTTACTTGGGCGAGCCGGCTTTCCGGGGCGAGTGGTGGCCCACCGGCGACCTCGGACATGTCGATCAGGCTGGGTTTCTGTTCCTTGCCGGGCGCAAGAAGAACCAATTCATCACAAGCTTCGGACGTAACGTCAACCCGGAATGGATCGAGGCAGAACTGTCCCAGACCGGGGTCATTCTCCAGGCCTTCGTTCACGGCGAGGGGCTGGCGCACAACCTCGCGCTGCTCTGGCCCATGGACCCGGGCGCCAGCGAAGCGGCCATCGAACAGGCGGTACAACAATGCAATGCCAGGTTGCCGCTGTACGCCCAGGTTCACGCCTGGAAGTGTCTACCCGAGCCCCTGAGCAACGCTGACGGAACCCTCACCAGCAACGGCCGGCCGCGCCGTGAGGAGATCCTGCGCCGCCACCAGGCCCTTATCACCGAACTCTCGCGCCCATGAGGTTTGCCATGATTTTCTTCGACACCCTGCAAGCGGCCACCGCCCAGGAACGCCAAACACTGTTCAGCCTGCCCGTCATTGACGAGGCGTTGGCAGGCGTCGTCAGCCAGGAGGGCTATGTCGCGTTCCTCACACAGGCGTACCACCACGTCCGTCACACCGTGCCGCTGATGATGGCGTGCGGTGCCCGGTTACCCCATCGGCTTGAATGGCTGCGCGGCGCGGTCTGCGAATACATCGAGGAGGAATACGGCCATGAACAGTGGATTCTCAACGACATCGCGGCCTGTGGCGGCGATCCGGATCAAGTGCGCAATAGCCGTCCCGCACTGTCGATAGAACTGATGGTCGCCTTTCTCTACGACCTGATCGCCAGGGACAATCCAGTCGGTCTTTTCGGCATGGTCAATGTGCTGGAAGGCACCAGCATCGCGCTGGCCACCCAGGCCGCCGGCAGCATCCAGCAAGGGCTCGGCCTGCCAGACACCGCCTTCAGCTACCTGAGTTCCCACGGATCCCTGGATCAGGATCACATGGCAACCTATCGCGGGCTGATGAACCGCCTGGATCGTCAGGACGATCAGGATGCGGTCGTCCACGCGGCGAAGGTCGTCTATCACCTGTATACCGAGATGTTCCGTGGCCTGCCTCGGGCCCATCAGGCGGAGGTGCATCATGCGCTTGCGTGACTCGGTGGTGGTGCTGACAGGTGCCAGCGGTGGTATCGGTCTTGAGCTGACTAACCAGCTCTGTGCCCAAGGTGCCCGGGTGCTCGCAGTCAGCCGGCATCCTGGCGCTCTGGCAGATCTCATCAGTCGATACCCCAAGCAACTGCGCTGGTGCTCGGCCGACCTGCGCACCAGCATCGGTCGACAGGACGTCGTCACAGCGGCCTGGGCCATGGGCGGTGTAAACGTGCTGATCAACGCTGCCGGTGTGAACCGCTTCGCGTTGCTCGAACAGATCAACGAAGACATGTTGGACGACCTGATCGAACTCAACCTCAAGGCGCCGTTGAAACTCACGCGCCTGCTCCTGCCGATACTGCGCGAGCAGCCCCATGCACTGGTGGTCAATGTCGGCTCGATCTACGGCTCGATCGGCTATCCCGGTTATGCCACCTACAGCGCCAGCAAATTTGCCTTGCGTGGGTTCTCCGAAGCCCTGCGTCGCGAACTGGCCGACACCACGGTCAACGTGCTCTATGCCGCACCGCGCGCCACACGCACCTCAATGAACACGACGACGGTGACCGCCTTGAATCAGGCGCTCAAGGTGGGAATGGACGATCCCGTCGATGTCGCACGGGCGGTGCTCGATGCGGTGCAAAACCAACGCAGCGAGCTGTACCTGGGCTGGCCGGAAAAGCTCTTCGTACGCCTGAACGGCATGCTACCGAGCCTGGTTGACCGCGCGCTGCGCAAGCAGCTTCCGCTGATTCGTCGCTACAGCGATGCCAATACCAAGGAGCACAGCAAATGAAACGCCTGATTCTTGCGAGTTTGCTCGCTTTCACCCCGCTGAGCTGGGCGCTCGACCCAGCTGGCAGCCAGCACCTCAGCAACATTCAGCAACGCTGGGCGCAAATCCAGTACCAGGTACCCCAAGCACAACGCGCCAGCGCCCTGGAGAAACTGGCCGCCGATGCTGACGCCTTCACCCGCGAGCAGCCCCAGGCCGCCGAAGCCTGGATCTGGCATGGCATTGTCACCAGTAGCTGGGCAGGCGCAACCGGAGGCCTGGGCGCGCTGGGCAAGGTCAAAGCCGCCCGTGCGAGCCTGGAAAAAGCGCTTGCGCTTGACCCCAACGCCTTGCAGGGATCGGCCTACACCAGCCTGGGGGCCTTGTACGATCAAGTGCCCGGCTGGCCCATCGGCTTCGGCGATGCGGACAAGGCCGAAGACATGCTGCGCAAGGCGCTGCAACTCAATCCCGAGGGGATCGACAGTAATTTTTTCTGGGGCGACCACCTGTATCGCCAAGGCCGCTTATCCGAGGCGCGTGCGGCCCTGCAAAAAGCCCTGCTGGCACCTCCTCGGCCGGGGCGTGAGCTGGCTGACCAGGGCCGACGCGGCGAAATTGATGCTTTACTCAAAACGATCAAGGAAAAACAGGGCTGAGTATGCGGCTGCTATTGGTCGAAGACGATCCCGCACTGGGGGAAGGCATCTGCGATGGCCTGCGCCAGCAGGGCTACACCATCGATTGGCTACAGGACGGTGTCAGCGCGCTGCACGCCTTGCAGCACGAAGCGTTCGATCTGGTGGTACTGGACCTGGGGCTTCCGCGCCTGGACGGCATCGATGTGTTGCGTCGGCTACGCACCGGGGGCAATGCGATACCGGTACTGATCCTGACCGCCCGGGACGCCACTGAAGAGCGCATTGCCGGGCTGGATGCCGGCGCCGATGACTACCTGATCAAGCCCTTCGATCTGAATGAGCTGAAGGCCCGCCTGCGCGCGCTGCTGCGCCGTAGCGCAGGGCGCGCCAAGGTAGTGATCGAGCATGCAGGAGTAGCGCTCGACCCGTCTACCCAGCAGGTCAGCTACCTGGGAAACCCGGTGGTACTCACACCGAAAGAATACGTGCTCCTTCACGAGTTGTTATCCCAGCCGGGCAAGGTGTTCACCCGCGAACGCCTCACCCAACTCCTTTATGGCTGGGATGAAGAGCCGGAAAGCAACACGCTGGAAGTAAACGTCTATCACCTGCGCAAGAAATTGTTCAACGAACTGATCCGCACCGTGCGCGGCATTGGTTACCTGGTGGAAGGCAAGGCATGAGGTCGCTGCGCCAACGCACACTTTGGCGGGTCATGCTGCTGCTATCAGTCGGCACAGGGCTGCTCGCCCTGTACAACTACCATGACAGCAGCCACGAGATCGATGAGATCTACGACGCGCAACTGGCACAGAATGCCCGCCTGCTCCAAGGCGTGATGAGCATGCCGCTGGACGACGCGGGGCGCCATGCGCTGTACCTCGCCTTCGACCAGGCGTTGAGCCGTGCAGGCAAACACCGCATCGGCCATCCTTACGAGAGCAAGCTGGCGTTCCAGGTCTGGAACACGAATGGCGAGGTGTTGGTACACACCGCCAGTGCCCCGAGCTTTAGCCGACCGCTGAGCGACCCGGGATTCGCCAACGTCACCATTGCGGGCCGACAATGGCGCAGTTTCGTCCTGCCCGTGCCTGAACATCAGATGGTGATTTGGGTAGGCGAACGCCACGACGTACGTGAAGACCTGATCGAGCGCATCGTGCGCCATACGCTTCTGCCCTTCCTACTCGGTAGCCTGGCCCTGGCATTGCTGGTGTGGATCGCCATCGGCTGGGGACTGCAACCGTTGCAGAACATGGCACGGGTCATCCGCGCACGGCACGCAGAGTCGTTGGAACCGTTGCAGCTAGTGCCACTACCTCGAGAGCTGGAACCCATGCAGGCGGCCCTTAACCGACTGCTCGGACAGATCGACGAACTGCTGCGACGAGAGCACCGTTTCATTGCTGACGCCGCTCATGAGATGCGCACACCGCTGGCCATCCTGCGCCTGCATGCGCAAAACGCACTGGAAGCGAGCAGCGATGCCGATCGCAACAAAGCGCTGGCGTTCCTGCTGGGTGGTGTTGATCGCCTGAGTCGGGTGGTAAACCAACTGCTGACCATCGCGCGAATCGAGCCACAGCTGAGCCAACGCAGCTGGGTGACCGTCGACTTGGCGAAAGTCACGACGGACACACTGGCGGAGCTGACGCCCTGGATTCTGGAACAGGGGCAAGAGCCGTCACTGGAGATCGCCGAGGATGACTTCCACGTGCACAGCGACGCTGGCGCTTTGGCTATTGCCCTGCAGAACCTGGTGGCCAATGCGGTGAACCATTCCCCGCGTGGCGGCCGGGTCAACGTCACGCTGCAGCGCGAGGGAGACACCCTGTTGCTCAGCGTCAATGATCAGGGGCCAGGGATTGACGAGGCAGATCTGCAACGTGTTTTCGAACGCTTTTACAGCAAGGGCTCCGAGCATGGTGCGGGGCTGGGGCTGTCTATCGTCGCCATGATCATGGAGCGCCTTGGCGGCAGTGTAATGTTGAGTAATCTGCCTGGCGGGGGGCTGCGTGCGACGTTGAGAGTCCCACGCTCACCCTGAACACCAACCACGCCGTCGAGCCCCTTTTCCAGCGCCGCCTACAAGGCCTTCATTTCAGCAATATCACGCACCACCTGATCGGCTGAGTGGTCGAACATTGCCTGTTCCTGCGCATCCAGAGGCACCTCGATGACCCGCGCAAGCCCCTGCTCTGCCAACACACAGGGCACACCCATGGCTATATCGGTGCGCCCATACTCGCCCTCGAGTATCGCCACCGTCGGCAAAATGCTGTTTCGGCCATTGGCAATGGCATCTACCATCTGGGCAATTGCCACGCCCGGCGCATCGCAGGCGCTGCCCACCTTCTTCAAACCCAGAATCTCGCCGCCGCCCTGACGGGTGCGCTGCACAATCCGCTCTATCTGCTCACTGGACAGGAAGTGAGACAACGGTATCGAACCGACCGTACAGTAGCGCATCAGCGGCACCATGCTATCGCCATGCCCGCCCAGCACCAGCGCGTTGATATCCCGCGCGGAAAAACCGGTTTCCTCGGCGATGAAACACTTCATGCGCGCGGTATCCAGCACCCCCGCCTGCCCGAACACCTTGCCGCGGCCCAGCTTGCTGAGCGACCAGGCCCGATAGGTGAGGACGTCGACCGGATTCGACACCACCAACACCGTCGCCGCCGGAGCATGTTGATTTATATCCTGCATGATGCCATCGAGAATCGGCAGGTTGATGCTCAACACATCCTGCCGCGACTGCCCTGGCTTACGCGGCACTCCCGCGGTAATCACCACCAGGTCAGAATCATCTAGCAATTGGGCATCGGCGCCGCCGTAAACCCGGGTATCCGAGCCTGACTCAACAGCCGCCTGCCAGATGTCCAGCGCTTTGCCCTGTGCCAAGCCACCCTGCACATCAATCAACATCAACTGACGACAGAACTCTTCCCGGGCAATGATCTGAGCTGCCGCTTCGCCCACAATCCCGGCACCCACGATTGATAGTTTGTTCACCTCACACCTCTGCGCGGTTCGCGCCGCCAGCAACAGGCCGGCCGGTACACAGAAGTATTACTCGCGAATACCAAAAGGCCACCCGAAGGTGGCCAGTGGTAGTTTTATGTGTTTTTTGCCATGCCCCTGCAGTCAGCGCCCCGGACGGCATTTTTCAAAGCGCACATCGCGGGCATCGACCGTTCCGGCCACTGTCCAGCCCAAACGCCGATAAAAACCATTCGCCCGCATGCGCTCATCGCCATCGGTGATCAGGTGAATCACCTCATGCCGCTGAAACAGCGCGTGCTCGGCCTGCTGTAGTAACAGTTGCCCAATCCCCTTACCTTCATGCTGAGGGCGCACGAACAGAGCGAACAGCTCCCCTTGGTCAAGATCGACTATGGCAAAACCGGCAGCCTCCTGCTGCCATTCGGCTATCCAGGCGCAGGGCTGCTTGCCGATTGCTTCGCTGAGCGCCTGCGAAGTGATGCCCAGCTCGTGCATCTGCTCACGCGAAAGATGGTTCTGTTTTACGCTGGTGCGAATGTCAAACAGCAACTCGACATCGCTGGCCGAGGCCAGCCGCAGGGTTGTGGTCATGATCGAACGTCCTTGTAGGTACCCGTCAGCTCAATAGCATACCCCTGTGCGTCGATACACAATGTTTGCCCTATGGGCGTAAGAAACACCTGAGCGATACCTGCACATTGATTTCAGCTCCCCGGTCTCAGAAAAATTCACCAACCATCAGCATCCCCGCCAAACCAATCATGATCCCACCGGACACTCTGCCTACAAGCCGGGCGACGCTTGGACGAGTGCTCAAGGCTCTGTTCGCCCCAAAGCCGACCATTGATGAAAAGGCTCAGAAAGCCAGCAGTGTAGATGGGCTCATGCTGGCACCAGAGCACTGAACAAAAGCGGTGAAGTGTGCATGTTCAACTCAAGATAGAAGTCAACGTTGATGGGATTCCCAATCAGGAATCACTGATGCGTTTGCGTTAAATGGCCAAGGTTTACTTGTGCAGCGAGAGGCCTTTGATGGCCTTGTCGACTGCTTTTTTCGGGCCACGCAAGGCAATACCGACGAAGTCCATATTGGCCGGATCTTCCTCAAGGAAGACCATTCGATTTGCCTCGTCATGACCGGTAGAGAACATGGCGAACACATAAGGGAGCATGGTCAGCTCGCGCTCCAGCCCCACGCGATGAGCTTTCTGGATCTCCTGCAGATTCGCCTCGAAGATCAGCATTGGCTGGCCAGACATGTTTCCGTAGCAATGGCCGTTGGCATCCACATAAGGCTCACCCATGACCTGCGGTGCAGCCGAAGGGATGCCGGTGGCCAGGAAAGCGACGACGTTCATTCGCTGCCACATGGCAAGGTCATTGCGCACGAGAATCGCTACTTTGGTGTCGAACATTGAGTACTCCTTCAAAACTGAACAGTGATGATGGAGTCGTAGGCAGGCTTCAGTCTGTTAGATTTGTGCACAGCCGCTGATAGGTTGCCGGGGTAAGGCGGTACGCGCGCCGGAACCACACGCCCATATGACTTTGATCAGAAAAGCCAACCTCTGCGGCCACTTCTGCGGCGGGCTTGCCAGCGGCCAGCAAGGCACGGGCGGTACGTAATCTCAGCCTGATCAGATAGGCATGCGGGGTCTGGCCGTAGGTTCGCTTGAATTGCCGGGTCAGTCTGAATCGGTCGATACCCGTGTAGTTGGCAAGTTCATCAAGACTGACGTCGGTAGCCATCAGGACATGCAGAAATTCTTTGGCTCTTTCCATGACCGGCACCGCCTCGGCCTTGTCGGACGACTGCACGGGGCGCAGGTGCTTGGAAAGTACGGCCATAAGTGTGTCCAGGCGCTCGTCTCGAGCCAGGCGGCCTTCGTTCTGATGAATGGCCTGGAAGGCACACTGGATCGCACTCCTGAGGTGTACATCGTCGGTCAGGGTGTTGCGAAAGGCAGCGCCGAGTGACGATGCATCGCCCACGCCGAGGCGGTCTGTCATCGCCGATACCCACCGCTGAGATAGGTAGAGCATGCCGTAGGTGAACCCCTCCGGCTCGGGGGCAAAGCCATCATGCACAGCGCCAGGCTCGATCAATATCGATCTGCCTGGTGTACTGGTGTGCGTCGAGCGGTTACAACTGAAACGTTGTACGCCTTGATGCGTAACGCCGACCAACATCTCGTCGTGATCATGGGGATCGTAAGCGTGGCCTTGAAAGTGCGCGTGCACAGTCTCGATGCCGGTCTCCTGATCACGGCGAATGTTGATCCAGTCACTTGAGAACTGGCCATCGGACGGGAGCGTCATGTGGGCACCTATGCTCTGGTCGTCGAGGCTGAGCCAGCGGTTGAAAGGGTCATTGTATCCCTTGGTACTTGGGTGGGTTACTCGGCATATTGAGCAACGCCATTGCCGAACGACCAGTTCTCTCGCCTGACCTCCACCAGGCTGATGAAGACATCCTCCCTGCGTACGCCTGCCTGTTCGTTGAATGCCTTGGCCACGGTTTGGTAGAGCAGTTTCTTCTGCTCGACCGTACGGCCTTCGTTGAGCGTGATCTGGATGAATACCTGAGCGTCCGAACGCGGGATACCCAGGTATTCGGGATCATTCACCAACCGGTCGTGGTCGTGCTCGGTGAGTACCTGGAAGTTGTCATGCTCAGGCACGTTGATCGTGTCGCGCATGGCCTGGTACACGATCCGGCCCAGCGTCTTGATGTGTTCTGGATCGGGGTGTTTTCTGATGTCGATGCGAACCAACGGCATGAATAGCGCTCCTGCTCAGGGCCGCGTACCAAGGCATTGCCCGGCAGGCGCGGTCGATGCGGATGGGAAAGCTGACTTGCCAAAATAAGATAGTGATCATAATCTAATTTGGCAAGTGAGCGCGCCCGTGAGACCAGGGCCTATTTCCTTACACCGTGGAGTCGAACAATGGCAGAGCCCATCTACCTGGAAGACCTGGCGGTTGGCGACATTTTCCTAAGCGACCATTACACGCTGGATGCTGAGCAAATCATTCGCTATGCACAGGAATTCGATCCGCAGCCCTTCCATCTCGACCAGGATGCCGCGAAGGACACGTTCTTCCAGGGGCTCGCGGCAAGCGGCTGGCACACCGCAGGCATTACCATGCGCTTGCTGGTGGCAAGCCTGCCGCTGGCACGTGGCGTCATTGGCGCCGGCGCAGAAATAGCATGGCCTCAGGCGACACGCCCCGGCGACGTACTCCACGTCACCAGCACCATTCTCAGCATCACGCCGTCTCGATCCAAGCCTGACCGAGGCATCGTGGTGGCCGAATGTATTACTTCCAATCAGAATGACGAGGTCGTGCAGCGCATGGTGACCAAGATCTTGTGCTTCAAAAAAACAGGGTGACACCGTGGGACGTTCATCGCAGTCCAAGGCTAAAGAGAACCGTGCCCAGATTGTCCAGACAGCCTCGCGCCTGTTTCGTGAGTCTGGGGTCGAGGGCGTCTCCGTAGCTCAAATCATGGCCGCCAATGGCATGACGGTAGGTGGCTTCTACAAGCACTTCGACTCCAAGGACGCCTTGATTGCCGAGGCGTTCTCGATGGCATTCGAGCAATCGCTTGAGGCCTGGAATGACGTGTACAAGCGCGCCGATGAAGCGGCTCAAGACCGGACCGTTTCTCTGGTTCGCAAGTACCTTCGCAACAGCGCTGCGAAAAATCGTTGTCCCCTTCTGGCCTTTGCGCCAGGCGTAGCCACTGGGGAGGTGGATGAGGTAGGCGTTCAAGCCTACGAGGCGGGGGCGAAGCACCTGCTCGACACGTTCATGAAAGAGCGAGTAGGTGAAGTGAGCGATTTTGCTCAGCCGACGCAAGCCGATAATGAAGCTCTGGTGATTTTTGCTGCCATGCTTGGAGCGCGCTTACTGGCCCAATCAGTCGGACAAAATGCGTGGGTGCAGGCGATTGAGGCTGCTGTAAACCTGGCAGCCAACAAAGACGGCAAACCCGGTTAACTTCTCGCCAACCTTTAATCGTGTTTGATGTACCCTTCGCTATCTGGCAAGGAGCCCATTCAATGAACGTTAAAACAGCCATTCTGTTAGTAACGCTAACCCCCCTCTCAGGTTGCGGCACCATCAACACAGTGTTGCGCGATGACATGGTAGCCAGCAACAAACTGGCCCGATGGCATTCTCATTGCGACTCACTGCCACGCATCTATAGCGGCGCGGCACTAGGCTACTGCGCGCTGAACGCCGAGCCACGAGGCCAAGTTGGCTTTGATGGGCACCCCTCAGCCGCTTTGGTAGCGCTCGATGTAGCATTGTCTGCTGTCGCTGACACGGCAGTGCTGCCCTACACGGTTTATTTGCAAAACAAGCTTGGTGACATCCCCAAGGCCCAGATTAACTAGGGTCTGTCTGAAAAGCATTGAGACGAAGGTCAGGCAAGGCGAAAACAGCCGAGGAAGCGGAGTTTACGGGTTGTAAATGAGCATTCCGAGGCTGTTTTCAACGCAGCATCACCGAGTCTCAAGGCTTTTCAGACAGAGCCTAACAGGCTTGGCTCGACAGTCACTGGGTTTGCGTCTGAGGAACGGAGTTCCTGTAATCCTCTTTGCAGGTCTGTCTTGCCAGCTCCATAAACTGCCGAAGCGCCTCGTGTTTTTCTTCTTGATTGGCACCCACTGCAAAAGACTTGGCTTTTTCGGTGAATCGCACCTTGTATTCTTCCCTGAGTTGGCTTGGATTCAGGCTCACATTCTCAGCGGCCGGCTCATTGAACTGTCTCGCGGCCATGATATCCAGCGCATCCATCGCCACCAGCTCACAGTGGCGAATTTCCTCTGGCTTGTACGTGGGGACCCCATTAACCATTGTCCAAGCCGAGACAACTGGGCTCCCGAATAAACACATCAAGGCAACAGAGGCAGATACAGTCCTTACGTTCATAGCAATTCGCCACTAAAAAATGGCGAGCCTATCACCTGCCTGCCTGGGCATCCAGCCGGGTGATCGACCACAGCCAGGCGAAAGGATTAGTGCTGATGGTGATCACGAGATATGCCGGTCACCAATCGAGGCAAAGCAGCTGGCAGCGTAAACCTCAACGAGCGTCCAGCCTCAACAGGCCACTACCGTTAGCCACTCAAAGAGCCACTAAGGCGCGTTCTAATTCGACGATGGAAAACTCCACTTCATCTACCGCCTGACTGAGGTCTTCAGGCAAAGCGTGTGGATCAGCGCAGACAACCTCCAAACGTCGGCAGGATTCGACCAACTGCTCGCCAGTCACCACGCGCGCCGCGCCTTTGATTCTGTGGGCCAACTCCATCAACCCATCCGTCTCACCCTCATTAAGTAAGGCCCTCAGCGATTGACAATCCCTGCGATTATTAGCGATCAGTTCGTCAAGTATTTCGCGAATCTTTACGGGGTCACTGTTGATGAGTAACTCCAAAGGCTTCAGATCAAGCAATCGTGGCAAGGCGGGCGCCATCAGAGGCAACAAAATCGCAGGCCCCTCACTTTCAACTTCCCAATCTTGGTGTAGCGCCACCAACCTCGCATCCAGTTCGTCGAGACCGATGGGCTTGATCAGACAGTCATTCATGCCCGCGTTGATACATTGCTCTATCTCTTCCGGCTGTGCATCGGCGGTAAGACCAATAATCACCGTCTGTTTAAGTCCTTGCTCTTGCTCGACTCGGCGAATCGTTCGAGTAAGCTCGGCACCATTCATGACCGGCATATGGCAATCAGTGATAACAACATCGAAGGGTTGCTCACGCCAACGCTCGAAGGCACGCAGCCCGTCTTCCGCCTCATAGACATCGTGACCTAAGAACTTCAGCTGTTGGTGTAAGACTTGGCGGTTGACCTGGTGATCATCCACCACCAGAACCTGTAGACAATAGCGTTGATGAACCAAGGGCAGAACTGGCAACTGTGTGACGCAGATGCGCTCCAATACTTGTAAATGCAGCTCCACATCGACCAGCGTTCCTTGGCCCAACGCGCTGTTCATCGTCACACGCCCCCCCATCATTTCGCACAGCGAGCGACAGATCACCAGGCCCAGTCCTGTACCTTCGGTCTGTTGCACATTGCGCTGCGCCTGAGCGAAAGGTTTGAACAAGCGCTGCTGATCGGCGGGACTTATGCCAACACCGGTATCTTCAATACTGAGGTGAACATTGAGCAAACTGGCATTGACCAGCAGTCCGCTGATACTGATCTTGATCGAGCCCTCTTCAGTGAACTTGATAGCATTGCTGACCAGATTGGACAGGATCTGCTTGAAGCGCAACGCATCGACCAGTACATCGCAGTTAATACTCGAATCGATGTCGAGGATCAGATTCAAGCGTTTTTGCCTGGCCAGCCCCTCAAATACCCTGGCCACCGACTCCACCAGTTCACGCAAATTGGCACGCTTGGGCGACAGGCTCAGGCGACCGGATTCGATGCGGGCGATGTCGAGAATATCGCCGATCAGCTCTAGCAGGCTTTTTGCCGAGGTGTGGGCGATTTCAATGCTGGCGCGGTCGATCGGTTGACTATCCGCACGCTTGAGCGCCAGTTCAAGGATCCCGATCACAGCGTTCATAGGGGTGCGGATTTCATGACTCATGGTCGCCAGGAAACTGGTCTTGGCACGGCTGGCATCATCGGCCAGTTTCTTCGCTTCCTGTAGCTGCTCGATCAACAGCCGGTGCTCGGTGATGTCCAGCCAGCCGCAGATAACGCCTTTAATCGCGCCCTGCGAATCCTGGAACGGTTGCACCCAGTGGTTGATCCAGACTTCCCTGCCCTGCAGCGTAACGGCATGTACTGACTCGACGGTCTGGCCATCTCGAAGCGCCTGCAGGATGTTGTTTTGAAAGTCCGCAAGGCCCTCGAAACTCTCCGTGGGTAGCTGGTGCACTGTCTTGTTCAGTACCTGGTCGGCGCTCAGGCCGACGCTTTTGAGGTAGCTACGGTTGCACGACAGCATGCGCCCCTTGGTATCACGGACATAAAGCGGCGGCGGCATGCAGTCGGTCAGCGTCTGGACATACTGCAGTTGGTCGTTGAGCAGCCGTTCGGCCTTGAGTCGGGCCTTGATCTGGCGGCGCAAATAGACCACCCAGGCCAGCGAAAACAACACCAGAAGCGTGGCACCTGCAACTACCCAATTGATTACCCGCTCATAATCGACCCAGGTCTGACCACTCATGCCCGGGGGCGAGCGCCAGCGGTTGGAAATCGCATTGAGCTCATCAGGTGCAATGCTCTGCAATACCTTGTCGATGATCGATTGCAGTTCCACATCACTGCGGCGCATGGCGAAATTGACTGTCGCCGGCCCGACATCCAGTATCTGGTTGATCACCAGTCTGTTGCGAAACAGCCGCTCGATGTAATAGCGCGCAGCAGGCAACGACACCATTGCCGCATCAGCCTTGCCTTCATAGAGCAGGTTCATGGAGTCCAGCGAGCCGCCAGCTTCGACGACTATGGCTTCGGGGTAACGCTTGCGCAGATGCTCAATGGCCACATGGCCTGTGGGAATCGCCACACGTTTGTCGACCAGGTTTCCCAGCCTGCCTTGCTCATCAATGCTGCTGAGCAATACAAAGGGGCTGTTGAGCAGTGGCCGGGAAAAACGCAGGTATTCTTCCCGCTCGGGGCTTGCAGTCATCAGCGCCAGATCTGCCTTACCTTTTTGCACCGCTTCAATGATCTGCGGGAAGCCACCACTGCGGGCAAGCACGTCAAAATGCAGGCCGGTACTGAGGGTTATCACTTCGAGGATATCGACGATCCCGCCAGAAAAAACCCCGTTCGAGTCAAAATACGCACCCGGTGCCAGATCATCGTTGATAACCAGGCGCACCACCGGATGTCGCTGGATCCAGCGCATCTGCTCCACGGTAAGGTTGATCGGCTCCTCACTGGGAATGAAGCTGTTCCCCACCCAGCGCTTGGCCACGTTGCGCAACGTGTCTTCGCCGATGGAGGTGATGGCAACATTCAGAATCCGTTGCAAACGCTCGTTATCGGCGTTCAGGGCATATCGGTAGTCACCTGCACCCACGTCGGAGAAACGCTCGAAGCGGACAAAGTTGTAAAACGAACGATTGATCAGGTAATAGGCGCTGTAAATGTCGTCCAGGTAAACATCTGCTTGGCCAAAGGCGGCAGCGGCAATCGCCTTTTCGTGGTTGGCGTATACCCGCAAATCAGCCCGCGGGTAGCGTTGTTTGAGTTCGGCCTGGTGTTCGTCGGTGATTGCAACGCGCAATCCGGCAAGATCGGCAGGAGAATGCCGCGGTTCGGCACTGCGCTTGAACACCGCCAGTCGGTCTTTGGCGTAGGGAATACTCAACAACACGCCCGGGTGCGACTCAGTGCTGCCGTGAGCACTGATCACATCGACGCTACCAGCCTGCAATGCCTTGCGCGCGTCCTGCTCAGTGGCAAAGGACACGACCTTCACCTGCAATCCCAACAACTGCGCGACCAGGGCCGTTGTATCGGCGCTGATGCCTTCGTACAGATTGTCTTGGACCTTGACCGAAAAAGGTGCGGACTCGGTTGCAGCTACGCCGAGTTTGAGCTCGGCCTTGTGCCGCAACCAATGCCAGTCTTCGGCCGAAATCGCCATATCGTGACGATCGACACGGAGCTGACTGGACAGCACCTGCGGCACCAGTGGTTGTGATGCCGACACCACTGGAGCGTGACCCAACAGCAGGCTGAAGGTCAGGCAAAAAATGCGTAGATACATGCGAGATCGAAGACCAAAAATTCCGGGAATACGGGAACCCTCTGTTTGCCAAAGGTTCGTCAAAGAATAGAGCGCGCTACTGATTAGTTGGTTAGCCTCGCGCCATGATAGATCAAAGCCGTTTCACTCATTTAATCACCTGCGCCTGTCACGTTGCCATTTGTGCGCTGCAGGCAGAAGTCGATGAAATGATTGGCAGGCATCGGTCGGGCAAACAGGAAACCCTGAGCAAGCGTGCCACCCAATTCAATCAAGCTCTTCTGTTGTTCGACAGTCTCCACGCCTTCTATGACTAGCGAGATATCCAGCGCTCGCGCCAGTGCCACCGCACAACTGATGATCGCGGCGCTCTTGGGTTGGCTTCGCATTTTGTGCACGAATGAGCGATCGAGCTTTATTTGACTGAACGGCAAGTCACAGAGCCGACTCAACGAAGAATAACCAGCACCAAAATCATCCATTGCCAGGCCACATCCAAGCATGCGCAACCGCACCAGGTTCTCCAGACTGGTTGCCGGTGCAGACATCAGATCGGACTCGATGATCTCGAATGTCACACTGGCCGGCGGCACACCGGCCCGCTTGAGCAGTGCGGGTATGCGATCAATCAGCGCAGTGCAGGCCAGTTGCGACGGGTGCAGGTTGAATGCCAGATTGACCGTCCGATCTCGCCTCAACGCTTGTTGATACAGCGCCAGGCCTTGCTCGAACAGTTGCCAAAACATTCTGTCGACCAGATTGTGCTGTTCCATTACCGGTAGAAAATGGGCCGGCGCCAGCACGCCCCATTGAGGATGCGCCCAACGCGCAAGTACTTCTGCCCCCACCAGAAGCTCCCCTTGAAGCGTGACCTTTGGCTGGTAGTAAGCCTCGAACTCGCCATTATCCAAGCCACGCTGTATGTCATTGAGGGTGGGGAGTTCTGCCGCTGACAGCGTCTTGGGCAACGCGTTGCAATCTTCCCGGTAACGTTTGACCAATTGGCTGAAACCGTCAAGGTTGAAGGGTTTGCCCAGATCACCGAGGAAGTTCAGCCCCAGGCAACGGATCATCGACACTGTCGCCTGTCGCAGCACCGGCTCCAATTCGCTGCACAGGACTACCGCGCGCACTTTGCCGCTGCTGCTGGCATAACGAAGAAAAGCCAGGCCATCCATGCCTGCCATCCTCAGGTCACAGAGGACAATATCCACTGCACTGCAGTTGGCCAGAATAGCAACCGCTTCGCTGCCATCTGCCGCCTGCAGAATCTGGCCTGGCAGGGCTTTCTCCAGTGCCGTTACGGTAACGAGACGCTGGAAGGGTTCATCTTCCAGCACGAGAACAGTCAGGTCTTGCATCGCAGGTCTACACACACCCAATTGAAGGGGATACAGTGTGCAAGGCGTACTTCCGACATCTCCATGGGAGATTTCCCATGCGCCTTAGGAAATTTCCTAAACTTAACCGGCAGCAAATACAGCACTTTCCTGCGCGGATATAGTGTCAACTCTCTACCGGCTGAGCTTTACCGTTCCGTAGCAAGCGCGTTCTCAAGGTAATTCACACTATGCATAGCGTTCTGATAGTTGACGATCATCCGGTCATTCGACTTGCCGTCCGGGTCCTGCTGGAAAAGCACGATATGCGTGTGGTGGGCGAAGCTGACAACGGCGTCGATGCGGTCAAGCTAGTACGCGAACTCACCCCGCAAGTGGTCGTGCTCGATATTGGTATTCCCAAGCTGGATGGACTTACCGTTATTTCTCGGATCAAAGCGCTGAATGTGCGTAGCGAGATTCTCATTCTGACTTCGCAACCCGCCGATTCGGTGTGTCGGCGCTGCATCCAGCTAGGTGCTCGTGGTTTCGTCAACAAAGAGGAAGACCTCGGCAGCCTGATTACCGCAATCAAGGCGGTAGACTCCGGCTACACCTTCTTTCCCTCGCTGACGTTTGACAGTGTCAATCCCACGGAGCAACGATCGGAGCTGGAACAGATTCAGTCATTGACCGACCGAGAAGTGACGGTGTTGCAACTTCTGGCCCAGGGCTACTCCAACAAACAGATTGGCGACATGCTCTTTCTCAGCAACAAAACTGTAAGCACCTACAAAACTCGCCTGCTACAAAAATTAGGCGCTACATCACTGGTTGATTTGGCCGAGTTTGCCAAACGCAATGCATTGACACCCTGATCGACACCTAAAAGGCCTGTAGGAAATTTCCTAGGCCAGCATCGGCAACGTCCTACTCACTTCTTCCCCCTCCACTCCTAGACTTACTCCAGCTCAAGGGTACGCAGATACCAGAGCAGCAAGCGCATTCCATTGAACGCCCTTCAAGGACTTCAATATCAATCTAGGAGTATTAAATGAAAGTTAGTACGTTGGCTGGTGCAATCATGGCAGTTTCCCTGGCAGCAACTTCGGCTGTCAGTTTTGCCAAAGATCAGGGACACGGTGTGATTACCTTCAAGGGCGCAATTATCGATGCGCCGTGCTCGATCGCTCACGAATCGGCATATCAAACCGTCATGATGGATGAAATATCCAACGTCGCCCTGAAAAACGGCGGCAAATCCCGCCCGAAAACCTTCAAGATCGAACTGCGCGGTTGTGAGCTTGGCGCCCTCAAATCCGCCACTGCAACCTTCACCGGCTCGCCGGCGTCCAACCCTGACCTGCTGGCAATCAAAGGTACTGCCCAAGGCGCCAGCCTGGCCATCGCCAACCACACCGGCGAGCTGATCAAGCTGGGCAGTGCTTCGCCTGCGCAGACCCTGTTCGATGGTGACCCCAACCTTGAGTTCAAAGCCTACCTGCAGGGTGACATGGTTACCCCAGGCGGTGGCGGCGAAGCGCAAGCGGCCGAAATCGTACCAGGCGACTTCGAGACGTTCGCCAACTTCACCCTCGCTTATCAGTAACGGAAACATTCGTCACTGAGGTGAACCGCAGTGCGCACTGGCTGCGTACTGCGGGGGCGCCTGCGGAGGTTTAAATGATTCGCTCAACCGCACTGCTACTACTGCCCCTGTGCACCTTGGGCGCGCCAGTCTATGCCAGCGATTTGCTCGAGGGGCGCGTCCAAATGACCGGGAGTATTGTCGACAGCGCCTGTGCAATCCGTGTCGGTAGTAACAGACAGACGATTGCGTTCAAACCCCTGGCAGTTAGTGGCTTACGAAACGGCGATGAATCACCCAAACAATCCTTGGCTATCTATATCAGCGATTGCATTACCTCTGGAAGTCATGACAAGCGTGATGCTTCCCAACATTTCAAACTGACCTTCGAAGGCCAACCTTATGGTAAGTACTTCGCTGTTCAGGGTGCGGCGAAAGGTATTGCACTGCAAATACATGATGACCAGGGAAAGTTGATATCGCCCGGAATGTTACTTGAACACAGCTTATCGTCCGCCGACAGCGCGATGCTCAACTACTCGCTGACGCTCGTCGGTAACGGGCGCACGCTGCAAGCAGGCGATTACCGCACCACTATCAAGCTAACTATTCAGCACTTCTGAGCTGCAAACATTTAGTACGCAGTTTCGCTCAAGGACTTAGTCACGTGGATCACCGTAAGGTACTTGCCACCACGGCACTGTGCTGTGCCGCGTCGTGCGCAAGTGCAGCCGAAGAATTCCAATTCAACACCGATGTACTCGACCTCAAGGATCGCGAGAACCTTGATCTTGGGGTGTTTGCTTCGGCTAACTTCATCATGCCCGGCCAATACAGCCTGTTGGTGCACGTGAACCGCGACACGTTGACGGAGTTTACCGTCGACTATCTGCCAGCCGAAAACGATCCGAAAAGCAGCACTGCCTGTCTTTCACCGGCATTGGTAAATGAACTGGGCCTGAAAGAACACGTCATCAAGTCGCTGACCTGGTGGCACGATGGCGCCTGCCTGGACCTTGTCAGCGTTCCCGGCATGCAGGCCCGCGGCAACCTGAGCAATTCGGCGCTGTACGTGAGCATTCCCCAGGACCAGCTGGAATACACCGCGGCAAACTGGGACCCACCTTCTCGTTGGGATGAAGGTATTTCCGGGGTGTTGTTCGATTACAGCCTCAATGCCCAGACCACTGAGCACAAACGGGGCAAGGGTCGCAGCGACAACCTCAGCGGTAACGGTACCGCCGGGATCAACCTGGGTGCCTGGCGCTTGCGCGGCGACTGGCAGACCCAGATGCAACGCAGTGCCGACCAGCCATCACACAACGAGTTCGCCTGGAGCCGCTTCTACGCGCTGCGCGCCGTGCCGTCGCTACGCTCGAACCTGATCGTCGGTGAAGATTATCTGGACTCCAACCTGTTCGGCAGTTTTCGCTACACCGGCGTCAATCTGAGCAGCAACGACAATATGCTCCCCCCCAACCTCAGGGGCTATGCCCCCGAAGTCAGCGGTGTGGCGCGGACCAACGCACGGGTGGTCATTCGCCAACAAGGCCGGGTGCTCTATGACACTCAGGTACCGCCAGGCGCTTTTCGTATCCAGGACCTCAACGATGCAGTCTCCGGCCAGCTTGACGTTCGCATCGAAGAACAGGACGGCAGCGTCCAGGAATTCCAGATGGACACCGCCAGCATCCCCTACCTCACCCGTCCGGGCACGGTGCGTTACAAGTTGGCCACTGGTAAACCTTCCGACTGGGAGCATGAGCTCGATGGCCCGGCGTTCGCCACAGGAGAGTTTTCCTGGGGTGTGAGCAACGGCTGGTCGCTGTATGGCGGTAGCCTGGGCGCCAAGGACTACAGCTCCCTGGCCGTGGGCGTGGGCCGCGACCTGATGGCGTTCGGTGCGCTGTCGGTCGACGTCACCCAGTCACGCGCGACGCTGCCTGAGCGCGACACCTTGAGCGGCAAGTCTTACCGTGCCAGCTATTCCAAGCGCTTCGACGAATACGACAGCCAGATCACCTTCGCCGGCTACCGGTTTTCCGAGGAGAATTACCTGAGCATGAACGAGTTCCTCGAAGCCCGGCGTGGCAGCCAGCCGTTGAACCAGAGCAAGGAGCTGTACACCGCGACGCTGAGTAAACAGTTTCGCGATTCAGCGCTCAGCGTGTACTTCAACTACAACCACCAGACTTACTGGAACAGCCAGGCGAGCGATCGCTACAGCCTGTCATTGTCGCGGTATTTCGATGTCGGTGGCCTGAAGAACCTCAGCCTGTCGCTGACCGCGTACCAGAACAAGGGCAACGGCACCTCCGATGACGGCGCCTATCTATCGCTGAACATTCCCTGGGACAGCACGAGCTCGTTCAGCTACAGCTCGTCGGTCAACCGCGGCGACACCTCCCATAGCCTGAGTTACTACGACCGTATCGATGAGCGTAACCACTACATGCTCAGCGCCGGCAAATCCTCCAGCGGCGCAATCGCCAGCGGCTTCCTGTCCCATGACGGGGATCAGGCCCAGGTGGTGGCCAGCGCCAGCTACCAGGCCGGTGAGTACAGCTCGGCCGGGCTGTCCGTGCAAGGTGGCGCCACCCTCACGGGCCAAGGCGCGGCCCTGCACCGCAGCAACGTCATGGGCGGCACCCGACTGCTGGTCGATACCCAGGGCGTTGCCGACGTTCCGGTACGTGGCAACGGCGGGATCACCCGAACCAACCGTTTCGGCAAGGCGGTGGTTACCGACGTCAACAGCTACTACCGCAACCAGGCCAACATCGTGCTGGACGATCTGGCCGACGATGTCGAAGCCACCCAGTCCATTACCCAGGCGACCCTGACCGAGGGCGCAATTGGCTACCGCCGTTTCGATGTAATCGCCGGCCACAAGGCCATGGTCATCATTCGCATGGCCAACCACCACGCGCCGCCCTTTGGCGCCAGCGCCCAGAACAATCGCGGCCAGGAAACCGGGATTGTCGGCGAAGAAGGATCGACTTACCTAAGCGGCATGAAGCCGGGCGAAACCATGTCGCTGCATTGGGACGGCAGCGCGCGCTGCCATTTCACCCTGCCCAATCAGGTGGTATCGCCCGATCGACAACTGGAGCTGCTGTGCCAACCCGCCGGCGCCGCAGACGACTCCGCCTAATCTATTTGCACCAGGTACCCCTATGAACACCAGCTTCAAACGCAACGCCCTGACTCTGCTCGCCCTGTTCAGCACGTGCGCCACGCAAACCAGCCTGGCCGCGGTGTCACTGGACCGCACACGGGTAATTTTTACCGGTAGCGAGAAATCAGTGAGCCTTAACGTCAGCAACCAGAACGCCCAGTTGCCCTACCTGGCACAGGCCTGGATCGAGAACGAGCAGGCCGAGAAAATCACCAGCCCGCTGGCGGTGGTGCCCCCTATCCAGCGCCTGGAAGCCGGGGCCAACAGCCAGGTGAAAATCCAGGGGCTGCCTGAGCTGGGTCTGCTGCCCCAAGACCGCGAATCGCTGTTCTATTTCAACCTGCGCGAGATTCCGCCCCGCAGTGATCAACCCAACACCTTGCAAATTGCCCTGCAAACGCGGGTGAAGCTGTTCTATCGGCCTGCATCGATCGCCCCGAAAACCGGTTTCAACGAAGCCCCCTGGCAAGAAAAGCTGACCCTGAGCCGTCAGAACGACCGCTATCTGGTGAACAACCCGACGCCCTACTACATCACCTTGATCGATGCCACACCCAACCTCAAGGCCGCCAGTGCCACCGGTTTCACACCGCTGATGATCGCCCCAAAGGGCCAGCTCGACCTTGGCGTAAGCAGCAAGGCACTGGGCGACACGCCGGTGCTCACCTATGTCAACGACTACGGTGGTCGCCCGCAACTGCAGTTCAGCTGCACTGCAGGCAACTGCACCGCCAGCCCCGTCGCCAGCAAACGCTGACACCCGCAAACCTATTCCAGCGAGGGCACACCATGAAGCCTGGACTCCGTATCTGTCTTGCTGCCTGGCTCTGCAGTGCTAGCGTGTTGACCCACGCCGTCGACAGTACTGTGCAGTCAGCCGAATTCCAGGTCACCGGCACCTTACTAGAAAGCGCCTGCTACCTGGACCCCAGCTCCGCCTATCAGGCCTTGTCGCTGGGTGACTTGAGTACCGCCCGCCTGGTGCACCTCGGTGATCAGGGCACGCCTGTGGCCCTGCACCTCAAACTGCGGGGTTGTATACGCAGCAATGGCGGCCGCCAGGATGAACAGCACGGCACCCTGGTCTGGAGCGCCATCGAACCGGTGGCGGCGCTGGCCTTCAGGGCCGTTGCCGATGCCGATACGCCCGAGCTGATCAAGGTGATGGGCGCCGAAGGGTTCGGCCTGCGCCTGCTCGATGTGCAGGGCAATGACGTACGTTTGGGCCGTATCGCCCCGGCGTGGTTCGTCACGCCTGGTAACAACCAACTGACCTATTACATTCGCCCCGAACGCACAGCAGCCCCTTTGCGCCCAGGCGCCTTCCACGCCAGCCTCAATGTGAATCTGGTGTATGACTGAGACTTGCACAATGACTGTTGCACGTACTGCACTGCTGGCAATGTTGCTTGCTGGTGCATCTTCGAACGAAGCCGCCGAGCCGCATGTATTGACGATCGAAGGGGTCGTCTATGCCGCGATACCCTGCGTGATCAACAGAAACGCGCCCATTAGCGCTCCCTTTGGCGATGTGCAGACCGCCCGCATCGATGGCGCTTACAAAACCATCACCCTGGAATACACGCTCGATTGCAGCCGCGCGGCGACCAATGAACTGAGGATGCAGGTGCGCGGCAATGCAGCTTTCGATCCGCAGCTGCTGGTGGTGCGCGGTTATGACAACCTCGGCATCGCCCTGAAAAAAGACGGTGCACCGCTTGCACTCAATACCTGGGCTGACTTCGACACCCGCAAACAGCCCATGCTGCAAGCTGTCCTGGTCAAACGCGAGAACAGTGAGGTTCAAGCTGGCAGCTTAAATGCCAGCGCAACCCTGGTGGTGGACGTACGATGAACGTTTTTAACAACACATTGGCAGCACTGTCGATCACCGCCCTGTCACTGCCGTGTGTGGGCGCCGACAACCTGCAGTTCACGGGCAACCTGCTGGCATCACCAGGCTGCACCGTCAGCGACAAGGGTCGGCGTATTGACGTGCGCTTTGAGCGCAATATCGCCGTCAACCGCATCGATGGCGAGCGCTACCGCCAAGCGATTCCCTACCAGATCGAGTGCCCGGGGGCAGCTGGTGCTGGCACCACCTGGCATATGCGCCTGACCCTCAAGGGCGCCGAAACCCATTTCGAACCTGCTGCGCTGGAGACCTCGGTGAATGACCTGGGCATCAAGGTACTGCTCGGTGGTACAGCACTGATTCCCAATCAGCCCAGAGAGATCGATGTCAACGCATCGACACCGCCGGTACTGGAAGCTGTACCGGTGAAGCTTGCCGGTGCGGCATTGCCCAGCACCGACTTTACCGCTTCGGCGCTACTGATGGCCGAACTCTACTAGGAGTATCTATGGGCAAGTACACCTTGACCCTGAGCGCCTTGATCACCGCTGGCCTGTGGTTGCCGGCGGCACAGGCAGCAGAAGACAACCTCTACTTTTCCGGCACCCTGGTGAATGAGCCTTGCGTGCTGGATGAGAGAGATCAGTCGATCAAACTGGACTTCGAACGCGTGATAAACAAGGAGCTTTACCTCAACGGCAGAACCAAGGGCCGCCCAATCGAGGTGCGCTTGAACAACTGTGACCTGGACGTCGGCAAGCACATGGTCAGCATCACCTTCAGCGGTAACGAAAGCAGCGAACCACCGGGGCTGCTAGTGCTGCAAAGCGCCACCGTGCAAGGGCTAATGGTTGGGCTGGAGACGGCCAGCGGAACGGCCTTGCCGTTGAACAAGTCCCACGCCCTGGGCGAAATGACCAGTGGCTACAACGTGCTCAACTTCAATGCCTATCTGCAAGGCAATGCCGAGGTACTCGCCAATCGCACCCTCGGAGAGGGCGAATTTGACGCCTCCCTGACCTTTGCCTTGAGTTACGAGTGAACGTGCTGTCGATCGACTAAAAGTCGCTGCCAGGGGTGGCTGGCCAAGAACGGCCGCAGTGCCAGCGCAGGTAAAACCCTTCGATGCGCCAAGTCTGTACGAAAACTGTGGGAGCGGCGGTGCGGCTCCCACAAAACTTTTCGTACAAAGCCTAAGGAGGAGAGATTGTCACCACAGTAGATCCGGAGAATGCACCTGGCTCAACGGTTCCCTTGGTGTACAGCGTAGATTTGATGGTCACTGGGGTAGGCAATCCATCGTTTACGTTGACTGAAACCCCAATTGCCGCAGATTTATCTCCGATGGTGAGTTTGGAGTACAAGCTTCCGTCCGCCCTGAGATTAATACCCGCGAAACTCTCTCTGCCTGCGGAGACGATCACTTTAGTTGTACCCGTGCACGTTAGCTGAAGCGTGGCGCCGGCTTCATTGCCATCAATGGCTGCATCACTGACATTGCGATGATTGATTGTCGTGTCTCCAGCGACTTCGCATTTCAGAACGGGTTTTATAACAGGGGCACAGGGGCCAACAGGAACTACCATACCTCCCATCCCAGGATAACTGTACCCTTGAGCAAAGGTGATACAGAACCTATTGCTGACCGTTGTGTACTTGGGAACAAACAAGCTACCTTCGAAAGGGATTGAAAAGCCCTTCATTTGTCTGAGCACCTCCGACATGGAAGAGCTTGGCTTTACTGGCCAAAAATACTTACTATCCACCATATACGCAGGGTCACCAGGGCTTTGCGCCCCAGCTATTCTCAGGTTACATGTGGTGGCCGTCATATCATCACAGACCTTGACGCCGTTTAGCCCCCAATTAGTAACCGTAAAGTAATAGCGAATGCCGTCCGACTCATAGACACTTCGAGTAGACTTGATGGAAATGGCGTGCGCAACATTAGTTACTAAGCAGAGAAGAAACAAAAGTACTGCGCGGTTGGTTCTATACCTGTTCAACACATTCAGTCCTGCTAACACAATTGAGCAGGAATGGTATGCGACGAATAGCACTTATTACCTAGGAATCTACCGTAGCGACTGTAGGAATTTTCCTAAACCGCCAGATACTCTCCTGAAGCCCTGCGGGGTCGAAGGAAAACCTGAGGCAGTGTCCAGGACTAGCAGACCGGAATCGAATCGGCGCAAACGGATTTTCAATCCGAATCGAATTCTATGCCTATACAAAACAGAAGCTCGCAAAGAGTATCGTCACGCTTAAAATTATCGCGAAGCACAGGAAATTTCGCTCGCCGCCCCATCAAAGTACAAAGCGAAACTTATCCACCCTACCAAACAAGAAATAAATTGTGACAAAGACCCCTTGAAATATCCTAAACACCAAGAAACCAACATTTACTGACCCAAAACCAGCCACTTTGCTTTTTATAGCTGGATGGAAACCCAGTTCATTAAAATCCCACCCAATGCTAACGTATGCTTTCGCATTGCTCAGCAAAAGAAAAAACATGAGCAAATTTGTTAGTTGAATAAAGGATTAACGAATGACTATCGAGCGAGAGATTTTCTCAGCCCTTATCGCGCAGAACGCATTTCAAGGTGAAAAACCGAGCGTATTAAGCTACGCCCAGCTAGCCGTCGACAAGGGGTTCAGAGCGCTTTCGTCAAAGCAACAGGCGGTGGTAAGCCCCTTCCTGCAAAAAAAATGCGAGGGTATGAAAAAACCAAATGAAAAACATAACAACTGCCAAAACATCATAGGTGGTCGTGAACTGGTTACAGCCCTTGAAAAATCCGAGCAATATAAAGGATGGCGCTGCGAGAGCTGCCGAAGTGCATCTGAAAAATAACAAAGCTATTTAAAGAGAGCAGCAACCCAAACACCTGTAAAAACCAGAAAGAACACTATTGCTCTCACCCCTCCTGAACGTTATTGCAGCAGGCCACCATCGGCCTGCTTGCAGGTGGTTGTTTTAACCCCCATCAAATCGCCGCCCGCTTGTCACACACTTTCACCCATCCAGGTGGCTAGCGGCCTGCTGTGTAAAATTTTGCAACACTCCAGGGGCACCCGATCTATGAAACCGAATGAGGCCGATGCTGTCCGATTGCCATCGGTAAACGGCAGAGGTCGCATGACTCGGCCAACGAGCTCGGCATGATCCACGTAATGGAACACTCCTGAAGCGGCCTCGATACCCCGGTTTACTGGCGCGTGCATCCTGTCTTCATAGGATGTCGCCCTATTTATCAAGGCTGAAAGAGCGAAATATGAAACAGAACATTCTCCTCGTTGCCGTCTGTGCTGCCCTGCTCCAGGCCTGCACCCCGGCTTCCACTTCCCCTGAATTCATAGAATAAGTGCAACGTTTGAAACGATAGGCAGAGAGTCAGCCACCGGTAGAATCCAGGCTCTCACACCGAAGGATTCAAGCGCAGATGACTACGCATTACCGGCAGCTGACTCAGGGCCAACGTTACCAGATTGAGGCCGGTCTGAGCGCCGGAAAAAGCCAGGCAAGCATCGCGAAACAGGTTGGCGTACATCCCTCGACGATCAGTCGTGAGGTTCGCCGCAACAGCTCCCAGAAGACCTACAAAGCGGTTGCTGCGACCCATGAAAGTGATGCCCGTCGAGCGCAGGCGCGCAAGCACTGCAAGCCATTAACGTGGTTCAGCCATTATCTGCCGCTCTGGCTAAAACACGGTATGAGCCCGGAGCAGATTGCTCAGCGCCTGAAGCAAGAGCAGCCGGAGCGCGCGGTCAGTCACGAGTGGATTTATCGGTTTATCGCCACCGACAAACACGCAGGTGGCGAGTTATACAAGTATTTGCGGCACCGCAGGAAGCTGTACCGAAAACGCTACGGAAGCCACGACCGGCGCGGACAGTTGCGTAATCGCGTATCGATAACCGAGCGCCCTGCTGAGGTCGAAGCCCGCGAGCGTCTAGGTGATTGGGAGGGTGACACGGTGCATGGCGTAGGCGGCAATCTGGTCACGCTGGTTGATCGTAAAAGCGGCTACCTGAGCGCCTATCCGGTCAAGCGCAGGACGCGCCGGCAGGTAACGCGGGCGATCAATCTGTTGCTCAAGGGGCATGCTGTTCACACGCTGACGCTGGATAACGGGAAGGAGTTTGCCGGGCATGAACGCATTGCGCATCGGAGCCAGTGCCAAGTCTTTTTTGCAGAACCCTATTCATCCTGGCAGCGAGGCACTAATGAAAATACCAACGGCCTGCTCCGGCAGTATTTTCCCAAGGGCGGCGACTTCAGCAAGCTGACCGTCGAGGCGGTCAGTCGCGTGGTAACGAAGATCAATTTACGCCCGCGAAAACGCCTGGGCTGGAAGACGCCGTACGAAGTTTATGCAGGGGCGAGCGTTGCACTTATGTGTTGAATTCAGGTCCAATGAAGGATCGCCTTCCATGCCTGCCATTGCTACGTCTGCCGTAGCCCAGACTGAGCTATCGGCCTACAACTGGAACCTGGTATCGGCCAACGATGCATCGGGCAGCCCCATCGCCGCTCTGGCCAACGGCATCGAGCGCAAGCTGCGCTTGAGCTTCGTCGACCAGAACCTGAATATCAGCGGTGGCTGCAACCGCCAGTTCGGCGGCTACAGCTATCAGGACGGCGTATTGAAAGTGCAGCCACTGGCCTCGACCTTGATGGCCTGCGACAAGCGCCTGATGGATCTGGATGCTCAGGTCGGGCGCCTCCTCAAGGGAGACCTTCGCACCACCATCACCAGCGATACCCCGGAGCCAATGCTCCATCTGATCACCCAAGACGGCTCAGTGCTGAAGTTCCAGGGCGAAGCCACCCCGGAGACGCGCTACGGCAGCAAAGGCGAGATCAAGTTCCTGGAAGTGGCCGCCAAGAAGGTCAAATGCGGTCATCCGCTGATCCCAAACTACCAGTGTCTGCAAGTGCGCGAGCGCCGTTATGACGACGCCGGCCTGCAACTGCCGACCACGGATGCCTGGCATTCCCTGTACCAGTCCATCGACGGCTACGAGCACCAAGACGGCGTGCGCACCGTGCTGAGAGTGAAGCAGTACGAATGGAAGAACCCACCCGCCGACGCCTCGTCGCAAGTCTATGTCCTGGACCTGGTGGTCGAGCAGGACGCGTCGGCCAAGAGCAAGTAACCGCAGTTCAAGGCAGGCCGGCACCTACCGTCCTGCCACACAACAGCTTCAACGACGACATTCCCGTTCGCACCGCTACATCACTTGGCCGGCTGGTAAACCCAGCCCGAGCCTGGCTCAGCGCTTCGCTGCGCGCTGGTACACGCCGTTGAAGCGCACGTTCATGCCGCCGCATTCGGCGTTGTCGGACACGACCAGAGCATCGCCCAACCAATGCACTTCCATGTGGCAAATGTCGTCGCGGAAGGTAATGGTGGCATCCTTCGGTGCGGCCGAGGCCTCGATCTCGCCCAGGTGCGTGGAAGGCCAATCTGCAGGATTGGCAGACGGCCAGTAGGCATTACCCTGAACATACAGCTGGTCGCCACGCGCGCGGATGCGCAGGTTGTTGTCGCCGTTGTGCCAATCGCCAGCCCAGTCCTTCAGCGTTGGTGTTGCCAACGGCAGCGGCTGTAGGTGGGTCTTGTCGACCCAGCCCGCACTGCCGCCCCCCTTGTTCGGGAAAAACGCACAACGGTAGCGACCTAGGTCGCGGCCAGTTAGCACCGTATCGCCGCTGATCACGTAACTGCGCTTGCGGCAGATAGGTTCACCCTTTGCCGGGCAGCCATCCATATCGCCGAGTAGAAACAAGCGCGGTGTACCGACCACCTTGGCCAAGGCGAAATCGCTTTGTTCGGAAGGGAATGCACCGTTGCGGCAGGACATCGGGTCGACCATTTCGCTGGCAGTCGCAGCCGTGGAAAGCAGTGTAGAGAGCAGGAGAAGTGACCGCAGAAGTGTTGCTGAGCCCCCAGATTCGCCGCCCGCTTCTCCGGCGGCGCGTCGCCACCGTCGTGGTTGTCGCTGTACTGCAGGGCACAACGCTGCGGTAAGGCTCTGGAGCAAGGCATCCAGCCGTGTGTGCAGTGACTCGATGGTTTGGCAAGTAGAGTGCACGTTATGGGAGTCCATGGTGTTTGCTGCCTCGTAACGTCAGTTGATGGCAGCACGACCTCGTGAGAAGTGGTCAGCCCAACATCATGGGTACGAACGTGGCATGTGGAATGTGCCGAAAACTCGGACAACAGGATCGGCGTATTAAAGGCTGAAACTTCGGAACTCTACCCTAAAAGTTTCGGAACTCCTGCTTTTTCCAGCCTATAACGAAAAACCCCGCAGACCGTAATCTGCGGGGCTTTCAATAATGGAGGCCGAGGTCGGAATCGAACCGGCGTAGACGGATTTGCAATCCGTTCGCCGACCCAATGTTTTGGCTGGCTACAGCTTCAACCCCACGGAAACACTCGAATTTCCTTCATTTCCGTTCATGGCTATTCATAACCATTTGGGACATCCGGTGTCCCAGGATTGTCCCTCGCTGGCGTTGGTGTTGATGCCCATACACCCTCTAGTTCTCTCGCGTTGAAAGGCAGATTCTGGACAAGAGATCCGTCCAGTGGGTGAAGCAGGTTCTGACCAATAACGGGGCCCAGGCTGGCCCCTATTACCTCGGCCACCCAGCGGTGACCAGCAATATTCGGGTGAGAAGGATCCCACCACATGCCCAGTTCGTTGATGAGTCGGTCAGCAGTCACTGGTTGGCCATTGGCCGAGAGTTTTGCAGGTAGGTTGATGTAAGTTCCTCCAGTCTCGGCAGCAAGCCTTCTGAGCTCCTGTCTCGTCCGGCTGCTTTCAGGAGTTGTCCAGCAGAAATCAGGAACAACCACTCGCACGTCGTTAGCCTTGGCGCTTGTTATGAGCCACCTGATTCTCTGTCGAAACCGTCCAAAGTACTGATCGTCACTGTCCGCATGCTTCTGATCATTATGTCCAAGCGCCATAATCAGCACGGATGACTCAGCCACAACCTGGTTGATCGTGTTAAGACTGACGTTCACTAGAGCGCGACCGGATTGCGAGTAGTTGCTGACTACTGGTCCGACTCTGAAGCCAAGGTATTCAAGCCCCACCAGATCAACAGGGCTGACATCCATTGCCTCCAGGTAAATTGTTCGAGTTGGACCGGACGAAACTCCGAGGCTGAACTGCTTACTCTTCCACTCAAGCGGCCCATTTGTTTCAACCTCGCCAACGACTTTGCCATCTGCATAGACGCGAAGCTTTCCACCAATGGGGCTTTGAATCCAATGGATCTGAGCTACCGGGTAATCCTTCGGTATGGTGATGGATATGCCAGCCCCTTTAGATTGGGATCTGGTTGAGTAGCCTGAAGGCGATGCAGAGGAACTTATTGAGTCGGCAGGATTGGTAACCCATTCCCCAGCCCATCGGAGGCTGGCAATGTCTGTGGTGAGTCTGTCCCCATCCCCAACAGAAGTAAGCGGCACAAACCCGTAACCACCAGTTGGGCTGATTCGAGCTTGGAGCACTCTCACCCACAGATTTTTTCGCGAATCGATTGCGAACGCTCCATGGCTGATTGAGTCTCCGAAGAAACTCACGCTCCTCTGCGCGAGCGGCATGCTCACAGAGCCAATGGAATCTGCCCAGGCGGGCGACCAGAGAATCAGAAGGGTTAAAACTAAAATCCTTTTCATGGCGTCCACGGCTACTACGATCAGCGCAAATATCTCATAGCATCCACGATGCAGTCCATGAAAGCCCCGTCAAAGGGTCCCTGGCGCAATGGGTGAAGCGAAGCTGAAGATCTGGTCATTAACGAAGGCGGTGTACACATTAAGAGTCAGAGCACCGCCAGAAGTGATCGAGTACCCGCTGATTACCGCCCCGGTATCGTTCCGCATGTACCCGACACCATTTGTCCCTTGTGCAAGATTTAGCTCTGATTTCGCATTGAACGCTGCTGTGAGATTGTACGCTCCAACTGGGAATGCACCAGACGGCGCGTTTTCTACGAATAACTTAACGCTAACCTCGTTTCCATTGCGCTTATACGCGGATGACAACGACGCAGAGACCAAGTTACCGTTCTCGACGCCTGTGGCCCCTAGCAGTGGAAGAGGCATCCAGAAATCGTGCAGACGCATGGCGTCACGTTTGCTGGTGCAGGAAAGACCCATTGCGCGAGCTATGGTCTCGGCAATCCACTTGTGACCGTCCTTGTTCGGGTGGCTACCATCAGTCCACATTTTCAGGACGTCGATCAGGTAAGTGGTAGAGATCGGGACATCGCCCGAGAAGATCATCTTCGGCAGGTTGATGTAAATCCCGCCTGTTTCCTTGGCCAGGCGCTGCAGTTCAGCCCGCGCCCGGCTGTTCTCTGGTGCGGTCCAGCAGAAATCTGGTACCACAACCTTCACGTTGTATTGCTTGGCGTACTGGATGTGCCAGTTGATCACTTGTACGAAGGCAGCAAAATAGGTGTTATCCGAATCCGCTGACCCTTGGTCGTTATGACCTAGTGCAAACACATAGGTCGAAGATTCGGCCATCAGCTTGCCGATGATGTACTCGCTCATATAGCGAGCGCGGCGACCGGACTGGGAGTAGTTGTTGAATACCGGTGCGCCGCCTGGCGAGTTGTAGGCTGGACCGATGATATCGACGATCCCGGCAACGGTCTGCTCAACAACAATTGTCACGCTACCGTAGCCAGCGTCGGCCAGGTTGAACGTAGACACAGCATGAGCAAGCGAACCGTTGGCGTTGACGGTGGCCACCAGCACACCGTTAACGGTGATTGTGAATGTGCCGCCGCCTGGCTGCTGAAGGTAGTGGATCTCGCCCAGATTCTGAAAGAACGGAACGCCGAACGTCATGGTTCCGCCTACACCAGGAGAACGAAGAGCAGAACCGATTGGAGAATACGACGCCTCGACAGTGGTTACGTCGATTCCGCCCCAAGAGCCACTAAACGAAACGTTGTGAATCTCGGTTGACGTAGTTGGCCCAGGGGAGCCAAGCGTTGCCCAGTTGGCAAACCCGTAGTTCGAGGCAAGAAGGTCAGCGTTGACCATGCGATGGAAGACTCGAACCCAGGCGTGCATAAAGATGTTCAGGGCGAACGCACCATGACTGATCGAGTCACCCGCCACTGTCACGTTCTTGGCTATAGCAGACGCGCTGTTGCTGATGATGGCGGGCTTGTTGGTAGTGAGCTTGAGCGTATCAATCTGCCCCTGAAGCGACAGCGTGGTTGCGTCTAGCTCTGCATCGATCGCCTTTACCTTCCCGCCGATAGTGTTAGGTGCATATGCGTTGGCATCGCCATAACCAATAAGGCCTGCACCGCTGGTGACGGATCCGACACCCGACATGTCTTGTACTGTACGGGTGATGCCATCGGGCCCGACATAAAGGACATTGGACGCCAGGTTGATTGGACCGGTACCGGCGCCGATCAAGGTACCAACGTAAACCTCCATGTGCTGCTTGGTTACAGCGTCCTGTTGCTCAGAAGGATTGGCGACATTGGCAATTCGGCGCCCCTCGGCGTCGTAGTAGTTCTTTCCAACAGGTCGCAGCAAAGCCCTTTTTAGGATGGAAAAGCTCTGCTGAATCAGCATGGTAAGGCGATCAAAAACCGTCTCGTGCGTCTCCGCCAGGAATCGACCCTGATTTCGCAGATCTGTTGGTTGGACCGGACTCATCACCCTCGAAATAGTTAGCGACGCGCCAGGCGTGGCCAGGAAGCCTGATGCGTAGGATGACGTGAGTGTGCCTCCGCTCTGGCTTCCGGCGCCCACCAGCGTGTATTGGGTGCCCAGTACCAGTGTTTCCGAGGTGCCGTCCTGTTTCACCAGCACGGCTTGAATGTCGGAGTCGTTCAGGAACCGGTACGGTATCGAGAACGCCGGGCCGCCGGATACGTACGTTTCAACGCTGTCAGTGGTCGATACAGTCAATTTTCTGTGCTCCAGAAATGCAAAAGCCCCGCACATAGCGGGGCTCTCTTGGGTCGATCAGTTGAGTTAGGTAAACTGCATCTACGTCTTCCTCATGGAGCTATGCATGGGGTGGGAACAAAAACCCCCGACACGTTGCGAGCGTCCGGGGGTTTTGATTTTTTGCCATTCAATGTGTACAAACCCTGTTCAGGTGACAGGGAGAGTCGCCTTGGCCAAGCACACTATTTCGAGACGGTCGTTAATCGCTTTGCCATTGCTGCTATTGGCGGGTCCAGCATTGGCACGCGGCCGAGGTGGGGGCGGTCGATCTGGCGGTCGAAGCTTTGGAGGACGGGGCGGCCGTAATGGGTTCGGATCAATCGGCGCCTGGCTTGTCTTGCTGATACCGGTGGCAATTTTTGCCATCTATCTGCTTAGAAGCGAGAAGCCATCTCCCAAACCAGTGGTTCCACCCAAAGAGACTTGGGATGCGGCAGGCCTGTGTTTGCTCTGTGGGAGCCGCATGATTCGCCGCGTCGCCAGTCGGGGAAAGCACAAGGGGAATCCGTTCTACGGCTGCGCCAACTATCCCCGCTGCAAAGGCATACGCCTCAACCTTCCAGTCAAAGACCATCCACCTACTTCCCAGTAGCCGCACCAAGGTCTGGCGCCCTGGCCGGTGCCGACTCTCCAGGCTCCCACCAGTAGCTTTGCCCGAACTCTCGCTGCGCTCGGCGCTGCATGCGGTTCAGGTACCCAGGCGAGAAGTACTCCTGCAGCTGGTGGAAGATCATGTGATCGGTGGCAGCCTTGGTGTACCAAAGGTTCGCGCCGGGCAGGTGCCCTTTGCCCAACTGGATCAGGCGGGCACCGATGATGTCAGGATCGCGCTCGCCCAAAGCAGCGTCGGCAGTAACCCCTCGCAGATTCAGCAGCGTCTCGACGTCGCCGGCCAACGGGCCACCAATCGCTGCAAGCGCAGAAGTACCGCCCTGAGTGGTGTTCGAGAACAGGAAGTCTCCGTACAGCGACAGCGCGCCGCCCTTGAGCATTGAGGCTAGGCCGAAGCGCAGACCCGGAACGCCGCCCAGCTCATCGTCCAGCATGTTCTTGGGATCACGGCCCGAGGCAATTTCATTGACCTGGGTGGCTATTGCGCCCAGCACCGTGGCCGTGGCGAACAGCGCAGCGGCATATCCCGCCTTGCCCCACCCGGTCTGCTGGGCCATGGCGCGCCGCCAGTGCTTCGAAATCATCGAGATCGGGAACGACTTGAACTGCCAGAAGCTGCGGGCGAACTCGCCCATCCATGTGCCGCGCTGGTTGTTACCGTGCATGAAGGCACGTTCGCGGGCGCCTGGCGCTGGGATTGCCATGTTGGTTTCGTCCAGCACCATCCCCAGCAGTCGGGTGGCAGCCTGCTCCCGCAAGCGAGTAGGCGAAACCCCCGCCTGCTTCGCCAGTGGTGTCAGGTCGGCATCTGCAATGCGGTAGATGCTGCCCGGGGTCAGCACCTGGTCGCCGGCGCCGCGCCAGTCTTCCGGCTGGGCCAGGCGCCATACTGACCAATCTTGATCAGTGATGCCGCGCTGCAGCATCAGCTTGCGGTCGCCCTCTTCCAGCGACTTGAGGGAGTCGAACCGGCGCGTAAGGTCGCCGGTAACGTCCATCATGGTGGCGCCGAAGGCCCGGCGGTTGCCTGCGTCGATGGCGTTCATGCCGGAGAGCTGCATTACCTTGGTGGCGGCAGCTTGCGACCACTTGGCAGCGCGGCCTGCTATCTCGGCATCGGTGCCAAGCCCTTCCTCCCCCCAGCGCGCCAGGCTGCCGATCAATTGATCGATGCCAAGGCCGGCGCGCATGGCCAGGCGCCGGTGGCTGGCGTTGGCCGGGTTGAGCATGCGCAGCTCGTTGCCCAGCACCTTCATTACGGGCATGCCGTTCATCTTGGCTACCAGCGCCAGTGTGCCCTGGTCGCTGAGGCCGGTGATCACCGCCGAACCCAGCTTGCCCGCCACGTTGGTGGCGCGGTAGGTGTCGAAGGCGTTGGCCAGCGCGGCCGATGCCGGTGGCTCCCGAGTACCGGCCACCTCGGTATAGAGCTGCTCCAGGCGCTTCACGCGCTTATCGATCTTGGTCTTTGCCTCGGGCTTGGCCTGAGTCATCTGCTTGGCGGCCGTCTCGGTGTGGTACCGCATGGCGTGGTTGGGGTTTGGCCCCATTGCCTCGATCAGCGCGATGTCACGGGCGGCTCGGTCGATGTGCCCGAACATCAGGTCCATCAGGCCTTTGTCACCGTACTTGGCCTGAGCCGCCAGGTAGGCGTCGGCATCGCGGTAATGGATCTGGCGCGACTCGCTACCACGGTTGGCGCGGGCGCCGTTGCCCATGGCCCGCCCCGGTTCCAGCTTGTTCACACCACCGGTGGCCACCGTCTCCCAGGCGTTGGTGAAGAAGTCAACCAGCTCGGCGTCGTTCATCCTGGTGCCATCGGCCTTGAAGTACTTCGATCGGTTCGCCCACTGGATGTGATCTGCAATCCACGCGTCCTTGTTCCTGGCCACCTTCATTTGGCTGTGGCTGCGCGGGATAGCCCAGTCATCGAGGTAACCCACATCCCCACCGGCCCGGTTGAAGCGCTCGCGCAGGCGGTTGGCCACATCGGCGAACTGCTTGGCCCCTACCTTGGCCTCGGGCACACCACTGTCCTGGCCGTGCAGCTCCTGCACCAGGGCGCGGGCTTTGGCCTCGTCAGCGAACAAGCCAAGGAACTTGCCACGCGTCATCTCAATGGCGTCGAGCATGGTGGACATGGCCTCATCGCGGATGGCTCGGCTGGCCGATTCGACCGACATGATGCCGGGGTAGTCCGAGGCGAAGGCCAGTAGACGGTCCAGACCTTTGAGGGGATCGCCCGGGAACTGCGCCATAACGTTCTGCACGCGATCGTGCGCGAGGATGGTCAACGCAACCCGCTGTTTCTTCTTGGCGGCCTCAGCCTGCAGTTCCTTGGCTGCGGCGCTGGCGGCCTCAGTCAGCCGGTCGGACGCGGTCTTGGTCTGCCAAGTGGCTGGGTCGGATTGCGCCAACTGGCGCATATTGCGACTGATGCGGGCCTCAATGTCCTTGATCTGGTCTTGAGTGAGTGCACGGCCAATTGCCTGCTGTACCGCTTGGATGCATTGCTGCTTCATCAGTTACCGAACCTCAGCGCGCACAGCGCGGCAGCAAGGAAGCCTTTGGAATCGTTGGCAGCCTGAGCGATCTCTGCATCAGCCTCGGCCAGGAGCTCGCGGGCAGAGACGGTGACGGGCGTGCCGTCCTCGTTGATGGCACCGGTCGGCACCTGCAGGTCTCGTTCTCCTGCGGCTACCGCGTCTAGCAGCGCCGGCAACGCTGGGTCGATACCGGCAACCGCATCTGCACCCTGGGTGACAGCTGTTACGGATTCAGCCGCTGGTGTTTCAGGGCCTGCGGGAGCGGCGCCAGCAGATTCGCCCTGCCCTTGCACCTCTGGGGCCCGGAGTTTCGGGGCTGCGGCTGTGGGAGCGGCATCAGCCTCTGGCGTGCGAGGCGCTGCCGGTGCTGCTGGCTCCTCTATCAGCTGGCCGCTCTCGCGCAGCATGCGCTGGATGTCCTCGACCGCCAGACGGTTCATGGCCATGCCGTGGTCCGGCGCCACGCTGCTGGCCAGAGCGGAGCGTTTGAAGGCGCTGCCGATCTGCTCGGCGCGCTGGTCAACCTGCGATTGCAGGCGTGCTGGGGTTTCACCGCGATCCATAGCCGCCAGCTCAGACCGTGCACGTTCGGCGGCGCGGTTGCCTTCCAACTGCTGGTTCAGCTCATCGATGCGCGCCTGAGTGGACGACCGCTGCTCATCAATGGCCTGCCGCTGCTGAGCAATGCTTTCCCGGGCCGCGCGCTCGGCCTGCTTGCGGCTCATGCGCTGCTGCTGAAACTCCTTGGCCGCCAGGCGATAGGTGTTGCCGGCGGCCTCATGCGCCTGGTCCAGTTCGTCCAGGTTACGCCGCAGACCAGTCACCTCGGCACGGATGTCGCGGATATTGGGCAGTCCTGTCGCCGCAACCGGCTCAAGGTCGGCACGGGCTTGAGCAAATACCTCTTGCTGCGCCTGGTCGCGCACCACTGCTTTCTCTGGACCAACGCGGTTAGAGCGGATGAAAGCGGTATCGTCCATGAGCCCGGTGACGTTGACCGGCTCGCCTCGGCTCATCTGCTCGAGCGCCACATCGAGGGCATTCTGGTGTGCAGCGCTTGACCGAGCGTTGACCGGTGTACCAGGTGCCGTGCCGTGCTGGGCATGCAGCCCATTGTTTCCGGCCAGCGCGGCGTCGACAGTTTCAGGCGATGCTGATGGAGCGCCCGACATTGCCCGGCCCAGCCCCCAGAACGCGCCACCGAGCAGGCCGTCGATCGCCATGGCCTGGGCATCCAGAGCCCGGTACTGCTGGGCCTGCTGGGTGTAGCCGTTGCTCTCCAGCACCTGGCCAACCCCGCCGCGCGCGACAGCGCCGAGCGCAACGTTGGCGCCGGCAGTTGCGGCAAGGTCTGCAACTGGCTGGGCCAGTAGGCGCGCTGCTGGCAGGAATGCTCCAGCTGCCAGGGTGGTGCCCTCGATCGCACCAGCAAGCGCTGCGGTCTTCGGGTCTACGCCCTCACCTCGCAGCTCACTGAAACGTTGCTCGCCCATGGACAGGCCTACGCCGCCAGCAGCAACCGGCAGGCCGCCAGAAGCAGCGCCGAACGCGAATCTAGTACCAACGTCGCCCAAGCCGAACATTATCTGTGCGGCTGTACCGTTGGTTTGGGCATCCGGGCGCAGGCGCTCCGTCACCGACAGGCGTTGCTGGCCGATGGCGTTGCGTCGGGCGATCTCTTCCTCGTCGGTTGGCACGTCGAAAAGGATGGCTTGGTCTGGGTCGTTGCCGTACTGGGCGGCCTGCAGGGCCAACTGGATGGCGCCCTGAGCGATACCGCTGAATAGGGCGGTACCAGAGCCATCCCAGAACTTCGGCTCTGGCGGGGTCAAGGCAGGATTGGCCAGTGCATCCTGCTCCAGGGCCAGTTGATCGTTGAACGCGAGGTCGGTGACAAAGCTCACTGGCCACCCCCATTCACGTTGATCATCAGCGGTTTTCCATCGGCACCGTACTTGTACTGGTTACCCTGCATGACGTAGTAGACGCCGTCACGGGCCTGGCGCAGGGTCAGCGCGCTGGCCGTTGCCAGATCCTGATCGCTCATGCCCTGGGCCTTCATCGTCTGAACCAGCGCTTGCTGAGCGGCGTTCTTGAAGGTGTCGGAGGGCATCCCCCATGGCGCGAGAGTTTTCGTGCCGTTGTAGTCAACAACCTCGCCAACGGTCGCCTTGATGGCTTTATCCATCAGGCTGTTATTGAGCTTGCCTGAGACATCTCCTGCCTCGGCTGCTGCGCCGGTGTAGTATGACTTCACGGCCTGCGCTGCCAGGCCGTACGACTGCGGCTGTCCTGCGAAAACAGTCCCAAGCTTGTTGTTCAAAGCAGTTTCGAAGTCACCTTGCTCAGGAATCGGAAACTTGGCCGTCCCATCTTGCCCCTTCTGGGACTTGGACTTGTTCAAGATCGACTCGCCCAGAGCCAAGGTTTTTGCCACGTCACCGCTACTTACCACGTCGTCAGGACGGAACCAGTGGGTGCCTGTGGTCAAAGATCGCTGCTTACCAGCCAGCACGCCGGTAAGAGCTCGCACAGGCGAATCTGGCGCGATCTGCTGCATCGCGCCGACGTAGGCCTGATCATCGCCCATTGCGGCGTGCAGTTTGCCGAACAGCTGCGACTGCTGGTCGGGGCTCATGTTCTCCAGTTGAGCCGATATGGTCTTTGCTTCCTGTGGAAGCAGCGGCTTCAGCGCTACAGTTGGCCCGAATTGCTTCCGCATGCCCTGGATAGCTGTGACTCGATCCGACAACATCTCTGCAAGGTTTTCAGAGTTGAGGTCCAGAGGTGCAATGTCTGCGCCCAGGCGCTGCTGGTAGTAGTCGAGTGGGGCCTCGGCCATCATCTTCGCGTTTGCATCAATGGCACGGCCCAACCGGGCGAGATTGTTGGCCTGCGCGACAGTTCCCCCATTATTCTGTAGGTCGGCCTGAAGCTTTCCAAAGTACGCGGCCTGCTGATCGATTGGCTGGCGTAGCACCTGTTGGGTGGCCACCTCCTGCTTGCGCAGGCCGTTGAATTCAGCAGCAGCTGGCGTTCCTCTTACCTGGTTCGCCCAGTTCGACCACATATCGTCTGTTGCAGGGGTGCCGCTGGCGATTTGAGCGTTGATCTTGCCCAGCACCCTATCCCCACGGGCTTCTGCGCGCAGTTGGGCCATCTCGGCCCTTTGCTGTAGGCGCTCGACCTTGCCGTCGATGGAACTTCCAATTTGAGTCAGATCATCGGCCGTCAGGTATTGTTGGTACTGCTTGAGCGCGGCCTGCGCCTTGTAAGGGTCTTGGGCCGCCTGCCGGCGCAGAATGTCGGTGTACATGCTGCTACTGGCCTTCTGGCGGTTCGCGGCAAGAAGCTCTGGAGACCAACCGTTTCGCTGGCCCTGCAGATCAAGGATACCGTCGATCTTCATCCGCGCTTGGTCGATGGCAGCCGGGTCGTTGAACTTCAGCGCAGCATCGTTCTGCGCAGTGGCAATGGCGCCTGCGTCGACACCATCCTTGTAAACCTGCTGCTGTTGGAATTCATGCGAAGACCAGCGGCTTTCGAGCTGGCTGCGCTGGTTGGCCAGGATGCGGCCGGCGATCTGGCGCTGTTTTGGCGTGCTCGCATTATCCAAAACGCCCTGGGCGTAAGCATCCCAGTCCTTCAAGCGGTTCTGCGTGATACCCAAGGCGTTGACGCCCTTCTGGGCCATAACCCCTGTTTCAGGGGCGAACGTGAAAGCGTTGGCCTGCTGAGTCGCCTTGCTGTCGGTGTCGATGGCAAAGGTCTGCTCGGCCTCCTGAACCTCGCGCTGGTGCACGGCGTTCAAATCACCGGCAAGACTCGATAGGCCACGCGCCAAGCCTGATGCATCGACTGATGCCTGGGCAACTCGCGGAGCACCAGTGACCTCTGGCCCCACACGGCGCTGGTACTGCGGAATGCGTGCGGCCATGCTCAACCCCCGCTGTACATGTTGTAGGCCTGACCGCCGCCGGTGAGCAGCGAGCCGAAGCCGTTGAGGCGGCGGGTACGGAAGTCGGCCTTGGCCTGCTTGATGCCCTCATTCCCCTGGTCGACAAGCCCCATGGCCTGGTTGAAGGCATTGCGGCGCAGCTGGTCGGCGTCCTGCTTGGCAAGATCGATGGTGCCCTGCTCGATGCGACCTGCCGATCCTTGGCCGACCACCACACCATTGCCCGCAAAGCCGGTGCGCTGGCTGGCCGCCGTCTGCCGCCCCTGCTCGTTCGCCATGTCGGCGGCAAAGTCGCCCTGGTTGATGGTGTCGCGCGCCTGGTCATTCAGGTAACGCTGCTGGCGCTTGGCGGCCTTGACGGTGTCCTTGCCCTGTTGGATCTGGGAATATGCGTTGAGTATCCCGCCGCCCGCGGCCGCAGCCGGGCCAAGAACTGGTGCTGCTGCGCCCATTACAGTCCCCTCAAAGTCATTGGATGGAACAACTCACCGTTGACCCCATAGGGCACGGCGTCATGCATGTGGAAACCGAGCCAGCGCAACCAGCGCAGGGCCTTTACGTAGCGGGCATCGGTGTAATTGATCAGCACCTGATGGCGCTGGCGCATGGCGGCAACCTCGCGGTCGCACTCGACCAGGAAGGCGCGGCGGTGCTTGGCGATCTCGGTGGTGCTGATCAGCCACGGCACGCCGATACGGTCGTCATGCTTGATGTCGCCGAACATGGCCACCACCCGACCGCCCACGACGTAGGCCCTAGCGTTGACGCTCTTGGCCACGGAGTCGCGCAGTTCCTGCTCAACGGCCAGGCCGCGCAAACACTCGAACTCAAGCCGGTCCTGCACGCGGGCGTTCGCCACCGTCATGGCGATCAGCCGGTCATCGACCGGCAACATCTCAGCCACCGGCCTGGACATTGGGCATTACCCCCAGAATGGTCAGTGGCAGGGGGTCGGACTGGCGAATGAACAGCCGCCCGAAGGAATCCCATTGGCACGGGACCTCCATTTCAGCCCGGCCGGTCAGCAGCTCGATCGGCTCCCCGTAGTTCTCGCCGGCACGCTGCTTGAACTCGTCCAGATGATCTGCATCCGGGCCGGCGAAGATGCCCCGGCTTTCCTGGCACAGCACCACCAACTGGTTATTGCGCTTCTTGTTGCCTAGGAACGACTGATTGTTCTGGAGGGTGATGTCCAGGGTTTCAAAGTCGCCAGTGATCGGCAGGCCGATGTGCACCACCAAGGTTGGGCTGTCTAGGGCTACAGTGCCGCCAGTAACCACCTGCTGGGGAATGACGTTGCCGTCACCCAGCATGCTGACGGTCTTGCCCTCCAGGTGGCCGAGCCCGCTGACGGTCGTTGCAGCCACACCCCAGCGGGTGGCAGGAATGCCACGCAGAGACTGTGGCACAACGGTCTGAGGCTCAACAGTTACCACGGTCGGCGAGATGTAGGCCGTGATCCGTACCGTAAGGATCTCGCCAATGCTGGTTTCAGCCCCGCCGCCGTACATGATCACGCTGCGATCGACCATGCCGGCATTAAAGGTGGCGGTACCAACAGCCAGGGTCAGCAGGTTGGGGAATTGCCAGTCGGTACCACCGGAGAGAACTGCGGTACCGGAACGGCGCCCGTCGTAGGTGAGTCCGCAATCCACGAAGAAAGCCCGGTCAAACCAGAAGTCGCCGGTACCGAACTTGGTCAGCTGTCGCGTGGCCATGCGCTCGATGTAGCGCTTCGTTACGCCGTTGATAACTCGCTTCACGATCAGGTACAGCGCATCCTCATCATCCTCTGGCACGCTGGCTACAGACTCGACGTCACCGTCTGTATCGTGCCAGCTCCAGCCGTATACCTGCTGATCCGGCAGAAAGGTGAAGCCAAGCAGCATGCCATCGTTGCGGGCCATCCACAGCACGCCATTAGGCGCCAGGGCAAAGGCCTGGTCCTGAATCGTGTAGCCGCGCAGCAGGTGCGATGAAAGCACGCTCACGTCCTGCGGCTGAAATCCGTCTGAAACGTAGTTGTAGGCCAGCGTCGACAGCTTGCCGCCCCGAGCCTGGATGTACAGCGCCGTGTTGGCGTAGATAGCCGGAATCACGTCGCTGGAGCCGAAGTAGCTCTGTTCCACCGCCGACACGTTGGCCGGTGTGATGCCGGACTCGCTGGAGCCGGTAATGGCGATTTCGGCACCCGAGGTCATGGCCAGCAGCTCGCGCAACGACACCAGGTGGCGGATCTGGTTGACCTGCCGGCTGGCAATGACGAACTCGATACCGTCGTCGTCCTTGTTGGGGTCGGAGTAGCCGAAGTTGTGGAAGTCTCCGGTGCGCGACATCCACACGGTCTGCGGGTTGGCAACGCTCGCCGCAAAGGCCATGCGCTGCTGGTAATAGCCGACTACCGAAGGGTTGTTGCCATCAGCGAACGGGTTGTAGCCAATCGGTACGGTGTTGTCCGTCTCGGGCGTGATGTTGATGTCGTTGAAGGTGGTACCGGCCGACTGCCCAATGAAGCCGAACACGCCAGACGACTTGTTCTTGTACACGTTGTAGTGGTCGGCGCCGGTAACAGCTGTCCAGGACAGGGTTGCCCCGGGCTTGTCGTCGAAGCTGTTCACCGTGGCTGTGTTGCTGGCCCAAGACTCGACGGAACCTTCCGAGATGCTGCTGACCGCCGTGATCTTGTATTGGTACTCGGTGGTATCACCGGAACCACCCGTACGTGGCGTGGCGGCAAGGCCAGTAGGTGCTGCAATTCCCGGCTCGAACGTAATGGCTGTGAGCGTCCAGTTGGTGGGCGCCAGGCGCGCCAGCTCACGTGGCGGGTGACTTGGGTGAACGATGGTAAGTACATCAGCCGACTGGGTGAACTTGAGGTCTGGCAGCTGCGCCGTGGTGTACGGGGACACGATCTCGTACGGAACCGCGCCACTCACCACCTGGCCGCCCATGCTGATGAAGCGGATGTACAGATTGCCGAACTCCAGGATGTATGTCTGCTCGGTCGAGAACTGGAACGGGATCAGCCTGGTGCGGGCCGCGCTGTTCTTCACCTCGGTGATGAAACGCGTGCCAGAACGGTTCTGTGATCCACCCTCCGGCAGCACAACAAAGTTGCGGCAAGTCTTGAGAGCCGTGTAATAGCGGGCCAGGTCAACCCGTGCATAGGTGGCCGGCGCGACCTCGCCAGCGCTGAAGGACGGCTGAATGACTTCGCTCATGCGCCGCGCCCCGTGATGAAGATGGATTCTCGCTGGTACTGCGTGACGCCCTCGTTGAGCGCTGCCGCCGCAGCGGTCAGCACTTCGGCCTTGTACTCAGCAGCGCAGGCAGAGGCGATACCGGCATCCTTCGCCAGCGGTGCAGCGATCTGGCTGGCCAAGTACCAGGACAGCGCCGACACGAAGATCGGGTCGAACATTTCCGGAGACTCGACTTTCAGCGTGTACTCAAGGGTGGCCGGTGAAGCGTTAGTGCTGATCAGGCGCTGGCTGGCCCCGTTGATGATCCGGAACGGGATGCGGGGGATCTTCGGAATCTGGCAGTCCATGCCCGCCGGCCATACGCCCTGCGGAAAGACCGGGTTGACGATGCGGCGCACCCGCATGCAGTCGTTCGGCACGGCGTACGCGTAGGGGTATTCGGGGTTCGGGTTATCGGCTACCTCGGCCAACTGGGCAAAGGCAGTGACGAACCCCCAATCACAGTCAGCGCGCAGCACAAAGTCCCGGCAACTTTCGTAGAACTGCTTGCAGATCCGGGCGGCGGTGCTGTTTTCCTCCAAGTCATCGATGCGGATGCTGTTACCGATGCGGAAGAGCGCCATGTTGCACACATCAATGACTGATGACATTGGTTGCTGGCTCCATGAAAAGGGCCCCTAAGGGCCCTTGGTGGGTTGCTGACTCAGGCGTCCGGGCCGTCGTCGTCATCGTCCGAGTTGCCGCCACTGTCGCCGCCATCTGCCCCACCACCCTGGCCGCCGGTGTTGGTGCTGGTGGTGTCGACAGGCTTCACGTACGGCTCGCCCCCAGCGATCAGGCGATCAGCTTCGGCTTGGGCCTCTTCCTTGTTGGCCCCAACGAAATCGCCGACCTTCTTGCCACTGGCATCGATGACGATGTGGCGGCCACCCCCGTTGTGCTTGACGGTGAAGGCTGGCTGAGGACCCCCACCACCCTGGCCGCCGGTGTTGGTGCCAGCCACAGGCTTGGTTGAGCTGGATGGCGTCCAGCCCTGCGGCTGCATCCATTTGCCCAGGTGGCTCTCGCTTTGAATATCGAACGGCTGGCCGCCAGCCTCTGGCGGATCCTGAATCTTCCCGCCGTAGTAGCCGCGTTCAAGTGCGATAACTTTCATGGTCGCTCCTTAAACGATGGTGAAGCCGCTGGCGTAGGTGGCAGTGTCCTGCACATCCTTCACCAGGCCGGCCCAGAAGGTGCCAGCAGTGAGCGGGCCGGTGCCAACGGTGTAGTTCACCCGCAGGTAACGACGGACACCGCGCGGGACTGCTACAGCAACCGGACGCTTGCCAGCAGCCATGTCAGCAAGTGCGGTGACACCCGAGTCGAACAAAGTGACCCAGGTGGCGTTGTCGTCACTGGTCTGCAACTGGAAGTTCACGGTTGCAGCACCAGCGGCAGCGGCAGCAACCAGAACGGCGATGACCAAATACAGCGGCTCGCCGGCGCCGATGTCGCGGCGGGTGTTGCCGTGGGTCAGTGGGCCGAGGTCGAGAACGTCGGTCGATGCCGCCGTCGCGGTGACTGCCTGGCCAGTCAACCCGCTGAACATATTCAGCTTGTCGGTGATCATGGGATTTCTCCGGAGAATGGGTTTGGCTGGAAATTGCCGGTCAGACGACCGGCGACTCAGTGTTAAGCAGGGCGTCACAGGTACGGAACGGAACCCCGCGCAGGCTGGTGATCCACTCACCGTCGTATTCCTGGATCTTGAGCCGCACGTTGTTCTTGTTCATTGCCTGGATGTCGAGACATTCGGCGATGGTCCGGTTCATGTAGAACGCGGCGCGGCCCATGCGCAGGTTCGGGATGCGGTGCACAGCACGCACCATCGCCTCGATCAGCTTCACCGTGCTGCCGTTGGTGTCGGCCACCAAGTCGCTGATGTCGATGTTGCAAATGCGAACGGCGTAGCGCCAGTCGCGCAGGGCAGCACCGGTCTCCCACTTGTAGTGGTCGCGGTAGGCACGGAAGAACTTGCCGGTGCCATCGTCCACGAGTTCTACGCCCATGTCGTTGTGGTCCAGGCCAGCTTTCGAACCCTTCGGGAAGATCCCGTGCACGGTCTGATCGCCCCACACCACCAGCCACACCGATGTGTTATCGGAGCCCGAACCGCCCATCTTGATGATGTTCTGCCCGTTCTTCGCCGTGCTGTCGCTGTAGCGCGGGGCCAGGCCCAGAGGCTTGGCAGGCTCCAACGCGCTGTTGGAGTAGAACAAGGCGCTAGCCATGTCCTGGTTCATGCCCTCGATAAATGCGGCGTTCTCGGACAGGCGGAAAGCAGCGGTGTTGCCGTTCAGGTCTGCCAGCTTCTCGTCGACGACGCCGAGGTTTTCCAGCAGAGCGCAGGTTTCATCAACCTGCACAGTGGTGGACTTGCCGCGAGCAATACCGGCGTTCAGTGCACGCCAAGTACCGGAAGGCAGGCCAGTACGCGCGGTGGTGCGGTGGCCGGTCGCCAGGTTACCTTCCAACCACAGCATGTCGGTCAGAATTTCGTTGGTCTGGTTCAGCATCTCGATGATGCGCGCCGGCTTGCTGTCCGGATCCTGGCGCTTGGCCCAGTCGGCCAGCGTCAGCGCAGTGTTGGCGATAACGGCCATGGTTTACTCCTCAGGATTTTCCGTAGAAGACTTCTTCGTTGGACTTACGGGTGTTGTTGCCGGAACCGCTATGCAGCTGGCCCTCGGCCAACTGCTGGCCGATCCGGTGGAAGAGCCGAACAACTTCGGGGTGGGAGCCCAGCCCGGACTCCTTGAGCATGGTGCTCAGCTCGGGGGTACCGAACTGGGCCAGGGCTTTCTGGGCAACGCCTACGTTGGCGTCGAAGTTGGCGCCGCCGAATGCTGCGTCCTCGCGCAGGGACTTCTCCCAGCCGGTGACAAGGCCTTGGCGCTGCTCAAGGCCGGCTTGCTCAGCAGCCAGGGCGCGCTTGGCGTCGAAGGCAACCAGCTTGTCTGCCTGCTCTTGGGTGAGGCCCAGCTCCTTGAACAGCGGGCTTACCTCGGCCAACTGCTGATCGGACATTGCATAGCCTTCTGGTAGGTCCTTGAAGGCGTAGGCCTCAGGCACCACCGGCTTCTGCGCCTGATCGCCCTCACCCTCCTGCTTCTGGCCCTGCTGCTGGCTTTCCTGGGCTTGCTGATTGGCATCGCCAGCCTGCTGTTGCTGCTGGCCTTGGGCGCCCTGATCGCCTCCAAGGATGTTGCTTTGCGGCTCGCCAGTAGCCTGAGCAGCAGCTGCACCACCTCCCTGGACGCCATCGGCGCCGGCTTCGTTCATGAGGAAGTGGCCGAGACGGCCATGGATGAAGTAGCTCATGCTTCACCGCCTTCGGTTTGGCCAAACTCAGCTCGGGCAGACAGCTTGCTGCGCAGTTCGTAGCCCATCAGCGGCCAGACCTTGGCAACGGCGTTCTCGCGGGCGATTCGACGACCGATCTCGGCGTCAAAGTTCTCCGGGCTGGCACAGGCGCTTTCGCCGGTCACGGTGAAGCCGTTGCGCAATACCAGGACGCAAAATGTCAGCAGGTGTAATGGGTGATCGGCAGGTACTGGCGGCTGAACATCGTTTGGCACAACGCCTGTGGCGCCGTTGATGTACCACTCGCTTTCGATATTCAGTTCGATATCAGCTGGACGGATGCGCGGCGCATTGAGTCCTTTTGCCTGAATTTCGTGCTCGATTGCTTTGTCGTTCATGGTCATTCCTCGCTATTGACCGTGGTGTTTTCCGCGACCATCACCTGGTACAGGTGCGGGCACAGGGTGTTGATGCGCTGCAGCAGATACAGGCCGTGCTGCCGCTTGCCTTCGCTGAAGGCCATCGGGATAGGTTTCGGGTCGTAGACCGGGTGGAACACGCGGGCAGCCTCAAGCTGTTTCCAGGTCAGGCGCCGGCCACGGGGATCTGCCATCAGCCACTTGAAGTCCTGGGCGGCCTGCTCTTGCTCCAGGCGTGCGGCGTCCTCCCGCTGCTGCAGGATCTCGGCGTCTTCGAACATTTAGGCCCCCAGCATCTGGCCCAGGACGTTGTCCGGGGTGACTTCGGTTTCGGACAGGAGCTTGGCCCCTTGGATGGCTGCACCCATGGCCTGCTGGGCTTGCGCAGCTTGTTGCTGCTGGGCGCGCTGCTCGCGGATGGCGGCAACTTCGTCGGCCCCGCGGACGACGGTTGGAACCACGCCAATGGCGTCGGCGTACTCCTCGATGAGCTGGTCGGAGTTGACCTTGTCCAGCACCTCCGGGAATGCTCCTGACAGGTTGCCGGCCAGAGTGGCGAACCGCTCCAGCCCCAGCACGTTCTGTGACTTCTGGGCCTGAGCCAGGATCGACACGTACTCGGCCTGGATCTCGCTGTTGGCCTCGATCAGCTCCTGGGGTGGCGGTGGCAGCAAAGGGTCGCCATCTATGATGCCGGCCCAGATCGGGATCGACTGGCGCAGCATGATGTTGAAAGTGCGGTCGATCAGCGGGTCAAGCAGTTCGTCGTTGATGCGCTCGAGCACGGGGCCGAGCATCAGCATCTTCTCTTCCTTCCGCGCGGCAATCTCGGTGGCGGTGCGCACTGTGTCGAGCTGGCTGACCATCAGGAACAGGTCGACGAAGAACGCTTCGTTGATCCGACCTTCGTGCTCCTGGATCTTCGCCTGGATGGGCGACAACCAAGCAGCATTTGGCTGGTAGATGGGCGACATCTGGTTCTGAGTGCCGACCATTTGAACGTATGTCACCCCGCCAGGGATGGTGCTGCTGGGTTGCCCCTTGAGTTCAGCCGGGGCCTGCAGCGGCGGGTTTGCGCCAGTCTCGGTCATGCGGGCAGCCTGGCGCTCGTACAGCTGCAGGGCCTTCACGTCACCCAAGCAGATGCGTCCAGGGCCAGTGCCGTATGCGTCCCCAGGCATCGACTCCCACCGGACAGCCATAGCCGGGAACTCGTGATAGCCGCGGTCTTCCAGCACCATGTCACCAGGGGCACCTGTCTCCCAAGTCAGCGCCGAGAACGGCAGGTTCCGACTGCCAGCGCGATCAGGGTTGGCGTTCATGTTCAACTCGACCCGCTGGGCACAGTTGATGAACTGGTCGCCGTTGTTGTTCTCGTACATGGACTTCGAAGCTGGGCTCAGCGACTCAACGCCGAATTTCTCAACCAGCTGGTTCACTGTCCACTTGAACTCTCGGTAAATGGCTGCCGCCCGCCCGTCGGCGCCGTTGGACAAGTAATACTCGCCCCACGTGAAAGCTTCACAGCGGATAACGGTATCCGGGTGCTCATCCACCCAGATGCAGCCGGTTCCGAAGGTGGCCATCTCCTGGTAACAGGTCGGCAGAACTTGATACAGGTTTGAGCGCAAGAACACGTCGCGCATGCGCTGGGTGCACTCGTAGAACCAGGACTTAACCGGGCCGAACTCCATGATCGCCCTGGCCACGGGCGCCAAGTTGAACCACGGCCGAGCCGGCGACGTTATGCCACTCATCATCCCCGATGCGGTAGTTCGACTGGCCATCGTGGCCCGATTGTTGATGATCTTGTTATTGCGGCGGTCGCCACGGTTGGTGTCGTCGCACATCACCCGGGAGCGCATGGGTAAGATGAAGTCCGAAATTTCCTTGGCGTTGGTATCCCAGGAAGAACGCTCGTTCTTCAGCGCTGACAGCCGCTTCTCGGCCAGCTTGCGTGGGCTGTCGATGGCCATGGTTATTGCCCCAGCAAGGTCTTGGTGGTGGTCGGTGCGGCGGTTGCATTTGCTCCACCCAAGATGGTCGACGTAATTCCGGCAGCCTTGGCGCGGCGGCGTTTGTCTGCCGCCAGACCCTCAGCATCTGCTGTTGACACATCGTTGGTGTCAACCTGCTCAGCGGTAGTGGTATCGGTCTTCGGTGTTTCGAAGGAATCGCCTAATACCTTGCCTGCAAGGCCTAGCGTGGCGACGTTGGCCACACTTTTGACTGCTCCGCCCATGGGGTAAGTCCTCAGCTGTGAAATGGGTCGTAATGGGATTGGTGGCTACCGTTTATTCCACCATTGCTCTGGTACTGGGCCTTCATCACCGGCATGGTGAAGGTCAGGGCCAAGGCATCACCGTCGTCCGGGCTTATGCCCAAACGTTTCTTGATGTCTTTCTTCTTCTCCAGCGCAAGCTGGTCCGACGCGTTGTGGTCGTACTCAGGGCTGGTGAGCTCGGTTTCGAGCTCGGTGTCGCTCTCGATCGCCAAGCCAGACTTGATCGCCTCACGCATACGCCACCAGATCCAGGTCCGCATGTTCGAGTAGTGCCGGTCTGGTGCTTGGCTCGCGAAGTTCACGTCGATGATCATCACGCCAGGTAGCAGGCGTCGAAGCTGGTCAGCCACTGGCCCGCCGACACCCGTAGAGTCGACGAACACTGCATCAGGTTTACGCTCCACCACTTCGGTGCATACCCGGGCGATGAACTTGGTGGTATCTCGCGTCTCGCTCCCAGGGATCTTGATTGGCTTGATGCTCCTGGCATCCATGCCGCGCCGAAAGCGGATTACGTTGTTGTCCATGCCGCCGCGGGCGATGTCGATACCGCACACCAGGGCATCGTCCATGCCAAACACGGCTTCGCGCCGCATGGCCTCGGCCACCCAGTCGGTTGGGATCAGCTGCAAGTCGGAAGCCCTCGGGAACATGCCGCGTACGCGGATACGGACGAAGTCGCTGTCCTCGCCGTAGTCGGCGATCCACTTGGCGATCTGCGTCTTGTTTGTGCCGTCGACGGTGCGGCTGTCGACCTGGCGGTGCCGCCAGCGGTGCTTGAACTTCGTGAAGCACTCACGGAAGCGACCGCTGTTACGGGTTGGGTTGCCGAAGGCAGCCCAGATGATTTCGGTGTCGGCGTCCGTCAGGGCGCCCTCTGCCACTTCCCACACCAGGTCGGCGATGGCCGATGCCTCGTCGAAGATGAGCAGGATGCGCTTACCTTCGTTGTGCAGGCCGGCGAACGCCTCGGTGTTGGTGTCCGACCATGGCACGGCGTCGATACGCCAGTTCTTTTCGTGGCCTGGGTCGGTGCTGATCAGCGCGGTACCGGTCAGCTTGAACCAGTGGGCAGTGATCGAAAGCCGGTTCCACTTGGCCACCTCGGGCCAGGTCTTGGTGCGCAGCTGGCTCTCGGTGTTGGCCGTGACCACACCGCGTGTATCGATGGCGGTGTCCAGGGCCCACTTGATGATCCACGACACCAGTGCCGACTTGCCGATACCGTGGCCGCTGGCTACAGCCTCGCGGATGACTTCGCCCAGATCCTTGGCACCTGCCCTGACCTGCTGGCCGATGGAGTCCAGCACCTGGCACTGCCACTCCCGAGGCCCTGACTTGTTGGCCAACTCCGTGCCTTCCTCGCCCCAGGGGAACGCATAGAGCACGTAGCCCAGCGGATCATCGGCAAAGCTCAGGATGTCCTCAACGAGCTGCTGCTCGTAGTCAATCTCGGCCGGTACGTTCACGGACGCGCGCCTTTGCCTTGGCCATCCGGTCCGCCAGGCCGGTGACGTTGACCTCGACCTGCTCCTTGAAGGCGTTCACGTTCACGTGCTTGCCCAGCAGCTCAAGGTTGCGGACCTTGTCGGGCCACTTGATCTTCTTGAGGATGCCGACCATGTCCCGGTCCTTGCCCTGGCCTTCGAACATCTCAGCGAGGTCGAAACCGACCAGGTACTGGCGCCAGGCCTTGGGCCACTGCTTGAGCGGCTTGAGGGAAAGGTCATCCTCCAGAATGTCCAGCAGGTCCAGCTGGTCTATCTCTACGAGCCGTTGCAGCACGTAGTCGGCGTCGACCTTCAAGCGCTTGTTGCGCTCGCTCATGGCCTTCTCGATGGCCTGGGCAACCTCTGGGATCTGCATCAGCGCGTAGGCCTGGTCCTTGGCCCCCTTCGTCGCATACCCGGCCCTGATCGCCGCCTGGGTGGCGTTCAGGTCTTTCAGGTACTCGGCCACGAACCGATGGCGCTTTACGGTCATGGCCATAGATGGATTACTCGCCGGTGGCGGCCGGGGCTACAACCTCGCCGCTGGTGGTGGCTTCACCGGCATCGGTGACGCTACTGTCGGTAGTGGTCTCCGTCACAACAGCCTGCACCTGACGCATCCAGGCGAATTTGGGGAAGATCGCCACCACCACACCGGCGGTTGCATAAAGGGTCAGTCCATTCGAGTCGAGGACATGGGTCAGGGCCCCGATGCGGTGTACCTGTCCATCCGGGTCTTTCACTTCATAGGTAACGGTCATGATCAGTACTCGTAAGGAATCTTTTCCCGGTACTCGACCGAGAGTGTGAATGGCTGATTTCCAGACCCGCTGTTGATTACGCGCAGCACATAAGTGGCTTGTGCTGTGTGCACAAACGGTTCTTTCTCGCCATCCTTGCCAACTCGGTTGCTGGATGTAGCCTCAGACACGAAGCCAGTGATCTTGCTGCCCAGTGCTCCTGGCGTAACGCCGTAATAGAACTGAGTTGGCTTCGGATCGCCGCTCGACGCGAGGCGACGATTGATGGTGTGCATCTGAATGCCGCCTGTGAAGCTGGCCTCATAGAGCTCAACGGTAATGCTGGTGCTGAGCGTGAAGTAGTTCCGCGACAGTGCGATCACATCGCGTTGTCCAATCACGAAGCTAAAGTCGAGCTGGGCACCTGCAGTGAGGGACCAACTGTGATCCGCCAGCCAGATCTTGCCGAGCAGTGAGAGTCTGAATTTCTCGTCGGCGATCACGTCAGTCATGGCCTTACCCTCACTTGATGCCGGAGCAGGCCCGGCCCACGTAGTCTTGCAGCGCGTTCAGAGCTCGGATGGCGTCGTCGCCGTCGTTGGCGATTCGGACAATTCGTTCAGCAGTCGCTGGGTCAAGTTCGGCTCGCGCTTCTGCATGGCCCACGCTGGTGGCGGTGGCAGATCCTGAGGGGCTGCAGCTGGTGGCGAGGACTGACAGCCGGCGCTGGCCAGCAGCGACAGAAGCACGCAGATCGGCATTGGTCTGGTTCGCACGTTCGCGCTCCTGGGTGTGTTGGGTGTCGAGGTCGGCCAGCAGCTTGATAGTGTTGCGGCGGGATTCGGCGGCGGCTTCCAGGGTTGCCACCTGCTGGTTGGCCTGGTTCAGGGCCAAGGACTGGCGCTCGATCTTCTGCCAGCCGACGTAGATGATCACACCGCAAGCGACAAGGCCGGCCACCAGGTAGTTGGTCACTTACGCCACCAACCAATGGCGATGGCATTGCATGGCCTTCTCTTGCCGAACAACGACCGGAAGACCAAGCAAGCGCCACGACGACCACCAAGATCGCCACGCTCATTGGTGATACCGCGCTCTACAAGCGGAGCACCGGCCGCCTGGCCGCACTTCGCGATGAACAAACGGCCCAGGCAGATGGTGTTCATGGGGAGTCCTCAGCTCAGTTTCGCGCGGACCAAGCAGTCCTTGGCTTCCAGCAGCTTGCGCAGGCCGGCGGACTTCTCGGCACCATCAGGCAGTTGCTCGTCCATCAATTGCGCCAGCTCGCCAATAGGCTTGCTGACTTCCTGCAGGTGCGGCGGAAGATAGGCGAACTCGAAGTACTTCATGATCGGGGACATGGGGATTTCCTCGGTGGTTGTGGAGCTCATCGCGCATACCAGGTCATCTGGTAGCAGCGTGCGTCAGCGGGTATCTCGGCTATTGGCCAGCGCAGGCAGTCCATGTGCTTGCGCTTCGGCCGGTTGCGGTTCATCCGGAGCGTCTGCACCAGGTACGCAGACCCGGCGGCGGTGGTGATGTAGTCACCGACAGCGATGCCATCGGCGCCATCGACATACAGCTTGCACGGCGTGTACGGCTGCTTGCGGGTCACGCCAGAGCCCGCCGCACGCCTTCGCTGACCACGGCGTCGCTGTACGGGTTGCCGGCGTTCTCATGGATGATGATCGCAACCACAAATCCCTTGAGCGTTACTGGGTCGGTCAGCTGGATCTTGGCGCCCGGCGCTGACCCGATGCGGCGCTCGACAGAGCGCACGTAGGCGGCCGTGTCGTTCTCGTTGGACGGCGCCCACCGGCTGATGATCTTGGCCACGGTGTTCAGCCCGTAGACGCGCTGGTAGGTCTGGAGCAGCTTGCCCAGGGCACGGATGCCGTTCTCGGGGGTGTCGAAGCGGGCAAAGCGTGGCTTGGCCACACCCTCTTCCAGCCCCAGCTGGCCATTCCACTTGTTGGCCGGGCTGTAATCGATGTTGCCGGGGTTGTTGTTGCGGACGCCGCGTGGAGTGCTCATTGGCCAGTCCCCTTGCTCGGCAGCTTGAAGTCGGTCACGCGATCAGCAATGGCACGAACCTTCTCCACGCCCAAGAGACCAACCCATCCACCAACGAAGCCGGCCATGCTTTGCGGCAGGCCGAAGAATTCGAAGCCGCTGATGATCGTCACGGTCAGACCGCCACAGATAGCGCCCTCGACGAACATCTGCCGACGAGTGCCACCGCCATAGGCGATCCGAAGGACGGCCATCGCGCATGAAAGGCCTGCCGCGTACAGCAGGGGGGAGTGCTGGCTCAGCCAAGCGAGCAGCACCGCCCAGGTATCTGGTTTGTCTGGCATGTTTGGCATTCTCGATATCCCCTCTCAGGGGCAGAAACGACAAACCCCGCTCGATGGCGGGGTCTGAGATGAATTCGCGGGCAACAAAAAACCCGCTCAATGGCGGGTTTCTAGGTTCGGTGCGCAATTTCGCAACGTGGGGAAATCATGCCGAAACCCGCACATTTATGTCAAGGCTTATACGAACCTAAGTGGAAGCCGGTTACAGATTCGACCTTCCCTCTCCAGTAAGCACCTTCTCCAGAACTCGGCAGAAAACCACCGGCGCTAACAACTCGAGCATCTTTCAAATGAATAAACTCATTGGTGAGCTCGTCATGTTCATCGGCCGCCCCGCCAATGGACAAGAACGAAGTGCGAATATCTTCATTTGGCCCACCAGGCCAAGCGTTTGCAAAGCCATTAGCGATTTCTTCGAAATAGTTCTTCTGGGAAATAGTCATTCCAGAGATAACACCAGTCGAGGTGTGCAATGTAATTCCAGTTTCTACTCCAGCGGAGTTGGCCAAGCTGACAAGCATTTTCAGTATTGGGTCTTGCATGATCCCTATCCATACTAAGTTGATGAGTCGCGGATGGTAGCCCATTGCCTCCACCACATGCCAAATTTCACTATGCCTCCAGCTCTCCGCTCTGCACCAAAGATGTTCGTAACGAAAGTTCATTCAGAGCTCCGTGAAGAAAAGCGTTGAAAACGCTGGAGCATGCGGTGAACTCATCTGCGGTGTCTTCAAGGCGCTGGATAGTCCACGGGCCATGCTGACCGCTTACCCGCTGACCGCCGTCTGTATCTGTCATCGGCCTACCGTGAACAAAATCGTTTCGCAGATCCACTAGCGGATCGAACCTGTCTGCAGCCTGAAGCAATCTTTCGCGCAGAGCGTCATCGGCAACCTCTGTCGCCAGCTTACGGAAACGCTTCTTGACCACGCCTGAAGTCAACTCAGCCAACTTGTAGATTGAGTTTGGCTGTAAGCGCTCGCAACACCAAATCACATTCCACTCAAGTCCACTGAATGCATACATCGCAACGCCAAGAGCGTGCGCATAACCCAAATCCATCGGAATCCTGAGTCTGTCGTCTTTCACGCCGCCACCCTTTCCTCGATCAGAACACGCCCAACTGGACGCAAGCACATGCGATCGATCATACCAGCCTGGTCAAACATCAGCTGTACCAGCCAGCCCCACTGCCTGGCCCAATTGCGGCTGTCGAGCTCCAGACCGTGGTTATCAGCCAGCCAGCCCCGAAACACCCATGGGTTCGCCATTGGATCGGGGCTGGCGCCCATGCCGCCCTGCACCATATGCCGGTACCGTACCAATACACCACGGGCAACCCACCATTCGCGGCTGTAAGGCCTGCAGCTTCGTTTATCACCCCGCCGCTCCAGCTCAACGTGGACGTGGCCAGCCAACTTGACCAGAGCAACCTCCTCCCAGTTGTTTGACACTTCAGTGGTAATCACGGGAGCGTACAGGTGGTGACCGAACTGCTGGTAATCCTGCGGCAGACTTGCGATGGCGTCCTGCACCCTCCCTGCCAGGGCCATGTGGGCGATCTTGCCAAGGTTATCCCATCGCTCTGGCCGGGTTTCGTTCGCCACGTACCCTCGCTTGGCGAGCTTCGCCCCCTCCAGCCCGTGGTGCATGACGCTGTCCCAGGGCGTGTAGTAACAATCGTGCCAAGCAAGGCGCGCGCTTCCAAGTTTCATACTGCCCCCTTGCGTAGTTCTGCGTAGTTCGTTGTGTTGCAGTTCACGCGGCCCCCTGTTCGAGCGGTACAACTCGCACGGTGACACCTGGGACTGCAGCAAATTTCTTGGTCAGGAAAAGCTTCACCACCTGCACGTCATCGCGCCAAACGACACCATTGAGCGCGTCACACACAGCCTTGATGCAGTTGTCGGCATCGCACTTCACGGTGGGCAGAATTTCGCCGGCCAGTGCCTGGGCCTGTTTCCTCTTGGTCCAAGATGGGCGGATTGGATGCTCCATCAGCATTTCGAGCATCACCGGACGGGTGATCACTTCCCTGCCCTGCATAGCGTTCTGGGCCAACATGGCTATCAGGCCCTCATAGGCCACGGTCTTCTGTGGCGTGAACATGCGTGAGTGCTGCCCAACCTTGCCGATTCGCGGGCGCCCTTTGCCCTGCGGTTCGCCGGGGACAGTGAATTTGACGACATCGAGGTTATCCACGGCGCTTCTCCTGAATGATGAATCCCGCTGCTTGGCGGGTCTTGGCGCACTTTCCGTGGTCGCCCTTGTTGCGCGGCTTGCTGCAGACGTCGCAGAAGATCGACATCGAAGCTCGGGAGAACGGCTGAAAACCGTGTGCCGGGCGCTGTTGCGGTTCGTAGTTCATGCCGGCCTCCGGATGCCGAGCTTGGCCAGCAGTAGCTTGCGGGCCTGTTGTGGGTCAGTTGGCAGGCCTTGGGCAGTGATAAGGTCGCGTGCTTCCTGGTGGGAGCGAGCCAGCTGGGCTTTCATGCCACTGTCATGCCCGATGCGCTGGCTGATCTTCCCGTCGAGCGGCTGGGCGTTCTGGGCGCGACGCTGGACGATGGCGTAATTGCGTTCGAAGCGTTGGCGCAGGGACTTGTCGCTGTGCTTGGCACCTCTGAGGTCGAAAGTACCGGTTGCTTCGGCGGCGACCTTCACAGCTTCGTGGCTGTACTTGCCTATTAGGGCTTCGGTCCAGGCCTGGTCAACGTGTGGCAAACCCTGGACGTGCAGGCACATGGCGCGGAAGACGTTCGCGGGTGGCGGCCAGTCGAATTCAGCTGCTCGATCGAGTAATTGCTGCAGGCCACCGGCGAGCTGACGGCCAGTGAGTCCACCCAAGATCTTCGCCCAGCTGTGCTCCTGGTCAGCTGATTCGCCGAAACTCGACGTCCAGCGGTGCCCGTACATCTCCGACATCTTCAGCCAGAGCTTGTCCAGCAGCGGCTGCGGCAGCTTGCTCTCGTTGCTGTCGCTCAGCGATTGCTGCACGGACGCGGCCGGGTGCTGAACGATCTTGGCGCTGGTATCGATCGCTTTGGCCATCACCGTTGCCACCATTGGCGCGTTGTTGATGGGCTTCTGCTTTGGAAGATCCTGGTGCTGATCCATGGGAGTACCCCCCGGCTTGTGCCTGGCGAATGTGGTGTTTCAGGGACTGGGCGAGTTGGTGCTCCCACTGGGCCTGCGACTGCTCCTTGTCGGGGCGTGCGATCCAGTACGAGCGGAATTCGTTGAGGGTGTCTTCGGGGACGGCTGTGGGGATGGCATTGCGTAGCGCCGTTGCCCCCCAAGTCTTGGGAGCAGGCTGCCAGCCATCGTGCATTTCGAAGTAGCCGCGCGCGGAGAGAGTAGTAGGGCTTTTACCGGATACCGGAGGTAGGTTGTTCCTCTCGGGTTCGGCTGATTCTCCTGCGGTTGCTGCTCCAGTTTCTGGACAGCTGAAAGCCCCGTTATACGTGGCTTCTGGAGATTCTGACGGTGGTTGTTCCTGCGGTTGTTCCTCTGGTTGCTCCTTGGTTGCTCCTGTTTTGGACGGACCATCCCATGAAGCGAGCGGAAGCTCGAAAACCAGCGGGCCAATCGACTTTGTCACGCCGATTGTTTCAAGACGCTTGAGAAGGGATCGAACCTTCTGCCGGGTGACTTCTGGCGGCGCGTGACGGCCAGGCAAAGGGGCGACGTAGAGAACCTCGCGCAGCATCTGCTCGCTAATTCTACGTGATTTACCGGCGATGCCAGTCCGAAAATCCATGACCCGACGGATTGCGCAATACAGCTTGAACGTCTCGACCGGTTCCTCGGCCAGGGCGCCCCACTCGTCGTCATTGATCTGGAAGGCAGGCACGGCCTATTCCTCGTCCAGCTGGTCGACGTGCTGCACATGCTCCATCCAGCGCTTGGCCTGGTGCAGGATCGCCTCGATGTCGCGCTGGTTGAAGCAACGCATCTCCATGGGGACGATCTTCAGGTCAAGCACTGCAAGGATCTCTGCGAATTGCTGGAACTTCTCCGGCTTCATGCGGCTGATGGTTGCCTCATCGCAACCGACTGCAAGCGCTACCGGGCCATTCCCGACCGATGCAAGCCGCTGCATGAGAACGGCCATGTTCTTGCGGGACCTTGAGACCTGCTCCGGGCTTAATGAGGGCGTCGACATGATCAAGCCGCCACGTCTTCTGCCCCGGCAAAGCGCTCCGGGTACAGGATGTGGATCTCGGTCAGGTCGCCTTCGAATACCTGAACCAGCTTTTCAGCTAGTGCCGTAGATGCCTTTTGTTCGCCGCGCTCAACCCGGGAAAGGTTTCCCGAATCGAGGCGGTCGCCCAACGCAGCAACGCGGGCCGTTACATCAGCCAGCGTCCACTTGCGGGACAGTCGTGCTCTTTTCAGCGGGGACATGGCATTTGCCTTTTGAGGATGGACTCAAATCAATTCTGCGCATTGCGCAGATTTCATGCAAGGAAAATCTGCGCAACGCGCTTTGCGTCCTGCGCAGCAAGAACAGAGAATCATTGAATGGATATAGGACAACGCATTAGAGAAGCGCGAAAGGCCAAGGGTCTGACGCTTGAAGCACTCGCCAATCAGGTCGATACCGACACTGGCAACCTGTCGCGCCTGGAGCGTGGTAAGCAGGGTGTAAGCCGAGAACTACTCAGCAAAATCATGGCTGCGCTGGATTTGACGGTAACAGTCGCCGACCCTTCTGCTGGGTCAGGTGGTTTCTTGTTAAGTGCGATTGAGTACCTCAACAGCCAACAAGACTCAAACGTAGAGGATTTCATACAGAAGGTAGGGATACTGAGAAAGTACCCACTTATCAGTTGGGTAACCGCTGGGGAATGGGCAGAGTCGCCTGACAACTTTACTCCTGGTCAAGCTGATGAGTGGCTGGTCTCAACAGAAAACGCCGGCACTCATGGCTTCTGGTTAACCGTACGTGGCGACTCAATGACCTGTGCAGGAAACCCAAGTTTCCCCGAAGGTTCACATATCCTGGTGAAACCTGAGGCCGATCTGATCAGCGGTAAATACTACGTCGCTGAGATGCTTGATAGCGGCGAAAAGACTTTCAAACAGTATGTTGAAGACGCTGGGGTCAAATACCTACGCCCATTGAACCCGGCTTACCGCACCATGGAAATCAACGGAAATTGCAGGTTCATCGGGCGCGTAATCGACACGAAGATGACAGGACTCTGAAGGTCTGGGTGAAAAATGAAAAAAATAGTTCTAGCGACCGCAGCTGTTGCTGCACTTATAACCGGGCAGGCTTGGTCGGCAACTGGGAACGACCTGATGCAATGGCTGCCAGAATATGAGAGTGATACTGCCTCCTGGGCAAGCGGTATGTACCTCGGATTCGTTTCAGGCGTAGCAAGCGCCACCAATGGCGTTCTTTACTGCTCCCCAAAGGCTACAAATGGTCAAAACGCAGCGATCGTTGCCAAATTTCTAAAAAACAATCCGGAAAGATGGACAGAAGATGCTGCGATGCTGACTGCCGAGGCCCTGCAGAAGGCCCATCCGAAGTGTAAAAACACATAGCTCCCAAATAATCACAGAGCCCAGCCCGCCATTTGGCGGGCTTTTTTTTACCCGCAAGAAATTTTCTGCGCTTGACGCAGATTGTTTTCTGCGCATAATGCAAACATGTTCTGCGCATAACGCAGATTCATGGCAGCGAGCCGAGCCTATTCGGTACAGGGGAAGCCTCACCCCGGGTGCGCAGCGTCGAGCACCGCATAAACGAGAGCCGACAGCCTGCATGGCGTGGTCGGCTGTCGGGCCTCAAGGGCCCCCGAACCAAGTCATCGCCCAGTCCGCAGGTGGCGTGTAACAGCGGCGGCAGCAGCACCGGAACATTTCACTTCTGCACCTGGTTACGGGTGCAGCGGGAAATCAACCGGAGGAAACACCCATGACTCAACAGCCACAAGAACCCGTGAAATGCACCCGCTGCCGCCAACCGGTGGAGAAGCCGATCTACCGAACCATCTACTTCCAAGGTTACGACCATGTGCGGCGCAAGCGCGCCGCCATGAGTGAGTGCCTGCCGTTCTGCAGCGAAGAGCATGCCAGTCACGAGCAGATGAGCCGCGAAGGCTGACGCTTCCACTGGCTGGCCTTCCACCGAGGGCCAGACGGGGAATCAACAGAGGAAACCACCATGTTCAACCAGACCGCCCTTCCCCTTTTCAACGAACGAGTTCGCAAGGTGCTGGAGACGCCGCCGGTTGACCTGGTGGCGACCGAAAGCGAACTCAGCTACGCCGCTGGCATGGCGGCGTATGCCCTGGCCCGTGGCGATATCGGCCATGAAGAACACAACCTGATGAACATGCGCATCGACATGGCGCGGTTCAGTGTTCTCGCCCGCACCCTGCGCCAGGAACGTATAGAACGAGTGACGCGGCAGTGACCGCCCACGACCTGTGGCTCGACCTGCCCGACCTGGACGACGAGCCTGAACCCGAAGAAGACGATGCCGAGCCGGACGACTACCCGTTCCAGGCCGGTGACTGGCGCTCTGATGAGCGCTGCATTCAGTTGGAGCGCCGCTATGACCAGTAAATGCCGGGCGGTCATCGCCCCCACCATCCCCGGACTGATCAGAGCCCTGCAATCGCAGGGCTTTTTCTTGGTCACCGATCTGCCTCGGCAAATCAGCATCGAGGTCCGCCGAAACATGCTTGTTGTGAGGTTTCCATGAGCGAAATGAATCTCCCACCACTCGGCTCAACGGTGCGAATCGTGAAAGTCGGCCTCCCCATCTGGCCAGAGGCAGAGCAGTTCATCGGCGCCAACTGCACGCTCTGTGCGGTCTTCGATACCGGTGGCACCTGGATGGTTGCCGTCGAGCACCAGGAAGAAGGGATCTGCTGCTGCTTCCAAGCCCGGATGGTGCGTACGCCAGAGCAGGCTGAGGCGGAACGTATCGAAGCCGAATTGAGCGCAATGATCGACGTTGCCCTGGTGACTCCCGTCGTTACCCCGGCGCAGGCACGCATCGTCATGGACCGCCTGCAGAAAGCTGGCTACGGCAAGTTGCCTGCGCCATGACCGCCGCCCAACACCGGCGCCGCCTGCTGATCTGGCGCGGCGCTTCCACTTCCCTCCTTGGCTGGTTCGGTTGGCTGGTGCTGATCGGGTTGGCTGACCTCATCACTCGATAGGACCACAACCATGACTGATCTAACGATCAAGCCAACCTTCAGCTTGGCACCGCAGAACCTTGACGAAGCGTTGAAGTTCGCCGACTACCTGGCCAATTCCGACATTGTCCCCAAGGACTTCCAGCGCAAGCCAGCCAACATCCTGGTAGCGGTTCAGTGGGGCATGGAGTTGGGGCTGCAGCCGATGCAGGCCATGCAGAGCATCGCCGTCATCAACGGCCGTCCTTCCCTTTGGGGTGACGCGGTTATCGCCCTGGCTCGCAGCTCGCCGCTTTGCGAGTACATCACCGAGACGGATGACGGTGAGACGGCAACCTGCCGGGCCAAGCGCCGCGGCGAGGAAGAGCAGGTGCGCACGTTCAGCATGACCGACGCCAAGCTGGCCGGCCTGGCTGGCAAGTCTGGCCCCTGGAGCCAGTACCCGAAGCGTATGCGGCAGATGCGTGCGCGAGCATTTGCCTTGCGTGACGTCTTCCCAGATGTGCTGCGCGGCATGCCTGTTGCCGAGGAAGTACAGGACATCCCGACCGAGCGCGAGCTCAATCAAGCACACGCCCGCAAGGCCGACGAGCCCAAGCAGCTGCCGGCCTACACCGACAGCAAGCTGGAAGAGAACGCGGACAAGTGGCGATCGATGATCGCCAACGGCCGCACCAGCCCTGAACACCTGCTGGCCAACCTGACCAGCAAGTACACCGTCACCCCCGAACAGGTCGAGCGTATCCACGCTCTGGCGCCCATTGAAGGAGATCACACCGATGCAAGTGCATAACGTCCAACAGGGCACGCCAGAGTGGCACGCCCTTCGCTCCAGCTACTTCACCGCTTCGGAGGCGCCCGCGATGATGGGCGCTTCGAAGTACCAGACCCGCAACGAACTGCTGGCCATGAAGAAGACCGGCATTGTTCCGGAGGTGACGCCCCAGCAGCAGGCCGCTTTCGACCGTGGGCACGCAACAGAGGAACTTGCCCGCCCTCTGGTCGAGGAAATGATCGACGAAGAGCTCTACCCCATCGTCGGCACCAGCGGCAATTTGCTGGCCTCGATGGACGGCGCCACGATGCTGGGTGACACCTTGTTCGAACACAAGCTGTGGAACCAGAAGGTTGTCGCACAGATCCGTGCCGGCGAGCTGGAGCCGCACTATTACTGGCAGTTGGAACAGCAGCTGCTGGTCAGTGGCGCCGAACGTGTGATTTTCGTTTGCTCGGACGGCACCCGCGACAACTTCGAGCACCTGGAGTACCTGCCTGTTGCAGGTCGACGCGAACAGCTGGTTGCTGGCTGGGCTCAGTTCGAAGAAGACCTGGGTAACTTCGAAGTACAGGAAGCCAAGGTCGAAGCCATCGGCGCCGCTCCGGATCAGTTGCCCGCGCTGCGCATCGACGTCACCGGCATGGTCACTGCAAGCAACCTGGACGCCTTCAAGTCCCACGCGCTGGCTGTGATCGGCAACATCAACACCCAGCTGTCGACCGACAAGGACTTCGCCGATGCCGATGCCACCGTGAAGTGGTGCGGCGAGGTCGAAGACAAGCTTAAGGCCGCCAAAGAACATGCCCTGAGCCAGACCGAAAGCATCGACGTGCTGTTCAAGGCTATCGATGACATTGCCGCCGAGACCCGCCGCAAGCGGTTGGAGCTGAGCAAGCTGGTAGCTGCCCGCAAGGACCAGATCCGCTCCGATATCGTCATCGACGCGGCCAAAGCCCTGCAGGCTCACATTGATCAGATCGACGGCACGCTGGGCGGGCGTATCCGCATGCCGAAGGTCCCGGCCAATTTCGCCGAGGCTATCAAGGGCAAGCGCACCATCGACAGCCTGAACGAGGCGGCCGACGCAGAGCTGGCCCGGGCGAAGATCGAGGCCAGCCGGATTGCCGACGGCATCCGCATCAACCAGGCGAGCATGAACGATCTGGCGGCCAACCATAAGTTCTTGTTCCACGACTTCCAGGAACTGGCGCTGAAGGCCAACGACGATCTGGTTGCGCTGATCAAGGTGCGCATCAACGAGCACGAACAGGAAGAGCAAAAACGTCGTGATACCGAGGCGGCCCGCCAGCAAGCCGAACAGCAGCGGCAGCAGGACGAACAAGCTCGACAGCAGGCTGCCCAGGCAACAGTCGCGCAGGAAGAAAGCAAGCCGCAGCCGGTGGTCGAGCAGATCCATAGCCCTGATCCGGCGCCGGCAGCAACGCCGATCACCAGTGCAACACCTGCAGTGCAACCAGCAGCCGACGACGGCCAGCGCATCAAGCTGGGCGACATCGTTGCCCGCCTGGGCTTCTCGTTGACTGCTGAATTCCTCCACACCCTGGGCTTCCTACCGGCCGAGGTCAAAGGCGGCGCCAAGCTGTACCGCGCCAGTGACTTCCCGCTCATCTGCACTGCGCTTATCCAGCACATCCATGGCGTGCAAACCACCCAGGCTGCTGCGTGATGGCCAGCCAGACCGTGGAGGAACTGTACGACCGGGTTGAGGAATTCACCTCACTGCTCGCCGCCGCGGAGCTCCACGCGGATGGCGCCTGGGAAGACGAGTTCGTTACCAACATGCGGGCCAACTTCAAGCGCCATGGCCCGCGCACCCTTCTGAGCGTTCACCAGCAACGAAAGCTGGAACAGATCGCCAAGTCTTGAGGAAACCCCATGAAAGTAGAACACCGCGAAGCTATCGAGCGCGCCAAGATGCATGGCGTGCCTTCAATGGTCCTAGCCCATCAATTGATGGTGCGCGATATGGTGGATGCCGCCATCTTCGAGCTGCGCAACATGAAAGCGCCGTTCAATCGCATGAACGAAGAAGACCAGCAAGAGGTGATTGACCGTCTTACCGAGCAGGCGGAGGAAGTCGTAACCACCGCCGTCGGCATCATCAGCTCGCGCACGGTCGACACCATTCCTATCAAGATCGCCGACTCTAAGTTCAAGGAAAAGAACATCACCGTTACCGGCACGGTGGATGCCCAGGACCCGAACCGGCATGGTCTGATCGACCTGTCGGGCAAGCTGGCTCTGCTGGTGCTGGCCCCGAACGACTACGCCGAAGGTACCGATGGCATCAAGGCCGAGCGTGATCAGCGCGAGCTGCCTCTGAGCGCCGGTGCCATTGCCGAGGCGATGTATCGAGACCGTCGCAACACGCCACTTCAGGAAAATGAGCTGGATGACAAACCCGTTGACTTAACCCCGACGCCACAAACCGACCAGGTCCCTGCTGATATCGCGGTAAGCAAGGAGTTCGGCGATTTCGACTACGAGGACGCCAAGCAACTGATCGTGCTCAAAGCCAACGGCAAGCCGTTCAAGGCCCACTGGGTGCAGAGCCGCCTGGCGGTGAGCAGCGAACAGGTAACCACCCTGCTGCTGCGCTTGCTCGATGACCAGGTGATCGAGGTGGCAGAAGAAGGCGAGTCGGCCCTTGAACACAGCTACAAGGTGATCGCCACCCTCGAACAAGTGGTTGCCTGACAGTCAACCTTCCCTACAGCAACACCACAGGCGCCTCCAGGCGCCTTCTTTTCACCTTAAGGAAACCCGCCATGCCCAAGCTAATTGCCATCTTCGACACCGAAACCACCGGCCTCCCACTGTTCAAAGACCCAAGCGACGACCCACGCCAGCCGCACATCGTCGATATCTGCGCCCTGCTCTACACGCCGCAGGGCGAACTGGTCGACAGCTTCGAAGCCATGGTGCGGCCTCAAGGTTGGGATATTCCAAACGAGGTTGCGGCAATCCACGGCATCACCAACGAAATCGCGCTCGAGCACGGCATCCCCGAGCACGAAGCGGTTGAGGGGTTCATGCGCATCTGGCGCCAGGCCGGCCTGCGGGTCGCTCACAACGTCTCGTTCGACGACCGTATCTTGCGCATTGGCCTGATGCGTTTCCAAGGCGAAGAAGTGGCGAACCAATACCGCGAAGGCGACAAGTTCTGCACCTGCCAGGCCACCACCAACATCGTGCAGTGCCCACCCACCGCCAAGATGATCGCCGCCGGCCGGGGCAAGCAGTTCAAACAGCCCACCGTTGCTGAGGCTTTGAAGTTCTTCACCGGTGAAGATCTGGTCGGTGGCCACCGCGCCCGCCCGGACACCGAAGCCTGCGCCCGTGTGTACTTCGCTCTCCAAGCTTACCAGTCGGCGGCTTGATTCATCGATCGAGAACGAGGCATCAATCGGTATATCGATGCCTCGCTACACCGTCAACCGTTTCGATAACTCCGCGCTTCAGCGTAAAAGTCTGTGACGCAAAATGATCCACAGGAACAATGGTTGTAATATCACTTAAATCACCTATTTCCAGTTCGAGCGCACCGTCAGCGTTCAAGCCTTCAGATCTACAGCCGATACAAAACCGATATTCCCGCTGCCACGCATACTCTTTATCTTTCCTGAATAGTCCAACGATTCCGTTGTGGACATCCATGTCAACATAATCAACTTGCCCATAGCCACCTTCAAAAAATGTCGAACTATATAGATATGGGTGCGAAGCAATTGCAGCATTCAATCTCTTTGAAAATTCAACAGGTTTGTTTACGAGGAGCACGTGATCGCCCAGTTCTGTAAACCGATTACTCAATGCCACTTTCCCTGCAAGCTCGCCTGGGACGCGGCCATCGAGGCCATCGGCCAGAGCAGCCATGCAAAAAATAAAAATGTTTGAAGGGTCAGGTAGATCAACGTTAAGCACTGCCTCTGCACCCAGTGAAACTTCTTTTCCGTCGATCACAGCAAAAAACTCACCAACCTGTCTTCCATTAAGCTGGCTTTTAAGAGTCAAGTAATTTTTCTCTAAAAAATCTGCTCTCAGAGCGGTAGCTTCTTCACCTTTCATTTCAGAAAAAAATTTCACGCTATTCATGTACATCTTTCCTTTCTGAAATTGTTGCAGACGAGAAAGCGGCCCAGCTCGGAAAAGTAACCAGCACTGACGATTCGGGCTTCGATCTGGAAAAGCTTCGGTTTGAAAAGAACCAGTAAAAGCCATAACTCCCCTCATTTCTTGAAATCGTTTATCTCCGGCACCAAGCCGGGCCATCACTCCATAGCTCATTTCAACGAATCACGCCAGTTAGCGAGGCTCCTATGACAACAGCAATCGACCTATTCGCCGGGCTCGGTGGATGGAGCACCGGCGCGCGCGCCGCAGGCGTCCAGGTTCTCTGGGCAGCCAACCACTGGCCTGAGGCCGTGAAATGGCATTCAGCCAACCACCCACATGCTGAGCATGTCTGCCAAGACTTGCACCAGGCCCGGTGGGAACTGGTGCCGAAGCATGACCTGTTGCTGGCCTCACCGTGCTGCCAAGGTCACTCGAAAGCCCGGGGCAAGAAGTCGGGCAACCCACAGCACGACTCGTCGCGCTCGACAGCCTGGGCAGTGGTATCTGCCTTGGAGTTTCACCGGCCGGAAGCGGGACTGGTGGAAAACGTAGAAGAGTTTACCGACTGGGCGCTCTACCCTGCGTGGGTGTCAGCAGTTCAGGCGCTTGGCTACCAGATTGCGCCGCATGTAGTTGACTGCGCTGACCTGGGTGTGCCGCAACATCGCGTGCGGTTGTTTCTGGTACTGACCCGCAGCAAAGCACCGCTGATGCTTGAGTTACATCGTCACCAGCATGTGCCAGCTGCAAGCTTCCTCAACTTCGACGCCGGACGCTGGTCGTTGATCGAAAAGCCGGGGCGAGCCCAGGCGACACTCGACCGAGTGCGCAATGGCCGCCTGGGCTTTGGCGAGCGGTTCATCATGCCCTATTACGGCAAAGGTTCTGGCACCACCGGGCGCGACATTAACCGCCCGATTGGCACCATCACCACCCTAGACCGTTGGGCGCTGGTCGACGGTGACCGCATGCGGATGCTCAGTGCCAATGAGGCGCTGGCCGCGATGTCGTTCCCGGCTGACACGCTGCGCCCGGACAACCACCGGCTGACCATGCACATGGTTGGCAATGCCGTTCCGCCTCTGGCCGGGCAACGAGTGATTGAAGCATTGTTGACAGCCGCCTAATCACCACTTGCGCATCAACTCGCCAATTCCCGGAGGTATTTCCACTTCGACTTTCTTGTGCAGCGACCAAAATAACCGGTACTCATCCTGCCACATGTCTGCTTCAGATTTTAGGAAGTGATTTCGCTGATGACCCGAGGTGTATTCGCAAAAACCTGCCTTCGACGTAACACCAAGCTGCTCATCTAAATGAGCCTTTAAGCGACTCATATCAAGAATTTTTATACAAGCCGTCTTACTCATTTTTTTCGCAACATTTCGGCTTAGGCGTCGACTGAAAGAAAGAATCAACCCGTCTTCCTCATAATACGATGCATTAAATACATCTGGCTGCCTAACACCATCCACGTAATTATCGCACATGGTGAGGCCTTTAACTTGAGCCCCGGGGGAAAGCCTAAACAGCGGGTTTGGCGTAGTTAAATCAACTGGAGAGTCATGAATTAGGTTTTCATCAGGAGTATATATACCAGACCTTTCCATTTTCCTATAAGTGCTTGCTGGGTTTATAGGAATCACACCTCCGAACATCCAAGTTTCAGCATGCCAATGCTCATTCAAGTAAAGATACAAGCTCATAAAACCTCCTTTTTTTAGAACCCGCAATATACAGCCGAGATATCCCGAATCAAACCACAGCCCGAACAATCAGTCTGAGGTAACCCATGAACCCAATCGCACAGGCGGCCCTTGACCAGGCCCGCCGCCCTAACCCTGCGCCTGTGTTTTCAACCGAAACCGCCATCCGCCCTAAGCCCATACCGGTGCTGGTGGTGAATGGCCCCATCAACCACTTCATGCGCTTACAGGCCCGGGCCGAGGCTACCGCCACGGTTCTCGCCATGCACCGAACGCTGTCCGCCACCAACGGGGTGGCGCTGGTGGTGGAACACCTCAAACGCACCGCTGCCGACAAGCCCGGCAGCCACGTCGCCGGATACCTGGACGTAATCGAACTGCTGGAGTCGCAATCATGAGCAAGGTGCAACGCTACATCTTTGATCACACCTGCGGCCGGCTGTTGAAAAGCTACATAGGGCATTTGTTCGGGCGGGAATATGTCGATGCAACTGACTTTGCCCGCGTAGTAGCTGAGCGCGACCAGTTGCAGGCCGACCTGACAGCGCGGGATGAAGCGCTCGACCAGACACAGGACCTCTTGCGCTACATGGTCTACGACTACCGCTCGGTTGTGCAGGCCGGGTACGACAGGATCACCGCACTAGGCAGCGATTGCGACAGCGTGGCCAAGATGCTGGACGACAACCCGAACTACCAGAAGGCGCTGGCCCTGTTGCTCCCAGACCTTGAGAGCCGTCCGGAAGAGCGCGGCACGCCGGAAACCGAACCTTGCTCAGGCTGCGGAACCCCGGGTTGGACAGGGGCCTGCAACAAGTGCGTCCCTTACTGAGGCTTTGACCATGAGACCAATTGCCGTCTTCTGGGCCTGCCTCACGTCAGCCGCCTTTGCCTTTCTGATTGGCGCGGTGCTCGGCGCCGTCTCCGCAACCAACCAAGTTTCACAGGCTGAGAGCCAGCACCAGCCCCCACCAGTCGGCGATCAGTTCGACGAAGGACCAGTGCTGGTACGCATTCCCGGTACCAATACCACCACAACCCGATTCATCTTTTGAGGGGGTCACATGGAACAAGAGGTCATCCACATCCCCGAGTTGGCCAAGATGCTCGGGCGAACGGAGTCATCGATCAGGAGCGCCAGGCAAGGCGGTGCCAGCTGGCTGCCGCCCTTCTTCAAGCAGGGAAGCCGGATCTGCTGGCGGGTCGCTACAGTGCGCAGGTTCTTGGAGGAATACGAGCAGGGCTTGCATATGCCGGCCAAGCCGGGCCGGAAACGTCAAACGCCCCCGACCCTGGCCAGCGTTCGCTAGCCAAGCTTGTCGGCCAAAGCATCCGGGCACAGATGGGTATAGCGCTTAAGCATACTCATCGTCTTGTGCCCGGTGATGCTCGCCACCTCCATGATCGACAGCCCCTTCTCAAACAGCCTGGACGTACCTTCATGGCGCAGGTCATGAAAGTGCAGATCACTCACCAACGCCGCCTTGCACGCCCGATGGAAATACTGGCTCACCGAGTGCGGCGCCAGCGAGAACACCTGGCCGTCGAGCCGCGCAGGTAGTCCGTCAAGTAATGCCCTGGCCTTCGACGACAACGGGACCAAGCGACGGGTACCGTTCTTCGTATCTTCAAGCAGAACATGCTTGGCCTTGACGTTCTCGCGCCGGAGCCCAAGCAGCTCACTGCGGCGCATGGCCGTCTCGATTGCCAGCTCGATGATCGCCGGCATCTCGGCGTGAATCTCCCCTGCCGCTTTGATCACCCCATTGAGCTCAATGCTCATCGGTCGGCGATCCCGTTCCTTTGCCCCCTTGGGCATGCGCAGTTTCATCACCGGGTTGCTCAGCCCCTCAATACCCCAGTCCTTGATCGCTACCGTGAACAGGTGGCTGATGATCGCCAGGTCGAGCTTGACCGTGACCGTGGACTTCCCCGCCTTGAGCTCTTCATCTCTATACAAAGCAAAATCGCTTGACCGCAATACAGCCAATCCCTTGTCAGCAAGTGGATGCTTCTTCCACTTGTTGATGCGTGTCAGCTCCTGCTTGGCGCCCTTCTTCGACAAGCTGACCTCGCGGGAATATCGGTCCAGGGCTTCAGTCAGTGTCGTTCGCTCGGCCTCGCGCATATCGACGAACCGAGCACGCGACATGTCGCCCTCGATCTCGGCCGCCCAGCGCTGGGCATCGGCCTTGGTGTCGAAGGTAGCGGATAGTGAGGGGTATCCCTTGCGGCGGATCTTGGCCCGCCATGCGCCGCCTGGGCGCTGTTCATAAGTTGCCATGCAGCGGAGTTTGCCGAGGACTTGTGGGACACGCAATTTCCTTTGGTGTCCCAGAATTGTCCCAAATGCCTGTCCCAACAAATTCCGCAGGCATAACGAAAAACCCCGCAGACGTTAATCTGCGGGGCTTTCAATAATGGAGGCCGAGGTCGGAATCGAACCGGCGTAGACGGATTTGCAATCCGGAGCATAACCACTTTGCTACTCGGCCTCAAATGCCCAAGACCCTGAAACAAGCAATCTCAAACATATACAACTCTGTAAGGAAACAACTTGATATTGCTGCTATCTCCTTGAAAACGCTAAGCTTTTCAGCTGCCTCGTTTTCGATGGACGCAATTATGGACTCATTCGATTGAGCTGGCAACCCCTTGAATTCAAAAAGTTTATTTTTTTCTGCAAGGAGGGCTGATGGCCCTTTATTACCGGGTTCGAACGCAAGGTTCGGGATGCCCTGAGTAGCGCAAAGCACCTTATCATACAGGTCAAACCTCTTAACTCACGCTGCAGTTTGTCACCGATGATGCAAACCGAGCTGGACCTGTTCGCCCCTCAAGACCCTCCCCAACCCTATTGGGTCGGAACACAGGCAATGGTTTTGCCAGGCTTTGCCCTGCCCCAGGTGCAAGCGTTGCTGCCAGCACTGCGCGAGGTGGTTGCTCTGGCGCCGTTTCGGCACATGTTCACCCCCGGCGGGCTGAAAATGGCCGTGGCCATGACCAATTGCGGGACGCTGGGCTGGATCAGTGATCGCCACGGCTACCGCTACAGTCCGCTCGATCCGCTGAATCAGCAGCCTTGGCCGCTGTTGCCCGAGGTGCTTGTGCAACTGGCCAGCCACGCCGCCCGCCTGGCAGGGTTCGACGATTTTCTGCCCGACGCCTGTCTGGTCAACTGTTATCGGCCCGGTACCCGCCTGAGCCTGCACCAGGACCGTGACGAGCGTGACTTCTCCCAGCCGATTGTTTCGGTGTCGCTGGGGTTGCCTGCAGTGTTTCTGTTGGGCGGGCTTGCCCGCAGTGAGGCAACTCAGCGCATTAACTTGCACCACGGCGATGTGCTGGTCTGGGGTGGCGAGGACCGGCTGCGCTTTCACGGCGTACTGCCGCTCAAACCCGGTGTACACCCGCAACTGGGCGAACTGCGCCTCAACCTGACCTTGCGCAAGGCCAGTTAGCCTGGCCCTTGACCGCCACAGATGCACCGCTCCATGCTCTACCCCTCCCCCCGTGTTTCAAGGAACGATTGCATGAAGCTGGAAACCCTGGCCATTCACGCGGGCTTTAGCCCCGATCCGACCACCAAGGCTGTCGCGGTACCGATCTACCAGACTACGTCTTTCGCCTTCGACGACACTCAGCATGGCGCCGACCTGTTCGACTTGAAGGTGGCCGGCAACATCTATAGCCGGATCATGAACCCCACCAACGATGTCCTTGAGCAGCGCATGGCCGCGCTGGAAGGTGGTGTCGGTGCGCTGGCGGTGGCGTCAGGGATGGCCGCTATTACCTACGCGATCCAGACCGTGGCCGAGGCCGGCGACAATATTGTCTCGGTGGCCAAGCTCTACGGCGGTACCTACAACCTGCTGGCCCATACCCTGCCGCGTTTTGGCATTCAGACCCGCTTCGCCGCACACGATGACATTGCTGCTCTCGAAGCGCTGATCGACAGCCGCACCAAGGCAGTATTCTGCGAATCGATCGGTAACCCGGCCGGTAATATCGTCGACCTCCAGGCCCTGGCCGACGCGGCACACCGCCATGGCGTGCCGCTGATCGTCGACAATACGGTGGCGACGCCGATCCTCTGCCGCCCGTTCGAACACGGTGCCGATATTGTCGTGCACTCACTGACCAAGTACATCGGCGGCCACGGCACCAGCATTGGTGGCATTGTCATCGACTCGGGCAAATTCCCCTGGGCCGAGCACAAGGAACGCTTCGCGCTGCTCAACACCCCCGACCCGTCTTATCACGGCGTGACCTACACCGAAGCGTTCGGCCCGGCAGCCTTTATCGGCCGCTGCCGGGTGGTGCCGCTGCGTAACACTGGGGCGGCGTTGTCGCCGTTCAACGCCTTCCTGATTCTGCAGGGGCTGGAGACGCTGGCGCTGCGCATGGAACGCCATACCGAGAACGCCTTGAAGGTTGCCCATTACCTGCAAAGCCACGAGCAGGTTGCCTGGGTCAAGTATGCCGGCCTGCCTGATCACCCTGAACACGCACTGGCACAGCGTTATACCGAGGGCAAACCGGCGTCGATCCTGTCGTTCGGGATCAAAGGGGGTCAGGAGGCCGGTGCGCGCTTTATCGATGCCCTGCAGTTGGTGGTTCGTCTGGTCAACATTGGCGATGCCAAGTCGCTGGCCTGCCATCCGGCGTCCACCACCCACCGTCAGCTCAACGACGAAGAACTGCAGCGCGCTGGGGTGCCGCGGGACATGGTGCGCCTGTCGATCGGGATCGAGCACAGCGATGACATCATTTCCGACCTGAGCCAGGCGCTGGAGGCTAGTCGGCTTTAAGCTGCAAGCTGCAAGCTGCAAGCACGCGAGCGCTCTTGAAGCTTGTGGCTTGTAGCTTGCAGCTCAACCCTGTACATCCATACAGATAAAACTTGCCAGGCCTGCCCCGTATGCGCATCCTATGGCGACCTCCAGCCATAGATCGAGCGGCATGCGCCTGTTTCTCTGCGAAAAGCCTTCCCAGGCCAAAGACATCGCCAAAGTCCTCGGCGCCAACCGCCGTGGCGACGGTTGCTGGGTAGGCACTGATGTCACCGTCACCTGGTGCATCGGCCATCTGCTCGAAACCGCTCCGCCCGACAGCTATGACGCGCGCTACAAACGCTGGGCGCTGGCCGACCTGCCGATCATCCCGGCGCAATGGAAAATGCTGGTCAAACCGAAAACCGCCAGCCAGTTCAAAGCGGTCAAGCGCCTGCTGGGCGAAGCGCGGGAGCTGGTGATCGCCACCGACGCCGACCGCGAGGGCGAAATGATTGCCCGTGAGCTGGTCGAGCACTGCCGTTACCGGGGGCCAATCCGGCGCCTGTGGTTATCCGCTCTGGATGATGCGTCCATCCGCAAGGCCCTGGCTGCGCTCAAGCCCGGGAACGAAACCTTCAGCCTGTACCATTCAGCGTTGGGCCGCTCACGCGCCGACTGGCTGATCGGCATGAACATGAGTCGCCTGTTTACCCTGCTTGGGCGTCAGTCTGGGTATCAAGGCGTTCTGCCGGTGGGCCGGGTACAAACCCCTACCCTGCGCCTGGTAGTGGATCGCGACCGCAGTATTGCCAACTTTGTGCCAGTGGCGTTCTGGGCCATCGATGTTGTGCTGGAAAGCGCTGGCACTCGATTCAACGCACAATGGCGCGCAGCCGAAGACGCGTGCGACGACCAGGGCCGCTGCCTCAATCAGGCGCTGGCCCAACAGGCGGCTGCGGCGATCAACCAGGCCAGCAGCGCCCAGGTGCTCAAGGTAAAAACCGAACGCGTTCGTGAGGCAGCGCCGCTGCCCTTCGACCTCGGCACCCTGCAGGAGCTGTGCTCGAAAAAATTCGGGCTCGGTGCGCAGGAAACCCTCGATATCGCTCAGGCGCTGTACGAAACCAACAAACTGATCACTTACCCGCGTAGCGATTGCGGCTACCTGCCCTTGAGTCAGCACAGCGAAGCACCGGCCATCCTGGCCGCATTACTGCGTGCCGATGCCAGCCTGGCGCCGTTGCAGCAGCATCTGCAGGCCCAGCGCCGCTCGCGGGCCTGGAACGACGCCAAGGTCAGTGCCCACCACGGCATCATCCCCACCGCAGCGGCCAGCGACCCGTCGCGTTTACCGCCCAAACACAAAGCGGTGTACACCTTGATTCGTGCCCGTTACCTGGCGCAGTTCCTGCCCGAGCATGAATACGACCGTACCCAGGCAGACTTCGACTGCGCCGGCCAGGCCTTGCGCGCGGTGGGCAAACAAATCGTCGAGCCCGGCTGGCGGCGGGCCCTGCCGGAAGCACTGACACCCGCCAAAGGCCGCGAGGCGCCCGTCGCACAGGTGCTGCCAGCCCTGCAGCAAGGCCAGGCGTGCGCGGTGGCCGAGGTCAACCTCAAAGACCTCTGGACGCAACCGCCCAAACCCTTCACTGAAGGTGACCTGATCAAGGCGATGAAAAACGTCGCCAAGCTGGTGGACGACCCGCGCCTTAAACAGAAGCTCAAAGACACCACCGGCATCGGCACCGAAGCGACCCGTGCCGGGATCATCCAGGGTCTGCTCGACCGCGGTTACCTGATCAAGCAAGGCAAGGCACTGAGTGCCACACCTGCGGCCTTCAGCCTGATCGACGCGGTACCGCGTGCTATCGCCGATCCAGGCACCACCGCGATCTGGGAGCAAGCGCTGGACATGGTGCAAAGCGGAGAAATGAGCCTGGAGGAATTTGTCGCCAAGCAATCGGCCTGGATGAGCAAACAAGTCGAACGCTGTGCCGGGCTGAGCCTGACAATCAGTGGCCCGGCAGTGCCCAACGCGCCCTGGAAGAAGAAACGCAAACGTCCCGCCACAGGTAAACCGGCGCGCAAACCACGGGCCAAGAAGCAGCCAGGTTGATGGCGCGCACCGCGATTGCCTTCAGCCCTGCTTGACTGCTTGCAAGGTGTAACTCAACGGCAGGCGCCAACGGTCCTTGTTCAGCGACCATTCACCGGCGGCGTTCAGGCTCATCTGTCCAGGCAAGGCCTCCCAGGGAATGCTGTCGTGCTCAACCAATGCGGTGATCTGCAAGCCATGCTCAAGCAAGGCGCTGATCACCTCGCCCAAGCCATGGTTCCATTCGTGGGTAACGGTCTCGGTCAGCGGCACCTGGGTATCGACATAGGTCTGATCACTGTCCCACACCGTGGGTGCTTCACGCTCGAAATACGGGTACTCGATCTGCAGCCGGTCCTGGTGTTCCTCGTTCACCGCCAACAGCATCGGATGCCCTTCGCGCAGGAACAATCGCCCTCCCGGCTTGAGCAACGCCGCCACCGTGCGCGCCCAGCGCTCGATGCTGGGGAGCCAGATCAACGCGCCGATGCCGGTATACACCAGGTCGAAACTGCCAGGGGTCAGCACCTTGTCAGCGGCGTACACATCGGCTTCGACATAGTCGATGGAGGCACCGCAGTGCTGCGCCAGGGCACGGGCCTGCAGCAGAGATTGCGAAGAAAAATCCAGCCCGCTCATCTGCGCGCCCAGGCGGGCCAGCGACAGGGTATCGGTGCCGATATGGCATTGCAGGTGGATCGCGCGCAAACCGCGAATGTCGCCCAGACGCGGCAGGTCGAAGCGAACCACTTCTGACAGGTGCGCAGGGTCGGCGATGTACCTGTCCACCTCATAGTCGCTGGACGCCGCATGCAGCGGCGCCCGCTCGTCCCAATTGCGGCGATTGAGCAGTAACGAGTCGTTCATGATTCAGCCGTCCTCTGGCACACATGGAAGCGCTCGACTATAGCCGGTTCACAGCGCCAGGCTCAAACTGACCATCAGGTTGCGCGGCTCGCCCGGCAGGTTCCACACCGCGTTGTAACCGCGCTCGTAGTACTTGCGGTCGAAGACGTTGTTCAGGTTCAGGCCAAGCGTCGCCTGTTCGCTGAGCTTGTAGTGAGCCAGCAAATCGAGGGTGCTGTAAGCGGGCAGATAAAAACTGCTCCCGGCCTGACCAGAACGCTCCCCCACATAGTTGGCCGCCGCGCCGACATCCGAGCCCTGCAACAGGCCTTGCTGAAATTCGTACACGGCCATCAGGCTGCCGCTGTGCCGGGGTATGCCCAGCAAGTCACTGCCTTCGGGCAAGCTGGCATCGCCCTTGGTCACTTCGGCATCGATATAGGCGTAGGCACCGATCAAGCGCACGGCATCGGTAAGCTGACCGCTGAACTGCAGGTCGACACCCTGGCTACGGGCTTTGCCGGCGGCAACGCTGTCGCCCAAGGCGTCGGTGGTGATGACGTTTTCCTTGTCGATGTGAAACAGTGCCAGGGTCGCGCCCAGGCGGCTGTCGAACAAGTCGAGTTTCACCCCGGTTTCATACCCCAGGCCCTTCTCGGGTTTGTACACTTGGCCCTGGGTGCCAATGCTGTTGGGCTTGAACGAGGTCGAGGCGTTGGCGAACACACCAACCTGCGGGGTGAGTTGATACAGCAGCCCGACTCGCGGAGTCGCCACGTCTTTTTCCTGCGTGTTGCTGACCTGACTGCTGCGGTTCTGAGCGATTTGCTCGATGTGCTCCAGACGCACGCCAATCAACCCGCGCAGGCGCTCGGTAAAGCTGATCTGATCTTGCAGGTTGAGCGCGTAGCTTTGCGTGCGCTCAAAGAAATCATTGGCCTTGACCAGTGCAGGCTTCGGCTTGCCATACACCGGGTTGTAAATGTCCAGGCCATACTCCGCCGACGTCGCGCTCTGCGGGTACTTCTGGCTGTTGCGGTAGTTCTCGTACTCCAGGCCAATCAGGCTTTGATGATGCCATCCGGCGAACTCGAATTGCCCGTGCAATTCAGCCTGGGTGATGCTGTCGTTCCATTCGAAATCACGCTCGCGATAAAAGCGGGTGAGCGTGGTGCCGACCAGACGCTGGGGCTCGGAGCTGTTGCCCTTGAGTCGGCCCTGGGTGTAGTGATTGGCCAAACGCAGCTTCCAGCTGTCACTCAGGTAATGTTCCAGCGTCAGGTCCAGGGTCTGGTTGTCGTTGCGGATACGACCATCGTTGGGCTCACCGAAAAAGCTCGAGCGGCTGACGGCCCCCAGTTCGTTGTTCACCGCCGGCACGCCACGGTCAAACACCGACTCGGTGCGCGAAAACTCACTGTCGATCGATACCAGGGTCTGTTCGCTCAACTGCCAGCTCAGCGACGGACTGACGATACGCCGTTCGCTGCCGACGTAATCGCGAAAGCTGCCATTGTCCTCCACCGCCATATTGACCCGCGACAGCACGCGACCGTCGTCGCTGAGCGGCGTGTTCACATCCAGGCTGCTGCGATAGCGGTCCCAGCTACCGGCACTGGCGTTGAAATGGCTGAAGGCTTCTGCTTGCGGGCGCTTGGTGACGATGTTCACCAGCCCCCCCGGATCCCCACGTCCGTACAGGCTGGCCGCCGGACCTTTGAGCACTTCGATGCGCTCGATGTTGGAGGTGTCCGGCGCGCTGTAGCTGCCGCGGTTAACCGCAAAGCCGTTCTTGTACAACTCACCGGTCGTAAAGCCACGCACGCTGTAATTGAGGAAGGTCAGGCCGCCGAAATTGTTCTGCCGGCTCACCCCGCCGGCAAAATCCAGCGCGCGATCGATACGGCTGCTGTTGAGGTCCTCAAGCACTAGGCTCGGCACCACGGCGATGCTCTGCGGGGTGTCGCGGATATCGGTATCGGTCTTCGTCGCGGTACTGGAACGTGTGGCGCGATAGCCCTGCACGGGGCCGGTGGCCGATTCCTCAAGCTGGCGTTCACTGACGGTCAAGGTATCGAGCAATACCGGCTCGGCAGCGGCAGCTGGCAATGCGAACAATGAGGCAGACAGGCCGAGGGAGAAGCGGCTGAGGGGGCAATTCATGGGGGCTCCTTAATCGTGATGTAATAACATAACAATTAACGAAGCCATTTGAAATCACAGAATGCCGCCAACCGCGGGGGCAAGCCCCGCGATCACCGCTCAGGCATGCACCCAGCGCCGATGCAGACCACGCGCCATGGCGTCGAGGATGTAGCCCAGTACCCCGATCAACAGCACCATGGCCATCAACTCCGAATAAGCCAGGCGGTCACGGGTATCGAGAATGAAATAGCCCAACCCGGCACTGACCCCGAGCATCTCGCACGGCACCAGTACGATCCACAGGATGCCAATCGCCAGGCGTACACCGGTCAGCACGTGGCCGATCACCCCCGGGATGATCACCTTGCACAGCGTCTCCCAACGGGTTGCACTGAGGCTGCGGCTCAACTGCAGCCAGCGTGGGTCGAGCTGGCGCACACCGGCTGCGGTGTTGAGCAGAATCGGCCACAACGCGGCAAAGGCCAGGAGGAAGTAGATCGGCTGGTCGCCCACGCCCATCAACATCACCACCACCGGCATCCACGACAGCGGCGAGATCATGCGCAAGAATTGGAACGCTGGCGTGGTCGCCGACTCCAGGTGGCGGTAGCTGCCGACCAGCAAACCCAATGGCACACCGATCAACAACGCCAGCAACAAGCCGATCAGGATGCGCTTGAGGCTGACCCACACATGCTCATACACCTCCCCCTGACCCAACAGCTCGACCAGGCTTTCCAGGGTGGCTTGCGGCGAAAAACGCGCCGACAAGCCATCAACCTCGCCAAACAGGTGCACACCCAACCACCACAGCAACAACAATCCAAGCAGCCCGCCAATACCCAGCGCGCCATGTAGAACATGCTTACCCATCAGATCGCAAACTCCTCATTGCGCTCAAAGCGCTCTGGCAGGCCAAAGGCCTTGAGGCCACCGACCGCGGCAATGCTGTTGCGCACGAAACGGTCGTCCACCAGGTCGCGGGCGGTGTGCTGCGGATCAAGGCTGGCGAGAAAACCCTGTTCACCTTCAATCAAGGTGTTTTGTAAACGCCGCACCAATTCCTCGGTGTAGCTGGGGAACGGATAGGGCTGAAAGTCGATGCGCTTCTCGTCCCACTGCGCGTGCTGGATGGCACCGCTGGCGATGTAGGCCGCACGTGCATCGGCAGCCGGCGCCAGCACCTGACTCAGTACCTGCGGCGTATGCGGGGTATAGCGGTTGGGCCCGGCCTTGGACAGCAACGCGGCTGCTTCGGCGCGGTGCTCGCGCGTCCACAGCTGGGCTTTGACGATGGCATTGACGACCTTCTGCGACCACTCCGGACGGTTGTTCAAATCGTGCTCGTGCATGAACACCACACAGCAGGCATGGTTGCGCCAGACATCACCGGTAAAGCGCTGCACGCGCCCCACCTTGAGGTCTTCGGCCAGGGCGTTGAACGGCTCGGCGACGATGTAACCGGCAATGCGCTTGCTGGCCAGGGCTGGCGGCATGTCCGAGGGCGGCAGTACCACCAGGTTGACCTCATTGTCCGTCAATGGTGCGCTGGTCGGCTTCGACACTGGGGTCAGGCCATGGTCGCGGAACAGCTGCTGCACCACCACGTTATGAATCGAGTACCAGAACGGGATCGCCACGCTCTGCCCGCCCAGTTGCTTGACCTCGGTGATACCCGGCGCCACGGTCAGGCCCGAGCCGCCGACATGGTTCCAGGCCACCACTTTGGCCGGCACCTTACTGCCATAGCGGGCCCAGACGGTCATTGGCGAGAGCAGGTGAATCACGTTGACCTGACCAGAGATGAACGCCTCGATCACCTGCGCCCAACTGCGCAACAGCACTGGCCGTTCAGCCTTGATACCTTCGGCCTCGAACAGGCCATTGTTGTGCGCAACCAGCAAAGGGGTGGCATCGGTGATGGGCAGGTAGCCAATGCGCACCGGAGCGTCCGGATCGCTGGCAGCACGCGCCTGCAGACTGCTCAGCAGCGGCATGGCGCCAGCGGCGGTCAGCAAGGTGCTGAGTTTGATGAAGTCACGACGTGTGTGAGTGAAGTCGTCCAGGCACATGGGCAGTCTCCGGCGGTAAAGGTTCAGGCGTAGGTTCAGGAGTGCGGCTGGCCCGCCGAAGGGTTTTGAGGATGTCGATACGCAAGGCGCCCAGTTCTTCGACCCGCTGTTCACGAGGGTGCGGCAGGTCAATCTGCCATTGGCCGAGGGTGCGCGCCGGGTGGTTGCCCAGTAGCAGCACGCGATCAGACAACAGCAGCGCTTCGTCGATATCGTGGGTAATCAGAATCGCCGCGGTGTTGTGCTGGGCGATCAGTTGCAGCAACAGCTGTTGCATGTCGGCGCGGGTGACTTCGTCCAGCGCGCCAAAGGGTTCGTCGAGCAGCAACACCTGTGGCTGACGCGCCAGGCAGCGGGCCAACGCAGTACGCTGGGCCATGCCTCCGGACAGCTGCGCCGGGTATTGCTCGCGAGCGTGCTGCAAGCCGACGGCGGCAATCGCATGATCGATCCGCGCGCGGCGCTCGCTGGCGGCCAGCTTGGGTTGGCGGGCGAAATCCAGGCCGAAAGCAACGTTGCTTTCCAGGCTTAGCCAAGGCAACAGGCTGGGGTCCTGAAACGCCACGGCCAGACGCGGATGTGGCCCCTGCAGCGGCTCGCCGAGCAAACTCACCCCACCGCTGCGCGCCTGTTGCAGGCCGGCCAGCACGCGCAGCAGGCTCGATTTGCCGACACCACTGGGGCCGAGAATCGTGATGACCTCCCCGGGTGCCAGTTGCAGGTCGAAATCTTCCAGCACACTGTGCCAGCCTTGCTCACGCGGGTAGCCAAGGCTGATGCCACGGGCTTCGAGTAACACCTCGCTCATACCGCCGATGCCTGACGCTGCAGCTCGGCGCGCAACTGCACCAGGCTTGGGGTCACAATCGGCACGAACGCCGACTCACGCCAGCGCCGGGCGAAGCCTGCACCATAGGCATTGAGGTAGGCTTTGCCACCACTGGCCTGCAGCTCCAGTTGCACCGCTTCGGCAGCCGTTTCAGCCAAGGTTATGCGCAGTTTGAACAACGCGGCAGGCTGGCTCAGAAAGCGGCCATCCAGCAGGCCCTTTTTCAATTCGCCGACGGTGTTTTCCAGACGCTCGCGCAACACGCTCAGCGCCTCGCCGAGGAACGAGCGCATACCTTGCAGATGTCCTTCGACCTCTTGCAACGAACGCCGTGCCAGGCCGATGGCCATGCCACATTGCAAGCCCAGGAACGACGGACGAACCGCTGGCAGGAACTGCTTGGCATTCTCGTGCAACAACCAGTCACGACTGATCGCCACCTGCTGGAAGTTCAAGGCTGCGGTGTTGCTCGATTGCAGGCCCATCAGTTGCAGATCGTCCGAGCGGGTGAGCCCGCTGGCATCGTCCGGAATGGCCAGGACAAACGGCGAAGCGCCCTCTTCCTCGATGGCTGCCGCCACCACGAAACCGCCCTTGCGCAGGTTGGTGACCCAGTGCAAGCGGCCTTCAAGCGTCCAACCCTGCGCGTCTGCGAGGCCGCGGACCTGCAACGATTCAATCCCCGAAAGGTACTTCATGGCGTTGGACAGGCCAGTAGCACCGGCCAGTTCACCGCTGAGCAGTTTGCCCAGCAAACGCTCGCGCAGGGCAGCGTTAGGGCTGTGCAGCAGGTATTCGATAAAAGCACGCTGACCCCAGAACACAAAGGCAGCGGCCAGAGAATGGCTGGCCACGTTGGCAACCGTTTCCACCGCGTCAGCAACCGTACCGCCGCTGCCGCCCAGTGCTTCGTCGATGCCAACGCGCAGCACTTGCGCCGCCGCCAACTGCCCCAATACCGCCTGCGGGTCGCAGTGGCCCAGATCGAGGGCTTCGGCCTCGCTGTCCAGCCACGTGACCAATGCGCGATCGAGCATGTCGTTTACTCCTTTAAAAAAAGCGCCAGCCTGCGCTGGCGCCAAGGGATCATTAGGCCGAAGGCTGCCAGCGGTACTTGCTCAGCTCGTCATTGAGCGGCGTCTGGGCAAACACATTAGCAAAGTTGCACAAGGTGGCCAGGCTCACACCGAGGATCACCTCCAGCGCGTGGCCTTCGCTGTAACCGGCTTCGCGGAAGGCGCCGTACCCGGCCTCGCTGACGTTGCCACGGGTGGCGATCACTTCGCGGGTGAAGGCGGCCAGGGCTTCGAGTTTGTCCTGCGGCAAATGCGCGCGGGCACGCAGGGCATCAACAACTTCTTGTGGCAGCTTGGCCTTGTTCAAAGCCACGGCGGTATGGCCGGCCACGCAGAAGTCGCAGCCATGATTGGTGGCGGCCACCAGTTGCACCACCTCACGCTCAGCCAGGTTCAGCTCGGCCTTGCCGTTGAGCGCCGACACGGTGACGTAGGTTTCCAGCGCCGCCGGGGCATTGGCCAGCACGCCGAGCAGGTTGGGAATGAAGCCCGAGTTTTTCTGCGCGTTTTCCAGGAAAGGACGGGCAGCTTCGGGAGCGCTTTGCAGTGTGTGTAGGGTAACGCGCGACATGGAGTGGACTCCTGCATACTAGGGTGTCACACAAGTCTGTTGGTTATAAGAAATACCTTCCATATTCTAGAGTCGTTATTACTTGCTCCTGAGTCTTTCCCTTAGATGATTTCCTCCAGCCCCCTTGTCGATTGGTTATTAGAAAGCCTTGAACTGGACGCCAGTCTGTTCCATGTCGGGCGTTACTGCGGTGGCTGGCATGCCAGCACCCAGGGCCTGGCGCGGGCCAGTTTTCACTTGGTGGTGCAGGGCCATTGCTGGCTGCACATCGCTGGTCAGTCCCAGGCCATTGTCCTGGAGGCAGGAGATGCGGTGTTCCTGCTGCGCGATCTGGAGTACCGGTTATCGGGTACCGCCGATGGCGAACTGGCCCAGCAGCAACCGCGCATGGCCATGCTGCCGCTGGACAGCGAAGCGCAGGACGGCGTTGGTCTGGTCTGTGGCTTCTTTCATTTTCAGCCGGGGCTCTCGTCGCTGATCATCGAAGGCTTGCCTGACTGGTTGATCCTGCGCGCCGGCGACCCGGCGTTGAGTGCGGCGACCGCGCTGTTCGAACTGATCCTTGCCGAATGTCAGCGCCTGCCCGCGCCCTCCTCGGCCTTGCTTGAGCGCCTGAGCCATCTGCTGTTTCTGTACGTGCTGCGCCAGCAAGTACAGGCCGACCTGCCCATGACCGGCCTGGTGTGCCTGGCACGCCACCCGCAATTCGCCACATTGGTCGAGCAGTTGATCGAACACCCCGAGCAGCCCTGGCCACTGGAAAGCATGGCGGCCTGTACCGGACTGTCGCGCTCGGCGTTCTTCAAACGCTTCAGCGAACTGGCTGGGCAGTCGCCCGGGCAAGTATTGCTGGCGCTGCGTATGCGCCATGCCTGCCAGTTGCTCAAAGCCCACAACACCGTCGAACAGGTGGGCGCCGCTGTCGGCTATCAGTCGGTGGCGGCGTTTACCCGTGCCTTCAGCAAAGCCGTAGGGGTGCAGCCGGGGGCCTACCGGCGCCAGCACGAGGGGCGCTGAGGCAAACAACGTTCGGTAATCGAACACAAGCGATTTTCGCCGCTCAAGTCCGTCTGTGCACACTCCGATAGCCCACCACGCGCTGCGATTTTTTGCCCGCGCATGGTGCCTATAACAATTAAAAGGAGTGTTGCCCGCATGTTCGCCGACCTGAAGATTCGCACCGGGATGTTCTGGGTGCTGTTGTTGTTCAGCCTGACCCTGCTGTTCTCCACCGTCAGCGCCTGGCGCGCAGCGGTGGGCATTAATCAGCAAATCACTGAACTGGACTTCACTGCGCGCCAGTCAGACCGATTGAACAACGCCTTGTTGATGTCGATCCGCGCCAGTGCCAACGTCTCTTCAGGCTTCATTGAACAGAGCGGCGGCTTTCAAGACAGTGCCAACAAGCGCATAGCGCTGTCTGCACAACTGATCGACAACAGCCGTGTGCTGTTCGACGAGTTGCTCAACAATACCCAAGAGCCGGCCCTCAAAGCCCTGGCCGCAGAGCTGCACAGCACCTTCGCCCAGTACGCCACAGCCGTGGCCGGGCAACGCGAAGCAAGCGGGCGCAATGACCTGCAAAGCTATTTTGCCGCCACCACCAACGCGGGCAACGCCATGGCGCGGATGCAGACCCTGCGCCAGCAATTGGTGGCAGCATTGAACGAACGCAGCGTACAAATCATGCACGCGTCCGACCAGCGCCTGAGCGCCGCCACCCGCTTGAGCCTGGCGCTAGGCGTGTTCACCCTGGTGCTTGCCGTGCTGTGCTGGCGCTTTATCGTTCGTCGAGTGCTGAGCCCATTAGTTGACGCCAGCCAGCACTTCAAGCGCTTTGCCCAGGATGATCTGAGCGTGACCGTGCAGGTGAAAAGCCGTGACGAAATCGGTCAGTTGTTCGCCGACCTGGCGCATATGCAAAAAAGCCAGCGAGCCACCCTGGCCCAGTTCACCGCCTACGCCGCACAAGTGGCCCAGGCCGCCCAGGTGCTGCATGGAGTGACCGAACAAAGTGCCAACAGCTTGCGCCAGCAAGACCAGGAGCTGGAACAGGCCGCCACCGCCGTGACCGAAATGACCACCGCCGTAGAGGAAGTTGCGCGCAATGCCGTTACCACCTCGCAAGCGGCCAACGACTCCAACCAACTGGCCGAACAAAGCCGCCAGCAGGTCAGTGACAACCTCGAAGGCACCCGCGCGATGGCCAGCGAAGTGCACACCAGCAGCGAGCGCTTGCAACAACTGGCCGGACAGATCCGCGACATTGGGCAAGTGTTGGACGTGATCCGTTCGGTGTCGGAGCAAACCAACCTGCTTGCGCTCAATGCGGCGATCGAAGCAGCGCGGGCCGGCGAGGCGGGTCGGGGTTTTGCCGTGGTCGCCGATGAAGTCCGCACCCTCGCCTACCGCACCCAGCAGTCGACCCAGGAGATCGAGCAAATGATCGCCGGTGTGCAGCACGGCACTGAAGCCGCAGTTGCCTCCATGCAGGCCAGCACCCAGCGTGCGCAATCGACCCTGGGCATCACCCAGGCTTCGGGCCAGGTACTGGAAGGCATCTACAGCGCGATCAGCCAGATCAACGAACGCAACCTGGTGATCGCCAGCGCTGCCGAAGAACAGGCCCAGGTGGCCCGCGAGGTAGACCGTAACTTGCTGAACATCCGCGAGCTGTCGACACGCTCGGCGGCGGGTGCGCAGCAAACGCGCACGGCCAGCCAGGGGTTGTCGGCATTGGCTGAAGAACTGACGGCGTTAGTGTCGCGCTTCAAGGTGTGAGTGATCGCGGGGCAAGCCCGCTCCTACCGGCTGTAGGAGCGGGCTTGCCCCGCGATGCGTTTCACCTAAACATCCACCAAAATATTGAACCCACCAAAAATCAAACGCTGCCCATCAAACGGCATCGGGTTCTTGTCAGGCTGCAAGCGCGGGTCTTCCATCATCTTCTTCATCCCGGCATCGCGCACCTCACGCGATGGCCAGAGAATCCAGGAAAACACCACCGTTTCGTCCGCCTTGCACTTCACCGCCATGGGAAACGAGGTCACCTTGCCCTCGGGCACATCATCGCCCCAGCACTCGATAACGCGCTGGGCACCACACTCCTTGAACACCACCGCCGCCTCTTCAGCATGTTGCTTGAACTTCTCACGGTTGGCGGTAGGCACTGCAAGCACAAAACCATCGACATAAGACATGACGTTGACTCCTGTACAGGGATTGAAGCGATCAGGTCGATCTGTGCAGTAGTCGATTCGCTACCCCCTGATTCGACACCAGCACGCAATGACCGACAAACGGTCGGCCTTGTCGCGGTGGGAGCGGCGGTGCGGCGACCCGACTTGCCCCGCGATCTGGTGCGATACAGCAAATCGCGGGGCAAGCCCGCTCCCACACCGGATGATCAAGACAGTTGCTCCCACCGGTAGGGCCGGATGCAGGGGCACTTTCGTTTCTGCGCCGCTTTTGCAGTGCTGTGCGACAGATCACACATTTGGGGCTCCTCTGCCGATGAATTCTGGTGTTAGCTTGAGGCCCGCTCTGTCGCATTCGACAGACACCTTTTACCTACAACCCGCAAAGGAATGCATCCAACAATGCCCTTCTCACTCAAACACCTGGCCGCTACCACCTTGATGCTGGCCAGCCTTGGCGCGTTCACCTCCCAGGCCCAGGCCAACATCACCCCTCAGCAGAGCACGGCGATCCTGAAAACCTTTGGCGACGCGTCGGTAAAGGACTTCAGGCAATTTCTGGGCAGCCTGGCCAAAAGCGACCTGGCCAAGGCTGATAACCTCGGCGCGAGCATTACTGCTTTCCTCGATAACAAGCCCCTGTCGGCTGAGCAGCAAAACGAAATCCACCGCTTGCTCGGCCTCTACGCGCGGGTGAAATACGGCAGCGCCGCCACCGAAACCCTGCGCGAGTTGGTGGCCATTCCGACGATGCGCGTCGACGGTGTTGCCCAGCACGAGAACCCCGAATTCATCAAGATCGCCGAAAAGATCAAGGGGCTGGCCCAGGCGTTCAACCTGCACTTTCGCAACATCGACAACCGTGTCTACGAGATTTCCCTCGAAGGCAAAGGCAGTGAAGTCGTAGGTATCCATGCCCATGCCGATGTGGTGCCGGTGACGCCAGAGAATTGGGTGCTGCAAGACGGCACCCGGCTCGACCCCTTCAAAGTCACCCTGATCGGCGACCGCATGTATGGCCGCGGCACCGAGGACGACAAGAACGGCATCGTCGTCGCGCTGTATGCGATGAAGATCATCAAGGAAGAGCAGCTACCGCTGGCGCGCACCTTCAAGCTGCTGGTGGACACCACTGAAGAAACCACCGGCGATGCCATTCCTTACTACTTCGAGCGCAACCCAACGCCCAACTACAACCTGGCCCTGGACGGCGGCTACCCGGTGGTGATTGCCGAGAAAGGCTACGGCACCCTGATGGCAAGCTTCCCGCAGCGCAGCGCTGAGGGCCAAGGCGCTGAGATCACCTCAATGACCGGTGGCCTGGCCACCAACCAGATTCCGTCGACATCGGTCGCCACGCTGGTCACCGACAAGCCCGCAGCACTGGCGGACAGCCTGCAACAGGCCGGCGCGGAGTACGCCAAACGCGCGGGCGGCAACTTCACCGTCAACGCCAAAGTCGTCGGCAATGCGGTGCAACTGACCGTTACTGGCGTTTCTGCGCACTCTTCCGAACCCGAATCCGGTGTCAACCCGGTGGCACGGATGCTCGACTTCATCCACAGCCTGGACGGCAAGGTTGCGCTCAAGCACAACGCAATCACCGATGCGGCCCGTTACGCCGCCGACAACTGGGGCCTGGATTACCTCGGCGGCAAGCTGGGGGTTGGCTTCTCCGATGCCTTCATGGGGCCGCTGACCACCTCGCTGACCTTTGTCGGCATGGACGACAGTGCCTTCAAACTCGCCGTCAACCTGCGCGTACCGGTCGGCAAGACACCGGAAGTGCTCAAGCGCGAGCTCAGTGACAAGCTGGCCGCCTGGCAGAAAATGTCCGGGGTAAGCGTAACCTTCGACACCTCCATCGCCGAGCCGATGTACCGCAACCCCGAAGGTGAATGGGTGAAGGCCCTGCTGGCGGTGGCCAGCGAAAACCTCGGTATGGCGCAGAAGTTCGGTACTTCGGCCGGCGCCACCTCGGTGCATGACCTGCCCAACGGTGTGCAATTTGGCCTGGCCATGCCTGACGTCAAATACACCGGCCATAACGACAACGAGTTCAAGACGGTTGAGCAGTTCATGCTGGATCTGCAAATCGTCACCGAAATGATGGGGCGTATCGGCCAGATGCCCGCGCTTTAAGGTGTATGCGAGCCCGCCAGGCAGGCGGGCTCGCTACATGCGCCTGGTGTCGTCGGCCAGTGGCCACGCGCTTTGAGTGTCGCGCGCACATATGCCAGTGCGCGAGCAAACACCGGATGGCAATCAGCGTCAGGCAAAGGGTCGAGTTCAGCCCAGAAAAATTCGAAACGATGGCCATGATCATCAAGTGTTTGATGCACCCATTGCTCGGGTAAGCGCCCGCTCACCTGACACAGGTGAAATGACCACACCTGGCCAAGATGCTCAGCATCCCAGCAGCCCAAGTCGTCCATAACCCTGTCGGCTTTAATCCCCGACTCTTCCCAGAGTTCTCGTAACGCCGCCTGGGCGGGCGTTTCGCTGCGCTCAATCGAGCCCTTGACCAATTGCACCCCGGCCAACGGATGCCGGAACAACAGGATCCTGGGAACCCGTGCGGGTAACAGTACGACTGCGCAGGCCTTGTCTGGGCGCATGAGGATGTCCTTATCGGTCAATGAAGGCAGAAAGACTTGCCATCATACGCGGGCCAACAGGCAGCCACTGCCTGCACAACTGACGCAATGATATTGAAATGACATTATTGTAATAGTATGTTTCCAGAGAGTTTTTAACGCTAGCACCTCCACAAGGAAGACTGCATGACGCTCAAAGGAAAGTTGATTTCAGGCTATCTGGTTATTGGCCTGATCTACACCCTGTATTCCTGGCTTTTCGGCGCCTACTCCTACGCCAGTTTCGCCTACAACCTGGGCCGAGGCCTGATCTGGCCAGCGGCAATGTTCCCGGCTTTCGGCGCGTTTCTTGGCGTCATCGTCTTGCTCGTGGTCATCGGCGCGCTGCATTTGAGCCGCCGTTAAGCAACCTGCACCTATACATAGATCAAGGACAAAGACCAATGAGCATGAAGAAAGCAACGCTGGCTGCGCTGTTTGCTGCGGCACTGGCAGGCTGTGGCGGCAGTCAGGACAAGGCAGAGGAACTGATTGAGGTCAGCGACCTGGGCAAGCACTACGGCACCATCGTCGAAATCGCCTCCGCCGGTTACGCGCGCCAGTACCCGATGCTGGACCGCGAGCAGATCCGCAACGTCATTCGCGAGAATGTTGATCAGGACGAAATCAAAAGTCAGATGGTTGAGGTCTATGCCGATCACTTTGACGCCGATGAGCTGGAACTGATGATTCGCGCCAACAAGCATCCCGATCAGGCCATGGCCATTATTCTTGGCTCCAAGGAAGGCCGCTCGTTGGCTGAAAAAGTGATGAAGGTGCAGACCACCATCGCGCAGGACATGCAAGAGGCGATGGCTGACAGCGATGAGGCCATCGTCGATGCGCTGGATGATCTGAAGGACGACCTTCAAGGCTAACTCCGGTAGGAGCGGGCTTGCCCCGCGATGGTGGGCTTTCAGACACATCGCATCGCGGGGCAAGCCCGCGCCTACACGTTTGGCAAGCTTGTGCTAGCGTTTTGTGGCCAACCCTCCACTTACGGGCCCCGCCATGGACGAATCCATCGTTAGCATGACCACCACCAAGTTCAATGCGGCAGTCGCGCTTGTACAAACGTACGGTGCGGCATTTGCGGTCAAGATTCTCTCCGCCATCGCCTTCTGGATTATCGGGCGCTGGCTGATCGGCTTTGCCGTCGGCATGGTGCAACGAGCGCTGACCAAGCAGAAGCTCGACCCGACCGTGCTGCGTTATGTCGGCTCAGTCATCACCGTGACACTGAACATCATGCTGGTGATCGGTATCCTCGGTTACCTCGGCATGCAAACCACCACCTTCGCCGCGCTGCTCGCCGCCGTCGGTCTGGCGATCGGCATGGCCTGGTCGGGGCTGCTGGCCAACCTGGCGGCCGGTGCCTTTATCATCGTCCTGCGCCCGTTCAAGGTCGGTGATTTCATCAGCGCGGGCGGTGTGATCGGGACGGTCACCGAGATCGGCTTGTTCGCCACCACCATCAACACCCCAGACAACGTGCAGACCTTAGTCGGCAACAACAAGATCTTCAGCGACAACATCCAGAACTTCACCCACAACCCCTACCGCCGTGTCGAGCTGCAGGCGCAGCTGTCTGGCGCGGCAGACTGGAAGGCGGCCGCAGCGTTGCTCAAGCAACACATCGCAGCACTGCCCAACGTGCTCGCCGAGCCGCCAGTGGATGTGGAAATTCTCGAATTCAACCTGGTCGGGCCAGTGCTGGCAGTGCGTCCGTTCTGCCATAACGAGCACTATTGGCAGGTTTATTTCGACACCAACCGCACCATCAAGGATGTCCTCGGCGAGGCGGGCTTCCCGGCACCGATGCCGGCACAAACGGTGATTGTTCAGCAGCGTGCCGAGTAAGCTGCCAGCCGTGTCACAGGCAAACGAGAAAGCCCTCCGTGGAGGGCTTGATCGACAGGTTCCAGGTTGTTAACCGGGTTGCTGCACGTAGCGCGCCAAACGCGGGTCGCGACTCATCACCGTCAGGGTATTGCTGTAGACCTGCTCTGCGGTGACATCCTGATGGGCAAAGATCTCATTGAAATGCTGATGCGTGACACTGGCAAAGTGTTGACGGTCATCGCTGGGCACGCCCAGCAAGGTGGCATAGGCGCTCAACGATTCACCATTGCCTCTGGCCATGTCCTCGGAAATACCTTCCAGCATATTGTTCATCGCCAGCATCGAACGGCCACCATAGCCAAGCTTCACTTTTGAATCGCAACCGTTGGTGCCAGAGGTCAGGCCAAAGGTGGCGTTGCCAGAAGTGCCGTTGGTGGTTGTCGCCAGCAGGTGGGGGCCCAAGCCGCTTTTTCCTTCAAACAGCATGTTGCCCCAACCACATCCATTACCCCCTGCCTGCGCTGCCTGCACGGAAAATGTGGCAGCAGTGAGGAGCCCGAGTAAAACCGCCTTGCCGATCAGCTTGTTTGTCATGCTCGTATTCCTTCGGTCGAGAATTACGCCACGGACACGCGAACGCTAGAGCAACGAATGGTTGAACAACACGCGCCCTCGCTAGAGGGTTTAGGCGAACCTTGGAGCAAATTCAAAGTTATTGCGCAAAAGAAATCGAATTGCTCGTGGCTTGATGCGCGCCGGCCAGTGACACCTGGGCGGGCGTTGAGGGGCAGGCAGTGAGCGCAAGCCCCACGTCGGTATCGATGCAGATGTAAACCGCACTGCACACACGAGTGGGGCTGGCGTCAGCCTCAGGAGGCGGCGTTCAGTGCAGCTTGTTGCTTGGCGGCGGAGCGGCCGCGCAGCCAACTGAAGGCAATGGCCAGAATCAGGGCGAAACCGACGTAGCCCAGCAGCGGATAGACAGTACCGACCAGCTTGCTGAAACCACCCAGGCTCAGGCCCAGACCCACGCAAACCGTCACGGCGCTGACCAGTTTGAAGCGGCGGGTATCCGGCTTGGCAAAGCGTGCACTGAAGGCAAAGAACATACCCACTGCGGTGCTATAGATCATGCACACCAGCGCGATCGACATCACCACGGTCAGCAGTGGCGACAGACGCCCCGCCAGCGCCAGCGACGGCATTTCGATGCCTTGCAGCTGGTTGATGTTGGCGAACAGGCCGATGTTCAGCAGCAGGATCAGCGCGCCCAGGCCCAGCCCACCGAGAATACCGCCGACACCTGCAGCCTTGGGCTGCTTGGTCATGCCGCCAATGACGGCCAGCATCGGGAAACCTACGGCGATGTTGAACGAGGCGTACAGCAAGGCGCCAACGAACCAGTTGTCGGTAACGGTTTCGTTGTTCTCGCGAGCGACTGCGTCGAGGGTTTCAACCGGGGCGTTGTAGCTGAAGATCGAGTAGGTGGTGATGATCAGTACCATGGCCAGCAGGAACGGCATGACCGCGCTGATCAGGTTGATGATGCGCGTAACGTTCAGGCACAGGGTGGCAATCACCAGCACAGTCATCAGCACACCGCCGAACAGCGGTGGCAGGTTGTACTCCTGGGAAAAGATCGAACCGCTGCCAGCGAGCATCACTACGCCGACACCGTACAGGAAGAACGACAGCACCACGTCAACGACCAACCCGGCACGCGCGCCGAACAACCGGTAGAGGACTTCCTTGTGTGAGTTCGCCTGCATCTGCGAACTCATCCGAGCGATCTGCATGCCAAGGAAGGCAAACAACACACCGCTCACCAGAGTGCCGACAATGCCTATGAGCCCATAGCCGGTGAAGAACTGCAGCACCTCCTGTCCGGAGGCAAAGCCACCACCGATTACTACCGACATGTAAGCAAGCGCAATCTGGATAGATTGTTTATTCATGACACTTCATCTCGTTCTTAGACTTATTAGTTGCATGAAAAAAAGAGGTCACTCCTGTCCTCTTCATTCCGCATCGCGAGCGTCTAGATCGCTGCACGCAAGCCCCTGGCTCGCGCAATCGTGCAGGCATTTCGACGCCAGGCGCAGTATAGGAAGACTGCGCCAGTTGTTTTGACTGTATAAGCAATAAAATTTGGCGGAAAATACCGCAGAAATTAAATCCACACGACAACTTTCGCGAAACTACTAAAATCCACCGCAAACTTTTCTACATTTGGTTACAAATAACTTGGGTAAATGCCAGGAAATAGCCATTGCAATCGCGAATACCAAACTCTCTTGAACCGTAGGGCATGTCTTGCAATGGCCAGGCAATCGACGCCTTGTCTCTGATGGCTTCGAAGTAGCGGTCTACCTGCGAAATTGCACAATAGAAGGTGCCAGAGCAGGCGACAGCGCTGCCCCACAGATCCTGCTGGGTAAACACCAGGCGGCAGTCCTCCAGTTGCACGGTCAGCGTTGAATCCTCTGAGTCGCTCACCGTGAACCCGAGCGTGTCGCGGTAATAGACACGGGTACTTTCCAGATCGATACAGCGCAGCAGCACGGTAATCGCCATGTTGATCCCCTCCGGTGGGAGCGGGCTTGCCCCGCGATTCCCGACTTTCGGTCAAATCACATCGCGGGGCAAGCCCGCACCCACCGAGATGCACCTAGGTGCTCGCAAGCGGTAATAGCCACGCAACGCCACCAGCAGCACACCGACGCCGGCAACCAGCGCCACACTGAAACCCGCCTTGCCGCCCAGCCCATCAACCACCTGGCCCGACACCGCAGCACCACCAGCAACTCCGACATTCAAACCCGCCAGCAACCATGTCATCCCTTCGGTCAGCCGGTGCTCGGGAATCACCCGCTCCACCAGTGACATCGCCACAATCATGGTCGGCGCAAAGAACAGACCCGCCACCAACACCGTTGCTGACAAACCGAAGATGCTGCCTGCGAACATCAGCGGCAAGGTGGTCACAGCTGTCGCAAAACCACCCAGCAACAACAACGTGGGCAGTGGTGTACGCCACTTCAGCGCACCGAACAGCAACCCCGCCACGCAAGAGCCGATGGCGTAACACGACAGCACAATACTGGCTGCTGCCGGCGCCCCGCTTTGCTCGGCGAAGGCCACGCTGACGATTTCCACGGTGCCGACGATGAGCCCCATGACCACCATCAGCAAGGTCAGCAGGCGCATGTCTGCAACCCGCAACAGCGATACGTCGCGACGTGCGGCCTCGGCGTCCTGTTGCAGCGGCGGCTCGCTCCCCACTTGTGCAACCAAGGCAGCCACACCGAGCGCAAGCAACACAGCGGCGGCCAACGGGCCAGCCTGCGGCGCTACCGCTACGCACAAGCCGATGGCGATGGGTGGCCCCGCGATGAAGGTGACTTCGTCGAGCACCGTTTCCAGCGAATACGCCGTCTGCAAGTGTGCTGTGCCACGGTAGATCGCACTCCAGCGGGCGCGCACCATCGCCGACATGCTAGGCATACAACCTGCCAGCATTGCGCCGACAAATAGCGTCCCGTCGGCGGCCTGCCAATGGCTGCAGGCCAACAGGACAAAAATGCCCAACACACTCAGCGCCGTAAACCCGGGCAGCACGCGGCGCTGGCCGAAGCGATCCACCAGCCGCGAGACCTGCGGTGACATCAATGCATAGGTCAGCACGAAGGTCGCCGATACCGCCCCCGCCAGGCCGTAGCTGCCGCGCAGTTGCGCAAGCATGGTGATAATGCCGATACCAGTCATGGGCAACGGCAAGCGGGCCAGCAACCCGGCCAAGGCAAAACCTTTGGCCCCCTGGGCCTGGAACAACGCACGGTAGGGATTGAACATGCTGCACACTCCTTGTCGATTCAGGCCCGCCGCGCAATCAGCACACAGGCGCAATTACATACACTCCGTATGTTTAAGTATTTTTATCATACGCTCTGTATGTAAGTCCATGCGCGCACAGCCCGACCTCACGCGAGGTGCTCTGTGGATTGCCGAGGACGAAGGTCGGAGGGATGGGTGGCCACGGGCCCTGATTGCCATGGAGCTGCTGCTCAACGGTAACCGGGCCTCAGATGAAGAAGGGCGTCAGGGGCTGTACGAAATTCAGCTCGGCATCGATGTAACGGGCTCTGCTCCGCCTTCAGGACTACTCACGACGTCGTCACTGGCCAGGGCTGCCTGTTTCAAACGGTCCGCTTTACTGATGTATTTAGGTTTGTTTTTCGGTGCCAATTTGGCATTGGCCTTTTTGGCGTGAGCCTCTAACAACTGCTTAATTTTTTTGCGGCGATTCATAATATTTCACACGTTCTGTCAGTGCTGAAAGCGGACTTCAGCGTGTCGACAGGGTGGATGCTCACACCGTGAATGTCTACAGAACGTTGCAGGAAATCTGCGGCAAATGCCGTCAACCAAAAGTTTACAGCTTAGGTATACTGCCAGGCTCTTGGCTCCCGATCAGGACACCCGGCCCATGATGGAAAACAGTTTCGCTTTTCGCCTCAAGGAGTTGCTTGAGCATCAGAAGTTGACCTTGCAAGCCGTGGGCACGGCCCTGGGAATCTCGCGCACCGCAGTACACAAATGGACCCGCGGCGGTGAAATCGACTACGACAACCTGCGCAAGCTGGCAGACTTTCTCAAGGTCAACTGGATCTGGTTGCGCTACGGCGAAGAAGCCTTGCAGAACGTTCAGCAGCCTCAGGTCGTAGAGCTGCCGATGACTGATCTGCGGCGGCGCTACACCGCCGAGATCATGGAAAGCGAAACACGCATGAAACTGGCCCAGGAAGGCGCGCGCATTGTCACCTGGGAATGGAACCTGATCAGCGACGAGGTGACCTACTCGCCTAACGTCGAGCAAGTGTACGGCTGGCCGGTGCACCGCAACGAAGACTTCTGGGCTCACCTGCCCGCCGAGGACGTTACGCGCATGCAGGCCATGTACGCCCAGGCGGTGGCCGACGGCAGTGGCTGCGAATGCGATTTTCGTATTACCCGCCCCGATGGCGAAGTGCGCTGGATTTCTTCCCGCGCCACGGTGGTGCGCGACAGCGCCGGTCGTTCGGTGAAGATGGTCGGTATCAGCATGGACAACACCGAGCGCCAGGTCGCCGAACAGGCGCTGCGTAACAGTGAAGAGCGCTTTCGCGCAATCTTCGAACTGGCCTGGGGCGCCCTCGCCTACATCGCCCCCGATGGCACCTGGCAGCGGGTCAACAACAGCTTGTGCGAGTTACTTGGCTACCGCGCCGAAGAGCTCTACAGCATGACCTTCCAACAGATCACCCACCCGGACGACCTGGACGCTAATCTACAACTGCTGCAACGTATGCTGGCCGGTGAAACCGAGCGCTATGAAGTAGAAAAGCGCGTGCGGCACAAAAGCGGCGAATACATCTGGGTGCGCGCCCGTACTTCACTGCAGCGCCGCGACGATGGCGAGCCGGAACACCTGATTAGTGTGTTCGAAGACATCGGCGCCAAGCGTCTGGAACATCAGCGCCTGCAAGCGCATATCGCCGGGCTTGAAGCACGGCTGGCGCAACGCGTCTGAACCTCACCCGCTTGATTGGGAGCGCAAGGGATGCTGCCAGGTTATCCATACACGTCAGCGCGGTCATTACGCATCGCCAGACTGCGCGGTAAGGTCGGCCTGTATTTTGTCGCCGCCTTGTCGGTGCTGGCCGGCATGACCGATGCCATCGGCTTTATGGCCACCGGCGATTTTGTCTCGTTCATGAGCGGCAACACCACACGCCTGGCGGTGTCGCTGGGCAGCGGTGAAATGAGCCTGGCGCTGCGCATTGGCGCGCTATTGCTGGCCTTCGTAGTCGGCAACGCCCTGGGCGTGATCATTGCCCGCCTCAGTGGGCGCAGGCCCTGGCCGCTGTTATCGATCATCGCCGCGCTGCTGGTGCTGGCAGGGCTGTTGCCAGGCAACTGGCAAGTCCCCGCCTTGGTCGCTGCGGTCCTCGCCATGGGAATGATCAATGCGGTGGTCGAAGAAGTGAACGGGATGCCCGTGGGCCTGACCTATGTAACCGGCGCGCTGTCACGCTTTGGCCGTGGCCTGGGGCGCAGGCTGCTGGGCGAGCGTCGGCAAGGCTGGCGGGTGCAGTTGATTCCCTGGACGGGCATGTTCGTCGGCGCCGTGGCCGGCGTGCTGCTGGAACACGCCTTCGACCTGGCTGCGCTGCTGTTCAGCGCCGCGCTGGCTGCCACGCTCGGGTTGATCTCGTTGAAAATCCCCCGGCGCTGGCAGCTCGGCTACATGCCCCGATAATCGCTTACAGGCAGGTGGCCAATGCGGCCATCCGGCGCAAGGCGACACTGTCGTCTTTCTTGGCGTAGTAGCTGACCGCGGTGTTGGCACCTTGCGACTGGATATCGGCAAACGACTCGGCTTCACGAGTGTACACGGTAAAACCGCCCTGCTTCGGCTCCAGGTAGCCGCTGGCATCGACGCCGAATACGCCTTCGTCCTGCCAGCCGAATTGAATGCACTGGGCAACCCGGTCAGCCGGTTTGCTCGAGGTGAAACTTTTGGTGGGCGCCTGGCTGCGTGCCGCTTCCATGGCCGAAGAGGCACAACCGGCCAACAACGCTGCAGCAACCATCGCCATTACTACCCGCATGACACACCCTCGTCGAAAAAAAAGCCGACTGTATCATTGCCCGCCCGCCAACACCCGCGCCGCTTAACGTTACACCGCGACTATAGTTATCAATCCGGCCCGATGCGTTCTCCGATCAGCGTTTCTGCTTAACCGATGGCGTCCCCCCCCCTTCAATGCAGGACACCCGGATGTGTGGAAGACTCAGCCAGTACCATGGCATTCACGACTTCGTCGACGCCCTGAGCATGCCCGACGCCCTGGCCAATCAAGTCGGTGACCAGCCCTTGGCGCACTACAACGTCGCGCCCAGCACGCAAGTGGCGGTTTTCATCCCGGGTCAGGCGCGCTGGCTACGCTGGGGATGGCGCCCGCACTGGGCCCAGGACCGCGCGCCACCGATCAATGCACGGCTTGAGAAAGTCGCACACTCACCCTTCTTTCGCGCGATCTGGGGGCAACGCCTGATCGTACCGGTCGATGGCTGGTTCGAGTGGGTTGATGAAGGCCAGGCGAAAAAGCAGCCCTACTACATCCACCGTCGCGATGGCCGGCCGGTTTTTTGTGCCGGCATTGGCCAATGGCGCGGCGCCGAGGACGATGGCTTTGTCATCATCACCGCGGACAGCGAGGGCGGCATGGTGGATATTCACGACCGCAGGCCTGTGGTGCTGGCACCCGAGTGGGCCAGCGCCTGGTTGAACCCCGACGCTAGCAAAGAGCAGGCGCAACAGATGCTGCTGAACCTGGGAGAACCGTCAGAAGCCTTCGACTGGTACCGGGTCGACAAAGCCGTCGGTAACGTGCGTAACCAGGGTGCCGAGCTGCTCAGGCCGACTGCGTGATGACCTGAACCGTCTCACATCAACATTCCCCACCTAATTTTCTGCCAGACTTGCACCCTTCACGAATCAGGAAGATTGCATGAACGACGAATTGCTCTGGGTGCTTGGCCTGCTGTTTACCAGCGTAGTCTTGTTCATCGCCAACCGGCCACGCATGGATGTGGTGGCGCTGCTGGTCATTGTGGCCTTGCCGCTCACCGGCATCCTTACCGTGCAGGAGGCGCTGGCCGGTTTCAGCGACCCCAACGTGGTGTTGATCGCCGCGCTGTTTGTGATCGGTGAAGGCCTGGTGCGTACCGGGATCGCCTATCGCATCGGCGAATGGATGGCCGATCGCGCAGGCAACAGTGAAGTTCGCCTGCTGGTGCTGTTGATGGTCTGCGTGGCCGGGCTGGGCTCGGTGATGAGCTCGACCGGGGTGGTGGCGATCTTCATTCCGGTGGTGTTGAGCATTGCCGCGCGCATGAAGGTGTCGCCCAGCCGCCTGATGATGCCCTTGAGTTTTGCCGGTTTGATCAGCGGCATGCTCAGCCTGGTCGCCACGCCGCCGAACGTGGTGGTGCACAGTGAACTGGTGCGGCATGGCGAAGGCGGCTTCAATTTTTTCAGCTTTACCCCGTTCGGCCTGGTGATCCTGGTACTGGGTATCGGCTACATGCTCCTGACCCGCCACTGGCTCAGCGGTGAAGTGCGCAAAGACGGCACCCCGCAGACCCGGCGCACCCTGCTCGACCTGATCATCGACTACAAACTGGCGGGCCGCGAACGGCGTCTGCGCGTACGCCCAGACTCGCCCTTGATCGGCCATAGCCTCAGCGAGCTGAAATTGCGCACCGTGCATGGCGCCAACGTGGTGGGTATCGAACGCCAGCACAAGTTCACCACCCGGGTGATCAGTCCAGACTCCAGCACCACCGTGCACGAAGGTGATGTGCTGTTGCTCGACCTGTTCGCCCCGCGTGACGATTTGCGCAGCCTGTGCCAAAGCATGAAGCTCGAACCCCTGCACTTCAAAGGCGCGTACTTTATCGATCAGTCCCACGCCGTGGGCATGGCCGAAGTGGCGATCGTGCCCGGCTCGCAACTGATCGGCAAAAGCGTGCTGGAGCTGAATTTCCGCACCCGCTGGGACCTCAACGTGGTCGGTTTGCGACGCGGCCAGAGTGCGATTGAAGAGCAACTGGTGGAAGAAAAACTCAAGCTCGGCGACACCTTGCTGGTGATCGGCCCGTGGAAATCTGTGCGCCAGTTGCAGGCCCAACCGCGAGACTTTCTGGTACTGAGCTTGCCGGCCGAAGTCGATAACGTCGCCCCGGCCCTGAACCAGGCGCCCTATGCGCTGATCAGCCTGGCAGTCATGGTTGGCCTGATGATCAGCGGCGTGGTGCCGAACGTCATCGCCGCGCTGATCGCCTGCCTGTTGATGGGCGCCGGGCGCTGCATCGACATGAACAGCGCCTACCGCGCGATCCACTGGCAAAGCCTGATCCTGATTGTCGGCATGCTGCCGTTTGCCCTGGCCTTGCAGAAAACCGGCGGGATCGCCATCGCCGTGAACCTGCTGGTGCAACTGCTCGGCGAGGCCGGGCCGTACATGATCCTCGCCTGCCTGTTTACCATTACTGCGCTGATCGGGCTGTTCATTTCCAACACCGCCACCGCGGTACTGATGGCCCCGGTAGCGGTCAGTACCGCTGAACACTTGGGGGCATCGCCCTACCCGTTCGCGATGATTGTCGCCCTGGCAGCTTCGGCGGCGTTCATGACGCCGGTGTCGTCACCGGTCAACACCCTGGTGCTGGGGCCCGGTCAGTACCGCTTCGCCGACTTCGTCAAAGTCGGCGTGCCCTTCACCGTGCTGGTGATGGTCGTCAGCGTGTTCATGGTGCCGTGGATTTTTGCCCTGTGAAGGCGGCGGCGTTTTGCTGCTTGAGGCTGATGGCCGCTTCGCGCCAGTCCTGTGCCCAACCATCGAGCACGCCCTTGAGATTGTCGGCGGTCATCACCTGATCGTCGTTCTCCAGCGGCAGGCCGGTGCCTTTGCGCACCACCTCGGCAACCACCGCACGCGTACCGCCGTCGAGGAAGGCTGCTTCGGTGGCGATCACGCTGTCCAGGTCGCGAATACCGACAGCACTGCTGACCCCGGCCGCCACCAGGGTCACTGGCAGGTACTCATAGAAATGCAGTGACTGGGTGTGGGCACCCACCGAGGTAATCGCCGGGCGCACGATCAAGGTATTGGGCCCAGGTTGCTCGACCAGATTCAGCACCTTGCCCAATTCGCGCTTGAGCGCCACATCGTAGTAGGCGGTAACCGCCTTCAGCGTCGAGTCGGGAATTTGCGCACTGGCTTTCGGTTGCGGGTAGAACTGGCTCGGCGCGATATAGACTTGGGTGTAGCGCTCCACACGCAGCTTGGGGCTGATCCAGCGCAGCACTGACTCACCCGAGGCGGTCTTGTGCTCGCTCAACTGGTCATAATCGCGCAAAAAGCCGGAATACTCCTTGGGCGACACCCGGGTCTGGCTACAACCGACCATCAACAGCGACAGGCACAGCGCTGGCGCGAAGATCTGCTTACGCATGCTGAGCGCTCCCGGACGGCTGGCTGGCGGGTCTTGGTGCGGTACCGGAGCGCTCCACCTGCAGTTGCCCACTGGCCATGATCCAGTTCACCAGTTCGTTCAGCGGTACCTTATAGCTGTACTCCATCCATTGATTGCTGCTGGGGCTGTAGCGCTCGAAGTAATGGCTGAGGATCATGTGCGTGCCTTCGCTGCAAAGCCCCAAGCGCGAATCCTGATAACTGAGCAGTGCGTTACGCCACAGATCCTGCGTGCGCAGGTCGAGGGTCAGCGCTTGGCTGCAGTCAAGGCCGTCGATGGGTGGTTGTGCCTGCATGGAAAATTCCCTTGGTTTGGAGTGCCGACAGCATCACCCAAGGCCTTTGCTGGCAGATGTCTGTTTTGTTTCGCCGCTGCAGTTTTATTGCGTGATTGAAATATATGACCAACGCCGCAGAATGGTTTTAGATACACACTTTTTACGCCCCACTGGACCTGAACGTGAGCAGACTGCTGATCGTCGATGACGATGTGGAAATTTGCGCCCTGCTGAAGAAGTTCTTTGTCATGCATGGCTACGAAGTCGACCTGGCTGCCAATGGCACGGCCATGTGGGCGGCTATCGAACAACAGCGCCCTGACACCATCATTCTCGACTTGATGCTGCCCGGTGAGAGCGGCCTGAACCTGTGCCAGAAGCTGCGCGTCAGCACCGGCATCCCGATCATCATGCTCACGGCCATGGACGAGCTGAGCGACCGCATTGTCGGCCTGGAACTGGGCGCCGATGACTACCTGGGCAAACCCTTCGATGCCCGCGAACTGCTGGCCCGCTTGCGTGCCGTGCAGCGCCGCGCCGGCGAGCAATTGCGCCCGCTGAGCGAAGAAACCCGGCCGGTGATCCGCTTTGACGACTGGCAGCTGGATGTCACCCGCCGCGAACTGCGCACGCCACAAGGGGTGATGGTGCCGTTGTCGGCCGGTGAGTTCGATTTGCTGCTGGTGTTTCTCGAACATCCGCAGCGCATCCTCACCCGCGAGCAGTTGATCGATCTGGCCCGCGGACAGGGCCACGAGGCTTACGACCGCAGCATCGACGTGCAGGTCAGCCGCCTGCGTCGCAAGATCGAACCCGACAGCAAGCGCCCGGCGCTGATTCGCACGGTGCGTAACGGCGGCTATCTGTTCGACGCCAAGGTCAGCCGCACATGATTCGCCTGGGCCTGCACCACGACAGCATCAGCCGCCGCATTGCCTTGACCATCATCGCCGCCATGCTGATTTCAGTGGCGCTGAACATCCTGTTCGTACAGTTGGCCGGCGTCTGGGCCCAACCACCGCTGGCCAAGACCGGGCTGCTCGAACAGATTGCCGTCTCCACGCGGGTGCTGGAGGCCGCGCCCGTCAGCCAACGTGCGCAACTGGCCGAAGCGGCGAGCACCCCCATCCTGCATGTGCAATGGAGCGCGCAGCGTGATGCCTTCGGCTTGCCCGGCCCCGGCGACCTGATTGACCCGCAATCGGTGCCCACGCTGTCGCAGCAACTTGCCACTATGCCGCTGCGGCTTGAAGCCTACCAGCCCAGCAATTGGCCAGCAGACGACCCCGACGCCCACTACAAACTGGTCATGCAACTGGCCGACCACAGCTGGTTGGCGTTCACCCCGCCCTACCGCAGCTGGGGCCTGAGCACGGGTATGCGCATAGCCATCATTGGCCTGTTGGCCTTGGTCGCCGCGCTGTTGGTCGCCTGGGTCGGCACGCGCCAGCTGGCCGGCCCCCTGCAGCGTTTCGCCCGCGCTGCACGGCGATTCGGCAGCGACCTGCGCGCGCCGCCCATCGCCCTGGAAGGCCCCCATGAACTGCGCCAGGCGATCACCGCCTTCAACACCATGCAGGCACAGATCCAGCACTTCATTGCTGAACGCACGCAAATGCTTGCGGCCATTTCCCACGACCTGCGCGCGCCGTTGACGCGCATGCGCCTGCGTGGCGAATTCATTGAAGACGCCGAGCAACAGCGCAAGTTGTTCCGTGATGTCGATGAAATGCAGAGCATGATCAATGCCGCGTTGAGCTTCTTCCGCGACGAAACCCGCCTGGAAACCACCACGCCGTTCGACCTGGCTGAACTGCTGCACACCCTGGTCGACGATTACCGCGATCAGCAGATTGCAGTGGACTTCGAAGGCCCGGCGAATCTGGTGTATCTCGGTCGGCCACTGGGGTTGAAACGCGCGGTAACAAACCTGATCGACAACGCGGTCAAATATGCCCAGCCACCGACGATTCGCCTGAGCAGCAATAGCCACAGCCTGTTCATCGAGATACGCGATCGCGGCCCGGGCATTCCACAGGCTGCGCTGGACGATGTGTTTGTACCGTTTTTCCGCCTGGAAAGTTCACGCAATCGCGACACCGGTGGCGTCGGCCTGGGCTTGCCATCGGCGCGCACGGCGGTCCGCGAACAAGGTGGCGAGTTGACCCTGCGCAACGCGCCGGGTGGTGGTTTGTTGGCCTGTATCGAACTGCCGCGGGGCAATGAATGATTGTCTGCAGCGTTAACGTCCACTTAACGGCAGGCCCTTAGATTAGGGTTTCTTCCCTTCAGAACGTCGACTTTGGCTCACCTTGTGTGAGCCTTTTTTTTGGTTTTTCACGGATTTCCGGGGCAGGATTGGCTTTGGGGGCTGCGAGCTTATCCAATAGCTGTGGTGGCACCACTGGCCCCTTCCGCCCTTACGGCGGCCTACTTTTTCTTGGAAAAGTAGGCAAACCGCTCGCTCCTGCATCCGGCCCTACGCTTCGCTCCGGGTTCCTTCGCTCCGGCATTGCTCCCGCGAGGACCGCGATAACGCGCGCGCAAAGCAAAAGCAAAGCGACAAGCCCCCACAACCGTAACTTAGCGACTTCACGAGGCCGAGTGTAGGTGACTGGAGGGCTTGTCACGGTGGGAGCGGGCTTGCCCCGCGATTTGCTGTATCGCGCCAGATCGCGGGACAAGCCCGCTCCTACCGGTAGGGCTTGCTCCGAAATTCCACGAGGAAACCAAAAACCGAACGGATGGTCTGAGCAGTACCCTCCCAACCGCTGTGCGGATCAAGGAACCACAGTGCTGAAACATCTGACCCGATTCGCCGTGATCACCACGATTCTGGCCACATCCGGCTGCTACTACCACGACTACGACCGCGACGATCATCGCTGGGACCGCGACCACCGCTACTCCCGTGATTGGGATGACGACCGCGATGATCGCGATCATCGCCAATACAACAAACGCTATCGCGACGACGACCGTTATCGTTACTACGACAACGACCGCCGTCGCGACCGGGATGATGACGACGACGATGATGATTGATCATCGGTAGGAGCGGGCTTGCCCCGCGATTGCGATTTATCTGTCACATCGCCTCGCGAGGCAAGCCCGCTCCCACCCGTATCAGATCTCCCAGATGACGTTGACGGCCGCGTAGCGCCCAGGCTGGGTCAGGCGGTCCAGACCTGCCGCGTTCTCATCGCGGCCTTGCACGTCACCCCAGTTCCAGTACTTCTTGTCGGTGAGGTTGAACAAGCCGCCGTTGATCGCCACCTGATCGGTAACCTGCCACCAGGCATTGAGGTCGAGTACGCCATAGCCAGGGGTTTCAAACTGGCGGTCGATCAGCAAGTCGGCATCGCCGGTGTGGTCAACACGGTCCTTGGCTTGCACCAGGGTCCAGGTCAACTGTCCACCATAGACACCACTCGGAGCATCGTAGCCCAGGCCGAGCACAGCCTTCAGCGGGTCGACGCTGTTGAGCGCCTGTCCGGTCTCTTCATCCTTGCCACGGGCATAGGCAATCGAACCCAGGGCGCGAGTACCGGTCGGCAGGAAGGCATCGAGTTTGATGTCACCTTTAGCCTCGGCACCACGGATGGTGACTTTGTTGACGTTGAGTGGCTGGAAGGTCAACAGGCCGGTGCCGTTTGGATCAGGCACGGTTTCGGTAGAGATGAAGTCTTTGTACTTGTTGTAGAACAGCGCGACACCAAAGCTGCCGAGGTCGTAGCGACCACGCAGACCGACCTCGAAGCTGTTGCTGGTTTCCGGCTTCAGGTCCGGGTTACCGATTTGCTGATAGCCGAACTGCGGGTTGCTGAACTCACCGTACATGTTCACCGGGCTCGGTGCACGGAAGCCGGCGGCGTACTGCCCGTAGACACTTTCATGCTCGGTCAGCTGATAGGTGACGGCAAACTTGGGCGAGAAGTGATCGTCGGTGATCCGCGACGGGTCGGTCTCGGCTGGCAGGCCGTTGAGGAATTCATCGGTGACGTGCGGGGTCTGACGGTAGTAGTCGTAACGCAGGCCCGGCAGCAAGGTCCAGCGGCCGATCTCGATGCTGTCCTGCACGAACAAGCCCAGGGATTCGCTGGTCGGATCCGGGAAGTCGCTGACCGGGAAGTTCTCGGTGGCCGGCACGGTTGCACCGGTGTCCAGACGCACTTCACTGCCTTTACGCAGGTTGCTGGCCTCGATGCGTTTGACTTCAGCACCGTAGATCATGTGGTGACGGGTATCACCGACCGCGAACTGTTTGTCCGCCTGGGTGTTCAGGCTCCACAGACGCTCATCGTACTGCGAGTCGCGGGAACGAATACGGTTGACCCCGGTAGCGGTCTGGCGCTGCTGCAGGGTTTTCTGGTTATTGTTGCTCTCTTGATAATTGAGCTGCCACTTCACCTGGTCGGCCAGCAAGCTGTCCAGGCTCAGCGTGTGCTCAAGGCTGTAGCGGTCACGGTCGATGCTGTCCTTGGCTTGCGAGCCGAGAATCGCCGGGCTGGTGAAGGTTGCACGTGAGGTGATGTCGCTGAGCAGGTTGCTGTTGGCGTCGTCTTGATAGCGCTCGTAGGTGAACTGCAGGCGGTCACCGTCGGCGTAATCCCAGCCCAGCTTGGCCAGCAGGTTTTCGGTGGTGTAGTCGAGCGGGTTGGCTTCTTCACGCGAACTGCCGACGCCGCCATTGCCACCCCAGGTATCGGTGGACTGACCGTCACGACGGCCCAGGTGCAACAAACCGTCAACCGTGCCAGTGCGGCCAGCGAAGGTAGCGCTGCGCTGCCAACTGTCATCGCTGCCGTCATAGCCGGTTTTGAAACGGGCGTAGGTGTCATCACCCTCTTCGAGGTAATCCGCCGCGTCCTTGGTCAGGAAGCTGACCGCACCGCCAATCGCATCGCTGCCGTACAGCGAAGAGGCCGGGCCACGAATAATCTCGACCTGCTTGATGGTGTCGAGGTCAACGTAGTTGCTGCGCACGTCCTGGAACGGGCTGAAGAAGTTGCTTTGCGGAACCCGCACGCCATCGACCTGGGTCAGCACGCGGTTGCCATCGATACCGCGGATGTTGGCACCGGAAAGACCGAAGCGGCTGCCTGTACCACTGACCGAAACACCCGGCTCGTAGCGCACCAGGTCCTTGAGGTCTTTGTCGTTGTGCTGATCGATTTCACGTTCGTTGTGGACCGACACCGTGCTCGGCACCTGCAGCAGCGTTTGCTCGGTGCGCGTTGCCGTGACGCTGACGGTATCGAACTGGGTGACGGGCTCGGCAGCCAGGGCCAGCGATGGCGAAAGCAGCAGCAAGGCAAGCCAGGAACGCTGGGGAAATGGCGGGCGGATCGACATCTAACTTAACTCCTGATGGTCAGGCCCGCTGCGACACGCGCCAGGGCTGACGGGGATGTGTTGGATTTTGTTGTGAATTGAGCAATGACCCCTTTCTGTGAAGGGTGTTGCTGTAAACGATTCTCAATGGCAGCGGCGGCGACAATAACCAGCTTGACTTACAAATGCAAATTATTACCATATGCATTCTTAATTAATAAAAACTGAGCGTGCATGAAGCAACCTTGGGGCTACCTGCTACTGTCCGTCGCGCTGCATGCCAGCGCGGGCTGGCTGCTGCACGCGCTACAGGCAGAGCCCGAACCGCTGGCAATGCAGGCACCGATGGCCATTCAGTTGGTGAGCCTGGCGCCTGCCGCACAAGCCGTGCCTGCTGCCCCTGCCCGCCCACAACCAACGCCGCGACCGGCGCAAGCACCCGTCCAGCCACCCAAGGTGGCTACGCCCATCAAGCCTACCCCTGCAGTGGCCAAGGCCGTGCCGGTCAAACCCGCACCTGCAATCGCCAAAGCAGCACCATCGCCGCGCAGCGAACCGCGCCCAACTCAAACCGCCGCTGCTGCCGATACAGCTCGCCCCAGCCCAACACCACCGACACCGGCACGTATCGCCAGTGCACCGGTACCTGTTGCGGCGCCGTCCACACCAGTGCTCAGCCTGCGCCCCAGTTTTATCAGCCCGCCACCGCCGCCCCGCTACCCGTCGCAGGCACGCCGGCGCAACCAGCAGGGAATTGTTCGGGTCGAGGTGTGCCTGGATGAGCGCGGCAAGCAACTGAAGCTGACCCTGGTGCGTTCCTCGGGCGTGGCCAGTCTCGATCAAGCGGCACTCGATGCCGTGACCACGTGGCGTTTTCGTCCGGAAATAGTCGACGGCCGGGCCGTGCCCAGCCGCGTTGAAATACCAATAGAATTCGCCCTGACGGCGAACCGATGACCCTGAAGGAGTTCACCATGACTGCCCCCACTCGCGCCCTGACCACTGGCCCTGCGCTGTACCAGCAGTGGCAACAACTGCGCGCTGAACACTCCGGCCTGCGCGCCCGCGACGCCGCCGCCAAGCTCGGCGTCAGCGAAGCCGAACTGACCGCCAGCCGCCTGGGTGTCGATACCGTGCGCCTGCGTCCTGAATGGGCGACCCTGCTGCCGGCACTCGGCGAGCTGGGCTACATCATGGCGCTGACCCGCAACGAGCACTGCGTGCATGAACGCAAAGGCGTCTATCACGAAGTGACCATCATGGGCAGCGGCCAGATGGGCATGGTGCTGTCGCCCGACATCGACCTGCGCCTGTTCCTCAGCGGCTGGGCCAGCGTGTTCGCCGTCGACGAAAGTACCGCGCGGGGCCCGCAGCGCAGCATCCAGGTCTTCGACCGCCAGGGCACTGCAGTGCACAAGGTGTTCCTCACCGCCACCAGCGAAGAGTCCGCCTGGGCACCGCTGGTTGAACGCTTCCGTGCAGAGGAACAAAGCGCCGAGCTCGACCTGCAACCGCTGCCAGTCGCCAAGGCCCCTCGCGCCGACGCCGAGGTCGATGCCCAGACCCTGCGCACCCAGTGGTCAGAGCTTCAGGACACCCACGATTTCTTCGCCCTGCTCAAGCGCAACGACGTCGCGCGCACCCAGGCCCTGCGCCTGGCCGGTCCGCAGTGGGCCGAGCCGCTGGCCACGGTCGAGCTGACCAACCTGATTGAAGAAGCCGGCAAACGCGAAGTGCCGATCATGGTCTTCGTCGGTAACAAACACTGCATTCAGATTCACTCAGGCCCGGTCAGCAACCTGCGCTGGATGGACACCTGGTTCAACGTGCTGGACCCGGCGTTCAATCTGCACTTGAAGACCACCGGGATCACCGAGCTGTGGCGTGTACGCAAGCCGAGCGTCGATGGTATCGTCACCAGCTACGAGGGCTTCGATGCCGACGGCGAGCTGGTCATCCAATTGTTCGGTGTACGCAAACCGGGCGTGCCAGAGCGTGACGACTGGCGTGCACTGGCCGAGTCCGCGACTCCGATGACCGCCTGAGGAAACTCCTAGATGCGTAAGAAAATTCTCCTGGCCTGCGCTGGCGTGCTGTTCAGCCAGCTGGCCAGCGCCAGCGACGCCCTGCCCCAGCGCTGGGTCAGTGCCGGTGGTGCGTTCAGCGAATGGGTGGTCGCCCTGGGGGGCGAGAGCAAGCTGATTGGCGTCGACAGCACCAGCCAGCACCCGAGCTCATTGCATAAGCTGCCCAGCATCGGCTACCAGCGCCAGCTGGCGGCCGAGGGCATTCTCGCCCTGCGCCCGGACATCCTCGTCGGCAGCAATGAAATGGGACCGCCACCGGTACTGGAACAACTCAAGGCCGCCGGTGTGCGTATTGAATTGCTGTCGGCCAAAGCCGAAGTACCGGCGCTGCAACACAACCTGACGGCTTTGGGTCAATTGTTGGGCAAGCAGGATCAAGCACAGACCCTGATCAACGACTACAAGCAACGCCTGCAACAACAGGCAGCAGCGGTGAAGCAGGCGCAACAGCAATACCCGGCCCCCCGAGTGCTGATGCTGCTCAGCCACTCCGGTGGCAACCTGCAGGTAGCTGGCAAGGACACCCTGGCCGCGTGGATGATCGATCAGGCTGGCGGCAAGGTTCTGGGCGATCACATCGGCTATAAACCGGTGTCCAGCGAAGCGATGCTGGCCCTCGACCCGCAAGTGATCATCTTCGCCAGCAGCCGTTTGCAAGGCGATGCGGCCCGGGCCACGTTGCTTGAACAGAACCCGGTGCTGGCGCAAACCCAGGCCGGTCGTGACGGCCGGGTGCTGGTGATCGATCCGACCCTGCTGGTGGGCGGCCTCGGGCCTCGGGTTCCGCAAGCACTGTCGACCTTGACGGCAGCGTTCTACCCGAACGCCAAGGCGCTGAGTACTGAGGCGGGCCAATGACGGCAATTGTCCGACCGCGGCCAATGCTGCTTGCGTTGGGGCTGTTGCTGGTAGTGATCGTCTGGTTGTCGCTGGCCCTCGGGCCAGTCAGCCTGCCACTGGGTGAAACGCTCAAGGCCGGGCTGCGTCTGCTCGGCCTGTCGCTGGATGGCGATGCCACACAGCAAGCCGACCTGATCCTGGGGCAGATTCGCATGCCGCGGACCTTGCTCGGGATCACTGTCGGTGCAGTGCTGGCGTTATCCGGGGTGGCGATGCAGGGCTTGTTCCGCAACCCCCTGGCTGACCCAGGCCTGGTCGGTGTTTCCGGCGGGGCGGCACTGGGCGCGGCAATCGCCATCGTTGGCGGCAGCATGCTGGGCGGTTTGCCACCGGCTATCGAGCCTTATGTGCTGTCGGCCTGCGCCTTCATCGGCGGCCTGATTGTGACAGCTGTGGTGTATCGCTTCGGCCGTCGCAACGGGCAAACCAACGTTGCCACCATGCTTCTGGCCGGTGTGGCAATGACCGCCATGGCTGGCGCCGGGGTTGGCCTGTTCACCTACCTGGCGGATGACGCCACCCTGCGCACCCTGACCTTCTGGAACCTGGGCAGCCTCAATGGCGCCAGCTACCAGCGCCTGTGGCCGCTGCTGATTGTTGGCGTCGGCGTCGCCTTGTGGCTGCCGCGCCGCGCAACAGCGCTGAATGCGTTGCTGCTGGGCGAGTCGGAAGCCCGCCACCTGGGCTTCGATGTCGAACGCATCAAGCTGGAATTGGTGGTGTGTACCGCCCTGGGTGTCGGCGCTGCAGTCGCGGCGGCGGGCCTGATCGGCTTTATTGGCCTGGTGGTGCCACACCTGATGCGCCTGCTGGTCGGCCCCGACCATCGCGTACTGCTGCCCGCCTCGTTACTGGCTGGCGCCGGTCTGCTGCTGTTGGCCGACCTGATCGCCCGTTTGCTACTGGCACCAGCGGAACTGCCGATCGGTATCGTCACGGCATTGATTGGTGCGCCGTTCTTCCTCTTCTTGCTGGTACGAGGGCGCTCCTGATGCTCGAAGCAGACAACCTGCTGGTACGGCGCGGGCAACGCACCGTACTGGCCAACGTCAGTGTGCAACTGCGCCCTGGTGAAGTGCTCGGCGTGCTTGGGCCTAACGGCGCGGGCAAGAGCACCCTGCTCGCCGCGTTGTGCGGTGAGCTGGCGCTCAGCGAAGGCACGGTCAGCCTTGAAAAGCGCGCACTGGCCGACTGGCCCGGTCAGGAACGCGCCAAGCGCCTGGCAGTGCTGCCGCAAAGCTCAAGCCTGAACTTCGCGTTTTCGGTCAATGAAGTGGTCGGCATGGGGCGCCTGCCCTACGCCACTGGCCGCGTGCGTGACGCCGAAATCGTCATCGAAGCACTCAGGGCCGCCGACGCCCTGCACCTGGCCGAGCGCAGCTACCTGGCACTGTCAGGCGGCGAGCGACAACGGGTACACCTGGCCAGGGTCTTGGCCCAGCTGTGGCCGGGGGCCGATGGGCAAACCCTGCTGCTCGACGAACCGACCTCGATGCTCGACCCGCTGCACCAGCACACCATTTTGCAAGCGGTGCGCGACTTCGCTGAACGAGGCGCGGCGGTGATGGTGATCCTCCACGACCTCAATCTCGCTGCGCGTTACTGCGATCAACTGCTGTTGCTGCAAGACGGCCTGCCCCACGCCTATGGCCCACCGGCCGAGGTGCTGACCACCGATGCGCTGGCAGCGGTGTATGGCCTGCAGGTGCTGATTCAACAGCACCCGGAACGCGGCCACCCATTGATCATCGCCCGCTGAATCGCCCCCTCGTCACGCCGTGATCGAGGGGCAACTACTTAGCAAGGAATTCCGATGCGCCTTCTGATGCTCTGCCTGGTCAGCCTGTTGGCGGCCTGCCAATCCCACTCGGTACTGCCGCCCCCGGCGCCCATCGCGCCCGAAGGGCGTGAACATGCCGAGCTGGGCGTGATCCGCGAACTGGCTACCGGCCAGACCCTGACCCCACAACAACTGATCGATCGCCTGGCCAAGGCGCCGCGCGTGCTGGTCGGTGAGCAGCACGACAACCCCGATCATCATGCGATACAGCTGTGGCTGTTGCGCGAGCTGGCCAGCCAACGCCCGCAAGGCAGCCTGCTGCTGGAAATGCTCAACCCGGACCAGCAAGCCAAGGTCGATGCGGCGCAAGCGGCCACCCGTGCAGGCAATCCACCCAGCGACGCATTCCAGGCCCTGGCCTGGCAGGCCAACTGGGACTGGGGGCTGTACGGCGCGATCGTGACCTATGCCCTGCACCAGCCTTACCCGCTGCTTTCGGCCAACCTCAACCGTGCGCAAATCATGCAGATCTACAAGCAGCGCCCGGTGCTTGAAGGCAGTGCCTCGACCCGCCCAGTGGTGCAGGCAACCTTGCTCGACGATATCCGCGAATCGCATTGTGGCTTGCTGCCCGAAGCTCAAATGCCAGCCATGCTGGCGGTGCAACAGCAGCGTGATCGGCGCATGGCCGAAAGCCTGCTGGCCGCTCCAACCCCTGCCGTGTTGCTGGCTGGAGCCTTCCATGTGCGCAAGGATCTGGGCGTGCCGTTGCACTTGAGCGATCTGGGTGCTGGCGAAGGCAGCCAGGTGTTGATTCTGGCCGAAGTAGGTAAAACCGTAAGCGCCGAAAGTGCTGACTATGTGTGGTACACCGCGGCACAACCGGCACAAGACCACTGCGCCAAACTGCGCCGCTGAATCCTGTGGGAGCGGGCTTGCCCCGCGATTGCGATGTATCAGCCACATCGTAATCGCGGGACAAGCCCGCTCCTACCACCGGATCAACCCAACAAGGCCCGCGGCCAGCCCAGTACCTGCTTGGGCCGCGGCGCTGCATAGGTGCGCACTTTCGAGGTGCTCAACTTCAGGCGCACCAGCGACTCGGCCAACGCAACTGCAGCCGTAACGCCATCAACCACTGGCACTCCAGTTCGCGCCTGAATGCGCTCATCCAGCCCGACCATACCGCCACAGCCCAGGCAGATCACTTCGGCCTTGTCATGCAGCACCGCGTGCTCGGCCTGCCCCACCACCGCTTCAATGGCGCGCTCGGGATCTTCTTCCAGCTCCAGCACCGCCAGGCCACTGGCGCGTACCGAGGCACAGCGACTCTCCAACCCGGCCAGCTTGAGGCGATCTTCAATCAGCGGCACCGTACGATCCAGGGTGGTCACCACCGAATAGCGATGGCCCAGCAACATGGCAACGCTGGCAGCGGCTTCGGTGATGTCTACCACCGGCACGTTGAGCAGTTCCTGCAAGCCTTCACGGCCATGCTCGCCGTAACCGGCCTGAATCACCGCATCGTACGGCTGGTCGTAGCTCAGTACCCGCTCCATGACGGCAATGGCCGCCAGGTAACTCTCGAAGTTGCCCTCTACCGACTCGGCACCAAAGCGCGGGGTCAAACCGACGATCTCGGTGCCCGGCGAGGCAACGCTGCGCGCCTGGCGGGCAATCGCCTCGGTGATCGACTCGGTGGTGTTGACGTTGACTACCAGTATTTTCATGAGTCAGTTCCTTGTGCGTGACGCTCAGTGCTGGGCGCTGTCGACGGCAAAGTGCTCGCCGGAACAGTCCACATAGTGTTTTTTACTATCGGAAATCAGGTAGTACACGCCGCCGGCAATCGCCGCACCGAACAGCCAGGAGAACGGTGTCAGGTCGCTGAACGCCGGCACCAGGGCCAGCATCACCGCGGCAATCGCCGAAGGCACCAGGGCTGCAATGGCCTTGTAGTTGACCCCACGGGTGTAGTGATAGGTACCGCTGGCCGCCTCGCTGTAGAGGTCTGGGACATGCACCTGGGCTTTGCGGATCAACCAGTAGTCGACCATGATGATCCCGTACAGCGGGCCGAGCAGCGCGCCCAGGCCGGAGAGGAAGTAGACGATCACCAGCGGGCTGTTGTAGAGGTTCCACGGCAGGATCAACACCGCCAGGGTGGCACTGATCAGGCCGGCACGGCGGAAGTTCAGGCGGCTCGGCGCCAGGCTGGAGAGCACGAAGGCCGGGGCGACGAAGTTGGCCATGATGTTCACCGCCACGGTAACGATCAGAAATGCCAGGCAACCGAGGACCAGGAAGGTTTTGTCGGGAATCGCGGCAATGATCTGGGTCGGGCTGTCGATCACCGTGCCATCGATGCTGAACTGCGCCCCGGACAGGACAAAGCTGATCACCGCGAACACCAGGATGTTCACCGGCAGGCCCCAGAAGTTGCCGACGCGGATGGTTTTGCGGCACGGCGAAGAGCGGGCGAAATCGCAGAAGTTGAGAATCAGCGTGCCATAAATGGCCAGCCACAACGCGCCGCCGGCAAACACCTGGGTCCACATCTTCACGCCGGTCAACGGCTCACCCACCGACCAGGCCAGGTTGCCATCGACCCGCAGGTACATCCACACCGCCAGCACCAGCACGGTGGAGAGAATCACCGGGCCGGCAAAGGATTCGTACTTACGCACCATCTCCATGCCGAAGGTGAGGATCACCAACTGCACAAACCAGATGGCGACGAAACTGGCCCAGCCCAGGCTGGAAAGCCCGAGGATGGCGTTGTGGTCGTAGCTGGCCAGACTCGGCCAGATCGCCACCAGCAACACCCGCAGCACCACCGAGGCGAGGTAGGTCTGGATACCGAACCAGGCAATCGCGATCACGGCACGAATGATCGCTGGCAGCTGCGCACCGTAGATACCGAAACTCATGCGGCTGATCACCGGGAACGGCACCCCGGTTTTCTGCCCCATATAGCCCGACAGGTTCATGAAGAAGTACACCAGCACCGCACCGACCGCTAGCGCTGCAAGCATCTGCCAGCCCGACAGACCGAGCGCGAACAGGCCCATGGCGAAGGAATAGTTGGCGATGTTGTGCACATCGTTGGTCCACAAGGCGAAGATGCTGTACCCGCCCCAACGCCGACCTGCGGCCTTGGTCGGTGCAAGGTCGGCATTGTGCAGTTTCGGGCTCAGACTGGGATGCCCCGACAACTGCGCAGACGCGGCAGAGTCGGGAGACAGGTACGCGGTATCCAGAGGTTTGGAAGTATCCAATTGCATGTTCCCCGGGCTCTTGCTGCAGCGCCTGTGGTGCTGCAACACATTATTGTTGGACTTGAGAGTTGGGACCGCTGTCGGCGCCTGGACGCCGTGGAATACAAAAATTGTATGCAATCTTTGTATTACGATTTTCGAGGAACAATATGTGTGCCAAAGCGGCACGAAATGTAGGATCGCCACACGCCGCGTGTATGGCTATCGAACTGATTTATAACGATTTAAATTTTCAACATCGTGCAAACTTGAACCGTTTAATCTGACCAAATGGTCAGCGAACCAAACACTGTGTTTGGGCATGAAAGTAACAACGCCCGGTAACATGAACACAATAAAGCGTCGCGAATGTACACAACCCACACCCACCTCCGGTAGGAGCGGGCTTGCCCCGCGATGTGATGTGACTGACACACCGCTATCGCGGGGCAAGCCCGCTCCTACCCGTAATCGCTTATTTACGGCATGCTTGTGCGGTCAAGGAACATCGGAGCTGGCAATGACGGAAAAACTCCCCGCATCGACCGTAGAACGCGTCTACCAGGGGGTCCATGAGGCCATCAGAAAGCGCACCCTGCGCCCCGGCATGAAACTGGGCGAGTCATCGCTCGCGGAGCTGTTCAAGGTCAGCCGCACCTCGGTGCGTGCCGCACTCAAACAACTGGAAGGCGATGGCCTGGTGTCCACCGAGCTGAACAAGGGCGCCTGGGTATCGCTGCCCAGCGATGAAGACATCCGCTCGGTGTTCGAAACCCGGCGCCTGATCGAAATCGGTATCGTCACCGAACTGTGCCGCCGCGCCGACAACAGCCTGTTGCACCCGCTGCGCCTGCACGTTGCGCAAGAAGAAGCCGCAGCCGATGCCGGTGACCATGGCCGCTATGTCCACTTGCTGGGTGAGTTTCACCTGCGCCTGGCCGAAGTGCTGGACAACCCGGTACTGCTCGACTGGTTCCGCAAACTGATCGAACGCGGCTCTCTGTACGCCTCGACCCTCGACGACGAACGCCATGAAGCCTGCCGTGGCAACGAGCACCTGCGCTTGATCGAATTCCTCGAGGCCGGTGATCAGGCCGCCGCCATCGAACTGGTGTGCACGCACCTGAGCGGTATCGAAGAAGCGATCCTCAAGGCCACTCACAACCTCAAGGCTGACTACCATCCGCTTAAACACCTGATTGGCGGCTGAACCGTGGGCATTCACAAACTCACTGCTATCGATCCCGATATTTAATTGGCCGATTCCCGGCGACTTTTATAGGGTGTGCGGCCTTGTCCAAGAGGTCGTGAAATGATTGATCGTGTGTTTGTGAATGCCGTTGCTGCCGACGGCAGCCCGCTGTCTGTAGCCGTCGCCGATGGCCGTATCGTGCGCCTGGGTAGCGACGTCGCGGCCATCGCCGGTGTGCAGTGCATCGACCTGGGCGGGCAGCTGCTGGTACCAGGTTTCGTTGACGGTCATATCCACCTGGACAAAAGCTTTGTCGGCGATCGCTGGCACCCGCACCAACCAGCAGGCAGCCTGCGTGAGCGTCTGGCCATCGAAAAACGCGAACTGGCCCAGGCACCCGCCATCGTTGAGCGTGCCGACGCACTGATCCGTCAGGCCGCTTCGTTCGGCACCGTGGCCATGCGCAGCCATGTCGATGTCGATGCCACCACCGGCTTGAGCAACCTGCACGCGGTGATGGAAGCGCGGGAGAAATGGCGCGGCATCGTCGACATTGAGCTGGTGGCCTTCCCCCAGGCAGGGGTGATGTCGTGCCCGGGCACCGCCGATGTGCTGGAAGCCGCCATTATCGATGGCGCCGAGGTCATCGGCGGCATCGACCCGACCACCCTCGATGGTGATGCCGACGGTCAGCTGGATGTGGTATTCGGCATTGCCGAGCGCCACGGCGTGAAAGTCGATATTCACCTGCACGAGCCCGGCCTGCAGGGCGTCGAGCAACTGCAACGCATCGCCGCACGCACCTGCGCCGCCGGCCTGCAAGGGCGCGTGAGTGTCAGCCATGCCTATGCCCTGGGCCAGGTGCCTGAAGACGTGCTTGAGCGGATTGCCGCCACCCTTGCCGAGGCCGGGGTATCGATCCTCACCAACGCCCCCGGCGATCACCCCTTCCCGCCGATCCTGCGCTTGCGCGCGGCCGGTGTGAATGTGTTCGCCGGTAACGACAACATTCGCGACGCCTGGTGGCCGTATGGCAATGCCGACATGCTCCAGCGTGCGATGCTGATCGGCTACCGCTCAGGCTTCTACAGCGACGAGGACCTGAACCTGGCCTTGGCGATGGCCACTACGGCAGGTGCGGCGGTCATGGGCAAGCGTGACTATGGCCTTGCGCTGGGCAATGAAGCGACCTTCATCGTCATCAAGGCGCCGAATGCAGCGGCGGCGGTGGCTGCAGTGCCCGCCGAGCGGCGTATCGTGCGCCGCGGTGAATTTGATAGCACCCGCTAAGGCCGCCGTACCGCCGCGCCTACACTAGGCCGTCCAACAACCACAAACCCGCCGGCCCCGGCGGTGTCAGCCGCGACCAGGCCGCATCGACCGCAATCGGTCGCGGCCAACCCGGCAAGGTCAGCTCCACCAACTGGCCATGACCGTACTGCTGCACCAGGCCGTGGGGCAGTTCGGCCCACCCAAAGCCTTGCTCGGCCATTTCCAGCAGCAACAGGTAATCCGGCGCTGACCACACCCGCCCCTGCGGCCTGTTTTCACTGTCGGCATAGGTATTGAGGTACAGCTGACGATGACCCGCCAAGTGTGCCTGGGTCGGCTGTGATAGCGCCGCCAGCGGATGCCCGGCCGCGACAAAAACCCCCATCTGGGCCTGCTTCGCCATTCTGCGCACGGCGATGTCCGGCGGGTAATTCGCCTGCGCAGCCAGCAAGCCCAGATGCGCCCGCCCACTCTGCAGCAGGCTCAACACATCACCACCCTCAGCAATCATGCATTCCAGCTCAATGTCCTGGTAGCGCTGCTCGAACTGACGCATCAGCTGATCATCCGGGGTGAGCTGGTACATGTCGGACAGAACGATGGTCAGCCGCGGCTCGACCTTATCGGCCAGACGAATGCTCAGCTCATCAAGCCGTTCGCTGGCCGCGAGGATTTCCTGCACGTGCCCCAGCACCTTGCGCCCAGCTTCGGTCAGCTGCGGATGACGGGCCTGACGGTCGAACAGACTAACGCCCAGGTCGGCCTCAAGGTTGGCAATGGCGGCGCTGATGGTCGATTGGCTTTTACGCAGTTTGCGCGCCGCTGCCGAGAAAGAACCGAGGGCCACGGCTTCGACAAAGGCATGCAGAGCTTCGGGGGAATAGCGCATGGATGTATCGCTTTTATCGATGGAACCTATTTTTAACATAAGCGAAAAAGCGATGACAATCGCTCCATCGAAACCAACCGTTCAGGTGATGTCATGCGTGTTTCCAACAAATCCTTCGGCGAGCGTATCGTCCACGCCGTAGGCTTCGAGGCCATTGCCGTACTGATCTGCGCGCCGATCGGCGCCTGGCTGCTCAATCGTTCGATGCTGGAAGTCGGCACCCTGGCCGTGGTGCTGTCGACCGTGGCCATGCTCTGGAACATGCTCTACAACGCCGGGTTTGACCGGCTCTGGCCGGCTGACCGGGTGCAGCGCAACGTCAAGGTACGGGCCCTGCACGCCGCTGGTTTCGAAACCGGCTTTGTGGTGATCGGCGTGCCGATTGCGGCACTGATGCTCAACCTGTCGCTGGTGCAGGCGTTCATGCTGGAGATCGGCTTCTTCGTCTTCATGCTGCCCTACACCATGGCCTACAACTGGGGCTACGACCTGCTGCGCCAACGCCTGATCAATGCCCGCAGCGAACGCCTGGAGGTGCAACAAGCGCTGCGTCGTTAACTTCAAAGGTTCTTCACGGATTTCCGGGGCAGGATTGGCTTTGCCTGCATCCGGCCCTACCGGTGGGAGCGGGCTTGCCCCGCGATCTGGCGCGATATAGCAAATCGCGGGGCAAGCCCGCTCCCACCGGCACGGCCAGATGCAGAAGCCAGCGGAGCCATTTAAAAGGGGGTTGGACTCGTGAAATTTATCTGGTAGTTTTTCATGAAAATATACCAATAAAAATTCACGAGACTCCGCCATGTTCAAGCAATCCGCCCAGCATGTCGCCAGCTACTACGCCCGCACCTACCCCAGTAGCATTGCCTTGCGCCCTACCCTGCATGAGCGCCTGGATACCGAGGTGCTGATCATCGGCGCCGGTTTCAGTGGTTTGCACACCGCCTTGCGCCTGGCGCTGGCGGGCAAGCGGGTCACGTTGCTGGAGGCCAGTCGTGTGGCCTGGGCGGCCTCCGGGCGCAATGGCGGGCAGGCGCTGTTGGGCTGGTCGTGTGACATGCCACCGCTGGAGAAGGCCCTGGGCCTGGAACGGGCGAAACGTCTGTGGGACAGCATGTGCTGGGCCGCCAGCGAAATGCGCGCCCTGCCCGATCGCCATGGATTTGACGTCGACTACCGCCCCGGCAGCCTGTGGGCCGCCGTGCTGCCCCGCCGGGTCGAATTGCTGCGCGAAGCACAACGTGAAGCCAGCGAAAAATGGGGTTACCACACGCTGCAACTGATCGAACGCGAGGCCATGCCCGAATGGATCGGCAGCCCACGCTACCAGGCCGCGCTCTACGACCCGGAAGGTGCGCACCTCAATCCGCTGAAACTGGCCCAAGGCCTGGCCGCCAGCATCGAAGAAGCGGGCGGACGGCTGTATGAACAGAGCCGCGTACTCGACTACCGCGAAACAGCTAACGGCTTTATCGCCCGCACCGAACACGGCGAAGTGCGCAGCGACGTGCTGGTGCTGGCCTGCAACGCCTACATCGACAAGCTCGACCGCCAGCTGGCGCGGCGCCTTTTGCCGGTGGGCTCCTACCAGGTCGCGACCGCACCGCTGGACCCAGCCCTGGCCCGCTCGCTGCTGCCACGCAACAGCTGCGTGATCGACAACCAATTCGTACCCGACTACTTCCGCCTGACCCCGGATCATCGCCTGCTGTTCGGCGGCGGCTGCACCTACCTGGGCGGCATTCCCGACGATGTCGCAGCGGCTACCCGCCCGGTGCTGGAACGTGCCTTTCCGCAACTGCGCGGTGTGGCCATTGAACATGCCTGGGGTGGCCATCTGGACTGCAGCCTGCGCCGCACCCCCGACATCGGCAGCACAGGCCAGCGCTACTGGTTGCAGGGCTTTTCCGGGCATGGCGTACTGCCGACCCTGGCCGCCGCCCGTGCCGTCAGCGATGCCATTCTCGGCAACAGTGATTTGCTGGCGTTGTACCAGGCCATCGACAACGGCCGCTTCCCCGGCGGCGACCTGCTCGCCGCCCCCTTGGAAGCGGCAGCCAAAGCCTGGTACCGCCTGCGCGACAATATTTAAGAGGACCACTCTATGGACATGCAGGACGAAATCGAAGGGTTGGCGATCCTGATCCGTGACTTGCGCAAACACCGCAACCTGACCCTCGGTGAACTGGCCCAGCGCATCGACCGCTCGGTTGGTTTCCTGTCCCAGGTCGAGCGAGGTCTGTCGCGCCCCACGGTGGCAGACCTGACCGCCATCAGTGAAACCCTGGATGTGCCTACCACCTACTTCTACAACCTGAGCAAACCACGGGAAGTGGACTGGGTCACCCGCCCGGGTGAACGGCGCACCCTGTACTACGCCGGTGGCATCACCGACGTGCTGGTCTCGCCGAAGCTCACCGGTAGTTTCTCCATGCTCGAAAGCCATCTGGCCCCCGGCGCCACCAGCGGCGAAGGCCACTTGAACGACAGCTCCGAACAAGGCGGCTTTGTTCTCGAAGGGCAACTGAGCCTGTGGCTCGATGACAGCCCGGAGCCAGTCACCCTCGGCCCCAACGACAGCTTCCAACTTCCGCCACACAGTCAGTTTCGCTACGCCAACCTCACTGAGCAGCCGACACGGGTGCTCTGGGTATTCCGTTGAATAACGCTGCAGGACTGCAATCGATGACAACAACAAAAAGCTTTCCCGATCTGCTCACTGAAGTACGTGATTTTCGCACTCGATTCCCCGAGGTGCGCTATGTCGACCTGATCAGCCTGGACATTCCCGGGCACTTCTATGGCAAGCGCTACCCCATCGACATGCTCGAAAAAGTCGCCGCTGGCAGCCCGCTGAAGCTGCCGCAGAACTGCGTGCTGCTGGGTGTGCAAGGCGGGCTATTCCCGATTGGCGACTACTGCTTCCACGACGGTGACCCGGATGCACCACGGCGCCTGATCCCCGGCACCCTCAAGCCGGTACGCTGGGAAAACCAGCCGCTGGGGCAAATGCTGATCAGCTCCGACGGCACCGAAGCACCCATCGAGTTCGAACCCCGCGAAGTGCTCGCGCAAGTCCTGCAGCGCCTGGAGCGTCGTGGTATTCGCCCGGTGGTGGCGTTCGAGCTGGAGTTCTACCTGTTCGACCGTGCCCTCAAGGAAGGCCTGCCGCAGTTCCCTCGCGACCCGTTCAGTGACGACGCTGACGACCAGCCGAACATGCACATCGAGCGCCTGTCGCGTTACTCCGACGTGCTGCGTGACATGGTCGAGGCTGCCAACGAACAAGGCGTGGATGCCAACGTGATCACCGCCGAGCTGGGCCCTGGCCAATTCGAGATCAACTTCGGCCACTGCGACGACGGCCTGCGCGCCGCCGACTGGGCCGCCCTGTTCTGCCGCAGCACCCGTGGCGTTGCGCTCAAGCACGCAATGCGTGCCAGCTTCATGAGCAAACCGTACCTGGAGGCGCCCGGCAGCGGCATGCACGTGCATGTCAGCCTGTACGACCGCGACGGCAACAACCTGCTTGCCGCCGATGACCAGCGCCCCTTGCGCCATGCCGTAGCCGGCTGCCTGGAGCTGCTGCCGCACTGCATGCCGATCTTCGCCGCCAACCACAACGCCATGCGCCGCTATGGCGCCATGGTCAACGCCGCCAGCCGCGCCAGCTGGGGTTACGAAGACCGTGATGCGTGCATTCGCATCCCAGAGTCAGACCCACGCAACCTGCGCATCGAACATCGCCTGGCCGGTGCCGACGCCAACCCGTACCTGGTACTGGCGGCGATTCTCAGCGGCATGGAACACGGCCTGGATGCCGCGAAAGAGCCCATCGCCCCGCTCAACGAAGATCGCAGCAGCGGCATCGACTTCCCCAAAGACATGCTCGCGGCCGTCAGCGCCATGCGCCAGCACCCGGTAGTCAACCAGCAGTTGGGCAGCGAGTTCGTCATGGTCTATTGCGAAAACAAGCGTCAGGACCACCTGGCCTTCATGCAAGACATCAACGCCCGCGAATACCGCTGGTTCCTCTAAATCCTCCTGTGGGAGCGGGCTTGCCCCGCGATAGCGATTTCTCAGGCAGATCGCTATCGCGGGGCAAGCTTGATCCCACCAAAAAAGGTTAGGCTTTGCCTCTGGCCCGAAATGCAGGAGATTCGCCCGATGAGCAAAGCCCCCTACACACCGCCCAAGGTCTGGACCCACGACGCCCCGTCTGGTGGCGAATTCGCCAACATCAATCGCCCCGTGGCAGGCCCCACCCATGACAAGGTGCTGCCGGTCGGCAAGCACCCCTTGCAACTGTATTCCCTGGCCACGCCCAATGGCGTCAAGGTCACGGTGATGCTCGAAGAACTACTGGCCCTCGGCGTCAGCGCAGCCGAGTACGATGCCTGGCTGATCCGCATCGGCGAAGGCGACCAGTTCTCCAGCGGCTTTGTCGAGGTCAACCCCAACTCGAAGATCCCGGCGTTGCTCGACCGCAGCGTAGAACCGGCCATTCGCGTGTTCGAGTCGGGTTCAATCCTGCTGTACCTGGCCGAGAAGTTTGGCCACTTCCTGCCCAGCGATCCCGCCGGGCGCACCGAAACCCTTAACTGGCTGTTCTGGCAAATGGGTTCCGCGCCGTACCTGGGCGGTGGCTTCGGGCATTTCTATGCCTACGCGCCAGAAAAATTCGAGTACCCGATCAACCGCTTCACCATGGAGGCCAAGCGCCAACTCGATGTGCTCGACCGCCGCCTGAGCGAAAGCCCCTACCTGGCAGGCGCCAGCTACACCATCGCCGACATTGCGGTTTGGCCGTGGTACGGCCAACTGGTGCTGGGCAACCTGTATTCGGCGGGTGAGTTCCTCAACGTACAGCAATACACCCACGTACAACGGTGGGCGCAAGCGATCGCCAAGCGCCCGGCAGTGATCCGCGGGCAGCGGGTCAACCGCACCTGGGGCGAGGAAGCCAAGCAGCTGGCGGAGCGGCACGACGCGTCCGATCTGGACTGATTAAGACGTGGGTGCGGGGGAGCGGTTCAACCATCACCAAAGACGGGGGAACGCCCCCACTCCCCCTTGGCAGCAATGAGTCGGGCGCCGCAGCGACTCAGCACAACACTTTGAATAATTTGAATTTTTTCATTTAGCGCACTCGAACCCTCACTGTTGGTGCGGTTTTTGCCCCATGCCATCACACAATGGCAATTTGATGTTTTTTTGGGCACAAACCGCCAGCGAACAGGCCGGGACGAGGTAAACGCTATGTACACCTACACGGCGCAGCGCCGCTCGATACTTCACCGTTTCCAACGCTCAAGCATTGCCTCTGCACTGTGGGTAGCCTGCAGTGTCGGCACCAGCAGTGCCGCGCCCATCGACGACACCAGCCCGCCGTCTGCCACCGACCCCTCGGCCTACACTCCAATGCCCGCCGACCCGCTGGCCGCGCAACAGGCGCTGGATGCATTGAAGCTGTTGCCCGAAGGCAACCACGGCGCGCTCGCGCTGCCCAACGGCGCCTACGGTGACCGCACCACCCCGCGCACGGAAAACGTGCTGCAGCCCGCTCAGCAAACCTCTTTCAATTACCCCACCAATGGCTTGGCCAGCCCATTGTTCGGCGCTCAGCCCTTTACTCAGCAAATGCTGCTGTACGAAGAATTCGGCCCGGAAAAGCTCGACCCGACGGTCGAAGCCGGCACGCTGCCCTTCCCGATTCCCACCACCGGCCCGGCGCCCGAGCAAGACCCCAATAGCGTCGCCCGCAGCGGCCCCACCGGCGCGGCGCTGGAAGCGTTTCTGCGCCAACCCGGGCTGTCGCCATTTCCCACCCAGTACGCCAACGTGCTTGACCGCAACCCATGGAAAGCGCAAATCGAAGCCTTCCTCAACCGCCAGCCGGTGGGCTCGCCAGCAGAGGGCCGGCCACCAGGAAAAGGCTGGTCCCACCAGCGCTGGAACGAGTTCTACCCGCAGGCAGCAATCAAGACCGCGCAAGCCGGGGCGCGGGTCAATCAGGGCCTGCGCGACCGCCGGCAAATGCACGGCTATGCCAAAGGCGAGTTCGGCCCCGGCGGCCTGTACCACAACACCGCCGGCATTCCGGCCACCGAGGGCACGGCCAAAGGCATCGGCATCCGCTTTCACCCAAACATGCCGATCCAGAACCACAACGCGCTGTGGACCTTCGATGGCACGCTACCGCCCAAGTTGCTGATGGCGCGCTACGGCCAACCAATCCTGATGCGCCATTACAACGCCCTGCCCATCGATCCGGCCGCCAATGGCGGCTTTGGCCTGCACACCCTCAGCACCCACGAGCACAACGGCCATAACCCGGCAGAAAGCGATGGCTACACCAACGCCTACTTCTTCCCCGGCCAGTACTACGACTACCGTTGGCCGCTGCAACTGGCCGGTTACGACTCGATCAACACCAAGGCCGAAGACCCCCGCGCCGCCTTCCCCTGCGCTGAAGGCGAAACGCTCTGGGTCAACGATTCCACGCCGGGGCTCAAGACCTGCCAGAACGGCAGCATCAAAGTCCGTGGTGACTGGCGCGAAACCATGAGCACCCACTGGTTCCACGACCACATGCTCGATTTCACCGCGCACAACGTCTACAAGGGCAACGCGGCGATGATGAACTACTACAGCGCCCTTGACCGCGGCAACGAAGCGCTGGAAGACGGCGTCAACCTGCGCCTGCCCAGCGGCTCGGCCCTGCCCTGGGGCAACCGCGACTATGACGTCAACCTGACTTTTGCCGACAAGGCCTGGGACCAGAGCGGCCAACTGTGGTTCAACCCGTTCAACATCGATGGGTTCATCGGTGACCAGATGATGGTCAACTGGCTGTACAAGCCCTACTTTGACGTACGCGCGCGCAGCTATCGCCTGCGCATTCTCAACGGTTCGGTGTCGCGCTACATGAAGATCGCCGTGGTCCGCGAAGTGCGTGGGACCGGTGGTGAATTCCGCGGCCCGCAGGGCTCCGGGGTGTCCTACAACCGGGTACCGTTCCACATGATCGGTAACGACGGCAACATCATGGAACATGCCATTCCGTTCGATGGCAGCATGGACCTCAATGGCAACGGTGACCTCAAGGACGACAACGGCATCATGCCGACCATGGCCATCGCCGAGCGCTACGACATCATCATCAACTTCGCCAAACACGGCATTCAACCCGGCGACAAGATCTTCTTCGTCAACCTGATGGAACACGACACCGGCAAAGGCCCGAGCGAAGAAGCGGTGTCATTGGCCGACGTGCTCTCCGAGAAGTACAAGGCCGTCATCGACCAGACCAGCAAAGGCCCACGTTGGCGCGATGGCGATCCGGTGGTCGGCAAGTTCCTGCAGTTCAACGTCAAGCCTTACAGCGGCACCGACCTGAGCATGGACCCGGTGGCCTATGAACCGGCCAAACCGGGCAAAGCCGCGGGCAAGAAAATGATCCCGCTGACCATCGACCGCAACGATCCGGCCATGCAGGCCAAACTCAAGCAGGCGCGCCACCGCAGCTTTGAGTTCGGCCGCTCCGACGGCACCGACACGGCGCCCTGGACGATCAAGACCGACGGTGGCTTCGGCTACTCCATGGACCCCCGGCGGATCACCGCCGCGCCGCAACTGGCCAGCGGCCCGACCGATGCCGGTTATGCCGGTGAAGGCACCCTGGAAGTGTGGAAAATCAAAAACGGTGGCAATGGCTGGAGTCATCCGGTGCACGTGCACTTCGAAGAAGGGGTAATCCTCAACCGCGACGGCAAGGCGCCGCCTGAGTGGGAAAAATGGGCACGCAAAGACCTCTATCGGGTCGGCCCGGAAGTGGACAGCTCCGGTGAACTGGAAATGGCCATCCGCTTTCGCGAATTCGCCGGCACCTTCATGGAGCATTGCCACAACACCCAGCATGAAGACAACTCCATGCTGCTGCGGTTCGACCTTGAGCACCCCGGCCAGTTCGAACTGATGCCATCGCCCATGCCCACCTGGGACGGCGTCACCTACATCAGTTCGGCCGCACTGCCCGCGTTCCGTGATGAAGACGCTGAAGGCCCGGGCGACGGTGACGACGAGGACAACCAACTGCCGTTGGCCAGAGACGACAGCGGCGCCACCAAAGCCGGGGTGCCGATCACCCTCAACGTATTGGCCAACGACAGCGACCCCGACGGTGACATGCCGCTCTCGGTCGTCAGCCTCGGGCAACCAGACTCTGGTCAGGGCAGCGTCAGCAGCAATGGCACTCAGGTCACCTTCACGCCGCCGGCAACGGTCAACGAAGCCTACAGCGCCCACTTCGAATACAAGGTCAAGGATGCCCGCGGTGGCGTGTCGCAACTGGCGGCCAACGTCAGCATTGCCGTGACGCCGGTGCCGGTGGAGGTTGATCAGAACCTGAAGGTCAGCAGCGCTACGGTCACCGTGCGCAGTAACAGCCGCTATGCCTGGGAACTGGTGGGTAGCAGCGCGCTGAAAATCGGCGACACCCTCGCGGTCACCGCAACAGGTATCAACGGCACGCTGAACCTCGGCACGGCCACGGTGATGTCCGGTGGCAACTGGCGCTTGTCGGCCAACACCACCGGCAGCGGGCCAGCGCCGAACCCGACGGTGACCATCAAGCCTGTCAACGGCAAAGCCATCACGGTGCCCCTGACCGTGCGCTGAAACCACGCCCCGTGCGCGTTGGCAGCTGTGTTGCCCGAGCGCACGGGGCAAGGGCTGAAACACTCGACACTGAGGTTCAGGAGATCAATCGCATGGGCTGGAAAACCTGGATGGCACTCGTTCAATCGCTGCTGCTCAGCAGCGGTGTGGCACTGGCAGCCGTCAGCGAAAACCAAGCGGAACAGGTATGGGGGCGGGACTACTTCCCCAACACAACGCTGATCAACCAGGACGGTCAGCCGCTGCGGTTTTTCGATGACCTGATCAAAGACAAAGTGGTGGCAATCAACTTCATCTTCACCACCTGCACCGACTCTTGTCCCCTGGAAACCGCACGCCTGCGCCAGGTGCAGAAACTGCTCGGCGAGCGCGTGGGCCGCGATGTGTTTTTCTACTCCATCAGCATCGACCCGGAAACCGACACTCCGGAGGTGCTCAAACACTATGCCGAGAAATTCAAGATCGGCCCCGGCTGGCAGTTTCTCACCGGCAACAAAGACGAAATCAGCCTGTTGCGGCAAAAGCTCGGGTTGTTCATCAAAGGCGTGGATGATGGCCAGACCAAGGACCATAACCTCAGCCTGATCATCGGCAACCAAAGCACCGGACGCTGGATGAAAGCATCGCCCATGGAGAACCCTTATGTGCTGGCCGACCGCCTGGGCAAAAGCCTGCACAACTGGAAACTGGCCAGCACCAACACCAACGATTACGCCAACGCACCCAACGTGCGTCAGCCCAGCGTTGGCGAACAGATCTACCGCACGCGCTGCGCCTCCTGCCACACGCTAGGCGACACCGAACACGCCGGGATGCGCAACATTGGCCCGGACTTACTCGGCGTCACCCGGCAACGGGACCCCGCCTGGCTGGCGCGCTGGATCAAGGAACCCAACGTCATGCTGGTAGAACAAGACCCGCTGGCCTTGCAGCTGTTCGAGCAATACAACCGCCTGGCCATGCCCAACCTGCGTTTGGGTGATGTCGAAATCTCGGCCTTGCTGACGTACCTGGAAGAAGAAACCGAGCGCTTGCAGCCGCGAGCACCGATCACCACCTCACAAACCCGCAACTAGGCAAGGAGTTCATCATGATTGCACGTGTTCTGGCGCTTGGCGCCCTGCTTGTTTGCAGCACCGCAGGTTTCGCTGATGACTATCGAATCGGCGAACTGCTGATCAGCCAGCCATGGTCCCGCGAACTGCCGGTCGAGCTGCCCGGCGGCTCCGCCTACTTCAGCGTGCACAATCAGGGTAGCCAGACAGATCGCCTGATCGCCGTCAGCAGCCCGCGCGCAGCAAAATCCACACTGCATACCCAGGCTGCCAGCGATGGCATGATGAGCATGCAACACATGCCAGCCCTGGACATCCCGGCCCATAGCGAAGTGACCTTCAAACCCGGCGCCAACCATGTGATGTTGTCGGGCATGGAGCAGCCGCTCAAAGCCGGAGAACACTTCCCGCTGACATTGCAGTTCGAAAAAGCTGGCAGCGTCGAGGTGCAGGTCAGCGTGTTGCCTGCCGATGCACAGTCAGGCCCCACCACTCCCCACATACACTGACGCCGCAACCTCATGCCGTTTCGGTAGGAGCGGGCTTGCCCCGCGATAGCGATCCCTCACTCAGATCGCCATCACCGTGCAGGCCATCATATCCCCAACAAACGCGCAGCCCACCACATGCCAATGACCAACTGCACAGCGAACGCGGCAAACCTGCAGAACACCGCAACCACGCTTTGCGAGGCCAGGTGAATGCATGACTGAACCAGGCGTGCCGCGAGAAACACATAGGCCAGCGGATCAGTAATTGCCGTCTGCTCGGTCAGCAACGCAAGCAGCAACAAGCCGCCAAAAATCGGCAACCCTTCCACGCAGTTGGCGTGGGCCCGCGCCAGGCGCTGCATGAACGGTGACAGGTTGGCGTTATCCGGAGTGAACTGATTGGCTGGTACACCCTTGAACATCACCAGAAACCCACGCAGCAGTTCCATCAGCACCAGCAGTGCCAAGGCCCAGGCAATAAATCCGGCCAATGTGAGTGCACTTGGACTGGTCATCACGCGTTCCTCCTGAGCATCGTTACTGTCGGTCCCGCCACTGATCCGAATCGTAGACAAAGCTGTCGCCAAGAATACTATCGTAACGAATCAACAGACGTAATCGCGCCTTGGCAATGGCCATGATCGCCACCGGGTCATGGTTCTCAGGCATGACGGTGGTGGTGGTGAATTTTTTGCCGGGGGGTATGAATTCGCCGACGATAAACAGTTCGGCGCGTTGCTCGTAAGGGATATCGCCGAGCAACATTTTACTGGCCGCCTCCAGCAAGTCCGGCCCTTCCCCCTGCACCAGCACGCCGTCGACCCAGAGGCTGACCTCACGAATAATGGCAGGCCCCAGGCCATTATTTTCCAGGGTGTAACTGTAGGACCGGGCCTTCACATCGGTGCTGTTCCACGCCGACAAATGCGGCGTTGCCATCCGCCGGTTGTGCAACTCGAACGTCTTTATTTGCCGGGCGCTGAAGCGTACAGCGATACACGCCACCAACACCGAGGCAAACGCGGCAAGCGCGGTCAACAGCGTTGACAGCTCAGACATCCAGCCTTCCTGGGCCGTAACGACGTACACCACATAATCCTGTAGCGGTTGCATGTGGGTCATCCCGGCACGCTCGGAACGTCACAGAAGCATAGCAAGCGTCGGCGCGAAGCACTTGAGGCCTACTTTGCATCTACCAACGACGACAGCCTGCACATTTTCTTAGTTTATGGCTTGACTCATTTCCACATTGTAATTACATTGCATGCATAACGAAGCAAAACAAAGAACAACGAAGGCGCATTGGAGATTAAAATGAGTTCTGTTCAGTTCATTCATGGTGACGATGGCGAAGCGGTATTTGCAGTCATGCCAATTGGTATGTACCGCGCACTGATGGCCGGCGGCGTGCAGTCAGAGGCTTCGCCCTCATCACATCCGCTTCTGAATGAGGATCAGACAATGATCAAACTGCCTTACGGTGGCCCTAACGCTTATCTCCATGTGCCAGACCTGCTGGCTTACCTGAAAGCGCACGGCATCCAGCACCTGGCGATCAACCAGCGTGCGCAAACGTACGATAAGTTCCCACAGGAACAACTGATGACGCTCGACCCGATCATCCGTCGCGAGTTTCTCGGCGACCTTCGCTACAAAAATACCATGCAAGCTACCACCGAAGTCATCGATGCGCTGGTCGCGACCGGCCACTTCCGCCGCATCAAACAGCGCTACGATGACCTGTTTATCCGCGCCGTCAATGCGCTTGAAGTAGTCGAGTAAGTGTCAGCTGGCCTCCTCCCCGGAGGCCAGCTTTCTGATGAGAAATAACAGACAATCCGCAATCGCAAGCCATCACGTGCTCTGTTAGTGCGGCTGGCCATCGCGGGGCAAGCCCGCTCCTACCATGGCTATGAGACAACCCGATTGCGTCCCTCCTCCTTGGCTCGGTAGAGGCGCTCGTCAGCCAGCCTCAGAACCGCTTCTTGGGAGGGTGACGCTGCGGACCTGCAAGCCACCCCGATCGAAAGCGTCAGTTTGCCCACACCCGGAACCTCGCTGGCAGCGATGCTTTCCCGAATCCGCTCAGCAATGGCGATGGCGACTTCCAGGGTGGTGTCAGGCAAGACCACCGTGAATTCCTCTCCGCCAGCACGGCCTACCAGATCACCGGTTCTGGAGTTGCGATTGAGCTCTTGCGCGATGAATTTGAGTGCAACGTCGCCTGCGTCATGGCCGAAAGTGTCGTTGATACGCTTGAAGTGATCGATGTCCAGCGAAAGTACCGAATAGTGTTGTTCTGCCTGATCAAGCAAGTCGAGCAAGGCATTCATCGCCCTGCGGTTGGCCAGTCCCGTCAGGGCATCGGTCTGCGCCTCCTGGGTAAGCCGGCCAAGCTTTTGCTGCAACAACTGCACGCCGGTCAACATCGCCTGGCGTATTGCCGAAGCTTCGCGGTACCAGGCATTCACCCGTTGCAGATGGGTGGTGGTTTCCATCGCCGCCAACTGCAGGGCAATCGCCGAAAGCTGGCGCAAAGGCCGTGTGATCAACGCGGTGGCCGCGAAGATAAAACCAAGGCCAACGATGCCTGTCGGAATCATTCCTTGCAGCACCTCTTTGAGCAATTGCCGCAGCGAAGACAACGCACGTTCGGCGGGAAGTTGCACCACCACCGTCCACCCCGCCAATGGAACCGGCGCGTAACCGGTCAGCATCGAAATGCCTGTATGGGTAGTGACTTGCATCGAGCCAATATTCCCTTGCGAAGCCGCAGCTACGGCCTCATGCCCGTCCAGCGCCTCACCAATGCGCTTGGGGTCTGGGTGATACAACAGACGTCGATTGCCATCGGCCACCATCGCCAGCGTACCCTCCTGATGAAAGTGGTTGCTGATGACACTGTGCAACGCGCTTTGCCTGAGCAAATAGACTGAGCCACCGATTGCCCCGAGGAACTGCCCGGATGCGTTGAATATCGGTTGAGAAATGGCCGCGACCAGGTTGCCTGAGACGGACAGGTAGGCAGCACTGATCAACGGGCGCCGTTGCGCAAGGACGAGCGCAAGCCCATCGGGGCGAACAGTAGCGCCGACAATCTGCAGGGTATCCGGATAGGCCTGCAGCACTTTGCCCTTGTCATCGACAATCACGATGGAATTGAAGTCTGCATCCTGGGCTTGTAAGCGCATGGCTTCAGTGCGAAGCGCAGCAGGGTTATTCCAATCAGCCGACAAGGCGCCAGCGCTGTACTTGAGACGGCTTTGCGCTGCCGTCAGGAAATCACCGATGCTGGACGCCACTTTGGCGGCATAGGCGCTGTTGGCGTCTAATGCCGAGTGAGTCAACGCATCGCGCTGGATTCGATACGCGACGATCAGCCCATTGGCCAGCGTCGCCAGGACAGACACTACAACGACGAAGAAAATCAGCCCGCGCAGGTCAATGGGCAACAGCCTGTTTCGCATGCTGCGTCCTCTTTGCTGGGAGGAGCGTCAAAACTGGTTTTACCTTTCGAACTCAGAGCATAGTTGCAATTGCCAGTAGGGGCGGCGGTGGGAGCGGGCTTGCCCCGCGATGCGATGTGCCTGCTAAACCTCAATCGCGGGGCAAGCTGAACTGGCCTAATGATCCTGGACACCTCAATCGGGCGCTATGATGGCGCCCAAACCTGAGGTGTTTGGATATGCGTAATTCTTACTCGAGTGACTTCAAGCTACAGGCGGCCAGCATGGTGCTGGACGAAGGCCAATCAGTTCCACAGGTCTGTGCCAGTTTAGGCATTGGCCCTACAGCGTTGCGTCGTTGGGTCGATCAACTGCGCCAGGAGCGTCAAGGCTTAACCCCTGTGGGTGCCAAGGCAATAACGGCAGACCAGCAGGAAATCCAACGGCTCAAAGCCCTGCTCAAGCAGAAAGACCGGGATATCGAAATCCTAAAAAAGGCCAGCGCTCTCCTGCTTTTGGACGCCAAAGATCACTCGCGTTGATCGATGAGCTGGGTGAGCAATACGGCGTTAATGAGTGTTGTCGGGTGCTTGGGGTCAGCCGCAGCAGTTTCTACTGCTGGCGCCAGCGTAAGGACCGGCGTTACCCCGGACGGGAAAAACTCAAGGCCCAGTTGATCAGACATCATCGTGAGTCGAGAGGGGCGGCAGGTTCGCGCACCTTGGCCAAGATGCTGCAAGCCAGTGGACACCCAGTCGGCCGCTTCAAGGCGCGCCGCCTGATGCAAGAAGCTGGGATCAGCAGCCGTCAACGCAGACGCCACAAATACAAATCTTCAGGCGTTGAAGCCCTGACCGCACCGCACGAGCTCAAACGGCAATTCGATGTGCGGGCGACAAATGAGGTCTGGTGCGGAGATGTAACGTACATCAAGGCTGGTAAGCGCTGGCTGTACTTCGCGGCTGTCTTGGACTTGTTTGCACGGCGGATTGTCGGCTGGTCGTTCTCGATGATCTCGGATGCTGAACTGACCTGCGCGGCCTTACGCATGGCAACCGAGCTGCGCGGACGCCCCAAGGGTGTGCTATTTCACTCTGACCAAGGCTGTCAGTACACCAGCCACAAGTTCAGAAATGAGCTGCGCGAGCATGGGCACCGGCAGAGCATGAGCCGTAAAGGCGAGTGCTGGGACAACGCCCCGATGGAGCGGTTTTTTGGAAGCCTGAAATCTGAGTGGGTACCCGAAGATGGCTACGACTCGGAGCATGAGGCCCGAATGGATGTGCAGCGCTTTATCACCCGCTACAACACCACTAGGCCTCACAGCTACAACGGATACCGGTCGCCGGTCGAGGCAGAGAAGCTGGCGGCGTAAACCTTAACGGGTGTCCAGGATTACTTGACCAGTTCAAGCCCGCTCCCACCGCCTACCCATTTCAAGGCCAAGGAGGATCATTTATGGACAACAAACAGCACGCCAAAACCGCACTCATCACCGGAGCTGCGCAAGGCACGAAGGTTCGGCATGCCTGAAGAAGTGGCGGCCATCGCCCTGTTACTCGCTTCGGATGACGCCACCTACATCACCGGCAGTGAGTTCAACATTGACGGTGGCCTGTTGGCAGGTTCGGCTGCAACGCCCGCGATAATGGATGACGACGCACGCTAGTTCAGCAGCTGCCGATTGACATTTGCCCTGACTTGCAACCTTGATGTGGCTTTTCCGCAACCGGGAACGACGTTGATGCGCATACAGGATGCCGATCTGAAGTCACTACGGATCTTCGAAACGGTGGTGCAGTGTGGCGGCTTTTCGGCAGCGCAATCGGCGCTCAACACCAGTGTTTCGGTGATCAGCGAGCAAATGAGCCTGCTGGAAACCCGCCTCGGCGTCCGCTTGTGCGACCGCGGTCGCTCGGGGTTTCGCCTGACTGACGAGGGCGCGGTGCTGTATGAAGCGGCGCAACGCATGCTGGCAGCGGTCGAGACCTTTTCGATGGAGGCCGCCACCCTCCGCCAGCAGTTGAGCGGTGTGTTGCGCGTCGGGGTGATCGACGCCACCCTGACCGACACCGCCAGCCCGCTGACCCAGGCCATTCGCCGCTTCGGCGAGATGGCGCCGCAGGTGCATCTGCAGATCCATATCGATACCCCCAGCGCTCTCGAACAACGGGTGATGGATGGCCGCTTGCACCTGGCGGTCGGCCCGTTTCCTTCGCGCCTGCCAGGGCTGGAATACACCGCGCTGTACAAGGAAACCCACGGTCTGTTCTGCTCGCGCAGCAATCCGTTGTTCGACCAGGATGACGCCAGTATCACGCCACAGTTGCTGAGCCAGGCCAGGGTCGCGGCGCGCACCTTTCTCGGCCGCTTCGACCTCGACCAACTGCAGGCCGAACGCGCGGCGGGCAGCGTGGATAACGTGGAAGCGCGGGCGATGATGATTGTCTCCGGGCAGTACATTGGCTTTTTGCCGCTGCACTATGCCCAGCCCTGGGTCGACAAGGCTGAGCTGCGCAGGCTGTGCCCGGAGCAATACGCCCCGCAGCTGTGTTTCAACATCATCCGCCATCGCAGCGTCAGCCCACCGCGCACCGTCGTGGCCTTCCACCAGCAAGTGCTCGATTGCACTACGCCGCAGGATTGAGCGCACTAGGCGTATTTGCTTCGTGAATCGCCGAAGTCAACTTCATGAACCGGCTATTCTTCCGAAGTATCGGCTTCTCTAGAGTCAGGGGCGAGACAACCAAGCCAACCTGATGAGTGCCCCACTGGCCCAGCAACTTTGGCCCAGGCCGGGCAACGGGAGCAACGCCATGTCCGACCTCAGCACCGCAGTGCCCCTTTCCGCGCTTTTGCCCCTGCAACCCTACCGTTATCGACGTTTCGGCCAACAACTGTTCGTCGGCGGTGTACTGCCGCTCGACGCGGCCGGCACGCTGATCGGCGCGGGCGATATCGAAGCCCAGACCCACGCGGTATTCCGCAACTTGAAAGCCGCGCTGGAGGCGGCAGGCCTGCGCATGGCCGATTTGGTGCGCCTCAATACCTATTACGTCTACGAAGGCGAAGAAGCCGATGCCACGGTGTACTGGGAGAAGATGACCCGGGTGCGCCTGCAGTACTTCCCCGACCCCGGCCCCGCCGCCACCGCGGTTCGCGTTCAGGGCATGGGCTGCAGCGGCGCGCTGATCCAGCTGGAAGCCGAAGCGCTGGCCGTGCCGGTTGCCCAGCGGCAACGGATCATGCCGGTGAAAAGCTGGGACTGGAGCATTCCGGTGCCGTTGTCGCAGGGCTGGCGCTCTGGCAGTCAGGTCTGGGTCGGCGGCCAGGTCTCCGCCGACCGCGCTGGCAAGGCGATCAGCCTGGGCGACCTGCGCGGGCAGACCGCGAATGTGCTGGAGCATATACGCCATGTATTGCTCGACGCCGGGGCGACGTTCAGCGACCTGACCCAGCTGAAGATCTGCTACCTGCACGAGGGTGACGACGAGGCCGCCGAAGCGCGCCTGCAAGACATCCTCAGCGTGGTGCGCACGACCTGCGGCGAACCGCTGCCAGCGGTCACCGCCTTTGGCGTCAACCTACTCTATGAAGGCTTGCTGCTGGAGATCGATGCCACCGCCCAGGTCGGCATCGCCCAGCAAACAGCGCAGGCCGACACCGGCAATCGTAACTGGACGGCCGGGGTGCAGGCACAACGCGCCGGGTCGAGTATTCAGGTGGCCGGCCAGAGTGCAGACACCACCGCTTTGGAACCGGCCTGTCAGCAGGTGCTGCAGCGTGTTGCCGAGCAACTGCGCAATGTCGGCAGCGGCCCACACGCCCTCGCCCACCTGCATGTACTGGTCGCCGCCAGCGAGGCCGATCACGACCCAGACCAGGCCATGAGGCTGTTTACCCATGCACTGCAACAGCTGTGCGGTGACAGCTTGCCGCCCTTCTCCATGGTCAGGCTCAACGGTTTGCCGGGCGGCGCCTCACTGCAGGTGGATGCGGTTGCCATCGATCTCAGCGGGGATGCGAGGTCGCTATGAAGCCATTCGAGGATGCAATCGATCTGACCCGCAGGCTGTTGCGCTTCGACACCACCAACCCGCCGGGCAATGAGCAGCCTTGCGCCGAGTTCCTCGCCGGGTTGCTGGCGCAAGCAGGGTTCACCACCACCCTGCACCAGCTGTCTCCCGGCCGCGCCAGTCTGGTGGCCTATCTGGGCAACGGCCAGGGACGGCCGCTGTGTTTCACCGGGCATCTGGATACCGTGCCGCTGGGCAAGGCGCCGTGGTCGCACGACCCGTTTGCCGGTGAAATCCACGATGGCCGCCTGTACGGCCGTGGCAGCAGCGACATGAAAGCCGGGATCGCGGCCTTCATCACCGCGGCGCTGCAGGAGCGTAGCCTGATCGCTGACGGGCCTGGTGTGGTGTTGGTGCTCACCGCCAGCGAAGAAACCGGCTGCCAGGGCGCGGCGGCTCTGCTGCGCGATGGTGTCGATCAGCATCGCGCCGGGGCGATCATCGTCGGTGAGATGACTGCAAACTACCCGCTGATCGGTCATAAGGGCGCGCTCTGGCTCAAGCTCGGCGCCCGCGGCAAAAGCGCCCACGGCTCAATGCCCGAACGCGGCGACAACGCGTTGTACAAGGCAGCGCGCGCCCTGACCACCCTCGAGCACTATCAGGTGCCCGCGCCGCGCCATCCGGTACTGGGCAACACCAGTATCAGTGCCGGCACCTTGCACGCCGGCAGCAGCATCAACGTCGTGCCAGACTTGGCCGAGCTGTGCGTCGATATCCGCAGCCTGCCCGGCATGTCGCACGACGATACCCGCGACACCTTGCTGGCAGCGCTGCAGCCCGATATTTGCGAAGCCCAGGCGGTGCTCGACCTGCCGGCGGTGTACACCGACAGCAGCGACCCCTGGATAGCAGCGGTTTACCGCATCACCGAAGAAGAAACTGGCATACGCCCCGAACCGCGAGGCGCCAGCTACTTCACCGATGCCTGCGCGCTGCAACACGCGCACCCGGGGGTGCCGATCGTGATCCTTGGCCCCGGCACACCGGAGATGGCACACCAGACGGACGAGTACTGCGAAATCGCCCGCATCGACGAAGCCCTGCGCCTGTATCGGCGACTGATCCGTGATTGGAGCAGCCACCTCAACTGACCTTACCTGCAAGCACTTCTATAGCGGTTCCGGGTGGCCGCCCTGCACCCGGGACAAGGCAAACAACAAAACCAATACAGCCAGTAATAGAAAGGTATCCCATGAAAATTTCCACTCAAGCGAGTCCGGCCACGCCGGATGCCCACGTTCGGACAAGCAAGGACACGCTGCTGATTGTCGTCAGCGTGGTGTCGATCTTCCTCACGGTGTTTGCTCTGGCGGCCTTCCCAGCGCGCTCAGAGCAAGTGGCCAGCCAGTTGTTCCAGCGTGCCACCGATCTGCTGGTGGCCCCGGTGCTAGTGATTTTCCTCGCCTTTGTCGTCGGTTCGTTGTTCATCATTTTCAGCAAGTACGGCAACATTCGCCTGGGTGAAGGCAAACCGCAATTCAAGACACTGCCGTGGATTTTCATGTTCATCTGCGCCGGGCTGAGTTCAGCGACCCTGTACTGGGGCCTGGTGGAATGGGCCTATTACTACAACACCCCCGGGCTCAACATTGCCGCACGCAGCCCTGAGGCACTGGACATGAGCATCGCCTATGCCTTCTTCCACTGGGGCTTCGGCACCTGGGCCTGTTACGCCGTCGGTGGCATGGCCATGGCCTACTACTACCACGTGCGCAAACACAGCACATTGAGTCTGGCCGGGATCATCGAAGCGGTGACTGGCATCAAGGCCAGCGGCCCGCTCGGGCGTCTGATCGACATCATCTTCCTGATCGGTACCTTCGGCGGGCTGACCGTCACCATGGTGGTGACCACCCAGACTTTCTCCAACGCCCTGTCCAACCTGACCGGCCTGCCCAACACCTTCGCCATGCAGGCGGGCATCGTGCTGCTGATCACCAGCATTTTCTCCTTGAGTTCCTACATCGGCCTGGAGGGTGGCATGCAACGCCTGGCCAGCATGGTCTGCTGGGGCGCGCTGTTCTGCGCGCTGGCGGTGCTGGTGGTGGGGCCAACCGGGTTCATCGTCAAGAACACGGTCAACGGCGTTGGCCTGATGTTCTCCAACTTCCTGCACATGAGCCTGTTCACCGACCCGGCCGGGGATGGCGAGTTCACCCGCAACTGGACGGTGTTCTACTGGTTCTGGGCGATTTCCTACACCCCGGCGGTGTCGATCTTCGTCGCCCGCGTGTCCCGTGGCCGCACCTTGAAAGAAGTCTCTGCCGCACTGTTGCTCGGTGGCAGCGTCAGTTGCTGGGCGATCTTCGGCAGCCTCAGTGGCTATGGCATCGACCAACTGCTCAAAGGCACCCTCGACGTACCTGCCGTAGTCGCCAGCCAGGGTGGCGAAGTGGCGATTACCCAGCTGTTGAACGGCTTTCCGCTGTCAGCGCTGGCTACGGCGTTCTACCTGTTCGTGATGGTCATCTTCCTCGCCTCTCACGTCGATGCCTCGGCCTACACCGTTGCTGCTGCCACCACCCGCAACCTGCCTGATGGGCGTGATCCATCGCCGTTCCTGCGCTTGTTCTGGTGCGTGATGCTGGCCCTGGTGCCGCTGACCATGATCGCCAACCACCTGTCGCTGAAGACGGTGAAAACCTCGGTCATCCTCACCTCGATTCCGTTTTTCTTCCTGCTGGTGGTGATGGCCTGTGGCTTCGTTCGCTGGCTGCATCAGGACTACCGTCACCGCAGCGCGCACGACATCGAGGCCGAGTCCCGGCGCACTGAAACCGCAGGCCTGCCGGAGCCAACGGCGGCACCGGCACAGTGGAAGGATGAAGTGGTTGCCTGACAGCCGCTGGACGTTGCGCTCAGGCTAGGCGCGCGCGTTGAACAAAACGCGGATCGTGTCCTGGATTTTGAAAATATCAGAGACGCTGTGCAGCCCCACCGGTGGCGCCAGATGGCTGCTATCAGGTGGGGAGGTAATGCACGCAGCGACGAGCGTGATCTGGTTGGCGGGATCAGGCTGAAACTTGATGCCGCTGACCGAGTGAAGGCTTCGACGCTGCGTGCCATTGTTATACGTCTGCCCTTGGGCTGGCAGCTGCTCAAGCGCTTCCAGCGTCGGCACATGGTCGAAGGTTCCCGCATAAAACTCAATAATCGGGCTCTCATTGATGCGCGCCAGCCGGTGCACGTAGGCAGCGTGGAAACGGCCATCAAGCTCAATGGCAATCACGTCACGCGCACGGTAGAAGGTGGTGTCGTCAGGTAAGGAAGGCTTGCGGGCAAGCGCGGCGGGAGGCGATTGCAGGTCGGAAATGAATTCGTCCGAACGGCGATAAAAGCTGTCGTCCAGCGCGACTGCGCGATTCAGTTCATTGAAGGCCGCCAACGCCTGCGTGGTGATGGCGTGATCCGCAAGACCGTATTTGTGCAGCAGCGTTGCCAGTGCAAGCCAGGCCTTGTGCCGGTACAGCGGCGCTACCTGTTGTTCATCTGCCTGAAACACCGAATTCCAGCGTGCCAATAGAGGTGGCAGCACAGCGTCGATTCGGGAAGCCTGCTCACTGTGTTTCTCCATTGCCATCGCCAACCAGACCAGTCGCGCAATATCCTCGTCCAGTGTCTGTACAAGATGTTTGGCGGCCAGTTTGTCCAGTAACTGCACATGCTTCACTCGTGTTTCTCCCTGTAGTGAGTGGATGACGCGAACCGCTGAGCAGACGTTGCTCCAAGCCCTGTGCGTGAAAAAGCCTCCAGCGCATCAAGGGCCGCAACCTGCCAGCAACAACGCTATATAAAAGAGACTTCTGCCGGGCCAACCTTGACCACTTTGTCGACTTTGATGCTCACGCCGATACCATGTTCTGCATCGCCATCCCAGCGGAACAACAGACCAAACGTTTGTGTCTGGTCATGGGATACATAGATCTTCATGAGGCTGAAGCTGCAGTCATCAGCGTTGTATTGGCTTCGCACATAACCCGCCGCCGCCTCAAACACCGCCCGGCGCACACCCCATTGATGATCAACAAGGTAGCTCACATCACCTTTGAATTTTTCTTCCAGTGCATAGCATTCAAGGTTGATGACCTGGACGGGTTCAGGTCCAAACGACTCCAACAGGATGTCGCAGCACATCCCTTCATCATCTTCATAAAACCCAATGGTGCTCATGGCCTTGTAAATCCTTGCCCTTTGGTTACTTCCTACTCTTTCACTTGGCAAACCCCATTGGCTTTGTTCTTGCCGGTATACGAAACATCGGGGGTACCGTCAGGCATGATCGTCAGCGAGATGGTCACCCCTTCCGATCGGGCTTCGAAGGCGTTGTCGTTGAATTTTTTCAACTTGCCTTCTTTGCCATTGATATAGATCGGCCCGCCCTGGTCAGCGTGGACCTCGATGTTTCCGGGGCAGGTTGCGTTGAGCAGCGGTATGCCCGCTTGAGCAGCACCAGAAGCTGCCAGCAAAGCGACAAGCAGTAGTCGTTTCATTTCATGCTCCTTGAGCGGTTTGGCTGAGAAACAAGCAATAGTCCAATCTGGCCCAGCCCGCCAGGGACTGGTCAGCGCCCTTGCTCTGGCAGGGTTATTGCCGAACCAATAGCCCACGTAGCAGCAATTCCAGCGCGGCAACACTTTGCGCCAGCCTCGCACTGCCGTCTTCGCCCTCGGCGATCCAGAACGCTGCTTCGGCCAGGCTGCCGTAAATCAGCGAGGCCAGCGCCTGCGGGTCAGCCTTGGCCACCACACCTTGTTCGATAAGGCTTTCGATCAGGAGTTGCATCGACTCGACGCAATGACGTTGCGCGTCCGGCGAGGCGCCGCCCAGCACCGCCCTCGCATCGCGCAGCACGATACGCTGGATTTCCGGCTCCAGCGCCATCTGCAGATAAGCGCGGCAACGGCTGTGAAAGCCTTCCCAGGCGTTTTGCGCCGTGTCGGAAATGGCTTGCAGGCGTTGATCCATTTCAGCGTCGATCTGCTCCACCACGGCCGCCAGCAAGCCCTTTTTGTCACCGAAGTGGTGATAGAGCGCGCCACGGGTCAGACCTGCCTGCTCGGTGAGGTCGTCCATTGAGGTTGCCATGTAGCCATGTTCGCTGAAGACCTTGCGGGCAGTGCTCAGCAATGTGGCTCTGGTTTCTTCCATTTCGGCGCGGGTGCGGCGAACCATACGTCCTCTCCTTACTTACAACGGGCATGATCTTTTACAAACATCCGCATCTTCATGCGCGTTAATTCGATGCCAACTTCTGAGCAATAAAATCGAAGCGATGCCAATGCTTGGTACCCCGCAAACTGGACCCGTCATATTCATGGACCTCAAAGGTCTGCACACCAAGCCCGCGAAAGAGCGCACGTGCCTGTGATTCAGAATGGAACGTTCTGCTCGGGTCTGACGCCCACCCATCCCTGTCACCGAAGAGTTGCCCGACGAAAACCCCGCCCGGCAACAATGCAGAGGTCACCACTGACCAGAACTGTGCAAAGTGATCCGGATGGCAGAAGGGCAAGGCCATACCGGCGTGGATCAGCGACGACGGCGGCAGCGTTTCCAGCGTCTCGAAGCGTTGCAGCGCGGTCTGCAGCCTTGCACCCGGATGCTCTGCGCCGATCGCCTGTACCCATTCGATTGCAGCCGGCTCCTGGTCCAGCGCCAGCACCTGCCAGCCCGCCTGAAGCAACGCGCGCGTTTCATTGCCAGCACCACAGCCCAGGTCCACTGCTTGCCCAGGTCCTGTTTGCGGGCCGAGCACATCGAGTGCTGCGCACAGCAGCGCTGAAGCAGGACGATCCTGATGGTGCTGGTAATAGGCTTTCCACCGGGCTTCCCGGTTTGGCTCGTTGCCTTGCATATCGCTCACTTTCCCTGTGATCAGCATCTGCCCAAACACTCTCTTATGCTGACAGAGCGCCGATTACATGTCTTCTGAACAAGCAAACGCGGTGGCTGCTACTCACCGCGACTGCTGCGTCTTCTTCTGGTTTCTGATTCTGATGATCGTGAAGACGATGTTCGGCAGCATCATGATGATCAGCATCCCCGAAAAGCCCACATGGCCTGCGCGGTGAAGAAAGGCGCCCAGCGCAATGAAGGCCACTGTCAGCAAAAACTGCAGCGACAAGAATTTTTCCAGACCCCTCACCCTAACTCCTTAGACTCATTCAGAAATTTCAGACAATTCTACAGCCTGCTACGCAGCGTGGAGAGCATCCTCAGGAAACCGAATGTGTTTCGGATAAAGAGCTGGCCGAGCTGACCCGCCACAAGGCCATCTCTTGAACAGATGGCTCCATCTGAAATCAGCACTACGGGTGTTGGCCAAAGCCTGCCTAACATGCACCACAACTCCCTACAAATGCCGCCCACCTTACGCGGCGAACAAGAACCGGAGACTGCCCGATGCCCCTTCCCCACTCCCTGTGTGATGACCTGCGCTTGTTGCTCGGTGACCGGTTCTCCACCTCCGCCAGCGTGCGCGAGCACCATGGCAGCGATATTTCCGCCCTCGACCCACTTCCGCCAGATGCCGTTGCTTACGCCAACAGCCTCGACGAAATCGTCAGCATCAGCACTACCTGCTACCGTCACGATGTGCCGATGATCGCCTATGGCAGCGGCACCTCCCTGGAAGGCTGGTTGCAGGCCACACACGGCGGCGTGAGCATTGACGTCTCAGGCATGAACCAGATTGTCGAGATTCGCGTCGATGACATGGATGCCACGGTACAACCGGGCGTGACCCGCAAGCAGCTCAACGCCGCCTTGCATGGCACCGGGCTGTTCTTTCCCATCGACCCTGGCGCCGATGCTTCGCTGGGCGGCATGGCCGCAACCCGCGCCTCCGGCACCAACGCTGTGCGCTACGGCACCATGCGTGAAAACGTGCTGGGCATGACTGCAGTGCTGGCCGACGGGCGTGTGATCAATACCGGTGGCCGGGCACGCAAATCGTCTGCCGGCTACGACCTGACCCATTTGCTGGTGGGCTCGGGCGGCACCCTGGCGACCATCGCCGAGCTGACCGTCAAGCTGCACCCGATCCCCGAGGCCATTTCGGCAGCGGTGTGCCGCTTCCCCAGTGTCGATCATGCCGTACGCGCGGTGATCCAGATCATCCAGCTGGGCGTGCCCATCGCCCGTATCGAGCTGCTCGACGCCTTGACCATGCGCGCCCTCAACGCCTACAGCAAAACGCAATTGCGCGAAGTGCCCTCGTTGCTGTTCGAACTGCACGGCTCCGAAGCCGGTGTGAAGGAGCAGCTTGAAACCGTACGCATGGTTGCCGACGAACACCAAGGCCTGGATTTCGAATGGGCGGTACATCCGGAAGACCGTAGCCGCTTGTGGCAAGCGCGCCACGACGGCTATTTCGCCGCCCTGGCCCTGCGTCCCGGTTGCCGTGCCCTGACCACCGACGCCGTGGTGCCGATTTCGCGCCTGGCCGATTGCATTGAAGCCACCGCGGCAGACCTTGCGCAAAACGGCTTGCTGGCACCGATCTTCGGCCATGTCGGCGATGGCAATTTCCACGCGCTGATTCTGGTCGACCCTGATGATCATGCCGAAGTCGAACGCGCTGAAGCAGCCGCTCACCGACTGGCCGAACGCGCGATCGCCATGAACGGCAGTTGCACCGGCGAGCATGGCATCGGCCTGACCAAGCAGCACTTCATGGCGGTTGAACACGGGGAAAACGCGGTGGACACCATGAAGGCGATCAAGGCCGCACTGGACCCCAAACAACTGATGAACCCTGGGAAGATCTTTCCTCGCGGCCCCATCGCAGGCTGACGCGCTGTACCATCAGCGGCCCCGTACGCCCCCGTGATGCAGGAAGCCCACATGGAAATCCGCCAGATCAAGTACTTTGTTGCCGTGATTGATTGCGGCAGCCTGTCCCAAGCCGCGCGCCAGGTGCATGTGGCGCAATCGGCCCTGAGCAAACAGATATCGGCGCTGGAGGACGAACTGGGGGTGCAGCTGTTTCATCGCAGCCACAATGGTGTGGTCGCCAGCGAAGCCGGCAAGGTGTTCTACGAGTATGCCCAAGGCATGCTCAAACACCTGGTCGATGCCCGGGCCGCCGTCACCAGCAGCCCGGACGCGGTCAGCGGCTCGATTATCGTGGCGTTGCCGCAAAGCGTCGCGACCATCCTCGCCATGCCGTTGATGCGAACGGTGGCGGCGCGCTACCCGCAGGTCGCGTTTCACCTCAATGAAGAGCTGACCGGCAACGTCATGGATCAACTAATCCGTGGCCGCGTGGACCTCGCCCTGTTTACCAGCGCCGACTTGCCCGAACAGGTGCTGTTCAGTGCCTTGATCGAAGAAGACTTCTACCTGATCCACCGCGCCCATGCGCCGGATGCGCCACCTGCCGGTGACGTGTCGCTGCAGCAGGCGCTGGCCCGGCCGCTGGTGTTCCCAAGCCAGGCCCACGGCCACAGCACCCGTACCTTGATTGAACGAGCGGTGGCCCAGCACGGGCTGAGCGTGGGAGAGATCGCCATGGAGGTCAACTCCGTACACATCCTCAAAAGCGCGGTAGAGGCTGGTATCGGTCACACCATCATGCCGTTGAACCTGGCCATGCGCGAAATCGATGACGGGCGCCTGGTGGCGCACCGGATTGCCGCTGAAGGACTGTCGCGCACCCTGGGCATTTGCAGTTGCGCCTCGATGCCTGCCAGCCGCCTTAAAACGCTGATCAGCGAGTTGATCCGCGACGTTGTCCGGGACATGTGCGCGTGCGGTGAATGGCCGGGAGGCCGCGCGCTCTGACCCGTTGTACTGCCATTTCAGGATCGCCCTACAACAACAAAAAAGAGGCTCGAGATGACCACCCTACCCCCACTTGCCCAGAGCATGCCGGACGCCGCCCTGCAGGGCGCCTACCGTAAAACCGCGTGGCGGATCATTCCGCTGCTGATTGTTTGCTACCTGGTGGCCTACCTTGACCGGGTCAACGTCGGCTTTGCCAAACTGCAGATGCTCGATGACCTGAAGTTCAGCGAGGCGGTATACGGCCTGGGCGCCGGTGTGTTCTTTTTCGGCTACCTGCTGTTTGAGATTCCCAGCAACATCGCCCTGCACAAATTTGGCGCCCGCCGCTGGATCGCACGGATCATGATGACCTGGGGGTTGCTGTCGGCGGCGATGATGTTCATCGAAACACCGATGACCTTCTACGTGCTGCGCTTTCTGATCGGTATTGCCGAAGCCGGCTTCTTTCCCGGGATCATCTTCTACCTCACCACCTGGTTTCCCAGCCACCGCCGGGGCGTGATGATTTCACTGTTCATTGCCGCCCTGCCGATTTCGAGCATGCTCGGTTCGCTGATTTCCGGTTTGATCATGCAGCATTTCGACGGTGTTGCAGGCTATGCCGGCTGGCAGTGGCTGTTCGTCATCGAAGGCTTGCCTGCGGTGGTGTTGGGTGCTGCAGTGTTCTACCTGCTACGTGACCGCATTGCCGATGCCCACTGGCTGAGCCCCGAAGAAAAGCGCGGGATGCAGGCGGCGCTGGATCGCGAAGCCATGACCAAGTCTGGCCACCGGCTGCGCGACGGCTTGCTGAACCCGAAAGTGTGGCTGCTGGGTGGGGTGTATTTTTGCCTGGTACTGGGGCAGTACGTCATCAGCTTCTGGATGCCGACCATCATCCGCAACAGCGGCATCGCCGAGCCATGGGCGATTGGCGTACTGACAGCAATCCCCTACTCGGTGGCGGCGGTCAGCATGGTGCTGGTTGGCCGCAGCTCAGACCGGCTTCGCGAGTACCGCTGGCACCTGGCAATCTGCGCCTTCATCGGCGGTGCCGGAGTAGTGTTCGGCACCCTGTTCGGCGGTAGCCTGGTGCTGTCGATGATCGGCCTTACCATCGGTACCGCGGCGATGATCAGCAGCTTGCCGGTGTTCTGGGGCATGCCCACCGCAGTGATTGGCGGCGCGGCGGCGGCAGCGGGCATAGCCTTGATCAACTCGCTGGGCAATGTGGCCGGATTCTTCAGCACCATGGCCGTGGGCTGGCTGACCCAGCTCACCGGAAGCACCCATGCGGCGATGTACTTCATGGCTGCTGCACTGGTGATCGGCGGCCTGCTGGGCCTAAACGTATCGCGCACGCAACCCGTGAACGACCCGGTGGGAGCGGGCTTGCCCCGCGATGCGATGTAAAACAAGGATCTTCACCACAGTACACACCGCAAGCGATTCGTGCATCGCCAAACGAAGACAATTGGCCAACTCACTGAGGTGGGGCAGTCGTGCGATTGGTTGTTCGCGGTGTGGACTGATCCATTGTTTGTTTTGGTAGTGTTGGCCATCGCGGGGCAAGCCCGCTCCTACCGGAAGGGATTGGGCAGTAGGAGCGGGCTTGCCCCGCGATAGCGCCGCCCGCCCTCACTTGCCATTACGCAGCCCCATCCATAGTCGAGTGATAAGCCGCTCGACAGCCGGCGGCATCGGCTGCTGCAAGAACAAACCGCCCTGCTCCCGGGTAGGCATCAGCAAGCCTTTCTGCGCAATCACCTTCGGATCAGCATACTTCAAAGAGTCCGCATTGGCATTCGGATAGCCAATCTGCGCAGATACACTGGCAATAACACTGGGCTCCAGGATGTAATTGATGAACGCTTCTGCCTCGGTCTTGTTCTTTGCCCCCTGCGCAATCGCCATATTGTCTGCCCACATGAGCGCGCCTTCGCGGGGTGAAGCCAACGTTATCTGCACGCCGTTATGCGCAGCCTCTGCAGTCGCCTTGGCTAACATCAGCCCTCCTGAATACCCGACAGCCACGCAGATATCGCCGGAAGCGAGGTCGGTCATAAAGCGCGAAGAGTGAAAATACTTGATGTTCGGGCGCAACTGCTTCAACAGCTGTTGCGCCTTCTGGTAGTCATCCGCAGTGGTGCTGGCGGGGTTCAGCCCCAGGTAGTTGAGGGCCAGCGCGTAGACCTCGGCCCCCGAGTCGGGAAACGCCACGCCGCAGGCGCTGAGACGAGACATGTTCTCTGGTTTGAAAATCGCATCCCAGGACTCGGTCGCGGAAAAATCATGCCCCAGTACCTTCTTCACCGCTTCGACGTTGTAGCCGAACGTGGTGGTGCCCCAGAGATAGGGGACGGCATACCTATTACCGGGGTCCATGCGCGCCAGCTCCGCCATAAATGCCGGATCCAGGTGCGACCAATTCGGTAGCCTGGCCTTGTCGAGCGGCTCCAGGGCTCCGGCCTGAATCAGCTTGGGCAACTGGTTGTGCGAAGGGAAGACGATATCGTAGCCCGAGTTGCCCACCAGCAGCTTGGCCTCAAGCACCTCGCCAGTGTCGTACACGTCATAGGTGACCTTGATCCCGGTGCGACGCTGAAAATCCTCCAGCACCGACTGCGGCAAGTATTCGACCCAGTTGTACACCCGCAATTCTCGGGTACCACCAGCAGCAAGACAGTGACTGCCGAACGACGCCCACAGCAACAGCGAGCACAGTAGCGCGCCTGCCCGGCGAGCAGGCAGCATCCGCGCGGATATTCGATTCATGTTGCTTGCACCATAACGGTTTCCTGCCGCAGCCCGGTCAGACACTATTCAGCGTTGCCAGATAGCTGCTCAGGTAATCGATAAAGGCGAGTACCTTGCGGCTAGCGCGATGATGGCTGGGATAGACCGCCAGAATGTCATCACCGAAGGCTTCCGGCTCGATGATGTAATCCTCCATCAGACGCACCAGGCGTCCATCGCGCAAATACCTCTCCACACTCCATTGCGGTGTATGCAAGATGCCACGCCCGGCCAATGCATTTTGCAGCAGCAGGTCATAGCTGTCGCTTTCCAGGCGGGCCTTGTGTGGATAGCTCAAGCGAATGCGCCCGGTCTGCGACTGGGCCCACCAATACTTCACATCCAACGCGGAGTGAACGTACTTGAGCCAGTCGTGCTGGTCGATGGTTTGCGGCGACAGCGGCAGCGGATTGCGCGCGACGTAGTGTGGACTGGCACACAGGTAGATGCGGTTTTTGCCAACAACTCGCCCTATCAACCCCGGCAAATCGCTGCGCCCCTGACGTATGCCCAGGTCGTAGCCAGCATCGATCAGGTCGACAAAGTCATCGGACAGATCGACGCGCAACTGGATATCCGGGTATTGCTCCAGAAAGCCGGCACACACTTCACTCAAGAATGCACGTTCGAATGCCAGGGGCGCGGTCAGCCGCAACGTGCCGGACAAGCCTTGGTGCAGTTGGCTGATCTCCTCCCCTGCCTCATGCAGGCTGCGCAGCACCTGTCGAGCCGTTTCCAGATAGAGGCGGCCCGATTCCGTGAGCACAATGCGCCGGGTGCTGCGCTCGAATAGCAGGGTACCCAGCTGCTTCTCCAGCATGCTGACAGACTTGGTCAGGGCCGACGGCGTTTTGCCCAGCAGTTCTGCGGCACGACTGAAACTGCCTTGGTCAGCCGTGGCAACAAACATCGATATTGCACCGAGTGTGTCCATATTTTTTCCAAACCAGCAAAACGCTTTTTAGCAAAGTGGTCATTCTGGAAACAGCATGACACAGATAATCTCGCCATCGCCAATAACTACAAGAGAGCAGCATATGATTCGCTTCGTTCCGGCGCTAATGGCACTGGCAGTCAGTTTTTCCTCATCGGAATCCATGGCAGCGGCAGACCTGATACTGGTCAACGGCAAGATCTTCACCGCCGACCATACCCATCCGCAGGTTCAGGCCATCGCCATCGACGAGGGCAAGATCGTGGCCGTGGGGAGCGACGCTCAGGTACGCAGCTTCGCCGACAATGCCACCCAGGTGATCGACCTTGCAGGCAAGCGTGTCACGCCCGGCCTGATCGACTCCCACTCTCACTCGGTGTTCGGCGGCCTGGAACTAGCGGCGGCCAACATGGAAGGCGAATCGGTCAGCGTCGACGAGCTGGAAAAGCGTCTGCGCAATTGGCGCGCCGATGGCCGCGCCAAGCTCGGCGAGTTCCTTCAGGTGGTGGGCATGAACTCCAGCGACTGGGCCAAAGCCGAAGCGTTCGGCAAGCGCTTCAACCACGGCGAGTGGACGAACACCCCGATCGTCTTCGTTGGCGGCGACCACCATACCGCCTGGGCCAACAACGCCATGCTCAAACGCGCCGGGATCGACAAAGCACTGGTTGCCAGCCTGAGCAAGGCCGACCGCTCCACCATCGGCACCCTGAGCAATGGCGAACCTAGCGGTTTCCTGGTGGATGCAGGCTGGGACCGTGTCGCCGCAGCACTGCCGCCAGTCGACGCCGCCGGCCTGCTGCACGCAGCCCAAGCCGCTGTGCGCTACAACAACAGCTTCGGCATCACCGCCTGGATGGACCCGGCCGCCAATGGCGCGCCCGGCGAAGCGTTGTTCGCTATCAAGCCGACGGAGAAAACCGTGGGTGTGCTGCCGGCCTACAAGGCGTTGGCGGAGAACGGCGAGCTGACCGCACACGTGGCCGCCCTGCTGGTGGTTAACCCGAAGAGCCGTCCGGCTGACCTGGAAGTCATCGACAAAGTGCGCCAGCAATTCACTGGTATTCCCAATCTGACCCTGCCCGGGATCAAGGTGTTCGCCGACGGCGTGCTGGAATTTCCAGCGCAGAGCGCAGCCCTGCTCGACCACTACAGCAACAGCCACAAAAGCGGAGAACTGCTGCTGGACCCGGAGCACTTCGGCGAGCTGGTTACCGCCGCCGACAAACGCGGCTGGCTGGTGCACATCCATGCCATCGGTGACCGCGCCGTACGTGAGTCACTCAATGGCATCGAGCAGGCGCGCAAGTCCGGCGACAGTGGCATTACACATTCGATCACCCACCTGCAGCTGGTCAACCCGACAGAGTTCGCCCGCTTCAAGCCGCTCAACGTCATCGCTTCGATGCAGCTGCTGTGGGCCGCTGGCGACGAGTACACCCAGGACATGGTCAAGCACTATGTCGACTCGGCTGCCTATCGCTATCAGTACCCGGCCCGCTCACTGCTGAAAAACGGCGCGACCATCGCTGGCGCCAGCGACTGGCCGGTTTCCAGCCCAAACCCCTGGCTGGCCATCGCCCAGGCCGCTACCCGAGAGGGCCCCCGGGGTGTGCTGAACGCCGATGAAAGCCTGGACCGCGAGACCATGCTGTACGCCTACACGATCAATGCAGCCAAGACCATCGGCCTGGAACAGCAGATCGGCTCCCTGAGCAAGGGCAAACAGGCCGACTTCGTCATCCTCGATCGCGACGTGCTCGCCGTCAGCGACAAAGACGTAAGCGAAACCCAGGTACTGGCCACCTACTTCGGCGGCAAACCGGTCTACACGCCCAGCAAATAACCCCCTGAGAAACGCCACGCCGTGCCCGCACCGGGGCACGGTGCGGCCCCCTATTGCCCAAACACTGCCAACAACAATTACAAGAAGAAGCAACCATGAACAGCAAGCACCTTGCAGTGAGCATCGCCCTGATGGCCGGACTGTCGGCTATCGCCCCAAAGAGCCAGGCCCTGGCGCTCAGCGATGACATCTTTCTGAAACTCGACGTGACCGCCGCCAGCGACTACCGCACCCGTGGCATCTCGCAGACCCAGAACGACCCAGCGCTCCAAGCCGGTGCCGTACTGGCTCATTCGAGCGGCCTGTATGTGGGGGCCTGGACCTCCAACGTCGACTTCGGCTTCGGCACTGCCACCCGCCAGGAAGTGGACTACTTCGGCGGCTGGTACTGGCAGGCCACCGACGCGGTGTCCCTGGACCTGGGCTACATCAAGTACGCTTACCCCAAAACCAGCGGTTTCAACCAGTCCGAGACCTACGCGGTGCTCAGCGCCTATGGTTTCAAAGCGGCTGCTTTCTACTCCAGTGATGCGCCAACGGTGTTTGGTGAGGACCAGGACACCCTCTACAGCTGGGTCGGCTATGAAACCCAACTGCCCCTGGAAGTTGGCCTGGAGCTGCGCTATGGCCGGATGGACTTCAAGGACCCGATGTACTGGTCGACAAGTGGTAGCTCGCGGGACGCCTACCACGAGTGGGAAGCCAAATTCACCCACGATTTCGTGGGCCTGACCTGGGGCCTGAGCTACATCGACACCGACCTGTCGCAAGCAGAATGTGCCAGCTTCTACGGTTTCGACGATGTCTGCACCGCCACCGTAGTGGCGAGCGTGCGCAAGGAGTTCTAAGCACACCAGATCCGGTAGGAGCGGGCTTGCCCCGCGATAGCGACCTGTCAGCCACAGCGTATCGCGGGGCAAGCCTAAAACCATTGCCCCTTGAATCGCACCTCCAACCTCGCTACCCTCCCTGAGTCACTGCCAAATCAGTGACCGGGCGTCGCGGCCCGTAAGGCAAAAGGCGCTACAGCGCCACACCACCACAATTGCAGGCGCTTTTTTTGTGCCCGCTTTCTGTGCAATGGCGGCTGTGCGTGGGAGACTTTCGAGTCTGCCGGGTTTCCTTTTGCCTCGGTCCGCGAACCCGCGCACAGCTGCCACCCAAATCGTTTCGCGGCGATGGTTGGTAGCTCCACAGCAAAAGGAGCTGCACAATGACAAAAGTAGTCCCCGATCCCCCACCCTCCACCACCCAAACCAGCACCACCTTCGGTACCTGCAACGGCAGCCACGATCCACTGTTCGCTGTCCGCAGAGGCGTCTCATCCGAAGATGCCCTGGTGCATGCCTGCGTCCTGCTCAAAAGCGCTTACCACACCAACGCCCACGCCTGTGACATGGTCGATGCCGAAGCACGCGGATTGTTGTGGGCGACGGAGCAATCGTTGGAAATGAGCATGGCGTTGGTTGAAGCCGTGCTGGATGAAGTAGAAGCCCGCTCGGCGACATTGGCGGTATTGCGCCGCGCTGCGCAGGCGGATCTAGCTGCAATGAAGGAATAGCCGCAGGCTAACGCAGGGCCGCCGACGCGGCCCACCGCGCCCGCAACATGACCACCTACTCTATCGGTTTTTCTCCATCTCACGCTGCTTGGCCTGCAACTCCAGAATTCGATCTTCCTGCGCCCTGAGCCGTGCATCCATTGCTTTTTGCTGCTCATCGAATGCCTTCTGCTGAGCCGCTGAGTTCTGCGCGCTCATATAGCCATCAACCGATGCAGGAATACTGCAACTGGTCGATGCTCTGGCGGCTGCTTCAGTGCGATCTGGAAAGGGTTTATGGACGTCCAGGGCCAGTCTCATGTCATCACGAACTGCCGCGCCCACCGCCAGCAAGCCTTCGATCGACGAGGCTGGCCCGATGCCAAAGTTATTGGCGTTGTTAACCGCTGCAACAGAAGCGCCGCCGAACCCGCTGAACCCAGCGATCCAGGGCGCATTGGCAGAGGCGTTGGCGGCCGTCAGCGCCGGAGCCACGACGGCACCAGAGATGATCCCGGCTAGCGTCCATTTCCAAGCACTGCTTGCTCTTCTTTCAGCTTCGGCAGATTTCACACCAAAGAAGTCATAACAGCTCTGCAGGCGTTCGTTGATCATCTCGTTCTGGCGTTCCAGGCTGATCTGGTCCGGCTGTTCTAGGTTGCCCGTTAGTGTTGTGAGCTCCATGGTGGAGCAGGCGGCTAGCACAAGGCACAAACCCAGAACCAGGAATTTGTTCATGCACCCTCCGTTTCAGCGACAGGCTGATAAGGTATGGATAGCTGATCGCCATTATTGTGCAAACAAAAAGCTGGCTGTTTGGTTGGGGCTTTTGGAGTGATTGCACTTCCTAGCTCCAAAACCAGACGTCAGCCGTCTGCGCTTTTCGATATCGCGGCTTCAGAGCACGCATCCTGCTACTTTGGGAGCACGCAGAGCGAATACGCTTTGGGGAGTTTCCTGGTGACCGCGGTTGTAGTGGACCCGCGGTCTTTCAAGCTGCTCGGCGACACCCACCCCGCCAGCAACGTCACCGCCCCAGTCAGAACTCGCATGTGATAACCAACGGAAAGTCGAAACCGTATCACTGCCTTAACAATTGATTAACTATTTTCTCATTTTTGAAACAGTAGACTCCTCGAACTTTCTACACCCTCAAGCTAAAATCACTTGGTAGACCTCCAACAGACAGAGTTAACCGACATGGACGACATCCCACTGGATTTAGTCTCCACATTGAAAGTTCTCTTACCCGGCTTTCTTACGTCAACTATTTTTTATTGGCTGGCAGAGGTACCCAAACCTTCGCACGCAGAAAGAATCGTTCAGGCACTAATTGTAACAAGCCTAATCCAGATTTTAATCTCTCTAACAAAAATCCTCGCCCTTTCAGTAGGAAAACACATTGACTTTGGACCTTGGAGCGAGACTGCGACAGTCATCCTATCGATACTGTTATCAACAGCACTCGGAGTTTGGCTGGCATACCTATCCAACCACGACAAGCTTTATGAAATAGCAAGAAATAAAAAGCTTACAACAAAAACCTCTCAAGACGATTTTATCCTTATTGTGAAGGAGCTAGGCGATGCAGGTGTCATTGTGCACCTTAATGACGGCAATCGGCTATGCGGTTATATATCATCATATCCCGCCAATAGAGAAACCGGGATATTCCATATTAAAAACCCTGCCTGGGTAATAGGAAGCGAGCGACAACCCCAGAAAAACGTAGACTCAATCATAGTAAATGGGAGAGATGTAAAATACATAGAGTTCTTGATCGGAGAAAAAAATGCGCAACCACAATGACACCCCTGACGAGGCTGAAAGCGCTCTACACAAGAGCATGCGCGAAGCTACCAACAGTAAAATAGATGGTGCCGAGCACTTTCAATTAAGAAGAAACCTAGATGCAGTTGTTCCAATCCCGAAGGATCTCCCAAGCGGTCCACCTTCAACAACGCCTTTGACACCCAAAGGAATTTGGACCGTAAATAACTACACCATTGAGAGCCCAAAAGACTTCTACAAAAACCCACAGAAATATTTCAGTACAAACAATATCCCCTCAGACAACGACAACCAAGATAGCTAAAAATTGAAAAATACAACCACCCTGCATAGTAGATTCCTACACGAGTCGAACTCCGAGCACTTTCCCACAAACCGCAAAAAGCCCAGCGCGAGGCTGGGCTTAGACTCCTCTAGTCCGCTGCGGTCCATACAGCCGGTTCATAGCCATCTGGGGCGAAGAAGCAGTCCATCAATCCAGCCATCGGATCATCCCTCGCCAGGTTGCGTTGCCATCGCTTGATTCGCTTCGATAGCTACGACCGAAGCTCTTCCGCCCCGCTTGGTGAGATCAATTCCAATGACTTTTATGTCTTCAACGTTCGGAAACTTCGGAGCGATAGCCAGCCAGTGATTCTGCAAAGCAGTGACCAAATCCTCGAATTTTACTTGGCCATTGTTCGGCGACGCCCAAGTGGCTTGCCCTCCATGGTTCACCAGTAAAAAGATGCCGCAACTCGAGTTCATCCCTCGCAAGTAATCACCGCATAGCTGGTTCTCGAGCCGTTCGAAGTGGTCGGGGCCACTCCAGTTTTGCGACAGCTTCAGCTCAACAGGGACGGGCTCATAAAAGTCGCTGTTTTGGATTCTGTAATCCGGGCGCTTGTCATCGGCCAACTGCTCTTCCTGCGGAACGACGTAGCGTCCTGCAGCATGATCTCTCAGCCAACTGCCGATGAATTTGCGGATCGAAGTCTCCTGGTTCGTCCTCAACAGTATCTCAGCGTAGCTCGAGTCTCCATCCTCTAGATCATGCTTCAAGTCCAGAAGGCGATCGACTGCCAGGTTCCAAAGCTCACGATGTGTGGAGGGCGTGCTTTCTAGGTTGTTATGGAACTCGATGACCTTTTCCGGCTCCCAAGGAGGAGTTTGCGAGTCAGCAGTAGCTTTCTGCTGAGCATAAAACGCACTCCAAGGGCGGAGGCTCTCTGCTGGGTGGGCCTTGGCGATCTCCTGCAGAGCTAGGAATGCTTCCTTACCAGGTGTCTCCCTAATGAAGGCCAGAAGTCCATCACGGGCATGCTGGGCATCATCCCGAAGACCTGGCGAGTATACCCCCTTGCCTGAACGGTCAATGTCATCTGCGATCCGAACGTAGTTGTGTATCAAGAGATACAGAGCCTTGGCATGCTCAACTTTTTTGTAGTTCTGCCTACAACGACTGGCCGTGCGGCTACCTACGAGAGCGATGAGGGAGAGCATTGCGAATTTTGCCTTCTCTTCATCAGATGACAGCGAGTCGATACGAGCTGCCAATGCCGATATAGCAACACGGGGCTGTGTACCAACCCACACTGCATACCAAGTCGGTGCGATATCCTCATTGCCCTCTTCCATGGCACGCCTGCTAGCGAGCGCGCCCAGTAGGTCATCATCAACCGACGATTCTTGAACAATGGTGAGCGCGAGCTGAAGAGATTCAAGATGGCTAACGGGTTGCTCCAACCGGGCCAGCAGCGGAGCAGCCAGCTCCTCATACATCCAGTCTCCACCCCAGCGCAAGCTTTGCAGCACGCGACTCCCGCCAGATTCAAAATGGGGAGCGTCTAGCTCATATAGGATTTCATGGGCCACAACGTCTTGGACTAATTGCGGATGAAGAGCGAACAGCCTAGGTAGCCACTCTGGGAAGCCATTCAGCTCAAGCAGTCCAAAACGCGCAGCGTTTCGAGCGTTCTCTGCGGACATTTGCGCAAACAAAGTGGGTTCTTCTTTGGCCTCAATGGCGAGACCTGTAAGCCCAAAAATCACCTGATATGGAGTTGAATTGGCAGGCGCCCCTGGTTGTGGGTCATCACGCCGGGCTCAGGACTGTTAATGAGAGTCAGATCAGCAGCGAGACTTTCCCGCCAAATACGACGGCGCTCTGCTTCTTCAGCTTTTCGTTGATTAGCTTCTTCCTCCCACTCAGCCATTTTTATTTGCCACTTATCGGGCTCTCGCTTCGGTGGGTTCAGCAGTGTTTCGAGATGCGCACTAAGCTCGGGGTTGCCATCGACTGCCTGCCTTAGCTGAATTTCCCATGAGGCGGGTTTGCTGTGCTCCGCGTAGATGTTGAACGCCATACTAAGCGCCATGAGGCAGTCTTGCATTTCCAAGTGGCTCACGACTTCGTCGCAGGCAAGGCTGAAGTTTTCTTTGTTCAACGACCAAAATGACCGGAAACCCAACAGCTGCCAGACCTGAGTAACGGGTTCGCGGTGCACTCGCCCTTTGCGGGCTTCCGCCACGTCATACCAGAAGAGTTTGTAATCGAGCTCTGGCCAAGTCGGCACGGACTTTCGCAGCTTCTCTCCGAGCTTTCGAGTATCTCGCTCATCGTAGAGATGCCCCTGGGCGAGCTTGCTTAAAATCGACAGTGCCGATTCATCAAACGCAAATGGGTCGCGAACTTCGAGCAGACGGAGAACCGCTACGCCGACGACGTCGACAAGCCATCGGAACTTCTTTGAGACAGCACTGAAACCTTGCTCTTTGAGTGGAGGCTTATCCAGAAGTCGGACAAGGCCACGGCACCGCAGGTATTTCAGCCGCCGGTACCAGCTGGCTACGCACGTCTCGATCGACTCGCGCTTCCTCATGCCGGGCAGCGACTGCCGATTTACTGGGGTCCGATGATTCAGCGAGCAAAGCCTCCGTCGCTTCCAGATCAACCTTGCCATCCTCGGTCAGCACCAACCGGTCTTGCTTGGCCAGTTTGGAAACGTAGGATTTGGCCCAGCCCCGCCGCGCGGCTAATTCAGATTTGCTCAAAACGGTCATGATCAAATGTCCAGTTCACCCAATGAGTTCACCCGTTCACCGCAGTTCACTAAGCTGGTGAACCTGCCGCTAACAAAGTCCCGCGGGTTTCCAGCCCCGTACCCGGCGATATTTGCCAGGGTCCCCATGGTCAAGGTTTCAGGCATGTCTTCTGTATAGGCACCGGACAACTCCTGCCAGATGGTGTCGCCGACCAGGGCATGCACGGCATCAAGAATTCGACTGTCCTTGGTCAGCTCCAGGATCTCGCCGAACTCCTGAATGTTGACCACATGACTTGGATGAGTAGGTGACAGCTTATGCTGCAAGGTGGTGGCATTACGGCCAGAGGTGGCGGCAATGGCGGCAGCACCGCCTGGGTATTCACGTACAGCGTGATACAGCGCGAGATCAAGCGGCAAGACTTCCCTCTTGGCGCGCTCGACACAACTCAGAGCAGTTCGGCTCATGGCATTAATCCTTATAGGTTGCCAGTGCCAGAGGCATGTAGTGGTGGTACATTTGCCGCGGGGCTTGAAAGGGCCCAAACGCCGGGGTGGTCCATTAGACCTAACCGGCACCGTGCCAAGGTGTCGATCCGTCAATAACCTCTGGCGCAACAGCCGCCCAATCTGTGGTGGAGAAAGGCGGTAACATCCAGGCATCCATGCCTGGATGACGCGGTCAAGGTAGGTGGTTGCATGTGGTGTGTTCACTTATCTATCACGCGGCCCGGCAGCACTGTGGTGGTGCTACTGGGGGAAACAGGGCGGCCCTTGGGTCGCCTTTTTTCTTTCTAAGGAACTGATTTTGCCGGTGCGGCAGCTTCCAGCAACCAGTTTACGTCAAGTGGATTTCCTCTATCGGATGCGATCTTTGCCAATTGCTTTGCGTAAGTGGTTTGGCCCGTATATTCCGTGCGTGGTAGCGCGCCTGCCTTACGCCATTTACTGAGCGCTTGGCAGCTGCGGCCACAAGCCTTGGCTGCGGCTCCAATCCCGCCTACAGCCTCGAAAGCGTGCGCAACAGGATTGAGGGTGGTATGAAAATCAAGCATCGCGCCTCCAAAATCAACCAGTAGTTGATCCTAAACATCAACTGACTTTTGTGCAAGCCATATGCGACTCTCAACTCATGGTTGATAAAAACGAACTCAGAGCTGCATTCAGTGCACGTCTGCACGAAGCCCTTAACGATGCCGGTGTCCGAAGCCGCGGGCGAGGTGTGGACATTCATAAACAGCTGAGGAGCGCCGGCGTAAAAAAAACTACCCAAGCAATCAGCAAATGGCTCAACGGAGAAGCTATTGCTGAAGCAGATAGCATGACAGCTCTCAGCAGTTGGCTGAATGTGCGGAGGGAGTGGTTAGAGTATGGAGTTGGCCCAAAATCACATAGAACCCTTACGAATGAGGAAAGTTCCTGCGCCCCAACTCATATGGAAAACATAAGTAAGATCCACGAGCAATTCAATAAAGTACCTTTGATTTCATGGGTGCAAGCGGGCGCATGGTGTAAGTCTGCAGCTAACTGCGAACCTCACCTCGCCGACACTTGGATATCATGCCCAGTCACGATAAGCAGTAACGGATACGCATTGAAAGTACGTGGCGACTCGATGACTAATCCTGGGTTAGGTCGTACCTATCCGGCGGGCTGCATTATTTTTGTCGACCCCGACATAGAAGTTAAAACTGGTGACCGGGTAATCGCACGAATCTCAAGCACAAATGAAGCAACTTTTAAAGTATTGGTTGAAGATGCAGGCCACAGCTACCTAAAACCAATAAACCCTCAATACCCTATCATCGCAATAACAGAAGAAACTCACATTTGCGGAAAAGTTGTTGGATCTTTTATCGCAGAATGAACCACTAAGCAGGATGCATGGAACTGATGGAAGATATTTTTTATCATAACGGGATACCATTAATAATCCCCCATGAATACAACGAAGCAAAAAACAGCTTCTCCATACTTGTCGGCAATAACGGAGTAGGGAAAAGTCGTTTGCTTAGCAGTCTTTCCAACTCGTTCATTGAGTATATTGAGCGACCTGCATACATTGCAATGGATAGTAGCTATGAGGCCGACTACTTCACAAACATCCCAAAAGTAATTACAGTCTCAACCAGCCCATTCGACACTTTCAAACTTCCTGAATTCATAGAATAAGTGCAACGTTTGAAACGATAGGCAGAGAGTCAGCCACCGGTAGAATCCAGGCTCTCACACCGAAGGATTCAAGCGCAGATGACTACGCATTACCGGCAGCTGACTCAGGGCCAACGTTACCAGATTGAGGCCGGTCTGAGCGCCGGAAAAAGCCAGGCAAGCATCGCGAAACAGGTTGGCGTACATCCCTCGACGATCAGTCGTGAGGTTCGCCGCAACAGCTCCCAGAAGACCTACAAAGCGGTTGCTGCGACCCATGAAAGTGATGCCCGTCGAGCGCAGGCGCGCAAGCACTGCAAGCCATTAACGTGGTTCAGCCATTATCTGCCGCTCTGGCTAAAACACGGTATGAGCCCGGAGCAGATTGCTCAGCGCCTGAAGCAAGAGCAGCCGGAGCGCGCGGTCAGTCACGAGTGGATTTATCGGTTTATCGCCACCGACAAACACGCAGGTGGCGAGTTATACAAGTATTTGCGGCACCGCAGGAAGCTGTACCGAAAACGCTACGGAAGCCACGACCGGCGCGGACAGTTGCGTAATCGCGTATCGATAACCGAGCGCCCTGCTGAGGTCGAAGCCCGCGAGCGTCTAGGTGATTGGGAGGGTGACACGGTGCATGGCGTAGGCGGCAATCTGGTCACGCTGGTTGATCGTAAAAGCGGCTACCTGAGCGCCTATCCGGTCAAGCGCAGGACGCGCCGGCAGGTAACGCGGGCGATCAATCTGTTGCTCAAGGGGCATGCTGTTCACACGCTGACGCTGGATAACGGGAAGGAGTTTGCCGGGCATGAACGCATTGCGCATCGGAGCCAGTGCCAAGTCTTTTTTGCAGAACCCTATTCATCCTGGCAGCGAGGCACTAATGAAAATACCAACGGCCTGCTCCGGCAGTATTTTCCCAAGGGCGGCGACTTCAGCAAGCTGACCGTCGAGGCGGTCAGTCGCGTGGTAACGAAGATCAATTTACGCCCGCGAAAACGCCTGGGCTGGAAGACGCCGTACGAAGTTTATGCAGGGGCGAGCGTTGCACTTATGTGTTGAATTCAGGCTTCCAAAACCAAATAGTAAATACAGCACTGCGAAATCGAATTACAGATATGTAGGCATGCGAGGTCCCGGACTAACAAGCTCAGGCTCCATCTCCCTTATCTCCTCCGCAGCAAGCGGTCTTCTTGAAAAACTAAAAACCAGAAATAGCTTGGACAGGCTAAAGCCTGTGTTCAAGGTCCTCGGATTCGAGCCAAACCTTGACTTCGTTTTTAAACCAATGTTTAAAAACCCATACCACGAAGAAAGTTACGAATACGACTACGAAAAAGTCGTCCATGATACGGGGCCCGTTTTTTATGGCCTTCAGGAAAGCCTCGGAATAGCAATCGACCCACGGCTCAGCAATCAAATACTCAATCTTCCTGAATACGCTATGGAAGAAATTAGATTCGCACTGAGCATATATACAGATTTTTTCTTCGACCGACCTCATTTTACACTCTCGGTCAACTACGATTACACATGGGAATACACCTTTAATAGGCACCACCACAACGATAGACAGCTGCTTTCAGCAGTTCTCCTGCTGCTTAATTATGGCTTAATAAAGCTGATGGATTTAAGGTTATCGAAACCATCCAACCCCAACTTGTCATTGCGAAGAGCGAGCTCTGGCGAGCAATGCATGCTAGTTATTATGCTGGGCATCGCCGGACACATTAGCGACTACTCTAAAATCTTCATAGACGAGCCAGAAATCAGCTTGCACCCGCAGTGGCAAGAGAAGTTTATGAGTTTGCTTATTGATGTATTTGAGTCTTATGAAGGGTGTAACTTTTACATTGCCACGCACTCACCCCAGATTCTATCAAAACTAAGCAGCAAGAACTGCTTTATCACCTCACTTACAAGAAAAGAAATATACAACTCCTCGGAATTCAGAGAGCGATCTGCCGATTATCAACTTGCTGAAATTTTTGACGCTCCCGGCAGCATGAATGAATATATTGTTCGAATAGCATTCAAATTAATGTCTAGTCTTAGAGCCAACGAGCGCCTAAGCAACGAAAATATATTGGACATTAACAAACTATCAAATTTTAGCAAACTTCTTTCAGAGAGCGACCCTCTACACCAGCTAATCGTATCAGCTCTTGATATGGGTGAGTACTATGCCGCTAATTAACAACATAGTATCTTGCGACCACAACCTCAGAGCAATTATGGATAGCAAAATTTCCGACCCAGCCTTTTCTCATACAGAATGGGGGTGCGATGATTTAATGCCTGTACGATCCTATATAAGAGAACACTATAGAAATGAGCAGCGCGGGATCTGTGCCTACTGTAAAAATCCTATTTCCTTCAATACCGCCGGCAACGCACACGTTGAGCACATCGTCCCGAAATCACTGCACATAGACTTCATTTTCGAAGAGAAAAATCTATGCGTGATTTGCGCAGATTGCAACACAATAAAGCGCGACCAAGAGACACTCGGTTCTATACCAAACACCCTGGCGCCATCTCGCACTCAAAATACGCGTAGGCGATATCCAAGATCCTCAAATGCGTTTTTGATTGTACACCCACATTTCGACGAGTGGGACCAACACATTATTAAGTTCGGAGTCAGGTATACTGACCGCTCCGAAAAAGGTGCCTTTACAATCAAAGCATGCAAACTGAATAGATTTTTTCATAAGAATTTTGACGTCGATGAAAGCTTCCTAGATGACAGCGAAATTATGGGCATGATGAGTAAATGGATAGATTCAAAATCATCGATGCAGAAAACGGAGGTGTTGCTTAAGCTTGCGGACTCCCTAAGCAAGATGAACCTCTAACCTACCACTCGCTTTCGCCCCAGAATTTTCAGCGAAACGTCAGTTGACTTTTAGCAACCGCTGGCTGATATCCGCCTCACTCTTCCACCACAGAGTGAGGCATCTCTATGCACACCTCAGCGACTTTGCACGTCCATCCCGCCGCTGCATCCACCTACGTAATCTTCGAAACTCGTCGCCTGGCACGGCTGAGCGGCTGCACGTTTGTCACCACCAAACGCAAAGCACCGTAAGCGCTCCATAAACCCCACCAGCTTCATGATGGGTGGTGCGCTTAGCTAGGTGATACCGGCGACGCGCATGGGCCCAGCATCCTAAACGCTCAACTCCGGCTTGGGCGCCCAACGCGTTGTAACCGGCATAATCATCGGTCATGACGTAACCACGATAGCCATCGAGCAGGCGCGTAGGCACCTCCTGCGCTCGGCTGGTGGAATAGTCAAAAAGGATCACCGGCTTATCCGGCGGGCCGCCGGTTTGCACCCACATCCATGACTGGCTGCTTGGCTCGCGGTCAGGCTCTTTCAACACCTGCACCCGCGTTTCATCGCAATGGATGACCCGGCTGGCCAATAGGCTGTCGCGCATTAAATTCAGCAGCGGCTGAAAGTGTTCTCCGCACTGGATAACCCAGCGTGCCAAGGTTTGGCGAGGGATATCGATGCCGTGGCGACCCAGTACTTTTTCAAAGCGGTGAAGCGGCAAACCGTCCACATATTTAGTGTGTCAGCAGCATCGCCAGAACGCTCGGGCTGGCCATGCTTTTTTCAATCACCTGAGCCGGCTTGTCCGCAGTCACCGGTGCAGTCTCGCAGTCGCGGCAACCGTAGACTTTACGAATGTGCTTGATCACCCGCATCTGCATCGGGACGATTTCAAGTTGCTCGCTGATTTCCTCGCCAATGGCGTGTTTGCGGCAACCGCAGGTACAAGTCAGCTCATGCTCGGGCAGTTCGTGGATGACTTCGATGCGCGGTAGATCGGCAGGCAATGGATTACGCTTGCCACACCGCTTTGAGGGTGCGACGACCTCTTTTTCGGTGGTCTGGCACGCCAACTCGACCTCGTGCTCCGCTTCATTGAACAACGCCATTTGAGGCGTTGCCGGATCGACGGCCTGCTCTGATTTTCGGCCGAACAGGCGCTACCTTAGCAGTGCAACTTGCTCTTCGAGCACGCTCATCCAGGAAGACGAAAAGCACGGGGTCGAACACCGCGACCTTAATGTCCAACTCGACCAAGGCCGCCAGACCGTCGATGGATTTTCGGAAGTCGATGGGCTTGGGGTACAGATACACTTTTTCGACTTTTGCATCGGGACGCATCATGGTTGGCGGGCTCCAGAAAGAAATCGGGAGCACAGCATCCGGGATCAAACAGCGGCTTTTAATGTGGGGTTCATGGAGCGCTTACGAAGCAACGTAAAGAGCGTGGTGTTCGAAATCCTTATCTGATCACCACTGAAGACGGCCGTAACGTAACCGCTTCTATGCTTAGACTTCGCTTCGATGATGCCAGGAAATCTGCTATTGGGAATGCACTCGAAGCCCAGGACGAGCTTTTGTCGGAGCAGATTCGTCAGTTTCAGTTCCGGGATATTCGCCCGAAGGCGGCAAGCGAAATTGGTGATCTGACGCATGCCAGCCGGTTACTTGGCCATACTGACAAGAGAATTACTCTTACTGTATATCGCCGCGTAGGAGAAATAGTGAAGCCAACCCGCTGAAAAACCAAAATTGTAAATAACCCCAAAAAGACCCACAACATCGCCCAGTAACTTTCTCGAAATATTCAAGGCATCAGGACTTACATACAACGTATAGACCACACCGACAAAAAAAACTACAACTGATAGATGATTTATGAAACTCAGCCTTTTAATCGCCCTATCAATCAATCCAAGCAGCTTCTTTTTCGTTTCCTCCGCACTAACCCTAACCGCATCCTCGTTCTTTATAACTTCGTATCGCTTAAGCGAGCGCTGCACTTGCTCTCTTAGCGCGCCATAGGCTTCACAATGGATATTATTAGCAACGAACGTCAAAATAGACACACTTAACAAGCCAGCACAAACAAACAGCAAGGGAAGCAGCTCAGGATTCCTTATCAAAGCCCCTACTGCAATTAACGCCCCTGGTATAGCGAAAGCCTTGGACTGGCTAGAAGAAATCGAGTCATTAATTTTAGAAATATAGTCCGTCGATTTTTCCTCAATCTCAGAAAGAAGTTTATTTACAGAAAACTTATGCAGGTACACATCATAATTTTCTTGATACTTTTTCCTAAGCCTTCCACCCTGTTTGAGTAGCCATGCAATTGAAGACTCGGCGTGATCCTCCTCCAATAGTTCTGCAAGCGAAGCCCTCAGAACATCACGCCGCTCCTTTTGATGTCCGTCAGAGATAGCAATCATATCGGCCAAATGGGCTACATCTTTATCCTCACCCAGCCCCTTGAATCCTTCCTTAACTTGCTCTAACTCAATCCCCCTTGGGTTCACTTCATACATTTTTGCACCTTTCTCGGTGCTGATGAAGTACAGGAATGTCGAGTCGGAACCGTCGCCACCCCCTCGATCTTTCAGAGAAAAAAGCAGGGACCTCCACTCAAGGTAATACGCTATAGAGCCAATATCTGAGTTAGTCGGATCTTGACCACTGAACGCCTGACTATCTAGAATATAAAACTTATCAGGCATATCTTTCCGAAGCACATGTTGCCAGAAATCGCGCGTAGTCGGAAAAAAAGGAGTCTGCGCTGGCCACGAGTCAACGCTCAAATTTAGCGATAGATAGCAATTGCCGATCGCCCCCTCTACTCGGCAGTCATCCTCATATCCAAGGCTACGCACCGCTTCGTAGAGAGCGTCCAATTTGTCTCGATCTGAGTATACTTCGAGATACCCTTCTTCGATTTCAAATTTGGCCTGCCTAAGCAGATCAGCTACTTGTTGCATCTTAGCTCTCTTTTTCCCCAATCGCTGCACGAATATTATCACGATCTTCAGGGGATAACGGAATCATAATGTATGTCAAGTTCTCATCAACTGTTACCGGCTTGTCTCCACCCGAATAACCTATAGACTTTGACTTAACAGAAACCGAATAATTATTTTGATAATCCTTAATTTGAATCGACACGCCCTTATTCAAGGAGTGCCTAGTAGCTTCAAATACAGAATTTACCTGATAGCCGTTCTCATTAGCATACTCAGAGAACTGCCCAACAGCCTCGTGACCATCTGGCAACTGCTTATCAATAATATGCTGAATATCGCCAAGCGCAACCTGCTTGCCTATATTCTTTTCAATATGCTCATAAACTTTTTCTGTGATTTTCTCTTGAATGCCAATTTTCAAGGAATTATAAGACGAGAACTGCTTAATGGCCTCAAAAAGATTAGCAACACTCTGCTTGTTAGAAACCGCACTATCGCAGCCCAGCGCAGATTTAAAGAACTCTGACTTAGACCTACCTTCGATAAAATGAAGATAAGCAGCCCCTGTTTTTTCCGGGTAAATGGCCGAGAACAATGTCAAATCAAACATTGCCGCCTGCCTCAACGCATCGGTATCAATGGGCTGCAGCCTTTTAGGCTCCAAACTCTCCTCGTCAAACTCAAACGCGCCTTTCTTGTCGACCATTACAACCATCAACCGGCCATGATCCTCCTCATCACCAGGAGTTTTGTAATGAATGAAAACAAGATTCCCACCAGATAGTGACGCCCGCTCAGCCTCATTCGCAAAGCTTACGAGAAGCCTCATTTCTGCCTGTGCCAAATCATGAAACGGCAGATCAGAATCTATATATTTCTGCAAGTTTTGTGGCGTTTGATTGGAGGGCAACCCGGAAAAATAGCTATGGAACTTATTCTTCTTCCTGAATTTTTTCTCAATCTGCTCTATAAAATCAATGGCAGCCTTGTTTTTTAAGTTCCAAACAGCCCCCATCAAATACTTAAACGGCTTCCCTTGAAGCTCTGGGTCTCGCTCCAAAGACGCTGTTATGGCAGCAACTATTTCAATAGCTGGAACACTAACAGAGTTTTCGCTCTCAACGAGCTCCGGGATATTAGCATTGGTTGCTGCGGAAAACGTATTCAATCAGATAGCCCCATGCGCAATGCTGTCCGACTTGGGCTGCGCTTAAAACACAACCCTGTCGCACAAGCTCGAAGTATTGACATGGAAACCAGAAACCAACTCTGTGCCGCTGACGTCCATGTCGTCTCCGACCTATATACACCTCAGAAGCGTAATGGCCAAGAGGCATTACGGACGAGACTAGAACTGTATAGACATACAGTCAAAAAGGCAGCATGCAGCCCTACTCGAACCGTACCTTGCGGAAATAGAAGTCAAAAATGCGGAAATGAAGGAATGGGGGCTAGCTAAAAAATTGACGCCCAGAAACGCAAAAAGCCCTGAATAATCAGGGCTTTGAAAGTGGCGGAAGCGTAGAGATTCGAACTCTAGGATCTCACCAAGGCTACTGAAACCCAGTAAATACGGGGCTGTAAGGCCCTATGGATGTCTCGCAGTGTACTCATAGCGTGTACTCATGGGAAGCCCTGAAGAGCCCTAGGAGCCTTTGAATATTGGAAAAATTTGTGAGACCCTTCATTGAGGTGAACGCCTGCGCGTTTACCCCCGTGGGTGCCCTCGCGTGTGCGCACTCCCGGTTCCTTCTGGGCACCCTCTGCCCCTCCTGGATTCCCTTCGCATAAGCCCCATTATGTTAAATACTGGATGGATGACCAGTGGATTACCCTATGGGAATCTATCAGGAGAATCCGCCTGGTAGGCTTAGGCTATCCATACTCACTCCAATAGTCTTACACTATTGATTTAATACGATTGATAGGCGCGCTATGTGCTTCCCTATCTGTTTCGCTATTCCCTTGCGGGATCCTCTCCTGGTTCCCTAGCAGATCTCCTCTAGCCCTCCTCGTGCGCTCTCCTGGATGCCTTCCTGGTCCCCTCCTGACCTACCGCCTGTCCCTTTCTCCCCACCTTAGACCGCCCTCTCCTCAGGTTTCCCTAGGGATAGCCGATGAATACACACGAATATTCAATGAATCTTCAAAAAGTGCTTGACGATGGATATTCATTGAATCTACATTTGCCCCATCGAAACGCAACACACCGCATAAAGCGCCCTGTTGATCCACCTGGAGAGCTCTAAATGACCTACTCGGAAAGCTGGTCTGAAGTTGTATCGAAGGCGGAAGCCATGCGTGAACTGAAGAAACACGAGGCGGTACTGGAAGAGTTCTTCACGGATCTCGGGGACAAGGAAGAATACGAGAGCGAGGAAGTTTTAGGATGGCTCGGTTACTAACTCAGGGAAGCACCTGTAAGGGGCCCACAAGGAGGGCCTCACAACTCACCGCATATAGCGCCCTTCAATCAGAGGCAACAGAGATGATCCCCGAGTTAGAGATTCATTGTGGTAGCTGGATAGTAAGCAGCAAAGTTACAGGAAAGGCAGTGGCCGAGATTTACTCACGCAAGCTTGCAGAGAAGGTTAATCAAACTCGGTACATTGTGGAGACGGCTCAGCAGTACCTTGCGAGGTTCAATCGGGAGTTGGTGAAATGAGGCTTTATCACGTCGTTGCTGTCAACAACAAGACACGCAATAAGGTCTATATGACTTCCTCACCTGTGACCCACAAACAAGGCTGCACGATCCTCTCCAAAATGACTAAGTACCCATGGCGCAGGGAACAGTTAGAGGAGGTGTCCCAATGAGCTCCTATAGGATCCGCTGCTGGTTGGATGGTCGAGGCATTGAAGTGGCCGAAGATCCCTTTGTGATCGCTGCCTATCCCAGGAGGTACTCCCCGCGAGTAGCTCGGATAGATGGCCCATGTTCCCTGATTGTCTGGGTAAGGAGTCAGGCATGAAACCTAGAAGGTGACCGCAGCACCCTGAGTATCACCTCAAGGGCTCTTAAAGAGAGTCCTTCGGGAGCCACTCAGGCTTAACCTTTAATCGCACACTGCGCACAACTAATGAGCCTCTTCAGGGAGAGCTCACGGGAAGACTCATGCTCAAAAAGTCGAACACTTCGAGGCCTGCAAAGGCTCCTAAAGAGGCCCTCAAGAAGGCTGCCTCTCAAGGCTTTGCGGCATGTGTGTCGGCTGAAAACTCGCACACTAAGACGACAATCCCAATGACAGCCTCATTGACAGGGTTCACAATGCCGCCGCTACCAATTCACCGCATAAGCGAGGCTCATTGTGCTCTTCAAAATAGCGAAGTGGGGTCATGGCGCCGCAATCCGGTTGCCAGCCAACGTAATGGCATCAATGGAATGGACCATCGGGGACGCTCTCGTAGGCCGCATCGAAGAAGGGGAGCTGACCCTTAAAGTCGTCCCTCACGTGCCTCCCGAAGTACGCAAGGACTTGCTTGCTCTCCTGACTGACGCGAAGGAGCGTGGCAAGACCACAGTAGCTGAAGTAATCAAAGAGCTTGAGCATGACCAGCCTAAGTCACGAACAGGAGACAACTCCGACTCCTGAGGTCTCTCCCACCGGATCCTTCGAGATCCTCACCGGGAGCCGTAGGAGGTTCCTGCAAGGGATCCATTCCCGCCAAGTCCATGCGATCTCCCATGAGGAAGCTCAGAGGGAGATCCAGGGGGCCCTACCGCCCCGTCAACATCCACTCTGGGTTATCCAAGCCGCTCCCCTGGAAGACTTCCTTTTGTCTCCTCCAGAGCGGGAGTGTGCAACCTGGATACGTTGGAACCCGGTGAAACAGCCCAAAGGTTTCAGAAGGGAGTCAAACCATGAAGCGCAGTAAATACCGTGCTACCAAGATCCTCACCGGGGAGCCTCTCCAGGAGGTCTCTGTGAAGCCACTGGCGGTGATCCTCACTGAGGTTCCTCCTGGCAAGACCCTCAAGGTCATCCTTCACAGCGAGCCCTTCGGTGAGTGCGTGTGCCTCAGTGAGTTTCGCTCAGGGCGTGAACTGACCCGCTGTCACCCATCTATGCCGCCCCTCAGCAACATCCTCAACGTCCACGGTCAGGCTGATGATCGAGCGGCTTGGATCGAGGTAGGCAAGGCGTTCCTTGAGGAGCATTTGAAGAGCTACGCACCGGGACAGTGGGCTAAAACCCTTGATTCGCTTGCCTCGGAGCCTGCCCTTAACGGGTCCTCCTAAAATAAATATGCATAAATGCATATTGCTGTATGGACATACAGGTAGCAGCTCGCTATCTTGGACGCATCGAGAGGTATTCAGATGGATAGCCGCAGGAGGCACCAGATGAGCAGTTGGGGGGATGCCTTAGCGTCCAGTATGGAATGGCTCGTGGCCAAGGCGTATGCCTGGATGTGGGGCGGCTGCATTGTCCTCTCCCTTGTCTGGTTCTTTGTACCCACGGAGGTCTTCGCGGATCTCCTCAGGCCCCTCCTAATGGGGTCTTGCGGGCTTTTGTTGGTGTGTAGCTTCGCCTGGGTTGCTGGGGCAATTCTGCGATACCTGGGCGCCTCCTCAGCCAAGCGCTGACAGTTTCTCCCCACCTTAGAAACGATTAGTAACTCCCCACCTTAGATCCTTCTGGGATTACATATAGATACTCTATAAGAGTGTCCGTGTGAATGACTCCCAAGTTTCTATGTTGGCACCCTATTGCCTGCTGATCCTTGGAGGGATCAAATGACACCGCATGAGCACCTGATAGAGAAGTTCGGGGCAGCGTTGGCTGAACGACAATTACAATTAGAAATCGAGGGATCGGAGCTTGGGACTCTGAACTTCACAAAGGAACTTGAGAAGTCGATGCAGGAAGGGGACGTGAATGGCGTCCAGGCTTACTCATGGATCTTCCGCGAGGGCGTTCCTTTAGTTGCCAAGGCAATTGACGACTGGAGGGAAGAGGCCAGTGGCCCTAAAGGTGGTCGCAAGTCCACACTACTCAAGTACATCGAGAAGATGGACTCGAAGGTGGTTGCTTACATCACCTTGAGGGCCACTATGACCGCCTTCATGGGTAAGCCTATGACTAACACCGTCGTGGCCCGGAAGATCGGCTTGGACTTGGATACTCAGTTCAAGGCTGAGAAGCTGAAGGCTGAATATGGCAGGGCTTATCAGGGCGCTATTGAGCAGGGTCTTAAACAGCGCCACGGGGACCACGTTAAGCGCGCCTATCTGCAAGCCTGGGAGAGGAGGCTTGAGGTCGAAGAAGATGGTCGCAATGAGGCTGACCTTGTGAAGGTCGGCATGCACCTGTTGTCTATCGCGCTTCAGGCAACCGGCCTTGGGCATCTCCAGAGGGTCTCCTCAGGCTCTGCCTCAGTCAAAGACACCTCACTGGTCCTGTCGATGTCCCCTGAGTTCGCTGAGAGGGCCAACAGGATCAACCTCAAGCTGGCCGAGATGGCCACAGTGCACCTCCCTACCGTGGTCCCCCCGAATCCGTGGACCCATTGGATGGGTGGTGGCTACTACACCGAGCACACCCGCCCTATCCTCTTCGTCCGCGCCCCTATGCAGGTCGTGAAGAGCGTCTATAACGAGCTCGACCTCACCCCTGTCTATGCGGCCGTGAACGCCATCCAGGAGACCGCCTGGGCAATCAACACGCCTGTCCTCGACGTGGCCCGTGAGGTCCTCTCGTGGAAACGCAACGTGATCTCCTCTTACCCGTGCATCCTCGGGGAAGACCCTCCAGATAAACCCCACGACATCGACACGAACCCAGAGGCGCGCCTGGCTTATCGGAAAGCGGCCTTTGAGCACTATCAGAAGATGGATTCTCTGGGGTCCCGCAGGAGACGGGTTGAGTCGATTTTGACTCAAGGGCAGAAATTCAGGGATGACGCTGCAATCTACTTCCCTCACAACCTGGACTTCAGAGGCCGTATCTATGCGACGACCCTACTGAACCCTCAAGGGGATGACCTCATGAAGGGCATCCTCCGGTTTTCCGAGGGGAAGGCGTTAGGCCTTGAGGGAGCTAAATGGTTGGCAATTCACGGCGCCAACTGCGCGGGGGTCGATAAGGTCAGCTTCGATGACCGCTTGGCTTGGGTCGAACGTCATGAGGAAGTCATCCTCGACTGCGCCCGGAATCCCTTCGAAGAGCTCTTCTGGACAACTGTAGATTGCCCCTTCGGTTTCTTGGCCTTCTGTTTCGAATGGGAAGGCTTCAAGCTCAAGGGAGGTGATTTCGTCAGTCATATTCCAGTCGCCTTTGATGGTTCGTGCTCGGGACTTCAACACTTCAGTGCAATGCTCAAGGATGAGATCGGAGGGTCTGCCGTCAACTTGATCCCTACCGAGCGACCCAGCGATATCTACCGCATGGTTGCTGAGAAGGTGATCAAACAGCTTGAAGCTGACTTGGCCCATGGAAGCTCCGATGAGTTCGTTGAGAAAGTGCACGACAAAGGTACAGACAAGGAGAATAGCACAACAGTTCTTCAGCTCGGCTCTAAAACCTGTGCTGAACGGTGGCTAGCCTACGGCATTACGCGCAGTGAAACCAAGCGTTCTGTTATGACTTTGGCATACGGGTCACGCGAATATGGGTTCGCTGAGCAGATCATGACGGACATTATCCGGCCATCCATGGAGTCTGGTAAGGGGCATTATTGGCCAAGCCCGTCAGAGAAATCCCAAATGGCTCGCTACCTGGCAAAACACATCTGGGACGCTGTGGGTGCAGTAGTGGTTAAGGCCGTGGAGGCAATGAACTGGCTTCAAAGTGCGGCCTCACTCTTGGGCTCCCAAGGTCTCCCCGTTCGGTGGACCACACCGGCTGGCTTCACCATCTGGCAGGAGTACCGCAAGCGGACCACTCAGCGAGTTGAGACGGTCTTCGGTGCGAGCCTCATCCGGGACTTCAATGGTGAGGTTGAGAATCGCGAAGGAGCAACGGGTCACTCAGACAAAGGCGTGAAGACCGGCGAGGTCAGGGTCAGGGTACAGATCACTCACGCTACTCCTGACATCGATAAGGTCGCCCAGAAGAACGGGATCAGTCCTAACTTCATTCATTCCATGGACGCGAGTCACCTCATGCAGACCGTCACCGCTGGCTACAAGGAAGGGATCCGCTCCTTCGCCATGATCCATGACTCCTTTGGGACCCACGCTGGGGAATCCGGGAAGTTCTTCAGGATCATCCGCGAGGAGTTCGTCAGGACGTACAGTGAGCAAGACGTACTGGCAATCTTCGCGGCTCAAGTGTCAGACCAGCTCAGCGACGAGAACCTGAAGAAGCTCTCAGAGATTCCCTTGAAGGGATCCCTGGATCTTTCCCAAGTGATGGCCTCCCAATACGCCTTCGCCTGAGGTTTCTCCCCACCTTAGAACTAACCACACAACCTCCCAGAGACCCGCTTCGGCGGGTTTCTTTATGCCCACAGGAAAGTGAGCCATGACACTAGTTCTTCGGTACGCCCCAGGCAAAAAGCTGTTCAGCGTCCAACGTGTCCTCCCCAAAGGAGGCCGCGAGATCCTCGCCCAGATCCCAGCGAACTCCCGGAAGGACTTCGTGACCATCGAAGGCAGCCACTATGCAATCACCCCGGCGATGTATGCCCAGGCCTTGGCCTTCAGGAACGTCTATCTGAGCCTCCCAGTTAGGGCCTCGAAGGTGGTCCAGGAGAAAGTCTCGCAGGCAGTGCAGAAGCCAAAGTCCTGGCTGTCATCCGCATGGTCCGCAGCCAAGGCCCTCTTCTCCCGTAAAGAGGTGCAGGCATGACTAAGCCAATCCTCGCCCTCAATAGCATCCGTGGGAAATCCGGCAAGGACACCCTCATCGAGCACCTTGAGAAACAACTGGGTCTCAAGGTCTTCCGCGTAGCCTTTGCAGACGTTCTGAAGAAGCAATGTGCGGAGGCTCTTGGCGACCCTCGCTTGGAAGCTCATATGCACACCTCAGCCAAGGACACGGACAGCGTAGCCTTGAGCATCGAGAAGCTTCCTGAAGGGGACTACAAGGAGTTCCTGGAGTGTCATACCGACTACTGCCAGACCTCTCCCCGCTCCCTCCGGTGGCACCTTCAACACTACGGGACCGAGTTCCGCCGTGAGTTCCTGAAAGAGCCTAACATCTGGCTCAATCTGGGCCTCATTGAGGTCGCCAAAGGCCTGGCCAACCCCGCAACTGATGTTGTTGTGGTCACCGATATGCGACTGCCGAACGAGTATTCCACTCTGGCAGCCCTGCCCGGTGCGAAGACTGTCCGCATTGTCCGTGACTGGTTCATTCAGGACGTGGATGAGGCGCCCTATCACATCTCTGACATCGCCCTCATGGCGCACCCCTTTGACACCCTCGTGGTGAACTCTTGGGGCAAACCGGAAGAGATGGTCAACAAGGTCAAGCCGTTGCTCGGCCTTGGTGCAGCATGAGCACTCCGCAAGAAACCCCTCAGGGGATCCCGTCCGGGACTCCTCTATCCCGCGTCAAGGCCGCAGTTGAAGAACTCGGCTATCTCCCTCCCAGCGAAGCACTCGCCCTGCAACAAGAGTTCGGGGTCTCCTCCAGCTCCTTGGAAGCCATGGAAGAGCGTTTCCGCAACAACTGATAAGGAAATCTGCCGCAATGGCTGAGAACAACTCTGTAGAAGCAATCTCCCCAGCCGGTGAACTCATCTGGCCTTGCCTGCTGAAACCTGACACCAAGTTCGATGATGCTGGTGTCTACAAGACCAAGCTGAAAGCCAAGGCCTCCGACCCTCAAGCGGCGAAGTTCCTGGAGCTCCTGGAGAAGGTTCAGCAGGAAGAGCACGACCGCCAAGTACAGGAAGCGGAGTCCAAGAAGAAAGGCTCCGGCAAGAAGGTGAAGCTGGCGGACCTCCCAGTGGAGGAGACCGACGAGAACGGTGAGGACTATCTGGTCTTCAACTTCAAGTCGAAGGCGAGCTACACCGACCGGAAAACCGGTCAGACCGTTGAGCGCAAGATCGCTCTGTTCGATGGTAAGGGCAAAGCCCTGACCCATGACCTGAAGATCGGCACCGGCACTGTGGCACGCATCTCCGTCTTCGTCTCCCCGTTCTACACCGCCCTTCTGGGCGCTGGTGTAACTCTGCGAATCCGCGCCGTGAAGATCCTGAAGCTGAAGGAGTTCACTGGTGGCGGTAACGCTGATGCCTTCGGCTTCGGTGATGACGAAGGTGAATTCGAGGTCGATGACCACGGCTTCAACGCTGACGACGACAACAGCCAGGATGCTGACGATGGTGATGACCAGCCGCAGTTCTAAGGGCCGGTCTACAGGATTCAAACGTGGTATCAAGCCGGGTACTAATCCGGCTCGGTATCGCTCGGGACTTGAGGAGACCATCGCGAAAGCCTTGGGCCCTGAGGTCCCCTTCGAAGCCTACTTCCTGGATTACCAGGTCCCCGCCAGTGCCCACAAGTACACCCCTGACTTCGTTCTGAAGAACAACATCATCATCGAGTCAAAGGGTCTCTTCGACTCTGACGACCGTAAGAAGCACACCCTCATCAAGGCGCAATACCCTGATTTGGACGTGCGGTTTGTCTTCAGCAATCCCCAAGCGAAGCTCTACAAGGGTTCCCCAACCACCTACGCAATGTGGTGTGAAAAGAACGGCTTCAAGTACGCCAAGAAGGTCGTTCCCGAAGAGTGGCTGCAAGAGCCCTCTCGTCCGCTTCACCCGGCATTACGTCCTAAGAAGGACAGCTCCAAATGACTCCACGCCTCAAGGACCGAGACCGTACAGACCTGATTGTTGTGCACTGTTCCGCAACTGGCCCGAAGGCTGACATTGGGCGCCGCGAAATCACTCAATGGCACCTCAAGCGCGGCTTCGTGACCATCGGTTACCACTATGTGATTCGTCGTGACGGGACCATCGAGAATGGCCGGCGAGAGTCTGAGATCGGTGCCCATGTGTCCGGCCACAACAGCACCTCCATTGGGGTCTGCATGGTCGGTGGTGTGGATGCCCTCGGGAAACCCTCGGACAATTTCACCCAGGCTCAATACGACACCCTGAGGGTCCTTCTGGGACAGCTCAAGTCTCGCTATGAGCGCGCCAAGATCCTCGGTCACCGGGACCTCTCCCCGGACCTGAATGGTGACGGCAAGATCACCCCCAATGAGTTCATGAAGGCCTGCCCATCGTTCGATGTGGCCGCCTGGCTCAGCAAGAATCCCCTGTAAGGAGCTCCCATGGCACATGAACATGAGGAGTCTGAGTTCCTCTACAAGGCTGAATGTAATGACTGTGGTTCCTCGGACGCATGTGCCCACTACTCCGATGGACACACCCACTGTTTCTCATGTGGGGAAACCCGTCCAGGCGAAGGCCAGGGAACCCGGCGAGAAGCAAAGCCCCCAGCTAAGGGAGTGCTCACTCAGGACGAATATCAGGGCCGCTGTGAAGCCCTGAAGATCCGAGGGATCTCCCAGGAGACCTGCCAAAAGTGGGGTTACATGATCGGCAAGGCCTACGGTAAGTGGGCCCAAGTGGCGAACTACCGGGACCTCTCAGGTTCCTTGGTCGCCCAGAAGATCCGCTTCCAAGACAAGGACTTCACCACCACCGGCAAAATCGGCAAGTACCTCTACGGCATGTGGCTGTGGAAGGATGGCGGTAAGCGAGTGGTCGTCACTGAAGGTGAGATCGATGCGCTGACTGTCTCCCAGCTCCAGGGCAACAAATGGCCCGTGGTGTCCCTCCCAACGGGCGCCGATGGAGCTAAGAAGGCTATCTCCGAGAACATCGAGTGGCTCAGCAAGTTCGATGAAGTGGTCCTGATGTTTGACATGGACGACCCTGGCCGAGATGCGACTCAAGAGGTTGCCCCTCTGTTCAAGCCGGGGACCTGCAAAATCGCTGAGCTGCCCCTGAAGGACGCCAATGAGTGCCTCCTGGCGGGCAAAGGGCAAGCGGTCATTGAGGCCATCTGGAACGCCAAGAGTTACCGCCCTGATGGTCTGGTGAACATCTCCGAGATCCGCTCCAGGATTAAAGAGAAGCCCGAGATGGGCCTCCCGTGGTTCCTCCCAAGCCTCACGAAGCTCACCTATGGGCGCCGTTGGGGTGATGTGTACACCTTCGGCGCGGGCACGGGGGTCGGTAAGACTGACCTCTTCACCCAACAGATGGCGTATGACGTGGAGGTCCTGAAGGAGCCCGTGGGCGTCGTCTACTTGGAACAGGACATCGTGGAGACCGGGAAGCGTATCGCTGGCAAGATGGCCGGGAAGCGCTTCCACGTCCCTGACGATGGCTGGACCGAGGAGGAGCTTGACGCTCAACTCGATGCAATGGGTGACAAGGTGACCCTCTACGACGCATGGGGAGGCACCGAGTGGGAGACCGTTGAGGCGAAGATCAACTATATGGCTCAGGCCTTGGGGATCCGCCTGTTCTACGTGGACCACCTCACCGCCCTAGCCGACCCAACCAACGAGAAGGAATCCCTTGAGATCCTCATGGAGGCTGTGGCCGGTATCGCCAAGCGTCTCGGAATCATCATCCACCTGATCTCCCACTTGAGCACCCCCGAGGGGAAACCTCACGAGGAAGGTGGTCGAGTCATGATCCGGCACTTCAAGGGCTCCCGCGCCATTGGCTTCTGGTCCTTCTTCATGTTCGGCCTAGAGCGGAACCAGCAGGACAAAGACCCGGTGAAGGCTCAGACAACGACCTTCAGGATTCTCAAGGATCGCTTCACGGGCCAAGCAACAGGCAAGGTCATCTATCTGGCCTACGACCCCATCACAGGTCTCCTCTCGGAACGTACTGGCTACGACCCCGAGTGTGAAGACGACCCGGAAGGTGACGCAACGTCGCACGGGTTCTAATCAAGGAAGATCGCAATGATCGCCTATCCAAAGATGCCCCTCTCATGGGAAATCTTCCAAGAAGCCATCTCAGCCGCTGTGGGTTACCCCGTGATCCTTGCTGGTGGCTGTCTCCGAGACCTCTACTCGGGCCGCAAAGAACAGGTCAAAGACCTCGACTTCTGGCCTGAGTACCTGGGCACAGCCCACCGCAAAGAGGTCCTCGAAAAACTCCAAAAGCTCCGCTTCACTGGCCGCACAGGATGCACGCTGGCCTACACCGAGGGGAACCTCAAGGACCGTGGGATCATGGCCATTGATTGGCTCGTGGCCCCGAACGGTCAGGAGGTCAATCTGATTTGGATCGACGGCGCGGATCCTCAGGCCATCCTCAACGGCTTCGACTTTGGCATCAACCAGGCATGTTGGGATGGCTCGCAATGGACCATCTCTGACGCCTTCTTCAAGGACCACCAGGACAAGACAATCTCCCTGATCCGCTCTTGGGAGGTCCCGAAGCGTCTCTGTGACCGGATTCGCCGGATGCAGGCCAAGTTCCCCGATTACACCCTCCTCTTCGAGATCCCTCAGGCATGAGCTCGTTCACGACTCCCTTGAAGCTCACCCCAGTGGACGGCACCTCGGAGACCTTCGAGCTCCTAGAAGAGTTCTTCTACTACCTCGGGCATGAGGACTCCTCGACCTACGTGAGAGTCCCTGCTGGGTTCGTCACGGACGGGGCGAGTATCCCTCGGAGCCTCTGGTCAGCGTTCTCCCCTTGGGGGCCCTACGCGAAGGCCGCTGTGGTCCACGACTACCTCTGTGTCCACCGGCTGATGATCCGCGATGGAGAAGTCACTCGGGTCACCCGTGAGGGCGCCGACTGGATCTTCCTGGAAGCCATGCAGGTCCTCGGGGTCCCGTGGTTCACCGCTCATCTCATGTGGAGGGCCGTGAGGTCCTACGCCATCTTGAAAGGAATCAAGTAGGCCACCTATGCACCTATTCGACGTTGAGTCGGATGGGCTACTCGACACGGTTTCAAAGATCCACTGTTTGGTCATCAAGGACTCCCTCTCGGGGCGCACTTGGCGATATCGACCGGACAACGTGGAGAAGGGCCTCCGCAAGCTCATGGATCTCTCATGGGCTGAGCCTTCGCCTGAAGAGCTCGAAGCGGATGGTCCTTACCGGATCGGTGGGCACAACGTCATCAAGTACGATGTCCCGACCATCCAGAAAATCTTCCCGTGGTTCAAGCCTAATCCGGCTGCTATCTATGACACCCTTGTGGTGTCCCGCCTGATCTTCTCCTCCCTGGAACTCAAAGACTCCAAGCTGATGCGCCAGGGGATCCTCCCCGGCAAGCTCTTTGCGAGCCACTCGCTGAAGGCTTGGGGTTACCGTCTGGGGATCCTCAAGGGCAACTATGCCGCTGAGACTGAGGACGCCTGGGCAGTCTTCTCGGAAGAGATGCTCTCCTACTGTGCTCAGGACGTGGAGGTCACGGCCAAGCTTTACGAGCTGCTGAACACCGCCAAGTACCCGCTCACAGCCATCGAGCTGGAGCATGACACCTGCTGGATGATCGCCCAGCAAGAGCGCAATGGCTTCCCCTTCAACGAGAAGCAAGCGGCGATCTATTACGCGCAACTCGGGGCCCGAAGAGCTGAGCTGGAGACCTCCCTCGTGGAGACCTTCGGGTCTTGGTTCGAGCCAGCCACGAAGACCCCCAAGGTTCCCGCCAAGGACAACAAGCGCTTCGGCTACACCGCTGGGGCGGCTTTCATGCCGATCAAATACGTGACCTTCAACCCTGGCTCACGGGTCCACATTGCCCGATGCCTGAAGCTCATGGGGTGGATTCCTACGGAGTTCACCGAGACGGGCCAACCGAAGGTCGATGAAAGCACCTTGGAGGCCCTGGAGTTCCCAGAGGCCCAGCTCGTTACCGAGTACCTGACGATTCAGAAACGGATCGGGCAGTTAGCAGAAGGTGACAACGCCTGGCTCAAGCTGGTGACCCCTCAGGGGCGCATTCATGGCTATGTGAACACCAACGGCGCGGTCACTGGCCGGGCCACTCACAGCTTCCCAAACCTCGCTCAGGTCCCTTCCGTGAAACTCGACAAGGACGGCAACGTCCTGTGGGGCTTCGCTGGTGGCTGGGGTGCAGAGTTCCGGGGCCTCTTCGGGGCTCCCGAAGGCTGGGTCCAAGTCGGCATCGACGCCTCAGGCCTTGAGCTCCGCTGTCTGGGCCACTTCGTGTGGGCCTTCGATGATGGGCAATACGCCTACATCGTCCTCAACGGGGACATCCACACGGTCAACATGGAGGCCGCTGGTCTCGATACCCGTGGCCAGGCCAAGACCTTCATCTACGCCTTCCTCTATGGGGCAGGTGCTCAGAAGATCGGATCGATCGTTCTCCCGCTGGGAACCGCTGAGGAACAGAAGACCATCGGCAAGAAGCTGATGAAGGAGTTCCTGAAGAAAACCCCTGGCATCAAGAAGCTCCGTGATGCGATTCAAGCGGTCCTAGTGAAGAGCTCTGAATGGGTCGGCAAGGAACAGAAGATTGCCTGGAAGCGCCGCCACCTGATCGGACTGGACGGACGTAAGCTCCACATCCGCTCTCCCCACTCGGCTCCTAACACCCTCCTTCAATCCGCAGGTGCCCTCATCTGCAAGAAGTGGGGTGTGGAGACCATCAAACGCCTAACGAGACTCGGCCTGAAACAAGGCTGGGATGGTGATTATTGCCAGCTCGCTTGGGTCCACGACGAATATCAATACGCCTGCCGAACGCCTGAGATCGCTGAGATCGTCAAGCGGGAATCCCAGTTAGCCATGCGAGACACCCAGGAGTTCTTCAACTTCAAGGTCCGCCTGGATACCGAAGGGAAGATCGGCAAGACGTGGTTTGAGTGCCACTAAGGAGTAACACATGGAAGTAACAAAGATTTGGTGTGAGTGGGACATCGGCCTCAATGAGTGCCTGTGGGCCAGTGAAGAAAAGGCCATGGAAGACGTAGCTGAAGCCCTCACCTCTTGCGGCATTGAGGACTCCGTTGCGGAACTTTTGAGCGCAGGCCTGTTGGGCTTCGAGCAAACCACCGTCCGTTCCTGATGGACCTCTCAACAACCTTCAAGCTGGGCGTCTTTGGCGCTCAGTTTGTTGCTCTCCTCTGGTTCATCCGAAGGGATCTCTGGGACAGCTTCCGAGGTTTCTCCCCACCTTAGAACTATCCCACCTCTCTCCAAAGGAATGACCCATGCGCACTTATACCGCTGACGACCTTCGTGTGATTCTGGAAAAGCACAAGCTGTGGCTTGAAGGGAACCCTGAGGGGGCCCGTGCAGACCTGGCCGATGCAAACCTGGCCGATGCAAACCTGGCCGATGCAGACCTGGCCGATGCAGACCTGGCCGATGCGTACCTGGCCGATGCAAACCTGGCCGATGCAAACCTGGCCGATGCAGACCTGGCCGATGCGTACCTGGCCGATGCAAACCTGGCCGGTGCAAACCTGGCCGATGCAGACCTGGCCGATGCGTACCTGGCCGATGCAAACCTGGCCGGTGCAAACCTGGCCGATGCGTACCTGGCCGATGCGTACCTGGCCGATGCAAACCTGGCCGGTGCAAACCTGGCCGGTGCAAACCTGGCCCGTGCAAACCTGGCCGGTGCAAACCTGGCCGGTGCAAACCTGGCCCGTGCAAACCTGGCCGGTGCAAACCTGGCCGGTGCAAACCTGGAGTCTGTGCGGTCTCTCTGGGGGACCGGCGGAAACCTCGCTGAGGTCAAAGCTGTGCAGTGTGAGCGCTACCCTGTCACCTACACCGCGACCCATATGCAGATCGGCTGCCAGATACACCGCCTGAGCGAGTGGTGGGCCTTCAGTGATGAGCGGATCGCCTCCATGGACCGTGCTGCACTTGACTGGTGGAAGGTGTGGAAGCCAGTGCTTCAGCACATCATCGAGCTCTCCCCGGCCAAAGCTGGGGGTGTCAAATGAGCACCGTAGACAAGAACGTTTTGACCCGCATGACTGGCCGCAAACCCGCCAAGCTCGTGCAACTGGTTCAGGACCTCGATGATGTCGCAAAGAAGAACCTGAAGCCCGCTGAATACCTTTACCACGTCACCACCAAGCTCGATGGGGTCTTTGCCCTGTTCGTGTGGATCGCTGGTGGCTGGGCGACCTTCAGCCGCACTGGCGAACAGATGAAGTCCTGTGGGCACATTGAGCGCCGCCTGGAAGAGCTCAACATCCCGAAGACCGTTGTGGTCATTGGCGAAGTCCTGAAGCTCAACCCGATCCCCGAGGGGTCCCCTGAAGACTTCTTCGAGGCCCTCTCCTATGCACCCGTTCAGGACACCTCCGGGGCCTTCCGCCGTCACAAGCGTGATGAGTCGTTGCGCCTCGTGGTGCATGACTTCCTGAGTCTGGAAGGTTTCACCAAGGGCACCACAAAGAGCGCCTTCGGTGATCGGATGATGCGAGCTGAGCGCTGTGGTCTCCCAATGACCCGCGACAAGGCCCCTCTGGTGCGCCTCCCTGAGTTCACCTGCGTGACCCTTGAGCTGGCCCAAGTGATTGCCGAACAGGTTATCGATGATGGCGGTGAAGGGGTGATCGTTCGAGATCTCGAAGCGACCTGGGAAGCCGGGAAGCGGGACCACAGAATCATGCGGATCAAAGAGAAGATCACCAAGGACCTCAAGGTCACTGGCGTTCAAGAAGGTGTGGGCAAGATGGCCGGTATGGCTGGTGCCCTCCTCTGCCGCTGGCGTCTGAAGAACGGCCTGTTGGTGGACATCCCCGTAGCTGGTGGTGACTTCGAGACCCGCAAGGCTTGGCTGAAGGATCCCTCGTTGATCGTCGGCCAGATCGTTGAGGTCGAGGCCATGAAGATGACCCCTACAGGAGCCCTTCGTGAACCCCGCTTCAAGGGTATCCGTCACGACAAAGCGGAGGCTGACGTATGAGCACCGTTCCCAAGGATGTGACTGGCCGTGAGCTAAAAGTGGGCCAACGAGTGGCCTACCAGACCACTGGAGAGGGTAAGGGTCTCGCCCTGGCGGAGATCATCAAGATCAATCCCAAGACCATCACCGTTAACGTCAAACACTGGAACGATAAGTATCTCACTCGCCCGTTCTCTGGCGTGTGCATCGTGGAGGATCGCCCATGACCCCTGAATACCAACAAAAGGTGGAAGCAATCCTCAAGGAGGTGAGCTACCCCGGCTTTGACTTCATTGTGGATCCCGCAAAAGGTTCCTTGCGCATCTCCTGTGTTGAAGGCGTATGTAACATCACTGGAGAGCCCTTGAAGTGGAAGGGCCGCCACTGGCTCCTCTCCCCTCACATGACTGAAGGTGAGGTGGTGCAAACCGCTTGGCTGGCACTTCAGACCGCCTTGGAACATGAGCGGCGCGAGAACTTCCGCTACAAAGGCGCAATGATCTTCGGCCCACACTTCGACATCAACGCTCTCGCTGACCTCGCTAAGAGCCCTTCGGGGATCGTTGAGCGGCCTCACCCTCCCCACACCCTACCAACTGCCTAAGGAAACGCTGATGAACCATCTTCAACTCTGGGCCTTGAGCTCTCTGCTGGCCGTTGGCGTCCTCCTCGTGGGGAGCCTCATCTGGGCGCACTACCGGGTAGCCATCAAGGGCTTCCGCTGGGACTACCGCTCCGCATCTACTCGGGACCTCGCCCAAGCTCCGCTGATTGCCCTCGTGTTCTCGATCTTCATGAGGGTCCCCGAGTGGCTGAGCGAGCTTGCGTCTGAGGCTTGGAAGTTCCTCAAGAGTGACTTCCTTGTGATCGTGGGGAGCTTCTGCCTCCTCCTGACCTCTCCGGTGTCCTTCACCGCCCTGGCCCTGTATCAGCGCCGAGAGGCTCGAAAGCAAATGCTCCTGGCCAAGAAGCGAGACCTGAAGGAGCGTGCAGGCGGAGTGCCTTACGATGTCTGAGCCTGTCCATATCCATATGGAGGTCCTAGCGGCCTCCCGTGGGCGGTTCTTGAAGACTCCTGAGGTCTCTCAAGAGGCTCACTCCCGACTGAGGCAAGCTGAGACAGCTCCCTTTTTCAAGATCGTTCAGAAGGACTTGGTTCCAGGTGTCTTCCTCGGGCTGTCCCTCACGGTCCGCTTCAAAGTGGATCGGCTGGAGCTCCTCACGCACCTCCCACGTTTGCTCCCTGGACACCTCCAAGAAGTAACCCCGGATGGTCAGGTAACCCTCTCGGGACCTGTGCTATCCCTCCTGGCCGCTTGGGCTGACATCACGCACCTCGCATTCTCTCCTGAATGGGAGGCCCTGATGCCGTTTGCCAACGGATTCAAGAAAACCATCGCTAAAGAGTTCCCAGAGGATTCCCTACTGGCTCTTCAAGCACTCATCGACCGTCGCAAGGACGCAACCAATGAAGCAACTGCAAAGCATCTTGAAGGGGTTCAATAAAACCCTGACCGCGCTGGAAAACCTGATGGCATCCCACAAGGGCACCATCAAGCTCAACGAAGCTGCGAAGGCCAATCTGGAAACTCACAACGTCCAGCTTCAGGCCGAGCATGATGCAGCCAAGAACGTTCACACCAAGCTGTCCGCTCTGGTGACTCAATGAACGAGTACCTGAGCGTCCTGCGCCACATGCTGCTGAACCCTCAGAGCTTCCAGTCGGACTTCTCCCGCAAGAACGCCGCAACCATTGCCGAAGCTGCCTCCCGTGGGCACATCACGGCTGTCCTCAACAACAAAGCTCGTGACCGCTGGTTCGTAACTTCCACTGGCCTGGCGCTGGTGGACGAAGCGGAGCCGGGTATCCGTAGCATCGTCAAGGAGGTGAACTGATGGCACGGAAAGCCGCAGTGAAAAAGCCCCTGGAAGAAACCCCTGAGCTGACCCCTTTGGGTCTCCCCACGGGCGTCTCTTGGGGTGAGGTCACCAAGTACCTCGCTCAGGAGGGCTTCTCTCCGAAGAACATGGTACGCATTCCAAAGACCTCCATCGCCTATGTCCCTCAGATCGAGGGTGACGCCTGGGCGAAGATCACTTGGAGCTTCCTGAAGAGCGAACTGACCTACACCGTGGAGTCTGTGACTCTGGTCCGCAAGGAAACGGTTCGGACAGTCGAGGTCAAGGACGTGACCTATGAAGAACGCGAATAGCGGTATTGCACTCCTGATTGATGGCGATATGGCCCTCTACCAGGCGTGCAGTAATGCCGAACAGGAGATTGACTGGGGTGTCCACTGGACCCTCCACAGTGACCCTGAAGAAGCCTACGCGATCTTCAAGAACGCCATCGAGAAGCTGTGTCTTGAGGTCAACAGTCGGTTGAAACTGGAGGAGACCCCACGGGTTTACCTCGCATTCACCGACTCGGTTAACTGGCGCAAGGACGTGCTGGAGACCTACAAGAGCAACCGCAAGGAAAAGCGTAAGCCTCTCTGCTACTACAAAGTCCGAGAGCGTGTGTTCGCTGAGTGGGAGTGCCTCATGGTCCCCACACTGGAAGGCGATGACGTTTTAGGCATCTGGGCCACCTCCCCTCACATCAAGGGTCGCAAGATCATTGTGAGTGGTGACAAGGACTTCAAGACCGTCCCCGGTGAGTTCTGGGACTACGGGCGCAAGAAGTTCTATGACATCAGTGAGGAAGAGGCCGATTACTGGCACCTCTACCAGACCCTCATGGGGGATATCACTGACGGCTATCAAGGCTGTCCAGGGATGGGCGCGGGCACTGCCGAAGAGTTCCTCAAGGCCCCCTTCATGTGGTTCCAGGAGGAGAAGATCCTCAAGAGTGGCCCACGGAAAGGCGAAGGAGTTCTCCAGTGGAAGAAGCGAGAGCTGTCCGAAGGGGAAACCCTATGGGACGCTGTGGTCTCGTGCTTCGCCAAGGCAGGCAAGACCCCTGAAGACGCTCTGGTACAGGCCCAAGTGGCCCGTATCTGCCGAAGCTCCGAGTGGGACTTCCAGGATCGCAAGGTAATCCCTTGGGTTCCGGCCTGAGTTTCTCCCCACCTTAGAAGTAAACATCAACGCATCTGGAGATTCCATGGACGTATTTGCAGAAGACTCCCTGGAGGCTGAACTGGACGATGGTCTCGATGAGGCCCCGCAAATCAGCAAGGCTCTAGTCAGTTACCTCCGCAGACGCTTTGACCCTTCAGCAGCCCTGGACAATGTGAAGCCTAACGCCGATCACCACTTGGGGTTTATGAAGGGCCAGAAGGAAATCCTGGATCATCTCCTGATGCTCTCCCGGCGTTAAGAAGGAACTGACATGGGCTCACTCTTTGGCGGCAAGGCCAAGACCCCTAAGGTCACCTTGCCCGCTGCACCTGTGACCGCCCCTGATGCCATCACTGAGCGAAAGCTCGGACAGGATGGTGAAGATGACGGCCAAGACCTCACGGATGGGGTCAAGAAACGCGGCAAGGCTTCCCTGAAGATCAACAGAGATACTCAGGTAGCCGCATCCACAGCAGGGGCCAACTATGGAACCACAGCCACCACAAGCGGCTGAATCCCTTAGAGCCCTTGGGATGCACTACCGGCTAATCAAGGACGAGGAAACAGCCCGCTACATCCATGGGCTTGGTTGGAGTGTCCAGGACGGATCTCCCTTCCGGTGCATCCGAGAGGCGTCCCTTGAGGACACCCTTGAGACGTATCTCCGGGCTACCAAGCCGTGGGAAGACTCGTTAGCCCTAATGGGGTTCTTCGATGTCGATTCAGGGGACCTCCTTGGGAGCGTCCTCTTGAGCATAGGCCCTCTCTGGTACAACCAAGAGAAGCTAGGGGTCTATGAACTGTGCCTCACCTCGACTCCGCAAGGGTCCGGTAGGGGCATCGCAAGGGCCACAGCAGTGGTCCTCAAGGGCTTCGTGGAGTCCGGCATGGCCGCAGTAGCGGAAGCTGGCTCAGCGATGTCCACCAATCCTACCCAACTGGAGAATGCCTACCGAAAGGCCGGGTTCTCTACCTTCAAATCCTTCGTGATGGAGACTCATGCCGATGGGCGGAGTTAGTAAAGTCCTCAAGAAGGCAGTCAGCCCTTTGACCGATGTATTGGGCACTAGCAAGCCAAGCGCTGTGGCTAGTGAAGCCCCTACTCCTGCAACGGAAGTGGTGACCCAAGGTGAGGTTTCAAAGGACAAAGATACGGAGTCCGGTGCGTCCGAGTCCGTCAAGCGAAAGCGCGGTAAGTCTGCCCTCAAGATCCAACAGAGTACAGGTGCTAACGCAAGCGGGTCCGGCACGGGAGTCAACGTGTAAGGAAGGACCATGGCCGCAGACGCCAAGCCCCAGGAAGGGGCAGAGACGACCTATAAGCGTCTCGAAAACGACCGCAACCCGTACACCAAGCGCGCGGAAGACTGTGCTGTCTTGACGATTCCCTCGCTGTTCCCCAAGGACTCCGACACGGGGTCCACGAACTACACCACGCCTTATCAATCGGTGGGCGCTAGGGGCCTGAATAATCTGGCTTCGAAGCTGATGCTTGCGATGTTCCCACCAAATGAAGCGTTCTTCCGCTACCAGCTCAACCAGGAGCAAGCCGCTCAGGCAAGCTCGGGTGCTGGCACCAAGACCAAGTTGGATGAAGGTCTTGCAGCGATGGAGAAGGTTGTCCTCAAGTTCTTTGAGGGCTCTGGCCACCGAGTGACCCTCTTTGAGGGCCTCAAACAGTTGGTCATTGCGGGTAACGTTCTGTTCTTCTGGACTGAGGACGGCCTGAAACTCTACCGGCTCAACCGCTTCGTTTGTGAGCGGGACGGCATGGGTAATGTTCTGACCATCGTGGCCCGTGATCGCTACTCTAAAGCCTCGCTTCCTCCTGAGCTCCTCGCTTCAGCAAAGCTGGAGGACGATTCCCAATCTTCAACTCCTGTGGATGTCTTCACGCACGTCTATTGGGATGGCGAGAATTGGCAGTCCTATCAGGAGATCGGCGGTGAGGCTGTAGCGGGCACTGAGAGTACCTATCCCAAGGGGAAATCCCCGTGGATGCCCGTGAGACTCTCAAAGATCGATGGTGAGCACTATGGCCGCTCGTTCGTTGAAGAGTATTACGGGGACCTCCTGAGCCTGGAGAACCTCTCCAAGTCCATCGTTCAGATGGCGATGATTGCCTCCAAGGTTGTATGGCTGGTGAACCCCAACGGGATCACTCAGGTCCGCCGCCTGAACAAGGCAACCAACGGTTCCTATGTGGCGGGCCGTGAAGAGGACATCAAACCTGTCCAGCTTCAGAAGTTCAGCGATATGCAGGTGGCCAAGGGCACAGCGGACGGTATTGAAGCGCGCCTGTCGTATGCCTTCATGCTCAACTCCGCAGTCCAGCGGTCAGGCGAGCGGGTTACGGCTGAAGAAATCCGCTACGTGGCCCGAGAGCTGGAAGACACCCTTGGAGGGGTCTACTCGATCCTCACCCAGGAGCTCCAGCTTCCCTACATCCGAGTCACCACCGCCAACCTGATGACCGCCAAGACACTCCCGGACCTCCCTGATGGTCTCGTGGAGCCAACGGTTATCACTGGTGTGGATGCCCTTGGCCGGGGTTACGACCTCAATAAGCTCGTGCAATTCATCCAGACCCTTGAGGGCCTCGGTGAGGTTGCCTGGCAGCGCCTCAAGATCGGCAACGTGATCTCTCGTATCGGTATGCCCCTCGGACTCGATGTGAGTGAACTTGTGATGTCCGACGAAGAGTTCCTCCAGGCTCAGCAGCAACAGCAGGCTCAGGCCGCAACAGGTCAAGCAGCCGAACAGGCGATGACCCAAGCAGCCCAGCAACAAATCCCACAACAAGCCTAAGGAGCCTCTCATAGATGGCCCATGAACTGTATGGCGATGCCGTTACCTCTGAAGGTAGCGAGGAAGCCAAAATCGAACTCACCATCGGCAATCAGGAACAGACCTTCGAGGTTGGTTCTGGTGCCTCTGAGGAGACTCCTAAAGACCATTCGGAAGAGAATCCTGAGGGCAAAACCTCTGATGAAACTCCGAAGGAAAAGCCTGAAGAGGCTGGTGAGAAAACCCCTGAAGAGACCCTTCAAGCTGATGTAGAGGCACTGAAGAACTCCGAAGACGAGCTCTCCAAGGACTTGGCCTCGAAGGGTCTGGACTTCAACGCTCTGGCGGAAGAGTTCGAAAAGGCCGGTGAGCTGAGCGCTGAGACCCTCGCCAAGCTCGCTGAGAAGGGCTACCCAAAGGTGGTGGTCGATTCGATCATTGCCGGGCGTCAGGCTGTGGAGCAGCGCTTCGCCACTGCCGTGCATTCACTGGTGGGCGGCGAAGAACAGTTCAACGCCCTTCAGGAATTCGCAGCAAGCAACCTGAACGCTCAGGAAGTCGCCTCGTTCAATCGAGCCATCGAGAGCGATGACTTGGGCGTTATCGGCCTGATGCTCAAAGGCATCCAGGCGAAGTATTCCGCCAAGCATGGCACCAAAGGCAACATCATCACCGGCGCCTCCACCGGAACTCCTAAAGCTGAAGGCTTCAAGGATAACTCCGAGATGGTCAAGGCAATGGCTGATCGCCGTTATGGCCGCGACACGAAGTACACCGACGAAGTTATCCAACGGGTAGCTGTGTCGAGCTTCTGATACACCCGCAAGACCCTCCTCAAGAAATTCCCCAAGGGCCATCTCCAGCAAGCGCGCTGGGTCTCGGTGAGCCCTTTCCCAAAGCTCGTCTCAAGGATTGAAACACTATGGCTTCTACTACTGTTGCTGCACCCGGTCAGATCAATGGCACTGGTGACCGCAAAGCCCTCTTCATGAAAGTCTTCTCGGGTGAGGTCCTGACGGCCTTCGCTCAGAATACCGTTGTGATGAACCGCCATCTGGTCCGTACCATCACCAGCGGCAAGTCTGCCCAATTCCCTGTGATCGGTCGTGGCACTGCCAAGTACCTGGCTCCGGGTGCGAACCTGGACGACCAACGCAGCAACATCAAGCACGCCGAAAAGACCATCACCATTGATGGCCTGCTGACCTCGGACTGCCTGATTACCGACCTTGATGACGCCATGAACCACTACGATGTTCGCCAGCCTTACGCGGCGACTCTGGGTGAAGAGCTGGCCATGGCTGCCGATGGCGCAGTCCTTGCCGAAGGCATGCAAGTTGCCCTTGCCGCTGAGAACATCCCCGGCCAGTCGGGCCAAGGTGGTGCAATTGGCGTGGGTACTCCGGTCATCACCGCTGAGTATGGCCGCATCGTCCTGTCGGCGCTGATCTACGCCCGTGGTCGCTTCTCCAAGCTGCGCACCCCGAAAGCGGATCGCACCGTGTATGTGGAGCCTGACATCTACTCGGCCATCCTGTGCGCCTTCGGTCCTTACGTGGGTAACTACGTGGTTCCGGGCACTGGCGATATCAAAGAAGGTGCCGTCCTGCGCTGGGCTGGCTTCGAGATCGTTGAAGTCCCTCACTTCTCCAATGGTGGTGCCGAAGAGCTGCACGCTCCAGTAGACAACGCCATCGGCCTGGCTATGCATCGTGGTGCCGTGGGCACTCTGAAGCTGAAAGACCTGGCCATGGAGACTGCCCGCCGGATCGAGTACCAAGCGGACATGATGGTCGCCAAGTACGCAATGGGTCACGGCGGCTTGCGCCCTGAAAGCGCTCTGGTCCTGACCACTGACCCGGCTTCCCCTGACCTGATCGCTGCTCAGCAATCGGCTCTGGAAACCGCTCTGGCCAACCCAGGCAGCTAAGCAACAAATCTTGAAGGGCCCTTCGGGGCTCTTCTTGACCTCCTCAAGTAACCATCTGGGAGTCCTTTTCGGATCCTTCCCTTTGGGCTCCCACCTGCGCATCCACGAGAAAGCTCCTGAGAGTTGTTGGCCCTTATAGCGGACACAGCAACCCATGGACTCCCTTCCCTCTCCGCGCTCTGCCTGTTCTCAAAAGGATTCCACAAATGGTTATTACTCCTGCCACCGAGCTCGATGCTGTCAACGAGATCATCGGGATCATCGGTCAGGCCCCTCTCAACTCTCTGGAAGATGAAGCGGACATTGACTCCCTCAACGCCCAGAGCATCCTCCAGCGGGTGTCCCGTGAAGTTCAGTCAAAAGGCTGGTCATGGAACATCGAAACCGCATCCCTGAGCCCTGACGCAACCACACAAAAGATCACCTATCGAGATGACTGGATTCGTCTTGAAGGTGCCTCCGTGGTTCGCCGTGAAGGCTATCTCTACGACCTCTCCTCCCAGACCAACCTCTTTACCGCCTCGGTTTCCGTGGACATTGTTCGCTTGATCGACTTCGAAGACCTCCCTGAGGTTGTCCGAAAGTATGTCACTGTGAAGTCCTCCAAGATCTTCCAGGCGCGCTCAGTGGGTGCTCAGGAGCTGGACCGTGAGGCTCGTGAAGAGCTCCAGGAAGCCTATCAGGCTCTCCAAGAGTATGAGCTGGACTTCGGCGCCTACAACCAAGTGGATAGCGACCCGTATCTGACCAACGTGATGTCTCGATAAGGAGGCGTCATGCCGCTCATCTCGCAATCTATCAAGTCCCTCAAAGGGGGCGTCTCACAGCAGCCCAACAACCTTCGTTTCCCCGACCAAGGGGAGCTACAGGAGAACGGCTTCAGCAGCGAGGTTGAGGGTCTCCAGAAGCGCCCTCCTTCGGTTCACCTGAAGAGGCTCATGGAGAGCATCACCGGGAAGCCGTCCTTCCACCTGATCCATCGGGATGAAGTGGAGCGGTACATGGCGATGACCGACAACCAGGCCATTCGAGTCTGGGACTTGGCCGGGAATGCGCTCACCGTGAATGCTCCTGGAGGGCTTTCCTACCTGGCCACGACGAATCCCCGCAAGGATCTCCGATTGGTCACCGTGGCGGATTACACCTTCGTGGTGAACCGGAATGTGACTGTAAGAGCCTCTACTGAGCGATGGCCAATGAGACCCAATGAGGCGTTTCTGTGGGTCAAGACTGGTCAGTACGGTAAAACCTACAAGATCACTCTTACGTTCACGGACGGTAAGACCCAGCTCATGACGTTCACAACCCCAGATGGGACGGATGCCAAGGACTCTCCGAAGGTTGCCGCCAACTACATCCGGGACCAGTTTTTTGACCAAGCTCTGAATGGCCTCCCAACGGTAATCGAAGGAGTCTCCTCAAGAGCTCCAACTTATGTGAACCCTACGGCTACCGAGAATGGTGGCCTCTACCTCACACCCAAGGACGGATATACGATCTCCAAGATCGCTATTGAGGATGGGTTCAACGGGCAATCCGTTATCGGCTTCATGTCAAGCGCCCAACGATTTAACCAGCTTCCTCCGCAGTGCCTGGACGGCTACGTGGTGAAAGTTGCGGGGGATCCTGACTCAGACGCTGATGACTACTACCTCCAGTACATCGAGAAGGACCGTATCTGGAAGGAATGCGCCCAGCCGGGCTCTCTCAAAGGGCTCCTCCCGAGCACCATGCCGCACGTTCTGGTGCGAGAAGCTGACGGGACATTCACGTTCAGGACGAACGATTGGGGCCAGAGGATGGCCGGGGACGATGATACGAACCCCTTCCCGTCCTTCGTGGACGCAACGATCAATGACGTTTTCTTCTTCAGGAACCGCATAGGGTTCACCTCAGGAGAGAACGTGGTGATGTCGGTAAGCGGAGAGTTCTTCAAGTTCTTTCCGGCCTCTGTGGTCGTCCTTGCGGACACTGACCCCATTGACACAGCAGCAAGTGGGCACACAACGGTGTCCATCTTGTACAACGCTGTGCCATTCAAGGAAGAGCTCCTCCTGTTCTCCAGCGAGGTGCAGTTCAGCTTGAGAGCTGATGGGGTTCTCTCAGTGAAGACCGCGAAGATCGACCCAGCCACGGAGTACAATTGTATTGCTTCGGTGAGACCCGTAGGGGTGGGCCGCTCGATGTTCTTTGCAAGTGAACGCGCCTTGTACTCCAGCATGAACCGCTTTTACGCCGTACAGGATGTGTCGGACGTAAAGGATGCGGATGACATCACGGCCCACGTTCCTAGTTTCATCCCCAACGGGATCTTCAAGCTGTCCTCCAGCACCGCTGAGAATCTCTTGGTGATCCCTACGAGCGGCAAGGAAGATACGCTCTTCGTGTACAAGTTCTTGTTTCAGCAAGACCAGCTTGTGCAACAGTCGTGGTCTTACTGGACGTTTACCGGCCAGCGAGTCCTAGCGGCTGAGTTCATCGGGTCGGACCTCTACTTGGTCCTTTCGAACACCTCTGGGACTTACCTGGAGAAGGTCTCGTTTACCCAGAACACCCTAGATTTCATTGAGGAACCCTACCGACTCTACATGGATCGCAAGGTCCGGTATGTGGTCCCCTCAGATGCCTCCTTTGATGACTACACGGGGATCACGACGATCAACGTGACAGGTCTCTATGGGGGAGCTCCGGACCCTTCTCACAAGTACCACGTAGTTGCCCAGGATGGGCGCGTGTGGACCTTCGAGGGAATCACTGGGGGAGCCATTGAGATCCCTACGGACATCCGTGGGCAGACCCTCATAATCGGCAAGGCCTATACCTTCCGTTACAAGTTCTCCCAGTTCTTGCTTAAAAAGACGGACCAGCAGGGGCTCTCCTCAGAAGACGTGGGGAGACTCCAGCTTCGCTATGGATGGCTGAACTACAAGGAAGCAGGACCCTTCACGATCACCGTGCAGGTAGGCAACAGGAAGCCCTTCACATACGTCCAGACCGCAAGGATCTTGGGCGCCAACAAGAACCGCCTTGGGGTCCTACCCTTGGAAACCGGTAAGAAAACCTACCCTATCCAGTCACAACCGGAAAAGGTGGAGATTACCGTCTCCTCGGACGAGGTATCACCGCTGGCCCTCACGGGGGCGGGCTGGGAAGCCCTCTACAGCAGAAGGAATCAAGGCGTTTAACCACTCGGGCTCTACAGGAATTTTCCTGTGGGGCCCTTTTTGCATACCCGAGGTAACTCTATGTCAGGCGCACTCTCAAGCGCGTTGGCGGGGGCACAAACAGGCGGCTCTGTAGGAGGACCATGGGGGGCCGCGATTGGCGCCACTATGGGGCTCTTCGTGGGCTCCAAGGTGGACCAGGAGAACCGGGCGAGGATTGAGCAGGACTACAAGGCGCAAGTATCAGCCATGGTCCAGACATACAACTTCGCCAACCAGTCCACGGACCTAGAAGTCCAGGCCGCCTCCGAGCAAGCATCCGCAGACCTCGCTAACACCCAGACGAACTCCATCATGAACCTAGCCAGCCTGAGGGCAGCCGCCGCAGAAACTGGCATGGAAGGTAATTCGATGGATCGAGTTATGCGAATCTCTAAAGGCTCGGATCTAAGGGCTGAGGATAGTATCCGCGACAACTTCAAACGCACCGTTGCCCAGTCCCTTCTCATCAAACAAACAAACCGCATTGGAACCCAGCAGCGCCTCAACGAGGCTCATCGTCTGGCCGTTAATTCGCAACCGTCGAAGTGGTCTCAACTGCTTAGCATTGCTCAGCAGGCGGGAAGCATGGTGGGGGACATGGGAGGCGTCTCCAAGCTCAGCGGGATCATTGGCAACATCAAAGGTAAGTAACCATGGCTGGATCACCTCTCAACTCCGCCTATCAATCCTGGCGGCAGTTCGCTCCCCAGGAGAAAACCCCTATGCCTCTCCAGGGCGTGTCCCTCAACGTTCAAGCTGGACGGTCCTCCGATGGGGGCCTCAATGTGGCCTTCGACGGTCTTATGAGCGCTGCCGTGAACGCTGGGCACCGATACGCCACCACCACGAAATATCAGGCGGGGCGTGAATCGGAAACCAAGGCTGAAACCTGGATGAAGTCGGTTTCCCCTGAGGAGTACCGCGCGGCCGCTCAGGAAGGGAACCTCCCGTTTCAGGATGACCCGATTGCTATGGCGCGCCTGCGCTACCTCCATGGCTTCCACGCCTCAGCGGCAGTCCAGGAGCAAGTAGCGGAGAACATCCGGGGGGGTGCCTACAAGGATGAGCTTGATGCAGCCGGGAAGGTAGTCCGTAGGGGCTCTGACATTGCGGTTGAGGACTACTTCAAGCGCATGAAGACCATGCGGTCTGACATTACCAAAGAGCTCGGTTTCTCCGAAGAGGATGAAGCCCTGACTAACGGGATGTTCCGCGACTCGGATTCAGCTCAGGTAGCTCTCAGGGGGCTCCAAGCGCAAGTCACCGATAAGCGCAACCGAGCCCAGGCTAACATCCTCCACACGTCAACCCGCAACGCTCTCCTTTCGGAGGCGGTGAAGAGGTCCCCCGAGGAAGCCGCTGGGGTAGCTACCGAGTCCTGGCAGACTGGCTACGAGACTGGGGTCTATCGGGATCTCCCGGACGCTCTCAAGGACATCGGGCAAACTCTCTCCCAGGTGTCCTCCCAGGTAGGTGGCCTGGCTGTAATCGACCAACTATTGGACGCCAAGGTCCCAGGTACGGCCCAGTCTGTGCGGGAGTTCTACGACCCTGACGAACTCGAAGGCTTCCGTCAGAAGGCCCTCAACACTCAAGTCAAGATGGATGCTCAGGCTGACCTTGACTGGCAGGTGCGGGTTCAAGAGTTCCAGGACAATCCCAACGGCCTCACGGGGCTCTTCCAGATGCACCAGGAGGAGCTCAACCGGAGTGGTGGAGTTGCCTCTAAGCGAACTCTCCAGCTTCAGCAAGAGATTGCCACCAAGAAGCACTCCCTGGCCACTCAGGCAGCGAAGCTTCAGACGGAGAACGCGAAGGCAACCCTTCAAACAGCTCGGGTGGCTGTCCTCACGGAGGAAGCTGGGAGATTCCTGGCTGGCAACCGGGATGCTCAGCGCTACGACACCATGCCGAAGGATCCTGAGCTTGGGAAGTACAGCAAGGATGACGCCCTATTGATGGAGCGCGGACTCTTGGAACGATACCAAGGACAGCCCGCGAAGCTCCTCAAGCTGGCCGAATACATGCCCAGCGGTTACATCTCCAGCACCATACAGGACTACTGGAAGGACACCTCGGCAACCATGTCGATTGATGCCTCACGGGTCTCCCAAGGACTCATGCGCCCTGAAGACATCAAGGAACCTGAAGCCCTAGCCTCGGTGAATCTCCTGAAGTCGGCAGACCCTCTGGCCTTCCGTAAGGTGATCGGCGGGGACACCGAAGGGCTCGCCAAGCTGGATACGTTGGATGCCCTCTCGGGGATGGGGCTCGGGTATAAGGATATGGTCGTCAGTCAGGCTCGTTGGCACAAGATGAGCGATAAGGACAAATCCACTCAGCTCAACAAGATCAAGCGGACACTCATGGATGAGGCCATCTCTCCGAAGAAGGTGGGCAAGAACGCTGGACTGGCAAACCTGGCTGGCAGCGAATACGCCCAAACCTACATGCGGACGATGGTCAACGGCCTGCTCTCCTTGGGAATCCCTGAGGATGAAGCCTTCAAGAAAGCCGACAGTGCCTTCGCTCAGTCCCATGTGGGGCTCAACGGGTTCCCCATCCCAGCCTCCTTCTTCTCCCCCATCAAGTCTGACGATCAAGTGAATGTCGGCATGGATCTCCTTGCGGAGGCCCTGACGGAGTACGCCCGATCTCAGGGGGTGCGTGAAGAGGATGTGATCCCTGATTACAACCAGGCGGCCGGTACAGTGGGCTTCCGCTCTCCCGGAAGGATCTCTCTGGAGATTCGTGCCGATTCCCTCCAGCAAGGCGCCCAAGCTCTCGCAGAGAAGCGGCAAGCATCCGCAGTTGTACAGAACGCTGAGGAGACTCGTGACGCGGCCATCAGCCGTGCCCAAGAGACCCTGTTCAATGCCCAGCGGGCTCAGAAAGCCAACCCCTACAGCCATCTCAACGCCAAGAAACAAGCGGACGTGGATGACGCTGAGAAGGCTCTGAACGCCCTCAAATCAACCAAGTAACTTCAGGAGGCCAGGATGGCTACCCCTAAAGAATCCCCCTACCGGGCCCTCTATGTGGCCGCTGGGGAAGCACATGGCGTGAGTCCTGACCTCCTTGAGCGTCAAGGCTTCGCTGAGTCCAGTTGGAACCCTGAGGCACTCGGGCCGATGACCAAGTACGGTCAGGCTCGGGGTCTCGCTCAGTTCATCCCCGGTACTGGCAAGGCCTATGGTCTCCTCACCGATGCAGACTTCCACGATCCTCAGAAAGCGATTCCCGCTCAGGCGCGCTATATGGCAGACCTGAAGAAACGCTTTGGGGGCTCCGATGAGCTGGCCTTGGCGGCGTACAACATGGGCCCTACAGCTCTTCAGCGGAAGCTGGACAAGGCCGGGGGCATCATCGAGAACGCTGAGATTCCTGAGGAAACCCGTGGGTATCTCCAGAAGATCCTTGAGGGAAAGCAATCAGGCTGGGCACCAGACGGCACTAGACCGCTCAGCCGCATCAACTTTGGGACCCCATCGGCTCCCGCTGAAAGTGCCTTGGACCGGATCTCTTCGGCAAACCCTGAAGAGCTCGGCACGGACTCAGAACGATCCTCATGGGAGGCCTTCATGGGGGGCCTTCAGCGGTCCTCCATCGCTAGTGACTACAAGTCCCATGAGGTCACCGGCTGGGGTGCTCGCCCAGACTGGACCCCTACCCCTCAGGATCTTGAGAAGGTCACCGCAGCCGGTATAGGTGAGGCTGGGTCCACCTTCGTATTCAACAACGCACATTCAGGAGATGACCTTGACGGACTCATCGAAATCGCAAAGGAAAACCGTGCGAGTAGCGGTGCTGACGGGCGTGGAGGGCTCCTCACGAGCCTTAGCGGCGGCGTTGGTGAGATGCTCGGTGATCCAGTCACCTACGGAGCAATGCTCCTCCCCGGCCTCGGACAAGTTGGACGCTTGTTCAATCCAGGCACAGCCAGAGTCCTCGCTGGAGCCGCTGGGTCAGGCGTCGAAGGAGCGGCCTACGGCGCCATCACGGAGTCCCTCCGGGAGTCCTCCACAGGTGTCGATGCCGACTACCAGTCTGCAATCCTCGCTGGAGCTGTTGGTGGGGCGGCGCTTCATGGTATCGCCGTAGGGGTCAAGCAGGCCTTCGGTAGGAACAACCCCATGGACTCCTTCCGGTATGTCGAGGACGCTGAGACCTCCAAGTTCCTTGAGGAAGCTGGGGTGATCTCTGAGCAACCCTACCGCCCCGGTCCCCTGACTGAACGGATCTTGGCTTCAGACGCTGCAAGGAAACAGGCTCAGGATCTCGGGTTCTTCCTTGAGGGATCCGAGAAGAGGCTCTCCAAGGCCTCCTATATCAAACAGCGGACAGCCAAGAAGGAAGGCTCCCCAGAGGTTTCCAAAGAGCAAGCGGCTGAAGAGTACGACCGGCTCAATGGGATCCTCGATATGGAGGACACCCTGAATCCTGTGGCTCGTATCTCGACCATCGGTGAACGGCTGCGCTCCAGTCAGAACTCAGAGATCCGCAAGGCAGCTCTGGGGCTCTTCAGGAACGATAAGGGTTACAAGGATGGCACCTCGGGGCTCGGTCGAATGACTGGCGAAGAGGTTAAGCGGAACCTGGACAACGAGTGGTTTGATGTTGATTCCACCTACTCCCGGCATGCAGAAAGCTACATCCGCTCCCAGCGTCATACAGGCATCTCGAAGGCTGAGCTGGAGGAAGAGTTCGGCTATCTGGTAACCCTCGCCCGTGAATCCGGCAACCGTGAGGGGCTTCCTCAGGCTGTCTCCGAAGCGGCTGAACTGATGGGTAACTTCTATGACCAGCGCATTGGCGACGTACTGACTCCAGCAGGACGCTTTGGGTCTGGTGCGGACATCATTGAGAACCCTCTCCAGTGGCAAGGCGTCAGGAACTACTCCCCGGTCATCATGGACACCGCCAAGATCGCCAGAGCTTCGGCCAAGGCTGGTGGTGACCAGGCGCTCCTTGAGACCACAGGGAAGGCTCTTTATGCCTCCCTGAAAAACCCTGAAGTTCGCACCAAGGCCGTCCAGGCGTTTGAGGCGGAGATGAAGGCTCTGGCCGAGCAGGAAGCCCGGAAGAACCCCACGGGGACTCTCCTGGAGCCTGTGAAAGCGGAGACTCCTGACGGGAAGCTCACTGAGGAGTTCCAGAAGTGGGCTCAGCAGAGAGCTCGCAATCAGGCTTTGGGCTACGTGGACCAAGATATGAGCCGCATCAAGGCCCATCTCTATAAGACCATGGACCCGGCAGAGCTTCCTGATTTCATGAAGTCTCGGGGACTCTTCACGACTGACGCGAAGATCACCCTAGCGGACGGCTCAGAGTTCAGCATCAACAAGGATCTTCGGAGCGGTGATGTTCGGTCGATCATGCACAGCTACCACAAGCGCACCGCTGGAGACTTGGCGATGTCCGTGGGGCTGGGTGACTCGGGCTATGCGGGGTTCGCTGAGAGGCTTTCCCGGATTGAACAGCAGATTGCCAAGGCGACACGGGACGACAACCCTAAGCTTCAGCGTCAGTTGGAGGGCGACCTCAACGCCATGAAGATTGCCGCCAAGAAGATCTACGGGATGAGCCTGAACCAGGATGGTCGGGGCGCCGTGGATATGCTGGCGGGATCGCTGACTAACCTCTCCTTCGTAGCCAAGTCGGCCTACATGGGTCCGATGAACTACACCGAGATTTCCTCTGGGCTCGCTAATTACGGCCTTGGGTTCTTCCTCAAGGCTCTCCCAGGTGTGGGCCCGATGTTCCAGCGGGTAGCCAAAGGAAAGGCTACGGCTGAAGACCTCACGATGCTCCAGAATCGCCTTTGGGGCGAAGAGGTACATGATGTGGTCTACCCCTCTCACCTCAGCTCTACCTATGCCATTGCACAGGAAAGCGCTAACAAGGTGGTGGCTGGCATCTACGCCGGGACCTCTCGGCTCGCCCAGGTGGCACCCTCAGCGAAACTCTTGGGGGCAACCACCAACAGGATCGTCAAGGCAGCTCAGGAAGAGTTCCTGGCGACCCTCGTTCGGCATGCCCACGGGAAGCCCTCCAAGGTTTTCTCAGCAGCAAAGCTGAAGCACATGGCCGTTCACCCCGATAAGCTCAGGCTGATCCTGGAGCACGTCAAGAAGAGTTCCACCGTGGACTCCAAAGGGCGCTTCACTCTGGATGCTGCAAAGCTCCTGGAAGGCCGTGAGGCTCTCTCGGAGATCCGCCGTATGGGGGATATCGCAGCCACTGACGTGATCCAGCGGCCTTCCCTTGGGGACACTTTCATCTGGGCTGACTCCAAGAACCCCTTCATCCGCTTCCTGACCCAGTTCCAGACCTTCTCCATGAGGTCCCTGGAGAAGAAGTTCCTGAAGGGGGCCAACAGAATTCGTAATGGCGACGTGGACGAAGCTCTCCAGATGACCCTCTCTTTGGGTCTGTCGGCAATGGGCACCACAGCCTTCACCATTGTTCGATCTCAAACGATCCGCGATGAGGACAAACGCCGGGAGTTCTACAAGAACGCCATGGGGTATGACTCCGACACTGATACGTGGGATCCGGCAACTTTAGCTGTAGCTGCCCTAAAGCGCTCTTCCTACCTCGCGGCGCCCTCTCTTGCGTATGACACCTTGGGGACCCCTCTGGGGCTTCCCTACGCTGGTCTTGCGAGAACCACTCGGGACACTGAACAGTTCTCCGGGGAGGAAGCCGCGAAGGCTTGGAAAGGTCCCAACCTCGGGGAAACCTTCGGGAACTTCCCAGCGGTGAAGTACGGCACTCAGCTCGGACAGTCCGTAGTTGCGGGCGCAAACCTTCTCCGCCCGAGTCTCGATGACGAGCAAGTAGAGCGTCAGAAGAAGCTCATTCTGCTCAACCTAAAGGGGCTTCTCCCGAACGACCCAGCGACTCAAACAGCCCTTTCGTGGCTTATCGCTAATGGCGTGGGAGAGCCTTAAACATCCCTCCAGGGCTTCTTCATGGAGCCCTACCACATCCTTCAGAGGATCATCATGGCTGCATATGCGCCTATCACGTATAAAAAGAGTGAGGCATCTGCCACTTTTGAAATACCTTTCGACTACCTCTCTCAAAAATTCGTGCAAGTTTATGTAGAGGACATTAAGAAGGTATATGGTCTGGATTATGATTTTCTAGACAAAACGCGAATTCGGTTCCTTACCGGCAACATCCAAGCAGGGGTAGCAGTAACGCTGAAGCGGCAAACTGACGCCGGACAACGCCTCGTGTCGTGGAGGGATGCCTCAGTCCTCAAGGCAAGCGACCTGGAATTATCGCAACTTCAACTTTTGCATGTAGCGGAAGAAGCCGCTGTGGTTGCTGGCCTAGCATTAGGCTTGGACTACGATTCAAACTGGAATGCGTTAGGGCGGCGCATTGTGCGCTTAGGTGATCCGCTTAAAGCAACTGATGCCACCAACAAGCAATGGGTGGAGGAGTATGTAGGAAGTCTATGGGAAAGTTCGCAAGGCCCCGGTAATTCAGCGAATAACGTTATCTACGTGTATCCTGACGGCATTGCACGACCGCTTCAGACTCTGTCACAGAAAGGGAATGCGGCTTTAGGATCAGCGGGTATTGCTCACGGTAGCGGCACTGTGCGTGAAGCGCTGCTAGCTCTCCAAAGTAGCTTGCAATCTCTCGGGATCGATCTCAACTCTGTTGCGGCCTCAACAGCGAGTGCATTGGAGCGGGCCGAGACCGGAGTTTTTGGTGATGTGATGATGCGTACCAGAGTCCGGGTCGCTATCTCCGAGAACCCATCCATCATGATCTTAGGAGACTCTATTTCACACGGAGCCTTCGCTGTCGACCTCTACAGGAACAGTTGGGTGAACCTGTTGAAGCGGATGCTAAACAGGGATTATGCAGTCAATAGTTATGGGTTTGTGCCTCTCATGACTATGGGCGCGGGGGCCACCCTATCTCAAGACATCCACAACATTAGTTTTTATGGTGCGGGTGGGGTAGGCACTCCACATACCTGGGACGCTCGCTCAGCAGAAACAGGGGGTCACGTTGCTCAAGGTCTTTCGTGGGTGTCGCAGGCGACTGGCAACACACTGGCAACAAGGATTCCGACCTTCCAGCGAAAACTGTTTGTTTGGTACGTTGGAAACCCAGGAGGCGGATCTTTTGACATCAAAGTGAATGGTGTGGTGACCTACACCGTCAACACTAACTCTTCTACAGTCACGCCATTAAATGTTCAGGTCGTACAAATCCTAGATAACGGCGCGGGCTCTTGCAATATAGAGTGTGTCGCAAAGGATGTTTCGACTGTAGAGCTTTGTGGGTTCAGCTATAATGACCAGATCAACTCTCTGACAGTAAATAACTTCTCCACATCGGGGCGGCGCCTCCGCTGGATCAACGAGAGCACTATCAAAGAAACTCTCAAAGGCTCAGCGATGCTAATTATGGCACTGGGGTACAATGACAGCGGCAGTAACCGTATTGACCCAGCTTACTTTGCTGAGTTCATCAAGCGAATCGACTGGCTAATCCAGTACGCCAACCTTTATGAAGTTCCTGTTGTTGTTCCTGATTTTGTTTGGCCATACTCTGCCGAAGATCCAACCCGACTTCAACTCAAGCGGCTTGCGACTGAGACGAAAGGTGTCTACATCCCTTTCCCAGACATGTTCCAGAAAAGCGGAGTTTCCTCTGATGACTTTCGCGTAAACACCCTCAAACTCTTCACCGATGGGGCTCACCCAAACATAGAGGGCCATAAGTACATTGCAGAGGTAATCGCTAGACGCTTAGGGCTCTCTTGCTCCTCCAAGAAAATTGCGTTGGATTACTATGACTGGTGGTATCCGCTCCCCCTCTCCTCCTCTGGCATCACCAACGTAAGCACCTTATCTGACTTGGTATCTGCTGTTAAAAATCACGGGAGTACCATTCAGATTAGGCTGTTCATTAAAGGGTTAAACGGGAGCGCCCAGCGTGCGGTCTGCGACTCTCTACCCCCGAGAGCAGGTATCAACCTTGCATTTTCGAGCATACATCCCTTAATGCCAAAGTCTGATGGTACTAGCCGAGGGACTTTATCCTTAACTAGCAGTGGCATCTTAGCCAGTCCCAATGCCCAGAACGACGTTCAGCAGCACACCATCTTTATTGATGTGCCCAGCCTGGACCACCGAGCCTAACCATGTTCAAACTCGACTTCACCAATGGGACCCTCCAGTGGACTCCCCAAGCAATCGCGGGGGTGGACGTTTCGGTCCGCCTCTTCTTTGGCCTCACTCTTAACGAATGGTTCTACGTGACAGTCATCATGGCCACCTTCGTTCAGATGTGGGCTGTCATCTACAAAACCCGCAAGGGTTCCCCTAAGGACAAAGAATGAGTGACCTTGTAGAACTTCTGAAGGAAATCCACAGCGCTCTTGCAGAGCAACTGCTGGCCGACCTTCAGAACGCTGAGAAACGGACTCCTCAGCTCTACTCCCAGATCATCAAGTTTCTCAAGGATAACGGCATTGATGCGCTGCCTAAGGGCGGTAACCCGGTGTCGTCTCTCTTGGACGGTCTGTCTGAGTATGAGAATGAGGTAAATGAGGCTGCTGGCCTTCCGCGCCACTAAGAGCCTCTTCAAGGAAGAACCAATGGGGTCCCGCAATGGGGCCCCTTTTTATTGGAGTCGCAATGACCCAAGTAGAACAGAAGAAGCTTCTCACGAACTTCGCGCTGTTTGTCTGGGTGGTCTGGAAGTCGATTGGGCTTCCCCCGCCTACCCCCATTCAGACAGACATGGCCAACACCCTCCAGGCCCCTCCGTCTCGCCGGTTCATCATTCAGGGATTCCGAGGGGTCGCTAAGTCGTTCATCACTGAACTGGTCAAGTAATCCTGGACACCCGTTAAGGTTTACGCCGCCAGCTTCTCTGCCTCGACCGGCGACCGGTATCCGTTGTAGCTGTGAGGCCTAGTGGTGTTGTAGCGGGTGATAAAGCGCTGCACATCCATTCGGGCCTCATGCTCCGAGTCGTAGCCATCTTCGGGTACCCACTCAGATTTCAGGCTTCCAAAAAACCGCTCCATCGGGGCGTTGTCCCAGCACTCGCCTTTACGGCTCATGCTCTGCCGGTGCCCATGCTCGCGCAGCTCATTTCTGAACTTGTGGCTGGTGTACTGACAGCCTTGGTCAGAGTGAAATAGCACACCCTTGGGGCGTCCGCGCAGCTCGGTTGCCATGCGTAAGGCCGCGCAGGTCAGTTCAGCATCCGAGATCATCGAGAACGACCAGCCGACAATCCGCCGTGCAAACAAGTCCAAGACAGCCGCGAAGTACAGCCAGCGCTTACCAGCCTTGATGTACGTTACATCTCCGCACCAGACCTCATTTGTCGCCCGCACATCGAATTGCCGTTTGAGCTCGTGCGGTGCGGTCAGGGCTTCAACGCCTGAAGATTTGTATTTGTGGCGTCTGCGTTGACGGCTGCTGATCCCAGCTTCTTGCATCAGGCGGCGCGCCTTGAAGCGGCCGACTGGGTGTCCACTGGCTTGCAGCATCTTGGCCAAGGTGCGCGAACCTGCCGCCCCTCTCGACTCACGATGATGTCTGATCAACTGGGCCTTGAGTTTTTCCCGTCCGGGGTAACGCCGGTCCTTACGCTGGCGCCAGCAGTAGAAACTGCTGCGGCTGACCCCAAGCACCCGACAACACTCATTAACGCCGTATTGCTCACCCAGCTCATCGATCAACGCGAGTGATCTTTGGCGTCCAAAAGCAGGAGAGCGCTGGCCTTTTTTAGGATTTCGATATCCCGGTCTTTCTGCTTGAGCAGGGCTTTGAGCCGTTGGATTTCCTGCTGGTCTGCCGTTATTGCCTTGGCACCCACAGGGGTTAAGCCTTGACGCTCCTGGCGCAGTTGATCGACCCAACGACGCAACGCTGTAGGGCCAATGCCTAAACTGGCACAGACCTGTGGAACTGATTGGCCTTCGTCCAGCACCATGCTGGCCGCCTGTAGCTTGAAGTCACTCGAGTAAGAATTACGCATATCCAAACACCTCAGGTTTGGGCGCCATCATAGCGCCCGATTGAGGTGTCCAGGATCATTAGGCCAGTTCACACCTGCGCCTATGTGGTGTGGATGCTTTGGCGGAATCCCAACCTCAAGATCATGATCGTGTCCGCATCGAAAGAGCGGGCAGACGCCAACGCCCAGTTCATCAAGAAGATTATTGCTGAGCTGGAGTTCCTGAGTCACCTGAGGGCCGGTAAGGACCAGCGGGACACTCAGAACATCTTCGACGTGGGCCCAGCCGCGCCTGACCACTCCCCGTCTGTGAAGTCTGTGGGTATCACCGGCCAGCTAACAGGCTCCCGTGCTGACATCATCATCGCGGATGACGTGGAGGTCCCCGGTAACTCCTTTACGCAAGCCATGCGCGATAAGCTGTTTGAACTCGTGAAAGAGTTTGATGCAATCCTGAAGCCTCAAGGATCGGTGATCTACCTCGGCACGCCTCAGAACGAGATGAGCCTCTATAACGAGCTCCAGGAGCGGGGTTACACCACCTACATCTGGCCAGCTCGGTTCCCCTACGATCAGAAGCACAGGGACTCCTATGGGGTTCGCCTGGCGCCATTCATTGCCCGGATCTTTGACGCTGACCCTGAGGGTGTCGCTGGAACTCCCACGGACCCTAAGCGGTTCGATGACGAGGACCTGAAAGAGCGGGAGCTGTCTTACCGCAAAGCGGGCTTCATGCTTCAGTTCATGTTGGACACCAGCTTGTCTGACGGGGACCGTTACCCTCTGAAACTGCGTGACCTCATCGTCATGGACGTGAACAAGGAAGAAGGTCCGCTGAAGCTCACCTGGATGCCCTCGCCGAGTCTTCTCCTTCAGGCGCTGGCTTTGGTCGGGCTCAAGGGTGATCGCTACTACGGGCCGCACAGCATCTCTCAGGAGGTGGGCAAGTACACCTACAAGATCCTAGCGGTGGACCCTTCAGGTCGCGGCAAGGATGAAACTGGTTACGCCGTCCTCTACTACCTCAATGGCTACATCTACCTCATGGAGGTGGGCGGCCTGCATGATGGCTACTCCGATGCAACCCTTACCAAGCTCGCTCAGATCGCCAAGCGATGGGGGGTGAATGAGGTGGTCATTGAGGCCAACTTCGGTGACGGCATGTACACCAAGCTCCTGACCCCGGTCATGGCCGCTGAGCATCGCTGCCACATCGAAGAGGTGAAGAGTAAGGGTCAGAAAGAAGTCCGCATCATCGACACGCTAGAGCCTCTCGTGACTAACCATCGCTTGGTAGTCAACTCCAGGGCAATCGATCGTGACGCTGAGTCAGTGGCCAACTCGGAACACTGCCAGCCCTACCACTCGTTCTTCTACCAGTTCACCCGGCTGACTTCCGATAGGGGCTCCCTGAAGGCAGATGACCGCTTGGACGCTGTGGCGCTCGGTGTGGCCAGGCTGACGGAGGTCATGGGGGTCGATCCTGACGAAGGCGTGAAGGCAGCCTCGGAGGACTTCATTGAGAACGCAATGGAGGGCCTCATGAATGTCGTCACGAAGACTTTGAGCGTTTGTGGGATCACCATACTAGCGTCCGAAGAGGATGGCCCTGAGGGCTCCTGGGAGAGCTTGAATTGGATGGATAACAGATGACTAAAGTGATCGATCTCCAAGAGAGAAAGAAACAGCGGGATGCCGCCGAGAGAAAGCGGCAGGAAGAGGAAGCCCTGAAGCGCATCCTTGAGCGTGCTAAGAAATTCGACTGGTAACACCCTTGCCCCTTGGCGAGTCCTTCGGGATTCGTTGAGGGGCTATTTTTTCTGGGCTACCATGAGGCTCCTTTAAGGGAAGCACACATGAACACCATTCTGAAACGGATCGGGGCCTTGAGCCTTGGCTTATTCATCATGTACATCATTATTTGGATGATTGTCGAAGATGAGAACCTCCTCCGGGTGTGGGCGAACTTCTCGCATCCTTGGGGCATCTTCCATGACAGCGCTTTTATACTTCTAGGATGGGGAGCCATGTCAGCGTTAATGGCGCTAGGAGTAATTGATAAATTGGGCCGTTGGGTCCGCTACGGATCAGGTGGTAAAACATGAAAGCCCTCCAGTCAACCCTTCTGCTTACCCTCGCTGTGGGCGCCCTCCAGGGCTGTTCTAGCCATCGTTTCGTCCCCACTGGGGATGCCCATCGGGAGGCCTCAAATGGCCTTCAGTGTGGCGCTACAGTCTACCGGCAGCTCCCAGCAACTCCCTATCGAGAGCTCGGGCTATGTTACGCCAAGGTGCCTGGCGGAGGCATCATAGGGGATAAAACCCCGGAGGCTATTGAGGAGCTCCAGAAGTGCGCCTGTGAGGCTGGTGGAGACGCTGTAGTCATTCAGGGGACCAATGACCAAGGGTTCATGACCCAATACGGAAGCTCTCAGCAAACGGTCAAGGCTGAAGGCATCGTCATTAAGCGTCAGTAGTTTCTCCCCACCTATAAGAGCCCACGTTCCTCCCCACCTTAGATCCCCCCCCGAGAGCACATATAGATAGGGAGCCCCTCTCGCACTCAGGGGCATGCTTAGGTATAGACAGTAGGAATGTACTCAGGAGTAACCGAGGAGTCAGTCTCGGGAGGTCCTGAGCAGGCCTGATGAGTCCTTCCTGGGATGGGATCAATTAATGATTAACCATCTACAGTAACCCTTCACAAGGAGTCTTCCATGACTGAAGTGAATGCAAATGAGGACAAGGCTCAAAAGGTACGCAAAGCACTCTCTGTCCTGGCTCGGGACAAACGGACGTGGGCTTTTCTGGTCGCTGTTGCGGCTGCTACTGGCTACAGCGTTTCTCCTGATGTCGCTGCGGCGCTTGGTGTCCTCTTAGAGGCCCTTCAGGCTTCGGCAAGCTAACGCTCACCGTCGCCTGAAGCTCATCACAATAGGCCGACCTTCCGCGCAATGCTCGGTATCTTGGCCATCTCTGTAGCCAATCGCACAAGTGGCATATGCCCATAGTCCCGACTCACCGACCCGTCTGAGTGCCCCGTAAGGGCGTCATGGACATCCTCTGGGATCTCCGCCTCACGGCAAAGGGTCTTGAAGGTGTGCCGGAACCCGTGGGAAGGGGCCGCTGGACTATCCAGTTTGACCACCTCGCGGAGGTAGTTGGTCCAGTGCTTGCCGTAGGCGTTCCCGTAGAACCCTTTGGGGTCCGGTGGGAGGTGCGGGAAGAGCTGACCATTCACCGGGACACTCGCCGCATACTCCAGGAAGCCCAGCTCTATTAGGTCTGGGTGAATTGGCACGTCACGGCGAGACCCTGAGGTCTTCACGCTACGGCCTTGGTCTTCCTCGTCCTCGGTGTTGAGGATGCTCACATAGTGAATACCCTCAGGGCTCTTGCGGATGTCCTTAGCGAAGAGCTGGCAGAGCTCCTCACGTCGAGCGCCCATGTAGAGAGCCAACAGGGGGATCCAGTAGAGCGCCTGGCCCACCTGAGACCGCTGAGGTGCCCAACCTTCCCCGTTGAAGACTGGGCTTCGGAAGATGGCGTTAAGCTCCGTCAGGTTGTAATCCTTCCGCTTCCGGCCACCGGCGCTCTTGCGCTGGGCCTGAGCGATCCGCTTGGTGACCCCCGAGGCACTTACAGGGTTCTCCGTGATAAGCCCAAGCTCGATGGCGAAGCCTAACAGGGCTGAGACCTTCTTCAGCCGGTTGGTGATGGTCACCATGGAGATAGTCGGCAAGCCTTCGGCCTCGACCGTCTCTATCTGCTGGCGAATTGGGAGCAACCGGATACCGTTGGCCTTCGTTGCGGGACACCGCTGGAGGTCTAGCCGGTACTGCTGGATAAGCTTGCGATCCACCTGATCCACTGGGAGGTCCCCATAGAGCTCGATGAAGCGGTCAATCACCCCTTCATACTCGTCCAGGCTCTTCAGGACTCCCCGCCCTTCCCCATCGTTGGCGATCTTGTCAGCCTTCCACGCCTTGAACAGCTCGGACATCTTCATGACCGTGGAGACAGCCTTGGCAGTGCTCAGGGGCGCCTCAGGCACAGTGACAGGCTGGGCTATCCAGTCCCCTTGAGACCTCGCCAGGGCGATCTCAGAGAGCTTCATCATGTGGATCGAGAAGGCTTCATAGACCCGTCCATAGAGCTCGGACTGAGGATCTTCGAGAGTGATCCCGTGGGCCTTGAGGGTCTTGGTAATCACCTCCTCCACCATGCTGAACGGTAGAGCCTGGCCCTCTGTGTACGCTGCTAGGGTATACGCCCCTTCATCGTCAGGCGTGACCAAGTACCGCTTGAAGTCACGGTCTTCCTCAACCCGCTGTAGCTCCTTGGTGAACCACCGGGAAGCGAGCTGCTGAATGTCAGAGGACGTGAGGACAGTAGGGCCTTCCCCTCGGGAGCGGGCCATAGCGAAGGCCTCCTCAGAGGAGACCCATTCAGTGGCGAAGAGTCGCTTAGCCAGGCTCAGATCCTTGGTCTTAAGGCTCTTCTTGTAGAGCTCACCGAAGGCCTGAACGAGGTCCTTGGGGACGCGCCGCCTGATGTAGTAAATGCCCGTTCGAGGGTCTTTCCATGGAGTAGCCATGCGAGCCATTGTGTACCCACCTTGTGTACCCAAATCAAGAGGTTTCAGTGGCCCTAGAACGAGAAAACCCCCGGAACTCAAGGTTCACAGGGGTTTCAGAATATGGCGGAAGCGTAGAGATTCGAACTCTAGGATAGTTGCCCATCGACGGTTTTCAAGACCGTTGCCTTAAACCACTCGGCCACGCTTCCTCGTATTGCGGGCGCCATAATACCGAAATGAAACAAGCTGTCAAACTCTGTGTGTAGCTGGTTTGCGTGGCTCTGTTATGATCTTTGCATCTGAACGTTACAAACCCACAGGAGTGTCGCCATGCGCGAACAGGATTACGCCGTCAATCACGGCCAGCAGGTCGAGCAGCAGGAGGTCAGCCGAGTCCTGCGCAATACTTACGGGCTGCTGGCTATTACCCTCGCCTTCAGTGGCCTCATGGCCTTTGTGGCGCAGCAAATGCGCGTCGGCTACCCGAACATTTTCGTGGTGCTGATCGGTTTCTACGGTCTGTTCTTCCTCACCAACAAGCTGCGTGATTCGGCGTGGGGTCTGGTTTCCACCTTCGCCCTCACCGGCTTCATGGGCTTTATTCTCGGCCCGATCCTCAACCGTTACCTGGGTATGGCCGGTGGCGCTGAGGTGGTCAGTTCGGCGTTTGCCATGACGGCCCTGGTGTTCGGTGGTCTGTCGGCCTATGTGCTGATCACCCGCAAGGACATGAGCTTCCTCGGTGGCTTCATCACCGCTGGCTTCTTTGTGCTGATGGGTGCGGTGCTGGCTAGCCTGTTCTTCCAGATCAGCGGCCTGCAACTGGCTATCAGCGCCGGCTTCGTGCTGTTCTCGTCGGTGTGCATTCTGTTCCAGACCAGCGCGATCATTCACGGTGGCGAGCGTAACTACATCATGGCGACCATCAGCCTGTATGTGTCGATCTACAACCTGTTTGTCAGCCTGCTGCAGTTGTTTGGGTTGATGGGCCGGGATGACTGATCATTTGGTTGGTTAGATTAGAGAGAGCCCGCTTCGGCGGGCTTTTTTGTGGGTGTGTGGTCGGTAGGAACGGGCTTGGTCCGCGAAGCAGGCGCTGCGGTGAATGGCACGGGTTTCGCCCGTGTTCGCGGGGCAAGCCCGCTCCTACAGGTAGAGCAATACGGTTGCCGCCACAGGTGGTGCAAGACGGTTGCACCCACCCGGCGCGGCGCGCCTACACTTGGCCGGTGTTTGCACGTAGAATGCGCTCCTTTTTTCTTCCGGGGCAGCACTCCCATGAGTTCAATCGAGCAAGGACCCGGCGCACCCGCGCAGGCCAATGAACTGGTCCTCGGCCTTGAAGACCGGCCGCGGCCGCTGATCGCGATGCTGGCAGCATTGCAGCATTTGCTGGCGATCATTGTTCCGATCGTGACGCCAGGCCTGTTGATTTGCCAGGCATTGGGGGTTTCGCCTCGCGATACCAACCTGATTGTGTCGATGTCGCTGGTGATTTCCGGGATCGCGACGTTTGTTCAGTGCCGCCGCTTTGGGCCGTTCGGCGCCGGGCTGCTGATTGTGCAAGGCACCAGTTTCAACTTTGTCGGGCCGTTGATCGCCGGTGGCGCGCTGATGGTCAAGCAAGGCACGCCGGTGGAAGCGGTGATGGCGGCGATTTTCGGTGTGGTGATTGCCGGTTCGTTCGTGGAAATGGGTATTTCGCGAATTTTGCCGTTCGTTAAGCGCCTGATCACGCCACTGGTCACCGGCATTGTGGTGCTGATGATCGGCCTGACGCTGATCAAGGTCGGCCTGATCAGCATGGGCGGTGGTTTTGCTGCGATGAGCAATGGCACCTTTGCCAATGGCGAGAACCTGCTGCTGTCTGGCGTGGTGCTGGCGATTATTGTGGTGCTTAACCGTATTCCGGTGGTGTGGATGCGCAGCTGTGCAATTGTCATTGCGCTGGCCGTGGGTTACGCCCTGGCGGGCTATCTGGGTCGTCTGGACTTTACCGGCATGCATGAAGCCGAGCTGTTCCAGGTGCCAATGCCGCTGCATTTCGGCCTGGGCTTTTCCTGGGCGCTGTTCATTCCGATGCTGGTGATCTATCTGGTGACGTCGCTGGAAGCCATTGGTGATGTTACGGCTACCAGCAAGGTCTCGCGCCAGCCGGTCGAAGGCCCATTGTGGATGCAGCGGATCAAGGGCGGGGTGCTGGTCAACGGCGCTAACTCGCTGCTGGCCGGGGTGTTCAATACCTTCCCGAGCTCGATCTTTGCGCAGAACAACGGGGTCATTCAGTTGACCGGGATCGCCAGCCGCCATATCGGTGTGTGGATTGCGGTCATGTTGGTGATTCTCGGTCTGTTCCCGAGTGTTGCCGGGGTGATTCAGGCGGTACCGGAGCCGGTGCTGGGTGGCGCGGCGATGGTGATGTTCGGTGCAGTGGCGGCGTCGGGGATCAATATTCTGGCGAGCATCAGCCTCGACCGTCGGGCCTTGCTGATTATTGCCGTGTCGCTGGCGCTGGGCCTGGGTGTGGCGCAGGTTCCAGAGTTTCTGGCGCATATGCCGGCGGCGCTGCGCAATGTGCTGGAATCGGGTGTGGCGACCGGGGGGATTTGTGCTTTGGTGTTGAACTGGTTTTTGCCGGAGCATAAAGAGCAGGTGTGAATGACGGGAGCGGGTTTCGCGGGGCAAGCCCGCTCCTACAATTTGCTTTATGATTGGCACAGTTTTGCTGAATGAGCCTTCCATGAAGTTCGCCATTGCGGTTTTTTCTCCAGCCCATGCCCCCTCCTCGCGCCGCGCCCTGAAGTTTGCTCAGGCTGCGCTGGCCAGCGGGCACGAAATTGTCCGGCTGTTCTTCTATCAGGACGGCGTGCACAGCGCCTCCGCCAACGTCGTCACCCCACAGGATGAACTGGATGTCGCGGCCCAGTGGCGCTCGTTTATCAGTGAGCATCAGCTCGATGCGGTGGTGTGTATTGCTGCTGCATTGCGCCGTGGCGTGCTCAATGCCGAAGAAGCTCAGCGCTATCAGCGCCCGGCGGTGAATCTGCCCGCCCCTTGGGAACTGTCGGGCCTTGGGCAGTTGCATGAAGGTGCGCAAATCGCCGACCGCTTGATCTGCTTTGGAGGTGATTGAAATGGCCAAGTCGTTGCTGATTATCAGCCGCCAGGCGCCATGGACCGGGCCATCGGCCCGCGAGGCGTTGGATATCGCCCTCGCCGGCGGTGCCTTTGATTTGCCGCTGGCCATGCTGTTTCTCGATGACGGGGTGTTTCAGCTCGCCCCCGGGCAGCAACCTGCCCAGTTGGAGCAGAAGAACCTGGCGGCCAACTTGCAGGCTCTGCCGATGTTCGGTGTTGAAGAACTCTTCGTTGCCAGCAGCAGCCTGCAGGAGCGCGGCTTGGCCGCAGCAGCGTTGAGTTTGCCGGTGCAAGCATTGGATGACGCGGCACTGGCGGCTTTGATCGACCGTTTCGACCAGGTGGTAACCCTCTGATGAGCACCTTGCATGTAATTTCTCACTCGCCGTTTGGCGACAACCGCCTGAGCAGCTGCCTGCGCCTGCTCGGTAGCGCCGATGGCCTGCTGCTGTGTGGCGATGCGGTGTATGCCCTGCAACCGGGCAGCGCACCGCTGGCCAGTCTGCAGGCGCGCAACCTGCAGGGTCGCCTGTTTGCCCTGGAAGAAGACCTGCAAGCCCGCGCCATCAGCGCTGACGACAGTATCAAGGCCATCGACTATTCGGCGTTCGTTGCGCTGTCGCTGGACTACGACAAGGTCAACAGCTGGCTATGACGACCCTGACCGTAGGTGAACGCCCTATCGCTCTAGACAAGGATGGCTACCTGGTTGACCTTGCCGACTGGTCCGAAGACGTTGCCCAGGCCCTGGCTGCCCAGGAGCAGCTGGAACTGACCGCTGAACACTGGGAAGTGCTAACGCTGCTGCGTGGGTTCTATCAGGAGTTCGAGCTGTCGCCGGCCACGCGCCCGCTGATCAAGTACACCGCGCTGAAGCTGGGCCCGGAAAAAGGCAACAGCATGCACCTGAACCGCCTGTTCAAAGGCACTCCCGCCAAACTCGCCGCGAAACTTGCAGGCCTGCCGAAGCCGACCAATTGCATATGACCAACCCTCGCCCGCTGATCACCGAAACCCCGGCCGAACATCCCTTTGCCCAGTTCGTGCGTATCCTTGGCAAAGGCAAGCGTGGCGCCCGCGGCCTGAGCCGTGAAGAGGCCCGCGAGGCCATGGGTATGCTGCTCGATGGCAAGGTCGAGGAAACCCAGCTGGGTGCCTTCCTGATGCTGTTGCGCCACAAGGAAGAAAGCCCGGAGGAGCTGGCCGGTTTCACCGAAGCGTTGCGCCAGCGCCTGGATGCACCCAAGATCGCTGTGGACCTGGACTGGCCAAGCTATGCCGGGAAAAAACGCCACTTGCCGTGGTTCTTGCTGGCGGCCAAATGCCTGGCCGCCAACGGTGTGCGTATCCTTCTGCACGGCGGTGGCGCTCACACGGCCGGGCGCCTGTACACCGAGCAATTGCTGACGCTGTTGCAGATTCCGTTGTGCCGCGACTGGGCTGCCGTCGCCCAGGCACTGGACGAGCAGCAGCTGGCGTTCGCCCCCCTGCAAGACTGGGCGCCGCAACTGCAGCGGATGATCGACCTGCGCAACACCCTCGGCCTGCGCTCGCCCATCCATTCCCTCGCCCGCGTGCTTAACCCGCTGGGTGCCCGCTGTGGCTTGCAAAGCATCTTCCATCCGGGCTACCAGGCGGTGCACCGCGAAGCCAGCCGTCTGCTCAACGACACGGCTATCGTGGTCAAGGGTGACGGAGGTGAAATCGAGATCAACCCTGACACTACCAGCCATCTGTACGGCACCGCGCAGGGCATCGACTGGGATGAAGAATGGCCCGCACTGGCCGCCCAGCGTCATGTCAAACCGGCAAGTCTTGAACCTGAGCATATGCTGACTGTGTGGCGCGGCGACGCCCGCGACAGCTACGGTGAGCTGGCTGTGGTCGCAACCATGGCCCTGGCCCTGCGCGGGCTGGGTGCTAATCGTGATGACGCCTTCGCCAGCGCACAGCGTTACTGGGATCAGCGCCTGGTTTAAGCGACCCATCAACAAAGTCGATCAAACAGGCGCAGACTTTGCGCTATTCGTTCGAACGCAAGCTCGTAGACTGTGTTCTATATTCGAACGAATCGCCAAGGAGCTCAGCATGGGCCTGTTGATCGACGGACGCTGGCATGACCAGTGGTATCAAAGTAGCAAAGACGGCTCTTTTCAGCGCGAAACCTCGCAGCGCCGCAATCAGCTGCCGGCAGCCAAGGGCGGGCGCTACCACCTGTATGTGTCGCTGGCCTGCCCCTGGGCGCACCGCACTCTGATTTTTCGCAAACTCAAGGGCCTGGAAAGCCTGATTGATGTGTCGGTGGTCAGCTGGCTGATGGGCGAAAACGGCTGGACCTTTGACCAGAGCCAGGGCTCCACGGGTGACAAGGTCGACCACATCGACTTTCTCCATCAGCGCTATACCCGTGATGACCCTCATTACACCGGGCGCGTCACCGTGCCGGTGCTGTGGGACAAACAGGAAAAGCGCATCGTCAACAACGAGTCGGCAGAGATCATCCGCATCTTCAACCATACCTTCGATGAGCTGACCGGCAACCGCCTGGACCTCTACCCCGAAGCATTGCGCAGCCAGATCGATGCGCTCAACCAGCGTATCTACCCGGCCATCAACAACGGTGTGTACCGCGCAGGCTTTGCCACTTCGCAGTCGGCATACGAGCAGGCTTTTGATGAGGTGTTTGCTGAGCTGGACTGCCTGGAACGGCATTTAAACGAACATCGCTATCTGGCGGGGGAATACCTGACCGAGGCCGACTGGCGGCTGTTCACTACGCTGATTCGCTTCGACGCGGTGTATCACGGGCACTTCAAGTGCAACCTGCGGCGCCTGGCCGATTACCCGAACCTGTCGAACTGGCTACGGGAGTTGTACCAGTGGCCGGGCGTGGCCGAAACGGTGAACTTCGAGCATATCCAGAAGCATTACTACATGAGCCACAAAACCATTAACCCGAACGGGATTGTGCCGAAAGGGCCGCTGCAGGACTTTGGTGCGGCGCATGATCGGGCGCGTTTGCCCGGGCGGGGGATTTTCAGCAGGTAAGATGCAAGAAGATCGCGGGGCAAACCCGCTCCTACCGCTGTAGGAGCGGGTTTGCCCCGCGATCGCTATTTCAGCCCTGCGATCCTTCAAACCAAGCCAGCTTGTCACGCAACTGCACCACTTCGCCCACGATCACCAAGGTCGGTGCGTGAACTTCGTGCTCAGCCACCAATGCTGGCAAGTCGGCCAAGGTCCCGGTGAACACTCGCTGGTTCGGCGTTGTGCCCTGCTGAACCAACGCCGCCGGGGTATCCGCCGCACGGCCATGGCGAATCAGCTCTGCACAGATGGTCGGCAAGCCCACCAGCCCCATGTAGAACACCAAGGTCTGTGCCGGTGCCACCAGATCGTGCCACGGCAGGTTGCTGGTGCCGTCCTTGAGGTGGCCGGTAACAAAGCGTACCGACTGGGCGTAATCGCGATGCGTCAGCGGTATCCCGGCATAAGCCGAGCAACCACTGGCGGCGGTAATGCCCGGCACCACCTGGAACGGGATGCCCTGCTCGGCCAGTTCTTCGATCTCTTCGCCACCACGGCCGAAGATGAACGGATCACCGCCCTTGAGCCGCAGCACGCGCTTGCCCTGAAGCGCCAGCTTCACCAGCAACTGGTTGATCTGATCTTGAGGCACAGCGTGATCGGCACGACGCTTGCCGACGTAGATACGCTCGGCATCACGACGGCACAGCTCGATGATCGCCGGCGCAACCAAACGGTCATACAGCACCACGTCAGCCTGTTGCATCAAGCGCAAGGCGCGGAAGGTCAGCAGATCCGGATCACCCGGCCCTGCCCCCACCAAGTACACCTCACCCGGCGCCTGGTAACTGGCTCCGTCGATTTTCGCTTGCAGCAAACGCTCGGCCTCAGCGCCCTGCCCGGCCAGCTGTCGTTCAGCAATCGGGCCCTGGAACACGTCTTCCCAGAAACCGCGGCGCTGATTGACATCCGGGTACAGCGCCTTGACCTTGTCGCGAAAGCGCGCGCCCAGCCCGGCCAGCTCACCGTAGGCAGCCGGAATCCAGGTTTCCAGCTTGGCCCGGATCAGCCGGGCCAGCACCGGGGCATCGCCACCGCTGGACACCGCCACCACCAACGGTGAACGGTCGACAATGGCGGGGAAGATCACCGAACACAAGGCCGGTGCATCCACGACATTGACCGGCACGCAGCGCTGATGCGCATCAGCCGAGACCTGGGCATTGAGCGCCTGATCGTCGGTTGCCGCAATGATCAGCTGGCAACTATCAAGGTCGCCCACCTGGTAACCACGGCTGAGGAGTTCGCCACCGCTGTGCCGAACCAGCTCGGCCAGTTGCGCTTCGATCTCGGGCGCGACCACCCGCAGCACCGCACCGGCATCGGCCAGCAGGCGCGATTTGCGCAAGGCAATTTCGCCCCCACCGACAACCAGCACTCGGCTGCCGCGCAGTTTGTGGAACAGCGGCAGGAATTCCATTTAACCGATGACCTCCAGGCCACCCATGTACGGCTTCAGCACTTCTGGCACACGGATCGAACCGTCGGCCTGCTGGTAGTTTTCCAGCACGGCAACCAGGGTACGGCCAACGGCCAGGCCGGAACCGTTGAGGGTGTGAACCAGCTCTGGCTTGCCGGTTTCCGGGTTACGCCAGCGTGCTTGCATGCGGCGGGCCTGGAAGTCGCCGCAGTTGGAGCACGAGGAGATCTCGCGGTATTTGTCCTGGCTCGGCACCCAGACTTCCAGGTCGTAGGTTTTCACCGCGCTGAAGCCCATGTCGCCGGTGCACAGCGCCAGCACCCGATAAGGCAGCTCCAGGGCCTGCAGTACGCGCTCGGCATTGGCGGTCAGGCCTTCCAGGGCTTCCATCGACTTGCCCGGTTCAACGATCTGCACCATCTCGACCTTGTCGAACTGGTGCTGACGGATCATGCCACGGGTATCACGCCCCGAAGCACCGGCTTCGCTGCGGAAGCATGGGGTGTGAGCGACGAACTTGATCGGCAGTTGCTTGGCATCGAGGATTTCGCCGGAAACGATGTTGGTCAGCGATACTTCGGCCGTCGGGATCAGGTAGAAATCGGCTTCGCCTTCGCGGCTGATCTTGAACAGGTCTTCTTCGAACTTCGGCAGTTGACCAGTGCCTTGCAGCGCCGGCGCCTGCACCAGGTACGGGGTGTAGGCCTCTTCGTAGCCGTGCTCGCTGGTGTGCAGGTTGATCATGAACTGCGCCAGGGCGCGGTGCAGGCGGGCGATCGGGCCGCGCAGCAGGGCGAAACGGGCGCCCGACAATTTGGCTGCGGTTTCGAAGTCCAGGCCGCCGGTCAACTCACCCAGGGCAACGTGGTCTTTGACTTCGAAGTCGAATGCACGCGGGGTGCCCCAACGGCGCACTTCGACGTTGTGATCTTCATCGGCGCCAACCGGTACGCTTTCGTCCGGCAGGTTAGGAATGCCCAGCAGGATCGCGTCCAGCTCGGCCTGAATGCTGTCCAGCTCGGTTTTGCCGCTGGCCAGTTCATTGGCCATACGCTCGACATCGGCCATCAGCGGGGCGATGTCTTCGCCGCGGGCCTTGGCCTGGCCGATGGATTTGGAACGGGCGTTACGCTCGGCCTGCAGTTGTTCGGTGCGGGTCTGCACCACCTTGCGGCGTTCTTCCAGTGCCTCGATGCGCGCGACATCCAGGCTGAAGCCACGGGAGGCCAGGCGGTCCGCCACTTCCTGAAGTTGGCCGCGTAACAGTTTGGAATCGAGCATGTCGTTCTCTCGTTGGTTCAGAATTTGGTCAAAGACAGGCCAGCCCAAGTTGCGAGCAGCCCGCCGAATACGCTGATTCCGGCATAACCGAAGGCCAGCGGCGCCTGCCCGCTTTCAAGCAGACGCACGGTATCCAGTGAAAAAGATGAAAAGGTTGTCAGACCGCCGAGAAACCCGACGATCAGGCCCGCACGCAGCTCGACCGGCACCAGCGGGCGATGCACAAACAGCCCGTAGAGTATGCCGATCAGCAGGCAGCCAATCAGATTGACCGCCAGCGTACCGAGATAGAAGTGGCGTGGCCAGTGGGCATTGACCCAATTGGCCGTGGCAAAGCGCAACAAGGTGCCAGCGATGCCTCCTGCGCTGACTGCGGCGACCACAGCGATCATGGTTTTCTCCGTTGCCGCGGGCTGGTGCGGTCAAGCTCGGCCAGGTGCTTGAGCTTTTCGCCGATCTTCAGTTCAAGGCCGCGCGGTACCGGCTGATAGTAGTGCCGTGGCTCAAGCGCGTCGGGGAAATAGTCTTCACCGGCGGCATATGCATCGGGTTCATCGTGGGCGTAGCGGTATTCGTCACCATAGCCCAACTGCTTCATCAGCTTGGTCGGCGCATTGCGCAAATGCAGCGGCACTTCCAGCGAGCCGTGCTCACCTGCCTCGCGCAAGGCCGTCTTGAAGCCCATGTACACGGCGTTACTCTTCGGCGCGCAGGCCAGGTAAGTAATGGCTTGCGCAACGGCCAGCTCGCCTTCCGGGCTACCCAGGCGCTCCTGCACATCCCAGGCAGCCAGGCACAGGCTCAAGGCCCGCGGATCGGCGTTGCCGATGTCTTCGCTGGCCATGCGTACTACGCGCCGGGCGATGTACAAGGGATCGCAACCACCATCAAGCATGCGTGCAAACCAGTACAGGGCACCGTCGGGGTTGGAGCCACGCACCGACTTGTGCAACGCCGAGATCTGGTCGTAGAACGCCTCACCGCCTTTGTCGAAACGTCGACGGCTGTCACCCAACAGGCTTTGCAGCAGCTCTACCGCGATTTCGCTGCCATCTTCGGCAAGGTCTGAGGCGTTTTCCAGCAGGTTGAGCATGCGCCGGCCATCACCGTCGGCTGCGGCCATGAGCATCTTGAAGGCCGCATCACCCAAGCTCAACTGACGCTTGCCCAGGCCGCGCTCTTCAGTCAATGCCCGGTTCACCAGCTTGCGCAGTGCGGGCTCGTCGAGGCTCTTGAGTACGTACACCCGCGCGCGCGACAGCAAGGCGTTGTTCAGTTCGAACGACGGGTTTTCGGTGGTCGCGCCAATAAAGATCAAGGTGCCGTCTTCCACATAGGGCAAGAAGGCATCTTGCTGGGACTTGTTGAAGCGGTGCACTTCATCAACGAAGAGGATGGTGCGCCGCCCGTACTGCCCGGCCTGTTGCTTGGCGATTTCTACCGCCTGGCGAATTTCCTTGACCCCGGCGAGTACCGCCGACACGGTTTCAAAGTGTGCGTCACAAAATTGCGCCAGCAGGCGCGCCAGGGTGGTTTTACCCACCCCCGGCGGCCCCCAGAAAATCATCGAGTGCAGCGCGCCCTGTTCCAGTGCTTCACGCAGCGGTTTACCACGCGCCAGCAGGTGCTCCTGGCCGACATACTCGTCCAGATTGGCCGGGCGCAAGCGCGCGGCCAGTGGCTGGGCGACGGGTTCACTACGAAACAGGTCCATGGACAGCGCTACTACCTCTGGTTATTCCGAAATGACGTCAGCGCCTTTCGGGATATCGAACTTGAATTTGCTTGCCGGGATGTCGCCGTTGGCCTTGACCCCAGTGAACAGGATATTGGTGCGCTGGCCGACACTGTCGATCAATTGCATATCGTTGACCAAACCTTTACGGAACGATAGACGCAAGGAATCGAACAGCGTGTCCTTGGTTTTCGGCTTGAGGGTGAAATCCACCACATCGCCCTGCTCCTTGGAGGCAATGTCGAAGCTCTGGCTGATCTTCGACACATCGCCGGAGAGCAGCAGCGCTGGCGTCTCAGTCAGGCGCTGGTCCAGCTTCTTGATGGTCGCCTGCTCCAGGTCCGGGTCCCACAGGGTGACGGTTTTGCCGTCAGACACTACCACTTGCTCCTGCGGAGCATCGGTATGCCAGTAAAACAACCCCGGGCGCTGCACCGACATCTGTCCCGCCGTCTCTTGCAGGCTGGTGCCAGTGGCATCGAGGGTCAGTTGCGAGAAGCGAGCTTCGATGGTCCTGGATTTTTCCAGTAGCTGGGTCAGACGCGCCACATCCTGCTCACCGGCAAATACCGACGCGCTGGACACGGCCAAAGCGGAAACCAACATCATGCGAATCAGGCGCATGGCAATCCTCATTGCAGTAAGAAAGGGCCTGTGACCGTCGAGGGCCACAGACCAGAGGGTTCATCAGTCGCGGGACGGCCCGGGGGCAATCACTTCGCGCGAACCGTTGGTGTTCATGGCGGTGACCACACCGGCCATTTCCATCGCCTCGATCATCCGCGCGGCGCGGTTGTAGCCGATCTTCAGCTTGCGCTGGACTGCGGAAATCGACGCCCGGCGGCTTTCCAGCACGAATTGTACGGCTTCATCGTACAGCGCGTCGGTTTCGGCATCGTCGCCATCCCCGCCACCACTGCCACCGTCAAAGCCGCTACCGGCTTCTTCGACGCCACTGAGGATGTCGTCGTTGTAGTCTGGCGCGCCACGCAGCTTCCACGCTTCAACCACGCGATGGACTTCATCGTCCGAGACGAACGCACCGTGCACACGGATCGGCAGGCTGGTGCCCGGTGGCATGTAGAGCATGTCACCGTGGCCAAGCAGCTGTTCGGCGCCCCCCTGGTCGATGATGGTGCGCGAGTCGATCTTGCTCGACACCTGGAACGCCATACGGGTCGGAATGTTGGCCTTGATCAGACCGGTAATCACGTCCACCGATGGCCGTTGGGTAGCGAGAATCAGGTGAATACCGGCCGCACGCGCCTTCTGGGCGATCCGCGCGATCAGCTCTTCAACTTTCTTGCCGACGATCATCATCATGTCGGCAAACTCATCGACCACCACGACGATGGTCGGCAAGGTTTTCAGCAGCGGCGGCACGTCGTCCATGCTTTCGCGCTTGAACATCGGGTCGTAGATCGGCTCACCCGCCTCTTCGGCGTCTTTGACCTTGCGGTTGAAGCCGGCCAGGTTACGCACGCCCATGGCCGCCATCAGTTTGTAACGGCGCTCCATTTCGGCCACGCTCCAACGCAGGGCGTTGGCGGCGTCTTTCATGTCGGTGACCACCGGGCACAGCAGGTGTGGAATGCCTTCGTAGATCGACAGCTCAAGCATTTTCGGGTCGATCATGATCAGCTTGGCGTCTTCCGGGCCAGACTTGAACAGGATCGACAGAATCATCGCGTTAACGCCCACCGACTTACCGGAACCGGTGGTACCCGCTACCAGCAAATGCGGCATCTTGGCCAGGTCGGTGATGACCGGTTTGCCACCGATGTCGTGCCCCAGGGCCATGGTGACCGGCGACTTGGCTTCATCGTATTGTGGCGACGACAGCACTTCGGAGAAGCGCACAATCTGGCGGTCTTCGTTGGGGATTTCGATACCGACGGTGGTCTTGCCCGGAATCACTTCAACCACACGCACACTGGTTACGGCCAGCGAGCGCGCCAGGTCTTTTGCCAGGTTGGCAATGCGACTGACCTTCACACCGGCTGCCGGCTGAATTTCGTAACGGGTAATCACCGGACCTGGGTGGATGGAGTCCACCGAAACTTCGACACCAAACTCTTTAAGTTTGATTTCCAGCAGGTGACCGACACCGGCCAACGATTCTGGCGAATAGTTGACCTGCTTTTTCTCGGCCGGATCCAGGATCGAGATCGACGGCAAGGTGCCCTCAATGGCGCTGTCGACAAACAACGGCGCCTGCTTTTCCTTCTGCACACGCTTGCTGGGCTCAGGTGCCTTGACCGGCGCGGGCATAATCACCGGCGCTGGTTGCTGCGCACGTTCGGCCACGTGTTTGCTCAGAGCCTGGTCCCGCTCGATGATGCGTTCTTTGGCTTTGGCCTGTTCGCGGCGATCCGCCACCACCGGGGCAACCACCTCCTGGACCTGTTCATCGACTTCACGCAGTTGCGCTACCAGGCGCTTGCGCTCATTGCGCGCAGCCCACCAGCGGTTGGCGGCGCCCTGGAACAGCTCGAACAGGTCGAGGGTGATCTTGCCGGTGATATCCATGACCTTGAACCACGACAGGTCGGTAAACACCGTCAGGCCAAACAGGAACAAGGCAATGAACATCAGGGTGCTGCCCTGCACGTTCAGGGCGTTTTTGGCCAGGTCGCCCAGGCTTTCACCCAGCGCGCCACCGGCCGAGGCCGGCAGGCTGGCAGCCGAATGGAAGTGAATATGCGCCAGGGCCGCGCCCGACAGCACCAGAAACACCAGGCCAATCAAACGCCAGGAGAACAGCCAGCCGCTCCATTGCCACGGCTGGTGACGCTCACGAAAGATCTGCCAGGTCTTGATCGCCAGCAACAGCGGGAAGATGTAGGCGAAATAACCGAGCACCATGAACAGCACGTCGGCGAAGTAGGCACCGGCACGTCCGGCGGCATTCTGCACCTGCTCGACGTTGCTGGTGTGGCTGAAACCGGGGTCGGACTGGTCGTAGGTCAGCAGCGCCATCCACAAGTACAGGCACAACGCCCCCATGGCGATTAGCGCGCCTTCCTTGAGGCGATAATGCAACTGCTGGCGCCAGAGCGGCACAGGCAAGGGATTCGGTGTTGCGGTGGATTTTTTCAAAACGCGTCTATTCCTGCGCTCAAAGCGCGTCCAACAGTGATTGACCTAATTGAACAGTCAACAAACCACTACTTTTAACATTACTGCCCGCCTACCGCTATGGCGGCACACCAGAAACCAGCGTGAACGGGGGCCAATTTCCTATATCGCAATTGGAGCATGCATTTTCTTTTGTGACAAAGGCTTATGCGGTGTTTTTGTGCAGGTGTGACAACAAAGGGCTGTGCAAGTTGCTTTAATCGTATCGCGGGGCAAGCCCGCTCCCACACAGGATGATTAAGACAGTTCTCCCCACCCTTGCCCCGGGATGCCCTTTCGGGCAATGCTGCCCTCCCCTCTTCTGCCCGTAGACCACAATGCTGACCTGGCTAAGCCGTGACTCCCTGACCTTTCCGCCGCTGGATAAAGCCCTGCGCGATCCCAACGGCCTGCTCGCAGCCGGCGGTGACCTCAGCGCCGAGCGGCTGGTGCAGGCTTACCGGCACGGCTGTTTTCCCTGGTATCAGGATGGCCAGCCGATCCTGTGGTGGTCGCCCGACCCGCGCACGGTGCTGTTCCCCGACGAGCTGCACGTATCGCGTTCGCTGCGAAAATTCATCCGCCAGGGCCATTATCAGGTCAGCTTTGACCAGGACTTTGCCGCGGTGATAAAAGCCTGCGCCGCGCCGCGTGACTACGCGGATGGCACCTGGATCACCGACAGCATGCAGAAGGCTTACCTCAAGCTGCACCAACAGGGCTTCGCCCACAGTGTTGAAGTGCGCCAGAACGGTGAATTGGTTGGCGGCCTGTATGGCCTGGCCATGGGCCGCCTGTTTTTCGGCGAATCCATGTTCAGCCGTGCCGACAATGCCTCCAAGGTCGGCTTCGTGCAGTTGGTCGAGCACCTGCAGCAGGCCGGCTTTGTTCTGATCGACTGCCAGATGCCCACCGATCACCTGCACAGCCTGGGTGCCCGCGCCATTGCCCGGGCCACCTTCGCCGATTATCTGCAGCGCTACCTGGACCAACCTAACAGCGCCAGCTGGGTTTGTTAGGCGAGTTTTTCCAGCTGGCTTACACTTAACGCTAAAGCACCTCCCGAGGGGTTGATCATGACAGAGTTGGCGCGGTTGAAGTTCTATGCCACTCAGCCCCATTCCTGCAGCTACCTGCCAGACGAGCAAGCCACAACGCTGTTCCTCGACCCGAGCCAGCCGATGGATGTGAACGTCTACGCAGACCTGTCGGAAATGGGCTTCCGGCGCAGCGGCGACCACCTGTACCGCCCGCATTGCCAGAACTGCAACGCTTGCGTACCGGCGCGCATCCCCGCTGCACGATTCCTGCCCAATCGCCAGCAGAAACGCATCATCAAGCGCAACGCCGACCTCAGCGTCAGCGCGGCGCGCCCGGCGTTCAAAGAGGAATACTTCGAGCTGTACCGGCGCTACATCGAGCAACGCCACGCAGACGGCGATATGTACCCGCCCAGCCGCGACCAGTTCTCCACCTTCCTGGTGCGCGACCTGCCGTTCTCGCGCTTCTACGAGTTCCGCCTGGGCACCCGCTTGTTGGCGGTGGCCGTCACCGACCTGCTGCCCAACGGCCTGTCTGCGGTGTACACCTTCTACGACCCGGACGAAGAACGGCGCAGCCTGGGCCGTTTCGCCATCCTCTGGCAGATTGCCGAAGCCCTGCACCAGGGCCTGGATGCGGTCTACCTCGGATACTGGATCAAGAACTGCAAAAAGATGAATTACAAGACCCAGTATCGCCCCATCGAGCTGCTGATCAATCAACGCTGGGTGACGTTGAACTGAAATCGTTGGCTTGAAGTCCATTTTTCGGGCACAATGCACGCCACTTTTTTTGCCTGGCGCAGTTGTGCACCGGGCCATTAACTGGACACCGAGGGCTTTACTGCATGTCGAAAGAAGACAGCTTCGAAATGGAAGGCACTGTCGTCGACACCCTGCCCAACACCATGTTCCGTGTGGAGTTGGAAAACGGGCACGTCGTTACCGCGCATATCTCTGGAAAAATGCGCAAGAACTACATTCGTATTCTGACCGGTGACAAGGTCCGCGTCGAACTGACGCCTTATGACCTGAGCAAAGGGCGTATCACCTACCGCGCTCGCTAAGCTGCACCAACAAAAACGCCCGGCTTTGTGCCGGGCGTTTTTGTTTGCGTCTGGGAAAGATCGCGGGGCAAGCCCGCTCCCACCGTGGGAGCGGGCTTGCCCCGCGCTAGGCATTACGCCATTTCAGCCGTCGTCTCGAAGTCGAACACCAACTCGCCATCGCGGATGTCGATGTGCACCACGCCGCCATGTTCGGCCAACTCACCAAACAGGATCTCTTCAGCCAATGGCCGCTTGATCTTGTCCTGGATCAGCCGCGCCATCGGCCGCGCGCCCATCTGCGCATCGTAACCACCCGCAGCTAGCCAGCTGCGTGCAGCATCGCTGACTTCCAGCAACACACGCTTGTCTTCCAGTTGCGCCTGCAGCTCGATAAGGAACTTGTCCACCACGCTCTTGATCGTCTCGTGACTGAGGCGGCCAAACTGAATGATGGTGTCCAGACGGTTGCGGAACTCCGGCGTGAAGCTTTTCTTGATCACTTCCATGGCATCGGAGGAGTGATCCTGCTGGGTAAAGCCAATTGAGGCTCGTGCAGCAGTTTCAGCACCAGCGTTGGTGGTCATGATCACGATGACGTTGCGGAAGTCCGCCTTGCGCCCGTTGTTGTCGGTCAAGGTACCGTGGTCCATGACCTGCAGCAGCAGGTTGAAGACTTCCGGGTGGGCCTTCTCGATTTCATCCAGCAGCAGTACGCAATGCGGTTGCTTGGTGATTGCCTCGGTGAGCAAACCACCTTGGTCGAAACCGACATACCCCGGAGGCGCACCGATCAGCCGCGATACGGTGTGACGCTCCATGTACTCGGACATGTCAAAGCGCACCAACTCGACACCCAGGGCCTTGGCCAGCTGACGCGCCGCCTCGGTCTTACCGACACCGGTAGGGCCGGCGAACAGGAACGAGCCGACCGGCTTGTCAGGTGCCTTCAATCCAGCACGAGACAGCTTGATCGCGGTAGCCAGCGAATCGATCGCCGCATCCTGACCAAACACTGTCAGCTTCAGGTCACGCTCAAGGTTACGCAGCAGCTCTTTATCAGAGCTGGTGACGTGTTTTGGCGGAATTCGCGCAATTTTCGCGACGATATCCTCAACCTGCGCAACATCGATACGCTTGACGCGCATCTCTGCTGGCTGCAGGCGCTGGTAGGCACCGGCTTCGTCGATGACATCGATTGCCTTGTCGGGCATGTGCCGGTCATTGATGTAGCGTGCAGCAAGCTCGGCAGCCGCGCGCAGGGCCTCATCACTGTATTCGATATTGTGATGAGACTCGAAACGCCCCTTGAGCCCGCGCAGGATACCCACGGTGTCTTCCACCGACGGCTCACTGACATCAACTTTCTGGAAGCGCCGCGCCAAGGCGCGATCCTTCTCGAAAATGCCGCGAAACTCCTGGAATGTGGTCGAACCGATGCAGCGGATATCGCCCGAGGACAGCAACGGCTTGAGCAGATTGGAGGCATCCATTACACCGCCGGACGCCGCCCCCGCACCGATGATGGTATGAATCTCATCGATGAACAGGATGGCCTGCGGGCGTTTGCGCAGCTCATTGAGCAGCGCCTTGAAGCGTTTTTCGAAGTCGCCCCGGTATTTGGTACCCGCCAGCAACGCGCCCAGGTCCAGGGAATAGACCACGCTTTGCGCCAGCAAATCGGGCACTTGACCATCGACGATGCGTTTGGCCAGCCCCTCGGCGATGGCGGTTTTACCCACACCGGCCTCCCCGACCAGCAGCGGGTTGTTCTTGCGCCGACGCGCGAGAATTTGCGCTACGCGCTCAACCTCAAGCTCACGACCGACCAGCGGGTCGATACGCCCTTGCCGGGCTTGCTCGTTGAGGTTGCTGGCATAGGCATCCAGCGGGTTACCCGACGATGAGGTTTCGCCCGCGTCTTCGTCCTGCATGTCCTGCTCGCCTTCAGAGTGCTCACCATGGCCCGGCACTTTGGAGATACCGTGGGCGATGTAGTTGACCACGTCGATACGGGCCACGCTCTGTTGTTTGAGCAGGAACACGGCCTGGCTTTCCTGCTCGCTGAAAATGGCTACCAGTACATTGGCGCCAGTGACTTCTCGCTTGCCCGAGCTCTGGACATGGAAGACTGCGCGCTGCAGTACACGCTGAAAGCCCAGGGTTGGCTGGGTTTCACGATCCTCGTCATGCACGGGAATCAACGGCGTGGTGGAGTCGATGAACTCCTGCAGGTCGTGTTTGAGTTTGTCGAGGTTCGCGCCGCAGGCACGCAAAACGGTCGCGGCGGCCTCATTATCCAATAGCGCCAGCAGCAGGTGTTCGACGGTCATGAATTCATGACGCTTCGAACGGGCCTCCTTGAAGGCCAGATTGAGGGTGACTTCGAGCTCGCGGTTTAACATAGCTTCACCTCATACCCAAGTGGCCGGCGATTAACCGTCCTTCTCGATTTCACAGAGTAGCGGATGCTGGCTTTCCCTTGCGTATTGGTTGACCTGCATAGCCTTGGTCTCGGCGATGTCACGGGTAAACAATCCGCATACTGCCCGTCCTTCGGTATGGACGGCTAGCATGACCTTGGTCGCCAGCTCGCGATTCAGGTTAAAAAACACCTCGAGCACTTCGACGACGAAATCCATCGGTGTGTAGTCATCATTGAACAAAACCACCTTGTACATCGGTGGCGCCTGCAGGGCCGGCTTGGCCTCCTGTACCGCCAGGCCAGAACCATCGTCCTCATGCGATTGCGGGCGATCCTGATTGAATGTTAGTCGAATCTGGCTATGTGCATGCATGGAAAGAATTTCATCATTTCGACAAGTTGGATTATGGATTGACCGCACAGGTGATGCAGAACAGCCATCACCTCACCTTGACTATCGGCAAAACGGTGTTACAACCAATAAGAACCCACCGTGGTCGATAAAGATCCGCGCAGTCAACCAGAATTTTCGCAGGTTCATATGCGGATGGAGTGGATGATACTCCAGTGATGGAGTCCTTTGCAGAGGGATATGAGGATGGCAAGCGGTAAAGTCAAGTGGTTCAACAATGCCAAGGGCTACGGATTCATCAATGAGGAGGGGAAAACAGAAGACCTGTTCGCCCACTACTCGGCCATTAAGATGGACGGCTATAAAACACTGAAAGCCGGCCAATCCGTCAGCTTCGAGATAATCCAGGGCCCCAAAGGCTTGCACGCGGTGGAAATCACTTCCGCGACTGTTCAATCCACCTCTGCCCCGACCACTAACCCGGAAACGGTTAGAGCCTGACCCTCCAGGCAATAAAAAACCGACCAACCCGCAAGGGCTGGTCGGTTTTTTGTGCTGCTTACATATGCTTGATCAGTGCGTCACCGAAACCGGAACTGCTGACCAGGGTCGCGCCATCCATCAGGCGCTCGAAGTCATACGTCACGGTCTTGGCAGCGATTGCACCGTTGGTGCCCTTGATGATCAGGTCAGCCGCCTCGGTCCAGCCCAGGTGACGTAGCATCATCTCGGCCGAGAGGATCACCGAGCCCGGGTTGACCTGGTCTTTGCCGGCATACTTCGGCGCAGTACCGTGGGTCGCTTCGAACATGGCCACGGTATCCGACAGGTTGGCGCCCGGCGCAATACCGATGCCGCCCACTTCTGCCGCCAGGGCGTCGGAGAGGTAGTCACCGTTGAGGTTGAGGGTGGCGATCACATCGTATTCGGCCGGACGCAGCAGGATCTGCTGGAGCATGGCGTCGGCGATGGCATCCTTGACGATGACTTCGCGGCCGGTTTTCGGGTTCTTGAACTTCATCCACGGGCCGCCATCGAGCAGCTCGGCGCCAAATTCGTTCTTGGCCACCTCATAGCCCCAATCTTTGAAGGCGCCTTCGGTGAACTTCATGATGTTGCCTTTGTGCACGATGGTCAGCGACTTGCGATCGTTGTCCACGACGTACTGCAGGGCTTTACGCACCAGGCGCTGAGTGCCTTCTTTGGAGACCGGCTTGATGCCGATGCCGCAGTCCTGGTCGAAACGGATCTTGGTAACACCCATTTCTTCCTTGAGGAACTTGATGACCTTGGCCGCCTCGGGAGAACCGGCCTTCCACTCGATGCCGGCATAAATGTCTTCGGAGTTTTCGCGGAAGATCACCATGTCGACGTCACCCGGCTTTTTCACCGGGCTCGGCACACCCTGGAACCACACCACCGGCCGCAGGCAGACATACAGGTCCAGCTGCTGGCGCAGGGCAACGTTGAGAGAGCGGATACCGCCACCCACTGGCGTGGTCAGCGGACCTTTGATGGAGACAACATAATCTTTGACTGCGTCCAGGGTTTCCTGGGGCAGCCAGGTATCCTGATCGTACACCTGGGTGGCCTTTTCACCGGCGTAGACTTCCATCCAGGAAATCTTGCGCTTGCCCCCATAGGCTTTTTCTACAGCAGCATCGACCACTTTGATCATGACGGGACTGACGTCTACGCCAATGCCGTCGCCTTCGATGAACGGGATGATCGGATTATCAGGAACATTGAGAGAATGGTCCGCATTGACGGTGATTTTGTCGCCGACTGCCGGAACCTTGATTTTCTGGTATCCCATGCTGCACTCCGTTTTTTTTGGTGTGGTACGTCATCTGGATCCCCAGAGCGTACCCCAGTTGCACGGCAACGGGAACCACGCAGGAAAATGCCCCGTAATGGGGCAGCATCGTCTACATCTTTGGTCTAAAAAACACGCTTCGACGTGTTGATCTTGATCAATACGACCAAGGGTTTGGTATACTCCGCCGGTGACCAAAGGGTCACTTGGGGCGAACCGTCTGGAACGAGACCTGCAGGCCCCGACAAGACTGAGCTGTTACCGCAGCTCAGCCGTTTGACACTCGACTGATGCAATCCACCATCACCGCACAGAATCCTCGACCTTCTGCTCATGGATGTGTCTGAGCGAAGCGCTTACCCTGCGCACCTCCGAGATTCTGCGCACGCTCAGCAAAACAGAGAGTTAACCCGAATATGCCCACCCGATCCAAGATCATCTACACCTTCACCGACGAAGCCCCTGCCCTCGCCACCTATTCACTGCTCCCCATCGTCGAAGCCTTTACCGCTTGCGCCGACATTGCCGTAGAAACCCGGGACATCTCTCTGGCCGGCCGCATCCTTTCTGCCTTCCCTGAACAGCTCGGCGCCGACAAGCAAGTGGCCGACCACCTGGCAGAACTGGGCCAACTGGCAACCACACCAGAAGCCAACATCATCAAATTGCCAAACATCAGCGCCTCGGTTCCACAACTGAAGGCCGCAATCAAAGAACTGCAAGCCAAAGGCTTCAACGTTCCTGACTACCCAGAAGCTGCCGCTACCGACGCCGAGAAAGAAGCCAAGGCGCGCTACGACCGCATCAAGGGCAGCGCCGTGAACCCGGTACTGCGCGAAGGCAACTCCGACCGTCGCGCACCGCTGTCGGTCAAAAACTACGCGCGCAAGCACCCGCACAAAATGGGCGCCTGGGCTGCTGACTCCAAGTCCCACGTCGCTCACATGAGCCACGGCGACTTCTACGGCAGCGAGAAAGCCGCGCTGATCGAAGCCGATGACAGCCTGCGCATCGAACTGCTGGACAAGAACGGCACCACCACCGTTCTGAAAGAAAAAACCTCGGTTAAAGCGGGCGAAATCATCGACTGCGCCGTGATGAGCACCAAAGCGCTGCGCGCGTTCATCGCTGCCGAGATCGAAGACGCCAAGGCCAAGGGCGTACTGCTGTCGGTACACCTCAAAGCCACCATGATGAAAGTCTCCGACCCGATCATGTTCGGCCAGATCGTTGCCGAGTACTACCAGGACGCGCTGAACAAGCACGCCGAAGTACTGGAGCAAATCGGTTTCAACCTGAACAACGGTATCGGCGACCTGTACGCCCGTATCAAAGCGCTGCCAGCTGAACAGCAAGCGCAGATCGAAGCAGACGTCAAAGCGGTTTACGACGTACGCCCGGCACTGGCCATGGTCAACTCCGACAAGGGCATCACCAACCTGCACGTACCGAGCGACGTTATCGTCGACGCTTCGATGCCGGCGATGATCCGTGACTCGGGCAAGATGTGGAACACCGAAGGCCAGCTGCAAGACACCAAGGCAGTGATCCCGGATCGTTGCTACGCAACCATCTACCAGGCCGTTATCGAAGACTGCAAGCAACACGGCGCCTTCGATCCGACCACCATGGGCAGCGTGCCAAACGTTGGCCTGATGGCGCAGAAAGCCGAAGAGTACGGCTCGCACGACAAGACCTTCCAGGCCAAAGTCGACGGCACCATCCGCGTAGTTGACGGCAAAGGCAACCTGGTACTGTCCCAGGAAGTCGAAGCGGGCGACATCTTCCGCATGTGCCAGACCAAAGACGCACCGATCCAGGACTGGGTCAAACTGGCGGTCAACCGTGCCCGTGCCAGCAACACCCCAGCCGTATTCTGGCTCGACCCACTGCGTGCCCACGACGGCGTGCTGATCGAGAAAGTCCAGAAGTACCTGAAAGACCACGACACTGCCGGCCTGGACATCCGTGTCCTGTCGCCTGTCGAGGCCATGAAGGTCTCCCTGCAGCGCATCCGCGCAGGCCAGGACACCATCTCGGTCACCGGCAACGTGCTGCGTGACTACCTGACCGACCTGTTCCCGATCATGGAGCTGGGCACCAGCGCCAAGATGCTGTCGATCGTACCGCTGATGAACAACGGCGGCCTGTTCGAAACCGGCGCCGGTGGTTCGGCCCCGAAGCACGTACAGCAACTGGTTGAAGAGAACTTCCTGCGCTGGGATTCCCTGGGCGAGTTCCTGGCCCTGGCCGCTTCTCTGGAGCACCTGGGCACTGCCTATGCCAACCCGAAAGCCAAGGTACTGGCGGCGACCCTGGACCAGGCCACCGGCCAGTTCCTGGACACCAACAAGTCCCCTGCGCGCAAAGTCGGCGGTATCGACAACCGTGGCAGCCACTTCTACCTGACCCTGTACTGGGCCCAGGCACTGGCTGCACAGAACGACGACGCTGCCCTGCAGGCACGCTTCGCCCCACTGGCAAAAGCCCTGAGCGAGAACGAAGCGACCATCGTCGCCGAACTCAACGCCGTTCAAGGCAAGCCGGCTGAAATCGGTGGTTACTACTACCCGGATGCCGAGCTGACCAGCAAAGTGATGCGCCCAAGCCAGACCCTGAACAGCGCGATTGCCGCCCTGTAAGGTTCGCTTGACGTAACAACAGAAGCCCCGGCCACGCACCGGGGCTTCTGCTTTTTCGGAACCCATCGCGCCCACTGTGGGAGCGGGCTTGCCCCGCGATAAAAATACAGGAACCGCACAATGACCTGGCAACCGCACATCACCGTCGCCACCATCGTCGAAGACCAGGGCCGCTTCCTCATGGTCGAGGAATTCAAAGCCGGCAAACACGTCTTCAACCAGCCCGCCGGCCACCTGGAAGCCAACGAAAGCCTGCTAGACGCCGCCCGCCGCGAAACCCTGGAAGAAACCGCCTGGGAAGTCGAGCTCACCGGCGTGGTCGGCATCTACCTCTACACCGCGCCGAGCAACGGCGTGACCTACCAACGCGTGTGCTTCGCTGCACGCCCGCTCAAGCACCACCCCGAACGCGCCCTGGACAGCGACATCGTCCGCGCTGTGTGGCTGAGCCGCGAAGAACTGCTGAGCGACCCGGAACGCTGGCGCAGCGAACTGGTGCCGCGCTGCATCGACGACTACCTGAGCGGGCCGCTGCACAGCCTGGCATTGATTCGCGACTGACAGTGACGATGCCTTGACGGCCACAGCCTGATAGAATTGTTGTCTTTTTCCAGAAACACAGCCGGTACCTATGACCAGTCCAGCACTTTACGAACCCGAAAAGACACGCGTTATTGTCGGCATGTCCGGCGGCGTGGACTCTTCCGTCTCCGCCCTCCTGCTGATGGAGCAGGGCTACCAGGTGGAAGGCCTGTTCATGAAGAACTGGGAAGAGGACGACGGCACCGAATACTGCACCGCCCGCGAAGACCTGGCCGACGCTCAGGCCGTGTGCGACCGCATTGGCATCAAGCTGCATACCGCCAACTTCGCCGCCGAATACTGGGACAACGTGTTCGAGCACTTCCTGGCCGAATACAAGGCCGGGCGCACCCCCAACCCAGACATCCTGTGCAACCGTGAAATCAAGTTCAAGGCGTTCCTCGACTACGCCATGATGCTTGGCGCCGACCTGATCGCCACCGGCCACTACGTACGCCGCCGCGACACCGACGGGCGCACCGAGCTGCTCAAGGGCCTGGACCCAAACAAAGACCAGAGCTATTTCCTCCACGCCGTTGGCGGCAAGGAAATCGCCCGCACCCTGTTCCCGGTGGGTGAACTGGAAAAACCTGAAGTGCGCGCCATCGCCGAAAAACACGGCTTGGCCACGGCGAAGAAGAAAGATTCCACCGGCATCTGCTTTATTGGTGAACGCCGCTTCAGCGATTTCCTCAAGCAATACCTGCCGGCCCAACCCGGCGAAATCCAGACCACCGAAGGCGAAGTCATCGGTCGCCACCACGGCCTGATGTACCACACCATTGGTCAGCGTCAGGGCCTGGGTATCGGCGGCCTCAAAGACGCCAGTGACGAGCCGTGGTACGTACTGGAGAAAGACCTCAGCCGCAACGTGCTGGTAGTCGGCCAGGGCAACGAACACCCATGGTTGTTCTCCCGCGCCCTGCTGGCCTCGGAAATTTTCTGGGTCAACCCGATCGACCTGTCCAGCCCGCGCCAGCTCACCGCCAAAGTGCGCTACCGCCAAAGCGATCAGCGCTGCACCCTGGAGCGCACCGAGAACGGCTACCGCGCAGTCTTCGACGAGCCGCAACGGGCGGTCACCCCCGGCCAGTCCGTGGTGTTCTATGACGGTGAAATCTGCCTGGGCGGCGGCGTGATCGAAACGGCCGAGCCGTGGAGCGCGCACTGATGAGCTCGATTCAAGAGCAGTTGATTGCCCTGGGCGGCGTGTTTCAGGCGGCGGTGCTGGTTGACCGCATCGCCCGCACCGGCCAGGCCAGCGAAGCGAACCTGGGCTGCATGCTCGGCAGCCTGCTGGTGCGCGACCCGCAAAACACCCTTGAAGTGTTTGGCGGTGACGACCTCAACCTGCGAGACGGTTATCGCGCCCTGGCCAGCGCCCTGGAACGTGATCCAGGCAGCCTGCAGCGCGAACCACTGCGCTATGCGCTGTCGATGCTGGGCCTGGAGCGCCAGCTGGCCAAGCGCGGCGACATGCTTGATGTAATCGGCAACCGCCTGCCACAGATCCAGTCCCAGGCCGAACATTTTGGCCTGGTGCACGAAAACGTCATCGCCTCCAGCGGCGCCCTGTACCAGGACACCCTGAGCACCCTGCGCCAGCGCATCCAGGTGCACGGTGACATGCGCCACCTGCAACAGCCGAGCAATGCCTCGAAGATCCGCGCCCTGCTGCTCGCTGGCATCCGTGCGGCGCGCCTGTGGCGGCAACTGGGCGGGCACCGCTGGCAGTTGGTAATCAGCCGGCGCAAACTGCTCAAAGAACTGTACCCGATGTTGCGTGGCTAATTTGAAGCTATCGCGGGGCAAGCCCGCTCCTACGGTGGGAGCGGGCTTGCCCCGCGATTAAGATTTATCGGCAGACCATCTGTCAGCCACCCAACCCAGGCGCATTTTTCATGTATGATATGCGCCCTCTCAAAAGCCTGACTGTCCGAGAACACCCCATGCAGCTTTCCTCGCTCACTGCGGTTTCCCCTGTTGACGGCCGTTACGCCGGCAAAACCCAGGCCCTGCGCCCTATCTTCAGCGAATACGGTCTGATCCGTTTCCGCGCCCTGGTCGAGGTTCGCTGGTTGCAGCGCCTGGCCGCCCACCCGCAAATTGCCGAGGTTCCGGCGTTTTCCGCTGAAGCCAACGCACTGCTCAATGGCCTGGCCAGTGAGTTCGCCCTCGAGCACGCCGAGCGCGTGAAAGAAATCGAGCGCACCACCAACCACGACGTCAAGGCCATCGAGTACCTGCTCAAGGAGCAGGCTGCCAAGCTGCCGGAACTGGACAAGGTCAGCGAGTTCATCCACTTCGCCTGCACCAGTGAAGACATCAACAACCTGTCCCACGCCCTGATGCTGCGCGCTGGCCGTGACGACGTGCTGCTGCCGCTGATGCGCCAGATCGCCCAGGCCATCCGTGAACTGGCCCACCGCTTCGCCGACGTGCCGATGTTGTCGCGCACCCACGGCCAACCGGCTTCGCCAACCACCCTGGGTAAAGAGCTGGCCAACGTCGTCTACCGCCTGGAGCGCCAGATCGCTCAGGTCGCCGCCGTTCCGCTGCTGGGCAAAATCAACGGCGCCGTAGGTAACTACAACGCCCACCTGTCGGCCTACCCGCAGATCGACTGGGAAGCCAACGCCCGCGCCTTCATCGAAGACGAGCTGGGCCTGGTGTTCAACCCGTACACCACGCAGATCGAGCCGCACGACTACATCGCCGAGCTGTTCGACGCCATCGCTCGCTTCAACACCATCCTGATCGACTTCGATCGCGACATCTGGGGCTACATCTCCCTGGGCTATTTCAAACAGCGCACCATCGCTGGCGAAATCGGCTCATCGACCATGCCGCACAAGGTCAACCCGATCGACTTCGAAAACTCCGAAGGCAACCTGGGTATCGCCAACGCGCTGTTCCAGCACCTGGCCAGCAAGCTGCCGATCTCGCGCTGGCAGCGTGACCTGACCGACTCCACCGTGCTGCGCAACCTGGGTGTTGGTTTCGCTCACAGCGTGATCGCCTACGAAGCCAGCCTCAAAGGCATCAGCAAGCTGGAAATCAACGAAGCGCGCATCGCCGAAGACCTGGACGCCTGCTGGGAAGTCCTGGCCGAGCCGATCCAGACCGTAATGCGCCGCTACAACATCGAAAACCCCTACGAGAAGCTCAAAGAGCTGACCCGTGGCAAAGGCATCAGCCCTGAAGCGCTGCTGACCTTCATCGATGGCCTGGACATGCCAGCCGACGCCCGTGCCGAACTGAAAAAGCTGACCCCAGCCTCTTACATCGGTAACGCCGCAGCGCAAGCCAAACGCATCTGATCTGCGCCCTGCGCGTAAACGCCCGGCTCAGCCGGGCGTTTTTATTCCCGAAAGAAATTTACTTTTTTTCAATAGGTTACACATGAATCCTGATACTCCACTGCAGCTGCTGGGCGGCCTCACTGCCCGCGAATTCATGCGCGACTACTGGCAGAAGAAACCTCTGCTGGTACGCCAGGCCTTTACCGACTTCGAAAGCCCGATCGACGCCGACGAACTGGCCGGCCTGGCGCTGGAAGAAGAAGTTGAATCGCGCCTGATCATCGAGCACGGCGAGCGCCCCTGGGAAATGCGCCGCGGCCCGTTCGAAGAAGACACCTTCAGCACCCTGCCCGAGCGTGACTGGACCTTGCTGGTACAGGCAGTGGACCAGTTCGTCCCCGAGGTCAACGAGCTGCTGGAGCACTTCCGCTTCCTGCCGAGCTGGCGTATCGACGACGTCATGATCAGCTTCGCAGCCCCAGGTGGCAGCGTCGGCCCGCACTTCGACAACTACGACGTGTTCCTGCTGCAAGGCGAAGGCAAGCGCAACTGGAAGATCGGCCAGATGTGCGACAGCGACAGCCCGCTGCTGGAGCATGCCGACCTGCGCATCCTCGCCGACTTCGAGCAAAGCGACGAGTGGACCCTGGAACCGGGCGATATGCTCTACCTGCCGCCGCGCCTGGCCCACTACGGCATTGCCGAAGACAACTGCCTGACTTATTCGGTAGGCTTCCGCGCCCCAAGCGCCGCTGAAGTGCTGACCCACTTCACCGACTTCCTCAGCCAGTTCCTGCCTGACGAAGAACGCTACAGCGACGCCGATGCACAGCCGGTCAGCGACCCACACCAGATCCAGCACGACGCCCTTGATCGCCTGAAGAACCTGCTGACCGAGCACATGGGCGACGAACGCCTGCTGCTGACCTGGTTCGGCCAGTTCATGACCGAGCCGCGCTACCCGGAAATGGTCAGCGGCGAGCCGCTGGACGAAGCCGAACTGATCGAAAGCCTGGCCCAGGGCGCCATCCTGATCCGCAACCCAAGCGCGCGCCTGGCCTGGTCGGAAGTCGATGACAATCTGCTGCTGTTCGCCAGCGGCCAGAGCCGTCTGCTGCCGGGTGACCTGCGCGAGCTGCTGAAGCTGATTTGTGCCGCTGATGCGTTGCACATTGAAAACCTTGAGCAGTGGCTCGAAAACGATCAAGGCCTTACATTGATCTGCGAACTGGTCAAACAAGGAAGCTTGGGGTTTGCCAATGAATAAGATCCGTGTCCGCCTTGCCGACTGGCACAAAGACAACGCCGACATCCGTCGCATCCGTGAAGCCGTGTTCATCGCCGAGCAATGCGTGCCACCGGAGCTTGAGTGGGACGCCGACGATGACAGCGCCGTACACTTCCTCGCGATGGAAGGCGACTACGCCATCGGCACTGCCCGTCTGCTCGCCGACGGCCAGATCGGTCGCGTGTCGGTGCTCAAGGACTGGCGCGGCCTGAAGGTTGGCGATGCGCTGATGCAAGCGGTTATCGTCGAAGCGCAGAACCGCGACCTCAAGCAGCAGATGCTGAGCGCGCAGGTGCAGGCTACGCCATTCTACGAACGCCTTGGCTTCAAGGTGGTCAGTGAAGAGTTCCTCGAGGCGGGCATCCCGCACGTGGACATGGTTCGCGAGTCGCGCGAACTGGCTTGATAGCTGATCGCGGGGCAAGCCCGCTCCCACGGTGGGAGCGGGCTTGCCCCGCGATGAAGCCAGCAAACCCCCGACAAATTTGCCATCATGTCCACTCCACCCGCGGAGATCATGGACATGCCGCTACGCCCCCTGCTCGCCTCCCTGCTTCTGTCGTTCAGCCTGAGCGCGCTGGCCGCCACTGAAGTCCTGCCGTTGAACCACCGCAGCAGCGCCGAATTACTCCCCACCGCCCAAGCCTTCCTCGGCAAAGACGGCAGCGTCAGCGCCTTCGAAAACAAACTGATCGTCAACGCCGAGCCGCAACGCATCGATGACCTGCGCACCCTGCTGCAACAGCTGGACACTGCGCCGCGCCGCTTGATGATCAGCGTCGACAACAACGACAGCAACTACCAGGACAACCGCGGCAACGCCCGCATCATCCACTACGGCACCGCCAACCGCGAAGGCGGCCTGCAGCAGGTTCAGGCCACTGAAGGCAAGCCGGCACTGATCCAGGTCGGCCAGAGCATTCCGGTCACCAGCACCCGTACCGATGGCTATGGCCGCATCGACAGCAACACCGAATACCGCAACGTCACCCAGGGTTTCTACGTGACTGCGAGCGTCAACGGCAACGACGTTAACCTCAGCATCAGCACCAACAACGATCGCATGAGCCAGGAACGTCCCGATGTAGTGAAGGTTCAAAGTACCGACACAACCGTCAGTGGCAAGCTCGGTGAATGGATCACAGTGGCCGGCATCAACCAGCAGAGCCAGTCCGACCGCAGCGCTTCTACCCTCAGTTACAGTACTCAGCGCGGTGAAAACATGACATTGCGGGTAAAAGTCGACGCTTTGAACTGAACCCAGAGAAATCAAGGCCTCGACCAAAGGCCTCGGAACTGACTGATGGGTCGTATTAGACCAAAGATGTAGTGGAATGAAAAAAGCACTACAAAACATTTGACGACCACATTTGGCCAAGGCATGATGGCCCCGCTCCCGCTAATCAGAGGCCCTGGCAAGGGCCTTCGAGTCGCGCTCTAACCTACCCACTTGAGCCGACTCGTGTCTGTACAGCCCACAAGGCAGTTTGACGAGATTGCGACTGGAACGAGGTTGTCCTGAGGGACGGAAGCGCATCAAGAGGCACCCGGCAGTACTGTTCACTGCAGCTCGGCAACCACGAGCCACCCTGCAGCGATCACCTCGCCAACGCCTGCTCACTTCCCCCTTCGAGCCCCATCGTTCGACCGTCGCAACTTTCGCTGAACATGACTGACGCCAGGCTTCTGATCTGCGCTGTGTGAGCGAGAATTTTTACCCAAGACCGATGCGACGAGGTTTATTTCCATGGCACTGACACGCGAACAGCAAATTGCAGCCCTCGAAAAAGACTGGGCCGAAAACCCGCGCTGGAAAGGCGTGACCCGTACCTACACCGCCGCTGATGTCGTTCGTCTACGTGGCTCGGTCCAACCTGAGCACACGCTGGCCCGCATGGGTGCCGAGAAACTGTGGAAACTGGTTACCCAAGGTGCACACCCGGCTTTCCGCCCAGAAAAAGATTTCGTCAACTGCATGGGCGCCCTGACTGGCGGCCAGGCTGTTCAGCAGGTTAAAGCCGGTATCCAGGCAATCTACCTGTCCGGCTGGCAAGTGGCTGCCGACAACAACTCGGCCGAGTCCATGTACCCAGACCAGTCGCTGTACCCAGTCGACTCGGTACCGACTGTGGTCAAGCGCATCAACAACTCGTTCCGTCGCGCCGACCAGATCCAGTGGAAAGCTGGCAAGAACCCAGGCGACGAAGGCTACGTCGACTACTTCGCACCGATCGTGGCTGACGCTGAAGCCGGTTTCGGCGGCGTACTGAACGCCTACGAGCTGATGAAAAACATGATCGAAGCAGGCGCAGCTGGCGTTCACTTCGAAGACCAACTGGCTTCGGTCAAGAAATGCGGCCACATGGGCGGCAAAGTATTGGTGCCAACCCAGGAAGCTGTACAGAAGCTGACCGCTGCGCGTCTGGCTGCTGACGTTGCTGGCGTACCGACCATCATCCTGGCCCGTACCGACGCCAACGCCGCTGACCTGCTGACCAGCGACTGCGACCCGTACGACCAGCCGTTCGTTGTCGGCGATCGTACTCCAGAAGGCTTCTACAAAGTGCGCGCTGGCTTGGATCAAGCCATTGCCCGTGGCCTGGCCTACGCCCCGTACGCCGACCTGATCTGGTGCGAAACCGCCAAGCCGGACCTGGACGAAGCCCGTCGCTTCGCCGAAGCAATCAAAAAGGAATACCCGGACCAGATCCTGTCGTACAACTGCTCGCCTTCCTTCAACTGGAAGAAGAACCTGGACGACGCCACCATTGCCAAGTTCCAGCGCGAACTGTCGGCCATGGGCTACAAGCACCAGTTCATCACCCTGGCCGGTATCCACAACATGTGGCACGGCATGTTCAACCTGGCGCACGACTACGCCCGCAACGACATGACCGCCTACGTGAAACTGCAAGAGCAAGAGTTCGCTGACGCTTCGAAAGGCTACACCTTCGTTGCCCACCAGCAGGAAGTCGGCACTGGCTACTTCGACGACATGACCACCGTGATCCAGGGTGGCAAGTCTTCGGTTACCGCTCTGACCGGTTCGACTGAAGAAGAGCAGTTCCACTGATCACTGATCAGTTGCTGATATTCGGGTAACACGCAAAACCCGGGGCTTGTGATGGGGCCCCGGGTTTTGTTTTTTCTATAGGAGCGGGCTTGCCCCGCGATTGCGGATTGCCAGTCACCTCGCATCGCGGGGCAAGCCCGCTCCTACAGCCATATGATCTGGCGGATTCGGCGCTTTCCTATAATTGCTCAATAGCTATCCTAGGCACACAACAACACCAAGGATTGGCCATGTCTCGCCCTCTCACTCTGCTCTGCCTGGCACTGCTTGGCGCAGCCCTCTATTTATATGCACTGGCCAGCCAACAGGCACTGCTCGGCCTGGCGGTCAAACCGATTCCGGTGCTGGCCCTGATTGTCTGGCTCAACGCCGCCGAGCCCTCCCCCTATCGACGCTGGATCAGCATTGGCCTGGGCTTCTCGCTACTTGGCGACATTCTCCTGGCAGTACCCGGTGATCTGTTCGTATTTGGCCTGGCAGCGTTTCTCTGCGCTCACCTGGCGTACCTGCGCGGCTACCTGCGTGAGAACCGGCAACCCGCGCTCTGGGCCCTGGCAATCTCGGCAAGCATCGGTGCGGTCTTGTTGGCGGTACTGATCAGCCACGGCCTGGGCGAACTGCTGATTCCAGTGACCGTGTACGCCCTGGCCATCAGCGCGATGCTGTGGCGCGCCCTGGCCTGCGGCGGGCTTGCCGCGCTGGGCGCTGTTGCCTTTGTGTTCTCCGACAGCCTGATCGGCATCGACCGCTTCGTCGCCCAGTTCCAGGCGGTGCCGTACCTGATCATCCTCGCCTACTGGCTGGGACAGTGGGCCATCGCGGCCTCGGTATACACCAGACGTTCGCCAGAAACCTTGATCCAGAGCGCGGCAAATCAGAAAAAATTCGGTTAAAACACGAAGAGTGGAAACTTGCAGGCGATGCCTGTGCAAGCCAACTTTATAATTGACCGTATCAGTGGGTGATCTGTACTTCAGCAAATGATATTAATTATCATTACGAAATTGCGAGTTCATTACGCAGTGCAAGAAACATAATTAACAAAACCGCAGACAATGCCCGTCCCATGCGGGCTGCAGCGAGTTACGAAAGGTTTTTGTTCTTAATCCTACGAATAAATTTGCTGTAGAAATTTTACTTGCACCGGGTTTACCCATAAAATCAGCACGATAGATTCCGCTGCGACATATCGTCACTGCTCTACTACTTTCCAAGCCGCAGAGACTGGTCTCTGTATAAGGATTTTCAGCATGCCCGATTCGACAGGACTCATCGCCCACAACTGGGGCTTTGCCATTTTCCTTTTGGGTGTCGTTGGCCTGTGTGCCTTCATGCTCGGTCTGTCCGCCCTGCTCGGTAGCAAGGCCTGGGGCCGCAGCAAGAACGAACCCTTTGAGTCCGGCATGCTGCCTACCGGCGGCGCCCGCTTGCGCCTGTCGGCCAAATTCTATCTGGTCGCGATGCTGTTCGTGATCTTCGATATCGAAGCCCTCTTTCTCTTTGCATGGTCTGTGTCCGTCCGCGAAAGCGGCTGGACCGGATTCGTCGAAGCTCTCGTTTTCATAGCAATTCTGTTGGCAGGTCTTGTCTACCTTTGGCGCGTCGGTGCTCTTGATTGGGCTCCCGAAGGTCGCCGTAAGCGGCAAGCGAAGCTGAAACAATGAGGCTTTGGCAATGCAATACAATCTCACCAGAATCGACCCGGATGCTCCTAACGAGCAATATCCAATCGGAGAGCGGGAAACCGTCTCCGATTCGCTGCTAGAGGACCAGGTCCACAAGAACATCTTCATGGGCAAACTTGAAGATGTGCTCAGTGGCGCGGTCAACTGGGGGCGTAAAAACTCCCTGTGGCCGTACAACTTCGGCCTCTCCTGCTGCTACGTGGAAATGACCACGGCCTTCACGGCGCCCCACGACATCGCCCGCTTCGGCGCGGAAGTGATCCGGGCGTCGCCGCGTCAGGCCGACTTCATGGTCGTTGCCGGTACCTGCTTCATCAAAATGGCGCCGATCATCCAGCGCCTGTATGAGCAGATGCTTGAGCCCAAGTGGGTCATCTCCATGGGTTCGTGCGCCAACTCCGGTGGCATGTACGACATTTACTCGGTCGTTCAGGGGGTCGACAAGTTCCTCCCCGTGGATGTCTATGTGCCTGGCTGCCCGCCTCGCCCTGAAGCCTTCCTGCAAGGCCTGATGCTGTTGCAGGAGTCGATTGGCCAGGAGCGTCGTCCTCTTTCCTGGGTTGTCGGTGATCAAGGCATTTACCGTGCCGAGATGCCGTCGCAGAAAGAGCAACGCCGTGAACAGCGCATCCAGGTCACCAACCTGCGCAGCCCCGACGAAGTCTGATCCAGCGACCTGTTGCCTGCGCATGCGCGACAGGCAGCCTGGCTTCATTCTCTACGTTGACCGAAAGCGACCGAGACCATGACAGCGGACACCGCTATTTATATCCCGCCTTACAAGGCTGACGACCAGGATGTGGTTGTCGAACTGAACAACAAGTTTGGCCCCGAGGCGTTCGTCGCCCAGGAAACCCGTACCGGCATGCCGGTGCTTTGGGTTACCCGTGCCAAACTCAAAGACGTATTGACCTTCCTGCGCAACGTCGCCAAGCCGTACAGCATGCTCTACGACCTGCACGGTGTGGACGAGCGTCTGCGCACCCAGCGCCGTGGCTTGCCAGGTGCCGACTTCAGCGTTTTCTACCACCTGCTTTCGGTAGAGCGCAACAGCGACGTCATGATCAAGGTAGCCTTGAGCGAAGGCGACCTGAACCTGCCGACCGTCACTGGTATCTGGCCTAACGCCAACTGGTACGAGCGTGAAGTCTGGGACATGTTCGGCATCGACTTTGCCGGCCACCCGCACCTGACCCGCATCATGATGCCGCCGACCTGGGAAGGTCACCCGCTGCGCAAGGACTACCCTGCCCGCGCGACTGAATTCGATCCGTACAGCCTGACCCTGGCCAAGCAGCAACTCGAGGAAGAAGCTGCACGCTTCAACCCTGAGGCCTGGGGCATGAAACGCCACGGCGCCAATGAGGACTACATGTTCCTCAACCTTGGCCCGAACCACCCTTCGGCGCACGGTGCGTTCCGTATCGTCCTGCAGCTGGACGGCGAAGAAATCGTCGATTGCGTCCCGGACATCGGTTACCACCACCGTGGTGCCGAGAAGATGGCCGAGCGTCAGTCCTGGCACAGCTTCATTCCTTACACCGACCGTATCGACTACCTCGGCGGGGTAATGAACAACCTGCCATACGTACTCGCGGTCGAGAAGCTGGCCGGCATCCAGGTGCCGCAGAAGGTCGACGTGATTCGTATCATGCTGGCCGAGTTCTTCCGTATCACCAGCCACCTGCTGTTCCTGGGTACCTACATCCAGGACGTCGGCGCCATGACCCCGGTGTTCTTCACCTTCACCGACCGTCAGCGTGCCTACACCGTGATCGAAGCCATCACCGGCTTCCGTCTGCACCCGGCCTGGTACCGTATCGGTGGCGTTGCCCACGACCTGCCGCGCGGCTGGGACAAACTGGTGAAAGACTTCGTCGAATGGCTGCCAAAGCGCCTCGACGAGTACACCAAGGCCGCCCTGCAGAACAGCATTCTCAAAGGTCGTACCATCGGCGTTGCCCAGTACAACACCAAAGAAGCCCTGGAATGGGGTGTCACCGGTGCTGGCCTGCGTTCCACCGGCCTGGACTTCGACCTGCGTAAAGCCCGCCCTTACTCCGGCTATGAGAACTTCGAATTCGAAGTACCGCTGGCCCACAACGGCGATGCCTACGATCGCTGCATGGTCCGTGTCGAGGAGATGCGCCAGAGTATCCGCATCATCGACCAGTGCCTGCGCAACATGCCGGAAGGCCCGTACAAGGCGGATCACCCGCTGACTACGCCGCCGCCGAAAGAGCGCACCCTGCAGCACATCGAAACCCTGATCACTCACTTCCTGCAAGTTTCGTGGGGCCCGGTCATGCCGGCCAACGAATCCTTCCAGATGATTGAAGCGACCAAGGGCATCAACAGTTACTACCTGACGAGCGACGGCGGCACCATGAGCTACCGCACCCGGATTCGCACCCCGAGCTACCCTCACCTGCAGCAGATCCCTTCGGTGATCCGCGGCAGCATGGTTGCCGACCTTATTGCGTACCTGGGCAGTATCGACTTCGTTATGGCTGACGTGGACCGCTAAGCATGAACAGCACGCTTATCCAAACCGACCGTTTCGCCCTGAGCGAAACCGAGCGCTCGGCCATCGAGCACGAGATGCATCACTACGAGGACCCGCGCGCGGCGTCCATCGAAGCCCTGAAGATCGTTCAGAAGGAACGTGGCTGGGTGCCGGACGGCGCCATCTATGCCATCGGCGAAGTGCTCGGCATTCCTGCCAGCGACGTCGAAGGCGTGGCCACCTTCTATAGTCAGATCTTCCGTCAGCCGGTTGGCCGGCACATCATCCGCGTTTGCGACAGCATGGTCTGCTACATCGGCGGCCACGAGTCGGTGGTCAGCCAGATCCAGAGCGAGCTGGGTATCGGCCTGGGTCAAACCACTGCCGACGGCCGCTTCACCCTGCTGCCGGTTTGCTGCCTGGGTAACTGCGACAAGGCCCCGGCGCTGATGATCGACGACGACACCTTTGGCGATGTCCAGCCTGCTGGCGTCTCCAAGTTGCTGGAGGGTTACGTATGACCATCACTTCCTTCGGCCCGGCCAACCGCATTGCCCGTGCGGCCGAGACGCACCCGCTGACCTGGCGCCTGCGCGACGACGGCGAGCCGATCTGGCTTGACGAGTACCAGGCTAAAGACGGCTACAGCGCTGCCCGCAAGGCACTGGCGCAGATGTCGCAGGACGACATCGTCCAGACGGTCAAAGATTCCGGCCTCAAGGGCCGTGGCGGTGCGGGCTTCCCCACCGGCGTCAAATGGGGCCTGATGCCCAAAGACGAATCGATGAACATCCGCTACCTGCTGTGCAACGCGGACGAGATGGAGCCCAACACCTGGAAAGACCGCATGCTGATGGAGCAACAGCCCCATCTGCTGGTCGAAGGCATGCTGATCAGTGCCCGCGCACTGAAAGCCTACCGTGGCTACATCTTCCTGCGTGGTGAATACACCACCGCGGCAAAGAACCTCAATCGCGCCATCGATGAAGCCAAGGCCGCAGGCCTTTTGGGCAAGAACATCCTCGGCAGCGGTTTTGATTTCGAGCTGTTCGTGCACACCGGTGCCGGGCGTTACATCTGCGGTGAAGAAACCGCACTGATCAACTCCCTCGAAGGCCGCCGCGCCAACCCACGCTCCAAGCCGCCCTTCCCGGCCGCCGTTGGCGTCTGGGGCAAGCCGACGTGCGTGAACAACGTCGAGACCCTGTGCAACGTGCCGGCCATCGTCGGCAACGGCGTTGACTGGTACAAGTCGCTGGCCCGCGAAGGCTCCGAAGACCACGGCACCAAGCTGATGGGCTTCTCCGGCAAGGTCAAGAACCCGGGCCTGTGGGAACTGCCATTCGGCGTTACCGCCCGTGAACTGTTCGAAGACTACGCTGGCGGCATGCGCGACGGCTACAAGCTCAAGTGCTGGCAGCCTGGTGGTGCCGGTACTGGCTTCCTGCTGCCTGAGCACCTCGATGCGCAAATGTATGCCGGTGGCATCGCCAAGGTCGGCACCCGTATGGGTACTGGTCTGGCCATGGCAGTCGACGACAGCATCAACATGGTGTCGCTGCTGCGCAACATGGAAGAGTTCTTCGCCCGCGAGTCCTGCGGCTGGTGCACCCCATGCCGTGACGGCCTGCCATGGAGCGTGAAAATGCTGCGCGCCCTGGAAAAAGGCCAAGGCAAGGCGGAAGACATCGAGACCCTGCTGGGCCTGGTCAACTTCCTCGGCCCTGGCCGCACCTTCTGCGCCCACGCACCGGGCGCCGTTGAGCCGCTGGGCAGTGCCATCAAGTATTTCCGTCCGGAGTTCGAGGCCGGCGTCGCACCTGATTCAGGTAGCGAAGCCCTGCGCCCGAACCTGGCCAAGCCGATTGTCGTCGGCGCATAACAAATGAAACGCGGGTGGTCCGTGCCACCCGCTGCCTCGACAGCTCGCCAGGTAGTCCCTGTGCGGGCTGCAGGCACACAGATTTCCATTAGCCACGCCCGCAGACGCGGGCCAACGAAGAACTTTGAACCATGGCCACTATCCACGTAGACGGCAAAGCGCTCGAAGTCAACGGTGCAGACAACCTGTTACAGGCGTGTCTGTCGCTCGGCCTCGACATTCCTTATTTTTGCTGGCACCCGGCGCTTGGTAGCGTCGGCGCCTGCCGCCAGTGCGCAGTCAAGCAGTACACCGACGAGAACGACACCCGTGGTCGTATCGTCATGTCCTGCATGACCCCTGCCACTGACGGCACCTGGATTTCCATCGACGACGACGAGTCCAAGGCGTTTCGCGCCAGCGTCGTTGAATGGCTGATGACCAACCACCCGCACGACTGCCCAGTCTGTGAGGAAGGCGGTCACTGCCACCTGCAAGACATGACGGTAATGACCGGCCACAATGAGCGCCGCTACCGTTTCACCAAGCGTACTCACCAGAACCAGGAACTCGGCCCGTTCATCGCTCACGAGATGAACCGCTGCATCGCCTGCTACCGCTGCGTGCGTTACTACAAAGACTACGCCGGCGGTACCGACCTGGGCGTGTACGGCGCTCACGACAACGTGTACTTCGGTCGTGTTGAAGACGGCGTCCTCGAAAGCGAGTTCTCCGGTAACCTCACCGAGGTCTGCCCGACCGGTGTGTTCACCGACAAGACGCACTCCGAGCGCTACAACCGTAAGTGGGACATGCAGTTCGCCCCGAGCATCTGCCATGGCTGCTCCAGCGGTTGCAACATCAGCCCGGGTGAGCGTTACGGCGAACTGCGTCGCATCGAAAACCGTTACAACGGCTCGGTCAACCAGTACTTCCTCTGCGACCGTGGCCGTTTTGGCTATGGCTACGTCAACCGCGAAGACCGCCCACGTCAGCCATTGCTGGCCGATGGCAGCAAGCTGGGCCTGGACGCTGCACTGGATAAAGCCGCCGACATGCTGCGCGGTCGCAACATCGTCGGTATCGGTTCGCCACGCGCCAGCCTGGAAAGCAACTACGGCCTGCGCGAGCTGGTCGGTGCCGAGCACTTCTACTCGGGTATGGAAGCTGGTGAGCTGGAGCGCGTGCGCCTGGCCCTGCAGGTCCTCAACGACAGCCCGCTGCCGGTCCCTACCCTGCGCGACATGGAAGACCATGACGCGGTGTTCGTCCTCGGCGAAGACCTGACCCAGACCGCCGCCCGTGTGGCCCTGGCCCTGCGTCAGTCGGTCAAGGGCAAGGCTGAAGCCATGGCCGATGCCATGCGTGTTCAACCGTGGCTCGACGCGGCGGTGAAGAACATCGGTCAGCACGCCATGTACCCACTGTTCATTGCCAGCCTGGCTGAAACCAAGCTCGATGACGTGGCTGAAGAATGCGTTCACGCCGCACCGGACGACCTGGCCCGTATCGGCTTCGCCGTAGCCCACGCCATCGACCCGAGCGCCCCGGCTGTTGAAGGCCTGGACGCCGAAGCCCTGGCCCTGGCCAAGCGCATCGCCGATGCCCTGGTTGCTGCCAACCGTCCGCTGGTGGTTGCCGGTACTTCGCTGGCCTCCAAGGCCCTGATCGAAGCCGCTGCCAACATCGCCAAAGCCCTGAAGCTGCGCGAGAAGAACGGCTCACTGAGCCTGGTGGTGCCTGAGGCCAACAGCCTCGGCATGGCCATGCTCGGTGGCGAGTCGATCGACGCCGCGCTGGACGCTGTGATCAGTGGCAAGGCCGACGCCATCGTCGTGCTGGAAAACGACCTGTACAGCCGTGTATCGGCCGCCAAGGTCGATGCTGCCCTGGCCGCCGCCAAGGTAGTGATTGTTGCCGACCACCAGAAAACCGCGACCGCCGAGCGCGCGCACCTGGTGCTGCCAGCGGCCACCTTCGCCGAAGGCGATGGCACCCTGGTCAGCCAGGAAGGCCGTGCCCAGCGCTTCTTCCAGGTGTTCGACCCTACCTACCTGGACAGCAGCATCCTGGTACACGAAGGCTGGCGCTGGATGCATGCCCTGCGTGCGACCCTGCTCAACAAGCCGGTGGACTGGACCCAGCTGGACCACGTTACCAGCGCTTGTGCCTCTGCTGCACCGCAGCTGTCGGGTATCGTCAACGCTGCGCCGTCCGCGTCGTTCCGCATCAAGGGCATGAAAATCGCCCGTGAGCCGCTGCGTTACTCCGGCCGTACCGCCATGCGCGCCAACATCAGCGTGCACGAGCCGCGTACCCCGCAAGACAAAGACACCGCGTTCGCCTTCTCCATGGAAGGTTACTCGGGTACCGCCGAACCCCGTTCGCAAGTGCCATTCGCCTGGTCGCCGGGCTGGAACTCGCCACAGGCGTGGAACAAGTTCCAGGACGAAGTCGGCGGCAGCCTGCGCGCTGGTGATCCGGGCACCCGTCTGATCGAAACCGAAGGTGACAAGCTCAACTGGTTCGCCAGCGTACCGGCAGCCTTCGCCCCGGCCCGTGGTACCTGGCAAGCGGTGCCGTTCTATCACCTGTTCGGCAGCGAAGAGAACTCCTCGCGCGCCGCGCCGGTACAAGAGCGCATCCCACAGGCCTACGTTGGCCTGGCCAAGTCCGAAGCCGACCGCCTGGGCGTCAACGACGGCGCGATGCTGAGCTTGAACGTGGCCGGCCAGACCCTGCGTCTGCCGCTGCGCATCAATGAAGAACTGGGCGCAGGCCTGGTTGCCCTGCCCAAAGGCCTGGCCGGCATTCCGCCTGCCATCTTCGGTGCATCCGTCGAAGGCCTGCAGGAGGCAGCACAATGACCTGGTTCACCCCTGAAGTGATCGATGTGATCATCACCGTCGTCAAGGCCGTCGTGGTCTTGCTGGCCGTGGTGGTCTGCGGTGCGCTGCTCAGCTTCGTCGAGCGGCGCCTGCTGGGCTGGTGGCAAGACCGTTACGGTCCGAACCGCGTAGGCCCGTTCGGGATGTTCCAGATCGCAGCCGACATGCTGAAGATGTTCTTCAAAGAAGACTGGAACCCTCCGTTTGTCGACAAGATGATCTTCACCCTGGCGCCGGTCGTGGCCATGAGTGCCTTGCTGATCGCTTTCGCCATTATCCCGATCACCCCGACCTGGGGTGTCGCGGACCTGAACATCGGCCTGCTGTTCTTCTTCGCCATGGCCGGTCTGTCGGTGTATGCCGTGCTGTTCGCCGGCTGGTCGTCGAACAACAAGTACGCCCTGCTCGGCAGCCTGCGGGCGTCGGCGCAGACCGTGTCGTACGAAGTGTTCATGGGCCTGGCGCTGATGGGTATCGTTGCCCAGGTCGGCTCGTTCAACATGCGCGACATCGTTGACTACCAGGCGCAGAACCTGTGGTTCATCATTCCGCAGTTCTTCGGCTTCTGCACTTTCTTCATCGCTGGCGTCGCCGTGACTCACCGTCACCCGTTCGACCAGCCAGAAGCGGAACAGGAACTGGCCGACGGTTACCACATTGAATATGCCGGTATGAAATGGGGCATGTTCTTCGTCGGTGAGTACATCGGCATCATCCTGATCTCGGCGCTGTTGGTAACCCTGTTCTTCGGTGGCTGGCACGGTCCGTTCGGCATCCTGCCGCAAGTACCGTTCCTGTGGTTCGCCCTGAAAACCGCGTTCTTCATCATGCTGTTCATTCTGCTGCGCGCCTCGATCCCGCGCCCGCGCTATGACCAGGTGATGGACTTCAGCTGGAAGTTCTGCCTGCCGCTGACCCTGATCAATTTGCTGGTGACCGCTGCGCTCGTGTTGCTCAACACGCCAGCTGTTGCGGCCCAGTGAGGATTTGACCCATGTTCAAGTATATTGGCGACATCGTTAAGGGCACTGGCACCCAGCTGCGCAGCCTGGTGATGGTGTTCTCCCACGGTTTCCGCAAACGTGACACCCTGCAGTACCCCGAAGAGCCGGTCTACCTGCCGCCACGCTACCGTGGCCGCATCGTCCTGACCCGTGATCCGGATGGCGAAGAGCGCTGTGTAGCGTGCAACCTGTGTGCCGTGGCCTGCCCGGTTGGTTGCATCTCGCTGCAGAAAGCCGAAACAGAAGACGGTCGTTGGTACCCGGAGTTCTTCCGCATCAACTTCTCCCGTTGCATTTTCTGCGGCCTCTGCGAGGAAGCCTGCCCGACCACCGCGATCCAGCTGACGCCGGATTTCGAAATGGCCGAGTTCAAACGTCAGGACCTGGTGTACGAGAAAGAAGATCTGCTGATCTCCGGCCCCGGCAAGAACCCTGACTACAACTTCTACCGTGTTGCAGGTATGGCTGTTGCCGGCAAGCCGAAAGGCGCCGCGCAGAACGAAGCCGAACCGATCAACGTGAAGAGCTTGCTCCCTTAAGGAAGAAAGATGGAATTCGCTTTCTATTTCGCATCCGGTATCGCTGTGGTGTCCACCCTTCGGGTGATCACCAACACCAATCCCGTGCACGCCCTGCTCTACCTGATCATTTCGCTGATCGCCGTGGCGATGACGTTCTTCGCCCTCGGCGCTCCGTTCGCCGGTGTGCTGGAAGTGATCGCCTACGCTGGCGCCATCATGGTGCTGTTCGTCTTTGTGGTGATGATGCTCAACCTGGGCCCGGCTTCGGTCGCCCAGGAGCGTGGCTGGCTCAAGCCGGGTATCTGGCTGGGGCCGGTGGTCCTGGCCGCGCTGCTGCTGCTCGAACTGCTGTACGTCCTGTTCGGCAACCAGAGCGGCGCCGGTATCGGTCACACCACTGTCGACGCCAAGGCGGTCGGCATCAGCCTGTATGGTCCTTACCTGCTGGTGGTTGAACTGGCCTCGATGCTGCTGCTCGCTGCAGCGGTGACGGCGTTCCACCTCGGCCGCAACGAGGCGAAGGAGTAATCACATGCCTGCAATTCCTCTCGAGCATGGCCTGGCTGTCGCCGGCATCCTGTTCTGCCTCGGCCTCGTCGGCCTGATGGTGCGCCGCAACATTCTTTTCGTGTTGATGAGCCTGGAAATCATGATGAACGCCTCGGCACTGGCGTTCATCGTTGCCGGTAGCCGCTGGGCGCAGCCGGATGGACAGATCATGTTCATCCTGGTGATCAGCCTGGCCGCTGCCGAGGCCAGTATCGGCCTGGCGATCCTGCTGCAACTGTATCGCCGCTTCCACACTCTCGACATCGATGCTGCCAGTGAGATGCGCGGATGAACCTTATCTTTCTGACGTTCGTATTCCCCCTGATCGGCTTCCTGCTGCTGTCGTTCTCACGCGGTCGCTGGTCCGAAAACCTGTCGGCGCTGATCGGCGTCGGCTCGGTCGGCCTGTCGGCTGCCGTGGCCGCTTACGTGATCTGGCAGTTCAACGTTGCACCGCCTGAAGGCGGCGCTTACAGCCAGCTGCTGTGGCAGTGGATGTCGGTGGACGGCTTTGCACCGAACTTCACCCTGTACGTGGATGGCCTGTCGGTCACCATGCTTGGTGTGGTCACCGGTGTCGGCTTTCTCATCCACCTGTTTGCCTCCTGGTACATGCGTGGTGAAGCCGGCTACTCGCGGTTCTTCTCCTACACCAACCTGTTCATCGCCAGCATGTTGTTCCTGGTGCTGGGCGACAACCTGCTGTTCATCTACTTCGGTTGGGAAGGCGTAGGCCTGTGCTCGTACCTGTTGATCGGTTTCTACTACAGCAACCGCAACAACGGTAACGCCGCACTCAAAGCCTTCATCGTCACCCGTATCGGCGACGTGTTCATGGCCATCGGCCTGTTCATCCTGTTCGCCCAGCTCGGCACCCTCAACGTGCAAGAGCTGCTGGTACTGGCACCGCAGAAGTTCCAGGCAGGCGACACCTGGATGGTGCTGGCGACCCTGATGCTGCTCGGTGGTGCGGTCGGTAAATCCGCCCAGCTGCCGCTGCAAACCTGGCTGGCTGACGCGATGGCCGGCCCGACCCCGGTTTCGGCACTGATCCACGCCGCAACCATGGTAACCGCCGGTGTCTACCTGATCGCCCGTACCCACGGCCTGTTCGCCCTGGCACCTGACATCCTGCACCTGGTGGGTGTGGTCGGCGGTGTGACCCTGGTGCTGGCCGGCTTTGCTGCCCTGGTACAGACCGACATCAAGCGTATCCTCGCCTACTCGACCATGAGCCAGATCGGCTACATGTTCCTGGCCCTGGGCGTTGGTGCCTGGGAAGGCGCGATCTTCCACCTGATGACCCACGCCTTCTTCAAGGCCCTGCTGTTCCTGGCTTCCGGTGCGGTGATTGTTGCCTGCCACCACGAGCAGAACATCTTCAAGATGGGCGGCCTGTGGAAGAAACTGCCGCTGGCCTACGCCAGCTTCATCGTCGGTGGTGCCGCCCTGGCTGCCCTGCCGCTGCTGACCGCCGGTTTCTACTCCAAGGACGAAATCCTCTGGGAAGCCTTCGCCAGCGGTCACAACGGTCTGCTGTACGCCGGCCTGGCCGGTGCCTTCATGACCTCGCTGTACACCTTCCGTCTGATCTTCATCGCCTTCCACGGCGAAGCCAAGACCGAAGCCCATGCTGGCCACGGGATCTCCCACTGGCTGCCGCTGGGTGTACTGATCGTGCTGTCGACCTTCGTCGGTGCCTGGATTCATCCACCACTGGCTGGTGTGCTGCCGCAAAGCGTCGGCCATGCCGGCGGCGAAGCCAAGCACAGCCTGGAAATCGCCTCGGGCGCCATCGCCATCGCCGGTATCCTGTTGGCTGCGGTGCTGTTCCTGGGTAAACGTCGCCTGGTGACCGCGATCGCCAACAGCGGCATCGGTCGTGTTCTGTCGGCCTGGTGGTTCGCCGCCTGGGGCTTCGACTGGATCTACGACAAGCTGTTCGTCAAACCTTACCTGCTGATCAGCCACATCCTGCGCAAGGATCCGGTTGACCGCAGCATTGGCCTGATTCCGCGTATGGCGAAAGGCGGTCATGCCGCCATGAGCAAAACCGAAACCGGTCAGCTGCGCTGGTACACCGCTTCGATCGCCGTAGGTGCCGTGCTTGTACTCGGTGCCGTTGTTATGGCTGCGGTCTGATATGAACCTTGCGACTTTGCGAAAGGAATTGAGCCCGTCATGATTTTGCCTTGGCTGATCCTGATCCCCTTTATCGGCGGCCTGCTGTGCTGGCTGGGTGAGCGCTTCGGCGCCACCCTGCCGCGCTGGATTGCGCTGCTGACCATGTCCCTGCTGCTCGGTGTCGGCCTCTGGCTGTGGGCCAACGGCGACTACACCCTGGCCCCTGCACCTGGCGCTGCGCCAGAGTGGGCGGTCGAATTCAAAGTGCTGTGGATCGAGCGCTTCGGCATCAGCCTGCACCTGGCCCTCGACGGCCTGTCGCTGCTGATGATCCTGCTCACCGGCCTGCTCGGTGTGCTCTCGGTACTGTGTTCCTGGAAAGAGATCCAGCGTCACGTCGGCTTCTTCCACCTCAACCTGATGTGGATCCTGGGCGGCGTGGTCGGTGTGTTCCTGGCCCTGGACCTGTTCCTGTTCTTCTTCTTCTGGGAAATGATGCTGGTGCCGATGTATTTCCTCATCGCGCTCTGGGGTCACAGCTCCTCCGACGGCAAGAAGACCCGGATCTACGCTGCGACCAAGTTCTTCATCTTCACCCAGGCCAGCGGCCTGATCATGTTGGTGGCGATCCTGGGTCTGGTACTGGTCAACTACAGCAACACCGGTGTGATCACCTTCGACTACACCCAGTTGCTCAAGGCTGATCTGCCAGCGGGCACCGAATACCTGCTGATGCTCGGCTTCTTCATCGCCTTCGCGGTCAAGCTGCCGGTGGTACCGTTCCACTCCTGGCTGCCAGACGCTCACGCCCAGGCGCCAACCGCAGGTTCGGTTGACCTGGCGGGTATCTTGCTGAAAACCGCTGCGTACGGCCTGCTGCGTTTCGCCCTGCCGCTGTTCCCGAACGCTTCGGCGGAGTTTGCGCCGATTGCCATGACCCTGGGTCTGATCGGGATCTTCTACGGTGCGTTCCTGGCCTTCGCCCAGACCGACATCAAGCGTCTGGTTGCGTTCTCCAGCGTCTCGCACATGGGCTTCGTGCTGATCGGTATCTACTCGGGCAGCCAGCAAGCACTGCAAGGTGCAGTCATTCAGATGCTGGCACACGGTCTGTCGGCAGCGGCACTGTTTATCCTGGCCGGCCAGCTGTACGAGCGCCTGCACACCCGTGACATGCGTGAAATGGGTGGCCTGTGGCACCGCATCGCCTACCTGCCGGCCATCAGCCTGTTCTTCGCCGCCGCGTCGCTGGGCCTGCCGGGTACCGGTAACTTCGTTGGTGAGTTCCTGATCCTGATCGGCAGCTTCGTGGCTTCGCCATGGGTCACCGTGATTGCCACCTCCGGCCTGGTGTTCGGTTCGGTCTACTCGCTGATCATGATTCACCGTGCCTACTTTGGCCCTGCGAAGTCGGACGAAGTCCTGGCTGGCATGGATACCCGCGAACTGATCATGGTACTGGGCCTGGCTGGCCTGCTGATCTTGCTGGGCGTCTACCCGCAGCCGTTCCTGGACACTTCTGCCGCCACCATGAGCGGTGTGCAGCAGTGGCTGGGCTCCGCTTTCACTCAACTCGCTTCGGCCCGGTAAGAGCGCTATGGACCTGACGATTCAACACTTTATCGCGCTTGCGCCGCTGCTGATTACCAGTCTCACCATTGTCGTGGTGATGCTGGCCATCGCCTGGCGCCGCAACCACTCGCAAACCTTCCTGCTGTCGACCGTAGGCCTGAACCTGGCCCTGCTGTCGATCTTGCCAGTTCTGAAAGTTGTGCCCCTGGCGGTCACCCCGCTGCTGACCATCGACAAGTTCGCCTGCCTGTACATGGCGCTGATCCTGGTGGCCACCCTGGCCTGCGTTACCCTCGCCCATGCGTACCTGGGTGATGGCGGCAAAGGCTACCCGGGCAACCGCGAAGAACTGTACCTGCTGATCCTGCTGGCCGCCCTCGGTGGCTTGGTACTGGTCAGCGCGCAGCACCTGGCGGGCTTGTTCATCGGTCTGGAGCTGCTTTCGGTTCCGGTCTATGGCCTGGTTGCTTATGCCTTCTTCAACAAGCGTTCGCTGGAAGCTGGCATCAAGTACATGGTGCTGTCGGCCGCCGGTTCCGCGTTCCTGCTGTTCGGTATGGCCCTGCTGTACGCCGATGCCGGCAGCCTGAGCTTCGACGGTATTGGCAAGGCCCTGGCCGCCACCAACATGCCAAGCCTGCTGGCACAACTGGGCCTGGGCATGATGCTGGTTGGCCTGGCGTTCAAACTGTCGCTGGTACCGTTCCACCTGTGGACCCCAGACGTTTACGAAGGTGCTCCGGCACCGGTTGCAGCCTTCCTGGCTACCGCCAGCAAGGTGGCTGTATTCGCCGTTGTCGTACGCCTGTTCATGCTCTCCCCTGCTGCCAGCAGCGGCGTGCTTACCACCGTACTGTCGGTGATTGCGGTTGCTTCGATCCTGATCGGTAACCTGCTGGCCCTGACCCAGAGCAACCTCAAGCGTCTGCTGGGTTACTCCTCGATCGCCCACTTCGGCTACCTGCTGATCGCCCTGGTGGCGAGCAAAGGCCTGGCCGTTGAAGCCATTGGCGTGTACCTGGTCACTTACGTGATCACCAGCCTCGGCGCGTTCGGCGTAATCACCCTGATGTCCTCGCCGTACAACGGCCGTGACGCTGACGCACTGTACGAGTACCGCGGCCTGTTCTGGCGCCGTCCGTACCTGACCGCGGTACTGACCGTGATGATGCTGTCGCTGGCTGGTATCCCGTTGACTGCAGGCTTCATCGGCAAGTTCTACATCATCGCCACCGGTGTCGAGTCGCAGCTGTGGTGGCTGGTGGGTGCGCTGGTGATCGGTAGTGCCATCGGCGTGTTCTACTACCTGCGCGTCATGGTGACCCTGTTCCTGATCGAGCCAAACCTGCGTCGTCACGATGCCCCGCTGAACTGGGAACAGCGTACCGGTGGCGTCATGCTGCTGGCCATCGCCATCCTCGCCTTCGTGCTGGGTGTGTACCCGCAGCCGTTGCTGGACATGGTTCAGCACGCTGGATTGCAGTTGATCGGCTGATCGACCTGGCAATAACCAACACCCCGCTTCGGCGGGGTGTTTTGTTTTTGTGGGACCAACTGTCTTGCCCCGCCTGTGGGGGATACCGTCTTGCTCCGCCTGTGGGAGCGGGCTTGCCCCGCGAACACGGGCGAAGCCCGTGCCATTCACCGCAGTGCCTGCTTCGCGGGGCAAGCCCGCTCCTACGGTAGATTTCTGTGACTGTGCTTCGTCTGGTAGTTGTGACGTCTGATACCCGCTCACTGTCCCGGAACCCGTTTGATGCGTCCCACCCTACCCCGCTCGTCCCTCGCTCTGTTGATCTCTTGCACCGCCTCCGTCCAGGCCAGCGACGGCATTGAACTTGGCCAAGTACTGATTCAGGAAACCGAGCAAAGCGAGCTGCAAGATGCCCGTGAACGCCTGAGTCAGGTGCCCGGTGCCACCAACCTGGTGGACATGCAGCGGGTCGAGCAAGGTCGGGTCGCCAGCAACCAGGACGTACTCGCCTATCAACCGGGTGTTTTTGCCCAGTCCGCCGGCAACGACGGGATCAAGCTGTCGATCCGCGGCTCCGGCATCAACCGCGCGCCCGGCGCCCACGGTTCGGGCGTGTACACGATGTTCGACGGCCTGCCACTGACCGGCCCGGGCGGTACGCCTTATGAGCTGTTCGAACCGCTGTGGCTGAGCCGCGCGGAAGTGCTACGCGGCGCCAATGGTTTTGACCGCGGCTCCCTGGCCTTGGGCGGTGCGATCGATTACATCACCCATACCGGCCATGATGCCGCGCCGCTGCAGCTGCGTTATGAGCTGGGCAGCCGTGGGTATGCCAAGCGTCAGATCAGCTCGGGCCAGATATTGGGGGATCTGGATTACTACGTGGCCCTGACCGACTCTGAATACGACGGTTATCAGGAACACAGCAGCGGCAGCAGTAAAGGTATCGCCGCCAATGTCGGTTATCGCGTCAACCCGAACCTGGAAACCCGCTTCTACCTGCGCTACCGGGAAACCGAAAATGAACTGGCCGGGCGCCTGACCAAAGAGCAGATCAAGCACCATCCACGCGATGCCAACCCGGCGTACCTGGCCCGGGATGATAGCCGCCCGCAACCGGGCAGCACCTGGGTGGGCAACAAGACCACATTCTACCTGAGCGACGACGCACGCCTGGAAGCCGGGCTGGTCTACCACGACTACCCGATGGACCTGCGCGAGGGCCCGATGCGACTCAAGGTCGCTTACACCGACGTTAGCGGCACACTGAATTATTTCCGTACTGACACCCTGCTCGGCCACGAAAGCAAAACGACGGTGGGCTGGCGTTCCACCAAGCACCTGCCCAACAGCGGGGCTTCGCAGTTTGCCCGGACAAACGACATCACCGGCGCCCGGAGCCGAGACTTCAGTTATCAAGGCTCGGACAACGTTGCACATATCGGTAACGAACTCGAACTGGTGCCCAACCTGTGGCTGACCAGCGGCCTGGCGATGATTTACACCCGCCGCGAAAGCGAGGTGAGCTTTCCGGCCAACGGGGGCAAGGTCAGCCAGCATGACTGGGACTACGCACCGCGTCTCGGGCTGCATTATGACATCAATCCCGGACTGCAGGTGTATGGCAACCTGAGCCGCTCGGTCGAGCCGCCGCACCCGTGGTCGCTGATATGGAGCTCGACCAACGCCACTCAGCCGATCGAGATGCAGAACCAGACCGCAACCACCCTTGAGCTGGGTGCACGCGGCGAGTCGCTTATCGGCCGTTGGGACCTGGCCTGGTACTACTCCAACGTGCGTCATGAACTGCTGGCCGTGGAGATCGTGCAAGGCCTGCCCGCCAAAGAATTCAACGCCAGCCCCACCGTCCACCAGGGCGTCGAAGCCGGACTGGACAGCCTGCTCTGGGAACGAGCTGCAGTCGGCAAGCTGTCGCTGCGCCAGGCTTACACCTTCAGCGACTTCCATTACCGCGACGACGATACCTTCGGCGACAACCGCCTGCCGGGTATTCCGATGCATTACTACCAGGCCGAACTGCGCTTCGACCTGCCGAGTGGCTTTTTCGCCGGGATCAACACGCAAATGGCGTCCAAGGTCCAAGTCGACTACGCCAACAGCTATCACGCCGATCCCTATGCCTTGCTCGGCGCCACCCTGGGCTACAACGCCCCCAAGCAGGACTGGCAAACCTGGCTCGACCTGCGCAACCTGACCAACAAGCGCTATGCCGCCACGGTGACACCGGGCTATAACGACAACGGCCAGGACATCGCCCGCTCGACGCCTGGTGAAGGGTTCGGAGTTTACGCAGGCGTGTCCTACAGCTTCCGCTAATCGGGCAACTGCACCTTGGGTTTAGTCGAGACGAAGATCGCCCAGCTGGACATGAACAGCGCGGCGATCAACGGCCCGATGACAAAGCCGTTGAGGCCGAACACGGCCAGACCACCGAGGGTCGATATCAGGATCAGGTAATCGGGCATTTTCGTGTCTTTGCCCACCAATATCGGCCGCAACAGGTTATCAACCAGGCCGATGACCAGCACACCGAAGGCCGTCAGCACCACGCCTTTCCAGACGGTCCCGACGAGCAGGAAGTAAATGGCCACGGGCGCCCAGACAACACCCGCCCCAACCGCCGGAAGTAGCGACAAGAATCCCATCAGCACCGCCCAAACCAGCGGACTGGGAATGCCCAGCACCCAAAAGATGATGCCGCCCAGTGCTCCCTGTGTTACCGCCACCACCAGGTTGCCTTTGACCGTAGCCCGTACCACCCGGTTGAACTTCAACTGCAAGCGGCGTTTTTGCTGTTCGGCCAACGGCAGCGCGGTGCGTACTTTGCGTGCCAGTTCAGCGCCATCGCGCAGAAAGAAAAACAGCAGGTAGAGCATGACGGCAAAGCTCACCAGAAATTCGAAGGTGCCCTGGCCGAAGCTGAACGCTTGGCTGGCAAAGAACTGGCTGCCCTGCATCGCGCCCTTGCTGATCGCTTCGCGCAGCCCTTCCAGGTCCGCCATTCCCATGCGCTGCAAACCGCGCTGGGCGAACGCCGGTAGCAGGTCGTTGAACCGTTCGATATAACCGGCAATGTCCAGTTGGCCGCTTTCAATATTTTTGTACAGCGCCGCGCCTTCCTGTACCAGCAAAGTGCTGATGACGATCACCGGCAAGATGGCAATCAGCAGACAAGTCAGCAGCGTCACGCCGGCGGCCAGATTGCGCCGCCAACTCAGGCGCAACAACAGACGGCGCTGCAAGGGGGCGAAGAGAATGGCGAGGATGACCGCCCAGAACACCGCGCCATAAAAAGGCAACAGGATCCATACAAAGGCGATGGTGACCAACGCCAGTAACAGGTGCAGGGCCTTGTGCTGCCGGGCGGTCTCGCTCATAGGCACTCCGTTGGGGTTGTCAACGTTAGTGCGCAGCACAGGGCCAAAAGTGCCGTTATAGCAGCGCTATATCCCTATTGAAGTGCTATCCAGCGCTTTTACCAGTAATCGATCGTTGGGAGGCGGCAGGCCCGGTGCTGGCTGCCTGACTTCGTCAGGTTCCCAGCTGAAAGTGGCCGTCAGTTCGACAGGCACATAAACCGGGGCTTCTTGCCCTTGTTCCCCGTCAGTTGACGACACGTTGTACCAGCTGTTCTGGCTCGCGCTGTTGCTCCAGGTTATCGATTTACGCGTTTGCAGATCCTCAAACAGGTAGGTGCAGTTACTCACCCCCGCCAGGCTTTGCCCCTTCCAGTCCCACTGGTAGGTAGTGTCGCTGCACGACTTTTCAATCAACGAGTAACAAGTCGGGCCGGTTGCGTATGCGCCGGTAGGCGTCGCGTGGCTGATGGACCACGGTCCAAGCGATACCGTCAACGTCATCTGTGCTCCTCAATGCAGGCTGAGCCCACTATGGTCGGGGTTGCAGGCGCGGCTGCCAGGTATCAGGTCAACGATGCGAACCTCTTTGCCATCGACCTCAATCAACCCGTTTTGCTTGAGGCGAGTCAGCACCCGGGACACCGTTTCTGACGCCAGGCCCAGGTAGTTGCCGATCTCGTTTCGAGAAATACTTAAGTTCAACTGATTGGCCGAGTGGCCCAAGGTGTGAAAACGTGCCGAGAGGTTGACCAGTAACGCCACAACCCGCACATCAGCGGCCTTGGTCGACAGCAGGCGGGTCATTTGTTGGGTACTGCGGATCTCGCGGCTCATCGCCCGGATCAGGTGGCGCCGTACTTGCGGCAAGCGGATCAGCAGCTCGTCGAGTGGTCCGAAAGGCAGCTCGCAGACATGGCTGCTTTCCAGGGCCTGAACCGACACCGGGTAAGCGTCGGTGTCCATGCCGGACAAGCCGATCAGCTCACCCGGCAAATGAATTCCGATGATTTTTTCTTCCCCGTCGGCACTGAGGGCAACGGACTTCAATACCCCGGAGCGGATGGAATAAATAGAGTTGAAAGGTTCACCTTGGCGAAACAGGAAGTCGTCTTTTTTCAGTGTGCGACCGTGTTTGACCATGGCATCGAGTACGTCGATTTCTTCGTGGCCCACTGAACCGGGCAGGCAAACCTGCGCAAGGCTGCAGGTCCTGCATTGCGGCTGGCGGTGAGCGGGCAAGCTAACGTGCTGCGACATTCATCAGGTCCTTATGGAGTAACACCTGTGTGGCTGATCACAGTGCGATCATGCCCACGTTACGAACCCGACCAGTGTCCGATGAGCGGCTTTACAACACTCCTCAATAATCGTTATTTGATATCAAAGCACTGATTTTCTTTATAAAAATCAGAAAACGCAGCGTATTGGCGCAGTGCACGCTAACGGGCTGCGAATGCATAACGTTGATGCAGGTCAATCGCCCAGCCAGGAATAATCGTTAGCATCCGCGCCTTTTGCCGCGACCTAAAATGACTTCGCTCGCCAAACCTGAATTACTCGCCCCTGCCGGCACCCTGAAGAACATGCGCTACGCCTTTGCCTACGGCGCCGATGCCGTTTATGCCGGGCAACCGCGCTACAGCCTGCGCGTACGTAACAACGAGTTCGACCACGCCAACCTGGCCCTGGGCATCAAAGAAGCCCAGGCGCAGGGCAAACGCTTCTACGTGGTGGTGAACATTGCGCCACACAACGCCAAGCTGAAAACCTTCCTCAAAGACCTGGCGCCGGTCATCGAGATGGCGCCCGATGCGCTGATCATGTCTGACCCGGGGCTGATCATGCTGGTTCGCCAGCACTTCCCGCACATGCCCATTCACCTGTCGGTGCAGGCCAACACGGTGAACTGGGCCAGTGTCGAATTCTGGCGCAGCCAGGGGCTGACCCGGGTGATCCTGTCCCGTGAACTGTCGCTGGAAGAGATCGAGGAAATTCGCCAGCAAGTGCCGTCCATGGAACTGGAAGTGTTCGTGCATGGCGCGCTGTGCATGGCCTACTCCGGCCGCTGCCTGCTATCGGGTTACCTCAACCGCCGCGACGCCAACCAGGGCAGCTGCACCAATGCCTGCCGCTGGAAATACAGCGCCACGGCGGCGGTGGAAGATGCCAGCGGCGATATCGTGCGCGAAGTGCAGCCCACCCTGGGGGTCGGCGCGCCCACCGACCAGGTGTTCCTGTTGCAGGAAAGCAGCCGTCCAGACGAAGACATGCCCGCCTTCGAGGATGAACACGGCACCTACATCATGAATGCCAAAGACCTGCGGGCCGTCCAGCATGTAGAGCGCTTGACCCGCATGGGCGTGCACTCACTGAAGGTCGAAGGTCGGACCAAGTCGCACTTCTATTGCGCGCGCACCACCCAGGTTTACCGCCAGGCCATCGATGATGCCGTGGCTGGCCGCGAGTTCGACCGCAGCCTGATGCTCAACCTAGAGTCGTTGGCCCAACGCGGGTACACCGAAGGCTTCCTGCGTCGTCATGTGCATGATGAGTATCAAAACTATCAGCGCGGCAATTCAGTGTCCGAACGCCAGCAGTTCGTCGGTGAACTGACCGGCGAGCGCGTCGATGGCCTGGCCGAAGTGCGGGTCAAGAACCGCTTTGCCCTGGGTGATCATCTGGAGTTGATGACCCCGCGCGGCAACTATCACTTCGACCTGCACCAGTTGCGCGATCGCCAGGGGGCGGCCATTGAGGTGGCGCCGGGGGATGGGCATACGGTGTACCTGCCGATTCCTGAGCAGGTTGACCTGGCGTTTGGCTTGTTGTTGCGCGAGCTGGTGCACTGATCGCATCGCGGGGCAAGCCCGCTCCCACGGTAGGAGCGGGCTTGCCCCGCGAAGCGATTTACAATCAGGGCACACTATTTTCCTGAATCCGCTGCACCCGATACTGCGGATCCGCCTTGATCTGCGCCTCAGTGAACGGAATGGTATGCCACTGCTTAGCCGAGAAAGCCTTGGTCTGGTCGCTGGCATGCGCCGAATCGGCATCGCTGGACTCCGAAAAAGCCAACAGCCCTTTGGCTTGCGGCCCCTTGGCATCAAAGGTCACCAACTGCAAGTAACTGGTACCACTGACCACCAGGCGCTTTCCGGGTGCCGTCGGTACACTCTGGATCGCGTTATACACCCCCAAGCTGGCCGGCCCGCCATGGATCGGCGTGCCATCGGCAGCGTGCTGGACTTGCCCCCACTGCGCATCGGCAGCCAGCCCGGCCTGCTGCACTGCCGCCAATGAAGCCTGGGCCGCGTCATGCAAGGCTGCGCCGACTTCAGCCCGCTCGAATGCCAAGCCACGCGGGGTGTGCTGCGGGTCGTTCGGGTCGAAGGCGACCCGCCAGATATCCGGGCGTTCAAGCAGGTGTTCAAGCAGGTTCTGGAAATGCACCAGGCCGATGCCACTGTCCAGATCAGCGCGCAAATTCCAGGCCTTCAAACTGCTGCACACGGCGGTCACGGGTGAGTCTGCGGGTTGTTCAGCACACCACTGCGACACGTCCGGCATCAACAACTGCGCCAGATAAACCTGGTTATCCATGACCATTCGCTGCAGATCGGCCCCGGTCAGCTTGTCATCGCCACTCAAGCGTTGCAGGGCAAAGCGGCTGCGCGGCCCCAAGGGCTGGTCTTCAAGGCTGATCAACGGCGAATAGCCACGCAGAGGATGCGCGGGGTTGACCATCCAGGCCGAGTCGTTGGAGTGCTGAATAAAATCGCGCCGGCTCAGGCTTGGTTGCAACTGGGCAGGGAAGATACCGGCTTGCGCCGCACGTGAGTCAACCTTCCAGTTGCAGGCGCTGCGCGAGCCGTCGAGGACAATCAGTTCTTGCCCGGCCGCCGGATCGCTGCACTGCTTGAGCAAATCGGCATCCACAAACGGCACCACCGACTGGTTCAAGTACAAGGTTTGCCCCTTGGCGTCCACAGCCAGGGTGTTGACCCAGGGAATGCCTTGCAAACGCTGCACCGAACCCTGCAATGCCTGCAGGCTGTCTGCCTGGTTCATGCTGTACCACTGTTGCAGTACGCGGGTGTTGTCGAGGTTGGCATCACGCAAGCTGAACGCGTAATGGGCGTTCCAGTCCAGGCGCCCGGGCCATTGCACCACTGGGCCGAAGACTGAACTGTAGACATCGCGATTGACCGCTGTGAGCTTGCCATCCTCGCCTTTGACCATCACGGTCAGACGCTGCTGTTTCATGGCGTGCGACTTGCCGTCGAGCAGGTAGCGGGTCGGGGCCTTGGGATCAAGCTCAAGCCGATACAGGGTGAAGTGCTTGGAGGTATCCACCGTATGGGTCCAGGCCAGATGCCGGTTGAAACCGATATTGATCAACGGCAAGCCCGGCAGCGCCGCGCCCATGACATTCAGTTTGCCGGGAACCGTCAGTTGCATCTGGTAAAAACGCATGCCGCCAGCCCAGGGGAAATGCGGGTTCGCCAGCAGCATGCCCTGGCCCGTGGCTGAGCGTTCACTGCCAACGGCCACGGCATTGCTGCCACGCTCTAGGGCGAAGTTATTCTGCCGCGCTTGCGCCTTGCTCATGTCCAGCGCCAACGGTGCCACGGCATTGGGTGGCGTAGCGCTGGCCAGGGCTTCGGCAAACTGCCCCACCCCGCCCTCAACCAGCAGGCGCCGGGTCAACTTGACCAGATCCAGGGTAGTGATCGGCCGCAACCACTCAGCCTGCAGACACTGCGCCCCCTGACCTTGCGCCAAGCGTTCAGCCAGCGCGCGGTTGTAGCCCTTGGCATAGCCTTCGAGCAACGCACGCACCTGCGCCGGTTGCGCCTGCCAGAAGCCGAACACGGCAGTCGGCGTATTCAACCAGCTGAAAAACAGATCACTGGCCAGGTTCTCTCGTTGCTCGAACGTGAGCTGATCAGGCCCGAAGTAACGCGAACGTTCAGCATTGACGGTAACCACCTCGTTGGCCAACAGGCACAGGTTGTCCTGGGCATAGGCGTAGCCGATGCCATATCCCAGACCCTGTTCATCCTGGGCCAGGATGTGCGGCACACCAAAGCTGGTACGGCGGATTTCAGCACTGGCATCACCTGGGACAACCCGGGCCTGGGCAGCAACGCTCAGGCCGAGCAGCAGCCCGGCCAGGCAGAAACGGGTCAATGGACGGGGTTTGTTCACGAATACTCCTGCACCGTTCAGGGAACTGTTGATCCTGATTGAACGAAGCACAGGCGAAAAATTTACGGTAAATGCGGGCCCGATACGTCTTTACCTGAGTGGTTCGATAATTTTTTCGCCAGGTACTGCAGTTTTTCGACGCTCATTCGTCTTATAGGGTGTAGGGAACAATAATTCGGTAACAGGACTGACCACGAAAGGGAGTGTTCACATGTACAACCAGCAACAGCTTGCGATTGCCAATCGCCCGGAACGCAAAGCCCGGCAGGCGCTGAGCGTAAAAGCCGCGAACAGCGACAACGAACGCCCGGGCAATGAGCATATTCGTGAACTGCTCAGGTCATATGGGCTGCGTACCAGCCTGATCCGCCTGAAAGTCATCGATGCCTTGCACATGGCCGACCGCAGCGGGCGTAGCATCGGTGTACGCGGCGTACATAGCCAGCTTGAGCAGCTGGATATTCCACTGTCGTTTCTCAGTGTGCGCGAAGTGCTCAAGCGCCTGTGTGTCGAGGGCGTGATCAGCATGGGCAACGACAAGTGCTACAGCCTCAACCCCGAGGCCCGTAGCATTCTGGAACAAACCTACCCACGCTAAGCGCATGGCCGGCCAGGCTGCCGGCCGCGCAGATCAGCTCACATCTTCACTTTGCGCCGCATGATGCCATTGATCACCACGACCGCAATGGCCACCGCAATAGCGATGTACTGGAACACTTGCTCACTGATCGTCCCCTGCTTTTGCAGGTAAGACAGACCGAGCATGATCCCCAGCACCAGCAGGGAGATCAGAATGGAATATTTCAGGCGTTGACCTTGAGTCATGGATATTTCCTTGCAACATCGGGGTGAGGGCCGAAACGGCCCGTGCGCATCATACAACGTGACCTTGCCGCAAGCGGACAATTTCCTCCTTTTGCTACGACCTCGTGCTTGAAAACATGGCGTTCCGGGCTTTGCCCTCTGACGAACGGAAGATCGCCATGTTTCTGCGCCAACTGGCAACCGCCATCACCTTGCTGGTGAGCCTTCAGGCCCACGCGCTCTCCACCGCGGAGCTTTCTCCCGAACAACACCAGGCCTTGGGCAAGCAACTGGTCGAACAGGCCGGTGCGAGCCAATGGCAACAACTCTGGCATCGCTCCCGCCAGGCCGGACACCTGCAGAAGCAATCAACCGCCCCCTACTTTAGCCTGCCATCTGACGCGCTCATCAAAGCGGCAGCCCTGACCGTTTCAAACCCCGATCAAACCCAAGCGCTCAAGCAGACCCAGGTGCTATATCGGCGGGATTTTTCGCCACAGATTGTAGGCAAGCAGGCGCAGCATGACCTCAACGCCATCTGTATCTGGGTTGACTGGCGCACGCTGCCGAAACACGCCGCGCATCGACCCGGCCCCTATCTTGGCCAGATCAGCTTGCTGCTGGCACGTCCCTGCCAGTGAGCATGGTTTGCCCATGCATGAACACTTCTCACAGCTACCTGAAGCGCAGACTCAAGGGCTTACGCACTTATGGCCATGGATTTCCTATTTAAGCGAACCACGCTGCCTACAAACCATATACCCGATGCCCACCACCCCCGCCGCGCTTGCTGCCTGTTACCAGGGGCCCGAATGTTCAACCATGAAGGTGTCTAGCCACTCCCTACAAGGAAGTCACCATGGAACTGTGCGACCTCAAACGAATCGACACCCAGCAACTGCCCCATTCACTGCAAATGCTGATCGAATGCCTCGGCATTGAAAACGCCTACAACTTGACCCTCGCCTTCGGTGGCCGCCCCAAATATATCCCCAAACACCGGGAACGCACCGCACTGGCCCAAGTACTGCCAGAGGCGGCGCTGGACGCGTTGATCAAACGTTTCGCCGGTATGGCCCTGGAGATCCCCAAGGTCGACCATTTCCTGCGCCAACTACGTAATCAACAGATTCAACAAGAAAGTGCAGAAGGCCAGTCTCGCAGCATGCTGGCCAACAAGTACGGTTTGAGCTTGCGTCAAATCGGCAACATTCGCCGCCAGGAATCCTGCACGCACAGGAGCCTGAACCCTTGAACCGATAATCCCCTCGCCCAAAGAATGATTCGCACACTGATGTGCGCTCTATACAGGGAGTTTTCTCATGGCAACAATCGATAACAGTTTGATCGGCTCGGTGATGAATGCCCTGCCCCTGGACCGGATGATTTCCGGGCCGTTGCAAGCGATGATCCAGGCTCAGATTTCGGCGAGCAAGTCGTACGCCGACTTCCTGATGGGTGTCTGCGTTCAGGATGGAAAGGCTGTCGCCATTCAGTTCGACTACGACGAAACCATCACCGATGGGCAAGGCGTCTACAAGGGTACTGTTGCCAAAAAGATACAGATCCCGCTGCTCGCAGCGATTACCCACCCCAACATTGTGATGGAAGAAGGTACCGTCGAGTTTGAGCTGACCATCAGTCAGCAAGCCGAACGCATCTCCGAGACGGCCGGAGAAGCAAGTCTTGCCGCTTCATTGGGCTGGGAGGCGCTCAAGCTCGAAGTCAAAGGGCAAGTCAGTCACAAATCCACCCAAACGCGTAAAACCGATACTCGCGCACGCTATGCCTTCAACACCAAAGTTCGCCGTCAGGACCCACCAGAAGCCTTGATGCGCGTGATCGACCTCCTCATCGAGGCTTCGAGCAAACCAGTGGTCATGGCCGATACCACCGCGCAGAACCTCGACGCACTGCCCGAGTCGCCCTTGGCCATGCCGGACACAGAAGCTCAATCCTGATTCCTGCTTTTTTTACTGCCTTATTGCTGGCAAACAGGGCCTTTCTTTCCAGGAGAGGCCTTGAGCTAGAACCACCAGGAGTGTGCACACTTGGATGATCGTTCCTCGAAAACCGCCCCCATCACCGCTAGCGATTTGTGCGACATTACCCGCGGCCTGCAAGAGGCCGCTGCCGCCACCAACAATTTGATCGCCCAGCAATACATTCAGCTCTTCGACCAGTTTTTCGACTATGACGCCCAGCAGCTGGGCGCGCCGATGAAAGCCAAAATGGTTGAGGTGTCAATGGGCGAGCAGCACACCCTGAGGGTGCCGCTGATTGCGCTGGTGTCGCCCAGAGGCTTGGCGCTGGAGCGCATGCAGGTCGACCTCTCAGTACGCATCAACAACACTGAGACCGCTGAGGATAACAACAGCCTCAAGCGCGAGCGTTTCTATGTCACCGTAGGTGGCCAGAACAAGCGAAACGGCGATGGCCGTGATCCCGATGAGGTGCAGATCCGCATGCAGTTCCAAGCCTGCGAGCCACCTGAAGCGCTCAATCGCCTGATCGAGGAATACACCAACCTGATCAACCCGCGACCATTGCCTGATCAGCCGTCCCCTGCGGGCGACAGCAACGAACCAGTCGAAGCTGCCGCCGTCCACCGCTGAGGCGCCTCAAAAATCGCGCTTATAGAAAATATCCAGGGAGCTTGCCAGACCGCTGGCAGCTTCCAGATAGACTTTCTTGCTCAGTTTGTAGCGCAAGGCAACCGTGTTGACCGGCTCAAACACCCCCACGCCATAACGCAAGCTCAAGCGTTCTGTCAGATTACCGCTGGCCACTACACTCGTGCTGTTGCCGCTGCCTTGCGTATCGAGCTGGAAATCGTCGATGCCCAGGCTCGAAGCCAGGCTCCCGGTGACCCCGGCGCTGGTGGCAAGCCCCAGTCCGAGGGCTGCTTCGGCGAGCATGTTGTTGTCTTCACCCGTAGCCCCCAAAGGACGCCCCAGCACCAGATAGGACAACGCCTGCTCCTGGCTCATGGCCGGCTCGGAAAACACCTGGGTGGTCGGTTGCTCGGCGCTGCCACTGAGACGGATACCGGCAATCACGTCGTCCGTCTGGCGGATCGCTTCGATATCCAGATACGGCTGGTCGATCGGCCCGGCGAACAGCAGTCGCGCGCGCCGAATGGTCAGGCGCTGCCCGTACGCACGATAACGACCATCGGCCAGGCTCAGTTCACCACGGGTATCGAGGTTGTCGCCGATGTGCACATGGCCGAGCAAGTTGGCGGTCAATCCAAAACCACTGAACGACAGCTTGTCCTGACCGACCTCAACATCGATGTCCATGGCCACCGCCATCGGCGCTTTGCCCTCTTCGGTCTGATGGCCGATGATCACGGTGTCATCCGACACCTTGACCGTCGATGGCGGTAGTTCGCGCACGGTAATCTTGCCCTTGGGCACCCGAACCTTGCCGGTCACCGCCAGCTTGTCGTTCTGCACGCTGATTTTCAGGTCCGGCGCCACTTCCAGGTTTGCATAGGGCTCGACGGTCACCGGCAGGCGTTGTCCCTGCAGGTGCAGATCGACCGCCAGCGCCGGGCCCCAGCCAATCTGCCCGCGCAGACTACCCTGACCGGCGTCTCCGCTTTTCCAGGCGCCATTGATCTGCACCTGCTCGCCGGCAATCAGTGCCTGCAGGTTGAGGTCTTGCAGGCTGATGGGTAACTCTGCGCCGGAAACCTCACCGCCGCTCAGCTGCAAGTTGCCGGAGACCTGTGGTGACAACAAGGTGCCAGACAACTGCCCACTACCGTTCAATTGACCAGCCAGGCGCTCGACCATCGGCGCAAACGGGCGAGCGATGGCGATATCCAGCCCGCTCAGGCGGAAATCTCCACTGAGCGGCTTGTTACGGGCCACCGGGTCAAGCCGGGTGACCACCGCCAGCTCACCCAGGCCTGTGCCACGGAAATTCAGACGGGTATCAATTCGCCGCGGTGCCAGGGTGCTTTCCAGGCGCAGGGTCTGATAGGGAAAGTCCAGCCACTGGTCCTTTTCCCGCAGGCGCAGGGTGCCGCCACTGGCATCGACGACAATGCTGCCCTTGGGCCCACTGGCCGGTAGATCCAGGTTGATATCAGCGTTGAGCAGGCCCTGCCAGGCGAAATCCTTGGGTAGCCACTGCGCCAGGCTTTGCAGCGGGAATTGCTTGAGGTGATAGCGCAGGCGCGGCTCGGGGGCCAGGCGCTGGTCTTCACCGCACAGGCTGGCTTGCCCGGAGCGCCAGCAATGGGCGCCGAAGTCCAATTGCCCCGAGGCCAGACGCTGGAGTTTTGCCGGTGCCTGCAACCGCCAGTCCTGGCCGCCGGCCTGGATCTGACCGCTGGCCAGCTGCCCACGCCAATTGCCCTTGTCCAGTTGCCCATCCAGGCCCAGGTCGAGCTTGAGTTGCGGCCCATCCAGGGCCAACTGCAACTGCTGCTGACGGATATCGCCACGGCCTTTGGCCGTGAGTTCGCCCAGTAGCGTGTCGCCCAGACGAATACCGCTGGCTTGCAGATCGATGACTGCGCGCTGGGCATTGTCGAGGCGGGCCTCCAGTGCCAGGCGCTGTACATGGTTGTCGGCCTGGGCCAATCGCTGCCCCTGCAAGGTCAGGGTGCCTTGCGGTGCCTGTAACGTACCGCTGACGTCCAGCTTGCCGTTGAGCTGACCCTGTAGATGCGGCCAGAGCTGGCCCAGACGTGGCAGGTTGAGGTCCAGCTGTCCGGCCAGGCGCTGTTGCACGCTGCCACTGCCGTTGATGTGGTTGTCACCCAGGCGAATGTCCAGGGTGCCGAGGGTCCAGGCTTGCCCAGCTCCCTGGGCGACCGCCTTGAGCACCGCGGGTTGGCCACGCAGGCGGCCCTTGAGATCAAGGTTGGCCTCAAGGCTGAGTTCGTCGTTCTTTATCTGCCCCTTGCTACGTAGCGGGCCGGCCAGCGTACCCGGCAACTCGGCAAGCCAATACGCCGGGTTCAGCGCCGACAGTTCAAGGGCCGCGTCCCAGGCCAGCGTATCGGCAAATTGCACACTGACACTGCCGGCCAGCTTGCCTTGCCCAGCGTTGACCGCCAGTTGCGGCAAGGCGATCTGCTGCAGGTCACCCTTGAATGGGCTGCTCAGGCTGAAGGCACCGGCCGGACCATCGAGGTCGCCGTTGAATTCACCCTGATAGTTGCCATCGCGGTAGTGCACCTGGCCGTTGAAACGCCGCAACGTTACCTGAGGCGCCTGCTCAAGCGGGTACAAATGCTGCCAGGGAAAGTCCAGCCAATCGACCGTCGCGTCCGCATTCAGGCCTTGCTGCCAATCGGCATTGGCGGTGAGCTTGAGGCGCTGCTCGGGGCTGGCGCTCAGGTCCAGGGCGCTCAGTTGCGCGCCCTTGGCGTCAACCTTGCCCTGCAGGTTCAATGCGACCGGACCTTTTTCGGCAGGCAGGCTTGCCGAGCCGAGCAACTGGTAACCGCTTTGCAGGTTGCCCTTGGCACTGAGTTCAAGGTTATTCAATTGCAGCGTGTCGGGCAGGTCGGCTGCCGGTTTGAACGCCTGGGCACTGATCTGTAGCGTGGCGGGCAACTGCTCGGCCAAGGCTTGCAGCTCAGCACTGAGCCGAGCATTCAGATACCCACTGCTGTTGGCCGCGAGTTTCAAGGTGTTCTGTAGCTCGCCGTTCAGCGTTAACGCCAGCTGCCAGTCCTGGCCATCGACCTTGGGCAACTGCAACTGCCCCTGCAATTGCAGTGGCCAACCCCCTTCAGGCTGCAACAGGCCTTGCAGGCTCAAGTGCAGGTCATCGCGCTGCAATTGCAGACTGTCGATCTGCAAACCCGCGACCGTCCAATGGGCCGCCAGTTGCAACTGACTCAGTTGCTCATTGCCATCCAGGCGCAGGTGACCGATGCGTACCTCACCCAGCTCGATCGCCAACGGCAATTTCAGCGCAGGGAGTTGTATCGGCCCACTGTCGGGCGTGGGTTCACCGGGGGCGAAGGCAAGGTTGACCTGGTCGGCCTGCAGGCGCTCGATGCACAAGGTCATGCGCACCAGGCAAGAAGGTGACCAGCCAAACTGCGGTGCAACCAGTTCGACCCGATCAGCGCCCTGCTCCCACAGCACACGCTCGGCCTGCCACTGGCCGCCCAGGCGCCCCTGGAACTGTTCAACCTGCAGGCCCGGGACCAACCCCAAGGCCCAACGGCTGCCTGCCTGAGTCCCCAGCAACCATGCCAGAACGCACAACACGATCAGCAGCAGAGCCAGCACACTGAGGAGGATATTTCTGAAAACGCGACTCACAGTTCCGGCCCCATGGAGAAGTGCAGACGAAAGCCGCCGTCGTCATCCAGCGCATGGGCCAGATCCAGACGCAGTGGCCCGACTGGAGAGACCCAGCGCACGCCAATGCCGACACCGGTCTTGAGGCTGGGGAACTCCAGGTTATTGAATGAATTACCCTGGTCGACAAAGGTTGCTACCCGCCACTTCTCGACCACCTCGTACTGGTACTCAACGCTACCAGCCACCAGATAGCGGCCACCGATGCGGTCGCCGTCGGAATTTTCCGGCGACAGACTCTGGTAGTCGTAGCCGCGTACGCTCTGATCACCACCGGCAAAGAAGCGCAGTGACGGTGGAATCGAACTCTGGTAGTCATTGGTGGCGCTGCCGCCAACCTGCACGCGCCCAAGAAAACGATGCTTCTGAGCCAAGGTGGTCAGGCCCTTGAGCACCACATTGGCGTGCAACAGGTTAGTGTCTGACACCAGCCCTTCTTTGGCCGCCTGCACATCGAACTGCAGACGGTAACCGTTGTGCGGGTCGATGCGGTTGTCACTACGCAGGTAGGAGTAACTGACCCCTGGCATCAACAGGTTGCTCAAACCCGAATCATCACCCAGGCGATACTCCTCTCGCTGGTACTTGAGCGACAGCACACGTTGCCAGCCGCTGGGCAGCTTGCTGTGCCATTCCGGCCCGACGGTGAGCAGCTTACTCAAGGTATCAGTGCCGGCAATTTCTTCGTTCTGGTAGCCACCGGCAAAACGAAACTTGTCGGTCAGCGGTGGATCAAGCGGAATGTCATACCACACGCCAACGTTCTGACGCGGTGCCGACAGTTCGGTTTCCCAGCCGTAGCTATGGCCTTGCGGGTTGACCCAATGCCGCGTCCAGTTGGCCTTGCCGCGCGGCCCGACGTCGGTCGAAAAGCCCAGGCCCAGGCCCATGGTGCGTGGCTTGCGGGTTTGCAGCTGCACCGCTACGGGGATGGTTTGTGCCACGGCTGCGGTCGGTGCGGCATCGACGCGTACGCCTTCAAAGTAGCCGCTCGACTGCAGCGCATTGTTGAGTTCGGCAATCAGTTCGGAGTCATAGGGCGTGTCGGCCTTGAACGGGACCATGCGTTGCAGCAGGGTTTCATCGAATGGTGTATCGCCTGCGAAACTGACCTTGCCCAGGTAATAGCGCGGGCCACTGTCGTACACCAATTCAATGTCGGCAACGCCGGCCTGGGGATCAACCGCCAGGCGCTGGCGGACAAAACGCCCACTGAAAAAACCGTAGCGCGCCGCCTGATTCTGAATCAGGCGTTTGGCGTCGTCGTAGTGACCATGGTTGAGTACTTCGCCTGAGCGCAGTGCTTTGCTGTTAGGTATACGAAACGCTTTGAGCTCGCTGGCCGGCCCCTCGATGCGAATCGTCACGTCGCGCAGGTGCACGGGTTCGCCGGGGTCGATGGTGAGGATCAACTGCGGTGCTTTATCAGCCTTGGCCGGCGGTTTGACCTCGGTTTCAATCTGCGCCTGGTAGTAACCCAGCGCCTGAGCGGCCTTGCGCGCCTGCTCGACAGCACCACGGCTGAAGCGCAGCAGCGCCTCTTCATCGCGTTTACCAAGGCTGCCGATATAGCCCTCGACATTGGCCTTGAGTTCGTTGTTGGCAGGTTTGATTCGTACCACCAGCTCGCTCTGCGCATACGCGGCAACACTGGCAACCCATAGAATCAAACCGCAGGTGAATCGTCCTGAATACGTCATAGGCGCGGATGCTACCAGAGCCGGGCGTCATCATGGAGTCCGAGGCTCTCCCGCCTGTTATACAGACATGGCCGATGCACGTTGCGATGACTGGGGGTTGGGGTGAAAGAACACGTGCTCGCGAACAGGCCCTACCGCAATTTCTCCAATTTCCTGGTAACCCTGTCGCTGATAAAACGCCAGGTAGTGTTCGTTTCCGGTATCTAGCACGACACCTTGGGAATGCTCGTCTTCGGCACACCAGTCATGCACCGCTTGCAGCAATTGTTCACCAAAGTGCTGGCCTTGAAACTCTGGGTGGATCCCCAGCAGCGGTAACACATGCACCGCGTCATCCGGCAGGCAGGCCATCAAGGCGGCTTGATAATCGAGGTAGCGCCGGGTGCAGCGAAAACCGGTGGTCAGCACCATGCGCATGCGCCAGGCCCAACTTTCAGTAATGCCCAGACGACGCTGCGGCGGCGCGATCAGGGCGATGCCAACCAGCCGCTCTTCGATCAGCAGCCCCAACGCCGGCAGCTCCTGAAGAAAATGTTGATTGGTCAGCTCGCGTACCGTGGCACGGATGCGCTGGTCGTAACCTGGGCGCTGGGCTTCGAACAAAAAAGCGAAGGTCGGTTCATGCCGATAGGCGTGATACAACAACGAACGCGCCTCGCGGCCATAGCCACCATCGAGCAGACGGACCTGAGCCGGGACAGCCGTCGATTCGGTCATACTGACACACCTCCACAAATGGGCATTCATTGCCTTTGAGCTGAACCGCGCGCCAGCGTTCACCTCGAGGTCCACGTTAGCAGCCTATGCCCAGGCGCGCCACGCTGGCCGCGGCCTGCGATGTCGGCTAGGATTCCAGGTTTTACCAGGACTGTGTTTGCCATGAAGATCGTCTCGTTCAACATCAATGGCCTGCGCGCCCGGCCCCATCAGTTGGCGGCGTTGATCGACAAGCACCAGCCGGACGTGATTGGCTTGCAGGAAACCAAAGTCAGCGACGATCAGTTTCCGTTGGCAGAGGTTCAGGCACTGGGCTACCACGTGCACTTTCATGGCCAGAAAGGCCACTACGGCGTTGCCTTGCTGTCACGCCAGGCGCCGTTGAGCCTGCACAAAGGCTTTGCCTCCGATGAAGAAGACGCCCAGCGCCGTTTTATCTGGGGCACCTTTGCCGATGCAAACGGTACACCGATCACCATCATGAATGGTTACTTCCCGCAAGGTGAAAGCCGCGACCACCCGACCAAATTCCCGGCCAAGCAGCGCTTTTACAGTGACCTTCAAGCGTTGCTGGAAACTCAGTTCAACAATGACCAGCCGCTGATCGTCATGGGCGATGTCAATATTTCCCCTGAAGACAGTGACATCGGCATCGGTGCCGACAATGCCAAGCGCTGGCTCAAAACCGGCAAATGCAGTTTCTTGCCGGAAGAGCGTGAGTGGATGGCGCGCCTCAAGAGCTGGGGCCTGGTTGATAGTTTCCGCCACCTGCACCCGGAGGTTGCCGACCGCTTCAGCTGGTTCGACTACCGCAGCCGTGGGTTTGAAGATGAGCCCAAGCGTGGCCTGCGTATCGACTTGATCATGGCCTCGCAGGCGCTACTGCCGCGCATTAAAGACGCCGGGGTCGATTACGACCTGCGCGCCATGGAAAAACCTTCCGATCACGCGCCGATCTGGTTGGAACTGGCCTGATCTGCGACAGCGTATCGCGGGGCAAGCCCGCTCCTACAGATGTAACCTGTAGGAGCGGGCTTGCCCCGCGATTGCGATCCGGCTGTCATCTTACGGTCATCCAACCGTCTTAATCTGCGGCACATCCTTTGCCCGATGAGTGCCTGCCGGCATGTTCCGCCACCTCAGCTTAGTGTTTCTGTGTCTGCTGCCGTTCTTTGTCTGGGCCGCTACTGACACGCCTGTACAACTGCGTATTCAAGGTTCTAACACCATCGGTGCGGCGCTGGCGCCAGCCTTGGTCAAGGGCATGCTGGAGGCGCAAGGTGCCAGCGCGGTATCGATCATCACCACCGACACGGCCAATGAAGTCCAGGTCCGTGCTGTCGATGCCCAGGGCCAGCCAGTGCGCGTCGACATCGCCGCCCACGGCTCAAGTACCGGCTTCGCCGCCCTGAAGAACGGTCAGGCCGACCTGGCCGCTGCCTCGCGGCCGATCAAGGCCAGCGAGCTGAGCGACCTTCACGCCTTGGGCGATATGAACAGCGCAACTGCCGAACAAGTCATCGGCCTGGACGGTGTGGCGGTCATCGTTCATCCGGACAACCCGCTGCCGCAATTGAGTACCCAGCAACTGGCGCAGATTTTTGCGGGCCACATCACCCGTTGGGAAGCACTGGGCCTGGGTAGCGGGCCTATCCACCTGTACGCCCGCGATGACCGTTCAGGCACCTTTGAAACCTTCAAGGCGCTGGTGCTTGATGCGTTCGGCCAGACCCTGGCCGCTTCGGCTCGACGCTTCGAGTCTGGCGAGCAACTGGCCCAGCAAGTGCTGACCGACCGCCAGGCCATTGGCTTCAGCAGTCTGGCCTCGGTGCATGGTGCGAAGGTGCTGGCCATCGCCGACGGTGCTTCACGGCCCATGTTGCCGAGCCCGACATTGGTAGCCAGCGAAGACTATCCACTGGCACGGCGCCTGTACTTCTATCTGTCACCTACCCAGGCCACACCGTGGGCGCGGACGCTGGTGGAGTTCGCGCAAAGCCCCAAGGGCCAAGCCATAGTGACCGGCAGTGGCTTTGTCGGGCAGCAGGTTCACGCCGTCAAAGTACCCGCCACTGACGACATGCCGTTGCCCTACCGGGCGCTGGTGCGCGATGCCCAGCGCTTGTCGGTGAATTTCCGTTTCCAGGAAGGTCAGGCCAGCCTCGACAGCAAGGCACTGCGCGACGTGCAACGGGTGGTCGACTTCCTGCGCCAGCACAACAAGCTGGAGCGAGGTGCAGTACTGGTCGGATTTGGTGATGCCAAACAGGACACCGAGCGCGCTGCCCTGCTCTCACGCCTGCGCGCCATGGCGGTGCGTCGGGAACTGGCCAGGCAAGGGGTGACGCTGCGCGAGGTCATTGGTTTGGGTGACGAGTTGCCGGTGGCGGCCAACACGGCCGAAGAAGGCCGGATTCGTAATCGCCGCGTTGAGGTCTGGGTGTACTGAGGACTGCTGCAGCCTTGCGCAATCATTTGTAACAGGCCCGACTGGGCGTGCGCGCCTCCCGCGACTAGGCTTGAAGAAGTGACGCCGGGCCCCTCTGACGGCTGCCAAGCCGCCATGTCGGAGTCACTGTTGCTTATGCAACGTCGACAATCAAGGAGGGGCGCATGGCGACTCTACAGGCATTTCTCAACAACGACATTCTCGGTACCAGCGCGTGGTTCTGGCTGGCCTTCATTGCTATTGTCCTGACCTTGCTGGTGCTGGACCTGGGCGTGTTGCACCGCAAGGCCCACGAAATCGAAATGCGCGAAAGCCTGCTGCTGTACAGCGGCTATTTCAGCGTTGGCATGCTGTTCGGCGGCTGGGTCTGGCTGGAGCTGGGCGCACAAAAAGCCCTGGAGTTCTACACCGGTTTTCTGGTCGAGCAGTCATTGTCGATGGACAACGTCTTCGTCATGGCGATGATCTTCAGTTACTTCTCCATCCCCCGCCTCTATCAGCATCGTGTGCTGTTCTGGGGCATCCTCGGGGTGGTGGTACTGCGAGCGATCATGATTGGCGTGGGCAGCGCGCTGGTCCAGGAGTTTGCCTGGATCCTCTATGTGTTTGGTGCGTTCCTGCTGATCACCGGGGTGAAGATGCTGTTTTCCCGTGAGGAAACGCACCCGGACCTGGGTAACAACCCGGTACTCAAATTTGTACGCCGCCATGTGCGCGTGACCGATGACCTGCATGGCCCGCATTTCTTCGTGCGCCTAAAGATGGCCGGGCAACATAAAGCCGTGCTGTATGCCACACCGCTGTTCCTGGCGCTGGTACTGATCGAGCTGGCCGACCTGGTGTTCGCTGTAGACAGCGTGCCAGCCATTTTCGCCATCACCCAGGACCCGTTCATCGTCTACACCTCGAACATTTTCGCGATCCTTGGTTTACGCGCCCTGTACTTCGCCCTGGCTGCGCTGATGCACCGCTTTGTCTATCTCAAATACGCCCTGGCCCTGGTGCTGATTTTTATCGGTGGCAAGATTTTCTACCACGGCCTGATTGGTGCGGTTCCGGCCTTGCTGTCGCTGAGCGTGACGGTCAGCCTGCTCACGGGCGGTGTGTTGCTGTCACTGTTCAAGACCCGCGAGCAACCGCCCCACCCGGCCAACTCCAGTCAGCCTAAATGAACCACGGGTGGGACTACTGTGGGAGCGGGCTTGCCCCGCGAAGCGATCTTACAGATGAATCGCTATCGCGGGGCAAGCCCGCTCCTACCAGAAGAGTCAGTGCCCGCTGCGCAGCATTTCTTTCGGCACGTACTTGCCGATCTCATATTTGCCGATCGCCGCCCGGTGTACTTCATCCGGGCCATCGGCCAGGCGCAAGGTGCGTTGCATGGCATACATGTAGGCCAACGGGAAATCACCACTGACGCCAGCGCCGCCATGGATCTGAATGGCCCGGTCGATCACCTTCAAGGCCACATTCGGCGCCACCACCTTGATCTGGGCGATTTCGCTACGCGCCACTTTGTTGCCGACGGTGTCCATCATGTAGGCGGCCTTGAGCGTCAGCAGCCGGGCCATGTCGATTTCCATGCGCGAATCGGCAATCTTGTCGACGTTGCCACCCAGGCGCGCCAATGGCCGACCAAAGGCGGTGCGCTCTACCGAGCGTTTGCACATCAGTTCCAGTGCCCGCTCAGCCATGCCGATCGAACGCATGCAGTGGTGGATACGCCCCGGGCCCAAGCGCCCCTGCGCGATCTCGAAGCCACGGCCCTCACCCAGCAACACATTCTCGTAAGGCACCCGCACGTTTTCGAACACAACTTCGGCGTGGCCATGCGGCGCATCGTCGTAACCGAATACCGGCAGCGGCCGAACGATTTTCACCCCGGGAGTATCAGTGGGCACCAGGATCATAGAGTGCTGCTGGTGACGCGGACCGTCCGGGTTGCTCAAGCCCATGAAGATCATGATCTTGCAACGTGGGTCGCAAGCGCCGGAGGTCCACCACTTGCGGCCGTTGATTACCCACTGGTCACCCTCACGCACAGCACGGGCGGCCATATTGGTGGCATCGGAAGAGGCCACGTCCGGCTCGGTCATGGCAAAGGCGGAGCGAATCTCACCCCGCAGCAACGGCTCCAGCCACTGGCGCTTGTGCGCTTCACTGCCATAACGCACCAGCACTTCCATATTGCCGGTGTCGGGCGCCGAGCAGTTGAATGGCTCAGGGCCGAGCAGCGAACGGCCCATGATTTCCGCCAGCGGCGCATATTCCAGGTTGCTCAGGCCTGCCCCCAGCTCTGACTCGGGCAAAAACAGGTTCCACAAGCCTTCGGCTTTGGCCTTGCACTTGAGCTCTTCCATGATTGCCGTCGGCTGCCAGCGGTCACCTTCGGCAACCTGGCGCTCGAACACCGCTTCAGCGGGATAGACATAGGCATCCATGAACGCCGTGACACGTTCGCGCAACGCCTGGACCTTGGGTGAATAGGCGAAATCCATGGGCAGTACCTTCAAAGGAAAGGGGATCTGATGAGGAGCCTAGATCAGCCAGCAAAATCCACCTAGTCTATTCTCGGCGTGTATAAACATTCATAACCAATATATGATTCACCGATAACACCAACAAGAGCAGCGCCCATGAACCTGAGCAAGGTCGATCTGAATCTGTTCATCGTCTTCGATGCCATCTACACCGAAGCCAACCTGACCCGCGCCGGGCAGATCGTCGGCATTACCCAGCCCGCAGTGTCCAATGCCCTGGCGCGCCTGCGCGAGACCTTCAACGACCCATTGTTCGTGCGTACCGCTCAAGGCATGGTGCCCACCCCCATGGCACAGAACATCATCGGCCCGGTGCGCAACGCCCTGTCGTTGTTGCGCGTGTCAGTTCAGGAAAGCCGTATCTTCAACCCGCTGCAAGCCAACAAAACCTTTCGCATCAGCATGACCGACCTCACCGAAGCGGTGATTCTGCCACCGTTGTTTCAGCGTCTGCGGCGCCTGGCTCCGGCGGTGGTGATCGAGAGTTTTCTGTGCAAGCGTCGTGAAACCACCAAAGAACTGGCGGCCGGGCGTCTGGACTTTGCCGTGGATGCGCCGCTCAATACCGACCCGCAAGTGCGCCACGTCAAGCTGATGCACGATCAATACGTCTGCGCGATGCGCCAGGGCCACCCGCTGGCCAAAGACAAGCTCAGCCTGGACGATTACCTGGGGCTGACCCACATTCACATTTCCAGCCGCCGCAATGGCCTGGGTTATGTCGACCTGGCGCTGGGCAAGATGGGGGTGCAACGCAAAATCGCCCTGCGCTCGCAGCATTACCTGATGGCATCCCAGGTGTTGCAGCAAACCGACATGGTCATGACCGTGCCGGAACGCTTCGCCCGCCGCCATCAACTCAACTACCTGAGCCTGCCGGTCAACGATGTGCCGCCGCTGGAAACCCATCTGTACTGGCATGAAAGTACCGACCAGGACCCGGCCAACCGCTGGATGCGCGAGCAGATCATTGAGCTGTGCCAAGCCGTGGTCGCCCAGGATGAGCGGGCACGGGCATAAATCGCGGCACTTGACGTATACGTCAACCTGCCTTTAGGTTAGCTCATGCCCATTTCCCGAGCCTGACCATGAGCAGCCAGACCTACAGCATTTCCGACCTGTCGCGCGAGCTGGATATCACCACTCGCGCCATCCGATTCTACGAAGAACAGGGCTTGCTGAGCCCTGAACGCCGCGGCCTTGAGCGCATCTATTCAGCGCGCGACAAGGTCAGCCTGAAGCTGATTCTGCGGGGCAAGCGTATCGGCTTCTCGCTGGCCGAGTGCCGCGAGCTGATCGAACTCTACGACCCGACCAGCGGCAACCAGAAACAGCTGCACAGCATGCTGGCAAAAATCACCGAGCGACGTGCCCAACTCGAACAACAGTTGCTGGATATCCAGCAGATGCAACTGGAGCTGGACACCGCCCAGGAGCGCTGCGAACAAGCGCTGGCCACCACCTTGAACAATCAGAAAAACAATCATTGAGCCTTGAGGAACCGCGCCATGTCATTGCCTGAAACAGTCCGTCTGGTCGAAGTCGGCCCGCGTGACGGCCTGCAGAACGAAGCCCAGCCCATCAGCGTGGCAGACAAGGTCCAGTTGGTGGATGACCTCAGCGCAGCAGGCCTGTCTTATATAGAGGTGGGCAGCTTCGTTTCGCCCAAGTGGGTGCCACAAATGGCTGGTTCTGCCGAGGTGTTTGCCAACATCACGAAAAAGCCGGGAGTGACCTATGCCGCCCTGGCGCCGAACCTGCGCGGTTTTGAAGATGCCCTGGCCGCAGGCGTAAAGGAAGTGGCGGTGTTCGCCGCAGCCTCTGAGGCCTTCTCCCAGCGCAATATCAACTGCTCGATCAGCGAGAGCCTGGAGCGTTTCGTGCCGATCATGGAGGCCGCCCGTGCCAATGGCGTGCGGGTGCGTGGTTACGTCTCCTGTGTGCTCGGTTGCCCGTATGAAGGTGTGGTCAGCGCAGAGGAAGTCGCGCCGGTAGCCCGTGAGCTGTACGACATGGGCTGCTACGAAGTCTCGCTGGGCGACACCATCGGTACCGGCACCCCCGGTGCTACCCGCAGAATGTTCGAGGTGGTATCAGCCCATGTGCCGCGCGCTCAGTTGGCCGGGCACTTCCACGACACCTATGGCCAGGCCCTGGCCAACGTCTATGCCAGTCTGCTCGAAGGGATCAATGTCTTCGACAGCTCGGTCGCAGGCCTTGGCGGCTGCCCCTATGCCAAAGGCGCCAGCGGTAATGTCGCCAGCGAAGACGTGCTGTACATGCTGCAAGGCCTGGGTATCAACACCGGTATCGATCTTGAGCTGTTGATTCACGCGGGCCAACGCATCAGCAGTGTATTGGGCCGGGCCAACGGTTCGCGTGTGTCGCGCGCCCGTAACGCGGCCTGATCGGCGTGGCGGTAACAGCAGGCCGGGCGCCTGAGTGTTACCGCCCCCACGTTTTGCAGAAAAAAACCGGGTAACACGGAAACAAATCGACAGATTCTCCCGCCCTCTCTTCCTGCCAAAAAACCTAAACCATTGATTTTATTGGGCTTTAAAAAGTTGGCACGGCATCTGCTATATCTTTGGTACAAGAACAATAAAAAGTGCGACACACCAATAAAAACAATACGTACCGACTCTGACATAACAAGAACAACACGGCAGAGACGCAGCTAACAGATTTTTTTGGAGAAGATGTGCTTTTCCGGGGTTCGCCCCCGCAACCTGACACAAAACAATAAAACTACCCCAAGGTAGCGAAGTCACGGTTGGATCAGCAATGATGAAAGTAGATCAGCGCTCAAAAAAATACGTTTGCTCTTGATCCCGGATGGGGATCGCCAGTGACAAGAGGCAACGGTCGCCAAAAACAACAATAGGCCGCCCTCCAATAACAAAAAAGAGCACGCAACAATCTTTGAGGGGAGCTTCGGCTCCCCTCAGTGCTTCCTGCCCTCCTCGTTTTTGTCCTCATCGTCCTTTTCGAACCTGTCCACCACCCACGGCATTACCCCCAGCACCAACAGTGCCAGCAGGGTGCTGATGACTGCCGTCGCCTCGCGCCCCATCCCCGCAGCAACACCAATGGCCGCCGTCATCCACATCCCCGCCGCCGTCGTCAGGCCTTTGACATGGTCGAGTTGCTGATGGTGACCTTTGAGAATGGTACCGGCGCCGAGAAAGCCGATCCCTGCCACCACGCCCTGCACCACCCGGCTCAACGCTGCATCGTCAACACCGGCCATGCGCGGTACCAGCACAAACAGTGCAGCGCCCATGGCCACCAGCATGTGCGTGCGCACCCCGGCGGCCTTGCCCTTGAGTTCACGCTCAAAGCCCAGAATGCCACCGAGCAGCGCAGCCATCAGCATGCGCACCGTCACCTGGGTCAGTTGCTTGGCATCATTGATGTCGGCGAACTCAGCCACCAGGGTCAACCAGGCTTGATGCCACCACGCGTCCATCGCCGTGCTCCACGAAAGGCCTATTACTCGATGGACCTTGGCGCCCGGCACAAGTGCAGCAGCAGCCGATCACAGGTCGATACGCTGACTGTAGCGGGTGCGGTGGAAGGTCGCAGGCCGGGCAAAATAGTCGGGCAAGGCTCGGTAATCTGCGGCCTGCAGTGGTCTGACCAACCATCTGATATGGTTTTTATCGAAATACCTGAACCTGTTATGCAAACAGATTGGGGGCCATAGTGCTCTGGCCTGATCGAGGCCTGATGAGCGACGAACCATGAGCGAAAGAATTCCCGTCCAGATCGTTGAAGTTGCCGAGCCTTCCACCAAGAAGAAGAAGGCCGCCAGCAGCGACAAACACATCTACACCCGCAGCTTTACCGGCTTGTTTCGAAACCTGCGCCTGGGTGGTGCAGGCTTTTTGTTTTTGCTGTTTTTCGGCACCGTCTGGTTGAACTGGGACGGCCGCCAGGCCGTGCTCTGGGACCTGGCCGACAGTAAATTTCACATCTTTGGCGCAACGTTCTGGCCACAGGACTTCATTCTGCTGTCAGCCCTGCTGATCATCTGCGCCTTCGGCCTGTTCGCCATCACCGTATTTGCCGGGCGGGTGTGGTGCGGTTACACCTGCCCGCAAAGTTCCTGGACTTGGATCTTCATGTGGTGCGAGAAAGTCACCGAGGGTGATCGCAACCAGCGGATCAAACTGGCTGCAGCGCCCTGGAGCCTGAACAAGCTGGCCCGGCGCTCTGCCAAGCACACCCTGTGGCTGGCCATCAGCCTGCTCACAGGCCTGACCTTTGTCGGCTATTTCACCCCGATCCGGCCGCTGGCCGAAGAGCTCTTCACCTTGCAGGTGGGTGGCCTGAGCCTGTTCTGGATTCTGTTCTTCACCGGCGCCACCTACATGAACGCCGGTTGGCTGCGCGAAGCGGTGTGCATGCACATGTGCCCTTACGCCCGCTTCCAGAGCGTGATGTTCGACAAGGACACCCTGGCCATCAGCTACGACCCGGCCCGTGGCGAGTCCCGCGGCCCGCGCAAGAAAGACAGCGACTACAAGGCCAACGGCCTGGGCGACTGCATCGACTGCCAGATGTGCGTGCAGGTGTGCCCGACCGGTATCGACATTCGCGACGGCCTGCAGATGGAATGCATTGGTTGCGCTGCCTGTATCGATGCCTGCGATTCGATCATGGACAAAATGGGCTATGCCCGTGGCCTGATCGGCTACAAGTCCGAGCACAACCTGCAAGGCGGCAAGACCAACTGGCTGCGCCCACGTCTGCTCGGTTACGTCACCGTACTGGTGGTGATGATCGGCGCTCTGGTGATTGCCTTGCAGCAACGGCCGATGGTGTCGATGGATGTGATCAAAGACCGCGGCCTGTTCCGCGAAAACAACCTGGGTCAGATCGAAAACATCTACACCCTCAAGGTCATCAACAAGACCCAACAAGCGCAGCACTATCGCTTGCGCCTGGTAGACGCCGAAGGCTTCGAACTGCACGGCAAGACCGAGTTCACCCTGGCCGCCTCTGAGATGAGCGAGATTCCGGTTTCGGTAGCGATGCTGGCCGAACGGCCACAAAGCAGCTCCCAGGAAATCAGCTTCGAGATCGTCGACAGCGACCAGCCGGGTATTTCCAGCGTTGCGCACAGCCGTTTTGTCGCACCTTTGAACCGCTGATCACATACACTTTGCAGCAGTCGAAACGTCCCGAGCCATGATGAAACGCTACGAAAAATTTGCCGACGACATTGCCGAACTGATTCGCTCCGGGGTGCTGAGCCCCGGCCAGCGCGTACCGTCGGTGCGCTACGCCAGCCAGACCCACGGGGTCAGCCCCTCCACGGTGTTCCAGGCCTATTACCTGCTGGAACGCCGCGGGCTGATCCGCGCACGGCCGCGCTCGGGTTACTTCGTCAACGCCCATGCGCCACGGCAGTTCAGCGAACCGCAGATTGTCGAGCAAGCGAGTGAGTCTACCGAAGTCGATGTCAGCGAACTGGTGTTCTCGATTCTTGATTCGATCAAGGACCCGCAGACCGTAGCGTTCGGCTCGGCCTTCCCCAGCCCCCACCTGTTCCCCTTGCCGCGACTGGCGCGCTCGATGGCCAGCGCCAGCCGTGAAATGGACCCACGCATGGTGGTCACCGACCTGTCGCCGGGCAACCCGCACCTGCGTCGGCAAATTGCCCTGCGCTACATGGTCGGCGGGTTGATGCTGCCGATGGAGGAGCTGCTGATCACCAATGGCGCGCTGGAGGCATTGAACCTGTGCCTGCAGGCGGTGACCGAACCGGGTGACCTGGTAGCAATCGAGGCACCGGCGTTCTACGCCTGCCTGCAGGTGCTCGAACGCCTCAAGCTCAAGGCCGTGGAAATTCCCGTTCACCCACGCGAAGGCATCGATCTTGGCGTGCTGGCCCAAACCCTGGCCAAGCACCCGGTCAAAGCCGTGTGGTGCATGACCAACTTCCAGAACCCAGTGGGCGCGAGCATGCCGGAGGAGAAAAAGCAGCAACTGGTTGAACTGCTGCGTAAACACCAGGTGCCGCTGATTGAAGACGACGTGTACGCCGAGCTGTATTACGCCCAGCAAGCACCAAAGCCGGCCAAAGCCTTCGATACCGATGGCCTGGTAATGCACTGCGGCTCGTTTTCCAAAAGCCTGGCACCGGGCTACCGGGTGGGCTGGGTAGCCGCCGGGCGCTATGCGCAGAAAATCGAACGGCTGAAGTTGATGACTTCGTTGTGCGCCTCGATGCCGGCCCAGGCGGCCATCGCCGATTACCTGCAACATGGCGGCTACGATCGCCACCTGCGCAAGCTGCGCTATGCCCTGGAAGAGCAGCAGAGCGCCATGCTCGCTGCCATTGCCCGACACTTCCCGGCGCAGACCCGGGTCAGCCACCCGTCAGGAGGCTACTTCCTGTGGCTGGAACTGCCGGAGCAAATGGACTCGCTCAAGCTGTTCCAGATGGCGCTGGCGCAGGGTATCAGCATTGCCCCCGGGCCGATCTTTTCGCCGACCCAGCGCTTTCGCAATTGCATTCGCCTGAACTACGGCAGCCCCTGGACCGAGCAATCGGAAAAGGCCATGGAAACCCTGGGCAGGATCGTCCGCTCGTTCTGAGCAGAGTTAGCGCCCGCCGCCCAGGTCGATAAAGCTACCCGTGGAATAGGACGCCTTGTCGGACAGCAGCCAGAGAATCGCTTCGGCCACCTCTTCGGCCTGTCCGCCACGGCCCATGGGGATGCTCGACTCCAGCTTGCTGACACGCTCGGGGTCGCCGCTCAAGGCATGAAAGTCGGTAAAGATATAACCCGGGCGCACGGCATTGACGCGGATGCCATCATCGGCGACTTCCTTGGCCAGGCCCACGGTGAAGGTGTCCAGCGCACCTTTGGATGCGGCATAGTCGACATATTCATTCGGGGCGCCCAAACGTGCGGCCACCGAGGACACGTTGACGATGCTGCCGCCCTGCCCGCCCTGGCGCTTGGACATGCGCTGCACGGCATGCTTGCTGCACAGCATCGGCCCGACCACGTTGGTTTTCATCAGCTTGAGCAGGCGAAATTCCGACATATGCTGCAGTTGGTTCTTCTGGCCAATGGTCCCGGCGTTGTTGACCAGTGCCGTCACTGGCCCGAGCTCGGCATCGACCCGCTGGAACAGGTGAACGATCTCATCTTCGACACTGACATCGGCCTTGACCGCAATGGCCTCGGCACCCAGCTCACGAACCTCGGCCAGCACCCGCTGGGCGGCCTCGTCGTCGCTCAAATAGTTAACGCAGATACGATACCCTTCACGGGCTGCCAGACGTGCGGTCGCGGCACCAATACCACGACTGGCGCCCGTGATCACAATGACTTTGTCCATGGATACTCCTTGCCCCAATAGCGTTTGCAGCTCAAGGCTAACGCACAGAAAGCAAGGCGTGAAGGTGCTTGAAGCCGCAGATGACATCAGTGCGTTTTAGTTGTGATGCTCGCCGTGCGTATCCGTACCCTGGCTGCCTCTATCAAGTAAGCCTCGACCGTTGCCCGGTGTTGGGCATAAGCCTTGCGATCCAAACGGTACAGCCCACCGACGATGTGCACCACCATGTCACGTTGGGTTTCTGTCCAGAAGTCAAAATCGCGCACCTCTACCGACAAACCGATGTTGACGGCGAACACCAACAGCACCACATCGCCCGCCTGGTTTTTATCGCAGGGTACGGCGATAAATTCGGAATATGCCCCGCCGTTTACACCCTTGCTGAAGAAGCGGCCGGCAAACCCGGTTTCCTTGATCTGGCCGACTGCGTATGCCACCTGCTCCGCCAGATCATCCGCACCTGCTTCACCTGCGACCTTGGCGACAATGCCTTTTAACTCTTTAGCCGATCTGACCACCCGGGCAGGCTCGGTGATCAGGCTCTGCAACTGGCAGCCGTGCTTCTCCAGACGGTTGCGGTAGCGATCCATCCAACTTTTCCAGTGCACTTTGGCGTCAAAGGCCTTGCTGGCAAACAGGCGCGCCTGCAAGAACAGGCTCAATGCATCTTGGCGTTCTTCGGCCGTCACCGATGGCGCGAAGGTGATCAAGGTGTTGTCTGTCTGGTAGGTTTTCAGTGGCACACTAAGGTTCATCGGCTTTGCTCCATCGCTTACCGTGGGTGTGCCAATACACTGCGTTTTACCCCAGCGACAGCGCAGTGGGAGCGGCTTCCGGGCCAGCTGACAAATTTGTAATCCACCCCTCAGTTTGCTGACAGACACCATCGGCTACTGTAGCGCCACTCTTGTTCATGGGCGGCAACAGGCCGCGCTGCGCCTGCAGAGCAGTTACGCTATCCTGCTGAGCAACCGCTGTGTTCTCGTGTCGTCCCTGGAAGCCCACGTCCATGGCCACCGAGCAGTTCCGTGATTGATGGCGATATCGGCCAGACCCGCGAGGTCGTCGGTGTCCGCCTGCGTTTCTAGTCTTGGAGATCCACCATGTTACGCAAAAAAATTGTCGCTTTCGGCCTGCTGGCCCTGAGCACCCTGGCCCAGGCCGGGCAAACCATCGATGTCTATCGCGACCCTAACTGTGGCTGCTGCAAGGAGTGGATCAGCCACCTGCAAGCCAACGGCTTCACTGTCAACGACCATGTTGAGCCAAACATGAGTGAGGTCAAACAGCGCCTGGGCGTGGCCCCGCGCCTGGCGTCGTGCCACACCGGCGTGATCGACGGCAAATTCGTCGAGGGCCACGTGCCGGCCGAACAGGTCAAACTGCTGGCCAAACGTTCCGATCTGCGCGGCATCGCCGTACCGGGCATGCCCATCGGCTCGCCCGGCATGGAAATGGGTGACCGCAAGGACGCCTACCAGGTGATCGGCCTGACCAAAGACGGTCGTGACGAAGTGGTCGCCAACTACTGATCTGCGCTGAATGTTGAGTGAATGGGCGCTGTTTTTCAGCGCCTTTGGCGCGGCGACCCTGTTGCCGCTGCAATCCGAAGCCGTGTTGGTGGGCTTGCTGCTGCGCGACCCACAGGCCGTCTTCACCCTGCTGCTGATCGCCACCCTGGGTAATGTGCTGGGTTCGATCGTCAACTGGCTGTTGGGCCGCGGCATTGAACACTTGCGCGATCGGCGCTGGTTTCCCTTCTCTGCGGCGCAACTGGAAAAAGCCCAGCATCGCTACCAGCGCTATGGCCAATGGTCGCTGCTGCTGAGCTGGATGCCGGTGATTGGCGACCCGTTGACCCTGATCGCCGGCATCATGCGCGAACCGTTCTGGCGCTTTGTGCTGCTGGTGACCCTGGCCAAGGCTGGCCGCTACGCCGTGCTGGCCTTGCTCACCCTGGGCTGGATGGGAAGTTAGCGTCCCCAGATCTGCGCTTCGGTCCAACCCAGTTCGGCAAAGTCCTGAGCACGCAAATGGGCTTCGTCTTCGCAGAAGAACTCATCCAGTTGGGGCGGGCGTACCGAGCTGTCACTGAGCATGGCGTGCACCTGCCCGCGGTGATGAATCTGGTGCTCGAACAGGTGCGACAGCAGGCGCAAACGCTGTTCCCGCTGGACCCAGTCGGGGCGCACGATACTCACATAGCGTTGCAACTGCTCGTCATGCAACTGGCTGCAGTAGGCAATCAAGCGGTGGTCGGCCTGCGCTTGTTCCTCCCTCAGTGCCTCACAGCTGGAAAACGGCTCTTGCGGCTCGAAGAAGCGTTCGCTGTCCGGCTCCGGCGCCTCGCCGCGTTGCTCCGACTCCAGGGCATTGAGGTAAAACCAGTCCACCGTGAGGATATGGTTGAGCGTGGCCTTGATCGAGCCGAAGAAGCTGCAGCGCGGTGCCACGAACTCATCCTGGCTCAATTGCAGGCAGGCCTTATACAGCCTGTGGTTGGCCCAGCCATTGTGGTAGGCCTGGGTCAGCAGGTAATGCGATAGCGGCTGCATGATCGACTCCTTCAACAGAAGCGTTGCAGTTGCATCTCCCGCAAGCGGCTCAAGGTTCGCCGGAACGGGAACGCTAGATACCCTTGAGTGTAGAGTGCATCCAGCGCTACCTCAGCTTCCAGATACAGGGCGATCCGACGGTCGTAACATTCATCGACCAGGGCAATGAAGCGCCGCACGCCATCATCGTTCACCGACAGTTGCGGTAACACCCGGTCACCGGCCAGCACTTGGCTGGCCGCATCTTCGGTACCGCGGGCAATCTTCGCCGGACGCTGGCGAGCACCGAGGGCGGGCACTTCGCCCAGCAGGATGGCGCTGAAGTTGTCGCACAAGGCCATAAAATCCATGGCCGCGAAGGGTTGTTCACACAGATCGGCATAGCGACACCAGATCACCGACTCGCTGCGGCGTACCACCGACAGCAGCCGTGAACCGATGGCCAAGGGCTGCTCCGAGGCTGGCTGGGCGCCGCTCAACTGACTGAACACCTCGGCCAATGCACAAGGCTGACCTGGTGCCTGCACCCAGTAACGCTGGCGCTCAGCACCGGGATGCAGGCGATGATCCTGCTCACCCGCCACCGGCAGCACTTGCATGTGCTGCTCAATGGCCGCGATGGCCGGCATGAAGCGCTCGCGGTTGAAGCCATCGTTGTACAACTGGTCGGGCGGCTGGTTGGAGGTCGCCACAATCACCACACCGGCCTCGAACAGCACCTGGAACAAACGGCCGAGAATGATCGCATCGCCGATGTCGTTGACGAACAGTTCGTCGAAGCACAACACGCGGATTTCATCGGCCAGAGACACCGCCAGGGCGTGCAACGGATCGGCGGTGCCATTGAGCTGGAACAGACGCTGATGCACCCAACGCATGAAGTGGTGAAAGTGCTGGCGCCGGGAAGGCACTTGTAGGCAGCGGTGGAACTGGTCCATCAGCCAGGTCTTGCCGCGCCCTACCGGCCCCCAGAGGTATACGCCCTGTGGCGTTTCACCACGCTGCAGCGCATTGAAGCAGGCCTCCAATGCGCTGGCGGCCTGCAACTGCGCCGGGTCACTGACAAAACCATCGCGCTCGAGGGCTTGCTGGTACAGCTGTAAAGGAGACTGCTCGGTGAAGCAGGACATGGACCGCGCCTGTTGCCAAAGAACGCCATTCTGGCGATGAAACGCCTTGCGGAGCAAGCGCTGTAGGAGCGGGCTTGCCCCGCGATTGCGGCCTGTCTGTCACACCGCCTCGCGGGGCAAGCCCGCTCCTACAAGTCCAAGCCCACTTTGAGCAATGCGCCGTCTTCGGCATCGGTCAGTACGTAGAGGTAGCCATCCGGCCCTACCCGCACATCGCGAATGCGTGCGTTGAGCTCGCCCAGCATTCGCTCTTCATGCACGACTTTGTCGCCATCGAGCTGCAGGCGGATGAGTTCCTGGCTCGCCAACGCACCAATGAACACGCTGTGGTCCCACGCCTTGAAACGCGGGTTGTCGTAGAAGGCCATGCCGCTGATCGCCGGTGATTTTTCCCAGACATGATGCGGGTCAACCATGCCCTCGACATGCTCACCCTCGGCTTCCGGTATCGGCAGCAACGAATAATTGATGCCATGGGTCGCCAGCGGCCAGCCGTAGTTCTTGCCCGCTTGCGGCAAGTTGATTTCATCACCACCGCGCGGGCCATGTTCGTGGGTCCATAACTCGCCCGTCCAAGGGTTAAGCGCCGCGCCCTGCTGGTTGCGGTGGCCAAACGACCATATCTCCGGGCGTACATTGGCCTGACCGACAAACGGATTGTCTTTCGGTACGCCACCGTCCGGCAGCAGGCGCACGACCTTGCCCTGCAGCTTGTCCAGGTCCTGGGCGGTGGGGCGCTGATTGTTCTCCCCCAGTGCAATGAACAGGTAACCCTCACGGTCGAACACCAGGCGCGAACCAAAGTGAATGCCATTCGACAGCTTCGGCTGTTGACGGAAAATCACCGTGAAGTCTTCCAGTTTGGCCAGGTCGCTCGACAAACGCCCCCGCCCCACCGCAGTACCGGCTTTACCGTCTTCTCCACCCTGCTCGGCATAGCTCAGATAAACCATGCGGTCCTGCTTGAAATCCGGTGACAGCATCACATCCAGAAGCCCGCCCTGGCCTTCGGCCCATACCTGAGGCACACCACCCAGCGGCGCCCCCACCTTGCCTTCAGGGCTGACGATGCGCAAATTGCCTACCCGCTCAGTGACCAGCATGCCCTTGCCTTCGGGTAAGAAAGCCAACGCCCAGGGGTGGCGCAAGCCTTCGGCGAGGGTGCTGACGGTGATGCTGCCCTCCTCGCTTTTCAACTGCCGCTCGGGCGCGGCGTGGGCCAGCAGTGGCAGCAGCGCTGCGGTCAACAGGGTGGGAATCCAGGTGCGTAGGGACATCTGCGTTTCCTTCCAGGGAGGGCCGGCCACTCAAGGCGTGCGGGTCGATTCGCGCGGCGGCCGGGTGGGATCCAGGCGAGGTGTGGACTGCTCGCGGCGCATGTCTTGGCCATTGCCGATGCCGCGGTTCTCGACGGTGGGCTGGCGCGGGATGGGTTGGGTTGAAGGGCCACGTACCGGTGGTGTGGCCTGCACGCTGCCTTGGCGGCTGTTGGGATTGGCGCGCATGATCGGGCTGTTGTAGGGGTTGTTCGGCGAAGCGGCCAGCTGTAACGGCGCGGTGTGTTGCGCCGCCAGTACGGGCATGCTGATCAGCAGGCTCAGCGTCAGGCCTGCCAGGCCCAACCAGGATCTGTTCACGGGATACCTCCTGCGCGAAACGACGCGCCCTAGCTTTGGATAGCCTAAGGCGCGTCGGGTTCGCGAGGAAACCGCAAAATCTCCTACAGATAATTCATTTTGTTACCAGCTCAGTCGACCTTATGCCGAGCGGCATATAAGCAGAGCATTTCCATGGCCAGGGTGGAACCGGCCAGGGCGGTGATATCGGCATGGTCATAGGCCGGGGCGACTTCCACCAGGTCCATGCCCACCAGGTTGATACCGCGCAGGCCACCGATGATCTCCAATGCCTGTACCGTGGTCAGCCCGCCACACACCGGGGTACCGGTGCCGGGTGCGTAGGCCGGGTCGAGGCAATCGATGTCGAAGGTCAGGTACACCGGGTGGTCACCGACGCGCTGACGAATCGCCTCGACAATCGCCTGGCAGCCGCGCCGGTGGACCTGGCGCGCGTCCAGTACCGCAAAGCCCTGGGTGTCATCATTGGTGGTGCGCAAGCCGATCTGCACCGAACGCGAGGGATCGACCAGGCCTTCACGGGCGGCATGCCAGAACATGGTGCCGTGATCGACGCGCCCTGCCCCTTCCTCGCAGGGCCAAGTGTCGCTGTGCGCGTCGAAGTGAATCAACGACAGCGGGCCATGTTTGGCGGCATGGGCCTTGAGCAGCGGATAACTGATGAAATGATCGCCGCCCAGGGTCAGCATGGCGCAACCGGCCGCGAGGATCTGCTCGGCGTGGGCCTGGATGCTGTCGGGGATGGTGTGCGGGCTGCCATAGTCGAAATTGCAGTCGCCGTAGTCGATCACCGCGAGGTGGTCGAACGGGTCGAACTCCCATGGCCAGTGACGGGCCCAGGCCTGCTGTACCGACGCGGTGCGTATGGCCCGCGGGCCGAAGCGCGCGCCAGAACGGTTGCTGGTGGCGGTGTCGAACGGCACACCACTGACCACCACATCGACCCCGCGCAAATCACGGGTGTAACGACGGCGGGAGAAACTGGTGATGCCGGCAAAGGTGTTTTCGGCGACGGTGCCGTACAGGCTGTCGCGGGTTATTGCCTGGTCGTTGTCGGGGGCGAGGTCCATCATCGGGCTCCTGTTCTAATGATTATTGGCGGGTACGGAAAGTCGCCCACACGCGGGTACGCTGGCGCATGTCAGCCAGGGCCATGCTGCGGTCGGCAAACAAACGGGCGCGTACGGCTTCAGGCGGGTAGATATCCGGGTCGTTACGCACGGCTTCGGCGACCAGCGGCGTGGCCGCGAGGTTGGCGTTGGCAAAGAACAAGGTATTGGTCAGCGGCGCGACCGAATCGGGGCGCAGCATGAAGGCGATGAAAGCGCGGGCGGCCTGTGGGTGCGGTGCGTCTTTGGGAATCACCAGGTTGTCCTGCCAGATCAATGTCCCTTCACGGGGAATCCGGTAGATCACCTGATACGGCTTACCGGCCTGACGCGTCTGTTCGGCAGCCATGGCGGCATCGCCGTTGTAGGTGAGTGCCAGGCACACGCTGCCGTTGGCCAGGTCGCTGATCTGCCGACCACTGGCGACATAGCTGATCGACGGCTGCAACTGCTTGAGCAATGTCTGGGCGGCGGCCAGATCCTCCTTGTTGCGGCTGTAAGGGTCCTTGCCCAGGTAATGCAGGGCCACGCCGATCACTTCCTGCGGCGAATCCGACATGGCAATGCCGCAGTCCTTGAGCTTGCTGGCGTATTCGGGCTTGAACAGTAGATCGAGGCTGTCCAGCGGCACATCGCCGACGCGCTGACGCACCGCCTCAAGGTTCATGCCCAGGCCCAGAGTGCCCCAGGTGTAGGGCACGGCGTACTGGTTGCCGGGATCGACTTCAGCCAATTTGGCCAACAAGTCTTTGTCCAGATTGCTGTAACCCGGCATCGACTGCGCCTGCACAGGTTGCAGGGCACCGGCGGTCAACGCCCGGGCCAGCAGGCTGGAGGACGGTACCACCACGTCATAACCGCTGCCGCCGGTCAGCAGTTTGGTTTCCAGCACTTCAGTGGTGTCGAAGGTGTCGTAGCGCACCTTGTAGCCGGTTTCTTTTTCAAAGCGTTGCAAGGTCTCTGGCGCCACATAATCGGCCCAGCTGTAGAGGTTGAGGACGTTCTCTTCGGCGTGTGCTGGCAAAGCCAGCACCAAGGGGAGCAACCACAGGGATGTACGCATGTCGGGCACCTGTATCAGTGGGTGCCGCCAGCATGCGCGCCGGGTTACATTAGTAAAATGACAAGTTAGTTAAGCTGACATTCACCGGGAGCAATGTTTGATGCTCGGACAACTGCACGACCTCGACCTGCACCTGTTGCGCCTGTTCGTCACCGTCGTCGAGGCCGGCGGCTTCAGTGCCGCCCAGGGTGTGCTGGGCCTGAGCCAGCCCAGTATCAGCCAGCAGATGGCGCGCCTGGAGACACGCCTTGGCTACCGCCTGTGCAGCCGTGGCAAGGGCGGTTTTGGCCTGACCGCCAAAGGCGAGGTACTGCTCAAGGCAACACGGGAATTGCTGGTGCAGATCGACGCGTTCCGGCATCAGGCCAACGGCGTGGCCGGGCGCTTGCTCGGCGAGGTGCGGGTAGGTATTTCCGAGGCTCAGGACAGCAGCGTGACCCTGCGTCTGGCGCAGGCGATCGAACGCTTTCGCCAACGCGACGAGTCGGTACGTCTGGAACTGGTTAGCGCCATGCCAGCCGACCTTGAGCGCTTGCTGTTGCAGCAGCGCCTGGACCTGGCCATCGGCTACTTTTCCGGTAAACAGACGGCGTTTGACTACACGCCCTTGTTTGAGGAAAACCAACGCCTGTACTGCGCCAGCCACCACCCGTTCGCCACTCTTCCAGCGCTGAGCCTGGACACGCTGCGCGAGGCGGATCAGGTCGAGCACCCCTACAGCTTTCTGAAAACGCCCGCGCCACTGAGCGGCGGTCGAGCCTCAGCGCGCTCCGAGCAGGTTGAGGGCGCCTTGGCTTTTATTCTTTCAGGGCGCCACATTGGCTACCTGCCCTGCCATTTCGCCGCCCCGTGGGTCGAGCGTGGCCTGCTGCACGGCCTGGACCCGGCGCTGAATTTTCAGGTGCCCTTTGTGCTGGCCCGCCACCGCGCTCAGGTGCCGAGCGACGCTCAGCAGGCCTTTAGCGACGACTTGCTGAGCGCCTTCACTTGACTCAATAGGCCATCGACCAGGTCAGGGTGTAAGTGCGGCCACGGCCCTGATAATCGTAAAGGTAGGCAGGGCCGTAGGTCGGTGAGTAGAACAGCGTGGCACGCTGGCCCCAGACCGTACTGTACTGTTTGTCCAGCAGGTTCTGGATACCGGCACTGAAGGTCCCGAACCCGGTGTCCTGGCTGCCCAGCAGGTCGAAGGTGGTGTAGCCGTTGATCTTGTGGTCGGCATCATCTTTGAGGGTGAAGGCGTGGTTGGCTTGCAAGCGTGCACTGCGCCCCTCCTCCTTCCAGCCGATAAACGCGGTGGACTTGGACAGCGAGGCATAACGCGCATCGCGCTTGATCCAGTCGCCGTCCTTGTCCTCTTCTTCAGAGCGCACCAGGTGCAGGGTGCTACCGGCTTCCCAGCCGCTTTCGAAACGGCGGGTCAGTGCGCCTTCGAAACCGAAGTCGCGGCTTTTCTGATCCTCGACATTGATGGTCAGGGTGGCCATGTCAGTGGTGATGATCTTGTCCGACCAGATGTAATACAGCGCCGCCTGGGCGTCCCAATCCAGGTCGGCGTAACGCCAGCCCATTTCCACCTGGCGACTCTTGATCCCAGCCAGCGGGTTGTCTTCGACACTCAAGCCGGGCTTGCCGTAATACTTGGCTGGGTCCGGCAAATCGAAGCCTTCGCCATAGTTGGTCCAGACCTGATGACCATTCTTGAAGTCGTAGATGGTGCCGAGGTTGAACAGGTTGACCTGGTAGTCGTTACTGCCGCCGGGCACGTTCTTGAAGTTACCGACATCAACATCCATTTGCTGGCGACGGGCACCACCAGAGAAGGTCAGGTTATCGGTGGCGTGCCAGTCCAGCTGAGCGTAGTACGACAGGCCATCGACGCGATAACTGGGATACCGCGGGGCTTTGCTGGCTTTATCCAGGTCAAGGCCACCACTTTCAGACGAGGTCAGGGCGTCGAAAGTGGTCTGCTCGGCGTTGAAGCGCTCGCGGTCCAGGTCCACGCCGTAGGTCAGTTTCAGCGTATCCCATTGTTTGGCGAACAGGGCCTTGAGGCTGCTGACTTCGAAGTTCTGCTGCGACGCGGCGAAGTACACACCCTTGACCCCCGCAGGTTTGCCGGGGTTGTAGTACGGGAACGGGTAGAAGTTGTCGTCTTCCTTGCGGTACGACGCCTGCAGGTAGAAGTCCTGGCCGAGCACATCGCTGTGGTGATAGTTGGCGTTGAGCAACAGGCGCTTGGTACGTGGTTCCAGGTCGGTGGAGTAACCGCCGCGCAGCTCGGCATCTTCCAGGTTCGACGGTGCGTTGTGATTGAGGTTGGGGAAATAGATCCCGGTGCTGCCGTTGTTGCCGGAGTCGTAGTACTGGGCCAGCAGGTCGAGGCTCTGTTGCTCGTTGAAATTCAGGCCGAGACTGCCCAGCACGTCGATGGTGCGGTTGTATTGCAGGTCGGTCTGGGTGTTGTCGATGAAGATCTGATCACCGGCGCCATCATAGAAGGCTTCATTCTGCTCGGCAGAAACGCCCAGGCGCGCGTTGACCCGCTCGTTGCCAGCGCTGACCGACTGAGCAATGCGTGTTGCAAGGTCATCACTGTTGTTGAAGCCGCTGCTGGCACCCACCTGGGTTTCGAAACGCGTCGGCCCCGCTTCACCCTTCTTGGTGACGATGTTGATGATGCCGCCGGTGGCGCCGCCACCGTACAGGGCGCTGGCACCGGACAGCACTTCCACGCGCTGGACGTTAAACGGCGAAATGCTGTCGAACTGGCGCGACAGGCCACGGGAACTGTTCTGGCTGACCCCATCGATCATCACCAGCACGTTGCGACCGCGCATGTTCTGGCCGTAGTTGGTACGCCCTTCCGGCGCCAGGTCCAGGCCCGGTACCAGCTTGCCGATGGCTTCCTTGAGGCTGACACCACTGCTGATCTGCTCATTGAGCTGCTGCTGGTCCACCACCCAGACGGTGCCGGGGATTTCACTGATCGAGGTGCTGGTGCGCGAGGCGACGCTGACTTCAATCGGCTTGAGGTTGACGCTGGTTGGTTGAGCCTGGGCCTTGCGCAGGATAATCGTGCGCGCATCGCTGAACTGCCAGCTCATGCCGCTGCCCGCCAACAGTTGCTGCAGTGCCTGGGCAATGCTGTAGCGCCCCTCCAGCGCCGGGCTGTGCAAACCGGCAACGTCGGCCGTGGTGAACAGCAAATGCACACCGGCCTGATCGGCAAAGGCGGTCAGCGCCAGGTCGAGGTCCTGGGCCGGTAACGACAGGCTGACTTCGCGGTCTTGCTGAGTGCTGGTGTGTGCAGCGGTCACCGCCTCGGCGGCGAGCGCCCAGACCGGGCCGAGCAGCGCGGCGACGGCGGTTGAAGCCAGCAGCGCATGTTTGAAGCTGCCGGTGGAGCGGGCAATTGGCTTGAGCGTACCCTTCACAATGTTCTTCCAGACAAAGGTGTAAATGAGAATGGATTGCTGATCAGTCTCACTACGACGATTGGGCGAGGAAGAACTTGCAGTGCCAAATTGAAATTTTTTTGATTACTTTCCCGGTAGGAGCGGGCTTGCCCCGCGATAGCGGTGTATCAGCCGACATCGCCTCGCGGGGCAAGCCCGCTCCCACAGGTGGTGCAAGACAGTTGCTCCCACCGTTGCGCGTCAGTACACCACCGCTAACCACGGCAAATAGGTCACCTTCAGCGCATACCGCTGCTCAAGCGTATGCAACAACCCCAGCGGGTCATCCAGGTCGAACACCCCGCTGACCTGCATCGCCCCCAGTTGCTGGTCGGACAGCACGATGCGCCCATGCTGGTAGCGTTCCAGCTCGGCCAATACCTCACGCAACGGCTTGCCATTGAAGATCAGCTTGCCGCGCTGCCAGGCCAACTGCGCCTTGGCATCGGCCGAGGCCTGCAAGGTACGCGTGCCGACCTGTGCCTCACCTTGGGCAATCACCACACTGTTCTGACTGCCCTGGCGACGCACGCTGAACACTGCGCCATTACCCTGCACCGACTCGTCCCCGGCCTCAACGATGAACGGCCGGGCATCGGCCGCGGGTTCGAACAGTGCTTCTCCTGCTTTGAGCATCACCCGCCGCTGCGCGTCGCTGAAGTCCACCGACAAAGCACTGCCACTGTTGAGCAGCACATGCGAGCCGTCTGCCAAAGTAATGCGCTGCTGTTGGCCAACGCCGGTGTGATAGTCAGCCATCAAGACCGGCGCCTGTTGCCAACTGCCGTACCCCACCAGCGCCAGCGCCAGTGACGCGGCCAGCGCGCGGCCCCAGCGAGGGCGACGTGGCGCCGCAACGGTCAGCGCTGCAGCCGCTTGCGTCTGCCCCAGATCGCCCCACAAGGCTTCCGCCTCCTCGGCCGCTGCGGTGTGCGCCGCACTCAACTGCCGCCAGCGCTGGTAGTGGGCACGATCAGCATCGCTGGCCGTACCGGAATGCAGGCGCACCTGCCAGTCGAGGGCATCGTCGGACAAATCACTGATCGGCTGCGGAACAGGCATGGCGAGGGCGTCAATCATGGTTGTGTTTGAGCCAGTCCCGGCAATGGCGCAGAGCCTGGCCGATGTATTTTGCCACCATGCTCTCGGAAACACCCAACTGTTGTGCAATCTGCGCCTGGGTCAACCCCTCAACCCGGTTGAGCAACAGCGCCTGCCGGGCGTTGGGAGACAACTGCAGCAAGGCTTCATCCAGCTGCGCCAGGCGTTCACGCGCCAGCAAGGCAGCCTCCGGCGCCGGGGCCGGGCACGCCACTTCACTGGCTGCGGCGCTGTCGTCAAGGTTACCGGCCATGCGCTGTTCACGGCGCAACGTATCGATGGCCAGGTTGCCGGCCACACGGAAAATAAAGCTGCGCGCGTGCAGCACCGAGAGCGTCTGCTGCTGCTCGATCTTGACCAGTTTCAGGTAGGTTTCCTGCGCCACGTCGGCAGCACGCTGACGGTCGCTCATGCGCCGGGTCAGAAACTGCAGCAGGTCATCGTAATGTTCCTGAAAGCTGGCAAGCAGCCCGGACACGGGAGACGTCAACATGGAGGAATTCGGAGGGCCTTGGCAGCAGAAGGTAGACGTTAATGAGAAACAGTATCGTTCAAAACACTAACGTCTTTCAACAAGGCCCGCAGCAAGACCTGCGCTTACTTGGCTGCCGCCATCAGTTTGTTGACCTCGCTGCGCACCATATTGGAGAACTCGGGCGGTGACATGCCGTCCAGCTCGGCGCGTACCCACTCGGCCCATTTGCCTTTGCGCCGTGGCTTTTCCGCGATCAGCCGGGCGGCTTCGCCCTTGGCCTTGCCCAGGTTGGTTTGCCAGAGCTCGAACAGGCGCGCTTTCTCGTCCTCGATCTGCGCCCGTTCGGCGAAGCTCTTGTTGGCCAGATTGAAACTCATGAGGGATGTCCTGCCGCTGAAAAAATAGGCGCTATCTTACACTGTAGCCAGAAGGGTCCGGCAAACCACTGCAACTTTCCGCGCCCACCGACATCCACTGTTCAACGCCTATCAATCGATGAGGAACTGCCCATGGCCAGGAAAACCACCGTGCAAGCCGAAGCTGAGCAAATCAAGGATCAGGCATTCAGCGAGCTACAGGCTTTGATCGAAGAATCGGAAAAACTGCTGCGTGACAGCGCCGCACTGGTAGGCGAAGACGCCGAAACCCTGCGCGCTCAGGTTGGGCTCAAGCTCAAACAGGCGGGTGAAGCGGTGAGTAATGTGCGCAGCAAGGCACAGCCGATGGTCGATGCCACCCATGACTACATTGGTGGTCACCCCTGGCAGACAGTGGCCATTTCTGCCGGGTTTGGCCTGGTGGTAGGGCTGCTGCTCGGCCGCCGCCCCTAACGAACAGTAGGAGTGGGCTTGCCCCGCGAAGCGATGTGACCGGTACACCGCAATCGCGGGGCAAGCCCGCGCCTACCGGGTGGTGTGATCAACGCAGGTTCAGGGGGTGCACCACCCCACAGGCGATGGCCATCCCCACCAGGGCTGGCAGGTGCTCGGCCTCCATGCGTTTCATCACCCGTGCCCGATACAGGTCCACGGTTTTCACGCTGACCTCAAGCTGCTCGGCAATCTCACGGTTGCTGAAACCCTGCACCAGCGGGACAAACACATCGCGCTCGCGCGGCGTCAGGCTGTCGATCCGTGCCTGCACCTGTGCCCGCGGCCCACTGCCCGCCAGGGTTTGCTGTGAACGCTCGAGCGCCGCTTGCACTGCGTCGAGCAACAATTGGTCGTTGTAGGGCTTTTCGATAAAGTCGCAGGCCCCGGCTTTGAATGCCCTCACCACAATCGGTACGTCGGCATGCCCGCTGAGAAAGATCACCGGCAAATCGATACCGCGCCCACGCAAGGCCTCCTGCACGCTCAGCCCGCCCATCCCGGGCATGCGCACATCAAGCAGCACACAGGCGGGCAAATGCGCGTCACAGGCGGCTAAAAACGCCTGACCACTGGTAAACGCCAGCGCCTCAATGCCCACCGACTCCAACAGCCAAACCGTTGAATCGAGCATGCCCTGGTCGTCATCGACCACATAGACTTTCGGTTGCTGCATCACTTTTCCTCTGCTCCGACGCTTGCCACCGGCGCCAGCCGACAACACAGAATCAACCCGCCCGCCGCCCCCGGCATCGCCTGCAAGGTGCCGCCAAAACCTTCGATAATACTGCGGCTCATGCTCAGGCCAAGGCCCAGGCCTTCCGGCTTGCTGGTGTTGAACGGGGTAAAGATGCCATCCAGGCGCTCCGGCGCCACACCCGGCCCCTGGTCACTGACCTGAATCTGCACCTGCCCCGCTACCGTTTCAGCGCTGAGCACAATACCTGAGGGTTGCCCGCGATGCTGCTCGCGGTTGGCATCGATGGCATTGCGCAACAGGTTGAGCAATACCTGTTCGAGCAGGACGCGATCGGCATACACCGCAGGCAGCACGTCGGCGATCTGTAGTTCGATCTGTACATGATCGCGCGCCGCCTCCCAGTCACACAGACGTACTGCCTCCAAGGCAACATCGGCAATGGCCAAGGCCTGCAGACGTCTGGGCTCTTTACGCAGAAACGCGCGCAGGCGTTTGATCACCGCTGCAGCATGAGTGGCCTGCTCACTGATGCGCTGCAAGCCCTTGGCAACCCGGACGGCGGCTTGCGGATCGCGATCCAGAGCCTGCAGGTAACGTTGGCTGGCCCCGGCATAATTGACCACGGCCGCCAGCGGTTGATTGATTTCATGGGCAATCCCCGACGCCAGCTCACCCAGGGTGATTAACCGGGCGCTGTGAGCCAGTTCATCTTGATGACGGCGTTGCTGGCCTTCGCGCAACTCGCGTTCGGTCATGTCGCGGGCCACCAACGAGTAATAGCGTTCATCACCGCTGCCTTGATGGGCCAGCAGCACCAACGACACCGGAAACGCCGCCTTGCCCTGCCAGGGAATAAGCCGCGTCTCAACCTGCCACACACCGGTGCGTTCGGCGCAGTGCCAGCCTTCGCGGTCCAGGCGTTGCAGCAAGTTCGGGTCAAGCAAGGCCTGCAGCCCGGGCAATTCAGTTACCTGCTGCAGCCCAAGGGCCTGACGCGCCGAGCGATTGAGATAGCTCAGATGACCGTCGCGATCGGTGAACAGCACCAGGTCCGTGTTGGCCTCGACCACTTCGGCCAGGCGTCGGCGGTTTTCTTCAGCCTCAACGCGCACGGTGATATCCCGTGACACGCTGACAATCTCGACCACCGCGCCAGTGTAGGTTTCGCGGATGGCGCGGCTGGCGATCTCGAACCACAAATAACGGCCATCGCGGTGACGTACCCGGCACGTCATGGTCTGGTAGCCGTCCTGCTCCAGGGCGTGGGCAGCCTGTTGCAACGACTGCTGGCGGTCCTGAGGATGAAACAGCGATTGCACAGGCACCCCGCGCAATTGTTCAGGCCAATAACCCAGCAGCCGGTAAGAGGCCGGTGAGGCATCAAGGAAACAGCCGTCTGGGCTGTGGCGGGATATCAGGTCGGTGGTGTTTTCCGTGATCAGGCGATACAGGCGTCGTGCCTGACTGGCCTCTCGTTCGGCCTGACGCTCCAGGCTGGCGTCACGGCAGCGCAGCAATACCTGATCGGCGCTGGCGGGGATGAACGTCCAGAGCAGAATGCGCTCGGCCACCAGCGCTTCGACATCACTGATAGCGCGCCCCTGGCGCAAACAGGCATTGACCAGCGCCTGGAAGTTGCCGGGCAACCAGTAGTCGACCGTGCGCTGCGGCCAGGGGCCAAGCATGGCCTGCAAGGCCGGGTTGACCTCCAGCACGGCGGCAGAGGCGTCCAGCAGCAGGCTGGGCTGTGGATCGCTGGCGAGCAAAAGCGTCATGGCGGCACTCAGTCGATGGGCCTGAAAGCCAATATAGTACTTCTACTATATTGCTATAGTCTATCTTCCAAGTACCATAGCGACTCACGTAAAAATGTGACACCTGAAGGGCCAGCCCTTCACGACACCTGATCAGAGCTAACAATCAGCCACCGGGGGTTTGCAGTACGCCATACAGGCACCCCCTGCACAGGAACACTTCATGTCGATTTTCTCCCAGGGCCTGGCGCCCGCCCCTGTCAATCACCAAGCCCTGAGCCCACTGAGCTTCATCGAACGCACGGCTGCCGTCTATGGTCAGTACCCGGCAGTGATCCATGGCGCTATCCGCCGCAATTGGCAACAAACCTACGAACGTTCACGTCGCCTGGCCAGTGCCTTGGCCGGACGTGGTATCGGCCAGGGCGACACGGTAGCGGTGATGCTGCCGAACATTCCGGCGATGCTCGAAGCGCACTTTGGTGTACCGATGATTGGCGCCGTGCTCAATGCCCTGAACGTGCGCCTGGACGCTGAAGCCATCGCCTTTATGCTCGAACACGGCGAAGCCAAAGTACTGATCACCGACCGCGAGTTTCACAACGTCATCGCCGGGGCACTGGCGCTGATGGAGCACCCGCCGCTGGTGGTGGATGTTGATGACCCGGAATACGGCGAAGGCCAGGCGGTCAGTGATCTGGATTACGAGGCATTTCTTGCCGAAGGCGATCCCGAGTTCGCCTGGCAGTGGCCCGAAGACGAGTGGCAGGCCATCTCGCTGAACTACACCTCCGGTACCACCGGCAACCCCAAAGGCGTGGTTTACCACCACCGTGGCGCCTACCTCAACGCCCTGGGCAACCAGATGACCTGGGCCATGGGCAATCACCCGGTATACCTGTGGACCCTGCCAATGTTTCATTGCAACGGCTGGTGCTACCCGTGGACAGTCACCGCGCTGGCCGGCACCCATGTGTTCCTGCGCCGCGTTGATCCGCAGCGGATCCTGACCCTGATCCGCGAACATCAGGTCACCCATCTGTGCGGCGCACCGATTGTGCTCAATGCCCTGATCAACATGCCCGACTCGGCCAAAGCGGCCATCGATCACCCGGTCAACGCCATGGTGGCCGGTGCTGCACCACCGGCCAAAGTCATTGGTGCGGTCGAAGAAATGGGCATCAAAGTCACCCACGTCTATGGTCTGACCGAGGTCTATGGGCCGGTGACCGTGTGCGCCTGGCACGCCGAATGGGACGAGCAACCGCTGGCCGAGCGCGCGCGAATCAAGTCCCGCCAGGGCGTGCGCTACCCGACCCTGGAAGGCCTGATGGTCGCCGACCCGCAAACCCTGGAGCCAGTGCAACGTGACGGTAATACCCTGGGCGAGATCTTCATGCGTGGCAACACGGTGATGAAGGGTTACCTGAAAAACCCCGAAGCCACCGCTGAAGCCTTCCGCGGCGGCTGGTTCCACACCGGCGACCTGGCGGTCTGGCATGCCGACGGCTATGTCGAAATCAAGGACCGGCTCAAAGACATCATCATCTCCGGTGGCGAGAACATCTCCACCATCGAGGTCGAAGACACCTTGTACAAGCACCCGGCTGTGCTTGAAGCGGCAGTCGTCGCCCGCCCGGATGAAAAATGGGGAGAAACCCCATGCGCCTACATCACCCTCAAAGCGGGCTGCGAGCACACCCTTGAGGCCGACATCATCAGCTTCTGCCGTGAGCACCTGGCTGGCTTCAAGCTGCCCAAGACCGTGGTCTTCAGTGAACTGCCGAAAACCTCCACCGGCAAGATCCAGAAGTACCTGCTGCGCGACTGGGCCAAGGCGCTCTGATCCCTCTTTATAGCGAGACCCTGTATGCCTGAATTCAACGCTCCGCTGCGCGACATGCGCTTTGTTCTGCACGAAGTCTTTCAGGGCCCTGCCCTGTGGGCGCGCCTGCCGGCTCTGGCCGAGCGGGTAGACGCCGACATGGCCGAGGCCATTCTGGAAGAAGCGGCAAAAATTACCGGCCAGTTGATTGCCCCGCTCAACCGCAGCGGCGATGAACAGGGCGTGACCTTCGACAACGGCCAGGTGCGCACCCCGGACGGTTTTGCCCAGGCCTGGCAAACCTACCGCGAAGGCGGTTGGGTCGGGCTGGCTGGCAACCCTGAACTGGGGGGTTTGGGCATGCCGAAAATGCTCGCCGTGCAGTTCGAGGAAATGCTTTACGCCGCCAACTGTAGCTTCAGCCTCTACTCGGCACTCAGCGCTGGTTGCTGCCTGGCGCTGGATGCCCATGCCAGCGATGCCCTCAAGGCCACCTACCTGCCGCCGCTGTACAGCGGTCAGTGGGCGGGCACCATGTGCCTGACCGAACCGCATGCCGGTACTGACCTTGGGATCATTCGCACCAAGGCCGAACCCAGCGCCGATGGCAGCTACCGTATCAGCGGCACGAAGATCTTCATTACCGGTGGCGAACAGGACCTGACCGAAAACATCATCCATCTGGTGTTGGCCAAACTGCCCGATGCCCCTGCCGGGCCCAAGGGTATCTCGCTGTTTCTGGTGCCCAAGTTTCTGCTCAATGCCGACGGCAGCCTCGGTGCGCGTAACCCGGCACACTGCGGCTCACTCGAACACAAAATGGGGATCAAGGCTTCGGCCACCTGTGTGATGAACTTCGACGGTGCCACGGGTTACCTGATTGGCGAAGCGAATCGCGGTCTGGCGGCGATGTTCACGATGATGAACTACGAACGCCTGTCGATCGGAATTCAGGGCATCGGCTGCGCCGAAGCGTCTTATCAGAACGCCGCCCGCTATGCCCAGGATCGTCTGCAAAGCCGAGCTGCCACTGGTGCGCAGGCGCGTGAGCGGATTGCCGACCCGATTATCGTTCACCCCGATGTACGCCGCATGTTGCTGACCATGCGGGCGCTGAACGAAGGTGGCCGAGCCTTCGCCACTTACGTCGGCCAACAGCTGGACATCGCCAAGTACGCCGAGCACGTCGAAGAACGGGACATCGCACAGCGCCAAGTGGCCCTGTTGACCCCGGTGGCCAAGGCGTTTTTCACCGACACCGGTCTGGAAAGCTGCGTGCTCGGCCAGCAAGTGTTCGGCGGTCACGGCTATATCCGCGAATGGGGCCAGGAACAGTTGGTGCGCGATGTGCGCATCGCGCAAATCTATGAAGGCACCAATGGTATCCAGGCCCTCGACCTGTTGGGCCGCAAGGTGGTGGCAGACGGCGGCAGGGCCCTGGCGGAATTCGTTGCCGAGATTCGTCAGTTCTGTGAAGGCGGAACGCTTTATCGCGAGGCACTGCTCAAAGCCACCAGCGATCTGGAAACCACCAGCCAATGGCTGCGCGATCAGGTCGCCAGCGATGCCAACGCCGTTGGCGCAGCCTCGGTCGAATACCTGCAGCTGTTTGGTTATGTCGCCTACGCCTACATGTGGGCGCGGATGGACAGCGTGGCCGAAGCGAAGCTCACACAAGATCCGGCATTCTACGGGGCTAAGCGCGCCACCGCCGCCTTCTACTTTGCCCGCCTGCTGCCGCGCACCCTGTCGCTGCAAGCCAGCATTGGCGCCGGTAGCAGCTCGCTGTTCGGCCTGGCGGCTGAGCAGTTCTAAGGCAACCTGCCAGCCGATGGTCGATAAAGGCTACTGCGCTTACCCCGTCAGCGACGGGGTAACGCGGTATTTCGGTGATTTTGTAAGACTTTTCATAGTAAAAAATCCTACAAATGATAGTCATTCGCCATTATCTCGGGTTCTCGCCGCCTACCCTGCAGAGGTAGAATAGGCAAAACCGGGAGCCTAGATGAACCACACCAGCAACAGCGCCGACGATTACGATGCCATTACCGATGCCGCCGCGCAGTGGTGCTTGCGCCTGCAAGCTGAAGACTGCACGGCCGCCGAGCGTCAGGCATTTGAGCAATGGCTGGCCGCCAGCCCGCTCCATGCCCAGGAATATCAGGCCATGCTGGACATCTGGCAAACAGCCGACCATTTGCCACGCAGCAGCACACCCGGTCAGGTCATCCTGCTTCCCCAGCGCCGCCGTAGTGCCTGGCGCCACTATGCCTCGGCAGCGGCAATCGCCTTGCTGGCCCTGCCTGCAGGGGCCTGGGTTGGCTGGGAACAAGGCTGGTTGCCGAACAGCTACCAATACCTGGAAAGCGGCGACGCTATCAGCCATGTGGTGCTGCGCGACGGCAGTCAGGTCGAACTGAACCTCGGCACTGAATTGCGCTTCACCAACTACAAAGATGTGCGCAAGGTCACCCTGGTCAAAGGCGAAGCCTTCTTCAAGGTGCAGCACGACAGCCAGCACCCGTTCATCGTCCACGCCGCGCAGGGCCAAACCCGTGTGACCGGCACCCAGTTCAATGTGTGGAAGTATGAAGATCAGGTCAAAGTGACCCTGGTCGAGGGTTCGGTGCTGGTCAGCAGCGATGCCCGCGATGCCGATGGTGGCTACCGCCTCGGCCCTGGCATGCAGGCCAGCTATCAGGCCGGTGACTTCGAACCCCGCCTGAACCAGACCTACGCCCATGACACCAGCCTGGCCTGGCGCAATGGCAAACTGATTCTCGACAACCTGAGCCTTGCCCAGGCCCTGCCGCAAATCAACCGTTACCTGGATGAGCCCTTGATGCTGGCCGACGAAAGTACCGGCAGCATTCGTATCAGTGGCGTCTACGACACTCACCAGATCAAGCGTCTGGTCAGTAACCTGCCCAAGGTGCTGCCGGTTTACCTGACCCGCAACAACGACGGCAGCATGCTGCTGAACCGCATCTCACCGGCGCCAGCACGGGGCTGAGCCTTGCGCTCAACCCCGTAGCCTGCTCACTACAGCATCATCGCCGCCAGCCAGCCGAACGCCAGCAACGGCAAGTTGTAGTGGATGAAGGTCGGCACCACAGTGTCCCAGATGTGGTGATGCTGGCCGTCCACGTTCAGTCCCGAAGTCGGGCCCAGGGTTGAATCCGAAGCCGGCGAACCGGCATCGCCCAGCGCCCCGGCAGTACCGACGATGCACACGGTGGCGACCGGGTCGAAACCCAGCTGTACGCACAGCGGCACGAAGATCGCGGCAAGAATTGGCACGGTAGAGAACGACGAGCCGATACCCATGGTCACCAGCAGGCCCACCAGCAACATCAGCAGTGCGCCAACGCCTTTGCTGTGGTCGATCCAGAGCGCCGAGGTCTCCACCAGGCTCTTGACCTCGCCGGTAGCCTTCATCACTTCGGCAAAACCGGAGGCGGCAATCATGATGAAGCCGATCATGGCCATCATCTTCATGCCTTCGGTGAACAGGTCATCGGTTTCTTTCCAGCGCACGATGCCGGACACCGAGAAAATCAGGAAACCGGCCATCGCCCCGATGATCATCGAGTCGAGCCACAGCTGAATGATGAATGCCGCGGCAATGGCAACACCGGCCACCAGCAGGGTCAACGGGTTGTAGCGCACCGCCACCTGCTCGACCTGTTCGATTTTTTCCAGGTCGTAGACGCGCTTTTTGCGGTAGCTGAAAAACACCGCCAGCAGCAAGCCGAACAGCATGCCCGCCGCCGGGATAGCCATGGCATGGGTGACGTTGACACCACTGACATCCACGCCGCTGCGGCTGACGTTGGCCAGCAGGATTTCATTGAGGAAGATGTTGCCGAAACCAACCGGCAGGAACATATAGGGCGTTATCAAACCGAAGGTCATCACACAGGCCACCAGACGCCGGTCGATCTGCAGCTTGGTCAGCACATAAAGCAGCGGCGGCACCAGCAGCGGAATAAAGGCAATGTGGATCGGCAGAATGTTCTGCGAAGAAATGGCCACTACCAGCAGCAGACCGATCAGCAGCCATTTGACCTTACCGCCATCGGCGTGCCCCTGCTGGCCAACCATCGCCAGAATACGGTCAGCCAGGGCATGAGCCATGCCCGACTTGGCAATCGCCACGGCAAACGCACCGAGCAAGGCGTACGACAAGGCCACCGTGGCACCACCACCCAGGCCACCATTGAAGGCCTTGAGCGTGCCTTCGATACCCAGACCACCGACCAGCCCGCCCGCCAACGCACCGACGATCAAGGCAATCACCACATGCACGCGGGACAGACTCAAGATCAGCATGATGCCGACCGCGGCAATTACTGCATTCATTCCTGTGACCTCTAGAAACCAGACAAAAAGCGACCGACCCGGCGACAAACTACTTAAAAGCAGCGGCCGAGCGATAGGTATTGTTATGGAGGGCGCACACTCTGAAGCAGGCCCCTTCGCTTGTCAAAGCGCATTGCGCAACAAGCGTCGTAGGAATGAACGAAAACGACGCATTTAAATTGACTGTTTGAATAAAGAACGCGGCAAATCCGCCGATAACGTCGGCAGCCTCAATCTTTTTTGGATCATAGGACTTCGCCATGTCATTCAGACAGCTTTCCATTCAGTGGAAAATCACCCTGCTGGCCGGTTTGTGCCTGGCCAGCATCGTTACCCTGCTGGTGGGCCTTTCGCTGTACCGCATGGAGCACAGCTCGGAGCTGGTGAAAACCAGCAGCATGCAAATGCTCACCGAAGCGGCCCAAGGGCGCATCGAGTCCCAGGGTGAAGTCCAGGCCTTGAACATTCGTCGCCAATTCATGGACGCCTATCAGTACGGCGCCGGGTTCTCCCGTCAGGTGCTGTTCCTGCGTGAGCAGGCGGAAAAGCGCTTTCTCGATGCGTTCGACCTGCGCGAAGACCTGACCCGCCAGGTACGCGCCGCCCTGCAGGCCAACCCCGAACTGCTGGGGCTGTCGCTGGTGTTCGAGCCCAACGCGCTGGACAACAAAGACGAGCTGTTCGTTAACCAGGAAGAGCTGGGTAGCAACGAAACCGGCCGCTTTGCCCTGTACTGGTCACAACCGACCCCCGGCCAGCTGACCTCCATGGCCTTGCCGGAAAAAGACATGGCCGACACCAGCATTGGCCCGAGCGGCGAGCCGGCCAATACCTGGTCGGTGTGCCCACGCACCACCGGCAAAACCTGTGTCATCGAACCCTACTTCTACGAGATCGACGGCCAGCAAGTGCTGATGACCAGCATCGTGTTTCCGCTGAAAGCCGGCGACAAGGTGATTGCCACCCTGTCGATCGACATCAACCTCAACAGCCTGCAGGCCATGAGTCAGCAAGCCAGCCGCAACCTCTACCAGGGCCAGACCCAGGTCAGCATTCTCAGCCCGGTTGGCCTGCTGGCCGGCTACAGCCCGGACGCCAACAAGCTGGCGCAACGCATTGACCAGATCGACACCGAGAAAGGTGCGGAACTGGTTCGCCTGCTGGCCGACAGCACACCGCTGCACAGCATCCATCATAAGGAGCGCCTGAAAGTGCTGGCCTCCTTCGCGCCGATCCCTGGTGGCAAGTCATGGGGGGTGCTGCTCGATGTACCGGAAAGCGCCCTGACCGCCCCGGCCGAAACGCTCAAGCAGGAACTCGACCGCAGCAATACCAGCGGCACATTGATTGAGCTGGTGCTCGGCGCCGTGGCAGCCATCGTTGGCTTGCTGCTGATCTGGCTGATGGCACGCAGCGTCACCCGGCCGATCCTCGGTGTCGCGGCGATGCTCAAAGACATCGCCAGCGGTGAAGGCGACCTGACCCGCCGCCTGAACTACGACAAACGCGACGAGCTGGGCGAGTTGGCCGGCTGGTTCAACCGCTTCCTCGACAAGCTGCAACCGACCATTGCCGAGGTCAAGCGCTCGGTGCAGGCCGCGCGCGACACCGCCGACCAGTCTTCAGCCATCGCCAGCCAGACCAGCGCCGGCATGGAACAGCAATACCGCCAGGTCGATCAGGTTGCCACCGCGTCGCATGAAATGAGCGCCACCGCGCAAGACGTCGCTCGTAGCGCCGCACAAGCCGCTCAGGCCGCCCGTGAAGCCGATCAGGCAACACGTCAGGGGCTGGCCGTCATCGACCGCACCACCACCAGCATCGACACCTTGGCGGCAGACATGAGCACGGCCATGGCGCAGGTTGAAGGCCTGGCCGAGAACAGCGAGAAAATCGGCTCGGTACTGGAAGTCATCCGCTCGATCGCCGAGCAAACCAACCTGCTGGCACTCAACGCGGCCATTGAAGCGGCCCGCGCCGGTGAAGCCGGCCGCGGTTTTGCGGTGGTTGCCGATGAGGTGCGCAACCTCGCGCGCCGCACTCAGGAGTCGGTGGAGGAAACCCGACAGGTCATCGAAGAACTGCAGGCCGGCACCCGTGAGGTGGTTGGCGCCATGGACAGCAGCCATCGTCAGGCCCAGGGCAGCGTCGATCAAGTTGGCCAGGCGGTTACCGCCCTGCAGCAGATCGGCGATGCGGTCACGGTGATCAGCGACATGAACCTGCAGATCGCCAGCGCCGCCGAAGAGCAAAGCGCCGTAGCCGAGGAGATCAACAACAACGTGGCGACCATTCGTGATGTGACCGAATCGCTGTCTGGCCAGGCCAACGAGTCGGCCCGCGTCAGCCAGTCGCTCAACAGCCTGGCCAACCAGCAGCAAGGCTTGATGGATCAGTTCCGCGTCTGAAGCCCCTTCCTTTCACTGCTCATTTCCTGGGCGCGCGGCCTCTGCCAGCGCCCAGGATCGGCTAGCGCAGCCTCCCCTGCTGCATTGCCTCCCCCTCGTCGTCTACACTTGCCCGAATCTGTACACCCGCCAACGACGAGGCGCCGATGAAGAACATCCCGACCCTGCTGGCTGGCCTGCTGCTGGCCCTGAGTCTGGCGAGTAACACCGCCGCCGCTGCCGATCAGCGCACGCCCATCCACTTTGGCGACATCACCTGGGAAAGCGGGGCATTGACCACCGAAATCCTGCGCCTGATCGTCGAGAAGGGTTACGGCTACCCCACCGACACCCTCCCCGGCAGCACCGTGAGCATGGAAGTGGCGCTGGCGCGTAACGACATTCAGGTGATCGCCGAAGAATGGGCAGGCCGCAGCCCAGCCTGGATCAAGGCCGAGCAGGCCGGTCAGGTGTTCGCGCTTGGCGACACGGTGAAAAATGCCGATGAGGGCTGGTATGTCCCGACCTATGTGATCAAGGGTGATGCGGCTCGCGACATCCAGGCGCTGGCCCCCGAGCTGCGCGCTGTGAGTGACTTGAAGCAGTACAAATCGGTGTTCGCCGACGCAGAAGCACCCGACAAAGGCCGCTTCCTCAACAGCCCCAGCGGCTGGACCTCTGAGACGGTCAATAGCCAAAAACTCAAGGCCTATGGCCTGGACCAGGACTACGTCAATTTTCGCAGCGGCTCCGGCGCGGCCCTGGATGCTGAAATCACCTCGGCGATCCGCCGCGGCAAACCAGTGCTGTTCTACTACTGGTCACCGACCCCATTGATGGGCCGCTTCGCCCTGACTCGCCTGGAAGAACCGCCCTTCAATCAACAGGCCTGGAACACCCTCACCGACGCCAGCAACCCCAACCCGCAAGGCAGCCGCTCACTGCCGGCGAAACTGTCGATCGGCGTTTCCGCCGCGTTTCGTCAGCACTATCCTGAGCTGGTCGAGGTGTTTACCCGGGTCGACCTGCCGATCGAGACTTTGAACAAGGCCCTGGCGCAGATGAGCGAAACCCGCGAGCCCGCCAAGGCCGCCGCGCAACGCTTCATGCGTGATCACCCGGATATCTGGAAAGCCTGGCTGCCCGCTGAGGTCGGCAAACGCGTCGAGGCCAGCCTGTGAGTGAAGGCTTTCCACAGGCGCTGCATTTTTCCTTCGCGGATGCGGTTAACCGGTTTGTCGACTGGCTGGTGCTGGCTTACGGTGATCAGTTACGCGGGGTTTCCGATGGCTTGCTGCAACTGCTGGTCGGCCTGGAAAACCTGTTGCGTGCTACGCCCTGGTGGCTGTTGCTGCTGATTGTCGCCGTGCTCACCTGGCATGCCAGCCGCAGCATCGTCCGGGCGCTGGTGCTGACCGGCCTGCTGTTTCTGATTGGCGTGATCGGGTTGTGGGACAAACTCCTGCAAACCTGTGCACTGGTGCTGGTGAGCACCGCACTGTGCATCCTCATCGGCGTACCCATCGGCATCCTGCTGGCCAGCCGCCCTCGGGCGCGGCAACTGATGATGCCAGTGCTCGACGTCATGCAGACCCTGCCGAGCTTCGTCTACCTGATCCCGGTGTTGATGCTATTTGGCCTGGGCAAAGTCCCGGCGATTTTCGCTACTTTGATCTATGCGCTACCACCTTTGATCCGCCTGACCGAACTGGGTTTGTCGCAGATCGACCCGTCCCTGACCCAGGCCGCACAAGGGCTGGGCGCCGGGCGCTGGCAACGCTTGCGCCGGGTGATGCTGCCATTGGCGATGCCCAGCATCATGGCCGGGCTCAATCAGTCGGTGATGATGGCCTTGTCGATGGTAGTGGTGGCCTCGATGATCGGCGCACGCGGCCTGGGCGAAGATGTACTGGCAGGCATTCAGACGCTCAACGTTGGCAAAGGCGTTGAAGCTGGCCTGGCGATCGTCGCACTGGCAATGGTGATCGACCGGATTACCCAGGCGTATGGCCAGCCGAAGTCGGGTGCTTTCAATCAGCGTTGATCAACGCCATCATGAACGCCGTCTTCCCACCACAATCGGAGCCTGCGTTTGTCGCTCAAAGCCCTGCGCACCCTGGTGACCATCGCCCGTCACGGCAGCTTTGCCCGAGCGGCGGATGTCTTGAGCCTGACACCTTCTGCCGTCAGCCTGCATATTCGCAGCCTTGAAGAAGAACTGCAGGTCAGCCTGTTCGACCGTAGCCGGCGCCAAGTCAGCCTGACCCCAGCCGGGCATCTGGCGGTTGAGCGCGCCGAAGGCATTCTGGCCGCTTACGATGACATGGCTGATGCGCTGGTCAGCGGCCCGGGCCTGCGCGGACGCATCAAGATCGGTGCGATTCAAACTGCGCTCGCCGGGCGCTTGCCCGCGGCACTGGTGCAGATCAAGGCTGAACACCCGCACCTGCATATCAGTGTGCTCTCCGGCATGTCGGCCGAGCTTGCCCGCCGCGTTGAAGACGGCGAACTGGATGCGGCGATCACCACCGAGCCCGTACCGCCCTACCCGGCGAACCTGAACTTTACGCCGCTTTACACGAACCGCTTCTGGGCTGTAGCGGGGCCTGCCTATGCCCACTTGAGCCTGCGGGAGTTGCTTGCCAGCCAGCCCTTCCTGCGCTTCGACAAACGCGCCTGGGCCGGACGCATCATTGAACAGGAACTGCGCAAGCAACAGCTTGCCGTCAGCGAGCAGATGGAACTGGACAGCCAGCAAGCGCTGACGCACATGGCCTCGATGGGCCTGGGGGTGGCCATCGTGCCGCTGGCAGATGAAGACCTGCAGCGTTTGCCAGCGGTAACCCTGCTGCCTTTTGGCGAGCCGCAGCGGGTGCGCTATGTCGGTCTGCTTGAGCATGCCAACAGCCGTCGCCGTCACCTGACGGCGGCATTGACCGCTGCACTGAATCAACTGTGAAGTTTTTCTCAACAGTCGATTGAGAATTCAGCGTTTTTTTCTTTCAATGCTACGGGCTAGCCTGAGTCATCTCCTGCCAGGGAGTAGTGCCTCATAGGGAAATTGCCTGATGCTGAGTTTGATCCTCGCCACTATCGTGCCCATCGCCTTGCTGATTGCCTTGGGCCGCGGCCTTCGTCTGCTGGGTTTTCTTGGCGAGCACTTCTGGCCGGCGGCCGAACGCCTGAGCTACTTCGTGTTGCTGCCTGCACTGTTCATGCATGGTCTAGCCACCGCTGACCTGACCGGCCTGCCGGTGTTCGACATGGTGGCAGTCCTGCTGCTTTCGACCTTGATCGGTGCGCTGGTGATTGTGCTGTGCAAGGGCTTCGCTGCCAGCGACGATGCCAGTTTCACTTCGGTATTTCAGGGCGGTATACGCTTCAACAACTACATTGGTGCGACGCTGGCCGCTGGGATCTATGGCAGCGGTGGCATTGCCCTGGCGGCGGTGGCCAATGCGGCCATCGTACCCACTGTGAATGTGCTGTGTGTGTTGGTCTTCGCCCGTTACAGCGGCACGCGCAGTTCGGCTCGCGCGGTGCTCAAAGCGATCTGCAGCAATCCGCTGATTGTCGGTTGCGCGTTGGGTATCAGCTTGCGCCTGAGTGGTATTGGGTTGCCTGCCGGTATCGAGCCGACTCTTAAGGCGCTCGGTCAGGCCGCCTTGCCGCTGGGTTTGCTGTGTGTCGGCGCAGCGCTGGGTAGCAGCGCCCAAGGGCTCAGCCCTCGGCCGTTGCTGATGGCTTCGGTGTTCAAGTTCCTGGTACTGCCGCTGACCACCTTTGGCGTCTGCCGGGCACTCGGCCTCAGTGGTCAGGCAGCGATCATTGCCCTGCTGTTCCAGGCCCTGCCCACCGCGTCGTCATCCTATGTAATGGCCCGGCAAATGGGCGGCAATGCGCCGCTGATGGCTAATATCATCGCCTTGCAGACGCTACTGGCAGCGCTGACACTGCCAGTGATGCTGAGCCTGACCCTGGTGTAAGCCAAGCGGGTATTACTTGTCCGACTTGATGCTGGTCCAGACGCGAGTGCGCACACGTTCAAGCTTCTGTGGCAATGGCTGCACCACGTACAGCTTCGCCAGCGCATCCTGAGTCGGGGTGAGGTTCGGGTTGCCAGTGATTTCTGGGTTGATCAGCGCTAACGAATCTTTGTTGGCGTTGGGGTAGCCGAGAAAATCGCTGATGGGCGCAATGACTTTCGGCTCCATCAGGTTGTTGAGGAACTCATGGGCTTCAGCGACGTTCTTCGCGCTTTTCGGGATCGCGAAGGTATCGAACCAGATCGGCGCGCCCTCTTTCGGCAAACGCCAATCGACCACCACACCATTACCCGCCTCTTTGGCACGATTGCCAAACTGGTAGAAGCTGCCCGAGTAGCCAATTGCGACGCAGATGTCACCGTTGGCAATGTCAGTCATGTATTTGGCCGAGTTGAAGTAGGTGACATAGGGGCGCACCTTCAGCATCAGCGCCTTGGCTTTTTCGTAGTCATCAGGGTTCTGGCTGTTCGGATCGAGGCCGAGGTAATGCAAGGCCAGCGGCAGGATTTCCGAAGGCGAATCGAGCATCGCCACACCACAGGACTTGAGCTTCTCCATGTTCTCCGGCTTGAACACCAGATCCCAACTGTCTACCGGCGCCTGCTCGCCCAACGCCGCCTTGACCTTGGCCGGGTTGAAGCCGATCAGCACGGTACCGTACATGTAGGGCACACCGTACTGGTTGCCGGGGTCGTTCTTGTCGAGCAACTTGAGCAGTGCGGGGTCTTGATGGCTCCAATTGGGCAGCTTGCTCTTGTCCAGCTTCTGAAACACGCCGGCCTTGATCTGGGTGTCGAGGAACTGATTCGAAGGAACTACCAGGTCGTAACCGGAGTTGCCGGTGAGCAATTTGGCTTCCAGTGACTCGTTGGTGTCGAAGGTGTCCCAGGTCACCTTGATACCCGATTGCGCGGCAAAGTCCTTGGGCACCGACGGCAGCATGTAGTCTGCCCAGTTGTACACCCTCAACTCGCGCACTTCAGCATGCACAGCGCCGGCCAACAGTGTCAGAGCTCCGGCGCTGACAGCAAGCATACGTTTCAGTGTGACCATGGATAATTCCCCTGAGATTGGCCACCTGATTCTTGCTGAGGGTTTTATCCACTTACAGTGTGAGGTTGGCCAAAAAGAGATCGTAATGGCCAATCTTCATTGGTCAGCGCTCGCTGTCCTGCCGACGTGGCAACTCGATACTGACCCGCAACCCTCCCAGAGGGCTGTCCAGCAGCGCCAATTGCCCGCCCCAGACTTCAACGATGTCACGCACGATGCCCAAGCCCAAGCCGTGGCCATCCACCTGTTCATCCAGCCGGGTACCACGCTCAAGCACGTGCTGACGGTTGCCAAGGGGAATGCCCGGGCCATCATCATCGATGTCCAGCCGATAATGCTCGGGCAGCGCCTCGATACTCAACCGCACTTCGCTGTCGGCCCATTTGCAGGCGTTGTCCAACAGGTTGCCCAGCAGTTCGAGCAAATCCTCACGGTCCCAGGGCAACAACAGCCCCGCGGGCACCTGCTGACTCAAGTGCAGGCCTTCACCATGGATCATGCTCAAGGTCGAAAACAGCCCGGGCAACTCGGCATCACAATCGAATTGCGCGCCCGGCAGGGCGTCCCCCGCCAAGCGCGCGCGATTGAGTTCACGGCTCAAGCGCTGCTGAATCTGTTGCAGTTGCTCACGCAGTTGCACACGCACCTGTGGCGCACCTTTGAGCTGCTCGCTGGCGGCCAGGCTAAGCAGTACGGCCAACGGCGTCTTCAGTGCATGCCCCAGGTTGCCCAAGGCATTGCGTGAGCGGCGCAGGCTGTCTTCGGTGTGAGCCAACAGGTGGTTGATCTGGGCAACCAGAGGTTCGAGTTCACTCGGTACCTGAGTGTCGAGTTGCGAACGCTTGCCTTGCTGCAACTGAGCGATCTGCTCGCGCACGCGCTCAAGCGGGCGCAGCGAGCGCTTGACCGTGATGCGTTGCAGCACCAGTACCAGTATCAAGGCAACCAGTCCCAGCCCCAAGCCGATTTGCTGCATGCGCCGGAATTGATCGCGTACCGGGGTGTAATCCTGGGCAACGCTGATGGCGATCGACTGACCGAAACGCCGGTAATCGCTGCGCAGCACCAACAGTTGCTGGTTTTCCGGGCCTAGTTCCAGGTCGGTGTGCAAGCCGCTGGTAGCCGGCGTTGGCATTTCCAGATCCCACAATGAACGTGAACGCCAACTGCCGCCGTCGAAATCAATGCGAAAATAGTAACCGGAGAACGGCCGCTGGTAGGCCGACGAAATTCGTCGCTCATCCAGCTCAAGACCAGATTGCCCGCGCACCAGCGCGATCAGCAGGTTCTCGCTTTCCTTGCGCAGCCCCGTTTCCAGATAACGCTGCAAGCCCACTTCGAACAACCACAAGCTCAACTGCGCCAGTGCTACGCCTACCAGCACCAAGACCGCTATCAAACCGAGACTCAAACGCGCCTGAATCGACTTCACTCGGCACTCCCGGCATAACGATAACCCTGGCCGCGGTGCGTTTCGATGACACTGCGCCCGAGTTTGCGGCGCAAGTGATTGACGTGAACTTCGAGGACGTTGGAATCGCGCTCGGTTTCTCCGTCATACAGGTGTTCAGCCAGGTGGCTCTTGGACAGAATCTGCTGTGGGTGAAGCATGAAGTAGCGCAACAGGCGAAACTCGGCGGCCGTCAGTTGCACATCGACACCGTCGCGAGTCACGCACTGGCGCCCCTCATCCAGCTGCAGGCCGGCGGCTTCCAGGGTCGGCTGGTTGGCCAGGCCGCGAGCGCGGCGCAGTAAGGCCTGCACCCGTAGCATCAGCTCTTCCGGATGAAAGGGCTTGCTCAGGTAATCGTCGGCACCGGCCTTGAGGCCCTCGATGCGCTCCGCCCAAGAGCTGCGCGCAGTAAGAATCAGCACCGGTGTCGCCAGACCAGAGGCTCGCCACTGAGCTAGCACTTCCAGCCCCGGTAACCCTGGCAGGCCCAGGTCAAGAATGATCAGGTCATAGGGCTCACTACTACCCTGATAGACCGCGTCACGACCGTCGGCTAGCCAATCGACCGCATAGCCCTGACGCTGCAGACCTTGCGTCAGCTCATCGGCCAACGGCACGTTATCTTCGACCAGCAACAGACGCATCAGTCATCTTCCTCATCTTTGAGCAACATTCCATTGGATGCATCAAGTTTGATCTCACGCACCACGCCTTCAGGGGTCAACAACTCGACTTCATACTCGTAGCGCCCATGCTTGTGCTCCAGCTCCGCTTCCAACAACTTCGCCCCGGGATAGCGGCCCAGGGCGTCGTCAAGCAGTTTCTCCAGTGGCAGGATGATGCCCTGCTGCCGCAGCTGCAGGGCTTCGTCCTGATCCAGATCGCGGGCCGAAGCCTGAATGCAGAACACCACCAGCGCAACGAGCGAAAGGCTTACTGCTCGCAGGGGAACGCTCATCAGGTGTCCTGCGCGTCCTTCAGGACTTCACCGGTTTTGGCGTCCAGATCCACATCCCATTCAACGTTCTGGGCATCACGCAGCTCGACTTTGTAGACATAGCGGCCGTAGACATCTTCCAGCTCGGAATCTTTGATGGTGGCACCAGGGTGCTTGGCCAAGGCCTTGGCGTTCAGGTCGTCCAGCGACATGATGGTCTTGGCCTGAACCAGCTTAACCACGTCGCTGGTTGGAATATCTTTAGCCAGCGCAACGTTAGCGCTCAGGGCAAGGGCAGCGGTGGCGAACAGGGCAGTCAAAGTTTTCATAAGGTCTCTCCGTTGAGATGAAAGTGTTTCTACGAGGCCTAGAGTAACCAACCGAACTTAATTGAAGCTGAAATTAACTGGCGACATGATAGCGCACCCCTGGCCCACAACTGGAAAGCGGTTCTTTATAATGCGCCGTTCCAGACAGCGAGGCCCGTATGAGCGCCATTCATATCAAGTACCCGGCCCTGACCCTCAAGGCCGGCAACCATGCCTTCAAGCGTATCCGCGAACGTGGATTGCAGGCTGCCGATGTGGGCGTGCTTCCGGGCGCTGCGGGCGGCCCCAAAGCCCTCGGTATTCAGGGCCTGGACCTGGCGCTGTTCGGCCACTGGTTGCCCGGCGCGCCGCGTGAACGGGCGTTGATTGGCGCGTCGATTGGCTCCTGGCGCTTTGCCAGTGCCTGCCTGCCCAACCCCGCCGAAGCGTTGCAACGCCTTGGCCAGCTGTATACCGAGCAGGACTTCGCCAAAGGCGTAACCCAGGCCGAAGTCAGCCGCAGTTGCCAGCGCATGCTCGATGAACTGCTGCAAGGCCGCGACGCACAGATACTTGAAAGTCCCGATTACCGCTTGAACATCATGGTGGTGAAAAGCCACGGATTGCTGGCAGATGATCATCGCGCACGTCTGGGGATCGGCCTGTCTTCGGTAATCGCCGACAACCTGGTTGGACGTGCACGGCTAGCCCGCCACTTCGAGCGCATCATCCTCCACGATGCGCGAAGCAACCCACCGCTGCAGCCACTCACAGACTTCCCATCACGGTGCCTGCCGTTGGATGTGAGCAATCTGCGCCATGCCTTGCTGGCGTCGGGTTCCATTCCGATGGTGATGGAGGGCGTACGCGATATACCGGGGGTTGGCCAAGGCACTTACCGAGATGGCGGCTTGCTCGACTATCACCTGGACTTGCCGTATCAGGGCGACGACATTGTGCTCTACCCACACTTCACCGATAAGGTGATCCCTGGCTGGTTCGACAAAGCCCTGCCCTGGCGACGCGCTAATACCCAACATCTTCGCAATGTGCTGCTGGTAGCCCCCTCAAGCCAGTACCTGGCGGGCCTGCCCTACGGCAAACTGCCAGACCGCAGCGACTTCAAGCGCTTTATGGGTGATGCAGGCAGCCGTCAGCGTTACTGGCACAAGGCGATCGCAGAAAGCCAACGTCTGGGTGACGAACTGCTGGAGTTGGTAGAAACCGGCAAGCTGCACATGCAACTGCAACCGCTGTAACGGCCATGCTGGTAAACTGCTCACCAGCATTGGCTTTCAGAGTTGAGACATCGTGGAAATTTTCAAAGAGTTCACGGTTGGCTCCTGCCTGAAATCGAGCGATATCACGAAGCGCTCTACCCCATGGAATACGGCCAGCTAGGCGTATCACCTCGTATCACGCAACACCTTCCCAATGCACTACAGCTAGTACATCATTCAGTACATCGAGAATTTTAAGTAGGAGAATGTACTAGTGGCCCTCACGGACACCGCTGCCAGGCAGGCAAAACCGAAGGACAAGGCGTACACCATTGCCGACTCTCTCGGTCTCTTCCTTTATATAGCTCCCAGCGGTGTCAAAAGCTGGCACTTCCGGTTCACCTGGCTGGGCAAGCAGGCGCGGATATCGTTCGGGACTTACCCGGATGTTGGTTTGAAAGATGCACGTGCGCGTCGTGACGATGCGCGCGAAGAGGTGGCGCAGGGAATTGACCCGCGCGAATCGAGGAAGGAAAAGAAGGCAGGCCGGATCGAGGCCCAAGGAAGGACCTTTCGCCGGGTCTATGAGGAATGGATTGAGTTCAGGAAGGGAAGCATCTCGGCCGGGACGCTCAGGGTGATATCCAATGCCATGGAACTGGACGCTCTCCCGGCATTCGGCGACAAACAGATCGACGCTATTAAGCGCGCTGAAGTCATCAGTCTAATTCGCAGCATCGAGAAGCGCGGGGCGGTCACCCAGGCTGTGAAGGGACGCCAGTGGATTAGCCAGGTGTTTCGCTACGCCATCGCCATCGGCTTGATGGATGTGGACCCGACGTCAGAAATGCACACGGTCACCGCGAAGATCGACCAGCATAGCCACCGGCCGTTTCTCGATTTCAGCGAAATGCCAAACATCATGAAAGCAATCATGAGCTGCGAGACTGGCCACCAGATCCGTTCCGCCACCCTACTGATGATCTACACCACATCGCGCCCAGGCGAAGTAAGGAATGCCGAGTGGTCGGAAGTCGACCTTGAGGAAAAGACCTGGACCACTCCGGCCGCCAAGATGAAGATGCGCCGAGACCACGTAGTACCGCTGCCAGATCAGGCCGTAGAACTACTCAAGTCAATGCTCCCGATATCTGGACACCTGCGCTACGTGTTCCCCAAGCGTGGTGACTCGACAAAGCCGATTGGCATCAATTACGCCCAGCGTGTGATGGACATGTGCGGCCTACTTGGCAAGCAGTCGCCACACGGCTTTCGTCACATGTTCTCCACCGAGATGAACGGACGCGGCTACAACCGCGACTGGGTTGAGCGCCAGCTGGCCCACGCGGACACCAGCGTAATCCGCGACATCTACAACCATGCGACGTACCTGGACCAGCGTCGGGAGATGATGCAGGAATGGGCTAACCTGATCACAAACCAGGCTGACACACCGTCCTGATGTAGGCCTGTGCCGCCCTCAAGGCTGCTTGGTCGGCAATGATCCCGGCCCGGATATCGAGAACAGATCGTCCAGCAGCTTGAGTGAGTTCGACGGCTCCTGCATCACCCAAGCCGGAGGCGCTGGTGGTGCCGGGCACGTCGCCGCCACCGGCACGACAACTTCCCGCGATCCGCAACCGGCGATCCCCATCAGCAACAGCGCGGCGCAGGCGGTTATTCTCATTGAGCGCATCGGTCTTTTCCTTGGTGGTTATGGTGTCGAGGTCGTGAAGCGCCTGCTCGGCGGCCTGCTGCTTCTCCAGCGCCAACCGCGATTGCGTTGCCGCGGCATTGGCGATCGTCGCCAGGTCCTGCTGGTGCAAGCTGGACTGCTCAGCCAATTGCTTTTCATAGCGCCAGCCCTGCACTTTCCATGTGGAAAAACAGGCAATGGCCACCAGCAGCGCGGCGCAAGCCAGTGCCAACCAGCCGCGAGCAATCACACCAGCACCTCCATCGCTCGGTCGTACAACGCCTTGCGCTCAGCAGCACCATGTGGCACCCGACCAGGCTTACCGGTGTTGATCACGCTGCCGATGTCCTGAAAGCGACCGGCGTCGGCCAGTTCGTTCAGCCCATGCTTCACCCACCACCAAGCAGCGGACATCGCGGCATGCTCCGGCTGCTCGAGTAGTTCTGGCTGATCCTCCAGCGGCAGGGCCAGGCCGACTCCGGCGGAGGCGTAGTTCGCCCGACCAGTGAGCTGAATCAAGCCGCGTCCACGGTACCGCCAACCGTCCCCAAGACGAGTGTTTCCCATGCGACCGCTGTAGACGGTGTTGGCGATCTTCTCCGGTTGCCGTGCGCAGGCGGCCGCCGACTCCGTGGTGAACCGGCTGGGCCAGGTACGCACCAATGCTTCGGCGCTATAGTTCAGATTCTCCACCAGGTTGCGCAACTGGCCCGACTCATGCCCAGCCTGGGCAAGAAATGCAGCTTGGCGAACCCGGCTATCGATCTTGAATCTAGCCATGGCCCGGTTTAGCGCGGGTAAAAAAAAGCCCGCAACTGGACGGGCTTTGGGCATGATCTGCAGCAACTGCTGCTCGGTGATCGTCATTCACTTTTCTCCAGAAATAAAAAAGCCCGCACTGGGCGGGCTCTTGAATTGGGCAGATGGCAGGTGATCCCAAAGCGCCACGATGACAGGATTTCCGCCCCTTTGTGGATCCATATTCCAATTCGTGCGAAAATTCTTACATATCATTAGAAACTGCAATAGCGACTGCTTAACCGTCTTGCAGGGAATGTATTTCATAAAAGGAGCTGAAGCGTGAGCAGGAAAGGTATGAGCGAAGATGAGTTGAGCCTGATGTTCAATGACCACCCAGAAGGCAAAGCCCTCCCCCCTGGTTATCACGTAAAATTCATCTTGGTGGTTTGCTCAGTCGCCGCCATTGTAGCGGCGGCGTACTACTTAATCTGATTCGAATGACCACCGATTTTCCATTGGCGCCCAAAGATGTTCGAATCGGGGTTGGGGCAACCATGCGCCCAACCCAAAGCGTCAGGTCCTGATGCTTCCATCCTAGACAGATCCGGTTTCAAGCGAAGCCAGCTACCCTCACTAGAGGGACGCGCACTTGTAGCGAGACCACTGTTGGCACCCCAGATGAGCCAGCATCAGTAAACACAGTTATAGCGCCACTTGCCGAAATGTTAACGAGCATGGTCTTTCCGGTTGCATCAGGCATTGATCTGTATTGTCTACCCAGAAGATTGCCAGGGATTCCTGGGACTGTAGCCACCAGGGTTCCAGACACAACCGGATTTATGTTGAGGAGCAGGTCCATGCCTTTGGCATAGAAGCGATATTTGCTGATGCCGGCGTAAGTCAGGGTCTGGTTACTAGCGGCCGACAGGTTTAGCGGGCGCCATCGCGCATTGTTGGTCACGTTGTCAAGCTTACTAGCTTTTACTCCGAGCGTTTCTCCGATGGCTGCAGCCACGGTCCTATGACCGATGCTTTGACTCAGGTGCACGTCGTCGTAGGTAAAGTTGATCGTTGTCGTGATGTAGGCGGCAGGCTGTACCGTTCCGTTTATATGCAGCATGTTGGGGAATGGGATGTAGGTTGAGTTCGGAACATTGAGCGCCAGGCGCATCAGCTCTTGCCGTATAGCGTTGTTGTCGGCGTTGATGAACAGGAAGTCCGGGATGATCAGCCGCGTGCCGTACTGGTTTGCATACTGGATTAGCCAGTCGATGCGCTGCTTGTAGTCGAGCAGAGCGGCACCGCTAGCGCTCCTGTCATTTGCTGCGAGCGCCCAAATCAGCGCTCGGCAGCCGCGGCACATTTCCTTGATGACGTTTTCTGCGACGTAACGCCCTGCGCGCCCGTCGCGACTGAAGTTGTTCAGTTGGAATTCAAGGCCTGTCGAATCGTTCAGGTAGGAAATGCCTGTGATGCGGACGGTGCCACTGATAACACGGACGCGATAGTTTGTGTTACCAGCTGCAAGTGGTGAGCATGCATAGGTGCTCGACACCTCAAGTCCGACACCTATGCCGGTAGTGGTAATGGTGTCAACAATGGTTGCGCCGCCGTTGATTGAGATCTCAAACGACCCAGTTACACTGCCGTCATACCAAATTTTAAAGTGAGAAGACTCTACGCTTTGGTTGAATCCAAGCGTGGCGTTAGCTTGAGTTGACTCTCTTGCATACCCTGCCGGCGTATGCCCGGCCGCTGCGTCAAACAGCTCGGTCCAGGTTCCGGTCATGCTAACCGTATGTATTTCAGTACCTGTCCCGTTGGTGGTGTAAGGAGTAACAAATCCGTAGGAAAAGATCCCGTACTTCTCGTTCAGAGCATTCCCCAGGATTCGAACCCAAGCATTTTCTGGGATGGAGTTTCCAAAGGTTGTACCAGCCCCCGCTCCAAATGCGATCGAATCACCGAGAATGTTGACCTTATGCCCTTTTATCGCGCCGCTGTTGGCAAGCCAGCTATTGATCTCGTTTAGCGTGCTGTAACGTTCGTAATTTGCTTCTCGAATTGCGCGCCCAATGGTTGAACCAGCGAACTGGCCAAGCTGGGAATGAACCAACAGGTCAGATGAAGACGGCGATTCAACCACAGCCTGCAGACTTTTTACTTTTCCCCCAACGGTGTTTGGAGCATATGCGTTGGCATCTCCATAACCAATTAGGCCTGCGCCACTGGTGGCAGACCCAGAGCCGGACATGCCTTGAACCGTTCGGGTGATTCCATTCGGATCGATGTAAAGAACATTCGAGGCCAGATTAATTGGACCGGTTCCGGCGCCGATCAACGAACCCACATACACTTCCATGTGCTGCTTGGTTACAGCGTCCTGTTGCTCGGACGGATCGGCAACATTGGCGATGCGACGACCTTCCGCATCGTAGTAATTCTTGCCGACTGGCCGGAGCAGTGCACGCTTCAGGATCGAAAACCCTTGTTGGATCAACATCGTCAAGCGGTCAAAGACGTTTTCGTGGGTCTCCGCGAAGTACCGTCCTTGGTTTCGCAGGTCCGTTGGCTGCACTGCATCCATGACCCTGGAGATCGTCAAGCTTGCGCCTGGCGTAGCAAGGAATCCTGCTGCATATGCCGATGTCAGGGTGCCGCCACTTTGGCTGCCCTCGCCGGCCAGTGCGTACTGAGTTCCCTGCATGAGGGTTTCCGATGAACCATCCTGCTTTACCAAGACAGCTTCAATGTCAGAGTTCTGCAGGAACCGGTAGGGAATTGGGAAGGCCGGGCCGCCGGAGATGTACGTCACAACGTTATCGGTCGTCGATACGGTCAATTTTCTGTGCTCCAGAAATGCGAAAGCCCCGCACTTGGCGGGGCTCTCTGGCTTGCTGATGGATTACTGCAGGGCTTGTTTTGTGCCTTCGCTGGCGAAATTTGGCGAACTGGGATTGCGCTGGAAGTTAGCTTGCGTCTAGCCTTCGACCAAAGTTCGCAGCCTAGTCACAAGGAAACTCACATGAAGGTAGTTATCACCGCAGCGGCACTGGCTATGATTAGCGGCTGCGTGAGCGATCAGGCCACCGTTAATGAGCTGGTCAGGTACGAAGGCCTGCCGCTAGACCAGTTCGTTATTGCGAACAGCGCACCGACCAACAGCTACAAACTTGCCGATGGCAACACCATCAATTACTGGTCCAGTTCGAGAAACGTGTATGTGCCTGGCTCGGCAGCCACGACATTCAGCGGCAATCAGGCCTACACCCAGCAACTCAGCGGTGGCGACATAAACACGGAGTGCCAACTGGACCTGCTCACCGACACTCAAGGAATCATCCAAAAAGTTACGATGCGAAAGAACACAATTGGGTACTGGACTAGCTCGGCATGCCATGAGTACGTTCGATACCCCAGCGATACCTGATTAATGTCCAGCGGCAGCCCCTAAGTCTGGCGACCTGGCTGGGCTCATTTCCCCTGGCTCCCACCAATAGCCTTGGCCGAACTCACGCTGTGCACGGCGCTGCATGCGGTTCAGGTACCCCGGCGAGAAGTATTCCTGCAGCTGGTGGAAGATCATGTGATCGGTGGCCGCCTTGGTGTACCAGAGGTTCGCCCCAGGCAGGTGGCCTTTGCCGAGTTGGATCAGGCGAGCGCCGATCACATCAGCGTCGCGATCTCCCAAAGCTGCATCGGCAGTAATCCCACGCAGGTTTAGGAGCGTTTCAAGGTCGCCGGCCAGTGGGCCGCCAAATGCCGCAAGCGCCGAAGTCCCGCCTTGCGTGGTGTTGGAGAAGAGGAAGTCGCCGTACAGCGAAAGCGCGCCCCCCTTGAGCATCGAGGCCAGCCCGAAGCGCAAACCTGGCACACCGCCCAGTTCGTCGTCCAGCATGTTCTTGGGGTCGCGACCCGATGCGATCTCGTTGACTTGGGTAGCAATGGCGCCAAGTACTGTTGCGGTGGCGAACAGAGCTGCACCGTACCCAGCCTTGCCCCACCCAGTTTCCTGAGACATTGCACGCCGCCAATGCTTCATGATCATCGACACCGGGAACGACTTGAACTGCCAGAAGCTTCGCATGATTTCGCCGCTCCAGGTGCCACGCTGGTTGTTGCCGTGCATGAAAGCTCGCTCACGGGCGCCAGGCGCCGGGATCGCCATGTTTGTTTCGTCCAGCACCATTCCCAGTAGGCGGGTGGCGGCCTGCTCCCGCAGGCGCGTAGGCGAAACCCCAGCCTGCTTAGCCAGTGGCGTCAGGTCGGCATCTGAAATGCCGTAGATGCTTCCCGGGGTCAGCACCTGGTCACCCGCGCCGCGCCAGTCTTCCGGCTTGGCCAGGCGCCATACCGACCAATCCTGATCAGTGATGCCGCGCTGTTGCATCAGCTTGCGGTCGCCCTCTTCCAGGGCTGCCATGGAATCGAACCGGCGCGTGAGGTCGCCAGTGACATCCATCATGGTGGCCCCGAAGGCCCGGCGGTTGCCGGCGTCGATGGCATTCATGCCGGAGAGCTGCATGACCTTGGTGGCGGCAGCTTGCGACCACTTTGCAGCGCGGCCTGCAATCTCTGCATCGGTGCCAAGCCCTTCCTCACCCCAGCGCGCCAAGCTGCCGATCAGTTGATCGATGCCCAGGCCGGCGCGCATGGCCAGGCGCCGGTGGCTGGCGTTGGCCGGGTTGAGCATGCGCAGCTCGTTACCCAGCACCTTCATTACGGGCATGCCGTTCATCTTGGCAACCAGCGCCAGCGTCCCCTGGTCGCTGAGCCCGGTGATCACTGCCGAACCCAGCTTGCCCGCCACGTTGGTGGCGCGGTAGGTGTCGAAGGCGCTGGCCAGCGCGGCCGATGCCGGTGGCTCACGGGTACCAGCCACCTCGGTATACAGCTGCTCCAGGCGCTTCACGCGCTTATCGATCTTGGCCTTTTCCTCGGGCTTGGCCTGAGTCATCTGCTTGGCGGCCGTATCGGTGTGGTACCGCATGGCGTGGTTGGGGTTTGGCCCCATTGCCTCGATCAGCGCGATGTCGCGGGCGGCTCGGTCGATGTGCCCGAACATCAGGTCCATCAGGCCTTTGTCACCGTACTTGGCCTGGGCCGCAAGGTAGGCGTCGGCATCGCGGTAATGGATCTGGCGCGACTCGCTGCCGCGATTGGCGCGGGCGCCGTTGCCCATGGCCCGGCCAGGCTCCAGCTTGTTCACGCCACCGGTGGCCACCGTCTCCCAGGCGTTGGTGAAGAAGTCAGCCAGCTCGGCGTCGTTCATCCGGGTGCCATCGGCCTTGAAGTACTTGGATCGGTTCGCCCACTGCACATGGTCGGCAATCCACTGATCTTTGGCCCTGGCCACTTTCAGTTGGCTGTGGCTGCGTGGGATCGCCCAGTCATCGAGGTAGCCGACATCGCCGCCGGCGCGGTTGAAGCGCTCACGCAGGCGATTGGCAACATCGGCGAATTGCTTGGCCCCGACCTTCGCCTCTGGCACACCGCTGTCCTGGCCGTGCAGTTCCTGCACCAGGGCCCGGGCCTTTGCCTCGTCCGCGAAGAGACCGAGGAGCTTGCCACGCGTCATATCGATGGCTTCGAGCATGGATGACATGGCTTCATCCCGGATCGCGCGGCTGGACGACTCGATCGACATGATGCCGGGATAGTCCGAGGCGAAGGCCAGCAGGCGATCCAGGCCCTTGAGGGGATCATCGGGGAACTGGGCCATGACGTTCTGCACCCGGTCATGCGCCAGGATGGTCAGCGCAACCCGCTGCTTCTTCTTGGCGGCCTCGGCCTGCAGCTCCTTGGCAGCGGCATTGGCGGCTTCAGTCAGCCGATCCGACGAAGTCTTCATCTGCCAAGCCTGCGGGTCTGCCTGGGCAAGTTGGCGCATGTTGCGGCTGATTCGGCCTTCAATGTCCTTGATTTGTTCCTGGGTGAGTGAACGGCCGATGGCCTGCTGAACCGCCTGGATACATTGCTGTTTCATCAGTTACCGAACCTCAGCGCGCACAGGGCGGCAGCAAGGAAGCCTTTGGAGTCGTTGGCAGCCTGGGCGATTTCGGCGTCAGCCTCGGCCAGGAGTTCACGAGCGGAGACGGTCACCGGTGTGCCGTCCTCGTTGATGGCGCCAGTAGGCACCTGCAGGTCACGTTCGCCCGCGGCTACTGCGTCGAGCAGCGCCGGCAATGCTGGGTCGATTCCGTCAATGGGAGTCGAACCAGGGAGGCCTGCAACGCTTTCCGCTGCCGGCGTTACGCTTTCGGCGCCAGGTGTTTCGGCTTGGGCCGATACTGTTTCAGGTGCTGTGGGAGCGGAACCACTGGTTTCAGCCTGCTGATTGGCCTGCGGCCCCCGTGGTTGCTGGACTTCACCTGTGGGAGCGGAATCGCTTACTGGCGTGCGCGGCTCGACTGCTGGCGCGGGCTCTTCGATCAGCTGGCCGCTCTCGCGCAGCATGCGCTGGATGTCCTCGGCTGCCAGGCGGTTTAGGGCCATGCCGTGATCCGGTGCCACGCTGCTGGCCAGGGCGGAGCGCTTGAAGGCGCTGCCGATCTGCTCGGCGCGTTGATCCACCTGTTTTTGCAGTCGTGCCGGGGTTTCGCCTCGATCCATGGCGGCCAGCTCGGACCGGGCGCGCTCGGCGGCACGGTTGCCTTCCAGCTGCTGATTCAACTCATCGATGCGAGCTTGGGTATAAACACGCTGCTCGTCGATGGCCTGCCGCTGCTGGGCAATACTGTCACGGGCCGCCCGCTCGGCCTGCTTGCGGGTCATGCGCTGCTGCTGGAATTCCTTGGCAGCCTGCCGGTAGGTGTTGCCAGCTGCTTCGTGCGCCTGGTCCAGTTCGTTAAGGCTGCGGCGTAGGCCGGTCACTTCGGCACGAATGTCGCGGACGTTGGGTAGGCCTACTGCCGCCACTGGCTCAAGCTCGGCCCTGGCAGTGGCGAACACCTCTTGCTGCGCCTGATCACGCACCACCGCTTCCTCGGGGCCGACGCGGTTGGAGCGGATGAAAGCGGTATCGTCCATGAGGCCGGTGACGTTGACCGGTTCGCCACGGCTCATCTGCTCGAGCGCAAGGTCCAGGGCATTCTGGTGTGCAGCGCTCGACCGGGCGTTGACCGGCGCCCCAGGTGCCGTACCGTGCTGGGCGTGCAGCCCATTGTTGCCAGCCAAGGCGGCGTCGACGGTTTCAGGTGATGCTGCTGGAGCGCCCGACATGGCCCGGCCAAGCCCCCAGAAAGCGCCACCGAGCAGGCCGTCGATAGCCATGGCCTGGGCATCCAGCGCCCTATACTGCTGGGCCTGCTGGGTGTAGCCGTTGCTCTCCAGCACCTGGCCAACACCCCCGCGAGCCACGGCACCAAGCGCAACGTTGGCGCCAGCCGTTGCGGCAAGGTCTGCAACCGGCTGGGCCAGCAGGCGGGCCGCCGGCAGGAATGCACCGGCAGCCAAGGTACCGCCCTCGATCGCGCCTGCAAGCGCCGCGGTCTTGGGATCTACGCCCTCCCCACGCAACTCACTGAAACGCTGCTCACCCATGGAGAGGCCTACGCCGCCGGCGGCAACCGGCAGGCCGCCAGAAGCAGCGCCGAACGCGAAGCGGGTACCGACATCGCCAAGACCGAAGAGGATCTGCGCGGCTGTGCCGTTGGTTTGGGCGTCCGGGCGCAGGCGCTCGGTCACCGCCAGGCGCTGCTGGCCAATGGCGGCGCGCCTTGCGATCTCTTCTTCATCGGTTGGCACTTCGAACAGGATGGCCTGGTCCGGGTCGTTGCCGTATTGGGCCGCCTGCAGGGCCAACTGGGTGGCGCCCTGAGCGATACCGCTGAATAGAGCGGTACCAGATCCATCCCAGAACTTCGGCTCCGGCGGGGTCAAAGCAGGATTGGCCAGCGCATCCTGCTCCAGGGCCAGCTGATCGTTGAACGATAGGTCGGTGACAAAGCTCACTGGCCACCCCCATTCACGTTGAGCATCAGCGGTTTTCCATCGACGCCGTACTTGTACTGGTTACCCTGCATTACGTAGTAGACGCCGTCACGGGCCTGGCGCAGGGTCAGCGCGCTTGCCGTTGCCAGGTCCTGATCGCTCATGCCCTGGGCCTTCATCGTTTGCACAAGTGCTTGCTGGGCTGCGTTTTTAAAGGTGTCGCCCGGCATCCCCCATGGCGCCACCGTGGACGAACCGTTGAAGTCAACAACGTCACCCACGGTGGCCTTGATGGCCCTCTTCATCAGCGCGTTATTCACCTCGCCCGATACGTCACCCGCTTCGGCCGCAGCCCCGGTGTAATAGGACTTCACGGCCTGTGCGGCCAGAGAGTACGACTGCGGTTGACCGGCAAACACAGTGCCAAGCTGCTTGCCCAGTGCCAGATCGAAGTCGGCCTGCTTTGGGATCGGAAACTTGCCGCCGCCGTCTTGGCCTTTCTGAGCCTTGGACTTGTTCAGGATCGATTCGCCCAAGACCATGGTCTTGGCCACGTCGCCACTGCTCACCACCTCATCGGGGCGGAACCAGTGCGTTCCGGTGGTCAGCGAGCGCTGCTTTCCGGCCAGGACACCGCTTAGCGCCCGAACGGGAGAATCAGGCGCGATCTGCTGCATAGCGCCGACGTATGCCTGGTCATCGCCCATGGCTGCATGCAGCTTCCCAAATAGCTGGGACTGCTGATCAGGGCTCATCTGCTCAAGCTGGGCTGATAGCGCCTTGGCTTCCTGGGGGAGAAGCGGTTTCAGCGCAACAGTTGGCCCGAATTGCTTCCGCATACCCTGAATTGCCGAGACACGATCCGACAGAACGGCTGGCAGGGCCTCAGAATTCAGATCAAGAGGCTCGATGTTTGCGCCAAGCTTCTGCTGGTAGTAGTCCAACGGGGCTTCGGCCATCATCTTTGCGTTGTTTTCAACAGCGCGCTGCAGCCTGTTCAGGTTGCTGGCCTGGGCAACGGTGCCACCATTATTCTGCAGATCGGCTTGTAGTTTGTTGACGTAGGCGGCCTGCTGGTCGATAGGCTGCCGAAGAACCTGCTGAGTCGCCACTTCCTGCTTGCGGAGCTCGTTGAACTCTGCAGCAGCCGGCGTGCCCTGCACCTGCCGCCCCCAGTTGGACCACGTCTCATCGGTGGCCGGAATGCCGCTGGCGATTTGGGTATTGATCTTGCCCAGGACCCGGTCGCCGCGAGCTTCCGCGCGCAGTTGCGCCATTTCAGCCTTCTGCTGCAGGCGCTCGACTTTGCCGTCAATGGAGCTGCCGATCTGGGTCAGGTCGTCGGCCGTAAGGTACTGCTGATACTGCTTGAGCGCTGCCTGCGCCTTGTACGGGTCTTGGGCCGCCTGCCGACGAAGGATGTCGGTGTACATGTTGCTGCTTGCCTTCTGGCGATTCGCGGCCAGCAGTTCTGGCGACCAGCCATTGCGCCGCCCTTGCAGCTCAAGGATTCCGTCGATCTTCAGCCGTGACTGGTCGATAGCAGCCGGATCGTTGAACTTCAGGGCTGCATCGTTCTGCGCGGTCGCAATGGCGCCAGCGTCTACGCCGTTCTTGTAGACCTGCTGCTCCTGAAACTCGTGCGAAGACCAACGGTTTTCAAGCTGGCTGCGCTGGCCGGCCAGGATGCGGCCAGCGATCTGGCGCTGCTTAGGCGTGCTCGCATTGTCCAGCACGCCTTGGGCATAGGTGTCCCATTCCTTCAGGCCAGCGGCAGTGCTGCCGAGCGCGTTGCCGCCCTTCTTGGCGAGAATGCCAGTATCAGGGTTAAAGGTGAGCGCGTTGGCTTGCTGCGTGGCTTTGCTGTCGGTATCGATGGCAAATGTCTGTTCGGCCTCCTGAACCTCGCGGCGGTACACGTCATCCAGGTTTGCGGCCAGGCTCGATACGCCACGAGCCAGGCCTGATGCATCGACAGATGCCTCAGTCACGCGCGGCGCTGCAGCAACCTCTGGCGCCACCCGGCGCAGCTGAGTCGGTGGAATTCGGACTGCCATGCTAGTTACCTGCTGTACATGTTGTAGGCCTGACCGCCGCCGGACAGCAGCGAGCCGAAGGCGTTAAGGCGGCGGGTGCGGAAGTCTGCCTTCGCCTGCTTGATGCCCTCGTTGCCCTGATCGACAAGCCCCATGGCTTGATTGAAGGCGTTGCGGCGTAGTTGGTCTGCGTCCTGGCGCGCAAGATCAATGGTGTCCTGCTCAACCCTACCAGCAGTGCCCTCACCCACGACCACTCCATTGGCGGCGTATCCGGTGCGCTGACTGGCGGCAGTTTGCCTGCCCTGCTCGTTTGCCAAGTCTGCGGCGAAATCTCCTTGCGCGATCACGTCGCGCGCCTGATCGTCCAAGTAGCGCTGCTGACGATTGGCGGCGCGAACGCCCTCTTTCCCCTGCTGGATCTGCGAATAGGCATTCAGCAGGCCGCCACCTGCCGCCAGGCCTGCGCCTGCTGCTGCACCCATCAGAACCCCCTCAATGTCATTGGATGGAACAACTCGCCACTGGCCCCGTAGGGGATGGCGTCGTGCATTTCGAAGCCGAGCCAGCGAAGCCAGCGCAGGGCCTTGGCATAGCGAGCGTCGGTGTAATTGATCAGCACCTGGTGGCGCTTGCGCATCTGTGCGACCTCGCGGTCACATGCCACCAGGAATGCGCGTCGATACTTGGCGATCTCGGTGGTGCTGATGAGCCACGGCACACCGACCCGGTCGTCGTGCTTGATTTCACCGAAGATCGCCACCACACGGCCACCCATAACGAAAGCCTGGGCCTTCTCGCTGATACCCAGCGAGTGGCGCAGCTCCTGCTCGACGGTAAGCCCGCGCAGGCATTCGAACTCGCGGCGGTCTTCCTGCCGCGCATTGGCCACGGCCTGGGCAATCAGATATTCATCCACCGGCATGAACATTCGGCATGATCCCCAGAATGGTCAGTGGAAGCGGGTCACTCTGGCGGATCACCACGCGGCCGTTGTTGTTCCAGTTGGCCGGAATCACCATTTCTGCGCGTCCAGTCAACAGCTCAATGGACTCGCCATAGTTCTCTGTGGAGCGCTGCTTGTATTCTTTTAGGTGGTCGAGATCAGGACCAGCGAAGATGCCCCGGCTTTCCTGGCAAAGCACAGTCAGTTGATTGACGCGCTTCTGGTTAGCCAAGAAGGCCTGCTGGCTGGAAAGAGTAATGTCCAGTGTTTCGAAGTCAGCCGTGATCTGAAGGCCGACATGCACCACCAATGCCGGGCCGTCCAACGTGACAGCTCCGCCGGTGACAACCATCTGAGGCGCAACGTTACCGTCTCCTAGCGCGCTGACGGTCTTGCCTTCGAGGTGGGCAAGGCCAGAAATGGTGGTTGCCGCAATTCCCCAGCGGGTCGCGCTCACCCCGCGCAAACTCTCTGGAACCAAGGTCTGCGGCTCGACGGTAACGGCAGTTGGTGACGTGTAGCCAGTGATCTTGACGGTCAACAGATCACCGATTGATTTCTCAGTGCCGCCGCCGTACATGACCACGCTACGGCCTATCATGCCGACATCAAACGTTGCTGCACTCGTGGATAGAGTCAGTGGGTTCGGGTATTTCCAGTCTGTTCCACCCGTCAAAACAGCTGTTCCGGTGCGACGACCATCATAGGTCAGGCCGCAGTCCACGAAGAATGCCCGGTCAAACCAGTAGTCACCGCTGCCTGATTTTTTGAGCTGTCGGCTCTGCAGGCGCTCGATGTAGCGTTTCGTGACGCCATTGATGGATCGCTTGACGATCAGGTAGACGGCGTCCTCATCGTCTTCTGGGACGCTTGCCACCGACTCGACCTGACCATCGGTGTCATGCCAGTGCCAGGCGTAGACCTGCTGATCTGGCAGGAAGGTGAAACCCAACAGCATCCCGTCGTTGCGGACCATCCACAGAATACCGTTTGGCGCCAGGCTGAATGCCATATCGCGGACGGTGTAGCCGCGCAGCAGGTGCGATGACAGAACGCTCACATCTTGCGGCTGGAAGCCGTCAGCCACGTAGTTGAATGCCAGGGTCGAGAGCTTCCCACCGCGAGCCTGAACATAGAGCGCGGTGTTCGCGTAGATCGCTGGAGTCACGTTGCTCGAGCCGAAGTAACTCTGCTCAATGGCTGAAATATTGTCCTTGGTCACGCCGGAGTCGGTACCGCCAGAAATGGCGATTTCTGCGCCAGAGGTCATTGCCAGCAGATCACGCAGCGACACCAGGTGCCTGATCTGATTGACCTGTTCACTGGCAATGATGAACTCGATGCCGTCGTCGTCCTTGGCTGGATCGGAGTAGCCGAAGTTATGGAAGTCACCGGTGCGGCTCATCCATACGGTCTGCGGGTTGTTCTTGCTGGCAGCGAGCACCATGCGCTGCTGGAAGAAGCCGACCACCGAAGGGTTGTTTCCACCGGTAAACGGGTTGTACCCGATCGGTACCGTGTTGTCGGTTTCCGGGGTGATGTTGATGTCGTTGAATGTGGTGCCGACTGACTGTCCGATGAAGCCGAACACCCCGGAAGACTTGTTCTTGTACACGTTGTAGTGGTCTGCCCCAGAAACTGCAGTCCAGCTCAGGGTTGCGCCTGGCTTGTTGTCCCAGCTGTTGACTGTCGCGGTATTACTGGCCCAGGACTCGACCGAGCCCGTGGATATGCTACTGACCGCCGTTACCTTGTACTGGTATTCGGTCGTGTCGCCGGTGCCCCCAGATCGCGGCGAGGCAGCAAGTCCAGCTGGCGCTGCAATGCCGGGCTCGAAGGTAATTGCCGTCAGCGTCCAGTTTGTCGGCGCCAGTCGTGCCAGCTCACGCGGGGGGTGATCCTGATGAACGATGGTCATCACGTCGGCCGACTGGGTGAACTTCAAATCGAACAACTGAGCAGAGGTGTACGGAGATGCGATCTCATAAGGCAGGCCGCCACTGATTACCTGGCCGCCCATGCTGATGAAGCGAATATACAGGTCGCCGAACTCCAGAATGTACGTCTGCTCGGTCGAGAACTGGAACGGGATCAGGCGTGCAGTGCTGGCACTGTTCTTGGTTTCTGCGATGAATTTTGTTCCTGCGCGGTTCTGCGCCCCACCCTCAGGAAGAACCTGGTAGTTGCGGCAGGTCTTGAGCGCCGTGTAGTAACGCCCAAGATCAACCCGGGCATAGGTTGCAGGGGAAACTTCACCAGCGCTGAACGACGGCTGAATGAGATCGGTCATGCGCCGCGCCCCGTGATAAACACCGATTCACGCGGATAGGTCGCAACCCCTTCATTCAGCGCTGCTGCAGCCGCCGCCAAGATCTCGGCCTTGTACATGCCCGCGCATTTCTCAACGATGGCATCGCTCTTGGACAGCGGCGCTGCAACCTGCGCAGCCAGGTACCACGACAGAGCCGAGACGAAGATCGGATCAAACATCTCAGGCGACTCGACCTTGACGGTGTACTCAATGGTTGCCGGCGAAACGCTTGTACTGATCAGGCGCTGACTGCCGCCGTTGATGATGCGGAACTTGATGTTCCGAATTTCGGGTAGCGGCGATTGCGGATCACAAGGCCATACCCCCTGTTGCCACGCGGTATTCACGATGCGGCGCACACGGATGCAGTCATTCGGCACCGCATACGCATAGGAAAATTCTGGGTTGGGATTGGTTTCAACTTCGGCCAGCTGCGCAAACGCAGTGGCAAAGCCCCAGTCGCAATCGGCGCGCAGCACATAATCGCGGCAGTTCTCGTAGAACTGGCCCAGCACCTCGGCCTCGACGCTTGCCTCAGACAGGTCATCGATGCGCGTGCTGTTCCCGATCCGGTACAGCGCCATGTTGCAAATGCCGATTACGGAGCTCATGAGGTCATCCCAGAAAAGAAAAAGGGCCCCGAAGGGCCCTTGAGGTGGTGCAGGTGTTACCCGCCTTTGACTTCGGCAAGCTTGGCGCGGAGCTTGTCCAGGCCTGATCGCTTGTCGACTTCGACGCCGTAGGTCAACAGTTCGGCAATGATGGATTCTTTCTCATCACCACCAGACTCATCGCCGCCGACCAGTTTCAGATTGCTACCTGGATTGTCGATTTCCAGAACAACGCGATAGCCCTTTTCATAGAGCTGTCCGTTGATAAACGAGCGCTCCAGCACTTCATAGGTCTTAGGCATTGGTCTGCACCCCTGCAACAACGCCAGCGGTGATCTTGCCCAGGGTTGGAGCAGTGCCGGTCACGGTGTAGTTAAGGCGCAGGTAGCGCTCGGTTTTCTGCGGCAGGGTGATTACTGGGGTTTGGTAACCGATTTTCAGGTCAGCCAGAGGCACAACCACAGAGAACAAACTGCGCGGCGAACTGAACCCCGAGTTGTCATCAGCCTGAAGCTCGATAGTCAAGCTGGTCAGGGTGTTGAAAGCCTCGACCACCTGGATGCACAGAGGAATGTCACCGGCGCGACCAACATCTTTTTGGTCTCCGCGATCGATAACGTCGGTCGAAGCAGCCGAGGCGGTGATTGCCTGGGCGTTCGACATGAGCAACTTTTTGTCGAAGAGCATGGTTCGTTCTCCTTTAAACGACGCGAGCTTCGGTATTGATCAACTCGTCGCAACGCTTGATCGGGATGCCGAGCAGTTCGGGGATCTTGCGGCCGGCGTACTCGCCGAGCGTCAGGTTGACGTTCTTCGAGTTCATGGCCTGCAGATGCAGGAAAGTCTGGATGGTGCGGTTGGCGTAGATCACGGTCTTGCCTTCGCCCTGCATCGGGTTTTCCAGCAGGTAGTAGGCCTTGATCATCTGCTCGATCAGCTTCGCACCCGATGCGGCATCGGAGGTCAGTAGGTTGACGTCGATGTTTGCCACGCGAGCGTTGGCGCGCCAGTCGCGAACGGACATGCCGATATCCCACTTGAAGTGGTCGCGGTAAGCCTGGAACTCGCCGCCGACATCATCCTTCACGGTGTCCTCACCGAGGTTGCGGTGCTGGAAACCGGCAACGCTGCCTTTCGGGTAGATCAGGTGGGTGGTCAGCTCGCCCCAGGTCACGAACCAGATCGATGTGTTGGTAGAGCCGGTACCGCCAGAGTCGACGATGTTCCGGCCCGATTCAGCCGCCAGCGAGTTGTAGCGCGGCGCGAGACCGAGGAACGCCTGAGGCTCCGCCTGGCTATTGCCGTAGAACATGTAGCGGGCGGCTTTGTTGTTGAAGCCCTGGAGCTTGCCCAGGTTCTCAGAGGCGCGGAAGGCATCGGCGTTACCACTGAGGTCGGCCAAAGCTTTGTCTACCAGACCGTAGTCTTCCATCATGCCAGTAGTGTCCAGCACTGGAACGGTGGTCGATTTGCTCGGCTGGATGCCTTGGTTGAACATCCGCCAGGTTGGCTCTGGGATGCCCGAGCGCATAGTGGTCTTGTGCTTGGAGCCGTCGTTGCACTCCATGTACTCGGCATCCATGAGGATGTCATTTTGTTTTGCCATCAGCTCCACGATCTTCATGATCTTCTGGGTGCTGTCCTGACGACTGAACTTGTCGATCAGGGTCGGCATGGTCGAGGTGAGAATTGCCACGTGCTACTCCTTGGCCTTACCGGAAGGCGTCAACGATGGATATTTCAGGTTTTGGGACTTCGGTGGTGGTGCGATGCAGCTTGCCCTCGGCCAATTGCTGGCCGACCTTGTGGAAGAAGCGAACGACTTCCGGGTGTGAGCCAAGGCCAGATTCCGCAAGCATCGTGGTGAGCTCTGGCGTTCCGTAGTCAGCCAAGGCCTGCTTAGCGATGGCGACGTTTGCGTCGAAGTTGGCACCGCCAAACGAGGCGTCGCTGCGCAGAGCGGTTTCCCACTCGCCGACCTGCTTGTTGCGGAAATCGACGGCCTGCTGCTGGCTGGCTTCATTGGCCGCCAGGGCACGCTGGGCGTCGAATGCAACGAGCTTGTCGGCCTGTTCCTGGGTCAGGCCCAGTTCCTTCAGCACTGGCGAGAATGCCGCCAGCTGCTCTTCGCTGATGGAGTAGCCTTCGGGCAGGTTGGAGAAGGCGTAGGCTTCAGGAACTACAGGCTTTGCGGCCTGCTCTTGCTGTTGTTGCTGGGCTTGCTGCTGGCCTTGATCCGTTGCAGCGGTCTGCTGCTCGGTGGTCACGGCCTGAGACGTCGCACTCTCGGTCCCGCTTGCGGTAGTGGTGGCGGTATCGACTGCATCGGTCATGGGGCAACCTCATCGGTTTTAGGGGTGTTCTCCCGCACCATGAGCAGGTACTGCTCGGGGCACAGGTCTCGGATTTCGTCTGAAAACTGGCGGCCTACCTCATACATGCCGAGGTAGTAGTTCTGTCGGCCGCCGTGGGTATCGAATAGGGTTGAGCGGGACTCAAAGCGCGAATCCACAAGCTGCTTCCAGGCAATGCGGCGACCACGCTGGTCACCCATGAGCCACTGAATGTCATCGCGCCTGCACCTTTGTTTCAGGCGCTCCGCCTCCTCCCGCTGCTGCGAGATCTCGTCTTCGTCGAACATTTACGCTCCGAGAATCTGGCCGAGCGCGTTGTCGCCCGTGACCTGGGTTTCAGACAGGAGTTTGGCGGCCTGCACGCCACTGGCCAGGGCCTGCTGGGCCTCTGCTTGTTGTTGCTGCTTGGCGCGCTGCTCGCGGATAGCTGCGACCTCTTCGTCGCCGCGAATGACCGTCGGAACCACACCAATGGCTTCGCCGTATTCATCTACCCATTGGTCGGCGTCGAACTTGTCGCGGACCTCTGGGAACGCGGCAGACAGGTTGCCGATGGTAGAGGCGATGCGCTCCAAGCCGGTGACAGCAGAGGCTTTCTGCGCCTGGGCCAGGATCGAGATGTAATCAGCCTCGACCACCGTGTCGGTGATCTCTTCTGGCGGCAGCGGCAGCAAGGGCTCGCCGTCGATGATGCCCGCCCAGATCGGCAGCGACTGGCGCAGCATGATGCCGAATACGCGCTCGATGATCGGGTCCAGGCCTTCGTAGTCAACGCGCTCAACCACCGGCCCAAGCATGGACATCTTCTCTTCACGCCGAGCGTTGATCTCTGTAGCCGTCCGGACATCGTCCATCTGGCTGATCATCAGGAACAGGTCGGTGTAGAACGAGCGCCGAATGCGGGTCGAGCACTGGGCGATCTTCGCTTCGATGGCTGCCAGCCACTGTGCGCTGGGCTCGTAGATCGGCGACATCTGGTTCTGGCCGCCAACCTGATCAACGTATGTGATCGAACCTGGTGTTGTAGAGCTTGGCTGTCCGCGCAAGGCTGCCGGGGCCTGCATGGCAGGGTTAGCGCCTGTTTCAACCAGTCGCGCCGAGTTGCGCTCGTATAGCTGCAGGGCTTTGATGTCGCCAAGGCAACGACGGCCCGGGCCAGTTCCGTAGCAATCACCCGGCAGTGCGTCCCAGCGCATTACCGCGACCGGAAATTCATGGTAGCCCTTGTGTTCGAGCACCTTGTCGGGCGGTGATGCCTTCTCCCACACCAGGCCAACGTAGGGCAGCAGCTTGCTGACCTTCGAGCCCGGCACGTGGTCGGCATTCGGCTCGACCATCTGCACGCAGTCGAACCATTGGTCTTGCCGTGATTCCTTGAGTGCGTTCTGCGCCTGTACGCTCAGATTGTCCTTGCCGAACCGCTCCGCCATCTGTGCGGCGGTCAGTTTGAACTCGCGGTAGAAGCTGTTGCATTTACCGTCCGAGCCATTGGCGACGTAGTACTCACCCGCCGTGAACACTTCACAGCGAATGCCAGTCTTCAGGTCGGCATCGATCCAGATTGCGCCAGTGCCGAACACGCCCATTTCCAGATAGGAAACGTGCTGGCAGTTGTAATAGTTGGAGCGCAGCAGAACGTCACGCATGCGCTCCGAGGCTTCGAACAGCCAGTCTTTGACCGGGCCGAACTCCATCGCCTCCTTGTCTTGCACAACCAGGTTGAACCAAGGACGCGATCGAGACGTAAGGCCCGACATCATGCCGGCGGCCAGGGCGCCGCTATCCTCGGTCGCCTCGTTGTTGATGATCTTGCTGTTGCGGCGGTCGCCCTTGTTGGCCTGCTGGTCACACAGCAGGCGGGATCGCATCGGTTGGATAAATTCGGACAGCTCGCGCCAGTTCGTCTCCCACGACGTGCGCTCATTCTTGAGCATGCCGAGCCGCTTCTCGGCCCTCTGACGCAGGGTGTCAGTCATCGTTATTGCCCCAGCAGCGTCTTGGTTGCAGTCGGCGCGGCCTGGGCATTTGCGCCACCAAGGATCGTTGACGACAGGCCGGCCGCCTTGGCGCGACGGCGCTTATCCTCTGCCAAGCCTTGCGCGGATTCATTGGACACGTCGTTGGTGTCAATCTGGTCGGCGGTGGTGGTGCCGGTCTTTGGTGCCTCGAAGGAGTCGCCAAGCACTTTGCCGGCCAGGCCAAGTGTGGCCACATTCGCTACTGCCTTGGCTGCTCCGCCCATGGCGTGTTCCTCAGGAGTTAAATGGGTCGTAGTGGGATTGGTGCACGCCATTCTCTGCGGGCTTGCACTGGAATCTTTGACGGGCGAAGCGCCGCATCATGTAGGCGTAGCGCGCGGCAGACAGGATGTCGTCGTTCAGCTTGACGATCCGCCCCATCTCATCGCGGTGATAGCTCATCTTTTCTTCAAAGAAGTCGCTCAAGTGGCTGAACACCTTCCATCGCCCGGTGGTCATGCGTTCGTACATCTCGACCAGTCCGGCCTCTACGCCTACACCGCCACCAGGCCATGTCGCGTGCTCGGCCAGCATCTGCCAGCCTGCATCGACGTACGCAGCGCGCTGCTGCTCGCCCGATGATTTCTCCGACTGCAGGCCATCGCTTGGCCATGCCGTTGGAACATGCTGCGACCAGCTCTTGACCGAGCCCCAGGCGGTAACCGGCGTTACCCTGGACTTCTTCCAGGCCTGCGCCACATAGATGACGTCAGCCTCTGGATCAATCCACAGCTGCACGTGCGCTTGCGGGTGATCCCAGCCGAAGTCCATGCCGTTGATGACGCGATAGTGAGCTGGGCACTCAAACGGCGCGCACTTGATGTCGTCGTCGCCGAAGTCGAAGATCAGACCGGTACCGAGCAATGGTTCGCCCTTTGTTCGCATGTCGCGCTGCCAGGCCGGATAGGCCGCCAACAGTTCGCGCTTGGTTTCTTCATTGAGGTGCGGCGCGTCATCCCAGGTGGCGCGCTGCATGTACTGGCCGTCAGCTGGGTCATCCATAAACTTGACGACCAGTTCGGTACGACCGTTTTCAGGGGTGAAGGTCAGGATGCCCCTGCCGCCCCTGCCCCGGTCACCAGTTGCTGTCCGCGTGATGACCTGCGGGTAGATCTCTTTGTCTTCTGGCTCTTCGTCGATGTGGTACCAGTCGACGCTGTCGCCCATGATCGCATGCTGACCCTGGCTGTAAGACCAGAACTGCACTGTGGCGATATCACCACTGCTGTGCCTGACCCTTACCTCGCGCATCGCCCCAGATGTGCCGGTGGCCGAAAGGTGGCCGACAATCCGGTCAGCCGGTATAAGGCCGCCAGTCCACTTACCCTGCTCCAGCGTGCCGAACAGAGGTTTCTGCAGCAGGTCGCGGGTCTTCTCCATCGAGTAACCCAGCAACCAACACAGCGGCGCGTGCTCGAACTGGTGGCCTTCCCAGTCATCCGGGTAATCACCCAGCAGATGGATGGCGTCGATGGTCAGCCCGGTTCGGGTCTTGCCCACCCGGTTGGCCGCCATGAGCATGCATGAGCGGTGACTTGCGGTAGCTCGGACGTACTTGAGCTGCCAGTCGTAAAGCGTCCCAAACTGCAGAAGGTGCTGACGCTGCGCATTGCGGCGCGCCTTTTCCTCAAGCAGTGCGAGTAGTTCCAGCTTGTCAGCCAGCAACACCCGAGAGCTTGGCGATTCGGCGATCAAGTTCTTCTTCCGTCATCTTGCTGCGGTCATCGACCGGCTGTTCGTCGTCGATGCTGTAGGCCTGGCGCTCCAGGGCGATCAGCACTTTGAGGGTGTCGCCGAGGTCTTTCAGGGTCTTGGTCCGACTCGGAAGGCTGATGACCTTCTGATAGAGGTCGTTCAGCTTGTCGAGGCCGTTGTCGTCTGGTGAGTGCAGTAGCTCACCCAGTTGGTCGAAGAGGTCGCGGTTGTCCGTAAGCCCTTCCAGCTCTTCCAGCATCTTGTTGGCGAGGTTGCGGTACCGGCCAATGTCGCTCCGGTGGGCAATGCGGATGTTGGCGATGACCTGAGCGCTTGCCTCAACCGTAGCTCGTTCGGTAGCCAGCTGTTCTTTGGATACCTCAGTGGATACCAAACTTTTGGATACCAGTGCATCAGCCTTGGCTTTGATCTTTGCCTTGAGGTCGCGGACCCACCCATCACGCTTTGCGCGCTTGTTGATTGCACCATGGGTGATGCCATGAGCTGTAGCGATCTCGCGCACTGAAAGCAAGCCGGCACGGTACAGTTGCTCAATCCGCTCCCAGTCTGGCGCCTGCTTCTCGGTCACTGCTTACTCCCCACCCGCCACAGGAGTGACTACCTCGCCAGCGCCGGAATCAGCAGGAGCTTCAGGCTGGACCGCAACAGATGTTTCCGTAGCAGCTTCGCGCATCCATTCGAACTTGGCGAAGATCGCAACCGCTTTGCCGCCGTCGACGTACAGGGTCAGGCCGTTCGAATCCAGCACATGGGTCGAGGCCTCGATGCGATGGATCACCCCATCTGCAGTCTTGACTTCATATTTGGTCATCTTTAGTACTCTTGGGGATTCTTGATTCGGAAGTCAGCCGCAAACATGAACGGCTGATTGCCTGAGCCTGTATTCGTCACTTTTAAGACGTATGAGGTCATAGCGGTGTGAATGAACGGCTCTTTGTCACCATCCTTGCCTACACGGTTCGAACTGGTGCTTTCGACTTCGAAGCCGGTAATAGCTGCACCCAGGGTTCCGGGCGTAACGCCTTGGTACCACTGAACTGGTGGTGTAAGGTCTTTGAACTCAAGGCGACGATTGATCGTCTTTGCCGGAGCCCCGCCGGTCCAGGTTGCCTGAAACAGCTCGACCTTCAGCGCCGTGCTCATCGTGAAATACTCACGGGACAGCGCGATCATGTCGCGCTCGCCTATGATGAAGCCAAAGTGGAATGTAGCGGCGGCAGCCATCTCCCAGGCATGACTAACTCGCCAGATCAGTCCGCGCTTTGCCAGTTCGAACGTCTCTTCTGCGGTTACCTGTGGCATGACTACCCCCTGCGACGACGCTCTTGGCCATTCCACTGCCAGTCGTATTCGAAGATGTACTGGCGTCGGGCCCAGGCATACATCACCACCCCGGTGTGCATCAAAACCGACCATGGGTCAGCGGGCGCCCCACGCATCAGATTGATGAGCAGCCCGAACGCCCCGATCGCGACCAGGTAGAACGAGGTCGCGAGAACCGGGTGGTCGACGAAGTTCACTGCACGCAGATACTCAAGCGCGGCAAGAACCACCAGAATGCACAGAAGCGCATCAGCGGCCATCAGGACTGAGTTGATCATGCTGTCGGGCCTCGCGAGGCGATGAATTGCCCAAGCGCTGCCTTGATCCCTGGAATGATGTTCATGGCCGTCAGGCCAAGTAGGAAGGCCACCCCGCACAGGAGGTAGTCATTCATCTCCAGCTCAAGGCTTTTCGCCAAGTACGCAGATACTGGCTGCGTCAGGTAGGTCGAGAAGAAGAATCCAGTCAGAACAGCCGTTGCTGCCTGGCCCCTGGTTAGGCCCTTGAGGAACCCCAGCGAGAGAATCGCACCAATGAAAGCCGCCAGGGCAACGCTGTACTTGGCCAGCAGTGCGCCTGCCGCAGTAGTGGTCGGCTCCATATGGACTCCAGGGGAATAAAAGGCCCGGAATAGCGGGCAAGTGTTGCCGGGAGCAGCACCAGGAAATAAGGGCACAAAAAAGCCCGACTCAATGGCCGGGCTTGTTTGAAACGGTAAAACCGCAATATGACGCGATACTGCCACTATCGTGTTAACACGTCAACCGATCACGCAGCCATTTTCATATCGAGACATGCCTCGATGTATGTTCTTCCAGCGATCAACAGCTCTCGGACTTTCAATCGTGGTAAATCGAGCAGGTTACCCACCGCCTGCATGGTCATGCCAGTGCAGTAATAGACCCGCAAGCAATCGGCAGTCTTTGGGTATCTCTGCCATAGTGACGCTACAGCCCGGTCAACTAGTAGCGCCTCATCATCAGTGATTGCCGCCGGAAGGTTCGCCGTCGGCTGCTCAACGTTGTCCCGCATGATGGCGTACAAAGGGGATATCCCAAAGCCGGGAACTCCAGCCCCCTGCCACACCCAGCGCCCCCACTGAGTGAGGAGTTCTTCTGCGTCGTAGGTCATGATGCCTCCCCTTTGCTGAGCTTCAGCAACATCAAAATCGTTTCAATGGCCCGGCCCGACTTCACCATGCCAGGGTCGCAGCGGTACACGTTCCAGCCCAGTCGCATAGCAGCGTCGTATTTCTTGAGGTCTTCGCTGAACCCGGCTCCGGTGGTGTGTCGGCCACCAGTCCAGGCGCCGCCCTCGACCTCGACCGCCACCATCTCGGCCGGGAAGGCAAAATCGAACCTCCAATCTCGCAGACCTGCTTTCGCGAGTCGGTCACGAAGCCCCTTGCCAGGTCCTCCTGCCGCGATAGCGCCAAAGCGGTACTCTGTGTAGGCCTCTACCTTGTGAAACTTCAGGTGAGAAGCCAGTAGCTCTTCAGGCTTACTCACTCACCGCCCTCCAGGCGCTTGCGCTTCTGGGCGCAGACGTAACCACGGAAAAGGCAGTAGCCGGAACAGACGACCATGGCAAGCAGAAGCATGAGTGGATAATCGTTGGCATTCATGCGGCAACTCCCGGGACCCTCATGAGGCCCTGTTTGATCCAAATAAGCTGGGTTTCCGCCAGTGCGCGGAGCAGATCGGCATCGGTGTATTCCCCGCGGCGTCGGCCGTCGATGATCGAGTGACAGTTGTCGCAGGCGAAGCAGGCAATCATGTCCGGGCCTTTCATTCCCATGCCTTTCTGGCCACATGGGATGTGCGCGAGAACAACGGTGCCGTCATCGTGGCTGCAGCCGTTAAGGCGCAACGTGCAGGTTTGGCCGCGCGCGGAGTCGCGCAGTTTCTGGCTGACTACTCTCATGCCGCCCTCCCTCGGCGCTCGCCGTAGATCGCCATCATCAGGTCATCTGGGTGCGGCAGGAGCAACTGCAGGTGCTCGGCACAGTAGGCGTCCAGAAGCTCAAGGTAAGTGGTCATCTGCTGGGTGTTGAACTTGCGGGTCTTGGCACGGCCAACGCGGTACCGGGTGCCGTCTGGAAGCTCGACGGGGTGAACCTCGGCGGGCCAGAGTTTGGCCACCAAGATCTCGTGCCACTCTTCCGAGCTGGCGGTTTGCCCGAACGAATCGCGCAGGTGCGCCTGGATCAAGCCATTCCACATCCACAGCAGACGGTTTTGGGCGTCGCTACGCTTGTTGCGGACTTCGGTGATCGCGATCTTGCGCGGCTTGGCCAGGTCAAGTCCGGCCAAGTATCCGATCAATCTGGTTCGGTCTTGCTCAGTACGGAGCATGAGATCAGCCATTAGAAGCCCTCCTTGCCGCGCTGCGATTCCCAAGTGAACGGGAGAACGATTACCCCACCCTCGCGCAGACGATCCGCACAGCGCTCGCCGATAGCCGCTGGCAGCTCCTGGGCGCCGAGGTTCGACACGATGATGGTCGGCAGCTGCTGCTCGTACCGGCCGTTGATGATCGAGAACAAGGTCGACAGTTCGAAGTCGCTTGGCTTCTCCTTCGACGCACCGATCTCGTCGAGAACCAACAGGGAAGGCTCGATCAAGCTGGAGAAGATCTGCGCCTCGGTCTGCTCACTGGCGCGATCGTAGGTGGCACGGATGGCCTGCAGAACCGTGCCGATGGTGCGATACACCGCTGTCGCCGAACTGGTAGACATGATGGCGTTAGCGATCGCTACGGACAGATGCGTTTTTCCGGTGCCGGGCTTGCCCAACAGCAACATGCAGCGACCCGCCTTGAGGTGATCAGGGAAACTGTCCGCGTAGGCCTTGCACTTGGCCAGGGCCTTTGCCTGCCCGGCGCCATCGGCGCGGTACGTTGCGAATGTCTTGGCGGCAAAGCGCTTCGGGATCAGCGCGGCGCCCAGCTTGCGCTCCATGGCCTGGCGGACAAGAGCTATTTCCGTCTGGCGTTCCTGCTCTTCACGCTGCTCACGGGCGATGCGGGAGCATTCCGGGCACCCAGCCTTGAACTCTCGACCCAGCACCAAAGTTACTCTCTGATCGTAGGCACCGTGGGTTCCACATTCAGCGGGCTGAACGCGCGTACCCGGCGGCAATTCATTACTCGGTGGGATTGGCTCAGAACGCATAGGAACCGTCCTCCCGCTCAATCAGGCCAGCGTGGTAGTCGCGATCATTGAAACCAGTGTGGCGAGATGGCAGCGCAGCAGGAGGGTTTGAATCGTTCAGGCGCTTGATCACCCAGGACGCCTTGAATCCTTGCCAGCCAGCGGTCAGCGCTTCGGTTATCGCGGTGGAGGCATCGACGCCTTGGGCGGCGCACTTGGACAGCTCGGCGTTTACGGTTGACCAAACTGTTTCGGTCACTGCTGCGCGCTTGGCTTTGCGCTGGGCCAGCCAGTCGGCCAACAGTTGCTCAGGCACCTGGTGAGGATTGTCAGCCAGCAACTGGGTCATCCCGAACGGAGCTTTGCGATCAGGCTTGGCCGGTGCCAGTTGCTCTGGGGAGGAAGTAATCTCTTCCGAAGGAAGAGTTACTAAGGGGGTTTGTTTCTTAGAATAAAGAAGGGAGTCGTCGGTTTTGGTCCGACTCGCGGTAGATCCGATTCGCACCACTTTGTCCGACTCGGACAGGTTGGTCCGAGTCGGACATTCGAAATAAACCCACTCTTTCGGGTCGCAAATGCTGATATCGCCCCGCGCACCGCCTACGCGGTGAATCACTCGACGCTTCAACAGGTGACTGATAGCCCTCGATGCGACATCAGGGTGTAGGTTTGTGGCCTTGGCCACATCGGTGGCCTTGATTCGTACGGCGCCCGCTTGGAAGTTGATCGTGGCCTTGGCGATGAACAATGCAACCTTGAGTTCACGACCAGGCAAGTCGATGGCCATCAAGCCATCCATCAGCTGGTTGTCCATACGGGTAAACCCCCTGGACTTGTCAATTTGGATGATGTTTGTCATGATTTCTCTCGTTGAACTGCTGTCGAAAAAGCCACCATGCCCGGTGGTTTTTTTGTGCCCGGAATCCGGGATTACTCTCTTCTGCGAAACGCTTGTATGGTTCCGCTCATGGCTCTTGGCCTGGTTCGTCTGGTCAGTTCCTGCTGCATTCCAAGCTTCGCCAGCTCTTCCGGGGTCATCCCCCTTCGCGCTGCCTCCGCCTTCAACAGTTCCAGATCCTCGCCATCCAGAAGATCCACAAGCGCCATACCATTTCGTTCATCTGGCATATGCCCTCCGGTCCCTGATCGGTCCCTACTGAGTCCTTACGGTTCGGCTTCAGGCTGCCCGGCTGTCGCGGGTAGAATTGCCAACAGCATCGAGCAGCCAGGACTTCAGGACTTCGCGTGCAAGGACCGCCTTTGGCGTGCGCTGAACACGCGCAGCGCAGCGAAGAAGCTCTTCAAATTCGTCGTCCAGCAACACCTTTGTCTGGTTGGTGTGTTTGTGATTGGGTCGTGATAAGTCGCTCATAGCTTTACTGCTCCTTGCGGTTGGAATTGGTTAGGCGGCGGTCTTGGTTGGCGCGGTGACAGCCAAAAGGCGCGGAGCCTTGAACGGCTTGCCATTGGCCTTGGCCAGTGCTGCGATCTTTTCGGCGTAGCTGGTCTCGCCGGTGTATTCGGTGCGCGGGAGGCAACCAGCGGTGAGCCACTTGTAGACGGCGCGCGGCGTTTTCCCGCAAGCGAGAGCTACTGCGGTGACCCCGCCTGCATCATCGATTGCCTTCTTGAGCTCCTGCATAGGGGACTCCAACGAAAATGTGAACTGTCAGTACATATTATGTCGGAACTGAAAGTACATGCAAGCGCATGCGATATTGAACCTATGGTTCATATAGAAGAAATACGAGCGGCCTTCGCGGCGCGCTTGAAGGTTGCTCTGTCCGCCAACGACATGCCGTCGTGGGGCGCTGGTGCGCGCCTGGCGAAGCTTGCCGGGGTCACACCCAAAGCCAGCAGCAAGTGGCTCAACGGTGAATCTATGCCGGGTGGTGCCAAGATGCTTGCTCTGGCATCAGCTCTAAAGGTCCGCGTTGAGTGGCTGGAGTATGGTCGTGGTGAAATGAAAGAAGGGCCCGCTCCAGAATCTCGACCGTTATCTCCGCAGCCTGCAGAGATCCCCGCATTTCCGACCGAGGATGACGCTGAGGACGCTTATGTTCACATCAAGCAGTACTCCGCGCTTTTATCTGCCGGCCCAGGGCACGCCAATGAGCACGTTGAAATCCGCGGAACACTGGCCTTTAAGCGTGAGTGGATCAGGTATATGGGGCTCAACCCCAAAAACCTAAAAGTCATCTACGCCCAGGGGTCAAGCATGGAGCCGACCATCAATGATCGGGACGTGCTCTTGGTCGATGAGTCACGATTAGATCCGGTGGATGGTCAAGTTTTCGCACTGTTCAGTGAAAACAAGGGGGCCATCGTCAAGCGATTGATCTTCTCCGACCTGGAAGGCTGGATAGTCCGAAGTGATAACCCGGACAAGGCCTTGTATGCGGACCTCAAGATTCCTGATGGAGAAATCCATGAGCACCGAATTCTTGGTCGCGTGATCTGGCGTGGCGGGGTTCTGTAGCCGCGTCCTGACCAAGCCCAAAGGTGTAAGAGAGAAAATACACATGACGCAGCAAGTGAGGAGCGGAAGCAATGACCCCAGCCGAGAAAAAGGTTTACGACGCGCATGAAAAGCACGCCTGGACGCTCGCGTTTCTGGTTTTCGGCGCCCTTGCAGTTGTTGTCTGGTGGCTGGATGGATGGCTTCATCGCCAGCACGGAAGCTGGGCAGAGCTTGCCTATTTCGCCCTCTACATCGTTTCGTTCTTTGCGATATTTGGCCTGTCCTTCGTGAAGGACTGGTTTATGGATAGGCTGCACAAATAAAGCCATTGAGCTTGCATGGGGACAGAATGGATAGGTCAGCAGACGGGGTTTTGTTTATCTATGTCTACGTCGGAGAAAAGACCTTTGAGTCTAGGGTTGACCTTGCGTTGATCGATGGGAAGGCCTTAGCGGTATTCGAGTGGGCGCCTGATGACTCCCCAGCTTTTTCCGTAGAGCTTGATCCTACCTACCTTCATCCTCTGTCCGGCTGGAGCGATGCAACCCACATGTATGAGTTTCCGATCCGGGATCCGCGCACGCCTCTTCATTAGATTCAACTTGAAGCGCGCGCAGCCGTTTAGACTCATCATAGATGGTCTTGGCAGCCTCCATATCTCCCGCTTTCACCAGCTCAAGGATGCGCCTGAATCTCGCTTCACACCCGGGTGAGCTGTCGATTATTACAATGCCAGATCTATTGTCTTTCTTCTCCATGACGCCTCCTAGCGGTCTGTAGACCTTCACCAATCCTACATCCGCCAGCCCGCTCCGTGCGGGCTTTTTTGTGGGCGCGAGAAAATTATGTACTTTTGGTACTTGACCGCTGTGAACCATTGGTACATATTTATCTCACGCAGCGACCTACCAGGTCCTGCACAGGGCCTCAAGAGGCCCGCCACACGACTGGTGAAGCCGCCAGATAGCACGGGATCAGCGAAGTGATCTCCCAGCCCCGGAAAGCGGGACCGACTGGAACCAACGTTCTTTGACATCGAGATTGACGCCCAGGTGGCTGCCAGTAGCAGGCCTGGGCGGGAAAGCATCACTGAAGCGCCTGGTGATCCGGGTGCTTTGGGATGACAACCAACGCAGGAACACCCAATGAACGCAGAACAAAAACTGATCCCGCCAGCCATCGGCGAAATCTGGCCAGGCCAAGGCGGCATCTACGCCGGAGTCATGCCGGCGCGTAATGGCCAAGAGGCCTACCACCTGATCCTGGGTGACGAGCTGGGCCGCTTCGAGTGGGGCCCCTATGGCGATGAATCGCCAGCAACCAGCTTGACCGACGGCCAGGCCAACACCCTGGCTCTGCTCGAGCGCGGCGCCTACCCGGCTGCGAAAGCAGCGGCCGCACACAACGCTGAAGGCCACACTGACTTCTACCTCCCAGCCATTGCCGAGCTCTACGAAGCCTGGATGAACATCGGCTACAAAGACTGGTACTGGCTATGGTCGTCTTCGCAGCGCTCCGCCTACGACGCGTTCGACGTGGACTTCGGTGATGGCATTCAGGGCGGCGGCGGCAAGCTCGGCGAGCTCCGCGTCCGCCCCGTCCGCAGGTTGCCTATTCAGTAATTCATTCATTTCTCTCGCAGGCGATTCCGGAACTCAGGACGAGTTAGGCCAGAAGCTTCCCGGGAAGCGCCGGGCGTCTGCACCACCTTACATTCTATTTCGACCGCATTGGCAGGTGCCAGGCCAGTCTCACGGCTGGGTTTGGTCACCCGCGTCTGGCATCTGGCCAATGCGGCCCTACCGAGGAATTACCATGTGCGACTGCGCATCTGAAGTTGAAGCCAGAGCAAAGGAAAAAATCGCCACGCAACTCCCCGCAGGAGCTCAACAGCTCACCGTCGAGCTGCAAGGCATGGCGATGATCCTGGGTAAAACTCTGGAAATAAAGAACAAGCTCAACCTGCACGTTGAGTACCAGGCGCCGAAGCGCGGGGGCGGGTTCAAGACGGTCAAACAGGACCTGTCGATGATCGGCAGCTACTGCATGTTCTGTGGCGAGAAGTACCCGGAGGCGGCATGAACGGCTGGATAAAGTGCAGTGACAGGCTGCCCGAACTGCCAAAGGGCGGCGGCAAAGCTCGCGTCATCGCCTACACACCAGCCCGCGCAGCGCAGAGCTTTGCTAACGGCTCGCGCTTCCTCTATTGGAACGGCATCGACTGGCGCTACTTCGACGGCTGCCGTTTTGAGCATCGCGTCACGCACTGGCAGCCGTTCTTGGAGCCACCCATCGAGTAACCCAATACCTGGAGGCGACATGGCCGTCACAGTCGAGACTGCTGCCGTCTTCCGTGGCGGCGGTCGTCGCTGGTTCACCCTGCGCGCTGCATGCGCAGCTGAGGCAAGGGCCCTGCTCAAGCAGCACTGCCAGTGCGACCACTTCGAAGATGGGCAGGGGCATCACTGCGACCTGCCCTGCAATCTTCACCACCCTGACCGATACCCGCGAAGCATGAAGCGCCTGACGGATGGCTTCATGCGGCGCTATCGAGCATCCCAACCGTAACCGGAGGCGACCATGTCAGCACTACGCAAAGCCCAATGGCTCTACGACAACGCCGAGCCTGAAGACGACTCAGCGCATCAAGAAGCGGTTCAGGCCTGGATCGAAGACAAGGCCGAGCAGTTGGTAGGCGGTGCTGACGTTCTGGTCCGCCAGCGCTTTGGCCCGCCGGTAGGCATCCGCCAAGACCAGTTCGTAGCCAAGCTCGCCGAGCACCTCAGGGCGCTGCAGGAGGCTGAGCAAGACGACCTCAATGCCTTGGCCCTGCTCCTACTTCAAGCGGAAACAGGCGGCACCGTGAAAAACATGGTCGGGGAAGTCGTCGGCCAGAGCGACCACAGTCGCGGCAAGCTCTATGAAATCGCCGAGTCGATGCTTGAGCAATATGCCCAGGCAGGCGTCGAGGCTGATGCAGAGGATGCCTCGCTATGAGCCCGCACGTCCTGCTCGACAACGAGCTCGACGCCATGGCGCACCCCAGCACGGACCTGAGCTGGAGCGTCATGGTTCAAAAGCTCATTACCGAGATGCTCACCGATGAGCGCATCACCATCGAAGAGTTCAACCACTACTGCGGGCGCCTCAACAAGATCGTTGATGGGCGCAAGGAGGTTGCATGAGCACTCCACTGGTCAAATCCCTGATCGACGAACAGGTTGCCGAACTTCCATCAAGCCAATGCCTGCCGCCTGACCGCGTCCTGATGCTGTTCAAGGGGCCGACGTTCGCCGCTACTGTGCACGAAGCCGAGCTGGCCAGCATCGAGAACCCAGCAGCCTGGAAGTGCCGGGCCTGCATCTGCGGCGAGTGGACTGTCGGGTATGAGGTACGGGCATGAAGCTTGAGCGCTCAATACTAATCACCTTGGCCGCTCACGAATCAGTCTTGCAGCGGATCAAGTCGTTGACGGCCGACATCGGTCTTCACCTTGGTCGATGTGAGAACCGCTTCGACTTGATTGGACCGAAGCCTGCCAATCCACACCCCGAACTTGGCGATCTTCCATGGCCGAACGGAAGCGAAGAGCATTGGCAGATCCTGTATGACGAGAAAAATCGCCGCAAGACGCACATGTGGGACGCATTCCGAGAGTGGTCGCAAGACGAAGATCGCGGCCTGAATGACAAAGAAGTGATGGATTACTTGCTCAAGCAAGGATGCGTCCACTGCACCAGGGCCTATTACTTCGTTAGGGAGCGCAAGAAGGCGCGCCGCGACCTTGGCAACTTCAGGCGATCACTCCGCGCATTAGGCAAGTCGGCTATCAAGGCCTTGAAGCCTAAGCCATGACCAGCTACCAGCGCGCCAAGCGCATCGCCTACTGGCGCGGCTCTGCCCTCACCCTTCTCGCCTGCACCGCTTTCATGCTCGCCAGCTCACTGGCCGGGCAAATCACTTCCTGAATACACACCCGATGCACGGCGGGCCCTACGGGGATAACCGTACCCTGAGTGGAGCGTAAGCCGGTAAGAGCGCGCAACCATCACCGGCAGCCAGAGCCTGGGTCAACCCTCCGTGCTTGGGTGATCTGGCATTTCCCTATTCCAACTGACGGCGCTGCCCTAGGCTGCGCGTGGAGCTATCAATGTCCAATTCCAACATGCGCATCTGGGGCCAGGTCGACAAGACCGATACCCGATACACCAAGAGCGCCGAGGTCGGCGGTCAGAAGATCACCAGCCTGAACGGCACCGCGATGGTCATGAAGGCCACAGAAATGTTCGGCCCTGTCGGTATCGGCTGGGGCTGGAAGGTCCTTGAAGAGCGGTTCGACGACGGCCATGAAGTGTTCGCCGGTGAAGGCGACAAGCGAATCTGCCTGGGCCGGGAGATCGGCCACACCGTCAAGATCCAGCTTTGGTTCATGCAGGATGGTCAGCGCGGCGAGGTCGAGCAATACGGGTGCACTCGGTACCAGTACAAGACCAAGTACGGCATGACCACCGACGGCGAAGCGCCCAAGAAGTCGCTGACAGACGCCATCAAGAAGGCTCTGTCCATGCTCGGATTTAGCGCCGATGTGTTCCTCGGCATGTTCGATGACACCGACTACTTCCAGCAGCGCCAGGAAGAGACTGCCGTTGAAGCAGCCGAGGACAAGGCAGCCGCTGAAGAGCAGCAAAAGCAGGAGCGTCTGGAGTGGCTGAAAACAGCAGTCGAGACCATGGCTGGGGCAGTCACCATGCATGAGCTGAAGATGCTCAATACCCGATTCGTGAAAAGCGCCACCGCGCGCAACGAAACAGCGTTCCTCCGTCGTCTGACCGAGGCATACGAAGAGCGCAAAGCCTTCATTGAGGGCGCTCAGAAGAAGGAGCAGGCCGCATGAGCACTCTTTACGAACTGACGGGCCAATTCAAAGAGCTGACCGTCCTCATGGTTGGGGCCGACGAAGACATGTCCATAGCTGTACGCGACACCATGGGCGCCATTGAGGCTGAATTCAACGACAAGGCTCTGGCAGTAAGCCGGGTCATCCTGAACATGGATGGCGATATCGAGGCCGTGGATTCCGAGATTGAACGCCTCCAAGAACGAAAGCGGATCATGTCCAATCGCAAGGGACAGATCATCGACTATCTGCGCGAGAACATGGAGGCGGCGAACATAACCAAGATTACCTGCCCCCTCTTCACCATCACTCTGGCCAAAGGTCGCGAGTCAGTAATCATCGACGACGAAAAGGCCCTCCCTGACGACTTGGTCGATTCACGCGTGACCTATGTCCCTGACAAGAAGGCCATCTCCGAACGGATCAAGGCCGGCCAGGAGGTAAATGGCGCTCACCTAGAGCGCGGAAAGTCTTCAATTCGTATCAAGTAAGAGATAACTCATGCCAACACTTACCGATATCGGCCGCCTCGGCCGCGACGCTGAACTGCGCTACACGCCTGACGGGAATGCCGTATGTAACTTGGCTCTGGCCTGTGAGTACGGCCGCAAAGGCCAAGATGGCAAGCGCCCCACCCAATGGGTCGATGCCACGCTCTGGGGCAAGCAGGCCGAAACCATGGCGCAGTACATGGTCAAAGGCCAGCAGTTGCACTTCACCATCGATGACGCTCACGTCGAGACATACACCAAGGGTGACCACTCCCAAGGAGTGAAACTGACTGGTCGCGTGATCATCATCAAGTTTGTCGGTAGCCCGCCACAGCAGGCCCAGCAAGGTAGCCAGCAGCAACAACCTCGACCTCAACAGCAGCGCCAACAAAGCCGCCCACAGGCTCAGCAGCAGAGTCAGCAGGCCGCGCCGCCGGACAGCTTCGACGACGACATTCCATTCGCGCCGCTGCATTACCTGGTAGGCGCCTAATCGTGATCGCCACGATCTCTCAGCCCGTACCTGCCGTGAAGTACGCGGCTGCCATGGCCAAGTCCACTGGTCAGCCTTGGGGCGTGTATCGCGGAAACAAGCGTCTACTGGTGGTCATGCCTTCTGGCTCTACGAAGAAGACGCCAATCGAGGTGTGCTACCCATGAGACGCATCCAGAAACTCACGCAGCAGCGTCGCCGCCAGCTGCACATACACATCCCGCCCAGCGGATTGAAGGAGGTGCCGTATGGCGATGTCTCAGCAAGAGCGAGACCAGAGGCGCCGCGCCAAGCAGTCCAAGCACGGTGAAGAAGACCTGCGCATGAAGACCCGCGCCGGCACCCGCCAGGCCCTGGCTGAAATCATGCAATGGGCCGAAGTCGAGGAAAACGGCGAGGCCATGACCCTGCTGATCCATCGCATCCATGAGTTAGGGCCTGATGCGGCCCGCCACTTCCTCAGCGCACCGCGCCACGAAATCGTTGTGTCGGATTTTGTGGCGCGAAAACTCGACCAGTTCCGCATTGGGCGAGAGCTGCGGACGCCCGACCTGATGCTGGGCGACGACCCGGACGACACCGGCCTGCTTCTGCTAGCCAACGCCTGAACTTACCTATTCCAACATGCCGCATCCAGCCATGGAGGGCGGCGCCATCCTGAGGAAAATCCATGAAATCTGAAATGGTGAAACTGGAACACAAAGGCATCCAGTTCAAAATGTCTCGACCAAAGCTGGCAGAAATTGCGATTGCCAGCGTGTTCGCCCAGGTGCTGCCGCCTGTGGCCAACGTTCAGCCGGTTGTTCCGGCCGATATCCCTGCTGTCGGTCAACCATGGCGGGGCCAGGGTGGCATCAACGGCGGCCTGGTCGCTGCTCGCGGTGACGTACCGGAGCACTACCTGATCATCGCTGCTGAAGACACTGGCAGCCATGAATGGGGACGCCGCGGCGAAACCTCTGGCGCTACAAGCAAAACCGACGGCCTGGCCAACAGCGCGATCCTACTGGAAGAAGGCAACCACCCTGCCGCCAGCGCTGCGAGCAAGTACACCGCTGACAACCACAACGACTTCTACCTGCCGGCCGCTGCTGAGCTGCACCAGGGCTGGGTCAGCTGCCCTGAGGTGTTCGCCCAGGACTGCTACTACTGGTCGAGTTCGCAGCGCTCCGCCGACGTCGCATTCCTCATGAGCTTCGGTGATGGCATTCAGAGCGACTACGACAAGAACTACGAGCTCCGCGTCCGCCCCGTCCGCAGGTTGTTCATTTAATCCTTCATTCATTCGAACAGGGGCGCATCAGCGCCTTTTTTGTTGCCTTCCAAGGAGCAGCACATGAGCGTAGTAGAGAAAGTGGCACCTGCAGTACAGCTTCCCGAGATCGGCCAGCCCTTCGGCGGTGGCTTCTTCTCTGGCATCACCGTCGAGAACGGTCAGCGCTACGCCAACATCACCGCCGGCGCCGATCATGAGCTGGTCGGCGAGTGGGGCGAGTACGGCGTCAAGATCGACGGTGCCGACAGCCTCACCGATAGCCGCGCCAACACCGAGGCCATGGCCGCCTCCGGCAGCGAGCTGGCACAGAAGGTTATTGCCCTGGGCATCGGCGGTTTTACCGACTGGGCGATCCCGGCGCGTGACGTGCAGGAGCTGCAGTACCGCCACTTCAAGCCAACCAGCCGTGAGAACTACTGCTGGAACCGCGATGGCGACAACCCGAACAGTCTGCCGGTGGGCCTGCTCTACACCAAGGAATCGCCAGTCAAGACCCAAGCTCCCGGCTTCGCCAACGGTGAGCCTGAAGCCTTCAAGGCCGATTGGTACTGGTCGAGTTCGCAGCGCTCCGCCGACTACGCGTTCAGCATGCACTTCGGTGGTGGCATTCAGAGCTACTACGTCAAGGACCTCGAGCTCCGCGTCCGCCCCGTCCGCAGGTCGCTTATCGATTAATTCGTTCATTCAATCCGGCCGCTTGCGGCCGGTTGCTCAAGGAGGAGCACTGTTGTGGCAATGCACACCGACCTATCGATCTACAAGTCATCGCTTGGCCTGCTGCAAATGGCCACGAACCTGACCCGAAACATCCCCCGCGACCTGAAGCAGTCGCTCGGTAAGCGTGTGATTGATGAGTGCATCGACGTGCTGATGCTCATCGCCCGGGCCAATGCCGCGCAGGACAAGCGCCTGCACCTGACAAGACTGGTCGAGAAGGTCCAGGTGATCGAATTCCTGATGCGCCTGTTCAAGGAAAGTCGATTCATCAGCGTGCCGCAGCACGCCAAAGCGATGGAGATCACCACCTCTATCGGAAAACAGGCCAATGCCTGGAAACGCTCCACCCCAACCGCGCCCGCTACCTGAGAGTTACGGCTTTCTGGTCTGTGCGAATTGAACCTGGTCGTGCCGCTGACCTTTGGTCACCGCCATGCGCACCCTGGATACCGCCGGTCTAAAGCGTCCGTGTAGGTCCAGCGCAGTTTGCCCGCTGAGGATTCGGCAGGCCGACGTAGATTGCACGACAGGTCGCAGCGCTCCGCCAACAACGCATTCAACATGAACTTCGATGATGGCATTCAGAGCAACAACGACAAGAACAACGAGCTCCGCGTCCGCCCCGTCCGCAGCTTCAACGCCCTACCCGTTCAGCGATTTGGTCCAGGCCTATTACGACTGCCGTCGCTCAAAGCGCAACAGCGCGAGCGCGCTGGCTTTCGAGATGAACCTGGAGCGGAACCTTACGGCGCTTCACCGCGACCTGGTAACCGGCCAATACCGGCCAGGCCGCTCTATCTGCTTCGTGGTCACCCGGCCCAAGCCCCGCGAGGTGTGGGCCGCCGACTTCCGCGACCGCATCGTGCACCACCTGCTGTACAACCACATTGGCCCAAGCATCGAGCGCAGCTTCATAGCGGACAGCTGCGCCTGTATCCGAGAGCGCGGCACGCTGTACGCCGCCAGGCGCCTTGAGGCGAAGATCCGCAGCCAGACGCAGAATTGGTCGAAGCCAGGCTTCTACCTGAAGTGCGACCTGGCCAACTTCTTCGTGGCGATCGACAAGCGCGTGCTGGCCAGTCAACTGTCGGCCAGGATCGCTGAACCCTGGTGGCGCGCCCTGGCCCTGCAGGTGCTGATGCACGACCCGCGCGAGGACTACCAAGTCCGCAGCCCGGCGCACCTGTTCAACCGGGTGCCGCAGCACAAGCGGCTGACCGCGCAGCCTGCGCACCTTGGCCTGCCAATCGGCAACCTGTCATCGCAGTTCTTCGCCAACGTCTACCTCGACGCCCTGGACCAGTTCTGCAAGCACCGGCTGGGCGCCAAGCACTACGTCCGCTATGTCGATGACTTCGTGCTGTTGCATGAATCACCCCAGCAACTGAACGACTGGAAGGCCGAGATCGAAGCGTTCCTGCCGAAACTGGGCGCCAGGCTCAATCCCTCGAAGACCATCCTGCAGCCCATCGACCGCGGCGTGGACTTCGTTGGGCATGTGATCAAGCCCTGGCGGCGCACCACCAGGAAGCGATCCGTGACCCAGGCCATGAAGCGCACCGCAGCAGCACCGGCCGAACAGCTGCGCGAGACCGCCAACAGCTACTTCGGCCTGCTCACCCAGGCCAGTCACAGCCAGAAAGATCGCGCCGCCCTGGCCAACCTGGTTCTGCGGCGCGGGCATGTCGTAAACGGCGAGCTGACCAAAACCTACCCGAAGCGATAACCAACCACATCAACGAATCACGCCACCCCCGGCGAGGAACGCCTATGGCTGCGTACTACAACGAAATTGACCCGCACGCAGCTCAGTGGCTGCGCAACTTGATTGACGCAGGCCACATCGCGCCAGGCGTCGTAGATGAAAGGAGCATCGAGGATGTCCGGCCCAGCGATCTTCTCGGATTCACCCAGTGCCATTTCTTCGCTGGAATCGGCGTCTGGTCTCTCGCTCTTCGAAGAGCCGGATGGCCAGATGACCTTCCTGTTTGGACCGGCAGTTGCCCCTGCCAGCCTTTCAGCTCGGCAGGCGCTGGAGGTGGGTTTGAGGACTCAAGGCACCTTTGGCCAACTTTCGCCTGGCTCATCAGGCAGCGAAAACCTCCAGTCATCCTTGGAGAACAGGTTGCAAGCAAGGCTGTCGAGCCTTGGGTCGACCTTGTACACGCTGACTTGGAAGCCATGGACTACGCCTTTGGGGCCGTCGCGTTCCCGTCTGCGGGCGTCGGCGCGCCGCACATCCGAGACCGACTTTTCTGGGTGGGTCACGCCAACAACGCGCGATCACAAGGACACCCCAGGGATGGTGGCTCAGCGAGGCGGGGCGGACCGATTAGATCAGCTACCGCGCCAAGCCTATCTTTGCGGGTGGCCAACAGTGACCGCGGCAGATGCGAGCAGAGGGGCGAAGGACTCGCGACCGCAGGATACGGGGATGCCGCTAAATCAGGCGGTAGCTCTAACCCGGACAGACCAGCCGGCCCGATTAACAGCCTCTGGTCAGCTTCTGACTGGCTCTTCTGCCGGGATGCCCGGTGGCGCCCAGTTGAATCCGGCACATTCCCGCTGGCTAATGGGGCTCCCGGTCGAGTGGGACGACTGCGCGCCTACGGAAACGCCATCAATGCTGAAGCGGCAACGCAGTTCATAGCCGCATATCTCGAAACTCAATGAAGCCACCACGGCGAGGTATCCCCATGCCCACAGAAAACCGATCCAGCAACACCGAACAGATGGTCAGCGTGCCGCGCGATGAAGTTGAGCGCCTGGTAAAGCTGCTTCAGTACCAAGCCCATCCATGCCCGTCCCCACACGCTGAGTTCTGGCAGGGTCTGCTGGATGCTCCAGCCGCCCAGCACCAGGAAGACGGCTTCAGCGCCGGTGACATGGCCGACCAGGGTGCTAAGGCGTTTGCTGCGCGTGATACGGAAGTAAAGGAGCTGCGCACTCAGTTAGCAGAAGCCCAAGAAGTGATTCGGGATTGCATTGAGGTCGGCGAGCTTGATGCGGAAACACAGTGGAAGGCCGAGCGGGTATCGAAGGGTCGTCGCTTGTACGTTGATGACCGAGCCCTGGCATCCATCGAAGATCCAAGCGCGCCGATTGAGCGCGATCAGGGAATCCCAGGCACCTCCTTCCAGCGCCTGAACATGCTGGCCAATCAGGGCGAATAGCCAATGAGTACATTTGTACTCCATCCAGCTTTAACCCCTCTCCCCTCTATTCAATGCCGCGATATGGCGGCCAAGGCGAAGCTATGTCTCAAGCAAAGGAACGCCCGATACTGTTCAGTGGGCCGATGGTCCGTGCCATCCTGGAAGGACGGAAGACGGTCACCCGCCGACCGATCAAAGGCGGCCAGATCCCACGCCTGGAATATCCAGACAGTCCGGAGCCTTGGACTGCTGTAGGCCAACATCACCCGCGCTATGGGTTTGTCGTCCACGGCAAAACCGAGCAGGAGTGCGCCGTAAAGGTTGGGGAACTAGGTGCTTGCCCATTTGGCGAACCAGGTGACCACCTGTGGGTGCGTGAGGCCTGGCTGGCAGATGCTCAACTCGATTCGATTGCGCCGCGCGACCTGAGTCAGGGCGAGCCCATCATGTACCCCGCAGATAGAAGCATCCGGCAGACAGGATGCACAATGGTCTCGCAGGGCCGAGGGCGCCCCTCAATCCACATGCCCCGCTGGGCTAGCCGCATCCTGCTGGAAATCACTGCGGTGCGTGTTGAACGGCTGCAAGACATCAGCGAGGAGCAAGCTGAAGCAGAAGGTGTAAATTTCCTTCGGCGCGCACCCGACGCAGACGAGACGCTCACCGCCGCGCAGCTATTCGAGTGCCTCTGGTGCAGCATCAACGGTGACGAATCATGGAGCGCCAACCCATGGGTCTGGGTCGTGGAGTTCGAGGTGGTCGAGCCAAGCACATCTGTATGTGACTACCACGGCAGCCACTTCGGTGCGCCGTACCCCGATGCTCAGTGCGTCGATGGCTTCCTGTGGGATGAAGACAGCTGCGATGTACCAGGCGGTCCACTGTTGAGCGGCGGCGACATTCCCTGCCCGAAGTGCAACGCGGAAGCATACGCCGACAACCAGCGCGAGATGAGCCAATGACCCGCCTCGCCCTCTGCCTCCTGCTGCTTGCCACCCTGGCCGGCTGCCGGGAGCCTGACATGCCCGCTGCCACCGTCGTCGCCGGTACATACAAGGTCGACAAACTTTTCACTGTCGACGGCTGCACCGTCTACCGCTTTCTCAACAGCGGCGGCAACAAGTACTTCACGAACTGCTCGGGCACTACGGCCTGGAGCGAGGACTGCGGCAAGGGTTGCGACCCTCAAAAGGGGATACCTGGCGGTGCTCACCACACCGAGCGCCAGCTCTCCCCGCACGAACAAGACAACACCCCTATCCCAGCAAAGGCGCCAGCGCGCTGGAATGAAGAGAGGTATGAGCTGTGACAGAAGAGGAAATCATCAAGCTGTCAGCCAAGGCTATGGGCCTCGAGCTCGAGTACCGGCGCGGCAGTGACGCCTTCTACTACGACGACCCCGAGACAGGCCGGGAGGTTTGGCTACCGATGCAAGACGACCGCCAGACGATGCTCATCATCGCAAAGCTTAGGATGGACATCTGCTGCCTGCACAGTCTCGCTCGGGCCACAGCCCATGTGCCGTATGTCGGCTTCAAGCAAAGCGAGATATCGCACGCAGCCGAACCGGGCGCCCGGCGCGATGCCATGCGCTTGGCAGTGGCAACTGTGGCGGCCAAGTATGGCCATGGGATGCTTGACGGCGGAACTGACGAGCGAGTTCTGGGGCACCTGCTTGGCATCGAGGGCTCAACCGCCTACGCCATGCGCGGCGCCATCCGCGAGTCTCGCGAGGAGATCAGCAAGGCCTGCCAGCGCCTGAAGCGAAAGGGCCTGGTGACCAACAAGGGGCCTTACTGGCAGGCGGTGGCGCGATGAGCGACCTGATCGAAGTGAAGGCAGCCGACCTAGTTGGCGAGCCGTTGAACTGGTCGGTGGCAGTTGCCATCGGCCTGAACCCGTCAGTGGTGCCGGCGCAGTACGGCGTCCCTGCTCGGGTGTTCATCCAGCAAGAAGGGATGTTCCCGGTGCGCTACAAGCCAGCTGTTGATTGGCTGACGGGCGGCCCTCTTTTGGAAAAATACGCCATCACAGTTACTCCTCTCAGCGATGCCGATTGGCGGGCCGAGGAGCACATCACTCACTGCAAGTCTCGTTCAACAGACTATCTGACCGCTGCCATGCGCTGCCTTGTACTGGCCGAGGCTGGAGAAACCGTCCAGGTGCCAAAGGAGCTGCTGCCATGATCCTCCTACCCATCGCCGCCCCGCTCTACATGGCCTGGATGATCTGGAAGGGGCCGAGGCCATGACGAACTACTACCCGAAGGGCGGCCGGTGTAAAGGCTGCGCCAAGCGACTGAACGACTGCAGCAGCCTCAACTTCAGCGCCATGCCCGTGCACCGCCGGGACGGCGCCGATATCGTGGTCATCTGCACCGAGTTCCGACAGCTCAATCACGGTCACTCGCTGAAGGAGAATGTCTGCCGCGGCCACGGTGGCCGGTGATGGCCTGCTACACGATCTACGACAAAGACCGGCGTCCAACTGGCCATATTTGTGGTGACCTGGGCCCGCACTGCTCAGGATGTGGGTCTGTCGCGGAAAACCTGTGCGACTACCCAGTTGGCGATGGCAAGACCTGTGATCGCAGCCTGTGTGATTACTGCTCGGCCCTCGTGGCTCCCGACGTGCACTACTGCGCCGCGCACCACGTCGAGTGGAAAATCTTCCGCGACGCCGGTGGCGTGAAGCGCGAACTCGAGAACGTCGTCCCGTTCAAGGGCGCGTAACCCCTCCCCCTACAACAACTCAAGCCTGCCGGTAGGCGGGCGAGGATGAACCATGCCCAATTTCCTGACCCGGCTCTTCCGCCGAAAGGCAAAGCCGCAACGCCCTGCACCTGCGCCCGCACCAACGGGATTTCGCGCCGGCCACAGCCCTGCAGCCGGTCGACAAGACCCAATGCTTGACCCACTCAACCCATTGAGCCCGATCAGCCCACTGAACCCGGCCAACCAGATCGACAGCTACGAGCCGTCCCGCTCCCACAGCAGCTGCTCCAGTCGCAGCCATGACAGCGGTAGCAGCTATTCGTCGAGCGATAGCTGCAGCTCATCTAACGCAAGCGATAGCGGTTCGAGCTCCAGCTACGACTAACCCTTCCCCACCTCTGTCGCCATGCGCGACGTGGAGACACCCATGAACCTGATCGACTGCTACGTCAGCAAGATCCTGGGCGCGCCTTATCGGAAGTTCGGCGCCTGGTGGGTTGACGTTGAGTACGAGGCCTATGGCCACACCAGCAAGACCCAGCTCATGTTCCGCAGCGAGCAGGCCGCCCTGGCCGCCGCTGTAGGCCACCACTTCCTCGCTTGACCACTATTCCTACTGTGCCGCCACCAGCGGCGTGGAGACATACATGACACCAGCAAAGAACATTGACCGCTTCCTACGCATTGAGGAGGTGGTTCACATTATCGGCATCAGCCGCAACACTGTGTACCGCAGAATCAAAGAGGGCACTTTCCCAAAACAGGTTAGAATAGGACCCAACTCGGTCGCTTGGCGTCAGTCGGATATCTCGGTTTGGATGTCCTCTTTGACCCCCAGCAACGACCAATCAGTACATTGAGCAGTACACCAAACAAGCGTGGCCTGCTCCAACCCTTACACCATCAGCTATACAGGCCACACCGTGGAAATTTTCAAAGAGTTCACCTTCGAGTCGGCACACCGCCTGCCGCACGTTCCTGAAGGGCATAAATGTGGTCGCTTGCACGGCCACTCGTTCAAGGTTGCCTTGCACCTGACCGGCCCGCTGGACCCACATACCGGATGGATTCGCGACTTTTCCGAGATCAAGGCGATCTTCAAACCGCTCTACGAGCAACTGGATCACAACTACCTGAACGACATTCCTGGCCTGGAAAACCCTACCAGCGAAGTGCTCGCCAAGTGGATCTGGGACCAGGTCAAACCCCTGCTGCCAGAGTTGTCCAAGGTGCGTATTCACGAAACCTGCACCAGTGGCTGCGAGTATTACGGCGACTGATCCGGCGTTAGATATGAAAAAACCACCCCCGAGGTGGTTTTTTTGTGCCCCCTGTGGGGGCAACTGTCTTGCACCACTTGTAGGAGCGGGCTTGCCCCGCGATAGCGATGTATCAGGCAGATTGCGATCGCGGGGCAAGCCCGCTCCCACAGCTCCCACAAGAAGAAGCCCATCCCAGCAGATTTTGGTCGGCGGAAAAGACAAAACCCCTACCTGCATACGCAGATAGGGGTTTCGGAATTTAATCTTGACGATGACCTACTCTCACATGGGGAAACCCCACACTACCATCGGCGATGCATCGTTTCACTGCTGAGTTCGGGATGGGATCAGGTGGTTCCAATGCTCTATGGTCGTCAAGAAATTCTGTTGCCAGAAGGTCTTGTTAGACACTCCAGCGAATTGGGTATGTGACTTTGTGGTTTTGCAAACTTTCGGTGACTTTCGTCTTCACCACCACAATCTGCGTTGCAGATTGCTTGGGTGTTATATGGTCAAGCCTCACGGGCAATTAGTATTGGTTAGCTCAACGCCTCACAGCGCTTACACACCCAACCTATCAACGTCGTAGTCTTCGACGGCCCTTCAGGGAACTCAAGGTTCCAGTGAGATCTCATCTTGAGGCAAGTTTCCCGCTTAGATGCTTTCAGCGGTTATCTCTCCCGAACATAGCTACCCGGCAATGCCACTGGCGTGACAACCGGAACACCAGAGGTTCGTCCACTCCGGTCCTCTCGTACTAGGAGCAGCCCCTCTCAAATCTCAAACGTCCACGGCAGATAGGGACCGAACTGTCTCACGACGTTCTAAACCCAGCTCGCGTACCACTTTAAATGGCGAACAGCCATACCCTTGGGACCGGCTTCAGCCCCAGGATGTGATGAGCCGACATCGAGGTGCCAAACACCGCCGTCGATATGAACTCTTGGGCGGTATCAGCCTGTTATCCCCGGAGTACCTTTTATCCGTTGAGCGATGGCCCTTCCATACAGAACCACCGGATCACTAAGACCTACTTTCGTACCTGCTCGACGTGTCTGTCTCGCAGTCAAGCGCGCTTTTGCCTTTATACTCTACGACCGATTTCCGACCGGTCTGAGCGCACCTTCGTACTCCTCCGTTACTCTTTAGGAGGAGACCGCCCCAGTCAAACTACCCACCATACACTGTCCTCGATCCGGATAACGGACCTGAGTTAGAACCTCAAAGTTGCCAGGGTGGTATTTCAAGGATGGCTCCACGCGAACTGGCGTCCACGCTTCAAAGCCTCCCACCTATCCTACACAAGCAAATTCAAAGTCCAGTGCAAAGCTATAGTAAAGGTTCACGGGGTCTTTCCGTCTAGCCGCGGATACACTGCATCTTCACAGCGATTTCAATTTCACTGAGTCTCGGGTGGAGACAGCGCCGCCATCGTTACGCCATTCGTGCAGGTCGGAACTTACCCGACAAGGAATTTCGCTACCTTAGGACCGTTATAGTTACGGCCGCCGTTTACCGGGGCTTCGATCAAGAGCTTCGCGTTAGCTAACCCCATCAATTAACCTTCCGGCACCGGGCAGGCGTCACACCCTATACGTCCACTTTCGTGTTTGCAGAGTGCTGTGTTTTTAATAAACAGTCGCAGCGGCCTGGTATCTTCGACCGGCATGGGCTTACGGAGCAAGTCCTTCACCCTCACCGGCGCACCTTCTCCCGAAGTTACGGTGCCATTTTGCCTAGTTCCTTCACCCGAGTTCTCTCAAGCGCCTTGGTATTCTCTACCCAACCACCTGTGTCGGTTTGGGGTACGGTTCCTAGTTATCTGAAGCTTAGAAGCTTT
>NZ_CM150476.1:4247500-5552500 GCF_056322725.1 Pseudomonas sp. NUPR-002
AGCGTCACTCAGTGGCTGGCCATTGGTGCAATTATCACGGCTTCGGTGGGCGCAACGATGTCGATGCGCAAAGAGAGTCCTGCGCTGGTTGCCGCCGACTGATTTGAGAAATATTTTCATTTAAATCAAGACTGGTCATTGTGCCGCACATCCACGATCTTTAAGCTGTCATGGAACGTCAACTTTTATGTTATCTAATTGACAAGACAGGGACGCAAGGGAGCATCAGGAAGAAGCTGCAGAAATTGACCCGGGCGATAGATCCGGCACGTATTAAGGACGGGAATGAAACGAATTTTGCTCATCCTGGCCATAGTGGCCATTGCCGGATGCGCGGCGACTGCAAAAACTGAAGTCAAACGCGGCAAGAAAGGCCTGCACATCAATTGCTCTGGCCTCTCATCATCCTGGGATCAATGCTATAGCAAGGCGATCAAAGCCTGCGGCGAAAAGGGCTACAAGGTAATTGCCCGCTCTGGCGAAGATGACGCCGAGCCTGGCGACTACCTGTTCGGGCTCAATCCAGCGGGATACACCAGTCGCAGCATGATCGTGATCTGCAAATAAAGAACATTACGTACAAAGGGCAGCCAGATGGCCGCCCTTTGTGCTTTTAGGCATTCTCCGTATCAGATCGCCTGGGTGCGGTTCAGCAACCATTGCAGTGCCGCCCCGTCGAGCAGCGGCGCAAGGCGATCACGCACCTGCTGATGGTAGCCGTTGAGCCAGTTTCGTTCGCACTCGCTCAACAACTCCGGCAGCAAGCAACGCGTGTCAATCGGGCACAGGGTCAAGGTTTCGAACTCAAGGAAGTCGCCAAACTCACTACGCCCCACTTCGCGATTGAACACCAGGTTCTCAATCCGAACCCCCCACTGCCCAGGCCGGTAGGTGCCCGGCTCGATCGATGTGATCATCCCGGCCTGCATGGCTGTTTGCGGTGTGCTTGCCGCTTGGTAGGCAATCACCTGCGGCCCTTCGTGCACGTTCATGAAATAGCCAACGCCGTGACCTGTGCCATGACCGTAATCGACCTGATCGGCCCAGATCGGCGCGCGAGCAATGGCATCGAGCAAAGGCGAAAGAATGCCGCGTGGGAATCGCGCACGGGACAGGGCAATCACCCCTTTGAGCACACGGGTGCAATCCTGTTTCTGCGCTTGACTCGGCGCCCCTACGGGCACCATGCGGGTGATGTCTGTCGTCCCTCCTAGGTATTGGCCGCCCGAATCAATCAATAGCAGGCCATCACCTTCAATACGCGCGTGAGACGCTTCAGTTGCCCGATAATGTGGCATGGCGCCGTTGGCGTTGAACGCCGCAATGGTCGCAAAGCTCAGGGAAACGAAACCCGGACGGCGCGCGCGGGCAGCACTGAGCTGCTCATCGATCGTCAGCTCCGACACTGGCTCACGCCCCAACGCCGCCTCCAGCCAGGCAAAAAACTCGCACAACGCTGCGCCGTCCTGCTCCATCGCATTACGAATGTGAGCCAGGTCCTCGACACTTTTTTGCGATTTGGCCAGGGTGGTGGGGTTGAGCCCTTCAACCAGGCGCACTTGGGCAGGCACATTGTCGATCAAGCCTTGAGTGACCCGAGCAGGATCGACCAGCAACCGACTGCCCGCCGGCAGTTTGGCCAATGCCCAATGGATGGCTGCATAGTCGCGCACATCGATGCCTTCGGCTGCAAGCGCGTGGCGCAGATCATCGTCTAGCTTGTCTGGCGCCACGAAGAGTGTTGCCTTTTCCATGTTGATCAACGCAAACGACACAAACACCGGATTGTAGGGGACGTCGCTGCCACGCAAATTGAACAGCCAGGCAATATCGTCCAGGGTGGCAATGAAGTGGCAGTCAGCTCCCCGCTCACGCATCACCTGGCGCAACTGCGCAAGCTTGTCTGTGCGACTGACCGTAGCCTCCGGTGGCAGGTGGGCATACACCGCGTTGCCCGGCAAAGGCGGGCGCCCTTCCCAAACCTGTTCAAGCAGATCTCTGGACGTCAACAAACTCGCGTTACGGGCAGCCAGGCGCTCGCGCAGTTGACGCGCTGAAGCCAAGGCCATGACCGCACCGTCAACGGCTACCACGCCACCCTCTTTGACCTGTTCACCCAGCCATTCCAGGGGCCCCGGCTTGCCTGGCTGCAGTTTCACCAATTCAATACCGCTACCGGCAAGCTCTTTCTCAGCTTGCTCCCAATAGCGGCTATCCGCCCACAAGCCGGCGAACTCCGGCGTCACAACCAAGGTACCGACCGAGCCGAGAAAACCAGACAACCATTGCCTGCCCTGCCAGTACTCCGGCAGGTATTCGGACAGGTGCGGATCAGCCGAAGGCACCAGCAAGGCGTCGATCCCTTCTCGATTCATGACCTGACGCACTGCTGCCAGGCGTACGTGCACAGCGCCTTGCGGTGAAGATTGGGTGTTCATGCTGACTCCTGCTACCACGGCATCCGTTGTTATAGCCGCAGATAATGGAACAGCCTTCAGCCTCCGGCAACCGCCCAGAACGGCTGTGTCTGTAACGAAGCTTTGATTGCTGCCACAGCCTGATCGATATCGTCCTCCTGAGTGTATCGACCAAGGCTCAGGCGAATGGTCTGGCGCGCGGCCTGCGCCTCAATCCCCAATGCCAACAAGACGTGCGAGGGCTGGTTGCTGGATGAATTGCAGGCCGATGTGGATGAAAACGCCAGGCTGTCAGCCAACGACGCAAAATCAGGGCTCTGAGCGTTGAACGTCAGGCTCAGGGTATGCTCGATACGCTGGGAGGGACTGCCGTTAAGTACCAACCCGGGAATTTCAAGCAGCTGGGCTAGCAGCCGCCTGCGTAACAGAGCAATACGCTGCACCTCTTCATCCTGTAAGGCTGCCGCCAAGGCAAACGCTACCCCCATGCCGGCAATCTGATGGGTAGCCAGGGTGCCTGATCGCAAGCCGCCCTCGTGCCCTCCCCCATGTATTTGCGCGCACAGCAATGGCCGGGCTCGCTCACCGACGTACAAGGCACCCACACCTTTGGGCCCATAGACCTTGTGGGCAGAGAATGACATCACATCTACAGCCCACTGCTTCACATCGATGGTTAGCTTGCCAACCCCTTGTGCAGCATCCACATGCAACAAGGCGCCGTGTCGACGAACGAGCTGGCCGATGCTGGCGATGTCATTGACGGTACCGAGCTCATTATTCACCAGCATCAACGAGACCAGCACCGTGTCATCGCGCAGCGCAGCCAATACCGCTTGCGGACTGATCAGGCCCTGAGCGTCGGGTGCCAGGCGCGTCACCGCAAAGCCTGCTTGCTCCAGTTGCGAGACGGTATCCAGCACGGCTTTGTGCTCAATCTGACTGGTGATGATATGGCCACCCTGATGGCCCTGGGCGAGCCCCTTGAGCGCAAGGTTGTTGGATTCGGTAGCACCCGAGGTCCAGATAATCTGCGACGCTTCGGCCCCCACCACACTGGCAACCTGAGCGCGTGCCTGCTCTACAGCCAGTCGCGCCTCACGGCCGTAGCGGTGCGACCCGGACGCTGGATTGCCGAAATTGCCTGAAGCACCCAGACACTGGACCATCACCGGGATGACGCGCTCGTCGACGGGTGTCGTTGCGGCGTAGTCGAAATACAACGGGAAAGGGTTCATCGCTGCAGGCTCTCTGGTTGTCCATGTCGAGTGAAGTAGCCGGCGCCTTTATATAAAGAAGGCTGACCGTGGTTTCATAGTGCCTTACCACGCCATAGAACAATAAATTATTATAATTACTATAAATATAACCAAAAAATAAAATCAGGATTGCTGGTGAACTTCCGGCCTCCTCAGCCTTCACAACAGTACAGTCCTGATCCGGGGAAACCACCACACGCCCCGGCACCTGCCGCCGAGGAAATGCCCATGCCTCGATCGACCGATCACAAACAGGGCGTCGTGCTGCTCGATACGCGCCAGCACACGCCTGATCATGAGCACAGCGTGCACCTCAAGCTGGCTGAACGCCTGGCGCAGCTGCTCCATACACAGGTGGTGGCGCCCGAAGCATCACCTTCGGCGCACGACAATCTTTACTACCTGCCCACCGAGACCCTGATTGATCCGGCCCGCTACCAGGAGATGGGCATCGTCTCGGACCAGGACCTGTTCGGCGGCATGGTGGCCAGGCCCTATATGGCCACCAAGGCCATTTCCCACCCCTTACCCGCCAATGCCCGCTACCCATTGGGCTGGACCGATGATTTTGCTCGTCAAGCCAGCGATGCATTGCTGCGTGGCTACACGGTATTCAGTTTGGCAGATGCCCGAAGCGCCGCGGCACTGTTACTGCGTGACGGCCCATTACGGATTAAACCGGTGCGAGCCACCGCAGGGCGAGGCCAAACGGTGGTCACTTCGATGGCGCAAGTCGAAAACGCGCTGTGTAACCTGGACGAAAAAGCGTTATCGCTCTGGGGCCTGACACTGGAGGAGAATTTGACTCAGGTGCAGACGTACAGTGTCGGGCAAGCTTTGGTCGCTGGCATTTTGTGCAGCTACTACGGTACTCAGCAGTTAACCCGCGACCATGACGGCGAAGAAATCTACGGCGGCTCGGACCTGGTCGTGGTGCGGGGCAACTACGACAACTTGCTGCAGCTTGAGCTGGAAGACCCGCTACGCCTGGCCATCACTCAAGCCAGGCTCTATGAACAGGCGGCACTGCAGAACTTTCCTGGTTTTTTTGCCTCGCGCCGCAACTATGACGTGGCCCGCGGCCTGAACCACGAGGATAAAGCGCGTAGCGGAGTGCTCGAGCAATCCTGGCGCATTGGTGGCGCCAGCAGTGCCGAAGTGCTGGCGCTGCAGGCATTTGCCGCGGACCCGGCGCTGTCGCGCATCCGCGCCTCCACCCATGAGGTGTTCGAAGCACCCAAGTTGCCCGACGACGCAATCATTTTCTATCAGGGGGATGACCGTGAACTCGGCAGAATCTGCAAATACGCAAGGCTGCGCGACTATGACCATCCATAGCGAAGCCATTGAAATCAACGTCGGTGACGAACGCATCGCCGCAACCATTCTCAGCCCCGGCGACAAAGTACCGGGCATTCTTTTTGTTCATGGTTGGGGCGGCAGTCAGCAGCGTGACTTGGCTAGAGCCAAGCAGATCACCGGCCTGGGTTGTGTATGCATGACTTTCGACCTTCGCGGCCACGAGAAAACCGCCAGCCAGCGCTTGAGCGTCACCCGTGAGCACAATCTGGCAGATCTGCTTGCCGCCTATGATTGCCTGGCCAATCACCCGGCCGTCGACACCCAGGCCATTGCGGTTATCGGTAGCAGCTATGGCGGCTACCTGGCCACCCTGTTAACCGCCCAGCGTCCGGTCAAGTGGCTCGCCCTGCGGGTACCGGCCCTGTACTGGGATGACGAGTGGACACTGCCTAAACAGGGCCTTGATCGCCAACGTCTGAACGACTATCGCCGACGGCCACTGGGCCCTGCCGACAACCGCGCACTGGGTGCCTGCGCCGAATTTGCCGGCGATGTACTGCTAGTCGAGTCGGAAAAGGACGATTATGTACCGCACAGCACACTGATGAGCTACCGCTCGGCATTCGTCAGCGCTCATTCACTCACCCACAGAATCGTCGACGGTGCCGATCATGCACTGTCCAGCGATCGTAACCAGAAAGCCTACAGCTCGATTCTCAGCGCCTGGATCAGCGAAATGGTCATCGGTGCGCGCCTCGATCACTACCCTCACCACTCCCCTTGGTACTCTTGAGCTACCGGCACTTGGCAATGCAGGCCGTCGCTGCTGCTACGCACCAGGCTGCTGAGGGTTTGAAACGCGGCGAAATTCACACCTTTAGCCTGATGCTGACGAATCAGTTGCAAAAAGGGCTCCTGCTCGAAACTGCTGGCCGCCGACTCCCAGGCGCTGCGCGACTGCCATTGCAGGTACTGCATCACACGGCGACCATCCATGCTGGCCTGAATACTCGCGCCGAGCAAACCCTCATGGCGCAGGGCCAATGCCTCACTGCGCTCGGTCAGTGCCTGGGCCAGGGCGTGCTGGTGGGCAGGTATCACTTCGAATTCGATCATCTGGTTAAAGCACAGGCTGCGCTCAGAAACCATCATGGGCATGTTCTCCCTGTCATTGAACTTGCGATACGACGGCAGGCAGGGTAAAACCTCGAGTTAACTCAAGGTCAAGAGATTTATCCGTATGATCCAGCCTTGTACCGCCGAGAAGGTCATGACCGTTGGCCAACTAGCGGCCCGCAGCGGGGTTGCGGTCACTGCCCTGCACTTCTACGAAAGCAAAGGACTGATCCACAGTACCCGCAGCAGCGGCAATCAGCGCCGCTATCCCCGAGAAACCCTGCGCCGCGTGGCAGTCATAAAGATGGCCCAACGCCTGGGCATCCCCCTGGCCACTATTCATGCCGCATTGCAGACGTTGCCTGTTGGCCGCGCGCCCAGTGTTGCTGACTGGCAACGGCTGTCCGAACAATGGCGCCAAGACCTGAATCAACGAATTGAAAAGCTGTTGGTGCTGCGCGATCAGCTCGATGGCTGCATAGGATGCGGCTGCATGTCGCTGCAAAGCTGCCCGTTACGCAATTGCAATGACCAACTGAGCGAGCACGGGCCCGGACCGCAGTTGCTGCAGCCTGGCCCGGAAGCGGCTGAATGAAACGCCAGCCTTCGCTCAGCCAACGCTATCAACGGCCCGCCGCCGATAGTCGCTCGGCGCAAGCCCTGTGATTTTGTAGAAGACTTTGCGAAAGGCTCCTGGGTCTTGATAACCCACACCCCAGGCTATCTGGTCGATGCTGCGGTTGGTGAACTCCAGCATCCGGCAGGCACGCCCCACCCGCACCTGCTGGCAATATTCGGTTGGCTTGAGGCCTGTGGCACTGCGAAAACGACGCAGAAAAGTCCGCGACTCCAGGCCCGCACAATCGGCCATGACCTTCAGGTTGACGTCCCGCGCACCGCTGCTTTGCAACCAGTGCTGCACCTTGAGCACCGCTTCGTCACCGTGATCCAGGCGTGGACGAAAGACGCTGCCTGGCGCAGCACCGCTAACACGTTCTACCGCCAGAAAGCGCGCGGTTTCGGCAGCCAGGGTTTCACCCTGAAAACGTTCGACCAGTTTCAACCCCAAATCCGTCCAGGCCATTAACCCGGCCGAGGTGATGATGTCGCCATCGTCGAGCACGGGCAGGTTGGCCTCGACGTTCACCGCCGGAAAGCGCTCTGCCAGCGATTGCGCAAAATTCCAATGCGTCGTGGCTGGCCGGCCATCGAGCAGACCACTGGCGGCAATAAAAAACACCCCGACGCAGACTGAAACCAGCAAGGCACCTTCGCGATGCCAACGACACAGGTCCTGTCGATAGCGCTCAAGCAACTCAGGTGAAGGGGCCTGCGTCAGGCTTGGTGGAATGATCATTACCCGGGGCTGGTGCTGCCCACCCGCAAGGCTGTCGAACACCACCGTCAACTGGCGCTGCTCATTCTCGCTCCAATGGCTGACGCGCAGCGCTGGCCGCTCCAGTGCCCCCAGTTCCAGACGCAAGCGATTGGCGATGGCAAACAGGTCGGTCAAGCCATGCACGGCAGCCGCCTGCGCACCGGGGTAGACCAGCAAACCGATTTCCAGGGTGTCGCGACCTTTGTCCATTGTCAGTTTTTCCCGCCAATTTGTCGTTCGCGCCAATCTGCAAACGTACTGCCCAAGCCTATAACTATCACCTCATCACAACCACTCGTACCCGCACTGAGGTTTTTACAATGAGTAAGCATGCACTGATCGTTATCGACATTCAGAACGACTACTTCCCAGGTGGCAAATGGACCCTGGAGGGTGCGGACCGCGCCGCCGACAATGCCGCCCGCGTGCTGGCTGCGACGCGGGCGAAAGGCGATCTGGTGGTGCATGTGCGCCATGAGTTCGAGTCAGCCGATGCGCCGTTCTTCACACCTGGATCAGAAGGCGCGCGCATTCACCCCAAGGTTGCGGCCCAGGCGAATGAACCGGTAGTGCTTAAGCATAAAGTCAATTCATTCCTCAACACCGAGCTCAAGGCCTTGCTCGACCAGCACAACATCGCAGCCGTGACGGTCGTCGGCAGCATGAGCCATATGTGCATCGACGGCTTCACCCGTGCAGCGGCTGACTTTGGCTATGACGTCAGCGTGATCCACGATGCCTGCGCTACCCGTGACCTGGAGTTCAATGGCGTGACAGTTCCTGCTGCACAGGTGCATGCTGCCTACATGGCCTCCCTGGCATTTGCTTACGCCCAGGTGATTGCCACTGAAGACTTCCTGGCCAGCAATACCCGCTGACCCCGTTGCGGGGCGGCCTGCTACGCGCTTCACCTGGCGTGCCCCGCAGATCAGATCACAACGTTACGCACAAAGCGCGTGGCGACTTCACCTTCATTGCGATAGGCGTGAACGCAGTTACTGGCGTAACTGAAAAAGTCTCCCGCATGCAAGTGGTGAAGCTGGTCACCAATGGCCAGTGTCAGGCAGCCCTCGGCCACATACAGTTGTTCGCTCCAACCGTCAGCGTCGGCCTCGCATTGATAGACCTCGCCCGGTTCCAGACGCCATTCCCACAGTTCCACTTCACGACTGGCAACGGAGCTGGCCAACAACACCGCCCTGCTACCGGGATGAACCCCGGCCCAAGCCAGCTCGTTGATGCGGCTCGGATCACGGTTGTCGGGGGCTTGAATCAGATCGCTGAAGGCAGCCCCCAGTGCCTCGGCAAGGCGATCCAGGGTGGTCAGGCTGACATTCTTTTCCCCGGCTTCAATAGCGACCAGCATGCGTCGACTGACCCCGGACTTTTCTGCCAAAGCACTCTGGCTGAGTTCAGCGGCGAGGCGCAGGCGTCGAATATTCTGACTGACATGCTGTAGGACGGAGGCACGCTGGCTGGTGTTTTTGTGCACTATATTGCTCACAGATTGGGTTTGCGCAGTATACTGCCCACTTCGCCGCAATTGTGCGTCGACCCTCTTCCGTGTGCAAGGCCATGAACTCGATCAACAGCACAGAACGTCCTTCCGTCTCCTTTCGGCTTAGCCGGGCTGAGTGGGTACTGGTGTTTATCACCATGCTCTGGGGCGGCACCTTTTTGCTCGTCCACAACGTTATGACTGTCAGTGGGCCGATGTTCTTCGTCGGCCTGCGCTTTGCCGCTGCTACGTTATTCGTCGGTCTGGTTTCGGCGCGGGCGCTGTCGGGGCTGACCGCTACAGAATTCAAGGCCGGCGTGCTGATCGGTGTATCGATCATGCTGGGCTATGGTTTGCAAACTTACGGGCTGCAGACGATCAGCAGCAGCCAGTCGGCGTTTATCACAGCCTTGTACGTACCCTTTGTACCGTTGCTGCAATGGCTGGTACTGGGCCGCCGCCCGGGGCTGATGCCCAGCCTGGGCATCGGTTTGGCCTTTTTCGGCTTGATGCTCCTGGCCGGCCCCGAAGGCGGCTCACTGCAGTTCAGCACCGGCGAAATCGTCACCCTGGTCAGCGCCGTGGCAATTGCTGCAGAAATCATCCTGATCAGCCGCTACGCGGGAAAAGTCGATGTGCGCCGGGTGACCGTGGTGCAGTTGGCGACTGCTTCGGTGCTGTCATTCATGATGGTCGTGCCGACCCGGGAGCCACTGCCGGACTTTTCCTGGTTGTTGCTGCTCAGCGCGCTGGGGCTGGGGGCGATGAGCGCGATGATCCAGGTGGCCATGAACTGGGCGCAAAAATCGGTATCACCAACGCGGGCAACCCTGATTTACGCAGGTGAGCCGGTCTGGGCGGGGGTCGTTGGGCGCATCGCGGGGGAGCGGCTTCCCGGCATTGCCCTGCTCGGTGGGCTGCTGATCGTGATCGCGGTGATTGTCAGCGAACTGAAAATCAAACGCCGGGATCACATGGACGATGCGTTTGAAACGCCTGCTCAAGGGCGAGAAGCCGAAGGCTAACGGCCAAATCCGGTCTATCCTTTGAAAAAAACTGTTATAAAAAAATCGTTTGATACAGCGTGTTTGTAGAATTCTGCCACAGCTTGTGTGTTGGTGATCGACGGTGCGCCACGTATGATCCCTTACAAACTTCTGCAGATTAGATATCTATGTCCTTGATAGTGCTACTGCTTCTGCCGTTTATCGGCAGCTGCCTGGCGGCTGTCTTGCCGCACAACGCCCGTAATAGCGAGTCGTTGCTTGCCGGGCTGGTCGCCTTGGTGGGCACCGTCCAGGTCGCTTTGCTGTACCCACAGATCGCCCACGGCGGGGTGATCCGTGAGGAGTTCCTATGGCTGCCAAGCCTGGGCCTGAACCTGGTTCTGCGCATGGACGGCTTCGCCTGGCTGTTCTCCCTGCTGGTGCTGGGCATCGGTACGCTGGTATCGCTGTATGCGCGCTATTACATGTCGCCACAAGATCCGGTCCCCAGGTTCTTTGCCTTTTTCCTGGCGTTCATGGGCGCCATGCTTGGCCTGGTGATTTCCGGCAACCTGATCCAGATCGTATTCTTCTGGGAACTGACCAGCGTCTTTTCGTTCTTGCTGATCGGCTACTGGCACCACCGCGCCGACGCCCGGCGCGGCGCCTATATGGCCCTGATGGTTACCGGTGCTGGCGGCTTGTGCTTGTTGGCGGGGGTGCTGCTGCTCGGCCATGTGGTTGGCAGCTACGACCTGGACAAGGTCCTCGCTGCCGGCGAGCTGATTCGCAGCCATGCCCTCTACCCTGTTCTGCTTCCTCTGATTCTCCTCGGCGCACTGAGTAAAAGCGCACAGTTTCCCTTCCACTTCTGGTTGCCCCATGCAATGGCGGCGCCCACTCCGGTTTCGGCCTATCTGCACTCGGCGACCATGGTCAAAGCCGGGGTATTTCTGTTGGCGCGTCTCTGGCCGGTGCTCTCCGGCAGCGAAGAATGGTTCTGGATCGTCGGCGGTGCAGGCGCTTGCACCCTGTTGCTGGGCGCCTTTGCGGCAATGTTCCAGAACGATCTCAAAGGCCTGCTGGCGTACTCAACCATCAGCCATCTGGGCCTGATCACCCTGCTGCTGGGCCTGAACAGCCCACTGGCAGCGGTCGCAGCGGTGTTCCATATCCTCAACCACGCGACCTTCAAAGCTTCGCTGTTCATGGCTGCCGGGATCATCGACCACGAAAGCGGCACCCGTGACATCCGCCGCCTCAGCGGCTTGTACCGGCTGCTGCCGTTCACGGCAACGCTGGCCATGGTCGCCAGTGCCTCGATGGCAGGTGTGCCACTGATGAACGGCTTCCTGTCCAAGGAAATGTTCTTTGCCGAGACGGTGTTCATCAGCTCCAGCGCCTGGATTGAAGCGGCATTGCCCGTGATCGCCACCGTGGCTGCAACCTTCAGCGTGGCCTATGCCCTGCGCTTCACTGTCGATGTGTTCTTTGGCCCACCTGCCACCGACTTGCCACATACCCCCCACGAACCTCCACGCTGGATGCGTGCGCCAGTCGAACTGCTGGTGCTGACCTGCCTGGTGGTGGGCATGTTCCCAGCGCAGTCCGTCGGCCCATTGCTGGCTGCGGCCGCGCTGCCGGTGGTCGGCGGCACACTGCCCGAGTACAGCCTGGCCATCTGGCATGGCTGGAATGCACCACTGATCATGAGCCTGATCGCCATGAGCGGCGGCATCGTGCTCTACCTGCTGCTGCGCAACCAGCTCAAGCTGGGGCGTTTCCCGCACCCGCCTTTGATCGAGCGGTTCAATGGCAAGCGCCTGTTCGAACACGGTCAGGTGCTGTTGATGCGCGCGGCGCGCCGTTTCGAACGCGTAATGACCACCCGACGCCTGCAGAAGCAGCTGTTCATGCTGGTGCTGGTAGCGTTTCTGGCTGGCCTGCTGCCAATGCTGCAAAGCGGCTTGAGCTGGGGTGACCGGCCAAAAATTCCGGGCTCAGGCGTGTTCGTCACGCTTTGGCTGATCGCCATTGCCTGCGCCCTGGGTGCGGCCTGGCAAGCCAAGTACCACCGTCTGGCCGCCCTGACCATGGTCAGTGTGTGTGGCTTGATGACCTGCATCACCTTTGTCTGGTTCTCTGCTCCAGACCTGGCGCTGACCCAACTGGCGGTCGAAGTGGTCACCACGGTGCTGATCCTGCTTGGCTTGCGTTGGCTGCCACGTCGTATCGAGGGTGTTTCACCTGTGTCAGGCAGCCAGGAGCAGGCGCGTGTCAGACGCCTGCGCGACCTGATTCTGGCGGTACTGGTGGGTGGCGGCATGGCGCTGCTCTCCTACGCGATGTTGACCCGGCCAACGCCCAACGACATTTCTTCGTTCTACCTGAGCCGAGCCCTGCCTGAAGGCGGCGGCACCAATGTGGTCAACGTCATGCTGGTCGACTTCCGCGGCTTCGACACCCTCGGTGAAGTCACGGTGCTGGTCGCCGTAGCGCTGGCAGTGTTCGCCCTGCTGCGCCGCTTCCGCCCGCCGCGCGAAAGCATGCAACTGCCAGCCCAGCAGCGCCTGCTTGCGCCTGATGTGGTTACCGACCTGGTCAACCCGCGCCAGGCGGCCGACACGGCCCTTGGCTTCATGATGGTCCCTGCAGTACTGGTGCGCCTGTTGCTGCCGATTGCCCTGGTGGTGTCGATGTACCTGTTCATGCGTGGGCACAATCAGCCTGGCGGCGGTTTCGTCGCGGGGCTGGTGATGTCGGTGGCCTTCATTCTGCAGTACATGGTGGCCGGCACTCAGTGGGTAGAGGCGCAAATGAGCCTGCGACCGCTACGCTGGATGGGCACTGGCCTGCTCTGCGCTACCCTGACCGGTGGCGGGGCAATGCTGCTTGGCTATCCGTTTTTGACCACCCATACCGCCCACCTGCACCTGCCGTTGCTCGGTGATATTCACGTGGCCAGTGCATTGTTCTTCGATGTCGGTATTTTCACCGTCGTGGTCGGTTCGACCCTGCTGATTCTCACGGCCCTGGCTCACCAGTCGGTACGCGGACACCGTCCGGCCGCCCAACCCAAAGCCCTGCAGACAGGAGCCGCCTGATGGAAGAAGTCATAGCAATCGCCATTGGCGTACTCGCAGCCTCAGGTGTCTGGCTGATCCTGCGCCCACGGACCTTCCAGGTGGTGATGGGCCTGTGCCTGTTGTCCTACGGGGTCAACCTGTTCATTTTCAGTATGGGCAGCCTGTTCATCGGCAAGGAGCCGGTCATCAAGGACGGCGTACCTCATGACCTGTTCAACTACACCGACCCGCTGCCTCAGGCACTGGTGCTCACGGCCATCGTCATCAGCTTTGCCATGACTGCACTGTTTCTGGTGGTGCTGCTGGCCTCTCGCGGCTTGACCGGTACCGACCACGTGGATGGCCGGGAGCCCAACGAATGAGCTTCATGAACCAACTGATCATTGCACCGATTCTGCTGCCATTACTCACTGCAGCGCTGATGCTGTTGCTAGGCGAAAAACGCCGGCCACTCAAGGCCCGCCTGAACCTGCTCTCAAGCCTGCTGGGGTTAGCGATTTCGATTACCTTGCTGGTGTGGGTTCAGGCCCAAGGCCAGGCCAGCGCCATCGGTGTCTACCTGCCGGGCAACTGGCCGGCACCCTTCGGTATCGCCCTGGTGGTCGATCGGCTTTCCGCCCTGATGCTGGTGCTGACCGGTATTGTCGGCATCAGCGCCCTGCTTTTCGCCAGGGCCCGCTGGGACAGCGCCGGGGCCAGCTTTCACGCACTGTTCCAGATTCAGCTGATGGGCCTGTACGGCGCCTTCCTGACCGCCGACCTGTTCAACCTGTTCGTCTTCTTCGAAGTGCTGCTGGCCGCGTCCTACGGCTTGCTTCTTCACGGTTCCGGACGGGCACGGGTCAAGGCCGGCTTGCACTACATCGCCATCAACCTGTTTGCCTCGTCCCTGTTTCTGGTCGGCGCGGCGATGCTCTACGGCGTCACCGGCACCCTGAACATGGCCGACCTGGCGTTGAAAATCCCGTTGGTGCCGGAGGCCGACCGCGGCTTGCTGCATGCCGGCGCGGCCATCCTGGCCATCGCCTTCCTCGCCAAAGCGGGCATCTGGCCGCTGAACTTCTGGCTGGTGCCAGCCTACGCCGCCGCCAGCGCACCAGTGGCCGCACTGTTCGCGATCATGACCAAGGTCGGCATCTATACCGTGCTGCGCCTATGGACCTTGCTGTTTTCCGGCCAGGCTGGCGCTTCATCATTCTTTGGTGGCGACTGGCTGGTCTACGGCGGCCTCGCCACCCTGGGCTGTGCCGCAGTGTCGATTCTGGCAGCGCAGCGCCTGGAGCGAATGGCCGGCCTCAGCATCCTCGCTTCGGCGGGCACCCTCATCGCTGCCATCGGCTTCGGCCAGGTGGCCTTGACCTCCGGCGCCTTGTTTTACCTGGTCAGCTCGACCCTGGCACTGTGCGCACTGTTCCTGCTGGCCGAGTTGATCGAGCGCTCACGCTCAGCCAACGAACTGCCGCTGGATGACGACGATTGCCACCCCTCGCCGCTGGAATCACTGCATCCCCCCAAAGGCATCAACCTCGACGACGATCAGAACGCCGTCATCGGCCAGATCATTCCATGGACCATGGCTTTCCTGGGCCTGAGCTTCATTGCCTGCGCCCTGCTGATCATCGGCATGCCGCCACTCTCGGGCTTCATTGGCAAGGTCAGCCTGATTGCCGCCCTGTTCAATCCTCTGGGCCTGGGCACCACACCCGAGCAGCCACTTTCAGCTCAAGGCTGGGCTTTGGTGGTGTTGCTGATACTCTCCGGCCTGGCGTCGATGATTGCCCTGACCCGCGTCGGTATCCAACGCTTCTGGACACCACAAGAGCGGCCATCGCCCGCGCTGCGCTACTACGAATGTGTTCCGATTGTCGTTCTGCTCGGCCTGTGTATTGCCTTGAGCGTGCGCGCCGAACCCCTGCTGCGCTACACCCAGGACACTGCAGCAAGCCTGCAGGACCCTGAACAATATGTCAGTGCCGTGCTCAGCACCCGGCCAATCCCCGGCCCTACCAGCCAGGCCGCCAGCGCACAGGTACAGCCATGAAACGCGTATTTCCCGCCCCACTGCTGTCGCTGTCACTGTGCCTGTTGTGGTTGGTGCTGAACCTTTCGCTGAGCCCGGGCAATCTGTTGCTGGGCGTCCTGTTGGGTGTCGCTGCACCGCTGCTGATGGCTCCCTTGCGCCCGGTATCGGCACGCATCCGTCATCCCTGGACTGTGCTGCGCCTGATCGCGCGGGTAGGCGTTGATGTGCTGGTCTCGAACCTGCAGGTAGCACGTGGCGTTTGGGCGGCCAAACGCCGTGCACCGCAGTCGCGCTTCGTTCACATCCCACTGGACCTGCGTGATGCCCATGGCCTTGCGGCCTTGTCGATGATCACCACGGTGATTCCGGGCACCATCTGGTCAGAGCTGGCACTGGATCGCAGCATCTTGCTGTTGCATGTTTTTGATCTGGACGATGAGGTGCAGTTCATTGAACATTTCAAACAGACCTATGAACGTCCGCTGATGGAGATCTTCGAATGACTGGCCTGCTTGCCAACGCCATTCTCGCCAGCTTGTTCATCTTTGCCCTGGCCATGGCCCTGACCCTGTTCCGCTTGTTTCGTGGCCCCTCTGCCCAGGACCGCGTCCTGGCGCTGGACTACCTGTACATCCTGGCCATGCTGATGATGCTGGTCCTGGGTATCCGTTATGCCAGCGACACCTACTTCGAAGGGGCACTGCTGATTGCCTTGTTCGGCTTTGTCGGCTCGTTCGCCCTGGCCAAGTTCCTACTGCGTGGCGAGGTGATCGAATGAGCAATGTGAATGAGCTACCCCTGTGGGTCGAGGTGCTGGTTGCGGCGCTGTTGCTGCTCAGCAGCCTGTTCGCCCTGAGCGGAGCACTGGGCCTGATCCGCTTGAAAGAGTTTTTTCAGCGCATGCACCCACCTGCCCTGGCCTCAACCCTGGGCACCTGGTGTGTCGCCTTGGCATCGATTCTGTACTTCTCGATGCTCAAGCATGAGCCTGTGCTGCATGCCTGGTTGATCCCGATTCTGATGGCAATCACTGTACCTGTGACCACCTTGCTGCTGGCTCGCGCGGCGCTGTTCCGCAAGCGTATGGCTGGCGATGAAGTGCCCGAAGAAATCAGCAGTGGCCGCGATCGGGGCCACTAAGCGCTATTGGGTCAGCGCTTGCAGCTCGCGACGTACCATCGCCGCGTACTCAGGCGGGCTCAACTGATACAACTCAGTAGCCACCCAGTCAAACCACGCGCCCTGTAATCGCGGGCGCTGTGCCAGCCACTGCTCGGCTTGCTCACGGGCCTGAGCCTGGTGCAACGCATGGAAATCGGCGCGCCCCTGTGGCGCACTCGCCGAATCACTCATTCGCTGGCCTTGAACGTGGTCAGTTCACCTTTGCGCCATTTGGCGGCCTTGCCAGTGGCGGTCTTGAGGATTTTGCCCAAGCCTTCCTGAAGCTGTTGGTGAGCGGCAAAGATCATCACTACACCCTGACCTTCACGCAAGACAATACCCTCGCCTTCAGGTACTGAAACAAATGCGTAGTCACCCAAGCCATACACCGTCAGCTTGATGTCGCGGAAACGAACTTCCAGCTTGCCACCTTCACGGCTCGGCAATACTGCGGCGCGAAAATGATCGCCTACCTTCAGTTCCAGCCGCTGTTTATCATCGACAACCATCGCTGTTTCAGTGTCGATTTCGGCCATGTACAAGCCTTCCGCGTTTTGTTCGGTGACATAAACAAAACGCGATTGAAACTGTTTGACCAATTTGGCCCGAAGATCGCCCAGCACAAACAGGGCATGTGTATCCAGATTACTGACTGCCAATGAACAATTCCTCAAACCGATTACACGACGCCACCGCAGGAGCAACAGGGCTCCGTGAAGGCACGTCACTTCAATGTCGAAGTCTGAAAGACTAATGGGTAGATGCACGAGATGTCTGTGCGGATGGGCCTTGCAGCGTGCAGGAATTATCCCCCCTGCGAGCCAGCTTGGGCCACACGACAGGCATTCGGCAGATTTCCGTCAATGGAAACGTACTTTCTGACATCAAAACTGTCAGGAAAGTGCGATAGATACATCCTGGCCCCTCGGCAGAACGGGCGCCCGGATCTGATCTACATATCACAGGGAAGGAATATGCACGAAAACACCGAAATCCGTCGAGAGGCAAGCCGCATTTCTTACATCAACAACAATAGCTCAGGCCCATCCGCGAACGGCAAGCGCCATATAGTGATACCTGCTGGCATCAACTTCTTTCATATCACCGAACAGGCCACCGGGCAGGTGAAGGGATTCCGCTGCCGGCATACCGACGCCTGTGAACTGGCGCGAACACTGGAGCGTTGAACGCATGTTCAAACGGCCTGGCGCGCTGCTCCGGGCCGTTGATCACTGTGTAACTGCATCAGCCATGCGTTTTGGCATTCGACGGCTTCAGCACGACTACCGAAGGCTGTGCCGCGCCGCTCGCCATTTACCAATACCACCCAGCACACCCGCTTGCCCTGCGCCTGCATAGACGCAGGAACGCCACTGCCAATCATCACCGCTACATCGACTTGGCTATTCATCATTCCCTCCGGAATTTAATTAGCAACCTAACGATGTGCTCATCATACGCCCGCAGTGGCAGCGGAAAAAGCTATTGCCGACATAGCTGTGTTGCATTAGCCGCAACAAAGCCCGGGCGATAAACGCCAAGGCCCCGCGGATCGCTCCTCGGGGCCTTGGCCAGACTGCCGGTCAGATCTGACGCTGATGCTTGTCGATCTGCTCGTGGCGCTCTTGGGCTTCGATGCAGTACTTGGTAGTTGGGCTGATCAGCAGGCGCTTGAGGCCAATCGGCTCGCCGCTGTCGTCGCACCAACCAAAGCTGTCGTCTGCGATACGGCCCAGGGCCATTTCCAGTTGCGGCAGCAGGCGCTGGTCACGCTCGATGGCGTTGACCAACCAGTGGCGCTCTTCCTCGACCGAGGCAGCATCGGCCGGGTCAGCCGGGCTGTCCAGGCTCTCGATGGTAATGCGGCTCTGTTCGATGCGCTCCTGGGTCTCGACTTTCATCGACTTCAGCAACTCGGTGAAGAACGCCTGTTGCTCGGCGTTCATGTAGTCATCGGCCGGCATGGCCAGCAACTTTTCCTTGGTCATCGATTTCTCTATGAAAATAACGTGCATTTAAGCGATTGGATTGCCATCACCGACAGTTCGCCGACGGCGGAATTCTTCAAGCACCCTGCGGCACTCTATTTCGAGGGGCGGCAGTCTAAGGCGCCGCGCCGCACTGGGCAACAAAAATGACAGGGCAATAAGCCGAAACGGCCCGGAATCCGCCAATCGGCTGTGCCGAACCTGCCACAGGCACTGCAGAGTGCCACTGTTTATCCAACTTTGGACAGTGCGCCGGCTAATAAGCTGTAACAATTACCCGGCGATCAAGCCAATAACTGGCTTAATACTGCGCGCAACTTGCCAGGCTTCACCGGCTTATTGAGCAACGGCGCCTTCAAACGCTGCATGGCCCGGCGACTTTGCTCACTGCGATCAGCAGTGATCATCACGGCGGGAATGGCACTGGCGAAATGTGTACGCAGATCACGCACCACATCACACCCGGTCAAGCCCTGGTCAAGATGAAAATCGGCCAGTACCAGTTCAGGCGCTGTCCCGTCCAACGCCGTCAGTGCATCCTCCAGGTCGCAGGCCGTGACGACTTGGCAGCCCCACTGGGCCAACAACGCAGCCATGCTCTGGCGGATGCTCAGCTCATTATCGAGCACCAGCAAACGCCGCCCCGGTAGCGGGTCACCCACATGGGCCTGAGGCAGTAGCGCTAAAGGTGGTAGCGGCTGCCCGGCAGACAGCGGCACTTCGATACTGAATACCGAACCTCGCCCCGGCCAGGAACGCACCTGCACCCGATAGTCGAGAATGCGGGCAATACGTTCAACGATTGCCAACCCTAAACCCACCCCCTTGCGATCCGCTGCGCGGCCAACATCAAGCTGGTTGAACTCAAGGAAGATCGACTGCAAGCGCTCCTCGGCGATACCACGCCCGCTGTCCCAGACTTCGATGCGCAGATGGCTACCGCGTTGCCGCCAGCCCAGCAGTACGCGACCGCGCTCGGTGTAGCGACAGGCATTGCTGAGGAAATTGCGCAAAATACGCGTCAACAAACGCAGGTCGGTACGCACCACCCGCTCGCCGCCGCGCACCTGCAACCCCAGCCCTGCTGCCTCGGCCACCGGCTGAAACTCCGAAGCGAGCGGACGCAACACTTCATCCAGGCGATAAAGGTCAAGATCGGGTTTGATCGCGGCCTGGTCCAGACGCGAGATATCCAGCAGGTCGGTCAGTAAGTCTTCGGCACCTTCCAGCGCCTGGTGCGCTCGCTCCACCAACAACTGCTCTGACGCTGCAAGGCTACGCTCGCGCAGCGTCGAGATCAGCAGACGGGCAGCATTGAGCGGCTGCAGCAGGTCATGGCTGGCCGCGGCGAGGTACTTGTCTTTGCTCAGGTTAGCCGCCTGCGCAGCATCACGCGCTTCGATCAACTCATTGGTGCGCTCGGCGACACGCTGCTCCAACTCGTCGTTGAGTTGCTGCAGGCGCGCCTGCGCCTGCTTGCGCTCGGTGATATCAGCCACGAAACCTTCGACAACGCCCTCTTCATCAGGGCGCAACAACAGGTTCATCAATACATCGATGCTACTGCCATCACGCCGTCGCAAGCGGGTCTCATAGCCCAGCAGCGCATGCTCACGCTGCAGCACCTGAACGATTGCGAGCAGTTCACTGGCACCACCAACGAACAGTTCACTGGCCAGGTCCAGGCGCGAGAACATCACCGCCTGCGGGTCCGGATAGCCAAGCATGCGCGCCAGGGCCGGATTGGCCGCACGCATGCCCTGCTCCAGGCTGGCCTGAAAAATCCCGTGCACCGCGTGTTCGAACAGCCATTTGTATCGATTGCGCTCAGCCTCCAGCTCATCCAGACGTGCCGCCAACTCCGGGTAGTGGCTTTTGCGTACGGTGTGATTGCTCAGGCCCAGCAGGCCCGCCAGCGCATCACCCTGTGGATCAGAGGGCTTCGCCATAAACAACCTCGACATCACGCTGACTGGAGCTGCGCGGGTTGGTCAAAATGCACGGGTCGCCCATGGCATGGCGGGACAAGAACGGAATGTCGCTGCTGCCAACGCCATGCAAACCCAGGGTTTCATGAAAGCCCACGGCATGCTTGAGGGCAATCAAATGCTCAACCAGGCGGCGGCGCACCTGTTCATGGTTAAGCCCGCGGCAGTCGATCCCCAGGGTCTGGGCAATGACCTTGAAGCGGTCCGGTGCGGCGCTGTAGTTGAAGGCCACCACATGCTCTACCAGCACCGCATTGCACAAGCCATGGGGCAGATCGAGAAAACCACCGAGGCTGTGTGACATCGCGTGCACGGCGCCAAGGATGGCGTTGGAAAACGCCAGCCCGGCCTGCATGCTGCCGAGCATGATCTTCTCGCGCAGGGCAATATCCTGCGGGTTGGCAATCATTTCCACCAAATGCCCATTGATCAGGCGTATCGCCTCCAGGGCATGCGGGTCGGTCAATGGTCCATGCCCCGTGGAAACGAACGCCTCGATGGCATGCACCAGCGCATCGATACCGGTACAGGCCGAGAGGAACGGATCCATGCTCAAGGTCGTTTCCGGATCGATCAGCGATACATCCGGCACTACCGCCTTGCTGACAATCGAGAATTTCATGCGTTGCTGCTGGTTGGAGATGATCACGAACTGTGAGACGTCGGCTGAGGTTCCGGCTGTGGTTGGCACCAGAATCAGCGGTGGGCTGGGCACCCGAATGGTGTCGACCCCCTCGAACTCGAGAATGTGCCGGCCATGGGCGACAACAATGCCGATACCCTTGGCGCAATCCATCGGACTGCCACCGCCAACGGCAACGATCACATCGCATTGTTCCTGGCGATAACGCTCTGCACCGCTCATGACTTCTTCAACCCGCGGATTAGGCGAGACTTCGGCAAACAGGCTGTAGTCAATGCCTTGCCCTTGCAAGCTGGCCTCGATGTCGGCCACCCAGCCGGCGGCGATTACCCCTGGGTCACTGACCAGCAACACCTTGCGGGCACCGAAGGTCCGCGCGTAATTGGCGACATGATGCCGACAGCCGGCACCAAAGATGATTTCCGGGGAAACGAACTTGCGCAACTGGCTCAGATTGGGGCTCATGCAACGCCTATTCTTGTTGTTCTAGGAGTAGTGAGCCTCAGCCTAAAGCATCCAGCCGGCATTGCAATGTGCCGCTCCAGGCGCCCAGCACCGGCACCCGCCGTGGCAGGCAATGGCGGGTGCCGGTGACAGTATCGACACGCAGATCAATCAGCGATTGGCGAAGTACATCGTGACTTCAAAACCAATACGCAGATCGGTGAACGCAGGTTTCTTCCACATAGATACAGCCTCCTCTGGCACCACTCAATTGCGGCGTATTCAGTAATACACCGATGCCGGGCAGGCTCAAATGCTACTTTCGAACCGATTTCGACCCGCTACCGGACAATTGGCCGGGTGCTAAATAACTACCGCACGCAGGCTGTGCCCGGGCGGCTTGATAGCCGTTCTCTTTGCATTGAGCACGGTAGCAACCATGAAAAATCTTGAAGCAAATTCGCTGCAAGTCGGCCTCTTTGACTGCCGATTGACGCGCACCTTCAGTGAGCGCCCAACGCTTTTTACCGTCGCGGGCCAAGTCCTGAGCGAGCAGTGGCAGTCTCGCAACATAAGCGCCCATGCCCCCCTGACGTTGTTCCTCTCCAGTAAAACCACAACGCCGCAACAGCGTTTCATTCGCCCGTTGCAGCACGTACTGCTGGAGCGCTACTGCCGCCGCCAGACACTCAACCTCGATGCCTACCAGGACATCATTACTAGCGATCCTGATAGCCAATGGGGGCTTGAAATTGACTTGCACAGTGTCGAACTGCTGATCAACGACTGCGGCCCGCTGATACTGGATATCTTTCAACAGGCACTGATCGATTACTGGAACACTGCCGACGACTCAGAGCAGACACCCTGGCAGTGGTACACCCAGTACCTGGCCGATCAATACCACGCTATCGTCGAGGCGAGCGTGAAGACGCGGGCACTAACGCCGGACACCACGCACATGGCAGGTCTGGTCAAACTGCACAGTGCCAGCGATGCCCACGATCGCCACGCAGACAGTGAGCACCCGAACGTCTCGTTGCTAACGCTTGACCTGAGTACGCGCGGGCAGCTTGACGCCGACCTGGCTGGCGCCTTGTTGATCGAGCCTAAGCACCCTGCCAACCAACACGCCTCAGTGTTGCTCTACACCCTGACCGGCCAGTTGGTTGCCTTTGCCTCACGCCAAGCGGTGTTGGAAAATCTTGCCCAGCGTTGGCCACAGCAACCTGAGCATACCCCGCAGGTTTACCTGGAACCTGCGCCCGTGCATATGTTTGAACAACAGGCCCGCGCCCTGATCGACCAACAATTGCGCGTCATCAATACGCTGGCTGGCAACTGTCGCTCGCAGTACGATGCCGCGCAACTGAGCATTGATATCGATCGCCTGACTTCAATGCTCGACATTTGCAATGGCAGCGAACCGGCCTACCGTCAACAACTGATGGGCAAGCTACCTGACTGGCTGCGCAATGCCGACAACCCGACACTGATCCGTTTCAGTTCGATGCTAAGCGCCGTGGCCAAGGGTTACGCGCATGCCAACGGCACGTTCTGGCTCGATGATGTTGATGATGCCGAACACTTTGCCTACAAGAAACTGACGCAACAGCTGAGCGCCGACCACCCCGACAACGAACTCGAGCCTTGGGACGTCGACGTGATCAATCATCAGGTCGAGGCGGCGGCAATCCCCGGCCAGGACAGCCTGATCACTGATGGGCTCATCAAAACGGTGCACTTCTCTCTGGCGCAATTGGCGATTGCCAACCTGGGGCTGCTCAAACCCGGGCAAGTCGAACTCAAGACACACTCTGGCAGCCCCTTACCCAGCTGGTTTACCGAAGATTATCTGCGTACGCTGATCAGCGAACTGGATATCGCTACCCGCTACCCACAGATGCTGCGCAGCACACTGCTGGCAGACGAACCGCAACGTCAGCGGCGCCAGCGCCTGCTTGCCGACCAGCTCGCCACACAGCTACCCGCCCTGGCCATGGAACGCCACCTCAATGGCGGGCATCTGAGCATCACTGCGGTTGACGGTATCTGCCAGGTGTTCCAGCACGTTTCCAGCAACGCGCAGAGCACTTGGGTAATGCGCTCTCTCGGGTTCATCAGTGAGCCTGGCGCCACCCCCGACCAGGCTCAAAACACCTGGCTGATCGAGGCCAGCGAAGGCACCTGTGTCCTGTACCGTCCGATGGCTGTAGAACCACTGCTTGAATTCGCCGATCGCCGGGCACTGTTCACTGCTATCAGCACTGCCGGTCAGTTGCAGGACGACCTGCTGCAGCGCTTGCCAGCGACCGCCCGACGCATCTATGCCCACGGCGGCTTCCACGAGCCGCACTTACCGTTTTCGGTCGAAGACGACTTCACCGTACCGACCCACACGCCTGCCCCGCCTCAACTGTCGAGACAAGCACCGCTCACCGACCTGGCTGCTGCGATCTATCCAGCTTGCGTCGAAGAAGCCATCACGCGCTTTGAGGAAAACGCCCACAGTACTCGCGAGACCCGCTGGGCGCGTTGGGAGCAATTGGGCTGGCTGTTGTTCAACACGCTGCTACCGCTGGCTGGCGCCACGCTGGCGCGTGCAACCTGGTTGGTACAGATGGAAATGGCCTTGATCCAGTACGTCGACGCCGCCAACAAGCGCGACCCAGCGCATCGGCGTGTCACTCTAGCCAATCTGCTATCGAGCGTCGCCCTGCTGGTGCTCAGTCACACGCAACGACCGCTCAAATTGGGGGCTCAGCCCCTTGAGCCAACCAATCCGGCCAGCGCCGAAGCACTTGAGATAAACCCAGCACAAACCGCTGCCCTGGACTACAGCTGGTCACAACCCGCCCAGCAGTTGAGCGCAGTACAACGCCAGGCACTTGAGCCGCTACAGGCCACACACTCGATCAGCGAACTGGGCATGCCGATCATCAGCGGCGCCAAGCGTGGTCTGTACCCGTACAACGACCAGTTGTGGGTGAATCTGCAGGGTACGATCTATCGGGTTGAGCTCGACCCGCACAGCGATCAGCCGCGTATTGTCAGCCCTGCCACTGTACAAACAACGGGTCCATGGTTGCGTAGAGATCAGCAAGGACGCTGGCAACTCGACCTTGGCTTGCGCCTGCGTGGCGGCATGCCGCGCAACAGTCGAATCGCGCAGCGCAAAGCCGAAAACGAAAGACAGGTAGAAGAATTGCGCTCGGCATTCGAGGCGATCACCGCCCACGTGTCGCAGCGTCAGAAGGAGCTCAACAAGCTTGCTCAGGTGGTCGATAAGTTCCAGGAACTTACCATCCTCAACAGTACTGCCGACAAGTTACGCACACTGGATACCTACTGGACTGAATACCTGAGCACGCTCAAGGCAAAAAATGCTGTTGCACCGTTGGTGAATTACAAATCCGCTTTGTCGCTTGGCCTCTTTCAGAGGTTTGCTATCCAATGGACCAAGCAAAAAGCGCTCGTCAGCATATTGAATTTGCACAAGCAAAAATTCGATGTGTACATGAGTCAGATCAAGGCTGAGGCAGCATCAGAAGCACCGGCTGTTGGGGAAGGCGCTGGTCTTGAGGTCAATTGGCGTGCAGCGTTGCAGATTCTCGATGACATGACGCCGCAACTGGATGACATTGTGCTCAGCAGTGAACAGCTTCCGCCGACCCGTGAGCAATTGCGTCAACTGGACAGCAACTACAAGCCTGAGATTCGCGAGATGAACCTGAGCGCGGAACAGCTGCTCATGGAAAACCCGGACAGGAGCATCTTCTACGCCCATACCCTGCGCCTTGAGGTTAACTACCAGAAGTTGCTCCTCAACCCCGAGCACGAGCCACGCATTGCCGTGCTGCTCGATCGTTTCTGGAACAACTTGAATCTGTTCAAATCCCAACGTCTGCGCCTGTACGCGCTGGAAGACGTCGGTGAAGAGCTGAAGGCTCAACTGCTCCGTGACATGGCCGCGATCCTTAAAGGTGCCATCCGCCGCCTGGATAACCTGGCGTATGAGCTGACGGAAAACAAACAACAGAAAATCATTCTGGCGCTGCGCAAAGACCTGGCCTTCGCCACTCAAAACGTGGAAGCGGCGGTGACTGACTACCTCCCCACCGCCACCGTCGAACAGCTGCAACAGAAAACCCCAGGCTTGATCGAAACACGCGATCAAGGGCTGCTGCTTGGCACACCGCGCGAGGGCGACGACAGCCTTGTCGACATTTACGACGCCAACGATACAAACCGCCTCGCCACCTACCGCCAGGGGCAAAGCGGATGGGAGAAGGTCTCTGATGCCCCTTCCCCCGCCGCGCCCGCTGCCAGCCAGCAAAGCTGGGCGCGACTGCTGAGAACAAGTGAAGAACTCATCCACAATGCCAACCGCGACCTGAGGTTTCTGGAATCACGCGCTGCGTGGGACTACATACCTGCCGATATCGAAGACATGCTCGAGCATCAGCAGCAGCGCATTGCCGCCCAACGCGACGCCCTGCGCCAGCGCCTGAGCGAAGACACCGCTATCGGCAAGCCCGTGGATGATTCGGCGCAGCAGACGATCGACAGGCTGGACACACAGACTCACGTACTGACCGAACAGGCCCGTACATTGCGGATCAACGCGGCCCTGAGGCAAGCACCGAGGATGGGAGAACTGGAGTACTTGTTGCAACACAACCAGGTCAGCATTCAGGCCAGTGGTGCACGTAAGCTGCTGCCCAAAGTGAAGGGGCGGCAGGACGACTACTTTGACGAGTACGAGATCCGCCACAACGGCCAGCCGCTGTGGTATGCCCACTTTCATTACCGAACCCGTGACGCCGCCAAAACCGCTTTCGTTGCCGGACACCTGAAGAGCGCCAGTCAGCGTTACCTGCGTGGTCAGGTGCAGGTTGACGCCGCCACCGGAAAAACCGTTGAAGTGCATCGCAGCCCCATCAGTACGGGCGCGGCGAAGCAGTACTTTTTCAACCTGTAGCACAAGCAAACGGGCCGCTATGCGGCCCGTCGTTCAAGCGCAAGATAGTCCGAGGATCAGCGATCCTTGAACTGCGCTTCGCGCTTGGCGACAAACGCCGCCATACCTTCCTTCTGATCTTCGGTGGCGAAGGCAGCGTGGAAGACCCGACGCTCGAAACGCACACCCTCGCTGAGGGTGACTTCGAAAGCGCGATTGACGCTTTCCTTGACCATCATGCTCACCGGAATCGACTTGCTGGCGATGCTTGCCGCCACCTTCAGGGCCTCTTCAAGCAATTGCTCCTGAGGCACCACGCGGGCCACCAGGCCTGCACGCTCGGCTTCTTCGGCGCCCATCAGGCGACCGCTCAAGCACAGCTCCATGGCCTTGGCCTTGCCGACGGCGCGGGTCAGACGCTGAGTTCCGCCCATGCCCGGCAGCACGCCGAGGTTGATTTCCGGCTGGCCGAACTTGGCATTGTCGGCGGCCAGAATGAAGTCGCACATCATCGCCAGCTCACAGCCACCGCCCAGGGCAAAGCCCGAGACCGCAGCAATGATTGGCTTACGCCGGTTGGCGATACGGTCAGCATCGCTGAACAGGTCATCAACGTAGATCTGCGGGTAACGCAGGTCGGCCATTTCCTTGATGTCGGCACCGGCAGCGAAGGCTTTGGCAGAGCCGGTGAGCACCACGCAACCGATCGCCGGGTTGGCCTCAAGCTGATCCAGCGCCTGATTGATCTCACCGACGATCTGCGCATTCAGCGCGTTCAGCGCTTGCGGTCGGTTAAGGGTGATCAGACCGACCTTGCCGTGGATCTCCAACAAAATGGTTTCAAATGACATGCAAGCTGCTCCCGTCAAAGATTGCGCGCAATAACCATGCGCTGAATATCGCTGGTACCTTCGTAAATCTGGCAGACCCGCACATCGCGGTAAATCCGCTCCAGCGGAAAGTCACTCAGATAGCCATAACCGCCCAAGGTCTGCAAGGCATCCGAGCAGACCTTTTCGGCCATTTCCGAGGCAAACAGCTTGGCCATCGACGCTTCGACCAAGGCCGGACGCCCGGCATCACGCAGCGCTGCGGCATGCAGCACCATCTGCCGGGCCACGGCAATGCGGGTGGCCATATCGGCCAGGCGAAAGGCCACGGCCTGGTGCTCGATCAGCGCTTTGCCGAAACTTTCACGCTCGCGGGCATAATCGCGCGCCACTTCAAAGGCGGCACGAGCCATACCTACCGATTGCGAGGCAATGCCGATACGCCCGCCCTCGAGGTTAGCCAGGGCAATTTTATAGCCTTCACCCTCCTCACCCAGACGGTTGGCCACCGGCACACGCACGTTGTCGAAAACGATCTGACAGGTATCGGAAGCATGCTGACCGAGCTTGTCTTCAACCCTGGCAACCTGGTAACCCGGTGAATCGGTGGGCACGATAAAGGCGCTGATACCGCGCTTGCCGGCGTCAGGGTCGGTTACCGCGAACACAATCACCACCCCGGCATTCTGCCCGGAGGTAATGAACTGCTTGCAGCCGTTAAGAACGTAATGATCACCGTCGCGGCGCGCCCGGGTTTTCAGGCTGCTGGCATCAGAGCCCGCTTGCGGCTCGGTCAGGGCGAACGCGCCCAGCATCGCACCGCTGGCCAATGGCGTGAGGAACTGTTGCTTCTGCTGCTCGTTACCGAACTTGAGGATCGGTACACAGCCTACCGAGTTGTGCACGCTCATGATGGTTGAGCAGGCGCCATCGCCCGCAGCGATTTCTTCCAGGGCCATGGCATAGGCTACATAGCCGGTATCGCTGCCGCCCCACTGCTCTGGCACCAGCATGCCGAACAGGCCCAGTTCAGCCATTTCTTCAATCGCTTCTTTGGGAAAGCGATGCTCTCGGTCCCATTGCTCGGCAAACGGGCGCAGACGCTCTTGAGCGAATTGACGGACCGCGTCGCTGATCTGCTGTTGTTCTTCATTGACTAGCATGGTGCACCTCAGTACAGACACTCGACGGCCATCGCGGTCGCTTCACCGCCACCAATGCAGATGGCCGCCACACCGCGACGCAGGCCTTTCTGGCGCAAGGCCGCCAGCAGGGTCACCAGAATACGCGCGCCCGATGCGCCGATCGGATGCCCCAGGGCGCAGGCGCCACCGTGGATGTTGACCTTGTCGTGGGGCAGGTCCAGGTGCTTCATGGCCGCCAGGGTCACCACGGCAAAGGCTTCGTTGATTTCGAACAGATCGACGTCGGCCAGGTTCCAGCCGGTGCGCTTGATCAGCTTGTCGATCGCGCCAATCGGTGCGGTTGGGAACAACGCTGGCGTATCGGCAAAGGCGGCATGGCCATGAATCACCGCCAGCGGCTTGAGTCCCTGTTTTTCTGCCTGTGAACGGCGCATCAACACCAGCGCCGCCGCACCATCGGAAATCGAACTGGAGTTCGCTGCAGTCACCGTACCGCCGTCACGAAATGCTGGCTTGAGTTGCGGGATCTTGTCCAGGCGGGCTTTCGGTGGCTGCTCATCGTCGCTGATCAGGCGTTGAGTCTTGCCTTCGGTCACTTCTACCGGAACGATTTCACTGGCAAAGCTGCCGTCTTTGATGGCCTGTTGTGCGCGGGTCAGCGAGGCGATGGCAAAGTCGTCTTGTTGCTGGCGGGTAAAGGCGTTGGCCGCTGCGCAGTCCTCGGCGAAGGTGCCCATCAGGCGCCCTTTGTCGTAGGCGTCTTCAAGGCCATCGAAGAACATGTGGTCAATAATTTTGCCATGCCCCATGCGATAACCGCTGCGCGCCTTGTCCAGCAGGTACGGCGCGTTGGACATGCTTTCCATACCACCGGCCACGACCACATCGGCGGTACCGGCCAGCAGCAGGTCATGGGCCATGATCGCGGCCTGCATGCCCGAACCACACATTTTGTTCAGGGTGGTGCAGGTGGTGGATTTATTCAGCCCGGCGCCCAGGGCAGCCTGACGCGCGGGCGCCTGGCCAAGGCCGGCAGGCAACACGCAACCAAACAGCACTTGCTCGACGCTGTCGGCAGCAACGCCGGCACGCTCTACAGCAGCGCGAATAGCAACGGCGCCCAGCTGCGGTGCGGTGAGGCTTTTCAGGTCACCTTGCAGGCCACCCATGGGGGTGCGCACAGCGCTGACGATTACAATCGGGTCATTGGCGAGGGTCATGTCTACTACTCCTGCAATTACTTGGCGGCCATGCGCAAGGCACCGTCGAGACGGATCACCTCGCCATTGAGCATGCTGTTTTCGATGATGTGCCGGGCCAGCGCCGCGTACTCTTGCGGGCGCCCCAGGCGTGGCGGGAACGGCACCCCGGCGGCCAGCGAGTCACGTACTTCCTGGGTCATGCCGGCCATCATCGGTGTTTCGAAAATGCCTGGGGCGATGGTCATCACGCGGATGCCGAAACGCGCCAGTTCACGTGCTGCCGGCAAGGTCAGGCTGGCGATGGCGCCCTTGGAAGCGGCATACGCCGCCTGGCCAATCTGGCCGTCATAGGCAGCAATCGACGCGGTGTTGATGATCACCCCACGCTCACCATCCTCACTGGCTTGACCTTCGGCCATCACCGCAGCGGCCAGGCGTAGCAGGTTGAAACTGCCGACCAGGTTGATATTGATCACCCGGCTGAAGCTGTCCAGGCCGTGCGGGCCGTTCTTGCCCAGCACCTTTTCCGCGCCCACCACACCGGCGCAGTTGATCAGCCCGTGCAGGCTGCCGAACGCCGCGACAGCCGCATCAACCGCGGCCTTGGCAGCGGCTTCCTGGCTGATGTCGGCCACGGCAAAGTGCGCCTTGCTGCCCAGTGCCTGGGCTTTGGCCTGCACCGCTTCGGCGTTGAGGTCGACCAGCATGACCTGTGCACCGGCGGCGATGAGCATTTCGGCGGTAGCGGCGCCAAGGCCCGAGGCCGCACCGCTGACAATGAAGTTTTTATTGGCGATCTGCATGATGCTGTGTCCTCAAGCGCTGGCGGTCTGGGCCAGCGCAGCGTGTTGTTTGGCAATTTCCTGGTTACGCAGGATGAAGCGCTGCAGCTTGCCGCTCGGGGTCTTGGGCAGCTCGCTGACGAATTCGATTTCCCGTGGATAAGCGTGGGCATACAGGCGCTGGCGCACGTGCTGTTTCAGGGCTTCAGCCAGTTCCTCGCCGGGTTGTTGACCGCTGGCCAGCACCACGAACGCCTTGATCAGTTCGGTGCGCTCCGGATCTGGTTTGCCCACCACCGCCGCCTCGATCACTGCAGGGTGCTCAATCAGTGCACTCTCGACATCAAACGGCCCGACCCGGTAACCGGAGGTGGTGATCACATCATCGCTGCGGCCAACGAAGCTGATGCTGCCATCGGCGTTGAGCTCAACGGTGTCACCACTGAGGTAGTACTTGCCGACGATCGATTTGGTAGGCACACCGTGATAACCACCGAACCAGCACAGCGGTGACTGCTCGCGGTCAACAGCGAGAATGCCCGGCTGGCCGGCAGGCAACTCCTGGTGCTGGTCATCGAGTACGACAATGCGGTGGCCGGGGATGGCATAACCAGCCGCCCCCAGGTGCACCGGGTGCTGTAAACCGTGGTGGTTGCACAACACCATGCCCAGTTCGGTCTGGCCGTAATGGTCATGGATGGTCACGCCCAGTTCCTGGCCGAACCAGCGGATCACTTCCGGGTTGAGCGGCTCACCGGCGCTGCTGACCACCCGCAAACGGCCCTTGATCGGGGCTGAGAATGCATCACCGGCGGCAATCAACAGCCGATAAGCCGTCGGTGAGCCTGCCAGGTTGCTGATGGCGTACTTGTCGATCACCCGGCAGGTGCTCTCGACGCTGAACGGACCATCGAAGAAGGTGGTGGAATGGCCGAGCGCCAACGGGCCGGTCACGGCGTAATACAAACCATAGGCCCAGCCCGGATCGGCCAGGTTCCAGAAATTGTCTTCATCACGCAGGTCGATGGCGTCGCGCATGTAGCCCTGAAAGGCGACGATGGCGCGCAGCGGCACCAGCAACGGCTTGGCCGGCCCGGTGGTGCCGGAGGTGAACATCATCAGAAACGGCGCATCGCCGTTGAGCAGCACCGGCTCGCACAGGTCGCTGGCAGCCGCCACGGCTTGATGGAAGTCCAGGTCGCTGGAGCCGCTTGCAGCGTCGATACAAATGATCGACGGGCACCCCTCCACATCATCGAGCTTGCCGCGATTGCCGCGATCAGTGATGACCACGCGCGCACCGGACTGATGCACGCGATGTTCGACCGCTTTAGGCCCGAACGCAGTGAACAGTGGCTGATAGACAGCGCCCAGGCGCCAGGTGGCCAATACGGTAACCAGCAGTTCAGGAATGCGTGGCAGCAAACCGGCAACCCGATCGCCTGGCCCTACTCCCTGAGCGCGCAGGACATTGGCGAAACGTGCAGCCTGCTGTTGCAACTGCTCGAAGCTGTACTGGGCACTCTGACCGTCGCGGCCTTCCCAGTTCAGCGCAATCTTGCCGCTGCCAACATGGCGATCACAGCATTCGACACAGGCATTGAGCCCATCGAGGCTGCCGTGCAGGGCTGCCTCAGCCACCTGAAGATAGTCAAAGCCGCTCGCGGCTACAGCGTAATCACGCATCGTCAGACTCCTGGTTGTTATTGTTGGAGTAGCACCATGAATCTGACGATAGTCGCGCTGGATGGCCCCCGGGACAATGGCCAAAGCTGTCAAACTGGATGACTGGTTTGGCCTGGCCCTGGGTGGGCTTCAACGACCTCCTTCACCCGCCAGGTCAGCAGCCAGTGCTTCCTGGGTGAGCTTCAGGGCCAAGGCCTTGATTGCCTGCTCGCGCTCGCTGGCCAGTTGATTGGCCTGCTGCAGGTAGGCACCTTCGCTCAGGTCTTCCTGATCGCTCAACGCATCGAGCCGCGTCCAGAACGGTTGCTCGACCGTAGTGAATCGCTCGGCATACTCACGACGCAAGTGTTCCAGCCAAAAATCCCGCTCACTGATAAATTGCGCCAGCGCAGCGCTGCCTTCAGCTTCACGGACAGCCGCAGCGGCGTCGGCAAGCTGCGTTTCGCTGACTCTGGCAATCTCCTCAAACTGCATGGTGCTGGGCTGGCCCGGCAAACCAAGCTGACGCGCAAGGCCGCTGCGATAGGCCAGGCTCACTTCGATTTCATCGACACCGCGCCCTGCTGCAATTCGCGCGGCGATATCTGCACGGGCAATCCGCTCGACCTGATCCAGGCGGAACAAGCGCCTTGCCAGGTCAAGCCGAGCAGCCTGAGCGCTGCCGAGCGTAGTGTTTTGCAAGGCACGTGCAACAAACACCCGAACCTCCAGGGCACTGAAACACGACGCAACACTGTCGACACAGGTACGCGGATTGCCGGCCAGGCTGAACAGTTCCTGACGTAGTTCAGTGCTGCGCTGCGCCGCTTCGAACATTTCCCAGACCCGGCGTTCAAGATCTTCCCGGGCCCGGCGAAAGTCACTGGTCCCGGAGAGTTCACTGATCAGTTGAAAGAAGTCATCACTGCCCGGTTCGGCCCGCAGACTGTCCCATAGCGTGAGGTGCTGTTGTTGTACCTCTGCATCTGCGAGCTGCGTCCACAGCTGCCGAGAAGCCTGTTCACCCTCCTCTTCGGCCTGTGCAGGAACAGAGTCGGGCGCAGCCAGGCGTTGTTGAACCGCAGGGCTCAGGGCATTGCCCTGCATCGCAAGCGTTCGTCGGAACGAGCGAGGCGCCTGCAGGATCATTTCCGGAATAGTGCTGATGCGGTTGTTACGCAGGTCGGCATACTCAAGAAACGAGCATCGGATCAACCCCGACGGGACTGTCTGCAACGCACAGTTACGCAGGTACAACTCGCTTAGGTGCGACAGATTGCGCAGCTCCAAACTGACTGCCCCAAGCGGGTTATGGCATAACATCAAACTCTGCAACTGCTGCAGGCTACCCAATATGCCTGCGCCAAGCTGGGTCATCTGGATCATATTGTTGTTCAACTGCAGCACCCTCAGCTCTGTAAGCCGGACAAGGCTTGCCGGTACAGTGGTGAGGCGGTTGCCACTCAAATTCAGCCGGTTAACCCCCCTAAAACAGCGCAGAAATCCAGCAGGCAACAGGCGCAACTGCAGGTTCACCAGCGTCAATTCCGTGACATGAGCAAATTCGACCCGTGCAGGAATCTCCGGTAACGTCTGAATCGCGCTACCGATCAGGGACAGGCGCATACCATGCGGATTGCCATGGCGGTCGATGGACCGATCACCCTGCAAGCGCCAGCAACGACGCAGTTCGTCGGCAACCGAGCGACGCGTAGCAGGCCCGGAAGCTTGCCCAACCTCAGCTTCCCAGGTCACCAGGGCCGCATCCAGTAACTGGAACTCCTGCTCCTGGTCCAGCAAATTGTCAAAGGCTGAGCCTGGCGCTTGCAGCAACAGGTTCAGAAAATCTTCCACCTGTTGATCAGTGAAGCCGAGATACAGGGCCCGAATACGCGCACGCAGTGTGGCTTCTGCTTGACTGCGCCCCTCCCCGCGACCACTGAGCAAATACCCCACCCGGCCATCTGCCAGGCGTTGTCCAGGGTTGAACCAAGGCTTGATCTGCGGCCATCCCAGCATACGCTCCAACGCTTTAGGTTGCGTAGGCATCCAGCGCTGCAGATCTTGCCGTACCTGGTTGGCGGCACTGTTGGTATCCCAGCCCAGACGCGTCCGATCGGCTTGCGGCAAGACCGCAAGCAGCACCTCAGGCAGACCGGCCGGATCATCGACCTCAACATCCAAAGCGCCCCCCTGTTCGTCGCTCAGCTCAAAACGCCCATCGCGCCACACCATCACCCAAGGGTTGCGGTTCTGCGGATCAAGCACCGCAAGGCGGCGGCCATATTTAGAGCCTTCGCGCAGCTCAAGGTTGACAGTGCTCGGCCAACTGGCGTGTTTACGAAGCAGGTTGAACACCAGATCCACCGTGTCGGGCTGATAGCTTTGACCTAGAAACAACCCTTCACGCATCCGGGTCAGCCGGGCATGGCGCAGCAGCGAACGCGCCTGCTCCGCCAGTGCCAGGGGAATTTTCCGGCTTTCGGTGATGCGCAGCCGCTGCGCATCACCCGCTTGCCTGAGCAAGTACGACGCGTAAGCATCGGGCAACCCGGGAAAATCCCGCTGAATCACCGCCAGGCCATCCTCTGCGGGCACATATTGCCGGGCGAAATGCTCAAACAGCCCCGAGCGCAACTGTCCGGCCTTTGCCACAACTTCAGCGCGCTGCTCGGCATCGCTCAGCCCTGCGGGATCAATCTGCGCCAGGCACCAGTTGTAGAACGCCTTCTCGGCTTGCTGTGTCGGTTGCTTTTCAAGATCGGCGAAAAAAGCATCGACCCGAGCATCGACACTGAAGCGCTCCAAGGTGTCACGCAGGCTCACCGGCAGCGCTCGATTCTCGACCAACAGACCGCGCAGTTCATCTTCATCGACACCTGCAACCTGCAGAACCTGCTCAATACGCTGCGCATCGAGACTCGCCGCGTCAGGCCACAGCCGACGCAACAGCCGTGCACTGCCTTGCCACTCCAGTGGTCGTTCAAAATCCAGGCGCCAACTACGCTCGCCATTGGACTGCAACCAAGGGCCGTAGGCGTCCTCCCGCTGAGGATGCTGCAACTGCCAACGACCCTGACGCTGGCGAACCTGGTAATAATTGCTTTCGTGCCGCCACCAGTAGCGTTGACCATCACTGTGCAAACCATTGCTCTGCACCTGGGCCAACTCGGGTACGCCGCTTGCGATGTAGGGTTGCAGGTCTTCAGACCACAACCGTGGCGCATCGGCAGCGTTGCTGACCGGTACCAGCCCCTCAACAAAAGCGCTGCGCGCAAAACCTTTGGCAATGACATGGGCACCGCCAGCGACCGCAGCCCCAACTGCCAGGGTTTCAGCCACACCTAGTAAATGTTCCAGCGCCTCATGCTGACGGCCACGTGACCAGTCGCGCACCCCTTCGTAGGTTTCCGAGGTCAATTGCACGACCGTCTGAGCCAGTAACAGCGTGCCCAGCACCGGGACGAAAAAACCGGCCACATTGAGCATCACCAGCCCCGCGTTCTGCATCGCTTCCAGGCGCTTTTCCGAGGCTGCGTGATCGGCATCATCAGTCGGCACCAGCAGTTTGCGGGCATCGTCCTTGATGCGCTGAACCTGCTGAGTTGCCAGGCTTGCGAAGATATCACCAACAGGGGCCTGCCCAGCCACTTGCAGGTCTGGTACGGGATCTGCGAGACGCTTACGCAAGGTATTGAGCATTGCCGGTAACTGCCCAAGGTTGACCCGGCGCCGCAGGTACTGCTCATCCTGTGCGCAGCGCAACTGCGTAGCCAGGGTATCGTTCAACGACTGCCAGGACTCGAACCCGTAGAGCTCCCGCTCGGGCGCTGCGGGCAGGTACAGCACCACGCGAAGCACCTGGCCATCGGCATCTTGCTGCTCAACTGCCAATGCGCCATCAATGGCGCAGTCGAGCAGCCGGAACTGCAACACCTGCCAGCCGGAGCCCGGCGTGTGAAGTTGCGCGGTGTCAGCCACCAAGCGGCGTAACATCTCCAGTTCGGCCGCGGTAATCTCACCCTTCATCGAAGCAATTTCTGCCGCCAGTGCCAGCCCGCTGCGCTTGTCCAGCGTCAAGGTGGTCAGTGCCTTGGCATCAAAGGCCTGATCAAGGTGCGACTGATAACTCTGCCCTATGTCTTCCTCACGACAGAACAGGCTGATAGCGTCGGTTTCTGCACTGACCAGATCAGCCTGACTGGTAACCGGGTCGGGATCTATATCAGACGTGGCCAGGCCTGAGCCGAGGTAGAAGCTCGCATCTGACTCGAAGTTCTGCATCAGTCGCTGCAACGCCGGTTGATGAATAAAGCGGATCGAGTCCTCAGGCAGCAGCCCGCCCACAGGGACACGGAATGAACGCCTTACCTCACGCCAGTAAAGCGCACGAATATCGTCAATGAGTGCCAAAGGCCCCTGCAAAAAAGGCTCAAGCTGGTTAACGGCATAAGCATCCGGCGAGGTGATTGCAGCCACCAGCGTATGTAACTGCTCTTGCGTGTGCTTATGTGCGCCAATGCGCGCGCGTAATGCGTTGATCTGCTCGGGTGAAGCCTGCTTCAACCAGGCGGGCAGACGCGCCTTGATAAAGTCATCGGTTGCATCGGTGATCTTTGCTTCCACGGCAGCGCTGGATTGCTTGGGGGGCATGACGGTCGTCCATCAGAGGAATGAACCGTCAGCCTCCGCCGTTCAGGCCGATCAATGCAGCAGGAAAGCCCTCGCCTTCAAGCCTGTGCCTGGCCCTGCAAAATCACCGTTCGATAATGCCCCGGGTTACACCCGAACCACTTGCGAAACGCCTTGTAGAACGAGCTGCTGTCAGCAAAGCCCAAACGCTCGGCAATTTCCGCAAAGCTCAGCTCGACTTCCGCCAGCCAGATGATCGCCAGCTCCCGCCGCACGCTGTCTTTGAGGCCTTGATAGGTCTGGCCTTCTTCGGCCAGGCGGCGACGCAGGGTCGATGCCGACAGACACAGTTGACGCGCCAGGCTATCGGCATCGGGCCAGTGGCCGGGGGTCATCTGCAACAGATCCTGACGGATGCGCCGCGCCAGGCTGGCGGGGTCGCGGTACTTGACCAGAATGTTGCCCGGCAATTCGCACAAAAAACGCTGCAGTTCTTCCTCGCTGCGTTTGAGCGGCAGGTCAAGGCAATCGGCAGCGATGATCATCCGTGTACGCGGGCGATCGAATTGCAGATTCTCCGAGAACATCACCCGGTAATCATCGCAAAACGGCGGCTCGACACAGCGCAGCTCGATGGCCAGGATCGGAATGCGCCGCCCGGCCAGCCAGCAGGCCACGCCGTGGACAATCATCCAGAAGGTGAAATAGGTAAAGGCGCGGCGCGGCTGCTCACGCGGCTCGCCAATGACAATCTCGGCCAGGCTTTGCTGACGGACCAGGCTGGGTTGCACATCTTCGAGCATCAATGACAGAAAGGCCAACGCCGTTTCCAACCCGGCGCCGAGCGTTGGCTGCGCCATCGCTGCACGACAGAGAAACGCCAGGCTGCCACTGCGCAGGCCACGCGGGTCCATGCCGAAGAATTCATCATGGCCACGCCGCGCCAGCAATCGCCAGAGCTGTGCGTAGGCACTGGCCGGCACCCGCGCATCGGCCTGTTCAAGCAGCGCCGGATCGATGCCGATGCGGTTGAGCAGCGCCTGCGTCGGCGCGCCCGGCGCACAGCTCTGCAGCAATGCCTCGCGCACCAATTGCATGGAGATGGTGTCTTTGCCCGCCATCAACAGTTTTTCGCCTTACCCGACTGGTTTGACCGCCATCTTAGGGGCCGCAAGAAAAAATGCCAGCACCGCTTCACGGGCTGGGTGCCAGGCTCAGGAATGCCTGGATCAAGCGCAGTTCACGGCGACGCTCCAGACAGCCGATCATGTGCTGGTTGACCAGGCCTGCCCCGATGATCTCGCGCGCCACCACGCGCGGGTCATGGCTCATCTCTACCGACGAGACGATTCCGATACCCAGCTCGGCGGCGACCGCTTCGGTTACCGCCTCACGGCTGTCCAGCTCAAGCAGCACCCGCGGCTGCACCTTGGCCTGCACACAGGCCTGGTCAAAGGTGCGTCGGGTGATCGAACTGGGCTCGCGCAGTACCATGATCTGCCGGTCCAGGGCACTGAGCGCCAGTGCCTGGCGGTCTGCAGCCAACGGATGGCCGGCCGGCAGCAAGGCACAGATCTGCGATGCGCCCAGATGTTGCAGGTACAGCCCCTTGCGCGGCTCGACCTCGGTCAGCACCGCCACGTCCGCATGTTCACTGAGCAGCGCCGCCAAGGTCTCCTGGGCATTGCCCAAGCGCAAATTAACGGTAATGCCGGGATAGCGCGCACGCAATTGCGCGAGCATCGGCATGACCCGGTGTGGCCCGTCGGCCGCGACTTCCAGGCGCCCGGTGAGCAACTGGCGATTGGCCTCAAGCATGGCCTGGGCTTCCTCGGCCAGACCAAACATGGCCCGCGTGATCGCCGCCAGGCGTGTGCCCTCCTCAGTCAGCTCGACGCGCCGGGCGGTGCGCCGCAACAAGGTGATCTGGTAGTGCTCTTCCAGGGCCTTGATATGCCCGGTGACCGCCGGCTGGCTGATGAACAACCGCGCCGCAGCACGGGTAAAACTGCCCTCGCGGGCCACCGCATCGAACGCACGGAGCTGAAACAGGTTCATATCTATCGGCCTGACTTATGGCTGGCATAACAACAAACAATTTGATTGATGACGCGCAGAATTGCAACTTAGGCCCCGTAGTTTCAGCCCACCGCTTGTGAGGAACTTCGGAATGAGCAACGCCCCTATCCTGCTGACCCCTGGTCCATTGACCACCTCGTCCCGCACCCGCCAAGCGATGATGGTGGACTGGGGCTCCTGGGACCGTGATTTCAACCAGCTGACCGCCAGCCTGTGCGAGCAACTGCTGGCCATCGTCAACGGCGCCGACAGCCACCACTGCGTGCCCCTGCAAGGCAGCGGCACCTTCGCCGTGGAAGCGGCGATCGGCACCCTGGTACCACGTGATGGCAAGGTTCTGGTGCTGATCAACGGTGCCTATGGCCAGCGTCTGGCGAAGATCTGCAAAGTGCTGGGCCGTGCCTACAGCACCTTTGAAACCGCTGAAGACGAACCGACCACCGCTGCCGACGTCGACCGCCTGCTGGGCGCTGATGCCAGCATCACCCATGTGGCACTGATCCACTGTGAAACCAGTACCGGCATCCTCAACCCGTTGCCCGAGATCGCCCAGGTCGTGGCCCGCCACGGCAAGCGCCTGATCATTGATGCCATGAGCTCCTTCGGCGCGCTGCCGATCGATGCCCGCGAAGTACCGTTCGACGCCCTGATCGCCGCCTCCGGCAAATGCCTGGAAGGTGTACCGGGCATGGGCTTTGTCTTCGCCAACAAAACTTCGCTGGCTGCGGCTGAAGGGAACTCACCGTCCCTGGCCATGGACCTGCAAGACCAACACGCTTATATGGCCAAAACCGGCCAATGGCGCTTCACCCCGCCAACCCATGTGGTTGCCGCGCTGCATGAAGCACTGTTGCAGTACAACGAAGAAGGTGGTTTGCCCGCCCGCCACCAGCGCTATGCCAGCAACTGCAAAGTGCTGCTCGACGGCATGGCGGCCATCGGCCTGCACAGCTTTCTGCCGGCCGAGATCCAGGCGCCGATCATCGTCACCTTCCACGCGCCGAATGACCCGCGCTATCAGTTCAAAGACTTCTACGAGCGGGTCAAGGCCAAAGGCTTCATCCTCTACCCGGGCAAGCTGACCCAGGTGGAAACCTTCCGCGTCGGTTGCATCGGCGTCGTTGGCCCGGACGGCATGCAAGCCGCCGTGAACGCCGTGGCCGACGTGCTGCGGGAAATGGAAGTACTGGACATCTGAACCGCCGACCCTCTTTCTAGGAATGTGCACATGAACTACAGCAATCCAACCCAACTGCAAGCCGCCATCCTCGACTGGGCCGGTACCGTGGTCGACTTCGGCTCCTTCGCCCCGACGCAGATTTTTGTTGAAGCTTTCGCCGAGTTCGACGTTGAGGTGTCCATCGAAGAAGCCCGCGGCCCGATGGGCATGGGTAAATGGGACCACATCCGCACCCTGTGCGATCAACCGGCTATTGCCGAACGTTATCGCAAGGTGTTTGGTCGCACCCCGACTGACGACGATGTGACCGCAATCTACGAACGCTTCATGCCCTTGCAGATCGAAAAGATCGCCGTGCACTCGGCGCTGATTCCCGGCGCCCTGGATACCCTGACGGGCCTGCGCAACGAGGGCCTGAAAATTGGCTCCTGCTCCGGCTATCCGAAAGTGGTGATGGACAAAGTGGTCGAGCTGGCCGCACAGAATGGTTATGTCGCCGACCACGTGGTGGCCACCGATGAAACGCCGAACGGTCGCCCTTGGCCTGCCCAGGCACTGGCCAACGTGATTGCCCTTGGCATCGATGATGTTGCCGCGTGCGTGAAAGTCGACGACACCGTGCCAGGCATCCTCGAGGGCCGCCGTGCTGGCATGTGGACTGTGGCGCTGGTGTGTTCGGGGAACGCCCTGGGCCTGACCTACGAAGGTTACCGTGCCCTCGCCTCGGACAAGCTGGACAGTGAACGCAAGCGCATCCACGCACTGTTCGAAGGTTCACGCCCGCACTACCTGATCGACACCATCAATGAACTGCCGGAAGTTATCGCTGATATCAATAAGCGTCTGGCGCGTGGGGAGATGCCGCAGGCGGTGTAATAAACAGAGCTTTGATCGCGGGGCAAGCCCGCTCCTACCGGGTAGGAGCGGGCTTGCCCCGCGAAGCTTTACTCCTGATACCGCTCTACCCACGCCGCATATCTATCGATAAAGCCCTGCAGGAACGGCCGCGTCTTCTCCGACAGCTTGCCATTCTCATCAAACAGACTCGCCGCCCCGCCGATGTAGGCCTCCGGCTGTTGCATGCACGGCACATCGAGAAACACCAGGGACTGGCGCAAGTGATGGTTCGCGCCAAAGCCGCCCACCGCCCCCGGCGAAACACTGATGACCGCGCCAGGCTTGCCACTCCAGGAACTTTGCCCATAGGGCCTGGAGCCCACATCAATGGCGTTTTTCAGCACCCCTGGCACCGAGCGGTTGTATTCCGGGGTAACGAACAGCACCGCATCACTGTCGCGCAGTTGTTCACGGAAGGCGGTGTAGGCCGCCGGCGGTTCAACATCGATGTCTTCGTTGTAGAGCGGCAAATCGCCGATTTCGACAATTTTCAATTTGAGGTTAGCGGGCGCAAGCTCCGCCAGTGCCAGGGCGACTTTGCGGTTGAGAGACGCCTTGCGCAAGCTGCCGACAACGACGGCTACCGAATACTCCTGACTCATGGCAATTTCCTGACATAGAGGACAAAGGAACTTGTAGGTATAGATGATCTGCCCAGCGGCGAAAGTTTTTTTCCGAGCGGGCAAAACTACAGGGGTAATCGGTGGTCTATGCCTGACAGAAAATTCCTAGAGGTTGCACGGTAAATGACAGCAGTACTTGTCGGACGGTTTCATGCACGGGACGCAGAAGGCCGCATCTACCCCGTTCATGAGTTTCAGGAAGCCATTCCGAACGCCGACGGTAGCGCCCCTTCCCTGCCCATTACCACCTACACCCTGGCTATTGGCGATAAGGTCAATCATTTGGGTGATGACCGCTTCGAACTGGCCCGTACCGGCGTCGAGATTATCCGCATCCCGTGATGCAATCGACGGTATAGACCCGCCCGTGCGCCCCGGTCTGATGCTGCAGGCCATGCACATCAGCGACAAAACCGGGGAAGCCGCTGTCGAAGGCCGCGGCGAATGCCAGATAATCAATGATCGAACGCGTCGCTTCGGTGAAGCGCTCGCCAGGCATCACCAGCGGTATACCTGGCGGATACGGCACCAGCATGACTGCGGCGACCCGCCCAATCAGTTGGTCGATCGGCACCGCCTCTACCTCCCCGCGCACCATCCGGTCATAGGCGTCAGCAGGCTTCATCACCACTTCGGGCAAGCGTGTAAACAGCCGCTTGAGCTGTTTGGCCGTGGCATTGCTGCGGTAACAGGCGTGCAACTGATCACACAGGTCACGCAAACCCAAGCCCTGATAGCGCAGTGGATCAAGGCGGGCGACACAAGGCAGGCTCTCCAGCAGGTCGGTGTTGGCGTCGTAGTTGCGTTTGAACTCCAGCAACTCCGTCAGCAAAGTGCTCCATTTACCCTTGGTAATGCCCATGGAGAACAGCACCAGAAAGGTATAGAGCCCGGTTTTTTCCACCACCAGGCCTCGCTCCCAGAGAAATTTGCTGACCACCGCCGCCGGAATGCCATGTTCGCTCAATGCACCACCCGCATTGAGCCCGGGCATAACCAAGGTCACCTTGATCGGATCAAGCAACACATAGTCATCGCTGACCTCGGCAAACCCGTGCCAGTCGGCGTGCGGCGCCAACAACCAATCGCTTGTGCTGAGTTGATGCACACCCTCGCCCTGGGGTGGCTGCCAGATGCTGAACCACCAATCGTCGGCGGCAATGTGCTGGCGCAAATTGGCCATCGCCCGGCGAAAGCTCAAGGCCTCGTCGAACATTTCCTGCATCAACGAACGCCCTGCAGGCCCTTCCATCATGGTCGAGGCCACATCCAACGACGCCAGGATGCTGTATTGCGGTGAGGTGGAAATATGCATCATGAACGCTTCGTTGAAACGGTCACGGTCCAGTTGCCGGGTGCCCCCATCCTGCACATGAATCATCGACGCCTGGCTGAAAGCCGCCAGCAGTTTGTGTGTCGAGTGCGTACTGAACACTAAGGGGCCATCCGCGCTACGCGACGTGCCCATGGCATAGCGACCGGCAAAAAACGGATGGAAGGCCGCGTAGGCATACCAGGCCTCATCGAAATGCAGCACTTCGACACTGTTGCCCAGCACCTGCTTGATCAACTCGGCGTTGTAGCACAGGCCGTCATAGGTCGAATTGGTCACCACCGCCAGTTTCACCTTGGGCTCGCGCCCCTGGGTCAAGGGGTTGGCCTGGATCTTGGCGCGAATCGATTCCGCGCTGAATTCACTCAGCGGAATCGGCCCGATGATCCCCAACTCATTGCGCTCTGGGCACAAGTACAGCGGGATCGCACCGGTCATGATGATGGCGTGTACCACCGACTTGTGGCAGTTGCGGTCAACCAGCACCAGATCGTCTCGTCCGACCATCGAATGCCAGACGATTTTGTTGGCCGTGGAGGTGCCGTTGATCACGAAAAACGTGTGGTCGGCCCCGAAATTCTTTGCCGCTCGGCTTTCAGCTGCCGCCAAAGGGCCGGTGTGATCGAGCAACGAGCCCAGCTCAGGTACCGACACCGAGAGATCCGAACGCAGGGTGTTTTCGCCGAAGAACTGATGGAAAGCCAAGCCGACCGGGCTTTTGCGGTAGGCCACGCCGCCGCCATGCCCCGGGGTGTGCCAGGAATAGTTGGACTGTTCGGTGTGCTGCACCAACGCTTTGAAAAACGGCGGCAACAGGCCATCGAGGTAGTTGTGCGCTGCCCGCGCCACTTGCCGGGCCAGAAACGGCACGGTGTCTTCAAACAAATACAGAATGCCGCGCAGCTGATTCAATTCGCTCATGACATCGGCCGGCGCATTTTCCAGGGTGACCTGTTCGCCCAGGGCAAAGATCGGCAAGTGCGGTGCGCGCATCCGCGCCAGGCGAATCAGCTCAACCATGTTCTGCAACAGATGGCGGTTCTCACCCGCACCTTCGGCGGCAATCAGCATGCAGGCCAGACCGTGATGGGTCGAGGCAACCAGGCGGCCTTCGCTGTAATCGACTGCCGAAAGAATGGTGAAGCCGTCCTGGGCCAGCTCTTGGGCAATACCGCGTACGCGCTCGCCCGCTACCGAGTCGGTCTTGATATCGCGGTGAACGATCAGGACAGGGAACTTGAGGTCCTTGTACATGAGGGGGCGTCTACTCCGAATGACACGCTTGTCATTTCAGGGTAGAAGCTTGCACGCCCCCTTGCGCGGCAATCTGCCTCAGGTACGCTCGGCCAACTGCTGCCACAACGCCGGGCCACCGGCCGACTTGGCAATGGCTTCCAGGCGAGCGAGGTGAGCTTCAAGCTCTTGCTCGGTGGCCTGAATGATCCGGCCCGGTTGCCGGCCGCTGAGGCGACGAATTTCGCTGCCGCGGCTGCCTTCACCGCCTTCCTCGCCCTCTGCGCCCTGCCCGGCCAGCGACAGGCTGGTCTGGCCGCCCGTCATGCTCAGGTAGACGTCAGCCAGCAGCTCCGAGTCGAGCAATGCGCCGTGCAGCTCACGGCCCGAGTTGTCGATACCGTAGCGTTTGCACAAGGCATCAAGGCTGTTGCGCTGCCCGGGGTGGCGGGCGCGCGCCATCATCAGGGTATCGAGGATGGTGCAATGCTGTGAGATGTCAGCGCGATCATGCTGACCGACCAGGGCGAACTCGTTGTTGATAAAGCCAACGTCGAACGCTGCGTTGTGGATGATCAGCTGAGCGCCCTGGATGAACTCGAAGAATTCATCGGCCACTTCGGCAAAACGCGGTTTGTCGAGCAGGAAGGCGTCGGTGATACCGTGTACGCCAATCGCCCCTTCGTCGCTCTCGCGGTCCGGCTGCAGATAGACGTGAAAGTGACGCCCGGTCAGACGTCGGCCCATCAATTCGACACAGCCGATCTCGATGACGCGGTGGCCGTCGGTAACCGGCATACCCGTGGTTTCGGTGTCCAGGACGACCGACCTGTTGCTCTGAATCTCCACGCCGGTGGCCTCCTGTCGCCTACAACTTGCTTGGTGAAAGCCGCGCATTCTACCTCAGCTCGCGGCCAAGTGGCGGCTGGTGTTCTCAGCGCAGCCCGCGCACTTCGTCAACACCACGGTTGGCCAACTGGTCGGCACGCTCGTTGCCATGATGGCCAATATGCCCGCGCACCCATTTCCAGGTCACTTTGTGGCGCCCTACCTGTTCGTCGAGCAGTTGCCAGAGGTCGGCGTTTTTAACCGGCTCTTTGGCGGCGGTTTTCCAGCCGCGCTTCTTCCAGTTGACCATCCACTCGTTGATGCCCTTCATCACGTACTGGGAGTCGGTGACCAACAGCACCTCACACTCGCGCTTGAGGGCTTCCAGGCCCTTGATCGCGGCCATCAGTTCCATGCGGTTGTTGGTGGTTTCCGGCTCGCCACCCCACAGCTCCTTCTCGACGCCCTTGCAGACCATCAGGACGCCCCAGCCACCCGGGCCAGGATTGCCCTTGCAGGCACCATCGGTAAAGATTTCGACGCTATCGCTCATTTACAGCCTTTTCATCAATGATTGTGGCCTGCGTGATGCGCAGGGCCGGACACTCAGGGTTCGGAGTGGCGTCGGTTGACCTTGGCCATCGGCAAGGGCAGCAGTTTGCCCATGGGTTCGCGGCGTTCCAGGCGCAATGGCCGCAAACCGACCACCATCTTGCGCGCTACCAGCAGATAGACGCCACCCCCAGCACCTTGCCAGCCGCTGGCAACTCGCTCCCAGCCCGCAAGACGCTGTTGCCAGGCCGGCGACGCGAGCGGCGGACGATAGCACCCGAACCGGCGTTTCTCCAGCGCGAAGCCCAGCAGGTTAAGCCAGTCGCCGACCCGTGACGGGGAAATACAGCGCGCCTTGCGCAACGCATCGTGGGCGAACACACGACGCACGCCCCAACTGCTCCAGGGGTTGATGCCGATGATCACCAGATGCCCGCCCGGGCGCACACTGCTGGCGGCTTCACGCAGCAGGCCATGGGGCGACAGGCTGAAATCCAGGCCGTGCTGCAACACCACCACGTCGGCAGCGTGTTCGCTCAGCGGCCAGGCCTGTTCTTCACAAACGATCTCGACCCCCGGCAACGGCGCGCCAAGACGCACGTTGCGTTGCACCTGCGGCGCTTTCGGCGGCGGCTCGGCACAGGGCCCGTAGTGCACCAGATAACCGCCAAAGTAGCGCCCCAGCTCGTCTTCGAGCAGGCGCTGTTCTTCATGAAGCATCAACTGCCCCAGAGGGCCGGCGAACCAGTCGCGGGCCAGGCTGATCAGCTCCAGCCACTGCGGATCGGCCTGGGCGAAGGCTTGATCGGTCATTGCAGTCTCCCTTGAAGGTTCTCGACAGCGTGCATAGCTACTAAGATGCACCCATGTCCAACGTTTGGCGAATTGCACCATGATACAGATCGATGCCCTGCGCGCTTTCACCGACAACTACATCTGGTTGTTACAAGACACTGCCAACCAGCGTTGTGCGGTGGTCGACCCGGGCGATGCGGCACCGGTGCTGGCGTGGCTCACCGCCCACCCGGGCTGGCAGCTGAGCGACATCCTCATCACCCACCACCATCACGACCATGTGGGCGGTGTCGAAGCCCTGAAGAAAGCCACTGGCGCCCGGGTCTGCGGCCCAGCCAACGAACGCATCCCAGGCCGCGACCTGGCGCTGGACGACAATGCCAGCCTCAACGTTCTCGGCCTCGACCTGCAAGTGCTGGCCGTGCCTGGGCACACCCTGGGGCACATTGCTTATTATTGCGGGCAAACGGCCACCCCGCTGCTGTTCTGTGGCGACACGTTGTTTGCCGCAGGATGCGGACGCTTGTTCGAGGGCACCGCCGAGCAAATGCACCATTCGCTACAGCGCCTGGCTGCTCTGCCCGCCCAGACTCTGGTGTATTGCACCCATGAGTACACCCTCAGCAACCTGCGTTTTGCCAAGGCGGTGGAGCCGGAAAACCAGCACATTGCCCAACGTTTTGACGACGTTACCCAACTGCGCGCGCAAGATCGCATCACGTTGCCATCAACCCTGGCACTGGAAAAACTCACCAACCCCTTTTTGCGCACCGCCGAAACATCCGTTAAAGAAAAAATAGACGAACGGAGTGCCCGCATAACCCCTACGCAAAGTGCTGTTTTTGCTGGATTACGGGCTTGGAAGGACAGCTTCTAAGCAGCGGCTGCTAGGACCCAAAAGTTCTCAAAGGTTGACCACAGGGGGGCCGCTTTCTAGAATCGCCCGACATTTTTGCCCGGAACTTTGTCCTCGCCAATGTCGTCCAATAGCCGCAGAACCTTCAATTCCGTCGCCCTGACGCGCCTGGCCCAAGCCAGTGCGCTGGCCCTGGCCGCCACCCTGGTGGGCTGCCAGAGCACCCGTCAGATCGACGAATCCGAGAGCGTTCGCGCGCACAACTACCAGGCGCGGATGAAGCAAAAACCGGTGTTCGTGCCGGTCAAGCAAGCCGAGCAGGCGCCTCAGGATGTCTGGGAGCGCATGCGCCAGGGCTTCGCCCTGCAAGACGACATGGCGGTCAATCCGCGCATCGAACAGCAACGCCTGTGGTTCGCCAGCAACCCGTCGTTCCTGGAAACCGCCGGTGACCGTGGCAGCCTGTACATCCACTACATCGTCGAGCGCCTTGAAGAGCGCAACATGCCGCTGGAACTGGCCCTGTTGCCGGCGATTGAAAGCGCCTACAACCCGATGGCCTATTCCCGCGCCCATGCGGTAGGCCTGTGGCAATTCATTCCCTCGACCGGCCGCCACTTCAACCTGCGTCAAACCCGCTTCTACGACGGCCGTCGCGACATCACCGCCTCGACCAACGCGGCGCTGAACTACCTGACCCGTCTGCACGACATGTTCAACGGTGACTGGTTGCTCGCCCTGGCGGCCTACAACGCCGGCGAAGGCACGGTCAGCCGGGCGATCGAGCGCAACGAGCGGCTCGGCTTGCCTACCGACTACTGGAACCTGCCTCTGCCGCAGGAAACCCGTGACTACGTGCCAAAACTGCTGGCGCTGTCGCAAGTGGTCATGACCCCGCAGGCCTATGGCGTCAACCTCAACCCGATCGCCAACGAACCCTACTTCGAAGCTGTCGCCATCAACGACCGCCTCGACTTGTCGCGGGTCGCCGAGCTGGCCGAGATCGACGAAGACGAGCTGTTCCAGCTCAACCCGGCGTTCAAGAAACGCATGACCGTCGATGGCCCGAAACAACTGCTGGTGCCCACAGCCAAAGCGCAGATGCTGACCGCCAGCCTGTCGAACCTCAAGCCTGAAGAGCTGTTGTCCTTGCAGCCTAAAAAGGCCGTATTCGAAGCGGCCCTGGCTGAAGCAACGCCGCGTACGAGCACCACTCGCAACAGCCGCTACCGGGTCAAGCGTGGCGACAGCCTGGGCAGCATTGCCAAGGCCAACAAGGTCAGCGTCAAAGACCTGCAGCGCTGGAACAAACTCTCCGGCCACCGCCTCAAGGCCGGCCAGACCCTGGTGATGCAAAGCGCCCAGCCGGTACAGGGCAAAAACCAGAAAAAATCCACCCAGTACAAGGTCCGCAAAGGTGACTCCCTGTACCTGGTGGCCAAGCGCTTCAACGTCGAGATGCAGCACCTCAAGCGCTGGAACCCTCGCAGCGGTCACGCCCTCAAACCCGGCCAGACCCTGACCGTCTACCTGCCGCACTAAGTCCCAGGTTTGCTGTAGGAGCGGGCTTGCCCCGCGATGCGATGTGACTGATACACCGCAATCGCGGGGCAAGCCCGCTCCCACCAGGCCATCTCCGGTCTTTTTCCAGTCCATACAAGCTGTTACTGTAGCCGCAACAAAGCCCAAGCCGCCTGGATCGGATCGCCGACTTGATACGTCCCCTCCTGTTGCTGACATTCAGCCTGGCCTTGAGCTTTCCTGCGGGCGCCACAATCAGCGAAAGCCACGGTTACGCCCAGTTCGGCACGCTCAAGTATCCAGCCAAATTCACCCACTTCGACTGGGTCAATCCGCAAGCGCCCAAGGGCGGTACCTTGCGTGCCATGGCATTCGGCACGTTCGACACCCTTAACCCCTATACCTTCAAAGGTTCAAGCCCGGTTACCACCCCCAACTTCTTGCAGTATGGGGTCACCGAGCTCAACGAGCCGTTGATGGTCGGCACTGGCCAATACGACCCGTCGGGCGATGAACCCACCTCCAGCTATGGCCTGATCGCCCGCTCTGTGGAGTACAGCGAAGACCGCAGCTGGGTGGTATTCAACTTGCGCGAAGAAGCGCGATTTCATGACGGCCAACCGATCACCGCCAGCGATGTAGCGTTTTCCTACCGCACGCTGCTCAAGGAAGGCCACCCGATCTATCGCACTAACCTGCAGGAAGTGAAACGGGTCGACATCCTCAACCCGCGACGTATCCGCTTCGTGTTCAAACGCGCCGGTAATCCGCTGCTGATCCTGCGCCTGGGCGAGATGCCGGTGCTGCCGGCGCATTACTGGAAAGGTCGCGACTTCAAAGCCACCACCTTCGAACCGCCGCTGGGCAGTGGCCCCTACCGCATCACCCAGGTTCAGCCGGGGCGACGCCTGGTGTTCGAGCGTGTTGAGAACTATTGGGGCAAGGACCTTGCAGTCAATCGCGGCAAGTACAACTTCGCCCGCGTAGAGTATGAGTTCTACCGCGACAGTGCCGTGGCCTTCGAAGCCTTCAAAGCCGGCGAGTTCGATATCTATATCGAACATCAGGCCAAGAATTGGGCCAACGGCTACAACTTCCCGGCCGTGCGCCGTGGCGAGGTGATCAAGGCACAAATCCCGCACAAGATCCCGACCCAGACCCAAGGGCTGTTCATGAACAGTCGCCGGGCCACCTTCAGTGACGCGCGGGTTCGCCAGGCCCTGGGCCTGATGCTGGATTTCGAGTGGACCAACCGCACCTTGTTCAGCAGTGCCTATCGCCGTGCAAAGAGCTACTACCCTAACAGCGAGTTCGCCGCCAAGGGCCTGCCGGTGGGGAAGGAATGGTTACTGTTGGCGCCCTACCGGGATGAGTTGCCTGCGGCGATGTTCACCGAGCCTTACCAGGTCAGCCACACCGACGGGCGCGGCATCAACCGCCAGACCCTGCGCAAAGCACTCGGCCTGCTGACCCAGGCGGGCTGGAAACTCAATGGCCAGCGCCTGGTCGACAGCCAGGGCAAGCAACTCAAGCTTGAGCTGTTACTGGTGAACCCCAACCTCGAGCGGATTCTGCAGCCGTATGTCGAGAACCTTGCCAGTATCGGCATCGACGCACGCTTGCGCACTGTCGACCGGGCCCAGTACAAACAGCGCCTGGACCAGTTCGACTTCGACATGATCCTGATGACCTTGAACCAGACCCTCAGCCCGGGCCTTGAGCAGTGGCTGTACTTTCACTCCAGCCAGGCCTCGACCAAAGGCAGCAAGAACTATGCTGGCGTCAAAGACCCGATCATCGATCACCTGCTCGACACCCTGCTTGCCGCCAACAGCCGCGATGAACAAGTGGCGGCGGCGCGGGCCCTGGACCGGGTATTGCTGTGGCACCACTACATGATTCCCAACTGGTACCTGGATAACCATCGCCTGGCCTACCGCAATCGGTTCGCCTTCGTCGCCACGCCGCCCTATACCCTGGGGCTCAACAGCTGGTGGATAAAGCCTTCGGAGAATGCCCAATGATGTCACTGCCCGACCTGCGCCTGAAGGCCTGCGCGGTGCTGCTGGCCTGCTTTAGTTTCCAGGCACTGGCCGCCCCGCAACATGCACTGACCCTGTACGACGAGCCGCCGAAGTACCCGGCAGACTTCAAGCACTTCGAGTACGTCAATCCGGACGCCCCTAAAGGCGGCACCTTCCGCCAGGCCGGTTTTGGCGGCTTCGACAGCCTCAACCCGTTCATCAACAAAGGGGTGCCGGCCGATGACATCAGCCTGATCTACGACACCCTGATGACCCAAAGCCTCGACGAGCCGTTTACCGAGTACGGGCTGGTGGCCGGCAAGATCGAAAAGGCCCCGGACAACAGTTGGGTACGCTTCTACCTGCGCCCCGAAGCGCGCTTCCATGACGGCCACCCGATACACGCCGAAGACGTGGTGTTTACCTTCAACACCCTGGTCAACAGTGGCGCCCCGCTGTTTCGCACCTACTACGCCGATGTTGCCGAGGTGATCGCCGAAGACCCGCAGCGCGTACTGTTCAAGTTCAAGCACAGCAACAACCGTGAGCTACCGCTGATTCTCGGGCAACTGCCGGTGCTGCCCAAACACTGGTGGGAAGGACGTGAATTCACCAAGGGTAACCTGGAGGTCCCCTTGGGCAGCGGCCCTTACAAGGTTGCCGAGGTAAAGGCAGGGCGCTCGATCCGCTACGAGCGCGTCAAGGACTACTGGGGTAAAGACCTGGCGGTCAACCGTGGTTTCTACAACTTCGACGTGATGACCACCGACTACTACCGCGACAGTTCGGTGTCGCTGGAAGCGTTGAAAGCCGGCCAGTTTGACTACCGCCTGGAAACCGCAGCGAAAAGCTGGGCCACCGCCTACGACGTGCCCGCTGTCCGCCAGAAACGCCTGCTCATGGAAGAGCTGCCCAACGGCAACCCGACCGGCATGCAAGGCTTCGTCTTCAATATTCGCCGCCCGCTGTTCCAGGATGTCCGGGTACGCGAGGCGCTAAGCCTGCTGCTGGACTTCGAGTGGACCAACAAGCAACTGTTCAACGGCGCCTATACCCGCACCGGCAGTTACTTCGAAAACTCCGACATGGCCGCCCGCGGCTTGCCTGATGCCGCTGAACTGAAGATTCTCGAGCCGTTGCGCGGCAAGATCCCCGATCAAGTCTTCACCCAGGCTTTCAGCAATCCGGTGACCGATGGCAGCGGCATGATCCGCGAGCAGCAACGCAAAGCCTACAAACTGCTGCAGGACGCCGGCTGGCGCATCGTCGACGACAAGATGGTCGATACCCAGGGCAAACCGGTGTCCATCGAATTCCTGCTGGCCCAGACCGAGTTCGAGCGCATCCTGCTGCCGTTCAAACGCAACCTCGCCGACCTGGGCATCGACCTGGTGATTCGCCGGGTCGATGTGTCCCAGTACATCAACCGCCTGCGCTCGCGTGATTTCGACATGATCGTCGGTGGCTACCCGCAGTCCAACTCACCGGGCAACGAACAGCGCGAATTCTGGCAGAGCGCCGCTGCCGACAACCCCGGCAGTCGCAACTTCATCGGTCTCAAGGATCCGGCCATCGACAGCCTGGTCGAAGACCTGATCAACGCCGACTCACGGCAAAGCCTGATCGAGCATTGCCGGGCCCTGGACCGGGTGCTGCAGTGGGGCTACTACGTGATCCCCAACTGGCACATCAAAACCTGGCGGGTGGCGTACTGGAACCACATTGGCCATCCGAAGGTATCGCCCAAGTACGACATCGGCATCAACACCTGGTGGATCAAGCCGGATGTCGAGCCGTCGATACCCTTGAACCCTGCGCCAGATGCGCCACCGACCGAAGGGACGCACTAGCATGCTGGCCTATATCTTTCGGCGTTTGCTGCTGATCATCCCCACCTTGCTGGGCATTTTGATCATCAACTTCGTGATCATCCAGGCTGCCCCCGGCGGCCCGGTCGAGCAGATGATTGCCAAGCTCGAGGGCTTCGAGGGCGCCACCAGCCGTATCGCCGGTGGCGGTGCCGAAGTTTCGGTGGCCGGCTCCAACTACCGTGGCGCCCAGGGCCTGGACCCGGCGCTGATCAAAGAAATCGAAAAGATGTACGGTTTCGACAAATCGGCACCGGAACGCCTGTGGATCATGATCAAGAACTACGCCCAGCTGGATTTTGGCGAGAGCTTCTTTCGTGATGCCAAGGTCATCGACCTGATCATCGAAAAGATGCCGGTGTCGATCTCGCTGGGGCTGTGGAGCACCCTGATCATGTACCTGGTGTCGATCCCCCTGGGGATCGCCAAAGCCACCCGCCACGGCAGTCACTTCGACGTCTGGACCAGCTCGGCGATCATTGTCGGCTATGCGATACCGGCATTCCTCTTCGCCATATTGCTGATCGTGGTGTTTGCCGGTGGCAGCTACCTGGACTGGTTTCCGCTGCGCGGCCTGACCTCGAACAACTTCGATGAGCTGAGCACCACCGGCAAGATCCTCGATTACTTCTGGCACTTGGTGTTGCCGGTCACCGCGCTGGTCATCGGCAACTTCGCCACCATGACCCTGCTGACCAAGAACAGCTTCCTCGACGAGATCAACAAGCAATACGTGGTGACTGCCAAAGCCAAAGGCTTGAGCCCTAACCGGGTGCTCTACGGCCATGTGTTCCGCAACGCCATGCTGCTGGTGATCGCCGGTTTCCCCTCGGCATTCATTGGCATTTTCTTCACCGGCTCGCTGCTGATCGAGGTGATTTTCTCCCTCGACGGGCTGGGCCTGATGAGTTTTGAGGCGGCGATTAACCGAGACTACCCGGTAGTCTTCGGCACCCTGTTCATCTTCACCTTGCTGGGCCTGGTGGTGAAACTGATCGGCGACCTGACCTACACCCTGGTCGACCCGCGAATCGACTTCGACAGCCGGGAGCACTGAGATGAACCTGTCCCCTCTCAACCGTCGACGCTTCGAGCGTTTCAAAGCCAACCGCCGCGGCTGGTGGTCACTGTGGCTGTTCCTGATCCTGTTCGGCCTGAGCCTGGGCGCCGAACTGATCGCCAACGACAAACCGCTGGCAGTGCGCTACGACGGCGAATGGTATTTCCCGGCGCTCAAGCGCTACCCGGAAACCACCTTTGGCGGCGAGTTTCCGCTGGAGGCCAACTATAAGAGCCCCTACATCCGCGAGCTACTGGCAGCCAAAGACAGCTGGGTGCTCTGGGCACCGATCCCGTTCAGCTACCAGAGCATCAACTACGACCTCAAGGTGCCTGCCCCGGCGCCACCTTCGGCACAGAACTGGCTGGGCACCGACGATCAGGGCCGTGACGTGCTGGCACGGGTGATCTACGGCTTCCGCATCTCGGTGCTGTTCGCCTTGACCCTGACCATTCTCAGCTCGATCATCGGCGTGGTGGCCGGCGCCGTGCAGGGGTTTTATGGCGGCTGGGTAGACTTGATCGGCCAACGCTTCCTGGAAATCTGGTCGGGCCTCCCCGTGCTGTACCTGCTGATCATTCTCGCCAGCTTCGTGCAGCCAAACTTCTGGTGGCTGCTGGGGATCATGCTGCTGTTTTCCTGGATGAGCCTGGTAGACGTGGTACGCGCCGAGTTCCTGCGCGGGCGCAACCTGGAGTACGTTCGCGCGGCCCGCGCCCTGGGCATGCAGAACGGCCCGATCATGTTCCGGCACATTTTGCCCAACGCCATGATCTCGACCATGACCTTCATGCCGTTCATTCTCACTGGCGCCATCGGCACCCTGACCGCGCTGGACTTCCTCGGCTTCGGCCTGCCGCCGGGCGCACCCTCGCTGGGTGAGTTGGTGGCACAGGGCAAGTCCAACCTGCAGGCGCCCTGGCTCGGCATCAGTGCCTTCGCCGTGCTGGCGCTGATGCTCAGCCTGTTGGTATTCATTGGCGAATCGGCCCGCGATGCCTTCGACCCGAGGAAATAAGATGAGCAACCCAACCTTGATCGAAGTGCGTGACCTGTCTGTCGAGTTCGTCAGCGGCGAGCAAACCCAACGCGTGGTCGAAGGCATCAACTTCGACATTCGCCGCGGCGAAACCCTGGCGCTGGTGGGCGAAAGTGGCTCAGGCAAATCGGTGACTGCCCATTCGATCTTGCGTCTGCTGCCCTACCCGCTGGCCCGCCACCCCTCCGGTACCATCAAGTACGAAGGGCGCGATCTGCTGACCCTGGACGAAAAGCAGATGCGCAGTATTCGTGGCAACCGCATCGCCATGATCTTCCAGGAGCCGATGACCTCGCTCAACCCGCTGCACAGCATCGAAAAGCAGATCAACGAGATCCTCCTGCTGCACAAGGGCCTGCGCGGCAAGGAGGCCTCTGCACGCACGCTGGAGCTGCTTGAGCTGGTGGGCATACCTGAGCCGCAGAAACGCCTCAAAGCCCTGCCACACGAGCTCTCAGGCGGCCAGCGCCAGCGTGTGATGATCGCCATGGCCCTGGCCAACGAGCCGGAACTGCTGATTGCCGACGAGCCGACCACCGCCCTGGACGTCACGGTACAGCTGAAGATCCTTGAGTTGCTCAAATCGTTGCAGGCGCGCCTGGGCATGGCCCTGCTGCTGATCAGCCATGACCTGAACCTGGTCAAACGCATTGCCCACCGGGTGTGCGTGATGCAGCGTGGCTGCATTGTTGAACAGGCCGATTGCACAACCTTGTTCCAAAACCCGCAACACCCTTACACCCAGATGCTCCTGGGCGCCGAACCCAGCGGTGGCCCGGCAGACAACCCGGCAGGCAAGCCGATGCTTGAAGTCGAAGACCTGCGCGTGTGGTTCCCGATCAAAAAAGGCCTGTTGCGGCGTACCGTTGATCACGTCAAAGCGGTGGACGGCATCAACTTCAGCCTGCCCCAAGGCCAGACCCTGGGCATCGTTGGCGAAAGTGGTTCGGGCAAATCTACCTTGGGCCTGGCGATTCTGCGCCTGCTGGGCAGCCAGGGCGGCATTCGCTTTCAGGGCACCGCACTGGAAGGCCTGAATCAACAGCAAGTACGCCCGTTGCGCCGGCAGATGCAGGTGGTGTTCCAAGACCCGTTCGGCAGCCTCAGCCCGCGCATGTGTGTCAGCGATATCGTGGGCGAAGGTTTACGTATTCATCGAATTGGCACCGCAGCCGAACAGGAGCAGGCGATCATCGCTGCTCTGCAGGAAGTCGGCCTGGACCCACAAGCCCGCCACCGCTACCCCCATGAGTTTTCCGGCGGCCAGCGTCAGCGCATCGCCATTGCGCGGGCCCTGGTACTCAAACCGGCGTTGATCCTGCTGGATGAACCCACCTCGGCACTGGACCGCACCGTGCAGCGTCAGGTGGTGGAACTGTTGCGCTCGCTGCAGAGCAAATACAACCTGACCTACCTGTTCATCAGCCATGACCTGGCGGTGGTCAAGGCGCTGAGCCACCAGTTGATGGTGGTCAAACAGGGCAAGGTGGTGGAACAGGGAACGGCAGCGCAGATCTTCGCCGCCCCGCAACACACCTACACCCGCCAGTTGCTGGAGGCGGCGTTCCTGGCACCGGTAGGAGCGGGCTTGCCCCGCGATACGGTGTGACTGATACACCGCAATCGCCGGGCAAGCCCGCCCCTACCACAGGAAACAGAAAAGGCCGCATAAGCGGCCTTTTCTGTTTCAAGCGTGGATCACTCAGTAGCGAGTGATGTCCGCCTTGGCTTCCAGCTGCTTGCGGTACGCCGCGAAGTCCTGCTGGCCAGCACGCGAAGCGAGGAAACGACGGTAGGCCGATTTCTCTTCGTCAGTGGCAGCAGCACCGTCGTTGACACCGTTCAGACGCAGTACCACCAGGCTACCGTCGTTCAGCGCTACGCTGCTGTACACCGGCTTGTCCTTGGCTTCTGGCTTGGCCATGCGGAACACTGCCTGCAGCTCAACCGGGTCAATGCCCTCCTGGTTGCGCGAGACCGCTTCCTGCACCTTCCAGCCCTGACCGTCCTGAGCGGCATCCGGCGCGATGGTGCCATTACGCAGACCCGCGATCAACGCATCAGCCTTGGTTTTCAGCGCAGCAGTTGCCTGCTCTTTGGCCAGGTGCTGACGGATGCTGTCGGAGACCACGTCCAGCCCCAGTTGCTCAGGCTTGAGGTGTTCCTTGACGCGCAGTACCACGACAGTTTCCGGGTCCAGCTCGAGCGCAGTGCTGTTGGCACCCTCTTCCAGCACTTCTTTGCTGTAGGCGGCCTGAATCACGGCACGGTTGGCGGTGATGCCATCACCACCTTCACGACCGAAGGCTGCCGAGGTGTGTACCTTCAGACCCAGGTCCTGGGCTGGCTGAGCCAGGTCCGACGCTTCGAATGCAGCGTCTTCCAGTTGCTTGGTCACTTCAACAAAGCGCTGCTCGACCTGCTGGGTCTTCAGTTCGCGGGTCAGCTTGTCTTTCAGGCTGGCGAAGGTCGGCACTTCAGGTGCCTGCACGTCCAGCAGCTTGATCAGGTGGAAGCCGTACTCGGTGCGTACCGGAGCCGAGACCTGGTCCTTGTTCAGCGCATACAGCGCCTCTTCGAAGGCTGGATCGTAAACACCCTGCCCGGCGTAGCCGAGGTCGCCGCCGTTGTTAGCCGAGCCTGGATCCTGGGAGAATTCCTTGGCCAGTGCGGCAAAGTCTTCACCCTTGGCCAGACGCTGCTGGATCTCTTCGATCTTGGCCTTGGCCTGGGCTTCGTTGACCTTGTCGGTGACTTCGATAAGGATGTGCGCCGCATGACGCTGCTCGGCCAGGTTGGCGATTTCCTTCTCGTACAGCGCCTTGAGCTGGTCTTCGTTGACCGTCACTTGATCAAAGAAAGACGACTTCTTCAGCTCGATGTAGTCGATAACGACCTGATCCGGGCTCATGAACTCTTTGGCGTGTTCGTCGTAGTGTGCCTTGACCTGCTCGTCAGTGACCTTGATCGCAGCCGGGTCAGCCTTGAAGGTCAGCGAGGCGAAATCGCGGGTCTGCTTTTCCAGGCGAGCGAAGGCATTGACCTGTTCATCGGTCACAAAACCGCTGCCGGCCAGGCCTGCGCGCAGTTGGCCGATGAGCATTTCCTGAGCCAGCATCTGGCGGAACTGCATACGGCTGTAGCCCATCTGGCGAATCACCTGATCGAAGCGCTCGGCACTGAACTTGCCATCCACCTGGAACTCAGGCGTTTGCAGGATCAGTTGGTCGAGTGCAGCTTCGGAGAAGGCGAACTTGGCGTCTTCAGCGCCCTGAAGCAGCAGCTTACGGTCGATCAGACCCTTGAGCGCTGCATCACGCAGCATGTTCTCGTTGAGCAGCGATGGATCGAAATCCTTGCCCAGCTGTTGCATCAGCTGCCGACGTTGCATGTCGACGGCCTGGCTCAGCTCGCTCTGGCTAATGGTTTCACCATTGACCTTGGCAGCGTCCTGGCTGTGGGTGGTGGCCTGGAAGATGGCATCGAAGCCGGTCAGTGCCATCAAGGCTACGATGACACCGATGATGGTCTTGGCAATCCAACCTTGTGAATTGTCCCTGATATTCTGCAGCATGCGTCCCCCAGAAACGGTTGTACTGAATGAAACAACCGTGGAGCGTGGGTAGATTCCTGATAGAAGAAAGGCGCATCCGAGGATGCGCCTTCTCGTAACTGGCCAAACAACGGGTGCCTTTGAGTGCGCCTGTATGTTCAGCAGCCAAGCCAGGCAGCAGCCTGGCCGGCTTAGGCGTGAGCCTGAAGGAAGGTCTTAGTTGACGGCTTCTTTCAGTGCCTTGCCAGCCTTGAAGCCTGGCTTCTTGGCAGCAGGGATTTCCAGAGTCTTGCCGGTTTGCGGGTTGCGGCCGGTGCGAGCTGGACGATCGGTAACGGAGAAGGTACCGAAACCTACCAGTACCACGGAGTCACCTGCCTTCAGGGCGCCGGTGACGGATTCGATTACTGCGTCCAGCGCGCGGCCAGCAACAGCTTTCGGGATGTCAGCAGATGCGGCGATAGCGTCAATCAGTTCCGACTTGTTCACTCTAAGTCCCCTTATATCTCTATTGAGTTGTATCTAAGTATGTAATGAAAAGCTTAACGAGCGCTGGGTGGCCTAATGACGCTTAAGCGCCGCTTTATAACAAGGGCCTGAAAAAACTGTCAAGAAAGCCCCCCAGCCAAATACGTACTAGTGCGTGCTAATTCTTTCCTTGGAATCGCTGTCGCGCTTTTCATCCTTGGCGACTATCTCGGGAGCCACATCTGGTAAGGGCTCCGGGGCGTATTGCAGCGCAATTTGGAGGACTTCGTCAATCCATTTGACCGGTTTAATCTGAAGATCCTGCTTAATATTCTCAGGAATTTCTTTCAAATCCCGCACATTCTCTTCAGGAATGATCACCGTCTTGATTCCACCACGGTGTGCCGCCAGCAGTTTCTCTTTCAAACCGCCAATGGCCAGCACCTGTCCACGCAGGGTAATTTCACCCGTCATGGCCACATCGGCACGTACCGGGATCTGGGTCAGCGCCGAGACCAGGGCGGTGCACATGCCGATACCGGCACTTGGACCATCCTTGGGCGTCGCGCCTTCCGGCATGTGGATATGGGTATCGCGCTTCTCGTGGAAGTCGGCCGGGATGCCCAGGCTTTTCGCCCGGCTACGGACAACCGTCTGCGCTGCCGTGATCGACTCGACCATGACATCGCCCAGCGAGCCGGTCTTGATCAACTGACCTTTGCCCGGAATCACTGCCGCTTCAATGGTCAGCAACTCACCACCGACCTGAGTCCAGGCCAAGCCAGTCACCTGCCCCACCTGATCCTGCTGTTCGGCCAGACCATAACGGAACTTGCGCACGCCGAGGAAATGCTCCAGCTGCTCACCGGTGACCTTGACGGCCACTTGCTTGTTACCGGCGTGCTCCTTGACCACCTTGCGGCAGACTTTGGCGATCTGGCGCTCCAGGCCCCGCACACCAGCTTCGCGGGTGTAGTAGCGAATGATGTCGCGAATCGCCGACACATCGACTTCCAGCTCGCCCTTCTTCAGGCCGTTGGCCTTGATCTGCTTGGGCGTCAGGTACTTCACGGCGATGTTGATCTTCTCGTCTTCGGTGTAACCCGGCAGACGGATGACTTCCATCCGGTCCAGCAGCGCTGGCGGGATGTTCATCGAGTTGGAGGTGCACAGGAACATCACATCGGACAGGTCGTAATCGACCTCCAGATAGTGATCGTTGAAGTTGTGGTTCTGCTCGGGATCGAGCACTTCAAGCAATGCCGAGGCCGGATCGCCACGCATGTCGCTGCCCATCTTGTCGATTTCATCGAGCAGGAACAGCGGGTTGCGTACGCCCACCTTGGTCATTTTCTGAATCAAACGGCCCGGCATCGAACCGATGTAGGTACGCCGGTGACCGCGAATCTCGGCTTCGTCACGTACGCCGCCCAGGGCCATGCGCACGAACTTGCGGTTGGTAGCGCTGGCAATCGACTCGGCCAGGGAAGTTTTGCCCACCCCAGGAGGACCCACCAGGCACAGCACCGGACCACGGATCTTTTTCACCCGCTTCTGCACGGCGAGGTACTCAAGGATGCGCTCCTTGACCTCTTCCAGGCCGTAATGGTCGGCATCGAGGATTTCTTCAGCCTTGGCCAGGTCCAGGCGCACCTTGCTCTGGGCCTTCCACGGCACCTGCACCAACCAGTCCAGGTAAGAACGCACCACGGTTGCTTCAGCAGACATCGGCGACATCTGTTTGAGCTTGTTCAGCTCAGCTTGAGCCTTGGCGTAGGCATCTTTCGGCAGGCCGGCAGCGTCGAGACGCTTCTTCAGCTCTTCGACTTCGTTGTGACCTTCTTCGCTGTCGCCGAGCTCTTTCTGAATGGCCTTCATCTGCTCATTCAGGTAGTACTCGCGCTGACTGCGCTCCATCTGCTTTTTGACCCGGCCACGGATGCGCTTTTCAACCTGCAGCAGGTCGATTTCAGCGTCCAGCAGTGCCATCACGTGCTCGACACGGGTGGCCAGATCGAGGATTTCGAGAATTTCCTGCTTCTGCTCGATTTTCAGGGCCATGTGCGCGGCCATGGTGTCGACCAGGCGCCCCGGCTCATCGATGCTGTTGAGCGACGACAGGACTTCAGCCGGGACTTTTTTGCCCAGCTGAACGTATTGTTCAAATTGTGACAACAAGCTACGAACGAAGACTTCAGACTCGCGTTCGGCGGTCTGCGACTCGTCAATCAGCGAAACTTCGGCGCGAATATGGCCATCAACTTCGTTGAAACGCTCGACTGCACCGCGCTGCTCGCCTTCGACCAGCACTTTAACGGTGCCATCGGGCAGTTTCAGCAGTTGCAGGACAGTGGCAATGGTACCGACGCGGTACAGGGCATCTTCGCCTGGATCGTCATCAGCGGGGTTCTTCTGGGCCAGCAGGAGGATCTGCTTTTCGCCCGTCATTGCGGCCTCAAGGGCTTCGATGGACTTCTCGCGCCCCACGAACAGTGGGATGACCATGTGCGGATAGACGACGACATCGCGCAATGGCAAAAGAGGCAAGTCGAGGGTGGTCTTCATGATTTCGCCTCTACAGCGGCCTTATGGCCGGAAACCGGTGGAATTTGAGCGTGGGTTTAATGTGGGGGCAGCCCCGCAAAAAAACAAGCTCTACGACAGGAAAAGCAAAGGGGCCCGAAGGCCCCTTGCTGATTCGAGCCGTTTGGCGACTCAGACGTCAGGTGCAGCTTTGGCTTGCGGCTCGCTGTTCTCGTAGATCAGCAGCGGCTGCGAAGAACCATCGATGACGCTCTCGTCGATCACCACTTTGCTGACATCCTTCTGCGAAGGAATCTCATACATGGTGTCGAGCAGGATGCCTTCGAGGATCGAACGCAGGCCACGGGCACCGGTTTTGCGCTCCAGGGCTTTGCGAGCCACGGATTTGAGCGCATCACTGCGGAACTCGAGGTCTACACCTTCCATCTCGAACAGCTTGGCGTACTGCTTGGTAAGGGCGTTCTTCGGCTCGGTGAGAATCTGCATCAGCGCAGCTTCGTCGAGCTCGTCGAGGGTCGCCAGCACCGGCAGACGGCCGACGAATTCCGGGATCAGGCCAAACTTGACCAGATCGTCAGGCTCGACCTCACGCAGCGATTCACCGACTTTCTTGCCTTCCTGCTTGCTGCGCACTTCGGCACCAAAGCCGATGCCGCCGCGGGTGGAACGGTTCTGGATGACCTTTTCCAGGCCAGAGAACGCACCGCCACAGATAAACAGGATGTTGCGCGTATCGACCTGCAGGAATTCCTGCTGCGGATGCTTGCGGCCACCTTGCGGCGGAACCGAGGCAACCGTGCCTTCGATCAGCTTCAGCAACGCCTGCTGCACGCCCTCGCCCGAGACGTCACGGGTGATGGACGGGTTGTCCGACTTGCGCGAAATCTTGTCGATTTCGTCGATGTAGACAATGCCCATCTGGGCCTTTTCCACGTCGTAGTCGCACTTTTGCAGCAGTTTTTGAATGATGTTCTCGACGTCCTCACCCACGTAACCGGCTTCGGTCAGGGTGGTGGCATCGGCGATGGTGAACGGCACATTCAACAGACGCGCGAGGGTTTCGGCGAGCAGGGTTTTACCCGAGCCCGTCGGACCGATCAGCAGGATATTACTCTTGCCGAGCTCGACATCGTCGTTCTTCTTGTCGCGTTGGTTCAGGCGCTTGTAGTGGTTGTACACCGCTACCGCCAGTACCTTTTTCGCACGCTCCTGACCAATGACGTATTGATCCAGGATGGTGCTGATTTCTTTCGGCGAAGGCAGTTTATGCGCGCTGCTTTCGGCCTGGGCTTCCTGCACCTCCTCACGGATGATGTCATTGCACAGGTCGACGCACTCGTCGCAGATAAATACCGAGGGGCCGGCAATCAACTTGCGCACTTCATGCTGGCTTTTGCCGCAGAAGGAGCAATAGAGCAATTTGCCGTTGTCCTCGCCGTTACGGGTGTCAGTCATTCGATCGATCCAATCCGGTAGGCTTGCAACACAAGATGAAGGCAATTGCGGGCTTTTTCAAGTCCACAGGTGGCGGGAAAGCCCAACCACCTGCTTTCACGCCTTATCAGACAGCCATTTGCCGCTTGTCGTGTACCGAGTCGATCAGACCGTACTCGGCGGCACGTTGCGCGCTCATGAAATTGTCACGCTCGGTATCACGCTTGATGGTCTCGAGGTCCTGGCCGGTGTGATAGGCCAGCAGCTCGTTCAGGCGCGACTTGATGGAGAGGATTTCCTTGGCGTGGATTTCGATGTCCGTGGCCTGCCCCTGGAAACCACCCAGCGGCTGGTGAATCATCACCCGCGAGTTCGGCAGGCAGTGGCGCTTGCCCTTGGCACCGGCTGCGAGCAGGAAGGCACCCATGGAGCACGCCTGACCGATGCAGGTGGTGGAGACGTCCGGCTTGATGAACTGCATGGTGTCGTAGATCGACATACCCGCAGTTACCGAACCGCCCGGCGAGTTGATGTAGAGATGGATATCCTTGTCCGGGTTTTCCGCTTCAAGGAACAGCAACTGCGCCGCGATCAGGTTGGCCATGTAGTCCTCTACCGGGCCGACCAGAAAGATCACCCGCTCCTTGAGAAGGCGCGAGTAGATGTCGTAGGCGCGTTCGCCACGAGCGGATTGCTCGATAACCATCGGGACCAGACCGCCTGCGGCCTGGATGTCAGAGCTCTGCTGATAATAAGAATTGCGGGACATGTCCTGCACTCACTCCCAAATAGTCATGTCTTGAATACGCACAAGCCAGCTCGAAGGCTGGCTTGTGGTGTTTTCTTACGAGAGAAGAAAATCAGTCAGCGGCAGGTGCCTGTGCTGGCTTGATCGCTTCTTCGTACGAGACCGATTTGTCGGTCACAGTAGCTTTCTGCAGAACAGTATCCACAACTTGTTCTTCCAGCACAACCGAACGCACTTCGTTCAGTTGCTGGTCGTTCTTGTAGTACCACGCTACGACCTGCTCAGGCTCTTGGTAAGCCGAAGCCATTTCTTCGATCATTTCGCGAACGCGAGCTTCGTCAGGCTTGAGCTCGTTCTGCTTGACCACTTCAGCGACGATCAGACCCAGTACAACGCGGCGCTTGGCTTGTTCTTCGAACAGCTCAGCTGGCAGTTGCTCAGGCTTGATGTTGCCACCGAACTGCTGAACGGCTTGAACGCGCAGGCGGTTCACTTCGTTTTCCAGCAGGGCTTTTGGCACTTCGATCGGGTTGGCAGCCAGCAGGCCGTCCATTACCTGGTTCTTGACCTTGGTCTTGATGGCCTGACGCAGTTCACGCTCCATGTTCTTGCGAACTTCGGTGCGGAAGCCGTCGATGCCGGTTTCCTTGATACCGAACTGGGCGAAGAACTCTTCGTTCAGTTCTGGCAGCTTAGGCTCGGAAACGCTGTTGACGGTAACAGTGAACTCGGCTGCTTTGCCAGCCAGGTCGAGGTTCTGATAGTCCTCAGGGAAGGACAGGTTCAGTACGCGCTCTTCACCGGCTTTGGCGCCAACCAGGCCTTCTTCGAAGCCTGGGATCATGCGACCCGAGCCCAGTACCAGCTGGGTGCCTTTGGCCGAACCGCCAGCGAACACTTCACCGTCAACCTTGCCGACGAAATCGATGTTCAGTTGGTCTTCGTTCTGGGCAGCGCGATCGACCGCTTCGAAACGAATGTTCTGCTTGCGCAGCACTTCCAGCATGTTGTCCAGGTCGGCGTCAGCCACTTCAGCGCTCAGGCGCTCAACGGCGATCGAGTCGAAACCGGCAACGGTGAACTCTGGGAACACTTCGAAAGTAGCGATGTATTCCAGGTCTTTACCTTTTTCGAACGACTTTGGCTCGACGGCAGGTGCGCCAGCCGGGTTCAGCTTCTGCTCAACCACAGCTTCGTAGAAGGAAGCCTGAACCAGATCGCCGAAGGCTTCCTGGCGGGCAGCATCTTCATAACGCTGACGGATCACGCTCATAGGCACTTTGCCAGGGCGGAAGCCTGGAACCTTGGCGCGACGGGCAGTCTGTTGCAGACGCTTGTTGACTTCGGTCTCGACGCGCTCTGCCGGAACGGCGATGGTCATGCGACGCTCGAGAGCAGAAGTATTTTCAACAGAAACTTGCATGGATATTCCTCGTTGCACAGACGTTAGCCGGCGATACCCGACTCCAGAATCAAGGGCAAGCATTCTAGTGGCTCAAAGGCCAGAAGTCACCCCGTTCAAGACGACGGGAAAGCACGCCGGTCCATTTCATTTACAGCCCTTGGCCAAAACCTTGGCCAAGGGCGCTCAAGACCCGCTGTTCAAGGCCTGGACGCCGCCTCTCATCGAGACAACCCGCCCGGCGCCAAACAGCCAGAATTACTTGTCAAAACACTACAAAACCGCCAGTGGGCACTCAGGGCGCCGCACTGTCGATCTCGTTGATGCTGCAATACTCTTCCCACTCCATGCCCAGCGCCTCAGCCACTTGCCGGTGCACGTCAAGGCGCATGGCCTGGAGTTCCTCGTCGGAGCTGGCGATCAGTTGCAGGGTCAATTCCCACGGCTCAAGGCCCTGCTCCTGCGCCGCATCTTCAAAGGCCCACTCGATTTGCTGTTGCTGCTCATGGGCGCTGAGCCCGGCAATTTCTTCGAGTAGCTGCGGATTGGCCGCGGCGAAACGCTGTAACGCGCTGGCCTGGCGTTCTTTTGAAATCATGGCGCTGTCCTCACTACCTTGCCGTTAGCAACGGCCTCAACCGGCTGAAATCTATCAGCTTTTGACCCTTTGTCACCAGTGTCGGCGATGCCACCGCAATGGCCCATCAAACACAAACAATTATCAATTGATAATGCGTATCGTTATACTAGCGAAACTTTTGCTTCACACCGGCACACACCCGATGGAATCCAGCCCCTCCTCTGTTTCAGCCAACACGCGCCTACAAAGGCTCTACCAGGATCACCATCACTGGTTGCATCGTTGGCTGCGCCAGCGTATCGGCTGCCCGGAGCACGCCGCCGACATTGCCCAGGACACGTTTCTGAGCATTCTCAGCGGTAAAGACCTATTCAATATCCGTGAACCACGGTCGTTCCTGTCCACGGTGGCGCGCAGACTGATGGCCAACGTCTATCGCCGCCGCCAGGTGGAGCAAGCCTACCTTGAGGCCCTGGCCTTACTGCCCGAAACGGTTGAGCCCTCGCCAGAGGTGCGCTTGCTGGCCCTGGAAGCACTGACCCTGCTTGACCGCCTGCTCGACGACTTGCCCGGCAAGGTACGCGAGGCATTTCTGCTGTCGCACCTGCAAGGGCTGAAAATTGCCGAAATCGCCGAACGCCTGGGGGTCAGTACCCGCTCGGTCAAGCTGTACCTGGTCAAGGCCAACCAGCATTGCTTCTTTGCCGCACTGCCATGAATACCTCCAGGCCCGACTTCGACCCTCGCACCACCCGCGAAGCCGCACAATGGCTGACACTGGCCATGGAGGGCGATCTGAGCCCTGACCAGCAGCAAGCGTTGCAACGCTGGCGTGCAGCCAGCCCGGACAATGATCGCGCCTGGCTGCATATCGAAGCGATGCGCCATCGCTTCGCCGCGCTGGAGCCTCAGGCCAGCTACCGCAGCCTGTCTCAGCGCCCCGTGCATGAGCGCCGGCGCGTGCTCAAAGCATTGCTACTGTTGGGCCTGGTGGGCGGCGCCGGGCACCTGAGCTACCGTGCCAGCCAGTCTTCGTCCGCAACCCTTGCCTTCAGCAACGGCGCCCAGGCACCCCGCACCCTCAGCCTGAGCGACGGCAGCCAACTGACACTGGATGCCGAGAGCGAGATCAGCGTGCAGTTCGACGCACATCAACGCCTGATTCACCTGCATAAAGGGCGCGTGCTGCTGAGCAGTGGCCACGATTCAGGCAACGCCAATCGCCCTTTAAGCGTGCAGACGTCACAGGGCAGCGTACGCGCGCTCGGCACCCGTTTCGTCGTCGAGCTGCGACCCGACGCCACTCAGGTTGCACTGTTCGAAGGCGCGGTGGACGTGCACCCCCTGCAAACCGGCGCACCACCGCTGCGCCTCAGTCCAGGGCAGCACGCACGTTTTTCCAGCAGCCAAATTGAAAACCAGGGCCGTGCCGCCCAGGAACCGGCCTGGAGCCAGGGCGTACTGATTGCCGACGCCATGCGCCTCGACGCCTTCCTCGCCCAGTTGGGCCGTTATCGCCCCGGCCTGCTGCGCTGCAGCGATGAAGTGGCCAGCCTGCATATTTCCGGGGTGTATCCGCTGGCCGATAGCGATGCTGTACTCGATGCCCTGCCCCACGCCCTGCCGGTGCGGATTCAGCGCCGCAGCAACTATTGGGTCACCGTCGCTGCGCGCTGAGCCGGTTACAACGCAAGCTCGATACGCACGCCCTCAGTAGCCCCCTGCACGACGCGCACCTGCGCAGCAAATACCTGCGCTATTCGCTCGGCACTCAACACTTCAGCCGGGGTTCCACTGGCACGCAATTGGCCGCGCTCAAGCAACCACAGGCGATCACAGTAGTGCGCCGCCAGGTTCAGGTCGTGCAGCACACACACCACGGCAATCCGCGGCGAACGCGCCAGACGGCGCAACAGACGCATGAGGTTCTGCTGCTGGCCGATATCCAAGGCACTGGTAGGCTCATCGAGCAACAGCAGGCACGGCGGCCGCTCATCGTCCTGGCGCAACGGATTAATCGCCAGCTGGTTAATTGCCCGGGCAATAGTCACCCGCTGCATTTCGCCACCCGACAACGACAGCACGCCACGCTCAAGTAAATGGCCGATGTCCAACGCGTCAATGATTGCGGCAAGCGGCTCACCGGCATGGGCCTGGCCGAGGCGAATAAATGCATGCACTGGCCAGTCAAACGCGCTTTCAACGTGCTGAGTCACCAACGCCCGCGAGCGCGCCAGTTGCTGCGGGCGCCAGGCGTGCAACGGTCGTCCGAGCAAGCGGATTTCACCTTGCGCAGGCTTCAGATACCCAGAAATCAGCGACAGTAAGGTGCTCTTGCCCGCGCCATTGGGGCCAATCAAACCGAGTAGTTGCCCTGCTTCTATATGCTCATGCAACGGTGCGAGGGCAAATGGCTGCTCCAGGCTGACATCAATCAATTCCAGCATGTCAGAACTCCCGCGCCTTGCGCCCCAGCAGCAACCAAAGGAAATACGGCCCACCGATCACGCTGGTGACCAACCCCACCGGAATCTCTGCGGGGCTGGTCAAACTGCGCGCCAGGGTATCGGCGAGCAACAGCAGAATCGCGCCACACAACATCGAGGCAGGAATCAACAAGCGGTGACCCGGGCCGAAATACAGGCGCAAACAATGCGGCACCAACAAGCCGATAAAACCGATGATGCCGGTAAGCGCCACACACAGGCCAACGCCCAGCGACGAAGCCAGCACCACGCGATTTTTCAGGCGCTCGCTGTCGAGCCCCGCCGCATGCGCGCTGACTTCACCCAGCTGGAACAGGTCGAGGTCCGCCGCGCAACGCGCCAGCACCCACAAGGCCAACGGCAATACCAGGCACGCCACACTCAAGGTCGACCATTCGGCGCTACTCAGACTGCCCATGCCCCACAGGCTCAACTGGCGCAGCTGCTCTTCGCTGGCCAGGTAGGTGAGGATGCCACCCAAGGCGCCGGTCAGGGTGTTGATCACCAAGCCGGCCAACAGCAAGGTGATGGTCGATTCCCGCCCCTGATAGCCGCGGCCTATGTGAAAAATCACCAAGGTCACCAGCAAGGCGCCGATAAACCCGGCGAAAAACTGCCCGTACAGCTCGAACCCGGCGAAGCGGCCATTGAACAGCACGATCCAGATCGATACCGCCAGCCCCGCACCACTGGCCTGACCGAGCAAGGTCGGGTCGGCCAGCGGATTGCGAAACAGCCCCTGCATCGCGGTACCGCCGGCCGCCAGGGTCGAGCCAACCAACACCGCCAACAGCAAGCGCGGCAGACGCACTTCACTCCACACCTGCCATTCCAAAGGCGCGGGCAACACCCCGAGGAAAATCCTTGGCGACAAGCCAATGCTGCCCACCAGCGAACACACCGTGAGCAAGGCACACAGCCCCGCCAGCATCAACAGCAAAGTCGGCAACGACGTAGTGCGTAGCGTACTCATGGGAACAACGCTCCGGCATCCTGGCGCAACTGCAGCATCGCTGCGACCGTACGTGGCCCAAGGTTGAGCAACGCCTGATCGTCGATCTGCACTACCCGTCGCGCCCGGCCCGCCGGAGTCAGCGCCAGGCCGCCCAACTTCCACAAGCTTTCTTCACCGCCGAGCGCTTCCAGCCCGGCCTTGCTGATGATCACAAAGTCCGGCGCCAGCGCCACCATCGACTCTCCCGCCACCTGTTTGTAGGCGTTGAAGCTGGCACAGTTACTGATCCCGGCCTGTTCCAGCGCGGCATTGGCCTCGGTGCCTTGCCCCATGACCAGGGGCGTCATGCCGGTGCGATTGAAGATGAACAGCGCTTTGGGGCCTTTGAGTGGTGGCAGCCCGGCCAGTTTGGCGGCCAGCGCCTGCTGTTCGGCAATCAGCGCTTGCGCCTGAGCCTGTCGCCCCATGATGCTGGCTACTTGCTCAATTTTGCGAGGAATTTCGGCGATCGACTTGCCTCGCCCCACCTTGTTCACTTGCAGCCCCACCGCCTCAAGCTGGCGCACGACAATGGCCGGTCGCGCGGCATCGCTGATCAATACACGCCGTGGCTTGAGGCTCAAAATGCCTTCAGCCGACAACTGGCGCAGGTAGCCCACCGACGGCAAGCGGGCAATGGCAGGCGGAAAATGACTGGAGTCGTCGCGCCCCAGCAGGCGCGGTGTGGCCTGCAACTGATCGACAATTTCCGCAAGGTCGGCGCCGATTACCAGGGTGTCGGCCGGCTCGGCCTGGGCAACGGAAAACCAACCAACCGCCAGCAACAACACGCTCAATGAAGCCGCATTCATGGGTAAATTCCTTGTCTTCATCAGCGTCAATGGGCCGTGGTTTTCGATGGTTCGTCACAGCGTGGCGCACTGGCCGACAAGGCCGCTCCAGTGGCGTCGTGACTGGGCAACAGCCACAGGTAATCAGCGTCCTGATGCGTCACTGGCTGCCCCTGCTCACCCATCACCAGCACCTTGAGGGCGGCACTCCCCGGACCTTGCCTGAGGTACAGCGGCGCGCCTTGGGTTTTCAACGTGTGCAGGGTGCCGGCAAACAGCAGCCGGGGCGCAGACGCGCCATCCAGCACTTGCGCCATGCGCTGATCGCGGGCGTGCTGAATAGCCAGCATGGCGTTCAGGCGCGCTTGATCGATCTGCCCGCAATGCATGTCAACAATCTGCTTGCGCTGCTGCGCGGCCACGGCGGGGCTGGCGAACAAGGCCGTTGTATCGGAAGGCGGCGAGTTGATCAGCGCGCTACGCTGCGCTGCGGAAATATTGCCGGCCAGCAATGGCGCAGGTGCCTGCATCAAGGATTCGACCAGGGCGCCGTACTGCGCCCAACTCCAACGCTCATCCCAACGCATGATGTGCCTGAGGCGCTTGCTGCGCACCTGATTGCCTTCGGCCAACCAAGCCTGAACCTCGTTGACCGGACGCTGCTGATCACTGCTAAGCATTTCCAGCACCACCGCGCCCTGTGGCCGCTGCTCGGCCAAACGCGTTGCCAACCATTGCTCGATCAGGTGATGGACCGGATTCTCATGCACCTCGCCAACCATCACAGTGTCGGCAGCCGCCAGCTCAGCAAGCAGCCGGGTGGCCGGGATCTGCTCACCGCTGGCCAGGTCGACAATCGCGCCCCACTGCGGGATGCTCGCTTCAGCCTGACGGTAAGCCGTGTCGGCCACCGGCGCATTGACGCTGGCGCAACCTGCGCACAACGCCAGGCCTAGCCATATAAAGGAAGACTTGAACATAAACAGGACCTGTCAGTATTCGAGGGTGAAGCCAAACGAGGTAGTGCGACCGCGACCATTGCCTTGGTCCATGACCGCCGACATCAGGTAGTCCACCGAAGCGCTGTTGTCGTAGACCTTGTTGCCGACGTTCTCGACGTTGACGAACAGGCTGAGGTTTTCCTGCACTCGGTAGTTGCCGTACAGGTTCCAGATCACCCCAGTCGATTTGCTCTTTTTGGTCTCGTAGTAGTCCCAGCTGATTTCAGAGGGACCCGCATACTCGCCACGAGCACCGATCACCAGGCGCTCGTCGAACCAACGGGTGCCCAGATCCAGTGTCCAGTAGCGGTCTGGCTGACTGTTGATATCTTCCAGCTCGATACCGGAAGTGGTCGGTGACTGGGTGGTGGCGCGCGTCCAGGACAGGGTGCTGTAGAAGAAGCCCGCGTCGTATCGGCCCTCGATCTCGTAGCCGCTCATACGCACTTGTTCAGGCCAGTTAACCCAGTTCAGCTTTGACGCTTCTTCGCCGTCGTCATCAACAATGTTGAACGACTGCGGGGTAATGTAGCCGTCGATCTTGCTGATAAAGCGGTTGACCTTGAGCTGACCGTAATCGTCGGCACTCAACAGGCCACTGCGGGTCAGGTTGAAACCGAACTCATAGTTGGTCGAGCGCTCCTGACGCAGGAACGGGTTGGCGCCGACGCCATCCGCGTCACTGCCGTCGGCCTCAAGCGGTACTTTCTCGAAGAACATCTCCTGCACCCGCGGCGCCCGCGAGGTGCGCGACCAACTGGTGTAAAGCTGCATCCACTCATAGGGTTTTACCGAAAACCCTACGCGCGGATTGAAGCTATGCTCGCGACTGGTCACATCGATGTCGCCACCACCGATGTCCAGACACTGACCAATGATCGAACACTTGGGCACATGCCCGCTGACCTTGTAGCCGTCGTAGTGTGCAGCCAGGGTCAGGGCATAGATGTCGTAGTTAAAATCCAGGGTGGTGAACAGGCTATGGGTCTGCTGTTTGCCTTCTGGGTTGGCGCCACGTTTTTCCGGGGTCTGGGCGACGAAGTCATCCGTGTAGTAACGCCCGCCATTGCTCCAGCTGGCTTCCACCGGCCCCAGGTTGAAGCGACTGACGTTGGTCAGATCGAAACCGTGGGTGTCGTCGCGGGTTTTGCGGCCGATGTAGGTGGAGTCCTCCACGGGCGGGTATTCCAGCCGGGTTTTGTTCTGATAGGCGTTGACCGTCAGGTTCAGCCACTCGCTGTAGGGGGTAAACGCGTACTTGGCGCGGTAGGTTTCGTTATGCAGCTCCCAGGGGTAGTTGTGGTAGAACTCGTTGCGGTAATGCACGCCGGTCAAATCCAGACGGTGCATGTCGTTGGGCTGCAGACGTACCTTCAACAACCCTGAGCGCGGGTTCTGCTTGGTGGTGTCATAACTGTTGCTCTGACCGTTACTGGTTTTGTATTCGCCGGTCTGGGTACTGCTTGCGGCAGCGACCACGCCGTAAACACCTTCACTGTCCTCAGGCAGCGTGCGCGCACCGGCCGCCAGCATCCGCGTGTTGCCATAGCCGTTGTTGCCAGTGCGGTAGGTGGTGCGCAGACCAACGCGGTGCTCCGGCTTGACGATGTCGTCGATTTCAAAGGTACGAAAGTTGGCGCTGCCACCCAAGGTATTGGCGCCTTCAGCGCCGTCGACCGAGCCGCGCTGAATATCGACACCGGCCACCAGGTTGGGGTCTACGAACGCCATCGGCCCGCCCGAGCCGTGACCGGCGTTGTTACGAAAGGTCTGGGTAACCCCGTCAATCATGGTGTTGACCCGGCCATAACCGGACAAACCGCGTATGTTCACGGAAATCCCCGGCTGACTGCGCGAATGCAAGGTGTAGGTGCCGGGCATCGAACGCACCAGGCTGTTGAGGTCCTGACGCTCGACATGCGCATCGCGACTGCTCTGGATAGCACCCGGTCGATCCGCCTGGGCATTGACCAGCGTCGCCCCCACCTCCATGGCCGTGTTGTTGCGCGCGTTGACCCGCAACACATAGCTGCGATCTTTCATGCGCTCAATCCACAAGCCCGTGCCGTTGAGCAGCAAGTCGAATGCTTCTTTAACGGAGTACTCACCCTCAAGGCCTTGGGTCGTACGATTCAGAGTGAGCTCAGGTGCGTAAGTCAGGATGATGCCGGTGCGCGTAGCCAACTCATTCAAGGCAGGCCCCAACGGCCCCGCCGCAATCCGATAGGCCTGGCGCGCTGGCGCCTGATGCGCGCTGCTCTCCACCGCCTGAGCCATCGACCCGCCCGCACAACCCGCCGCCAGTAACGCCGCAGTCAAGGCATTGCGGGCCAGTCCGTTTTTATTGTGATGCGCACCCCGAACGGTGGCCAACTGCGTGCGGTTCACTTGAAGCTCCCTAGACGGTGAATGTCGTTGTTACTAGAGAGGTCACGCGAGTCGGCGAAAAAGGGAAATCTAAATCAGAATCTTTTACATATTTTTCGTGAACGTGATGATTTGCCTGGCGACTGAACGGCAAGGGCGATATGAATGCTGGAAAAATAATGCGCGCTAACGGAAGAGCGAGACGCTTGAAGACCTGCAGAAACGAAAAAAGCCGCACTAGGCGGCTTTTTCGAGGCTTTCATGCACTTCAGCGAAGGGCAGTGAAAGCTTGGATGGTGCGGACGAAGAGACTCGAACTCTTACAGCTTGCGCCGCTGGAACCTAAATCCAGTGTGTCTACCAATTTCACCACGTCCGCATGAAGCTTTTAAAGCAAAGGCGCCGGATTTTCATCGGGCGCCTTCTGGAATATGGGGTGGACGATGGGGATCGAACCCACGACAACAGGAGTCACAATCCTGTGCTCTACCAACTGAGCTACGCCCACCATATTGCATTTACCGCTTTACTTGTGCCTAAGCTGCCTATTGGCGCACCCGGCAGGACTCGAACCTGCGACCATCCGCTTAGAAGGCGGATGCTCTATCCAGCTGAGCTACGGGCGCATATTTAATCTGCTTTCTGTTACGATTACAAATTAACTTTTAGCCGTACCGAACAAGCTACCAAATCCGCTCATTCTGCCTGACCTTGCTAACCAGTGCTAGGCTCTGCCCGACAAGTGCGACGAATGTTATAGACGAGTGGTTAGGTCGTCAACTCTTTTTTGAAAAAAATTCATTTTATTTAAGGGGTTAGGGAAATGGCCGGACCAAGCGCCTTTGCCCTCGGCCCCCTTCATGCGAGAATACGCGCTCTTTTTATTCCCTCTCGATGGTTAATCACGCGACATGACTGCACACCTTATTGACGGTAAGGCGATCGCCGCCAACCTGCGCCAGCAGATCGCCCAACGTGTTGAGGAGCGTCGCCAGCAAGGCCTGCGTACTCCAGGCCTGGCGGTGATCCTGGTCGGCACCGACCCCGCTTCCCAAGTCTATGTTTCGCACAAGCGCAAGGATTGTGAAGAAGTCGGCTTTATTTCCCAGGCATTCGACCTGCCCAGCGAGACCACGCAGCAGGCCCTGACTGACCTGATCGATCGCCTTAATGATGATGCGAACGTCGACGGTATCCTGCTGCAGTTGCCACTGCCGGCCCATCTGGATGCGTCGTTGCTGCTCGAGCGCATTCGCCCGGATAAAGATGTCGATGGTTTCCATCCTTATAACGTCGGTCGCCTGGCCCAACGTATTCCTCTCCTGCGCCCGTGCACACCGAAAGGCATCATGACCCTGCTGGAAAGCACCGGTCAGGACCTGTACGGCATGAACGCAGTGGTCGTCGGTGCGTCGAACATTGTCGGCCGCCCGATGGCGATGGAACTGTTGCTGGCCGGTTGCACCGTGACCGTGACCCACCGTTTCACCAAAGACCTGGCCGGCCACGTTGGCCGTGCTGACCTGGTGGTGGTGGCTGCAGGTAAACCTGGCCTGGTCAAAGGTGAGTGGATCAAGGAAGGCGCGATTGTCATCGACGTCGGTATCAACCGTCAGGAAGATGGCAAGCTGGTTGGCGACGTGGTCTACGAGACCGCCCTGCCCCGCGCTGGCTGGATCACCCCGGTACCAGGTGGCGTCGGCCCGATGACCCGTGCTTGCCTGCTGGAGAACACCTTGTATGCGGCGGAAACGTTGCATAAGTAAGGTGTGATGGCTGGATCAAAAACGGTGCCTGTGAAGGTGCCGTTTTTTTGTGCCTGGCTTTAAGTTGATCGCGGGGCAAGCCCGCTCCCACCGGATGTGATGTTTTGCCTGTGGGAGCGGGCTTGCCCCGCGATAGCAATGATTTCCTACCAGTAGCAGCGAAATGTGGAGATGCGGTAGGCGTTTTCTGTCAGACCGTTCTGAATCATACTGCCGGCGCCGTTGCGCTGTTGTGCCAGCGCCTGCGCGGGCCTAGGCTGCTGCCGTCGCTGGAAAATCCAGTGATCGGATTTAGCAGTCCGGCTCATAACTCGATGTCGACGGCACAACGCTTTATGGCGGTTGTACGTGGGGCGCCTTCGGGTGCGCCGGGTTCCTCGAGTTACCGGTCTGCTAACCCGCGTACAGCTGCCACCCTTTGTTTAGCAGCAAGGCGTGGTTGCTTCATAACTTGAGGGCAATCATGAAAAAAATCGTCCCTGATCCACCCAGCCTCGACCTGGCCAAGGCTTCCACTGCCGATACCCCTTTCGGCACCAACCTCATGTTCAACATCCGCGCTGGCATCCCCGCCGAAGAAGCGCTGCTGCATGCCTGTCAGTTACTGCGCTGCGCTGAAGCCACAGTCTGCGATGCGCTTGATCACCTCACGCTCAATGACCGCTCCTTGGTTTCGGGTGCCGGTCAGCACATCGAGACGGCGCGGGCGCTGGTCGATGCCGTGCTTGATGGCGTCGGGGTGCAACGGATTTAAAGCATTTCAGCGGGCCGGTGGGAGCGGGCTTGCCCCGCGATGCGATGTCGGCTGACACACCGCTATCGCGGGGCAAGCCCGCCCCCACATGGGCTATTTGCGGGCCGCCTCCCACGACTTGAGCAGTTCGCTGTAGCTCACGGTTTCGCCTTTGGGCTTTTCGTTCGCCAGTTTCGGTTTCGGCGCACCCGGCTGGTCAAACCAGTACTGGGCATCTCGCTCCGGATTGAGTTTCGGTGCGCAGGTGGCCTGCGCTTTGGAGCGTTCCAGGCGTTCGAGGATTTTGTCCTGATCCCGGGCCAGTCCATCCAGCGCCTCTTGCGGCGTTTTTTCACCGCTGGCCGCTTCGGCAATGTGGCTCCACCACAGCTGCGCCAGGCGCGGATAGTCCGGTACGTTGGTGCCGGTCGGGGTCCATTGCACGCGCGCCGGGCTGCGGTAGAACTCCACCAATCCACCCAACTTGGGCGCCAAATCAGTCATGGCCTGGGAGTTGATGTCCGACTCACGAATCGGCGTCAGGCCAACGATGGTCTTCTTCAGCGAGACGGTTTTGGAGGTGACGAACTGGGCGTACAGCCAGGCCGCCAAGCGCTGTTTCTCCGGGGTCGATTTGAGGAAGGTCCAGGAACCGGCATCCTGGTAGCCCAGCTTCATGCCCTCTTCCCAGTACGGCCCTTTCGGTGAAGGCGCCATCCGCCATTTCGGCGTGCCATCGGCGTTCATCACCGGCAATCCCGGCTTGGTCATGTCGGCGGTAAAGGCGGTGTACCAGAAAATCTGCTGGGCGATGTTGCCCTGCGACGGCACCGGCCCCGACTCGGAGAAGGTCATGCCCTGGGCTTCAGGTGGCGCATACGCACGCATCCAGTCGACGTACTTTTGTGTGGCATACACCGCCGCCGGGCCGTTGGTGTCGCCACCACGGGTAACGCTGGAGCCCACTGGGTGGCAGTCTTCTACGCGAATACCCCACTCATCCACCGGCAATCCGTTGGGCAAACCCTTGTCGCCACCACCGGCCATGGAGAACCAGGCATCGGTAAAGCGCCAACCCAGCGAGGGGTCTTTCTTGCCGTAGTCCATATGCCCGTAGACGCGCTTGCCATCGATCTCTTTGACGTCTTCGCTGAAGAACTTGGCGATGTCTTCGTACGCCGACCAGTTCACCGGCACCCCCAGCTCGTAGCCGTATTTTTCCTTGAACTTGGCTTTCAGCTCGGGCCTGTCGAACCAGTCGGCACGAAACCAGTAAAGGTTGGCGAACTGCTGATCAGGCAACTGATAGACCTTGCCGTCGGGCGCGGTGGTGAAGGAAAGGCCGATAAAGTCTTTCAGGTCCAGAGTCGGCGAGGTGTAGTCCTTACCTTCATTGGCCATCAGGTCGGTGATCGACTCTGTCTTGCCATAGCGAAAGTGCGTACCGATCAGGTCCGAGTCGTTGACCCAGCCGTCGTAGATGTTCTTGTCCGACTGCATCTGGGTCTGCAGCTTTTCGACCACGTCGCCCTCTTGCAGCAGGTCGTGGGTCAGTTTTATCCCGGTGATTTCAGTGAAGGCCTTGGCCAGGACTTTCGATTCATATTCGTGGGTAGCAATGGTTTCTGACACCACGTTGATCTTCATGCCGCGAAACGGCTCGGAGGCTTTGATGAACCACTTCAACTCCTCCATCTGCTGCTCCGGGGTCAGGGTCGAGGGCTTGAACTCGCTGTCGATCCATTTTTTCGCCGCGTCTTCATAGGCGTCGGCCCAGGCGCTGGCGTGGAAACTACCCAGCACAAGCAAGGCGGCCAGGGTCAAATGTCGCCGGTTTTTGTTGTTGTCGAACATCGTGATCTCCCGATTGAGTATTCCCATGGAGCCTGACCGAACCCGTTCGGCTAACCCCAGCGCATCACCACCAACAGCCACACCACCGACAGCAGCGAGGCCACCCAGAGACTCCAGTCGCTGGCCCCGATCACCAACAGGTGCAGGTACGCACTGACCAAAAGCCCGATGAACAAACGATCACCACGGGTGGTGGCAATCGGTAGAAAGCCGCGGCGCTCCACACAAGGCCGCCGCACTTCAAACAGGGTCATGCCCACCAGCAGCAGGCCAATGGCAGAAAAAAACAGCGCCGTCGGCAAGGTCCAGGCCATCCATTCCATAGTGCGCCTCCTTACACTCGGCCCAGGGCAAAGCCCTTGGCCACATGGTTACGGACAAACCAGATCACCAGCATGCCCGGCAAAATCGTCAGCACCCCAGCCGCCGCCAACACGCCCCAGTCGATCCCCGAAGCCGAGACGGTGCGGGTCATCACTGCTGCAATGGGCTTGGCACTCACTGACGTCAAGGTGCGCGCCAGCAGCAATTCGACCCAGGAAAACATGAAGCAGAAAAACGCCGTGACGCCGATGCCCGAGCCAATCAGCGGGACAAAAATCTTGATGAAAAATCGCGGAAAGCTGTAGCCGTCGATGTAAGCGGTTTCGTCGATTTCCTTGGGCACCCCAGACATGAACCCTTCAAGAATCCACACCGCCAATGGCACATTGAACAGGCAATGCGCCAGGGCCACGGCGATGTGGGTATCGAACAAACCGATCGAGGAATACAGCTGAAAGAATGGCAACAGAAACACCGCTGGCGGCGCCATGCGGTTGGTCAGTAGCCAGAAGAACAAGTGCTTGTCACCGAGAAAACGATAGCGCGAGAAGGCATAAGCGGCCGGCAAGGCCACACTCAGTGAAATCACCGTGTTCAGGCACACGTAGTACAGCGAGTTGATGTAGCCGTTGTACCAACTGGGGTCGGTAAAAATCACCCGGTAGTTGTCGAAGGTGAATTGCTGCGGCCACAGGGTCAGGCCGCCGAGGATTTCCGTGTTGCTCTTGAACGACATGTTCAGCAGCCAATAGATCGGCACCAGCAAAAACAGGATGTACAGCAACAAGGGCAGCGCTTTGCGTGGGTTCATGGCCGCCTCCTAGTCTTTATCGGCATGGGTCATGGCGGTATAGAACAGCCACGACACCAACAAGATGATCAGGAAGTACACCAGCGAAAACGCCGCAGCCGGGCCAAGGTCAAACTGCCCTACCGCCATTTGCGTCAGGGTCTGGCTGAGGAAGGTGGTGGCGTTACCCGGCCCGCCTCCAGTCAGCACAAAAGGCTCGGTGTAGATCATGAAGCTGTCCATGAAGCGCAGCATCACCGCGATCAACAGCACGTTCTTCATTTTCGGCAGCTGGATGTGGCGGAACACCGCCCAGGCCGAGGCGCGGTCGATGCGCGCCGCCTGATAGTAGACATCCGGGATCGCCCTGAGCCCGGAGTAGCACAACAACGCCACCAGCGAGGTCCAGTGCCAGACATCCATCACCAGCACCGTGACCCAGGCATCCATGGTATTGGCCGCGTAGTTGTAGTTAATCCCCAACTGATTGAGTGAAGCGCCGAGCAAGCCGATGTCGGCACGGCCGAAAATCTGCCAGATGGTGCCGACCACGTTCCATGGAATCAGCAGCGGAATCGCCATGACGATCAAGCACAGCGACGACCAGCGGCCCTTGGTTGGCATGGTCAGGGCAATGGCGATGCCTAACGGAATCTCGATCAGCAGCACGCAGGCGGAATACACGAACTGGCGCAGCAACGAGTCGTGCAGGCGTGGGTCCTGCAGCACCTGGCGGTACCAATCAGCACCGACGAAATAACGGCTGGACTGATCGAAAATGTCCTGCACCGAATAGTTGACCACAGTCATCATCGGTATCACGGCGCTGAACGCCACCAGCAGGAACACCGGCAGCACCAGCCACCACGCCTTGTTATTGGGCACCTTGTTCATGGCCCGACCTCCAGCAGTTCGTCGTTGACGTAGACCATCAACCACTGCGCCGGAAAGCTGATCCACGCCTGCTGCGCCGGGACTGTGCGGTCTTCACCCAGGCGCACTTTGAGCGTCACGCCTTGCAGCGCCACCGTGAGAATCCGGTAGGTGCCCAAGTCTTCGACATCCACCACCTCGACACTGAAGGCGTCATCAAAGGGCGCTTCGCGCAGGTGCACGAACTCCGGGCGAATGCCCACCTGCACACGCGCCTCAGGTATGCGCGCCAGGTGTGCCTGCAGCGCCTCTGGCAGCGGCAGATGCACGCCAGCGAAGCCGACACCGCCGGGTTGCGGCTGAACATCGATCAGGTTCATGCCGGGGCTGCCAATGAAATAGCCCACAAAGGTGTGGCGCGGACGCTCGAACAATTCCCGTGGCGTACCGAACTGCACAATCTGCCCGCCGTACATCACCGCGATCTTGTCAGCAAAGGTCGAGGCTTCCAGTTGATCGTGGGTCACGTAGATCATGGTGATATTGAACTGCTCATGAATCTGCTTGAGCTTGCGCCGCAGCTTCCACTTCAGGTGCGGATCGATCACCGTCAGCGGCTCGTCGAACAGAATCGCCGACACGTCATCACGCACCAGCCCACGCCCCATAGAGACTTTCTGCTTTTCGTCGGCACTGAGGTTGCGGGCCTTGCGCCGCAACGCTGGACCGAGGTCGAGCACCTCGGCGATTTCTTCCACTTTGCTGCGTACCCGCGCTTCATCCAGGCCCTGGTTGCGCAAAGGGAACGCGAGGTTGTCGAACACCGTCATGGTGTCGTACACCACCGGGAACTGAAACACCTGGGCAATGTTGCGTGCCTGCGGTGACAGCTCGTTCACTACGTTGCCATCGAACAACACCTGGCCATGGGAGGGGCTGAGCAAGCCGGAGATAATGTTGAGCAACGTCGATTTGCCGCAGCCTGAAGGGCCGAGCAAGGCGTAGGCGCCGCCCTGGGCCCAGACATGGTCGAGTTCGCGCAACGCGTAGTCATTTGCCGATTCGGGTTGGCGGCTGTAGCTGTGGGCCAAGTGCTGCAGGCGAATCTCAGCCATCAGGCCCTCCTCACTTCACGCACACCGGGTGCTTGTACCAGCTGCCCGGCACTGTCGAAGACAAACAGTTTGTGGGTCGGAATGAACACCCGAATCGGCGCATCGACGTGGTACTCGTGCACCCCGAACAGGTGCAAGATCAGGCGAAAGTGTTCGTTGCGCACATGCAGGAAGGTTTCTGAGCCGCTGATTTCCGCCAGCTCGACGCGTACGGCCAACTCCAGATCATCGTCGTTGGACGGCACCAGGCTGATATGACTAGGCCGCACACCAAAACGGTAATCACCATCGCCGATCCGACGCAGGTCGGCATTCATGGCAAAGTGCACGGCCCCGGCAAAGCTCACTTCATTACCACTGATGCGTCCGGCGATCAGGTTGATCGGCGGTTCGGAGAACAGCTCGGCTGCCAGTACGGTGGCGGGCTGATGATAGACCTGAGCGGTTACCCCGCTTTGCACGATGCGGCCTTCATGAACAATGGTTGTGGTGCCACCCAAGGCCAGCGCTTCATTGGGTTCGGTGGTGGCATACACGGCAATGCAGTGGCGGGCCGCGAACAGCTCACGCATTTCCTGGCGCAGTTCTTCACGCAGCTTGTAGTCGAGGTTGACCAGCGGCTCGTCGAACAGAATCAGTTCGGCGTCCTTGACCAGTGCCCGGGCCATCGCCGTGCGCTGCTGCTGACCACCAGACAGCTCCAGGGGCAGGCGCTGCAAAAAAGGTTCGATACGCAGCATCTGCGCGGTCTGATGAACCTTGTGACGGATTTCTTCCTCACCCATGCGTGCCTGGCGCAACGGTGAGGCAATGTTCTCGAACACGCTCAAGGTCGGGTAGTTGATGAACTGCTGGTACACCATCGACACGTTGCGCTGGCGCACGGGCTTGCCGGTGACATCTTCACCGTTCATCAGCACCCGCCCCTGATCGGGGCGATCCAGCCCGGCCATCAAGCGCATCAGGCTGGTTTTGCCCGACAACGTACGACCGAGCAGGACGTTGAACGAGCCCGGCTCAAAGCTGAGGCTGGCATCGACAATCCAGCGCTGGTTGTCGACGGTACGGCTGACGCGTTCCAACGTAAGCGACATAGGGCGACCTTGGTGTGCGTGGTCAGGCAAGCGCTGGCGGTAACGCCAGTTTCGTGCCAGTGTCGCCACCGATCAGCAAGCTATTGATCCGATGAGACTTTCTCTTTCCGCTACGCCAGCAACGATTGGCCACTGAACAGAAATGAACAGCCTGCACTGAACACCTGAACAGCCCTGACGTTGACAATGAACAGGACTGAACAACACTGGATCTCACAAAAACAACAAACCGCCCCCGGCAGAGGAAAGGCCTATGGCCGTCTCCAGTGCGTCCCATGCCCAACTGATCCAGGCTTCATGGACGCGCTGTCGCGACTACGGCCTGGAGCCGCTGTCGGTGCCCGACTTCGCCGGGTTGTCCGGCGCCAGCCTCGAAGAACTGCTCGAACGCCAGCAGCGTCTGCTGTGCACCACCCGTGACGAGGTCATCCCGCAGTTCAATCACCTGCTGGGCAATAGCAGCTACCTGATCATGCTCAGCGATGCACAAGGCCACTTGCTGGAAACCTGGGGCACGCGACGTTTCATCGACCCACGCCAGCAACACGGCTTTGTCGCCGGGGCGCGCTGGCTCGAACAAGGAGTTGGCACCAACGCCATCGGCACCGCACTGGCCTGTGCCGAGGCGGTGCATGTCAGCCAGGATGAGCACTTCCTCAAGCACAACCGCTTCATGGCCAGCGCTGCGGCGCCGTTGTTCGACGCGCAACGGCAACTGATCGGCGTGCTGGATGTGTCCAGCGACAGCTACCTGCCCGCCTCGCAAACCCTGGGCATGGTGCGGATGATGAGCCAGAGCCTGGAGAACCGTCTGATCATCGCGCGTTACGCCGGGCAATACCGGCAACTGAGCTTCAACACCGGCTCGAACAACCTCGACAGCCAATGGGCCGGCCTGCTGCTGTTCGATGACCGCGGCCATATCGTTGCCGCCAATCGCCGAGCAGACAGCCTGCTGGGCCAGCCCGCACTGCAGTGCAATCTCGAACAGCTATTCCAGACGCCGCTGTCGGCGCTGATGGGGCACGCAGCCGGACAGCCCTTTGCCGTGCAGGTCACTGGCCGCAATCGCTTTCACTGCCTGATTCATGCAGCACTGGAAAGCCCCGTGACAGCGGTGAGCAAACGCCCCGCAGCCGACACTGACCCGCGTATCCGCAAAGCCCTGCACCAGGCCGGGCTGCTACTGGAAAAAGACATTCCGTTGTTGATCCAGGGTGAAACCGGGGTCGGTAAAGAGGTGTTCGTCAACGCCCTGCACGCCGCCAGCAGCCGCCGCAACCAAGCACTGATTGCAGTGAACTGCGCGGCCATACCGGCTGAACTGGTGGAGTCGGAACTGTTCGGCTATGAGAAAGGTGCGTTCACCGGCGCCCACCACAAGGGCAACCCGGGGCTGATCCGCAAAGCCGAGCACGGCATTCTGTTCCTCGATGAAATCGGCGACATGCCGCTGCCAACGCAAGCACGCCTGCTGCGTTTTCTGCAGACGCGCAGCATCCAGCCACTGGGCAGTGGCGAGCCGGTGCCCGTGGATATCCGCATCCTCTCCGCCACCCACCAAAACCTTTGTGAGTGCGTGCGCCAGGGGCGTTTTCGCCAGGACCTGTACTATCGCCTGGCCGGGCTTAGCCTGACGTTACCGCCGTTGCGCGAACGCAGCGACCGCCTGGCCCTGATCGAGCAGATCCATGCGCAGTACCGCGACCCACAAGCACCGACGGCCTTGAGCAACACGGTACTTCAGCACTTGCTGCAACACCCCTGGCCAGGCAACGTGCGCCAGCTGGCGAGCACCCTGCAAGTCGCCCTGGCCCTGGCAGGCCAGCAGCCGGTCGCCCTGGAACACCTGCCCGACAGTTTTTTCGCTGAATTGCCGACTGCAGGCAACATCGAACAAGCGCCAGCACCGGCGCCCGATGAGCACGACCTGAACCTGCGCCTGCAAGCGCTCAAAGGCAACGTCTCCGCCCTCGCCCGCGACCTGGGCATCAGCCGCACCACCCTCTACAAACGTTTGCAGGCGCAAAATCAGACCGATACCTGCGACACACCCGCACGCACCTGAGCACAGCCGATTCCGCTGCCAAACCACATATTTCAGCTGAAGCGGCTGAGCCCTCGCCGCGCTTCAGCCGAGATCGCCTGCACATTGGATCGACAATAAGCACACTGCCCCAGAATCCGTGCTGCGGTGCCCATAACAAAGGAGTTCATCATGACCCGCTATATCGATGTGACCGATCTCAGCCGCCTGGTTGCCCACAAAGGCCTGAGTACCTGCATCAGCGAAATGGCCGAGTACATTCGTGAGGACTACCTGCGCTGGCACGACTTCGAAAAATGCCCACGGCTGGCCAATCATTCACCCGATGGCGTGATCGAATTGATGCCGGTGTCCGACACCCACCTGTATGCCTTCAAGTACGTCAACGGCCACCCGAAAAACACCCAGCGCGGCATGCTCACGGTAATGGCCTTCGGCGCCCTGGGCGACGTTGATACCGGCGCACCGGTACTGCTCAGCGAAATGACCCTGACCACGGCGATTCGCACCGCCGCCACCTCAGCCCTGGCTGCACGCTACCTGGCCCGCCCGGACAGCCGCCGCATGGCACTGATCGGCAACGGCTCGCAAAGTGAATTCCAGGCACTGGCGTTCCATGCCCTGCTGGGCATCGAAGAAATCAGCCTGTACGACATCGACCCCAAGGCCAGCGCCAAACTGGTCGCCAACCTCAGTGCTTTCCCACAGTTGAAAGTGAACATTGCCGGCTCTGTAGCTGAAGCGGTACGTGGTGCCGATATCGTTACCACCGTCACCGCTGACAAAGCCTACGCCACCATTCTGACTCCCGACATGATCGAACCCGGTATGCACCTCAATGCCGTGGGCGGCGACTGCCCGGGCAAGACTGAACTGCACCGTGAGATCGTCGAGCGTGCGCGGGTGATCGTTGAATACGAACCGCAGAGCCGTGTTGAAGGCGAAATCCAGCAGATGCCCGCCGACTCACCAACCACCGAGTTCTGGCAAGTGGTCAGCGGCAAAGCCCCCGGCCGCGAGCATGCCGAACAGGTGACCTTGTTCGATTCGGTCGGTTTCGCCCTGGAAGACTATTCCGCACTGCGCTACGTGCTCGACACGGCTAAAGCCCTGAACATTGGCCATGACATCGCCTTGGTGCCGGAGCTGGCCAACCCTAAGGACCTGTTCGCCCTGCTCAAGCAACCGCCGGTAGGAGCGGGCTTGGCCGGCGATAGCGATCCTTCAGGCACATTGCCTCGCGGGGCAAGTCGGGTCGCCGCACCGCCGCTCCTACAGACGCTGACCAAGGAAGGTCGTACCATGTCCATGGTCAACCATTGATTGAAGTGAAGCCGAGCCTGTATGGATACCAAGGTCAACAACCCGCAGGGCGCAGCGCCGCTGGACCGGATCGACGAAGCCATCATCGAGGTGCTGCGCCATGACGGGCGGATCACCTTTGAAAAGCTCTCGACACTGGTACACCTTACCCCTCGCCCCTGTCTGGAGCGCGTGCGCAAGCTGGAGCGGCGCGGAGTGATTCGCGGCTACAGCGCGATCATCGATGAACAAAAGGTTTCACCCGGATTGTCACTGCTGGTGCTGGTGGCCCTCTCCAACCAGAGTGGGCGCGCCGCGCAAAAAGCCTTTGAAGCCTGCATACGCGACTGCCCGCAGGTGTTCGACTGCCAGTTGATCAGCGGCCATTTCGACTACAGCCTGCGTATGCGCTGTCGCGACATGGAGCACTACCGGGTGCTGACCGAAATCTGGATGAACAACGACGAGCTGCACATCGACAAGCTGGTGGCGCACCCGGAGCTGGCGGTGGTGAAGAACATCGCACCGCAGCACTGAGCAGCGCACAACCTCAAGGACGCGGCGGGCTGATCGGCTCGCTGCGCGACCAGTCCAGCAGCAGGCTATAGGCTACGGCCAACAGCGTCGGGCCGATAAACAGGCCAATGAAGCCGAAGGCCAGCAAGCCACCGAACACCCCCAACAGCACAATCACCAACGGCAAGTTGCCGCCACGGCTGATCAGGTAAGGCTTGAGCACGTTGTCGACGCCGCTGATGATGAAGGTGCCCCAGATCCCCAGGAACACCGCCATGCCGTACTCGCCTTGCCAGGCCAGCCAGGCAGTGGCCGGCACCCAGGCCAGCGGCGGGCCCATGGGGATCAGGCTGAGCATGAAGGTGACGATACTCAGCACCAGGGCGCCCGGCACGCCGGCAATCAGGAAGCCGATCAGCGCCAGGATCGCCTGCGCCGCCGCGGTACCGATCACGCCGTTGACCACCCGTTGCACCGTACCTGCAACCAGCCCCAGGTAATACTCGGCACGGTCACCGATCAGCCGATCCAGCAGGCGCAAGACGAACGCCGACAGACGTGGGCCGTCACGATAGAAAAAGAACACGAACACCAGGCTCAAGGTCAGTTCGAGCATGCCGCTGCCGATCTGTGCGCTGCGCGCCAGCAACCAGTTGCCGACCTGGCCCAGATAGGGTTTGAGCGTGGTCAGCAAGGCAGCACCTTGTTGATCGAGGGTGTTCCACATGCGCACCAGGCGCTCGCCCACCAGTGGAATGCCCTGCAGCCAGTCCGGTGCATCGGGTAGGCCGTCGACCTGCACATCACGGACAAATGCCGTGGCATCGCGGATGTGATCGGCCAGGTTGAACCCCAACCACACCAGCGGCAAGGCCACCAACAAGATCCATAACGTGGTCAACAAACCGGCCGCGAGGGTTTCGCGACCGCCCAGCAAGCGCGTCAACAAGCGCATCAACGGCCAGCTGGCATACGCCAGAATCGCCCCCCAGAGTAACGCCGACATGAACGGCGCCATCACCCAGAGGCCGGCGCCCAGCAGGCCGAGCAGGATGATCTGTACCAGCAGGCGGTCATTGTTAGGCATGCGGTACTCGCTCAACGAATCAGTTCGACGTGAAAGCCATCAGTCTTGGCGTCACCTACTTCAAGGCGAGCCACGCGTACCCCAGCCTTGCCCAGTTGCTCGCGCCAGGCTTCGGCCTGTGCGCCACTCAAGCTGACGCGCAGGGTACTGTCCAGATTCAGGCTGCGCCCCAACAAGGTGACCCAGGCCGGTAATGGTTCGCCCACCAGATCAGGGTAGTCCAGCTTGCCGGTATCACGCAGTTCGCGCAGCACGGTGGCCGGCGTGGGCAGCAGCTCACCCAGGGGCGCGTCGGCGACGAACTCCTCGACATGCAGGTAGGCCCGTTTATTGCCACGGGTAATGCTGTACAGCGCAATCAGGGTGTTGTTCTGCTCGGCAGAACGGCGCAACAGAATGAATGCCTGTTGATCATCGGAGCCCGACAGCAGGCGGTTCTTGAATACTTCATTGGCCCACAGGCTGTTTTCGCCGCAATCTCGCGCCTGGCACCAGAACAGCGGGTAGCCGCCGTCGTTCTGCAGGGCTTCGCGCGCCGTGGTGAAGGCTTCATTGGCCGCACGCTCAGGCGGTAGCTCATAGGTAACAGAGCTGACCTGGCCGCGGCTTTCGACTTTACCTTCCACCCGCAGCTGGTTGCTGATCTTGCGCAAGCTCCCCAGTGGGTAGATGCGCTCTTGCAACTGCGACGGGCGCTGATCGACCACTTTGGCGTCAACCGGCACCGGTAGCCCGTCGGCGAGCGATGGCAGGCTCACCAGCATGCCCAGCCCGGCGATCGCCGCCCGGACGCAATACGTAAGCTTCATAGGCACGCCACGCTATGCAGGCGACCGAAGAGGTTTGAGGGGGTAGTGATGTCTTGCTCGTTCATGGTTGTCTCCCTGTTCAACCCGCCAAGCCTCGACAGTTGACCGCCGCAAGTCAAGAAGTGCTAAAGAAGTGATTGAAACAGTCTGCAACAAGGGCCGCGCCCGCTTCGTCATTTACATGCAAATGGTGACCACCCGGCAACACCTCGTGACTGAAGGGTAGCTGCGAAAGCAATTCGTCGTGACGGGCAAGCATGCCGTCGGCAGCGACCACCAGTTTAGCCGGGCAAGCAATGCGCTGAACGAAGCTCAATGCCTGGGCCTGGCTCAAGCGCGTGGGTGACGGCAAGGTCAGGCGGCTGTCGCTGCGCCAGCTGTACCCCCCCGGTACCGCCATCAGCCCGCGCTGGGCCAGCAACTGCGCCGCGTCGCTGCTGACCGCCACAACCCCTTTCATCCGCGCCTTGATCGCTTGCTCCAGGCTGGGGTGTACGGCCTTGCGCTTTTTCCCCAGGTCCAACTGCGCCTGCAAGGCCATGCCCATACGCTCGGCGGCATCCTGTGGGCCGCTGGTGGGCGGAATCAAGCCGTCGATCAACGCCAGGCGGGTAATGCGCTCCGGCAGCGAACCGGCCAGCACCACGGAAATGATCGCCCCCAGTGAATGACCGATCAGGGCAAAGCGCTCCCACCCCATGTGCTCGGCAACCCGCAGCACATCATGGGCGTAATCCCACAAGGCATAGCCTGCCCCGGCGGGACGGTGATCGGAATGACCGTGGCCAGCCAAATCAAGGGCGAGGATGCGCAGGCCCGACAACCTCGGCGCCAGCCGGGCGAAGCTGTTAGCGTTGTCGAGCCAGCCGTGCAAGGCGATCACCGGCATGCCGTCGGCCGGGCCGCTCAGTTGCGCGGACAACTCGATATGCCCCAGGCTCAGACGAATCTCTTGCATGTCAGTACTCACTTGGTCACCTGCTGCCAACGGTCAAACAGGCCCTTGATCAGGCTTGCGGTATCGGTAGGCCGTTCCAGCGGGAACATGTGCCCGCCCGGCAAGCTGTGATATTCACCCTGCGGCATGCTGCGCACGGCCAGGGCGTGATGGCGCCGTACAATCCGGCTGGAGCTGCCCCTGACCATCGCCAGCGGCAAGTCCAACAGTCTGGGCGATGCAGGTCGGCTGTGCGGAATGTTGCGATAGATGCTGATTTCAGTGGCCGGATCGAAGCGCAGGCGCAAGCCTTCATCACTGTCTTGCAAGCCATGTTCCAGATACGCCTCCAGGCACTCTGGATCGAAATGGCGGAACAGCGATTTGCTGGAAAAATAGGCGCGGGCACTGTCACGGTCAGTGAACGCTTCGCGGCGTCCCAGGGTACGCCCCGCCGGGGTAATACGGTCGATGAAGCCTAGGCGTTTGGCGGCCTGCAACATCCATTGATCAACCCGGGTCAGCACCGGCGAATCGAGCATGACCACCCCGCGATAATATTCGGGGCAACGCAGCGCCGCATGCAGGTGCAATACGCCACCCAGCGAATGCCCCACACCCCACACCGGGCCAGGTTGCTGTTGCAAATGATGAATCAGCTCATCTACCAGTTGCTGCCAGTTGGCGTCGACAGGAAATCTTGGGTCATGGGCGTGCTGCGGCAGGTGAAACACCTGATAGTCCGGTGCAAGCGCGGCAAACAGCTTGCCGTAGGTACCCGAAGGGAAACCGTTGGCATGGGCGAAAAAAATCTGCTGCGACATGGCGCCTGTCCGTAGGAACGTGATGTGCCATTGTCGGCAAGCTACTCACAACCGGCAATGTTCGGAAAAGCCATCACCGAGGGCAATCAGGTCAATACTCGCCAAAACTGGCCATGGAACGGCGCAGGCACGCCTGGATGTACGCCAGTTGATGCTCCAGCGCTTCACGGGCGCGACGTTTGTCTTCTGGGTCCAGATCCAGCTGACGCAAGGCCAGGCAACTGCTCTGCAGCAGATGCGCCATGCGGATACTGGCCTGGCGCAGTTGGCCGAGTTCGTACTGGCCTTCGAATTTGCGCATCAGATAGTCGAACTTGGCGTCGGTGCTGTCACGCAGCAAATGGTACTCGGCGAAGTCCAGTACTTGATCGTTTTGCACTTTGTCCAGCGTCGGCTTCAGGTCTACCGAGCTCACCAATTGCGGGTACTTGTTGCTCATTGCTCGTTCCCTTGGGCCACCTTGCCCACAATTTTGGCGAACGCTAGCAAGCCGTCTATGCCGCGACAACTGGTAATTTTGTCAATGCGATCAGCGGCCCCGGCTGGACGGGGCCGCCTGTTCACGGATGGGAAAGGCTGCGCAGGGTCATCAGCCCGGCCAGCGGCCAGTCGCCTTCGAGCTCGGCCAGGCTTGCCGTGGACATCGGCGGACCTTGCCGAGTCCCTTGCTCGAGCATCCCCACCAGGGTACTCACCAGCGGCTGATGGCTGACCAGCAGCACCTGCTCCAGGCCCAGTGTGTCCAACTCGGCGATGACCGCCTGCGGGTCGCTGTCCGGGGTCAACCAGGGCACTGTCTGCACCGGCTCGGCAAAGCCCAGCGCTTGGTGAACCAGTCCGGCAGTCTGCTGGGCGCGAACATAGGGGCTGGCAAGGATCGCCTGCAGCGGCTCGCCAAGCAGTACTGCGGCGCTGCGTAGCACTTGCTCACGACCGTGCGCGGTCAAGCGGCGCTCGGCGTCGGTGTTGGCCCTTGGTTCGGCTTCGCCATGACGCAACACCCAGAGCTTCACAGCTTGGGCTCCTCGTCACGCACCGGATGCGGCGCCGGCGGTACGCTATGGGCCTGCTCGCCTTCTGGCGCGCGCGGCGCTGGCCAGTCGGCGAACGGCCAAGGCTTGGTGTCGCTGTGGAAGCTGCCGAAGCGGCCGATTTGCGCCAGGTACTGGCTGAGGCTATCGCCAAAGTTCATCAGGCTGGCACTGGGCGCACCGTAGATCAGGCGGTAGATCAGTTGCACCAGCACCAATCCGCCCAGCAACAATTCTGCTAACTGCCAGACCACCAGAAACACCAGCATCCACAACACCCGCAGGATGATCGACTCGCGCTGGGCCTGGTTCGGGGATTCGTTCATGTCTTGCTCCTGTACTCAGTTGAAACCGCTGGTGGAGATAAAATCGACATCGGTTTTCGGTTCGGCGCGCATCAGCAGTTCAATCACCTGATTCAACGTGCGCCCTTCAAACAGAATGGCGTGCAAGCCCGCTACCAGCGGCATGTAGACTTGCACCTCCTTCGCCTTGACCTTGAGCACCTTGAGCGTATTGACGCCCTCCGCCACCTCGCCCAGGCGGTTGACCGCCTCCTCCAGGCTCAAGCCCTGCCCCAGGGCGTGGCCGACCTGATAGTTGCGGCTCTTGGGCGAGGAACAGGTGACGATCAGGTCGCCGACCCCGGCCAGGCCAAGGAAGGTCATCGGGTTGGCACCCTGGCTGACGGCAAAGCGAGTCATCTCGGCCAGCGCCCGGGTGATCAGCATGCTTTTGGTGTTCTCGCCCATGCCCAGGGCCACGGCCATACCGGCAATGATGGCATAGACGTTTTTCAGCGCCCCGCCCAGCTCAACGCCAAAACGGTCACTGCTGGCATACACGCGGAAGGTGCGCCCATGCAGCACAGCCTGCACACGCTGGCACAGCGCTTCGTCTTCACTGGCTACCACGGTGGCGGTCAGCGCATGCTCGGCCACTTCACGCGCCAGGTTTGGCCCGGACAGCACGCCGATACGTGCCTGGGGCGCGATTTCTTCAAGGATTTGGCTCATCAACTTGAAGCTTTGCGCTTCGATGCCCTTGGTCAGGCTGACCAGCATCTTGCCACCCAGCAGTTGTGCATGCGGGGCCAGCACACTGCGCAACGCGCTCGACGGCAAGGCGACAAAGATCAGCTCGCAGTCGTTCAAGGTCGCCAGCAGGTCATTGACCGGATCAACGCCTGGGTGAATCTTCACCCCTTTCAGGTAACGCGGGTTTTCCCGGTTGTTGCGCATGGCTTCGGCCTGCTCGGGATCGCGCATCCATTGGCGAACGCCGATGCCGTTTTCCGCCAGCAAATTCGCTACAGCGGTGCCGAAACTCCCGCCTCCCAGAACTGCAACAGGCTGCTGTTCAGTCATATACGATCCGTTAAAACCAATTAAAGTGGCGACTCCCGCATTATACGGAGCGCCCGTGCCAGAGCCAGCGCCAGATGTGTGAATTGGCTTTGCTATTGATGGACCCGGCACTGAAAAATGCTGGCCACTCGGTTAACATGGCCGGTTTGAACCCGATACCAAGGCCGCACCGTGTCATTTGGCCCTCCTGCTACGCGCCCCGTTATTTTGCTGACCGCCTTGTTGGGCGGACCTTCGATGGCTGACGATCTGTTTGTCGACAACCAGACCCTGCCACAGGTGCTCACCGCCACCCGGCTGAAACAATCTCCAGCCGCCGTGCCTGGCAGCATGACGGTGCTCGACAACGCGCTGATTCGCGCCAGCGGCGCCCGCGATATTCCTGAACTGCTGCGCCTGGTGCCGGGCATGATGGTCGGCTACAGCGCCAGCAATCAGCCCACGGTCAACTACCACGGCAGCAACGTCAACGATGCCCGGCGCATGCAAGTGCTGATCGATGGGCGCTCGGTATACCGTGCAGGTTTGGCCACGGTGGACTGGAGCGACATCCCGCTGGCAATGGAGGATATCGAGCGTATCGAGGTGTTCCGCGGCCCCAACACCGTCAGCTATGGCGCCAACGCCTTGATGGCAGTGGTCAATATTCTCACGCGCAAGCCGGCAGACAGCCACGGCACGCGCCTGAAAGTCACCCGCGGCCAACGCGGCATCAACGACTGGTATGCCAGCCAGGGCAGCGGCTGGGACGGTGGCGACCTGCGCCTGTCGCTGTCCGGCATGCAGGATGACGGCTTCGATGAAACCCTCAACGGCCAGGACTACCGCGACAGCCGCCGCCTCAACCGCTTGAGCCTGAGCATCAGCCACGCCCTGGCCAGCAACCAGAGCCTCGATTGGCAGTTTGCCGCCAAAGAAGGCAGCAACCAGCGCCCCTACACGTATCAGCCGGTGTTCTACGGCGTTACTGCCAGTGGCGACAACTCCGATGTCAACGCCAAGGACTATGCAGGCTCGGTGCGCTGGAACATTGATTTCAATCCCGAGCACAGTCTTTATGTGCAAGGTTCTGCCCAACATTGGGACCGCCAGCAGGTATGGCGCGCTTGTGATGCGGCGATTTCGTTCAGCCCGGAGCTCACCCGCCTGTGGCAGCTCAACCCGAACTACGCTGAACAACTGGCGCGCAATATTCGCGCGCCAGTGCCTGCCGGCAGTGCTCAAGAACGCGCCCTGGGCCGCGTGGTACGACAGCAATGGGGCAATGGGGGCGCCACCCAGGTCTGCGGTGACATCGATCAGAGCACCCGCGAAACGCGCTACGACCTGGAACTGCAAGACACCCTGAGCCTGTCCGATAACCTGCGTCTGGTCAGTGGCGCCAACTACCGCTATGACCGCGCCGATTCGCAAACCTATTTCAATGGCAGCCTCGACGACAGCACCTGGCGCTTGTTCGGTCATCTGGAATGGCGCGCCGATGAACACTGGGTGATCCAGGGCGGGGCCATGTACGAAGATGCGCGGCTATCTGGCAGTTCGCTCACCCCACGCCTGGCCGTCAACTACCTGATCACCCCGCGTCACGGTTTGCGTGCCGTGTATTCCGAAGCGGTGCGTTCACCGGACATGTTCGAGAACAACGTCAACTGGAGCTATCGGGTCAACAACCTGACCCCTGGCGCGTTCGGCCAAAGCAGTGCCCAGTACTTCGTCAAGACCCGCGGCCCGGGCAACCTCGAACAGGAGCGCATGCGCTCGCGGGAACTGGGCTATAACGGTTACTTCGCGGATGCCGACCTCAACGTTGACCTGAAACTGTTCCATGACGAAATCACCGGCATGATCAGCGAGCCACTGCGCAACAACCAGTACATTGCCAGTAACAGTAACAAGGCCCGTTTCAGCGGCGCTGAGGCACAACTGGATTGGCAACTGAGCCCCGCTGATCGCTTTCGCCTGACCTACGCCCATGTCGATGCCTGGGCCAGTAATCCCGCTGACCGCCGCCTGAGTGCGCACAACAGTGGCTCGGCCGGCTGGCTGCGCGATTGGGGGCAAGGTTGGTCCAGCGCGCTGTTCTACTATGGTGACGACGAACTGAATGAATACCGCTTCGAACGCCTCGACCTGCGCGTAGCCAAGCGCCTGCAATGGCAGCGTACTGAGCTTGAGCTGGCGGGCGTGGTGCAGCAGCGCCTGGATGATGAGCCCACCACCCATGCAAACAACCGCTACGATAGCCGCCACGTGATGTACTTCAGTGCGGAGTTGGCGTTCTGATGCGCAGGTTACGGTGCTGGCTGCTACTGGCCTGCCTGTGGCCATCAGGCCTGCTATTGGCCAGTGAGATCCTGATTACCGGCAGTCAGGACAGCCCCGGTGTCGAGCAATTTGTCCAGGCCCTGCGTGAACGCCGGCCTGCCGACAACGTGCACTTCGTACCCGTGCATGAGCTGGCCCGCCCTTCCCGGCTGAGTCCGGCGACCCGCTTGATCCTGCTGGACAGTGCGGGCCTTGAGTGGCGCCTGAGCGAAGTGGCTGGGCCGCCAGCGCTGGCGTTGCGGGTCAGCCGGGTGCAAGCGCAGCAGCGCCTGGGCAAACTGCGCCCCCCCTACCTGAGCCTGTTGTGGAGCGATCCGCCCCTGGAGCGGCAGTTGCGCCTGACACGTTACCTGCTGCCCGAGGCCCGCCGTGTTGGTGTGCTGTACGCCGAGCACAGCCTGTTTCTGGTTGAAGAACTGCGCCGCGCTGCCAAGCCCATGGGCTTGGAGATCATCGCCCAGGCCTGGCCGGATCTACGCGACAGCCGTCCACTGCACGACCTGCTACAGCGCAGCGACGTGCTGCTGGGTATTGATGACCCGCATCTGTTCAACTCCAAGACCGCGAAAAATGTGCTGCTGAGCAGTTACGGCCGACAGATGGCCTTGATCGGCCCCAACGCCGGCTTCGTCCGCGCTGGCGCCCTCGCCAGCACCTTGAGTAACCAGGACGACTGGCTGGCGGTACTCGACCGCCTGCTCGATCAAGTGCCGGTCAAGTGGCCGCGCACGCTATACCCCGACCATTTCAGTGTCATCGGCAACCAGCAGGTTGCACGTGCCCTGGGCATCGAGACCATCGACCCCGAAAGCGCCGCGCTGGCGTTGGCCGAAGGAGAACGCAGACCATGAGGCGTCGCCTGAGCTGGGACATCCATACCCGCACACAAATCATCAGCCTGGGGCCAGCCTTGTTGCTGACGCTGCTGCTGATCAGCTTTTTTACCTTCGTGCGTATCCAGGATTTGCGCCAGGAACTCAACCATACCGGCCAACTGATCGCTAACCAGCTGGCGCCAGCGTCGGAGTACGGGGTTATCGCTGGCAACGACGAAGTGCTTGAAAGCCTGATGCGCGCCACCCTGAGCATCCCCCATGTGCGTTTCCTCGAGGTGCAGGACAGCAGCAACCATATCCTGGTGTATGTCGAGCAACCGGACGAGCACGACAACCGCGCACAACAAGTCGAAGTGTTCCAGGCCCCGATTCGCCTGCAACAAATCCGCCTGGACAACGATTTCCTGCACAACGGCAGGCAACCGCTGAAAAACGTCGGCGATGACTATCTGGGCCGGGTCATCGTTGGCATGTCCAACGATGCGTTCAGCGAACGCCAGCAGGAAATCGTCATCAAGGCCGGCATCCTGGCCTTGTTCGCCTTGCTGTTCACCTTTTTGCTGGCCCGCCGCCTGGCACGAAGCCTGGCCAAACCCATCAGTGACATGGGCGATGCGGTCAAGGCCATCCAGCAAGGTGACTTCAATGCCCCCTTGCCGGTGGTCGATGACAGTGAACTCGGCCATCTGGCCCGCCATATCAATAACCTGGCGTGCGCCCTGGCGCAGGCCAGTCGTGAACAACAGCAAGCCATGTCGCAATTGATCCAGGCCCGTGAGGAGGCCGAACAGGCGAACAAGGCCAAATCCGACTTCCTGGCGATGATGAGCCATGAACTGCGCACCCCGATGAATGGTGTACTGGGCATGCTGCAGTTACTGGAAACCACGACACTGAGCGAGGAACAGGCCGAATACACGGCCGTGGCCAGCGAATCGACCGGGCATTTGCTTAAGGTCATCAACGATATTCTCGACTTCTCGCGGATCGAGCGCACCAGCCTTGAGCTCGAACACATCGACTTCAACCTGGGCGAACTGATCGGCAGCAGCGTGCAATCCTTCCAGCATCTGGCGGCCCAGCGCGGTTTGAGCCTGACCCTGCAGCTACCGCCTGGCATCGGTCAGCTGCAGGTGATTGGCGACCCGACCCGGATCCGTCAGATTCTGCTCAACCTGGTCGGCAATGCGCTGAAGTTCACCGAACAGGGCAGCGTGCGCATCGAGCCGCGCTGGCAGGTGCTCGACCGCCAATTGATCTGGTTTGCCTGCGCCGTGCACGACACCGGTATTGGTATCGACAATGAGCGCCTGGAAACCATGTTCGTCGCCTTCCAGCAGGCCGACAGTTCGATTTCCCGGCGCTACGGCGGCACCGGCCTGGGCTTGTCGATCGCCCGCACCCTGGCTGAACGCATGGGCGGTACCCTGCGCGGCGAAAGCCGTGAAGGCCAGGGCTCGACCTTCACCCTGGAAATGCCTCTGGCGCTGTCGGTTCAGCAAGCACCTCGCTTGCCTAGCCAGAACAACGAGCGCGAAGACGAAGGCCAGGGCCGTCGGATTCTGCTGGTTGAAGACAATCCGGTTAACCAGACCGTGATCGAAGCCATGCTGCGCAGCCTTGGATTCGAGGTGCACATTGCCGTAGACGGTGCCCAGGCAGTGTCTCAGGCCTCGCGCCAGCGGTTCGCTGCGACACTGATGGACTGCCGGCTACCGATCATCGATGGTTACGAAGCCACCCGCCGCATTCGCCAACTGCCACAGGCTGCGGCCATGCCGATCATCGCCTTGACTGCCAATGCGCTGCAGGGCGATCGCGAGCGCTGCTTGAATGCAGGGATGAATGATTACCTGGCCAAGCCGTTCAAACGCACTGACTTACAGCAAATTCTGCAGCGTTGGCTGCCCGATCAGTCAGCTGCGACTGGCGATTAATCTGAAATTGCGGCAGTCTTATGAACTGGACAGGCTGGTCAAAAGGCCTGAAAATAAAATTTCAGTGCACAAGTGTACTTCTTTGACCGGTGCGCTGTGACTTTCACTACAACGCAATAGTCTATGTGTAGGCTACCGCCCCAAACACAAGCGTTTTGGGTCGGCCGGGAAGATTTGCCCCCCTGCCACACGGGGATTATTGAGGAGCTCGCATGACCAAACAAAACGCCTTTACTCGGGAAGACCTGCTGCGCTGCAGTCGCGGTGAGCTGTTCGGCCCAGGTAACGCGCAACTGCCCGCCCCGAACATGCTGATGGTGGATCGCATCACCCATATCAGCGACGAGGGTGGCAAGTACGGCAAAGGTGAATTGGTCGCCGAGCTGGATATCACCCCGGACCTGTGGTTCTTCGCCTGCCACTTCGAAGGTGATCCGGTGATGCCAGGCTGCCTGGGCCTTGACGCCATGTGGCAGCTGGTCGGCTTCTTCCTGGGCTGGCAAGGCTTGCCAGGTCGCGGTCGCGCCCTGGGCTCCGGCGAAGTCAAATTTTTTGGCCAGGTACTGCCTAGCGCCAAAAAAGTTACGTACAACATTCACATCAAGCGCGTCCTGAAGGGCAAGCTGAACATGGCCATCGCCGATGGCTCGGTCAGTGTCGACGGTCGCGAGATCTACACCGCCGAAGGCCTTCGGGTCGGCGTCTTTACCTCCACTGACAACTTCTAAGGGTTATCCGCATGCGCCGCGTCGTTATCACTGGTCTGGGCATTGTTTCGTGCCTGGGCAATGACAAAGAGACCGTCTCCGCCAACCTGCGTGCAAGCCGCCCTGGCATCCGTTTCAACCCGGAATATGCCGAAATGGGTCTGCGTAGCCAGGTTTCCGGCTCCATTGACCTCAACCTTGAAGAACTGATTGACCGTAAGGTGTTCCGTTTTGTCGGTCACGCCGCCGCCTACGCCTACCTGGCCATGGCCGACGCGATCAAGGACTCGGGCCTGACCGAAGAACAGGTGTCCAACCCACGTACCGGCCTGATCGCCGGCAGCGGCGGCGCATCGACCCTGAACCAGATGGAAGCGCTGGATATCCTGCGCGAAAAAGGCGTCAAGCGTGTTGGCCCGTACCGCGTCACCCGCACCATGAGCAGCACCGTGTCGGCGTGCCTGGCCACCCCGTTCAAGATCAAGGGCCTGAACTACTCCATCGCTTCGGCGTGCGCTACCAGTGCTCACTGCATCGGTACCGCCATGGAGCAGATCCAGATGGGCAAACAGGACATCGTGTTTGCCGGTGGCGGTGAAGAAGAACATTGGAGCCAATCGTTCCTGTTCGACGCCATGGGCGCACTGTCCAGCAAGCGTAACGACACCCCGGAAAAAGCCTCCCGTGCCTACGACGCTGACCGTGATGGTTTCGTCATTGCCGGTGGTGGTGGCATGGTCGTTGTCGAGGAGCTGGAGCACGCGCTGGCCCGTGGCGCGAAAATCTACGCTGAAATCGTTGGCTACGGCGCTACCTCCGACGGCTACGACATGGTCGCCCCGAGCGGCGAAGGCGCTATCCGTTGCATGCAGATGGCCATGTCGACTGTCGACACCCCGATCGACTACCTGAACACCCACGGCACTTCGACTCCGGTCGGTGACGTTGCTGAAATCAAGGGCGTTCGTGAAGTGTTCGCTGGCAAGGCGCCGGCCATCAGCTCGACCAAGAGCCTGTCCGGTCACTCCCTGGGCGCCGCTGGTGTTCACGAAGCGATCTACTGCCTGCTGATGATGGAAGGCAACTTCATTGCCGGTTCCGCCAACATCGACGAGCTGGACCCTGAAGTGGCCGATCTGCCGATCCTGACCAAAACCCAGGAAAACGCCAAGATCGACACCGTCATGAGCAACAGCTTCGGCTTCGGTGGCACCAACGCCACCCTGGTGCTCAAGCGCTGGGAAGGCAAATAAGGGCTAACCCCCTTAATCAAAAACGCCCCGACTCGTCGGGGCGTTTTTGTTTCTAGCCGGTAGGAGCGGGCTTGCCCCGCGATAGCGGTGTGTCAGCCACATCGCATCGCGGGGCAAGCCCGCTCCTACCGGCTACACCGAAAAGCGTCCTACCAGGCCATTGAGCTCGATGGCCAACTGCGACAGCGCCTGACTCGCCGCGTTAGTCTGATTGGCCCCCGCCGAGGTCTGCAACGCCAGGTCGCGAATATTGGTCAGGTTGCGATCCACTTCACGTGCCACCTGCGCCTGCTGCTCTGAAGCACTGGCGATCACCAGGTTACGCTCATTGATCAGGCTGATCGCTGCGGCAATCTCCTCCAGGGCCGCCCCGGCGGCATGCGCACCGTCCAGGGTGATACGTGCGCGCTCATTGCTTTGCTGCATGCCTTCGACGGCACGATCTGTGCCCTGCTGGATCCCACTGATCATCTGCTCGATTTCCCGGGTCGACTGCTGGGTACGATGCGCCAACGCCCGCACCTCGTCGGCCACCACGGCAAAACCACGCCCGGCATCACCGGCACGGGCAGCTTCGATCGCAGCATTGAGGGCCAACAAGTTGGTTTGCTCGGCAATCGCACCAATCACATCCAGCACCTTGGTGATGCCGTGAACCTGGTGCGCCAACTGCCCCACCTCCTCGGCATTGGAGGTCACCCCGGCCGCCAGCGATTCGATCGAGGCGACGGTCAAGCGCACTTGTTCACGTCCCTGGCGGGCAATCCGGTCCGACTCACGGGACGCCTCAGAGGTGGCCACCGCGTTGCTCGCCACCTCCTCCACTGCCGTGGTCATCTGATTGACTGCGGTCGCCGCTTGCTCGATTTCCTGATTCTGCTGCATCAGGCCTCGGGTCGCGTCTTCGGTCACCGCGCTAAGCTCTTCGGACGCCGACGCCAACTGATTGGACGAATCGGAAATCCGCCCAATGGTGTCGCGCAGGCTGTGCTGCATTTGTTTGAGCGCCGCCAGCAGTCGCGCCGGCTCGTCCGTGCCATGGACGGCAATTTGCGGGGTCAGATCGCCAGTAGCCACCACCTCGGCCACCTGCAGTGACTGGGCCAGCGGTTGGACGATACTGCGGGTCAGCGCCAACGCCAGAATCACAGTTACCACCAGCGCGCCAAGCGACAGTGCAATCACCCAGACCCGCGCGTTGACGTACACCGCTGCAGCCTGATCGGTCGCGATATTGGCGTGCTGATTATTCAGTGCAATCAGTTCATTGAGGGTGGCGGTCAACTGATCGGCCAATTGATTCATTTCGCCATTGACCAACGCCACCGCGGCTTCGACCTGACCTTGACCCGAGTGCTCTGTGACCTGAGCCTGCAGCGCCAGGTATTGCCGCTCAAGCTGCAAGAAACGGTCGAACAGGGCTTGCTCCTCAGGCAACACAATCAATACCTGGTACTGCTGCTGCGCCTTACTCAGGCCCGCTTTGAGTTCCTCAATACGCGCCTTGTTCTGTTGCAGCGACTGCGGGTCGCGATTGATCAGCAAACGCAGGGTCAGCGCGCGAATGCGCAAGGTGTCTTGCGTCATTTGCCCAACCACGATGACGCTAGGCAACCAGTTGTTGTCCACCTGTTCGGACTGCTGGCGCATGCTGGCCATCTGCATCAGCGCAAAAACGCCCAGCGCACACACCAGCAACGCCACCAAACCAAAGCCCAAACTCGCCCGCGGGGCGATATTCATGCGTCTCAAGTTCATCTTTCGGCTCCTTCCAAAAGCGCAGCCACGCTGTGCAACCGTCCTTGCTCTAGACGATATCGGCCTTTGGAAAAATTGCCTTAGACGAAAACATGATATCAATACGCCTGCTCATCGCGAGTACAGGCGCGCAACACCTCAGCGCACGGTAAAGCGCTGCTCGGCTAGCAAACGATCGCCCTGGAAGACCATGAAATGCCATTGCCCCGGCACCACTTCGTGGTTTTCAGTGAATTCGTAGGCCATGACGTCCTGGGCCGCACCCGGCACCAGTTTCTGTACCACTTCGAACTTGTCATGGCGCTTGCCGTCAGGCGTGCGTACGCCTGGAGTGAGGTACAGCAAGGTCAGCGGCGTGTCGTCCGCGACTTTGCCTTCCAGGCGATAACGCATGCCGAACTTACTGCCCAGGCGCGCCGGAATCTGGTCGGTGTGCTGGATTGTCTGGTTGCTCTGGGTCAGCACCCGTTCGCCAGGCTGAAAGTTCTGGTGGCGGGTTTCGAACAGGCCGTACTCTACCGCGCCCTCGACCCGGACCTCGGCACTGGCCAGGCCACTGACCAGCAACAAGCCGCACACTGCACTGCAACGACTGAAAAACATGACGCGCTCCATCAGGATTGATGGCGGCAGGCTATGACGCTGGCATGACAGACTGATGACAGCTGCAGTGTTTACCCTCAGGTCACGGACGTTTTTTCGGCAGTACGGCCAGAAAGTTGTCTTGAGCCACCTTCTGCGCGACATCGGCGGGCAAGGCATCGAGGAACGGATCGAAGCTGTGCAACTGCTCGCCGACCGTGTCGAAGCGCCCCACTACATCAGAACCGAGCATGAAGCGCTCCGGGAAGCGTTTGACCAGCGCCACCCATGCCTCCCTGGGCTTGCCCTGCTCATCCAGCAAGTAAGGCTGCAAAACGCTCCAGGACAGATCGACATACAGGTTGGGGTAGCTGTCCAGCAGGCGTGTCAGCGTCGGCAGGAGGAAATCCATCTGCGTCTGATGGCGGTGGATTTCCATGCTGGTGCCGGCATGAGCCCAGATAAAGCGGGTGTGCGGGTGATTGCGCAGTGGCTCTTCGATTTCGGCCAGGTACAGCGGGTTTCGCTCACGCTTGGAGGTGATGTTGGAGTGAATCAATACCGGTAGATCCTGCTCGGCCGCCAAGTGGTAGATGCGGGTCATGGCTTCGTTGTTGGCCCGCGGCGTATCGCCACTGGTAAGCGCGGTGAGGTCGTCATGCCGGGTGAAGACTTCGCCAATCCCCTGCCAAAGTCCCGGATACAGCTCGAGCATGCGCTCGATGTGGGCCACGGCATTCTTGTCTACCGGGTTGAAACCGGTCAGAAAGGGATGAAAGCGCTGGCGCTGTTGAGGCGGCAGTTTCTCCAGCGCCGCCGCAACGTAGATGTCCGTCGCGCTATACCAATAGGCATCGGCATCGTCACCGGCATAGTAGCGTGGGCGCTTGGGTTCGTCTTCATGCCATTTTTTCGCTACCGCCACCCCGGAGATCATCGACTGGTCGATGCGCGCCTTGTCCATCGCCTTGAGCAACGCCTCCATTCCTTCGGTTTCCTGAAAGAAGTCGACGTAGTGCAGGTGCGCGTCGCTGTAGCGGTACTCACGCGCCTGTACGCTTTGCAGCGTCAGCCCCATCAATACGATCCAGCCCAACTGCCTGACAAACATTGCGCACTCCTGTTGACGATTCAGACAGGGTAGACCGGCCGGGCCGCGCTGCAGTTCAGCTGCCACCTGTAACAGGTTATGCTCAGGGTCATCATCCCCGGACTGGAGCCCACCGTGAGCAGCCCTTTGGTCATCCGCCCTCGCGCCGAAACCGTGGAAGGTCAACCGATCTTGCGCCCGCTGCCCTCTGCGCAGTGTCGCAGCGTCGGACCCTTCGTGTTCTTCGATCACATGCTCGAAACCGAGTATGCCGCTGGCAAGGGCATCAATATCCGCCAGCACCCACACATCGGCCTGTCCACCCTCACCTACCTGTTTGAAGGCGAACTGCTGCACAAGGACAGCCTCGGCTCCGATCAACGCGTCCAGGCCGGCGACGTCAGCTGGATGACCGCCGGTAGCGCTGTTGCCCATGTCGAGCGTACACCGGCCGACCTGCTGGCCAGCGGCTCGCGCGTGCACGGCCTGCAGATCTGGCTGGCGTCACCGAAAGACAAAGAACAGGGCCCAGGCCATTACAGCCATCACCCCGCTGCAACCCTGCCGGTCAGCGATAACCTTGGGGTGCAGATTCGCCTGATTGCCGGTAATGGCTTCTGCCTGCAGTCGCCGGTACCGGTGCTGTCACCCACCCTCTATGCCCTGGTACAGCTGCAGGCTGCCACGACCCTGAGCATTCCTGACGAGCATCAAGAGCGTGCGCTGTATGTGCTGAGCGGTGAAGTCAGCCTGGATGGCGAAAGCGTAGCGCCCCATAGCCTGGTGGTACTGCCGGTTGGTGAGCAGATGAGCCTGTACGCCGACAGCGAGAGCCAGCTGGTGCTGTTCGGTGGCGCGCCGCTGGATGGGCCACGGCGAATGAACTGGAACTTCGTCGCCAGCGATCCGGCGCTGATCGATCAGGCCCGGGCGCGCTGGGCGGCAGGTGATTGGCCGACCGTGCCAGGGGAAAGCGAGCGGATCGAGTTGCCTTGAATATGATCGCGGGGCAAGCCCGCTCCCACTTGGAACTACAAACTCTGTGGGAGCGGGCTTGCCCCGCGATTTCTCAGGCTTTGAACACTTCATCCAGCAAATTGAACATCGCCTGGAACGCCCGTTTGGAGGTCCGCGCGTCGTACTTCATCTTGCCGGGGATATTCGCCGCCGTATCGGTGAACGAGTGCACCGCACCGCCATAGCTGACCACTTGCCAGTCAACCTTGGCCGCATCCATTTCCGCCGCGAACGCTGGCAGTTGCTCAGCAGGTACAAACGGATCGGCCGCGCCATGCAACACCAGCATCGATGCCTTGACCTTGCCTTCCTGAGCCGGCAGTGGCGTGTCGAGGGTGCCATGGAACGACACCGCGGCCTGTAGCCGACTGTCTTCACGGGCCAGCTCCAGCGCACAGCAACCGCCAAAGCAGAAGCCGAAGGTCGCCAGTTTTCCAGGTTGCAGCACGGCCCTGGATTGCCCAAGCAACTGGTCAAGCGCAGCCTTCATGCGCTTGCGCAGCTCGACCCGGTCGTCTTTGAGCGGCGTCATTGCAGCGCCCGCTTCATCCATGTTCGAGGGGCGCAGGGTCTGCCCGTAGATATCCGCCAGCAACACGACGTAGCCTTGCGCGGCGACGTCACGGGCGATGCGCTCGGCGCCTTCACCCACCCCCATCCAGTTCGGTGCCATCAACAGCCCCGGCTGCTCCCTGGCACCCTGGGCATAGAACAAACGGCTCTCATAGGCTTTGCCGGCAACATGATAGACCAGCGATTCGACGGTTACCTTGCTCATGCACTTCTCCTTGCACCATGAAAAAAGCCCGCCGAAGCGGGCTTTCCTGCAACTACTTAAGCCGATAATTCGACCAGCAGCTTGTTCAGTCGACGAACGTAAGCCGCCGGGTCTTTCAAGCTGTCGCCCGCCGCCAGTGCGGCTTGATCGAACAGGATGTGCGAGAAGTCGGCGAAACGGTCTTCGCTCTGCTCGTTATCCAGCTTCTCGATCAGCGGGTGGGCTGGGTTGAATTCGAAGATCGGCTTGGAGTCCGGCACCTTCTGCCCGCTGGCTTCAAGGATCTGGCGCATCTGCAGGCCGAGATCCTGTTCACCAATCGCCAGAATCGCTGGCGAATCAGTCAGACGGTGCGATACACGCACTTCGCTGACGCTTTCACCCAGCGCGGCTTTGAGACGCTCTACCAGGCCTTCTTTTTCCTTGGCGACTTCTTCCTGGGCTTTTTTGTCCTCTTCGGAGTCCAGCTTGCCCAGGTCCAGGTCACCGCGAGCAACGTCGACAAAGTTCTTGCCGTCGAATTCGCTCAGGTAGCTCATCAGCCACTCGTCGATGCGATCGGTCAGCAGCAGCACTTCGATGCCTTTCTTGCGGAAGACTTCCAGGTGCGGGCTGTTTTTGACCTGCGCGTAGGATTCGCCAGTGAGGAAGTAGATCTTGTCCTGACCTTCCTTGGCGCGCGCCAGGTAATCCGCCAGCGACACGCTCTGCTCACCGCTTTCATCGCTGGTAGAGGCAAAACGCAGCAAACCGGCGATTTTTTCCTTGTTGGCGAAGTCTTCTGCCGGGCCTTCTTTCATCACCTGACCGAAGTTCTTCCAGAAGCCCTTGTACTGCTCAGGCTCGTTCTTCGCCAGCTTCTCCAGCATGTCCAGTACGCGTTTGGTCAGCGCCGACTTCATCGAGTCGATGATCGGGTCTTTCTGCAGGATTTCCCGCGACACGTTCAGCGACAGGTCGTTGGAATCGACCACGCCTTTGATAAAGCGCAGGTACAGCGGCAGGAACGACTCGGCCTGGTCCATGACGAACACACGCTGAACGTAGAGTTTCAGACCGCGCGGTGCTTCACGCTGGTACAGGTCAAATGGCGCGCGTGCCGGTACATACAGCAGCGAGTTGTATTCGAGTTTGCCTTCAACCTTGTTGTGGCTCCAGGCCAGCGGGTTCTCGAAATCGTGACCGATGTGCTTGTAGAACTCCTGGTATTCCTCGTCCTTGATCTCGGTACGCGGACGGGTCCACAGGGCACTGGCGCGGTTGACGGTTTCCCACTCTTCGGCCGGCTTGTCTTCGCCTTCAGCCGCTTCGGCCTGCTTTGGCAGTTCGATCGGCAGGGCGATGTGGTCGGAGTATTTCTTGATGATGTTGCGCAGCCGCCAGCCGTCAGCGAACTCTTCTTCACCCTTCTTCAGGTGCAGAACAATGCGGGTACCGCGCTCGGCTTTTTCCAGGGTGGCGACTTCAAAATCGCCTTCGCCCCTGGACGACCAGTGCACGCCTTCAGTGATTGGCGCACCGGCACGGCGGCTGAACACGTCAACCTTGTCGGCAACGATGAACGCCGAGTAGAAGCCCACACCGAACTGCCCGATCAGGTGCGAGTCTTTTTTCTGGTCACCGGTGAGGTTCTTCATGAAGTCGGCAGTGCCCGACTTGGCGATGGTACCCAGGTGGGTAATCACGTCCTCGCGGCTCATGCCGATACCGTTGTCTTCGAGGGTGACGGTGTTAGCGTCCTTGTCGAAGCTGACGCGAATTTTCAGCTCGGCCCCGCCTTCGAGCAGCTCAGGCTTGGCCAGTGCTTCGAAGCGCAGCTTGTCGACGGCATCGGAGGCGTTGGAAATCAATTCACGCAGGAAGATTTCCTTGTTCGAATACAGGGAATGGATCATGAGGTGCAGCAGCTGCTTTACCTCGGTCTGGAAGCCCAGGGTTTCTTTTTGAGTTTCCACACTCATGGTCTTCAACACTCCAATCTGATGACAGTAGTCGCTCGGCAGGCGAGCACAAAGGCCCAAGCCTGCTTTTACGGCGGGATGCAATGCAGATGGGGGCGCGACAGGCTATTTCAAGGGCAGCTTGATTTCTTCGATTTTGAAATGCGCCCGGGCAGTGGCAATGGCCTCGCCCTCATTGCCCTGCCACGCGGTGATGGCCATGTTGGTCACCCGCCGCCCCTGGCGCCACAGCTGGCAACGGGCATAGGTGTCGCGAAATTGCCCGGCACGCAGGTAGTCGATGGAAAAATCAATGATTTTAGGGACCGTTGCACTCTCACTGAAAATCATCAGGTACAGGGCTGCCGAGAGCTCCATGAACCCGGCGATCACGCCGCCATGGATCGCCGGCAGTAACGGATTGCCGATGTTGTCGCGATTGACAGGTAAACAGAACAGCAGATCCTCGCCGTCGCGACTGCACTGGATGCCGATCAACCCCGCGTAAGGAATCAGCGCTAACAGCGGCTGGTAGTTACCTTCTGCGTGGGCCAGGCGTAATTGCTGGTGTACCTCTGGCGGGATCATTGCCCACGCTCCTTCAACGCATTGCCAAAACTCACACCGCCCTTGATGCCCTTGCCCAAGCGCATGAACGTACCGACTACGTGCGCAATCGGCTGCTCGGGGTCGTCCTGATAGGCCATGCCGCGGGTGAAGATGACATCCCGGGTCACCCGATAACACTCGGCTCGACCATAGATATCCTGCCCGGCTTTGGCCGGGTGCATGTAGTCGATGCGCAGGTCCAACGTCGGGCAAACTTCGAATTCAGCCAGCGCGCACAACGTGGCCATGCCGCAGGTGGTGTCCATCAGCGTGGTCAACGCACCACCGTGAATCGCCCCGGTTTGCGGGTTGCCGACGATCTTGGGCGAATAAGGCAACACCAGGGTCATCCCCTCGGCATCTGCATGCTCCACGCGCATCTGCAGTACTTGGCAATGCGGCAGCGCAGAAAGAAATCGCTCGGCCATGGCCTTCAATGGCGTATTTTTCATATCACTAAGGCCCCTGTGGTTATTAAGTCGATGCACATGCCTAGAGAAAAGTCTATATAGATCCGGCACTTATATATCTGTAAAGTACATGGAACTTCTGTCCGTTACTTGAGCTCAAAGGAACAAGTAACTTATTCCCCAAGGAGATACACCCATGCGTAAACCTTTTGCTTTTGCCGTAATGCTGGCCGCCGCCCTGGGTCTCGCTGCTTGCGATAAAGCCAGCGAAGACAAGGCTCAGGATGCTGCGCAACACACCGAAAACGCCCAGCAGAAGATGGACGAAGCTCAGGATAAAGTGAACGAAGCTGCAAAAGAAAACGCCGAAGCTGCCAAAGACAGTGCTGAAGCGCAACAAAAGGCCGCTGAAGAAGCCGCCAAAGAAGCCGCTCCTGCTGCTCCAGCTGCTCCAGCCGAAGCAACTCCTGCTGAGCCTGCTAAATAAGCACGCACAGTGGAATAAAAAAAACCCGACATCTGTCGGGTTTTTTTATGCCTGCACTTCTAGCGCTTTAACGATTCAGTTAATTGCGGCGTCTTTATTCGGCTCCGCCGCTGGCACCTCGGTCGGGGTATACACCAATACATCCAGCACATCGGAATGGAACTCGCGCCGATACAGCACTAAAACAACCCCCGCACTCATCAGCATGAACAGCCAAGGGCTGATAAACCAACTGAGCATGGCCATGCCGAAGTAATAGGAGCGCAGGCCGAAGTTGAACTGGTTGGCCGCCATCGACACAACCCGCGCTGCTCGCTGGGCAAACGCCTTACGCTCTAACTCACTGACATAGCGCTCACCGACCATTGGCGCCGAGCCCACCAGCACGGCCGCAAAGTTGTATTGGCGCATACACCAGCTGAAGGTAAAGAAGGCATAGACAAATACTGTGGCCAGGCACAGCAGTTTGATTTCCGACATACCCTGAGTGGCCTGCTGCACCAATGGCAGATCAGCCAGTAGCGACACCGCACGATCAGAGGCGCCGAGCACGGTCAGAATACCGGCCAGAATAATCAGGGTACTGGAGGCAAAGAAAGAAGCGTTGCGCTCAAGATTGGCAATTACACTGGCGTCGGCAATGCGGTTGTCGCGCATCAGCATGCGGCGCATCCAGTCTTCGCGGTACAAGTGCAGCACACTGGCCAGGCACGCGGTGTCTCGCCCCTTCCAGGTGGCATAGCGGGTGTATCCGCCCCAGCAGACCACAAACCAAACGGCCGCCAGCAAGTGAATCAGGTTGTTTTGAATGAAGCTCATCAGAGGTCCCGGTAAAGAGTTGCATGCACATTAACGCGCATTGACCCGCTTTCGACGCTTAACCACAAAAAAAGACACGTCTTAAAGGATTGGCTTGCAGCAGGGTAGGAGCGGGAAAAAGCCTATGGCAAGCATAAAAAAAGGTTCTTCACGGATTTCCGGGGCAGGATTGGCGTTGGCGTTGGGGCCTGCGAGCTTATCCAATAGCTGTGGTGGCACTACTGGCCCCTTCCGCCCTTACGGCGGCCTACTTTTTCTTGGAAAAGTAGGCAAACCGCTCGCTCCTGCATCCGGCCCTACGCTGCGCTCCGGGTTCCTTCGCTCCGGCATTGCTCCCGCGAGGACCACGCTAACGGGCCATCCATGGCCCGAAGCGCTTGACGGGCTCCTGCCCGTCACCTCACTGCGCAATACCTCCACTCAGCCTTCTGAAGTCGCAGACCGCGGCGCCTGAACCAACGCGTACGCAAAGCCACAAGCCACAAGCGTACAGATCATCCAAACCGCCACTAGCGAAGCTAACGCCAGCCCGGGCGCCGCCCGTAACTTAGCGACTTCAGGAGGCCGAGTGTAGGTGACTGGAGGGCCAGGTGGGAGCGGGCTTGCCCCGCGATCTGGCGCGAGAAAACAAATCGCGGGGCAAGCCCGCTCCCACCGGCAGGGCCGGATGCAGGAGCCAGCGGTTTTGCTTACTTTTCCCAAGCAGAAAAGTAAGCCGTCGTAAAGGCGAAAGGGGCCAGTGGTGCCACCACAGCAATTGGATAAGCCCACAGCCCTCGAAGCCAAAGCCAACCCTTCCCCGACAATCCGTGAAGAACCTAAAAAAAACCCCGCATCCTTACGGATACGGGGTTTGGAATCTGCCCTGCCCTCTGCACTATGGCTTGTGGCCGACGTCAGGCGTGAGGCTGATTCTCAGGCCAGCGCTTCGCGCGGCTTGCCCAGCATACGGTCACAGACCACTGCGCCGGCCAGGGTGATTACCGAAGGCACGAGCCACGCAAGGCCTTGCTCGCTCAATGGAAGATGACCCAGGGCTTCTGGCAGATGCGAGGCCAGGCTGGTGCCTTTAATGGCATCAACCATACCGAACAGCAACGACACCGCCATCACCGGCCCGAGAATACGAGCCTGGGAGTTCCACAAGCCTTTGCAGAAGCTCAAGCCCACCACCACGATGCATGGCGGGTAAATCGCGGTCAGTACCGGAATCGAGAACGCGATCAGCTTGGTCAGGCCCAAGTTGGAGATCAGCAGCGAGAAGGCGCACAAGATCAGCACCAAGGTACGGTAAGACAACGGCAGCACCTGGCTGAAGTACTCAGCGCACGCACACGTCAGGCCCACTGCAGTGACCAGGCACGCCAAGGCAATCAGTACCGCCAGGAAACCGCTGCCCAGCGAACCGAAGGTATGCTGAACATAGGCATGCAGAACCGCTGCACCGTTGGTCGCGCCTTGGGCAATTTCATGGCTGCTGGCACCCAGACGGAACAGGCTGATGTACACCAGCGCCAGACCGACACCGGCGATCAGGCCAGCGATGATCGCGTAGCGGGTGATCAACCGCGGCGACTCGACGCCACGGGAGCGAATGGCGTTGACGATGACAATACCGAACACCAGCGCGCCGAGGGTATCCATGGTCAGATAGCCATTGATAAAGCCCTGGGAAAACGCCGACGCTTCATACGCAGGCAAAGCGTCACCGCTGGTGCCTGCTGGCAACATGAAGGCAGCAATGCCCAGCGCAGCCAGCGCGATGATCTTCAGTGGTGCCAGAAAGCGCCCGACGGTATCGAGCAACTTGCCGGGATACATCGACACCGCCAGCACCAGCAGGAAGTACAGCAGGCTGTAAATGAACAGTGCCGTCGGACTCTCACCGGTCAGTGGCGCGACGCCCACTTCGAAGGACACCGTTGCAGTACGCGGGGTGGCAAACAGCGGGCCTACCGACAGGTAGCACACTGCCGCCAGCAAGCCGCCAGCGACCTTACCGATCGGGCTGCTCAACGCGTCCATACCGCCGCCCACTTTAGCCAGGGCAACAACGGTGATGACGGGCAAGCCGACTGCAGTGATCAGGAAGCCCAATGCCGCCATCCACACATGCGGACCCGACTGCAGGCCGACGATCGGCGGGAAGATGATATTGCCCGCACCGACGAACAACGCGAACGTCATAAAACCAAGCGCCAGGATGTCCTGGCCTTTCAACACTTTCATTAAGGAAATACCACACTTCTGAAATCGGGATTTAGAGAGGGATTTCCCCTTGGGTGAGGGAAAATGTAGCCCGTCCGGATGAGACAAGCCCTTTAAAGCATGCCCGTACCCTTTTGGGGTACCGACACGAAAGTGAGGACAGTGTAACCAAGTTGTACCGATAGCGCACCGCCACCTAGAGCGCTGTCCGATGAACGCATCTGTTTGTCGCCTGAGTGACAGCAAAACAGGTGTCACTTAGTGCAACCAGCTATTAGTGTAGGAGCGGGCTTGCCCCGCGATAGCGATCTGTCAGTCACATCGCATCGCGGGGCAAGCCCGCTCCTACCAAAAACGCAAACAAAAAGGCCACCCGAAGGTGGCCTTTTTGTTCACTGGGCAGTGATTACTTCTTCACTTCCCAGCCAGTCAGCTCGGCCAGGGCCTTGCCGATGTCTGCCAGCGAACGGACGGTTTTCACACCGGCGTCTTGCAGGGCAGCGAATTTCTCGTCTGCAGTGCCTTTGCCGCCGGAGATGATGGCGCCAGCGTGGCCCATACGCTTGCCCGCAGGAGCGGTAACACCAGCGATGTAGGAAACCACAGGCTTGGTCACGTTAGCCTTGATGTAAGCAGCCGCTTCTTCTTCAGCCGAACCGCCGATCTCACCGATCATAACGATCGCTTCGGTCTTCGGGTCTTCCTGGAACAGCTTCAGGATGTCGATGAAGTTCGAACCTGGGATCGGGTCACCACCGATACCAACGCAGGTGGACTGACCGAAACCGGCGTCAGTGGTCTGCTTGACGGCTTCATAGGTCAGGGTGCCGGAACGCGAAACGATACCGACCTTGCCTGGCAAGTGGATGTGACCTGGCATGATGCCGATCTTGCACTCGCCCGGAGTGATGACGCCTGGGCAGTTAGGGCCGATCAGGGTAACACCCAGCTCGTCGCACTTGACCTTGGCATCCAGCATGTCCAGGGTAGGAATGCCTTCGGTGATGCAGACGATCAGCTTGATGCCGCCGAAAGCCGCTTCCAGGATCGAGTCTTTGCAGAAAGGAGCTGGAACGTAGATAACCGAAGCGTCAGCACCGGTAGCCGCAACGGCTTCTTTAACGGTGTTGAACACTGGCAGGCCCAGGTGAGTGGTGCCGCCCTTGCCCGGAGTCACGCCGCCAACCATCTTGGTGCCGTAGGCGATGGCTTGTTCGGAGTGGAAAGTACCTTGCGAGCCGGTGAAGCCCTGGCAGATAACTTTGGTGTCTTTATTGATCAGGACGCTCATTACTTGCCCTCCGCAGCTTTTACAACTTGTTGAGCAGCGTCGGTCAGGCTGGTGGCCGCAATGATGTTCAAACCGCTTTCTGCCAGTACTTTAGCGCCCAGTTCAGCGTTGTTGCCTTCCAGACGGACGACAACCGGAACTTTAACACCCACTTCTTTCACTGCACCGATGATGCCTTCGGCAATCATGTCGCAGCGAACGATGCCGCCGAAGATGTTGACCAGAACGGCCGCGACATTGCTGTCGGACAGAATGATCTTGAAGGCTTCGGTCACGCGCTCTTTGGTAGCACCACCACCTACGTCGAGGAAGTTGGCTGGCTTGCCGCCGTGCAGGTTGACGATGTCCATGGTACCCATGGCCAGGCCAGCACCGTTGACCATGCAGCCGATGTTGCCTTCCAGGGCCACGTAGTTCAGCTCGAAGCTGGCAGCGTGGGCTTCACGAGGATCGTCTTGCGACGGGTCGTGGAAGGTTTTCAGCTTAGGCTGACGGTACATGGCGTTAGCGTCGATGTTGATCTTGGCATCGAGGCAGTGCAGGTCGCCGTCGGCCTTGATGACCAACGGGTTGACTTCCAGCAGGGCCAGGTCGTGTTCTTTGAACAGCTTGGCCAGGCCGACGAAAATCTTGGCGAACTGTGCAACTTGCTTGCCTTCCAGACCCAGCTGGAACGCCAGTTCACGACCTTGGAATGGCTGAGCGCCAACCAGCGGATCGATAGTAGCCTTGATGATCTTCTCAGGAGTTTCGTGAGCGACTTTCTCGATGTCCACGCCACCTTCGGTGGAAGCCATGAACACGATACGACGGCTCGAACGGTCGACTACAGCGCCCAGATACAGCTCTTTGGCGATGTCAGTGCAGGATTCGACCAGGATCTTGGTCACTGGCTGACCGTTGGCGTCAGTCTGGTAGGTCACCAGACGCTTGCCCAACCATTGCGCAGCGAACGCCTTGGCGTCTTCTTTGCTGCGAACCAGCTTGACGCCGCCCGCTTTACCGCGACCACCAGCGTGGACCTGGGCTTTAACAACCCACTCCGAACCGCCGATCTTTTCGCAGGCTTCTGCAGCTTGCTCAGGGGTATCGACTGCGAAACCCTTGGAAACTGGCAGGCCGTATTCAGCGAACAGCTGCTTACCCTGATACTCGTGAAGATTCATGCTTTTTACCGTCTTCGTTAGGTACTGCGCTTCGGCGCTGCGCTCTTTTGGAGTGCCGCGCCACCTGTGACCACATGCCCCCGGTATGCTCCGGGAGTTCGAGTCCGGCGGACTTTCCGCGGTGAGTCATGCACGCAAGACTCACGACGGGCCACCCGCCGTGGTTTCTTATTGTTTAACGCTTCTTACGGTTGGCTACGTGAATGGCACCGCCATTCACTGCCAGTGCGGCTTCATGCAGCGCTTCGGACAGGGTCGGATGGGAGAAAACCATCATGCCCAGGTCTTCAGCGCTGGTGCCGAATTCCATTGCGATTGCACCCTGCTGCACCAGTTCGGCAGCCGATGGGCCAATCACGTGTACACCCAGAACGCGGTCGGTCTTGGCATCGGCGATGACCTTGACGAAACCACCGGTATCGTTGGCAGCCATCGCACGGCCGCTGGCCGCGAACGGGAAGGTGCCCACGTTAACCTCAACGCCTTCAGCCTTCAAGGTTTGTTCGGTTTTACCGACCCATGCGATTTCCGGGTGGGTGTAGATAACCGAAGGGATCAGGTCGTAGTTCATCTGGGCTTTGTGGCCTTTGATGCGCTCGACAACCATGATGCCCTCTTCCGAGGCTTTGTGCGCCAGCATCATGCCACGAACCACGTCACCGATGGCGTAAACACCCGGTACGCTGGTCGCGCAGTGATCATCAACGAAGATGAAACCACGCTCGTCGATGGTCACGCCGCTGTCGGCAGCCAGCAGATCAGTGGTCACTGGACGACGGCCGACCGCAACGATCAGCTTGTCGAAGGTGATTTTCTGTTCGCCGTTGGCATCGGTGTAGGTCACTTCGACTTCAGCGCCGTTGACCTTGGAACCGGTGACGCGTGCGCCCAGCTTGATGTCCAGACCTTGTTTGGTCAGGGTCTTCAGGGCTTCCTTGGAGACGGCGGTGTCAGCAGCCATCAGGAAGGTGTCCAGTGCTTCCAGAACGGTGACTTCGGCACCCAGGCGAGCCCAGACCGAACCCAGTTCCAGACCGATGACACCTGCACCGATCACGCCCAGACGCTTAGGCACAGCCTGGAATTCCAGGGCGCCAGTGGAGTCGACGATGACGTTCTGATCGACCGGAGCCGGTGGAATGTCGATCGGACGCGAACCGGAAGCCAGGATCACGTTTTCGGCTTCGATGATTTCGGTGGTGCCGTCAGCCTTGGTGACTTCGACTTTCTTGCCAGCCAGCAGTTTGCCGTGACCCTGGATCGAAGTAACGCCGTTGGCCTTGAACAGGGTGGCAACACCGCCGGTCAGGTTCTTGACGATGCCAGCCTTGCGGCCAACCATCGCAGCGACGTCCATTTTGACTTCGCCGGTGGAGATACCGTGGACGTTGAAGCTCTCTTTGGCTTCCTTGTACTTCCAGGAGCTGTCCAGCAGCGCCTTGGATGGAATGCAACCCACGTTCAGGCAGGTACCGCCGAGGGCCAGTTTGCCTTCGCCGTCAGTGTACTTCTCGATACAGGCAGTGCTCAGACCGAGCTGCGCAGCCTTGATAGCAGCTACATAGCCGCCAGGACCTGCGCCAATCACTACCACGTCGAATTTCTGGGTCATAAAAGATTCCTTTTAGCTTCAAGCCACAAGCTGCAAGCTGCAAGACGACCGGCTTCCAGGGGAAGCGTGGCGCTTGCAACTTGCAGCTGTTTTTTTAGATGTCCAGCAGCAGACGAGCTGGATCTTCCAGCAGGTTCTTGATGGTCACCAGGAAGGTCACGGCTTCTTTACCGTCGATCAGGCGGTGATCGTAGGACAGTGCCAGGTACATCATCGGACGGATTACGACCTGACCATTGACGGCCATAGGACGCTGGATGATGTTGTGCATGCCCAGGATAGCAGCCTGCGGCGGGTTGACGATCGGGGTCGACATCATCGAACCGAAGGTACCACCGTTGGTGATGGTGAAGGTACCGCCGGTCATTTCGTCGATCGACAGTTTACCGTCACGCGCCTTCTTGCCGAAGGTAGCAATGCCGTTCTCGATTTCAGCCAGGCTCATCAGCTCGGCGTTACGCAGAACCGGTACCACCAGGCCACGGTCGCTGGAAACGGCAACGCCGATGTCCGCGTAACCGTGGTAGACGATGTCGGAGCCGTCGATCGAGGCGTTGACAGCCGGGAAGCGTTTCAGCGCTTCGGTAGCGGCCTTGACGAAGAACGACATGAAGCCCAGGCGTACGCCGTTGTGGGTCTTCTCGAACAGGTCCTTGTACTTCGAACGCAGGGCCATGACTTCGGTCATGTCGACTTCGTTGAAGGTGGTCAGCATGGCCATGTTCGACTGTGCTTCAACCAGGCGCTTGGCCACGGTGGCACGTACACGGGTCATCGGAACGCGCTTCTCGGTACGATCGCCAGTGGCGACAACCGGTGCAGCAGCGGCAGCGGCAGGCTTGGCAGCAGGCGCAGCAGCCGGAGCGGATTTCTTCGCTTCGATGGCAGCGACGACGTCTTCCTTGGTGATGCGACCGTCTTTACCGGTGCCCTTGATGCTGTTCAGCGCGATGCCGTTCTCTTCAGCCAGCTTGCGAGCAGCCGGAGCGCCGATGGCGTCTTCGTCGCCAGCAGCAGGCGCAGCAGCGGCAGCCGGAGCAGCAGCTGCTGCAGCGGCAGGAGCAGCGGCAGCAACGCCACCTTCTTCGATCGAACCCAGGACTTCGTCGGACAGGACGGTTTCGCCCTCGCCCTTGACGATAGCGCCCAGTACGCCGTCAGCAGTTGCCAGGACTTCCAGAACGACTTTGTCGGTCTCGATGTCGACGATCAGCTCGTCGCGCTTGACGGCTTCGCCCGGTTGCTTGTGCCAGGTGGCAACGGTGCCATCGGCAACCGATTCCGGGAAAGTAGGGGCTTTGATCTCGATAGCCATTATCAGTGGTTCCTTAAATTCGGTTTCTAGTGCGCGATGGCATTAAACAGTGAAAGCATCTTGCAGCAGCTTTTCTTGCTGCTCAGCGTGCATCGAAGCATAGCCACAGGCTGGTGCTGCCGAAGCATCACGACCGGCGTATTCCAGAACCAGCTCTTTATTGTGGCGGGTCAGGATACGACGCATGTGGTGCTGGCTGCTGTACCAGGCGCCCTGGTTCATCGGCTCTTCCTGGCACCACACCACATCTTTGAGATTGGTGTACGGCGCGAGGATCTCGACCAGATCGTCCTCAGGGAATGGATACAGCTGTTCGATACGCACGATGGCGATGTCTTCACGGCCTTCGGCACGGCGTTTTTCCAGCAGATCGTAGTAGACCTTGCCGCTGCACAGGACCAGGCGAGTGACCTTTTTCGGATCGAGGGTATCGATTTCCGGGATCACGGTCTGGAACGAGCCTTCGGCCAGTTCTTCCAGGGTCGAGATGGCCAGCTTGTGGCGCAGCAGCGACTTAGGTGTCAGTACGATCAGCGGCTTACGCAGCGGACGGATGACCTGGCGACGCAGCAGGTGGTAGATCTGAGCCGGCGTGGTCGGTACGCAAACCTGGACGTTGTGCTCGGCGCACAGCTGCAGGTAACGCTCCAGACGTGCCGAGGAGTGCTCAGGCCCCTGCCCTTCATAACCGTGTGGCAGCAACATGGTCAGACCGCACAGACGGCCCCACTTGTGCTCGCCGCTGGTGATGAACTGGTCGACAACCACCTGGGCGCCGTTGGCGAAGTCGCCGAACTGGGCTTCCCAGATCACCAGCGCGTTTGGCGTGGTGGTGGAGTAGCCGTATTCGAAGGCCAGTACTGCTTCTTCCGAAAGGAAGGAGTCGTACAGGTCGAAACGTGGCTGACCGGCGTACAGGTTCTTCAGTGGCAGGTAGGTGCTGGCGTCTTTCTGGTTGTGCAACACCGCGTGGCGGTGCGAGAAAGTGCCGCGACCAATATCCTGACCGGTCATACGGATCGGATGACCTTCGAACAGCAGGGTCGCGTAGGCCATGGTTTCGGCGTAGCCCCAGTTGATCGGCAAGCCACCGGCCTGCATCTTCTGGCGATCTTCGTAGATCTTCGAAACCTGACGCTGAACCACGAAGCCTTCTGGCAGTTCCAGCAGCTTGGCCGACAGTTCCTGCAGGGTCTTGAGGTCGAAACGGGTGTCGTGACGCGCCGTCCAGGTGTGACCCAGGTATGGACGCCAGTCAACGAACAGCTCTTTGTTCGGCTCTTTGACCAGGCTCTTCACTACGTGCAGGCCGTTGTCCAGCGCGTTGCGGTACTCGTCAACCTTGGCCTGAACGCGCTCGGCATCGAGGCGGCCCGCCTGAATCAGGCTTTCGGCGTACAGTTCACGGGTAGTGCGCTGCTTGGCGATCTGCTGGTACATCAGCGGCTGGGTGCCGTTCGGTTCGTCAGCCTCGTTGTGGCCGCGACGACGGTAGCAGACCAGGTCGATGACCACGTCACGCTTGAACTGCATGCGGTAGTCAATGGCCAGCTGGGTCACGAACAGTACCGCTTCTGGATCATCACCGTTTACGTGCAGGATCGGCGCCTGAATCATTTTGGCGACGTCGGTGGCGTACTCGGTGGAACGCGAGTCCAGCGGGTTGCTGATGGTGAAACCAACCTGGTTGTTGATCACGATGTGCACAGTACCGCCGGTCTTGAAACCGCGGGTTTGCGACATCTGGAAGGTTTCCATGACCACGCCCTGGCCGGCGAATGCTGCGTCACCGTGCAGGGAGATCGGCAGAACCTTGTCACCAACGGTGTCGTTGCGACGGTCTTGACGGGCACGTACCGAGCCTTCAACCACTGGCGATACGATTTCCAGGTGCGAAGGGTTGAACGCCATGGCCAGGTGAACTTCACCACCGGCGGTCATCACGTTGGACGAGAAGCCCTGGTGATACTTAACGTCACCGGAACCCAGCTCGACCTTCTTCTTGCCTTCGAACTCGTCGAACAGCTCGCGCGGGTTCTTGCCGAAGGTGTTGACCAGCACGTTCAGACGGCCACGGTGGGCCATGCCGATCACAACTTCTTTGGTACCGTAGGAACCGGAACGCTGAATCATCTCGTCCAGCATCGGAATCAGGCTTTCGCCGCCTTCCAGGCCGAAACGCTTGGTGCCCGGGTACTTGGTGCCCAGGTATTTTTCCAGACCTTCTGCTGCGGTCACACGCTCGAGCAGGTGGCTCTGGACATCCGCGGAAACGGCCGGACGCCCACGAACGCTCTCCAGACGCTGCTGGAACCAGCTGCGCTGCTCGGAGTCGACGATGTGGGTAAATTCGGCGCCAATGGTGCGGCAATATGTCTGCTGCAAAGCGTCGAAGATTTCGCGTAGGCTCGCTTCCTCTTTGCCGATGAACAGGTCGCCGGCACGGAAGGTCGTATCAAGATCGGCATTGGTCAAGCCGTAGTGATTGATCGACAAGTCTACTGGCGCAGGGCGCTGCCACAACCCCAGGGGGTCGAGCTTGGCGGCTTGGTGGCCGCGCATACGGTAGGCCTGGATCAGTCGCAGTACTTCAACCTGCTTCTTCTCGTGTTCACTGCTCACGCTTCCGGCGGAAACCGGTTGGGCGCGGCGCTGGTTCTTTGCCAGCAGTACGAAATGGTCGCGGATTGTCGAGTGCGATACATCGGTAGCGGTGCTGCCTTCGGCGGGCAACTTCTGGAAGTAAGTGCGCCACTCTTCTGGCACAGCGTTAGGGTCGTGCAGGTAAAGCTCATAGAGCTCTTCCACATATGCAGCGTTACCACCTGAAAGGTGGGCGCTTTCCCACATGCGCTGCATCACGCTTTCTTGCATGCTTGGTCACCCTCGGTTAGGGGACGGATCGGCGAGAGCCATAGCAAGCCTGGAAAAGTCCCAATGCAGCGACCGAACCAAGCCACCAAGGATCCCACAGATTTTCCGGGTACCAGCCCGGAAGCCCCTGCTGGTCTCATATCTTCATAGGTAAAAGCTCGGGCTTTGTGGGCCTTCGCTTGGTTTCACCTTGGTGCGGGCAGATGCCCGCACCTTGGCGTGCTACGGGTACAACACTTTTAAAATCAGGTACCGCTTTGCAGCAACATGTTACGTACGTGACCGATTGCCTTGGTCGGGTTCAGACCTTTAGGGCAAACGTTTACGCAGTTCATGATTCCGCGGCAGCGGAATACGCTGAACGGATCGTCAAGCGAAGCCAGACGCTCCTGGGTCTTGGTGTCACGGCTGTCGGCCAGGAAGCGATAGGCCTGCAACAGTGCAGCTGGACCGAGGAACTTGTCAGGGTTCCACCAGAACGATGGGCAGGACGTAGAGCAGCAAGCGCACAGGATGCACTCGTACAGACCGTCCAGCTTCTCACGCTCTTCTGGCGACTGCAGACGCTCGATGGCCGGAGCCGGCGTGTCGTTCTGCAGGAATGGCTTCACCTTCTCGTACTGCTTGTAGAAGATGCTCATATCGACGACCAGGTCACGAATGACCGGCAGTCCAGGCAACGGACGAATGATCAGCTTGTTACGCTTGACCACGGCCGACAGCGGCGTGATGCACGCCAGGCCGTTCTTGCCGTTGATGTTCATACCATCGGAGCCGCAAACACCTTCGCGGCAAGAACGACGATACGAGAAACCTTCGTCCTGTTCTTTGATCAGTGCCAATACATCCAGCACCATCAGGTCTTTGCCACCGGTATCGACCTGGAACGTCTGCATTTTCGGCGCAGAGTCGGTATCGGGGTTGTAACGATAGACTTCGACTTGCAACATAGCGACCACCCCTTAGTAAGTCCGGACTTTTGGCTCGAACGCCGGTACGGTTTTCGGCGCGAAGTTGACGGCGCGCTTGGCAACGCGCTTTTCGCCCGGGAAGTACAGGGTGTGGCACAGCCAGTTTTCGTCGTCACGGTCTTCGAAGTCTTCACGGGCGTGGGCACCGCGGGACTCTTTACGAACTTCTGCAGCGATTGCAGTGGCTTCAGCAACTTCCAGCAGGTTCTGCAGCTCCAGCGCTTCGATACGCGCGGTGTTGAAGGCCTGGGACTTGTCGTTGATCTTGACGTTGGCAATGCGCTCACGCAGTTGCGCCAGCTGCTCGATACCCTTCTGCATGTATTCGCCAGTACGGAATACACCGAAGTAGTTCTGCATGCAGCTTTGCAGCTCGCGACGCAGGGTAGCCACGTCTTCGCCAGTGTTGCGCTCGTTGAGCTTGTTCAGACGGCTCAGGGCAACGTCGATATCGGTGTCGCTGGCGTCGAGGTATTCAATACCGTCGCTCAGCGCTTTTTCCAGGTGCAGACCCGCCGCACGGCCGAATACCACCAGGTCGAGCAGCGAGTTGCCGCCCAGACGGTTGGCACCGTGAACCGATACGCACGCCACTTCACCTACTGCGAACAGACCTGGGATGATCTGGTCGACGCCGTCGGCGTCCTGGGTGATGGCCTGGCCATGGATGTTGGTGGCAACGCCGCCCATCATGTAGTGGCAGGTTGGAACAACAGGAACCGGCGCAACAACTGGGTCAACGTGTGCGAAGGTCTTGGACAGCTCACAGATGCCTGGCAGGCGGCTGTGCAGAACTTCTTCACCCAGGTGGTCAAGCTTGAGCATCACGTGGTCGCCGTTAGGGCCACAGCCGTTACCGGCGATGATCTCTTTAACCATGGAACGGGCCACAACGTCACGACCAGCGAGGTCTTTGGCGTTAGGCGCGTAACGCTCCATGAAACGCTCGCCATGCTTGTTGATCAGGTATCCACCTTCACCACGGCAACCTTCGGTAACCAGTACACCGGCACCGGCAATACCGGTCGGGTGGAACTGCCACATTTCGATGTCCTGAACCGGCACGCCTGCACGCAGGGCCATACCGATACCGTCACCGGTGTTGATCAGGGCGTTGGTGGTGGAGGCGTAGATACGGCCCGCACCGCCAGTGGCCAGTACGGTGGCCTTGGACTTGATGTACAGGGTTTCGCCGGTTTCGATGCAGATCGCGATGACACCGACGAACGCGCCTTCCTGGTTTTTCACCAGGTCAACAGCGTAGTACTCGTTCAGGAACGTGGTACCTGCTTTCAGGTTGCCCTGATACAGGGTGTGCAGCAGCGCGTGACCGGTACGGTCGGAAGCAGCACAGGTACGGGCGGCCTGGCCACCTTTACCGTAGTCCTTGGACTGACCACCGAACGGACGCTGGTAGATACGGCCGGTTTCGGTACGCGAGAACGGCAGACCCATGTGGTCCAGTTCGAAGACCGCAGCCGGGCCTTCCTGACACATGTATTCGATAGCGTCCTGGTCACCGATGTAGTCGGAACCCTTGACGGTATCGTACATGTGCCAGCGCCAGTCATCGTTCGGGTCGGCCGAAGCGATGGCGCAGGTGATACCACCCTGGGCCGATACAGTGTGCGAACGGGTCGGGAAGACCTTGGTGATCACGGCAGTCTTGTGACCACCCTGGGCCAGCTGCAGCGCAGCGCGCATGCCGGCACCGCCGCCACCAATGATGATGGCGTCGAATGTAATCGTAGGAATGTTAGCCATGAATCAGATACCCCAGAGAATCTGCACACCCCAGACGAAGTACGCGAACATCGCGACACCACATACCGCCTGGAACAGGAAACGTACAGCAGTCGCCGACTTGCCCAGCGCCATCGGCGTCAGGTAGTCGGTAGCGATGGTCCACATGCCGACCCAGGCGTGAGCGCCCAGGGCAACCAGTGCCAGCAGACTGAAGATACGCATCGCGTTGTTGGAGAACAGAGCGTGCCACTGGGCAAACTCGATGCCCGGGTGCGCGACCAGGTATCCGATCAGGAAAATGAAATAAGCCGCGAGAACGACCGCAGAAACACGCTGCGCCATCCAGTCATAGAGGCCCGAACGCGAGAGGTTCGTGACGTTGGTTACCATATCCAAACTCCTGCCAGCACGATCACCACCACAGAGACGGCGATGATAATTTTCGAGCCCAGTCTTCCGCCTTCCAGCGTCTCACCGATGCCCATGTCCATGATCAAGTGGCGCACACCGGCAACCAAGTGATACAGCAAGGCGGACAGGAGGCCCCATGCCACGAATTTGGCCAGCGGACTGGTCAAGCATGCCTTCACCTCGGCGTAGCCTTCCTCCGAACCCAGGGATTTGCCCAATGCATAAAGCATGATGCCAAGGCCCAGGAAGAGGATGATGCCGGAAACACGATGAAGAAATGACGTAACGCCGGTAATGGGGAGTTTGATGGTCCTTAGGTCTAGGTTTACAGGTCGTTGGCTTTTCACGGCTTTTTTCACACTGAAGAGCCCCTAGCAAGCAGGGCAAAGTTGTTGGTAAGTGTACTGGTCAGGTACCCACCACCCAGGGAGTGACGACCCCAGCAACACGGGCTTGCAAGCCCCTGGCGGTCGGGGGCCGATTATAGACAGTTAGGCTACTAATGACAACGCAAGGCCCTAGCCCAAATAGCGGATTGCCTTTAGCGCATAAAAGGCGTAAACGGGCGGCAATTTCGAGGAAAAACCGCGCCCAAAGCCCTTTACAACCGTGCTTTAGGCAAATTGACATTCGAATTTATCTCACTATAGTGGTGCGGGCCCTGCGTGGGGGGTCTGTCTGATGATTTCAAGCATTAATAGGAGGCCACATGGCTGACAAAAAAGCGCAGTTGGTCATCGAGGGCGCAGCCCCCGTCGAGCTGCCCATTTTAACCGGCACCGTTGGTCCCGATGTTATCGACGTTAGAGGGTTGGGGGCCACGGGTCACTTCACTTTCGACCCTGGTTTCATGGCGACCGCATCCTGCGAGTCGAAGATCACTTATATCGATGGCGACAAGGGTATCCTGCTGCACCGCGGCTATCCGATCGAACAGCTCGCCGAGAAATCCGATTACCTCGAGACCTGCTACCTGCTGCTCAACGGCGAACTGCCGAATGCCGAGCAGAAGGCCCAGTTCGTCAGCACCGTGAAGAATCACACCATGGTGCACGAGCAGTTGAAGTCCTTCTTCAACGGCTTCCGCCGCGACGCCCACCCGATGGCCGTCATGTGCGGCGTAGTAGGCGCCCTGTCGGCGTTCTACCACGACTCGCTGGACATCAATAACCCGCAGCATCGCGAAATTTCCGCGGTACGCCTGGTCGCCAAAATGCCGACCCTGGCAGCGATGGTGTACAAGTACTCCATGGGTCAACCCATGATGTACCCGCGCAACGACCTGTCGTATGCAGAAAACTTCCTGCACATGATGTTCAACACCCCGTGCGAGATCAAACCGATCAGCCCGACCCTCGCCAAGGCAATGGACCGGATTTTCATCCTCCACGCCGACCACGAGCAGAACGCATCGACTTCCACCGTACGCCTGGCCGGCTCTTCGGGTGCCAACCCGTTCGCCTGTATCGCTGCCGGTATCGCTGCACTGTGGGGCCCGGCTCACGGCGGCGCCAACGAAGCGGTACTGACCATGCTCGATGAAATCGGCGATGTCTCGAACATCGACAAGTTCATCGCCAAGGCCAAAGACAAGAACGATCCGTTCAAGCTGATGGGCTTCGGTCACCGCGTTTACAAGAACCGCGACCCGCGCGCCACCGTCATGAAGCAAACCTGCGACGAAGTCCTGCGCGAGCTGGGCATCAAGAACGACCCGCAGCTGGAACTGGCCATGCGTCTCGAAGAGATCGCCCTGACCGATCCGTACTTCATCGAGCGCTCGCTGTACCCGAACGTCGACTTCTACTCGGGGATCATCCTCAAGGCGATCGGCATTCCAACCAGCATGTTCACCGTGATCTTCGCCCTGGCGCGGACCGTCGGCTGGATCTCGCACTGGAAAGAAATGCTCTCCAGCCCGTACAAGATTGGCCGTCCACGCCAGCTGTACACCGGCTACGAAGCACGCGACATCGTCAAGCTGGAAGACCGCAAGTAAGCCCTGCGCTGAACACGAAAAAGGCTGCCCTCGGGCAGCCTTTTTTATGGTGTGTGTGCAACTGTTTTGCACCACCTGTGGGAGCGGGCTTGCCCCGCGATTGCGGAACGTCTGACACACCGCGATCGCGGGGCAAGCCGGACCGCCGCTCCTACAGTTACGGCAAAGTGCTAGCTTCGCGCAACTGTATTCCTCAACTACGGCTTTTCGGCCTTCGCTTTCAATGCCTTGAGGGTATTGAACGGCGCATCCACCACAAACTTGTTCGCCACCACCGACGGCACGCTGCCACCTGGCTCGGTGTGCACCTGGTACGTCACCTCGGTACCGCCATCTTTGGGGGTCAACTTCCAGAAACCATCAACCTTGGCGACACGCACAAAGCCCTTCTCTTCCGGCACGTAAGTCGGCAGCCCTTCAAGCTTGCGGGTCAAGCTACCGTCGGTCGCCTCAATCGTGGTGACATGCAAAACGGAATCGCGCGGGGTAACCGGCCATGGCGTATTGAACTGGGTGTAAGTCCAGCTTTGATTACCCTCGGACTTGAGCAGCTTTTGCGACTTGCATTCATGAATCCAGGCACAAGCACCGACAACGTCTTCCTGCAATGCCCTGACCTTTGCCAGCGGCGCCTTGATAAAGGTCACGCCACGATAGGCCTTGTAGTCGGAACCGGCGACCTCACTCAGGTCCACCTTGATGCCCTCTTCGCTCTTGGCCTGCTTCCAGTTTTCGGCCTGTGCCAAAGGCACCAACACCGCACTCAGACCCAAGACCAGTGCCACTTGCTTAAACGATCCCATTCTTTTGTTCCTTATTGTCCAGGTTCTGCGCTTCAAGCTGCCGTCACTTGCTCCAACCACCCCAGGATTCTGATCGCTTCATCACGATCACCGCCGCACACCTCGACATCAGCCTTGAAACCGCCACACACCGCAGGCCGCTCCGGCTTGCCAAACAATGCGCAGAGATTGCTCACCGACAGATGCAAACACCGCTCCCCGGCCGGCTTGCCCTTGGGCATACCCGGCATGGGCGAGCTGATGGAAGGCGCGATGCAGCAGGCGCCACATCCTTCACGGCAATTCATGACAACAGAATCCTCGGTACAGCAAATGATGAATGAACCCGGATAGTAACCGCTTAAACGGTCGTTTGAAATTACTGGCCACATGAAAAATGTCGCGAATAACCATGACCTGCAGGTCGGGCAGTGACTACTGCTTGAACTCGAACTCGATGGCAGCGCCTTCGATGTCTGACTGACGCGCATCATTGCGCAGCTGCAGTTGCATTTCGTTGCTCAGCAACCGGCCGTTCAACTGGAACGGACTTTCAGAAGGTGGCTTTTCACCAAACAGATGAGGCAACAACGGCTTGGGTGTTGGCACGGCATCCTGGGTAGCCGGCTTGAGATCCTTGACCATCTCGGCCGGCAGACGCAGATCCAGCTTGGCAGAGGGCAACGCGGGCGGTACAGCTTTGCCCTGCTTCGACTTGCTGTGCCCCGTCTTGGCAACCGGCTTTTTCTTCACCGGAGCAGGCTTGACCTGCTTCTGCTGGGCTTTGGCCTGAGCTTTCGGCGCGGCATTCGCTTGCTTTGCCGACGCAGTGGGAGGTGATGTCTGGGCCATGACGTTGCCGTTGGCTGCCAGCAAACCCAACAGGCACACCAACAGACTGACCTGAGACAAGGCTTTCATATACACCCAAAATCACCTGCAAAGAGGTATATGCTCCCCGTTCCCGGGAAGACTGGCAAGCTTGATTACAAACCTAGAAAAAGTTAGCCGCGCCCGACTCCTGACACAGCTGGCTGGCAAGCATACCCAAGGTCATCAGGGCACGCTCCGCCTCGCGATTCCAAGGGATACCGCAGTTCAAGCGAATGCAGTGGTTGAACTGCTCTGTATTACTGAAAATCAGCCCCGGAGCGATACTGATCCCCTGCTGCAGCGCACGCACATGCAACTCCTGGGTATTGACCCGCCCAGGCAAGCTGACCCACAAAATGAAACCGCCGGTCGGCCGGGTCATCTGCGTGCCTTCAGGGAAATGCTGCTGTACCGCCAATTGGTAAGCACTGAGATTTTTCCGGTATTCCTGACGGATGTAACGCAAGTGTCGATCGTAACCGCCATTTTCCAGATAGGAGGCAACCCCCATCTGGGTCACGCTGCAGGCTGAGTGCGTGGTAAAGGTCTGCAAGCGCTGGATTTCCGCCTGATACTTACCGGCGATCATCCAGCCAATGCGCACCCCGGGCGACAGGGTCTTGGAAAAGCTTGAGCAGTAGATCACCCGTCCCAGGCGATCAAAGGCCTTGAGGGCTTTACTCTTGCCCTGCTCGAACATCAACTCGCCGTAGATATCGTCTTCGACAATCTGGATATCGAAATCCGACGCGAGGCGCAGCAACTGCTTCTGCCGATCTTCCGGAATGGTGCCACCCAGCGGATTACTCAGCCGCGCCGTCAGCACCAAAGCCTTGATTGGCCACTGATTGGCGGCCAGTTGTAGCGCTTCCAGGCTGATGCCTGTCGAAGGATCACTGGGAATTTCAATGACCTTGAGCCCCAACAGATCAGCCAACTGCAGCAAGCCATAGTAAGTCGGCGATTCGGCAGCAATCAGATCACCCGGCTTGGTCAACACCCGCAGCGACATCTGCAGGGCATCCACACAGCCGTGAGTGACCACCACTTCACTGGGATCAACCACCACCCCCGCATCTCGCATGCGAATGGCAATCTGCCGACGCAGAGGCTCGAAGCCCGGGCTGAACATATAGCTGAACGCCCGCGGACTATGGAATCGCGTGACCTTGGCCAATTGCTGGTGCAACGCGCGCACTGGCAAATAATCGACATGCGGCACTGCCGCACCGAACGGGAACACGCCATCGCGACGCGCTTCGGCCAGCACCTGCTGAATAATGCTGCTGCGCGTCACCAGACCAGGGCGCTCTACCCGGGCGATATCCGGCGTCTGCGCGGTCAAAGCCGGAGTTTGGTGCACGTAGTAGCCCGACTGCGGCCGCGCCCGGATCAAGCCTTGATCTTCAAGGTTGGCGTAGGCCTGCAACACCGTGGCATGGCTGACATTGAGCTGCGAACTCATCTTGCGCACCGACGGCACTCGCTCACCGGGCTGATAGACACCACGACGAATGTCTTCGGCCAGTTGCTGGGCGATACGCTGGTAGAGCAGCAGGTTGGTCATGATCGGTTCTCGACACGCAGGCAATGTAATTATTTTTGTACGACTCAGAATTCGAGCCAGAATACCGGAACAGTTGCAAAGTGTACTGGGACAGATTGAAGAATAGTCGACAATACAGTTGTGTGACAGCCCCACCTCGTCTCAACTGCCCTACCCCGGTAGGAGCGGGCTTTCCCCGCGATTGCGGTGTGCCTGACAGCGCGCAATCGCGGGGCAAGCCCGCTCCTACCGTTAAGGCCATAAAAAAACCCGGTGAGGGGTGCTCACCGGGTTTTCAGCTTCAGCACTCAGCGCGCCGCGCCAAGCCTGCCTTTCTCGTCGGAAAAGACGATCTCGACTCGACGGTTCTGCGCCCTGCCCCGTTCCGAAGCGTTGGCCTCGACCGGGTACTGGTCGCCATAGCCCTCTACCTGGATGCGTTTTTCATCAACACCCAGATCAACCAGCATGTCCGCCACAGCCTGAGCGCGGTCACGGGACAACTTCAGATTGTCTTCCGACGAACCCGTGCTATCGGTGTATCCCTCGATACGCACAACTCGCTTGGGGTTGAGTTGCAAGAATTGCACAAGCTTGAGCACGGTCCGGCTGGCAGAATTTTTCAGCTCCGCATGACCGGTATCGAACAGCACATCACCCAGCGTCATGACCAGACCGCGATCGCTCTGGGTGGTGGCCAAACTGACAATTTGCGCCTCCAGCCACTTGCCCTGCTGCTGCACGCTGGCCAGCTTGGCCTCACGCAGCGCCAACTGCAGGCGCTGACGCTCAAGCTCAAGCTTGGCCAAGCGCTCCTGATTCAGTACCAGGTTGCTGTGCTCACGAGCGATATCGCTGTAACGCTGACTCAGGTAAGCATAGTGACGAACATCGGCGCCGGTCCCCAGATAGCTGGACAGACGCTCCGCCCGCGCCAGCGATTCACCGGCACGGATCACATCGCGCGGCGCACTGCGCAGCACATTGGAATCGTCTTTCACCGTCTGGAATTTCGCTGTCGCTTCATCCAGCGCCGTCTCGCTGCGCTGGCTGGCACAGCCTTGCAGGCCGACAAGACCCAGCAACAATAATGCCGCCATAGGCTTGATCGAACTCATGGCTGCTCCCCCAATTGCTTACGCAGGCGGTTGACCCGCGACTGCAGCAGCTCCAATTGCTCTTTGCTTTTGCTGGTCAGCACCCGCGCCTCCGCCAGACGCGCATCCAGCTCGGCCTGCTCGGCACGCATCCGCGCATCACGATAAGCCTCATTGCTCATGTTGACCTGGGCACGCGCCATTTTGTCTTCGGCCATTTTCAGCTCTGGCACTTCATTGGTCGCACCAACGGCCTTGGCTTGTTCCAGTGCCTGCTCAGACAGACGTAGCTGTTCATTAGGCGCCGGGTCATTGGCGCATCCAGCCAAGGCCAGCAGCGCCACGGCGGCGAATAGTGAATGAGTTCTCACACAATTTTCCTACTGTTTAGGGGCATCCAGCGATTTCTGCACCTGCGCCTTCCAGCGCTCGACGTTTTGCTGCAGTACCGCTTGGGACACGCCGGAGGCCGGCAATTCTGTCAGCTTTTTTGCCAGTTGCCCACGTAACCACGCGTCATTGCAGGCCGAGTTATGTGACAGCGCCAGATACAGGCCTGGCCGGTCCACTGGCAGACCGCGGGCAATCAACGCATTGCTCATGCCCAGGCTTTGTGCCATGGCCATACCGGCATAGCGCCCGGCCAGCACGTAGTCGACTTGTCCCAGCAACAATTTCTGGAAGGCCTGAGTCAGATTCTGCGCCGGAGCAAGCTGTAACTGGCTCTTGGCGTAGGCTGAAAATTCGGCGGTTAAACGCGCTTTTTCCGAAACACTGCCGCGCTGTTCGCGCAGGTCGGACAAGGTGTCGTAGACCAGTGGCGAATCGTGGCGGGTCCAGACGACGTACTCGTTGCTGAGCAACGACGGGTGTATGTAGTCCACGCGGGTAAGTTCCGCGACGGCGAAAGGCGAGTCGATCAGCAGGTCCACGCGACCACTGCGTACTTCTTCCAGCGCCTGACTGCGCGAACCGCTGTCGAGAACTTCAACCTTCACCCCCAGCTCAGCGGCCACCTGCTTGAACAGGTCAACACTGGCACCGATCAGGTGTCTGGGGTCTTGCGGGTCACGCCACGAATAAGGGGGTGCATCAGGGCTGCCAGTGGCCACCAGGCGCTCACATTTGCCCACCGCCAACACCTGTGACGGCAACAACACGACCGCGCACAACAGTGCCGTGTTCATCCGGCCAAGCCATCCCATGCATCTGCCTCCCAACCCGTCATCCGAAAACAAAAAAGCCCGGTCCGCGGGCTGCGCAAGACGTCGCTTGCACAACCCGCCCGGACCGGGCTCTTTTATAAGTGAAGCTGCCGGATTAAACCAGCTTCTCCAACTCAGGTACGGCTTCGAACAGGTCAGCAACCAGGCCGTAGTCAGCCACCTGGAAGATCGGCGCTTCTTCGTCCTTGTTGATCGCAACGATCACTTTGGAGTCTTTCATACCGGCCAGGTGCTGGATCGCGCCGGAGATACCGACGGCAATGTACAGCTGTGGCGCGACGATTTTGCCGGTCTGACCGACCTGCATGTCGTTCGGTACGAAACCTGCGTCGACGGCGGCGCGCGAAGCACCGACCGCAGCGCCGAGCTTGTCGGCCAGGGCGTACAGGTGCTTGAAGTTGTCACCGTTCTGCATGCCACGGCCGCCGGAAACGACGATCTTGGCAGCGGTCAGCTCAGGGCGGTCGGATTTGGCCAGCTCTTCGCCAACGAAAGCCGAGGTACCGGCGTTGTGCACAGCAGCAACTGCTTCAACAGCAGCCGAACCACCTTCAGCGGCAACGGCGTCGAAGCCGGTGGCACGGACGGTGATGACCTTGACGGCAGCGTTCGATTGCACGGTGGCAATGGCGTTACCGGCATAGATCGGACGCTTGAAGGTGTCAGCCGATTCTACCGAGATGATTTCGGAGATCTGGTCGACGTCCAGCTGGGCGGCAACGCGCGGCAGGATGTTCTTGCCGTTGGAGGTGGCCGGTGCCAGCACGTGGCTGTAGCCCTTGCCCAGTTCGGCAACCAGCGGCGCTACGTTTTCTGGCAGCAGGTTGGCGTAGGCGGCGTTATCGGCAACCAGCACCTTGGCCACGCCAGCAATCTTGGCAGCAGCTTCAGCGACGCCACCGACGTTCTGGCCTGCGACCAGCACGTGGATGTCACCGCCGATCTTGGCGGCAGCAGCAACAGTGTTCAGAGTGGCCGGGGCAACGGCACCGTTTTCGTGTTCAGCGATAACCAGGATAGTCATTTAGATTACCTTCGCCTCGTTCTTCAGTTTCTCGACCAGTTCAGCAACCGACTTGACCTTGATACCTGCGCTGCGAGCAGCCGGCGCTTCGACTTTCAGGGTCTTGTTGGTGGAGGCAGTGGAAACGCCCAGCGCGTCTGGAGTAACGGTTTCCAGTGGCTTCTTCTTGGCCTTCATGATGTTCGGCAGCGACGCATAGCGTGGCTCGTTCAGGCGCAGGTCGGTAGTGACGATCGCAGGCAGGTTCAGCGCTACAGTCTGCAGGCCGCCGTCGATTTCACGGGTAACGTTGACTTTGTCGCCAGCCACTTCAACTTTGGAAGCGAAGGTGCCCTGGGCGAAGCCGGTCAGCGCAGCCAGCATCTGGCCGGTCTGGTTGTTATCGCTGTCGATGGCTTGTTTGCCAAGGATTACCAGCTGAGGCTGTTCTTTGTCGACAACAGCCTTGAGCAGTTTGGCGACGGCCAGCGAGGTCAGCTCTTCAGCGGACTCAACCAGCACCGCACGGTCAGCACCCAGTGCCAGGGCAGTACGCAGTTGCTCCTGGGCAGTGGCCGGGCCGACGGTAACGACGACGATCTCGCTCGCCACGCCTTTTTCTTTCAGGCGCACGGCTTCTTCTACGGCGATTTCGCAGAAGGGGTTCATGGACATCTTGACGTTAGCAAGGTCGACGCCGGAGTTGTCCGCCTTGACGCGAACCTTGACGTTATAGTCGACCACTCGTTTGACAGCTACAAGAACCTTCATGGATTCCTCGTTACTCTCCGGTGAAAAGAATGTCGCCTGGGGCAAACCCGGCGATTGCGCGTGGGTACAAGGGCACCTCTAAAAACGATTGCAGCCGGTAGAATTTAACCCTGACCCAGCAGTCTTTATTCGACCTTGCTACAGCAAAACCCTCGGGCATTTTCTGTCGCGGTGTGTAAACTCCACTACAAGGCGGGCTACGGCCCTCCTGCCCTGCTTTTCGCCAGGTTTTTAGGGGTGCACCTGCATCCGGCGGTCAGCCTACGGCGAGCGCAAAACCGCTCGTATCTTGACCGTAACGCCCAATCCGGTCAATACGGCAAATCGGTCAGATTCACGCCGCGCGTCTTTGATTTTACTGGCCTGCGGCAAATTCAAACAAACGTTTGTATTGGACCTGCCGAGTGGTGTAGATATAATGCGCGACCAAGAGAAAGCGGTGTAGTCCGTCATCGTTCGAGCTACAGCTTGAGCGCGGTAAAAATGACCGCCTGCCACCCACCAACAAAGAAAAACTGATGAGCCTTGAGTAGGAGAGAACCTGTGGAACGCGAATACATGGAATTCGACGTGGTCATTGTCGGCGCTGGTCCGGCTGGCCTGTCCGCTGCCTGCCGACTGAAGCAGAAAGCCGCCGAAGCCGGTAATGAAATCAGCGTCTGCGTGGTCGAGAAAGGCTCGGAAGTCGGTGCCCACATCCTCTCCGGCGCAGTCTTTGAGCCGCGCGCTTTGAACGAACTGTTCCCGGACTGGAAAGAGCTCGGCGCCCCGCTCAATACCGAAGTCAAACGCGACGACATCTACGTGCTCAAGGATGCTGGCAGCTCGGTCAAGGTCCCGGACCTGTTCGTGCCCAAGACCATGCACAACGAAGGCAACTACATTATCTCCCTGGGCAACCTGTGCCGCTGGCTGGCCCAGCAGGCGGAAAACCTGGGTGTAGAAATCTACCCGGGCTTTGCTGCCCAGGAAGCACTGTTCGACGAAAACGGCGTGGTCCGCGGGATCATCACCGGCGACCTGGGTGTCGACCGTGAAGGCAACCCTAAAGACGGCCTGTACACCCCCGGCATGGAACTGCGTGGCAAGTACACCCTGTTCGCCGAAGGCTGCCGTGGCCACATCGGCAAGCAACTGATCAAGCGCTTCAACCTGGACAACGAATCCGATGTTCAGCACTACGGCATCGGCCTGAAGGAAATCTGGGAAATCGATCCGGCCAAGCATGAGCAAGGCCTGGTGGTGCACACCGCAGGCTGGCCGCTGGATGTCATGGCCAAGGAAAACACCGGTGGTTCGTTCCTCTATCACCTGGAAAACAATCAGGTGGTGGTCGGTCTGATCGTCGACCTGTCGTACAGCAACCCGTTCCTGTCGCCGTTTGACGAATTCCAGCGCCTCAAGCATCACCCGGTGATCAGCCAGTACCTCGAAGGCGGCAAGCGCATCAGCTACGGCGCCCGTGCGCTGGCCAAGGGCGGCCTGAACTCGCTGCCAAAAATGGTGTTCGCCGGTGGCGCCCTGATCGGCTGCGACCTGGGCACCATGAACGTGGCCAAAATCAAGGGCAGCCATACCGCCATGAAGTCCGGCATGCTGGCTGCCGAAGCCGTGGCCGATGCCCTGCTGGCAGGTGGCGAAGGTGGCGATCAACTCAACAGCTACGTCACTGCCTTCAAAGCCAGCTGGCTCTACGAAGAACTGTTCTCCAGCCGCAACTTCGGCCCGGCCATGCACAAGTTCGGCCCGATGCTCGGTGCAGCGTTCAACTACGTCGACCAGAACTGGTTCGGCGGCAAGCTGCCGTTCACCCTGCATGACACCAAGCCGGATTACGCCTGCCTGAAGCTGGCTGCCGACTCCAAGCGCATCGACTATCCGAAACCGGACGGCAAACTCAGCTTCGACAAGCTCAGCTCGGTGTTCCTCTCCAGCACCAACCATGAAGAAGAACAACCCTGCCACCTGAAACTGACCGATGCTGGCATTCCGATCGGCACCAACCTGCCGCTGTACGACGAACCGGCGCAACGCTACTGCCCGGCCGGCGTATACGAAGTGGTTACCCAGGAAGAAGGCAACAAGCGCTTCCAGATCAACGCCCAGAACTGCGTGCACTGCAAGACCTGTGACATCAAGGATCCTTCGCAGAACATCACCTGGGTGACGCCGGAAGGTGCAGGCGGCCCGACTTACCCGAACATGTAAGTCAGCAGCCAGCAAAAAGCCCCCTCGCCTCACGGTCAGGGGGCTTTTGTTTGATGGGTGCCTTATCCAGGTGGGAGCGGCTTGCCCCGCGATCTTGGCGCATCAGTTAGATTGCATCGCGGGGCAAGCCCGCTCCTACCGGCGTCAGCAGCCTAACGCTTCTTCCTCATACGCCACTGGCTGGCGCCCTGCGTAATAGACTACCGTCAGCACCCCTACCAACCCCATCACCAGGCTGAACAGTACGCACACCCATGGACTCCACGGCATCAGCGCAATCAACAGCAACGGCGTGACACTGGCCCACAGCGCGTAGGCAATGTTGTAAGTAAAGGAAATCCCCGAAACCCGCACCGCTGCCGGGAACAACCCGACCATCACCGACGGCACCACCCCCACCACGCCCGAGGCCAGCCCCGCCAGCGCATAGGCCAGCCCCGGCCACTGCCAGCCCGCCACCAGACTGGCGTACAAGGCACCGATACCCAGGGGCAACAGCAGGCTGTAAAACATAAGCGCTCGCCAGGCACCCATCCGGTCAACCAGTAGCCCCGCCAATACACAGCCAATATTGAGAAAAACGATCCCCAGACTGCTCAACGCAAAGGTGTCTCCAGCACTCATGCCAAAGCGCTGCTGCATCACCGTCGGGGTGATCACCACCAACACCACCACCGCCGAGGTCAACACACACGTCAGCAGTACCGCAGGCAACAGCGCCTGGCGGTGCTCCTTCAGCACGGTACGCAATGGAAAAGCCACCGGCTGCTCGCGGCGCTCACGCAGCGCGAGGAACACCGGGGTCTCGCTCAACCAGCGACGCAGCCATACGCCGATCACACCGAACACCCCACCCAGCAGAAACGGGTAGCGCCAGGCGTAGTCCAGAATTTCCTGCGCCGTGAACCACTGCGCCAGCGCTGTTGCCGTCAAGGCCCCCAACAGATAGCCGAAAGTCAGGCCCGCCTGCAGAAAACCCAAGGCATAACCGCGACGCCCGAGCGGTGCATGTTCGGCCACGAACACCCAGGCGCTGGGCACTTCACCCCCAACTGCAGCACCTTGAAAGATACGCAGCGCCAGCAAAATCAACGGGGCGAAGTAACCGATGCCTGCGTACGTCGGCATCACACCGATCAGCAGGCAGGGTAAGGCCATCATCAGGATGCTCAAGCTGAACACCTGCTTGCGCCCCAGATGATCGGCAAAATGCGCCATCAGGATGCCGCCCAGCGGTCTGGCCAGGTAACCGGTGACAAAAATGCCGAAACTTTGCAGCAACCGCAGCCACTCGGGCATATGCGGCGGAAAGAACAACTGGCTGAGCGTCAGGGCAAAAAACACGAAGATGATGAAATCATAGATTTCCAGCGCGCCGCCCAATGCTGCCAGGCTCAGGGTCTTATGGTCACTGCGCGTCAGGCGTAACGCTGGCGCAGGCGTGGTGGCTGTCATAGAGGCATCCGTCAAACGAAAGGCATTGGCACGCGGCTCGGCGCACCTCGGCGAACGTGACAGGATAGCAAAATGCACCCCAAGGGTGCGTAGGCTGCGACCGGGATTAGCGGGTAAAGATCGACGGTGGAAACGCCATCCGCCGCTGTGAGAAGCCTGTATGTGCCGTGCGATCGGGCACGCCAGGCAATTGCCCGATGACTTTCGGCATGTCGATGATCGTCATGAAGCTCTGCAGGGTTTCGTTGTCGGGCACCTTGGGCAGGCTGACGTTCACTGCCTCGCGCCGGGCAGTAGGGATAGTAGGCAGTTTCAAGTGCTGGGACTCATACAGCAGCGCATGCTGGATCTGGGCATTCATCCGGCAAAAACGCTCAAGGTCGACGCCGACATGGCTGGCCAGATCGATATTGCCCACCAGCAAGTTGAATGGCTGTAACGCGCCTTGCACCAGGTGCTGCAGATCCTCAAATGATTCAACCGGTGCGATGCGGTAATAACCCATGCCATTGAGCATTTTTTCCAACTGCATCAACTGCATCGGATGCTCATCGGCAATCAGGATCCGCATGGATTTATTAGGCATCGTCAATGACCAGGGCATATAGGCTTTAGCGACTTTGCTTGACCCTACTGCGCCAAAAAATCTACTGCAGGCTGTGGTGGCGGGCAGATCGCCAGATAATTGTCTGTCTGTATTGATAGTTGTAGGGAAAGCCTGAGAAATCAAGCAAGGTTCAACGGAATTTTCACACTTGGTTGTTGTCTCGCTTCAGCACTCCCACTGACGCATGCGCACACGGCAATGTTTCATCGCGTTGACGATGTGCTTTTCCACCAAACTACGAGAAATTCCCAGACGTTCGGCAATCTCCTGATGCGATAAACCTTCCAGTTTGCGCAGCAGAAAACTGTCGCGACAGAGCGGATTCAGTTCGCCAAGGGCACGCTGTATCAATTCCAGGCGCTGGTGCAGCTCCATGTCTTGAGATGGCGCAGGGGAAAAGAACCGTTCGTCGCTGTCGAGCACGTCCAGCGGCTCGACCTGACGCAGCAACCCACGACGATGGCCATCGATCACCAGGTTCAGGGCCGTGCGATAAAGGAAGGCGCGTGGGTGTTCGATCTCGGCATCGCCGGTGCGCTCGAGCACCCGGGTATAGGCATCATGTGCGACGTCTTCAGCCGCCTGACGGTTACCCAGGCGGGCGCAGAGGAAACTCACCAATTCACGATAGTAATTTTCCAACACAGCACCTGGCCGTTACATCGGCGCGAATTCCCTGACTCAAGGAAGAGGATTATGAATGATGGCAATAGGCGATAATACAAATTACAATTATTCTCAGCAAGCGTGATCCTACCCCCTCCTCCCGTGATAATGAGCCAGGATGGCTGTCCACAACGTCGGCATGAGTAAATTCTTCAGCGAGCCCCTCGTTTATCGGGGAGCCTCCCATGCCTGTCTTGCCTGCCAGCATGATTCCACGGCCCAACCCTTTGGCTGGAACCCCACATGAGACGTCCTTCCACAACGCGCCGCCTTTTGTTCTGCGGCATCGGCCTGCTCAGCGTGGGTGCCCTGCTCGCCTGGAAAACCCTCGACAGCGGCGCTGACCCGCATAGCACCGTAACTGTCACCCGTGGCGAAATCGAAAGCAGCGTGACTGCACTGGGCACCCTGCAACCCAGACGCTACGTGGACGTCGGCGCCCAGGCGTCGGGGCAGATCCGCAAACTGCATGTAGAAGTGGGAGACCAAGTCAAAGAAGGTCAACTGCTGGTGGAAATCGACCCCTCAACCCAGCAGGCCAGGCTCGACGCCGGGCGTTTCTCGATCGACAACCTCAAAGCCCAGCTCGCGGAACAGCAGGCCCAGTACCAGTTGGCCGATCAACAACTGAAGCGCCAACGTAACCTTGCCGCTGGCGGCGCCACTCGTGAGGAGGACGTGCAAAGCGCCCAGGCCCAGCTCAAGGTCACCCAGGCGCGCATCGACATGTACCGCGCGCAGATCCGCCAGGCCCAGGCCAGCCTGCGCAGCGACGAAGCAGAACTGGGGTATACCCGTATTTATGCGCCGATGACCGGCACCGTCGTCGCCGTTGACGCCCGCGAAGGCCAGACCCTCAATGCCCAGCAGCAAACCCCGCTGATTTTGCGCATCGCCAAACTGTCGCCAATGACCGTCTGGGCCCAGGTTTCCGAAGCGGATATCGGCCATGTAAAACCCGGCATGGCGGCCTACTTCACCACCCTGGCCGGAGGTAAGCGGCGCTGGACCAGCACCGTGCGGCAGATTCTGCCGATACCGCCCAAGCCACTGGATCAGTCCAATCAAGGTGGCGGCAGCCCGACGAGCGCCAGCGGCGGCAGCTCCACGAGCAAAGTGGTGCTCTACACCGTGTTGCTGGATGTCGAGAACCCCGACAACGCTTTGATGGCGGAAATGACCACGCAGGTGTTTTTCGTCGCCGGTCGGGCCAGCAAGGTGCTGACCGTACCGGTGGCTGCGCTTGATGATGATGCCAACGACGAAAACCTGCGCATCGCCCAGGTCCTCAACGCCAACGGCAAAGTCGAGCAACGCCAGGTCCGCACCGGGCTCAGCGACCGCCTGCGGGTGCAGGTGCTTGAAGGCCTGAACGAAGGCGATCAATTGCTGATCGGTGCCCCGACGGCCAGCGGAGGTTGAATGAGTACGCCGCTGATTGAACTGCGTGACATCCGCAAGTCCTATGGCGGGGTCGACACCCCGAAAGTCGAAGTGGTACGTGGCATCAGCCTGGCGATCCACCCGGGCGAGTTTGTCGCCATCGTTGGCGCTTCGGGCTCCGGCAAATCGACGCTGATGAATATCCTCGGCTGCCTCGACCGGCCAACCTCCGGTGATTACCTGTTTGCCGGCAAAGATGTCGCCACCCTGGACAACGACGAACTGGCCTGGCTGCGCCGAGAGGCCTTCGGCTTTGTGTTCCAGGGCTACCATTTGATCGCCTCGGGCTCAGCCCAGGAAAATGTCGAGATGCCCGCCATTTACGCTGGCACCCCCGCGTCAGAGCGCCATGCCCGCGCCGCCGCCTTGCTCGATCGCCTGGGTCTGGCCAGCCGCAGCGGCAATCGTCCGCACCAGTTGTCCGGCGGCCAGCAACAACGGGTATCGATCGCCCGCGCCTTGATGAACGGCGGGCACATCATTCTGGCCGACGAACCGACTGGCGCCCTCGACAGCCAGAGCGGCGCCGAAGTCATGGCCTTGCTCGACGAACTGGCCGCCCAAGGCCATGTGGTGATCCTGATCACCCACGACCGCGAGGTTGCCGCTCGGGCCAAGCGCGTCATTGAAATCCGTGACGGCCTGGTCATCAGCGATTCGACCAACGAACACACCGCCCCACCCCCGGCCAACCCTGGCTTGCAGGCCGAAGACCTGCGCCAACGGCTAAACCAGGGCGCCACCCACAGCGGCGCCTGGAAAGGCGAGATGCTCGAAGCCTTGCAGGCGGCCTGGCGGATCATGTGGATCAACCGCTTCCGCACCGCCCTGACCTTGCTGGGCATTGTCATCGGCGTGGCCTCGGTGGTGGTGATGCTCGCTGTCGGCGAAGGCAGCAAGCGCCAGGTGATGGCGCAGATGGCTGCGTTCGGCTCCAACATCCTTTACCTGGGGGGCACGGCCCCGAGCCCGCGCGAACCGGCCGGGATCATCACCCTCGATGATGTCGCCGCCGTCGGTAGCCTGCCGCAGGTGAAGATGATCATGCCGGTGATCGGCAATTCGTTGATGGTGCGCTTTGGCAACAACAACCATGAGTTCTACGTGGGCGGCAACAACACCTTCTTCTCGGAAATTTTCAACTGGCCGGTCGTTGAGGGCAGCTTCTTTACCGAAGCCGACGAGCAGGCCGCAGCGGCGGTCGCGGTGATCGGCCAGAAGGTCAAGCAAAAGCTGTTCGGTGACCAGCTCAACCCGATTGGTCAGTACATCCTGGTGGAGAACGTGCCGTTTCAGGTGATCGGCATTCTGCAAGGCAAAGGCGCGAGCTCCGGCGATCAGGACAGTGATGAACGGATTGTGGTGCCCTACTCCGCTGCGGCTATCCGCTTGTTCGGCAGCCAACACCCGGAGTACGTGACCATTGCCGCCGCCGACTCGCGACGGGTGGCCGAAACCGAGGCGGCAATCGACAAGCTGATGCGCAAGCTGCACCACGGCAAGCAGGATTACGAACTGAGTAACGACGCCGCCCTGATCCAGGCCGAAGCACGCACGCAAAACACCCTGTCACTGATGCTTGGTTCGATTGCGGCGATCTCGCTGCTGGTCGGCGGCATCGGGGTAATGAACATCATGTTGATGACCGTGCGCGAGCGCACCCGTGAAATCGGCATCCGCATGGCCACCGGCGCACGTCAGCGCGACATCCTGCGCCAGTTCCTCAGTGAGGCGGTGCTGCTGTCGATGGTCGGCGGCCTGACCGGCATTGCCCTGGCCTTGTTGATCGGCGGCACACTGCTGCTGGCCGACATTGCCATCGCTTTTTCCCTGGCCGCCGTTCTCGGCGCCTTTGCCTGCGCAGTGGTCACCGGCGTGGTGTTCGGCTTCATGCCGGCGCGTAAAGCCGCTCAGCTTGACCCGGTCAAAGCCCTTACCAGCGAATAATCCATGAACCTGCCCAGCCGTTTCAGTGTGTTGTCCATCAGTGTGTTCATCGCCGCCTGCAGTAACAGCCCCACGCCACCGGACAGTGGTGTGCAGGCGCCTGACGCCTGGCAAGGCCAGAGCAACGAGAACTTGCCAGCGGTGCAACAGGACTGGTGGCAACAGTTCGCCAGCGCAGCGCTCAACGAGTTGATCGAACAAGCACGCAGCGGGAGCTACGACCTCGCCGCCGCCACCGCCAGGGTCCGCCAGGCGCAGGCTTCGGCGGTAATCGCCGGGGCGCCGCTGTTGCCGGAAGTAAAGTTTGGCCTGGATGGCAGCCGCCAGCGTCTGTTGCGCGGCAATGGCTTCGACCAGCTCGATGCCAGCAGCAGCGAACGTACCAGCACCTCGTTCAACACCACCTTGAGCGCCAGCTACGAAATCGACTTCTGGGGCGGCAAAGTGGCTGCCCGCGACAGCGCCGTATTTGCCCTGGATGCCAGTCGTTACGACCGCCAAACCGTAGAGCTGACCTTGCTCAGCGGGGTCGCCAACAGCTACCTGCAGAGCCTGGCGCTGGCCGAACAAGTGCGCATCGCCAAACTCAACCTGACCAACGCCCAGGACGTATTGCGCCTGGTGCAGACCCGCTACGACTCAGGCTCGGCCACCGCGCTGGAACTGGCTCAGCAACAGAGCCTGGTTGCCGGTCAGGCCCGCCAGGTGCCGCTGTTCGAACAACAGCTGCAAGAAGCGCGCATCACCCTGGCAACCTTGCTGGGTAAGCCGGTGCAGCAACTGCCGCCGCTCCAGGAGTCCCTCGACGGGGTGCGCTGGCCGACGATTGGCAGCGGCGTACCGAGCCAGTTGCTCAGCCGCCGCCCCGATATTGCCGCCGCCGAAGCACGTATGGCCGCCGCCCAGGCCAATGTTCAGGTGGCACGCGCAGCGATGCTGCCAAGCCTGACCCTGGGCGCGGACCTGGGATCAGGTGCCGACACCTTTGCCCAGATTCTGCGCAGCCCCTACTACACCCTCAGTGCCGGGCTGGCCGCACCGATCTTCAACAACGGCCGCCTGCGCGCCGAACGCGACAAAGCCCAGGCGCAGCAGGAAGAACTGCTGGAAAACTACCGCAGTACAATCGTCGCGGGGTTTGCCGATGTTGAAAAAGCCCTGAATGCCATCAGTGGCGTGGATGATCAGCGCCAGTGGCAGGATCAGGAAGTCGAGCATGCGCAGACTGCCTTTACGCTGTCGCAAAGCCGTTATCAGGCCGGTGCCGAAACTTTGCTGACGGTACTGGAGACACAGCGCACGCTTTATCAGGCCCAAGATCAGCAGGCGCAACTGCGGCTGGCGCGCCTGCAAGGCAGCGTGGCGCTATACAAAGCCCTCGGCGGCGGCTGGCAAACCGCCGCTCCCACAGGTGGTGCAAGACGGTATCTCCCACCGAAGAAGGGGGTCAGGACAGGTGCCGTGCGTACCACGGCCGCCGAGGCACGCGGCGAAACAGATCGGCAATCTTGTCGTCTTCACCAAAGGTCAGACGCAACGCCAGTTTCATGGTTTCCACATCCATTTCCACCGACTTGCCGGGAAAGGCTCCGGGCACGGTGCTGCAACCATGGGTCACCGGGCCCAGCCAAGGGTCTTCGACCTCGACCCAACGCCCCGGCGCAAACCACTTCACCCCATTGACCTCACGCCTGCGCACCTGGCCAGGATTGTGCCGTTCATGGGCGCGGTACCAGTCTTCGACGCGGTCGTCGATCCAGCCATGGAACCCCCAGAACACTGGGCTCACATGGGATGAAAAGGGATCGCCAAGAAAGTCATTCTCCGCACCGAACCAGCGCGAAGCGAAATCCGCCGGATCACGGGCAAAAGGCACCGGCGCGCCATTGACCGGATCGCGTGGCACCGAAGCCCAGCACATGTGCAGCCAGTCATGCAGGTTCATCTCAAGCTCGGAGCCAAATGCACCGAGGGTCAGTTTCGACAAGTAGAGCGGATCCTGATACTGCGATTCCCACACTTGAAAGTTACTGCAGAAGGTTTCGCCGGCCTTGATCGCCGACACCCACTGACCATAGGCCTCATCGTCTGGCGCCAGCCAGGTGGGCGGAACGCAATAACCATTGTGGTTATCGAAGTAACGGGCAAAGCCCTGCCGGTCCTGTTCGACGCTGGGCCTGGGCAAGGGAAAGTGCGGCCAGGACGGTAAGTCCTGCATGGAGCGCGCGGTGCCCAGCATGTGCCGGTGCATAAACAGAAAGTCGACACCCGAACCGTTGCGATGCTTGCGCGGGCCGCGGGCATCGCGCTCCAGCTCACGCGGCCCGGGCTGCCAGCCCAGACCGCGCAGGGCCTCCCGTTTCTCTGCGCTGAGGTCGTGCCACTTGTCGCGGGTTGCATGCCAGAGTTGATGGAACAGACGATGTTCGGCGCTGATCAACCACGCCTGGAGTTGCGCGGTGTACGGCAAGCGTTCACGCGCTTCCGGAAACAGGCGTTTAACGGCAACGAAATGGCTGTCGAGCAACGGCAAGGCCATGGAACGATCCAGCGGCTGCAGGCGACCACTCAAGGTTGCGCTGCCGGCATTGGCAAAATCGCCCCAGACCTCATCCAGGCTGGCAACACACTCATAACCCGGACCGCCCTGATTACTCAGCAAGCGCCAACGCACCTGGGCGCTGGAAGCCCCCACCAGGTCACCGACCACGCGGTACGCCACAGGCCCCTGCCCCTCAAGACGGCTTTGCTCATCGACAAAACCTCGCAGCCCACGCCCTTTGTTGGCGACATCCAGGTACAGCTGCAAGCCGTGCTCGGGCAAACCCGCCAGCCCGGCCTGGCTGCCGTGAACACGCAGGTCCCACACGCCACGCAACTGATCAGCCAACTGCTGACCGGCCGTATCGGCCAGTTCAACGCTGGCCTCACCCGCTGTAACAATGTCGTCTTCCGGGTCGTGGGTCAGTTCTTTGTGTGCGTAATACACCGCCGGCACCGCTGCACCTGCCACCGCCAGACCCGCTATGAATCCTCGCCGCGATATCGTCATTGGCCTACTCGTTTCCGCGCAGGCTGGCGACCGCTGCGGTCAGCGCACGACCAAAGCGTGCAGCCACTTCATCGACCTGCTCAGCGGTGATGACCAATGGTGGCAAGAAACGCACGACCGCCCCGTGGCGGCCACCGAGTTCAAGAATCAAGCCGCGTTTGAGGCATTCACGCTGCACCAGCGGCGCCAACTGTGGGCAGGCGGCCGGGTGGCCGAGGGCATCCAGGGTGGCGGCCGGATCCACCAGCTCAACCCCGAGCATCAAGCCACGGCCACGAATATCGCCCAGTTGCGGGAAATCCTGCTGCAGGCGGCGCAGGTGCCCGCTCAAACGCTCGCCCATGGCCTCGGCATGGGCACACAGGTTGTGTTCCTGGATGTACTTCATCACCGCCGAACCTGCCGCCATGGCCATCTGGTTGCCGCGGAAAGTTCCGGCATGAGCGCCAGGCTGCCAGGTGTCCAGCCACTGGCGATACACCACCACGGCCAGCGGCAGGCTGCCGCCGATGGCTTTGGACATGACCACCACATCCGGCACGATGCCGGCGTGTTCGAAGGCAAACATCTTGCCGGTGCGGGCAAAACCGCTCTGGATCTCATCAACGATCAGCGCCACACCGGCCTGCTCGGTAATCCGCCGAACACCGCGCAGCCATTCCACATCAGCCGGAATCACTCCGCCCTCACCTTGCACGGCTTCAACAATCACCGCAGCGGGCAATTGCACGCCACCTTCCGGGTCGCTCAGCAGGTTCTCCAGGTAGTGCAGGTTGACCTTGACCCCAGCCTCACCGCCCAGTCCGAACGGGCAGCGGTAGTCGTAGGGATACGGCAGAAACTGCACGCCATTGCTCAGCAGCCCGGCCAGTGGCTTTTTCGGCCCCAGGCTGCCCATCAGGCTCAACGCGCCTTGAGACATGCCGTGATAAGCGCCCTGGAACGACAACACAGTGGTGCGCCCGGTGGCCGTACGTACCAGCTTCAATGCCGCTTCCACCGCATCGGTTCCGGTCGGCCCGCAGAACTGAATCCGTGCTTCGTCACGCAACGCTTGTGGCAACAGGCCGAATAGGTCCTGGACGAACTGGTCCTTGACCGGCGTGGTCAGGTCGAGGGTGTGCAGCGGTAGCTCGTCGGCCAGCACCTGCTGAATGGCCTCGATCACCACCGGATGGTTGTGCCCCAAGGCCAGGGTGCCAGCGCCCGCCAGGCAATCGATGAACTGACGCCCTTCGACATCTTCGACATACAAGCCCCGGGCCTTTTTTAACGCCAGCGGAATACGTCGTGGATAGCTGCGGGCATTGGACTCCTGCTGCTTTTGCCGGGCCAGCAAGGGCGACTCTTCGAAGTGATAAAGCGTTTCGGCAACGCTGATAGCGACTGACATCTGAGGAAACCCTCGCAAGCAAGCGGATTGTTATCGCTTGAAAAACGCTTCAGCGCCGCGAGGATTTAGCAAAACCAACGTTTTAATTGGTAGGAGCGGGCTTGCCCCGCGATTGCGGTTTTTCAGATACACCACGATCGCGGGGCAAGCCCGCTCCTACTGTGCTCGTTGGGGGATGTGCATGAACACGCGCAAGCCGTCGCTGTGGCTGTCGAAGCGCAGCGAACCGGCGCAGCGCTGCACGATAGCCTGGACGATCGCCAGCCCCAGACCGCAACTACCACTTTGCCCGGTGCGCCAGAACCGCTCGGTCAGGCGCTCAAGGTCTTGTTCGGCAATGCCCGGCCCGTGGTCACGAACCAGGAACGCTACCCGGCCCTTTTCCATCTGTACCGCCAACTCCACGGGTTCGCTACCACGGGTGTGGCGCAGCGCGTTATCCAACAGGTTGCGCAAGGCCGTCACCGCCAGTGGCGAAGGCATGTCGAGAAATGCCTGGGCAGCGTCCGGTGCCAGTCGCAGGTCGACCCGCTGCGCATTCGCAAGCCCGGTGTCCTGGATGGCCTGGCGGGCAACCTGTTCGGCATTGCACTGAACACCATCTTCGAACGACAGGCTGCCCTCGACCCGCGCCAACAACAGCAGTTGCTCCAACGTCCGGTGCAAGCGGTCTGCGCCTTGCTCGGCGTGCTCCAGGGCCTGTTCACGGGTTGCCCCTTCGGTCATGCGCGCCACCTGCAGGTGGGTCTTGATCGCGGTCAACGGTGTACGCAGCTCATGGGCGGCGTCATCGGTGAGGCGGCGCTCGCGCTCAATGGTCTGGGCGATGCGTTGGAACAGCTGGTTCTGGGTGTCTTGCAATGGCTGCAACTCACTCGGCAGGCCACGCACCTGCAAGGGTTCCAAGGCGTCGGGGCTGCGCCTGCGCAAGGCATCGCGCATGCGGTTGAGCGGCGCCAGGCCCTTGCCAATGCCGATCCACAACAATCCCAGGCTGCCCAGCAACGCCACCAGCACCGGTGCCGACGCGGCCAGCAGAATCGAACGGTTCAGCGCCTCGCGCTCCTGATGGCGATCGGCCGTGGTGATACGGACGTCACCGCGATAATAGGTAAAGGTACGCCAGCGCGCGCCCTCGATGGTCTGGTCGCGAAAGCCGCTGCGATCGTCTTCGAGGTTGTGTTCCTGATTGTGGTTGCGGGCAATGATTTCACCGCGCAGCGAGCTGACCTGACAGGCCATGCCGTCCGGTACGCTGAGCTGATCGGCACTCAACTGGGTGCCGCCGCCCTTGGCTACCAGCGGTTGCGGCAACTGATCGATCAAGCCGGCTACCATTCGCGCCGACGCCACCAGGCGCTGATCGAGGGAAAACATCATCTGGTAGCGCAGATCGCGCAGCATCCAGGCCGCCGCCAGGGCCCAAATCAGCACAAAGGCGGCACCGAGGATCAGCGTCAGGCGTACACGCAGGCTCATTGCGATGCAGCCTCGGGTAGCTGTGCCGGCCCCAGGCGATAACCCAGGCCGCGCACGGTTTCAACGATACCGTTGCCCAACTTGCGCCGCAGGTGATGGATATGCACGTTCAAGGCGTTGCTTTCCACCTCGTCACCAAAGCCGTAGACGCTGTCTTTGAGCTGTTCACTGGAGAGTACCCGGCCACGGTTGTGCAACAGTGCCTGCAACAGCGCCTGCTCACGTCGCGACAGGTCGACCGGCACCCCGCCCAGGCAAGTTTCGCGGCTGCTCGGGTCGTAGCTGAGCGGACCGTGTTCGATGATATTGACCGCGCGCCCGGCCGAGCGGCGCAACAGGGTGTGCAGCCGTGCCGCCAGCTCACGCAGATCAAACGGTTTGAGCAGGTAATCGTCGGCACCGGCCTGCAGGCCATCGACCCGATCGGTGACCGCGTCGCGCGCAGTCAGCACCAGCACCGGCAGCGTCTCCCCTTGCTGGCGCAGGCGCTGCAACAATTTCAGGCCATCTTCATCGGGCAAGCCCAGGTCCAGCACCATGACATCGAAGCTGGCGGCCTGGAGCATGGCCTGGGCTGCAGCTGCACTTGCCACCCGGTCCACCGTCATGCCCTGGGCGGTCAGCCCCGCAGCGATGCCGCTGGCAATCAGGTCGTCATCCTCGCAGAGCAGTACGTGCATGGTGGGTCTCACAACTAAAAATGGCAGTGAAGCGCAGGCGGATTAACTCAGGATTATGCCGCGCCGACAGCGGATCGTCTCGGCTTGTGCGACAACCGACGCGTTGTGGTTAACACTCGGTTAATCGCGCTCGGCCAGGATCAGGCGCTTACTGCACTACCAAGGCTTTGAGATGCGCACTTTATTAATTGCCCTGATGCTCCTGTTCAGCGGCCTTTCCCAGGCCAACCCCTTCGCCCAGAGTGACTTTCTGCCGGTGGACAAAGCCTTTGTGTTCAGCAGCGAGCGCCTGCCATCCGGCGAAATGCGCCTGCACTGGAAAATCACTGATGGCTATTACCTGTACCAGAAGCGCCTGAAGTTCGACGGCCTGCCTGCTGAACAACACCCCACGTTGCCAGAAGCCCTGCCCTACCATGATGAATACTTCGGCGACACGCAGGTTTACCGAGGCGAACTGGAGCTGATACTGCCAGCCAGCGCCACGGGGCAGTTACGCATGGGTTGGCAAGGCTGCGCCGATGCCGGCTTGTGTTACCCGCCGCAAACCAGCCTGGTCAGCCTGAGCGACACGCCGGCGGCCGAACAAGCCAATGAACAGGCCAGCGACCAAGCCTTGGCGGGCGGCCTGCAACAGTCGACCCTGGCCTGGAGCCTACTGGCCTTCTTCGGCCTCGGCTTGCTGCTGGCCTTTACGCCGTGCTCGCTGCCGATGCTGCCGATTCTCGCCGGCCTGGTGCTGGGCAACGGCGTCAGTGCGCGTCGTGGCTGGCTGCTGGCCAGCGTCTACATCTTGAGCATGGCCCTGGTCTACGCCGCGCTCGGGGTGATCGCCGCACTGCTCGGTGGCAGCCTGCAGGCCTGGCTGCAACAGCCCTGGCTGCTCGGCACCCTGGCCGGCCTGTTCGTCTTGCTGGCCTTGCCGATGTTTGGCGTGTTCGAACTGCAGTTACCGGCCTGGCTGCGTGATCGCCTGGAACGTGCGGGCCACGGCACCCGCGGTGGCAATCTCTACGGTGCCGCCCTGCTCGGCGCCCTTTCAGGATTGCTGATGGGGCCGTGCATGACTGCACCACTGGCCGGTGCCCTGCTGTATATCGCACAGAGTGGCAACGCCGTTCACGGCGCCCTGGTGCTGTTCACGCTTGGCCTGGGCATGGGCTTGCCGCTGTTGCTACTGGTGACCCTGGGCAATCGCTACCTGCCACGTCCTGGCCCGTGGATGAACCTGGTCAAGGGCCTGTTCGGCTTCGTGTTCCTGGCCATGGCCCTGTACACCCTGCGCACTGTGCTGGAGCCGTCGCTGTGGCTGGGCCTGGGCGGCGCCTGGTTGATTGCCTTGGCCTGGGCGGCGTGGCCTGCACTACACAACCTACGGCCGATCCGCGCACTGCCGTTGCTGGCCGGATTCTGGGGCAGTTTGTTGGTGATTGGTGCTGCCGCAGGCGGCAGCGACCTCTGGCAACCCTTGCAACCGTTCCGCGCCGGTACCGCCACAGTCGCCAGCGTGGCCCACAGCGACGCATTCGTCACCGTCACCCGACCGGCTGAGCTGCAACGCGAACTGGACAACGCCAAAGCCAGGGGGCAGTGGGTAATGCTGGACTACTATGCCGACTGGTGTGTGTCGTGCAAAGTCATGGAAAAGCAGGTGTTCGGCCGCGCTGATGTACTGGCGGCCCTCAACGGTGTGCATTTGATCCGTCTGGATGTAACTGCCGATGCACCGTCGAGCCGCGAACTGATGCAACGCTACCAGGTGCCCGGCCCGCCCAGCCTGATCTGGATCGGCCCGGAGGGCAACGAGCGCCGCGCCCGACGTATCACCGGCGAAATCGATGCGAAGAACTTCCTCGAACAATGGGCCCAGACCCGGAGTCAAGGCTGATGCTGACCGTGAACCTCGGGCCGCTGACCATGGCCGTCGATCATCTGTTGCTACTGGGCGCACTGGCCTTGGCCACATTGGTTGGCTGGCGGGTGGCCAAGCGCGAGGGCGACAACCCCGAATCGGTGCTGTTCGGCCTGTTCCTGCTGGGGTTGTTGGGCGCGCGTTTGGGGTTTGTGCTCAGCTACTGGCCGATGTACCGCGACGACCTGATTCAGATCGTCGACCTGCGCGATGGCGGCTTCCTGCTCTGGCCGGGGCTGCTGGTGCTGGCACTCGGCGCCGTGTGGCGCGGCTGGCGGCGCCCGACACTGCGCCGCCCGTTAGGCTGGGGCCTGTTCAGCGGTTTGCTGTTCTGGGTGCTCGGCAGCATGGCCAGTCATTTGTATGAACAAGGCACGCAATTGCCCGAAGTGAGCCTGTACAAGGCCAACGGCCAGGCGGTGCAACTCACCGATTACAAGGGCCGGCCACTGGTCATCAACCTGTGGGCCACCTGGTGCCCGCCGTGCCGACGGGAAATGCCAGTGCTGCAACAAGCGCAGCACGACCATCCTGATATCACCTTCCTGTTCGTCAACCAGGGGGAAACCCCGCAAACGGTCAGTAATTTTCTCGCCACGACCGGGCTGAACCTGTCCCACGTGCTGTTCGACGGCGGTGGGCAGCTGGCGCAGAAAGTCGGCTCCATGGCCCTGCCCACTACCCTGTTCTACAGCGCTGACGGCCGCCTGGTCGGCAGTCACCTGGGCGAGCTATCACGGGCCAGCCTCACCCACGCCCTGGAATCCTTCGAGCGCAGCCCTGCGCCCGCCGTCACCCATACTTCAAGGAACGACGCATGCACCCTTTGTTGAAACTGCCGCTGGGCCTCACCCTGGGCCTGCTGGCCAGCCACACCGCCATGGCCGAATCGCTGCCCAAAGCCGTGCAGCAAATCGAAGCCAAGGGGGTAAAGATCAAGGGCAGCTTCGATGCCCCGAACGGCTTGCGCGGTTATGCCGCCGAGTATCAGAACCGCGGTATGGCCTTGTACCTGACCCCAGACGGCAAGCACGTGCTGGTCGGTAGCCTGTTCGACGAGCAAGGCCAGGACCTGAGCGAAGCACCTCTGCAGAAGCTGGTGTACGCACCGATGGCCAAGGAAGTCTGGGCGAAGATGGAAAAGACCGCCTGGATCGCCGACGGCAAAGCCGATGCTCCGCGAATCGTCTACCTGTTCAGCGACCCTAACTGCCCTTACTGCAACATGTTCTGGCAGCAGGCTCGGCCGTGGGTCGAGTCGGGCAAGGTGCAGTTGCGCCACATCATGGTCGGTATCATCCGCGAAGACAGCCCAGGTAAGTCGGCAGCGCTGCTGGCCAGCAAAGACCCGGTGCAGGCGCTGCTCAAACACGAGAGTGCAGGCAAAGCCAGCACGCTCAAGGCCCTCGACAAGATTCCCGAGGCCGTGCAGGCCAAGCTCGACAGCAACCTGGCGTTGATGGAAGAGCTGGGCCTGTCTGCGACGCCAGCGATTTTCTACCTCGACGAACAGCAACAGCTGCAAACCCAGCAAGGTGCGCCGCGCCCGGAAATGCTCGGAAAAATTCTGGGTAAACGCTGATTCCCTGACAGCGGCGTGTAACGTCCACCCGATCACGGCGTCTGGAGAGTACCCCTCATCTGAAAGGAACTCTCCATGACCCACTCCACTTACCTCAATACCTTTGTACGCTCCTCTTTCGATATCCAGCTGGTGCGCTGGAGCCTGATCGTGATCTTCATCGGCTTTGGCTACACCAAGTGGTTTGACTATGAAGCCCAGGCGCTTATTCCCCTGATCGGCAACAGCCCATTGCTGTCCTGGATGCATGCCGCCTTTGGCATCCAGGGCGCCAGCTACGCCCTGGGTGTGGCCGAGTGGGCCATCGGCGCCGCCTTGCTGATCGGCATCTGGTCACCCACCTGGGCAGTGGCCGGGGCGCTTGGTTCGGCACTCACCTACCTCACTACCCTGACCTTGATCCTGACCACCCCTGGTGCCTGGGAAAGCAGTGCCGGTGGCTTTCCCGCCATGGGCGGTGCGACGTCCTTCCTGATCAAGGACGCCGTGTTGCTGGCCGCTTCGGTGGTGTTGCTCAAACACGACCTACGCCGCACCTGCTCTACCCTGGCCCAGGCCTAAGTCCTACAACGCCTCGAGCTCTGCCATCAGGTCACTGAGCCGGTCGACTTTATCGTCGCTCAACTCACTGGCCTCAAGGCTCTGCACATAAATGGCCAGCTCCTCGACGGTGCTGCACTCGAACATCGCCCGTAACGGCACGTTCAGTTGCAGCGCCTTCTGCACCCTTGAGGCGATCTGGGTCGCCAGCAATGAGTGCCCGCCCAACTCAAAGAAGTTGTCGCACACGCCCACCCGCTCGACCTTGAGCACCTCGGCCCAGATCGTTGCCAGGGTTTGCTCCAGCTCGCTACGCGGTGCCAGGTAGTCCTGTCGCTGCGCAGTGGCGAAGTCGATAGTGGGCAACGCCTTGCGGTCGAGCTTGCCGTTGGCATTGAGGGGCAGTTGCTTGAGCCAGGCCCAATGCAACGGCACCATGTACTCGGGCAACTCGGCCCGCAGGCGTTGCTTGATCGATTCGAGCAGCGCATCGGTATCGGCTGCCGCGTCGCTGGCCACCAGGTAGCCGACCAGGTGTTTGCCATTAGCGCCTTCCTGCACACCTACCGCGGCATCGCGCACTTCGGTCTGCTCGTGCAGGCGCGCTTCGATCTCGCCCAACTCGATACGGTAGCCACGGATTTTCACCTGATGGTCAATCCGCCCGACGTACTCGAGCACTCCGTCCATGCGCCGCCGCGCCAGGTCGCCAGTGCGATACAGGCGCTCACCCGGTGCCCCGAACGGATGCGGAGTAAAGGCCAGTGCGGTGCGCAGCGGGTCGCCGACATAACCACGGCCAACCCCAGTACCCGCGACACACAGCTCACCGACTGCCCCCAGCGGTACCAGCGCCTGATCTTCACCCAGCAAATACAGCTGGTTGTTGTCGGTTGGCGTACCGATGGGCAGGTAGCTGCCACGGGTCGAAGCGGCATCGACGCGGAAGAAGGCCACATCATCGGAGCACTCGGCTGGCCCGTACGCGTTGACCAGGCCGATCTGCGGATAGCGCTGCAGCCACTGCGAAGCCAGCTCGGGTGGCATCGCTTCGCCAGTCGGCAGCATCCAGCGCAAGCCGTCCAGTTGTTGATGTTCATTGGCGAGCATGCCTTGAATCAACGACGGCACGCTCTCCAGCACGGTGATGCCACAGGCCTGAACGTGCGCAAGCAGGCCCTGCGGATCGTGGGCGATGGCACTGGGCACAATCTCCACCTGCGCCCCGAACAACGGCGCGGCCAGGAACTGCCAGACCGAAATATCGAAACTTTGCGAAGCGGTCTGGGCGATCACATCCTGTTCACTCAGTTGCAGGTAAGGCACCTTGCTCAGCTGGTTATTGAGCATGCCGCGCTGTTCGACCATCACCCCCTTCGGCAAGCCGGTGGAGCCGGAGGTGTAGATCACATAGGCAAGGTTATCCGGTGCGCTGTAGATACCCGGATTGCTATCGGGCCAGGCGCCCTCCTGAACCTGTTCCCAGATCAACAGTTTCGGACGCCCGGCACAGGCCAGCTCATCCAGTAGCGCCCGGCCCTGCTCGGCACAGGCCTGACTGCACAACAGCACCGGTGTGCGGCTGAGTTCAACGATGCGCTGCAGACGCGCGGTCGGCAGCCCTGGGTCGAGCGGCAAGTAGCCAGCGCCAGCCTTGAAACTACCGATGATCATGCCCAGCAAAGGCAAATCACGCTCGGCCAGCAGTGCCACTGGTTGGTCCACGCTGACTCCAGCCGCGACCAGGGCATGGCCCAGACGGTTGGCCTGGGCATTGAGCTGGGCATAGCTGAGCGACTGCTCCAGGCAGCGCGCAACCCGTTGCTGCGGCCGGGCGGCAACCTGTGCTTCGAACTGCTGCACATAGCTCTGCTCCAGCGGATAAGCCCGTGCGCTGCGGTTACAGTCTTCAAGCAGGAAGCGCCGCTCCTGCTCACCGAGCAATGGCATCTCGCTCATGTCAGCGTGGAAGCCGTCGGCCAGTGCCAGCAACAGACGCTTGAACTCGGCCAGCAGGCGTTCAACGGTGGCGGTATCGAAATAACGTTGGTCGAACGACAGGTGCAGTCCCAAGTCATCGCCTGGATAGCAGACAGCGGTCAACGGGAAGTTGGTGTGGGTCCGGCCGGAGTCAGAGCTGGCGTTCAGGCTTTGCGCGCGATCCAGCACGGCCACCTCCACCGGCGCGTTCTCGAACACGAACAGGCTGTCGAACAGCGGCTGGCCTTTGGGCAGCTCGCTGCATTCCTGAATGCTCACCAATGGCAGGTATTCGTACTCGCGCAATTGCATGTTGAGGTCGAGCAGGCCTTTGAGCCACTGCTGCACCGTGCAACGCTCACCGGCTGCCGGCAATTTCACCCGCAGGGCGATACTGTTGATGAACAGTCCGACCGTGCGCTGCATCTGCGGCATGCTCACCGGACGTCCGGCAACGGTGACCCCGAACAGCACATCACGCTCGCCGCTGTAGCGGCTCAATACCAGGGCCCAAGCTGCCTGAGCGAAGGTGTTGATCGTCAGCTGATGGGCCTGGGCCAGCTCACGCAAGCGCGCGCCCTCGCTGATAGCAAGGCGAGTGTAACAGTCACCGACAATCATCCCGGCATTTTCCGCGCCGTGGTCACGCAGCAGCGGCCGGTCGCTTGGCACCGCGGTGCTGCGCTCAAAGCCCTGCAGGTTATCGCGCCACCACTGACGCGCAGCCTCCAGATCCTGGTGCTGCAGCCAACTGATGTAGTCGCGGTAGCGCGGTGGCACCGGCAACTGCGCCTCGCGGCCTTCGCCGAGGGCCATGTACAGCTCGAAGAAATCGTTCATCAGCAACGAGCGGCACCAGGCATCGATAAGGATGTGGTGGTTGCTCATCATGAACCAGTAGCGGTCGGCGCCCACCCGAATCAGCCGCAGGTGGAACGGCGCCTGCTGCAACAGATCGAAGCCTGCTTCGCGCTCCTGCTTGTGCAGGGCCTGAAGACGCGCTTCCTGTTCATCCTCGGCCATGTCGGCCCAGTCGAGATAATCCAGCGCCGTGCTGCCCGGTTTGTGGATGATCTGCAGCATGGCTTCGCCAGCGTTCCAACTGAACGACGCGCGCAACGCTTCGTGACGGGCGACCACGGTTTGCCAGGCCTGGGCAAAGCGCTCGCGATCGAGGGCGCTGTTGATCCGGTAGCGATCCTGCATGTAGTAGATGCCGGTGCCGGGCTCGAGCAAGGTGTGCAGCAACAGCCCTTCTTGCATCGGTGTCAGCGGGTAGACGTCTTCGATCTGCGCAGCAGGCACGGGCAGGCTGTCGATCTGTTCCTGACTCAGCTGTGCCAGCGGAAAGTCCGACGGCGTGAAGCTGCCATTGCCCGGGGTCAGGCAGTGCTCGACCAGCCCCAGCAATTCGGCTTTGTAGGCCTCAGCCAGCAGCTCAATGGTGTGGGCGTCGTAACGCTCACGGCTGAAAGTCCAGCGTAGTTGCAACTCACCGGCAAACACCTGGCCATCAACGCTCAACCAGTTAGGCAACGGCGCCTCTTGGTCATGCGCCTCGCCCACCGGCTCATCCACCGGCTGGAACAGGGCATCGGCGGTAAATTGCTGATCGAACTGGCCGAGGTAGTTGAAGGTAATCCGCGCCTGCGGCAACGCCGCCATACGTTCGCGCACACCGGCATCGGCCAGATAACGCAGCACGCCATAGCCCAGCCCCTTGTGCGGCACCTGACGCAATTGCTCCTTGATCGCTTTGATCGACGCCGCCTGTCCGGCCGCACCGGCATCAGCCGAAGGGCTCAGGCTCAGCGGGTAAGCACTGGTGAACCAACCGACACTACGCGTCAGGTCCATATCGTCGAACAGGTGTTCACGACCGTGGCCCTCCAGTTGCACCAGCACCGAGGTGTCCCCGCTCCAGCGGCACAGCACTCGCGCCAGGGCAGTCAACAGCAGGTCGTTGACCTGGGTGTGATAGGCCGCAGGGGCTTGGCTGAGCAATTGCCGGGTTTGACTGCTGTCCAGGCGCACGCTGAGGGTATGCGCCTGCTTGTACAGGTTCGCCCCTTGCGGGTGATCGCAAGGCAGTTCGCGATGCGCGGTGCTCAGTTGCGTCTGCCACCAGTGCTGCTCTTCGCGCAGCGAGTCGCTGCTGGCATAGGCTTGCAGACGCGCCGCCCAATCACTCATGGCGCGGGTTTTGGCGGCCACCGCCTGGCCACGGTAAAGCGCTTGCAGGTCTTCAAGCAGCACGCGCCACGACACGCCGTCCACCACCAGGTGATGGATCGCCAGCAACAGCCGCTGCTGCCCTTGCGCATCGTCGACCAGCAAGGCCCGCAGTAACGGGCCGTTGCCCAGGTCGAGGCTACGTTGCACGTCGCTGTACAACTGCTGACAGTCAGCAACGCTGTTCACCGACACCTGCCAGAGCAGTTCGCGGCTGTCGCCTTGCCTGTAATCGCCTTGCCACTGACTGTTGTGCTGGCTGAAGCGCAGGCGCAGCACATCATGATGCGCGACCAGTTGCTGCAAGGCCTGCTCCAGCGTTTTAGCCACCAGGCGTTCGACCGGCGCCAGTAGCACGGCCTGGTTCCAGTGCTGCGGTTGCGGCACCTCGCTGTCGAAGAACCATTGCTGAATCGGCGTCAGTACCGCGCGACCGCTCAACGGCCCTTGATCGACCTGTGTGTCGTCATTGCGGCGTACCACTGCAGCCAGGGTCTGGACAGTCTGGTGCTGGAACAGATCGCGCGGGGTGAAGTGCAGCCCCGCCTGGCGGGCACGGCTGACCACCTGGATCGACAGAATCGAATCGCCACCCAGCTCAAAGAAGTTGTCGTGTACACCGACCTGCGGCAGGTTCAACACTTCACACCAGAGGTTGGCGAGCTGCTGCTCCAGCGCGTTGCGCGGTGCTTCATAGTGTTCACGCGCTTGCTGCAAATCGGGCGCAGGCAAGGCCCGGCGGTCGAGCTTGCCGTTGGCCGTCAGCGGCATCTGCTGCAGCAGCACCAGATGCGTCGGCACCATGTAGTCCGGCAGGTGCAGCCGCAGCTCGGCCTTGAGTGCTTCACGCAGTGCATGCTGTGCGCTGGCATCGCCCTGCGCCTGGTCACACACCAGGTAAGCGGCCAGTTGTTTACCGCCCGGCATATCCAGCGCCAGAACCACCGCCTCACGTATCGCCGCATGCTCCAGCAGGCGGGTTTCGATTTCGCCCAGCTCAATACGGAAACCGCGAATCTTCACTTGATGGTCGATACGCCCGACGTACTCGACCAGGCCGTCGTCGCCCTGACGCACGAGGTCGCCGGTACGGTACAGACGCCCACCGTCTTGACTGAACGGGTCGGCGACAAAACGTTCAGCGCTCAGCCCCGGACGCTCATGGTAACCCTGGGCCAGACCGGCACCGCCCACATACAACTCACCCACCCCGCCCTGCGGCAAAAGGGCCAGATCGGCATCCAGAATGTAGGCCACGCGCGCACCGACCACGCTGCCGATCGGCACACTGGCGGCCCCTGCGGGCAACTGCTCTGGCGCCAGGCACGCCAGCGGCATGACCACGGTTTCCGTCGGCCCATAGGCATTGAAGAACTGCTGTGGCGCAAAGGCCTGGCGAATCCGCTGCAGGTGTTCACCCGTCAAGGCTTCGCCACCGGTGATGCACAGGCGCACCGGCAAGATCTGCTCGCGGCTGGCCAGCCATTGCGCCAGTTGGCTGCCATAGCTTGGGGTAAAGCCGAGGATGGTCACCTGCTGCTCAGCAATCAAGCTGCAGATTTCCTCCGCCCCCCACTGCCCCTGGGCACGCAACACGACCCGTGCGCCACACAACAATGGCGCGAGCAAACGCTCGGTCGCGGCGTCGAAGTTGATTGAATAGAAGTGCAGTTCACAGTCATCACTGCGCATGCCGAAACGTTCGATCACGGCCTGGCAGTGCATGGCGATTTCACCACGGCTGACCACCACGCCCTTGGGGTTGCCAGTGGAACCGGAGGTGTAAATCAAATAGGCCTGATGCCCCGGCAAACTTTGCTCAGGCAAGGGCTCTGGGCTGACTGCGGCCAAGGCCGGGCCGTCGTCCTCCAGACACCAACGCGCCAGCTGAGCCGGCAACTCGCCCAATGCCTCGAACAGGCTGCGCTGGCCGAGCAGTACGCTGATGCCGCTGTCTTCGATCATGTAATGCAGGCGCTCGAGCGGGTACTCGGGGTCCAGCGGCACATAGGCGCCGCCAGCCTTGAGAATCGCCAGCAACCCGACCACCATTTCCAGCGAGCGCTCCAGCGCCAGGCCCACGCGCACCTGCGGGCCGACACCGCGCTCGCGCAGCACTCGGGCCAGTTGATTGGCGCGTGCGTCGAGCTCGGCATAGCTCAGGTGTTGCCCGGCGAAGGTCAGCGCCACCGCCTGCGGCTGACGCGCCGCCTGGGCGCTGAACAGCCCTTCGATGGTTTGCTGCAGATCGGCTACACGGTCGCCTGCAAGGCTACTGTGCAGGCGCTGCTGCTCATCGCCGGTCAGCATCGGCAATTCGCACAGGCGTTGCTCGGGGTTGTCGAGCAGCGCCGCCAGCAATTGCTGCCAGTGCCTGGCCATCTGCGCGATACGCGGCTCGTCGAACAGGTCGCAGCTGTAGGTCAGGCAGCAACCCAGACGGCGGTCCAGATCCGTCACCTCAAGGTTGAGGTCGAACTTGGTCGCGCGGGCGTCGTTGACCAGGTAGTCCACCTGCATACCCGACAACTCGCGACGCTGCTGGAACTCCCAGCGCTGCACGTTGCACATCACCTGGAACAGTGGGTTGTAAGCCGTGCTGCGGGCTGGCTGCAACGCTTCGACCAGTTGATCGAACGGCAGGTCTTGATGGGACTGCCCCTCGATCACGGTCTGACGCACCTGATCGATCAATTGCCCGACGCGCATCTGCCCGTCGAGCTGGCAACGCAACACCTGGGTGTTGAGGAAAGCGCCAATCAGGCCTTCGCTTTCCGGACGAATGCGGTTGGCCACTGGCGCGCCGATGCGCAGGTCTTGCTGGCCGCTGTAGCGATAGAGCAGCACCGCCAGGGTTGCAGTCATGGTCATGAACAGGGTCAGGCCACGCTCGGCATTGAAGTCACGCACCCGCGCCGCCAATTGCGGGCTCAGGTCAAAACGGTAGAGCTCGCCACGGTGGCTTTGCAGCGCTGGGCGCGGGCGGTCAGTCGGCAGTTCCAGCACGGGATGCTTATCACCGAGCTTGGCCTTCCAGTAATCGAGCTGGCGTTGGCTTTCACCAGCCTCCAGCCATTGCCGCTGCCAGACGCTGTAATCCAGGTACTGCACCGGCAAGGGTTGCAGCGGTGAGTCGCGCTCATCGACAAAGGCCTCATACAGCTCGCCCAGTTCGCGGGCAAAGATGTCCATCGCCCAGCCTTCGGTGACGATATGGTGCAGCGTCAGCACAAAGTAATGCTCGTGCTCGGCGGCCTTGACCAGGCAGGCACGCAGCAACGGCCCGCGCTCCAGGTCGAACGGTTGATGTGCCTGTTCATCGGCAAAGGCCTGAAGGCGCTGTTCACGGGCAGCGGGCGTGTCGGCAGAAAAGTCCTGCCAGTGCATCTGCACGGTGCTGTCGCTGTGCACGCACTGGTACGGCACACCATCAATGCTCGGGAAGGTGGTGCGCAGGGTTTCATGGCGCACGATCAAGGCTTGCAACGCCTGCTCGAAACGGCTGACATCCAGCACGCCGCGCAGACGGGCCATGCCGCCAACGTTGTAGGCCGGGCTGTCCGGTTCCATCTGCCAGAGGAACCACATGCGTTGCTGGGAGAACGACAGCGGCACCGCCTGGCGCCGATCGATGCGGGCGATTTCACCCTGCAGATTGTGCGCGCCGCTGTGTTGAAGGCGCTCGACCTCCTGGGCAAAAGCGCCCAACTCGCTGGCCTCGAACAACACCCGCAACGGTAACTCGACATTGCACGCCTGACGGGTACGGGAAATGATCTGGGTCGCCAGCAGCGAGTGCCCGCCAAGGGCGAAGAAGTCGTCCTGCAAACCGACCTGCTGCAGCCCCAGTACGTCACGCCAGATGGTCGCGATCTGCTGTTGCAACGCAGTGCTCGGTTCGATGTGCGCACGGCTGCTCCATACCGGCTCCGGCAGTGCCTTGCGCTCGATCTTGCCACTCGGGCCCAGCGGCATCTGCGCCATGTGTACCAACGCCGCCGGCACCATATAGGCCGGCAGTTGCTCAGCCAGGGCGGCCATCAACCCGGCGTTGTTTTCCGCGCCCGTGTAATAGCCGACCAGTTGCGCGCCAGCGACCGTCTGACGAATCAGTACCAGCGCCTGGGTGACCCCTGGCTGACTCAGCAAGCAGGCCTCGACTTCTTCCGGCTCAACACGAAAACCGCGCAGCTTCACTTGCTGGTCGAGGCGCCCGAGGTACTCCAGCGCCTGCACAGACGGAGCCCAGCGTGCACGGTCGCCACTGCGGTACAAGCGCTGGCCATCAGCGTCTGGATGCGGGACAAAACGTTCGGCCGTCAGCCCCGGACGACCCAGGTAACCGCGCGCCACGCCCGCCCCACCGAGGTACAGTTCACCTGGCACACCGGGGGCACTGAGCTGCAGCTCATCATCAAGTACCTGACACACCACATTCGCCAACGGCCGGCCAATCGGCGAGCGGGCGCCATCGGCCGCACTGCACTGCCAGTGCGTGACGTTGATGGCGGTTTCGGTCGGGCCGTAGCGGTTGTGCAAGGCCACCTGCGGCAACACGTTCAACACCCGGTCACGCAGCGCGGCAGACAACGCCTCACCACCACTGAACAGGCGGCGCAAGCTGCTGCACTGCGCAGCCTGGGGTTCTTCAATGAACACCTGCAACAGCGCTGGCACAAAGTGCAAGGTGGTAACGCCGTACGCGCGCACCAACGCGGCGATGCGTTGCGGGTCACGGTGCTCGCCCGGCCCGGCCAGGACCAGGCTGCAGCCAGTCACCAGCGGCCAGAAGCATTCCCACACCGACACGTCGAAACTGATCGGCGCTTTCTGCATCAGCACATCGTGCTCATCCAGCCGATACTGCGCCTGCATCCACTGCAAGCGCTCGGCGAGGGCCGCATGGGTGTTGCCGACCCCTTTCGGTTGCCCGGTCGAACCCGAGGTGTAGATCACGTAAGCGAGGTTATCGCCGTGCAGGTGCAGGCCAGGTGGTTGGCACGGCCAGCTGTCGAGTTTGAGGCGGTCCATGGCAATCGCACTGACGCCCTCGACCTGCGGCAAACGCTCCAGCACATCGCTGTGACTGAGCAACAGGCTCGCACCGCAGTCGGCCAGCATGTAGGCCAGACGTTCACAGGGGTAATCGACGTCCAGCGGCACGTAGGCGCCGCCTGCCTTGAGAATGGCCAGCACACCAATCAGCAACTGCGGCGAGCGCTCGGCGGCAATCGCCACACACACATCCGGGCCAACGCCCTTGTCGCGCAGGTAATGGGCCAGACGGTTGGCCTGCTGGTGCAGGCTGGCGTAATCGAGTGCACCGCCGTCCCACAGCAAAGCGCTGCGGTGTGGCGTCAAGCGCGCTTGTTCATTGAGCTGCTCGACCAGCCACTGCTGTGCCTGCGGCGCGGGCGACTGCCCCCACTGCAGCAGTTGTTCACGACCTGGACCATCGAGCAACTGCAGCTCGCCAAGCAACACTGTCGGATCTGCGCAGACCTGCTCCAGCACGCTGAGCAGGCTGGCCGCCAGGCGCTGCACCGTCGCGGCGTCGAACAGATCGCTGGCATAGTCGAAGGCCAACGACAAACGCCCCTGATGATCTTCTTCACTGTGCAGCTGCAGGTCGAACTTGGCTTCGCGGCTGTGCCACGGCAGTTCTTCGGCGAGCAGTCCGGGCAGGCGACGCAATGCACTCAGGTCGCGTTGCTGGTGGTTGAACATGACCTGAAACAGGCCTTGCTCACGGGCTTCGGGAAAGGCCGCAAGCAATTGCTCGAACGGCAGGTCCTGATGCGCCTGCGCCTGCACGGTGGCTTGGCGTACCTGAGCGAGCAACTCAACGAACGACTGGCGCGCATTGAACTGTGCACGCAGCACCTGGGTATTGATGAAGAAGCCGACCAGGCCTTGGGTTTCCAGGCGCGGGCGGTTGGCATTCGGTACCCCGACACGAATGTCGGACTGCCCGCTGTAGCGATGCAACAGGCTCTGGAAACCGGCGAGCAAAACCATGAACAGCGTGCTGTCGTGCTGGCGAGCGGTGCTGCGCAGTGCCTCGGCAAGCGCCGCCGGTACGCGCAGGCTCAAGCGCGCAGCCGCCTTGTGCTGCAGGTTTGAGCGCGGATAGTCGGTGGCCAGATCGAGCACCGGATGCTCATCCCCCAGTTGCGCTTGCCAGTAGGTCAGTTGCCGCGCCGCTTCACCCTCGGCCAGCCATTGCCGCTGCCAGTTGCCATAGTCGGCGTAGTCCAACGCCAGCTTCGGCAAGTCGGCCTGCAGGCCCTGACTGTGCGCGGCATACAAGCGCGAGAATTCATCGATGAGGATATTCAGCGACCAGCCGTCAGCGATGATGTGGTGCAGGGTTACCCACAGCTGATGCTCTTCGCTGCCCAGGCGCACCAGGGTGACGCGCAGCAAGGGGCCAAGCTGCAAGTCGAACGGCTGCTGCGCTTCGGCCTCACGTCGTGCCTGCACCTGGGCACTGTCGACATCGCTCAGGTCCAGGTGCTGCAGCGTAAAATTCAGCGCAGGTAGAATGCGCTGCAGTGCCTGCTCCTGTTCTTCGAAAAACACGGTACGTAATGATTCATGGCGGGTAACCAAAGCCTGGAAGCTGGACTGCAAGGCGAGCGGATCCAGCTCACCACGCAAACGCAGCGCACCGGGAATGTTGTACGCCGCGCTGTGCGGCTCCAGTTGCCACAGCAGCCACAGGCGGTTTTGCGCGAGTGACTGCGGCACTGCCTGAGTACGGGTAACCGCCTCAATTGCGCTATTGGTGGTACCGCTCTGCTGCGCGGCAGCCAGTGCCGTGCAGAAGTCACCCAGCAGCGGCGCCTCGAATAGCATGCGCACGCTCAACTGCAGGTTCAGTTCATCACTCACCCGCGCAGTGAGCTGGGTGGCGGCAACCGAGTTGCCGCCCAGCAGGAAGAAATGATCATCCAGGGCGACCTGCGCCACACCCAGTTGTTCGCACCACAAACGCGAAACCAGGCTGTGCAACGGGTTGTCTTGCGGGTTCGCTGCGACCGTCTGAGCCTGAAGCGCGTCCGGGAATCGGGCATAGCAGTCGAGGCTGCCATCGTTCATGCGCACGCGGCAGGCCGAACGTTGCAGCTTGCCGCTGGAGGTTTTCGGCAGCGCCCCCGGGTTCAGCAGCAAGACCACTGCCGGGGCTTGCTGGCAGGCATCGGCAACGACCTGACGCACAGTCTTGAGCAACGTGGCCGGGGTGATGATCTTCTGCACATTGCGACTGATCTCGACGGCAACGCCGATGCCCTCCTCGCCCTGATCATCGACGGCAAACACCGCCACACGGCCTTTGCGCAGGCCTTCGACTTCCCGCTCCAGGGTCTTCTCCAGATCCTGTGGGTAGAGGTTGTGGCCGCGCACAATCAGCAAATCCTTGAGGCGGCCAGTCACGAACAACTCGCCCTCACGCAGAAAGCCCAGATCGCCTGTGCGCAACCAGGTGTGCCCGCCTTGTTCGACAAAGGTCTTCGCGGTTGCCTCAGGATTACGCCAATAGCCTTTAGCGATGCTCGGGCCACGGGCCCAGATCTCGCCGACCTGGTTGTCCGCCAGCACCGTCAGTTGCTGCGGCTCGACGATCTGCACGGCATGCTCGGGCTGGCTGCGTCCGCAGCTCATTTGCACCAGATCCGCACCCGGCTCGGCGTTATTGCAGGCCAACGCGCTGGCGTTCAGGCTCAGCGCAGCAATGCCCTGCCCCCGGCGGCTGCCGCTGACAAACAGTGTCGCTTCCGCCAGGCCGTAGCTGGCGAAGAAGCTCTGGGCGCTAAAACCACACCCGGCAAACTTTTGTGCAAAGGCCTGCAGGCTGTCCTGACGAATCGGCTCCGAGCCGGAATAGGCCACACGCCAGCGGCTCAGGTCGAGGTTGGCCAAGGCGGCACTGCTGACCCGCTCGCTGCACAGCCGATAGGCGAAGTCGGGGCCACCGCTGATGGTGCCACCATGATCACTGATCGCCTGCAGCCAGCGTTGTGGACGCGCCAGGAAGTAGGCTGGCGCCATCAACACGCACGGCACGCCACTGAAAATCGGCTGCAGCAAGCCGCCAATCAGCCCCATGTCGTGGTACAGCGGCAACCAGCTGACGATGACATCATCCGGATTCACATCGATTCCGAAACCATGACGGATCAGCACCTCGTTGGCCACCAGGTTGCCGTGACTGACTTGCACCCCCTTGGGCAACGCCGTGGACCCGGAGGTGTACTGCAAGAAGGCAATGTCATCGGCCTGCAGCGCCGGGGCCTGCCAGGCATCGGCCAACGTTGCGTCCAGGCCATCGACCGCCAGCAAGTGCGGCGCTTGGTCCTCGGCCAGTACTTCAAGGCCCTGCAGGGTGTCGTGCAACGCGCGGGTGGTCAGCAACAGGCGCGGTTCGGCGTCCTCGATGATCGACAGCAGCCGCTCCTGATGATGACGGCGCGAAGACTCCGGCGGATACGCCGGCACCGCAATGACCCCGGCGTACAAACAGCCGAAAAACGCGGCGACGTAATCCGGCCCACTGGGGAACAGCAAAATCGCCCGATCACCGAATTCGGTACGTGCTTGCAAGGCGCCAGCGATGCTGCGGGCACGCAGGTCCAGGTCCCGGTAGGTCAGCACCGCTTGCTCTTGCGGGTCACCGGCCAGAAAGCGCAAGGCGACCTGCTGCGGGGTTTGCGCAGCACGTTGTGCCAGTGCCTGGACCAGCGTAACCGGGAGTTCGAAGGCGTCCGTCATGGGAAGGTTCCTGCCAGAGTCTGTACGTGAAATCAGGGCTCGACAGGGGCGCGCTCCGGCTAGGCGGGTGCACCTGGCGCGTGTCGAGCGCCGGGGGATGTACACAGAGGAACGGATGGACAGGGCAAATAATTAGATCCTTCGCTGATTGCCAGGGAAGGACTGGCCTTTGTAGGAGCGGGCTTGCCCCGCGATTGTGATCTGTCAGTGAAATGGCTTCGCGGGGCAAGCCCGCTCCCACTGTTTGAAGTGCGTCACAGGCTGAGGCTTATAACCAAAATAATTTGATACGCATTAACTTTCGCATTTGACAACAATTATCATTACGAATAATTTGTCGCTCGTCGCAGGCAGCCTCCCCCCTCAGGAGAGCTCCCTCTCCATCTTCGAGACAAGGTGATGTCCATGGCGGAACAACTATCCACAAGTAAGTGCGATTCACCGTTACTCAAGGCGTTTGTCGACAACCGCAGCATTCTGGTCAAGATCGCTGCACGCATTACGGGCTGTCGTTCCCGCGCCGAAGACGTGGTGCAAGATGCCTACTTCCGGCTGGGTTCCGCGCCGCACATCACCTCCTCGTTCAAAGCGCAACTGAGCTACCTGTTTCAGATCGTGCGTAACCTGGCCATCGATCACTACCGCAAGCAATCGATGGAGTTGAAATACTCCGGCAGCGAAGAAGAAGGCCTGAACGTCGTGGTTCATGGCGCGTCGCCTGAAGCCACGCACATCAACTTCGCCACCCTGGAACACATCGCCGACGCCTTGAACGAACTGCCGCAACGCACCCGTTATGCGTTCGAGATGTACCGCCTGCACGGGGTCGCGCAAAAAGACATCGCCAAAGAACTGGGCGTTTCCCCCACCCTGGTCAACTTCATGATTCGCGATGCCCTGGTGCATTGTCGGAAAGTCTCAAGCCAGAAGGCTTGAGAGCGGCAAGCTGTAAGCTTCAAGCGGCAAGTTGCGTGCTTGCCGCTTACAACTTGCAGCGATCAAAGAAGCGTTCCCGCCCCAGCACCATCAAAGCCGCACGTTTGTGCGGGAAGTCGAATTCCTTTTCGCAGTGAAAGCACTGGTCGTGCATATAGCCGATCATTTTGCCGTTGTCGGCGCGTGGCTCTGCCACTACGCGCTGGGTGCGCGGGTCGTCGAGAAACAGGTAGTGCACCAGGGCCGATAGCCAGCTCGCTACTTTATGCGGGCCACGGTGATGCTCTTCACCCACCAGCATGTGAATACCCCGGTCATAGTCATCGGCCGGGTAAAACGGGGCGATGCGGTCTTCTTTGGCCCAGTAGGCTTCGAAGTAGGCAAATGGCTGGTCGTCGAAGCAACCGATCAAGGTCAAGCTGTGCGGGTCGGCCTGCAGCTTGTTCAGGTAGTCACGGTGCTGTTCAAGGCTGCCGCCTTCCTGCCAGAAGTTGAGGACCCGCGGGTTGTTCTGCCAGCGGTTGAAACGCTCAAGGTCCGTGTCGATTTCCAGGGTGCGCAGTGATACCCAGGCGCCCAGGCGCGCATCGAAGCGCCGATACACTTCACCACGCGGTTTCGGCGCGCGGCGCGGGTGGCGTTTGCCTTCGCTGATTTGCATCTGTTGCGGGTAAACGCCGGCATAGGCATGGCCTAACCAGGGCTGCGGCAATTGCCAGAACTGCGTGCGTTCACAGAGGTACACACCGGCTTGGGCGTGCGCCACCAGCAAGCCGCTGAGCAGCGCATCAGTGGGCAGCTCTTTGAGGTGCCAGCTCAAACGCTGACAGCCAGGGTCACGGGCGAACAGCCAATAACAGGCCGCCCACAAGGCCTGCGCCGCGCGCTCCCGGGCCAGTTCTTCAAGGTGAACCTGCAATGTTTCACCGCGTTCGAGGCGCACACGGATCAGTGGGCTGCCTTCGAGCACCAGGCTCAGTTGGCAATCACTTTCATCGGCGTTGAGGCTGCGCCAGCGCGGTAAAGACAAGGTTTGCGAAGCTGCGTCGAACGGCATGGTCTTGGCTCACATAGGAAAGGTGCTCACCTGTGTGAACGTGGCCGTGCGCGGGAAATTTAGTCGGCCGCGGGCGAACTCACGCTGATGCGGTAGGGCTGGAATATGCGCAGCAATTCACCCTTGTCGCGCAGCTGCTGCAGCAGGTCGGCAAACACCGGGCCACTGATCGGCGCGCCCGGGCGCAGCAACGCATAGTGGTGGTAGATCTGATCGACGCGCTCGGAGATCAGCAACTGCCCTTTGCTTTTGGGGTTACGCACCAAAAAATCGCTGAGGTAGGAACGCGTGACTAGGGCGATGTCCGCTCGGCCGCGCTGCACCATCAGCAAGTTGCTGTCATGGGAATAGGTCAATGTGGCGTTGTAGTGCTCGCTGAGGAACTGCGGGTCGGGATTGAAGCCGGAAAAGGCGTAGTGGTAACCGCTGTACAAGGCCAGGCGCTTGCCACGAAGGTCGGCAAAATAACCTTCATCACGGTCTGGTTGAACACGGGTGACAAACACCTCGGCGTCTTCCAGGCCCATATCGACCGCCTCATGTTCGATACCCTGCCAGCCCCACTCCGGGTTTTCGAAGATTGCCATGTCGGTGCGCCCTTGACGCAGATCGCCGAAGCGCCGCGGGATCGAGGTGGGCACCAGAACGAAACGGTAGTGTTGCTGGGCATTGTTCAATGCCTCGACCAGCTGCGGCAACAGCCCGGTCTCGGCACCCTTTTCAGGACGCACTGTATAAGGAGGGAAATGCGCAGCCCCCACCTTGACTTCGATTTCTTCGAACGCCTGGGCCACCGGCGCCAGCCACCCTGTGGCAAGCATCAACAGAAAAGGCACAGCCTGACGCGTGGGCGTTGAACTCAAAGCTACACACTCTTTGCGGGTTTAACCGGGTAGCGCCTAAGCTAGGCGTTTTCCGGGCGCGACACAACTATCGAATGCGCCAAATGGCCATCAGGCAAAATGCCAGGGATATCCCAAGCGTTCAAGTTTGGCTACGCTCTAGCGAGTCTTGCAAGGGAACTTACTATGGGGCATTGGTTGGTGATCGACCTGGAAGCAACCACAGATGATGGCGGTTGGCCGGTCACAGAAATGGAAGTCATCGAAATTGGCGCGACCCTGGTCAATCGACAAGGCCGGGAAGTCGACCATTTCCAGCGTTTTGTCAAACCGCGGCGGCGCCCGCAACTCACCCCTTTTTGCCGTGAGCTGACCCACATCAGTCAGGCCAGTGTCGACAGCGCCGTGTCGTTCAGTGAAGTCTGGGGCCAGTTCGAGCGCTGGATCGGCCATCATCGGGGGCACCTGCAAGCCTGGGTCAGCTGGGGCGACTATGATCGCCAGCAATTGCTGCAGGAATGGCAACAACACCAGTTGCACAGCCTGCTCGCCGAACTGCCACACATCAACCTCAAGCAGCGGTTTGCCAAGGCCCGCCAACTGCAGCGCCCGCTGGGCCTGAACGGTGCCCTGCAACTGGCCGGCCTGCAGTTTTGTGGCCAGCAGCACCGCGCCCTGGAAGATGCCCGCAATACCGCACGCTTGCTGCCTCTGAGCCTGCCAGCCAATGGCACCTGAAAGCGGATGACGGCGCCAGACGCCTTGGGCATACTGGCCAACCTTTTCAGCCCCTTTTCAGGAGTCGCCCATGTTTAAGGTCAACGAGTACTTTGATGGCACCGTCAAGTCGATCGCATTCGGTACCGCCGAAGGTCCGGCCACGGTCGGCGTGATGGCCCCCGGCGAGTACGAATTCGGCACCGCCCAACGCGAAATCATGCATGTGGTGTCTGGCGCCCTGACCGTCAAACTGCCGGACAGCGACAACTGGGAAACCTTTTCGGCTGGCAGCCAGTTCAATGTGCCAGCGAACAGCAAGTTTCAGCTGAAAGTGGCGGTTGATACGGCTTACCTGTGTGAGTATCGCGGCTGATCAGCTAAAACCGTCGCGGGGCAAGCCCGCTCCCACCTGAAATTACAGACTGTGTGGGAGCGGGCTTGCCCCGCGATCGATCAACGCAAAAACGCCACAATTCGCTCTGCAGCCGTTTGCAGATGATCAGCATGGCTGAACCCCGACGCCTTCAATGGCTTCAGGTCATGGTCCCCCGCTTGCAGCCAGCACAGTTCAATCGCGGGCGATAAGCTATAACCTTCCACCGTTTGCCGATTCCCCAAAGCATCGCGTTCACCCTGAACGATCAACGTCGGCGTCTTCAACTCGGCCAAATGCGCCACCCGTGGCTTCTCCGGTTTACCAGCGGCATAGAAGGGATAGCCCAGGCACACCAGTGCATCCGCCGCCAACTCATCCGCCAGCAAACTGGCCATGCGCCCGCCCATTGACTTGCCGCCGATGGCCAAAGTCCCAGTGACCAATGGTCGCACCTGCTCATACACCTCGCGCCAGCATTCCAGCAGTTTTGCCTGCGGATTTGGCGGCCTTTTGCCACCATCGAGGCGCCGCTGGACCATATAGGGAAACTCGAAGCGCAGCACCCCCAGCCCTTGTGCCGCCAGCCTTTGCGCCATTTCTTCCATGAACTCACTGTCCATCGGCGCACCCGCGCCATGGGCCAGAATCAGACAACACAAAAGCGCGCCATCCTCCTGATTTTGCGGGGCATTCCACCGCCAGCCACGCCGTTCGATCAGTTGCGCCCATTGATCCCCGTCAATACCGGCCAATTGCCCATTACTCATGCTTGCCTCGCTATTTAGCCTGCCTATAACCGTGGATGGGAACCCATACATGAACACAACCAGCAGTACCGCCTACAACTACAAGGTGGTCCGCCAATTCGCCATTATGACGGTGGTGTGGGGAATCGTCGGGATGGGGCTCGGCGTTTTTCTTGCCGCGCAACTCGTCTGGCCTTCGCTCAACTTCGACCTCCCCTGGACCAGCTTCGGGCGTCTACGCCCGCTGCACACCAACGCGGTGATTTTCGCCTTTGGTGGCTGCGCGCTGTTCGCCGCTTCCTACTATTCGGTCCAGCGAACCTGTCAGACCACCCTGTTCTCACCACGCCTTGCCGCCTTTACCTTCTGGGCCTGGCAATTGGTGATCGTGCTGGCCGCCGTCACCTTGCCGCTGGGTTATACCAGCTCCAAGGAATACGCCGAACTGGAATGGCCGATCGATATCCTGATCACCATCGTCTGGGTCGCGTACGCCGTGGTGTTCTTCGGTACCCTGCTCAAGCGCACCACCAAGCACATCTATGTGGGTAACTGGTTCTTCGGTGCATTCATCATCACCGTGGCGATCCTGCATATCGTCAACAACCTGGAAGTACCGGTCAGCCTGACCAAGTCCTACTCGCTGTACAGCGGCGCCACTGACGCCATGGTGCAGTGGTGGTACGGCCACAACGCCGTGGGCTTCTTCCTGACTGCAGGCTTCCTCGGCATGATGTACTACTTCGTGCCCAAGCAAGCCGAGCGTCCGGTGTATTCCTATCGCCTGTCGATCGTGCACTTCTGGGCGCTGATCACCCTGTACATCTGGGCCGGTCCCCACCACCTGCACTACACCGCCCTGCCAGACTGGGCGCAGTCGCTGGGCATGATCATGTCGCTGATCCTCCTGGCACCGAGCTGGGGTGGCATGATCAACGGCATGATGACCCTCTCGGGCGCCTGGCATAAGCTGCGCAGCGACCCGATCCTGCGTTTCCTCGTGGTATCCCTGGCGTTCTACGGCATGTCGACCTTCGAAGGTCCGATGATGGCGATCAAGACCGTCAACGCCCTGTCGCACTACACCGACTGGACCATCGGCCACGTCCACGCTGGCGCGTTGGGCTGGGTAGCGATGATCTCGATCGGCGCCCTGTACCACATGATCCCGAAAGTCTTCGGCCGCGAGCAGATGTACAGCCTGGGTCTGATCAACGCGCACTTCTGGCTGGCCACCATCGGCACCGTGCTCTACATCGCTTCGATGTGGGTCAACGGCATCGCCCAGGGCCTGATGTGGCGCGCCGTGAACAGCGACGGCACGCTGACCTACTCCTTCGTCGAAACCCTGGTGGCCAGCCACCCAGGCTTCATCGTGCGCTTCGTCGGCGGGGCGATCTTCCTCACCGGCATGTTCCTGATGGCCTACAACACCTGGCGCACCGTGCGTGCCCCAGCGGCCGTGGCCGCGCCTGCCGCCGCGCAGCTGGCTTGAGGAGATCCAGATGAAACACGAAGTAATCGAGAAGAACGTCTTTCTGCTGGTGCTGCTGATGGTGTTTGCCGTGAGCATCGGCGGCCTGACCCAGATCGTCCCGTTGTTCTTCCAGGACGTCACCAACAAGCCGGTTGAGGGCATGAAGCCCTACACCGCGCTGCAACTGGAAGGCCGCGACATCTACATCCGTGAAGGCTGCGTACAGTGCCACTCGCAGATGATCCGGCCGTTCCGCGCCGAAACCGAACGCTATGGCCACTACTCGGTAGCCGGTGAGAGCGTCTGGGATCACCCCTTCCTGTGGGGCTCCAAGCGTACCGGCCCGGACCTGGCCCGTGTCGGCGGCCGCTACTCCGATGACTGGCACCGCGCGCACCTGTACAACCCGCGCAACGTGGTACCGGAGTCGAAGATGCCGGCCTACCCGTGGCTGGTCGCAAGCCCGGTAGACAGCAGCCACACCGAGACCAAGCTGCGCACCATGCGCACCCTCGGCGTGCCCTACACCGATGCTGACATCAGCGGCGCTGTGGAGTCGATCAAGGGCAAGACCGAAATGGATGCTTTGGTTGCCTACCTGCAGGTGCTCGGCACCGCGATCAAGAACAAGAGGTAAGGGCCATGGACTTCACACTGGATATCGGCCAGCTGCGCGGCCTGGGCACCCTGCTGGTGGCCATCGCCTTCATCGGCCTGTCGTTGTGGGTGTTCAACCGGCGGCGTGACCGCGAGTTTGCCGAGGCAAGCCTGCTGCCATTCGCCGATGACCGCCAAGCACCTGCCGCCAACGAACCCGCACCGAGGAGTAACGGGCAATGACCACCTTCTGGAGTACGTACATCTGCGTACTGACCATCGGCAGCCTGATCGGCTTGACCTGGCTGCTGCTGGCCACGCGCAAGGGCGAAAAGCCCAACGGCGGCGACCAGACCATGGGCCACAGCTTCGACGGCATCGAGGAGTACGACAACCCGCTGCCACGCTGGTGGTTCTGGCTGTTCGTCGGCACCCTGGTGTTCTCGGTTGGCTACCTGATCCTCTACCCGGGCCTGGGTAACTGGAAAGGCATCCTGCCGGGTTATCAGGACGGCTGGACCCAGGTCAACGAATGGCAAAAGGAAATGGACAAGGCCGACGCCAAGTTCGGTCCGATCTTCGCCAAGTTCGCCGCCATGCCGGTTGAGGAAGTGGCCAAGGATCCGCAAGCGCTGAAAATGGGTGGCCGTCTGTTCGCCTCCAACTGCTCGGTGTGCCACGGTTCCGACGCCAAGGGTGCCTACGGCTTCCCTAACCTGACCGACAAGGACTGGCGCTGGGGCGGTGATCCGGAGACCATCAAGCAGTCGATCATGAACGGCCGCCACGGCGTCATGCCGGCTTGGGCCGAAGTGATTGGCGAGCAAGGTGTGGCTGACGTCGCCGGTTTCGTCCTGACCAACCTCGACGGACGCAAACTGCCGGAAGGCACCAAGGCTGACGTGGCCAACGGCGAGAAACTGTTCGCCACCAACTGCGTGGCCTGCCACGGTCCTGAAGGTAAAGGCACCCCGGCCATGGGCGCGCCTGACCTGACGCACCCGCAAGCGTTCATCTACGGTTCGAGCTTCGCGCAACTGCAGCAGACCATCCGTTACGGCCGTCAGGGCCAGATGCCTGCGCAAGAAGCCATTCAAGGCAACGACAAGGTCCACCTGCTGGCCGCCTATGTCTACAGCCTGTCCCAGGGTGACGCAGCACAGGGCGAGAACCTGACTGCCAAGTAAATCCAACGCGTAACTGAGCCTTGACTCAAACCGCCGCATCCCTCCGGATGCGGCGGTTCCATTTCCCCCTTGCGACCAAGTGTCGCACCTCCCCCACCGCCCCGCCTTGCACCCGCCTTGATCGGAACTAAGCTTGTTGCCACAGCGACCGTAACCCAAGGGCCGTGAATCCCCTTGACCGGTCGTGACTGTTGAAGAATGCGTGCAAAGGCAGACGGGATCGGCTCGACCTCTTTGTAACCCGCATGCCGGCAACGGAAACGGGGCACAACAAGCCTGACCGATTGGACAAGAAAAGATGAATAACGGTACACATATCAATCAGATAATTGTGTACACTTTGTCCGCCAACAATGCCCGGAACAGCGGTAGAACGGGCTTTGGCAAAGGTCGGCGCGGGAGCCATCGCGTTGCAATAACCACACGGTTTATACATACTTGCGCCGATTTTTTAACCTACAAAAACACCCAAACCGTGGAACCTTAGAATGAGCACAGCAATCAGTCCGACTGCTTATAACTATAAGGTCGTCCGCCAGTTCGCCATCATGACGGTGGTCTGGGGGATCCTTGGCATGGGGCTTGGAGTCTTCATCGCCTCGCAACTGGTATGGCCCCAGCTGAACCTGGACCTGCCATGGACGAGTTTTGGACGCCTTCGCCCACTGCACACCAACCTGGTGATTTTCGCCTTCGGTGGCTGTGCGCTGTTTGCCACTTCCTATTATGTCGTGCAGCGAACCTGCCAGACGCGACTGATTTCCGACAGCCTCGCGGCCTTCACCTTCTGGGGTTGGCAAGCGGTGATCGTCGGTGCGCTCATTACCCTGCCACTGGGTTACACCACGACCAAGGAATACGCCGAGCTGGAATGGCCGATCGCCATTTTGCTGGCCATTGTCTGGGTCACCTACGGTGTGGTGTTCTTCGGCACCATCGTCAAGCGTAAAACCAAGCACATTTATGTGGGTAACTGGTTCTACGGTGCCTTCATCGTCGTGACCGCGATGCTGCACATCGTCAACCACGCGTCCTTGCCGGTCAGCCTGTTCAAGTCGTACTCGGCTTACTCCGGTGCTACCGACGCGATGATCCAGTGGTGGTACGGCCACAACGCCGTGGGCTTCTTCCTGACCACCGGCTTCCTCGGCATGATGTACTACTTCGTACCCAAGCAGGCCGAACGCCCGATCTACTCCTATCGCCTGTCGATCGTGCACTTCTGGGCACTGATCACCCTGTACATCTGGGCCGGTCCGCACCACCTGCACTACACCGCCCTGCCAGACTGGGCGCAGTCGCTGGGCATGGCCATGTCGATCATTCTCCTGGCACCGAGCTGGGGCGGCATGATCAACGGCATGATGACCCTGTCGGGCGCCTGGCATAAGCTGCGCACCGACCCGATCCTGCGTTTCCTCGTGGTGTCGCTGGCGTTCTACGGCATGTCGACCTTCGAAGGTCCGATGATGGCGATCAAGACCGTCAACTCGCTGTCGCACTACACCGACTGGACCGTTGGCCACGTACACGCCGGCGCGTTGGGCTGGGTAGCGATGATTTCGATCGGCGCCCTGTACCACCTGATCCCGAAAGTCTACGGCCGCGAGCAGATGCACAGCATCGGCCTGATCAACGCACACTTCTGGCTGGCCACCATCGGCACCGTGCTGTACATCGCTTCGATGTGGGTCAACGGTATCACCCAAGGCCTGATGTGGCGTGCAATCAACGATGACGGCACCCTCACCTATTCCTTCGTCGAGGCCCTGCAGGCCAGCCATCCGGGCTTTATGGTCCGCGCCCTGGGCGGTGCGTTCTTCGCCTCCGGCATGCTGCTGATGGCCTACAACGTATACCGCACTGTCCGCGCGTCGAAACCGGCCGAAGCTGAAGCCGCCGCTCAGATCGCTGTAGTGGGAGCCCACTGATGAAGCACGAAGTAGTCGAGAAGAATATCGGCCTGCTGGCCTTCTTCATGGTCATCGCCGTGAGTATCGGCGGCCTGACCCAGATCGTCCCGCTGTTCTTTCAGGACGTCACCAACAAGCCGGTTGAAGGCATGAAGCCACGCACCGCGCTGGAACTGGAAGGCCGTGACATTTACATCCGCGAAGGCTGCGTACAGTGCCACTCGCAGATGATCCGTCCGTTCCGCGCCGAAACCGAACGCTATGGCCACTACTCGGTAGCCGGTGAAAGCGTCTGGGATCACCCGTTCCTGTGGGGTTCCAAGCGTACCGGCCCGGACCTGGCCCGTGTCGGCGGTCGTTACTCCGACGACTGGCACCGTGCTCACCTGTACAACCCGCGCAACGTCGTGCCTGAGTCGAAAATGCCGGCCTACCCCTGGTTGGTAGAGAACAAGCTCGACGGCAAAGACACGGTCAAGAAGATGGAAGTCTTGCGCACCCTCGGCACGCCGTACACCGATGCAGACATTGCCGGTGCCCGCGACGCAGTCAAGGGCAAGACTGAAATGGACGCCCTGGTTGCCTACCTGCAAGGCCTGGGCACCATCATCAAAAGCAAACGGTGACATTGATGGATATCGGGATGATTCGTGGCCTGGGCACCGTCGTGGTGATGGTGGCCTTTATCGGCCTGGCGTTGTGGGTGTTCAGTTCTCGGCGCAAGTCCGAGTTCGACGAAGCGACCATGCTGCCCTTCGCGGATGATCCCGAAGCCAGCAAGCACGTCGAGCAAGCGCAAGCGAAAGCGTCTAGGAGTAACAACGAATGACTACCTTCTGGAGTCTGTACGTCACCGTTCTGAGTCTGGGCACCATCTTCGCCCTGACCTGGCTGCTGCTGTCCACCCGCAAGGGCCAGCGCAGCGATATCACTGAAGAAACCGTGGGCCATGCCTACGACGGCATCGAGGAATACGATAACCCGCTGCCGCAGTGGTGGTTCTGGCTGTTCGTCGGCACCATCGTTTTTGCCCTCGGTTACCTGGTGCTGTACCCGGGGCTGGGCAACTGGAAAGGCGTGTTGCCCGGCTACCAGTACCTGGACAACGAGAAGAAAACCGCGTTCGCCAACGGCCAGGCTGGCTGGACCGGCGTACACGAGTGGGAAAAGGAAATGCTGCGTGCAGATGCCAAGTTTGGGCCGATCTTCGCCAAATTTGCTGCCATGCCGATTGAAGAAGTGGCCAAAGATCCTCAAGCCCTGAAGATGGGTGGCCGCCTGTTCGCCTCCAACTGCTCGGTGTGCCACGGTTCCGACGCCAAGGGTTCCTACGGCTTCCCTAACCTGACCGACAACGACTGGCGCTGGGGCGGTGATCCGGCCACCATCAAGACCACCATCATGGGCGGTCGCCATGGCGTGATGCCGGCCTGGGCAGAAGTGATCGGCGAGCAAGGCGTTGCTGACGTTGCCGCTTACGTGCTGACCAACCTGGACGGCCGCAAGCTGCCAGAAGGCGCGAAAGCTGATGCCGCCAATGGCCAGAAGATTTTCGCAGCCAACTGCGTGGCTTGCCACGGTCCTGAAGGTAAAGGCACCCCCGCCATGGGCGCACCTAACCTGACCCACCCACAGGCGTTCATCTACGGTTCGAGCTTCGCGCAACTGCAGCAGACCATCCGTTACGGCCGTCAGGGCCAGATGCCTGCTCAGGAAGCGATCCAGGGCAACGACAAGGTCCACTTGCTGGCCGCCTATGTCTACAACCTGTCGCATCAAGGTGAAAAGGCGGCTGAAGCGAAGTAATTCGCATAGCCACCCCAAAAGCCCCGTCAGTGCAGACTGGCGGGGCTTTTTTTATAGGCGCTGACGGTGGGAATAACATGTAGGAGCGGGCTTGCCCCGCGATTGCAGTTTGCCAGCCACAACGCTTCGCGGGGCAAGCCCGCTCCCACAACTGATGGCGCAAGACAATGGCCCCCAAACCACCCGCTTGACCCAGATCACTTGACACGCCCACTACACTAAACACCAGGCAAACCCAACGCGACTAAAGGTCGCAGCGTGCCCCATGTTGCCACTACAGGCGTATCATCCGCCCTAGAGCAGCATAAACGTCTGACTGCGATCGGCATGTACTGATCGTGGCACTCTTCCACTGCCGTGGGACTCAATGATGAGCAAGCAAATTCCAGTACATGATGTCACCCCGCCTGCCAATAAAAACAAAGACAGCGTAGACCTCTACGCGTCTCGGGAAAAAATCTACACCCGTGCCTTCACCGGCATTTTCCGTAATTTGCGCATGGTCGGTGGCGCCGTCCTGTTCCTCCTGTACTTCGGTACGGTGTGGCTGAACTGGGGTAATCATCAGGCGGTCTGGTGGAACCTGCCAGAGCGTAAGTTCTACATCTTTGGCGCGACCATCTGGCCACAGGATTTCATCCTGCTGTCCGGCCTGCTGATCGTTGCCGCCTTTGGCCTGTTCTTCATTACCGTGTTTGCCGGTCGGGTGTGGTGTGGCTACACCTGCCCGCAAAGTGTCTGGACCTGGATTTTCATGTGGTGCGAAAAGGTCACTGAAGGTGACCGCAACCAGCGCATGAAACTCGACAAGGCACCGATGAGTGCCAACAAATTCCTGCGCAAACTGACCAAGCACAGCCTGTGGCTGCTGATCGGCTTCGTCACCGGCATGACCTTCGTCGGCTACTTCTCGCCGATCCGCGAACTGGTCGTCGAATTCTTTACCGGCCAGGCCGACGGCTGGGCCTATTTCTGGGTCGGCTTCTTCACCCTGGCCACCTACGGCAACGCTGGCTGGCTGCGTGAGCAGGTGTGCATCTACATGTGCCCTTATGCCCGCTTCCAGAGTGTGATGTTCGACAAAGACACCCTGATTGTGTCTTACGATCCACGTCGTGGCGAAACCCGCGGCCCGCGCAAAAAAGACGTCGACTACAAAGCCAAAGGCCTGGGTGATTGCATCGACTGCACCATGTGCGTCCAGGTATGCCCGACCGGCATCGACATTCGCGACGGCCTGCAGATCGAGTGCATTGGTTGCGCGGCGTGCATCGACGCCTGTGATTCGATCATGGACAAGATGAACTACCCCAAAGGCCTGATCAGCTACACCACGGAGCACAACCTGTCCGGGCAGAAAACCCATATGCTGCGCCCGCGCCTGATTGGTTACGCCGTGGTGTTGCTGGCAATGATTGCCCTGCTCACCAGCGCCTTTGTGCTGCGTCCGCTGGTAGGCTTCGACGTCAGCAAAGACCGCGTCCTGTATCGCGAAAACGCCCTGGGCCGGATCGAGAACGTCTACAGCCTGAAGGTGATGAACAAGGATCAGCGCGACCACGTCTACGTGCTGGAAGCTGCCGGTCTGCCAGGCCTGAAGCTGGAAGGCGCGAAGGAAATCCGCGTTACCGCCGGCGACATTGTCAGCCTGCCAGTACAACTGTCGATGGCCCCGGAAGAACTGCCATCGAGCACCAACGAAGTCACCTTCATCCTCAAGGACGCCGACGACAGCGCCACCCAGGTTGAAGCCAAGAGCCGTTTCATCGGCCCGCAAATTCGATAAGAGACTGAGCCTATGCCTTCTGCAACTGCCGCAAGCCCTTGGTACAAGCACCTCTGGCCGTGGATCATCATCGGCGTGCTGGCCACTTCGGTGACCTTGAGCCTGACCATGGTGACCATCGCGGTGAACAACCCCGACAACCTGGTCAACGACAACTACTACGAGGCCGGCAAAGGCATCAACCGCTCGCTGGACCGCGAGTTGCTGGCCCAGACCCTCAAGCTCCAGGCCAGCGTGCACCTTGACGAGCTGACCGGTGAAGTCGAGCTGCGCCTGAGCGGTAACAGCCAGCCGAAAACCCTGGAACTGAACCTGATCTCGCCCACCCAGCCAGAGAAGGACCGCCGGGTCATCCTCGCCCAGAGCGCCGGCGAAGCCGGGCGTTACGTGGGTCAGCTGACGGACAGGGTCGAAGGACGTCGCTTCGTTGAACTGCTTGGCAGTGAGAACGAGCATGTCTGGCGCCTGTTCGAAGAAGAACAGGTTGGCCATGATGTGACCCTGCAGCTGGGTGATGAAGCGCTGCAAGGGGCTGAACACCTCGAGAATTGAGTCGTCATTGATCGCGGGGCAAGCCCGCTCCCACGTGGGAGCGGGCTTGCCCCGCGATCAGCTCCCTCCGACCTCACGACAGATCGCTATGACCAGCCCCACGCCCTGCTACCACTGCGCCCTGCCCGTTCCTGCCGGCAGCCACTTCACCGCCGTGGTACTCGGCCAATCCCGGCTATTCTGCTGCCCGGGCTGCCAGGCTGTGGCCGAAGCCATTGTTGCCGGCAACCTCGAGAGCTATTACCAGCACCGCAGCGAAGCCAGCGCCAACCCCGACGCCCTACCCCAGCAATTGGTCGACGAACTGGCCCTGTACGACCGCGCCGACGTGCAAAAGCCCTTCGTGCGCCACAGCGGTGAGCTCGCCGAAACCACCCTGCTGATTGAAGGCATCAGTTGCGCGGCCTGTGGCTGGTTGATCGAAAAGCACCTGCGCAACCTGCCAGGAGTCGCCGAGGCACGCCTGAACCTGTCCAACCATCGCCTGCACGTGAACTGGGCCGACAGCCAGTTGCCGCTGTCCAAGCTGTTGGCCGAACTGCGCCACATTGGCTACGCCGCTCACCCCTACCAGGCTGATCGTGCGGCCGAACAATTGGCCAACGAAAACCGCACGGCCCTGCGCCAACTCGGCGTCGCCGGCCTGCTGTGGTTCCAGGCGATGATGGCGACCATGGCCACCTGGCCAGAATTCAATATCGACCTGAGCCCGGAACTGCACACCATCCTGCGCTGGGTCGCGCTGTTCCTCACCACCCCCATCGTGTTCTACAGCTGCGCCCCGTTCTTCCGAGGCGCGGCCCGCGACTTGCGCACCCGCCACCTGACCATGGACGTCTCGGTCTCCCTGGCGATTGGCCTGGCGTACGGCGCCGGCATCTGGACCGCCATCACCGGCAGTGGCGAGTTGTATTTCGACGCGGTGGGCATGTTCGCTCTATTCCTGTTGGCCGGTCGCTACCTGGAACGCCGCGCACGTGAACGTACCGCTGCTGCCACGGCACAACTGGTCAACCTGCTGCCCGCGTCCTGCCTGCGCCTGGGGGCGGCAGGTCAAAGCGAGCGGATCCTGCTCAGCGAACTGCAACTGGGCGATTGCGTACTGATCCAGCCCGGTCATGTGGTGCCGGCCGATGGCCGTATCGTCAACGGCCAGTCGAGCATTGATGAATCGCTGCTGACCGGCGAGTACCTGCCTCAGCCGCGCCGCGCCGGTGATGCGGTGACCGCCGGCACCCTGAACATCGAAAGCGCGCTGACCGTCGAAGTCCAGGCCCTGGGCCAGGACACACGGCTATCGGCAATCGTTCGCCTGCTTGAACGTGCGCAGTCGGAAAAGCCGCGCCTGGCGGAAATTGCCGACCGCGCCTCGCAGTGGTTCCTGCTGTTCTCGCTGGTGGCTGCCGCAGCCATTGGCTTGTTGTGGTGGCAACTGGACCCGTCCCGGGCGTTCTGGATTGTTCTGGCCATGCTGGTCGCCACCTGCCCTTGCGCGCTGTCACTGGCCACGCCAACGGCACTGACGGCCGCCACCGGCACCCTGCACAAACTCGGTTTGCTGCTTACCCGCGGTCACGTCCTCGAAGGCCTGAACCAGATCGACACGGTGATCTTCGACAAGACCGGCACACTCACCGAAGGCCGCCTGACCTTGCGCGCCATACGGCCGCTGGCCGAGGTTGATGCCGATCAGTGCCTGATGCTCGCCGCCGCTTTGGAAAACCGCTCCGAGCACCCGATTGCCCGCGCCTTCGGCCGTGCCAGCACCGCCGCCGATGAAGTCCACGCCGAACCGGGCCTGGGGCTTGAAGGCGTGGTGCAAGGTCAACGCCTGCGCATCGGTGAGCCGGGTTACGTGTGCGCCCTGAGTGGCACCACCGCGCCAACGATGCCCGCCGAACCCGGCCAATGGCTGCTGCTGGGCAACAGCCAGGGCGCGCTGGCCTGGCTGGTACTCGATGATCGCCTGCGCCATGACGCCGCCGACTTGCTCGCCGCCTGTCGCGCCCGTGGCTGGCAGACCTTGCTGTTGTCGGGCGACAGCTCGCCGATGGTGCACAGCGTGGCCAGCGAACTGCAGATCGACCAGGCCATCGGCGGCCTGCGCCCGGACGACAAGCTGGAAAAACTCAAAGCCCTGCAGCAACAGGGGCGCAAAGTGCTGATGCTCGGCGACGGTGTCAACGATGTACCGGTGCTGGCCGCTGCCGACATCAGCATCGCCATGGGCTCGGCCACCGACCTGGCCAAGACCAGTGCCGACGCCGTGCTGCTGTCCAACCGCCTCGATGCCTTGATCCAGGCCTTCAGCCTGGCCAAACGCACCCGTCGGATCATTATCGAAAACCTGCTCTGGGCAGCGCTGTATAATGGCCTCATGTTGCCTTTCGCCGCCCTCGGCTGGATTACTCCGGTATGGGCGGCGATCGGCATGTCGGTGAGTTCGCTGATCGTCGTGCTCAACGCCTTGCGCCTGACCCGGGTCAGCGCCCTGGCCAGCAGCGATTCAGCCACCCGTACCTCTGACCCCGCCACGGCCTGATCAGGAGCTAACATGCCCGCGCTTTACGTCATGATTCCGGCCGCGCTGCTGATCGTCGCCATCGCTGTGTACATCTTCTTCTGGGCGGTAGACAGCGGCCAGTACGACGACCTCGACGGCCCGGCCCACAGCATCCTGTTCGACGACCAGGACCCACAACACACCGCGGCGATGGACGAAGCCGACGGCAAGAAACCCGACGACGGCGCACCACCTCGTGCTTGAACTGCTGCCCCTGCTCAGCTCGGCGCTGATCCTTGGCTTGCTTGGCGGCGGCCACTGCCTGGGCATGTGTGGCGGCCTGATGGGCGCGCTGACCCTGGCGATCCCTAAAGAGCAGCGCCAGCGCCGCTTCCGTTTGCTGCTGGCCTACAACCTCGGACGTATCTGCAGCTACGCCCTGGCTGGCCTGTTGCTGGGCCTGGCCGGCTGGGCGGTGGCCAGCAGCCCGCTGGCGTTGGGCATGCGTGTAGTGGCTGGGTTATTGCTAATCAGCATGGGCCTGTACCTGGCCGGCTGGTGGAGCGGCCTGACTCGCATCGAGGGCCTGGGCCGCGGCCTGTGGCGCCATATCCAGCCAATCGCCAACCGCCTGCTGCCGGTGTCGAGCTGGCCGCGCGCGCTGCTGCTGGGCGCACTGTGGGGCTGGCTGCCGTGTGGTCTGGTCTACAGCACCCTGCTGTGGGCCGCCAGCCAGGGCAACGCGGTCGACAGCGCCCTGCTGATGCTGGCCTTCGGGCTGGGCACCTGGCCGGTATTGCTGGCCACCGGACTGGCCGCCGAGCGCACCAGCGCCTTGCTGCGCAAACGTGGCGTGCGCGTCGCCGGTGGCGTGCTGGTGATCCTGTTCGGCATCTGGACCCTGCCCGGCCCACATCAACACTGGCTGATGGGCCACTGAAGCCACGTTGATGCAAATCAAGATGTATACACTGACGCGCGCCTAGAATTTGCACACTGCTGCTCATTCTGGGGATTGCCCACATGCTCGACGCACTCCGTTGGGACTCCGACCTGATCCGTCGCTACGACCTGTCTGGCCCACGCTACACCTCCTACCCCACCGCGGTGCAACTGCACAGCGAAGTCGGCTCATTCGACCTGCTGCACGCCCTGCGTGACAGCCGCCGCGCGGTGCGCCCGCTGTCGCTGTATGTGCATGTACCGTTCTGCGCCAACATCTGCTACTACTGCGCCTGCAACAAAGTCATCACCAAGGATCGCGCCCGCGCCCAACCTTACCTGCAGCGCCTGGAACAGGAAATCCAGTTGATCGCCTGTCATCTGGACCCCAAGCAGACTGTCGAGCAACTGCATTTCGGTGGCGGCACCCCAACCTTCCTCAGCCACGTTGAATTGCGTCAACTGATGGCGCACTTGCGTCAGCACTTCAATCTGCTCGACGACGACTCAGGCGACTACGGCATCGAGATTGATCCGCGCGAGGCCGACTGGCCGACCATGGGCCTGCTGCGTGAACTGGGCTTCAACCGCGTCAGCCTGGGCGTACAAGACCTCGACCCGGCAGTGCAACGCGCCATCAACCGCCTGCAAACCCTGGAACAGACCCGGGCCATCATCGATGCGGCGCGCACCCTGCAATTTCGCTCGATCAACCTCGACCTGATCTATGGCCTGCCCAAGCAGACCCCGGAAGGCTTCGCCCGCACCGTCGAAGAAGTGATCAAACTGCAACCCGACCGTCTGTCGGTGTTCAACTATGCCCACCTGCCGGAACGCTTCATGCCGCAGCGGCGCATCGACAGCAATGACCTGCCGGCCCCTTCGGCCAAACTGGAAATGCTGCAGCGCACCATTGAGCAACTAACCGAAGCCGGCTACCGCTACATCGGTATGGACCACTTCGCCCTGCCCGATGACGAACTGGCTATTGCCCAGGAAGAATCGACCCTGCAACGCAACTTCCAGGGTTACACCACCCATGGACATTGCGACCTGATTGGCCTCGGCGTTTCAGCGATCAGCCAGATCGGCGACCTGTACTGCCAGAACACCAGCGACCTCAACACCTACCAGGACACCCTGTCCAGCGCTCAACTGGCCACCAGCCGCGGGCTGATCTGCAACGCAGACGATCGCCTGCGTCGCGCCGTAATCCAGCAACTGATCTGCCATTTCGAACTGGACTTCAACAGCATCGAAGAGGCCTTTACCATCGATTTTCGCGGTTACTTCAAAGACCTCTGGCCCGACTTGCAAGCCATGCACAAAGACGGCCTGATCAACCTCAGCAACGAGGGCATCCAGGTACTGCCCGCGGGTCGCCTGCTGGTGCGTTCGGTATGCATGGTTTTCGATGCCTACCTTGGCTTACACAATCAGCAACGATTTTCCCGAGTGATCTGATCCAGCTTCGGACACGGTTTACAGTAATACATGTAAAGCACACTATGTTTAATGGAGGTCGGACGATAAGCCGCACCTCTATCAGCCCACCCTATCCGGGTGCGGGCTGGCCCAAACCCCATGCCCTGAGTTACCCTTACGGCTTATGTGTGCTTTCCAGCAAGGAATGAAGAAATGTCCGAGCCAGTTAAACTGCGCCCCCACAACCAGGCCCACTGCAAGGATTGCAGCCTGGCGCCTCTGTGCCTGCCATTGTCGTTGAACATGGAAGACATGGATGCACTGGATGAAATCGTCAAACGCGGGCGACCGCTGAAAAAAGGCGAGTTTCTGTTCCGCCAGGGTGACAGCTTCGCTTCGGTCTACGCAGTGCGCTCCGGCGCCCTGAAAACCTTCAGCTTAAGCGATAGCGGCGAAGAACAGATCACCGGCTTCCACCTGCCCAGCGAACTGGTCGGCCTGTCCGGCATGGACACCGAAACCTATCCGGTATCGGCCCAGGCCCAGGAAACCACGTCGGTGTGCGAAATCCCCTTCGAACGCCTCGATGAGCTCTCGGTGCAACTGCCGCAGCTGCGTCGCCAGCTGATGCGGGTCATGAGCCGCGAAATTCGTGACGACCAGCAGATGATGCTGCTGTTGTCGAAAAAAACCGCCGATGAGCGAATTGCCACTTTCCTGGTCAACCTCTCGGCGCGTTTCCGTGCCCGTGGTTATTCGGCCAATCAGTTCCGCCTGAGCATGTCGCGCAACGAAATCGGCAACTACCTGGGATTGGCCGTGGAAACTGTTTCACGGGTTTTCACCCGCTTCCAGCAAAACGGCCTGATCGCCGCTGAAGGCAAGGAAATCCACATCCTCGACCCGATCCAGCTGTGCGCGCTGGCCGGTGGTGCGCTGGAGAGCTGAGGCCGCTGGATAAGGGTATACTGGCGGGCATTCGTTTTCAGGATACCCGCCTCATGTATAGCGACGCCTTCGACCTCAAAGCCCTGATCCGCCCCGTACCGGACTTCCCGAAAGCCGGCGTGATCTTTCGCGACATCACGCCGCTGTTCCAGTCGCCACGTGGCCTGCGCCATGTGGCTGACGCCTTCATCGAGCGTTATGTCGAGGCCGAGTTCAGCCACATCGGCGCCATGGACGCGCGCGGTTTTCTGATCGGCTCGATCATCGCCCACCAACTGAACAAACCGCTGATCCTGTTCCGCAAGCAGGGCAAGCTGCCGGCCGATGTGCTTGCCGAAGGCTACCAGACCGAATACGGCGAAGCGTTCCTTGAAGTGCATGCCGACAGCCTGTGCGAAGGCGATTCGGTGCTGATTTTCGATGACCTGATCGCCACCGGCGGTACCTTGCTGGCGGCCACCAACCTGGTACGACGCATGGGTGCCCAGGTGTTCGAAGCGGCAGCGATCATTGACCTGCCGGAGCTCAGCGGCTCCCAGCGCCTGAATGCGGCAGGTGTGCCGACCTTCTGCCTGACCGAGTTTTCGTTGAGCGAGTATTGAGTTCGATCGCGGGGCAAGCCCGCCCCCACACACCTTGTGGGAGCGGGCTTGCCCCGCGATGCTTACAACGAAATCGGCTTACGCCCGGCAAACGAATGCGCCAGCGTCCCACCATCAACCAATTCCAGCTCACCGCCCAAAGGCACGCCATGGGCAATCCGCGAAGCCACCAAGCCTTTATCGGCCAGTAACTGCGCAATGTAGTGCGCCGTCGCTTCGCCTTCCACCGTCGGGTTGGTCGCCAGGATCACTTCGGTGAAGGTGCCCTGCTCTGCAATCCGCGCCATCAACTGCGGAATGCCAATCGCCTCTGGCCCCAGGCCATCAAGCGGTGACAAATGCCCCTTGAGCACGAAGTAACGACCGCGATAGCCGGTCTGCTCCACGGCATAGACATCCATCGGCCCTTCAACCACGCACAGCAGCGAGTCATCACGACGCGGATCGGCACACTGCGGGCACAGCTCCTGCTCGGTCAGGGTTCGACACTGGCTGCAATGGCCAACGCCTTCCATGGCCTGGCTCAGCGCTTGTGCCAGACGGGTACCGCCACTGCGATCGCGCTCAAGCAGTTGCAAGGCCATGCGCTGGGCGGTTTTCTGGCCAACGCCGGGCAAGGTGCGCAAAGCATCGATCAGTTGGCGGATCAGTGGGCTGAAACTCATGGTCATTAGCCTGAAAATTGAAAAAAGCGGGAAAAACAACAATGGGAGCAACGACCGAACGGCCGCGCTCCCATCGCAGGTACTACAGCCGATGGCTTAGAAAGGCATCTTGAAACCAGGTGGCAGTTGCATGCCAGCGGTCATACCGCCCATTTTTTCCTGGCTGCTCTGCTCAACCTTGCGAACAGCGTCGTTGACGGCGGCGGCGATCAGGTCTTCCAGTACTTCTTTGTCTTCCTGCATCAGGCTGTCATCCAGGCTGATGCGCTTGACGTCGTGACGACCGGTCATCACCACGCTCACCAGACCGGCGCCGGATTGGCCGGTCACTTCGGCGTTGGCCAGCTCTTCCTGCATCTTGGCCATTTTTTCCTGCATCTGCTGGGCCTGCTTCATCAGGCCGGCCATGCCACCTTTCATCATGGGGATCACCTCAAACTTAGACTTACGGGGTGCGGCGAGGACCAGGCCCTGGCCGCTTTGTGTTTATTCGCCCTGGGCTACTACCTGGGCATCTACAGGCTCAATGGTATCGTGTCGAACCATGGCGCCAAACTGCTTGATCATCTGCTGGATGAGCGGATCGGCGTCAATCGACGCCTCGGCCTCACCCTGACGCTCGGCACGCTTGCGTGCTGCCGCCTGGGCCGGGGTTTCCTGCTCCGGGCGGATCAACTCGATAGACAGTTTGAGCGTGCGACCGAAGTGCTGGTTCAACGCATCGTTCAAACGTCGCTGCTGGGTGGCATTGAACAGCGCACTGTGCGCCGGGTCCAGGTGCAGCAGCCAGTCATCGCCGTCAGCGGCGATCAACGTGCAGTTGGCGGCGATACTGCCGGTCATCCCGGAGATCGGCAACTGCGGGAATAATTCCAGCCATTGCAAGGCCAGGCCTGTGGCCGGCTTAGCCGCTGGCAGCGGCTCAGGCGCAACCACCGGCGCATCCTCATGCACATGCTCGATGGCCAGTTCATCCAGATAACTGTAGCTGGCCGGATCCATTTCCGGCTCATAGTAATCTTCATCCAGCGGCGGCTCGTCGTCGCGCTCCATGCCGGCCGGGCTGTAACCGATCGAGTCGTCCAGCGGTGGTTCGTCCTGGCGCTGCGCCGCAGCGGCTGCTGGCGCCGCCTGCGCTGCCACTACAGGTTCAGGTTCAGGCTCAGGTGCTGGCGCAGCAACGGCCGGAATTGGATCGTTCCACGGCAGATCGACCTCCGCCGCAGGTGCTGCAACCTCGGCCTCAACCGCGACCTCGACAGGCGCCGGTTCAGGTTCGGCAACGGGCTCAGGTTCGGGCGCCGCAGGTGCAGGCTCGACAACCGGTGCAGCCACCACAGCCGGCGCAGCGACGCTCGCTGCTGCCACCGTGTGTGCCGAATCAGCTGTGGCCTGGCTGATCCCCACCGGCTTTAGTACCGGCGTCGGGGCGTCATTGGTATCGGCCGGGCGGAAGGCCAACATCCGCAGCAGAACCATTTCGAAACCGCCCCGTGGATCGGGCGCCAACGGCAAGTCGCGACGGCCGATCAGGCCCATCTGGTAGTAGAACTGCACGTCTTCGGCAGGCAAAGCCTGAGCCAGCGCCAGCACCCGGTCACGATCGCCCTGGCCGTTGTCCACCGCCTCAGGCAATGCCTGGGCAATCGCCACGCGGTGCAGCACATTGAGCATTTCGGCCAGCACGCCACTCCAGTCCGGCCCTTGCTCGGCCAGCTGGCGTACTGCCTCAAGCAGCGCACGGGCATCGCCTTCCAGCAGCGCCTGCAGCACGCCATAGACCTGACCATGGTCGAGGGTACCGAGCATGGCCCGCACATCGGCAGCCAGTACCTTGCCTTCACCGAAGGCAATGGCCTGGTCGGTGAGGCTCATGGCATCGCGCATCGAGCCATCGGCGGCACGCCCCAGCAGCCACAGCGCATCGTCTTCGAACGGGACGTTCTCGGCACCCAGCACATGGCTCAAGTGCTCGACCACCCGCTCGGGCGTCATGTTCTTCAGGGAAAACTGCAGGCAGCGCGACAGAATGGTGGCTGGCAGCTTCTGCGGGTCGGTGGTCGCCAGGATGAACTTGACGTAGGGCGGCGGCTCTTCCAGCGTCTTGAGCAAGGCGTTGAACGAGTGGCTGGAGAGCATGTGCACTTCGTCGATCAGGTAGACCTTGAAGCGCCCACGGCTCGGCGCGTACTGCACGTTGTCGAGCAGTTCGCGGGTGTCTTCGACTTTGGTGCGGCTGGCGGCGTCGATCTCGATCAGGTCGACAAACCGGCCCTCATCGATTTCCCGGCACACCGAACACGTTCCACAGGGGGTGGAGGTAATGCCGGTTTCACAGTTCAGGCATTTGGCGATGATCCGCGCGATGGTAGTCTTGCCCACGCCGCGGGTCCCGGTGAACAGGTAAGCGTGATGCAAGCGCTGGTTGTCCAGGGCGTTGATCAATGCCTTGAGCACATGGGTCTGGCCGACCATTTCGCGGAACGAGCGCGGACGCCATTTACGTGCAAGAACCTGATAACTCATCGAAAACCGTCAAATAGATAGACCAAAGACCGCTAATCCTAGCGGAGCAGGCCTGAAATTGCATCCGCTATACCGTCCAACCCGGTAAGCTTTGTACGCCAGGATGCTGATGCGACACAGGGAGAAGTAGATGCGTTGGGTTTTCAGTCTGTTGTTGCTGTATGTCGGTCAGCTGTCGGCACAGTCGTTACCGCCATTGCGTTTTGCAATCACAGACAGCTGGAGCATGCCGCTGGTAAGGGTCGAGTACGGGCAACCGGTGGAAGGGATCGTCTTTGACCTGATGAACCGCCTGGCCAGCCACCTGCAGCGTCGCCCCGAATATCACGTTTTACCGCGCTTGCGCTTGCAGGCAGCAATGCAGCGTGGCGGCATCGATGTACGCTGTTTCGTGATGCCCTCCTGGAGCACAGAACCGTCAGACACCTTCAGCTGGACCCCGCCACTGTTCCAGCAGCGCGACTGGCTGGTTGCAGACCATCGGCATACCCTGCCGGCAAGTCTGGCGACCCTGCCCAGCCAAACCATTGGCACCGTGCTGGGTTTTCAATACCCCACCTTGCAGGCGCAATTCGACAGTGGCTACTTTGAACGCGACGACGCCCGCACCCAACTGCAAGTACTGCAAATGCTCCAGGCCGGTCGTTACCGCTACGCGATCAGCAATCAAGCGAGCCTGGACTGGTTCAACAGCCAACTGCCTCCCGATGAACGCCTTCAGCCGCTGCTGGTGCTTGAGGAGCAACAATTGGGCTGCATGGTGCGCAACGACCCCTCGATCCCTACGCAAGGCATCCTGCAAACACTGCAACGGATGAAGCAAAGCGGTGAAATCGAGCAAGTCTTCGAGCGTTATAGCCATCTGAGCAGTTCAGCTGCAGCACCGACCGACAATCAATAGCCGTGTGATTCGCGGAATTTTTGCTGCTGGTGGTACTCGACCCACTCAACCACATCGTACGGCAGGTACAACTGCTGGCGGGCGCGTGACAGGGCAATGTACACCGCGCAGATGCGCTGATCGAAGGCGTAGGCGTCCTTGAACATGACGTTGCTCAGTAACTCGGGCGTCAACAGCACCCGGTCGAACTCCATCCCACCCGCCGTGTCCGCCATCATCAGCATGCAGCTTTTACCCGGCGCGCCGAGCAGCCGGTTCAGGCGGTTCATATCGGCAACCTTGAAGCCATTGGCCAGCGCTTGCTCGACCCACAGAAACGCCTCATCAAAGCGGTTGGCGTCGCGCACCTGTTGCCAATCGGCCAGCTCGCTGAAATATACGTGCGGCCCTTCCAGGCTGTGTTCAAGGCTGTAGAAGCGGGGATTGAACAAGGCGATAGCCGTGGACATGAAGCGCTCAAGATCGGCCTGCGCCGCTTTATCCGGGAAACTGAACGGGCAGTTGGCATCGTGCAGCTCGATCATCCACTTGATCGTGTCCCAGTGCGATGCCGTCAGCACCACACAACCCTCAGGCGGCACAAAGCCCAGCGGGTAATGCTCGATCCCGACGTCAGCATCACGCGCCCCTTCAAACGGCACCTTGCCCTTCTCGGTATGCTGATCAATCAATGGATTGACCAGGCGCTCGACATTGCGACCGGAACGCACCGAATAGCTGACATCGCTCTGGCGCACCTGACGTGCGCGCCAGACCCGCTCGCCGCTGGCTTGCTGGTATTCATCACCGAGGGTGATCAGCACCTGTCGGCCACGCTCGATGATCTGTAGCAGCGACGCAGGAATGTCCTGACTCTCATCGATCAGCACATGACTGTAGCGCGCTGGCACCACACAGCCGGCCAGGCTGGCACGCTTGATCAGCAACAACGCCTCGAAACCGGTGCGACTCCCCCAGGACGGATTTGCCTCCAGATAGGTCCACAGACGGCTGGAATATTCCAGCAGCACCTTGGTATCCACGTTACTCAGCGCTTGCTTGAAATGCGGCAGATGTTTGGCCGCCAGGCTGTGATCGCGGGACTGGCAATAGCGCTCGAGCACCTTGAGACAGACATCCAGGGTCGCTGCGCCTTCGTGACCGCGAAAACCGAGAATGTTCAGCGTTTGCGCCAGCGCCTGCTTGTTTGGCTGCCTGGCCTGGGCAGCGGCCGTTTGCGGACGCCCCCCGGGCATCAGCGCCCGGGCAAAGGCCATGAAAGTGCGACCGACCTTGTCACTGCCGGCACTGCCCATACGCTGGCGAAGCGCTGCCAGCTTTTCAGCGGTGCGCGCCAGCACCAGTGTTTTCTCCGGTTGCAGGCATTCCAGCAAGGTACCGAGCAGGTGACTTTTGCCGATGCCGGCATAACCCTGCACATGCAGGTCTTCGTCCAGATTGGCGCGAAAGGTTCTGACCAGCTTGTCTTGCGCACCACTCAACCAGCGCTCGCGCTGCCGAGGCGTAACCATCTGCTGGTTGAACGGATTGTTGCGCTGATGGTGGCGGACCCGGTAACCGACATCCCATTTGCCATCGGCCAGCAGATACTCACGCGCTGCCGCCTCCTCGGCCAACAGAAAGCGCACATTCACGCTCTTGAGCGCATTAAGACCGAAGTACAGCTTGCGCGGATCGAACAAGCGCTGCGCTTCCGACAGCAGCCCGACTGCTGCTGAATGCTGTGCATCGACCGCCCAGGCAATCAGCCGAGCCAGAATCTTCTCTACTGCATCAGCATTCAGGTCTTTCTCCGCCGCCTGCGCCAGGTTCTGGATCACCAGCAGCGCTGCCAGCTCAGGATCAGACAGGTCACTGAGTGCCTGGGCCCCCTCCGCCGCCAACAAGCCTGTACAGACTTCTTCGGTAATCGGCAAAAACATCGGGCTGGATAGATCAACATGTTCCGGGTGCATACAACCTCACAGCCAGGGCAAACAGGTCACTGGATCGCGCCTGGCCAAACGCTTCATTCAATTCAAGATACTGGGGATGACGGCTTGTCGATAACGCCAAGGTCAAAATGATAACTGCCCAAAGTGCCGGACATACCGCCGGGGTAGCTGTGCGCTTGAGCCGCTGATACGCCCTTCTGCGCGTCGAGCAGCCCTTGCAGCTCATAGACCGCCATGTCCAGCAGCCTGCGCAAGTCTTCCGCACTATTGGCGCTCACCTGCAGCTGCAGATCGAACAGACCGGCCGCTGGCCGCAGCGGCTGTTCAGTCTTGGCCGGGGTGCTCACCGCCGCTGCCAGAATGGCCGCATGCTCGTCATCCATAAGGTCCAGCACCTGCGACAGTTCCAGGGTCTTTTCCGGATGCGACTGCATTTGGTCCTTGATGTCCAAACGACGGATCTGCCATTCCCGCAGCTTTTCTTTGGTCAGGTCGTCTATTTCGTCCACGTGCGCAATCTCTCGGTGCTTGGGGTTGAAGTATGCCAAGTTTCGAGGGCGATGGCAGAACGGGAACGTGCGGGAACGCCCTATGGCCGGAAAGATGGCACAGTGCTACCATTCGGCCGCCTTTTCACACCCCCACCACCACCCAAAGGACTGATCGAGTGACCTACTTTCGTCTGCTGTTAGCTTCAGCAATTATTGCGCTTGTGACGGGCTGTGCCTCACCGGCTCAAATCTCCGGCATGTCGGTAACCGCTGATCAAGCTTCGGCACATACCTATGACGCCCATCTGCAAAACAATGTGCAGCTTTCTGAAGTCAATGGCGGAGATAAAACCAACCCGCTGTGGACCTCGGAAATCGACGGACCTGACTTCCGTGCAGCGCTGGAGCAATCACTTGCCAGCGCCAAATTGCTCGGCAGCACATCGGCGCCTTACGCACTGCGCGCCAACCTGCTGCGCGTCGATCAGCCTATCTTCGGCTTGAACTTTGAAGTCACCAGTGAAGTGGAATACACCCTGACCGAGACCACTACCGACAAAGTGATTTTCCGCGAAATCATTCGCACGCCGTTTACTGCTGGCGTGGGTGATTCGGTCATTGGTATCAAGCGCCTGCGCCTGGCCAACGAGGGCTCGGCTCGGGCGAACATCAATAGCATTCTCAAGCGACTGAGTGACCTCAAGATTGATGCCAAACAGGTTTCGCTGAGGGACTGAATACCGCGGATATTCCGGTAGGAGCGGCGGTGCGGCGACCCGACTTGCCCCGCGATGTGCTGTATAGCGGCAGATCGCGGGGCAAGCCCGCTCCCACAGCAAGCAGCAAGCAGCAAGCACTGTGCACCACTCAGGTGTACCTGAACGCTGTTTCACTTCGAGATTTTTGAGCGAGAAATCCTTGTAGAACCAAGGACTTAGAGATAGGTGGCGACCCCACCAGCCACACCCCGGCACTCGATGTTCCCGCTATGGCTGCTCCCTTCCGGGCCTGACCAGGTTAACGGGTAATCAATGCGGGGGGACCGATGGGGTCACCATAACGCAACTCATCTGGCGATGAGCCGCGCCATTGTACCGGCATCAAGTGAAGATACAACCTCTATTTGAAAAAAAACCATCCGCACTCAATGACTTGGCGCTGCTTCAGGGCATTTCTCCAGGTATGGACGGTGGTGCCTGGGTGATGCACAGGTGAATAAAGTGCAGCTTGGCCACCACCGGCTTGCCCAGGACGAAGGGATAGAAATCCACCTGCCCCATGCTGCGCGACAGTTCATTGAGCATCGCCGACAGTTCGACCCAGGCATTGAGGAACGCCAGAAAGCGCTCGGCTTGCGGGTCGTCAGGCTGGTACAGGTCCTGACGCTGGAACGGCGGGTAGTCGAGGTCCAGGCTGCTGGCGTTCATGCCCAGGGCCAAGGCGGTGTCCAGAGCGTCGGTCATGTGCAGGTAGTGCGCCCAGGTTTCCGCCCAGTCTTCCCAAGGGTGCATGGTGGCGTAGGCGCTTACATGGCTTTGCGCCCAGTCACTGGGGGCACCCTGCTGGTAGTGACGGTCCAGGGCCTCGGCGTAGCTTTGGCGATCGTCACCGAACAATGCTCGAAAGGCGTCCAGCCAGGGCGACTCGGCAATCAGTTGGTCCCAGTAGTAATGCCCGACTTCGTGGCGCAGGTGCCCAAGCAAGGTTCGATAGGGCTCGTGCAATTGCACCCGCACGCGTTCGCGCCAGTCATCGTCGGCCTCACGCACATCGAGGGTGATCAAACCATTGGCGTGGCCGGTGACAGGCGCGTTGCCTTCAAGGTCTACACCGATGAAGTCAAAGGCCAGGCCTTGCGGGTTTTCTTCGCTTTTCGGCGTGACAGCAAGCCCCAGGTGCAGCAACTGCGCGGTCAAGCGGCGCTTGGCGGTTTCCAGTTTGCGCCAGCGCGGCAGGTTGTCAGCAATCGACAGGTCGGGGATGGTGCGGTTCAAGCGGCAGGCCAGACAAAAGCTGTGAGGCTCATCCGCCGCCAGCAGCCAGTTGCAGGCCGCTGCCGTATCGAGATTGGCGCAGCGCCGCAGGGCGCCGACCTCGGGTTCGCCATCGAGCACCCACAGGCCTTCACCAGCCCCTGCAGAGAGGCTGCCCACCTGATTACCCTGCGGCCAGTAGCCCAACGCCGCCTGGCAGGCCAGGCACTGGCTGTTGCGAAAAAACACCGACTGCCCGCAGCGACACTGCCAGACCCGATCCGGGCGCTGTTCACGGCTGACAAAGGTCGCCGCTATCCTGGCGCCCAGTTGCTCGAAAAAACGGTACATGGCGATCCCTCCTGGCTGCTTGCCAAGCCTAGACCATCGCGATCGCCGTGCACGGTTGGCTTACACGCTGATGCCGTGCTCACCGAGGAAAGTTACGAAGGTGTCTTCGTCCAGCACCTTGAGGCCCAGCTCGTTGGCTTTGGCCAGCTTGGAACCGGCGCCCGGCCCGGCCACCACGCAGTGGGTCTTGGCCGACACCGAGCCCGCCACCTTGGCACCCAGGCTTTCCAGCTTGTCTTTGGCGATATCGCGGCTCATGCGCTCCAGCGAGCCGGTCAGCACCCAGGTCTGCCCCGCCAGCGGCAAGCCGGCAGCAACCTTCTTCTCGCTGGTCCAGTGCATGCCAAAGTCGCGCAGTTGGGCTTCGATGGCCAGAGCCAGTGCGGCATTTTCCGGCACCTGAAAATAGCTGCGTACGGCATCTGCCTGCTTGGCCGCCAGGGCCTGGCGCAGGTCGATACCGTCAGCGGCGATGATTTTCTCCAGGCTATCGAGCTTGGCTACCAGCTTTTCAGCGCCGGTCGGCCCGACCGAAGGGATGTCCAGTTTGGCAATCAGGCCAGCCAGCGTGGTGCTGGCCGCAAACTCAGCGGCCAGTTCGCCTTCATCCTGAAGCTGCAGTCCATGCGCCAACAGTTGAGCGATGACCGAACGGTTGTGATCGTCTTCAAAGAAGCTGTGAATTTCGTGGGCCACTTCCAGGCCGATGTCCGGCAGGTAGGTGAGCACTTGCGGCAGTGCCGCCATGACCCGCTGCAACGAGCCCAGCGAGCGCGCCAGCACTTTGGCGGTCTCCTCGCCGACATCAGGAATACCCAGGGCGTAGATGAACCGTGCAAGGCCAGGTTTCTTGCTGGCAGCAATCGCCGCCAGAAGGTTTTTGCTCGACAGCTCAGCAAAGCCTTCCAGGTCGACGACTTGCTCGAAGGTCAGTTGGTACAGATCGGCCGGGGAACGAATCAGCCCCTCATCGACCAGTTGCTCGACGCTTTTTTCACCCAGCCCTTCGATGTCCATGGCCCGGCGCGAAACATAGTGAATGATCGCCTGCTTGAGCTGAGCGGCACAGGCCAGACGACCGACACAGCGGTACACCGCGCCCTCACTGACGGTTTCCTTGCCCTTGCTGCGCTTGATCAACTGGGTGCGCTCTACGTGCGAGCCGCACACCGGGCATTCAGTCGGGATATGCACCGGCCGGGCGTTGTCAGGGCGGCGCTCGCTAACCACCTGCATGACTTGCGGGATCACATCACCGGCACGACGGATGATCACCGTGTCACCGATCATCAGCCCCAGGCGCGCCACTTCGTCCATGTTGTGCAAGGTGGCATTGGACACCGTCACCCCCGCCACTTTCACAGGTTTCAGACGCGCCACCGGGGTCACAGCACCGGTACGCCCGACCTGGAATTCAACGTCCAGCACTTCGGTGAGCTCTTCCATGGCCGGAAATTTATGGGCGATGGCCCAGCGTGGCTCACGTGCGCGAAAACCCAGCTCGCGCTGCGAGGCCAGGCTATTGACCTTGAACACCACGCCATCGATCTCATAAGGCAGGTCATTGCGGCGTGCGCCGATGTCGCGGTAGTACTCCAGGCATTCAGCAACACCAGCGGCATGACGCAATTCGCGGCTGATCGGCATGCCCCAGGCCTTGAGCTGCTCCAGGGTGCCGATATGGGTGTCTGCCAACGGTGCCGACACCTGGCCCAGGCCATAGCAGCAGAATTCCAACGGACGGCTGGCGGTGATTTTCGAATCCAGTTGGCGCAGGCTGCCAGCGGCAGCGTTACGCGGGTTGGCGAAGGTTTTGCCACCAGCTTCGATCTGCGCCTGGTTCAAGCGTTCGAAGCCGGCCTTGGACATGTACACCTCGCCGCGCACCTCAAGCACCGCAGGCCAGCCCTCGCCCTGCAACTTGAGGGGAATGTTGCGCACGGTGCGCACGTTAACGCTGATGTCTTCGCCCGTGGTGCCATCACCGCGGGTAGCGCCTTGCACCAATTGCCCGTCGCGGTACAACAGGCTGACGGCCAGACCATCGAGCTTGGGTTCGCAGCTGTAGTCCACCGCCGCACCCTCAGCGAACAGGTCACCCGCCGGCAGGTCCAGACCTTCGACCACCCGCCGGTCGAACTCGCGCAGGTCGTTTTCTTCGAAGGCGTTGCCCAGGCTCAGCATCGGTACTTCGTGACGCACCTGGCTGAAGGCCGATAAGGCGGCACCACCTACACGCTGGGTCGGCGAGTCGGCAGTGACCAGCTCGGGGTGTTCGGCTTCCAGGGCCTTGAGTTCGTTGAACAGACGGTCGTATTCGGCGTCCGGAACGCTGGGCTCGTCGAGCACGTAGTAGCGATAGTTGTGCTGGTCGAGCTCGGCACGCAGTTCGAGGATTCGGGATTCGGCGGTCATTTGCGTATTCTCTTGCAAAGCAAAAGAGCAGCCTGGGCTGCTCTTGCGTGTTCGGGTTGGCCTTTGCAGGCCTGATCGCGGGGCAAGCCCACTCCAACGGTGGGAGCGGGCTTGCCCCGCGATGCAATTAACGTTTCTGCGTCAGTGCACGGCGCTCGAACTCAACGATGCGCTGGCGATAGTGCTCAATGGTTTGCGCGGTCATCACGCTGCGCTGATCGTCCTTGAGTTCACCGTTGAGCTCATGGGCGAGCTTGCGCGCAGCAGCCACCATGACATCAAAGGCCTGCTTCGGATGGCGCGGCCCCGGCAAGCCAAGGAAGAAGCTCACGGCGCGGGTGCTGAAGTGGTCGATGTCGTCCAGGTCGAACACGCCTGGCTTGACCGCGTTAGCCATCGAAAACAGCACTTCGCCATTACCGGCCATGCTTTCGTGACGGTGGAAAATATCCATCTCGCCGAAACGCAAACCGCTTTCCAGAATGTTCTGCAGCAGAGCCGGGCCTTTGAAGCCGCCCTCGTCACGGGAAATCACGCTGATCACCAGGACTTCTTCAACCGGAGGCAGGTCACGGTTTTCGTTGCTGTTGAAGGCGTTGCCGTTGGCACGGGTTTCATCCGGGAAGTCGTCGTCAACGCTGGCAAACAGGTCGGGCTCGCGTTCACGCGGTTCGGCCGCCAGGTTCAGGTCACCCTGCTGCGGCTCATTGTTGCGCTTGCGCTTGGCGGCTTTCGGCTTGCTGTTGCTGCTGTCGCGCTCGCGCCCCGCACTCATCGACGGCAGGTCATGCTCGTCCAGTTCAGGCTCTTTGTGGGTATCCAATACCCGCGACGGACCGATCAATTCGGGGCTGCTGTCGTCGTCCGGGGCATTGGAGAAGCTGCGATCCAGGCGGAACTTCAGCTTGCCCTTGCCACCGCGCATACGACGCCAGCCGTCGAAAAGAATACCGGCAATGACAATAATGCCGATGACGATCAGCCACTCGCGCAGACCGATTTCCATGTAATCCTGTGCCTCTGTAAAAAATGCTGAAAAATAAAGGGTTTAAACCCCTTTAAAACGTGGCGCCAACTCTATGTTCTGACAGGCGTTTTACCCACGCGAAAAATAAGTGACATTAAGCTAGCACGACCAAAGATAACTTTACACCGTCTGTCGCAACTGACAGGGGCATTTACCGCAGGTTCACGCTTAATCGCCTCCATTCACGCGTCGACCATGGCCATTGCCTCCTCCACATCCACGGCAACAAGACGTGAACAACCCGGCTCATGCATGGTAACCCCCATCAACTGATCCGCCATCTCCATGGCGATCTTGTTGTGGGTGATATAGATGAACTGCACCGTTTCACTCATTTCCTTTACCAGTCGGGCGTAACGTCCGACGTTGGCATCGTCCAGCGGCGCATCGACTTCATCGAGCATGCAGAACGGTGCCGGGTTCAATTTGAAAATGGCAAACACCAGGGCCAGTGCGGTCAGCGCCTTCTCGCCACCTGAGAGCAGGTGGATGGTGCTGTTCTTCTTGCCCGGCGGCCTCGCCATGATCGTCACCCCTGTATCGAGTAAATCTTCGCCCGTCAGTTCCAGGTAAGCACTGCCGCCACCGAAAACTTTTGGGAAAAGTGCCTGTAATCCGGCATTTATCTGATCAAAGGTATCTTTGAAACGGTTGCGGGTTTCCTTGTCGATTTTGCGAATCACGTTTTCCAGGGTGTCGAGCGCTTCGACCAGGTCGGCATCCTGGGCATCCAGATAACGCTTGCGCTCAGACTGCTGCTGATACTCGTCGATGGCCGCCAGGTTGATGGCGCCCAGGCGCTGGATACGGGCGTCGATGCGCTCCAGTTCCTGCTCGGCCTCCTGTTCGCTGGCGGTTCCGCTCAAGGTACCGAGCACCCCTTGCAAGTCGTAACCGTCAGCCAGCAGCTGTTCCTGCAGGGTTTTGCGTCGCACGCTCAGCCCCTGCCATTCCAGGCGGTGCTGCTCCAGCTGGCCACGCAGCAGTTGCGCCTGTTGTTCGGCCTGCGTGCGGCGTTTTTCCGCATCGCGCAGTTCGCGGTCCGCTTCATCCATATGCAGACGGGCCTGACGCATTTCGTCATCGACGCTCATGCGCTTTTCCAGCAGCTCTTCGAGCTTGAGACGCAACTCTTCCAGTGGCGCCTCGCCCTCCTCCAGGTTCAAGGTGAGCTGTTCACGTTTTTCAGTCAGGCGCTCGGACTGCAGCTCCAGGCGCTCCAGAGCCTGGCGGGTGGAATCGTGCTGAGCGCGCAGCGAACCCAGGCGCACCGCCAGCTGGTGGCCGTGGTCCTTGTGCTGACGGGCTTCCTGACGCACCCGATCCAGGCGCTCACGCAGGCTGTCGCGCTGGGCCAGCAGCAACTCGCGCTGCTCGGTGTCTTGGGCCATCAGCTCAAGGGCTTCCTGCAGCAGCAAACGCGACTCGCCAAGGTTTTCGCTTTCAAGGCTGCGCTGACCCAGCAGTTCAGCCAGCTCTTCTTCCAGGCGCTGACGGCGCAAGCTCAATTGCTCGGCGCGTGCCTTGCCCGCCGACAAGCGTGCGTTGGCTTCGCTTTGCTGACGCGTTTCGTCCTGGGTACGTCGGCGCAGGTGCTCGCGCTGTTGTTCCAGCGCTTGCTGCTGTTCGCGCTGCTCCAGCAGTTGGGCCTCCAGCAGTTCAAGAGCCGCTTCCTGCTCCTGGCACTCAAGACCCAGGCGCTCCAGCTCCTGGCCACGGGCCAGCACTCCACCCTGGGCATCGCTGGCACGGTTGACCCGCAGGAAATGCCGCCCCACCCAATAGCCATCACGACTGATCAGACTCTGGCCATCACGCAACTGGCCACGCTGGGCCAACGCCTGCTCCAGGCTTTCCACTGGCACGACCTGACCCAACCAAGGCGCCAGATCGACGCGCCCTTCGACTTTATCGAGCAAGCTGCCAGCCACACGCCCACAGTCAGCGGTTGATTCCAGCAAGCGCAAATCCCCCTGGCTGAACGCCGTCAGGTCCAGGGTGCTGAAGTCATCCACCAGCACCGCCTGCAGATCAGCGCCGAGTACGGTTTCTACCGCCAACTCCCAGCCCGGCTCGACGCGCAGACCTTCGGCCAGGCGTGGGCGCTGTTCCAGGCCCTGGTCGCGCAACCATTGCGCGGCGCCATCACCCGGGTCGAGCGCGGCTTGCTGCAGGGCCTCCAGCGAAGCCAGGCGACCGCCCAGGCGTTGCAGTTCGCCTTGTGTCTGCTGCTGTGCCTGGGTGGTCTGTTGCAGTTGCTCGCGCAACGCCTCCAACTGCTCAACTGCCTGCTGCTCTTGCAGTTGCAGGTCTTCGAGCAGCAGCTCGCTGCTGGCCACTTGTTCGGCCAGGGCCAGAATCGCCAGGTCTTCCGGGTCGGCGCTGAGCTGGTCGCGTTCTTCTGCCAGTTTGCGCTGGCGTTCGGCCAGGCGCTCCAGGGCTTGCTCCAGCTGCTGGATACGCGCCTGCTGCACTTCAGCCTGGCGGCGCGGCTCGGCGGAGCGGGTGTTGAACGTGTCCCACTGCTCTTGCCAGCCGTGCATGGTGCTTTCGGCGTCTTCCAGGGTAGCCGCCGACTCTTCAGCGGCAGCCAGGGTCAGTTCCTGCTCAGGTTCGAGCATTTCCAGCTCTTCACTGAGGGTGGCCAGCAAGGTGCGGTCATGGCCCAGGTGCGACTCGGTTTCCAGACGCGAACGCTCGGCTTCTTTAAAGTCGTCCTGAAGCTGACGCAGGCGCTGCTGGCCATGCTGGATGCTTTGCTCGACCCGGGCGATGTCGCCACCGACCGAATAGAAGCGCCCCTGCACCTGACCAAAACGCTCGGACAGTTCATGATGGCCATCACGCAGCCGCTCGATACTGGCATCGGCGTTGCGCTGCTGCGCCACCAGCGCCTCAAAGGCCACTTCCTGATCGCCGATCACCCCTTCGCGCTGGGCCACCTGTTGGTCCAGCGCCTGCCAGCGCAACGCCGCCAGCTGCGCCTTGAGCTGACGCTCCTCGGCTTTGTATTCCTTGTACTTCTCTGCCGCCTGGGCCTGGCGATGCAAGCGCTCCAACTGGCGCTCCAGCTCTTCACGCAGGTCGGTCAGGCGCTCGAGGTTTTCGTGGGTACGGCGGATACGGTTCTCGGTTTCGCGGCGCCGCTCCTTGTACTTGGAAATCCCCGCCGCTTCTTCGATGAAGTTGCGCAGGTCTTCCGGCTTGGCCTCGATCAGCTTGGAAATCATCCCCTGCTCGATGATCGAGTAACTGCGCGGGCCCAGGCCAGTGCCGAGAAAGATATCGGTGATGTCACGGCGCCGGCATTTGGTACCGTTGAGGTAGTAGGTGTTCTGCGCGTCGCGGGTGACTTTGCGGCGAATGGAGATTTCCGCGTAGGCAGCGTATTCACCGACCAGGGTGCTGTCGGAGTTGTCGAACACCAGCTCGATACTGGCCTGGCTTACTGGCTTTCGGCTGGTGGAGCCATTGAAGATGACGTCGGTCATCGACTCGCCGCGCAGGTTCTTCGCCGAGCTTTCGCCCATCACCCAGCGCACCGCATCGATGATGTTGGATTTACCGCAACCATTGGGGCCGACTACGGCAGCCATGTTGCTGGGGAAGTTGACCGTGGTCGGGTCGACAAACGACTTGAACCCGGCCAGGCGAATGCACTTGAGGCGCATGCTCAGGCAGTCGCCAACGCCGCCAGCACCAGCTCGCAGCTGCGCTGGCAGTATTCGGCCAGCACGCTGCGGATGCGTGCCTGATCGCGCGCAACCACGGCTTCGAGCAGGCTGGCAAACAAGGCGAGGAAGTCGCTCATCTCCGCTTTGCGCTGATCCAGCGCCAGGTAATAGGCGCGGCTCATGGCCGGTTGCAGGTTTTCAACGGTTTCCTGCAGGTACGGGTTGTTGGCGAACGGGTACGCAGCGCGCATCACCGCAAAGCTCTCTTCAACAAAGACCTTGATGTCCTGGCGCTCCAGGGCACTGGTCAATCGTTGCTGGATCGCCAGAAACACCAGCAGATCAGCCTCAACGCGCCAGTGCTGGGCCACGGCATTGCCCAACAGGATGTACAACTCACCCATCAAGGTGCACAGGCTGCGCACGCCATGCTCGTCGAGCTCGGTAACGTGGGCGCCGCGACGCGGCAAGATGGTGACCAGATGACGGCGCTCAAGGATCAGCAAGGCTTCACGCACCGAACCACGACTGACATTCAAAGCCTGAGTAACCTTCTGCTCCTGAATACGCTCAGCAGGCTTGAGCTCGCCGCGGATGATCCGTTCGGCCAGGTAGTGGGCAATTTGCTCGGAGAGGCTGTCCGGCGCCTTGAACGTCATGGTTTTCCTTCAAAATCATTGATCTGTGCAGAGGGCGCAATTGTAGCGCACTTGCCCTTGCGCCGCGCAGGGGCCTGGACACGGAAGTTGGCACGAATGACGCAAAAGATTTACCCGTTCTATAGCCAACTATGCTCTATAGAGAAGCGCCTGAGGCAGGTGGGCAATGCTATGGAAATTTTCCTGACCCAAAGGTCAGAAAATTGTTGACCTAAAAATCAAGTCTGCTTACAGTCCGCTCAACAACAATAAACCGCGTGTGAGGCCTTCCGTGATCCAGTTTCTACTCAACCAGGAGCTGCGCAGTGAGCATGCCCTGGATCCCAACCTGACTGTGCTGCAATACCTGCGCGAGCACTTGGGCAAGTCCGGTACCAAGGAAGGCTGCGCCAGCGGCGATTGCGGTGCCTGCACCGTAGTGGTCGGCGAGCTGGCCGAAGATGACGATGGCCGTGAGCACATCCGCTACCGCAGTCTGAACTCCTGCCTGACATTTGTTTCGTCGTTGCACGGCAAGCAATTGATCAGCGTCGAAGGGCTTAAACACCAAGGCCAACTGCACAGCGTGCAACAGGCCATGGCTGACTGCCATGGTTCGCAATGTGGTTTCTGCACCCCAGGCTTTGTCATGTCGCTGTTTGCCCTGCAAAAGAACAGCGATGCACCTGATCTGCACAAAGCCCAGGAAGCGCTGGCCGGCAACCTCTGCCGTTGCACCGGCTACCGGCCGATTCTGGCCGCCGCTGAACAATCGTGCTGCAACGCCCGGCCAGACCAGTTCGACAGCGCCCAGGAACAAACCATCGCCCGCCTGAAAGCCATTGCCCCGAGCGAAACCGGCGAGCTCAACAGTGGCGACAAACGCTGCCTGGTGCCCCTGACCGTAGCCGACCTTGCCGACCTGTACGGCTCGCATCCTGAAGCTCGTTTGCTGGCCGGCGGTACCGACCTGGCGCTGGAAGTGACCCAGTTCCACAAAACCCTGCCGGTGATGATCTATGTCGGCAACGTCGCCGAACTCAAACGCATCGACCACTTCGACGAGTACCTGGAAATTGGTGCTGCCACGCCGCTGACCGATTGCTATGACGCCTTGAGCCACGAATACCCGGACTTTGGCGAGCTGCTGCACCGTTTTGCCTCGCTGCAAATCCGTAACCAGGGCACCCTCGGCGGCAACATCGGTAACGCCTCGCCGATCGGCGACTCCCCGCCCCTGCTGATTGCGCTGGATGCGCAGATCGTTCTACGCAAGGGCGAGAGCACCCGCACCCTGGCGCTGGAAGACTACTTCATCGACTACCGCATCACTGCCCGCCAGGAAAGTGAGTTCATCGAGAAGATCGTCGTGCCGCGCGCCCGCAGTGCCTGGACGTTCCGCGCCTACAAGGTGTCCAAGCGTCTGGACGACGATATTTCCGCAGTCTGCGCCGCGTTCAACCTGCAGATTGAAAACGGTGTGGTGCAGGCCGCGCGTATCGCCTTCGGCGGCATGGCGGCCATCCCGAAACGGGCCCGCGCCTGTGAAGCTGCGCTGGTGGGCAAAGCCTGGAACCAGGCCAGTCTGGAACGCGCCTGCCAGGCCCTGGCCGAGGACTTCACCCCGCTGTCGGACTTCCGCGCCAGCAAGGAATACCGCCTGCTCAGCGCGCAGAACCTGCTGCGCAAATACTTCATCGAACTGCAAACGCCGCACATCGAAACTCGGGTGACCGCTTATGTCTAACCATCATGTCGCCAAAAGCCAGGCAGAAATGGCCGAGTTGTTCGCTCAGGACCTGACTACCGGTGTCGGCCGCAGCCTCAAGCACGACAGTGCCGACAAACAGGTCAGCGGCGAAGCACAGTACATCGACGACCGTCTGGAATTCCCGAACCAGCTGCACGTGTATGCGCGTATGTCCGACCGCGCCCATGCACGGGTGCTGAAGATCGACACCAGCCCGTGCTACGCCTTTGAAGGTGTGCGGATTGCCATCACCCATGAAGACATTCCCGGCCTGAAAGACATCGGCCCGATCATGCCCGGCGACCCGCTGCTGGCGATCGACAAGGTCGAATTCGTTGGCCAGCCGGTGCTCGCCGTCGCCGCCCGCGATCTGGAGACCGCGCGCCGTGCGGCGATGGCGGCGATCATCGAGTACGAAGACCTGGAACCGGTGCTGGACGTCGTCGAAGCCCTGCGCAAACGCCATTTCGTGCTGGACAGCCACACCCACAAACGCGGCGACTCGGCCACGGCCCTGGCGAGCGCGCCGCAGCGTCTGCAAGGCACCCTGCACATCGGTGGCCAGGAGCACTTCTACCTGGAAACCCAGATCTCCTCGGTGATGCCCACCGAGGACGGCGGGATGATTGTCTACTGCTCCACCCAGAACCCGACCGAAGTGCAGAAGCTGGTCGCAGAAGTGCTCGACGTACCGATGAACAAGGTACAGGTCGACATGCGCCGCATGGGCGGCGGTTTTGGCGGCAAGGAAACCCAGGCGGCAAGCCCGGCCTGCCTGTGCGCGGTGATCGCGCGCCTGACCGGCCAGCCCACCAAGATGCGCCTGCCGCGCGTCGAAGACATGCTGATGACCGGCAAGCGCCACCCGTTCTACGTCGAGTACGACGTCGGTTTCGACGACAGCGGCCGCCTGCACGGCATCAACCTGGAACTGGCGGGCAACTGCGGTTACTCACCGGACCTGTCGGCATCCATCGTCGACCGCGCGATGTTCCACTCCGACAACGCCTATTACCTGGGCGATGCCACGGTCAACGGTCACCGCTGCAAGACCAACACCGCGTCGAACACCGCCTACCGCGGCTTCGGTGGCCCGCAGGGCATGGTCGCCATTGAAGAGGTGATGGACCACATCGCCCGCCACCTGGCGCTCGACCCGCTGGCCGTGCGCAAAGCCAACTACTACGGCAAAACCGAGCGTAACGTCACCCACTACTACCAGACCGTCGAGCACAACATGCTCGAAGAAATGACCGCCGAACTGGAAGCCAGTGCCGACTACCATGAGCGTCGCGAGTCGATCCGCCGCTTCAACGCCCACAGCCCGATCCTCAAGAAAGGCCTGGCGCTGACCCCGGTGAAATTCGGTATTTCCTTTACCGCCAGCTTCCTCAACCAGGCCGGTGCCCTGGTGCACGTCTACACCGACGGCAGCATTCACCTCAACCACGGCGGCACCGAGATGGGCCAGGGCCTGAACACCAAGGTGGCGCAGGTGGTGGCCGAGGTGTTCCAGGTTGACTTCGAGCGCGTGCAGATCACTGCGACCAACACCGAAAAGGTACCCAACACCTCGCCAACGGCCGCCTCTTCCGGCGCCGACCTGAACGGCAAGGCAGCGCAAAACGCTGCAGAAACCATCAAGAAACGTTTGGTCGAGTTCGCCGCACGCCAGTACAAAGTCACCGAAGAAGACGTCGAGTTCCGCAATAACCATGTGCGTATCCGCGACGAAATCATCAGCTTCGACATGTTGATCCAGCAGGCCTACTTTGCCCAGGTGTCGCTGTCGAGCACCGGTTTCTACAAAACGCCGAAGATCTACTACGACCGCAGCCAGGCCCGTGGTCGCCCGTTCTACTACTTTGCTTTCGGTGCAGCCTGTGCCGAAGTGATCGTCGATACCTTGACCGGCGAGTACAAGATGCTGCGTACCGACATCCTGCATGACGTCGGTGCCTCGCTGAACCCGGCCATCGACATCGGCCAGGTGGAAGGTGGCTACGTACAGGGCATGGGTTGGCTGACCACTGAAGAGCTGGTGTGGAATGCAAAGGGCAAGTTGATGACCAACGGCCCGGCCAGCTACAAGATCCCGGCGGTGGCCGACATGCCGATCGATTTTCGCGTGAAGCTGGTGGAAAACCGCAAGAACCCGGAAGACACCGTGTTCCACTCCAAAGCTGTGGGTGAGCCACCGTTCATGTTGGGCATCGCGGCCTGGTGTGCGATCAAGGACGCGGTCGCCAGCCTCGCTGATTACCGTATGCATCCGCAGATCGATGCACCGGCAACGCCTGAGCGCGTGCTGTGGGGCTGTGAACAGCTGCGTAAGGCGGTGGCGGCGCAACAACCGGCTGCTGAGGTTGAGACTGTGACGCCGTGAGGTGTCCATCGCGGGGCAAGCCCGCTCCTAACGTGGGAGCGGGCTTGCCCCGCGATCAAAGAGGCAAGTGAACTATGCACACCTGGATCAACGCCCTCGCCGACCTGCAAGCCCGCGGAGAAGCCTGCGTGCTGGTAACCATCATCGAGGAGCGCGGCTCAACGCCACGCAATGCCGGCTCGAAAATGGTGGTCAGCGCCGAGCAACTGTTCGACACCATCGGCGGCGGACACCTTGAATACAAAGCGATGAAGATCGCCCGGGAAATGCTCGCCGAACGCCGCGAGTCCCCCCATCTGGAACGCTTCAGCCTGGGCGCCAGCCTGGGCCAGTGCTGTGGCGGCGTCACCGTACTGCTGTTCGAACCGATGGGCCAGGTACAAGCGCAGATCGCGGTATTCGGTGCAGGCCATGTTGGCCGCGCTCTGGTACCCTTGCTCGCCGCGCTGCCCTGCCGGGTGCGCTGGATCGATTCGCGCGAGCAGGAGTTTCCCGAGTACATACCCGCCGGGGTCAGCAAGATTGTCAGTGAAGAGCCGGTCGATGAAGTCGACGAACTGCCCGCTGGCAGCTACTGCATCGTCATGACCCACAACCACCAGCTGGACCTGGAACTGACGGCCGCCATCCTCAAACGCAATGACTTCACCTGGTTCGGCCTGATCGGCTCGAAAACCAAGCGCGTCAAGTTTGAACACCGCCTGCGTGAACGCGGCTACAGCGATGAGCGCCTGCAACGCATGCGCTGCCCGATGGGCCTGGCCGAAGTCAAAGGCAAGCTGCCGATTGAAATCGCCGTGTCCATCGCCGCCGAAATCATTGCCACTTACAACGCCAGCTTCGGCCAGCACGACAACGCTGCCAACGCCGGCCCGATTGCCCAATTGCTGCCGCCCTCTCGGCGCAGCCAAGCCATATGACGAGAGCCCTATGAGCGCAACCCGCAAAGCCTACCGTGCTGCCATCCTGCACAGCGTCGCCGACCCCGCCGAGGTGGGAATCGAAGCGTCCTATCAGTATTTCGAAGACGGCCTGCTGCTGATCGACAACGGTAAAATCAGTGCCCTGGGTCACGCCAGCGATCTGCTGCCGACCCTGGCGGCCGACATCGAGGTGCAACACTATCAAGACGCCTTGATCACCCCGGGTTTCATCGACACCCACATTCACTTCCCGCAGACCGGCATGATCGGTTCCTACGGCGAGCAACTGCTCGATTGGCTCAACACCTACACCTTCCCGTGCGAAAAGCAGTTTGCCGACAAGGCACATGCTGACAAGGTGGCGAAGATCTTCATCGAAGAGCTGCTGCGCAACGGCACCACCACCGCCCTGGTGTTTGGCAGCGTGCACCCGACCTCGGTCAATGCCTTCTTCGAAGAGGCCGAGCGCCTGGACCTGCGGATGATTGCCGGCAAGGTGATGATGGACCGCAACGCCCCGGACTACCTGACCGATACCGCCGAATCGAGCTACGTTGAAAGCAAGGCGCTGATCGCGCGTTGGCATGGCAAAGGTCGCCTGCACTATGCCGTGACCCCGCGCTTCGCCCCAACCAGCACGCCGGAGCAACTGGCCCTGGCCGGACAACTGCTCGGCGAGTTCCCTGACCTGTACATGCACACTCACCTGAGCGAGAACCTCAAGGAGATCGACTGGGTCAAGGAACTGTTCCCAGAGCGCAAGGGCTATCTGGACGTTTACGATCACTTCAAGCTGCTGGGCGAACGCTCGGTATTCGCCCACGGCGTACACCTGTGCGACGACGAATGCCAGCGCCTGGCCGAAACCGGCTCGGCCGTGGCCTTCTGCCCGACGTCCAACCTGTTCCTCGGCAGTGGTTTGTTCAACCTGCCACAGGCCGAGCGATTCAAGGTCAAGGTCGGGCTGGGTACCGACGTGGGTGCGGGCACCAGTTTCTCGCTGCTCAACACCCTTAACGAAGCCTATAAGGTCATGCAACTGCAGGGCGCACGCCTGAGCCCGTTCAAGTCGCTGTACCTGGCCACCCTCGGTGGCGCTCAGGCGCTGTACCTGGATGACCGGATCGGTAGCCTCAAGCCGGGCAACGATGCCGACTTCGTGGTGCTCGATTACAAGGCCACGCCGCTGATGGACTACCGCATCCAGCAGTCGAACAGCATCGACGAAACCCTGTTCGTGCTGATGACCCTGGGGGATGACCGCACCATCAAGCAGACCTTTGCCGCGGGTCGCTGCGTGCATCAGCGTTGAAAACATCGCGGGGCAAGCCCGCTCCTACAGTAGGAGCGGGCTTGCCCCGCGATCAATTTCAGCCCTTGAGCGGTACCGAACTACCGCGTTTCTTGGTCTGCAACAGGTGTGAAAAAACCGCATGCAGATCATCCGAAGCGCTGTCTTCGTCGAGGTTGAGCTTGCTGTCGATGTGATCCATGTGATGCATCATCAGGCTGACGGCCTGATTGGCATCACGGGCCTCGATCGCATCGATCAGTTGCATGTGCTCATCGTACGAGCAGTGCGAGCGGTTGCCGCTTTCGTACTGGGCGATGATCAACGAGGTTTGCGAGACCAGGCTGCGCTGGAAGCTGATCAACGGGGCATTGCCTGCAGCCTCGGCCAGTTTCAGGTGGAACTCACCGGACAAGCGAATACCGGCGCCCCGATCGCCGCGGGAAAAGCTGTCACGTTCTTCACGCACCATCTGGCGCAACTCGTTGAGCTGCTCGGCGGTCGCATGCTCGACCGCAAGCTCAGTGATCGCACGCTCGACCAAACGCCGGGAAAAGAACACCTGACGGGCTTCCTCAACCGTAGGGCTGGCCACTACCGCGCCGCGATTGGGCCGCAACAGCACCACACTTTCATGGGCCAGGCGCGACAGCGCACGGCGGATGATGGTTCGGCTGACGCCAAAGATCTCGCCCAGGGCTTCCTCGCTCAACTTGGTACCCGGCGCCAGACGCTGCTCGAGAATAGCCTCGAAAATGTGCGCGTAGACGATGTCGTCCTGGGTTCCGCTGCGCCCGGCCTTGCCGGTACGCACTGGTTTCTTGAGAGGTTGCAGCTGTTCGTTCATGGGCACTCGAGCGTGGAGATCGACCTATCGGACCCTGACTGTAATAGCAGCCAGTAGGGCAAAGGCAAGTCTTGGTAAGAAAATTAAACGATAAAGGTATGCGCACATTGTACACAGCCGCAGCGATTTCTGCAGGGGATGATGGCCTTTATAGCGACGCGACGAAATTATTTGCGCACAGCAACGAAAACATTATTTGCATTCTTTGTATACAAACGCATAATCCGTCGTGCAACTTCCTGACCCAGAAGTCAACTAACGGTCCGGACGCCTGCCATCCCATCCGCCTCACAGAGCCCCCAGTGCGTGCGCAGGACAAGCTCTGAAAAACAAGAAAAGACTTGAGGAGTACTCGCTGTGGAAAGCCGCAAATCCGAAGCCCCTACGCTGGATCTTGCTCCGCCGCTCGAAACGAGCTTGCTGGAGCGGATTTTCAAACTCAAGCTACATGGCACCACCGTCAAGACCGAAATGATCGCTGGGTTGACCACCTTCATCACCATGGCGTACATCATCTTCGTTAACCCCAACATCATGGCCGATGCCGGTATCGATCATGGAGCGGCATTCGTCGCCACCTGTATCGCCGCCGCCCTCGGTTGCCTGTTGATGGGCCTGTATGCCAACTGGCCGGTAGGCCTGGCACCGGGCATGGGGCTCAACGCCTTCTTTACCTACACCGTGGTCGGGACCATGGGCTACACCTGGGAGGCCGCGCTGGGCGCGGTGTTCGTCTCTGGGGTGCTGTTCATGCTGCTGACGCTGTCGCGGGTGCGTGAATGGCTGCTCAACAGCATTCCCGTCAGTTTGCGTCATGCAATGGGTGCCGGCGTCGGATTGTTCCTCGGACTGATCGGTCTTAAAACTGCCGGGATTGTCGTCGACAGCCCCGCTACCCTGATCAAGCTCGGCTCCCTGCACGAGCCAGGTCCGCTGCTGGCGGCGATCTGCTTTCTGATGATTGCCGTGCTGAGCTACCACCGCGTGTTCGGTGCGATCCTGATCAGCATCATCGGTGTCACCTTGGCCGGCTGGGGTCTGGGCCTGGTCGAATACGGTGGCCTGTTCTCGCTGCCGCCAAGCCTGGCGCCGACCTGGATGGCCATGGACGTAGCGGGCGTGTTCAACGTCAGCATGATCGCTGTGGTATTCGCCTTCCTCTTCGTGCACATGTTCGACACCGCCGGTACGCTGATGGGCGTCGCCCAACGGGCCAACCTGGTGAATGCCGACGGGCGTATCGAAAACCTGTCGCGTGCGTTGAAGGCCGACAGTGCGTCGAGCGTATTCGGTGCCGTGGTTGGTGTACCGCCGGTCACCAGCTATGTAGAGAGTGCTGCGGGTGTAGCGGCAGGCGGACGTACGGGCCTGACGGCGGTAGTGGTCGGCTTGTTCTTCATCGCCGCGATGTTCTTCGCCCCGCTGGCAGGGATGATCCCGGCCTACGCCACGGCAGGTGCGCTGATTTATGTCGCCATGTTGATGATGGGCAGCATGGCTCACATCAACTGGGATGAAGCCACTGACAGCATTCCGGCCATTGTCACGGCCATCATGATGCCGCTGACTTTCTCGGTTGCCGACGGTATTGCCTTGGGCTTTATCACCTTTGTCGTGCTCAAGGCCGGTACCGGTCGTTTCAGCGAAATCTCCGCGAGCCTGTGGGTGCTGACGGCGATCTTCATTGCCAAGTTTGTGTTCCTGTAAGCCGCGCTGCAACACGACCAAGCCTCACCTTCGGGTGGGGCTTTTTTATGGGTCTTCACGGGTTATTGGGGGAAGGCCTGGGATTGGGATTGGTTTGAGGGATGTGGGCTTATCCGTTTTTTGTGGTGGCCGTGCTGGCCCCTTCCGCCTTCACGGCGGCCTCCTTTTTTCTTGGAAAAAGGAGGCAAAACCGCTGGCTCCAGCATCCGGCCCTGCCGGTGGGAGCGGGCTTGCCCCGCGATTTGCTGTATCGCGCCAGATCGCGGGGCAAGCCCGCTCCCACCGTGACAAGCCCTCCACTCGACCTCCTGAAGTCGCTAAATTACGATTGTGGGGGCTTGTGGCTTTGCTTTTGCTTTGTGCGCGCGTTAGTTCAGACGCTGCGGTCTGCGACTTCAGGAGGCTGAGTGGAGGCATTGCGTAGTGAGGTGACGGGCAGGAGCCCGTCAAGCGCTTCGGGCCATGGATGGCCCGTTAGCGCGGTCCTCACGGGAGCAATGCCGGAGCGAAGGAACCCGGAGCGAAGCGCAGGGCCGGATGCAGGAGCGAGCGGTTTTGGTTCCTTTTGCCAAGACAAAAGGGACCCGCCGTAAGGGCGGAAGGGGCCAGCATGGCCACCACAAAAAACGGATAAGCCCGCAGCCCTCAAAGCCAAAGCCAAAGCCAATTCTTCCCCGACAATCCGTGAACCCAAAAAAAAGCCCGCAGTGTGAGCGGGCAAGGACCTACGAAGATTCTTCTAGCGACCAACTAGCTTCCGCGGTAGGTCGAGTAACTGTATGGCGAGATCAGCAGCGGTACGTGGTAGTGATCCTGCTCGGCACTGATGCCAAAACGCAGTACCACCACATCAAGGAAGGCATGCTCCGGCAGTTTCACGCCACGGGCGCGGTAGTAGTCGCCGGCATTGAACTGCAGCTGATACACACCACTGCGGTAGTCATCACCTTGCAGCAGTGGCGCGTCGCAACGGCCATCGCTGTTGGTCAGTGCAGTGTTCACCAGCTCCAACTGCTGGCCTTCAACCCGATACAGCTCGACTTTGATCGAGCTGCCAGGGCAGCCGTGAGCGGCATCCAGTACATGCGTGGTCAAACGTCCCATTGCTTGCTCGCCTCTGTTCTATCTGTGGGCAAAAAATCCCGCACGGCACCGGGAAAAGACACGGCAGTGTGCGGCTGTCGGATTATTAAGACATTTTTCTGTAAAATTGTACACAATAATTCGGTATTCTTTCCTGGCACGCCCGCTACCTCCTGTAAATACGCCATCAGTCGCAAAACCACGCCGCTGGCCGACGAATGCGTCATTAGCTGACCAGTCAGGCAGGTTTCTTGCACAGGTTTTTTGGGGCGAAAACTGAAAGAAATACGAAAAAACAGGCTTACAAACGGCAAACAAAGTTGTATACAATCATCTCATCGACGTGGGCATTCCCCTACACGGGCGCCACGCCATCCGTTTACACGAATAAGAAGGAAGACTGCAGTGAGCGCTGACTATCCTCGCGACCTGATCGGTTACGGCAACACCCCACCCCATCCGCGCTGGCCGGGGAATGCCCGCATTGCTTTGTCTTTCGTGCTCAATTACGAAGAAGGCGGTGAACGCAACATTCTTCACGGGGACAAAGAGTCAGAAGCTTTTCTCTCGGAAATGGTTGCCGCCCAGCCGCTGCAGGGCGCGCGCAACATGAGCATGGAATCGCTCTACGAATACGGCAGCCGCGCCGGTGTCTGGCGCCTGCTCAAGCTGTTCAAGGATACCGGCGTACCGCTGACCATCTTTGCAGTGGCCATGGCCGCCCAGCGTCACCCGGACGTGATCCGCGCCATGGTTGAAGCCGGTCACGAGATCTGCAGCCACGGCTACCGCTGGATCGACTACCAGAACATGGACGAGGCCCAGGAGCGCGAGCACATGCTCGAAGCCATCCGCATCCTCACCGAACTGACCGGCGAGCGCCCACTGGGCTGGTACACCGGCCGCACCGGCCCGAACACCCGTCGCCTGGTGATGGAAGAAGGTGGTTTTCTCTATGACAGCGACACCTACGACGACGACCTGCCCTACTGGGAAGCGAACAACCCGACCGACAAGCCGCACCTAGTGATCCCCTACACCCTGGACACCAACGACATGCGCTTTACCCAGGTCCAGGGTTTCAACTGCGGCGAGCAGTTCTTCCAGTACCTCAAGGACGCCTTCGACGTGCTGTACGAAGAAGGTGCCGAAGCGCCGAAGATGCTGTCCATCGGCCTGCACTGCCGCCTGGTCGGCCGCCCGGCACGCCTGGCAGCACTCAAGCGCTTCATTGAATACGCCAAGAGCCACGATCAAGTCTGGTTCACCCGGCGCGTGGACATCGCCCGTCACTGGCATGCCACCCACCCTTACAAAGCCGAGAACGTCTAATGACCGCTTTCAAAACCCTCACGCCGTCGTCCCTGGAGCGCAGCGCGTTCGTCGAAGCCTTTGCCGACATCTACGAGCACTCGCCGTGGGTCGCCGAAAAGGCTTACGACCTGGGCCAACTGCAGGAAGTCGACCAGATCGAAGCCCTGCATCAGCGCATGAGCGACATTCTGCTCAGCGCCGATCATGCCGCTCAGCTGGCACTGATCAATGCTCACCCGGATCTCGCCGGCAAAGCTGCCATCCAGGGCGAGCTGACTGAATCGAGCACCAACGAACAGGCCGGCGCCGGTATCCACCAGTGCACCGCCGAAGAGTTTGCACGCTTCACCGAACTCAACGACGCCTACAAGGCCAAGTTCCACTTCCCGTTCATCATGGCGGTCAAAGGCAGCAATCGGCACCAGATCCTCGCCTCGTTCGAGAAGCGCATCCACAACTCGGTCGAGGCCGAGTTCAAGGAAGCGCTGGCGCAGATCAACCTGATTGCCCTGTTCCGCCTGCTGCAACTTTAAGGGTAAGCCCGACCTTACCCTCCACAACACAGAATAAAGAGAATCCGCATGCGCACTTTAGTGATTGAGCCATTGACCAAAGAAGCCTTCGCCCCTTTCGGTGACGTGATCGAAACCGACGGCAGCGACCACTTCATGATCAACAACGGCTCGACCATGCGCTTCCACAAGCTGGCCACGGTACAAACCGCCCAGCCCGAGGACAACGCGATCATCAGCATCTTCCGCGCCGACGCGCAGGACATGCCGTTGACCGTTCGCATGCTGGAGCGCCATCCGCTGGGCAGCCAGGCGTTTATTCCGCTGCTCGGCAATCCGTTTCTGATCGTGGTCGCGCCCGTTGGCGATGCACCTGTATCAGGTTTGGTCCGTGCTTTTGTCAGTAATGGCAAGCAGGGCATTAATTACCATCGCGGCGTCTGGCACCACCCGGTGCTGACGATCGAAAAGCGGGATGACTTCCTGGTGGTTGATCGCAGTGGTACTGGCAACAACTGCGATGAGCATTTTTTCAATGAGGATGAGCAATTGATCCTCGCCCCCCACCAATAAGAGAAGACTGAGCATCCGGCTACAGGATGCCAGGGTAAGAGGTAAAGACTGTGGAAGCACATCTGTTGGAATGGCTGAACCTGAGCGTGCGTTGGGTTCACATGATCACTGGCGTAGCATGGATTGGCGCGTCGTTCTATTTTGTCTGGCTGGAAAACAACCTCAACCGCGCTAACCCGCGCGACGGTCTTTCTGGCGATCTCTGGGCGATCCACGGTGGCGGGATCTATCACCTGGAGAAATACAAGCTGGCTCCGCCAAAAATGCCGGAGAACCTGCATTGGTTCAAATGGGAAGCCTACTTTACCTGGATGTCGGGTATTGCCCTGCTGTGCCTGGTGTTCTATTGGAACCCGACCCTGTACCTACTGGCCCCTGGCAGCACCCTGAGCGGTGGTGAAGGTATCGCCATCGGCGTGGGTTCGCTGATCGCTGGCTGGTTCATCTACGACTTCCTGTGTGACTCGCCTCTGGGCAAGCGCCCTGCACTGCTCGGTCTGGTGCTGTTCGTGCTGGTCATTGCTGCCTGCTACGGCTTCAGCCAAGTGTTCAGCGGTCGTGGTGCTTACCTGCACACCGGTGCAATCATCGGCACCATCATGGTCGGTAACGTGTTCCGCATCATCATGCCGGCCCAGCGTCAGCTGGTCGCCGCCATCGAAGCCAACCAGACTCCGGATCCGGTACTGCCGGCCAAGGGCCTGCTGCGTTCGCGTCACAACAACTACTTCACCCTGCCGGTGCTGTTCATCATGATCAGCAACCACTTCCCGAGCACCTACGGTAGCCAGTACAACTGGCTGATCCTGGCCGGTATCGCTGTGGCTGCAGTGTTGGTTCGTCACTACTTCAACACCCGTCACGACAGCAACAAGTACGCCTGGACCCTGCCAGTCGGTGCCCTGTCGATGATTTGCCTGGCTTACGTCACTGGCCCTGCGCCAATGCCGACTGCCCCTGAGCAAGCAGCCGCCAAAGTCGAATACCAACCCCTGCCGGAAACCGCGCTGGGTGGCAAAACCGCCGCAGAAAAAGCTGCTGAAAAAGCTGCCGAACCTGCCCAGGCTGCCGCACCTGCCGAAGCGCCAGCAGCAGAAGTCGCCAAACTCGACGATGCCGGTTTCGACAAGATCCACAGCGTCATCCAGGAACGTTGCGCCGTGTGCCATTCGGCCAAACCGACCAGCCCGCTGTTCAGTGCTGCTCCGGCCGGCGTGATGCTCGACACCCCGCAACAAATCCAGCAACAAGCCGCTCGCATTCAGGCACAAGCAGTCACCACGCAGATCATGCCGTTGGGCAACATCACTCAGATGACCCAGCAGGAACGTGAACTGATTGGTGCCTGGATCGCCAAAGGTGCACCGACCAACTAAGCAAAAAGCTTCAAGCGGCAAGCTACAAGCTACAAGCTGCAAGCCAAGCGCGCTCCCCTGCTTCTTCTTGAAGCCTGGCGCTTGAGCTTGCAGCTCAAAGAATAAAAACAAAACCGAGGTGTTGCATGTCCGAGTCACGCAAGGCGTACATCCCTGTTGCGCCCCCACGACAGCCACTGCCCATGCTCCAACTGTTCCTGGTGGGTCTACAACATGTCTTGCTGATGTACGGAGGCGCGATTGCAGTGCCCCTGATCATCGGCCAGGCCGCCGGCCTTTCTCGTGAAGAAGTCGCTTTCCTGATCAATGCCGACCTGCTGGTCGCTGGTGTCGCCACCATCGTCCAGTCGTTCGGCATTGGTGCTGTCGGCATCCGCATGCCGGTCATGATGGGTGCAAGCTTTGCTGCCGTCGGCAGCATGGTGGCCATGGCCGGTATGCCCGGCGTCGGCCTGCAAGGTATCTTCGGTGCAACGATTGCAGCCGGTTTCTTCGGCATGCTGATCGCACCGTTCATGTCCAAAGTGGTGCGTTTCTTCCCGCCGTTGGTGACCGGCACGGTCATCACCTCCATCGGCTTGTCGCTGTTCCCGGTTGCTGTGAACTGGGCCGGTGGCGGCGCTGAAGCCGAGTCCTTCGGCTCTCCCATTTATCTGCTGGTTGCCGCCCTGGTTCTGACCACTATTTTGCTGGTCAACCGCTTCATGCGCGGTTTCTGGGTCAACGTTTCGGTGCTGATCGGTATGGGCCTGGGCTACATCCTCGCCGGTTCCATCGGCATGGTTGACCTCTCCGGCCTCGATGAGGCGCCGTGGGTGCAAGTGGTTACCCCGCTGCATTTCGGCATGCCGACCTTCAGCCTGGCGCCGATTCTGTCGATGTGCCTGGTGGTGGTGATCATCTTCGTTGAGTCCACTGGCATGTTCCTGGCCCTGGGCAAGGTCACCGACCGTGAGGTCACCCCGGGCATGCTGCGTCGCGGCCTGATGTGCGACGCCGGTGCGTCCTTCGTGGCCGGTTTCTTCAACACCTTCACCCACTCCTCGTTTGCCCAGAACATCGGCTTGGTGCAAATGACCGGCGTGCGTTGCCGCTATGTCACCGTAGTGGCCGGTGGATTTCTGATCCTGCTCAGCCTGCTGCCCAAGGCAGCCTTCCTGATCGCTTCGATTCCACCTGCGGTACTGGGTGGCGCCTCGATTGCCATGTTCGGCATGGTCGCGGCCACCGGAATCAAGATCCTCCAGGAAGCCGACATTGCCGACCGCCGCAACCAGTTGCTGGTGGCCGTCAGCGTTGGCATGGGCCTGATTCCAGTCGTACGCCCGGAGTTCTTCGCGCAGATGCCGCAATGGATGGAACCGATCACCCACAGCGGCATCGCCATGGCCACCGTCAGCGCGTTGATCCTCAACCTGCTGTTCAACATCCTCGGTGGCGCCGAACGCGCGGCGCATAACGACGCCGTCCACCAGCACTGAGTTTTTGGGCGGCGCTTGCCGCCCAGCTTCACCCAGGCAACTCGCAAGACCGTCAACCCGTAGGAGCGGGCTGGCCGGGGCGCTTCGCGCCGAAAAAACCGAAAACCAACAATAACAAAGCCGGGAATCACAACATGAAAGGCATCACCACCTCCCTTCTGTTGGGTAGCAGTCTGCTGGCCGCCGTGCCAGCCAACGCAGGGGACCTGTTGCTCTGGCACACCAACAGCCTCTCCTACCTCTATGGCAAGGACTTCCAGGTCAACCCTGCAATCCAGCAGACTGTGACCTTCGAACACGCCAACCAGTGGAAATACGGCGACACTTTCCTGTTCATCGACAAGATCTTCTACAACGGCGGCACCGACCGCAACAAAGGCAACAACACCTACTACGGTGAGTTCAGCCCGCGCCTGTCGCTCGGCAAGATCTTTAACCAGAATCTGCAGTTCGGCCCAATCAAAGACGTGTTGGTGGCCATGACCTATGAGTCAGGTGAAGGCGACAACGAGGCCTACCTGATTGGCCCAGGCTTCAACCTGAACGTTCCCGGCTTTAACTACTTCAACCTGAACTTCTACCTGCGCAACACCGAGGGCAGCCGCCCGGGTGACGGTGTCTGGCAGATTACCCCGAGCTTCTCCTACACCATCCCTGTGGGACGTTCCGACATCCTGATTGATGGTTACATGGACTGGGTGGTCGATAACGACGAAACCCGGCGCGGCACCTACCACGCCAACCTGCAGTTCAACCCACAGGTCAAATACGACCTGGGCAAGGCCCTGAACCTGGGCGCCAAGCAGTTGTACGTGGGTGTTGAGTACAGCTACTGGAAAGATAAATACGGTATCGAGAACAGCGGTCGCCTGGACACCAATCAGAGCGTGACCAGCGCCCTGGTTAAGGTTCACTTCTAAAACCTGACCAAACGCACAGTTTTAGTGATACCTGCTCCAGGACGGAGCACTTGAGGACCCGCGCGCAAGCCAGTAATCTGCGCGCCCCCTCGCTCAGGGCAGGATGGATCCTGCCTGCGTTTGCTGACCGCTCAGTCAATGAATTCGGGCGGTTGGCAAGCGTCACGCCAACCTGAAACACCCTTTTCATTTGTTCAGAAAGACGTCGAGCAGGACTGTTGCCCCGCCCCCAAAAAGCTGGCGCGACTCTTGCCAAACAGGTGTGGACAATCGAAAAAAACTGACTCAAAAGACAAGTATTCAAGCTAACGGCACCATTCAGAGTACCGACAACAAATCCAATCTAAGGGAGCAACACAGCGATGCGCATTACCAATAGCCTGATTCTCGCGGGCGGCCTGTTGGCGGCCAGCACCGCCGCCACCGCCGGTGATCTGCTGCAATGGCAGAACAACAGCCTGACCTACCTGTGGGGCAAGAATTTTGCGGTCAACCCGGAAATTCAGCAGACCGTAACCTTCGAGCATGCTGACGGCTGGAAGTACGGCGACAACTTCTTCTTCGTCGACAAGATCTTCTACAACGGCGACAAGGACTTCAACAACGGCGATAACACCTACTACGGCGAGTTCAGCCCGCGCCTGTCGTTCGGCAAGATCTTCGACCAGAAACTGGAATTCGGCCCGATCAAAGACGTGCTGCTGGCCATGACCTACGAGTTTGGTGAGGGCGATACCGAGTCCTACCTGATCGGTCCTGGTTTCGACCTGGCCATCCCAGGCTTCGACTACTTCCAGCTGAACTTCTACCAGCGCAACACCGAAGGCAGCCGTGCCGGTGACAACGTCTGGCAGATCACCCCGGTGTGGTCGTACACCATTCCTGTGGGCAAGTCCGACATTCTCATCGATGGTTTCATGGACTGGGTGGTCGATAACGACGCCACCAGCCGTCGCGGCACCTACCACGCCAACCTGCACTTCAACCCACAGGTCAAATACGACCTGGGTAAAGCGCTGAACTGGGGTGAGAAACAACTGTACGTCGGTTTCGAATACGACTACTGGAAGAACAAGTACGGCATCAAAGACAGCGATGCCTTTGATACCGACCAGAACACTGCAAGCTTCCTGGTGAAAGTGCACTTCTAATTGAAGTGATCGCCGGGCAAGCCCGCTCCTACTGTGGGAGCGGGCTTGCCCCGCGATACAATTCTCAACCTTTAATGGTACGCCAAACCTTACCGACAACAGCCACCACCGCCAGCACCACAGCCCCGGCAACAATCCCCAGCCCACCATTGAGCAACGCCCCGGTCAGCGCCCCACCCCGCCCTTCACTGAACGCCTCGATGGCATGATGCAGCGGCGCCACGCCATGCACCAGAATCCCGCCACCGACCAGAAACATCGCTGCGGTACCAATCACCGACAGGCTTTTCATCATGTACGGCGCCGCGCGCAGAATGCCGTTACCCACGGCCTGCGCCACACGGGAGGCTTTCTGGGTCAGCCACAGGCCCAGATCATCGAGTTTGACGATACCGGCCACCAAGCCATAAACGCCGATGGTCATGATGATGGCAATGCCCGACAGCACAACAATCTGCTGGGGTAACGGCGCCGTCGCAACCGTACCCAGGGTGATCGCAATGATCTCTGCCGAGAGAATGAAATCGGTACGCACTGCGCCCTTGATCTTGCTCTGCTCAAACGCCACCAGATCAACTGCCGGGTCCGCCAGTGCCTCGCTTCTGGCCTCATGCTGGGCCTGCTCTTCAGCGCTGCTGTGGAGGAATTTGTGGGCGATCTTTTCGAACCCCTCAAAGCACAGGAACGCACCGCCCACCATTAGCAGCGGAGTCACCGCCCAGGGGATGAAGGCGCTGATCAACAAGGCTGCCGGTACAAGAATCAGCTTGTTGATGAACGAACCCTTGGCCACCGCCCAGACCACCGGGATCTCCCGTTCGGCACGCACCCCGGTGACCTGCTGGGCATTGAGCGCCAGGTCATCACCCAATACACCTGCGGTCTTTTTTGCCGCGACCTTGGTCATCAACGAAACATCGTCGAGCACGGTGGCGATGTCATCGATCAATACCAAAAGACTGCTTCCTGCCATGGGACTCCCCTTGAACCCTGAAAATTTCAGGTGGCGTTTATCACGAAACACAGGTTATCGCACTCAAGGACGATTCCCTCGCCCGCAGTGGCCCATTCCTTCAACAATCGGAAATTCCGCCTGCTTTCGCCTGTTTTACCACTGGTTAGCATCCGTTTCGCCACACGCATTCAGCGTAGCGTCTACTTTCTAACCAATGGAGTTACCACATGTCGACAGGAAAACTCGGCCTGCTCGCGCTTGCGCTGTACGCAAGCCAATCAATGGCAAGCGGCGTCGAATACTGCCCTAACGTCTCGGCCATCAGCCACATCAACGGGATCTATACAGCAGCGACCGCCAGCGGTCAGGGCTAATGGCTTGGCGTGCTTCAAGGGCCTGTCACAGGCGCCCTGGTCACATTCGATAGCGCGCTGTTTTTCCCGGACAACAACACCAAAGTAGGCACCCTGAACAAATGCACCTACCGCACTGCAGAGGGCAAACCCGTCGACCTGCGCTACCGCCCGGAGGTGACTCCGGATGTTCGGGTGCAATTACAGCGCACTGAAAACTGGGTAGAGAAGTCCGGGCCGTTCGGTATTTCCTATTTCGAATGCAACAACTCGGCCGAGATGGCCTGCGCCTTCACCGAAGCTCGCTCCTGAGGTGACCGCGTGACCGCCCGCTTTCTCCTGTGCCCGGTACGCCGTCGGCGGGGGGAAAGCGCTGGGCTGCATGTTCTCGATTGATTTTCGGTGCTACCATCCGCGCTCGCAGCGTCAAAGGACCGTCCAGCACCATGAGCACCATTCGCGAGCGCAACAAAGAACTGATCCTGCGCGCAGCCAGTGAGGAGTTCGCCGACAAAGGCTTCGCCGCCACCAAAACCAGTGACATCGCGGCCAAGGCCGGGCTGCCCAAGCCAAACGTCTACTACTACTTCAAATCCAAGGAAAACCTCTATCGCGAGGTGCTGGAAAGCATTATCGAGCCGATCATGCAGGCATCGACGCCGTTCAATGCCGACGGCGAGCCGAAAGAGGTACTGAGTGCCTACATCCGCTCCAAAGTGCGCATTTCCCGCGACTTGCCCTTTGCGTCCAAAGTGTTTGCCAGCGAGATCATGCACGGTGCGCCACACCTGAGCAGCAGCCAGGTCGAACAGCTCAACGAGCAGGCCCGGCACAATATCGAGTGCATCCAGGCCTGGATCGACCGTGGCCAGATTGCCGCAGTTGACCCGCACCACCTGATGTTCAGCATCTGGGCAGCAACCCAGACCTACGCGGACTTCGACTGGCAGATTTCGGTGGTCACCGGCAAAGCCAAGCTTGAAGACAGCGACTACGAGGCGGCCACGCAGACCATCATTCGTCTGGTGCTCAAGGGCTGTGAGCCTGAGGTGTAAGCAGCGCGGGGCAAGCCCGCTCCCACCAAAGCCGGTAGGAGCGGGCTTGCCCCGCGAAAAACCTTAAGCCGCTACCCCCGCATCAGCGGTCAACCCCGCCTCCTCGATCGCACTGATCGCGCACTGCTCATCGATATCCGACGTATCGCCACTGATACCGATCGCCCCCAACACCACGCCCTGCTGATTACGAATCAGCACGCCACCCGGCGCCGGCACCACCGGGCTTTGCCCCAGGCCATTGAGCGCGGCGAAAAACGCCGGGCGCTGCTGTGCGTCCAGCGCCAGCAGGCGCGAGCCCTTGCCCAGCGCAATCGCGCCCCAGGCTTTGCCCATCGCCACTTGCGGGCGTAGCAGGCTGGCGCCGTCTTCACGTTGCAAGGCCAGCAAGTGGCCGCCGTTGTCGAGCACCGCCACGGTCAAAGGTGCGGCGGAGATCTTGCGACCCGCAGCCAGCGCGGCGTTCACCAGGCTGACAGCGACTTTCAGGGTCAATGCGTTCATGGAAAGGTCCTCTTGTTGTTAGAAGCCCTGAGGGCAGGTGTGAAAGCAATAGAACAAATAGAACACAATGGCGAATTTTTTTGTATACAATATTTCGAGAGCGATAAACCAATTCTGACGAAATGCCTTTTTTATGGCCTTCCCGACGAAAGCACCCATCGCCGATGAAAATGGATTGACCAGAGTCGCCTGGCGTGAATACACTCTGACGAAAAGCCATTTGTATACAATTACAAAATCAAAGAGGCACAAAACCATGAGCAAAATGAGAGCAATTGATGCAGCCGTTCTGGTGATGCGCCGCGAAGGTGTTGAAACCGCGTTTGGTATCCCGGGTGCTGCAATCAACCCGCTGTACTCGGCCCTGAAGAAAGTTGGCGGTATCGATCACGTCCTCGCTCGTCACGTTGAAGGCGCCTCGCACATGGCCGAGGGCTACACCCGCACCAAGGCCGGCAACATCGGCGTGTGCATCGGCACCTCCGGCCCTGCCGGCACTGACATGGTCACCGGCCTGTACAGCGCCTCTGCCGACTCGATCCCAATTCTGTGCATCACCGGCCAGGCGCCGCGTGCCCGTATGCACAAAGAAGATTTCCAGGCCGTTGACATCACCAGCATCGTCAAGCCTGTCACCAAGTGGGCAACCACCGTTCTCGAACCAGGCCAAGTGCCGTACGCGTTCCAGAAAGCCTTCTACGAAATGCGCTCCGGCCGTCCAGGCCCTGTGCTGATCGACCTGCCGTTCGACGTGCAGATGGCCGAAATCGAATTCGACATCGACGCCTACCAGCCGCTGCCAGTACAAAAGCCAGCTGCTAACCGCGTACAGGTCGAGAAGGCCCTGGCCATGCTCGACACCGCCGAGCGTCCACTGTTGGTTGCTGGTGGCGGCATCATCAACGCTGACGCCTGCGACAAACTGGTCGAATTCGCTGAACTGACCGGCATTCCAGTGATCCCGACCCTGATGGGCTGGGGCATCATCCCTGACGATCACCCGCTGATGGTCGGTATGGTCGGCCTGCAGACCTCGCACCGCTACGGCAACGCGACCATGCTCAAGTCTGACGTGGTTCTGGGTATCGGTAACCGTTGGGCCAACCGTCACACCGGTTCGGTTGATGTCTACACCGAAGGCCGCCGTTTCATTCACGTCGATATCGAACCGACCCAGATTGGCCGGGTATTCACCCCTGACCTGGGTATCGTTTCCGACGCTGGTGCCGCACTGGACGTGTTCCTGGAAGTGGCCCGCGAGTGGAAAGCCGCTGGCAAGCTCAAGGATCGCAGCGCCTGGCTGGAAGACTGCCAACAGCGCAAGTCCAGCCTGCAGCGCAAGACCCACTTCGACAACGTGCCGGTCAAGCCACAGCGCGTGTACCAGGAAATGAACCAGGTGTTCGGCAAAGACACCTGCTACGTCAGCACCATCGGTCTGTCGCAAATCGCCGGTGCCCAGTTCCTCCACGTGTACAAGCCACGTCACTGGATCAACTGCGGTCAGGCCGGCCCACTGGGCTGGACCATCCCTGCTGCACTGGGCGTGGTAAAAGCCGACCCAACTCGCAAGGTTGTTGCGCTGTCGGGCGACTATGACTTCCAGTTCATGATCGAAGAACTGGCGGTAGGTGCGCAGTTCAACCTGCCGTACGTTCACGTACTGGTGAACAACTCCTACCTGGGTCTGATCCGTCAGGCGCAGCGTGGCTTCGAGATGGACTACTGCGTGCAGCTGGCGTTCGAAAACGTCAACGCGCCAGAGCTCAATGGTTATGGTGTCGATCACGTCGCCGTGGTTGAAGGTCTGGGCTGTAAGGCCCTGCGTGTTACCGAGCCTGACGAAATCGCCCCGGCCCTGCTCAAAGCGCAAAAACTGGCTGAAGAGTTCAAGGTTCCGGTGGTGGTCGAGGTTATCCTCGAGCGCGTGACCAACATTTCCATGGGTACTGAAATCAACGCGGTCAACGAATTCGAAGACCTGGCCCTGGTCGGCAACGACGCGCCAACCGCGATTTCCCTGCTCGACTGAACGTAGCAAAGGCCCTGTTGCGATAGGCGCAGGGCCCACTTTTGCAAGGAGACAACCATGCCACGCTTTGCCGCTAACCTGTCCATGCTGTTCACCGAGCAGGACTTCCTCGCCCGTTTCAAGGCTGCAGCCGATGCTGGCTTCAGCGGTGTCGAATACCTGTTCCCGTACGATTTCAGCTCGGCTGAGATCAAGCAGCAGCTCGATGCCCACGGCCTGACCCAGGTGCTGTTCAACCTGCCAGCCGGTGACTGGGCCAAAGGTGATCGCGGCATCGCGTGCGATCCGGCCCGTGTCGAGCAGTTCCGCGCCGGTGTCGACCTGGCCATTGCCTACGCTCAGGTACTGGGCAACACCCAGGTCAACTGCCTGGCCGGTATCCGCCCACAAGGCCCGGATTGCGCCACCGTGCGCAAGACCTTCGTCGACAACCTCAAGTACGCCGCCGACAAGCTGCAGGCTGCCGGGATCAAGCTGGTCATGGAAATGATCAACACCCGTGACATCCCGGGCTTCTACCTGAACACCACCCAGCAAGCCCTGGACATTCAGGCCGAAGTGGGCAGCGACAACCTGTTCCTGCAATACGACATCTACCACATGCAAATCATGGAGGGCGACCTGGCCCGCACCATGGAAGGCAACCTGGCCAAGATCAACCACATCCAGCTGGCCGACAACCCGGGCCGCAACGAGCCGGGTACCGGTGAAATCAACTACCGCTTCCTCTTCGAACACCTGGACCGCATCGGTTACCAGGGCTGGGTGGGCTGTGAATACAAGCCGCTGACCACCACCGAAGCAGGCCTGGGCTGGTTGAAAAGCCACAACGCAATCTGAATTCTCGGTAGGAGCGGGCTTGCCCCGCGATGCGATAGTGACTTCAACACCGCTATCGCGGGGCAAGCCCGCTCCTACAGGTCACCCCATCAAACAATTACAAGAGGCAATTCTCATGGCTAAAATCGGATTTATCGGCACTGGCATCATGGGCCTCCCAATGGCCTCGAACCTGCAGAAAGCAGGTCACAGCCTGTTTGTCTCCACCCATCACGACGCAGCACCCGCCGACCTGATCGCTGCCGGTGGCGTGGCCCTGGCCAACCCGAAAGAAGTGGCCCAGGAAGCTGAGTTCATCATCGTCATGGTGCCCGACACCCCACAGGTTGAAAGCGTGCTGTTCGGCCAGAACGGCGTTGCCGAAGGCGTTGGCCCGAACAAAGTCGTCATCGACATGAGCTCGATTTCGCCAACCGCGACCAAAGCCTTCGCCGAGAAAATCAAAGCCACCGGCGCCGCCTACCTGGACGCCCCGGTATCGGGCGGTGAAGTCGGCGCCAAAGCCGCAACCCTGAGCATCATGGTCGGTGGTTGCCCGAAAGCGTTCGAACGCGCACTGCCGCTGTTCCAGGCCATGGGCAAGAACATCACCCGCGTCGGTGGTAACGGCGACGGCCAGACCGCCAAGGTTGCCAACCAGATCATCGTTGCCCTGAACATTCAGGCAGTTGCCGAAGCCCTGCTGTTCGCCGCCAAGAACGGCGCTGATCCTGCCAAGGTGCGTGAAGCACTGATGGGCGGCTTCGCCTCCTCGAAGATCCTCGAAGTGCACGGCGAGCGCATGATCAAAGGCACCTTCGATCCAGGCTTCCGCATCAGCCTGCACCAGAAAGACCTGAACCTGGCCCTGCAAGGCGCCAAGGAACTGAACATCAACCTGCCCAACACCGCCAACGCCCAGCAAGTGTTCAGCACCTGCGCGGCCATCGGTGGCGCCAACTGGGACCACTCGGCACTGATCAAAGGCCTGGAACACATGGCCAACTTCTCGATCCGCGGGGACGAGTAAGCCGCACGCGGCACGTTTCGAGCGCTAAGAACAAGCAGATCGCGCATCGATCTACCTGGTCTTGAAGCTCAAAACTTGAAGCTTGCCGCTACAAAGAGCACCACCCGCCTCTGGGTCGGCCTGCACGGAGGCAGATCCAGGGGCGTTTTCGATTCTGCAGAATAATAAGATTGGAGCCTGACATGTCGCTCGATCCGCAACACTTTCTGCGCGAGCTGTTCGCCACGGCGATCGACGCCGCGCACCCTCGCCAGGTGCTTGAAGCACACCTGCCCAGCGACCGCAGCGGTCGCGTTATCGTCATTGGCGCCGGTAAAGCCGCAGCGGCCATGGCTGAAGTGGTTGAACGCAGTTGGCAAGGCCCAGTTTCCGGCCTGGTGGTGACCCGCTACGGTCACGGCGCCAGTTGCTCGAAGATTGAAGTGGTCGAAGCCGCCCACCCGGTACCTGACGCCGCAGGCCTGGCCGTGGCCAAGCGCGTGCTGGAGATGGTCAGCAACCTCAGCGAAGACGACCGCGTAATTTTCCTGCTGTCTGGCGGCGGCTCTGCCCTGCTGGCACTGCCGGCCGAAGGCCTGACCCTGGCCGACAAGCAACAGATCAACAAGGCGCTGCTCAAGTCTGGCGCCACCATCGGCGAGATGAACTGCGTACGCAAGCACCTCTCGGCGATCAAGGGTGGCCGTTTGGCCAAGGCCTGCTGGCCTGCCACGGTGTACACCTATGCGATTTCCGATGTACCGGGCGACCTGGCCACGGTCATCGCCTCGGGCCCGACCGTGGCCGACCCGAGCACCTCGGCTGAAGCCCTAGCGATTCTCAAGCGCTACAACATCGAAGCGCCTGCAGCCGTCACCGCCTGGCTGAACAATCCGGCCTCGGAAACGGTCAAGGCCGATGATCCGGCGCTGGCACGCAGCCACTTCCAGTTGATCGCCCGCCCACAGCAATCGCTGGAAGCGGCCGCGGTCAAAGCCCGCCAGGCCGGCTTCAGCCCGCTGATTCTCGGCGACCTGGAAGGCGAGTCGCGGGAAGTGGCGAAAGTCCATGCCGGTATCACCCGCCAGATCGTCCTGCACGGTCAGCCACTGTCGCCGCCCTGCGTGATTCTGTCCGGCGGGGAAACCACGGTCACCGTACGCGGCAATGGCCGTGGCGGGCGCAACGCCGAGTTCCTGCTGAGCCTGACCGAAAGCCTCAAGGGCCTGCCGGGCGTATACGCCCTGGCCGGTGACACCGATGGCATCGACGGCTCGGAAGACAACGCTGGCGCGCTGATGACCCCAGACAGCTATGCCCGCGCCGAGGCCCTGGGCCTATCGGCCAGCGATGAACTGGACAACAACAATGGCTACGGCTATTTCGCCGCGCTCGATGCCTTGATCGTTACTGAGCCAACGCGCACCAACGTCAACGACTTCCGCGCCATTCTGATCCTTGAGAGTGCCAAACCATGACGCCTGATAAAAAAGTCAAAATCCTCGCGACCCTGGGCCCTGCCATCAACGGCATCGACGACATCCGCCAACTGGTCGAGTCTGGCGTCAACATCTTTCGCCTCAACTTCAGCCACGGCGAACACCAGGACCACGCCCTGCGCTACCAGTGGATTCGTGAAGTAGAGAGCCAGCTGAACTATCCGCTGGGCATCCTCATGGACCTGCAAGGGCCGAAACTGCGTGTTGGCCGTTTCGCTGAAGGCAAGGTGCAACTGCAACGCGGTCAGGCCCTGCGCCTGGACCTGGACAGCACCCCCGGCACCGCCGAGCGGGTCAACCTGCCGCACCCGGAAATCATCGCTGCGCTGGAACCCGGCATGGATTTGCTGCTCGATGACGGCAAGCTGCGCCTGCGCGTTACCGCCAAGCACAGCGATGCGATCGAGACTGAAGTGCTCAACGGCGGCGAGCTGTCTGACCGCAAGGGCGTCAACGTCCCGCAAGCGGTGCTCGACCTCAGCCCGCTGACCGCCAAGGACCGCCGCGACCTGACCTTCGGCCTGGAACTGGGGGTCGACTGGGTTGCCCTGTCGTTCGTTCAGCGCCCGGAAGATATCGTTGAAGCACGTCAACTGATCGGCGATCGCGCCTACCTGATGGCCAAGATCGAGAAGCCTTCGGCAGTCACCCAACTGCGCGCCATCGCCGAATTGAGCGACGCGATCATGGTGGCCCGTGGTGACCTCGGTGTGGAAGTGCCGGCCGAGAGCGTGCCGCAGATCCAGAAGAGCATCATCAATACCTGCCGCGAGTTGGGCAAACCGGTGGTGGTTGCCACGCAGATGCTCGAATCGATGCGCTTCTCCCCCGCCCCTACCCGCGCTGAAGTCACCGACGTGGCCAATGCCGTGGCTGAAGGCGCCGATGCAGTGATGCTCTCGGCGGAAACCGCCTCGGGTGATTACCCGCTCGAAGCCGTGCAGATGATGAGCAAGATCATCCGTCAGGTCGAGAATGGCCCGGACTACCAGGCACAACTGGACGTTGGCCGGCCAAAAGCCGAAGCCACGGTGTCGGATGCGATCAGCTGTGCGATCCGTCGAATCAGCGGCATTCTGCCGGTGGCGGTGCTGGTCAATTACAGCGAGTCGGGTGCTTCTACCCTGCGTGCGGCCCGCGAACGGCCACGGGCGCCGATCCTCAACCTGACCCCGAACCTGGCCACCGCGCGTCGCCTGAGCGTCGCCTGGGGCGTGCACTCGGTGGTTAATGATCGCCTGCGTCAGGTCGATGAAATCTGCTCGACGGCGCTGGAAATTGCCCAGGCACAAGGCATGGCCAGCCGCGGCGACACCCTGTTGATCACTGCCGGTGTGCCTTTTGGCAAGCCGGGATCGACTAATACGCTGCGGATCGAGACGTTGATTTGATGTAAAAACATCGCGGGGCAAGCCCGCTCCCACAGGTTTTCCAACAACCCTGTGGGAGCGGGCTTGCCCCGCGATAGAATCACCCGAAATTCCACGTGGGAAAACCCGGCCCGACAGAGGCTGCCCCACTCCACATCAACCCAGACTGCCCCCATGTACACCAAGAATTTCGTCAACCCGTGCCCCGACTGGGCCACGGCCTTGCTCAATGGCTTCAGCCAGGTCCTGCTGCAGCGCAGCCCGCTGTGTGGGCTGTTGTGCCTGCTGGCCATCACCCTGACCGCACCCGACCTGGTTGGCGGCGCCCTGCTCGGCGCCCTCGCCGGCCTGCTCACTGCCCAGCGTCGCGGCTACAACCGCACCGATCGCCAAGCCGGCCTGTACAGTTACAACGGTGTGTTGATCGGCCTGCTGCTCAGCTATGCACTGCCCTGGTCGGCGATCCTGCCGCCGCTGATCATCGCCGCCGGTGGCCTGAGCAGCATGCTCGTGCACCAGTGGCTCAAACGCGCCAGCTCCAACCTGTTGCTGCCGGCCTACACCGCGCCGTTCGTGCTGATCGGCTGGGCTGTGCTGCTGGTCAGCCAACCGAGCGCCAGCGCCGCCACGGCCGTAGAGCCCAATGCGCTCTATGCCCTGGTTCGTGGCCTGGGCCAGATCTTTTTGCTGGATAACCCGCTGGCTGGCCTGCTGATCGCCATCGGCCTGCTGATCGCCAACCGCTATGCCGCCGCCTGGGCCCTGCTCGGCGCTGCATTGGGCGGCAGCGTTGCCCTGCTCGGTGGTGAAGCCAGCGCCGCGTATGCCGGCCTCTACGGTTTCAACGCCGCCCTGGCAGCATTGGCCTTCAGCCAGACCCGCAAGCAACCCTGGCTGCCGCTGCTGGCGATGCTCCTGGCCATCGTGCTGCAACCTGTGGTCGCGCAGTTGCCGGTGCCCGGCCTGACCGCGCCGTTCATCCTCGCCTGCTGGCTGGTACTGATCGGCCAGCGCCTGAGCCGCCAGCCCCTGGCCCGTCGTGCCAGCCGCTTGCATAGCTGAGACGCTGCCCCTAGGCTCAGCTCCATTGTGCAATGGAGTTGAGCATGGACACCCCTTCGAGCTGGCGCGAGCGGCTCTACATCATCGTTTTTCAAACCGATACCGTCGCTGGCCGACGCTTCGACAGCATCCTGTTGCTGATCATTCTCGCCAGCCTGATCACCGTGGTGCTCGACAGTATCGACGAGGTTCACCAGAACTACGCCGGCCTGCTGGCCATGATCGAATGGGGCTTTACCGCGATCTTTCTGGCCGAGTACCTGACGCGCCTGTACTGCTCACCCAAACCCTTGCGCTATGCCTTCAGCTTCTACGGCCTGGTCGATCTGCTGGCGATCGTGCCGGGGATCATTGCCTTGTATTACAGCGACGCCCAGTACCTGCTGATCATCCGCGTAATCCGAATGCTGCGGATCTTTCGCGTGCTCAAACTCAGCCCTTACCTCAAACAGGCGCATTACCTGCTGTCGGCACTGCAGGGCAGCAAGCAGAAAATCATCGTGTTTCTGCTCAGTGTCTCGACCCTGGTCACGGTGTTCGGCACCTTGATGTACGTAGTCGAAGGCCCCGAGCATGGTTTCACCAGCATTCCCAAAGGCATCTACTGGGCCATCGTGACCCTGACCACGGTCGGCTTTGGCGACATCGTGCCCAAGACACCGCTCGGCCAGGTGATTTCCTCACTGGTGATGATCACCGGTTATTCGATCATTGCCGTACCAACCGGGATCTTCACCGCAGAACTGGCCAATGCCATGCGCGGTGAACAGCTCCAACACGACTGCCCGGTGTGCCGCAAAGGTCACCATGAACACGGTGCCGCGTTCTGCTCACGTTGCGGTAACGCGTTATTCAAGAAAATGGAATAAGCAAAGTACTTTTTAATCTTTTAGCGCCTAAGGCCGAACCGCTATAGTCGATGGCATAATGCCTTTAACGCCAATTCGAACAAGGAATGCGCAGTGAAAAAACTCTTTAGTGCCTCGCTTCTGGCTGCCGGCCTCGCTCTGGGCTCATTGGCCCAGGCCGCCCCTGCCCCGCTGCTGAACGTCTCTTATGACGTGATGCGCGACTTCTACAAAGACTACAACGCCGCCTTCCAGAAACACTGGGAAGCCGAGCACAAAGAGAAAATCACCGTACAGATGTCGTTTGGCGGTTCGAGCAAGCAAGCGCGCTCGGTGATCGATGGCCTGCCGGCTGACGTCATTACCATGAACATGGCCACCGACATCAACGCCCTGGCCGACAACGGCAAACTGGTACCCGAGAATTGGGTTACGCGCCTGCCGAACAACAGCGCACCGTTCACCTCGGCCACCGTGTTCATCGTCCGCAAGGGCAACCCAAAAGCCCTGAAAGACTGGCCTGATCTGCTCAAAGACGGCGTCCAGGTCATCGTACCGAACCCGAAAACCTCCGGTAACGGCCGCTACACCTACCTGTCGGCCTGGGGCTATGTGCTCAAGAACGGCGGCGATGAAAACAAGGCCAAGGAATTTGTCGGCAAGCTGTTCAAGCAAGCGCCGGTACTCGATACCGGTGGCCGCGCCGCCACCACCACCTTCATGACCAACCAGATTGGCGATGTGCTGGTGACCTTCGAGAACGAAGCCGAAATGATCGCCCGTGAGTTCGGTCGTGATCAGTTCGAAGTCATCTACCCGACGGTTTCCGCCGAAGCCGAGCCACCGGTAAGCGTGGTCGACAAAGTCGTCGACAAAAAAGGCAGCCGTGCCACCGCAGAGGCCTACCTGAAGTACCTGTGGTCGCCAGAGGCCCAGGAAATTGCTGCCAACAACTACCTGCGTCCACGTGACCCAGCGGTGCTGGCCAAGTACACCGACCGTTTCCCGAAAGTCGATTTCCTCTCGGTGGAAAAAACCTTTGGTGACTGGCGCACCGTGCAGAAGACTCACTTCAACGACGGTGGTGTGTTTGACCAGATTTACACCGGGCAGTAAGTAGTCGCTGATCGCGGGGCAAGCCCGCTCCAGTAGGAGCGGGCTTGCCCCGCGATCGTTCCCCCCGCTAACCCGATCATTGGCTACCCTTTCCGTCATCCACGGTTCAAGGAGTATCCAGTGACCCGATCCCTCGTCGCCCTGCTGCTTGGCTGCCTGCTGAGTCTTCAGCTGGCCAGCGCCGCCGGCCTGGTGCCCACCAGCACCAAACCAGCCGAACCGGCAGAACCCGTGGTTCAAGGCGGTCTGCTCGGCGCAATTGCCGATGGCCTGGACAATGTCAGTGAAGAACTGAATGTCGATAATCACCTGGTCGACAACTGGCGCCTGCGCGCTAACCGCGCCGCCGACGAGGTCGATGAGCTGGTCACCCACCATTCCGGGCTCAGCCCTCTGGAACTGTGGCGCGATTTCGCCCTGCTGACCATCACCTGGCTGCTGGCTTTCGCCGCCCTCACCAACCTCGGCCGTCTGCTGGCACGCACCTGCAACCGCGCGCGTCTGCTGCGCGAGCGCGCACGGCCACAGCAGGTGATCAAATACCTGCTGTCTTACACTCTGCCGGCGCTGCTGAGCCTGATCGTCACCCTCTACGTCAGCCATTTCCTTGCGTTCTCGGCAGGTCGCGCGCTGGGCATGAGCCTGGCCTACGCCACCAGCAGCGGCATTTTTTCCACCTCGATCATTCTCTGCTTGATCACCCTGTTCGACGCCGGGCACAAGCGCACGGCGGTACGCATCATTCGCCAGGTGGCGCCACGCCCATTGTTTCTGATCGGCTTTCTGGCAGCCTGGAGCGATGCCCTGACCAGCCCGCAAATCGCCCGCTTTCTGGGTGGCAATATCACCACCAGCGTCGCTGCCGTGACTGGCCTGCTGGCCACCCTGGCGTTTGCCGCGTTGGTGCTCAAACTGCGCCGGCCAGTGGCGCACCTGATCCGTAACCGTGCCCTGCACGACCGCTTGCAACACCATGCCTTGCAAGAAACCCTGCGGATATTCTCGGTGCTGTGGTTTCTGCCGATCCTGATGATGATCCTAGTCTCGGCGGTGAACCTGATCGGCGCCGGTGAAGAGAGTCAGCGCGCACTGCAAAAGGCCTTGCTGACTTCGATACTGCTGATCGGCACGGTGTTTATCAGTACCGTGCTGCAACGCATGTTCAAGCACCAGAACGAAGAGGATGCCAGGGCCCGCCTGCGCCCCTACAAGGAGTTGTTGCGCAACCTCGCCCACGCCCTGCTGCGCATCGCCATTGCGGTGATTTTCATTGAACTGCTGGGGCGCATCTGGGGTTTTTCCGTGCTCGATTTCGCCCTGCGCAACAGCCTCGGCCGGGCCATCAGCGACTCGTTGAGCAGCATCGGCCTGATCCTGCTGGTCACCTGGCTGCTGTGGGTGGTGATCGACACCGCCATTCAGGAAGCACTCAAGCCCACGGTCGGGCGCCGCGCCGCCCGCCAGCCCAGCACGCGGGTGCGCACCATCCTGCCGATGCTGCGTAACGCGATAAAAATCGTGCTGGTGGTGATCTGCACCATCACCACCATGGCCAACCTGGGTATCAACGTCGCGCCGTTCCTGGCCGGTGCCGGGGTGGTTGGCCTGGCCATCGGCTTCGGCTCCCAGCAACTGGTGCAAGATGTTATTACCGGGCTGTTCATCCTCATCGAAGACACCATTGCCATCGGCGATTGGGTCGTGCTCGACTCCGGTCACGCCGGCACGGTCGAAAGCCTGACCATCCGCACCCTGCGCCTGCGTGACGGCAAAGGCTTCGTGCACTCGGTGCCGTTCGGCCAGATCAAGGCCGTCACCAACCAGTCGAGACAGTTCGCCTACGCGTTCTTTTCCGTGCAGTTCAGCTATGAAACCGACGTTGACAGTGCCTTGCGCCTGATCCGTGAAGTCGGCCACTCGATCAGTGAAGACCCGATGCTGCGCCACAGCCTGCAAGGCCCTCTGCAGGTGTTTGGCGTCGATAGCATGAACCTCAACGGCATCACCCTCACCGCGCAGTTTCGCACCACCTCTGGCGGGCAGTACGCGGTCAACCGGGCCTTCAATGAACGCCTGAAGAAGCGCGTGGACCAAACCGATGATGTCAGCTTCGCCCAGTACAACCCACCGCCCGCACGTTTGCCTGACGGACACGCCTGATATGCCTTTCTAGCCTTTGGCCATCAATGATAGAGTCGCGTCCATGAACCCATCCCCCGCCAACCGCCCGCTGATTGCCTGGACTCTGTATTTCTGTGTCCTGTTCAATCTGTTCGCCTGCGGTATCGGTCATGGGCAGATGATGGGCCTGCAGCTCAACGGTGTCGGCGGTGCCTACTGCTCGGCGATGGGCAGCGCCGGGCCGACGCTGAAAAGTGATTTCAGCGACCAGTCCGTCTCCGGCTGGGACAGCATGCAAACCTGCCCGGTGTGCGCCGCTGCCGTGGTGTGCCTGGGCCTGGCGCTGGTCATCGGCTGGCTGCTGGCTGCCACCCGCACTCGGCGTTATCACCGCGAACTGCGCAGCAAGGCCCCGCCACGCTATTGCTGGCCCGCTGCCAACCCCCGCGCCTCCCCGCTTCTGGCTTGATCCCTGCGGCAGCCTGTCCGGCTGCCGGTAACCGGCCATTTAGCTGCACCTGCCCGTCAGGTGTCGCTGGCCGCTGGCTCAATTTCCAGAGTACCTTTGATGCCTTACACCTATCGCCTTTCCGGTTGCGCGGCGCTGCTGTGCGCGTTGTCCTTTCAAGCCTCGGCCGAAGCGCCGTTGACCCTGCCTGACCTGCGCATCAGCGAGCGCGCAGAAAGCGACGAAGGCGTGCTGCTCGACACGCCGTCGCAAACCGGTTCACGCCTCGGCCTGACCCCACGGGAAACCCCCGCTTCGGTGACGGTCGTCAACCGCCAGCAGATCGAACAACGCGGCGCACAAACCACCCAGGACATGCTCAACGGCGTGCCCGGCATGACCGCCGCCTCACCGCCCGGTTCGGCAGGTTCGGTGGCCTACCGTGGCTTCTCCGGTGCGCAGATCACCCAGTTGTTCAACGGCATCAGCGTGCAGTACGACGCGATTGCCGCACGGCCGGTAGACAGCTGGATCTACGACCGCGTCGAAGCCATCGGCGGGCCTTCGAGCTTTCTGTTCGGCGCCGGTGCAGTGGGGGGCTCGATCAACTACATCACCAAGCTGGCCAGCCGCGACGAAAGCTTCAACGAAGGCCGCATCAAGTACGGCTCTTACGACAGCAGCGAAACCTCGTTTGGCTTCAATCACGCCCTCAACGACGGCGATGGCATACGCAACTACGCGCGCCTGGACTTCAGCCACACCCACAGCAATGGTTACGTCGACCGTGAAGAGCGCGATGCCTGGAGTGTGGCCTTCTCGCTGCTGACCGACATCAACGACCAGCTGTCGCATACCCTGGCCCTGGAATACCAGAACGAAAGCGTCGACAGCCCGTACTGGGGCAGCCCGGTGCTCAACCCGCTGGGCGGCGAAATGAAGGTCGACGAGAGCCGGCGCTTTGAAAACTACAACGTCGAAGATGGTCGCTACGAGCAACGCGTACGCTGGCTGCGTTCGATCACCGAGTACCGCTTCAACAGCGACACCTCGCTGCGCAACACCCTCTACCACTACAACACCGAGCGTAACTTCCGTAACCTCGAAACCTACACCTACAACGCCGACAACAGCCAGGTCATCCGCTCCAACGCACTGTTGCAGCGCCATGATCAGGAGCTCAACGGCAACCGCCTGGAACTGCTGCATCAAGGCACACTCTTTGGGATGAACAGCCAATGGTCGAGCGGCCTGGACTACAGCCACAACGTGCAGATGAACTACCCGCGCTCGGTCAGTGGGCCGTTCGGCAGCGTTGACCCGGCAAACTTCGACCCCGGGCACTTCTACGACCTCGATGGCATGGTGCCGGGCTACCAGAAAAACCGTCAGAACACCGTCGATACCTGGGCGGCGTTCGTGGAGAACCGCCTGCAACTGACCGAGCGCCTGTCGCTGCTGAGTGGCCTGCGCTACGACCACATCGACCTGCAGGTGCACAACTACCGGGCGGTCAACGCCAACAACCCACTGGACTTCAAACGCAACTACGAGCCCACCACCGGGCGTATCGGTCTGGTTTACGAGCTCACCCCAGCGGCCAACGTCTACGTGCAGTACAGCACCGCCGCCGATCCGCCCGCCGGTATCCTCACCACCGCCACCTTTGCCCAGCTGCGCGACTTTGACCTGAGCACTGGCAAACAGGTCGAGGTGGGCAGCAAGTTCAGCTTCCTTGACGGTCGCGGCGCCGCCACCGTGGCGGCTTACCATATCGAACGGAAAAACCTGGCCACCGCCGACCCGAACAACCCCGGCTTCACCCAGCCGGTGGGCAAACAATCGTCACACGGCGTGGAGCTGGCGGCATCACTGCGCGTCACCCCGCAACTGCTGGCCGAAGGTAACTTCGCCTACGTCGATGCCCAGTACGACGAATTCAACGAAAACGTCGGCGGCACCAGCGTCTCGCGCAAGGGCAACACACCCACCAACATCCCGGAACGGGTGGCTAATTTCTGGCTGACCTACGACATCGACCCCAACTGGCAGGTGGGCGCCGACAGCCGTTACGTGTCGTCGGTGTATGCCGATGCCGCCAACACCCGCCATGCGCCGTCCTACACGGTGTTCGGCGCGTTTGCCGGCTACAAGGTGGATCGCGACACCACCATCAGCGCCCGGGTGCGCAACCTGACCGACGAGGTATACGCCCGCTGGACCAGCGCCAGCATGCTCTACCTCGGCGCGCCGCGCACCCTGGAGCTGGCTGTGCAGACGCGCTTCTAGGACACCTTTGATGAAACGCTACCTGTACTTGTGGCACCGCTGGCTGGGCATTGGCCTGTGCCTGTTCATGGCGCTGTGGTTTTTCTCCGGCGTGGTCATGCTGTATGTCGGCTATCCCAAGCTGACACCCCGTGAACACCTGGCGCACCTGCCTGCACTCGATCTGCAGGACTGCTGCATCGACCTCGGCACCGCCTTGCACAGCGCCAACAGCGAACGGGCGCCGCTCAGCATCCGCCTCACCACGGTAGCCGGGGCGCCACGCTACCTGTTCAGCTATCCCGGCCGCAGCACGGTGGCCGTCGATGCGCGCAGCGGTGAGCGCCTGACCGGTATCGGGGAGGATCAGGCGCTGGCGGCTGCCCGCCAGTACCAGCCGATGGTTTCCGCGCACTACCGTGGCAGCGTGCAGGAAGACCTCTGGAGCCATTCCCGCGCCCTGGATGCCGAGCGCCCGTTGCACCGCGTGCAACTGGCCGACGCCGAACGCACGCTGTTGTACATCTCCGGGCAAACCGGCGAGGTGGTGCGTGATGCCAGCGCCCTGGAACGTGGCTGGAACCTGGTCGGCGCCTGGCTGCACTGGCTGTACCCGCTGCGCGGCATCGGCCTGGATGGTCTGTGGAGCAACCTGGTGATCTACCTGTCGCTGGCGGCTACCGTCATGGCCGTACTGGGAGCCGTGATCGGGGTGTTGCGCTGGCGCTTCACGGCGCCCTACCGCAGTGGTTCGCGCTCGCCCTATCGCGGCTTTGCCCGCTGGCACCACATCGGCGGCTTGCTGTTTGGGGTGCTGGCGATCACCTGGATCTTCAGTGGCCTGATGTCGATGAACCCCTGGCGGCTATTCAGCAGCGCCGCGCCACTGGAGACATCGGCGTATCAAGGGGGACCGCTGCAGGCCCAGGCGTTTCCGCTGTCCGCGAAGCAAGCGCTGGCGAAGTTTGCCGATAGCGGCCTGGATGCACGGGAGCTGGAATGGCGACTGATTGGCGGCGAAGGCTATCTCATCGGTCATGACCGCAGCGGCCGCACCCGCGTGTTGTCGATGGCCGATGGACAAGTGCATACGCAATTGCCGCAGGAGATGCTGGAGCGCGCCGCGCAGGCCGTATGGCCACAAGGACACATGCGCACCGAGCGGTTACAGGCTTACGACTTCTACTACTACGCCAGGGCCGAACAGAGCATGCTCGGCCACCTGGACAAGCGCTTGCCGGTGTTGCGCGTGCGCTTTGATGATCCGAACGCCACCTGGCTACATCTGGACCTGTACACCGGTGAAGTGCTGGGCACACTGGATCAGCCCAAACGTGTCTCACGCTGGTTGTTTTCGCTGCTGCACAGCTGGGACTGGTTGCCCCTACTGCAACGGCGGCCGTTGTGGGATGCATGGATGATCGGGCTGAGTGTCGGCGGCTTGGTACTCAGCGTCAGCGCTGTAGTACTGGGCTGGCGCCGCTTGCGCAAATAACCTGTAGGAGCGGGCTTGCCCCGCGATCGCGATGTATCAGACACACCGCGATCGCAGGTCAAGCCCGCGCCTACCGAAACACCAGCGCCTTGAGGCCACCTTCAGGATCGCTGTCAGGAAACTCCGGCGGATTGGCCAGGCGCTCGACAAAGGCCAGATCCGGCGCTTCTTCAGCCATGCCTTCAATCAGAAAGTCCGGGCCGATGGCCGGATCATTGACACAGGCCAGCACCGTCCCGCCCAGGGTCAACAACTCCGGCAAACGCCGCAGAATTTTGCGGTAGTCCTGGGTCAACACGAAGCTGCCCTTCTGGAAAGTCGGCGGATCGATAATGATCAGATCATAGGGGCCGGACTTACGCACCTTGCCCCACGACTTGAACAACTCATGGCCCAGAAAACTCACACGCCCCAGATCGTGACCGTTGAGGCGATGGTTGTCGCGCCCGCGGCTCAAGGCCGAACGTGCCATGTCGAGGTTGACCACCTGCTCGGCCCCCCCGGCAATCGCCGCCACGGAAAACCCGCAGGTGTAGGCGAACAGGTTCAGCACGCGCTTGCCCGCCGCCTGCTCACGGACCCAACGCCGCCCGTAACGCATGTCGAGGAACAAACCGGTGTTCTGCTTCAGGCCCAGATCCAGCTGATAGCGCAAGCCGTCTTCATCGATCAACCAGTGCTCGCTGGGCTCGCCGAGCAACCACTGCCCGGGGCTGTCGGGCAGATAGCGATGCTGAATCAAGATTGCCTGCCCACTCCAGCAAGACGCCTGCGCCAGCGCCAGGAGCATCTGCTCCAGCTCAGCGAGCTGGCCGCTTGGAGGCTCGCGAAACAACGATACCAGCAGCACCCCTTGCAACCAGTCCACGGTGATTTGCTCAAGCCCCGCCCAGCAACGGCCGCGGCCATGAAACAGGCGGCGGGTTTCGGCGGGTGCCGGGTCAAGCGACGCACGCAGGTGCTGGGCAAGGGTGTCGATTACAGAAGTCATGGGCCGGTTCAATCAGGGAAAGCCGACTATTGTAACCCGACCGCCCGGCTTTGCTGCTTCAGCAATCGCCTGCAGCATCTACACTGCAATTCCCACCCTCTATGCAGGACACCCTCATGAGAGCGAAACCCACCATTGTTCTGGTCCACGGCTTCTGGGGCGGAGCCGCGCACTGGAGCCATGTCATCCTGGAATTGTCACGCCTGGGCCACCGAAACCTGCATGCGGTGGAAATGCCGCTGACCTCGCTGGCCGATGATGCTGAACGAACGCGCAAGATGGTCGCCGCCGTGAACAATAACGTGCTGTTGGTTGGTCACTCGTATGGTGGCGCGGTCATTACCCAGATGGGCAATCAACCGAATGTCGTCGGTTTGGTCTACATCGCCGCCTTCGCCCCCGACGATGGTGAAAGCCCGGGCAGTATTACCGCGCAGAACCCGCCTGAAGCAGCCGCCAATTTGCAGCCTGACGACGATGGGTACCTATGGATCAAACCAGACAAACTGCATGAAAGCTTCTGCCAGGACCTGAGCAAGGACGAAGGCCTGATCATGAGCGTGACCCAGAAAGCGCCGCTGGCCAGCACCTTTGGCGACACCATCAGCAACCCGGCGTGGAAGCACAAACCCAGCTGGTATCAGCTGTCTAGCCATGACCGGATGATTGCGCCCGCCAATCAGGAAATGATGTCGAAACGCATGAACCCCAGAGAAGTGCTTCGCCTGGAGGCCAGCCATGCCTCGCTGGCCTCCAGGGCGGCCGAAGTGGCCGCTCTGATCGACCGTGCTGCCCTCAGTCTGACTTGACTGCGACTGTTTTGGCCGAAGGCTTGAACCACCAGCCTTGCTGCATACCGGCGGCGGCCAGCAGGATCGCCGCCACGCCCAACCACTGCAGCGGTTCCAGGCGGTGGCCGAAGGCAACCCAGTCGACCACGATCGCCGCGATCGGGTAGATGAACGACAAAGCCCCGGTCAACGCGGTCGGCAGTTTCTGGATGGCGCCGTACAGCAGTACATACATCACCCCGGTGTGAACGATGCCCAGGGTCACCAGCGAGGCCAGCGCGCTGGCGTCGCTGGGCAGGCCCGAGGTATTGGCCCAAGGCGCCAACAGCAGGATCCCGGCGCACACCTGAATCAGCGCGATCAGGTGCGGTGGCGTACCGCTCAGGCGCTTGATGATCAATGCTGCCACTGCGTACAGGAACGCCGCGCCTAGCGCCAGGGCAATGCCCAGCAAGTAGTCCGTGCCGCTGCCGCTGTGGCTGCCATGGGCGCTGACAATCGCCAGCATCCCGGCGAACGACAGCGCCAGCCAGAACAGCTTCTGCACGGTGATCCTCTCGCCGAGAAACAGCGCCGCCAGGCCCACCAGCATGAACGGCTGGACGTTATACACCGCCGTGCCAATCGCAATCGAAGCGCGTGAATAGGAGGCAAACAACAGCACCCAGTTGCCAACGATCGCCACACCACTGAATACGGCCAGCGCGAAGGTGGTCAGGGTGAGGATGCCGGGCTTGAGAAAACCCATGGCCAGGCAAATCAGCAGCAAGGTGCCCGCGCCGAACACACAGCGCCAGAACACCACGTCCAGCACCGGTTGCCCGGAGACCAGCACGAACCAACCGATGGTCCCCGATATGAGCATCGCAGCGACCATTTCCAACGAACCACGGCGTATTGAACTGTCCATCACTCACCTCCTTGACGATGGCTAAAGTATGCGAGCCTGGACACCGCCGCTCCAGCGGATTAAACAGGCTAAACTGCCAAGACACCTTTACTATCAAGGCTAATGTGGCAGTTTGCCTAACGAGGCCAGCATGACCGACGACATCGACCAATTATTGATAAAGGCGTTGATGGAAGATTCGCGCCGTTCACTCAAAGCCTTGGCACAACTGAGCGGCCTCTCCGCCCCCAGCGTCAGTGAGCGGCTGCGGCGTCTTGAAGAGCGCGGCGTGCTCAAGGGCTACACCGTGGAAATCGACCCTCGCTGCTTTGGCTATCAATTGCAGGCCATCGTGCGCATACGGCCCTTGCCGGGGCAACTGCACGAAGTGGAACGGCAGATCATGGCGATCCCTGAATTTACCGAGTGCGACAAAGTCACCGGTGATGACTGCTTCATCGCCCGCCTGCATGTGCGCTCGATGGAACAGTTGGACACCTTGCTGGACAAACTCAACAGCCATGCTGAAACCAACACCGCGATCGTGAAAAAGACCCCGGTCAAACGTCGGCTACCGCCGATGGCTTAACCCTGCCCTCTGGAGGGGACAAAGGTCTTACCCCGCCTGTGGGAGCGGGCTTGCCCCGCGATAGCGGTGTGTCAGGTAGATCGCTATCGCGGGGCAAGTCGGGTCGCCGCACCGCCGCTCCTACAGTCAGCTTGGGCAGCTGTGGGCGCCGTTGTTCAGGCCTTGCTTGTAGTTACGGCTGAGCAGGCTGGCCTTGCCGTCGTGCCAGGTCAGGGTCAGCACATACAGCGAATCAAAATCGCCACCGTCCCAGTCCTCGGTGATCACCTGTTTCTCACCCACGGCTTTGCCCGCCACGGTGTTGATCAGCTCAGGCAGGTAGCCATGCGACCAGGCGGTATAGACGGTGGCGTTGCGGTATTTGTTCTGCAGCAGCTCATCGGCCAGCGCGGCGGTGTCGTTGGCACCGAAATCGATGTTCACCGGCAGGCCCAGCTTGATCGCGCTGGGGCTGATGGTCATCAGTGGGCGGATGTAGCTGTAGGCGTCGTCTTTGCTGCCTTCTTCAACATGCCGGGACGGGTTGGCAGCGAATACGTAGTCGGCTTTGCCAAACTTCTGCGGCAGCAAAGTAGCCAGGTCGATGGCGCGATTAAGCCCCTGGCAGTTGAGCTGCCCCAGGCCTTCACCGGGTTTTTCGGCATGGCGCAGGAACACCAGGGTCTGGGTGCCGTCCACAGGCTCGGCGCGGCTTTCAACAGCCTCTACAGCCAGCAACGTGACAGCGCCGAGCAGCGCCAGTGAACAGCAGGCATGGCGGTGGCGTTTGAACAGGGTCAACAACTTCATCAAGCGGGCTCTATACGACAAAAAGGGATATGGCTGACCCGCTTGCCGACACACCCGCGGCCGAAGCCGCGGGTCATCCCTGTCTGTCGTACCGTCCGTGGAGCGGGCTAACTAAGAGTGCGCCAAGCCCGTTTGGTTCGATCCCTGAGTGCTCTACCCTGAGCAGAAGTGACTCTAACGCCTTGATGTTGCCGAATTAAGACAGGCACCGCTCAATCATCACGGGTCAGCACTTCCAGCAGTTCGATTTCGAAGGTCAGGTTCGAATGCGGGGTAATCGCCCCCATGCTGCGCTCGCCATAGGCCAGGTGTGAGGGCACGACCAACTTGCGCTTGCCGCCGACCTTCATGCCCATCAGGCCCTGGTCCCAGCCCTTGATCACCCTGCCGGTACCGATCACACACTGGAACGGCTTGCCCCGGTCATAGGAGGAGTCGAATTTCGTTCCGTCGTCCAGCCAACCGGTGTACTGGGTGGTAATCAGCGCGCCCTTGACCGCCTCTTTGCCCTCACCCACCTGGATATCGGTGATTTGCAGTTCGCTGCTCATGCTTGACCTCGTTGAAGCGTAAAAGTGTTTCGAGGCTGCCTTTTCTCAGGAATGCGCGGGTTTGGCAAGGCTTGCCTGTGGCGTGTGCTGGCGCATCGACCAGCACACGCCGCCAATCACCAGAATGATCGCCGCAGCCTCCAGCAAGGTCGGTGCGCTTTGTCGCCAGATAAAGGCATAGAGCAAGGCGAACAGGGTTTCGAACACAATCAATTGGCCACTCAAGGTCAGCGGCATGCGCTTGGAGGCCGCATTCCACAATAGCGCCGCCAGCCACGAACCAAAAATGGCGCAACCCAGGCTGTACAGCCAGAACAGCCACCAACGCTCGGTGGACACCTGCACCTGCAACTGCTCCGGCTGCCACAACGCGATGAACGCCACCAACGCCAGGCTGAACACCCCGGTCATCACCCCGCACAGTACCGACCACTGGTGGCTGTCAAAATGCCCGCATTGCTTGAGGTAACGGCTGTTGTTCACTGCATACCAGGTCCAGCAGCCCAGGGCCGCCAGGGCATACAGTACACCCGCGAGTTTGTCGCCCAGCGCCCCCGGCTCAAGGGCAAAGGTCTGCAGGTTGATACACAGCATGCCAGCAAGGATCAGCAACAGCGGGGCAAACAACTGCTTGAGTTCAACCCCGCCGCTGTCATGGCGGCCATACAGGGTGATGGTCAGTGGCAGAACGCCGACAATCAACGACGCCGGCGCCACTCCCAAACGCTGAATCGCCGCCACCAGGCAGATGAAATACAGCAGATTGCCCACCAGCGCCAATCGCCCCAGCATCCACACATCGGCCAGGGTCAGCTGGCGCAGTGCCTGGCGCATCGGCAGTGCCAGCACCAGGGTTACCAGGCCAAACAGCACAAAGCGGGCACAGCTAAGCAGCACCGGGCTGAACTCCGGCAACAACTGCGGCACCATCAGCACCATCCCCCACATCGCCCCGGCCACCGCGGCGTAGACCACACCCTGTTTCACGTGCCTGCTCCTGTTCAAAGACCTGCGCAGGCTACCGCTTGGCCCCACGGCGAACAAAAGATCATTCGGCATGCAGCCATTCCCACAGGGAATGGCTTTCAGCGTGAAAGCAACGACTCTATGATGCAGCCATTCCCCAAAGAGGATCACCCGCATGAGTCGTTTCAGCCGGCATTTGCCCCCGCTGGATACCTTGATCGCCTTCGAAGCGGTGGTTCGCACGGGCAGTTTCACCCGTGCCGCCAGCGAGCTGTACCTGACCCAGAGTGCGGTGAGTAAACAGATCAAACTGCTGGAGCAACACCTCGGCGCCGTGCTGTTCGAACGCCGGGCCCGGGGCATTGCCCTGACCTCGGCCGGGGAAGGCTTCAACGCCATTGTCGAACCGATGCTGGAAAACCTGCTGGCCAATGTGCTGCGCCTGAAGGCCGGCCACAGCAGCCGCAACGTCAGTGTCATCTGCACCCATGCCGTTGCCCAGTACTGGCTGTTCCCGCGCCTGCTGCGCTTTAACGAGCAGCACCCGGAACTCACCGTCAACATCCACGCCAGTAACGAGATCAGCGAAAGCGACATTGCCAACTACGACTTCGGCATCCTCTACGGCCACGGCCGTTGGAGCTCACTCTCGGCCAGCAAGCTGTTCGACGAAACCATCTACCCGATTGCCAGCGTCAAACGCACCTTGCCCAGCGTCACCTCGCTGGAGGCGTTGCAAAGCCTGCCACTGATTCAACTGGATGCCTCAGCCTGGAACTGTCTGGACTGGCAGGATTGGTTCAGCCACCAGGGCCTGCGCTACCAGGCGCCCGCCGACGCGGTGACGTTCAATCAGGTCAACCTGGTGTTCGAAGCTGTACTGCAAGGCATGGGGGTCGGCCTTGGCTGGGAGTTCATGGCCCGCGAGCGCATCGAACAGGGTGCGATCCGCCCGGTATCGGCATTTGTCGTGCACACCGGGCAAGCCGACTATCTGGTGCACGACAAACAGGCCCCCTGCTCACCAGCGGCGCAGGTGTTTGCAGACTGGTTGCTAGCCCTCGGTTGAAGCGCTGAACAGCGCTTCAACTTCAGCCCGGGTCATGGTTTTGGTCTGATTGGCAAAGCAGTAGTACGACGGTTTCTCGTCGATGTACACCTGCAGGTCGAAGACCCAGTCGGTATCGCCTTCCAGTACACCGACCGAAAGCGAGTCGAATTTGCCGTTTTTCAGGCGATACAGCAGATGCGTGCCGCACGTGCCGCAAAAGCCGCGTTCAGCCCACGCAGAAGACTCATAGAACACCGGCTGGCCGGCCGTGAAGGTGACCGGCTCGGCGCAGACCACCGATAGCAACGGCCCACCGCCCCACTTTCGACACATGCTGCAATGGCAGGCGTCGACGCTGGCGTTTTCCAGGCTGACACTGAGTGTGACAGCGCCGCACAAGCAACTACCGTGTTTTACCAGCGACATGGGCAAGGCTCCTCAGGCGGAAAGTAAGGGGACTAGTCTAGACCACGATCGCGGGGCAAGCCCGCTCCCACAAGGCTATTGCGCGAAAGCCCGGCCCAGACCACCAGGCACACCGCTGCTGTCGGTTTCCTGCCACGGGCCGTTGAGGTTGGTCGACCAGCTCCAGCCGTTGTTGAAGCGGTAGTAGGTACGCTGGCGATAGAAGGTGTTGGTCTTGCCTTCGAGCACATAGACACCCAGGCGCGGATCCCAGTGGCTGGCACCGCCGGGAGGCGGTGCGAAGCTGGCGGAGGTGCGCGGCATGGGTTTGGGCGCCGGTGTCACCACCGCCGGTTTGCTCGGGACTGTGCTCGGGCGTGGGGCCGGCTTGCTGCTCGGCCCCGGTGGCAAGGATTCGATCGGCGGTGTTGTCGGTTCGTACGGCTGATGAACAGTACACGCGCTCAGGCCCACGGCCAGGGAAAGAAGGGCAAGGCGGGCGATGCTGTTCATAGTGACTCTCTTACTGGTCCGGGCTGTCGATGGTCAGGTGCTGCGCCGCCGTGGTGCTGCTGGCCAGCGGGCTGCTGTGACCGATCCACTCACCCTGGGTCGGCTGGCCAGCGCGTGAGACGCGCGCAACCAGTTGGACTTCAGGAAAGCTCGACAGTTTCATGTTCGGCATCATTGCATCGCTGTCACTGAGCTCGACGTCGATTGGCAACTGCGCCACCGTCACGCGCTTGGCCGCCAGCGGCATGGGCGGGCCGGAACTGGCGCGGGCAAAGATGAACACGGTGTCGTCAGGCTTGACCTTGTCCTTGAGCGCCGCAGCAAGCTCTACCCGCACTTTCAGGCGTGCGCCTGCGGCGGGTGCAGCGGCAACGGGTGCTGCAGGCGTTGCCGCGACCTTGCCTTCACCGGCGCCCAGTTTTTCCTGAGCGCGCTCGATCCCCCCCTGCAACGCGGCCCGCGAGGCGTCGCCTTCCGGCAATTGCGCCAACAAGCGGTTCCAGTAGTCGATTGCTTGCTGATAACGCTCGCTCTCGAACGCGGCAATGCCCAGCAGGCCCAGGCTGGTGACTTCGTTAGGGTCAGCCTTGAGCGCTTCGTCGGTGAGTGCCTGCACCTGCGGCGTCCATTGCTTGTTGTTGGCAAAGTACAGCGCCTGGGCCCACTGCCCGAGCAACTCAGGCTGGCGCCCTGCCAGGGTGGCGGCCCGTTCGAAAACCTTGGCCGCATCGCCCGCGCGTTCCTGAGCCATGTAGGCACGCCCGAGGAAGTACAGGCCTTCGGCCGAATCCGGCTGCGCCTCGACCGCACGCTCAAGGCGTGTGGTCATCTCTTCCATCGACTGCGGCGCCTTGGCGAACTGTTGGGTCAGTTCCACCTGTTCACTGGCACCAAAATGCAGGTACAAGCCCAGGCCCATCACCGGCACCAATACCGCGGCCAGCAATGGCAGCGGCTTGCCCAGGCGCCCGAAGCGCTGCGGTTCGGCATTTTCGGTGTCGGCCAACAGCTCGCGGGCGGCCTCATCACGGCCCTTCGCCAGTTGCGCTTCATCGAGCACGCCTGCCGCTTGCTGGGCGGTCAATTCAGCCACCCGTTCCTGGTACAGCGCAACGTTCAGGGCAGTACGGTCTTCTTCCAGTTGCGCGCGACGGCCACGCAACACCGGGATCAGCAAAAAGCTCAGGGCTACCAACAACAGCAGGCCTGCGGCAAGCCAGAAATCAGTCATGGTTCTGTTCTTTGTTCAGCAATTTGGCGAGGCGCTCACGCTCCTCGGGGGAAAGGTCGGCATTACCTGCAGCAGCTTGCGCCCGACGCTTGCGCACAATCAGCGCCAGCAGGCCGAAACCGCCCACCAGCAACGCGCCCGGGCCGAACCAGAGCAGCCAGGTACGGGCTGTCAGCTCGGGCTTGTAGCGCACGAAATCACCGTAGCGATCGACCATGAAGTCGATGATCTGCTGATTGCTCTTGCCCTCGCCCAGCATGCGGAAGATTTCCCGACGCAAGTCGGCGGCAATCGGTGCGTTGGAGTCGGCGATGTCCTGATTCTGGCACTTGGGGCAGCGCAGCTCTTTGGTCAGGTCGTGATAGCGCTCGCGCTCGGCGTCATCGGCGAACTGGTAAGTGTCGATCGCGGCCTGGGTGACCCCAGCCAGGCTCAGGCCCAGCACCGCAGCGGCCAGCCAGCGCTTCATTGTTTGGCCTCATCGACCAGGCCTTGATACAGCGGCGCCAGCTGTTCGCGCCAGACCGTCGCATCCACCACACCTACGTGTTTGTAGCGAATGATGCCTTTGGCATCGACCAGGAAGGTTTCCGGCGCGCCGTATACCCCCAGGTTCAGGCCCAGCATGCCTTGGTCATCGGCAATGTTGAGCTGATACGGGTTATGGAACTCGGCCAGCCACTTCACCGCTGCGGCGTTGTCATCCTTGTAGTTGACCCCATGGATCACCACGCCCTGCTCCGCCAGCTTGTTCAGATACGGATGTTCAACCTTGCACGACGGGCACCAGGTGGCCCAGACGTTGACCAGCGCAGGCTTGCCAATGAGGTCGGCCTGGGTCAGCGGTTTGCCATCCTGTACCGATTTCAACGCGAACGCCGGGAACGCTTTGCCGATCATTGCCGACGGCAACTCGGTGGGGTCGAGGAACAGGCCCCGATAGAGAAACACCGCCACCAGCAAAAACACCGCCAATGGCAGCACCATGATCCAACGCTTCATGCAGTTGCTCCCGACATGCCCAGCACTTCACGCACCCGGGCTTTGACCTTGACTCGATAACGCCCGTCCATGGCCGCCAGCAGGCCGCCCAGACCGGTCAGCAAACCGCCCAGCCAGATCCAGCGCACGAAGGGTTTGACATGCACACGTACCGCCCAGGCACCGTTGTCCAGTGGTTCACCCAGCGCCACATAGAGGTCGCGGGTGAAACCGGCGTCGATGCCGGCTTCCGTCATCATCGACTGCTGCACGGTGTACAGGCGTTTTTCCGGATGCAACACGTTGATTTCGCGGCCATCTTTGACCACTCGCACCGTGCCTTTGTCGGAGGTGAAGTTCGGCCCTTCAAAATGCTTGGCACCTTCGAAGATGAAGTGATAACCACCCAATTCCACCGACTCACCAGGGGCCAGGCGCAGGTCACGTTCGGCACTGTTGTTGCTCGACAGCACCACACCCAGGGCGCAGACCGCCAGGCCCAGGTGGGCGATGTGCATGCCCCAGTAGCTGCGATTCAGGCCACGCAGCCCTTTGAACAGGCCCTTGTGGCGGGTCTTGTCGAGGATGTCGCGAGCCCCGGCCAGCACGATCCACGCGGCCAGGGCGAAGGTGGTCAGTACCTGCCAGTCGAAGTCATCGACCAGCAGCCCGCCCACCGGCGCCAGCACCGCAGCGCCGATCAGCACCGGGGTCAGCATGCTCACAAGCCATTTGCTCGGGGTGTCTTTCCAGCGCACCAGCACGCCGATGGCCATCACCACCATCAGCAACGCCATCAGTGGAAGGAACAGCGCATCGAAGTACGGTGGCCCCACCGACAGCTTGGCGCCGGTCAGGGCATCAAGAATCAGCGGGTACAGGGTGCCGAGCAGGATCATCGAGGCCGCCACCACCAGCACAATGTTGTTGGCCAGCAGCAGGGTTTCCCGCGACCACAGGGCAAAGCCGACCTGACTCTTGACCACCGGCGCGCGCAAGGCGAACAGGGTCAGCGAGCCGCCCACCACAAACAGCAGGAAAATCAGGATGAACACGCCGCGCTCAGGATCGGAGGCAAACGCATGCACCGACGTCAGCACCCCGGAACGAACCAGGAAGGTGCCGAGCAAGCTCAAGGAGAAGGCGGCAATCGCCAGCAGTACTGTCCAGCTCTTGAATACGCCACGTTTTTCCGTCACCGCCAGCGAGTGAATCAGTGCGGTACCCACCAGCCACGGCATGAACGAGGCGTTTTCCACCGGGTCCCAGAACCACCAGCCGCCCCAGCCCAGCTCGTAATAAGCCCACCACGAACCGAGGGTGATGCCGATGCCGAGAAACGCCCAGGCCACCAGGGTCCAGGGCCGCGACCAGCGCGCCCAGGCAGCGTCCAGGCGGCCACCCAGCAAGGCGGCAATGGCGAAGGCAAAGGCCACCGAGAAACCTACATAGCCCATGTACAGCATCGGCGGATGGACGATCAGGCCGATGTCCTGCAGCAGTGGATTGAGGTCGGCGCCGTCACTCGGCACCTGGGGCAGCAAGCGGGTGAACGGGTTGGAGGTGACGATCAGGAACGACAGGAAACCAACGCTGATCATGCCCATTACCGCCAGCACTCGGGCCAGCATCACCTGCGGCAACTGCCGGGAGAACACCGACACGGCGAAGGTCCAGCCGCCAAGGATCATCGCCCACAGCAGCAAGGAGCCTTCATGGGCGCCCCACACGGCACTGAACTTGAAGTACCAGGGCAAGGCGCTGTTGGAGTTGTTGGCCACATAAGCGACCGAGAAGTTGTCGGTCATGAAGGCGTGGGTCAGGCAGGCAAAGGCAAACGCCAGAAAGGCGAACTGCCCCCAGGCAGCGGGCCGCGCCAGGCCCATCCACAGGCTGTCACCGCGCCAGGCACCGAGCAGCGGCACCGTGGCCTGCACCGCAGCAAAGCAGATGGCCAGAATCATGGCCAGTTGGCCAAGTTCGGGAATGATCAGTGCCGCATTCATGGTTTGACTCCCGCGTCGCTGGCAGCCTGGCCACTTTCCTTGAGGGCTTTGGTGACCTCTGGCGGCATGTACTTCTCGTCGTGCTTGGCCAGCACTTCATCGGCCACCACCACGCCGTCGGCATTGAGCTTGCCGAGGGCGACGATGCCTTGGCCTTCACGGAACAGGTCAGGAAGGATACCGCGGTAGGTGATCGGCACCGACTTGTTGAAGTCGGTGACCACAAAGCGCACGTCGAGCGAGTCGCCCGAGCGCTGCAGCGAGCCCTTCTCAACCATGCCACCGGCACGAATCCGGGTGTCGAGCGGGGCTTCGCCGTTGGCGATCTGCGTCGGGGTGTAGAACAGGTTGATGTTCTGCTGCAGGGCGCTCAAGGCCAGGCCCACAGCGATGCCAACCCCGGCCAGCAGGCCGAGGATGATGAACAGGCGCTTTTTGCGTTGCGGATTCACGGCTTGCTCTCCCGGCGCAGACGGCGCGCCTCTTGTTGCAGGTAACGGCGCCGGGCCATCAGCGGCAGGGCAACGTTGATGCTCAGTGCCAACAGGCAGATGCCGTAGGCCGACCAGACGTACAGGCCGTGATGGCCCATGGCGAGAAAATCACTGAAAGAGGCGAAACTCATCGTGCCGCCCCCCGACCCAGGCTGTTCAATACCTCCTCCCTGACCCAACTGGCGCGCGCTTCGCGCTTGAGCACTTCAAGGCGCATGCGCAGCAACAGCACGGCGCCGAAGAAACAGTAGAAGCCCAGCACGGTCAGCAGCAACGGCAGCCACATCTCGGCGGGCATCGCCGGTTTTTCCGTGAGGGTGAAGGTGGCGCCCTGGTGCAGGGTGTTCCACCACTCCACCGAGTACTTGATGATCGGGATATTGATCACGCCGACAATCGCCAGCACCGCACAGGCCTTGGCCGCGCTCTCGCGATTGCTGATGGCATGGCCCAGGGCGATCAGGCCAAAGTACAGGAACAGCAGGATCAGCATCGACGTCAGGCGCGCATCCCAGACCCACCAGCTACCCCAGGTCGGCTTGCCCCAGATCGCCCCGGTGACCAGCGCCACGGCGGTCATCCAGGCGCCAATTGGCGCTGCGCTCTGCAAGGCGACGTCGGCAATTTTCATTTTCCACACCAGCCCGACCACCCCGGCCACGGCCAGCATCACGTAGCAGGACTGCGCCAGCATGGCGGCCGGTACGTGAATGTAGATGATGCGAAAGCTGTTGCCTTGTTGATAGTCCTGTGGCGCAAAGGCCAGGCCCCAGATCACGCCGATGCCGATCAACAGGATCGCGGCCACCGTAAGCCACGGCAGCATGCGGCCGCTGATGGCATAGAACCACTTGGGCGAACCCAGTTTATGAAACCACGTCCAGCTGATTGCGCTGCTTTTCATCACGGTACATCCAGGGTCTTTGCTGGGCAGGGCCCAGACCTCATTATTCGCCGACGCTGATCTTCAGGCCAGCCGCTATTGCAAAGGGTGCCAGAGTTACTGCCAAGGCGGTCAGGCTGCCAAGCCAGAGCAGATAACCGGTCGCCGGCATAGCTTGCAATGCCGCCTGCAAGGCGCCACTGCCAAGGATCAATACCGGGATATATAACGGCAAAATCAGTAGCGCCAACAGCAGGCCGCCACGTTTCAGACCGACTGTCAGGGCCGCCCCCACCGCGCCCAACAGGCTCAGTACCGGGGTGCCCAGCAACAACGATGCCAGCAGCACCGGCAGGCAGGCCGATGGCAAACCTAGCATCAGTGCCAGCAACGGTGCCAACAATACCAGTGCCAGGCCGGAAAAGGCCCAGTGTGCCAGTACTTTTGCCAGCACCAGAAGAGGCAGGGGGTGCGACGAAAGGACCCACTGCTCCAGCGATCCATCCTCGAAATCACTGCGGAAAAGCCCGTCCAGCGAGAGTAAAACCGATAAAAGGGCAGCTACCCAGACCAGTCCCGGAGACAAGGTTTGCAACAATTGAGTCTCGGGACCGACCGCCAGCGGGAACAAGGCAATGACAATGGCGAAGAACACCAGCGGGTTGGCCAACTCGGCCGGACGGCGGCACAACAGGCGCGCTTCACGACGCAACAACAAGACAAAGACACTCATGCGGCCCACTGCCCCAAATTCAGTTCGCGGTAGCCGGACGGCTTGCGTTCAAGTGTGTGGTGGGTGGTCAGCACGACCATTCCGCCCTGCTCGCAATGGGCTGCCAGGTGGGCTTCGAGCTGGGCCACACCCTGCTTGTCGAGGGCGGTGAAGGGTTCATCGAGAATCCACAACGGCGGGCTGTCGAGGTACAACCGGGCCAGGGCCACACGGCGCTGCTGGCCGGCCGACAGGGTATGACAAGGCACGTCTTCAAAACCGCGCAAGCCCACGGCTTCCAGGGCTTTGCAGATCGCCTTGGGGTCGGCGGGCCGATGCAGGGCACACAGCCAGGCGAGGTTCTCTTCAGGGCTGAGCAGGTCTTTGATGCCGGCCGCATGACCGATCCACAGCAGGATGCGCGCCAGCTCACTGCGCTGTTCTGCCAGCGGTTTGCCGTCGAGACGGATCTCCCCGGCGGTCGGGCTCATGAGCCCGGCCAGCAAACGCAGCAGGCTGGTTTTGCCGCTGCCGTTGGGGCCGCTGATTTGCAGCATGTCGCCTGCCGCCAGGTGCAATTCGAGGTTTTCGAAGAGCATTCGCCAGTCGCGCTCGCAGGCCAGGCCCACGGCTTCCAGATGAGGGGTCACAGTTTCGCCTTATGCTTGGGATACCTGTCTCAAGTCGGTCCCGGCCCTGCCGTTATACTGGCAGTGAAAATTCAGCCCGGCCGCTCTGATCGCGAAAGATCGGGCGGCATTATACATGTGATGTCCTACTGCAAAGAGGGCTATTTCAACAGGTTGCCAGCAGATGACAGGCGAAATTAACAACCTTGGCGCGCAGATGCCGACGCCCAGCCAATTGCGTTCCGCGATGACCGGCGAACTGTTGCGCCTGCTGCAACCGCAACCTGGCCTGCTGGCCCCCGGAGAAGTGGCCAAGGCCGAAGTGCTGACCCTGCGCCAGGTCGGCCAGGATTTCCTCATGCTGCTCAGGCTGACCCAGGAAAACGGCAAGCAGATCAACGTGCAGACCAGCAGCAACCAGCCGCTGGCGCAAGGCAGCCAACTGGCCGTCAGCCAGAGCAGTAACGCCAACCTGACCATCACCGTGCAGCAGGCGATTGCCCGTAACGTCGCCAGCCTGACGCAGATCGACACCCGGCAAATGCCGGTGGGCAGCCTGCTGCAGGGCAAGGTCCTGACCAGCCAGGCACTGCCGCAGACCGTCGGGCAACTGGCGCAGTTCCGCTCATTGGTCAGCCTGCTCAGCGGCCCGCAGGCGGGTGCCACGTTGACCATCGACAGCCCGCGCCCATTGCCGGTGGGCAGCCTGCTCAGCGCCCGGGTTCAAGGCGACCAGGCGCTGACCTTTGTGCCCTTGAGCGGACGCCATGAGCAATTGGCAATCGCCCAGCAGTTGAGCAGCCAACAGAGCCGCCAGGCGTCGTTGCAAGGCTTGCTCAGCAGCCTGCAACAACTGCGCGATGCCAACAACGCGCCCGACGAACTGCGCAACAGCGTCGACAAGCTGCTCGCCAGCCTGCCGGATGCACGCCAGCTCAGCGATCCCAAAGGCCTGGCCCAAGCGGTGCAAAACAGCGGCGTGTTCCTTGAAGCCAAGCTGCTCGCAGGTTTCCCCGCCCACCTCGCCCCCGACCTCAAGGCTCAGGTGATCCGCCTGGTGGCCCAGCTATTACCGGCAACGCCCGGCAGCGCACCGATGAACCCGGCCAGCACCGCCAGCACCCTGGTGCAGGTGATGCCCGGCATGGTCCGCACCGCCCTGGGCATGCTCGGCCAGGTCAGCCCGCGCCCGCACCCCAGCGGCTTTCCCCTGCCCTCGCGGTTGTTGCAAAGCGCCGAAGGCGAAGGCGACCTGGAACATCTGTTGCGTCTGGCCGCAGCGGCCATTTCACGCCTGCAGAGCCATCAGCTGGCAAGCCTGGAGCAAACCGGCAGCACCGCCGATGGCAACCTGCAAACCACCTGGCAGCTGGAAATCCCCGTGCGTAATGGCCAGGACTTCATGCCGCTGCAGGTCAAATTGCAACGTGAGGAAACCCCGGAGCAACAAGCCGACCCGGAGCGTGAACGGCGCGACCCACTGGAAATGCTCTGGCGTATCGAACTGTCGTTCGACCTGCACCCGCTCGGGCCACTGCAGGTTCAGGCGCAGATCAGCCAGGGCGCGTTGAGCAGCCAGCTATGGGCAGAACTGCCCGCAACCGCACACTTGATCGACAGCCAGCTCGGTGCCTTACGCACCCGTTTGCAGGCGCGTGGCCTGAACGTCACCGAACTGTATTGCCACCAGGGCACACCACCGCAGGGGCCGCGAACGCGCCTGGAACAGCGCTGGGTGGATGAAACCGCATGAAGACCGACGGTAGGAGCGGGCTTGCCCCGCGAATCGCTGTAACAGGTTCAACGCTATCGCGGGGCAAGCCCGCGCCTACAGGACGCTAACGGCATGACCGAGAAAAACCCACGCCAGGCCATTGCCCTGAGCTACGACGGCCAGCAAGCGCCCACCCTGACCGCCAAGGGCGACGATGCGCTGGCTGAGGCAATTCTGGCCATCGCCCGCGAACACGAAGTACCGATCTACGAAAACGCCGAATTGGTGCGCCTGCTGGCACGCATGGAACTGGGCGACCAGATCCCCGAAGCGCTGTACCTGACCATCGCCGAAATCATCGCCTTCGCCTGGCAACTTCGCGGCAAGGTACCGGCAGGCTTTGTCGACGCTACCAATGAGCAACGTGACATCACCCCAGCGCCACGCTATTTGCCAAGCGCAGAATGAGTACATAGTTAACGCAGGACACTGGCACCCCAGGTGTCAACTTGGCCTTCCGACACATCACCGAAGGTCATGATCATGCCCACCCCTACCGTCAACGAGGCTGGCATTCAGTTCGCCCGTCAACACCTCAGTTTCTTTCCTCGCCCAGACCGCGCGGCCAGCGAAGCCATTCGCAAATGGGCCAGTGACCAAGGGGTAAAACTCGACCCCGACAAGACCGATGTCGTCACCTTCCATTACCAACTCGCCGAAGACTTGAGCTGGCGCGGCATCATCACCGGCAAAACCACGCTGACCGAAGCGGTGATGTCCAACTGGCAAGGTGAATCCAACAACAATCTCGTCGGCAACCTGATAGGCGAGCCGTGGGCAGGGCATCTGCCGGGCACGATTCAGGTGGTCGATAGCTTGCGACCGCTGTCCTGGAATCAGCCTGGCACCAACCACAGCGTATTCAACGGCGTATTCCGGCGGACCGAGCCACAAGTGTATGGCCCACAGACCTTACTGAATCTACCTGCGCAAGACCTGCAGGCGTTCATCTGGTCACTGGATTTTCACACAACCTACAAGACGCAACTCGATCACTACTGGACCCATGCCAAGACCAGTCATACCACCTTGGCCAAAATGGCTTTCATCGCGACCTGCAATAAGCAAGTAAGCGAAGGCAGTCTGGATGACAACGGTCGCCAACTGGCCTGGCAAGCGGCTGGGCTAATGCCGCGGTCGCCGACTTTTCGTATGCGTGCACTGAACATCTATGGCTACAGCGCCACCGACCTGATCTACCTGTACGACAAACAGTCGCCACGCGCTGTGCTTTACATTCCTGGCAATAGCTCGGCACTGCACACCTTCGCCAACGAACGGGCGATGAAACTGTGGATCGCCAAACTGTGTCAGACCAAGGACACCCGCGAAGCTCTGGGATCGCATTTCGCCCTCGCCGATATGCCCGACGGCCTGGACTTCAGTGGCCTGCACACGGCACTTGCGGGCTTGGGCGTGTACCCGGCGGTGTACCACCTGCCCCCCGATCATCCTGGTTTCACCAATGATGGCACCTGGGCACCTCGTGACTACGTCAACTATCGCCCCGACACGTACAACCCGGCCATTAACGGCGATCTGTTCCAGGCGCTGACAGAGCGCCAGCGCTTGCGCAGCTACCAGGACGCCGACACCTTGATCACCACCAATGCGCAGGTCATCAAGTCACGCTGGCGGGGCTATCTGAATTGCGCCCTGAACCTGCTCGGGCCGCTGGCTATCGTCCTTCCGGAGCTTGCCCCATTGTTTGCGCTGGGCGGTATCGCGCAATTCGGCCTGGGGCTGGATGCGGCGATCAACGGCCACAACCAGGACGACAAGGCCCAAGGCGTCAGCGAAATCACCTTTGGCTTGCTCAACGCCCTGCCGCTGGTTCATGCCGGGGTGAGCAAGGCGCCGGCACTGTTTCGCTTCAAGTACGACGGTTTTGTCATGCCTCGCGAGGTCAACGGCCGCTGGGGTTACCCGTTGAGCCCTGTCGACCCTCCGCACTTACCTGCCGAAGCAGCGCTGGAGTACTTCCACCTGCCAGCTCCCGTGCAACCGTTGGCTGGCGCCGATCAGGCGGTCAGCGCGGCGGTCGAACGCACACCCAGCTTTTCCAACCTGCCCGATACCTTGAAAGGCTACATCGCCGATCAACCTACCGAACTGGTCTATGACATCGAAGCAGATGCCTTTATCAAAAAAAGCGACCTGAACGCCGTCGATGCTCCCCGTTACATCGCCAGCACCGAAAGCAAGAACCTCGCCCCAGTCCCTGAAGGCCGGCTTGTGGAGGATCAAATGCGTATGTCCAGTCTGCGCGCATTGGGGGTGGACATCACATTGCCGATCAAGCTGCCAAGCAGGCCGCCGTTCGAACCGTTGATACCCATCCCGAAAATCATCAGTTGCATCTGGGTCGGAGACAAACTCATCAGCAACAGTCTGCTGACGAACCTGGCAAACAATATGAAGCGGCTATCAGGAAGCGGTTACTGGATCCAGCTGTTCCTGTCCAACGCCTCGCGGGAGATCTACATTCAAAACTTGGGGCGACTGTCCGCGAAGGTACCGGGCTTACTGGCATTTCCCTTGGAGGAGCACCCGTTCTATATCCGCTTCAAAGAGACTGCCAACTACCCACAATACCAGGCTGCGCTTGGCGGCGCGGCCCCGAACTTCGCCTCGGCGGCCGATGTACTGCGTTACCCTCTGCTAGACCATGAAGGTGGCATCTACATGGACATCGACGACAAAATCCTCACCGAGGGCGAATACCCCTACAGCGTCGAAGGCATTGGTTTCGGAACGCCTGCCAGCTCGCTGGAAAAACTCAACTTGTCGACCACACCCGATGGTTTGCTGCTCTATCCACCGATTGCCAACGAGAAGATGAACATCAACTGCGCCTACAACAACAGCATTATTGCCAGCCACCCCAATAATCCGACGCTCAAGGCGATCAGTGCCGAGATGCACACCCGCTTTCAGGCCGATCCCACGTTCTACGACAGCAAGCCGGACGAACGGATCGACCCTGAAGGTTTTGCCAAGTACGCCAACAATTTGAGCCGCATGACCGGCCCGACATTGCTCACCGATGTCACCGATAAAGCCCTGCCCGATCTGCACACGCTGCGGCACCTGATCAACCTGAACAAACTGCCGACCATCAACAGCTATGGGCTTTATGATCGCTTCGCGATGGAAACCGCACAGCAGCAATTTCTGCCATTCAACCAACTCATCAAAATTGGCCAAAACAATGCCTGGGCCTGAAACCAGATGAGCAGCGCCTGATGCCCCAGCGGCGCTGGACCGCGCGATTCACACGGTAGCCCTCGGTAAGAGGGCTACCGGATAGAAGTCAGCACTCAAGCGTTATCTACCGCCTGACAGCGTGGCGGCCAGTCAATTCTATGACTTCCATAGACGACGGAGCCCAACATGCACATTCCTCACCTCAATACAGCCGGCGTGCAGTACGTACGTAACCATCTCGCCACACTGCCTCGGCCTGATCGCAAAGCCAAGCAAGTCATTGCCGACTGGCTGGTATCACAAGGCGTGAACCAAGACCCTGATCAGATCGATGTCGTTACGCTGCACCTCCATCCGCAGGCGCCAACAGGTTACCAGGCACAGGTCGTACAGCGCCTGAGCCTGACACAAGCGGTGATAACAAACTGGCAAGGCGAGTCCAGCAGCGACGTGTTCGGCGGGCTTTTCAAACGCCCTTGGGCGGGTACGCTTCCCGACAACGGCCCGATTACCATTGTCGACCAACTGCCCACACCACCCTTTTACGATAACAGCACGCGCTATCTCGTATTCAACGGCTTGTTCAAGCGCACTGAGCCCGCCCTTTACGACCATTCGACGCTGATCAACATCCGTGCCGAAGCATTGCAAAGCCACATTGAGTCGCTGGACTTCCACACGCTTTACAAGGCGTCGCTCGACACCTACTGGAGCGAGCAGCTGACGAGCTACCGCCAGTGCTGCAAACTCAACTTCATCGCCGCCTGCAACAAGCAGGCCGCCGAAGGCAGCCTCGGCGACGCCGCGCGCAAACTGGCCTGGCGAGCAGCTGGACTGATTCCCCGGGGCAAAGGGCTACGCCTGAGCACCTTGAGCATCTATGGTTATGCGGCCACCGACCTGCTGTACATCAACGACGCCAGCAGCGACCTTACGCTGCTCTACGCACCGGGCAACAGCTCGCCACTGCTGGAGTTCGCCAGTGAAAACCTGCTCAAAGACTGGATCGCTGAGCAGTGCAAGGATGCCGCCAAACGCAAGGCGCTGAAACAACACTTTCGCTTGGCCGACGGCCCCCAAGGCATCGAATTCAGCGGCCTGGATACCGCCCTGGAGGGCTTGGGTGAATACCCCAAAAGCCACAGGCTGCCCCCGGAACATGGCTTCTTCAATGATGACGGCCGTTGGCCACCGCGCACCTATGTGAACTACCGACCCGGCAAATACAACCCGAAAATCACCGGTGACCTGTTCCTGGCATTGGCACAGCGTCAGCGTCAACGGTGCTACGACGATGCTGACTTCCTCATCACCAGCAACGCTGAGGTGACCAAGTCCAGGTGGGTCGGTTACCTGAACACCACCTTGAATATTGTCGCCCCCCTGACCTTCGTCGTGCCTGGGCTGGCACCGTTGCTGGCGTTGGGCGGGATTGCTCAGATGGGCCTTGGCCTGGACCAGGCGATCAATGGCAAAACGCTCAAAGCCAAGGAGGAAGGCGTCGGTAACCTGGTCTGGGGACTGCTCAATGCTGCGCCCGCCGCCGCACACGCCGTGTCGCGGGGTGCAAAGCTGTTCACGTTCAAATCTGCCCGCTTTGTAAGCCCCAGCCGGGTCAATGAACAGTGGGGCTACCCACTGAGCCCGATCAATCCTCCGCGCCTGCCGGAGCTGGATGTCGCGCCGTACTTCGACGCTGCAGCGGCACCCGCAGTGGAGCTCCCGGAAACAGAGCACTTTCCGGTCGAACGCACGGTGGATTGGGAGAAAAAGTCGCAGTCCATAACAGGGAAATTTGCCAAAGGGGGTTACCTGGTAGAGCTCGACCTGATCTACGACATCGAGCTTGACCTGTTTGTCGAAACAAGCGATCTCAACAGCCTGGAACCCAAGACCTATGAAGCCCGTCAGGGCGATATATTGATGCGTCGCGTACAGCCCGGCACGCGCCCGGTGACCGACGAAATGCGCATGGCTACGCTGCGCAGGCTTGGCGTTGACCTGCAGTTACCTGTGCAGGTCCCCAACCTGCCGGCCGATGTTCGTCCGATTCCCAAGCGTATTTCATCGTTATGGATCGGCGACAAACCGATCCCGCCAGAACTGCTGGAGAACCTCGCCAGGAACACGAACCGGCTGACCGATACGCAGTACCAGTACCGCTTATTCCTGTCCAATGCCCACCCGCACATCTATGAGCAAAACCTTCGGCAATTGGCCGAAAAAGCCCCCAACCTGAAGGTAGAAACGCTGGAGCAGCAGCCTTTTTTCAGCACATTCAAAGACAGTAAGTTCTATGCGCAGTATCAGGATGCACTCGACGGCAATGGCGGCGTCGCCACCAACTACAGCTCGGCCTCGGACGTTTTGCGTTATCCCTTGCTGAGCGCCGAAGGTGGCCTGTACATGGACGTCGATGACGAGCTGCTTCAAGCAGGGGAGCAATACCCAGGTTGCGTAGGCTTCGGCCCATGCACTGCGCAAGCACTCGACACTGTCGAACTGGCCACCACCAACGAAGGGCTGCTGTTCCACCCCCCAGTGAGCAACCAGTTACTCGACATGGAGCACGAATTCAATACCAGCTTGATTGGCAGCCACCCGGGCAACCCGACCCTGGATGCCATTAGCGAGAAAATCCATGAGCGCTACCAGCAAGACCCTGAGTTCTATCAATCCAGACCAGACCGCGAACAAGACCCGGCGGCCTTCCACGACTACACGCGGCGCCTGAGCAAACTGACGGGCCCCGGGATGCTCAATGACGCAATCGATCAGACGCTACCGCAGCTGAGCCAGATGCGCCAACTTGAACGACTGTTCAAACTGCCGCTGATCAATGGCCGTACGTTCGTCGACCTCGACCGCTGGATCTTGGCTCAACAGGAACTGATGCCGCTGAATCGGATCGCGCGCATCGGTGGCGCGCAATCCTGGACCACGCACTGAGCGAGGAAGGCCGACCAGCAACACGCATGGGCTTTATGGTCGCCTCGCGCTCGAAGCACTATGCCTGGACATAGATAACTGAAAGCGACGCCAGGCCTTGTCATCCCCACTGTAGCCTTCCGTAAGAGGGCTACTTGACCCAGCCCGCTCACCTCAAGCTTTATCTACCGCCTTACAGCTCACTGGTCAGCCGAATCTGTGACACTCACAGACAACGGAGCCCGACATGCACATTCCCCACCTCAATACTGCCGGCGTGCAGTACGTACGCGACCACCTCGCCAACCTTCCGCAGCCTGATCGCGAAGCCGAGCGCGTGATTAAAAGCTGGCTTTCATCACAAGGCGTGAACCTCGACCCCGATCAGATCGAGGTCGTCACCTTGCATCTCCATCCGCAGGTTCCAGCACACTATCAGGCCCTTGTGGTGCAGCGCCAAAGCCTGACGCAAGCGGTTGTGAGCAATTGGCAAGGCGAATCCAGCAGCGACGTGTTCGGCGGGATTTTCAAACGGCCTTGGGCGGGTACGCTGCCCAATGACGGGCCGATCACTATCGTCGACACAGTGCCGACACCGCCGGTTTACGATAACAGCGTGCGCTATCAGGTGTTCAACGGCCTGTTCAAACGCACTGAACCGGCCCTTTACGATCATTCGACGCTGCTCGCCATCCGCGCCGAAGCACTGCAAGCGCATATTGAGGCGCTGGACTTCCACACCCTGTACAAGGCGTCGCTCGACACTTACTGGCGCAACCACCTGTCCAGCTACCGCCTGTGCTGCAAACTCAACTTCATCGCTGCGTGCAACAAGCAGGCCGCCGAAGGCAGCCTGAGCGACGCTGCGCGTGAACTGGCCTGGCGAGCCGCCCAGATGATTCCCCGCAGTGCGGGTCTACGTATGAGCACCTTGAACATCTATGGTTATGCGGCCGCCGACTTGCTGTACATCAACGACAAAAGCAGCGGCCTTACCTTGCTCTATGCACCGGGCAACAGCTCACCACTGCTGGAATTCGCCAGTGAAGACCTGCTCAAGGACTGGGTCGGCAAGCAGTGCAAGGAGGCCGCCACACGCAACGCGCAAAACAGCACTTTCGCTTGGCCGACGGCCCCCAGGGTCCGGATTTCAGCGGCCTGGATACCGCCCTGGAAGCCCTCGGTGAGTACCCCAAAAGCCACAGGCTGCCCCCGGAGCATGGCTTCTTCAATAATGACGGTGTCTGGCCACCGCGCACTTACGTGAACTATCGGCCAGACAAATACAACCGCAGAATCACTGGCGACCTGTTCCTCGCGTTGGCAAAGCGCCAGCGTCAACGTTGCTATGATGACGCTGATTTCCTCATCACCAGCGACGCTGAGCTCACCGAAGCCAGGTGGGCCGGCTACCTGAACACCACCCTGAATATCATCGCCCCGCTGACACTTGTCATACCCGGGCTGGCACCGCTGCTGGCGCTGGGCGGGATTGCACAGATCGGCGTTGGCCTGGACCAGGCTATCAATGGCAAAACCTTGAAGAACAAGCAGGAAGGTATCGCCAACCTGGCTTGGGGGCTGCTCAATGCTGCGCCGGGCATCGGCCATGCAGCGTCGCGCGGGACCAAGCTATTCAGTTTCAAATCCAGCAGATTCGTCAGCCCAAGCCGGGTCAACGAACGCTGGGGCTATCCGCTAACCCCCATTACTCCACCGCACCTGCAGGAACTGGATGTTGCGCCGTACTTCGACGCTGCAGGCGCCTCTGCAGAGGCACGTCCTGAGGCGCAGCTGTTTCCGGTCGAGCTCTCAGTCGATTGGAAAAACCATACACATGGCATCACAGGTAATTTTTCAAGTAAGGGTTATCTGGTAGAACTTGACCTCGCCTATGACATCGAACACGACCTGTTCATCGAGACAAGCGATGTGAACAGCGTTAGCCCCAAGACCTATGAAGCCAGCCCGGGAGAAGTCGTGTTGCGCCATGTGCAGCCCGGTACACGTCAGGTGACCAACGAGATGCGCATGGCCACGCTGCGCAAGCTTGGCGTTGACCTGCAGTTGCCCGTACAGATCCCCATACCACCGGCCGATGTTCGTCCGATTCCCCGGCACATTTCATCGTTGTGGATCGGCGACAAGCCGATCCCGCCGGAGCTGCTGGACAACCTCTCTCAAAACGCCAGCCGTTTGGCCGACAGTCAGTATCAGTACCGCTTGTTTCTCTCCAATGCCCACCCGCAAATCTATGAACAGAACCTTCGGCAATTGGCCGAGAAAGCCCCTCTTTTGAAGGTGGAAACACTGGAGCAGCAGCCTTTTTTCAATACCTTCAAAGACAGCAAATACTTCAAGCAGTATCAGGACGCACTCGATGGTAATGGTGGCGTTGCCACCAACTACAGTTCGGCCTCCGACATTCTGCGCTATCCAATGCTCAACGCTGAAGGTGGCCTGTACATGGATGTTGATGACGAACTGCTCCAGGCAGGTGAGCAGCTTTCTGCGGGGGTGGGAGCGGGCGTGGCTGAAACACTCGACGCTGTCGGGCTGGCCACCAGCGACAACGGCCTGCTGCTACATTCGCCGGTCAGCAATCAAATGCTCGATATGCAGCTTCAATTCAATACCAGCCTGATCGGCAGCCACCCTGGCAACCCGACACTGGAGGCGATGTCCGAGGAAATGCATCAACGCTACCTGGCCGACCCTGATTTCTACCAGGCCAGACCCGATCGCGTGAAAGATCCTGCAGCCTTCTTTGACTACACACGCAGACTGAGCAAACTGACGGGGCCAGCGATGCTCAACGACGTGATCGACAAAACGCTACCGCACCTGAGCCAGATGCGCAGACTTGAAAAGCTGTTCAGCCTACCCGTCATCAATGGCCGTTTACACGCCGACATCGAACGCTGGATAGAGGTTGGACGCGAGCTGACCCCCCTTGGCCGGATCGCCCGCATCGGCGGCACACAATCCTGGGCTACGCACTGAACAAAAATAGGTTCTACACAGGTTGTCGGGCAAGGGTTGGCTTTGAGGGCGGTGGGAGCGGGCTTGCCCCGCGATGTGCTGTATCGCGCGAGATCGCGGGGCACGCCCGCTCCTACCTCGACTTCAGGTAGCTGAGGGAGGTATTCGGGCCAATTGGATAAGCTCGCAGCCTGCAAAGCCAACGCCAATCCTGCCCCGGAAATCCGTGAAGAAGCCAAAAAAGGCGACCTCCGGGTCGCCTTCTTGGTTCACTCCGAGCGGTGCACCTTGCTCATCAACTCCGCCTCGGCCTGGGTCAGGCCGCAGGTCTGGGTCAATTCATCGACGCTGGCACCCATTCCCACCAGGCGTGCCGCCTGGGCGAACGACAGGCTGTTGGGGTCACGCTGCTCCAGTTGCAGAAGCTTGTCTGGCAACGGCGCGACCGTGGCACGCAGTTCATGCAGTGCTTCACCCATGCGCACAGTGCCGTTCTGGTAGTCATCCAGGCGTTTGCCCAGGTCTTTGATACGCTGGTCACGCACCGCATCAGCCTGGGCTTGCTGGGCAGCCAGCTCGCGCTGACGCTTGCTGTAGTTCAGGAAGAACCACAGGCTCAGCGCCCAGAGCAGCGCCAGAAATATGACTGCAACCTCGAAGATCAACTCAGATGTTCTCCAGCTCAGACCATTCTTCTTCGGTCATCATCTTGTCCAGCTCGACCAGAATCAGCAGTTCGTTGTTCTTGTTGCACACGCCCTGGATGAACTTGGCCGACTCTTCGTTGCCAACATTCGACGCGGTTTCGATTTCCGACTGACGCAGGTACACCACTTCGGCCACGCTATCGACCAGGATACCGACCACTTGCTTGTCGGCCTCGATGATGACGATACGGCTGTTGTCAGTGATCTCGCTGGACATCAGGCCAAAACGCTGACGGGTGTCGATCACGGTGACCACGTTGCCACGCAGGTTGATAATGCCCAGCACGTAGCTTGGCGCACCCGGGACCGGGGCGATCTCGGTATAGCGCAGCACTTCCTGCACCTGCATGACATTGATGCCGTAGGACTCATTGTCCAGTTTGAAGGTTACCCACTGCAGGATCGGATCTTCGGAACCTTGCGCAGACGACTTTTTCATTCCCCTATCCCTCAAAAACCGCCTTCGGCGGCGTGCTCTGTGCGATCGCAGTTGCGACCGATTATTTTTGGCTGACGTGCAGTTGCTTGACGGCGCCGCTGGCGATCAACTCGGCCAGCTCGGCAACGTCGAGCAACGCGCACATGTGTTCGATGACCGTGCCAGCCAGCCAGGGTCGCTGGCCACGCTGGCTTCGCCATTTGATCTCGTTGGGGTCCAGGCGCAGCGATCGGCTGACCTGATGCACCGCCAGCCCCCATTCATAACCCTGCACCGAAATCACGTACTGCAGGCCCTGACGGAAATCGTCGCGGTAGCGGTCGGGCATGACCCAACGCGCGGTATCCAGCACTTTCAGGTTGCCGCTCTGGCTCGGCAGGATGCCCAGAAACCAGTCGGGCTGGCCGAACAGCGGTGTCAGCTCATGACCGGCCAGTGAATAGATCGAACCCAGGCATACCAGTGGCACCGCGAGGGTCAGACCGGCGACGTCGAACAGCAAACATTCAAACGGCTCGGCCGCCCAGGCCGGGCGCCCGTCAACGGTTTGCGGCGGCTGATTGGCGGCTGGCGGCAGGTGTACCTGTACCAGAGGCTCAATCGGTTCTGGCGACTCGGCCAGCACCTCAATGGTGGCAGGTTCAGGTTCAGGTTCGGGCTCAGGCAGGCGCACCGGCAGGATCGCGGGCAACACCACAGGCGCAGGCTCGGCGAACGGCAATGGCGCTAGCGCCACCACGACCGGCCGTTGCGTCTGGGCGACCTGGGCATCACGGGCCTGCTCCTCGAGCACGGCAGCCTGAAAGTCATCGATCTCGACCGTCGGCTCAGCCAGCTCGACGTCTTCTGTGGCCTCGTGCAGCAAGCCATCGAGGTACGACTGCAGCGCCAGTTGCGGGCCGGAGGCAAGCGTGTGCGGACGGTTCATCAGGCCACCTGCTGGGCAAGGTTGTGCGACAGCAGGTGCTTGAGCAGCGCCCGGTAGGCGACTACACCGCGGCTCTTGCCATCGAACTGCGACGGCGTCAGGCCCGCCCGGCTGGCATCGCGCAAGCGCGTATCAACCGGGATATAGCCTTGCCAGATGTTCTCTGGGTAAGCATCGCGCAGCACCCGCAAGGTGCCCATGGAGGCCTGGGTGCGGCGGTCGAACAGGGTCGGCACGATGTGGTAAGGCAGCGCCTGCTTGCGCGAGCGGTTGACCATCGCCAGGGTACTGACCATGCGCTCCAGGCCCTTGACCGCCAGGTATTCGGTTTGCACCGGAATCACCAACTGCTGGCTGGCCGCCAGGGCGTTGACCATCAGCACACCGAGCAAGGGCGGGCTGTCGATGATGGCGTAGTCGAAATCCTGCCACAGCTGCGCCAGAGACTTGGCGATCACCAGGCCCAGCCCGCTTTGCCCGGGTGACTGGCGTTCAAGCACCGCCAACGCCGTGCTCGAAGGCAACAGCGAGATGTTTTCATCACTGGTGGGCAGCAGCAGCTGACCGGGCAGGCCTTCCGGCACCGCGCCTTTGTGCAGAAACAGGTCGTAGCTGCTGTGTTCCAGGGTGTCCGGATTGTGCCCGAAGTAGCTGGTCATCGAGCCGTGCGGGTCAAGGTCAACCACAACCACGCGCTTGCCCGCTTCGGCCAGCAAACCGGCCAGGGCGATGGATGTGGTGGTCTTACCGACGCCACCTTTTTGATTGGCTACTGCCCAGACTCTCATTACGTTGCTTCCTCCCGGTATGACAACCTGCCCCACCGGGAACGGTTATAGGGTCGGTGACGGAGGATTGACGCGATTGCCCCCCACCGTCGGTGATACCGCTGGCGGTGCAGTTTGTGTGCCAGCCCGCTGCATTGCCGCATCCGGCGTGGCATTGGCACTGCCGGTACCGGTCAGGCTGCGGCGCACTTCCAGGTTACGGGAAATCACCAGCACCACCCGCCGGTTGCGTGCGCGGCCCTCTGCGCTGGCGTTGCTGGCAATCGGCTGGAACTCGCCGTAGCCAACCGAGGCCATGCGCGCCGGGTTGACCCCTTGCATGGCCAGCAGGCGGACGATGCTGGCGGCACGCGCCGAAGACAGCTCCCAGTTGGTCGGGTACTGCGCCGTGCGGATCGGCAAGTCATCGGTAAAGCCTTCGACGTGTACCGGGTTGGCGAAGGGCTTGAGAATGTTGGCGACCTTTTCGATGATGTTGAACGCCACATCGCTGGGCATCGCATCACCACTGCCAAACAGCAGCGCGGAGTTGAGCTCGATTTCAACCCACAGCTCGTTGCCACGCACCGTCATCTGGTCAGATTTGATCAGGTCGCCAAAGGCATCGCGCACATCATCGGTGATGGTTTTCAGCGGGTCACTGCTGGTTTGCGCCAGCCCCGCATCGACCTGATCGCTGTCTTTGATCAGCGGCTCGGCCGGTTTGACGGTCAGTGGCCGTTCTTCACCGATGGGGATCGGCCGCATGCTTTTCTCAGGGTCGTTGAACACCCCGATCAGGGCCTGGGAGAGGATCTTGTACTTGCCCTCATTGATCGAGGAAATCGAGTACATGACCACGAAAAAGGCGAACAGCAAGGTGATGAAGTCGGCGTAGGACACCAGCCAGCGTTCGTGGTTTTCGTGTTCCTCGGGTTGTCGACGGCGGGCCATGTATTACTCCATGAAGCCCTGAAGCTTCAGCTCGATCGAGCGTGGGTTCTCACCTTCGGCAATCGACAGCAGCCCTTCCAGGAGCATTTCCCGGTAACGCGACTGACGCATGGCCAGCGCCTTGAGCTTGTTGGCAATCGGCAGCAGGATCAGGTTGGCACTGGCCACACCGTAGATGGTGGCCACGAATGCCACGGCGATACCGTTGCCCAGCTGCGAAGGATCGGCGAGGTTGCCCATGACATGAATCAGGCCCATGACCGCACCGATGATGCCGATGGTCGGGGCATAGCCGCCCATGCACTCGAACACCTTGGCCGCCTGGATGTCACGGCCTTCCTGGGTGTAGAAATCCACTTCCAGAATGCTGCGAATGGCTTCCGGCTCGGCACCATCAACCAGCAGTTGCAGGCCTTTGCGGGCGTAAGGGTCCGGCTCGGCATCAGCGACACCTTCCAGGCCCAGCAAGCCTTCCTTGCGCGCCGTCAGGCTCCAGTTGACCACCCGATCGATACCGCCAGCGAGGTCGATGCGCGGCGGAAAGATGATCCAGCGGACAATCTGCAAGGCACGCTTGAAGGCGCTCATCGGCGACTGCAGCAACGCCGCCGCCAGGGTACCGCCCAGTACGATCAAGGCCGCCGGGCCGTTGATCAGTGCCGACAGGTGACCACCCTCAAGGTAGTTGCCGCCGACAATCGCGACAAACGCCAGGATGATGCCGATTAAGCTCAAAACATCCATCAGACGCACGCCTCAACCAGGTGCTTGCCGATTTCATCGAGGCTGTACACCGCATCGGCAAGGTTGGCTTTGACGATCGCCATCGGCATGCCATAGATCACGCAACTGGCTTCATCCTGAGCCCACACCGTGCTGCCGCCCTGCTTGAGCAGGCGTGCGCCTTCACGGCCGTCGGCGCCCATGCCGGTCAGCACCACCGAGAGCACCTTGTCGCCATAGGACTTGGCCGCCGAGCCGAAGGTGATATCCACACACGGCTTGTAATTCAAACGCTCGTCGCCCGGCAGAATCTTCACCGCACCGCGACCATCAATCATCATCTGCTTGCCACCCGGGGCCAGCAGCGCCAGACCAGGACGCAGCATGTCACCGTCTTCGGCCTCTTTGACGCGGATCTTGCACAGCTTGTCCAAACGCTCGGCAAAGGCCTTGGTGAACGCCGCCGGCATATGCTGAATCAGCACGATAGGTGCCGGAAAACTGGCAGGCAGTTGCGTCAGCACCCGCTGCAGCGCCACCGGGCCGCCGGTCGAGGTGCCAATGGCCACCAGTTTGTAAGGCTTGCGCTTGGGCGCTGGCGAACTGGCCACAGCTGCCGCGCGAACCGGCGCTGCCGCACGAGGTGCAGCGCTGCTGCCCAGGCTACTGACGCTTGGCTGAGCCGCCGCTGCCGGTTGCGGCGCAGGGGCGGCATAGCTGCCCAGACGGCGGTTACTGCGCGAAATGGTATGCACCTTTTCGCACAGCATTTGTTTGACCTTCTCCGGATTGCGCGAGATGTCTTCGAAGTTTTTCGGCAGGTAATCGACCGCACCGGCATCCAGGGCGTCGAGGGTCACCCGCGCGCCTTCATGGGTCAGCGAGGAGAACATCAACACCGGGGTCGGGCAGCGCTGCATGATGTGACGTACAGCGGTGATGCCATCCATCATGGGCATTTCGTAGTCCATGGTGATGACATCGGGCTTGAGCGACAGTGCCTGGTCGATCGCTTCCTTGCCGTTGGTCGCGGTACCGACGACCTGAATAGTCGGGTCCGCTGAAAGAATTTCCGAGACACGGCGGCGGAAGAAACCGGAATCATCCACCACCAGGACCTTGACTGCCATAAACACTCCATTAGGGGGCGCGGCGTGCAAGCCGCGCCACCAGAATCAAATACGCCGGGCGGCGTAACGCTTGAGCATGCTCGGCACGTCGAGGATCAGCGCAATGCGCCCGTCACCGGTAATGGTGGCACCCGACATGCCTGGCGTGCCCTGGAGCATCTTGCCCAGCGGTTTGATGACCACTTCTTCCTGGCCCACCAGTTGATCGACGACAAAGCCGATCCGCTGGGTGCCCACCGAAAGGATCACCACGTGCCCTTCGCGTTGCTCTTCATGAGCGGCGGAACTGACCAGCCAGCGCTTGAGGTAGAACAGCGGCAAGGCTTTGTCGCGCACGATCACCACCTCCTGGCCGTCGACCACGTTGGTGCGCGACAGGTCCAGGTGGAAGATTTCGTTGACGTTGACCAGCGGGAAGGCGAATGCCTGGTTGCCCAGCATCACCATCAGGGTCGGCATGATCGCCAGGGTCAGCGGCACCTTGATGACGATCTTCGAGCCCAGGCCCTTGGTCGAATAGATATTGATCGAGCCGTTGAGCTGGGAGATTTTGGTTTTCACCACGTCCATGCCCACGCCGCGGCCGGACACGTCGGAAATCTCGGTTTTGGTCGAGAAACCCGGGGCGAAAATCAGGTTGTAGCATTCGGTTTCGCTGAGACGGTCGGCGGCGTCTTTGTCCATCACCCCGCGCTTGACCGCGATGGCGCGCAGGACGTTAGCGTCCATGCCCTTGCCATCATCGGAGATCGACAAGAGGATGTGGTCGCCTTCCTGCTCGGCCGACAGCACCACTTTGCCGCCACGCGGCTTGCCTGCGGCTTCACGCTCTTCCGGGGTTTCGACACCGTGGTCGACGGCGTTGCGCACCAAGTGCACCAGCGGGTCGGCCAGGGCCTCGACGAGGTTCTTGTCGAGGTCGGTTTCTTCACCGACCAGCTCCAGGTTGATCTCTTTTTTCAGCTGCCGGGCCAGGTCGCGAACCAGGCGCGGGAAGCGCCCGAAGACCTTCTTGATCGGCTGCATACGGGTTTTCATCACCGCGGTCTGCAGGTCGGCGGTCACTACATCCAGGTTCGATACCGCCTTGGACATGGCCTCATCGCCGCTGTTCAGGCCCAGGCGCACCAGACGGTTACGCACCAGCACCAGTTCGCCGACCATGTTCATGATCTCGTCCAGGCGCGCAGTGTCGACGCGTACGGTGGTTTCCGTTTCGCTGACCGCGTGTTTGTCGGCCGCCGCAGGGGCTTGCCGCGCAGGCGCCGCAGCCTTGGCCGGTGCAGCAGCTGGTTTGGCAGCAGGTGCAGGCGCTGGTGCTGCCGCAGGCTTGGCAGCGACAACAGCGGCAGCCGGAGCTACGGCAACAGCCGCCGGGGCAACGCTGTCGGGGGTGAACTTGCCTTTACCGTGCAGTTCATCGAGCAAGGCTTCGAATTCATGCTCGGAAATATGATCGCCCGACGTCGCCTCAGGCGCGGGAGCGGCAGCCGCGGCGGGCGCAGTTGCACCTGGCAGGGCATCGACGGCAAAGTTGCCCTTGCCATGCAGTTGATCCAGCAGCGCTTCAAACTCGGCATCGGTGATTTCGTCGGTAGCGCCTTGCGGCGCCTCCTGCGCGGGTGCCGCTGCGCTGATGCTGTCGGGCGCGAACTGGCCCTTGCCATGCAACTGATCGAGCAGCGACTCGAACTCGGCGTCGGTGATTTCGTCACTGGCCGCTTCAGGCGCCTGCACCTGAGCTTCGGCTTCGGCCTTGACCGCATTGAGCGAGTCCAGCAGTTGCTCGAATTCGGTGTCGGTAATGTCGGTGCTAGCTTGAGCTTCAACGACCGGTTCAGGTTCGGGCGCTGGTGCTTGTTCGGCAGCAGCAGCAGGCTCGGCCAGACGCGACAGCGCCGCCAGCAACTCAGGCGTAGCCGGGGTGATGTCGCTACGCTCACGCACCTGACCGAACATGCTGTTGACCGTGTCCAGGGCCTCCAGCACCACGTCCATCAGTTCCGCATCAACGCGACGCTCACCCTTGCGCAGGATGTCGAAGACGTTTTCGGCGATGTGGCAGCACTCCACCAGCTCGTTGAGCTGGAGGAAGCCGGCGCCCCCTTTTACAGTGTGAAAACCGCGAAAGATTGCATTGAGCAGATCGGCATCATCCGGACGGCTTTCCAGCTCGACCAGTTGCTCGGACAGTTGCTCAAGAATCTCGCCGGCTTCTACCAGAAAATCCTGAAGGATCTCTTCATCGGCGCCGAAGCTCATTAAACGTGCTCCCTAAAAACCCAGGCTGGACAGCAGATCGTCGACATCGTCCTGACCGGACACAACGTCTTCACGCTTATCGGCATGAATCTGCGGACCTTCACCCCGAGTCGGATGTTTTTCTTGATCTTTCTCAGCGCGCAGCTGCTGGTGGTCATGTTCGATACCGGCAAAGCGGTCGACTTGACTGGCCATCAGCACAAGCTTGAGCAGATTGCTTTCTACTTCGGTGACCAGCGCGGTAACACGCTTGATCACCTGCCCGGTCAGGTCCTGATAGTCCTGTGCCAGGAGAATGTCATTGAGGTGACCGGCGACCTTGCGGCTACCCTCCTCGCTACGTTCCAGGAAACGGTCGATGCGGTGCATCAGCTCGCGGAACTCCGGGGCCGCCACTTCGCGGCGCAAGAATCGCTGCCAGTCGGTGCGCAGGTCACGGGCTTCATCGCTGAGCTCATGCAGCACCGGGGTGCTTTCCTCAACCAGATCCATCGTGCGGTTGGCCGCCCCTTCGGTCAGCTTGACCACATAGGACAGGCGCTCGGTGGCATCGGTGATCTGCGAGACTTCCTCGGCCTGCGGCATTTGCGGGTCGATCTGGAAGCTGACGATCGCGCTGTGCAGCTCTCGCGTGAGCTTGCCGACTTCCTGGTACAGGCCACGGTCACGGGTCTGGTTCAGCTGATGGATCAGTTGCACCGCGTCGCCGAATTTGCCGCGCTCAAGACTGTCGACCAGTTCGTGAGCGTGCTTCTTCAGTGTCGACTCGAAGCCGTCCAGTGATGAATGTGTTTGCTCCATAGCGCCCCCGTGGCGTGTCTTAGCTGTTGACGCGCTCGAAGATCTTCTCGATCTTTTCTTTCAGCACTTGCGCGGTGAACGGCTTGACCACGTAGCCATTCACACCGGCCTGGGCGGCTTCGATGATTTGCTCGCGCTTGGCTTCGGCAGTCACCATCAGCACTGGCAGGTGCTTGAGGCGCTCGTCGGCACGCACTTTGCGCAGCAGGTCGATACCCGACATGCCTGGCATGTTCCAGTCGGTGACGAGGAAATCGAAATGGCCGCTTTCGAGCATCGGCAGTGCAGTGTTGCCGTCATCCGCTTCCTGGGTATTGGTGAAGCCCAGGTCACGCAACAGGTTCTTGATGATCCGCCGCATCGTCGAAAAATCGTCGACGATGAGGATTTTCATGTCTTTGTTCAATTAGACCTCCAAGCAGTCTTTAACGCGTTCAGCGCTGAACGCGCATTCAATCAATTCGGGCACTACATTTCGCGACTGCATTGAACCTGCGTTCAACGCGCCCGCCATTCCCCCAGGCGACTGCGCAAACGCGCCGCGCACTGACTGTGCAACTGGCTGACGCGCGATTCGCTGACCCCCAGGACCTCACCGATTTCCTTGAGGTTCAGCTCTTCGTCGTAGTACAGCGCCAGCACCAGACGCTCACGTTCAGGCAAGTTGGCGATGGCATCGGCCAGCGCCGCCTGAAAGCGTTCGTCTTCCAGATCGCGCGAAGGCTCGAGCTGGACACTGGCGCCGTCCTCGTGCAGTCCTTCATGTTCGCCGTCCTGCAACAGGTCGTCGAAACTGAACAGGCGACTGCCCAAGGTGTCATTCAAAATCCCGTAGTAATCATCGAGACTCAATTGAAGTTCGGCAGCAACTTCGTGATCTTTAGCGTCACGGCCGGTTTTTGCTTCAATTGCACGAATCGCGTCGCTGACCATGCGGGTATTGCGGTGAACCGAACGCGGTGCCCAGTCCCCTTTACGTACTTCGTCCAACATTGCCCCGCGGATGCGGATACCGGCGTAGGTCTCGAAACTGGCACCCTTGCTCGCGTCGTATTTGTTGCTGACTTCGAGCAAGCCGATCATGCCGGCCTGGATCAGATCTTCCACCTGCACACTGGCCGGCAAGCGTGCCAGCAAGTGATAGGCGATACGCTTGACCAACGGTGCGTAACGCTCGATCAACTCATACTGGCCATCGCGCGAAGCCTTGCTGTACATCCGATAGCCGCTGGCGTTCATAGCACCGGTCCCGCGCTTGTCGGTTGCACCAGGCGCTCGACAAAAAACTCCAGATGACCACGCGGGTTGGCTGGCAGCGGCCAGGTATCGACCTTCTGAGCAATGGCCTTGAATGCCAACGCGCACTTGGAACGCGGAAAGGCTTCATAGACCGCTCGCTGCTTCTGCACCGCCTTGCGTACGCATTCGTCGTAAGGCACCGCGCCGACGTATTGTAGGGCGACGTCAAGGAAGCGATCCGTGACCTTGGTCAACTTGGCGAACAGGTTGCGCCCTTCCTGAGGGCTCTGCGCCATGTTCGCCAGCACGCGGAAACGATTCATACCGTAATCGCGGTTGAGCAGCTTGATCAGCGCATAGGCGTCGGTGATCGAGGTGGGCTCATCGCACACCACCAACAGCACCTCTTGCGCCGCACGGACAAAACTGACTACCGAGTCACCAATACCCGCAGCGGTATCGATCACCAGCACATCGAGGTTGTCGCCGATCTCGCTGAACGCCTGGATCAGGCCGGCATGTTGGGCAGGCGCCAGGTGCACCATGCTCTGCGTGCCCGAGGCCGCCGGCACGATGCGTACACCGCCGGGCCCCTGCAGCAGCACGTCGCGCAGCTCGCAACGGCCTTCGATGACGTCGGCCAGGGTGCGCTTGGGCGTCAGTCCCAGGAGAACGTCGACGTTGGCCAGGCCCAGGTCGGCATCGAGCAGCATGACCCGACGGCCAAGCTCTGCCAGCGCCAATGACAAATTCACCGACACATTGGTCTTGCCGACGCCACCTTTACCGCCGGTTACGGCGATCACCTGTACGGGATGCATGCTACCCATGTTTGCTTATTACCTTGTCTTGCTTAGACCGAGGCCACATGACCGGCTGCGCTTTCAACACCTGAAAAATGCCTGGCAGTCCATCAATGCAGATACTTTGCAACGTCTTCACAATCACCTCAGCCAACTCGCTTGCCGGGGCTGTGGTAGAGATCAGCGAACATATCGGCCATCGCCTCTTCGCTGGGCTCGTCTTGCATCTGCACACTCACTGCGCGGCTAACCAACTGGTGGCGGCGCGGCAGGTGCAGGTCGTCAGGAATGCGCGGACCATCGGTTAGATAGGCCACAGGCAGTTCGTGACTGATCGCCAAGCTCAGGACTTCCCCGAGGCTGGCCGTTTCATCAAGCTTGGTCAGGATGCACCCGGCCAGCCCACAGCGTTTGTAGCTGTGATAAGCGGCCGTCAGCACCTGCTTCTGGCTGGTGGTCGCCAGCACCAGATAATTTTTAGACGCAATACCGCGTCCGGCAAGGGTTTCCAGCTGCATCCGCAAAGCCGGATCGCTGGCTTGCAGACCGGCGGTATCGATCAGCACCACGCGCTTGCGCAGCAGTGGGTCCAGTGCCTGCGCCAGCGATTGCCCCGGGTCGACATGGGTCACCGAGACATTGAGGATGCGCCCCAGGGTTTTCAATTGTTCCTGGGCACCGATACGGAAACTGTCCATGCTCACCAGTGCCAGGTTCTGCGCGCCGTATTTGAGTACGTAGCGCGCTGCCAGCTTGGCCAGCGTAGTGGTCTTGCCCATGCCCGCCGGGCCGACCATGGCAATCACGCCACCTTCTTCGATCGGCTCGATCTCTGGCACATCGATACGCCGCGCCAGGTGCGCGAGCAGCATGCGCCAGGCATGACGCGGCTCTTCGATGCCCGCGGTAAGGTCCAGCAGCTCGCGCGCGATCGGCGCAGACAGACCAATGCGTTGCAAACGCCGCCAGAGGTTGGCTTGCTGTGGCTGGTTGCCCTGCAACTGGCTCCAGGCCAACGAGCCCAGCTGAACTTCGAGTAACTCGCGCAGGCCAGTCAGTTCGCTGCGCATGGCATCGAACAGACGCGGGTCAACCGGCGCAGCGGCTGCAGCCACCGGGGCCGCAGGCGCTTCAACCTGTGGCTCGACCAGTGGCTCGGAAGCGGTCAGCGGCAAACCGGCAAACAGTTGACGGTTGCCTTCCTCGCTCTCGGAGCGGCTGCTGAGCTCGGCCTGTGCCGTGACTATCCGCGACTGGGTCTTGCGCAGCTCATCTTCGAGCTCGACGTTCGGAACCCGTGGCGCCAGGGCGGACAGCTTGTAGTCCAGCGCAGCCGTCAGCTCGACACCGCCAGCAATCCGTCGGTTACCGATGATGGCGGCATCAGCCCCCAGCTCATCTCGAACCAGCTTCATGGCCTGACGCATATCGGCGGCGAAAAAACGCTTAACTTGCATAACCCACTACCTCAGCCGTTGGGGCCTACTGTGGCAACGATGGTAACTTGCTTGTTGTCAGGTATTTCCTGATACGCCAAAACATGCAAATTCGGTACAGCCAGGCGGCCGAAGCGCGACAGCATTGCCCGCACTGGTCCTGCGACCAGCAGGATCGCCGGTTGCCCCTGCATCTCTTGACGCTGGGCAGCCTCGATCAACGAACGCTGAAGCTTTTCAGCCATGCTCGGTTCAAGAAGAACACCGTCTTCCTGACCTTGCCCGGCCCTTTGCAGACTATTGAGCAAAATCTGTTCCAACCTTGGCTCAAGGGTGATCACAGGCAGCTCGGACTCAACGCCAACAATGCTTTGCACGATTGCGCGACACAATCCGACGCGCACCACTGCGACCAGCGCGGCGGTATCTTGACTCTTGGCCGGATTGTTGGCGATAGCCTCGGCAATGCTGCGAATGTCACGCACCGGCACTTGCTCGGCGAGCAACGCCTGCAGGACCTTGAGCAGGCCTGACAATGTAATGACGCCCGGCACCAACTCTTCGGCAAGTTTCGGCGAGGCCTTGGCCAGCACCTGTAGCAACTGCTGCACTTCTTCATGGCCGATCAGCTCATGGCAGTGCTTGTGCAGAATCTGGTTCAAGTGGGTGGCAACCACGGTACTGGCGTCCACCACGGTGTAGCCCAGCGACTGCGCCTGGCTGCGCTGATTGACGTCGATCCACACTGCCTCCAGGCCAAAGGCCGGATCACGTGCGGCGATGCCGTTGAGGGTACCGAAGACCTGCCCCGGGTTGATCGCCAACTCGCGGTCCGGATAAATCTCGGCCTCGGCCAAAATTACCCCCATCAGGGTCAGGCGATAGGCACTGGGCGCCAGGTCGAGGTTGTCGCGGATGTGCACCGTCGGCATGAGAAAGCCCAGGTCCTGGGAGAGCTTCTTGCGCACCCCCTTGATTCGCGCCAGCAACTGCCCACCCTGGTTGCGGTCAACCAGCGGAATCAGCCGGTAACCGACTTCCAGGCCGATCATGTCGATCGGCGTCACGTCGTCCCAGCCCAGTTCCTTGGTATCGATGGCCCGCTGCGGCGAGGGGAGCAGGTCCTGCTGACGCTGCACCTCTTCCTGCGCCTTGATCTTGGCCTGTTGCTGCTTGCGCCACAGCAGATAAGCGCCGCCACCGGCCAACGCACCCAGGCTCAGGAAGGCGATATGCGGCATGCCTGGCACCAGGCCCATGACGATCATCACGCCCGCCGACACTGCCAGCGCTTTAGGTGACTCGAACATCTGCCGATTGATTTGCTGGCCCATCTCTTCGGAGCCAGAAGCACGGGTCACCATGATCGCTGCGGCGGTGGACAGCAGCAGTGATGGCAGTTGCGCCACCAAACCGTCACCAATCGCCAGCAAGGCATACACTTTGCCGGCGTCGGCAAAGTTCATGTTGTGCTGGAACATACCGACCAGAATGCCGCCGATCAGGTTGATGAACAGAATCAACAGGCCAGCGATGGCATCACCGCGGACGAACTTGCTGGCACCGTCCATCGAACCGTAGAACTCGGCCTCAGACGCCACCTCGGTACGACGCGCCTTGGCCTGGGCCTGATCGATCAAGCCGGCGTTGAGGTCGGCGTCGATGGCCATCTGTTTACCGGGCATCGCATCGAGGGTGAAACGCGCGCTCACCTCGGAAATACGCCCGGCACCCTTGGTCACCACCACAAAGTTGATGATCATCAAAATGGCGAATACCACGATACCGACCACGTAGTTACCGCCGATCACCACCTCGCCGAAGGCCTGAATCACCTTACCGGCGGCAGCGTGACCGTCGTGACCGTGGAGCATCACCACCCGCGTGGAGGCCACGTTCAGGGCCAGGCGCAATAGCGTCGCTACCAGCAAAATGGTCGGGAACGCAGCGAAATCGAGGGGGCGCAGGGCGTAAACACAGACCAACAACACCACAATCGACAAGGCAATGTTGAAGGTAAAAAACACATCGAGCAGGAACGGCGGGATCGGCAACATCATCATTGCCAGCAGCACCAGCAACAACAGCGGCACACCCAGATTCCCCCGACCTAAACCGGCCAGGTTGTTACGGGCACTGTTGATTAACTGAGAGCGATCCACCGGTATTCCTCGTCTAGCTCAAGCAAAACTTTGACGCGTTTGACGCGCGCAGCGCTGCCTTTGCAAGAAGCTTTCCAACTTTGCGAAATACAGTGTTTTTGCCCGGTGGGAGCGGGCTTGCCCCGCGATGGCGGTGTGTCAGTCGGTACGCCTCGCGGGGCAAGCCCGCTCCTACAGGCGTTAGTCGTGCTGCAGGTCGGGAGGGATCGGCAGGTCTTTGAGCGGCTCCGGCGGCTTGCCTTTGCCCGCGCGGTATTGGCGGATCTGGTAGACGTAGGCCAATACCTGGGCCACCGCCAGGTACAGGCCTGCGGGGATTTCTTGCTCAAGCTCGGTGGAGTAGTAGATCGACCGCGCCAACGCCGGCGATTCCAGCACCTGGATCTTGTGCTCGTTGGCAATTTCGCGGATTTTCAGGGCGATGAAGTCGGCACCTTTGGCCAGCAACAACGGCGCACCGCCCTTCTCCGGGTCGTACTTGAGCGCTACGGCGTAGTGCGTCGGGTTGGTGATGATGACGTCGGCATCGGGAATCGCCGCCATCATCCTGCGCTGCGAAGCGTCGCGCTGCAGCTGCCTGATGCGCTGCTTGACCTCCGGTTTACCCTCGCTGTCTTTGTATTCATCGCGAATTTCCTGCTTGGTCATCAGCATTTTCTGATGCGTTTGCCACAGCTGGATCGGCACGTCGATCGCCGCGATCAACAGCAGCCCGGCGGCCATCCACAAGGCACTCCAACCCACCACCTGGACACCATGGATGATCGCTTGATCCAACGGCTCGTTGGCAATCGCCAGCAGGTCGTCGCGGTCTGCCGAGAGCACCACCAGGGCGACGATCAGAATCATGAAAAACTTGGCCAGCGCTTTGAGCAACTCGGACAGGGCATTGACCGAGAACATCCGCTTGATCCCGGCCATAGGGTTCATGCGGCTGAATTTGGGCTCCAGCAAGCTGCCGGAAAACAGGAAACCACCCAGGGCGACCGGGCCGATGATCGAGGCCACCAGCAACACCAGCAACACCGGCTGGATGCTCAACATCGCCGACTTGCCAGCGGCCATGAGGAAGATGCCCATGAAGCGCTCATCGGTAATGACTTCACGCGATAACACGAAGTTGCTGCGCATCAGTTCCATCATCGACTGGGCGATACCCCCACCAAACGCCAGCAGCGCACCGGCACCGGCCAAGGTTACCGCCACCGTGTTGAGTTCCTTGGAACGGGCGATCTCGCCCTTTTCCCGGGCGTCTTTTTTGCGTTTCTCGGTGGGGTCTTCTGTTTTGTCCTGACCGCTTTCGCTCTCTGCCATGCTCAGCGCGCCCTTGCCAGTTCACGCAACCATTGCAAGGCCTCGGAGGCCAGCGCCTGGTAATGCGGAACGAGGTCAGCCAGTGTCACCCAGAAAATCCCGAGCCCCAGCACCAGGGTCAGCGGAAAGCCGATGGAGAAGATGTTCAACTGCGGCGCCGCACGGGTCATCACGCCAAAGGCGATGTTGACCACCAGCAGCGCGGTGATCGCTGGCAACACCAGCAACAGCGCCGCACCGAGCACCCAGCTCAGGCGCCCGGCCAGATCCCAGAAGTGATTGACCAGCAAACCGCCACCCACCGGCAAGGTGGTAAAGCTTTCGGTCAGCACCTCGAACACCACCAGATGGCCGTTGATAGCCAGGAACATCAAGGTCACCAGCATGGTCAGGAACTGACTGATCACCGCCACGTTGACGCCGTTGGCCGGGTCGACCATCGAGGCGAAGGCCATACCCATCTGGATCGCGACAATCTGCCCGGCAATCACGAAGATCTGGAAAAACAGCTGCAGCGCCATGCCAAACAGCGCACCGATGATGATCTGCTCGGCGATCAACAGCAGCGCACTGAGGTCCAGCGCACTGACCGGCGGAATCGGCGGCAGGCCGGGCACGATCACCACAGTGATCGCCACGGCCAGGTACAGGCGGATACGCGTCGACACCAGGGTGGTGCCAATCACCGGCATGGTCATCAATACCGCAGCCACACGAAACAGCGGCAGGATGAAGCTGGCCACCCAGGTGCTGATCTGCGTGTCGGTCAACTCAAGCATCGACAGCTCAGCCGATCAACTGCGGGATGCTGCCGTACAGCGACAGCATGTATTCCATGAACTTCTGCACCAGCCAAGGCCCGACCACGATCAAGGTCAGCAGCATCACCAACAACCGCGGCAGAAAGCTCAGGGTTTGTTCGTTGATCTGCGTGGCCGCCTGGAACATCGCCACGATCAAGCCGACCAGCAGGCTGGGCACCACCAGCACGGCCACCATCAGGGTGGTCAGCCACAAGGCATCGCGAAACAGGTCGACGGCGACTTCAGGGGTCATGGTCTTGCTCTCCTTGCGGCGTCAGACGCCACCAAAACTGCCGGCCAGGGTGCCCATGATCAAGGCCCAGCCATCGACCAGCACGAACAGCATGATTTTGAACGGCAACGAGATGATCAACGGCGAGAGCATCATCATACCCATGGCCATCAGCACACTGGCCACCACCAGGTCGATGATCAGAAACGGAATGAAGATCATGAAGCCGATCTGGAACGCGGTTTTCAGCTCCGAGGTGACAAAGGCCGGCACCAGGATCGTCAGCGGCACCTGATCGGGGCCGGCAATGTCGGTGCGTTTGGACAAGCGCATGAACAGGTCCAGGTCACTCTGCCGGGTTTGCGCCAGCATGAAATCCTTGAGCGGCACCTGTGCCTTGGCAATCGCTTCCTGAGCCACCATTTTCTCGTTCAGATACGGCTGCAGAGCGTCTTTGTTCACCCGGTCGAACACCGGCGCCATGATGAACATGGTCAGAAACAGCGCCATACCGGTAAGGATCTGGTTCGACGGCGTCTGCTGCAAACCCAACGCCTGACGCAGAATGGAAAAGACAATGATGATGCGGGTGAAGCTGGTCATCAGGATGACAAACGCCGGAATGAAACTCAGCGCCGTCATGATCAGCAGAATCTGCAGGCTGACCGAATATTCCTGCTGCCCGTCCGCACCGTTGGACAGGGTAATGGCCGGGATCGACAGCGGATCGGCGGCCAGCGCCAGTGGCGCTGCCAACAGCAACAGCAGCGTCAACATCATGCGCAATGCGCCCATTACGACTTACCCTTCTGATCCTTGCCCATCAGCTCCAACAGGCGCTGGGCGAATTCTGGTGTGGCCTGACGCGCATTGGCAGGCACCTCGACCGGCTCGGCCAAGACATGCAAGGCTTCGATGCTGCCGGGTGTGTGGCCGATCAGGATCTGCTCCTTGCCGACCTGAATCAGCAACAGGCGATCCCTGGGGCCGATGCTGCGACTGCCGATGATGTCGATGACCTGGCCACTGCCTGGCGCTGCGTTCTGCACCCGGCGCAACAGCCAGGCGAGCAGAAAGATCAGCCCCAGCACCAACAGCAAACCGAGCACCAACTGCCCGAGCTGACCGACAGCACTGCCGCTGCCGCCCGGCGCGACCACCGCTGCGGCAGGCTGCACTGTCGCCGCTGCCAGACTCATCTGCGCATACAACGCACCGGCCAGTGCCAGGCCGCGGCAGACAACGCTTTTCACTCAGCGCAGCTTCTTGATGCGTTCGCTCGGACTGATCACATCAGTCAGGCGAATACCGAATTTTTCGTTGACCACCACCACTTCACCGTGGGCGATCAGTGTGCCGTTGACCAACACATCCAGCGGCTCACCGGCCAGGCGATCAAGCTCGATCACCGAACCCTGGTTGAGCTGCAGCAGGTTACGGATGTTGATCTCGGTGCTGCCCACTTCCATGGAAATGCTCACCGGGATGTCGAGGATCACATCCAGGTTCGGGCCTTCCAGGCTGACCTGCTCGTTGCTGCGCGGCGAGCTGCCGAACTCTTCCATCGGCAGACGGTTGGAGCCACCGCTGCCGCTGTCGGCAGCCAGCAAGGCATCAATATCGGCCTGACCGGCGTCGCCGGTTTCTTCCAGGGCAGCCGCCCACTCATCGGCCAGAGCCTGCTCTTCCGGAGAGGTGATGTCGTTTTCGTTAGCCATTTTGTCCTCGACGGGCAATCAATTCGGAGTTGGACCAACCGACGCCGCTCAGCGGCGCTCGATCGGATCGATAATCTGCAGGGCCAGGGTGCCTTTGTGCGAACCGAGCTTGGCCTTGAACGACGGTACGCCGTTGGCCCGCAGGATCAGGTGTTCAGGCAGCTCGACCGGAATCACATCACCGGGCTGCATATGCAGAATGTCGCGCAGCTTCAACTGGCGACGGGCGACGGTGGCGCTCAGCGGTACGCTGACATCCAGCACGTCTTCGCGCAGGGCTTTGATCCAGCGCTCGTCCTGGTCGTCCAGGTCGGACTGGAAACCGGCGTCGAGCATTTCCCGTACCGGCTCGATCATCGAGTACGGCATGGTTACGTGCAGGTCGCCGCCACCCCCATCGAGTTCGATGTGGAAGGTCGACACCACCACCGCTTCGCTCGGCCCGACGATGTTGGCCATGGCCGGGTTGACCTCGGAGTTGATGTACTCGAAGTTGACCGGCATGATCGCCTGCCAGGCCTCTTTCAGGTCGACGAAGGCCTGATCCAGCACCATGCGCACCACGCGCAGCTCGGTCGGGGTGAACTCCCGGCCTTCAATCTTGGCGTGACGACCGTCACCGCCAAAGAAGTTGTCTACCAGCTTGAACACCAGCTTGGCGTCGAGAATGAACAACGACGTGCCGCGCAGTGGCTTGATCTTGACCAGGTTCAGACTGGTCGGTACGTACAGCGAATGCACGTACTCGCCGAACTTCATCACCTGCACACCGCCCACCGCCACGTCCGCCGAGCGACGCAGCAAGTTGAACATGCTGATGCGGGTATAACGGGCGAAACGCTCGTTGATCATTTCCAGGGTCGGCATGCGTCCGCGGACGATGCGATCCTGACTGGTCAGGTCATAGCTTTTGACACTGCCAGGTTCGGCGTTGGCCTCGGTTTGCACCAAGCCATCGTCGACGCCATGCAACAAGGCATCGATTTCATCCTGGGACAGCAGGTCCTGCACGGCCATCGGTGGCTCCTACTGCAATACGAAATTGGTGAACAGCAACTGGTCGACGACCGGTTTGCCAACTTCCTTCTGGGCGACTTCCTGCACGCTGGCGGTCGCTTTCTGGCGCAACATCTCCTGGCCAACCGGGCTAGCCAGGGTGTCAAAACCTTGCCCGGAAAACAGCATCACCAGGTTGTTGCGGATCACCGGCATGTGCACCTTCAAGGCATCCAGTGCAGCCTGATCGCGGCCTTGCAGGGTGATACTCACCTGCATGTAGCGCTGGCGCCCGTTCTGGTTGAAGTTGACCACGAAGGCTGGCGTCAGCGCCTCATAGATGGCCGCAGGCTTGAGGTTACTGGTTTGCGCTGCGTCTGCTGCCGGCTTGTCTTCAGACTTGTGCAGGAAGAACCAGGTAGCGCCTACCGACAGACCGATGGCCAGCAGCAATGCCAGCACCACCAGCAGGATCAGCTTGATTTTGCCTTTAGCGGCGGGGTCTTTATCTACGTCGCTCTTCGCCATGCCAATATTCCGTCATTCATCGGAGAATTCAGTCACATGGCGTGCTTTGAGCAAGTGTTATGCCAACTGGCGGGTGTAGGAGCGGGCTTGCCCCGCGAGGCGCACTGACTGACACACCGCAATCGCGGGGCAAGCCCGCTCCCACAGGAAGACTAGGCGTAGTAGTCCACGGCGCTAGTGCCAATCACGGTCTGCTGTTCGATGGGCGCAGTGCTGGCAGCCAGCTCACCTTCTTCTGCAGCAGCAGCGTTGCGGCGCGCCGCTACGCCACTCAGGCGCGGCGCATCAGGGTTACCCTGTTGCTGCTCGCCTCGTGACTGATCGGCAACATTGACGTCCGGTTGCCCCAACCCTTGCTGGGCGAACATTTCCTTGAGCCGGTGCACCTGGTTTTCCAGCGCTTCACGCACACCAACGTGGCCGCTGGTGAAAGTGATTTGCGCCTGCTGCTCCGGCGCCATATGCACGCGAATATCCAGACGCCCAAGCTCTGCCGGCTCCAGTTGAATGTCTGCCGACTTCAGGCTCTGGCTGGACAGGAACATCACCCGGTTGACCAGACCTTCGGTCCAGCCGCCCTGGTTCATTGCCAGCGGCTGATGCAAAGGCGCTGGCGCAACCGGGATGGCATTGGCGGTTTTCGCCGTGGTCGCCTGGGTCAGCGCACTCAGACGCTCGGAAAAGTTATCCACACGGGTATCGCTAGCGGCGCTTTTCAAGTCTTTGAGGCCATCATCGAGCAATCCGGAAAACGCCTTCTCGCCCGCCTCACCCTGCTCAGCCTCGGCACCTGGCTTGTCGAGCAGCGCCGCCAGGGTATTGACGGCAGGCTGGGCTGGCGTCGCTTCCGGCTGAGCGGTCGTCGGTTTGCTGGCAGCGTGCGCCGAGGTCGTGCCTTGCGCCTGCGCGGTTTGCTCCAGCGCCATGCGCAAGGCAGGCATATCGGCCAGTGGGTCTGCCTCGGGGTCGAATGCAGGGTCTGCAGCAGGTGTTGTGGCGGGCGCCACCTGCGCCTGCAACTGCGCTGCCTGAACCACTGGCGCAACGGCTTCGGCTTGCGCCTGGATCAGTTGCGCGCCCGGCTGCGCATCGGTCACCTGACCGGCCACCAGGCTCGGGTCCAGGAGTGTCGGCTCTGGCGTATCGCCAGCCGCCAGGGTGTCGTCCTGGTCGTCTGGCAAGTTCTTGCCGCTATCGGCAAGCTTTGCGTCTTTGGCGGCAGTGTCTTTGCCTTCCTTTACGTTCTTCTCGCCTTTGTCACGCGCTGGCGCCTCAGCCGTCGTTTTGGAGGCCGGGCGTGACTGCTGCTCATACACACTGGAAAAGCCCGAGCTCTTGTCGCTTGCAGGCTGCGGCGCTTTGTCCGATTGATTGGCAGCACGGGAAGCGTTGGTCGCGGCACCGACTTGCAGCAAGGGATTGGAAGCAACCGGCATGAAATTTTCTCCGCGACAGAGGGGCTTGGACATTAACTAACCAAGAGAACAGCAAGAGTCGAGCCAAGTCTGTAGGAGCGGGCTTGCCCCGCGATACGGCGGCACTGACACAGCGCAATCGCGGGGCAAGCCTGCGCCTACCCGATCAGGACGCGCTGGCGCTCTTGGGCGTACAGCTGGCGAACCGCCTGGTACTCGTTATCAATCTGATTGATCAGGTCTTCGATGTTGTTCAGCGGTGGGGATTTGACGCGCTCCTCCAGACGCCCGCACAACTCGGCCAGGACTTTGGCGCCCATGTTGCTGCTGCTGCCTTTGAAGCTGTGCGCAGCTAGGCCAAGCGCTTCCGGGCTGGTGGCCTCGTGCAACTGGCTGAGGCGAATTTCGGAGTCGTTGAGAAAAGTATCGAGCAAGGTCAGGTATTCATCCTCCATCACCTCCTGAAGGCTGCTCAGTACTTCTTGATCGATATGGATATCGGACACTTGTTCACTCCTTGATCAAGTTCAATTATGCCAGAGCCTCCCAAGCGAACTCCACGCGTACGCGGCGCCCCTCGTCAGCCCACTCGGCACGTCGGCTCAGCCGACGTATCAGGTTCAATCCACGCCCACACAAACCTTGCTCGGCCAGCGGGCGCGCCAGCACTTTACTCACATCAAAACCTTTACCACTGTCTTCGATGTCGATGATCAGACGCCCACCCAAACCCTGGGGTTCAATCCGTAACCCTACTCGAATATAGCCGCTGTTGAGCGCCTGCATGCGTTCATTGCGCTGGCGGTAGTATTCGCCAAAGCCCTGGGCGTCGCGCTTGAGCCCGGAATCCAGTGCCAACACCCCATGCTCCAGGGCATTGGAGTACAGCTCACTCAGTACGCAATGCAGGGCACCGCTCTGGGCACGCAAGCCATGAATGTCCTGCAGAAGATGCAACAAATGAGGCAACGGGTTGAAGCGTTTAAGTGTTTCAGCACGAAACTCGAAGCTCACCGACCAGTCCAGCGGTGTGGACTGCCCGCTGTCAGAATAGATCACCGCGGGCGGGGTCAAGGCTTCCGGCTCGACAACAGTAATCTCCAGCAGACTGACGTCATCACGACACTGCCCGCGAAACGCCTCTAGCGCCTGCAGCACCTCTTCGAACAACAAATCAGCCTGGCGATTATCATTGAGCACCTGCAACAACCGCTCGACACCGAACAGCTGATCGTTCTCGTCGCTGGTGTCGACCACCCCATCAGACAGCAAAAACAGGCGCTCACCCAAGGCCAGCGGCAAGACCTGGGTCGAATCGTCAAAACGTTCTGCAGCCAGCACCCCCAGCGGCAGATGCCGGGACACCAACGGCAACGGCGCACCGCCATTGGCCGGCAATAAGTAACTGTCGGGCATGCCGCCGTTCCACACCTCGACCTGCCGACGCTGAAAACTCAGCTTCAGCAATAGCGCACAACAGAACATATCCACAGGCAGGATGCGCTTGAGCTTGGCATTCATCTCGCGCAGGGTTTCGGCCAGACCGTAGCCCTTGGCGGTCATGCCATAGAAAATTTCCGCCAGCGGCATCGCCCCGACCGCGGCCGGCAAGCCATGCCCGGTGAAGTCACCCAGCAACACATGCATATCCCCCGCAGGCGAATACGCCGCCAGCAGCAGATCGCCGTTGAACAATGCATAGGGCGATTGCAGGTAGCGGATATTCGAGGCACTCAGGCAACCGGCATGGGCGACCTTGTCGAACACCGCTTTGGCCACCCGCTGCTCATTGAGCAAGTGATGATGGTGACGGCTGATCTGGTCACGCTGCTCCAGCACCGTCGCCTGCAGGCGGCGCAGGCGATCCATGGCCCTGATCTTCGCCGCGAGAATCACCGGGCTGTAAGGCTTGGCCAGAAAGTCATCGCCACCGGCTTCCAGGCAACGCACCAGTGCCTCCTCCTCACTGAGCGATGTGAGGAAGATGATCGGCACCAGGGCCTCACCGGCCAGGGCTTTGATTTGCCGCGCCGCTTCAAAGCCGTCCATGACCGGCATCAGCGCATCGAGCAGCACCAGTTGCGGGCGCTGCTCGGCAAACAGCGCCAGTGCCTGCTGACCGTTTTCAGCGGTGAGCACGGCGTGGCCCTGTTTGCTGACAATGCGTGCCAACAACAGCCGGTCGACTGCACTGTCCTCGGCAATCAGCACCGTCAGGCGCGACTCGGACATGGCCTGAATCAACTGATGTCGAACAGCTTGTCGAAATTGGAAATAGCGAGAATCTTGCGCACATCCGGATTGGTATTGATCACCTGGACGTCCGCATCATCCCCACCTGCGTGATCACGCAGCATCAACAACATGCCCAGCGCCGAGCTGTCGAGATAGGTGGTGTGCTTGAGATCGACAATGACCAGATCCGGCTTGCCGAGCCGCTCGTAGGCACTGCGAAATTCCTGATGCTTGCCAAAGTCAAAGCGGCCCTTGACCCTGATCGTCAACTTCCCGTCCTGGGAGATGGATTCAACTGCCATGTAGGCGATTCCTTCGATAAAGACGAATACAGACACCCAGTAGGTTTAGCAGCCCAAGGCCTGAGCAGCAAGCGCGTGCAGGGCTGCAGATCAACGATTAAGACGCGGCAGGCGCTGAGACAACTCGTCGAGCAATTTTTGTTCGCGTTTGTCTTCGAGCATCCGCGCTTCTTCGATATAGCGCTGCACCAACTTGCGCAGACCTTCAACCCGGGCATACGCCTGCTGCCAGGTACCCCGGGCGTTGTTGAGGTTGTTCTGATGCCACACCAGGCTTTGGCGCTGCTGGGTCATGGCGCTTTCCAGCTGGCCGAGAAAGCGCTGGTAGTTCACCAGCCAACTGCCCGACACCCCCTGCCCGCCGCGGTTGATCCATTGCAGTTGATAGTCTTCGCGAAAGCGGTCCAGCTCAGCCAACTTAGCCTGCGCCATGTTGACCTGTTGCTGGAACTGCCCCAGGCGCTGGGCAGCCTGGCGCTCGGCATTTTCAGCCATTTCCACTACAGGGGTCAGACGCGCCGCACGGCTGGGTTGAGCCATGGCCTATCAACCACCAAGATCAGGGTTAGGCTGAGCGAACACACTTTCCAGATGCTCGCGGCTTTGCTGCATGCTGACATTGTCGTGCAGGCCCTGGCGCAGGTAATGCACCAGCTTCGGTTGCAAGGCGATCGCCAGGTCGGTCTCGGCATCACCGCCAGCCACATAGGCACCAACACTGATCAAGTCACGGCTCTGCGACAGGCGCGCCCACAGCTGCTTGAACTGCTGCGCCTCGCGCATTTGTTCAGGGCTGACCACCTGCGGCATCACCCGGCTGATCGACGCTTCAATGTCGATGGCCGGGTAATGCCCCTCTTCTGCCAGGCGCCGTGACAACACGATGTGACCGTCGAGCACGCCACGCGCCGAGTCGGCAATCGGGTCTTGCTGGTCGTCGCCTTCGGACAACACGGTGTAGAACGCGGTAATCGATCCACCGCCCGCCTCACCGTTACCGGCACGCTCCACCAGCTTGGGCAGTTTGGCAAATACCGAGGGTGGATAGCCCTTGGTCGCCGGTGGCTCGCCGATGGCCAGGGCAATCTCACGCTGGGCCTGGGCGAAACGGGTCAGCGAGTCCATCAGCAACAGGACATTCTTGCCCTTGTCGCGAAAGTACTCGGCAATACGTGTGCAATACATGGCGGCGCGCAGGCGCATCAGCGGCGCATCGTCCGCGGGCGAGGCGACGACCACCGAGCGCTTGATACCTTCGGCACCGAGAATATGCTCGATGAACTCCTTGACCTCGCGACCCCGCTCGCCGATCAGGCCAACGACGATGATGTCGGCCTCGGTGAAGCGGGTCATCATGCCCAACAGCACACTCTTACCCACCCCGGTACCGGCGAACAGACCCAGGCGCTGGCCGCGCCCCACGGTCAACAGGCCGTTGATGCTGCGGATGCCGACATCCAGCGGTACGCTGATCGGGTCGCGATTGAGCGGGTTGATGGTCGGGCCATCCATCGGCACCCAGTCTTCAGCCTTCATCCCGCCCTTGCCGTCCAGCGCCCGGCCGGCGCCATCGAGCACACGCCCGAGCATGCTCATGCCCATCGGCAGGCGGCCGTTGTCGGCCAGCGGCACGACCCGCGCACCCGGCGCGATGCCAGCAACGCTGCCGACCGGCATCAGGAATACTTTGCTGCCAGCGAAGCCCATGACTTCCGCCTCGACCTGTACCGGATGGTAACTGTCGTCGTTGATCACTACACAGCGGCTGCCGATCGGCGCGCGCAGGCCTTCTGCTTCCAGGGTCAAACCGACCATGCGCAGCAGGCGCCCTTCAACCACCGGCTGAGCAGGCAGTTTCACCGTGCCGGCATAGCCACCCAGGCGCTTGGCGAAACTGGTGCGTTCAAGGCGCATCGACGGCATCCAGATCCACGTGCAGATCAGCCGCCGCAGGGTGCAGGCCTTGATCGTGCAATTGATCGAACAACTGCGCCAAGGCCTTCTCGATGCGGGTTTCCATGCTTGCGTCGATGCGGCTGTGGTCGGTCTCGATGCGGCAGCCGCCTGGCAGCAGCGACTGGTCCTCAAGCAGCTTCCAGCGCTCTTCGTGACGCTCACGCAAGGCCTTGGCCTGCTCGAAGTCCTGCGGGTTGATATGGATTCGAATGTTTTCCGCACCCATCGGCAGCAGCTTGAGGGCTTCGCGCAGCACTTGGCCGATCTGGCTGGAGTCAGTACGCAACTCGCGGCCGATGACTTCGCGGGTCATGTGCGCCACCAGGCTGACCAGCGCGCGCTCGATCTGGCTGTCCTGCTCGGCTATCGGCTCGAGCAAATGACCCATGAGCCGTTCAAGGCTGGCGAGCTTTGCTTTCAGGGCCGTTTCGGCTTCCTGGCGCACTTTGAGCTGGGTGCTGTGAAAACCTTCGCGCTCACCGGTGGCAAAGCCTTCGTTGTAGGCTTCCTGACGGATGCTTTCGAGCTCTTCGAGGGTCAGTGGCTGGACTTCTTCGAGCGGTACTTCCTCGACTTCTTCCTGCACCACTTCAGGCTCAGGCTCAGGTTCCGGCTCGGGTACGAATTCAGGCTCCGGATCGAAGCTGGGCAGCGCCCAGCGATCGAAAGCCTCGACGTCGTCGGCGCGAATCAGCTCACTGAGGTGCTCGTTGGTTGACATGGCTGTACGCACTCAAAAAATCGCGGGGCAAGCCCGCTCCTACCGTAGGAGCGGGCTTGCCCCGCGATAGACGTTAGATCATCTCTTCGCCGCCCTTGCCACCGAGCACGATCTCTCCGGCTTCGGCCATACGGCGGGCGATGGTGAGGATTTCCTTCTGCGCGGTCTCGACATCGCTGACCCGCACCGGCCCTTTGGCCTCGAGGTCGTCGCGCAGCAGTTCCGAGGCACGTTTGGACATGTTCTTGAAGATCTTGTCTTTGACCTTCTCGTCGGCGCCTTTGAGCGACACCACCAGAACGTCGGAAGACACTTCGCGCAACAGTGCCTGAATACCACGGTCGTCGACATCGGCGAGGTTGTTGAAGACGAACATCAAGTCTTCGATCTGCTCGGACAGGTCGCCGTCGATGTCGCGAATCGCGTCCATCAGCTGACCTTCCACGGAGCTGTCGAGGAAATTCATGATGTCGGCTGCACGCTTGATACCGCCCAGGGTGGTACGGGCCGCGTTGGAGTTACCGGAGAACTGCTTCTCGAGAATCTGGTTGAGCTCCTTGAGCGCCGCCGGTTGTACGGTGTTCAGCGAGGAAACACGCAGGATGATGTCCAGGCGCACCTTGTGGTCGAAGTTACCCAGTACTTCACCAGCCTGGTCAGGGTCCAGGTAAGCGACCACGATGGCCTGGATCTGCGGGTGCTCATAGCGGATAACGTCGGCCACGGCACGCGGCTCCATCCACTTGAGGCTGTCCAGGCCACTGGTGTTGCCACCGAGCAGGATGCGGTCGATCAAGCCGTTGGCTTTGTCCTCACCCAGCGCCTGGGTGAGCATCTTGCGAATGTAGCCATCGGAACCGACACCCAGGCTGGTCTGGTCGCCGACGATCTCGACGAACTCGCTCATCACCTGCTCGACCTGCTCACGATGGACGTTGCCCATCTGCGCCATGGCCACGCCAACGCGCTGCACTTCTTTAGGCCCCATGTGCCGCAGCACTTGAGCAGCGTCGGTTTCACCCAGGGACAAGAGCAGGATCGCAGCCTTGTCGACCCGGGTCAGTTTCGCGGTAAGGGCGCGGTTATCACTCATCGGCGTTGATCCACTCTTTCACGACCTGGGCCACACGACCCGGGTCTTCGGCCACCAGGCTCTTGATTGCATTGAGCTGCGCGTCGTAACCCTCGCTCGGGCTCGGCAGCAGAATGCTTTGCGGACCACCCAGGCTTACGCGGTCGTTGGCCAGATCGCCATCCAGACCGAGCATACCGCCCAGTTCCATGTCGCCATCGGCACCGGCCGGTTGCTTCCCGTGGCCGGTGATGTTGTTGAGTACCGGACGCAGCACGCCGAACACCAGCACGAGGATGAACAGTACGCCCATGACCTGCTTGATGATGTCCCAGAACCACGGCTGCGAGTAGAACGGAATTTCCGCGATCACTTCACCACGGTCGGCGGCGAACGGCACGTTGATCACGCTGACGCTATCGCCACGGCTGGCATCGAAGCCCACCGCGTCCTGCACCAGGCGGGTGAAACGCGCCAGGTCTTCAGCGGCCCACGGTGCACGCGTTGTGTCGCCGGTGGCCGGGTCGATCTTGACCTGGTCATCGACCACCACCGCCACCGACAGACGATTCAGACGACCCTGCTGCTGGCGGGTATGGCTGATCGAGCGATCCAGCTCGAAGTTCTTGGTCGACTGCGAACGCTTGTCGGCAGGGTACGGTGCAAGCATCGGCTGGCCGGTGGCCGGGTCCATGATCTGTTGACCGTTGGCATCGAGCAATGGCTGGCCGGGCTGGATAGCAGCGGCCGCTGGCTGCGCGCCGCCAGTGGTTTGCGGTGCCGACGCCGGGCCTGGTGGCTGATTACTCAAGGCCCCCGGCACCCCTTGCGGGCCGCCACTGCTGGAACGCTGCTCGTTGACCGACTGCTCGCTGCGCAGCGCCGGTTGATCAGGGTTGAACTGCTCGGAGGTCGATTCGACCGCACTGAAATCCACATCCGCCGACACTTCCGCCTTGTAGCGGTCGTTGCCCAGCACCGGCTGCAGAATGTTATGCACACGCTGGGTGAGCATGCCTTCCATGCGACGGCTGTAGTCGAACTGCTTACCGGCCATGGTCAGCTCGGAGTTGCCGACCTGATCGGACAACAGGTTGCCCTTCTGGTCGACCACGGTGACCTGCGACTTGTCCAGCTCCGGCACACTGGTTGCCACCAGATTGACAATGGCCATGACCTGACCGGCTTCCAGGCCACGGCCCGGATACAGCTCAACCAGAACCGAAGCGCTTGGCCGACGCTCGTCACGCACGAATACCGAACTCTTCGGAATCGCCAGGTGGACGCGGGCCGCCTTGACGTTGTTCAGGCTGGAAACGGTGCGCGCCAGCTCACCTTCAAGGCCACGACGATAACGCGTGGCTTCCATGAACTGGCTGGTACCCAGGCCTTGTTCCTTGTCGAGAATTTCAAAGCCGACATTGCCATCGCCAGGTGCTACACCGGCTGCGGCCAGTTTCAGGCGCGCACGGGAAAGGTCTTCGGCCTTGACCAGCAAGGCGCCGGAATTGGGTTCGACGTTGTAAGGAATATCGGCAGCGGCCAGGGTATCCATGACCTGCTTGGTGTCCATGCCGGCCAGGCTGCCATACAGCGGCCGGTAGTCGGGCTGCTGCGACCACAGCACCACAGCAAAACCGATCGCCACGCTGGCCGCCAGACCGACCAACAGGCCAACCTGACGCAGCATGGGCATCTGCGAGATGTTTTCCAGAAACGACATGCCGAACAACGGCGGCTTGGGCGCTGGCGCACCACCCTTGGCGGGCACGTTATCGACGACTGCTTCGGCCATGACTCAATCTCGCCCTTATACCGGCATCTGCATGATGTCTTGATAGGCCTGGACCAGCTTGTTACGCACTTGGGTCAAGGCTTGAAACGATACGGAGGCTTTCTGCGAAGCGATCATCACGTCGGTCAGATCGACACCGCTTTTACCAATTTCGAACGCGTTAGCCAGCTGCGTGGACGCCTGTTGGGTGTCACTGACCTTATTGATGGCCTGCCCCAGCATGTCGGCAAAATTGCTCGAACCCAGCTCAGGTGCGGCTGCCGCCTTGGGCATCGACATAGCGTCCATTTGCATGGACCGCATGTCTAACATCAATCGATTAAACTCAACACCTTGGCTCATGGACTTCTCTCTCCGACGGCCCGCATTTTTTTGACACTCACGCAGCGGATACGCAGGACATAGCAACAAAAGTGCCAGCTCTGCGCACTAGCCGTACAAACCCGCGATTATTCACAGCCTTCAGCTGGCGTACAAGCTCGCCTCAACATCCATGCCGGCATCGCGCATCTGCGCCAGCTTGTAGCGCAGCGTGCGCGGGCTGATACCCAGGCGCTCGGCAGCCTCTTTACGGCGGCCACGCTCGGCGCGCAGGGTGTCGATGATCATCTGGAACTCGTGACGGCGCATATCGTCGCCCAGCGCCGCTGGCGCCTCAGCCTCGAGTTGCACCGGTGCAACCTTGGGCGCCGCCGCGAACATCGGCATGGCCCCGGCCAGACAGAAATCCGCCGCCTCGATCACACCACCTTGCTGCAAGATCAACGCCCGCTGCAGGGCGTTGTCCAGCTCGCGCACGTTACCCGGCCAGGCATAGCCCTGCAGGCACGCCTTGGCAGCGGCTGACAGACGCACCGGCGCATGCTTCATTTTATTGACGTGACGCGCCAGCAATCGTTCAGCCAGCGGCAGAATATCGGCGCTTCGTTCACGCAGCGGCTTCCAGGCCAGCGGAAACACCGACAGGCGATAGAACAGATCCTCACGAAAGCGCCCCGCCGCCACTTCATCGGCCAGGTCACGGTTGGTGGTGGCCACCACGCGGATGTCCAGGGCAATCGGCTTACGCCCACCGACACGCTCCACTTCGCGCTCCTGCAGCACGCGCAGCAGCTTGGCCTGCAAGCCCAGGGGCATTTCGGAAATTTCGTCGAGCAGCAAGGTGCCGCCGTCGGCCTGCTCGAACTTGCCAGCCTGCGCGGCGATGGCGCCGGTGAACGAACCCTTCTCATGGCCGAACAGCGTCGCTTCCAGCATGTTGTCGGGAATCGCCGCGCAGTTGATCGCCACAAACGGCTGATCGGCACGACTCGACTGTTGATGGATAAAACGCGCCAGCACTTCTTTACCCGTGCCCGACTCACCGGAAATCAACACCGTGGAATCACTGCGCGCCACCCGTGCGGCCAGCTCCAGCAATTGCGCACTAGCCGGCTCACAAGCCACCGGCCCTTCATCGGCGGCACCGGCGACCACACCGAGGGCGTGACGCGTCACCAGCTCGAGCAGAGCGCGTGGTTCAAACGGTTTGACCAGGTAATCCACCGCGCCTTGGCGCATGGCTTCGACAGCACGCTCCACCGCAGCATGGGCGGTCATCAACAACACCGGCAACTGCGGCTGGCGCGCTCGCAGCAACGCCAGCAACTGGTGCCCGTCCATTCCCGGCATGTTGACGTCGCTGACCACCAGGCTGAAGGCCTGCTCGGCCACCGCCTGCAGCGCTTCTTCGGCCGAACCGACCGCACAATAGTGAAAACCGCCGAGCTCCAGGGTATCGCCCAAGGCCTGACGCAGTGCCCGATCGTCCTCGACCAGTAGCACCTTGATTGCCTTCATTGCTCTTTCTCCCTTTACAGCGCGCCTATCAACGGCAAAGTAACCAACGCACAGGTGCCACGACCTGGCCGCGAACGTAAGTGCAAGGCGCCCTGATGCGCCCGCGCCACCGCCTTGACCACCGCAAGGCCCAGACCGGTGCCGGTCGCCTTGGTGGTCAGGAACGGCTCACCCAGGCGCGCCAGCAAGGCGCTGTCGATGCCAGCACCGGCGTCACTGACGCACAGGCGCAACATCTGCCCACGGCGGTACAGGTGCACCTTCAGGCGCACCGGCTCACTGCCGGCCTGCAGGGCGTTTTCAATCAGGTTGAGCAAGGCGCCGACCAGGGTGTCGCGATTGCACAGCAACTCCCCCAGATGACTGTCGCACTGCCAGCGCACCGCATGCCCCTGGACATGCACCTGAGCCGCTTGCTGCAGCGCCTGAAACAGCGCCTTGGGGGTAATGCGATCAGTCAGCGGCAGCTCGCCACGGGCGAACACCAGCATGTCGCGCACCTGATGCTCCAGCTCATGCAGGCGCTCCTTGAGGCTGCCGGCAAAACGCTGCTGGGTTTCCAGCGGCAACTGTTGTTCAGCCAGATGACTGGCATAGAGCAAGGCCGCCGACAATGGCGTGCGGATCTGATGCGCCAGCGAAGCAACCATCCGCCCCAATGACGACAAGCGCTCGTGACGGGCCAGCTCACCCTGCAGGTGACGGGTCTCGGTCAAGTCATTGAGCAATACCAACTGACCCGGCTCGGCATCCAGCGAGCGAGTGGCGATCGACAGGCGCCGGCCATCGCGCAGCGACACTTCGTGACCGTCATCGACACGCGGCGCGAAGCTGCGGGCGATCACCTGGCGCCACAACTCTCCCACCAACGGCTCACCCAGCAACTCGCACGCTGCAGGATTGGCTTCACGCACCCGCCCCTGCGCATCGATGACGATAACGCCGCCCGGCAACAGGTCGAGCAGGTTCTGCAAACGATTGGCAAGGCGCTCTTTTTCAGCCAGCTCAGCCATGCGCTGGGCACTGACCACCGCCAGCTCACCCTTGAGCTCGGTGACCCGCGCTTCAAGCAGGTTGAACGACTCGCTGAGCTGACTGGACACCTGATCGAACAGACCCAGGCGAGTTTCCTGCTCGGCGGCGTTCTGCCCCTGAACATTGGGGACACTGCGGATGGGGGCGGCGTGGGGCATCGTGCTCTCTCGCGTGGCTGACCGTCATAAAACGGTGTGTTGCCTGCGATATAGCAATAGACGTGCCGGATAGTTGACTGAAGACGGCGACGGGTTGCCTTGCATGCCGCGTAAGGCCGGTAGGACGGGGATTACAGCCCTGCAAATCATAGGGATATAAAACACAACGGGGCGCCTGAGCGCCCCGTTGTCGTCAATCAAGCGTCAATCCTCCGCCTGATCTTCACCGTCGCGACGGCTCATGCCGTACTTGCGCATTTTCTCCACCAGGGTGGTGCGGCGAATACGCAGACGCTCCGCAGCACGCGCAACGATACCGTTGGCGTCATCCAGCGCCTGCTGGATCAGGCCCTGCTCCAGACCACCGAGGTAGTCCTTCAGGTCCAGGCCTTCCGGCGGCAGCATGGCGTGCGTCGAGAAGGTCGGCATACCGCCATTGATCGCTACGCGCTCTTCCATGTCGGAACGCAGGCTGTCGACCAGATGCTCGTCTTCGTCATCGACGTAGCGGAATTTCTTCGGCAGCTCCGAGACGCCAATCACCCCGTACGGGTGCATGATCGCCATGCGCTCGACCAGGTTGGCCAGCTCACGGACGTTGCCCGGCCAACCATGCCGGCACAGCGACATGATGGCTGCCGAATTGAAACGGATCGAACCGCGCTTCTCGTGCTCCATGCGCGAGATCAGTTCGTTCATCAACAGCGGAATGTCCTCGACGCGCTCACGCAGCGGGGCCATCTCGATGGGGAAAACGTTGAGGCGGTAATACAGGTCTTCGCGGAAGGTGCCCGCTTCGATCATGCTTTCCAGGTTCTTGTGGGTCGCGGCGATGATGCGCACATCGATACCCTGGGTCTTGTTGCTGCCAACCCGCTCGAAGGTCCGCTCTTGCAGCACACGCAACAGCTTGACCTGCATCGGCAACGGCATGTCGCCGATTTCATCGAGGAACAGCGTGCCGCCATTGGCCAGTTCGAAACGTCCGGCGCGGCTGGTGATTGCACCGGTGAAGGCGCCCTTCTCATGGCCGAACAGTTCGCTTTCCAGCAGCTCGGCCGGAATCGCGCCGCAGTTGACCGGCACGAACGGCGCTTCGCGGCGCTTGGAATGGTAGTGCAGGTTGCGCGCCACCACTTCCTTACCGGTGCCCGACTCGCCGAGGATCAGCACGCTGGCATCGGTGTCGGCCACTTGCTGCATCATCTGCCGTACATGTTGGATGGCACGGCTGGTACCCACCAGGCTGCGGAACAGGTTCGGCTCGCGCTGACGACCGCGCTCGCGCGCCTGGTCGTACATCTCGCGGTAAACCTGGGCACGGTGCAGCGAATCGAGCAACTTGCTGTAGCTCGGCGGCATTTCAATGCTCGACAGCACGCGACGGCGCAGCTCTTCTGGCAGCTCGGCAGAAGAAATTTCACCAATTAACAGAACCGGAAGGAACTCATCCCACGCTGCCACTGTCTTAAGCAAGCCCAAAAGACTTGCCGGAGCGTTTACGGTCCCGATCAGGACGCACAGTACTTCACGACTGGATGACAACGACTCAACCGCCTGCTGCCAATCATGGCTTGAGCAGGTTAAATTTTCTTCGCCAAGAAAATTTAGAACCACCGCCAAATCGCGGCGGCGGGCGCTATCGTCATCGATCAGCAGAATTTTGGTTTCACGCCACATGCAATAGCAACTTCCCTAGTCATCTCGGCGCCCTATTGAGGGCAAGCTCGACATCATTCCGACTGAACGGTCAGTGTTCGGACGTCTGAAATTTGAAAACAGCTACTAGTTAAGTCAAAAAACCGCACAGAGTCAAATTTATGGCGCCCTGTTTATGGTTTTGCCCAGCTTCAGCTGAACAAATGGTATACCTTCGCCGCGTTTTTGGCATGCCGGATCTGCGTCATCTCATCCACTATTGATTGACGCTCGTCACTTGCAACCTCAATTAGTTGCCGGTAAACCCCGAGCAACTCCTCCAGACTGCTGCGCAATACCTCTTCATTGACCGATGCCTCGGCCAGCACTTGGTCGACGCACGACCGACAGCTAACGTCGAGCTCGCTGATCGCTTCCCAGTCACGACTGTTCAGCGCACCCAGCAAGGCTTCGCGCGTTTCCTCAATCCTTTGCAGTGCTTGGCTCATGCTATGTACCTCAGGCCAGCGGCCTTATTGGGGAGCGATGGCATCCCAGCCGGATTTGACCGTGATCAGCAGGCGGGCCACTTCGTCGATCATCTCGACGTTGTTGGTGCTGTTGGCTTCCACCAGGCGGTTGGCCATGTAGCCATACAGGGCATCGAGTTGATGCACAGCAGCAGGATCTTCAGCTTTTTCAGCGTCCAGGCCGTCGCGCAGGCCGGTGATGATGTCGATCGCCTTGCCCAGCATCAGGCCCTTCTGCGCAATGTCATCACGGGCAATCGCGCCTTTGGCCTGAGCCATGCGATCCAGGCCGCCTTCCATCAGCATTTGCACCAGGCGGTGCGGGCTGGCTTCAGAGACTTGAGCGTGGGAATTGACCTTCTGGTATTGGCGAAGGGCTCTCATTGGGTTCATGTTGCTACCTCGTTACAGGCCACAGGCGAATAGGTGTGCTCTAACCAAGGTTTCGACTGTGTGACAGAAAACTTTAATCCAGCGCCCGCGCCCCTCGAGAGGAGCGCGGGTGCGGCACCGATCAATCAGACTTCGGATTGTTCAGCGAGTTGAGGGTGGTCATCATGCTCGAAGCACTGGCATTGAGCTGGGCGATCATGGTGTCCATCGCCGTGTACTTCTTGGTCAGCGAGTCGGTCAATGCTTCCATGCGCCGATCCAGATCCGCCTGCTCGGTGGTCAGGTCGGTCAACTTGTTGTTGAGGTCGGTCGCACGGGTGGCCAGGCTGCCGGTGGTACCCACATAACTGGCAGTAGCCTTGTTCATGCGGGTGATCAGGCCGGTGTCACCGGTGAACAGCTTGGCGATATCGCCAGCGCCCTTGACCACTGCCTTGTCCCAGGCCTTGTCATCGAGGCTCAGCAGGCCGGTTTTCTGGTCGGTGGTGATCCCCATCGCCGCCAGGCTGGTGATGCTGCCGGCGCCTTTGCCATTGACCAGCTCGCCACGCAGGCTGGAGACCAATTGACGCATCGAAGCATCACCGGTCAGGGCGCCTGCCGTGGTGGTGGACGCATCGCCAGTGGAAGTCACCTTGGTCTGGGTGTTGATCGACGTCATCAGCGCGTTGTAGGCAGTGATGAACGACTGCACCGAAGTCTTCAAGGTGTCGGTGTTGCTGGCCACGGTGATGGTGATCGGCTTTTTCTCTTCAGCAGCGATCAGATCGAGGGTTACACCACTGATGGCGGAGTCTACCTTGTTGGTTTTCGACTCCATGGCAATGCCGTCGATGGTGTACTTGGCGTTCTGCGCCGGATCGCCAGCAGTAAAGGCGGTGGCCAACTCGGAATTACCGCTCAGGGTAATATCCGTGCCTTCGCCGGTGGTGGTCGAGCCGATCACCAGGCGCGCACCGTTGGCGTCACTGAGGATGTTGGCGGTGATGCCCTGGGCCGAGAGCTGAGTATTGATCTGCTCACGGGTTTCCTGCAGGGTCGCACCGCCAGGAATGATCACGTCATAGCTTTTACCCGACTGGGTAATGGTCAGCGTCTGCGCTTCGTCGGTGCTGTTGGCCTTGCTGGTAGGGCCGTCAGCATAGACCTTACTGGTCAGTTTCGACGAGGTCGCCAGGCTGTCGACGACCACGGTGTATTTACCGCTGGAAGCCCCGTCACCCAGGGTGACCTTGACGTTCTTTTCTTCAGAGGTAGTAGCAGCCAGGCCATTGAAGGCGGCGGCGTTGTTCAACTTGGTGATTGCCGCCTGGAACGCTTCGAGCGCCGTCTTTACCGAGCCGACTGCCGACAGTTTGATGGTCGCGTCTTTTTGCTGAGCGGTGATCTGCGCCTGTTTGGGTGCCTTTTCAGCCCCTACCAGCGCCTTGACGATGCCTTGCGTGTCGTAGCCCGAGCCTGGGCCGGAAATCGTTGAACTAGCCATTTGCTACTCTCCTTGCGGCTGCCGCTTTCTTGGCGCAAAACGCCTAAGCGGCAATCTGAAACAGGTTTCGTGCCAACTCAAGCCTTGGTGTTGAACAACAGGCTGCTGGCATCGCTCAGATTCTGCGCGAGCTTCAGCGCGGTCTCTGATGGAAGCTGGCGAATCACTTCACCACTGTCGGTGGCGATCACTTTGACCACCACAATGCCGGTGGTTTCATCGATGGAAAAGTCCAGGTTACGGTGGGTAGCCTGCACAAATTCACGCATGTCGGTTACCGCTTTTTCCAGCGCCGCGCGCTGCGACTCTTCGGCTGCTGCGGGCTCAGTCTTTTCTGCCGGCTTGGCCTGGGCAGCCGGAGCGCCTTGGGCCTGGGTGACAGCGGCCGGGTACGACGCGTTCAGCTTGATACTCATGTCCATGTCATCACCTCGAAACTGAAAAAAACGAAAGGGCACGTATACGCGCCCTTCCGTTAACTAACCGCTAAAGGCTATTACTGAAGCAGCTTCAGAACAGACGATGGCAGTTGGTTGGCCTGGGACAGGATCGCGGTGGAAGCCTGTTGCAGGGTTTGTTGCTTGGTCAGCTCGGCAGCTTCAGAAGCGAAGTCAGCGTCTTCTACACGGCCTTTGGCAGCCGAGGAGTTCTGCGAAATGCTCTGCAGGTTGGCGACGGTGCTGGCGAAACGGTTTTGCACCGCACCCAGCTGCGAACGCTGGCTGTCGATCTGCTGCATAGCGTCGTCCAGAGCCTGGATAGCCTGCTGCGAAGCAGCGGCAGTCAGGATGTTCAGGTCGGAAACGCTGGTTTCCATGGTGGTGGCTTTCTTGGTGCCAGCCGCAGAAACGGCGGTCAGACCCAGAGCAGCCAGACCGGTACCGGCGGCGCCGTCCTTGACAGTGATGTCTTTGTCAGCGAACAGGTTCAGGGTGCCGTCGGTGTTTTTGCTGGCGATAACGCCGGTGCTGGCGCTGTTGATCGAAGCAACGACGGCATCGATGGTGTCGCCCTTCTTGAACTTGACTTCAACGCCGTTCAGATCGATAGAGGTGTCAGCAGTCAGTTTGGCTTGAGTAGTACCAGCCGACAGACCCAGCTGCGACAGCGAACCGGCAGAAGTGTTAGCCAGTTTGATGTCAGCACCGTTGCCCGAAGTCAGCTTGACACGGCCGTCGACGAGTTCGGCTTTAGCACCATTGGCAGCGGTGCCAGCAGCGTTTTCCATGGCGGTCAGTACAGTGGCCATGGTGCTGGCTGCGGTCCAGCTAACAGCGGTGCCATTGACAGTAATGGAACCTGCAGTATCCATGGTGCTAGCAGTGGTAATAGGTGCGGCTGCAGTAGTACCTGCTGCGCCCAAACCAAGCGAGGTCAGACCGTTGGTTGCTGGACCTGGGTTGGTACCCAGCGTGATGTCACTGCTCGACTTCAGGGTCACGATGCCAGTAGCGTCGGCACTTGCAGTAACGCCGGTTTCAGCGGTCTTTTTGTTGATTTCGGTTACCGCAGCGTTAGCTGCAGCGGTACCAGCGGCAGCAGCGGTCAGCTTGACCGTTACACCGTTGATGACCAGTTCATCAGTAGCCAGGGTGGCACCAGCGGCCGCACCGCCTACCTTTTTAGCGACATCGCCGAATGCCGAACCGGTAGTGGTAGCAGCCAGGCCTTTGGGTGCATCGCCATTAACCGAAGCTTCGCTGTAAGTACCTTTCAGCGCAGTGGCGCTGATGTCGGTCATGCCGAACGAAATGGTTTCGTTGGCGTTGGCGCCGATCTGGAAAGCAACGTTGCTGAACGAGCCGTCCAGCAGGTTACGACCACCGAAGGTGGTGGTGCTGGCGATACGGTTCAGTTCGCCGACTTTAGCGGTGAATTCTTGTTGCAGGGAAACACGGTCAGCGTCGGATTTATCACCGTTCGCTGCTTGCAGGGCGAGTTCACGCAGACGCTGCAGGGTGTTGGTGGATTCCTGCATGGCGCCTTCAGCGGTCTGGGCGATCGAAACACCGTTGTTGGCGTTAGCGATGGCAACGTTCAGGCCTTTGACCTGGTTGTTCAGACGGTTGGCGATCTGCATGCCAGCGGCGTCGTCTTTGGCGCTGTTGATTTTCAGGCCGGAGGACAGACGGTTCATCGACTGGCTCAGGGCGTCGGAAGCTTTGTTCAGGTTCTTCTGGACACCCAGGGAAGTGATGTTGGTGTTTACGGATAATGCCATTACGAAATCCTCGTTGGATGGATACTGCGGCTTCCGGCCCTGGCAACCGCCGGGTGTGGCCTAGAGAACCTTCGTAATGGTTATCGTCGTGAAAACAGGTTGCTTGAGGGTTTTTTTGAAAATTTTTACTAGCACCGTGCCACCCCTTGTATTTCAAGGGCTTTGGCGCCAGTAAAACGGGTGGGAGCGGGCTTGCCCCGCGATGCGATGTGACTGCCAGATCGCGATCGCGGGGCAAGCCCGCTCCCACCGGATAAGTAAGGCACCATAAAAAACGCCCGCCACCTTTCGGTGACGGGCGTTTGCTGTGCAGCTCTAGATCAAGGCTTACGAGCGATAGAGAATCGCCGAACCCCACGACAGGCCCACGCCAAAACCACTGATGGCCACGCGTTTCCAACTGCCGTCGAGCATGTGCTTCTCCAGCAGCAGCGGTACGCTGGACGACACGGTGTTGCCGGTTTCGAGCATGTCCTTGACGAACTTGTCCTTGACCGTCGAGTCCGGATCCTCGTCAAAACGGCGAGCCACCGCATCAACAATCGCCGCACTGCCCTGGTGGATACAGAACGCATCGACATCCGCCGCAGTCAGCCCCGAGGCATCGAGCAGCTCGTTGAGGTGCGCTGGCACCTTGAGCAAGGCGAAGTTGAACACCTGACGGCCGTTCATGAAGAAATTGCCGTCGGTGACTTTCAGGTGCGCGGCACCAGAGCCGTCGGTACCGAAACGCGCCTGCCCCAGCTGCCAGGTGGCGTCTTCGCCCATCCAGGTGGCAGTGGCGGCATCGCCGAACAGCATGGTGGTGTTGCGGTCTTCCGGATCGACGATCTTCGAATACGGGTCGGCAGTGATCAGCAGGCCGTTCTTCAGGCCAGCGGCTTCCATGAAGCCCTTGATCGCATACAAGCCGTAAACGTAGCCAGAGCAGCCCAGCGACACGTCAAACGCTGCCACGCGGGTCGAGAGGCCGAGCTTGTCCTGGACGATGGCAGCGGTGTGCGGCAGGCCTTCTTCGTCACCGTTCTGGGTGACCACGATCAGCGCGTCAATCGACTGCGGGTCCAGGCTTGGATTGCTGGCAAACAACGCCTTGGCGGCCTCTACGCAGAGGTCGGAGGTTTCTTGCTCATCGTCCTTGCGCGGCAGAAAGGTCGAACCGATCTTGCCAAAGATGAAGGTTTCATCCTTGCCGAACTTCGCACCCTGGGCATAGTTGTCCAGGCCAGCGGGGGGCACGTAACTCGCGATACTTTTAATGCCAATCATTCTGGCTTCCCAATCAAAACAGCCAAAGACCGCCGCTCGCTAAACTGAGGGCGCCAAAAACCGGGCCTGCACCGCCCTGAACCTACACACTAAAAATCGGCAACAAATTCTTGCAAATGCCACCAACAGGATACAGGGAAGATGCCCGATCCGACTCATTGGTCACACTCAATTACCATAAGTCGAGGGCTGCGGGCATCCGAACAGACAAAAAACACCTGGATGGGGACGGGCTTGCCCCCGCGATTTCGGTGTGTCTGTTGTATCGCGATCGCGGGGCAAGCCCGCTCCTACACGCAGGCAAAAAAAACCGGTGGGAGCGGGCTTGCTCCGCGATTGCGGTGTGTCAGTCACATTGCAATCGCGGGGCAAGCCCGCTCCCACCGGAGGGGTTTTGGGCTGGCTTAGAGCTTGTTGAACAGGCTCAGCTGCGACAGGCGGGCAAAGGCCAACTGCGAGGCTTCCAGCATTGCCTGCTGCAAGGTCAGGGCAATCGCCGCCGTCGACATATCGGTGTTACCGATTGCCGCCTGGGTGCTCTTGTTGGCCAGGTCCAGGCTGATGTTTTCCTGTTTCTGGATTTCCAGCGAGTTACCCCGCGCACCAATCGAACCACGGGTGATGTCCATGCGTTCACGGGCGCTGGCAATGTTGGAAATCGCCGAATCCACCGCCTGCTTGAGGGCAATCGACGACTCGCCGTCGGTCACCGGCTTGTCCAGCGCGGTTCGCAACTGTGCCAGGGTGTCGAGCACGTTCTGGGTCTTGTGGGTATTGGCGGTCACCCCAAATTGATCACCGGCCTTTGGCGGGCCGTCAAACTGATAGGTGACACCAGCCACGGTCAACGCATTGCCTGCACCAATGGTGCCATTAGCCACTGGTTTGCTGTCAGCGGTGTAGGGCTGGGCATACAGTTCGTAATCGGTATCGCTGGTGAACTTGATCAGCGCCCCACCACTGGGGAAGGTGCTGCGATAGGCATCGGCATCGCTGATGCTGGTACCGGTCACCTGTGCCGTAGACGCATTACCAGCACCGCGCGAAGCGTTGATGGTGTCGGGGCGCGCACCGAAGGTGAACTCATGCCCGGCAATGACCGCATCAGGATCATCGCCATCCTTGAGCGCGATGTTGATCTCCAGATCAACACCACGGAACGAGATCATGTTGCCGCCTTCAGCATTGCGGTCGAAGGTGCCGTTGGTGGCGGTTTCGCTGGTGACGTCGTTACCGTTGACGTCCTTGATGCTGTACTGCGTCGCGCTGGTGAAGGTGATGGTGTACGGCTGACCTTTGCCAAACGAACTGTTGTAGGTGTTGACCGAGGTCATCAGGCCCTGAGACAAGCCAACGCGACCATCATTAGGCAAAGGTGCCTGCAGGCTGGTCTGGGTGCGACTGTTGTTGATGGCCTGGTCGAACACGCTGTAACCGCTGTCGTTGGTGGCCAGGAACAAGGTGTCGGAAACCTGCAGGCTGAGCTGGGTCTGGTCACCCTGATAGCTGTAGGTACCGTCGCTGTTGCGTACGTAGGGCGGCTCGGAGGTCTTGGAGCCGCCGAACAGGTAGTTACCGTTGGCATCGCGGGAATTGAGCAGGCCGAAGACGTTGGCTTCGATCTCCTTGATCTCGGCGCTGATCGAGGCCCGGTCAGAGTTGCTCAGGCCACCGTCACCCGCCTTCAAGGTCAGCTCGGTGGCGCGCTGCAGTGCGTCGTTGATGGTCGAGAGTACGCTCTCTTCCTGCAGCAAAGCGTTGTTTACCGTGGTCATGTTGGCGTCGTACTGGCCAAGCAAGGCGCTTTGCTGTTGCAGCAGCAACAGGCGCGCAGCACCGACCGGATCATCCGCCGCGGTCTGGATACGAATACCGGACGACACTTGCTCCGAGGTTTTGGCCGTGTCGGAGAAGTTCTTCGAGTAGCTGCTGGCGCTGGTCTCATAGAACTGAGCAGTGGAAATACGCACGTTCGGCTACTCCTTACAGGGCGTTGATCAAGGTGCTGAAGGTTTCTTGCGCGGTCTTGATGATCTGCGACGACGCGGTGTAGTAGTGCTGGAACTTGACCAGGCTGGCGGCTTCGTCATCGAGGTTGACCCCGGACACCGCAGCGCGGCCGGCCTTGGCCGAATCCAGCACGGCACCGCTGGCGGTGCTGTCGATCTTGGCCTGGTTGGCCTTGGCACCCACGCGCTCGACCAGCGAGGCGTATGCCGAGGTAAAGCTGGTGCCGCCGCCGGCACCGGTGCCGACGGTGGACTTGGTCTGCAGCTCGAGCAGCGACTTGGCGTTGCGGTTGTCGGATTTGCCGTCGGCGTTGAACGACAGGGTAAAGCTGTCGTTGGCTGACGGACTGCCAGCGACGGTGGTTTCAACGCTGAAGGTGCGTGGATTGCCACTGCCATCGAGGATCGGCGCACCCGAGGCATCACGCATCGGTACGTTGATCGACAGCTTGTTGTCCTGGCCCGGGACGATGGTGCCGGAGCCAATGTCTTTGCCGTTGGCGTCGAACAGTTTGTAGCCCTGAGTGCCACCCGCCGCCTCATCGAACACCACGCGCACCGGCATGGAATGCTTGATGGCTTCCTGCATTTGCGCCTGCCCGGCACCGCCGTAAATATCCAGAGGCACGCCCAGGTTTGGCTGGGCGATGGTGCCGGTACCGCCATTGCCGCCACCGGCCGTGGCGCTGATCGGCCCGGCGAATGCCAGCTTGTTGGCATCGGTCAGTACGGTATTGATGCTGCCTGCGGCGGAACGGGTCGGAATTACCTTGAAGCTGTCACCGGCCGCCAGGGCACCACCATTGAGCGACAGGGTGAAGCCGTCAATCTCTGGCGCCGGGGTCTGATCGAGGGCGAAGGTGCCCATTTCAGTGCCATCGGAGCGGCGCACGGTGTAGTTCTTGTCGCTGGTGAACTTCACCTCATAGTCGTAGGTGCTCAGAGCACCGCTGTCGGTGATGGTTACGTTGAGGTTGCCGGAGCCGGCACTGTTGCCCGAAGACGCCAGACTACGCTGGCTGATCGCCGCCGCGCTGTTGATGCTGGAGAACAAGGCGCTGCCGAACTGCGCATTGGCGTCCAGGCCCTGCCCCAGCTGGCTGTTGATGCTGTCGGAAACCACCAGCGCCACACGCCCCAGCTCGTTCATCGACGGGGTGAGCACCTCGCTGCGATAACGCAGCAAACCACCGATCTGCCCGCCGCTGACCACCGAGGTGACGTCGGAGCTGAAGCCCTGGTAGTTGACGCTCAAGCTGTACTGGCTCTTGTCGGTGGCGCTGGGCCCGACCGACAGGGTGTTGGCCTGGTTGCCGGTCACCAGCGACTGGCCGGTGCCGAGGTAAACATCGAGGTTACCGTCGCGCTCCTGCACGGTGACGCCGACCAGCTCGTTGAGCTGGCGCACCGCTTCGTTACGCGCGTCGATCAGGTTGTTCGGGGTGTTGCCCGAGGCCGACATCTGCACAATTTGCTTGTTGTATTCAGCAATGTTGGCGGTCAGCTTGTTGACCTGGCCGGTCATGGTTTCGAGCTGGGAATTGATGTTGTCGTTCTGCTGGCTCATCTGCGTCGAGATGGCGTTGAAACGATTGCTCAGGGTTTGCGCCTGGGTCAGCAACAACTGACGTGCGGCCGGATCGCTGGGCGATGCCGAGGCAGTCTGCAAGGCCGAGAAAAACGAGGTCAGCACTGAGCTGATGCCGGTGTCGCGGTCGGCCAGCAGCTTGTCGACGCTGGTGATCTGATCCTGGAACGCCAACGCATCGTTATTCAACGAGGTGGCGGTCTGCAACTGGTTATCCAGGTAGCTGTTGTAGATGCGGCGAACGTCCGACAGCGTGGTACCGGTGCCGATAAAGCCGACGCCGATGTTCTGCATACCTCCGGCGACCTGCACGGTCTGCTGGCGCGAATAGCCCGAGGTCGCGGCGTTGGCGATGTTGTTCGAGGTAACCGCTAGCGCTGCCTGGCTGGCATTCAGGCCGCTCAGCCCGATCGAGATCAGATTCGACATACTTCAATCCTTATAGATTCGTGGTACCGCCAGCCATGGCGTATTGCGGGGTTGGCTGCAGTTGCCGGGCAATGCTGATGATCTTGCGGGCGTAATCAGGGTCGGTGGCATAACCGGCCTTTTGCAGCTCTTTGGCAAACTGTTCCGGGTTATCGGCCGAGCTCACCGCATCTTTATAGCGACTGTTGTTCTGCAACAGGCTGACCAGGTCATGGAAGCTGTCCTGGTAGGAATCGTAGGAGCGGAACGCCGCCGTCTCCTTGACGAACTGACCATCACGAAATTCGCTGGTGATCGCGCGCGCCTGGTCACCCTGCCAGTTACCGGTGGCCTTGATGCCGAACAGGTTATGGCTGCTGCTGCCATCGGCCTGGCGCATGACCGACTTGCCCCAACCGGTTTCCAGCGCGGCTTGCGCCACCAGGTAGCGTGGGTCGATACCAATACGCTTGGCGGCCTGCTCGGCCATCGGCAGCATGGTGGCCACAAAGTCATCCGAAGAACTGAAAGCACGCTTGGCCGGGGCCAGCGGCGGCTGCGCCACGGCACGGCCGTAGATGCGCATCTCGCTCGGCGCAGCAAAGGCTTGTGCCGGCTGCCAGTCACCCTTGGCCACGTTATCGACCAGGGCGCGGCCCGGAATCGGCGCCGTGTTGGTGGTAGCGGCAACGCCACCGGCAGACGGCACCAGGCCAGCCAACAGGCGATCGGTGAGTTTGCCCGGCAAGGCCAGACGCCGCGAGTTGAGCGCCGCGACGTCGTTGCGGGTACTCGCGTCGCCAGTACGCTCTGCCACACCCACTGCAGTGGCACCAAGGGCACGCGGCTGCACATCGAAGCGCGGGAACGGGCTGTTGTTGACTGCGGCGGCCTTCTGCTTGGCCAGCTGACGCATCAACACATCCTGCAGGCCGATACCGCCACCTTCACGCGACATGCTCACCGCCAGCTGCTGGTCGTACATCTGCTGGTACTGCTTGGTGGTTTCGGTGTTGAGCGGATTGTCCTTGGCCAGCACATCGCTGGCCGAACGCATCGACTTGAGCATCTCGTTGAGAAACAGCGATTCGAATTCCTGCGCCACCTTGCGCAGGTTGGCTTCGCTGTCGCGATCACCGACCTTCAACGAACTGAGTCGATTGAGGTCGGTGTAAGCACCGCTGTCAGACATCGACGCCATCGGGGTTTTCGGCATTTCCATGTGCCAGTCCTCAGATCACGATCAGGTCGGCTTGCAACGCGCCAGCCTGTTTCAACGCTTCAAGGATCGCCATCAAGTCGCTGGGCGCCGCCCCGACCTGATTCACAGCGCGGACGATTTCATCCAGCGTGGTGCCCGGGCCGAACTTGAACATCGGCTTGGCTTCCTGCTCGGCATTCACCCGCGAACGCGGCACGACCGCCGTCTGGCCATTGGAGAACGGCCCCGGCTGGCTGACGATCGGGTCTTCGGTAATGGTCACGGTCAGACTGCCGTGGGTGACCGCCGCTGGCGAGACTTTGACGTTCTGGCCAATGACGATGGTGCCGGTACGCGAGTTGATGATGACTTTGGCCACCGCCTGCCCCGGATCGATTTCCAGGTTCTCGAGGATCGACAGGTAATCGACACGCTGGCTCGGATCGAGCGGCGCACTGACCCGTACCGAACCACCGTCCACTGCCTGCGCCACACCCGGGCCGAGCAGTTCGTTGACCTTGTCGACAATGCGCTTGGCGGTGGTGAAGTCCGGGCGATTGAGGTTCAGGGTCAGGCTGTTGCCCTGGTTGAAACCGCTCGGTACCGCTCGCTCAACTGACGCGCCACCCGGGATACGTCCGGCCGACGGTACGTTGACGGTGATCTTCGAGCCGTCACGGCCTTCGGCGTCAAAACCGCCGACCACCAGGTTGCCCTGGGCAATCGCGTAGACGTTGCCGTCGATACCTTTCAATGGCGTCATCAACAGGCTGCCACCGCGCAGGCTCTTGGAGTTACCGATCGACGACACGGTGATGTCCACCACCTGCCCCGGCTTGGCGAAGGCCGGCAGGTCAGCATGCACCGACACTGCGGCGACGTTCTTGAGCTGAACGTTACCCGAACCGGCCGGCACCTTGATGCCGAACTGCGACAGCATGTTGTTGAAGGTCTGCAGGGTGAACGGCGTTTGCGTGGTCTGGTCACCAGTACCGTTGAGCCCCACCACCAGGCCATAGCCGATCAACTGGTTGCTACGCACACCGGAAATGCTGGCGATGTCCTTCAGGCGTTCGGCCTGAACGGCAAAGGCAGCAGACATCAGAAGCGCTGCAGTGATCAGCTGCTTGAAGTTGAACATGGTCATCCGAACCTAGAAAGGCCAAAGCGGGCTGATGAAGAAACGGTCGAGCCAACCGGGCTGGCTGGCATCGGCAAAAGAGCCGGTACCCGAATAGGTGATACGCGCATCGGCCACCCGGGTCGAAGGCACGGTGTTGTCGGTGGCAATGTCGTCGGCACGTACCATGCCGGCGATGCGCACCAGCTCGTCGCCGGTGTTGAGGGTCAGCCACTTCTCGCCGCGTACGGCAATGATGCCGTTGGGCAGCACATCGGCAACGGTCACAGTGATCGAACCGGTCAGGCTGTTGCCCTGCCCGGCTTTACTGTCGCCCTTGGTCGCACGGTCGCCGCTGTAGCCGGCACTCAGGCTCAAGTCGCCATCACTGAACGGGTTGTTGGTGGTCATCGACGAGCCGAACAACGAGGTCAGGCCGATGTCGGCCTTACTGTTCTTGGCGATTTGCGAGTTGGCGTTCTTGCTCGCCTGAGTACGTTCATTCAGGGTGATGGTGATGATGTCACCGACCCGGAACGCCTTGCGGTCGCTGTACAGGTTCTGATCGAAACCGGCCTGGTAGATCGAGCCGTTGTTGGCCGCCGCCGGTAATGGCGTGCGTGGCAATACCGGCGCGTAGTACGGATCATTGGGCTTGGGCGTCGGCGCAACGCAACCGGCCAGCACGGCGATCCCACTCAGGGCTAGTACAGAAAACAAACGACTCATGACTCTGACCTCACGGTGTAACAGGCGCCGATCAAGCGACCCTCAAGACTTCACTTACAGGTTCTGGGTAACGAACGAGAGCATCTGGTCGGCGGTGGAAATGACCTTGGAGTTCATTTCGTAGGCACGCTGGGTGGTGATCATGTTGACCAGTTCTTCCACAGTGCTGACGTTGGAGTTTTCCAGGGTCTGCTGTTGCACCACACCAAAACCGTTGAGGCCCGGGGTACCGACCTGGGGCGCGCCACTGGCGGCGGTTTCCAGGAACAGGTTGCCACCCACGGCCTGCAGGCCGGCCGGGTTGATGAAGTCGGCGGTCTGGATGTTGCCGATCACCTGGGCGGCCGGGTTGCCAGCGGTGGTGATCGAAACGGTGCCGTCACGGCCCACGGTGAAGGTTTGCGCTTCTGGCGGAACCACCACGGCAGGCTCCAGGGCAAAGCCACTGGCGGTGACGATCTGGCCGTCGGAGTTCAGGTGGAAGGTACCGTCACGGGTGTAAGAGACGGTGCCATCAGGCTGCAGGATCTGGAAGAAACCACGACCATCAACCGCCATGTCCAGCGGGTTTTCGGTGGTTTGCAGGCTGCCGGCGATAAAGCTCTTCTGGGTGCCGACGATGCGCACACCGGTACCGGTTTGCAGGCCCGAAGGCAGCTCGCTGTCCTGGGTCGATTGCGCGCCCGGCTGACGCTGGGTCTGGTAGAGCAAGTCCTGGAACTCGGCACGATCACGTTTGAAGCCCGTGGTCGAAACGTTGGCCAGGTTGTTGGAAATGACAGTCAGGTTTTTGTCCTGTGCGGACAGACCGGTTTTACTGACATAAAGTGCTGGAAGCATGCCGTTCTCCTCGCGCGCCTGTATTCCGGCGCTACGCCTGTGTGATTAGCCGATCTGCAAAACCCGAGCCATGGCTTCATCGCCTTCTTTGGCCGTGGTCATCATCTTGACGTGCAGTTCGAATTGCCGAGACAGCGCCAGCACCGAGGTCATTTCCTCGACGGCATTGACGTTACTGTTCTCAAGGAAGCCCGACACCAGCTTGACGTTGGCATCGGCCGGCGCCGGTTGGCCGGTGGTGGTATGAATCAGACCGTCCGGGCCTTTGGTCATGGTCTTGAGATCAGGATTGACCATCTTGATCCGGTCAACTTCAGCCATCACCCGCGGGCCTTCGCCCATGGCGCGAATGGAGATGGTGCCGTCTTCACCGACCTCGATCTTCTGCTCTGGCGGTACGGCAATCGGCCCGCCGTTGCCCATCACCGGCATACCGTTGCCGGCACGCAGCACGCCCAAGGCGTCGATGTTCATGCTCGCGGTACGCACGTAGGCTTCGCTGCCGTCGGGTGCTTGCACAGCGATAAAGCCGTCGCCACCGATGGCCACGTCGAGGTCACGGCCGGTTTCCATCAAGGAGCCCGGGGTGAAATCGGTCGCTGGGCGCTCGGTCATGGCATAGGCGCGCGCCGGAAAGCTGTCACCGAACACCGGCATCGAACGCGCCTGCTCCAGGTCACGCTGAAAACCGCTGGTAGAAATGTTCGCCAGGTTGTTGGCATGAGCCTTTTGCGCCAGCGCGTTCTGGCTGGCGCCGGTCATGGCCACGTAAAGCATCTTGTCCACAGGATCTCCTCTGCACGAACCCTTGTCGCGCTGCCACCTTGACAAGCATTAAGCAATTATCGAACCAGAGCGGGCAAAGCCCCGTAATCCGGGGCCTTGAGGAAGGACGCCAGGCATCTGCCGTCAGTTTGTCGGCGAACTGTTGCCGCCAGCGGCAATGGCCGCCTTACCAGGTGCGGCAACCGGCGTTGTTATACGGCCCCGAATGGCGCACCCAGCCCTCGCCGGGATCGATCTGCGAACACATGAAGCGCCCGGTTGCCACGCTTTGCCACTGATACCAGGGCGCAGGCGCCGCGTGCGCGGCGAACACCAGCAATAGCCCCGCCAAAATGACCCAAGCCTTCACCCCAACCTCCCGACATCCTCCCCCGGTAGGAGCGGGCTTGCCCCGCGATGCGATGTGACTGACCGCTCGCTATCGCGGGGCAAGCCCGCTCCTACCAGGGGTGAAGCAAAACAAAAAAGCCCCTGCAGGCAGGGGCTTGGTAGCGTGCAACCTATCAAGTCATCTGAATGATGGTTTGCATGATGGTGCTTTCGGTGGAGATGGTTTTGGCGTTGGCCTGGTAGTTACTCTGCGCCTTGATCAGGTTGACCAGCTCACCGGTCAGATCAACGTTGGAGTCTTCCAGCGCGCCGCCATAGATCTTGCCCATTGTGCCGGTGGCCGGCTCACCAACGATTGGCACACCCGAGGCATACGACTCAGCCCAGGCAGTGCCACCCACAGGCGTCAGGCCCTGAACGTTGGCAAAGTTGGCAATCGCCACCTGACCAATCACTTTGTCCTGGCCGTTGGTGAAGTTGGCAAACAGGTTACCGCTCTGGTCGACGGTCAAGCCGCTGAGCTCACCGGTGGCATAGCCGTCCTGGTTTTTCGCAGTGGTGGCCGAGGCGGCGTTGTACTGAGTGGTCGCCAGCATATCCAGGGTCACGCCGCCCACTTTGGCGGTGGCGCCATTTTCAACCCAGTTGCCTGCCGCGTTTTTCTCGGCCGGCTTCCAGCCCGCGAGCTGGAAGGTCTTGGTATCGGTAATGGTCAGGCCACCGGTAACCGGGCCGGCAGTCATGGCGGCGGTATCGAGGCTGCCATCGGTCTTGAACGGCAGTTTGTTCACCAGCGGCGTGGTCAGCGACGGATCAGCCGGGTTGCGACCGTCAATGGTGGTGTACATGGTCCAGGAGTTGGTACCGGCATCTTTGACGAAATACTGGTTCATCTGGTGGGCATTGCCCTGACTGTCATAGACGTCGGTGTTGAAGGTGTAGTTGTAGCTACCGACTTCACCTGGGTTGAACGGCGAAATCTTTGGCTCGACGGCACTGGAGTTCAGGTTCAGGGTTTCACTGATCCGCCCGGTTGGGTTCGGCGCGAGGTTGGAGGTGTCGATCTGCAGATCGGTGAGCACACCCTTGACGACCTTGCCGTCGCCATCAACACCATAACCCTGCAGCTTGGCTCCTTGAGCGTTAACGATGTTGCCTGCTTTGTCGCTATAGAACGCACCGGCACGGGTGTAGACCTTGGTGCCGTTGTCGCTCATGGCGAAGAAGCCGTTGCCATCGATCGCCAGGTCCAGGCTCTGACCGGTGCCGCTGAAGTTACCCTGGGTGAACATCTGCGACACGGCGGCGGTGGTCACGCCGCTGCCGATAGTCGTGCGACCGCTGGTACCGCGAATCGACGAGGCATACTGGTCGGCAAATTCGGTGCGCGACGATTTGAAGCCAGTGGTGGCAACGTTGGCAATGTTGTTGCCGGTTACGCCCAGGGCTTTGTTTGCTGCGTAAAGTCCGCTCAGACCGATATTGAAAGACATGTGCTCACTCCTGCCGCTGTATCGGCCCTAGATTCCAATGGATTGAATTTTCGACAGCCCGATGCTGCCGAGCCCAGCCAGGTTCAGCATCATCTCCGAACCGTTGCTGCCCATGGTTACGCTGCTGACCGAAGCCGGCAGGTTGGTGGTCATCGTTTTCGCTACACCATCGATGGTGCCCGAGGCCTTGAAGGTGTAGGTGCCGGCCGGTGCTACTTCGCCGTCACTGTCCTTGCCGTCCCAGGTGAAGTCGACCTTGCCGCCCTTCTGGCTACCCAGTTCGAGCGTACGCACCAGGTCGCCGTCACTGTTATAGATACCGACGGTGGTCAGGGTGCTGGACGAAGTCAGGTTCATCGACCCCTTCATCTCTTTGCTGGTATCGACCACTGCTTTGTCGGTTTCTACCACCACATTGCGACCCACCAGCGAAGACGCCTGCAGGGCAATCGACGACAAGAATGCACCACCGATAGTGGCGACCGATTCATTGAGGGTCTGCATGCTTTCCAGGCTGCTGAACTGCGCCAACTGCGCAACGAACTCGCCGTTCTCCTGAGGATCGAGCGGGTTCTGGTTCTTCATCTGCGTTACCAGCAGTTGCAGAAACGCATCTTTACCCAAGGCGCTGCCGGCGTTACCGGTATTGGGGTTATTACCCGTGGTCTCAGGCTTTTGCAGCGACTGCAACACCGCATTGCTGACACCTGCGGTCGTGTTGGTTGTGGTCATACGCCTACTCCTGTTACTGACCCAGGGTCAGGACCTTCTGCATCATGGTCTTGGCCGTGTTCATCAACTCGGCGTTGGTCTGGAACGAGCGGCTGGCCGAGATCATGTCGGCCATTTCTTCGACCACGTTGACGTTCGGGTAGTAGACATAGCCGTCTTTGTTCGCAGCAGGATGGTTAGGCTCGTAGCGCGCCTCAAGGTTGCTTTGATCCTCGACCACACCCAGCACCTGAACGCCCTGCCCGGCTGCGTCCTGATCCTGGAACAACGACTGACTGACACCGCCCTGGGCTTGCTGGAAGGTGGTGGCAAATACCGGGTGACGTGCGCGGTAGGTCTGATCGATGCTCGAGGACACCGTCTCGGCGTTGGCAATGTTCGAAGCGACGGTGTTCAGACGCGTGGTCTGGGCGCTCATGCCGCTACCGGCAATGTTGAAGACACTGGCGAGGGACATGACTTACTCTCCGCGCAGGGCCGATACCAGCCCTTTGAATTTACTGTTGAGCAGCGTAAAGCTGGCCTGGAAACCCACGGCGTTTTCCGCATAGCTCGATTGCTCAAGCTGGGCATCAACGGTGTTCTGGTCGATCGACGGCTGCATCGGCGTGCGGTACTGCAGGGTCTCATCACCCATGCTCAGCCCTTCGGCTTCGATGTGCCGGGCGTTGGTCCGGTCCAGCGCGAAATGGCCCTTGCTGGTCTGCTCGGCCTGGGCGGCCAGCACCGAAGCGAAGTCCATGTCACGCGCCTTGTAGTTCGGCGTGTCGGCGTTAGCGATGTTGTTGGCCAGCACCTCGGCGCGCTGAGCGCGAAAGCCCAGTGCCTTTTCGTGAATGCCAAGCGCTTTGTCGAAGCTGATGCTCATGTCGGGGAAACCTTCGAAGGTTTTTCGTTGACTGAGCTAGAGCAAGAGCCATGCCAAAAAACAAAACCCCGTAAATACGGGGTTTTAAGGGGATTGCCGGTGGCGGCAATGCCAGAAAAGCGGCAAAGGCTTTCCGCCGGGCGCCAGCAAAGCGGCAATTGCCGCCTACTGTGGGAGCGGGCTTGCCCCGCGAAGCGATGTGTCAGGTCAATCGCTATCGCGGGGCAAGCCCGCTCCTACAGGTTATTTGGCTTGGTAGATGATGCCTGGGCTGCACTGAACCATCTGGTAATGATCCGGCAAACCGTTGAGCGCCTCGGAAGCGCCAAGAAACAGATAACCACCCGGTTTCAGCGTGCTATGAATGCGCAGCAAAATGTCTTTCTTGACCTGAGCCGAGAAGTAGATCAGCACGTTGCGGCAGAACACGATGTCGAACTTGCCCAGGCTGGCGTAGCTATCAAGCAGGTTGAACGAGCGAAATTCCACCCGGCTGCGAATCGGCGCCTTGACCGCCCAACGCCCTGGCGCTTTCACATCGAAGTAACGCTGCAGGCGCTCCTGCGATAAGCCACGGGCAATCGCCAGGCTGTCGTACTCACCGGTTTTGCAGTTGGTCAGCATGGCCCCCGACAGGTCGGTGGCAACAATCTGCGCGCCCATCTTCAACTGGCCAATGTTGCTGCGCTCGAACTCGTCGATCGCCATGGAAATCGAATACGGCTCCTGCCCCGACGAACAAGCCGCCGACCAGATGCGCAAGCGCTGGCCAGGGTTGGCTTTGATCTGCTCAGGCAAGACCTTGTTCTTCAGCACTTCAAACGGGTAGGTGTCGCGAAACCATAGGGTTTCGTTGGTGGTCATGGCGTCCACCACCTGCTCGCGCAAACCGCTGCGCGGCTGGCTTTGAATGCGCTGTACCAGTTCGGTCAGGGTTTTGATGCCCTGCTGCTCCATCAGCTTGTTGAGACGGCTGGAGACCAGGTACTGCTTATTTTCGCCCAGCAGGATGCCACAGGCTTTTTCCAGGAAGACCCGGAACTGTTCGAAATCCAAATTACCCGTAGACAATGGTGCCGCCTCTTAAATCATGTGAACCGCCAGGGGTTACCCCCTGGCCGTTAGTGCGTGGCCTTGATGCGATCGACGACGCGCTGAGCGAGGTCGTCGGGCTTGAACTTGGCCAGGAAATCATCCGCCCCGACCTTCTTGACCATCGCCTGGTTGAACACTCCGGAGAGCGAAGTATGCAGGATGATGTGCAATTTTTGCATGCGCGGGTCGCTGCGGATCTCGGCCGTCAGGGTGTAGCCGTCCATCTCCGGCATCTCGATATCGGAGATCATCATCAGGAATTCTTCTTCCGGACGCTTGCCCTCATCGACCAGCTTGCGCAGGTATTCGAGCGCCTGGCGGCCATCGTTGAGCGCCACCACTTCCACCCCGACCGTCTGCAGGCAACGACTGACTTGCTTGCGCGCCACCGACGAATCATCGACCGTCAGCACCCGCAGCAGTACCGCCTTGTCCTGCACTTCGGCATCCACCACACCCGCAGAGATCGACTCGGAGGTTGGCGCGACTTCGGCGAGGATCTTCTCCACGTCGATGATCTCGACCATCTTGTTGTCGACCCGGGTCACGGCGGTCAGGTAGTGATCGCGGCCAGTCCCCTTGGGTGGCGGATGGATCTCTTCCCAGTTCATGTTGACGATGCGTTCCACCGAGTGCACCAGAAAACCCTGGGTCTTGGTGTTGTACTCGGTGATGATCACGAAGCTCTTGCTGACATCTTCACTCAGACCGGGCATACCGGTCGCCATCGCCAGATCGAGGATCGGGATGGTTGCCCCACGAATATTCGCGACACCGCGCACTACCGGGTTGGACTTGGGCATCACCGTCAAGGGTGGGCACTGCAGCACCTCCCGCACCTTGAACACGTTAATCCCGTAGAGCTGCTCGCCATTGAGGCGGAACAACAACAGCTCCAGACGATTCTGTCCAACCAGTTGCGTGCGCTGGTTCACCGAATCCATTACACCCGCCATGCCAGACTCCTTCACCAAACGCTTCAAGCTTTGTACCCAGTGTCGGCACGCGCTTTGCTTTTTTTAATCGTATGAACACGAAAACGACATTTTTCCGACGCCTGACCTGCCCGCTGCCCGGCCTCCTTGCTGCGCTGTGCTTGCTGGTCCCTGGCGTTCGCCCTCTGGCTGACACTTTTACCTTGCCTGAACAGCTTATCGGTGTCACCCAAGGGTTTCTTGAATTCACCGTGGAAGACTACCTGGCCAGCAGCCAGACCGAAGGCCGCTACGAGATTCAGGTCAACACCCTCGACCCGCGCCTGCGCATGCCGCTGTGCGACCGGCAACTGGATGCCTCGCTGGAAAGCCCGGCACAACCGTTGGGCCGTGTGACGGTGCGAGTACGCTGTGAAGGCACGTCGCCCTGGACAGTTTTTGTTCCCGCCCAGGTACGCCTGTTTCGCAATGTCGTTACCGTGGCGCGCCCACTCAAGCGCGAAAGCATTGTTGGTGAGCAAGACGTCATCCTGCGCGAACGCGATGTCGGCCTGCTCAACCAGGGGTTTCTCAGCAGCCTTGATCAGGCCGTCGGACTCAAAGTCGTCCGACCGACGGTCATGGATCAGGTGCTGACCCCGCAACATCTGGAGCAGGCTGAAGTGATCCGCAAGGGCGACCAGGTGGTGATTACCGCGCGCAGCGGCACCCTCAGCGTGCGCATGCCTGGCGAAGCCTTGAGCAAAGGCGGCCAGAGCGAGCAGATCCGGGTACGCAACCTCAATTCCAAACGGGTGGTCAAGGCCAGGGTAACCGGGCCGGGACAGGTCGAAGTGGCCATGTAAACGAGGAAACCGAGAAGAACGCTAGCGGTCAGGAACTGCTTTTCCTAAACTGTGTCCATTGGGTGCCCCGAACGTAGTGCGCAGTTTGTAGATATTTGCGCCTAAAGTTTCTTTCGGTTTGGCCGAAAACAAGGCAAGCGTCCCTATACCCAGAGGTTTTCTGATCATGGTCATCGACTTTAGTCGTTTGAATAACTCTCCGTCGGTTGCCGGCGTGCGCACTGGCAACAGCCAGGAAAGCACCGCCAGCAACACCGCAGCCAAGGCCGACAGCGTCAGCCAGGCCGGCACCAGCGGGGAAACCGTACACCTGAGCCACGAGGCCCAGCAGTTGCAAAAGGTCAGCGATAAGCTGCGCGACCAGCCCGTTGTCAACAGCGCCCGCGTGGCGGAGTTGAAACAAGCTATCGCCGACGGCAGCTACCAGGTCGACAGCAGTCGTGTCGCCAGCAAACTGCTTAATTTCGAAGCCCAGCGCTAGCCCCTGGCGCGCTGACTTCAGGACGCTTGAACCAAAGAGCCAGCTATGCACGACACTACCTTGCTGCAATTGATCGAAGACGATTTTGCGCCAGCGCAACAAATGCTTGAATTGCTGCAGACCGAAGCAATCGCCCTGCTCGGTCGCGACATGCCACTGCTGGAAACCCTGCTGGCACGCAAGCAATCGCTGGTTATTCTTCTCGAACAGCAAGGTCGGCGCCGCAGTCAACTGCTCGCCAGTCTCGGCTTGAGCCAGGACCGCGAAGGCGTACAGCAGTTGGCCAGCCAGTCGCCAGTGGGCGAACGCCTCCTGCAGCAACTCGATGCGCTGAGCAAAATGCTCGCCGATTGCCAGGTGATCAACGAGCGCAACGGCCGCTCGATCCAGCTTCAGCAAAGCAGCACCGCCAACCAGATCAGAATCCTCATGGGCGGCGAATCACCGTCGCTCTACGACGCTCGCGGGTCGACCTCCCCTCTTGCCAAACCTCGGGCGCTCAGCCAGGTTTGATTCCCTGTATCAAGGCACGGAACATACTGGCAAAATGCCGTTACTTGCGTGTGCCGTTTTTGCCTGGAGATTGATTACCCGTGTTCAATGAAGCAGAAGCTCCGCAGCCGCCAAAGGTCCTGACTACTCCTTTGGAAATTGCCGCTAACTTGCGGTCGCTACAAGAGAGCCATGACCCGTTAATCATCACGTTCCACGAGCGCAGCCAGCGCTTCCAGAGCTATGTGGTTGAAGTCGACCGCGAAAACAATCGCCTGGCGTTCGATGAAATGATCCCCCGCGATGGTGAGCGCTACCTGGAAAACGGCGAACCGTTCCGGGTCGAAGGTTTTCATGATGGTGTGCGCATTGCCTGGGAATGCAACACCGCCTTGAGCATCTGCGAGATTGATGGCCATCGCTGCTACCGTGGCGCACTGCCGACCGAAGTGGCTTACCACCAGCGGCGCAATGCCTTCCGTGCAGCATTGAAGCTGTCGCAGCTGGTGGATATCAAGCTCGATGGCGACAAGCTCAAGGGCAATGGCGAACTGCGTGGCAAGTTGCTGGACATCTCCGCCACCGGTTGCAAATTGCGCTTTGAAGGCAATGTCGAAGAGCGCCTGCAGCTGGGTCAGGTCTACGAGAAGTTTGCCGCCGGCACACCGCTGGGCTTGAGCCAGGTTGAAGTGGAGCTGCGTCACCTGCACTTTGAAGAGCGCTTCAACACCACCTTTGCCGGTGTGCGCTTTCACAACCTGAACGGGCAGATGCAACGCAAGATTGAAACCTTTGTGTATCAGCTGCAGCGTGAAGCGCGGCGGTTCGACAAAGACGATTACTGAGTTTTGGCAGATCGCGGGGCAAGCCCGCTCCTACAGGCTGGATGTGATCCACTGTGGGAGCGGGCTTGCCCCGCGATTAATTGAAGCTCACACCGACGCCGGCTTCTCCCCCTCGCCTTCACCCTCTTCCTCTTCTGTATCTTCAGCCGCCACCGGCGTTTGCATCTGATCCTGCACAACCTGCTCATCCACCCGCGGGTCGAGCGCTGCCGACAACGGCGAGCCCGCCGCCGGCATGGCCACGTGGTTGAGCGGTGCATCATCCACCTGATGCATACCGGTAACCGCCTTCGGACGAATCCGCCAGACCAGCACCAAGGCAAAGAACACAAAGAAGGCATAGAGCATCTGAGGGCCCAGCTCCTTCATGAGCACCCCCGACACCAGCGGCCCGATACTGGCGCCAACGCCATAGGTCACCAACAGCATGGCAGTGAGCGAAACACGCCGCTCACTCTCCACATGGTCATTGGAAAACGCCACGGCCAAGGGGTACAGACAGAACTGCAGTAACGACACGACAAAGCCGGCGATGAACAAGATCAGCAAAGGCACGGTTGGCATGATCGCCAGGGGCAAGGCAGCAATCGCCAGGCCCACGGCAACGCTACGGATCAACACCGCACGGTCATAGCGATCCGAGAGCCACCCCAACGGCCATTGCACCAGCAGACCGGCGAAGATACAGCAGCCCATGAACAAGCCGATGTACTCGGTGCTCAACCCCTGCTTGGCCGCATACACCGGTGCCAAACCGTAGAACGAGCCAACGATCAAGCCCGAGCCCAGCACCGTACTCAATGACTGTGGCACCCGCTTGATAAAGAAGCGTGGCTCCATCGGCGCCGGACGCAACGGTGCCGGGTGTATGCGTCGGGTCATTGCCACCGGCACCAGGCACAGGGCAAAACACATGGCCACCAGCATCAACAGCTCCGGCCCCAGTTGCGGGTGGGCCACCAGGATCAGTTGGCCGAGCACCAGCCCCAGGTAAGACGCGATCATGTAGCCGCTGAACACCGCCCCCCGCTGCTTGGCATCGGCCTGCTCGTTGAGCCAGCTTTCAATGACCATGTACTGGCACATCATGCCAAGGCCAACGATCACCCGCAGCACCACCCAGGCCGGCAACCAACTGACCAAGCCATGCCCTAGCACAGCCGCACCCACGATACCGGCACAGGTGGCATAGGCACGAATATGCCCGACCCGGGCAATCAGCCGGTGACCGATCTTGCCGCCCAGGGCCAGGCCGAAATAGTTGGCCGCCATCAGCGCACCGACCCAAAGGCTGTCGACATGATCGGCCGCCAGCCGCAAGGCCAGGTAGGTACTCAACAAGCCGGAGCCAATCAACATCATCAGCGCGGCGAAATACAACGCGCGAAAAGACTTCCAGATCTGTCGCATCAGCGTCCCGTACGGCCCCTTGAGCAGGTGGAAAAACTGCTTGAAAGCATAAGTGAAAATAGCGCCAGTGCAGATCGTGAAGGCAAAAAAAGGCTAGGCCTGAGCGGCCAGCACGCGACGCTCCCACGGGGTGATTTCATCAAAGAAGCTGGTCAGTTCCAGGGTCTTGGTGGCGATGTAACCATCGATGAACTCATTGCCAAACAGCTCCCGTGCAAGTGCGCTGCGCTTCAGACGCTCAAGGGCCGCATGCAGGGTACACGGCAGGCTCAACTGCTCGGGCACTTCGAACTCGCCCTGGATCGCTGGCGTCGGTTCAAGCTGCTGCTCGATCCCGTACAGACCGGCAGCAAGGCTGGCGGCGATGGCCAGGTAGGGGTTGGTATCGGCGCCAGGCAAACGGTTCTCGACGCGCCGTGCCATGGGTGAGCTGGCTGGAATTCGCAGGCCGGCTGCGCGGTTGTCCTGCGACCAGCAGGCGTTGTTCGGCGACGCATAGGGGTGGCACAAGCGTTGGTAAGAGTTGACGTTCGGCGCGAACAGCGCGGTGAAGTCAGCCATGCACGCCTGCAAACCACCGATGAAATGGTAGAAGGTCGGCGTCGGTTGGCCGTCGCCATCGCTGAACACATTGTTCTGGGTATTGATGTCCACCAGGCTCTGGTGAATGTGCATGGAACTGCCCGGGGTATGTGCCAGCGGCTTGGCCATGCACACCACGGTCAGGCCGTGCTTGAGCGCCACCTCCTTGAGCAGGTGTTTGAACAGCAAGGTCTGATCGGCCAGCAGCAACGGGTCACCATGCAACAGGTTGATCTCGAACTGGCTGACACCCATCTCATGCATAAAGGTGTCACGCGGCAAGCCCAAGGCCTCCATGCAGCGATAGACCTCGCTGAAGAACGGCCGCAGGCCATTGTTGGAGCTGACGCTGAACGCCGAGTGCCCGTCTTCACGGCGACCATCTTTGCCCACGGGCGGTAAGAATGGCTGGTGCGGATCGGTGTTGGGGGCGAAGACAAAAAACTCCAGCTCAGTGGCCACCACTGGCGCCAGGCCACGGGCGGCGTAACGCGCAATCACTGCCTTGAGCAGGCCGCGACTGGACAGCCCCGAGCTTGCACCAGAGAGTTCGACTGCATCACAAATCGCCAGCGCGCGTGGTTCGTCGCTCCAGGGCAGGCGGTGGATTTGTTGAGGGTCGGCGACCAGGGCCAGGTCGCCGTCGTCGCTGCCATAGAAGCGGGCTGCCGGGTAGCCGCCCATGATGCACTGCAGCAGCACGCCACGGGCCATCTGCAATCGGCGGCCCTCAAGAAAACCGGCAGCGGTCATTACTTTGCCGCGCGGCACGCCATTGAGGTCTGGCGTTATGCACTCGATTTCATCGATACCGGACAATCGCTCGGCGAGCGCGCACTGGCCACTGGTCGTCATGACACTATCCTTGGAAGTAGGTAGCTACAACATACGCACCGAGTGTTCAGAATTTCAAGCAGTCTCGCGGGGCAAGCCCGCCCCTGCAGGGGTGTTGGGGTAATCAGTCACCGCGCAAGGTCATGCCATTGGCCGGCAACGGCAACGCAGTTTTGTAGCGCACCTGTTTCAGGGCAAAACTGGAGCGGATATTGGCCACCCCCGGCAACCGCGTCAGGTAATCGAGGAAGCGCTCCAGCGCCTGGATGCTGGGCAGCAGTACGCGCAGCAAGTAATCCGGATCGCCGGTCATCAGGTAGCACTCCATGACCTCCGGGCGCTCGGCGATTTCTTCTTCAAAGCGATGCAGTGATTGTTCAACCTGTTTTTCGAGGCTGACATGAATGAACACATTGACATCCAGCCCCAGCACTTCCGGCGCCAGCAAGGTCACCTGCTGGCGAATGACTCCCAGCTCTTCCATGGCCTTGACCCGGTTGAAGCACGGCGTCGGCGACAGGTTGACCGAGCGCGCCAGCTCGGCATTGGTGATCCGGGCATTTTCCTGAAGGCTGTTGAGAATACCGATGTCGGTGCGATCCAGTTTGCGCATGAGATAAATTCACCTGTTTTTTATCTTTATAAGGAATGTTTATCCGCAAGCCTCAACAAAGGCAATGAACTTGAGAGAAATATTCTTCAGGCCGTTGCATATCATGTAGGACAAGACTGACTTCCTGGTCACAAGCCGGGGTGTCAGTAGCGACCGCTTCAAAGCTCAACAAAAACACAAGACAGAGCGAGCGTAAAAAAGCATGAACGAGTACGCCCCCCTGCGTCTGCATGTGCCCGAGCCTACCGGCCGGCCAGGCTGCCAGACTGATTTCTCCTACCTGCGTCTGAACGATGCCGGTTTGGTCCGTAAACCTCCCGTCGATGTAGAAGCCGCCGATACCGCGGATATCGCCTATAGCCTGATCCGCGTGCTGGACGACAAAGGCAATGCCCTGGGCCCGTGGGCCGAGGACATCAGCCCGGAAATCCTGCGCCAAGGCATGCGCACCATGCTCAAGACCCGGTTGTTCGACAGCCGCATGGTGGTTGCCCAGCGTCAGAAGAAAATGTCGTTCTACATGCAGAGCCTGGGTGAAGAAGCCATCGGCAGCGGTCAGGCGATGGCCTTGAACCGCACCGACATGTGCTTCCCCACCTACCGTCAGCAAAGCATCCTGATGGCCCGCGACGTGTCGCTGGTAGAGATGATCTGCCAGTTGCTGTCCAACGAGCGCGATCCACTCAAGGGTCGCCAACTGCCGATCATGTATTCGGTACGCGAAGCCGGCTTCTTCACCATCAGCGGCAACCTGGCGACCCAGTTCGTCCAGGCGGTGGGCTGGGCGATGGCCTCGGCGATCAAGGGCGATACCAAGATCGCATCGGCCTGGATCGGCGATGGTGCAACCGCTGAATCCGACTTCCACACTGCCCTGACCTTCGCCCACGTCTACCGTGCGCCGGTGATCCTCAACGTGGTCAACAACCAGTGGGCGATTTCCACCTTCCAGGCCATTGCCGGTGGTGAGTCGACCACCTTCGCCGGTCGCGGTGTCGGCTGCGGTATCGCTTCGCTGCGGGTCGACGGCAACGACTTCATCGCCGTGTATGCCGCCTCGCGCTGGGCCGCCGAACGCGCCCGCCGTGGCCTTGGCCCGAGCCTGATCGAGTGGGTCACCTACCGCGCTGGCCCGCACTCGACGTCGGACGATCCGTCCAAGTACCGCCCGGCCGACGACTGGAATCACTTCCCCCTGGGCGATCCGATTGCCCGCCTCAAACAGCACCTGATTGCCATCGGCCACTGGTCCGAAGAAGAGCACCAGGCGGTCACTGCCGAGCTTGAGGCCGAGATCATCGCCGCGCAGAAAGAAGCCGAGCAGTACGGCACCCTGGCCGGCGGCCAGATGCCAAGCCCCGCGTCCATGTTTGAGGATGTCTACAAGGAAATGCCGGAGCACCTGCGCCGGCAGCGCCAGGAACTGGGGATCTGACATGAACGATCACAACAACTCTATTCAGTTGGAAACCGCCATGGCGACTATCACCATGACCATGATCCAGGCCCTGCGCTCGGCCATGGACATCATGCTTGAGCGCGATGACAACGTGGTCGTCTATGGCCAGGACGTGGGCTACTTCGGCGGTGTCTTCCGTTGCACCGAAGGCTTGCAGGCCAAGTACGGCAAGTCGCGGGTGTTCGATGCGCCGATCTCGGAAAGCGGCATCGTCGGCACGGCCGTGGGCATGGGCGCCTATGGCTTGCGCCCGGTGGTCGAGATTCAGTTCGCCGACTACTTCTACCCGGCTTCCGACCAGATCGTTTCGGAAATGGCACGCCTGCGCTATCGCTCGGCGGGCGAATTCGTTGCCCCGCTGACCCTGCGCATGCCCTGCGGTGGCGGCATCTACGGTGGCCAGACCCACAGCCAGAGCCCCGAGGCGATGTTCACCCAAGTCTGCGGCCTGCGCACGGTGATGCCGTCCAACCCGTATGACGCCAAAGGCCTGCTGATTGCCTCGATCGAAAATGACGACCCGGTGATCTTCCTCGAGCCCAAGCGCCTGTACAACGGCCCGTTCGACGGCCACCACGACCGCCCGGTTACGCCGTGGTCGAAACACCCGGCCAGCGCTGTGCCGGATGGCTACTACACCGTGCCGTTGGACAAAGCTGCCATCACCCGCCCCGGCAATGACGTCACCGTTCTGACCTACGGCACCACCGTGTACGTGTCGCAAGTGGCTGCCGAAGAAACCGGCGTCGATGCCGAAGTCATCGACCTGCGCAGCCTATGGCCACTGGACCTGGAAACCATCGTCGCCTCGGTGAAAAAGACCGGGCGCTGCGTGGTCGTCCACGAAGCCACACGCACCTGCGGTTTCGGTGCCGAGCTGATCTCGCTGGTTCAGGAACACTGCTTCCATCACCTCGAAGCGCCGATCGAACGCGTTACGGGTTGGGACACCCCCTACCCGCACGCGCAAGAGTGGGCGTATTTCCCCGGCCCTTCACGCGTGGGCGCGGCATTGAAACGGGTTATGGAGGTCTGAATGGGCACGCACGTCATCAAGATGCCAGACATTGGCGAAGGCATCGCACAAGTAGAGCTGGTGGAATGGTTCGTCAAAGTTGGCGACACCGTCACTGAAGACCAGGTAGTGGCCGATGTCATGACCGACAAAGCCACGGTAGAAATCCCCTCGCCGGTCAGCGGCAAAGTCCTCGCCCTGGGTGGCCAGCCCGGCGAAGTCATGGCCGTGGGCAGCGAACTGATCCGCATTGAAGTCGAAGGCGCCGGCAACCTCCAGGAAAGCCCGAGCAAACCCGCTGAACTCACCACCCCAGCCCCTGCTGTTGCCCCGGTGGGAGCGGGCTTGCCCCGCGAAGAGGCCAGCAAACCTGTCACCCCAACGCCAACCACCCACCAACCCGCCGCCATCGTCCCCCGCGATGCCAACGAACGCCCCCTGGCCTCCCCAGCCGTGCGCAAACGCGCCCTGGACGCCGGCATCGAACTGCGGTACGTCCACGGCAGCGGCCCGGCCGGGCGTATCCTCCACGAAGACCTCGACGCCTTCCTCACCCAGCCGACCCGCGCCACGTCAGGCGCGCCGACGGGTTACAGCAAGCGCAGCGACAGCGAACAGATCCCGGTCATCGGCCTGCGCCGCAAAATCGCCCAGCGCATGCAGGATGCCAAACGCCGCGTCGCGCACTTCAGCTATGTCGAAGAAATCGACGTAACCGCCGTAGAAGAACTGCGCCAGCACCTGAACAAAAAGTGGGGCGACAGCCGCGGCAAGCTGACCCTGCTGCCGTTCCTGGTGCGTGCCATGGTTCTGGCCCTGCGCGAGTTCCCGCAAATCAACGCCACCTACGACGATGAAGCCCAGGTCATTACCCGCCATGGCGCGGTGCATGTCGGCATCGCCACCCAGGGCGACAACGGCTTGATGGTTCCGGTGCTGCGCCACGCCGAAGCCGGCAGCCTGTGGAGCAACGCTGGCGAGATCGTGCGCCTGGCCAATGCGGCGCGTGGCAACAAGGCCAGCCGTGAAGAACTGTCGGGCTCGACCATTACCCTGACCAGCCTCGGCGCGTTGGGCGGCATTGTCTCCACCCCGGTGGTGAACACTCCGGAAGTGGCGATTGTCGGCGTCAACCGCATGGTTGAACGGCCCATGGTGATCAATGGCCAGATCGTCATCCGCAAGATGATGAACCTGTCCAGCTCGTTCGATCACCGGGTGGTTGACGGCATGGACGCGGCACTCTTCATCCAGGCCATTCGCGGCCTGCTCGAACAACCTGCCAGCCTGTTTGTGGAGTGACCATGCAAGCGACCCTCAACACCACCCTGCTGATCATCGGTGGCGGCCCTGGCGGTTACGTGGCGGCCATCCGTGCTGGTCAACTGGGCATCCCCACCATTCTGGTCGAAGGCCAGGCTTTGGGCGGCACCTGCCTGAACATCGGCTGCATTCCGTCCAAAGCGCTGATTCATGTCGCTGAGCAGTTCCACCAGACTCAGCTGCACAGCCAGCAGTCGAACCTCGGCATCAAGGTCTCACCGCCCAGTCTGGACATCGGCCAGAGCGTGGCCTGGAAAGACGGCATCGTTGACCGCCTGACCAGTGGCGTCGCCGCCCTGCTGAAAAAGCACGGGGTAAAAGTGATTCATGGCTGGGCGAAGATCCTCGACGGCAAAAGTGTTGACGTCGATGGCCAACGCATCCAGTGCGAGCACTTGTTGCTGGCCACCGGCTCCAGCAGCGTCGAGCTGCCGATGTTGCCGCTAGGCGGCGCGGTAATCTCCTCCACCGAAGCCCTGGCACCGAAAGCCCTGCCCAAGCACCTGACGGTGGTCGGCGGTGGTTACATTGGCTTGGAGCTGGGCATTGCCTACCGCAAACTCGGCGTTGAGGTGAGCGTGGTTGAAGCGCGCGAGCGCATCTTGCCAACCTACGACAGCGAACTGACGGCACCGGTGGCCGAGTCGATCAAAAAGCTCGGCATCACCCTGTACCTCAAGCACAGTGTTGAAGGCTTCGATGCCGCCAGCCAGCGCCTGCAAGTCCGTGACCCGGCGGGTGAGCTGCTGCAGCTGTCGACCGATCAGGTACTGGTCGCCGTCGGCCGCAAACCGCGCACCCAGGGTTTCAACCTGGAAAGCCTGGCACTGAAAATGAACGGCGCGGCCATCGCCATCGACGAACGTTGCCAGACCAGCATGCGCAACGTCTGGGCGATCGGCGACCTCAGCGGTGAACCAATGCTCGCCCACCGGGCCATGGCCCAGGGCGAGATGGTTGCGGAAATCATCGCCGGCAAAACGCGTCGCTTTGAACCCAGCGCCATTGCTGCCGTGTGCTTCACCGACCCGGAACTGGTGGTCGTCGGCAAGACCCCGGAGCACGCTGAACAGGAAGGCCTGGACTGCATCGTTGCGCAGTTCCCGTTCGCCGCCAATGGCCGGGCCATGACCCTGGAATCGAAAAGCGGATTTGTCCGCGTGGTCGCGCGTCGTGACAACCACCTGATCCTCGGCTGGCAAGCCGTCGGCGTGGGTGTCTCGGAATTGTCGACGGCGTTTGCCCAGTCACTGGAAATGGGCGCGCGCCTGGAGGACGTGGCGGGCACCATTCATGCACATCCGACCCTTGGCGAGGCCGTTCAGGAAGCGGCTTTGCGCGCCTTAGGTCACGCCCTGCACCTGTAACACACTGAAGCGGCTGCGGCCGATTTGACCCGCTGCGCGCAAGCGCCGCGGGTCTTTTTTTTTGAGGCACGGTAGGAACGGGCTTGCCCCGCGATAGTGGTTTGCCTGTTACAACGCATCGCGGGGCAAGCCCGCTCCTACTGTTGCTTCCGTTTTTATCCAATCGACGAACGCGCGCACTTCCGGACGCTGCAGAGTGTCGGCACGGCTGACCAGGTAGTAGGCAAATCGCGACGGCCAGGGCTTGTCCAAGGCGACGACCAGCTTTCCGGCATCAATGTCCTCTTGCGCATGGGTGTCCTGCACCAGGGCAATACCCTGCCCCGCTGCCGCGGCACGCAACAACAGAAGGTCCTCTTCAAAGCTCATTCCAGGCCGCGCCTCATCCCCCACTTGAACACCGTGGGCCTGTAGCCAGAGTGCCCAGTCCGCGCGGTCGCCATCCTGCAACAACGGGTACTTGAGACAGTCGGCCGGCTCGGCAACCGCTGCCCCCTGGGCGAGCAGCTGTGGACTGGCTACCGGCAACAACACCGGCGCCATCAACCGGATCGACTCCAGCCCCGGGTAATGACCCAAACCGTGGCGCAGGGCGACATCAATGCGGTCATGCTTGAAATCCACCAGCGTCGCCGCGGCTTCAATCCGCACTTCGATCTCTGGGTGCAAGGCACTGAAGCGTCCAATTCTCGGCACCAACCATGCCGCGGCAAACGAAGGCACCGTGCTGATGGTGAGGCTTTTTTCGCCGCTCAGATTTTCCAGTGTCGCATAGGATTTTTCGATCAGCTCAAATCCACGCATCAGGTTGAGGTGTACCCGCGCGCCCGCGTCCGTCAGATGCACCCCATGGTGAACACGGACAAACAGCGCAACCCCCAGGCGCTCTTCCAGCAAGCGGATCTGTTGGCTGATGGCGCCCGGCGTCACTCCCAACCGATCTGCCGCGGCCTTCAAGCTACCCAGACGTCCTGTCTCGGTAAAAGCACGCAATGCCAGCAACGGTAAAACTGCTCCCACGGGCAACAACCTCAGATTAGAGAATCTAAACACACAGGCGAGAAATCATCGTTTCTCACGCGTGCAGCGGTTTCCTAGGATAGCCAAGCAAAAACATCACAGGAAGTGGCAGATGAGCAGCCCTGAACAGCCCCATAACAGCGATAGCTCACCTAATGCTTTCATGAACGCCCTCATGCTTAGAGAATCGGCATGCACCAGACAATAAACCTCACTGCTAGCCGTGGCGCCAGCGCACCCGTCTTCATCAACCACCCGGGCTACAACCGGATGTTTGCAGCAGAGCAACTGACGCTGGGCATTTTCCTGCCGCTGCGTTTCTATGCTGGCGACATGAGCGTCCTGGCCGGGCAAACCGATCGCGTGATCGACATCGAGCGCCTCGGATTCGCGGCAGTCTGGGTACGCGACATTCCTCTGTTTGATCCGGGCTTCGGCGATGCCGGGCAGGTCTTCGATCCGTTTACCTACCTGGCTTACCTGGCCGCCAGAACCCGCCACATTGCCCTGGCCACCGGCAGCGCGGTCTTCTCCCTGCGTCACCCGATTGATCTGGCCAAGGCCTCTTCAACCATCGATCAATTGTCCGGCGGGCGCTTGGTGATGGGTATCGCTTCGGGTGACCGCCCGCTCGAATTCCCGGCCTATGGCTTGCAACACAGTGAACGTGGTGAGCGCTTCGCCGATACGGTGGATTACTTTCGCCAACTGCTGCAGGGCCCCGAGCGGGCCATCAGCTCAACCCTCGGACAGCTCAGTGAGGCGCGGCTACTGCCCAGACCTGCCACTGGCAAAATTCCCTTGCTGGTTACCGGCTCGTCACGGCAATCAATGCCGTGGCTCGGCGAGCATGCCGATGGTTGGCTGACATTTCCGCAATCGACGCACACCAGCGCTGGCCCAGCTCAGCTTGCCGAGAAGATCCGCGCCTGGCGCCAGCATATTCCGGATCAGGGCTTTCGCCCGCATGTCACCAACGAGTGGATCGACCTCGACGAAAACCCGAACTACCCTCGCACCCCGCTGCGCGGCGGCTACGTACTCAAGACGGGTCGCAAGGGCTTGATCGAGCTACTGGGGGAATGGCGCGATGCTGGAGTCAATCACGCCGCACTCGGCATCCATCTGGCTCAACGCCCGGCGCGCGAGATCATCGAAGAACTCGGCGAAGAGGTCCTGCCCTTGTTCCCCACTCACCATGGCCCACAAGCGCTGGCACAACACTGGTGATCAGCACGCCCACGGCCTATCGCAGTGAGCATTCACTCGGCGATACAGTTTTTGCCTGCCGACTTGGCCCGGTACAACGCCTGATCCGCCCGCGACAGCAGCTGTTGCTGGCCCTCCCCTTCATGGCGCTCTACCACGCCGTAGCTCATGGTGAGTTGATAGTCACCCATAGCAGGCGCCTGCTCCAGTGCCTGGCGGATCGTGCTTGCCATCTGGTGTGCATGAGCCAGTGACGCGTCGACCAGCACCACAACAAACTCATCGCCACCCCAACGGGCAAGCAGCTCGGTTCCATGCAAGCAACCTTTGATCCGCGCCACCAGATCGATCAGTACGCTGTCACCCCGTGCATGACCGTAACGATCATTGATCGGCTTGAAATCATCCAGATCCATCACGATCAACGACAGCGGATGGCGATATCGCCGGGCGCGCTCGCACTCTTGCTGCAGGACTTTTTCCAGACGATAGCGGTTGGCAATCAAGGTCAGCGCATCGCGTTCGGCCAGGTCGCGGTTCTCGTCCAGTTGGCGCTGCAGTTGTTGATTGACCCACGACAGCTCTTGCGTACGCTCGGCCACCAGCGCTTCGAGTGACGAATTCTGTTGTTCCAGTTGCTGCAGCAGACGTTTGCTGGCGTCGATATTACGGTGCGCCCCCAGCATCCGCGCCACCGCCCCATCCGGATTGCGCGCGATGATATGGCCGCTGTCTTCAATCCACAGGTAGCTGCCATCCTGACACTTGCAGCGGTACTGCACCCGATACGCTTCAGCCTGCCCGGTGATATAGGCTTCAAAATGCGCCATCACCCGCGGGTAATCCTCGGGGTGAATAACGCTTTCCCAGGTAAACACCGAATTGTCCAGCGAGTGACTGGCGTAACCGAGCATCCTGTACCAGCCAGGGTTGCGGTAGACATAACCACTGTTGGCATTCCAGTCCCAGATGCCGTCGCTGATCAGCTCCAACAGGGTTTGCAATTGCGCGTCCTCGAACGCAATGAATGGCGCCTTCGGCGCTGCCGATTCAGGTGCTTGACTCATGGGCTCTCTCCCTTGTCCCGGACGACTACGTCCCACCTTGTAGTGGCGCTGGCGTGAGAGTGGCGTTGCCGTCGACGGCAAACTTTTTCCCCTTGCAGGCAAAAAGGTACCGAGCAGACGTTGCCAGACACTCGCGTGCGCCCTTACATACTAGAACCTTGAGCGCTTTTAACCAGCTGGCACAGCGATTGCTGTCGCTCAACTGCACGCTGGTTTTTGATCAAGGAGAACGATCCAGTGAACACCATCAACAGCGCTGGCTGGCAACAGCTGGCAACCAACCCGGTACGCACCGCCGCTGAGGCAGCGACAGAACAACAAGCGCTCTTTCGTACGCTGGTTGCCAGCAGCGGCGCTGCAGCGCAACAGCAAAGCCACAACAGCACTACCGGGCAGAACAACGGTAGCGCACATGACGAAGCCATGGCCAAACTCAAGGTGCAACTGCAAACACTCAAGCAGTCCACCAGCACTGAGCCGGACGCCCCGACCAGCAGTGCCGTGCAGGAGTTTCGCGATTACATGGCGCTGTCGCCGGCCGAGAAGATCAAAGAAAAGCTACTGAACGAACTCGGCATCACCAAGGAAGAATTCGACGCTTTGCCGCCTGAAGAAAAAGACAAGATCGAGCGCAAAATCGCCGAGCAGATGAAGAAGGAGACGGAGCTGGACAGCCTGGCGACCTTGAATGCTCACCTGCAGGGACCTGCGCAGTCTGCACGGTTGACCGCCGAACTGACACCCGCTGCCACATCACCATCAACGGCGGCCGAGCAAGAGCAGAAGCAACACGCTCTGATCTGAACTGATCACACGGGCAGAAGTGGCATTTGGCCTGCTGGCGATCTACCTTGAGGAAAGGACTCAAGGGGCCAGCAAGCCGCACTCACGTCGGGCTACCCCTGGCTACAGGCTTACCTGGGGGATGCTCGAACATGCATCGCAATATTTTGCTGCTGGCTGTTTGTATCCTTACCGGGTGTTCAGGCCCGACGCAGTACCTCATGCCAATACCTGCGCACATGACGGCAGCCAAGGCTGAGTCGCAGGACGACCTCGACCAGGTATTGGTACGCCAGGCCACAAGCTGCCCCAACAGCACCCGCTTTCCGTTTGACGAAGCCAAGGATTCTTATGAAAGAGTCCGTGCACGCTGGAAACTGCTGAACTGCATTCACCAGAATGCGAAAAATCGCAAGCTGGTGGTACTGCTCGATGGCACCGCCAACGATTGGGAAGACAGCACCAACATCTGGCGGCTATACAACCTCGCCCTGCTGCGGTCCCTGTCACCTGCCGATAAAAAAGCCGCAAGCCCCGACAGCCACGCGGTGATCGCCTTCTACGACAAAGGCGTGGGTACTGGCCCGACCATGCCCATCAGCGGCGCCGCGCTTGGCAGCGGCGTCAGCATGAACATCCGTCAGGCCTATCGCTTTCTGGTGGAAGCCTACAAACCAGGCGACAAAATCTACCTGTTTGGGTTCAGCCGCGGTGCATTCACCGCACGCTCCCTCAACGGCTTTATCGAATACGCCGGCCTGGCCAAGTTCGACACCATCACCCCCGACACCCTGGACGATACCTTCATGCTGTGGTGGGCCGGCAACTTCCATAGCAAGGTCAACAAGCTGTACGACCGTTATCACGTCAGTAACAACGGCAGCGCAACCTTTGAACAAACACTGCGCGACAACCTGCGTGACTACCGGGAATCTCTTGGGATTAAAGCTTACGGGGACAAGAACCCTGCAAACAAAGTCGTTGTCCAGGCCATTGGCGTGTTCGACACCGTGCCTGCCATCGGCTTCGGACTGGATGAAGACCCGGACGGCCATCGTCTGGAGCTGTATGCGCGCAAGGGCTATCACGCCATGTCGCTGGATGAGCAACGCGACAGCTTCCGCCTGCAACGATTCGCCACACCGCAATACGAAACCCAAACGCTGGAGGAGATGTGGTTTGCCGGCGCGCACGCCGATATTGGCGGCGGCTACGCGAACGGCTTCAAGGGTGACTATTGCGGCCTACAGACACAACAGAACACTGGCGCACCGGTTGGGCTCGAAGCCACGCCTTTGCGCTGGATGCTGGAAAAGGTGCAAGCAGAGCAAATCTTCGCCGATTCACCCTGGCCTCAGGAGTGCCTGAGTGCGCCGCTGCATGACGAATACTTTGATGCAGCCTGGTACTTGTCGGCGATCTACCGAAACGCTGGCTTGTTGCGCCGGAAACCGGTGCAGCACGACCAGGTTCACCCCAGCGTACTGGCTCGGATGGCGTTGTGCGATTTGCCTGAGTTCCACCCGGAACGCGAACCGGATCACCGCTACCGCCCGGTCAACCTTGGCCATAACCCTGCAGCGATGTTCACCATTGCCGAGCACTACCCTGAGTTCACCGGGCCATGCCCTGCGCCGCAGCAATAGCCTTTCGGTAGGAGCGGGCGTGAAGCTCTCCAAAAATCTATTCGCGAAAGGCGTACAGGCGGTGGACGAACACGGTCAGTGCGCCAAGCAACATTGATGCGGTGAAGATCCCCACACGAATCCAGTTCATCAGCGGAAAGCTGCCATCCTTGGGGAACAAGGTCAGCTGAAAAAACACTTCAGCCTTGGACAACAGATAACCGGCGACAAATGCCGATATGACCTTGGCAATCCCTTGGAATTGCTCCTTCTCGGCGGCCGAGAACGGCGCAAACAGTATGCCCAGCGCCCACCCCAACAATCCACCAAGTAAGGCAATCAGGCGATTGAGCGCGGCGCCACTGGACGGCGAATTGTCCGTACTAAGCGTACTGGTCAGATCCCAGATGACGTAGGCAAATACCAGAAAAAACAACGTGGCAAGAATGACCGTGCCTGGGTTGCTGCCCAAATGGCGCTGCAGCTTCTGATGCCAGGTGGGTTGAGTACCATAGGGCTGTTGCATCACGGCCTCCGGCAATCGGGTGTTAGCGCTGTTTTACCTGAGCCTAGCCAAGCGATTGCCGAAGTAAAGTGACGAGTCGATGCGCGCCCTGCGCCCCCCAAACCACACCGCTGGCATCAAATTGAGCGCTGATTTACCCGAGCCATCAACTGCTCGGCAGTTTCCTTGCGCTCCGAATAGCGATCGACCAACGTTGATTGATGATCGCGCAGCAGCACGGTGAATTTCACCAATTCCTCCATCACATCGACGACACGGTCGTAGTACGCCGAGGGCTTCATTCGACCTGCCTCGTCAAACTCCATGTACGCCTTGGGTACCGATGATTGGTTAGGGATGGTAAACATCCGCATCCAGCGGCCCAACACCCGCAGCTGGTTGACCACATTGAATGATTGCGAGCCGCCGCAGACCTGCATCACAGCCAACGTTTTGCCTTGGGTCGGGCGGATAGCACCGAGCGCCAGCGGAATCCAGTCGATCTGTGCCTTGAACACTGCCGACATCGCGCCATGCCGCTCAGGCGAACACCAGACCTGACCTTCCGACCACAACACCAGCTCACGCAACTCCTGCACCTTTGGATGATCGACTGGCGCATCGTCTGGCAAAGGCATTGAGGAAGGGGAAAACATCCGGGTTTCGGCACCAAAGTGCTCCAGCAGGCGAGCTGCCTCTTCGATCAATAAACGGCTGAAGGAACGTTCGCGGGTTGATCCATACAACAACAGAATTCGCGGTTTATGAGCTCCGGGCCGGGCTGTGACTGGCACACCGTCGAACAGCGAAAGATCCAGATTGGGTAATTGCTCTGACATGTTTTTTCCTGCTTAGAGAAGACCGATCCGATCCAACTCGTGCTTGAGCTCGTCGCGGTCAAGTCGGGTAAACGGCAGTTTCAGGAAGGCGTTGCAACGCCGTTCGATGCACGCCAGCGTGAAGCGGAAGGCCGCATCAACCGTAGCGTCATCGCCTGCCACTTCGGAAGGGTCCTGCAATCCCCAATGGGCTTTGAGCGCCGGGCCAAAATAAGCCGGGCAACTTTCGTTCGAAGCGTTGTCACACACGGTAATGACAATGTCCGGAGGGTTTTCCTGAAAGGCGTCATTACCCTTGCTGCACAAGCCTTCGGTAGCGATACCAGCCTGCTGCAGTGTGCTAAGCGTACGCGGCAGCACCTGCCGTTTGGGAAAACTCCCGGCACTTACCGCCTCGAAGCCCTCCGGCGCCAAGTGATTGAACACGGCTTCTGAAAGAATGCTACGGCAGCTATTGGCCGTACACATGAAGAGGACGCGCATACATTGCTCCTGCCGCTACGGGCAAAGGTGAAAACTGGGATTGATGCAGGCACTCAGCAGCAGGCAGCACGAACAGGGCGCCCTTCCATACTTTGCAGACGCGCCGCATTGCTGTGCAGCCAATCGACATTAGCCTGCAGCGTCACCTGCAACATCGCGGTCACCCAGCCGGGCAGATCCGGATTGAGGCGGTAGTAGACCCACTGGCCTTGTCGGCGATCCAACAGCACCCCGCTGCTGCGCAATTGAGCAAGATGTCGGCTGATTTTCGGCTGACTGTCATCCAGGGCACACATCAACTCACACACACAGAGCTCGCCCTGATCGGCGATCAGCAATGTAGCGCGGGCGCGAGTCTCGTCAGCCAGGCTTTTGAAAATCTCGGGGGGAGTAAACATGTGGCACACCAACACATATGGAAATACGAATATACGATTTTGCATATGTTTTGTGCAAGCCATGACCAATGAAAGATGCATAGGCGGGCGGCGCATCGGACGCGTGTGCGAACTTGAGTGTTGGAGAACTTCAAATGAATGGTGTCCCAGGGCAGGTTCGAACTGCCAACCTTCCCCTTAGGAGGGGGATGCTCTATCCAATTGAGCTACTGAGACATTGAGCCGGCAACGAGCGCTGCGCGACAGAGGACGGCGTGCATGTTAACCAGCACGCTGGCATTTGTCATGTCATCCATGGGGCTTTTTGCCTGTAGCCTTTGTGCATCCAGCAGAGCAGATCGTGCATTTTGCAACAAGGCAGTGGGCCATTATTGCAGAATGCCCGACAAAGCCCTCATCAAAACGGCCTATTTATTTGAATTTAAAGGACTAATTTCAAATTTTCGGCTGGCATGCGGCGTGCAATATTCACTCACAAGTGCCCGGCAACCGCCCCTGCTCTGTGGAGTATGCCTGATGAACCGCACACTACTTTTGCTCAACGCGTTGGCATTGGCCGTATTGGCCGGTTTGCTTCTTCAGCCAGAGGGGCCGGAAGCATCTGCCCAAGCCCTGGCACCCTCTGCGATGCGCCCACACCTGGTGGAGTTCGGTAGCATGCCCCGGGCGCCTACGGCATCGGCGCTGACACCTGCAGAGCAACCCAGAACCGAACAGCGGCTGATCTTCTGAGGCTTAGTCGCGCGCCAGCAAGCCGTGTTCGCGCAGCAGCCCGAGCAACCGCGCTACGGCGTCGTCAAGGCGTGTGGAGTTATCCAGCAGATAGACGCCTTGATCTGCCACGGTCAGTTGCTGGCTACGCGCCAGACGCCGCTCAATGTCCTCCAGGCTCTCTCGACCACGGGCCAGCAAGCGTTGGCGCAATACCTGCGGGTCGACGCTTAGCAATACCGCCAACAGATCCGGGTAACGTTGTCGGGCGATTGGCAGATACGCGCGCGAGCCGTTGATCAGCACGGTACGCCCCTGCTTCAGCCACTCATCAATCTGCACCGGGATGCCATAGGACAGGCCGTTGGCCTGCCAATGCAGGGCAAATTCGCCAGCGGCACACATCTGTTCGAAGCGCTCGGGAGAAACGCCCTGCGCATCTTCGCCCTTGGCCTCGGCCGAGCGAGTGATCACCCGCCGGGCGATGGCCACGTTGTGCATCGCCAATACGGGCCGGGCAGCATCGATCAGCGAGTCCTTGCCCGCACCGGAAGGCCCCATCAAGTAAACCAGGCGCCCAGGCAAAGCTGTACGGCGCGCGGTTCTTGCGTCATGCTGCATAGCCACTATGCTCATCAATAAGGAAGCTTGCGCATTCTAGGCGCTTTCCCGGCTGTTTTCGCCTGCTGCTTACAGGTGGCGGTAAATCAGCTGATGGGACGCTGAATGAAAAAATGAAAAAATTTGAAACCAGTGCTCATTTCTGACAATTGGTACTGGCAAAACGCCTTCACACGACTCAATATTTGTCACAGAATTGACGCCAAGGAACCGGCGACAATGAGGCATGATGCACACCTCATTCACAATTCAGGTTGAACATTTTGTTGCCGTGATGGTCGTACTGAGATCGTGCGGCCAATTTCGAAAACCGCTTCCCCTGAACTACAATCGGTCAATTATATGCGCCCAATGAAACAGGCTGTTTACTCAAGCCGCACCGCTGACAAATTCGTCGTCCGCCTCCCCGACGGAATGCGTGAGCGCATTGCCGAGGTAGCGCGCCACCATCACCGCAGCATGAACTCGGAAATCATCGCCCGCCTGGAACAGAGCCTGATCCAGGAAGGAGCTCTGGGTGACGAGCTGAGCATGCGCCTGGACAGCCCGGAGCTGTCGCTGCACGAGCGTGAACTGTTGCAACGCTTCCGCCAGCTGTCACACCGACAGCAGAACGCACTGGTGGCCCTGATTGCTCACGATGTCGAGATGGCCGCAGACGCTTCCTGAGCCCTGCCCGCCTCAACAAAAAAGCCAGCTTACGCTGGCTTTTTTGTATGTGGACGCTGGCATTTACAACAGGAAGATCGTTGCCAGGCCGAGGAAGATGAAGAATCCGCCACTGTCGGTCATGGCCGTGATCATCACACTGGCGCCCATGGCCGGATCACGTCCCAGGCGCGCCAGGGTCATGGGGATCAACACCCCCATCAACGCCGCCAACAGCAGGTTAAGGGTCATTGCCGCTGTCATCACCACACCCAACGACCAACTGCCGTACAACAGGAACGCCACCACACCGATCACACCGCCCCACACCAGGCCATTGATCAGGGCTACCGCCAGCTCCTTGCGCATCAGCCGCGACGTATTGCCAGGGCTGACCTGATCGAGCGCCATGGCGCGGACGATCATGGTGATGGTCTGGTTACCGGAGTTACCGCCAATACCCGCCACGATCGGCATCAGCGCTGCCAGCGCCACCAGCTTCTCGATCGAGCCCTCGAACAGGCCAATCACTCGGGATGCCACGAAGGCGGTGATCAGGTTGATCGCCAACCACGCCCAACGGTTGCGCAATGAACGCCAGACCGAGGCGAAGATGTCTTCCTCTTCACGCAGACCGGCCATGTTCAGCACTTCGGTCTCGCTTTCTTCACGAATCAGGTCGACCATTTCGTCGATGGTCAGACGGCCGATCAAGCGACCGTTCTTGTCTACCACCGGCGCCGATACCAGGTCATAACGCTCAAAGGCCTGGGCGGCGTCGTAGGCGTCTTCTTCCGGGTGGAACACCACCGGGTCGTCCGCCATGACTTCGGCGACTTTCTTGTCTGGGTCATTGACCAGCAAACGCTTGATCGGCAACACGCCCTTGAGCAAGCCGTCGTAATCGACCACGAACAATTTGTCGGTATGCCCTGGCAGCTCTTTGAGGCGACGCAGGTAACGCAGTACCACTTCCAGGCTGACATCTTCGCGGATGGTCACCATCTCGAAGTCCATCAGCGCACCGACCTGCTCCTCGTCATAGCTCAACGCGGAGCGAACGCGCTCACGCTGCTGGGCATCGAGGGTTTCCATCAGCTCATGAACAACGTCACGGGGCAGCTCAGGCGCCAGGTCGGCCAGTTCGTCGGCGTCCATCTCCTTGGCTGCAGCGAGCAACTCGTGATCGTCCATGTCGGCGATCAGGGTTTCCCGAACCGAGTCGGATACTTCCAGGAGAATGTCGCCGTCGCGCTCGGCTTTGACCAGCTGCCAGACCGTCAGACGGTCGTCCAGCGGCAAGGCTTCGAGAATGTAAGCAACGTCGGCAGAGTGCAGGTCATCGAGCTTGCGCTGCAGCTCGACGAGGTTCTGGCGGTGAACGAGGTTTTCCACCAGGTCGTGGTGATGACCTTCCTGACGGTGGGTCAGGTCTTCGACCACGCGTTGACGCTGCAGCAGTTCGACCACCTGAGCCAGGCGATCCTGCAAGCTCTCTTGCGTCTTTTTTGCTTCGATTTCAGTCATAGGCGAACTCCACTCCCAGCAGCGGAGCACGCCGGGAGAATCAATCAGTCAGATCTTGATTGGCAAAACTTGCTATTGAGTAACTACTGGGTAAGTCCATGGTGGTTTTCCACAAGCCCCGGCGGGACTGACGGGCGCAATCATACACCGCTTGGGCCGTCAGGGTGCTGAAAAAATCGTGGCTAGAACAATCGTTTGCGCGGCATTGTTATGACAACCTCTGCAGCTATCAGTGCGACGGCTACCACGGTAAAAAAAACACATGTCACAACGAAAAAGATAGAACGCCGGAAAGCAAAAAGCCCGCCTTATTAGGCGGGCTTTCTGTTGTATGGTGCACTCAGGAGGATTCGAACCTCCGACCGCTCGGTTCGTAGCCGAGTACTCTATCCAGCTGAGCTATGAGTGCAGGGTTGGCGCTTGATAGACCAGGTCACCTCTGGTTGAAGCTGAAACAACTTTCAAGAAGAAAACTGCTTCGTCGTATGGTGCACTCAGGAGGATTCGAACCTCCGACCGCTCGGTTCGTAGCCGAGTACTCTATCCAGCTGAGCTATGAGTGCAGGGTTGGCGCTTGATGGACCAGATCACCTCTGGTTGAAGCTGAAGCGACTTTCAAGAAGAAAACCGCTTCGTCGTATGGTGCACTCAGGAGGATTCGAACCTCCGACCGCTCGGTTCGTAGCCGAGTACTCTATCCAGCTGAGCTATGAGTGCATTTGTTACCGCGCATTATAGGCCGCTAAATCTTTTTGCCAACCACTTTTTCGTTTAATTTCAACGACTTACGCGATTCAGGCAGATTACAGCGTCCTACATGAATAATGGCGGAGAAGGGGGGATTCGAACCCCCGATACCCTTGTGAGGTATACTCCCTTAGCAGGGGAGCGCCTTCGGCCACTCGGCCACCTCTCCGCAACACGGGGCGTATAATAACCAGAGCTTTCCCCGTTTGCAAACTCTTTTTTGAAAAAAAATCGATAAAAATTAATGGCTTGGTTCTTCGTCCTTCTCTTTCTTGATTCGCAGGTAGATTTCCTCACGGTGAACAGCCACTTCTTTAGGGGCATTCACACCGATTCGCACCTGGTTTCCTTTGACGCCAAGCACGGTCACGGTGATTTCGCCGTCGCCAATGATCAGGCTCTCGGCGCACCGACGAGTCAGAATCAACATATCTTTGTCCTCACGAAATTCAGTTCAGGGATAACAGTCTGCAAAATTAAGGGCTTGAGCCTTTAGCCCGTGACGGCCACCGACCTACGCCTAAGTATTGACTAGCGCGAGCAAAACGACAGTTTTCTCCCACCCGCCAGAAACGCGAAGGGCGCGGCTAAGCCGCGCCCTTGAGGCAACGCCTTACTCACCCTGTCGGGAAGGGGCGTCCAGTTCGAAGGCGGTGTGCAGGGCGCGCACCGCAAGTTCCAGGTACTTCTCTTCGATTACCACCGAAACCTTGATTTCGGAGGTAGAGATCATCTGGATGTTGATGCTTTCTTTAGCCAGTGCTTCGAACATGCGGCTGGCCACGCCGGCGTGAGAGCGCATACCAACGCCAACGATCGACACCTTGGCAATGTTGGTATCACCCACCACTTCGCGAGCATTGAGCTCTTCAGCGGTTTTGTCCAGGACCTTGTGGGCCTTGTCGTAGTCGTTGCGATGTACCGTGAAGGTGAAGTCGGTGGTGTTATCGTGCGAAACGTTCTGCACGATCATGTCGACTTCAATGTTCGCGGCGCTGATCGGGCCGAGGATCTTGAAAGCAACGCCCGGGGTATCCGGCACGCCGCGAATGGTCAGCTTGGCTTCATCGCGATTGAAGGCGATGCCGGAAATGATCGGCTGTTCCATGGATTCCTCTTCATCAATAGTAATGAGGGTACCCGGACCCTCCTGGAAGCTGTGCAGCACGCGCAGCGGAACGTTGTACTTGCCGGCGAACTCGACGGCACGGATCTGCAACACCTTGGACCCGAGGCTGGCCATCTCCAGCATCTCTTCGAAGGTGATCTTGTCCAGACGCTGTGCCTGGGACACCACGCGCGGGTCGGTGGTGTAGACACCATCGACGTCGGTGTAGATCTGGCATTCATCGGCCTTCAATGCTGCCGCCAAGGCAACACCGGTGGTGTCAGAACCGCCACGACCGAGCGTGGTGATATTGCCGTGCTCGTCAACGCCCTGGAAGCCCGCCACGACAACCACGCGACCGGCCTTGATGTCGGCACGGATCTTCTGGTCGTCGATCTGCAGGATGCGCGCCTTGTTGTGCGCGCTATCGGTGAGGATACGGACCTGGTTACCGGTGTAGGACACCGCAGGAATCCCCCGCTTCATCAGCGCCATGGCCAGCAAGGCGATGGTCACCTGCTCACCGGTGGAGACAATCACATCCAGTTCACGCGGAACCGGCTGATCGCTGATCTGCTTGGCCAGATCGATCAGGCGATTGGTTTCACCACTCATCGCCGACAGCACAACCACCAGGTCATCGCCGGCCTCGCGGAATTTCTTGACCTTGTCGGCAACCTGTTCGATTCGCTCGACCGTGCCGACTGAAGTGCCGCCAAATTTCTGTACGATCAACGCCATTTCAAAGCCGCCTCAGCCCATGAAGGGCACCCAATAAACATTCAAACGACACCAAGGCCCGTCACTAGACGACGGGCCGGATGGCGCCTTAAACGCCCTGCTCCACGAATGGCACGGTCAGGGCCAGTGCGTTGTCCAGCGCAGCGGTGTCAACGCCACCGCCTTGCGCCATGTCTGGACGACCACCGCCCTTACCACCCACCGCGGCAGCGGCTTGCTTCATCAAATCACCGGCTTTGAGTTGGCCAGTCAGGTCTTTGGTCACACCGGCAACCAGCACGACCTTTTCCTCATGGACACTGCCGAGCAGGATCACTGCGCGGCCGAGTTTGTTCTTCAGCTGATCGACCAGCGCCAGCAGCGCCTTGCCATCCTGGCCGTCCAGGCGTGCAGCCAGGACCTTGACGCCCTTGACGTCAACAGCCGAGTTGGACAAGTCGTCACCGGCAGCACTGGCGGCCTTGGCCTGCAATTGCTCCAGCTGTTTTTCCAGCTGGCGGTTGCGCTCCAGCACGGCCGACAGTTTGTCGATCAGGTTGTCGCGACTGCCCTTGACCAGCTGCGCCGCCTCTTTGAGCTGCTCTTCGGCAGCATTGAGGTAGGCCAGTGCCGCTTCACCGGTGACCGCTTCGATACGGCGCACACCAGAAGCCACACCACCTTCGCTGATGATCTTGAGCAGGCCGATATCACCGGTACGCTTGGCGTGGATACCACCGCACAGCTCGACGGAGAAGTCACCGCCCATGCTCAGTACGCGCACGCTGTCGCCGTATTTCTCGCCGAACAGCGCCATTGCGCCCTTCTGCTTGGCGGTTTCGATATCGGTCTCTTCGGTTTGCACCTCGGAGTTCTTGCGCACTTCGCGGTTGACGATGTCTTCCAGAGCCTTGAGCTGCTCCGGCTTGACCGCCTCGAAGTGACTGAAGTCAAAACGCAGGCGCTGGCTATCAACCAGCGAGCCTTTCTGTTGTACGTGCTCGCCCAGCACTTGACGCAAGGCGGCGTGCAGCAGGTGAGTCGCAGAGTGGTTCAGCGAGGTGGCGTGCTGCACATCAGCATCGACCTTGGCGTGCACCTTGGAACCCACGACCAGGGTACCGCTGGCGACCAGACCGTGGTGCAGGAACGCGCCACCGGTTTTGGTGGTGTCACGCACGTCGAAGCGCACGTTGGCCGCTTGCAGGTAGCCGGTGTCACCGACCTGGCCACCGGACTCGGCGTAGAACGGCGTGCGATCGAGGATCACGACGCCCTGCTCGCCTTCAGTCAGTTGCTCAACGACCTTGCCGTCTTTATACAGCGCAACGATATTCGCCTCGCCTTCGGTGCTGGTGTAGCCAGTGAACTCGGTGGCGACATCGACCTTGACCAGGGTGTTGTAGTCCAGGCCAAAGGCGCTGGCGGAACGGGCGCGCTCACGCTGCGCTTCCATTTCCCGCTCGAAACCTGCTTCGTCGATGGTCAGTTCACGCTCACGGGCGATGTCGGCAGTCAGGTCCATCGGGAAACCGTAGGTGTCATACAGTTTGAACACCACGTCACCCGGCACCACGCTGCCTTTGAGTTCGGCCAGGTCTTGCTCGAGGATCTTCAGGCCCTGCTCCAGGGTTTTAGCGAACTGCTCTTCTTCAGCCTTGAGCACGCGCTCGATGTTGGCCTGCTGCTGGGTCAGTTCCGGGAAGGCTTCGCCCATCTCGGCAACCAGCGCGGCAACAATCTTGTAGAAGAAGCTGCCGGTAGCGCCCAGCTTGTTGCCATGACGGCAGGCACGGCGAATGATGCGGCGCAGTACGTAACCGCGGCCTTCGTTGGACGGCAGGACACCGTCGGCAATCAGGAAGCCGCAGGAACGGATGTGGTCCGATACCACTTTGAGCGACGACTGCTCTTCGTTCTTGCAACCGATGGCGGCGGCAGCAGCGTCGAGCAGGCTGCGGAAAAGGTCGATCTCGTAGTTCGAGTGTACGTGCTGCATGACCGCACTGATACGCTCAAGACCCATGCCGGTGTCTACCGATGGTGCTGGCAGCGGGTGCAGCACACCGTCAGCGGTACGGTTGAACTGCATGAAAACGTTGTTCCAGATCTCGATGTAACGGTCACCGTCTTCTTCCGGCGAGCCGGGTGGGCCGCCCCAGATGTCCGGGCCGTGGTCGTAGAAGATCTCGGTGCAAGGACCGCACGGGCCGGTATCGCCCATGGTCCAGAAGTTGTCGGAGGCGTAAGGCGCGCCCTTGTTGTCACCGATACGCACCATACGCTCGGCGGGTACGCCGATTTCCTGGGTCCAGATATCGTATGCCTCGTCATCGCTAGCATAGACAGTGACCCAGAGCTTTTCTTCCGGCAGGTTCAGTACCTTGGTCAGGAAGGTCCAGGCGTAGGTGATGGCGTCTTTCTTGAAGTAGTCACCGAAGCTGAAGTTACCCAGCATTTCGAAGAACGTATGGTGACGGGCGGTGTAGCCGACGTTTTCCAGGTCGCTGTTCTTGCCACCGGCGCGCACGCACTTCTGGCTGCTGGTCGCGCGGGTGTAGGCGCGCTTTTCCTGGCCAAGGAAGCAGTCTTTGAACTGGTTCATCCCCGCGTTGGTGAACAGCAGGGTCGGGTCGTTGCCCGGAATCAAAGAGCTGGAGGCAACTCGGGTGTGTCCCTGCTCTTCGAAGAAGCGAAGGAAGGCTTCACGGATTTCTGCGCTTTTCATAGGTTCTTCCACGGAAACGGCGGCCTGAAGGCAAATGCTTGCGTCAAATTGACGAAACGACGGCAAAGGGCCGCATTATATCGGGCCTTAGGCTTGGATGCAGTGTGTTTATGCTATAGAAACCGTCAATTGGACGGTCTTCGACATTTGGCCGATGCACTATTACTGCGGCTCGAAGGTAAAATTGGCAAGGCCTGCCGGATGAAATGCCATTCATCCGCAGAAAAATCGTTAGCAACCTATACGTTTGCGCCACATATGTGCTAATAATTCTCCGCCGCCGACCATCGGTGGCAACGTTCTCAGGGCGGGGTGCAATTCCCCACCGGCGGTAATTGCGCACTGCGCATAGCCCGCGAGCGCTTGCAAGCTTGCCTTGCAAGGTCAGCAGACCCGGTGTGATTCCGGGGCCGACGGTCATAGTCCGGATAAAGAGAGAACGGGATAGGCACACCTGTGCCTGTCGCTGTGCACCTGCGTGGCGAAATCCCCTTCGATCCAGATGCCCTGTTTCTCATACAAACAGGAGTCCGTTTCAATGCAACCTACCGCAATCGATAGCAAAAACCCTTCCCACGAGCGCGTCGCCTTTATCCAGGCCTGCTGGCACAAGGATATTGTCGATCAGGCACGTAAAGCCTTCGTCGAAGAAATGGGTGTTTTGGGCTATCAGGCAAGCGATATCGATTTCTTTGAAGTCGGTGGCGCCTTCGAAATTCCTTTGCACGCCAAGCTGCTGGCCCGCAGCGGCCGCTACGCCGGCATCGTTGCCGCAGGCCTGGTGGTTGATGGCGGCCTGTACCGTCATGAGTTCGTGGCCCAATCGGTGATCAGTGGCCTGATGCAGGTGCAACTGGAAACCGAAGTGCCGGTCTTCTCGGCGGTGCTGACCCCGCACCACTTCCATGCTGGCGATGAACACCAGAACTTCTACTTCGAACACTTTCTGGTCAAAGGCGCTGAAGCGGCAAAAACCTGTGCGGACACCCTGCAGAAACTGCGCGCCCTGCGCCGCAATGAGCTGCCACAGAAACGCGTAGGCTAAAACCAGGTGGGAACGGGCTTGCCCCGCGATTGCGCTCTGCCAGGCACAGCGCGATCGCGGGGCAAGCCCGCTCCTACAGGTTCAGGCCAGGTGGTCTGGGGTGGTTGGTACCACCAGAATGCCGGCACGCAAGCCGTTCTTGACTTTGGGGTTGGGGAAAATGATGCGCGCACCCTCCTCCTCGACAATCCAGCGCGTACTGCTCAGGTCTTCTGCTAGCAGATAACCCTTGGACAACTCGGAAAAGTTCTCGATGTCCGCCGGCAGGTGCAGGTGGAAGCTGTCGCTGTGCTTGATGATTTCGCGGGCAACACTGAACAGCTGCAAGCCATCCAATGCGTCAGGCTCGGAAGGCTCATTGCCTTCGATAATCTGCTTGAGCCGGGTTTCCAGGCGATCAAGGTTGACCTGCTCGTTCTGCCCGAACGGCCGTGCCTTGCCCAGCTCCAGGGTAAAGGCTTCAGCTTCCAGCTGCTCATAGGTGAACGCGGTGAAGGTCACCGACACCTTGCTTTGCAACAGCACCGCCTCCATACCAGCGGCGCGCAGGCGTGCCAGCTCGCGACGCGAATGCTGACGCCCCTCCTTGAATGGATACAGGGCGAACTGCTCGATCTTCGAACCACGAATGGCGGTATGCAGGTCGTAGTGCAACCGGTTACGCCCGGGAACACTGAAAAAAGTGGTGGCCAAACGCTCAAGCTCACAGGCGCGCAACGCCTCCGAACCACTGGACAGTTCATGCCGACCATTGAACAGGCGATTGACGTCCTGCTCGATATAGCGCTCCCCCTTGCGAATCGCTTCGGGGTTGCCAAACAGAAACAGAATCCGCGCCCGCGGCTTGATCTCGCCCCGGGCAATGCCATGCAGCAACTCGTCGAGCAACTCGATGGGCGCGGTTTCATTGCCATGGATACCCGCCGACAACAGCAGGTCCATGCCATTGTCACGAGCTTCAGGAGGACGCACTTCAAGTGCGCCCTCACCCAGCCAGCGCATGCGCACGCCGTCGACAGTCAACTGGGTCTTCTCTGCCGGTTCACGACCGGCCAGGGTCAGTTCGAGCAGTTTGCCGAGGGCGAGCATGGGCTATTCCTTAGTGATGGTGGCCGCAGTCAGGACCATGAACGTGATCATCATCGTCGCCGGCGTCGGCCGGTTCCATTTCCAGTTGCAGGCTGACCAGATTGGTGGCCAGCGGACGCAGCAAGAGGTTGGCGTACTCGGTGTCGTCTTCTTCAACGTCGACGCCGATCAACAGCTGACCACGGCCATCCTGCTGAATCCAAACCTCCTTGCCTTGCCAGACCACCGCAAAGCGCGTGCAGGATGTTTCCAGCTGGGTACCATCGTCATCTTCAAGGATCAGCTGCAGGGCGTCGGACATAGTCGAATTCTCTCTCAAGGTTGGAGTTGGAACGGATAGACCGAACCCAGTTTGAGGATCTGGGTCAGTTCATCCAGTGCCGTACGACATTCGAGCAACAGCTGCGGGTCCGCTAGGTCGGATTCGCTCAGGCGGTCGCGGTAGTGCTTGTCGACCCACTGGGTCAGGGTGTCGTACAGCGGCGCCGTCATGATAACCCCTGGATTGACCGCTGCCAGTTCAGTTTCGTTGAGTGCGACGCGCAACCGCAGGCACGCCGGGCCACCGCCGTTCTGCATGCTCTGCTTGAGGTCGAAAACCTTGACCTCGGTAACCGGACCGCCAGAAGCAGTCAGGCTCGACAGGTAAGCCCAGACCCGCTCGTTGTTGCGGCACTCTTCCGGCACGATCAGCAGCATCGAACCATCGGCACGGGACAACAGCTGGCTGTTGAACAGGTAGGAACGCACTGCGTCCTCCACCGTGACAGCCGAGCGCGGTACACAGATCGCCTTGAAGTTACCGCCCCGTTTAGCCAGTTTAGCTTGCAGTTGGCCAAGCATTGCCTCGGTCTCGAGGAAGGCATCTTCGTGATAGAACAGCACCTCGCCGTTGCCCACGGCGATCACATCATTGTGAAACACCCCCTGGTCGATCACGGCAGGGTTCTGCTGAGCATAGACAACGCCCTCTTCGCTCAGCCCATGCAGGCGCGCGACGGCCTGGGAAGCCTCAAGGGTCTGGCGGGCCGGGTACTTCTGCGGGGCCGGGTAACGGGTGTCGAATGCACTGCGGCCATACACGAAAAACTCAACCCCGGCCTCGCCGTAGCTACGGCAAAAACGCGTGTGGTTGGCCGCGCCTTCATCACCGAACTGTGCCACCGCGGGCAACGCGGCGTGATGCGCAAAATGCTTGCTGTCGGCGAACATCGCGCCCAGCACGCGGCTGGTGGTCGGGTGTTCGATGCTGCGGTGGTACTTGCAGTTCAGGTTGGCCGCGGTGAAATGCACACGGCCGTCGGCGGTATCAGCACTCGGGCTGACCGTCGCAGCGTTGGCGACCCACATGCTCGATGCCGAGCAACTGGCGACCAGCAACGGCATCGCCTCTTTGGCGGCACGCTGAATCACCTCGGCGTCGCTACCCGAGAAACCCAGACGGCGCAGTGCAGCCACATCCGGGCGCTCCTGCGGAGCAAGGACGCCTTGCTGGAAGCCCATTTCCATCAGCGCTTTCATCTTCGCCAGGCCCTGACGCGCTGCTTCGCGCGGGTTAGAGCCCTGCTGGCTGTTGCTTTGCGAAGCAACGTTGCCGTAAGACAGCCCGCCGTAGTTATGCGTCGGTCCCACCAGACCATCAAAGTTCACTTCAAACGATTTCATCGGCAAGGCTCCGTGGACCTTTTGTTATAGGGAGACGCCTGGCGTCAGCGTGGCAGGCAGGGTCAGGCTGGCGGTCTCCAGCGAGGCTACCGGGTAAGCGCAATAGTCGGCTGCGTAATAGGCACTGGCACGGTGGTTACCGCTGGCACCCACACCGCCAAAGGGTGCACTGCTGGCCGCACCGGTCAGCTGCTTGTTCCAGTTGACGATGCCGGCACGGCTTTGCAGCCAGAAGTACTGGTAGCGTGCATGAGAGTCGGACAACAAGCCGGCCGCAAGGCCGTACTGGGTGTTGTTGGCCTCGGCGATGGCCGCATCGAAATCGCTGTAGCGGATAACCTGCAGCAGCGGACCAAAGAATTCTTCGTCTGGGCGGTCGGCTACCGCCGTCACATCGACAATACCTGGCGTCAGCAACGCCGCAGAGGCTTGCGGCTGGGTCATTGTCAGCAACGACACCGCACCATTAGCCAGCAACTGCGCCTGAGCATCGAGCAAGGCCTTGGCTGCGGCCAGGGAAACCACCGAGCCCATGAACGGCGCAGGCTGTTGATCGAAGGCACCAACCGAGATGGTTTTGCACACTTCAACCAGACGCGTGAGCAACGAATCGCCCCATGCGCCTTGTGGCACCAACAGGCGACGCGCGCAGGTGCAACGCTGACCGGCGGAAATGAAGGCCGACTGGATGATGGTGTAGACCGCCGCATCGAGGTCTTTGACCTCATCGACGACCAGCGGGTTGTTGCCGCCCATTTCCAGCGCCAGGATCTTGTCCGGGCGACCGGCGAACTGCTGGTGCAACAGGTTGCCGGTACGGCTGGAGCCGGTGAAGAACAGCCCATCGATGCCTGGGTTGGCGGCCAGCGCCACACCGGTTTCACGGGCGCCCTGAACCAGGTTCAGCACGCCCGCCGGCAGGCCGGCCTCAATCCAGCATTTGACGGTCAGCTCGGCGACCTTGGGGGTCAGCTCGCTCGGCTTGAACACCACCGTGTTACCGGCCAGCAACGCCGGAACGATGTGCCCATTGGGCAGGTGGCCGGGGAAGTTGTAAGGGCCGAACACCGCCACCACACCATGCGGTTTGTGGCGCAGCACTGCGGTGGCATCGGCCAGCGGGCCGCTTTTCTCACCGGTACGTTCGCGGTAGCTCTGCACGGAAATGGCAACCTTGTTGACCATGCTGGTCACTTCGGTAGCGGCTTCCCACAGTGGTTTACCGGTTTCTTCACCGATGCAGTGGGCAAGTGCGTCAGCGTTAGCCTTGAGCGCTGCGGCGAAGGCTTCCAGCACGCTGATGCGCGCCTCCAGCGACTGCAACGCCCAGCCTGCAAAGGCCTGGCGCGCGGCCCGAACAGCGCTGTCGACCTGGGCGGCGTTGGCGCCCTGGCCTTGCCAGATAACCTGTTGGCTGACCGGGTTCAGCGACTGCAGCGCCTCGCCCTGCCCTGCCTGCCAATGGCCGGCGATATAGTGAGTCGTCATTACTTGGCCTCCCGGGCGGCAGACAGCGGCACGGCACGCACCTGATCACCGGCGCTCAGGCGCAGGCGTTTTGCAGTCAACGGATCGACCACCAGGGTACCGGCCGCCAGGCGCGCCGGTGCCGCGGTGATGCGGCACTCTTCGCGCTTACGGTTATGAATGATGAACGGCGTGGCGTCGTCGCCTGGCGTGCCGACTGCCAGCACCAGGGCCTGGCTGTCGTGCACCGCACGAATCTTGCTGGTTTCGCATTCCACCGCCGGGCCTGCGTCGAAGATGTCGACATAGCCCTGGTAGCTGAAACCTTCACCCTTGAGCATCGCCAGCGCAGGCTCGGTGTCGGTATGAACACGCCCGATCACGCTGCGCGCATCCTCGGAAAGGAAGCAGGTGTACAGCGGAAACTTGGGCATCAGCTCGGCGATGAACGCCTTGTTGCCAACACCGGTCAGGTAGTCAGCCTGGCTGAACTCCATTTTGAAGAAGTGCCGCCCCAGGCTTTCCCAGAACGGTGAACGCCCCTGCTCATCCGACATGCCACGCATTTCGGCAATGATCTTGTTGCCGAACAGTTCGGCAAACTCGGCAATGAACAGCAAACGCGCCTTGGCCAGCAGGCGGCCATTGAGGCCGGTGCGATAGTCGCTGCGCAGGAACAACGAGCACAGCTCGGAATTGCCGGTCAGGTCGTTGGCCAGAAACAGCGTGGGGATCTCCCGGTAGATGTTCAGTTCCTGGGAGGCACTGACCGTCAGACCGACCCGGTAGTTGTACCAAGGCTCACGCAAGCCGACGGCACCGGCAATGGCGGAAATACCGACCACCACGCCTTCGTCGTTTTCCAGCACGAACAAGTAGTCTGCGTCACCGCGCTCAGCTTCGCCACGGAAGGTCTTCTCAGCCCAGCCGACCCGGTGCGACAGGCGCTCCTCGTTGGCCGGCAAGGTGGTCAGGCCGGTGCCGGTGCTGCGCGCCAACTCGATCAGCGCAGGTAAATCGCTGCTGCGTACGGGACGAACGATCATGCTATCTCCTCGGGCGGCGGCCTTTGGCCTGCCGCAAAACTCGACCTGGGGTGCTCGGTTATCGAACCGCAGGGATCAAACCGCTACCAGACGCACACTGGCGCCCTCACCGACGCCCAGGGCTTCGGCCGCTTCAAGACTCAGGGTCACCGGCTTACCCGGCACCCAATCCAGCTCCAGCAGTACCGCGCGGTAATCCTGCAACTGGCCATTGCAAACCAGGTAAGGCCGCCCGCCTTTGACCACGGTGCTGTCGAGCTTGACCGGCACCACACGGCTCTGGGCGATGGAACGGATGCTCGACACCCGCGCATGCAAGGTCGGGCCGCCGTCGAAAATGTCGATGTAGTGATCGGTCTCGAAGCCTTCGCGCATCAGGATGTCGAAGGTAATCTGCGCGCGCGGATGCACCTGGCCCATGGCCTCTTGCGCGGCGTCCGGCAGCAGCGGTACGTAGATCGGGTAATGCGGCATCAGTTCAGCCAGGAAGGTCCGGCTCTTGAGGCCACACAAGCGCTCGGCCTCGGCATAGTTGAGGTCGAAGAAGTTACGCCCGATGGCGTCCCAGAACGGCGAGTCGCCGCTTTCATCGCTGTAACCGACGATTTCGGTCACCACCGAATCAGCGAAACGCTCCGGGTGCGCCGCCATGAACAGCAGGCGGCCGCGGGAATTGAGCTCCGACCAACCGGTGCCGACCAGCTCTGGCAACACGTAGAAGCTGGTCAACAGGCTGTTGCCGGTGAGGTCATGGCACTGCGAAAGCACGTGGATCTTGTTGTGGATCTTCAACTCGCGCGAAGCATGCACAAAGGTCTCGTTACGAAAGCTGTAGAACGGCTCGGAATAACCGGCCGAAGCGACAATCGCCGAGCAGCCAACCAGCTTGCCGGTATCACTGTCTTCGAGCACGAAGAAGTAACTTTCTTCGCCATTGAAACTGACCTCGGCTGCGAACGACGTCTCCGAGGCGGCGATCTTGTCGCTCAGACGACCGGCATCATCCGGCAAGGACGTGACACCGATGGGGCTGTCCGCTGCCAGACGCTGTACTTCGCCCAGATCAGCCATTTGCGCGGGGCGCATCACCAGCATGGTGTCACTCCTTTCGGGAAAACAGGCCAGCCACTGCCGGCACAGAAAAAAAACAGCAAGCGCCCACCAGGCACGTGCTCTGAAATTCGGATTCACCGGCCCCCCAGGGCCGGCGAAAGGACCGCAGGCGCCTATCAGGCCTGGGTCAGGGTTGCCGCAGCGCGCTCGAAACGATCCAGACCTTCATCGATATCGGCATCTTCAACCACCAGGCTCGGGGCCAAACGCACCACGTCCGGGCCAGCCTGCAGCACCATCAGGCCTTCTTTTTCGGCAGCGTTGAACACGTCTTTGGCCTTGCCTTTCCAGGCATCGGACAACACGCAGCCAATCAGCAGGCCAACACCACGCACTTGGGTGAACAGGCCGTACTTCTCGCCGATCTGCTCCAGGCGAGCCTTGAACTTCTGATGCTTGGCCTTGACGCCCGCCAGCACCTCAGGGGTGTTGACCACGTCCAGCACGGCATTGGCGACAGCACACGCCAGCGGGTTACCGCCGTAGGTAGTGCCGTGGGTGCCAACGGTCAGGTGCTTGGCCAGGGCTTCGGTGGTCAGCATGGCGCCGATCGGGAAGCCGCCGCCCAGGCTCTTGGCGCTGGACAGGATGTCTGGGGTTACGCCGTAGTGCATATAGGCGAACAGCTCACCGGTACGGCCAACACCCGTTTGCACTTCGTCGAAAATCAGCAGCGCGTTGTGCTTGTCGCACAGCTCACGGGCACCTTGCAGGTAGGCGATATCGGCCGGAACTACACCGCTCTCACCCTGGATCGGCTCGATCACCACCGCGCAGGTCTTGTCGGAGATCTGCGCCTTCAGCGCTTCCAGATCGTTGTACGGCACATGGCTGATACCGGTGATCTTCGGGCCGAAACCGTCGGAGTACTTCGGCTGACCGCCGACGCTCACGGTGAACAGGGTACGACCGTGGAAGCTGTTAACGGTGGCGATGATTTCGTGCTTTTCCGGGCCGAAACGGTCGTGGGCGACACGACGGGCCAGCTTGAAGGCAGCCTCGTTGGCTTCAGCGCCGGAGTTGCAGAAGAACGCGCGCTCGGCAAAGGTGGCATCGACCAGCTTGTGCGCCAGGCGCAGGGCCGGTTCGTTGGTGAACACGTTCGACACGTGCCACAGCTTATTGGCCTGTTCGGTCAGTGCGCCGACCAGCGCCGGGTGTGCGTGCCCCAAAACGTTCACGGCGATCCCGCCCGCGAAGTCGATCAGCTCGCGGCCCGACTGATCCCAGACTCGGGAGCCCGCACCACGAACGGGGATAAAAGCCGCCGGTGCGTAATTGGGGACCATTACCTGGTCGAAATCGGCGCGTTGCACCGGAGCTTGCTCAACGGACATCGGAGTCTCCTGAAGAGGAACGCCTGCCTGGAACTGGCGAGCGATGGGGGGATTGTAAGGACAGATTGGCGCCCGACATTGCCGCCAAGCGACAACTTCTTATAGCGCCAAACCCTGTTTTACCAAGGCTTTCGGCAATGCGACAAATAGGGTCGCAAAGGCGCAGTTTAAACGGTGCGGGGAATGAGTGGGAAACTCTGTAGGAGCGGGCTTGCCCCGCGATTGGGATCAATCGGACACACCGCTATCGCGGGGCAAGCCCGCTCCCACAGAGGATGAGCAGGACCGTTGGATCAGCCGCGCTCGGCGGGTACCGAGGACAATTCGAAGGGGCTGCTGCTACGTCGCTGGTTGCGATCTTCCCGTGGCGTTGCACCAAAGAAGTTGCGGTACGCGCTGGAGAAGTGCGGCCCCGACGAAAAGCCGCACGACAAGCCAATCTGAATGATCGACTTGCTGGTTTGCATCAGCATCTGCCGCGCCTTGTTCAGGCGCAGCTCAAGGTAATACTGACTCGGCACGCGATTGAGGTACTGCTTGAAGATCCGCTCCAACTGACGCCGCGACACACAGACATGCTGGGCAATTTCGTCGGTGGTCAACGGTTCTTCAATATTGGCTTCCATCAGCAGCACGGCCTGGGTCAGCTTCGGATGGCTCGAGCCCAGACGATTCTGCAGCGGAATACGTTGACGCTCGCCACCCTCACGAATGCGCTCGACCACCAACTCTTCCGACACCGCTCCGGCCAGCTCTGCGCCATGATCCCGAGCCAATACTGCCAGCAACAAATCGATCACCGACATGCCGCCACACGCCGTCAGACGATCACGATCCCAGTCAAACAGATGGCTGGTGGCGATGACCTTGGGGAAGCGCTCGGCAAAGTCATCCTGCCAACGCCAGTGCACTGCTGCGCGGTAACCATCCAACAAGCCCAACTGAGCCAGCGGATAAACACCCGCCGACAGACCACCGACCACACAACCGGCACGCGCCAGCTGCTTGAGCGAACTGGCCAACCCCGACGCCACCGCCTGTGGCGGCTCATCGGCAAGCAAAAACAGCTTATGGCACCCTTCGAGACGCCCCGCCCACGGCTCACCCGGCAAGCGCCAGGCACCTTCGGCCGCGGGTTCGGCCTGCAGGAACGACAATTCGTAGACCACCTCTGGATGCACGCGCTGAGCTACCCGCAAAACCTCTTCGGCCAGCGCCAGGGTCAGTGCTTTGGTGCTGGGCCAGATGAGAAAACCGATGCGTTGGGTGGTCATGGGGTGCGGTCCGAAACCTGAGAGAGGTCAACAAGATAAAGCCTGGTCAGGCTGCGAATGATTCGCAGCATGACCCATTTTGGTGCAATACGGCAATCTTACTTCAGGCTGCCCGACAGGAACTGCTGCAGACGCTCGGATTGCGGGTTGACCAGGACCTCACGCGGGTTACCGCTCTCCTCCACCAGCCCCTTGTGCAGGAACACCAATTGGTTCGACACCTCGCGGGCAAAGCCCATTTCGTGGGTCACTACCACCATGGTGCGGCCTTCCTGAGCCAGCGACTGCATGACCTTGAGCACGTCACCCACCAGCTCCGGGTCGAGCGCCGAAGTCGGCTCATCAAACAGCATGACTTCCGGCTCCATGGCCAGCGCACGGGCAATCGCCACACGCTGCTGCTCACCACCGGACATGTGCCCAGGGTAGGCGTCCTTGCGATGCGCTACACCAACCTTGGCCAGGTAGTGCTCGGCTTTTTCCAGCGCATCTTTCTTCGACATGCCCAGCACATGCACCGGTGCTTCGATGATGTTTTCCAGTGCAGTCATGTGCGACCACAGGTTGAAGTGCTGGAACACCATCGACAGGCGCGAACGCATGCGCTGCAACTGCTTGGGATCGGCCGCCTTGAGCGCGCCATCCTTGTTCGCCACCAGCTTGAGCTCTTCGTTGTTGAGCAGAATCTTGCCGGCATGCGGCTGCTCAAGCAGGTTGATGCAGCGCAGGAAAGTACTCTTGCCCGAACCGCTGGAGCCGATAATGCTGATCACGTCGCCCGCTTTTGCCGCCAGGGACACGCCCTTGAGCACTTCGTGGCTGCCATAGCGTTTATGCAGGTCTTGGACTTGAAGTTTGTACATGCTGTCGGTTCTCACAAAGCTGTCAGTCTTGAGCTAACGCCCAGGGCAAAAAAGTTACCGCAGGCCTCAGGCCTTGCGCGGCGCCATGTAGCCGAGCCAACGCCGCTCGGCCAGCTTGAACAGGCGCACCAGAATGAACGTCAGGCACAGGTAGAACAGGCCGGCGGTGATGTAGGCTTCGAACGGCAGGTAGTACTGGGCATTGACGGTGCGCGCCGCGCCGGTGATGTCGATCAGGGTAACGATCGACGCCAGGCTGGTGGTCTGCAACATCATGATCACTTCATTGCTGTACTGCGGCAGCGCACGGCGCAGCGCCGAGGGCAGCAGAATGCGGCGGTACATCTTGATCCGCGACATCCCCACCGCCTTGGCCGCTTCAATCTCGCCATGCGGTGTAGCGCGCAGGCTACCGGCGATGATTTCTGCGGTGTAGGCGCTGGTGTTGATGGCAAACGCCAGGCACGCACAGAAGGTGGCGCTCGACAGCCACGGCCACAGGAAGCTCTCGCGTACCGCCTCGAATTGCGCCAAGCCGTAGTAGATCAGGAACAGCTGCACCAGCATCGGCGTGCCACGAATCACATAGGTGTAGAGCCAAGCGATCAGGTTGACCAATGGTTGCTTCGACACCCGCATCAGCCCCAGCGGAATAGCCGTCAACAATCCAAAGAACAGCGATAGCGCCAGCAACTTGAGGGTGGTCAGCAGTCCGCTCAGGTACAGCGGCATTGCTTCCCAGATGACGTTGTAGTCAAAAATCATAGTTCAGCCGCCCTTACGCCAACCGAGTAGCGCTTCTCAAGGTAACGCAGGGCCAGCAGCGAGACGCTGGTAATCACCAGGTACAGGGCTGCGACCGCCAGGTAGAAGGTAAAAGGCTCACGCGTGGCATCCGCCGCCTGCTTAGCCTTGAACATCATGTCCTGCAGGCCGACCACCGAAATCAGTGCCGTGGCCTTGGTCAGGACCAGCCAGTTGTTGGTAAAGCCTGGAATCGCCAGGCGGATCATCTGCGGCACCATGACCCGGAAGAACACTTGAAAGCTGCTCATGCCATACGCCACACCGGCTTCGGCCTGACCCTTGGGAATGGCCATGAACGCGCCACGGAAGGTTTCCGAAAGGTAGGCACCGAAAATAAAGCCCAGGGTACCGACACCCGCCGCCAGCGGATTGAGATCGATGTAATCGTCATAACCGAGCAGCGGCGCCACACGGTTGAGCAGGTCCTGACCGCCGTAGAAAATCAGCAAAATCAGCACCAGATCGGGAATTCCGCGGATCACCGTGGAGTACAGATCGCCCAGCCAGGCCAGCCAGCGCACTGGCGACAGGCGCAGGGCCACACCGATAAGACCGAGTACAATGGCCAGGGCCATGGACGACAAGGCAAGCTGCAGCGTTAGCCACACGCCGTCGAGGATAACTGCCCCGTAGCCTTTCAACATGATGAGGTCCTCGACCTTAGGGATGAAAAAATGGTGCAAACCTCAGAGTCTCTGCTGCTTGCACCATTACACAGGTGAAACGTCGATATTTACTTGGCTTCAGGGCCGTAAATGTCGAAGTTGAAGTACTTGTCCTGAATCTGCTTGTACTTGCCGTTGGCGCGGATGGCCGCGATGGCAGCGTTCAGACGATCCAGGTTGGCTTTGTCGCCCTTGCGTACGGCAATGCCGACGCCGTCACCGAAGTACTTCACGTCAGTGAAGGATGGGCCAACGAAGGCAAAGCCTTTGCCCGCGTCAGTTTTGAGGAAGCCATCTTCAAGCAGCGTAGCATCGGCAACGGTGCCATCCAGGCGACCGGCAGCTACGTCCAGGTAGATTTCGTTCTGAGTGCCGTAAGGAACGATGGTCGCGCCTTGCGGAGCCAGGACTTCCTTGGCGAAACGGTCGTGGATCGAACCGCGCTGCACACCGATTTTCTTGCCCTTGAGCTCAGCCAGGTTGTCGCTGACGGTGGTGCCTTCCTTCATCACCAGACGCGCTGGAGTCAGGTAGTACTTACCGGTGAAGTCCACGGACTTCTTGCGATCTTCAGTGATCGACATGGACGACAGGATGGCGTCGATCTTGCGCACTTTCAGCGCCGGGATCAGGCCATCGAATTCTTGCTCGACCCAGGTGCACTTGACCTTCATCTCTTCGCACAGGGCGTTGCCGATGTCGTAGTCGAAGCCGACGATGCTGCCATCGGGGGCTTTCGAGGCGAACGGTGGGTAGGCGGCCTCGATACCGATTTTCAGCGGTTTCTCATCAGCCAGCGATGCCAGGGAAAACACGGACAGCGCCAGTGCGCCAAGCAGTGCGAGTTTCTTCATCTGGAACTCCATCGGTAAAGGGCAATACCAGGCAACGGATAACAGCCACCTGATTCGCGAATGGGTACAACGCGAGCTGCGAAGCGTAGTCAAAAGGGCTGACAACACCACGAGCGAGTGATCGGCATTTTAGCGACAGCACCGAAGCCGATATTTCTTCAATGCGACAACTAGTTACAGAAGCGCAGGAACGCGGGGGCGGGGATATTGACAGATTTCACGGAATATGCAAAAGCAAAAAGACAAATAACCAATCAACGAAGCAATAAGCGGGCCTATTATTGGCAAAGCCTTCTAATCCGGCAAGCGTAGCGTTTCAGCTTGTTTAAATCGGTGGCGAGGTTGCACTGATTGCGGGCGAAACGTTTCCCTACGCCCCGTTACTGAGCTTAGGCGGTGACAGTTAAGGTTACCGATGATTGTCGAAGTAACAGAATGCACAAAGCCCCGCATTGCGGGGCTCTTTTCGCGGGGCAAGCCCGCTCCTACAGGATCTACTCTGTGGGAGCGGGCTTGCCCCGCGATGCTTGATCAGGCCGAAGCCAGATTCATCGACTTGTGCGTATCGATCAAATGCTGCACCACACTCGGATCAGCCAGGGTCGAGATATCTCCCAGCGCATCGTACTCAGCAGTAGCAATCTTGCGCAGGATACGCCGCATGATTTTGCCTGAACGGGTCTTCGGCAAACCTGGCGCCCACTGGATGACATCCGGCGAGGCAATCGGGCCAATCTCTTTGCGCACCCAGTTCTTCAACTCAAGACGCAGCGCTTCGCTTGGCTCTTCACCACCATTGAGGGTGACGTATACGTAGATGCCCTGCCCTTTGATGTCGTGCGGCACACCCACCACCGCAGCCTCGGCCACTTTCGGGTGGGCAACCATGGCGCTTTCGATTTCGGCGGTACCCATGCGGTGCCCGGAAACGTTAAGCACGTCATCCACACGCCCCGTGATCCAGTAGTAGCCGTCTTCGTCGCGACGCGCGCCGTCACCGGTGAAGTACATGCCACGGAAGGTCTTGAAGTAGGTATCAACGAAACGATCGTGGTCGCCGTACAGCGAACGCGACTGGCCCGGCCAGGAATCGAGAATCACCAGGTTGCCTTCAGCGGGGCCGTCAATCAGGTTACCCAGGTTGTCGACCAGCGCCGGCACCACACCGAAGAATGGACGCGTTGCCGAACCCGGCTTGAGCGCGGTAGCCCCTGGCAGCGGGCTGATCAGCACGCCTCCGGTTTCGGTTTGCCACCAGGTATCCACGATCGGGCAGCGCTGCTTGCCGACGGTCTGGTAGTACCAGTTCCAGGCTTCCGGGTTGATCGGCTCGCCCACCGAGCCCAGCAAGCGCAGGCTGGAGCCATCAGCACCGGCAACTGCCGCCTGACCTTCAGCCATCATTGCGCGAATGGCAGTCGGCGCGGTGTAGAGAATATTGACCTTGTGCTTGTCGATGATCTTCGACACCCGGGTGATGTCCGGGTAGTTCGGCACACCTTCAAACAGCAAGGTGGTCGCACCGTTGGCCAGCGGGCCATAGACAATGTAACTGTGACCGGTAACCCAGCCCACATCCGCGGTGCACCAGTACACCTCGCCCGGACGGTAGTCGAACACCCGCTCGTGGGTCAGCGCGGCGTACACCAGATAGCCACCGGTGGTGTGCAGCACACCCTTGGGCTTGCCGGTAGAGCCGGAGGTATAAAGGATGAACAGCGCTTCTTCGGCACCCATTTCTTTCGGCGCGCAATGGCTGGAAGCAACCTTCATCAGGTCTTCGTACCAGATGTCGCGGTGCTGGTGCCAGGCAATGTCGCCACCGGTGCGCTTGCACACGATGATCTTCTGCACGCTGGCCGTTTCCGGGTTGGTCAGGGCCAGGTCGACGTTGGCCTTGAGTGGCGTACGACGGCCACCGCGCAGGCCTTCATCAGCAGTGATCACCACCTTCGACTTACAGTCAATGATGCGCCCGGCCAATGCCTCAGGAGAGAAACCACCGAACACTACCGAGTGGATCGCACCGATACGGGCACAGGCCAGCATGGCCACAACCGCCTCGGGAATCATCGGCATGTAGATGGTGACCACATCCCCCCGGTGCACATCCTGACCGCGCAGGGCGTTGGCAAACTTGCACACCTGTTCGTGCAGTTCGCGGTAGGTAATGTTGCGGTGTTCGGAAGGGTCATCACCTTCCCAGATGATTGCCAGTTGATCACCACGCTCGGCAAGGTGGCGGTCCAGGCAGTTGTAGGAGACGTTCAGAGTGCCGTCGGCAAACCATTTGATATCGACGTGGTGGTCGTCGAAGGAGGTCTGCTTGACCTTGGTAAAGGGCTTGATCCAGTCCAGGCGCTGCGCCTGCTCACGCCAGAAGCCGTCCGGGTTGATCACCGACTGCTGGTACATGGCCTTGTAGGTCGCCTCATCAGTCAGCGTGGTGGCCGCAACCTCGGGACGAACGGGATACAGGGGAGCCGCACTCATCTTTATCTACCTCGGTGTAATAGTTGTTTTTGTATGACCTCGTTGTAACTGTACCAGACCGCGCCGGCCATTCGACGTTGGTAGTAACACCACGCTCATTTGCGCCCGTGCAATTGACCGCAGGCTCAAGACCGGGCACCCGCAGGAAAAAATATATTTCTGCCGCGCCAAGTAAGCGATTGTTACAGTTTTCGCTAAAAGTGTTTATCAAAACGTCATCTGTTTCAGCTAGACGCCGCCCCCTAAAATTCACTCCGCCAGCAACGGCATCGAGATTAACTTCTTGTAACAGCCCCCACGAAGGCCGTTAATCCCGAGATAACTGTGATAGTTGAACTTTAGTAGTACACGCGGCGCCACAAGTGCCGCGCACCCTCTTACGACCTTAGACAGGTAAAATGAAAATGAAAGCTTTACTGGTATTGGCACTTGGCGGTGTTTGCAGCGTGGCGTTGGCCGACGAAGTTGCAAACGGTGGCGCCGAGCAGATTCCGGTTGAACAGTACAGTTATTCGCAACATCTGGACATCGCCAAAGTCATTTCCATGAGCGAAGTCCCGAACGTCTGCGAAGTGGTGCCTGCGCGCATGACCTATGAAGACTCGCAGGGCCAACGGCATATTCTTGAGTACCGTGTAATGGGCAACGGTTGCTCCAACGGATAATCAAACGATTACCGCTCGCCGCGCCTCGATCACCCTGACCGGGGCGCGCGGTTCAAACACTCAGGACACCTTTGTTATACCCACCCTCAATAATCCTGAAACTTTAATCCCGTTATTCTGCCGACTTGCCGACTCCATGTTCGCGCAACTTGTTGGCTATCGTTGTATGTGAAACACCAAGGCGCTTACCCAACGCCCGGCTGCTTGGAAACTCACTCATCAATTGTTCCAGCACCGCTTTTTCGAAACGTCCGACAATCTCGCCCAAATCACCTTCCAGGGAAAACTCGCCCAGCGGTTGCCGCGCGCCATAGTCGGGCAAACGAATGTGTTCGACTTTGACCACCCCGCCATCACACAGCGATACCGCCTGAAACAGCACGTTCTCCAACTGGCGCACGTTACCCGGCCAGTGATACTGACTCAGACGCTCCATTGCCGCTGGCGCCAGGCGTGGCAACGGGCAACCGATCTGGCGGCTGGCCTGATCGAGAAAGTGCTCGACCAGCGGTGGCAAGCCATCCAGGCATTCGCGCAACGGTGGAATATGCAGGGACAGCACGTTAAGGCGGTGGTAAAGGTCCTGACGGAACTCGCCGCGCGCGCACAGCTCGGACAAGTCGACCTGGGTCGCACAGATCACCCGTACATCCAGGTACACCTCTTCATCGCTGCCTACCCGCCGAAAGCAGCCGTCCTGCAGAAAGCGCAACAACTTGACCTGCAAGCGCGGGCTCATCTCGCCCACGCCGTCGAGAAACAGGGTGCCGCCAGCCGTCAACTCCAGCAGCCCCAGCTTGCCTTCAGCCCGAGCGCCCTCGAAAGCCCCCGGACCGTAGCCGAACAGCTCGGTCTCAGCCATGGACTCAGGCAAACCGGCACAATTGAGCGCCATCAACGGCGCCTGCCCACGCGGGCTGGCCAGGTGACAGGCACGCGCCAGCAACTCTTTGCCGGTGCCGGTCTCCCCCTCAATCAGCAGTGGCGCGTCCAATGGCGCCATACGCCGCGCCTCGCGCACCACCGCCGCCATCACCCGCGAACTTTGGAAGATGCTGTCAAAGCCGCGCAGCTCCTGTTTGCGCACGTTGTAGATGCGCTCACCAATGCGGTCCGCGCGGTGCAGGGTCAACACTGCCCCGGCCAGCGCTTCGCTGTCGTCGTGCTCGGATTGCAGTGGCGCAATATCGGCCAGGAACACATCACCTTTGACCTTGACCCGCAGGCCATTGATACGCGACTTGTTGGCGCGCACCAGCTCAGGCAAATCAAAGTCTTCGGCATAGCGTGACAGCGGGATGCCCGGCACTTCGTCCACCCTCACCCCGAGCAACTGCGCCGCCGCCCGGTTCGCCGCAACGATGGAGCCACCCATGTCGATCGACAGCACCGGAAAATCCAGGGCCCCGAGCAAAGCATTGAGTTCCATGTGCCGCCGCTCGCTCGGCATCAGCCCCACGCGTTTGACCCCGAACACCCCGGCAATCGACTCAAATTTCGGGCGCAAGGCCTGAAACTGCAGATTGATCAGGTTGGGGCAATGCAGGTAGATGGCATTGCCGTGCTCGCCACCCACCTCACCGCGGGCCACGTTGATGCCGTACTCCACCAACAGGTTGAGGATGTCACGCAGGATGCCGATGCGGTTTTGGCAATGCACTTTGATACGCATGAAATGTCCTACAAATAGGTCTGGAACGCGGCGTAACAGCTGCCGGGGAGACAGCTTTTTGCTTATCCGGCAGAATTTCCGTAAAGATTACGTGACAAAACGCGGCGTAGCGACGGTGATTACCCCTCGATATTTCAGCCTTTTGCCCAATTCGTAAAATAATCGTTACAGAAAACACCCCGTTTAGCCAGCCCTACTCCCTGTCGCAGCGATGCAAAACAGCGCGTTGCGGGTTATCTCTTAAGCAACGGCTTGAACACATAACAAGAATGGCCCTCAGCAGGAGAGCAGTATGAAACAGACGCAATACGTGGCTCGCGAGCCCGATGCGCAAGGGTTTATCGACTACCCGCAAGAAGAACATGCGGTGTGGAACACCCTGATTACCCGCCAACTGAAAGTGATCGAGGGCCGTGCATGCCAGGAATACCTGGACGGCATCGAACAACTGGGCTTGCCACACGACCGCATCCCACAGCTGGGCGAAATCAATAAAGTGCTGGGCGCCACCACTGGCTGGCAAGTTGCCCGCGTGCCTGCGCTGATCCCCTTCCAAACCTTTTTCGAACTGCTGGCGAGCAAGCGCTTCCCGGTTGCGACCTTCATTCGTACCGTAGAAGAGCTCGACTACCTGCAGGAACCGGACATTTTTCACGAGATCTTCGGCCACTGCCCGCTGCTGACCAACCCATGGTTCGCCGAGTTCACCCACACCTACGGCAAGCTCGGCCTGCAGGCGACCAAAGAAGAACGTATATACCTGGCCCGTCTTTACTGGATGACCATCGAGTTCGGCCTGGTCGACACGCCACAAGGTCGCAAGATCTACGGTGGCGGCATCTTGTCCTCACCTAAAGAGACTGTGTACAGCTTGTCTGAAGAGCCAGAGCACCAGGCCTTCGACCCGCTGGAAGCCATGCGCACGCCATATCGCATCGACATCCTGCAACCACTGTACTTTGCCCTGCCGAACCTCAAGCGCCTGTTCGACCTGGCCCACGAAGACATCATGGGCATGGTCCACGCGGCGATGAAGATAGGCCTGCACGCACCGAAATTTCCACCTAAGGTTGCTGCCTGAGCCACCTTGCAAACCAATAACAAACCACTTGCGGAAAACCTTATGAACGCCTTGAACCAAGCCCACTGCGAAGCCTGCCGTGCCGATGCTCCACAGGTCAGCGATGAAGAACTGCCGGTACTGATCAAGCAGATCCCGGATTGGAACATCGAAGTCCGCGACGGCATCATGCAGCTGGAAAAAGTCTTCCTGTTCAAGAATTTCAAACACGCCCTGGCCTTCACCAATGCTGTTGGCGAGATCTCTGAAGCCGAAGGCCATCACCCAGGCCTGCTGACCGAGTGGGGCAAAGTCACCGTGACCTGGTGGAGCCACTCGATCAAAGGCCTGCACCGCAACGACTTCATCATGGCCGCGCGCACCGACGAGGTCGCCAAAACCGCCGAAGGTCGCAAGTAATGCACTTCGGCGCGATTGAGCGCGTACCTGGCGATCCGATTCTGGGGCTGATGGAGGCTTACGCCAACGACAGTAACCCGCACAAGTTCGATCTCGGTGTGGGCGTATTCAAGGACGCCCAGGGCCTGACGCCGGTCCCTGCTGCAGTCAAACTCGCCGAACAGCGCCTGCTCGACCAACAGTCCAGCAAAAGCTACGTCGGCGGTCATGGCGATGCCGATTTCGGCCGCCTGATCAGCGAGCTGGTGCTCGGCAGCCAGTCACCAGTACTGGCCGCCAAGCGTGCCGGCGCCACCCAAACCCCGGGTGGCACCGGCGCCCTGCGCCTGGCGGCGGAGTTCATTGCACACTGCCTGCCCGGCCGTGGCATCTGGTTGAGCAATCCGACCTGGCCGATCCATGAAACCATCTTCGCCGGTGCCGGCCTCAAGGTCAGCCACTACCCTTACGTCGGTGCCGATAACCGCCTCGACGTCGGCGGTATGTTGGCCAGCCTGGAAGCTGCACCCAAGGGCGACGTGGTGCTGCTGCATGCCTGCTGCCACAACCCGACTGGTTTCGACCTGTCTCAGGATGACTGGCGTGCAGTGCTGGAAGTGGTTCGCCGTCGCGAGTTGCTGCCACTGATCGACTTCGCCTATCAAGGCTTTGGTGACGGCCTGGAACAGGATGCCTGGGCGGTGCGGTTGTTTGCCGCCGAACTGCCCGAATTGCTGATCACCAGCTCCTGCTCGAAGAACTTCGGTCTGTACCGCGACCGCACCGGCGCGCTGCTGGTGTGCAGCCACGATGCCGAAAAGCTGCTGGATGTACGCAGCCAACTGGCATGGCTGGCACGCAACCTGTGGTCGACGCCGCCGGATCACGGGGCCGCAGTGGTCGCCCTGATTCTTGGCGATGCCGCACTCAAGCAGTTGTGGGTCGAAGAAGTCGAGGCCATGCGCCAGCGCATTGCCGAGCTGCGTATCGGCCTGGTCGAAGCACTGGCGCCGCACGGCTTGAGCGAACGCTTTGCTCACATTGCTGCGCAACGCGGCATGTTCTCCTACACCGGCCTGTCGCCGGAGCAGGTCAAGCAACTGCGTGAACGGCACAGCGTGTACATGGTCGGTACCGGCCGGGCGAACATCGCTGGCGCCGATGCCACCCGCCTGGGTGCACTGGCTGCAGCCATCGCTGACGTCTGCCGCTGAACCACATCCTGTGAGGGCGGGCTTGCCCCGCGATGCGATCTGACTGACAAATCGCTATCGCGGGGCAAGCCCGCTCCTACAGGGTGAGTCCGCCCTCTCACCTGCCACTAAGCAGGAAAATTCATACTGTCATCCAGACTCCTGTATCCTGCACAGGCTTTTTACAAGCCACGCGCGCCTTGCGCAGCCTTTCCACACAACTTGCGAGGAACGACGAGATGCATGAAATCCCGAATCTTCCCTTCCCAAGCCTGAACCCAGAAGAGCAGACACCTGCCACTCACAGCGCCGAAGCAGCCCAGGCTGACCACGACGGCGACGAAAACCCCAGCGCCGACCAGGAATAACCGCGCAACAGTCAGACTGTGTGAAAACGGCTGATGCAGGGACTACCCCGTCTATTCGTTTTCACACCGTCAAGAATCCTCACCGACGAATCCCCGCCCATGCCCCATTCACCGCGCCCCCTTGCGGTCACCCTGCAAGTCGTCTCCATCGTCCTCTTCACCTTTATTGGCTACCTGAACATCGGCATTCCCCTGGCCGTGCTGCCCGGCTATGTGCATAACGACCTGGGCTTCGGCGCGGTGGTCGCCGGCCTGGTCATCAGCGTGCAGTACCTGGCCACCCTGCTCAGCCGCCCCTACGCCAGCCGCATCATCGACAACCTGGGCAGCAAGCGCGCGGTGCTGTATGGCCTGGCCGGATGCGGCCTCAGTGGTGTGTTCATGCTGCTTTCAGCCTGGCTGCAGCATGCGCCGTGGTTGAGCCTGGGCAGCCTGTTGATCGGCCGCCTGGTGCTGGGCAGCGCTGAAAGCCTGGTGGGTTCTGGCTCGATTGGCTGGGGGATCGGTCGGGTGGGCGCCGAGCACACCGCCAAAGTGATTTCCTGGAACGGCATTGCCAGTTATGGCGCATTGGCGATTGGCGCACCGCTGGGCGTGGTACTGGTGCAGCAACTAGGGCTGTGGAGCATGGGCGCCAGTATTATCCTGCTGTGCCTGCTGGGGTTAGCGCTGGCCTGGCCGAAAACCGCCGCACCGATTGTTGCTGGCGTGCGCTTGCCCTTTTTGCATGTGCTCGGGCGGGTTTTCGGCCACGGCGCCGGGCTGGCCCTGGGTTCGATCGGCTTTGGCACCATCGCCACCTTCATCACCCTGTACTACGCCAGCCACACCTGGAACAACGCAGCGCTGTGCCTGAGCCTGTTCGGCGCCTGCTTCATTGGCGCACGCCTGCTGTTCGGCAACCTGATCAACCGCATCGGTGGCTACCGGGTAGCGATCGCCTGCCTGTCGGTCGAGACCGTGGGCCTGCTCCTGCTCTGGCAGGCGCCCACCGCCGAGCTTGCGCTGGCCGGTGCAGCGCTCAGCGGTTTCGGCTTTTCCCTGGTGTTTCCAGCCTTGGGTGTAGAGGCGGTGAACCTGGTCCCAGCCGCCAACCGTGGCGCGGCGGTGGGCGCTTACTCGCTGTTTATCGACCTGTCGCTGGGCATCACCGGGCCGCTGGCTGGCGCCATTGCTGCCGGCTTCGGTTTTGCCTCGATCTTCCTGTTCGCCGCTATCGCTGCCCTGGGCGGCTTGCTGCTGAGCCTTTACCTGTACCGTAAAGCCCGCTTACAACCCGCACACACCTCACAACCGCTTCAGTAATCGACCTTGCCACGCCCGGCCTTGATCGCCCCACGCTTGCCCTTGGAGTCAAGGCGTCGGGTTTTCGAGCCCAGCGTCGGCCGGGTTGGGCGGCGTGCTTTCTCCACCTTGACCGCCGACACAATCAGCTCACGCAGACGCTCCAGCGCATCCGCTCGGTTCTGTTCCTGCGTGCGGTACTGCTGCGCTTTGATCACGATTACCCCATCACGGGTGATGCGACTGTCGCGCAAGGCCAGCAAGCGCTCCTTGTAGAAAGGCGGCAACGACGAGGCCTGGCTATCGAAGCGCAGGTGTACCGCGCTGGAAACCTTGTTGACGTTCTGCCCGCCAGCACCCTGGGCGCGGATGGCATTGAGCTCGATTTCCTGATCGGGAATCTGCACGGTATTGGAAATGATCAACATCGATTCACAGGCCTGACAAGGCCATGAGGATACCGCAAAAGCAAAAGCCCGGCGCTAGGCCGTAATACTGTTCATTTACGTCATTGGCTTTGAGGATGTGAACTTATCCATTCAGTGTGGCGGCTCCACTGGTCCTTTCCGCCTTTACGGCGAAAACGACAAGCGACAAGCCTACAGGTCACACCAACCGAGACAAGCGAAACTAACGCCAGCCCAGGCGCCACCCGTAACTTAGCGACTTCCGGATCGCGGTGGGAGCGGGCTTGCCCCGCGATCTGGTGCGATATTGCAAATCGCGGGGCAAGCCCGCTCCCACCCTGTGTCCGCTCCATACACCAAGAGCAAAGGAGGCCGCCGTAAGGGCGGAAGGGGCCAGCACAGCCGCCACACTGAATGGATAAGCCCACATTCGCAAACACAAAGCCAAAGCCAATCTCCCCGGCAATCCGTGCCCCCTAAAAAAAACGCCACGACCTCATCAGGATCGCGGCGTTTTTCTTAAGTGCGCTTCATTAAGGCGCTAGGCCGGGCTTTTGCTGTTCACTGCAGCTTACTTGGTTGCAGCGTTCGCCTCAGGCAGGCGACGGGCACTGCGATTGTTCTTCAGTGCATAGCAGGCATACATCACCACCAGCCACACCGGAATCGCATACACCGACACCTGGATACCCGGGATCAGCAGCATGATGCCCAGGATCAGCACCACGAAGGCCAGGCAGATGTAGTTGCCATAGGGGTACCACAGCGCCTTGAACAGCGGCTTCTGGCCAGTCTTGTTCATGTGCTGGCGGAACTTGAGGTGCGAGTAGCTGATCATCGCCCAGTTGATCACCAGGGCAGCTACCACCAGCGACATCAGCAGCTCCAGCGCATGCTGCGGGATGAAGTAGTTCAGCAGTACTGCCACCAGCGTCACCGCCGCCGAAGCCAGGATCGAACGCACCGGCACACCACGCTTGTCGATCTTCGCCAGGCCTGCCGGAGCGTCACCCTGCTCGGCCATGCCGTAGAGCATACGGGCGTTGCAATAGGTACCGCTGTTGTACACCGACAGCGCGGCGGTCAGCACCACGAAGTTGAGGATGTGCGCAGCGACATCGCTTCCGAGCAACGAGAACACCTGAACGAACGGGCTGGCGCCATAGGTGCCACCGGAGGCATCGAGGCTGCTCACCAGGCTATCCCACGGGGTCAGCGACAGCAGTACCACCAGGGCACCGATGTAGAAAATCAGGATACGGTAGATCACCTGGTTGATCGCTTTCGGGATCACGGTTTTCGGTTTGTCGGCCTCTGCAGCGGTGAAACCGAGCATTTCCAGGCCACCGAACGAGAACATGATGATCGCCAGCGCCATGACCAGGCCGCTTACGCCATTGGGGAAGAAGCCACCGTGCTCCCACAGGTTGCTCACCGAAGCCTGCGGACCACCGCTACCACTGACCAGCAAGTAGCTACCCAGGGCAATCATGCCAACAATAGCCAGCACCTTGATGATCGCGAACCAGAACTCCGCCTCGCCAAACACTTTGACGTTGGCCAGGTTGATGGCGTTGATCAGGATGAAGAAGGCTGCAGCCGAGGCCCAGGTCGGGATCTCCGGCCACCAGTAGTGCACATACTTACCGACGGCAGTCAGCTCCGACATACCGACCAGAATGTACAGGACCCAGCAGTTCCAGCCGGACAGGAAGCCGGCAAAACCACCCCAGTATTTGTGCGCGAAGTGGCTGAACGAACCGGCCACTGGCTCTTCGACGATCATTTCGCCGAGCTGGCGCATGATCATGAAAGCGATGAAACCACAGATCGCATAGCCGAGAATCATCGACGGGCCCGCCGACTTCATCACGCCAGCCGATCCCAGAAACAGCCCGGTACCAATTGCACCGCCCAGGGCAATCAACTGGATATGGCGATTTTTCAGGCCGCGCTTCAGCTCGCCTGAATGCGTGTTTTGTCCACTCATGAACGGAGTCACCTACATTGTTTTTATCTGTGACGGAATCGGACCCACCGCGCTCGTGGCGCAGCGGAATTATCAAGGGGGTTACCTTGAGGATCTTGGACAACTGCTGCCCTTCCAGGGCAAAAGCCGTGGGCGAATCAGCCGGGTGTCAGCAAGAGTGCGCGGTACGCATTGGGGTCACAGGTAAAACGCGGCGCATTGTATACCCCTGCTGACGCGCAGGGGTCAACACGTTGCGTGATTGTCTGATGACAAAACGCACCGTTCCTGAGGAAAGAATGAAGCCTGGGGAGGTAATCGGCGTGCATGGCGCCTCCATTTGTTCTTATTGAATGCCCGGCTCTCCGGCCTGGCTTTGCACTCGGCAATGCGCACATCTCACCGCCCCGGCGCGTTGCGGGCAAGCACCTGAGGTGTGCGTAAATGCCGCTGGGCGGATTTTTCCGGCAAGTTCTGTTTACAGCTGCGCCGGGCTGCGGAAACACCAATGCACAGCGGGGCAAGTTGTAACGATTTATTTACAAGATGGTGCAAAAAGTTGCCAGGGCGGACGAGCGTGTTCGTAAGGTGATGAAATTACAGGCAAAAAAAAGCCAACCTAACGGTTGGCTTGATCGACGTGGGGGCGGGTTTGCCCCGCGATGCGATGAGACTGACAGATCGCTATCGCGGGGCAAGCCCGCTCCTACACCCGTCAGGGCCGTGGCTTGTTACGGGTGCTGCCTGGGCGCTTTGGCGCTGGCTTGCCACGTTTGTTCATTTCACTTGGGCGTTCAGCCACGGTGCTACGACCACGGCCACCCTCCTTGCGCGGCGCTTCTTCACGCGGCTGGCGAGCCGGACGTTCAGCAGCGGCACCGTCGTGCGCCGGGCGCAGGGTCCGTACGCGCTCACCACGGCCCAATGGACGGGTGGACTTGCGCTGCAGGCGCTCCAGCTTGTCTTTGGTCTTGTGGTTGAGCGCTGGCATCGCTACCGGCGTCAGGCCCACTTCGGCAGCAAGGATGTCGACTTCCTGCTGGCTCATTTCGCGCCAGCGGCCCATCGGCAGGTCGGAGTTGAGGAACACCGGACCAAAACGTACGCGCTTCAGGCGGCTGACCACCACGCCCTGGGATTCCCACAGGCGACGTACTTCACGGTTGCGGCCTTCCATCACCACGCAGTGGTACCAGTGGTTGAATCCTTCACCGCCAGGCGCTACCTGGATGTCGGTAAAGCGCGCCGGGCCGTCTTCAAGCACCACACCGGCCTTGAGGCGTTCGATCATGTCTTCGTCGACTTCACCCCGTACACGCACTGCGTATTCGCGGTCCATCTCGTAGGACGGGTGCATCAGGCGGTTGGCCAGCTCACCATCGGTGGTGAACATCAGCAAACCGGTGGTGTTGATGTCCAGGCGGCCGATGTTGATCCAGCGGCCTTCTTTAGGCCGTGGCAGGCGGTCGAACACGGTCGGACGGCCTTCCGGGTCGTCACGGGTGCAGATTTCGCCATCGGGTTTGTTGTACATGATTACCCGACGCACGGTCTCGGCAGACTCTTCGCGCTTGATCAGGCGGCCATCGACAGAAATGGCATCATGCAGGTCGACGCGCTGGCCCAAGGTGGCGTCTACGCCATTGACCTTGATCCGGCCCTGGCTGATCCAGGCCTCGACGTCACGGCGCGAACCCACGCCGATACGCGCGAGAACCTTTTGCAGTTTCTCGCCTGAGGGTGGCAATGGTTGGGTTTCTTGCAGGTCTTTATCACTCATCTGGGCACCTCCCGGTGTACATATTGAAAGCTGATTCAGGCGAACGAGCGCCAAAAAGGTCGCGAATCATACGCTGATCGCGCCGTAAGCGCACCTGAGACTAGCTGAAATTCTTCAGGTCGGCGGCTGATTCGCCTTCTGCGTCCGAAACCTGGGTTTCTTCAACTGCAGGCTCTTCTTCCAGCAAATCGTCAAAGTCGGTCTTGAGCCCCTCTTCCATCGCATCGAGCTCGACCAGCAGGCTGCGGAAACTGGTTTCCTCAGGCGCTGCCTGCGGCTCGGCGCTTTCATCGGCCAAGGCCTGCAGGTGCTCCGGTACCGGTGCGTCATCAAGCTCCAGCAGCGGTTCAGGCTCCATTTCGCGCAAGTCGGCCAGGGCTGGCAAGTCGTCGAGGTTCTTCAAGTTGAAGTGATCGAGGAAAGCCTTGGTGGTGGCGAACATCGCCGGGCGGCCCGGCACCTCACGGTAGCCGACAATACGAATCCACTCGCGCTCCAGCAGGGTTTTGACGATGTTGCTGTTAACCGCCACGCCGCGCACATCTTCGATTTCGCCGCGGGTAATGGGTTGGCGATAGGCAATCAGGGCCATGGTCTCCAACAGGGCGCGCGAGTATCGCTGTGGCCGCTCTTCCCACAATCGCCCTACCCAGGGGGCGTAGTCTTCGCGAATTTGCAGGCGATAGCCCGACGCCACTTCCTTGAGTTCAAACGCACGGCCATTGCAGGACTTGCGCAGCACTTCCAGGGCTTTCTTGAACACAGCGGGTTCAGGGCGCTCAGCTTCTTCGAAGAGTTCGAACAGGCGCTCCAATGATTGCGGTTTTCCCGAGGCCAGTAAAAAGGCTTCAAGCAGGGGCGCCAGGTCGCGCGGATCGGTCAGGTTCATGGCGTTGCTCGTGGTCACTCAGCCCGGGCGCGGACGTGGATCGGCGCAAAAGGCTCATTTTGCACCAGTTCGATCAAGGATTCCTTCACCAACTCAAGAATTGCCATGAAGGTCACCACAACACCCAGCTTGCCTTCTTCGGCGCTGAACAGCTCGACGAACGGTACAAAGCCACCGCCCTTGAGGCGCTCCAGCACCTCGCTCATGCGTTCACGGGTCGATAACGCCTCACGGCTGATCTGGTGGCTTTCGAACAAGTCACCACGGCGCATGACCTCGGCCATCGACAGCAGCAGCTCTTCCAGGCTGACTTCCGGCAGCAGCTTGCGCACCTTGGCCTGCGGTGCATCCAGGCGCGGCACGATAATCTCGCGGCCTACCCGGCTCAAGCCATCGATGCCTTCGGCGGCGGCCTTGAAGCGCTCGTACTCCTGCAGCCGGCGGATCAACTCGGCACGCGGATCACCCTCTTCCTCCTCGATTTCAGCCGAACGCGGCAACAGCATGCGCGATTTGATCTCCGCCAGCATCGCCGCCATCACCAGGTACTCGGCCGCCAGCTCCAGGCGCACCGACTTCATCAGCTCGACATAGCCCATGTATTGGCGGGTAATTTCCGCCACCGGAATGTCGAGAATGTCGATGTTCTGTTTGCGGATCAGGTAAAGCAAAAGGTCCAGCGGCCCTTCGAAGGCCTCGAGGAAGACCTCCAGGGCATCGGGCGGGATGTACAGGTCGACCGGCATTTCGGTCATGGCTTCGCCATATACCAATACCAGCGGCAGTTCCTGCTGCGCGCCTGCCTGAGGGTCGACGCTCTGCTCGGTAGTGGGGGCCTGGGTCACGCTTCAACCATGAACGGTGCCGGATCGCCGCAACCGACGCGAATGACCTCCGGTTCATCGCCGGTCAGGTCGATCACGGTGGAGGCCTTGAGGTCACCGAAGCCGCCATCGATGATCAGATCGACATGGTGCTCAAGTCGCTCACGGATCTCATAGGGGTCGGTCATAGGTTCTTCATCACCCGGGAGAATCAGGCTGACGCTCATCAAGGGCTCGCCAAGCTCTGCCAACAGCGCCAGCAGGATGGGGTTTTGCGGCACGCGCAAGCCGATGGTGCGGCGTTTTTCATGCAGCAGCAGGCGTGGCACTTCACGCGTGCCGTTGAGGATGAAGGTGTACGGGCCCGGCACATGGGCCTTGAGAATGCGGAAAATACCGGTGTCGATCTTGGCGAACACACCCAGCTGAGACATGTCGCAACACATCAGGGTGAAGTTATGGGTCTTGTCCAGCTGTCGCAGGCGACGAACCCGCTCCACGGCACTCTTGTCACCGATCTGACAGCCTATGGCATAGGCCGAGTCGGTGGGGTACACCACCACACCGCCCTTACGAATGATTTCCACGGCCTGTTTGATCAGGCGCGGCTGCGGATTCTCCGCATGAATCTGGAAAAATTGACTCACATGCTCTTCCTGTTCAGTCGGCCGCGATAGGCTGCTCATGTTTGAATCGACGCCACAAAGGTGGCAGATCCTCTGGCAGTGGCCGGTAGGCACCGATCTCGCCCCAGGTGCCGGGGCCATGGAAGTCACTGCCGGCACTGGCCAGCAGACCGAACTCACGGGTGAGGATGGACATGGTCCCCACCTGCTCGGCCGGCATCATCCCATTGACCACTTCCAGTGCCTGGCCGCCTGCTTGAATATAGTCGGCAATTAGCCGTCGGCGCTTGCTGCGGGTTAATTCGTAGTGCATCGGGTGCGCCAGGCTGACCCAGGCATCGGCATTGCGCAGGGTTTGCACGGTCTCGTCCAGGGTCGGCCAGTGCAGTTTGACGTCACCCAGCTTGCCGGCGCCCAGCCACTTGCGAAACGCCTCGGAACGGTCCTTTACAAAGCCTGCACGCACCAGGAACTCGGCAAAATGCGGGCGCGCTGGGGCGTTTCCGCTGTCACCCAGTTCCTGCTGGATGAGCCGCGCACCGTCGAGCGCACCCGGCATGCCTTTGAGCGCCAACCGTCGGTCGATTTCTTCGGCGCGCAGCCAGCGCCCACGGTGCAGCGATTCAACCGCTTCAAGCAAAGGCGCAGCGTCCAGGGCAAAGTTGTAACCCAACACATGGATGGTCGCGCCACCCCACGTGCACGATAGCTCGATACCGCTGACCCACTGCATGCCCAGAGTCAGGGCTGCGGCGCGGGCCTCCTGCTGGCCTTCAAGGGTGTCGTGGTCGGTCAGCGAGAGCATCCGCACGCCGTGCTCATGGGCCCGGGCGACCAGTGCCGTCGGCGACAAGGCGCCGTCGGAGGCCGTACTGTGGCAGTGCAGATCAACATTCATAGGTGGCGCTTTCGCTGTCATTGATGTTTGTTATTATGCCGTCACATCCTGCTTCTGGCTGCCACTGTGAAACAATTCATCGATTTCATCCCGCTGCTCCTGTTTTTCATCGTCTTCAAACTCGAACCTCGCGCCGTCGAATTCGCCGGACACAGCTTCGAACTTGGAGGCATCTTCAGTGCCACAGCGATGCTGATCATCAGCTCGGTGGTGGTCTACGGCGCGCTGTTCATCCGCCAGCGCAAGCTGGAAAAGGGCCAATGGTTGACGCTGATCGCCTGCCTGGTGTTCGGCGGCCTGACCCTGGCCTTCCACAGCGAAACCTTCCTCAAATGGAAAGCCCCGGTGGTCAACTGGCTGTTTGCCGTGGCGTTTGCCGGTAGCCACTTCATCGGCGACCGCGTGCTGATCAAGCGCATCATGGGCCATGCCATCAGCCTGCCAGACGCCGTCTGGACTCGCCTGAACCTGGCCTGGATCGTGTTCTTCCTGTTCTGCGGCGCCGCCAACCTGTTTGTTGCCTTCACCTTCCAGGACATCTGGGTTGACTTCAAGGTGTTCGGCAGCCTCGGCATGACCGTGCTGTTCCTTGTAGGCCAGGGCTTCTACCTGTCCCGCCACCTGCACGACAGCGACCCGACAACCCCGCCTACCACCCCGAAGCATGAGGACTGAGATGCTCTACGCCATCATTGCCAGTGACGTTGCCGACTCCCTGGAAAAACGCCTGGCCGCCCGTCCGGCGCATATCGAACGCCTGCAACAGCTCAAAGAACAAGGTCGCGTGGTGCTGGCCGGCCCGCATCCGGCCATCGACAGCAATGACCCAGGCGCCGCCGGTTTCTCCGGCAGCCTGATCGTCGCCGAGTTCGAGTCGCTGAGCGCCGCACAAGCGTGGGCCGATGCCGACCCGTACATCGCCGCCGGCGTGTACGACAAGGTAGTGGTCAAGCCGTTCAAGCAAGTCCTGCCGTAACCTGCTGTACGCGGTGCGCCACTGCGCGCACCGCTCCCTGCCTTTTACCGACGCAACTGCTCATTATTCTCGTCTGTCAGCCGACAACCTGCTGAATCGACAAGAATCAGGAGTTCCAATGCGTCAAGGTCCGTTGTCCCTGCTGCTGTGCCTGTTGTTGCTGACCCCGCTCGCCCAGGCCGAAGAGCCCGCTACCTCCAGCACCCCGCTGTCGCTCAGTGCGGGCAGCCAGATCACCGAGTTGCAACAACGCCTGCAGGAAAGCGAACGCCTGCGCGAAGCGCTGAGCCAACAACTGCACAATGCCGACAGCGAGCGCGAAAGCGCCCAGCTCACCCGCCTGCGCCAGGAAAACCAGCGTTTGAAGCTGGCCCTCAAGGAACTCCAGGCCAATGCCCCGCAACGCCTGATCACCGACCAGCAACAATGGTTCGTGATTGGCGGTGCAGTTGCCCTCTTTGCCGCACTCTGCGGTATCTTTGCCAGCGGCGGACACAGAAAGCGTCGGCAATGGTTGAATTGAGTGAGTCATGAGCGAGCTGTTACTGATTGATGATGACCAGGAACTGTGCGAGCTGCTCGGCAGCTGGCTAACCCAGGAAGGTTTTGTCGTGCGCGCCTGCCACGATGGTCAGAGCGCCCGCAAGGCACTGGCCGAGCAGGCGCCGGCAGCAGTGGTACTGGATGTGATGCTGCCCGATGGCAGCGGCCTGGAGCTGCTCAAGCAATTGCGCCATGAGCACACCGAACTCCCGGTGCTGATGTTGTCGGCACGTGGCGAACCGCTCGACCGGATTCTCGGCCTGGAACTGGGCGCCGATGACTACCTGGCCAAACCGTGCGACCCACGTGAACTGACCGCGCGCCTGCGCGCCGTGCTGCGCCGTAGCCATCCCAACGCCACACCCAGCCAGATCGAAGTGGGCGACCTGTCGTTCAGCCCCGCCCGTGGCGTGGTCAGCATCGACGAACATGAGCTGACCCTGACCCTGTCCGAGAGCCGTATTCTTGAAGCCCTGCTCAAACAGCCGGGCGAACCGCTGGAAAAACAGGAGCTGGCGCAAATTGCCCTGGGCCGCAAACTCACCCTGTACGACCGCAGCCTGGACATGCACGTCAGCAACCTGCGCAAGAAAATCGGCCCGCACCCCGATGGCCGCCCGCGCATCGTGGCCCTGCGCAGCCGTGGTTACTATTACAGCCTGTAATGTCAGCAACGCGCCGGGGCATCTTTACCGAAGCTTTACCCTTGCCTGACCGCCGCTGACCTTGATCTCCCTAAACTGGGCTCATCCGGTAATCACCGGCCCTTGAAAGGAGAGACACCATGCGCAAGACCCTTATCGCCCTGATGTTCGCTGCCGCACTGCCGACCGTCGCTATGGCCATGCCAGAAGACGGCCCGCGCCACGGCGATCACCACCGCGGTGGAGCGCCTTTCGCCCAGCTGGACCTGAGCCGCGAACAGCGTCAGCAAATCGGCAAACTGATGGGCGAGCAGATGAAAAGCCGTCAGGAAATCACCAAGCGCTACCTGGAAAAACTCCCGGCAGCCGACCAGAAAGCCCTGAAAGACGAGCTGCAAACCAAGCGCGACAAGACCCAGGCCGATATCCGTGCCCTGCTCAAGCCTGATCAGCAGAAGAAGTTCGATGAGCTGAAGAAAGAGCAAGACCAACGCCGCGCCGAATGGAGCGAGTTCAAAGCCTGGAAAGCTGAAAAAGCTACCAAGGCCCAGTAAGCTGACAACCACCCGCCCGGCCTGCCCCTGCGCAGGCCGGTTTTTTTGCCGTTAAGGAGCCTGCCTTGCGTTCATTGTTCTGGCGCATCCTTGCCAGTTTCTGGCTGGCCATTGCCCTGGTCGCGGGTTTGTCGATCCTGCTCGGGCACATATTGAACCAGGATGCCTGGATTCTCAGCCGCCACCCGGGCCTCAACACCTTGGCGCCGAAGTGGACCCAGCTCTACGAACAGCAAGGGGTGGAGGCGGCTCAACGCTTTCTGGAACGGCGCAAGCACCGCTACAACATCGACGTACAGGTACTCAACGACAGCGGCGACGCGGTGGTCCCCGGGACCTTTCCACGCCGTGCAGCAGCCTTCGAGGCACGCCGTCACAACGACGATCGACGCTTGCCCTGGCGCCGCCTGACCGAGGAGTACACCAGCCCCGAGAGCGGCGACACCTACCTGTTGATCTACCGCATTCCGCACCCGGAACTCGACGCCTGGCACCGCGAAAGCCTGTTGTGGCCGCTGAGTGCCCTGGGGATTGCGCTGGTGGTACTGACCTTGTTCAGCCTGTTTGTAACGCTTTCGATTACCCGCCCGCTCAGCCGCCTGCGCGGTGCGGTGCATGACCTTGGACAAACCACCTACCAGCAAAACAGCCTGGCGCGCCTGGCCAACCGGCGTGACGAATTTGGCGTGCTGGCCAATGACTTCAACCGCATGGGCTCACGCCTGCAGAGCTTGATCGGCAGCCAGCGCCAGTTGTTGCGCGACGTTTCCCATGAACTGCGCTCACCCTTGGCCCGCCTGCGCATTGCGCTGGCCCTGGCCGAGCGGGCAGAACCGGAACAGCGCCAGGCCTTGTGGCCACGCCTGACCCGCGAGTGCGATCGCCTGGAAGCGTTGATCAGCGAGATTCTGGTACTGGCGCGGGTCGATGCCGAGCAAGCGCGCGCGGAAACGGTGGATGTGGATGCCCTGGTGCAGGCGGTTTACAAGGAAACCCAGTTCAATGCCCCAGACCAACTGATACAGCTGAATTTGCAAAGCGGGCTAACCCTGCAAGGCTGGCCAACCCTGATCGAACGGGCGCTGGACAACCTGCTGCGCAACGCCCTGCGCTTCAACCCGCCGGGGCAGCCGATCGAGGTCACGGTGGTACAAGACGCTGAGCGCATCGTGCTCAGTGTGCGTGATCATGGGCCGGGGGTGGCCGTGGAGCACCTGGCGCAGTTGGGCGAGCCGTTCTTTCGTGCGCCGGGGCAAAGCGCGGCAGGCCACGGCCTGGGGCTGGCCATTGCGCGCAAGGCGGCCGAGCGTCATGGCGGTAGCCTGACACTGGAGAATCATCCGCAGGGTGGCTTTGTGGCTCGGTTGGAGTTGCGTGGTTGATGGGTAAATCGCATCGCGGGGCAAGCCCGCTCCTACAAAACCTGTAGGAGCGGGCTTGCCCCGCGATCAGCCCTCAACCCCAGGCTGTCACAAAGTCCGCAGTAGCCAGCACCGGCGCTGTGCGCGGTTCAGTTTGCGGCGTCCCCACGTACAGGAACGCCACGATTTCTTCCTTTTCACCCAAACCCAAACCCGCAGCAACCTGCTTGTTGTACGCCAAATCACCGGTACGCCAAACCGCCCCAACGCCCTGAGCATGGGCCGCCAGCAGAATGCCGTGAGCGGCACACCCCGCCGCCAGACGCTGCTCCGAGACCGGCACTTTGAAGTGATCCTGCAAGCGCGCAATCACCACCACCAGCAACGGCGCACGCAGTGGCATGGCGCGGGCCTTGTCCAGGTCGGCGGCGCTGGCATCGCCTTTGCTTTTGACGGCGTCGGCAAACAGTTCGCCCAACTTCACCCGCCCCTCACCCTCGACCGTCAGGAAGCGCCAAGGCCGCAATTGGCCGTGGTCCGGCGCCCGCAAGGCGGCCTGAAACAGTGCCTCGCGCTGTGCGGCATTGGGCGCAGGTTCGACCAGGCGTGGTACGGAAACACGGTTGAGCAATGCGTCGAGAGCCTCCATCGGCTACCCCCTAAAGAGAAATGTGCAGCTATTCTAGCGTTTACTTAAAAAGGTCCATAGGTAGAATGGCGCCCTTCCGTTACGAGTCAGAGCAGATCACATGGCGTTGCCGACCTTAAGGATCATTGGTTTCATCATCGGCATCTTCCTGATCACCCTGGCGATCAGCATGGTCGTGCCCATGGCCACCCTGGTGATCTTCGATCGCACAGGCGACCTGCCATCGTTCCTCTGGGCCAGCATGATCACCTTTGTCGCCGGGCTGGCCCTGGTGCTTCAAGGGCGCCCTGAGCACGTCCATCTGCGTCCACGGGACATGTACCTGCTGACAGTCAGCAGTTGGCTGGTGGTGTGCATCTTTGCGGCCCTGCCGTTTCTGCTCACCCAACACATCAGCTACACCGACGCATTCTTCGAAAGCATGTCCGGCATCACCGCCACCGGCGCCACCGTGCTCAGTGGTCTGGACAGCATGTCACCGGGCATTCTGATGTGGCGCTCGCTGCTGCACTGGCTGGGTGGCATCGGCTTTATCGCCATGGCCGTGGCCATTCTGCCGCTGCTGCGCATCGGTGGCATGCGCCTGTTCCAGACCGAATCCTCGGACCGCTCGGAAAAGGTCATGCCACGCTCGCACATGGTCGCCAAGTCGATCGTTGCCGTGTATGTGGGCTTCACCGCCCTGGGCGGGCTGGCGTTCTGGCTGGCGGGGATGAACGTGTTCGACGCCATCAACCACGCTATGTCGGCGATTTCCACCGGCGGGTTTTCCACCTCCGACCAGTCCCTGGCCAAATGGCAGCAGCCCGCCGTGCACTGGGTGGCGGTGGTGGTGATGATCCTCGGCAGCTTGCCGTTTGCGCTGTATGTATCGACCCTGCGCGGCAACCGCAAAGCCTTGATCAAGGACCAACAGGTCCAGGGCCTGCTGCTGATGTTGGTGGTGACCTGGCTGGTGCTCGGCACCTGGTACTGGGCGACGACCAAACTGCACTGGCTCGACGCCTTGCGCCACGTGGCGCTGAACGTCACCTCGGTGGTCACCACCACCGGCTTTGCCCTGGGCGACTACAGCCTGTGGGGTAACTTTTCGCTGATGCTGTTTTTCTACCTGGGCTTCGTCGGCGGTTGCTCCGGCTCGACGGCTGGCGGGATCAAGATTTTCCGTTTCCAGGTGGCCTACATCCTGCTCAAGGCCAACCTCAATCAGCTGATTCACCCGCGCGCGGTGATCAAGCAGAAATACAACGGCCACCGCCTGGACGAAGAAATCGTCCGGTCGATTCTGACCTTCTCGTTTTTCTTCGCCATTACCATTTGCGTGATCGCACTGCTGCTGTCGTTGCTCGGCGTTGACTGGATGACGGCATTGACCGGCGCCGCCAGTACCGTCTCCGGCGTTGGCCCGGGCCTGGGTGAAACCATTGGCCCGGCCGGTAACTTCGCCACCCTGCCCGATGCGGCCAAGTGGATTCTGGCAGGCGGCATGCTGCTGGGCCGCCTGGAGATCATTACGGTGCTGGTGCTGTGTATGCCGGCGTTCTGGCGTCACTGACCACGGCTTCAGCGCCCTGCTCGGGCGCTGGCGCGACACTGCCTTCGCCCATACGCGTGCGATACTCGCTCGGCGTCAGGTCGAACCAGCGGCGAAAGGCGCGGAAGAAGTTGCTTGGGTCGGCAAACCCCAGCAGGTAGGCAGTTTCCAGCAGGGTCATAGTGGGCTGCGCCAGGTACTGTTCCGCCAGCTCACGACGGGTATCGTCGAGCAACGTCTGAAAACTGGTGCCCTCTTCCTGCAGCCGACGTTGCAGGGTGCGCTGCGACAGGTGCAAGGCCTGGGCAACCATCTCGCGCTTGGGTTCGCCTTGTGGCAACACCCGGCACAACACCTGGCGAGCACGATGGGTTACCCGGCTTTCGGAGAAACGCGCCAGGTACTCGCCGGCAAAACGATCATGCAGTATGGCCATGGCTTCGTTAGCGGTCGGCAGCGGCGCCTCCATGTCGGCGCGCTCAAACACCAGCGCATCATGGGCCGCCCCAAACACCAGTGGCGCATGAAAGGCGGTTTTGTAAGGTGTGACATCCAACGGCTGCGGCCCCTGGATCAGCACGCGTCGCAGTTGTATCACCCGCCCACTGAGCCAGCTGCACAGCGACAGCGCACACGCCAATGAGGCTTCGGCGCTGTGGCGGGTGGGCGGCAGATGGTCACCGTGCACGGTAAGGACCAAAACGTAGCCTTCCGGCCCCAGGGTGAAACTCAGATCGGAACTTTCGGCGATGATGCGCTGGTAGCGCACCAGGCGCTCGAACCCTTCAGCCAGGGTGCGGCTGGACATCAACGCGTAACCCACGACATGGAATGAAGCCGGCCGAACCACCCTGGCCATGTTCAGGCCAATGGCCTGATTGCCGGAAAGCTCGACCGCCAACTGCCACAGACGGGTCATGGAGTCCTGGGTAAAGCGAGCGTCGGGGTCATCCAGCGCGGCAAAGTCCAGACCGAGCTGTTTGAACATGGCGCGGCAATCCAGCCCTTCCAGCTCGAGTGCCTTGACGATCCCTGATGCCCAGCTTGCTGACGTGGTTCTCTCGCTCATGGCTGGCTTCTTATGTTCAGGCTGTCCGCTCCTGCGGCGAACGCAAAGGATACTTAATTGGCGCCAATTGTCACTGCCCAACGATTTTACTCACTCTAGACTCAGTTCAGGCTCCACGTCGTGCATCTTCGTCCCTATCGTGAGCCTTGGGAGTTGGGTTATGAGCAGTCCTCAGCAATTTCACAGTTTCGCCGAGTTCTATCCGTATTATTTACAAGAACATAGCAACCCGGCCTGTCGACGCCTGCACTTCGTCGGCACTACCCTGGTCATCGCTTTACTCGCCTTTACCCTGGGAAGCGGCAAGTGGCTGCTACTGCTGGCGGTACCGTTTGCCGGCTACGGTTTCGCCTGGATCGGCCATTTCTTTTTCGAGAAAAACCGCCCCGCCACCTTCACTTATCCGCTGTACAGCCTGATTGGCGACTTCGCCATGTACCGCGACATGCTGCGCGGTAAAGTGTCCTTCTGATTGTGCCCCGCTTCAACGTCGCGCCTGCGACGCGGTACACTGCTGCCACGGTTTGGAGGACAGCCTGATGAGCAACAGCTCGATACTCTCTGTGCGCCATTACAGTGACGCCTTGATTGCCCACAGCCATGCACACCCGCAACTGGTGTTTGGCCTGCGTGGGCAATTGGACTTCGAGCTTGACGGTTGCGGGGCGCGCATCGAACGCCAAGGCCTGATCGTGGTGCCAGGCGGCTCCCACCACACCTGCGCCAGCGTCAGTGGCAGCCAATGCCTGGTGCTTGATGTGCCTGGCGATAGCTGGCTCAGCAACAGCCTCGGTGAACAGGCCTCGGCCAGTCAACGCCTGCTTGAGCGTCGTGGCTCACTGATGCTGAACCACCACCAACAGCAACTGGTCGACTGGTTGGCGGCCGGCCCGGCGGTCGACCCGTTGATGGCGCAGCAAGGTGCCGTGTTGTTATTGGCCAGCCTGAACCGCACATCAGCCCCGGCTGCCGAGCACAAGCAACTGCCCTTTGCCAGTTTCGATGCCTACATCGAGCAAAACGCTGCCTACCCCTTGCAGGTTGCCGACCTGGCCCGTTTGGCTGGGCTGTCCAGCGCTCGCCTGCATGCCCGCTTCAGCGCTGAGGCGTCGATCACGCCGATGGATTACATCCGCCAGCGTCGCTTGCTCAAAGCCCGCCGCCTGCTGCGCGAGACGGCGTTGCCGATCGGCGAGATTGCCGCTCAAGTCGGCTACGCCTCACAAAGCGCTTTCGCTGCCGCCGTACTGCGCACCTTCAACTGCTCGCCCCGGGCGTTGCGGCAAGAGTCTGGCGACAACTGACGCGAGGCGTGCGACAGACACCGGGGCGATGTCCTTTTACACTGCCTGACAATTTCTCGGTGGCAACAACTGTCTTGCACCACCTGTAGGAGCGGGCTTGCCCCGCGATAGCGAAGTAACTGAGCAGACGCGATCGCGGGCCAAGCCCGCTCCTACACAAGGCCGTCAACAAGGATCATCATGAATCACCGCACCGCCCTCGGCGCCCTGCATATCGGCGCACTGTTTTTCGGTCTGACCGGCGTTTTCGGCAAGCTGGCCCAAGCGGCGCCGTCGATCATCGTGTTTGGCCGCGCAGCCTTTGCGGTACTGGCTCTGGGCATCTTCGCCCGCTTCGCACAAAAAGCCTGGCAACCCTTGCACACTCAGGACTGGCGCCGTCTGACGCTGGGCGGCGTGTTACTGGCCGGGCATTGGGTCAGTTTCTTTATTGCGGTGAAAGTCGCGGGGGTAGCGATTGCTACCTTGGGCTTCGCCAGTTTTCCAGCCTTCACGGTCATCCTTGAAGGCCTGCTGTTTCGCGAGCGGGTGCGCAGCAACGAAATCATTCTGGTGGTGCTGGTGAGTATCGGCTTGGTTATGGTCACCCCAGACTTCGACCTGGCCAGCCAGGCCACCGGCGGCCTGCTCTGGTCATTGCTTTCCGGTTTGCTGTTCTCGCTGTTGTCCCTGACCAACCGGGCGTCCAACGGTCGCGTGCCCGCCGTGCAGGCAGCGCTGTGCCAGAACGCGGTAGTCGCGCTCTGCCTGTTGCCGGTTGCGGCCCCTGCGTTATCCGAAGTGCCAGCGCTGGACTGGCTGTGGATCGCCCTGCTCGGAGTATTCTGCACCGGCGTCGCCCACAGCCTGTTCGTCGCCAGCCTGGCGGTGATCAAGGCGCGCACCGCTGCGGTGGTGTTCGCTCTGGAGCCGGTCTACGGCATTGCCCTGGCCTGGCTGATTTTCGCCGAGGCGCCGACCCTGCGCATGCTGTTCGGAGGTGTACTGATCATCCTCGCCATCGTCATCTCCAGCCGCCTGGCCGCCAGCAATCAAAGCACTAAGGCGGCTGCGGCTTGAGGCCGCTGAAGATCACGGGCGGTCGTTGTGGCCCAGGTCACGCTGCGGATCAATCTGGTCACGCACCCGCTGCTTGAGTACTTTGGCTTCAGGGAAGCCGCCATCGGCCTTGCGCTCCCAGATCTGCACGCCATCGCAGGTAATCCGGAAGGCGCCGCCGGTGGCAGGCTCAAGCGATACCCGGGCAAGGTCTTGCCCGAATGTGCTGAGCAGTTCCTGGGCCAGCCAGGCGGCACGCAGCAGCCATTGGCATTGGGTGCAATAGGTGATGACAATTTCGGCTTTGTCGACATTCACAGCGATCAGTCTCCTGACAGGCGGGGATGCTTATACTAGCGGTCTTTAGCCTTTGCTCCGAGAGTGCATGATGCACCGCTTGCTGTTTTGCCTACTGCTGTTGTTCATTTCCTTCCCACTCCTGGCTGCCGAACCACCCCAACCGAAAATCGGCCTGGTGTTGTCTGGCGGTGCGGCCCGTGGCCTTGCCCATATCGGCGTGCTCAAAGCCCTGGAAGAGCAAGGCATCAAGGTCGATGCCATTGCCGGTACCAGCATGGGCGCGGTGGTCGGCGGCTTGTATGCCTCGGGCTACAGCATCGAGGAGCTGGAAAAGCTCGCCTTGGGTATCGACTGGAAGCAGGCCCTTTCCGATGCCCCGCCACGCAAGGACGTACCCTTCAGGCGCAAGCAGGATGACCGCGACTTCCTGGTCAAGCAGAAACTCAGCTTTCGTGACGATGGCAGCCTTGGCTTGCCGCTGGGCGTGATCCAGGGGCAGAACCTGGCGCTGCTGCTGGAAAGCCTGCTGGCCCACACCAGCGACACCCGTGACTTCGACAAGCTGCCCATCCCCTTCCGCGCCGTGGCCACCGATATCGCCAGTGGTGAGAAAGTGGTGTTCAACCGCGGCCACCTGCCGCAAGTCATTCGCGCCAGCATGTCGATTCCGGCGGTATTCGCCCCGGTCGACCTGGATGGCCGGCTGCTGGTCGATGGCGGTATGGTCGACAACATTCCCCTGGACGTTGCCCGCGAAATGGGGGTAGACCTGGCCATCGTCGTTGATATCGGCTCACCACTGCGTGATCGCAAGCAAATGACCACCGTGGTCGATGTGCTCAACCAGTCGATTACCCTGATGACCCGGCGCAACTCCGAGGAGCAACTGGCGCAATTGCATCGCGACGACATCCTCATCCAGCCGCCGATGGCCAGTTTCGGCGTGACCGATTTTGGCCGCGCCCAGGACATGATCGACGCCGGCTACCGTGCGGCCCGCGCCCTGGACGCACGCCTGGCAACACTCAAACGCCCCGACAGTAACGACGCCGAGCTGACGGCTGCGCGCTCACCAAGCCAGCGCACACCCGTCATTACCGCGATCAGGATCGAGAACGACTCGAAAGTCAGTGACGATGTGATCCGTTTCTACATTCGCCAACCCATCGGCGAGCCCCTGGAACTGGGCCGCCTGCAGACCGACATGGGCACCCTCTACGGCCTGGACTATTTCGACCGGGTTCAGTACCGAGTGGTGCACAAGGGCAGCGACAACACCCTGGTGATCAATGCCCGCGGTCGCCGTGGCGGCACCGACTACTTGCGCCTGGGCCTTAATCTGTCGGATGACATGCGCGGTGACAGTGCGTTCAACATAGGTGCCAGCTACCGGGTCAACGGTATCAACCAGCTCGGTGCCGAATGGCTGACCCGCGCCCAGATAGGCGACCAGCAAGAGCTGTACAGCGAGTTCTACCAACCACTGGATGCCGGCTCACGCTACTTCGTCGCCCCGTATATCGACCTTGGCTCACAGAACATCGAGGCCACCCTGGACGACGATCCGATTGCCGAATACCGCCTGGAACGCTACGGCTTCGGCTTGAACCTGGGGCGCCAGATCGGCAACAGCGGCGAAATCCGCTTTGGTGTGGGCCAGGCCTGGGGCAATGCCGAGGTGCGGATTGGCGATCAAGACCTGCCGCATTTCAGCTTCAATGAAGGCTTCTATGAGCTCAAGTATTCGTTCGACACCCTCGACAATGTCTACTTCCCGCACAGCGGTGAGGACATCAGCCTGACCCTGCGCCAGTACGACCCGGACCTTGGCTCTGACCAGCGCTACCGGCAATGGAACTTCAAACTGGACAAGGCGCTGAGCAGCGGCCCCAATACCTGGGTGCTGGGCGGCCAGTACGGTCGCACCATTGATGACGCCGAAGTGGTCACTTCCAGCTTTGTATTGGGTGGCGCGCGGCAGCTGTCTGGCTTTCGTCAGGATTCGGTATCTGGCCAGAACATGAGCCTGATGCGCATGGTCTACTACCGCCGACTGACGCCACGGGCGTACCTGCCACTGGACTTCCCGCTGTACCTGGGTGGGTCATTGGAACGTGGCAGGTTGTGGAACAATGACAACGAATTCGACAGCGGCTACATCAATGCCGCCAGTATTTTCGTTGGCTTTGAAACGCCGCTGGGCCCGTTGAACTTCAGCTATGGTGCCAACAGCGAAAATCAGAAGGCGTTGTACCTGAACCTGGGTCACACCTTCTGAGGCCGGTCAGGACTTTTCCAGGTTTGCCAGGATGCGCGCGTGAACCTTCATGCACACGCGCATGTCCTCTTCGTCAACACCGCTGAATAGCTCGGCGCGCAACGCATTGGCAATGGTTTCGATCTGGTCGATCAGTGGCTTGGCCGGTGGGCACAGGTGAATTTTCTTGGCCCGCCGGTCTTCCAGCACCGCCTGGCGCCGAACCAGGCCCTGAGCTTCCAGGCTGTCGAGCAAACGGGCCAGGGTCGGCCCTTCAACCCCCACACTTTGCGCCAGCTCACGCTGAGTGGGGGCTTCGTCAAATCGGGCCAGATGCAGCAGCACCAGCCAGCGGGCCTGGGAAAGATTGAGCCCGGCCAGGCGGCGGTCCAGTTCGGCGCGCCAGCCTCGTGACATCTGGGCCAGCTGCATTCCGAAACGATGTTGATCGGTCAACGACATAGAGAACTCATCATCAGAACTAATTATTAGTCAGCTAACCATGCTCCTGCGTAACAGGCAAGGCTCAGCAGGGTTGTAGCTGTCTGACAATCGTTTTAAAAGATGACAAAACGCCGCTTACATCTCAAATTCCGCTGCCAACGCCGCCCTTACGCAATACAGCACCCCTTCCGGCACCCGCGCACCAAACTGCTCGGCAACCGCCGATACCGGTGGTAACTCGCCTTCACCGTCGAGGAACGCATCCTGGATTTCTTCGAGCAGATCTTGCGGTAGATCCAGGGCTTGCTCCAGCGACAACTGCTGACGGCCAATGGCTTCGGCCAGCAGGCTGTAAACATTCTTCTCGCTGCAGTTCAGTTGCCCGGCGATCTGCGCCGGGGTCATGCCGGCACGCGCCAGGCTGGTCAGCTCGTGACGCAGGTCGGCCACCTGAGGCGGTGCCTCGGCAGCGCCACCGAGCACTTCGAGGAAGGCCGCGCCGTAGCGTTCCAGCTTGCGCGCACCGACACCACTGACCTGCGCCATTTCGCTGAGGCTGGCGGGCTGGCTGCGGAGCATTTCCAGCAGGGTCGAGTCGGGGAAGATAACGTACGGTGGCACACCATGCTCTTCGGCCAGCTTGCGCCGCAGCGCGCGCAGGGCTTCCCACTGTTCGCGCTCGTCGCCACGCACCAACTGGCTGGCCGGGCTTGCGCCACTGCTGCTGCCTTTGCTGGTGGTCTGCGGCTTGAGGTCACGGCGCAACTCCAGGCTCACCTCACCGCGCAACAAAGGCCGGCAAGTGTCGGACAGGCGCAGGCCACCGTAGCCTTCCAGGTCGATGTCGGCCAGACCACGCGCCACCAACTGGCGGAACAAGGAACGCCATTCGCCCTCGGAGCGGTCTTTGCCAACGCCGTACACCGCGAGTTTTTCATGGCCGAAGTTACGAATTTTTTCGTTGTCGCGGCCCAGCAACACATCCACCAGGTGACCGACACCATAACGCTGGCCGGTGCGGTACACCGCTGACAGGGCCTGGCGTGCAGGTTCGGTGGCATCCCAGGTCTGTACGCCATCGATGCAGTTGTCGCAGTGCCCACACGGCTGCGGCAGTTCTTCGTCGAAGTAGTTGAGCAAGGTCTGACGGCGGCAACGGGTCTCTTCACACAGCGCGAGCATGGCGTCGAGCTTGTGTTGCTCGATGCGCTTGTGACGCTCGTCACCTTCGGAGTTCTGCAGCATCTGCTTGAGCATCACCATGTCTTGCAGCCCGTATGCCATCCAGGCATCAGCTGGCAGGCCATCACGCCCGGCCCGACCGGTTTCCTGGTAGTAGGCTTCCAGCGACTTGGGCAAGTCCAGGTGGGCAACGAAACGTACGTTGGGTTTATCGATACCCATGCCGAAGGCGATGGTGGCGACCATGATCAGGCCTTCCTCGTTGAGGAAGCGGCGCTGGTTCGAGGCTCGGGTCTCGGCAGGCAGGCCCGCGTGGTACGGCAATGCCGGAAAGCCCTGGTCGCACAGGTACGCGGCAACGTCGTCAACCTTCTTGCGCGACAAACAATAGACAATCCCGGCGTTGCCACGCCGATCACCGAGGAACGCCAGCAACTGCTTGCGTGGCTGTTCCTTGGGCACGATACGGTAGAAGATGTTCGGCCGGTCGAAGCTCGACAGGAAGCGCTCGGCATTCTGCAGGTGCAGGCGCGTGACGATCTCTTCACGGGTACGCATGTCCGCAGTGGCGGTCAGGGCGATGCGTGGCACATGGGGAAACAATTCGGCCAACTGCCCCAGTTGCAGATACTCGGGACGGAAGTCATGCCCCCATTGCGAAACGCAGTGGGCCTCGTCGATGGCAAACAGGGCAATGTCCAGGTTGCGCAGAAAATCCAGCATGCGCGGCTGCACCAGACGCTCCGGTGCCAGGTAGAGCATTTTTACCTCGCCACGGCGAATACGCCCGGCCAGGTCACGTTGCTGCTCCGCACTCAGGGTCGAATTCAACGATGCGGCGGCCACCCCCAGTTCGTCGAGGGTTGCCACCTGGTCTTCCATCAGCGCGATCAGCGGCGACACCACCACCGCCAGGCCCGGACGCAACAGTGCCGGCACCTGGAAGCACAGGGATTTACCGCCACCGGTGGGCATCAACACCAGCGCATCGCCACCTTTGGCTACGCATTCGATGATCGCCCCCTGGCGGCCTCGAAAGCTGTCGTAGCCGAAGATGTCCTTGAGGACGCGCTGAGCCTGTTCGAGCATAAAAACTCCATAAATCGCAAAACCATCCTGGCCACAGGCTGGATGAAAACCTTCGCCGCCACAGCTAAAAATGCGTAAGCGGCTTTTACCTGAGCGCCCTGTTGCAGCGCCAAGGTGCAAAAGCCCGGCAGTATACCCGAGCGTCACCTTGCGCAGGGGCCTGCGCGATAGGCGTGATCCTTTGCCTTGCAGGGGCCGCAAGATGCTAGAATTCGATCATCGTTTATTCCCAAGGTAGCCCTGTAATGTCCTTCGCCGAGCAATTGACCCGCCTGCAAGCCTTCCTCGACGCCGATGAGCTGCACGAAGAAGCGCTGGACTACGTTGCCGCCCACGGCTACCTGACCGCTTTGTCGATTGGGACCGAAGCAGTTCCGGAGCGCGAATGGATCGACGCCCTGTTTGCCGAAGAGCCCCGCTACAAGGACGACGCCCAGCGTGAAGAGATCGAAGCCACGCTGATCCAGCTCAAGGCGCACATCGCCCGCCAGCTGGCCAGCGACGAGGAATTCGAGCTGCCGTGCGACCTCGACCTGGGCGACGATCCGGACGATTCCGAACTGCGCGGCTGGTGCATCGGTTTCATGGAAGGCGTGTTCATGCGCGAAGAAGCCTGGTTTGAAACCGCCGAAGAAGAAGTCAGCGAGATGCTCCTGCCGATCATGGTCGGTTCCGGCCTGTTCGACGAACAACCGGAATTCGCCGACATCGCCAGCGACGCCAACCTGATGGACGACATGATCGTGCAGATCCCCGAGGCCCTGACTGCGCTGTACCTGCTGCAGCACGCGCCTGACGAAAAACCTGCACCAGCGTTGCTCAAACCACGCCACCACTGAGTTGGCGTCAGTGCGCTACCTGCTGCTGGCCATCGGCTGGCTCAGTGTTGCGTTGGGAGTGATCGGCATTTTCCTGCCGGTATTGCCGACCACTCCGTTCCTGCTGCTGGCCGCCGCCTGCTTCGCCCGCAGTTCACCGCGCTTTCACCAGTGGCTGGTCAATCATCCGCAGCTGGGGCCGTGGATTCGTGATTACCTCAGTGGTCAGGGCATTCCGCTCAAGGGCAAGGTGTATGCCATTGGTCTGATGTGGTTGAGCATTGGCTTGTCGTGCTACCTGGTGCCGCTGCCATGGGCGCGCGGATTCATGCTGACCAGTGCCGTGCTGGTCAGCATTTACATCCTGCGGCAAAAAACCCTGCGACGGCCCTCCTGAGCCGTCTCCACTGTAGGAGCGGGCTTGCCCCGCGATGCGGTGTGGCTGACCCACCGCAATCGCGGGGCAAGCCCGCTCCTACTTACACCGTGTCCACCTTCAATGAATGATCATTGAGCATGCCGTTGATAATGGTGGCGGTGTCCTGCCCTGCCGCAATCACGCCTCCGGCACCTGCAGTCACGCCGTAATGCTGAGCCAGGTTGACGCCCTCCAGATCAATGATCTGGCTCGGCGCCGCACCCGCCACGGCACTCACTTCGATGGTCGACACCACCCCTGCCCCACTGCCGGTGACTTTGAAGTGCAGATAATCATCCAGTGACGCCGTGGTCGGGTTCTCACCTTGCAACAGTTGCGACAGGTCCAGACGATCCGTGCCCGGGGTGAAATCGGTGACCACATCATGCCCGGTATTACCCTGTTGCCAGAGGAAGGTGTCGGCACCTGTCCCGCCCGTCAAGGTGTTGTTCCCCGGCCCGCCGATCAGCACATCATCACCGCCACCACCCACCAGGGTGTCATTGCCCTTGCCCCCCACCAGCAGGTTGGCAACGCTGTTGCCGGTCAGGCTGTCGTTGTAGTCCGAACCGATCAGGTTTTCGATCGAGCCCAGGGTGTCACTGCCTGCACCCAGGGTATTCTGTGCCCCTGTCAGGTTCAGGTTGACCGTCACGGCACTTGAAGCACTGGCATAGCTGGCGGTGTCGATTCCCGCGCCACCGTCAAGCAGATCATTGCCCAGGCCACCTATCAGCAAGTCGTTGCCATTGCCGCCATGCAAAGTGTCATGGCCGCTACCGCCGACCAGCACATCATTGCCGTCACCACCATTGAGTGTCGTGGCGGTATTGCCGGCCACCAGGACATCGTCGTTGCCGGTTCCGTTGAGGGTATCGCCAGCCTGATAGCTGATGTCCACCGCGCCGGTGCTGCTACCGCCATGTCCATCGCTTACGCTGTAGCTGCCGTTGTGCAGCGGTGTGCTGTCCTGGGCATCTGCGTAGTTGATGCTCATGTTCAACTCGTAGTACTCGGAGCGACCAGTAGTGCTGCCGCTGAGGTTGGTACGGTTGACCAGGTTAATGGTGTAGACCCCGTCATGGCTGGCGGTAAAACTGTCGCCATCGACAATCGTCTGGTAGGCGCCACCGGCATCCTTCCACTGCATCAACAGATTGTCACTGGCCAAGCGGTTGTGATCGAGGGTCAGCTTCTCACCCTGCTTGAGGGTGACGGTGATCAGGTCCTCATCGTTGGCGTTACCGTTGCTGACTGAACCGAGGAAGCCACTAACGATCACCGCCGCAGTCATCGACGCTGCCGGCCCGGTGAACGAACTGCGCGCCACGTTGAGCAATTGGTTGCTGGCATTACCGGCGCTGGTGCCGCTAAAGCCCAGGGTTGGTGCCGTGCTGCCCACTGTGAAGTCGCCACCACGCGCCGCCCAGCCGGTATTGAAGGTTGTTTGCGAAGCGCTCAGTGGATCCTTGTTGGCATCGCTGTCGTTGGCCAGCAAGGCTTCACCTGGCAGGCTGATGCTGTTCGACAGAATGTTGGTGATGACATGGTCGGCACCCGCCACCGGGTCAGCGTTGGAGTACACCTTGACCACCAGCGTGGCGCTGCTGGTGTCGCCGTCATTGTCACTGACCACAAAGCCGATCTGCTCGACCTTGGTGCTGCCGGTGTCTTTGGGCGGTGTGTAGGTAAAGTCTCCCGTGTCCATGTCTACCACAATACTGCCGCCTAGCGCGGTTTTCACGGTGATGCTGTTGGTGGCCGTATCGAAGGTGCCACGATCCGCTGCGCCGCTGGTGGCGTAAGCGCCGGCGCCGCTGTTGCCCTTCGGATCGAAGGTGTACGTGGTGCCATCAATCAGCAACGACTTGATGAAGCCGCCGTCGGCGCCGAAGGTACCGCCACTGATCAGGCTGCCGGTAACCGGCGCGCCCTGCACGGTGCCAGACAACACCGAATTGAGCTGGTTAAGGTCAGTGACGATGTTGGAGTTGGTGTTGGTGTGGGTACTACCGTCATAGGCCAACGGGTTGAGGTTGTCAGCATTGACGCCGTTCCCCAGACCAATGGCATACGACTTGATCCCGTTGGCATCAAGAAATGCCTTCCACGACGCCTCATCCGTTGTATCAATACCTTGCGAAGTGCTGGAAGGCTCGCCGTCCGAGAAGAAGTAGCCGATATTTTGCGCACCGGTGAGCTTGCCACTGGTGGTGAAGGCCGATTTCGCCCCCGCAACCGCCGCGTCGTAGTTGGTACCACCACCTGCACTGAGACCGGCGACAATCGTCTTGGCGTCAGCGACCGACACCCAACTGGTGGTTTTCACCGTTGAGTCGGAACTGAAGGTGACGATTTGCACTTTGACATCGCCCATCTCGTCATATTTGTCGAGCAAGGCGTTGATCGCTTGCTTGGCAAGCCCCAGGCGGCTTAGCCCGGACACACCGGAGCCATCGTTCATGCTGCCGGACACGTCGATGGTCAACAGCAGGTTCGAGTCGATCTGCCCTGGTGTCACCGAGCGCTCAGCGCCCACCGCCGAAGCCACATCATCGACAATATTGACGTCGATGGTGGCCGTCTTGGTGCTGCCATCAGTGTCGGTCACCGTCACCTTGATGGCTTCATTGAGGTTATTGATGCCATTGCCATCGGCATGGCTTTCGCTGTCCTTCAGGGTGTAGGTGTAGCTGACTACTCCGGTGCTCGGGTTGTAGCCGGTAATGGTGATCGAGTTGCCCAGCGGCGTCACACCGGTTTGTGGGACACCGTTGACCACCCCGCCGCTGACCAGGGTAATGCTGCCTACGGTCAGGGTTTGCAGGCCATCAGGCGCCGTCACCGTGAAACTGCCAGAGCGGGTCAACGCCGAAGCATCAGGGCTGCTGCCGTCACTGAGGTTTTTCTCGTAAACCGTCAGCTCACCGCCATTAACGTTCAGGCCGTCGATCGTAACGGGGTGGTCCTGATTGCTGACGTTAAGCGTCAACGTCGCCTTACTGCTGTCACCGTCAGCGTCCTTGAGGGTGTAGGTGAAGGTTTCGACACCGTTGCCACCACCGTGCAGGTTGATGAAATCCGGATCATTGGTGTTCAGGGTGTAGGTGTACGAACCGTCAGCCGCCAGTACCAGAGTGCCGTAAGTGCCTTGGATGGTTTGCGGGGTGATCGGGCCGCTGGTGATGCGGTCGGCGCCCTGCACATCGTTGGTCAGCACGTTGCCGGTCAAAGTCAGCTGATTTTCAGTGGCAGTGATCGGGTTGACGTCGTCCATGGCCTTGGGTACGTCATCAACGATGTTGATGTCCACCGAGGCGGTGGCCGAGCTGCCGTCGGTGTCGATCGCCACCACCTCAATGCTTTCCACGAGGTTGTTGGCGCCATTGCCGCTGGCATGCGCTTCGTTATTGAGCAGCGTGTAGGTGCCGGTCACGATGCCCGTGATCGGGTCGTAGCTATGGATGGTGAAGGTGTTACCCAGCGGCGTCGGTGCATCGATCGGCAAGCCCACGGCGACACCGCCGCTGACGATGCTCACCCCGCCGATGGTCAGGGACTGCAGGCCATCCGGGGCGACCACGGTGAAGGTTCCGCCTTTGGTCAGTGCCCACTGGTCCGGGCTGCTGCCGTCGCTGAGGTTCTTCTCGTAGAAGGTCAGCTCGCCACCGCAAATGTCCAGGCCGTTGATGACCACCGGGTCGTTGATGTTGCTGACGTTGAATTTCAACGACGCGGTGCTGCTATCGCCGTCGGCGTCCTTGAGGGTGTAGGTGAAGGTTTCGACACCGTTGCCACCACCGTGCAGGTTGATGAAATCCGGATCGTTGGTGTTCAGGGTGTAGGTGTACGAGCCGTCAGCCGCCAGTACCAACGTGCCGTAGGTGCCCTGGATGGTTTGTGGGGTGATCGGGCCGCTGGTAATGCGGTCGGCGCCCTGGATATCGTTGGTCAGGACGTTGCCGGTCAGGGTCAGGTGCTGTTCGGTGGCAGTCACCGGGTTGACGTCGTCCATGGCCTTGGGTACGTCATCAACGATGTTGATGTCCACCGAAGCGGTGGCCGAGCTGCCGTCGGTGTCGATCGCCACCACCTCAATGCTTTCCACGAGGTTGTTGGCGCCATTGCCGCTGGCATGCGCTTCGTTATTGAGCAGCGTGTAGGTGCCGGTCACGATGCCCGTGATCGGGTCGTAGCTATGGATGGTGAAGGTGTTACCCAGCGGCGTCGGTGCATCGATCGGCAAGCCCACGGCGACACCGCCGCTGACGATGCTCACGCCGCCGATAGTCAGGGACTGCAGGCCATCCGGGGCGACCACGGTGAAGGTGCCGCCTTTGGTCAGCGCCCACTGGTCCGGGCTGCTGCCGTCGCTGAGGTTCTTCTCGTAGAAGGTCAGCTCGCCACCGCAAATGTCCAGGCCGTTGATCACCACCGGGTCGTTGATGTTGCTGACGTTGAATTTCAACGACGCGGTGCTGCTATCGCCGTCGGCGTCCTTGAGGGTGTAGGTGAAGGTTTCGACACCGTTACCACCACCGTGCAGGTTGATGAAATCCGGATCATTGGTGTTCAGGGTGTAGGTGTACGAACCGTCAGCCGCCAGTACCAGAGTGCCGTAAGTGCCTTGGATGGTTTGCGGGGTGATCGGGCCGCTGGTAATGCGGTCGGCGCCCTGCACATCGTTGGTCAGCACGTTGCCGGTCAAAGTCAGCTGATTTTCAGTGGCAGTGATCGGGTTGAAGTCGTCCATGGCCTTGGGTACGTCATCAACGATGTTGATGTCCACCGAGGCGGTGGCCGAGCTGCCGTCGGTGTCGATCGCCACCACCTCAATGCTTTCCACGAGGTTGTTGGCGCCATTGCCGCTGGCATGCGCTTCGTTATTGAGCAGCGTGTAGGTGCCGGTCACGATGCCCGTGATCGGGTCGTAGCTATGGATGGTGAAGGTGTTACCCAGCGGCGTCGGTGCATCGATCGGCAAGCCCACGGCGACACCGCCGCTGACGATGCTCACGCCGCCGATAGTCAGGGACTGCAGGCCATCCGGGGCGACCACGGTGAAGGTGCCGCCTTTGGTCAGCGCCCACTGGTCCGGGCTGCTGCCGTCGCTGAGGTTCTTCTCGTAGAAGGTCAGCTCGCCACCGCAAATGTCCAGGCCGTTGATCACCACCGGGTCGTTGATGTTGCTGACGTTGAATTTCAACGACGCGGTGCTGCTATCGCCGTCGGCGTCCTTGAGGGTGTAGGTGAAGGTTTCGACACCGTTACCACCACCGTGCAGGTTGATGAAGTCCGGATCGTTGGTGTTCAGGGTGTAGGTGTACGAGCCGTCAGCCGCCAGTACCAGGGTGCCGTAAGTGCCTTGGATGGTTTGCGGGGTGATCGGGCCGCTGGTGATGCGGTCGGCGCCCTGCACATCGTTGGTCAGCACGTTGCCGGTCAAAGTCAGCTGATTTTCAGTGGCAGTGATCGGGTTGAAGTCGTCCATGGCCTTGGGTACGTCATCAACGATGTTGATGTCCACCGAGGCGGTGGCCGAGCTGCCGTCGGTGTCGATCGCCACCACCTCAATGCTTTCCACGAGGTTGTTGGCGCCATTGCCGCTGGCATGCGCTTCGTTATTGAGCAGCGTGTAGGTGCCGGTCACGATGCCCGTGATCGGGTCGTAGCTATGGATGGTGAAGGTGTTACCCAACGGCGTCGGTGCATCGATCGGCAAGCCCACGGCGACGCCGCCGCTGACAATGCTCACACCGCCGATGGTCAGGGACTGCAGGCCATCCGGGGCGACCACGGTGAAGGTGCCGCCCTTGGTCAGTGCCCACTGGTCTGGGCTGCTGCCGTCGCTGAGGTTCTTCTCGTAGAAGGTCAGCTCGCCACCGCAAATGTCCAGGCCGTTGATGACCACCGGGTCGTTGATGTTGCTGACGTTGAATTTCAACGACGCGGTGCTGCTATCGCCGTCGGCGTCCTTGAGGGTGTAGGTGAAGGTTTCGACACCGTTACCACCACCGTGCAGGTTGATGAAGTCCGGGTCGTTGGTGTTCAGGGTGTAGGTGTACGAGCCGTCAGCGGCCAGCACCAAGGTGCCGTAGGTGCCCTGGATGGTTTGTGGGGTGATCGGGCCGCTGGTAATGCGGTCGGCGCCCTGGATGTCGTTGGTCAGGACGTTGCCGGTCAACGTTATCTGCTGCTCGGTAGCGGTGACCGGGTTGGTGTCATCGATGGCTTTGGGTACATCGTCAACGATGTTCACATCGATCGAGCCACTGGCCGTGCTGCCATCCGTGTCGGTGGCCACTACGGTGAAGCTTTCACTCAGGTTGTTGGCGCCATTGCCAGTAGCGTGAGCCTCGTTGTCGAGCAAGGTGTAGGTGTACGTCACCACCCCGGTGCTGGCGTTGTAGCCAGTGATGGTCAGGGTGTTGCCTTCTGGGGTGACCGTCGATTGCGGGAAGCCGACCGCGCTGCCGTTCGACACCACCGTGATGCCACCAACGGTGAGGGTTTGCAAACCATCTGGGGCAGTCACGGTGAAGCTACCGCCTTGGGTCAGCGCACCGGCATTCGGGCTGCTGCCGTCGCCGAGGTTTTTCTCGAAGACCGTCAGTTCACCGCCTTCTACGTTCAGACCATTGAGGGTGACCGGGTCGTTGAGGTTGCTGACGTTCAGCTTCAGGGTCGCGGTGCTGCTGTCACCATCGGCGTCCTTGAGGGTGTAGGTGAAGGTTTCGACACCGTTGCCGCCACCGTGCAGGTTGATGAAATCCGGATCATTGGTGTTCAGGGTGTAGGTGTACGAACCATCAGCCGCCAGTACCAGCGTGCCGTAAGTACCCTGGATGGTTTGCGGGGTGATCGGGCCGCTGGTAATGCGGTCGGCGCCCTGGATGTCGTTGGTCAGGACGTTGCCGGTCAACGTTATCTGCTGCTCGGTAGCGGTGACCGGGTTGGTGTCATCGATGGCTTTGGGTACATCGTCAACGATGTTCACATCGATCGAGCCACTGGCCGTGCTGCCATCCGTGTCGGTGGCCACCACGGTGAAGCTTTCACTCAGGTTGTTGACGCCATTGCCAGTAGCGTGAGCCTCGTTGTCGAGCAAGGTGTAGGTGTACGTCACCACCCCGGTGCTGGCGTTGTAGCCAGTGATGGTCAGGGTGTTGCCTTCTGGGGTGACCGTCGATTGCGGGAAGCCGACCGCGCTGCCGTTCGACACCACCGTGATGCCACCAACGGTGAGGGTTTGCAAACCATCTGGGGCAGTCACGGTGAAGCTGCCACCTTGGGTCAGCGCACCGGCATTCGGGCTGCTGCCATCGCCGAGGTTTTTCTCGAAGACCGTCAGTTCACCGCCTTCTACGTTCAGGCCATTGAGGGTGACCGGGTCGTTGAGGTTGCTGACGTTCAGCTTTAGGGTCGCGGTGCTACTGTCGCCATCGGCGTCCTTGAGGGTGTAGGTGAAGGTTTCGACACCGTTGCCGCCACCGTGCAGGTTTATGAAATCCGGGTCGTTGGTGTTCAGGGTATAGGTGTACGAGCCATCAGCGGCCAACACCAAGGTGCCGTAGGTACCCTGGATGGTTTGTGGGGTGATCGGGCCGCTGGTGATACGGTCAGCACCCTGGGTGTCGTTGGTCAGCACGTTGCCCGTGAGGGTCAGTTGATTCTCGGTGGCCGTCACGAGGTTACTGTCGTCGACCGCAGCAGGCGTGTCGTCAACGATATTCACATCGATCGAGCCACTGGCCGTGCTGCCATCCGTGTCGGTGGCCACTACGGTGAAGCTTTCACTCAGGTTGTTGGCGCCATTGCCACTGGCGTGAGCCTCGTTGTCGAGCAACGTATAGGTGTAAGTCACCACCCCGGTGCTGGCGTTGTAGCCAGTGATGGTCAGGGTATTGCCTTCTGGGGTGACCGTCGATTGCGGGAAACCGACCGCACTGCCGTTCGACACCACGGTGATACCGCCAACAGTCAGGGTTTGCAGACCATCGGGAGCGGTCACGGTGAAGCTGCCACCTTGGGTCAGCGCACCGGCATTCGGGCTGCTGCCGTCGCCGAGGTTTTTCTCGAAGACCGTCAGTTCACCGCCTTCTACGTTCAGACCATTGAGGGTGACCGGGTCGTTGAGGTTGTTGACGTTCAGCTTCAGGGTCGCGGTACTGCTGTCACCATCGGCGTCCTTGAGGGTGTAGGTGAAGGTTTCGACACCGTTGCCACCGCCGTGCAGATTGATGAAATCCGGATCATTGGTGTTCAGGGTGTAGGTGTACGAACCATCAGCCGCCAGTACCAGCGTGCCGTAAGTACCCTGGATGGTTTGCGGGGTGATCGGACCACTAGTGATACGGTCCGCGCCCTGGGTGTCGTTGGTCAGCACGTTGCCGGTGAGGGTCAGTTGATTCTCGGTGGCCGTCACGAGGTTACTGTCGTCGACCGCAGCAGGCGTGTCGTCAACGATATTCACATCGATCGAGCCACTGGCCGTGCTGCCATCCGTGTCGGTGGCCACTACGGTGAAGCTTTCACTCAGGTTGTTGGCGCCATTGCCGCTGGCGTGAGCCTCGTTGTCGAGCAAGGTGTAGGTGTACGTCACCACCCCGGTGCTGGCGTTGTAGCCAGTGATGGTCAGGGTGTTGCCTTGTGGGGTGACCGTCGATTGCGGGAAGCCGACCGCGCTGCCGTTCGACACCACGGTGATACCGCCAACAGTCAGGGTTTGCAGACCATCAGGAGCAGTCACGGTGAAGCTGCCACCTTGGGTCAGCGCACCGGCATTCGGGCTGCTGCCGTCGCCGAGGTTTTTCTCGAAGACCGTCAGTTCACCGCCTTCTACGTTCAGACCATTGAGGGTAACCGGGTCGTTGAGGTTGCTGACGTTCAGCTTCAGGGTCGCGGTACTGCTGTCACCATCGGCGTCCTTGAGGGTGTAGGTGAAGGTTTCGACACCGTTGCCACCGCCGTGCAGATTGATGAAATCCGGATCATTGGTGTTCAGGGTGTAGGTGTACGAACCATCAGCCGCCAGTACCAGCGTGCCATAGGTACCCTGGATGGTTTGTGGGGTGATCGGGCCACTGGTGATGCGGTCGGCGCCCTGCACATCGTTGGTCAGGACGTTGCCGGTCAGGGTCAGCTGGTTTTCAGTGGCGGTGGTGGCGTTGCTGTCGTCAACGGCAGTCGGCGCATCGTCGACAATGTTTACGCCAATGGCGCCACTGGCCGTGCTGCCATCGCTGTCGGTGGCCACCACGGTGAAGTTCTCGCTCACATTACTGGCGCCATGAGCCCCAGTTCCAACAAGCGTGTAGGTGTAACTCACCACCCCGGTGCTGGCGTTGTAGCCAGTGATGGTCAGGGTGTTGCCTTCTGGGGTGACCGCCGATTGCGGAAAGCCGACCGCACTGCCGTTGGACACCACAGTGATGCCAGCAACGGTGAGGGTTTGCAGGCCATCCGGGGCGGTGACAGTGAAGCTGCCGCTCTGGGTCAGGTCGGCGCTGTTCGGGCTGCTGCCAACATCGAGGTTTTTCTCGAAGACCGTCAGCGCGCCGCCTTCGAGATTCAGGCCATTGAGGGTAACCGGGTCGTTGAGGTTGCTGACATTGAGCTTCAAGGTCGCGGTGCTGCTGTCGCCATCGGCGTCCTTGAGGGTGTAGGTGAAGGTTTCGACACCGTTGCCACCGCCGTGCAGGTTGATGAAATCCGGGTCGTTGGTGTTCAGGGTGTAGGTGTACGAGCCATCGGCGGCCAGCACCAGGGTGCCGTAGGTGCCCTGGATGGTTTGCGGGGTGATCGGTCCACTGGCGATGCGGTCGGCGCCCTGGATATCGTTGGTCAGCACATTGCCGGTCAGGGTCAACTGGTTCTCGGTAGCACTCACCGGGTTGCTGTCATCCAGCGCCTTCGGTGCGTCGTCGGTAACGACGATGTTCAATGAACCACTGGCCACATCGCCGTCGGTGTCACTGACCGACACGCTGATGCTTTCACCCAGTCCGCCATTACCGGCCGGATGCGTCTCAGCGCCGGTCAGGGTGTAGCTGTAACTGACCACGCCGGTGGCCGGGTTATACCCGGTTATGGTCAACAGGTTACCCAATGCGGTGGTGATCGACTGCCCCACTCCAGTCACAACGCCAGCGGTGACCACATTGATGCCACCAACATTGAGATTGAACACCCCGTCCGGGGCCAGCACGGTAAAACTTCCGCTTTGGGTCAATGCCGCCGGGTCACTGGCCGAGCCCTGGGCCAGGTTGGCTTCGTTCAGGGTCAAGCCACCGCCTGCCAGATCCAGGCCATCAAGGGTGACGGGGTGATCCACAGGAGGAACTACGGGCGGAATATCGTCGTCATTCGTGATCAGACCGAACTCCCGATCGGCCGGCTCGGCGAAACCATTGAAGCCTGCCGTGGGGAAGCCAATGGTCGGATCGACCCGTCCGGCCACTTCGCTCAGCAACACAAAAGAGTGACCACCACCCAGCGCCCCCGATGACCCGCCACTGCCAGGACCGGCTGCGGTCGGGTCGGCCTCTTGGCTGGGGTCAGCACCGGCAGCGATGGCTTGCTGGAGTTTTTCCACATCGGTGAGCTGCGCCTGGCTGGGTGCCTGGGCTTCAGGTGTATCCACCTGCGGCGCTTGATTGGCCAGTAGCTGCGGCGAGAGCTCCAGACTGCTGTCACGGCCCAAGGTCAATTCGCTGCCATTTTGCAGATGAACGGCAACCGCCCCGACCGCACCGGTCTGCAGCTGCTCGCCAGCAAACAGCCGGTCACCTTCGCTGAGCTGCCGACGTGTGCCGTCATTGGCCACCGCGAAGACCTCGCCGACGACTTTGCTGACAACACCGATTAACTTGGCCATGAGCGCTCTCCTCCGCTGCGGAACGTTTTTTCGCAGAAAAGCGCTGTGAATCTCGCGTGGTCAGCCCGCTGCACCTGCACTGAGCCAACACTCGGAAAGTGCCGCAGGCGTAGGTGGACTTCAATGAAATCAACACCTTCGCCAGGCAGTCACTCAATGAACGTGGAAATCAATCTGGCACTTTGGCATCTGCCAAAAAATTGTCGCCAATGACTGACCTTCCTCCATCCCCTCCGCTACATCCGTGCCCTTTGCCGCAAAAACTTCTGATTATTGTTTGACGCCTGAAAAACGCACCCTCGCGCAGAATTGAGAGGGCGCCTGATATGAACAATGTCTTGCTTTCCTTAGACCGCATAAGTTTTTTTTCGCATAACCCTTATGAAAAATTCTTCTTAGCTCGCCTTATAAATGTTCTTAGCTTTCCTGTTACAAGCCTGAAACGGTTTGCACTTAAATTTGCGTCAACTTTATGACGCCAGCTGCACAAAAAATTAGAAATCAGGGAGTAGTACCCCATGCGCGTTTTGACCCCCATCACCGGCGCAATTCTTTTGGCTATGGCATGTGCCAATGCTCAGGCGATGTCACTTACGGAGGCTGTACAAAGCGCCGTGGACCAACATCCGGAAATCAACGCCAGCCGTAACAGCCGCTTGTCAGCAGATGAAGACGTCAACGTCGCCAAAGGCGGCTGGTACCCACGCGTCGATCTGGTGGCGGGTTACGGCCGGCAGAAGTCAGACAACACCAACACCCGCAGGACCAACCCCGACGGCAGCACCGATCACAACAAGGAAACCCTGAACTACACCCAATCTGACCTGCGCCTGCGGCAGATGCTGTTCGACGGTTTCAACACCCCGAACGAGGTCGGCCGCACCGAAGCGGTGGTCAACTCCCGTGCCTACTTCACCCAGGCCACTGCACAGAGCGTTGCCCTGCGCGCTATCGAGGTGTACCTGGAGGTGCTCAAGCGCCGCGAGCTGGTGACCCTGGCCACCAACAACCTGCAGGCGCACCTGCGCGTCAACGACCAGATCGGCTTGCGCAGCGAGCGTGGCGTCGGCAGCACCGCTGACCTTGACCAGTCCACCGCCCGTCGCGCCCTGGCGGAAAACAACCTGTACACCGCCGAAGTCGACCTGGCCGATGCCGAAGCCAACTTCTACAGCGTAATCGGCCGCGTCCCGGACGAGCTGGAAACCCCGGTCACCATCAAAGGGGAAATGCCCGCCAGCCTACTCGACGCACGTCAGGACATGCTTGAGCACAACCCCTATCTGAAGTCGGCCCAGGCCGACGTACAAGCTGCCGAGCAGCAGTACGAGGTCGCCAAGTCGCCGTTCTATCCACGCCTGGATGCAGTGTTGGCCACCGGTGCCAACAACAACACCGCTGGCCAGGTCGGCCATGACAACAACGACTGGCAAGCCGGTGTCGAACTCAGTTACAACCTGTTCCGCGGCGGCAGCGACAAGGCCCGCCTGCAGTCGGATGCCCACAAGATCAACCAGGCCATGGACATCCGCAACAATGCCTTGCGCACCCTCAACGAGGATCTGGCGCTGTCCTGGAACGCCATGACCAACGCCCGCAAGCAAACCCCGACGGCACGCGAATACGCCGACACCACCACCCGTGTGCGCGCGGCCTATCAGGATCAGTTCGGCCTTGGCCAGCGGACCCTGCTCGACTTGCTCGACAGTGAAAACGAGCTGTACAACGCCAATCGCCGCTACACCGAAGTGCGCTACACCGAGGAATTCTCGATGTACCGGGTGCTGGCCAACATGGGCGAATTGCTCAACAAGCAACGGATCTCACTACCGCCTGAGGCCATCGCCAAGAGCGAAGTGAGAAGCGAGGCGCGTTTGCCCGACATGCGTTAATCCCCCGACTCGCTGCAGGAGTAGGCCATTGTGACCAGCATGCAACCTGCGAGCTCGGCGGCGGATCCGCGCCTGAGTTTCGACGACCCGTTACTCGATGGACTGCTGATTCTGTGCAAGCTGCATGGGTGCACGGTCAGCCGCACCGGCCTGAGTGCCGGGCTGCCGCTGGCCCAGCAACGCCTGGGCCTTGACCTGCTGCCACGGGCCGCTGCCCGCGCCGGTTTGCAGGCGCGGGTGCTGCGCCGGGAACTGGGCGCCATTTCCGCGCTCAACCTTCCGGTGCTGCTGCTGCTCAAGGAGGGCCGCTGCGCGGTGTTGCGCCGCTGGGGCGATGACGGCAGGGCGTTGATCCTGCCGAGCGAAGCCGAAGGCGGCGAACAATGGGTCAGCCGTGAAGAGTTGGCCGAAGCCTACAGTGGCGAGGCGTTGTTCGCCCGCCCCCGGCATGAGCTCGAAGACCTCCGCACGCCGTTGATGCCACGGGTCAACGCCTGGTTTCGCGACACCCTGAAGCTGTCGCGCTGGCTGTACAGCGATGCGGTGTTGGCCAGTTTGCTGATCAACCTGCTCGGTCTGATGGTGCCGTTGTTCGTCATGCAGACCTACGACCGTGTGGTGCCCAACCAGGCCATCTCAACCCTGTGGGTATTGGTCGCCGGCTTGTTGATCGGCACCCTGTTCGAATTGATTCTGCGCGTGGTTCGCGCCCATTTGCTCGATCAGGCCGGGAAGAAAACCGACCTGATCCTCTCTGCCACCTTGTTCGAGCGCATCACCGGCATGTCGATGAAGGCGCGCCCGGCCACCGTCGGCGGCTTTGCGCAAAGCATTCATGACTTCCAGGGCTTGCGTGAGTTTCTCACCGCCGTGACCCTGACCAGCGTCATCGACCTGCCCTTCGTCGCCCTGATGCTGCTGGTGATTGGCCTGCTCGGCGGCTGGCTGGTGATCATTCCGCTGATTGCCTTCCCGCTCACCATCATTTTTGCCCTGTTGATCCAGGTGCGTCTGCGCGACACCGTACAAAAAAGCCTGGCCCTCGGAGCCGTGCGTCAGGCTTTGTTGATCGAAACCCTCGGCGGCCTGGAAACCCTCAAGGCCTGCAGTGCCGAAAGCGAGCGTCAGTACCAGTGGGAAAGCACCCATGGCGCCCTTACCCGGCTCGACGCCCATGCCCGCAACCTGTCGGCGCTGGCCACCAACGGCACCCTGTTCATCCAGCAGTTCTGCGGCATGGCCACCATCGTCGCCGGGGTCTACAGCATCATTGCCGGCAACCTCAGCGTCGGTGCGCTGGTCGCCAGCTACATGCTCGGCAGCCGGGTGCTGGCACCGCTGGGGCAAATCGCCGGGCTGATCACCCGCTACCAACAGGCGCAGCTGACCATGCGCAGCACCGACGCCCTGATGGCATTGCCGCAGGAACGCCAGGCCGGACAGCAACCGCTGGAGCGCACGCAACTGCGCGGCGCCCTGGAAGTCAGCCATGTCACCTTCCGCTATGCCGGGCAGAACGCCGCCGCGCTCAACGCAGTGAACTTCAGCGTCAAACCCGGCGAACGCATCGGCATCATCGGTCGCAGCGGCTCGGGCAAAAGTACCCTGTCGCGTCTATTGATGGGCTTTTACGAGCCGGACGAAGGGCAGATCCTGCTCGACAACCTCGACCTGCGCCAACTCGACATCGCTGACCTGCGCACGCAGATCGGCTACGTTGCCCATGATCTACCGCTACTCGCCGGTAGCCTGCGCGACAACCTCACCCTCGGTGCACGCTATGTCAGTGACGCGCGCATGCTGGAAGTCGCAGAGCTGACCGGCGTCAGCGAACTGGCACGCCAGCATCCGCAAGGTTTTGACCGCCCGGTGGGCGAACGCGGCCAGTTGCTTTCCGGTGGCCAGCGCCAGGCCGTGCTGCTGGCCCGGGCGATGCTACTGGAGCCGCCGATCATGATCCTTGACGAACCCACCAGCCACATGGACAACGCCAGCGAAGATCAGCTGCGCCAACGCCTGCATGGCTGGGTGCAGGGCAAGACCCTGCTGCTGGTGACTCACCGTACCTCGATGCTCAGCCTGGTTGACCGCCTGCTGGTGCTGGACAACGGCAAGGTGGTGGCCGACGGGCCGAAAGAAGCGGTTATCGATGCTCTGCGCAAAGGCCGGGTCGGGTCGGCCATCTAGGGGGTCCAGTCATGTCCATCAGCCAAGGCCTGCGCAGTTACTTCCAGAGTTTCGGCAAAACCGCCGAACACGACTACATGCCGGATCTGGCCGGCGCGACGTTACAGGACTCACCGCGCCTGTCGCGCGTCACCGTGTGGCTGGCAGCGGCGCTGCTGCTGGTCGCGCTGGTGTGGGCCTGGTTTGCCGTGCTCGACGAAGTGACCATGGGCGAAGGCAAGGCCATCCCCTCCAGCAAGGTGCAAGTGATCCAGAACCTGGAAGGCGGCATCGTCACCGAGATTTTTGTCCGTGAAGGGCAAGTGGTGAACAAGGGCGATACCTTGCTGCGCCTGGACGACACCCGCTTTCAGTCCAACAAAGGTGAGAGCGAGGCCGATCGCTATGCCCTCACTGCCCAGGTCGAACGCCTGTCTGCCGAGGCCGAAGGGCGCCCATTCGAGGTGTCGGAAGAGGTACGCAGCAAGGCGCCGCAAGTGGCCGAAGACGAGATGTCGCTGTATCAATCCCGGCAGCGGCGCCTGAGCAGTGAAAAGCAGACGCTCAATGAACAGCTGCGGCAGAAAACCCAGGAGCTGGCCGAGTTCCGCTCCAAGGCCGAACAATACCGCTCAGCCTTGGCCCTGCTGCAGCAGGAACTGAATATGTCGACACCGCTGGTAGGCACCGGAGCCATTTCACCGGTCGAGATCCTGCGCCTCAAGCGCAGCACCGTGGAAGCCCGTGGTTCGCTCAACGCCACCACCCTGGCGATTCCCCGGGCTGAAGCGGCGGTGGCAGAGATCAAAAGCAAAATCGAAGAGTCGGAAGCGGGATTCCGCTCGGAGGCAGCCAAGGAACTCAACGAGAAACGTACCGACCTGTCGAAGATCACCGCTTCAAGCATTGCCATCGATGACCGCGTTTCGCGTACCACGGTGGTCTCGCCCGTGCACGGCATCATCAAATTGCTCAAGGTCAACACCATTGGCGGTGTGGTTCAGCCGGGTAGCGACCTGGTGGAAATCGTACCGCTGGAAGACAACCTGCTGATCGAAGCCAAGGTCCGCCCGCAAGACGTAGCCTTCCTGCACCCGGGGCAGTCGGCGATGGTCAAGTTCAGCGCCTATGACTACACCATCTATGGCGGGCTGAAAGCCAAGCTTGAGCTGATCAGCGCCGACACCGTGACCGACGACAAGGGCAACTCGTTTTACCTGATCCAGGTGCGGACTGATAAAAACCATCTGGGCGGTGACAACAAACCCTTGCTGATCATCCCCGGCATGACTGCCACCGTGGACATCATCACCGGGCACAAAAGCGTGCTGGACTACCTGCTCAAACCGGTGCTCAAAGCGCGGACCGAAGCGATGCGTGAGCGTTGATCGATCGCCTGTGGGAGCGGGCTTGCCCCGCGATTGCGGTTTGTCAGCTACATCGCATCGCGGGGCAAGCCCGCTCCCACAAAGCCTGTAGGTTTACCCGCGAGATCGTCAGCGCAGGTGGTTGCGCTCGAAAGTCTCGCGGCCCATCGCCGCAATCTGCCCCTCGATCAGGGCTTCGAACGGCGTGAGCAAGGCATCGAAACTCAGCGGCGCCTCCAGCACATTCAACGCCTGCACCACCGCCTCCAGCGTCGACAACGCCCCTTCTGCCGGCGCTTTGCGCAAGCGATAACGCGAAGGCAGCACCTGAGCCAGGGTCACCCGTGGCAAGCCGGCCAGCAGTGGATTCACATGCAGCAACTTACTCGCTTTGCGCCACGTACCATCTGGCACCACCAACAACCACGGCCGCTCATCTGCAGCACCACTGTAAGTCATCAGCGGCTGCGCGCCCTCCCCCGGAAACAGCAAGGCACTGCGATACCCTGGCACTTCGATCAACCCAGCCAGATCCTCGAACACTTCACCCACCCGCAGCTCGCAATTACGCAAACCCAACGCCGCCAGTTTTGCGGTGTTGAGGGCGTGACGCACTTCACTGGGATGCTGCAACAGCAGCACGCGGGTACGGCTATCGAGCGAGGGGATCAGCGGGCAAAGGCAATGGGTTTGTGGGCGCAGGCAGCGCTCGCAGTGGATTCTGGACATCGGGTTCTCCTGGGCAGGCAAAGTGTGCCACAGCACCCCCGAAAAAAGCCCACTTCCCTGTGGGGAAACGAAAAGCTTCAGCGGTTGAAACGTTCGGCCAGGCTGTACAGATAGTCGGCCATGCGCTCCAGGTCCTGACTGATCTCGGCGCCCTGCTTGGCCTGCCCGGCACTGTGATCGCACAGTTGAGCAATGCGGGTGATCTGCTGATTGATATCTTCAGCCACATGGCTTTGTTGCTCGGACGCCGTGGCCATTTGCTGACTCATGCCGGTAATCCGGCTAACCGCTTGCGTGATCCCCACCAACGCCGACTGCACCGCTTCGACACGCTGCACACTTTCCCGGGAGATCTGCTCGCCTTTGCTTGCCGTCGATACCGCGCGCTGCGCCCCGTCACGCAGCGAAGCAATGATCTGATGGATTTCCTCGGTGGAGCTGCGGGTACGTTGCGCCAGCGAGCGCACTTCATCGGCCACGACGGCAAAACCACGCCCCTGCTCTCCGGCTCGCGCCGCTTCAATGGCGGCATTGAGTGCCAAAAGATTGGTTTGCTCGGCAATCGAGGTAATCACATCCACCACGCTGCCGATCGACTGGGTCTGCTCGGCCAGGGCGTTGACCGCCTGACCAATGTCGTTCACCGCATCGCTCATGCTGCCCATGGCCCGCAAGCTTTGCTGGGCCAGGTCACTGCCCTGCTGCGCCAGTTGATCGGCATCTGCCGCTGCGGTGGCGGTGTTCTGCACGTTGTGGGTAACTTCCTGAATGGTCGCCGCCATCTGCGCAATCGCCGTTGCCGACTGATCGGTCTCACTGCGCTGACGGTCGAGCATCTGTGCCTGAGCACCGGACAAATCGGACGACTGCGCCGCCCGTGACTTGACCCCGACACCAGCGTCCACCAATCGGGTCAGGGCGGTTTGCAAGCGCGCTTCTTCGCTGATGATGGCCAGGTCCAACTGCCCCTGCAGCCCGCGGTTGTCGCTGTAGGTCAGGGCCACAATCGGGCTGGTGAAGGCTTTCGGGTGCTCCGCCAGGGTGCGTTTGATCACCCGGTTCTGACGTGACTCGATCAGGTACCAGGCACTGAACAGGCTGGTCATCAGCACACCCAAGGCAGCGTACTGCGGCAACCACAGGTAACCGGCCGTCGATAGCAGCCCGGCACCGAGCAGCGGCCAGCCATGCTCGACAACCTCACCCACCCGCGCCGCCAGGGGCACTGCCGCACGCCCCTGGCGCAAGCGTGCATACAACGCCGTTGCACGGCGGATCTGCTCACGGCTCGGCACCGAACGCACCGACTCGTAACCACTGATCCGCCCGTTCTCGTAAATCGCCGTCACATAGGCGCTAACCCAGTAACAGTCGCCGTTCTTGGCCCGGTTCTTCACCACGCCCATCCATGGCTTGCCCTGCTTGATGGTCTCCCACATATGGCCGAACACCTCCGGTGGCATGTCCGGATGCCGTACCAGGTTGTGTGGCTGACCGAGCAACTCGTCGTAGGTGAAGCCGCTGATGGCGACAAACGCGTCATTGCAATAGGTGATGCGGCTGTTGAGGTCCGTGGTGGAGATCAGCCGTTGTTCGCTGGGGAAGGTTCTTTCGTGTTCAGTGACGGGCAAATTCATCCGCATAGGTGCGATACCTGCCGAAAGATGATGGGAAAGTGACATCAACGCAGTACAGGTTTAGCAGAGCATTTGCGGGAAAGTAGCCGGTTTGCCGAACAAATTTCCGGTTCTATTGACGTTTTTCAGGTGTCATTTCGGTCAGGCCGGGGTTAGCTGCGCCTTGAGCAAGTCGCGGAAGGTCTGAATCAAGGGTTCACGGCTGCGCCCACGGCGAATGATCATGGAGAACGGCGCCTGATAGCCGAAGGTTGCCGGTGACAACACGCGCAAATCGCCCTTGTCGGCCCAGGCCTGGGCATAGTGTTCTGGCAGGTAGCCGATGTAGGCGCCAGACAGCACCAGGATCAGCTGCGCCTCCATACTTTCCACGGTCGCCGCACTGTGCTTGAAACCATGGCGGGCCAGCTCGGCCTGGCTCCAGTAGCCGCGCCCGACCATGCGCTGCTGAGTAATGACCTGCTCGGGAATGCGCCGTTCATGGAACAGCGGGTGGCGGTTACTGCAGTACAACCAGTGCTGCTCGCGGTACAGCGGTTGATAGACCAGCCCGCTCATGCGCGTCGAAAACGCGCCGATGGCCAGATCCAGACGGTTGTCTTGCACGCCCAACTGCAACTCGTAGGGGCTGGAGACCGACAAGTGCAAATGCACCGCCGGGTGCTCCTGGCTGTAAGCACCAATCGCTTCGGCCAGCGGCAAGGCGCGGTCGCCTACCGTCGAGTCGATCACCCCAAGGTTCAGCGTACCGCGCAACTCGCCTTTAAGCGCCGCAGCGTATTGCTCGAAGCCGTCCATTTCAGCCAGCAGGCGCAGGGTTTCCTGGTGGAACAGTTCGCCCTTGCTGGTCAGGCTGAAGCCGCCGCGCCCGCGATGACACAGCACGATGCCCAGCGCCGCCTCCAGCTGGCTCATGTAGGTACTGATCGCTGAGGTAGACAGGTTGAGCTCGCGCTGGGCGTTAGCGAAGCCTTGATGGCGCACAACACTGACGAAAATGCGCAGAAGTTTCAGGTCAGGCAGTGCAGAGGCCATGGTTTACAGGTCCGGAAAGGCAACAGGATGGCAAAAGTCTAACCAGATCGCCGCCATTAGTTTAGAAAAATCTGAACTAAGTATTTGCCTGTAGCGATTCTTTTCACTCACTACCTTTTGCAAACTCTGCCGCAATGCACCTGCTTGCCAGCGTTTCAGGGCTTTTTATGGCCCCGCAAGACAGGTTCCAACAACTAGAACAATCGAATCGATGAGGCCCGACCGTGGACAAGATTCTGCACCAACCACTGGGCGGCAACGAAATGCCGCGCTTCGGCGGCATCGCCACCATGCTCCGTCTCCCGCACCTGCCAAGCGCCGAAGGCCTTGATGCTGCTTTCATCGGCATTCCCCTGGACATCGGCACTTCGCTGCGCTCCGGCACCCGTTTCGGGCCACGGCAGATCCGCGCCGAATCGGTAATGATCCGCCCGTACAACATGGCCACCGGTGCTGCGCCGTTCGATTCGCTGTCGGTGGCCGATATCGGTGACGTGGCGATCAACACCTTCAACCTGCTTGAAGCCGTGCGCATCATCGAAGAAGCCTACGACGAGATCCTCGAGCACAACGTCATCCCGATGACCATGGGTGGCGACCACACCATCACCCTGCCGATCCTGCGTGCGATCCACAAAAAGCACGGCAAGGTAGGCCTGGTGCACATCGATGCCCACGCTGACGTCAACGATCACATGTTCGGCGAGAAAATCGCTCACGGCACCACCTTCCGCCGCGCCGTGGAAGAAGGCCTGCTGGACTGCGACCGCGTGGTGCAGATCGGCCTGCGCGCCCAGGGCTACACCGCTGAAGACTTCAACTGGAGCCGCAAACAAGGCTTCCGTGTGGTCCAGGCTGAAGAGTGCTGGCACAAATCGCTGGAACCGCTGATGGCTGAAGTTCGCGAGAAAGTCGGTGGTGGCCCGGTGTACCTGAGCTTCGACATCGACGGTATCGACCCGGCCTGGGCCCCAGGTACCGGCACCCCGGAAATCGGCGGTCTGACCACCATCCAGGCCATGGAAATCATCCGTGGTTGCCAGGGTCTGGACCTGATCGGCTGCGACCTGGTGGAAGTCTCGCCACCTTACGACACCACCGGCAACACCTCGTTGCTCGGTGCCAACCTGCTCTACGAAATGCTCTGTGTCTTGCCGGGCGTTGCTCGCCGCTGACCGACAGGCACCAGGAGCTACAACGAGGCAGGAGCCATGATCGCCGGTGTGCACGCACAGCCGGCGAAGCAGACGAATGACCGGCGCCAGGCTTGCCTGGCGTCAGGATCGCTCTCACCATAATAAAGATAATTGGAGACACCCATGGCCTTAGACTTATTCGTTGTCTTGATCTATGCGGCCGGCATGCTCGGGCTGGGCTGGTACGGCATGCGCAAAGCAAAAACCCACGAAGACTACCTGGTAGCCGGACGTAATCTGGGCCCAAGCCTGTACATGGGCACCATGGCCGCCACCGTTCTCGGCGGCGCGTCGACGGTAGGTACGGTAAAGCTGGGCTACGTGCACGGTATCTCCGGCTTCTGGCTGTGCGCGGCCCTGGGCCTGGGCATCATTGCCCTGAACCTGTTCCTGGCCAAGCCCCTGCTGCGCTTGAAGATCTTCACCGTGACCCAAGTGCTGGAGCAGCGCTACAACCCTATGGCCCGTCAGGCCAGTGCGGTGATCATGCTGGCCTATGCGCTGATGATCGCGGTGACCTCGACCCTGGCGATCGGTACCGTACTGCAGGTGCTGTTCGACATGCAGTTCTGGGCTGCCATCCTGCTCGGCGGTGGCGTTGTCGTGGTGTACTCGACCATCGGTGGCATGTGGTCGCTGACCCTGACTGACATCGTTCAGTTCGTGATCAAGACCGTTGGCCTGATGTTTGTCCTGCTGCCAATCTGCCTGTACCGCGTCGGTGGTTGGGACGAGCTGGTCGCCAAGCTGCCAAGTGCCAGCTTCAGCCTGACCACCATCGGCTGGGACACCATCATCACCTACTTCCTGATCTACTTCTTCGGCATCCTCATCGGTCAGGACATCTGGCAGCGGGTGTTCACCGCCCGCGACGAGAAGGTCGCCAAGCGCGCCGGTACCGTTGCGGGTGTCTACTGCGTGGTCTATGGCCTGGTGTGTGCGCTGATCGGTATGGCCGCCCATGTGCTGTTGCCAGACCTTGCCAATGCCAACAATGCCTTTGCTGCGATCGTTAAGTCCGCCCTGCCAGATGGCATCCGCGGCCTGGTAATTGCTGCTGCGCTGGCTGCAATGATGTCCACTGCCAGTGCCGGTCTGCTGGCTGCTTCCACAGTGCTGACCGAAGACCTGCTGCCCAAACTGCGTGGCGGCAAGCAGTCGAGCCTGGCGGTCAACCGCCTGTTCACCCTGCTCACCGGTATTACCGTACTGGGTATTGCTCTGGTGGTTGAAGACGTGATCAGCGCCTTGACCCTGGCCTACAACCTGTTGGTCGGCGGCATGCTGGTACCGCTGATCGGTGCGATCTACTGGAAACGGGCAACCACCGCTGGCGCAATCACCAGCATGGCCCTGGGCTTTGTCACCGCCCTGGCGTTCATGGTCAAAGATGGTATGGACGCCAACACCCCGATCTACTACAGCCTGGCGATCGCCTTGGTCAGCTTTGTGGTAGTGAGCGTAATGACTCGCCGTCCGGCGGGTGCTGTGAATCTGGCCTGATTGGCCTAACGGTGGCCGTCGCATCAGCTAGATGCGGCGGCCCAAGCCAGGCGCCTAGCGACGTGGCTGGCGCTTGCGCTGCTCCTCATCGGTAGGGATCGGCACTGGCTGTAATGGCGGTGGAATCAAACCCAGAGCCGCAGCCAGGTCATGAAGCCAGTTGAACAGATTATTTCTCATAACTCCCCCTCACGGGTCAGCCTGCACGGCATTTCAGTCCTGCGATGCTTCATACAGATCATAGTCCTATGTCGTACTTTACGCATGCTCTAGGACTACAAGTTGGGTCGAAGTTGATCTTAATCAAGCGCTGACCGCCACTTGCGCCGACCGTTCAACTGTTTCCCCTTGTTGCAGGTCGATCCAGGCGCTCAGATTCGCCCCGCACATCCCTTTACGCCACATCAACCAGGTAGTGGCCAGATCAAACGGCGCTTGCAAGCGGTGCGCGGCGACACGCTCGCGACCTGGCAAGCTGTCGAGCATCGACTGCGCCATCAAGGCCACCCCCGATCCGGCGATCACACAGGCCAGCATGCTCGGGTAAGACTCGATCTCCATCACCCGCCCCATCACCGCATGATCATGTGCATACCAGGCCTCCAGGCGCATGCGGTAGGAGCAGCCCTGACGAAAGGTAAATACCGCACGCCCAGCGACATCCACAGCGCTGCGAACCGGAGGGTGATCGGGCTCGGTGATCAGCACCAGGGTTTCATCGCAGAGCGGTACACCATCCAGCCCGGCCAGGGCCAGCGGGCCGTCCACCAAAGCGGCGTCCAGGCGGCCGCTGAGCAAGCCCTCAAGCAGTTCGCCGCTGGGCGCCGCCTGAACCTGCAGGTTCACCGCCGGATAGTCCTGGTGATAACGCGCCAGCAGCGCCGGCAGGTGAATGGCGGCGGTGCTGTACATGGTGCCAAGGGCAAAATCCCCCGCCGGTTGCCCGCCCTGCACGGCAGCGAACGCTTCATCACGCAGCGCCAGCATGCGCCCGGCGTAATCGAGCAGCACCTTGCCCGCCGGCGACAGCTGCAAACGCTGACGCTCGCGGCGAAACAACTCGACGCCCAACTGCTCTTCAAGCTGACGCAAGCGCGTAGACAGGTTCGACGGTACCCGATGCAAGCGCTCGGCGGCCCGGGTGATCGAGCCCTCCTCGGCGACCGCCTGAAAAATGCGCAGTTGGCTGAGCTCCACGAGTTATTCTCCAGAACAGAACAAGTTAGTCATGATTATTCAATTTTACTGAAAGTCAATCACTCTTAGCCTGACGGTCATCGCCCACCGCCTCAGGAACATCGCCATGCCGCCGCTCATTCAACTCCTCGCCAGTGCCATTGCCCTGATGATGGCCATGGGTATCGGACGCTTCGCGCTGACCCCGCAATTGCCGCACCTGCTCAGCGAAGGTCAGATCAACCTGACCGCCGCGGGTCTGATCGCTGCGGCCAACTACCTGGGTTATTTTCTTGGTGCCCTGGATGCCATGCGCGCCCGCCGCCCGGGTCAGGTCCGCGCCCGCTTGCACGTCGGCTTGTGGCTGTGTGTGGTGCTGACCCTGGCCTCGTTCTGGGCCAATGGCTTCTGGAGTCATCTGGCCTTGCGCTTCGGTACCGGAGTGGCCAGCGCCTGGGTGCTGGTGATGCTCACCAGCCTCAGCCAGCAGGTAGCCGCGACGCACAACCGTGCCCGACTGGGCGCCATGGTGTTCGCCGGGCCTGGCGTGGGGATCATGCTCACCGGCCTGCTGGCGCTGCTCAGCAACCTGTACGGCCTGGGGTCTGCGCCCCTGTGGCTGATCTATGCCGCTACCGCCCTGTTCCTGCTGCTGGCGGCGCTGCCGTTCCTACCGCGTGTGCACGCTACAGCGCCCGGTGCCAGCCCCACTGCCGGACATGGGCCAACGAGGGAGATTGCACGTTTAGGGCTGATCTATGCGCTCTACGGAATCGGCTACATCATCCCGGCTACGTTCATGTCACAAATGGCCAGCGCACGCTTTCATGGCCAGTGGCTGGCTGACCTGTTCTGGCCAGGATTCGGATTGGCCGCCGCCGTCGGTGTCATCGTGGTCAGCCTGCGCCGAGCGCACTGGGGCAGCACCTCACGCTGGTTATTGGCGACACTGTGGTTGCAGGCTGCCGGGGTGTTCGCCTGCCTGCTGGGCAATGGCCTTGGTCTGGCCCTGGGCGTGCTGTTGTGCGGCACGCCGTTTCTGGCCTGCATGCAGCTGGTGATGCAGCGCTCGCGAGAGCTGTCGCCCCATGCCAGTCAGCGTAACACCGGTTTGCTGACCGCCTGCTTTGCTCTCGGCCAGCTCAGCGGCCCCTTGCTCGCGGCCTTGAGTAACCAGTTCGCCGCAGGCCTGCAACCGGCGCTGATGGTCGCCGGCAGCGGCCTGCTCGTGGCGGGGGCGCTGCTATGGCGCAGCCAGCCTAGCCGAGCCACTTGCGCAAGTGGCGGCGCACCCACTGCTCAGCACTAACCAGGGTAACGCCGAGCAACACCATTACCGCGCCCAGCACGAAGTTCAGGCTCAGCGGCTCATCCAGCAGCAACACACCGAAGGTCACCCCGAACAACGGGGTGATGAAAGAGAACACCGCCAGGTTCGACGCCAGGTAACGGCGCAGCAACCAGAACCAGGTCAGGTAACTGAAGAACGACACGATCAGGCCCTGGAACAGCAAGCTGCCGATCGCCAGCGTGGTGAAGTGCACCTGCGTGACCTGACCACTGAGCACCGCAATCAGCAACAGGCCGACAAAACCCACCGCCAGTTGATAGAACAGCGTCAGGGTCGCCGGTGCTTCCGACAGCCGTGAGCCGCGCACCACCACCGTGGTTGCGCCCCAGGCCAGACCGGCCAGCACGCCAAAGGCGTCGCCCAGCAACATTCGGCTGTCCATGTCGGACCATGACACACCGCCAGCGAAGGCGTAGGCAATACCGCCAAAGGCCAGCACGATACCCAGCCACTGCAATGGCCGCAGGCGCTCGCTGGGCAACAGGAAATGCAGGCCCAGGGCCGTGAATACCGGGGCGGTGTAGAGGAACACCGACATATGCGCGGCTGAAGTCAGCTTCAAGCCTTCAGCGATGAACAAGAACTCCAGGCCGAACAAGGCACCGGCCAACAGGCCGCCACGCCAGGTGTGGGCTACCTGATCCCAGCCACCGCGAAAGCACATCAGCAAGCCAACCAGCACGGCCGCCATCCCCGAGCGCAAGGCCTGTTGCATCACTGGCGCGATATCTGGCGCTGCGAGCTTGATCATCACCTGCTGAATGCCCCAGATCAGGCATAGCACCAGCATCACTTGCAGGGCGAAGGCATCGGTATTGCGACGGGTGGCGCTCATTGCCAGCACCGGCTAATGGCTAACAGCATGGAAAAATCTCGGCAGTGTGGATCCAACGGCAATTATCCACGGCGGCGGCGCTTGATTGCCAGTCTTTGTGTTTGAACTTTGCCTGCCGCCAGGGCATCAACCGCAACACCCAGTCAGCGGAGCGCTGCCGATGAAAACCCTATTGAACATTGCTGCCGCCGCCAGCCTGTTGCTGGCCCTGCCCAGTTGGGCGTGCACGCTTGAAGAGGCGACGGAGAAACGTGAAGAACTGGCCAAGGAAGTCTCGCGGCTGACGGAGCAGAATCCGCAGAAGGCCAAGGAGATCAATGATGAGTTGAAAGGCATGAAGCTGGAGAGCGCCAGCAAAGACTTGCCGGACAAGTGTCAGCTGATCAATAAACGGTTGCAGGAGCTGCGGGAAGCGCAGAAGCAGGTTTGAAGCCATCGCGGGGCAAGCCCGCTCCCACAGAGCGTTGTAGGAGCGGGCTTGCCCCGCGATTCAGGCGTTACTCAGCAGCCGGCTTACGACGCTTGAGTGGCGCCAGGCCGTCAGCACTGGCCAGCGGCGCATTCGGTTTTGGCTTGGCCGTCGGCTTGCGCTTGGCAACGACTTTCTTGTCGCCCTTCTTGTCGGTCTTTTTCTTCTTCACGCCTGCGGCCTTGCCCGACGCCTTGACCTTCTTCGGCCCGCTGTAGGTGCCTTTGACTTCCTTGATGACACGACGCTCGAAGCTCTGCTTGAGGTAGCGCTCGATGCTCGACATCAGGTTCCAGTCGCCGTGGCAAATCAGCGAAACCGCCAGGCCTTCGTTACCGGCGCGGCCAGTACGGCCGATACGGTGCACGTATTCATCACCGCTGCGTGGCATGTCGAAGTTGATCACCAGGTCCAGGCCGTCAACGTCCAGGCCACGCGCAGCGATGTCGGTTGCCACCAGCACTTTCGCGCCGCCTTGCTTCAGGCGCTCGATGGCCAGCTTGCGGTCTTTCTGGTCTTTGTCGCCGTGCAGAACGAAGGCTTTGAAGTCTTTGGCCACCAGGTGACCGTAGATGCGGTCGGCCATGACCCGGGTGTTGGTGAAGATGATCGCCTTCTGGTAGGTCTCGTTGGCCAGCAGCCACTGCACGATCTGCTCTTTGTGCTGGTTGTGGTCAGCGGTGATGATCTGCTGGCGGGTACCGTCGTTGAGCTGGCTGACGGTGTTGAGCATCAGGTGCTCAGGCTCTTTGAGGACCTTGGTGATCATGTCGCGCAGGCCTGCACCGCCGGTGGTGGCGGAGAACAGCAGGGTCTGTTCGCGGTTCGGGCACTCGCCGCACAGGCGTTCGACGTCTTCGGCAAAGCCCATGTCGAGCATGCGGTCGGCTTCGTCGAGCACCACCACCTGCACGTGCTCAAGCTTCAGGTTGCCGGCGTTCAGTTGCTCAAGCATACGGCCCGGGGTGCCAACCAGGATGTCCGGCACCTTGCGCAGCATGGCGGCCTGTTCCTTGAAGTCTTCACCGCCGGTGATCATGCCGGCCTTGATGAAGGTGAACTGGGCAAAACGCTCGATTTCCTTGAGGGTCTGCTGCGCCAGCTCACGGGTTGGCAGCAGCACCAGGGCGCGGATCTCGACACGTTTTTGCTTCAGATCGACCAGGCGGTTAAGCACCGGCAGCACGAACGCTGCGGTTTTGCCGCTACCGGTTTTCGCCGTTACCCGCAGGTCACGCCCCTGCAAAGCCAGAGGAATGGCGGCCGCCTGCACTGGAGTCGGCTCTACGAAGTTCAGTGCAGCAACGGCTTTGAGCAGGCGTTCGTGCAGGGCGAATTGGGAAAACACGGGTGTACCTCGGGCATGTGCAGAAATTCAGCCGTATAGGGTAACGTTTTCCAGCGCCTTAGCCGAATTTCTTTTGGCACTGTTGGACCTTTCCGGGCTCTAATAGTCGCTCTTTTTCACTTCGGACACGTCAACTACCGCATGGCTATTGAACAGTTCTGGCAAAACGCCCTCGATTTGTGGGGCACCCTCGACCAACATCCCGTACTGCACGCAGGCCTTGGCCTGGGCCTTCTGCTGGCCATCGCCCTGGTGCTGGGCCGGGTGGCACGCTTTCTGATCCTGCATGCTGTCAAACTACTGGCCAGACAGCCGGCACTGCACTGGGTCAACGACCTGCTGCAAAACAAGGTGTTTCATCGCCTGGCGCAAATGACGCCGTCACTGGTGGTGCAATTCGGCCTGAAACTGGTGCCGGAGCTCAACGCCACCAGCCAGCATTTCCTCGGCAACGTCGCGCTGGCCTTCACCATCCTGTTCCTGATGCTGGCGATCAGCGCCCTGCTCGATGCCCTGCTGGACATCTATGCACGCACTGAACACGCACGCACCCGCTCGATCAAAGGCTACGTACAACTGGCCAAGATGGTGCTGTACGTGTTTGGCGCGATCATCATCGTCGCCACCCTGATCGACCGCTCACCGCTGTTGCTGCTGTCGGGTCTGGGTGCAATGTCGGCGGTCATTCTGTTGGTGTACAAAGACACCCTGCTGTCGTTCGTCGCCAGCGTGCAGTTGACCAGCAACGACATGCTGCGGGTCGGCGACTGGATCGAAATGCCGCAAGTCGGTGCCGATGGCGATGTGGTGGACATCACCCTGCATACGGTCAAGGTACAGAACTTCGATAAAACCATCGTTTCCATTCCGACCTGGCGGTTGATGTCCGAGTCGTTCAAGAACTGGCGCGGCATGCAGCAGTCAGGTGGGCGACGGATCAAGCGCAGCCTGTTCATCGACGCTGGCGGCGTACGTTTTCTGAACAACGATGAAGAACAGCGCCTGAGCCAAGTGCGCCTGCTGACCGATTACATGACCCGCAAACGCAGCGAGCTCAAGGCCTGGAACGAGGCTCAAGGCAATGTCGCCGAGCTGTCGGCCAACCGTCGGCGCATGACCAACCTCGGCACCTTCCGCGCCTATGCCCTGGCTTATCTGAAGAGCCACCCGGAAATCCAGCCGAACATGACTTGCATGGTCCGCCAGATGCAGACCACCGCCCAGGGCGTGCCGCTGGAAATCTACTGCTTCACCCGCACCACCGCCTGGGGCGATTACGAACGCATCCAGGGTGACATCTTCGACTACCTGCTGGCGGTCATGCCGGAGTTCGGCCTGAGCCTGTATCAGCAGCCTAGCGGCAACGACCTGCGTGCCGGGCTGCTACCGTCGAGCCTGCCCAGCCCACAGCGGACGCTGACTGCCGAGACGACCGAGCCATAGCGAGGCGAGGATCACCGCCCCACCGATGAACAACCTGCCCAGCGGCTCGTGCTGATTCCAGATCAGCAAGTTGAGCAGCAGCCCCACTGGCACGTGCAGGTTGTTCATCACCGCCAGGGTCGCGCCGGATACCAGGCAGGCCCCCTTGTTCCACCAGTACAGGCCCAGCGCCGTCGGGCACAGCCCGAGGAACAGCAACACCAGCCATTGCACATCGGTGCTCGGCAGGTGCTGGCTGTTGCCGAATGCCAGGAACGCTGGCAATACCACCAGCAAAGCGCCCAGGTAGAAATAGCCAAAGCGCCGGTAATGCGGCAGGTCGCTGGGGTTACGAGCAATCAGATGACGGTACAGCACCTGACCGGCGGCATAGGTGAAGTTGGCCAGTTGCAGCAACAGGAAGCCGATGAAGAAGTCCGGGCTGATGCTGTCGAAGCGGATCACCGCCGCACCTGCCACGGCTACCAGGGCTGCCACCAGTGCCCAAGGGTTGAAACGCCGGTTCAGGGCGTCTTCGATCAGGGTTACGTGCAAAGGCGTGAGGATGGTGAACAGCAACACCTCCGGCACCGTCAACACCCGGAAGCTCAGGTACAGGCACACATAGGTGATGCCGTACTGCAGCGCGCCGATCAACAGCATCGAACGCATGAAGCGCGGCTCAACCTGACGCCAGCGGGTCAACGGCAAAAACACCAGGCCAGCCAGCACCACACGCGCCAGCACTGCGAAATAGCTGTCGACGTGCCCCGCCAGGTACTCGCCAATCAGGCTGAAAGAAAATGCCTGGATCAGCGCGACGATCAGTAAATAGCCCATGTTTGCCCCTTGCAGTGAAGGCGGCGACCTTAGCTTTTCACCGATCGCGGGGCAAGCCCGCTCCCACCGGGGCTGTGCTCAACCTTCGGTGGGAGCGGGCTTGCCCCGCGATTTTCAGGCATAAAAAAGCCCGGTCATGGACCGGGCAGGCACACCCAAGGGAGCAACAGGTGTCAGGCGGGAAAATTCAGTTGCTGACTCAGGCCACCGCAGCCAGTTGAGCCTTGGCGTGATTGAGGCCCTTCTCATGGAAGTCACCGCCCAGGTTCAGGCCTTCAGCGTGAATGAAGGTGACGTCATGGATACCGATAAAGGCCATCACCTGACGCAGGTACGGTTCCTGATGGTCGCTACTGGCACCTGCGTGGATACCACCGCGGGCGGTCAGGATGTAGGCCTTCTTGCCGGTCAGCAGGCCTTGCGGGCCGGTTTCGGTGTACTTGAAGGTGATGCCGGCACGCAGCACGTGGTCCAGCCAGGCTTTCAAGGTGCTCGGGATGGTGAAGTTGTACATCGGTGCAGCCAGCACCAGCACATCAGCCGCCAGCACTTCGTCAGTCAGCTCGTTGGAACGGGCCAGGGCCTGCAGTTCGTCGCCGCTGCGCTGGTCTTCAGGCTTCATCCAGCCACCGAGCAGGTTGGCGTCCAGGTGCGGCACCGGGTTGACGGCCAAGTCACGCAGGGTGATCTGGTCGCCAGGATGGGCGGCTTGCCACTGGCTGACGAAATCGCGGGTCAGTTGCCGGGAGATCGAGTCCTGCTGGCGGGCGCTGCTTTCGATAACGAGTACATGGGACATGGGGTTGCCTCCATCGGCAAATGCGGTAAGTCGATGGAGGTAAGATTAATCAGCTACTGATCGATTAAAAAGCGTAAAATCTGGGTGCAATCTATCAGTTTATTTGTTTTATTGTGGCAGTACGCTAGCCTCTACAGCACAACCCGCGACTTACTGCGGCTTGCAGTCCAGGCTGATACGCAGCTTGATGATTTCGCGGTTGAACTTGGCCGTGACGTCTTTGCTTTGCTTGGCCGGCACCTGTACCCGGCGCACCCTGGGGGCTTCCGGGCCATTGCGGAACAGTACCTTGCACTGCGCGGCCACTTCGCCGTAGTTGTTTAGGGTGATCGACCCCATGTCACGGTCAGTGTCGTACGTGGTGTAGTCGAGCTTGACGCCATCGAGCTGTTTTTCCACATCGATGGGGTACGCCAAGGCTGTGAGCGGAAGCAGGGCCAGCAGTACAGCACAACATTTCTTCATACGACGCTCTCCATGAAAGAGCGCCAGCTTAGGACAACAGGAGCCGAAGATGAAAGCGCCGCGCGTTACCCTGGATCAGTGGCGGACCCTGCAAGCAGTGGTCGACCACGGTGGTTTTGCCCAGGCGGCCGAAGCGCTGCACCGTTCGCAATCTTCGGTGAGCTACACCGTGGCGCGCATGCAGGATCAACTCGGCGTGCCATTGCTGCGCATCGACGGACGCAAGGCGGTGCTGACCGAAGCCGGTAACGTGCTGTTGCGCCGCTCCCGGCAACTGGTCAAGCAGGCCAGCCAGCTGGAAGACCTCGCCCACCATATGGAACAGGGCTGGGAGGCTGAAGTACGCCTGGTGGTCGATGCCGCTTACCCCAACGCCCGCCTGGTGCGCGCACTGAGTGCCTTCATGCCGCAAAGCCGCGGCTGTCGCGTACGCCTGCGTGAAGAAGTGCTGTCCGGGGTCGAGGAAGTCCTGCATGAAGGCATCGCTGACCTGGCCATCAGCGGTTTCAATATTTCCGGCTATCTGGGTACCGAGCTCAGTTCGGTGGAGTTCGTCGCCGTCGCCCACCCGGAGCACAGCCTGCATCGCCTGGGCCGTGAGCTGAACTTCCAGGACCTGGAAAGCCAACTGCAAGTGGTGATCCGTGACTCGGGCCGCGCCCAGCCGCGCGACGTCGGCTGGCTTGGCGCGGAACAGCGCTGGACCGTCGGCAGCCTGGCCACCGCCGCGACCTTTGTCAGCAGCGGCCTGGGCTTTGCCTGGCTGCCCCGCCACCTGATCGAGCGGGAGTTGCGCGAGGGCGTACTCAAGCCCCTGCCACTGGATCAGGGTGGCAGTCGCCATCCACTGTTCTACCTTTACTCCAACAAGGACAAACCCCTGGGCCCGGCCACGCAGATTCTTATCGAATTGTTGCGCAACTTCGATACCGCGCCGCTGGACGTGCCCTTCGCCGCCCCCGCCCAAGCCTGACAGGAATCACGCCCATGGCCTATTTCGAACATGAAGGTTGTTCGCTGCACTATGAGGAATATGGCCAGGGTGATCCGCTGGTGCTGCTGCATGGCCTGGGCTCCAGTTGCAAGGACTGGGAGATGCAGGTGCCAACACTGGCCCGGCACTACCGGGTGATTCTGCTCGACATCCGCGGCCACGGCCGCTCCGACAAACCCCGCGAGCGCTACAGTATCCAGAGCTTCAGTGCCGACCTGCTGGCACTGCTCGAACACCTGCAATGCGGCCCGGTGCACCTGGTTGGCCTGTCGATGGGCGGCATGATCGGCTTTCAGTTTGCCGTCGATCATCCTGAGTGGTTACGCAGCCTGTGCATCGTCAACAGTGCTCCTGAAGTCAAACGCCGCACCGCCCAGGACTGGATCTGGTGGGCCAAACGCTGGGCCCTGGCCCGTGCGCTCAGCCTCGAAGCCGTCGGCAAGGGCCTGGCGGCGCGCTTGTTCCCCAAACCGCAGCAGGCCGACCTGCGCCGCAAGATGGCCGAACGCTGGGCGCAAAACGACAAACGCGCCTACCTGGCCAGCTTCGATGCCATTGTCGGTTGGGGCGTGCGCGAACGTCTGGGGCAGATCCGCTGTCCTACCCTGGTTATCAGCGCCGACCAGGACTACACCCCGGTCGCCCTGAAAGAACATTACGTGCGCCTGATGCCTCAGGCGCGGCTGGCGGTCATCGAAGATTCGCGGCACGCTACACCCTTGGATCAACCCCAGGTTTTCAACCAGACGCTGCTGCAGTTTCTGGCAGCGTCCACCACCTCTCAAGGAACATTGAGCCCATGCTGAAAAAACTTCTGCTTGCCACCTGCTCGGTCGTCTTCGCCGCCAGCGTCATGGCTGCCGACAAAGCCCCCCACGTTCTGCTCGACACCAGCTTCGGCCAGATCGAAGTGGAACTCGACCCGGTCAAGGCACCGATCAGCAGCAAGAACTTTCTGGAGTACGTGGACAGCGGCTTCTACAACAACACCATTTTCCACCGTGTGATTCCTGGCTTCATGGCCCAAGGCGGTGGTTTCACCGCTGACATGCAGCAAAAGCGCACCAACGCCCCGATCAAGAACGAAGCCAGCAACGGCCTGCATAACACCCGCGGCACCCTGTCGATGGCGCGCACCTCCGACCCGAACTCGGCCACCAGCCAGTTCTTCATCAACGTGGCGGATAACGATTTCCTCAACCCCGGCCGCGATGCGGGCTATGCGGTCTTCGCCAAAGTAGTCAAAGGCATGGACGTGGTCGACCAGATCGTCAACTCGCCCACCACCGTCAAGCGCGGCATGCGCGACGTACCGGCCGACCCGGTGTACATCAAGTCGGCCAAACGCATCGACTGACCCACTGCCTCACAAGGACGTGAGCCAAGGCCTGAGGGTCTACCTGAACAGGAGTTGCCTTTTTCATGTTGTTCCGTCGTTTCGAAAAGCTGATCGATATTTTTCGTGAAGCCCCCAGCGCGTCGCCGCCCAGTACGGTATTGCCGTTCTACCTGTACTACCTGCGGCAGGTGTGGCCCAGCTTTGCTGCGCTGCTGGTGGTCGGCCTGATCGGCGCAATCATTGAAGTGGCACTGTTCAGCTACCTGAGCCGGATCATCGATCTGGCTCAGGGCACCCCTAACATCAACTTTTTCAGCGAACACGCCGGTGAACTGATCTGGATGCTGGTAGTAGCGCTGTTGCTACGCCCAGTGTTCGTTGGCCTGCACGACCTGCTGGTGCACCAGACCATCAGCCCCGGCATGACCAGCATGATCCGCTGGCAAAACCACACCTACGTGCTCAAACAGAGCCTGAATTTCTTCCAGAGCGATTTTGCCGGGCGCATTGCCCAGCGCATCATGCAAACCGGCAACTCACTGCGTGACTCGGCCGTGCAGGCGGTGGACGCACTGTGGCACGTCCTGATCTATGCCATCAGTTCGCTGGTGCTGTTTGCCGAGGCCGACTGGCGCCTGATGCTGCCGTTAATCAGCTGGATCCTCTGTTACATCGGCGCGCTGTACTACTTTGTGCCACGGGTCAAAGCCCGTGCGGTGGTGTCGTCCGATGCCCGCTCCAAACTGATGGGGCGCATCGTCGATGGCTACACCAACATCGCGACCCTCAAGTTGTTTGCCCACACCGATTTCGAACAACAGTACGCCCGCGAAGCCATCAGCGAGCAGACTGAAAAGACCCAACTGGCCTCCCGCGTGGTGACCAGCATGGACGTGGTCATCACCAGCCTCAACGGCCTGCTGATCGTCACCACCACCGGCCTGGCCCTGTGGCTGTGGAGCCAGTCGCTGATCAGCGTTGGCGCCATTGCCCTGGCCACTGGCCTGGTCATCCGCATTGTCAACATGTCCGGATGGATCATGTGGGTGGTCAACGGCATCTTCGAAAACATCGGCATGGTTCAGGACGGCCTGCAGACCATCGCCCAACCGGTGACCGTGACCGACCAGCCCAACGCCCCGGCGCTGAACGTCGAACGTGGGGCAGTGAAGTTCGAGAATGTCGGCTTTCGTTACGGCAAAGGCAGCCGCATCATCGATGGCCTCAACCTGGAGATCCGTCCCGGCGAGAAAATCGGCCTGATCGGCCCCTCGGGCGCGGGTAAATCGACCCTGGTCAACCTGCTGCTGCGCCTGTACGACCTGGAAAGCGGACGCATCCTCATCGATGGCCAGGATATCGCGCTGGTATCACAAGCCAGCCTGCGCGCGCAGATCGGCATGATCACCCAGGACACCTCGCTGCTGCATCGTTCGATCCGCGACAACCTGCTGTACGGGCGCCCCGACGCCAGCGAGGAAGCGCTGTGGGAAGCCGTGCGCCGCGCCCGCGCCGACGAATTCGTCCCGCTGCTGTCCGACGCCCAGGGGCGCACCGGTTTCGATGCCCATGTCGGAGAGCGTGGGGTCAAGCTCTCGGGCGGGCAGCGTCAGCGCATTGCCATTGCCCGGGTGCTGCTCAAGAACGCCCCGATCCTGATCATGGACGAAGCCACCTCAGCCCTGGACTCGGAAGTCGAAGCGGCGATTCAGGAAAGTTTGGAGACCCTGATGCAAGGCAAGACGGTGATCGCCATCGCCCACCGCCTGTCGACCATTGCACGCATGGATCGCCTGGTGGTGCTGGAAAAAGGCCGGATTGCCGAGATGGGCAGCCATGCCGAACTGCTCGCCCAGCAGGGCTTGTATGCACGCTTGTGGCACCACCAGACCGGCGGATTCGTGGGCATCGAATGAACCAAACTGTGGGAGCGGGCTTGCCTGTGGGAGCGGGCTTGCCCCGCGATGCGGTGTCACAGGCAGATCGCTATCGCGGGGCAAGCCCGCTCCTACAGGCAAGCCTTCAGCCTTGGCGATAGGGCAAGGCGCTGCGTGCCTCTTCGGCATAGGCCAACACCCCTGCCCGCTCTTGCTGCAGAAATTCGTCTACCGCCCGGCGCAATCCTGGATGCAGCAGATAGTGCCAAGACCGAGTAATCACCGGCTCAAAGCCACGAATCAGTTTGTGCTCGCCCTGTGCACCGGCATCAAAGCGCTGCAGCCCCTCGGCAATGGCAAAGTCCATGCCCTGATAGAAACAGGTCTCGAAGTGCAATCGATCGAACTCATCCACGCAGCCCCAATAGCGGCCATACAGGCTATCGCCACCGACCAGGCTGAACGCCATGGCAACCTCGCGCCCGCCCTGGCGCGCCATGACCACGCGGATGGCCGACGGCATGCGCTCAGCCAGCAGGCTGAAGAATGAACGCGTCAGGTACGGTGCCCGGCGACGCACCGCGTAGGTGTTGGCGTAACAGGCGAAGACAAAATCCCACTGCGCCTCGCTCAACTCATCACCGCGGTACCAGCGAAACTCGATGCCCTGCCCGGCCACTTGCTCACGCTCCTTGCGCATCTGTTTGCGCTTGCGTGAGCTGAGGCTGTCGAGAAAGTCCTGAAAATCCCGATAGCCCTGGTTGCGCCAGTGGAACTGACACCCCAGACGCTCCATCCAGCCCGCTCGCGTGCGCATGAGCGCGTCGCCTTCGGCATCGGTGAAGTTGATGTGTGCCCCCGACAGCCCTTGGCCTGCCAGGTCCTGGCTGAGCTGATCGATCAGTTCGCCAGCAGCCTGCGCGCTGCCCAACAGCCGCGAGCCTGTGACCGGCGAAAACGGCACCGCACCAAGCAGCTTGGGGTAATAGGCAATGCCGGCCCGCTCACAGGCGTCGGCCCAACCGTGATCGAACACGTACTCACCGAAGGAGTGGGTTTTCTCGTAAGCCGGCAACGCCGCCTGCACCTGCCCTGCCGCATCGGTTAGCAAGCGATGCGCGGGCGTCCAGCCAGTACGTGGGCTGACGCTGCCGCTGTCTTCCAGACTGCTGAGGAAGGCATGGCGTAAAAACGGTTGTGCACCCGGCACCAGGGCATCCCAGCTGGCAGGTGAAAGTTCGGCGAGTTTTGACAGGATTAGGCTAGGCATTGGCGCAGTCTGCCTCTTCACGCCAACGAAAAAAAGGTGCTTCACGGATTATTGGACTGAACCAGTGGGAGCGGGCTTGCCCCGCGATTGCGGGCTGCCTGCCACATCGCAATCGCGGGGCAAGCCCGCTCCTACCCGAGACAAAAAAAGCCCCGCACAGGCGGGGCTGAAGATCTAACGGATGAGGAGCGGTATGGCTTAGAACACGTACTGCGCGCGCATGACGAAGCCGTCGCCGCTGTCGTCGCCGACACTGTTTTCGGCGTTGTCGACTTTGGCTTTGACGTATACGCCGCTGAGCTTGATCGATTCGTTGGCGTACCAGTTCACACCGACGTTGTGCACCTTGGCTTCGATGTCGCTGACATCGGCGAATGCACCGTTGTCATCGTCAGTGCTCAGGTGGTCGTAGCGGTAGAACACTTCCCAGGCGCCGATCTGCTTGTTCTGCGGCTTGATCGCATCGAATTTGCCCAGCTTGTAGCCACGCGCTTCGCCGGTCAGGGTGTAGGCCAGTTGACCGTAGTAGCCAGTCGATTTGATGTCAGAGAACGCGTCGTCGTCGGCCTGAGTGTCACGCTTGATGTATTCGCCCTGTACCGAGAACGGGCCCATGGCCCATGCCGCTTCCAGGTTCCAGGCCTTGTCGGTGTCAAAAGCACCGGCAGGGGTGTTGTTGGCACCACCGAGGACCAGACGGTTACCGTTGTCACCGGCATCCTGACCACCATCGGTGCTCACCCCGCGCATGCCCAGACGGCTGCGGATGCGGCCATCGAACGCGGTGTCGGAGAGATCACGCTGGGCGTAGTTGATACCGAAGTGCAGGACGTTACCCGCTTCGTGCATCGGCGCGAAAACGCCGCGCAGGTTGAACTGCTTGGTGCTGTCGCCATCCTTGTCCTGGTTGGTGGCATCTTTGGCGAACACACCTACCGAACCGTACAGCGAGTCACCGGCGTTACCCGATGCCTGCAGACCCATGCCGCCGTTGTGCGAGTTGGTCCAGTCAACCAGGTCGTAGGCAGCGGTACGCTCTTGCGCGGTGACCCACTTGGAGCTGGTGGCTTTTTCCAGACCGAATTCAGGGTCGAAACGACCCACCTTGATCGACACTGGCTTGAAGCCGTTGTAGGCCAGCGAGGCTTCGTCGAAGTAGCCATCTTCGGAGCGGTTGTCGCCACCGGAGTTGTGCGAGAAGTCGTAAGCGATGGCGTAGGCCCAGTCGGTGTACATCACACCGCCCAGTTCCAGGTAGGCGCGGCGGAAGTAGCCAGCGTCGGCAGTGTTGCCGTTTTTGGTGTAGAAACCGTCAAAACGGCTGTAGTCCGCCTGAACACGACCGCCCAGCTTGAAGCTGAATTCCTTGTCGGTGGTAGCGACCTCGAGGCCACCTTTGGTCTTGACTACGATATCGGCGCCGTCGGTGGTCACGGTACCCGCGAAAGCCTGGGCGGTAACGGCCATGGCCAAGGCGCTGGCTGCGAAACCTGCGAAGTGCTTACGGATCATCGAAGAAGCTCCCCTACTTTATGGTCTTGATAATGTTGGAAAAACACGCGGCTTGAGCCACTTGTGCTGGGGAGGAATCTTGGCGGGGGGTTATGTCAGATCAGTGGCTTTTATATAAATGTTTTATTACAGGGGAACTTTTTTACTTCGAATACGAATAAGCAGAAAAGCCCCATTGCAGGGCCTTTCAGCGGGTTTCAGGGCTGTTTTGGCGGCTGTTGCGCGCGGGTCATGCGCTGGACGATTTCGTCAACATCGTCTACCGCAGGCTCCGGCATCGCCTTGATGGTTGCCTGAGTCAGGCGCAATTGTTTGATGAAGCGACGGCAGTTTTTACAGAACAACAAGTGCTGGCGGGCCAGCAGCTTTTCACCCAGGGCCAATTGCCCATCCAGGTAATCGCTTGAGCAGGCCACCAGTTCCTTGCAACTCAGCATTGGCCGGTCTCCTCAAAGTGTTCAAGGGTGGCAAAGACTTTCAGCCTCGCCCGGTGCAGCAGCACGCGGACATTGGAGAGCGATAGGTCGAGAAGATTACAGATCTCCTCCAGCTCCAGGCCCTGACGCTCGCGCAGCACCAGTACGCTGCTTTGCAGTTGCGACAGGCTGAGCAGGGTGTGCTCCAGGCACTCGCGCAACTCATCCTGGCTGAGCAGCGCTTCAGGCGAGTCAGTGTGCCAGGAGGAAGGCGCCAACAGCCAATGACCATCACCGGCAAAGCGCTCATCACCGACAGTGCCATGCGGGGCAGGCAAGTCATCCAGCAACACTTCGCGGCGGTTCTGCTTGTAGCGGGTTTTGGCAGCATTGGCGGTGATGGTCAGCAGCCAGGTCTTGAGGCTGGAACGCCGCTGAAAACCCGGCAGGCCGCGTACCACGGCCAACCAGGCATCCTGCACCGCTTCGTCGGCCTGACGGCTGCCAAGAATGGCGTAGGCCACCGCGCGCATGGCGCCCTGGTAGGTGTTGACCAACTCCTTGTAGGCCTGTTGATCTGCTCGCAACAGGCGCTCTAGCAGGCGCGTTTCGAAATCGGCAGACATTGCCACCTTATCCTTAGCAGGCGTTGTATTACCCGCCGATTCAGCGCTTGCGCAAAATCACGCTGCCGATCGAATAGCCAGCACCAAAGGAGCTGAGCACGCCCAGGGAACCTGCGGGCAGGTCGTCCTGATGTTTGTGCAGGGCAATCACCGAGCCGGCTGAACTGGTGTTGGCATAGCTGTCGAGAATCACCGGTGCTTCGGATTCCAGGGCGTCACGGCCGAGCAGTTTCTTGACGATCAGGTGGTTCATGCTCAGGTTGGCCTGGTGCAGCCAGAAGCGTTTGACGTCGCTGACGCTGATGCTGTTGTCGGCCAGGTGCTGGGCGATCAGCTCGGCCACCATCGGGCAAACTTCACGGAACACCTTGCGGCCTTCCTGAACGAAGAGTTTGTCGGCAGCGTCGATACCCTCTTCGGCAGCACGGTTGAGGAAGCCGAAGTTGTTGCGGATATTGTTGGAGAACTGCGTCAACAGTTTGGTGCTGACGATATCGAACTGATGCGCCGAAGTGGCGAGGTCGGCACGTTCCACCAACACGGCGGTGGCAGCATCACCAAAAATGAAATGGCTGTCACGGTCGCGGAAGTTCAGGTGGCCGGTGCAGATTTCCGGGCTGATCACCAGAATCGCGCGGGCCTGGCCCAGTTGCACGCTGTTGCAAGCCGTCTGGATACCGAAGGTGGCCGATGAGCAGGCAACGTTCATGTCGAAGCCAAAGCCGTTGATGCCCAGTGCCTGTTGCACTTCGATGGCAATCGCCGGGTACGGGCGCTGCAGGTTGGAGCAGGCGACGATCACGGCATCGACGTCGGCGGCCGTACGGCCGGCGCGTTGCAAGGCCTGCTCAGCCGCAGCGACACCCATCTGGCAGAGAATCGACGGCTCGTCGTTGGAACGCTCCGGCAAACGTGGCTTCATGCGCTGCGGATCGAGAATACCGGCTTTGTCCATGACAAAGCGACTCTTGATGCCCGAGGCTTTTTCGATGAAGGCGGCGCTGGACTCTGCCAGTGCCTGCACCTCGCCGCGCTCGATGGCCTGGGTGTTGTCAGCATTGAACTGCTTCACATAAGCGTTGAACGATTCCACCAGCTCTTCGTTGGAGATGCTGTTGGCCGGGGTGTACAGGCCGGTGCCGCTGATGACGACGTTATGCACGGTCGTTCCTCTGTTAAGGGTCGATGCCCGCCGGGCAACGGCCTGTTCGATTCGGTCAGCTAGCACGTTAGTGCCAACTTATGTGCGTACTCAACCCGCCAGCGGACGCGCTGCCGGGCACTGCATTCGGTATCGGTTGCTGCCGGCAAGATCGGCGCAGCAGCAACGAATATCGGCCAAGTGTGCCACAAGTAAAGGGCTTTAGGCTTCTACCAGACTCCACTGCTTGCTGAGTCTTTTGTCAGAAACCGGCACTTTTGTACCCAGTTGCTGAGCGAACAGCGACACCCGATATTCCTCCAGCCACCAGCGGTAGAGGGTCAGCTGCTCATCGCGCTTGCCTTCCTGGGCGTGCTTGTCTGCGCGCGCTTTAAATTGCGCCCACAGATTGCCCAGCTCACCGCTCCAGACCCGGTCCTTCTGCACCTGGCTGCCCAGCTTTTCCAGGCGCAGCTCGATGGCCTTGAGGTAGCGCGGCAGTTCCTTGAGCCACAGCCCAGGCGTTTCGCGGACAAAGCCTGGGTACACCAGGTTGCTCAGTTGCAGCTTGATGTCATTGAGGGCGACGGCCTGAGCCAGATCGATCTTGCCTTTGAAGCGCTTCTGCAAGCCGTGCCAGAGTTTGAGGATTTCCAGGGTCAGGCGGGCCAGACGCTCGGCATGCTCAGTCCAGCTACCGCGCTTGCGCTCGGCCAGCGAGGCCAGCCCAGCACCATCGCGCGGCAGGCTGCTTTCACCGTCGAGAATGCAGCTGTCGAGGCTGGCCAGGAGGATGTCTTCGACCAAGGCCTCGATTCGTCCCAGCTCGCGGTACAGCAAGCCCAGTTCGGTCAACCCCGGCAATTTGCCGCGCAGGAACTTGGCCGGCTCGGCCAGTTGTTGCAAGAGCAAACGCTGCAAGGCGCGGCGATGCTGGAACTCGGCTTCGGCCAGGGTCGAGAAGCGCCCTTCCTTGACCGTGCCGTTTTCTTCGACCAGCGCCGGGTACACCGTCATCGACAGGCCGGCAATCTTCTGCTGGGCCGTCTCGGCGACCTGGGCAAAGGCCTTGGCCTGTACCGGCTGCTGGCTTTTCTCGGTCTGTGGCACTGCCAGTGCGGCCTGGCTTGCGGCAACGAAACGTGCGGTCAATTCGGCCAGGTCGCGGCCTTCGCCGAGGAACTTGCCTTGGCCATCGACCACTTCCAGGTTCATTTTCAGGTGATTGTCCACCTGCCCCGCCGCTTCGGCCCAGGCTTCATCGCTGACTCGCGCGCCGGTCATGCGCAGCAGTTCACGGCCCAGCGCCTGCGGCAACGAGCCCTCGGCGAAAGTCATGCGCTGCAAGGCGGCCCTGACAAAGTCCGGTACCGGCACGAAATTCTTGCGCAAGGCCTTGGGCAGGTTGCGCACCAGGGCAATACATTTGGCTTCCAGCAAGCCCGGCACCAGCCACTCCAGGCGCTCGCCCGGCAAACTCGGCAACAACGGCGCCGGCACACGCACAGTCACACCGTCGCGCGGATGGTTGGGCTCAAAGTGGTAGCTGAGCGCCAGGCTCAGGTCACCCAGACGCAAGGTATCGGGATACTGCGCGGCAGTGACCTCGCTGGCCTCACGCGCCAGCACGTCTTCCTCGCGCATGATCAGCAGTTGCGGGTCTTTCTGGCTGTGGACCCGGTACCAACTGTCGAAGGTCGCAGTCTGATGAATCTCGGCGGGCAAGCGCGCTTCGTAGAAACCGTACAGGGTTTCGTCATCGGCGAGAATGTCGCGACGCCGGGCCTTGGCCTCCAGTTCGTCAAGCTGTTCGAGCAGACGGCGATTGGCGCTCAGGCACTTGGCCTTCGACTGGATTTCCCCGCCCACCAGCGCCTCACGGATAAACAGCTCCCGGGACATCACCGGATCGACCGGGCCAAAGTGCACCGGGCGACGGCCCACCACGATCAAGCCATAGAGCGTGACCTGCTCGTACGCCACCACCTGGCCGCGCCTCTTCTCCCAGTGCGGCTCGAAATGGTTTTTCTTGATCAGGTGGGTGGCCAGCGGCTCGATCCAGTCCGGCTCGATTTTCGCCACCATGCGCGCATAGAGCTTGGTGGTTTCCACCAGCTCAGCAGTCATGATCCACTGCGGGCGCTTTTTACCCAGCCCGGACGACGGGTGAACCCAGAAGCGCCGTTGACGCGCGCCCAGGTAGTCACCGTCTTCGCTCTTCTGGCCAATCTGGCTGAGCAACCCGGAGAGGATCGCCTTGTGCAGTTTCGGGTAGTCGGCCGGTTCTTTGTTGAGGCTCAACTGCAGGTCACGGCAGATCAGGCTCAGTTGCCGATGGGCATCGCGCCACTCACGCAGGCGCAGGTAGTTGAGAAAGTTCTTCCGGCACCAGTTGCGCAGCGGGCTGGCGGTCAGGGCCTGGCGTTGCTCTTCAAAACCACGCCACAGGTTGACCAGTGCAGCAAAGTCCGAGTCGCTATCTTTCCACTGCGCATGGGCCTGATCGGCCGCCTGTTGGCGCTCTGGCGGGCGCTCTCGCGGGTCTTGCACCGACAAGGCACTGGCAACGATCAACAGTTCATTGAGGCTGCCTTGCTTGGCACCTTCAAGCAGCATGCGCCCCAGTCGCGGGTCGACCGGCAAGCGCGCCAGCTGCCGCCCCAGCGGCGTGAGCTGGTTTTCCCGGTTGACCGCTGACAGCTCCTGCAGCAGGTTGAAACCGTCGCTGATGGCCTTGCCATCCGGTGGCTCAATGAAGGGGAACGCATCGATTTCACCCAGGCGCAGGTGCAGCATCTGCAGGATCACCGCCGCCAGGTTGGTTCGCAGGATCTCCGGATCGGTAAATTCAGGCCGCGCGTTGAAGTCTTCTTCGCTGTACAGGCGCACGCAGATACCCGGCTCAACCCGGCCGCATCGGCCTTTACGCTGGTTGGCACTGGCCTGGGATACCGCCTCGATCGGCAGGCGCTGAACCTTGGCGCGGTAGCTGTAGCGACTGATTCGCGCGGTACCGCTGTCGATCACGTAACGAATGCCCGGTACGGTCAACGAGGTTTCGGCAACGTTGGTCGCCAGCACCACACGGCGGCCGGGATGGGATTGGAAAATCTTCTGTTGCTCGGCCGGTGACAGGCGCGCATACAACGGCAGGATTTCGGTGTGGCGCAACTGCGCCTTGCGCAGCATTTCTGCGGCATCGCGAATCTCCCGCTCGCCGGGCAGGAACACCAGGACATCGCCCGAGCCCTTGCCTTGGCTGCGTTCGAATGCAGCGATTTCGTCGAGGGTGGCGAGAATCGCCTGGTCCACGGTCAAATCGTCTTCGACCTGATTGCCCTCTTCATCCTGCTCGCTGGTCAGCGGCCGGTACCAGGTTTCCACCGGATAGGTACGGCCAGACACTTCGATGATCGGTGCATCGTTGAAGTGTTTGGAGAAGCGCTCCAGGTCGATGGTCGCCGAGGTGATGATGACCTTGAGGTCGGGGCGCCGTGGCAGCAGGGTTTTCAGGTAGCCGAGCAAAAAGTCGATGTTCAGGCTGCGTTCATGGGCTTCGTCGACGATGATCGTGTCATAGCGCTCAAGAAAACGGTCGTGCTGGGTTTCTGCCAGGAGAATACCGTCGGTCATCAGCTTGACCAGGGTGTTGGCATCGCTCTGGTCTTCGAAACGCACCTGATACCCCACCAGCGCCCCCAGCGGTGTGCCGATTTCCTCGGCCACCCGGGTAGCGACGCTGCGTGCGGCAATCCGCCGTGGCTGGGTATGGGCAATCAGGCCATGCTGACCACGGCCAAGTTCCAGGCAAATCTTCGGCAACTGGGTGGTTTTACCCGAACCGGTTTCGCCAGCAATGATCAACACTTGATGCGCCGCCAACAGCTTCTTGATTTCGTCACGCTTGGCGGCAATCGGCAGGCTGTCGTCATAACGAATGCTCGGCACACTGGCCTTGCGCGCCGTGACTTGGGCGCAAGAGGCCTGGACCTTCTCGACCCACTGCGCCAGCTTGGCTTCGTCGGGGCGTTTGCGCAGTTCATGCAACTGCCGGCGCAGGCGATGGCGCTCGGCAATCATGGCGTGATCGAGGTTTTTCAGCAGTTGATCGATAGCGTGGTCAGTCATGGGGGCTTTTTAGTCGTGCAGGTGAGCCTGCTTTTTCATGATCGGCATAGGAAGGGTTGCGATTGTCGCAGATTTACCCCCGCTCGGCACCGCACCCGTAAAGGCCAGGTGACTGTAGGAGCGGGCTTGCCCCGCGAAGCGATGTGACAGAAAGATCGCGATCGCGGGGCAAGCCCGCTCCTACAGGCAGGGCCTGATGGATAAGCCCACCTCAAGCCCCCTTTGTTTAGCCGCCCACAACCTAAAGGTATACAAAGGCTGATTTAATGAACCTTCACTGGCGTGGGAGTATCCCGGCATGACTTCGCCCCTGTGCCTACCCCGCCCGCTATCGCGCCCTTCGTTCCCGAAGGTACGGGCCCGCTCCGGGGAAAATCCGCTGGTTCATATCATTCTCGCCTTTTGGGCCTTGTGGCACTGCCGCCATGCCCGCCCACCAGACGCCCTGCTCGCACTAGACTGAATCGAACGGCCAGTCCCTGGCCGACCCTATTTGTCATGACTGTTGCCCTTCGGCGGCTGCAGTCCTGTGCGCCTGACAGCGCGAGCGAGAGCACCATGCAATTTGCCCCCATCGAGCAAGCCCGAACGTTCCTGGCCAACAACCCTGATATCGAGATGATCGAACTGTTCATTCTCGATGCCAACGGCGTACCACGCGGCAAGCTGCTGCACCGCGAAGAGCTGCTGGCGGTGTATGAAAGCGGCCGTCCGCTGCCCAGCACCATCCTTGGCCTGACCCTGAACGGCGACGATGTGGAAAACTCAGGCCTGGTGTGGGACGTCGGCGACATCGACTGCCGTGCCTATCCGCTGGAAAACAGCCTGGTGCGCCTGCCCTGGCGGCAGATTCCCACGGCGGCAGTACAGGTCAGCATGCACCCTACAGAAGGCATGCCGGCAACCATCGCCGATCCGCGCCACCTGCTGGTCAAGGTTATCGACGCGCTTAAAGCCGAGGGTTACCACCCGGTGATGGCCTGCGAGCTGGAGTTCTACCTGCTCGACCAGAAACGCGACAGCCACGGTCGCCCGCAGGCCGCACTGGACGCCGACGGCGGGCGCCCGCGCAGCACTCAGGTGTATGGCTTGCGCGAGCTGGAACAGATCGAACCGTTCCTCGCTGACCTGTATAGCGCCTGTAAAGCCCAGGGCATTCCAGCGCGCACGGCCATCTCCGAATACGCCCCCGGCCAGGTCGAAATCACCCTGGAGCACGGCGATGCATTGCTGGCCATGGACCAGGCCGTGCGTTACAAGCGCCTGGTCAAAGGCGTAGCGCACAAGCACGGTATGCAGGCCTGCTTCATGGCCAAGCCGTTCGATCACCTGGCTGGCACCGGCATGCACATGCACGTCAGCCTGGCCGATGCCCAAGGCAATAACCTGTACGCCAGTGAAGACAAGGCCGGTACACCGCTGCTGCGGCATTCGGTCGGTGGCATGCTCAAGCACCTGCTCGACTCGCTGCTGCTGTTCTGCCCCAACGCCAACTCCTACCGCCGCTTCCAGGCCAACAGCTATGAGCCGCTGGCCCCAACCTGGGGTGTCGATAACCGCACCGTAAGCCTGCGTGTACCCGGCGGCCCGGCCAACAGCCGACATGTCGAACACCGCATCTGTGGCGCCGACGCCAACCCTTACCTGGCGGCTGCAGCGATTCTGGCCAGCCTGCACCACGGCATCCGCCAGCAGCTTGATCCCGGCGCGCCGGTGGAAGGCAATGGCTATGCCCAGGCCAAAGAACTGCTGCCTACCGACTGGCTCACCTCGCTTAAAGCGCTGGAGTCGTCGGAGTGGGCACGTGAAGCATTCGGAGAGGCCTTCCTCGGCGTGTACCTGGCAGTCAAACGCGCTGAGTACCGGCAGTTCATGGCCGAAGTTGGCGAGCAGGATTGGCGCTGGTACCTGACCCAGGCCTGATGTCTTTTTATTTTTGCGCCAAGGATTTGTTATGAACGCAGCCGCAAATACCGGCACCGCTCAACGCAGTGCCTCCTACTACACCGCCAGCCTCAATGACAGCACCGAATACCCAACGCTCAAAGGTACGGTAAAGGTCGATGTGGCGATTATCGGTGGCGGATTTACTGGCGTGGCCAGCGCCGTAGAGCTGGCCGAGCGCGGCCTGAAGGTGGCCATTGTCGAGACCAACCGCATCGGCTGGGGTGCCAGCGGACGCAACGGTGGCCAGGTCACCGGCAGCCTGTCGGGCGATGAGGCGATGCGCAAGCAGATGCGCGAAAAGCTCGGCGCAGACGTCGATGACTTCATCTGGCACCTGCGCTGGCGCGGCCATCAAATCATCGAACAGCGTGTCGAGCGCTACGGCATTGCCTGTGACCTTAAACGCGGCCACTTGCATGCCGCCATGAAAGCCTCGCACCTGCAGGAACTGCAGGCGTTCGAAGCCGAAGCACAGCGCCGCGGCATGGGTGAGCAGGTGCAGTTGCTCGACCGCAAGGCCGTGGCCGAACACCTGCAAAGCCCGCTGTACATAGGGGCGCTGAAGAACCTGCGCAACCTGCACCTGCACCCGCTCAACCTGTGCCTGGGCGAGGCGCGCGCCGCCCACAGCCTGGGCGCGCTGATCTTCGAAAACTCCGAGGTGCTGGAGATTGTCCACGGCCCGCAACCGGCCGTTGTCACCGCGCACGGTCGGGTCGAGGCCAAGCAGATTCTGTTGGCCGGTGACGTGTATCACAAGCTGGAAAAGCGTCAGCTCAAAGGCAAGATCTTCCCGGCCATGGGCGGCATTGTCACCACCGCACCGCTGGGTGAGCTGGCTGCGCAGATCAACCCCCAGGACCTGGCGGTGTATGACTGCCGCTTTGTGCTTGACTACTACCGCCTGACTGGCGATGGCCGCTTGTTGTTCGGCGGTGGTGCCAACTATTCGGGCCGTGACTCACGGGATATCGCTGGCGAATTGCGCCCCTGTATCGAGCGCACGTTCCCGGCGCTCAAGGGCGTGCCGATCGAGTTCCAGTGGAGCTGTGCCATGGGTATCGTGGTCAACCGCATTCCGCAGTTGGGCAAGCTTTCCGACAATGTCTGGTACTGCCAGGGTTATTCCGGGCACGGTATCGCCACCAGCCATATCATGGGCGAAATCATGGCCGAGGCACTGACCGGAACGCTGGAGAAGTTCGATACCTTCGCAGGCTGCAAACACATCAAGGTGCCGATGGGCGATGTGCTGGGCAACCCGTTGCTGGCGGCGGGGATGTGGTATTACCAGATGCTTGAGAAATTGCGTTAAGGCTGAAAAGCATCGCGGGGCAAGCCCGCTCCCACAGTGGATACCTGTAGGAGCGGGCTTGCCCCGCGATCATTCATTGCCTCAAGCGATCTTCTTCAGGCCCAGCTTCTTCAACTCTTCATCACGCAATTCACGACGCAGGATCTTGCCAACGTTGGTGGTTGGCAGCGCATCACGGAACTCGATGAAACGCGGCACCTTGTAGCCGGTCACATTGGCACGCATGTGGGTCATGACTTGCTCTTTGGTCAGCGTCACACCCGGCTTGGCAACGATAAACACCTTGATCACTTCGCCAGATTTTTCGTCCGGCACACCGATCGCGGCACACTGCAGCACGCCCGGCAGGGTCACCAGCACGTCCTCCAGCTCGTTGGGGTAAACGTTGAAACCCGACACCAGAATCATGTCTTTCTTGCGGTCGACAATGCGCATGTAGCCATCAGGCTGGATCAGGGCGATGTCACCGGTCTTCAACCAGCCTTCGCTGTCGAGGATCTCGGCGGTAGCTTCCTGGCGCTGCCAGTAGCCCTTCATGACCTGCGGGCCTTTCACGCACAGCTCACCAATTTCGCCCAGCGGCAGTTCGACACCGGCATCATCGATGATTTTGCACAGGGTCGAAGGAACCGGAATACCGATGGTCCCGACCTGGTTCTGCTCGGCCGGATTGACCGTTGCCACCGGGCTGGTTTCGGTCATGCCATAACCTTCACAGATGGCGCAGCCGGTGACCGCTTTCCAGCGCTCGGCAACACTCAGCTGCAAGGCCATACCACCGGAGAGGGTGATTTTCAGCGCCGAGAAATCCAGCTTGCGGAAGTTTTCGTTGTTGCACAGGGCTACGAACAAAGTGTTCAGGCCGACAAAGCCACTGAACTTCCACTTCGACAGTTCCTTGACCATCGCCGGCAAATCGCGCGGGTTGCTGATCAGGATGTTGTGGTTGCCGATCAGCATCATCGCCATGCAATGAAAGGTGAAGGCATAGATGTGATAGAGCGGCAACGGGGTGATCAGGATCTCGCAACCTTCGTTGAGGTTGGAGCCCATCAGCGCCCGGCACTGCAGCATGTTGGCCACCAGGTTGCGGTGGGTCAGCATGGCGCCCTTGGCCACACCGGTAGTACCGCCGGTGTACTGCAACACGGCAACATCGTTGCTGCCCGGGTTGGCTTCCTGCACCGGCTTGCCAGCACCTTTGCTCAATACATCATTGAACTTCAGGGCCTGCGGCAAGTGATAGGCCGGCACCATTTTCTTCACGTACTTGATCACGCTGTTGATCAACAGACGTTTTACCGGTGGCAGCATATCGGCCACTTCGGTGACAATAACGTGCTTGACTTGGGTCTTGGGCACCACCTTCTCGGCCAGGTGCGCCATGTTGGCCAGGCACACCAGTGCCTTAGCGCCGGAGTCGTTGAACTGGTGCTCCATTTCCCGCGCGGTATACAACGGGTTGGTGTTCACCACGATCAGGCCCGCACGCAGGGCACCGAACACCGCAACCGGATACTGCAACACGTTGGGCAGTTGCACGGCGATACGATCGCCGGGCTGCAGGTCTGTATGGTGCTGCAGGTAGGCGGCAAAGGCCCCCGACAACTCGTACAGCTGGCCGTAGGTGAGGGTTTTGCCCAGGTTGCTAAAGGCTGGTTTGTCAGCAAAGCGTTGGCAGGACTGTTTCAATACTGCCTGGATGTTCGGGTACTCGTCAGGGTTGATCTGCGCCGCAACCCCGACTGGGTACTTATCCTTCCAAAAATTTTCGATCATGGAAGCCCACTCCTCAAGCACCAGCGAATTCTTCACCGCAGTCGATGCGATTATTATTGATATAAGATTACGGTTTATTGCAAACCAGATCATCAAAAGCGGGCCGAGAGTAGCAGCTTTACCAAGGGTCGCCTAGAGCTAAAGCAGCCCGGATAGTCACAAAAATGACTCTTGATCAACGCGTAGTCATTTTTAGAGTAAAAAGACTAGCAGGAGCGGATTTGCCCCGCGATTGCGGGGTTGCCCGCACAATCGCATCGCGGGGCAAGCCCGCTCCTACAAGGGGTTAGGCGATGTCGCGCAGCTCGCGGCGCAGGATTTTACCGACCGCCGTCATCGGCAATGACTCACGCAAAACAATCTGTTTCGGCACTTTGTAGCCGGTGAAATTGGCCTTGCAGTAGGCTTTGAGCTCTTCCAGGCTGACCCCGCCTTCACGCGGCACCACAAACAGCTTCACCGCTTCACCGGAGCGCTCGTCCGGGATGCCGATGACCGCGCAGTTGGCCACTTGCGGGTGGCCCATGACCACTTCTTCGATCTCGTTCGGGTACACGTTAAATCCCGAAACAATAATCATGTCTTTTTTGCGGTCGACGATGCGGGTAAAGCCGTCGGGATCGATGACGGCGATATCACCGGTCTTGAACCAGCCCTCGCTGTCCAGCGCCTCGGCCGAGGCCTCCGGATGCTGCCAGTAGCCCTTCATGACCTGCGGCCCTTTGATGCACAGTTCGCCGCGCTCACCCAGCGGCTGCTCGATGCCGGCATCGTCGACGACCTTGAATGCCGTACCCGGCACCGGAATCCCCACCGTGCCCAAACGTGCCAGCTTGCCATAGGGGTTGGTACTGGCCACCGGCGAGGTTTCAGTCAAGCCATAGCCTTCGACGATGCGGCAACCGGTGAGGCTTTCCCAGCGTTCGGCGGTGGCGGTTACCAATGCCGTGCCGCCCGAATTGGTGACTTTAAGGGCAGAGAAGTCTAGGTTCTTGAACTCTGGATGATTCATCAGCGCCACGAACAAGGTGTTCAACCCCAATAGCCCGGAGAACTTCCACTTCTTCAGCTCTTTGATGAAGCCCGGAATGTCCCGCGGATTGGTGATCAGCACGTTGTGGTTGCCGGTCACCATCATGCACATGCAGTTCGCGGTAAACGCATAGATATGGTAGAGCGGCAGGGGTGCAATCATCACCTCCTGGCCCTCTTTGATCAGGCGCTGCCCATCGTCGCCATGCTGGGAAAACACTGCCAGCACCTGGAGCATGTTGGCCACCAGGTTGCCGTGGGTCAGCATCGCGCCCTTGGCCAGGCCAGTGGTGCCGCCGGTGTATTGCAGCACGGCGATGTCATCGAGGCTCAGGGCAACCTGTTTCGGTACCGTGCCACGCCCCTGGCGCAGTGCCGTCTTGAACGACACGGCCTGAGGCAGTTGGTAGTCCGGCACCATCTTTTTCACCTTGGCGACGATGGTGTTGACCAGCCAGCCTTTGGCGGCGGGCAGCATGTCGCCCATCTTCGCTTCGATGAGGAAGTCGATGCTGGTGTCGGGCAGTACTTCTTGCACCAGCTTGCCGAACATGTTCAGGTAAACCAGCGCCCGGGCCCCGGAATCCTTGAACTGGTGGCGCATTTCACGCGCGGTGTACAACGGGTTGGTGTTAACCACGATCAGCCCGGCACGCATGGCGCCGAACACCGCAATCGGGTACTGCAGCACATTGGGCATCTGCACTGCGATACGGTCGCCCGGCACCAGGTCGGTGTATTGCTGCAGGTAGGCAGCAAAGGCCGCTGAGTAACGATCCAGCTCGGCAAACGTCAGGGTGACCCCGAGGTTGGTGAAGGCCGGACGATCAGCAAATTTTTTGCACGAGCGCTCAAACACCTCGACCACAGACTTGTAAGCATTCATGTCTATGCTTGAAGGAACGCCTGCGGGGCGCTTGTCATTCCAGAAATCAGCCTGCATTTATTCTTGTCCTCATACCTTAGCCGCTCCTGCCCTCTTGCCTGCTTGGCATAGAAGGTGTTGTGCCGACGTTAGCAGGTATGAGGCATACGGCAAATACGCCAAGCGCTGTCATTAACATTGTGAATCTTGTTTGTCGCTGCCCTTCGATTGCACGCTTGGGTTATACACTGAGCTGACTTCTCATCTGTGCGCACAAGGACTCGCCATGCACCACGATGCGTTCTGGCTACCGGCCAGCGATCACTGCAGCTTGTATGTCTACCAATGGCTGCCGAGCACGCCAATCAAGGCGGTGGTGCTGCTGGCCCATGGTATGGCCGAACATGCCGGTCGCTACCAACGCCTGGGCCAGGCCCTGAGCGCGGCGGGCTTTGCCTTGCTGGCCCACGATCAGCGCGGTCATGGCCGCACTGCTGAACTGGGCACCCTTGGCCTGTTCGCCCGCCATAATGGCTGGAGCGCGGTAGTCAATGACCTGGGATTGCTCAGCCAGCACATTGGTCAGCAATTTCCTGGCACTCCGGTGTTCCTGTTTGGCCATAGCATGGGCAGCTACATCGCCCAGGCTTACCTGATGCACCATGGCGCCAGTCTGCAAGGGGCGATTCTCAGCGGCTCGAACTTCCAGCCTCCGGCGCTGTACCGCGCAGCCTGCCTGATTGCTCGCCTGGAAGCCTGGCGCCAGGGGCCACTGGGGCGCAGCGGGCTGATCGACTGGTTGTCGTTCGGCTCATTCAACAAAGCCTTCAAACCCACCCGCACGGCCTTCGACTGGCTCAGCCGCGACAGCGCCGAAGTCGATCGCTACGTGGCCGACCCGCTGTGCGGCTTTCGCTGCAGCAACCGCTTGTGGATCGATTTGCTGATGGGCCTGGAGCAAATCAGCTTGCCGGCCAACCTCAAACAGATCGATCCGAACCTGCCGATTCTGGTAATGGGCGGTGAATGTGATCCGGTCAGTGCCGGCAAGCGTCTGAAGGATCTGGCCGGTGCTTTGCGCCTGGCAGGCAATCAGCATGTGCAGTTGCAGCTTTACCCGCAAGCGCGACATGAACTGCTTAATGAAACCAACCGTGACGAGGTCACGGCCGCCGTCATCGACTGGCTGGAGCACACGTTGGCCCTGTGCCGCCCTGCCCGCAGCGAATGATGGTTGTGCCCTTGTCCCACGCAGGAACCTACTCGATGACCCAGGTCACCAACACGCCTTACGAAGCCCTTGAAGTCGGCCAGACCGCCAGTTTCAGCAAGACCGTCGAAGAACGTGACATCCAGCTGTTCGCAGCCATGTCCGGTGACCACAACCCGGTGCATCTGGATGCCGAGTTCGCCGCCAAGAGCATGTTCAAGGAGCGCATCGCTCACGGCATGTTCAGTGGCGCGCTGATCAGCGCTGCGGTGGCCTGCGAGCTGCCTGGCCCAGGCACCATTTACCTGGGTCAGCAAATGACCTTCCAGAAACCGGTGAAAATTGGTGACACCCTCACCGTGCGCCTGGAAATCCTCGAGAAGCTGCCCAAGTTCAAAGTGCGCATTGCTACCCGCGTGTTCAATCAGCACGACGAACTGGTGGTCGATGGCGAAGCGCAGATCCTGGCGCCACGCAAACAGCAAACGGTTGACCTGGTCAGCCCGCCAGCGATCAGCATTGGCTAACGCGACAACTCACTCAGGCGCCGTTCGATAAACCGCCGTTCGGCGCCTTGCAGAGTCAGACCCAGCGCCGTCTGGTAGGCATCACGCGCCTGATCCAGTCGCCCCAGTTGCCGACACAATTCGGCACGGGCGGCATGGGCCAGGTGATAGTCCTGCAACTGGCCGCGCGCCAGAATCGCCTCCACGGCCAGCAACCCCGCCAGCGGCCCGTCACGGCTGGCCAGGGCAGCGGCGCGATTGAGCTCCACCACCGGTGATGGCCAACCGCGCAACAGCACGTCATACAACCCCACGATTTCTTCCCAGTCGGTTGCTTGGGCACTGGCCGCTTCGGCATGCACGGCAGCAATCGCCGCCTGCAGGCTGTACACCCCGAAACGCTGGCTGCGCAATGCCTGTTGAACCAGCTGGCTACCCTCGGCAATCAACTGGCGGTTCCACAGGCTGCGGTCCTGTTGATCGAGCAGGATCAATTCACCGTTGGCATCACTGCGCGCGGCTTGGCGCGATGCCTGTAACAGCATCAGCGCCAACAACCCCAAGACCTCTGGGTCCGGCAGCAGTTGCTGCAGCAATCGTCCCAGGCGGATGGCTTCATCGCTGAGGTCATTGCGCATCAGCTGGTCACCCGAGGACGCCGAATAGCCCTCGTTGAAAACCAGATAAATCACACGCAAAACGTTGTCCAGACGCTCGGGCAGTTCCGCCAGCGACGGTACTTGATAAGGAATCTGCGCATCACGGATCTTGGCCTTGGCCCGTACGATACGCTGGGCAATGGTGGCCGGGCTGAGCAGGAAGGCGCGGGCGATTTCCTCGGTGGTCAGGTCGCAGACTTCTCGCAGGGTCAACGGCACCTGCGCATCATCGGCCAGCGCAGGATGACAGCACGTGAAGATCAGGCGCAGACGGTCGTCTTCCAGCTCCTCGGCTGTCACCTCATCCTCCTGTAGCGCCTCCAGCGCCATCATCAATTGCGTCTGCGAGCGATCGAAACGCGCCCGTCGCCGCAGGCCATCAATGGCTTTGAAGCGGCCGGTAGACACCAGCCAGGCGCGTGGATTAGTGGGGATGCCATCGCGTTGCCAGCGCTCGACGGCGACGAAAAACGCTTCGTGCATGGCCTCCTCGGCCAGGTCGAAATCCCCCAACAGACGAATCAGGGTCGCCAGAATCCTTCGCGACTCGTGCTTGTAGACCGACTCGACTTCGCTGCGTACCGAGTCCGCGACCGTCATCAGCCCGGCATCTGCTTGGTCACCAAGGTCACCAGACGATCCAGGCTTTCGCCCCAGCCGCGATGAAAGCCCATTTCCTCATGGGCCAGGCAATCGGTCGCGCTCCAGTGCCAGGCGCGTGCGGTGTACTGGGTTTTGCCCTTGACGTCTTCAAAGGTCACCACCGCGGTCATGAACGCCTTGTTCGACGGCACCCAGCCCGGCCCGAAGGCATCGGTGAAGACGATCCGCTCCGGGCTGACAATTTCCAGAAACACCCCCTGATTGGGGTACTCGGCACCGTCCGGAGCCTGCATCACCGTGCGAAACAAACCACCCACCCACAACTGCATTTCACACAAAGGCGTGGTCATGCCGTTGGGGCCCCACCAGCGTGCGAGCAGATCGGGTTCGGTCCAGGCCCGGAACACCTTGCTGCGCGGCGCGTCGATCAGGCGGGAAAGAAACAGCTCGTATTGCGCTGCCCCGGGTGGTTGAAAGCTCATCATGTGGTTCTCCTGCGCTTTAGGGTTGCAACTCGCGGATCGGCCTCACTTCGATGCTGCCTACCCTGGCGGCAGGAATGCCCTTGGCAATGTTCAGGGCTTCGTTCAAATCACGGGCATCTACCAGATAAAAACCCGCCAATTGCTCTTTGGTTTCGGCAAATGGCCCGTCGGTCAGGCTCATGTGCCCACCCCGCACCCGCACGGTGGTGGCGGTCTGCACCGGCTTGAGTGCTTCGGCCGCCAGCATCCGCCCGCTGCCCTGTATCGACTCGGCATAGGCCATGCATTCGGCATCGGCGGGACTGTCGGGCAGGCTGTGCAGCAGCCCTTCTTCACAATAGACCAGGCATAGGTACTTCATCGTCATCTCCAGCGCAGCGGCAAAGTGCAATTCGGCATAATGCTCAAGGTGCTCAGCTCAAGGCTTGAGCGAGAACAGCGCGGCGCCGGTCTCCATGTCGAACGGTGCCGACCAGTGCTCGTGAATGACTTTCCATTGCCCGTTGATCCGTTTGTATCCAACGCTGACGCGCATGTAGCAGCTTTTATCCTCACCGCCCTCTTCACTGGCCGGGCCGCAACGATTGAGCCAGTGCGCCAGGGCCAGCTCTGGGGTGGCATGAATCTGCAGCTGTTCCATTTCAAAGATCATGTCGCCAGGGCAATGCTCCATGCAGGCCTGCCAATGGGCCACATAGGCCGCCTTGCCTTTGAACTGCAAGGCTTTGACCGCGTCGAAGGCGACGATGTCGTCAGCGTATGGCGCGGTAATGGCCGGGATATCACGGGCGCGGACGGCAGGAATCCAGCGTTCGATCAGTTGGCGGACTTCGTTTTCGGCAGCACTGCTCATGGTCATGTCCTCATGGGGGTCGACAAAGGTCAGGCGCCGAAGCAATCAGCGCATTCACAGATGGTCGAACGACGAAGTGAGGAATCGACAGGCTCAGTAAAAGTTTTCGCTACTTTACGGAAGGCTGGTAGGAGCGGGCTTGCCCCGCGATTGCGGTCTTTCAGTTAAATCGCATCGCGGGGCAAGTCGGGTCGCCGCACCGCCGCTCCCACTGAATAGCCATTCAAGACATTTACTCCTACCTGGCTATTACCGAAGCGGCAGCCAGATTTCCATCACGCTACGGCTGTCGAACGGATCGAAATCCTCGCCGTAACGCTCGAACTCCGGGGCCTGCGCGGCTTGCTCGCCCGACGCTGGCAACCAGTCGTTCCAGATGGCCTGGAACGTCGCCTTGAGGTTGTCGAGGCTGCCGTGATGTTCGAACACCGCATAGCGCTGGGGCGCGAGGTGAACCTGCTGGAAGTCGGCAGGCAGCACTTGGCCATCGGCAACCTGCACGCCGGCAATGTAGTCGAAGTGGCCTTTACCGTCGGCGTTGCAGCACACGCCATAGGTATGCGCCCCCAGCTGGCCGGGCACCCGGCCGATGTGCGGTTCGAAACGCTGCCACAACTGAGGAATACTGCTGATCGTAGCCGCCGTGAAGCGCCCGCCGATACCGGCAATGATCAAGGCATCGGCCTGTTCAAAGCGTACGGGGTGCACTGCAGCATCAATCGGGGTCGACATATCCTTTGCCTTATTTGAACAAGGAGCCCCTCGCGGGGCTCCGGGTTGATCTCATGGGAGGAAACCACTGGCTGCCGAGCGTTTGGCACGTTTGGCGGCACGTTTTTCTTCAGCGGTTTTCATAGGTTTTTTCTTGGCCATTTTTTTCGCATCAAGACCTTTCATGTCGAAGATCCTCCGGCCTGACGGCGCCTGCACACGGGCACCCCGAGTGATTATAGACCCGCTGTGGCCGCCGGCACGGCGAGGATGAACTCGCGGTAGCCGGACACAATCACATAGACCGCGAAGTAGCCAAAAATCGCCGACGACAACAGGTAACTCCAGGTGAGCAAGCGGTTACCCAACAGCCGCCCGCCATGACTGGCAATCAAGCACAACGACACACACCACAGCACCCCGGCGGCAAAAAAGCCGGACAAAAACAGGCCGGCATCCATCAGACTGCCACCGCCGGATCGCGAAATCAGCACACCGCCGACCGCCGCGAACCAGAGGATCGAACTGGGCGACGACATCGCCAGGAAGATTCCGCGCAAAAACTCACGCCAGGACGACTCCACCACCACTTCCCCGGGTTGCACATGGCCTTCCCCGCGCCAGGCTGCCAGAAACATCTTCACCGCAAACCACACCAGCATCACCGAGCCGCCCAGCCACAGCACCCAGCGCACGGTCTCGAACTGCAGCAACACAGTCATGCCCGCCAGCGCTGCGATCGCAAACAGCAAATCGCCGACACAGGTCCCCAGGCCAAGCCAGAACCCCTGAAGGAAACCGCGCTGCATCGCCAGGGTAATCATGGCGATATTGGCGATACCAATATCCAGACACAGGGAAAGGCTGAGCAGAAATCCATTGGAAAAGGGCATGGGTATTCCATTAGCGGGCAGTGAAGACGGGCGCTATTAGAACGGGAATAACCATGGTTGTATTGGAAAAAGTTGCCCTTTGCCTTAGCCCGCCAACACCTGCGCATACCGCTGCCGATCAACATTGGCGCCACTGAGGACCACCGCCACCTTGCGCCCCTGCTGACGTTCGCGCTCCTGAAGCAATGCCGCCAGCCCCGCCGCCCCTGCGCCTTCTGCGGTGTTGTGCGTATCTTCGTGGTAGATGCGCATGGCCTGGGCGATCTCGTCATCGCTGACCCTGACGATCCGCGCGGCATGCTGGTGGATGATCTCGAAGGCTTCCGGCACCGGCATGCGGCAGGCCATGCCGTCGGCAAAGGTGTTGGCCGTGGCGGTGGTAACGATGCGGCCTTGCTCGAAACTCAAGGCAAAGGCGTCGGCGGCGCTGGACACCACACCCACGATCTCGGTCCGCAGCCCCAGCAGGTTGCGCGCCTGGATCAACCCGCAAATGCCGGAGCCCATGCCAATCGGCACATACACACAATCGAGCTCGGCCACCGCGTCGAACAGTTCCAGTGCATAGGTGGCAACCCCGCGCACCAGTTGCGGGTGGAACGACGGCACCATTTCATAGCCATGCAGTTGCGCCTGACGCGCGGCTTCTTCCCGGGACTGATCGAAATCAGCACCGTACTCGATCAGTTCAGCGCCTTGCGCGCGCATCGCCGCGTTCTTTTCTCGGGAGTTGCCTTGTGGCACCACGATAATGATCGGCAACCCGGCATTGCGCGCGGCCAGGGCCATGCTCTGCCCGTGGTTACCACGGGTGGCAGTGACCAGGCCACGCACCTGCGGCTTGTGCTCAAGCAGCCACTGCACATACAGCAGGCCGCCGCGTACTTTGAACGCACCGGTCGGCGCATGGTTTTCATGTTTGACCCACACCTCGCAGCCCAGGCGCTCGGCCAGTCGCGGCCAGGCATATTGAGCCGTGGCAGGCACATGGGCATGCACCAGGCGGGCAGCTTCACGCAGGGCACTCAGGTCGAACATGGAACACCTCGGTCGCAGTGGATTTGACCTGATCCTAGCGCCGGGCCATTGTATGGGTAAAACCTTATATTGCATGGCCAACAATAAATGTGGACCCCTACCCTCCCCGACAGCGAGCAACCGCGTTACCTGGCACTGGTCGATGCGATTGCCGACGCCATCGAGTGCGGCGACCTCAAGGTCGGTGAACGCCTGCCGCCACAACGCCGCCTGGCCTGGGCGCTCGGGCTCAATCCCAGCACCACCCAACAGGCCTACCGTGAAGCGGCGGTAAGGCACCTGGTCAGTGGCGAGGTCGGGCGCGGCACTTACGTGCTGGCCGGCAGTAAAGAAGCCACGCTGTTCCACCTCAAAGAACAAAGCGGCCCGTCGCAACTGATCGACCTGTCCACCAACGTGCCAGTGATCGATCCCCACAGCGATGACATCGAACGTACCGTGCAGACGTTGCTGCACGAGGGCGCGGTGCGCAGCCTTGAGCATTACCTGAGCGCCGACGCATTGTTGATGGCCCGTGCGCAAGGGGCGGCGTGGCTGGCCAATCGCGGCTTGCACCTGAGTGCCAGTCAGGTTCTGTTATGCGGCGGCGCGCAACAGGGGCTGTTCAGCCTGCTGCTGTCGCTGTGCCAGGCCGGTGAGCCGGTGCTGGTCGAGGCCCTGACCGCTCCCGGCATCAAAGCCGCCTGCCGCCAACTGCGCCTGCCCCTGCACGGTATCGCCCAGGACGACCAAGGCATTCTGCCAGACGACCTTGACCGGGTTGCCCGGGCAACCGGAGCGCGAGTGGTGGTGCTTACCCCGAGCCTGCAGAACCCTACCGGTGCCTGCATGGGCCGTGAACGCCAGCAGGCCGTGGCCGAGGTGGTGCGTCGGCATGGCCTGCTGCTGATCGAGGACGATGTCTATGGCGCGCTGACCGATCAACCGCCGCTGTGGCCCTTGCTGGGGCAACAGGGAATACTGATCAGCAGTTTGTCGAAAACCGTCGCAGCGGGGCTACGTCTGGGCTGGATCGTCGCTGACCCGCTGCTGCTGGCCAGGGTTGATCCGCATGCCCAGGCCACCCATTGGCAGGTATCGCCGCTGAACCTGCAGATTGCCTGCCGCTGGATCAGCGACGGCACAGCAAACCGCAGGCTGGCCTGGCAACGCGAGGAGGTTGCCCAACGCTGGCGCCTGGCGCGCAAGCTGCTGGGCAGTGAGCGGCTTTACGCCCAGCACCCTTCGCCACATATTTGGCTACGCTGCCCGCTGCCAGCCCAAACCCTGGTGCAGCGTTGCCGGGCCAATGCAGTCGAAGTGGTGCCAGTCGATGTATTTGCGGTGAAACAGAGCGAGTTGTCGGCAGTGCGCATCAGCCTTTCAGCCGCCAGCAGCCGTGCACAGTTGAAACAGGCCCTGGTGCGGGTAGCCCAGGCGATGGAGGCAACATGAGTGGTGTGTTTCGTCAGGCCGAGCAATTTCTGGCCGCCCTTGATCCACAGTGGGCCGCGCACATTCAGGCCATCGGCCCGTGCCTGCACCAACCGCGCCCGGAACGTGATCCGTACCAGGCACTGGTACGCGCCATTGCCTACCAGCAACTGCATGTGAAAGCCGGCGATGCCATTCTCGGGCGCTTTCTGGCGCTGTATCCAGGGTGTGACTTTCCCAGCCCGGAGCAAGTACTGGCGACGACACCGGAACAACTGCGCGCCTGCGGTTTTTCCGCCAACAAACTGGCCACGATCCAGGGCATCGCCAAGGCGCGCCAGCAAGGGCTGGTGCCCGACCACCAACAGGCGCTGACACTCGACGATGAGCAATTGATCGAACGCCTGGTGAGCTTGCGTGGCGTCGGCCGCTGGACCGTGGAAATGCTGCTGATCTACACCCTCGAGCGCATGGACATCCTGCCCGCCGATGACTTTGGCGTACGCGAGGGCTACCGCCGCCTGCAAGGCCTGGACGCGCAACCCAACCGCCGACAGATGATCGAGCTTGGAAATGCCTGGCGCCCCTATCGAACCATTGCCGCCTGGTACCTGTGGCGCGTGCCGAGTACACGAATTTGAACGCAAGACCCGGAGTTTCCATCGCGGCTCACTCCCCTACTCTGGACCTGTCCCTACTCACCCAGAGCATCCCGGCATGAGCCAAGACAAACCCCGCATCAGCGAAACCGACCCACGCTGGCAAGCGATCCTGGCCCGCGACGCAGCAGCCGACCAGCGCTTCGTGTATGGCGTGCGCACCACGGGTGTGTATTGCCGACCCAGCAGCAGTGCGCGGCGACCACGCATCGAGAACGTCGAGTTCTTCGACACCCCGGCACAAGCCGAAGCCGCCGGCTATCGCCCGAACAAACGGCACGCGGCAGACCAGACGCTAATGGCCGAACAACACCGGGCACAGGTCACCCGCGCCTGCCAGCTGATCGTACAGGCCGAGTCGGCCCCCAGCCTCAACCAACTGGCCGAGCAGTTGAACATGAGCCCTTATCACCTGCACCGTGTGTTCAAGGCCATCACCGGCGTCACCCCCAAGGCGTACGCTTCGGCGCATCGAGCAAGTAAAGTGCGCACACAGCTACACAGCGCCGGTAGCATTACCGATGCGCTGTACCAAGCCGGGTTCAATTCCAACAGCCGCTTTTACGAATCCAGCAATGCCCGTTTGGGCATGACCCCGGGGTCTTACCGGGCCGGAGGGGCTAACACCACGATTCGTTTTGCCATTGGCCAATGCTCTTTAGGGGCGATTCTGGTGGCGCAGAGTGACCGCGGTATCTGCGCCATTCTGCTCGGCGATGATCCGCAAGTACTCCTGGAAGATCTGCAAGACAAGTTTCCCAACGCGAACTTGCTCGGTGGCGATGCCGAGTTTGAATCGCTGGTGGCCAGAGTGGTGGGATTGATAGAACTACCGGCGGTCGATCTGGATCTACCGCTTGATTTGCGTGGCACTGCTTTTCAGGAACGGGTCTGGCAGGCCTTGCGCAGTATCCCGGCAGGCACCACCGCCAGCTACGCCGAAATTGCCCAACGGATAGGCTCGCCCAAGGCGGTGCGCGCCGTCGCTCAGGCCTGCGCCGCCAACGCCCTGGCCGTGGCCATTCCCTGCCACCGCGTGGTGCGCAGCGACGGCAACCTCTCAGGTTACCGTTGGGGCGTTGAGCGCAAGCGCCAACTGCTGGAACGTGAACGTCAGTAAAGCGCTAAGGGTTGCTCGGGCCGGGTTGATCAGCCGTTGCTGCAACCATTACCCATGGCGCGGTACTCAAGGGTATGACGCTGCCCCTGGTGGTCTTCATAGACCATGGTGGCGGGTACTACTTCACAGACATTGGGAAGCGTCGACAAACTGATCACCTTGGCAATATCCAGGTTGGTCGAGTAGTCGTATTGTTCATACACCGGCTGAGTATTGGCTGTTTTAACTTCATCAGCCAGGGCAAAAGAAGAAACACCAACAAGCGCAAGTACAAGTAAACTTTTCATAATAATAAGCCTGCAAAGCAATCAAACTAATCGATTGACTTCATTGGCCAACAGGGGCGCGGAGAAGTTGCTATATCTGACACTAGGACATAACACGAAGTACCGGTCCCGCTGCTATTTCTTGTGGGGACAAACATAGTTTACAAGTTGCCAAACACGGTTAAATCCCTGAACTTAACATTCACTGTTACCGAATCGGTAACAATCCGCCGGGATTCTCACCCTCGACAGGCGCCGTCACTGCGTGTAAAAGCCCGAGCCAGAGCCGCTGCCGGGACATTGCCATGACCACCTTACGCTACTGCCTGCTGACCGAAGCCGAACGGCCGCTGCTGAATAAATTCTACAAAAGCCAGGGTTCGTCCATGCGTGCAGCCGCTCAAGGGCAGCTTTGGGTGGCACGGGCAGAGGCAATCATCGCCGCGTTGTGCCTGAGCGCAGTACCGGGTGGCAATTGGCTGACAGGCTTATGGGTAGCGCACGATTTCCGAGGCCAGCAGATTGCCCGAGGTCTGGTCGACGCGGCGCTGCAGCGCTGCGAAGGCAGCGTCTGGCTGTTCTGCCACCCCGACCTGTTGCCCTTCTATCAACGCCTGCAGTTCGACCCTTGCACAGACATGCCTGCGATTTTGGCTGAACGCCTGGAACGCTACCAGCGCAGCAAGCGCTTGCTGGCGATGCTGCGTACTCAGTCGTCGCTGGCAGGGTCTAGCCCGGGAAACAACACGTCGGTGTAGCCGAACTTGTTGAAGTCATGGATGCGCGACGGGTACAAACGCCCGATCAAGTGATCACATTCGTGCTGCACGACGCGGGCATGAAAACCGTCGGCCAGGCGATCGATCACCTGGCCTTGCGGATCGATGCCTTCATAGCGAATGCTGCGAAAGCGCGGCACAACACCGCGCAAGCCCGGCACCGAGAGGCAGCCTTCCCAACCGTCTTCGACTTCGCTGCCTAATGGGGTGATCTGCGGATTGAGCAGGATGGTCTGCGGCACCGGCTCTGCATCCGGGTAACGCTCGCTGCGTTCGAAGCCGAAGATCACCAACTGCAAATCGACACCGATCTGCGGCGCCGCCAGGCCTACACCGCCGACGTGGCGCATGGTTTCGAACATGTCAGCAATCAGCTGCTCGAGTTCGGCGCTGCCGATCAGGTGCGCAGGTACCGGTGGCGCGATACGCAGCAGGCGTTCATCGCCCATTTTCAGAATGTCACGAATCATGGGATGTACGACTCAAGGGTTCACCTTCCGGCGTGGCCGGGTGGTCGAGCGAATGATCGCGGCCCAGCCCGGAAACATGCTTTTTATCATGATCCTCCGTCAGCTCGCCTGCTTCTTTTTCACCCGGATTTTTACCTTCAGTAGACATATGCTCGATCACCGCATTCATCTCCGCGCCTAACAACAGCACGGCAGCAGAAATATAGAAATACAGTAGCAACACAATAATCGCGCCGATACTTCCATACATCGCGTTGTAGTCTGCGAAGGTTTTTACGTAATAACCAAAGCCTAACGAGGCAACAATCCACACCACCACCGCCAGCACGGAGCCGGGGGTAATAAAGCGAAACTCCTGTTTGACGTCGGGCATCACGTAGTAGATCAAGGCGACCGCCACCATCATCAGAATGATGATCGCCGGCCAGCGCAATATCGTCCACAAGGTGACAATGAACTCCTGCATGCCAATCTGCGCGGCAATCCACTCCATCACCTGCGGCCCCAGCACCATCAGGGCGGCCGCTGCCAGCAACATTCCGGCGATACCCACGGTGTAGATGATCGACAAGGGAATGCGCTTCCACACCGGGCGGCCTTCAACCACGTCATAGGCGGCGTTCATCGCCCCCATCATCAGCCGCACACCCGCTGAGGCCGTCCACAGGGCAATGACAATACCCACCGAGAGCAAGCCGCCTTTGGACTGCTGCAATTGGTCGATCACCGGGTTGACCTGCTCCAGGGCCTGGGGCGGCAACACCAACTCCGACTGCAAGCGCAACCAGGAGAAAAAGTCCGGCAGGTGCAGAAAACCAATCAGGGCGATGAGAAACAACAGGAAGGGAAACAGCGAAAACAACATCTGGTAGGCCAATGCCGAGGCATAGGTAGACATCTCGTCATCGAGAAATTCCTTGACGGTGCGCACCAGCACGCGATGCAACGGCAAGCCGCGCAAGTCGGGGAAAATCATAGCGTCTCCTTTCGCCACTGGAGGGTCATGGCCACGGTTCCTCATTAAGGTCTGCAGTAAAGTCTAAACGACGATCAACGCAAAGTTGCTATTGATTGCTGCAGATAGCACAACGGCCACTTATCGCGGCCGTTGCGGAACTGCTCCTACATCAATCAAGGCTTTTTCACTGCATCCTTGACCTTACCGGCCACTTGCTGGGCTTCGCCTTTGATTTCCTGAGCCTTACCCTCGGCGCGCAGCCGGTCGTTGTCGGTGACCTTGCCGATGCCTTGCTTGATGTTACCAACCGCTTCGTTGGCCATGCCTTTGACTTTGTCTTTAGTGCCACTCATGGGAGTTCTCCTGAAGGGGAAAAACGGGCTGTCAGCGTTGACAGTCAGTGGACCCATGGCCGATTGGCAGAGTTTCAATTATTTTCCCGGCGGCCAACTCCCTGGCCGGTCAGCGGTTCAACGCCTGGCACTGGTTGCGCAGGTCACTGTCTTTGATGCTGCCGCAGCCGCCCTTGCCTTGCTTGGCATAGCAATAATTGCGTTGGTCACTGTCAGAGATCGATCCGCAACCGCTACCACGGGTTTCGGCGTAGCAGGCATTGCGCAGGTCAGCATCGCCGATCGAGCCACAGCCGCTGCCGCTTTGACGGGCGTAGCAGTAGTTGCGCTGATCGCTGTTGGAGATCGAGCCGCAACCACTGCCGCGGGTTTCGGCGTAACAGGCGTTGCGCAAGTCAGCATCGCGGATCGAACCACAACCACTGCCGCCTTCCCGGGCATAGCAATAATTGCGTTGGTCAGCATCGCGGATACTGCCGCAGCCGGCATAGGCATAACTGCTGAGCAGCATCAGCAGCGCTATCAAGACTTTCATGGGTAATCTTCCGTGGGGGCAGGTCAATACTGGCAACACCTTAAGATGCCATCAAATTGAGATCAAACCCTGTGTAAAGTTCCGCCCACGCGCACGCCGCTTTATGTTTGCGTGCGATCCCAGCACAATAGTCGACCTTTCAAGCGTCACCCGTAGGAACCTGCATGAAACTCGACAAACCCGCCGCCATCGCCCGTCGCAATCTGGAACTGGGAAAACCGGTACTAACCAGCGACAACACCCTGTTTGCCGTGCTCGACAACAAGCGCAGCCTGTGGTGGTTTGATGTGCCGGTGAAACTGGTATTGCGCAAAGGCGCGGCCGACTGGGTCAACCTGCTGCTGCACACGCCTGAAACTGACGAGTTGCAACATTTGAAGGTGCCGGTGAACTTCCTCAAGGCGCATCTGGAAAAAGTGGAAGTGCGCCACCCCGGCAAGCGGCGCTCCACCATCAGCCTGGCCCTGAGCGCCGACCGCGACTCGTTGCTCCAGGACCTGCGCCCGGGCGGCGAAAACCTGAACTTTGCAGGCTTTCGCCAGGCCTGATCAGAGCAGTTCGATGCGGTCAGCGTGGATGACGATGCGGCCATCCTTGTACAAGGCGCCGATGGCCTTTTTGAAGTTGCCCTTGCTGACCCCGAACATATCGCTGATCACCTGCGGGTCACTCTTGTCGCTGACCGGCAGCACGCCATTGGCGTCCTTGAGTTTGCTCAGGATCTTGTCGTTCAGGCTGCTGGCCAGCGCCTGGCCGACCGGCTGCAGGCTCAGGGCAATCTTGCCGTCGCTGCGCAGCTCCTTGATGTAGCCCTTCTCCTGCTTGCCCGAACGCAGGAACTTGAACACCTCGTTCTTGTGAATCAGGCCCCAGTGCTTGTTGTTGATGATCGCTTTGAAGCCCATAGGGGTTTCTTCGACCACCAGCAAATCGACTTCCTGGCCGGTGCTGTAGTTGGCTGGCACCTTGTCCAGATAGCGATCCAGACGCGCAGTGGCGGTGATCCGCCGCGTGCGTTTGTCCAGGTAGGCATGCACCACGCAGTACTCGCCCTGGCGCATCTGGCGCTTTTCTTCGGAGTACGGCATCAACAGGTCTTTAGGCAAGCCCCAGTCGAGGAAGATACCGATGCTGTTGATTTCCTTGACCTTGAGGCTGGCGAACTCGCCGACCTGCAGTTTGGTCTTTTCAGTGGTTGCGATCAGCTTGTCTTCACTGTCCAGGTAGACGAAGACGTTCAGCCAATCTTCGACCTCGGTGGGCGTGTCCTTGGGAATGTAGCGGTTAGGCAGGAGGATTTCGCCATCCGCGCCGCCATCCAGGTACAGGCCGAAGTCCGTGTGTTTCACGATTTGCAAACTGTTGTAACGCCCAACTAAAGCCATTTCCGGAAATCCTCATTGCGAGCCCGGCATTCTACACCCAACCGGCAAAAGGAACCGCAATGAGCCATGCTGTTCTATAAACACAAGCAAGCCACTGCAAGGATTTGCCATGTACGCCTGCCTGTCCAAGTACTTGCGCCCCTGCCTGTTTCTGCTTGTCCCGGCCCTCCTGGCCGTGGCCTGCAGCCGCATTGACCTGGCCTACCGCAACCTTGATGTGCTGGTGCCCTGGTCGCTCGACGACTACCTGAACATGAACCGCGAGCAAAAAGCCTGGCTCAACCAGCGCCTCAAACAACACCTGGCCTGGCATTGCCGCACCCAGTTGCCGGGCTATCTGACCTGGATCGATGAAGTCCGACAAATGGTCGTCAGCGGTCAGGTGACCGATCAGCAGGTACAGGCCCGCACCCAGGAGGCCAAGCAGGCCATTGCCAAAGTGGCCGACCAGGTCACGCCTTCTGCGGCGCAGTTGCTCAAGGCGATGAACGACGAGCAGGTGCGCGAGATGCGTCAGGCTTTTGCCGAAGACATCCGCGAGCGTCAGGCCAGGTTGGCCAAAACACCCTTGGCCCGCCAGGTGGAAGCGCGAGCCGAACGCATGGAGAAGCGCTTGACGCCCTGGTTGGGCGAGCTGAATACGCAGCAGCAAGTGCGGATCATGCTCTGGTCGCAAAGCCAGGGCGAACAGAGCCGTCAATCGATTGCCAACCGGGCCAACTGGCAGGCGCAGTTCAGTGCGGCCATGGATCAGCGCAACAGCGCGGCTTTCGAGCCGCGCCTGGAGCAGCTGTTAAAACACCGCGACAGCCTCTGGACCCCGGAATACCGCGTGGTCTACCAGCGCAGCGAACAGGCCGCGCAGCAGTTGCTGGTAGACCTGATGGCGCAAAGCAGCGCACAGCAGCGCCAGCACCTGGAGCTCAAGCTCAGCCAGGTGCGCAAAGACTTCAGCGAGCTGAAATGCCTGAAAAGCTAACCCACCCTCAAAAAAATGCAGACACTGTGGGAGCGGGCTTGCCCCGCGATAGCGATCTATCTGTCACATCGCTTCGCGGGGCAAGCCCGCTCCCACCGATCCTGCTTGGACAGTTGCTCCCACCTACCGCGGTTTGCGGCGGTAGGGGAAGACGTCGATCACTTTGCCGCCGCGGATCGCTTCCTGCAGGCTCTTCCAGTAATCGGCATCGTACAGCTCGCCATGCAGTTGGCTGAACAGCCGACGCTGACCGCTGTCGGCAAACAGGAACGGCGGAAACTCTTCCGGGAACACGTCATGCGGGCCGATCGAGTACCAGGGCTCACCAGACATTTCGTCTTCCGGGTAACGCGGCGGCGGGATGTAGCGGAAGTTGACCTCGGTGAGAAAACAGATTTCGTCGTAGTCATAGAACACCACCCGGCCATGGCGGGTGACGCCAAAGTTCTTCAGCAACATATCGCCGGGAAAGATATTCGCCGCCGCCAGTTGCTTGATGGCCATGCCATAGTCTTCCAGCGCTTCGCGCACCTGGGCGTCGTTGGCGTGCTCCAGGTAGAGGTTGAGCGGGGTCATGCGCCGCTCGGTCCAGCAGTGGCGCACCAGCACGGTGTCGCCCTCCACCGCCACCGTCGACGGCGCCACCTCCAGCAGCTCGGCCAGGCACTCGGGCTCGAACTTGCTCAACGGAAAGCGAAAGTCGGAAAACTCCTGGGTATCGGCCATCCGCCCAACCCGATCAACGCTTTTCACCAAACGGTACTTCTCGATCACCGTGGCCCGATCCACGCTCTTGGACGGCGAGAAGCGGTCTTTGATGATCTTGAACACCGTATTGAAGCCCGGCAGAGTAAATACGCTCATGACCATACCGCGCACACCCGGGGCCATGATGAAACGATCGTCAGTGCTGGCCAGATGGTTGATCAAAGCACGGTAAAACTCGGATTTACCATGCTTGTAGAAGCCGATCGAGGTGTACAACTCGGCGATGTGCTTGCCCGGCAGGATGCGCTTGAGAAAGCTGACAAAGTCAGCCGGTACCGGCACATCCACCATGAAATACGAACGGGTGAAGGAAAAGATGATCGACACTTCAGCTTCATCCGTGATCAACGCATCGATCTCGATGCCATGCCCCTCGCGGTGCAGCAAAGGGATCACCAGTGGCCACTGTTCATCCTGGGTATATAGGCGCCCAACCAGGTAAGCGCCCTTGTTGCGATACAGCACCGGTGAAAACAGCTCCACCGCCAGTGCCGGGTCTTTGCAGACCCAGTCCGGCAGGCTCTCGCGCAACTGCCCTTCGAGCCGCGCCAGGTCCCCTTCGAGGTCACCGTAGGCGACGTCAAAGCAATAGTCGTCGAAGATCTGCGTCAACACACTGGCCAGGCCACTTCGGGGCCGATAGGTGCGCGTTTGTGCCGCTCGCTCGTGACTGCGCAACGATGGCCTGGTGGTGTGAATGAACATCGAGCCGTCACTGATCAGGTCGTGACTGAACAGGCTGCAGAAGATCGAGTTGTACCAGGTCTCCGACAGTTCATCGTCCAGCCGTGGATCAATCAGGCCGATGTAGGCGCTTTTCACCAACGGCCACTGCGCTACATCCAGCAGCACTTCGTCCTCGAATGCCTGATGCAGCCAGCCGCTTACCTCGCTGACCTTTTCCTCATACAGATTGATACGCGCAGCCGACGCGCTCTGGGTCTGTGGCCACTGCGCTTGCTCGAAGCGGGCACGGGCGCCGATGGTGATCTGACGAAAATGCTCACGGTAATCGTCGAAACCATCGAGGATCATCCGGGCGATAGCGGCGGCCGGCCAGTGCTGGGGCATACATCAGACCTCTGCGGGAATGTCGAAGCCTGAGCTTAGCCAGTCGCCGTGAGCAGGGAAAGCCTGGCGGCACGGCGGTAATGGCCAAAATTAACGACACAGGAATTTCAACGCAAGAAAGGGAGAGAGCCTGCAATGGGTTATGGCGTAAACTCGCGCCCCGCCCCATTGGATCCAGAGCCGCCACATGAGCCCCATCGCCATCACCCGCCTGTTGATACTTGCCGCTGTGTGGGGGGCCAGTTTTCTGTTCATGCGCATCATTGCGCCGGTGCTGGGCACCATTCCCAGTGCGTTCTTTCGCGTATCGATTGCCTGTGTGGGGCTGCTGGTCATTCTCGCTCTGCTGCGGGTGCGCTGGGACTTCAACGGCAAACTCAAGGCCTGCCTGGTGCTGGGCATGATCAACTCGGGGATCCCGGCCACGCTCTATTCGGTAGCGGCCCAGGTGTTGCCGGCCGGTTATTCGGCGATTTTCAATGCCACTACGCCGCTGATGGGCGTGTTGATTGGCGCGTTGTGCTTTCGTGAGCCAATGACCCTGACCAAACTCAGCGGGATTTTCCTGGGGTTGTTCGGCGTCGGCATCCTCAGTGGCGCGGGGCCGGTGGCGTTTGACCATCAACTGCTGCAAGGCGCCCTTTCGTGCCTGGCGGCGACCACTTGCTACGGCTTTGCCGGCTTTCTGGCGCGGCGCTGGCTCGACCAGCAGGGCGGTCTCGACAGCCGACTGTCGGCGCTGGGCAGCATGATGGGGGCGACGTTGTTGCTGTTGCCGCTGTTTGCCTACAGCGTGATGACGCAACCACCGGCAAGTTGGGGCGGTTGGCAGGTGTGGCTTTCATTGTTGGGGCTGGGCCTGGTGTGCACGGCGTTTGCCTACATTCTGTATTTCCGCTTGCTCAGCGAGATCGGCCCGGTCAAAGCCAGTACGGTGACCTTTATGATTCCGGCCTTCGGGGTGCTGTGGGGCGCGTGGCTGCTGGATGAGCCGCTGTCGATGGCACACCTGTACGGTGGCGTGTTGATTGCTGTGGCGTTGTGGTTGGTGCTTAAACCCACTGCAGTGCGTGCCTGATCGCGGGGCAAGCCCGCTCCTACCGGTAGGAGCGGGCTTGTCCCGCGAAAGCGAGGTCAATCAACCTGAAGCTGTAACCCCGGCTTGCGGAACACGAACAGCAACCCGATCACGATCAGCCCCATACCCAGCACACTCAATGCCGCCAGGCGGTTACCGAAGATCAGGTAGTCCATCAGTGCCGTCACCGCTGGCACCAGGTAGAACAGGCTGGTGACATTGACCAGATTGCCACGGGCGATCAGCCGGTACAGCAGCAGGGTCGCCAGCAGCGAAACCACCAGCCCCATCCATAGCAAGGCCCCGATAAAACTGCCGGTGAACTCGACGTGCAGCGGCTGCAGCGGCGCAATCAGCGCACACATCAGCAGCCCGGCGATGTACTGCAGCGGCAAGGTTCCCATCGGGTTGCTGGTGATGCGCTTTTGCATGATCGAGCCCCAGGTCATGCTCGCCAGCGCCAGCAAGGCGAACAGCATCCCGGTCAGGGAAACGCCGCCCAGATTGATGCTCTGGTAAACCACCATGATCAGCCCGCTCAAGCCCAACCCCAAGCCGAACAGGCGACTCCAGGAACGCTGACGCTCCATCACCACCACAGTGAGGATGGGTTGCACCCCCATGACCGTGGCCATCACGCCAGGGGTAACCTGAGTGTTCAGTGCCAGCAAATAGAAGATCTGATAGGCGCCGAGCAACACACACCCGGTCGCCAGCGCCTGCCACACCGCCGCTCGCCCGCGCGGCCAGCGCAACTTGAGCAACGGCGCGAGCAGCAGCAAGCCGCACAGGGCCAGCGCCGAGCGCATCAACAGAAAGGCAAAGGGACTGGCATGGGCAAGGCCCAGCTTGGAAACGATCGCCCCGCTACTCCAGAGCAGGACGAACAGGCTGGTGGTGGCCGCCGAGGCCACGGTTTCTTTCGATAGAGCAAACATGAATGCCACCTGTAATTCGGGCAAATAAGCCGAACGGTGCCGCCCGCGCGGGGCAACTAACCGTATTCAGTAGGGTGCAAAAGTGTCGGGACGCAGCGATTGGCCGCTTAGCCCAGCACTACCACGCGACTGACAGGTGGTGGGTAGTGACTGATCATGGCCGGCTGCTGAGCCCCACGCACGACTACCACCGCGTTGGGCGCGGTAGCGAATACGGTGCTGAGTGGGGAAGCTGGCATGAGCAGGTCTTCGGTGAGGTGAAGTGGATCTGACTATAGCGGTGAGTTTATCGCGGGGCAAGCCCCCACCTGGCCTGTGGGAGCGGGCTTGCCCCGCGAACACGGGCGAAGCCCGTGCCATTCACCGCAGTGCCTGCTTCGCGGGGCAAGCCCGCTCCTACAGGAGCCCCGCGATGCTTTATCAGAACAACCAGCGGTACAACAGGTATGCCACCACCACCGCCAGCACCGGACGCAGCACCCGGTACATCTTGGGATTGGCACGCTTGAATTGCTTGACCTGGCCACTGATCACGTTGCTGAAGCGCTTGCTCCAGGCATACGCCTGGTTGATCCCGCCGACCCGTTCGTCATCGGTGTTCTGCGGCGCGGTAGCACGGCCGAGGAAGGCACTGACCTTACGGTTGATACGGGTCATCAGCGAGCTGTTGAGCGGGCGCTCGACGTCGCAGAACAGGATCACCCGCGTCGTTTCGGTTTCGTTCTTCACCCAGTGCACGTAAGTTTCATCGAACATCACGTCTTCACCGTCGCGCCAGGCATAAGGCTGACCATCAACGTAGATCCGGCAGTTGTCTGAGTTCGGCGTCGACAGGCCCAGGTGATAACGCAAGGAACCGGCAAACGGATCACGGTGCGGGTTGAGGTGACTGCCACCAGGCAGCAGCGCAAACATCGCGCCCTTGACGTTGGGGATGCTGTTGACCAGTTCCACGGTTTTCGGGCACAGCACCTCAGCCGACGGCAACGCTTTGTCGTACCACTTCAGGTAGAAACGCTTCCAGCCTTTCTTGAAGAAGGAACCGAAGCCTGCGTCGTTGTCTTTCTCGGCAGCCCGGATGTAGCCCTCATCGAACAGGTGCATGGCCTCTTCGCGAATGACTTGCCAGTTGTCCTTGAGCACGTCCAGCTCGGGAAAGCGTTCGCGGTCCAGGTATGGCTTGGATGGCACGCCAGAGAACAGGTACATCAAGGCGTTATAAGGGGCGAACAGCGCCGAGTGGTTGACGAACTGGCGCAGCATTGGCAAGCGCGCCTTGCCGCGCAGGTGTACGTACAGCGTGCTGCCGAAAAACAGCAGCAATACACCGGCCTTGGCGACAAAGGAAAAAGTCATGCATCACTCCTTGGAATTTCGATCAGGCTATCGCTGCCTGATTAATCGAGCATCATAAACTGATCCGGCCCCGGTAAAAATAACCGTTGCCAGCATTCAGTGTTAAGGATTGTGCAATAAACCCCGGCGCATTTTTTTGCGCCGGGTCAGCCTCGAAGCCCGTTACTGCAGGTTTTCCTGGTCGGTGAACAGGTCGCTGAAGAGCATGCTCGACAAGTAGCGCTCACCGGAGTCGGGCATAATCACCACGATGGTCTTGCCTTGCATTTCCGGTTTTTCTGCCAGGCGCACCGCCGCCGCCATGGCCGCACCACAGGAAATCCCGCAGAGAATCCCCTCTTCCTGCATCAAGCGCAGGGCCATGGCCTTGGACTCCTCGTCGCTGACCAGCTCGACCTGGTCGACCATGCTCAGATCAAGGTTGTTCGGCACAAAACCGGCACCGATGCCCTGGATCTTGTGCGGGCTTGGCTTGATCTCTTCACCGGCCAGCGCCTGGGTGATCACTGGCGATACCCGTGGCTCTACCGCCACCGAAAGGATCTGTTTGCCCTGGGTCTGCTTGATATAACGCGAAACGCCAGTAATGGTGCCGCCGGTGCCGACACCAGCGACCAGTACATCGACCGCGCCGTCGGTATCGTTCCAGATTTCCGGACCGGTGGTTTTTTCGTGGATCGCCGGGTTGGCCGGGTTATCGAACTGGGCCGGCATGAAGTATTTGGACAGGTCGCTGGCGACGATTTCGGCGGCCTTTTCGATGGCGCCTTTCATGCCCTTGGCAGGTTCGGTCAACACCAGTTCGGCGCCGAGGGCCTTGAGCACCTTGCGGCGTTCGATACTCATCGACGCCGGCATGGTCAGCATCAGCTTGTAACCACGGGCTGCAGCGACGAACGCCAGGCCGATGCCGGTGTTACCCGAGGTCGGCTCGACGATGGTCATGCCGGGCTTGAGCTTACCGCTGCTTTCGGCATCCCAGATCATGTTCGCGCCAATCCGGCATTTGACTGAATAGCCCGGGTTGCGCCCTTCAATCTTGGCCAGAATGGTCACCCCACGCGGGGCGATGCGGTTGATCTGAACCAGCGGCGTGTTGCCGATGGAGTGCGCATTGTCAGCAAAGATACGGCTCATGACGGGGGTCCTTTTAGCACCGGAGCAGAAAACTTCAAGGGTAAGCCTGCCTCTTGGGCGAGTCCACCCCTGACACCTTTTGCAAGGTTCTGGCCCTGACCAAGTCAGCAAGTGACGCTCCATTCAGAGACTGAATAGAGCGTCTGCGTTCCCAGTCGCCCGGAGCCCGCGTTATAGTCGCGTATAACAATTTTTCCGCCAGGGGCTGCTTACCCCGGCGCTACGGTAGAGGATCGGTTCATGAAGTTCGAAGGCACCCGCTCATACGTCGCCACAGACGACCTGAAACTGGCAGTCAACGCGGCGATCACCCTGGAGCGGCCGTTGCTGGTCAAGGGCGAACCCGGCACCGGCAAAACCATGCTCGCCGAACAGCTGGCCGAATCCTTTGGCGCCAAGCTGATTACCTGGCACATCAAATCGACCACCAAGGCCCATCAAGGCCTCTACGAGTACGATGCGGTCAGCCGCCTGCGCGATTCGCAACTGGGCGTCGACAAAGTCCATGACGTGCGCAACTACCTGAAGAAAGGCAAGCTCTGGGAAGCGTTCGAATCCGAAGAGCGGGTGATCCTGCTGATCGACGAAATCGACAAGGCCGACATCGAGTTCCCCAACGACCTGTTGCAGGAACTGGACAAGATGGAGTTCTACGTTTACGAGACCGACGAGACGATCAAGGCCAAACAGCGCCCGATCATCATCATTACCTCGAACAACGAGAAAGAACTGCCCGACGCCTTCCTGCGCCGCTGCTTCTTCCACTACATCGCCTTCCCGGACCGCGACACCCTGCAGCAGATCGTCGATGTGCACTACCCCAACATCAAGAAAGACCTGGTCAGCGAAGCGCTGGATGTGTTCTTCGATGTGCGCAAGGTGCCAGGCCTGAAGAAAAAGCCGTCCACCTCCGAGCTGGTCGACTGGCTCAAGCTGCTGATGGCCGACAACATCGGCGAAGCCGTGCTGCGTGAGCGCGATCCGACCAAAGCCATCCCGCCCCTGGCCGGTGCCCTGGTGAAAAACGAACAGGACGTGCAACTGCTTGAGCGCCTGGCGTTCATGAGCCGTCGCGGTAACCGCTGAGTCGGGAGGCAATTGCCATGCTGCTCAATCTGTTCAATGAAATGCGCGCGGCCAAGGTGCCGGTGTCGGTGCGCGAACTGCTGGATCTGCTCAATGCACTCAAGCAGCGGGTAACCTTCGCCGACATGGACGAGTTCTACTTCCTGTCGCGGGCGATCCTGGTCAAGGACGAGCGCCACTTCGACAAGTTCGACCGTGCGTTCTCCGCCTATTTCAAAGGCCTGGAGAACCTTGACCGGCATCTGGAAGCCTTGATTCCCGAAGACTGGTTGCGCAAGGAATTCGAACGTTCGCTGACCGATGAGGAGCGCGCGCAGATCCAGTCGCTCGGGGGCCTGGACAAACTGATCGAAGAGTTCAAAAAGCGCCTGGAAGAACAGAAGGAACGCCATGCCGGCGGTAACAAATGGATCGGCACCGGTGGCACCAGCCCGTTCGGCTCAGGCGGCTTCAACCCCGAAGGCATTCGTGTCGGCGATGCCGGCAAACGCCAGGGCAAAGCGGTCAAAGTCTGGGATCAGCGCGAATACAAGAACCTTGATGATCAGGTCGAACTGGGCACGCGCAACATCAAGCTGGCCCTGCGCCGCTTGCGTAAGTTTGCCCGTCAGGGGGCGGCTGAAGAGCTGGATATCGACGGCACCATCGACCACACCGCCCGCGATGCCGGCCTGCTGAACATTCAGATGCGCCCGGAGCGACGCAACAGCGTGAAATTGCTGCTGCTGTTCGACATTGGCGGTTCGATGGATGCGCACGTAAGAATCTGCGAGGAGTTGTTCTCGGCCTGCAAGACCGAGTTCAAGCACCTGGAGTACTACTACTTCCACAACTTCGTCTATGAGTCGGTGTGGAAGAACAACATGCGCCGCACCTCGGAACGCACCTCGACCATGGACCTGCTGCACAAGTACGGCGCTGACTACAAAGTGGTGTTTGTGGGCGATGCGGCCATGGCGCCTTACGAGATCACCCAACCGGGGGGGAGCGTCGAGCACTGGAACGAAGAAGCCGGCTACGTGTGGATGCAGCGTTTCATGGAGAAATACAAGAAGCTCATCTGGATCAACCCCTACCCCAAGGACACCTGGGGCTACACCGCCTCGACCAACATCGTGCGCGAGTTGGTCGAAGACCGGATGTTCCCGTTGACCTTGCGCGGCCTTGAAGAAGGCATGCGCTTCCTGTCCAAGTAACACCACCCGGTAGGAGCGGGCTTGCCCCGCGATAGCGGTGTGTCAGGCAAACCGAAATCGCGGGGCAAGCCCGCTCCTACCAGCGCTGCAGATAATCTCGATGCTGCTGCCAGGCCAGCGCCTGCACCACCGGCCTGAACCGTACCACACTCCCCGGCAACCGCTGCGCCAGCCTGGCCAGGGCCAGCGGCGTCAGCGCCCCGAGGCGCGGGTAACCACCAATGGTCTGGCGATCATTGAGCAGCACAATCGGCTGCCCATCCGGTGGCACCTGCACTGCCCCCAACGGAATCCCCTCGGAAATCATCGGCGCCCCTTGATACTGCAAGGCAGGCCCTAGCAAGCGCATGCCCATTCGATCAGCGCGGCTGTCGAGGGTCCATTCTCGGTTGAATGCCTCGAACAGGCTGGTGCCGCTAAAATCACCGATCTGCGCGCCGAGCACCAAGTCGAGCGGGCTGTCGTCACTCAGGTCTGGCCGCAGTGCCTCGGGGACGACCTGCAGTTCAGGTGCAGCCCCTCGGTACTCCAGTGTTTGCCCCTTTGCCAGCGCTGATCCCAGGCCATCGAGCCCACCCAGTTCCTCGCGCACCACACTGGCACAACTGCCCAACACCTGCGGCGCCGTGAAGCCACCCGGCGCCGCCAGATAGGCACGCGCACCCTGCAACGGCTGATTCAGGCGCAAGCGCTGGCCGCGTTTGAGGGTAAAACTGGCCCAGGGCTTGAGTGCTTCGCCGTCGATTCGCGCATCCAGATCAGCCCCCGCCAAAGCCAGGCAGCAATCCTCTTCAGCCACCAGGCTGAAGCCACCGAGGGTGACTTCCACCACCGCCGCATCGCCCGGATTGCCCAGCAGCCAGTTGGCCCAGCGCATCGACACCCAGTCCAGCGCGCCGCCCTGGGTCACGCCCAAATGGCGCACGCCAAAGCGCCCAGCATCCTGCAACAGGCACAGCGGGGTGCTGGCCTCAATCGACAAGCGGCTCATGACAACGCCTCCAGCGGGGTATCGTCGCCGCCCAGGTTGATGAAGGTGGCGTGATCCACGGCGACAAAGCGCACCCGGTCGCCCGGCTGCAACAGGCTGTAGCCATCACGCTCACGGTCGAACAGCTTGCTCGGGGTGCGCCCTATCAGGTTCCAGCCACCGGGAGACACTGCAGGATAAGCAGCGGTCTGGCGCTCGGCAATGCCGACGCTGCCGGCCGCCACACGCTTGCGCGGGGTCGCCAGGCGTGGCGCCGCCAACGCTTCTTCAACCAGGCCCATAAAGGCAAAACCCGGGGCAAAGCCCAAGGCAAACACCTGATACTCGCGTTCACTGTGGCGGCGCACGATATCGGCCACGCTGGTGCGGCAACGCTCGGCCAACAGGCTCAGTTCCGGCCCCACACTCAGGTCATACCACACCGGCACCTCATGTTGCCGCCCGCCACTGCCGTTGTCGGCTTGCAGATGCTCCAGTGCTTCGCGAACCAGTATCCGCGCCTGCTCCGGCGACAGTTGCAGCAAGTCGAAATGCACCATCACCGTGGTGTAGGACGGCACCAGATCAATCAGCCGCTCGGCGAACACCGCGCGCAAACGCTGAGCAGCAGCCAGCATCCACGGCATGTTGGCCTCATCGATGGCGTCGAACAGGCGCACCATCAGGCAGTCGATGGCCACCGTTTCAATGCGGTAGTTCATACCGCCACCAGCGCATCAAGGGCCTGGCGGATCTGCTGTACCGCTGCCACCGAACTGTCGTTATCGCCGTGCACGCACAAAGTATGGGCCTGCAGGCGCAGTTCACTGCCGTCCACGGCGATCAAGGCTTCGCCGCGGGCCAGGCGCAAGGCCTGGTCAACAATGCGCGCCGGATCATGATGCACCGCACCCGGCAGACGCCGCGACACCAGGTGACCGGCCGCATCGTAGGCGCGGTCGGCAAACGCCTCGAACCACAGGCTGACGCCGTATTCATCACCCAACGCCTGGGCAGCGCTGTTATCGGCCGTAGCCATCAGCATCAGCGGCAAGTCCCGGTCATAGCTGGCGACCGCTTCGAGCACTGCACGCAGTTTCAGCGGGTCGGCCATCATGTCGTTGTACAGCGCGCCATGGGGTTTGACGTAGGCAACCCGGGTTCCCTGGGTACGGCAGATGCCATCCAGTGCACCGATCTGGTAATGCAGCAGATCGCGAATTTCCTCGGCACTGCAAGCCATCGAACGGCGGCCGAAGCCGGCCAGGTCCTGATAGGCCGGATGGGCGCCGATGCGCACGTTGCTGGCCACAGCCAGGGCCACGGTCTTGCGCATGATGCCAGGGTCGCCGGCATGGAAACCGCAAGCGATATTGGCGCAATCGACAAAGGGCATGACCTGGGCGTCCAGGCCCATGGTCCAGCTGCCGAAACTCTCACCCATATCGCAATTCAGTAATAGGCGGCTCACGTCTGTGACTCCTTCAGGCTCGGCCTTAGTGGGCTTCAAGTTCTTTGCCGCGGGTTTCCGGCAGGCTCAACGCTGCCAGAATTACCACTCCGTAGGACACGGCGGCAAATCCGCCGATACCCAAGCTCAGTGGCACCTTCTGGCTGAGCATACCGATCAGCAGCGGGAAGAACGCCGCCAGTGCGCGGCCGATGTTGTAGCAAAAGCCCTGCCCCGAACCGCGAATACGGGTAGGGAACAGTTCAGTCAGAAACGCCCCCATGCCGCTGAAAATACCCGAGGCGAAGAAGCCCAGTGGAAAGCCCAACCACAGCATCACGCCATCGCTGACCTGCATCTGGGTGTACAACAGCACGATAATGAACGAGCCCACGGCGAACAGAATGAAGTTCTTTTTCCGGCCCAACAGGTCGGTGAGATAAGCGCTGATCACATAGCCGACATAAGAGCCGACGATCACCATGGCCAGATAGCCGCCGGTACCGAGCACGCTCAGGCCACGCTCGTTCTTGAGGAAGGTCGGCAGCCAGGAGGTGATCGCGTAGTAACCGCCCAGCGCACCGGTGGTCAGCAGCGAGGCACGAATCGTGGTGAACAGCATGCCCGGGGCAAAAATTTCATAGAAATGCGACGGCGCTTCGGTTTTTTCCGCGGCCTTGGCCTGACGGTAGATTTCCGGGTCTTTGACCAGGCGGCGCACAAAAATCACAAACACCGCTGGCACGATGCCCAGCAGGAACAGGGCACGCCAGGCATCTTCCGGCGGCAGCAGGCTGAACAGCACTGCGTAGAGAATGGCGGTCAGGCCCCAACCAATGGCCCAGCCCGACTGCACCATGCCCACGGCTTTGCCGCGATCCTTGGCGCGAATCACTTCGCCGATCAGTACCGCGCCTGCAGTCCACTCACCGCCAAAGCCGAAGCCCATCAGGGTGCGTGCGATCAACAGTTGCTCATAATTCTGGGCAAAGCCGCAAAGGAAGGTGAAAAAGGCGAACCACAGCACCGTCAGTTGCAGGGTGCGTACCCGGCCGATACGGTCGGAGAGGATGCCGGCGATCCAGCCGCCCAGCGCCGACGCGATCAGCGTGGTGGTGTGAATCAAGCCCGCTTCAGCGGTGGTGATGCCCCACAGGGCGATCAGGGTGGGGATGACGAAGCTGAGCATCTGGGTGTCCATGCCATCGAGGCCGTAGCCGATCTTGCAGCTCCAGAAGGTCCGTCGTTCCTGTTTGTTGATATTGCGGTACCAGTCAAAAGGACCGGCCACTGACCTGGATTCGACCTGTTGCTGCACGCCCGATGGGTTCATGGTTGCCTCAGCTTGTTGGTATTGTTTTAAAGGCGGCGATCTTTGTCGCAACCTGACTGTCATTTTTCGATGGGCACGTTTTGTCGTCCAACGAGAAAAACCAACGGTCTGGCATAAGAAAAATTTGATCAGTGAGTGCCGCATGAACCTCAAGTTCCTTGAAACCTTCGTCTGGGTCGCCCGGCTCAAGAGTTTTCGCCTGACCGCCGAAAAGCTCTTCACCACCCAGGCGTCGATCTCCAGCCGTATCGCTGCACTCGAAGCCGACCTTGGGGTCAAGCTGCTGCTGCGTGACTCACGCGGGGTGAGCCTGACCCCTGAGGGCAGCAAGGTCCTGGAGTACGCCGAGCAGATGCTCGACACCGCCAAAGCGCTCAAGCAATCGCTCGACAGCGACCGCGCCAAGGTCGGGCGTGTACGCCTGGGGGTGATGGACACGGTCATTCACACCTGGATGAGCCCGCTGGTCTCGGAACTGATGGAGCGCTACCCACAGGTAGAAATCGAATTGGTCGCCGATACCGCGCTCAATTTGCGCGAACAGCTGCAAAAAGGCTTTCTTGATGTGATTCTGCAAACCGACCTGCTGCGCCAGGAATCGATCCGCAGCCTGGACCTGGCGCGCTACCCGATGGGCTGGATCGTTGCCAGCCAGTCCATCTACAACCGCGACTACGCCTCGCTGGCCGAATTGGCCCGCGAGCGCATCGTGACCTTTTCGAAAAACTCCCGGCCACACCAGGAAGTCCTCAGCCTGCTACAGGCCGAAGGCGTCAGTGCACCACGTTTGAACTGTGTGAACTCGGTGGCCGCCATTACCCGCTTGTTGCGTGACGGCTTCGGCATCGGTGCCCTGCCCCCCGCACTGGTCAGCGAAGAACTGGCGCGCGGCGAACTGACCCTGCTGCCGCTGGCGCAGCAGCCGCCAAGCCTGGAACTGGTGGTGGCCTGGCAGACTGGGGTCGAACTGGTGGATGAAGTGGTAGCGCTGTGCCGCAATGTGCTTGAACGCTATGCCGCCAACGCCGGCCCTGAGCGGATCCGGCTGGTTTAGCGCCAGCTCTCCGCCACCGCTTTGCGACGGCCACCAAGCAGCACCCAGCCGATCAGCAACAGCAGGCTTTCCACCAGCAGCGCCAGCAGCAAAGCACAGCTCAAGCCCCAGGCCAGCGCCTCGGGAGCGAGCAGAATCTGGTAGCTGTAGCCTTTGAGGGTTTCCTCACGCAACTGGCTGTCGGCATTCACCAGCACATGCCAGGTCCGCTGCAGCCAAGGGCCCTGAAGAATCTGCCATTCACTTTCAAAGCGTCGATTGCGGATCAACAGGCTGTCGATGCTGTTGGCATCGCTGTTGAACACCGGATCATCGCTGCTGCGGTAATGACGCACCAAGGCCTGCAGGTCACCATTGAAGAAGCGCCGGGCGGTTGCTTCGAAGCCTTTCAGGCCTTCGCGGGACTCCAGCAAATGCGCCTCGACGCGCTGGCTGTAGTCATTGATCAGGCCAGGTACCTGCAGCCCTACCAGCAAGCCGAAGGTGAACAACAGCAACCGCAGGTAACTTCTGAACATGACCTATCCCTTAGCGTTGTCCTTGAGCGATGCACTCACCACGGCGCCACAAGGCCCATTGACCCGGTTCGTAACGCTGCCAGGTTTCGTTCTCGGTCAGCGCTTCGGTGGCGATTACCGTGACCACATCATTGGGTGTGGTTTCGGCCTGAAAGTCGACGATCATGTCGACATCCTTGAGCCGCGCCGGGCCGAAGGGCGCGCGGCGAGTGATATGCACCAGCTTGGTCGAGCAGAAGCAAAACAGCCAGTCGCCATCGCTGAGCAGGCAGTTGAACACACCCTTGCCACGGTACTCGGCACAGGCCTCAACCAGCACCGGCAGCAGCTCTTCAACCTCCACCGGCTCGGGAAACGCCTCGCGCACACGGTTGAGCAGGTCGCAGAAGGCCGCTTCGCTGTCGGTATCGCCAATCGGTCGATAGAAGCTTGCCTGACCTTTGAACTCGCCCAACTGGCCGTTATGGGCGAAGCACCAGTTGCGTCCCCACAACTCACGCACGAAGGGGTGGGTGTTGGACAGGCAGACCTTGCCAACGTTGGCCTGGCGAATATGGCCGATCACCACCTCGCTTTTGATCGGGTAGCGCTGCACCAGATTGGCCACTTCCGACTCACAGCTGGCCGCAGGGTCCTGGAACAGGCGCAAGCCGCGGCCTTCGTAGAAGCCGATACCCCAGCCATCGCGGTGCGGCCCGGTGCGTCCACCGCGCTGCATCAGCCCGGTGAAGCTGAAGACGATGTCCGTCGGCACGTTGGCACTCATGCCCAATAGTTCACACATGCTTGGCTGCTCCCGAGCAAAGACTACAAGCGCGGTTCAACCCGCGGACGGTTGCCACCCTGCGGCGCCTGGGGCGCATCGCGATAACGGTCGCGGCTGTCGGCGCTGAACGCCTCGTCGGCCACCGCCGGCCCGGCATCACGCTGTACGGCGGCTTCGGCCTGCTCGCGTCGCGCTTTGGCGCGTTTTTCCAGCGGCCAGCGCAGCACCACGAACACGCCGTACAAGGCGAATGCGATCATGCCGTACATGGCCAGGTCGGCGGCGGCACGCAAGGCGTTGTTACCGACCTTGAACAGCAGGTCGAGCGCGGTAATGGCAATGGCGGGGGCGAACTTGTCTTTGACCGGGTCGATGATGGTCGGGGTCAGCAGCAGGACTGCCATCAGCACCCGCAGCGGTTCACGCAACCAGCGCCACATCCAGCGGGTCAGGCGAAAGCCCACCGCCAGGCAACCCAGGGCAGCCAGGGCGTAGAGGCCCCAGGCGAGCAGATAGTCGTTCTCGGTCATGGTGTCCGTGGCAAGCTAAGCAAATAGACGCTTATGATAAACACATTTGAGCGCGCAGGCGCCCCCCAGCCAAGAGATCACCGCATGTCCGCAGACGCCACCGCCCCCCTCGCCCCGATTGCCCGCAAGGCCGAAGGCGCTGATCCTTATGCCTGGCTTCAGGAACGCGACAGCCCCGAAGTCATCGACTACCTGAACGCTGAAAACAGCTATCAGCAAGCGCAACTGGCCGACCAGGCCGCGCTGCGCGAACAGCTGTTCGAAGAGATCAAAGGGCGGATTCTGGAAACCGACCTGTCGCTGCCCTCGCCCTGGGGTCCTTACCTCTACTACAGCCGCACCACGGCCGGCGAAGAGTACCCGCGCCATTACCGCTGCCCACGCCCGGCGGACGACTCCAACAGCGTCGATGAAAGCCAGGAAGAACTGCTGCTGGACCCGAACCAACTGGCCAACGGCGGGTTTCTTTCGCTCGGTGCCTTCAACGTCAGCCCCGACCACCAGCGCCTGGCCTATAGCCTCGATACCAGCGGCGACGAGGTCTACACCCTGTACGTCAAAGACCTGACCAGCGGTGAAATCGAGCAACTGCCGTTCGAAGAGTGCGACGGCAGCATGACCTGGGCCAACGACAGCCAGACCCTGTTCTTCGCCACCCTCGACGACACCCACCGCCCGCACAAACTGCTGCGCCATCGCCTCGGGCGCGAAGGTAGCCAACAGGTATTCGAAGAAACCGACGGGCGTTTTTTCCTGCATTGCTACCGCGCCAGCTCCGAGCGTCAGCTGATCCTGCTGCTCAACAGCAAGACCACCAGCGAAGCCTGGGTGCTCGATGCCGAACAGCCTGACGGCGACTTCACCTGCCTGGCGGCGCGGGTCGAAGGCCATGAGTACTTCCCCGACCATGGGCAGCTTGACGGCCAATGGCGTTGGTTCATCCGCACCAACCAGGATGGCATCAACTTCGCCCTGTACCAGGCCGACAGCGAACAGGTCCCGACCCGCGCGCAATGGCAGTTGTTAGTGCCGCACCGCGATACGGTGATGCTCGAAGGCCTGAGCCTGAACGCCAGCGCCCTGTGCCTGAGCCTGCGTGAAGGCGGGCTGCCAATCATTGAAGTGCACCCGCAGGGCCTTGCGCCTTACCGGGTCGAACTGCCCGATGCGGCCTACAGCCTCTATGTGCAAGACAGCCTGGAATTTGTCAGCAGCCGCATCCGTCTGCGTTACCAGGCCCTGAACCGCCCGGCGCAGGTACGCCAACTGGAGCTGGCCGACGGCAGCCAGCAGGTGCTCAAGGAAACCCCGGTACTCGGCCCGTTCGACCCGGACGCCTACGTCAGCCAGCGCTTGTGGGCCACCGCCAGTGACGGCACCCAGGTGCCGATCAGCCTGGTGCAGCGACGCAGTGACCTGGGCAAGCCGGTGCCGCTGTACCTGTATGGCTACGGCGCCTACGGCGAAAGCCTCGACCCGTGGTTCTCGCATGCGCGCCTGAGCCTGCTCGAACGCGGCGTGGCCTTCGCCATTGCCCATGTGCGTGGCGGTGGTGAGCTGGGCGAGGCCTGGTACCGTGCCGGCAAGCAGGAGCACAAAACCAACACCTTCAACGATTTCATCGCCTGCGCCGAACACCTGATCGCCCAAGGCGTGACCCGCGCCGACCAATTGGCCATCAGCGGCGGCAGCGCGGGCGGCCTGCTGATCGGCGCGGTGCTCAACCAGCGTCCTGAACTGTTCAAGGCAGCCATTGCCGAGGTGCCGTTCGTCGACGTGCTCAACACCATGCTCGACCCGGAACTGCCGCTGACCATCACCGAATACGACGAGTGGGGCAACCCGGAAGATCCCGAGGTGTACGCGCGGATCAAGGCTTACGCGCCCTACGAGAACGTCAAAGCCCAGGCCTACCCAGCCCTGCTGGTAGTGGCGGGCTATAACGACAGCCGCGTGCAGTACTGGGAAGCGGCCAAGTGGGTGGCCAAGTTGCGCGTTACCAAGACGGACAACAACCTGTTGCTGCTGAAAACCGAAATGGATGCCGGCCACGGTGGGATGAGTGGGCGCTATCAGGGTCTGCGGGATGTGGCGCTGGAATACGGCTTCGTCTTCAAAGTGCTGGGTATCGCCTAGTGGGAGCGGGCTTGCCCCGCGATGCGGTGTACCAGACAGACCGCAATCGCGGGGCAAGCCCGCTCCCACAAGGGGTGCAAGACAGGCTTAGTCCGCTGGTGACTTGTATTTGCTGTCTTGGGGCGTCAGCCCCGGCAAAGGCTGGTCCCTGGGCGGAGCCGGTACTTTGATGGCCGGCAGCAGCGGCGAGCCCGGCTTCGCATCGCCCGCACGCGGGATGCTGCTGGGGGTAATCTGTGGGTACGGGGTCGGGGTCGCGGTGCCCGGCGCCCCCGGTACCGGGGCGATCGTTCGCGGCTGCAAATCGGCAGCCAGCACCGGCTGCAGGCAGGCAAGCATGAGGATGGCAATGGTCGAACAGCGCATGCGCAGTCTCCTTGAAACACCTCCTCACAGGCTACGCCCAAGTTCAGCGCTTTGCCTGTCCGAACAGACCATCAGCACGCTAAACTTCAGGGTATAACCGTACCAAGCCCGATAAAAGGTAATCCCATGAGTTCGTCATCCTCTGCCGCCGCCACCGCACGGCTCGACCGTATCCTCGCCGACGCCAAGCGCGACAAGGAGATGGGCTATCGCGACAAAGCGCTGAAAATGTACCCGCACGTCTGCGGCCGTTGCGCCCGCGAGTTTTCCGGCAAGCGCCTGAGCGAGCTGACCGTGCACCACCGTGACCACAACCACGACAACAACCCCCAGGACGGTTCCAACTGGGAGTTGCTGTGCCTGTACTGCCACGACAACGAGCACTCGCGCTACACCGACCAGCAGTACTTCAGCGAAGGCTCCACCAGCAGCCCGACCACCGCCAAGGCCACCCACAACCCGTTTGCAGGGCTGGCCAGCCTGCTGAAAAAGGACTGATCACAATCCCCTGCCCCACGGCGGCCGGCAAGCCCGTATAATCGCGTTCTTTTTTGCGAAGGGCCCCGGCACGTGGCGAACAAACGGTACAGCTGCATTGGTCTGTTCAACCCCAAGTCAGCGGAGAACGTCGGTTCAGTGATGCGCGCGGCGGGTTGCTACGGCGTCAACTCGGTGTTTTACACCGGCAAGCGCTATGAGCGCGCGCGCGACTTCGTCACCGACACCAAGCGCGTGCACTACGACATTCCGCTGATCGGCATCGACGACCTGCAAAAAATCATTCCGCTGGGCTGCACGCCGGTGGCGGTAGAGCTGGTCGACGGTGCCCGACCTTTGCCTGAATACACCCACCCCGACCGCGCCATCTACATCTTCGGCCCCGAAGACGGCTCGCTCGACCCGAGCGTGCGGGCCTGGTGCGAAGAAACCATCTACATTCCAACCCAGGGCTGCATGAACCTCGCCGCCACGGTCAATGTGGTGCTCTACGACCGCCTGGCCAAGGGCCTGAACACGCGCTCCGGGCCAAAGTTCAAGTAATCCGCATTAGCGCAGCAGTTTGCTCGACAACACTTCAGACTGACGCCCCAGCACACTCTCGCTGAGCTGGATGAACTCTTCGGTGCTGACGGTGCTCAGGCGCATCAGCGCACGGGTGACGTCGTCCAGCGAGCGCTGGTTGTGCGAATGCAGGCGGATTTCCCGGTCCAGTGCCTGCAGCAGCAGTACACCGCGCGCGGTCACGGCACTGTCAACCTGCTCGCCGCGCAAGCTGGTGACTTTGCCGCCACGCAGCTCAAGCCCGGCCTGCAGCGCCTGATAGCGATCGTCCGTAATACCGCCAGCACGGCGCAGCAATTCGATGGCGTAATACTCGTTGATACTCTCAGCGATCCAGTCGCTGGCCTGGCGGTCGTTGATCTGCGCAAAGACATGCACCAACTCGCGCAACAACGGGCTTGACCCGGTTTCACTGACCAGCGGCCGGCTGCTGTGCAGGTAAATCGAATGATGGCCGGCCCGCGTACCGCGCCACAGCTGATCGCGAGCCCCGACCAGCAGCAGTTTCGGCGGATTGCGCGGGAACACCGCCTGCAATTGCGGCCAAACGAAGGTCAATAGCGTCAGGTTATCCAGACGGCGCATGCCCTGCCCTTGCGGCGCGGCCACACTGACTTCGGTTTCACCCAGGCGCGCGCGCCGGGTACCGATGCTGCCAGCGACCATCCAGCCAGTGGGGCGGTCGAACAGGCGCGAGACGTTGTCGATACGAAAGCGCTGTTTACCAATACGTGGCCAAGGCGTCTCGACGCTCTTCCAGCCGCTGGGCAGTTCAAACGTCAGACGGGCCACCAGCTCGGTGCCATCCTGCTGGTCAAGGCGCGCTGGCGGCACCAGGTCATCGCCGCGAAACAATGCCCAGTCGGGGGTTATCCGGGTTTCGTAGCTGCCGTTGCCCAATCGATGAGCCAGCTTTACACGGTAGCTCAGCTCGCTCTTGCCGGGCGCCGGTTGCCACTGCCCGCGCAGGCCTTCGCCTTGCAGTTGCCATTGGCCGTCGGCCTTGAAATCGCTGTAGGCATGCTGCTTGCCCAGGTCGAAATCCAGGCTGCGCACCGCAGCGCCCTCGGCCAGGGTCAAACGCACCTCGGCCTGCTGGCTGTCGGGGAGCAGACGAACGTGATAATCCAGATTGACCTTCTTCGCCCAGGCCGGTGAGCTGGCCAACAGACCCACAGCCAACAGCCAATGGCACTGCACACGCATACAGAAACTCCTTGTTCCCCAACGCGATGTCCGGCGAGCCAGAGCGGCTCAGCCGGCGCGAAAAATCAGATGCTCTTCCCAGTCATCCTCATCGACGCTGTTCTCGCTCAACATGCGTCCAGACTGGGAAATACGCTGTTTGTGTACCTGTTCGCGGTCGCCGCACACCAAATGGTGCCAGTCAGGCAGATCCTTGCCTTCGCTGATCAGGCGATAGCCGCAGGTGGTCGGCAACCATTTGAACTGATCGGCCTTGCCGGGCGTCAGCTGGATGCAATCGGGTACCACCTTGAGTCGATTCGGGTAGTCGCTGCACTGGCAGGTGTTGAGGTCCAGAAGTTTGCAGGCGATACGGGTGTAATAGACGCTGTTGTCGTCTTCGTCTTCGAGCTTTTGCAGGCAGCACAGGCCACAGCCATCACACAGCGACTCCCATTCCTGGCGGTCGAGCTGTTCGAGGGTTTTACGCTTCCAGAAGGAATCGGCGCTGGCAATCATGTAACGGATGTCCTGTTTCAATAGAGGCGCCGCAGTGCGGCGGCGCCAGTCTAGGGCGAGTCTTGCGCCATTGCCAGACCGCTTGTCAGGGCCGACACGACACAGTAGTTTGGCCCAGGTTTTCAATTCCCCATTCCAGCTGCCAAGGAACTCGCCATGAGTGCTAATCCTCGCGTTGCCGACCACGCCATCGACGATCAATTCATCCAGCGCTGGTCGCCTCGCGCCTTCACCGCCGAACCGATCAGCGAAGCCACCCTGCTGAGCTTCCTCGAAGCCGCCCGCTGGGCGCCTTCGGCGTACAACTCGCAGCCATGGCGGTTCCTTTATGCGCGTCGCGATACGCCGAACTGGCAGCGTTACCTGGGCCTGCTCAACGAGTTCAACCGCAGCTGGGCGCAACACGCCTCGGCGCTGGTGATCGTGATCTCCAAGACCACCTTCGCCGCCCCTGGCAGCAGCGAAGAAAAACCGGCCTTGTGGCACACCTTCGACACCGGTTCTGCCTGGGGTCACCTGGCCCTGCAGGCCAGCATCAGTGGCTGGCACACCCATGGCATGGCGGGCTTCGACCAGGAACTGACCCGCAAAGCGCTGAAAATCCCTGAAGGCTACGACCTGCACGCCGTGGTCGCCGTGGGCAAGCTGGGCGACAAAGCCAGCCTGGCAGAGGCCCTGCAGGCCCGTGAAATGCCTAGCCCGCGCCGTCCGCTGAGCGAACTGGCAGCTGAGGGCGATTTCAGCTTGTAACAGCAGGTAGGAGCGGGCTTGCCCCGCGATTGCGGTGTGTCAGTGACGTTGCATCGCGGGGCAAGCCCGCTCCTACTAATAGCCCCGCAAGAAATCCACTTCCCCGCGCAATGCCTGCCCTGCTTCATACGCCCGCAGATTCTCGACAAACAGCCGCACCATCGCCGTCGGCGAGGTCGGTGCCGAGCTGTGTCCGGTCAACAGCAGGCCAAGCGCCGTCCAGAACGGATGGCGGGCCGGCAACGGCTCCTGACGACACACATCGATCACCGCCCCGGCCAGATGCCCAAGCTTCAGGGCCTCGACCAGGTCGCCGTCCACCACGGCAACACCGCGACCGGCATTGATGAACAACGCATCAGGATTGAAACGGGCAAACAGCGCAGCATCGTACAGGTCATGGGTCGCCGGGGTATCCGGCAACAGGTTGACCACATAATCAACCTCGCCCACCAGCCGCCCCAGTTCGCTGAGCGCCGCCACTTCGATAAAGGGCGCCTGCTCACGTGCCTGGCTGGCGACGCCGTACAACTTGACGCCAAAGGGCAGAAGAAACTCGGCAACGCGCTGACCGATGTCACCGGTACCGACGATCAACACCCGGCGCCCTTCCAGGCTGTGCCCGGTGCGATCATCCCACTTGCGTTCCACCTGGCTGACCAGGCGCGCCAAGACCTCACGCTCGTGCCCCAGCATGTAGGTCAGCACGTACTCGGCCATGACCTGGCCGAAGATGCCAACCGCACGGGTCAGGCGATAGTCACGTTGCAAGCCGCTGGCCAGCAACGGGGTGATCCCGGCCCAGGTCGACTGCAGCCATTGGGGCTGGTGCCCCTGGCGCAACAACGTCGCGAGCAAATCGGGCTGTCCCAGCCACACCGGGCACTGGCCAGCCTGGTCAGCCAGTTCGGCCGAGTCTCCACTGGTCAGCACCTCAAGGTCCGGGGCGGCCTCGCGCAGCAGGCGGGCGTAAAGGGCATGATCCTGTTCAGCGATCAAAACACGCATGTTCGTACAACCTTGGCAGAAACACTGAAGGCCGCCAGGCCCTGGGCCGTGGCGGTATCACAGCAAACAGGCCGGGCTCAGACCGGGTCGTTGCGACGCAGCAGCTCTTCGGGCAGGTGCTCGATGTACTCGTCTTCGGCGGGCGGCATCTGCAGGTGGTAACCCTGCTGCTCGAGGTTTTCCAGGACCTTGGCGATATCTTCGCGGGCCAGTTGGCGCTCTGGGGTGAGGACCAGGTCGAAGGCGTGCACCGGCTTGCCGAAAAATGGCAGCAACCCTTCAGGGACGCGCTCCAGGCCATCGGCCTTGAGGACGTAAAGGTACATTTCGTTCTTGCGCGGGCTCTTGTAAATCGAGCAGATACGTTTCATTGCGGTTCTCCAGCGCTGGCCAGACAGTCGAGCAGCGCTTGCCCCATACGTTCACGGCGCCAGCCGCGCAACGAATCGGGTAGTTGATAAGGCCCAGAGGGATAACCACTCTTGAGCAGCGACTCCAGGATCTTCTTGCGCAACATCAGCTCGGGAGCAATGTTCAGGCGCTCGGCCTCAGCCTGGCCAATGGCGCGCAGTTGTTTGAGCAGCGCCGAGGCTTCGATCGGCAGCGGCTCGGGCACCGCGGGCGGCCATTGCGCAGGCGGCAGGCTGGCGGCCTGCTTGATCAGTTGCAACAGGAACTCGCCATCCTGACGAATGGTGCGCGGATGCATGTCTTCGATTTTCGCCAACGCCGACAGCGAATCCGGCTGGGTTTTGGCCATTGGCCACAAAGCATTCTCACGCAAAATGCGGTTGCGTGGCAGGTCGCGGGCGCGCGCTTCCTGCTCACGCCACGCACACAGCTCGCGCAGAACCGCCAACTGTGCCCGGGAGAGTTTCCAGGCCAGTTTGGCGTCGCGGTACAGCTCACGCGGGTCGGTTTCCCGGCGCAGTTGGGCAACCAGTTCGGCGCCGTCTTCCAGCACCCAGGCGTGCTTTTCGTCCGACAGTTGCGGGCGCAGGCGCTCGTACAGTTCGGCCAGGTGTACCGCATCTTCAGCGGCGTAGCTGACTTGGGTGTCCGACAACGGCCGCTGCAGCCAGTCGGAACGCGTCTCGCCCTTGGGCAGTTCGATACCCAGCACTTCTTGTACCAGGCGCGAATAGCCCATGGAAAAGCCCAGGTTCAAATAGCCGGCGGCCAACTGGGTGTCGAACAGTGGCGTAGGCAAACTGCCAGTCAGGCGTGAGAGCACTTCAAGGTCTTCACTGCAGGCGTGCAGCACCTTGATCACGCTGGTGTCTTCCAGCAACTCGGCCAGTGGTTGCCAGTTACCGATACGCAGCGGGTCGATCAGGTAGGCACGCTCGCCGTCGCCGATCTGGATCAACCCGGCAATCGGATAAAAGGTTTCAACCCGCATGAACTCGGTGTCGACTGCCACGAAGGGCAGTTGGCGCCACTGCAGGCAGTGTTCAGCCAGGCTGCTATCGTCGCAAATCCAGTGAATATCGATGGCCACAAGGCTCTCCCACTAACAATGGCGCGCAGTATATACGGCGTAGGCCATTGCCGGTAAACCTGTGGGAGAGGTAGTCAGCCACCTCGCATAACGGGTCAGGCCCGCTTCTGAAGCGTCGGCCGGCAACGAGCGAACATGTCTAATTGTTGATCGTAGACCGCCGTACGCACCTGCAACAGACCGAGCATGGAATGGAACAGATTGTCCTGGCTCAGGGGTTGGTCACGCTCCTCGTTCAGACAATCGGTATCAACAGCGAAATCCTGGCGATAACTGTCAGAAAACCAGGCCAGCATCGGTACATGCTTCTGCTGCTCCGGCGCCAGCATATAAGGCGTGCCATGCAGGAACAGGTTGTATTCCCCCAGCGACTCGCCATGGTCAGACAGGTAAAGCATGGCGGTATCGACCTTGTCTTGCTTGCTGCGCAGGATATCAATCAGCGACGCCAGCACATGGTCGGTGTAGACCAGGGTGTTGTCGTAGGCATTGATAATGCTTTGCTCGCTGCATTGGTTCAGCGCGTTGCTCAGGCACACCGGAGTAAAACGCTCAAATTGCATCGGGTAGCGCTTGAAGTATTCCGGACCATGGCTGCCCATCTGGTGCAGCACCAACACGGTGTCTTGTTGCAAGTTGTCGATCATCGAAGCCAGTCCTTGCAACAGGATCTCGTCATGGCATTCGCTGTCGGTGCACAGCGGTGAATCCTTGGTATTGCTGACATCTTCGAATTGCACCCGGTCGCAGGTGCCCTTGCAGCCAGACTGATTGTCACGCCAATGCACACTCAGGCCGGCGCGCTGCAGTACATCAAGCAAGCCTTCCTGGCTCTTGGCCTTGCTGGCTTTGTATTCGTCACGGGTGAAACCAGAGAACATGCACGGCACCGACACCGCTGTTTCGGTACCGCAGGAGTGGAAATCACTGAACGCAATCAGCCCTTGCTCCTTGCTCAATTGCGGCGTGGTGTCACGGCTGTAGCCCAACAAACCAAAGTTCTGGGCCCGTGCGCTCTCGCCCACCACCAGTACCGTCAGCGACTTGCGGGTGTGTTGTTGCCAGGCTGGGTCACGCTGGGCGTCCTCGCCGATTTTGACAAACGGCTTGGTCGCCGTGCCGAGCTGTTCACCGACATAACCGAAAGAGGCGCCGACCACATTACTTGGCACCAGCATCAGGCGAATTTCATGATGGTTGCGAAACAGCGAAGCCAGCCCCTGATAGTTGAGCAACGCCACTACACCCAACAACGCCACGCAGGCAATACTCGCAACGAACTTACCAAACAGCTCACGGTACCAGACGCGAAATTTGATCGGTGTCTTGTACAACAACAAGGACGGCACGACACCCAACAACAAAATATAAACACCTAATTTTAACGAGAGTAAATCACGCACTTCCGCCGGATTAGTTTCAGCGGTATTTCGCAACATGCCCACATCAATCAATACACCGTATTGATTCATGAAATAAGCCGCGCCCGCACCGGCCACAAACAACACCACCAACACCGGCTTCAGCACCCGGCGAAACGCCACGAAGGTCAGCACCAGGTTGAATGCGCAGAAGATCAATACTGCAAAGGCCAGACGCAGCAGGACACCTGAGACACCAGGTTCAACAACGCTGGACAAGTGACTCCAGAGTACCGAGTTGTAGGCAACAAGCAGGTACAGACTGGCAAGCAACGTAACCCATTCGGCCCGCAGTGGTTTGATCTTCAAGATGATGCTCGCTTGGTAATTATTCGGTAAACGCGCCGTTGCAGCGCACTTCTCAGACCAAGCGAACGTTAATTAGAGCGGTATGAATTTTTTGTGAAAAAGACGCCAACATTTAGTGGGCTGGCGTCTATTTAATCATTACATTTTTTTCACATTAGTTATGCACGCAGCACTAACCCGGCAGGTGTAGTTTTGAATAAGAGTCCCGATCAATATCCAGCACCTCGACACACAGCTGGATATCCACCCCCGCCGTGCCCGGCACCTCCTCGTGGAGCACCGCCAGCAGGCTCGCTGACAATTGTCGCTTCACCTCGGCAGAGCGGCCGCTGAGGATCGCCAGCTTGATATGGGCGAAGGCCCGCGCGCTCATCGCCGTGCCCACCCGGTAATGGGCCAGCGCCACCGCACGGCTTTTGATATCCAGCTCATCGGCGAACTGACCGCTGCCAACCAGGGCATGGTTCAGGCGCAACAACAGGCGGTCGACGTCCAGCGCAGGCAGGTTTTCGCTGTATTCCACGTGTAGATGAGGCATTGCAGGGGCCTTGGGCTCAGAAATGTTGCAACAGACTACCTCAACCACGGAACCCGACAAACACGGCTATTCTCATAGTTCATGACTTCCACCCCAACCCCCGAGAGGTGAAGAAATGCCGACCAAGCACGATCTGCTCGCAGACTTGAACATCAAAAAAGATGAGTTCGACGCCAAGAAGAAAACCGATTCACGGTTAAGCGAGCTGCACGACAAGTACAACGCCATCGATGCCGAAGTGCTCAAGGCAGAATCCAGCAGCGCCAGTGATGATCAAGTCACGTTGCTGCGAAAAAAACGCCTGCTGATCAAGGACGAAATAGTGTCCCACCTGAAACCGTAACACCTGTAGGAGCGGGCTTGCCCCGCGATAGCGGTTTGTCAGGTACCACGCTATCGCGGGGCAAGCCCCCTCCTACGTGCGTCAGGGCCGGGTCCAGACGACTGGGAACCAATCTTCACGCATACGCTCGCCGGTGCTCAGGCCAATCCCCGGAAACGGTGGCGAAGTGCGCCCCGGGCGCTGAATGTAGCGCACGTCATCCCCCATAAAGCGTGTTGAAAACGCCCGCCGACGATTACTCCCAGCGTTACCGGCAGCGCCGTGCACGGTGCGAAAATCGAACACCACCGCATCCCCAGGCTCAAGCTCCGGCGAGAGAATCTCATACTCGCCGTTCTCCACATCCGGCATGTCCATGAACAGGCTTTCACCGGAGCCGGCATCGGTAGCACCATAAAAATCCTTGTTGCTGGCCCAGCTTTTCGGCCGCACTGGCTTGGGCCAACGATGCGACCCCAGCACCACGCTCAGGGTGTTGTGGCGGGTGACCGGATCCAGCGGAATCCAGTAGCTGGCGGTCTGCAGGCCATCGACACAGTAGTAGGGTAAGTCCTGGTGCCAGGGCGTCGGTTTGGAGGTGCCAGGCTCCTTGACCAGAATATGCTCATGGAACACCTGCACTTCACGCGATTGCATCAGTTCACCGGCAATCGCCGCAGCTGGAGAACGAAGCACGAAATCGGTGAAGGCCGGAATGCGCTGCCAGTTGCAATAGTCTTCAAAGAAGCGCCCGCCTTCACCGCTGCCGACGTTCTCGATGGCAAAGGCGCTGGGGTCCGCGAGATTCTGTTCGAAACCTTCACGCAAGCGCTCGATCCAGTCGCTGAATACACCGCGTAACACGATCGCTCCATCACGTTGAAACTGTTCGATATCGGCTTTCATCGGGGGCAGTCCTCTCTTGTTGTAGTGAACAAAAGTATTGGACGCCGTTCTTGGCCCGGTAAACGACACTTTGCCTATTCGCCACTATCAGCATTCTGTATGGCCCGCCTTATTGTCAGGCCCGGCAATTGGCCGGTTAATAACCCTGCCTGTCTCCTTCGGCGCCTTGCCACTGAACAATAAGAACAATGAGGAGTTACCTGGGATGAACGATCACAACACCGTCCTGCGGCGGGGTTTGAGCACCCGTCATATCCGCTTTATGGCGCTCGGTTCTGCAATTGGCACCGGGCTTTTCTATGGTTCCGCTTCGGCGATCAAACTGGCAGGGCCTTCGGTGCTGCTGGCGTACTTGATTGGCGGGGCGGCCATTTACATGATGATGCGCGCCTTGGGCGAGATGGCCGTGCGCAATCCGGTGTCGGGCTCGTTCGGCCAATACGCAAGCCAGTACCTGGGCCGCTTTCCCGGCTTTTTGACCGGTTGGAGTTATGCCTTCTCAATGCTGGTGGTGTGCCTGGCAGACGTCACCGCGTTCGGCGTTTACATGGGCTTCTGGTTCCCGGAAACACCCCGCTGGATCTGGGTATTGGGCATCGTGTTTTTCATCGGTGCCTTGAACCTGTGTAGCGTCAAAGTGTTTGGCGAACTGGAGTTCTGGCTGTCGCTGCTGAAGGTCACCGCGATTGTGTCGATGATCCTTGCCGGTGCCGCAGTGCTGATGTTCGGCATCCAGTTGGGCGGCTCGGGCGAGACAGTGGCCACGGTCAGTAACCTGTGGAGCTACGGTGGCTTCTTTCCCAATGGTGTGGGCGGCATGATCGCCTCGTTCACCGTAGTGATGTTTGCCTTCGGTGGCGTGGAGATGATCGGCATTACCGCCGGTGAAGCCCGCGACCCGCAGCGGGTCATCCCGAAAGCCATCAACTCGGTGCCGCTGCGCATTCTGCTGTTCTACGTGTTCACCCTGTTCGTGCTGATGTCGATTTACCCCTGGACCCGGATCGGCAGCGAAGGTAGCCCCTTCGTGCAGATCTTCAGCGGCCTGGGCATCGAGTCAGCGGCAACCTTGTTGAACATCGTGGTGATTTCAGCGGCGGTGTCAGCGATCAACAGCGATATTTTCAGTGCCGGACGCATGATGTACGGCATGGCCCAGAACGGCCAGGCACCGGCCAGTTTCTCTCGCCTGTCACGCTTTGGCGTACCGTGGATGACCGTGGTGGTGATGGCGATTGCCCTGTTGTTCGGGGTGCTGCTCAACTACCTGGCACCAGAAAACCTGTTCCTGATCCTGGCGGCGGTAGTGACCTTCTCGATCGTTTGGGTGTGGCTGATGATCCTGCTGTCGCAGATGGTCATGCGCCGTGGCATGCGCGCTGACGAAGTGGCCAAACTGCACTTCCCGGTGCCGCTGTGGCCGGTAGGCCCGGCTTGTGCGGCGCTGTTCATGCTGTTCATCTTCGGCGTTCTGGCCTGGTTCCCGGATACCCGCATGGCCCTGTATGTCGGTATCGGCTGGTTGTTGCTGCTATCGCTCGGCTACTGGCTGTGCCTGGCGCGCAAAGGCAAAGCCCTGGCGCCCGCGGCTGATCCGGCGAGTTAAGTCAGACCGCGAACTGCTCGCTCGCCCAGTCGAGAAACGCCTGCGCCGCCGCAGACGGGCGCATGGCGCTGGACTGGGCCAACACCACTGGCTGAGGGCTGACGCTTTCGAGCAGCGGCCGACAGGCCAGTGGTTTGCCGTCGTAACTGCAATCCCCCACCGGCCGCGTGCACGACAACGCCACGCCATAACCATGGGCGACCAGCCCGCGCTGCATCTCGAAGGTCTGGGTCAGCTGTGTTGCTGCGGGTTGCAGATCGTGGGCCCAGAACAATGAGAGGAAATACTCGCGGGTTCTGGCGATGTCTTCGAGGATCAGGCACTCGGCGGCCAGATCGACCAGCGAAACCTTCTCCTGCGACGCCAACGGGTGATCGGCAGGCAGCAGCGCATACGGCGCCAATTGCGCCAATACACGTTTCTCGATTGGTGAATCCAGGCCGACATCGTAGGTCAGTGCCAGCTCGGCCTTACCATCGCTGAGTCGGCGGTTGACTTCGGCCAGGTCGGCTTCGAACAGGGTGATGGTGACTTCGGGATAGCGCAGGCGAAAGCCGCTGAGCAGACGTGGTGCGTAGTAAGGGCCCAGGTCCTGGAAACAGATCAGGCTCAAGGCACCGCGCACAGCGGGTTGTTCCTCGCTGCGGCCACTGATTGCCGTGGCCAGGTTGAGCATCTCCCGTGCCTGCTCCAGCAGCGTGCGCCCCGTCGGGGTCAGCTCCAGGCCGCGGCTGACCTGACGGTGAAAGAGTTTTTCGCCGAGGGTCGCTTCCAGCTGCGACAACGCCAGCGACACCGAGGGTTGGGAGATGTGCTTGGCGCGCGCCGCTGCGCTGACGCTACCTTGCTCGGCAGCGGCAACGAAGTACTCCAATTGACGCAAGGTGAAACCAATCATCGCAGCGCCCCGACAGTTGCTTGCACAGTCGGGGCATTATGGCGGGTTTGCCCGCAACCCGGTAGGAGCGGGCTTGCCCCGCGATAGCGGTCCGTCTCTCACACCGCCTCGCGGGGCGAGTCCATTTAATTACACGCGTTCTTTTACCGCTTCCTGCGGCGGCTCGCTGCTGTGCGCGCTGCCCCAGATTTCTGCGTCGATCTTGCCTTCAAGCTCCGGGTAGTCCTTGGCGTTGAACTCCGGCGTACCTACCGCGTTCTGGGCAAAGTAGTCGCGGGTCAGCTTGATCACTACACCCGACAGCAAGCAGATCGCAATCAGGTTGATAGTCGCCATCAGGCCCATGGCCGCGTCAGCCGCATCGAATACGGTAGCGACACTTTCGTAAGCACCCCAGACCACCATCAACAGCGCAGCAGTACGCAGCACGGTCAGGCCCAGCCGGGTGTTCAGCTTCAGGTACACCATGGCGTTTTCGGCATAGGTGTAGTTACCAATGATGGAGGTGAAGGCAAAGAAGAAGATCGCGATGGCGATGAAGTACTGCCCAGCCCAGCCGATGTGCTCGTTCATGGCCGCCTGAGTCAGCGGCGTGCCGGTCATGTCAGGGCCAGGCACCACACCGGAAAGCAAGATCATGATGGCTGTGGCGGTGCAGATCAGCAGTGTGTCGATGAACACGCCCAACGCTTGCACAAAGCCTTGCGAGGAAGGGTGATGCGGATTGGGGGTGGCGACCGCCGCGATGTTCGGCGCCGAGCCCATGCCCGCTTCGTTGGAGAACAGCCCGCGCTTGACGCCGTTGAGCAATGCCCCGGCCACACCGCCGACTGCCGACTCAAGGCCGAAGGCGCTCTTGACGATCAGCATCAGCACGCCAGGCACTTCGCTGATGTTGGTGACGATCACGTACACCGCAACCAACAGGTAGGCGCCCGCCATGAACGGCACGATCCATTCGGCAATACGGGCAATCTTCTTGATGCCACCGAAAATCACCAACCCGGCCAGCACGGCAACCACCACGCCGGTGGTCAACTTCGGCACGCCAAACGCGCCAAGGGTGGCATCGGCAATCGAGTTGGCCTGCACCGCACCAAACACCAGGCCAAAGGCAATGATCAGGCACACCGAAAAAATCACCGCAGCCCACGGCGCATTCAGCCCCCGGGCAATGTAGAACGCCGGGCCACCGCGATACTCACCGTTGCTGTTACGGACTTTGTACAACTGCGCCAGGGTGCTTTCGGCATAGGCCGTAGCCATGCCCAACGAAGCGACCACCCACATCCAGAACACTGCGCCCGGGCCACCGAGGGTAATGGCCACGGCGACACCGGCCAGGTTACCGGTACCGACCCGCGAGGCCAGGCTGGTACACAACGCCTGGAACGGGGTAATGCCCGATGCATCATTGGCAGGTGCGCGCAGCACCGAGCGAAAGAACTCGGGCAAATGGCGAAACTGGATAAAGCCCAAGCGGACAGTGAAGAAGATACCTGCAGCCAGCAGGCCATAGATCAGAACATACCCCCAGAAGAAGGTATTAAGTGCGTTGATCACGGCGGTCATTGTCTGTTCCCAAATAAAGCGCAGGGCCGGTTAAGGGCCCTGCTCAGTCTGTAAAGCTACCGACGTCGAGAGCGACTCGGGCTTACTTAAATGTGCGAAGCCTGTAGCCAAGGCAGTAGCCCGCAGTTTCAACAACCTGTTTAGGCATCACCGGCTTGGTGACGAACGCTATCGAGCGTCAACGCCCGAATCGACCAACCTGCACGGACAGGTGAGTTGGCGATTGTGATGAAGGCCGACATGATAGCAGATCCCGTCGCCGCCATCGGCGATGAGGCATTTGCAGCGCCTCAACACCTCGTAGAAGCCGCAAGCATTAACCAACGGCAATGCTCTGGTCACCTGACATTTCTATCAGTATCGAGCAATCGCGGCAGACGGTAGCCTCGTGTTCACCCACGACTTGAGGTGATCAACATGGCCGGACAATTGGACCCTGAGTATGGCAACAATGGCGCCGCCCCAATTCCTGCAACGCCACCTCGTAATCCGGATACGGAAACCCTGCAGACACTCACCCAGTGCGTAGACGCAAACGGGGTCAGCGCATTTTGTGGATACCTCGCCGATGAACCCAGCGATGAAAACCCGCTGTTCACTCGACTGCTGGCGAACGGCGAGTGGGATGAGGTTACCGGGCATGTACCGCCAGAACCAACAGGCGATCCGAATGAGCCCGACGGCCTGTTCGCGTTTAAAACCCTGAACTCAGTTGAAATCGGCAGCGAAACTAACTACCTGACTGTTTCGGCGCCGGTCTACTTCAACTATAAGAAAGGCACTTATCTGGAATACTTTGCAGTAGGGCGCTTCGATGAAGACTTCAGAGCCGTCCCGGACTTTGGTTACAGAGGCTTTGCTTACCCACACCCAGGAGCACCTTGGGAAATTCTCAGCAACAAAATGCTACGCTCACAGTGCAGCCACTATAGTTCTACCCGCGCGCTGCTTTACTGGACCAGGCGCCCCATTGCACTTATCAACAATACAATCCGGGTGATCTATCCACAGTTCATCTCTGACATAGATGATAATGAGTCGACTTCCACCTGGATAGCACTGCTGTCGCCACAAACAGGTCAATTGGCTGCGGGGTTAGGCAACAACCGTGACAAGTACCAGATGCCACTCACTGATGCCTGGGGTGAACCGCTTGAGTTGCATCGCGCTGTTTTTCTGAATGACGGCGGTTTTCTGTTGCTGGCACGCACGCAAGACACCCGTAACGTTGTGCTGCGCCGCTACTTCGACAACGGCCTGCCCGACGAAACGTTTGCCAACGGTGAAGGTCAAGTAGTGCTTCCCAGCTCGTACAGCAAGCGCTACGGCATGGGCGTAAAAAACAATCGAGTTATCGTTTCCGAAGGGACTCAATACGATGTGGATGAACCTTCAACTGTTTACTGCTACCGCCTGGACGGTTCAATCGACGAAACCTTCAACGCCGGTGAGGCACTGAGACTTGGCAGTGGCTTAAAACTCGATCACGCACAGTTCGACGCACAAGGGCGAATTGTATTGGCAGGCACCCAGTATCTTCCGCCACCCGACAGCGCTCTGAATGTGGTGCGATTGCTACCTTCCGGTGAGCTCGACGAGACGTTCGGCGAAGGTGGATTTTATGACGGAGCCCCCTACTATGCTGCCGCCAACGACCTGTTCGTGACCGACAATAAAATACACGTGCTGTCACTGTTTCCCGTGCAAGGCGCTGCCCCCTTCTATGAAGTCATGCTGAAAATCCTTGATTGAGCCTCGGCTAGCCGTTCATCGCGGGAGGGGGCCGCGATGAACGGTGCCCTCACCTTTACCGCGTACCGCGCTGGCGCAACGCCGACGGCATGAAGTAGGCGTCTTCAGGTATCGGCTGGGAGAAGTCCACGGTTTGTGGCTCTTCGTTGTCCAGGTTCTGCACGTAGTAACGCCGCGCCTGCAAGTCATGGAACACGTCCAGCGAACTCCAGGTGGTAGGCAGGTCGTAGAAGTTTTTCAGGTAGCCCATCGACACCCGCCACAACTGCCCACGGCCGTCATACTGATCAACCAGGGCCGCCCCCCAGCTATCTTCGTCGAGAAACAGCACGCGCTTGGAGTAGATATGCCGCGCGCCACTTTTCAGCGTGCCTTCGACGACCCACACCCGGTGCAACTCATAACGAGTGTGCTTGGGGTTCAGATGCCCAGGCATGAGCAGATCGGCGTACTTCACTTCAGGGCTTGATACTTTGTAGTTGTTGTACGGAATGTAGATTTCTTTCTTGCCCACCAGCTTCCAGTCATAACGGTCTGGCGAGCCGTTGAACAGGTCGGTGTCATCCGCCGTACGCAGGCCGTCGGACGAGGCGATCGGCACGTCGTACGCCAGGTTCGGGGCGCGCCGCACACGGCGTTGACCGGCGTCGTAGATCCAGGCCTGGCGTGGGTCGGCGACCTGGTCGAGGGTCTCATGCACCAGCGTCGCGCCACCGGCCAGTCGCGCCGGGCTTTTCACGAAGGTCAGGTAGTAGAACAGGATGTTTTTCAGATCAGCAAACTGCCCGCCCGGGCGGTAGTAGTTGAACATCCCTTCCTGTTGCGAGGTCACCAGGGCGAAGCTGCCATTGCGCTGCACCGGTGCTTCAGATGCCCGCCGCACCACATAAATGCCGCGGTAGCGGGTGATATGGTTCCACAACGCCTCTACGCCATCTTTGGGGATCGGGAACGGCACACCGCCGTAGGCGTCGCTGAAGCCATTGCCGCCTTCGAGCAACTTGGCCGAGGTGGCGTTCTTGAAGGTGTTGTCGTACAGCCACTGCGGTGCTGCACCGGAACGGCGGCTAGGGTAGACCGGCATCTGGAAGGTGTCGGGGTAGCTGTTGAACAGGGCGATCTGCCCGGCACTCAACTGGTCTTTGTATTGCTCCAGATTGGCCTTGGTAATGGTGAACAACGGCTGGTCTGCGGCAAACGGGTCAACATGGTGCTTGCCCGGCACATAACCGGCCGGCGCCTGGGTGATACCGCCGTCCCAGGCGGGGATGGTGCCGGCAGCGTTACCGGCACGCTCGGCGCCCATCGGCGTCAAGGTGGTTTTCAGTTGTTCGGCCTGCTGGGGCGAAACCGCCGCCAGCGCCGTGCCAGCCGCCAGGCTCAGAACCAATGCCAGGCTGGTCTTGAGCAATCGTGGTGTGTGCAGCATAAACATTCTCCGAGTTGAAACCGAGCCTCAGGCCTTGGGGGCTGAGCGCTTACAGGAAGTACTTGAGGTTGAAGCCGACGTTGTCACGGTCGCGAATGCCGTTGTTCTGGCCACCGCCATAGAACTCGGTGTACTGCAGTTCTGCTTCGAACTTGTTCTGGTAGTTGGCCTTGACCCCGAGGCTGTACGCCTTGCGGCCCTCGATGGTGTTGCCGGCCTGGTAGCTGTTGCCCTCGAAGTCATCCTTGTAAACGATGTAGGGCGAGAGGTTGACCCCGGCGTAGACATCGTTCCAGGTGGCGTTGAGCATCGCCGTGTAGCTGTAGGAATTGCGGTTGACCTGATCCCCACGATCACCACCAGACACGTACGAGGTATTGCCGCTACCGGCGTAATAACGGCTGCTACCGTCATAGGCGGTGTAATGCAGGCTGCTGCCGCGCAAGTGCTCGGACGCCACTTCGAAGACGCCGTAGATCGAGTCAAACGACAGCCCCGGGCCGAAGCTGTAGATCGTGCCCAAGGATGCGTTGAAGGCTTCCACCCGTTCGGCGTTGTTGATCTGACTGTCGAGCTGAACCCTCTGCCCGCCGACGTTGATGGTTTGCCCGGCGGCAGCGGCAGCAGCGCCATTGGCCAGGTCGCCGATCAAATCGTTGGTGGCCGCGATGCCGATCGGCAGGTTGGGCCGGTACGCCAGCTCACCGAACACCGAGGCCTGGCCGACGGTGGTGTTGAAACTGAAGCCGTACATGCGGATGTCTTCGGCGTAACGCCGATGGGCCTGGATGTTGCCCATGACGTCGGCAGTGGCCAGACCACCCGCCAGCGCTCCGGCCTGGCTGCCCGCCACACCGGCCAGCATATTGGCCAGGGCGTTCATGTCGATGCCCTGATAACCGCCCAGATCTGCCGAGATGGTCGGTTCCTTGGCGTGGTAGTTGACCATGTACAGGCCGAACTCGGTGCTGTTGAGCTCTTCAGCGATGTAGCGGAAAGCAAAACCGAACTGGCCGTCGTTGCGGGCGTTGATGTCTTTGCCGATGGTTGCCACCTTCAGCGTATTGCCAAAGGCGGGTGTCACACCGTTGGCATACAAGCCGGTGCTGCCCAGCACCTGACGGAAGAACGGGTCGTTACCCAGGGCTTCGTAGACGTTGATGACGTTGCCGAAACCCGGCACTGGCGAGTCCAGCGCGGTGCCGCTGAAGTCGTTGTAGGCGGTGTTGCCACCATCGGCAAACAGGTCGGTCTGCGAATAGAACGTGCCGACCGGGTCGATGCGGGTTTCTTTCCAGTTGGTCTGGTAGAAGCTCTCCATCGTCAGGTTGTCGGTCAGGCCGATGTTGAAACTCACCGCCTCCACCGGCATCAGCACCTCTTTGACCTCAGCACCCGGCAAGCGGAACTTCGCCGCGTCCACCGGGTTGGTGGTGTTGATGCCGCCGCGATAGAACATGCCTTCGCCCCAGTTGAACACCTGGCGTCCCACACGCGCGGTCAACGGCATCTGCGCTACATCCCAACTGCCATAGACATAGGCGTCGAGCATCTCGATGCGGCTGCCGGCGATGTCGCGAGTCTCGTCGGTGAAATGGTCGTCGTTGGGGTAGCTCTGGCTTGGCTGCGACGGGCTGTTGTTGCGGTAGTAGTCGTTGCGTTTGTCCATCAACTGGGTGTCGTAGAACGCGGTACCGCGCATGAACACACCGTAGTTCTGGTAGTTGGCTTCCAGCTCCGAGGTGATCTTGTACACCTCGGAAACCAACCCGGTATCGAAGTTACGGTTACCGTCGTTGGTGTTGATGTCATCGTTGCTTTTGTCCCGCCCCTGCACCCGCCACAAGCGGCCGTAAGACAAGGTGGTGTCGAGCGAGCCGGTGACCTGGTTGTCGAGCAACTTGAACTCGACCGCCTGTGCCCCTTCGACGGCGAACAGCTGCAACAGCCCTGCCAGCCCTACCCCGGATATCACTGCGCCGGATTGGCGTAATCGAATCCCCATGGTGTGTTCCTCCCTTTGCAGATCTTGTTGTTTTTGTGTCTGGTCAGCGGCTACGGCGCTGCGTTGCCAACAACCGATGGCGCCAGCCCGGCTCCGACATAGATGCGGCTGTGCGCACCGAAATGCCCGAGCAAGGCAAACAGTTGCTGGTTCATTGGCGGGTGGTCGTAGTGTTCGCGCTGCAGCTGATTACCCGCACTGAAACTGCTGGTGGCCGGCGCGCTGGCCAGCCATTGACCAATGGCCTCATCGAACGCCGCCCCGGCGTCGGCCGACTGCGCGCTGACCACCTCGCGCAGGTAGTCCACTGAATACGCGGGGTAGTCGGCGTCTTGCGCGGTGTCGACATAGGCCTGGATCATCGGATGCAGCGGTTGAGCACTGCGCAGCAGGCGGGAGAGCCAGGCGGCCTGATACTTCTCCACCTCCATGTGGCGCGTGGCGGCCTGTTCGATGGCTTCGCGCTTATCGCTGTCATCGCCAGCCAGGGCCTTGCCTTCCATCAGCAGCATGCTCAGCAACCCCACCCCGGGCAGCGGTTTGGCGTGATACGGCTGGGTCAGGTCTTGGACGTGGTGCAGGCCCCAACCGAGAAAGCGGTAGCCCCAGTAAGGATGGCCAGTATCGAAGGCCAGGCGCGCCAGGCCCAGGTACTGGTAAGCGCGCCAATCTGGCCAGCTGCGCTCCAGAAAACCGGCGGCGGCATACACCACCGGGTTTTCGTGAAAAAAGCCCATATGGAACGGTGCCTGCGAGCTGTACTGGAAGCGCTCATCACCGAATGGCTGCGGGCCGAAGCCATACAGCGCCGCCACCTCACCCTGGTTGTCACTGAACAGATTGATGTCGTGACCGTAATCCGGCTCGTCGGCGGCGCTGGCCAGCACCGCCAGGGGTGCCACTTTTTCGCCATTGGCCAGGGCGATAAAACGCTGCTGATTCCAGGGTGATAGGGTCTGCTCGACCATCACCTGCTCGGCCTTGAGGTGTGTACGCTGCGGTTGGTCCTGCCCGGACAACGGCTGGATAACCATGGCCAGGTGGATCTGCGGGTTGATACGCAGGGCCATGAGAAACGCCTGACGCGGATTGCTCCCTGCTTCGGCGGGCAGTTTCAGCGCATCGGGGCGTGGCGGGTACTGGGTGAAATGCTGACGAGCGAAGCGCTCCTGTTCGTCCAGCAGTTGCACGATGGCCGGGTACTGCTGAGTGAGAAACTGCTCCAGCGGCTCGACTTCTACCAGCGGCGCATCGCGCAAAGCGGGCAGGTTCTGCAAGGCGAGATAACTGCCTACCGTATGGTTCGACCAACCCCAGGCGGACGGCGCGATGCTGCACAGCAGCAGGAGAGTTTTCAGCTTCATTGCTTTTGTTCTTATAGGAAGTGCTTGAGGGCTGAGCCTAACAACCGGCCCTGCCCCTGACACTGTCCGATGTCGCCAAAAAAACTCTCCAATAGCGCCACAAGCAGCCTCTGTGGGAGCGGGCTTGCCCCGCGAAGCGATGTACCAGACAGACCGCAATCGCGGGGCAAGCCCGCTCCTACAAAGGGCCTAGGCCGGGTAGCCGGTGATCTGCCGGATACTCTGGTACAGCGGCTTGAGCCGACGGTACATGCGCAGGTACACCTCGTTGTACAACCGCTCATACACCTGCTGCGCTTCAGGCTGCGGCTGGAACACCGCACCGACACGGGTCATCGCCGCAATCGCCGTAGAAAAGTCGGCGTACAAGCCCAGCCCCACCGCACAACAAATCGCCGCGCCCAGGCCAGAGGCTTCATACACATGCGGACGCTCTGCCGGCAGGCCGAAAATATCCGCCGTCAGTTGCATCGCCGCGTCGCTTTGCGAGCCACCACCGGCAACCCGCAAACGGTTGATCGACTGCTTCGAGCGCTTCTCGAGTTTGTCCTTGCCCTGACGCAGGGCATAGGCCAACCCTTCCAGGATCGCCCGGTAGATATGCGCACGGGTGTGCACATCGCCAAAGCCAATCATCGCGCCTTTGGCTTCCATGCCCGGCTCACGAATGCCCGGCGACCAGTAAGGTTGCAGCATCAGCCCCATGGACCCGGGCGGCACCGCATTAACCAGCTCATCGAACAGTTGCTCCGGCTCCAGCCCCTGCTCTTTGGCCTGCTGCATTTCCCGCAGACCGAACTCGTGCTTGAACCAACTGACCATCCAATAGCCGCGGTAGATCATCACTTCGCAGTTGTACTGATCCGGAATCGACGCCGGATACGGTGGAATCAACGGCACGATCTCCAGGTAGCGCGAGCGCGTCGTGGTAATCGTCGCCGTGGTGCCATAAGACAGACACACCGTAGAGGCATCCACCACCCCGGCACCCAGCACCTCACAGGCTTTATCGGCACCCGCCGCAATCAACGGAATGCCCTCGGGAATGCCGGTCACCCGGCTCGCTTCGGCACTGATGTGCCCCAGGGTTTCCCCCGGTTTGAGCAAGCTCGGCAATTGCTCCGCACGCACAGCCAGCGCCTGCCACTTCCAGTCTTTGGGCGCGGCCCAGCGCAGGCGTTTGAAATCGAATGGCAGGTAGCCGACACAGCAGCCCACCGAGTCAACGAAACGGCCGCACAGACGATGGGTGAGAAACCCCGAGAGCAGCAAAAATTTGTCGGTCGCCGCCCATACCTCTGGCTGCTGTTGGGCGATCCAGTTGGCCTCGGCCTGGGCGCGGAAATAATCCACGGTGGCCTGCGCCCCGACCAGTTTGAACAACCAGCCCCACGGTCCCTTGATCCCGCCCTCGACCTCGGCCTGACGCTGATCGAGCCAGAGAATCGCCGGGCGCAGCGCATTGCCCTGGGCGTCGACGTTGATCACCGTGCCGCGCTGGGTGGTCAGCGACACACCGGCAATCTGCGAGCGATCAACATTGGTTTGCTGCCACAGCAACTGGCAGGCTTCCCCCAGTTTGGCCCAGTAGTAATCCGGTTCCTGCTCGGCCCAGCCGGGATGAGCCGAGGTGTAGGCCTGCAGCTCGACCTTGCCCTTGCCCAACAGGTTGCCCTGCAAATCGAACAACAACGCGCGCACGCTCTGGGTGCCATTGTCGATTGCCAGCAGGTAGCGCTTGTTCTTATCGTTATCCATGGAGCTCTCTTCAAGGGGCAATCAATGTGTGGCGTCCGGCAAGCCATGATGGCGTTGCCACAGATCCCGATAGCGCTGCTCTTCCGTTTCCCAGCGTAGGTCGTCCCAGCCCAGGCGTGACTGACACAACTGGCGAATGGCCGGCAGATACGCCTGCGCCCCTTGCGCCAGCAGCAGGCCGATGCGGGTGCGGCGCAGCAACAGATCATCCAGGTGCAGCACCAGTTCGGTGTCGCAGGCCAATGCCAACTCCGCCCACAGCGTGTTGCTGGCACCGACCGTGGCGCAGCCCAGTTGCTCCAGCAACAACGCCAAGCGTGGCAGATCGCGGCCATAACGCCCGGACACGCGACGCCACTGGCTGCTGCTGAGGGCGGGAATCGGCAACGCGGGCACCGGCGCAAACACCGCCGCGCCGTCGTCGCTGAGCTCGCGCCCGAGCATCTGCGCGCACACCTTGAGCACTTCCAGCGCCTGGGGTCGGAAGGTGGTCAGCTTGCCACCGGCGAGGGTCACGCAACCGGGTTCCTGCCACAGCACATGCTCACGAGTTTCATTGGACGGGCTGCCCTGCTGCCCACCCTGCGCACTGCCGACCACCGGGCGAACACCCGACCAGGTCGACAGCACATCGCTGGCAACCACCTCGGCCTGGGGAAACTGCTGGGCACAGGCAGCCAACAGGTAATCGAGTTCTTCGCCGCTGATGCTGGCGCTGTGGTCGAGATCCTCCTGGTGATCGAGGTCGGTGGTGCCGACCACCGTGGCCCCTTCCCAGGGAAATACAAACACCGGCCGCCGGTCGCGGGCGTGTAAAAAGGTAAAAGCCTGCGCCACCGGCAAACGCCAGCCAGGCAACACCAGATGGCTGCCACGCAGCGGTCGCAATTGATGGGGCGCGTCGCTCGGGCGCAGGCGTTCGGCCCAGGCGCCGGTCGCCACCGCCAGGGCGCGGCACTGCAGTTGCAGCGACTCACCGCGCTCAATGTCTTCAACTTGTACGCCACACACCCGGCCGTTTTCACGCAGCAGTTGCTGAACACGCATGCCATTGAGCGCCAGTGCGCCATCGGCGCGTGCTTCGGCCAGCACACGCATGACCAGGCGCGCGTCGTCGGTCAGGGCATCGACAAAACAGGTGCCACCCAACAGCTTCTCTTGCTTCAACCCCGGCGCCAGAAAACTCAGCTGCTGCGCGTTGTGAAAGCGATGATTGCGCCGTCCGGCCAGGGCGTCGTACACGCTCAACAGCCCACCGAACACACGCGGCCCGGGAAAACCACCGCGGTAGTGCGGCATCAAGAAGCTCGCCGGCTCCACCAGCCCCGGCGCCTCATCGAGCAGGCGCTGGCGCTCGTGCACCGAGTCGCGGGTCAGGCGCCATTGGCCCTTGGCGATATAGCGCAAGCCGCCATGGACCATCTTCGACGATCGGCTGGAGGTGCCCCAGGCAAAGTCGCGCTGCTCCAGCAACAGGCAGCGCCAGCCACGCCGCGCGGCTTCGCGCAGAATCCCGGCGCCACTGATACCGCCACCAATGACGATCAAGTCCCAGGTTTCAGCCGCCAGGGTTGGCAGCACCTGCTGACGCCACGCGGCATTCCAGTCCTGGCTCATGCCGTCACTCCTGCAACAGGGTGCCGGGATTCAAACGCCCGGCCGGGTCGAAGTGCTGGCTGAGTACCTGCAGGGCATCCAGCGTCAATGCGCCTTTCTCGCGCAACAGGTAAGGGGCATGGTCTTTGCCCACGCCATGCTGGTGGCTGATGGTGCCGTGGTTGTCGACGATGGTCTGGCTGGCCGCATGCTTGAGTGCCTGCCAACGCGCCAGGGTCGCCGCATAACTCTCAGCCGGGCGGAACACATAGGTGGTGTAGATACTCGAGCCTTCGCCATACACGTGCGACAAATGAGTGAACACATGCACCCGCTCGCCCTCTGCGGCCAGGCCATCACGCAAGCTGCTTTCGATACGCGTGAGCAGGTTGTCGACGTTGCTCCAGTCGGTGGCCGTTTCCAGCGTGTCGACCACATAACCGGCGTTCCACAGGTTCTCGCGCAGGTAGGGAAACCGAAAGCGATTCTGTGCCCACTTCTTGCCCAGCAACGTACCAGTGAACACCCCGCCGAACGCCTTCAAATGCTTGCGCGCCTGACGCAGCGACAGGGCATTCTGCTGACGGTTGCCGGTAACGCCGAAGGTCAGCAGGCACTTCCCCGCGCCAGCACCACGCAGGGCCAGGTACTTCTCCAGCCAGGCGATCTGCTGTGGGTGCCCGGCCAGGGCCAGTTGGGTCTCGGTTTCCACCGTATTCGACAAGCGCAGCATCGACAGCGGCACACGCGCCTGGGCCAGCTCGCGGATGGCTTGCAGGGCACGCTTCCAGTCCGGCAGGAACACCCCGTAAAAACGCTCATCGGCAGGCAGCGCGCAAACCCGTACCTTGACCTCGGAAATGATCCCGAAGCGGCCCTCACTGCCAAGCACCACTTCGCGCAGGTCAGGCCCGGCGGCCGAGGCCGGAAAGCTGGCGATCTCCAGGGGGCCGGCGAAGGTTTCCAGGGTGCCGCCGGCAAACAATTGCTCGATCCGCCCATAGCGCAACGACTGCTGACCACTGGAGCGACTGGCCACCCAACCGCCCAGGGTCGACAGCTCCCACGACTGCGGAAAATGGCCAAGGGTATAACCGCGGGCGCGCAACTGGCTTTCCACTTGCGGCCCGGTGGCGCCGGGGCCAAAGGTGGCCAGCAGGCTCTGCTCGTCAAGATCGAGCAAGCGGTTCATCCGCGCCAGTGAGACCGTCAGCACCGGGCGCGTGGAAGTCGGCGGGTTGATGTGCCCGGCAACCGAGGTACCGCCACCGTAAGGAATCAGGCACAGGTTCTGCGCCTCAGCCAATGCCAGCAACTCGCGTACCTGTTCGGCACTCTGTGGAAACGCCACCGCATCGGGGTAAGTGCCCAGCCGCCCTTCACGCAACGCCAGCCAGTCCGGCAGGCTCTGGCCACGGGCATGCAGCAGGCGATCGTGGGTCTCTACGCTGTACAACGGGTGCGCGGCCAGGCGCGACGCCGGAACGCGAGCCAGGGCCGTATCCAGCGAAGCATCGGGCAACGCCGCGCCAGCCCCCACCCGCGCGGCGAGAAACCCCGCGCCCTGGGCCGGCAGCTCGACCACCGTAGTTGCATCCCCCCAGCCGTTCCAGCGTCGCATGCACGTGTCCTTTTATGGTTCTTATTTGGTTACAGTTATGGCGCCTATAGTAGCCAGTTGCTCCAAGCTGTCACGGTCGCATCCGGCCAGCCGAAGTAGCCAATTGAGCCAACCCGCACACGCCTGCAGCCATTTACTTTGGCGGCGCTTTCAACTTACCTTGCAGGGCTTACCGCTGCGCCAGCCGGCCCCGATCAAAGGAACCCGATCATGCACTCCCTCGGCTACACCTCGCTGCCGCCCCTGCTCAAGTACGTGCGTCATGCTGAACAGCTGGGCGTTGCCATTGAACCGGCGCTAGCAGTGGCCGGTTTGCAGGCCGAACACCTGAGCGACAACAGCCTGCGGCTGCCGGGCGAAGTCCACGAGCACCTGCTCGACTACTTCTGCGAACACTCCGGCGACCCGTTGTTTGGGCTCAACTCGGCGCGCTTCGTGCTGCCCAACTCCTGGAGCGTGCTGGGCTACATCACCATGAACTGCGCCACCCTGGGCGATGCCATGAACCGCATCATGCCGTTCGAGAAACTGGTTGGGGACATGGGCGTGAGCCGCGCCGAACTGCAGGGTGAGCAGGTACACCTGATCTGGAACTGCCGCCACCAGCGCCCGCGCATCCGCCGCCACCTGGTGGAAAACGTGCTGGGCTCGTGGCTGCAATATGCGCGCTGGATCGCCGACACCCAACTGTCACCGGCGGCGGTATGGCTTGAACATGCGCAGCCAGCAGACACCGAAGCGGCTCAATACGAGCAGTTCTTCGACTGCCCGGTGCTGTTCGACCAGCCCTACTCGGCACTGATTGTGCCGCTGCCCTACCTGCAACTGCCGTTGCGCCAGGCCGACGCGCACCTGCTGCGCACCCTCGAAGAACACGCCCTGAGCCTGATGGCCAGCCTGGAAGATGCGTCGCTGGAGCAACGCGTGAAAAACGTTTTGCGTCAACTGCTCAAAGAAGGCCTGCCACGCAAAGAACAAGTGGCAGAACACTTCGCCATCTCAGTACGCACCCTGCAACGCCAGTTGCACCAGGCCAACACCTCTTACCAGCAGATCCTCGACAGCCTGCGCCAGGAACTGGCCGAACACTACCTGCTGCACAGCACCTTACCGATCCAGGACATCGCCCAGTACCTGGGCTTCACCGAACCGCGCTCGTTCCACCGCACCTTCAAAAGCTGGCGCGGCATACCACCGGGCGAGTTTCGCCAGACCTACCGGGAACCGACCGGCTAAGCAAAGCGCTGCCAGCGCTAGCGCTTTTGCTACTGCAGCAGCGCGCAGACTCATCACTTTCTCTAATCAACAATTACGAGTATTCATTCAACTAATAGCGCCAGGCACGGCAGACTACCCCACTTACCTGTACTGGAGCTGATCGATGGCTGGCGAAAAATCCATATCCGCGTTACTGCAAGGCATGAGCCCTCACCTCAACCAGGGCGAATATGTGTTCTGCAGCGTTACAGACTTTTCAGGGCTTGCTCCCGAGCAGATCATCGGTAGCTTCCGCGAGCAGGAAGGCCTGACGCTGATCGTCGAACGCAGCCGCGCCGATGCACTGGGATTGAAATACGACTTCGTCGCGGCGTGGATTACCCTGACCATCCACTCGGCACTGGATGCAGTGGGATTGACCGCCGCCTTCTCTGCAGCCCTGGGCAATGCCGGGATCAGTTGCAACGTGATTGCTGCGTACTACCACGACCACGTGTTTGTGGGCGTTGATGACGCTCAGAAGGCTATGTCGGTGCTGGAGGGGTTGTCGCGGGCTGCGGGATAACCTGCCTCACACCCTACAAGCTTGCTGGCGCTACGCGCACCGGGTTGGCTATTAGTGCAGGGTGTTACTTGAACCAGTCGGGGGCTCTTCGGCCAGGGCAATTTTACTGGGGACATCAACCCTCTATAACTTTCCGCCTAGCGCCCTCTTGCAAGCAACAATCTTATATCCACTTCAGAAAGCCGCACCTCAGCAGAGGTTAAACTGTGAACCTTACCGGACTTGCAAATTCGTTATAGGACCTAGTAGAAGGCGAGAACGCCAAACAGATTGCCTCTCCTTCAACCTTGTATTTCATATAATAGCTACCTATTTCAAAATCGAGAAACACTCCTTGAATTGCATCTGACCCATCAGGCTCTAACCCCCCTCCAGTAGCATCCTCCCCTGCACCAATGAAAACGCGCCCAGAAGGAAATTTCAAATAAACACCACCAAACTCCCTAAGCAAATCCTCCTGTATCTTTACTTGATACCTACCATCTCCCCCCACATTCAAAAAAGCAATATTGCCCTCGTTCATCTCTAAAAGCTCATCAACCTGAATACTCCACCAATCACATGTATCATCTATTCGATGCTGTATTGCTTGAAGATCAAACACAACCAAAGTCGCAGTATCAGTAACCACAGAAAACCCTTGATTCATATATCACTCCAAAAATCATCTCAAAAATAACATTTCCGAATTTCCAACCAACCCACCCACCAACAATCAAATCAACAGGATTGATCCTTTACAAACCTGGGCTTTCAACTAATCTCCTTGACACTTAGGCACGCCTATCGCATACATTGAGCACCAGTATAAATGGCTGACCTTGCGGTCTTTCGCCAGGCCACTGCAACCGGTTTTTTAAGCAGATCACAACCAACTCTTTGCGCATCGAGAAACCTGACTAACCAATTATAGCTCTTTGATTGCTTGACCAACCATATCGCTAAAAAACCCTTGAAAACTATGATAAATAATATTTTTCTCTTTTGTCCGCTTGAAGGAGGGTTTCGTTTCTACTATAACAGGTTCCCCAGACTCACCGATGACCGAGGTATCTATTGAGTAAATTGGACCATACCCTGAAGCTTTAACTACAATCATCGAATCGTCTGCATCACCATCTGCACGAGCACTTTTTGTGGCAAAGGCAACACTAGGGATAGCTACTGCATCAACACCGCCCTTGGTAATCCCATAATAGGTATCACCTGCAAATGATAAGGCTCCATATTTCTTGAGAAACTCAACATATGACTCAGGAAACTTTACACCCAACGCCTTTTCGAACTCCCTTATCACTTCATCGGTTGCACCACCAGAAAATGCAGGATCCTCTCCGCTCGCATTAATTTTCAACTCCAGCTTTTCAATATAGCTCATATGCGTACCAGTTAACCCGCGAAATCGTATTGGTAATGGCGGCGTTCTAGGTTGTAGGCATGTTCCACCTGTAGCAACGTGTTAACGCCAGTGTTATGCATCTTTGAAAAGTTGTCGGCAGGCAGCATTGACGCGGACGGCCACGTTTGCGCCACATCGCGTCGTAACCAAAGCAACTGATAAGTTTCCCCTGAGTCCGATACATCTCGCGGTGCAGGTCATCACGCCCCATATCGCTAATCACTTGGCCGCCCAAGTTCAGCTGGTGCAGGTGGTCACTGCCGTGACTCGCACTTCGTCGCTGAGCCGACTGATCGTAAGCAAAGCTGTAGGTGGCGCTGTTCTCGTTGACCAACGCGGTCAGGCGCAGGGCCTTGTCGTATTCGTAACGCACCCGCTGGCCTTTGGCATCCTGCCGGCTGCTCGGCAGCCCGCGAGCGGTGCGTAGCAGGCGGGTGGTCTGGCCCTTACCGTCGGTGTGGCTGAGCACCTGGCCGTAGACGTTGTAGGCGAAGGTTTCCGCGCTGCCGTCCGGGTAGTCGATGCGCAGTACTTCGCCGTCGGGTTTGCGCTCCAGTGTGGTGGTCTGGTTCAGCGCGTCGGTGACGGCGACCAGGTGCTGGCGTTCGTCGTAGCGGTAGTAGGTACTTTTGCCCGAGCAGTCCTGATAGCGCTCGACTTGCGCCAGGGTGTTCCACCACAGGTATTTGGACTTGTAGGTCGCGTCGATGATGGTGTGCGGCAGGCCATCGTCGCCGTTGAGGTATTCGGTCAGGTTCCCCAAGGCATCGGTTTCGGCAAGCAGGTTGCCCTTGTCGTCGTAGCGCGCCTGCCAGGTGCTGCCATCCGGGTAGGTGACTTTCGTCACCAGCCGGGTCAGGTGGTGGTATTCGTAGGTGGTCTTGCGACCGAGCGGGTCGCGCTCTTCCAGCAGGCGGGCGAATTCGTCGTAGGTGAAGCTGAGCTGGTTGCCGTCCGGCAAGCTCAGGCCGACCATGTTGCCGTGTTCGTCCAATTTTATTACGAGTTGGCGGCCAGCTAGATATCAAGCCTGAGGTGGACTTTATGACAAAAAAAATGAGGCGAAAGTCGCCTCACTGAATTACTCCAATTTTTAAAGATCAGCCGCACTCGATACGTAAAAAAACATATCCAACCGCGACCATCAATCAAAAAAACCAACTTCCAGATTAACCAACCAACTTAACCCGCAAACTATACAATTAATTCCCAGCCCCACAAATTAGCGGCAGACGACGCAGGTACACTTTCCAGACTCAAGCAAATCTTGTCGCAAGCTGATTTTAACGAAACCCGTAAAAATCACGCTTCCTCAATCATAGCCACATCTCCACCAAGGGAGGAGACGAGCGTATCGAACAACCCATCAATATCTTTTGCTACCAAATACAGGTGACCACACTCACCCTGCTCTGCGATGTCATATTTATTAACTGAATCGCCCTCATGCAAGTGAGTTCGATCCCAGTAATAAACACCTTCCCGGCCGGGCTCACTTATCAGTACGTAGGGATTCCCACCCCCATCCTCGCCAATGGCAAACACGCCTTTTATGAAACTCAACTCGTCAATAAATTCACTATTGAAACTAACCAAGTCGTTACACTCCTCCTCCGGAACGACCCCGAAAAGTCGGTCAAAGCTGATAACACCCTCATCAATGGCTGGCAACGGCAATTGACCGAAATCTGGCTCAGTCAAATAAAAACCGTTCATACGCTTTAGCAACTGCCTATAGCTATCAGGCAGCACTACTTTCAGCGCAGACTCAACTGCATTTATCTCAGAATCACTTAGGCCAGCTTTATATACAATCGGCATAATTTCACCCAATTAACAAGAAGTCTTCATATTTTTGACACCACCGGAGTGGGTAAATCTGTTATGTATCTTTTTAGGGACCTCTTGCATCGTCTTCATATTTTCATGGTGATGCCAAGTGTTCTTTGAATAATCAGCCTTTCCTTTAGGTGCAAGAGCATCCGACTTACCGAAATCGCCACCAGGGTTCTTACCATGATTCCCTTTCAGGTCAGGGACATCGACCTGCTGCCGTTGATACGGTGTGAAATCCGGATGACCTTCAGGATACCTTACGATATTACCTTCCCAGTCTTGATAAACCCAAGTACGACCTTCAACTTCCATGTGAACCGACCCGCCCTTATCCAGCCATTTAGCTATATCGGGGGAGTGAGATGGCTTTGCATTCCAACCCCACGGGTCGATCCATGCAATTGGATTTACTGCATATTGATAGAGGTTTATACCTCCGGACAGACCTATTGGGTCCTGTGTGATGAAGCGGCCCGATTCAGGATCATAGAATCGGAATGTATTGTAGTGTAGACCTGTCTCTGAGTCAGAGTACTGCCCCTGAAGCCGCAAGTTCTGCTCAACTTCATTGACCGTCAGTTGTTCAATCGCGCCCCAGGAGCGATAGGTTGCCTGCCAGACAATCTCGCCCTCGCTGTCGGTCAGCTCCAGCGGCGTACCAATCTGATCAGTATGGAAGTAGTAGACCTTCTGCTCTTCCCCTTCCGCCTGATCAACCCGCGCCAACGGCGCATAGCTTCCCGGCTCATACAGGTACAAGATGCTCTGCCCAGGCGTCTCCTCGCGCAGCATCCGCAGCCCTTGCCAGAGGAAGCGTTTCTGCTCAACCTCACCGTTGAGTTCTGCCTGCTTGCCAACCCGCCGCCCCAAGCTGTCGTACCGATACCGTCCGGTACTTTCCAGCTTGCCATTGACCAGCGTCTCAGCCCGCACCAACCGGTTTTCACAGTCATAGCTAAAGCGCTGCAACTTGCTATGTCCCGAGCGCTTCTCAATCAGGTTGCCCCACGGGTCGTAGCGGTATTCCTGATCCCGCCACCGACTGATGCGGTTGTCCTTGACCTTGTCGAACTGCCGGGCATTGAAGTCCAGGCGGTTGGCGGCTGGGTCGTAGCGGAACTCTTCACTGCCAATCAACGAGCCGGTATCACGACTGTGCAATTGGCCATTGGCTTCGTACTCGTATTTGATCTCGCCGCGTAGCTTGTCCAGCGTGCGCACCAGTTCGCCTGCCGGGTCGTATTGATAGCGGCGGTGAATCGGGTTGTAGGCATGCTCCACCAGTAGCGACGTGTTAATGCCGGTGTTGTGCACCTGGGACAGCTTGTCGGCAGGCAAGGTCGAGGCAAACTGCCACGCCTTGCGCCCCATCGCGTCGTAACCAAAGCAACTGGTGAGCTTGCCCTGGGTCCGGTACACCTCGCGGTGCAGGTCATCACGCTCCATGTCGCTGATCACCTGACCGTCCAGGTTCAGTTGGTGCAGGTGGCCGCTGCCGTAGTACAGGTGGTTGACCTTGCGGCCATCCGGCAGGGTCAGTGTGGTGAGGTTGCTGAGGGGGTCGTATTCATAGGTGAGCGTGCCATCCGGGGTGACCTCTTGCGTCAGACGCCCCAGCCGGTCGTAGGCGTACTCCAACTTTTCTTCGCTAACGCCGAGTTGCTTACCGAGCCCAGTCGGTTGCCGCTCGATGCTCAGCAAGCGGTCGCCATCGTCGTACTGGAAGGTTTGCTGCGTATCGCTGTTGATCTTGGTAATCAAGCGCCCAATGCGGTCGCGTTCGAACAGGGTATGGCGCTGCGGGCGTTCGGCGTTTTCGCCGTAGCCGATCTCGTCGAGCCGGGTCAGGTGGCCGCCGTCGTTGTAGCTGAAGCGCCGGGTCAGGTTATCGACCCGCACTTCTTCACTGAGCCGATCCGACAGGTCGTAAGCAAAGCTGTAGGTGGCGTTGTTCTCGTTGACCAACGCGGTCAGGCGCAGGGCCTTGTCGTATTCGTAACGCACCCGCTGGCCCTTGGCATCCTGCCGGCTGCTCGGCAGCCCGCGGGCGGTGCGCAGCAAGCGGGTGGTCTGGCCTTTGCCGTCGGTGTGGCTGAGCACCTGGCCGTAGACGTTCTAGGCGAAGGTTTCCGCGCTGCCGTCCGGGTAGTTGATGCGCAGTACTTCACCGTCGGGTTTGCGCTCCAGTGTGGTGGTCTGGTTCAGCGCATCGGTGACGGCGACCAGGTGCTGGCGTTCGTCGTAGCGGTAGTAGGTGCTCTTGCCTGAGCAGTCCTGATAGCGCTCGACTTGCGCCAGGGTGCTCCACCACAGGTATTTGGACTTGTAGGTCGCGTCGATGATGGTGTGCGGCAAGCCAACATCATCCGACAGCATCAAATCTCACTAAAAGCTTCTTACTTTCAACCTTACGTACAAAAGTCTCCGACACAATCGGGTCAATCCATATCACGCCTTCAACAAATAAAAAATCCAGACCACCAGTCTTTAACTCATCAATACAAAGCTTTTTTATACCTCGAACCTTGTAGTCATTATCCAGCTCACCCGCCTTAACCTTATTTAAAATCATGGTTTTCCCAGAGTACTCTGACTGCTCATAGTCAAAGCATGAGACCTTCTCGTCAACATGGATAAGAAAGTACTCCTCCTCAACAGGCTTTCCGCTAAAATATTTCACTTCAGCACGAATAAAACTCGCCTCAGAATTGACTTCATTAAAAACATTTTTCAATTCTCCAGATACGAAAAATGCGCCACATGTTGTCAAAAAGAAGTCAGAGCTCAGATTGCGAACCCTCTTATCCAAGATCACCTCTATGGACAAACCTGATATAGACAAAAGCCTCCCGACTTGATAGTAATCTTCAAGCACTGGAAAAATAATACCTCACCATCAGTGTACCCTCCATCTACCACCTCATGGCACATTGAGTAATAATTCATAACACCTCCTAAACACTCAAAACCTAAAATCCCCCACGGACTAACGCCACGTCATCTACCAACAAAAACCTACCCTATAAATGACAAGACTTGCTTAGCATACTCCCCTGCCTTCGGAACCCTAGACTCTTTTAGGTATTTCTCTAAGTACCTCCCCCCTTTTTTCGCAAGCAGAAACTCTATCGCATTAGCCAACAAAAAGCCTGGGGCATAACCTAAATTTTCGCTTTCAAACTCATCATCTTCTTCATCAGGTTCTTCACCCACAGGATATTCCTGCTCTTCTGAAGCCCCGTCTAAAGCCTTATACTTTCTAATTGAATAGTCTCTTATTTCATCTGATCCAGCCTCAAATACAGCTTTAAGCTCTTCAATCGACAACCCCGATCGATCAAAAGCCGCCGCATCAAAATCACAAAACAACTCCGAAAGCTCTTCACATATAGTAATACCCACATCTTTCTTTAGTTGGGAAACTATATTCTGATAAGCCTCTGAATTGACAACGCCACTTACAACATCTGAACTAGTACTCACCAAACATTTACTCCCTTAATAACTTTTATCAAATCGTACCCAACATGGCGATACAAATCTACGGCCTCATGCTCCCACGGAGTTAGCGAAAGTAAGTTTTCTTTATCATGTACCCCGGCCCCACCAACTCGCTGCGGGATGTCATTATGATGAAGCTCCAAAGTCATTTCCTTTTTGGTCACCGCGAAGGTTTTCCTGTTCCTTACTAGAACAGTCATTTTAGGAGCTTTACCTTCCGCCATCCGAGCAAGGTTGGCAGGAGAATATGCCTGAGTAGGGGCTTTAGCCTCAGCTTTCCAGTAGTTCTTACGCGCAGTCCCCCAGCACTCCCATCCCCAAGGATCAATCCAGCCCGTTGGGCTCGGTACGTATCGATAAAGGTTGAACCCTCCATCCAATCCAATCGGATCCTGCGTTACAAACCGCCCGACCTCCGGATCGTAGTACCTGAACGTGTTGTAGTGCAGCCCCGTCTCTGAGTCAGAGTACTGCCCCTGAAACCGCAAATTCTGCTCGACTTCATTGACCGTTAGTTGCTCAATCGCGCCCCACGACCGATACGTCGCCTGCCAGACAATTTCTCCATCGCTGTCCGTCAGCTCCAGCGGCGTACCAATCTGATCAGTATGGAAGTAGTAGACCTTCTGCTCTTCTCCCTCCACCTGATCAACCCGCGCCAGCGGCGCATAGCTTCCCGGCTCATACAGGTACAGGATGCTCTGCCCGGGCGTCTCCTCGCGCAGCATCCGCAGCCCTTGCCAGAAGAAGCGTTTCTGCTCAACCTCGCCGTTGAGTTCTGCCTGCTTGCCAACCCGCCGTCCTAGGCTGTCGTACCGATAACGCCCGGTACTTTCCAGCTTGCCATTGACCAGCGTCTCAGCCCGCACCAACCGGTTTTCACAATCGTAGCTAAAGCGCTGCAGCTTGCTGTGCCCCGAGCGCTTCTCAATCAGGTTGCCCCACGGGTCGTAGCGGTATTCCTGATCCCGCCACTGCTTGATGCGGTTGTCCTTGACCTTGTCGAACTGCCGAGCATTGAAGTCCAGGCGGTTGGCGGCAGGGTCGTAGCGGAATTCTTCACTGCCAATCAATGAGCCGGTATCGCGGCTGTGTAACTGGCCATTGGCTTCGTACTCGTATTTGATCTCGCCGCGTAGCTTGTCCAGCGTGCGTACCAATTCCCCCGCAGGATCGTACTGGTAGCGCCGGTGAATCGGGTTGTAGGCATGCTCCACCAGTAGCGACGTGTTAATGCCGGTGTTGTGCACCTGTGACAGCTTGTCGGCAGGCAACGTTGACGCAAACTGCCACGCCTTACGCCCCATGGCGTCGTAACCAAAGCAACTGGTGAGCTTGCCCTGGGTCCGGTACACCTCGCGGTGCAGGTCATCACGCTCCATGTCGCTGATCACCTGACCGTCCAGGTTCAGCTGGTGCAGGTGGCCGCTGCCGTAGTACAGGTGGTTGACCTTGCGACCATCCGGCAGGGTCAATGTGGTGAGGTTGCTGAGGGGGTCGTATTCATAGGTGAGCGTGCCATCCGGGGTGACCTCTTGCGTCAGACGCCCCAGCCGGTCGTAGGCGTACTCCAACTTTTCTTCGCTAACACCGAGTTGCTTACCGAGCCCGGTCGGTTGTCGCTCGATGCTCAGCAAGCGGTCGCCGTCGTCATACTGGAAGGCCTGCTGCGCATCGCTGTTGATCTTGGTAATCAAACGACCAATGCGGTCGCGTTCGAACAGGGTATGGCGCTGCGGGCGCTCGGCGTTTTCGCCGTAGCCGATCTCGTCGAGCCGGGTCAGGTGGCCGCCGTCGTTGTAGCTGAAGCGCCGGGTCAGGTTATCGACCCGCACTTCTTCACTGAGCCGATCCGACAGGTCGTAAGCAAAGCTGTAGGTGGCGTTGTTCTCGTTGACCAGCGCGGTCAGGCGCAGGGCCTTGTCGTATTCGTAGCGCACGCGCTGGCCTTTGGCATCCTGCCGGCTGCTCGGCAAGCCGCGGGCGGTGCGCAGCAAGCGGGTGCTCTGGCCCTTGCCGTCGGTGTGGCTGAGCACCTGGCCGTAGACGTTGTAGGTGAAGTGTTCTGCTGTGCCGTCCGGGTAGTTGATGCGCAGTACTTCGCCGTCGGGTTTGCGCTCCAGTGTGGTGGTTTGCTTCAGCGCGTCGGTAACGGCGACCAGGTGCTGGCGTTCGTCGTAGCGGTAGTAGGTACTTTTGCCTGAGCAGTCCTGATAGCGCTCGACTTGCGCCAGGGTGTTCCACCACAGGTATTTGGACTTGTAGGTCGCGTCGATGATGGTGTGCGGCAAGCCGTCGTCGCTGTTGAGGTATTCGGTCAGGTTCCCCAGGGCATCGGTTTCGGCGAGCAGGTTGCCCTTGTCGTCGTAGCGCGCCTGCCAGGTGCTGCCATCCGGGTAGGTGACTTTCGTCACCAGCCGGGTCAGGTGGTGGTATTCGTAGGTGGTCTTGCGACCGAGCGGGTCGCACTCTTCCAGCAGGCGGGCGAATTCGTCGTAGGTGAAGCTGAGCTGGTTGCCGTCCGGCAAGCTCAGGCCGACCATGTTGCCGTGTTCGTCCAGGTCGATGGCGTAGCGTTCGCCACCATAGTCCCGGCTGGCAATCACGCGGTGGTCGGCGTTGTACTGCACCTGCAGCTCGCGCCCGAGCACATCAGTGGCCCAACTGCTGCGGGCGTCGAGGTCGTAGCGAAAATGGAAGTGCTCACCATCGCTGGTCCAGTGCTCCACCACGCGTGGCGCACCGCCAAGGGTTTGCCAGCGGTAGTGGCAGCCCAGGCCCAGGGCGTTGCTGTGGCTCACCATCACGTCTTCGGCGTAGCTGAAGCGCCGCACCGAATCGCCGTTGCGGTTGATCACTTCACTCAGTTGGCCGTGTGCGTCGTAGCGGTACTGGGTGAGCGTTTCAACCGGCTGGTTGTTCACCACACGCTTGATATCGGTCAGACGGCCCAGCGGGTGATCGTAATGCAGGTGCACGCGGGTGCCGCCGGTGGCGCTGATGTCGGTGAGTGTGCCGTCGGGCGTGCGGGTGAAATGCAGGAAGTGGCCGAGGGCGTTTTCGATACGCTGCAGCGGGACGTTGCGGTTGTCGTCTGGCACTTCACCGAAGTAGAAGAACAGGTTGTCGAGGGTTTGCAACAGGTAGTGACCGCCCTCGCTGCACACCAGGTACACCTGCTCGTGCGGGTTGTAGATACGCTCGCCCGGTTGCAGGGTAACGAACGGGACTTCCCGGCCCTGGTTGTCGGTAAGGTAGATGAAGCTGCCTTGGCGGCGCAGGCTCTGTTCCCAGGGCAGCACCCAGCCGCGACCGAGCACGCTGTCGACGGTGAGGTCGCTGGCGTAGAAACGCGACCATTCAATCGGCATCAGGCCGGGCAGGCTGAAGTCGATTTCATCGGGAATCAATTTGCGCCCGGTGGTGAGATCGACCGGGTTGCCGATCAGCCCGCCAATCGCCTTGCGCGCCACCGGCTCCACCACGTAGCGGCTGGCCACCTCGCCAGCAACGAAGCCTGCGGTGAACTTCAAGGCGCAGGGCATAACCGCTTTCATGCCGGCCTGGGTGCCGGCCTTGAGCAATTGAGCAATCCCCCCGGCGGCACCGGCAATGGCCATCAGCACATCCACGGTGGTGCGCAGCCATTGCGGGATTTCGTCGTCGACTGGCAGGTAGCGGTAGGTGCCGCCGCCGATGATGACGTTGTCCGAACCGCCAGAAATCGTAGCGCCGCAGGTCAGCTTGTCGCCCTTGCGCGCCGCCGCCACGCTGTTGATGAAGACGTTGGTCGAGCCTTCGGCAATCTGCACCGGCCCTGGATGCTTGTCGCAGGCGCCGATGCTTTTCTCGACGCGCGCCGCTTTACGGCTATTGATGAACACATTGGGGGAGGCAGTGGTAATCGTCCCGGAGGGGGATGAAAACAGACTGCCTATCGCCTCCCCGGCGGCAGTCAGCAAGCTGCCTCCGATGCCCGCTGCGAGGCCGGCCAGCAAGGCCACGCCAAACCCGCAAGTGAACGTGGCGATGGCCACTGTAGCCACCAGCGCAATGCCCAGGGCAGCTCCGATCAGGAACCCGCCCAGCGCGCTGGTGTGCGATATGTCGTCGCCGAACCTGGCCGCTTCGAACATGAGGAATTACTCCTGTTCGCCGTGCTCGGCACTGGTGTTGGCAGGCGTGCGCGGGGTGAAGCTGGCGAGCAGGTTGTCCCAGTCCTGATTCTGCTGGGGGCTGAAGTCGGCTTGTGCGGTGGTGGAGAAAATCAGCGCACGCCCGGGGCTGATGATGAAGGCGGCCTGGCGCTGGTACAGCGGGCGACCCTGGTTCATGTAATAGGCGTCGATCTGCACGCCAGCGATTGGCGCAGTGGCCGAAAGCGAGACCGCCTTGTTGCCCATGCGTGTGTAGCCGCGCAACTTAGAGGTCAGCATTTTGACCTGGCGATCCACATAGGCCTGCAATGTTTCGTCAGGCAGCAAGACGTCACGCGAGACAGTGATGCTCAACGGTGCAGGAACACTGGCCCCCAAGACGAACATGTTGACCGTGCGATCCTCAAAACCTGCTGGCAGCGCAATGCCGCCTTCCTGCAACGCGTAATCCATACGATGAAAATTCCTGATAGCAAAAATAGTGGGGGGTCAGCGCAGCGCGAGGTTATCGAGCATGCGGTCGAATTCAGCCAGCCACTGGCTCAAGCCCGGCTTGGTCGGGTCAATCACGCAGGAGATGTCCAGCCATTGCGCGGCGTCGCTGCCTTCGACAGGCACCAGCGTCCCGACCAGGCGCCCGTGTCGGGGCTCATGACCGGCAGCGAAGTGAAAGTCCAGCGCCTTGGCCGGGCTGCCTGCCACATGGCAGTCGCGCTGACGAATCACGCGCAGCTGTGGGTTCACTTCACGCAAGGCTTGAATTGCAGCGTCGAACAGTTGCTCCAGCGTCTGCGTGGAGCGCACATCGCGGCGGCGGATGTTGAGGGTTACCGATTCCCCTTCGTGCTCGAGGGTGGTCTGGACGTCGCGAAACCGGAAACCCACCGGAAATAGCAGATTGAAACCGCCGAAGGTAAAACCGCTGGCGACGTTCTGCAGGGCAACTGGCAGCGGTTCTGGTTCGGGCAGAGGGGCTGGTACGCTGGCTGCTTGCGCCAGCTCGGCCAGGCGACTTGCTTGCTGCTCGGCTTCGCGCCGCGCAGAAATGCGGTCGTAGATAGAGGACCTGCTCATCGTCAGCAGCCTCAGTCGTTGATCCGCACGGCGGCGCCGGTGATCTGCGTGGTGTCGGTGCTGGTGGTGGTAATGACCTTGCCTTTGATCTCGATACCTTCCGGGGTCAGCGTAATGCTGCTAGCCCCCACCTGCAGGATGATGTGCTGTTTGGCGCTGACCTGAATGAACTGGTTGTCCACCTGCAAGGTGTACGAGCCTTCCTGAACATTGACCAGCGTGTCTTTCTTGATGATTTCCTGATGCGCACCACCGACCGTGATCGTCCGGTTATTGCCCACATCATGGGTCTCATCCAGTTCGATCTCGGTGTCCATGTTCCGCTCGGCGTGCATGATGATCTGCTCGGCGCCAGACTTGTCTTCGAAGCGGAAGAAGTTCGCGGTACCGCCATCGCCTTTCATCGAGCGGGTCAGAAAACCACTCTGCGTCTTGTTCGCCGGCAGCGACCACGGCGGCGTGTTGCTGCTGTTGTACAGGCTACCCATGATCAACGGACGGTCTGGGTTACCGTCGAGAAACACCACCACGACTTCATCGCCAACCCGTGGGATCTGGATGCTGCCGAAACCGCCGCTGGCGCCGGATTGGGCGACGCGCACCCAGCATGAGCTGTGGTCGTTGAATTCGCCGTTGCGGTCCCAGTGGAACTGGATCTTCACCCGGCCCAGTTCGTCGGTGTAGATCTCTTCGCCGGGTGGGCCGACGATGATGGCTGTTTGCGGGCCAGCGATGCTCGGCTTAGGCGTGCTCAGTTGTGGACGAAACGGAATTTTCTTGCGCACGCAGATGAAGGTGTTGAAGTAGCTGGCCTGCTGGCCGCTGAGGTAGTTGTTGTGGCCTTCACTTTCCACGCGCATCAGCAAGAATTGACGGTCTTCTACGGCGCCCTGATCGTGGGAGTAGTGTTGTAGCAACTCGAAGGTGTAGCCGGGCTTCATGGCGCGGCAGTTGCTCGCGCCTTCGAACTTCTTGCCGCGCAGTTCAAGGGCTTCAATGCGCAAGCGCAACAGGGTTTCGCCTTCGTCGTAGGTGCCGTGGGTGTACTGGCCGGGGAAGTCGTAGATTTCAAAGCTCTCGACATCACCCTGCTTGTTCACACTGTTCATCGCCACCGGCAGGCGGTTGTTGGGTTGGCGGTAATCGAAGGTTTGCGTGGCCATCTTGCCGGACTGCAGCTGGCGGTTACCGCTCCACTGGGTGATGGAGTCGGCGGTCTCGGTAACCGAAGCGCTGTGGAAACGGATTTGCGGTTGCTCGGGGATATCCACCAAGGTGCTGGAGTCATCGCAGATGATCATCGTGTGACCTTCGGCGGTGTGCTCGAAGTAGTAGAACATCCCCTCTTCCTCCAGCAGCCGCTGGACGAAGTTGAAGTCAGACTCGCGGTACTGGGTGATGTAGGTATAGCGCTTCTGCGGTCGGGTCAGGCGGAACTCGTGGCGGGAAAACGCCGGGCACAGGGCGAACACCTGGGTGACCACTTCCTCGACCGTATTGCCCTGGAATATCCGGGTGTCGAAGCGGTTCTTGAGCATCGAGAACCACGGGTTGAGGGTGGCAGTGTAGCGGGCCATACCGCCGTCGCTGCCGATGCTGGCGAAGCGCGTGAGGTAACCGGTGATATAGCGTGGGCCGCCAGCTGCCAGCTCAATTTCGATGCTGACGTGCTGGCCCATCATCGACTTCAACGGCACGCCGGAGTCTTCACACACCAGCAGCAATTCGTAGTTGAATGCCCGCGACAGGCCCTCTGCGCCCTTGAAGGTTTCCAGCAGCAGTTCCTGCTCGGGGTTGGCCAGGTTGTGAAACTTGAACAGGCGGCGGTTCTGCGGCGACAGCAGCGCGGTGGCCAGGTCCATGATCATTCTAAATCTCCTTGAAAACACGGCCAGCACGCTTGCGCGATGCTCAGCTACAACTCTGATCTTGCGGGCGCATCAGGCAGGCGCGCGTCATGCGTGTAGCCTGTGGAATCATGCGACTGCCCGCTGCGCGGAAAGTGCCATCACTCACCTTGATTTAATGCGACCTGGTTCACATTCCCGAATACCAGGCGAGCAGAAAGGCCCAAAGGAGACACTGGCAAAAGCTACCCTGTCAACTCGCTGCAGCCCACATGGCACACGGGATACAGCGAAATTCAGCAGTAGCATATAGCCACCACCGACACCCTTCACCGGTTGCCCTGGGCAGCCGTGTCCCTTGCCGAATCGCCCGTGGCAGAAGGACTTAGGGGCGTGCACAACGGCGCAACACAAGGGCTTGTGCATGCGCACCAATCACGTCGAATTGCTACCTGCCGCCCGAACGAAAAATCGAAGAAAAATGTTACATAACGTGGCCTGGTTCAACTTTCTCAGCATTTTTTCGCCCTGGCCTAAAGCTTCCAAGAACGCCAGCAGTTCTGGCGCTCGCGGCTATCACTTAGACCAGACAGGCCTAGCGATATTTAATTGCCATCATTGCTGTGCAGGGTCGGCATGAGAACAATGAGCACCCGTCTGGACCTTCTCGCAAGCGCTGAGGTCTGACGCGAAATGCAGCGCAGGACGCCGAAGCGCTGCCTACTGCCATGGACAGTGAAGCGAAAATGGACCTTTTAGCCAACACCCCCAGTTGGGGAGACATCGAGCGCAACCTCGAGCAGAAATTCAGCGCACTCAACCAGAGCGTCGATAGCGGCCTGAACAGTGCCCACGAGGCCTGGGATGGTTTCAGCCGACGGGTGAGCAACGGCGCCAATCAGACCTATGGCTACCTCGGTGGCGAGCGCATCGACAACGTGCGCCAGGCCATGGCCCTGTCCTACCCGATCATTCAATACAACCTCAAGCGCAAGTGGTCCTCGATTGGCATCGAGCAGATCCTGCCGGTGCTGTTGCAACTGGTCAAAGAGGTCTCCATGATTCTCGGCGGCAGTGTAGCGGTGGGCACCCTGGCCGGTGGTGCGGCCGGTGCGTTCGCCTTTGGTGTCGGCGCGGCCCCTGGAGCCGTGGCGGGCGCCGGTATTGGCCTGCAGGTGGGTAACCTGATCCTCATGGGGCTGGGGCTGTCGGCGATTGCCGAATACTTCTACCAAGGCCTGCCAGCATGCCTGTCGACCTTGCAGCAAGGGATGGCCACCGCCTGGTTTGCCGAGGATGGCCTCAAACCTGCCGGCCTTGACCCAAGCGGCGGCTCCGCAGCGCAGGCCGAGGAGCGTGTCGAGCGCGCGGCGCGTCAACTGGCCCGCGGACAGGAGCAATTAGTGCTGCTGTTGTTGACCGCCATCGTCACCTACCTGACGCGTGGGCAGATGAAGGCCGGGGTGATGAGCAGCATGGAAAGCATTGCCACACGCAGTGCCCGTTTGCAGGCCGAGATTTCCAACAAGCAGTTGGCGGCCTGGTTGGCGAAAAACGAGCAGAAGCTGCTGACGCAGGCGGAGCTGTTGGTGAAAGAACCCACACCGCTTAATCGGACCTATCCCGAATCTGCTCCTTCGTCGCAACACGCTCCAGCCCCCCAGAAGATCGACAACACACCTTTAAATGCCATTGAACGCCCGCTGCTCGGGAAAACGACTTTGCCAGGCAGGGTAATTGGTGAGTTTGACATGGTCAGCAATCCTGGTCCTCTGGCAGAAATCAGAGGAAATCCAGCCGCAAACTTTTCTGGGGGCCGCTATCGCGCCATCGAGCTTTATGAGGATACGGTGCTTCATCGCGGCGGAGACATTAATGGGAAGTCACTAGGGCAATGGTTTACAGAAGCTCCCCCTACATCCGTTGCTCAAGTTCGGATTGACACCGCTGTCAAACCTCAATGGATTGATGGATTGACTGGTGAATTGACGGGAAGCTCACCAATTAATACCGTGTATTCGGTTAAGATTCCTGCAGGTAGCATCGTTTACGAAGGCCCCGTAGGCAACCAAGGCGGCATTTATGTCGGAGGTCAGAATATCCATCAGATTTTCGTGCAAGAACCTTGGAAAATGCCAGGCGTTGAAACGCTGGGACAGCCAACTCCATTAAAGTAAAGTCAAAATGAATAACATTAAAGCGGCAGAACTCCTGAAAGAACTTAAAGAGATTTATCACCGAGAAGGCTGCTACAGCTTCGACGGAGGTATAAACTCTACAATCAAGGCACTTTCAAACAGCGTCACTCGGAACGACCCGCATTGGGAGCGTGCAGCCTCCCTATATAGAACTATGGCCGGATCCAAGTCGGGCTTCTCAGATGTTTACGTTGACGCTGGCACTTCGCAGGAACGGGTCGCAGCCAATATCAAGCTGGACAATATTCGGCAAGATCTATGGGAGGCTTTTGAGAGGGTTTGATTGATAGTGTCGATCTCGTCGCACAGCTGAGCAGGGCTTGCGCTCGCAATCCACTCTACGGGATTCTGTTCAATAAACTCGACTAAGCAAAAGCCGTTTTTGAAGGGCGGGAGCCAGACAAATACAAGCTCCAACTCAGCATAGGCACCATCGCATCGAAGGAGTTCGAAGAAAATGATCCCGATTGAAGGACGCCTACTACGTGGCCATTCAGTCTGCTCGCGGACTCAAGATCCAATTTCCCGATTGTTTGCCCACGCGACTCCCGCCTTTCAGCTTGCCAAAGTTTTAATAATGACCACACACCAACCCTATGAATTCCACGAGCGATCCCCACTTCTATTTCGCCTCGTGGCTTTTCTTACTTGTCTATTGACCGCTACCCTAGGCTTACTATCAGCCTACTGGCTCAAGAGCGACGTACTGCCGTTACTCGGCAATCTTTTTAGAAATGCACCCATCGTGATTACGCCATACTTGGGCTTTATGCTGATCGCCATGTGCACAGCTAGCCCAATACTTGTCATAACCTCGGCATACGCATGCTGGCACGCCAAAAAATTTGATCCGCCGGCCAACACTCGACTACACCGATTTCAATACAACTCATATAAATTGACACTATGGTCAATGATCTGCATAGCGCCGGTACTGGCGATACTAGTAACACTAGCCTTGTGGGCCAAGGGATACACACCCTGTCAAAAGTTACTAATTTCCGGTTCGGCCTGGAAAGTGTATTGGGTCAACGATTCGCGATATTGCTTCAAGCCTGACTCCTATACTAGCGACAATAAGCCCTGTAAGCGCATAGGGGATAAGAATGTATGTGTCCAGTTTGATGAGTGACAATAATTACCAAGCTGCTTGTTTCGAACAGTTTGATCGTGTCTTGCTCACGTACTGCAGGGTAGCCATCAGCATCGAAGTTTCGCAGCGCACTATAATGCGACCCACCTATCGCCTGCCCGAGCCCTGACGATGGCATCGTACTCCACACAGTTGCCCCCTGGCCTTTCGCCTCTCAAGCTCAGGCTGCTAGCCGTCGGCATGATCGCCACATTCCTGCTGGTAGGCGCCATCTCGGTTTATGCGTACATCCACTACCTGTTCCCGCTGTACGGCAGACTGCTGCGCGGCGCTCCCGTCGTGGAAACCCCGTACCTCGCGTTCGGTCTGCTCATGGCGCCGCCGGCACTGGCCATCCTGCTCGTTGGCAGTACGATTTGCGCCTGGACCGGAGAAAAGTTCGACCCTGCCCCTGGTTCACGGCTGCACCGTTTCCAGACACTGATGTTCGGGGTGTCGCTGAAGACGCTGATCTATGTAGTCCCTGCCGTGATGGTTTTAACGACCGTGGCATTGCTGGCCAGGGGATATTCGCCCTGCTCGAAACTGTTGATATCAGGTTCTGCCTGGCAGCTGTTCTGGGTCAATGATGAGCGGGTATGTTTCAAGCCAGACCATTACATCAACGACAACTGGCCATGCAAGGTGATCGATGGCAAGGACGTCTGCGTTCAGGTCGATGGCCGTTGACAGCGTCGGTGGTTGAGAAACGAATAGTCGCGCTTGTACGACCAATGCCAGGTAAGCCATGAAACCCACAACGCCCCTCGACTATGTGCAGAAGGCTATCGATCTCACTGAAGAGCGGAAAAGGGTTTGCCCTCGCAATCCACTTTACGGGATGCTGCTCAATCAATTGGACTTGGTAAAAGCCGTGTTCGAAGGGCGCGAGTCAGACAAATCCAAGCTCCACCAACTCAGCATGGGCGCCATCGCAGCAAAGGAGTTCGAGGACAATGATCCCGAACTTGCCCGCGTCTTGAAGGACGCCTACTACGTGGCCATTCAGTCTGCTCGCGGCCTCAAGATCCAGCCGCCCGATCGATTGCCAACGCACAGATCCGGCCGCCCTGTGAATACTGATCGCTTGAAGCTCAAATCGCTGGCACTGCGGGCCATCCTCGACAACCTCAAGCTGCACATCCCAGCCGCCAGGCGGTTGGGTGTCGAACTGGAACCGCTGCTGGAGTTGGCTGAGCAGCAGATGATCCTGACGCCCATGGAATGGCATGAAATACCGGGTCGCTGCCTGCTCACCGAAGAAGGGCTGCAGCAGTACGCCGAGCTTGAACACGCCTTTGCAGAGTTTCGTATCGAGTTGACGGGCGGCGAGTCCCCTGTCCTGCGTCGGCTGATGGCGAACATGGGTGGAAAGCCAACGGAGGGGTAACGGGGTATGGGTGGGAAATTTACGTTATGGGCTGGGGTACTGCCATGAACCAGGATGCACTTGAATATGCCGCTATCCATCTGCGCAACCTGCTAGAGCGGTACCAGCTCCAAGAGCCTGCTGCAGCGCTCTTACTACGTGAGCTGAATGGCTTGATTGATCGCGCTTTGAGACAGGAAATTACTGCGCCTATGGAGCCGCGGGATATCCCCGGCCATCGCTACTTTACTGAAACCCCATTAGGTTCATATCGTGACCTCGAGGAGCTATACGCTTCATTTTATGTGGAGCTCATCGACGGCCGAAGTTCAAGAGCCTTTCAGATGCTACAAGCCAAAATGAATAGGCCCTGATCACTCAACGAGTGAGAGGCGTCACCTGCGTCTATCCTCGTAACGCCATGAAATTGAACTCGTCTATAGGCAAGAGGCAATTGCATGAACACTGATCGCTTGAAGCTCAAATCGCTGGCACTGCGGGCCATCCTCGACAACCTCAAGCTGCACATCCCAGCCGCCAGGCAGTTGGGTGTCGAATTGGAACCGCTGCTGGACTTGGCGGAGCAGCAAATGATCCTGACGCCCATGGAATGGCATGACATTCCGGGTCGCTACCTGTTCACCGAAGAAGGGCTGCAGCAACACGCCGAGCTTGAACACGCTTTTGCGGAGTTTCGTATCGAGTTGACGGGCGGCGAGTCTCCTACCCTGCGTCGATTGAAGGCAAGCATGGGTGAAAGGCCAACGGAGTGGTAACGGGCTGCCGGTGGGAAATTTACGTTGCGGGCTGGGGTACTGCCATGAACCTGAATGGACTTGAACACGCCACTAGGCTCTGTACAAAACTCAGGACACTCTCGATGACAACCCACCCCAGGACATTCAGCGACACCTTCACCAGCCTTGAATTCCGCTTCTCCCTGGGCAGCGAGACAAGCACCAACTGCCGTTATCTTTCCATCCCCGTCAGCAACGGCATGGTCGATTACGAGGAGCACTATGCCATCGAGGATGCACATTTCCATGCCTGGATGCGTGAGCCTTGTGCGGCGCTGCCAATGGTTATCCGCTGCCGTCGCCGGCAGATGGATCATGCGTTGTTGATGCCGCCAGGTGCCAACCGAGGGACTTCGGGTGAGCGCGGTTTCAGCGTGGTGGAAATCGCGACGATCATGGGGCGGATTGCCCAATTGCTGCGTGATGGGCATTGCCCCAGTTGGGCCAGTGGCATCGAGGATCAACGCGCACGGTTGTCGCACGAGAGTGATGAAGTGCGCAGGAGCATCTTGGGGATGTATGGCGGCATGGGGTCGATCTGCGATCTGGTGCTGTATCGCGACGGCGTGCTGTTGCGACAAGCCACCGATGAGCTGCATGAGCTATTGGGATGGCTGCATGAATGGGGCGCGAGGCTCGTTTAGCCAGCGGTATACCTGTAGGAGCGGGCTTGCCCCGCGATTGCGGTCTGTCAGTCATAGCGTATCGCGGGGCAAGCCCGCTCCTACAGAGGCTTCGGCGCGACGTATTTCGTCGCAATGCCATCACTGATTCTCCATTTGTCAAGCCCCGCCCGAGGCCTGCAATGCGACAAAAAATGAGACTCACCTCACATTTTCTTAAATAATTTCTCAGCTATTTTCTCGGCTGTTTTTCCCGCCTAAGACCCACGCCTTACAGGGCCTGCCCCAGATTTTTCGCACCCTCCGCAGACATGAGATGTCAATGAGACACCATTGCGCCCGTTCATAAAACAGGGAAAAAATCGCCGCCCTCGCTGGAACTAATTCCAGGACGAGCTGCCCTATTCGGCATTACTGGCAACACGATATTCATGTGCCAGTACCGTGCCTCAGGCTTGCGCCCGCGGCGTTTCAGGACGAACACCACGCTTCATGGATGATGTACCAATGACACAGACGTTTGACGTCGAAGCACTGATCAAACTGCGTACCCAGACGCGGGCAATCTCCGATGCGCTCAAGGCGCAGGCGGCAGATTATCTCGCCACGCTGGCACCGCTGATCCGTCCTCAAACGCTGTTCGGCGAATACCTGCAGGGCGCGCAACGCAGTAGCGGGCGCGAAACCCAGGGCCATTTTCAGTCGCTCATCGAACTCTACGAACGCATCGGCTCGGCCGCACCGTTCCAGCTGGTCAGCGCGCTGGACGTACCGCTCAACCTGATCAGCACCACCCCCGAATTGTTCCCGCTGGAATACGACAAGGTCCTCGAGCAGAGCGGCCAGGTCATCCGCATTACCAGCCCGACGCGCTGGGTGGTGGGCTTTCACGCCTTCGACCTGGCGCAGTTTCGCAACGTCATCAAAGACCCCAACCGCAGCAGCGCCGAGCTGTACCGCTTCGTGGTGCACTACCTGGTGCTGTTCTACTGCCTGAGCAAGTCGCCAGGCCTGGGCCGACTGTTCGAAGGCCTGCGCTACGGGCTGAGCTTCGAGCGCCTCAAAGGCTTTGGCGACCTGCCCTTCTGTGTCATCAGCTCGCCGGTGCGCTCGCAACTTCCTGACGACGCCGTTATCCGCAGCAGCACGCAGATTGCCGGTAACACCAGCTTCGAAGAACTGGTGGGGCGCGACAACATCATGGAAATGAATGACGACATCCGTCAGCGCCTGCTGCTGACGATCGAAGGACTGTAACGCGCAGCGCCCAGCAATGGGCCACGCAATGATTCGCAGCGAATTGCTCGCACTGGAGAACACGATGGCGAAGAAGGAAAGCACCCAGCACAAACTCGACCGCGTTCGCGCACCTCGGGTCCATATCACCTACGACGTGGACATCGGCGATGCCATCGAGAAAAAGGAACTGCCCTTTGTCGTCGGCGTGCTGGGCGACTTCTCCGGCAACCCGCTGGAACCCCTGCCCAAGCTCAAAGACCGCAAGTTCGTGTTCATCGACCGCGACAACTTCAACGGTGTGCTCAAGGGCATCAAGCCCCGCCTGACCTACCGCGTCGACAACACCCTGGCCAAGAACGGCACCCAGTTGGGCGTTGAACTGAACTTCAACAGCCTCGAAGACTTCGAGCCTCAGAACGTGGTCAAGCAGGTTGAGCCGCTGCGCAAGCTGCTGGAGGTGCGCAACAAGCTGGCTGACCTGCGCAACAAGATGGGCGGCAACGACAAGCTCGAAGAGCTGCTGATGGACGTGCTGCAGAACACCGAAAAGCTCAAGACCTTGGGCAAGGAATTCGGCCGTGAAGCCGAAGTGAACCCGTCCAGCGACGATCGCGCCTGAGCAGGAGCCTGAACATGACCGACAAACAAACCGCACCGCAAGAGGCCGGTGATCTGGTCGAAGTGGAAAACTTCGCCCCGCAACCCTCGCTGCTCGACAGCATCATTTCGCAAAGCCGCGTGGCCCGTTCCGAGACTGAACGCAGCCGCACCCGTGACCTGATTGGTGAGCTGGTGAGCCAGGTACTCGAGGGTGAAATGACCCCGAGCAAAGACCTGATCGCCGTGCTCGACGCACGCATCGCCGAGATCGATTCGATGCTCTCCGAGCAGATGAACGAGATCATGCACGCCCGTGAGTTCCAGCAGCTGGAAGCGTCCTGGCGCGGCCTGAAGTATCAGGTCGACCAGACCGAAACTAGCACCACGCTGAAAATCCACCTGCTCAATGCCTCGAAGAAAGACCTGGTACGTGACCTCAAGGCCGCCAGCGAATTCGACCAGAGCGCGCTGTTCAAGAAGGTCTACGAGGAAGAGTACGGCACCTTCGGTGGCGCACCGTTCGGCATGCTGATCGGTGACTACGAGTTCAAGCGCAGCCCCGAAGACATGTACCTGCTCGAAGAGATCTCGCATGTTGCCGCCGCGGCCCACGCGCCGTTCATTTCGGCTGCTTCGCCCGAGCTGTTCGGCTGGGACTCGTTCACCGAAATGTCTGGCCCCCGCGACCTGGCGAAGATCTTCGACACCGTCGAATACGCCAAGTGGAAGTCGTTCCGCGCCTCGGAAGACTCGCGCTACGTTGGCCTGACCTTGCCGCACGTACTCGGCCGCCTGCCCTATGGCCCGGATACCACCCCGGTGGAAGAATTCAACTTCGTTGAAAGCGTCGACGGCCGCGACCACGGTAAGTACCTGTGGATGAACGCCGCCTACGCCCTCGGCACCCGCGTTACCGATGCCTTCGCCCGCTACGGCTGGTGCGTGGCGATTCGCGGTGTCGAAGGCGGTGGTCTGGTCGAGGGCCTGCCTACCCACACCTTCAAGACCGACGACGGCGAAATCGCCCTCAAGTGCCCGACCGAAATCGCAATCACCGACCGCCGTGAAAAAGAGTTGTCGGACCTTGGCTTCATTCCGCTGGTGCACTGCAAGGGCACCGACTACGCCGCGTTCTTCGGCACCCAGTCGGCGCAAAAACAGAAGCAGTACAACACCGACATCGCCAACGCCAACGCACGCCTGTCGGCGCAACTGCAGTACATCTTCGCCACCTCGCGCATCGCCCACTACATGAAGGCGATCATGCGCGACAAGATCGGCAGCTTTGCGTCGCGCATGGATGTGGAGCGTTTCCTCAACCAGTGGCTGGCCAGCTATGTGCTGCTCGACGACACCGCCAGCCAGGAAGCCAAAGCCAAGTTCCCGCTGCGTGAAGCACGTGCCGAGGTGTTCGAGGTACCGGGCAAGCCAGGCGTGTACAAGGCCGTGACGTACCTGCGCCCGCACTACCAGCTCGACGAACTGACCGCCTCGCTGCGCCTGGTCGCCGAACTGCCGCAAGGCGCCCGCGGCTGACCGCCCCGTGTGTACAGGGATGACACATGAGTAACCAGGCCCGCCTGCTGCCCTCACTGCTCGACCGACTGCTGGACGACCGTCCGCACCAGTCGGCCGAGCCGGCAGTGCAGCGCACCTGTTCGCTGGCCGAGTACAAGGCGAGCATCGTCCGCGACCTGGAGGTGCTGGTGAACACCCGCCAGCCCCTGGTCGCCGAGGAGCTCAAGGGCTTCAGCCAACTCGGTGGTTCCATCCTTGAATACGGCATGCCCGACTTCATCAGCCGCAGCGTGCTCGACCCGCAAGATCGCCGGATCATTCAGCAACAGCTGGAGCGCGCGATCAGCACCGGCGACCGACGTTTTCGCCGGGTTCGCGTACAGCTGTTGGCCCAGCAGAACGGCCACCGCATGTTGACCTTTCGCGTGGACGCCGTGTTGCGTCTGCAAGACATCAGCCGCCAGGTGTCATTCGACGCCGTGCTGCAGGTCAACACCCAGGAATACAAAGTGCAGAACCTCAACTGATGCTCGACGAACTGCTGCCCTACTACGAAAAGGAACTGTCGCACCTGCGCTTCCTCGGCCAGGAGTTTGCTACGCAGTACCCGAAGATTGCTTCGCGGCTGCTGATCGAAGGCGACAACTGCGAAGACCCGCACACCGAGCGCCTGATCGAGGCGTTCTCGTTCCTGTCTGCACGGGTGCACAAAAAGCTCGATGACGAGTTTCCGGAAATTGTCGAGTCGTTCCTTGAGGTGCTGTACCCGCACTACCTGCGCCCTACCCCGTCGATGTCGATCGCCGAGCTGAGCCTGGGCAAGCATGAAAAGGTCACCGAGGCCTACCACGTAGCCCGTCATACCGAAATGCACGCCAATGCGGTCGAGGGCGTGGTCTGCAAGTTCCGCACCTGCTATCCGGTGGAGCTCTGGCCGATCGCCGTGCAACAGGCGTCGTTCACTGAAATGGAACGCTCGGCGTTCAACGGCCACAGCGCCGATCTGGTGGCGCGCCTGCGCATTCGCCTGGAAGCGACGGGCGATGCCCTGTTCGGCCAACTGGCGCTGGAGCGCCTGCGCTTCTTCCTCGATGGCGAAGCCACGCTGATGCTGCAGCTGTACGAGCTGCTGTTCAACAACCTGGCCAAGGCCACCTTGAGTTTCCAGGACCAAGGCCGCAACCGTGAAATTGCCCTGCCAGCCAATGCCCTCAGTGCCGTCGGCTATGGCCGCGACGAAGGCCTGGTGGACTACGCCGAGCGTTCGTTCCTGGGCTATCGGCTGCTGCATGAATACTTCACCTTCCCCGACAAATTCATGTTCTTCGACCTCAGCGGTTTTGCCCGCATTCTGCAGGGCAAGGCCATCGAGCACGTCGAGATCAATTTCTACTTTTCCGACTACGACCTCAGCGAGCGCCTGGCGCGGCTGACCCAGAACATCGGGCGTAACAACTTCAAGCTCAACTGCACACCGATCATCAATCTGTTCCGCCAGCAGGCCGAGCCGATCAAGCTCACCCACACTCAGCACGAATACCCGGTTACCCCGGACATCCGCCTGCACAATGCCGCCGAAGTGGTGTCGATCGACCGCGTGCGGCGGGTGCGCAAGCTCGGTGGTATCGACCAGGTCGGCACCTGTCAGCCGTTCTTCGAGCCGCGTGGCGAACAAGATCCGCACACCAGCTTCTGGATCGCCCGCCGCCGCAACCAGGGCGATGCCACCGCCATGAGTATCCGTGTGGTTGACCGCGACCTGGAACTGATCGACGGCAACAGCGACACCCTGAGCATCAACCTCACCTGCAGCAACCGCGATGTGCCGCTGATGCTGCCGTTCGGTGGCGAGCGTGGCGACTTCAACATTCCGGCCAATTCGGTGATCAAGGACATCCGCTGCCTGCGCAAGCCTACCGCCACGGTACGCGTGCCGCTGGGCAAGGGCCTGATCTGGCGGCTGATCGCGCACCTGTCGCTCAACCACCTGTCGTTGGTCAGCCAGGGTCGCGAAGTGCTGCTCGAACTGCTGTCGCTGTACAACTACCGCAACGTCGCAGCCATCCGTAAGCAGATCAACGGCATCAAGGCGATCAGCAGCGAACCGGTGGTGGCACGCATCGGCCACCCGCGACCGAACTTCGTCCGTGGCGTGGGCATCACCCTGACCCTGGACGAGAGTCAATTCACCGGTAGTGGCGTGTTCCTGTTTGCCATGGTGCTGGACCACTTCTTCGGCCAGTACTGCTCGATGAACAGCTTCACCCAACTGACCTTGCGCACCCAACAACGAGAAAAGAGAGTCGTCCAATGGCCAGCACGCACTGGCGATCAGCCCCTGGTCTGATCGATCAGGCCCGAGCCGAGCCGCACCGATTCGAATTCTTTCAATTGGTGCGCCTGCTCCGCCTACATTACAGCCGCACCGGGCGAATGGATCTGGCCACCCGGCCGCACGAAGATCCACTGCGCTTTCGCAGCCAACTGTCGCTGGCGTTTCCGGCCAGTGAGGTCAGTGACCTGCACTTCGAACGTGAAGGCAAAGTGTCGCCGGCCGGGCTACCGCTTTCAGAAATCCAGGTCACCTTCATGGGCCTGGTCGGGCCGTCGGGCGTGCTGCCACGGCCGTACACCGAGTTGTTGCTCGAACGCCACGTGCAGTACCGCGACGATGCCGCCCATGCGTTTCTCGACATTTTCTCGCACCGCATGACCACGCTGTTCTACGAGGCCTGGCAGAAGTACAAATTTCATATCGAGCACGAGCGCAACGGTGCTTCGGGCTTTGATGGCTACCTGCTCAACCTGGTCGGCCTGGGCCCGCGCGCGCAACAGTTGAAGTTCGAGCAGCAGCCGTCGGCGCTGCGCCGCGAACTGTTCAGCTACTTCGCCGGGCTGCTCAGCCAGAAGCCACGCAACGCGCTCAATCTCGAAGTGATGCTGGGCTTCTACTTCTCGCTGCCCGTCAAGGTCAAACAGTTCGCCGGACGCTGGCTGAACCTGCAGCCTGAACAGTGCACCCAGCTCGGCCGCAAGAACGCGCAACTGGGCCACAGTGCCGTAGCCGGTAAGCGCGTGTGGGATTACCAATCGTGCATCCGTATCGAGCTGGGCCCGTTGAGCCTGGCCGATTACCAGCGCGTGCAACCCGGTACCGAGGACTTTCGCAAGCTGGTCGAGCTGGTGCGCTTCTATATAGGTGCAGAGCTGGACTTCGAAATTGCCCCCCGCCTCAAGCGCGAGGCCGTTCCACGCGCCCAGCTGGGCCGTAGCGGCAACGTTGCCCTGGGCTGGCTGGGCTGGCTCAAACGCCCTGAGCGTGACGTAGAACCTTCGCGTTGCGCCGTCTTCCACATTCCTTACGATGGGGTCGCCTTGTGAACCTGAAGTCTCTGTTCGCCAAGCTCAACGAAACCAGCCGCACGGCCACTGAAAGCGCGGCGGCCCTGTGCCTGTCGGAACACCACTACGATGTCGAAGTGGAGCACCTGCTGCTGCAACTGCTCGACTCCAGCGACAGCGACTTGCCGCAGATTCTGCGCCATTACGAGGTGGTCGCCGAGCGCCTGCAGGCACAACTGGTGACCGCCCTGGGCACCTTCAAGAAAGGCAACAGCCGCACCCCGGCACTGTCGCCGCACATCACCCGCCTGATCGAGCACGCCTGGGTACTGGCCTCGATCGAATACGGCGTCGGCCAGGTGCGCAGCGCCCATTTGCTGCAGGCCTTGCTCGACGACGCCGAGCTGCGCCGCGTGGTGATTGCCTCGGCGCCGGAGCTGGAGAAAATCAATGTCGACGACCTGCGCCTGAACCTCACCGCCCTGGTGGAAGGCAGCGCCGAATCCAGGCTCGCCAGCCCCCTGGGCAGCCCCGCAGCGCCGGTAACCGCTAACACCAAGGCCGGAGGCAAAACCCCGGCCCTGGACCAGTACACCATCAACCTCACCCAGAGCGCCCGGGAAGGCCGAATCGACCCTGTGCTGGGGCGTGAGTTCGAAGTGCGGCAGATGGTCGACATCCTCACCCGTCGGCGCCAGAACAATCCGATTCTCACCGGCGAGGCTGGGGTCGGCAAAACGGCCGTGGTCGAAGGCCTAGCCCTGCGCATCGCCCAGGGCGACGTACCGGCCGTACTCAAGACGGTGGCCCTGCACACCCTGGACCTCGGCTTGCTGCAGGCCGGCGCCGGGGTCAAAGGCGAGTTCGAAAATCGTCTGAAGGCGGTGATCGAAGAGGTCAAACGCAGCGTGCACCCGATCATCCTGTTCATTGACGAAGCCCACACCTTGATCGGCTCCGGTGGCCAGGCCGGGCAGAACGACGCCGCCAACCTGCTCAAGCCGGCCTTGGCCCGTGGTGAGCTGCGGACCATCGCCGCCACCACCTGGGCTGAATATAAAAAGTACTTTGAAAAAGACGCCGCCCTCGCCCGCCGCTTCCAGGTGGTCAAGGTTGAAGAGCCAGACGAAGACAAAGCCATCCACATGTTGCGCGGCCTGCTCGGCAAGATGCGCGAGCACCACAAGGTGGCGGTGATGGACGAAGCGCTGGTACAAGCCGTGCGCCTGTCCAACCGTTACATCACCGGTCGCCAACTGCCCGACAAGGCGGTCAGCGTGCTCGACACCGCCTGTGCGCGCATTGCCCTGGCGCAGTCGTCGCAGCCCGGTGCGCTGGAAGACTGCCGCCGGCAGATCGACAACCTGCAGGCCGAAATCGCCGTGCTCGACCACGAAGCCGGCAAAGGTCACGACCATGCCCGCCGCCTGGGCGAACTGCAGGCCGCACTAAAAGTTGAACAGCAACACGAACAACAGCTGAACGAACAGTGGCAACAGGAGCTGGCGCTGGTCGAGCAGCTCAAGGCCCTGGACGCCGCCAACGACGCCGATGCCCAGCAGCTCAACGCCCTGCGCGCCGAGTTGAGCCGGGTGCAAGGCGACCAGCCGTTGGTCCACGCGCTGGTCGATACCGGCGCCATCGCCCAGGTGATCAGCGGCTGGACTGGCATCCCGCTGGGCAAGATGCTGCGTGATGAAATCGACACCGTGCAGCGCCTGCCAGCCCTGCTCGGCGAACGCGTGCTGGGGCAGGACCACGCCCTGCACGAGATCGGCAAGCGCATCAAGATTTCCCGCGCGCGCATGGAAGACCCGAACAAGCCTATCGGCGTGTTCCTGCTGCTCGGCCCCAGCGGCGTAGGCAAGACCGAAACTGCCCTGGCCCTGGCCGACACCTTGTACGGCGGCGAGCGCAACCTGATCACCATCAACATGTCCGAGTACCAGGAGGCCCACACCGTGTCGAGCCTAAAAGGCTCGCCACCCGGCTACGTCGGTTACGGTGAAGGCGGCGTGCTGACCGAAGCGGTACGGCGTAAGCCATACAGCGTGGTGTTGCTCGACGAGGTGGAAAAAGCCCACCCCGACGTGCTCGAACTGTTTTTCCAGGTGTTCGACAAGGGCGTGCTGGACGACGGCGAAGGCCGTGAGATCAACTTCCGCAACACGGTGATCATCCTTACCTCCAACACCGGCACCGAACGGATCATGCAGACCTGCCTGTTTGCCAACCCGTTGCCCACCCCTGAAGCCATCGTTGACGGTTTGCGCAGTGAACTGAACCAAGTGTTCAAACCGGCGTTCCTCGGTCGCCTGAGCATCGTGCCGTTCTACCCGGTGCAAGACCAGGTGCTGGAACGCATCGTCGCCCTCAAGCTCGAACGCATCGCCAAGCGCTTTGCCCGCAACCATCAGGCCGTACTCAGTTACGACGAGGCGCTGGTCAAGGCCATCGCCGAACGCTGCACCGAAGTCGACAGCGGGGCGCGCAACATCGACAACATCCTGTCGCAGACCCTGATGCCCGAACTCGCCCAGCATGTGCTCGAACGCATGGCCCAGGACACGCCAATCGAACGCCTTGTGATTGAGCTGGGCAGCGATGGCGATTTCGCCTATCGCCTGGCCTGACGAGTACCCGGAGGTTTAACCGTCATGCACCACAACCCGACCGTCCTCAAGCGCCTGATCGCCGCCGCCCTGCTGCTGACGCTTGCCGGCTGCGGCGTCACCGACCGTATCGGCAAACGCATGGAAGACAGCTGGGCGGCCGACATGCTGGCCGACAGCGAGAAAGTGATTCTGACCGCCGATGGCGGTAACCAGCTCAACCCTGATGTCGAGGGCAAGCCGTTGTCGGTGGTCATGCGCGTTTACCAGATGACCGACCTCGAACGCTTCGCCTCGGCCGACGCAGACACCCTCTGGGATGCACCGGAAAAAGCCTTGGGCAACACCCTGGTCGAAGCCCGTGAGATCACCTTGCTGCCGGGCATGGGCCAGATCGACCAGTGGCCGCTGGCCAAAAGCACCCGTTACGTCGGCGTCGCTGCGTTCTTCCGTAATGATCAGGATGCCCGCTGGAAGGTCGCCTTCGACGCCAACTCGCTGCGCAAGGACGGTATCTGGTTCTCGTCCGACGGCCTGCGGGTGCTGGTGGACGACACCACGATCACCGCCATGCGCGGCATGGATGTGCTGAACAAACCCGCCACCGCCGAACAGCTTGCCATCGCCCAGCCAAAGGCTGTGGCGCCGAGCCTTGCCGACAAAGCGCAAGACGCCGTCATCGACAAGGCCAGCGACGCCGCCGGCCAGTCAGCGCGCAACGCCATGGATTCAACCTTCAACTCTTTAGTGGATAGCGTCAAATGAGCAAGCAGAGCCGGGTGATGTGGTCAGAAGGCATGTTCCTGCTGCCCCAGCACTTCCAGTATCAGGATGAGTTCCACCAGCATCAGCTGGCCGAGGCAAGCCTGCGCAGCACCCCGTTCCACTGGGGCGTGCAAACCTTGCAGGTGGACGAAGATGCCCTGGCCAACGGCTCGCTGCAGCTCAAGCGCCTGAAGCTGGTGTTCCCCGACGGCAGCCTGTACGACGCACCGCAGCACGACCCGCTGCCGGCCGCTCGCGACCTCAAAGACCTGCTCAAGGCTAACGATCTGAAGGTCTACGCCGCACTCAAGTTGCCCGAGCCGTTTGGCCTCAACTACGTCGAGGACGGTCAGGAGCACAAGGCCTCGCGGCGCTTTCGCAAGCAGTTCGACACCCTGCCCGACCTCAACGAAGGCGAGCTGGAAAACGAAATCACCAGCCTGCGCCTGAACGTGGTGTTGCTGGTCGATGGCGACAGCCTCGATGGCTATAGCCACTGCCCGCTGGCCAAGTTAACGCGCAACAGCATGGGCGGTTTCAACCTCGACCCGCACTTTGTTCACCCTACCCTGCACCTGGGCAGCCACGAGACCCTGGCCGGTATTGGCAAGCGCCTGCTCGGTGCCCTGCAGGCCAAGAGCAAAGCCCTGTCGGGGCGCCGCCGTGAACGTGCCGACCAGATCGCCGAATTCGGCTCCAGCGACGTCACCCTGTTCTGGCTGCTCAATACCGTCAACCGCGCCCACCCGCAACTGGCTCACCTGCTGACTCACCCGCGCCTGCATCCGGAACGCCTGTACCTGTTCCTTGCCGACCTTGCCGGTGGCCTGCTGACCTTCACCCTCGACAGCCAGCTCAGTGACCTCCCCGAGTACGACCACCACGACCCGGCAGCATCGCTGGTCAAGCTCGACGAGATGATCCGAGTGATGCTCGACAACGTTGTGCCCAACCAGTGCATCGTCATCGACCTCAACCAGACCAAGCCGTCCTACTGGCAAGGCCAACTGCGCGATCCACGCCTGGCCGAGGCCGATTTCTATATTTCGGTGCACGCCGACATGCCCGGTGCCAGCCTGCTGGAACTGGTGCCGAGAGCGTTCAAGGTCGGTTCGCCGGAAGACATCGAGGTGGTGGTCAACAGCGCCATGCCCGGTGTCACCCTCAACCATGCGGCTCGCCTGCCTAACGCGATTCCGGTGCGCCTGGACAACCAGTACTTCGCCATCGAGCCGCACGGCCATGTCTATGAGCGAATGATGAGCGCCCAGAGCATCTGCTTCTATGCGCCCAGCGCCTTTACCAACCTCAAGCTCGAACTGATGGCGGTGCTCAAATGACCGAAGCCGTACTGCAGCAGGGCGCCGATTCGGCCGCCCACGACAAGCCGACCCTCAAAGCGCTGGCCCAGGATTTCATCAGCATGGCGCTGATTGTCCGCCGCGGGCGTCAGGTCACCTCGGTGCCGGCCTTCGAGGGTAGCGTCGAGCGCTTCTTCACCAACCTCGAACACGAAGCCCGCGCGGCCAACTATAGCGTCGAACAGGTCAAAGACACCCAGTACGCCCTGTGTGCATTCCTCGACGAAAGCGTGCTGCGTTCGGGCGACAACGAACTGCGTCGGCACTTCGAATTGCAACCGCTGCAGTTCCGCTACTTCGGTGTGCACCTGGCCGGTGAAGGCTTCTTCGAGAAGGTCGACGCGCTGCGGGCCGACGTCAAAGGCAACATCGACGTGCTTGAGGTCTACCACCTGTGCCTGGCCCTGGGCTTTGAGGGCAAGTTCAGCCTCGGCCAGAAAGACCAACTGCGCTACCTGGCCAACACCCTGGGCCAGGATATCGCCCGCTATCGCAAGCCACCAAAAACCCTGGCACCCGACTGGGCGCTGCCCGACCAGGTGTCACAGATGCTGCGCCACGAGGTGCCGTTGTGGGTGTACCTGGCGTTGATCGCGCTGGTCTGCGTCGCGGTGTACCTGACGCTCGACTGGCTGCTCGACAAGGACGTCGCTGCCCTCTCCGAACAAATCCGCCAGCTGTTCAGTGCCTGAGCACACCTCAGGTAGCCGAGTCAGGAAGACATGAAAACACTACTGCGTCTGTTGAAGAGTTTCTGGATTCTCCTGCCACTGTTGTGGCTGGCGAGCCTGTTGATGTGCTGGCTGCTGGCGCCACTGCTGCCGTGGTTGCACAACCATGTAGCGGAGGCCATGGCGATCATCAGCGCCTGCTTCTTGTTGCTGATCGTGTTGCGCCAGTACCAGCGTATCCGCGCCGAACACAACCTGGAAAACCTGCTGCAGATCGAGGTCGACCGCTCGTGGAATGCCACCGGTGAATTCCGTGACCAACAGGTGCTGCGCGAGCGCCTCAAGCATGCCATTACCATGCTGCGCACCGACCGCTCCACCGGTGGCGGTGGCAAGGCGGCGCTGTCTGACCTGCCGTGGTACCTGGTCATGGGTATGTCGGCTGCGGGCAAAACCTCACTGCTGACCCACTCGGGCCTGTCGGCCAGCATCGCCACGGCCAACGACAGCGAAAGCGGCACGCAGCACTGCGACTGGTACTTCAGCCCCGACGCGGTGATGATCGACACCGCCGGCCGCTACCTGCGTGACGACCAGTCGGCCAGTGAGTTCTCGGCGTTCTTGCGCATGCTGCGCAAACAGCGTGGCAAGGCCGCGATCAACGGCCTGGTGCTGGTGGTCAGCCTGCCCGAGCTGCTGGCCGCCAACAGCGATGAGCGCAATGCCCTGGCCGCGCAGCTGGTGGCGCGGGTGGAGGAGTACACCGAGTGCCTGGGCGCCAACCCGCCGATCTACCTGATGTTGAGCAAAACCGACCAGCTGCCGGGCTTCAACCAGGCGTTCGAAGGTCTCGATCTGCATGATCGCCAGCAGCCGCTGGGCATGACCTTCGGCCTGGCCGAGATTCGCAACAACGGCTTGCATGCCGTGCTCGAAACCCGCCTGAAAAACCTGCAGAGCCATATCGGCCAACACGTCGACGCGCAAATGATCGCCCTCGGTGCCGAGGCCGACAGCACCCTGGTGAACTTCCCACAGTACTTTGCCGCGCTGAGCGGCGTGCTCGAACAATTCCTCGAGCATTTCACCCGCGCCCACCGCGCCAGCGCCCCGCTCCTGCTGCGCGGCCTGTACTTCACCAGCGCAGTGCAGACCCACCAGCACCTGGGCCAGGTCTACGAAGACGCCATCGCCGAGGACTTCGCCCTGCAGGCCGCCGACGATGACGGCAGCCAGACCACTGGCAAACCCCAAGGCAACCGTAGTTACTTCATCACCGACACTTTCCGCCGGGTGATCTTCCCCGACCGCGACCTGACCCTGTACCAGTCACGCCAGAACCGCCAGGGCGCGTTCAGCCCGCTGCTGCTGGGCCTGGCCGCCGGCGCTGGTGTGTTGTTCATCGCCTGGCAGGCGCTGTCGTTCGTCAACAACCGGCAATGGCTGGACAGCCTGCGCGGGCAACTGACACACCTGGAGCAGGCCGACGACCGCGAGCAACTGCTGGCCGCCGGTAAAGGATTGCAAGTGCTGCGCCAGCAGATGGCCAGCGTCGAGGCACATCGCCTGCAAGGCGTGCCCCTGCAGCTGGGGGCTGGCCTGTACCAGGGTGAAGCGATCCACCAGGTCACCCGCAGTGCCTACCTGGAACAACTGCGCAGCCAGGCGCTGGAACCGATCTCGCGTAACCTGCAGGTGCAGATGCGGTCCTTCAACACCTTCGCCAGCGGTATCAACCAGGCGCTGGAGTTCACTCCGGCACCCGCGCCAAAACGCCGTAACGGCAAGCCGTTGGCGCCAACAGTCGCCGCCAGCGCGCAGGCAGCACTGGGCACGACCCGCATCGCTGGCTATGCCGCCAAGGTCAATCTGGCGACGGCTAACGATGCCGCTGATCTGTCGGCTACCACCGGTGGCCTGTCGCTCTCCGAAGAAATGCTCGGGCGTCTGGACGAGCAGCAAGTGGCGTCGATCATCGATGCCTACAACACCCTCAAGCTGTACCTGATGCTGACCGAACCCCAGGCGCACCCCGATCCGGCCTTCGTCGCCGCCAGCCTGCCCCAGGCCTGGGCCAGTGCCGCCAACGAAGGCACCTCGGCCGACGCCGGGGTAATCGAAGAAAATGCCCCGCTGTATGTGCAACTGCTTGAACAGGGCCAGGCCCCATCGCTGCCACGCAACGAACAGCTGATCAGCGAAACCCGGCAGAACCTCAAGTCGTTCATGCTCTCCAGCTCGCTGGTCGACCGCGAATACCTGCGCCTGCAACTCGAAGCCAGCCGCCAGTTTCCGGCACTAAGCCTCAACGACCTGGTTGCGCAGCCTGGTCGCGCGCTGCTGCACGGCTCCGCTGGCGTACCGGCGATCTACACCCGCCAGGGCTGGGAAACCTTCGTCAAACCCGAGTTGATCAAGCTGGTGTCGGGCAACCTGCGCAACGAATCCGACTGGGTGCTGGACGGCGAAGGCGGTGACGCCATCGTGCAGAAGGCCAATTTCGTGCGCGAGTTCATGACCCGCTACAAGCGCGATTACACCCAGGCCTGGTACAAGATGATCAGCAACGTTGGCGTACGCCACTTCGCTGACCTGGCCTCGGCCACCCAGCAACTAGGGCTGCTCAGCGACGTGCAAAACTCGCCGGTGAAAAACCTGCTGGCCGCGGTCAACGACAACACCCAGTGGGACCTGCCGATCAAGCGGGAAATCCCAAGCCCCGGCGCCGTCCGCGTGGATGGTTTCTGGAGCAAGGTCAGCGGCCTGTTCGACGACAAGGACACCCTGGCCACTACCGTCGCCCCGGTGTTGCCGGCAATCGACGACGGTAGCCTGGCCAAGCGCTTCGAACCGGTGTCGCGGGTGTTCGCCGCACACAACGCCGAAGGTGCTGACAGCACCATCATGGACCGCTACCTGGCGGCACTGCGCAAGCTCAAAGTGCGCATGAACAACATCCAGCGCTCGCAAGACGTGGGCAAAAGCAGCAAGCAGTTGATCAGCGAAACCCTGGAGGGCCAGCCGAGCGAAGTGACCACCGTGCGCAACTACGTGGAAACCAGCGTCGACACCAGCCAGGACGGTTTGTCGCGCTCGCTGCAGGCGCTGTTCAGCCTGCCTATTCAGTACGCCTGGGAAACCTTGCGCGACCCGGCCGGCCAACAGATTGCCAAGGCCTGGGCACAGCAGATTGCCAAGCCGTGGGAGCAGGTCATGGCGCACCGCTACCCCATCGCCAACGGCAGCCGCAACGAAGCGTCGGTCAAAGACCTGCAACGCTTCGTCGATCCCGACAGTGGCTTGTTGCCCACCTTCAAACGCAATGAAATCGGCAACCTCTCCGGCGGCGAAGGCCTGGGCCTGGGCGATGGCAAGGCAGCGGCGCTGGTCAATCCGGGCATGCTCAGAAGCATCGACAAGGCCAGCTCGGTGGGCCAGGTGATCGCCAGCTTGTCTGATCGCGACAACGGCTTCGAGATCATGCTCGATCCGTCGGCCAACTTCACCGACATCGTCTTCACCCTCGACGGTCAGGAGCAGCATTACCGCAACGGCCGCAGCAGCTGGAGCCGGTTCGCCTGGCCTGGCACCAGCAACGCACCGGGCGCACGCCTGGACGTGATCACCCTGAGCGGCGCACGCATTACCGTGTTCGACTTCCCCGGACGCTGGGGCCTGCTGCGCATGAACGAAAGCGCCCGGGTCGAAGACCTCGACGGCATCCAGCAACGCTTCAGCTGGAACACTGCCAACGGTCGGGTGAGCCTGGTGGTGCGTAACTTCGGTGGGGTCAAACTGACCGACCTGGGTGACGTCAAGGCGCTGAGCGCCCTCAACGACAGCGGCCGGGGCGTGCAATGATCGGCTGCTTCGGCAAGCTCCCGTCGAGCGCGGATTTCGTCAGCCTGCATGGCGCGGCGGAAGAAGTCTGCGAGTTCGACGCCTGGCTGCAGTCTTCGCTGGCGGCCATGCGCCACTGCGATGACTGGCAGGCGTTGTTCGACCCGCTGCCGATGTGCTTCTTCAGCTACCGCGCGCGCAGTGGCAACTGGCTGCTGGGCGGCATGCTCAGCTCGTGCGATGCCAGCGCGCGGCGCTACCCGTTTTTCATCTTCCAACTGCTCAAGGGCCAGGAAGGTGAAGCGCTGCTCAACCCGTTCACCCTGGGCGAGCTGTTCAGCGCGCAAATCAAGCCATTGCTGCACCAGGCGGTGCAAGGCTGCGAGCCTGCCACCTTGTTCGAGCGCATCAAGGCGCTGCGCCCACTACAGGCTCAGGACCTGGACCTGTTCCGCCGCGTGCATGCCAAGTTCCTCCATGACTTCAGTTTCAACGACATTGCCCGGGCGCTGCACGGCTCCTGGCCGAGTTTTGACAACGCCACGGCGCTGGCGCACCTGCAAGCAACATGGGCATCGCTGCACGGCGATTTCGACGGTGGCATCGAGCTGCCACTGCCTGCTGAGCGCGGCCTGAAGAACCCCACCGCCGACCTCTGGCTGACCTGGCTGACGCGCATGAGCGGGCGCCACGACATACCGGCGGTAAGCCTGCTGGCCGACGATTTCATGCACCCGCGGCTGTTCTGCTTCCCGTCGCGTCACACCAGCAGTGCCTATCGCCTGCTCAGTGGCAGCGCCGAGCCCCGTCAGCATCTGCAACTGCTCAGCCCGATGCCATCGGCAGCCCGCTTACACGATTACGACCGACCTCTTGAACACGTCATCGACCAGTTCGTCGATGCGCTGGATGCGACGCCTGTATGAACAAGATCAAGTACTACTGTCTGCGCTACCAACCCTACCTGCTGGGGGTGGCCTTCTTCCTGGCAATCTTCGTGGTCTGGGCTATCGGCCATGCCTTGGGTTTCGCCTCGTTGCACAGCCTGCTGGCCGGTATCGGCGTGTTCCTGCTGCTGTCGGCGGGCTATGTACTGCTGCTGTACCGCGGCGTCGGCCAGCATCACAACCTCGAAGGACTGCTGCGCGACGACGCCGACCAGGCCGTGCTCAACGCCTCACCGGCTGACCGCGAAGAAGTCAGCCTGTTGCGCGAGCGTCTGCTGCAAAGTATCGAGCGTCTGCACAGCAACAAACCGCGCGCAACGGCGGCCAAAGACGCCCTGTATGCCTTGCCCTGGTACCTGGTGATCGGCCAGCCTGCGGCGGGCAAGAGCACCATGATCCTGCAGTCGGGCCTCAACTTTCCCTACGCCGAACGCGAAGGCGCGCGGGTCGCAGGCCTGGGCGGCACGCGCAACTGTGACTGGTTCTTCAGCGCCGAAGCCGTGCTGCTGGACACCGCCGGGCGCTACATGAACAGCCCGGAAGAAGCCGGCAAGTGGCGGGGTTTTCTGCAGCTGCTGCGCCAGCACCGTCAGCGTCGGCCACTCAACGGCCTGATCGTCAGCGTCAGCATCGCCGACATCCTGCAGGGCTCGGCCGAGGATCGGGAGCGTGTGGCCAAACGCCTGCGCGAGCGCATCCAGGAAAGCTGCGCGCTGCTTGAAGTGCGCCTGCCGATTTACCTGGTGTTCACCAAGTGCGACCTGATCCCCGGCTTCACGCCGTTCTATCGCCAACTGGACGACACCGCCCGCGGCGAAGTCATGGGCAAGACTTTCTCGCACAAGGGCTATGAGCAGGCCGACTGGGGCCAGCGCTTCGGCAAGGCCATGGACGAGCTGAGCAGCTACTGGCAGCAGGTGGCGAACCAGCAACTGGTGCAGCAGGACATCCTGATCACCCGAGAGAACCACGCCGCCTATCGCTTCCCGCTGGAGCTGGCCGCGCTCAAGCCGCGCCTGCAGCAGTTCGTCGACAGCTTGCTGCGTGCCAACCCTTACCAAAATGCCGAACTGCTGCGCGGCTTCTACTTTACCGCCGCGCTAGAGGCCGACGAGGCCCAATGGGGCAGCCATGGCCAGCACGTCGCCGAGCGCTTTGCCCTTGAGCACGGCCAAGGGGCGGCAAGCAATGCCAGCCACGCAGCACCGATGTTCATCAACAGCCTGTTTCGCAAGGTGATCATTCCCGACCAGCATCTGGTGGCGCTGTACACCAGCAATCAACGCCAACGGCGGCGCAAGGCCACCTGGGTTGCCGCCGCCAGCCTGGCAGGCCTGGTGCTGTGCAGCCTGTGGGGCTGGTCGTACTTCAATAACCGCAGCACCCTGGCCAGCCTTGCCAGCGAACTGGCCCTGGCCAAGACAGAAGACAAAAACGCCAGCGGCCAGTACACCGCCTGGCACAGCCTCGATCGCCTGCGTTTCTGGAGCGAGCACTATTACCAGCAGCACCACCAGCAGGGTGTGCCGCTGCGCATGCGCCTGGGCTTGTACCAGGGCTATTCGGTGGAGCCGCTGCTGCGTGCCCGCTACTTCGCTACCCTGCAGAACGTGATGCTCAAGCCCACGGCCGACAACCTCACCCGCACCCTGTACCTGCTGACCACGCTCAAGGTTTACCAGCGCAATACCACGCAGTTGCAAGCGGTGAGCGGCATCGACAGCGTCGAGGCCGAGGCTTTGCCACACGACAACCGCGCGCAGACGATTGCCGACTTCGGCAAAGCGACCCTGGACACCTACGTGATGCTCGCGCCTGCGCAACGCGAAAAGGCTGATCCGGCGTTCCTCAAGGCGCACCTGCCCGATTACTGGTACCCGGCCATCGCCCGTCACACAGGCCAGAGCATGGCAGACGCAAGCGATGCCAGCGGTAACCAGGACTACCTGTACGCCAGCCGCCAGATCACCTTCTACAGCGACCAGATCCGCGAGCCGGACGTGCCGCGCATCCTCGACAACGCCTTCCTGATGTCCAGTACGCGCAACTACATCAACAGCCTGCAGGCCCAGTCGCTGCGCTCGATCGAGACCATCACGCTGGAGTCCGACACCCTGTTCGCGTTTGGCCGGGCCGACTTCCAGAGCCTGCGCAATGAAGGCCAGAACCAACTGAGTGCGATCGCCAGCAAACTGCTGAACACCCCCAATATCGGCAAGATCATCATCTCGGGGCATGCCGACCAACTCGGCGACAAGCAAGGCAACCTGCAGGTTTCCAAGCAACGCGCACAAACCATCCGCACTTACCTGGTCGGCAAGGGTGTACCTGCCGAACTGGTCGTCGCCCAGGGTGAGGGCAGCCGCAAGCCGCTGGTCAATTGCGATCTGCAACAACCACGAACACAACTGATCAAGTGCCTGGAGCCCAATCGCCGGGTGGAAATCGAAGTGCGCGGACTCAACTGAGGCCGCGTCGCAAGAACCGGTCGCCCGAGCCTCACCGGAGGAGGCCCGGGTGGCGGCAAGCTACCTCTGCTGGCGTGATCACAGAGGTCAAAACCAAAGGGCGCATGAGTGTCCCTTTAAATGATGTTAATGGAGAGTTTCACAATGGCTTTTGACGCGTATATCCAAATCGACGGCATCCCAGGCGAAGTACTGGATGAAAAACACAAGGACTGGATCGAAGTGCTGGGCTACGAGTACGGCGCCACCCAGGCCACCTCGGCGACCGCCAGCTCCTCGGGCGGTGCATCCTCCGAGCGCGTAGCACTGAGCGACTTCAAGATCCGCAAGGCTGTCGACAAGGCCTCGGCCAAGCTGTTCGAACACTGCTGCACCGGCAAGCACATTGCCAAACTGAAGCTCAACGTCAACCGCGCCGGTGGTGACAAAGTCACCTACCTGACCATCGACATGGAAGAAGTTGTGGTGTCGTCGGTCAAGTTCCTCGCCGGCGGCAACCAGGCCGGTGAAGACAAGGCGGTCAGCGACCTGCCAATCGAAGAAATCAGCTTCAACTTCGCCCGTATCAAAACCACCTACACCCAGCAGAACCGTACCGACGGCCAGGCTGGCGGCAACATCGTCGGCGGCTGGGACCGCACCGCGAACAAAGTTTTCGCCTAAGCGTTTGTTTGCGATGGGCCGTACACACGGCCCATACCACGCAGCGTGCCGGCCTGGCCGGCGCGCTTCCCCTCCCCTGATCAGAGTGCTTTATGCCTGAATTCCTCAATGACCTTTCGCTGGCCGAACTGACCGCGCCGATCAACGGTGGCAGCGGCGAAGACTTGAGCTTCTCCGCCTTGTTCGACCAGATCAAGGAGGCACGCCGGGCAGACCCTGACTACTTGACCCAGGGCGACTGGCAAGCCGACCTGAAGACCGCCGACTGGGAGAAGGCCATCAACCTCTCCGCCCAGGGGCTGGCGCAACAGAGCAAAGACCTGATGCTGGTGGCCTGGCTCAGCGAAGGCCTGGCCCAGCGCGAGCATTTTCAGGGCATTACCTTCGGCCTTGAACTGACCGCGCGGATCCTCGACACCTTCTGGGACACCGCCCACCCCTCACTCGAAGACGGCCTGGACGAACGGGCTGCGCGCCTGTCCTGGCTGAAAACCACCCTCACCGACATTGCCGGTGGCTTGCCCATTACCCAAGGGCAGCATTTCGGCGTGCTGCGCTATGACGAATCACGCCATGTAGAGAACCTTGCCTTGCAAAATGCCAAGGCGATGCAAAGCGCATTGGACGAGGGCAAGATCAACGCCGAGATCTTCCAGCGCTCAGTGGCACTGAGCGACACCGAACACCTGCGTACCAAGGCCCAGCAAATCGCCGCCAGCTTGCAGGCCTGCAATCACCTGCAAGCGACCACCGACCGCCTGTTCGGCCACGAAGCCCCGAGCTTCGCCAGCCTTGCCGACATGCTGGCGCGGGCCGGCCAACTGGCAGAAAAGCTGCTCAAGGACCGCGGCGTCGAACTGCACCCGGTGGCCGTGGCAACACCCGAACCCAGCGCCGCAACGCCCCCTGCCGCCGAATCAGGTGAACCGATGACCACCAGCCCCCAGGCCACCGCGCCCGCGCCAATGCGCACCACGCCACTGACCCGTGATGAAGCCTTCACCATGCTCGCGGGCATCGCCCAGTTCTTCAAACAGAGCGAACCGCAAAGCCCGGTCCCCTACCTGATCGAGCGCGCCATCAAATGGGGCAACATGCCGCTTGAAGGCTGGCTGAGTGACGTGATCAAGGACAGCAATGTAGTGGACAACATTCGTGATGTGCTGGGGACGCGCGAACAGCGATAAGGCGGCCAGAAAGCCTCGGCGGGGGCACTGGCAATTGCAACGCCAGTGCCTGGCGCACTAAATGCAGTCGCCAAAAACACAAAACCCCTGGCTTCTCGTGAGAAGTCAGGGGTTTCGCGCTTTACATGTATGGCGGAGAGATAGGGATTTGAACCCTAGGTACTGTTGCCAGTACAACGGATTTCGAATCCGTTTTAAACCTCATAAATTATTAATCTTTTTTCATCAAACTCAATAATTTCAACACCTTAAACAACACACAACACAACAGCACTCCACATAATTCGGGGGACCAATTCCCCCAAAATTCCCCCAAGATTCTTGATAGCATTTCGGCACCATATTGGCTGGACAGCGGCTTTTGCGCCGCGATCCAGCCTCGGAGCTAGCGCGAAACTCCCTGCTTTCAACAGGAATTGGAAATGGAAATTAAGAACAACCCGGTAGGACGCCTCTATGCCATTTTGCGCGAGGCCAGTGGTCACGGTGATGGGTCGCCAACTCACGCTGTTTGGCAGACAGTGCTTGGTGTGCCTAATGGGGACACTGGAGCGCTACTGAAAAGCATTGCGAATCTGATCCACCTCCAAGGCGAGGCTAAGCAAGCCTTAATTGACGGGATCCCTGGCGACCAAACCATCTATCTCGCTCCTTTTGCAAAGATTGATAATCTTTTCAAAAAAATTGACCTCACATCTAGGTGGGCTCAGCACAGACAACATCTAGACGAGGCCACTCTGAGCGCTTTGGCATTTGGGGATCACGTCCTTGAGCCTCAGTTTGGCAAGACGACCTTAAATGCTGATCTGGTAAAAACGTTCGTTGAGCAACTGGATAAACTGCTGCTGCAGTGCATTGACTCTGACCTACCCGTTGCACTAAAACGCTTCTTCAAGGATAACCTTGAGTCGCTGCGCCAGGCTCTGCTCTCTTACAAAATTTATGGAGCACAGGGAATTGAAGACGAAATAGACCGCATTTGGGGGACGATGAGCCGCCACAGTGCAGATATTAGCGATCAGGTGAATGGCTCTTCAAAAGGGCTTATGAAATCCATATTTGAGCTCATCGGCAATGTAAACAACTCGATACAAATAACAGAGACAACTCTAAAACTAGCCGGACCAGTAATTGCCCCATGGCTGCCTTTCCTGGCCTCAATCAGCTCCTAACCCAAAGCCCAGAAAATATGCCAGACAAGCAAATAACCAGCTGGCATTAAGCAGTATTGCAATGAGAATTATATATGAGACCTAGTAAATTAAAAATTACATTTGAAATACCCGATAACGAGGAACTTAGACCCTTCATAGGCGTCGATACTATGGATCTTGTAGATACCGCCATCGAGCAGGGCTTACCCGAGCAGTCAACGCTTTTGAGTCTGATCCATCAAGCTGGAGGAGAGTTTGACCTTCAATCACTTCTTGAAGAGCATGTCATGTCGTGGGAGCCAGAAAGCCGACCTGAAGCCGCAGAAGTCGTAGCCAACTGGCTAGAGTCAGTAGCTGCTGTCTTCAGGCGCGGGAGCCAGGACTTGCTATTAGAGCTAAAGCATCGCGAGCAACCCATAACGCGCTGATCGAGAACTGCTGCTTGTCCCTTTTCAGCTCAATAAATCCCCATCATCCATGGCCAGAACAACGAGAAACCAATGGACGGAGCTCAATTTTTTAAGGAACAGTATGAGGGCCTAGCAAATAGGTATGTCGGGCTGACTTCTGACATCTACCTAGTCCCGCCAGAAATAATTGGTGACGGGTCAGACCTTCTAGAGAGATATAAAGTCGAGTTCGATGAGAAGCTTTACTTTGAGGACTCTGCGATTGAGTTTGAGTCGCCATCCGAGTACGGTGCAGGCGGCGCAGGCGGCTACACTATTAACTTCCTAAAATCCGGAAAAGGCTGCAGCGCGGTTTTCATTAACGAAAACGCTCTAACCCCCGATGCTGCCGAGAATATAAAATGGCTTTGGCGATACAACGCATTGCACCATGAGCTTATGCACGCACTGGATTTCAACAGGCAAAAAAACTTCAACACTGCAGAAAGAACTATGGATCTGGTGGGCGCCGAGGCATTTGCTGACTTCAAAACATTACAGCACTTGAGTAGCAAGCTCTCCAATGGCTTCATGAAAATCGCATTAAAAGAGTACGCATCCAACTCAATAACTATGAACGAGAGGGGAGGAATACGATCAAAAATTTATGAGCGTCTCACTAAAAAAATAGACGCCAAAACAATAGAGCACTGGGCTTCAATAAGCATTTGAATTAATTCCTTGAGTGAGCTTGAAATGATCACACTCACCAAGCTAAACCTTTTAGGTGGATGGCGGTTCGCTAGCGCGAAGTCCACATTGGCAACATCCTCCGCGCCACTTCTAATTGCCCATATGCTTACTACAAGGGACAGAAAAATCAACTCACTGCCTCCCTCGAATATTAATCATTAGATGAACCGAAGAAGGCAATTGAGAGAAATTCCTGAGATCCTGACACTCTTCAGGCGGTGCAGGCTCAAGGAAGCATAGTGCGCACGTACGCTTGGCACGCTCGCAGAGCGATTAATCCTTCGTCACCGTCTCCGGTGATGACGACAATTCGTTGAGCATGCGCTGGGTCAAGTTCGCCTCGCGCGGCTCCATGAACCACGCCGCCGGCGTTGGTGGTGGCTGACACTCCACTGCCACCACTTGGGGTGGCGAGTAGGACTGACAGCCGGAGGTCAGCAGTAGCGAGGCGATCGCGCAGCAGAGAAATATTTTTCTGTGCATCACTAAATTCCTTGAAGTGGGTTTCGTCTAATGACTTGAGGCGAGCCTCAAGCACCTGCCGCCGCCCCTGCTCTCCCTTCTGCCAATCGATCACAGCCATGGCAGCAGCCTCTCGCTCCCGCTGGTAGGCCAATCCCTGGTCGGCCAATTCTTGGCGCACCTCAGCAGCGTCGAGCTGGCTCGCTCCTACGCGAATTTGCTGGGCTCCAGCGACCACCAGCAACGCCAGAACCCACCAGCACCAGCCCGGGACAAGCTTCAGCCAGTTCATGCTGCCTCCAAAAACAGCATCCGCTCGGCCTCGCGGCGCCGCACCAGCCCTGGCAGCACCTTACCGCCCGCCTTGTTCCAACGTGGGAATTGCTCGGCGGCGCCGGCGTAGTCTCCGGCATTGAGCTTGCGCAGCAGCGTCGACGACTCAAGATTGGCCGCGCCGAGGTTGTAGGTGAAGCTGAGCAAGGCATCCCACTGATTGGCGTTCAGCGGTACCGTCACCAGGCGCGAGACTTCCGGCTCGAAGCGCTGCACATCATTGAGCAGCATGCGTTCGGCCTGTTCCTTGGTGACCGACATGCCAGGCTTAACCCCACGGGTGGCGCCATAGCCGATGGTCCAGACGCCGACGGCGTCCCGATAGGCCAGCGTGCGCAGGCCCTCAAAGGACTTGATCAGGCTTAAGCCCCGTTGCGATGTACGCATTCTCTTTTCTCCAGGCAAAAATAAACCCGCTCGATGGCGGGTGCTTTGGGTGCGGTAAAAGTCAGGCCGGTGGCGCTGGCCAGTCGATTGTGTCGGGGTAGCCTGGCTGCTCAGGTACGCGAATGAGCGCGATGCGGTATTTCTTCCAGGCCTTCAGGGTATCGGCCTCAGCAGTGGTGGCCTCTTCAAGGTCCACGGCGTCCTGCAGCGGAGCAATGGCAGCATCGGCGACCCGGCGCAGGGTCAAGGCTTCTTGCTCAGCGTCCTTGACCTTCATCAGCGGCAACATGGTAGCGATCTCTTCATCACTGGCCTGCCACCAACCGACCGCGCCATATTTGGCATGCACCAGCGTGGTTCCATCGGTCCAGTGAACCGCCCTGGGCAATGCTGAGCGCAGTAGTGAGACCAGTCAGAGATGTAATGTCACTGTTTGAACCCCGCGCTGCCGCTCCGATGTTCTGGAGCAGCGTAGGCACAGAGGTAGCCCCGCCGAACAATGCCAACGTACCGCCAAAATCGTTGACGATCTGACGCAGTCGGTCCGCTGATTCCTTCACGTAACCCTGCATTGGCGCCAGACCGTAGGAGCCGCCAGCAACAGTGGCCCCCTGGTACGCAGGCAGAATGCTGAGCACCATAGCGCTGGTGATGTTAGTCACTTCGTACCAGCGGCCATCGGGCCCCTGAAGCGCATCGCCAACCCGGGCGTTCGCTGGAAAGTTGGTGCCAGTACCGGTCACCGTCGTTTGGCCGGCCGTGATCGCGACCGTGCCTGTTCTGTACCAGGGCATGGAAGATCTCCAATTTGAAAAGTGATTTAAAGGGGTTTCATTGGGCGGGAGGCAAACAGCGTGCCGGCCGGGCCGGAATATCCGGATACTTGCCGAAGAAGGTGGTGCCGTCGCTCTTATTCTTCGTATCCCGACGCCCAAGCCGATTCTTGCCGCTAAGCTTCGAACGGTCGCGATTGGTGGTATGAGTTCCGCCGACAGCGTTGATATCAGCACGGTGGTACAACTTGCCTGAGTACCCTTTGGTGCCGTACTCGATGAAGCGTAAGTAGAAGTAGCGCTGATTGTTGAGTTTGCCGCGCAGGCCAATCTCAGCATTCAGGCCGCTGGACGATACGAACGCCGTCAGCGCTGCTGCGGCATCGCCTGTGTCTTTCGGTACCAGGCTTTTCATCGTCCCCAGGATACGGTCAGCTGCCACCTGCATTGCCGGCTTTAGCTCGTTGTCCACGTTCCTGTGAATGTTGTGCAGCAGCCGACGAAGCTTGAAGTCGCCGGACATTCGAGATCGGCGAACCGCCATGGGTCACTCCTTGGCCGGCTCGGCCTTGGCTGGTTTCACGGCCTTTTCTACGACTTCCTCGGCATAGCCGCGGACAATCAAGCCTTTGCCGATATCAGCCGAGACTTCGAAGGTTTCACCCTTCGCACGGTCGCCGACGGCGCCCGAGAGCACACCCAGTGCACGGATTTTCATTGTTCACCTCATGGGTTCGGGACGCTGGAGCAGAGCAGCCGCAGCATGTCCCGTTCGTTGTTGGGCAGCGGGGCCTCGACTTTGTAGGTCTTGCCCGTGCGTTTTTCGGCTAGCCGCCAGCCGGCCTCGATGTCCGACCGAGGGCGGATGCGAATCTCGGCGCTGATCACCACCTGCAACTGCTCGGCCACAGGCGAAACCCGGCCGGTCGGAGTAGTGACCTCCGCCCAAATCTCACCCGCCTCCAGCCAAGTTTCATCAAAGCCGCCGGAGCTGTTCTGCTCCCTGTGAAGCTTGAGCACCCGGCAGCGGTGTCGCATGGGTCCGGCTCTCATCAGAAGCGTTTCCTGTACCAGAGCAGCCTTTCGACTGCGAGAGGCATGGCGGTGGCGATGGTGCCCACGGCCACGGCCTCGCGATTGGCGTACCAGTGACCGACCAGCAGCAGGACTGCCTGCTCGACATCGCTGGTCAGCCCCATTTCCTCGGGCTCAACTGGGTCTGTTTCGACCAGCTTTCGGTCGCAGTGCTGCTCGACGTGTGCCTTGGCCGCTGCGACGTAGCCGCCAATCAAGACATCTTCTTCGTCGCCGTCGACCCGCAAATGCATCTTCACGCTAAGCAGGTCGAGCATCTACTTGGCCTCTTTCGGCGCGACTGGCTTGGCTTCCTTGGGCTTGGCCAGCCGCGGCTTACCATTGGCATCGATCTCAACTGCCAGGCCCTTACCGATCAGTGTGTGAGCGTATTCGTCATCGGCTTCTTCGAAAGTCGCGCCGGCCTTGATCTTGTTGGAGTCGGCGCCCAACAGCGCGCCATTACCAACGAAGCCCCACAGAATCTTGATTTTCATGCTGCCTCCAGAAACGAAGAGGCCGGCAATGCGCCGGCCTTCGTTGGGGTTGGGTTACACGCCAGTCGGGAACCGGCCTTTGAGTGACCGTACGTAGGTGATCCTGCACCTTTAGTAGAGCGTCGAGCTCCTCATCTGCCCGCACCATGTCGCGGATCGGGATATAGGAGTTGTCAGCGATTTCCTTCGTCGGCGCCAGGATGATGAACTCACCCGAGGGCCGCCAATTCAGGATCAATGCCGTGAGCATGATTCCGGCGGCGATCGTGGACTTGCCGTTCTTCTTGCTGATCAGCAGCATGAACTCGCTGACCAGGCGCCGGCCTTCATCCGGGTCGTAGGCCCCGAAGATGGCGGCTACGAACTGATTGACCCAGTCGCGCACAGTCTCCGACATCAGCGGGCTGCCGGTGGCATCGACCATGCGGAGTGCACCGAACACATCGAGGGCTTCCTCGGCCTCGGCCGGGAACAGCGGCTTGAAGGGAATCAGGCTCTGGCGCGCAACGATGCGCTGCTCCCAATCGGGGCATGCAGTTGTCCAGTCCGTCATTTCACCGACCTCAGCGGCCCACGCCGGGCGCCGAACTTACCGGTCGAGGCCTGCTCAGCTTTGGCCTGGGCCTGGTCCTTCTTGCCGCTCTCCCCTTTGCGAGGATGCACGAATGGCATCAAGGCCTTGGCTGCATCGACGCGCAGCTTTGGCTCAGACTCCAGGTCGTTCATCACCGACAGCAGAAAGTCCTTCGGGTCGCGGTGCAGTAGCGCCTGCATAAGGTCGAAGCCGGCCGGCTCCGGGTCGTCGTGTTCGTCCTTCGCTGGGGCCGACTCGGTCGCCGTCTCAGCCTGCGGGGAGGGTTCCGGCGCATGCTTAGCTTTAACATGCGCTTTAACATCTGGCGGCATCAGACCCAGGGCGCGGAGCTTGGCCAACTCGGCCGCCACATCCTTGTCCTTAACCAGCCGAGACCCCGACGCAGACGCTGTCTTCTCCGAATAACCAGCCGCCACAGCTGCGTCCCGATTGGACGCACCTTCCCTAAGCGCAGCGATGAATGCGCGCTTTCGGGATGTTAAAGCCATTTAACAAAAGTCCTGTGGGGGAAAAAAATCTGTACGTGGGGTCGAGGGCGGTCTAGCTACATGAGAATTACTATCATTTGACCACCCCCTACCCTACCAGCACGTCAATGGCGTGCTTCGATGGCGCCTCAGCCCGCTGCGCGCCATTCTGCTGACGGTCAGCCAAGCAGGCCAGCAGCCTCCTCGGCCTGCTTCACCGAGTCGTGACAGGTCTTGCAAAGCGACTGCCAGTTAGTCTGATCCCAGAAGAGATCCTTGTCGCCGCGGTGCGCGACGATGTGGTCAACGATGTTGGCGGCAGTCGTTCGGCCTTGCCGAGCGCAGTAGACGCACAGCGGGTTGTCGCGCAGGTACTGCTCTCGGGCCTTCTGCCACTTGTAGTCGTAGCCGCGCTGGGAGCTGGTCATGCCGCTCCTCCAGCTGCCTGGTGACACCACCTTGACCCGCGAGCCTGCACTTTCCTTGATCCGAGAACCCAGCGTCTTGAGCCTAGCCATCAGTTACGCCTCAAGGGCGAGCTTGATCATCGCCATAGTCGCGCCGATCAGTGCAGCCGGCGAGCTGGCAGCGAGCGCGAGCACTTCAGCCTCGGCCTTGGCCACCTCGGCCTGCTCTTCCTTCGGCATCTCGCTGACCATGCCCTTGAGTTGGTAATACTCGGCCTTGCTACTGGCTTGGCTCATTGCGCTCTCCAGTGGTGATGCCGGCCTTCTTGGCCAGGAACTGTGTATACAAACCGAAGCCAGGACGCAAGCGGAAAGACCCGCCATCTCTACGGACTGTGGCCTAGCATGTTTTCCGCGCTGCCCGTTATTTAGTTTGCAGCCTTAGTAAAGCCGTCCTTTACCCAGATGACGATTCTGCAAACGATGAACGGGCTTAAGTACGCAGCTAACGAAATAGCCGCCGTGTATGCAAGATGATCAAGGCGCATATCTAGCCATTGAAGCGGCGTTTTACCGATGAAAAATAGCCAGCCAATAACCGCTATAAGCCCTACGACAATACATACTCTGCGAATCCCTTCCGGCAAACTAAACATCTTCACTCCTTTGATAACTTGCACTGATTTGAAAATTGAAATTAACCAAGCTTTTCGGCGAGGTCCTGCGGGCTGAGGTGGGTGTAACGCTTGAGCATTGCCAGTGTTTTGTGGCCAGTGATACTCGCGACCTCCATCATGGTGAAGCCGCGCTCGAAGAATCGACTGGTCGCCTCGTGACGAAGATCATGAAGGCGCAGCCCTTCTATTCCAGCAGCCTCACAAGCCCTGGGAAAGTAGTTGCTGATTGTGTTGAGGGCTAGATTGAAGTATCGGCCGCCGTTGATCGGCGTGGGTAGCCCCTCGAGCAGAGTGATTGCCCGAGAGGACAGCGGTACCGCCCGACGCTCACCGTTCTTCGTGTCTTCTAGGTAAGCGACCTTGCCTCGCACTTGGTCGCGGCGCAGCAGCAGCAATTCAGATCGGCGCATTGCCGTCTCTACCGCCAATTCAATGAACACCGGAAGCTGGGCATTCATCTGACCTGCAGACTTGTAGAGAGCAGTGAGCTCTGCTGGCGTTGGGCGCCGATCACGCTCCTTGCTGCCCTTCGGCATGCGGATCGCCCGGCACGGGTTGGTCAGTCCTTCAATGCCCCATTCCTTGGTGGCCACCGTGTAGAGATGGCTGATCACGGCCAGGTTGAGGCGTACTGTCGCCGTCGACTTCCCTTCCTTCAGTTCGGCATCGCGGTAGGCCGCCATGTCGCTTGAGCGGATGGCTGCCAGACCTTTGGTGGCGAGCTTGTGCTCCTTCCACTTCTTGATGCGGACCTCTTCCTGCTTGGCGCCCTTCTTGGTCGAGGTCACCTCGGACAGGTATCGGTCCAGCGCCTCGGCCAGGGTAGTGCTCTCGGCCTCGCGCATATCGACAAAGCGCGCACGCGACATATCACCTTCGATCTCGGCAGCCCAGCGCTGAGCTTCCGCCTTAGTGTCGAAGGTGGCGGAAAGAGTTGGATATCCTTTTCTGCGGATCTGGGCGCGCCAGGCGTCCCCGCGTTTCTCGTAGTAGGCCATGGCGGGGATGATAGCGGACGCTTGGGGGAATATCACCCTCCCCCAATTCCCCCAAATTTCCCCCAAACGAAAAAAGCCCCGAGGGCTATAAGCGCTCGGGGCCTTTAATATGGCGGAGAGATAGGGATTTGAACCCTAGGTACTGTTGCCAGTACAACGGATTTCGAATCCGTCCCGTTCGGCCACTCCGGCATCTCTCCAGTGGCGCGCATGATACCAGCAGTTTGCCGAAAGGCAAAGCCTGTTTGCGAAAAAAATTCGCGTGGTATCAGGCGCTTGCGTGAACTTGCCGCTTACAGCGGCACGCCCAGGCGCTTGGCAACTTCTTCGTAGGCTTCGATAACGTCGCCCAGACCCTGACGGAAGCGGTCTTTGTCCATTTTCTTGCGGGTTTCTTTGTCCCACAGGCGGCAGCCGTCCGGGCTGAACTCATCACCCAGAACGATCTCGCCGTGGAATACGCCGAACTCCAGCTTGAAGTCGACCAGCAGCAGGCCTGCGTCGTCGAACAGCTTGTTCAGCACTTCGTTGACCTTGAGCGACAGGGCTTTCATTTTTGCCAGTTGCTCAGCAGTGCCCCAACCGAAAGCCACTACGTGGGATTCGTTGATGAACGGATCGCCTTTCTCGTCGTTCTTGAGGAACAGTTCGAAGGTCGAAGGCTCGAGCTTGATGCCCTCTTCCACGCCCAGGCGCTTGACCAGGCTACCGGCGGCGTAGTTACGCACAACGCATTCAACCGGGATCATGTCGAGCTTCTTGACCAGGCACTCGTTGTCGCCCAGCAGTTTGTCGAACTGGGTAGGAATGCCGGCTTCTTCAAGCTTTTGCATGATGAAGGCGTTGAACTTGTTGTTCACCATACCCTTGCGGTCGAGCTGTTCGATACGCTTGCCGTCGAACGCCGAGGTGTCGTTGCGAAACAGCAGGATCAAGCGGTCAGCGTCGTCAGTTTTGTAAACCGACTTGGCTTTGCCGCGGTAGAGTTCTTCACGTTTTTCCATGATGGGCTCCGCTTGCTAAATAAGATGGGCTAGACGATTTCGCGCCAGTCGAGCCCGCAATCCTGGTTGGCCACTTGCAGCCAGTCCGGGTCGCACCCGAGGGTGTCGACGAAACATTGCCGGGCCAGCTGTGGCTGGTTGTTCTTGCTACTGAGGTGGGCCAGCACCAGATGCTGCAGGTTCTGCCAACCCAACTCCGACACCAGGCGCGCGGCCTGATGGTTGTTCAAATGTCCGTAGTCGCCACCCACCCGCTGCTTGAGAAACATCGGGTAAGGCCCGCGTCCGAGCAAGTCGCGACAGTGGTTGGCCTCGATCAGCAAGGCATCCAGGCCCTGGTAACGTTCCAGCAGCGCGGCGTCGTAGGAGCCAAGGTCGGTCAGTACGCCGAAACGGCGGCTGCCGTCGTCAAACACATACTGCAACGGCTCCAGCGCGTCGTGGCTGACACCCACCGCCTGGATACACAAACCACCGATCTGCAGGTGCTCATCGGCTGCCAGAAACCCTGCTGCCTCAACCGGTTTGCGCATGCCCCGCAGGGTGCCGCGGCTCAGGTAGACCGGTACATTGTAGCGCCGTGCCAGCAACCCGACCCCATGCACGTGGTCGGCATGTTCATGGGTCACCAGCACCGCACTCAACTGCTGGGCTGAAACGCCGAGCAGCGCCAGGCGCCGCTCGGTTTCGCGCAGGGAAAAGCCGCAATCAACCAGAACAAGGGTATTGTCACTGGCGATCAGCGTGCCATTTCCCTGGCTTCCACTTCCAAGTACGGCGAAGCGCACTTAACCCAGGTTGTCCTGAATCACGCTCAGCACGCGACGGGCAACATCTGCCGGGGCCACGGTGTTGATGTTCTTCTCGACAGTAACCTGGACGCTGTCACCGACCTTGCTCAGACGCACCTGGTAACGTTCGGCACGGGCTTCACGCTCTTCAGCGCTTGGCGCGCTGCCGAACAGCTTGCCGAAGAAGCCAGGCTCCTGGTCTTTGGCCTCGGCTTTTTCAGCCAGGTTGATGTAGTACAGGCCCAGGCTGCGGTTGATGTCTTCAATGCGCCATTCGCCCTGCTCCAGCGCCCGGCCCACACTGGACCAGGCACGGTCAAGGTCGGCGCCCAGGTTCAGTACCGGGTTGCCGCTGCCGTCTTCGCTCAGGGTTACGCGGCTTGGTGCGTCGAAATCACGTGCAGCGAGCAACGACACCGAACCGCCCTTCTCGGCGCTGCGGGTCATGCTGGCAAGCATTTCGTCGACCAGCATGGCGTCGACACCGGTGTTCTGCGAACTGCTCGGGAACGCCGTATCAGCCGTGCTGCCCGCCGGGCGCTCGATGCTGACGATGTAGACTTCACTGGTGTTGCGCTGAACGCCTGGCTCGATGCGCACACGGGCACGCACTTCGTTGTCACGGCTGCTCGAGGCACTGGCCAGACGATTGGCCATGGCACCGGAAAGTTCGTCAAAACGCTGCCAGGTGGTGTTGAACTCACCGGTTTGCGGACGTTCTTCAGCGATACGGAAACCGTTGTCTTCAAAGAACTGCCGGGCCACTGGCCAGACTTCGGCCGGCGAACGCTGGGCCAGTACCCAACGGCTGCTGCCGCTCTTCTGCAGGCTGAAGTCGCTGATGTCGGCGCCTGCGCTCAACGGCTGCGGACGTGGCACCTCGAACTCGCCCTTGACGTTGTCATCGGCGACGTTACGCGGGATCGGCAACAGCGGGTCAAGGCGCTTGGCGCTGCTGATGTCCGGTGGCAGCTGCATCGGCGCCTTTTGAGTGGCCTCCAGGTAGTCGCTGCCGCGGTCACGGAAGTAACCCTCTTCGCCCCACAACCAGCCACAACCGCTGGTGCTGGAGATGATCAAGGCAAGGGCGGAAAGTCCAGCCAATCGCTTCATGCGGTGTACGTCCTCAATTAATACTGCAGGCCGCACTGGCGCATCGCCTGGCGTACCGTGTCGTGACAGGATTCGCTCAGCCAGGTCAGCGGCAGGCGGATGCCTTTGTGCATCAGGCCCATTTCCACCAAAGCCCACTTCACCGGAATCGGGTTGGCTTCGATGAACAGGTCTTTGTGCAGCGGCATGAGTTTTTCGTTGATTGCGCGAGCCTTCTCGGCATTGCCCTCAAGGGCGGCCTCGCACAGATCGGCCATTTCGCGCGGGGCGACGTTGGCGGTAACAGAGATGTTGCCTTTGCCGCCCATCAGGATCAGCTCGACAGCGGTCGGATCATCGCCAGACAGCACGATGAAGTCCTTGCTCACGCCGTCAAGGATGGCCTTGGCGCGCTTGAGGTCGCCGGTGGCTTCCTTGATACCGATGATGTTCGGCACGGTGGACAGGCGGATCACCGTCTCGGCCTGCATGTCGCAGGAGGTGCGGCCGGGAACGTTGTACAGAATCTGCGGGATGTCGACGGACTCAGCGATGTGCTTGAAGTGCTGGTACAGGCCTTCCTGGGTCGGCTTGTTGTAGTACGGTACTACCAGCAAGCAGGCGTCGGCGCCAGCGCTCTTGGCGTTGCGGGTCAGGTGCACGGCTTCGGCGGTGGAGTTCGCACCGGTACCGGCGATCACCGGAATAGGCTTCTTGCTGTGCTTGACGCGCTCGACCACGTGCTTGATGACCAGGATGTGCTCTTCGACATCCAGGGTCGCGGACTCACCGGTGGTGCCGACTGCAACGATCGCATGGGTGCCGTTTTCCAGGTGGAAGTCTACAAGTTTGTCGAGGCTGTCCCAATCAAGACGCCCTTGTGCATCCATGGGTGTGACCAGTGCCACCATACTGCCCGCAATCATGAAACTGCTCCTGCCGGAAAAAGAGAGCGGTAATGGTACTGGCGCCAAAGGCCTTGCACAAGCGAAGCTGGAGGCTTGAGCATTCCCCTCGGCGGCCATTTTCGCTACCCTTCTCTCTTTGATCGGTACACAGCGGCCCGCCGGGCTGCCGACAACCTGCGCAGGCAGTGCCCAAAGCCTCGATCCTGAGCCCCGGGACCACGCCCACCCGCCATTCTGACCCGTCAGGTACCGACCGCTCATCGCTTTAGGAATGCTGCATGTCCACCCCCACCATTCGCGAACAATTCCTTGTCATCAGTGCCCTGGGCGCCAACCCCATGGAACTGACCAACATCCTGTGCCGGGCCAGTAACGACAATCGCTGCTCGGTGGTGACTTCGCGCCTGACTCGTCACGGCGAGTGCAGTGCCCTGGTGCTGCAGGTTACCGGCAGCTGGGACGCCCTGGCGCGCTTCGAGGCGGCCCTGCCGGGGCTGGCCAAGAAGCACACCTTCACCGTGAATGTGGTCAGAAGCGCCGAGCTTGAAGTGCGGCCGCTGGCCCTGCCGTACGTGGCCTATGTGAGCGCGGCCTATCGCCCGGACATCATCAATGAGCTGTGCCAGTTCTTCATCGACCACCATGTCGAGCTGGAAAACCTCACCTGCGACACCTACCAGGCCCCACAGACCGGCGGCACCATGCTCAACGCCACGTTCACCGTGACCCTGCCGGCCGGCACGCAGATCAGCTGGTTGCGTGACCAGTTCCTGGACTTTGCCGATGCCCTGAACCTGGATGCGCTGATCGAACCTTGGCGCCCACAGAACCCACTGTAAGGAAATTACCCATGGCCGTTGCACTCGATCAAGCCGTTGCCGACTTCCAGGCCCAGGCCACCAGTGGCCAGAGCGTCAGCCTGGCGCAGCTGAAGGGCAAGCAAGTGGTGCTGTACTTCTACCCCAAGGACAGCACCCCAGGCTGCACCACTGAAGGCCAGGGTTTCCGCGACCAGCATGCGGCCTTTGAAGCGGCCAACACCGTGGTGTTCGGTGTTTCACGTGACGGCATCAAGTCGCACGAGAACTTCAAGGCCAAGCAGGCGTTTCCGTTCGAGCTGATCAGCGACAAAGACGAAGCGCTGTGCCAACTGTTCGACGTGATCAAGCTGAAGAAGCTGTACGGCAAGGAATACATGGGCGTAGACCGCAGCACCTTCCTGATCGACAAGAACGGTGTGCTGCGCAAGGAATGGCGTGGGGTCAAAGTACCGGGGCATGTGGATGCGGTACTGGCTGAAGCTCAGGCCCTGAACAAGGCCTGATATTGATCGCAGCCCCCTGCTGTGGGAGCGGGCTTGCCCCGCGATAGCAGTGTGTCAGCCAGATCGCCTCGCGGGGCAAGCCCGCTCCCACCTGGAGTGTGGGCTTGCCCCGCGACAGGCCTCAACCTCTCCTCAGCCCCATGTGCACATCATCGATAATTGCCTTGGCAAACCCGCTGAGGTAATAGGCAGCCCACACCGTGCTGTCGTCTTCGTCCATAACACCAGCCATGATCAATTTGTGCACGCAGCCAAGCAAGGTTGAAGCCTGCTCCAGCGCGTAGTCACAGGGAACGCCCGGTGCAATTTGAAACAAATCGATAGGTGGCTGCTGGCTGCTGATAAAGGTTGCGATGCCAACCGTCTCAGGGCGCGATTCGTTGTTCATGCCTGCGCCCTCCGTTTCGTGGAGTGGTAAGGGCTGGTAGCAAGAGAAAGTGGTGGGTCGGGGACTAACTTTTTCATGGCGTAACTCCTAGTTCCATCAGGAGCTGCCACCTCTCCTTCTCACAGGAAAGGGTGGCAGCCGTACGCGGGGTGAGAAACCGAGGGAACATAGGAAAACTCGGCCAGACCGAAGTCTGCCCGCGCACGGCCGCCATTAACTGCATGCCGCTATATTCATCATCGGGTTCTCACGCCCGGTCGCCAAAACAGACGACCAGAGGAAATTAGCCCTGATGCACTTTCCGTACAACAGCGAAAAGGCGGCAGCGTGCGTAGGATAGTTCCGAAAGCTATCCGGGGTAATTGTTTTGATGCCGGAATTTATCGCGGGGCAAGCCCGCTCCCACCTGGAATTACTGACTCTGTGGGAGCGGGCTTGCCCCGCGATGCGGTTACAACAACGGCGCAACCACCGGCTCACGCCTCGGCCAGGCATCCAGTACGGCCTTGAACAGCGTCGCCAGCGGGATCGCAAAGAAGATCCCCCAGAAGCCCCACAGCCCGCCAAACAGCAACACCGCACAGATGATCGCCACCGGGTGCAGGCTGACCGCTTCGGAGAACAACAGTGGCACCAGTACGTTGCCATCCAGCGCCTGGATGATTGCATACACCGCCATCAGGTAGATGAACTGATCACCCCAGCCCCACTGGAACAGTGCAATCAACGTCACCGGCACTGTAACCACCACCGCACCGACATACGGCACCACCACCGACAAGCCCACCAGCAACGCCAACAGCGCCGCATAGTTGAGCCCCAGGGCAATGAAGGCGATATAGGTCGCCACCCCGCAAATCAGAATTTCGATGCCTTTGCCGCGGATGTAGTTGGCAATCTGCCGGTTCATTTCTTCCGCCACCCGGGTCATCAGCGCCCGCTCACGGGGCAGGTAACCACTGACCCAGCGCGCAATCACTTCGCGGTCTTTGAGGAAGAAGAACACCAGAATCGGCACCAGCACCAGGTAGATCATGATGTTGACCAGCAGCGGCAGGCTGGACAGCGAAAAGGTCAGCGCCCACTGGCCGAATTTGCCGATTTCGCCGCGCATGGCTTCGATGGCCTGCAGTACCTGCTCATCAGAGACCAGGTGCGGGTAGCGCTCGGGCAACAGCAGCAACAACGACTGCCACTTGCCGAGCATGCCCGGCAATTCGTTGAACAAGGTGATCAACTGATGCCAGAGCAACGGCACCAGCACCAGCAAGAACACCGCCAAGGCGCCCATGAACAGGGTGAACACCAGCCCCACTGCATAGCGGGTCGGCACCCGCAGGCGCTCCAGGGCGTTGACCAGCCCCTGCATGAGAAACGCCAGCACCATCCCGGCAAGCACCGGCGCCAGCATGCCGCCAAGCGTCAGGACCGCGGTAAACGCCAAAAACAACAACACCGCCAGCACCACTGCTTCTTCATCCGAGAAGTAGCGCTGCATCCAGTCGCGAAGCACCTTGAACATTAACAATCCTTAGGAGAGAAAAACTCAGGCTTTACGCAGCCAGTAGGTGTACACACCTGCCTCGGCTGTTTCGAGCAACAGCGTATGACCGGCCAATTTGGCAAAAGTGCGAAAGTCACGCTGCGATCCGGCATCGGTGGCCAGCACCTTGAGCACGGCGCCACTGGCCAGGCGGTTGAGTTCCATTTTTGCCTTGAGCAACGGCAACGGGCAGTTCAGGCCGCAGGCATCAAGTTCGGCGTCATACGTCGGGGTAGTGCTCATCGGGGCTCCGGGCAGGTTCGTTCAAGCTTCGTAGAATACCGCCACTGGTCGCCAACGTGTGAGCCAGCTACAGTAAGGTTCTTTGTCGACCAGAGCTTCGTGCATGAATTTACTGCGCCCCACCCTGCTGACGCTGGCCTGTTTGATGGCGCTCCCCAGCCATGCCGACGACCTGCCGTCACTTGGCGACGCCAGTTCTGCCATTGTCTCCCCACAACAGGAACACCAGCTGGGCCGCGCCTGGCTCAGCCTGCTGCGGGGCAATGTCAATCAACTGAACGATCCCCAGCTCAAGGATTATGTCGAGACCAGCGTCTATCGCCTGGCAGAAACCAGCCAGTTACAAGACCGACGCCTGGAATTCATCCTCATCGACAGCCGTGAACTCAACGCCTTCGCCGCCCCTGGCGGGATTGTCGGGGTCAACGGCGGTCTGTTCCTCAATGCCCAGACCGAAGGCGAATACGCCTCGGTACTGGCGCACGAATTGGCGCACTTGTCGCAACGCCACTTTGCCCGTGGAGTCGAGGCTCAGCAGCGTATGCAGTTGCCGATGATGGCGGCCTTGCTGGCCGGTATCGTCGCTGCGGCTGCCGGCGCCGGTGATGCCGGTATCGCCGCGATTGCCGGTACCCAGGCCGCTGCCATTCAGGAACAACGGCGCTTCTCCCGGCAGAACGAACAGGAAGCCGACCGCATCGGTATCCTTAACCTGGAGAAGGCCGGCTACGACCCGCGCAACATGCCGAGCATGTTCGAGCGCCTAATGCGGCAGTACCGCTACGATGCCAAGCCGCCTGAATTCCTCCTGACTCACCCGGTAACCGAATCGCGTATCGCCGACACCCGCAACCGCGCGGAACAAGCGCCCAAGGGCGGCACCGAAGACAGCCAGCGCTATCAGTTGATTCGCGCCCGCGTTGCACTGATCTACGAAGGCACGCCGGGCCTGGCTGCCAAGCGCTTCCGTGCCCAGCTCGATGAAAACCCGAACCTCGATTCGGCGCGCTACGGCCTGGCGATTGCGCTGATCAAAGGCGGACGCCTGAACGAAGCACGCGACGCGCTCAAGCCTTTGCTGGACAAGGCCCCCAACGACATCACCTACAACCTGGCGCAGGTTGACCTGGACATCACCAACAACCGCCTGGGCGATGCGCAGCAACGGGTTGAGCGCATGCGCTCGCTGTACCCGGCGAACTACCCGCTGCAGCAGGCGCGGATTGATCTGCTGCTCAAGCAGAACCGCCCAGCGGACGCCGAGAAAGCCCTGGATGCCTTGCTCAAGAACCGTCCGGACGACCCTGATGTTTGGTACGACGTGGCCGAGGTGCGTGGGTTGTCAGGCAATACCATTGGCCTGCACCAGGCCCGTGCCGAGTACTTTGCTTTAGTAGGCGATTATGATCAGGCGATACAGCAGCTTGACTATGCCAAGCGGCGGGCGGGCAACAACTACGTGTTGGCGTCGAAAATCGATGCGCGCCAGCGTGAGTTGCTGGAGCAGCAGCGGATGATCAAGGAAATGATGCGCTGAGGGTTTGAGAAGCATCGCGGGGCAAGCCCGCTCCCACAGTGAACACCTGTAGGAGCGGGCTTGCCCCGCGATAAATCACTCAAGCATTACCAGACAGCTTCATGCGCGCAGCCTGGGTGAAATCGAGCATGCGCTTGAGCGGCTTGATCGCCTGTGGAATCAGCGCAGGCTCCACGAAGATCTCATTGCTACCCTCACGCAGGCACTGCAAGGTGCGCTCCAGGGTGTTCATGGCCATCCACGGGCAATGCGCGCAACTGCGGCAGGCCGCGCCGTTACCGGCAGTAGGCGCCTCGATGAAGACCTTGTCAGGGCACAGCTGCTGCATCTTGTAGAAGATGCCGCGGTCGGTGGCCACGATGAAGGTTTTGTTCGGCAGGGTTTGCGCCGCAGCAATCAGCTGGCTGGTAGAACCCACGGCATCGGCCAGGTCGATGACCGACTCAGGCGATTCCGGGTGCACCAGGATCGCAGCATCGGGGTACAGGGCTTTCATGTCGGCCAGCTGGCGCGATTTGAACTCTTCGTGAACGATGCAGGCACCGTCCCACAGCAGCATGTCGGCACCGGTTTGCTTCTGGATGTAGCGCCCCAGGTGCTGGTCTGGGCCCCAGATGATCGTTTCGCCGTTGTCCATCAGGCTCTCGACGATCTCCAGTGCGCAACTGGACGTCACCACCCAGTCGGCACGGGCTTTGACCGCCGCCGAGGTGTTGGCATACACCACCACGGTACGCTCCGGGTGCTTGTCGCAGAACGCGGAAAACTCTTCTACCGGGCAACCCAGGTCGAGCGAACAGGTCGCTTCCAGGGTCGGCATCAGCACGCGTTTTTCCGGGTTGAGGATTTTCGCCGTCTCGCCCATGAAACGCACACCGGCAACGATCACCGTGCTGGCTTCGTGCTTGTTGCCGAATCGGGCCATTTCCAGCGAATCGGACACGCAGCCGCCAGTCTCCTCGGCCAGTGCCTGGATCACCGGATCACAGTAGTAATGGGCGACCAACACCGCGTTTTGCGCCTTGAGTTCGGCGGCGATGGCGGCGCGGTATTCGGCCTCTTGCTCGGGCGTCAGCGGCTTGGGCTGCTTGGCGTCGAGGTGGGCTTGGACCAAAAGGCGTTCGGAAATCTGGGTCATGATCGCTGGACCTGCAGGCGCTTGTGCGCGTAAGTCGAGTGTATCACCGAGCCCTGGCAAATCGGTTACAGGCTCTGCAGGCAAGGCGCTCAATGGCAGTGCAGGCAGAACCAAAGACCTTCTGCGGCCTCGGGTTTTTATGGGATGCCGAAGGCTACAGATAATCGGATGAATTCAAAAGGTTTTTTTAGTCAAACAAGCCCCGAGGCGACCAGACAGCCGCCCCGGAGCCGGTGATCAACCCTCAGCGCCCTGCATGGCACTGATGTTGGCCATAATGAGACTGGCGAACTGCTCGACGGTCATTTTCTGGCCGTTGAACTCCACCATGCCGTTGGCATAGTGCAGGTTGGCAAGGATATCGTTGCCCTGCACCGTGGCCATCTGGCTTTGCTGGGCAATCATGGCGACCATTTCACCAGCCTGCGACGCCTGCTGAGCCAGCACCTGCGCATCGCTCTGCCCTTGCAGGCGGGCCTGCAGCGTGGCCAGGTCACCGACCATCGGCTTGGACACCTGCAGCTTGCTCTGCAACTGAGAGATCAACTGCTTGTACAGTTCAGCTGGCGGCAGCTCCAGAGAGGAAGGCTTGTCCAGCACCACGCTCAAGCTGAAGCGGCTTTCACCGTTGGCGGTCTTGAACGAGAACTCATCCAGGGCGATTTGTGGCTTGGCCGCCAGCACTTGTTGCAGGTTGGCGGTGAACTGGGTTCTTTCCTGCTCGGTCATCGGCAACGACGGCAAGGCCTCACCTTCCAGGGCTGCCGCCTGGAACTCCGGCAGACGAGTCTGATACCAGGCAACCAGAGCCTGAATAGCCGGGATGTCGAAGTTCTTCACGCTCCAGAGCATCTGGGTCGAACCAATCGGATTGCCATCAAAGTTGATGTCACCGATTTTGTAGACCATGTTGCCGGAGAACTTGTCGCCGTCAGCGCGGTACTCGTTGTTCTGCTCCAGTTGCTTGAAGCGCAGCGCTTTTTCCTCCTGGCCAAGCAACGCACTGACCTCGCCCAGGCCCATGCTCATGGTGCCAACATAAAAACCGTACGCGCTGCGGCTCATGTCGCCGCCCAGCTTGAGGTCTTTGAGCTCCACCTTCAGCGGGGTACCGTTCGCCTCGGTCAGGTTCAGGAACAGGCTGGCCGAATCGCCAGTGAAGGTGACCTGCTCACCATTGCGAGTACCGGTGCCTTGAATCTGCAGCCCGGAGAACTTCACCTGGGTTTCGCCCGCCTCGCTCACCTGCATGGGCGGCATGATCAGGGTGCCGTCGGTTGAGCCGTCGTAACCCAGGGTGCTCTGGCCGTACAGCGGCGCAACACCACCACTGGCGGCAAACAGGCCCTCGGTGAAGGCGTCCTTTTCTACGGCAAAGTTGCTGGTGGCCATTGCTGGCATCAGCTTGAGCGACTTGACCCGAGACCAAGGAAAAGGGCCGTGCTCCATATGATCGACAAAGCTCATTTCGAAGCTTTGTAGTTCATCACCGACCATCAGGTCTTTGACCTTGAAGCGGTAATGCGCGGTACTGGTGAACAGTTGCGTGTCCAACGACGTCAGTTCCAGGGTCATGCTGCCACCCACCCCGCTCGATTGCTTGAGCTGAATGTTGGCTTGGGTCATGGCCTGTTCGAGCACGCCTGGCAATTGCTTACCGGTGTACCAGGCTCCTGCCGTCGCCACTGCGGCCACGGCAACCACGAGCCCTGAAAGTACACCCACTGTCTTCTTCATGAATTGTCCCGCTTGTCCATTTGTTAAGAGTTGTTGCAGCAAGGCCGGTGGCCTATTCGTTTACGTCCATGTACTCACGGGCCCAGACGATGTAGTCGCCCGGTACGGTGTAGGTATGGGTAAGTTCGGTGGCGCTCAGGTCCGAGGCGCTACTGGTGATCCGGCGCTGTTCGCGCAGACAGTCGTAGGTTGCTTTGATCGCCGCGAAGTAAGCGCCATGGCCGTCGACGGCAATGCGCACACCCAATTGTGCCAAACGCGCGTCATCGTGCAACTGTGGATTGCCATAGGTGACCAGCATCAAGGGCACGCTCAGGTGCTTGGCGATCTGCTCAAGGTGTTCGAAATCACGAATGCCGACCATGCACAGGGCATCGGCGCCAGCGTTCTGATAGGCCACGGTACGGGCGATCACTTCTTCAACCGGAATCAGTGCAGCGTTGGTCCGGGCGATAATCGACAGCTCCGGATCGACGCGCGCCTCCAGGGCTGCGCGAATTTTGCCAACGCCTTCGGCAATGCTGATCAGGTCGGTGGATTTGCGCCCGAACTGGGCAGGCAGCAAGGTGTCTTCGATGGTCAGCGCGGCGATACCGGCACGTTCCAGTTCAGTCACCGTGCGCATGACGTTCAGGGCGTTGCCGTAGCCATGGTCGGCGTCGGCAATCACCGGCAACTGGGCCACCCGGCCAATACGCGTGGCCTGCTCGGCGAACTCGCTGAGGGTGATCAGGGCAAAATCAGGTGCAGCCAGCACCTGCAGGGAAGCGACCGAACCACCGAGAATGCCCACCTCGAAACCCAGGTCGGCGGCGATACGTGCTGACATCGGATCAAACACGGAAGCCGTGTGGTAACAGGCGGGAGAAGCAAGGAGTTGACGAAACGCGCGACGCAGGTCTTGGTGGGAGGCTCTTGGCATGGTCTTTCCGATTTATCGACTTCATTTATTGGAGAGAACATACCACTGCAGGCCCTCTGACCGACAGCATCAGATAGCCGGCTTTTCCCTGCTCAAGTGCGCTGCTGCGTTCGTTTCAGCGTCTCACTGGGCAACTCTTTGAACAGTTGCTGGTAGCTGCTGGAGAAACGCCCCAGATGCCAGAACGACCAATGCATGGCTACTTCTGCCACGGTACTGGAACCCGCCCGACTGCCTAGCAACTCACGGCGCGCACTGTTCAGGCGGCGCAAGCGCAGCCAATGTGCCGGGGTCATGCCGGTGAACGCCTTGAACGCCTGCTGCAGTTGACGCAACGACACCCCGGCAACCTGCGCCAGCTCCAGCAAGTTAAGGGTTTCCTCTGGACAATCGGCGGCCCACTCGCCCACCCGGCGCATGATGTTGCGCTCTTCCGAACGCCGCCACAAAGCGCCACGATCCAGGCAAATGCACGCGTTATCGAGGATAAACAAGCAGTCTTCGAACAGCTGTTCAGCGAGGGCTTCGCGGCTCGGCGGATCGATCTCCTGCCCAAGACGCGTCAGGGTGCTGCTCAGCCAGCGGCCGAACAGCGCGTTCTGCGTAGAGTTGAGTGGCGCCATGAACAGACCTTCAAGGCGGCCGATGTCCAGGCGATGGCGCTGAACGAACTCGGGGCCGAACACCACCGCCACTTCCTGGTAGTTCTCCGGGGTGATCCAGATGTTGCGGCTTTCGCCATTGAGCAGGTACAGGCTGTTGTCGGTGCGGTCGAAACAGAACGCCAGGGCCCCCGGTGGCGCGCTGAAATTCTGCTCGACCCGGGTATTCATGAACTCTTCGTAAATTTCCACCCCGTGCAAGTCCAGGCAGCGCACTTGGCCTGCGAAATGCCCCGGCGACATCTGCTGGTAATGCTGAGTCCAGCTGGGCGTGGCACGCACCTGTTCGCCGACATCGGCAGTGCTGAATGCTTGTACTTGAAGCGAATTTTCCGCGCTCATGAGCTGCTCTTTACGCACTCTTTTGGTGCGTTTTGTCTTGCAGAAAGTGGATAGATGGATGTGCAAAGCTCGCCCAAGATAAACCGCAACGCGCTGCAGGGGAAGTCGTCCAGACGGCATACCGGCCTTGAACGCTGGTCCTGGCGCGTAATAAAACCAATAACGAGGTCTTTATGAATGCCCCTTTCGATCAGCTGTCTGCGTGGCTGAAAGAACACAAGATTACCGAAGTCGAGTGCGTGGTCAGTGACCTGACCGGTATCGCCCGCGGCAAAATTGCACCCACCAACAAGTTCCTGCATGAGCGAGGCATGCGCCTGCCGGAAAGTGTGTTGTTGCAAACGGTAACCGGGGATTTCGTCGACGACGATATCTACTACGACCTGCTCGATCCGGCCGATATCGACATGATCTGCCGCCCGGACTCGGCTGCGGTCTACGTGGTGCCATGGGCGCTGGAGCCCACCGCCATCGTCATCCACGACACCTTCGACAAGCAAGGCAACCCGATTGAGCTGTCGCCGCGCAACGTCCTGAAAAAGGTCCTCAAACTGTATGCCGACAAAGGCTGGCAGCCGATCGTCGCACCGGAAATGGAGTTCTACCTGACCCAACGCTGCGAAGACCCAGACTTGCCGCTGCTGGCACCACTGGGTCGCTCTGGCCGCGCCGAAAGCGGTCGGCAGTCGTTCTCCATCGATGCTGCCAACGAATTCGACCCGCTGTTCGAAGACGTCTATGACTGGTGCGAAGCCCAGGGCCTGGACCTCGACACCCTGATCCACGAAGACGGCCCGGCGCAGATGGAGATCAACTTCCGTCACGGCGACGCCCTCGACCTTGCCGACCAGATCACCGTATTCAAGCGCACCATGCGCGAAGCGGCGCTCAAGCACAACGTCACCGCCACCTTCATGGCCAAGCCCGTGGGCGATGAGCCCGGCAGCGCCATGCACCTGCACCAGAGCGTGGTCGACATCGCCACCGGCAAGCCGATCTTTGTCAACGACGACGGGCAGATGAGCGAGCTGTTCCTGCACCACATCGGCGGCCTGCAGAAGTACATCCCCAAGGTACTGCCGATGTTCGCCCCCAACGTCAACTCGTTCCGCCGCTTCCTGCCCGACACCTCGGCACCGGTAAACGTCGAATGGGGTGAAGAGAACCGCACCGTGGGCCTGCGTGTACCTACCTCAAGCCCAGAGGCGATGCGCGTGGAAAACCGCTTGCCGGGTGCCGACGCCAACCCCTACCTGGCGATTGCCGCCAGCCTGCTGTGCGGCTACCTGGGCATGGTCGAGAAGATCAACCCCAGCGCCCCGGTACAAGGCCGCGCCTATGAGCGACGCAACCTGCGCCTGCCGATCACCATCGAAGACGCCCTGGCCAACATGGAAGACTGCCCGAGCGTCGAGCAGCACCTGGGCAGCAAGTTCGTCCGTGGCTATGTCGCGGTCAAACGCGCCGAACATGAAAACTTCAAACGGGTCATCAGTTCCTGGGAGCGTGAATTCCTGCTGCTCAGCGTCTGAGCAATACCGCGTTACCCACATCGATAAAACAATTTAAAAAAGGTGTCGATATGCGTTCATTGAAAACAGTTGCAAGTGCAACCCTGGCGCTGCTGGTCAGCGCCGTGGCCCAGGCCCAGCCCAGTGTCAGCGTGTACAACTGGACCGACTATATCGGTGATACCACCCTGGCGGACTTTCAGGGCAGCACCGGTATCAAGGTCATCTATGACGTGTTCGACTCCAACGAAACCCTGGAAGGCAAGTTGCTGGCCGGTCGTACCGGCTACGACGTGGTCGTGCCTTCCAACCATTTCCTCGCGCGCCAGGTGTCTGCTGGCGCGTTCCTCAAGCTCGACCGCAAGCAATTGCCGAACTGGAAGAACCTCGACCCGGTGCTGCTAAAGGCCTTGGAAGAGAACGACGCCGGTAACCAGCACTCGGTTCCCTACCTGTGGGGCACCAACGGCATCGGTTACAACGTCGACAAGGTCAAGCAGGTGCTGGGCGTCGATCACATCGACTCGTGGGCGGTGATGTTCGAACCGGAAAACCTGAAAAAGCTCAGCAAGTGCGGCGTGTCGTTCATGGACTCGGCTGACGAGCTGTTCCCGGCGGTGCTCAACTACATGGGCATGGACCCACGCAGCAGCAACCCGGAAGACTACAAGAAGGCCGAAGCCAAGCTGCTGACCCTGCGCCCCTACATCACCTACTTCCACTCCTCGAAGTACGTCTCGGACCTGGCCAACGGCGATATCTGCGTCGCCTTCGGCTACTCCGGCGACGTGTTCCAGGCAGCCAACCGCGCCAAAGAAGCCAACAACGGCGTGAAAGTGGCCTACTCGATCCCCAAGGAAGGCAGCAACCTGTGGTTTGACCTGCTGGCCATCCCTTCCGATGCCAGCAACCCGAAAGAGGCCTACGCCTTCCTCAACTACTTGCTCGACCCCAAGGTGATCGCCAAGGTCAGTGCCACGGTCGGCTATGCCAACGCTAACCCACCGGCCAAGCAGTACATGGATGCCGAGCTGGTCAATAACCCTGAGATCTACCCGCCGCAGGAAGTGCTGGACAAGCTCTACGTATCCAACACCCCGACTCCGGCGATCATGCGCCTGATGACCCGCTCCTGGAGCAAAGTGAAGTCGAACAAATGAGCCAGGACACCGCAATGAATACTGCTGCACAACATGCCAGCTCCTACTACCGGGCATCGGTCGGTTCGATGCCCGAACACCCAGCCCTCAACGCCGATCTGATTGCCGATGTGTGCGTCATCGGCGGCGGCTTTACCGGCGTCAACACCGCCATCGAACTGGCCCAACGCGGCCTGTCGGTGATCTTGTTGGAAGCCCGGCGCATTGGCTGGGGCGCCAGCGGGCGCAACGGCGGCCAGCTGATCCGCGGCATTGGCCATGAGGTCGAAGGGTTTGCCCGCTACGTCGGCCAGGACGGCGTCAAATACCTGCAGCGCGCCGGTATCGACTCGGTCGAGGTGGTGGCCGAGCGCATTCGCGAACACAACATCGACTGCGACCTGCGCTGGGGCTTTTGTGAACTGGCCAATACACCCGCGCAATACGCGGCCTTTCGTGACGAACAACACAGCCTCGCTGCCTTGGGCTACCGGCACGAAACCCAACTGGTCAGCCCTGAGCAGATGCATGAGGTGGTCGCCTCCTCGGTGTACGCTGGCGGCCTGATTGACCGCGGCTCGGGCCACCTGCACCCGCTCAACCTGGTGCTGGGCGAAGCGCGCGTTGCCGCTTCGCTTGGCGTGAGGATTTTCGAACACAGCCCGGTGCTGGAGATCAATCATGGCAGCACCGTGCAGGTTCGCTGTGCGCACGGCAGTGTGCGCGCCGGCAGCCTGGTGCTGGGCTGCAACGCGCACCTGGAGGAACTGGAACCACGCCTGAGCGGCAAGGTGCTACCGGCCGGTAGCTACATCATTGCCACCGAGCCGCTGTCACCGGCGCTGGCCAATGAACTGATCCCGCAGAACCTGGCACTCTGCGACCAGAAAGTCGGCCTGGATTACTATCGCCTGACAGCAGACAAACGCCTGCTGTTTGGCGGTGCCTGCCATTACTCCGGGCGCGACCCGCTGGACATTGCCGCGTACATGCGCCCGAAAATGCTCAAGGTGTTCCCGCAACTGGCCAATACCCGCATCGAGTTCCAATGGGGTGGCAAGATCGGCATTACCGCCAACCGTTTCCCGCAAGTCGGCCGCCTGTCCCAGCACCCTAATGTGTACTACGCCCAAGGCTATTCCGGTCACGGTTTGAACGTCACACACTGGACCGCACGCTTGCTTGCCGAGGCCATTCATCTCGGCCACAGTCAGGGCATGGACGTCTTCAGTGCTGTACCGCACATGACCTTCCCCGGCGGCAAGGCATTGCGCTCGCCGCTATTGGCCCTGGGGATGATGTGGTACCGGCTGCGCGAAGCACTGGGCTGAGTGCAGCGATTTCTCTGCGGCCGCTTGCGAGCACCTTAATTGCAGCTATTTTCAATTAAGTTCTGGTCTCAACCGATGATCGGCTTCGGAGGGAATCGACAGATGAATACCGCTCGCTGGCGCCTGGCTCAGGGCGCACTGCTGGCTGCCCTGGCGTTAACCGTTGGCGGCTGCACCAACATTGATGCGCGCACCACCGAATACGTTGGTGCACCGCATTTTGCCCCGACCAACGCCGGCGCGGTCGAGGTGCTGCGCACCGAGCCGTTGCGCCCGCATGACCGCCTCGGCGAGATTGTCGTCGACGCCAGCGTCGAACCACCACCGCCGATTACCGAGGTCGAGCAGAAGCTGCGCGAGCAGGCTGCCAGTATCGGTGGCGACGCCGTTGTGGTGGTCTATGACCGCATCCAGCCGGTGTCCGCCTACGTCAGTGGCCCGCTGTGGGACCGCGATATTCACTCCATTGAAGGACGCAAACTCAAAGGCATTGTCATCAAGTACAGACAATGAGACGAAGACTGCTGGGCCTGCCTGTGGCGTTGCTGCTATCGATCGCCACCGCCCAGGCCGAGTTCAATGCCAGCCTCGACGAAGCCCGGCAGATCGCCAAGGAAGCCTATCTCTACGGCTTTCCCGTAGTAGAGATGTACAAGACCCTGTTCACCCAGGCCGTGGACATGGGTAGCCCAGGCTATAAAGCCCCGTTCAACCAGATTGCCAACAGCGACGAGGTGTTCGTAACGAACGACGGCGCCCCAAACCTGGACACGCGCTACTCATGGGTATGGATGGACCTGCGCAGCGAGCCCCAGGTACTGACCCTGCCGCCGATCGAAGACAACCGCTACTACTCCACGCAACTGATCGACCTCTACACACAGAACTTCGCCTACCTGGGCACCCGCAGCAGCGGCAACAAAGGCGGCCACTTCTTGATCGCCGGGCCAGCCTGGCAAGGGCCCACACCTGACGGCATCGACAAGGTGATCCACAGCGACAGCCAGATCGTCTATGCCCGCTACCGCACCCAAGTGTTCAACGAGGCAGACCTGAGCACTGTCAGGGCGATCCAGCAAGGCTACAACGTCGAAGCGTTGAGCAGCTTCCTCGATCAGTCGCCTCCTCCGATCCTGCCGGCTGTCGCGTGGATCAGGCCACAGCCCGGCATCAGCGACAGCCCGGCACTGTTCCGTTACCTGAACTTCATGATGGCCTTCGCCCCCGCGCAAGACAGCGAAAGCGAACTGCTGCAGCGCTTCAGGAAAATCGGCATCGATATCGACAAGCCGTTCGAGGAAAGCACCCTGGATGCCGAGCAATACCAGGCGCTGCAGGCGGGGATTGACGACGGCAAGGCAGCGTTTGCCGCATTCAGGAAGGACTTTATCGATACCCATAAAGTGAGTAACGCCGACCTGTTTGGCCGCGATGAACAGCTCGACAACCCGTACCTGTACCGCTATGCCGGCGCTGCACTCGAGCTATTCGGTGATTCCGTCGAAGAAGCCACACAGATGAACTACGCCAGCGATGCGCGGGGCCAGCCCCTGGATGCCGGCACATACGCCTACACCTTGCACTTTGCCAAAGGCCAATTGCCGCCCGCTCGAGCCTTCTGGTCACTGACCCTGTACGACGGCGATAGCCGACTGCCGATCGACAACCCGCTCAAGCGCTACCAGATCACCTCACGGATGCTCGATCAACTCAAACGCGATGCGGACGGCGGCCTGACCCTTTACCTGCAGCACGAAGCACCCGGGAGCAACCTGCAGAGCAACTGGCTGCCGACGCCGGACGGGCGCTTTTACGCCATGTTGCGGCTGTACATGCCTGGCCCGCAGGTTGCCAGCGGACAGTGGAAACTGCCAGCGCTGACACCTCAGAAGTTGCCGTAGCTGACCCTCAGCTGGAAGCAGGCAGCACGCTCAACGGGTCCAAGGGCTTGCCGTTCTGACGAATCTCGAAATACAGCTGCACGCGATCGGCATCCAGGTCACCCGCTTCGGCAATCTTCTGGCCCTTGCTGACGGTTTGGCCTTCCTTGACCAGCAACTTGCTGTTGTGGCCGTAGACACTGGCATGCGAGGTGCCGTGCTGAAGGATGATCAGGTTGCCGTAACCGCGGATATTGGTGGCAAACGCAACCTTGCCACCCAGACTGGCGAACACTGGCTGCCCTTGGCGAGCGGCGATACGAATGCCCTTGCTGAGTTTGTCGGCCGCCGAGTACCGGCCAATCACCGCCCCTTCCAGCGGCCACGCCCAACCACGCAAGGTCACCTTGGAGGCCGGAGCAACCGGCTTCTGTTTGCTCGCGGTGCGGGTTGCAGGGCGCGTAGTGGTTTTGGCGCCGCCAAAACGGATGGTCTGGCCAACGTTTACCGCATAAGGCGGATTGATGCCGTTGTAGCGCGCCAATTCCTTGAAATTCCAGCCATGGCGTGAGGCGATCGAATACAGGGTATCGCCACGCTTAACCTTGTAACTGCCCGCCACCACCTTGTTGGCAGAAACACTCTGGCTGGGGGGCTGAGAACTACAAGCAGATATCGCCAGCATCAGGGCGATCAGAACAATTCTGAACAAAACACCACATCCTTTCCCACACACCAGTAAGCCTGCGACCGCACATCAAGCAGAGGCAGCTGCTACGCGTTGCGCCCTTAATGTAGGCGATAAAACTGTCCAGATCGGAGCTGCACAACATTCTGGACACCGCTTTGACTTCATCCATCGGCCAGTCCCACCACGCCGCCTCCAGCAGCAAGGTGCGCACCTCTTCCTCAAAGCGCCAGCGGATCTGCTTGCAGGGGTTACCGCCGACCACCGCAAAGGGTTGCACATCACGGGTGACCATCGCCCCAGCCGCCACAATCGCGCCGTGACCAATGGTCACCCCGGAGAGGATGACTGCATTGGTGCAAATCCAGCAGTCGCTACCAATGACCACATCGCCTTTGCTCGGCGCGTAATCCTTGATGTCTTTGACTTCATCGACCATTGCCGGAAAGGGATAGGTGGTAAGCCAATCCGTGCGATGCTCACCACCCAGCAAAATCTGCACACCCGCAGCGATCGAGGTGTAGGAGCCCACCTTGAGCACCGCGTCGTCGCCAAACTCGACCACTTCGGGAATCCCGTAGGTGCCTACGCCCACGGTGTATCGCGGGTACTGCAGACGGATTTTCTCGGCCGAACGTTCAAGCTTGTCCATCGCGCGCAGTCGCTTGCGCTCTCGCCGATTCTTCAGGATGTCGAGAAGCTTCACACAGGATTCCTTGCTGGCAGCAATTTTGCTTTTATTAGAGGGGCATCAGCGGTGCAGCACCAAGCGCTTCAGGCGCCTGAACGTTGTTCGGTTGTAGTGCTTCAGCGGAATTGAACGCAACAGGCGCCAGGCGTACTTCTTGTCCGACACCACCGCGTACTTCAACGCTTTGTGCACCAACACCGCCCTGCCCTTCTCATAGCCTGGATGGGACTTGAACGGCGCCATGGCCCGCATATCGGCATCAAGCAACACCTTGAAGCGCTTCGACAGGTTATTGGGGTGACGACGGTAGCGTGTTACACATACCGGTATCTCATGCACCTCGTAACCCTTGCTGGCGATGCGCAGGGTCATCTGAAAGTCCTGAACCTTGATCGTCGGGTCGTAGAAGTTGGCAGCCTTCATGGCCTCCATGCGGTACAGCGCCCCCGGCGCGCCCATGACCACCGCCCCGCTGACAATCTCATCGAAGCTGTATTTCTTCACTTTGGTGCGGTGCTGCGTCTTGATCTCGACACCGTCACTGTCCATGTAGGAGATCAGTGCGCCCACACACCCGACCTTAGGGTGTTCGTCGAGGTAACGCGCTCTCACGCTGATCGAATGAGGCAGCATGATGTCGTCCAGATCAGGCGTTGAAACGTAAACGCCCTTGGCATGGGCCAGGCCATTGTTCAGGGTAGCGCTGACCCCTTGGTTGGCCTGGGTGAAGAGCTGAAAGTCGTAGGTCTGCTGCAACGCGCGCAGCATGGCGACACTGTTGTCGGTCGAGCCATCGTCGACGATGATTACTTCGAAGTTGCCATAGTCCTGAGCAAAAATGCTCTGCAGGGCCACCTCAAGGTACTTCTCGGCGTTGTAGCAAGGGGCGACGATCGACACCAGCGGCTGTGTAGGCGCGGCCTGGGGATCTGCGTTGATACGACCATCAGTCATTGTTGCTTCATGCCTCATGCCTGACCCGGCTAGCGGATCTGTTCCTGATTGGAGCCAAATTTGAATTGGGCACCATGATGCGTGAAGTCGGCGCCGTTGTCATGAGCTGTGCCGACCTACAGTTCAACTGCCCGAAGTTTTTAACAGTCAGAAACGACAAAGCCCGCGACCTTTTCAGGACGCGGGCTTTGACTTACAGCGTATGGTGGGTCGTGTAGGATTCGAACCTACGACCAATTGGTTAAAAGCCAACTGCTCTACCAACTGAGCTAACGACCCGTTGGATGGCGCGTATAATACTGATTTCTAACAGGAAATCAACACCCCATCGCAAAATAATTTAAAAATATCGTGTTGGGTCTTCTACACCCGCCGCTTTAAAGCCGTCGGCGCGCAGGCGGCAGCTGTCGCATTTACCGCAGGCACGGCCTTCGTCGTCGGCTTGATAGCAGGAAACCGTCAGGCTGTAATCGACGCCACGGGCAACACCGGCCTGGACGATCTGCGCCTTGCTCAAGTTTTGCAGCGGCGCCTGGATGCGAAAACCTTCGCCCTCGACACCGGCCTTGGTGGCCAGGTTGGCCATGCGCTCGAACGCCTCGACGAACTCCGGACGGCAATCAGGATAGCCCGAATAGTCCACCGCGTTGACACCGATAAAGATATCCCGCGCCTCAAGCACCTCGGCCCAGCCCAGCGCCAGGGACAGGAACACGGTGTTACGTGCTGGCACGTAAGTCACCGGGATACCCTCACTCGGCGCCTCAGGCACGTCAATACTGCTGTCGGTCAGGGCCGAACCGCCAATGCCGTCCAGGTTCAGGCCAATCACCTTGTGCTCAACCACCCCCAGGTCACGGGCAACCCGTGCAGCGGCGTCGAGCTCGGCACGATGACGCTGGCCGTAGTCGAAGCTCATGGTGTAGCAGCTGTAGCCGTCGGCCTTGGCCATGGCCACCACAGTGGCCGAGTCCAGGCCACCGGAAAGCAGAATTACCGCACGTTTCTCAGTCATTGCATTCACTCCTGTCAGCGTCCCGGCTCGTCATTCCACAGCAGCTTGTGCAGCTGCAGTTGAAAACGAACCGGCAAATTGTCGGCCACGATCCAATCGGCAAGGTCAGTTGCACTCACCTGGTGGTGGCTTGGCGAGAACAGCACTTCACCCGCTCGCTTTTCCAGGCCGTACTGAATGAGTTTGGACACCGCCCAGTCATAGTCTTCACGCGAACAAATGACGAACTTGACCTGATCATTCGGGGTCAGCAGCTCGATGTTCTCGTAACGATTACGGTGCACTTCCTCGGAACCCGGGGTTTTCAGGTCAACGACCCGACTGACCCGCGTGTCGACCTTGGAAATATCCAGCGCGCCGCTGGTTTCGAGGGAAACGTCATAGCCCGCGTCACAAAGCTGCTTGAGCAGAGGAATGGCATTGGGCTGGGCCAGCGGTTCGCCGCCGGTGACACAGACATAGCGCGGCTTGAAGCCGGCGACCTGTTCGAGGATCGAGTCGAGGGTGCGGATGCTGCCACCGCTGAAGGCGTATTCGCTGTCGCAATACTGGCAGCGCAGCGGGCAGCCGGTGAGACGGACAAATACCGTGGGCAGCCCGGCGGTACGCGTTTCACCCTGCAAAGAGTAAAAAACTTCGGTAATACGTAATGTTTCTTGCATAGTCGCCACGGGCGTAACAGCTAAACAGGCTGTCCGCCTCCGTCAGGCACCGCTGAAAACCCGTCATCGCGTAGTTTACAGCAGCGTATTTCAATAAAAGGGCGGTGATTCTAACGAAAAAACCCGCGACTAGCGCGGGTTTCTTTTGTAACGCCTGACTTAGAGCTTCTGCAGATCGCGCTGAGCCAGTTGTGCAGCGGAAGTCCCCGGGTACTGGGTAATGACTTGCTGCAGTATGCCTTTGACCCGGTCAGTGTGACCCAGGCGGCGTTCTACGTCGGCCAGCTTGTACAGCGAATCAGGCACTTTGTTGTGCTTGGGATACAGCTGGCTGACCTTGGCGAAGGCTTGACCGGCGGCTTGCAGGTCGCCCTTTGCCAGGTTCACTTCACCCAACCAGTATTGGGCGTTGCCCGCATACTGACTGTTGGGGTACTTGCGCAGGAAGGCGTTGAACGCCTGACTGGCCTTGTCGAAATCCTTGGCTTTGATCAGGTCGAAAGCTGCATCGTAATAGAGCTTTTCCTTGGCCGGATCGCCAGGTTCGCCACTTGCGGCAGGTGGCTGCGCAGCAGCGGCACCTGCAGCAGCGCCGGCGGCGGCTTCGCCACCAGCGGCAGAATTCTGTGGAGCCTCGGTTGGAGCACCGGTTCCGATACGCCGATCCAGGTCCTGATAACGCTCCAGGCTTTCCTGTTTCATGCGCGCAACATCGTTTTGCAGCTCTTCGATGATGCCTTGTTGACGCGATAGCTGATCCTGCATTTGTTGCAGCTGCAGGAACAGCTGACCCTGCGCCGAGGCAGGGGCCGTAACCCCTCCCCCGGCGTAGGCGCCGTTCGTACCATAACCCGCCGGTGGATAGCTGCTTGCGCCGCTATAGCCAGCGTTGTCATCAACAACAGGAACCTCAGCCCACGCCACGAGTGGCAGGCTGAGCGCCAGGACGGTTACAGCACGACGGCACATTCGCATATCGAATTACTTACGCAGTTCGACGCGACGGTTTTGAGCCCAGGACTGCTCGTCGTTGCCGGTAGCAACTGGACGCTCTTCGCCGTAGGAAACCAGTTCCAGTTGGGCAGGAGAAACGCCTTGCAGAACCAGGTAGCGTTGAACGGCTTTCGCACGACGCTCGCCCAGAGCCATGTTGTATTCGCGAGTACCGCGCTCGTCGGTGTTGCCTTCCAGCACGACGCGAGCGCCGTTGCCTTTCAGATCCTTGGCGTGAACGTCCAGAGCGCGCATGGCTTCTGGCTTCAGGTCCGAGCTGTCGTATTCGAAGTAGAAGGTGGTGATTGCGCGCAGAGCAGCTTCTTCGCTCAGGCTGCCGTCAACAGCGCCAGTGTTGGCACCGTAGCCAGCGTTAGGATCAACAGCGCCTTGACCAGCGTCGTCGCCGCCTTTCGAAGAGCAACCTACAGCCACGGCCATAGCCAGGGCCAGCGCAGCAAACTTACCAAACTTCAGCATTTCCATCGTGAAACTCCTAATGAACCCCAATGTGTTAAGTACAACGTAAAGCGCCGCGTCAGTTCAGGTAAGGGGACCAGGACGGTTCTCTGACTTCGCCTTGAGCGGTAGGAAGCGGGAGCCTCACGCGTCCGTTGAGAGAGACGAGCATCAAGACTCCCCGGCCCTGCTGGCGGGTGGCGTAGATTAGCATGGTGCCGTTGGGCGCAACAGTAGGAGACTCATCAAGACTTGTTTCAGAGAGAATCTTTACACTGCCGCGTTGCAAATCTTGTGCAGCCACCTTGAAGTTGGTGAAACCTTGTTGACGATGAATCATCACCAGGGTCTTTTCATCCGCCGAAAGTTTAGGGTTAGCGTTGTAGTTACCTACAAAAGTTACGCGCTCGGCACCGCCACCGGAAACATTGGTTTTATAAATCTGTGGTTTGCCGCCACGGTCGGAAGTGAAGTAGATGGTCGAGCCATCTTTACCCCAGAACGGTTCGGTGTTGATACCCGGGCCTGCGGTAACACGCGACAACTGACGCGAGCCCATGTTCATCACGTAGATGTCCGGGTTGCCGTCTTTGGACAGCACGAACGCCAGGCGCGAACCATCTGGCGACCAGGCTGGTGCACCATTGAGGCCTTCGAAGTTGGTGATCTGCTCACGACGGCCAGTATCGATGTGTTGAACGAAGATGCGCGGACGCTTCTGCTCGAACGACACATAGGCAATACGCTTGCCATCCGGCGCAAAGCGCGGCGACAGGATCGGCTCGCGCGATTGCAGCAGGGTTACCGCACGGGCACCGTCGTAGTCCGAACGTTGCAGGGTGTAACGGGTGTTGTTAGTGGAGAAACGCTCGGCCGTCACGTACAGCATACGGGTCGAGAAAGCGCCCTTGATGCCGGTCAGCTTCTCGAACGACTGGTCGGCAATGTAGTGCGACATATCGCGCAACTGATCAACCGTGCCCGAAACGCTACCGGTCAGCACTTGCTGCTCGGTGGCGACGTTGAACAGCGCGTATTGCACCTGCAGACGACCACCGGCCGGCACAATGCTGCCAACCATGACGTACTGGGCGCCCAGGGCTTTCCAGTCGCGGAAGATCACTTCGCTGGCCTGGCTCGGCTGGCTGATCATGTTCTGGCGTGGGATCGGCGAGTAATAACCAGAGTTGCGCAGGTCATTACCGATGATGTCAGCCATGTCTTCAGGCAGCACGCTACCGCCCTGCAGACCGAAGGGTACGACTGCGATAGGCGTGGCGCGATCACTGCCGCTGGTGACCAGAATGTTCTTTTCTTCTGCGACGGCCATTCCTGCTGCGCAGCAGAGAACGACCAGCAGTCCTCGAAGAAGTTTAATCACAAGGCTAGATCCTCAGGTGTGAATGTCATCTTGAATGAACGATAGGGATTGAATTCGCTCGGTTTCAAGCCCTGCATTTCGGTTAAACGGCCGATGTTCTTGACCGCGGCAACTGCCGAGCTGTCAAACGGACCATCGCCACTGGAGCGCGCTACGCTCACCGAAGTAATGGTGCCATCAGGCAGCATGCCGATCTGCAGAACCACCGTCATGTTCTTGCGTGCAGAAGGTGGACGTGCCCAGCCCTCAGCCGCCCGCGCACGGATCAGGTCGTCGAAGTCGCCGGCTACCTGGTCACCCTGCTCGTCAGCCAATGCCTGTTGCCGCTCGGTGGTGTCAGACAGCAGCTCGGCCAGGGCCTGGGCTTTCTTGTCTTCCGCCGCTTTACGGGCTGCATCCTGAGCCTTCTTCTTGGCCGCATCAGCTGCGGCTTTCTTCTTGGCGTCTTCAGCGGCCTTTTTCTTGGCCTCTTCAGCCACGGCTTTCTTCTTGGCATCCTCGGCCGCCTTCTTCTTGGCGTCCTCGGCGGCTTTTTTCTTGGCCTCTTCAGCGGCTAGCTTCTTGGCCTCTTCGTCAGCCTTTTTCTTGGCTTCCTCTTCGGCCTTCTTCTTGGCGATGTCAGCCTGTTGCTTCTCAGCGGCTTTTTTCGCCTCTTCAGCTTTCTTGGCTTCAGCCGTTTTCTTCGCCTCGTCTGCCTTCTTGGCTTCCTCGGCTTTCTTGGCTTCGGCCTCAGCGCGCGCTTCTTCAGCCTTTTGAGCGGCTTCTTCCTTCTTTTGTTCCGCAGCTTTCACCGCTTGCTGCTCGACCTTCTTCTGCTCCATCTGCTCTTCTTCGGTCTGGCGCGAAGCGGTTTTCTTCGCTTCACCCGCAATCTTCTGATTGGTCTGGGTGGTGGCCTGACTTTTCGATTTCAGCTGGTACAGGGTTGCCTGGACAATAGGCTTGGCCGGCGGCAGTTCCGGGGTAAAGGCGAAGCTGACGAACAGCATGCCGAACACCAGAACGTGCAGCGCAATGGCCCAGACGCTGGGCCAGAAATAGCTTTCCGAGGCGGATGGCTCTCGCTGTTGCATCAGGGCGCCTCGGTAATCAGGCCAACGTTACCGACACCTGCCTTCTGCAACCCGCCCATGGCACCCATGACCGCGCCGTAGTCGACGGATTTGTCGCCACGGATGAAGACCTGGGTCTGTTTGCCCTGGTCGCGCCCGGCGGCGATGATCTTGGTCACCGCGTCGGTCATTTGCGGCAAGGTCATGGCCTTGTCCATCTGCTTGTCGGTGTCGACTTCACTGCCAAGGTTCCAGTAATAGGTCTTGTCAGCCTTGATCGAAATAGTCAGGACCTGGACGTTGTTGTCCTGCGGCAAGGCTTCACTGGAAACCTTGGGCAGGTCGACCTTCACGCCCTGGTTGAGCATCGGTGCGGTCACCATGAAAATGACCAGCAGTACCAACATCACGTCGATGTAGGGCACCACGTTCATCTCGGCGACCGGCTTGCGTTTGTGGCGAACTCGGGCCATGGGCTTTTACCTGATCACTCTTCGCTGGTGTGCACTTTGCGGTGCAGGATGGCCTGGAACTCGTCGGCAAACGTGTAGTAACGGCCGATCAAGACTTCACTGCGGGCAGCGAAACGGTTGTAGGCAATTACCGCTGGAATGGCGGCGAACAGGCCGATCGCGGTAGCGATCAGTGCCTCGGCGATACCCGGGGCAACGGTGGCCAGGGTCGCTTGCTGGGCAGTGGCCAGGCCACGGAAGGAGTTCATGATGCCCCATACGGTACCGAACAGGCCGATGTACGGACTGGTGGAACCCACGGTGGCCAGGAACGGCAGGCTCTGCTCGAGCTTTTCTTCCTCACGGGAAATGGCAACGCGCATGGCGCGGCCAACACCTTCCATTACCGCGTCAGGATCAACACCTGGCTGCTGACGCAGGCGGGAGAACTCCTTGAAACCGGCACGGAAGACTTGCTCGACACCCGAATCCGGATCCGGGTTGCTACCGGCCTGACGGTACAGTTTGGACAGATCGATGCCCGACCAGAAACGCTCTTCGAAGCTGTCCAGCGCTCGACGACCGGCGCGCAGCATGGTGCTGCGCTGAAAAATCATGATCCATGACGTTACCGATGCGGCAACCAGAGCCAGCATGACCAGCTGCACCACGATGCTGGCATTGCTGACCAGGCTCCACATGGAGGTATGGTCGACGACGTTAGCTTCCACGCTTAATCTCCTGCATTTGAATGAATACCCGGCTCACCAGCCTCGGCGAAGGCCGCTCGCAGTACTGGGGGAATAGCCCGGGGTTTGAAAGTGTCGGCGCGCACACAGGCCACCAGGAACTGCCCTTCGCAGAGCAGCGTTGCATCTTTTTCGCGCCACACCTGCTGCACGAAACGCAGGCTGGCGCGATTCAACTCAAGCACTTGCGCGGTAACCCGCAACTCGTCGTCCAGCCGCGCAGGCGCGTGATAACGCGCCTCGCTGGAGTGGACCACGAACAGCAGGTTCTCCTGCGCCAATGCCGACTGGGCAAAGCCCAAGGCACGTAACCGCTCGGTGCGGGCACGTTCCATGAATTTCAGGTAGTTGACGTAATACACCACACCGCCTGCGTCAGTGTCTTCGTAATAGACCCGACAGCGATGTGCGAACGACTCAAGCCCATTTTGCGCGCGCATACTCTAGTGCTTACTCCTCAGCTTGCCAATCCGCCCCGGCAACTGTTTTTTCATCGATTATGTCGTATTGCCAGCGTGGCGCTTCCATGACTGCCGATAGGACCACGAAAACCGCAGATAAATCTGTCATTCATCGGTCTGGGCGGAAAAACCTTCGCCATTGACCGACTCGCCGAGCCGATTGGGGATGTTCAGGCCGAAATGCAGGTAGGCGTGCCGGGTCACTACACGCCCCCTTGGCGTACGCATGATGTAACCCTGCTGGATCAGATAGGGTTCAAGGACATCTTCAATAGTGTGACGCTCTTCACTGATGGCCGCCGCCAGGCTGTCGACACCGACCGGACCGCCATCGAATTTCTCGATCATGGTCAACAGCAAGCGCCGGTCCTGATGGTCGAAACCACGCTCGTCAACATCGAGCAGGTTCAGCGCCATGTCGGCAATCGACTTGGTAATCTGGCCTTTACCGCGCACCTCGGCAAAATCGCGCACGCGGCGCAGCAAGCGGTTGGCGATCCGCGGTGTGCCGCGGGCACGCCGGGCAATCTCGAAGGCGCCCTGGTCTTCAATCGGCAAACCCAGAATGCCACCGGAGCGACTGACGATGGTCGCCAGGTCTTCGGTATTGTAGAACTCCAGGCGCTGAACGATACCGAAACGGTCGCGCAACGGGTTGGTCAGCATGCCGGCCCGGGTGGTGGCGCCAACCAGGGTGAACGGTGGCAGGTCGAGCTTGATCGAACGTGCCGCCGGCCCCTCTCCGATCATGATGTCGAGCTGGAAGTCTTCCATGGCCGGGTACAGCACTTCTTCGACGACCGGCGACAATCGATGGATTTCATCGATGAACAGCACATCGTGCGGCTCAAGGTTGGTCAGCAACGCCGCCAGGTCGCCAGGACGCTCGAGGATCGGCCCCGAAGTGCTCTTGATCGACACGCCCATCTCCTGGGCGATGATGTTGGCCAGGGTGGTTTTGCCCAGCCCCGGCGGGCCGAAGATCAACGTGTGGTCCAACGATTCGCTGCGCCCACGGGCCGCCTGGATGAACAACGCCATCTGCTCACGCACCACCGGCTGACCAATGTATTCGGCCAGGCGCAACGGGCGGATCGCCCGGTCCTGAACCTCTTCACGGTCGCGCCCGCTGGCGGCTATCAGTCGATCTGCTTCAATCACTTAGATCATTCCCTTCAGGCTGCGGCGGATGAGTTCTTCGCTGCTCAAGCCCTTGGCATTGACGGCAGCCACTGCCTTGCTCGCCTCTTGAGGTTTGTAACCCAGGGAAATCAAGGCACTGACTGCATCGGTTTCGGCGCTGGAGACACTCGCAACAGGCGACGGCCCATTCGGCACCAGGGCGAACATCGCTGGCGAGGTTTCCCAAGCCTTGAAACGGTCCTTGAGTTCGACCAGCAGGCGCTCGGCAGTCTTTTTACCCACGCCAGGTACCTTGACCAGCGCCGAAGCATCCTGGGCCTGCACACAGCGTACCAGTTCGTCGACTTCCAGGCCCGACATCAATGCCAGGGCCAGTTTCGGGCCGACACCGTTGAGGCGGATCAGCTCACGAAACAGCTCGCGTTCGCGCTTTTCATAGAAGCCGTACAGTAAATGGGCGTCTTCACGCACCACCAGGTGAGTGTGCACGGTAACCGGCTCACCGACTTTCGGCAGGCGGTACAGGGTGGTCATGGGCACTTCAAGCTCATAGCCCACGCCATTGACATCGACAATCAGGTGCGGCGGCTGCTTTTCAGCCAGTGTGCCGCGCAAACGTCCAATCACGTTGCAATCCTTCCTTATGGGCGCCGGCAAATAACCGGTCAACCCTAGCAGCAAATGCAACAGCCTATGCCATTGCTCGGTCAAAATTTGTTTCAGCGCATGATGCGATCAGAGCCGCAGGCGTCCACTGCGCCGACGTGCGGTACCCAGGCCGTGAGGTATCAGGCTGGAGCGGGTATGGGCATGGCACAAGGCGATGGCCAGCGCATCGGAGGCGTCGATCTGCGGTTTTTGCGTCAACTTGAGCAGGTGCATGACCATCATCTGCACTTGTTCCTTATTCGCTCCACCTGTTCCGGCAACGGCTTGCTTGACCTGGGTTGCGCTGTACTCAGCGATTTCCAGGCCTTCCTCAATGGCCGCCACGATGGCCGCGCCACGGGCTTGGCCCAGCTTGAGCGCGGAGTCGGCATTGCGCGCCATGAACACGCGCTCGATGCCCATGGTCACCGGGCCGTATTGGCTGATGATCTCGCGCACACCGCGAAACACTATCTGCAAGCGCTCAGGCAACTCGCCACTACCCGTTCGAATGCACCCGGAAGCCACGTATTCGCAGCCACGCGCCCCTTGGCGCACCACACCGTAGCCAGTAATGCGCGAGCCAGGGTCGATGCCAAGAATCAGAGTCATATCGCCTGCATACTCATTGTAAAGACAGAAGCCGGATCCACCTGCAGGTGAATCCGGCCTTGAAAACAGCCATGTAGGAGCGGGCTTGCCCCGCGATTGCAGCAATCGCGGGGCAAGCCCGCTCCTACAGGGGTTAGCTGAGTTGTTCCATGACCGCGTCAGGGATTTCAGCGTTGGAATAGACGTTCTGCACGTCATCCAGGTCCTCGAGCATGTCGATGAGCTTGAGCACCTTTTGCGCACCGTCCAGGTCCAGCTCGGCGCTGGTGGTCGGCTGCATGACGATTTCGGCGTCTGCGGCCTTGAAACCTGCTTCTTCAAGGGCGTTACGCACAGCGTAGAAGCTGGCGAAAGAGGTGAACACATCGAAGGAGCCATCTTCATTGCTGACCACATCATCAGCATCGGCTTCCATCGCTGCCTCCATCAACGCATCTTCGTCGACCCCGGCAGCAAAGCTGATCTGACCCTTGCGCTCGAACAGGTAGGCCACAGATCCGTCGGTACCCAGGTTGCCACCACATTTGCTGAAGGCATGACGCACGGCGGCAGCAGTACGGTTGCGGTTGTCGGTCATGGCCTCGACCATGATCGCTACGCCACCTGGACCGTAACCCTCATAGCTGAGTTCTTCAACGTTATCGGCTTCGGTCGCGCCAGCACCGCGGGCAATCGCCCGGTCGATGATGTCACGACTCATGTTGGCTCCCAGCGCCTTGTCCAGCGCCAGGCGCAGCCGCGGGTTGGAGGCCGGATCGCCGCCGCCCTGTTTGGCGGCGACGGTCAGCTCACGAATCCACTTGGTGAAGATCTTGCCTCGCTTGGCGTCCTGGCGCTCTTTGCGGTGCTTGATGTTTGCCCATTTGGAATGACCAGCCATAACGCACTCCGAATCCTTTGAAACAATGCCAAGCCCCTGCCCGGCGCTAACCTGGCAGGGGCCATAAAAATCAGTACGGCTTAACGCAAAGGCGCATCCATGTGGATGCGCCCGGGGTCTACTTACTCAGCCTTGGGCTGTTCGCGCAGACGAATGTGCAACTCGCGCAGGGCCTTGGCGTCAACCAGGCCTGGGGCCTGGGTCATGACACACGCAGCACTCTGGGTTTTCGGGAAGGCGATCACTTCACGAATCGACTGAGCGCCGGTCATCAGCATGACCAGACGGTCCAGACCGAAGGCCAGGCCACCGTGCGGTGGAGCACCGAACTTCAGGGCGTCGAGCAGGAAGCCGAACTTCTCTTCCTGTTCTGCCGCTTCGATACCCAGCAGACGGAACACCGCCTGTTGCATTTCCTTGCGGTGGATACGGATCGAACCGCCACCCAGCTCGGTGCCGTTGAGCACCATGTCATAGGCACGCGACAAGGCGGTGGCTGGGTTGGCCTCCAGCTCTTGCGGGGAGCACTTCGGCGCGGTGAACGGGTGGTGCAGCGCGGTGAAGCTGCCGTCGTCGTTTTCTTCGAACATCGGGAAGTCGACAACCCACATCGGTGCCCACTCACAGGTGTGCAGATTGAAGTCGTTGCCGACCTTGATCCGCAGGGCGCCCAGCGCCTCGCTGACGATCTTGGCCTTGTCGGCGCCGAAGAACACGATGTCGCCGTCGACCGCACCAACGCGATCGAGGATCACGTTGAGGTTGGCCTCAGGGATGTTCTTGACGATTGGCGACTGCAGGCCTTCAACGCCCTTGGCGCGCTCGTTGACCTTGATGTACGCCAGGCCCTTGGCACCGTAGATGCCGACGAACTTGGTGTACTCGTCGATACGGCTGCGCGGCATGCTCGCACCGCCAGGTACGCGCAAGGCAGCAACACGGCTCTTCGGATCGTTGGCCGGGCCACTGAACACCTTGAACTCGACTTCCTTGAGCTGGTCGGCAACGTCAACCAGTTCCAGCGGAATACGCAGGTCTGGCTTGTCGGAACCGTAGCGGCGCATGGCTTCTTCGAAGGTCATGTGCGGGAATTCGCCGAATTCCAGGTCCAGGACTTCCTTGAACAGCTTGCGGATCATGTTCTCGGTCAGGCCCATGATCTCGTCTTCATTGAGGAAGCTGGTCTCAATGTCGATCTGGGTGAATTCTGGCTGGCGATCGGCACGCAGGTCTTCGTCACGGAAGCACTTGGCGATCTGGTAGTAGCGGTCGAAACCGGCCACCATCAGCAGTTGCTTGAACAGCTGTGGGGACTGCGGCAGTGCGAAGAAGCTGCCCGCATGGGTACGGCTCGGCACCAGATAGTCACGTGCACCCTCTGGCGTGGCGCGGGTGAGGATCGGCGTTTCAACATCGAGGAAGCCGTTTTCGTCGAGGTAGCGACGGATGCTCGAGGTGATGCGCGAGCGCAGACGCAGCTTCTCGGCCATTTCCGGACGACGCAGGTCGATAAAGCGATAGCGCAGGCGGGTTTCTTCGCCAACGTCGGAGTATTCGTTGAGCGGGAACGGCGGGGTTTCGGCTTCGTTGAGCACGGTCAGCTCGTAACCCAGCACTTCGATGGCACCGGAGGCCATGTTGGCGTTTACCGCGCCAGCCGGACGGGCGCGCACCTTACCGGTGATCTGCACCACGTACTCGCTGCGCACACGGTCGGCGGCAGCGAAGCTGTCAGCGCGATCCGGGTCGAAAACGACCTGTGCCATGCCTTCGCGGTCACGGATATCGAGGAAAATCACCCCGCCGTGGTCGCGGCGACGATGGACCCATCCGCAAAGGGTAATTTCCTGACCTTCCAGGCTCTCGTTCAGTTGGCCGCAATAATGGCTGCGCATCATGATGGTGGTTTCGCTTCTCGTCATTCGTGTGTTCAGTGGAGGCCTTGGCGCCACAAAGGGCTAATAGTGCAAGACCCTGCCGGTGCAATTCAACTCAGTCAGCTTTGTCGCCGCCTGCCAGGTTCTTTTTTGCACCGGTCTTGAAGTCGGTTTCGTACCACCCGGTACCGCCCAGGCGGAACCCCGGGGCAGAAATCAGCTTCTTGAGCTCGGGCTTCTGACACGCCGGGCAATCGCTCAGCGGCGCGGCGCTGATCTTCTGAAGGACTTCCATCTGGTGATCACAGGCAGCACATTGATAGTCGTACAGGGGCATAGGCGTGTCTCGTTAACCACAGCTCAAGCTGCTTCAGGCAGTAAAGAGCGGGATTATATATGGTTAAGGAGTGCTGTGCAGCCCGGCAACCGACTAGCGTGTTACCTGCGGCCCCAACAGAAAGACCACACAGACCACCCGGATCAGCCCGCTGAAATTTCTCACCCCGCCATGGCGCAGGTGTACCTCGCGATCGACGTAGGACAGCACTGCATTGACCGAGCACTGGTTGAGTTCAGCAATCCGCTCAAGGATTCGCCAGTAAACCGCCTCCAGTCGCAGACAAGTGGCAAATCCGTTCAAACGCACCGAGCGCGACATCGGCTGAGCCAGGCTCATATTGAAGCTCTCTTCGAACGGATCGAACCCTTGCTTGTCCAGCCCACCTGTCGCACGCCCGCCACGGCTCATCCATGAAGACATATAAAGCACCACGCACTCTGACTAACCAGGAAGTAACCCCGAGCAATTCTGTTCACTCAGGGACATACCCTAATAAAGCGCTGTAGTGCGGTTTGCTTCCAGCAGACCGACCCACTCTCACTGTAGGACTGCTCGACAACTTACAAGGGATCGCATAACGAAAGAACAGCTTCCCGGATAACGATAAATGCCCGGGGCAACCATCCACCCGGGCATTTATTTCAGCAGAGAATTATCCAGCTGATTATTTATCTTCGAGCAACGAGCGCAGCATCCATGCGGTCTTCTCATGCACCTGCATGCGCTGGGTCAGCAGGTCTGCAGTCGGCTCGTCACTGACCTTCTCGAGCAACGGGAAAATGCTGCGCGCCGTACGCGTCACGGCCTCCTGACCTTCGACCAGCTGCTTGATCATTTCATTGGCAGGCGGCACACCCTCTTCTTCCTTGATAGAAGACAAGCGGGCATAGATTGAATAGGCACCCGGCGCAGGAAAGCCCAAGGCACGAATACGTTCGGCAATGGAGTCGACCGCCAAGGCCAGTTCGTTGTATTGCTCTTCAAACATCAAGTGCAATGTTCGAAAGGCCGGCCCGGTGACGTTCCAGTGAAAGTTATGGGTCTTCAGATAAAGTACATAAGTATCTGACAAGAGCCGCGACAATCCATCGACAATGGACTTGCGATCCTCTTCGCTGATACCGATATCAATAGCCATGCGATTCCCCTTTCATGATGTTTGATGATCAAGCAGGTACACCCCACTGTATCAAGACTTACCAGCAACTGCAGCCTTGCAGCTGCGACACAGGGCTGCAGGTAACCAAGGCGCTGAACGCAAGCAAGCGACACACGGTTTGCCGATGATTTGAGAAGCCCAGGGGTTTGCTGTTAAATAGGCGCCGTGCCACCCCTGACGATAGTCACAACAGGGGCGCATAGGCTGACCTTATTTTTCACGTTTTTGCGCTTCTCATACCCATGCGCGCCGTGACGTCAGCTCTTCCTGTGATATGCCTTATCAATGTGAGCCAACCAACATGTTCAAGATCGTCCACCTGTTGACGGGCGCTGCAGCTTTGCTGCTGTCCTTCATACCTAGCTTAAGAACCGACGCAGTCCCGCTACTGCAGCAACCGGAAGCCGTTTACCTGGCCCTGTTCGGCTTGCTGAACCTGCTCCTCGCCCCGGTAGTGCCGCAACATTACAAAGGCGCCCGGCTACAGCTGCAACGCCTGAGCAGCGCTCTACTGGTGCTGGCTGTGGTGCTGCAAACACTGACGCTGCTTGCCCGCCCGGAACTGGGCAATTTGCCAGCACTGGGCTGCACGCTGCTGGCTGTTACCCTACATCTGGTTGCCGGCTTCCTCAAAACGGGCAGCACGCACAACCAGCACAGCCAATACGACATGAGCAACCGCGATACCGGCACGGTCAAGTGGTTCAACACGTCCAAGGGTTTCGGCTTCATCTCCCGCGATTCGGGTGATGACATCTTCGTGCACTTTCGCGCCATTCGCGGCGAAGGCCATCGCGTTCTGGTCGAAGGTCAGCGCGTTGAGTTTTCGGTCATGAACCGCGACAAAGGCCTGCAGGCCGAAGACGTGATTGCCGCCCCACGGCGCTGAAACGCTATCCATAAAAAACCGCGGCGCCTGGGCGACCGCAGTTTTTTTATGGTTCTTCACGGATTTCCGGGGCAGGATTGGCCTTGGCTTTGAGGGCTGCGAGCTTATCCAATTGCGGTGGTGCCGAGTGGAAGTGCCTGGAGGACTTGTCGCGGTGGGAGCCAGCGGTTTTGCCTCCTTTCTCCAAGAAAAAAGGCGGAAGGGGCCAGCCCAGCCACCCCTTCAAATGGATAAGCCCACAGCCCTCGAAGCCAATCCGTGAAGAACCTTTTTCATGCCTGAAGGCAACGCCACTCAATAATGAGGCGGTGGCGCCTCTTCTTCGCTGCTTTGATACTGCCCGACCATTTCCTCATAACGCTTGAGCAAAGCCGCCATCTGCAGCTGCAGACGCTCAACCGCCCGCTGCTGCTCGACCAGCACATCGTTGAGGGCCTGGATCGTATCGTCCTGAAACGCCAGGCGGCTTTCCAGCTCGGTTACCCGCGCTTCAAGTGTCATTGCTCACACCTCGACGAATCTGATGTCGTCATTATTACTGAGCACTGTTTTCAGACGCTCGCGCACGTGTGCAACCTGATCTGACTCATAAGCTACAGCAGGCTTGTTTCCCCACACCGGAGCTGGCCAGGCTGGATCGTTGCGCTTGCGCACAATGACATGCATGTGTAGTTGGCTGACTACATTACCCAGGGTTGCGACATTCATTTTGTCTGCGGCAAAACTATCTTTCAGGGTTTCGGCCAGAAAGGTGGTTTCTTTCCAGAGTTGCGCCTGATCGCTGTCACTCAATTGAAACAATTCACTGATATCTGCACGACGCGGCACCAGAATGAACCAGGGATAGTTGGCATCCTTGCTCAGCAACAGCCGACAAAGAGGAAAATCTCCCAACACAAAGGTGTCTTCTTGAAGACGTTGATCCAAATCAAACACGGAGAATCTCCTACAACTATTTAATACTTTGCCTGCGAGCCACAGCAGTGCGAATGCTGCAGGATACCGCTAACCGCCTCCCGGAGCATGACCAAAGGCGTATGTTCCGAGAAAAAACGCACCACACCGGGGCTCACCTCTGCCGCCGTCCGACAAACGGGCAGGTAACAGCCCGAAACGTAACAAAGCGCTACTTTTCGCACCAAAATGAGGCTCCCCTTGTGCGACCAGCCCCCAAAACATCCGCAAAGTACTCAGCTAGCGGCTTTAACGGTAACGACTTAACCCAAAGGACAGCTTTTTTCTTATTCCCGCCCCGCCTGCTGGTTCGAACCAAAAGATCTTAGCCCCCCGGATTTGCGGCACCGTGCAGCCTCCAGCTGCGCCCGGCGTGAAAATTTTGTGAACGGCAGCAGCTTTTGAGCACACTTTTTGCTTTCTCATTCGCCACAGTCGGCACGACACCTGCATTGAGTCGGTGAAGCGCGACAAATAACAACAGTTGCATGGGTTAACCAGGGAGTTCGGGAGTCGGGGGGTTAGATTGTTTTTGCCTACCCTTAAACCGCCTAGAGCAGCGCTGGAGTTGAACGCCCCGCAAAACCGGGACGTGATTTGCGACAGGGACATAACCGTTAGCGACATGACCGTAAAGTTACCGAAAGGTTCTTTTCCCCCATATCGCCAACAACAGTCAGCGTGATATACATTTCCGCCGACACAAAAAGAAAGAGCCGCGCCGCATAAAAAAACCAATCGGCGACGGCAGTACTCTTCCTAAAAACCAAAGGAGCAAGTCACGATGCGCGTGATGAAGTGGAGCATGATCGCCCTGGCTGTTTGTTGCAGCAGGCACCTCGCAGATGGCAATCGCCTCGTCTCAGAGTGAATCCAAGGGCTTTGTTGAAGACAGCTCGCTGAACGTTAAAACTCGCATGCTGTATTTCAGCCGCGACTTCCGTAACGTTCCTAACGATGAACAAAGCCGCGTTGAAGAGACCGGCCTGGGCTTCCTCGGCACCTTCGAGTCCGGCTTCACCCAAGGCACTGTCGGTTTCGGCGTTGACGCCATCGGCATGCTCGGCCTGAAACTGGACAGCGGCAAGGGCCGCGCTGGTACCGGTCAGTTCCCTACCGGCTCTGACGGCCGCTCCGAAGACTCCTTCTCCGAAGGCGGTGGCGCAGTCAAAATGCGCATTTCCGACACCGTCCTGAAGTACGGTACTCAGTTCACCTCCATGCCAGTACTGGCAACTGACGACAGCCGCCTGCTGCCTGAAACCGTTGAAGGTTTCTTGCTGACCAGCAAAGAAGTCAAAGGCCTGGAACTGAACGCCGGTCGCTTCACCGCACTGAACGCACAATCGCAGTCTTACCACGACAGCATTGGCGGCCTGGACGATGACCGCAACAAGAACCCTGGCCTGACCCAGGCTGACGTGGTCGGCGGTACTTACGCCTTCACCGACACCCTGAGCTCCAGTGTCTACTACTCCCACGTAGAAGATCACTTCCGCAAATGGTACGGCAACATCAACTGGGCCCTGCCGATCAACGATAACCAAGGCCTGGTGTTCGACTTCAACATCTATGACACCAAGTCCATTGGCGACAACCGCACCGGTGCGTTTGCCACCCGTGGCGGCGAGCTCGACAACACCGCATTCAGCCTGTCCGGCGCCTACAACATTGGCGCGCACACCTTCACCCTGGCCTACCAGGCGCTGAGCGGTGACGGTGACTACGCCTACGGCATCGACGGCGGCGGCTCGATCTTCCTGGCCAACTCCATCGCCCGTTCCGACTTCAACGCCGAAGACGAAAAATCCTGGCAGGCACGCTACGACCTGAACTTCGCTGAGTTCGGCGTTCCAGGCCTGACCTTCATGACCCGCTACGCCCGCGGTACCGATGCCAAGACCCGCACCACCGACGACGGTAAGGAATGGGAACGCGACATCGACATCAAGTACGTGCTGCAAGAAGGCGCAGCGAAGGACCTGAGCTTCCGCGTTCGTCAGGCCACCTACCGCTCTGGCGATGGCGTTTACTACGGATCGCCATCGATCGACGAACTGCGTCTGATCGTCGAGTACCCGCTGAGCATCCTGTAAGCCCCGGGCTTTCAGTATTCCCAGCACGAAAGAGCCCGGCACTGCCGGGCTTTTTCTTGTCTCGATTCGGGCTGACAACGCCGTCGTGCTCCGGCATCCTGTACGCCACCGAATCGCCCCCGTACAATGCGGGGTCATTTTAAGTCTTAAGCAACCGACAACGGCCTACCATGCGCACCAGTCAATATTTGCTCGCTACTCAAAAAGAAACCCCGTCCGACGCGGTCGTCATCAGCCACCAGCTCATGCTGCGGGCCGGCATGATCCGCAAGCTCGCATCCGGCCTTTACACCTGGCTGCCGATGGGCCTTCGGGTTATGCGCAAGGTCGAGACCGTGGTCCGCGAGGAAATGAACGCCGCCGGCGCCCTGGAAGTGCTGATGCCAAGCATCCAGCCTGCCGAACTGTGGCAGGAGTCTGGCCGCTGGGAGCAGTACGGCCCCGAGCTGCTGCGCCTGCAAGACCGTCATGGGCGCGATTTCTGCGTCGGCCCGACCCACGAAGAAGTGATCACCGACCTCGCCCGCAACGAGCTCAACAGCTATAAACAGCTGCCATTGAACCTGTATCAGATCCAGACCAAGTTCCGTGACGAGATCCGTCCGCGCTTTGGCCTGATGCGTGGCCGCGAATTCATCATGAAGGATGCCTACTCCTTCCATGCCGACCAGGCTTCCCTGCAGGAAACCTACGACCGCATGCACCTGGCCTACAGCAACATCTTCACCCGCCTGGGCCTGGACTTCCGCCCAGTACAAGCCGACACCGGCTCGATCGGCGGTAGCTACTCCCACGAATTCCACGTACTGGCCGAATCCGGCGAAGACGATGTGATCTTCAGCGACAGCTCCGATTACGCTGCCAACATCGAGAAGGCCGAAGCCATTCCACGGGAAACCGTGCGCCCGGCGCCAACCGAAGAGCTGCGCCTGGTCGACACGCCGAACGCCAAAACCATCGCCGAGCTGGTAGAGAACTACAGCACGCCGATCGAGAAGACCGTCAAGACCCTGATCGTGCATGCCGCCGAAGAAGGCAAGCTGGTTGCGCTTATCGTCCGTGGCGACCACGAACTGAACGAGATCAAGGCTGCCAACCTGCCAGAAGTCGCCAGCCCGCTGGTCATGGCCAGCGACCAGGAACTGCGTGACGCCATCGGCGCCGGTGCAGGCTCGCTCGGCCCGCTGAACCTGCCAATCCCTTGCATCATCGACCGTTCGGTTGCGCTGATGAGCGACTTCGGCATCGGTGCCAACATCGATGACAAGCACTATTTCGGCGTCAACTGGGAGCGCGACCTGCCAGTTCCACAAGTGGCAGACCTGCGAAATGTCGTTGAAGGCGACCCAAGCCCGGATGGTCAGGGCACGCTGGTGATCAAGCGCGGCATCGAAGTCGGGCATATCTTCCAGCTGGGCACCAAGTACAGCGAAGCACTCAAGTGCCAAGTCCTGGGCGAAAACGGCAAGCCTGTGACCCTGAGCATGGGTTGCTACGGTATCGGTGTTTCGCGCGTGGTGGCGGCTGCCATCGAGCAGAACTATGACGAAAACGGCATTATCTGGAGCGACACCCTGGCCCCATTCCAGATCGCTCTGGTACCGCTGCGCTACGAAACCGAGCAGGTGCGTGAAGCGACCGACACGCTCTATAAAGAGCTGACCACCGCTGGCTTCGAAGTACTGCTGGACGACCGTGACAAGAAAACCAGCCCGGGGATCAAGTTTGCCGACATGGAACTGATCGGTATTCCGCACCGGATCGTGGTCAGCGACCGCGGCCTGGCCGAAGGCAACCTGGAATACAAGCACCGCACAGAGCGTGACGCGCAAGCACTGCCACTGGCTGAGGCGCTGTCGTTCCTGCAAGCCCGCATTCGTCGCTAAGCCAACGCAAGAGTAATCATGTTCAAGCGAAGTACCTTTCCCCTGGGGGGCGCCGCACTGTGCGGCGCCCTGTTACTCAGCGGTTGCGCCAACCAGATGTCGCAGCGCAGCGAGCATGAGGAACGCATCGAGCGCAAGCTGCTCGAACACAGCCTGCAAGTCGATGTCGGGGACCCGAAGGTGCTCGAACTGCCGCAGCGGCGTGTGCGCATTCACGAACAGAAAAACTTCGAAGTCACCGAGTTCGAAGTTACCCGTCGTTATGACCGCTACACGCCCTACCAACCCTGGCGGGAAATCTACGAGATCCCGTTGGGGGCGGTGGCAGTGGTTGCCGGCGTTGGTGCCAATGTGGTCAATATCTTCGCGCTGGGCAACCTGCCCGACAGTGTCACGCGCGACTGGTTCAGCTACGGCGTCGACGGCCTCAACCCGTTCATGAATGCTCAGTCCAACGGTCGCGCCCAGCAAAACCTTGCCGGGATCACCGAGATTCAGAAGGACAAGCGCCAGGAATACACCAGCCTGCCGTGGAGCGACCGTCCGGTTGAAGTCAAGGCTGGCAAAATAAGCCATACCCTGACCACTGACCGCAACGGGGTGTTGCTTCTGAACCTGCTCGACAGCCCGTTCTCCGAACAGAACCTGACTCACATTGGCACGTTGCACCTGCAAGTCGCCGATGAGGACAACAATGTCCGTGGCGATGCCAGCCTGCTGATCAGCAGCACCTTGCGCAGCAAACTGGTGGAAGCCCACGACTTGATTTTTGATGACCTTGAAGACGACGAAGTCAACCAATGGGTACATCGGGTCAAGCGCTTGTCTGAGCTGGGGCTGGAAGAAGAGGCCAGCGAGCTGGAACAGAGCCTGATCGAACTCACGCGCAACGATCCTGAGTTGCAGCAGGAGTTTCTTCAGGCACTGACCAAGGATGCCGGCCGCCTGGTGGCCGATCCTGGCGTGCATTGATTGACTTATCGCGGGGCAAGCCCACTCCTACCGTAGGAGCGGGCTTGCCCCGCGATAGCATTCACACACCATCGCGACCAAACAGTTCCAACTGCTCATGACCCGCGCGTAAATCCTGCAAACGCACACCAATGCCCAGCAGCCTTACTGGCTTGCCGCCACGGGCAAATGCCTGGCTTAGCAACTGCTGGTAACTGGCAAGGTCACGCCCGGCGCCAGACTGCTCCAGGGTCGTCTGGGTAAAATCGTGAAACTTCACTTTGACGAAAGGTTTACCCGGCCGGTAGCTATCGTCGATGCGTGCCACCCGCCCTGCCAGGGAGGCCATCAGTTCCGGGAGTTTTTCCAGGCAACTGTTCAGATCAGGCAAATCGGTGTCGTAGGTATTTTCCACACTCACCGACTGACGGCGACTGTCATTGTGCACAGCACGATCATCGATCCCCCGCGCCAGCCCCCACAAACGCTCGCCAAAGCTGCCGAACTCACGGGCCAGGGCCAGGCGACTCCAATCACGTAGCTCCAGGCAAGTACTGATGCCCAGGCGCCCGAGTTTGTCCGCTGTGACCTTTCCTACGCCATGCAGCTTACTGACCGGCAGCGCGGCAACGAAGGCCTCGACTTCATTGGGGGTGATGACAAACTGACCATTGGGCTTGCGCCAGTCGCTGGCTATCTTGGCCAGGAACTTGTTCGGCGCTACGCCCGCCGAGACGGTGATGTGCAGTTGCTGGGCAACCCGACGGCGAATATCGGCAGCAATGCGTGTTGCGCTGCCAGCAAACCAGCTGCTATCCGAAACATCCAGATAGGCTTCATCCAGTGACAAAGGCTCGATCAGGTCGGTGTAGTCGCGAAAGATCGAGTGAATCTCCCGGGAGGCTTCTTTATAGGCATCCATCCGTGGCTTGACGATCAACAGATCAGGACACAGTTTCAGTGCATGCCGGGACGACATGGCTGAGCGCACACCATAGGCCCGCGCCTCATAGTTGCAGGTAGCGATGACCCCACGCCGGTCAGCCGAGCCCCCTACCGCCAACGGACGCCCCACCAGACGCGGGTCGTCACGCATTTCGATAGCCGCGTAAAAACAATCGCAATCTATATGGATGATCTTGCGCTGGGACATCTGCGGCCTAGGCCATAGCTGAAAATGGTGTAAGTAGTATCTCACCGCTGCGCACCAATACACCACTTAACACTGGATGAATATACACATTAACTGTCAGAAGGCCCCGCCCACCGGCCTCACAGGCTTCGTTGAACGCGCTAAGCATTTGAACAAAAAAGGATTTCTTCAAATGAGCGCTTGACACGACAGCGCATAACTGTAGAATTCACCTCACAGGCGCGGGATGGAGCAGCCTGGTAGCTCGTCGGGCTCATAACCCGAAGGTCGTCGGTTCAAATCCGGCTCCCGCAACCAGATTCAGAAAAGGCCACTCTTCGGAGTGGCCTTTTTCTTTGCCTGAAAAAAGGCATCGGCATAAATATATTGAAAATCAACAGTTAAGCGTTGACAGCCTGAGCAAAGGCTGTAGAATGCGCCCCATCAGACGCGGGATGGAGCAGCCTGGTAGCTCGTCGGGCTCATAACCCGAAGGTCGTCGGTTCAAATCCGGCTCCCGCAACCAAACATCGAAAAAGGCCACTTTGCAAAAAGTGGCCTTTTTTGTATCTGCGTTTCAGCCCCCCTCCTCTCAGCCCGCGCGGCAATATAAATTTTCTTTAACTATCCTCTTGGTATGCAGCGGCCCGATCATAGTGGCCATGACTTTCCATAGGGATTGGTACCTTGGCTGGATTCTTTCCTCCTGGCGTGCGCCCTTCAAGAGATGTTTGATGCGCAGCCACACACCCGACACCGAAGCTCCTGTCACTTCCGCTCTGCCCGTTGCCGCACAACGTTTGCGCTGGATTGAGCGCTTGAGCCGCTACAAGCAGCCCATCGGCCTGGCAGTGACGTTACTGCTGTTCAGCATTGCCCTGATCGCTTGTCGCCATCTGCTCAGCGAACTGGACATCTATGCTCTGCATGATTCGCTGCTCAGCGTGCCGCCCGCCTCGCTGGGCGGCGCGCTGCTGGCAACCGTGGTGGGTTTCGTTATCTTGCTGGGTTACGAGTGGTCGGCCAGTCGCTACGCAGGTGTCAAACTGCCGCCCCAGACCTTGGCCATGGGTGGTTTCAGTGCTTTTGCCATTGGTAACGCCATAGGCCTGTCACTGCTCTCCGGTGGCTCGGTGCGCTACCGGCTTTACGCGCGCCAAGGCATTGGTGCGGCAGAAGTTGCGCGCATGACCCTGTTCGCCAGCCTTTCGCTAGGCTGTGCCCTGCCACCACTGGCCGCCATGGCCACCTTGAGCAACCTGCCGGCAGCGGCAACAGCCTTGCATTTACCCCAAGCATTGCTGGCAGGCATCGCCCTGGCAGTGCTAGGCCTGGCGGCCCTGCTGGTTCACGGCCTGTACCGCCGGCGTCTGCCGGAACAGCCACAGGCCGACAACTTGCTGGTGCGGGTCGGGCGTCGCACCCTGCGCCTGCCCGGTGCACGCCTGACGGCCCTGCAACTGCTGATCACCGCTCTGGACGTGGCCGCTGCGGCAACCGTGTTGTACCTGCTGCTGCCTGAAGCGCCACCCTTTGGGGCTTTTCTTCTGGTATACCTGCTGGCCCTGGCAGCCGGGGTGTTGAGCCACGTACCCGGTGGTGTCGGGGTGTTTGAAGCGATCCTGCTGGCCGCCTTTGCCGATCAACTCGGTGCTGCGCCACTGGCTGCGGCCTTGCTGTTGTATCGCCTGATTTATGTTGTGCTGCCATTGCTCCTGGCCTGCGCCTTGTTGTTGGCCAGCGAGGCACGACGCTTTTTGCTCACCCGCCAGGCCATACGCGCAGCATCCGGACTGGCCGCCCCGGTGCTGGCGGTGCTGGTGTTTCTCTCTGGCGTCGTCCTGTTGTTCTCTGGCGCCACACCGGAAATCGACGAGCGCCTGGAGCACCTGGGTTTTCTGATTCCCCATCGCCTGATCGATGCCTCGCACTTCGGCGCCAGCCTGATCGGTGTGTTGTGCCTGCTGCTGGCCCAGGGCCTGCGCCGCCGCCTGTCTGCCGCCTGGATGCTAACCACCATCTTGCTGCTGGTCGGCGCCCTGCTCTCACTGCTCAAGGGCTTTGATTGGGAAGAGGCCAGTATTCTGACCTTCACCGCCTGCCTGCTGGCGCTGTTCCGTCGCTCCTTTTACCGCCCCAGCCGCTTGCTTGAGCTGCCGTTCTCGCCGACCTACCTGGTCGCCAGTGCCTGCGTACTCGCGGCGTCGATCTGGCTGCTGTTGTTTGCCTATCAAGACGTCCCTTACAGCCATCAGCTGTGGTGGCAGTTCACCCTGGACGCCGATGCCCCTCGCGGCTTGCGCTCTGCCCTGGGCAGCGCGATTTTGCTGGTGGTCGTCGCCCTGACATGGCTTCTGCGCACCGCACGTCCGGTCATTCACTTGCCAGGCGCCGAGGAGCTGCAACGCGCCAAACAGATCCTGCAGGCCTCGGACCAACCCGATGGCGGCCTGGCGCTAACCGGCGACAAGGCGCTGCTGTTCGATCCTGAAGATGATGCGTTTCTAATGTATGCCCACCGCGGTCGCAGCCTGGTTGCCCTGTACGACCCGATTGGCCCAGCGCAGAAACGCGCCGAGATGATCTGGCAGTTCCGCGACCTGTGTGACGTTCACCATGCCCGCCCGGTGTTCTATCAGGTGCGCGCGGAGAATCTGCCGTTCTACATGGACATCGGCCTGACCGCGATCAAGCTGGGCGAAGAGGCACGGGTCGACCTTCATCGCTTCGACCTGGAAGCCAAAGGCAAGGAAATGAAAGACCTGCGCTACACCTGGAATCGAGGCGGCCGCGATGGCCTGAGCCTGGAAGTGCATGAACCAGGACAAGCGCCACTGGAGGAGCTAAAAGCGATTTCCGATGCCTGGCTAGGTGGCAAGAACGTGCGTGAGAAAGGTTTCTCCCTCGGTCGTTTCAGCCCCGAATACCTGCAACATTTTCGCATTGCCCTGATCCGCTTCGAGGGCCGCCCGGTGGCGTTTGCCAACCTGCTGGAAACCCACAGCCGCGAACTGGCAAGCCTCGACCTGATGCGCGCCCACCCACAAGCGCCAAAGCTGACCATGGAGTTCATGATGGTCGGCCTGATCCTGCACTATAAAAGCCTGGGTTACGCCCGCTTCAGCCTGGGCATGGTGCCACTTTCCGGCTTGCAACCACGTCGTGGCGCGCCATTGACTCAACGTTTGGGCTCGATGGTGTTCCAACGTGGAGAGCAGTTGTACAACTTCCAGGGGCTGCGCCGCTTCAAAGACAAGTTCCAGCCCGACTGGGAACCCCGCTACATGGCCGTGCCGGCCGGACTCGATCCGCTGGTGGCACTGGCCGACACCGCCGCCCTGATCGCAGGCGGCCTGACCGGATTGGTGAAACGCTGATGATTCGACGCTACTGGCCGTACTTCCTGGCAACCCTGGCCCTGAGCTTGCTCGCTGCCGTTCTGGGCTTCTGGCTGTGGACCCGCCCTGCACCCGAGCCACGCCTGGAACACTTGACCCTGGGCGATGGCAGTAGCCTCACCCGCACGACGCCTGGCACCCACACCAAAGCCCACGTGGCCATCGCGGTCACTCAGGATCAAGCGCTGACCGACAAGCAACTGCTGAACCTGAGCCAAAGCGGCGAAGCACAGATCGTACAAGTCATCCTGCCACCCAGCGACTGCACCTTACAGCAAACTGCACTGAATCAGGCCCTGCAACAATTGCAGGGCCCGGCCTCCGTGGTCGCGGGTATCGGCCCAGGTGCCGCACAAGCCTGGCAGTGGTTGGCGACACAGAATGACGACAAAGCCCTGGCGATCTCGGTAGATTTCAATATCGAGCGCGCCGGCTGCGCCAGCCCTTTACCGAAGTCGGCAGCCCACGGCCACTGGAATGTGGCCTGGAACGACAACCCCGACGACGCCAGCGCAGCGTTTGTACGCGACCAAGCCAATGCCGAAACCAGCATCAGCGATTACGACATCCACCTGCCGCAAGTGCTCAAGGCGCAGCTGACCCAGGCTTTGCTGGGTGAAGAAGGCAACGCCATGAGCATCCCGGTGGTCGAGGTACCCGCCGGGCAGACCACCGATACTGTGACCCTGTTCCTCTCCGGTGATGGTGGCTGGCGTGACCTGGACCGTGATGTTGCCGGCGAGATGGCAAAACTCGGTTATCCCGTGGTCGGCATCGACACCCTGCGCTACTACTGGCAGCACAAAACACCCGAACAAAGCGCCATAGACCTCTCGGAGCTGATGCAACACTACCGTCAGAAATGGGGCACCAAACGCTTTGTGCTGACCGGCTACTCCTTCGGTGCCGACGTTCTACCGGCGATTTACAACCGCCTTCCCGAGGAAGACCAGAAGCGTATCGACGCGGTGATTCTGCTGGCCTTCGCCCGCAGTGGCAGCTTTGAGATCGAGGTCGAAGGCTGGCTGGGCAACGCTGGCAAAGAAGCGCCTACCGGACCGGAAATGGCCAGGCTACCGGCGGCGAAAGTGGTGTGTATCTACGGTGAAGAAGAAGCTGACGAAAGCGGCTGCACCGACCACACCGCCGTTGGCGAACGCCTGAAACTACCAGGCGGCCATCACTTTGACGAGAACTACCCGGCACTGGCCAAGCGCTTGATCAGCGATATCGAAACCCGCCAGGGCAAAACCAGCGTCGCCGAACAGAACTGACCCTTTATCAACTGTCTTGCACTACCTGTGGGAGCGGGCTTGCCCCGCGAACACGGGCGAAGCCCGTGCCATTCACCGCAGTGCCTGCTTAGCGGGCCAAGCCCGCCCCTGCAGAACCCGTTATATTTCAACTTGGGTGCCCAACTCGATCACCCGGTTCAACGGCAAGTTGAAGAAGCGCAAAGTACCGTTGGCATTCTTCAACAGGAACGCAAACAACATCGCCCGCCAACGCGCCATCCCCACCAGCCGCGACGGAATCACCGTCTCCCGGCTGAGGAAATAGGTAGTGCGCATCGGGCTGAAGTCCAGCCCCTCCAGATGGCATAGCTTCAACGCGGCCGGCACATCCGGTTCGTCCATGAAGCCAAAGTGCAGCAGCACGCGGTAAAACCCCTCGCCATAGGCTTCAATTTCAAACTGCTGCTGCGCCGGCACCCTCGGCATGTCTTCACTGATCACCGTCAACAGCACCACCTGGTTGTGCAGCACCTGGTTATGCAACATGTTGTGCAGCAACGCATGGGGAACGGCATCCTGCCGGGCGGTGAGGAACACCGCCGTGCCCTCGACCCGGTGCGGCGGCTGCACGCGAATACTGCTGATAAACAGTGGTAACGGCAGGCTGCCTTCATCCAGGCGCTCAACCAAAATCTGCTTACCGCGCTTCCAGGTGGTCATCAAGACAAACAAGGCGATCCCCGCCAGCACCGGAAAGGCCCCGCCCTGCACCACTTTCGGCACGTTGGCGGCAAAGAACAGGCCGTCGACAAACAGGAAGCTGAGCAGTACCGGTACCGCCAGTATCGGTGGCCACTTCCACAGCAACAGCATGACGGTCGACACCAGCAGCGTGGTCATCAGCATGGTCCCGGTCACTGCCACGCCATAGGCCGACGCAAGCGCGTCAGACGACTCGAAGGCGAGCACCAACAGGATCACGCCAACCATCAGCGCCCAGTTCACCGCGCCGATATAAATTTGCCCTTGCTCGTCATGCGAGGTGTGCTGGATTTGCATGCGTGGCACATAACCCAGCTGGATAGCCTGGCGCGTCAGCGAGAAGGCCCCGGAGATCACCGCCTGAGAGGCAATCACCGTTGCCATCGTGGACAGGCCGACCAACGGTATCAAGGCCCAACTTGGCGCCAGCAAGTAGAAAGGGTTACGCGCCGCCTCCGGGTTCTGCAAGAGCATCGCGCCCTGCCCGAAGTAGTTGAGTACCAATGCCGGCAGCACCAAGGCAAACCAGGCGCGTGCAATCGGTTTGCGGCCAAAGTGGCCCATATCGGCATACAGCGCCTCGGCCCCGGTCAAGGCCAGCACCACTGCGCCGAGAATGGCGACGCCCATACCAGGGTGAACAATGAAAAAGCGCACAGCCCACACCGGATTGAACGCTTTGAGCACTTCAGGGCTCTGGGAAATGCCATGCACGCCCAACGCCGCCAGGACCAGAAACCAGACGACCATTATCGGGCCAAACAAGGTACCAATCCGTGCAGTGCCATGCTTTTGAATCAAAAACAACCCAACCAGCACAACCAGTGCAATCGGCACAACCCAGTGGTCGATCCCGTCGAATGCCAGCCCCAGGCCTTCCACCGCTGACAACACCGAAATGGCCGGGGTGATCATGCTGTCGCCATAAAACAGCGCAGCGCCAATCAGGCCGCACACCACCATTACCGCACGCAACTTGGGGTACGGCGCTGACGCCCGCCGGGCCAGGGCGGTCAGGGCCATGGTGCCACCTTCACCCTGGTTGTCGGCACGCAGGACGAACACCACGTACTTGAACGAGACAACCCAGATCAACGACCAGAAGATCAACGCCAGGATGCCCAGCACGCCGTCATGATTGACCGGCACGCCATAATTGCCGGAAAACACTTCTTTGAGGGTATACAGGGGGCTGGTGCCGATATCACCGTAAACCACCCCGACTGCCGCCACCAGCAGGCTCAGCGGCCTGGCCGCCGAATGCCCCGATTGCGCCTGATCGCTTGCCTGAACCATCCGTCGCTCCTGCAACCAAGACCCGTGGGCCAGTAAAACGTTAAAATGCTCGCAGCCACACCACGCGCGCTTGCAGAGCCCGATGTAAACACAGGCATATCGTCGCGAAGCATAGCTTAGCGTTCGTCGCTTTTCTGCTGGTCAAGTGACTTTGCGCCCGCTAGAATTGCGCACTTTTTGATCAGAGGCGCTGCTAGCGCCCAACAGGACAGCGCGCTTGTGGCACGACTGTCCCCCTTACACCGAGGTTAGTCATGTCCACCACTCCTACGCCAACCACGCCTAAGGTCGGCTTCGTATCTCTGGGATGCCCCAAGGCCCTGGTCGATTCCGAGCGCATCCTGACCCAGCTGCGCATGGAAGGCTATGAAGTCGTGCCCACCTATCAGGACGCCGATGTGGTGGTGGTCAATACCTGCGGCTTTATCGACAGCGCCAAGGCCGAGTCCCTTGAGGTCATCGGTGAAGCCATCAAGGAAAACGGCAAAGTCATCGTTACCGGCTGCATGGGTGTCGAGGAAGGCAACATCCGCGACGTGCACCCAAGCGTGCTGGCCGTAACCGGCCCGCAGCAGTACGAACAAGTGGTTACCGCAGTGCACGAAGTGGTACCACCGCGCCAGGACCACAACCCGCTGATCGACCTGGTGCCGCCGCAAGGGGTCAAGCTGACGCCGCGCCACTACGCCTACCTGAAGATCTCCGAAGGCTGCAACCACAGCTGCAGCTTCTGCATCATTCCATCGATGCGTGGCAAACTGGTCAGCCGTCCGGTGGGCGACGTGCTGAGCGAAGCCGAGCGCCTGGTCAAGGCCGGGGTCAAGGAAATCCTGGTGATTTCCCAGGACACCAGCGCCTACGGCGTCGACGTCAAGTACAAGACCGACTTCTGGAACGGCCGTCCGGTCAAGACCCGCATGCTCGAACTGTGCGAAGCCCTGAGCAGCCTGGGTGCCTGGGTGCGCTTGCACTACGTTTACCCGTACCCGAACGTCGACGACATCATCCCGCTGATGGCCGCCGGCAAGATCCTGCCGTACCTGGACATCCCGTTCCAGCACGCCAGCCCGAAAGTGCTCAAGTCGATGAAGCGCCCTGCCTTCGAAGACCGCACCCTGGCGCGCATCAAGAAATGGCGCGAACAGTGCCCGGAGCTGATCATCCGCTCCACCTTCATCGTCGGCTTCCCAGGCGAAACCGAAGAAGACTTCCAATACCTGCTCGACTGGCTGACCGAAGCCCAGCTCGACCGCGTCGGCTGCTTCCAGTACTCGCCAGTCGAAGGCGCCCCGGCCAACGACCTGGGCCTGGATGTTGTTCCGGACGACGTCAAGCAAGAGCGCTGGGATCGTTTCATGGCCCATCAGCAGGCAATCAGCACCGCCCGCCTGCAACTGCGTATCGGCCGCGAAATCGACGTGCTGATCGACGAAGTTGAAGAAGAAGGCTCGGTAGGCCGCAGCTACTTCGACGCGCCGGAAATCGACGGTAATGTGTTCATCGATGGCAACCACGGCTTCAAGCCGGGTGACACCGTGCGCTGCCGGGTGACCGACGCCGACGAGTACGACATGTGGGCTGAACCCATCTGACCGTAGCGGTTGAAAATAGCCCTGCCGATTCTGGCGGGGCTTTTTTTTGCTTCTTCACGGAGAGCGTTGAGGGCTGTGGGCTTATCCATTTGATGGGGTGGCTGGGCTGACCCTGCCGGTGGGAGCGGGCTTGCCCCGCGATTTGCTGTATCGCACCAGATCGCGGGGCAAGCCCGCTCCCACCGCGACCAGCCCTCCAGGTGCCACCACAGCAATTGGATAAGCCCACAGCCCTCAACGCTCTCCGTGAAGAACCCAAAAAAGGATCTTTACGGAATGCCGGGGAAGAATCTTTTTTTACAACTATCGTTCTCTCAATTACCCAAGGAGAACAACGCAATGTACAGGCACAACAACGTGCAGACTCCAAGCTTCAGCGACTACCCGGAGCTGGCGCGTGTCTGGGAAGCGTCGGTGCGTGCGACCCATGATTTCCTGCCCGAAAGCTATATCTGCCTGTTGCGTGAACTGCTACTGAGCCAGTACCTCGATGCAGTGATGCTGATCTGCTGCAAGGATGCCCGCCAGCGCATCACCGGTTTTGCCGGGGTGGCCGCCGGGCGCGTGGAAATGCTGTTTATCGATCCGGCCCTGCGTGGCCAAGGCCTGGGCAAACGCCTGTTGCGTTATGCCATCGACGAACTCAATGCCGACCAGTTGGACGTTAACGAGCAAAATCCCCAGGCATTGGGTTTTTACCTGCGTCAGGGCTTCGAAGTTGTAGGACGCTCGGAAACGGATGGCATGGGCCAACCCTATCCCTTACTCCACCTAAGGCTGATTCAGGCAGAATCCGTCAAAACTGGCTGACAGAAAGCGTAATACTTTTCTGAAATGCAGTGAAATCGCAGATTAATGCCCGGACGGGCGAATGTAGCCGGGCCTGAGTGCGCCCGGACGGTTACAATAGGCATCTTTCCCTATGCCTACGGCTGTCGTCATGTCTGAACCCATTCGCCTTTCCAAACGCCTCATCGAACTGGTCGGTTGCTCCCGCCGGGAAGCAGAACTGTACATCGAAGGCGGCTGGGTCACTGTCGATGGGGCTGTGGTTGACGAACCGCAGTTCAAGGTAGCCGACCAGCGCGTCGAGCTGCTGGCCGGCGCCCGCGCCGAAGCCCTGGAACCGGTCACCCTGTTACTGCACCAACCGGCCGGGCTGGACATCGAGAGCGCCTGTCGCAGTATCACAACCAGCAACCTGTCGGCCGAGCACAGCCAGGGGCGTCGCCCACTCAAGGGGCATTTTGCCCGTTTGAGCTGCGTCGCCCCCTTGCAGGACGGCGCCAGCGGCCTGCAAGTGTTCACCCAGGATTGGCGGGTAACGCGCAAGCTCAACGCCGACCTGGCCAAGCTTGAACAGGAATATGTGGTTGAGGTCAGCGGTGAAATGATCGCCCACGGCCTGGAGCGACTTAACCGCGGGTTCACCTGGAAGGGCAACGAACTGCCGAAGATCAAAGCCAGCTGGCAAAACGAGACGCGCCTGCGCATGGTCCTGAAAAACCCGCAGCCGGGTCTGATTGCCTTGCTGTGCAGCAGCGTTGGCGTCACGCCGCTGAGCATGCGCCGGATTCGCCTGGGCGGCGTTTCCATGAGCAAGCTGCCGCTGGGCCAGTGGCGCTACCTGGCGAGCAGCGAAAGATTCTAGCAACAAGGCGCCGCCACCCGGGCAGCGCCCCGAACAGGATTGTCACCATGATTCACAACGATGTACTGCGCAGCCTGCGCTACCTGCTGGACGTCAACGACGCCAAACTGGCCGATATCATCAAGCTTACCGGCTTCAATGTCAGCACCAGCGACATTGCCGGCTACCTGAAAAAAGAGGATGAAGAAGGTTTTGTTCGCTGCCCCGACGAAGTCATTGCGCACTTTCTCGATGGCCTGGTGATGTTCAAGCGCGGCAAAGACGATAGCCGCCCTGCGCTGCCCATCGAACTGCCGGTGACCAACAACATCATCATGAAGAAACTGCGGGTAGCGTTCGAGCTGAAGGAAGACGACCTGCACGCGATCCTCAAGGCTGCCGATTTCCCGGTGTCCAAGCCAGAGCTGAGCGCTTTGTTCCGCAAAGTCGGGCATAACAACTACCGGCCCTGCGGTGACCAACTGCTGCGTAACTTCCTCAAGGGTCTGACCCTGCGGGTTCGTGGCTGAGCCGCCGATGAACTACAGCGTTGCACCGATCGGTTTTGTTCGTTCCTGCTTCAAGGAAAAGTTCGCCATCCCGCGCCAGCCTCAACTGGCGCCTGCGGCGCGTGGCGTGCTGGAGCTGCTACCGCCGTTTGACAGCGGTGATGCCGTGGCCGGGCTCGAACAGGTCAGCCATGTGTGGATCCTGTTCCTGTTTCACCAGGCCCTGGAAGACAAACCCCGGCTCAAGGTGCGCCCACCGCGCCTGGGTGGCAATACCTCCATGGGTGTGTTTGCCACCCGCGCCACCCACCGACCGAATGGCATTGGCCAGTCGGTGGTGCGCCTGGAAAAAGTAGAGGCCGGGCGCTTGTTGCTGTCGGGCATCGACTTGCTCGATGGCACCCCGGTGCTTGATATCAAGCCCTATGTGCCCTATGCCGACGCCGTCAGCACGGCGACTAACCAGATGGCCAGCGCGCCGCCTGCGCCAATTGCCGTCAGTTGGAGCGACAGCGCCCTGCCCCAGGCTTGTGAGCACGCCCAGCGCCTTGCAGAGCCGCTGGTAGAACTGATCGAACAGTGCCTGGCCCAAGACCCGCGCCCGGCGTACCAGATCCCGGCGCCGGAGCGTGTATACGGGGTGAAGTTCTGGGATGTGCAGGTGCGCTGGCACTATCCGCAGCCGGATCAGATCCGCGTGTTGGAAGTGGTGTTGGATTAGTGACCTGTAGGAGCGGGCTTGCCCCGCGATACCGGTTTGTCTGTCAGATTGCATCGCGGGGCAAGCCCGCTCCCACACCAGAGGTCAATAAAAAAAAGCAGGCCTAGGCCTGCTTTTTTTGTTTCAGCGTTGCTTACTTCTCAACGAAGGCACGCTCGATCAGGTAGTCGCCTGGCTCACGCATACGCGCCGAAATCTTCAGACCGAAGCTGTCGAGCACTTCGCTGGTTTCGTCGAGCATGCTCGGGCTACCGCAGATCATTGCACGGTCGTCCTGAGGATTGATCGGCGGCAGGCCGATGTCGCTGAACAGCTTACCGCTGCGCATCAGGTCGGTCAGACGCCCCTGGTTCTCGAACGGCTCGCGGGTAACGGTTGGGTAGTAAATCAGTTTATCGCGCAGCGCCTCACCGAAGAACTCATTCTGCGGCAGGTGCTCGGTGATGAACTCACGGTAGGCGACTTCGTTGACGTAACGCACGCCGTGAACCAGGATCACTTTTTCGAAACGCTCATAGGTTTCCGGATCTTGGATGACGCTCATGAACGGCGCCAGGCCAGTGCCGGTGCTCAGCAGGTAGAGGTGCTTGCCTGGGTTGAGGTCGTCCAGCACCAGCGTGCCGGTAGGCTTCTTGCTGATGATGATCTCATCGCCTTCCTTCAGGTGCTGCAGCTGCGAGGTCAGCGGGCCATCCGGCACCTTGATGCTGAAGAACTCCAGATGCTCTTCCCAGTTCGGGCTGGCAATCGAGTAGGCGCGCATGAGCGGGCGGCCGTTGGGCTGTTGCAGGCCGATCATCACGAACTGACCGTTCTCGAAGCGCAGACCCGGATCGCGGGTGCACTTGAAGCTGAACAGGGTGTCGTTCCAGTGGTGAACACTGAGGACACGTTCGTGGTTCATGTTGCTCATGTACGGGCTCCTGAAATAAAACGCAGCGCTAACCTAGAGCGCGATTGCGCGATAGTTTAGTGCGAGCGACAATATCTGTTAAATGAATTATCAAGATATGTCTTATCGGTTATATAGATATGCGATTTACGCTTCGTCAACTCCAGGTGTTCGTCGCCGTAGCCCAGTATCAGAGCGTCTCGCGAGCCGCAGGCATACTGGCGCTATCGCAATCGGCTGCCAGTACATCGATCACCGAACTTGAGCGCCAGTCCAGCTGCCAGCTGTTTGACCGTGCCGGTAAACGCCTGAGCCTCAACGCGCTGGGCCATCAACTGCTGCCACAGGCCGTGGCCCTTCTCGATCAGGCCAAGGAAATCGAAGATTTGCTCAACGGCAAATCCGGCTTCGGCTCCCTGGCGGTCGGCGCCACCCTGACGATTGGCAATTACCTGGCCACGCTACTGATCGGCAGTTTCATGCAGGTCCACCCGGAAAGTCAGGTCAAGCTCCATGTGCAGAACACTGCGCATATCGTGCAACAGGTCGCCCACTATGAAATTGATCTGGGTCTAATCGAAGGCGATTGCAACCATCAGGATCTTGAAGTGCAACCCTGGGTGGAAGACGAGCTGGTGGTGTTTTGTGCCCCGCAACACCCACTGGCCAGCCGCGGCCGGGCCAGCCTGGAAGAGCTCACGCACGAAGCCTGGATTCTGCGCGAGCAAGGCTCCGGTACCCGTCTGACCTTCGACCAGGCGATGCGCCACCACCGCTCCAGCCTGAACATCCGCCTGGAGCTTGAACACACCGAAGCTATCAAGCGTGCTGTGGAGTCTGGCCTGGGCATTGGCTGTATTTCACGCCTGGCACTGCGCGATGCCTTCCGGCGTGGCAGCCTGGTCGCGGTGGAAACTCCGGAGCTGGACCTCGCCCGACAGTTCTATTTCATCTGGCACAAGCAGAAGTACCAGACTTCCGCCATGCGCGAGTTTCTTGAACTGTGCCGTAACTTTACCGCCGGTGTGCGGCGTAGTGATCAGATCGTTCTGCCCAACATCGCTTAGAGCAGAATCACCGCCCACACCAGTCCGACTATCGTCAGCGCTACCATTTGGGCAGCGCTGCCCATGTCCTTGGCATTTTTCGACAATGGATGACGGTCCAGGGAGATCCGGTCGATGGCGGCCTCGATAGCCGAGTTGAGCAGTTCAACGATCAGCCCCAGCAGGCACACGGCAATCAGGATCGCCCGTTCGGCGCGGCTGACATCCAGCCAGAACGCCACGGGGATCAGCACCACATTGAGCAGCACCAGTTGGCGGAACGCCGCTTCACCGGTAAAGGCTGCGCGCAGACCGTCAAACGAGTAGCCGGCAGCATTGAAGATACGTTTGAGGCCGGTCTGGCCCTTGAAAGGCGATGACATAAAGGTCACTTCATCCACTGAAAAATGCGCAGCAGCCTAGTTTAGGTCGGGTCAAAAAAGCGTGAAGACTGTGACTTCAGCTGGAAGAAACCGATTCCAATTGTTGCAACAGCAGGGCCGCCTGAGTGCGCGTACGCACGCCAAGCTTGCGGAAAATCGCCGTCACATGGGCCTTGATGGTCGCTTCCGAGACGTTCAGCTCATAGGCAATCTGCTTGTTGAGCAACCCTTCACAGACCATGGTCAACACCCGGAACTGCTGCGGCGTGAGGCTTGCCAAGCCCTCACTGGCGGCCTTGGCCTCTGCCGAGACATCAACTTTTTCGAAAGCCTGCGGCGGCCACCAGACTTCACCGTCGAGGATCTTCTTCACCGCATCCTGAATCACTTCCAGTGAGCTGGACTTGGGAATGAAGCCACTGGCGCCAAACTCTCGCGATTTCACTACGACGGCGGCCTCTTCCTGAGCCGACACCATCACCACCGGAATTTGCGGGTATTGCCCGCGCAGCAGCACCAGGCCTGAGAAACCGTAGGCACCCGGCATGTTCAGGTCCAGCAGTACCAGGTCCCAGTCGGACTTTTCTGCGAGGTGGGTTTCCAGCTCGGCGATGCTTGCCACTTCTACCAGGCGAACATCGGGCCCCAGCCCCAGGGTTACAGCCTGACGCAGGGCACTGCGAAACAGCGGGTGGTCATCGGCAATCAGGATTTCGTACGTGGCCATTAATCTAATGATCCTGTTCTGTGCAGGCGCAGGGAGGAAGAATAGGCGCCTGGCGGGCAACTCAAGGTGTTGACGGCATAGACCGCACACCCAAAAGGCACTTCAAGGCCAGGAACAGCGATGTTTCAAGCCTTGTACATGCCCGAATCGGCGCCAAGGATGCCGAGCCAGAACCGGGTGGTCAAGTTGATTACCCGGTCAAGCCATGCACACATTGGTCGCCAGCCTGGCCATTATGACGCAATGCGCCACAAAGGAAGGTATGCAAACGCTGGTGCACGGCATCCTGCTCATCTACCGGCCACTGATGCTTGGCGCTCAGGTAGTGGGTGCTGAATACATCCAGGTAGGCATCCAGGGCTTGCGCGGCGTGCTGATCACCCGCCAGCTCCAGGCACATTGCAGCTACCTCAGCAGTGCAAAAGTGATCGTCACGCTTGGAGCGCCGCAAGCGGTAGCGCGACAACTGCTCGGGTTGCAAGCTGAGCACCGGGAAGCGATCCAGGTACGGGCTCTTGCGAAACATCTTGCGCGCTTCAGTCCAGGTCGCATCCAGCAAGATGAACAACGGTCGCTTGCCAGGCTCGCGCACCACCTCGCTGACGACCCGCTGCGGCTCGACGAACTCCCCCGGAAAAACAATGTAGGGCTGCCAGTGCGGTTGATCAAGCAAGGCTAGCAGTTGTTCATCGACAGCCGTTCGCTGCCAGCTGAACGCCGAGGTGTCGCTGATCAGGTCAGCGATCAACCAGCCGGTGTTACTCGGTTTCAACGGCTCGGTGTCGTGCATCAGCAGGCACATGGCTGAATCGGAAGGCACTTGCGGACGCCAGGCGCACAGGCAATGGCTGAAAATCACTCGGCAATGCGGGCAACGAGGCGCCCGTGATCCGCGCGCAACGAACGGTTTGACACTGCGCGCCAGGCGCTCGGCGCGCAAGCGCGATACGGCATGACTCATGGCAACAGACTGTATAGGCAAGAAAGAGAGGGCACAGCGCGAACTCGGCAAGACAAGGAAACCGCGCCAGTTTAACAGAGCCCGCTGAGCGGCAGATGGTATTTGCCGTGCAGGCTGCCTGCCGACTCCCCTATAATCCTTCCCCTGTCGTTACCTGCTGGCGCCCCGCTCTGCACGTGAGGGAACACCGTGCGCAGTTGCCGGTCAAATCGCCAGTTACCGAACCAGGAGAAATTCATGCTGCGCTTCATCGCCCCGACCTTGAGCCTTTTGCTCGCCCTGCCGCTGGCCGCCACCGCCGCTTCCAAGCAGGAATACGAACTGAGCAAAATGCTGCAGAAAGTAGCTACGGAAAGCAGTGTGGGCACGCCGCGAGCGATCAACGAGGACATTCTTGATCAGGGCTATACCGTTGAAGGCCGGCAGTTGATCAACCACCTGAGCGTACGCGCCAGCCACGCCCAGCAAATGCAGGCCAACCCGGAAAAAGTGCGCGACCAACTGGGCGCCAGCGTGTGCAAAAACACCGGCTACCGCCAATTGCTGGCCAAAGGTGCAGTGCTGACCTACCGGTTCACCGAATACAAGACCAACCGCCAGGTGGGCGAACAAGCGTTCGATGCCAAAAGCTGCGGCATCAAGCTGAGCAAATAAGCCTAGGCCAGCTCCTCGCTGTCGCGCCGCTGCTTTTCATCGGCGCGCAGTTCAGCCACCAGGGCCTGGACGTAACGTGAGTGCCGCTTGCCGCCCCCCAAGCGCCGCAGACACTCTTCTTCAAGGCTCAGGTTATTGGCCTGGGCCGAGCGCTCGAGCTGCTCAAATAGCTGGGCATCGAGCTCCAGATTAAGCCGTTGCATAATAAAGCCTCCCTGCACAACTACAGTCTCTCACGCCTCCAGTTAACCAGACCCACGCCTGGCCTGGCCCCTGACTGACGAGCGGTCTGCCTCACCTCCTCTGCTACCTCCCACAGTGAAGATCCTTTCGGCACAAATAGCCATCAACGTCTAGATTGATAGCAAGCGCCCGCCCGTTTCAGGGCTCGCACAGGGGGATGCCTGCCTACGCCTTGCCTTTGCAGGGCGGAGCAAAACGACAATGAGCCCACCACCACTGCACTAAGACCTTGCAGGTCTACTGCAATGCTCGAGGCGCACACTCGAGCCACAGCAGCCAGCGACACACGCAGTGTCGCGGCCGGACACACTAAGTTCCGGTCAGAGGTTTTGCTGCAGAAGGAGACGTTGAATGCCGTACCAACCGAACGAACTGCTGGCGAGTCACTTCAAGAACACCGGAATCGATCTGAGCAAGCTGGAAGAACAACTCAAGCAGGTTGCTCCAGACAGCCCCAACCTACCGCTGTACCGCGACATGATGCTGACAGTCCTGCGTATGGCCCAGGACGACAGCAACCGCTGGAACGCCAAAATCACCCTGCAAGCCTTACGCGAGCTGGACCACGCCTTTCGCACCCTTGAGCAGTACAAGGGGCGACGCAAGGTCACGGTGTTCGGTTCGGCACGTACCCCGATCGAACACCCGATGTATGCGTTGGCCCGTGAGCTGGGCGCCACCCTGGCGCGCTCGAACCTGATGGTGATCACCGGTGCCGGTGGTGGCATCATGGCCGCTGCGCACGAAGGGGCTGGGGTTGATCACAGCCTGGGCTTCAACATCACCCTGCCGTTCGAGCAGCATGCCAACCCCACGGTCGACGGCACGGACCGGCTGCTGCCGTTTCACTTTTTCTTTATTCGCAAACTGTTCTTCGTCAAAGAAGCCGATGCTCTGGTGCTCTGCCCAGGTGGTTTCGGCACCCTCGACGAAGCGCTGGAAGTGCTCACGTTGATCCAGACCGGCAAGAGCCCGTTGGTACCGGTTGTGTTGCTCGATTCCCCTGGCGGTAACTTCTGGCAGGACGCACTGAACTTCATTACCCGCCAATTGGAAGAGAACCGCTACATCCTGCCCAGCGACCTGAAACTGTTGCGTCTGGTGCAAAGTGCCGAAGAAGCCGTGGAAGAGATCAACCAGTTCTACAGCAACTACCACTCAAGTCGTTGGCTGAAGAACCAGTTCGTGATTCGCATGCATCATCCACTCAGCGAGGGGGCATTGCTCGACCTGCAAGAAGGCTTTGCCGACCTGCGCCTGAGCGGCCAGTACCACCAGCATGCCTATTCAGGGGAGCATCATGACGAGGCCCGGTTCAGCCACCTGACGCGCCTGACGTTCGCCTTCAATGGCCGCGACCAGGGGCGCCTGCGCGAGCTGGTGGACTTTATCAACCTCTCGGAAAACTGGGCCAAGCCTGAACCAATGCACACCACACAACGCGCCCGTGAAGCCTTGAAGGTCACCTAGCCCTGGCGTTGCGCTAATCGTCCAAGCCTCGGCCGCTCAACAGGCGGCCGACCATCTCCATGGAAAAACCACGGTAGACCAGAAAACGGGTTTGCTGTGCGCGGGCGCGCGGGTCGCCAGGCAACTGGCCAGAAAACTTGCGCTGCCAGACATCCTGCAATTGCCCTGCCCAATCCACCGCGCATTCGCGCAGGGCCTGGTCGATATCGCTGCGTTGCAGGCCGCGCTGGCTGAGTTCTTCGCGAATACGCGCCGGGCCATAGCCAGAGCGCGAGCGGTAGCTGATGAAGCTTTCCAGATAGCGGGCTTCACTGAGCAGGCCCTCTTCCGTCAAACGGTCGAGTTCCTGGTCGATCAATTCGGGGGGAGCGCCGCGCTGACGCAGTTTGCGCGTCAGCTCGACTCGACCGTGCTCGCGGCGTGCGAGCAGGTCCATGGCTGTCCGCCTTACGGCGACGGGAGTATCGAGTACGACGGACATGACAACGATCAGTAGCCAGCTTCGGCGTCGGCCAGATCGTCTTCAGGCTCAGCATTGACGGCAGCCGCTTTACCAGCCGCATCAACCGCGCCAGCGCTCAGCAGTTTGTCGCGGATCTGCTTCTCGAGGGTGGCGGCAATTTCCGGGTTCTCTTGCAGGAACTTGGCCGAGTTGGCCTTGCCCTGACCGATCTTGCTGCCCTGGTAGCTGTACCAGGCACCGGATTTTTCCAGGAAGCCGTGCAGCACGCCGAGGTCGATGATTTCGCCATTGCGGTAGATGCCCTTGCCGTACAGAATCTGGAATTCAGCCTGACGGAATGGCGGTGCCACCTTGTTCTTGACGATTTTGACGCGGGTTTCGCTACCAACCACTTCGTCGCCTTCTTTCACCGCGCCAGTACGGCGGATGTCCAGACGAACCGAGGCGTAGAACTTCAGCGCGTTACCACCGGTGGTGGTTTCCGGGCTGCCGAACATGACGCCGATCTTCATACGGATCTGGTTGATGAAGATCACCAGGCAGTTGGCGTTCTTGATGTTACCGGTGATTTTACGCAGCGCCTGGGACATCAGACGGGCTTGCAGGCCCACGTGCATGTCACCCATTTCGCCTTCGATTTCAGCCTTGGGTACCAGAGCAGCCACGGAGTCGACGATGATCACGTCAACGGCGTTGGAGCGCACCAGCATGTCGGTGATTTCCAGGGCCTGTTCGCCGGTGTCCGGCTGCGAGACCAGCAGGTCGTCGACATTGACGCCCAGCTTGCCGGCGTACTCGGGATCGAGGGCGTGCTCGGCGTCGACGAAGGCGCAGGTCGCGCCCATTTTCTGGGCTTGAGCGATCACCGACAGGGTCAGCGTGGTTTTACCGGACGACTCAGGACCGTAGATCTCGACGATACGGCCTTTTGGCAGACCGCCAATGCCCAGGGCAATGTCCAGGCCCAGGGAACCGGTGGAAATGGCCGGAATCGCCTGACGCTCGTGGTCGCCCATGCGCATGACCGCGCCTTTACCGAATTGACGCTCGATTTGCCCCAGGGCCGCAGCCAAGGCGCGCTTCTTGTTGTCGTCCATTGAAGTCCTCACGTAATCGATAGGGCCTGACGGCCAGAACACCTGTATAAGTAGCCAGTATTATTCCACAGGCTTTTGTTCCCGCCTACCCCCGATGTGCGATTTACTCTGCACCAAGCTGTAACAAGCCCTCTAGCGCGGCGATTACCGTTTGTCGGCGGACCTCATCGCGGTCACCATCAAAGTGCCTGCGCTCGCTGCTCACATGGTTGCCGTCGGCCCAGGCCAGCCACACCGTGCCCACCGGTTTTGCCGGTGAACCACCGTCTGGCCCGGCCACGCCACTGACCGCTACCGCGAAACGCGCACCGCTGGCCGCCTGGGCACCACGCACCATGGCCTCGACCACCTCCTGGCTGACCGCGCCGACCTGTCCGAACAAGCTTTCCGGCACCTGCAGTTGGCGGGTCTTCTGCTGATTGGAGTAGGTCACATAGCCGGCTTCGAACCAGGCCGAACTGCCTGGAATCCGCGTGATCGCCTCGGCAATACCGCCGCCGGTGCAGGATTCGGCCGTGGTCACCTGGGCCTTGAAGCGTCGCAGGTGTTCGCCCAAACGGGCAGATAGTGCAGTGATCGGGTCCATGGCACGCTCCTGGAAAGATTGCTGCCTACCCTACACCAGCAGGCGCTGGCCGACACAGCTTCAGTGTTGCAGCGTTTGCACATACGCCTGACAGGCACGCAGAACGATCAGTCCCAGATCTCCCCGGTCGGTGATGGCGATAATTCGTCGAGCATGCGCTGGCTCAAGTCCGGCGCGTACGGGGTCATGATCCATGCCGGTGGCGGCGGAGGTGGCTGGCACAGCGGCAACGGGGTCGGCACCCAGGAGGACTGACAGCCGCAGATCAGCAGTAGCCAGGCGGTCACGCAGACGAGCTTGAGCCTGTTGAGCATCGAGTAGCTCCTGATAATGGGATTGATCGTTGGCCTGGATCTGCTGCTCCAACACCTGACGTTGCTGACGTTCGCCAAGCTGTTGACGCGCGAGGTTTTCAGCCTGCTGCTGGCGCTCCAGAGCATGAGCCTGCGCTTGCTGCGCCAGCTGCTTGCCGTAACGCCATGCCTGCACCTGCCAGACCAGCGCGCAGACCAGCAGCACCAGCAACAGCGCTGGCAAGCGCCTCAACACAGCACTTCCCGAGCCCGCACCCAGAGCTTCAGGCGATCCTCCAGACCATTGAGCCCGCCGTTGATGTGACGGGTGATGCGGTTGAACTCCGCGCGGTCGGCCAGAGCGTTGAGCCCGCGCGAATGCCAGAACCAGGCTGCCGACTCGCACGCCCAGCGTGGCTGCTCCAGTAGCTGCGGTAAGTCCAGCAATCGTTCATCGCCAAACAGCGCCATGCTGCAGGCATGGTAGTTGTTGCGACCGGTAATCTGGATCAAGCCTCGGCCGCAATACAGCTGGCCATCGCCATCGGCCTCAGGTGTATTGCCCAGTCGCAAGGCGAGATTGCCGGTGTCATAACGCGACAGGTAGCGCTCACCGCCCAGCTCTTTGACATAACGCAACTGGCCGGACTCATGCCCGACCTGCGCCAGAAACGCCGCCACGCGTCGCGGCGAATCAATCTCCCAGCGCTGCATGGCGGCATTCAGCGCGGGTACAAAAACGCCCGCTTGCTGGCGGGCATTGGGGAAAATCGACAACAGTGTTTTTTCAGTAATGTCCATATGTACCTCCTCTGTATCGGCCATCCATTCACTTGCGCGGCTTGGTACCCTTGGCCCTGGCTTTGCCCTGCTTGCCGCCATTGCACTCGACCGTGGTCGTCCAGCCGGCGTTGCTGAACACCTGTTCCACTGACTCCACCAGGTACTCACCATCGAGCCCGGCCTTGAAACCTTTGAGATCAACGCTGCGTTCGGTAAACAGATCGGTACGCCCCGGCATTTCCAGGCGCACATTGGCAGTACTGCGATTGAGCGCTGCCAGCCGGGCTTTGGCAGCCTGCTCTGCCGACGCCTTGTCTGGGTAAAGGTGGCGGTCGGTATGCACCGGCGCTGCCCCTTGTGGTGCGTCGGCGTTTGCCAGTTCGATTACCCTGGCCTGGCCATTGCGCGGGTCTTGATGGCGGGCCTGTACGGCCTTGTATGTGCCCTTGTCCGCCAGACGAATCTGCCAATGGGTGACATCCGCGCGGCGCAGGCCGACAATCCCCAGAGCCTTGCCGTTTGCGCTGTGCCCGCCCTGGCGCGGCAGCACCAGCAAGGTGCCATTGGCGAGCTTGGCCGTGCAGTCGTATTGCTTGGCCAGGCGGGTAATGAAGTTGAAATCGGACTCATTGAACTGATCGACCCGCTGCAATCGGGTCTGCACCGGGCACGCCGGTTGCCAGCCATTGCGCGCGGCGATGTCACGCACAACCTGCAGCAATGGAACATCCTCCCAACTGCCGCTGCGTATGGTCTTGCCGGTGCCGCGCATGTCACTGGCCTTGCCCCGGATAATCACGCTATCGGGTGGCCCGGACAGCTCGACTTCATCCACGGTGTAGCGCCCCAGACGGGTCAGTGTCTGGCCGGCGTACCCCAAGTGAATTTCAATGACCGCCCCGCGCGCGGGTAACATCACGGCGCCGTCTCGGTCATCGATACGCAGCTCGAAATCGTCCGACTCCATGCCCGGTTTATCGGTTGTTCGCAGTGACAATAATCGGTCGTTGATCAACGTGGTGATGTCGTTGCCATCAGCGATGATTCGAAAAACGGGTTGCATGGCTCAGGCTCCAGAAAAGCAAACCCCGCACATGGCGGGGTTCGGTAGCGGTAAAAATGAGCAGGCCGTCAATCCCATAACTGAACCGTGGCATCACTGGCGATGGGCAATTCTGGCAGCAGAATCAGAATGCCGGCACGCAATGGTTGGGCCTGGTCAGCCAGGCCTTGGTTGGCGTTGAGCACCGCTTCGACGCTACCGTTCAGGTGCCCGTAGAAGTGCTGACACAGGGTGTCGAGTACATCCCCTTCAGAGGTTCTGCAGATCGTCGCCATAGCTCACAAACTCCAGGGTGAAACCTTGTTTACGCGGGATGCCGCCGGCCAGCAGGTAGCGCTGTTCTTCGTCGATGCTGGTCAGGCACCAATTACCCAACACCTGACCGTAGCCCGTCACCAGGCTCAACGGGCGTAACAGTCGGCCGAAGCTGCGCAGTGTCTGCAGCTGGCCAAGCCCGCCTTTGAGCGCTGGAAACACTGCGCCGCGGATGTTGATTTTTTCCTCCCCAAGACTCACTGCCTGCTGGGCAGCGCTGCGCGTCAGGCGCTCTTGCCCGACCCAGCGAAAACTGGTCTGCCGACGCAGCTCTTCGAATGCGGCGGTGTCGAGGTTGAAGTAATAAGCGGGCGACACGCCATCCAACGGTTGCAAGATCAACAGATGAGGAAAGGGTTTGACCGCCTCCGCTGCCGGGGTGACATCGGGCATAAAGCTGCCGACAGGCAAAATGTTACTCAGCGATGGATGGATCTTGCCGGCAATCTGATTGATCTTCGCCGCCGCCTTGGCGACCTGCTCGCCGAACACCTGGACCTGTCCCTGCACCTGGACCACCTTCGCCAACCCTTGGTTGTACTTGTCCACGACCTTTTGCACAGTCTTTTGTGCGGTATCAATGGCGCGCAGGGTGCGTTGCAGCTTGGCGCCAATCACCGGCCCGACATAGGGGATGGCTTCCAGATCGGCAACCACCGCCTTGATGTCGCTGACGGCACCATTCATGGGTTCCAGCACTTTGTCGATGCTATGGCGCCCATCCTCTCCGGCCTTGACCACGTGGCGCAGGGCTGACTGTAGTTGTTGCATGTAAGTCATGGGGGCTCCTTAAACGTAGACATGCGGCACGTCGGACAGTTGCCGGGAAGTCGCCATGCGCATCAGTTCCTCCAGCTCACGACGTACCATGGCTTGCAAGTTCTGCGCGAGCTGAGTGGGATCGGAAACGCTGCCTTGAACAGTGATGGGCATGTTGGGCGTGAAGGTGAATTGCTGATTAACCGCAGGTGCCGTAACGAGTTCAGGGTTCGCTTTGAGCAGCATTGGTAAGGCCTGACTCTCAGGTGCAGCGCTGGCCAGTGAACGCACCAAATCGCCCGGTCGTGCTGCAGCCAGTGCGTTATCGGTAGGCTTGTCAGCTAATGGCTGCTCACTGCTGGGCGTCACCAGGCGCTTGCCCAGCCAACCGCCAATGGCATCGCCCGCCATACCACCAAGCATGACACCAATGGACGTTCCGACCACTGGAATAACCGAGCCCACAACACCACCGATCACCGATCCCAACAAGCCGCCAGCCGCAGCACCGTAACCCTCGGCTTTTTGTTCTGCGGTACCCGCAGTCAATGCCGTGGAGATGACCCTGTCACCGGCCTCCTGAACCGCGGGGCGACGAAAGCGATTGATCAGGCTGCCAACTTTGCCAACCGATGCTGCCTGCTTACTCGGTTGAGCAGAAACAGCGCCAGCCGATGCCGGTGCGAACCCCACTCCGCTACGTCGCCTTTTTCCAGAGGGCGGGACTTTCGAAGCCTGTGAGTGAGCTTTGTTCTGCCGGTCCCGAACAGGACGAATTCGCTTCCTCTCTTGCAAGCCAGTACAACAACCGATGTCACTGGCGTTGACGACGAACACATTAAGCGGATCGTTGAACGCAAAGGCACTAGTCGGACCTGCGCTTGTCTCAGGGCTGCCCTGTACTGCCTCCTCCGGTATCGGCGAACCTTTAAACCGATGGCGTACCTTATCCAGCAGACTGCGAACGACAGTGCCGCCTTTGAGCGCCAGCAATGTCGTGCCAAGCGCTGCCACACCGACAGTCAGCCATTTGACTGCATCCGGCGCTTGGGCGAATGCGTTTGCCTTTTCTTCGACGACCCCAGCCACCCAGTCCGATAACGGCCGAACGGAATCCCCCAGGCTGAGGAGCGCGTTATCGACACCATCGGACGCTTCGCTCAAGCGCCGCTCTGAAGTGTCTCGGCGTGCCTCCATATCCGCGTCAAGGATGCTGGTAGCCCCCTCAACTTGAGGCTTCTCAAACGTTGCATCCAACTGCTGATGCTGCGCATCCGCAAGGGGAGCAGCAGCGCCCTCCCCCGACCCCTTGCGCTGGGACACTATGATCTCCAGTGCCCTTTTCAGCTCATCCGGCCCGGCTATTTTCGGGTGACTCAGCAGTTCGCTGATCAAGCGCGTAGTGTCCCCAATAGCGGCATCCTGCCCAACTGAGAACGTCGCCGCCACGGGTGCGTATTCCAGGGCTTTGTCCAGCCCCATGCCCGTGCCATACAACTGTTTGATCAACATCGCGGCCTGATTGCGTTCCATCCCGGTGTCGGTGGTGATCTTCTTCACCGCGGCAATCACGTCCTGCTCTGTCAACGAAATCTTTACGCCATCAGCCTTCACACTTGCGCCTTGCGCAGAAGACTTTTCATCCTTTGGCAGACCCGCACTGATGGTGATATCACGGATGATCTTCTGGAACTGCGCACTGATCTGAGTGGGCAACAAAGCCGCCCGCCCGTAGGTAATCGCCTGACCGACTATTGGCAGCCCCTCAAAGGCTGACAGGTTGTCCCTTTCAGGTGTTGCCTCGGTTGTTGCCGAACCGCTACTGCCCTCCTGCACCAGCACTGGCTGCGGCTTGCGCAGCGCGATCAATTGCTGTTCAAGCAGACTCAGTGTTGTGTCCAGATAAGGTCGCAACTCCGCCAATCCGCAACAGCTGCCCGCCGCTGCAGGTTTCATCTGGTCAGGCAGGCGTAATCCTTCGGCGGATATTCTTTCCAACACCTGGGTGTTTTTCTTGATCTGGTCTTCGACCCGTTTGAGCGCGATACCTATCGTGAAGATAACGGAGGCACCCAGCTCCAGTGTCGATATGAAACTCCTTACCATCTGCTCCCCCTATCGCCAGGTCACCGGCTTAATCCGTGAGCCACCAGACCATGTCGCTGAACGACATGGTCATGATTTCGGCGGCGGAAAAGTTCAGCTCTTTGGCGAGCCGCTTTGCCGCCGCTCTCTGCACGGCGGGGTCAAACCTCGTCGTCTTGCACCAGACGAAAATAACCGGCCTGCAAACGGCTGTAGTCCTTCAGGGCAAGCCCTTCCAGATCCTTGATACCGACTTCGGCCAACGAGGCGAACAGGTTCAGTTCGCGCTGTTCATCATCGTTATTGGCCGTCGATTGCGCCGCACGAATGTCACGCACCGTTGGCGCACGCAGCGACAGGCTGTCAACCTGCACGCCGTTGGCTTCGGAGCGTTTGCTCAGTGTCACGACTACACGTTCGGCACTCACGCTCAACCAGCCTGGGGTCTTGTTTGCCTGGCTCATACAGCCTCCTTACAGGCCCAGGGCCGAGCGTTGCGCGGCGAGTTGATCAACGCCATTGATGACGCGCTTCATACCCAGCGGATCAATTTCGTAAATCAGCTGACTGTCCACTTCCAACTTGTAGTAGGTCAGCGCCACGTTGTGTTTGATCTCAGCCTTGTCGCCTGCCTTCCAGTCGCCCATGTCGACTTCTTTGAGGGCTCCGCGCAGGGTCACGACGACCGGCGTGACACGCCCCTTGAGGCCTTTGAAGGCACCGCGGAAGGTACCGCTGAACGACGAGCCGTCGGCCAGGCCGAAGAACTTCAGCGACTCGCGACGCACGCCGGTGGTGACGAAACCGGCTTCCTGCTTTTCCATGCCCATGTCGAGTTCGATCGGCATGTCCATGCCGCCGACACGGTGCTCTTCCATCTTCAGGGTCAGTTTGGGCAGGGTCAGGCTGGGTACATCGCCCTGGAAGCTGACGCCATCGACGAACAGGTTCAGGTTGGCCAGGGTTTCGGGAATCATTGCCATGGTTGTTGCTCCTTGATTAAGCGGCTTGGTCGAGGACTTCGGTCAACCACTGGTTGGTGACCTCGACACGGAAATTCGGGTTTTCGGCAGGCGGCACGTCGGTGAAGCGGATGTTCCAGTACACCTTGCCCTGCTCCAGCTGGCTGGCGGTGTTGAGCTCGGCGTCGGCGAACACCTCGAAATTGATGATTGCGCCCTGGGCCTTCAGATCACGCATGAACGCCTGCAGACCTTCGGTCACGTCCTTGACGTAGGTCGCGGTGATCGATCGGTCGACTGCCCACTTGTGGCCGTAGAGGATTGCGTCCATGACGATGTCCATGGTCCGCACGCGGGTGACGAATGCCCATTTCGGATCGCTGCTCAGGGTGCGGTTGCCCCACAGGCGGTAGCCGTCATCACGAATGATGGTGGTGATGTTGGCGTTGTTGAGCAGGTTGGCCCGGCAGGTGGCGTCGCCATCCAGATACTCGATGGAGCGGCTGGTGCCGGTGAGGCCGACAAACTCTTTGTTCGATGGCGAAGCCCAGAAGCCATACTCAGTGTCGGTCCAGGCAAACAGACCGGCGACCCAGGCCGAGGCTGGTGCATCGACGGTGGCATCTGCGGTGGTGTCCCAGTACTGCACGCCTGGATCGACCAGGAACGCGCGCTTGGCGCCGAAGTTTTCGGCATAGGCAATCGCCGCTTCATCGGTGGTGTTAGGGCCATCGAGAATCGCCAGGCCACGCAGCTTGTCAGCCAGGGCTACCAGTGCGGTGCCGATTGCCAGGGTCGCGCTGTGCTTGGGTGTAACCAGCAGCCGAGGCTGAGTGTTGAAGCGGCTTTTGCCATCGAGCAGCGCCTGCAGACCGGTACGCTTACCATCGGCCAATACTCCGCCGATGATCGCCGAGGTTTGCTCGGCAGCATCCTCGAATTTGGCCACGCCACAGGCAACGATGACCGCCTTGGCGCGGCTATAGATCGCTTGGCAGGCCTTGGTGATGGCTGCATCGGCACCGAAGGCGGCGATAGCTTCACGCTCGCTGGTGATCAGCACCAGATCATTGACCTTGGCGCTGGCAGTCGGGCCTTCGGTGAAGGTGTCGACCAGACCGATGATCGAGGAAGAAGGCAGTGCGATAGTGCGCGCGCCGGTGTCGACGTTGGTAACGGTAACGCCGTGGAAGAATCCACTCATAAATAAATCTCCAGAAATGCGAAGGCCCCGCGGTGCGGGGCCTGGTGTGGTGTTGCGGAAAAGAAAACGCCCCGTGGGTGCGGGGCGTTATTGGATGTGTTCGGCTAGCCAAAGTGGCGCCGTGGGACGTAGTTCAACGTCGGGGAAATTCTGCGATTGCGGCCAGTCGCGCAGTGTCTGTAAGTAGGCCAGCAGATCCATAAATTGCTCACTGCTCAAAGTCGTTGGCCTGCTGATTTCTTGTTCGTCACGATGGCGATCTCGCAGCCACTGTCGAGACGCCAACTCACCATCACGCCACTGACGTTCAGCGGTGGCCAGCTCCGACAAGCCAGCAACCCGCTCGGAAAACACATCATTTTCGAACAGCCATCCCGGCAGAACTTCTGCCGAGCACGGCCACCATTTCAGGTCAGGATGAAAACGCCCCTCGGGGTCAATGTCCGTCACTTCCATGACGATGCCGTTTTCTACTCGTGCCCACATAATTATCACCACTGAATAAGTACGGTGCCAGCGCCACCGGCGCCGCCGTTATAGCCATAAGTGGCGCCAGATCCACCGCCACCACCGGCGCCGCCTTGGGTGCCCGGATTGTTGCCTTGTGTAGCGCGCGCGCCCGCGCCGCCGCCGGAGCCGCCCCAGGTCCCATAACTCACGTGACCGGGGCCGGTTCCCGTGTTGTAGTCCCCACCAATGCCCCCGCCGCCGGGCCCAGGCCCATTTGAAACGGAGTTGCCTACACCCATTCCGCCAGTCCCGCCGGTCGCGGAGAAGATAGTGCCGAACGACGACGTGCCACCGGATTCACCCACTCCACCAGCCACCGTAGCACCGGCACCGCCGTCGCCGACGGTAACCGTCACCGAAGAAATTCCGTCGAGGTTAACTAGTTTCTGCGCAAAGCCGCCCCCCCCCCCCCCGCCGGACCCCATATTGGCTGTACCGGAACGCCCGCCACCACCACCGCCGCCGATCACAGTGACCCAGGCCTTTTTAACTCCCACGGGGACAGCCCAGTTGAATACACCGGCTGCTCTGTAGCCCAGCGTGCCACGAAAAGGCAGGTGCGAGTGCTGGGTAATTTCAGTCCATGTCGGCTGTACGCCGGCAGTAATTTTCACTCCCACGAACACTCTGGTAACCGCGTAAGTGTTGATGATCGCAATGAACGTTTTGTAGCCCGGGTTACTGTAACCACCACCCACCACAACCGACATTGATGTATCTCCAGTATCCGCTGGACCTCCAATACTGGCTTGAGAGTTATTCGATGAAAACGCGCGGTACAGCCCAGGCCGCAAATCGACGCTAAAGTCGGTAATTAGCGGTTGGTTGGCAGCCTCCGGTCCAAGCCCATAGGTATCGAGTAAGGCCCGGACCCGCTCAACGGTCGTGATCTGCTCCCACTTGGTCCAGACACCTTTAGCGTTACGCGTGCGCATACATGTAATCGGATCGATGGCGTTGACCAGGGAGTCCCAAAGCTGGGTGGCCATATTGCTGCTGCCACGCTCCATATGGAGCACAGTGCCATTCGGGATCTGCCCGACCCCTTGCGGGGCAGGGTATATCGGTTTCACCCCAGTGGTCTCGGCTGAAACCATGTACACGCCGTTGTCCACGAGTTCATCAATATTGCCGGTGTAGCTGAACGCCGCATTACCCAAGCCGAATCGCGCCAAGATTGCCCGAACCGTAGCCGCGTTGGCGATCTTGGTGCTGATGTCGGTACCCGTCAATGTCGGGACGGTGGGCGCTCCGGTGAGTGCCGGGCTTGCCAAAGGAGCCTTGAGGGCCAGCAAATTGGTCATCGACGTGGCAAAGTTAGGATCATTGCCGAGGGCGTCAGCCAGCTCTTTAAGAGTATCCAATGCTGCGGGCGACGATCCCACCAGCGCCGAAATAGCGGCCTGCACAAATGCGGTGTTAGCTGCCAACTGGCTGTTGTTACCCGCCGCAACGTTCGGGACACTCACCGATCCGGTGAAAGTTGGGCTCGCCAAGTTAGCTTTGAGCGCCAAGGCTTGATCAACGTGGGTTTTGGTGTAGACGTCAGTCAGACCATAACCGGCGACAGTGGTCGGATTGGTTGCCGCCACCACGCGCCCATAAGCGTCCACCGTAACGCTTCGATAGGTGCCCGCAGCAACACCGGTGCGGCCAAACGCCATTTCAAACACCAACGCCGTCACACCTAGCGTGACCGGGCCATCAGCCACCAACTGCCAGGCACTGTCGGCATTAACAGAGCCCTTCTCCACCAGCACCAGCAGGCCGGGGGTGACTTTGTCACTCGCTCCCGCATCCGCGCAACGGGTCCAGGGGCCGCCCGCAACCACTTGATACAGACCATTGTCTTTCGCAGCGGCCTGATGCTTGACCAACACCCGCGCCCCCGCCGTCAGCGCCACCCCATCGACGGTCTGCAGCCCACTCAACGTGATAGCCGCCGTGGTAGCCACCAACACCGAATGTTTGAAATCCTGCTTGGCCAGTTCCTCGGTAACCCACTCACGGGTAGCCAGTACAACGCTCGGATCAATCTTCAACTGCACATTGCTGGCGCTACTCACCACCAGGTTCATCCGCACCACTTGAGTACGGCCTGAGCCCTGACTGAGCAGCGGCTTGTAGGTCGGCGCACAGTTGGCCACCGCAACCATATCGCCATCGGCGTCGTACAACGCGATCTCACGAATCCAGCGGCCACCGACGTCTGCCGGAATCACCTGTTCAGCCACAATGATCGAGCTGTCTTTGTCGTCGACCTTGAGCTGATTGAGCGGAGCCCGGCGCCATTCATTGAGCAAGGCCCGGGCTGCGGCATCGGGCATTGGCAGCGCCGGGTTCTCGACGCCGTTCGGGTTACCGTCGCCAACGGCCATCTGGGTAATTTTCCAGGGAATACCCAACGCATCAGCGTTGGCTTGTTTCGCTGCGCCCACGTTGGTGAGCAGCGCATAGAACTGAGAAGTCTGATCGACCATTAGTAGATGTCCATATAGTCAATGGTGTGCTCTCGGCCGCCGCGCCCGATGCTGCCGGTCACTGCAATGTCTGTGGCTGCAGGCGGGTAGATGTCGAGCGTGTCGCCGTCATAGAGTGAGGTGCCCATGTACAGGGCACCGGCGGTTTCCAGGCTGATGACCAGCCCGGTCATGTGTCTGCTGACGGGCCTGGCGTCATCGATCAGCCAGGTCAGTTCCTGGTAGGTTTCGTCGCTGATGCCGGCGTCAGAGACACCAATTTTCAAGGCAAAGGTGCCAGGCACGCCTTGAGGCTGAGTCTGAAACCACTCTTCAACCTCAATCAGGTAGCCGAACGGTTCCACCACCCGGCGCAAGGCGCCGATGGTGCCTTTGTGGGCATGTACGTTGAAGGCCGAGCGAATCACCGAGCGCTTGATGCTGTCAGGCCAGGCTTCGTCCCAGCGATCCACCGACCAGGCCCAGGCCAGTTGGTGCAACAGGTGAGGTGGACAAGTGTCCGGGTTGTACAGTGCATGCAAGGGTATGTCGGTGATTTCCGCACTCGCCGCCTCGATGGCGCGCTCGAGTTCAGTGCTGTTGAGCGGGAGCAAGCTGTTCATGTCAGCCTCCTCGCGTCACGGTGATCGCTTCACACCAGGCGGCTTGCGCCAGGGTCGGGCGCAGATCGGTCCAGTCGTTCAGATCAACCCGGCTGACGCCATTGATATGCAGTTGAGCGTCTACCCCTGAGCGTGCGACTTCAACGCCCAAACGCCGCCGAGGATTGACCCAGGCCTGCAGACGGCGCTTGCACTCGGCCAGGGTAGCTTCGATTTCCGGGCCATTGCCGCTCATGTGCACCACGGCATTGATGCGGTACGGCAAGATCGCAGCGCTCTGCACCGTCAGTCGGTCTGCCACTGGTCGCACGTCGTCATCGTTTAGTGCGGCGCGCACGGTTTCCAGTAGCGCAGCCCCGGCCACGCCATTGCCCTCCAGTGCCAGCACAGTTACCACCACAACAGCAGGCGACGGGCTCTGCGCCGTAGCATCGGCCACTAAGCCAGAAGCATTGCGGGCATGCAGGATGTAGCTGTTGCGTGGCCCGGCCGTGGTCAACCCTTCGTAAACCAGTTGAATACGCTCGCGCAGCGCATCATCTTCCTCGAGCACTTGCGGGGTTGGTGGCACCGTACTCAAGTCCTGGGGCTGGACCACCAACCGCTGCAGGTGCACATTGGCCGCCAGATGGTCGAGGTCACTGCCTTGCGCATAAGCCAACAGCAGAGACTTGGCCGCATCGTTGACCCGTGCGCGATTAAGCAGCTTGCGATAAGCACCGACTTCCAACAGCTTGGTCACCGGATCGCTCTCGAGCAGTGCGTCCCAGTTGTCGCCCATATGTGAGCGAAAAGTGCTCAGGTCCTCCTGGAAGATGTCCTCGAAATCGAGGTCTTCCAGTACCTGTGGCGCGGGCAACGCCGAAAGATCCAGGCTACTCATGCCATTACCTCCAGCGTCTGGCTGTCACCCAGGTACTGCCCATTGAGCTGCAGGGTGATCTGCCCGCCAACCACCGCCAACACCCGCACCGTCTCAAGTTTCAGGCGTGGCTCCCAACGGCTGAGGGACCTGGCTACTTCGGCTTGTACCGCACTTTTCCAGCCGTCATTGACGGGCAGATCGACAAAGCGCCGCAGCGCGCTGCCATAGTCCGGGCGCATGCGGCGGCTGCTCAGCGGGGTGGTCAGAATGTCTTCAATCGATTGACGCACATGCTCGATGCCCGACAGCGAGGCACCGGTGCGGCGATTCACTCCGATCATCGGGTTACTCCTTCATTGTTCTGGACATGATTTCTCCAGGCGTAAAAAAGCCCGCATTGGCGGGCTGAGTTCAGTGCTTGTGGTTGGCGCTGTTGCCAGCGGTGTCGATGATCTTTCCCGCGCCAAGGATGTCGCCGGTTACCCGTAAAAGCCCGTTGATCTGCACCTCACCGGTCAAGGTAATGTGGGTGGCTTTGGCCTCGATGGAATTGGCGGTAACCACTGCCGAGCTGGCGCCAACCTTGAGGGTCAGGGTGCCCGTGGGCAGATCGATGGTGTAGCTGTTGGCTTGCCAGTCGTAGACCAGCGAGCCACCGTCTTCGAAACGCCACACCTCAACGTGGTCGCGGTTATCCGCGGGATCACCAGCATTGCCGTACAGGCCCGGAATAAAGGTGCCTTGAGCAGGCTCTCCGCTGGGGTTTAGTAGAACGCCTTGTTCACCGAGGCTGGGTGAGCGCCAGTGCCGCGCTTTACCTGCGGCCTGGCTGTGCCAGCGGACCCAGGCGCTGGTCCAGCCGGCACCGTCGGATACCCGTACCCTGGCAGCGGCAAGATCGACCCCAACCACCTGGCAAGGGATGATCATTGCAGCCAGCATTCGATCATGGGCGGCACTGGCGTAGCTCATGCCAAGTCCTCCGGTGACTGGTAAGCGTCTTCGTTGCCAGGACCGGTATCCGGGCTGAAAGCAAAAGCCAATGGCCCTGGCTCATCGGGCCATGGCCAGGACACAGCACCCAAGCGCACCACTTGCTGCCATTGCACCAGCCAGGTCGTCGCCGGCATTGCTACAGCGGGCACTGCGCGCACATTCGTGGCACCTTCAACAAAGTCCAACGCCCAGAACTGCTTGCGCAGCAACACGGCAAGTTCGCTTGCCAGAGTGACAGCCAGCAAGGGTGCCTGCGCACTGGCTGGGTCAACCAAGATACGGGCCTCGAAGCCTGCGCTGATGCCCGAGCGGCCATCGCCCGGATCTACGCCTGGCTCAAGGCCGGTGATGGCGAAGAGCAACGCGGGCAGGACTGTGGAGGCGTCGGCTACCGCATAAGCGCCAACCGTCTCAAGCGTCGGAATAGCGACCTTGATAGCAGCGGTAATCGCTTCATGTAATGTCGTCAGTTCGTTCATATGCCCTCCTGGGCGACAGTCGCAACGGCCAGTGTGGAGGCGCGCGGCGCAGGATTGATTGGCCAACGGTGTCACCAGGCCGCGAGCACCTCACTCCTTTGTGCCTTGTTTATGGAACTCAGAAGGCTGCGCTTCGACCCCCAAGCGCCTCGCCGCCCAACGCTCATACAAGCCGATCGCCACATCCGCCCCGGCCATCGCCGTCAGGCAACCAAAAGCACTAGCTGTCCAGATCGACATGCCGCTGGCATACAGCAGCATCACCGTGGATACGCCGCAGACCATGCAGGCCCCCGAACGTAAAAGCAGGCGGCGAAACAGCGCCCAGCCTCGGGTGCCGGCTTTGTCTGCACGCCACATTTCTCCGGAAAGGCCACCCAGCAAAGCGAGGATGATCACCAGCCAGATCGGCATTTCCAGTAACGTCTGTTGCTCGTTTGTCACTGCCCTGTCTCCTTATGCAATGGCGCATGGGATTTCGCCCATCGCCGTTGTTGTGCAACCGATTTCTCGGCATTCCAAAAAGCCCGGTTCGCCAGGCTTTTCAGTAATGCGTTGATGAACCGCCCGCCACGACTGGTGCGCTGGACCGTTCCGCTTCATGTTGTTCTTCCGACCGCGGCCGCCTGCCCGCCGGATAACTGTTTACGGTGCTTTACGCTGCACACCCGGGTCAGTTGCCAACCCTCTGAACAGTTCAGGCCTGTTCATCGCTGCCTTTGTCACTGCCGGTGTCGACCGGCTTGAGACAAAGATTATGCACTGATGCATATGCAGTCAATGCATTTATGGAAACATTTATGCATGGGAAAATGCAAATATGCATGTAGTCCTTATGCCGTAGGGCTTGCAGCACTTTTCAGCAGACGAAAAAAAACCCGCCTAAGCGGGTTTCTGATGATCTGCGGGCAGTTCAGCGAGCGTACATGCCCCACCAGAACACATGACCGAGGATGCTGATCTGCTCTTCCTGCATCTGCTGGAAGCTGTAGTCCTCGTCCGGATGTTCTTCACGATTGAAGCTGCGCAGGCGAATGCCGGTTGGCAGGCGATAGAGCTGTTTGACCCGCAACTGACCGTTGTGATTGATGGCGTACAAGTCACCATCAACGATATCGCCAATGCCGCTCTTGCCAGCGTTCACCCCAACCGTGGCGCCGTCGCGCAATACCGGCAGCATGCTGTTGCCACGCACGGTGACGCACTTGGCCTGGTCGAACTGCACGCCATTGTGACGCAGGCTGCGCTTGCCGAAGCGCAGGCTGGCTTTCTCGCTTTCTTCGATGACGAATCGTCCTGATCCTGCTGCCAACTCGACCTCGCGAAGAAACGGAATGGAAACCTCATCGTCCTCGATGGGGGTGTCGTCATCCCACAGGCTGATATCGTGCAACTCGGCATGACTGCGGGTTAGCGGAGCTTCGCGACTCTCGCCAAGCTCGACGCGGCCGCGCAGTTGATCGGTGCTCACGCCGAAGTACTCGGCGATTTTCGACACATGCTTGTCGGAAGGATCGACGATCTTCTCGCTGAGAATGCGCGACAAGGTGGATTGCGGCACGCCGGTACGCCGGTGCAACTCCGTGGGGGAGATACCGTGGCGGTCGAGCAGTGCTCTTAAGACGGAAGCTACGTTGCGTTTTTGCATAATCTGCATAATGCGGGCGCTTTATGCAAAATGCAATTGCCGATATGCAGCTGAATGCATGGACAAATGGTCACAGCGGGGGTGTTGGCCTCGGCATCCGGCGCAAAATCCCTGTAACATTGCGCGCTTGCCTTTGGTCTTAACGACGCTGCGAGCCAAGTTTCTGTAATGAGCGATCTTTCCGCACACACCCCGATGATGCAGCAGTACTGGAAGCTGAAAAACCAGCACCCGGATCAGCTGATGTTCTACCGCATGGGCGACTTCTACGAGATCTTCTATGAAGATGCGAAGAAGGCCGCAAAACTCCTGGACATTACCCTGACGGCCCGCGGGCAATCGGCGGGCCAGTCGATCCCCATGTGTGGCATTCCCTTTCACGCAGCCGAGGGCTACCTGGCCAAGCTGGTGAAGCTGGGCGAATCGGTGGTGATCTGCGAACAGGTCGGCGATCCGGCAACCAGCAAAGGCCCGGTGGAACGTCAGGTGGTGCGGATTATCACCCCCGGCACCGTCAGCGACGAAGCCTTGCTCGATGAGCGCCGCGATAACCTCATTGCCGCGGTGCTGGGTGATGAGCGTCTGTTCGGCCTGGCCGTACTGGATATCACCAGCGGCAACTTCTCTGTGCTGGAGATCAAAGGCTGGGAAAACCTGCTCGCTGAGCTTGAGCGCATCAACCCGGTGGAGTTGCTTATTCCAGACGACTGGCCACAAGGCCTGCCGGCAGAGAAACGCCGCGGCGCCCGCCGTCGTGCGCCGTGGGATTTCGACCGTGACTCGGCCCGCAAAAGCCTCTGCCAGCAGTTCGCAACCCAAGACCTCAAAGGCTTCGGTTGCGAGAAGCTGACGCTGGCGATCGGCGCCGCCGGTTGCCTGTTGGGCTACGCCAAGGAAACCCAACGCACCGCCCTGCCCCACCTGCGCAGCCTCAAGCATGAGCGCCTGGACGACACCGTAGTGCTCGACGGCGCCAGCCGCCGCAACCTTGAGCTGGATGTAAACCTGGCTGGGGGCCGCGACAACACCCTGCAGTCGGTCATCGACCGCTGCCAGACCGCCATGGGCAGCCGTTTGCTGACCCGCTGGCTGAACCGCCCATTGCGCGACCTGAAAGTGTTGCAAGCCCGGCAAGGTTCGATTCGCTGCCTGCTCGATAGCTACCGCTTTGAGAAACTGCAACCGCAGCTCAAGGAAATCGGCGACCTCGAGCGGATCCTCGCCCGTATCGGCCTGCGTAACGCCCGCCCTCGGGATCTGGCGCGCCTGCGCGACGCCCTCGGTGCGCTGCCTGAGTTGCAGAACGCCATGGCTGAGCTGGAAGCGCCACACCTGGCGCGCCTCGCCGCCATTACCGGCACCTACCCGGAATTGGCCGACCTGCTGGAAAAGGCCATCATCGACAACCCGCCAGCGGTAATCCGCGACGGCGGCGTGCTCAAGACCGGCTACGACAGCGAGCTGGACGAGCTGCTGGCGATGAGCGAGAACGCTGGCCAGTTCCTGATCGACCTGGAAGCCCGCGAGAAAGCTCGCACCGGTCTTGCCAACCTGAAAGTCGGCTACAACCGCGTGCACGGCTACTTCATCGAACTGCCCAGCAAGCAGGCCGAACAGGCACCGGCTGACTACATTCGCCGCCAGACCCTCAAGGGTGCCGAGCGGTTTATCACCCCGGAGCTGAAAACCTTCGAAGACAAGGCGCTGTCGGCCAAAAGCCGCGCCCTGGCCCGCGAGAAGATGCTCTACGACGCCCTGCTCGAGACCCTGATCGGCCACCTGGCGCCGCTGCAGGACACCGCAGCAGCCCTGGCCGAACTGGATGTACTGAGCAACCTCGCCGAGCGCGCGCTGAACCTTGACCTGAACTGCCCGTCGTTCGTCGATGAGCCGTGCATGCGCATCACCCAGGGCCGCCACCCGGTGGTCGAGCAAGTGCTGACGACGCCGTTCGTGGCCAACGACCTGGCATTGGACGACAACACCCGCATGCTGGTGATCACCGGCCCAAACATGGGCGGTAAGTCTACTTACATGCGCCAGACTGCACTGATCGTGCTGATGGCCCACATTGGCAGCTTCGTCCCGGCCGCCAGTTGCGAGTTGTCACTGGTCGATCGGATCTTCACCCGTATCGGCTCCAGCGATGACCTGGCCGGTGGGCGTTCGACCTTCATGGTCGAGATGAGCGAAACCGCCAACATCCTGCACAACGCCACCGACCGCAGCTTGGTGCTGATGGACGAAGTCGGCCGCGGTACCAGTACCTTCGACGGCCTGTCGCTGGCCTGGGCGGCGGCAGAGCGTTTGGCTCAATTGCGCGCCTACACCCTGTTTGCCACGCACTACTTCGAACTCACCGTGCTGCCGGAAAGCGAACCGCTGGTGGCCAACGTGCACCTGAACGCCACCGAACACAACGAACGGATCGTGTTCCTGCACCACGTGCTGCCAGGGCCGGCCAGCCAGAGCTACGGCCTGGCAGTGGCGCAATTGGCCGGTGTGCCGACGCCGGTGATCCAGCGTGCACGTGAGCATCTTGGCCGTCTGGAAACCGCCAGCCTGCCACATGAAATGCCTGCTGCACCCAAAGGTGCAGCTGATGTACCGCACCAAAGCGACCTGTTTGCCAGCCTGCCTCACCCAGCCATCGAGAAGCTTGGGAAGCTGGACCTGGACAACATGACGCCGCGTCAAGCTATCGAAATGCTCTATACACTAAAGACTCTGTTATAACGCGAGCCCGCACAAGCTGATAGAATCCCGCGCGGTTTGGTGGTGCTGCAGGTTACTAGCCTGGCCTGCAGCCGAAGGACCAAACCGAGCGACCCTGTCTGGATGGGTATCGCTGCCGTCGCCTGAGGAGAGAATTAGAAATGACCTTCGTCGTCACCGACAACTGCATCAAGTGCAAGTACACCGACTGCGTAGAAGTCTGTCCGGTGGACTGCTTCTACGAAGGCCCGAACTTCCTGGTCATTCACCCGGATGAGTGCATCGACTGTGCACTGTGCGAGCCTGAATGCCCTGCCCAAGCCATTTTCTCGGAAGACGAAGTGCCAAGCGGCATGGAAAACTTCATCGAGCTCAATGCCGAGCTGGCAGAGATCTGGCCAAACATCACCGAGCGTAAGGACGCCCTGCCGGACGCTGAAGAGTGGGATGGCAAGCCAGGCAAGATTGCCGACCTGGAGCGCTAAGCGCTGCGGATCAAAAAAGGCCCTTCGAGGGCCTTTTTTTATGCGGCTGTGGGAGCGGGCTTGCCCCGCGATGCAGTGTCATTGGCGAAACGCGATCGCGGGGCAAGCCCGCTCCCACCGCGACAAGCCCTCCAGTCACCTCCACTCGGTCTCCTGAAGTCGCTAAGTTACGGTTGGGGGACTTGTAGGTTTGTCGCTTGTCGCTTTGTTTTTGCATTTGCTTTGCGTGCGCGTTAGTTCAGGCGCCGCGATTTGCGACTTCAGGAGGCTGAGTGGAGGTATTGCGGAGTGAGGTGACGGGCAGGAGCCCGTCAAGCGCTTCGGGCCATGGATGGCCCGTTAGCGCGGTCCTCGCGGGAGCAATGCCGGAGCGAGGGAACCCGGAGCGCAGCGTAGGGCCGGATGCAGGAGCGAGCGGTTTGCCTACTTTTCCAAGAAAAAGTAGGCCGCCGTAAGGGCGGAAGGGTCCAGTGGTGCCACCACAGCAATTGGATAAGCTCGCAACCCTCAAAGCCAAAGCCAATCCTTTCCCGGAAATCCGTGAAAAACCCAAAAAAAAGGGGCGGTTTGACCCGCCCACATTTTTTCCGTAGTCCCTTTATTCCCTGTCATCGTCCTGATGAATCGCGTCCTGCGATGTCCTTGGCCGTCATCCTTGAAAGCCTGTGTCAGTCCGTAGACACAGTTCAGATACTAGCGACTGCAGTAATTCCGGCAACGGGCCAAAGCTCTCAAAAAGCTGCAGAAACCCAACTGCAACAAAGTAAAAATCTCTTATCTATCAAGCAGCTACAAAAAAACTCACACTGGAAACGACAACGATTTACTAGAACCTATAGCAATGGCTTACATAACGAGTAAGCAAAAGCCTACATGGAAAACAACAGTAGCAACCTCGCTGGCTGCTTTTGGCTAAACCCGGATGTTTCCGCTGCAACGACAGGACATATCCAAACCAGGACGCGTTGCCGACACAAACAAAAACGCCTCGATCATATCGAGGCGTTCTTTGCTGCAGCATGCTTACTGCCTATAGCGTGTAGCTTACCGCTTACTGAAACAACGACTCACTGGACAGGCCGTTCTTCTCAAGGATCTCGCGCAGACGCTTGAGGCCCTCGACCTGAATCTGCCGAACCCGCTCACGGGTCAGACCGATCTCCAGCCCTACATCTTCCAGGGTACTGCTTTCATGCCCGCGCAGACCGAAGCGGCGAATCACCACCTCACGCTGCTTGTCGGTCAGTTCACCCAGCCATTGGTCAATGCTCTGGGACAAGTCATCGTCCTGAAGCAGTTCGCAGGGATCGGTGGGGCGATCGTCAGTCAGGGTATCGAGCAGGGTTTTGTCTGAATCTGGCCCCAAAGACACGTCTACCGACGACACGCGCTCGTTGAGCCCCAGCATGCGCTTGACTTCACCAACGGGCTTCTCCAGCAGGCTGGCGATCTCTTCCGGGGACGGTTCGTGATCGAGCTTCTGGGTGAGTTCGCGCGCCGCGCGCAGGTAAACGTTGAGTTCCTTGACCACATGAATGGGCAAGCGGATGGTACGGGTCTGGTTCATGATCGCCCGTTCGATGGTTTGCCGGATCCACCAAGTGGCGTAGGTAGAGAAACGGAAACCACGTTCAGGGTCAAACTTCTCGACCGCACGAATCAGGCCCAGGTTGCCCTCTTCGATCAGGTCCAGCAGCGAAAGCCCGCGATTGACATAGCGCCGGGCGATTTTCACCACCAGCCGCAGGTTACTTTCGATCATGCGCTTGCGGCCGGCCGGATCACCACTTTGCGACAAGCGCGCAAAATGGACTTCTTCCTCTGGCGACAGCAAAGGCGAAAAGCCGATTTCATTGAGGTACAACTGGGTTGCATCAAGCGCCCGAGTATAATCGATGTACTTGTGCTGCTTGAGCGAAGAGCCTTGTTTAGCCCTGGTCCGAACCGAAGGTACAGCAGGTTCGTCTGACACCACATCCGTTTCCAAAACGATGCCCGTCTCCATCAGGAGCACTTCATCGTCGATGTCAAACTCCGGCACTTCTTTACTGAGAGCCATTGTTATAGTCCTTTGCTGAGTTCGAACTCAGACTCGAGCGGCGCCCAGATCCTTGGCATCGCTGGAGCCTGTCCCCTCTACGCGAGGAACAGGCCGGGTACTAGCAATCAACGACGCGGCAGGAATTGCAGCGGATCAACAGGTTTGCCCTGGCGGCGAATCTCAAAATGCAGCTTCACCCGGTCTGTGCCCGTGGAACCCATTTCGGCAATTGTCTGCCCAACTTTGACCTGCTGTCCCTCCCGAACCAAAAGCCTGCGGTTGTGACCGTAGGCACTGACGTAGGTATCGCTGTGCTTGATGATGATCAACTCGCCGTAGCCCCGCAAGCCACTTCCGGCGTAGACAACTGAACCATCAGACGCAGCAAAAACAGGCTGTCCCAAATCACCGGCGATATCAATGCCTTTATTCAAACTGCCGTTTGAAGCAAATTTTCCAATCAGTACGCCACTGGCCGGCCACCCCCAGCCACCCACTGCGCGCTCTGCGGCAGACACCTGAACCGGTGCCGGTGTGGTGGTGGCGACTACAGGCGCCGGAGCCGGTGCAGGCGTCACTGGGGTGGTCGTTACAGGCTTGGCTGGTGTGCCTGCCGGGCGCGTGGTGATGGTGGTCTTGCTCGACGGCGAGGACGAGGTGGTCACCACGGTGGTGGCGCCTCTGGCCGGCCCGTTGGTGCCGCCGTCAAAACGGATCGCCTGGCCAGGACGGATGGTGTAAGGCGCTGCAATGTTGTTGCGCGCTGCCAGGGCCTTGTAGTCCCAGCCATAGCGAAAGGCGATGGAGTAAAGGGTATCGCCAGGGCGAACGACGTACTGGCCGCTGGTGGTAGCGGGACGCTTGGGCGCCGTTGCAGTACGGTCGACCACACGAGCACCGCTGCTGGTGGACGTGCTGGAGCAACCCGACACCAGCGAACCTACGGCAAGTGCAATCAGCAGAAGCTTGAAGCTCGAATTTCCTCTGCACTGCTGAATGATTGTGTGACTCACCCGCCGCTCCCTCTCATGGTGACTGCTGTGAAAATGCAATATTGTTGCAATTATAACCGAGGGCATACGCCTTGCGGATGCCGGGCATGCGCAAAATGTGAACCCCGACCGAACAGGGTAGCCCGCCAGATAGACAGGGCAAAGCCAGAGGAATTCGCTTGCGCTGAAAAAAAGTCCTGATCAGGCCAGAGGACCGGTCAGCAACGGCACAAAACGCACAGCACCCAGTACCTGCTGCGAGAAACCATGCTCTTCACGCACGATCAGCATCAAATGCTGGGTGTCGCCTGTCGGCCCCACGGGAATGACCATGCGCCCACCCGGAGCAAGTTGGTCAAGCAATGCCTGGGGAACTTCCTGAGCCACTGCGGTGACGATGATGCCATTGTAAGGTGCCAGCGCCGGCCAACCCTCACAGCCGTCGCCCCAACGGAATACCACGTTACGCAGGTTGAGTTCGGTCAAGCGCTCCTTGGCGCGATCCTGCAGGACCTTGATGCGCTCTACCGAGAATACCCGTTCGACCAGTTGCGCGAGGATCGCCGTTTGATAACCCGACCCGGTGCCAATCTCCAGCACCTTGTCCAGCGGGCCCGCCTGTAGCAGCAGCTCACTCATGTGCGCGACCATGAACGGCTGAGAAATCGTCTGGTTGTTGCCGATCGGCAACGCGGTGTCCTCATAGGCGCGGTGTGCCAGTGCCTCATCGACGAACAGGTGCCGGGGCGTACGGCGCAGCACGTCGATGACCTTGGGGTTGGACACACCTTCTTCGATCAACCGCTGAATCAGCCGCTCACGGGTTCGCTGCGAGGTAAAACCGATACCATGGCGCATCAGATCCTCCTGTTCACGCATCAGAGCAGCCCCTCCAGCCAACCATCCAGACGCTCGAAAGCATCATTGAAGGTGCGGTCGAGCTGCAATGGTGTGATCGAAACATACCCTTGCATCACCGCATGAAAATCCGTGCCGGGGCCACCATCTTCGGCATCCCCCGCCACCGCGATCCAGTAGCCTTCCTTACCCCGTGGATTAACCACCTTGGTCGGCGCCGCAGCACGGGCGCGATGCCCCAGACGTGTGAGCTGAATGCCGCGGATATGCTCAAGCGGCAAGTTGGGAATATTCACATTGAGCACGGTTCGCGGCGGCAATTCCAGGCTCTTGTGCGCCTCGACCAGCTTACGCGCAAAGTACGCCGCCGTCGGCAGGTTGTCGGGCAGGCGCGAGAGCAGCGAGAACGCGAAGGAGGTACCACCCAGGAAGCGCCCCTCAAGGGCAGCGGCCACGGTGCCGGAATACAGCACATCGTCACCCAGGTTCGCACCCAGGTTGATCCCCGACACCACCATGTCCGGGGTCGTCTCCAGCAGACCATTGAGCCCCAGGTGCACGCAGTCGGTCGGCGTCCCGTTGAGGCTGATGTAGCCATTGGCCAAGGTTTGCGGACACAGCGGCCGGTCGAGCGTCAGCGAACTGCTGGCGCCGCTTTTGTCTTGATCCGGGGCAATGACCACACAGTCGGCATAGTCCGCCAGCGCAGCATGCAGCGCTGCAAGTCCGGGGGCGGTGACACCATCATCATTCGAAATCAGAATACGCATGGGCTGTCCGTCTGCCCTGCCGACACCAGATCAACGAGCTCGCGCACCACCACGGTGGCAAAGCATCCGGCCGGAAGGACGAATTCCAGTTGCAGAATATCAGGCTCGGGATAATGCCACGTCAGACCGCCAATGGGCAGTCGCAGGATACGACGCTCATGGCTCATGCCTGCCCGCGCCAACCATTGGCACAACGCTGCGTGCTGCTCACCGATTCGCTGTTCCAGCGCACCAGCGACACCCGCCGCAGTTGACTGCCCTTCGCCCCACAGCGGGCCGGTAGGGTGCAAGTCGAGAATAGCCAGGCGCGGATCGGAACACTCCGCCTCGCCGGCCGGAAAAAAGCTGCGGCTGTCGGTAAAGGCTAACAGGTCACCGACCTGAGCCTGCTGCCAGCTGCCATCGGCTACACGCTGTGCCAGGACCTGGTTGAACAGATAGCTGCGTGCACTTGAGAGCAGCCGTGAGCGCACATTGCGCTGCTCCGGCAAGGCCTGGCGCTCCGCCCAGTCGCGGGCATCGTGCACATTGCCACCCTCATGACCGAAGCGTTGCGCGCCAAAGTAATTGGGAACTCCCTGAGCTTTCAGTTGCTCAAGGCGGGCGTCCAGCGCCGGGTGATCGGCGTTCAGGCCGGTCAGGCGCAAGGTGAAGCCGTTGGCCGAATGCGCACCGCGCTGCAATTTGCGCGAATGGCGGGTCTGCTTGAGGATGCTCAGGGTTTCGTTTTCCGCCGCGCTCAAGTCTGGATCGGCCTTGCCCGGCAGGTGCAGGCTGAACCATTGACGGGTCAGGGCCTGGCGATCCTTGAGGCCGGCATAACTGATATTGCGCAGCGGCACACCGGCTGCACGGGCCAGGCGGCGGGCAGCTTCTTCGGTATTGAGGTCGCGTTTTTCGACCCACAACCACAGGTGCTCGCCCGTACCAGACAAAGGAATGTCGAGGACTTCGTCAACCTGAAAGTCTTCAGCGACGGCCTTGAGAATGGCGCTGCCAAGTGCCGGGCCCGATGCACGCGGGCCGAGAAGTTCCAGTTCGGTCATGCTGGCAGCAACAAGGCGACGGCGTGAACCGCAATGCCTTCTTCGCGACCGGTGAAGCCAAGCTTCTCGGTAGTGGTGGCCTTGACGTTGACCTGATCGAGCTCGACCTGCAGGTCTTCGGCAATCAATGCGCGCATGCTGTCGATATGCGGTGCCATCTTCGGCGCCTGGGCGACGATGGTGGCGTCTACGTTGCCGACCTGCCAGCCTTTGGCCTGCACGATCTTGACCACGTGACGCAGCAACACACGGCTGTCAGCGCCCTTGAACTGCGGATCGGTATCAGGGAAATGCTTGCCGATGTCGCCCAGCGCAGCGGCGCCCAGCAGCGCATCACTCAGGGCGTGCAGCAACACGTCGCCATCGGAATGGGCCAGCAGCCCGAACCTGTGCGCAATGCGCACCCCACCCAAGGTGATGAAATCGCCTTCCGCGAAGCGGTGCACATCGTAGCCGTGGCCAATACGCATAAAAAAACGCCCTGATTGAGTCAGGGCGTGATTCTACCTGCTTTGGCGAGCCTTTGGCTCATTTGTAGGGAAGCTCCTACAACAAACCCAGTGCCACCCCATGATGGCGCAGATGCTCGTCGATAAAGCTGGCAATGAAGTAGTAACTATGGTCATAACCTGGCTGCAAACGCAGCTCCAGAGGATGGCCAACTGCCTTGGCCGCCTGCAGTAACGCCTGCGGTTTTAGCTGGTTTTCCAGGAAGTCATCACGATCCCCCTGATCGATCAGCAACGGCAAGCGTTCCTGCGCCTCGGCGATCAGTACAGTGGCATCCCATTCGCGCCAGCGCGTGCGGTCTTCGCCAAGGTAGCGGGAAAACGCCTTCTGCCCCCACGGACAATCCATCGGGTTGCTGATGGGCGCGAACGCCGACACCGAGTGATAGCGCCCGGGGTTGCGCAGTGCGCACACCAGCGCGCCATGGCCGCCCATCGAGTGACCGCTGATACCACGGCGATCGGAGGCAGGGAAATGCGCCTCGACCAGCTTCGGCAGCTCTTGCACCACGTAATCATGCATGCGGTAGTGCTGAGCCCAAGGTTGCTCGCTGGCGTTCAGGTAGAAACCCGCGCCCAGGCCAAAATCCCATGCACCGTCGGGATCGCCCGGCACCTGAGGCCCACGCGGGCTGGTGTCGGGAGCCACGATGATCAGTCCCAGCTCGGCGGCGAGCTTGTGCGCGCCGGCCTTTTGCATGAAGTTCTCGTCGGTGCAGGTCAGGCCGCTGAGCCAGTACAGTACCGGTAGCTTTCCGCCCTGCTCCGCCTGCGGCGGCAGGTAGACGGCAAACACCATGTCGCAACCGAGCACTTCGGAGCGGTGCCGGTAGCGCTTGTGCCAACCACCGAAGCTCTTCTGACAGGAAATGTTTTCCAGGCTCATGGCAAACCTCAGAAGTGGATGACGCTGCGGATGCTCTTGCCTTCATGCATCAGGTCGAAAGCTTTGTTGATGTCTTCCAGGCCCATGGTGTGGGTGATGAAGGTGTCCAGCGGGATTTCGCCTTTCTCCGACATCTCCACGTAGCTTGGCAGCTCGCTGCGGCCACGTACGCCACCGAACGCCGAACCGCGCCAGACCCGGCCGGTCACCAGCTGGAACGGACGGGTAGAGATTTCTTGACCGGCGCCAGCCACACCAATGATCACCGACTCACCCCAGCCCTTGTGGCAGCACTCCAGGGCCGCGCGCATCAGTTGCACGTTGCCGACGCACTCGAAGGAGAAGTCCACTCCGCCGTCAGTGAGGTCAACGATGACTTCCTGGATCGGGCGGTCGTAGTCTTTCGGGTTGACGCAATCGGTAGCGCCGAGCTGCTTGGCGATTTCAAATTTGCTCGGATTGATGTCGACGGCAATGATGCGCGAGGCCTTGGCCTTGACCGCGCCGATGATCGCCGAAAGCCCGATGCCGCCCAGGCCGAAGACTGCCACGGTGTCGCCCGGCTTGACCTTGGCGGTATTGAGCACAGCACCGATACCGGTGGTCACACCACAGCCTAGCAGGCAGACCTTCTCCAGCGGCGCTTCTTTCTGGATCTTGGCCACGGAAATTTCCGGCAGTACGGTGTACTCGGAGAACGTCGAGGTGCCCATGTAGTGGAACAGTTGCTGGCCTTTGTAGGAGAAGCGCGTGGTGCCGTCCGGCATCAGCCCTTTGCCCTGGGTCGCACGAATCGCTTGGCACAGGTTGGTCTTGCCCGAGCGGCAGAATTTGCACTGGCCGCATTCTGGGGTGTACAGCGGAATGACATGATCACCCACCGCCACCGAGGTCACGCCCTCGCCCACCGCCTCGACAATAGCGCCGCCTTCATGGCCGAGAATCGACGGGAAGATACCTTCCGGGTCGGCACCGGAGAGGGTGTAGGCATCGGTATGGCAAACACCGCTGGCGACCACACGCAACAGCACTTCGCCCGCCTTGGGCATGGCCACATCGACTTCGACAATCTCCAGCGGTTTCTTGGCCTCGAAGGCAACGGCGGCACGGGACTTGATCATCAATCTTCTCCAGCTAAGGGGTCAGTTCAAGCTGGAAGTGTAATTCATCGCCATTTGCTTAATAATCCAGGCAAAGACAAAACATTATTGCTGTTCAGGGATAATCGATGAGTAGCCGCTGGGAAGGTATCGACGAGTTTGTCGCAGTCGCCGAATCAGGTCAGTTCACCGCGGCGGCGGAGCGCCTGGGGGTTTCGTCTTCGCACATCAGCCGCCAGATCGCCCGCCTTGAAGACCGCCTGCAGACGCGCCTGCTGTACCGCAGCACGCGCAAAGTCACTTTGAGCGAAGCCGGGCAAACCTTCCTGCAGCACTGCCAACGCCTGCAAGATGGTCGCGAGGAAGCCTTACGCGCGATGAGCGATCTGACCAGCGAACCCAAGGGCTTGTTGCGCATGACCTGCGCGGTTGCCTATGGCGAGCGCTTTATCGTGCCGCTGGTCACGCGCTTCATGGCGCTGTACCCGCAATTGCGGGTCGATATCGAACTGAGCAACCGCACCCTGGATTTGCTGCACGAAGGGATGGACCTGGCGATTCGCCTGGGCCGGTTACAGGACTCACGCCTGATTGCCACGCGCCTGGCGCCGCGCCGCATGTACCTGTGCGCTTCACCGGCGTATCTGGAGCGGTACGGTCGGCCGCACAGCGTGTCGGAGCTGGCCCGGCACAATTGCCTGATTGGCAGTTCAGATATCTGGACCCTGCAGCAGGACGGTCGGGAGCAAGGTTTGCGGGTGCAAGGCAACTGGCGCTGCAACAGCGGCCAGGCGGTACTGGATGCGGCGTTGCAGGGCGTGGGGTTGTGTCAGTTGCCCGATTACTACGTGCTTGAGCACCTGAAAACCGGGGCGTTGGTGTCGCTGCTTGAGGCGCAGCAGCCGCCTAATACGGCGGTGTGGGCGTTGTATCCGCAGCAGCGGCATTTGTCGCCGAAGGTGCGTAGGCTGGTGGATTATTTACGTGAGGGGTTGGCGGGGTTACCGGAGTATCGCGGGGCAAGCCCGCTCCCACAGGGGTGATGTAGAGCCCGCGATTACTTACGCTGACTCCAACGCTGACGCAACCACTCCAGGTCTTCCGGCCGGGTGACCTTGATGTTATCGCTACGCCCTTCGATCAACCGCGGTGATTGCCCGGCCCATTCGATCGCCGATGACTCATCGGTGATTGCCACATCCGCCACCAGGCTATCGGCCAGCGCCCGGTGCAGCGCGCCAAGGCGGAACATCTGCGGGGTATACGCCTGCCATACCGTGCTGCGATCAATGGTCTTGCTGACCCGGCCATCGGCGTTGGCACGCTTGAGCGTGTCGCGGGCCGGCACGGCCAACAGCCCACCAACTGGATCGTCCGCAAGCTCGAACAGCAAGCGGTCGAGGTCGCTGCGCGCCAGGTTCGGGCGAGCGGCGTCGTGCACCAGCACCCAGTCACTGTCGGCAGCGCCTTGGGCGTGCAGCAACAGCAAGGCGTTGAGCACCGAGTCTGCGCGCTCCTGGCCACCAGCGGCACGCTGGATGCGCGGGTCACTGGCACAGCGCAAGCCCGGCCAGTAAGGATCGTCAGCAGCAACGCTGACTACCACCCCTTTGACACAGGGATGGTCAAGAAAACAGTCGAGGCTATGCTCGAGAATGGTCTTGCCGCCCAACTGCAGGTACTGCTTGGGACGGTCGGCAGCCATGCGGGCACCAACACCCGCAGCGGGAATCACGGCCCAGAAGGCCGGCAAGGTCTGGTTCATTGGGCAAGCTGGTAGAGGGTTTCGCCCTCTTTGACCATACCCAATTCATGGCGAGCCCGTTCTTCGACGGTTTCCATACCTTTCTTCAACTCCATGACTTCTGCATCAAGCACGCGATTACGCTCCAGCAAACGCTCGTTTTCGGCGTGCTGGTCAGCAATCTGTTGCTTGAGTTCGGCGACATGGGCCAGGCTGCCATTGCCTACCCACAAACGGTACTGCAGGCCACCGAGCAGCAGGAGCAGAACGAGGAACAACCAATAGGGACTGCGCATCAGGGTATCCAGTGGAAAAAGACTGCCACCTCTGCAGGGCACTGATGGCACGAAGCCTGGCCGAAGCCAGGCTTTGTGTATTCAGACCTGCTGCAATGGCATGCAGAACACTCAGTATGGTTGTTCTGCACACCTTGGCTGCTGTCTTTTTACCATCTCTTGCTTAGCCGCGAAACTCGGCACGACCACGGTACACAGCCTTGCTGCCCAGTTGCTCTTCGATACGCAGCAGCTGGTTGTACTTGGAAACGCGGTCGGAACGGCACAGCGAACCGGTTTTGATCTGGCCAGCAGCGGTACCTACAGCGAGGTCGGCAATGGTCGAATCTTCGGTTTCGCCCGAACGGTGCGAGATGACGGCAGTGTAACCGGCAGCCTTGGCCATCTGGATGGCTTCCAGGGTTTCGGTCAGCGAGCCGATCTGGTTGAACTTGATCAGGATCGAGTTGCCGATCTGCTTGTCGATGCCTTCTTTCAAGATCTTGGTGTTGGTCACGAACAGGTCGTCACCGACCAGTTGTACCTTGGCACCGATCTTGTCGGTGAGGATCTTCCAGCCAGCCCAGTCGGACTCGTCCAGACCGTCTTCGATCGAGATGATCGGGAAACGCTCGGTCAGACCCTTCAGGTACTCGGCAAAACCTTCGGCGTCGAACGACTTGCCTTCGCCGGACAGGTTGTACTTGCCGTCTTCGTAGAATTCGCTGGCCGCGCAGTCCAGTGCCAGGGTCACGTCGGTGCCCAGCTTGTAACCAGCGTTGGCCACAGCTTCAGCGATGGCGCCCAGGGCGTCTTCGTTGGAAGCCAGGTTAGGTGCGAAACCACCTTCGTCACCTACAGCGGTGTTCAGGCCACGGGCCTTGAGCACGGCTTTGAGGTGATGGAAAATTTCGGTGCCCATGCGCAGGCCATCCGAGAAGGTCTTGGCGCCAACCGGCTGAACCATGAACTCCTGAATGTCGACGTTGTTGTCGGCGTGCTCGCCACCGTTGATGATGTTCATCATCGGAACCGGCATCGAGTACTGACCCGGGGTGCCGTTGAGGTTGGCGATGTGCGCGTACAGCGGCAAGTCCTGATCCTGTGCAGCGGCCTTGGCAGCAGCCAGCGACACGGCGAGGATGGCGTTAGCGCCCAGGTTGGCTTTGTTCTCGGTGCCGTCCAGCTCGATCATGGCGCGGTCGAGGGCTTTCTGGTCAACCGGATCTTTACCCAGCAGCAGGCTACGGATCGGGCCGTTGATGTTGGCAACAGCTTTCAGTACGCCCTTACCCATGTAACGGCTCTTGTCGCCATCACGCAGCTCCAGCGCTTCGCGCGAGCCAGTGGAAGCACCGGACGGCGCGCAGGCGCTGCCGATGATGCCGTTGTCGAGCAGCACGTCCGCTTCTACGGTAGGGTTACCACGCGAATCGAGAACTTCACGACCTTTGATGTCGACGATTTTTGCCATTGTTGTAAGCACTCCAGAATTGACGAAAACAACGCAGCTGAAAAAAATCTTTGCCGTTCGCCTGGCTGTTGAAAACGGGCAGGCCTGACGAAAGCGTGCCCCTGACCCGTGGGTCAGGGGTTGAACGAGCGGTACTTTACCGGAGAAATGAGGATTACGCGGTTTCTACCGTCGGAAAACTCTTCACCAGATCGTCCAGTTGCTTGAGCTGGGCCAGGAATGGCTCCAGTTTGTCCAGGCGCAGGGCGCATGGACCGTCGCACTTGGCGTTGTCCGGGTCAGGGTGGGCTTCAAGGAAAAGCCCGGCCAGGCCCTGGCTCAGACCGGCCTTGGCCAGGTCGGTAACCTGGGCACGGCGGCCACCGGCGGAATCGGAGCGACCACCCGGCATCTGCAGGGCGTGGGTCACGTCGAAGAACACCGGGTATTGGAACTGCTTCATGATACCGAAGCCGAGCATGTCAACCACAAGGTTGTTGTAGCCAAAGCTCGAGCCACGCTCACAGAGGATCAACTGCTCGTTACCGGCTTCCTCGCACTTGGTCAGGATGTGTTTCATTTCCTGAGGTGCGAGGAACTGGGCTTTCTTGATGTTGATCACTGCGCCCGTTTTGGCCATGGCCACCACCAGGTCGGTTTGACGCGACAGGAAGGCAGGCAACTGGATGATGTCGCACACGTCTGCCACGGCTTGCGCCTGGTGCGGCTCGTGCACATCGGTAATCACGGGCACGTTGAAGGTGCGCTTGATCTCTTCGAAGATCTTCATCCCCTCTTCCAGGCCTGGGCCACGGTAAGAGTTGATCGACGAACGGTTGGCCTTGTCGAAGCTGGCCTTGAACACGTAAGGGATACCGAGCTTCTCGGTAACCCGCACGTACTCTTCGCAGACCTTCATAGCCAGGTCACGGGACTCCAGCACGTTCATGCCGCCGAACAGAACGAACGGCTTGTCGTTGGCGATCTCGATGTTACCGACGCGGATGATCTTCTGAGTCATGTATCAGGCCTTGTTCTTTTGAGCCAATGCAGCCTTGACGAAACCGCTGAACAGCGGGTGACCGTCACGCGGCGTCGAGGTGAACTCAGGGTGGAACTGGCAAGCGACGAACCACGGATGATCCTTCGACTCGACCACTTCGACCAGCGCGCCGTCGCCGGAACGACCAGAAACCTTCAGGCCCGCTTCGACCAGCTGTGGCAGCAGTTTGTTGTTCACTTCGTAACGATGACGATGACGCTCGACGATCACGTCCTTGGCGTAGCAATCGTGGACTTTGGAGCCGCTTTCCAGCTGGCACTCCTGAGCGCCCAGACGCATGGTGCCGCCCAGGTCGGAGGCTTCGTCACGGGTCTCAACAGCGCCGGTGGCATCTTCCCACTCGGTGATCAGACCCACTACCGGGTGACCGCTGTTGCGATCGAACTCGGTGGAGTTGGCATCTTTCCAGCCCATGACGTTACGGGCGAACTCGATCACAGCGACCTGCATGCCCAGGCAGATACCCAGGTACGGAACCTTGTTCTCGCGAGCATATTGCACGGCAGTGATCTTGCCTTCGACACCGCGCAGGCCAAAGCCGCCCGGTACCAGGATCGCATCGGCACCTTCGAGCAGGCTGGTGCCCTGGTTCTCGATGTCTTCGGAGTCGATGTAACGCAGGTTGACCTTGGTACGGTTCTGGATACCGGCATGGCTCATCGCTTCGATCAGCGACTTGTAGGCGTCCAGCAGTTCCATGTACTTGCCGACCATGGCGATGGTGACTTCATGCTCAGGATTGAGCTTGGCATCAACCACCTTTTCCCACTCGGACAAGTCAGCGCCATTGCACTGCAGGCCAAAGCGCTCTACGACGAAGTCGTCCAGGCCCTGGGCGTGCAGCACGGCAGGAATCTTGTAGATGGTGTCGACGTCTTCCAGCGAAATCACCGCACGTTCTTCAACGTTGGTGAACAGGGCGATCTTGCGACGCGACGACACATCGACCGGATGGTCGGAGCGGCAGATCAGCACATCAGGCTGCAGGCCGATGGAGCGCAGCTCTTTGACCGAGTGCTGAGTCGGCTTGGTTTTGGTCTCGCCAGCGGTGGCGATGTACGGCACCAGCGTCAGGTGCATGAGCATGGCGCGCTTGGAGCCTACTTCAACGCGCAGCTGACGGATTGCTTCGAGGAACGGTTGCGACTCGATGTCACCTACAGTACCGCCGATTTCCACCAGGGCCACGTCGGCATCGCCAGCACCCTTGATGATGCGGCGCTTGATCTCGTCGGTGATGTGCGGAATGACCTGGATGGTCGCACCCAGGTAATCACCACGGCGCTCTTTGCGCAGCACGTGCTCGTAGATACGGCCGGTGGTGAAGTTGTTGTTCTGGGTCATGGTCGTGCGGATGAACCGCTCGTAGTGGCCCAGGTCCAGGTCGGTTTCGGCGCCGTCGTGGGTAACGAACACTTCACCGTGCTGGAACGGGCTCATGGTGCCCGGGTCGACGTTGATGTACGGGTCCAGCTTGAGCATGGTGACCTTGAGCCCCCGCGCCTCCAGGATGGCCGCCAATGAAGCCGAGGCAATGCCTTTCCCCAATGAAGAAACAACACCGCCCGTGACGAATATGTAGCGCGTCATGTAAAACCCTAGAAGTCTGCGTTAAAGCGGTCTGCGCCGCCGGGGAAAGCGAAGGAAGGCCGAAGCCCCCGATCACCTGCGTCAATCACAGTGCTACTTAAAAAACTGCCGCGTCTGGACAGACCGGGGGCTATAGACCCGGTACGGAGCTCGCTACACATTTTTAGAATCGCCCAGCAAAGAACTGCTTGGTAATCGGCAACTGCCGTGATTTCAGGGAAGCCACAGAAGTTGTATCAAGAAGGGAGCGTAGTCTACCGGAATGTGCCTTTCATCTCAAACCTTGCGCGCTCGTCGGTACACACCACTGCAATTGCCAGGCTCCCTGGCTCAGTTGCGGCAGGTTGGCCACTGCCAGCAACTGCTCGCCACAATAGAGCAAAGGCAGGCGGCCACGGACGAATGCCGGTAGCTGCAGCTCGTTGAGCAGGCGCTTGAGATCACGCTGGCCCCGCCCCTGAATCGTCAGGGTTTCGCCCCCCTGCCGATAGGCAATGTGCAACGCCCCCTGCGGCAACGTGCCGCTGAGGCTGACGCTGCCATTATCACTCAGCGCCAGCGGCGTAGCCGGATCGGCCCAGTGTTGCGGCGCCTGCGGCGCACTCAGCCAGGGCCCAGCCAGCCACCAGATGCGTGAGTGACTGCGATGCAGCTCGCCGTCGGTCAGACGCCATCGTGGCCGCCCGTCGGATGCTGCATCACGCAGTGCCTCCCAGCCGGCCCAATGCCGGGTATCGGGCAAACGCGTGCGTTGCGCCAGCCAGAACTGCAGGGCGTTGCGCTGACGGGCAGGCGACAACTGGCGCAGCACGTCCAGGTCCAGCGAATCGAGGCCGAGCCAGTCGAAAGGGCTCGCGGAAGCCGCCAGTGCCAGATCCTGAATTGCCAATTCATCCAGCAGGCCTTGCGCCTCACTCAAGTGCTCTGCACTTCGCGCCAGGCTTTGCGCCGCCTGCGGCCAACGGTGCAGCAGTGCCGGGAACACCTGATGACGCAGGTAGTTGCGGGAAAACTGCAGGTCGTCGTTGGACGGATCCTCAACCCACAGCAGACGCTGTGCCTGAGCATAACGCCGCAGCTCTTCGCGTGCGACGCCAAGCAGCGGCCGAACCAGCTCCCCCTGACCGAGCGGGCGCTGCTCAGGCATCGCCGCCAAGCCACGCAACCCGGCACCACGCAGCAAGCGAAACAACAGGGTTTCAGCCTGGTCTTCACGGTGCTGCCCGGTCAACAGCACTTCGCCCGGACGCAGGGCATCAGCGAAGGCCGCATAACGCGCCTCGCGGGCACCCTGCTCCAGGCTGGCACCCAGGCTGACCTTGACGTGGATGATCTGTAGTTCGATGCCAAGATCGTCGCACAGCCGCTGGCAATGGGCTGGCCAGGCATCAGCAGCCGCTTGCAGGCCGTGGTGGATGTGGATGGCGCGGATCGCAGGCAGGGGATGTTGGCGGGACAGGCTGGCCAACAGGTGCAGGAGCACTGTGGAGTCGAGGCCGCCAGAGAGGGCGACGCACCAGGCGGGGGCCTGGAGCCAGGGGGATAGTACGCGCTTGAGATCGATCATCGGTTTGCAACCGATCGCGGGGCAAGCCCACTCCCACCGTGGGAGCGGGCTTGCCCCGCGATGACCTCAAATCAGAGCCCGTAGCTCATCAGACGGTCATAACGGCGCTTGAGCAGCGCGTCGTTGTCGAACTTCTTGAGCATGTCCAGCTGCTCGATCAGATCACCACGAATGGACGCCGACATTTTAGCCGGATCACGGTGGGCACCACCCAGCGGCTCAGGGATGACCTTGTCAACGATACCCAGGCCTTTCAGGCGCTCGGCGGTAATACCCATGGCTTCGGCAGCGTCAGAGGCTTTTTCGGCAGTCTTCCACAGGATCGAAGCGCACCCTTCTGGCGAAATCACCGAGTAGGTGGAGTACTGCAGCATGTTCAACTGGTCGCATACACCAATGGCCAGCGCACCGCCGGAACCACCCTCACCGATAACGGTGGCGATGATCGGGGTTTTCAGGCGCGCCATGACCCGCAGGTTCCAGGCAATCGCTTCGCTCTGGTTACGCTCTTCAGCGTCGATACCCGGGTAAGCGCCCGGGGTGTCGATGAAGGTGAGGATTGGCATCTTGAAACGCTCAGCCATTTCCATCAGGCGGCAGGCCTTGCGGTAGCCTTCCGGACGCGGCATACCGAAGTTGCGGCGCACTTTCTCACGCACTTCACGGCCTTTCTGATGACCGATCACCATCACTGGTTTGTCATCCAGACGCGCGATACCACCGACAATCGCGGCGTCGTCAGCGAAGTGCCGATCACCGTGCAGCTCGTCGAACTCGGTGAAGATGTGGTCGATGTAGTCCAGGGTGTATGGACGACGTGGATGACGCGCCAGGCGGGCGATCTGCCAGCTGGTCAGGTTACCGAAGATGCTTTCGGTCAAGGTGCTGCTTTTGTCTTGCAGACGGGCGATTTCATCGCCGATGTTCAGCGAGTTGTCATTGCCAACCAGGCGCAGCTCTTCGATCTTGGCTTGCAGGTCAGCAATCGGCTGTTCGAAATCCAGAAAATTCGGGTTCATAGGCATCCGTCTAGGGTCTACGGCCAGGCGGCCGGCCGGTTGATCCGTTTGGCGCCCTACCTTAAGGGATCAGGCGCATTCAGGTCGAGATTAAAAATTCATCGATATTGCAAAAAGACGTTCTCACGCCCGAACTGGTCACGCAGTGCCTGAATCAGACCATCTGCCGGGTCGATTCGCCAGCTTTCACCAAACTGCAGCATCGCCCGGGCATCGCTGCCGGTGTACTCCATCGTCACCGGGCAAGCACCCCGGTGCTGGCGCAGCAGATCGCCCAACCAGTTAAGACGATCGCCCTTGAGCGCGTCGCGGTGGATTTTCAGGCGCAAGCTTTCTGCCAGGTTCGTTCGCGCATCTTCCATGCTCATGACCCGCTTGACCCGCAAGCGCAGGCCGCCGGAGAAGTCATCGTTGCTGACCTCGCCTTCGACCACCACCATGGCGTCGGTCTGCAACAAGGCCTGCGCGGCCATGAAGGCATCGGCGAACAACGAAGCCTCGATGCGGCCTGAGCGGTCATCGAGGGTGACAAAACCCATCTTGTCGCCCTTTTTGTTCTTCATCACCCGCAGGGCAATGATCATCCCGGCGACCGTCTGGGTATCGCGGGCCGGTTTCAGGTCGATGATGCGCTGGCGGGCGAAACGGCGGATCTCACCTTCATATTCGTCAATCGGGTGACCGGTCAGGTACAGGCCCAGGGTGTCTTTCTCACCCCGCAAGCGTTCCTTGAGCGTCAGTTCGCGGGCCTTGCGGTGATTGGCATAGACATCGGCATCGGCTTCAACGAACAACCCGCCAAACAAGTCGGCATGCCCGCTGTCGGCAGTGCGTGCGGTTTGTTCGGCAGACTTGATCGCTTCTTCCATGGCTGCCAGCAACACCGCGCGGTTGCGGTCGATGTTGGCCTGATAGGCCTTGAGCTCATCGTGGAAAAACGGCCCCAGGCGATCCAGGGCGCCACTGCGCACCAGCGCGTCGAGGGTGCGCTTGTTGATGCGCTTGAGGTCGACGCGCTCACAGAAATCAAACAGATCCTTGAACGGACCGCCCTGGCGCGCTTCGACAATGGCCTCTACCGGCCCCTCACCCACGCCCTTGATCGCCCCCAGGCCATAGACGATACGACCATCATCATTGACCGTGAATTTGAAGTCGGAGGTGTTTACGTCTGGCGCATCGAGGCGCAGCTTCATGCTGCGTACTTCCTCGATCAAGGTAACGACCTTGTCGGTGTTGTGCATATCCGCCGACAGTACCGCAGCCATGAACGGCGCCGGGTAGTGGGTTTTCAGCCAGGCGGTCTGGTACGACACCAGGCCATAGGCGGCGGAGTGAGATTTGTTGAAGCCGTAACCGGCGAATTTCTCTACCAGATCGAAGATGTTACCCGCAAGGTCGCCATCGATACCGTTGCTGGCACAACCCTCAATGAAGCCGCCACGCTGCTTGGCCATTTCCTCGGGCTTTTTCTTACCCATGGCCCGGCGCAGCATGTCCGCGCCACCCAGGGTATAGCCAGCCATCACCTGGGCAATCTGCATCACCTGTTCCTGATACAGGATGATGCCGTAGGTCGGCGCCAGTACCGGCTGCAGGCCGTCGTACTGGTAGTCCGGGTGCGGGTAAGCCAGCTCGGCGCGACCGTGCTTACGGTTGATGAAGTCGTCCACCATGCCCGATTGCAGCGGGCCGGGACGGAACAGTGCTACCAGTGCAATCAGGTCTTCAAGGCAGTCGGGCTTGAGCTTTTTGATCAGCTCTTTCATACCCCGCGATTCAAGCTGGAATACCGCCGTGGTTTCGGCCTTTTGCAGCAGCTCGTAGGTTTTCTTGTCATCGAGCGGGATGAAGTCGATGTTCAGGTCATCCAGGCCCTGCTTGGCCTGCTCGCGGTTGATGGTTTCCATCGCCCACTTGATGATGGTCAGGGTCCGCAGGCCGAGAAAGTCGAACTTCACCAGGCCCGCTGCCTCGACATCATCCTTGTCGAACTGGGTGACCAGGCCGCCGCCCTCTTCATCACAGGCGATCGGCGAGAAGTCGGTGAGCTTGGTCGGCGCGATAACCACACCACCGGCGTGCTTACCGGTACCACGACAGACACCCTCAAGCTTGAGGGCCATGTCCCAGATTTCCTTGGCATCCTCATCGGTCTTGAGGAAGTCGCGCAGCACTTCCTCCTGCTCGTAGGCCTTTTCCAGGGTCATGCCGACTTCGAACGGGATCATTTTCGACAGGCGATCAGCCAGGCCGTAGGACTTGCCTTGTACCCGCGCCACGTCGCGCACCACCGCCTTGGCGGCCATGGTACCGAAGGTGATGATCTGGCTGACCGCATTACGGCCATAGGCGTCGGCCACGTACTCGATGACCCGGTCGCGGCCATCCATGCAGAAGTCGACGTCGAAGTCGGGCATGGAAACCCGCTCGGGGTTGAGGAAACGTTCGAACAGCAGGTCGTAGGCCAGCGGATCGAGGTCGGTAATCTTCAATACATAAGCGACCAACGAACCGGCACCCGAACCCCGGCCCGGGCCTACCGGCACACCGTTGTTCTTGGCCCACTTGATGAAGTCCATAACGATCAGGAAGTAACCGGGGAAGCCCATCTGGATGATGATATCCAGCTCGAACTTCAAGCGATCGAGGTAAACCTGACGTTTTTCTTCGTAGTTTGGCGTGGTGTCTTTCGGCCACAACACCGCCAGACGCTCTTCCAGACCTTCATGGGAGACATGCCGCAGGTAATCGTCGATGCCCATGCCATTGGGGGTGGGGAAGTCCGGCAGGAAGTGCTTGCCCAGCTGGACCTGGATATTGCAACGCTTGGCAATTTCCACGGTGTTGGCCACGGCGTCAGGCAGATCGCTGAACAGCTCGGCCATTTCTTCCGGGCTTTTCAGGTATTGCTGATCACTGTAATTGCGCGAGCGGCGCGGGTCGTCCAGGGCGCGGCCTTCACCGATGCATACGCGGGTTTCATGGGCGTCGTAGTCCGACTGCTTGATGAAACGCACATCGTTGGTCGCCACCAAGGGCGCGTTGAGCTTGTCGGCCAGAGCCACTGCGGCATGCAGGTATTCTTCGTCACCGGCGCGGTTGGTGCGCTGCACTTCGACATAGAAGCGCTCTGGGAACATCGCCATCCAGTCTTGCAGCAAGGCCTGGGCTTCGTCGAGGTTGCCACTGAGCAACGCCATGCCGATATCGCCCTCTTTGCCCGCAGACAGGGCGATCAGGCCCTCACTGGCCGCTGGGATCCAGTCACGCTCGATAATCACCAGGCCATTACGCTGGCCTTCGACCCAGCCGCGAGAGATCAACTCGGTCAGGTTGCGATAGCCCTTTGCATCCATGGCCAGAAAGCAGATGCGTGACAGCGGCGCGTCGGGATCGGCATTGGCCAGCCACAGGTCGGCACCGCAGATCGGCTTGATCCCCGAGCCCATGGCGTTTTTGTAGAACTTGACCAGCGAACACATGTTGCTCTGATCAGTCACCGCCACCGCCGGCATGTTCATCGCGGCCAATGCCTTGGCCAGCGGCTTGATCCGCACCAGGCCATCGACCAGCGAGAATTCAGTGTGCAGGCGAAGATGAACGAAAGAAGCCGACATGATGATCCTATAGCAGCACAAAACAACAAGGCCCGGATTGTACCGGGCCTTGATGAAAACATCAGCCAGCGCGGGGTAATCCCGGCTACTGAAACTTGTCCGGGTACGTCAGCTTGCGGCGAACCCGTTACTCAGCGCCTCCCGTGCCTCCAGCGCAGCGCGCACCGGTGCGAAAGAGCGACGATGAATCGGTGTCGGCCCCAGACGCGCCAACGCCTCAAGGTGCACCGGGGTCGGATACCCCTTGTGCCCACCGATGCCATAACCCGGATAGATTAGCTCGAACGCTGCCATTTCCCGGTCACGGGTAACTTTGGCGAGGATCGAAGCGGCAGCAATCGCCGGCACCTGGCTATCCCCCTTGACCACTGGCGATGCAGGCACCGACAGCTTGGGGCAACGATTACCGTCGATCAGCGCCAGTTTCGGCGTGACATCCAGGCCTTCGACCGCGCGCTGCATGGCCAGCATAGTGGCGTGCAGAATATTCAGCTCGTCGATTTCCTCGACTTCGGCGCGGGCAATGCAGAAGCTCAGGGCTTTTTCGCAAATTTCATCAAACAGCTTTTCGCGGCGCGCCTCGGTGAGCTTCTTCGAGTCGTTAAGGCCAAGAATCGGCCGCTGCGGATCGAGAATCACCGCAGCGGTTACGACTGCGCCACACAGCGGCCCACGGCCGACTTCATCGACGCCGGCCACCAGGTCTTCGACCAGCGTGAAGTCCAGTCCCATTTGCATCTATCGGCTTTCCAGCAGGGCCAGCACCGCTTCAGCTGCCTGATTAGAGGCATCGCGGCGCAGGGTTCGGTGAATCTGATCAAAACCTTCAGTCTGCTGCACACCACCTTCGACCAGCGGCGCCAGGGTCTGGGCCAAGGCTTCAGGCGTGGCCGCTTCCTGCAACAACTCGGGCACCAGCATGCGCTGTGCCAACAGGTTCGGCAGGGACACGTAAGGGCTTTTGACCAGGCGTTTGAGAATCCAGTACGTCAGCGGCGCCAAACGGTAGGCCACCACCATAGGGCGCTTGAACAACAACGCCTCAAGGGTCGCGGTACCCGAGGCGATCAACACCGCATCGCAAGCGGCCAAAGCCTGGTGCGAGCGTCCGTCGAGCAGGGTCAAGGGCAGGTCGCGACCTTCAAGCATCTGTTCAAGTTGCGCACGACGCTCGGCATTGGCACAAGGCGTGACAAAACGCACGCCTGGTACCAATTCACGCAAGCGCTGCGCGGTATCGAGGAACAAGGCGCCCAAACGCCCCACTTCCCCGCCGCGACTGCCAGGCATCAACGCCACCAGCGGCCCGTCACTGAGCCCCAGTTGTTCACGTGCTGCCCGGCGATCAGCCTCAAGCGGAATGCTGTCAGCCAGCGGATGGCCGACAAAACGCACTGGCACACCCTTCTCTTCGTAGAACTTGGCCTCGAAGGGAAACAGCGTGAGCATCAAGTCGCAGCCTTCACGGATTTTCAGCACACGCTTCTGCCGCCAGGCCCAGACCGATGGACTGACATAGTGCACGGTCTTGATCCCGGCCTTGCGCAGGTTCAGCTCGATGTTGAGGGTAAAGTCGGGCGCATCGATACCGATGAATACGTCCGGGCGCTCCTCGATCAGGGTCTGGATCAGCAGCTTGCGGCGCTTGAGCAGCTCACGCAGGCGCCCCAGTACCTCGACCAGGCCCATCACCGCCAGGCGTTCCATGGGGAAGTAAGACACCAGGCCTTCAGCCTGCATCAACGGCCCGCCGACACCGATGAAACGCACCTGAGGATGGCGCGCCTTGAGCGCACGCATCAGTCCGGCACCGAGAATATCGCCGCTGGCCTCGCCAGCCACCAGCGCTACACAGTACTCAGCCATGATCAGCGCGTGATGCCGCGGGTAGAGTTCTGGATCGACTGGAGGAATACGTCGACTTCAGGGAACTGCGAGGCAGGCTCAGCCAGCTCGGCAATCGCTTGTTCAACAGTAAGCCCCTGACGGTAAACCACCTTGTAGGCACGACGCAGGGCGTGAATTGCCTCTTCGCTGAAACCACGACGGCGCATGCCCTCGAAGTTCATGCTGCGGGCCTCGGCGGGGTTACCGAATACCGTGACATAAGCCGGTACATCCTTGCCGATGGCGGTACCCATGCCGGAAAAGCTGTGAGCGCCGATATGGCAGAACTGATGCACCAGGGTAAAGCCGGAAAGGATTGCCCAGTCATCAACGTGCACATGCCCGGCCAACGCGGTGTTATTGACCAGAATGCAGTGGTTGCCGATGACGCTGTCATGGCCGATGTGGGCGTAGGCCATGATCAGGTTGTGATCGCCCAACGTGGTTTCCGAACGATCCTGCACGGTGCCACGGTGGATGGTGACGCCTTCACGGATGACATTGTGGTCACCGATCACCAGGCGCGTTGGCTCACCCTTGTACTTGAGGTCGGGGGTATCTTCACCTACCGAGGAAAACTGGTAGATGCGGTTGTGCCGACCGATACGGGTTGGTCCCTTGAGGATGACATGCGGACCGATGACGGTCCCCTCCCCGATCTCGACGTCCGGACCGACGATAGACCAAGGGCCTACTTCGACGCCGTCGGCAATCTTTGCCGACGGATCGATGATTGCCCGAGGGTCAATCAAACTCATAGTTTACGTTCCGCACAGATGATCTCGGCCGAGCATACCGGCTTGCCGTCGACCGAAGCCTGGCACTCGAACTTCCAGATCTGGCGCTTGCAGCTGATGAACTTGGCCTCGAGGATCAGTTGATCGCCTGGCAGCACCGGCTGACGGAAACGCAGTTTGTCGGAACCCACGAAGTAGTACAGGGTACCGTCCGCCGGTTTCACGTCGAGCATCTTGAAGCCAAGGATACCGGCCGCCTGGGCCATGGCTTCGATGATCAGCACGCCCGGCATGATCGGGTGCGCCGGGAAGTGACCATTGAAGAAAGGTTCGTTGATGCTGACATTCTTGTAGGCACGAATGCGCTGGGCCTCGACGTCCAGGTCCACTACCCGGTCCACCAGCAGGAACGGGTAACGGTGAGGCAGGTATTCGCGAATCTCGTTGATGTCCATCATTTCGGGGGGAAGCCTGTAGTAAAGATAGGGAGCGCCCGCTTTGGCCAGGCGCTCCTTTTGCAAATCAAAGAGTCAGCCTGTGGCTATTCACTCTCGATCAGGAAATGGTATCAGCCTTCTGATGAAGTCTGGCTGCCTGAGGTCACGACCTCGATACGCTTTTCCACCTGTTGAAGGCGTTTAGCCATCTCGTCTAGCTGACGTATCCGTGCAGCGCTTTTGCGCCACTCGCCCAGCGGCTGCATTGCCGTTCCGGAAGAATAAGCCCCAGGCTCGGTGATCGAGCGCGTGACCATGGTCATACCAGAAACGAAAACGCCGTCGCAGACGTCGATATGCCCCACCATGCCAACACCGCCGGCGATGGTGCAATGCTTGCCAATCTTGGTACTGCCGGAAATGCCGACACAGGCCGCCATTGCCGTGTGATCACCAATCTGTACGTTATGGGCGATCTGGATCTGGTTGTCGAGCTTGACGCCATCACCGATCCGGGTATCAGCCAGGGCACCACGGTCGACTGCAGTGTTAACACCGATTTCGACATCGTCACCGATGCTCACACCGCCGATCTGGGCAATCTTCTGCCAGACACCTTTTTCATTGGCAAAGCCGAAGCCTTCACCGCCAATGACCGCGCCAGACTGAATGACCACGCGCTTACCGATGCGCACGTCGTGGTACAGCGTAACGCGTGGGGCCAACCAGCCACCTTCACCGATCACGCAACGGGCGCCGATGAAGCACTGCGCGCCGATAGTAACGCCCGGCCCGATCTGTGCACCACTTTCGATGACCGCACCGGCACCAACGCTGGCGCTGGCATCAACCTGGGCATCGTCAGCAACCACGGCGCTGGGATGAATTCCCGCTACAGCCCTGGGCTTTGGATCAAACAGGTGAGAAACACGTGCGTAAGCAAGGTACGGGTCAGGGACGATCAGAGCGTTGCCGCTAAAACCCTCAGCATCGGCAGCCTTGAGCAGCACAGCGGCGGCATGGCTGTCACCGAGGTACTTGCGGTACTGCGGATTGGCGAGAAAGCTCAATTGACCCGGCCCGGCTTCCTGAAGGGTTGCCAGGCCAGTGATTTCCAGCTCCTCGGGGCCACTCAAGGTGGCGCCGAGGAACTCGGCCAACTGGCCGAGTTTCATGGTCACAGTCATGCTCAACGGGACTGGTTCATGCGCTCGATGACTTGGCGAGTGATGTCGTACTGAGGTTTGACATCAATCACCGCGCCACGCTCGAGCACCAGGTCGAAACCGCCCTTCTTGATCACTTCTTCAACTGCGCCATCAAGCTTTGGCTTCAGCTGCTTGAGCATTTCACGGTCAGCAACGGCCTTGGACTCGTTCAGCTCCTTGGACTGGAACTGGAAGTCACGGGCTTTCTGCTTGTATTCAAGCTCCAGACGCTCGCGCTCTGGCTGGGCCATTTTGTCGCCACCCGCACGGATACGGTCGGCAATGCCCTTGGCGCTGCTTTCCAGGTTCTTCAGCTTGGTCAGCTGTGGGCCGAATTTCTTCTCGGCATCAACGGCGTATTTCTTCGCCGCATCCGACTCCAGCAGTGCCATCTGATAGTTCAGAACGGCAACTTTCATTTCGGCGAAAGCCGGGGTTGCGATCAGGGTCGCAGCCAGTACTGCCAGTTGGGTCAACTTACGCACGATGCACTCCTACAGAATCCGATGTCGTTAGCAGAGGGCCGACCTTAGAAGGTCTGACCCAGAGAGAATTGGAACACCTGGGTATCGGCTTCGTCCGGCTTCTTCACTGGCATGGCCAGGCTGAAGCTCAACGGACCAAGCGCGGTGATCCAGGTCACACCCAGGCCGACGGAGCTGGCCAGACCCGACAGGCCGACCTTCTCGCAATCCGGCTGGGAGCCGCAGTTGGTATCGAACACGTTACCCACATCCCAGAATACCGAGGTGCGCAGCGAGCGTTGGTCCTTGACGAACGGCAGCGGGAACAACAGTTCTACACCACCCTGGACGAGGACGTTACCACCGAACGGCAGCGGATCCTGATCCGGGTCGGCGACGGTACCCGGGTTGTGACCGTCACTCGGCGTACTGCGCGGACCCAAGCTGCTGTCCTTGAAGCCACGAACCGAGTTGAAACCACCGGCATAGTAGTTCTCGTAGAACGGCAGACCCGACGTACCACCGAAACCATCACCATAGCCCAGTTCAGTGTGCAGACGCAGGGTGTAGTCGTTAGTGATTGGCTTGAACAGCTGACCACGGTAGTCGAGTTTGAAGAACGACAAGTCGCTGCCTGGGGTGGTTGCCTCAAGCACCAGGCTTTGAGAGTGACCACGGGTAGCCAGCACGCCCTTGTTCAGGGTCGACTCGGACCAACCGGCCGAAGCCTTGAAGTTCAGGTACTTGTCGCCTTCTTCTTCAACGAAATCAAAGATCTCGTCAACGGTGTACTTACCGGTTTTGATCTCGTCCTGCTGCGCCGTCAGGCCGAAGGTCAGGCGCGAGGTTTCGCTGATCGGGTAACCCACGCTGACGCCTGCACCCAGGCTGTCGACCGCATAGCTGGCAACGTCAACGTCGAGGTCGTCGTAGTCAGTGGTGCGATAGAACGCGTTGTAACCCAGGCTGACGCCATCAGCAGTCCAGTAGGGGTCAACGAAGCCGAAGTTGTAGCGACTCTGGTATTCGCTGCGGGTCAGGCCGATGGACACCTTGTTACCGGTACCGAGGAAGTTGGTCTGGCTGATCGAACCACCGAGGATCAGGCCGGCGCTCTGGGCGAAACCGACGCTGGCGGTGATCGAACCGGAGGCTTGCTCTTCAACACTGTAGTTGACGTCGACCTGGTCGTCGGTGCCCGGAACGGCCGGGGTCTCGACGTTGACTTCCTTGAAGAAGCCCAGACGCTCCAGACGGGTCTTGGACTGGTCGATCAGGTAGGTCGAAGCCCAGCCGCCTTCCATTTGACGCATTTCACGGCGCAGCACTTCGTCTTCAGACTTGGTGTTGCCACGGAAGTTGATACGGTTGACGTAGGCACGCTTGCCCGGATCGACCACGAAGGTGATGTCGACAGTGTGGTCTTCGTCGTTTGGCTGTGGCACGCCGTTGACGTTGGCGAAGGTATAGCCTTCGTTACCCAGACGACGGGTGATCAGCTCGGAAGTGGTGGTCATCACCTTACGCGAGAACACCTGGCCCGGCTGCACCAGCATCAGCGACTTGACCTGGTCTTCCGGCACCTTGAGGTCACCGGACAGTTTTACGTCACGAACGGTGTACTTCTCGCCTTCGTTGACGTTGACCGTGATGTAGACGTGTTTCTTGTCTGGCGTGATCGAAACCTGGGTGGAGGCGATGTCCATGTTGATGTAGCCGCGGTCCAGGTAGTAGGAACGCAGGCGCTCCAAGTCACCGGAAAGTTTCTCACGGGCATACTTGTCATCGTTTTTGAAGAACGACAGCCAGTTGGTGGTCTTCAGCTCGAACAGGTTGACCAGGTCTTCCTCAGGGAAGACGGTATTGCCAACTACGTTGATGTGCTGGATTGCAGCAACCGTGCCTTCGTTGATCTTGATCTTCAGACCTACGCGGTTACGTGGCTGCGGCACGACTTCGGTGTCGACCTCTGCCGAGTAGCGGCCCTGGGCAACGTACTGGCGCTGCAGTTCGTTACGCACACCTTCAAGGGTGGCGCGCTGGAAGATCTCGCCTTCGGCCAGACCCGATTGTTTCAGACCTTTCATCAGGTCTTCGGTGCTGATGGCCTTGTTGCCTTCGATTTCGATGCTGGACACCGAAGGACGCTCGACTACGGTAATAATCAGGACATTGCCGTCACGGCCCAGTTGGATGTCCTGGAAGAAACCGGTCTTGAACAGCGCACGAGTGGATTCCACCAGGCGACGGTCATCGGCCTCATCGCCGACGTTCAATGGCAAAGCACCGAAAACGCTGCCCGCGGAAACCCGCTGCAGACCATTGACGCGAATATCGGAGATGGTGAAGGACTCGGCGTGAACTTCAGCGATCATCAGTACGGCGAGAACCGCAGTTAGCAGCAGACGTTTCATGAAGTCCTTTCTTATTCCAACTGGCAATAAACGACCCGCCGCGGGACGCGGCAGGTTCGCAATTGAGCGAAGCTTTACAGTCGACCCAAATCGTTTATCAGGGCAAGCAACATCACCCCGACTACCAAACTGATACCGATCTGGACCCCCCAACCTTGCACCCGATCTGAAAGCGGACGACCACGCGCCCACTCAATCAGGTAGAACAGCAAATGCCCCCCATCCAGTACTGGAATGGGCAGCAAATTAAGAACCCCCAGGCTAATGCTCAGGTAGGCGAGGAAATTAAGGAAATCCCCAACACCTGACTGGGCTGAAGCGCCCGCCACTTTAGCAATGGTTATCGGTCCGCTCAAGTTTTTTACCGAGAGCTCGCCGAACAGCATTTTCTTCAACGATTCGAGGGTCAGCACACTCATGTTCCAAGTGCGCGAAAGCCCCTCACCTACGGCCTCCAATGGCCCATAGCTCACCTCGCGAAGCATGGCATCCGGCCACTTAACTGGCTTTACGCCAGCCCCGAGATAACCGCTGATCGACTTACCTTCACCACGTGTGGCCAGGGTCACCGGGATATCCAGGGTCGCGCCGTTACGCTCGACCTGCAGCAAGACCTTGCTGCCAGCACGGCCACGCACGGAGTCGACAACCTGCTGCCAGTCATTCAAGGCCTGACCATCAAGGCTGAGCAGGCGGTCACCGGTTTGCAGGCCAGCCGCCTTGGCGGGCCCTTTAGGGTCCAGCTCAGCGAGCACCGGCGACAGTGCCGGACGCCACAGACGCAAGCCAAGGGAGCGAATTGGGTCAGGCTCGTCCGCACCTTTGAGCCAATTATCCAGGGTCAGCACATGCGCGCTGTCGACGGTCGCGCCCTCTTCGCGCACATTGATGTGCAACTGGCCGCTCTCGCCCAGACGACGAATCAGCTGCAGGTTGACCGCCGACCAACCCGTGGTCGCCTTGCCATCAATGGAAACAATTTCCTGGCCAGCTTTCAGCCCAGCGGCCTCGGCGATACTGCCTGCCTCGACACCACCGATGACCGGACGCTCCTGTTGAGTGCCAAGCATTGCCAGCACCCAGAAGAACAGAATCGCCAGGAGAAAGTTGGCGATCGGCCCCGCCGCCACGATTGCAATGCGCTGACGCACCGACTTGCGATTGAATGATTGCTCGATCTGGTCGACCGGCACTTCACCCTCACGCTCATCGAGCATCTTGACGTAGCCACCCAGCGGAATGGCAGCCACCACGAATTCGGTACCATGACGGTCGTGCCAGCGCAGCAAAGGCGTGCCGAAACCCACGGAAAAACGCAGCACCTTGACGCCACAACGCCGGGCCACCCAGAAGTGACCGAATTCGTGAAAGGTGACCAGCACACCCAATGCCACCAGGGTGCCGATAATCATGTAGAGCGCACTCATATCTTTCTCCGAATGACGTTCAGCCCAGCCAGGTCACTGGCCTCAGCACCCGTGTTGGTTCAACCACTGCCCCGCCAACCGCCGGGCGCGCTGATCGGCAGCAAACACCGCATCGAGCGACTGCACAGCAACGACCGGCTCCTGGTCGAGTACTTGTTCGATCATACTCGCGATCTGCGGGAAACGAATGCGCCGCTGGAGAAATGCCTCCACGGCAACTTCATTGGCCGCATTGAGCATTGCCGGCGCACTGTTGCCCGCCTCGGCCGCCTGACGCGCCAGACGCAAACAAGGGAAACGTTGCTCATCAGGTGCCTGAAAGTCCAGGCGTGCAACGGCAAACAGATCGAGCGGCGCTACACCGGAATCGATGCGCTGCGGCCAGGCCAGTGCATTGGCAATCGGCGTGCGCATGTCCGGGTTACCCAGTTGTGCCAACACCGAGCCATCGACATAGTCGACCAAGGAGTGAATCACGCTCTGCGGATGCACCACCACCTCAACCTGAGCTGGACGCGCATCGAACAGCCAGCACGCCTCGATCAGCTCCAGGCCTTTGTTCATCATGCTGGCCGAATCGACCGAAATCTTGCGCCCCATGGACCAGTTGGGATGCGCACAAGCCTGCTCCGGAGTGACCTGAGCCAGCTCGGCCAAGGGTGTTTCGCGAAACGGCCCACCAGAGGCGGTCAGCAGGATACGCCGCACACCGACCTGGGACAGGCCGCGGGCGTAGTCACCCGGCAAGCATTGGAAAATCGCGTTGTGCTCGCTATCGATCGGCAACAACACTGCGCCACTGCGCTGAACCGCCTGCATGAACAGGGCGCCGGACATCACCAGCGCTTCTTTGTTAGCCAACAGCACCTTTTTGCCTGCTTCGACGGCCGCCAACGTTGGGCGCAAACCCGCCGCTCCGACAATCGCTGCCATTACGGCATCGACTTCAGGGCTTGCCGCCACTTGGCACAAACCCTCTTCGCCTTCGAGCACTTCGGTACGCGAGCCAGCCGCCGCCAGTTGCTCACGCAACTGCTGCGCCGCCTCGGCCGACGGCACCACGGCAAACACTGGCGAATGGCGCAGACACAGCGCTAGCAGCTCTTGCAGTCGCGAGTAACCACTAAGCGCGAACACCTGATAACGCTCCGGATGACGAGCGATCACATCCAGAGTGCTCAAGCCGATCGAGCCCGTGGCACCCAGTACGGTAATACGTTGCACGCTGCTCACATCACGCCCCAGTTGGCTGCCCAGAGCAGCACCGCAAACAGCGGGATGGCCGCAGTCAGGCTGTCGATACGGTCCAGAACGCCACCGTGGCCGGGCAACAGATTGCTGCTGTCCTTGATGCCGGAGCGACGCTTGAACATGCTTTCGGTCAGATCGCCGACCACCGACACCAGCACCACGACAGCAGCGCCCAACAGGCCCAGCAGCAACGCGCTGACGCTCCAGCCGCGATTGATCCCCACGACCAGGGTAATGACCAAGCTTAGCGCCAAACCACCGTAGACACCCTCCCAGCTCTTGCCAGGACTCACCTGCGGTGCCAGCTTGCGCTTGCCGAAGGCACGTCCGGAGAAGTAGGCGCCGATATCCGCACCCCAGACCAGCACCATGACCGCCATGATCAACCAGTTGCCCAACGGCCAATGCTTGAGCAGCACCAGGCCTTGCCAGGCCGGCAACAGAATCAGCAAACCGATCAGCAAACGACAGGCCACACTGGACCAGAGTTCGCTGGTACGCGGGTAGGTCAGCACCAGCCAGGTCGCTACACCCCACCACAGCACCGAAGCCCCTAGCACCCAGGGCGCCAGGTCCGGCATGAGGTAGAGCAGCATCAGCAGGCCTGCCACCACGGCGGCATAGGCTACGCGTACAACTTGCGCAACCAGACCTGCCAGGCGCGCCCACTCCCAGGCCCCCAGGGTCACCACCAGGCCGATGAACAGGGCGAAATCGCCGCCATCGAGCAGGAAGAAGCCGCCCAGGGCAATGGGCAGCAGGATCAGCGCTGTGATGATGCGTTGTTTAAGCATTAAGCACGGGCTCCAGCTTCGACCTGCTCGCTGGTTTTCCCGAAACGGCGCTGGCGCGAAGCGTAATCGGCCAGCGCAGAGCGCATGGCCTCGTGTTTGAAGTCCGGCCAGTACAGGTCGGAGAAATACAGTTCGGCGTAGGCCAGCTGCCACAACAGGAAGTTGCTGATGCGATGCTCGCCACCGGTACGAATGCACAGATCGGGCAGCGGCAGGTCGCCGGTTGCCAGGCAGGTTTGCAGGAGTTCGGGGGTAATGTCGTCCGGGCGCAGATGCCCGGCCTGAACCTCACGCGCCAGGCGCTGAGCGGCCTGGGCGATATCCCACTGGCCGCCGTAGTTGGCAGCGATCTGCAGGATGAAGCGATTACTGCCAGCGGTCAGCGCTTCGGCTTCGCGCATGGCGGCCTGCAGCTCAGGGTGAAAGCGCGAGCGATCACCGATGATGCGCAGACTGATGTTGTTGTCGTTGAGGCGCTTGGCTTCTCGGCGCAAGGCCGAGAAGAACAGCTCCATCAACGCACCGACCTCTTCGGCCGGTCGCTGCCAGTTTTCACTGGAGAAGGCGAACAGGGTCAAGACCTCGACCTTGGCCTCGGCACACACCTCGATGACCGCGCGCACTGCGTCGACACCCGCCTTGTGCCCGGCTACCCCCGGCAGCAAGCGCTTCTTCGCCCAGCGATTATTCCCATCCATGATGATCGCGACATGGCGCGGCACCGATGAGGACACACCCTGTTTGGTCTTTTCCATTAAAAAAGTCCCGACCTTTAAACGGCCATCAGGTCCTTTTCTTTCTCTTCGGTGGCCTTGGTGATCTGGGCCTCGGTATCTTTCGTCAGCTTGTCGATATCAGCGATGGCGCGACGCTCTTCGTCTTCACTGATTTCCTTGTCTTTGACCAGCTTCTTCAGTTCACCCAGAGCATCGCGGCGGATGTTGCGCACAGCAACGCGAGCGTCTTCGGCCGCACTGCGGGCCTGCTTGGTGAAGCCCTTACGGGTTTCTTCAGTCAGGGCTGGCATGGTGATCAGCAGCAACTCACCCAGGTTGGTCGGGTTGAGATTCAAACCGGCGCTCTGGATGGCCTTGTCAACGGCAGCGAGCATGTTGCGCTCGAAAGCCACGACCTGCAGGGTGCGCGAATCTTTCACGGTGACGTTGGCGACGCCGCTGATCGGGGTGTCGACACCGTAGTAAGGCACCATCACGCTTGCCAGGATGCTTGGGTGTGCCTTGCCGGTACGAATCTGGCCGAACGCATACGCCAGAGACTCCAGGGATTTCTGCATGCGCGCTTGGGCGTCTTTCTTGATTTCGTTGATCATTTTTGAACTTCCTCGATCAGAGTTCCTTCAGCGCCACCATGCACGATATTCAGCAAGGCGCCGGGCTTGTTCATGTTGAAGACGCGCAACGGCATCTTGTGGTCGCGGCACAGACAGATTGCCGTCAGGTCCATTACGCCCAGCTTGCGATCCAGCACTTCATCGTAGGTCAGATGATCGAACTTCTCGGCATGCGGGTCTTTGAATGGATCTGCAGTGTATACACCATCGACCTTGGTTGCCTTCAATACCACGTCGGCATCGATTTCGATGGCGCGCAGGCAGGCTGCGGAGTCGGTGGTAAAGAACGGGTTGCCAGTACCGGCAGCGAAGATTACAACTTCTTTGGAGTTCAGGTGGCGCATGGCTTTGCGGCGATCATAGTGATCGGTCACGCCTACCATGGAGATCGCCGACATGACGATAGCGGTGATGTTCGCGCGCTCGAGCGCATCACGCATGGCCAGGCCGTTCATTACCGTGGCCAGCATACCCATGTGGTCACCGGTAACGCGATCCATGCCAGCCGCGCTGAGCGCTGCACCACGGAACAGGTTGCCACCACCGATCACCAGGCCGACCTGAACGCCGATACCGACCAGTTGGCCGACTTCCAGCGCCATGCGATCCAGGACCTTGGGGTCGATCCCGAACTCTTCCGAGCCCATCAGGGCCTCGCCGCTAAGCTTGAGTAGAATGCGTTTATAGCGAGCTTGATAACCACTGCCCTGCTGAGCCATTGCGAATCTCTCCTGCGGCGTTTTGAAAAAATCTTGCGGGCTGTTTTCAGCCTGCGCGTAACTCTAGTGTGGCGCAGCTACTGCGCCAGCGGGAGGCAGTCTCGTAAACCACCTGCGCTTTGACAAAGAGGCTGCGCGCGTGAGCGGGCAGCCTCTTCGGGGCGACAGAAGTGAATCTGTCTTATTGCTTGGCAGCAGCCAGCTGAGCAGCAACTTCTTCAGCGAAGTTGTCAACTGGCTTCTCGATGCCTTCGCCGACTTTGAAGTAGGTGAAGGAAACGATTTCAGCACCGGCTTTCTTGGCCAGTTCGCCGACCTTGATTTCCGGGTTCATGACGAAGGCTTGCTCAACCAGGCTAGCTTCGGACAGGAACTTGGAGATACGGCCTTTGACCATGTTCTCAACGATGTTCTCTGGCTTGCCTTTGATCTTCTCTTCGTTCAGCTGCAGGAAGACGGCCTTTTCACGCTCGATGGCTTCTGGCGAAACTTCCGACGGCAGCAGGAACTCTGGGTTGCTTGCCGCTACGTGCATGGCGATTTCTTTGGCCAGCTGGACGTCGCCGCCCTTCAGGACAACCGCAACACCGATTTTGTTACCGTGCAGGTAGGTACCGACAACGTCACCTTCAACACGTACCAGACGGCGGATGTTGACGTTCTCGCCTACTTTGGCAACCAGTGCTTCACGAGCAGCTTCGCGCGAAGCGATCAGCGGAGCGGCATCGGTCAGCTTCTCGGCGAAAGCTTGTTCAACGCTTTCAGCAACGAAGTTTTTGAAGTCGTCTTGCAGAGCCAGGAAGTCGGTCTGCGAGTTCACTTCCAGCAGGACGGCAGACTTGTCGTCAGCCTTGATGGCGATGGCGCCTTCAGCAGCAACGTTACCGGCCTTTTTAGCAGCCTTGATGGCGCCCGAAGCGCGCATGTCATCAATGGCTTTTTCGATGTCGCCGCCAGCCTTGGTCAAGGCTTTCTTGCAGTCCATCATGCCTTCGCCGGTACGCTCGCGCAGTTCTTTAACCAGCGCTGCAATAATCTCTGCCATTTCAAATTCCTCTTGGATAGGTTTTCAACCATTCCACCCGATACTTGACGGGCGTTCAATTCTGTAAATCCGCTTATCAGCAGTCATGCCAGACAAGCATGCAACGGCGATACTGACAAACGGATTTCAAGGTGGCAAAAAGGGGGCCTAGCCCCCTTTTTGCGTGCCAAGTAGACGCCAGGCGTCAATTACTCAGCAGCTGGTGCCGCTTCTTCAGCGTAAACTTCGGTACCACCGGCAACGTTGTTGCGACCACGGATAACGGCGTCAGCCATCGAACCCATGTACAGCTGGATAGCGCGGATGGCGTCATCGTTACCTGGGATGATGTAGTCAACGCCTTCTGGGCTGCTGTTGGTATCGACAACGCCGATAACCGGGATGCCCAGCTTGTTGGCTTCGGTGATAGCAATGCGCTCGTGGTCAACGTCGATCACGAACAGGGCATCAGGCAGGCCGCCCATGTCCTTGATACCGCCCAGGCTGCGATCCAGTTTTTCCAGGTCGCGGGAGCGCATCAGGGCTTCTTTCTTGGTCAGCTTGGCGAAGGTGCCATCTTCGGCCTGGGTTTCCAGGTCGCGCAGACGCTTGATCGAAGCACGGATGGTTTTGTAGTTGGTCAGCATGCCGCCCAACCAGCGGTGATCGACGTACGGCGAACCGCAACGTGCTGCTTCTTCAGCAACGATCTTGCCAGCGGAACGCTTGGTGCCGACGAACAGAATCTTGTTTTTGCCCTGGGCCAGACGCTCGACGAAAGTCAGTGCGTCGTTGAACATTGGCAGGGTTTTTTCAAGGTTGATGATGTGAATCTTGTTGCGCGCGCCGAAAATGTACTTACCCATTTTCGGGTTCCAGTAACGGGTTTGGTGACCGAAGTGCACACCGGCCTTCAGCATATCGCGCATGTTGACTTGGGACATGATAGTTCCTTGATAAGTCGGGTTGGGCCTCCACGTATCCCAATGACCAACCCAGGATCCGTGGATCAAGGGCACCCAGGTCATCGTGTCGACACGTGTGTGGGTTTAAGCTTTGGGGGCTATCCCCGCAAAGCGGCGCATTTTATACCACACAAGCGCGGCAAACGGAACCCGAATTAACATCGCTGAAAGCAGCTGCCTTGAATGGCCTGGTAGGAGCGGGCTTGCCCCGCGATTGCGGCTTGCCAGCCACCTCGCTTCGCGGGGCAAGCCCGCTCCCACCCTAGAAGGTGCAAGGCAACTGCAGTGAGCAGCATTTCGTCCGTCACTGTCTTTTGCACCGCCACGCTAATCGCGCCAGAATGCCTCTATATAAAGGTTGTATCGCCGCTGCTCTGGTAGAATCCGGCCTTTCCTCAGATTATTCGCGCATTCAAGCGCCGTAGAGAGCCTGCAATGACCGTTACCATCAAAACCGCCGAAGACATCGAAAAGATGCGCGTCGCCGGCCGCCTGGCCGCCGAAGTGCTGGAGATGATCGAAGAGCACGTCAAGCCTGGCGTCACCACCGAAGAACTCGACCGCCTGTGCCACGACTATATCGTCAACGTCCAGAAGGCGATTCCCGCGCCGCTCAACTACAAAGGCTTCCCCAAGTCGATCTGTACTTCGGTCAACCACGTGGTGTGCCACGGCATCCCGGGTGACAAACCACTCAAGGACGGCGACACCCTGAACATCGACGTGACCGTGATCAAAGACGGCTATCACGGCGACACCAGCCGTATGTTCCACGTCGGTAACGTGCCGGTCTGGGCCGAGCGCCTGTCGCAGGTCACTCAGGAATGCATGTACAAGGCCATCGAGCTGGTCAAACCGGGCTGCCGCCTGGGCGACATCGGCGAAGTGATCCAGAAGCACGCAGAAAAGAACGGCTTCTCGGTGGTCCGCGAATTCTGCGGCCACGGTATCGGCAAGGTGTTCCACGAAGAGCCGCAGATTCTGCACTACGGCCGCGCCGGTACCGGCATGGAGCTCAAGGAAGGCATGACCTTCACCATCGAGCCGATGATCAACCAGGGCCGTGCCGACACCAAGGTACTGGGCGACGGCTGGACGGCCATCACCAAAGACCGCAAGCTCTCGGCGCAGTGGGAACACACACTGGTGGTAACTGCCACGGGCTACGAAATTTTCACCCTGCGTAAAGACGACACCATTCCCCGCACGTCGGCCTGATTCAAACAGGAAAGTGACTCGATGCCCCAGGTGGATCCCGAGCTGTTCGATCGCGGCCAGTTCCAGGCGGAACTGGCCCTCAAATCCAGCCCTATCGCGGCCTTCAAGAAGGCCATCCGCCAGGCGGGCGAAGTGCTCGACAAGCGCTTTCGTGAAGGCCGCGAGATCCGCCGGCTGATTGAAGACCGCGCCTGGTTCGTCGACAACATCCTGCAACAGGCCTGGAACCAGTTCGACTGGAGCGATGAGGCCGATATTGCCCTGGTGGCGACCGGCGGTTATGGCCGCGGCGAGTTGCACCCCTACTCCGACATCGACCTGCTGATCCTGCTCGACAGTGCTGATCACGAAGTATTTCGCGATTCGATCGAACGCTTGCTGACCTTGCTCTGGGACATCGGCCTGGAAGTAGGCCAGAGCGTGCGCTCGATCGACGAATGCGCCGAGCAGGCCCGCGCTGACCTGACGGTTGTCACCAACCTCATGGAAAGCCGCACCATCGCTGGCCCCGAGCGCCTGCGCCAGCGCATGTTGGAGGTCACCAGCACCGCACACATGTGGCCGAGCAAGGAATTCTTCCTGGCCAAGCGCGCCGAACAGAAGGCGCGCCACCACAAGTACAACGACACCGAATACAACCTGGAACCCAACGTCAAAGGCTCGCCCGGCGGCCTGCGCGATATCCAGACAGTACTGTGGATTGCCCGGCGCCAGTACGGCACCTTGAATCTGCACGCCTTGGCCGGTGAAGGTTTTCTGCTGGAAAGTGAAAATGCCTTGCTGGCTTCTTCCCAGGAGTTCCTGTGGAAGGTCCGCTATGCCCTGCACATGCTTGCCGGCCGCGCCGAAGACCGCCTGCTGTTCGATCATCAGCGCAGTATTGCCGCGCTGCTCGGCTTCAGTGACGAGAACCCCAAGCGCGCCATCGAGCAGTTCATGCAGCAGTACTACCGGGTGGTGATGAGCATTGCCGAGCTCAGCGACCTGATCATCCAGCATTTCGAAGAAGTCATTCTCGACGACGACACTGGCAGCACCCAGCCCCTCAACGCCCGTTTCCGACTGCACGATGGTTATATCGAGGCGGTACGGCCGAACGTGTTCAAGCGCACGCCGTTCGCCATGCTGGAAATCTTCGTGCTGATGGCCCAACACCCGGAAATCAAAGGCGTGCGTGCCGACACGATTCGCCTGCTGCGTGAACACCGGCACCTGATTGACGACGATTTCCGCAACGATATTCGCAACACCAGCCTGTTTATTGAACTGTTCAAGTGCGAAATCGGCATTCATCGCAACCTGCGGCGCATGAACCGCTACGGCATTCTGGGCCGTTATCTGCCCGAGTTCGGGCTGATTGTCGGGCAGATGCAGCACGACCTGTTCCATATCTATACCGTCGATGCGCACACCCTGAACCTGATCAAGCACCTGCGCAAATTGCAGTACACGCCGGTATCAGAGAAGTTCCCGCTGGCCAGCAAGCTCATGGGGCGCCTGCCGAAGCCCGAACTGATCTACCTGGCTGGCCTTTACCACGACATCGGCAAAGGCCGTCAGGGCGACCACTCGGAGCTGGGCGCCGTGGATGCTCAGGCGTTCTGCCTGCGCCACCAATTGCCGGTATGGGACAGCCGCCTGGTGGTCTGGCTGGTGCAAAACCACCTGGTCATGTCGACCACAGCTCAGCGCAAAGACCTTTCTGACCCACACGTGATCCATGACTTCGCCCAACAGATGGGCGACGAGACCCGTCTGGATTACCTCTACGTGCTGACCGTGGCCGACATCAACGCCACCAACCCCAGCCTGTGGAACTCCTGGCGCGCCAGCCTGTTGCGCCAGCTGTACACCGAAACCAAGCGCGCCCTGCGCCGCGGCCTGGAGAACCCACTGGATCGCGAAGAACAGATTCGCCAAACCCAGAGCGCGGCACTGGACATCCTGATCCGGGAGGGCACCGACCCGGACGATGTCGAACAGCTCTGGGCGCAGCTGGGCGATGACTACTTCTTGCGTCACACCGCCGCAGACGTAGCCTGGCACAGTGACGCCATCCTTCAGCAGCCGGCCGATGGCGGCCCGCTGGTACTGATCAAGGAAACCACCCAGCGCGAGTTTGAAGGCGGCACCCAGATCTTCATCTACGCGCCCGACCAGCACGACTTCTTCGCTGTAACCGTAGCGGCCATGGACCAGCTCAACCTGAACATCCATGACGCACGGATCATCACCTCCAGCAGCCAGTTCACCCTCGACACCTACATTGTGCTCGACAACGATGGCGGCTCGATTGGCGACAATCCGCAACGGGTCAAGGAGATCCGCGACGGCCTGACCGACGCCCTGCGCAATCCGGACGATTACCCGACCATCATCAAGCGTCGCGTACCGCGCCAGCTCAAGCACTTCACCTTTGCCCCGCAGGTCACCATTCACAACGACGCCCAGCGACCGGTCACCATCCTCGAACTCAGCGCCCCCGACCGCCCGGGCCTGCTGGCGCGGATTGGCAAGATCTTCCTGGAGTTCGACCTGTCACTGCAGAACGCCAAGATTGCCACCCTCGGCGAACGGGTCGAAGACGTGTTCTTCATCACCGATGCCGACAACCAACCGCTGTCTGACCCACAACTGTGCAGCCGCCTGCAGGATGCCATCGTCGAGCAATTACGCGTCGACCAGGCCGCAGCGACAACCGTTTCCCGCCTGACCATTTAACGTTTGACGAGACCCAGCGCCGATGAACACCGATTTGCTCCAGCTTCAGCCCTACCCGTTCGAGAAACTCCGCGCCCTGCTCGGCAGCGTCACGCCCGCCGCCGACAAACGCGCTATTGCCCTGTCGATCGGTGAGCCCAAGCATGAATCGCCAGCGTTCGTCGCCCAGGCCCTGGCCGACAACTTGCCGCAAATGGCCGTGTACCCGACCACGGTGGGCCTGCCTGCCCTGCGTCAGGCCATCACCCGCTGGTGCGAACAGCGCTTTGGCGTGCCCAGCGGCTGGCTGGATGCCGACAAACACGTGTTGCCGGTCAATGGCACCCGCGAAGCCTTGTTCGCCTTCACCCAGGCGGTGGTCAACCGCAGTGCCGACGGCCTGGTGATCAGTCCCAACCCGTTCTATCAGATCTACGAAGGCGCAGCCCTGCTGGCCGGTGCCACCCCGCACTACCTGCCATGCCTGGACAGCAACGGTTTCAACCCCGACTTCGATGCAGTCTCAGCCGACACCTGGAAGCGCTGCCAGATCCTGTTCATCTGCTCCCCGGGCAACCCCACCGGTGCCCTGGTGCCGATGGACACCCTGAAAAAGCTGATCGCCCTGGCTGACGAGCACGACTTTGTGATTGCCGCCGACGAGTGCTACAGCGAACTGTACTTCGACGAACAAAGCCCGCCACCAGGCCTGTTGAGCGCCTGCGTAGAGCTGGGACGCAGTGATTTCAAGCGTTGTGTGGTGTTCCACAGCCTGTCCAAACGCTCCAACCTGCCGGGCCTGCGCTCAGGCTTTGTTGCCGGTGATGCTGAAATCATCAAACCGTTCCTGCTGTATCGCACCTATCACGGCTGCGCCATGCCAGTGCAAACCCAGCTGGCGAGTATCGCCGCCTGGAACGACGAAGAGCACGTGCTGGCCAACCGCGACCTGTATCGCGAGAAGTTCGATGCGGTGCTGGACATTCTGGCGCCAGTACTGGATGTACAGCGCCCGGATGGCGGCTTCTACCTGTGGGCCAAGGTACCTGGCGATGATGCAGAGTTCTGCCGCGGCCTGTTTGAAACTCAGCACGTAACGGTAGTACCGGGCTCCTACCTGTCGCGCGAAGTGGATGGCGTTAACCCAGGCGCCGGGCGTGTACGTATGGCGCTGGTTGCGCCGCTGGCCGAGTGTGTCGAAGCGGCGGAGCGGATTCGCGACTACCTGAAGGCTTGAGGTCGCATCGCGGGGCAAGCCCGCTCCTACTAGTGGGAGCGGGCTTGCCCCGCGAAAACATCGCTACTTGACCTTCCCCAGATTCGCCTCACTCAGGTCCAGCTCCTCCAGCACCTGACGCACCACGTCATCCCCAACCTGATGATGGCGGTGCAGCTTATACAGCTCCAGGCGCTGGGCGCGCAGGGCACGCAGGCGCAGGCGCCGCTCCAGCAGATCCATCTGCTCCGCCAGTGCCTGGGCCTCTGCACTGTCGTTGAAACTGTCCAATTGATGCCGGTACTCTGCCATCAGACGCGCTTTCAGCTCAGCCGCCAACGCCGCCTGAGCCGCATCCGGGGTAGCGCCCGGCTCAACCAGTTCTTCAGCTTCCAGCGCGTGAATCGCCGCTTCGGCGGTCTGTCGCCAGACCTCCTTGGCCTCCTGACGCATGGCGTCATCCGGGCTTTTGCTCATCCCTCGCAGCAACAGGGGCAAGGCAATACAGGCCGAGGCCAGCGACAACAGAATCACCCCGGCCGCAATGAAAATCAGCAAGTCGCGTTCAGGAAAGGCTTCGCCCGCACTGATCAGCAACGGCACCGACATGACACCGGCCAAGGTCACCGCCCCCCGCACCCCACCGATGGTCAACAGCCAGCAGGATCGGGCATTGGGCGCCACCACCAGGTCGGCCTTGCCGCGCCAGCGACGGATCACCCCGATCAAACGCCAGATGCTCTGCACCCAGACAAAGCGCAACGCCACCAGCACGGCAAAAATCGCCACCACATCCAGGCAGCGCCAGAGCAAGGTTGGCATCAAGGTCGCCTCATGGCTGGTCACTGCCTTGATGATGTCGGGCAACTGCAAACCCAACAGCAGGAAGATCAGGCCATTGAAGCTGAACTCCAGCAACGACCAGACGCTGCGGTTGAGCAAACGTGTGCTGGTCTGGCGCGGCAACAGATCAAGCCAGCTTTGCATCATCCCCGCCGCTACGGCGGAGAGAATCCCGGAAGCGCCCAGGCGTTCGGCCAGTACGTAGGCGGCAAACGGCAACAGCAACATGAACACCACATGGGTGGCCGGGTCGTCCCAGCCACGGGCGATCATCCAGGCGCGCAGGCGCCCAACCAGCCAACTCAGGGCTACACCGGTGGCCAAACCACCGAGGGCCACCAGCACAAAAGTCACGCTGGCCTCGGCCAACGAGAACGCACCAGTGATCGCTGCAACCAAGGCAAACTTGAAGGTCACCAGGCCAGTGGCGTCGTTCATCAGCGCCTCACCTTGGAGCATGTGCATCAAGGGCGTCGGCAGGCGGTCCTGGGCAATGGCCGATACCGCCACGGCATCGGTGGGCGACAGCACTGCCGCCAGGGCAAAGGCCACGGGCAGCGGGATGCTGGGCAGAATCCAGTGAATGAAATAACCGGCACCGACCACGGTAAACAGCACCAAGCCTACGGCCAGGGTCAGAATCGGGCCACGCAAACGCCAAAGGTCACGCTTGGGCATGCGCCAGCCATCGGCGAACAGTAGCGGCGGCAAGAACAGAAACAGAAACAGCTCAGGGTCCAGGGCTACGTGAAGCCCCAGGGTCGGCCAGGCCAGCAATGCCCCGGCAGCGATCTGTACCAGCGGCAACGGCAACGGGATCACCCGCCCGACAAGTTTGGAGACACTCACCAGCATCAGCAGGATGAGAACGGTGTAGGCTGATTGCATACGGCGTGTACCCTTCGATTCAGACAGTCAACGGCGCTTCTGTTACCCGCAGGCAGGCATTGCCATTGAATCGACATAGTAGACGTTCAGGATGCGGGCGCGCCGCTGCACAAAAGTCGCAGGCGGCGTCGAAACCTGTAACACAATGCTACAAAGTACATCGGTGAGACCAACCCAACGCGGTCGACCGTGGCATAATCCTTCACCATTTTTTCCCAGGAGGGGCAAGACATGACCAAACGCGACACGCCATTGCACCTTTATGGAATCAAAGCCTGCGATACCATGAAGAAAGCCCGTACCTGGCTGGAAGATAAAGGCCTGGGTTACGACTTTCACGACTACAAAACCCAGGGTATCGACCGCCAAAGCCTGACCCGCTGGTGCGACGAGCACGGCTGGGAAATCGTGCTCAACCGCGCAGGCACCACGTTTCGCAAACTCGAAGACGCCCAGAAGGCCAACCTCGACCAGGCCAAGGCCATCGAGTTGATGCTGGCCCAACCCTCGATGATCAAGCGCCCGGTGCTCGATCTTGGCGAGCGTACGCTGGTCGGCTTCAAACCGGACCTGTACGCCGCCGCCCTGCAGTAATGCGGCGCCACGCTTTCATTCAATTTCGCAAGAGGTAACTGCATGTCCACTACCCTGTTCAGCCTGGCCTTCGGTGTCGGCACCCAGAACCGCCAAGGTGCCTGGCTGGAAGTTTTCTACGCTCAACCGCTGATCAACCCGAGCGCCGAACTGGTTGCAGCTGTAACCCCGGTGCTGGGTTACGAAGGTGGCAACCAGGCCATCGCCTTCAGCAATGCTCAGGCTGCACAGCTGGCTGATGCCCTCAAGGGTGTCGACGCCGCCCAGGCCGCCCTGCTGACCCGCCTGGCTGAAAGCAACAAACCGCTGGTTGCGACCCTGCTGGCCGAAGACGCCGCCCTGAGCTCCACCCCGGAAGCCTACCTGAAGCTGCACCTGCTCTCGCATCGCCTGGTCAAGCCTCATGGCCTGAGCCTGGCCGGCATTTTCCCGCTGCTGCCAAACGTTGCCTGGACCAGCCAGGGTGCCGTCGATCTGGCCGAACTGGCCGAACAGCAGCTGGAAGCGCGCCTCAAAGGCGAACTGCTGGAAGTGTTCTCGGTCGACAAGTTCCCGAAAATGACCGACTACGTCGTGCCTGCCGGCGTGCGTATCGCCGACAGCGCCCGTGTGCGCCTGGGCGCCTACATCGGCGAAGGCACCACCATCATGCACGAAGGCTTCGTCAACTTTAACGCTGGCACCGAAGGCCCGGGCATGATCGAAGGCCGCGTTTCGGCCGGTGTGTTCGTCGGCAAGGGCTCGGACCTGGGCGGCGGTTGCTCGACCATGGGCACCCTGTCCGGTGGCGGCAACATCGTCATCAAAGTGGGTGAAGGCTGCCTGATCGGCGCCAACGCCGGTATCGGCATTCCGCTGGGTGATCGCAACACCGTTGAAGCCGGCCTGTACATCACCGCCGGTACCAAGGTGAACCTGCTCGACGAGAACAACCAGCTGGTCAAAGTGGTCAAGGCCCGCGACCTGGCTGGTCAGACCGACCTGCTGTTCCGCCGCAACTCGCTCAACGGCGCGGTGGAGTGCAAAACCCACAAGTCGGCGATCGAGCTGAACGAAGCGCTGCACGCCCACAACTAAGTGGTACCATCGGGTCTGGCCTACCGCCAGGCCCGATATTCAGGTCCGATCATCATGTTCCAGCCCTCCCCGTGGCGCGCCGACTTTCCGGCTATCGCCGCTCTGCAACGCCAGCACCAGACCTACCTGGACAACGCTGCTACCACGCAAAAACCACAACTTCTGCTCGATGCTCTGAGCCATTATTACGGCCACGGCGCCGCCAACGTGCACCGTGCCCAACACCTTCCCGGCGCCCTGGCCACCCAGGCCTTTGAACGCAGCCGGGAAAAAGTCGCTGGCTGGATCAATGCCAGTGATAGCCAACAGATCGTGTTCACCCATGGCGCAACCTCCGCCCTGAACCTGCTGGCCTACGGGCTGGAGGGGCTGTTCGAAGCCGGTGACGAAATCGCTGTCAGTGCGGTGGAACACCACGCCAACCTGTTGCCCTGGCAGCAACTGGCCCGGCGGCGCCAGCTCAAACTGGTGATTCTGCCGCTGGACAACCGCGGCCTGATCGATGTGCAAGCGGCCCTGCAGTTGATTGGCCCACGCACCCGCCTGCTGGCGCTCAGCCAACTGTCGAATGTCCTCGGCGCCTGGCAGCCATTGGCGCCTCTGCTGGCTCACGCCCAGGCCCAAGGCGCGCTGACCGTGGTCGATGGCGCCCAGGGTGTGGTGCATGAACGCCAGGACATGCAGCAACTGGGCTGCGACTTTTACGTGTTCTCCAGCCACAAGCTGTATGGCCCCGACGGGGTCGGCGTACTGTATGGTCGCAGCGAAGCGCTGGCACGTCTGCGCCACTGGCAATTCGGCGGTGAGATGGTGCAGGTTGCCGACTACCACAGCGCCAGCTTTCGCCCGGCGCCGCTGGGTTTCGAAGCCGGCACACCACCTGTCGCCAGTGTGATCGGCCTGGGCGCCAGTCTCGACTACCTGGCGGGGCTCGATGCCAACGCCGTCGCCGAGCACGAAGCCGGCTTGCATCGTTACTTGCTGCGCGGCCTCAATGATCGCGAAGGCATACGTTTACTCGGCCAGCCGCAACTGGCGCTGGCGAGTTTCGTGGTCGAAGGCGTGCACAACGCCGACCTCGCCCATATGCTCACCGAACAGGGCATCGCCGTGCGCGCCGGGCACCACTGTGCCATGCCGCTGCTGAAAAGCTTCGAGCTTGAAGGGGCGATCCGTGTGTCGCTCGCCTTGTACAACGACTCCGACGACCTGCAACGCTTCTTCGACGCACTGGATCAAGCCCTGGAGTTGCTGCGATGACTCTGCCTGCCAATGCACGGAGCGCACTCGGCGCCTTCGAACAGGCGTCCGGCTGGGAGCAACGGGCTCGCTTGCTGATGCAATGGGGTGAACGCCTGGCGCCGTTGAGCGAGGCGGAAAAGTCCGAAGCCAATCGCGTTCATGGCTGTGAGAGCCAAGTGTGGCTGGTGGCCGAACAAACGGCTGGCCACTGGCATTTCAAAGCGGGCAGCGATGCGCGGATCATTCGCGGCTTGCTGGCGCTGCTGCTGGTGCGTGTCGAAGGCTTGTCGAGCGCCGAACTGCAGCAACTGGACCTGCCCGGCTGGTTCAACCAACTGGGCCTGGGCCGCCAACTTTCGCCTTCACGCAGCAACGGCCTGAACGCCGTGCTGCAGCGCATGGCTCAATTGGCTGCGGGCGTCTGAGCCTTGGCCTGGCGCTCGCAAGGGCGCCTTGCCCCTGCTACCAGCTTCTCTACCGCTTTGCTGGCGGCGACCATGCCGAAGGTTGCCGTCACCATCATCACCGCGCCAAAGCCTCCGGAACAGTCGAGCTTGACGCCCTCGCCGACAAAACTCTTCTGCAGGCAGACACTGCCGTCGCCCTTGGGGTAACGCAGCTGCTCCGTAGAAAACACACAGGGCACGCTGTAGTTACGGGTAACTGTGCGGGAAAACCCGTAGTCGCGGCGCAGGGTTGAGCGCACGCGCGAGGCCAACGGGTCATTGAAGGTTTTGTTCAGGTCGGCGACACGGATCTGGGTCGGGTCGATCTGCCCACCTGCGCCACCGGTACTGATGATGGTGACCTTATGGCGCTTGCACCAGCCAATCAGCGCCGCCTTGGCCATGACACTGTCGATGCAATCGATCACGCAGTCGATGTGCTCGCCAATGTACTCGGGCAGGGTTTCCTTGGTAACGAAATCCACCACCGCGTGCACGGTGCACGCCGGATTGATCGCCCGCAGGCGCTCCGCCATGACTTCAGCCTTGGCACGGCCAATGTTGCCCTCCTGAGCGTGCAACTGGCGATTGGTGTTGCTGACACAGACATCATCGAGGTCGAACAGAGAGATTTCGCCTACGCCGCTGCGCGCCATCGCCTCTGCCGCCCAGGAGCCGACACCGCCGATGCCGACGATTGCCACATGGGCCTCGCGCAGGCGCTGCAGGCCGCTGTCACCGTATAACCGGGCAACACCGGCAAAGCGTGGATCATCTGTACTCATGGCCATACCCCGAAAAAACCGGCGCGCATTATAGGCCTGTTCCGCCCTGATGCCATCCTGCTTCAGACCCGTTGACCATGTAGGAATTAGTAAAGTCAGCGGTAATCCTGCTTTAATGTCCTACGCAACTCCTAGTCTTGGAAGACAACAGCACGGGCCTCAGAACTTCAGCACCCGAAGTCAATCTAACCATTGCCGCCAGATTGCTCCTACAAAGCATAGGCGGACAAAGCGCAGAATCCGCGCCTTTTGGCGCCCGCCCGTTCCACCTTTCGGAACCCGAACTATCTATGTCATCGCGTAAATTTGGTATCAACCTGGTGATAGTCATGGCCATCGCCGCGCTATTCACCGGGTTCTGGGCCCTGATCAACCGCCCTGTTTCCGCCCCCAACTGGCCGGAGCAGATTTCTGGCTTCTCCTATTCGCCGTTCCGTCTTGGCGAAAGCCCACAAAAGGGCCAGTACCCCACTGAGGACGAGCTGCGCCAGGACCTTGAGCAACTGAGCAAGCTGACCGACAGTATTCGTATCTATACCGTCGAAGGCACTCAAGCTGAAATTCCGCGCCTGGCTGAAGAATTCGGCCTGAGGGTGACCATTGGTGTGTGGATCAGCCCTGACCTTGAGCGCAACGAGCGGGAAATCCAGAAAGCCATCGAGCTGGCCAACAGCTCGCGCAGTGTCGTGCGGGTAATGGTCGGTAACGAGGCGCTGTTCCGCGAAGAAATCACCCCCGAAGCCTTGATCCAGTACCTGGACCGGGTGCGTGCGGCGGTGAAAGTCCCCGTCACCACCAGTGAACAGTGGCATATCTGGAAAGACCACCCGGAACTGGCCAAACACGTCGACCTGATCGCAGCGCATATTCTGCCGTACTGGGAATTCATTCCGATGAAAGACGCCGGTCAGTTCGTACTGGACCGCGCCCGTGATCTGAAACAGCTGTTCCCACGCAAACCGCTGCTGCTGTCCGAGGTAGGCTGGCCCAGCAACGGGCGCATGCGCGGTGGCGCTGATGCCACCCAGGCCGACCAGGCCATTTACCTGCGTACCCTGGTGAACAAACTCAACCGCCAGGGTTACAACTACTTCGTCATTGAAGCCTATGACCAGCCGTGGAAAGCCAGCGACGAAGGCTCGGTGGGCGCCTACTGGGGCGTGTTCAACGCCGCGCGTCAGCAGAAATTCAACTTTGAAGGCCCGGTAGTAGCCATTCCGCAATGGCGCGTACTGGCCGTAGGCTCGGTGGTGCTGGCGATGCTTTCGCTGACCCTGCTGCTGATCGACGGCTCGGCGCTGCGCCAGCGTGGCCGTACCTTCCTGACCTTTATCGCCTTCCTCTGTGGTTCGGTGCTGGTGTGGATCGGCTACGACTACAGCCAGCAATACAGCACCTGGTTCAGCCTGACCGTGGGCTTCTTGCTCGCGCTCGGTGCGCTCGGGGTGTTCATTGTGTTGCTGACCGAGGCGCATGAACTGGCCGAGGCGGTGTGGACGCACAAACGCCGCCGCGAGTTCCTGCCGGTACAGGCCGACAGCGCCTACCGGCCGAAAGTCTCGGTGCATGTACCGTGCTACAACGAGCCGCCGGAAATGGTCAAACAGACCCTCAATGCCCTGGCAGCCCTGGACTACCCGGACTACGAAGTGTTGATCATCGACAACAACACCAAGGATCCGGCGGTCTGGGAGCCGATCAAGGCGCATTGCGAGCTGCTCGGCGAACGCTTCAAGTTCTTCCACGTCTCGCCCCTGGCGGGCTTCAAGGGCGGCGCGCTGAACTACCTGATCCCGCACACCGCCAAAGATGCCGAAGTGATCGCGGTGATCGACTCGGACTACTGCGTGGACCGCAACTGGCTCAAGCACATGGTGCCGCACTTCGCCGACCCGAAAATTGCCGTGGTGCAATCGCCGCAAGACTACCGCGATCAGCACGAAAGCACCTTCAAGAAGCTGTGCTACAGCGAGTACAAGGGCTTCTTCCACATTGGCATGGTTACCCGTAATGACCGCGACGCGATCATCCAGCACGGCACCATGACCATGACCCGGCGCTCGGTCCTGGAAGAGCTGGGCTGGGCGGACTGGTGTATCTGTGAAGACGCCGAACTCGGCCTGCGGGTGTTCGAGAAGGGCTATTCGGCCGCCTACTCCCACGAAAGCTACGGCAAGGGCCTGATGCCCGATACCTTTATCGACTTCAAGAAACAGCGCTTCCGCTGGGCCTATGGTGCGATCCAGATCATCAAACGCCATGCCGCCAGCCTGTTGCGCGGTAAAGACTCGGAGCTCACCCGTGGCCAGCGCTATCACTTCCTGGCCGGCTGGTTGCCGTGGATTGCCGATGGCATGAACATCTTCTTCACCGTCGGCGCCCTGCTATGGTCGGCGGCGATGATCATCGTGCCGCAACGGGTTGATCCACCGCTGCTGATCTTCGCCATCCCGCCGTTGGCGTTGTTCGTGTTCAAAGTCGGCAAGATCGTGTTCCTCTACCGTCGCGCGGTCGGGGTTAACCTCAAGGATGCCTTCGCCGCTGCTCTGGCCGGTCTTGCGCTGTCGCATACCATTGCCAAGGCGGTGTTGTACGGTTTCTTCACCAGCAGCATTCCGTTTTTCCGCACGCCGAAAAATGCCGACAGCCATGGGTTTATGGTGGCGCTTTCGGAAGCACGCGAAGAACTGTTCATCATGTTGCTGCTGTGGGGCGCTGCGGCCGGTATTTACCTGGTGCAGGGCTTGCCGAGCAATGACATGCGCTTCTGGGTGACCATGCTGCTGGTGCAATCGTTGCCGTATCTGGCGGCGCTGATCATGGCGATGCTGTCATCGCTGCCCAAACCCGTGGATGCCGCCCAACCCGCCCAAGCCTAACAACCTTCCGGTGGGGGCAGGCCCGCTCCCACCGGTCACCCTCATCTGACCGATTTGCTATAAGATAACGCCCCTCGAATTCGTGCCCTGCCTTGCCCCCGGAGTTTCTTCAATGACGGCCCCAGCCGACCTTTCGCCTACCCTAGAACTGGCCTGCGACCTGATCCGTCGCCCTTCGGTGACCCCGGTCGATGCCGACTGCCAGAAACAGATGATGCAGCGCCTGGGCGATGCCGGTTTCATGCTGGAACCGATGCGCATCGAAGACGTCGATAACTTCTGGGCCACTCATGGCAGCCAGGAAGGCCCGGTACTGTGCTTTGCCGGTCACACCGACGTGGTGCCCACCGGCCCGGTGCAAGCCTGGCAAAACGATCCGTTCGATGCCCTGATCGACGCCGACGGCATGCTCTGCGGCCGTGGCGCCGCTGACATGAAAGGCAGCCTGGCGGCCATGGTCGTGGCCACCGAGCGCTTTGTCGCCGACTACCCGAACCACCGCGGCAAGGTCGCGTTCCTGATCACCAGCGACGAAGAAGGCCCGGCCCACCACGGCACCAAAGCGGTCATCGAGCGCCTGGCAGCGCGCAAAGAGCGCCTGGACTGGTGCATCGTCGGCGAACCGTCGAGCACCAGCCTGGTCGGTGACGTGGTCAAGAACGGTCGTCGCGGCTCGCTCGGCGCCAAACTGACCGTGCGCGGCATTCAGGGCCATGTGGCCTACCCGCACCTGGCCAAGAACCCGATTCATCTGGCCGCCCCGGCCCTGGCAGAACTGGCCGCCGAGCACTGGGACGAAGGCAACGCGTTCTTCCCGCCTACCAGCTTCCAGATCTCCAACCTCAACTCCGGTACCGGCGCAACCAACGTGGTGCCGGGCGAGCTGACCGCGCTGTTCAACTTCCGCTTCTCCACCGAGTCGACGGTTGAAGGCCTGCAAGCCCGTGTCGCAGCGATCCTCGACAAGCACCAGCTCGACTGGCATGTCGACTGGGCGCTGTCCGGCCTGCCGTTCCTGACCGAGCCGGGCGAGTTGCTCGACGCCGTGGCGGCCAGCATCAAGGCTGTTACCGGCCGCGAAACGCAACCATCGACCAGCGGTGGCACCTCCGATGGCCGCTTCATCGCCACCCTGGGCACCCAGGTGGTCGAACTGGGCCCGGTCAACGCCACCATTCACCAGGTCAATGAACGCATCCTGGCCAGCGACCTCGACGTGCTGACCGAAATCTATTACCAGACCCTGACCCGGTTGCTCGCCTGATGCTCACCTGCCCGCTCTGCAGCGCTGCGCTGAGCCCGGTCGATAACGGTGTGGCCTGCCCGGCCGGACACCGCTTCGACCGCGCCCGCCAGGGCTATCTGAACCTGTTGCCGGTCCAGCACAAGAACAGCCGCGACCCTGGTGACAACCAGGCGATGGTTGAAGCACGCCGTGACTTTCTCAATGCCGGGCACTATGCCCCGGTGGCCCGCCGCCTCGCCGAACTGGCTGCCGAGCGCGCCCCCGCGCGCTGGCTGGACATCGGTTGTGGCGAGGGGTACTACACTGCGCAGATCGCCCAGGCCCTGCCGGCCGCCGATGGCTATGCCCTGGACATCTCGCGCGAGGCCGTCAAACGCGCATGCAAACGCAACCCGGCGCTGACCTGGCTGGTGGCGAGCATGGCGCGGGTGCCGCTGGCCGATGCCAGCTGTCAGTTCCTGGCCAGCGTGTTCAGCCCCCTCGACTGGCAGGAGGCCTTGCGCCTGTTGGCGCCGGGCGGAGGCCTGATGCGTGTCGGCCCCACCAACGAACACCTGATCGAGCTGCGTCATAAACTCTATGATGAAGTGCGCGACTACGCTGACGACAAGCACTTGGCCCTGGTACCTGCTGGTATGCAGCACGCCCACAGCGAAACGCTGAAGTTCAAGCTGAGTCTTGCCGATGGCAAGTCCCGCGCCGACCTGCTGGCCATGACCCCTCATGGCTGGCGCGCCAGCGCGGAAAAACGAGCAGCCGTCATCGAGCAGGCCGAGCCTTTCGAGGTCACGGTATCGATGCGTTACGATTATTTTGTGCGCCAAGACTGAGCACACCCGGAGCCCCCATGCGCCAACCCGATATCGAGATTTACCTCAAAGACGCCGACGTCGATCACAAGCAGATCGCTGCCTGGCTCAGCGAAACCCTGGGCACCTGCAGCGATTGGCAGCAAAAAGGTCAGACCTACAAGTGCATGGCCGGTAACATTCCAGTTACTTGGTTACCGAAGGCTGTAGGCAAATGGAACAGTCTTTACCTGGAAAGCGATCAGACGCCGTGGGCAGATGACATCGCTTGCGCGCGTGCCGCCTTCGCTGCCTTGCAGGTCGAAGTGCGCTGCGCACCGGGAAGCTGGGTCGAAGAAGAAGGTGAAGAAGATGCCGATCGCTGGATCCGCATCAGTGCCGACGGTGAAGAAGAAATCACCTGGCGCACGCAGTAACTTCAGGTTCAACGCTGCAAGCTACAAGTTACAAACCTGGCACGGCCGGCTTGCAGCTTGTAGCCTCAAACATGCGATCTAAAGCGCTTACAGCCCGATTACGTCTTCTGCCTGCAGGCCTTTCTGGCCTTGGGTCAGACTGTATTCAACCTGTTGCCCCTCGATCAACGTGCGATGCCCCTCACCACGAATGGCACGATAGTGAACGAACACATCGGCGCCACCTTCACGCTGAATGAAGCCATAACCTTTGGCGTCATTGAACCACTTAACACTTCCAGTCTCACGAGACGACATCTGAACTACTCCGGGTTTTTATTTTGGAATCGCCTTGTAAGCAGAGGATCACCTGCCTCTGCCGACACAGCTTGAGGATTACTCCTGCAAGCTGCGGACCGAGTATATGTCAGGCTCGAAATAATTTTTATGACCGTCGAGCATTTTGCTGAACTTGCGCAGATACGTCACACTAACCGACTGAGCAAACACTCGAAAAATTTACCCAGAGCACACACTGTATGACCCGTTCTCCCCTGCGCCGCCTGATCTTTGGCGCTCTGCGTCGCCTGTTGTACCTGTGGGTGCGTTCCGAGACTATCAATCAATCCTCCTTCACCCTGAACCTGGATCGTAGCCGTCCGGTGTTCTACGCCCTGCAATCGCCATCGCTGACCGACCTGGCAGTGCTCGACCGCGAATGCACTAAAGCCGGGCTACCCCGCCCGGTCTTGCCCGTAAACGTTGGCTCGCTGCAGGAGCCAGCGGCGTTTTTCTACCTGACCCCGGAACCTGACTGGCTTGGCCGTCAGGACAAGCGCGGTGCGCCACCGACCCTGTCGCGGTTGGTCAGTGCGGTCAGCCAGCATGCCGAGGAAGATGCGCAGATCATTCCGGTCAGCGTGTTCTGGGGCCAGTCACCAGCCAGTGAGTCGAGCCCCTGGAAACTGCTGTTCGCCGACAGTTGGGCGGTGACCGGCCGCCTGCGCCGCTTGCTGACGGTGCTGATTCTGGGACGCAAAACCCGCGTGCAGTTTTCTGCGCCCATTCATATGCGCGAACTGGTCCAGCACAACAAGGGCCACGAACGCACGGTACGCATGGCCCAGCGCATGCTGCGGGTACACTTTCGCAACCTCAAGACTGCCGTTATCGGCCCGGACATTTCGCACCGGCGCAATCTGGTCAAAGGCCTGGTCCACGACCCGCTGGTTCGCCAGGCCATCGCCGACGAGGCCGAACGCGAAAACATCCCGCTGGCCAAGGCTGAGGCCCAGGCCCTGCGTTATGGCAACGAGATCGCCTCGGACTACACCTACACCGCGATCCGTTTCCTTGAAGTGGTACTGAGCTGGTTCTGGAACAAGATCTACGACGGCATCAAGGTCAACCATATCGAGCAGGTGCAAGGCATTGCGCCGGGCCACGAGGTCATTTATGTGCCCTGCCATCGCAGCCACATCGACTACCTGCTGCTCTCTTACCTGCTGTTTCGCAATGGCCTCACACCACCGCATATTGCCGCCGGGATCAACCTGAACATGCCGGTGATCGGCGGCCTGCTGCGTCGTGGCGGGGCGTTTTTCATGCGTCGCACCTTCAAGGGCAACCCCCTGTACACGGCGGTGTTCAACGAATACCTGCACACCCTGTTTACCAAGGGTTTCCCGGTGGAGTACTTCGTCGAAGGTGGCCGTTCGCGTACCGGGCGCATGCTCCAGCCGAAAACCGGCATGCTGGCCATTACCCTGCGCAGCTACCTGCGCTCGTCGCGCACGCCGATCGTCTTTGTACCCGTGTACATCGGCTATGAACGCGTGCTCGAAGGCCGCACCTACCTGGGCGAGCTGCGCGGTGCTAGCAAGAAGAAAGAGTCGATCTTCGACATCTTCAAAGTGGTTGGCGCACTCAAACAGCGCTTCGGCCAGGTGGCAGTGAACTTCGGCGAGCCGATCCGCCTCGGCGCCTTCCTCGACCAGCAACAGCCTGGCTGGCGTGAACAGACGCACGCCCCGCAGTTCCGCCCCGCCTGGCTCAATGAAACCACCTCGCGCCTGGGTGAGAAGGTGGCCCGCCATCTGAATGAAGCGGCAGCGATCAACCCGGTCAATCTGGTGGCCCTGGCGCTGCTCTCCACCAGCCGTCTGGCCCTGGACGAACGCGCCCTGGCGCGGGTTCTGGACCTGTACCTGGCGCTGCTGCGCACAGTGCCCTACTCACCGCACACCACCTTGCCGGACGGTGACGGCCTGGCCTTGATCAGCCACGTCAAAGGCATGGACCTGCTGGCCGAGCAGAGCGATGCGCTGGGCAAGATCCTCTATCTGGACGAGCAAAACGCGGTATTGATGACCTACTACCGCAACAACGTGCTGCACATCTTCGCGCTGCCCGCGTTGTTGGCGAGCTTCTTCCAGAGCAGTTCGCGGATGAGCCGCGAGCTGATCCTGCAATATACCCGGGCGCTGTACCCGTACTTGCAATCGGAGCTGTTCATTCGCTGGGAGCTCGACGAACTCGATGCGGTCATCGATCAATGGCTGGAGGCTTTTGTCGAACAAGGCCTGCTGCGCTACGAGAACGGCGTGTACATGCGCCCGGCACCAAGCTCACGCCAGTTCGTGCTGCTGACCTTGCTGGCGCGCGCCATCACGCAAACCCTGCAGCGCTTCTACATGGCCACGGCACTGCTGCTCAACAGCGGCCAGCACACGCTGAGCGCTGAAGAACTGGAAGACTTGTGCGTGGTCATGGCCCAACGCCTGTCGATTCTGCATGGCCTCAACGCGCCAGAATTTTTCGACAAAACCTTGTTCCGTCATTTCATTCAGACCCAGATCGAGCAGGGCGTACTGCGCCCGGATACCCAAGGCAAGCTTGGCTACCATGAGAAACTCAGCGAACTGGCCGAAGGGGCGGCCAAGCGGGTGCTGTCGGCGGAAGTTCGCCTGTCAATCCGCCAAGTGGCCCTGCATCGCAGTGAAGACGCCAGCGAATCCCCGGCATAAAGGAGTTACCGATGAAAAAACTGTCCCTGATCCTGCTTGGCAGCCTGCTGGCCGCCTGCAGCAGCACGCCTGAGCCTTCCAAGGCCAGCCTCGACGGTGAAGTGTTCTACCTGCAACGCATCGCCCTGCCGCCTGCCGCCACCCTGAGCGTCAGCCTGCAGGACGTTTCGCTGATGGATGCCCCGGCCGTGACCCTGGCCAGCCAGAATGGCCCGATCAAAGGTAACGTGCCACTGCCCTTCCACCTCAGCTACGACCCGGCCCAGGTCAAGCCCGGCCACCGCTACGCCGTTAGCGCGCGCATCGAGCTGGACGGCAAACTGCTGTTCATCAATACCGAACACCACGGTGTGAAACTCGACGGCTCCGACTCGCAACCCGTACGCATCAAGGTTGATGCGGTTCGCTGAATGTCGCTCTGACTCTAGATAAGGAAGCTGCCATGCTCCGCTCTGCTCTTAAATTCACCGGCCTGTGCGCCGGCGTGCTGCTCTCGGCCAACGCACTGGCACTGTCGCTCAGCGACTTGTCGCAAAAAGACGCCTCGGGCGGCCTCAAAGATGCCCTGACCCAAGGCGCCCAGGTGGCGGTCAAGCAACTGGGTACGCCCGGTGGTTTTAGCAACAACCCTGAAGTGCGCATCGAACTGCCGGGCAACCTCGGCAAAGTGGCGAAGAAAATGAAGCAATTCGGCATGGGTGCCGAAGTCGAACAGCTGGAAACCAGCATGAACCAGGCGGCTGAAGCGGCGGTGCCGCAGGCCCAGGCGTTGCTGGTCGAGGCAGTGAAGAAGATGACCGTTGACGATGCCAAAGGCATTCTGGCTGGCGGCAACGACTCGGCCACCCAATACCTGAACAAAACCAGCCGCGAACAGCTGCGCGCCAAGTTCCTGCCGATTGTCAAAAAGGCCACTGATCAGGTTGGCCTGGCCCAGCAATACAACAGCTTCGCCGGGCAAGCGGCAACCTTGGGAGTGCTGGATGCCAAGAATGCCAATGTTGAAGGCTACGTGACCGAGCAGGCGCTCAATGGCCTGTTCGAGATGATTGCCAAGCAGGAAGAAAGCATTCGCCAGAACCCGGCACAAGCCGCTACGGGCTTGGCCAAGAAGGTGTTTGGCGCGCTGTAAGGCATTTCGCAGTGTGGGAGCGGGCTTGCCCCGCGAAGCGATTTGTCGGGTAGATCGCTTCGCGGGGTAAACCCGCTCCTACAGGGGCTTATTCAGGTCTTCTTCACTCTGAACCAGGCGGCATACAGCGCCGGCAGGAACAACAGTGTCAACGCCGTCGCTACAATCAGCCCACCCATGATCGCCACCGCCATCGGCCCGAAGAATACGCTGCGTGACAGCGGGATCATTGCCAGCACCGCCGCCAGTGCGGTCAGTACAATCGGCCTGAAGCGCCGTACCGTCGCCTCGATAATCGCCTGCCAGCGGTCCAGCCCGGCGGCAATGTCCTGTTCGATCTGATCGACCAGAATCACCGAGTTACGCATGATCATCCCCGACAGGGCGATGGTCCCCAGCATGGCGACAAACCCAAACGGCTGGCGGAACACCAGAAGGAACAAGGTCACGCCGATCAGCCCCAGCGGCGCGGTAAGGAACACCATCACCGTGCGCGAAAAGCTGCGCAACTGCAGCATCAGCAGGGTCAATACCACTACAATGAACAACGGCACACCGGCGTTCACCGACTTCTGCCCACGAGCTGAGTCTTCCACGGTGCCACCGACTTCCAGCAAGTAGCCATCAGGCAGCTCGGCACGCACCGGTTCCAGGGTCGGCAGGATCTGTTTGACCAGAGTGACCGGCTGTTCCTTGCCATAGATATCGGCACGCACCGTCACGCTCGGCAGGCGGTTGCGATGCCAGATGATCCCCTCTTCGAAACCGTACTCAAGCGTCGCCACCTGCGACAACGCCACACTGCGGCCATTGTCGGTCGGCACTGCCAGGCTTGGCAGGCCAGCCAGGTCCTTGCGTTCCTGCGCCGTGCCGCGCAGGAGGATTTCGATCAGTTCATTGTCTTCGCGGAACTGGCTGACCGAAGAGCCGGTCAGCGAGCTTTGCAGAAATTTGGCGAGATTTGCCGTGCTGACCCCCAGCGCCCGGGCACGATCCTGATCGATGTTGAGGTACACCACCTTGCTCGGCTCTTCCCAGTCCAGGTGCACGTTGACCACATGCGGGTTCTCGCGCACCTTGGCCGCCACCTTGCGCGCCAGCGCACGGACTTGCTCGATGTGCTCGCCGGTGACGCGGAACTGCACCGGATAGCCCACGGGCGGGCCGTTCTCCAGACGCGTAACCCGCGAACGCAGGTCAGGGAACTGCTCATCCAGGGTACTGATCAGCCAACTGCGCAGGGCTTCACGCTCTTCGATGGTCTTGGCCAGTACCACGAACTGGGCAAAGCTGGCAGCAGGCAATTGCTGGTCCAGCGGCAGATAGAAACGCGGCGAACCGGTGCCGATGTAAGCCACGTAGTTGTCGATACCGGCACGTTCCTTGAGCAACGCTTCGAGGCGTTTGACCTGTTCGGCAGTGTTGTTGAGCGAAGCACCTTCGGCCAGTTTCAGATCGACCATCAGTTCCAGACGCCCGGACGCCGGGAAGAACTGCTGCGGCACGAAACGGAATAACAGGATGCTGCCGATGAACAACGCCAGGGTAGCGACGATCACGGTTTTACGCCGTTCCACGCACCAACCCACTAAACGCCGTACTCGCTGGTAGAACGGCGTGGCGTACGGGTCCGGGCCACCGCTTGTGGTGCCGTGCTTGGCGGCATGCAATTTGGCCAGATCGGGCAGCAGGCGTTCTCCCAAGTACGGCACAAACACCACCGCGGCAATCCACGAAGCCACCAGGGCGATGGTCACCACCTGGAAGATCGAGCGGGTGTACTCACCAGTGCTGGACTGGGCCGTGGCAATCGGCAAAAAGCCTGCGGCGGTAATCAACGTACCGGTGAGCATCGGGAACGCGGTGCTGGTCCAGGCGTAGCTTGCCGCTTTGATACGGTCGAAGCCCTGCTCCATCTTGATCGCCATCATTTCAACGGCAATGATCGCGTCGTCCACCAGCAGCCCCAGGGCCAGCACCAAGGCCCCGAGAGAGATTTTGTGCAGACCGATGCCCAGGTAGTACATGGTGGCGAAGGTCATCGCCAGCACCAGTGGAATGGCCAGCGCCACCACCAGGCCGGTACGCATCCCGAGCGAGAAGAAGCTCACCAGCAACACAATTGCCAACGCCTCGACCAGCACCCGGACAAACTCGCCAACCCCGGTTTTCACCGCCGCCGGCTGATCGGAGACCTTGCGCAGCTCCATACCCGCTGGCAGATTGCTGGCAATGCGGGCGAACTCGGCTTCCAGGGCTTTGCCCAATACCAGAATGTCGCCACCGTCTTTCATCGACACGGCAAGGCCAAGGGCATCCTGGCCCATGAAGCGCATCCGCGGCGCGGGCGGATCGTTGAAGCCGCGGCGCACGTGTGCCACATCACCGATACGGAAGGTGCGGTCGCCGACACGGATCGGGAACTGTTCGATCTGCTCAACTGTGTCAAAGCGACCGCTCACCCGCAGCTGCAAGCGTTCGCTCGGGGTTTCGAAGAAACCGGCGGTAGTGACTGCGTTCTGCTCCTCCAACGCTTGCTGCACAGCGGCCAAAGGCAGGCCCAGCGTAGCCAGCTTGAGGTTGGACAGCTCGATCCAGATCTTTTCGTCCTGCAGCCCGAGCAGCTCGACTTTGCCGACGTCCTTGACCCGCTGCAGCTGAATCTGCACGCGGTCAGCGTAATCCTTGAGCACGGCGTAATCGAAACCTTCGCCGGTCAGCGCATAGATATTGCCGAAGGTGGTGCCGAACTCGTCGTTGAAAAACGGCCCCTGAATGCCGGGCGGCAGGGTGTGGCGGATGTCCGCGACCTTCTTGCGGATCTGGTACCACAACTCGGGAATATCGGCCGAATGCATCGAGTCACGTGCCACGAAAGTGACCTGGGATTCACCGGGGCGCGAGAAGGAAACGATCTTCTCGTACTCACCGGTCTCCATCAGCTTCTTTTCGATACGCTCGGTGACCTGGCGCGATACTTCCTCAGCACTGGCGCCCGGCCAGTTGGTGCGAATCACCATGGCCTTGAAGGTAAAGGGCGGGTCTTCGCTTTGCCCCAGTTTGGTGTACGACAAGGCGCCAACCAGCGCCAACAGAATCATCAGGAACAGCACGATCTGCCGGTTGCGCAAGGCCCAGGCGGAAAGGTTGAAACCCATCGGACTTACTCCTTGGCCGCCAGATTCACCACACGATTGGAACGATCCACCGGACGTACCTGTTGCCCCTCCTGGAGCACATGCACGCCGGCCGCCACTACCCAGTCCGAAGCGTTGAGGCCTTCGAGTACCGGCACACTGTTTTCGCCGTATGCCCCGACCCGCACCGGCACACGTTTGAGGGTGTTGTTGGCCTCTACGCGCCAGACGTAGGTCTGGCCGTTCTCGGCGGTCAGCGCCGACAGCGGCACCGCCAGGGGCACCTGTTCGCCATGCTCGATGTAAACCCGGGCACTTTGGCCGAGTTCTGCCGGGACCTTACCGGCCGTGAAAGCGATGCGCGCCGCGAAGGTGCGCGAACGCGGATCGGCCGAAGGCGACAGTTCGCGGATGCGCCCGTTGAAACGTTGATCCGGTTGCGACCACAGCTCGACCGACACCGGCTGGCCGACCTTGAAGCGCCCGAACTGCTGCTCCGGCAAGCCGATCAATACTTCTCGCTCGCCATCGGCGGCGAGGGTGAACACGGTCTGGCCAGCGGCAACCACTTGCCCGACTTCAACCTGACGCTTGGCGATCACCCCGTTTTGCGAAGCACGCAAGACCGCGTACTCAGCCTGATTGCCGGCCACATCAAACTCGGCACGCACCTGCTTGAGGCGGGCAACGCCAGCGCGGTAGAGGTTTTCCGCATTGTCGTACTGGGAATGGCTGACCATCTGCCGATCGAGCAAGGTTTTGTAGCGATCACGCTCGGCCTTGACCAGGTTCAGGTTGGCTTCGGCGGCCGCCAATTGTGCACGGCTGGCCTCCAACTGCAGGCGCACATCTTGTGGGTCCAGCTCGGCCAGTGGCTGATCGGCCTTGACCCGCTGCCCCTCCTCCACCAGGCGCTTGCTAACCTTGCCGCCAATGCGAAACGCCAGGTCAGGTTCAAAGCGCGCATGCACTTCACCCGGGTAACTGTCGGCGGTGGCACTGGCCGACTGCGGCTGCACCACCATGGCGGGGCGCAGGGAAGTCTGGGGTGCGCTTTCCTGTCCACATGCAGAAAGCAGCAAAGCAAGACCGACAGGCAGAGCGAGGGGCAAGGCATGGCGCAACATGATGAATGACCTTTCGCGAGTGGCGCTTTGAATATTTATACTGGCGAGTATATTAAATCAGCGAACCACAACCGGGAAGCGTGCGCCCAAGAGAAAAAACGTATTAACAGGCTTTTGTTATGACGATATCTGCCTGCTCGTAACGGGTCGGCGATGTACCATGGTCTCTTACCGGAATCTGTATAAGCCCTCATGCCCAACGACCTAACCGCTCCCGTCGGCCCCGGCCGCCCCAAGGACCTGGCCAAACGCCAGGCCATTCTCGAGGCGGCCAAACAGCTGTTTCTTACCCTTGGCTATGCCAACACCAGCATGGATGCGGTCGCGACAGCGGCAGGTGTTTCAAAATTGACGGTCTACAGCCACTTTACCGACAAAGAGACGCTGTTCAGTTCAGCGATCTACGCCACCTGCACCGCGCAGCTGCCGGAGCTGATCTTCGATTTACCCGACGGCGTGCCGCTGGAGCACGTGCTGCTCAATATCGGCTGTGGTTTCCAGGCCCTGATCAGCAGCGACCAGTCAGTACAGTTGACCCGCCTGATCATGACCCTGGGCGCTCAAGACCCCAAACTCAGCCAGATCTTCTTCGAAGCCGGCCCGCTGCGGGTGCTGCGCGAAATGGAGTCGCTGCTGCGGCGCGTCGATCAACTGGGCCTGTTGCGCATCGAGCATCCCGACCAGGCGGCGGAACACTTTTTCTGCCTGCTCAAGGGCGCGCCGAACTATCGCTTGCTGCTCGGCTACGCCCCGGCACTGGACGCCGAGGCGGCCCGCGCCCATGTCACGCAGGTGGTGAGTATGTTTCTACGCGCCTATCGCCCCTGATCAAGCCTTGAGGGCTTTTTTCGGGTAGATGTCGTAGCGGCTCGACTTGCCTTCCAGGCTGTGGCTGGGCTTGGGTCCGTCGATAATCGGCGCCTTGCGCGGGCGCTTGACCACCACCCGGTGGCTGGCCAGCGCCAGTGCCGCTTCGAGCAGCGCCGGCGCGTCGAGGTCATCACCGACCAGCGGGCGGAACACCCGCATCTCCTTTTTCACCAAAGCGCTTTTGTCGCGGTGCGGGAACATCGGGTCAAGGTAGATCACCTGCGGCGGCTCGCCCTGCCAATTGCGCATGCGCTCGATGGCATTGCCGGTGAGCAGGTGCATACGCGCGACAATCGGGCCGACTTCGGCATCCGAGGCGGCGCGGGCCAGGCCGTCTTCCAGCAGCGCGGCAACCAGCGGCTGGCGCTCGATCAAGGTCATCTGGCAGCCCAGGCTGGCCAGCACGAAGGCATCTTTGCCCAGCCCTGCCGTGGCATCGAGCACCTGCGGGCGCACGCCTTGAGCGATGCCCACCGCCTTGGCGATCATCTGCCCGCTACCGCCGCCGAACACCCGCCGGTGCGCTGCCGCGCCTTCGACAAAGTCCACACGTACCGGCCCTGGCGCTTGCGGGCCCAGTTGCTGGATCTGCAGCCCGCTGGCACCCACCTGCACGGCAAACGCTGCGTTGTCGTCCGCAAGCGGCAGGCTCAGGCGCTGCGCCCATGCCTGGGCCGAAGCCTGATAATCGGCTGCCAACGCCTCGACCCGGATACCGCCGTCCGCCAGTTGCTCCACCATCAAATCCTGTACTCAAAAAAATTAAATGATCGTCGGCCACGGCCGATAACGAAGTATTCGCTATTTTGCCAGACCTTCACGGCCCGCGACTGCCATGACCGACATTCTTCAGCTCAGCTCAGGTTACATCTCGACGGTAGGCAACTACGGTCGGCACAACACCCAGGCACTGGGCGGCGTCAGCCACCTGTGGCAGGACTTCTTTGCCCGTGCCCTGGCTGAGCAGCAAGCTGAAGATAGCGACGGTCAATTCACGGCCATCGAGACCGTCGACGAAGTGACTGGCGAACCTGTGGGTGGCAGCCAAGTACTGGCGCATATCAATCGTCAGCGTTTGTGCGATGTGCAAGACACCGAGATCGCCCCACCTGAGCCGTTGTTCCTGCCGATTGCCGAGTTCGAACCGGAACTGCTGGAAAAGCTTGCGCCGCCCTACAGCGATGTCGAATTGATCGAGCAGCAGCGTCAGCTGGACATCAGCAACAGCTGGGTTCGCCCGGTGGTGATGAGCCAGGGCCATCCGCTGCCTGAACCCGGCCCTGGGCCGGCCCCCAAAGCGCTGTTCCTACCAATCGCCGAATTCGAGATGGACCTGCTCGACAACGCCCCGGAGCCGTTCGACGAACCTACCCTGGTGGCCCAACAATCGGCGCTGGACTTCGACACCCGCTGGGCACGCCCGGTGGTGTTGAACAACGTGCGCATCGCAGCCTGAGCCTCATCGGCAGATCTGCCAGAACCCCATGTCCAGATGAAAGTGATTCCGGTGGGCGGCGTTGTAGTCCGGCCCCAACACGGTATTGAAGCTATCGCAGGCACTGGCGTGCACATCCCTTAGAAAGCGCGCCTTGCGCCCCTCCCCCGGCCAGTCCTTGAGCAACTGAATGCGCTGACCATCGGCCAGACGAAACCCGGCGATGTCCAGGGCGTTGGCCGAGGCATGCTGGCTCAGCCGCCCGACCTTGCGGTTGTACATATTGCGACAGGCATAGCTACCCAGATGATCGACCTGCACCACCGGTTGCGCGAACGCGCGTTGCGCCGCCGGTTGCAGCGCATGGCGCTCAAACAGGGCGTAAGCCACCGCCAAGGGGCAACTGGCGACGAAGCTGCTGCTCAGGCGCACCGATGAGCCCTCGACGCGCACCACGTTTTCCAGCGGGCACGGCGCCCCCGCCGGGCTGTCGGCCTGTTTGCGATAGCGCAGCTCCGAGGTTGCCAGGGCTTGCGCACACAGCTGCGGATCGTCGCGCAAGCGCCCCAGTTTGTAGGGCGTCAGCAGGTTCGCGGGATCACGTACATCCAGGGTCGCCCAAGGGTTCCACGCCGCCGGCAGGCGCCAGCCCAATTGCCAGGCCGTCACCACAAACGCCACCAACAGCAGACATAACAGCGCGACGAGCGTCTTGCGCAACGCAGTCAACGCCTGAACAACTGATTGAGCTGGGCAAAAGGCAGCGCCTGATCGGCATAGTCGAAACGACCGTCTGCGCGAATGCCTTCAGCGGCGCGCAGAAACGCGCCATAGGCCGCCCTGGCCAATGACGAACCGACACTGATGCGCTTGACGCCCAGCGCCTGCACATCGGCGAAACTAAGCGCCATGCCACTGACACCCATCAGCAGGTTCACAGGCTTGGGCGCTACCGCCTGCACCACACGGCGGATCTCTTCAGCCGTGCGTAGCCCCGGTGCGTAGAGCACGTCAGCGCCTGCTTCGGCGAAGGCTTGCAGGCGGGCGATGGTGTCGTCCAGGTCTTGCTGGCCGTGCAGCAGATTGTCGGCACGGGCGCAAAGCATGAAGGGGAAATCCAGGCTGCGGGCAGCGGCCACTGCCGCTTCGACTCGCTCGACTGCCAGGTGAAAACCGTAGATCGGCGCCTCGCTGTTACCGCTGGCGTCTTCGATGGAGCCCCCCACCAGCCCGGCTTGCGCAGCCTGCACAATGGCAGCGGCACAGCCTTGGGGGTCATCGCTGAAGCCGTTCTCAAGGTCTGCCGCCACCGGCAACGCGGTCGCATCGACAATGCTGCGGGCGTTCGCCAGGGTTTCGTCGAGCGTCAGCGCGCCTTCGGCATCCGGCCGGCCAAGCGAAAAGGCAAGCCCGGCACTGGTGGTGGCCAGTGCCTCAAAGCCCAGGCTTGCCAACAGTTTGGCCGAGCCGGCATCCCAGGGGTTGGGAATGACAAAAGCGCCCTCGCGTTCATGCAGGGCTTTGAAGGCTTCGGCACGTAAGGTCTGTACATCCATGATCACGGCTCCCGGGCAGGCGGCAGGTCGCGTTCAGAGCAGGCCGAGTTGTTCAGCCTCGGGGGCTCTGTCCAGTTCAGGCAAAGCCGCCAGCCCAGGCAAACGCTCCATCAAGCCTCGATGAAAACGCTGCGCCAATGCTGCGGCCAAGCGGTTATCGGCAGTATGCAGGAAAACATAGGGGCTGCGACCTTCTTCGATCCAGGCCGCTACTTTGTCCAGCCACGGCAACAGAAACGGCTCGTTTGCCTCCAACTGCGGATGGCCAATGAAACGCACTTGCGGATGCTGGCTGAAAGCAGTCGGTCGCGGCGGTACCCGTGGCTTTTTCGACTGGGCATGCACAACACCCGGGTCATCCGAGGTGCAGCTGAACAACGCGCGCGGATCCAGGCAGATGCGTTCGACGCCGCGCCCTTGCAGCAAACGGTTGAGCTGGCGTTCCTCATCGCCTCTGGCGAAGAACGCACGGTTGCGCACTTCCACAGCAATTGGCACGTCGACTTCATTCAGAAAGGCAATCAGCTCAGCGATCCGCGCCGGGCCAAAGGTTGAGGGCAGTTGTAACCAGAACGGTGCCACGCGCGCGCCCAAGGGCTTGAGCAACTCAATGAAGGAGTGCGCCACAGGCAGCTGCTCGCGCAAGTCACCGGCATGGCTGATGTCGCCAGGAAACTTGGCTGTGAAGCGAAAATGCGCGGGCATGGTTTGCGCCCAGCGTTCAACCGTGGCCGGTGCCGGGCGGGCATAAAAGGTGGTGTTGCCTTCTACGGCATTGAATACCTGGCTGTACAGGCCAAGAAACTCGCTGGTCTTGGCGTCAGCCGGATAGAGGTAGTCACGCCAGGCGTTTTCACTCCAGGAGGGACAACCAAGAAAATAGGGAAGCGTGGACAGACTCATCCATCAAATGTACAGGTCCAGCCCCAGCACTTCCATCTCCCAGTCAACGAAACCTGCAGTGGTCAGGTAGCTAGCCAGGGCCTGAGCGGTGCGTTTGTTGCGCGCGCGAGGGAAAATCATGTCCTGCTGGCGTGCTGGCAAACCCGCCGTGCGCGCCTGGCCGCTGCTGGCCTGAGGCTGTACTTCGAACTCGCCCGGCAGATCCTCGTCCACGTCATCGTTACGAACCGGTGCTTTGCGCGGAGCCCGCTTGATGGGGTAGGACTGTGAGGAAAAACCGTCTATGCGCATGGCGATCTTCTCAAGAACAATGATGGCAATTTAGCAGCATCAGAATTCCTTCGCTAATGCCCGAACGATAACTAGACCACAGTTTGGGCCAAAGGTTTTATTTGCACTTGGAATAATAGACGAGTAGGAGCGGGCTTGCCCCGCGATGCGATGTAACTGACAGACCACAATCGCGGGGCAAGCCCGCTCCCACAGGTGGTGCAAGTCAGTTGCTCCCACCGGGTGTTACCGCGCTTTCGGGGTTGCCACGTTATCGCGCAGGTAGACAGGCTGAGCCTGGTCAGCCGCAATCGCCTCGCCCCGCTGCCAGGCAAAGGTCGCCAGGGTCAGCAAGTCTTCGGCATGCGGCAGCAGGCTGGCATCCTGGCCGCTCAGGGCCACTGGAATGCGCTCGGCATAACCCCAACCGGTACCGGCGCCAAACCACTCGCCACTGACGCCTTCCGGCAGAACAGCGCGCTCGGGGGCCAGTACCGCTTCGTTACCCAGCAGGCGCATTTCACCGTCGACCGCCTGATAGCAGCCCCAGTACACCTCATCCATGCGCGCATCGATGGCGGCCGCCACCTGCGTTACACCCTGCTCACGCAAGGCACGCTGGGCCAGCACCGCCAGGTTCGACACCGGCAACACCGGACGCTCCAGGGCGAAAGCCAGGCCTTGCACCACACCGATGGCAATACGTACGCCAGTGAAAGCGCCCGGGCCACGACCGAAGGCAATGGCATCCACGGCAGACAAGGTGGTGCCAGCATCGGCCAGCAGTTGCTGGATCATCGGCAGCAGTTTCTGGGCGTGCAGGCGTGGAATCACCTCGTAATGGCTGGAAACCTTACCGTCGTGCAGCAAGGCAACGGAGCAGGCTTCAGTGGCGGTATCCAGGGCCAGCAAGGTGGTCATCGGGGTATCCAGGCGAATGAAAAAAGAGCGGCATTATAAACAACAACGGCCCGCAAGCGGGCCGTTGTCTGCGTACCAAGCGTCAATCAGCTCAGTGCAGCCAGAACCTTGGCGGTGATGGCTTCAACCGAACCGACGCCTTCAATGTGGCTGTACTTCGGTTTGCCCGCATTAGCAGCCGACAGCTTCTGGTAGAAGTCCACCAGGGGCTTGGTCTGGCTGTGGTAGACCGACAGACGATGACGCACGGTTTCTTCCTTGTCGTCGTCGCGCTGGATCAGGTCTTCGCCAGTGGCGTCGTCCTTGCCTTCGACTTTCGGCGGGTTGTACTGGATGTGGTAGGTGCGGCCCGAGGCCAGGTGCACGCGACGACCCGCCATGCGGCCGACGATTTCTTCGTCGTCCACGGCGATCTCGACCACGGCATCGATATCGACGCCTGCAGCAACCATCGCTTCAGCTTGCGGAATGGTGCGGGGGAAACCATCGAACAGGCAGCCGTTGGCGCAATCTGGCTGAGCGATACGCTCCTTGACCAGGCTGATGATCAGCTCATCGGAAACCAGCTGACCGGCGTCCATGACTTTTTTCAGTTCCAGACCCAGCGGGGTGCCAGCTTTGACCGCGGCACGCAGCATGTCGCCGGTGGAGATCTGTGGAATACCGAACTTTTCGGTGATGAACTTTGCCTGAGTACCTTTACCGGCCCCGGGAGCTCCCAGCAGAATCACGCGCATATTGTGCTCCTCATTTTTGTAAGCAAATCAATGGAGTCGGCGCAGAGGGCCAAGTCCGGAATTTGGGTGATGACTACAAATCAGTCAAAAGGCTGCTCAAGATACACAGCGCCTTCGAGCCACACAAGCGCCCGAAAGTTGGAAAAAACCACACACACTCACCGCACAAAGCACAGGTTGCGCCGAGCGCAACCCATTGCTTTGCAAGCATTCTCCCCTCTCTGTCGAGGCAATTGATGACACTGCGCGCTGGCTCAACCGGTATTGCGCAAGCCGGCCGCGATACCCGCCACAGTGACCAGCAGGGCCTGCTCCAGCGGGCTGTCCAGAGCGGCTTCCTGCTTGCGCGAACGTGCCAGCAACTCGGCCTGCAATAGATGTAGCGGGTCCAGGTAGGTGTTGCGCAAGCGGATGAATTCCAGGGTTTCCGGGCTGTGTGCCAGTAGCACCGGCTGCCCGGTCAGACCCAGCACCACCTGGCACGCCTGCGACAATAGGTCGCGCAGATGCGCACCCAAAGGTCGCAGTTCTGGTTGCACTAGACGTTCGTCGTAGGAGCGGGCGATATCGGCATCGGCCTTGGCCAGAACCATTTCCAGCATATCGATACGGGTGCGGAAGAACGGCCACTGCTCGCGCATTTCGGCCAACAGCTCGCCCTGCCCGCGCTTCAGCGCGTTGTTCAACGCTGCCTCCCAACCCAGCCAGGCGGGCAGCATCAGACGCGTCTGCGTCCAACCGAAGATCCATGGAATCGCCCGCAGGCTTTCGATTCCCCCGGCGCGGCGCTTGGCCGGACGGCTGCCCAACGGCAAGCGCCCCAGTTCCTGCTCTGGTGTCGATTGGCGGAAGTACTCGACGAATTCGGGGTTGTCGCGCACTACGCCACGGTAGGCCTTGACCCCATCAGCGGCCAGCTCGTCCATCAGCGTACGCCAGGCCGGCTGCGGTGGTGGTGGCGGCAATAAGGTCGCTTCCAGAACGGCGGCCAGGTACAGGTTGAGGTTTTGTTCGGCGATGTCTGGCAAGCCGAACTTGAAGCGGATCATCTCGCCTTGTTCGGTGGTGCGGAAGCGCCCTGCTACCGAACCTGGCGGTTGCGACAGAATGGCCGCGTGAGCCGGGCCACCGCCGCGCCCCACCGTGCCACCGCGACCATGGAACAACAGCAGCTCGACCTGCTGCTCGCGGCAGATGCGTACCAGCGTTTCCTGGGCCCGATACTGCGCCCAGGCGGCTGCCGTGGTGCCCGCGTCCTTGGCCGAGTCGGAGTAACCGATCATCACTTCCTGAGGGCCGTGCAGCGCACTGCGGTAGCCCGGCAAACCGAGCAGGCGCTCCATCACCGGGCCAGCGTTATCGAGGTCGGCGAGGGTTTCGAACAGCGGCACCACCCGCATGGGCCGCTGTACCCCGGCCTCTTTGAGCAGCAACTGCACCGCCAACACATCAGAAGCCGCACCGGCCATGGAGATCACGTAAGAGCCCAGGGAAGCCGCAGGCGCAGCAGCGATCTCACGGCAGGTGGCCAGCACCTCTGCGGTATCGGCCTGGGGTTTGAAGTAAGCCGGCAGCAGTGGGCGACGGTTGTTGAGTTCCTGCGCCAGAAAGGTGATGCGCGCCTCTTCATCCCAGTCGGCGTAACGGCCAAGACCGAGATACTCGGTGATCTCACTGAGCGCGGCGGTGTGCCGAGCCGCATCCTGACGCACATCCAGACGTACCAGGAACAGGCCAAAAGTCACCGCCCGGCGCAGGCAGTCAAGCAACGGGCCGTTGGCAATCACGCCCATGCCACAGGCGTGCAACGACTCGAAACACAGGTGCAAGGGTTCGAACAGGTCGCGGTTGTCGTGCAATACCTGGGGCGAAGGCGTCTGCGCCGAGGTCAAGGCGCTGTGCGCCCAACTGCGGGTTTCGCGCAGGCGGTCGCGCAATTGCTTGAGTAGCACGCGGTACGGCTCGGCGGCATCGCCCACCTTGGCCCGCAGCGCGTCACTGGCCTGCTGCATGGACAATTCGGCGGCCAGCGATTCGATATCGCGCAGGAACAGGTCTGCGGCCATCCAGCGCGCCAGCAACAGCACCTCTCGGGTTACTGAAGCGGTGACATTGGGGTTGCCGTCACGATCACCGCCCATCCATGAGGCAAAGCGGATCGGCGCAGCTTCGAGCGGCAGGTGCAGGCCTGTGGCCTGGTGCAACGCCTTGTCGACTTTGCGCAGATGATGCGGAATAGCGTGCCACAGTGAGTGCTCGATCACCGCAAAGCCCCACTTGGCTTCATCCACTGGCGTTGGCCGGGTGCGCCTGATTTCCTCGGTGTGCCAGGCTTCGGCAATCAGCCGCTGCAGGCGCTCACGAACGTGCTCGCGCTCGGCGGGGATCAAGTCGCGATGATCTTGCGCCGCCAGTTGCGCGGCAATCGCATCGTACTTCTGGATCAGGGTGCGGCGCGCCACTTCAGTGGGGTGGGCGGTCAACACCAGTTCGATGTTCAACTTGCCAAGTTGGCGCGCCAGCGCGTCGTCACTGTGCCCGGCGGCTTTGAGCCGCGCCAGCAGTTCGGGCAACACCCGGGCTTCGAAGGGTGCTGGCTGATCGGCGTCACGACGACGAATCAATTGGTACTGCTCGGCGATGTTGGCCAGGTTGAGAAACTGGTTGAAGGCGCGTGCCACCGGCAGCAGTTCGTCTTCGGCCAGGTCGTTGAGGGTTGAACTCAACTGCTCACCAGCCCCACTGCGATCGGCCTTGGCGCTGCGCCGAATGTCTTCGATTTTTTGCAGGAACACCTCACCGTGTTGTTCACGAATGGTGTCTCCCAACAACTCGCCCAACAAATGAACATCTTCACGCAAGCGCACATCGATATCAGTCATCAGCCTTAGTCTCCGGCATTCCTGGAAAACCGCTCTGGCCCCAGAGTGCCCCAGTACCGGTCATGCTTTCAAGGCAGACCAAAGGCTGCGCAGTAGCTACGCTGAAATCAGATCCCTGAGGATTGAAGAGGTCATCATGAAAATTCGCGAGCTTGCCAAGTACTGGGAACAGAACGCCAAAGGCCGCCTCAGCCCCACTGGCCACGTTCTGCATCTGGATGTGGAGTCGACGGCACGTTTGGCGGCCCTGGCCGAAATGTACCCCAAGCGTCGCCCCGAAGAGCTGCTGGGCGAACTGCTTGGCGCAGCCCTTGAAGAGCTGGAAGCGAGCTTCCCGTACATCCAGGGCCAGCAGGTGATTGCCACCGATGAAGAGGGCGACCCGCTGTACGAAGACATCGGCCCAACACCGCGCTTTCTGAAATTGTCGCGTCGCTACCTGCAGGACATAAACAGCCACAACGACGAATCAAGCCACTGACCCCCCGCCTCTTGAGCCGATAACGGGCGCCTGCGCAGGCGCCCGCGTACCACGGCGCACCTCGGAAGTTCCGAAAAAAACGACTGACCGATCAGTCAGTAAAAGCCGTAATTTTGCGGCAATTTTTTCTGAACTATCGAAAAAACACCTCGGTCACAGCCAGTAGCCATCACGGCAATTCCCTCGCGCCGACGGCGACGAGGCGCCTATGGACTGTTACGGAATTCACTGTTCATCAGGAGTGATCCAATGGAGCTGACCACTATGAAGACCCGTACTACTAATCCCTCTCCCACTCACCTGCGCGGGCTCAAGCTGAGCCTACTGGCACTGGGCAGCAGCCTGGTGCTGGCCGGATGCGCCGGCAAGCCACCCAGCGAGCAGTACGCGGTGACTCAATCGGCGGTGAACTCGGCTGTCAGCGCCGGCGGCACCGAGTTTGCCGCCGTGGAAATGAAAGCGGCGCAGGACAAACTCAAGCAGGCGGAAATCGCCATGCACGACAAGCAGTACGCCGACGCCAAACGCCTGGCCGAGCAGGCCGAGTGGGATGCGCGGGTTGCCGAACGCAAGGCGCAGGCGGCCAAGGCCGAAAAGGCCGTGCAGGATGCCCACGAGGGCGTTCAGGACCTGCGTGAGGAAGGCATGCGCAGCACGCAGTGATGCTGCGTTGCCGCCCCCTGTTCTCGTAATTGATCAAAGGATGACCTTATGCGCACCCAGATGATGATTCCCGCCCTGCTGGCCCTGAGCGTTGCTCTGGCGGCCTGCTCGACACAACCGAACGCCAACCTGGAGTCGGCCCGCAGCAACTTCTCGACCCTGCAGAGCAACCCGCAGGCGAGCAAAGTCGCCGCCCTTGAAACCAAGGACGCCCAAGACTGGCTGAACAAAGCCGATGCGGCGTACCAGAACAAAGAAGACGTGCAGCACGTCGATCAGTTGGCTTACCTGACCAACCAACGCGTCGAAGTGGCGAAGCAGACCATTGCCCTGCGCACGGCAGAAAACAAACTGCAAGACGCCTCGGCCCAGCGCGCCAAAGCCCGCCTGGATGCGCGCGACGCGCAGATCCAGAAACTGCAGGACAGCCTCAATGCCAAGCAGACCGATCGCGGCACCCTGGTGACCTTTGGCGATGTACTGTTCGACTTCGACAAGGCCACGCTCAAGAGCAGCGCCTTGCCTAACATCACCACCCTTGCGCGCTACTTGCAGGAAAATCCGGATCGTCAGGTGATTGTTGAGGGCTACACCGACAGCAAAGGCAGCGCCAATTACAACCAGTCACTGTCCGAGCGCCGCGCTGGCGCTGTGCGTATGGCGTTGGTGCGTGCAGGGGTAGAACCGGCACGCATCGTTGCGCAGGGATATGGCAAGGAGTTTCCGGTGGCGGACAACGCCAGCAACTCAGGCAGGGCGCAGAATCGCCGGGTCGAGGTGACCATCTCCAATGACAACCAGCCAGTGGCACCGCGCACGGTCAGCCAGGCGCATTGATTGATCACTGGTGGCAACTACCTGTGGGAGCGGGCTTGCCCCGCGATTCGGTGTGGCAGACGAGCCGCAATCGCGGGGCAAGCCCGCTCCTACAGGTGGTGCAAGACAGTTGCTCCCACCTCCCCCGGGATGCGTTTATTCCTCAACCTGCTGCGGCGTTTCCTGCCCCAGGCAACGAACCGCCTGCTTCTTGCTGTCCACCAGCACGCCGGTCAGGCCTTTTTGCGAGGTGTCGAACAACACCAGTACGCCATCCACACACTGGGCCACCTGGTTGGCCGGCTTCAACGAGATCTTGTAGTCCTCCCCCGGCACTGTCTTGAGCATGGTGAAATCCGACAGCAGCAGCGCGTCTTCAGGCTTGGCGAAATGCAGGTAGCCGTAGTACCACAGCGCGCCAACCGTACCGATGATGCTGCACACACCGGTGATAATCAGGGGAATAGCGTTACGTTCTTCACTCATTGTGACGTCTCGTCAGGGTAATTGGGGACTTCGGCCAAACGGCGTAATCCATTGAAATGTGCCGGGTCGTCCAGAAAGCGCAGCATGACCTGACGCCAGGTGCGGTCGGCAAAGGTCTGCACATGGCCACCGCGGGTCAGTTGTAGCACCCGGGGTGGTGGCGCGGCCTGGTACAGCTGGATGCCGTTGGTAAGCGGCACGATGGCATCATCGATGCTGTGGAAAAACAGTTTCGGTGGCGTTTTCAACTGACTGATCGAATGGATCGCACTGTCACCGTCGGGGACCAGCCACGACAGCGGCACCTGAAAGGGCCAGGTCATCCATGAGTTGCTCAGGGCGAATTGTCCGACCTGACGGTAACTGGCCGGTACGCCGTCAAACACCAGGGCCTTGAAGCGCTTGGCCTGCTGTGGGTGCTGGGCCAGGTAATGAATGGCCATGGCGCCACCGAGGCTCTGCCCCAGCAGTACCTGCGGCTTACCTTGCACTTCGGGTGCCTGGTCCAGCCAGTTGAGCGCTGCCTCGATGTCCTGGTAAACCTCAGGCAACGTTGGTTCGCCCTGGGACAGGCCATAGCCGCGATAGTCCAGCAGCAGTACCTGATAGCCCTGCTTGGGCAGCCACCAGCTGCCACCCAGGTGCCAGGCCAGGTTGCCACCGTTGCCATGCAAGTGCAGCACCGTGCCTTTGACCTCCACACCCGCCTTGGCCGGCAGCCACCAGCCATGCAGGCGCGTGCCGTCGGCGGCGGTGAGGGTGATGTCACGGTACTCCAGCTTGGCCTTTTGCGGGGTAAAGGGTTGGCCAGGCTCAGGGTAGAACAACAGTGAACTGCAACCACCCAGACTCAGTAACACCAGCAGCAGGCCGATGAGCCTGCAGCGGGTATCAGAGAATATTCGAGTAATCGGCTTCAATCCGGTCCAGGCTCAGGTGGTTGAGGAAGTTGGAGAAACACATCCACGCCGACAGCGCATTGAGGTCGCGAAACTGCTCCGGCAGGTACTTGGGCGGTTCAACCAGGCCCTCATCGACCAATTGGCGCAAGGTACGCATGTCTTCAAGGGTGGTCTTGCCGCAGAACAACAGCGGGATCTGCTCAAGCTTGCCTTTACGCACGGCCAACTGAATATAGTTGTAAACCATGATAAAGCCCTTGAGGTAGGACAAGTCCTTGGTAAATGGCAAGCCATTGGGCACCGAACCCCGGAATACCCGGCTGGCATTGCCGTAACTCTCCGGCATGCCGAACCCCTGGGCGCGGAAGAACTCGTAGACCTGCATGAAGTCGGCGCCCTCCTCGACCATGTGAATGGCGCGGGTACGGTTGGTCAGCTTGCGCAGGCGGCTCGGATAGGAGGCAAAGGCAATCACCTCCATAAGAATCGCCAGGCCTTCCTGGGTCACGGTCGACGAGGGCGGGCCCTTGGCCAGGAAGGTACAGATCGGCTGGTTCAGGCCATTGAGGGTGGTACCGACATGCACCAGGCCTTCGTGCACTTCCAGGGCACGAACATCACGGCTGTTGAACATGGCGTCGGCGCGAATCTTGATGTAGTCCGCCCCTGCCGCCGCGTCGGCGACAATGCCATCAGACTCGAACACGCGGATGGTGTCTTCGGCTTCGTTGAACACCTTGTTCAGGCGGCCTTGCAGCATCTCCACTGCCTGTTTGGCGGTAAGGTTCTTCGGTTCGTCCTTCAGGTCGCCACGGCCGTCGATGTTGTTCAGGTAGTCCGAAAGCATCAGCCCCAGGTCAGCCAGGGTCGGATCGCCAGCATGAAATGCATCGGACGCCGCCCCATACAGCTCCTGGGAGATCAGGCCGAAATCCTCGGTGCCACGCGCCTCCAGCATGCGCACTACCATGCGGTATTCCTTGCACATGCGCCGCATGATTTGCCCAACCGGGTTGAACTGACCCAGTTGCCGGGTGATATCGCGCTCGATGTTCTGGAACTCAAGCTTGACTGCGCTGGAATCGAACGACAGCGGCCGCCCCAGGTAATAGGCGCGGTCCACCTGCGGCGGCTCCTTGCCTTTGGTCTTGAGAAAAGCCTGGCGGATGCTGTCGTCCCACTTCACTGCATCGAGCACGCGAATGGGCGTTTGCGCCAGGACAATGCGATCAGACAGGGCACGAATTGTCTGCTGGTACTCGTCCACCCTAAACTCCTTGAATGGTCTGTATGACTTGCCTTGACTACTTGCCAGCGCGCTGGAAACGCGCCACTTCGATGAACAGGTCGGAGTTGGCCGGGTCATCCAGGTAGGCCAGAACCCGCTCGGCCGGGCTGTCGATCAACACGCCTTCGCCGTTGTCTTCAGGTACCTCATAGGTACGCCCGCTGAGCTCTTTCTTCGCCACCGCCTGATTGACCTGCTCGACATCGAGGTTGTAGATCACCAACTCTTTGCCATCGACAACATCGAACCCGCCGATCAGGAAGTTACCGCCCAGGCGCTTGGGCACACCGGCCGAGAGGTACCAGCGATTACCGTGTTTGGACACGGTAAAGGCGTACTCATCGCGCTTCTTGTCCTTGCCGACAGCCACTGCCTTGTAAGCATTACCACCGCTGCGGCTGATGGTCAGGCTCAGGGGTTCGCCCCAGGCGTCCTTGCTCGACCATTTGCCCAGCAGGGCCTTGGGCGCCGCTTCGTTGGCCGGCATTGGCTCATTGAAGGTCACCAGACAACCACCCAGCAGCAAAAACGACAACGCCAACAGCAGACTTCTGGCTTTCATCGGGTTCTCCTTGAAAAAGAGTCGCGTCTCACACAGCAGCCAGCACCAGATGCAGATACCGGGTAAGGATAGCGAGCATCTGCGCTTGCGCATCGGCGCGTGAGGCGTCGAGCAGGCCCTGATATTCCATCTGCTCGATAATCGCCGTCAACACCAGCGCATCTTGCTGGGGTTGGCGCGAGCCCAGCACCTGCAACATCTGCCCGGCGCCACGCAGCAGAATCTGCTCGTGCAGCTTGACCAGCTCGGCCAGGCGCGGGCACAACAGTGCCTCCTGGCGAAAGGCCTGCTCAGCCATCAGGAAGTCACGACGATTGTGCAACTGCCGCTGCACGTAGTCGGCGGTCATCTTTGCGATTTCATCGGCCAGGCGCGCGCGGCACTGCGGGCTTTGATCGCCTTGGGCGAGCAACTGGCGCAGGACGATTTCGGTGTGTTCCCACAGCTTGGCCATGTAGGCCGCACTGCGTTCCACGTACTGGGCGAAGGTATCGGTGAGCAGGTCTTCAATGTCTTTGAAGTAGTACGTCGTTGCCGACAGTGGCACACCGGCTTCAGCGGCTACCGCGCGGTGCCGCACACCGCGAACACCTTCGCGCACGACAATGCGCATGGCGGCATCGAGAATGTCCTGACGGCGCTGTTCACTGCCCTGGCGACTGGCCTTGCGGCCCTGATACTGAACACTTTCGGCAACCGACGTGGCAACGCCAGCGGCGCCTTGTTGGGCCATTGCAGGAGTCACAGCTGATTCACCCCTAAGGTGTGGAAGGTGCTGTAGGAGCGGGCTTGCCCCGCGATCGCCGTGTGTCGGCACATCGGATCGCGGGGCAAGCCCGCTCCTACCGGCAACAAAAAGCCGCCCCGAAAGGCGGCTTGTTCAATAGGCTCAGGCCTGTGGGCGCATGTGCGGGAACAGGATCACATCGCGAATCGATGGCGAGTTGGTCAGCAGCATCACCAAACGGTCGATACCGATACCTTCACCAGCGGTTGGCGGCATGCCGTATTCCAGGGCACGTACGAAGTCGGCGTCGTAGTGCATGGCTTCGTCGTCGCCAGCGTCCTTGTCGGCCACCTGGGCCATGAAACGCTCGGCCTGGTCTTCGGCATCGTTGAGCTCGGAGTAGGCGTTGGCGATCTCACGGCCACCGATGAACAGCTCGAAACGGTCGGTGACGTTCGGGTTTTCGTCGTTACGACGAGCCAGCGGCGACACTTCGAACGGGTATTGGGTAATGAAGTGCGGCTGCTCCAGCTTGTGCTCGACCAGCTCTTCGAAAATCATCACCTGCAGCTTGCCCAGGCCTTCGAAGCCCAGCACCTTGGCACCGGCTTTCTTGGCGATTTCACGCGCCTTGTCGATGTCTTGCAGGTCGGCAGCGGTGATCTCAGGGTTGTACTTGAGGATCGAGTCGAACACCGACAGGCGCACGAATGGCTCGCCAAAGTGGAACACCTTGTCACCGTACGGCACGTCAGTGCTGCCCAGTACCAGCTGAGCCAGTTCACGGAACAGCTCTTCGGTCAGGTCCATGTTGTCTTCGTAGTCAGCGTAGGCCTGGTAGAACTCGAGCATGGTGAACTCGGGGTTGTGCCGGGTCGAAACGCCTTCGTTACGGAAGTTGCGGTTGATTTCGAAGACTTTCTCGAAACCACCGACCACCAGACGCTTGAGGTACAGCTCCGGCGCGATACGCAGGAACATGGCCATGTCCAGGGCGTTGTGGTGGGTTTCGAACGGCTTGGCCGCGGCACCACCCGGGATGGTCTGCAGCATCGGCGTTTCGACTTCGAGGAAGTCACGCTTGATCAGGAAATTGCGAATGTGGTTGATGACCTGCGAGCGCACGCGGAAGGTGTCGCGCACTTCTTCGTTGACCATCAGGTCGACGTAACGCTGGCGGTAGCGCTGCTCGGTGTCGGTCAGGCCGTGGTGCTTGTCGGGCAGCGGGCGCAGCGACTTGGTCAGCAGGCGCACGTTGGTCATTTCGACGTACAGGTCGCCCTTGCCGGAGCGCGCCAGGGTACCTTCGGCGGCGATGATGTCGCCCAGGTCCCAGGTTTTCACCGCAGCCAGGGTTTCTTCCGGCAGGGTTTTGCGGTTGACGTAGACCTGGATGCGACCGGTCATGTCCTGGATCACCATGAACGAGCCACGGTTGAGCATGATACGGCCGGCAACTTTGACCGGAATCGCTGCAGCTTCCAGCTCTTCCTTGGTCTTGTCGACATACTGTTTCTGCAGGTCGTTGCAGTAGCTGTCACGGCGGAAGTCGTTGGGGAAGGCATTGCCCTTGGCGCGCTCGGCAGCAAGCTTTTCCTTGCGCAGCGCGATCAGGGTGTTTTCTTCCTGTTGCAGGTCTTGCGGGTCGGTCTTGAGGTCGCTCATGTCGTCATTCTTTCCATCAGGTGTTCGTTGCCCCTCGCGGATGAGGGATCGCGGGGCAAGCCCGCTCCCACGGGCCCACCACGGCGTAAATGCTTACAGCCCCTGCTTGAGGCTTGCTTCCAGGTATTGGTCGAGGTCACCGTCCAGCACCTTCTGGCAGTCGCTGCGCTCGACGCCGGTACGCAGATCCTTGATGCGCGAGTCATCAAGCACGTAGGAGCGGATCTGGTGGCCCCAGCCAATGTCCGACTTGCTGTCTTCCAGGGCCTGCGATGCAGCGTTGCGCTTCTGCATTTCCAGCTCGTACAACTTGGCCCGCAACATTTTCATCGCGGTGTCTTTGTTGGCGTGCTGGGAACGTTCGTTCTGGCAAGCCACCACGGTGTTGGTCGGCACGTGAGTGATACGCACGGCCGAGTCGGTGGTGTTTACGTGCTGACCACCGGCACCCGAGGAGCGGTAGGTGTCGATACGCAGGTCAGACGGGTTGATTTCGATATCGACCTTGTCGTCGATCTCGGGCGAGACGAACACCGCCGAGAACGAGGTATGGCGACGGGCGCCGGAGTCGAACGGGCTCTTGCGCACCAGGCGGTGAACGCCAATTTCGGTACGCAGCCAGCCGAACGCGTACTCGCCCTTGATGTGCACGGTGGCACCCTTGATGCCGGCGACGTCACCTTCGGAAAGCTCAATGATGGTCGCGTCGAAACCGCGCTTGTCGGCCCAGCGCAGGTACATGCGCAGCAGGATGTTGGCCCAGTCCTGCGCTTCGGTGCCGCCGGAACCGGCCTGGATGTCCAGGTAGGCGTTGTTCATGTCCATTTCGCCGCTGAACATGCGACGGAACTCAAGCTGGGCCAGGTGTTCTTCAAGGCTCTGCAGCTCGGTCACGACGTCGCTTACGGCGCCTTCGTCATTCTCCTCGACGGCCATGTCGAGCAGGTCTTTGCAGTCGGCCAGGCCACCGGACATCTTGTCCAGGGTCTCCACGACCTGCACCAACAGGGCGCGCTCACGGCCCAGGCTCTGAGCGTACTCGGGCTTGTTCCAGACGGCAGGGTCTTCCAGTTCGCGGTTGACTTCGATCAGGCGGTCAGCTTTTTGATCGTAGTCAAAGATACCCCCGAATAGACTGGGAACGCTCGGTGAGGTCCTTGATGGTATTCAGGATCGGTTGGATTTCCATGGGCGGGCAACTCTCGTGCGGAATCGGTAGAAAAGCCGGGGATTATAACCGAGTCTGCGGTTCGGCGGCAGTCCGTCGGGCGGCTTCGATCAACCTGCTGCCAGCGGTAAAACCCTGTCCTGCTGCGCTGTCGGTAGGGGCACCTGATATTTCTGTCAGTAGCGCTTGCCGCCGAACGAGGATGCAATGGGCAGGCTGTGCGAGCGCAATCGCACTATCGCTCAAGCCTCCAGGAGTGGGATCGACATGAGTACACAAACGCCCTTCAGTCGTAAGAAAATGCTGGAAGTCATTACGCTGGAACTTCCAAAACCAGTCAAACCGCCCTATTTCCCCGACGCCGAAGACGGAACGCTTCACTGGAACCGGCTTCCACTGAATACGCCGGTCATATTCGACTATCCCGGCCACTCCGGGTTGGAGGGGCTGCAAGCGCTGGAAATCACATTGATCTTCAACAACAACGACTGGTACAAAAAAGCCTTTCCCGGGGCGCAAGAACAAGCGCCATTTACCGCCGACGACACCATCAATAAGAACCGCCTCAGCGGCGAGGAAGTCATTGTCGAATGTCTTATAAAGTGGGTATTTAGCGACAGAATCGAAGAGCTGAGAGGCATTCGAGAAAGGTATGCCATTTCTCGGGACTAAGCGCCCTGTAGGAGCGGGCTTGCCCCGCGATTGCGATGTGTCAGTCACATCACATCGCGGGGCAAGCCCGCTCCTACGGGTGTGTGGGGTTAGGCTACCCCTACCTGATTGCGCCCATTGTTCTTGGCCAGATACAAGCCCTTGTCCGCCGCCGAGATCAGTTGTCGGCAATGGCTGCCAATGGTCGGGGTCTGGGTGGCCAGGCCGATACTGACGGTCAGGTGCGAGTTGGGCTCAGGCATATCGTGGGCAATGTTCATCGCCGCCACGCTCTGACGCAGCTTCTCCGCTACCAGGCGCGCACCACCCGGCGACGTGTTCGGCAAGATCAGCACAAACTCTTCGCCACCGTAACGGGCCGGCAGGTCGCTTGGGCGTGAACAGGAGTTGCGGATCGCCTCGGCCACTTTGCGCAAGGCTTCATCGCCCGCCAGGTGACCGAAGGTATCGTTGAACGCCTTGAAGTAATCGACATCGATCATCAACAACGACAGTTGCGTCTGTTCACGCATCGCCCGACGCCATTCCAGCTCCAGGTACTCATCGAAATGCCGGCGGTTCGACAGACCGGTCAGGCCGTCTGAATTCATCAGGCGCTGCAGTACCAGGTTGGTGTCGAGCAACTGCTGCTGGCTGACACGCAAGGCGCGGTAGGCCTCGTCGCGTTGCAGCAGAGTCAGGTAGGAACGCGAGTGGTAGCGAATGCGCGCTACCAATTCGATGTTGTCGGGCAGCTTGACCAGGTAGTCGTTGGCTCCGGCCGCAAAGGCCGCGCTTTTAACCAACGGATCTTCCTTGGTCGACAGGACAATGATCGGGATGTCCTGGGTTGCCGGGTTGTTGCGGTACTCACGCACCAACGTCAAGCCGTCAAGCCCGGGCATGATCAGGTCTTGCAGGATCACGGTCGGCTTGATGCGGATCGCCTGGGCCACCGCCTGGTGCGGGTCGGCGCAAAAGTGGAAGTCGATGTTGTCTTCATGAGCCAGGCCGCGTCGCACCGCCTCACCGATCATGGCTTGATCGTCGACCAACAGGACCATTGCCGAATTTTCATTCGTGGCCGGGAATCCGTCGAGCGGTAATTCATTCATACGCTGTCACCTGGTCACTGCCGGATACCCGACGTGGCACAATACATATCGTCATTTTGGAAAAATTTCCATCAATCGTGCAGCAATCCGTTCTAAAGGACGAATTTCCATGGCCGCGTCGATTGCCGCCGCAGCCTTGGGCATGCCGTACACGGCGCTGCTTTGTTGGTCCTGAGCAATGGTCAGGAAGCTCTGTTGGCGCATCAGTTTCAGGCCTTGAGCGCCATCTCGCCCCATGCCTGTCAGCAGTACGCCCACTGCGTCGCCGCGCCAGTAGCGGGCCACGCTTTCAAAAAATACGTCGATCGAAGGCCGGTAGATCTCGTTGACCGGCTCGGCGGTGTACGCCAGGTTGCCGCTCTTGAGCAGGCGAATGTGATGGTTGGTGCCCGCCAGCAATACCTGCCCGGCCTGCGGTGGCTCGCCCTCGCAGGCCAGGCGCACCCTCAGCCCTGAAGCACTGCTGAGCCATTCGGCCATGCCGGCGGCAAACACTTGATCAACGTGCTGAACCAGGACAATGGCGGCAGGAAACTCTCGCGGCAAGCCTTTGAGCAAGACTTCCAATGCCGCCGGCCCTCCGGCCGATGAGCCAATCGCCACCAGGCACTGGCGCTGCGCCACCTCACGCAGCGGTGCCGCGATCGGCCGCGGTGCGTTGCTGCGCTGCTGACCGATCAACCAACCGATATTGAGGATCTTGCGTAACAGCGGCGCCGACGCTTCCTTGGGGTCACCGGCGCCCAGGCTCGGGGTATCGACCACGTCCAGCGCGCCATAGCCCATGGCTTCGAACACGCGGTGCACGTTCTGTTGCCGGTCGACGGTCACGATCACAATTGCGCAGGGCGTCTCGGCCATGATCCTGCGCGTGGCTTCGACCCCGTCCATCACCGGCATGATCAGATCCATGAGGATCAGATCGGGTGTCTGTTCCGCACAGCGCTTCACGGCCTCGGCGCCATTGCTGGCGACCCAAATCACCTGATGCGCGGGCTCAAACGCCAACGCCCGGCGCAGGGCCTCCACGGCCATGGGCATGTCGTTGACGATAGCGATTTTCATCCTTGCGCTCCCCCGATCAACTCGACCACCGCATCCAGCAAGGCGTCATCATGAAAACTGGCCTTGGCCAAATAGTAGTCGGCTCCAGCCTCCAGTCCACGACGACGATCTTCTTCCCGATCCTTGTAGGAAACCACCATCACCGGCAAGGTCTGCAAACGACTGTCCCGCCGCAACAAGCTGACCAGTTCGATACCATCCATGCGCGGCATATCGATGTCGGTGATCAGCAGGTCGAAATCCTCGCTGCGCAAGGCGTTCCAACCGTCCATGCCATCGACTGCAACCGCGACTTCATACCCGCGATTACTGAGCAACTTGCGCTGCAGCTCGCGCACGGTGAGCGAATCATCAACCACCAGAATACGTTTTCGCGCCGCCTCACGGACATTGCGCTGGCCACGCTCGATGCGTTCCAGGCGCCCGGTACTGAGCAATTTATCGACCGAGCGCAGCAAGTCTTCAACGTCGATGATCAACACCACGCTACCGTCATCGAGCAAGGCCCCGGAAGAGATGTCCTGCACCTTGCCCAACCGTGGATCGAGCGGCATCACCACCAGCACACGCTCGCCGATCAGGCGCTCGACCGCGATACCGTAGAGCATGTCACGCTCACGGATGACCACCACTTTGATCGTCTGGCCTTCGGCTTCACGCGCGGGGCGATTGAGCAACTGGCTCGCCGCGACCAGGCCGATGTGCCGCCCGTCATGCCAGAAGTGCTGCCGCCCCTCGATCTGCACGATAGCGTCAGTCGACAGCTCCAGGGTGCGCTCAATGTGCGCCAGCGGAAAAGCATAGGCCTCATCGGCCACTTCAACCACCAGGCTGCGCACCACCGACAGCGTCAGCGGTACCTCCAGCTGGAAGCTACTGCCCTGCCCGCGGGTCTGGGTCAGCACGATAGAGCCGCGTAGCTGACGCACCATATGCTGCACAGCATCCAGGCCAACGCCACGCCCGGACACTTCGGTAACCTGGTCGCGCAAACTGAAGCCCGGCAGGAACAGGAACGTCAGCAACTCGGCTTCGCTCATCTGCGCCACGGTTTCGGCGGGCGACAGTTGACGCTCGATAATGCTCTGACGCACCCGCTGCAGATCAATACCGGCGCCATCGTCGCTCAGTTCCAGGACCAAAAGGCCGGCCTGATGGGAGGCGCGCAAGCGGATCTGCCCTTCCAGTGGTTTGCCGGCCAGCAAGCGGCGTTCCGGCAGTTCGATGCCGTGGTCAACCGCATTGCGTAGCAGATGGGTCAATGGCGCTTCGAGTTTTTCCAGAATGTCGCGATCAACCTGGGTTTTCTCGCCTTCGATTTGCAGGCGCACTTGCTTGCCCAATGAGCGTCCCAGGTCGCGAACCATACGGCTTTGCCCGGTCAGCACATCGGCAAACGGGCGCATCCGGCAGGCCAGCGCGGTGTCATACAGTAATTGCGAGCGCTGGTTCGCTTGCCAGCCGAACTCATCGAGGCCTGTCACTTGCTGCAGGAGAACCTGTTGGGTCTGCTGCAACAACTGTTGAACCTGGGCCAGCGCCTCGTGAACTTCCGGACTCTGGTCGCTGTGTTGCAACTGGCCTCTAAGCCCGTCAAGCGCCTGAATGCTTTGATTGTGCATACGCTTGAGGCGCTGCATGGTCGCCAGGTAGGGCTTGAAGCGCTGAGTCGCAACCAAGGCCTTGCTCGACAGGTCAAGCAAGCTGTTAAGGCGCTCGGCGGTGACCCGCAAGACGCGCTCGCCACCCTCTTTGTTGCGCGCCCCTTTACGCGGGGCGAGCACCTCCGGCTCAAGCTCAGCCACAGCGGGCTCAAGCACCGGCTCTGCCATCACCGGCAGCGGCTCGCTGACCGGCAATGGCGCGGGCGCCTGGGCTACGCTTGGCGCCGGTGTGGCGGCAGGGTCAAGCAGCGCGGCCATTTGCACGAGGAACGCCTGCACCGCCGGTTCCAGCGAAGCATCTCCCGGTGTGGCGATACGCATCAGCAGGTCGGTGCCTTGCAGCAGCGCGTCGATATGCTCCGGGCGCAGCAGGATCCGGCCTTCCTGAGCGCTTACCAGGCAGTCTTCCATCACATGGGCAACACTTACCCCGGCATCGACACCGACAATCCGCGCCGCCCCTTTCAGGGAGTGGGCTGCACGCATGCAGGCTTCCAGCTGATCGGCCTGGGTCGGGTTGCGCTCCAGTGCCAGCAGACCGGCGCTGAGCACCTGGGTCTGTGCCTCAGCCTCCAGGCCGAACAGCTCGAGCAACGACGCATCCCGCATTTGCTCTGGGGTCATGAAAGGCTCCGGTTCACAGCCGTCAGCAGCTGTTCTTCATCCAGTACGCGTACACTGCGTCCACGCCATTGCAGCACGGCTGCGGTAAAGTCCGTCTCGCCCTGCTCATGCACCAGGCGTTCAGGGTCCAGGCCGTGGATACCGTCAACTTCATCGACGCGTACCACCACCGAACCACCGGGGGCGCCAAGGATCAACATGCGCGGCATCACCCGATTCGAGGTGCTGCCAGTGGCGCTCGACGCCATCCCCAGCAGGTCAGGCAGCGACAAGCACGGCACCAGTGCTCCGCGAACATTGGCAACCCCCTGCAGCACCTGCGAACGCTGGTGCGGCAATGAGTGCACCGGCTGTAGCGGTGCAACTTCTACCAGGCAGCGCGTGGCCAGCGCCAGCCACTCTTCACCCAGGCGAAACAGCAACATCGAACGGCCGGCCCGCGCTTGCTCTACCTGCACCTGCTCGTGTGCATCTTGAGCCAACGCGTAGCGATCCAGCAGGCGCGTGGCGGCATGCGCATAGGTATCGCAGTTGCGGCAGTGAATATGGTCAATCAACAACGGGCAGCTTTTATCGCCGCGGATGCCGATGCGGTTCCAGCAGTCATCAATAGCGCTGGCGTCACTGGCGACAACATGTACCTGATCGTCTGCAATCATTGTTCAGCCTCTCGATCAGCTTGGCGTGCAGCACGCTCCTGCAAACGACGGGCCCCTGCGCTATCGCCCTGGGATTCAAGCAATGCTGCCAGGTGTGCCAATGCCTCGGCATGCTGCGGGTCAAGGTACAGGGCCTTGCGGTAATGGCTGAGCGCCTCACCGGCGTCACCGGCTATATCGCTGAGCAGGCCTTGCCAGTAGAACACCTGAGCATGCGGTGGGTATTGCTTCAGGTAGCGCGCACACGCGGCCTGGGCTTCGGTGCTGTTGCCGGTATTGGCCAAGTGGGCGATCTGCGCCAGCAGCTCGGCACTGCTGTCAGTCGTATTTTTTTGAGCAGCCACAGGCGCTGGCGTCGCCTTGAACGGGCGCACAGGTGCCGGCAACGGCCGTGGTGCAAGGGGAACCGCTGGCGGTATTGGTGCCATGGTCAGCGGTTTGCTGACAAACGAAGGCTCTGCTTCGCTCTGGCGTACATAAGCAAACGACTGGGCAATCCCCAGCGGACGCATGCCCATGCGCGCCAACAGGCTGCCTTCGGCGGGCCCGATAAACAGTACGCCCTGCTCGTGGATCAGGCTCTTGAGCACCTCGAACACCCGTTGTTGAGTCGGTACATCGAAATAGATCAACAGATTGCGGCAGAACACAAAGTCATAACTGCCAGCCCGCGCCTTCAGCGCAGGATCGAGCACGTTACCGACCTGCAGCTTGACCTGCTGGCGTACCCGTTCATGCACCACATGAACATCATCGCTGAGGTCAAAATGCCGCTGGCGAAACTCCAGCTGCGCGCCGCGAAAGGAGTTGCGCCCGTAGCGCCCTTGCTCGGCGCGACTGATCGACAGTGGGCTGATATCAATCCCTTCAACACGGAACGAATGCCCGGTGATGCCCGCGTCCAGCAAGGTCATGGCAATCGAGTAAGGCTCTTCACCGGTCGAACACGGCAAGCTGAGAATGCGCAGCGGTCGAGTACCGGCCAGCTCGGCCAGGCGCTTGCTGGCCAACCCCGCGAGCGCGGTAAACGACTCTGGATAGCGGAAAAACCAGGTCTCGGGAACGATCACCGCTTCAATCAGCGCCTGCTGCTCCTCGGCCGACTGCTGCAAGCGCAGCCAATAGTCGTCCAGATCAAAAGCATCCACAGCGGTGCAACGTTGGCGCAACGCGCGCTCAACCATTGGCGCGCCGATCGAGGCAACATCCAGGCCGATGCGCTCCTGCAAGAAACGAAAAAAACGTTGTTGACTGCTCATGGCTGTTCCATACGCTCAACCTGTTCGTCAGGCACGGGATACAGCAGCGCTCGCACCGCTTCGCTGAGCAGGTCCTGGACACTGATGCGCTGCACCAGGCCATGGGCGTCTTCACGCACCGGCCCCAGGTAAGGGGCCTGCTGGTTGTCCAGGCCGTAGGGCTGAAATTCGTCGGGCTGGCAACGCAATGTGTCGGTGGCCTGCTCGAGAATCAACCCCAGCAGCAGTTCCGGCCGCTGCGGGTCAACCCGATAATGCACCAGCACCAATCGGGTACTGGTGCGTATAGGGGCGGGCAATCCAAAACTCAAGGCGCCGATATCAATCACCGGTACCAATGCGCCGCGATGGGCCAATACCCCGGCAACCCAGTCCGGGGTGTGGGCGATGGGCTTTAACGGCAAACGCGGCAACACCTCGGCGACCTCATGGGCGTCAAGGGCGAAGCGCTGCTCAGCGATTCTGAACAACAGGTGCAAGACCCCGTGGGAACTTGCGCCGTTGCGGTGACGGGACTGAAGATCGGTCATCGGCGGATCAGACTTTGAACCGCGATACACCGCCACGCAGGCCGCTTGCCACCTGACTCAACTCATCGATGGCAAAGCTGGCCTGGCGCAGCGACTCCACGGTCTGGCTGCTGGCATCACCCAACTGCGCCAGCGCATGATTGATCTGCTCGGCACCAGTGGCCTGGGCCTGCATCCCCTCGTTGACCATCAACACCCGCGGCGCCAAGGCCTGGACCTGATGGATGATCTGGCTCAGTTGCTCGCCGACCTGCTGCACCTCGAACATGCCGCGGCGCACTTCTTCGGAGAATTTGTCCATGCCCATGACCCCGGCAGACACTGCCGACTGGATTTCACGGACCATCTGCTCGATGTCATAGGTTGCGACTGCGGTCTGGTCGGCCAGACGCCGTACCTCGGTGGCCACCACGGCAAAGCCGCGGCCATACTCACCGGCTTTCTCTGCCTCGATGGCGGCATTGAGCGACAGCAGGTTGGTCTGATCGGCCACTTTGACGATGGTCACCACCACCTGATTGATGTTGCCGGCCTTCTCGTTGAGGATCGCCAGCTTGTTGTTGACCAGATCGGCGGCGCCCATCACCTGATGCATGGTCTCTTCCATGCGTGCCAGGCCTTGTTGGCCGGAACCGGCAAGAATCGAAGCCTGATCCGCAGCGGAGGTCACCTCGGTCATGGTCCGCACCAGGTCACGCGAGGTGGCCGCAATTTCCCGCGAGGTGGCACCGATTTCGGTAGTGGTGGCGGCGGTTTCAGTAGCGGTCGCCTGCTGCTGCTTGGAGGTAGCCGCGATCTCGGTAACAGACGTGGTGACTTGCACCGACGAACGCTGCGCCTGCGACACCAGGCTGGTGAGCTCGCCCATCATCTCGTTGAAGCCGGTTTCCACTGCGCCGAATTCGTCTTTGCGCTCCAGGTTCATGCGCACACTGAGGTCGCCACTGCTGAGTTTGTCCAGGGCATGCACAATGCGTTGCATGGGCGCGGTAATTGCGCGCATCAGCAGCAAGCCGCAAATGGCGGCGGCAATGATTGCCAGCACCAGCGAAATGATCATGCTGAATTTAGCCGTGACCACGGCCTCAGAGATCGAATCCGCCGCGTCTGTGGCCGATTGGCGGTTGCGTTCGATCACGCTGTTCAAGTGATTACGTCCGGCAGTCCAGGCCGGCGTCAGCACCTCGTTGATCAGGCGATCGGCTTCGCTGTACTGCTTGCGACGGTAGGCATCGAGGACCGTTTCGATGGACTTGATGTAGCCCTCTTCGAAACGTACGAACTCGTCGAAACTGGCTTGATCCGCCGGATCCTTGATAGTCCCTTGATAGCTGGCCATGTGCTGTTTCAAGCGCGCTTCGTAGCTCTTGTACAGGTCCATGTCAGCGGTGGTGAGCTCACGGTCATCACTCAAGCCCACCAGCTGCTGGGTCAACACGTAACTGTCGACCCAGGCACTGCGTATCATCGAGCTGTAGTAGACCCCGGGAATGCTATCGGAGCGAACTTCTTCCTCGCCGGCTTCGATCGTCACCAGCCTTGAGTAGGCAGCCACCACCATCAACAGCATGATGGCGATAATCACGGCGAAGCTCGCCAGAATCCGTTGGCGCAAGGTCCAGTTTTTCACAGTCAGCCCTCAAGTGTTCTACGCGCGCAGAAAAATGCGCAGAGTATAGCCTAGGCACTGTGGGCATTTGCGGCTGACTTGCAGGCTGGAATGGGCCAAAAGGCCAGCACTCTGGCCAGTGGCCCGCAATCATTGGCCGATAGCGTGTTTCACCTGATTTTCCAGTTCAACTTTCAACGTCGGATCGAGTTTGAGCTGGCGTGCCAGTTCCTCCAGGTAGGCGCGTTCCATGAAATGCTCTTCGTCCACCATCATGACGCTGGCAATGTACATTTCAGCGGCCATTTCCGGTGTTCTGGCGGCGCGCGCGACGTCGGCCGGGTCCAGCGGCTTGTTGAGTTCGGCGTGCAGCCAGTGCTGCAGTTCCTGGTCGTTGTTGGAAAGCTTGACGAACTCGCCTTCGATCAACGCCCGCTCGCGCTCATCGACATGGCCATCGGACTTGGCTGCCGCCACTAGGGCCTTGAGGATCGCCTGGCTATGCTGCTCGACCTGGGCAGGTGGCAAGCGATCGAGGGTCTGCGGCTCGCCTTGCACGGCAGCGCCCTGCTTGGCCTGCCAGTTGCCGTAGGCTTTGTAGGCCAGCACGCCAAGCGCTGCCAGACCACCATAGGTCAAGGCTTTGCCGCCGTATTTGCGCGCTTTTTTGCTGCCCATCAGCAGGCCCATCGCACCGGCTGCCAACGCGCCGCCGCCAGCGCCAGACAACAAACTGCCCAGGCCACCGCCACCTTTGCCACCCAGCAGGTCGCCTAGCCCACCACTTGCAGATGGTTTGCCGGCAGACGTTTTTCCAGACTGGTTCTGCAGCAGTTCCTGACCGGATTTGAGCAGTTGATCAAGCAAGCCACGGGTGTTCATCGGGCACCTCCTAGGACACGAAAATAATTCCCAAGAGTACTGCCGCAAGCTGAAGCTAAGCTGAATGCATTTGCTTCCAGATGTTGCTCGATGTGTACGAAAAACGACATGGCTGAGTAAGCCATTGCTACATACCCGAAGATCAGCACTACGCTTAAAGCGATGTGCCAGCGCTTTCATGACTGCCCCGATGATAATTTGAACAAGAGGGAACACCATGCTCGTGAACAACACCGCTTTGCTCAGCACCCTGAGTATCGCCTTGCTGGCCAGCGCCAGCCTGCAGGCCGCTGAGCCGCTCAAAGCTGTAGGGGACGGCGAAGGCCAGCTGGATATCGTCGCCTGGCCCGGCTACATCGAGCGCGGGGAAAGCGACAAAGCTTACGACTGGGTCAGCGGCTTCGAAAAAGAAACCGGCTGCAAAGTCAGCGTCAAGACTGCCGCCACCTCCGATGAAATGGTCAGTTTGATGACCAAAGGTGGTTACGACCTGGTCACCGCCTCGGGCGATGCATCACTGCGTCTGATTGCCGGTAAACGCATTCAACCGATCAATACCGCACTGATCCCCAACTGGAAAAACCTCGACCCGCGCCTCAAAGACGGCGCCTGGTACGTGGTTAACGGCCAGGCCTACGGCACGCCTTATCAATGGGGCCCTAACGTCTTGCTGTACAACACCAACGTGTTCAAAACACCACCCACCAGTTGGAGCGTGGTGTTCGAAGCGCAAGACCTGCCAGATGGCAAACCGAACAAAGGCCGGGTTCAGGCCTACGACGGGCCGATCTACATCGCCGATGCCGCGCTGTACCTGAAATCGGCCAAGCCTGAGCTGGGCATTCAGAACCCCTACGAGCTCAACGAAACCCAGTACAAAGCGGTGCTTGAGCTGCTGCGCCAACAGCAGCCACTGATCCATCGCTACTGGCATGACGCGACCGTGCAGATGAGCGATGTGAAGAACGAAGGGGTGGTCGCTTCCAGCTCCTGGGGTTACATGGTCAACACCCTGAAGGCCGACAACCAGCCAGTGTCGTCGGTGATTCCGAAAGAAGGCGCCACGGGCTGGGCCGACACCACCATGCTGCATGCCGAGGCCAAGCACCCCAACTGTGCGTATAAGTGGATGGACTGGTCGCTGCAGCCCAAGGTACAGGGTGACGTAGCGGCCTGGTTTGGATCTCTGCCTGCGGTACCGGCTGCATGCAGCGGTAGCGAGTTGCTGGGAGCCGAAGGTTGCAAGACCAATGGTTTCGACAACTTCGACAAGATTGCCTTCTGGAAAACTCCGCAGGCTGAAGGTGGCAAGTTCGTGCCGTATAGCCGCTGGACCCAGGACTACATTGCGATCATGGGCGGGCGTTAAGGCCCTGTTCGCGGGGCAAGCCCGTTCCCACTGGCCTGTGTGGGAGCGGGCTTGCCCCGCGATGCATTCACCCACCACCGGGAGTATCGCAGCATGACCCTTGCCGTCCAGTTCACCGACGTGTCTCGCAGTTTCGGTGAGGTAAAGGCCGTTGACCGGGTGTCGATCGACATCCGCGACGGCGAGTTTTTCTCCATGCTCGGCCCTTCCGGCTCGGGCAAAACCACCTGCCTGCGTCTGATTGCCGGCTTCGAACAGCCCAGCGCCGGTTCCATCCGCATTCACGGCGCCGAAGCCGCCGGGCTACCGCCGTATCAGCGCGACGTCAACACCGTGTTCCAGGATTACGCCCTGTTTCCACACATGAACGTGCGCGATAACGTCGCCTACGGCCTGAAGGTTAAGGGCGTCGGCAAACAGGAACGCCTGGCCCGCGCCGAAGAGGCCCTGGCCATGGTCGCCCTGGAAGGCTACGGGCAACGCAAGCCGGTGCAACTGTCGGGCGGCCAGCGCCAACGCGTGGCCCTGGCCCGCGCGCTGGTCAATCGCCCACGGGTGTTGCTGCTCGACGAACCACTGGGCGCACTCGACCTGAAACTGCGCGAACAAATGCAAAGCGAACTGAAGAAGCTGCAGCGCCAGCTGGGCATCACCTTCATCTTCGTGACCCATGACCAGACTGAAGCGCTGTCGATGTCTGACCGCGTCGCGGTGTTCAACCGCGGGCGTATAGAACAGGTCGATACACCGCGCAACCTGTACATGAAGCCGGCAACGACCTTTGTTGCCGAATTCGTCGGTACCTCCAACGTGCTACGAGGCGAGCTGGCGGCCCAGTTGAATGGCAGCCAACAGCCCTTCTCGATCCGCCCGGAGCATATCCTGCTGGGCGAACACGCCACGGCAACCGATGACGTGCAGATCAGCGGCCTGTTGCACGATATCCAGTACCAGGGCAGCGCCACCCGTTACGAACTGAAGCTGGACAACGGCCAACTGCTCAGCGTCAGTCAGGCCAACAATCAATGGCAGACCCAGGCTGTGCCCTGGCAACCCGGACAGCGCCTGCAGGCGCGCTGGGCACGCGAAGCCATGACGCCGCTACAGGAAACCGTCGTGGCCGAGGGTCCGTAAATGAACCTGGCCCTGCGACGCTTCTCCAACCTGCTGTACCGGCGCCCCAACCTGTACCTGGCGTTGCTGTTGATACCGCCCTTGATCTGGTTCGGAGCGATTTACCTGGGCTCATTGTTGAGCCTGCTGTGGCAGGGTTTCTACACGTTCGACGACTTCACCATGGCGGTCACGCCGACCCTGACCCTGACCAATTTCGCCGCACTGTTCAACCCGGCCAACTTCGACATCATTCTGCGCACCCTGACGATGGCCATTGCCGTGTCGATCGCCAGCGCCACCCTGGCCTTTCCGATCGCCTACTACATGGCGCGCTACACCAGCGGCAATATCAAGGCCTTCTTCTACATCGCGGTGATGATGCCGATGTGGGCCAGCTACATCGTCAAAGCCTACGCCTGGACGCTGTTGCTGGCCAAAGGCGGCGTGGCCCAGTGGTTCGTCCAGCAGTTCAACCTGGAGCCGCTGCTGCAGTTCATTCTGGGCATCCCGGGCGTGGGCGGCAGTACCTTGTCGACTTCGCACCTGGGGCGTTTTCTGGTGTTTGTCTACATCTGGCTGCCGTTCATGATCCTGCCGATCCAGGCCTCGCTGGAGCGTTTGCCGCCGTCGTTGCTGCAGGCTTCGGCAGACCTCGGTGCCACGCCGCGGCAAACCTTCATGCAAGTGATTCTGCCGCTGTCGGTACCCGGCATTGCGGCCGGTTCGATCTTCACCTTCTCGCTGACCCTGGGCGACTTCATCGTGCCGCAACTGGTTGGCCCACCCGGCTACTTCATCGGCAGCATGGTCTATGCCCAGCAGGGTGCGATCGGCAACATGCCGATGGCGGCTGCCTTCACCCTGGTGCCAATCGTGCTAATCGCCATTTACCTGTCCATCGTCAAACGCCTGGGGGCTTTCGATGCACTCTGAACGCGCATCCTGGGGCCTGCGCCTGGCCGCCTGGGGCGGGCTGGTGTTTCTGCACTTCCCGATCCTGATCATCTTTCTGTATGCCTTCAACACCCAGGATGCGGCGTTCAGCTTTCCGCCCCAGGGTTTTACCCTGAAGTGGTTCAGCGTGGCCTTTTCCCGGCCTGACGTCCTTGAAGCCATCAAGTTGTCGCTGCAGGTCGCCTGCCTTGCGACCTTGATCGCTTTGGTGCTGGGCACCCTGGCGTCAGCGGCGCTGTACCGGCGCAGTTTTTTTGGCAAGGAAAGCATTTCGCTGATGCTGATCCTGCCGATTGCCCTGCCGGGGATCATTACCGGTATCGCCCTGCTTTCAGCGTTCAAAACCCTGGGTATCGAACCTGGGATTTTCACCATCGTCGTTGGCCACGCGACCTTCTGCGTGGTGATCGTCTACAACAACGTCATCGCCCGCCTGCGCCGTACGTCCCATAGCCTGATCGAGGCATCGATGGACCTCGGCGCCGATGGCTGGCAAACCTTCCGCTACATCATTCTGCCCAACCTGGGCTCGGCGCTACTGGCTGGCGGCATGCTGGCCTTCGCCCTGTCGTTCGATGAAATCATCGTCACCACCTTCACCGCCGGGCACGAGCGCACCTTGCCGATCTGGTTGCTCAACCAGCTCAGCCGGCCGCGCGATGTGCCGGTGACCAATGTGGTCGCCATGCTGGTGATGCTGGTGACCATGCTGCCGATTCTCGGCGCTTATTACCTGACCCGCGGCGGCGAAAGCGTTGCCGGCAGCGGCAAATAACATTAGGAGGACCTGAACATGCAAACCCGACTGCTGATTAATGGCCAACTGATTGCCGGTGAAGGCAACGCGCTGGCAGTGCTGAACCCGGCACTGGGCAGTGTCCTGGTGGAAATCAACGAGGCCAGCGAATCCCAGGTCGATGCTGCCGTACGCGCCGCCGACCACGCCTTCACCAGCTGGTCGCAGACCACCCCCAAAGACCGTTCGCTGTTGTTGCTGAAACTGGCGGACAGTATCGAGGCGCATGGCGAGGAGCTGGCCCGCCTGGAGTCCGACAACTGCGGCAAACCCTATGCCGCAGCACTGAACGACGAAATCCCGGCGATTGCCGATGTGTTCCGCTTCTTTGCCGGCGCCAGCCGTTGCCTGGCGGGCTCCGCCGCTGGCGAATACCTGCCCGGGCACACCTCGATGATTCGCCGCGACCCGCTGGGTGTGGTCGCCTCGATTGCCCCGTGGAACTACCCGTTGATGATGGTCGCCTGGAAGATCGCTCCGGCCCTGGCTGCCGGTAACACCGTGGTGCTCAAACCGTCGGAACAGACACCGCTGACCGCCTTGCGCCTGGCGCAACTGGCCGCCGACATCTTTCCTGCCGGGGTGCTGAATATTCTGTTTGGCCGTGGCCCGAGCGTCGGCACGCCGCTGGTCACCCACCCAAAAGTGCGCATGGTGTCGCTGACCGGCTCGATCCCCACCGGCGCCAACATTATTGCCAGCACTGCCGACAGCGTAAAACGCATGCACATGGAACTTGGTGGCAAGGCGCCGGTAATTATCTTCGACGATGCCGATATCGATGCAGCAGTCGAAGGCATTCGTACCTTCGGCTTCTATAACGCCGGGCAAGACTGCACCGCCGCCTGCCGTATCTACGCCCAGAGCGGTATCTATGAGCAGTTCGTGGAAAAGCTCGGCAAGGCTGTGGCCAGCCTCAAGCATGGGCTGCAGAACGATCCGCAAACCGAGCTCGGACCGCTGATCACCGCGCAACACCGCGATCGCGTAGCCGCCATGGTCGAACGTGCCATCGCTCAGCCGCACATACGCCTGATCACCGGTGGCAAGGCCGTGCCCGGTGATGGCTTCTTTTTTGAACCGACGGTGCTCGCCGACGCCCAGCAAGACGACGAGATTGTCCGCCGTGAGGTGTTCGGCCCGGTGGTCTCGGTGACTCGTTTTGACGATGAAGACCAGGCGCTGACCTGGGCCAATGACTCGGACTACGGCCTGGCCTCGTCTCTGTGGACCGGCGATGTCGGACGCGCTCACCGCCTTTCAGCACGCCTGCAGTACGGCTGTACCTGGGTCAACACGCACTTTATGCTCGTCAGCGAAATGCCCCACGGCGGTCAGAAACTGTCTGGCTACGGCAAGGATATGTCCCTGTACGGGCTGGAGGACTACACCTGCGTTCGGCATGTGATGTTCAAACACTAAGGTAAGGAAACCCATGGAAATTACCCGGCGCGACTTCATCAATGGAGTCGCTATCGGCATCGCAGCCGGCCTGACGCCGCTGCAACTGCTGCAAGCGGCCGAAGGCGGCCGCTACTACCCGCCAGCGCTGACCGGCCTGCGCGGCAGCCACGTCGGCGCCTTCGAAGTGGCCCACCAGATGGGCTGGGAGAAGACTACCTTCGATACCGACGCACTGCCGATCAGCGAAACCTACGATCTGGTGGTCGTCGGTGGTGGCATCAGCGGGCTGGCAGCCGCCTTCTTCTATCGGGAAAAACACCCGTCAGCGAAAATCCTCATCGTTGAAAACCACGACGACTTTGGCGGGCATGCCAAGCGCAACGAGTTCAGCGCCGGTGGGCGGATGATTCTTGGCTACGGTGGCAGCGAAGCCTTCCAGTCACCCAATCATCTGTACAGCGCCGAGGTCAACGCGCTGCTGAAAAAGCTCGGAGTCGACATCAAGCGCTTTGAAACCGCCTTCGACCGCAGCTTCTATCCAGACCTGGGTTTGTCACGCGGGGTATTTTTCGACAAAGAACACTTTGGTGAAGACAAGCTGGTTAGCGGCGACCCGACGCCGATGGTGGCTGACGACATCGCGCCCGAGCAGCTTAACGCGCGCTCGGTGCGCGATTTCATCAATGACTTCCCGCTGTCGCCAAGCGACCGGCAAGCGCTGATCGACCTGCACGAAGCGCCCCGCGACTACCTGGCCGGCAAATCGCAGGCAGACAAGACGACCTACCTGGAACGCACCAGTTACCAGGATTTTCTGCTCAAGGACGTCGGTCTGTCAGCGACGGCGGTGAAGTACTTTCAGGGCCGTACCAATGACTTCATGGCCCTGAGTATTGATACGGTAGCGGCGGCAGACGCCTACTACGTTGGCTTCCCCGGCTTTGCCGCCATGAACCTGGAGCCGATCGGCGAGGAAGCCCAGGCGGAAATGGAAGAACCGTACATCTATCACTTCCCCGACGGTAACGCCTCGCTGGCACGCTTGCTGGTACGCAGCCTGATTCCGTCGGTGGCTGCGGGCAACGATATGGAAGACATCGTGCTGGCCAAATTCGACTACAGCCAGCTTGACCGCGCAGGACAGCCGGTACGCTTGCGCCTGAACAGTACCGTGGTCAGCGTGCGCAATCACGAGGGTGGAGTGAATGTCGGCTACAGCCGAGACGGGCAACTGGCCCAGGTGCGCGGCAAACACTGCGTGCTGGCCTGTTACAACATGATGATCCCGTACCTGTTGCGCGACCTGCCCGCCGAGCAGGCCCACGCCCTGAGCCAGAACGTGAAGTTGCCGCTGGTCTACACCAAGGTCATCGTGCGCAATTGGCAGGCCTTTCAAAAGCTCGGCGTGCATGAAATCTACGCCGCCACCCAACCGTACAGCCGGATCAAACTGGACTACCCGGTCAGCATGGGTGGCTATGAACACCCGCGCGATCCGGCGCAGCCCATCGGCTTGCACATGGTCTATGTGCCAACCAGCCCCGACAGCGGCATGAACAGCCGCGACCAGGCGCGTGCCGGCCGTGGGCGCCTGTATGGCACCCCATTCGAAGAACTGGAAACGCAGTTGCGCGAACAACTGCAACGCATGCTCGGCCCGGGCGGTTTCGACCACAACCAGGACATTCTGGCGATCACCGTCAATCGCTGGCCGCACGGCTATGCCTGCTTCACCAATACCCTGTACGACGATCCTGAACAGACCGAGCAATGGATGGAACTGGCGCGCAAACCGTTGGGCAACGTCAGCATTGCCAACTCGGATGCGGCCTGGAGCGCCTATGCCCATGCCGCAATTGACGAAGCCTGGCGAGCAGTCGGAGAACTCACGTAGGAGCGGCGGTGCGGCGATCCGACTTGCCCCGCGATAGCGATTCTTCTGATAGAACGCAATCGCGGGGCAAGCCCGCTCCCACCGGTCAGTTCAGATCAATCGCGCAAATCTGACTCATGAATAGGATTGGCCCGGCTGGTCGCACGCTGATACTGCGCCGGCCAGGTTGCCTTGTTGCCGCCCAGGTCATCATCGGCATGCAATGGCCAATAAGGATCACGCAGCAGCTCGCGCGCCAGGAAAATGATATCGGCCTGCGCCGTACGCAAGATGGTTTCAGCCTGCATCGGGTCGGTAATCATGCCGACCGTCCCTGTGGCAATCCCTGCCTCTTCCCGCACTTTGGCAGCAAACTGCGTCTGGTAGCCTGGGCCGGTAGGAATCTCGGCATTCACCGAGGTACCACCGGACGACACGTCGATCAGGTCCACACCCAAAGCCCGCAAGCGCTTGGCCAACGCCACGGTTTCATCCGGGTTCCAGCCATCTTCCACCCAGTCGGTCGCCGACAGCCGCACAAATACCGGCAATTCCTCCGGCCAGACTTCGCGCACGGCTTCCGTCACCTGCAAGGTCAGGCGAATGCGGTTTTCGAAGCAACTGCCGTATTCATCCCGGCGCTGGTTGCTCAAGGGTGATAGGAACTGGTGCAGCAAGTACCCGTGGGCGGCATGCACTTCAACCACCTTGAAACCTGCTTTCAACGCACGCTGTGCAGCATCGACAAACGCCTGGATAACCTCATCGATCTGCGCCTTGGTCATTTCCGCAGGGGGGGTGTGCTGTGGATCGAAGGCGATCTTCGAGGGCCCGATGGGCAGCCAGCCGCCCTCTTCGACTTTGACACTGCCCGATTTACCCAGCCAGGGCCGATGGGTACTGGCCTTGCGCCCGGCATGCGCCAGTTGAATACCCGGTACCGCGCCCTGGGCGGTTATGAAACGGGTGATACGTTGCAACGGCGGGATCTGTGCGTCATCCCACAGGCCCAGGTCCTGGGCGGTGATGCGGCCATCGGCGGTGACCGCCGTCGCTTCAGTGAGAATCAGCCCGGCACCGCCCACCGCACGGCTGCCCAGGTGAACCAGGTGCCAGTCATTGGCCAGGCCATCGACACTGGAGTATTGGCACATCGGTGAAACTGCAATGCGATTGGGCAAGGTCAGGTGGCGCAGGGTGTAGGGCTCAAGCAGCAGGCTCATGGGGCACCTCTCAAATCAAGTGGTAAGGCTCCAGATGGTTGACCGGCCGACCACAGAATCTTCCCCGCAGGTTCATCGACCAATCATTTTGAGCCTAGACCACTTTGCCCCCGGGGTTAGCGCGGTTCCATATGCGCGATCATCAGCTGTACGCTTTCCTGACCACGGAACTCGTTGACATCCAGCTTGTAGGCCAGCTCGACCCAACGCACGGTCGGGTTGGGCCACACCTCGCGATCGACACCAAAGGCAATGCCGTCGAGCCTGACCGAACCGCACTCGCTTTTAAGCACCACTTTCAGGTGACGTTCGCCCACTACCCGTTGCTCAACCAGTTGAAACACCCCATGAAACAGTGGCTCGGGGAAGTGCTGGCCCCACGGCCCGGCATGGCGCAGGGCACGTGCCAGTTCCAGGTGAAACTCTTCAACCGCCAGCGTGCCATCCGACAACAGTCGCCCGGTCAGGTCGTCTTCGCGCAGTTGCCTGCGTACTTCTTCATCGAACGCCTGGGCAAAGGCCGGGAAGTTGTCAGCCGGCAGCGACAAGCCAGCGGCCATCGCGTGGCCACCGAACTTGCTGATCAGTTGCGGATGACGCGCCGCGACCGCATCCAGCGCGTCACGAATGTGAAAACCCGGCACCGACCGCGCCGAGCCCTTGAGCATGCCCTCACCGGCATCGGCGAAAGCAATGGTTGGCCGGTGATAGCGCTCTTTCAGGCGCGAGGCAAGAATACCGATCACGCCCTGATGCCAGTCCGGTTCAAACAGGCACAGGCCGAAGGGCATCGACTCCAGCGGCAAGTCTTTGAGCTGGGCCAAGGCCTCGCGCTGCATGCCCTGCTCGATGGACTTGCGGTCCTGGTTCAGCTCATCCAGTTGACCGGCCATCTCCCGCGCCAGGTTCGGGTCGTCGCTGAGCAGGCATTCAATGCCCAGGCTCATGTCGTCCAGACGACCGGCGGCATTGAGCCGCGGCCCGAGAATAAAGCCAAGATCGGTAGAGGTGATGCGCGCATGGTCGCGGCGGGCGACCTCGAGGATTGCCTTGAGTCCCGGCCGTGCCCGCCCTGCCCTGATCCGTTCCAGGCCCTGATGCACCAGGATGCGGTTATTGGCGTCCAGCGGCACCACGTCGGCAACGCTGCCCAATGCCACCAGATCGAGCAATTCGCCGATGTTCGGTTGCGCTGCGTTGTCGTAGTGGCCGAGGCTGCGCAGGCGCGCGCGCAATGCCATCAGCACATAGAAAATCACCCCGACACCCGCCAAGGCCTTGCTCGGGAAGGTGCAGCCTGGCTGGTTGGGGTTGACGATGGCATCGGCCAACGGCAGTTCATGTCCGGGCAAATGGTGATCGGTGACCAGCACCTTGAGCCCGGCAGCCTTGGCCGCCGCCACGCCTTCGACACTGGAAATGCCGTTGTCGACGGTGATCAACAACTGGGGTTGGCGCTCAAGGGCAACCTGGACGATTTCCGGGGTCAGGCCGTAACCGTATTCAAAACGATTGGGCACCAGGTAATCGACATGCGCTGCGCCGAGCAAACGCAAACCCAGCATCCCCACGGTACTGGCGGTGGCGCCATCGGCGTCGAAGTCGCCAACGATCAGAATGCGCTGGCGTTCGGCCAGCGCTTCGACCAGCAAGTCGACCGCTGCATCGATGCCCTTGAGCTGCTGGTAGGGCAGCAGGCGTGCCAGGCTTTTGTCCAGCTCTGCGGCACTTTGCACGCCACGGGCGGCGTACAGACGGGTCAGCAGCGGTGGTAGATCGCCGAGAGCGGGCAGGATGGCTGGCAAGGGGCGTGGTTCGATGCGCATGAGGGTTCTTTCGGGGGAGTTGGGTAGGTTATCGCGGGGCAAGCCCGCTCCCACAAGGCCTTCTGTAGGAGCGGGCTTGCCCCGCGATCAGCAGGTCAAGAATCAGCCGCGCTCACCGAGCAACCACTGCAATTGGACTTCATGCTGGCCACGGTCGTCAGTCACGAACACCGTGCCTTCACTGATCATCACGTCCCATTTGATCGCCCGCGGCATGTCGGTGGCCAGGGTTTCCAGGACCTCTTGCGGAACAGCGGCAATGTTCAGGTTCTTGAGGTTCTTCACTGCCGGAATCACCTTGTTTTCCCACACGCGCAGGCTGCCGTAGGCCAGCAGGCTGGTACGCTCGGTGCGGCGCGAACACCAGGTCAGGCGTTCGGCATCCGGTTGACCGACTTCGATCCAGTGCAGGATGCGGTCATCCAGACTCTTCTCCCACAGCGCAGCTTCGTCGACATCCGACAGGCCGCGACCAAAGCTCAGTTGCTCGTTGTACCACAGGGCATACGCCAGCAGGCGCACGGCCATGCGCTCCTCGGTTTCCGACGGATGCCGGGCGATGGTCTGCTTGACGCTTTCGTACACGCCGCGGTCGAGGTCGGTGAGGTTCAGTTCAAACTTGTAGGTGGTGGACGGCTGGGCCATGGACGGGCTTCTTGCGGCAAGGAAAGTCGCCCAGTCTAACCGATCCGCAGGCTCCTTGCGCCGCGGCAGTATCTGCACAGGCGCAGCTGTGATAAAAACGGGAGTTCTGACCAGCTGCCACGGACGCCTTATGCCTACGCCCAGCAAACCCCTCGCCGGCCTTAAAGTCATTGAACTCGGCACCTTGATCGCCGGCCCGTTTGCCTCGCGCATCTGCGCGGAGTTCGGCGCGCAGGTGATCAAGGTCGAATCGCCCGACGGCGGCGACCCGCTGCGCAAATGGCGCAAGCTCTATGAAGGCACGTCACTGTGGTGGTTTGTCCAGGCTCGCAACAAACAGTCGCTGACCCTCAACCTCAAGCACGCCGAAGGCATTGAGATCCTGAAAAAGCTGCTGGCCGAAGCGGACATCCTCATCGAAAACTTCCGCCCCGGGGTGCTGGAAAAGCTCGGGCTGGGCTGGGACACCTTGCACGCCCTCAATCCGAAGCTGGTCATGGTGCGCCTGTCCGGCTTCGGCCAGACCGGGCCGATGAAAGACCAACCCGGCTTTGGTGCGGTCGGTGAATCCATGGGCGGGCTGCGCTACATCACCGGTTTCGAAGACCGCCCGCCAGTACGCACCGGGATTTCCATCGGCGATTCGATTGCCGCGCTCTGGGGTGTAATCGGTGCACTGATGGCCTTGCGTCATCGCGAGGTCAATGGCGGTGCAGGCCAGGTGGTCGATGTCGCCTTGTATGAGGCGATCTTCGCGATGATGGAAAGCATGGTGCCCGAGTTCGATGTGTTCGGTTTTATTCGCGAACGCACCGGCAACATCATGCCCGGCATCACGCCTTCGTCCATTCATACCAGTGCCGATGGCAAGCATGTGCAGATCGGCGCCAACGGCGATGCGATCTTCAAGCGCTTCATGCAAGCGATCGGCCGTCAGGACCTGGCCGACGACCCGGCGCTGGCCAGCAATGACGGCCGCGACCTGCGTCGCGACGAACTGTACGCGGTGATCGACCGTTGGGCCCGTAGTGTGCCGCTGGACACCTTGATGCAGGTGCTCAATGACGCGCAGGTGCCCGCCAGCAGAATCTTCAGCGCTGAAGACATGTTCAGCGACCCGCAATTCCTCGCCCGCGAAATGTTCCTGCAGGCCAAACTGCCCGACGGCAAACCGTTCAAGATGCCGGGGATCGTGCCCAAGCTCTCGGAAACGCCGGGTTCCAGCGAATGGGTCGGCCCGGAACTGGGCGCGCACACCGAACAATTGCTCGGCGAGCTGGGTTATGACGCACCGGCCATCGCCCGCCTGCGTGAGCAGGGCGCGGTATGACACGTCGCAACTAATCCTGTTACCAGCCTGAGGGTGGAGACTCGTACATGAGCAAACGCGGGCGCCTGCGCTGTCGTACGCTGTTGTCACTGCTGAGCTGTACCTTGCTGAGTGCCATTCCCGCTGCGGCCTGGGCCAAGGAGCGCATGCTCTGGGTGCTGCGCGACCTGCCGCCCCTGACCATTTTCGAAGGCTCGAGCAAAGGCCAGGGGGTGGTGGACCAGCTGCTGCCCCTGCTGATCGAGCAGATGCCCGAGTACGATCACAGCATCATCCGGGTCAATCGCGCACGCGGCAATCAAATGCTCCAAGAGCACCGACTCACCTGTGACCCTACCCTGCTATGGACCCCGGAGCGCGCGCAGTATGTGCATTTTTCACAGCCGAGCCTCGGGGTGCTGAGCAGTGGGTTGGTGGTCCGTAAGCAAGACCAGCCACTGCTCGCGCCTTACGTGAACAATGAGGAGGTCGACCTGCGTACACTGCTTGCCGGTACGCCGCTGAAACTGGGGGTGGTTGCCGAGCGCAGCTACAGCCCTCCGGTGGACGCCCTGCTCAAAACCCTGCCCACCGAGACGCTCAGCCGCCACTACGGCAATGATGCAGTCAGCAACTTGCTCGAGATGCAAAAGCGCCAGCGTCTGCAGCTGTTGCTGGGCTATTGGCCAGAAGCGCGTTACCTGATTCAGCAACAGGGCTGGCAAACCAGCGACTACCGCTTTTATCCCATTCAAGGCGTGGCCCGTTACCAGTTCATCCACGTCGGCTGCGCCGATACGCCATTGGGGCGTGAAGCCATCGGCCATATCAACCAACTGCTCACGTCACTGCGCCGCGATACATTGCCAAACCTGTACGCACAGTGGCTGGACCCGAACCTGCGTGAGCGCTATCTGCAAGACAGCCAGCAGTTTTTCCCCGATTCGCCATGAGCAGGCAAAAAGAAGCCCCGGACGTTGGGGAGACCGCCCGAGGCTAAATCGAAGTCTGATGGGACTTCATCTGACTGTTGAGGAGCACCGGAGCAAAGCGCCGCTCAACTGTCCTTGCATGCTCTGATTGCTGGCTGCGCTAAAGGTTCCTTCGCAGTCATCGTGCAAAGCACTTTCATTGCGAGTGGCGATCCACTCGAGCAACGCCTCCCCCGGCATTGGCCGGGCGATGAAGTAGCCTTGCAGGACCGGCTGCCCCAGTGCCTTGATCGCCTGCAGGTCGTCAGCAGTTTCCACGCCTTCAACGACCACGTTCAGGTTCATGCGCTGCGCCATGATCAAGGCACCGGCCACCACGGCGGCCTTGCGGCCATCCTGGCCCATGCCGCGAACGAACTCGCTGGGCAGCTTCAACTCGCTGAAGGGTAATTCGAGCAGACGCTGCATATTGGATTCGCCCATGCCAAAGTCGTCGATAGACAACTGGCAGCCCAGAATGCGCAGATGCAACAAGCCTTCAAGCTGACGATCATTCAATGTGCTGCCTGCAGTTTCGACAATTTCCAGGGTCAAGTCATTGGCCGCAACCGCATGGCGTTGCAACGCGGCCTTGACCTGCTGATGAAAGTCTTCGCGCAGCAACAGTTGTGGAGCAATATTGACCGCCACCGGCAGAGCTTTGCCAGTCGATGCTTGCACTTGTGTGCTAAATGCCAGCGCGTGGTCCAGTACATGCCAGCTCAAGGTGTCAATCAGGTCGGCGCGTTCAAACAACGGAATGAACTGCGCTGGCGACAAGGTCCCCAGGCGAGGGTGCTGCCAGCGTACCAGCGCCTCAGCGCCGACCAACGCGCCGTCCAGGGCAACCTTGGGTTGGTAGTGAACAACCCACTGCTCTTTACTGTGCGCCAGTTCGGATGCGCTCAGGTCCAACAGTTTTTTTGGAAGCTGCACAGTGGCAGGCTGAGGCTCGCCAGGCGCCTGCTGCAGATAACGGCGCAACAGCTGGTTCAGGAGCAGGCAACTGGCCGGCTTTTGCACGCTGCCCAGTACAGTCAGGCCCATCTGCTCAGCCAGCGCCGCTACACCGTCGATCACACTCATCTCAGCGCTACTCAAAATGACCAGCGCACGGGCCAGGTTGTTTTCGGCCAGGTGGCGAATCAATTGCAGGCCGTCTGCACCTTCGATCTGCAAGTCGCAAATGGCGATATCGACCGGTCCCCGATGCGCTAGCGCCTCGCAGGCGACCGCCACGGACTCTGCGGTCAGCACGTCAAATACGCCGTTGGCATTGAGCATCTGATGCAAGGCCATCAGTTGGAATGGGTGATCCTCCAGAATCAGGACCTTGAGTGAGCGCATGTGCTTTACCCCACTGTTGCAGTCAGGCGTCACTCTAGACAAACGGTTTATTGCTACCTATCAGAAATTTCCTAAAGTTGTGAAGGACGAATCTAACTGCGTGGGACCGGGCTTGCCCCGCGATGCGATGTGCCTGGCAAATCGCAATCGCGGGGCAAGCCCGCTCCCACCGCCAAAAAAAAGCCCGTCAGTGACGGGCTTCGTTCGGCTCGATCAGAGCGGCTTGCCACGGTTGCCATGCTGGCTGACAAAGGCCTGTACCGCCTTGAGGTCGTTGGCCAGCACCGTGCACTTCTCTTCACGGGAGAACAGGTCGCTCAAATGCGCTGGCAACTCCAGCGCCTTGCCGACACCGGCCTTTTCCACCGCTTCAGGGAACTTGACCGGATGCGCGGTACCCAGCACCACCATTGGCGTATCCAGGCTGCGGCGGCATTCGCGGGCGGCTTTAACGCCGATGGCGGTGTGCGGATCCAGCACTTCACCAGTCTGGGCGAAGACTTCAGCGATGGTTTCGCAGGTTTGCGCGTCGTCTACGGCCAGCGAGTCGAACAGCTTGCGCGCTTCGGTCCAGCGATCTTGTTCGACGCTGAAACCGCCACCTTGCTTGAAGCTGTCCATCAGACCGGCAATGGCTGCACCATTACGACCGTGCAGGTCGAACAGCAGGCGCTCGAAGTTGGACGAGACCATGATGTCCATCGACGGCGACAGGGTCGCGTGCAGGGTTTCCTTGACGTACTGATTGCCGCTCATGAAGCGGTGCAGGATGTCGTTGCGGTTGGTAGCGACGATCAGCTGGCTGATCGGCAGGCCCATGTTGCGCGCCAGGTAGCCAGCGAAGATGTCGCCGAAGTTGCCGGTAGGTACCGAGAACGCGATCGAACGCGCCGGGCCACCCAACTGCAGGGCTGCGTGGAAGTAGTAAACGATCTGGGCCATGATCCGCGCCCAGTTGATCGAGTTGACCGCCACCAGGCGAGTGCCCTTGAGGAAGCCCTGGTCAGCGAAGCTGGCCTTGACCATTTCCTGGCAGTCGTCGAAGTTGCCTTCGATGGCGATGTTGTGGATGTTCTCACCGAAGATGGTGGTCATCTGCCGGCGCTGAACTTCCGACACACGCTGATGCGGGTGCAGGATGAAGATGTCGACGTTGTCGCAACGACGGCACCCTTCGATGGCGGCCGAACCGGTGTCGCCACTGGTGGCGCCGATGATCACCACGCGCTCGCCACGCTTGGCCAGCACGTGATCGAGCAGGCGACCGAGCAGTTGCAGGGCAAAGTCCTTGAACGCCAGGGTCGGGCCATGGAACAGCTCCAGCACCCATTCGTTGCTGTTCAGCTGACGCAGCGGCGCGACGGCGGCGTGAGCGAACTCACCGTAGGTTTCTTCGAGGATTTTCTTGAAATCGGCATCGGCAATGCTGCCGGTGACGAACGGGCGCATCACCCGGAATGCCAGCTCGTGATACGGCAGGCCAGCCCAGGAAGCAATTTCTTCTTGCGTGAAACGTGGCAGATTTTCCGGCACGTACAAGCCGCCATCGCTGGCCAGGCCTGCAAGCAGGACGTCTTCGAAATTCAGGGCCGGTGCCTGGCCGCGGGTACTGATGTAGCGCATGTGTGCAAACCTTTATGTGAGCTTCAAGTTTCAAGCTTCAAGCCGCAAGTCCCCGTTATCGGGCGTTACCTTGCAGCTTGCAGCTGACCGCTTGCAGCTAATGTCAATTCAGTTGTTCGACGCGGATACGTACCACGTTGCCGACCACATCCTGCAAGGCTTCCAGGGCGGTAATGGCGTCGTTCATGCGTTGTTCGACCACACTGTGGGTGAGCAGGATCATTGGCACCAGGCCGTCCTGTTCCTCGACTTCCTTCTGCATGATCGACTCGATGTTGATGCCACGCTCCGAGAGGATGCTTGCGACCTGGGCCAGCACCCCTGGGTGATCCTTGGCCTGGATGCGCAGGTAGTACGCCGATTCGCAGGCTTCGATCGGCAGAATCGGATGTGCCGACAGCGCATCGGGCTGGAAGGCCAGGTGCGGAACGCGGTTTTCCGGATCGGAGGTCATCGCGCGGACCACGTCGACCAGGTCGGCGATTACCGACGAGGCGGTAGGCTCCATGCCGGCGCCAGCGCCGTAGAACAGGGTCGAACCGGCGGCATCGCCATTGACCATCACAGCGTTCATCACGCCATTGACGTTGGCGATCAGACGGTCGGACGGGATCAGCGTCGGGTGTACGCGCAGCTCGATACCGTTGGCAGTGCTGCGTGCTACGCCCAGGTGCTTGATCCGGTAACCCAGCGCCTCGGCGTAGTTCACATCAGCGGTGGTCAGCTTCGTGATGCCTTCGGTATAGGCTTTGTCGAACTGCAGCGGGATACCAAAGGCGATCGAAGCCAGAATGGTCAGCTTGTGCGCCGCATCGATGCCTTCGACGTCGAAGGTCGGGTCGGCTTCGGCGTACCCCAGGGCCTGAGCTTCTGCCAGCACGTCGGGGAAGGCCCGGCCTTTCTCGCGCATTTCCGTGAGGATGAAGTTACCGGTACCGTTGATGATCCCGGCTACCCAGTTGATGCGGTTGGCCGACAAGCCTTCACGAATCGCCTTGATCACCGGAATACCACCGGCCACGGCGGCTTCGAAAGCGACGATAACGCCTTTCTCGCGCGCCTTGGCAAAGATCTCGTTGCCGTGCACAGCGATCAGCGCCTTGTTGGCGGTAACCACGTGCTTGCCATTGTCGATGGCTTTGAGCACCAGATCGCGGGCCACGGTGTAGCCACCGATCAACTCAATGACAATGTCGATTTCCGGGTTCGTGGCAACATCGAATACGTCAGCGGTAATGGGGGTACCGGTAATCTGGCAATTCGGGTTTGGCGAACGCATGGCAATCTGTGCCACTTCAATACCACGCCCGGCACGGCGGGCGATCTCCTCGGCGTTTCGCTGAAGTACATTGAAGGTTCCGCCACCGACGGTCCCCAACCCACAGATGCCTACTTTGACCGGTTTCACTGTGAACTCCCCATTGAACGAACGGCCTGCAGCCGTTCGTGAAAACAGCCGCCTCCCCATGGTGGCGGCTTGCTTGTTGATTTATTTGCTGCCGGCCAACGCCAGCTTGGCAACCTGTGGCGCCGGTTGGTAACCCGGGATCACCTGGCCGTCCTCAAGGACGATGGCCGGGGTTCCGTTGACACCAATCGACTGGCCCAGCTGGAATTGCTTGGCAACCGGGTTGGCGCACTTGGCAGCCTTGATTTCTTTGCCGTCGATCATTTTGTCCAGTGCGCCTTTACGGTCGCTGGAGCACCAAACGGCTTGCAATTGTTCATCGCCCGGGGAACCGAGACCCTGGCGCGGGAAGGCAACGTAACGCACTTCGATACCGCGGCGGTTCAACTCAGGGACTTCGGCGTGCAGCTTGTGGCAGTACGGGCAGGTCGTGTCGGTAAACACAGTGATGTGCGATTTGGTTTCGCCCTTGGCAGGATAAACCACCATCTCGGCCGCTGGAATAGCATTAATGCTCTTGGCGATGGCCTGACGCTCGGTTTTTTCGGTCAGGTTGACCGGTTTACCGTCCTGAATCTGAAACAGATAGCCCTGCACCACGAACTGGCCGTCGGCGCTGGCATACAGCACGCGACCACCTGCGAGCTTGACTTCATACAGACCGTTCAGCGGGCTGGTGGCAACACTCTCGACGGGCACGCCGATGTCCAGCGTCTGCAAGGTCTTGCGGATCGCCTGCTCGGCGTTGTCGGCGGCAGCGGCAAAGGTGCTGACCAGCGCCAGGGCGGCGGTGGCGATAATCTGGGTCACGCGCATGGAAACTCCTGAAGGCGGGCAAAGGGTCGGTCACGCAGCACGCAGACTGAAATGGCGGCGCTCGGACGGCCCTTGATACAAACCGTCCAAGCCTACCACAACCTGTCGGCACAGACCGACCCCGCACGCGACACGCGCCAGCGATCAACCTCTGGGGTGATGACGGGCATGCAGCTCCTGCAAACGTGCCCGGGCGACATGGGTGTAGATCTGGGTAGTCGACAAATCGCTATGCCCCAGCAGCATCTGCACCACACGCAGATCAGCGCCATGGTTGAGCAAGTGAGTGGCGAAGGCATGGCGCAGGGTATGCGGCGACAGGCTCTTGCTGATACCCGCCACCTGGGCCTGATGCTTGATCCGATGCCAGAAGGTCTGGCGGGTCATCTGCTCGCCGCGCAGGCTGGGGAACAGCACATCGCTCGGGCGCCCGTTGAGCATTTCATTGCGCCCATCGCGCACGTAGCGCTCCAGCCATACCACCGCCTCTTCGCCCATCGGCACCAGGCGCTCTTTACTGCCCTTGCCCATCACCCGCAGCACGCCTTGGCGCAGGTTGACCTGATCCAGGGTCAGGCTAACCAGCTCTGTGACGCGCAAGCCGCAGGCGTAGAGCACTTCCAGCATGGCACGGTCACGCTGGCCAATCGCTTCACTCAGATCCGGTGCTTGCAGCAACGCTTCTACGTCGGCCTCAGACAGCGACTTGGGCAGCGGCCGACCTAGCTGTGGCATGTCGACCTGCAGCGTTGGATCAACAGCGATCAACTTTTCGCGCAGCAAATAGCGGTAAAACCCGCGTACGCCAGAGAGAAAGCGCGCCGTCGAGCGCGGCTTGTAGCCCTGATCCAGGCGCCAGGCCAGGTGATCGAGAATCAGCTCGCGCCCGGCGTCAGGTAATGCCACACCGTGCTCCTGCAGCCAACCATTGAACAGCGCCAGGTCACTGCGGTAGGACTCGCGGGTATTGTCGGCCAGGCCTTTTTCCAGCCACAGGGCATCAAGGAACTGGTCAATCAGGGGATGCTCTAGTGCGGGCATGACAACTCGAAGGCAAAAGACATAAACGAAAAATAAACGCTAGTCTTCCACAACACGGTTGGCATAGGGAATTGGAATGAGCGAAGAACAGATTTTGCTGACCTTCGGCGGCATCGGAGCTGCCGCCCTCGCCTGCCAGTGGTTGGCCTGGCGCCTGAAACTACCGGCCATTCTCTTCCTTCTGCTCAGCGGTATTCTGGCCGGCCCGGTGCTGGGCTGGCTCGACCCGCAAGAAATGTTCGGCCCGCTGCTGATGCCGCTGGTGTCGCTGGCGGTGGCACTGATTCTGTTCGAGGGCAGCCTGACCCTGCACTTGTCGCAGTGGAGCGAGATCGGCTCGGTGGTGCAGCGCATGGTGACCCTCGGCGCGCTGTCGACCTGGATCATCATTACCCTGGCAACCCACTGGCTGCTCGGCTTTGACTGGATGCTGGCGACCTTGTTCGGCACCTTGACCCTGGTCACCGGCCCAACAGTGATCGTGCCGATGCTGCGCGTGGTACGGCCGAAATCAACCATTGCCAATATCCTGCGCTGGGAAGGCATCGTCATTGACCCGATCGGCGCCCTGCTTGCCGTGGTGGTCTACAGCTTCATCATTGCCAGCGCCGCAGGCGAAGGGCTGAGCCACAGCCTGATGACCTTTGCCGGAGTGATTCTCTGCGGCAGTGCCTTTGGCGCCGCTGGCGGCTGGATTCTCGGTCAGATCATGCGTGAACAGTGGCTTCCCGAATACCTGCACAACCTCGCCTCACTGGCTGCCGTGCTGGGAATTTTCATCGCCTCCAACCAGGTCATGCATGAATCCGGTTTGCTGGCGGTGACCATCATGGGGATGTGGCTGGCCAATATGAAAGGGGTGGATGTCCGGCAGATTCTGCACTTCAAGGAAAACTTGAGTGTGCTGCTGATTTCCGGGCTGTTCATCCTCCTGGCGGCACGCCTGGACCTGAACGCCCTGATCGGCCTGGGCCCGGCCGTGCTGGCGCTGTTGCTGGTGATCCAGTTGATTGCACGGCCACTGAACGTCGCCCTGTCGACCTGGGGCTCGCAACTGAACTGGCGTGAGCGCACCCTGCTCAGTTGGATTGCGCCGCGCGGGATCGTTGCCGCAGCAGTGTCGGCGATCTTCGCTGTACGGTTATACGAGGCAGGGCACCAGGGCGCTCTACTACTGGTGCCACTGACCTTTGCGGTGATCATCGGCACGGTGGTATTGCAAAGCGCAACGGCACGGCCACTGGCCCGCCTGCTGAAAGTTGCCGAACCGGCCCCCAGCGGCTTTCTGATCGTCGGTGCCAACCCACCTGCCCGGGCCATCGCCAAAGCCCTGCAGCAACTCGACTGCCGCGTGCTGCTGACCGACTCCAGCTGGGAGAATATTCGTGCCGCGCGCATGGAAGGATTGCCCACCTACTTTGGCAACCCTGCCTCGCAGCATGCCGATGCGCACCTGGACCTGGTTGGCCTCGGCCACCTGCTCGGCCTCTCGCCTTCAGGGGAGCTGAACACTTTGGCCTGCGCGCGCTTTCGTCATGACTTTGGTCATGCGCGCTTGTTCGTGCTGGCCAGCGGCCTGGAAACCCGGCGCAGTGACAAGCATCGCGCCAGTGACGAACACCGTGGTCATGTTCTGGGGAGTCAGGCGCTGACATACGTACAGCTCGCCAACCAGATGCACCACGGCGCCGAGTTGTACAGCACGCACCTGACCGATGCTTTTGGCTGGGAGGACTATCAGGCCCTGCATGGCGAACGGGCGACCTTGCTGTTCGCCCGCGACGCCAGCGGCTGGGTGCATGTGTTCGGGCCTGACAGCGTGCTCAAGCCCAGCGCCGGGTGGACGGTGGTGGCGTTGATTCAGCCGGAGTGACCGCAGGTGGGAGCGGGCTTGACCCGCGATTGCGGTTTGTCTGTCATGCCCTCTCGCGGGGCAAGCCCGCTCCTACAGGCCGGGTAATACGGGGACCGGGCGTTTGTCTTCATCGATCGCGACAAAGCTGAACAGGCCATGTATGGCCTTCTCGCGGCTGTCGCAGCTCATGCTTTCGACAAACACTTCAACCTCAACCTTGAGGCTGGTATTGCCCACCGTCGCTACGCGGCCTACCAGTTCAACGATGGAACCTGCAGCAATCGGGTGTTTGAAGTCGATACGGTCAGTAGACACGGTGACCAAAGGCAAACGGCAAAAACGCGTTGCGGCGATGAACGACACTTCGTCCATCCAGGCCAGGGCAGTGCCACCAAACAAGGTGTTGTGGTGGTTGGTGGTAGACGGGAACACCGCTTTGGTGACGCGGGTCACCGACAGTTCGGTACGGCGTTCGATTTCCTGCTCTCTGGGGCTCATAACACTCACATCGGGGACAAATTACAGACAACAAAAAAGCAGCCCGAAGGCTGCTTTTTTTCGCATGGCGACCGTAGCCGCCGGTCAAACTGTCATCAGGACAGTTTTTCCTTGATGCGAGCGGCTTTACCGGACAGGTCGCGCAGGTAGTACAGCTTGGCTTTACGCACGTCACCACGACGTTTCACGGCCAGGCTGTCGATTTGCGGGCTGTAGGTCTGGAAAGTACGCTCAACACCAACACCGTTGGAGATCTTGCGAACAGTGAAAGCACTGTTCAGACCACGGTTACGCTTGGCGATGACAACGCCTTCGAAAGCCTGCAGACGCGAACGGTCACCTTCCTTCACTTTCACCTGAACGACGATGGTGTCGCCCGGGGCAAAGGTAGGGATCTCTTTGCTCATCTGCTCAGCTTCGATCTGCTGAATGATTTTGTTGGTCATGCTGTGCTCCTAAGGTAAATCGTCGGATCTACCATCGATACGTTAACTATCGTCCCGCTCTCGGAGGTACTCCTCGAGCAGCTTCTTCTCTTCTCCAGAAAGTGAGCGACTTTCCAGAAGATCGGCGCGTCGTTCATAGGTCCGCCCAAGGGACTGCTGTAAACGCCATCGCCGGATGTGTGCATGGTTGCCACTAAGCAACACGTCGGGAACACGCTGATCCGCATACACCTCCGGTCGGGTGTAGTGCGGGCAATCAAGCAGACCATCAGTGAAGGAATCTTCCTCCGCCGAGTCCACATGCCCTAAAGCTCCGGGCAGCAGCCGCGTAACCGCATCAACCAGGACCATTGCCGGTAGCTCGCCACCAGACAATACGTAGTCCCCAATCGACCACTCTTCATCAACATGAGCTTCAATAAAGCGCTCGTCGATGCCTTCATATCGACCGGCTATCAGAATCAACGATTCATGCCTCGCCAGGTCTTTGACCGCCGACTGTGTCAGCTTGCGGCCTTGCGGGCTCAGGTAAATCACCTTCGCCGCCTCTCCGGTTGCCTGCCTGGCATGTACCAGGGCGTCTTCCAGAGGCTTGATCTTCATCACCATGCCCGGACCACCGCCAAACGGCCGATCATCCACCGTATGGTGACGATCTGTGGTGTAGTCCCGCGGGTTCCAGCAGGTCAATTGCAACAACCCCTGTTTCACCGCTCGGCTGGTAATGCCGTACTCACTGATGGCCGAGAACATCTCGGGGAACAGCGTGATGACGTCTACGCGCAGGCTGGCCATTGCTTAGAAGTCCGCGTCCCATTCCACCCTCATTTCGCCTGCATCCAGGTCGATTGCCAGCACGCATTGCTCTGTATAGGGCAACAACCGCTCGCGATCATCCAGGCTGCCCGCGCAGGGCTTGACCACCAATACATCGTTCGCGCCGGTCTCCAACAGGTGATCAACCTTGCCGAACAGTTGTTCGTCCTGGTTGATGACTTTCAGACCTACCAACTGGTACCAGTAGTACTCGTCGCTAGGCAGGTTGGGCAAAAGGCTCCGCGAGATACAAATCTCATAACCGCTCAGAAGACGGGCTTCATCACGATCATCGAGGCCTTTGAGCTTGGCGACCAGATCCTTTTGAGTGGAACGGCCACTGACCAGCTCTACCTGTTTCACCACGCCTTCGCGCCGAAGCGTCCAGTTGCGGTACTCCAACAGGTTTTCAATCGGATCAGTAAAGGAATACACCTTCACTTCGCCGCGAACGCCGTGAACCGAGAAAATCTTGCCAACAACGATCAGGTCATTAGCACTTTCTGGCGTCGCGTTCATATTGCTCAGGCAGCAGCCTTGGCAGCTTCCTTCAGCAGCTGAGCAACACGCTCAGACGGCTGTGCGCCAACGCTCAGCCAGTGAGCAACGCGGTCTTCTTTCAGGGACAGACGAACTTCCTGACCACGAGCGATAGGGTTGAAAAAACCAACCTGCTCGATGTGCGAACCGGTAACCGGGTTACGCGAGTCGGTCACGGTCAGGGTGTAGAATGGGCGCTTTTTGGAGCCGCCACGGGCAAGACGGATGGTTAGCATTGAACATCGTTCCTGTAGTCGGTGCTGCAAATCATAATGCACAGCGGGCACACGGGTGCCCGAAAGGCCGCATATTCTCAAGGAATATCCGGACTTTTGCAAATGCCTTTTTACCAATGGTTAAAAGGCTTGCCTGCTGATCTGCGGTTTGCGCTGCCCTCTCTATAAAGGCAGCAGTGTCCCGCCAACGGCGGGGTTCCGATCGCCGGCCCACTTTCGCGCCGACGATCTGAATCGGGTTACAGCTTGGGCATGCCGCCGCCGGGCATCATACCGCCCAGGCCGCGCATCATTTTGGCCATGCCGCCTTTGGCAGAAAACTTCTTCATCATCTTCTGCATTTGCTTGTGCTGCTTGATCAAGCGGCCGATGTCCTGCACCTGGGTGCCGGAACCCATGGCAATCCGACGCTTGCGCGAACCGCTGATCAGCTCAGGGTCACGGCGCTCGGCCGGGGTCATGGAGTTGATGATCGCTTCCATTTGCTTGAACTGCTTTTCGGCGGCGCCCTGGGCATTGCCCATCTGCGCCAGATTGACACCGCCGATGCTTGGCAGTTTGTCCATCAGGCCACCGAGGCCGCCCATGTTCTTCATTTGTTGCAGCTGATCGCGGAAGTCTTCGAGGTCGAAGCCCTTGCCCTTCTTCAGCTTCTTGGCCAGTTTGTCGGCCTTTTCTTTGTCGAGGGTCTGCTCGGCTTGCTCGATCAGGCTGAGCACGTCACCCATGCCGAGGATGCGCGAGGCAATACGGTCAGGGTGGAACGGCTCGAGCGCTTCGGTCTTTTCACCCATACCGATGAACTTGATCGGCTTGCCGGTAATGGCGCGCACCGACAGCGCCGCACCGCCACGGGCGTCACCGTCGACCTTGGTGAGGATCACGCCGGTCAGCGGCAGTGCGTCGCCAAAGGCCTTGGCGGTGTTGGCCGCGTCCTGACCGGTCATGGCGTCGACCACGAACAGGGTTTCGATCGGCTTGACCGCGGCGTGCAGGTCTTTGATCTCGGTCATCATTTCGGCGTCGATGTGCAGACGACCGGCGGTGTCGACGATGACCACGTCGATGAATTTCAGCTTGGCTTCGCGGATCGCCGCTTCAGCAATGGCCACAGGCTTCTGGCTGATGTCGGACGGGAAGAAAGTAACGCCGATATCACCCGCCAGGGTTTCCAGCTGTTTGATCGCCGCCGGACGATAAACGTCGGCCGAGACCACCATGACCGACTTCTTCTTGCGCTCTTTAAGAAAGCGCGCCAGCTTGCCGGCGGTGGTGGTTTTACCCGCACCCTGCAGACCGGCCATCAGCACCACGGCCGGCGGCGCAGCATTGAGGCTCAGCTCTTCGTTGGCCGCCCCCATCATCTCTTCGAGCTCGGCCTGGACAATCTTCACGAAGGCCTGGCCTGGGGTCAGGCTGCGCGACACTTCGGTGCCGACCGCACGCTCTTTGATCTTGTTGACGAAATCCTTGACCACCGGCAGGGCGACGTCAGCTTCGAGCAGCGCCATGCGCACTTCACGCAGCGTGTCTTTGATGTTGTCTTCAGTCAGCTTGGCCTTGCCAGTGACATGGCGTAGCGTCTGTGACAGACGGTCGGTCAGGTTTTCAAACATGGTGATCCTTTCAGGCTCTGTAGAACCGAGGTTTATCAGCTGCCTCTGGCGTATTCGACGGGCCTTGGGCAGGGGCAGGTCGGCGATTATAACGAAGACTCGGCCCAGCGCACACCTCGCCGTCGGCTAGCAGTCTTCCTTGGCGGACGCGTTCTATGCCAAACTCAACTCTTTTCGGGCTTGCCTAACAGGACTTATGCTCCCTTTGTCACCCAGCTTGCTACCCAATTTGATCGCCGCCTGCCTGTACGCGGCCGCGACCTTCTATCAAGGCTCCCGTCTGGCGCAAGGCGCCAAGGCTGACAAACGCCTGCTCGGCGTGCTCGGCCTGCTGGCCGTTATTGCCCAGGGCACGGCGCTCTGCTGGCAGTTACTCACGCCGCTGGGCCTGAGCCTGGACTTCTTCAGTGCCGCCAGTCTGATTGCCACCGCAGTGATTGCCCTGACCCTGCTGGCCTGCCTGCGCATTCCGGTGGAAAACCTGCTGCTGTTGCTGTTCCCACTGGGCATGCTCACGGCACTGACGTCGCAGTTCGCGCCACCGGGCACCGTGCCATTGATCAATGAAGAGCCGGGCATCCTCGCGCATATCCTGCTGTCGATCCTGGCCTATGGCATGTTCACCATTGCCGTGTTCCAGGCGTTGTTGCTGCTGCTTCAGGATCACCAGCTCAAGCACAAACACCCATCGGGGCTGATCAAGAACTTCCCGCCCCTGCAAACCATGGAAAGCCTGCTGTTCGACTTTCTCTGGGCCGGCTGGGCGTTGCTGTCGCTGTCGCTGATTTCCGGCTGGCTGTTCCTCGACAACCTGTTTGCCCAGCACCTGGTGCACAAAACCTTGCTGGCCTGCCTGGCATGGATTGTCTTCGCCGTGCTGTTGTGGGGCCGTACGCGCCTGGGCTGGCGTGGTCACAAGGCAATCCGCTGGACCCTGGCCGGTTTCTGCCTGCTGATGCTGGCCTACTTTGGCAGCAAGCTGGTGCGTGAATTCATCCTGCATATCTGACGGGCACAGGTAAATGGACGCTCTGCCGTTAGGACCCTTACTTGCCATAATGGCATTGGCCCTGCTCTGGTCGGCACTGTTCACGGCGGTGGATGCCGCCCAGCAGCAACTCAACGCGGCACGGCGCAACGACCTGACGGGTGAACACCCGGAGCTGGCGGTAACCCCACAGTCTCTGGTGCTCTGCTCGACCCTGGGCAAACTATTGGTGCTGGCCCTGGCCTGCTTACTGGGCCAACGCTACAACGGCGAACAGGGCTTTTGGCTGGCCGGCGTGAGTGCCGCCGCCCTGCTGCTGGTACTGGCCGAATACCTGCCGCGACAACTGGCCCGCCGTAACCCGCACACCTTCATTACCTTGGGCAACAGTCTGCTCAAGGCACCCCTGAAGCTACTCCAGCCCCTGGCCTGGTTGCTCGACAGCTGCGCCCGGCTGTTACTGCGCCCCTTCCGCGTTCAGGCCCATGCGGTCAGCCTGCATGAGTTGCACGAAAGCGATGCCGACAACGAAGAACACCCACAGGCCGAGCACCGCCTGAACCTGCCGGAAAGCCTGCTGGCGCTGGATAAAGTCACCGTCAATGACATCCTGGTGCCGCGCAACGATGTCGACGGTATCAACCTCGACGAGCCGATCGAAAAGATCATCGAGCAACTGATCATCAGCCGCCATACCCGGCTGCCGGTGTATCACAGCGACATCAACCAGGTGGAAGCGGTACTCAACACCAAGCTGATCAGCCACCTGCTGCCCAAGGCCGAGCTGAGCCGCGAAGCCCTGCATGCCGCCTGCTACGACCCGTACTTCGTCCCCGAAAGCACGCCGCTGCAAATGCAGCTGCTGAACTTTCACAAGCAACAGCGGCGCCTCGGCGTGGTGGTCGACGAATACGGTGAGGTACTGGGCATCGTCACCCTTGAAGACATTCTCGAAGAGATCGTCGGCGAGTTCGAAGACGAGCACCACCAGGAAAACCCGCACATTCACCCGCAAGCCGATGGCCGTTTCGTTATCGAAGGCGCGGTGTCGATACGCGAGCTGAACCGCAGCCTCGGCTGGCACCTGCCCAGTGACGGCCCGAAAACCCTCAACGGTCTGGTCACCGAAGCCCTGGAAAGCATCCCGCCGAGCGCTGTGTGCTTGAAAATCGGCCGATATCGCCTGGAAATTCTCGAAACAGAAGACAATTGCGCCAGCCGCATACTGGTCTGGACTGTCCCTCGCTAGCTATACTCCCATCACGCTTACCCAGCCTGGCCGTCACGCTTGCTACCCGCTTTCAGCGCCTCCCGGCCAGTGCGCACCACTGAATAACGCGCTTTTACCGGCACTGCTTCACACCCCGCAACAGTGCCCGCGCCGCCCCTACCCCCAACGGGCGTATGCTCAGTCACGCGATCAACAACAATACGCTCGGGCCATTGTGTGCCGCTGCCTGCCTGTGCAGCTCGGCTGCAGTGCCCGTGGAGCACTCGACTGTCAGGGACAATCGCATGACAACCAGCAGCACATACTCCGAAACCACTCAGGCCAGCCCCGGCAATTCCCCGGCACGGGTCGCCACTGCCAGCTTCATCGGCACTGCCATCGAGTTTTACGACTTCTACGTTTATGCCACCGCCGCCGCACTGGTGATCGGGCCGGTATTTTTTCCGCAGACTTCTGGCACCGCGCAGATGCTCTCGGCCTTCCTTACCTTCGGTATCGCCTTTCTCGCTCGCCCTCTGGGTTCTGCGCTGTTCGGCCACTTCGGTGACCGTATCGGGCGTAAATCGACCCTGGTCGCCTCGCTGTTGCTGATGGGCGTGTGTACCACACTGATCGGCGTGCTACCGGGCTACGACAGCATTGGTGCCTGGGCGCCGATCCTGCTGTGTGTACTGCGCTTCGGCCAGGGTTTGGGGCTGGGCGGTGAATGGGGCGGTGCAGCCCTGCTGGCCACTGAAAACGCGCCCAAAGGCAAACGCGCCTGGTTCGGCATGTTCCCGCAGCTGGGCCCCTCCATTGGTTTTCTGGCAGCCAACGGCCTGTTCCTGGCCCTAGCCATGCTGCTCACCGACGAGCAGTTCCGTAGCTGGGGCTGGCGCATTCCCTTCCTGCTCAGCGCAGCACTGGTGATCGTTGGCCTGTATGTGCGCCTGAAGCTCGAAGAAACGCCGATCTTCGCCAAGGCCGTAGCCCAGCACCAACGGGTGAAAATGCCGGTTGTCGAGCTGTTCTCGCAATACTGGATGCCGGTGCTGCTGGGTTCGGCGGCGATGGTGGTGTGCTACGCGCTGTTCTACATCTCGACGGTGTTTTCGCTCAGCTATGGTGTCTCGACCCTGGGTTACAGCCGCGAAACCTTCCTCGGCCTGCTGTGCTTCGCAGTCTTGTTCATGGCCCTGGCCACGCCGCTGTCGGCCTGGCTCAGTGACCGTTATGGGCGCAAGCCGGTGCTGATTGTTGGTGCGGTACTGGCGATTCTCTCGGGCTTTGCCATGCAGCCGCTGTTGACCTCGGGCTCCACTGCCGGAGTGGCACTGTTCCTGGCCATCGAGCTGTTCTTGATGGGGGTGACGTTCGCACCGATGGGCGCGCTGCTGCCTGAGCTGTTTCCGACCCATGTGCGTTACACCGGGGCGTCGGCGGCCTATAACCTCGGCGGTATTGTCGGCGCGTCGGCAGCACCCTTCTTCGCCCAGAAGCTGGTGGCGATGGGTGGATTGAGCTGGGTGGGGGGCTATGTGTCAGCGGCGGCGCTGTTGAGCCTGATTGCTGTGTTATGCCTGAAAGAAACCCGGCATTCGGAGCTGTAAGGCTCATAGGGTTTGATTTGTGGGAGCGGGCTTGCCCCGCGATGCGATGTCACAGATAAATCGCATCGCGGGGCAAGCCCGCTCCCACCGGGATTACAACTCTACCTTGACTGCCTGGGAAGCACGGGTCGCCTTGGCGCGTGCAGCCTCGATCGACTCATCACGGGCCAGGCACACGCCCATGCGGCGCTGGCCGTTGACTTCAGGTTTGCCAAACAGACGAATGGCGGTATCCGGCTCGCTCAACGCGGCACCGAGGTTGGCGAACGCGGTTTGTTGCGACTGCCCTTCCACCAGGATCACCGCCGAGGCCGACGGCCCGAACTGACGGATCAACGGAATCGGCAAGCCAAGAATGGCCCGCGCATGCAGGGCGAATTGCGACAGGTCTTGCGAGATCAAGGTCACCAGGCCGGTGTCATGTGGACGCGGCGACACTTCGCTGAACCACACCTGATCGCCTTTGATGAACAGCTCTACGCCAAACAGTCCGCGGCCACCCAGCGCCTCGGTCACGGCCTTGGCCACACGCTCGGACTCGGCCAGGGCTTTCGGGCTCATGACCTGAGGCTGCCAGGACTCCTGATAATCGCCCTTCTCCTGACGATGACCAACCGGTGCGCAGAAGGTGGTGCCTCCGACATGACGCACGGTCAGCAAGGTAATTTCGTAGTCGAAATCGATGAAGCCTTCGATGATCACCCGACCCTTGCCTGCACGGCCGCCTTCCTGCGCGTAGTCCCAGGCTTTCTGGACATCGTCGTTGCTGCGCAGCAGGCTCTGGCCTTTGCCGGAGGAACTCATCACCGGCTTGACCACGCACGGGAAACCGAGATCTTCGACCGCCTTGCGGTAGTCTTCGAAGGTGTCGGCGAAGTGGTAGGGCGAGGTCGGCAAGTCCAGCTCTTCGGCCGCCAGGCGGCGAATGCCTTCACGGTTCATGGTCAGCTGAGTGGCACGCGCGGTGGGCACCACGTTGAAGCCTTCGTTCTCCAGCTCAACCAGGGTCGCAGTAGCGATGGCTTCGATTTCCGGCACGATGTAATGCGGCTTTTCAGCCTCGATCACTGCGCGCAGGGCGGCGCCATCGAGCATGTTGATCACATGGCTGCGATGCGCCACCTGCATGGCCGGCGCATCGGCGTAACGGTCCACGGCAATCACTTCAACGCCCAGGCGCTGCAGCTCGATCACCACTTCCTTGCCCAGCTCGCCGCAGCCACACAGCAGTACGCGGGTCGCTGTTGGCGACAATGGGGTTCCGATACGGGTCATTTCAGGTCCTCAGAGGGAAGGATTCCAGGGCCGCCCTTCAAGGGGCAACCCGGTGAAAAGGAGCGCCATTTTACATGAAGCCGGGCGCAGGGCCTCAACCGGCAAGGGCACGCTTGCGCAGACGCCAGGCCATGATCAGCCACACCGCTGTAACGCCTGCGAACTTGGAGGCCAGGGCGGTACCAACGACCGCAGGGGTCAAGGCGCCGATCATGCCAAAGAAGATGAACGTGTCGATCGGGATGCTCAGCGCTGAACTCAACCACAAGCGGTCGTGCAGCGGGCGCTTGGTGATGCTGAACACCAGCCAGTCGATCAGCTCCGAGACCGCAAAGGCAGTGGCACTGGCCAGGGCGATGGCAGGCTCGGAGGTGACATACGACAGCACCAGCGCTACCAGCATGGCAACCAGCGCGCCATGACCATAGCGGGTCTGCACCATGTCGCGGAGGATAAATACCAAACCGCCCCAGGCCGACCAGATGACATCCAGGTGCGGGGCGCTGGAGAAGGCGTAGTTGATCAGCACAACGCTGCTGATATAGGCAATCAGAAAAGGCATGGGATTAACCGCAGGGCAAGCGCTACAGGGTACTTGAGCAACCGCCTGCGGCCAAGTGGTGGATCAGCAGGTAGCGCCGCTGACGTTGAGGATCAGCCCGGCAGCCACGGCGCGCTCGTGGCACAGCTTGAGCACCTGACGGCGCTCGTTGTTGTCCATCCGCCCCCAGCGGGTAATTTCCATGGCGCTGCGCTGACAGCCGGTGCAGATGTCAGCGTCATCCAGGGCACAGATATGCACGCAGGGTGAGGCAACCGGGCGCTCAGTACTGCTCATCAATCCTCCTGGGGTGCCAGATCACGGGCATAGCGCTCGGCGTTATGCACGTAATGCGCAGCGCTGGCCTCAAGCATCTTCTTCTGCGCCTCGGTCAGCTCACGCACGACCTTGCCCGGCGAGCCCATGACCAACGAACCGTCGGGGATTTCCTTGCCTTCAGGGATCAACGCATTGGCGCCGATGATGCAGTACTTGCCGATACGCGCACCGTTGAGGATGACCGCATTAATGCCTACCAGGCTGTAGTCGCCCACCGTGCAGCCGTGCAGCATGGCGTTGTGGCCGATGGTTACCCCGGTGCCCAGGGTCAGCGGCGAGCCCATGTCGGTGTGCATCACCGTACCGTCTTGCACGTTGCTGTTCTCACCGATGTCGATCAGCTCGTTGTCACCACGCAACACCGCGCCAAACCAGACGCTGGCCCCCGCTTGCAGGCGTACCTTGCCGATCAGCGTGGCAGTGGGCGCCGCCCAGCTGCGTGGATGGGTTTCGACCCGCAGGTCGCCCAGACGGTATTTCATGCGTAGTTCCTCACGGTCCGGCAGTGGTGGCGGGTGAGCCCGCTCAAATTGGAATGAAGCGCTCAGGCGGTTGATGCAGATTGATCCGGGCATCGTAAAGCAAGTTGACCAGCTCGACGATCATGATCGCCGACAAGCCCCAGATTTTGTACTCGCCAAAGCGATAGCTGGGCACATACCAACTGCGCCCCTGGTAATCGATACGGTGGGTGTGGTCACGCGGATCCTGGCGGAAGAACTCCAGCGGCACGGTAAACACTGCGGCAATTTCCGCATCATTGGCCTGGTATTCGACGAAATCGGGTATCAGCCCGACGAAAGGCGTGACCTTCAAACCATGCAGGGAGATCAGCGGGCTCAAGGGACCGATGATTTCCACCAGCCCGGGCGGCAGGCCGATTTCCTCTTCAGCTTCGCGCAAGGCGGTGAATACCAGATCTGGGTCTTCCGGGTCGCGGCGCCCGCCGGGAAACGCAACTTCGCCACCATGGGTAGACAGCCCCTTGGCGCGCAGGGTCAATACCAGCTCAGGCTCTTCACTACGGGTAATGGGCAATAACACCGCTGCCTCGGGAAAACGACGATCGGTTTCCAGGGTGCCCGGCGTATGACTGCTCACGCGGCGAAGTAGCTCGTCCAGCATTGCTCTCTCTCGATTCCAAAGCCCGGTCTGCATGATGCACCAAAGCCGCGAGTCGCCCAAGCCCCGAGGTGAACCGGCTTGCAGCCGCAGCGAAAGTCGCGCAAAGATAAGCACAACCTATAGGAATAAAAGCATGAAATTCTGTAGTGCGTGCGGTAATCCGGTAATTCAGCGCATACCCGAAGGCGATACACGTCTGCGCTATGTGTGCGAGCACTGCCAGACCATCCATTACCAGAACCCCAATATCGTCGCGGGCGTGTTGCCGACCTGGGGTAGCCAGGTGTTGTTGTGCCGCCGGGCCATCGAACCGCGCCGCGGTTACTGGACCTTGCCGGCAGGTTTCATGGAGAACGGCGAGACCCTTGAGCAGGCCGCCCGTCGCGAAACCATCGAGGAAGCCTGCGCCCGCGTCGGGGCAATGAGCCTGTATCAGCTGTTCGATTTGCCACACATCAACCAGGTGCATGTGTTCTTTCGTGCCGAACTCGCCGACCTGGCGTTTGCCGTGGGCGTCGAAAGTCTGGAAGTGCGACTTTTCGACGAAAGTGAAATCCCGTGGGATGAGCTGGCTTTCCGGACCGTCAGTCGTACCCTAGAATGCTATTATCGCGACCGCATCGAGCAGCACTACCCGATTGGCAACGAATGTTTGCCGCCCTTGCTCGTTCCGTCACTCAACACCTAGTTCTCAGGGATATCGTTTCATGCGCTGGTTGCTTGCCCTTTTCTGCCTCAGTGTGGCTTCGGTGTCACAGGCAGGGTTTACCGAAACGATTGTGACCAAGCCTATCCAGAAGGTCGCGCCCTCCCCGCTCAAACCCACACCCGGTACGCCTGCGCTGATCGAAAAGATCCTGGTGATCAAGTCCGAACGTCGCCTGCAGCTGATCAGCGGTGGCTCCCCCCTGAAAACCTATCGCATCTCGCTGGGCAAGCAGCCCAAAGGCCCAAAACTGCAAGAGGGCGACAAACGCACGCCTGAAGGCCTTTACTGGATCGACTGGCGCAAGGAAAGTGACCGCTACAACCTGGCCATGCATGTGTCCTACCCGAACATCAGTGATTCGGCGCGGGCCCGACGTGAAGGCGTACCGCCTGGTGGCATGATCATGATCCACGGCACACCGCTGGATGAAGAATACCCCGAAGAATTCTTCCATACCCTGGACTGGACCGAGGGCTGTATCGCCATGACCAACCGCGACATGCGTGAGGTCTGGGACATGGTGCCAGACGGCACGCTGATCGAAATTCGCCCTTGATCTGACCTCCGCATCTCCCTTCCGGCGCTTGCGCCGGAAATTCCCTACCCGGTTCAAGCTTGAGCCTTACCGGCTGATCGGCTTCGTACCGCATCCATACGAATAGCAGCGTCCATAGAATCCGTGCAATCGGATTGCCTGGTGTGTTTTCAGCACCCACTACCCTGGACGCTACTGTATGCCCACTACCCTACGCCGCACCGCTGCACGCCTTTGCCCGCGGCAAATAACCTGCCTGGTCCTGGGCATTGTGGGCTCGCTTGCGTGGACGGCGCAATCAGCCAACGCTGACAGCCTGCCCGCCGTGCAACAACTCCAGGACCTGCGCCTGCAGCGCGAACAGCTGGAGCAACGCCAGCGCCTGCGAACGCTACAACGCTCGGATCAACCCGCACCTGCCACAGCTAACGCCGACGCACCTGCCCCGGCCGACAGCGGCCCCTGCTGGCCTGTGCACGGGGTCCGCCTGGCCGGCAATCAGCAGCTGTCTGCTGCCGAGCTCGCCGACACCTTGCGGCCGCTGATCACGCCGTGCATAAGCGCTGCCCGGATCAACCAGATGCTCAAAGCCATTACCCAGCACTATGTCCAGGCCGGGTATGTGGCCAGTCGCCCCTACCTGGCCAGTCGCCCGGTGGCCGGAGGCACGCTGGACATCGTGATCGTCGAAGGTTTTGTCGAGTCGATCGAACTGAGCGGGCCCGACCTGCCCCTTTCACTGAACAGCGCCTTCCCAACCCTGCTGGGCAACCCCTTGCGCCTGACCGAACTGGAACAAGGCCTGGATCAGTTGAACCGCCTGAAAGCCTTTGACCTGGGCCTCGACCTGCTACCCGGCAGCAGCGAAGGCGCGACCCGGGTGGTGGTGGTCCCCCGCCAGATAAACCGCCGCTGGCACCTGGGCAGCAGCGTCGACAATCGCGGTAGCGAATCGACCGGGCGCGAGCGCCTGAGCTTCAGCCTGGGCCTGGACAGCCCGCTGCAGCTCAATGACTTCCTGCAGCTTTCTACCAATACCACCGTGCACACCGGCCCCAGCTACAGCCGTGGTTACGGCATTTACTACAACATCCCTTACGGCGCCTGGAGCTATGCACTGGGCTTCAACCAGGTGCACTACCAGGCACCACTCCCCGGTCGCGACCTGCGCAGCAGCGGCCGAAGCGACTTCTACAGCCTGGGCCTGGAGCGCAGCGTATGGCGCAACCAGCGGGGATTGCTCAGCGCCAGCCTGCGTCTTGAGCACAAGCGCCTGGACAATCGGCTGGGCGATCAACGCCTGCACGTGCAAAGCCCGACACTCACCAGCATTGAGGCAGGGCTGAACGCTCTCTGGCTCGAAGACGGTCTGTGGAGTGCTTATCTGGGCATCAGCCAGGGCGTGGACGGGTTTGGTGCCGACCATGACGTTTTGTTTCGTCACGCTCCGCAACCACACTTTCGCAAGTACCGCGCAAGCCTCCTGCACCTGCGCCAAGGCCGAGATCCGAGCTGGCCGTGGCGCTGGCAAAGCGAGCTGAACCTGCAATACAGCCCCGATGCCTTGCCCGCCGTCGAGCAGCAACTACTCAGCGACAGCACCGGCGTACGCGGCTTTCGCCAGCAAGTGATTTCCGCTGCCAGCGGTGCGATCTGGCGCAACACCCTCAGCCAGCCTCTGGCCCTGGACCTGCCCCGCGGTCTGGTGCTGCGCCCACAACTGGGCGTGGACATGGGCTGGAGCAAATTTGACCACGGCAAGCCGCCGCAACGCGCGCTCGGTGCCCACAGTGGCGTTGAACTGAGCCTGCCCGGCAGCCGCCTCACCCTCGACTACCAGCGCGCGCTGTATGCCAGCGCAACACACCGCCAGCAGCTCGAATCGGGCTATTGGCTGCTGGAGTGGGTACTGAACATCTGATGTCCACAACAACAAAGAGAGACGACCCTGATGTCCACCAAAACGCGGCAACCTTGTGCACCCCTTGAGCGACTCAACCCCAATCACCTGCGCTGGGTGATTGCCCTGACCCTGCTGACACCTTACGTCAGCCTTGCAGACAACGGCCTGCAAGCCGCTAGCGGAGCGAGCGGTACCCCCTTGATCAACAACCAGCATGGCGTGCCGGTGATCGACATCGTTGCCCCCAACGCCAACGGCCTGTCGCACAACCAGTTCCTCGACTACAACGTCAACAAGCCCGGTGTGGTGCTCAACAACGCGCTGCAAGCCGGACAGTCACAGCTGGCTGGTGCCCTGGCTGCCAACCCGCAGTTCCAGGGGCACGCGGCCTCAACCATCCTCAATGAAGTGATCAGCCGCAACGCCTCACGCATCGAAGGTGCGCAGGAAATCTTCGGCCGCCCGGCCGACTACATATTGGCCAACCCCAACGGCATCACCCTCAACGGCGGCAGCTTTATCAATACCACCCGCGCAGGCTTTCTGGTCGGCACCCCTGAGCTTGAGAACCAGCGCATCAAGCACCTCGACACCCGCACGGCCAGCGGGACCTTGACGATTCTCCAGGGTGGCCAGAGCAACCTTGACGGTGCGCTTGACTTGATCGCCCCACGCATCTACGGCGTGGGGCCGTTGACTGCTGGCGCGGACCTGAACCTGACGGCTGGGCGCAACCTGATACGCGACACTGATCGCCAGGTGCTCGAACACCTCGCCGCCGCCACTGGCAGCCTTGACGCCAGCCTGCTCGGCGCCATGCAGGCCGGGCGGATCCGCATCGTCAGCACCGCCGAAGGCGCCGGTGTGCGTGTAGGGGCACACCTGCAAGCACGCGAAGGCATCGCCATCGACTCAAAGGGTGGCCTAGAGATCAGCGGGACGGCACAACAGCGAAGCCGTCTGAGCACCGAGCAAGGCGCGGTGAACTTGCACGCCGCAGACGATCTCAGCATTACTGCTGTTGAGGTCAAGGGACCACAGATCCACGCCGAGGCCGGAAACAACCTGACCCTCGACACGCAGGTACGCGAGGCAACCAAGCGTGACCGTGACCACTACAAGAAGCGCTGGTTGTTCGTCACCACCGAAACCTTCAACCGCGACACCACCCGCACCGACCGCGAGCATCAGGGCAGCCAGTTGCACGCCAGCCAGGACATCAACCTGAAGGCCGGCAAGGACATCAATCTGCTTGCCGCCAACGTCCGGGCCGAGGGTGATCTCAGCGTCAACGCCGGTGATGCACTGAACATCAGCGCCGCGATCGACAGCCATCAAGTCGACGAACAGATCCGTCATCGCAAACACCTGTGGCGGGGCGATAAGAACAGCAGCAAATACCAGGAGAAGGTCAAGGCCAGCGAGTTGTCCGCCAGGCAGATAGCCCTGACGTCGGGGGGGCAGACAAAAGTGCAAGCAAGCACGCTGACCAGCAGCGCGGATATGACCCTCAAGGCTGGCGCTGTAGAGGTCAGCACAGTGTCCCTGAAAAATACCAGCCAGACCAAGGACTACGGTGGCGATCTGGTCTCCGGGAGCTTTTTTGGCAAGGACGGAAAAACCGACGCCGAGGGGCAGACCGCCAGCGGCAGCACCCTTCAAGCTGGCGGCGCACTGACAGTAATGGCCGACCAGGTTCAGATCAAAGGCTCGAAGGTCAACAGCAAGGGCGATGCGCTGCTGCTCAGCGAAAAAGGCTTGTTGACGGTCGAAGCCGCGCAAAGCCAGTCCACCGTCAGTCAGCAGGAGAACGACAGCAAACTGTTCGGGCTGATCGCCGATAAAACCCGGCGCGAGGAGCAGCACAAAGACGTGCTGATCAGCGACCTGGATTCGCAAAGCAACCTGCGCCTGGCCAGCGCCGATGAGCTGCGTGTACTCGGTGCCAAGCTCAACGCCAAACAGCAACTGCAGCTGCAAGCCGAGAAAGACATTACCGTCAGCGCGGCCGAGCAATCCCAGAACGTCACCCGCCACCAGCAAAGCCAAGGTTTCACCGCCAGCGCCGGCCAAGTGCCGCTTGCCGGTGAGGACAAGCCCGACTCGCACCAGTACAGCGCCTCGGTTGGCTATAACGTGAACACGGTGGAAAGCACTCAAAACGAAACGACACAGATCGCCAGCACCCTTTCCGCCGGGAGCGTGCAAATCGAGAGTAAAAAGGACGCCAACCTCCAGGCGGCAACCATCAGCACCACCGCAGGCGACCTGCAAATCACCGCTCAGAACGTCAACCTTGCAGCGCGTCACAACCAGCAATCAACTACCAGCGAACCCCGTCAAAGCGGCGGCAACCTCAGGGTCGGCGGGGGTATCGACAACATCAATAGCGCCTTCGAGGGCTACCACAAGGAAAAAAACCTTGAGGAAAACGCCAGCCAGGCGCAACGCACCCAGTTGGCTGCCAGTGGCAACCTGAACATCACCACCGGCACACTGATCAGCGAGGCCGCGAAACTGACTGCAGGCAATGCCTTGGTGATTAACGCCGACACCGTGGAAAACCGTGCGGTAGACGACACCAAGAGCTCCCGACTCACAGAGAAGAACTGGCAGGCCAGCCTGGGCGCCAGCGTTGCTTATCAAGACCTGACCCGCCCGATTGAAAACCTGATCCTTGGCAAGGAAGCCAGTCGCTTCCAACAGGCCTCGGTTGAAGATGCACTGACAGCGCCAAGCCTGGGGGCCGAACTCAACGGCGCGCACCTGAACCGCGCCTCAACCGAACAATCCAGCAGCGCTCAGGTCAGCGAACTGAAAGGCGCCAGCATCGCCGTCAAAGCCGACACGCTCAACGACACAGGTACCCGCTACCGAGCAGAACAGGGACCACTGTCGATCCAGGCTGGAGCGCACAATTTCGCCGCCGCACATGACAGCAGCAGCAAAACCATCAATCGCCTGGATGTCGAGGGCACCGTCCGCGTCGACACCACCACCGGCAGCGATGTCAACGTGCGCCTCTCGGGCAAAGGCGGCTCGCTGGAGCACGTCGAAACCAAGCTCACCGCCCGGCCCGGCAGCCTGTATGGGCAAACCGGCATCCAGATTCAACTGGGGAGTGACGGCGTCTACGAAGGCACTCAATTCGATGCCGGCGACGGCGCATTGAAACTGCTGGCCGATGGCAACCTGCACCTGAATCAGGCCAACGACAGCCAGCACAGCAGCGTGAAACAACTTGAAGGCAACGCCTGGGCCAAAGGCGGTAACACTCCGGTCGGCAAAGCCCTCGACCTGCGTGGTTACCTGAACCACAAGACCCTCGACAGCACCGACACTCAGGCGCGGGTCGCAACAATAGATGCCAAAGGCGACGTACAACTGCAAGCCGGGGGCGATCTGCAACTGACCGGCACCCGGATCGGCACCAGCACTGCCAACGTCAACAACATCGACTTGAGCAGCACCGGCAAACTTCAGGTCAAGGCAGCCACCGATACCCACAAAGCCCAGGGCAACACCCTGCGTGGCGGGCTGGAACTGCAAGCCAAAGGCACCACTGATGGCAAGGGTGGAGCCATTGGCGGGCACTTCGGTAACGGACGCATCGACGAAAACAGCAGTACGGCCAGTGGCGCCCAGTGGTTTGCCAAAGAGCAACTGACACTTAGCAGCGCCGCCTCACAAGCTGACGCCGTGCACCTGCAAGGGGTCAATGCTACCGCTAAACAGGTGAATATCAGCGCCAACAACGGCGGTATGCTGATTGAAGCAGCCAGCAGTTCGGAGCAGCGCAATAACCTCAACATCACCGCGGGTGCCGGATTCAACGCCGCTCCCGGTGCAACGTCTGAGCAAAACAAGCGCGGTTTGCATGGCCGAGTACAGGTGAACATCGACCGCCGTGACAACCTGACCTACGAAAACAGCCAGTGGCGCGCCGGGCAGATCACCCTCAGCAGCCTGGCGGACACTCGCCTGCAAGGGGTTCGTATGGACGCCGAGCGCATCGGTGGCCAGATCGGCGGTGACCTGCAGATTGCCAGCCTGCAAGACCGCGTCAATGCGTTGAAGGTCGAGGTGGACGGACGACTGAGCAAGGAGAAGAACCCGCAAGGCTATACCAACGCCGCCAACGCACTGGCCGGGCCGTTGAGTGGCAAAACCGACAAACATGTCGGACCTGTCGTGCAGGCAGTCGAACCAGGCTTGTCGCCAACATTGAACGTCAAGGTCGAGCACACCCAGCGTGAAAGCGTTGCCAGTCAGGCTGTACTCAGCGGCCGAGACGGCATCGCCCTGGCGGTCGGAGGCGAAACGACGCTCACCGGTGCGCGCCTGCAATCGGTTGCAGGCAAGGTTGAGTTGGGTAACGGAGCGGTAACTCAAGAAACCCTGAACGGCCGCGACTACCGCCGTGAAGTGGGTATCAACGCCTCTAACGCACCCGTCGATCTCACCACCGGTTTGATCGATGCGTATCGTGGGTCAAGCGGCACTGGAGGGGAAAACAGCGTGGATCTTGGCGTGCTTCGCACCAGCGGTCATGACCGCAGCACTACCCTGGCATCAAGCATCACCCAGCGCTGAGGCTGCTAAGGCAATAACCGGTAGGAGCGGGCTTGCCCCGCGAGGCGATGTGGCTGAAGGACCGCTATCGCGGGGCAAGCCCGCTCCTACTCCCGATTTCCGGCCTCAGAATTCGGCGAGCTGCCAAACCTCATAAGCCGGTGTTTCATAAGGATGAGCCTGCTTGAGTGCAGCAACCACCGGCCTGATCAGCGCGTCAGCCACCACCAACTCCACCCGCCACTCTTCGACCTGTTCGACCACCCCGCTCTGCCCGATGAACGGCTGGCTGCCGTCCAACGGGCGGAACTGACCCTGGCCCAACACCTGCCAGGCACAGCAGTCGTAGTCGCCGATGCGTCCGCCGCCAGCGGCGAACACAGCGGCCTTGACCACTTCTACATGGCTGGTCGGGACGAAGAAGGCGAGCTTGTACACCCTTAGTTCACCCAGACCCGCGCATTACGGAACATACGCATCCAGGCTGCGTCTTCGTTCCAATCATCCGGACGCCAGGAGTTCTGCACCGCACGGAACACCCGCTCAGGGTGCGGCATCATGATGGTGACGCGACCGTCGCGGCTGGTCAGACCGGTAATACCGCGCGGCGAGCCGTTCGGGTTGGCCGGATAGGTTTCGGTGACCTTGCCATGGTTGTCAACAAAGCGCAGCGCTACGCAACCGGACAGGTCCGCCTGCAGCAGGGCTTCCTCGCTTTCGAATTCGGCATGGCCTTCACCGTGGGCGATGGCGATCGGCATGCGCGAACCGGCCATACCCTGCAGGAAGATCGAGTTCGACTCCTGAACCTGAACCATGGCCACACGGGCTTCGAACTGCTCGGAGCGGTTGCGCACGAAGTGCGGCCAGTACTCGGTACCCGGAATCAGCTCGTGCAGGTTGGACATCATCTGGCAACCGTTGCACACGCCCAGGGTAAAGCTGTCGGTACGCTCGAAGAAGCCCTGGAAAGCGTCACGGGCACGGCTGTTGAACAGCGCCGATTTCGCCCAGCCTTCACCGGCACCCAGCACGTCGCCGTACGAGAAGCCGCCACAGGCCACCAGGCCTTTGAACTCATTCAGGTCGACACGACCGGCGAGGATATCGCTCATGTGCACGTCGATAGCGTTGAAGCCCGCGCGGTCAAAGGCTGCAGCCATTTCGACCTGACCGTTGACGCCCTGCTCACGCAGGACCGCAACCTGAGGACGCACGCCTTTCTTGATGTAAGGCGCGGCGATGTCGTGGTTGACGTCGAAGCCGAGCTTGGCGCTCAGGCCCGGATTGTCTTCTTCCAACAGACCGTCGAACTCTTGATCAGCGCAGTCGGCGTTATCACGCAGGCGCTGGATCTGGTAGCTGGTTTCAGCCCACTGACGTTGCAGCAGACGACGGTCGCCTTTGAACAGTTCTTCACCAGCGAACTTGATCAGCACTTCGCTGTTGTTGATCGGCTGACCGATCACCGCAACGCAGTCTTCGCCCAGGCCGGCAGCACTGAACTGCGCCAGCACTTCGCCGGTAGCGTCCTGGTGTACCTGAATGACCGCACCCAGCTCTTCGTTGAAGAGGATGGCGGCGATCTTCTCGCGTTTGCTGGTCAGGGTGTCCAGTTCCAGCTCCACACCGCAATGACCGGCAAAGGCCATTTCCAGCACGGTGGTCATCAGACCGCCGTCGGAACGGTCGTGGTAGGCCAGCAGATGACCGTCGGCGTTCAGGCCCTGGATCACGGCGAAGAACGCTTTGAGGTCTTCAGCGTCGTCGACGTCCGGTGCCTGGGCACCCAGCTTGCCATGGGTCTGCGCCAGGATCGAGGCGCCCATGCGGTTCTGGCCGCGGCCCAGGTCGATCAGGATCAGATCGGTTTCACCCTTGTCCATGCGCAGTTGCGGGGTCAGGGTCTTGCGAATGTCGGTCACCGGGGCGAAACCGGTAACAATCAGCGACAGCGGCGAGGTAACGGACTTCTCGGTGCCCTCTTCGCTCCACTTTGTCTTCATCGACATCGAGTCTTTGCCGACTGGAATGGTCAGGCCCAGCTCAGGGCACAGGTCCATGCCGACGGCTTTGACGGTGTCGTACAGACGCGCGTCTTCACCCGGGTGACCGGCTGCAGACATCCAGTTGGCCGACAGTTTGATGTCGGAGAGTTTTTCGATGCGCGACGCGGCCATGTTGGTCAGCGTTTCACCGATGGCCATGCGGCCCGACGCCGGGGCGTCGAGCAGGGCCAGCGGGGTACGCTCACCCATGGCCATCGCTTCACCGGTGTACACGTCGAAGCTGGTGGCGGTGACGGCAACGTCGGCCACCGGAACCTGCCACGGGCCAACCATCTGGTCGCGGGCAACCAGGCCAGTAATGGTGCGGTCGCCAATGGTGATCAGGAAGCTCTTGCTGGCTACGGCCGGGTGACGCAGCACGCGCTCGACCGAATCTTTCAGCGCCAGCGTGCTTGGATCGAAATCGTCGCCCACTTCCGCCTCGCGGGACACCGAGCGGTGCATGCGTGGCGGCTTGCCCAGCAGCACTTCCAGCGGCATGTCGACCGGGGTGTTGTTGAAGTGGCTGTCGGTAACGGTCAGGTGCGCTTCTTCGGTGGCTTCGCCTACGACCGCGAACGGGCAACGTTCACGCTCACAGATGGCCTTGAAGCGCTCGAAGTCGCCCGCGCTGACGGCCAGCACGTAACGCTCCTGGGATTCGTTGCTCCAGATTTCGTGCGGGGCCATGCCCGGCTCGTCGTTGGGCACGTTGCGCAGCTCGAAGCGACCACCGCGGCCACCGTCGTTGACCAGCTCAGGGAAGGCGTTGGAAATACCGCCAGCGCCAACGTCGTGGATGAAGGCGATCGGGTTGTTGTCGCCCAGTTGCCAGCAACGGTCGATGACCTCCTGGCAGCGGCGTTCCATTTCCGGGTTTTCGCGCTGTACCGACGCGAAGTCCAGATCAGCGGAGCTGGCGCCAGTGGCAACCGAAGAGGCTGCACCACCACCCAGGCCGATCAGCATGGCCGGGCCGCCGAGCACGATCAGCTTGGCACCGACGGTAATCTCGCCTTTCTGGACGTGATCTTCGCGGATGTTGCCCATACCGCCAGCGAGCATGATCGGCTTGTGATAGCCGCGTACTTCTTCACCGTGCGGGGTGTTGATCGACTGCTCGAAGGTACGGAAGTAACCGGTCAGGGCCGGACGGCCGAATTCGTTGTTGAATGCCGCGCCGCCCAGCGGGCCATCGACCATGATGTCGAGGGCGTTGACGATGCGCTCAGGCTTGCCGTACGGCTTTTCCCACGGTTGCTCGAAACCCGGGATACGCAGGTTGGAGACGGTGAAACCGGTGAGGCCAGCCTTGGGCTTGGCACCGCGGCCGGTGGCACCTTCGTCACGGATTTCACCACCGGAACCGGTGGACGCGCCGGAGAACGGCGAGATGGCGGTCGGGTGGTTGTGGGTCTCGACCTTCATCAGGATGTGCACCGGCTCCTGCACCGCGCCGTACTGGCGGGTGTCAGGGTTCGGGAAGAAACGCCCGGCAACACTACCGACGATCACCGAAGCGTTGTCCTTGTAAGCGGACAGCACGCCTTCGTTGTGCATCTGGTAGGTGTTCTTGATCATGCCGAACAGGCTCTTTTCCTGAGCCTGGCCGTCGATGTCCCAACTGGCGTTGAAGATCTTGTGGCGGCAATGCTCGGAGTTGGCCTGGGCGAACATCATCAGTTCGATGTCGTTCGGGTTACGCGAAAGGCCCTGGAAAGCGCTGACCAGGTAGTCGATTTCGTCTTCCGCCAGGGCCAGGCCCAGGTCGACGTTGGCTTTAGCCAGTGCAGCACGGCCACCACCGAGGATGTCCACCGAGGTCATCGGCTTGGGCTGGGCATGGCTGAACAGACCGGCGGCATCTTCCAGACGACCGAGAACGATCTGGGTCATGCGGTCGTGCAGCTGCTGGGCGACGAGGGCCGCGTCGGCCTCGCTCAACTCACCGGCGACGTAGTAGGCAATGCCACGTTCCAGACGCTGGACGTTTTCCAGGCCGCAGTTGTGGGCGATGTCGCTGGCCTTGCTCGACCAGGGCGAGATGGTGCCGAAGCGTGGCATCACCAGGAACAGGCGACCGGTCGGCTCCTGTACCGGTACGCTCGGGCCGTACTTGAGCAGGCGCGCGAGCACTTGCTGTTGGTCGGCAGTCAGATCGCCGTCAACCTCGGCGAAATGAGCGAATTCAGCGTACAAACCACTAACAGCGGGGACTTTCTGACTCAATTGCTCGAGTAATTTACCGTGGCGAAAGGCAGAAAGGGCAGGAGCGCCGCGCAGGATCAACATCGTCGGGACAGCCTCAGGAAGGGGGTGTGCTTAGAGGCCGTGCATTCTAGCCTAAATCCGAGGCTTTCGGCACCCGCAACACAGCATTCTGACGCGGCCGCGTGTCGGCGGATCAATCCGGACTCGGGGGTCAAAAAACTGCCTGCTCCGCGCGGTTCCCTCGGCGCTGAGGCAAACCGTGCTAGCAGACAAGCAAATCGTTGTCGAGATATGGCGGGGCCTGTGCTTTGCGTATACTGCAACCTATGTTCGCCCAAACTGCTTTGCGCCAGCGCTGCGCCAGATGGCTCATCGCAATCGGACTCTTCCTGATGCTCGGTGCCTGTGTTGAAAAACCCAGCACCCTAGAGCGCGTCAAGGAGGACGGTGTACTGCGCGTGATCACCCGCAACAGCCCGGCCACCTACTTCGAAGACCGCAACGGTGAAACCGGCTTTGAATACGAGCTGGTCAAACGCTTTGCCGACGAACTGGGCGTCGAGCTGAAGATCGAAACCGCCGACAACCTCGACGAGTTGTACGACCAGCTCGGCAAGCCCTCCGGCCCGGTGCTGGCTGCAGCGGGCCTGGTCAGCAGCGAGCGGCGCAAGGCCCAGGTACGGTATTCGCACCCCTACCTGGAAGTGACCCCGCAAATCATCTACCGCAACGGCCGCTCACGCCCGACCAATGCCAAAGGCCTGGTCGGCAAGAAGATCATGGTGCTCAAAGGCAGCTCGCATGCCGATCAACTGGCAGAGCTGAAAAAGCAGTATCCGGCGCTTGAATATGAAGAATCTGACGCGGTGGAAGTGGTTGACCTGCTGCGCATGGTCGATGAAGGTCAGATCGACCTGACCCTGGTGGATTCCAACGAATTGGCGATGAACCAGGTGTATTTCCCCAATGTACGGGTAGCCTTCGACCTCGGTGACTCGCGCGACCAACGCTGGGCAGTGGCGGCCGGTGACGACAACAGCCTGCTCAACGAGATCAACGAATTTCTCGACAAGGTTCAGAAGAACGGCACTCTTCAGCGCCTGAAAGACCGTTACTACGGCCATGTCGATGTGTTGGGCTACGTCGGTGCCTACACCTTCGCCCAGCACCTGCAGCAGCGCCTGCCGCGCTATGAAAAACACTTCAAGGCATCCGCCAAGAAAGAACAGGTCGATTGGCGCCTGTTGGCCGCCATCGGCTACCAGGAATCGATGTGGCAGGCTGAAGTCACCTCCAAGACCGGCGTCCGCGGGCTGATGATGCTGACCCAGCGCACCGCTCAAGCCATGGGCGTGTCCAACCGCCTGGACCCGGTGCAGAGCATTCGCGGTGGTGCCAAGTACTTCATGCATGTGAAGGAACAGCTGGACGACTCGATCAAGGAACCGGACCGCACCTGGTTTGCCCTGGCGGCCTACAACGTCGGCGGTGGTCACCTGGACGACGCACGCAAACTGGCCAAACGCGAAGGTTTAAACCCGAACAAGTGGCTGGATGTGAAGAAAATGCTACCGCGCCTGGCGCAGAAGCAGTGGTACAGCAAAACCCGCTACGGCTATGCCCGGGGTGGTGAGCCTGTGCATTTCGTCGCCAACATCCGCCGGTATTACGACATCCTCACCTGGGTGACCCAGCCGCAGCTGGAAGGCAGCCAGGTAGCCGACGGCAACCTGCACGTGCCGGGCGTCGACAAAACCAAACCGCCTGAAACCACCCCGCCCCTGTAGGAGCGGGCTTGCCCCGCGAAGCAGCTTCACTGACCCACCGCAATCGCGGGGCAAGCCCGCTCCCACAGTTGTGATGCAAGTCAGGCTTTGGCGCGGCGCGCCTTGAAGAACTCGGAGAGAATCGCGCCGCATTCTTCTGCCAGCACCCCTCCCTCGAACAATACCCGGTGGTTGAGAAAGCCCTGGGTAAAAAACTGCCCCTGGCTCTGCACCACGCCCGCCTTGGGCTCCAAAGCCCCGTATACCACCCGGGCAATGCGCGAATGGACAATCAAGCCGGCACACATGCTGCACGGCTCCAGCGTCACGTACAGGGTGCTACCCGGCAGACGATAGTTGCTCGCCGCCTGGGCAGCAGCACGGATCGCGACCATTTCGGCATGGGCACTGGGATCGCTGCCGCTGATCGGGCAGTTGAAACCGCGGCCAATCACCTGCCCATGCTGCACCAGCACCGCACCCACCGGCACCTCGCCCATGGCCGCGCCCTGCTGCGCCAGTTCCAGCGCCTCGCGCATGAAGGCCTGATCGCGGCTGCGGTCGATGATCTGTGGTTGACGCATCAAACCACCTCGATCGCGGCCATCAGGCCGGTTTCCATGTGGTCGATCACATGGCAATGGAACATCCAGGTGCCAGGGTTATCAGCAACCAGCGCCACCTGAGCGCTCTCGTTCTTGCCCAGCAGGTAGGTATCGGTGAAGTACTGCTCGGGGAATTTGTGCCGGTTCGAGGTCAGTACCTTGAAACTCATGCCATGCAAATGGATCGGGTGCTGGTACTGAGTCATGTTCTTGAGCTCGAAAATATAGCTCTTGCCCTTTTGCAGCGTAGCAATCGGCCGCTCGGCACAGGTTTTGTCGGTGATGTCCCAGGCCTGGCCGTTGATCTGCCAGAGGCTTGGCGGCTTGCCGTTCTGAGTGTTCACCGACACCGAGCCTACCCATTCAAAATTGAAGTTGAGCTTCTCGGCATTGGCCAGGTCGGGCTCGGCAATCGGGTTGGCCGGCAGGGCTGGCGGCCAGTCACCTGGTGCCTCGCTGCTGGCCACTGAACGCAAGGTACCCAGGCGCACCGAGCCATCGCGCAACGACAGCTCCTCACCGGCAGGTGGCATCTTGATCGCCAGGCAAATGCGCATGCCCGGGCCAAGCCAGTAATCCTTGCCCAACGGCCGTGGGCTGATCGGGTTGCCATCGAGCGCGTAGATCTTGGCTTCGAAATTGCCCTTGAGGTTGATCCGGTAAGTCAGGGTGTTGTCGAGGTTGAGCAGGCGCACCCGCACGATTTGCCCTTCGGGCATCTCGACCACCGCATTGGCCTGGCCATTGATGGTGATCAACCGCCCGGCCGTGCCACCACGAGCGGCTTCACGGGGGATGCTGAACGGCAGGTAGGCGCCCTGCTCGTCCACATGCCAGTTTTTCAGGCTCAAGGTGCGTTCATGCTTGAAGCCGGTAGGCTCACGCTCTTCAACGATCAGCGGGCCCACCAGGCCTTTGCCGAGCTCTTCGGAGCTGTTCACGTGCGGGTGATACCAGTAACTGCCGGCATCCGGCACGCGGAATTTGTAATCGAAATATTCGCCCGGCAACACCGGCAGTTGCGAGACGTACGGCACCCCGTCCATTTCCAACGGCAGGCGAATGCCGTGCCAGTGAATGGTGGTGGCCACCGGCAGATGGTTAATAAAGCGCACCCGCAGCCATTCGCCCTGGCGCACCCGCAACTCGGTGCCCGGTGCCGACGGGCCGAACGCCCAGGCCTCGGTTTTATGCCCGGAAACCAGTTCGACATCCAGCGGTGCGGCAATCAGCTCGTAATCATGCCCGGCATTCGGGTCGGTGCGCCCCAACCAGTAACGGGATGCGCCACCGGCGCCCAGACCGATTGCCACCAGGCCGGTCAGGCCACCGAGAATTTGTCGCCGGGTAAAAGACATGCAGCACGTACCTCGTATTGCCAGAAACAACACGCCGGCACCTTGCCAGGTACCGGCGATGAAGGGCGAATACGATACACCTGCAATTGCGAAAGATTAAGTGAAGAGTTGCCGCAGGGCCTGACGCCTCAGTTCCTGTGCAACGTCCAGGCATCGGCAAACGGTGCCGAGCCTTTGTCGTAGGGTTTGAACATGACCATGTAGACCAGGCCAATGCCAATCACCACCGCCGACGTCAGCACGATGCCGTAGTTGCTGTACCACGGCGCATCCGGGGTACGTGGCCAGGACATGTTGATGATCGCCAGCAGCCCGTAGACCAGCGCCAGGATGTTCACGATCCAGCCCCAGCCGCCGAGGGTGAACTGGCCGGCAGGTTTCCAGCCTCGCAGCCGGGCAAACAGCGCGCCGCCAACAATCATCTGGAAGGCCAGGTAAATGCCGATGGCGGCAAAGCTGACGATGATGGCGATGGCATTTTCCAGGTAGAAACCGGCGCAGACGATGGCCGCCGGAATCACCCCACAGGTGATCAATGCCGCCGTGGGCACACGGGTATTGGGGGACAGGCGCTTGAGCACGCCGCTGCCCATGACCATTTCGTCGCGGGCAAAGGAGTACAGCAAACGGCTGGCCGCCGCCTGCAGGCTCAGCACACAAGAGACGAAGGAAACGGTGATGACCGCTGTGACGATCTTCCAGCCGGTCGGCCCGAAGGCGTTGCCCATGATCGTCGACATCGGGTCTTTGTCTTCGCCAGACAACACCTTAGCAATGTCCGGAACCGCCAGAATCAGTGCCAATGCGGCGAAGATCGCTGCACCGCCACCGATGTAGATGGTCATGCGCATGGCCTTGGGAATACGCTTGCTCGGGTTTGGCGTCTCCTCCGCGACATCACCGCACGCTTCAAAGCCGTAATAGAGGAACATTCCCGCCAACGAAGCGGTGAGGAACGCAGGCCAGTAGCTGCCATCGATGCTGATGTCGAAGGTATTGAACAGCACCGACAGCGGCTGATGACGCTCGAAGATCAACAAGTAACCGCCGATCACCAGCGCGCCGAGCAACTCGCAGATGAACCCGAACATCGCCACTCGGGCCAGCAGCTTGGTGCCGCTCAGGTTCAGCAAGGTTGCCATCACCGTCAGCGCCAGCGCCACAAAGGTGTTGGTCACCGGGCTCGGTTCGAAGCCCAGCATCGCAGCGATGTAAGGGCCAGCCCCGAGAGCGACGGCAGCAATGGTCACGCACAGTGACACCGAATAGATCCAGCCGACCATCCATGCCCAACGCTTGCCCACCAGACGCCGGGCCCAGGGATAAACACCACCGGAAATCGGAAACTGCGATACCACCTCACAGAAAATCAGGCAGACCAGCATCTGCCCGAATCCAACCAGCAAATACGACCAGAACATCGGCGGCCCGCCTGCCGCCAGGCACAGGCCGAACAGCGTATAGACGCCGACGACCGGTGACAGGTAGGTGAAGCCCAGCGCAAAGTTTTCCCACAGGCTCATGCTTCTTTCGAAGTTCGAGGTGTAGCCAAGCGCCTTGAGCTGGGCGGCATCGCGGTCCGCTGCAGTAAATTCGGGACTGTTCATGTTGTTATCCTGAGGACAGGGTCCTGTCGGCTGTTATTGTTTTTGCTGTGCAGACTTACAACTTGATCCAGGTCGCTTTGAGTTCGGTGTACTTGTCGAACGCGTGCAGTGATTTGTCGCGGCCATTGCCCGACTGTTTGAATCCGCCGAACGGCGCCGTCATGTCGCCGCCGTCGTACTGATTGATCCACACACTACCGGCGCGCAGGGCTTTGCCAGTCAGGTGAGCTTTGGAGAGGTCGCTGGTCCACACCGCCGCCGCCAGGCCGTACGGCGTATCGTTGGCGATGGCGATGGCTTCTTCGGCGCTATCAAAACTGATCACCGAGAGCACCGGGCCAAAAATTTCTTCCTGAGCAATCTTCATGGCGTTGCTGACGCCATCGAAAAGGGTGGGCTCGACGTAGGTGCCACCGGTTTCCTGCAGTGTGCGCTTGCCGCCCAGCACCAGTTTGGCGCCGTCGTTCAGGCCAGATTCGATATAAGACAGCACGGTGTTCATCTGCTGGTTATCGACCAGGGCACCGACGTTGGTTTGCGGGTCCAGCGGATTGCCCGGCGTCCAGCCTTTGAGCGCCTCGACCACCAGTGGCAGAAAGGTGTCTTTGATCGAACGCTCTACCAGCAGGCGCGAACCGGCGGTGCAGACCTCGCCCTGGTTGAAGGCAATCGCGGCGGCGGCCGATTCGGCGGCGGCCTGCAGATCGGGAGCGTCAGCGAAGACGATGTTCGGGCTCTTGCCGCCGGCTTCCAGCCAGACGCGCTTCATGTTCGACTCACCGGCGTAGATCAGCAGTTGCTTGGCGATTTTGCTCGAACCGGTGAACACCAGCGTATCGACATCCATGTGCAGGGCCAGAGCCTTGCCCACGGTGTGACCATAGCCTGGCAGCACGTTGAATACCCCGGCAGGGATACCCGCTTCGATGGCCAGCTGGGCAATACGGATGGCGGTCAGCGGAGACTTTTCCGAGGGTTTGAGAATCACCGAGTTGCCGGTCGACAGCGCCGGGCCGAGTTTCCAGCAGGCCATCATCAGCGGGAAATTCCACGGCACAATGGCGGCGACGACGCCCACCGGCTCGCGGGTCACCAGCCCGAGCTGGTCTTGCGCGGTGGCCGCCACTTCGTCGTAGACCTTGTCGATGGCCTCACCACTCCAGCTCAGCGCTTGCGCAGCACCCGGCACATCCACCGCCAGCGAGTCGCTGATCGGTTTGCCCATGTCCAGGGTTTCCAGCAGCGCCAGCTCGTCGGCGTTGGCTTCGAGCAACGCGGCAAAACGCAGCATGATCTGCTTTCTGTCCACCGGCGCCATGCGCGACCAGACGCCCGAATCAAAGGTGGCGCGGGCCACTTCAACAGCACGATCGACATCGGCGGCAGAGCAGCTGGCAACCTTGGCCAACAGGCGGCCATCTACCGGGCTCATGCAATCGAAAGTATCTCTGTCGATGCTGTGGGTGTAGTCGCCACCGATAAATGCGCGCCCTTCAATCTTCAGTGCCCGTGCGCGAGCTTCCCAAGTGCCAAGCGTTGGAGTGGTCATGACGGTACTATTCCCCTGTGTCGATGCTCATGCCTGTCAGCGCTGCCGGGGGATCCCGGAGCCAGGCTTTTTGTTAAACATATGAAACCGTATCTTATGTTCAAAAAACTGCCAAACTGCGTGTCGTTTTTGCCTGAAAACGACACGTATCGGACTGTTAACGGCTTGAAACAGGCTTTTTTGTTGCATGACACGCGGTAGATGTCTAAAAGAAATCTAGTTCCATATTTTTTGCGGCGACCAGGATGACTGAAGCGAATAAAGTGAACCGCCTGTCTTTGTTACAGGTGAGCCAGGAAGGCAAACCCGAGGAAGTCGCTCGCCGCCTGATCGAGGTCATCGACCTCGGTCTGATCAGCGAAGGCGAGCAATTACCCAGTGAAAGCGAGCTGGCCAGCCGCTTCGGCGTGGCCACCGTTACCTTGCGCGATGCCTTGGCGATCTTGCGCCAACGAGGCGTTGTCGCTACTCGGCGCGGAAGAAATGGCGGCAGTTTTGTCTGCGCCCCGGTGGAGGTGTCCGATGAGTTTCTCAACGCCAGGCTGAGCGCCATGAGTTCGCTGGAACTACGCGATCTGTGCGACGAGCAGATCGCTATTTCCGCCACCGCCGCAGCCCTTGCCGCAAGCCGCTCCTCCAGCGCCCAGCAGCAACGCCTGGAGCACTTCGTGACAGCGCTGCAGGAGGCCACCAGCCGCAGCGAACTGCGTCGCGCTGATGCGCGTTTTCACATCGAAGTGGCGGTGGCCGCGCAATCGGTGCGCCTGACCCACGCAGAAATGCGCCTGCAGTCAGAGATCGGTGAGCTGCATTGGATCTGCACCAGCGACCTCCAGAAAAACACGGCGCTGGCCGAACACCGGGCCATCCTCCAGGCAGTCGTGGCCGGAGAATCCAACCTGGCCAGTGCACTGACAGAGGCCCATGTCAAAGAAGGCATGAAGCGCTTGATGGATTTGCGCTTCCAATTGCTGGCGCAGCAAGAGAGCAGACAGTCATGATCGCAACACCACAAAGCGATGAAGTTCGCCAGTGCACCCAGCGCCTGGAACAGGTGTTCAGCACCATCTTCGAGCAACTCGACACCTTGGCCGAACAGGTGGTGACGGTGTGGGACGCACTTGCCGTCGAGGGTAGAAAGCCCACCTCCAAAGACCTGGCGTTTCTGCAGACGACCATCGAGCAGCGGCTGTCAAACAACGACACCTACACCCACGGCACCGGCGTGGTGGTGGAACCGGGCGAGCTTGCCGATCAAGAACTCTTCCTTGAATGGTTTTATCGCCCGGTCAGCGGCAAAATCGCGCCGCTGATGCTTAACTTCAATCGCCAGAGCGAAAGCTTCTACAACTACCAGGGCATGCCCTGGTTCACCCGGCCCAAGTCGACCTTGCAGCCATCGGTCGAAGGGCCCTTCGTCGACCTCTACGGCACCGAACTGTATGTACTGGCCTTCTCTGTACCGATCGTCGCAAGCGGGCATTTTGTTGGCGTTGCGGCAGCAGACATTGCCATGCACGAATTCGATCAACTGCTCACCCGCTGCCTGCTGCGCATGAACAATGAAGCGTTCATCATCAACGGCGAAGGCCGCATCGTCGCAGCGAACTCCACCAACTGGTTTGTCGGCAACATGGCCAGTCGCCCGGCCGCGGCCAAGGTGCACAAGCTCAATCCACTCTCGATTGACTGGTCGCTGGTGGAACTGCCAACGCCGCGCTAGGGCGCTGCATGGCTGGGCAAAACCGATTTGCGCGTTTCTAACAACAGCAATAATCGAAGAGGAAATACCATGCAGCGGCTATCGCTTCGCCTTGTCAGCCTCCTGGCCATTCTCCTGTTTACCCAGTTGTCGTTTGCAGCGGATAAAGACAAAACCCTGGAGGTCATCACGGCCTACATGAGCGCCTGGAACAAACACGACCCTGATGCGGCGGCACAGTATTTTGCCGAAGACGGGGAGTTTCTCGATGCCTCCGTCGGAGTGCCAAAAGTCGGCAGAGAAGCGGCCAGGGTCGAGGTGATCAAACTGTTTATCGATGCCGTGCCAGACCTGAAATGGAAAATGCTCGGGCAGCCGATCGTCGACGGCGACAACATCGCCTTCGAGTGGCAGTTCGACGGCAACAACACCGGCGCCTGGGCGCCCGAGACACCGGCGACCAACAAGCCGCTGTCGTTCAAGGGCGTGAGTTTCATCAAGCTCAAGGACGGCAAGATCGCCTCGCAGCATGACTACTACGATGCGTTGTCGTTCAACAAACAACTAGGCTGGTAACCGTCGGTAGGAGCGGGCTTGCCCCGCGATGCGGTGAAACAGACGAATCGCAATCGCGGGGCAAGCCCGCTCCCACCGTTCGCAATTCAGGGCCTAGAGCCTGGGGTGAACTACACCTGGCGGTGCGGTGGCCGGGTCGAGGAATTCAACGGGCGTGAGCCTGGTCTGTAGCGCCAGCCGCAAATCACCCTGCACGATGCCATCGGGATTGCCCATGCTAGGCAGGAAATACTCGCCTGGATCAAGCGTTATACCGGTCGCCTGCCCAGGGCCGGCATCAACGATACGCAAGCCGGGCACCCCTTGCAGCTCGGCGACGCCGGGTACTTTTTTGTAGAAGTTGCTGTGCGTATTGCCGACCAGGGCTACCCATCGCTCAGTGGGCCTGGCGGCCTCTCTGATCGAAATCGTCTGATGGGCGTAGTAATTCATCATTTTCTGGCGCAACGGGTTACCCCAATACACCGCATCCAGCCCGTCCAGCCGATAGCTCGCGACACAGTCGATCGCTTGCACACTGATTCGGTTGGCTCGCGCCTTTCTCACCAGCTCCAGAAAGTTGTAGCGAGCACCCGGGTCAGTGAAATGGCCCTCATCCAGTTCCCGCAGGTAACCCTCCAGGTTGCGCGTCATTCGCCCGGTACGGGCAAAGGCATCCAAGTCGAGTTGGTGCATGTCGCTCATCACGTGCTCAAGATAGAGCGTGCGTACTCCGCTGTCATACAACGGTTTGAAGTTGTCCATCAGCCAGCGCTTACTGGCGACCGAGGCATGCGACTCTCCAATCACCAGGCCTTTATGCCGCTCAAGCAACTCGATGAACGCCCGTTGTGGTGGAACCGATGCGGCAGGCTCCGTCACTTCGACGTAAGGCAATTCGGGCCAGCCGGCAAAGAATCCACTGGCATCTTCACTCAACTGTTGGCGGACTCGCTGCAAGCTGTCGCACACGTCATTCAAGGGCGACTGCGGATCAAAAAAATCACCGGAGAGCATCCGCCGGTTACTCATACTGATCAGTTCACGCATGGCCGGACGGGATCTGACCGGTACCTCATAGCTCCCTGCTGGAACCTCGAAAGCCGAATAATCAACAACTTCAGCTGGCGGCTCAGGCGTCAATCCGCCCAGACACTGGCCGCCACCGCGCAAGCAGGGAGACTCGAACACTTCCCACTGCCCCGCCTCATTCATACGGACAGGAATACCGCCCGCGAAGGAAAACGGATCTTCCTCGGCAACAATCATCCAGCTGCCCAGCGTCGAGTCGTAACGCACGCGATACGACAGTCCGGACATCTCGATGTATTGCCCACCATCAGCAAGGGTACTGACACCCCGCAAGGAGCCTGCCGCGGCGGGAGGAACATTGACCAGCGCATTCCCAGTAAAATCTTCCAAGGCTTGCTCGGAACTGCTGCCCAACGGAATCAGAAAGGGAAGATTAAGCACTATGTCGACACTCGCCAGAATCGCTCCCAACACACCTGCGTGGCGCTCTTCAATAGTGTCGCCATCAACCGCCTGCTCAGCGTTCAGCGCTACTCGGGCTACCCCAACCGCAACCAGCAACAGCGCCAGCGGCCAGCCCGCCGGTACCATAGGGCCAAGCAGGCGAGCCACTGCATTGAGGTAACCGATCCACAATTGAACGCGTAACTCGGAATTGGTACGCAAGACCGCGTCGACTTCGTTGCACATACGCTGCCTGGCGCTATCACGAACCCAGGTAAACACCTCGCCTCTGATCGGCTCCCACCGCACGTGCGCAGCAAACTGCTCGACACTTCCCTTCGCAAAGCCCTGTAGCTGGCTGCGCAATGCTCGCAGGCTTTGCGACTCAGCGGTAAAGTGCGCCAGCAACTGCTCAGTACTGTCGGGCACCTGAAGCCAGCCGAACAGGTACTCAGCCAGTGCCTGCTCGCTGTCGAACCCCTTGAAAGACGGTACGTTACCCGGCAAGTAAAGGACGTGATGGCCGTCCTGCACCTGCAGCCAGATCGCGTCAGTGGATGGCTTGCCGCACAGGCTCAACGTGCCAATCTGGACGCCCGCCTGCGGCGGTTGCATCTGTTCGAAGTGCTGCAGTTGTGGGGCGATGCCACTGTCGAACCCAATAGCGTCGAACACCTGCTGCAACTGTAATGCGTCCAGTTGCCCGCTCAAGCCCGCTTGCAAGGCTTCAGACAAATAGTTGAGCTTGGCCAGGGTGCGAACATCGTCGCTATGATTCTCCCAGAACGTGGTTGCTTTACGTTGGTATACGGCACCGAAATCCAGCACCCAAAACGCATTGAGAACGCGCTGAGGTTCCAGGCGCACCTCATTGCTCTCGTCGTAATAACCGGCCTCGGGGCCCTCAGAATAGAAACCACCGTACGTAGACAGCAGGTCCGAAGCGTCCTGATCACCGACACGAAATCGCCGTATGACCAACTCGGTCAAGCTCAGCGATTGCTCCGGGGGACCGCCGTGCTGCCAGCCGGTAAATGTCCTGCTGCTGCTCATTGCCCCGGTAAAGCGATGCCAATAGACCTGATCCGGATCCAATTCGGGCAGACCTTCAGCACCGAGCAGATCAAGCGCAGCCTGACGAGCATCTGCCTTCATGTCAGGGAAGGCGAGCACCACTCGCCGGGCAATCGCCGAGAGTTCGTTGTGCAAGGTCAACGTCAAAGATGTTTCGTTCATCGCAGCGGCTTCCATGTTTAGGGAAGCCCACTGTGCGATTTCTCAAGGCGCCACGGCGTTACATGTTTACTGCGTTAAAAAAACGCTTTCATTGTCTACGGCGCCTGGCATTTTGACTCTGTCTGGCTCCCACTGCTCAGAATCAGACTCCAGCAACCGCCCGACCGGGCACACGCTCATCACCGAGTTGAATCGGTAAGATGAGCCAGGCTGGGTTTCATAGCCTTCAGGCCAAGGCCCGCGAGGTGCCGCACCTGCTCATCGGTATCCTGTGTTGCCAGGCGTAGTGCCTCGACGGCTCGAAGCGTGTCGTCGGGCAGCAGGCCACGGTTATTCAATCCACTCACAGCATGACGACGAATGGCTACGTGTGGTGAAAGCAAACCGCGCAAGGCTTCGCTGACATCGGCCGTGGTGGTATCGATCCGGCCGTAGACGTCTTCAAGGGTCTCTTCAACAGCAGCCCGAAGCTCTGGACGCTGATCAAGCAAGCGCTCAACGGGTGTGTAGTTCAGCACCGGTGGCTGCACGCCCCGCCAGCGGAATCCGTCAAAGTTGGCGCAAATCCCCGCGACAGCGACGTCGGGCGCTTGCTGCATAAGCCAGTCGAAATCCTCAAGGTAACCCAAGGCATTTGTGCACCAGTTGCGGGTCGACTGCTTACAGGCCTCAATCGCCTGTCGGCGCAGGGCCTGGATGACGGGCTCTTCAGCCATGCCGGCCAGCCCGAGAATACGCGCGGCAGCGCTAGACGCTTTGTGCCCGTTGAGCCGTTCGATAAGCGCTGCCTGTGCGGGACGGCCGTTGGCAATCAGCCAGCGCTCTGCGTCTTCCCCCGAAATGCCCTCCAAACAATGTAAGCGGCTGACGTAGAAGGCGACCTGCTCGGCAAGCGGCAAGGCAGCAACATCGCGCAAGGTGTTTTCAATGGCCAATTCAACAGGGAAATTATCCTCGAACTGTTGGCGGGTCATGCTGCGCTTGGCCAAAGGCATATAGCCAGCAACGTCATGAAAAATCACCACGAAGCCTGGCGTCACACCAGGATGCTGACTGAAATGGCGGCCCAGCGACCTGGCGGCACGACTAACGGTGACCAGCAAGCGTTGCTCAGCCGCTTGCCATTGGCGCGGGCCAAGCCGATTGGCGTGGGTTTGCAACTCATCATCGAGCCGCGTGAACGGCTCACCCGCGCAGATTTCCCAATCCCAGCGCCAGTCCGCCGGGTTCCACTTCACCGAACTGAAGCTTTCATCTTCCTCGTCGGGGTAGTCTTCGCTGAGTGCTTGCAGGCTGTTTGCGGCAAAGCTGGGCAGCGACAGAACCGCCTCTTCTTCTCGGTAGCTGGCATGAAACGCTGCGGCGTACAAAGGGCTGCCCTGCTTATCGAGCAGCGTTTGCAGTGTCTGTCTGGCGGCGTCGAACAGCGCCTGTTCCAGAGCCTTCCAATTCATCATTCAGGTCCTTGCTGACAAATGAGTTCAGCCGAGCAAATCGAGCATTCCCTCAAGGGTGTTTTCCAGGCGGGCTAATTCAATGTGCTTGCCATCGCCATATTCAGCGATATGCAGCGCACATTCAACGATCACCGTGAGCCCCAATGGTGCTCGATGGCCGGGGTATTTGCGCAGCAGGACGTTGAACCTCGAGTGATCGAAGCCCGCGAAGGCCGGATGTTGGGTGTCGTGCTGGATGTGTATGTCTCCAGCGATGGCCGTTGACGGCTGCAGGCTTCGAGCACTCTTGCGATGGTCTCAGTTGCTCCTGGGAGCCTCTGGCTATTGCGTTTCAGTGGGCTGTAGCACTTCGACATCATCGCCAGCGAAATGCTCAGTGGTTACAGGTGCATTGGGATGCATCGAGTGTGAACCGTTTCTCCCGACTAACTGGGTATATCCCAAGGCGTCATCGTCAGCGATTTGTTCGGTGGCTATAGGCGCGTTGGGATGCATCGAGTGTGAACCATTTCTGACGACGGCCTGGACAAATCCAGATTCGTCGTCGACAGCGTCGTAGGGCTCTGCAAACGCTGTCATGCACGATGCCGTGAGTAGTGCAAAGGTCATCGCGCTCCTTATGGTAGTACTCATTGTCATACGCCTCCGTTTAGAGTCGCATCTGGTAGTTTGAACCTCTGAAACAAAAGCAGGACTGCAGGTGACCGACGGCTAGGCCCCAAAAAGCCGAAAGCCCGCTGTTAGGCGGGCTTCAGGGTGTTTCACGCTAGCGCAGGCCGGTCAGTGCCCGGCGTGGGATCATTCCCACTCGATCGTTGCTGGCGGCTTGCTCGACACGTCGTAAGTAACGCGGGAGATGCCTTCGATCTCGTTGATGATCCGGCCGCTGACGGTTTCCAGCAGTTCGTACGGCAGGTGTGCCCAACGCGCGGTCATGAAGTCCACGGTTTCTACGGCACGCAGGGCGACAACCCAGGCGTAACGACGGCCATCACCGACGACACCCACCGACTTGACCGGTTGGAATACCACGAATGCCTGGCTGGTCTTGTGGTACCAGTCGGCTTTGCGCAGTTCTTCGATGAAGATGTGGTCGGCGCGACGCAGCAGGTCGGCGTATTCCTTCTTCACTTCACCCAGAATACGCACACCCAGGCCCGGGCCTGGGAACGGGTGACGGTAGACCATGTCGTACGGCAGGCCGAGTTCCAGGCCGATCTTGCGTACTTCGTCTTTGAACAGTTCGCGCAACGGCTCGACCAGCTTGAGGTTCATTTCCTCCGGCAGGCCACCGACGTTATGGTGCGACTTGATCACGTGGGCTTTGCCGCTCTTGGCGCCAGCCGACTCGATGACGTCAGGGTAGATGGTGCCCTGGGCGAGGAACTGGATGTTGTCCAGTTTGCTGGCCTCGGCATCGAAGATGTCGATGAAGGTACGGCCGATGATCTTGCGCTTCTTCTCTGGGTCCGCTTCGTCAGCCAGGTTGTCCAGGAACTGCTTTTCAGCGTCGGCGCGGATCACTTTGACGCCCATGTTCTCTTTGAACATGGCCATCACCTGGTCACCTTCGTGCAGGCGCAGCAGGCCGTTGTCGACGAAAACGCAGGTCAGCTGGTCGCCGATGGCGCGGTGCAGCAGCGCAGCAACTACCGAGGAGTCGACGCCGCCGGACAGACCCAGCAGGACGTTGGCCGAACCCACTTGCTCACGTACCTGGGCAATGGCGTCTTCAACGATGTTCGACGGGGTCCACAGGGCTTCACAGCCGCAGATGTCCTGGACGAAGCGCGAAAGAATGCGACCGCCTTGTTTGGTGTGGGTCACTTCCGGGTGGAACTGCACGCCGTAGTAGCCCAGGGCATCGTCGTACATGCCAGCGATCGGGCAGCTCGGGGTGCTGGCCAGGACGCTGAAGTTACCCGGCATCTGGGTGACCTTGTCGCCGTGGCTCATCCACACGTCCAGGCCCAGTACGCCGTCATCGTCGACATGGTCTTCGATGCCGTCGAGCAGACGGCTCTTGCCGACCACGTCAACGCGGGCATAACCGAATTCGCGCAGCTCGGAACCTTCAACCTTGCCGCCCATTTGCTCGGCCATGGTCTGCATGCCGTAGCAAATGCCCAGTACCGGGACTTTCAGGTCGAACACAGCTTGCGGGGCGCGCGGGCTGTTGGCTTCGTGCACGGACTCAGGGCCGCCGGCAAGGATGATGCCGCGCGGGTTGAATTCGCGAATCGCTTCATCGTCCATGTCGAACGGGTGCAGTTCGCAGTACACGCCGATTTCGCGCACGCGGCGGGCGATCAGCTGGGTGTACTGGGAACCGAAGTCGAGAATCAGGATACGGTGAGCGTGAATGTCGAGGGCCATGACTCAATCTCTGATGCAGCTGCAAGCTTCAAGCCGCAAGCTGCAAGTTGTTCGGGGGGAACGCGGTAGCTGCTGCAGCGCAACTACCGCTTAAAGCTAGAAGCTTGTAACTGACGACTGGAGGCGTTAGCCGACCCGGTAGTTTGGCGCTTCTTTGGTGATTTGTACGTCATGCACGTGGGACTCGGCCATGCCGGCACCGGTGATACGCACGAACTCTGGTTTGGTGCGCATCTCTTCGATGTTGGCGCTGCCGGTGTAGCCCATCGAGGAGCGCAGGCCACCCATCAGCTGGTGGATGATCGCGGTCAGGGTGCCCTTGTACGGCACACGACCTTCGATACCTTCCGGTACCAGCTTCTCGGCACCGGCCGAGGAGTCCTGGAAGTAACGGTCCGAGGAACCCTGGGCCTGGGACATGGCGCCCAGCGAGCCCATGCCACGGTAAGCCTTGTAGGAACGGCCCTGGAACAGTTCGATCTCGCCGGGTGCTTCTTCGGTACCGGCGAACATCGAGCCCATCATCACCGCGGAAGCGCCAGCAACGATGGCCTTGGACAGGTCGCCGGAGAAGCGGATGCCACCGTCGGCGATCAGCGGAACACCGGTGCCTTCAAGGGCTGCGGCAACATTGGCGATGGCGCTGATTTGCGGCACACCGACACCGGCAACGATACGGGTGGTGCAGATCGAGCCAGGACCGATACCGACCTTGACGGCGTCAGCGCCGGCTTCGGCCAAGGCTTTGGCCGCAGCGCCGGTAGCGATGTTGCCGCCGATGACCTGAACCTGCGGGAAGTTCTCCTTGACCCAGCGAACGCGATCGATCACGCCTTTGGAGTGGCCGTGAGCGGTGTCGACCACCACCACGTCAACGCCGGCGGCAACCAGTGCGGTAACGCGATCGCCGGTGTCTTTACCGGTGCCGACCGCAGCGCCAACGCGCAGACGACCCTGGTCGTCCTTGCTGGCCAGCGGGTAGGCCTTGGCTTTTTCGATGTCGTTGACGGTCATCATGCCTTTGAGGGCGAATTTTTCGTCGACGATCAGCACGCGCTCGATGCGGTGCTTGTGCAGCAGTTCACGCGCTTCGTTCTTGTCAGCGCCTTCCATGACCGTGACCAGACGCTCTTTAGGCGTCATCACTTCACGGACAGTGGCGTCCAGGCGGCTTTCGAAGCGCACGTCACGGGAGGTGACAATACCGACCAGGTCGCCATTGTGCAGTACCGGAACGCCGGAAATGTTGTTCAGACGGGTCAGTTCGAACAGGTCACGCACCGTGGCATCAGCCTCGATGGTGATCGGGTCTTTGACCACACCAGCCTCGAACTTCTTGACCTTGCGCACTTCGGCAGCTTGCTGCTCGATGGTCATGTTCTTGTGGATGATGCCGATGCCACCTTCCTGGGCCATGGCAATGGCCAGGCGGGCTTCGGTCACGGTATCCATGGCGGCGGAAACCAACGGAATATTCAGCTCGATGCCACGGGTCAAACGGGTCTTGAGACTGACTTCATTGGGTAGTACCTCGGAATAACCAGGCACTAGGAGAATGTCGTCGAAGGTCAGGGCTTCTTGGCTGATACGCAGCATCGCGGGGGCTCCCGGGCGGGAAAAATGGAAGCGCGCCATTATACTCATCCAGAGCCTTTCGCTCAATGCAAAGATCGGCCTTCGGTCAGTTACCGGCGCGGCTTACCTCAACGACCGCCACCGGCTGATCCAGCCAGTCGGCGAAGTCATCGAGAAAAGCCTGCTTGAACTGTGCCGCGCTCCAGTTATTGAAGATGAAACCCAGGTTGGAAAACGCGCAAGGTTGCAGAAACAGAAAGCCATTGATGTCGTCTTCGTGACCACACAACGGGCAAATGAAGTTGTCGGTTTGCCCCGGCATCCATTCTTCCAGGCTTTCGAACAGCGCCACGCCCACCTCGCGGCGGCACTCGGCGCAGCCGGCCTCTTCGAGAAAGCCATCGAGCGGGGTATAGATGCAACGTTTGCTGATCACTTCCAGGCCATTGACGGCCTGACCGTAAGGCAGCAATTCCGGCCGCTCCACCACTTTGCGCGCGCCTTCAGCAATGGCGTAGGCCATACGGTTGCCGGTGCTGCCGCAGGTGCTCAGTTGTTCCTCGATGATTTTCTCGCGCACCAGCCAGCGCAGAATCGCCCGGGCGCGGGGCTCATGCACAGGAACCGTGGAAATCTTCGGGACAATGATGCTCTGGGTAATCATGACGGCAGCCAAACATGCTCAAAGCGGCCAGTTTACCTCACTCAGGTAGCGACCGATCAGGGCAATGCCGCTGGCCAGCACCAGCCAGCTGACCAGCCGCACAAAGGCGTCTCGTGACATGTTCAAGGTCAGACGCCGGCCCAGGTACACACCGATCAGCATCACCGGCAGCAAACACAGCGCCAGCACTATCAACGGAAGGTCGGCATACACCCCGGCGATCAGAAACAGGCTCAGGCGCACCACCGTGCTGCAACTGATCAGCGCACTTTGAGTCGCCCGTGCCTGCTCGTTGGAGGGCAAGCGGGCGTTGAGATAAATCGCATAGAGAAACCCACCGCTGCCAAACAAGGCACCAAACAGGCCGCCCGCGGTTCCCATAGGTACCGCCCAGGCCGCCGCAAGCTGTGCTGGCCTGGCCTTCACCGCCAGGCTGTACAAGGCGTAAGCGCTGATAAAAAGGCCCATCAACAGCAACAACAGGTCGGATTTGAGCGTGAGCAAAAACATCACACCGAGGGTGCATCCCAGGGCCATGCACGGTAGCAGGCGCAGCAATTCGCTACGGGCCACCGCTCTGCGTGCTGGCAGCCAGTTACCAAGGGCGGCGACGAAATCCAGTAGCACCAGCAACGGGATGATCTGCGACAGCGGCATGAAGTTGATCAACACAGGTCCCGCTATCAGCGCGGTACCGAAACCCGCGATGCCGAAAACGATGTAAGCGGCACCGACACCGAACAGAATTGGCAGCCAGTCGAAGGCGCTGAAGGGTAATTGGGAAAGCAGAGCCGAGAGCATGGTGGTCGCCAACAGTGAAGGTGAAGAAACTTTACCCAGCCGCTAGCCATGCCGACTAATATGCATTTTCGCCAGCAGACATCTCGAAACGGCATAGCACTAATGATCTCCACCCGTCAGTTGCGCTACTTCGTTGAAATCGCCGAGAGCGGCAGCTTCAGCGCCGCCGCCGAGCGCCTGTTCATCGCCCAGTCCGCCCTGAGCCGGCAGATCAAAGAGCTGGAGTCGCAGCTCGATACCTTGCTGTTCGAACGCACTGCTCGCCAGCCGCGCCTGACCGCTGCCGGCCAGGCCTTCTTGCCAAGAGCCCGTACCTTGCTGATCGACCTGGAAAAAGCCCAACAGCTGGCTCGGGATGTCGGCCAGGGGGTGAGCGGCAATCTGCGCTTGAATCACTCGAGCACCGTGCCCTTGACCGGGCCGTTATTGAGCCGCCTCAGCAGTTATCTGCATGAGCATCCAGGTGTGGCCATGGACATCGCGCAGCAGTCTTCTGAAATGCAACTGCAGGAACTTGCGCAAGGCCGTCTGGAAATCGGCCTGTTGCGCCTGCCAGTGTTGCGCCAGCACGAAGGGCTGTGTGTCCAGCCGCTGTTCGAAGAACCTTTGTTGCTGGCCGTCGCCGAGAATCATCCGCTGGCCGGAGAAACCCGCGTTTGTCTGGCGCAACTGCGTGACCTGCCGTTTATCTCCATCCCCCACCATCAGCGTGGCGGCTTGAGCTACCTGTCTGCCGAATTGTGCATGCGCGCCGGATTCTTCCCGCAAGCTGCGCGAGTGGTGTCACGCAAGACAACCCAGTTGCAGTTGATCCAGGCCGGATTCGGTGTGGCCTTGTTACCCAAGTCCATGCAGGAAATAGCACCGCCATCGCTGAAGTTCATTGCCCTGGCGGACGAAGGCTGCGCCAGCACCGTGGCCTTGGCCTACCGCCAGGACGCCGGAACATTGGTCAGGCAATTCGTCGAACACATGACCCCGTAGGCGCGGGCTTGCCCCGCGCTACGATCTGCCTGACAGATCACAATCGCAGGACAAGCCCGCGCCTACCGCGCCAGTGCAACATTGCTTTATGATGCTGCCCCATGATCAAAGACCCTTTCGAAAGACTCGGCCTGGACCGCGAAGTCCTCACCGTCAGCCAGCTCAACGGCCGCGCCCGGGTGCTGCTCGAAGACGTGTTCCGTAATGTCTGGGTTGAAGGCGAAATCTCCAACCTCGCCCGCCCGGCGTCCGGCCATGTCTATTTCACCCTTAAAGACAGCGGTGCTCAGGTGCGCTGCGCACTGTTCCGCCAGAACGCCGTGCGCGTGCGCCAGGCCCTGCGTGACGGCCTGGCAGTCAAGGTGCGCGGCAAGGTCTCGCTGTTCGAAGGCCGTGGCGACTACCAACTGATCCTCGATACGGTCGAACCGGCCGGCGACGGCGCACTGCGCCTGGCCTTCGAAGCGCTCAAGGAAAAGCTCGGAGCCGAAGGGCTGTTCAGCGCCGAACGCAAGGTCGCCCTGCCCGCCCACCCGCAACGCATCGGCATTGTCAGCTCGCCGACAGGTGCGGTGATCCGCGACATCATCAGCGTGTTCCGCCGCCGTGCCCCGCAAGTCGAACTGACCCTGATCCCGACCGCCGTGCAAGGCCGTGAAGCCATCAATCAGATCGTGCGGGCCTTGCAACTGGCCGATGCCGGCGGCTTCGACGCGCTGATCCTGGCCCGTGGCGGTGGTTCGCTGGAAGACCTCTGGTGCTTCAACGAAGAGCCAGTGGCGCGCGCGATTGCCGCCTGCGTCACGCCGATTGTCAGCGCCGTCGGCCACGAGACGGATGTGTCGATCAGTGACTTTGTCGCCGACGTACGCGCACCCACGCCTTCAGCTGCGGCCGAGTTGCTGGCGCCGGACAGCAGCGACCTGCAGCGCCGTATCGACAGCCTCAAGCGTCGCCTGCTGCTACGCATGCAGAGCCGCCTGAGCCACGACCGCCTGCGCCTGGATGGCCTGACCCGACGCCTGCGCCACCCCGGCGAGCGCCTGCGTCAACAAGCGCAACGTCTGGATGACCTGGACATGCGCCTGCGCCGCGCCTTCGAACAACGCCTCAACCAACGCCGCGAGCGCCTGGCGCGCCTCGATACCCGCCTGGCTGCGCAGCATCCCGGACGCACCCTGGCCTTGCTCAAGCAGCGCCTGGACAGCCTGTCCGAGCGCTTGCCGCGGGCCATGCGCGAAACGCTCAAGGACCGTCGCCAACGCCTCCAGGCGCACATGCAAACCCTGCACGTGGTCAGCCCGCTGGCCACCCTAGGACGCGGCTACAGCATCCTCCTCGATGAGCGCGGGCAGGCCATTCGTAGCGCCACCCAGACCCAAAACGGCCAGCGCCTGACTGCCCGCCTGGGCGAAGGTGAGCTGCAGGTACGCGTTGAAGACAATCACCTGACCCCGGTCACGCTTTCATTACTGGACTGAACCATGCCCCGTTTGTTTGCCCCGTTGATGCTGCTGTGCCTGATGTTCGCCAGCAGCGCCCAGGCCAGCTACATCACCCGTCAACTGAACAAACCGGTACCCGGTGGAGTTGCGGTTGTTAACCTTGGCCCGGCAGCCCAGGCGCCCAGCGCACGCTTTGATGGCAAGCCGGTGCTGGTGGTCAAGGAGCAGGACAACTGGCTGGCCATCGTCGGCATCCCGCTCACGCAAAAGCCCGGCCAGGCGAAGATCACCCAAGGCACACGCACCCTCAGTTTCAACGTAGGCAGCAAGAAGTACCCGGAACAGCGCATCACCTTGAAGAACAAGCGTCAGGTCAATCCTGATCCGGCCGACCTCAAGCGTATCGACGCCGAATTGGCCGAACAGCTCAAGGCCTACCGCAGTTTCAGCCCTACCCTGCCGAGCAACCTGATGCTCGACAAACCGGTCAATGGCCCACTGTCGAGCAAGTTCGGCGTGCGCCGCTTCTTCAATGGCGAAGAGCGCAACCCGCATGCCGGGCTGGACTTCGCCGTGCCTGCTGGCACACCGATCAAAACCCCGGCCAACGGCAAAGTGATTCTGGTGGGCAATTACTTCTTCAATGGCCAGACAGTGTTCGTCGATCATGGCCAAGGCTTTATCAGCATGTTCTGCCATATGTCGAAGATCGACGTGAAGCCCGGCCAGCAGCTCAGCCGCGGCGCAGTGGTCGGACGGGTCGGCGCAACCGGCCGGGCAACAGGCCCGCACATGCACTGGAACGTCAGCCTCAACGACGCGCGGGTAGACCCAGCCATCTTCATCGGTGCCTTCCAGCCCTGATTCCTATGGGTGAACTGTCTTGCACCACCTGTGGGAGCGGGCTTGCCCCGCGATAGCGATTTGTCTGTTTCACCGCATCGCGGGGCAAGTCGGGTCGCCGCACCGCCGCTCCCACAGGATGATCAAGGCAGTTGCTATGACAGCGGATTTCCCAAGCTGGCAAGTCATCGCAATAAAATATGATCCCACCTCAATAAATCGCTATAAAATTTCGACTTCTTTGATTTTTTAAGCATTCCTCTCAAATTTTTCGCAACACTTGCCATCTTTAACCTCACTGGGTAGGGTTGAAGACATGAAAACCTTTCAGACCCTCATTCTGCTTCGTCAACACCGCAGCCTCTGCCTGGTCAGTGCACGACTACCAAGCTGAATCGCGTCGCCTCGCCTTTTCATCTCGTTTTCGTTCGGCAGGCCACCTTCATCAGGCCGCACACTAAAGGATTGCTTTTCATGACCATGCTCAAAGACCCTTCGAAAAAATACAGTGCCTTCCCTACCGTCAACTTGCCTGACCGTACCTGGCCATCGAAGACCATCACCCAGACGCCTATCTGGTGCAGCTCCGACTTGCGTGATGGCAACCAGTCGCTGATCGAGCCGATGGATGCGGTGAAGAAGCTGCGTTTCTGGAAGACCCTGGTCAGTGTCGGCGTGAAAGAGATCGAAGCCTCTTTCCCTTCGGCATCGCAAACCGATTTCGACTTCGTTCGTACCCTGATCGAAGACGGCCATATTCCTGATGACACCACCATCCAGGTGTTGACCCAGGCCCGTGAAGACTTGATCGCCCGTACCTTCGAATCGCTGCGCGGTGCGAAAAAGGCCATCGTCCACCTGTACAACGCCACCAGCCCATCGTTCCGCCGTATTGTCTTCAACCAGGACAAGCAAGGCGTGAAAGACATCGCGGTGAACGCGGCCAAGCTGTTCGTCAAATATGCCGCCCAGCAGCCAGAAACCCAGTGGACGTTCCAGTACTCGCCAGAGACCTTCAGCGCCACTGAACTGGAGTTCGCCAAGGAAGTCTGTGATGCGGTGATCGAGGTGTGGAACCCGACGCCTGAGCACAAGATCATCCTCAACCTGCCGGCTACCGTCGAAGTGTCGACGCCGAACATCTACGCCGACCAGATCGAGTGGTTCGGCCGCAACGTCAACCGTCGCGACAGCGTGATCATCAGCCTGCACACCCACAACGACCGTGGTACTGGCGTGGCCGCCACCGAGCTGGGCCTGATGGCCGGTGCCGACCGTGTCGAAGGCTGCCTGTTCGGCAACGGCGAGCGTACCGGTAACGTCGACCTGGTGACCTTGGCCCTGAACCTCTACACCCAAGGCCTGGACCCACAGTTGGACTTCTCCGACATCGATGGCGTGCGCAAGGTGGTCGAGGAATGCAACCAGATTCCGGTGCACCCACGTCATCCATACGTTGGTGACCTGGTTCACACCGCGTTCTCCGGCTCGCACCAGGATGCGATCCGCAAGGGTTTCACCCAGCAGAAAGACGACGCCAAGTGGGAAGTACCGTACCTGCCGATCGACCCGGCCGACATCGGCCGCAGCTACGAGGCAGTCATCCGCGTCAACAGCCAGTCGGGCAAAGGCGGTATTACCTACCTGCTGGAACAGGAATACGGCATCAGCTTGCCACGCCGCATGCAGATCGAGTTCAGCCAGGTGGTACAGGGTGAAACCGACCGTCTGGGCCTGGAAATGACTGCCCAGCAGATCTACAACCTGCTGCACCGCGAATACTTGCAAGCCAACTCGCCGTACGCGCTGGTCAGCCATCGCCTGCAGGAAGAGAACGGCAACAGCAAGGTTGAGGTTGAAGTGTCCAGCGAAGGTGAAACCACCCTGCACTGGCACGGCAAAGGTAACGGTGCCCTGGAAGCACTGGTCGCAGGCTTGCCGGTAGCCGTGGAAATCATGGACTACAACGAGCACGCCATTGGCGCCGGTACCAACGCCAAAGCCGCGGCGTACATTGAGCTGCGTGTTGCCGGTGGTCGCCCGGTGCATGGTGTGGGTATCGATGAAAACATCACCACTGCCAGCTTCAAGGCCCTGTTCAGCGCCCTGAACCGCTCGTTGACGCAACAGGCTGCCGCCAAAGCCGCCTGACGCTGAGCCCGCTGCACTAGAGCCCGCCTGCTTCAGGCGGGCTTTTTTGTGCGCCGATTTTAAAACGCCATCACTTTGACCTCAGCCGTCGTTATACTGCGGACCCGCTTCATTTTCGTAGACACCACCTGTAAGGACGCAGATGAACCACGCCCAGCCTTGCTCCAGGGTCAAGCCATGAAGGGCATGGCTTCCAGCACCCTGATGGCGATCGTCGAAGATCATTCCCGTAGCTATGAACTGCGCATGAACGAGATCGATCATGCCCACCTCCCCCTCGTGGGACGCTACCTGCGCATCGATCAGGACCTCATCGACTACCTCAGCCCCATTGTTGCAGACACCTTCAGCCCCCTACCCGGCGCCCCTGCAAAGCTGGCCCAACTGCTGAACGCGAGCCGTGCCGAACACGAACGCCTGCGCAAGCTGTTGGCCGAGCAGGAACGGGAAATCACCCAGGCGCTGCGCAACGACAGGGAAGTTCGCGCGCAACGTGATGAAGTTGACCGCCAGGCACTGGCCAGGCTGCAACACTCACCCGAATACCAGCGCGTGTCGCAGCAACTTCAGCACGCACTGGACGCCGAACAGCAGGCTGAAATCGACTTCATCGAAGTGCGCGACGAATGCAACGTCAAACTCCCACAGTACCAAGCGCACCCGATCTACAACTTCCTGCGTGATCGTCACTACGGCACTGCCGAGTACAACGGCGGGCCTGTGGCACGCGTACTCGACGGCTGGCTGGCCAAACGGGTCAACTTTCGCATCAATCTGGAAAACGAACAGATCCTGCTGGAAATGCAGGACTATAACGAAACACTGCAAAGCGAACGGCAGGCCAATCTGGAAGCACTGCAGGAGGAGATGTACGACCTGCAGGCTGAGGCACAGCGCACCGCCGGCAAAGAAGCGCTCAACGTCAAACAGAAGCTGCTGGCCCGCCAGATCTTCGCAGCCAAGCAGCGTGCCCGAGAACTGCGGGAAGAACTCGTGCCACTGCTCGTCAACGAAGACCCGGACTTTCTGGCCGGTTTGCAACTGATCAGCGAGCAGACGCGTGGCAAGGACATGAAGGACTTGCTGGAAGAACTGGCCCCGGCACTGGCCTCAAATCCACAGGCGGGCGCACGGCTGCAGGCACTGCGTGCGGAACGCTTGCACATCGTCCAGGCGCTGGACAACTGCCACGAGCGGCAAGTCGCGGCCGAAGACGCTTGTGAGTTGGCCAAAGACCTTGAAAGCCAACTGCGTATTCACCTGTTCGGCAGCCTGAATTGCGACGAAGACTGCGACTGCAACTGCCATTGCACTCCACACCTCAACGGCTGTTCATATGACTATTGCAGTGTTCAAGATTGCGACTGCGATTGTCACGAGGAGTGCTTCTGCCTCTACGACTACGACAATGGCGGACAGCTCGACGCCTCGCTGGATGTTGCTCAACTACTGAGCAGCTACATGAAGCGCGAAATTACCCTGGATTACCTGCTGGGCCTGCTCGATACCCAGTTCCTTCCTGACAGCGAAACCTCCCCCCACGTACACTCGGCAGCCGCTGGCTGCGCCACCTCGTAAGGACACCCCATGAGCCAATACCTGGAAAAGGCCCTCAGCAACCTGCGCAGCATCGGCATCAACTTCCTTCAGCCGACTCAACAAGCGCCGGTGCTTGCTCTGCTCGATCGCATTGCCGACTACGACAACACGCGGGTCACTTCGATTGCCACCGTGCTGCAGCAATCGACCGCGTTTAACACGATGGTGCGCGAGCAGATCGAGGGCATGGACATCTCCACCCGCTTCATGGACATCACCGACAGTTTCACCTCGGTGCGTGAAGATGCCGCAGACATGGCCGGCTGGATGGATGACGGTCGCCTGGACACCGTAGAACGCCTCAAGCTGGCGTGGATGAACGTGCGTCGCGGCTCGATCCCCAGCCGCTTCAACGACATCCGCGAGCACTACCTGCAAGTGTGCAAGTCGGCCAACGACCAGATTTCCCGCGAGAACGTCATCCTTGAGTCCTACATGGACTTCCGCCTGGCAATGAAAACCGCAGAAGTCGATGCCCAGGAAGTCCTGGCGCTGGCTGGCAAAGTGTTGGCCGAACGCACCCAGCAGCTCGATGCCGCCAACAGCGCGGTAACGGCAGCCGAAGGCCAGGAACCGGCCCGCCGCGCTGCCCTGGAACTGAGCCGCGACGAAGCCGTGCGCGCCTTGCAGAACGAAGACAAGCGTTATCAGATCATCAAGGACATCGCCGATGACCTGCGTGTGGGCTACAACACCGCAGAGATGGTCTTTGCCCGTATCAGCCAGGTACACGTGATCAAAGAGCGTCAGTACCAGCGCATGGTGTCGTTCTTCTCCACCAACGAAGTGGTACTCACCAGCCTGGCGGTGTCGTTCACCGCCAACAGCGGTATGGCCGAAGCCACCCAGACCCTCAACGCCACCACCGAAGGCATAAGCAAAGGCCTGGAAGCGCTGGGCGAAATCGGCAACCAGCAACTGGGCGCGGCCGTTAAAGCCAGCTATGGCTCCACCTTGCGCGTCGACGCCGTGCGCTCGCTGGCCCAGGCCATGCTGACCTTCCAGAACGACATGAAAGGCCTGACCGACACCTACCGTGCCGAGTCGACCAATGCTGCCCGGGAAATCGCAGCCTGCGTCGAAGACGCCAAGCGTTCCTTTGCCGACTTGCTGGCCAAGGCCGGGCAATGAAGCGGGGATCACTCTCCGAACAGATGGGGGCCATGGCCCTCGTCGACCAGCTTCGCCATCAGCAACGCCAGATGCGCGAGCACCTGGATCTGCATCGGCGCCGCACGGAAGTCGCCGAGCGGATCAGGGCGTATTACCAGCAGCAGGGCATCGAGTGTGACGATGCGCTGGTGGAACAAGGCGTGCGCGAATTCTTCGACCGCCGCCTGATGTTCGAAGCCCCTACGCTGTCGAAAACAGAACAGCTGATCGCTTGGCTGTTCATGTGTCAGACGCAGTTCAAGAAAGGCTTGATCTGGCTATTGCTTCTGGCGCTGGTTGTCGCCATCAAGACTTGGACGATGCTTGACGACAAACCAAGCGCTACCCAAGCACCGGCCAAGGCCCAGGCCGTTCAGGCGCCAAAAGCTGCTGAAAGCGTGCCTGAAAGCGCCAACATGCAACGCTACAAGGCACAGCTCAAGCGCTTGGCCAGCATGCCGCTCAACGCGGATCTGCAAACGCAGATGAACGCCTATGCGCAACGTGTGAAGACCATTATCGACAAAGGTGACCCTGAGTACGTAGAGAATGTACTCGTGGAAATGCAACAGCAGATGGACTTTCTCGGTAACGAATATCTGCTGGAGCTAGTGGACCGATCAGGCGAACAGACCGGTTTTGAGCATTGCGCCGATCGCGCACTGTGCAAGACGTCGAAAACCGCCGGACGCAAGTGGTACCTGATGGTCCAGGCGGTCGATGCTCAAGGGAATGTCGGTCACATCCCGTATTTTCGTAAAGATGTTGAGGAAATGCGGGTTCACACCTCCATCGCGGTGCCGGTGAGCCACGCCGCGTATCTACAGGCTGTGAAGGACAAACACGACAACGGCCGCGTGGACCAACGCGATATTGGCTACAAACCTGCTTACACCATGGACCTGGCGTTCGATGAGCGCGCGCTCAATGAGCCACTGATCGATGAAGACTCGCCGGGGCTGAACATTACTCACAGCTTCTGAGAACCCAATCGCGGGGCAAGCCCGCTCCTACCGGTCTGTGGGAGCGGGCTTGCCCCGCGATGCGCAAAAAAAAGGGGCGCCGACCAAGCGCCCCCAAACCGTGTAGCACACAACGAATTCGATTTAGCCCAACAACTCCATGGCCTGCGCACTACACTCGGTAATCCGCGACCACTCGCCGTTCTTGATCCAGTCACTGTTCAGCATCCAGGTACCGCCCACACACATCACATTGGGCAACGCCATGTAACTTTGTACATTGCTCAGGTTGACCCCACCGGTCGGGCAAAAACGCACATCGCCAAACGGGCCGGCAAAGGCTTTGATCGCTGCTACGCCGCCGCTGATCTCGGCTGGAAACAGCTTGAAGCGCCGGTAGCCCAGGCAATAACCCATCATGATTTCCGACGGTGTACTGATACCCGGCAGCAACGGAATGTCGCTATCCACGCCCGCTTCGAGCAAATCCTGAGTAATCCCAGGGGTGACGACGAACTGCGCCCCGGCCGCTTCAACGGCGGCAAACGTCGTGCGATCGAGCACGGTGCCGGCACCGATGCACAGCTCCGGACGCTGCTCGCGCAACACCTGGATGGCCTTCAAGCCATGCGCCGAACGCAGGGTCACTTCCAGGGTCTTGATGCCACCCGCGGCCAAGGCATCGGCCAACGGCAGGATGTCGCTTTCGCGGGCAATGGTGATCACCGGCAGAATGCGCGCCTGGGTGCAGATCTGATCGATCCGGGCAATCTTGTCGGTCATCGAAACTCCCGGCTGTTTCAGTTCATGCGTGGTCATAACGGCGGATCCTTGGCTCATGGGCACCAGTAAATATCCAGAGGGTCTTGTAGAAAGGCGCGAATCGGCATCGCGGCAATGTCCGAGCCCTGCAGTGCGGCGCGCAGGGTAGCGAGTTTGCCTGGGCCTTGCACAGACAACACGGTGAATCCGGCCTGGGCGAGCAAGGCGCGGGTCATGCTCAGGCGCTGATGCGGCACACTCGGCGCCAGCATCGGCAAGCAGCGCCGCGAGCTGTGACGGTCGAGGCCTTCGCTGAGATTCGGGCTGTTGGGGAACAACGAGGCGGTATGCCCGTCGTCGCCCATGCCCAGTACCAATACGTCGATTGCGGTCAGCTTGGCCAAGGCCTGGTCAGCCTCGACCGCAGCCGCTTCGAGGCTGGCTGCAGGGCGATAAAGGCTGAGAAAACTCGCCTTGGCCGCCTTGCCGGTCAACAAATGACGCTTGAGCAGCCCGGCATTGCTGTCGGCATGCTCAACCGGCACCCAACGCTCATCGGCGAGGGTAACCAGCACCTTGGACCAGTCCAGCGGCTGCTGAATCAGTGCCTGAAAAAATGCCACCGGACTACGCCCGCCAGACACCACCAGGGTCGCCTGGCCTTTCGCCGCAATTGCAGCGTTCAGGCGTGCGGCGACATCCTTGGCCAAGCCTTCGGCCAATTGCGCAGCACCGCTAAAGTCGTGCGCCGTTACGTTAGCCGGCAGTTCAAGTTCAGATATCGCCATACCACGACCTCCCATCACGCGTAATCAGTGCAATCGAGCTCATCGGCCCCCAGGAGCCAGCGGCATAAGGCTTGGGCGCATCGCCACTGTGCTTCCAGCCGGCGATCAACTGATCACACCATTTCCACGCGTATTCGATTTCATCCTTGCGTACAAACAGGTTCTGATTGCCGCGCATCACTTCCAACAGCAAACGCTCATAGGCATCGGGAATCCGCGCGCTGCGCCAGGTGTCGGAAAAATTCAGCTGCAACGGCCCGCTGCGCAGTTGCATGCCCTTGTCCAGGCCCTGCTCCTTGGTCATCACCCGCAGGGAGATGCCTTCGTCCGGCTGCAGGCGGATGATCAGTTTGTTACCGATCTGCAAACGCTGTTCCGGGGCGAAGATGTAGTGCGGGGTCTCTTTGAAGTGGATGACAATCTGCGAGAGCTTTTGCGGCATGCGCTTGCCGGTGCGCAGGTAGAACGGCACACCCGCCCAGCGCCAGTTGCGGATATCGGCGCGCAGGGCGACAAAGGTCTCGGTGTCGCTCTGGGCGTTGGCGTTGTCTTCTTCCAGGTAACCGGGCACGGATTTGCCTTCGCTGTAACCCGCAATGTACTGACCGCGCACCACATGGGTGCTCAAACCTTCACCCGTGATCGGCGCCAGCGCCTTGAGCACTTTGACCTTCTCATTGCGGATGCTGTCGGCAGAGAGGTCACTGGGCGGGTCCATGGCGATCAGGCAGAGCAGCTGCAGCAGGTGGTTCTGGATCATGTCGCGCAGTTGCCCGGCTTTGTCGAAGTAGCCCCAGCGCCCTTCGATCCCGACCTTTTCAGCCACGGTAATTTCTACGTGGGAGATCGAATTCTGGTTCCACTGGGTTTCGAACAGGCTATTGGCAAAGCGCAGGGCAATCAGGTTCTGAACGGTTTCCTTGCCCAGGTAATGGTCGATGCGATAGACCCGATCTTCCGGGAAGTACTGCGCCACGGCATCGTTGACCCGCCGCGACGAGTCCAGGTCATGGCCGATCGGTTTTTCCAGCACTACCCGGGTACGGGCACTGAGGCCGACCTTGTCGAGGTTCTCGCAAATACCGCCGTACACCGCGGCAGGTGTGGCGAAATAGGCGATCAGTTGATTGCCGTCATCGACCTGCTCGGCCAGCGCCTGGTAATCCTCGCCCTTGAGGAAATCGACATGCACATAGCTCAGGCGTGCGAGGAAGCGCTGCAACACCAGCGGCTCGATCTGCCCGGCCGGGACGAACTCGCGCAAGTGCGCCTCGATCGACGCCAGGTGCTCGGCCACGCTGCCCGCCTCGCGGGCCAGGGCCAGCACCCGCGTATTGCTGTGCAACAGGTCGGCGCGGTCGAGCTGGTAGAGCGCCGGAAACAGCTTGCGCAACGCCAGGTCGCCAAGGGCGCCAAACAGGGCAAAGGTGCAAGGTTCAACGCTGATCGATGCCATGATGTTGGTTCTTTTATCAAGTTGAGCTAGAAATACCGTTTTCATTCCCAGTTTTCAAGGAATAATGTAGTAAAAACCACAACATTTTACTCAGTGGCAGATTCAAGTGGTGCGCCCTCCATGCCACCAGTACGATAAGCCACCGCGTCAACCGCTCACGGCTTCTGCCGTCGGGCCGCCTCATCGACCCAAGGACACATACCCATGGACCGCGTGCGAAACCTCCTGGAACAGATCCAGGGCCGCCTCGAAGAACTGAACAAGGCTGAGCGTAAAGTCGCCGAAGTCATTTTGCTCAACCCCCAGCAAGCCACGCGCTTCAGCATTGCCGCCCTCGCCCAGGCCGCCAAGGTCAGCGAACCAACGGTCAACCGCTTCTGCCGCTCGTTCGGCGTCAGTGGCTACCCTGAGCTGAAACTGCAACTGGCGCAAAGCCTGGCCAGCGGCGCCGCTTACGTCAGCCGCGCGGTTGAAGCCGATGACGACCCGGCCTCCTACACCCAGAAAATCTTCGGCAGCGCCATTGCCTCGCTGGACAGCGCCTGCCAGCAGCTCGATCCGCAGCTGATCAGCCGCGCGGTCGACATGCTGATTCAGGCACGCCAGATCCACTTTTTCGGCCTCGGTGCTTCAGCGCCGGTGGCACTGGATGCGCAACATAAGTTCTTCCGATTCAACCTCGCCGTTTCGGCCCACGCCGACGTGCTGATGCAACGCATGCTGGCCTCGGTGGCACACACCGGTGAGCTATTTGTCATCATCTCCTACACCGGCCGCACCCGCGAGCTGGTCGAAGTCGCACGCCTGGCCCGGGAAAACGGCGCCTCGGTACTCGGCCTGACCGCCGCCGACTCGCCGCTGGCCAAAGCCAGCAGCCTGAGCCTGAACATACCGCTGCCAGAAGACACCGATATTTACATGCCGATGACTTCGCGCATCATCCAGTTGACCGTACTCGACGTATTGGCCACCGGCATGACCTTGCGCCGCGGCGTCGACTTTCAGCCGCACCTGCGCAAGATCAAGGAAAGCCTCAACGCCAGCCGTTACCCGATCGACGACGAACTCAACTGAGCAATTGCGCCTGCAAACGCAGGTGAGCCTGCTCACCTGGCGCCAAACTCAAGCTGTCACTGCTGCCACTGGCGGCCTCAACACAGACGAAGCCCAGCGTTTCACTGCTACTGACCCCCATCAATGGCCGACTGCCGGGGTGCCAGACGATGGTGTCCTCACTGTCACCGGTATCGATGCTCAACTGCCGCTGCCAGGCCGGGTCGTGTAGCTGGACGTTCGCCGCATTGGGGAAGACCCGCTGACAGCCGCCAAACACCTTCAGGGCGCCTTTCTGGCGACAGGCCTGACGGTTCAAACGGTCATAACCCTCAATGTTTTCTAGCCCAGACAGCGCTATCTCAGAAACGTCACTAATACGCCAGTAAGCCAGCAGAGCATGACTCAGCTGACAGGGTTGGCTGTCTTGATGTTCGGTACTTAACTGCAATTCCATGCGTTTGCCCAGCCTGGCCGACAGATCGACCTGCCAGTCGCACAGCTGTAGCCGCCACTTGAGAGTCACGCCGTCTGGGTCTTCGCTGCTGTCGATCAGCTTCCAGTCGAGCAACCGCGCCCAGCCGTGGGCTGGCCACATGTCTTCGCTGGGGTGACGGCCATACCAGGGCCAGCACACCGGAACACCACCGCGAATGGCACCAACCTGTGGCCACTGGGCTGCACACCACAACCAGGGGCGTTCGCCTGTGGGCTGGAAATGCAGCAACTGCGCGCCCTGGCGGCTGAACACGGCCTGGCACTGGGGATGATCGATGATCAGCACATCGCGCTGCTGGTAACGCTCCCACTCGAAGGTCGGTCTAGGCCTCTGCGAAGTGAAGAAGCGTTGTAGCGGGTGCTCGGGCATAACGGGGACTCTTGTTGTTAGTTTGGGCCTTTATCGCGAAACAAGCCCGCTCCCACCAGGTAGGGGCGGGCTTGTTTCGCGATCAGCTCGTAAATTTACAACATATTGCCTCAGAACGACGACTGAATCTTCAAGCCGGCGACCAGCGCGTTATCCACCTCGTCTACCCCACCCGGGCTTTTGATGTACTGCAGGTTGGGGCGCACGGTCAGCCAGTTGGTGACATGCACACCGTAATACAGCTCGGCGTTGTACTCGGTCTTCTGGATTGGCACGAAGTTGGGGTTGTCGTAATCATCAATACCGCTCTGCTGGTTGAGCAGTTCAGCGCGGTCTTTCACATCGTCGTTGACGTGGATGCGTGCCACGCCAAAGCCGATGTCATCCTTGGGCCGGGCATCGAAGGCGCCCTTGTAGACCAGCCCAACCTGCTGATAGTTGTCGACCACGTTGGTGGCTTTGTCATGCACGGTGAAGTTGGCGAACAGGCTGAGGCCACGGCTGGCATCGCCGTTATGCGCGGTGACTTGCTGCTGCGCCACCACCCACCAGCCATGTTTGCTGGAGTGCGACTTGAAGTCGTTGCCGGTAATGGCCTGCGGCTGGCCATTGACGTCGTCGAACACATCGTCGGCCTTGGCCGTGCTGTAGTAGTAACCCAGACGGTATTCACCCGGCAGTGCGTTGACCTTGGGCGACCACACCAGTTCGAACGGCAGGATCATGCCCTTGGTGCCACTGCCACTGAGCTTGAAGCCGTTACCGGTCTCGAGGTTGGAAGGGTTTTGCTCATACACCCCGACCTGGGCGAAAAACTCCGGAGTGAGGTTGTATTTGACCCGCAGCGCCCACTGGCTCACCGGCCAGTTGTACCAGACGCTCCCCACCCAGTTGCCGACCTGTGAGCCGCAAAACGCCAGGTTCTGGAAATCGCAGGGAAAGCTGTTGAAGTCCTCGCCTTCGCCAAAACGCCCAAGCTTCACGTCCAGGGCGCCGTCGAAGTACTTCTGCTTGATCCACATCTGGGTCAAGCGCCAGGTCTGACCACGGCCCCAGACTTCCTGCACGGAACTGAACTGCCCGGCACGCGGGTCGCTGATGCGGTCGTTGGACAGGTTGCGCCCGCTACGCTCGGTGATCGCCAGCTTGAACTCGGCGTCGTGCCAGCCGAGGATCTTCTCCAGATCCAGGTGAGCGCCAAGCGCGAACTGGTCACTGTACCGTGCCGTTTTGTCGTCGTTGTAGCCACCGTTGAGGTTGCCTGCCACCTCACCGACGTAGTCCAGGGTGAAGTCGTAGCCCTTTTCCAGCAGCTCGGTACGGGTTCCGCCCCAATCACCGCTCATCCATTTCGAATCGGCAGAAAAAGCCTCGGCCGCGTGCGCCCCGCAACTGACGCCCAATGCCGTCAACAGTCCCAATGGCAGCAGCGGCGTGATGCGTTTGAAGTGATCCATCCCGTGTGTCCTCATTTTATTGTTGTTGGTGGGCTTGTATGACGTGCAACCGGTTCAACGACCCTTGAACTGCGCGACCTTGTCCTGAGCAGAACGCTGCGCGACATTCACGCCCAGGCGCTCGCCGCTGGCGGCATCGAACAGCAGTACCCGCGCCGGGTCGAACTGCAGGTTCAGGGTGTCGCCGACCTGAACCGCAACATCCGGCGTCAGGCGGCAACACACCTTGGTCTGGTTGAGGGTGACGAACACCAGTAGGTCGGGGCCGGTCGGTTCGGTGATCTGCACCTCGGCGTGAATACTCGGCAAACCATTGGCCTGCGCCGGGGCCAGGGCGATCTGTTCAGGGCGGATGCCGAGGATCACCTCGCGCTCCTCAAGCCCGGCATCATTGAGCCCTAGCGGCAGTTCACAACGGGCCTGGCCGCTGTCGAGCAAGGCCTGCAAGCGGCCGTCCTTGCGCTGCAAGCGCAGAGGAATGAAGTTCATCGGCGGCGAGCCAATGAAACTGGCAACAAACAGATTGGCCGGATCGTTGTAGATCTGCTGCGGGGTACCGAACTGCTGGATCAGCCCGTCCTTCATCACCGCCACCTTGTCGCCGAGGGTCATGGCTTCGATCTGGTCGTGGGTGACATACACCGTGGTAGTTTTCAGGCGCTGGTGCATGAGTTTGATCTCGGTACGCATCTCCACCCGCAGCTTGGCGTCGAGGTTGGACAGCGGCTCGTCGAACAGGTAGATCTTCGGCCGCCGCGCCAGTGCCCGACCCATCGCCACACGCTGTTGCTGACCACCGGAGAGCTGGCCCGGCTTGCGCGTGAGCAGGTGCTCGATCTGTAACAGCTTAGCCACCCGCGCCACTTCTTCATCGATCGCCGCCGCCGACAGCTTGCGGATCTTCAGGCCGAAGGCGATGTTGTCGCGCACGTTCATGGTCGGGTACAGCGCGTACGACTGAAAGACCATGGCGATATCGCGGTCCTTGGGGCTCATGCCACTGATGTCGGCAGCGTCCACCAGGATCGCCCCGCCGCTGATCTGTTCAAGCCCGGCAATGCAGTTCATCAAGGTTGATTTACCGCAGCCAGAGGGCCCGACCAGAATCAGAAACTCCCCGGAGTCGATCGCCAGATCGATGTGCTTCAAGGTGTCCGGCTGACCGCTGCCGTAGGTTTTGTTGACGTTGCGCAGTTCAAGCGTTGCCATGTTGATTCACCCCTTGACCGCGCCGGCAGTAAGCCCGCGCAGGAAATACTTGCCAGCCAGCACATAGACCAACAGGGTCGGTAACCCGGCGATCATCGCCGCCGCCATGTCGACGTTGTATTCCTTGACCCCGGTGCTGGTGTTGACCAGGTTGTTCAGGGCCACGGTGATCGGTTGCGCGTCGCCGCTGGCGAACACCACACCGAAGAGGAAGTCGTTCCAGATCTGGGTGAATTGCCAGATCAGGCAGACCATGATGATCGGCACCGACATCGGCAGCAGAATGCGCAAAAAGATGGTGAAAAAGCCCGCCCCGTCCAGGCGCGCCGCCTGCACCAGCGCATCGGGCACACTGCAGTAGTAGTTGCGGAAAAACAGCGTGGTGAAGGCCAGGCCATAAACGATGTGCACCAGCACCAGACCCGTGGTGGTACTGGCCAGGCCGAGCTTGCCGAGGGTGAAGGAGGCCGGTAGCAGTACGGTCTGAAACGGCAGGAAACAGCCGAACAGCAACAGCCCGAAAAACAGCTGCGAACCGCGAAAGCGCCACATCGACAGCACATAGCCATTGAGCGCACCGAGCAGGGTCGAGATCAGCACCGCCGGCACGGTGATTTTCACCGAATTCCAGAAGTAGCCACCGACGATGTCCCAGGCTTTGATCCAGCCCATGCCGGTGACCACCTCGGGCCAGCTCAGCAGGTTGCCGGTGCGGATGTCATCCGGCGATTTGAAACTGGTCAGCAGCATCACAATCAGCGGGATCAGGTACAGCGCGCAGGCCAGCAACAACGTCGCGTAGATGCTGATGCGGCTGAAGCTGAACCTACGGGGAGCCAGGGATCTAGTCATGGCGCTTGTTCCTCAGTTCCGAGTACAGGTAAGGCACCAGGATCGACAGGATCGCCCCGAGCATCAGGATCGCACTGGCCGAACCCATGCCCATTTGCCCGCGGCTGAAGGTGAAGGAATACATGAACATCGCCGGCAGGTCCGAGGCATACCCCGGCCCGCCTGCGGTCATTGCCGCAACCAGGTCGAAGCTCTTGATCGCGATATGCGCAAGGATCATCAAGGCGCTGAAAAACACCGGGCGCAGGCTGGGCAGCACAATGCGCAGGTAGATGCTCGGCAAGCTGGCGCCGTCGACCTGAGCAGCGCGAATGATCGACTGATCGACACTGCGCAAACCCGCCAGAAACAGCGCCATGACAAAGCCCGAGGCTTGCCATACCGCAGCGATCACCAGGCAGTAGACGACCCGGTCCGGGTCCACCAGCCAGTCCAGGCGAAAGCCTTCCCAGCCCCAGTCGCGGAGCATCTTGTCCAGGCCCAGGCCTGGGTTGAGCAGCCACTTCCAGGCAGTGCCGGTGACGATCATCGACAGCGCCATGGGGTACAGGTAGACCGTGCGGATAAACCCTTCGCGACGGATACGCTGGTCCAGCAACACCGCCAGCAGCACGCCGATCACCAGGCTGATGGCAATGAACAGACCGCCGAACACCAGCAGGTTCTTGCTCGCCACCCACCAGCGGTCGTTTTCCAGCAACCGGGTGTATTGCGCCAGCCCCACCCACTTGTAGCTGGGCATGAAGCTGGAGTTGGTAAAGGACAGGATGAAGGTCCAGAGGATGTAGCCATAAAAGCCCACCAGGACGATCAGCATGCTGGGCGCCAGTACCAGTTTGGGCAGCCAGCGTTGCAAAGCATCGACGGGCGAGGCCTTGTTGAATGTGGCAACAGTGTTCATGGGGTGGCTCCGTGTTGGAGGGTATCGCGGGGCCCGGTGGGAGCGGGCTTGCCCCGCGATCGTTTACTTGGCCGACTTGATCGCCGAATTCAGTTGCTTGACCGCCGTTGCAGGGTCCGCTTTCGGGTCGTTGAGGAAGTTGGTGACCACATCGAAGATCGCCCCCTGCACCGCCAGGGAAGTCGCCATGTTGTGCGCCATGCTTGGCTGCAGGCCATCGCCTTGCTCGGCGTATTTGAAGTCCACGGCGGACTTCTGCGTGCAGGCGTCGAACTGGCTCATGTCCATGTCCTGACGCACCGGCAGCGAGCCTTTGTTCTGGTTGAACACCGTCTGGAACTGCGGTTCAAGTGCAACCTTGGCCAGGTCATTCTGGGCCTTGATGTCGTTCGGGTTCTTGAGCTTGAACATCGCCAGCGAGTCGATGTTGTAGGCAAAACTGCCTTGAGTGCCTGGGAAGGCCACGCATTGGTAGTCCTTGCCGGCTACCTTGCCCGCCGCCGTCCATTCGCTCTTGGCCCAGTCGCCCATGATCTGCATGCCAGCCTTGCCACTGATGACCTCGGCAGCGGCGATGTTCCAGTCACGCCCGGCGCGATTAGGGTCCATGTAGGTACCCAGGCGCTGCAGGGTCTTGAACACCTCGACCATTTGCGTACCGGTCAAGGTCGCTTCATCCAGCTCGACGAAGGCCGCGTGATAGCCCTTGGGGCCGAGGATGCTCAGTGCCAGGTCTTCGAATACGGTGCTGTCCTGCCAGGGCTGACCGCCGTGGGCCAGGGGAATGAATCCCGCCGCTTTGAGCTTGTCGGCAGCCGCGAAGAGTTCATCGAGGGTAGTCGGTACGGTGGCGCCCGCCTTGGCAAATACCTCGGGGTTGATCCACAGCCAGTTGACCCGGTGGATGTTCACCGGCACGGCCACGTAATGGCCGTCGTATTTCATGATCTGCGCGACTTTCTTCGGCAGCAGGGTGTCCCAGTGATTGGCCTCGGACACTTCATCGAGTTCGGTGAGCAAACCCAGCGCCCCCCACTCCTGAATATCCGGGCCCTTGATCTGTGCAGCGGCAGGCGGGTTGCCGGAAATGGCGCGGGTCTTGAGCACGGTCATGGCCGCTGCGCCGCCACCACCGGCGACGGCGTTGTCCTTCCAGATAAAACCGTCTTTCTGCACCTGCGCCTTGAGTGTTTCAACGGCCTTGGCTTCGCCACCGGAGGTCCACCAGTGCAGCACTTCAACGGTACCGGCATCAGCGGCCAGGGCGCTCAGGGGCAACAAGGAGGCAAGAGAAACGACAGCAGCGAGACGATTGATCGCATTCATGGGGCGGAACCTTTTCTTGTTGTTATGCAGGTGCAAGTCGTGGTGCTTGCGCTTGCATCGGAGTCTAACCAGCCGCTTGGCGGGCGGAGGTAACGAAGGGATGCGCAAATGTCACAGGCTGGTGACATTTGTCGGAAGGCTCTGTCAGTCGTGGCTACGGGGCAGGCTCAAGGTCACGCGCAAACCGCCTTCACGCAGGTTGCGCAAGCTCACTTCGCCGCCGTGGCTGTGGGCAATATTGCGCGCGATACCCAGGCCCAGACCGTAGCCCTGCTGCTGCCCGGCCAGGCGAAAATGCGGCTCGAACACCTGCTCCAGACGCTGCTCGGGCACGCCCGGCCCCTCATCGTCGACCTGCAAGACAAACCCTGACTCACTGTCGAGCACCCGTAAGTGCGCACGCTCACCGTATTTCAGGGCGTTGTCGATCAGGTTGCCCATGCAGCGCCGCAGTGCCAGCGGCTTGCCCGGATACGGCGCCAGCGCCCTACCCTCAAGCGTCACCCGGCCACTGGCCAGGTACGGCTCGACCAGGCAATCGAGGGCATGGTTGAGATCAACGGGTTCGATGTTTTCGTGGATGTCGGTGTCTTTGACGCATTGCAACGCGCCTTTGACCAGCATCTCCAGCTCATCCAGATCACGACTGAACTTCAACTGTTGTTGCTCGTCTTCAAGCAATTCAACACGCAGGCGCAGACGGGTAATCGGCGTGCGCAAGTCATGGGAGATGGCGCTGAACAACTGGCTGCGCTCGGTCAGGTATCGGCTGATACGCTCACGCATGCTGTTGAACGCCCGGCCGACTTCAACCACCTCACTGCCGCCACCTTCCAGCACCGGCTCGACCTCAGCGCCGAGCGACATCTCCCGCGCGGCACGTGCCAAACGCTTGAGCGGACGGCTCTGCCAGTGCACCAGCAAACCGATGAACAGCAGCAGGAAAAAGCTGGTGAGGCCAATGAACCAGATCTGCTGACGAGGCAAGCCTTCATCTTCGAGGCTGGTATAGGGCTCGGGCATCAGCGAGGCGATATACAGCCATTCACCCTCAGCCAGACGGATCTGGGTGACCAGTATCGGTGGATTGACCGGTTCCAGGGTCAAGGCGTAGTGCGCCCAGGAACGCGGCAGCTCATCGAGCTTCAGACCACTGTTGAAAATCCGCAGGTCTTGCGGGCTGACGAATTCAAGGGAGATGTCCATCTGCGCCCCCAGGCGCTGGCGCAGCACTTCATCTACCGCGCTGATTACCGCCTGCTTGCGCGGTGTAGCCGGCAGCGTCTGCATGTCCAACGGTTTGTCGTTGAGCGACACCACAAAACGTGTGCCGCCCATACTGCGCAATTGGTCGAGGACCATCGGCCGGTAAGCCAGCGGCAGTGAGCGGAAGTAACTGACACTGGCACTCATCGAATGCGCCAGGCTGCGGGCGCTGGCGACCAGGCCCTCCATCTGGCTGGCGCGCAACTGCGACAGCCAGATCAAGCTCGACAACCCTTGGGCCAGCAGCACCACCAACAGCGTCAACAGCAGCATCCGCCCCAGCAACGAGCGCGGCAGCGGCAGGCGCCAACGCCCTTCAGTGCGCGGGCGCAACACTGGCCGCCAACAGGTAGCCACTGCCGCGCACGGTGCGGATCAGCCGCGGCGGTTTTTGCGTATCACGCAGGCGTTGACGCAAGCGGCTGACCGCCATATCGACGATGCGATCCAGCGGCATCGGCTCGCGCCCGCGGGTGGCGTTGCCGATGGTGTCGCGGTCGAGAATCTGCTGCGGGTGATCGAGGAACAACTTGAGCAAGGCGAAATCGGCACCGGACAGAATCACCTCTTCACCATCGCGATGAAACAAGCGGTGGCTGATGGTATCCAGGCGCCACTCATCGAAGGCCAGCACATCACCGCCGTTGCGCTCCTGACCAAAGCCGGCACGGCGCAACAGCGCCTTGATACGCGCCTGCAATTCACGCGGGCTGAAGGGTTTGCCCAGGTAATCATCGGCGCCCAGCTCCAGGCCGATGACCCGGTCGGCCTCATCGGAACTGGCGGTGAGCATGATGATCGGCACCTGAGACTGTTGCGGGTGCTGACGCAGCCAGCGGCACAGGCTGAAACCGTCTTCATCGGGGAGCATGACATCCAGAATCACCAGATCGTACTCAGCGTGCTGCAGTGCCTGGCGAAAGCCCTGGCCGTCAGCCACGGCCTGCACACTGAAGCCGGCACGGCTGAGGTAGGTTTGCAGCAGTTCGCGGATGTCCTGATCGTCGTCGACCAGCAGTATCGACTTGCTCACAGCTCGGTTCCTTGTAGGAGCGGGCTTGCCCCGCGATCGCGGTGTGTCAGTTATATCGCATCGCGGGGCAAGCCCGCTCCCACCGACTGCTGCAATGCCACGCCAGCACCGAGCAGACCGGAAAACTCGGCGGTCACCAGCCACACCGGCACCTCGTTGAAGTAGCCGCTCATGCAGCCTTTCTCAGCGAAACTGCGGGCAAACCCGCTGCGCAGAAACAGCTCGGCGAAACGCGGAATGATGCCGCCAACAATGTAAACGCCACCACGGCCGCCAAGGGTCAACACGTTATTGCCGGCCACGCGCCCGAGAAAACAACAGAACTGCTCGATAACCGCCAGGGCCACAGGCTCACCTGCCAACGCTGCCTCGGTAATCGCAGCCGGGGTTTGCAGGGTTGCACTGTAGCCGTCCAGGGCGCAGATCGCCTGGTACAAACGTAACAAGCCGCCACCGCTGAGCACGGTTTCGGCACTGACATGCCCGGTGTCGTTGGCGATGTGCTGGCGGATCTGCGCCTCGCGGGCATTGCCCACCGGCAGGTCGACATGGCCACCTTCGCCTGGCAGGGCGAGCCAGCGGCCATCGTCCAATCCCAACAGGGTCCCCACCCCCAACCCGGTTCCAGGGCCGATCACCACTGCCGGGCGCCCGGCTTGCGCCGTGCCCTGGCAAACCGTGCGGTACTCATGTGCCTGCAGGCGAGTCATGCCCAGGGCCATGGCGGTAAAGTCATTGATCAGCAACAACTGCTCGACCTGCAAGCTCTGGCAGAACGCCTGACGACTGAGGCGCCAATGGTTGTTGGTAAAGCGAAACTCATCGCCACTGACCGGGCCGGCCACCGCCAGGCAAACTGCACCCTGGTCACCTTTGCTCAACCCCTGCGCCTGCAGGTAAGCACCGATGGCCTGCTCCGGGCTGGTGTAATCCGCCGTGGCATATACCTGCACCGCATGCATCTGGTTGTTTTCCCAGAGCGCAAAGCGCGCGTTGGTGCCGCCGATATCACCGACCAGGGCGCGCTTCATTTCAGCGTTTCCAGGGCCGACGTGAAGGCGCTGGCGCCCTGCTCTGCCGGGCTCAGGGCCATGCGCATGAAGCCGAACAGCTCACGCCCGCAGCCCAGATCGCTGCCGCCTGGCGCCGCCGCATTAGCCCGATCGGCCCATTCAACGGCATCGACTTGCACCGTCAGGGTGCCAGCAACCCCGTCGACGCGAACAATGTCGCCGTCGCGCACGCGCGCCAGCGGGCCGCCGTCGAAGGCTTCCGGGCAGACATGAATGGCCGCCGGGATTTTCCCCGAAGCCCCCGACATACGCCCATCGGTAACCAGCGCGACTTTGAAGCCGCGGTCTTGCAACACGCCGAGGAACGGGGTCATCTTGTGCAGCTCCGGCATGCCGTTGCAACGCGGGCCCTGGAAGCGCATCACCGCAACAAAATCACGCTCCAGCTCACCGGCCTGGAACGCATCGGCCAGGGCTTGCTGGTCATGGAATACCCGCGCCGGTGCTTCCACCACCTGGTGCTCAGGGGCGACCGCCGAGACTTTCATGACGCCACGGCCGAGGTTGCCTTCCATCACCCGCAGCCCGCCTTCCGGAGAGAATGGCCGGGCCACCGGGCGCAAGATCGCTTCGTCCAGGCTCGCTTGCGGCCCTTGGCGCCAGACCAGCTTGCCGTCCTGCAAGAACGGCTCCTCGGTGTAGCGGCGCAAGCCATGGCCGGCCACGGTGTTGACGTCTTCATGCAGCAGCCCGGCATCGAGCAACTCGCGAATCAGGAAGGCCATGCCGCCGGCCGCCTGGAAATGGTTGATGTCGGCTTTGCCGTTCGGGTAAACGTGCGACAGGGTCGGCACCACTTCCGAGAGGTCAGCCATGTCTTGCCAGGTTAGTTGGATACCGGCGGCCTGGGCAATCGCCGGCATGTGCAGGGTGTGGTTGGTCGAACCGCCGGTGGCGTGCAGGGCAACGATGGAGTTGACCAGCGCCTTCTCGTCGACGATTTCGCCCAGCGGCATGAAGTCGCCGCTGGCCTTGGTCATCCGCGTGACCTGCTGCGCCGCCTCGACGGTAAGCGCATCGCGCAGCGGCGTGTACGGGTTGACGAACGATGCCCCCGGCAAGTGCAGGCCCATCACTTCCATCAACAGTTGGTTGGTGTTGGCGGTGCCGTAAAAGGTGCAGGTACCCGGGCTGTGGTACGACTTCATTTCCGATTCCAGCAACTCTTCGCGGCTGGCCTTGCCCTCGGCATAGCGCTGACGCACATCGGCCTTTTCCTTGTTGGAAATGCCTGAAGGCATCGGCCCGCCGGGGACGAAAATGGTGGGCAAGTGACCGAAGCGCAGTGCGCCCATCAACAGGCCCGGAACGATCTTGTCGCAAATTCCCAACATCAGCGCCGCATCGAACATGTTGTGCGACAGGGCAATGGCCGTGGACATGGCGATCACTTCGCGGCTGGCAATCCCCAGCTCCATGCCCGGCTCACCTTGGGTGACGCCATCGCACATGGCCGGTACACCACCGGCAAACTGCCCCACCGAACCGATGTCACGCAGCGCCTGTTTAATCTGTTCGGGGTAATGCTGGTAAGGCTGGTGGGCCGAGAGCATGTCGTTGTAGGAAGACACGATAGCGACATTGGCCGCATTCATCATGCGCAGGCTGTTCTTGTCCTGGGTGCCACATCCAGCGACACCGTGGGCGAAGTTGGCACATTGCAGCTTGGCCCGCATCGGCCCGTCACTGGCTGCCCCGCGAATCAACTGCAAGTAGCGCTCACGGGTGGGACGGCTGCGAGCGATCAGCCGTTGGGTGACCTCAAGAATGCGCGGATGCATGTACTGAACTCCAGGCTATCGGTGGTTGCGACCTCTGCGGCGGTTTCCCTAATCAGCATTCGCCACCTAGGCTCAAAGGCAGGGGTGGCTGCTGGGGGAGGAACAGCTTGGCCGATCGCTCGTTGTAGATTAAATAAAATACTGCCAGTAAAAAGGCTTGTTTTCTATTTTTTTACGAATAATCTTGTAATTCCAACAACAAAATCAGATTCAGTGAAGCAGTAGCTCATTTTTTTGGGCTTCACCCGGTCTGCCAGAGGTAGCTCTATGACCCTTCGTATCGCAATCAATGGCTTTGGCCGCATTGGCCGCAACATCCTTCGCGCACTCTATACCCAAGGCTACCGCCAGGACCTGCAGGTCGTCGCCATCAACGACCTGGGCGACAGCGCCATCAATGCCCACTTGCTCAAGTACGACAGCGTGCATGGCATCTTCGCGGCCAGTGTCGAGTCCGACCATGAAAGCCTGACCGTCAATGGCGACCGCATTGCCGTCAGCGCCATTCGCAACCCGGCCGAGCTGCCGTGGAAAGCCGAAGCCATCGATGTGGTATTTGAATGCACCGGGCATTTCACCGACAGGGCCAAAGCTGCCGCCCATCTTACTGCCGGGGCGCGTAAAGTCATTATCTCGGCACCGGCCAAAGGTGCCGATGCGACCGTTGTGTATGGGGTCAACCACGACATTCTGCGCCCTTCGCACCAGATCATTTCCAGCGCCTCTTGCACCACCAACTGCCTGGCGCCACTGGCTCAGGTACTGCACCGCGAGCTGGGTATCGAGCAGGGCCTGATGACCACCATTCATGCCTATACCAATGACCAGAGCCTGACCGATGTGGCCCACAGCGACCCGTTCCGCGCCCGCTCGGCCACCCAGTCGATGATCCCGAGCAAAACCGGTGCTGCCGAAGCGGTAGGCCTGGTGCTGCCGGAGCTGGCGGGCAAACTCACCGGCATGGCCGTGCGCGTACCGGTGATCAACGTGTCGCTGGTCGACCTGACCGTCAACCTCAAGCGCGACACCAGTGTCGAAGAGGTCAACAACCTGTTCAAAGAAGCCAGCCGCCACTCCAAAGTGCTGGGTTACAACAGCCTGCCGCTGGTGTCGTGCGACTTCAATCACAACCCGCTGTCGTCGATTTTCGACGCCAACCACACCCGCAGTAACGGGCGGATGCTCAAAGTGCTGGCCTGGTATGACAACGAATGGGGCTTCTCCAATCGCATGCTGGATAACTGCCTGGCGCTGTTTAACGCGGTGTAATGCTGTGGGAGCGGGCTTGCCCCGCGAAGCGATGTGACTGATACACCGCAATCGCGGGGCAAGCCCGCTCCTACATGCACACAAGCACCTACACTTGACCAATGCGTTTATGATAAGCATTATCATTCGCTTCGTATTGCTCAGGTACCGCTGTGAGCCAGTCCCAGTTCAACACTGTTTTCCTCGCTCAGCGGGTCAGCCTGCTGCGTACTTTGCAGCGCATGGTGGATAACCCCAGCACTGCCGAGGACCTGTTGCAAGAGACTTACCTGCGCGTAACCCGGGCGCTGGGCGAACGGCCGATCGAGCATCTGGAGCCGTTCGTGTTCCAGACCGCCCGCAACCTGGCGCTCGACCACTTGCGCGCACGCCGGGCGCAATCGCGCAACCTGGTTGACGATGTGCCCGAGCAGGTTCTGCACAACGTCGCCGCACCCACCAGTAGCGCCGAAGACGCCGCCCATGCCGAACAATTGCTCCAGCGCCTGAGCGTCAGCCTCGGGCAACTGACCGCCCGCCAGCAGCGAATCTTTATCCTCAGCCGTCTGCACGGCGCCAGTTACCTGGAGATTGCCGAACAGCTAAATGTTTCCGCCAGCACGGTTCAGAAGGAACTGAAACTGATCATGGCCATCTGTGTCGGCGTTGCCAGTCGTCTGAACCGCGATTGACCTTGGCTTGCCACACACGCCGATACGCTTGATCATAATTAGAATTACAAGACCACCCAGGATCTACCGTGACCGATAGCGCCCCTCATCGCCCTTCGCCGCCAGATTCGGCTGCCTGCGACAGTGCCATGGACCAGGCGCTGGACTGGCTGATCCGCCTGCAATGCGCCAGCGCCGAAGACACCCAGGCATTCGAAGCCTGGCTGGAAGCCGACCCTGCCAACGCCCAAGCCTATGTTGAAGCCGAAGCCCTGTGGCAAGGCGACAGCGTCCGTCAGGCTGCCAGCCAGATGGCCCAGAGCTACCGCCCTTCACGCCTGGCGCGTTTACGCCCGCACTGGAAGCCGTTGGCCGCTGCGGCGGTGCTGCTGATTGGCGTGTTCACCGTCGGCAACCTGCCCATGCGCCTGCAGGCCGATCACCTGACCGTGGTCGGTGAGCGCCAGCGCCTGCAACTTGAGGACGGCTCCAAAGTACTGCTCAACACCAACTCAGCATTCTCCAGCGACATCAAGGCCGGCCAGCGCGTCGCCCGTTTGTATCAGGGCGAAGCCTTCTTTGAAGTGGCCGCAGGGCTCGGCCAACCCCTTGAACTGCAAGCCGGGCCGCTGCGCGCCAGCGTTCGCGACAGCGACTTTGCCGTGCGTTACCTCGATGGCGAGGCTCAGGTGCGTGTGCAACGTGGCGACATCGACCTTCAAGCCAGCAGCGACCAACGCATTCGCCTGTCCAGCGGCGACAGCATCCGGGTCGGACCCAATGGCTTTGGTCAACGTGAACGCGTCGATACGCAAAAAGACCTGGCCTGGGTCCAAGGCCGGCTGATTTTCGAGAACTGCCCGTTGAGCCAGGTCATCGCCGAACTGCGCCGCTACTACCCGGGGCTGATCATCTCCCGCAACGAGCGTCTGGAGCAGGTGGCGGTCACTGGTAACTACCGCCTGGACCAACCCGTGGAAACCTTGCGCTCGCTGGCCCACATCACCTCGGCGCAACTGCATGAGTTCCCGGCCGTGGTGATTTTGAACTGACTGGAAAGTATTTTTACGCGATGCCCTGAAGCGATTCGTCTCGTTATAGCCAATGCAACTGATTCTTATTTTTGAGATCGGTCAGCACCTATAACATTCGCGCGACAGGGAGCGCTTTCGATGTCCACTGGTTTCACTCGTCGGTCTTCAGACACCTCACGTACGCCTGGCCTGCAACGTTGCACGCTCTCCCTGTTGACCCTGGCCATGCTGGCCAGCGGCGCTTGCAGCCTGCCTGCACTGGCCGCCGAACCCGCCCAGGCCAGCGCTGCACGCAGCGGCGACTACCGCTTTGCGATCGGCCAGCAGCCGCTGGTGTCGGCGCTCAATGCCTTTACCGCCGTCACTGGCTGGCAGGTCGGGCTGCCGGCCGAACTGGCCGAAGGCGTTGCCTCGCCAGGCGTGCAAGGTTCGCTGAAAGCAGAAGTCGCCTTGCAGCGCCTGCTGGTTGGCACCGGTTTGAACTTCCGCACCCTCAGTGCCGGCAACGTAGTGCTCGAACGCAGCAACTCCAACGCCATCGCCCTGCAACAGATCACGGTCAGTGCCACCCGTAGCGCCCAGGACATCAGCCAGGTGCCCAGCACGGTAACCGTGCACACCCGCGAACAACTCGACCGGCAGAACGTCAACAGCATCAAGGATCTGGTGCGCTACGAGCCCGGTGTATCGGTGAGCGGCACCGGCCAGCGCAGCGGTCTGAATGGTTACAACATTCGCGGTATCGACGGTGAGCGGATTCTCACCCAGATCGACGGTGTCTCTGTACCGGATGGCTTTTTCAACGGCCCTTACGCCCAGACCCAGCGCAACTACGTCGACCCGGAAATCGTCAAGCGCGTAGAAATCCTCCGTGGCCCGGCTTCGGTGCTGTACGGCAGCAACGCTATCGGCGGTGCGGTGAGTTACTTCACCCTCGACCCCGAAGACATCATCAAGCCCGGCCAGGACGTTGGCGCGCGCCTGAAGACCGGCTACAGCTCGGCCGATGAAAGCTGGCTGACCTCCGGCACCGTCGCGGGCCGACACGGCGAGTTCGATGGCTTGCTGCACCTGAGCCAGCGCAACGGTCACGAAACCGAATCCTATTACGGCAGCAACAATGGCATTGGCCTGGACCGCACCGGTGCCAACCCACAGGATGTACGCACCACCAACGTCCTGGCCAAGCTGGGCTGGGATTACGCCGACGATGCGCGCCTGGCGTTGACCTACGAGAACTACAAGGACGACCGCGACAGCAATCAGAAAAGTGCCATCGGCGGTCCGTTCGGCAATGGTCGTCCGCTAGGCATGTACCAATCGCGTACCGGCAATGAGACCGTCACCCGTGAACGCTTCGGCATTGCCCATGAGTTTGCCGTGGACAGTCTGGTTGCCGACAACATCAAGTGGAGCCTGAACTACCAGATCGGCAAGACCGAGCAGAGCACCGAGGAGCACTTCGTCCCCTTCGTCCGTGATGTGCTGCGTACCCGAAACACCACCTACAAGGATCGCCAGTGGGTGTTCGATGCGCAACTGGACAAAGGCTTCGCGGTGGGAGAAACCGAGCATCTGCTGACCTACGGCACCACCCTTAAACAACAGAAAGTCACCGGTGCACGCAGCGGACAAGGCACCTGCCTGGCCCGCGGCGTCAACTGTGCCGCGGCAGGTGCGCCGAGCCCTGATGACTTGCTGCTCAAGTCCAGCGACTTCCCGGACCCGACCATCAACACCTACAGCCTGTTCGCCCAGGACGAAATCCGCTGGAACCAATGGACCTTCCTGCCCGGCGTGCGCTACGACTACACCCAGCTCAAGCCGCACCTGACCGAAGAGTTTCTGCGCACGGTCAACCCGGCTAACAGCTATGGCACCAACGATGAGGAAAAAACCTGGCATCGCCTGTCGCCCAAACTCGGTGTGACCTACGCCTTCAACGACAACTACACCTGGTACGGCCAGTACGCCGAAGGCTTCCGCACACCGACTGCCAAAGCGCTGTACGGGCGCTTCGAAAACCTCTCCACCGGGTACGTTGTCGAACCCAACCCGGACCTTGAGCCGGAGAAAAGCAAAAGCTACGAAACTGGCCTGCGCGGCAACTTCGACGCGGGGAACTTCGATGTCGCAGTGTTCTATAACAAGTACCGCGACTTCATTGATGAAGACGCCATCGCACCGGGCTCGCTGTCGAGCGTGTTCCAGACCAACAACATCAAACACGCCACCATCAAGGGTGTGGAGTTCAAGGGGCGCTTGAACCTCGATCACTTCGGTGCCGCTCAAGGCCTCTACACCCAGGGCTCGGTGGCCTACGCCTATGGCCGTAACGACGACAATGGCCAGCCGCTCAACAGCGTCAACCCGCTGACTGGCGTGTTGGGCCTGGGCTACGAGCAGGACCGCTATGGCGCCTTGCTGAGCTGGACCCTGGTCAAACACAAAGACCGTGTCGACGACAACGCCTTCAACGCGCCGGACGGTACCAGCAGCCAGTTCAAGACCCCAGGCTATGGCGTGCTTGACCTGGCCGGTTTCTACAAAGTCACCGATGACGTCACTATCAACGCTGGCCTGTACAACCTGACTGACAAGAAATACTGGCAGTGGGACGACGTGCGCGGCTACGACGGTGTCGGCGAAGCTGGCGCGGTCAACCCGGCCAACCTCGATCGCTTGACCATGCCGGGGCGTAATTTCGCCATCAATCTGGTGTGGGATATCTAAACGCTTCGCGGGGCAAGCCCGCTCCCACCAATCCGGTAGGAACGGGCTTGCCCCGCGATGAGGTGAGGATTTTTTACTGTCGTACGTCTTCTCGTTCGTCTAGTCACTAGGCACGCCCATTTCGCAAGGAATCACCATGACCGCCGCTACCCCTACCGAACGCGCCAGCCTGCGTTCGCAACGCCTCAACCAGCTGACCCATGCCCCGCATACCGAGCTGGACGCCCTGGTCAAATCCCACGCGCCGTTCGAAACCCGCGAAAGCTTCGCGCGCTTCGTGGTTGCCCAGTACCTGTTCCAGAACGAACTCAAAGCGCTGTACACCCAGCCAGAGCTGATTGCCATCGTCCCTGACCTGGCTGAGCGCTGCCGTGCCGAACAGGCCGGCCTCGACCTCGCTGACCTGAACACCGAGATTCCCGGCGACTTCCCTGGTGCCGTGCAGAACCCGAGCCTGGGTGAGGCCATGGGCTGGATCTTCGTTTCCGAAGGCTCCAAGCTTGGCGCCGCGTTCCTGATCAAGCGTGCCGTGGTACTGGGCCTGTCCGACAGCTTCGGTGCCCGTCACCTGGGTGAACCAGCCGGTGGCCGTGCCGAGGGCTGGAAACAGTTCACCCGCATCCTCGACAGCCTGGAACTGAGCCCTGAGGAAGAAGCCAAAGCCGAACAAGGCGCCGTAGCAGCCTTCGAGCGCTTCACCGAATTGCTCAAACACGCTTACGCGACTGCGCCTAAAGCCGAATTGGCCTGATGCGTCACACCCGGTTACCCTCGTGGTAACCGGGCCTCACCCGTGCAATCGACGACCTCATGACCCGTCCCGCAGCTTCAAAAATCTCCCGCCTGCTGTATGGCCTTCTGGCCTATGTCAGCTTGGCCATCGGCCTGGTCGCAATCGTCGTGCCTGGCTTGCCAACCACCGAATTCATTCTGCTCGCCGCCTGGGCCGCCACACGCAGCTCACCGCGCCTGAGCGCCTGGCTGGAAAACCACCGACTGTTCGGCCCGATTCTGCATAACTGGCGCAATGGCAAGGTAATCCAGCGTCGCGCCAAACTCAGCGCCACGGTCAGCATGGTGCTCTGCGCCAGCCTGATGCTGGTGTTTCTTGAGCACCGCTGGCCGGTGTTTCTCGCCATTACCGGCATGACCCTGGGCAACCTGTGGATCTGGTCACGCCCAGAAGCCCCGCCCTTGAGCACCAGCGACCGCTCGTCAGTCCGTACTCATGGTTAACGCTATAACGCCGATGACCTGTTATCGCTAAATGGATGTGGCGAAGCGAACCGCCCTGGTTCGCTCTACCTCTGGCCAGTCCTTTAGCGAGTACGTGCACCATGTTCGACACGCTTTCCATCCGCCTTAAAATCGTTCTGCTTTCCGGCTTCTGCCTGCTCGGCGTGGTTGCCCTGGTGGTCGGTATCAACCTGTATCAGTCGAACCAGAGCGATGAGCTGGTGGGTGAAGCCAGTACCAGCATGCTCACCCGCAACGTTCAGGCCCAGCTGCAAGCCCGAGCGGGTGAGAAAGCCGAAATGCTGCGCCGCGCCTTCAGCAGCAACGAGGCCGTCATCACTGCCCTTGCTGACCAAGTCAGTGATCTCCAGCAACTGGCCAGCACGCACGCCTTGAGTGGTGGCGACCTGCGCGACGCGATCAACCAGAGCCTGGCTACCACCTTCAAACGCAACCCGAACGTGCTGGGCATCTGGATGGCATTCGAACCCGGCGCACTGAACGCCGACGACGCAGCCTTCGCCAACGATGCCAAGCACATGAGCAACGAAAGTGGCCGCTTCGCCAGCTACTGGAGCCGTGCCCAAGGTGCCGCCTTGAACACGGTGATCAGTGACGCAGACCTGACCAAGACCGATATCAACCTCAGCGGCACACCTTACAACGTCTGGTACACCTGCTCGCTGCACAGCGCACGCTCTTGCTTGCTCGAACCCTACGCCGACACCGTCGGCGGCAAGCAAATGTTGATGACCAGCATCACCTTGCCGCTGTTGCGCAACGGCAAGGTGATTGCCGTGACCGGCGTCGACATCTCCCTCGACACCTTGCAGGCCGCAGCCAGCAAAGCCCAGCAGTCGCTGTTCGACGGCGCCGGGCACTTGATGATCGTATCCCCCAGCGGGCTGTTGGCCGCCAACAGTGATGACGCCAGCAAGGTCGGCAAGAACATCGCTCAGACCCTCGGTGCCGAAGGTCAACAGGCGGTGCAGAAACTGGCGGGCAACCAGCCGGTCATCCTTGAGCAAGGCGAATCCATCCGCGCCGTCACCCCCGTGCAGCCGGTTACTGACAGCAAAGCGTGGGGCATTGTTATCGACCTGCCCAAGCAGGTGTTGCTGGCCGATGCCATCAGCCTGCAAAACACCCTTGAGCAAGCACGCACCAGCGGGACTATTAAAGTCGTGCTGTTCGCCGCGCTGGCAGGCCTGGGCGGCCTGCTGTTGATGTGGATGACCGCCACCGGCGTCACCCGCCCACTGAATAACGTAGCGAAAATGCTTGAGGACATTGCCAGCGGCGATGGCGACCTGACCCAACGTCTGCGCTACGCCCGTCAGGATGAACTGGGCCGCCTGACGTCAGGCTTCAACCGCTTCCTCGACAAACTGCAGCCGACCATTGCCCAGATCAAGCAAAGCATCACCCAGGCCCGCAGCACCGCCGATCAGTCCTCAGCCATTGCCCAGCGCACCAGCGAAGGCATGCAGGTGCAGTTCCGCGAAATCGATCAGGTGGCCACGGCCTCCAACGAAATGAGCGCCACCGCCCATGACGTTGCCAACAGCGCCGCCAGTGCCGCAGATGCCGCACGAGGCGCCGATCGTTCAGCCAAAGACGGCATGGCAATCATCGAGCGCAGCACCCGCGACATCACCGTGCTGGCTGAAGAGGTGAGCAAAGCCGTTGGCGAAGTCGAAGTGCTGGCGCAGAACAGCGAAAAGATCGGCTCGGTGCTGGAAGTGATCCGCAGTATCGCCGAACAGACCAACCTGCTGGCCCTCAACGCTGCCATCGAAGCGGCGCGTGCCGGAGAAAGCGGACGCGGCTTTGCCGTGGTGGCTGACGAAGTGCGCAACCTGGCACGCCGTACCCAGGACTCGGTCGAAGAAATCCGTCAGGTGATCGAACGTATCCAGAGCAACACCCGCGAAGTCGTCGCCACCATGCACTCCAGCCACGGCAAGGCCCAGGAGAATGCCGGACAGATCCACCAGGCGGTCGAAGCTCTGGACCGCATCAGTGAAGCGGTTACCGTCATTAGCGACATGAACCTGCAGATTGCCAGTGCTGCTGAGCAGCAAAGCGCCGTGGCTGAAGAGGTGAACCGCAATGTCTCGGCGATTCGTGGCGTCACCGAAACCCTGACTGGCCAGGCTGCTGAGTCGGCGCAGGTGAGCAGTCAGCTCAACACCTTGTCGACCCAGCAAATGGCCTTGATGGATCAGTTCAGGGTCTGACAACTGCAGGAGCACCTGCTTTGCACCATCTGTGGGAGCGGGCTTGCCCCGCGAAGCGATGTGATTGACACATCGCAATCGCGGGGCAAGCCCGCTCCCACAAACAAGTCAGCTTTCACCCTTTATAGGGTCAACAGCCCTGCATACAGGCTGTACGCCGCCACCCCTGCCCCCACCAACACCGCCGCAAAAATTACCTTCTCCCAATGCGTGAACAGGCTCTGACCCTGCTCACGCTTGGCCCGGGCGAACAGGATCACACCTGGTGCATACAGCAGGGCCGACAACAGCAAATACTTCAGCCCGCCGGCATACAGCAGCCACACGGCGTACACCAGGGCAACCCCGGCAATGAACAGGTCTTTGCGCCGCGCCCCGGCCTGGCCTTCATAGCTCTCGCCACGCACTGCCAGCAATACGGCATAGGCCGCCGACCACAAGTACGGCACCAGAATCATCGACGATGCCAGGTAGATCAGGCTGGTGTAAGTGCCCGCCGAAAACAGCGTGATCAGCAAAAACAGCTGAATCATCACGTTGGTCAACCACAGCGCATTGGCGGGCACATGGTTGGCATTTTCTTTGGCCAGAAAGCGCGGCATGGTCTGGTCGCGGGCAGTGGCGAAGAGGATCTCGGCACACAACAACGCCCACGACAACAAGGCCCCCAGCAACGAGATGGCCAAGCCAATGCTGATCAGCAAAGCGCCCCAAGGCCCGACGATATGCTCAAGCACCGAGGCCAATGAAGGGTTCTGCAACGCCGCCAGCTCCGGTTGGGTCATGACCCCCAGCGACAACACGTTGACCAGCACCAGCAAGGCCAGCACGCCAATGAAGCCGATCACCGTGGCCTTGCCGACATCCGAGCGCTTCTGCGCCCGACCTGAGTACACGCTGGCGCCCTCGATACCGATGAACACGAACACCGTCACCAGCATCATGTTGCGCACCTGATCGAGCACGCTGCCGAATTTCGGGTTGCTCAGACCCCAGATGTCGCGGGTGAAGATGTCCGCCCGAAAGGCCACCGCAGCAATGACGATGAACATCACCAGCGGCACGATTTTCGCCACGGTGGTCACCTGGTTGATGAACGCTGCCTCCTTGATGCCACGCAGCACCAAAAAGTGCACAGACCACAGCAGCAACGAAGCGCAGGCTATGGCAATGGGCGTGTTGCCTTCGCCAAACACCGGAAAATAGAAGCCCAGGGTGCTGAACAGCAGCACGAAGTAGCCGACGTTGCCCAGCCAGGCACTGATCCAGTAGCCCCAGGCGGACGAGAAGCCCATGTATTCACCGAATCCAGCCTTGGCGTAGGCATACACCCCGGAATCAAGCTCCGGCTTGCGGTTGGCCAGGGTCTGGAAGACGAAGGCCAGGGCCAACATCCCCACCGCCGTGATGCCCCAGCCGATCAACACCGCTCCTACGTCGGCACGCGCAGCCATGTTCTGCGGCAAGGAGAAAATCCCACCGCCGATCATCGAGCCGACCACCAGCGCGATCAACGCACCCAGGCGCAGTTTTTGTCCAGGTTCGGACATGCAAATCCCCTTTCTGTCTCGTCTTTGTAACCTAAGGTGTACATGCTGAATTAAATATGGATTCAGTCTAGTCGTTTATAAATATTCCGTCTTTAAAACTAAATCGCTCATAACTACGACGTCTATGCCAAACAAACTAAATGGTGAGTTTTGTGCACTACCGCCGTCGCTTCAAGTAAATAAGAAAAAATCTCGTCAAAAATTTGCGAAAGCTGTGAAACGGGCTAGTTTCAAATCTCGCAGGCTGTCAGAGCGAATGCTCTAAACACCATGGAGGTGCCTGTGCACGAGGCTTGCAGCATTGCCGTCGGCATACTCCGGGGGAGCTCTTTCAGTCAAGGACAGCAATGGAATGCTCTATTAACTGACCTGAATCAGCTTATGAAAACGTCGCCGGATTTATTCTGGCGTCATCTCTTCTCCTGATACGGAGTTATTCAATGTCAGACGCTCCCGGAAAACTACGACTCGGTGCGCTGGTAGCACTTGTAGTCGGCTCGATGATCGGCGGCGGGATCTTTTCGCTGCCACAAAACATGGCTGCCAGTGCCGATGTTGGCGCTGTTCTGATCGGTTGGGGAATCACTGCCATCGGCATGCTGACCCTGGCCTTCGTCTTCCAGACCCTGGCTAACCGAAAGCCGGACCTTGACGGTGGGGTATACGCCTACGCCAAGGCCGGATTTGGCGATTACATGGGTTTCTCGTCCGCCTGGGGCTACTGGATCAGTGCCTGGCTGGGCAACGTCGGCTACTTCGTGCTGCTGTTCAGTACCCTGGGCTACTTCTTCCCGATTTTTGGCGAGGGCAACACCCCGGCTGCCATCATCGGCGCCTCGGTATTGCTGTGGGCCGTGCATTTTCTGGTGTTGAGGGGCATCAAGGAAGCGGCCTTCATCAACCTGATCACCACCGTAGCCAAGGTCGTGCCGCTGGCGCTGTTCATCCTCATCGCCCTGTTCGCCTTCAAGCTGGATATCTTCACCGCTGACATCTGGGGCTCGATGAACCCGGACCTGGGCAGCGTGATGAACCAGGTGCGCAACATGATGCTGGTGACGGTGTGGGTGTTCATCGGTATTGAAGGTGCGAGCATCTTCTCGGCCCGCGCAGAAAAACGTTCAGACGTCGGTAAGGCAACAGTCATCGGTTTCATCACCGTGCTGCTGTTCCTGGTCCTGGTCAACGTGCTGTCGCTGGGCATCATGACTCAGCCTGAGCTGGCCAAACTGCAGAACCCATCGATGGCCGCTGTGCTTGAGCACGTGGTTGGCCACTGGGGTGCGGTGCTGATCAGCGTCGGCCTGATCATCTCGCTGCTCGGCGCCCTGCTGTCGTGGGTGCTGCTGTGCGCCGAGATCATGTTCGCCGCCGCCAAAGACCACACCATGCCGGAGTTCCTGCGCCGCGAGAACGCCAACCACGTACCGGCCAACGCCCTGTGGCTGACCAACGCCATGGTGCAGATCTTCCTGATCATCACCCTGTTCTCGGCCAGTACTTACCTGTCGCTGATCTACCTCGCCACCTCGATGATTCTGGTGCCTTACCTGTGGTCGGCAGCCTATGCCTTCCTGCTGGCATGGCGTAGCGAGACTTACGAGCAAGCGCTGGCTGAACGCAAGAAAGACCTGATCATCGGCGGTATCGCCCTGATCTACGCCATCTGGCTGCTGTACGCCGGTGGTGTGAAGTACCTGCTGCTCTCGGCGCTGCTGTATGCCCCTGGCGTGATCCTGTTCGCCAAGGCCAAGCGTGAGGTCGGCCAACCGATTTTTACCAACGTGGAGAAATTGCTATTCGCCGCCGTTGTCATTGGCGCCCTGGTGGCTGCCTATGGCCTGTACGACGGCTTCCTGACTCTGTAACCCCCGTATTCGAAACTTGGAGGAAATGAACATGTCCACGGAAAAAGTTAAGTACGGCGTACATTCTGAAGCCGGCAAACTTCGTAAAGTAATGGTCTGCTCCCCAGGCCTGGCGCACCAGCGCCTGACGCCAAGCAACTGCGACGAGCTGTTGTTTGACGACGTCATCTGGGTCAACCAGGCCAAGCGTGACCACTTCGACTTCGTCACCAAAATGCGTGAACGCGGCATCGAAGTGCTGGAAATGCATAACCTGCTGACTGATATCGTTGCCATTCCCGAAGCGCTCAAATGGATCCTTGACCGCAAACTCACCGATGACACCGTCGGTGTGGGCCTGAAAAACGAAGTCCGCAGCTGGCTCGAAGGCCTTGAGCCACGCCACCTGGCCGAGTTCCTGATCGGCGGTGTAGCCGGTGAAGACCTGCCAGAAAGCGAAGGCTCCGGCGTGATCAAGATGTACCGTGATTACCTGGGCCACTCCAGCTTCCTGCTCGACCCACTGCCAAACACCCAGTTCACTCGTGACACCACTTGCTGGATCTACGGTGGCGTGACGCTGAACCCGATGTACTGGCCAGCGCGACGTCAGGAAACCCTGCTGACCACCGCGATCTACAAGTTCCACCCTGAGTTCACCGGTGCCGACTTCGAAGTCTGGTACGGCGATCCGGACAAGGACCACGGCAAGTCGACCCTGGAAGGCGGCGACGTCATGCCAATCGGCAACGGCGTGGTACTGATCGGCATGGGCGAGCGCACCTCGCGTCAGGCCATCGGCCAACTGGCTCAATCGCTGTTCGCCAAAGGCGCAGTCGAGAAAGTCGTGGTGGCGGGCCTGCCGAAATCTCGCGCCGCGATGCACCTGGACACCGTGTTCAGCTTCTGCGACCGCGACCTGGTCACGGTCTTCCCGGAAGTGGTGAAAGAAATCGTTCCGTTCGTCATCCGTCCAGACGCCAGCAAGCCTTACGGCATGGACGTACGCCGCGAGAACAAAACCTTCATCGAAGTGGTCGCCGACTCCCTCAACCTGAAGAAACTGCGCGTCGTCGAAACCGGCGGCAACAGCTTCGCCGCCGAGCGCGAACAGTGGGACGACGGTAACAACGTGGTGGCCGTGGAGCCTGGTGTGGTCATCGGTTATGACCGCAACACCTACACCAACACCCTGCTGCGCAAAGCCGGTGTCGAGGTCATCACCATCAGTGCTGGCGAACTGGGCCGCGGCCGTGGCGGTGGCCACTGCATGACCTGCCCAATCGTTCGCGACCCTATCGACTACTAAAACGACCATCAACCCGGCCGCGCCTACCCGGTAGCGGCCGGGCCGATCACCGAATCCAAGGAGAGTCATCATGGCGTTCAACATTCACAACCGTAACTTGCTGAGCCTGGAACACCACACCACCCGCGAGTTGCGTTACCTGCTGGACCTGTCCCGCGACCTGAAACGCGCCAAGTACACCGGCACCGAGCAGCAACACCTCAAAGGCAACAACATCGCGCTGATCTTCGAGAAAACCTCGACCCGCACCCGATGCGCCTTCGAAGTGGCCGCCTACGACCAGGGCGCCAACGTCACCTACATCGACCCCAACTCCTCGCAGATCGGCCACAAAGAAAGCATGAAGGACACCGCACGTGTTCTGGGCCGCATGTACGACGCCATCGAGTACCGTGGCTTCAAACAGGAAATCGTCGAAGAACTGGCCAAGTTTGCCGGTGTTCCCGTGTTCAACGGCCTGACCGATGAATACCACCCAACCCAGATGATCGCCGACGTGCTGACCATGCGTGAGCACAGCGACAAGCCACTGCACGACATCAGCTACGCCTACCTGGGCGATGCCCGCAACAACATGGGTAACTCGCTGCTGCTGATCGGCGCCAAGCTCGGTATGGACGTACGCATCTGCGCCCCTAAAGCCCTGTGGCCGCATGACGATCTGGTCGAGCGCTGCAAGAAATACGCGGAAGAAAGCGGTGCGCGCATCACCCTCACCGAAGATCCGAAAGCGGCAGTCAAAGGCGTCGACTTCATCCACACCGACGTCTGGGTGTCGATGGGCGAGCCGGTTGAAGCCTGGGCCGAGCGTATCCAGCAACTGCTGCCTTACCAGGTCAACGCCGAGCTGATGAAGGCTACCGGCAACCCACGTACCAAGTTCATGCACTGCCTGCCAGCGTTCCACAACTCCGACACCAAGGTCGGCAAACAGATCGCTGAACAGTATCCAAATCTGAAGAACGGCATCGAAGTCACCGACGACGTCTTCGAATCGCCAGCCTGCATCGCCTTTGAGCAAGCGGAAAACCGCATGCACACCATCAAGGCAATCCTGGTCTCCACCCTGGCCGACCTGTAATCCGTAGGAGCGGGCTTGCCCCGCGAATGCGATGTGTCAGTGACATCGCATCGCGGGGCAAGCCCGCTCCTACAAGCACTTTTCTCAGAAGGAATTTCATCATGCGTATCGTTGTTGCATTGGGCGGTAACGCCCTGCTGCGCCGTGGCGAACCCATGACTGCAGAGAATCAACGCGCCAATATCCGTATTGCCGCCGAACAGATCGCCAAGGTCCATCCGGGCAATGAGCTGGTCATTGCCCACGGTAACGGCCCACAGGTTGGCCTGCTGTCGCTGCAGGCGCAGTCCTATAAGCCGGACGAAGCCTATCCGCTGGACGTTCTCGGGGCAGAAACCGAGGGCATGATCGGCTACATCATCGAGCAAGAACTGGGCAACCTGCTGGCCTTCGAAGTGCCGTTCGCCACCCTGCTGACCCAGGTTGAAGTGGATGGCAACGACCCGGCATTCAAAGACCCGACCAAGTTCATCGGCCCGGTGTACAGCAAAGAGGAAGCCGATCGCCTGGCCAAGGAAAAAGGCTGGGTGGTCAAGGCCGACGGCGACAAGTTCCGCCGTGTGGTAGCCAGCCCGAGACCCAAGCGCATCTTCGAGATTCGTCCGATCAAGTGGCTGCTGGAAAACAAAACCGTCGTGATCTGTGCAGGCGGTGGCGGCATTCCAACCAAGTACGACGCAACCGGCAAGGTGCTCAGTGGCGTCGAGGCGGTCATCGACAAAGACCTCTGCTCGTCATTGCTGGCTCAGCAGCTGGAGTCTGATCTGCTGGTTATCGCCACCGACGTCAATGCCGCGTACATCGACTGGGGCAAACCTACTCAGAAGGCGGTCGCCGAGGCGCATCCCGATGAGCTGGAACGGCTTGGTTTCGCTGCCGGCTCCATGGGCCCGAAAGTCCAGGCGGCCTGCGAGTTTGCCCGTAATACCGGCAAGGTTGCAGTGATCGGTTCGTTGTCTGATATCGAAGACATTGTCAAAGGTACTGCCGGCACCCGTGTCAGCACGGCCAAGCCTGGAATAAGCTACCGTTGATGCAGTTGGGCGGATCTCGGGTCCGCCCGTTTCAACCTTCCAGAGGACTACACCATGGCAACCTTTACCCCTGGTCATCTACACATCGAACGCCATGCATTGAACACGGCCGATGTGAGTTATGACATCAGCCTCGATTATGAGGTCGCCTCAGACCCGAGCAAAGGCAAAGGCATCCAGTTCAAGATGCATGGATCGATTCAAGGCAAAGCCATGGACGAACCGTTTTTCCTGCCCAAGGAAGAAGCCTACAACTTCGCCCGCAATGTGACGCAGATTGCTGAGAAATACGGCATTCCCAAGCACTTGAGCAATATCGGCTCGGTGCACAAGCACTACGATCTGATGTTCGAAGATATCCGCGAAAAACTGAACATGAAATCAGGCGACCCGGTTGACCTGAAAGATTTCGAGTAGCCTCAAAGGCCTCATCGCCGGGCAAGCCCGCTCCCACCGGAGCGGGCTTGCCCGGCGATTTAGGGCATACTTGCCCGCTTCGGCAGCCTTGAACCCGTTTCCCTCATGCGCATTCACGTCAGTTTTATCGACCGCGTCGGTATCACCCAGGAAGTGCTGGCCCTGCTGGGCGCCCGCAACCTCAACCTGGATGCGGTAGAGATGGTCCCGCCCAACGTCTACATCGATGCCCCGACCTTGAGCCCTGGCGTGCTGGAAGAACTGCACGATGCCCTGCTCAATGTCCATGGTGTGCAAACGGTACGCGTGGTCGATATTCTGCCCGGCCAACGCCGCCACCTGCAGCTCGATGCCCTGCTCGCCGCGATGAGCGATCCGGTGCTGGCACTCGATAGCGCCGGCCACATCATTCTCGCCAACCCGGCGCTGATTGCCCTGTATGGCCAGGAACCGGTCGGCCTGTCAGTCGCTGAACTGTTCAACGACGCCGGGCTGCTCGCCACCCTGATCGAAAACGGCTTTCACTTGCCGATGCGTGAAGTGCTGCTCAACGGCCAGACCCTGCTGCTCGATGCCACACCGATTACCAACGCCGGTGCCCTGCTGACCCTGTACCCGCCCAACCGCATCGGTGAACGCCTGTCGGCCCTGCATCACGACCACGCCGAAGGCTTCGATGCCCTGCTGGGCGACTCGCCAGCAATCCGTACCCTCAAAGCCCGTGCCTTGCGCGTAGCCGCTCTCGACGCACCGCTGCTGATCAATGGTGAAACCGGTACCGGCAAAGAGCTGGTCGCGCGTGCCTGCCACGCGATCAGCAGTCGTCACAGCGCACCGTTCCTGGCACTGAACTGCGCAGCGTTGCCGGAGAACCTCGCGGAAAGTGAACTGTTCGGTTACGCTCCCGGCGCCTTCACCGGTGCCCAGCGCGGCGGCAAACCAGGGCTGATGGAACTGGCCAACCAGGGCACCGTGTTTCTCGACGAAATCGGCGAGATGTCGCCCTACCTGCAGGCCAAGCTGCTGCGTTTTCTCAACGACGGCAGCTTTCGCCGCGTTGGCGGCGACCGTGAGATCAAGGTCAATGTGCGGATCCTCAGCGCCACCCACCGCGACCTGGAGAAGATGGTCGCTGACGGCAGCTTTCGTGAAGACCTGTTCTACCGTTTGAATGTCCTCAATCTGCAGGTCCCGCCACTGCGCGAGCGCGGCCAGGACATCCTGCTGCTGGCCCGTTACTTCATGCAACAGGCCTGCACGCAGATCCAGCGACCGCTCTGCCGCCTGGCACCGGCGACCTACCCGGCGCTGCTGGGTAATCGCTGGCCGGGCAATGTGCGCCAGTTACAGAACGTCATCTTCCGTGCTGCTGCAGTGTGCGACAGCAACCTGGTCGATATTGGCGATCTGGATATCGCCGGCACCTCGGTGGCGGGCGAGCACGGCGGCGAAGTCGATAGCCTGGAGCAAGCGGTGGAGGATTTCGAACGTGCGTTGCTGGAAAAACTCTATGCCAGCCACCCGTCTACACGGCAACTGGCAACGCGCCTGCGCACCTCACACACCGCCATTGCCCACCGCCTGCGCAAGTACGGCATCCCCACCAAGGCCTGAATGCAGCCTCAGCTGTAGCGAAAACGCTACGGCGTAATGAAATCGCTACGGAGCGTTTCCAGGGCTGTATGGCAAGGTTTTGATCCACCTGATGTTTTTCTTTTGTCCTGCCGTGTAGCGATTTCGCTACACGGCAAAATTTCATTCATCTCGAATAAAACATAACTCTTTGTTTTTTAACGATTTTTTATTTATGGCCGCAATATTGCTATGGAAACACTACCTATCTGTGCTCAGCGCCGTACCTGAGCCACGCCTGTTCCCGAGGAGTTTCCATGAGCGAGTTGCGTTTTACCGAAGATCACGAATGGCTGCGTACTGAAGCTGACGGCAGCGTCACGGTCGGGATCACCGCTTTCGCCCAGAACGCGCTGGGTGATGTGGTCTATGTGCAGTTGCCAGAGCTGCAAAGCTATGACCAGGGCACCGAAGCCTCGACGGTCGAGTCGGTAAAAGCGGCAAGCGGCGTGTACATGCCGTTGAGCGGCGAAGTGGTCGCAGTCAACCACCAGCTTGAAGCCAACCCTGAGCTGGTCAACGAAGATCCTTTGGGCGAAGGCTGGTTCTTCCGTTTCATTCCAGCCGATGCCGGCGCCGTTGCGCAACTGCTCGACCAGGATGCCTACGACCGCCTGATCAAAGCCAACGCTGACGCCTGAGGACTCGCCATGACCATCAATCTCGGCACTGCCAACGAATTCATCGCCCGTCATATCGGCCCACGCCAGAATGACGAACAACAGATGCTCGCGGCCCTCGGCTTCGACTCCCTGGATGCCATGAGTGCCGCTGTCATTCCTGACAGCATCAAGGGCACCAGCGTGCTGGAACTGGGCGCAGGGCAAAGCGAAGCCGACGCCCTGGCTTCAATCAAAGCCATTGCCGGCAACAACCAGCTGTTCAAGAACTTCATCGGCCAGGGTTACTACAACTGCCACACCCCGGCGCCGATCCTGCGTAACCTGCTGGAAAACCCGGCCTGGTACACCGCCTACACCCCGTACCAGCCAGAAATCTCCCAAGGCCGTCTGGAAGCACTGCTGAACTTCCAGACCTTGATCAGCGACCTCACCGGCCTGCCGATCGCCAACGCCTCGCTGCTCGATGAAGCTACCGCTGCCGCAGAAGCCATGACCTTCTGCAAGCGCCTGAGCAAGAACAAGACCAGCCACGCTTTCTTCGCTTCCGTGCATTGCCACCCACAAACCCTCGACGTGCTGCGCACCCGTGCCGAGCCGCTGGGCATTGAAGTGGTTGTCGGTGACGAGCGCGAGCTCGACGATGTCAGCGCCTTCTTCGGCGCCCTGCTGCAGTACCCAGCCAGCAACGGTGACGTCTTCGACTACAGCGAACTGGTCGCGCGTTTCCACGCCGTCAACGCCCTGGTCGCAGTAGCTGCTGACCTGCTGGCCCTGACCCTGCTGACGCCACCGGGTGAGTTCGGTGCTGACGTCGCCATCGGCAGCGCTCAACGCTTCGGCGTGCCGCTGGGCTTCGGTGGCCCGCACGCCGCCTATTTCTCGACCCGCGATGCGTTCAAACGCGACATGCCAGGCCGTCTGGTCGGCGTGTCCATCGACCGCTTCGGCAAGACTGCACTGCGCCTGGCCATGCAAACCCGCGAACAGCACATCCGTCGCGAGAAGGCCACCAGCAACATCTGCACCGCCCAGGTGCTGCTGGCCAACATCGCCAGCATGTATGCGGTCTACCACGGTCCGCAGGGGCTCAAGCAAATCGCCCAGCGCACCCACGCCCTGACCGCGATCCTTGCCGCTGGCCTCAAGCAAATCGGCGTCAGCGTTGAAACCGAAGCGTTCTTCGACACCCTGACCCTGGCCACCGGCGACGCGACTGCGGCCCTGCACGACAAGGCCCGCAGCCAGCGCCTGAACCTGCGCCAGATCGACGCCCAGCGCCTGGGCCTGTCGCTGGACGAAACCAGCACCCAGGCTGAGGTTGAAGCACTGTGGCAGCTGTTTGCCGACGGCAAGGCCGCTCCAGACTTCGCTGCCCTGGCCGCCAGCACCGCCGCGCAACTGCCTGCTGCCCTGCTGCGTCAGTCAGCAATCCTCGAGCACCCGGTATTCAACCGCTACCACAGCGAAACCGAGCTGATGCGCTACCTGCGCCGCCTGGCCGACAAAGACCTGGCCCTGGACCGCACCATGATCCCGCTGGGTTCGTGCACCATGAAGCTCAACGCCGCCAGCGAAATGATCCCAGTCACCTGGGCCGAATTCGGCGCCTTGCACCCATTCGCACCGGCTGAACAAAGCCAGGGTTACCAGCAACTGACCGACGAACTGGAAGCCATGCTCTGCGCCGCCACCGGTTATGACGCCGTGTCGCTGCAGCCGAACGCCGGCTCCCAGGGCGAATACGCCGGCCTGCTGGCCATCCGCGCCTACCACCAGAGCCGTGGCGATGCCCGCCGCGACATCTGCCTGATCCCGTCTTCGGCACACGGTACCAACCCGGCCACCGCCCACATGGCCGGTATGCGCGTGGTCGTGACCGCCTGTGACGCCCGCGGCAACGTCGATATCGACGACCTGCGCGCCAAAGCCATCGAGCACCGCGAGCACCTGGCTGCACTGATGATCACCTACCCGTCGACCCACGGCGTGTTCGAAGAAGCGATCGGCGAAATCTGCGCGATCATTCACGACAACGGCGGCCAGGTGTACATCGACGGCGCCAACATGAACGCCATGGTCGGCCTGTGCGCTCCGGGCAAGTTCGGCGGCGACGTTTCGCACCTGAACCTGCACAAAACCTTCTGCATCCCGCACGGCGGTGGCGGCCCGGGTGTCGGCCCGATCGGCGTCAAGTCGCACCTTGCACCGTTCCTGCCTGGCCATGGCCATATGCAGAACAAGCAAGGCGCAGTCTGCGCAGCGCCGTTCGGCAGCGCCAGCATTCTGCCGATCACTTGGATGTACATCCGCATGATGGGCGGTGCCGGCCTCAAGCGTGCTTCGCAAATGGCCATTCTCAACGCCAACTACATCGCCCGCCGCCTGGAAGAGCACTATCCTGTGTTGTACACCGGCAGCAATGGCTTGGTGGCACACGAGTGCATCCTTGACCTGCGCCCGCTCAAGGACAGCAGCGGCATCAGCGTTGATGACGTGGCCAAGCGCCTGATCGACTTTGGCTTCCACGCCCCGACCATGTCGTTCCCGGTAGCGGGCACGTTGATGATCGAACCGACCGAAAGCGAGTCCAAGCAAGAACTGGATCGCTTCTGCGAGGCGATGATCCGCATCCGTGAAGAGATTCGTGCGGTGGAAAACGGCAGCCTGGACAAAGACGACAACCCGCTGAAAAACGCCCCGCACACCGCCGCTGAACTGGTCGGTGAGTGGAGCCATCCGTACAGCCGCGAGCAAGCGGTGTATCCGGTGGCAACACTGGTGGAAGGCAAGTACTGGCCTCCGGTCGGTCGCGTCGACAACGTGTTTGGCGACCGCAACCTGATCTGCGCTTGCCCGTCGATCGAGAGCTATCAGGACGTCTGATGGCCTCATCGCGGGGCAAGCCCGCTCCTACTGTGGGAGCGGGCTTGCCTCGCGATCCCCTTCATCACAATAGGGCACGACCATGTCACTGAGCGTCTTCGACCTGTTCAAGATCGGCATCGGCCCCTCCAGTTCCCACACCGTAGGCCCTATGCGCGCTGCCGCGCGTTTTGCCGAAGGCCTGCGGCGCGACGGCCTGCTGACTGCCACGGTCAGCGTCAAGGCCGAACTCTATGGCTCACTCGGTGCCACCGGCAAAGGCCATGGCAGTGACAAGGCGGTGTTGCTTGGCCTTGAGGGCGAGCACCCCGACAGCGTCGATACCGACAGCATTGCCGCCCGCCTGCAGCAGATCCGCAGCACTGGGCATCTGAAACTGCTGGGCGAGCACGACATCGAGTTCAGCGAAAAACAGCACCTGGCGATGATTCGCAAGCCCTTGGCCTATCACCCCAACGGCATGATCTTTCGTGCCTTTGACCAGGCCGGTCTGCAGATTCGCAGCCGCGAGTACTACTCGGTGGGCGGTGGCTTTGTCGTCGATGAAGACGCCGCCGGTGCCGACCGCATTGTCGAGGACAGCACTGCGCTGCCCTTCCCGTTCAAAACCGCCAAAGAGCTGCTCGGCCACTGTGCCGCGCAGAACCTGTCGATCAGCCAGATCATGCTGGCCAATGAGGCGGCCTGGCGCCCGGAAAGCGAAACCCGCGCTGGCCTGCTGCGAATCTGGCAGGTCATGCAGGACTGCGTTACCGCCGGTTGCCGCAACGAAGGCATCCTGCCGGGTGGGCTCAAGGTCAAGCGCCGGGCTGCAGCCCTGTATCGCCAGCTGTGCAGCAACCCGGAAGCCAGCTTGCGCGACGCGCTGTCGGTACTCGACTGGGTCAACCTCTACGCCCTGGCCGTCAACGAAGAGAACGCCTTCGGCGGGCGCGTGGTCACGGCCCCAACCAATGGTGCCGCAGGCATCGTCCCGGCGGTTTTGCACTACTACATGCGCTTTATCCCCGGCGCCAACGAAGACGGTGTGGTGCGCTTTCTGCTCACCGCCGCAGCGATTGGCATCCTCTACAAGGAAAACGCCTCGATCTCCGGTGCCGAAGTCGGTTGCCAAGGCGAGGTGGGGGTGGCCTGTTCGATGGCCGCTGGTGCCCTGTGCGAAGTCATGGGGGGCAGCGTGCAGCAGGTGGAGAACGCCGCTGAGATTGGCATGGAACACAACCTGGGCCTGACCTGCGATCCGATCGGCGGGTTGGTTCAGGTGCCTTGCATCGAGCGCAATGCCATGGGCTCGGTCAAGGCTATCAACGCGGTACGTATGGCACTGCGCGGTGACGGTCAGCATTTCGTCTCCCTCGACAAGGTCATTCGCACCATGCGCCAAACCGGCGCCGACATGAAAAGCAAATACAAGGAGACCGCCCGCGGCGGTCTGGCCGTCAACATCATCGAGTGCTGACACCCTCTCAAGCCCCAAGGAGTCATCAATGTCTACCGATACACTGCTGCAGACCCCGCTGCACGCCCTGCACCTTGAACTGGGGGCACGCATGGTGCCGTTCGCCGGCTACGACATGCCCGTCCAATACCCGTTGGGGGTGATGAAAGAGCACCTGCACACCCGCGAACAGGCAGGCCTGTTCGATGTCTCGCACATGGGCCAGATTCGCCTGAGTGGCGCCAACGCCGCCAAGGCCCTGGAAACCCTGGTACCGGTCGACATCATCGATTTGCCGGTCGGCATGCAGCGCTACGCGATGTTCACCAACGAACAAGGCGGCATCCTCGACGACTTGATGGTCGCCAACCTGGGCAACGACGAACTGTTCCTGGTGGTCAACGCGGCCTGCAAAGACCAGGACCTCGCCCACCTGCGCGAGCACATCGCTCACCAGTGCCAGATCCAGCCGCTGTTCGAAGAACGCGCGTTGCTGGCGCTGCAAGGCCCGGCAGCGGTCAACGTCCTGGAGCGCTTGGCCCCTGAAGTTGCGAAGATGACCTTCATGCAGTTCCAGCCGGTGCAACTGCTCGGCGCCGACTGCTTTGTCAGCCGCTCTGGCTACACGGGTGAAGACGGCTTTGAGATTTCGGTGCCTGCCGAGCAGGCCGAAGCGCTGGCCCGTCGCCTGCTGGCCGAGCCGGAAGTGGCACCGATCGGCCTTGGCGCGCGTGACTCGCTGCGCCTGGAAGCGGGCCTGTGCCTGTATGGCCATGACATGAATGCCCAGACTACACCGATCGAAGCCAGCCTGTTGTGGGCGATTTCCAAGGTCCGTCGCGCAGACGGCGAGCGTGCCGGTGGCTTCCCGGGTGCCGAAAGCGTGTTCGCCCATCAACAAGGTGGGGTTGCGCGTAAACGCGTCGGCCTGCTGCCACAAGAGCGTACGCCAGTGCGTGAAGGCGCCGAGATTGTCGACGAAGCGGGCACTGTCATCGGTACGGTGTGCAGCGGCGGCTTCGGGCCAACCCTGAACGCCCCGGTGGCAATGGGTTACCTGGATGCAGCGCACACTGCACTGGACACAAACGTCTGGGCGATTGTTCGCGGCAAGCGTGTGGCAATGAAAGTCAGCAAGATGCCATTCGTAGCCCAGCGTTACTACCGCGGCTGAATCGTTAGTTGAAACTTTGTGTCATGTAGCGTTCGAGTTTTCGAATTCGAACGCTTTTTATAACAATCGAAAAGCAACGCAACAGCGCTTGGAATGAGGCGGAAAAAAATCGACCGAACGGCTGCTAAAAGGTAGAACGGCAGCGGCTTTGAGGGCTTGTTTTTGCCGACAGAGTTAGCGTAGAGTCACTGCACTGTGTTTGCATGGGTCGCTATGGTTCGTGACCTGGGCAGTAGCGCTGAGATTTGCTACAACCCGTTCGACGTCTCTTACTTTCCTGCAACCCAGCCCAGTACTCTTTCATTTGGAAGAAGCTGTTACTAATTCTAAGTTTCAAAGGAAATAAGACAATGTCCCAACGTCAGAGCGGTACCGTCAAGTGGTTTAACGACGAGAAAGGTTTTGGTTTCATCACTCCAGAAAGCGGTCCGGATCTGTTCGTACACTTCCGCGCTATCCAGGGTAACGGCTTCAAGAGCCTGAAAGAAGGCCAGAAAGTCACCTTCATCGCCGTGCAGGGCCAAAAAGGCATGCAGGCTGACGAAGTTATCGCGGAAGCCTGATTCCCGATTAAAAAGCCCCTGCTGGCAACAGCAGGGGCTTTTTTGTGCCCGCTGAAAACCTGTGGGAACAACTGTCTTGGTCATCTTGTGGGAGCGGGCTTGCCCCGCGATTGCGATTTGCCTGTATCAGCGCATCGCGGGGCAAGCCCGCTCCCACACACACAGATCAACGAATTGGCTGCGTATTCTCGTAGAATGGCGGTTTTGCCAAAGGAGGGCCTGTGTATGCCCAAGCAGTTGTTGCAGCCCCAGGGCGATTTCCCTGCCGTTGGCCTGGGTCGGCGCCTGGCCGCCATGTTCTACGATTTCCTGTTGTGCACCGCGCTGCTGATCGTTACCGCCGGGGTGTACAAGATGATCCAGATGGCGATCATCGGTGAGACGCGCATGCGCGCGTTGACCGACGCTGGCGCCCTGGACGGCGACCCGTTGCTGTCGACCCTTTTGCTGTTCGCCCTGTTCGGCTTTTTCGCCAAGTTCTGGACCCACGGTGGGCAGACACTGGGCATGCAGGTATGGCGCATACGCGTACAGAACGCCGACGGCAGCGCAATCAGCCTGTGGCAGGCGCTGCTGCGCTTCCTCGTTGCCATCGCCTCGTGGCTGTGCCTGGGGCTGGGTTTCATCTGGTCGCTGTTCGACAAGCGCCAGCGCAGCTGGCACGACATCTACTCCGATACCCAACTGGTCCAGCTCCCGAAACGCAAATAGCAGCTGTAGGAGCGGGCTTGCCCCGCGATGCGATATGCCTGACAGACCCCTATCGCGGGGCAAGCCCGCTCCTACAGTGCCCACAAAAAAGCCGACCCTAGGGTCGGCTTTCTTATGCCTGCAAACCTACCCGGCTCGCCGCAACATCCACAGCCCGGCACCGGCGCATATCGCTGCAGGTATCACCACAGCCAGCAACGGCGGGAAGCCGAAGACCTGGCTGGACGGCCCGAGCAGGTCCTGAGCAATGCGGAACACGAAGCCCACCAGTACCCCGGTGAAAACCCGTTGCCCCAAGGTTACCGAACGCAGCGGACCAAAGATGAACGAGATCGCCATCAACACCAGCGCAGCAGTGACCATCGGTTGCAACACCTTGGTCCAGAACGCCAGCCAGTAGCGGGCATTGTTCAGGCCCTGATCAGACAGGTAGTGGATGTAGTCCCACAGGCCGGTGATCGACAGGGATTCAGGCGCCAACACCACGGTGTTGAGCAACTGAGGGGTAACCGTCACATCCCAGCGCTCTACCGGAGCCTTGATGACTTCGGTGTGATCGCCACGGAAATGCGTGGTGGTCACGTCGCTCAATTGCCAGTGATCTTCCTGATACTGGGCACGACGGGCAAAGCTCGAGGTCACCAGATGGCGCTCGTTATCGAAACGGTAGCGCGTGACACCGTACAACAGGCCATTCGGCTGCACCGAGTTGATGTGTACGAACTCTTCACCCTGACGGTGCCACATCCCGCGCTTGGAGCTTTGCGCATCGCCGCTGCCCTGAGCCAGCGAGCGGTCGGCCTGGGCCTTGTTCTCGGTGACCGGCGCCAGGTACTCACCAATCAGGATACCGACCAGCATCAGGACCAGCATCGGCTTCATTACCGCCCAGACGATGCGCCCGATGGAAACCCCGGCCGAACGCATGATGGTCAGCTCGCTGCTGCTGGCCAGGCTGCCCAAGCCAATCAGACAGCCGATCAGTGCAGCCATCGGCAGCATGTCGTACAGACGCCGTGGCGCGGTCAGCAGAACGAAGCTGCCCGCATCCCAGAGGGTGTAGCTGTCGGTGATGTCACCCATCTCGTCGATGAAGGCAAACAACGACGCAAGGCCGAGAATAATGCCGAGCACGGCAATGATCGCCAGCAAGACGCTCTTGCCGATGTAGCGGTCGAGCTTAACCATGAGCCACCTCCGCACGACGCGCGGCGCGCTTGAGGCGCAGTGGCTCCCAGTACATCAGCCCCAGGCCGATGAGCAGGAAGACTCCGTGGACCCACCAGATGCCCAGACCGATCGGCAATTTGCCTTTCTCCAGAGCACCACGTACAGCAATCAGCATGGTCAGGTACGCCATATACAGAAGAATCGCCGGCAGCAGCTTGAGGAAGCGGCCCTGGCGCGGGTTGACCCGTGACAGTGGCACCGCTAGCAGGGTGACCACGAACACCAGCAGCGGCAACGACAGACGCCATTGCAGTTCGGCACGTTCACGACGGCCATCGCTGGCAAGCAGTTCGGACGTCGGAATGGCTTCACGGTCAGTAATTTCTTCGCTGACCTCAGGTTTGGGCAGCAGCACGCCGTAGGTGTCGTACTTGATGGCGCGGTAGTCGGCCTGCCCCGGGTTGCCATCATAGCGGTAGCCGTTTTCCAGAATCAGGTAACGGTTACCGTCGGCACCGATTTCCTGACGGCCTTTTTCAGCGACCAGCACCGATGGCGCGCGTTCCTTGGTCTTGTCCTGAGAGAAGCGTTTCTCGGAAATGAACACCCCGGCCAGGTTGGCGCGGTCTTCGGACAGTTGCTCGGTGTAGGTGACCCGAGAACCGTCGCGCAAGGTCTGGAAGCGACCAGGCACCAGGGTATCGAACTCGGTCAGGGCATCTTGCTGGTTGATGATCTGGGCGACCTGGGTGACGCCCTGAGGCGCCAGGCCGAGGCTCAGCCAGGCCACCAGTACGGCAACCAGGGCCGCCGGTGCCATGGTCATGCCAAGCAGGCGCTGCTGGCTCATGCCAGTGGCCGACAGCACGGTCATTTCGCTTTCAAGGTAAAGCCGACCGTAAGCCAGCAGGATGCCCAGGAACAGGCCCAGCGGCAGGATCAACTGCAAAAACCCTGGCAGACGGTAGCCCATGATCAGGAACAGTACACCCGGATCGAGCATACCTTGGGCCGCCTGGGCCAGGTACTTGATGAAGCGCCCGCTCATGATGATCACCAGCAGCACGGCGCTGACGGCACTCAAGGTCACCAGGACCTCGCGGGACAGATATCGGAAGACGATCAAACCAGACACTCCTGGGTTGTCAGGCTCGGACAGCCAAACAAAAAATCCATAACAGCCAAGAATAGTTGCTGGCTCGCCACAGCGAACCGGCAAAAAAGTTGGCGCATTATCCTGTGATTGGCCGTGCCTGTCACTGGCGATGCTCAATGCTTCATTAACGGGGTTGTCAGGGCGGTCCGAGCAGGCTCAAACTGGCAGCTTTATCACTGGCCTGCAACCACGCGGCCAGCTCGCTAGAAGTGCCCGCACCGACAGCGCGCAAAGACAGATCATTCGGGGAACTGACATGGAACTGGTTGTAAAAAGCGTAGCCGCTGCATCCTTGAAAACCGCCACTCTGGTACTGACGGTCGGTGAAGGCCGCAAACTCGGCGCCAGCGCCAAGGCAGTCGATGAAGCCTGCGGCGGTGCGCTGAGTGCCGTACTCAAACGCGGCGACCTGACCGGCAAGCTGGGCCAGACCCTGCTGCTGCAAAGCCTGGCCAACCTCAAGGCCGAGCGCGTGCTGCTGGTCGGCACCGGCAAAGACAGCGAACTGGGTGACCGCAGCTGGCGCAAGGTGGTATCCGCTGTGCTGGCGGTCCTCAAAGGCCTCAATGGCACGGATGCAGTGCTGGCGCTGGACGATGTCGCGGTCAGCGGCCGCGATGCCTTCTATGGCAAGTCGCGCCTGCTGGCCGAAACCCTGCTCGACGGCGAGTATGTGTTTGACCAGTTCAAGAGCAAGAAAGCCGAACCGCGTGCCCTGAAGAAAATCACCCTGCTGGCCGAGAAGGCCGGTGCCGCCGAGGTCGAGCGCGCCGTCAAGCACGCCACTGCCATTGCCAGCGGCATGCGCTTCGCCCGCGACCTGGGCAATCTGCCACCTAACGTTTGCCACCCAAGCTTCCTGGCCGAACAGGCCAAGGGCCTGGGCAAAGCCTACAAGGGCCTGAAGGTCGAGGTACTCGACGAGAAGAAGATCAAGGAACTGGGCATGGGCGCGTTCTACGCCGTTGGCCAGGGCAGCGACCAGCCGCCACGCCTGATCGTGCTCAACTACCAGGGCGGCAAAAAGAGCGAGAAGCCTTTCGTGCTGGTGGGCAAAGGCATCACCTTCGACACCGGTGGCATCAGCCTCAAACCTGGTGCCGGCATGGATGAAATGAAATACGACATGGGCGGTGCCGCCAGTGTCTTCGGCACCCTGCGTGCGGTGCTTGAGCTGCAACTGCCGATCAACCTGGTGTGCCTGCTGGCCTGTGCTGAAAACATGCCAAGCGGCGGCGCCACCCGTCCCGGCGACATCGTTACCACCATGAGCGGGCAGACGGTCGAAATCCTCAACACCGACGCCGAAGGCCGTCTGGTGCTGTGCGATACCCTGACCTACGCCGAGCGCTTCAAGCCTCAGGCCGTGGTCGACATCGCCACCCTCACCGGCGCCTGCATCGTCGCGCTGGGCAGCCACACCTCGGGCCTGATGGGCAACAACGAGGAACTGGTCAATCAACTGCTCGACGCAGGCAAGCGCGCCGACGACCGCGCCTGGCAACTGCCGCTGTTCGATGAGTATCAGGAACAGCTCGACAGCCCGTTCGCCGACATCGCCAACATCGGTGGCCCGAAGGCTGGCACCATCACTGCCGGTTGCTTCCTGTCGCGCTTTGCCAAGGCCTACAACTGGGCCCACCTGGACATCGCCGGCACCGCCTGGATCAGCGGCGGCAAGGACAAGGGCGCCACTGGCCGCCCGGTGCCGCTGCTGACCCAATACCTGCTTGATCGCGCCAACGCCTGAGTGAGTGCCGCGCGCCTGTGCCCTTGAGCGCAGGCGTGCGGTCGGCAGACCATGAGCAAAAAAGTAGATTTCTATATCCTGCCCAGCGACGCCCCCTCGGCGCGCCTGGATTTCGCCTGCAAGCTGTGCGAGAAGGCTTGGCGCATGGGCCACCAGGTTTACCTGCATTGCGCCGACGCCGGGCAGCGCGACGAACTGGATGCCCGCCTGTGGGCCTTCAAGGGTGAAGCCTTCGTCCCGCATTCGCGTGCCGAAGATCAGCCCCAAGGCAGCGTGGTACTTGGCCTCGGCGACGATCCCGGCAGCCACCAGGACTTGCTGATCAACCTCGACCTCAAGGTGGCGCCGTTCGCCGAACGCTTTGCCCGTATCGCCGAAATCGTCGTCGAAGAACAGACGATACGTCAGGCTGCCCGAGAGAGTTTTCGTTTCTACCGCGAACAGGGCTATGCTCTGCAGGACCACCGCTTACAGCGACTCTGAAGATGACGGACAAACCCACTCCCCTGCCCCAATCCGCACACCTGCTGGACGATCTGGAATCGATCCGTCAGCTGCTGGGCGACGAATCCCTCGAGCCGCCGCTGCTGACCGACACGGTCGAAGAACAGATTCCGCTGCTGCTTGAAGAAGCAGTAGCCGAGCCGCCTGCAGCCCCACAGCCGCCGGCAGACCCACAGGCCCGGCGCCAGGAAACCCTGCTGCACCTGGATGCCGAACTGCGCGCAGCGGCGCAGTTGATCATGCAGGACGTCATCAACGACTTCACCCCGCACATCGAGAACGAGATCAAACGGCGCCTCGATGCCCGGCTTGAACGTTTGCTCAATCCCTGAATCGCGGGGCAAGCCCGCTCCCACAGAAGATTGCACACCGCCTGTGGGAGCGGGCTTGCCCCGCGATGTTTTTTCCTCCTGCCATCACCTCGTGCTACGCCCCGGCACTTATCCCCGTTATACTGCTCGGCTTTCCTGAATAAATGCCATAGGGTCCCGCCGCGCATGGATAAGACCTACCAGCCGCACGCTATTGAAACTTCCTGGTACAACACCTGGGAGTCCGAGAATTATTTCGCTCCGCAAGGCGCGGGCGATTCTTACACCATCATGATTCCGCCGCCGAACGTCACCGGCAGCCTGCACATGGGTCATGGTTTCAATAACGCGATCATGGATGCCCTGATCCGCTTCCGCCGCATGCAGGGTCGCAACACCCTGTGGCAGCCAGGTACCGACCACGCCGGTATCGCCACCCAGATGCTGGTAGAGCGTCAGCTCGAAGCCAAAGGCCAGAACCGCCACGACCTGGGTCGCGAAAAGTTCCTGGAAAAGGTCTGGGAGTGGAAGGATCAATCCGGTGGCAACATCAGCCGCCAGATTCGCCGCCTGGGCTCTTCGGTCGACTGGAGCCGCGAGCGCTTCACCATGGACGACGGCCTGTCGGAAGCGGTGAAAGAAGCCTTCGTACGCCTGCACGAAGACGGCCTGATCTACCGCGGCAAGCGCCTGGTCAACTGGGACACCAAGCTGCACACGGCAATTTCCGATCTCGAAGTGGAAAACCACGACGAGAAGGGCCACCTGTGGAACCTGCGCTACCCGCTGGCTGACGGCGCGAAAACCGCCGATGGCAAAGACTACCTGATCGTTGCCACTACCCGTCCGGAAACCATGCTCGGCGACGCCGCCGTGGCCGTGAACCCGGAAGACGAGCGCTACAAGGCACTGATCGGCAAATTTGTCGAGCTGCCGCTGGTAGGCCGCCGCATCCCGATCATCGGCGACGACTACTGCGACCCTGAATTCGGCACCGGCTGTGTGAAAATCACCCCGGCCCACGACTTCAACGACTACGAAGTCGGCAAGCGCCACAACCTGCCGCTGCTGAACATCTTCGACAAGAACGCCTTCGTTCTGCCGGCCGCCCAGGTCTTCAACCTCGACGGCAGCGTCAACGAAAGCATCGACGCCAGCCTGCCTGCGCAGTACGCCGGTCTCGACCGCTTCGTTGCGCGCAAGCAGATCGTTGCCGATTTCGACGCCGCCGGCCTGCTGGTCAGCGTCGATGACCACGCCCTGAAAGTACCGAAAGGCGACCGTTCCGGCACCGTCATCGAGCCGTGGCTGACCGACCAGTGGTACGTGTCGACCAAACCGCTGGCCGAGCCTGCGATCGCCGCGGTCGAAGACGGCCGCATCCAGTTCGTGCCCAAGCAGTACGAAAACATGTACTTCTCCTGGATGCGCGATATCCAGGACTGGTGCATCAGCCGTCAGCTGTGGTGGGGCCACCGTATTCCGGCCTGGTACGACGAGTCCGGCAAGGTCTATGTCGGCCGTAGCGAAGAAGAAGTACGCGCCAAGCACAACCTCGGTGCCGACGTGGTCCTGAACCAGGACAACGACGTACTCGACACCTGGTTCAGCTCGGGCCTGTGGACCTTCTCGACCCTGGGCTGGCCGCAGCAAACCGAATTCCTCAAGACCTTCCACTCCACCGACGTGCTGGTTACCGGCTTCGACATCATTTTCTTCTGGGTTGCCCGGATGATCATGCTGACCATGCACCTGGTGAAGAACGAGGACGGCACCCCGCAGGTTCCGTTCAAGACCGTCTATGTCCACGGCCTGGTGCGCGATGGCCAGGGCCAGAAGATGTCCAAGTCCAAGGGCAACGTCCTTGACCCGCTGGACATCGTCGACGGTATTACCCTGGACGAGCTGCTGGAAAAACGTACCAGCGGCATGATGCAGCCCAAGCTTGCCGAGAAAATCGCCAAGCAGACCAAGGCCGAGTTCCCGGAAGGCATCGCCAGCTACGGCACCGACGCCCTGCGTTTCACCTTCTGCTCGCTGGCGTCCACCGGTCGCGACATCAAGTTCGACATGGGCCGCGTCGAAGGCTACCGCAACTTCTGCAACAAGATCTGGAACGCGGCGCGCTACGTGCTGGACAAAGGCGAAGACTGCGGCCAGAACGGCGAAGCCTACGAGCTGTCGCTGGCTGATCGCTGGATCATCTCCCAGCTGCAGCGCACCGAAGCCGAAGTGACCCGCCAGCTTGAGCAGTTCCGCTTCGACCTAGCCGCCCAGGCCCTCTACGAGTTCATCTGGAACCAGTATTGCGACTGGTACCTGGAACTCTCCAAGCCTGTGCTGTGGGACGAAAACGCCCCGGTCGAGCGCGCTCGTGGCACCCGTCGCACCCTGGTGCGCGTGCTGGAAGTCGCCTTGCGCCTGGCGCACCCGTTCATGCCATTCATCACCGAAGAAATCTGGCAGCGCCTGGCGCCGCTGGCCGGTGCGCAAGGCAAGACCATCATGCTGCAGCCGTGGCCAGTGGCCAACGAAAGCCGTATCGATGCGGCGGCCGAAGGCGACATCGAATGGCTCAAGGAACTGATGCTCGGCGTGCGTAACATCCGCGGCGAGATGAACATCGGCCCGGGCAAGCCACTGCAACTGTTCCTCAAGAACGCCAGCGCTGAAGACCAGCGCCGCCTGCAGGAAAACGAAGCGCTGCTGAAAAAGCTGGCGAAGATCGAATCCTTCACCGTGCTGGGCGAGCAGGATGAAGCACCGCTGAGCGCCACCGCGCTGGTCGGTGATCTGCAAGTGCTGGTGCCAATGGCTGGCCTGATCGACAAGGACGCTGAACTGGCGCGCCTGAACAAGGAAATCCAGCGTCTGCAAGGCGAAGTCCAGCGTGTGGGTGGCAAGCTGTCCAACGCCGCCTTCGTCGACAAGGCACCGCCTGCCGTCATCGACAAAGAGCGCGCCAAGCTGGCCGAAGCCGAACAGGCCCTGGCCAACTTCACCGAGCAGCATGCGCGGATTGCAGCGCTGTAACACGCGCTGATTTCAGCGACGCCATCGCGGGTCAAACCCGCTCCCACAGGACACCCTGTAGGAGCGGGCTTGACCCGCGATGCGTTCTACCGGACCCACACCATGACCACAGCCAACAAGCCGACCCTGCACCCGCGCAATCGCCACCAGGGCCGCTACAACTTTCCTGATCTGATCAAAAGCAGCCCTGAACTGGGCCAGTTCATGATCACCAACCCCCACGGCAAACCCAGCATCGACTTCGCCAACCCCGAAGCGGTGCGAGTGTTCAACCGTGCTCTGCTCAAGGCGCAGTACGGCATCCAGCACTGGGACATCCCGGCCGACTACCTGTGCCCGCCGATTCCCGGCCGTGCCGACTACATCCATGTATTGGCCGACCTGCTCGCCGAAGACAACAACGGCGAAATCCCACGCGGCGCTCAGGTGCGGGCGCTGGATATCGGCGTCGGTGCCAACTGCATCTACCCCCTGCTCGGCCACAGCGACTACCGCTGGCGCTTTCTCGGCTCGGACATCGACAGCACGGCGCTGGCTGCCGCCAAGGCCATCGTTCACGCCAATGGCCTGGACAAGGCCATCAGCCTGCGCCAGCAAGGCAACCGCAAGCACATCCTGCTGGGCCTGCTCAAAGACGACGAGCGTTACGACCTGACCCTGTGCAACCCGCCCTTTCACGCTTCACGGGACGAAGCCACCCGTGGCAGCCAGCGCAAATGGCGCGCCCTGGGCAAGGCCGATCCCAAGCGCAAACTGCCGGTACTGAACTTTGGCGGGCAGAACAATGAACTGTGGTGCGAAGGTGGTGAAATCCGCTTTGTCAGCCAATTGGTGGCCGAAAGCGCTGCGCTTGGCCAACAGGTGATGTGGTTCACCTCGTTGGTGTCCAAAGCCTCCAACCTGCCGGGCATTCAGGCAGCGTTGAAAAAAGCCGGCGCACTCGAACAGCGCGTGGTCGAAATGGGCCAAGGGCAAAAGCAAAGCCGCATGGTGGCCTGGACCTTCCAGGATGCCACCACCCGCCAAAAACGCTGGTCTCGGTAGGAGCGGGCTTGCCCCGCGATCGCGGTTTGTCTGTCTCACCGCATCGCGGGGCAAGCCCGCTCCCACAGGCCGGTGTTCCCACAGGCACAAAAAAACCGCGTTCGGCTCACACCGGACGCGGTTTTTTCAAGCTGCTTACAATTACTTGTTTACAGCGTCGGTCAGCACTTTGGCTGGCACGAACTTGACGACTTTCTTGGCAGCGATTTCGATGGCAGCGCCAGTCGAAGGGTTGCGGCCGGTACGGGCAGGACGCTCGGTGATTTTCAGTTTGCCAATGCCTGGCAGAGTGATTTCGCTGCCATTTTCCAGTTGATCAGCAACGATCTGACCCAGTTGCTCCAGAGCGTTACGCGCGGTGGTTTTTGGCGCGTCGATAGCTTCGGCGATATCGGCGATCAGTTGGTCTTTGGTCAATGCCATGGTGGTGTTCCTTCCCTATCAAATTCAGTGAGTATGCAGAGTGCTACGTCGGTCATCGAGCCAGACCTGCGGGGGTATCCGGCGGTCCGGTGTTACAGCCACGTCAATCGCGTATGTAGATACGTAAAACGACGTTTGGTTCGACGCGACGTGAGCGGTCTGCCAGCAATGCGCCACACACGGGGCGCAAGACCGGGCAAAACTACCACAGGAATGGATAAATATCCGCTGCTGACAGGGCAAATGTGCAGGTTTTTCGGGGCTTTGCGCGAAAAAACGCAAAAAATTGAACAAAAAACGAACAACCGACATTTCTGCCAACATCTGGCCGCTGAATCACCTCTGCGCTGAGGTACACTTGGCAACTTTGCAACGCGGCCAGCACCGCCCATTTTCAACCGAGAATCCCATGCCGATCCGTCATTGCATTGTCCACCTGATCGACAAAAAACCCGATGGCAGCCCTGCTGTCCTGCACGCTCGCGATTCGGAACTTGCCGAGTCCAGCGCCATCGAAAACCTCCTGGCCGACCTCAACGACAGCTACAACGCCAAACAAGGTAAAGCCTGGGGTTTCTTCCATGCCGAGTCCGGCGCCCACCCGTTCAGCGGCTGGCTCAAGGAGTACCTGGAAGACGGCAGCACCTTTACCGCCTTCAGCCGGGTAGCCGTTGAGCACCTGCAAAAACTGATGGAAGAATCCAACCTCTCCGTCGGCGGCCACGTGCTGTTTGCTCAATACCAGCAAGGCATGACTGAGTACCTGGCGATCGCCCTGCTGCATCACAGCGAAGGGGTGGCGGTAAACGCCGAGCTCGATGTCACGCCGTCGCGCCACCTGGACCTGGGGCAGTTACACCTGGCCGCACGGATCAACCTGTCCGAGTGGCAGAACAACAAAAACTCAAAGCAGTACATTTCCTTCATCAAAGGCAAAAACGGCAAGAAAGTCTCGGACTACTTCCGCGACTTCATCGGCTGCCAGGAAGGTGTCGACGGCCCGGGCGAAACCCGCACGCTGCTCAAGGCCTTCAGCGACTTCGTCGAAAGCGAGGATCTGCCCGAGGAAGCCGCCCGGGAGAAAACCCAGACCCTGGTCGAGTATGCCACCAGCCAGACCAAGGCCGGCGAACCCGTCACGCTGGAAGAGCTGTCCGGGCTGATTGATGAAGACCGTCCGCGCGCCTTCTACGAGCACATTCGTAACAAGGACTACGGCCTGTCAGCGGAAATTCCTGCCGACAAACGCACCCTGAACCAGTTCCGCCGCTTCACCGGCCGCGCTGAGGGCTTGTCGATCAGCTTTGAAGCCCACCTGTTGGGCTCGAAGGTCGAGTACGACGAAGAGGCCGGCACCCTGATCATCAAAGGCTTGCCGACACAGCTGACCGATCAGCTCAAGCGCCGCAAGGACTGAGCCCTGCCCAGGAGGCCACCAGCGCCTCCTTGGCACTCTTGCGCAGCTTCTTCACCAGGCGCTCGTGGCGCAGCGCCTGGGACTTGTCTGGCCACTGCTCGACGTACACCAGCGCCTGTGCCGGACTGGTCAGAAAATACCGCGCGCCACGCCCACGCTGATGCATCAAAAAGCGCCGCTGCGGATCGTCACTGATCCCACAATACAGCGCACCATTTTCCGCCCGTACCAGGTAAACATACCAGGGCTTGCTTACCCGATCCGGAACATTTTCACTCACGACGCGTACTCCGTTTGTCACTAGTTTGGTGAGGCCTAGTCAAAAAGGACTTCACCATGTACAGATTATCCGCACCTTGTTTTGCCCTTTGCTTACTGTCGTTCAACGCTCTGGCCTTCATTGGGCCGCAGACGGCGGCAGACATGCAAAAAAGTTTCGACACCACACCTGAGCACTGTGGCAGCAATGCCATTGCGGCCCATGAATGCTCTGGTGTATTGGTCCGATCAACCCGCCCGTCCCCGTCCTACCACACGTGGCATCATAGCCAGAACTCGAAAACCAAAGGCAGCGTTTCCTTCTCCTACTTGCGTTCCGATATCCCGATTGAACGCCTGGCCGAAGACGGTCGCAGCGGCTTCACCCTCTATCCTCTGCAACAGCGCCCTCAAGACTCACTGCCATACGAGGTACTGTGCACATGGCCAACCGATGGTGACAGCTGGACTCGTGATTCCCGTGGTTGTGGCGACAACAGCCGCACCACGCAAGTTGAAACGCTTTGCCACCAACAGGGCATAGCGACAGCCGAAGACTGGATCGTCAATTACCGCGGCAATGCTGACCACAAGAGCCAGTGCGCGTTCGACGCACAGCATGCAAATGCGGCAGAACGTGCCAGTACGTTCTATCAAGGCCTTCGCGTAAAACAGCTGTACCGGGACGAACTGCCCTATCCCTGGAATGAAGTCATGATCGGCGCCTGGGACGAAACCAAGTCCTCTACCCTGCCGATCCAGTCATTCTTCTACATTGCCGGGCTGCCCAATGCGCTGGAACAGGCACGTGCCGATCAGCAGGACTGGCTCGACACTAACGCCAACTTCATTCCGGTGATCCGCATTGAGCTGCCGAAAACACCAGAAGACACCACGACGTTCAGCTACCGCGAGGAGGACCAGGCCGTTGATGCAATGCTCTGAGACTACTGACGCTGGAAGCTGCGTAACCCTTTGAGTGCCTGAGCGCGCACTTTGTTACGCAGCAACGGCGACCAACCCAGTAGCAATCCCGGCAGGCCCAGCGCCTGCCGCGACCAGCGCCATAGATCGAAATGGTCGTGATGTTCACAGATTTTGCCGTCGCGAATGACGAAGCGCGCCTGTATATCGTTGACCACAACACGACCGGTCTGGCTGAACAGGTAGGTGGCGACCCAGTGGGCCGTGCCGCTACTGTCATCGGCCCGTACGCTATCGAATGTCAGGGTAAAGTCCTTGGCGCGGGAGGTAAGCATCCGCCACATATCGCCTGCATCCTTAGCGCGCAACGTGCCAAAGGCCGGATCACTGAAGAGGATGTCGTCGCTGTAGCAAGCCACCATCGCCTCAGCGTCCAGACGCTGGAACGCCTGATAGAAGCGGGTAATCAAGACAGTGTTGGCTTCACTCATTGGGCGGGTCCGTTTCCGATGGAAGAGACCCGCACCATAATCTGCTCACGTAGCAAAAAGCTAGCTACTGCGGCCTCACACCCGCTCGCTGACGACCTGAACATGCAGATTGCGCCCGGCCTTCAAACCGAAGGCAATCGCCCCCACGCCCAGCACTGCGAAAATCCAGCCCACGGCATTCCAGCCACCGGTCAAGTCATGCACCAGCCCAACGGCGAACGGCCCCATCGAGGCCAAGGTATAACCGACACCTTGCGCCATGCTCGACAGGTTAGCCGCTACATGGGCATCACTGGAGCGCAGCACGATCAAGGTCAGCGCCAGGGCAAAGGTACCGCCCTGGCCCAGCCCGAGCACGATGGCCCAGCCCCACAGGCCATCGAGCGGCGCATACAGGCAGCCAAACAGGCCAGCCAGGGCCAGTAGCATGACCACAACAATGGCCAGGCGCTGATCCTTGCCGCGGGTGGCCAGCCACGGCGCACTCAGCGAGCTGATCAACTGCACGATCACCGAACCGGACAACACCAGCCCGGCCTGGGTCGGGGTAAGGCCACGGCCGATCAGAATCGACGGCAACCAGCCGAACACAATGTAGGCCAGCGAAGACTGCAAGCCCATGTACAAGGTGACCTGCCAGGCCAGCGGGTCACGCAGCAGGCCACGCACCCGATAAGCGACATGATGCGCACCATGGCCCTGACGCGCCTGAGGCAGCCAGATGAGCGCCGCCAGTACCGCGGGTATCAACCAGAAACCCAGGCCCCATGACCAGCTGTCGCCAAAGTGCTCACTCAGCGGCACCGTAGCACCCGCGGCCACCGCTGCGCCCAGGCACAACGCCATGGTGTAGACCCCGGTCAAAGTACCGGCATGCCGGGGAAAATCGCGTTTGACGATACCCGGCAGCAGCACGCCGATCACGCCGATGCTTGCGCCGGCCATGATACTGCCGACAAACACGCCCGTGCTGCCGAAGGCGCTGCGTACTGCAATCCCGGCGGCCAGGGTCAGGAGGATACCGAGGATGACCCGTTCACTGCCGAAGCGCCGGGCAAGTATCGGTGCCAACGGCGCGAACAGGCCCAGGCATAACACGGGCAAAGTGGTCAGCAAACCGGCCTGGGAAGCGCTCAGCCCCAGGCTTTCGGACACCAGGCTGAGCAGCGGTGCCATGCTCGACAACGCCGGGCGCAGGTTCAACGCCACCAGCAACAGGCCAAGCAGCAACAGCCAGGGGCGCTTGAGCAGCACCGGCTGCTGTTGTACCTGTTCATCGTCGGCTTCGGCATCAATCAGCAGTTCTTCGAGCTCGGTATCGCGCGCCGCATGGGTGCGGGTCAGTTGTTCGGCCATGGCCTTGTTACCTCAGGATTCTATAAGGGTGCGCGTCAGGTGCTTGGCCCGCTGCACATCGCGCTGCTCGATGGCATCGAGGATCTGCCCGTGCAGGTCGAATACCGACTGGCAACGGGGTGCGTGGGACATGTTCTGTTGCAGTGCGTTGGCGACCACACCGGAGAAGTAACGGTACAGCTCGCTTAATGCCGGGTTGTGGGCGGCATCCACCAGACGCTGATGGAACAGCAGATCGCAGGCGACATAGACATCGACCTCACCATGAAAATGCGCTGCACTGCCTTCCAGCGCTTCGCGCAACCCACACAGGTCAGCCTCGGTACGGCGTATAGCCGCCAGGCCGATGGCCTCCACTTCAAGAATGTGCCGAGTCTCCCGGGCATGTTCCGGTGAACAGCGAGACATCGCCTGCACCGCCTGCAGAGGATCGAGCTGGGTACGCAGGTAGCTGCCATCACCCTGGCGAACCTCAACCACGCCACTGAAAGCCAGCACACGCATGGCTTCACGCACGGTATTGCGGCTGATGCCCAACTCCACCGCCAGCTCCGGCTCGGTCGGCAAACGCTGACCTACCTGCCATACCCCTTCGAGAATACGCAGGCGCAATTGCTCGACGGCCAGATCAACCAAAGAGCGGCGCACCAGCTCTTTTCCATTACTTGCCACTGACTCACCCAATCATCCTACGAATTCTTGCAGCATAGCTGATCAGCACGATTGTCGGAACCACCTGTCATTTTTGCCAGTTGCGGCACTTGCCGGGCTTTGTGACGCTGCACCAGGCCTCTCTCAGGTGGACCAGCCCATGTCAAAGCTCAAAGGTGTGTCTGTACTCGCCGCGCTGGCTGCCCTGGCAGTCATTGCAATCTTCCAGTTCAAGCCTGATTCCACTGTGCAGGCGCGCTCGCCAAAGACATTGCTGATCGGTATGGATGGCGTGCAACTGCAGCGCTACGAACAGCTCGGCAGCAACCTTAATCTGCAGCGCCTGCACTACAACAAGGCCTACGCGGGCGGCGTTACCGGCAGTTCAAGCCGACAATCGACCATCAGCGGCCCAGGCTGGACCACCCTGCTCAGCGGGGTTTGGGCGAACAAGCATGATGTAATTTCCAACCAGACCAATCTGCGTGTGAACCCTGAGTTTCCCAGCCTGTTCAGACGCGTGCGCGACGCGTCACCGAGCGCGTACATCGCCAGCATCGTCCATTGGGCACCGATCAACACCGCGTTTCTGCTCGAAGACGTCAAATCCAATGACCTGGTTGAAACTCAAGCCTCCGATGCGCGGGTGATCGCCAGGACACTGGAAGTCCTCTCCCAGACCCGCGCAGACTTCACCTTCATTCAGCTCGATGAGCCTGATCAAGCAGGCCATGACGCCTGTTTTGGAGCGGGTTACAACAATGCCTTGCGTGTCGCCGACAACCAGTTAGGGCAACTACTCGACGCAGTCGAAGCGCGCGCCCGGGAAAATCCCGATGAAGACTGGCTGGTGCTCGTCACCACCGATCACGGCCGCGATACGCAAGGCTGCGGCCACGGTGGCGATTCGGAACAGGAAAAGACCGCGTTCATTGCCAGCAACAAGCCACTGAACGCCGAGCTCACCTCGCCTAGCCCACCCGCAGAAAACCCGGGGCCCAACGACCTGTACGGTTTTACCAACCAGGCTGCAGTGGCGCCTACGGTTTTGCGCCATATGGGCATCACGCTACCAACGTCATGGCGCCTGGACGGCACGCCACTGCTGGGAGAAACCGGAGTGCGCAAGGCTCGCGCCGATCAGGCAACGGCTCGCCTGCTGTGGAACAGCCAGGAGAGTGGGGAGGTGGTTATCGAGAAAAACGGGCAGCGCGTTGCGCAAGTGAAGGCCGATGTTCAGCAGTGGGTTGATCCCCAAGGCATGAATGACAAGGCCGATTACACCCTGACGCTGAACGGTACACCGGCGGCCGTCAGGATCGCGGGGCAAGCCCGCCCCCACCTGGTGGGAGCGGGCTTGCCCCGCGATGGCTGTATCAGTTCAACGCATCAAGCAGCGCCTGATTCATCTCCGGCGTGCCAATGGTGATACGCAGGAACTGGTTGATCCGCGCCTGCTTGAAGTGCCGCACAATCACGCCCTGCTCGCGCAGCTTGGCTGACAATTCAGCAGCATCGTGCTGCGGATGACGGGCAAAGATGAAGTTGGCGGCCGACGGCAACACTTCAAAACCACGGGCCACCAGCTCAGTGACCAGTTGCTCGCGGCTGTCGATGACCTTGCGGCAAGTGTCGTCGAAGTACGCACGATCAGCGAACGCCGCCGCTGCACCGACAATCGCCATACGATCGAGCGGATAGGAGTTGAAGCTGTTCTTGATCCGCTCCAGCGCCTCGATCAGGTCAGGATGGCCCACGGCCAGACCCACCCGCAGACCAGCCAGGGAACGCGACTTGGACAGCGTCTGGGTGACCAGCAGGTTGTCATAGCGATCAACCAGGCTGATCGCCGTTTGCCCGCCGAAATCAATGTAAGCCTCGTCGACTACCACGACCGTTTCCGGGTTGGCTTTGAGCAGTTGCTCGATCGCCTCCAGCGCCAGCAGGCAGCCGGTCGGGGCATTGGGGTTGGGGAAAATGATCCCGCCGTTCGGCTTGGCATAGTCCTCGACGCGGATCTGGAATTGCTCATCCAGCGCTACCGTTTCGTAGGGAATGCCGTACAGGCCACAATACACCGGGTAGAAGCTGTAGCTGATATCCGGGAACAACAGCGGCGCGCCGTGCTGGAACAAGCCGTGGAAAATGTGCGCCAGCACTTCGTCCGAGCCATTGCCGAGGAACACCTGGTTGCCTTTGACCCCGTAGTACTCGGCCACCGCCTGCTTGAGCAGGTCGCTGTTCGGGTCCGGGTACAGGCGCAGATTGTCATTGAGCTCACCGCGCATCGCTTCCAGCGCCTTGGGCGACGGGCCATACGGGTTTTCATTGGTGTTGAGCTTGACCAGCCTGGCCAGCTTCGGCTGCTCACCCGGAACGTAAGGCACCAGGTCCTTGACGAAGGGGCTCCAGAATTTACTCATGTTCAGTTCCCCTTGTTGTCGGAAACGATACGGTATTCAGCACTACGGGCGTGGGCAGTCAGCGATTCACCACGCGCCAGCACCGAAGCGGTGTGACCCAGTTCCGAGGCGCCTTGCTCGGAGCAGAAGATGATCGACGAACGCTTCTGGAAGTCATACACCCCCAGTGGCGAGGAGAAACGCGCAGTGCCCGAGGTTGGCAACACGTGGTTCGGACCTGCGCAGTAGTCGCCCAGCGCTTCGCTGGTGTGGCGGCCCATGAAAATCGCCCCGGCGTGGCGGATCTGCGGCAACCAGGCTTGTGGATCAGCCACCGACAGCTCCAGGTGCTCCGGTGCGATGCGGTTGGCAACGTCCATGGCTTGCTGCATGTCACGCACCTGAATCAGCGCGCCGCGGCCATTGATCGAGGTTTTGATGATCTCGGCACGTTCCATGGTCGGCAGCAGCTTGTCGATGCTGGCGGCGACTTTGTCGAGGAACGCGGCATCCGGGCTGACCAGAATCGCCTGGGCGTCTTCGTCGTGTTCGGCCTGGGAGAACAAGTCCATGGCAATCCAGTCCGGATCGGTCTGGCCGTCACACACCACGAGGATCTCCGACGGCCCGGCAATCATGTCGATACCAACCTGACCGAACACATGGCGCTTGGCAGTGGCGACATAAATGTTGCCAGGGCCGACTACCTTATCCACCTGCGGCACGCTTTCGGTGCCGTAGGCCAGTGCCGCGACCGCCTGGGCGCCACCAATGGTGAACACCCGGTCGACACCGGCAATGCAGGCAGCCGCGAGCACCAGTTCGTTGACCTCACCACGCGGGGTTGGCACCACCATGACCACTTCGGCAACACCGGCCACCTTGGCCGGAATCGCGTTCATCAGTACCGACGAAGGATAGGACGCTTTGCCGCCCGGCACATACAGACCGGCGCGGTCCAGCGGCGTGACCTTCTGGCCAAGCACCGTGCCGTCGGCTTCGGTGTAGCTCCAGGAGTCCTGCTTCTGCCGCTCGTGGTAGATACGCACGCGGTTGGCCGCCTTCTCCAGGGCTTCGCGCTGGGCAGGGGTGATGCGCGTCAGGGCCAGCTCAAGGCGCTCACGGCCCAGAATCAGGTCGTCGATCGATTTGGCATCAACACCATCGAAACGCTGGGTGAACTCGACCAGCGCCGCATCGCCACGCTCACGCACAGCCTTGATGATGTCGAGGACTCGCTGGTTGACCGCGTCGTCAGACACGCTTTCCCAGCTCAACAGATGATCCAGATGTCGGGCGAAATCCGGGTCAGCGGCATTGAGTCGGGCAATTGCAGTGGACGTGGTCATAGCGAGGGCCTCAATAAATGGCGAATGCTCAGGCGCCCTAAGCTACCAGTCCATCCGCGCGGGCACCCGAGAAAATTGGCTATGACGCGGATAGACGGGCGCGACAGCGAAGGTCGCGCGCAGGTATCAGCCGCGGTGTCGCGATTCGACAGCTTGGCGCAAGGTGTCGATCAGGCTCTGGATGCGGGCGTGCTGCATCTTCATCGAAGCCTTGTTGACCACCAGCCGGGAACTGATGGTGGCAATCATTTCCTGGGGTTCCAGGCCATTGGCACGCAGGGTGTTGCCGGTATCGACAACGTCGATGATCTTGTCAGCCAGGCCGATCAGCGGCGCCAGCTCCATCGAACCGTAGAGTTTGATGATATCGACCTGACGGCCTTGTTCGGCATAGTAACGCTTGGCGACATTGACGAACTTGGTCGCTACACGCAGACGGCCTTTGGGCTCGGCGGCGCCGATTGCACCGGCGGTCATCAGTTTGCACTGGGCAATCTTCAGATCCAGCGGCTCATACAGGCCTTGGCCACCGTACTCCATCAGCACGTCCTTGCCGGCCACACCCAGATCGGCGGCGCCATGCTCGACATAGGTCGGCACGTCGGTCGCCCGGACGATCAACAGGCGTACGTCGTCCTGCGTCGTGGGGATGATCAGTTTGCGGCTTTTGTCCGGGTTCTCGGTCGGCACAATACCGGCTTCTGCCAGCAACGGCAGGGTATCGTCGAGAATCCGACCTTTAGATAGCGCGATGGTCAACATGGGAAACGTCGGTCCTTATGCGGCTACAGCCGGCCGGACCTGATGGCCCGACCGCATTCAATTCGGTGCAGCAGTTGGATGGCGCGTCCCTGCGCCGCTCACAGACTAGCCCGGTACGCGACGGATTTTCGCGCCCAGCATCTGCAGTTTTTCTTCGATGCACTCATAGCCACGGTCGATGTGGTAGATGCGGTCGATCAGGGTGTCGCCTTCGGCAACCAGCGCCGACAGCACCAGGCTGGCCGAAGCCCGCAGGTCGGTAGCCATGACTGGCGCGCCCTTGAGGGTTTTGGTGCCGGTAACGATCGCAGTGTTGCCTTCAACCTGGATCAGGGCGCCCATGCGGTGCATTTCGTACACGTGCATGAAGCGGTTTTCGAAGATCGTCTCGATCACCGCACCAGTGCCTTCGGCAATGGCGTTGAGCGAGATGAACTGCGCCTGCATGTCGGTCGGGAACGCCGGGTAAGGAGCGGTACGCAGGTTGACAGCTTTTGGCCGCTTGCCGTGCATGTCCAGCTCGATCCAGTCTTCACCGGTGGTGATTTCGGCGCCGGCTTCCTTGAGTTTTTCAAGGACCGCTTCGAGGATGGTCGGATCGGTGTCCTTGACCTTGACGCGGCCACCGGTAACGGCAGCGGCGACCAGGTAGGTACCGGTTTCGATACGGTCGGGCATGACGCGGTAGGTTGCCGAACCCAGGCGCTCGACGCCGTCGATGGTGATGGTGTCGGTACCGGCACCCTGAACCTTGGCGCCCATGGCGTTGAGGAAGTTGGCCAGGTCAACCACTTCCGGCTCGCGCGCAGCGTTCTGCAGCACGCTGCGGCCTTTGGCCAGGGCGGCTGCCATCATGATGTTCTCGGTACCGGTCACACTCACGGTATCGAAGAAGAAGTGCGCGCCACGCAGGCCGCCTTCAGGCGCCTTGGCCTTGATGTAGCCGCCTTCGACCTCGATTTTCGCGCCCATGGCTTCAAGGCCACGGATGTGCAGGTCAACCGGACGCGAACCAATTGCGCAACCGCCAGGCAGGGCCACTTCAGCCTCGCCGAAACGGGCAACCATCGGCCCCAGTACCAGGATCGAGGCGCGCATGGTTTTCACCAGCTCGTACGGCGCGACCAGGGTCTTGATGGTGCGTGGGTCGATCTCTACGGCGAGCTTTTCGTCGATCACAGGCTCGATGCCCATGCGCCCGAACAGTTCGATCATGGTGGTGATGTCGTGCAGGTGCGGCAGGTTGCCGACCGTTACCGGGCCATCGCAAAGCAGGGTACCGGCCAGAATCGGCAGGGCCGCGTTCTTGGCACCGGAAATGCGGATTTCGCCATCAAGACGAGTACCGCCAGTAATAATCAGTTTATCCATTTCTGTCTCGCCGCCAATTTAGGCTCAGTTGCGCTCAGCCCAGGCTGCGCTGCTGAAAAATTTCATGGTTACCGCATGGATGCTGCCATCGGTGATCCACGGATTAAGATGAGCATAGATCTGCTGCTGACGCTTGACCGGGCTCAGGGCCGCCAACTCGTCGCTGATCACGTTCAACTGGAAGTTGCAGCCTTCGCCTTCAACTTCGACCCGGGTTCCCGGCAACTTTTCTTCAAGGAAGTTCTTAACTTCTACGGCCTGCATGCTCAACCTCAATCGGCGCCCAGTGCGCGCGGGTCGGCCATCATACAAAAAAGCCCCTCGCCTGCGAACCCCGTAAACGGAGACTCTGACGGAGGGGCCAGTTACTTGCTGGTGGTCATTGACCGGCCAGCACTTCTTCGAGGTCATAAACCTCAGCGATTTCGCGCATGTCCTGCGGCATGGCGCGCACCTCGACCGCCTTGCCAGCCGCCTTGCCATCACGCATGAATGCCAGCAACAAGGACAGGCCAACGCTGCTCGACTTCTCTACCTGCGCGCAATCAAGCACCAGGGTTGCGGCCTTGCACGACGCGATCAAGGCCTGGCCCTGTTTGCGCAATACCGGCCCGCTGCGGTAGTCGAGCACTCCGGCCAGGCTCAGCAGGCCTGGCTCGGTCATCGCCACACTGCTCTGACTCATTGCTCTTGCTTCTCGGCGGCTTCCTTGGCCTTGGCCACTTCGCCCGCCCAACCGTCGATGGTCTTGTCCAGGTCGTTGCCATTGCGATTCATGGCATCGGCGAACTGGTCACGGAACAGCTTGCCGATGTTGATGCCATTGACGATGACGTTACGCACTTTCCACTCACCATTGAGCTTGGTCATGGTGTAGGAAACCGGGTAGATAGCGCCATTGTTGCCCTTGACGGTCATATCGACGCTGGCACGGTCCTCGCCATCGGCCTTGGCGTTGCCCACGGTGATGCCCTGGTTGTTGTACTCAAGCAAGGCATTGCCATAGAACTGCATCAGGCTGCGCTTGAAGTTCTCCTGGAAGCGCTGCATCTGCTCCGGAGTGGCTTTGCGCGAGTACTTCACGGTCATGATGCTTTTCGAGATGCCATCGGCATCCACCACCGGACCGAGGTTGTTGTTCAAGGCCTCATAGAAGGCACTTGGGTTGGCCTTGTATTGCTCCTTGTTGGCCTTGAGGTCGGCCAGCAACTGGTTGGTTGTGCCCTGAATCACTTCTTTGGGCGACTGGGCAGCTGCGCCAGCCACCAACGGCAATGCAGCCAGCAGTACCAGCAAGCCGCGTCGCAGGATAGAAATCATGGAAACTCCTTATTTAGCTTCTTTGCCAACGGTATTGAGCAGGAACTTGCCAATCAGATCTTCCAGCACCAGCGCCGACTGAGTGTCGTGGATGGTTGCACCATCCTTGAGCATCGATTCTTCTCCGCCCACGCTGATACCAATGTACTTCTCGCCGAGCAACCCAGCGGTGAGGATAGATGCAGTGGAGTCGGTAGGCAGGTTGTCTACGCGTTTTTCCAGCTGCAACGTCACCCGACCGGTGTAGGTATCACGATCCAGATCGATGGCCGTGACCTTGCCGATGGTCACACCGGCCATGGTCACTTTAGCTCTGACCGTCAAACCGGCGATATTGTCGAAGTTTGCATAAACTTTATAGGTATCGCTGCTCGGGCTTGCCGACAGGCCGCTGACGCGCAGGGCCAGCAGGATCAGCGCCAGTATCCCGGCCAGGAGGAACAGGCCGACACCGATTTCCAGGGTGCGGTTTTGCATCAGAAATCTCCAAACATCAAGGCGGTCAGAATAAAGTCCAGACCCAGAACTGCCAATGAGGCATAGACCACGGTCTTGGTGGTGGCACGGCTGATCCCCTCTGAGGTGGGCTCGCAGTCATACCCCTGGAATACGGCAATCCAGGTAACAACAAAGGCAAAAACCAGGCTTTTGATCACGCCATTGAGAACATCGTCGGTGAACGACACGCTGTTTTGCATGTTCGCCCAGAACGAGCCTTCATAAACGCCCAGCCAGTCCACCGCCACCCACGAGCCACCCCAGATACCGACCACGCTGAAAATCAGCGCCAGCAACGGCAGCGAGATGAAACCGGCCCACAGGCGCGGCGCAACGATGTATTTAAGTGGATCGACACCGATCATTTCCAGGCTGGACAACTGCTCGGTGGACTTCATGTTGCCGATCTCGGCGGTCAATGCCGAACCGGCACGCCCGGCGAACAACAAGGCGGTAACCACCGGCCCCAGCTCACGCAGCAAGGTCAGCGCAACCATCTGCCCGACGGCCTGTTCCGAGCCGTACTTGGTCAGGATGCTGAACCCTTGCAGGGCCAGCACCATACCGATGAACACCCCGGAAACGACGATGATCGCCAGCGACAACACACCGACGGAGTACAGCTGCTTGACCAGCAATTGAAAGCCGCCACCGGTCCCGCTGCGCCCGACCAGCGAGTGCAACAGGAACAGGAACGAACGGCCGAGCACGGCCAGCACGTCAATGGCCGAGCGGCCGAAGCGACGAATGCGTTCGAGTAAGGATTTTCTGCGCATCAACGCTTCCCCAGAAGATCGGCGCGGTAATCCGGCGCAGGAAAGTGAAAGGGCACCGGGCCATCCGGGTCGCCTTTCATGAATTGGCGAATGCGCGGGTTATCGGAGCCCATCAACTCGTCCGGCGTGCCCTGCCCCAGCACCTGACCATCGCCGACCACATAAATGTAGTCAGCAATACTGGCGGTCTCGGCCAGGTCGTGAGACACCACGATGCTGGTAATGCCCAAGGCATCGTTGAGCAGGCGGATCAGGCGCACCAACACGCCCATGGCGATCGGGTCCTGGCCAACGAAGGGCTCGTCGTACATGAGGATCTGTGGGTCCAGGGCAATGGCCCGGGCCAGCGCTACGCGGCGCTTCATGCCACCGGACAATTCGTCTGGCATCAGCTCGATGGCACCGCGCAAGCCCACGGCCTGCAGCTTCATCAAGACGATGTCACGGATCATTTCATCGGACAGCTGGGTATGCACCCGCAGCGGGAACGCGACGTTCTCGAACACATCCAGGTCGGTGAACAGCGCACCGCTCTGGAACAGCACGCCCATCTGCTTGCGTGCATCGAACAGGTCGCTGCGCGACAGCGCAGGCAGATTTTGCCCGGCCACCCAGACTTCACCGCTGGACGGGCGCAACTGTGCGCCCATCAGACGCAACAGTGTGGTCTTGCCGCACCCGGAAGGTCCCATGATGCCGGTGACCTTGCCGCGGGGAATGCGAATATCGACATTATTGAAGATACTGCGCGAACCGCGCTTGAAGGTCACACCCTTCAGCTCGACCGCGTAGGCGTTATCAACGCTCATCTAGACTCCTTGCAATGCAGCCTTCTCACTCAGACGCGCGCCCCCTTCATGGAGACACGCACGCCCTGAGCGGGCCGAACAGGCGGCGAACTATACCATCGCTGATAGCAGCGCCCCAAGGCCAGCGCAGTGCTTGTTCAGGCTGGGTTAAGGTTGCTCGGCGACTGTATGACAATCACAAGGTGAGGGATTTGCGCATTACCGCTATAATCGCCGCCTTTTCATCAGGCAATCCGATTTTCGACATGAGCCAATCCAGCGACCTGATCCAATCCGCGCAGCGCACCATTCGTTTCGAACTTGAAGCGGTTGAGGGCTTGCTTGCCCACATCGACGCCGATTTCGTCAAGGCGTGCGAGCTGATCCTGGCCAGTAAAGGCCGGGTCGTGGTGGTCGGCATGGGCAAGTCCGGGCATATCGGCAACAAGATCGCCGCGACGCTGGCCAGCACCGGTACACCGGCCTTCTTCGTTCACCCGGCCGAAGCCAGCCATGGCGACATGGGCATGATCACCCGCGACGACGTCATTCTTGCCCTGTCCAACTCCGGGTCGACCAACGAGATCGTTACCCTGCTGCCGCTGATCAAACGCCTCGGCATCCAGCTGATCAGCCTGACCGGCAACCCTGACTCGCCGCTGGCCAAAGCCGCCGAGGTCAACCTTGATGCGCGCGTCGCCCAGGAAGCCTGCCCATTGAATCTGGCACCGACCTCCTCGACCACTGCTGCGCTGGTACTGGGCGACGCCCTGGCGATTGCCCTGCTCGAAGCACGCGGCTTCACCGCTGAAGACTTCGCCTTCTCGCACCCGGGCGGCGCCTTGGGCCGCCGCCTGCTGCTGAAGGTCGAGAACGTCATGCACGCTGGCGATGAACTGCCTCAGGTGCAACGCGGCACCCTGCTCAAAGACGCACTACTTGAAATGTCCCGCAAAGGTTTGGGCATGACGGTTGTGGTCGAAGCCGACGGACGGCTGGCCGGGATCTTCACTGACGGCGACTTGCGCCGCAGCCTGGACCGCAATATCGACGTGCACAGCACCCTGATCGAAGCGGTCATGACCGTGCATGGCAAAACCGCCCGCGCCGAAATGCTTGCCGCCGAAGCCCTGAAAATCATGGAAGACCACAAGATCAGCGCACTGGTGGTCATCGACAAGGACGAGCGCCCGGTTGGCGCCCTGAACATGCACGACCTGTTGCGTGCGGGAGTGATGTAAATGAGCCACGACCTGCTCCAGCGCGGCAAGGCCATCAAACTGGCTGTGTTCGACGTGGATGGCGTACTGACTGATGGCCGCCTGTACTTCCTCGAAGACGGCAGCGAATTCAAGACCTTCAACACCCTCGACGGCCAGGGCATCAAGATGCTCATGGCCTCGGGCGTAACCACGGCAATCATCAGTGGGCGCAAGACCCCGGTGGTCGAGCGCCGCGCCAAGAACCTCGGCATCCCCCACCTGTATCAGGGCCGTGAAGATAAATTGGTGGTATTGGACGAGCTTCTCGGCCAACTCAACCTAAGCTATGAACAGGTTGCCTATCTGGGCGACGACCTGCCAGACCTGCCGGTGATCCGCCGCGTTGGCCTGGGCATGGCCGTGGCCAACGCTGCAGCCTTTGTCCGCGAGCACGCCCACGGGATCACCCAGGCCCGTGGCGGTGAAGGCGCCGCCCGCGAATTCTGCGAGTTGATCCTGCAAGCCCAGGGCAATCTCGACGCGGCCAACGCCAATTACCTGTAGAGCGACACATGTTCAGTAAAAAAATCCGCACCATTGCGCTGTTCAGTGTGATTACCGCCTTGCTGGTGGCAGTCGGCTACTGGAACATCGGCCCTGAAAGCTTTCTCGACAAGCCGGTAGCCCGTGTCGACGAAAAGGCCATCGACTATTACGCCACCAACGCCCACAGCGTGCAGTTTTTGCCTGACGGCAAAATGCAGTACGAAATGACCGCCGACAAAGTGGAGCATTTGATGGTCAGCGAGGTCACCCTGCTGACCAAGCCCGACCTGCAAATGTACCGTGGCACCACCTACCCTTGGCATGTGCAAAGCGAGAAAGGTGAGGTCAACCCTGACGGCTCAGAAGTGGAACTGATCGATTCTGTGCGGGTTGCCCGCACCGACGAAAAAAACCGCACCATGATCATTACCACCAGCCGGATGACGGTGTTCCCGCAGAAGCAATATGCGCAAACCGAGCAAGCCGTTAGAATCGACGGCGCCGACGGCGTAACTACGGGCAACGGAATGAAAGCGTATTTGAAAGACGGCAGGATGGACCTGCTGTCCAACGTAAGAGGACAGTATGAGGCTCGTTAAAACCCTCCCCTTTTTGCTCAGCCTGAGCGCAGCACTGGGAAGCGCGAGCGCCTGGGCCCTGCCGAACGACCGCGACCAGCCTATCCGCATTCAGGCTGACAACGCGCACCTGGATGACAAGAAAGGGGTTGCCACCTACACCGGCGACGTCATCATCACCCAGGGTTCGATGATGATCAAAGGCAACACCGTAACCATCACTCGCGCCGAATCCGGCGACATCGACGTGGTGACCTCGGTGGGCAACCTGGCCTACTTCGAGCAGCAACAGAGCGCTGCCAAGCCAGACAAGATGCAAGGCTATGCCGTTACCATCCAGTACCAGGCGCAAAAAGACCTGGTGGTGCTGACCGACCGCGCCAAAGTGGTCAATGAAGGCAATACCACCGAAGGCGAGAAGATCGTCTACAACACCAAGTCCCAGGTAGCGACTGCCGGTCGTGGCGGTAACGTCACCACCCCACGTCAGCGTATCGACATGGTGATCCAGCCGAAGAAGAAGGCCGAGTAAATGGCGACCCTCAAAGCCCAGCACCTGGCCAAGAGCTACAAGAGCCGACAAGTGGTCCGCGATGTCAGCATGTCGATCGACAGCGGCCAGATCGTCGGCCTGCTCGGCCCTAACGGCGCCGGCAAAACCACCTGCTTCTACATGATCGTCGGCCTGGTTCAGGCCGATCAGGGCCGCGTCCTGATCGACGACCTGGATGTCAGCCACCAGCCCATGCACGGCCGCGCCCGTGCTGGCATCGGCTACCTGCCTCAGGAAGCGTCGATCTTTCGCAAGCTGTCGGTTGCCGACAACATCATGGCGATCCTCGAAACCCGCAAAGATCTCGATACCGCCGGGCGTCGCAAGGAGCTGGAAAGCCTGCTGCAGGAATTCCACATCAGCCACATTCGCGACAACCTCGGCATGAGCCTTTCCGGCGGCGAACGTCGCCGCGTGGAGATCGCCCGCGCCCTGGCCACTGCGCCGAAGTTCATCCTGCTCGACGAACCCTTTGCCGGTGTCGACCCGATTTCGGTTGGCGACATCAAGCAGATCATCCACCACCTCAAGGCCAAGGGCATCGGTGTACTGATCACCGACCACAACGTCCGCGAGACGCTGGATATCTGCGAAACCGCTTACATCGTCAACGATGGTCAGCTGATTGCCGAAGGCGATGCAGAAACCATCCTGGCCAACGACCTGGTCAAAGAGGTGTATCTGGGCCACGAGTTCCGCTTGTAAGTTCGAAGCGACACAGCGCTTGCCTTGGGTGGCTGGCCCGGTGAAAACCGGCTTAATTGTTACAGCACCCTAGGCAAACGCTCCAATTTCAGGCATATAACTTGCTTAAAATTGGCGCTTCGGTGCCCTAGTAGTGGATGGCGCATGTGCGCCGGCGACAAAGGTGTTAAGCCCCTGCCATGAAACCATCGCTCGTCCTAAGAATGGGCCAGCAACTGACGATGACCCCGCAGTTGCAACAGGCCATCCGCTTACTCCAGCTGTCTACCCTGGACCTCCAGCAGGAAATCCAGGAAGCGCTGGAATCCAACCCGATGCTCGAACGTCAGGAAGACGGCGACGACTTCGACAACAGCGACCCGATGGCCGACAACGCCGAGAACAAGCCTGTTGCCGAAGTTCAGGACACCAGCTTCCAGGAAACCACGCAAACCGTGGACAACCTGGAAGACGGCGAATGGAGCGAGCGCATTCCCAACGAGCTACCGGTCGACACCGCCTGGGAAGATATCTACCAGACCAGCGCCAGCAGCCTGCCCAGCAACGACGATGACGAGTGGGACTTCACCACCCGTACTTCGGCGGGCGAGAGTCTGCAAAGCCACCTGCTCTGGCAGTTGAACCTGGCGCCGATGTCCGACACTGACCGGCTGATTGCCGTCACCCTGATCGACTGCATCAACAACCAGGGCTACCTCGACGAAACCCTCGAGGAAATCTGCGAGTCGTTCGACCCCGAACTGGATATCGAGCTCGATGAAGTTGAAGCGGTGTTGCACCGCATTCAGCAATTCGAGCCTGCCGGCGTCGCCGCCCGCAACCTCAGCGAATGCCTGCTGCTGCAACTGCGCCAACTGCCCGCCAGCACCCCGTGGATGGCCGAGGCACAGCGCCTGGTACGTGACTACATCGACTTGCTCGGCAGCCGCGACTACAGCCAGCTGATGCGCCGCATGAAGCTCAAGGAAGACGAGCTGCGCCAGGTCATCGAACTGGTTCAGAGCCTCAACCCACGCCCCGGCTCGCAGATCGAATCCAGTGAAGCTGAGTACGTGGTGCCCGATGTCATCGTGCGCAAAGACAGCGAGCGCTGGGTGGTCGAGCTCAACCAGGAAGCCGTGCCACGCTTGCGGGTCAACCCGCAGTACGCCGGCTTCGTCCGCCGCGCCGACACCAGCGCCGACAACACCTTCATGCGCAACCAGTTGCAGGAAGCCCGCTGGTTCATCAAGAGCCTGCAAAGCCGCAACGAAACCCTGATGAAGGTCGCCACCCAGATCGTCGAGCACCAACGCGGGTTCCTCGACCATGGCGACGAAGCCATGAAGCCGCTGGTGCTGCACGACATCGCTGAAGCGGTGGGCATGCACGAGTCGACCATTTCCCGGGTCACCACCCAGAAATACATGCATACCCCGCGCGGAATTTACGAGCTGAAGTACTTTTTCTCCAGCCACGTGAGCACCTCCGAAGGCGGTGAATGCTCGTCTACAGCGATCCGCGCGATCATCAAAAAACTGGTTGCTGCGGAAAATCAGAAAAAGCCATTGAGTGACAGCAAGATCGCTGGTTTACTGGAGGCACAAGGTATCCAGGTAGCCCGTCGCACCGTCGCCAAGTACCGCGAGTCCCTCGGCATCGCACCGTCGAGTGAACGCAAGCGACTGATGTAGCCCCTGAGATAACCACCGCAGTTCAGTGGCAGGCGCAACACCTGCCTCTTATGCACGGGCAACAAAGGAGAAGCTGTATGCAAGTCAATATCAGTGGACAGCATGTAGAAGTCACCCAACCGCTGCGCGAGTACGTCGAACAGAAACTGAAGCGGCTGGAAGGACACTTTGACAAGATCACCAACGTAACGGTGATCATGAAGGTCGAGAAACTGCAGCAGAAAATTGAAGCGACGCTGTTTATTCCCGGCGGCGAAGTGGTTGCAAATGCCGAACACTCAGACATGTATGCAGCGATCGACGCCTTGACCGACAAGCTCGACCGCCAACTGAAAAAACACAAGGAAAAACAGCAAAGCCTGCTGCAAGGTGCAGCGGCCCGCTGATCCCCCTCATCCATGATCCGACTTGAAACCATCCTGACCCCCGGCCGTTCCCTGGTGAACGTGCCGGGTGGCAGTAAAAAGCGCGTACTCCAGGAAATCGCCACGCTGATCAACCGGGAAGCCCCGGACCTGGAGATGCAAGACGTTTTTGAAAGCCTGGTTGCCCGGGAGAAACTCGGGTCGACTGGTTTTGGTAATGGCATTGCCATTCCACATTGCCGCCTCAAAGGCTGCTCATCCCCCATCAGCGCCCTGATGCACCTGGATGCACCGATCGACTTCGACGCCATCGATGGCGCCCCGGTCGATTTGCTGTTTGTCCTGCTGGTTCCAGAAGCGGCCACCGATGCGCACCTTGAGCTTTTGCGCCAAATTGCCAGCATGCTTGACCAAAAGGTCGTGCGTGACCGGCTGCGTGCCGCCGATAGCAGTGAAGCCCTGTACCAGGTTGTACTGGACGCACAAAACGGGCTTTAAACTATGCGCCTAATTATCGTCAGTGGCCGATCCGGCTCCGGCAAGAGCACCGCCCTCGCAGTTCTGGAGGACAACGGTTACTACTGCATCGATAACTTGCCGGCAGGGCTGCTTCCGCAATTGGCGGAAAATGCCCTGATCAACACCGAGCTGATGCAGCCCAAAGTGGCGGTATCGATCGATGCCCGCAACCTGCCCAGCCACCTGACACGCTTCCCCGAGCTGCTTGAAGATGCACGCAGTCGGCATATCCAGTGCGATGTACTGTACCTGGACGCCGATGAAGACACCCTGCTCAAGCGTTTTTCCGAAACCCGCAGACGTCACCCACTGACCAACGCCAATCGCTCGCTGGCCGAAGCGATCCGGGTCGAGAGTGACTTGTTGGGGCCGATTGCCGACCTTGCCGACCTGAAAATCGACACCACCAACCTGAACCTGTATCAGTTGCGTGACTCGATCAAACTGCGTCTGCTGAACCAGCCGGAGCCCGGTACTGCGTTTCTGGTCGAGTCGTTCGGCTTCAAGCGCGGCATGCCGGTCGATGCCGACCTGGTGTTCGATGTGCGCTGCCTGCCCAACCCGTATTGGAAACCGGAGCTGCGTGAGCATTCCGGCCTGGAGCAGCCAGTGATCGAGTACCTGGCCGCCCAGCCCGATGTCGAGGAAATGTTCCAGGACATCTCCAGTTACCTGCTCAAGTGGTTGCCGCGCTTCGCCGCCAGTAACCGCGCGTATGTCACCATTGCCATTGGCTGTACCGGTGGTCACCACCGTTCGGTGTACCTCACCGAGCGCCTGGGCCAGTTGCTGCAGCAATCTCTGAAGAACGTCCAGGTTCGCCACCGCGACCTCTAGCCCACAGGACCACCGCCGCGATGCCCGCTCGTGAAATCACCATCATCAACAAGCTGGGGCTGCACGCCCGGGCTGCGGCAAAGTTTGTCGGCGTGGCCGGACGCTTCCCCTGTGCAGTGCGTATCGGTCGTGCGCCAGAAAAAATGATCGACGGCAAGAGCATCATGGCGGTGATGATGCTCGCCGCCGGTAAAGGCACCCAGGTGCACCTGCACACTGAGGGTGAAGAAGAAGACGCAGCACTCGATGCGCTGGTCGAACTGATCAACAACTACTTTGACGAGGGCGAGTAACCGCCCTCGCTTCGCCTCACGCCATCGCCGTATCCATCACCATCATCAAACAGAAGCCAATGCACAGCCCCAGGCTCGCCAGGCGATGATGGCCATTGCTGCGTGATTCAGGAATGATTTCCTGAGTCACCACCAGCAACATCGCGCCCGCCGCACAGGCTAGCCCTAACGGCAGCAACAACTCGGCCACCGTCACCAGCCAGGCGCAGATCACTGCCGCCAACGGCTCGACCAACCCGGACGCCGCACCAATGGCAAACGCCTTGAAGCGCGCCATCCCGGCCCCAGCCAGCACCAGCGCAATGACCAGGCCTTCGGGTACATCCTGCAAGGCGATGCCCATCGCCAGGCTATCGGCATCCGGCATGCCACCGCCCGCCGACACGCCAATGGCCATGCCTTCGGGAATGTTGTGGGCAATGATGGCGATCACGAACACCCAGATCCGTGCAGCGATCACCGGCTGCTGCGTACTGCCCACCAAGGCCTCAGGTGAGGCGCCGGATACTTTTAGATCGACCAGGTAAAGGCAGAAGGCGCCAAGCAGCAGACCGAAACTGATCAGTCCCCCAGCGCCCCATTTCCCCAGGCCAATTGCGGCGGCAGCATCCAGCCCCGGAATGATCAGGGAAAATGCAGTGGCCGCCAGCATTACCCCGGCACCAAAACCTAGCAAGGTATCGGCCAAGGCTACCGGCATGCTCCGGATCACCAGCACCGGCACCGCGCCCAATGCCGTTCCCAGCGCGCACAAGGCACCGCCTTCAAGCGCACGCATCATCCGCGGCTCAAGGTCTAGCCAGGCAAACCCTTTTGCCACCAGCAAGGCACAGCCGACCAGTAGCAACAAGGTCCCCAGCGCCAGGCGAAACAGGCGCACACTACCAATGGACATCACATCCGAGCGCATACCGGTTCGACTCACACGAGGGCGGCGGTGTAGCGACGCTCTACTTCGGACCAGTCGATCACGTTGTAGAAGGCGCTGATGTATTCAGGACGGCGGTTCTGGTACAGCAGGTAGTAAGCGTGTTCCCACACGTCCAGCCCCAGAATCGGCGTGTTGCCGTTCATCAACGGGCTGTCCTGGTTGCCACTGCTTTCCACCACCAGTTTCTTCTCCGGGGTAACGCTGAGCCAGGCCCAGCCGCTGCCGAAGCGGGTGAGTGCAGCCTTGGTAAACGCCTCCTTGAAGGCATCGAAGCCACCCAATTGCTCATCAATCGCCTTGGCGACCGAGCCTTGGGGCTCACCACCGCCCTGAGGCGACATGACCGTCCAGAACAGCGAATGGTTGGCATGGCCGCCACCCTGGTTGATCACTGCGGCCTGCAGGTTCTGCGGCAGTTGTTTGACTGCGGCCACCAGTTGCTCGACCGGCCATTTTTCCCATTCGGTGCCCTCAAGCGCTGCATTGAGGTTATTGATGTAGGTCTGGTGGTGCTTGCTGTGGTGAATCTGCATGGTCTGGGTGTCGATGTGCGGTTCCAGCGCATTGTAGGCGTAAGGCAATGCAGGCAAGGTATGAGGCATTATCAGTGGATTCCGTAATGATGAGCTGAAGACCCTGCGCGTTCCTGACCGGCGATAACCACCGGCTGAGGGCCATGGCGATGGAGCAGGCGCTCAGTACGCGGGTACTGGCCGTACTCACTGATGAAATTCAGTAATTCGGTGTAGGTCTTGCTGCTGTGGCGCAGCGCCGCTTCGCGCAGCGCTGGCGCCAGCCGAGGGTCCTGCATGGCTTGCAACAACCGCTGGTGGATGGCGCAGAGGTACTCTGCGCTCTCCTGCGGCTGGTTCAAACGCAAGTGCAGGTCGGCCAGGTTGTGATGTGCAATCACACACACCGCCACCGCTTCGTCGGCGTCATGCCAGCGCTCGAACAACACCTGGGCCAAGGCCAGGGCCTGGAGATACAACTCGCGGGCATCGACCAGTTCGCCTTGATCGAACAGGCGATTGGCAATTTCGGTGGTGCGTTTCCAGTGCTGCATGACAAACCTCCAGTGCGGTATCAGATACCGCCAGCCGTGAGCTTTTCCGGGTCGAGCAGCACTTCCAGCTGGCTGCGTGGCAGATCGGTGTGCTCCAGGGCCACCTCAATGATCGGACGCCCCTGCTTGTAGGCGGTCTTGGCGATCTCCGCAGCTTTCTGGTAGCCGATGATCGGGTTCAGGGCGGTGACCAGGATCGGGTTACGCGCCAAGGCTTCTTTCAGCTTGGGCTCGTTGACCTTGAAGCTGGCAATCGCTTTGTCGGCGAGCAGGCGGCTGACATTGGCCATCAACTCGATGCTGCTGAGCAGGTTCTGGGCAATGATCGGTAGCATCACATTGAGCTCGAAGTTGCCCGACTGCCCGGCCACGGCGATGGTGGCGTCGTTGCCGATAACCTGAGCGGCGACCATGGCGGTGGCTTCCGGAATCACCGGGTTGACCTTGCCAGGCATGATCGACGAACCGGGCTGCAAGCCTTCCAATTCAATCTCTCCCAGGCCTGCCAGCGGTCCGGAGTTCATCCAGCGCAGGTCGTTGGCGATCTTCATCAGCGCTACCGCCGTGGTTTTCAGCTGACCCGACAGGGCAACCGCAGTGTCCTGCGAGCCGATCAGGGCGAACAGGTTCTGCCCCGGGGTGAACGGCACCTTGGTCAGCGCAGAGAGCTGCTGGCTGAATCGTCCGGCAAACTCAGGATGAGCGTTGATACCGGTACCCACGGCAGTGCCGCCCTGGGCCAGTGCCTGCAGCGCCGGCAAAGTCGACTCCAGGTGCGCGATGGCGCCCCTGATTTGCGCCGCCCAGCCGCCGAGCACCTGGCTCATGCGCACCGGCATGGCATCCATCAAGTGGGTACGGCCGGTCTTGATGAAGGGGTGAACCTCTACCGCCTTGCGCTCGATGACCTGCACCAGGTGCTTGAGCGCTGGCAGCAGCTGCTCATGCAACGCCAGCGCCGCACTCACGTGGATCGTGGTGGGGATAATGTCGTTGCTGCTTTGCCCACAGTTGACGTGATCGTTCGGGTTGACCGTGTCGCCGAGGATCCGGCTGGCCAGGGTGGCGATGACTTCGTTGGCGTTCATGTTCGAACTGGTGCCCGAACCGGTCTGGTAGATGTCCACCGGGAAGTGCTGGATGAAGTCACCGGCCAGCAATTGTTCAACCGCCTTGACGATGGCAGTGCCCTGCCCTTCGTCCAGTTGCTGCAGTTCGATGTTGGCTTTGGCCGCAGCGGCCTTGGCCAGCAGCAGCGCCCGAATGAACTGGGTTGGCATACGCTGCTGGCTGATCGGGAAGTTGTTCACCGCGCGCTGGGTTTGAGCGCCATACAGGGCCTCGGCCGGCACCTGCAGTTCACCCATGCTGTCACGCTCGATACGGGTATTACTCATCATCAAGTCCTTGCATCAGTTCAGCGAAAGAAATGGAAGGCAGCAGCGTGCAGTTGGCCAATTGCAGGGCAAATGGCTGCCAACGCTGGCCGTGCTCACCACCGTCGAGCTTGCGTAGCTGCAACAGTGGCTTCCAGGCCTGGTCCAGGCACAGGCAGCGCCAATGCCAAGGCAGCATTTGGTCGCAAGCGGTGTCCAGAAGCAGGCGGAATGAAGTCAGGGCGACGGTCCAGGCAGAGGTATCGGTGCAACACACCAGATAACGACCTTCGGCCAGGTAGTGATCGATCAAGCGCGGCTCGTCCGGCTCCATCGCGCAACGGATGCGGCGGCTGAGCCAGCGCCAGTTTTCGAGGTAGGGCAATTCGTGAAGGACGGATTTCATGAACATCATCGCCTAGATAATGATATTCATTATTAATTGATAATCAGAATCAGTTCAAGGATGCAAAAGCAGAAAAACAAAAAGCCCGACACAAGGCCGGGCTTCTCTGATGTTGCCTGTAGGTGGGGGCTAATTGCTGTAGGAGCGGGCTTGCCCCGCGATAGCGGTCTGTCAGCCCCATCGCCTCGCGGGGCAAGCCCGCTCCCACAGGTGGAGCAAGACAGTTGCTCCCACAGAGGATCTAGCTGCCAGCCACGGTCATGCGTTCGATCAGTACCGAGCCAGTATGGATGTTGCTACGGGTTTCCAGATCATTACCGATCGCGACAATTTGCTGGAACATGTCTTTCATATTGCCGGCAATCGTGACTTCCTGAACGGCAAACTGAATCTCGCCGTTCTCCACCCAGTAACCCGCCGCGCCGCGTGAATAGTCACCGGTGACCATGTTCAATCCATGCCCCATCAGTTCGGTCACCAGCAGCCCACGCCCCATGCGCCGAATCAGCGCTGCCTGATCTTCAACGCCATGGGTGACGAACAGGTTGTGCACACCACCGGCGTTGGCGGTGCTCGGCAGGCCGAGTTTACGTCCGGAATAAGTACCCAGCACGTAGGAGACCAGCTCACCTTTCTCGACGAACGGTTTGGCGTAGGTCGCCAGGCCATCGCCGTCGAACGCCGAACTGCCCAGGGCACGCATCAAGTGTGGCCGCTCATCCAGGGTCAGCCAGCTGGGGAACAGGCGCTGGCCCATGGCGCCATCGAGGAACGATGACTTGCGGTACAGGTTGCCGCCAGAAATCGCCGACAGGAAACTGCCAAACAAGCCCCCAGCCAGCTCGGCGGAGAACAACACCGGCACCTCGCAGGTCGGTACCGGACGCGCACCCAGGCGGCTGGCAGCCCGCTGCGCTGCGCGCTGGCCAATGCTGCGTGGATCGGCCAGCAATTCACCCTGGCGATTGACGTCATACCAGTAGTCCCGCTGCATCTGCCCGTCGGCTTCGGCAATCATCACGCAGCTCAGGCTGTGGCGGGTCGAGGCATAGCCACCGATAAAACCGTTGCTGTTGCCATACACACGGCAACCCTGGTGGGTATTGAGCGTGGTGCCGTCGGCATTTTTGATCCGCGCATCGGTATCGAATGCGGCCGCTTCGCAGGCCAGCGCTTTCTCAATAGCCTGCTCCGGGGTGATGTCCCAATTGTGATACAGGTCGAAGTCCGGCAGATCACGCGCCATCAAGGCTGGATCGGCAAGGCCGGCGCAATCGTCCTCGGAGGTGTGCTTGGCAATCGCCAATGCCGCCGCGACCGTTTCGCGAATCGCCTCGCTGCCGCTGGCCGAAGTGCTGGCCGAGCCTTTGCGCTGGCCGACGTACAGGGTGATGCCAAAACCCTGGTCACGGTTGAACTCCACGGTTTCCACTTCACGCTGACGCACCGAAGTCGACAACCCCTGCTCCAGCGACACCGCCACTTCACAGGCGCTGGCCCCCTGGCGCTTGGCTTCGGCAATGATCTGCTCAACCTGCTCCTGCAACGCTGGCAGGGCCTGTGGACCTACGCTCTGGACTGAACTCATGGTTTTCTCCACTCAAATTCTGCGTTCGGCACGGGTCAATCTACGACCGGGCCGGACAAGCGGCCCCCGACTGGTTATCATGGCGGCGATTCTCAGCGGACTGCCCCCATGGTTGATTCTTACGACACCGCCTTCGAAGGCGAAAAAAGCAAAACCCAGATCAAGCGCGAAATGCAGGCGTTGGTCGAGATGGGCGAGCGCCTTACCACGCTCAAGCCCGACACCCTGGCCAAACTGCCTCTGACCGACGAGCTGCGCGCGGCCCTCGAAGAGCACAAGCGGCACACGGCGAACGAGGCTAAACGCCGTCATCGCTCGTTCATCGGCAAGCTGATGCGCGACCAGGACATCGACGCGATCAATGCACTGCTTGAGCAACTCGATGCCTCCTCTCGCCAGTACAACGAGCGCTTCCACGGCCTTGAACGCTGGCGCGACCGGCTGATCGACGGCACCGATGAAGTCCTGGAGAAGTTCGTCCAGGAATACCCGGAAGCCGACCGCCAGCAACTGCGCTCGTTGATCCGCCAGGCCCAGCATGAGCTGAAAACCAACAAGCCGCCTAGCGCCAGCCGCAAGATCTTCAAGTACATTCGCACCCTGGACGAGGTTCAACGCGGCCTGCGTTGAGCCCCGCGACCGGGCAGGCGCCCTGCCCGCCCGGTTTCATCCTCATGCGCCCGTGCCACCCACGGTAATCGCATCGATCTTCAGGGTTGGCTGGCCAACGCCAACCGGCACCGACTGACCATCCTTGCCACACGTCCCCACACCACTGTCCAGCGACAGGTCGTTGCCGACCATCGACACCCGGCTCATGGCTTCGGGACCATTGCCAATCAGGGTCGCGCCTTTGACCGGTGCAGTGATTTTGCCGTCTTCGATCAGATAGGCTTCGCTGGTCGAGAAGACAAACTTGCCACTGGTGATATCCACCTGACCGCCGCCAAGGTTGGCGCAGTAGATGCCGCGCTTGACCGATTTGATGATTTCTTCAGGGTCGCTTTCGCCTGCGCGCATGTAGGTATTGGTCATGCGCGGCATGGGCAAGTGGGCATAGGACTCACGGCGACCGTTACCGGTGACTGCCATGCCCATCAGGCGGGCATTGAGTTTGTCCTGCATGTAGCCTTTGAGGATGCCGTTCTCGATCAGCGTGGTGCATTCGGTGGGGGTACCTTCGTCGTCCACGCTCAGCGAGCCACGACGGCCTTCCAGGGTACCGTCGTCGACAATGGTGCACAGGCTCGACGCCACTTTCTCACCCATATGGCCGCTGTAGGCCGAGCTGCCCTTGCGGTTGAAGTCGCCTTCCAGGCCGTGCCCCACGGCTTCATGCAGCAGCACGCCAGACCAGCCGGACCCCAGCACCACTGGCAGGGTGCCCGCTGGCGCCGGAATTGCCTCCAGGTTGACCAGGGCCTGACGCAGGGCTTCACGGGCAAAGCCCATCACCCGCTCGTCGGTGAAATAGCGATAGTCGGTACGCCCGCCACCGCCATGACCGCCACGCTCACGCCGGCCGTTCTGCTCAACGATCACACTGACGTTGAAGCGCACCAGCGGACGCACATCGGCTGCCAGGCTACCGTCGGCGGCGGCGATCAGGATGCGCTCCCAGACCCCGGCCATGCTCACGGTGACTTGCTGAATCCGTGGGTCCAGGGCGCGGGTAGCGGCATCAACACGCTTGAGCAGCTCGACCTTCTCGGCGCGGCTGATCACTTCCAGCGGGTTGTCGGTGCCATACAGTTGGACCACGTCCTGGCTTTTGAAGGCCTGCACAGTGCCGTTCTGCCCAGCGCGGGAAATCGAGCGCGCGGCACGCGCCGCCGATGTCAGCGCTTCGAGGTTGATCGCGTTGCTGTAGGCGAAACCGGTTTTCTCACCGGACTGGGCACGTACACCCACGCCTTGGTCGAGGTTGAAGCTGCCTTCTTTGACGATGCCGTCTTCAAGCGCCCAGGATTCGGAAATCTGCCCTTGGAAATACAGGTCGGCAGCATCGATACCCGGTCCGGCCAACTCTCCCAGCACTGACTGCAGGCTATCGAGGGTCAGCCCTCCCGGCGCCAGCAAGTGCTCGCTGACAGTGGATAACATCTCGCTCATAGTCACTCCGAGGTGTGCGCAGGCCGCAAGGCGTCCTGCGAGAAAAAGCGCCGGTGCAAGGCCACCGGCATCCGCGCCCGAATGGACGCCTGTTCGCTGCTGTCGCGTTCGGCCAGCAGCACGGCCTCGCCGCAGTCCTGTTCGGCGACGATACGCCCCCAGGGATCGACGATTGCCGCATGTCCATAGGTTTCCCGTGGCCCCGGGTGTGTACCGCCCTGGGCGGCGGCCAGCACGTAGCACTGGGTTTCGATTGCCCGCGCACGAATCAGCACATGCCAATGCGCCGCCCCGGTCACTGCGGTGAATGCCGCCGGAGCAGTGATCACTTCGGCGCCGGCGGCGCGCAAGGCGCTGTACAGTTCAGGAAAGCGCAAGTCATAACATACGCTCAAACCCAGCCGCCCGATTGGGGTGTCTGCCACCACCACCTGGCTGCCGTGGGCATAATCGTCAGACTCCCGATAACGGCCGCGGTTGTCGGCAACATCGACATCGAACAGGTGCAGCTTGTCGTAGCGCGCAACCGTCTCGCCATGCTCGTCAATCAGCAGCGAACAGGCGTGCGACTTGGCGTCGGCAAGCCCTTCGGGCGGCAACGGCAGCGTGCCGGCCACCACCCATAACTTGAGGTCGCGGGCAGTCTGTTTCAACCACGGCAGGATCGGCCCCTGGCCCAAGACTTCGGCACGGCCGATGGCAGCACTGTCGCGCCGCCCCATGGCAGCAAAATTCTCTGGCAACACCGCCAGCCGCGCACCGCCCTCTGCCGCCTGTTCGAGCAGGCGCCGCGCCTGCTCCAGGTTGGCCAGGATATCGCTCTGACTGACCATCTGAATGACTGCTGCCTTCATGCACGCTCCTGACATTACTTGTCGAACGGTTTTACAAAGCTGATTTTAGGCTCTTTCACCGGCCCTTCGACGCGATAATGCACACTGGCATAACGCGCCACCCGGTCACCGAGGAGGCGATCGACCAGAAACAGTGCACCACCGACGGCCGGCGCGCCGACAATCAGCGCGGCCAGCGGCAGGTTGTTGGATATCGGCAAGCTCACTTGCAAGTTGGCATCGACGCGGTCGCGCACCATGTCCAACGTACCATCAAGCTCAAAGTTGCTCGACGGCCCGGTGACGGTGATCGGCTCGCGGGTAACATACACACCTTCGCTGGCCACCAGCAGGCCTTTGACCCGGTCATAGCTCAGGCCTTTGTCGAACAGGTCGGAAAAGTCCAGGCGCAAACGGCGGCCAATCGAGTTGAAGTTGAGCAAGCCAAACACCCGCAGGGCCTGAGCGCCGCCTTCGACCTCGACAAACTGGCCTTGGCGCAAGGCCGCATCGAGACTGCCGGAAAGCCGGGCCAGGCTCACCCAGGCGGGCGATCCAGGCCAGCGGGCATCGGCATCCAGACGAAAATCGCGACTGGTGACGGTAGGAGCAAAATTCCACGCCTTGAGCACGTCAGCCAGGTTCTTGCCTTCGAGGCGCCCTTTGTACCAACTGCTACTGGCGCCCGGAGCGCCTTCCCAGGCGCCGCTGCCGTCGATCTGCAGGCCCTTGAGGTTGAGGTCCAGGTCGTTGAGGGTGATGCCTTTGGCACTGGAGCGCACTTTCACTGCTGCGCTGCCGAGCAGGTCATCGCCACGAAACAGCTTGTCGACGTTCAGGTCAATCGACGGAATCTTGCGCGGATCGATGGCCGCCATCGGGTCGGGGGCGTTAGGGACGGTGACCTCGGCGGGATCCTGCGGCGGCAGGTGTAAGGTCTGCAGGTTCACCACCAGCGGTGCACCTTTGGCGTCCGGCATACGAGCGTTGCCGATGACTTCCTTGCTGTCCAGGCGCAACGACCAGTTGTTCGGATTGCGCACCAGACGTACCACCGCCTGGTTCAGTTCAAGGCCGGCAGCCTTGAGGCGGCCGATGCTCAGGTCAACGCCGCGTAACAGCTGACGGGCACTGCCGCTCGGGTCATTACCGGTCATACCGTCCATTTGTTGCTGCCAGGGCGCCAAGTCCAGCTCTGGCAAACTGCCACGCACCTGCACACCCTGCGCACTCGGCAACTGCGCGCTGCCACTGCCGAACACCAGCTCGCCACGTCCCTGATCCAGCTTGTCCATGGGGGCGGCATACAGCGCGTTAGCCACATTGGCATAGCTGAAATTGAAGCGCCGCTCAGGCCCTTGCAAGGACATGCCGAACTGACTGTCGCGGGTTTCATCGGCACTTTTGCCGAACGGCGCTGGCAGGTTGATGGCCAGGCCCTTGAGGCTGGAGTCAACCTTGAGCTGATTGTCACGGCTACCCAGGTTGAGCTGCAGTTGATAGGGAATTTCCCCGGCCAATGGCAGCGCCTGCTTGACCTGCAACCATTGGGTCAGCGCCGACAGGGCCACCTGCCCTTTGGCCTGAACACGCGTTTGCAGCTCACCAGGTTTACCTTCGGCAAAAATCTGTGCGGTGATGGGTTTGTCGAAGACCCGGGCGCTGATGTTCTGTCCGCTGAGCCCTTTGCCGTAATCAAAACGGAAAGCGCCCTTGAGCTGCTTGAGCTCAAGCTCCGGGGCAGCAATTTTCAGGCGTGCGTCGCTGGTATCGAAATCCACCACTACTTGCGGTTGCTGGCCTTTAGCCAAAGGCACGTCGAGTTTGAGTTTGCCTTTGAGTTTGCCTTGACCTTCCCAGCCAGCGAACAGCGCGGCAGTGCCAATTGGTGCTTCCTGGAGGATTTTCAAGCCGTCGCCCAGGCCACCGTCGAATGCGCCGTCCAGGTACATATGGCTGTGCTCACCGCTGGCGACATGCGGAATATTGACCCGCACATCGCTGACCTGGGTGTCGAGCAACTGCCCGCGGCTGGCGTTTACCCGTACCCCGTCGTCGTCGATGAACACCTCACCGTTCACCTGCTGCACTTGCGGCCAGCCAGGCTGGAAGTCGAGCGCGGCGTCATGCACCTTGAAGAACAGGCTGATGCTGCGTGCCTGCTCGGCAGCGCCATGGTTGAGCGAGCCCTGATACTGGAAGTAGCCTTCATCGACCGCGCCCTTGAGAATGGCGGTACGCAGCCATTCGTCGAGCGCCGGGCTCAACACCTCGGGCAAGTACTTGGCGGTGTAGCGGCCATCGCCTTCGACCAGGCCGACACGCAAGTCCATGTAGTCTTCACGCGTTTCATCGAACAACAGGCGAATGAGGAAGTCGCCGGCAATCTTGCCCTCTTCGCCCAGGACTTTCAGGTAGGGGGCGATGAGCGTGAAACCTTCCTGGTCCAGGCGCCAGGTCAGGCGTGCGTTGGCTTTCTGGTAATTCCAGGGTTTGGCGAAGATCGGGTACAGGTGCAGCATGAACGCGTCGGTATCCAGACGCAGTTCACCGTGCCCGAGGTCGCCGCTGATGCTGCCGCTGACGTTCCCCGCCGCTGGCGCACCGTGGTAGGCACTAAAGCCGACCCGTTCGAGATTGGCGGCAAAGCTCAGGCGCTGGTCGCCGGTCGCTTTTGGGCGGATATCCAGCTGGACATTGCGCAGCAGGCCTTTGACGTTCAGCCCCTCAACCACCGCCATTACATTGTCTGGCAGTGGCGCCAAGGATTCGATCAGGGGTGTCAGCGGCGTCAAGTCGAGACGATCCGCCTGGATTTTCCAGGTTTCTTCGCTGGTTTCAGTGGCGGCGCTCTGATTGAGCTGCAGGTGCGACTCCCAGCGGGTCTTGCCCAGGCTCATGGCAAGCGAGTCGAGCTGCACATCAAAGCCCTGGGTCTGACGCTGGAACCAGGCGTTGACGGCGAGGTTCTCGATACTGGCCTGCTCACGGCCGGTATAAGCCCCGCGCAGCTGCGGAGCATTGAGGCGTACCACGGCGCTCTGCACCTGGCCCTTGCCCCAGTTCAACCAGAACTCACCACCGGCCTTGAGTTCCTTGGCCTGCCATTGCCCCAGCATGCGCGGCGGGAGCCAGCGCGCCCAATCGCTCTGTGGCAGGCTGAGGTAGGCTTCGATTTCAGCATCGCGCCAGTGCGCTGCGCGAATACGGCTGCGCAGGCTCAACGCCAGCGGCTGACCATCGGGCAAGGTCAGGCGGGCATCCAGACGCTGGCGTACGCTGCCGGTCTGCAAGCCGAGGTTCACATAAGTAAGGGTCAGCGGGTCGCGCTGGTAGGGCTCGAGGGTGATCTGGCTGTCGAGCACGGTGATCTTCGACACCGCCTGCATACGTTGCAGCACCTGCTGCGGGTCCAGCGGCTGATCATCGGTTTTCGGCAGTCCGTCCAAGCGCCAGGCGCCGTTTTCGTCCTCACGCAGGCTTAGCTGCAGGCCACCCACTTCCAGGTTTGCCAGGCGCAGCTGACGATCCATCAGGCTGGCCCACAGGTCCGGCACCACCTTGACCCCATCCAGGCGCAACGCGGTGACACCCTCGCCAACCTGAATATCGTTAATCGCCAGCACTGGCGCGAGGCCACTCCAGTGACCTTCCAGGCTGCCAATGTGCACAGGCATGCCCAAGGCCTGCTCGGCTTTGTCTTCGGCTTCGGCGCGGTACTCGGCCACCAGTGGCACCAGTTCTCGGCCAAGGCTGACATACAGCGCCACCAGTACCGCCAGCAAGGCGCAGATGCCCAGGCCCCAGCGGGTCATCGCGCCCAGAACGCGGATCAGACGCTCCATGGCAATGGCCCTCCGGATCGTGCCTTAACTATGGCCGCAACCGGGCGCTTTGCCAGCCCTTGCAACAGCCAGGTACCTTCAGACGTCAGAGCAGCACCACATCATATTGCTCCTGGGAGTACATGGATTCGACCTGAAAACGAATGGTGCGACCAATGAAGGTCTCAAGTTCAGCCACATTACCTGACTCTTCGTCCAACAGCCGATCGACCACTTTCTGGTTGGCCAGCACTCTATAGCCTTCAGCCTGATAGGCACGGGCTTCGCGGAGAATTTCGCGGAAAATCTCGTAACAAACTGTCTCTGGGGTTTTCAGCTTGCCGCGTCCCTGACAGCAAAGGCAGGGTTCGCACAGCACCTGCTCCAGGCTTTCGCGGGTGCGCTTGCGCGTCATCTGCACCAAGCCCAACTCGGTAATACCGATAATGTTGGTTTTGGCATGATCGCGCTCAAGCTGCTTTTCCAGGGTCCGCAACACCTGGCGCTGATGCTCTTCATCTTCCATGTCGATGAAGTCGATGATGATGATGCCGCCGATGTTGCGCAGACGCAGCTGCCGGGCAATCGCGGTAGCGGCTTCCAGGTTGGTCTTGAAAATGGTCTCTTCAAGATTGCGATGGCCGACGAAGGCACCGGTGTTGACGTCGATGGTAGTCATCGCTTCTGCCGGATCGACCACCAGGTAGCCGCCGGACTTGAGCGGCACCTTGCGGTCCAGCGCACGCTGGATCTCGTCTTCAACGCCATACAGGTCAAAAATCGGCCGCTCACCCGGGTAGTGCTCCAGGCGGTCAGCGATTTCTGGCATCAGTTCGCCGACAAACTGCGTGGTTTTCTGGAAGGTTTCCCGCGAGTCGATGCGGATCTTCTCGATTTTCGGGTTCACCAGATCGCGCAGGGTACGCAGGGCCAGGCCCAGGTCTTCATAGATTTCGGTAGGTGCGCCCACCGTTTTGATCTGCGCGCCAATCTGGTCCCAGAGCCTGCGCAGATAACGGATATCCATGAGGATTTCATCGGCACCGGCACCCTCGGCCGCCGTACGCAGAATAAAGCCGCCGGCGTTCTGGATGTTTTCCTGGGCAACGCAGTCGGTAACCACCTGCTTGAGGCGCTCACGCTCGGCTTCGTCTTCGATCTTCAGGGAGATGCCGACATGGCTGGTGCGTGGCATGTACACCAAGTACCGCGAAGGGATCGACAGCTGAGTGGTCAGCCGCGCGCCTTTGGAACCGATCGGGTCTTTGGTGACCTGCACCACCAGGCTTTGCCCTTCATGCACCAGGGCACTGATGCTTTCGACCGACGAGCCTTCACGCTGGGAGATTTCCGACGCGTGAATGAAGGCCGCTCGATCCAGGCCAATGTCCACGAATGCCGCCTGCATCCCTGGCAATACGCGAACCACTTTACCCTTGTAAATGTTGCCGACAATGCCACGCCGCTGAGTGCGCTCTACATGCACTTCCTGAAGAACACCGTTCTCCACCACCGCCACGCGTGATTCCATCGGTGTGATATTGATCAGAATCTCTTCACTCATGGCCGGCTCTCGTCAAAGGACTTCAGTAATGATGGATCGCCCGCGGGCGGCTGGCTAGCAGCGTGCTGTACCTCGATTAACGGGCCGACGCCAATTGCCAGCAAGGGACGGCAAATTGCGCCAGCAACTCAGCGGTTTCATTCAGCGGCAAGCCCACCACCGCGGAGTAGCTGCCTTCGATGCGTTGTACGAACACCGCACCCAACCCTTGGATCGCGTAGGCACCGGCCTTGTCCAACGGCTCGCCGCTCGCCCAGTAGGCCTGTGCCTGTGTGCTCGAAATCGGGCCGAAACGCACGTCGCTAGTCACACATACGCTAAGGCAGCGCTGTTGATCCGCCACGGCAACGGCCGTGAGCACTTGATGTTCACGACCCGAGAGCGCCGCCAGCATGTCCAGGGCATCGTCGCGATCGACAGGTTTTCCGAGAATCCGCCCATCGAGCACCACGGCGGTGTCTGCACCCAGTATCGCTACCCGGGTGGCGACATCAGGCGCTAACGCCGCCAGGCCGGCACTGGCCTTGGCCCGGGCCAGACGCTCGACATAAGCGGGTGCAGCCTCGCCCGGCAACGGGGTTTCATCGACCGCGGCGCTGAGGGTGGTGAAGGGAACGCCGATCTGGGTCAGCAGTTCCCGACGGCGGGGTGAAGCAGAGGCCAGGTACAACGGGGTCATCGTGACTTCTCCCTGTCAACGTCGGGTAGCGGGCTTAGTTGATGCTAAGGCGTAAACGCAGCCCACGCAGGGCGAAACTGATCCACGGCCAGAGCAACGCACTGATGACTGCCGACCAGATCAGCGCCAGGGTCGGCAGGCGGTTGCCCGTCAGGGCACTCAGCCACAGCTGCACCAGCTGGGCCAATCCGAATATCACCAGGATGACCAGGCTTTGCTGCCACATCGGGAACATCCGCAGGCGTTGTTGCAAGGTCAGCACCAGGAAGGTGATCAGGGTCAGGACCAGAGCGTTCTGCCCCAGCAACGTGCCGTACAACACGTCTTCGGCCAGGCCCAGGATAAAGGCTGTGGTCATACCGACCTTGTGCGGCAAGGCCAAGGTCCAGAAGGCCAGCAGCAAGGCCAGCCACATCGGCCGGAAGACTTCCATGAATTGCGGCAACGGCGAAACGCTGAGCAGCAGGCCCAACAGGAATGTCAGCCAGACCACCCAGCCGTTTCGGCTGCGAGTACTCACCATCAGTGTCTCTCCCGGGAAGGGGTCGGGGCAGCGCCGCTGGCCGCAGCCGGGGCAGGCGCTGGCGTACTCACCGGTGTTGCAGGTGCAGCAGCGGGCGCCGTGGCTGGCGTAACTGGCGTGGCTGCAGCGGCTCCGGGAGCCGGGGCTGCTGCACCTGGCGCTGTGGCCTCGGTGCTGCCCGGCAGGCCCTGGCGGTCAGCCGCTTCCTGAGCCATGGCGGCATCAGTGGCACGCTGCTCGGGGGTACGGCTGTCGGTGAACACCAGCAACAGGTAGCGGCTGCGGTTCAGCGCTGCGGTGGGGATTGCCCGTACGATCGCGAACGGTTGACCGGAGTCGTGGATCACTTCTTTGACCGTGGCTACCGGATAGCCCGCCGGGAAACGTTGGCCCAAGCCAGAGCTGACCAACAGGTCGCCTTCCTTGATGTCTGCGGTGTCCGCCACATGGCGCAACTCCAGACGCTCAGGGTTACCGGTACCGCTGGCAATCGCCCGCAAACCGTTACGGTTGACCTGCACCGGAATGCTATGGGTGGTATCGGTCAGCAACAGAACCCGTGCGGTGTAAGGCATCAGTTCGACCACCTGTCCCATCAGCCCGCGGGCATCGAGCACCGGCTGGCCAAGCACCACGCCATCACGCTCGCCCTTGTTGATGAGGATACGGTGGGTGAACGGGTTGGGATCAACGCCGATCAGCTCGGCGACTTCGACCTTCTCGTTGACCAGTGCCGACGAATTGAGCAACTCGCGCAGGCGCACGTTCTGCTCGGTCAGGGCGGCCAGTTTCTGCACACGCCCTTGCATCAGCAAGGCTTCGGTCTTGAGTTTTTCGTTCTCGGCGATCAGCTCGGTGCGGCTGCCAAACTGGCTGGCAACACCCTGCCACAGACTCTGTGGGAAGTCGGTGATGTGATAGGACTCCATCAGCACCAGTCCCATCTGGCTACGCACCGGTTTGAGCAGGGTAAAGCGCGCATCGACCACCATCAGGGTGATCGCCAGCACAACCAGCACGAGCACGCGCACACCCAGTGAAGGGCCCTTGGCGAAAAGCGGTTTAATAAGCCGCTCCTCGTGGACGACGATTCAAGAGGTCATTCATACGAACGCACCGGCCTGCTTAGGAATTGACGGAAAATTACGCCCACGCGGACGTAAGCCCAGCACATACAGGTAGCACTGTGAGCACTACCTGTAAACCGGGCGGCATGTGTACTGCGGCCAGCTTACTCGCTGGAAAGCAGGTCCATGGTGTGTTTGTCCATCATTTCCAGGGCGCGGCCACCGCCACGGGCAACACAGGTCAGCGGATCTTCGGCAACGATCACCGGCAAACCGGTTTCCTGGGCCAGCAGTTTGTCCAGGTCACGCAGCAGCGCGCCGCCACCGGTCAATACCAGACCACGCTCGGCGATGTCCGAAGCCAGCTCGGGAGGCGATTGCTCCAGGGCGCTCTTGACCGCTTGCACGATAGTTGCCAGGGATTCCTGCAGCGCTTCGAGCACTTCGTTGGAATTGAGGGTGAAGGCACGTGGTACGCCCTCGGCCAGGTTACGGCCGCGGACATCGACTTCACGCACTTCGCCACCTGGGTAGGCGGTACCGATTTCCTGCTTGATGCGCTCGGCGGTGGATTCGCCGATCAGGCTGCCGTAGTTACGGCGCACGTAGGTCACGATCGCTTCGTCGAAGCGGTCACCACCGACACGTACGGATTCGGCATACACCACACCGTTCAGGGAGATCAGTGCAATTTCGGTGGTACCACCACCAATATCGACGACCATCGAACCGCGCGCTTCCTCGACCGGCAGGCCGGCACCGATGGCGGCAGCCATTGGTTCTTCGATCAGGAACACTTCGCGGGCACCGGCGCCCAGCGCCGATTCACGGATGGCACGACGCTCAACCTGCGTCGACTTGCACGGTACGCAGATCAGCACACGTGGGCTTGGCTGCAGGAAGCTGTTCTCGTGGACCTTGTTGATGAAGTACTGCAGCATTTTTTCGCAAACGCTGAAGTCGGCGATCACGCCATCTTTCATCGGACGAATGGCAGCAATGTTGCCGGGCGTACGGCCCAGCATGCGCTTGGCTTCGGTACCGACCGCGACGACACTTTTCTGGTTGCCGTGAGTACGAATGGCCACAACCGAGGGCTCATTCAGGACGATACCGCGCTCACGCACGTAAATAAGGGTGTTGGCAGTGCCCAGGTCGATAGATAGATCGCTGGAAAACATGCCACGCAGTTTCTTGAACATGGGAAAGTGACCCTAGGCAACGCGTGGGTAAAAAAGTGCGGCAAACTCTAACAACGGCGGGGATTTTGGGCAAGGCGCCAATATGTTAAATTGGCAGTTTTTCCGAGCAAGCCAGCACACGATCGCGGCCTTATGACCGTAAATCTGCCAGCATGTTCCTCATCGCGGACCAATTCCGTTTGTTCCCCCAGGAGATCCCCATGGCGCTTGAACGCTGCGACGTGGAAAAGATCGCTCACCTGGCCCGCCTGGGCCTGAATGAAGCCGATCTGCCACGCACTACCGATGCCCTGAACAGTATTCTGGGGCTGGTCGACCAGATGCAAGCCGTCGACACCACTGGTATCGAGCCGTTGGCTCACCCGCTGGAAGCCAGTCAGCGCTTGCGTGCCGACATTGTTACAGAAAGCAACCATCGTGACAGCTACCAAGCCATTGCTCCGGCGACGGAAGGTGGTCTGTACCTGGTTCCGAAAGTCATCGAGTAAGGGAATAGAGCCTGCCATGCATCAATTGACCCTGGCCGAGATCGCCCGCGGACTCGCCGACAAGTCGTTTTCCTCCGAAGAGCTGACCCGCACCCTGCTGGCGCGGATCAACCAGCTCGACCCGCAACTGAACAGCTTCATCAGCGTCACCGAAGAGCTGGCCATCGGCCAGGCCCGCGCCGCCGACGCCCGTCGCGCCGCCGGTGAAAGCGGTGCCCTGCTGGGCGCGCCGATTGCCCACAAAGACCTGTTCTGCACCCAGGGCGTACGCACCAGCTGCGGCTCGAAGATGCTCGACAACTTCAAGGCGCCCTACGACGCCACCGTCGTCAGCAAGCTCGCCGAAGCCGGCGCGGTGTCGCTGGGCAAGACCAACATGGACGAGTTCGCCATGGGGTCGGCCAACGAGTCGAGCTACTACGGCGCCGTGAAAAACCCATGGAACCTTGAACACGTACCCGGCGGTTCCTCCGGCGGTTCGGCGGCAGCCGTTGCCGCACGCCTGCTGCCGGGTGCCACCGGCACCGACACCGGCGGCTCGATTCGCCAGCCTGCAGCACTGACCAACCTCACCGGCCTGAAACCGACGTACGGTCGTGTTTCGCGCTGGGGCATGATCGCTTACGCCTCCAGCCTCGACCAGGGCGGCCCGATGGCCCGCACCGCCGAAGACTGCGCGCTGATGCTACAAGCCATGGCCGGTTTCGATGCCAAGGACTCCACCAGCATCGACGAGCCAGTCCCGAATTACAGCGCCAGCCTCAACGGCTCGCTCGAAGGCCTGCGCATCGGCCTGCCGAAGGAATACTTCGGCGCCGGTCTTGACCCACGCATTGCCGACCTGGTCCAGGCCAGCGTCAAAGAGCTGGAAAAGCTCGGTGCCGTGGTCAAGGAAATCAGCCTGCCAAACATGCAGCACGCAATTCCTGCGTACTACGTGATCGCCCCGGCCGAAGCCTCGTCCAACCTGTCGCGTTTCGACGGTGTGCGTTTCGGCTACCGCTGCGAGAACCCGGCTGACCTTACCGACCTGTACAAGCGCTCGCGTGGCGAAGGCTTCGGTGCCGAAGTGCAACGGCGCATCATGGTCGGCGCCTACGCCCTCTCGGCCGGCTACTACGACGCCTACTACCTGCAGGCGCAGAAAATCCGCCGCCTGATCAAGAACGACTTCATGGCCGCCTTCAACGACGTCGACGTGATTCTCGGCCCAACCACGCCAAACCTGGCCTGGAAGATCGGCGCCAAGAACAACGATCCGGTCGCTGCGTACCTGGAAGACGTCTACACCATTACCGCCAACCTGGCCGGCCTGCCGGGCCTGTCGATGCCGGCCGGTTTTGTCGACGGTCTGCCGGTTGGCGTGCAGTTGCTCGCCCCGTACTTCCAGGAAGGCCGCCTGCTCAACGTCGCGCACCGCTATCAGCAAGTGACTGATTGGCACACTCGCGCACCTAACGGCTTCTGAGGGACCATCACATGCAATGGGAAGTTGTCATCGGGCTGGAGATTCACACCCAGCTCGCCACCCAGTCGAAGATTTTCTCCGGCAGCGCCACTACCTTCGGTTCCGAGCCGAACACCCAGGCCAGCCTGATCGACCTGGGCATGCCCGGCGTACTGCCGGTGCTCAACCAGGAAGCGGTGCGCATGGCGTGCATGTTCGGTCTGGCGATTGACGCCGAGATCGGCCATCACAACGTGTTCGCGCGCAAGAACTACTTCTACCCGGACCTGCCCAAGGGCTACCAGATCAGCCAGATGGAACTGCCGATTGTCGGCAAGGGCCACCTGGACATCGCCCTGGAAGACGGCACGGTCAAGCGCATCGGCATTACCCGCGCGCACCTTGAAGAAGACGCCGGCAAGAGCCTGCACGAAGACTTCAGCGGCTCCACCGGTATCGACCTGAACCGTGCCGGCACACCGCTGCTGGAAATCGTTTCCGAGCCGGAAATGCGCAGCGCCAAAGAAGCGGTGGCTTACGTCAAGGCCATCCACGCCCTGGTGCGCTACCTGGGCATCTGCGACGGCAACATGGCCGAAGGCTCGCTGCGTTGCGACTGCAACGTGTCGATCCGACCAAAAGGCCAGGTTGAGTTCGGTACCCGCTGCGAGATCAAGAACGTCAACTCGTTCCGTTTCATCGAGCGCGCGATCAACAGCGAAGTGCAGCGCCAGATCGAGCTGATCGAAGACGGCGGCAAGGTCATTCAGGAAACTCGCCTGTACGACCCGAACAAAGACGAAACCCGCTCCATGCGCAGCAAAGAGGAAGCCAACGACTACCGTTACTTCCCCGATCCAGACCTGCTGCCGGTGGTGATCGAAGGTGCGTTCCTCGACACCCTGCGCGCCACTCTGCCAGAGCTGCCACCGCAAAAGCGCGAACGCTTCCAGAGCCAGTTCAGTCTGTCGGCCTACGACGCCAACGTACTGGCCTCCAGCCGTGAACAGGCCGACTACTTCGAACAAGTGGTTGAAGTGTGTGGCGATGCCAAACTGGCTGCCAACTGGGTCATGGTCGAGCTGGGCAGCCTGCTCAACAAGCTGGGCCTGGAAATCGACCAGTCGCCGGTTAGTGCCGCGTACCTGGGCGGCATGCTCAAGCGCATCCTCGACAACACCATCAGCGGCAAGATCGCCAAGGTCGTGTTCGAGAAGATGGCCGCTGGCGAAGGCGATGCCGACCAGATCATCGAGGCCGAAGGCCTGAAACAAGTGACGGACAGCGGTGCGATCGAGAAGGTCCTGGACGAAATGCTCGCGGCCAACGCCGAGCAGGTCGAACAGTACCGCGCCGCCGATGAAGCCAAGCGCGGCAAGATGTTTGGCTTCTTCGTCGGTCAGGCGATGAAAGCGTCCAAGGGCAAGGCAAACCCGCAGCAAGTGAACCAATTGCTCAAGAGCAAGCTCGAAGGGTAATTGCGTCGCCTGCTTTTCGCGGGGCAAGCCCGCTCCCACAGTGTTCACCTGTAGGAGCGGGCTTGCCCCGCGAAGCCACCCCTTGGAGCACTAACACACATGTGGCGTCCCTTCAGCGCACTCGCGCTCTTTTCCCTGCTGGCCGGTTGCGCCAGCCACGATGTAGATCCCCGCGGTTACGACCAGTCCGGCACCGCCTCCTATTACGGCTCCCGCCACCACGGTAAACGCACCGCCAGCGGCGAACCCTTCAATCAAAATGCCATGACTGCGGCCCATCGCAGCCTGCCCTTCGGCACCCAGGTCAAGGTCACCAACCTGAAGAACGACCGCAGCGTGATCGTGCGTATCAACGACCGCGGCCCGCACACCCGTGGCCGATTGATTGACCTGTCACGTGCCGCAGCAGAAAAACTCGGCATGATCCGTAGCGGAACCGCGCGCGTACGGGTACAAAGTCTCAGCGACTGAACCTGATACGGAGCATCACCATTTTCGACCTGGCCGCCTTACCCACCTTCAGCCTGCTACAGATGGCCTTTGGCTTGCTGCTGCTCATTGCCGGTGCCGAATTGCTGGTTCGCGCAGCACTGCGCCTGGCCGCCAGCCTGCAAGTGCGCCCACTGATCATCGGCTTGAGCCTGGTGGCCTTCGGCAGCAGTGCACCGCAGCTTACCGTCAGCCTGCAAGCGGCTTACAGCGGCGCGCCGGATGTGGCGGTAGGCAGCGTGATTGGCAGCAACATATTCAATATCCTGGTGACCCTTGGCCTTGCCGCCCTGATCATTCCCTTGCGCGTCTCGCGCCAGCTGGTGCGCCTGGACATCCCGCTGATGATCGGCGCCAGCCTGGTGGTGTACCTGCTGGCGCTCAACGAACTGCTCGGACGCCTGGAGGGCGCGCTACTGCTGCTCGGCCTGGTGGCCTACCTGGCGGTGCTCTGGCATCAGTCGCGGCACTACGCCCGTACTTTTCCGGCCCCTGGCCCTCGCCCTCAACAAGGGGCAGGCTTCTGGCTCACCAGCCTGCTGCTGATGCTGACGGGGTTGGGTTTGCTGAGCGTGGCCGGGCACCTGTTGCTGGAGGCGGCCGTTGAAGTGGCGGGCGACCTGGGACTGTCGGAGCGGGTCATCGGGCTGACCGTGGTGGCGATCTGCACCTCGCTACCCGAACTGGCCACCTCGCTGATCGCCGCCCTGCGCGGTGAGCGCGAAATTGCCGTGGGTAACGTCATCGGCAGCAACCTGTTCAACTTGCTCGCGGTGCTGGGTCTGACCGCTCTGGTAGCCCCGGAGCCGCTGTCGATCTCACCCAATGCCCTGGATTTTGACCTGCCGGTAATGCTCGGTGTCGCCGTCCTGAGCCTGCCGGTGTTCTACTCCGGCTACCGGGTAACCCGCGCCGAAGGTCTGGTGTTTCTTGGCTTGTACCTGGCTTATGGTCTGCATGTGGTGGCCTTCACCATGGGCATACCACTGGCCACCCGCCTGGAAAAACTGATGCTGTTCTATGCACTGCCAGTGCTCGGGACGTTGCTGCTGTACACGACCCTGCGCGCCTGGCGCCGCCAACACTAAGGAAAACAAGATGGGCGATACCACCAAATCCGGCGAACACGTCCGCCGTCAGGTCATGGGCGACGCGTTTGTCGATCGTGCCTTGGGCAATGCCACTGAGTTCACCCAGCCGCTGCAAGACTTCGTCAACGAGCATGCCTGGGGCAGCGTCTGGAGCCGTGAAGGCTTGCCGCTGAAAACCCGCAGCCTGATCACCCTGGCCGCACTCACGGCACTCAAGTGCCCACAGGAACTTAAGGGTCACGTGCGTGGCGCCTTGAACAATGGCTGCAGTGTCGAGGAAATTCGCGAAGCGCTGCTGCATTGCGCAGTGTACGCCGGTGTACCGGCAGCCATTGATGCCTTTCGCGCCGCTCAAGAGGTGATCGACAGCTACCAGCAGAGCTGATCGATCACCCTCACAAGGCCGTCAGTTGGCAGTAACGGCGGCCTTCTCACCCTTCTTCTTCAGCCAGAAGGCCACCGCCAGCACCGCCAGCCAGGCTGGGATCAGCAGCACCGAAATGCGGATACCCGGCGTCAGGTACATGATCACCAGAATCAGGGCGAGAAACGCCAGGCACACGTAGTTGGTGAGCGGGTAACCCCAGCTTTTATAGAATGTGGTCTGGCCAGCCGCCGCTTTGGCACGGCGGAACTTCAGGTGGGTGATGCTGATGATGCCCCAGTTGATCACCAGCGACGACACCACCAGCGCCATCAACAGGCCAAAGGCTTCGGCCGGCATCAGGTAGTTGATCACCACGCACAAGCCAGTCGCCAACGCCGAAATCCCCAGCGCCGCCAACGGTACGCCACGCGCATTGACCTTGAGCAGACGCTTGGGCGCATCGCCTTGGGTTGCCAGGCCAAACAGCATGCGGCTGTTGCAATACACACAGCTGTTATAAACCGATAGCGCCGCCGTGAGCACCACCAGGTTGAGGATGGTCGCGACCAGGTTGCTGTCCAGGGCGTGGAAAATCATCACGAACGGGCTGCCGCCCTGCACGACTTTCTGCCACGGATACAGTGACAACAGCACCGCCAGGGCACCGATGTAGAAAATCAGGATGCGATAGATCACCTGGTTGGTTGCACGCGGAATGCTGTGCTTGGGGTTGTCGGCTTCGGCCGCCGTGATCCCCACCAGCTCCAGGCCGCCAAAGGAAAACATGATCACCGCCAGCGCCATCATCAGCCCGCTGACGCCATTGGGGAAGAACCCGCCGTATTGCCACAGGTTGGCGACGCTGGCATCAGGACCACCGTTGCCGCTGATCAGCAAGTACCCCCCGAAGGCGATCATGCTGACAATGGCAACCACCTTGATCAAAGCAAACCAGAACTCCATCTCGCCAAACACCTTCACTTGGCTGAGGTTGATCAGGTTGATGATGACGAAGAAGATTGCCGCCGTTGCCCAGGTAGGGAAGCCGGGCCACCAGTACTGGATGTAGATCCCCACGGCGGTCAGCTCGGCCATGCCGACCAACACGTACAGCACCCAGTAGTTCCAGCCGGACATGAAGCCGGCGAATTCACTCCAGTAGCGGTGGGCAAAGTGACTGAAGGTGCCGGAAACCGGCTCTTCGACCACCATCTCGCCCAACTGGCGCATGATAAAGAAGGCAATCAAGCCGGCAATGGCGTAACCCAACAGCACCGATGGGCCGGCCAGCTGGATGGTCTGGGCAATCCCCAGGAACAAACCGGTGCCGATCGCGCCACCCAGCGCAATCAACTGAATGTGGCGATTTTTCAGCCCGCGGTGTAACCGCTCCGGGGTGATCTCTTCTTGCATGTAGTGTCCTCGAGGCTAAGAGGCCGTATTGGAATTATTTTTCACAGGATCTAGATCCAGCCGCCCCACTGCAAGAAAAAGATGCCGATATTGGTGGTAATAGCGGCCATCAGCGTGGTTATTACAATAATTGCCGCCGCTAACTGGTGATTGCCATTGGTCGACCGTGCCATCACATAGCTCGCCGCAGCGGTGGGGCTGCCGAAGTAAAGGAACAAGATACCCAGCTCGGCACCCCGGAACCCACAGAGAAAAGCTCCCAGGGTGGCAAGCAGAGGCAACCAGACCATCTTGAGCAGGCTCACGCTCAGCGCGATCCCGCCACTTTGCCGTAATGACGCCAGCGACAAGGTGCCACCAATACAGATCAACGCCAGTGGCAGGGTCATCTGTGCCAGGTAGTCACTCGAGGTCAGCAGCCAGTTCGGCAGTGCCACTTGAGCGTAGGCCATCACCGCTGCCACCAGCACGCTGATGATCAAAGGATTGCGCAAGATGCTCTTGCAGATGCTCCACGGGTCGGACTTGGCGCTTGGGCTGTACACCGCCAGCACCACCACCGACAACGAGTTGTAGAGCAGGATTACCAGGCCAGCGAGAACCGCGCCCAGCGAAATGCCATAGTCACCGTACATACTGGCCGCCAGTGCCAGGCCGATCACCCCGTTGTTACCGCGAAACGCGCCCTGGGTGTAGATCCCGCGGTCTTCGCGCGGGCAGCGCCAGATGGCCAGGCCCCAGGCCAGGCCGAAACCGATCAGGGTTGCGATGGCGAAGTACAGCAACAGCCCCGGCTGCACCGCCGCGCTCAGGTCGGCGTGATAGATCCCCAGAAACAGCAACGCCGGCATACAGACGTTGAAGACCAGTGCTGACGCGGTATGGATGAAGCCGTCATTGATCGCATTGATGCGTTTAAGCAGCACGCCCATGAACAGCATGGCAAAGACCGGCGCCGTGATGTTCAGCGTCTGGAGAAAAAGGGCGAGCATGCACGGCGATCCTGGTGGCTGTCGTTAGGAGGCTAATGATACGCCAACAACAGCTGTCGCGGAGCATGTAGGAGCGGGCTTGCCCCGCGATGCGGTGTGCCTGATGAACCGCTATCGCGGGGCAAGCCCGCTCCTACAGGAAGTCAGCCCGGGGGTCAGCGCCGAACCGGGCGTTTCTGCAGTTTGCGCTGCAAGGTACGCCGGTGCATGCCCAGCGCCCGCGCGGTGGCCGAGATGTTGCCTTCGTGCTCGGTCAGCACCCGCTGAATATGCTCCCACTGCAGGCGGTCAACCGACATGGGGTTTTCCGGCACCAGGCTGTCGAGGTCAGCGTGCTCGGACAGCAGCGCTGCCAACACGTCATCGGCATCGGCCGGTTTGCACAGGTAGTTGCAGGCACCACGCTTGATGGCCTCGACCGCCGTGGCAATGCTGGAGTAACCGGTGAGGATTACCACGCGCATTTCCGGGTCGAGCTCAAGCAGCTTGGGCAGCAGCACCAGGCCCGAGTCGCCGTCCATTTTCAGGTCCAGGGTAGCGTAGTCGGGCACGTCCTGCTGCGCCAGCACCAAGCCTTCTTCAGCGGAGCCCGCTGTGCTCACGCGAAAACCCCGACGACTCATGGCCCGGGCCATGACGCGGGTAAAGGTGGCGTCGTCATCTACCAGCAACAGGTGCGGGAGCTCTTCGCCTTCAACCTGGATTTCATCACTCATCACACTTCTCCTCGCGCATCACGCGGCAGGCGTAGCTCGGTGAGCGTACCGCCTTCCTCATGACTATAGAGTTTTACCGAGCCGCCAGCACGGGTGACGCTGGCCTTGCTCAAGAACAGGCCCAGGCCAAAGCCTTTGCCCTTGGTAGTAAAGAACGGTTTACCGATGGCCTCGGCAATGGCCGCCGGCACGCCCGGACCATGATCCCGAATGCTGATCACCATATCGTGCGCATCCCAGTCCAGGCGCACTTCAAGGTCATCCGGACAGGCATCAGCTGCATTGTTCAACAGGTTCAGCAGCGCCTGGGTCAAATCAGGCGGCGGCGCCAGGCGCGGCACGCTGCCCTGGCCCAGGCGCTGGAAGCGATAGCTGGCTTCGGGGCGCATCAGGTGCCAGCGGTTGAGGGCTTCATCCAGCCAGGCGGTGACTTCCTGATTTTCCACGGCCATGCGCCGGTTGGCTTCTGCAGCCCGCACCAGGTTTTGCAGGGTTTCCTTGCACAGCTTGACCTGATCCTGCAGCACTGCCAGGTCTTCTTGCAGCAGCGGGTCGCTGTGGTCCTGGCGCATTTCCTTGATCAGTACGCTCATGGTCGCCAGCGGCGTGCCCAGTTCGTGGGCGGCACCGGCAGCCTGGGTAGCGACGGCCAACAGTTGCTCATCGCGCAGGCCCTCTTCACGCCGCTCGGCGCGCAGTTGCTCCTGACGGCGCAATTCTTCGGCCATTTTTGCCGCAAAGAAGGTGATCACCGCAGCGGCCAGGGCAATGCTCAACCACATGCCATAGACCTGCATTTTTTCCCGCGCCATCGGGAAGGTCTCGAGTGGGTAGAACTGCACCAGCAGCAAGCTGTACGCCGCCAGGGCAATGCCCGAAAGAATCAGCGAATACACCCACGGCAAGGTCACCGCAGCAATCGCCAACGGCACCAGGTAATAAGACACGAAGGGGTTGGTCGAGCCGCCGGAGTAGTACAGCAAGGCGCTATGGATCAACAGGTCGCAGGCCAGCTGGAGGGCATATTCCATCTCGGTGACCGGCAACGACAGGCGCAGGCGCAATGCGGTGAACGCACACAGCAAGCTCGACAAGCCAAGCGTGATAACCAGCGACAGCCAAGGTAGCGGCAGCAGCTCGGTCCAGTAGGCAACGCCCACCGAGCCGGCCTGGGCGGCCAATACCAGAATGCGGATGAAAGTCAGGCGCCAGAGGTTCTGACGTGTTGCCGATAACAGTTGTACGGGGGCGAGCATGAGCTCTCCTGATGAGTGCTCCAGGGCGAATCGTGGCGAGTATACCGAAGCTGTGCCGCGCTCTGCAGGCATGCGGCAAAGCGCCACACTTTTTTACAGATCAATGATGGCCTTTTTGAACCTCACTACACTCTTGCGAGTCTCATGGGCCTGCGTGGAATGGATTTCAGTGCGTCCACGCCTCATTTTCAAGGAGTCATACATGCTTAATTCCCGCCGCAGCGCCGCCCTGGTAATGGCCACCAGCCTGCTCGCCAGCCTGCCTGCACTGGCCGAAGCGCCACGTTACAACCAGATCTCGCTGCGCGCTGAAGTCAGCAAGGAAGTCCCGCGCGACCTGATGGTGGTGACCCTGTACAGCGAAGCGCAGAACAGCGATCCGGGCAAGCTGGCCAAGGAAATCACCGAAACCATGAACAAGGCGGTGCAACAGGCCCGCGAGGTCAAGGAAGTTAAAATCAGCCAGGGCAGCCGAAACAGCTATCCGATCTACGACAACAAGGGCCAGAAGATCACCGGCTGGCGTGAACGCGCCGAGCTGCGCCTGGAAAGCGCCGACTTCCCAGCCTTGTCCAAGCTCACCGGCGAGTTGCTGCAACAGCTGAAGATGGGCGGCATGGACTTCTCCATCGCCCCGGCCACGCGCAAAACCAGCGAAGACGAACTGCTCAAGGATGCTGTCAACGCCTTCAAGACCCGCGCTCAACTGGCCACCGAGGCCCTGGGTGGCAAAAGCTACAAAGTGGTCAACCTGAACCTCAACAGCAGTGGCTATCCTCACCCTTACATGCGCAGCGCGCCGATGATGATGAAAGCCAGCATGGATGCCGAAGGCGCAGCACCGAGCCCCGAGATCGAAGCCGGTACCAGCCAGGTCAGCCTCAGTGCCGACGGTACCATCGAAGTGCAAATGCCCTGAGTAGCGTTACTTTTTGTACTGTTTCGCGGCAGCCCTGACTGCCGCGAACAGGGTTACCTGCCGCAACCAAGCGCACCATTCTGGTGCCAGGCGTGACCACGCCTACGCATAACGTCTCCGAAACATATTGAATTACCCCCTCGCAAACGATCAACTCCGTAGAAAATTATACGGATGCGACATTCCTGTACGTTCGTCCCACTGTTTCTCCCGACACATCCTTTTGAGTGTTGCATTGGGTATGGGGCCTGCATAAGTATCCGCAGGTCGGCTCACGAGGCCACCTCAAATTCAAAAATGACAACAATGAGGCCACCATGCTCAAACACGCGGTCATTCCGTTCCTGGTCGGCGCAGGCTTGCTTGCCGGCGCACCTTCTGCCCTCGCGGCAACCAATCTGGTGTTCTGCTCCGAAGGCAGCCCTGCTGGCTTCGACCCAGGTCAATACACCACAGGAACCGACTTCGATGCCTCAGCCGAGACTGTTTTCAACCGCCTGAGCCAGTTTGAACGTGGCGGCACTGCTGTTATTCCGGGCCTGGCAACCAGCTGGGATGTTTCCGACGACGGCCTGACCTACACCTTCCATCTGCGCCAAGGGGTCAAGTTCCACACCACCGACTTCTTCAGGCCCACCCGCGAATTCAACGCCGACGACGTGCTGTTCACCTTCAATCGGATGCTCGACAAGGACATGCCGTTCCGTAAGGCCTACCCGACCGAGTTCCCGTACTTCACCGACATGGGCATGGACCAAAACATTGCCAAGGTCGAGAAGCTTGACGATCACACCGTCAAGTTCACCCTCAACGGCGTCGATGCCGCGTTCATCCAGAACCTGGCAATGAGCTTCGCCTCGATCCAGTCCGCCGAATACGCCGATCAGCTACTCAAGCAAGGCAAACCTGCTGACATCAACCAGAAGCCGATCGGTACCGGGCCATTCGTGTTCAGCAAGTACCAGAAAGACGCGCAGATCCGCTTTAAAGGCAACAAGGACTACTGGCAGCCCGAGGACGTGAAGATCGACAACCTGATCTTCGCCATCACCACCGACGCCTCGGTGCGTATGCAAAAGCTGAAAAAGAACGAGTGCCAGGTCACCCTGTTCCCGCGCCCGGCCGACATCGAGCCGCTCAAGGCTGACCCGAACCTGAAGATGCCTGACCAGGCCGGCTTCAACCTGGGTTACATCGCCTACAACGTGATGGACAAGATCAAGGGCAGCAACGAACCCAACCCGATGGCCCAGCTCAAGGTCCGTGAGGCGCTGGACATGGCGGTGAACAAGCCGGAGATCATCAAGTCGGTGTATCAGGGCGCCGGTCAACTGGCGGTCAATGCCATGCCGCCAACCCAATGGTCGTACGACACCACCATCAAAGACGCACCGTTCGACCCGGAGAAAGCCAAGCAACTGCTCAAGGAAGCCGGCGTCAAGGAAGGTACCGAAATCACCCTGTGGGCGATGCCGGTGCAACGTCCATACAACCCAAATGCCAAACTGATGGCCGAAATGCTGCAGTCTGACTGGAAGAAGATCGGCATCAACGCGAAGATCGTCAGCTACGAGTGGGGTGAGTACATCAAGCGCTCCAAAGGCGGCGAAAACGGCGCCATGCTCATCGGTTGGAGCGGTGACAATGGTGACCCGGACAACTGGCTCGGCACCCTGTTCGGCTGCGATGCGATTGCCGGCAACAACTTCTCCAAATGGTGTGATCCTGAATACGACAAGCTGATCAAGCAGGCCAAGGCCACCTCCGATCAGGCCAAGCGTACCGAGTTGTACAAGCAAGCCCAGCACCGCCTCAAAGACCAGGTGCCGATGACCCCTATCGCCCACTCCACGGTCTATCAACCCATGCGCAACACCGTACAGGACTTCAAGATCAGCCCGTTCGGTTTGAACTCCTTCTATGGGGTAAGCGTGAGCAAATAGCAGCCGCCCTGCCAACCCTGCGATGCCGGTATCCGGCATCCGGGGTTGCCTGTGGCTGACCGGGAAGACGTGAGCAAATGTTACGACACGGAAAAGTCGCAGCATCTCCGAGAAAATTCCTACACACCCTTGCGTAATTGCAACCTAGCAGCGGACACACGTCGCACCTAACGTCGTGAGTACCGCCACGGGTGCTCTGCGCCTGGCTGTGCGCTCTGGACCGCTGAACAACAACAAAGGACAAGGGATCGCCATGCGCCGTACCGCATTTTTTACAACGCTACTAGGCCTCGGCCTGCTTACCCAGGCCCCACTGAGCCTGGCCAAGAATCTGGTGTTTTGCTCCGAGGGCAGCCCCGGTGGTTTCGACACCGCCCAGTACACCAGCGCCACCGACAACGATGCTGCTGAGCCGATCTACAACCGCCTGGTCGAGTTCGAGCGCGGCGCGACTGCGGTCAAACCGGCATTGGCTACCCGCTGGGAAGTTTCGCCCGACGGCCTGACCTACACCTTCCACTTGCGCGAAGGCGTGAAGTTTCACAGCAACAAAACTTTTACCCCCAGCCGCGACTTCAATGCCGATGACGTGCTGTTCACCTTCAACCGCATGCTTGATCGTCAGCACCCGTTCCGTAAGGCCTACCCCACCGAGTTTCCGTACTTTGTCGGCATGAGCCTGGACAAGAACATTGCCCGGGTCGAGAAGACCGCGCCGATGACCGTGGTGTTTACCCTCAACAGCATTGATGCCGCGTTCGTGCAGAACCTGGCGATGAGTTTCGCCTCCATCCTTTCCGCCGAATACGCCCATCACCTGATGGTTTCCGGGCGCCCCAGCGACATCAATCAGCAACCGATTGGCACCGGCCCATTCGTGTTCCAGCGTTACCAGAAGGACTCGCAGATCCGCTATCGCGGCAACAAGGACTACTGGGACCCAAACCAGGTCAAACTTGAACAACTGATCTTCTCGATCAACACCGACCCTTCCGTACGCATTCAAAAGCTGCGCAAAAATGAATGTCAGGTCACCGTGAACCCACGCCCGGCGGATCTCGATGCGCTGAAAAGCGATGCAAAACTGCAGGTGATCGAAAAGCCCGGCTTCAACCTCGGTTACATCGCCTACAACGTGCAACACAAACCCTTCGACCAACTGCAGGTTCGCCAGGCCATGGACATGGCGGTGAACAAGTCAGCCATCGTCCAGGCGGTGTATCAGCATGCCGGGCAACTGGCGGTTGGCAGCATGCCGCCAACGCAGTGGTCGTATGACGACAGTATCAAGGACGCCGCGTACAACCCGGACAAGGCCCGTGAGTTGCTGAAAGCCGCCGGGGTCAAGGAAGGCACCGAAATCACCTTGTGGGCCATGCCAGTGCAACGCCCGTACAACCCCAACGCCAAGCTGATGGCCGAGATGCTGCAGGCCGACTGGGGCAAGATCGGCTTCAAGGTCAAGATTGTCAGCTACGAGTGGGGCGAATACCTCAAGCGCACCAAGGACGGCGAACACGATATCTCGCTGATCGGCTGGACGGGCGACAACGGTGACCCGGACAACTGGCTGGGCACCTTGTACAGCTGCGATGCCATCGGCAGTAACAACTACTCCATGTGGTGCGACCCGCAGTACGACGCGCTGGTCAAGCGGGCCAAGACCATCACCGACCGTGAACAGCGCAGCGTGATTTATCAACAGGCCCAACAGTTGCTCAAGCAACAAGTGCCGATCACCCCGATCGCCCACTCGACGGTCAACCAACCGCTCAGTGCCAAGGTCGAGGACTTCAAGGTAAGCCCCTTCGGGCGCAACGTCTTCTCTGGCGTAAGCCTGGATTAAACCCTGCATCGGTCAAGGGAGTGCGACCCACTCCCGCGACTCCGTGCAGCCTGAATATGCGCGTTTGTCGCAGAACAAACGTTTGCAGCCCTTGTTTCACCGCAAAAAACGCCCGGCTCACAAGGCTAGGCGCCAACTAATAAAAAGATAAGAAAGGGAGCTTTACCTTGAAACGATCCACATCTGCAGTATTGGCCTTGTCCCTCAGCAGCCTGTCGGCCATGGCCCAGGCTGAAACCGTCAGCCAGGACTTCGTGCCTATCAGCGTCAAATCCACCAGCGCGCAAAGCGCAGCCAGCGGCTTCATCGAAGGGCAAAGCCTGTCCGGTTCGACCCGTAACTGGTATGCCCGCGAGCGCGCCACACGCGCGCCGCTGTGGAAGTACTACAAGAGCGATGGCAGCCGCCACGACACCCACAGCCGCGACAACTGGGTGCAAGGCACCATCCTCAACTACAGCTCGGGCTTTACCGAAGGCACCATCGGCTTCGCCACTGAAGTCGCCGCCTACAACGCCATCGCCCTGGAGCAAGGCCGCGCCGCCGTGGCCGGGCCGAACAACCGTACCCTGACCCACAGCGACGGCGATGTCATCGGCCAGTGGAGCAAAATGGGCCTGGCCAACGTCAAGGCCCGTGTTTCCAACACCACCCTGACTGCCGGTCGCCAGTCGGTCGATACCCCGGTGATCGCCTTCATCGGCAACCGTGCGCTGCCATCGAGCTTCCAGGGTGTGAGTATTCACAGCGAAGAGTTCGATAACCTGTCGTTCGACGCTGGCACCTTCGACCGTGTGTCACCGCGTACCGAACAGAGCCTGAGCAAATTTCGCTCCGAGTATGGCAATGGCACGGAAACCGACCGCATCAGCATGGTCGGCCTCAACTACCAGCCGCTCAAGAGCCTGACCACCAGCCTGTACGCCTCCAAAGTCGATGACTTCTGGAACCAGTACTACGTCGGCGCCAATCACGTGCTCGGCGACAGCTCGGTGCTGAGCCTGACCACCGGCTTGAACTACTACAAAACCCAGGACGAAGGCCAACGCAAGCTCGGCGAAATCGACAACGACACCTACAGTCTGTCGCTGGGCCTGACCCATCAGGCGCACAACCTGACCTTCTCCTACCAGCAGGTCAACGGTAACGAATACTTCGACTACCTGCATGAAACCAACGCCATTTTCCTGGCCAACTCCCTGCTCTCGGACTTCAACGGCCCGAACGAAAAATCCATGCAGATCGCCTACGTGCTGAACATGGCCCAGTACGGTGTGCCTGGCCTGAAGTTCAACCTGTACAACGCCCGTGGCTGGGGTATCGATGGCACCCACTACACCGGCACCGCCTACGACGTGAAAAACCTCGACGGCGAAAACCACTACGAGTGGGGCATCGGCACCAGCTACGCGGTACAAAGCGGTGCGCTCAAGGACACGACCGTCCGGGCCACCTATACCGCACACCGTGCCAGCAAAAACCAGGGCGACGGCAGCCTCGATGAGCTGCGCATCGTCACCACCATTCCGTTCAACATTCTTTAAGTGCGCCAGTTGCCACGGCCGGTTCACTGAATCGGGCGTGGCGGCTACGCTGGCTTAATTGATAGCAGGGAGGTTTCATGAAATTGCTACCGCTACAGGCTGCCCTGGCAGCCATCCTGTTGAGTGCTGCGGCGGGCCTGGCGGCCAAGCCGCTGGTGGTGTGTACCGAAGCCAGCCCGGAAGGCTTCGATATTGTTCAATACACCACGGCAGTTACCGCTGACGCATCGGCCGAAACCGTGTTCAACCGCCTGGTCGACTTCAAGCCCGGCACCACTGACATCCAGCCAGCCCTGGCCGAACGCTGGGAGATCAGCGACGACGGCCTGACCTACACCTTCCACCTGCGCCAAGGGGTGAAGTTTCACACCACCGACTACTTCACGCCGACCCGGGAAATGAACGCCGATGACGTGCTGTGGAGTTTCCGCCGTCAGCTGGACCCGAATCACCCGTGGCATAACAAAACCAGCATCGGCTTTCCGTATTTCGAGAGCATGGGGTTCAAAGACCTGCTCAAAAGCGTCGAGAAAACTGACGACCACACCGTGGTGTTCACCCTCACCCGCCCTGAAGCACCCTTCCTGCCTGACCTGGCGATGGCCTTCACCTCGATCTACTCCGCCGAGTACGGCGACCAGTTGCTCAAGGCCGGCAAGACCGCCGAGCTCAACAGCAAACCGATCGGCACCGGCCCGTTCATTTTCCAGCGCTACGTCAAAGACGCCCAGGTGCGCTACAAGCCCAACCCTGACTACTTCCGTGGCAAGCCACCGGCCGATGCGCTGATCTTCGCGATTTCCAGCGACAACAACGTGCGCCTGCAAAAGCTCAAAGCCAACGAATGCCAGGTAGCGCTCTACCCCAAGCCCGATGATGTGCAGAACATCAAGACGGATCCCAAGCTGAAAGTGGCCGAGATGGAAGCGTTGACCACCGGCTACATTTCGCTCAATACCGAGCACAAGTACCTGAGCGATGTACGCGTGCGCAAAGCCATCAACATCGCCTTCGACCGCCAGACCCACGTCGACCAATTGTTCGGCAAGGGCAACGCGCTGGTCGGCGTCAATCCCTACCCACCGACGCTGATGGGCTACAACACCGCCAACCAGAATCCACCACGTGACCTGGACAAAGCCCGCGCCCTGCTCAAGGAGGCCGGTGTGCCGGAAGGTACGGTCCTCACCCTGTTCACCCGCAACGGTGGTGGGCCGACCAACCCCAACCCGCAACTGAGCGCACAGATGCTCCAGGCCGACCTGGCCAAGATCGGCTTGAAGGTCGAAATCCGCGTGATGGAATGGGCCGAAATGCTGCGCCGCGCGAAAAACGGCGAAGCTGACATGGTTTCGACCGGCTGGGCTGGCGATAACGGCGATCCGGACAACTTTCTCACCCCGCTGCTGAGCTGCGATGCGGTGAAAAGTGGTGAGAACTATGCCCGCTGGTGCAATCAGACATTCCAGACGTTGATCGACAAAGCACGCACCATCACCGATACGAATGAGCGCGCAGCGCTCTATGCAAAGGCGCTGGCGGTGTACGATGAGGATCAACCGTGGATCAGCATGGCGCATCCAAAGATGTTTACCGCCATGCGTGCAAACGTGGAGGGGTACCACATCAACCCCCTCACCAATAACAACTTCGCCACTACCCAGGTGAAGTAGAACAAGAACGACCGCCGGCGCCCTACCCGGGTGCTGGCGGGCATGCCTGACCGGCTGATGAGGTACACCAGAAGATGTTAAGTTTTATTGCCCGGCGTTTGGGACTCTTGATCCCGACCTTCTTCGGCATCACCTTGCTGACGTTCGCGCTCATACGGCTGATACCCGGAGATCCGGTTGAAGTCATGATGGGAGAACGCCGGGTCGACCCGGAAATGCACGCCCAGGCCATGGAGCGCCTCGGCCTGAACAAACCGCTGCCCGAGCAGTACCTGGACTACGTCAGCAAGCTGGCCCAAGGTGATCTTGGCGAGTCGCTGCGTACCCGCGAAAGCGTGTGGAGCGAGTTTCTCACCCTGTTCCCGGCGACCCTGGAACTGGCCATTGCGGCACTGTTCTTCGCCGGCATCATCGGCCTGCTGGCCGGGGTGATCGCCGCCCTCAAGCGCGGCTCGCTGTTCGACCACGGCGTCATGGGCATTTCCCTGGCGGGCTACTCGATGCCGATCTTCTGGTGGGGCCTGATTCTGATCATGTTCTTCTCGGTCAGCCTGGGCTGGACCCCGGTCTCCGGGCGCATCGACCTGCTGTACGACATCGAGCCGAAAACCGGTTTCATGCTGATCGATACCCTGCTCAGCGACGAAGAAGGCGCGTTCAAAGACGCCCTGATGCACCTGATTCTGCCGGCCATCGTGCTGGGCACCATTCCGCTGGCGGTGATCGCCCGCATGACCCGCTCGTCGATGCTCGAAGTGCTGCGCGAAGACTACATCCGCACCGCTCGGGCCAAAGGCCTGTCGCCGGCACGGGTGGTGTTCGTACATGGCCTGCGCAACGCCTTGATCCCGGTACTGACCGTATTCGGCCTGCAGGTCGGCACCTTGCTGGCGGGCGCGGTACTGACCGAAACCATCTTTTCCTGGCCGGGCATCGGCAAGTGGCTGATTGAAGCCATCGGCGCCCGTGACTACCCCGTGGTACAGAACGGCATCCTGTTGATTGCCTGCCTGGTGATCCTGGTCAACTTCGTCGTGGACATCCTCTACGGCCTGGTTAACCCACGCATCCGTCATCAGCGCTGAGGGCCATGTCATGACAACTCCACTTGCCAAATCCGTCACTACCCAAGCCACTGCCGTTGACCAGAGCCTGCTCTACCCTTCGCCCTACAAAGAGTTCTGGCAGGCGTTTTCACGCAACAAAGGCGCCGTTGCCGGGCTGATGTTCATGAGCGTCGTGGTGTTTTGCGCGCTGTTCGCGCCGTGGGTCGCTCCGCACAACCCCAGCGAGCAATACCGCGACTTTCTGCTGACTCCGCCGGTATGGCTCGAAGGCGGCACCTGGCAGTTCATTCTCGGCACCGACGAACTCGGCCGTGACCTGCTCTCGCGCCTGATCCAGGGCTCGCGCCTGTCGCTGCTGATCGGCCTGTCGTCGGTGGTGATCTCGCTGATTCCGGGGATTTTCCTCGGCCTGCTGGCCGGCTTCTTTCCGCGCCTCCTCGGCCCATCGATCATGCGCCTGATGGATGTGATGCTGGCCTTGCCCTCGTTGCTGCTGGCCGTGGCCATCGTCGCCATCCTCGGCCCTGGCTTGATGAATACCGTGATCGCGATTGCCATCGTCGCCCTGCCGTCTTATGTGCGTCTGACCCGCGCGGCGGTCATGGGTGAACTGAACCGTGACTACGTCACCGCTGCCCGCCTGGCCGGTGCCAGCCTGCCACGACTGATGTTCGTCACCGTACTGCCCAACTGCATGGCGCCACTGATCGTTCAGGCCACCTTGAGTTTCTCCTCGGCGATTCTCGATGCTGCGGCCCTGGGCTTCCTCGGCCTGGGTGTGCAGCCGCCAACCCCTGAGTGGGGCACCATGCTGGCTTCGGCCCGTGACTACATCGAACGCGCCTGGTGGGTAGTGAGCCTGCCGGGTCTGACCATTTTGCTCAGCGTGCTGGCAATCAACCTGATGGGTGACGGACTGCGCGATGCGCTGGACCCGAAACTCAAGAATGCCGCCTGAGGAGATCGCCATGTCACTTCTAGAAATCAAGAATCTGAACGTGCGCTTTGGCGATGCCAACGCGGTGCCGGTGGTTGATGGTCTCGACCTGACGGTGAACGAGGGCGAGGTGCTGGCCATTGTCGGTGAGTCTGGCTCAGGCAAGTCGGTGACCATGATGGCCTTGATGGGCCTGATCGATGCCCCCGGGCGGATCACCGCCGACGCCCTGACCTTCGACGGCACCAACATGCTCAAGCTCAGCGGCCGGCAACGGCGCAAGGTGGTCGGCAAGGATATGGCGATGGTCTTCCAGGACCCGATGACCGCCCTCAACCCGAGCTACACCGTGGGTTTCCAGATCGAAGAGGTGCTACGCCAGCACCTCGGCCTGCGCGGTAAAGCGGCGCGCCAACGCGCGCTGGAGCTGCTCAAGAAGGTCGAGATTCCAGCAGCCGAAAGCCGTCTGGACGCCTATCCGCATCAACTCTCTGGCGGTATGAGCCAGCGCGTGGCAATCGCCATGGCCATCGCCGGTGAGCCCAAGTTGTTGATCGCTGACGAACCGACCACCGCACTGGACGTAACCATCCAGGCGCAGATCATGGAGCTGCTGCTCAACCTGCAGAAAGAGCAGAACATGGCCCTGATTCTGATCACCCACGACCTGGCCGTGGTCGCCGAAACCGCCAAGCGCGTCTGTGTGATGTATGCCGGGCAAGCGGTGGAAGTCGGTCAGGTGCCTGAGCTGTTCGATGTGCCTGCCCACCCCTACAGCGAAGCCCTGCTGGCGGCGATCCCCGAACACAGTGAAGGCGCCGAGCGCCTGGCGACCTTGCCGGGTATCGTCCCCGGTCGCTACGACCGTCCTGAAGGCTGCCTGCTGTCACCGCGCTGCCCGTATGTGCAGGACAACTGCCGACGCCAGCGCCCTACCCTTGATCCCCAGGCGCACAGCCAGGTCCGTTGTTTCTACCCGCTGAACCAGGAGGTGGCGTAATGACCGTCGTCCTTACCGCCCGTGAACTGACCCGTCACTACGAAGTTTCCCGTGGCCTGTTCAAAGGCCATGCCCTGGTCCGTGCACTCAATGGTGTGTCGTTTGAACTTGAAGCAGGCAAGACCCTGGCTGTAGTGGGTGAGTCAGGTTGCGGCAAATCGACCCTGGCCCGGGCGCTGACCCTGATCGAAGAACCTTCCTCCGGCTCGCTGAAAATTGCCGGTCAGGAAGTCGCCGGGGCCAACAAGGCCGAACGCAAACAACTGCGTAAAGACGTGCAGATGGTGTTCCAGAGCCCTTACGCCTCGCTCAACCCGCGGCAGAAAATCGGTGACCAACTGGCCGAGCCGCTGCTGATCAACACCAACCTGTCGAAGAGCGAACGGCGGGAAAAAGTCCAGGCGATGATGCAGCAGGTCGGCTTGCGCCCGGAGCATTACCAGCGTTATCCGCACATGTTCTCCGGTGGTCAGCGCCAGCGTATCGCCCTGGCGCGGGCCATGATGCTGCAACCGAAAGTGCTGGTAGCCGATGAACCAACCTCGGCGCTCGACGTGTCGATCCAGGCCCAGGTGCTGAACCTGTTCATGGACCTGCAGAAAGAGTTCAACACCGCTTACGTGTTCATCTCCCACAACCTGGCGGTGGTGCGCCATGTTGCCGATCAGGTGCTGGTGATGTACCTCGGCCGCCCGGCGGAAATGGGGCCCAAGGAGGATATCTACAGCAAGCCGTTGCACCCTTACACCCAGGCGCTGCTGTCGGCCACCCCGACCATTCATCCAGACCCGCTCAAACCGAAGATCAAGATCGCCGGTGAGCTGCCCAACCCGCTGAACCCACCAACCGGTTGCGCTTTCCATAAGCGCTGCCCGTATGCCACTGAGCGTTGTGCGGCTGAAGAGCCAGCGTTCCGGCCGGTGGGGACGCGGCAGGTGGCGTGTCATTACGCGGAGCAATTCTTGTAAATCAATCGCGGGACAAGCCCGCTCCCACAGGGATTTTCACCACCGCTGTGGGAGCGGGCTTGACCCGCGATTAAAGCCTCCCTCACTATCTGCCAATGACCCCAAACCCACTCCCCGACGGCCCGGAACAAACCCCGGAAACCGCCGCCACCGTCATGCGATATCACCTGTGTTGGAAGCATCGCGACCTGGACGGGGTAATGGCCTTGTACCATCCAGATATCCAGTACAACGACTTCTTCCTCAACCGCGTGATGCACTACGCCGAGTTGCGCGATTACGTACGCGCCAGCATGCCGCGCGAGGTCGATGAAGATATCGTCCACAGCGACCGTATCCGCGTCGATGGCTGTACCGCCTTTATTCAGTATCAAGTGACGCTGCGCGGCGGCGAAGGCCTGGTGGCATTCCAGTCCAGCGAAGCGATCACTGTGCGCGACGGGCTGATCTGGCGGGTCAATGAATATGCCTCGCTGGTACGGGAAGCCAAGCCGCAACCCGGTCAATCGGATGTGCGCCCGACCATCAGCCGCCTGGGCCTGTCGCCCCGGCAATTGAGCGCCATGGCTCAGGACCTCGAAGACTACTTCCTGCGTCAGCAGCCCTACCTCGACCCGGAACTCGACCTGCAACGGGTAGCCCGCGAGAGCGGTTACAGCCGTAACCAGATCTCCTACCTGCTCAACCAGGTGCTCGGCCAAAGTTTCTACCGCTACGTCAACCAGGCACGCCTGCAGCACCTGCTCAAAGGCCTGGAATTGTCGCCTGCCAACGCCAAGGTCGACGACCTGGCCTTTGCCGCCGGTTTCAATTCGCTGTCGGCTTTCTACAAGTGTTTTCGCCAGCACACCGGGCTTTCGCCCAAGGCCTGGGTCAAGCAGAATTCTCTGCGTGCACGCAGCTAAGACAACGCCCCCCGCCAGCTTCTAGGATCGCCCACAGACCGTAACGGATGTGGAGCCGAACAGCATGCAGGCATGGCGCAAGATCAGCCTTTGGATGGACCAGCTCGATGAGCCACTGAGCCCGCGTGCGGCGCTGCAGCAGGATCTGGACGTGGATGTCTGCATCATCGGCGCCGGTTACACCGGGCTCTGGACTGCCTACTACCTCAAGCAGCAGGCGCCACAGCTGAACATCGCCATCGTTGAAGCCAACATCGCCGGCTTCGGCGCCTCCGGGCGCAATGGTGGCTGGCTGATGGGCAACTTGCTGGGCGAAGACCGTCTGCTGGCGGCCAGTTCCGCCGAGCAACGCCGTGCCTCCTACGACCTGCTGCATGGCATTCCCGATGAAGTGCAACGCGTGCTCGAACGCGAAGCCATCGACTGCGACTACCGCAAAGGCGGGGTGCTGTACTGCGCAGCGCGCTACCCGGAGCAGCAAGCGACCCTGCGCGCTTACCTCGACAAACTCTACAAACAAGGCTTGAACGAAGCCGATTACCGCTGGCTGAGCCCGGAACAACTGGCGACACAGCTGCGCGTGCGTAAACCCTACGGGGCGATCTTCAACCCCAACGTGGCCACCATTCAACCGGCCAAGCTGGTGCGCAGCCTGGCGCGTACGGTAGAAGGCCTGGGCGTGCGCTTGTACGAAAACAGCCCGGTGATCGACTGGCGATCGGGTGAGGTGCGCACGGCGCATGCTCGCGTCAAATGCCAGTGGCTGGTGCCGGCCGTCGAAGGCTACTCGGTCAACCTGCCGCCACTGGGGCATTACCAGATGCCGGTGCAGAGCCTGATCGTTGCCACCGAGCCATTGCCACAAGATGTCTGGGAAAAGATCGGCCTCAACCGTGGCCAGGCCTTCAGCGAAAACAGCCGCCAGGTCACCTACGGCCAACGCAGCGCCGACAACCGCCTGATATTCGGCGCCCGTGGCGGATACCGCTTTGCCGGGCGCCTGCGCGAAAACTTCGACCTCACCACCAGTGAAATCGAACTGCGCCGCTACCTGTTCGGCGAATTGTTCCCACAGCTCAAGGACGTTGCCATCACCCACGCCTGGGGCGGCAATTTAGGGATGGCCCGGCGCTTCCAGCCGCACATGCTGTGTGACCGCAAACAAGGCATCGCCCTGGCCGGTGGCTACGGTGGCGAGGGCGTCGGCGCCAGCAACCTGGGCGGACGCACCCTGGCCGAGCTGATTCTCGAACGGCGCAGCGAGCTGACCGAACAACCCTGGGTCCATGCCGACAGCGCGCTGTCGCGTCTCAAAGGCTGGGAGCCGGAGCCGTGCCGCTGGCTGGGCTACAACGCCATCATCAAGAGTTTCGTCCATGAGGACCAGACCCTCGCCAACCCCGACAGCGCACCGTGGCGCCGCCGCCTGGCCAGTGGTGTCGCGGACTTCATGGAAGGTTTCATGCGCTGACTTTTCGTTCCCCCTGCACAGGATTCACCGGTATGAGCATTACCCAGTTCAAGAACACCGACACTGTCGCCTTACAAGAATCGAACCCGGTCGCCGTGCCCCTCGGTGAGCCTGTATCGATTGCCTCGGTGACCGCTGTCGAGCGCACTGACGGCGTCGAAACCGGAATCTGGGAATGCACCCCAGGGCGCTGGCGGCGGCAGATTGTGCAGCAGGAGTTTTGCCACTTCATCAAAGGCCGCTGCACCTTCACCCCGGATGGTGGCGAGCCGCTGACCATCGAAGCTGGCGACGCAATCATGCTGCCAGCAAACAGCACCGGCATCTGGGACATCCAGGAGACCGTGCGCAAAACCTACGTACTGATTTTCTGATCATTTGATCGCCTGCCTCCTTCGATAAAAACAGACAAAGCAAGGAATCCAGACATGCGCCCATTGCTCATCGCCCCGCTGTTGCTGGCGACATCCATGGCCCAGGCGGCCGACTCGGTGAAGATCTACAACTGGTCCAGCTACATCGCCCCCGATACCCTGAAAAACTTCCAGCAAGCCAGCGGCATCGTGCCGACCTACGACGTGTTCGACAGCAACGAAACCCTCGACGGCAAGCTGATGACCGGCAACTCCGGCTATGACGTGGTATTCCCCTCCAACCACTTCATGGCCCGGCAGATCCAGGGCAAGGCGCTCAAAAAACTCGACAAGAGTCAGCTGCCGAACTGGCAGAACCTCAACCCGGTGCTGCTCAAGGCGTTGGAGGTGAACGACCCGGGCAACCAATACGGCTTCCCCTACCTGTGGGGCAGTACCGGCATCGGTTACAACATCGACAAGGTCAAGGCTGTGCTGGGCGACGATGCACCAGTGGATTCCTGGGACCTGATCTTCAAACCCGAATACATCAGCAAGCTGAAAAGCTGTGGCGTCGCGGTGTTGGACAATGGCCCGGAACTGCTGCCCATCGCCCTGAACTACCTGGGCCTGCCGCACCACAGCCAGGACCCGAAGGACTACGACAAAGCCAAAGAACTGTTGATGAAAGTGCGCCCTTACATCAGCTACTTTCACTCCTCCAAGTACACCGGCGACCTGGCCAATGGCGACGTTTGCGTCGTGGTGGGTTTCTCGGGCGATGTGCTGCAGGCGAAAAACCGTGCAGAGGAAGCGAAGAACGGCATACAGGTCGGCTACTCGATCCCGAAAGAAGGCGCGCCGATGTGGTTTGACATGGTTGCCATGCCGGCCGACGCCCCGGACGAAAAAGCCGGCTACGCCTACATGAACTACCTGTTGCAACCAGAAGTGATGGCCAATATCAGCAACTACGTGCAGTACGCCAACGGCAACCACAAAGCCGATACGCTGGTAGACCCGGCCCTGAAGGCCAACACCATGATCTACCCGAGCGACGAAATGCTCGGCAAGCTGTATGCACTGGAAGCGATGCCAGCCAAGATCGACCGCATTCGTACGCGGATCTGGACCAGTATCAAGGCAGGGAACTGAAATGATCGCGGGGCAAGCCCGCTCCTACCAGATCGGTAGGAGCGGGCTTGCCCCGCGATGCTTTTTACTACTTAGTGATGCTCACGCGTCGCACGGAACTGCACATCGGGCCAGCGCTCTTCCATCAGCGCCAGGTTGACCCGCGTCGGCGCCAGGTAGGTCAGGTGACCACCGCCGTCAACCGCCAGGTTTTCCACAGCCTTGTTCTTGAATTCCTCAAGCTTCTTCTTGTCGTCACAGCTGATCCAGCGCGCGGACCAGACGGTGATCGGCTCGTAAGCGCATTCGACCTTGTACTCTTCCTTCAGACGGCTGGCGACCACATCGAACTGCAGCACACCCACCGCACCAAGGATGATGTCGTTGCTACGTTCAGGGAAGAACACCTGGGTTGCACCCTCTTCGGCCAACTGCTGCAAGCCCTGACGCAACTGCTTGGACTTGAGTGGGTCTTTCAGGCGCACACGACGGAACAATTCCGGGGCGAAGTGCGGGATACCGGTGAAGCCCAGGGCCTCGCCTTCGGTGAAGGTGTCACCGATCTGGATGGTGCCGTGGTTGTGCAAACCGATGATGTCACCAGCCCAGGCCTCTTCCAGCTGCTCACGCTCGGAGGAGAAAAAGGTCAGAGCGTCGCCGATGCGCAGGTCTTTGCCGGTGCGCACATGGCGCATCTTCATGCCCTTCTCGTAGCGTCCGGAACAGATGCGCATGAAGGCGATACGGTCGCGGTGCTTAGGGTCCATGTTTGCCTGGATCTTGAACACGAAACCGCTGAACTTCTCTTCGGTCGGCTCGACGCTGCGCTCGTTGGCAACCCGTGCCAACGGACGTGGCGCCCAGTCGACAACGGCGTCGAGTACATGGTCGACCCCAAAGTTGCCCAGCGCGGTACCGAAGAACACCGGCGTCAGTTCGCCACGCATGAACTCGTCCTGGTCGAACTCGTGGCAGGCGCCCTGCACCAGCTCCAGTTGCTCGAGGAAGCGATCGTACTCATCACCCAGGTGGGCGCGGGCTTCGTCGGAGTCGAGCTTCTCGATGATCTTCACCTCGGTACGCTCGTGGCCGTGGCCCGGGGTGTAAACGATGATGTAGTCACCCGAGAGGTGGTACACACCTTTGAAATCACGGTAGCAACCGATCGGCCAGGTGATCGGCGCGGCCTTGATCTTCAGGACCGCTTCGATTTCGTCGAGCAGTTCGATCGGGTCGCGGATGTCACGGTCGAGTTTGTTGATGAAGCTGACGATTGGCGTGTCACGCAGACGGCACACGTCCATCAGGGCGATGGTCCGTGGCTCAACGCCTTTACCGCCGTCGAGCACCATCAGGGCCGAGTCCACCGCGGTGAGGGTGCGGTAGGTGTCTTCCGAGAAGTCTTCGTGGCCCGGGGTATCGAGCAGGTTGATCATGTGATCGCGGTAAGGGAACTGCATGACCGAGGTGGTGATCGAGATACCACGCTGCTTCTCCATCTCCATCCAGTCGGAGGTGGCATGGCGGTCGGACTTACGCGACTTCACCGTACCGGCAACGGAGATCGCCTTGCCCATCAGCAAAAGCTTTTCGGTGATGGTGGTCTTACCGGCGTCGGGGTGGGAAATAATGGCGAAAGTGCGGCGCTTCGCGACTTCGGCGGCCTGGTTGGTCATGGGAAATCGCCTGACAGGTGGTTCAAAAAAGGGCGCAGATTATAGCCCAGACTTAACCCTGAACTGAACCGTTGGGTAGATTAACACTGGCCAAATGCCGCTTCAGATGGGAACCTTTACGGCTGTGGAGGCGTCCACTCCCCTGATTTGCAATCGGTCATGACCGTTCGTCAGGGTCGGTTTCACTAGCTCTACGAGCCTGACGAGGCTTCGCTCATGGCGTGTTGTTCCGCTCCGGAAAACGCGCTGCTTATCGCGATCACGCTGCCTGTCACCTGGAATGGTGACCGCCACGGGAGTGTGTTCGCCGACAAAAAAAAGGAGTCCGCCTGTGGCTAAACGCTATGGCAAGGGGCTGATGGGATGTGCCTTTGCGCTCGTCATCCTGGCCCTGCTGATCCACTGGATCGGCATTGATACGATCGCGCGCTATCGCGCCGATCTGTGGTTCTACCTGCAGGCACACCTGGTGTTGGTGCTGCTGTCGATGGTGGCGGCGTTAGCCGTGGGCATACCCGCTGGGATTGCCTTGAGTCGACCGCACAGGGTCGACCGCGCCGAACGTTTCATGCAGTTTTTCAATATTGGCAACACCATCCCCCCGCTGGCCGTTCTGGCCATTGCCCTGAGTTTCCTGGGCATCGGCGCAGGTCCGGCGATCTTCGCTTTGTTCCTCGCCTCCCTCCTGCCTATCGTGCGCAACACCTACGAAGGCCTGAAAAACGTTCCCGTCTCGCTCAAAGAAGCCGCCACCGGTATCGGCATGACGCCACGCCAAAGCCTGTGGAAGGTCGAACTGCCCAATGCCGTGCCGATCATCATCGGCGGTGTGCGGGTGGCCCTGGCGATCAACGTCGGCACCGCACCGCTGTCGTTTCTGATCGGCGCCAACAGTCTGGGCAGCCTGATTTTTCCCGGCATTGCCCTGAACAATCAGCCACAACTGCTGCTCGGCGCTGCCTGTACCGCCTTACTCGCCCTGCTGCTTGACGCCCTGGTGGCGCAAGGCAGTCGACGTTGGCTTGAACGCGGCCTGGCCCACTAAGCGAAGGAACTCCAATGAAAAGAATCGCCTTGTTACTGGGCGCGGCCCTGCTGTTCTCGGGATTTACCCACGCCGCGACAAAACCTGTGATTCGCCTCGGCGCGCGGGTGTTCACCGAGCAAACCGTGCTGGCCGAAATCACTGCTCGCTACCTCAATCAGCATGGTTTCGATGTACGCATCACGGGTGGGTTGGGCAGCAATCTGGCGCGCAGCGCGCACGAAACCGGGCAGCTGGACATGGTCTGGGAATACACCGGGGTGTCGCTGGTGTCCTACAACCATATCGAAGAGCGCATGCCCAGCGCGGCGGCCACCTACGCCAAGGTCAAGGCGCTAGATGCGCAAAAAGGCCTGATCTGGCTGACCCCGTCGAAATTCAGCAACACCTACGCCCTGGCCCTGCCGCACAAGATCGCTGAGCAGTACCCGCAGGTAAACACCATCAGCCAGCTGAACCAGGTGCTGCGTGAGGAACAGGACCGCGACCACCTGGTGGCCCTGGATACCGAATTCGCCAACCGTCCCGACGGACTGGTCGGCCTCACTGAAACCTACGACCTGCAACTGACCCGCCGCAACATCCGCCAGATGGATGCAGGCCTGGTGTACACCGCGCTGCGCAACGGCCAGGTGTTCAGTGGTCTGGTGTACACCACTGACGGCCGCCTGAGCGCCTTCAACCTGAAGCTGCTCGAAGACGACAAACACTACTTCCCCGACTACACCGCCGCCCCGGTGGTGCGCAAGGAAGTCCTCGATGCTCACCCGCAGTTGGCAACCCTGCTCAAGCCATTGGCCGAGCAACTGGATGACCAGACCATGCGGGAGCTCAACGCCAAAGTCGACGTCGAGCACCAGAGCCCAGGCAAGGTAGCCGCCGAGTACCTGCGCCAGCATCCACCTGCACAGGAGCAGCCATGACCATGCTCGATACTTTCATTCATCTGGACTGGGCCCAGGTGCTGCAACTGACCTGGCAACACATCACCCTGGTCGGTATTGCCGTGAGCCTGGCGATTCTCTTCGGTGTGCCGCTGGGCATTCTGATGACCCGCTTTCCGGCCCTCGCCGGTCCACTGCAAGCCTGCGCCACGGTGCTGCTGACCATTCCTTCAATCGCCCTGTTCGGCTTGCTGCTGCCGTTCTATTCGAAATTCGGCCAGGGGCTGGGGCCGCTGCCGGCGATCACTGCCGTGTTTCTTTATTCACTGCTGCCAATCCTGCGTAACACCTACCTGGCGCTGACCAATGTCGAGCCCGGTATCCGTGAAGCCGCACGTGGCATCGGCATGACCTTCGGCCAGCGCCTGCGCATGGTCGAGCTGCCCATTGCCGTGCCGGTGATCCTCGCGGGCGTGCGTACCGCCGTGGTGATGAACATCGGCGTCATGACCATCGCCGCGACCATTGGCGCCGGTGGCCTGGGCGTTCTCATCCTGACTTCCATCAGCCGTAGCGACATGTCGATGCTGCTGGTCGGCGCCTTGCTGGTGAGCCTGTTGGCCATCTTCGCTGACCTGCTGCTGCAAATCCTGCAACGTGCCCTGACTCCAGAAGGACTGCGCAAATGATCGAACTTCAACACCTGAGCAAGACCTTCCACGCCAACGGTAAAGACGTCAAAGCCGTCGACGCCGTGAGCCTGACCGTCAATGAAGGCGAGATTTGCGTATTCCTTGGCCCGTCCGGTTGCGGCAAGAGCACCACCTTGAAAATGATCAACCGCCTGATCACCCCGACCTCGGGCAAGGTGCTGATCAACGGTGAAGACACCAGCGGCCTGGACGAAGTGACCCTGCGCCGGCGCATTGGCTATGTCATTCAGCAGATCGGCCTGTTTCCCAACATGACCATCGAGGAAAACATCACCGTGGTCCCGCGCCTGCTCGGCTGGGACAAACAGAAATGCCACGAGCGCGCACGCGAGCTGATGAGCATGATCAAGCTTGAGCCTAAGCAGTATCTGCAGCGCTACCCGCGTGAGCTATCCGGTGGTCAGCAACAGCGTATCGGTGTGATTCGCGCCTTGGCGGCCGAGGCACCGTTGCTGTTGATGGACGAACCGTTCGGCGCGGTCGATCCGATCAACCGCGAGATGATCCAGAACGAGTTTTTCGAGATGCAACGCGCGTTGAACAAGACGGTGATCATGGTCAGCCATGACATCGACGAAGCGATCAAACTGGGCGACAAGATTGCGATTTTCCGCGCTGGCAAATTGATTCAGATCGACCATCCCGACACCCTGCTGGCGCACCCGGCCGATGACTTTGTCAGCAACTTTGTTGGCCAGGACAGCACCCTCAAGCGCCTGCTGCTGGTACGTGCCGAAGACGCCGCCGACAATGCGCCATCGGTGAGCCCGCAAACGCCGGTCAGCGAAGCGCTGGAGTTGATGGATGAGCACGACCGGCGTTATGTGGTGGTAACTGATGCGCAGAACAAAGCCATGGGCTACGTGCGCCGACGCGACCTGCACCGCCAGCAAGGCAGCTGCAGTGACTTCCTGCGCAGCTTCAATGCCACCGCTGCACACGATGAGCACCTGCGCATCCTGCTGTCACGCATGTATGAGTTCAACCGCTCGTGGTTGCCGGTGCTCGATGCCGAGCAAGTGTTTCTCGGTGAAGTCACTCAGGAATCGATTGCCGCTTACCTGAGTTCAGGGCGTTCGCGCGGCGGCAAGACCAGCATCGTCTCACCGGCTGAAGCTCTGGCCTGATCTCTCTGCGCCGCGATTGCGATATGACTGACACATCGCAATCGCGGGGCAAGCCCGCTCCTACGGGATCAGAAGCCTACGCTGGCTTGTACGTAGAAGGTGCGCGGCTCGCCGAGGTAGATACCCGAGTTGTTGTCGCTTGAGCGGGTGTAGTACTGCTTGTCGAAGATGTTCTTCACCCCCGCCGCCAGCTTCAGGTTCGACAGTTCCTGGCCAAAGTCATAACCACCACGCGCAGCCCAGGTCACATAACCTGGAATGTCACCGTACTGGCCATCAGCACTTGGCTCGGTGATGTAGTTGCCGTTGAAGCTGCCGTCTTTGTTCATCCCGGTACCCGGCGCACGCTGCTTCGATTGGGCGAAGGCATCGAGGTTCCAGGTCCAGCGATCGATCTGGTAACGCAACCCGGCAGTCGCCACTTGCCGCGAGTAGAACGGCAGGTCGCGACCCTTGAAGCCGGGGATCTCGCCTTCATAGGTGGCGCGGGTGTAAGTGAAGCCGGCGTTGGCACTCAGGCCCTGCAAGCGCGGATCGAGGCCCGACAGGTCGTAGCGCACCGACGCTTCAATCCCCTGGTGCTTGGTAGCGCCGAGGTTGGTCCAGCCAATGTCGTTGCTGATGTACTGCAGCTCATCGTCAAAGTCGATGTAGAACGCGGTCAGCTCGCCACCCCAGGTGCCGTTGTTGTAGCGCGTACCGATTTCATAGGTCTTGGCTTTTTCCGGCTCCAGGCCATTGGCGGTCTGGTCGCCCTTACCACCCTGGCCAAGCTGGAAGTACTGCAGGCTGCCGAACGAGGTTTCGTAGTTGGCAAACAGCTTCCACTCATCCGACAGGTGATACATCACGCTCAGCGCTGGCAACGGTTCGTTGCTGGAGATGCTGCGGTTTTTCTCCTGCACCCGCTTGCCATCAGTACCGATCACCGGGCGCTCGTGCCAATCGGTGTTGATGTGTTCAAAACGGATACCGGGGGTGATGGTCCAGTTGCCGACATCAATCTTGTCGTCGATGTAGTACGCACTGGCTTCAGTGCCACCGGTACGGTCCTGGTACACATGGCCGTCAGAGCCAGGTGCTGGGGTCGGTACGTTGTCGATCAAAGCCAGGCGAGTCGCCTGCTCGTGCATCGCTTCTTTAAGGTAGCGGTAACCGACGCTGACTTCCTGCGTGGTCGGGCCTGCGAAGAAGATCCGCGACAGGCGAGGCTCGATCCCGAAGGTGTGGTAGCTGCGCGGGTACGACGACAAGGTCTCTTGGTCACGGGCGGCGATACTGCTGCCACGGAAGCTGTCGGTGTAGTAGGTCAACACTTCGAACTGGGTGACATCGTCGATCTGGCGCAGGTACTTGAGCGATACGTCTTTGCGCCGTCCACTGAAGGTGTCGTAGTCACGGTCGGACTGGTACGGGTCGTCATCGAACTGCGCCTGGGTCAGACCGCCGGGCATGTCGGCCTTGGCATCGTAATAGTGAAAGTTCAGCCACAGTTCATCGCTGTCGGTGACCGCCCAGTGGGTTTTCAGCAGCACGTCATCGATGTCGTTGTCGTTGTTGCTGCTGCGGTAGCCATTGCCGTTGACCCCGGAATACAGCAATGCTGCGCCCAGGCCGTTGTCAGCGGTACCACCGAGAAACGCCGACTCGATATGCTTCCAACCACCATGACGGGAGGTTTCCATGGTGGTCGACAGCTCACCTGTAGCCTTCTCCGGAATCGCCCGAGTGACGAAGTTGATGACCCCGCCGACGTTTTGCGGGCCATAACGCACCGAGCCTGCACCACGCACAACGTCGATGCTGTCGAGGTTGCCCGAAGAGATCGGCGCCATCGACAACTGCGGCTGGCCATACGGGGCGAAGGCCGCCGGAATACCATCGATCAGCACAGTGGAGCGTGGCGACAAACGCGAAGTCAGGCCGCGCACACCAACGTTCAGTGCAATGTCACTGCCGCCGGTACCGTTCGAATCCTGCACCTGTACGCCGGGAATGCCACGCAATGCATCGCGCACGTTCATCGCGCCTTCTTCGACCATCGCTTCACGACGCACTACCGTACGCGCCCCCGGATGGTTCTGCACCACCGTTTCCTCAGCGTTTCCCAGCCAGTCGCCTACGACTTTGACGTCGGTGGGTGCCAGCTCAAGGCTGCCCGTGGTCAAAGTACCAGCGGTCTGGGCAGGTTTGAGCACCACGGTGCCCTGGGAAATCTCGTAGGTCAGCCCGCTACCTTGCAGCAGCGTCTGCAACGCCTGCTCCGGCGCCAGGGTGCCCGACACGGCCGGGGCTTGCTTGCCGGCGACCAGCTCAGGGCTGAAGAACAGTTGCAGCGAGGTTTGCTGTCCCAGTTGGCTCAGGGCCGAAGCCAGCGGCTGGGCCTGGATCTGGATAGCGGTTGTAGGCTCGTCAGCATAGCTGCTGGCAATACCGCCACTGACCGCCAGGGCCAGCGCCAGAGGCAGCAGTCGGGTACGCAAGCGTGGTGCAGAACGCGGGGAAAACTTGTTGTTGTTCACGTCTTCGAGAAATCCTGAGGGGCCGGATAAAATGCCATCTGCATGCAAATGGAAATGCTTGGCAGTTGCAGTTGGCCAGGAAGACGAACAACTGAAAAAAAACCTGAATTTATTTTGAAATTATTTCGCTGGAGCCATCGGCATGGGTCTTGATAGCCACGGGCAGGATGCTCGGCAGGGCCCGCAACAACGCATCGGTATCGTCACTGCTGAAGGTGCTGCTCAGGCGTAGCGCGCCTACTTTTCCATCGGCAACGCGCAGGGGTTGAGCGCGATAACGCGAGACTTCCTCAACCACTTCGCTCAATGGTGCGTCATTGAACACCAGCTTGCCGTTGCGCCAGGCGGTCAGTGCAGCAGCGTCCACTGCATAGGGTTTGGCGACCGTGCCGCGGGCATCGATGTGGGAGCCAAGCCCGGCGGTGAGCAATGCCTGGCTGGCATCACTGCCTTGCACGTTGACCGAGCCTTGCTCCACGGCTACCCGAGTGCGCGCCGGGTCCAGGCGCACGTCAAAACGGGTACCGGTGACCGTGACCGTGACCGTGCCCTGAGCGGTACTCACGACAAATGGCCGCGCGCTATCGTGGGCGACACTGAACATCACTTCGCCGGCCGTCAGCTGGATGCGCCGTTGCCCGGCACTGAAGTCGACCGTCAGTTGCGTACGGCCATTGAGTTCCAGATGCGAGCCATCCGGCAGATCGATCTGGCGGCGCTCGTTGAGTGCAGTGTGAAGCTGATCCTGATAGTTGAGCTGATGATGCTGCCAACCGAACCAGCCCAACCCCACTGCCGCTGCAGCCACACTCGCCGCCAAGGCTTGCTGAATGAAGCGCCGACGTGGCAGTTGGCGCACCGGGTCTGCCTGGCACAAAGCCTCAAGACGCGCACGCGGCAGCGCATCGGCTGCGCCCCAGAGCTGGGCGAGCACATCGTATTCGTATTGATGCTGAACGTGCTGTGCCAACCAGGTATCGAGTTGCGCCTGCGCCTCTGCGCTCAGCGCGCCGTCGCAGCGGCGGGCAAACCATTGGGCTGCCTCATCGCGCACGGCTTCTCGGCCACACGGGCACGCATCGTTATTCATGAAAACATTCGCCTGACTCATCTCGTCGACACATCCAGGTGCTCACGCAGATGCCGGAGCGTGCGAATCATATACTTTTCGACCATGTTCTTGGTCAAGCCCATGCGCTCGGCGATTTCCGCCTGGGTCAGCCCTTCGAGTTTCTGCCAGATGAACACCCGTCGGCAGTTCAGCGGCAACTGCGCCAGGGCCCGCTCAACGCTGTCTGCCAGCTCGATGGCATGCATGTAAGCCTCCGGGTCGCCACTGAGGTCGCTGCCGGGATCGATGATGTCTTGTTCAACGGCCTGACGGCGGTCTTCGCGGCGGTAGCCATCCACGGCAATGTTACGCGCGGTCTGGTGCAGATAGGCGCGCGGCTGCTCGACACCGGCCTGGTCATTTTCCAGCACCCGCACAAAGGCATCATGTGCCAGATCCTCGGCCTGCTGGCGATTGCGCAACTTGCGCGTCCAGGTGCCGATCAGCTCATGGTAGTGGTCAACAAAGCCTTTGTGTCGCGACACGATGCAGGGTCTTCGCCAAGCGTGGAGAATGACGCGAATAGTAATGTTTCTTATTAAGTCGGGCAATTGAAGTTCTTGGTGGGCGACGAAGCGTGCTGCGGGCAAAAAAAATTTGCCGCTGGACACCCTGGAAAGCGCTGCAAGGTACGAAAAAAAAATCGAACGGCTGGGCCTTTTTCTCGGTGCAGCAACCCGCTGCTTCTCACGCACCTATTTGAGGCTTTTTTAACGCTTTGGTCGCTAATTTCGCCGATCAGGGGATACACAAGCGAACTTGCCGAATCCCTGAACGTTCTCTGGGTATATCGGTATTTTTAACGCTTTTGTCATCAAATTGAACGCCTACTGTTTACCTGGGTCGGTTACAAAGTGGCTGGCCAAGACGGGGCGACAAACGTGTGCAAAATCGCGACGTTTTTTGTTGATCTTGAGCCCCTCAGGTCCTAAAGTTCGCGCCGAACGTCCATGCTGGAAACGATCCATCCGGCTCAAGTACTGACGACGAGACAGCAAGGTCACCCGTAGCTCGCTTTATCACGCACGGTTGACCTTTTTGCTTTCGGCGACATGCCTTGGGAAGTAGGCGAACCAAAGTGGGGATACGGAGGGCGTTCAGTTGCAGCCACTTTTTTATTCAGTTTGCCCATGGAGTCCCTAAGCATGTCGATTCAGGTCGAAGACTACTTCGCGCGCGATACCTTCCAGAAAATGAAGGCATTCGCCGACAAGCAAGAAACCCCGTTCGTGCTCATCGACACGCAGATGATCAGCCAGGCCTACGATGACCTGCGCGCCGGTTTCGAATTCGCCAAGGTCTACTACGCGGTCAAGGCCAACCCTGCCGTCGAGATCATCGACCTGCTCAAGGAAAAAGGCTCGAGCTTCGACATCGCCTCGATCTACGAGCTGGACAAAGTGCTTGGCCGTGGCGTCAGCCCTGATCGCATCAGCTACGGCAACACCATCAAGAAGTCCAAGGACATCCGCTACTTCTTCGACAAGGGCGTGCGTCTGTATGCCACCGACTCCGAAGCCGACCTGCGCAACATCGCAAAGGCGGCACCGGGTTCCAAGGTTTACGTGCGCATTCTCACTGAAGGCTCGACCACTGCCGACTGGCCGCTGTCGCGCAAATTCGGCTGCCAGACCGACATGGCCATGGACCTGCTGATCCTCGCCCGCGACCTGGGCCTGGTGCCTTACGGCGTATCGTTCCACGTTGGTTCGCAACAGCGTGACATCAGCGTCTGGGATGCGGCGATCGCCAAGGTCAAAGTGATCTTCGAACGCCTGAAAGAAGAAGACGGCATCGAACTCAAGCTGATCAACATGGGTGGCGGCTTCCCGGCCAACTACATCACCCGTACCAACAGCCTGGAAACCTACGCTGAAGAAATCATCCGTTTCCTCAAGGAAGACTTCGGTGACGACCTGCCGGAAATCATCCTTGAGCCAGGCCGTTCGCTGATCGCCAACGCCGGCATTCTGGTCAGTGAAGTGGTGCTGGTAGCACGTAAGTCGCGTACCGCTGTCGAGCGTTGGGTCTACACCGACGTGGGCAAATTCTCCGGCCTGATCGAAACCATGGACGAGTCCATCAAGTTCCCGATCTGGACCGAGAAGAAAGGTGAAATGGAAGAAGTGGTTATCGCAGGCCCGACCTGTGACAGCGCCGACATCATGTACGAGCACTACAAGTACGGCCTGCCGCTGAACCTGGCCATCGGTGACCGCCTGTACTGGCTGTCGACCGGCGCCTACACCACTAGCTACAGCGCCGTAGAGTTCAACGGCTTCCCGCCGCTGAAAGCCTTCTATCTGTAATGAAGAACGGGCCGAAAGGCCCGTTTTTTTGGCTAAGGCTTCACCGGCCCTTTGTGGGGGCAACTGTCTTGCACCACTTGTGGGAGCGGGCTTGCCCCGCGATTGCGGTTTGTCTGACACACCGCAATCGCGGGCCAAGCCCGCTCCCACCGATCAAGCCTGTGCTTGCAACTGCGCCAAACGTGCGGCATACGCCTGTGCCAGGCTGCGAATTTCAGGCTGCTCTGCGTGCTCCAGCGCAGGTCCGGCTACTCGCAGAAAATTCGCGTTACCGCCCTCCAGCGCTTGCTGCAACCACATCAAGGCATCTTGTGTGCGCCCTTGAGCGGCCAATACCCCGGCATGGCTGAACTGCCCACGAAAATCCCCGGCCTCAGCCGAGCGTTGATACCAGCGCTGTGCACCCTGAACATCACCCGGACAATGCACGCCATCTTCCAGATAACGACCCAGTAGATTCATCGACTTGGCGTGGCCCTGCTCGGCCGCCTGCCGGTAACAGGCCAGTGCCAGCACATGATCCTGACTGACACCACGGCCTGTGGCCAACAGGTTGGCGTAGTTGTAGAGCCCCCAGTCCAGCCCACGCTGTGCTGCCTGCCGGTAGTGACGTGCGGCCTGAGCCTGATCAACTTCACCGCCCCAGCCATGCTCCAGGCAGCGCCCGAGCATGTTGTCAGCCATGACGCTGCCCCCCTCGGCGGCAATGGCAAACCAGCGCCGCGCCAGGCTTGGGTCTTTCTCGATGCCACGGCCGTCGAGCAGGATCTGCCCCAGCAACAATTGCGCCTCGACGATGCCCTGCCCGGCCGCCGCCAATATCGCCTGGGCTGCCTTGGCTGGGCTGTGTTCAAGCATCTGGCTGAACTGCTCGCTGTCCAGTTCCTGGCGGTTACGCAACGCAAAAGCCATGACTCAGACCTCGACCCAGCGGCGCAACAGGTTGTGGTAGGTACCAGTAAGTTGGATCAACGCCGGGTGCTCGGGCATGTCGGCGGTCAGCGCCTGGATGGCGTTGTCCATCTCGAACAGCAAGGCGCGCTGGCTGTCTTCGCGCACCAGGCTTTGTGTCCAGAAGAACGCAGCGTAGCGTGCACCCCGGGTCACCGGGTTGACCTTGTGCAGGCTGGTGCCCGGGTACAGCACCAGATCGCCTGCGGCCAGCTTCACCTGCTGTACGCCGTAGGTGTCCTGAATCACCAGTTCACCACCGTCGTAATCCTCAGGGTTGCTCAGAAACAGCGTTGAGGACAGGTCAGTACGCACCCGCTCGTGGCTGCCACGGGGCTGACGCAAGGCGTTGTCGATGTGAAAACCGAAATTGCCCCCTTCGCGATAGCAATTGATCAACGGCGGAAACACCTTGTGTGGCAATGCCGCCGACATGAACGTCGGGTGCTGCCACAAGCGTTCGATCAAGGCCGTGCCGATTTCCTTGGCCAGCGGATGGCCTTCGGGCAGTTGCAGGTTGTGCTTGGCCTTGGCCGACTGATAGCCCGCGGTGACCTTGCCGTCTGCCCATTCGGTCTGCTCCAGCGCTTCACGAATACGCATGACTTCCTCGGTGGAGAACAGTCCGGAGATGTGTAGCAGCATGGCGCAGGCACCTGTGAGCAAAAGAGATGCCAATGGTATTGATTCCCATTGATCAACCACAAGCCTTTTCAGATGGGTGCGACGTTTCAGCTCAGCAATCCGGAAGTTACAAATTGTAAAGATTGTAAATTTCGAACAAATAGCAATCCTTCTCAATTGTTACTCATATTTGTTTACATTATATTTCGCGGCCTTTGAAACCGGGGAAGGGGACCACCATGCCGCGTCACTACGTGCCAACCGCTGTCAGTTCACCACGCTTGCTCGCCTCCGCCATCGGCGTGGCACTCACTGCCACCTCTGCAGCGCACATGGCGTATGCCGCAGAAGCCGAGCCAGCCAAGAACGGCGCGATTGCCCTGGACGCTACCAGCGTGACCGGTCAGGCCGATGCGGCAAACACCGACTACAAGGTGGAAAGTGCCTCTTCGCCGAAGTACACCGCGCCGCTGATCGATATCCCGCGCAGCGTGACGGTGGTCCCTCAGCAAGTCATCAAGGACACCAACGCCCTCACCCTGCAGGACGCCTTGCGCACTGTACCGGGTATCACCATGGGTGCCGGTGAAGGTGGCAACCCGTCCGGCGACCGCCCGTTCATTCGCGGCTTCGACTCCCAAGGTTCGATGTACCTGGACGGCGTGCGTGACACCGGCTCGCAAACCCGTGAAATCTTTGCCATTGAATCGGTAGAAGTGGCCAAGGGCCCTAACTCGGCCATCGGCGGTCGCGGCGCTGCAGGCGGCACCATCAACCTGGTGAGCAAGCGCGCGCACCTGGGTAACTCCACCGACGGCGCATTCACCTGGGGCTCGGACCAGACCCAACGCTACACCTTCGATGGCAACTACCAGTTCCTCGACACCGCGGCGTTCCGTCTGAACCTGATGAGCCACGAAAGCAATGTCGCCGGTCGCGATGAAGTCAACTACGACCGTTGGGGCGTGGCGCCGTCGCTGGTATTCGGCCTGGGCACAGAAACCCGCCTGTACCTGGACTACTACCACGTAGAAAGCAACGACCTGCCAGACTCCGGTATCCCTTACAGCCTGAAGTCCGGTAGCTCGGCCAACCGTACTTCGGCGAACCCCGACAAGCCGACTGACGGCGGCGACAGCAACAATTTCTACGGCCTGGTCGATCGCGACTTCTACAAGAGCCGTGCAGACATCGCCACCATCGCCCTGGAACATGACCTGAGCGACTCGCTGACGATCAAGAACACCCTGCGTCACGGCAGCACCCTGCAGGACTACATCTACAGCCAGCCGGACGACAGCAAGGGCAACATCCTCAAAGGCGAAGTATGGCGCCGTCCGAACAACCGCGTGGCGAACACCACCACGACCACCAACCAGACCGACCTGTTCGGTGAGGTGTACATCGGCGGGTTCAAGAACACTTTCTCTACCGGTATTGAGCTGAGCCGCGAAGTCTCGAACAAAGAAGGCTACGACGTTACCGGGTTCAAATCAGGCGATTGCTCCACCGGCGAAGGTTTGATTCCGGGCGTGTGCACGTCATTCCCTAACCCCGACCCGAATGAAGCATGGGGCGGTAGCGTTGCGCGTAACGATCTGGGCACCGATACCGCTGGCAGCACCCGTGCCATTTACCTGACCGACACACTGGAGTTGGACCCGGCCTGGTTGCTGACCATGGGCCTGCGTTACGACCACTTTGAGACCAAGGCCAAGACCAAAGCCTTGAATAAACAGGGTGCCGTTACTCAATTCAAAACCGAAGACACCAGTGAGTTCATCACCGGTCAACTGGGCCTGACCTGGAAGCCTGCTGAAAACGGCAGCATCTACATTTCCTACGCGACCTCGGCGACGCCTGCCGGTGCTTCGTTGGGTGAAGGCAGCGACGGCAACCCTTTGCTGACCGCTACCACCACCAGCGAGCTGAAACCGGAAGAAACCACCAACTATGAAATTGGTACCAAGTGGGATCTGCTGGATCAGCGCCTGAACCTGACGGCTGCGGTCTTCCGCACCGAAAAAGAGAACGCCCGCGTACTGGTCGACGCCAACACCTACCAGAATGCTGGTAAAAGCCGCGTCGACGGCCTGGAACTGACCGCTACTGGCAAGCTGACCAACAACTGGCAAGTGTTCGCCGGCTACACCTACCTCGACTCCGAGCTGGTCGACGGTGGCTCCCAGAGCGTGAAAGGTGTGCTGGTCGACGGCTACAACGACGGCAACCAGATGCCTAACACGCCGAACAACAGCCTGACCTTGTGGACCACCTACAACGTCACGCCGAAGCTCACCGTCGGTGGTGGTGCGTTCTACTCTGACGACGTCTTCGGCAACGTCACCAACAGCGTGATGGTCGATTCGTACTGGCGTTACGACGCAATGGCCAGCTACAAGCTGACCAAAAACGTCGACCTGCAGTTGAACGTGCAAAACCTCACCAACGAGGTCTACTACGACAAAGCCTACGGCGCTCACTACGCCAACCAGGCCCCGGGCCGCACTGCCCTGCTGACCACCGCCGTGCACTTCTAAGCACGCTGACCAGCAAGCCCCGTTCACTTCGGTGAGCGGGGCTTTCGTGTATCAGGGCATAATACGCGTCGCATTCGCATTTGCAGCAAGACAAGGTGATAGATGTGCTGAAGAAATCCCTGTTTCAACTGCACTGGTTCTTCGGCATCACTGCCGGCCTGGTGCTGGCCTTGATGGGAGTTACCGGGGCAATCTGGGCGTTCCAGGATGAACTGCTGCGCCTGTTCAACCCCGACGTGCTCAAGGTCGAGGTACGCCAGGAAGGCGTGTTGCCAATGCCCGAACTGGTGCGCCGGATCGAAGCCGAGCAAGGTGACAAGGTGGCGATGCTGTCGGTGGCCTCTGAAGGCGACACGGCCGCACGCGTGTTCTTCACCCCACCGCCCGGCGAGCGCCGCGGCTTGATGCGCTACGCCGACCCCTATACCGGCAAACTCCAGGGCGAGGTCAGCGGTCAGGCCTTCTTCGACCTAATGCTGCAACTGCACCGTTTCCTGGCCATGGGCGACACTGGCCGACAGATCACCGGTGCCTGCACCTTGATGCTGATTTTCTTCTGCCTATCCGGCTTGTACCTGCGCTGGCCGCGCCAGGCGCTGAACTGGCGCACCTGGCTGACCCTGGACTGGGCCCGGAAAGGCCGCGCGTTCAACTGGGATCTGCATGCCGTGTTCGGTACCTGGTGCCTGCTGTTCTACCTGCTGTTCGCCCTCACCGGCCTGTTCTGGTCGTATGAATGGTACCGCGAAGGCCTGAACAAACTGCTCGCCGATGCCCCGGCGGCAGGCGAACAGCACAAGCGTGGTGAAGGCCGCGGGCGCCCAGGCGGCGCACCGGGCAAAGACGCCAAGCCGCTGGTGGTTGACTATGACGCGGTGTGGGCCAGCCTGCAGGCTGTCGCCGGCCCGAAGATGAGCAACTACAACCTGCGCCTGCCACCAGCCGGCGGCCAGCCCGCGATGTTGTTCTACCGCCTTGAAGGCGCCGCGCACGAACGCGCCTTCAACACCCTGACCTTCGACCCGGCCAACGGCCAGGTGAAAAAGGTCGAACGCTATGACGACAAGTCCTTCAAGGCGCAATTGCTCGCCAGCGTCTACGCGTTGCACGTGGGCAGCTATTTTGGCCTGACCGGACGCATTCTGTTTGCCATCGCCAGCCTGACCATGCCGCTGTTCTTCGTGACCGGCTGGTTGCTGTACCTCGATCGTCGGCGCAAAAAACGCCAGGTACGTGCGGCGCGCAGCAACCTGCGGCCTGCCGAAACGCAAGGCAACAGCTGGTTGGTGGGCTTCGCCAGCCAGAGCGGTTTTGCCGAACAACTGGCCTGGCAAACCGCTGGCCAACTGCAGGCCGCCGGGGTGCCCGTGCAGGTACGTCCACTGGCCGAGCTGACCGAAAATGATCTGCACCAGGCTGAACGCGCGGTGTTCGTGGTCAGTACCTTCGGTGATGGTGAAGCCCCCGACAGTGCGCGCGGTTTCGAGCGCAAAGTGCTCGGCCAACCGTGGGCGCTGAGCAACCTCAACTACGCCCTGTTGGCCTTGGGCGACCGCCAGTACCCACAGTTCTGTGGGTTCGCCCGCCGTCTGCAGGCATGGCTTGGCGAGCGTGGCGCCACCAGTGCCTTCGCCCCGGTGGAAGTCGACAGTGCCGACCCGGCGTCCCTGCAGCTATGGCAGCAGAAACTGGCACAACTGACCGGCAGCACGCCACCCGCCGCGTGGCAGGCACCGGTATTCGACAACTGGACGCTGACTCAGCGCCAGTTGATGAACCCCGGCAGCCAAGGCTCGTCGGTTTACTTGCTGGGGCTGACGCCGCCGCAACCCACGCAGTGGCAGGCCGGTGATCTGGTGGAAATCCTGCCGCGCAACAACCCGCACAGTGTTGAGCAGTTCCTGCGCGGGCTGGGCCTGGATGGCCAAGCGCGGGTCGAGGTCGACGGCCTGCAGGAGAGCCTGCTGCAAGCGCTGGGCAGCCGCCAGTTGCCCAGCAGCCGCGAGCACTTGGTCGGCTTGCACGCCCAGGCCCTGGTGGATGCCCTGATTCCACTGGCAGCGCGTGAATACTCGATTGCCTCGATCGCCAGCGATGGCGTGCTGGAACTGATTGTGCGCCAGGAACGCCACCCCGATGGCAGCCTGGGCCTGGGTTCAGGCTGGCTGACCGAATACCTGGCGGTGGATAACAGCGTCAGCTTGCGCCTGCGCAACAACAGCGGCTTCCACGTGCCGGCGCCGGCAACACCGATGATCTTGATCGGTAACGGCACCGGCCTGGCCGGCTTGCGCAGCCTGCTCAAAGCCCGCATCGCAGCCGGTGAGCAGCGCAACTGGTTGTTGTTCGGCGAGCGTAACCAGGCGCACGACTTCCTCTGTGGTGATGAACTGCAAGACTGGGTGCGTACCGGTGAACTGGCGCGGTTAGACCTGGCCTTCTCGCGCGATCAGGCACACAAGGTCTACGTGCAGGATCGCTTGCGTGAACAGGCAGTTGAATTGCGTCGCTGGCTGGATGAGGGCGCGTCGATCTACATCTGCGGCAGCCTGCAAGGCATGGCCAGTGGTGTCGATGCAGTGCTCAATGAAGTGCTTGGGGCTGCTCGGGTCGAGCAGTTGATCGAGGCGGGGCGTTATCGGCGCGATGTGTATTGAGTGATCGCGGGGCAAGCCCGCTCCTACAGGAATAAACGCTGTAGGAGCGGGCTTGCCCCGCGATTGCGTTCAATGCAGTTCGAAGGTATCGGCATCCAGATTAGCCGGAAAGCGCGTGCGATACGCCGCCAGATCGGCCGAGCTCAACACCACGGTAAACACCCCGTCCGCCTCCCCCGCACTCAGCAAGCTCTCGCCCTGAAAGTCCAGGACCTGGCTGTCGCCCGAATAGGCGAAACCCTTACCATCAGTACCTACCCGATTCACCGCCGCCACATAACACAGGTTCTCAATCCCCCGAGCTGGCAACAAACGGTTCCAGTGCTGACGACGTGCCGCTGGCCAGTTGGCGGTGTACAGCAACAGGTCGGTGTCTTGCGCGTCACGGCTCCACACCGGGAAACGCAGGTCATAGCAAATCAGCGTGCGCACCCGCCAGCCCTTGACCTCGAACTGCACCTGACGCTCGCCCGGGGTGTAGTGCTTGTGCTCACCGGCCATGCGGAACAGGTGGCGCTTGTCGTAGAACAGGATCTCGCCATCCGGTCGGGCCCAGAGCAAGCGATTGCGGTGGCTACCATCAGCGGTCTGGATAATCACACTGCCGGTTACCACTGCATCGAGCTTCTTCGCCTGGCTTTTCAGCCACTTATAGGTCGGGCCGTTTTCCGGTTCGGCCAGGCTCTCGGACTCCATTGAAAAGCCTGTGGTGAACATCTCCGGCAGGATGATCAGGTCAGCCCCTCGGGCTTGCTCCAACAGGGTTTCGAAATGCTCGTAGTTGGCCAGACGGTCGTGCCAGGCCAAGGTGGTCTGGACCAAGGCAACTTTCAGATTAGGCAGAGCACTCAGATCGCGCATAGCTTCTCCGCTGCCTGGCGCAGCGTCTCCTCGCGTTTGGCAAAACACAGGCGCACCAGGCGCTGTTTGGGAATGGCTTGCTGGTAGAACACCGACACCGGAATGGTCGCCACGCCGTGCTCACGGGTGAGCCACAGCGACATCTCGACATCGTTGAGGTCCGGGCGAATCGCCGAGTAGTCGACCAGCTGAAAGTAGGTGCCGCGGGTTCGGCTGAACTGGAAACGCGACGCTTCCAGCAGGTCGCAGAACAAGTCGCGCTTGGCCTGGTAAAAACCCGGCAGCTCTTCGACATGCTCAGGATGCTCGGCCATGAAGTCGGCCAATGCCCATTGCAACGGTGTCACACCGCAGAAGTTGACGTACTGATGGACCTTGCGCAACTCGCTGCTCAAGGCCGGTGGCGCGACCACATAGCCGGTTTTCCAGCCGGTAACATGGTAAGTCTTGCCAAACGAACTGACCACGAAGGCACGCTGGTACAGCGCTTCAACGCTCAGCACACTGGCATGCTGCACACCGTCGAACACCAGGTGCTCATACACTTCGTCGCTGATCAGGTAAATGTCGCGCTCGGCAATCAACAACGCCAGCTTGTCCAGGTCGTCGCGGCTGATCAGCGCACCACTGGGGTTGTGTGGCGAGTTGAGAATGATCATGCGCGTACGTGGGCTTAGCGCGTCGGTAAGCTTCTGCCAGTCGATGGCAAATTGGCCGTCAGTGAGCTGCACATGCATACAACGCCCGCCGGCCAGTTCAACCGCAGGCTCGTAGCTGTCGTAGCACGGGTCGAAGACAATCACTTCATCACCACTGCGAACCACCGCATGGATAGCGCAGAAGATCGCCTCGGTAGCGCCTGGGGTGATGGTGATTTCTGTCTCGGCATCGACACTGACGCCATAGCTACGAGCAATTTTGCTCGCCACTTGCTGACGCAACGCCGGCAGGCCGGTCATCGGGCAATATTGGTTGTGACCGGCACTGACATGCCGACCTACCGCATCAAGCAGGGCTTGCGGGCCGTTGAAATCAGGGAACCCTTGAGACAGGTTCAAGGCGCCGGTTTGCACGGCGAGTTGGGACATGGTGGTAAAGATGGTCGTGCCGACATTCGGCAACTTGCTGCTGATCATGGAGCCCTCTTTTCCTGCAGAACAATCCGGCGTTCAAGGGAACGAGCATAGCGGATTGAATGGTCAGGAAAAAGGTTGTAACCGTCGCAGCCTGATCGCGGGGCAAGCCCGCTCCTACTGTAGGAGCGGGCTTGCCCCGCGATACACTCAGCGCTTGTCTCTGCGCTTCTTCTCAGCTTTCTTGTGGTGCGACATCAAGCGACGCTTCTTGTTGACCTGACGGTCAGTCAAGGTGTTCTTGTTGCCTTCATACGGGTTGTCACTGCCTTTGTACTCGATACGGATCGGCGTACCGACCAGCTTGAGTACCCGGCGGTAGGTGTTTTCCAGGTAGCGCGAGTAGGACTTGGGTACTTTCTCGACCTGGTTACCGTGGATCACGATGATCGGCGGGTTGGCGCCACCCAGGTGGGCGTAGCGCAGCTTGATCCGGCGACCATTGACCATCGGCGGCTGGTGATCGCTGACCGCGTCTTCGAGGATCTGGGTCAGGCGGCTGGTCGGCCAGCGGGTCACCGCCGACTTGAACGAAGCCTGTACCGATTTGTACAGGTTGCCCACGCCAGTGCCATGCAGCGCCGAGATGAAGTGGATGTCAGCGAAGTCGACGAAGAACAACCGGCGCTCAAGCTCGGTCTTCACATAGTCGCGCTCGCTCGGCTGCATGCCGTCCCACTTGTTCAGGGCGATGACGATGGCACGACCGGCTTCCAGGGCGAAGCCCAGCAGGTTGAGGTCATGGTCAACCACGCCTTCACGGGCGTCCATGACGAAAATCACCACGTTGGCGTCTTTGATCGCCTGCAGGGTTTTGACTACGGAGAACTTTTCAACTTCTTCGTGGATCTTGCCGCGCTTGCGCACCCCGGCGGTGTCAATCAGGGTGTACTTCTCTTCATCACGCTCGAACGGGATGTAGATACTGTCACGCGTGGTGCCCGGCTCGTCGTACACCACCACACGTTCTTCGCCGAGCATGCGGTTGACCAGGGTCGATTTGCCGACGTTCGGACGACCGATGATGGCGATCTTGATCCCATCTTTTTCGCTCGGCCCCGGAATGCGCACGGCTTCCTCGCCTTCGGCGACGTCCTCGTCGAGGGCTTCGTCTTCCTTGTCACGTGGGACTTCGCCCAGCACCAGCTCCATCAGGCCGTTGATGCCGCGGCCCTGAGAGCCAGCCACCGGAATGGCGTTGCCCATGCCCATCGGCGCGAACTCGGCGCGGGCGGTGTCCGGATCGATGTTGTCGATCTTGTTGGCCACCAGGAACGACTGCTTGTTGCGCTTGCGCAGGTGCTCGGCAATCATCTGGTCGGCTGCGGTCATACCGGCGCGAGCGTCGACCAGGAACAGCACGTAGTCGGCTTCTTCGATGGCCATCAGCGATTGCTCGGCCATTTTCTCGTCCATGCCCACTTCGTCGCCGGTGATACCACCGGTGTCGATCAGGATGTAGGTGCGGCCCTGCCAGCGGGCTTCACCGTACTGGCGGTCACGAGTCAGCCCGGACAGATCGCCGACGATTGCATCGCGGGTCTTGGTCAGGCGGTTGAACATGGTGGATTTACCGACGTTCGGTCGGCCCACCAGGGCGATTACGGGAACCATGCGGCTCTCCATTGCATAAATTCAGAAAATACAAAGGCCGCTGCACTGCAGCGGCCGGAGTTCGGGCGGCACCCAAAGTGCCGCAGCCCGAGGCCTGTACGGCCTCAAGCATAGCCTCAGCGGATGGTCAGCGCCTCGAGCTTGCCGCTGTTGCCGTACACATAGATGGTGTCACCCACCACCAGCGGACGGGCACGCAGGCCATCGCTATCGATACGCTCACGACCGACGAAGCGACCATCAACCTGGCTGAGCAGGTGCAGGTAGCCTTCCAGGTCACCCACCGCTACGTAGCTGGAGAACACTTCCGGCGCCGACAGCTGACGACGGGCCAGCGAATCGTTGGTCCACAGCGCACTCGAAGAGCGCTCATCGATACTTTCCACGGTACCCGAAGCCAGGCTCACGTAGACGTTACCGAAGCCCTGGGCCACACCGTTGTAGCTGGAGGCATCGCGCTGCCACAGCACCCGGCCGCTTTCCAGATCAAGGCCGGCAACGCGCCCCTGATAGCTGGTCACGTACAGGGTACCGCCAGACAGCAGCAGGCCACCGTCGATGTCGACAACACGGTCAAGCTCAGAGCGGCCTTGCGGAATAGCGACACGCTGTTCCCACACCGGCACACCGTTACGGGTATCGAGTGCGACGACTTTACCAGTGGACAGGCCCGCGACCGCCAGATGGTTGGTCACGATTGGCGCACCGGTACCGCGCAGGGTCAGTACTGCCGGAGTGCTTTCGTAGATCCAGCGGCGATCACCGGTGCTGGCGTCCAGGCCAATCACGCGGTCGTCCTGGGTTTGCACGACCACAACGTCACCGTTGCTGGCAGGCGGCGCCAGTACTTCACTGGTCACCCGCGAGCGCCAGCGCTCTTCACCAGTGCTGGCATCCAGCGCGATCACATCGCCACGCAGGGTGCCGAGCATGACCAGGCCATAACCGACACCTACCGCGCCGGAAACAGGCAGTTCAAGGTCCTTTTTCCAGGCCACGTCACCGTTGTTGCGATCCATGGCCATTACGATGCCGGTTACATCGGCAGCGTAGATACGATCATTCTCGATCGCCGGGACCAGCATATTGAAGGATTCGCCCTGACCGTCACCGATCGAACGGCTCCACTGCTTCTTCAGGACCACTTCCTCGGTGAACTTGGTCAGCTCGGCCGGTGGCAATTCCTTTTTGCTATTGCTGCTGCAACCCACGGCCAGAAGGGCCAGGGTCAGCACTGCTGCATGTTTCCAACCGATCACGTCACGCATCCCCTTTGGCCAGGTCGTCGAGCTTGAGTTGCAAACCACCGATCGCAGCGTCATCAGACAGCGCGGCCTTGGCCTTTTCATAAGCGGCATGCGCATCAGCAGCACGCCCCAGCTGTACCAGCAAGTCACCTTTGAGCTCTTCGCGGCTGGCCAGGAACGCTTTATCGGCGTCGCCATCGAGCAGTTTCAGTGCGTCTTCAGCCTTGCCCTGGGCAGCCATCACACGTGCCAGGCGCTGACGGGCGATTTCGCCCAGGGTCGCGTCGGCTGGCTTGTCGACGATAGCCTTGAGTTCGGCTGCAGCATCATCAAGCTTGTTGGCCTCGACCGCGACCTTGGCCACGAACAGGCTGCCGTACTGGGCGTAGGCAGAACCGCCAAACTCGTTCTTGAGTTTGCCGGACAGTTCAGCAACCTTGGCAGCATCCGGTTCGCCACTTGGCGTCAGGGTGGTTTCCAGCAGGGCCTGATAAAGGTTCGAGGCGCCTTGCGACTGGTTGCCCTGGTACTTCTGGAAGGCTTGCCAGCCAAACACTATCACCAGTGCCAGCAGGCCGCCGGTTACCAGTGGCTTGCCGTTGCGCTGCCACCAGTCCTTGAATGCCGCCAGCTGTTCATCATCGGTACTCGACACCCCAATACTCCTTTTCACCAAATCGGCTGTTGAACCGCTTCACGCCTGCGCGAGGGAAGCTTCCAGGTGCTCTGCCAGAGCATCCCAGGCAATGTTTTGTTGTTCGCCCTGGCCACGCAGGGGTTTGAAACCTACCACTTGTTGCGCCAGTTCGTCGTCCCCCAGGATCAAGGCGAACAGCGCATTACTCTTGTCGGCCTTCTTGAACTGGCTCTTGAAGCTGCCAGCACCGGCGTTGACCTGCAAACGCAGGTTCGGCAGGCGATCACGCAGACGCTCGGCCAGGGTCAAGCCCGCCAGCTCCGCCTGCTCGCCGAAGGCGCACAGGTAGACGTCGACGGTGCGGTTGATCGACTCCGGCACTTGTTCCAGGGTTTCCAGCAGCAAAATCAGACGCTCGATACCCATGGCGAAACCAACACCCGGGGTCGGCTTGCCGCCCATTTGCTCAACCAGGCCATCGTAGCGGCCACCGGCACACACAGTGCCTTGCGAGCCGAGTTTGTCAGTGACCCACTCGAACACCGTCTTGCTGTAGTAGTCCAGACCACGCACCAGCTTGGTGTTGATCACGAACGGAATACCGGCGGCATCCAGTCGGGCCTTCAGGCCTTCGAAATGCACCCGCGACTCTTCGTCCAGGTAGTCTTCAAGCTTCGGCGCGCCGACCAGTACCGCCTGGGTGTTGGCATCTTTACTGTCGAGGATGCGCAGCGGGTTGGTTTTCAGGCGACGCTGGCTGTCTTCGTCCAGTTGCTCCAGACGCGCCGAGAGGAACTCGACCAGCGCATCACGGTAGCGAGCACGCGCTTCGCTGGTGCCCAGGCTGTTGAGTTCAAGCTTGACTGCGTCACGGATGCCCAAAAGGCCCCACAGGCGCCAGGTCAGCACGATCAGCTCGGCATCGATGTCCGGGCCGTCGAGGTTGAAGACTTCGACGCCGATCTGGTTGAACTGGCGATAACGACCTTTCTGCGGGCGCTCGTGGCGGAACATCTGGCCGATGTACCACAGCTTCTGCACCTGGCCACCGCCAGTGATACCGTGTTCGAGCACAGCGCGCACACAGGCTGCGGTGCCTTCCGGGCGCAGGGTCAGGGAGTCACCGTTACGGTCGGCAAAGGTGTACATCTCTTTTTCGACGATGTCGGTCACTTCACCGATCGAGCGTTTGAACAGCTCGGTGAACTCGACGATCGGCGTGCGGATCTGACGATAGCCGTAGGTGTCCAGCAGGCCGGCCACGGTGCTCTCGAAGTAGCGCCACAGTGGAGTCTGCTCGGGCAGGAGGTCGTTCATGCCACGGATGGCTTGCAGCGATTTGCTCACGAAAAGTCCTTACGAATCTGGGTATCAGCCACGGGCGATCAACGCCGCGTCGGCTTCGGCCTTTTCGGCCGCTTTCTGGCGGATGAGCCTTTCCAGCTCATCGACCAGGTTGTCATTGGTCAGCTTCTGCGACGGCTTGCCATCGATGTAGATCAGGTTCGGCGTACCACCGGTCAGCCCGACATGGGCTTCCTTGGCTTCACCAGGACCGTTGACCACACAGCCAATCACGGCCACGTCCATCGGTACCAGCAAGTCTTCCAGGCGCCCTTCCAGCTCGTTCATGGTTTTCACCACATCGAAGTTCTGCCGCGAGCAGCTCGGGCAGGCGATGAAGTTGATGCCACGCGAACGCAGGTGCAGGGACTTGAGGATGTCGTAACCGACTTTGACTTCCTCAACCGGATCAGCCGCCAGGGAAATGCGAATAGTATCGCCAATTCCTTCGGCGAGCAGCATACCGAGGCCGACAGCGGATTTCACCGTGCCCGAACGCAGACCACCGGCTTCGGTGATGCCCAGGTGCAGCGGCTGAACGATCTGTTTGGCCAACAGGCGGTAGGCTTCGACGGCCATGAACACGTCGGAGGCCTTGACGCTGACCTTGAAGTCCTGGAAATCCAGGCGGTCGAGGTGCTCGACATGACGCATGGCCGACTCGACCAATGCGGCTGGAGTAGGCTCGCCGTATTTTTTCTGCAGGTCTTTTTCCAGGGAACCGGCGTTGACGCCGATGCGGATCGGAATACCGCGGTCGCGCGCAGCATCAACCACTGCCTTGACGCGATCTTCACGGCCGATGTTGCCCGGGTTGATACGCAGGCAATCAACACCCAGTTCAGCCACGCGCAGGGCGATGCGGTAGTCGAAGTGAATGTCGGCGACCAACGGCACGCTGACCTGCTGCTTGATGCGGCCGAAGGCCTCTGCGGCGTCCATGTCCGGTACCGAGACACGGACAATATCGACGCCAGCATCTACCAGGCGATTGATTTGCGCCACGGTGGCAGCAACGTCATTGGTGTCGGTGTTGGTCATGCTCTGGACGGCGATGGGGGCATCGCCGCCGACAGGTACATTACCTACCCAGATTTTTCGCGATTCGCGACGTTTGATCGGTGATTCGCCGTGCATGACTTATTGTCCCAACTTCAGGCGAGCAGTCTCGCCACTGGTGAACGGCGCAACGTCAACAGGCTGGCCGTTGTAGCTGACCTGCGCACCCCGGGCAAAGCCCAGGCGTACTGCAAACGGCGGTTTGCCGGTCAGGTCCAGGCTGTCGCCCTTGCGCTTGATAGCGCTGAACAGCACCTTGCCGTTGCCGTCAGTGACCGAAGTCCAGCAATCGGCAGTGAATTGCACATGCAGCTTGGCACTGCCGGCTGGAGCCGGAGCCGATGCTACAGGGGCCGGGGTAGCGGCTGGGGTAGCAGCGGCGACCACCGGAGCGGCAGGCACGACCGGAGCAGGTGTTGGCGCTGGTGCTGGCACTGCGGCAACCGGTGCGACAGGCGCTACCGCGGTGGCTGCAGGTACGGCAGGAGCAACTGCAGTGCTCTCTGGCGCCTGTGGCGCAGGTGCGGTTTCAGCGGATTCCGTGGTCGCCGGGGCTGGATCCAGCGTCAGCGGTGTGGTCTGTGCTTGCTGCGCAGCGTTGACCGCCTGGTCTTCCGGCTCGTCCAGTGGATGGATCTGGGTGGTGCCGTCGGCGCTTTCGACCTCGACGTGCTCCAGGGCCATGTTGACCAGGTCTTTGCTGCGCTGGCTGCTTTGATCCTGCCACCAGAAGAAACCACCGCCGATCACCACGACCAACAGCAACAGGCTGACCACACGCAGAATATTGTGCGACAGACGTACCGGCTCTTCGATACGCCCCAGCGCGTGCACATCGCTGCCCTGGGCGTCGGTCCCCGTGCACTGGTCGAAGGCTTGCACCAGGACAGCCTGGTCCATATCCAGCAGTTTGGCGTAGGCGCGGATGTAGCCACGGGCAAAGGTGTGCCCTGGCAGCTTGTCGAAGGCGCCGGTTTCAAGGTTGTTCAGGGAACTCACGGTGAGGTTCAACTTGTGAGCCACTTCGGCCTGCGACCAGCCCCTGTTCTCTCGGGCCTGACGCAGAGTTTCACCTGGATTCTCGCGAGTCGCTGCTGCTACTTCGGGATGCGCCGCTTTCATCATTGCTCCGACAGGTATTGCTGATATTCCGGCGTACCGGGATAAAGTCGTTGTAATTGCAGGCCCAACTCCTTGGCCATGTTCCGTTCATCGAAGACGCTGGCCAGGCGACTGCCCAGCAACAAGCTGCGGGCACTGTGGTCGCTCAGCTGGCTGAAACGATCGTAGTAGTCTCGGGCCGGCACATAATGCCTGTCTTCGTAAGACAACTCAGCCATTTCCAGCAACGCGCGTGGTTGCTGCTGGTTGAGCCGTAACGCTTTTACCAGATACTCCTGGGCCTGATCGCGCTGACCAAGCCGCAAGGCCGTCAGGCCAAGGCTCTCGAATACCCGTGAACGCTCAGGATACAGGGTATCGGCTGCGGCTTGGGCAAACATCTGCTGCGCCAGCGCGTATTGCCCCTGAGCATAAAGGAAACTGCCGTAATTGTTACGGACTCGTGTGTCGTCCGGGCGACTGGCCAGGGCCTTTTGATAGTGCTTCTGGGCCAGCTCCGGCTCGTCTTCGGCCTGATACACCAAAGCCAGGGCACCGTTTGCAGCGGCGTCCTGGCTATCGAGATCAAGCGCCTTTTTCAGAGGCGCTTTGGCTTGTTCGGTCAAACCTTGTTGCAAATATCCCAACCCCAACTGAACGTAGGCCTGACCGGCCTGCGCTCGACCCTCGCGACTCGTCAGCGTGTCCGGACTCCCGCTGGACACGCAGCCTGCAAGCAGGGCGAGCGACAGGATCGACAGCGCGACGCGCAAGGTCATGGAGTTCCTCTCTTCAGTTGCGAACGGCGCTGTCTTGCAGGTCGCCGTCGGCGTTCAACTGACGCACGGCGATGTAGCGCTCGCTGCGGCGGGTGCGGTCCATCACCTGCCCAACCAACTGGCCACAGGCCGCATCGATGTCTTCACCACGGGTGGTGCGCACCGTCACGTTGTAGCCGGCATGATGCAAGTGGTCCTGGAAACGGCGGATGGCGTTGTTGCTCGGCCGCTCGTAACCGGAATGCGGGAACGGGTTGAACGGAATCAGGTTGATCTTGCACGGTACGTTCTTGAGCAGCTCGGCCATTTCCACGGCGTGTTCGAGCTTGTCGTTGACGTCCTTGAGCAAGGTGTACTCAATGGTCAGTACACGCTTTTCGCCCAGTTGCGACATGTAGTTCATGCACGCTTCGAGCAGAACCTTGAGCGGGTACTTTTTGTTGATCGGCACCAGTTCGTTGCGCAGCGCATCGTTCGGCGCGTGCAGCGACAGGGCCAGGGAGACGTCGATGTGCTTGGCCAGCTCTTCGATCATCGGGACCACGCCGGAGGTGGACAACGTCACCCGGCGCTTGGAAATACCGTAGCCGAGGTCGTCCATCATCAGGTGCATGGCGGCGACTACGTTGTCGAAGTTCAGCAGCGGCTCGCCCATGCCCATCATCACCACGTTGGTGATGGCACGGTCGATTTTTGCCGGTACGGTGCCGAACGACTTGTTGGCAATCCACACCTGGCCGATGACTTCGGCGGCGGTGAGGTTGCTATTGAAACCTTGCTTGCCGGTGGAGCAGAAACTGCAGTCCAGGGCGCAACCGGCCTGAGATGAGACACACAAGGTGCCACGCTTGCCCTGGGGGATGTACACGGTCTCGACGCAGCTGCCGGACGCCACACGCACGACCCACTTGCGGGTACCGTCGCTGGAGATGTCCTCGCTGACCACTTCCGGACCGCGAACCTCGGCAACTTCCTTGAGCTTTTCGCGCAAGGCCTTGCCGACGTTGGTCATGGCGTCGAAATCATCGACGCCAAAGTGGTGAATCCATTTCATTACCTGACCGGCACGGAAACGCTTCTCCCCGATTGAGTCGAAGAATTTTTCCATTTCCGGCTGGGTTAGCCCCAACAGGTTAGTTTTGCCAGTCGATGTCGTCATGGATTCACCCTCACCCGTAAGCTTTCGCTTAGCGAGTGGTTACCTCGGTAGCTGCGAAGAAGTAAGCGATTTCGCGAGCAGCAGCGGCTTCGGAGTCCGAACCGTGAACAGCGTTGGCGTCGATGGATTCAGCGAAGTCAGCGCGGATGGTGCCTGGAGCAGCTTCTTTAGGGTTGGTAGCGCCCATCAGCTCACGGTTCAGAGCGATAGCGTTTTCGCCTTCCAGAACCTGAACAACTACTGGACCGGAAGTCATGAAGGCAACCAGGTCGCCGAAGAAACCACGAGCGCTGTGCTCAGCGTAGAAGCCTTCAGCTTCGGCTTTGGACAGTTGCTTGATTTTCGAGGCAACGATTTTCAGGCCGGCGTCTTCGAAGCGAGTGGTGATCTTGCCGATCACGTTCTTGGCAACGGCGTCAGGCTTGATGATGGAGAAAGTACGTTGAACAGCCATGGTGAAACTCCAGAAACGTTGAGTGAAGCGAAAAATTAAACCCGCGAATTATACGCGGGTTCTGGGGGATTGCCTAACCTGCTGAGCGCGCTCAGTCGGCTTCTTCGATCCAGGCCGCCTGGATGGCTTCGAGAACCTTCTCGCCACCACGTTGCGGATCGTCACTGAATTCCGGCAAGGCCAGCACCCACTGGTGCAGATCGACGAAATTCACATAACGAGGATCGACTTCCGGCTTGCTTTCGGCAAGCTGAATTGCAATTTCAAGTACATCAACCCATTTCAGGCTCATGTCAGCTCCAGATCAATGCGGCGCTTCGGCGGCGTGGTTGAGGGAGTACTTGGGAATCTCGACGGTGATGTCTTCGGTCCCGACCTTGGCCTGGCAGGTCAGGCGCGAGGTAGGCTCCAGGCCCCAGGCGCGGTCGAGGTAGTCCTCTTCCAGCTCGTCGGCTTCGTTGAGCGAATTGAACCCTTCACGAATGACGCAGTGGCACGTGGTGCAGGCACAAACGCCGCCGCAGGCGCTTTCAATCTCGATATGGTTGTCGTGGGCCACTTCGAGAAGGGAGGTACCGGTCTCGGCCTCTACGACCATACCGTCCGGACAGAACTTCTCGTGGGGCAGAAAAATCACCTGCGGCATCAGTTATTCCTCGATCTCATTCAGGTTGCGCCCGGCCAACGCGGCTTTTACCGTCGAATCAAGGCGACGGGCGGCAAAGGCATCGGTCACCTGCGACAGACGCTTGGTCTGCTGCTCGATGGCGGCGCCATCGGTGCCGTTGATCAAATCACGCAAGTCTTGCATCTGTTGTTCTATGGCCAGACGCTCTTCGGCATCCAGCAGGCGCTCGCCATCGGCATCCAGCGCGCCTTGCACCGCTTCAAGCAGGCGCTCGGCATCCACTTGGTGCTCGCGCAACTGACGCGCCACCTTGTCGAAACCGGCATGCTCGAAAGAATCCTTGAGCATGCGGGCAATTTCGCCGTCGGTCAGGCCGTAGGAAGGCTTGACCTGGATGCTCGACTCGACGCCCGAGCCCAACTCCCGCGCCGAAACGCTGAGCAAGCCATCGGCGTCGACCTGGAACGTCACGCGAATTTTCGCCGCACCGGCCACCATCGCCGGAATGCCACGCAGTTCGAAGCGCGCCAGCGAGCGGCAGTCACTGATCAGTTCACGCTCACCTTGCAGCACGTGAATCATCATCGCCGACTGGCCGTCTTTGTAGGTGGTGAACTCCTGGGCACGGGCAACCGGGATGGTGGTGTTGCGCGGAATCACCTTCTCCATCAGCCCGCCCATGGTCTCCAGCCCCAGGGACAGCGGAATCACGTCCAGCAGCAGCAACTCGCCACCATCGCGGCGGTTACCGGCCAGGGTATCGGCCTGGATTGCAGCACCAATGGCAACCACCTGGTCCGGGTCGATATCCGTCAGCGGTTGACGACCGAACAGCTCACCAACAGCGCTGCGCACGCGGGGCACTCGGGTCGAACCACCGACCATCACCACCGCACTCACCTCTTCCAGCTCAATGCCGCTGTCGCGCACGGCGCGGCGGCAGGCTTTGAGGCTGCGGGCGATCATCGGCTCGATCAGCGCATCGAAGGCGGCACGAGTCAGCTCGGCTTGCCAACCTTCGTAGCTCACCGTCACAGCATCGGCGCCGGTCAGGGCTTCCTTGGCTGCACAAGCGGTTTCCAACAGGCGACGCTGAGCACTGGGGTCGAGGTCGGACGACAGCCCGGCGGACTGTACGATCCAGCTGGCGATGGCATGGTCGAAATCGTCGCCACCCAACGCGGTATCGCCACCGGTTGCCAGCACTTCGAACACACCGCCGGTCAGGCGCAGGATCGAAATATCAAACGTACCGCCACCCAGGTCATAGATGGCCACTACGCCTTCGGCGTTCTGGTCCAGACCGTAGGCCACTGCGGCCGCAGTCGGCTCATTGAGCAGGCGCAATACGTTCAGGCCAGCCAGACGCGCGGCATCTTTGGTGGCCTGACGCTGGGCGTCATCGAAATAGGCAGGCACTGTGATGACCGCACCGACCAGCTCGCCACCCAGGGTTTCTTCCGCACGCTGGCGCAAAACCTTGAGGATGTCAGCCGAGACTTCCACCGGGCTCTTCGGACCCTGGACGGTGTCGATGAACGGCATGTGCGACTCGCCGCCGACAAAGCGGTAAGGCAGTTGCTCACCCAGCTGCTTGACGTCGGCCAGACCACGACCCATAAAGCGCTTGACCGACAACACGGTATTGAGCGGATCGCTGGAAGCAGCATCGCGCGCCTGCTGACCGACATCGATGTGGTCAGCGTGATAGCGCACTGCCGAAGGCAGGATGACCCGACCTTGGGCGTCAGGCAGGGGCTCGCTACGGCCGCTGCGCAAGGCGGCAACCAGGGAGTTGGTGGTACCAAGGTCAATCCCCACCGCCAGGCGGCGCTGGTGCGGCTGAGGACTCTGACCGGGTTCGGCAATCTGCAGTAGGGCCATGCTTATCTGAATACCAGGGGCGCCGCCAACGGCAGCGCCGAGTTAATCGTCGAGGCGCTCTTCCAGCTGGCGCACTTCATAGGCGAGCTTGTCGAGAAACTGCATGCGGCGCATCAGGCGCTCGGCCTGTTCACGCTGCGCAGCATCATCCCAGCAGGCGGCGAAGTCCTCGTTGAGCGCTTCCTGAGCGGCCTTCAAGCGACGCTTGAAGGTGGCGACGCCATCGAGGTCGGCACTGTCCTGCAGGTCTTCGAGTTCTTCGCGCAATTGCATCTGCTGCAACAGGAACTCGGGATCGTGGACGGTGACTTCCTGCGGCACTTCATGACCGCCGATCGCCAACAGGTAGCGGGCACGCCGGGGCGCGCTCTTGAGAGTCTGGTAGGCCTCGTTCAGTGCAGCCGAACGCTCCAGCGCCAGGCGCTGTTCACGTTCGGAGGCATCGGCGAAGCGATCCGGATGGACCTCGCGGGCCAGCTCGCGGTAGCGAACGGCCAACTTGTCGAGGTCCAGGCGGAAGCCAGGTTGCAGGTCAAACAGGGCGAAATGACAAGGAGTACCCACGCGCAGCCTCAAACGTTGAAGCTTTCGCCGCAGCCACACTCACCGCGCACGTTGGGGTTGTTGAACTTGAAGCCTTCGTTCAACCCTTCCTTGACGAAATCCAGTTCGGTGCCGTCGAGGTACGTCAGGCTCTTCGGATCGATGATGACCCGCTGGCCGTGACTTTCGAAAACCTGGTCTTCGTCTGCCAGCTCATCGACGAATTCCAGCACATAGGCCAGGCCCGAGCAGCCGGTGGTGCGTACGCCAAGGCGAATACCCACGCCTTTGCCGCGTCCATCAAGGGAGCGCCGCACGTGGTTGGCGGCGGCTTCTGTCATGCTGATAGCCATCGAGACTCCTTACCTGCAACAGGCGAACTTAGAGCAAACCTTTCTTCTGCTTGTAATCGCGAACAGCCGCCTTGATGGCGTCTTCGGCGAGTACCGAGCAGTGGATCTTCACTGGCGGCAACGCCAGTTCTTCGGCCAGCTGGGTGTTCTTGATGGTTTCGGCTTCATCCAGCGTCTTGCCCTTCATCCACTCAGTGGCCAGGGAGCTCGAAGCGATGGCCGAACCACAGCCGTAGGTCTTGAACTTGGCGTCTTCGATGACACCCTGCTCATTGACCTTGATTTGCAGACGCATTACGTCGCCGCACGCAGGAGCGCCGACCATGCCGGTGCCGACATCCGGGTCTTCGGCATTCATCTTGCCGACGTTACGCGGGTTTTCGTAGTGGTCGATGACCTTTTCACTGTATGCCATGGTGCAATTCCTTCCTCATCAGAGAGCCGCTCTTGCCGGCGACTACTTAGTGCGCAGCCCACTCAATCTTGGAGATGTCGACGCCGTCTTTGTACATATCCCACAGCGGCGACAACTCGCGCAGCTTGGTCACGGCCTCGCAAACCTTCTGCGCGGCGTAGTCGATTTCTTCTTCGGTGGTGAAGCGACCGAAGGTAAAGCGGATCGAGCTGTGTGCCAGTTCGTCGTTGCGGCCCAGGGCGCGCAGCACGTAGGACGGCTCGAGCGAAGCCGAAGTACAGGCCGAGCCGGACGAAACGGCCAGGTCTTTGAGCGCCATGATCAGCGACTCGCCTTCGACGTAGTTGAAGCTCAGGTTCAGGTTGTGCGGGATACGCGCAGTCATGCTGCCGTTGATGTACAGCTCTTCCAGGCCTTCGACCTGCTTGTAGAAGCGGTCGCTCAGGGCCTTGATGCGCACGTTTTCGCTGGCCATCAGCTCTTTGGCAATGGCGAACGCTTCACCCATGCCAACGATCTGGTGAGTTGCCAGGGTGCCCGAACGCATGCCGCGCTCGTGACCGCCGCCGTGCATGGTGGCTTCCAGGCGCACACGAGGTTTGCGGCTGACGTACAGCGCGCCGATACCTTTAGGGCCGTAGGTTTTGTGAGCGGAGAACGACATCAGGTCGACTTTCAGCTTTTGCAGGTCGATTTCAACCTTGCCGGTCGACTGCGCGGCGTCAACGTGGAACATGACACCGCGTGCGCGAGTCAGCTCGCCGATAGCGGCGATGTCGTTGATAGTGCCGATTTCGTTGTTGACGTGCATGATCGACACCAGAATGGTGTCATCACGCAGGGCAGCTTCGATCATGGCCGGGGTGATCAGACCATCGGCGCCTGGCTCGATGTAGGTCACTTCGAAGCCTTCACGCTCCAGCTGGCGCGTGCTGTCCAGGACAGCCTTGTGCTCGATCTTGGAGGTGATCAGGTGCTTGCCCTTGGTGCCGTAGAAGTGCGCGACGCCCTTGATTGCCAGGTTGTCGGATTCAGTGGCACCACTGGTCCAGACAATTTCCCGCGGGTCGGCGTTGACCAGGTCAGCGACCTGGCGGCGGGCGTTCTCGACCGCTTCTTCGGCCTTCCAGCCAAAGACGTGGGAGCGCGACGCCGGGTTACCGAAGTTTCCGTCGACCAACAGGCAGTCGCTCATTTTTTGAGCAACGCGAGGGTCGACCGGTGTGGTCGCGGAGTAATCGAGGTAGATCGGCAACTTCATTGAATATCTCCTATCAGGCGGTCGCGTCGCGCGTCGAAACGGTCATTCGACGGCGGACGTCTCAATCTTGTCCAGCTGCGGTGCCCGGCCTGCGATACGACGCAGGTCCTGACGCTGGGCGACTTCTTGTACTTCACGGCGAGTAACAAGGTCAGCCAGGCTGATGCCGCTGAGAAACTCGTGAATCTGCTGGCTCAGGTCACACCACAAGTGGTGTGTCAGGCAGGTATCGCCGGAATGGCAATCACCCAGCCCCTGGCAGCGTGTTGCGTCGACCGATTCATTAACCGCGTCGATGACCTGGGCAACCTGAATGCTCTCCATGCTTCGCGATAGCTGATAGCCACCGCCAGGGCCGCGCACACTGGAAACCAGGCTGCTGCGGCGCAGCTTTGCAAATAGCTGCTCCAGATAAGATAGGGAGATGCCTTGGCGTTCGGAAATGTCGGCCAGAGACACCGGCCCATGCTGCGCGTGCAACGCCAGGTCGAGCATGGCGGTCACGGCGTATCGGCCTTTTGTAGTCAGTCGCATGGCTAGTAGGTACCACGGGGTTTCAGGATGGGAGCGAGTATGCTATTCCCGAGCATTTAAGTCAACTATAAGACCTAGTGCTTTAGTCGGGTTTACCGTTGGACGGCGGCCGAATGATAGCAAACTAAGGGGCGTCTGCGCACGCCCCATCTGTCAATGCGTCGAGGCGTCGCTTCGGGCCTGATCCTTGATCTGGGCAAAGTCCTCTTCGCGCAATGCCGGCAGGTCCTTGGCGCAGTAGTCACTGCCAAGGTTCTTCAGCGCTCCGCACATACCTTCAAGACGCCCATCGACCGCCTGCAAGTGGTCGAGCAACTGACCAATGGCGCGCGCTACCGGGTCCGGCATGTCCTCACTCACCCCGTAGGCGTCAAAACCGATCTTCTCCGCCATCGCCTTACGCTTGGCTTCAACCTCGGCGTCGGTCTTGATGATGATCCGCCCTGGAATGCCAACTGCCGTAGCACCCGCCGGCACCGCCTTGGTGACCACAGCGTTAGAGCCTATCTTGGCACCGGCGCCGACAGTGAATGGCCCCAGCACCTTGGCCCCAGCCCCCACCACCACGCCATCTTCCAGGGTCGGGTGACGCTTGCCTTTATTCCAGCTGGTACCGCCCAGGGTCACCCCTTGGTACAAGGTGACATCATCACCGATCTCGGCGGTTTCACCGATCACAATGCCCATGCCGTGGTCGATGAAAAAGCGCCGCCCGACCTTGGCCCCCGGGTGAATCTCGATACCGGTCATCCAGCGTCCGAAGTTCGATACCAGTCGCGCCAGCCATTTCCAGTCACGCTTCCACAGCGCATGCGCAGCCCGATGCAGCCAGATCGCATGCATGCCCGGGTAACAGGTCAGCACTTCAAAGGCATTGCGCGCCGCCGGGTCACGGTGGAAAACGCTCTGAATATCTTCATGCAGACGCTCGAACATTTACTGATCCTTGCGCTTATGCGGCTCGCCACGGGCCACTTTCTGGGTCTCCGTGAGAATGCCGCGCAAAATACTCATTTCCGAACGATTGACCGAGCTACGCCCATACAAGCGACGCAGGCGCGGCATCAAGTGCTTGGGCTTCTCCGGGTCGAGAAAGCCGATATCGACCAAAGTCTTTTCCAGGTGCTGATAGAACAGCTCCATCTCATCCATGGTCGCCAGCTCGCTACTGCGCACCGACGTCACTTCGAATTTCTCGACCTTTGAAGGCTGGCCCTCGGCGGCCAACCAAGCCATGCGCACTTCGTAGGCCAGCACCTGCACGGCAGCCGCCAGATTCAACGAACTGAAATCCGGGTTGGACGGGATATGCACATGGAAGTGGCAACGCTGCAGCTCTTCGTTGGTCAGACCGGCGTACTCACGGCCGAACACCAAGGCAATTTCCTCGCCTTGGGCAGCGTGCTCGATAACCTTGCTACCGCATTCGCGCGGATCGACCAACGGCCAGGGGATGCGCCGCTCGCGGGCACTGGTGCCGAACACCAGGTTGCAACCGACCAGCGCCTCTTCCAAGGTGGCGACCACCTGCACACCGGCAAGCACATCATCGGCACCCGACGCACGGGCATCGGCCTCGTGGGACGGGAAGTCCAGCGGATCGACCAGCACCAGGCGCGACAAGCCCATGTTTTTCATGGCACGCGCAGCGCCGCCGATATTGCCGGGGTGGCTGGTATTAACCAGAACAACACGAATATTTTGCAGCAAGGCGAGCGCTCACAGACACGGGATAGAAGGCGTAAATCTTACAGAACCGACCGACTTTACGCTACGAAAGCAAATGCCACCCTTCTTCGCGCAAAGTTTTCTGCTAGAATGTCCGGCTTTCTTTAACGACCCAGGTGAAACGTCCATGCAGCCTATGCTGAATATCGCGCTGCGCGCCGCCCGCAGCGCCAGTGAATTGATTTTCCGCTCCATCGAGCGCTTGGATACCATCAAGGTTGATGAAAAAGACGCCAAGGATTACGTCTCGGAAGTCGATCGCGCCGCAGAGCAAAGCATCATCAATGCCCTGCGCAAGGCCTACCCGAACCACACCATCCGTGGCGAAGAAACCGGCCTGCACGCTGGCAGCGGCGAAGAAGGCAAGGACTACGAGTGGATCATCGACCCACTGGACGGCACCACCAACTTCCTGCGCGGCGTTCCGCACTTCGCAGTCAGCATCGCCTGCAAATACCGTGGCCGCCTTGAGCACGCCGTGGTACTGGACCCTGTCCGCCAGGAAGAATTCACCGCCAGCCGTGGCCGTGGCGCGCAACTGAACGGTCGTCGCCTGCGCGTCAGCCCACGCACCAGCCTGGAAGGCGCACTGCTGGGTACCGGCTTCCCGTTCCGCGACAACCAAATGGCCGACCTGGACAACTACCTGGGCATGTTCCGCGCCCTGGTTGGCCAGACCGCCGGCATCCGCCGCGCCGGCGCTGCCAGCCTCGACCTGGCCTATGTTGCCGCTGGTCGTTTCGACGCCTTCTGGGAGTCGGGCCTGTCGGAGTGGGACATGGCAGCAGGCACCCTGCTGATCCAGGAAGCAGGCGGCCTGGTTAGCGACTTCACCGGCGGCCACGACTTCCTTGAGAAGGGCCACATCGTTGCCGGTAACACCAAGTGCTTCAAAGCTGTGCTGACTGCTATCCAGCCGCACCTGCCAGCCTCGATCAAGCGTTAAACCTCGATCGAGCACAAAAAAAGCACCCCTCGGGGTGCTTTTTTTGTGCCTGTTGTAGGAGCGGGCTTGCCCCGCGAAGCGATCAGTCTGACGTACCGCAATCGCGGGGCAAGCCCGCTCCCACAAGCCGTTATTGGCCTGGCTGTGCCTCGCTGAGGATCAGCTTGCCTTCTTTATCCAATGGGATCTGCGCGCCCGGGTCGCGATCCATGCGGACCTGCCCGACCTTGTCGCCAATCGAATACTTGACGTCATAGCCCACCACCTTCTCGCTCAGGTCGTTGACCGTGTTGCAGCGCGTTTGCGTTGTGGTGTAGGTATCACGCTCCTGCATACCTTCCTGCACTTTGTTACCGGCATAACCACCACCGACAGCACCGGCCACCGTGGCGATCTTTTTACCGGTACCACCACCAATCTGGTTACCCAGCAAACCACCCGCCACAGCACCCAATACGGTACCGGCAATCTGATGCTGGTCCTTGACGGGCGCCTGACGCGTCACCGTTACGTCCTTGCACACTTCGCGCGGCGTTTTGACGGTCTGCTTGACCGGTTGCACCGCCATTACCTCAGCGTACTCCGGCCCACTCTTGACCAGGTTGTAGGTAGCTACAGCACCTCCGGCAGTCACACCGACAGCCCCCAGAACCGCACCCACCAGCATTGACTTGTTCACGTGAACCTCCTGATCGTACCTGCAGGACATTGCCCGCCTTCTCCCTGCCTTGGAGCATAAAAAAAGGCGCGAGTTCAATACTCGCGCCTTCTTGTACGACCAGCTGTGTGGGAAAAGTCCTTACGGACGATCATCCACCCCTTCAGCCTTGGCTGGAGGAATCAGGTCTTCACTGGTCAGATTCAGCCAGATCAGCACCACGTTAGCGATGTAGATCGACGAGTAGGTACCCGCCATAACACCGATGAACAGTGCCAGCGAGAAGCCCCACAGGTTGTCGCCACCAAAGAACAGCAGCGCAGCAATGGCCAGCAAGGTCGACACCGAGGTCGCCACGGTACGCAGCAAGGTCTGGGTGGTCGAAATGTTGATGTTCTCGATCAGCGACGCCTTGCGCAGAACCCGGAAGTTCTCACGCACTCGGTCGAATACCACGATGGTGTCGTTGAGCGAGTAACCGATAATCGCCAACACCGCCGCCAGTACTGTCAGGTCGAAGGTGATCTGGAAGAACGACAGGATACCCATGGTCACGACCACGTCGTGGATCAGCGACAGGATCGCACCCAGGGCGAACTTCCACTGAAAGCGGAACGCCAGGTAGATCATGATGCCGCCCAGGGCCAGCAACATGCCCAGGCCACCCTGGTCACGCAGCTCTTCACCCACCTGCGGACCCACGAACTCGACGCGCTTGACCACTGCCGGGTTATCACCGCTGACTTTCTGCAGCGCTTCAGCAACACGGTTACCCAGCATCGGGTCATCACCCGGCATCCGCACCAGCAGGTCAGTGGTGGCGCCGAAGCTCTGCACCACTGCATCCTGGAAGCCGGCCTTGACCAGCTCTTCGCGCACCTGCCCGAGGTTGGCCGGACGCTCGTAGGTCAGCTCGATGAGCGTACCGCCGGTAAAGTCCAGGCCGAAGTTGAGCCCTTTGTAGAACCAGCTGAACAGCGCCAGTACGGTAAGAAGCAGGGTGACGCCGAACGCAACGTTGCGCACACCCATGAAGTTAATGGTACGTAACATGGCAGCCCCTTAAACCCACAGCTTCTTGATATCACGCCCACCGCAGGTCAGGTTGACCATTGCACGGGTCACCATAACGGCCGTGAACATCGAGGTGAAAATCCCGAGGGACATGGTTACCGCGAAGCCCTTGACCGGGCCAGTGCCCATGGCAAAGAGAATACCGCCGACCAGCAATGTGGTCAGGTTGGCATCGACAATCGCGGTATAGGCACGGTTGAAGCCTTCGTGGATGGCGCGCTGCACCGACATGCCATTGGCCAGCTCTTCGCGAATCCGCGAGAAGATCAGCACGTTGGCGTCGACCGCCATACCCATGGTCAACACGATACCGGCGATACCCGGCAGGGTCAGGGTTGCCCCCAGCAGCGACATCAACGCCAGCAGCATGACCATGTTACCGGCCAGGGCGATGGTGGCGATCAGGCCAAAGAAGCGGTAGATCGCCATGATGAACAGCGATACGAACAGCATGCCCCACAGGGATGCATCGATACCCTTGGTAATGTTGTCAGCACCCAGGCTCGGGCCGATGGTACGTTCTTCAGCGAAGTACATCGGTGCGGCCAGGCCACCCGCACGCAGCAGCAGGGCCAGCTCGGAGGATTCGCCCTGACCGTTGAGGCCAGTGATACGGAACTGGCTGCCCAGCGGCGACTGAATGGTCGCCAGGCTGATGATCTTCTTCTCTTCGGTGAAGGTCTGGACGGCGACGTCTTTTTCTACGCCATCGACCATCTGCTTCACATAGCGCGTGGTTGGACGCTGCTCGATGAAGATCACCGCCATGCTGCGACCGACGTTACTGCGCGTTGCGCGGTTCATCAGTTCGCCACCATGACCATCCAGACGGATGTTCACTTGCGGACGGCCTTGTTCGTCGAAGCTGGCTTGCGCGTCGGTTACCTGGTCACCGGTGATGATCAGGCCACGCTCGACCGCAGCCGAACGCCCACCCTCACGGAACTCGAAGGTTTCGGTGGTCGCTTTCGAGGCACCCGGCTCAGCCCCCAGACGGAACTCCAGGTTGGCGGTTTTACCGAGAATACGCTTGGCTTCGGCGGTGTCTTGCACGCCTGGCAGCTCGACCACGATACGGTTGGCGCCCTGGCGCTGTACCAGCGGCTCGGCAACACCCAGCTCGTTGACCCGGTTACGTACCGTGGTCAAGTTCTGCTTGATCGAGTATTCACGGATTTCCGCGACCTTGGCCGGGGTAATCGCCAGACGCAGCACCGACAGGCCATTACGCTCGGTGGTGGTCAGCTCGAAATCATTGAAATTCTTGCGGATCAGGCTACGCGCCTGTTCGCGGGCTGCATCATCGGCGAAGCCCAGCTGGATACCGCCATCTTGTTGCGGCAGGCTGCGGTAGCGAACACGCTCCTTGCGCAGCAGGCTTTTGACTTCACCTTCATAGACTTTCAGACGGGCCACCATGGCCTTGTCCATGTCTACTTCAAGCAAAAAGTGCACACCACCGGACAGGTCCAGACCCAGCTTCATCGGGCTTGCACCCAGATTACGCAGCCATTGCGGAGTGGTTGGGGCCAGGTTCAGCGCAACTACATAGTCATCGCCCAGTGCCTTGCGCACAACATCCTTGGCTGGAAGTTGGTCTTCCTGGTTGGTCAGGCGCAGCAGTGCACCCCTGCCCTTCTCGCCCAGGCTCGCGGCCTTGACCTTGATACCGGCATCGACGAGCGCTTTGCTTGCGCGATCCAGATCTGCCTGAGTGACCTGCAGCGCCGTACTGGCACCGCTGACCTGGACGGCCGGATCATCAGGGTAGAGGTTGGGAGCGGAATAAATAAAACCGATCGCCAGTACCACCAGGATCAGTGCGTATTTCCACAGAGGGTATTTGTTCAGCATCACGCCGCCCGTTCAAGACGCGGGGCGCCTTGCGCGCCCCGTCGATTGGTAAAAAACTGAAACTTAGATCGCTTTGAGCGTACCTTTTGGCAGGGTCGCGGCAACGGCGCCCTTCTGGAACTTCAGTTCAACATTGTCGGAAACTTCCAGCACTACGAAGTCATCGGCAACTTTGACGATCTTGCCAGCGATACCGCCGTTAGTGACAACTTCATCACCTTTTTGCAGGTTGCTCAGCAGGTTCTTCTGCTCTTTGGCACGTTTGGCCTGTGGGCGCCAGATCATCAGGTAGAAGATAACCAGGAAGCCAACCAGGAAAATCCACTCAAAACCGGTTCCGGCTGGGCCGGCGGCAGGGGCAGCGGCGTCCGCGTAAGCGGCGGGGATCAGAAAGCTCATTTAGCACTCCAGTTGCAAGTCAGTACTTGTTAGGGATCGACAGAACATCAGTCCAAGGGCGGCACAGGAAGCCCGCGCTTGGCGTAAAAGGCATCGACAAAGGCGGCCAATGTACCTTGTTGAATAGCCTCGCGTAAACCAGCCATCAATCGCTGGTAATGGCGCAAGTTATGGATGGTATTCAACATACTGCCCAACATTTCGCCGCACTTGTCCAAGTGATGCAGATAAGCACGGGAGAAGTTCTGGCAGGTGTAGCAGTCACAGGTCGGATCCAGTGGCGAATCATCATGGCGATGGAACGCGTTACGGATTTTCAGCACGCCGGTATCAACGAACAGATGGCCGTTGCGCGCATTGCGCGTAGGCATCACGCAGTCAAACATGTCGACGCCGCGGCGCACACCCTCAACGAGATCTTCCGGCTTGCCTACCCCCATAAGGTAACGAGGTTTGTCAGCAGGCATTTGGGCCGGCAGGTAATCCAGCACTTTGATCATTTCGTGCTTGGGTTCACCCACCGACAAGCCGCCAATGGCCAGGCCATCGAAGCCAATCTTGTCCAGCCCCTCAAGCGAGCGCATGCGCAGGTTCTGGTGCATGCCGCCCTGAACAATCCCGAACAACGCCGCCGTGTTGTCACCGTGGGCGTTCTTCGAACGCTGAGCCCAGCGCAGCGACAGCTCCATGGAGATGCGCGCGACATCTTCATCGGCCGGGTACGGGGTGCATTCGTCGAAGATCATCACCACGTCGGAGCCCAGGTCACGCTGTACCTGCATCGACTCTTCCGGGCCCATGAACACTTTCGAGCCATCCACCGGCGAGGCGAAGGTCACACCTTCTTCCTTGATCTTGCGCATGGCGCCCAGGCTGAACACCTGGAAACCGCCGGAGTCGGTGAGGATCGGGCCTTGCCACTTCATGAAATCGTGCAGGTCGCCGTGGGCCTTGATCACCTCGGTACCCGGGCGCAGCCACAGGTGGAAGGTGTTACCGAGGATCATGTGCGCGCCGATAGCCTCGATATCCCGAGGCAGCATGCCCTTGACCGTGCCATAGGTACCCACCGGCATGAACGCCGGGGTTTCGACCACGCCACGGGGGAACGTCAGGCGGCCGCGACGGGCCTTGCCGTCGGTGGCCAGCAATTCGAAGGACATACGACAGGTGCGACTCATGCTTGATCCTCGGGGCCGCGCGGCGCCGGATTGCGGGTGATGAACATGGCATCACCGTAACTGAAGAAGCGGTACCCGTGCTCGACCGCCGCCGCATAGGCAGCCATGGTCTCGGGGTAACCGGCGAAGGCTGAAACCAGCATCAACAGCGTGGATTCAGGCAAATGGAAGTTGGTGACCAGCGCATCGACCACATGGAACGGCCGGCCTGGGAAGATAAAGATGTCGGTATCACCGCTGAACGCCTTGAGCACACCATCGCGGGCTGCGCTTTCCAGCGAACGCACGCTGGTGGTACCGACCGCAATCACCCGCCCGCCACGGGCACGGCAGGCTGCCACGGCATCCACCACATCCTGGCCGACTTCCAGCCACTCTTTATGCATGTGGTGATCTTCGATGCGCTCGACCCGCACCGGCTGGAACGTACCCGCGCCAACGTGCAAGGTAACAAAGGCGGTTTCCACGCCCTTGGCGGCGATTTTGGCCAACAGCTCTTCATCGAAGTGCAGCCCGGCGGTAGGCGCGGCGACCGCACCGGCGCGCTCGGCATACACGGTTTGGTAACGCTCGCGGTCGGCGCCCTCATCGGGGCGGTCGATATAAGGCGGCAGCGGCATGTGCCCGACACGGTCGAGCAGCGGCAGCACTTCTTCGTTAAAGCGCAGCTCGAACAACGCATCGTGACGGGCCACCATCTCGGCCTCGCCACCACCGTCGACAAGAATCTGCGTACCGGGCTTGGGCGACTTGCTGGAACGCACATGCGCCAGCACGCGATGACTGTCCAGTACCCGCTCGACCAGAATTTCCAGCTTGCCGCCGCTGGCCTTCTGGCCAAACAGCCGCGCCGGAATCACCCGGGTATTGTTGAACACCATCAGATCGCCCGGACGCAGGTGCTCGAGCAAATCGGTGAACTGGCGATGAGCCAGCGCCCCGCTTGGCCCGTCGAGGGTCAACAGACGGCTGCTGTGGCGCTGCGCCAGCGGATGGCGAGCAATCAGAGAATCAGGGAGCTCAAAGGCAAAATCAGCGACGCGCATGATGGTGTTCGGTTTGACAGGGCCGCAAAGTTTAGCCGAAAAGACAAAAATTCACCATGAAACGTGATTGACCAACGGTAGGCACCTCTCTATACTTCGCCGCCACAAGCCCTGATGGCGGAATTGGTAGACGCGGCGGATTCAAAATCCGTTTTCGAAAGGAGTGGGAGTTCGAGTCTCCCTCGGGGCACCAAACGCTAAAAAAGCCGACTGAAAAGTCGGCTTTTTTTATGCCTGCGATTTGTCCGAAACCCTGCCCCGTTATCGCACCACACCACACGCCACACGCGCCCCGCCGCCGCCCAGCGCCATCGGGTGGTCGCTGTGGTTATCGCCACCGGCATGCACCATCAGCGCGTGCCCGGCGAACTCCGCAACCTTCAGGCGCGGCGCCAGTACGGGATACGTCGCGGTGCCCTGCGCACTGACATACAGCGCGGGCAGGTCGCCTTTATGCCCGGCATCGTCGTAAGGCCCCTTGTGGCTGTTGGTGGCCCCCGGGTCCCAATGCCCGCCCGCAGCACCAGCCGGCAGCGGTTTGCCATCGACCATCGTGGCGTCGCAAGACGGCTTCTCATGCAAATGAAAGCCATGCACACCTGGTGGCAGGTCGCGAAGGTCAGGGGTCAGCAGCGTCCCGTAGGACACCTGCTTCAAGGTAATCATGCCGATCGGTTTGGCAGTACCGTCCGTGCCCACCAAAGCCATCTCCACCGTCTGCGCCTGGGCTACAGCCGCGGCGCTGAGGAGTGCGCCAAACAAGAATACTTTCATCGTGTTGCTCCATGGTTTTCAGTCGTACTGCGGCAGCCACAAGCGGCCTTTGCTGCCGAGCTGGCGCCCACCTTAACAAGCTGATCACCGAAGCAAGCCGTGCATTACGTTTCCAACCTTGTCTGCCAGAGCGTGTGCGACCGGCAGTGAATAAGGTTCTTCACGGATTGTCAGGGAAGGGTTGGCTCTGGCTTCGAGGGCTGTGGGCTTATCCATTTGATGGGGCGGCTGGGGTGGCCCCTTCCGCCTTTACGGCGGCCTCCTTTTTTCTTGGAAAAAGGAGGCAAAACCGCTGGCTCCTGCATCCGGCCCTGCCGGTGGGAGCGGGCTTGCCCCGCGATCTGGCGCGATACAGCAAATCGCGGGGCAAGCCCGCTCCCACCGCGACCAGCCTTCCCTTCGATAGCTCCACGCTTTTAGCTTCTGGCTTTTGCATCCGCGCTAGTTCAGGCGCCGCGGTCTGCGACTTCAAGAGGCTGAGTGGAGGTATTGCGGAGTGAGGTGACGGGCAGGAGCCCGTCAAGCGCTTCGGGCCATGGATGGCCCGTTAGCGCGGTCCTCGCGGGAGCAATGCCGGAGGGAAGGAACCAGAAGCGCAGCGTAGGGCCGGATGCAGGAGCCAGCGGCTTTGCCTACTTTGCCCAAGAGCAAAGTAGGCCGCCGTAAGGGCGGAAGGGGCCAGTGATGCCACCGAAGCAATTGGAAAAGCTCAAAGCCAAAGCCAAAGCCAAAGCCAATCCTGCCCCGAAAATCCGTGAAGAACCATAAAAAACCCCCTGCTACATCAGTAGCAGGGGGCTCTCGACTAATCCGCAAACGAACTAGTCAGCGCAACTCTAAAATTACTGCTGTTGTGGCAGCTTATCGATCGGACCGCAGCCGCCAATAACTTTAGAGATGGAAACCGAAGGGTGGAACAGGTAGTCGTACGAGCAGTTTTTTGGCTGGTTGTAGACTTGACCGGTGCAACCCGAAAGAAGTGCTACGCCCGAAACTACAGCAATAGCAACCGATGCTTTCAACAGCTTTTTCATACTAAGTCCTTTAAATTATGAAGCACCGCCTTCTGGCGGAAGCGCGATTATACGCAAAGCCCCCGAAACTCTCCAGTCGAGTTACCCCCTCGCCAGTCAATGGCCAGTTCGACAAGTCAAATCATTGGCAATTGATGGGTAACGCAGTGAATGCCTCCGCCGCCTGCAGCAATCGCATCGATATTGAGCTGCACTACTTCATGCTCGGGATAGAGCTCGCTCAACAAGTCGAAAGCCTTGGTATCAGCGGCCTTGTCACCAAACTGTGGAGCAATCACCGCACCATTGATGACGAAGTAGTTGATGTAACCCGCAGCAAAATCCGGGTTGTTCTTGCTGAAGCGACTATTACGCGGCTTAAGCGGTGGCGATACGGTATGCACTTTGAGCTTTCGGCCATCCGCGTCGGTCGCGTTGTTAAGAATTTCCAGGTGCGCCTTGGTCACTTTGTGATCATACGACTCAGGATCAGTGTCCAGGTTGGCGATGATTACACCCGGCTTAACAAAGCGTGCGTAGAAATCAACGTGGGCATCGGTGATGTCCTTGTTCTTGATACCCGGCAGCCAGATGATTTTGCGCAGCCCCAAACACGCCTTTAGTTCTTCCTCAACTTCAGCCTTGCTCCAGCCCGGATTGCGGTTGGCATTTATCCAGCAACTTTCGGTCATGATCGCTGTGCCGTGACCATCAACTTCGATGCCGCCACCCTCTCCCACCAGCTCACTGCGCAAATAGGTGGCCTGGGCATTATTGGCCACTAACCTCGCCACCCGCGCATCATTGGCATGCTGTTGCTTATCTCCCCAGCCGTTGAAGTTGAAGTCGACCGCCCCCAGGTCACCGGCTTCGGTGATGACGAAGTTGGCGCCGATATCACGCATCCAGATGTCATCCAGTTGAGTGGTGACAAAGGTAGTGTTTTTACTGCCGCACAGTTCTTCAGCCAACTCCCGCTCGCTGGCCCGACACAACACAGTAACCGGTTGATAACGTGCGATAGTGCTGGCGATCAAACCAATGGCTTCTTGTACATCCGCCGTGAAGTCCTCCCAGATCGCCCCCTGCGCACCAAATGAAACAAAGGCGCACTGTTGCCTGTCGCCCTCATCGGGCATGAACCACTGTTTACCGCCAGCAGCCAGCGCCCGAGGGGCGCTAAAGCCCAGGCCCATGGAGGCGACCAAACCTAAGCCTGCAGTCGCTGAAACCTGTTTTATAAACTCACGACGCGTTGGCATCTGGATGTCTCTCTAACGCTTGAATGACCGCAACCGTCAATGTCCCGGTGCTGTTTTGAACTTGGTCCACACCCGCATCCGCGCACGCATGTCGGACTGTGGAATATCTTTGCCGGTCACCAGTCGATCAAAGGCGGCCTCGTCCGGATAGATGTCCGGGTTGTTGCGCATCTGCTCTTCTACATCAGGCCGCGCCTTGGCATTGGAGGTAGGGTAACCGGTGAAGTTGCTGATGGCCGCCATGTTCTGCGGGCGCATCACGAAGTTGATAAAGGTATAGGCGTACTCCGGATGTTTGGCATCGACCGGAATCGCCATGTTGTCCATCCATACCGTGGTGCCTTCTTTGGGGATGCGGTATTGGAAGCTGACTTTCTTATTGGCGGAATCCGCCGTGCGCTGAGCCTGGGTCATGTCGCCGCTGTAGCCCAGCGACAGGCACAGGTTGCCGTTGACCAGGTCGGTGACCGGCTGCGACTGGAACTTGCGAATGTACGGGCGGACTTTCATCAGCAGTTCACTGGCCGCGGCCAGGTCCTCTTTCTTCGCGCTGCGCGGCTCACGCCCCAGATAGTTGAGCACCACCGCCAAAACCTCGTCCGGCGAATCGATCATCGAGATCCCGCAGTCGGCAAACTTTGCCGCCAGTTCCGGCTTGAACAGCAGGTCAAGGCTGTTGACCGGCGCATCAGCCATACGTTGGCGGATCTGCTCGTCGTTGTAGGTCAAGCCGATGGTGCCCCAGGTGTAGGGCACCGTGGCCTTGATCGCGTGCGGGTAATGACTGCGCAGCTTTTGCAAACCTGGCTCGACATCGTTCAGCGCCTCGAGCTTCGAAGGGTCCAGCGCCTGCAGGCTACCGGCACGCATCAAGCGCTCGGCCACGGTATCGCCCGGGAAGATCAGGTCGTAACCGCTGCCACCCGTCATCAGCTTGGCCTCCAGCACTTCGCTGCCATCCATGACGTCGTAGATCACCTTGATTCCGGTTTCGGCGGTGAAGCGCGACAGGGTGTCTTCGGCAAAATAGTCTGCCCAGTTGTACAGGCGCAGGGTCTTTTCTTCAGCCTGAGCCGAGGTCATCGAGGCCCCCAACGCCAGGCCGAGGGAGAGCAGCAAATGCTTGTGGCTGATGTTCATCTCACACCCCTTGGGTCTTCCAGCATGCATTGACTTGACGGCCATCGAGCCCCAGCAGCGGGGCGTACATTTCCGGGCGGCGATCGCGGTAAACGCCCCAGGTCAGGCGCTCTTCACGCATCGTGGCCAAGTCCAAGCGCTGCACCAGAACGCCCGGGGTGCTGCGGTCGGCTTCGGCCAGCATCTTGCCCTTGTGATTGCAGATGAACGACGAGCCGTAGAAGGTCATTTGCAATTCAGGGTCGGTGGTGGCCGCTTCCAGCCCCACGCGGTTGGCCGCCACCACTGGCAAAATATTGGCTGCAGCATGACCGCGCATTGCCATTTGCCAGTGATCACGCGAATCCAGCTCGGCAGCGCCTGGTTCCGAGCCAATGGCGGTCGGGAACAGCAGCACTTCGGCGCCCATCAACGCCAGGCAACGAGCGGTCTCGGGGAACCATTGGTCCCAGCAGATACCGATACCCAGACGCCCGAAGGCCGTGTCCCAGACCCGGAAACCGGTATCGCCGGGGCTGAAGTACTCCTTCTCCTGATAACCGATAGCGTTGGGGATGTGCGTCTTGCGATACACCCCCAGCAAGCGGCCATCGGCATCGGCCACACTCAGCGAGTTGAAGTAGGCATTGCCGGCTTTTTCGAACCAGCTCAACGGCAGTACCACACCCAGTTCCTTGGCCAGGTTCGCAAAGCGTTTGAGCACGTGGCTGTGTTGATACTCTTCAGCCAGTTCCAAGTGCTTGTGGTGCTGTTCAATGCAAAAGTAAGGCGTAGCAAACAGCTCTTGCAGCAGAATGACCTCGGCGCCTTGGGCGGCGGCTTCGCGCACCAGTTGCTCGGCGCGGTCGAGGTTGTGCTGCAAATTCCAGCTGCAAGGCATTTGCGTGGTAGCAACAGTCAGCAGGCTCATCGCTTTACCCCTTCACCGGCCAGGCTGGCTGCTGCTGGGTGATGCAATGCACCCCGCCGCCGCCATGCGCCAGATGATTGATCTGTACCGGCACCACTTCGCGCCCCGGGAACGCCTTGGCCAGCACTTGAGCTGCTTCCTGATCAGCTTCAATGCCGTAGGCCGGCATGATGATCGCGCCATTGGCGATGTAGAAGTTGGTGTACGAAGCGCAGAACACTTTGGCATCAACGTCGACCGCTTCGCTGGCTTCGTACAGCTCCATAATTTCAAAGCGTCGGCCCTGTGCATCAGTGGCCAACTCCAGGGCCCGACGGTTTTCACGGGCAACCTGGGCGTACACCGATCCCTGGTCGTGCGTCGCATCCACCAGCAACACGCCAGGGCGAGCGAATGCACAGACGCCATCAACATGGCCGTCGGTTACGTCACCAGTGACAAAGTCCGGGTCGCCCGGCAGCCAGATGGTCTTTTTCACGCCGAGGAAACGCGTGAAGATTTCTTCGATTTCCGCCTTGCTCATGCCGGGGTTGCGATTGGGATTGAGCAGCACCGATTCGGTGGTGATCAGAGTGCCTTCGCCGTCCACGTGGATGGCGCCACCTTCATTGCTCAACGCCGTGCCAAAGCAGCTCAGGCCCAGCTGATTGAGGATGCGCCGCGCCAGGCCTTCATCCAGGTCATGCGCCGACTTGCCGCCCCAGGCGTTGAAGCGCCAGCTGACACCCGCCAGCCCCTGTTGTGGATGGCAGATAAAGCTTGGGCCGGAGTCGCGGCACCAGCTGTCATTGACCGTCAGCTCGATCAGTTCGACGTTCGCGCCACACAACGCATGGCACTGGCGCGCCCCGAAGGATCGACGACCATCTTCACCGGTTCGAAGCGAGCAATGGCATTGGCAACACGGGCAAAGTCCACCTGAACCTGTTCAAGGGTTACCCCCCAGCCAGACTCCCACAGCGGTTTATTGTGTGGCCAGACCATCCAGGTCGCTGCATGGTTAACCCACTCTGCGGGCATGAACCAACCACTGTTCAGATCGCCATTGCACTGCATGCTTCTCACCTTTCAGTTAAGTGATTTTAATTACTGAAAACCGCGCTTGCGGTAAGAAACTCAATGCTATGGCTTCATAATCGTGACAACAAACGATAGATTTAGCCGACAACTGATCAGTAGAGCTTATCAATGCTAAAGCACTGGCCTCCCTTGAACGCCCTGCGCGGCTTTGAAGCTGCCGCGCGCCTGGGCAGCTTCCACAAAGCCGCCGAAGAGCTGCACCTGACCCAATCGGCAATCAGCCAACAGATCCGCAGCCTGGAAACCTTTCTGGAACAACCGCTGTTCTTTCGCAGCGGCCGCAGCGTCAGCCTGACCGACGCCGGGTACGACCTGCAAAGCACCACCCAGGCCATGCTGCAGCAACTGTCAGTTGGCATCCGCCGTCTGGAGCAATACCGCAAACCCAACCAACTGGTGGTCAACACCACACCGGCATTTGCCCGGCATTGGCTGCTGCCACGGTTGGGCGACTTTCATCGCCAGCATCCGGAAGTTGATTTGTGGTTGTTCACCAGCTTCGACCCGCCAGACATGGCCACTCAAACCATCGACCTGAGCCTGCGTGACGACCTCAGCGCCCAGGCCGAATGCAGCCACCTGACGCTGTTCCGTGATCGCCTGTATCCGGCGTGTCATCCGGATTTGCTTAACACCCCCGCCGAACAGCGCACCACCTTGCACGGCGAACGGGAAATGGACTGGAGCCACTGGGTGGTTGAAGGCGGCGAAGATGTCGGGCAACGCAGCAATGGCCTGAACTTCTCCGACCCTGGCCTGTTGCTCGATGCCGCCTGCGCGGGCCATGGCATCGCCCTGGTCAGCCAGTTACTGGCGGGCCAGGCCCGCACTCAAGGGCTATTGCAGCCACTGTGTGGGCAAACGGTGCGTGGTCCTGACTGGAGTTGTCTGACTCATCGGGACAGCGAGAAAAGCCCACTGACGCGGAGCTTTAGTACGTGGTTGCAGGGGTGTTTGGTGGATGAAAGGGACAGATAAATCTCTATTTCGTGTAGTCCAATTCCCAAGCATAATCCCCGGGCACTTCAGCTGTTGCGCCTGCCTCGGTGGCTGCCTAGTCTTGGTCGGTCGTTGCCAATTCAACGACCGGTTTTGACAGACCGCCCCTTACTTAGGCGCTACAACTGTCTTTATGGCAACTGTATGCGGGGCACACTCGTGTGCGCCAGGTTCCTAAGTCCCTGGTCTGTCAACCTGCGTACAGCTGCCACCCATTCGTTTGACAGCGGTAAGTGGCAGCTCCACAGACTTGGGAGCCAATCGTGCTGAAAATCGTCCCCGATCCCCCGCTTCTTCCCACCGACATTCCACATTGCATCGAAGACGCCCTGGTGTACGCCTCCGAGCATCTGACTTGTGCACTGGCCGTCACTCAGCAAGCCGTGTTGCTGCAACCTGACATGCACGGGCAAGCGCTGGTGCGTGCAGCCGTGCATGAAATGGAGACCGCGCGCAGTCGTGTTGAGCAGGCCCTGGCCTGCATTCAGATGGCGAGCTGACTGTAGGAGCGGGCTTGCCCCGCGATAGCGATCTGTCTGTTACATCGCATCGCGGGGCAAGCCCGCCCCCACAGGTAATTGCTCCCACCGCAGATCAGCAACCACTCAAGGTTGCCGGACGCCGTTCACCTTCAAAGAAAAACGGCCGAATCCGCACACCAATCACGTTGCCAGCATAGGCAGCAAGCAACCACAACCAGCCATGCACACTGCCCGAGGCAATGCCGCTGAAGTACGCGCCGATGTTGCAGCCATAGGCCAGGCGCGAACCGTAACCAAGCAACAGTCCGCCAATCACCGCCGCCACCAGCGAGCGCACAGGGATGTTCAGGTTCGGCGCGAAGCGACCCGCCAGACCTGCCGCCAGCAGCGCTCCGAGCACAATGCCAATATCCATCACCGTGGTGACATCCTCCCACAGCGGTGAGGCCAACGCCTTGGCATTGGCCGGCACCTGCCAGAACGCCCAGCTACCAACGTCTACACCCAATCCACCAAGGGTTTTCGCGCCCCACAAGGCAAACGCAGAGGTGATGCCCCAGGGGCGACCGGCCAAGGCCAGGGTCAGGTAGTTGAGCAATGCCAGCGCCACCGCGCCCCACAACAGCGGCCAAGGCCCACGCAGAAAACGCCGCAGCCCCTGATGCTCGCTGCGCACTGCAGGTTCGAGCTGACCATGACGGCGCTTTTCCAGCAGCACCGTTACCCCGGCAATCACCGCGAACACCAGCAGGCTCAGAAGCAACGCAGGCAGCAGGCCAAAGGCCTGAACAATCGAAGTGGCCGGGAACGACGGCAGCGCGAACCACCAATCAACGTGATGGGTGGCCGTCACCGAACCAATGATGAAGAACAGCAACGTCACCAGCATCCGGGCGTTACCGCCACCGACCGTGAACAAGGTACCGGAGGCACAACCGCCGCCCATCTGCATGCCGATACCGAAGATGAACGCACCGAACACCACCGAGACCCCGGCCGGCGCAACCAGACCTTTGACCGGCTGGCCGAACAAGGTGCCAGCATCCAGCGCCGGGAAGAACAGCAACACCGCGAGGGTGAGCATCACCATTTGTGCCCGCAGGCCTGCGCCGCGACGCTCGTTGATGAACACACGCCAGGCTGACGTGAAGCCAAAGGCGGCGTGGTACAGGGTCAGGCCCAAGGCTGCACCGACGATCAACAGCAACACCTGATTGGTGCCGACTCGGGCCTGCAGGAACAGGGCACCGATGAGTAACAGCGCCAGGGCAAACAGCGGCGCAGCAAGGCGGCGTTCAGGCGCGAGAGGGACAGAGAGGCTCATGGCAATTTCCGGATAGCGGTTTACAGGCGGCAATTGTACCTGCGCAATCCGCCAGGCAGTGTAGGATTCCCCTACCCCTCGTCCTTGAGCGAACCACCTTATGCAACTGACCCATCGCCCCGTCCAGGCCCAGGACATTGCCGTGATCTGCTGCTTTCCCCAAGGCCCGGACGAATTGTTCTACATGTTCCCCAAGGCCCAATACCCGCTAACGCCTGCACAACTGAGCGAGGCCATTGCCCAGCGAGCCGGCTCGACTGTGGTCGAGGGAGACGGCGCGGTGCTGGCCTTTGCCAATTTCTACAAGGCCGAACACGGTGGTGTGTGTGCCCTCGGCAACGTGGTCGTGGCGCCCGCTGCCCGCGGTCATGGTGTAGCGCGCTATCTGGTGCAAAGCATGATTGACCTGGCTCGCAGCCAGTTCGACGCGCGTGAAGTCTGGGTGTCGTGCTTCAACAACAATACAGCCGGGCTGTTGCTGTATCCGCAGTTGGGCTTTACCCCCTTCGCCATCGAGGAGCGTCAGGGCCCCGGCAACACGCGAGTGGCCTTGGTGCAGATGAAGCAGACGCTTTAGCGCGCAAGTACTTACCAGCGCAACAACCGAGGCCCGAGCAAGGCATCGATCACAGTTGGAATCGCCATCCCCAACACGTACCAGACGCCCCAGAACGGCACCTCCATCTCAGGGCAGTGCAGGCAGTAAGCCAGGGTTGCCGACGCGCTGGCCAGTAGTCCTGCGACCCCACCGGCCAGGCGCAATTGGGTGGGGGCCAAGTCTTGCAAGGCGCGGAACAGGGCAATGAAGCCGGGGATCGACAACAACGCGATGTTGAAGGGGCACGTGCGCCAGGTACGGCCAAAGATCTGTGCCAGCTGCTGTTCTTCAGGAACGCCGCTCAATACCACCAGCGTTGCCGCCCAGACACCGAGCAGCGGAACGCCGATACCCGCCCAACGCGGCCCTACCGCAAGGCCAGGACGCACCAGGCGGTTGAAGACCAGCAGCGCCCCGAGCATCAGTGTGGCCGGCAAGGCCAGCTTGGCCCAGAACAGTGGCGTTTGCGCGACCACGGCAATATCGTCACGTACGCCGAACAACAGCACGGTCAGCAGCACGGCGCCAATCAGGGCGACCAGAATCGCAAGGCTCAAACGGCGAGCAAACATACGCTGATCCACCGGTTCGTTGCCCGTGGCAAGCAAAGCAATCAGCTCGTCAGTTTTCATCATGCTCCTCGTATCATCGCGGCCAGCGCCTTGAGCCCCCTGTGTATGCCGATTTTGACTGCCGAGCCGGAGAGCCCGATCAACTTGGCAGTTTCCTCGACCGACATGCCCTCCAGCTTGACATGAACAATCGGCAGCCGTTGCTTGTCTGGCAAACGTTGCAGCAATTTGCTCAGGTCTCGCCTGGCCTGCTCAGGCTCCTGCTGCTCCTGGGCAAAGAAGTCTTCACTGTCGTCGAGTACATCATTCAGTGCATCCCGGCGGCCATAGCCACGCAGGTTATCGGCCAGTTTATAGCGCGCGATGGCCTGAACCCAAGCGGTCAATGGTTGTTCGCGCTGGTAGCTGTGGCGGGCGTTGTGCACCGCCAGCAACACTTCCTGCAGCAGGTCTTCGACATCATCCGGGCGGGTATACAGACGCTTGCGCAGATACCCACGCAGATGCCCGCTCAACTGATGCAGAAATTGCCGATACGCCTGCGCATCGCCATCCAGCCCTGCCACCAGCAAGCCTTGTAGCGATGCTTCACGCATGCGCAACAGTTCACTCTGAGTAGTTCGTTCCATCGAAGGCTCTGGTTACAAGGGAACAGAAGAAAGTGTCTGAACACCAGACAGTGCTGCCAGAAACCATAGCGTTTTCAGCGCGCCCCCGAAAAGACCAAAAAAAATCTTGTATCACTGTAACCGCTTCGCCAGCCCCGGCGAATTACTTCACGAGCCGCGAGCAACGATGCCCGGCCACCCCACCCTTGGAGACTGAAAAAATCATGAAAACTTTCGCCGCTACCGCCGCCGCCCTTGCCTTCGCCTCGATTGCCGGTACTGCCGTTGCTGCCTCCGATGCCCCGGCTCCTGCGATGGAAAAATGCTACGGCATCTCCATGGCCGGCAAGAACGACTGCAAGGCAGGCGCCGGCACCAGCTGCGCCGGCACTTCGAAAACCGACTACCAGGGCAATGCCTGGAAAAACGTCCCGGCCGGTACCTGCACCTCGATCAAGACGCCTCACGGCATGGGCTCGCTGACCCCAAAACAAGCCTGATCTACCGCACCTGCAGAGGGCGACGCGACCATGAACAAACTCTCCTCCCTGGGCGCAGGCCTGGGACTCAAAGCCGAACACTACGAAGCGGCCATAGACTGTACGGCCCCTGGCTTATGGTTCGAAGTGCACCCGGAGAACTACATGGTCGCTGGCCCTCGACTGACCTGGCTGGAAGCCATTGCCGAGCGCCATCCGCTCTCATTGCATGGCGTGTCACTGTCGCTGGCGGCTGATCAGTTGCCTGATATCGACCACCTGCATCGACTCAGGGCGTTGGTCAACCACGTGCAACCGGCACTGCTTTCCGAACACCTGGCCTGGTCCACCTGGCAAGGGCAGTACCATCCTGACCTGCTGCCTTTCCCGCGTAGCCATGAAGCTTTGCAACGCATCGTCGAGAACATCCACTTTGCCCAGGACATCCTCGCCCGCCCCCTGGCCATAGAGAATCCGAGCCACTACGCGCACCTTGAAGGGCATGACTACAGCGAAATCGAGTTCCTCACCGAACTGGCCCGGCGTACCGGCTGCAGCCTGTTACTCGACATCAACAACGTTCAGGTCAGCGCCCACAACATGGGCTTTGACGCCCTGGCCTATCTGGATGCGTTTCCAGCATCGTTCATCAGCGAAATTCACCTGGCCGGTTACAGCCAGGACGCCAACAGCTCGCTGCTGATCGACTCCCACGACACGCCCATCTCTGCAGAGGTTTGGGCACTGTATCTACACGTACTGCAACGAATTGGCCCGCGCCCGACATTGATTGAGCGTGATGACCAGATCCCGTCTTTTGCTGAACTGCTGCGTGAACGCGACACCGCGCAAACCTTGCTCGACAGTGTAGGTGAGCATCCATGAACAACGTATCGCTTGGCGCTTTCCAGTCCGACTTCATCGCCGCCCTGTATGGCCATTCGAATCCGTCCGAGCTATTGCCATTAACCCGTCAGGCTGGCTTTACGGTCTATCGCAATACCGTGCTCAAAGGCTGCGTCGATGCCTTGCAGGCTAACTTTCCGAGTGTTGAACGGCTGGTCGGCAATGACTGGTTTCGTGCCGCTGCAGCGATACATGCCGTGCAGGCTCCGCCTTCCGATGCCCGACTTATTCTGTATGGCGAACAATTCGCCGCCTTTCTCGAACAATTCGAACCGGCTCAAAGCCTGCCTTACCTGGCCGATGTGGCCCGTGCAGACCGTTTATGGATCGAAGTACACATCGCTGCTCAAGACAGCGCCCTGGACGTGGAAGCGATGAGCCGCATCAGCCCCGAACACCTTGGCCAGCAGCAACTGCGCCCACGTACTGACGTGCGTTGGCAGTGGTTCGCCCAGCAACCGATCTACAGCATCTGGCACAGCAACCGCCAGGCCTTGGCCTTACCCGAACCGCTCGACTGGCACGGCGAGGGCATGCTACTGCGCCGCCAGGCCGGCCAGGTGCTGTGGCAGCCGCTTGGCCAAGCCGAGTGCATCTTTCTCGACGCGTGCGCTGCGGGGCTGCCACTGGAGGCCGCTGCCAATCAGGTGCTGGCCTTCGATTCAACCCTGAATTTCACCACTCTGCTCGGCCAGCTTCTGGCGGCCGAAGTATTTGCCTGAACACCTGTCGGCCTGACGGTCGTGACTGGAGAACGCCATGCATACACTCAGCGACATTCCCCATAAACAGCCTGACGCCGGTAGCACTCTTTGGTCACGCTGCGCCGCGCAGTTACAAGGCTTGATCAGCGATTCGTTGATATCACTGGTTGCACGCCTTGGCATTGCCGCGATTTTCTTTCTTTCAGGCCGAACCAAGGTCGAGGGTTTTCTGAGCATCACCCCCAGCACCTTTGAGCTGTTCAGAAGCGAATACGCGCTGCCGCTACTCTCGCCCTGGTTGGCAGCCCATCTGGCGACTTATGCCGAGCACCTTTTTCCATTGCTGTTGGTACTTGGATTGTTCACTCGCTTTACCGGTTTGGCACTGCTGGGGATGACTCTGGTGATTCAGGTGTTCGTTTACCCGGATGCCTGGCCCACTCACCTGAGCTGGGCGGGCTTGCTGTTGGTGGTGATCGGTCGTGGCGGCGGACGCTGGTCGCTGGATCGCTTCTTGGGTATTCGCTAAGCCCGCACGAAACGCTGCCTGAGCACATCACTCAAGGCATCCACCAACAGCACCAGCACCAGCATGGCGATAATCACCGTGCTGGCCTGGGCTTCCTGGAACAGGCTCAGGGTGGTGTAGAGCATCTGCCCCAAGCCGCCCGCACCAACGAAGCCCAGCACACTGGCCATACGGATGTTGTTTTCCCAGCGGTACAAGCTGTAGGCCAGAAGCTGTGGCCAGAGGTTGGGCAACGTGCCAAAGCAGAATGCAGCGACTTGGCTGCCACCCTGCAGGCGGATCGCTGCAGCAGGTTCCGGCGGGGCATTTTCCAGTGCTTCAGCAAACAGGCGACCGAGCACACCCGAGGTGTGCAAAGCCAGCGCCAGGGTACCGGCATTCGGCCCCAGCCCCGCAGCCAACACGGTAAGCGCCGCCCAGACCAACTCCGGTATCGCCCGCAGCGCATTGAGCAATAAGCGTGCAACGGCTTGCAGCAGCGCACCGAAACGCCCTGCCGCCGGCAAGGCCAGCAACAGGCCAAGCATCACCGCCAGCAGCGTTCCCAGGCCAGACATGGCCAAGGTCTCCAGCGCGCCCTTGGCCACGGCGCGCATATGTTCAGGGCTTACATCCGGGCTGAGAAAGCGCACCGCATAGCTGCCCATCTGCCCCAGCCCGCCATTGCCGAACAGCGCCTGCAAGTCGAGATTCAAGTAAGCAAACGAGCCCACCACTGCCGCCAGCAGCGCCAGAATCAGCGAGACGTTGATCAACCGCCTCATGACAACCTCGCCCGCAGCAAACGGCTCAGTTGGTCCGCTAGCCACACCAGCACCAGGAAAGCGAGGAGCATGCTCGCCACTTCAGCGCCCGCGAACATGCGCATCGACAAATCGATTTGCTGGCCCAAACCACCGGCACCGACAAAGCCCATGACCACCGAGGCGCGTATCGCACACTCCCAGCGGTACACGGTATAGGACACAAGCTCCGCCGCCGCATCGGGCAAGATGCCATAGAAGAACGCACTCAAACGACTGCTGCCTGCCTGAAGCAGCGCATGCGCCGGGCGCTGATTCACCGACTCGTAGATCTCCGCATAGACCTTACCCAGCATGCCGCTGTAGGTAATAGCGATGGCCAATACCCCAGCGGTCGGACCCAAGCCCACAGCTCGAACGAACAGCAGTGCCCAGACGACTTCTGGCACGCTGCGCAAAAAAATCAACAGCCCACGCACCGGCAAGCGCACCGTACGCGACCAGAACCCCAACCGGCCTGCGCGTGACGCCGCCCCCATCGACAGCGCCCTGCTCGCCAGCAGGCTGGCCGGGATCGCCAGCACCAGGGCCAAGGCCATACCGGCAGTAGCTACCGCCAACGTCTGTAACGTCGCCGTCCACAATAGGGCGAGAAACTCCGGCTCATGCGCTGGCGGCCAGAACGCGCTGAGAAAATTACCCATCTCACGCCGATTCTCAGCCTGCAACAGAACACCCGGATTAAGCTCACTCAGCTCAATGCCGGGCCAGAGCAACGCGATCGCCAGCAGGGTCAGCAATAACCTGGGAAATGCAGCCGGGTCGCGGCTGTCAGCCGTCAGCATCGTGGAATCTGCAGGTGTGTCGTTGCCACCGGCTGCTGGGGCGAACCGAGTTGCTCGTTGGCATACAGGGCATCGAGCATCTCGCGGGTGACGTCTACGGCGTGTCGATCGAACGCGACCTGCCCATCACGAATGCCGATAACGCGCGGGAAGTGCGCCAACGCCAGCTCTACCGCATGCAAGCTGGCAACCAGGGTAATACCGCGATCACGGGCATACTGATTCAAGGTAGTCAGGCTATGCTCAGCCAGCACCGGGTCCATCGCTGAAACCGGTTCGTCGGCCAGCAGGATGTCCGGTTGCTGGTACAACGCCCGGGCAATACCAACCCGCTGCAATTGCCCGCCCGACAACTGCCCGCACTGGGCAAAAAGCTTGTCAGCCATGCCCAGCCCGGACAGCACCGTTCGTACACCTGGAATATCGCTGGGATGCAACAGATTGAGCAGCCCGCGCAAAGTGCCCCACTGCCCCAGGCGCCCGGCCAGCACTGCGGTTACCACCCGCTGGCGGGGAGGTAGCGGCGGTGCCTGGTGAATCAGGCCGATCCGTGCGCGCAGACGCTGACGAGCCTGCGCGGAGAGCCGCCAGGGCGCCTCTCCGAGCAGCTCGATACTGCCGTCGCTGGGCGCCACTGCGCTGGCGATCAGATTCAGCAAGCTGGACTTGCCGGCGCCCGAAGGCCCAATGATCGCCACCCGTTCGCCGGCCTCAACGCGCAAGTCTATCGCTTGTAATGCCTGAACCTGACCCAAGCGCAGACTCGTGCCGTTGAGTGTGATCGTCACTTGAGCAACTCAGCGGCGCGAGCAGCCTCCTCGATGCCCTTGTAATTGTCCGGGCTGGTTTCGATAAAGCGGCTCGCCGCCTGCAGATCGAGAATCTCTTTGTCGGCTGGCTTGGCGGGGTCAAGGTCAAGGAACGCTTGTTTGATCTTCTCTTTCAAGGCCGGGTCAAGGCTGCCGCGCACCGTCCAGTTGTAGTCGTAGTATTGCGGGGTGGTGGCGAACACCGTGACCTTGTTGGTGTCGACCTTGCCCGAGTCCACCAGCTTTTGCCAAACACTGGCGTTGAGCACGCCGGCGTCGACTTTACCGGCCTGCACCCACGCCGCCGTGGCGTCATGAGCGCCGGAATAGGCAACACGGCTGAAGTAGGTTTCCGGCTTGATGTTGTTGTCCTTGAGCATGAAATAGCGCGGCATCAGGCTACCGGAGGTGGACGAAACCGAACCGAACGCGAAGCTCTTGCCCTTCAGATCAGCCAGGCTTTTGATCTTGGGGTTGGCGGTGATGAATTTGCTGGTGAACTTGGCATCTTGCTCACGCTGCACCAACGGCGTCGCGGTCGGGCTCTTCAAATGCACTTGAACGAAGGTGAACCCGCCCAGCCAGGCCATGTCCAGGCGGTCGGTGGCCAGCGCCTCGACCACTGCCGGGTAGTCGGCTACCGGCACGAACTCAACCTTCATACCCAGTTTCTGCTCCAGGTACTGGCCCAACGGCTTGAACTTGCGCAGCAATTCAGTCGGCGCTTCGTCAGGGATGGCACTGACCTTGAGGGTATCGGCCGCCTGGGCCAGGAAGGATGAGCACGACAGCATGAGACCGGCAAACAGCGCCAGAGGACGTTTGAGCATCAGGGATTCTCCGGTTCAATAGCGGGGAAACAGCCTTCTTCGGGCTGGCTTCCGAATTATAAGAGGCATCGGCGCAAAGACCAGCTTTGCTACAATCGGGCCTCACGATATTTCGAGGTGCGTATGAGCGAGCCGATTCGTCTGACCCAGTACAGCCACGGCGCCGGTTGTGGCTGCAAGATCTCTCCGAAGATGCTCGAGGTGATTCTCGCCGAAAGCGGTACTCAGGCGTTGGACCCGAAGCTGTGGGTCGGCAACGCCTCACGCGATGACGCTGCGGTGTACGCCCTCGATGATGAGCGCGGTGTAGTCTCGACCACCGACTTTTTCATGCCGATTGTCGATGACCCCTACGACTTCGGCCGTATCGCCGCCACCAATGCCATCAGCGATATCTACGCCATGGGGGGCGACCCGCTGATGGCCATCGCCATTCTCGGCTGGCCGATCAATGTGCTGGCCCCGGAAGTGGCCCGTGAAGTGATTCGCGGCGGTCGTGCGGTATGCGCTGAAGCCGGTATTCCGTTGGCCGGCGGTCACTCCATTGATGCCCCTGAACCCATCTTCGGCCTGGCCGTCACCGGTGTAGTGCAAAAGCGCCACATGAAGCGCAATGACACCGCCACCCAAGGCTGCCGTCTGTACCTGAGCAAACCGTTGGGCATTGGCATCCTCACCACTGCGGAGAAAAAATCCAAGCTGCGTGACCAGGACAAAGGCCTGGCCCGTGACTGGATGTGCACCCTCAACACCCCAGGCAGCCGCTTTGGCAAACTGGCCGGGGTCAAGGCGATGACCGATGTGACCGGCTTCGGTTTGCTTGGTCACCTGGTCGAGCTGGCCGACGGCAGCGGCTTGAGTGCGCGCCTTAACTACAGCGCCGTACCGCGCCTGCCAGGCGTCGAGTATTACCTGGCAGAAGGCTGTGTACCTGGCGGTACGCTGCGCAATTTCGACTGCTACGGCGACAAGATCGCCCCGCTGAGCGACGAGCAAAAACACCTGCTGTGCGACCCGCAAACCAGTGGCGGCTTGCTGGTTGCAGTAGCACCGGAAGGTGAAGAGGAGTTCCTCGCTGTTGCGGCTGAACTGGGCCTGAACCTCGCGCCGATCGGCGAGTTGGTTGAGCGACAGCGTTATGCGGTTGAGGTGCTGTAATGCGTGAGAACACCACCGACTACCGCCAGCTGTTCTTGAATGATGTACCGATGATGGACATGCGCGCCCCGGTCGAATTTGCCAAGGGCGCGTTCCCCAATGTGATCAACCTGCCATTAATGAATGATGTTGAGCGGCAGAAGGTGGGCACCTGCTACAAACAGCAAGGGCAACAGGCGGCTATCGCCCTCGGCCACCAACTGGTCAGCGGCCAGACCAAGGATCAGCGCATCGCCGCTTGGGCGGCGTTCGCCCGCGCCAACCCTGAAGGCTACCTGTACTGCTTTCGCGGTGGCCTGCGCTCACAGATCAGCCAACAGTGGCTGCAGAGCGAAGCCGGCATCCAGTACCCCAAGGTGATTGGCGGCTACAAGGCCCTGCGTAATTTCCTGCTGCAAACCACACAGTCTGCGGTAGCCGAATGTGATTTCGTGCTGATTGGTGGCCTGACCGGCACCGGTAAAACCGAAGTGCTGCAGGTGCTGGACAACGCCGTGGACCTCGAAGGCCATGCCAACCACCGCGGCTCCAGCTTCGGTAAACGCGCGACCGGGCAGCCTGTACAGATCAACTTCGAAAACAACCTGGCCATCGATGTGCTGAAAAAACGCGCACGCGGCATTGAGCAGTTTGTGCTTGAAGATGAAGGCCGAATCGTCGGCAGTTGCTCGTTACCGCTGGAGCTTTACCAGGGCATGCAGCACTACCCTCTGGTCTGGCTGGAGGACAGTTTCGAGCATCGCGTTGAACGCATTCTCAGCGACTACGTCACCAACCTGTGCGCCGAATTCGTTGCCCTGCATGGCGGCGAACAGGGTTTCACACTGTTCGCCGAACGCCTGAAGCAGAGCATGGGCAATATCCTCAAGCGCTTGGGCGGTGAGCGCTACCAACGCTTCTCGGCTCTGCTGCAGCAGGCCCTGGACGAGCAGCAACGCACTGCGACGGTCGACCTGCACCGTGCCTGGATCAGCGGCCTGCTCAGCGAATACTACGACCCGATGTACGCCTATCATCGTGACAGCAAGGCTGAGCGTATCGAGTTTTCCGGCAACCAGGTTGAAGTGCGCGAGTACCTCAAGGCTCGCGCAGCCAGGCACTGATGGTCTTGACCGTTAATACCCGTTCAACCCTGACAACTCGGTGGCGCGGGCCTTGGTCATTTCAAGCACACACCCTGCACCATTGAGTTGATCGATGGTGCCGCCAGTGAGCCGATAATACAGTTCGCAATTGGCGTCCCGGTACTTGATCCACGCCCGTTGGGCATCACGCAACTGCCCTTGTTGCGCTGGCTCGAGGGCGGCCATGGCGCTTTTGTAAGCAGCGTTCAGGCGCGCATCTTGCTGTTCGATCTCGGCACCGATGCACGCTTTGCTCGCCACTGTAGTTGCAGCATTCTGCATGCATTGGCTGTAGGCGGCCGAGTCGCTCTGGGCATTGGCAAAGGGGACAATGGCGCTCATCAGCGTGAGCGCCAGCAGTGAATGCTTCATCCACACAACTCCATGTAAGGGCCGGTCAGAATGCCGGGCAGCAGACGCTTGCACAAGCCCTCCTAGCGAGCACACACCTGCGCCACCCGTTCGCGTAACCAACGGTGCCCCGCTTCACCCTCGCGCCGCTGATGCCAGGCCTGCTGAAAGCCAAATGCCTTGATCGCCAGTGGCGGTTCGAAGCGGCGTAAGCGCGGGTCGAGCTTGCCGTTGTCGAGGCTACGCCGGGCAACGGTGAGCACCAGATCAGTGCCGGCAATCACCTCCTGCGCCGCCGCCCAATGCGGCAACGCCAGTGCGACTCGGCGACGGGCCCCGATCGCGGTAAGCGCCAGATCGATTTCATTGTCGATGCCAGCGCGCACCGCCACCAACACATGAGGGCGGGCCAGCCAATCGGCCAGATTCAAACCGCCGCGAGCAGGCAACCCGCCGCGGTCGGCAATGCAGGTAAAGCGTTCTTCGAACAGCGTTGCAACGCGCAACTCAGCAGGCAATTGTGGAAACACGCCGAGCGCCAGATCGGCTTCGCCATCGAACAAATGGCCCAGCATCGCCTCACGGCTGCCCTGAATTACCACCAGATCAATTCCCGGCGCTTCCTCACGCAGCACTCGCATCAGTCCCGGCAACACCACACGGGCGCCGTAGTCCGACATAGCCAGACGAAAACTGCGCTGCGCCTTGCGCGGGTCGAAACCGGGCTGGGCAAGCAATCCATCGAGTTGTTCCAGGGCCTGCTGCAACGGCTCGATCAAGGCCTGGGCACGGGCTGTGGCCTGCAGGCGCCCTCCGCGGCGTACCAACAACGGATCGGCGAACAGTTCGCGCAGCTGTGCCAAGGCATGACTCACCGCCGGCTGGCTGCGATGCAGGCGCAACGCCGCGCGCGACACGTGTTGTTCGGCCAGCAAGGCATGCAGGGTCAGCAGTAGGTTCAGGTCAATACGGCGAAGATCATCCATAGAACGAATAACTCCCGTGCAGCATTCGAATTTCCATTAACGCAGTGCATAGCCAAGACTTTAACAAGCCATCTTCAAGGAGTCTTGCTATGAGCTTGTCGTTCACCCCTGCCGCTTTGCTGCCGCTGCTTATCGCCTTGCTAGCGGGGGCCGCAGTACCTTTCCAGGCTGGCAGCAATGCGGCCTTGGGCCGCCTGCTCGGGCATCCGCTGTGGGCCAGTCTGGTGTCGTTGGGCATCAGTGTGTTGCTGGTGATTCCAGCGCTGCTGGTGCTGCGCGCGCCGCTCCCGCAAGTGGGCGCCTTGAGCCAAGCGCCCTGGTGGGCCTGGCTAGGCGGTGTGGGAGGTGTTGCCTACATCACCGCAGCGTTGATGCTCACTCCGCGTCTGGGGGCGGCCGGGTTTATCGTCTGTGTGATTGCCGGTCAGGTGGTGTCATCCCTGCTGATCGATCAATGGGGCCTGATGGGCCTGGCGCAGCGACCGGTAAACGGCGTGCGCCTGGCCGGGGTCGGCCTGATTGTGCTCGGTATGCTGGTGGTGCAGTGGGGGACGTCGACTGCCGCTAGATAGTGTCCGGGTCAAGCGGCTGGACCGCCGCTGGTGGTTCTAAAGCACGATCCATTTCGAACCGCAGACTGGGCGCTTGCAGGGCAACGTTGATCACCACCCCGAGCACCACCAGCAGCACGCCATCCAGCCAGTGCCAGCCCGGTATCGTCAGGCCCTGACGCACCTGGTGACACCACCAGGCCTGCCCCAGGCAAAAGCCGATGATCGCTAGCAGCCAGATATAGAACCCCGGTGCAAAGTGCGTCAGGTTGACGAAGTTGTAGCTGCGGTTGTCGGGCAGTCGGTCGATCCCCAGGCAGGTCAGGGCCAGGTACAACGCGCCCAGCCCCAGCGCCAGCGATACCCAACGCCAACGCCGGTGCAGGAGTATCGCCAATCCCAACAAAGGATTGGCGAACCAGCCGAACATCCCGAACACCAGACCCCAAGGGCCGTACAGCAGCGCCTGCAAAGCATGCAGGCGCCCGTCACCACTGAGGTACATGGCGTTGAAGCCAAGGCTTACCAGGAACAGCACCAGGGTGAGCGAAACGTAACGCCTGGCAATCATCCGGCATCACGCTCAAGCAGCAGGCCGTAGAGCCCCGAATCGGACAGCTCCCCAGCCACGCACCAGCGCTCACGCAGCACGCCTTCAAGGGTAAAGCCCAAGCGCTCGAGGGTGCGTGCCGAAGCAACGTTGCGTGGATCGATTTCCGCTTCAAGACGGCGCATGTTCAGCTCACTGGCCAGGTACTGAACAAACAGCTCCAGCGCCTCACCCATGAAGCCCTGCCCTTGTGCAGCCGTGGACAGGCAATAGCCGATCTCACCGCGGCGCGAGGCGCTTTCAAGACTGGAACACTGGCACATGCCAATCAACTCGCCGTTGTCACGGCGGTAGATGCCAAGCTTGAGCAATTCGCCTTGCGCGTAGGCCTGGCGATCCGCTGCCAGTGCTGCCTGCGCTTGTTCAAGGTGAGCCCAGGGCGCGTGGTTCCAGTAACGCATGACCTGAGGATCAGCCATGATCTGCAGCCATGCACCGGCATCCTCGGCAGTCATCGGCCGCAACTGCAAACGCGGGCTAGGCAAGCAAAGGTCCTGGGGAAATACGTAGGGGTGCGACACGGGGGGAGAACTCCTGTTCTGTCCGAAGAGTCGCACAGTCTACCCTAACGCTGTTGCGCGCTGGGCTGGAAGCCTTCAGGCGACCTCAGCGCCCTCATCGGGCCACAGCGGCTCGTTGGCTTCCAGGGGTGGCAAGCCATAGGCAGCCCGCGCAGCATCGCAGCTCGGGTTTGCCTGACCGTTGACCCAGGCGGCATCGAATTCGCGACACGGGCTGGAACGCTGTTCGTAAAGGCTGCAACTGACGCCTTTGCCAATCTCGCCTTCAAGGCCAATGCAACGGCAGGGTTTGCTGTCGGTGCCGATCATTGCCACACGCGTGGGGTTGATCTGCACCACCATCTCGTCGGGTACCAGACCTCCCGCCGATTGGCACTCACCCCAGAAAAATGACACACGGAAATACCCGCAGCAGGCGCCGCAGTTCAAACAAGGATTATGTTCGGACATGATGAAAAGACGGGGGGCAAGTTTATCGTTATTGGGAGAAAACCCGCCGCCATTCTATGCTTCGCCAGCGCTTTGAGAAGGGGGGAGATGTAGAAAAATATTGCGCCTGACGGGCGGTTGAAATTGCCCGTTTGCGAAGTTGATGACCGCCGACTGCCAGCCCGCAATAAGATGCGACAATCTCTCAAATGCATCTGATTCGCACAGCTAACTCGACCTATGGCGATGCGCAGAACACCTTCGAGGTACCGGGCTATACGCTGGTCGACGCCATGCTCAAGTATGACTTCGGCAAGGCGGATGCCTCGCTGGAGGGAGTATCGGCGGCGGTCAACGTCAAGAACGTGAGTGACAAGTACTATGTGGCTGGCTGACGGCAGCAACCGCCTGTAGGAGCGGGCTTGCCCCGCGATGCGATGCGTCTGAAAAAACGCAATCGCGGGGCAAGCCCGTTCCTACGGATTACTTCTGGGCCTTGCCCACCCCATCGGCACGGAACATCTGGCGAATACCGCGCACCGCCTGACGGATGCGGTCCTGGTTTTCGATCAAGGCAAAGCGCACATGATCGTCGCCGTAGTCACCAAAGCCGATGCCTGGCGACACACAGACTTTGGCCTCGGCCAGCAGCTTCTTGGAGAACTCCAGCGAACCGAGGTGCGCGTACTCTTCCGGAATTTTCGCCCAGACGTACATCGAGGCCTTGGGGTTCTCGACCATCCAGCCCATTTCGTGCAGGCCTTTGACCAGCACGTTGCGGCGCTGACGATACTGTTCGGCAATATCCCGCACACACTGCTGATCACCTTCAAGGGCGGCAATTGCAGCCACTTGCAGCGGCGTGAAAGTGCCGTAGTCGTGGTAACTCTTGATCCGCGCCAGGGCGCTGACCAGTTCCGGATTGCCAACCATGAAGCCGATACGCCAGCCGGCCATGTTGTAGCTCTTGGACAGGGTGAAAAACTCCACCGCGATGTCCTTGGCGCCTGGCACCTGCATGATCGACGGCGCTTTCCAGCCGTCGTAGACGATATCGGCGTAGGCCAGGTCGTGGATCACCAATACGTCGTACTGTTTGGCCAGCGCCACTACCCGTTCGAAGAAGTCCAGCTCGACGCACTGCGCGGTCGGGTTGGAGGGGAAGCCGAGAATCATCATTTTCGGCTTGGGAATCGACTCGCGAATCGCCCGTTCCAACTCGTTGAAGAAATCCACACCCGGCACCAGCGGCACCGAACGCACCTGCGCACCGGCAATCACTGCACCGTAGATATGGATCGGATAGCTGGGGTTGGGTACCAGCACGGTATCGCCATGATCCAGGGTGGCCAGCATCAGGTGGGCCAGGCCTTCCTTGGAGCCGATGGTGACGATGGCTTCGCTTTCCGGGTCGATCTCGACGTCGTAACGTTCCTGGTACCAGCGTGAGATGGCCCGGCGCAAACGTGGAATACCGCGGGAGGTGGAATAGCCATGCGTGTCTTCACGCTGGGCAACCTGCACCAGCTTCTCGACGATGTGCGGCGGCGTAGCCCCATCAGGGTTGCCCATGCTCAGGTCGATGATGTCCTCACCACGACGGCGTGCAGCCATCTTGAGTTCGGCGGTGATGTTGAAGACGTAAGGGGGGAGACGATCAATGCGCGCAAAGCGGCGCGGCGAACCTTGGTCAGCCATGGCTTCCTCGAAGACGTAAGCGCCCGGAACCGTCCGAGCGACGTTGGCCACTGCGGTGGCCGGTGCCAACAATAGAGCCTGGGTAGGCCGCCTGTCCAGTCGAGGAAGAAAATACCGGGCTGCTTACCCTGGCTCCGGCGGCGGTCAGCGAATTTCCTGATAGGTTGTCATGTCCCACTTGATTGGCGCCGCAAGCGCGCTGTCAGGCTGGAATGCAGCCCCCTGAATACTGGAGAAGGCCGTGTCCTTGTCGCCCAGGCACACAGAGCGCTGGTCATCTTTGGACTCGGTTACCAAGGTGTAAGAATGTTTGTGCATCGCCTGGTACTTGCCATCATCGCTGATCATCGCCTGATGGTAGTTCTGAAGAGCTTTGTCATCGAGCTTGAGCATTTTCTGCAGTTTAACGCCCCAATTCGTCAGGCAGACTTCGGCAAAGTGCCGAACCACCAAGCCAGGTTCGGCCAGCACTTTACCGCCTGTTGCACCATCCGCCGAGGCATTACCCACCAAGGTGGCATGCCGACCTGGCATCGGGTAGACATGGCAACGCGTTCTGACGTGGGCTTTCGGGATCACGCAGGCAAATCCCTTGGAGCGCTCGTCACGGGAAAAGAAGCCAACATACTGCTTCACGTTTTCGCCTAACTGCACGCGATGACGGTCGAAGTTGCCAATACCGGGCACCGGGTCGATCGCGAAAATGTTTACTGGCAGATCCTTCAACTGATTGTCGGCCAGCAAGGCGTTGGCGAGCATATGGCAACTGACGCCACCTCGGCTCCAGCCGACCAGATTGATCTGGGTCGGGATGATGCCGTCCTTGCGGAACTGCTTGATGATCTGCTCCTGGAGCATCTGTGGGGTAATCGGGCGATTGCCATAGTTGTAAGTACGCCAGAACCAGGAGGACGTTGCCGTTGCATCCGGAATCGGCACACCTGCGGCTTTCAAGCGCTTGTAATCATCTTCACTCAGCTCATTGCGCTGCCAGTTGCTCTGGCCTTTGATGATTTGCAGTGCGTGTTGAACATTTTCTTCCCAGCCTTTGCCAAACAGGGTCTGGTTCCAGTTGAAGTAACCACCCGGCTCGACAAACAGATCATCAGATTGCAAATCGCCACTGCCCGGGCCGTCGACCGCGATCCAGTGGGCAAACTCCTTGCCCTGATCGTTCGCTGCCAATGTCGAGACCAGCTCGCCATTCCAGAAGTTGGGGTTTTTATCATCGAATCGATGCGAACCGGTGCCGCAGAAATAAACAGTCATTACGCTCATATGGGGGTCCTCCATGGATGAATGTCACCGCACTCTATCCACAGCGCCTTGCCGCCAGCAGAGGGCAAATCGCCCCGGCAGCAAGGCCTGCGCCACAAACAAAAACGCCCCGGTCCTTGCGGCCCGGGGCGTTTTTGTTCAACCCGTCATACTCAATGTATGTAGGTCATCAGCACATCGGTCGGCACCTGGGTGTCCAGCGACATCATCACGCTCAGGGCAGTGATGGTGAAGATCGAGAACACGAACACCTTACGTGCCCACGCACGATCATCAGCAGCCTTGTAGCCGGTCCAGGCCATGTACAACCAGTACATGCCCATGGCGGCGGCAACAGCCAGGTAGCTGGTACCCGCGTAGCCACCCAGGGTCAGCATCAAGGTTGCGACCAGGAAGGCCACGATGTACCAGAGGATGTGCTTCTTGGCGACCTCGATGCCACGCTTGACCGGCAGAACCGGAATCGAGGCAGCCAGGTAGTCATTGAAGCGGAAGATCGCAATGGCATACGAATGCGGCATCTGCCAGAGGCTGAACATCACCAGCAGGGTCAATGCAGCCAGGTCGAAGCTGTTGCTTACCGCGCAGTAACCGATCACCGGAGGCATGGCACCGGACAGGCTGCCAACCAGGGTGCCGTGCACCGATTTCCGCTTCAGGTACAGGCTGTAGAAACCCACATAAATGATGAAGCCGATCAGGCCGAACAGCGCTGCCAGGGCATTGGCCTGCACGTACAGCAGGCCAAGGCCGACCACCCCGAGCAGGGTGGCGTAGGCCAAGGCGACTTTCAGCGAGATCTGGCCCTGAACCATCGCACGGTTCTTGGTGCGCTCCATCTTGATGTCGATGTCACGGTCGATGCAGTTGTTGAACACGCAACCGGACGCCACCACCAGCGAAGTACCAATCACCGTGGCCAGGAATAGCATGAAGTCGACATGCCCTTGCGCGGCAAGGAAAAAACCGCCTGCCACAGAAAGCACGTTACCGAAAATGATCCCCGGTTTGGTGATTTGGATAAAGTGCTTAATGGACATGCCGTCTTACCTCACTTCGCCATCATGCTGGTGTGGATGCTGAACATGATCCACAGCGACAGGCCCACCAACAGAGCAATGACCATCGCTGTAAACAGGAAGGTCGTCACGTTGGAGCGCTGTGCTTCGGAACGGTCCATGTGCAGGAAGTACACCAGGTGTACCACCACCTGAATGACCGCCAGCGCCACCACGATCATGACCGTGATGTCTTTCGGCATGCTTGGGTACATGACCAGGCCGAACGGAATCGCCGTCAGAATTACCGACAGGACGAAGCCGATCAGGTAGGACTTCACGCTGCCGTGGTTGCCCTCGGCGTGGCTGTTATGTGCGTTAGCCATTTACAGAACCCCCAGCAGATAGACAACGGTGAACACGCAGATCCAGACCACATCGAGGAAGTGCCAGAACAGGCTCAGGCAGCTCATGCGGGTCTTGGAGGTGTTGGTGATACCGTGCTTGCTGATCTGGTACATCAGTACCGCCATCCAGATCAGACCGGCAGTCACGTGCAGACCGTGGGTACCGACCAGCGCGAAGAACGCCGACAGGAAACCACTGCGCTGCGGACCGAAGCCTTCGGAGATCAGGTGATGGAACTCATAGATTTCCATCGCGATAAAGCCGGCACCGAGCAGGAAGGTGATAGCCAGCCAGCCCAGCACGCCGCCCTTGTTGCCTTTGAACAGCTGCAACATGGCGAAACCGAAGGTGATACTCGACAGCAACAGCAGTGCGGTTTCAACCGCGACAAAGTCCAGTTGGAAAATGTCATGACCCGACGGGCCGCCGGCAAAACTGCCGGACAGCACCGCGTAGGTGGCGAAGAGCGACGCAAACAGGATGCAGTCGGTCATCAGGTACAGCCAGAAACCGAAGACGGTCATCTGGCCCGAGTCGTGGTGGTGATCGTCATGCCCATGGTCGTGACCATGAGCATGAGTGTCTGCATTGATTACATGACTGGACATTGATTAAACCTGCTCAAACGATTTGACACGTGCGCCCACCGGCGAACCGGTAGCCAAGCCCAGGGACTTCATGCGCTCGCCTTCGATGCGCGCCACTTCCTCGGCTGGAACCATGTAGCCCTGGTCATCACGCGCAGCGTGAGCAACGAAGACTGCGATGGTCGCAACCAGGCTAGCGCCAACCAGCCACCAGATGTGCCAGATGAAGGCGAAACCGAATACGGTGAGCAGCAGACCCATGAACAGACCGGTAGAGGTGTTGTTCGGCATGTGGATCGCTTCGTACTTGGCCGGAACCTTGTACGCAACACCGGCTTCCTTGGCTTCGTGCCAGGCATCCAGGCCAACTTTCTCAGGCATGTGAGCGAAGTTGTAGAACGGAGGTGGCGACGAAGTCGACCATTCCAGGGTACGGCCGCCCCATGGGTCGCCGGTCACGTCCATGTTGTCCTTGCGGTCGCGAACCGAAACGTACAGCTGGATCAGCTGGCAAGCGATACCGAACAGGATCAGCACGGCGCCGAATACGGCTACGTACAGGTAGGGTTCCCACAGTGGGTTGTCGGAGTGGTTCAGACGACGGGTCATACCCATGAAGCCCAGTGCGTACAGTGGCATGAAGGCCACGTAGAAACCGGAGATCCAGAACCAGAAGGCAGCTTTGCCCCACTTCTCGTTCAGGGTGAAACCGAAGGCTTTCGGGAACCAGAAGGCGAAGCCGGCAATGTAGCCGAATACCGCACCACCGATGATCACGTTGTGGAAGTGAGCGATTACGAACAGGCTGTTGTGCAGAACGAAGTCAGCACCTGGAACAGCCAGCAGTACGCCAGTCATACCACCAATGGAGAAGGTAACCATGAAGCCCAGGGTCCACAGAATCGGCGCGGTGAAGCGCAGACGGCCCTGGTAGATCGTGAACAGCCAGTTGAACAGTTTCACCCCGGTCGGGATCGAAATCAGCATTGTAGCCAGACCGAAGAAGGTGTTGACGCTGGCGCCAGAACCCATGGTGAAGAAGTGGTGCAGCCATACCGCAAAGCCCAGTACCGCGATCGCGCCGGAAGCGTAGATCATCGATTTGTGGCCGAACAGACGTTTACCCGCGAAGGTCGAGGTAACTTCCGAGAACACACCGAAAGCCGGCAGGATCAGGATGTAAACCTCAGGGTGACCCCAAGCCCAGAACAGGTTGACGTACATCATCGGATTGCCACCAAGTTCATTGGTGAAAATGTGGAAATCCATGTAACGGTCAAGCGTCAGCAGTGCCAGAGCAGCAGTCAGGATCGGGAACGAAGCAACGATCAGAACGTTGGCCCAGGTGCAGGTCCAGGTGAAGATCGGCATGTCCATCAGCTTCATGCCAGGCGCGCGCATTTTCAGCACGGTGACCAGGAAGTTGACGCCCGTTAGTGTCGTACCTAGACCTGATAGCTGTAGCGCCCAGATGTAGTAGTCCACCCCCACCCCAGGGCTGTACTGGATCCCCGCTAGTGGCGGATAAGCAACCCAACCGGTCTTGGCGAACTCACCAACACCCAGGGAGATGTTGACCAGCAGCACACCTGCCAGCAGCAGGTAGAAGCTCAGGGAGTTCAGGAACGGATAGGCAACGTCACGTGCACCGATCTGCAGAGGCAGCGCCAGGTTCATCAGGCCGGTGAAGAATGGCATCGCCATGAAGATGATCATGATCACACCGTGAGCGGTGAAGATCTGGTCATAGTGTTCAGGCGGCAGATAGCCTTCGGAGCCACCCGTGGCCATCGCCAGCTGGGTACGCATCATGATGGCATCGGCAAAACCACGCAGCAGCATGATCATTGCGACGATGATGTACATCACGCCGATTTTTTTGTGGTCAACCGTGGTCAGCCACTCGGTCCACAAGTAGGTCCATTTCTTGAAATAGGTGATTGCACCAATCACCGCGAGACCGCCGAGCGCGATCATGGCGAGTGTCACCATGACTATCGGCTCGTGATACGGAATCGCATCCAGGCTTAGTTTACCGAACATCTCTTACTCCTCTGCCCCAGCAGCTGAATGCATACTCACGTCCATCCCTTCGGTACCGGCCGCTTCTTTGCTCTGCTCTTTTTCGTGGACCGGCCGGCCGCGGTTCATGCCTTCGTACTTGTCGACGATGGACTGGAACTGCTCAGGCGAGGCCACGCTGTACAGCGCGACTGGATTGTTTTCGCTAGTTTTGGCCAATTCCGCGTATTCAGCCGCATCCAGCTGTTTAGGCGATTGCTTGACTTCGTTCACCCATGCCTCGAAATCGGCCTGGGAGGTGGCGGTTGCCTTGAACTTCATACCGGTGAAGCCAGCACCGCTGTAGTTCGCCGAGATACCGTCGAACTCGCCATTTTCGTTGGCGATCAGGTGCAGCTTGGTAGTCATACCGGCCATTGCGTAGATCTGACCGCCCAGGCCCGGAATGAAGAACGAGTTCATTACCGAATCGGAGGTCACGCGGAAGTTAACCGGGGTGTTCGCCGGGAAGACGATCTTGTTGACCGTGGCAATGCCTTGTTCCGGGTAGATGAACAGCCATTTCCAGTCCAGGGCGACCACGTCGATCTGCACCGGCTTCACATCGGAAACCAGTGGACGATACGGATCCAGCTCGTGGGTGGTCTTGTAGGTCACATAGCCCAGGGCAATGATGATCAGAACCGGAATGGTCCACACCGCCACTTCGATCTTGGTCGAGTGCGACCAGTCTGGGGTGTAGGTCGCTGCCTTGTTGGAAGCACGGTACTTCCAGGCGAACGCGAGGGTCATGAAAATGACAGGAATCACCACCAGCAACATCAAGCCGGTAGCGATCAGGATTAGGTTCTTTTGCTCAATGCCGACCTGGCCCTTCGGGTCGAGCAGGGTCCAGTTGCACCCACTGAGTAAAAGCATGCCTAAAAAGGGCAGAATGCCAAACAGTCTGGGGTAACGCTTTTTACTCATCTCACGACCTCTAGAGCAGCTTGCTTCAATGCAATTTGTGTTTTGGTCGCCAACACTTCGTCCTGCCAAGCGTTAGCATTTATGGGATCGAATACGGTCATACCTTGAGGCCAGCTGCGGCGGCTCGGCATTGACCGGGTATTACGGTGCTTATTGTTTTGACTTCGTAGGCAACAGGCCTGTATTCAGACCAATTCCATTTGGTGCGGGAAATCACGGAGGGGGGTCAGCCCGGCATCGCCGCAGGCGATGCTCGTCAGAGTCAGCAAAAGAAGCCTTAAGCTCCTTTAATCCTGCGACTCGCAAGCGGTGCCGAACGGAAATTGGGGGCGATTGTAGATAGGTCGACATTCAAAGACTATGACTAATTGAGCAACAGTCTTTTACAGAAACTGTAATAATCAGTGCTAAAAAATCAGTTTCGCGACAGTTTGTCGCACCCTCTGCAATACCCCTGAAGCCTTTGTATTTCAAGGCCTCAGGGTTGATTCAGATCAATGCTGGTGCGACGTTGCAGGAAAGATCCATTGCACATCAGACTTGCATCAACACATGACTTTTGTCTAAGGCTTGCGACGGTTGCGGTAGATGCCCAACGGCACCAGAACCGCCGTCAGAATGAACGCCAACAATGCCCATTGCGCTAGGGAAAGTCCCAATACCGGCGGGTAAGGCGTGGAGCAGAATCCGTCGACCTGGAACACCAATGGCAGCACCGACGCCAGCGGCAAGCCGTCAACAATTGGTTGCAAAGTATCTATTCCGCAGCTGACCGCCGGGTTGGCCAGAATATACACATGGTTACCGGCGGCAGCGATACCGCCAATGGCACTGAGCACCACCAGGCCTTCAAGGACGGTGAGGCTGCGGCGCCCCGGCATGGCGGCACCGATAAAAGCGAACACGGCAATCAACAGCAACGCATAACGCTGCAGGATACACAGCGGGCAGGGTGCCTCGCCGAGAACGATCTGCATATACAAGGCACCGCCGATCATGGCCAGGCAGATCAGCCCCAGCAGTACCAGAAAGCGCCGTTCCCGGTTCAGGCGCGATGATAGCTCGTTCATTACTTATCCTTGGTTGATTGAATGGCTCTACTGCCTGCCCGGAATTCTACACGCTCAAGCAGACCTTGAAGAACGGTAAAAGTGCCGCGCCAGCTAGGCTCAGGCCGACATCGCGGCCTGGCAAAGCAGATTGCTCAATTGCCACTATCTTAGTGCTGTGGATTACCCTATCATTAACACTGTACAAATAAACAGTATCGACTCTATCGATTTTCAAAAGGCATGTGAGGTGATGAATGGCCGTCGAAGTGGTATACCGCAGCAGCCGCGATCTGGAGCGCTTGTTCATGGATAAAGCCGAAGCTGACCGTCACGACAAAATGCTTGTTTTGCGTTCTGCATAATCTTGTCTATACCTAGCACAAGCAGCTTGCTAGCTGCTGGCAAGCCTGTTTTCTCGGCGGGGTATGACATTGACAATTATCAAAGACATAATCGCGCGGGCGGACCATCCGTTTGAAAATCTTGAAGAGCGGCCTCTCTCCCTCTTTGCCAGAGACCATATTCCTCAGGGGCAGCGCATTACTAGCACGCTCCGCTATCTCGAGTGCTACCTTCAGATTACGGATCAAACGCTTACCTATCAGGATGTCGCGTCCACTGCCAGCGATGAGATTCTCGCCACGTTTTGCGGCGCTCTATCAAGCCCGAAATTCGCCACCCTAACTAAAGGGACGATTTCTACAATCATTAGAAAACTTACGGCTGTCGTAAACTGCGTCAGATCCCAACATGACGCCCCGCCCTTTTCAACGTTTGGTTCGGATACGACCGCCAATCCATTATTTATCAAGTATCGTTCAGCCTTTGAAAGCTTACATTTGAATGAGGAGAAAGTCTGGTACTGGTCCGGGTGGGCATGCCTCAACGGAGCAGGGAAAACTGTCAACTTACCCCTCGTCAACGTTTATTACTCATATGGTAGGAAATTCACCCAGCTGTTATACAACATATGCGAAACGTATCTTGCAGGCCGTCGCTTGCCAAACATTCAATTTGTCAGTTTATTTAGCTCGTACCTTTCCATATATCCAAATGAGTTCGACGAAGCGGATTTTAGCAACAAAGATGGCTCCACTCTTTTTTTCAGCGCCCTGTGGAGACACCTTTACCTTAGCTCCGTAGAAAAGAACCTACATCATGAGACTGCCATAGCTTCTTGGCGCTATCAAATTATACCGTTTATCAAAACCCAACTTATTCCGAATGGTCTTTTTGCAAAACCTGATTGTCTCGCCGATCCGGCCCCGACCGATTCACGCGGACAAAACAAAAATCTAAAAGAACGCTCGGGCGGAATTGTAAAAGCCAATCTCTTGACAGAGATCCCCCTCCATATCTCAGATGACGAAGCATTTCGACACCTGAAAAGACGGATCATTTTCTGCCATAGCGCAGCAATTGAATGGTGTAACAGAGTTGTTCAAAGGGTTCAGACTGCCAACAAGAGACTCGCTCTTTTAGCTCGAGATGGCAAACCTATACTTACGGGCTCCAGACTACACGATGAGCCTAACGCCTGGCTCGCGTCGAACGATAATCCAGACCAGCTAAAAAATCTCGCCGCAACCCTAGAAATATATGGATACGACGAACTCCGACGCGTTCTCAAAAACTGCAACGTTTCTCACGGCCCCATTGCTGAAAGCCTAGGACTACCAACCACTGACGCTTTAATACCAATATGCATAAAACTTATTTCATTAGACCCTAAGATCACCCCAAGTTTTCTCACCAGCGTGGCGATCTTTGATAAAAATGGCAAGTGCAGGGGTATAGACTCGGGAGACACAATAGAATACCTGCATGGCCATAAAGATCGGCGCGGCCCCAGCAAATCTGAAATTCGAATTCCACTGAATGAAGAATCAAAGAAAATAGTTCAACTACTAGTTGACATCACTTCACCACTGCGTGCGTCCTTAAAAAAAACAAACGACCCACGATGGCGAAAGCTACTGCTGACCTCCAGGCAATTCGTGGGCCCTCCATGTGAGTTCGGGTGCAAAGCAAAAACTGACGACGGACGAGTAAAGAACCTAGTAAACGAACTCACAACAACCCATGACTTATCCCATTGGAAACCGGAAGAACTCGAGCACTTCGCCAAGGCTATTCTCTGCCCCTCAAAAATGAGAACCACATCCGGCGTCGTACATTTCCTAGAGACTGGCAGCCTCCATTCGATGGCAAAGGTATTAGGTCACGCTAACTACGACCCAAAATTACTAGCGACCTACTTACCCACAAGTATCTTGCATTACTTTCGGGACCGGTGGGTTAGAGTTTTTCAGACAGGGGTAATAGTTCAAGCAATGAAGTCCAGCAAGCTCCTACTAGAGGCGACAAATTTCACTAATGACCATGAGCTCGCCTCATTTCTGGAAAACCACACACTACCTGACATAAACGAAGAAACTCTGCCTATCTTACCAGATCCAACTCGACCAGGCAACACCAAGGTCCTTATATCAATTAGTTTGCCCGTCGCGAGAATACTACTGACCTTGAAAGAGCGTAGAGAAGAAGTCGAATTGAGCGAAAACCTTATGCATTGGGCAGAGTTTTGCGAGCACTTACTTGACCATCTACATTCTGATAAAGACAACAGCTTTGAAGCCCTCGAAGTATTCAAACTTGCGAAGGAACTTGGCCCAATGAGCGACATAGGCATCTCATCAAATGGATAACCTAGACTTCCTCAAAGCAAATATTGAGTACTTTGATAAGTATTTCGGAAGCGAACCCACACCATTCGATTCAGCCCCCTTCCTTAAAAACAAATTTGAAGCGGAAACTTGGGATCTCGACTTTGGTCTATCCGAACCTATGCGCATCGACTTCAGAATCTTGGTCGAAACCGTCCCCCTTACATCTTGCTTGGATGGAGATTTGTGCAGACTTTTTAAAAGGTGGATTTGCGCTGCCGGAACAAACTACAACCCGATGTCCACACTATCAAATTCGACAATGCAAAGGAAGGTTGCAAATACAGTCGGTGTGATTGACTGGCTACTAATTAATAACGACAGCTTCCGCATACACGAACATGGCTTAAAATTGCTTAACAGCAACAATCTTAAGGCGCTGCTTGCAAGCTGTGGCCGCTCACCCAACCTTTCTACTGTGGTGTATGAATGGCCAGAAAAACTTAGAGGCTTCCTGAAAGGTTTAGTTGAGTCAACCCCAAAAATTGAAATTTATCAGGCACTCGAAGATTACCCAATCTTGACGGAGCCATGGGAGGAGTTATCGCAAAGTATCCTAGAAATCGAGGATGCGCTGCGTGACGATTTCCCGCAACGCGAAGATATTTGCACGGTGCGAGCGGCGCTTTGGCTTGCGGGATTTTACATTTGCGGCCCGCGATCAGCACTCACTATCGACACAACAAAAATAGCTAGAATCCTATATGTGAATACATTAGGCGGAGTAAAACACTATCCGATCCCTACTTTTTTCGTGCTAAAGCCTCGCAACTATCAAGTCCCTGAGTTCTCACGGGTTCCCGTACGCGCAAGACATGCAAGTATGACTCCGCCTGCAACCGGAGCGATTCTTTCAACATTTGAAGTTTTAAGGGTGTTACGACAGAACTCTAATCTCACACCAGTTTCAGATCTCGAAATCCCATCCTCGGAATACCTTGAGGAGCAGTTTAACCTAAGCAAAGTAGGACGTTTCACCTCGCTGCCTGTAGCGCTCACCCTAAAGTGCCTTAGAGACTCAATTGAATTCTATCTTGAATATGGCAAAGCAATCATTTCAAGCTACCTAAGGCTAATGGAATCAGTGATAATTATGGGAATACCGTATCAATCCACACGATGCGAGTCTATTGATATATCCCGCTACCTAGATGGAAAATTGAGCGCACTCAATGTAAATGTCTGGAACAAGCAATTTTCTTCCCGCACCAGAAAAAACGACCCTAACTTCAAGGCGAAATTTGACTCGCTTCGATCAACTCCCTCACTCCACGAACTCATGCAGGTACTACTGGGGGCGATCCAAGTCACGCTAGGAGTACTACAGGCTCGGCGTGCTTCGGAACTGAGGAAAATTATCGCAGGCCAATGCCTTTCCTCAGACCACCGATCCCTTGAAACAGTCAATCGAAAAACCGGGCTTTACGGACTGAACGTAAAAATTGTTCGACCAATACCCCATATCGCTGCGGACATGATTCAAAGCTTAGAGACCATGCAGGCAAGCCTAATAAAACTTGGCTTACTCGACCGGCACAGAGAAGTACTAAGCGGGCCATTAAAAAACGGCAGGCTCGAGAACTTGCACCCGCACACATCTCAGTTGAAGTTCGACATTTTTTGCGATTACTTTCAAACTCCCCTAGACGATAGAGGGCGTCGGTTTTATTTGCGGCATCACCAACTTCGACGATTCTTTGCGCAAGTTTTCTTTTGGCATCAAACAGAAAAAGAAGACACTTTGGATATTTTGAGGTGGGTGCTTGGCCACGGCGATAGCGAGATGATTTACCACTACATTACCGAAAGCACACCAGGTCAGGTCTTGAGAGAGGTGAAAGCAGAGTGGGGCGCACGGATGCTTCGCGCAGAGCCCGATAAGGTAAGTAACCTTACCACTTTCATACAAAAGCATTATCAAATATCTGATTTTGCAATACTACCAGAAGAACAAATAGAAGAGTATCTACTCTATTGCATTTCGACCGGATCAGTAAAAATAGAACCAGAATTTCTGACTGGCTCGGACGGCACCCCTTATAGAATCATCGCCACAATTCGAGACAAAGGAAATAATACATGAGTAGCGCTACTCAAGAGCAGTCAATCCAAAATTTGTGCAAACTACTAGTTTTAGTTTCTGCTAATCCGGCCGCATACTTACAAGACTCTGTGCTTCTTTCATCGCTCAAAAGCCAGGGAAAGCTGTCGAGCTATCACTCTGAAAAGCTGGGGATTTCCAAAACATCATTGAACACATTGAAACGTCACTGTGAGCATTACGCTCCTGGTGGGTTTACGCACTTGGATCAGCTACGGGCCAGCGCTTTGAGTGCAGTGACACAGGCTACTACGCCGACCTCGGTAAAACGAAAAAGTCAAAAAGACACAATAGCCAAACTCACACAAGAAAATGCTCAGCTGAATTTGGATCTATTGGCTATAACCAAGCTGCTGCGACTATCCATGCGCCAAACTCGGTCCTTTGCTCAGCTTTGCAACGACAGCGTAGCATCGGCACTTTATGCAAAAGAATCAAGCGAGCTGCTTGATATGCTGTCAACTGTGGGAACGTTAGCGGGCAAGCTTCATGAAAAAGCTCTATAAACATATTAACACCAATCAAAAACTTCCGTTCGCTGTTAAACCTGATCACTCGATCATCCTCAGTGATGCAGGAAATATCCCAACACTTAGATGGCCAAGCGGCTCGTGGTGCATCGAAGCTAACATATGGCTATTGGAGCTCTATGATAGGGGGCTTTCAAGAAGCGACAGAGGTGGTTCACTACTCTCTTACGCCACAAACATTAGCCACCTGATACGTTATTGCGATGCACAAAATACAAGATTTCTTGATCTCACCGATTTGCAATTCAATTTTTTTGTCACAACCCTACTCGGCCAACGCAGAGCGGATGGTACAAAACTACGCACCCAAAACACAGTTAAAAACATTGCAAAAAACTGCGTAGACTTTATCGATTTTTTATCTAGAGAGTTCCATTCACCTAGTCGCTTAACCATTACAGCAATAGAACAAACGATCTTCACTCCCGACGGATCAAAGCTTATTCGAAACTCAAAGTCTCACTCGGCGATACCTCCAATGACAAGGGTCGAGGAGCGTTTCCCAATAAATATTGAGACAATAAAGTGTCTTCGCCTTGCCGCAGCTGCAGACGCATCGGCGTCCCCATATGTCAAATCAAGACGACGTGTCATGATCCGCTGCTTCGAGATGCTAGGGGCGAGGCGCGCGGAGGTAGGGCAGCTTCGGGTGAGAGACGTTAGAGCAGCGGTCCAGACACAACATTTGCGGGTCGTCACTCTAAAAGGTGGTGTCAGACGCAGCATAAACCCGGCTGCGGACGATTCTGGGCGATTCAGAGAAATCCCGATATCTCAGGCAGATTTAAAATTACTTACGGACTACATTGAGTACGTGAGAGCTCCCCTAGCACGTAGACTCAAGACCACGCACGACTATCTATTTCTGAACGAAAGAACTGGGAACCCCCTGACACCAAACGCTTTCACAGCTGAAATTCAACACATCGCGAAGCTAGGAAAAATTTTGGACCCTGTTAGTCCGCACCTATTTCGCCACCGTTTCATAACAAAAATATTTGTTGCAGAAATTCTGAGACAGAAAGCCGACAGCCTTGAGGATTTCAAACAAGCAATACTGGAAACAGAGTCTCTAAAGCGTAAGATTCAGGAGCTAACTGGCCATCGACGTCTTGCATCATTAGAACGCTACATCCACCTAGCATGGGAAGAGGCAATGGCGATATCCAAGACCTCACCGAAGTTCAAAACACTGACGGAGATCGACGCCATACGGGAGCAAGCAACGGCGCTGCTGGCTAACCTTACAGAACAGCGTCCCTCCAAGGAAACTAAAGCATTACTCGACTTGCTGCTGTCATTCGAAGCGCTACTTTGATTCATTTTGATAGTTTTATCTTACAATCGCCTCTGCACAGATGCGACTCAGCATGTAAAATCGATTCTGAGCATCTTGCTCAGCTAAACCTACACCACATGAGGGCCAGACATGGCTGTAGAAACTCTCTACCGTAGCACACGTGATTTGGAGACTACTTTTTTGGACAGGAAGCTTGCTGACGCCCATGACCAAATGCTTGAGCTTAGTGAATCACTGACCCAGCTTCTATTAAAAAATGTTCCTGGTATCTCTGAGGACATTGCTGAGGAAGCGAGCATCTTCATGGCTAAGAATCGAGCTATATTTGCCGTCGCATTTAAAAATAACATTTCGGCTCTTGACGAACTAAACACTACAAAATAATAAAACTACCGCCGTCGTAACCCCTGCCCTGCCGGCAGACGCCGGTTCGAGCGCGGGAGGATGAGTGTCAGCACGCTGCGGACTCCCGAGGCTCGTTTAGGAGCAACTGTTCAATGCCCGTAATATCAGCCGGAATTGTCATCATGCTACCGCACCAGCGACGACAACCTAGCAAACCTTTATTTCGTAAAGATCATCTACTGCTGCGATAGTGAAAATCCGATGGCCGCGAGCAACCGACTGCACGAGACCTGCGACGCCAGTGACCAGCTACTCTAGTTCAGCCTCCACTAAGGCTCGGGCTCTCATTGCCATCATCATGCCACTCTGAAATTAGACACTTCCCAAAAAGCACTACCTCTGATACTTCGGATAGCCTGGCAAAGAAGACTAAAATAAGAATGGCAAGGTAATTACAATGTAGACAAGCAATAGCACCTTCAAATATGCATAGAACATATGCAATCGCACCAACGCCTGCAACCGCCCTATAATAAAATATTCATTAACAGAGTCTTAGGTCATTTTCAACGCGAACCACACCCTAAGTTTACTGCCACCGACACCCTCGGCACATTCAATTTTTTGCTACAAATGCAGCGTTTCCCGGCCTAATCTGCCTGTCAGCCGTGACCATCATCAACCGCGGGATACCATAGAACCCGCTATGCTCAGGTGGGTAAGCCAACATAGATGTCAGAAAGCTTGCAACCATATTACAAATTTGTAGGATTTCGCCAAAGCCCTTTACTTCACGTTAAAATTCACACGCCATAAAGTGACCATGAGGTATGCTTAATATTAGAGACATACTGAGTGCTATGCACTACTCCGACCTACCTTTGCAACCTACAGCGATGTTATTAGTGCACTAGGCAAACTTCTCACCCCTCACATCTTGAGATCAATTATGCGCGTGCTAGTTGTGGAAGACGAAATAAAGACTGCTGAATATCTTCAGCAGGGCCTCTCCGAAAGCGGGTATGTCGTTGATATAGCGCATAATGGTGTTGACGCCCTACACTTATTTAGTCACAACACCTACTCGCTAGTTCTTTTGGATGTGAACCTACCTGGCATTGATGGCTGGGATCTTCTCCAAACGATCAGACATACGAGCCGTGTTCGCATCATCATGCTGACCGCTCGCGGCCGTATCAATGACAAACTCAAGGGCCTAGACGGCGGGGCAGATGATTACCTCGTTAAGCCGTTCGAGTTTCCAGAGCTGCTCGCCCGTATTCGATCGCTGCAGCGACGCGGCGATGAGCTCGTAGAAAAGAGCACACTCAAAATCGGCGACCTGGAGCTGGACTCTGAACGTCATCGGGTGTTCCGGGGGGGAACACGGATTGACCTCACCACGAAGGAGTTTGCCTTGTTGCGCTTGCTGATGAGCCGTACAGGCGAAGCACTGACACGCTCACAAATCATCTCGCTGGTCTGGGACATAAGTTTCGATTGCGACACCAACGTCATTGATGTCGCTATCAGGCGCCTGCGCTCGAAGATCGATGATCCATTTGAAACCAAACTCATTCATACGCTGCGAGGCGTTGGGTACATTTTTGAGGAGCGTGCATGAGGCCATTCAGCCTGGCCGTAAAGCTGGGACTTAAAGTTGGGTTGATGAGCGCGACTTTGTTGCTGATGTTTGCCACCTTCGGCTACCTGATGGTGGGCCAAGCTCTTGAAAGGACGGCACGAAGTGATCTCGTCGTCAAAATGAGCGGGATGGCTCACAATCTGTCCAGCATTACGGACATTTCCGGCGTTACCGCAGACGCACATCAGCTTGTCGACCTGGTCATGGGCCATAACAACCTGTACGTGAGCATTTTCCAGCCGGCACAGAGTCAGACCCCGCTACTCACGATTGGGTCCAAGCAGGTCAACCAAGAGGTACACCAGTTCCGCGCCACTGTACAGATGGAAGAATATGAGTGGCGCGACTCGCTGGACAGACCGATGCTGAGCACGTCGCGCATCATGCAATTAGGAAATGGCAGAGAGGTAAGCGTCTACATGACCATGGACCAGACCTCCAACAAGGCTCTGCTAAAGGCGTTGTTGACCTGGGCTCTAATGGTATCCCCCCTCCTCCTTGCGCTAATCCTCGTCATCGGCTGGTGGACCGTCCGCCGCGGCTTATTGCCACTGACTAAGTTCTTGAAAGTCGCATCAAAGATCTCCACCGAGAGTCTTGAGCATCGACTCCCAACCAATGGCATGCCGGCAGAACTGAAGGAGCTAGCTGATGGGATCAACATCATGCTCGCTCGCTTGGATGATGGCGTGCAGCAGCTCTCGCAGTTTTCTGACGATCTCGCACACGAGCTCCGGGCCCCCCTTTCTAACCTGATGGGCAAGGCCCAGGTAGCGCTGACTAGGGATAGATCACCTGAGGAATACCGTGACGTGCTCGAATCCTGCACTGAGGAACTGGACCGTATGAGCCGTATGGTTTCCGACATGCTCTTCCTAGCCCAGGTCAGCCATCCGGCTTCCTTGGTCGATTTCGAGGCCATTGTGTTGGTGGACGAAGTTCAGCGGGTGTGCGACCTTTTCAGCATCACGGCTGAGGAAAGTGAAGTCCAGCTGCAGATCTCTGGCTGCGCGGACGTAGTGCAAGGGAACAGGCTGATGATTCAGCGTGCAGTCTCGAACCTTCTTTCCAACGCGATCAGATACTGCCCAAGCGGAAGGACAGTCTTTGTCAGAGTCCATAGAGGACCGAGCGGCGTTACACTGAGCGTAGGCAATCCTGGCCGTGGAATCCCCAAAGAACATCTGCCACATTTGTTCGAACGCTTTTATCGAGTAGACAAAAGCCGCGCAAGGAGCGAAGGCGGCACAGGGCTAGGCTTAGCCATTGTCCAATCAATCATGTGCCTGCACCACGGCGTGGCTGATGTAGAAGTTGTCGATGAGAATTTCACATGGTTCCATCTGAGCTTTCCAGAAGAACATGCGAGACATCACGCCAGCGGGGTCACTTAAGTACAAACGGCTCAATTTAGAATTTAACTCAGCGATACACCTTGTAGAAGAGAGGGTCTGTCGATAGGCGGGTCTCTCTCATTCAGCAAAGACCCTTAACGCTCCATGATTTGCGGATCCATAGAGACGCGAAAATCTCTCCATAAGTGCACAAAATAATATACGTTAACTTTCTCCTGAGCGCTTACGGCATCCAAGCTATAGGCCAAATACATGGTCGGGCAAACACATATCAGCGCCAAAATTAAGAATTCAGTCGGTACGGTCAACACATACCTTTTAGCATAAGCAGGCATACGTTTCAGATCTGCAAAAACTACTGGTTGGTCGCTGATAAGCAGTGAACAGTTCGAAAATCATCGGTTTAATTACCTCATCAACAACGAGAAAAGCAAAAGAGTGCGCTTCTGTCACCGCCCCGACAACGCTGAGATAGACACCACGCCCATGAATTTAAGGGCTAAAGACTGTGCACCGCTCCGGAACATGACGGAATTGTAATTATTGACTCATCATGGCGTTAGCTTCTCGTTCCTAAACTGCTAAGCAACAAAGGCAGCCACGCTGGCCAGCCTACTAGTATGTTCAGAGGCTCATCATGAGATTTGTAAAATTTATCGCTGTTGGTAGCTTGCTTCTTGGTCTCATGGGCACTGCTTATGCTGAAGGAGGCTTCGAACGAGCGAAAAGCTTCACCGAAGACTTCCGAGCAGAACAGGCCCGTCTCTGGGGCGATCAGTCGGAAAAAAAGAATGGGCAAGATGCACAGCAACAGAAAGAGCCCGAAAAACGCCAGGAAAAGTCCGACAACTAATCGGAATGGAGCCGGACTCCTAATGACAATATTGACGAACAAAAAGCCAGGTAGTTGCCTGGCTTTTTAATTCTAATTTTGGTTTATCTTTTCTAGCTGGCTCAGCCTTGGCCTCTCCAGCAAAACCGCCCGTCTCAAACTTAACGTTATGCCGTTTACACAACAGCAGCTGAATGACGTTGACTTCAGTGATTTTGCTGTCGCTCACACCAGCGTGCAGTCTGGGCCCGTTAAAATATGCCATCATACGGCCACCTTGTAGAATCCTTGATATTCTCGGACTTATCGTTGCGGTAGAACTCCCACGAGTACGAGTGACGTCCTAGACAGATGGCTGGTGCTGGTTGATTCAACATCCAGCCAAGCCTGTACAGCGTCAAACTGGTTCTGAGGCAAGCTTCGATAATTCCCACAAAGATGATGCTCCACCCCAATGTTGGGTAACGCCACAGCACTGCTCTCCGCCGCGAATAGTAGGGACAAACCAAGCTGAATCGAAATGGTACCATACGGTTTCCGGGCCATCAGACCGATTCCCCATAACTCTTTACTTCTGCAGGGTGAACGAAAACGCCCTACACAGTTCCAAATCCTGAACTGATTAGCTTCGGCCTATCCATCCAGGTCAACGCGCTGCAAAAGAACTCAAGAAAGCGTGACCCGCATCGTTAAAATCGATTTCAAATAAAAAATGCCAGGCACTGCCTGGCATTTTTGAGTTCGTATTTTTTGCAATCAAAGATAACCTACTTATTATTGATACAGGTAGCAAACATTGAGTATCGAAAAGTCTTTAGTGTACCCATGGAGTCTTCGAAGGTCATGAGCCTTGGGTAGACTGAGCAGTTTCGAGGGTCTTGAGACTGCCGTACAAACTTAGCCACGTCGATCTTCATACCGTATTTGTAGTCTTGAATATCCGGCATTGGTTTACCATTTTTCTCGGCGTAGGCAGCTACGGCCTTCTGATGCTCCTGAATGAACTGCAGCTGACGTTCCTCGGAATAAGTATTGGCTTGCGCAGTCACCGAGAAGATAACCAGCGCCGCAGTAACAATAAGCTTTTTCATAATACTCTCTTAAATTAACCATCTCGAGAGTACCTTAGCAATACGTTGGCATCACCGACATGACAAAAAACTTACAATTTTGAAAGCTAATGCCATTCACTTAGTTCTAATCAAGTAGAAAAAGCCCACAACAAGTGTTGTGGGCTATTCAGTGCGAATCGTCAATTTGTGACTTTAAGTAAACAGCATTGCGCTCAAGAGCAGTTTTTTTACTTACACAAAAATAGCGCTGTGAACTTAACGCGTGCGATGGGCCAAGCGGTAGAGCAATGGCAGAACCAACAGCGTCAGCGCCGTTGAGGACAGGATTCCACCAATCACCACCGTCGCCAGAGGCCGCTGAACTTCCGCACCCGTGCCAATGGCAGTAGCCATCGGAATAAAGCCCAGAGACGCCACCAAGGCAGTCATCAGTACAGGTCTCAGACGAGTCAACGCGCCTTCGCGAATGGCCTCATCCAGCCCCATGCCGTTCTCACGCAAACTACGAATGAAGGAAATCATGACCAGGCCGTTGAGTACCGCCACACCCGACAACGCAATGAAGCCCACCCCTGCAGAGATCGAGAGCGGAATATCACGCATCCACAACGCCATTATCCCGCCTGTCAGTGCGAAGGGCACGCCGGTGAATACCAGCAGGCCATCTTTGACATTGCCGAACATCATGAACAGCAGCGTGAACACAAGCAACAGCGATACTGGCACGACAATCTGCAGGCGCTTGGCCGCTGACTGAAGCTGCTCGAAGGTGCCACCCCAAGTAGTCCAATAGCCTGCAGGGACACTCACCGCCTCAGCGATTTTGCTCTCAGCCTCGGCGACAAAAGAGCCGATATCACGGCCGCGAACGTTCGCGGTAACCACCACGCGGCGCTTGCCACTTTCACGGCTGATTTGGTTCGGACCTGGTGCGAAAACCACACTCGCCACATCAGCCAAACGCACAAACCCTGGACCGTCTAAAACATCGCCATTGGCTAGGCGAATAGGCAACTGCTGGATTTTGTCGACGTCATTGCGCCACTCATCGGCCAGGCGAACCTGGATATCGAAGCGCCGGTCACCTTCAAACAGCGCTCCAGCTTCGCGCCCACCGATGGCGGTGGAAATGGCGTCCTGAATCTCCGATACATTCAAACCAAATCGCGCGGCTTTCTCACGGTCGATTTGTATGCTGAGCATCGGTAGGCCAGTGGTCTGCTCAACCTTCACATCGGCTGCCCCCGGAATACCCTCCAGCACCTCAGCGATTTGCTCGGCGGTCTCGTTCATCACGTCCATGTCGTCGCCAAACACTTTCACCGCGACGTCACTGCGCACGCCGGAGATCAGTTCATTGAAACGCATCTGGATGGGCTGGGTAAATTCGTAGTTGTTGCCGGAAACCTGTTCGACCGCTTCCTGCATCGCCGCAACCAGATCGGCTTTGCTGCGATCAGGATCCGGCCACAGCTCGCGCGGTTTGAGCATGACAAAGTTGTCCGCCACGTTCGGTGGCATTGGATCGGTCGCGATTTCAGCAGTTCCCAGCTTGGCGAACACCGTATCAACCTCGGCAAAGGATTTGACCCTTTGTTCAAGCTGCACCTGCATGTCAATCGCTTGCGAGAGGCTGGTGCCTGGAATGCGAAGAGCATGCAGCGCGATATCGCCTTCATCAAGACTCGGCACGAACTCACTACCCATCCGCGAAGCAACCAAGCCTGAAAGCACCATGATGACTGCTGCAATGGTCAACACCAGCGGCTTGCTTACCATGACCCAATCCAGCAACGGCGCGTAGCCTTGCTTGACCCAAATCATCAAGCGGTTTTCTTTCTCGCTGACGTTGCCATTGAGGAACAGCGCAACAGCCGCCGGGACGAACGTCACCGAGAGGATCATAGCCCCCAACAGTGCAGTCACCACGGTAAACGCCATCGGGTGGAACATTTTGCCTTCCACACCAGTCAACGCAAAGATCGGGAGGTACACCACCATGATGATCAGTTGACCGAACAGCAGCGGACGACGCGCTTCCTTCGAGGCAGCGAACACCTCATGGAAACGCTCGTTACGGGTCAGTGCTCGACCCGCGGCGGCTTGGGCGTGGGCCAGTCGCCGCACGCAGTTCTCAACGATCACCACGGCACCATCGATGATGATACCGAAGTCGAGCGCACCGAGACTCATCAGGTTCGCGCTGACCTTGTTGCTGACCATGCCCGTGAAGGTGAACAGCATCGACAGCGGGATCACCATTGCGGTGATCAGGGCGGCACGGATGTTGCCTAGGAACAGGAACAGGATCGCTATAACCAGCAGGGCGCCTTCGATCAGGTTCTTCTTCACCGTACTAATGGCTTTGTCAACCAATACGGTGCGGTCATAGACCGTCTTCGCCATGACCCCTTTCGGCAGGTTGCGATTGATCTCGCTCAGGCGCTGGTCGACAGCCTGCGATACATAGCGACTGTTCTCACCAATCAACATGAACGCCGTGCCGAGTACCACCTCCTGACCGTTTTCAGTTGCGGCACCGGTACGCAGCTCCTTACCCAGGCCCACCTCAGCCACATCACCGATACGGACAGGAACGCCATCGGTGTTCTTGATGATTATGTTGGCGATGTCTGCAATATTGCCAACTTGCCCTGGAGCTCGGATCAGGTACTGCTCGCCGCTGCGTTCGATGTAGCCCGCACCGACGTTGGCATTGTTGCTTTCCAACGCAACTACAATGTCCTGCAGGCTGACGCCATGGGCGACCAAGAGCTCCGGCTTGGGTGAAACTTGGAACTCCTTGGCATAGCCGCCAATGGTGTTGATCTCAGTAACACCTTTGACAGTTCGTAGCTGCGGCTTGACGATCCAGTCCTGAATCTCACGCAGATCCATCGGCGTGTAGGCGCTGCCATCCGCTTTTTTCGCGCCTTCTTGCGCCTCAACGGTCCACATGTAGATCTCACCCAGGCCAGAGGCAATGGGTCCCATGCTCGGTGATAGATCCCTGGGAAGATTGCCACGGGCTTCTTGTATCCGCTCATTCACCAACTGACGAGCGAAGTAGATGTCCGTACCGTCTTCAAAGATGACAGTGACCTGCGAAAGCCCATAGCGCGAGATGGAGCGCGTCTCCTGCAGGTTGGGGAGCCCCGCCATGACCGTCTCAATCGGGAAAGTCACACGTTGTTCGGTCTCCAGCGGCGAATATCCCTTGGCCTCGGTATTGATCTGCACCTGCACGTTGGTGATATCGGGAACCGCATCAATCGGCAATTTCTGGTAGCTGTAAACACCCAACGCTGCCATGCCGAGAATAGCCAGCAAAACCAGCCAGCGCTGATCGATTGCGAAGCGAATTAATCGTTCGTACATGTAAATTTCCCCTAAAGCGCAGCATCACCGCGCTCTCCAGTACGGATGCGCAATGCGTCAGTCAAAGGGGATACGGCGACGATTCCGTCACCGGGTACACCTGTGTGGGCAGCCTTCTCTATGGCCTTGACGATCTCATCGGCAACATCGTCGGAACAAAACGCTAGCAGCACGAGATGCTGATGGGCGTCGGGGTTCCACTCGTCTGCGATGTAACTGTGATCTTTACCATGGCCACGCGGGTGACCATAAGCAGGCAGGATGGTAAACCCAGGCAGATGCGGCAATGCGTGCAACGCTTGCTCGACGGCCTCAAGCCGAACCGGGCGAAAAATGGCAGTAACTTGTTTCATAGCTCAACTCCGAATTAGTGGTCATGGCTCGCGCCGGCTTTGCCTAGCTCAGCTTTGATCAGAAAACTGTTCTTCAGTGCGTAACGATCACCCACCTTCAGACCCGAGATAACTTCTACGAAGCGTCCGTCGGACTTGCCAAGTTCAACAGGCCGAGCCTCCAACTGGTTATCGAAGCGGCCGAATACCACCTGCCAGTCTCGAACGGTCTGGATCGCCTCGACCGCCACAGCAACGGGAACATCGCTCTCCGCAGCAACCACCTCGACGGTCACCGGCAAACCGGGACGCCATACCCGATCTGGATTAGCAAGAACGATGCGAGCCGTTGCGGAGCGGGTTTGTGCCCCAACCAGAGCGCTGACATACGAAATGGTACCCTCCGCCTTGGCTACGAATGCACTGGAGCTCACTACAACTTTTTGCCCTTCGGCGATTACGCCCAGGTCCTTTGCCGCGATGGTTGAATCCACCCACACAGTCGACAAATCCGAAACGGTAAAGACCGCAGAGTCCTCTTTGAGAACTTCACCAACCGATATGCTTTTGCTGGTTATCACGCCATCAATAGGAGAGCGAATCTCGAACTCGGTGAGGTTCTGGCCTTTGGCTGGAGTACCGCCCAGCGAGGCGATTTGTTGCTGGACGCGCTGCACCGCGATAGCGGCTTCCTGCATGGCAACCTGCGCCTGTAGGAAGTCCTGTTCGGCAGAAATTTTCTCTTCCCACAATTGCTTTTCACGCGAGTAGGTCGTGCGGGCAAGCGCCGAACGCTGCTGTGCAGCAAGCAGCTCGCCACGCAGTTCGGCAAGCGCTTGGCTGGATATCTTGGCCAGCACCTGGCCCTTGCGGACCGTATCGCCAGCACTAACTGCCACCGAATCGACCCGACCGGCAAGTTGCGGGGTCACCTGAACCGTACGGTCGCCGTTATAGCGAACCTCACCGAGCACCTGCAGCGTGGAAGCAATTTTCGCGGGACCAGCAGTGGCGAGCGTGACGCCACCCTGCTCAAGCTGCACATCCGTCATGGTCACGCGGGCCTCAACCTGCTCGTAACCGAACGAGTAACTTTTGCCTTTGTGCTTGGCGCTGATGGAAACCTGGAAAGAATGAGGCTCTACGACAACGGCATCGCCACGAAGATAATCATTCTCTTTGCTGAAGCTGATGAGTTGTGGAGCCTGCCCAAGACGCGACAAAGTCACTTGCGCAGTACTGGCAGCTGGGTCTAGAAGCTTTCCGTCCAGGTAGGTATAGAGCCGGAACTGAGGCTCTACGCCTTCCTCAAAAATCGTCACTTCAAGCGCGTAATTACCCTCAGTGAAAAGCTTGCCACCATGCTCGCCCTTGGTGGCCTCTTCGATCTCATGATGCTCTTCATCTGCATGTTCGTCGGCATCTTCATGCACCTCCGCCGAAGCTTCGCCGTGGTGCTCGGGATCTGAGTGAGCCGACGCTTCCTCATGACTTTCACCATGACCATGGCCTTTTTCCCCGGACTGACCCGGGTTTCCACTTAGAATTAGACCCGCCGCGGCCAAACCGATTACGACAACGGCCGCAATCATCAGCCGCTGCTTTCGGGGAGTTGTTGATGCCATTGGTAACTCCAAATTATCAAAAATATTGAACTTGACTCATGTCCCGAAGGTGACAAAACACACTCGATAAACATGAAGTTGTTCTGTAACCAGGCGAGGCGTCATGCCGTATGCCCGAGTGTGCTCAGCCTTCGCACACAGCCCTGCTAATCTCGCGGCGCGCTTCATTGGTGCCCGACTCAATGATTGCCGCATGACGAAGAAAATGTCTGGCAGGCTCAACGAACGCCGGCATCCGAACCGACGTAGCCGTAAACCCGTTCCACCTGAGCACGCGCATTGGTTGCCGCAGCCAACGAGTCGAGGTACTGGCCACGAGAAACGATCAAGGTGCGCTGGGCATCCAGTACCTCGATGAAACCGAATTTGCCCATCTCGAATCCGCGAGTGGCGGTATCCACAGCTTGTTGGGCAGAGGGCAGGATGGTCTGGTCATAGGACTCAACTTCCTGCATGGCGGTAGCCCACTGGTTCAAAGCAGTTTGAGTTTCGCTACGCAACCTCAACTCCACAGCATTACGTTGATCACGGGCCTGATCAGCCCGGCGAGCAGCAGAAAGGATGTTGCCCTGGTTACGGTCGAACAGCGGAAGTGGCATCGATAATCCAACTAAATTGACTCTTTCCCGTTCTGAACGGTCGTACTGGCTACCAATGCTAACTGTCAGATTCGGAATACGCTGGGCCTTCTCCGAGCCGAGCGAAGCGTCATTCTGGTCGATTTTCGCCACGGCCTGACGCATCTCAGGGGTTTGATCCAACCTGGCCAACAACTCCGCTGGCCGTGGCGGTGTGCCCGGAGACAAGGTGGGTGACTCAAGGCGGTCGAAGACCGTAACTGCGCTGCCAGTGATCTGAGCCAACTGCTGATATGCCGTAGATTTCTCCGTTTCGGCACGACGCACCTGCAGCCTGGCCTCGGCTAACTGCACTTGAGCTCGTGTAGCCTCTACCGGTGAGGATTTACCCGCCCGCACGCGGCCATCCACGATACGCAGTCCGCGCTCGGTCAAGTCAAGAGACTGCTTGGCCAGGTCGAGCCCCGTCTGGGCTCGCAGGGCTGCGTAGAACGCTTGCACAACATCGGCTCGTAGACCGTTCACACGACGCTCCAGCTCCATCTGTGCGATCCCCTGGCCGAGCGTAGCAACTTCGATTCTGGCGGCCCGTTTTCCACCAAGTTCCAAGGGTTGGGCAATCGATACGGAGGTGGTACTGGTGTCTCGCTGGGTGTCTTCAACCTCGTATGAAATCTCCGGGTTAGGGATGAGACCAGCCTGCTTACGAGCCCCGTCGGCAATGCCAATTTCCTGCCGTGCAGCGGCCATATCAGGGTTGGAATCCATCGCAGTGGAAAGTGCTTGGGAGAGGTTAATGCTTTGCCCAGCGAGTGCTGCAGGTGTAATCAGGCCCGTAATTAGCGCACAGAGCGCAAGTAGCCTCCAAGGAGACTGTGAGGTCTTTAACAAGACATTTCTATCGTACCGGGGCACTTTCATGATCCTCGTGCGCAAACTTCGATAAAGCTTGGCGAGAATGCAGAAATAGCTGCCAAGCCCCACTGGATTAGGTGATGGCACTCTAATCAGCGATAGCTATCAGAGGGGTGGCTGGAAAATTACAATTTCGTAATCAATCGAAGCTTTGCCCGTAAACCTTGTAGAAACTGCGTATCCAATGGGGTTTAAGGAAGGGCTGTACATGGCAGCGCGAGCGCCCTATACAGTGAATAACAACAACATGACAAAATTGTAATTATCTTATCACTCTCCCGTTATCTTCCGCCTGTAAGTATTGCGCAAGGCGCTTCGCTACGCGCGCCGCCGGGTCAGAACAATCACCTAAACACCCGAGTCGGACAATCATAATAAAAGCTGCCGCAATCGAAGGAGCATTGAATGAGAAGTAAATTGTCGCTTTACCTGGCCGCATGTTCTGCGCTCGCCGGCAGTTATGCAGTTACAGCCCAGGCAGAGGAAAAAGCAGAAGGTTTTATTGAGGGCAGCAGCCTCACCGTTTTGAACCGAAACTTCTATTTCAATCGTGATAACCGTGACAGCTCCGCCCCCACTTACAACAGTGGCAAGGGCAACACGAACGGCTACTCCGAAGCATGGGCTCATGCAATCATCACCAATTTTAATTCGGGCTTTACCCAAGGCACCGTTGGTTTTGGTATAGACGCCTTCGCAATGATCGGCCTCAAGCTTGACACCGGTGACGGCCGAAATGGCGGCCGCAGCTCCTTTGACGTACTCCCGGTCAACAGCGAGGGCGAAGCGCGCGATGAATACACCAAGCTGGGTGGCGCCGCTAAAGTTCGATTCTTGGACACCGTGGTGAAAGTCGGGGACGTGTTCCCTCTCACTCCGGTGGTTGCTTTCGGCGATTCACGCCTGCTGCCGGAAAGCTTCCGCGGCGTTACTGCCGAGAACACTAGCTTTGAGGGCCTCACCATCCAGGCCGGTCGTCTGCATTCGATGAGCCAGCCAGTCTCTAGCGATATGCGCGATAAGTTTGCGACCTTCTATGGTGGCCCAGTTGACTCACCTTGGGTTGGCTACGGCGGTGCTGACTATGACGTCAACGAGAATATCAGCGTGAGCCTCTATGCCAGCCGCCTGAAGGACGTCTGGAACCAGTATTATGCTGGTTCCAGCTTCAGCTACCCCCTCAATGACGACGTCGCGCTGATTGGTGGCCTGAACTACTACCGTGCGCTCGATGAAGGCAAACAGTTGCTGGGCGATTTCGACAACAGCATCTGGAGCGCTAAGGTCGGCGTTCGCTTCGGCGGCCATACGCTGGCTCTTTCTCATCAGCGCAACAACGGCGACGATGACTTCGACTATCTGCGCCAGTCTGACTCCATCTTCCTCGATAACTCAATCCAGTACAGCGACTTCAACTCGCCGAATGAGCGCTCGTGGATGCTACGCTACGACCTGAACATGACCAGCTACGGTATCCCTGGTCTTTCGTTCATGACTCGCTATGGCAAGGGCACTGACGCCGACTACTCCAACGCTAACCAGTTTTACATGCGGACCGATGATAACGGCAATCCACTTACCGACCAGAAGCGATGGGAACGTGACATCGAAGTCAAGTACGTAGTGCAGACTGGGACCGCCAAAGACCTTTCTTTCCGGGTACGCCAGGCTAACACTCGCGCCACGGCATTTGAATCGGACCTAGATGAGGTCCGCCTGATCGTCGAATACCCACTCTCTATTCTGTAAATACCTCATAGGATCAGTGATCCCTGAGCACTAATTCTATTAGGCCGTTGAGCACCACTCGTTCCACTAATTCACCTTAAGAAGCTTAATTGCTCCTTTGGTTAGAGGTGAATATTTGGCGCCCTCTGGGCGCCTTTTTTTTTCGTGGTTAAAATTCGAGAAGCCGTCCAACTTTCACCATCACATGACGATGCAACTCGTGGCTGCACCAATGTTCCGCCTCCTCATCGAGTGAGGTCTCTTTGTAATCAGACCTCAACGCACCCAACACAAAAACCAGAAATAAAAAATACTTCATACTGTCATGCTGCGAACCATAATAGCGGCTGATATCACCTCCAAGCCAAGCTGCGACACAATATATCGCCAGGCTATCAGCCATATTACCAATAAATTACAAATGCGTTATTTAGACCCTGAGTGCCAAAAATTGATTTACTATTTTACTAAATACTACCGGCGCACAGGCGCTATTTAATTGCTCAGCGATATCGAGACAAAACCCCATGCGAATTCTGGTAATTGAGGACGAGGTAAAAACAGCGGAGTACGTGCGACAAGGGCTTACGGAAAGTGGTTATGTTGTAGATTTCGTGCACAACGGCCCTGATGGCCTCTTCCTAGCCAAGCAGCATGAATACGAACTTATCATCCTCGATATTAACTTGCCAGAGATGGATGGTTGGCAAGTGCTCGAGCTGCTACGGCGAAAAAACTGCCCTTCGCGCATTATGATGCTGACCGCAAGAAGTCGCCTTGCAGATAAAGTCAGAGGATTGGAAAATGGTGCGGATGACTACTTGGTCAAGCCGTTTGAGTTTCCGGAGCTCTTAGCCCGCGTACGAGCCTTGATGCGTAGAGCGGATCATCCTGCCTCGGTTGAGATCATTCAAGTAGCAGATCTGGAGCTGGACCAGAGCCGCCATAGAGCCTTCCGAGACGGCCAACGTATTGATTTAACTACGAAAGAGTTTGCTCTGCTGCATTACCTGATGCGCAACTCCGGCGTGGTCTTAAGTCGCACACAAATAATCTCGCAGGTATGGGACATGAACTTCGACTGCGACACGAATGTAGTGGAGGTCTCAATTCGCAGACTCCGAGCCAAAATAGATGACCCCTTTGAAACCAAGCTCATCCATACACTGAGAGGTGTAGGATACGTGCTAGATAAACGTTGAAAACTTACACCACAAACCATACGCCACCCTTAGCACACTAAAAACCCCGTCAAAGCGGGATTTATTTAGCGTGAGAAATCTCGCAGCTTATAATGCTCTATTCAAAGCTTAATCTCGCCTACAACTTCACCAACAGCATCTTCAAAAATTCTATATTTGTGGGTATTTTTCGGACACCCACTTTCAAAATTTAATAACACACCAGCTGATATATCGCTATAACTAGATGAGCTGTCATAGCGCTTCAGCGATACGATTGATCATCTTCTGCAAGCTAGAACCTTCAAGTGAACGTTCTTTTTCGAGGCAGGGATTCTCAGCCCTCACAGATGAAACAATATGCCTCACCACTGATCTTATATTATTTCTACCCATGTCAGGGAAAGCAGTTGAGACACGGACAGCACACGTATTGCAAAAATGAATCAAAGTGTGATTGCCAACGCCATTGAAGCGATGCCGGAGGGTGGCCGGCTAGATATCAGTACCACACTGTCTGCCGATGGGCTAAAGCTCCACTCTCGATCAACGATACCGGTAAAGGCATGACCCGCCAGCAAGAGATGATGGCGTTCAAATCCTTCTACACCATCAAACTGGGTGGGTTGGGTATCGGTTTGATCATGGTCAAGCAGATCATGGAGCGCTTTGGCGGGGAAGTCAGTCTCAGTAGCCAAGAGCAGGCGGGGACCAGTGTTTGTCTCTGTTTCAAAGTCGCGAGCTGATCTCTTACCGTGAAACCGTGTCAGTCGACTCCGGACGCACAGCAGATCGATTCGATAGGGATTCGATAATCCGGCACTCTTCAATCACGCCGCCTTGGCAGCACGCGATCAACCGTGTCAGCTCGCTTTCCAGGCCTTGTAGATCACGGATGCGCTCTCTCACTTGAGCAAGCTGTAGTTCGACTTTGGCATCGACTGCTGCGCAGGAGTGTTCCTTCCGATCCGCCAGGCCGAGCAGTTCGCGTACATCATCAAGGCTGAAACCCAGCCCACGGCTGCGTCGAATAAACAGCAGGCGATCGCGCTCGATTTCCGTGTAGAGGCGGTAGCCCGCGGGAGTTCTGGTGGCTGAAGGTAGCAACCCCTGCTGCTCGTAATAACGGATGGTCACGGCCTTGGTGTCTGTGGCCTTGGCCAACTGACCTACGGTGTAGTTCGGTACAGTCATGGTGCTTGACCTTATAGTTGCTAGAACCTTCATGCTATCGCAATCGGTCATGCGTGAGGATGGGAAAATGGACAGCTGCTGCGAAAACAAAGCCGGCGAACTAGCGCAGTTGCGCGCCCGACAAAGCCGCATTCTCTACATCGTTCTGGCCATCAATGCGGTGATGTTCGTGGTGGAGTTTGCCGCCGGTTTGATTGCGAGCTCTACCGCATTGCTGGGCGACTCGCTGGACATGTTTGGGGACGCCTCGGTTTACGCGGTGACGCTGTTTGTACTGCACCGAAGCGTCCGAGCGCGCGCCGGGGCGGCCTTGTTCAAAGGCGGCTTTATGCTGCTCTTCGGGCTTGTGGTGGTCGCCGACGCTGCTCGCAAGTTGATCATGCAAGAAGTGCCTGAAGCGGATTGGATGGGGGTGGTCGGGTTTATCGCATTGGCTGCCAATGGCATCTGCTTCTATCTGCTGTTTAGCCACCGCAGTGATGACTTGAACATGCGCTCGACCTGGCTGTGTTCACGTAACGACCTGATTGCCAATACCAGTGTGATTATCGCGGCTGGTTTGGTGGCTCTAACTGGCAGCCTGTGGCCTGATATCGCGGTGGGTCTGGCGATTGCTGCACTGTTCCTGCATTCCGCTGGACAGGTCCTTCGCGAAGCCTGGCATGAGTGGAAGCTCAATCCGCAGCCGGAGGTGGTCGCTGAACCTGCTGAATGTTGCGCAGTGGAGCCTACTAAACCTGCTGCTTCCTGCTGCGCCCCGGTATCCAATGCGGTCTCAACGCGCGAAGGGTCAAAGCCTATGCTGGTAAGCCTCTGTGAGCCCGGACAATCCCCGGCAGAGCCGACTGAGGTCAAGTCGTGCTGTGGGCCCAAACACTCCAACTAACTGGCTTCAACACAAGGATAGTCATGATGCAACGGATCGGACGACAGCTGGCTGCTGTGCTATTGCTGCTAACAGCAAATGCTGCAATGGCCCAAGTGCAAGTACAGAACGCGCAGCTTCGGCTGCTACCCGGTGACTTACCGGCCGCAGGTTACTTTACGTTGACGAACACCGGTGCTGAGCCGGTTGCGCTGAATGGTGCGCAAAGCGACATGTTCGGCCAAGTCATGATTCATCGAAGTATCCAGGAAAATGGCATGGCTAGAATGCAGCATATTGATCAGGTACAGGTACCTGCGTCAGGCACCTTGGCCTTTGCTCCCGGTGGTTATCACTTGATGCTGATGCAGCGCCAGAAGCCGCTAGCCCTCGGTGATCAGATTGCGATAACGCTTCAATTTGCTGATGGTCAGACGCTCCCGGTGACCTTTACTGCAGTGCCTCCAGGCGCTAACTGAGGAACGCATATGAACCACGGCGTTACCCCCAGCTCTTGGATGTTGTTACTGCTGGCCTGGCTGCTCGCGCTAGCTTCCACACTAGCGGTGCTATTTGTTGGAGAGGTGATGGGCCAGGAGCCTTGTGTGCTGTGCTGGTTCCAGCGAGCCTTTATGTTCCCGCTTGCGATCATTTTGGCTATTGCTTGCTATCGCTCAGATTTTGCGGTCTGGCGCTATGCGTTACCACTCGCGATCGGTGGTGGGTTGGTTGCGCTGGGGCACAGCCTGCTCTATGCAGGCCTGCTTCCGCAGCCAATTGTGCCCTGTACTGCGACCGGTCCATCCTGCACTGACGCTGGCATGACGCTGTTTGGCGTTGTTCCGCTGCCTCTGTTAGCACTAGCTGCCTTTATGTCCATTTCTGTCCTGCTGCTTATCATCCGTCGGAGCTCTACCACATGAATCGTCGTACCCTGGTCCTGACCATCAGCATTCTGGTGCTGGCTGCCTTTGGTGCGGCTGTCATGTTGTATCAACCAACACCGACCCCACCAGCTCAAACTTCAACGATGCCCCCTGCCGAACCGCCTGTCAGGGCTACGGCCAATCTGGTGCGCTTCCATTCACCTGCGTTCGGTAAGGCAAACGCCCCGGTCACCATTGTCGAATTCTTTGATCCTTCTTGTGAGGCGTGCCGGGCTTTCTATCCCTACGTCAAAAAGATTCTCGCGGAGCATCCTGACGATGTTCGTCTGGTCTTGCGCTATACGCTTTTACACCAAGGTTCAGAAGAGGTTGCCCGTCTGCTCGAGGCATCGCGAAAGCAGAATCTCTACCAGCAAGTGCTGGAGGCGGTTTTGGAGGCCCAACCAGGTTGGCATGATGATCCTCAAGTAGCCAAGGCGTGGGAGGCTGCGCAAGAGGTCGGTCTCGATCTGGATAAAGCCCGTTCAGACATGCGGTCTGCGGGGGTTGATGCGGCGCTTAAAGTCGACATGCAGGATGTTAAAGCCTTAGCCGTACAGGGCACTCCGACGTTCTTCGTAAATGGTCAAAGCCTGAACGAGTTCAGCCCGCAGGCACTGCGTCAATTGGTCCGTGATGAGGTCGCCAAAACCAAGGAGTAATGTCATGCACTGGTTCGAGAACCGTGTCCCGCCCCCCTTGGTAGCGGCGATTTGCGCTTTGTTGATGTGGCTCAGTGCAGCGCAATGGCCGGCCGTAGAGGCGCCTCTGAGTTGGCGCCTTGTCGGCTCCCTTGTGTTATCAGTGATTGGCGCCGGTGTTTGTTTGGCAGGCGTAATTTGCTTCCATCAGGCCAAAACAACGGTCAATCCGTTGAAACCAGCATCGGCTTCAGCCCTGGTTACTTCAGGTATCTATCGCGTGACTCGAAACCCCATGTACCTGGGCTTTGCATTGGCCTTGGCGGCGTGGGCGGTGTTTCTTGCTTCACCCTTCGCTTTGCTGGGAGTTGCGGCGTTCGTCCTGTACATCAATCGTTTTCAGATCCTGCCGGAAGAACGTGCCTTGCGTCGGTTGTTTGGTGACGATCTGGATAAGTATTGCGCTCGTGTTCGCCGCTGGATTTGAAGTTCAGTTTTGCGCCCCTATAAAAAGCTAATGATCGCAAGCTGCTTCGCGAGTACCACCAAAACACCAAAGTCCGAACATCACGAGACAATCGTTTCATGAGCATGTACTTTCGCCAGCTGCTCGCTCGAGCGCCCATCGGAGGGCAACACCGATGACTAAGGACACCCTACCGGTGGATGCGCCTGACTTGGTGCGACCAGCGCCTGTTAGCTTGGCACAAGCACTGTGGTTCTGGCTGAAGCTCGGCTTTATCAGCTTCGGCGGGCCTGCGGGTCAGATCTCGATCATGCACCAGGAGCTGGTAGAACGTCGGCGTTGGATATCAGAACGGCGTTTTCTCCATGCATTGAATTACTGCATGCTGCTTCCTGGGCCAGAGGCACAGCAGTTGGCGACCTATATCGGCTGGCTGATGCATCGCACTTGGGGTGGGGTGATTGCGGGTGGGCTGTTTGTGCTCCCTTCGCTGTTCATTCTAATTGTGCTGTCATGGGTCTATATTGCCTTCGGTGACGTTCCCATCGTGGCTGGACTGTTCTATGGCATCAAGCCTGCAGTCACCGCCATCGTGGTCCATGCCGCTCATAGAATCGGTTCAAGAGCACTCAAAAACGGATGGCTGTGGGCCATTTCTGCCGCTTCGTTCGTCGCGATTTTCGCCTTGAATGTTCCTTTCCCCGTCATTGTCCTGGTCGCGGCACTGCTGGGTTATCTGGGCGGCCGCCTTGCCCCAGAAAAATTTCGCACTGGTGGCCACGGTACCGCGAAGAAATCCTATGGCACGGCTCTGATCGATGATGACACCCCAACGCCTGCACACGCCCGGTTTCGCTGGTCTCGGCTAATGCTGCTGATACTGGTAGGCGTCCTGCTGTGGTTGTTACCCATGGGCCTCCTGACCGCGATGTTTGGCTGGAACGGGACGTTCACCCAAATGAGCTGGTTCTTTACCAAGGCAGCGTTACTGACGTTCGGTGGTGCGTATGCGGTGCTGCCCTATGTCTATCAAGGCGCTGTGGGGCACTACGGCTGGCTGACCCCGACCCAAATGATCGATGGCCTGGCCTTAGGTGAAACCACACCTGGTCCGTTGATCATGGTCGTGGCGTTCGTTGGCTTCGTCGGCGCTTATGTCCAGCAGGTTTTTGGTCCTGAGCAGACGTTCCTAGCCGGTGCCGTAGCGGCGAGCTTGGTGACCTGGTTCACTTTTCTGCCTTCCTTCCTGTTCATTCTGGTCGGTGGGCCCTTGGTCGAGTCGACCCATAACGAACTGAAATTCACTGCGCCACTCATCGGCATCACAGCTGCCGTGGTCGGAGTGATCCTGAACCTGGCGATGTTTTTCGGTTACCACGTACTCTGGCCCAATGGATTTGGAGCAGGTCTGGACTGGCCGTCGCTGGTAATTGCGATAGCCGCTGCCATTGCACTGTTTCACTTCAAGCGCGGTGTCATTCAGGTACTACTCAGCTGCGGTATAGTCGGTTTGCTGGTGTACGTGGTGCGCAATGGACATTGGGGAGCATTCTTTCAACTGTGGTCCTGATGACCACCATTGGGAATGGCCCAGCAACCGCTGGGCTTTGCCGCTTAGTGACAGTGGTAGCCGCCAGTTTTGTGGTTGGTGTGGCAACCCTTGGAATCGGTACCACCACTGTGCGCAAACGCAGCAACCGAAGAGAACGAAAGGACAGCAGCAATAACGAGAGAAACAACTTTCATCAGGCTAACTCCATGCGTAGTTTTTATAGGCGGAATCTTCCACCACGCACAGAGTATGGCTATTTGCCTTCATCAAACAAGAGCTTGCGGGTTCAGTTGTGGGTAAGCCGATGAAAGGCATTCTATGCCTCACAGACACAAGCGGAGAGCTAGCAATGCGACCAAGTGGCCTGGATAGAACCAATACCCCCACTGACGTACCGGTTGTACATTGAAATGCAGGCTCTGGCGCAGGAGCCACAAGCCTAGAAGCGGAGCGGCGCAGGCAGTGCCCAAGGCTAGGATCGACGGAGTGTTTAGATCCAGAGCCCGGGCGACGATGCTGCTGCGAGTATTGATCAATACGCACAGGAGTGCAGGCAGTAACCACAGTATGCCTGGCCGCTTGATCGCAATAAGCACTGTCGCTGGTACAAGGACGCCATAGAACCCGTACATCAGCGTATCGTTGAGCAGATAGGCAAGCGCCCCTGCGGTGATTGCAAGGGCCCCAGCCAACCACGTGCGATGATGAATCCCCCACGTGACCAGCAGCCCCAGTGTCAGAGTCACCAAGACATTGAATAGTCCAGAAGTGCTGATGTAGCGATAGGGAACCTCGGAAATGATCGCGAACAGGATCATCAAGATGAGGTATCGACCATTGGCGGCTGTCAGTAGCTCGCCGGGGCCCGTACGCGCCACATTGGCGGCAATCGCTACGCAAAACAGCGGAAAGGCGAGCCGTCCAACGATAAACAGGTCGCCCATTTCGGGCCACACCAAGCGCAGGTGATCGATGAACATTGTGATCATGGCTAACCACTTGATCAGGTCCTGGCCGGCATTGCGATTCTTGATGACCGGTGCTGTTAGCTCATACGCGCTCATCACGAGCCTCCCAGGACGAGCACTGTGAGCAGTAGATAACGTCCCCCCTTGGCCAGGGTGACGATCAAAAAGAAGCGCCACAGGGGCTCACGCATAATGCCCGCGACCAGGGTTAGAGGATCGCCAATGATCGGAGCCCAGCTGAGTAGCAAGGACCAGTGGCCGTAGCGTTGATAGGACTGCTGGGCTTTTTCGAGCTTGCTCTCACTAACCGGAAACCAACGTTTGTGCCGGAAGTGCTCGATGCTGCGCCCAAGCACCCAGTTAACCAACGAGCCCAAAACGTTGCCGGTTGTGGCCACCAGTAGCAGAGTAAGGGGCAAATATTTCTCGGAGACCAGCATGCCGGCGAGTACTGCCTCTGACTGCATGGGCAGCAAGGTGGCGGCACCGAGTGCCGCCAGAAATAGGCCGATGTAGCTGGTCAGTTCGAACACTGAGCAGGCCCCTCAGCTGTTCAGTCCGATCCAGCCATGGAAGCCTACATAGAGGCCGACACCGATAATCAGGACGCTGGAGAGGTAGGGCGCACGCCGCGCCACGGTACCCAGCCATGGCCAGCGATTGGACGCTTGTCTTGCACCAATCGCTGCTGCGCTCCCTACTGCCACTAGGGTAAGCGCCAAGCCAATGCTGAAGCACAGAACCAATATGGCGCCAAGTGCGACTTCTTTAACCTGGAGGCAGAGCAGCAATACCGTGATGGCTGCAGGGCATGGAATAAGGCCACCGGTCAGGCCAAACATGATGATCTGCCCCGTTGTCACTTCCCGATTGGTAAAGCGCTTACGGATGTCGTTGGCATGAGCACGCTCATGCGCGTCCTGGTAGTCATCGACGGACAGCTCCAAGCCCTCCCGCTCGGAATGTATGTGGCCATGATCGTGCTCGCGGTAATCGAGATCATAGTCATGCGAATGGCCAGCATGCCCGAGACTGAGCCGAGCGCTGAATTCATGGGGTTCAGGAATATCAACCGTGGATTGGAGATACCCTTCCCGCTCGACAAACGCGAATTGCTGGCTCTTCCCGTCGGACCTGGTGGTGGTCAATAGAACTTGAGCAGCCGGCCAGGCATGGCCACTCAGCACTTTCATCCGCCAGTGCGGGGGCATACCGTCTTCGAAGATTGAAAGCTCGATCCGGCCATGGCCGGTATCAATACGGTGAGTCTCATCGTGAAGCCCGTGGTCATGATCACTATGATGGTGATCATCGCCTTGCTCGAACTTGAACATCTGCTCGCCACGCCACGTCCGCCAAAGCATCCACAGGGCAATCACAATGATCAGGGCAGAAGATGCGAGCTGGAAGTAAGGCTCTGTAGTCTGAGCATCCAGCCCCTTACCCAGGTACATGCCACCGATTGCGACCAGCCAGACCACCAGCGTGTGGGAAATCGTGGCGGCAAGGCCCAACAGGATTGCCTGCTTCACAGAGCCACGAATCGCAACGATGAATGCAGCCATCATGGTTTTGGAATGACCAGGCTCAAGCCCGTGGAGAGCACCCAGCAAGATGGCACTGGGAAAATACAGCCAGGCGTGGGCTCCACCCTGCTGTAGCAAATCTGCGAAGTTCGGCATGGGGAACCTAAAGGTACTTGGTGATTTGCTTGAATTCTTCAAGCGATGAGCGATCCCCGTTACTCAATGCCACGACGGTGTCTTCCAGGCAGTGGTCGATGTGATCCTGAATGAGCGTCCGCTTGGCTTGGCAAACCGCTTTTTCAACCGCATGCAGCTGCTGTGCGATGTCGACGCACTCACGGCCCTCCTCGATCATCGCAATGATGCTTCGCAAGTGGCCGTCCGCACGCTTGAGGCGCTTGATGATCGCTTCGTGGCTTTGATGGATATGTGTATGACCATGTGGGTGGTCATGGGCATCGAGGTGCACATGCTCAGTCATGACTTGAGTCTCTGGTTTCGATGAATTACGCTGGCATCGTATCCCCCCCGGGGGGATACTTCAAGCACGCTTCAGATTCTTTGGAATAGGCCTGAAAGGCACCTGTGATGTTTAGTCGTTCTCTATCAACGATGGTGATTCTTGCTCTCGCTCTGGCCGTTATCTCGGCGTGGACGGGGCATGCCTATACGTTGTCAGTGCCCGGTAAACATCCTGTAGCAGAGGTGGTGCAAGGAGCTGAGTATGATCACAGCCATGGAGCATCAACTTGTACACAGTGCTCCGACCATTACCACTCGCCATTAACCCCTGATCACCAGCACGAGACCCCTCAGCTGAGCTCTACGGTGCAGCTTTGTGCACAGCAGAAGCCTCTCGTGCGGCTCACCGCACCAGGGCATTCACTTCCCCGATCTCCAATATTCCTGATCGAGCGCCCCCCCCGTCCTCCGATTGCTTCCTGACCATTGCCGCACAGCGGCTCAAGATCATTGCAACGTAGGATTGATCCATGCACTTGCACCCAACAAGTGGCGGGGATGTGTTCGCTATGCGCCCACATCGACCGCTATTGCTGCTCTTTTTACTTGTCGCATCGCTTTGTTTAGGCATGCCCGAGACGTTGGCTCATGCCGTCGCCGAGGGGGATAAAGGCTTTATTCAGGAAAGCTCGGGCGTGATGCTCTTGCCGTTCATCTACATGGGCGCCAAGCACATGATGACGGGGTACGACCACCTGTTGTTTCTGTTCGGGGTGATCTTCTTCCTGTACCGAATGAAGGATGTCGGGCTCTACGTAACGCTGTTTGCCGCCGGGCATTCGGTCACCCTGTTACTAGGCGTGCTCACGGAAATCAACATCAGCTCGTATGTCATCGACGCCATCATCGGTTTCTCCGTGGTGTACAAGGCGCTCGACAACCTGGGCGCGTTTCAACGCTGGTTTGGCTTCCAGCCGAACACCAAGGTAGCCACGCTGGTGTTTGGCCTGCTGCATGGTTTCGGCCTGGCGACTAAGATCCAGGAGTACGAGATCTCTTCAGATGGCCTGATTCCCAATCTGATTGCCTTCAACGTTGGCGTTGAAATCGGTCAGCTGTTGGCGCTTGGCAGCATTCTCATCCTGATCGGCTATTGGCGGCGGACAGCCAGCTTCTGGCGCCATGCCTACATCGCCAATGTCGCCATGATGAGTGCCGGCTTCCTACTTATGGGTTACCAGTTAACCGGCCTGCTTGTTTCCTCGTAAGGAATTCTGACTATGTTCAATACCCCGCTTCCAACTGCAAGTGAACTGCCCAGCAGCCGTCAGCTCGTCCGTTCCACCGTGATCGCTTTGGCAACTGCCTTGGGTCTGCTGGTGACGGTGGTGATGCCTTCGGAATACGCCATTGATCCCACTGGGGTCGGTCGAGCTTTGGGGCTGACACAAATGGGTGAGCTGAAAATCAGCTTGGCGCAAGAGGCATTGGCCGATGCTGCGCCGCCACAACCAACCGCTGCTATTTCCACGTCCGTGGTCGCCCCAGCGCCGCAACCAGTGGCTCAAGTGCAGCCTATGGCCACCCCGACTGCACAACCCACCACAGCAGCACCTGCGGCAAAAACGGACTACATGACCTTGACGCTCAAGCCAGGCGAAGGCCGAGAAATCAAGCTGGAGATGCGCAAAGGCAGTACAGCCAGCTACGAGTGGACCGCGACTGGCCCGGTCAACCATGACACTCATGGAGAGACCTACAACGCAGCCCAAGGCGACTTCCACAGCTACAGCAAAGCCAAGCAGGTAAAGGGCGACACAGGAGAGATCACTGCTCTATTTGACGGCACCCATGGTTGGTTCTGGCGTAACCGCACCAACAGCGAGGTGACCGTCTCGTTGAAAACCTCTGGCGACTATCTCTCTGTCAAAAAGTAACCCGCTGATACCGCGCTCCAACGAATCGTTGGGGCGCGCTTCATCACTTCCCTTAGGAAAAGAATCTTATGAAGTTCCCAGCTGCGCTGCTCCCAGGGAGCAAGACCTATTCTCGAACTCATAGACTCCATCGCTACGCCTGTCCACAATGAATAGGATCTACAGAATTTCGAGACCTTCGGTCTGGTATGTGAGCACACCCCATCCGTGCGATTCACAATGTCTGCAAAATCTCTTTCGAACAGAGCCTAGGCTTACGACAAAGTAATCATCCGGCAAATGGCACTTACTCCCCTCATCACTCAAGACCGTATCCCAGGTGACCTACAGGATGTGGTCGTTGAGATCATGCGGCTCGACGCAGCACTTCGCATCAACGTCCCCCCACCGCTACGGCTCCCTCTGATGGAGCATCTTCATAAGGTAAACTCGTATTACAGCAACAAAATTGAGGGCAACTCCGCTCTACCGGCAGACGTGTTAAGCACCCATGAAATGCCAACCGACGTCAAAGTCGCAAATGAGTTAGAGAAGATTAAATGCCACATTGAAGCGCAGAAACGCCTGGCGGATGACCCGATCGCAGATTCGCTAATCTGTACCAGGGACGCAGTCGCACGTATGCACCGGGAGCTCTACAAAGGCATACCCGACGTGCTACTGGACATGAAAGTCAACGACGATGGTGAGAGCATCCGTATGGTCCCGGGGCAGTTCAGGGATCGGGGTGTTAGGGTCGGCAAGCACATCCCGCCAACTGCCGAGAAACTTATGTCCTACATGAATTGGTTCGAAACCGCCTACCGGTTGGACCGGCACCACGGCATCTCACCAATTCTGGCTGCTGCAGCTGCGCATCACCGACTGATGTGGATTCACCCATTCGTGGATGGTAATGGCCGCACAGGTCGCCTATTCACCGACCAGTATCTCAAGGCCAGTGGTCTGGGTGGTTCAGACTTGTGGTCAATGTCCCGTGGCTTCGGCCGCAACGCCGAGGCGTACTATGCAGCGCTGAATGCTGCTGACCATGTTCGCAAAGGCGATTTCGACGGACGTGGCGAGCTCTCCGATGCAGGGTTGCTGAAATTCACTCGCTACTTCGTCGAGACCGCTCTCGATCAGGTGAATTATTTCAGCTCCATACTAGAACCACGGATGCTGAATCAGCGGATCGACAACTACTTCCAACAGCGGCATCAGGAAGCTTTCTACACCATAAAAGGTGAGGTGTTGCCGGAGTTCAGCATCAAGGCTTGCGAACTCTACAAGGATTTGCTGTGCCACGGTGATCAGTCGAACGACGCTATCCAAATCAAAATGGGCTTAAGCGAAAGTACAACCCGAACCCTTCTTTCGCAGATGGCCGACGAGGGGTTGATCAAATGGGAGGGACTCAAGTCGGTTTCTCTAAGCCTCTCCCCTTACTCTATCGAGTTCCTGTTCCCGTCCCTCTGGTAATCGATTGGCCTTGAACGTCATAAGCTGAGACTTACTCACCGCCGCCCCTCTGACCTCAAGTCTGATCCCTTTGAGCCCCACTTTCTGAGTCGAGAGCGGTCAATCATGAGCGACTGCTTTCCACCCCCAAAGCAGACCTCCCTAAGTCACCCCCTGAAACGGAGCGCTGATTGCTACCGGCAGAGAAGGGATGTCAATCTGGGCGCAGGTGAGCAGATCAGCTCTCACTGCTGAACAGCATCACTTCGTTTCTGCCGCGCTGCTTGGCTTCGTACATGGCTTGATCAGCGGCCTTGCTAAGGTTGTCGGTATCTTGTGCGTGATGTGGGTACCCTTCAGCTATGCCTGAGCCCGACTTACGAAGATGTAATCGGCCCATCATTCGAACGACAGGTCCATTCCCTTAAGATTCAGTCACGTCAAATAGGAGTGATGAACATGAGAATTTTTAAAGGAATTGCCGCTTTGCTGATCCTGACCGCATCCTCGACCGCATTGGCTGAGGGCGGATCCGACCGATTGCACGGAAAGATGATTCAGGCGAATGAACAAGCTATGCGCGCTTATGCCGCTGCCAATGGAAAAAAACCACCAGAGGTAACCCACTATCGCTACGGGATGAAACTCGACATTGCGAAAGTGATCAGTATGACCTCGAACCGGGGTACCTGTGACGTGATGCCGGCGCAAATGACCTATGAAGACTCGACTGGAAAGCTCAACATTCTTGAGTACCGCACAGCCGGCATAGGTTGCCGCGGTCAGAGTTGACTGATCAGGATGCCCTCCCCACAATAAAAACGGCGCCTACAAGGCGCCGTTTTTATTGGTCTAAGGAAGGGTTAGTGGCCTGGATATTCTGCAACCACTTCATCACCTCCGCTCTTGGTGAGGCCGATGACCTGATAAGCATGCGTAACACCATCCACTTCCATCCCTGGAGAGCCTGCGGGCATCCCTGGCACGGCAATGCCAAGCAGGTCACTTCGCTTTGCCAGCTCTCGAACTTGTTCAGCTGGGACATGCCCCTCAACAAACTTTCCGTCGATCACTGCGGTGTGACAGGACGCTAAACGTGGCACGACCCCGAGATTCTGCTTTACAGCACTCATATCGGTTTCAACGTGATCGATGACCTTGAAACCATTCTGTTCCATGTATGCAACCCACTTTGTACAGCACCCGCAGTTTGCATCTCGGTGCACATCGATCGCGGTTGGCACGGCTGCGTAAACTGGCGGTAGCGTGAGAAATGCAGCAAGGGCGGTCAACCTCAGGAAGCGGCTTTTAACTTTCATGGGGATGCTCCTTTCCATCACTGTGCGTATGAGTCTTCGGAGTCGGCTTGGAGTGATGATCACTATCAGCTTCGGCCGCGTCATGACCGCCGTGATGGTCGGTGTCAGGCTTGGCGCTGGCGGGATCAGCGGAAGGTGAATGATGCGCCTCTGCTTGCCCCATATCGTGATGGCCTCCTGTGGAGGCAGGCTTGCTGTGGTGGCCAGGCTTATTCCCGCCATGCTGACCTTCATGATTGTGCATCTCACTTTCCCCACCGCCGTGCTGGTGCCCGCCACTGGTTGCTACCAGCGCTTTGTACTGCTCAGCGTTCATCTGCGGTAGTTGGTCCAGAAATGCGACAATGCCCCAGATATATTGATCACCCATGCTCTTGCCCCAAGCAGGCATGCCGGTGGCCTTGATACCATGTTTAATGGTCCAGAACGCAGCGGCGGGACCATCGTCTAGGCCAATCTTGGTGAGGTTGGGAGGAGACGGATACAGTGCTTGGCTGAGCTCAGTCTTATCAACCCCTGGGGCGAGATGACAGCCAATACACATGGCATTGTAGTTCCCGGCGCCAGTACGAATCAGGGTTTCATCCTTTAGATTCGGTACCTCGATATCTCGTGCGCGAACCTCGATAGAGCGATCCCGCGCCATGGAGAGGAATGCATGGACTGCCGGAAAGTGAGGATCATCAGCACCAACGTTGACCAGGCCGAAATACGCGACCCCCAGAACAGCCGCACTACCCAAGGCGCCTGCTGCCACAAGCGTTGTAATTGTTTTCTTCATGTCAGGTGCTCAAAACCACATCCGAATGCCAGCAACGAATCGGGCTTCATCCACATCCCCATCTTCTTCGCGAATCAGGTCTGCAGTTTTGCCGTAGGAGCGGCTCCAGGTGACGCCTATGTAGGGTGCAAATTGGCGAACGAGCTCATATCGTAAGCGCAGTCCAACTTCGGTGTTGGCGAGACCGGAACCTACGCCACGCGCAGGATCGTTTTTGCCATAGAAATTAGCTTCTGCGGTAGGCTGCAGGATCAGGCGATTAGTCAGGAGGATGTCGTATTCGCCTTCCAGCCGTGCGGCGCTCTGACCATTCTCACCAATGAAAGCGGTAGCTTCAGCTTCGAATTCGTACAGCGCCATGCCCTGAATACCGAAAGCTGCCCATGTCTGGGGAGATTCTGGTTTGAAATCCTGGCGAACCCCAGCAACCACATCCCACCAAGGACCGATTGAGCGCCCGTATAAAAGCTGTAGCTCGGCATCCTCGGTAACGCCATTTGTGCGCTCGCCCTCAGAACGGATCCATAGCCGGTTGATGTCGCCCCCAACCCATCCCGAAGCATCCCAAGCCAGCGTGCTGCCTTCGTCTGCGTCCTGGTACTCAAGCTGATCCAACAAGAAGAAGCTGTTGATACCGCTATCGTGAACTTCATGACCGCCCAGTGGAGGAAACGCCGCGTTTCGGTCCGCATCAGTCAGTACAGGAATCGGAGTACGACTGGTCGCCGTGGGGGCATTAGCAGAACCGTGGTCCATCTTCGAATGATCCATGGCTCCGTGATCCATACCTTCCATGCTCCCATGGCCCATCTTGCTATGGTCCATGGAGTCCTTGCTTCCCTGCATGGAGCTATGATCCATCTTGCTGTGATCAACAGAAGTGGCCTTTTTCGGCTGCTTGCTTGCCCCCATCTGGCTGTGGTCCATTCCCTGCATCGCGCTTTGTGAAGAGGCTGGATCCGTTTGCATAGACCCATGCCCCATCGCTGAATGGTCCATTTCTTCAGCCGCAAAGCTAGGCGCACCATTCAGTGCGCTGAGGGACACAGCCAATGCCAAGAGCGATGGTCGTGCCAGCCTATTGGTCATCTTTCCCTGCCTTAGCTTTGTCGCCGCCGTGCGAATCCATCATTTCGCTGTGATCCATGCCTTCCATCGACCCATGATCCATACCCTTCATAGATCCATGGTCCATGCCTTTCATAGAGCCATGATCCATTCCTTCGGCTTGCTTACCCTGTGCGCCCTTGGTTCCGGCGTTGGATTTAGCTGAACTCGGGGCGTCAGCAGACTTCTGGGTATGTTGCTCATGATTTTCACTGGACCACGAGGAAGGGGCATAAACAGCCAGAAGACCTACCATGGCGGCAGAGAAGAAAAAGGCGCTACGTTTCATTGGTTTGCTCATCTCAGATCTCCAGATTATTCGTCCACACGGACTTCTCGGAACATGCCCATTTCCATGTGGAGCAGTAAGTGGCAGTGATAGGCCCATCGCCCTAAAGCATCGGCAGTCACGCGATAACTTCGTTTTGAGCCAGGAGGCATGTCGATAGTGTGTTTGCGCACCATGAAGTTACCGTCCTCGTCCTCCAGGTCGCTCCACATGCCGTGGAGATGGATGGGATGAGTCATCATGGTGTCGTTGACCAAAGTGAGGCGAAGACGCTCGCCATACTTGAGGCGCAGGGGCTCTGCATCAGAAAACTTAATCCCATCAAAAGACCATGAGAACTTTTCCATATGTCCGGTGAGGTGTAGTTCGATAGTGCGACCAGGCTCTCGGCCGTCTGGATCAATGAAAGTGCTTCGCAGATCCGCATACGTCAGGACACGGCGTCCATTGTTGCGCAGTCCGATTCCTGGATCGCTCAACTTAGGCGTCGGCGACATCGTCTGCATGTCGACCAAGGGGTTGTTGGTCTCCGAATCTGGGTGAGTCTGCATGGCTCCGCGCATTCCAGACATGCTGCTGTGATCCATGTCGGCCATCTTGCTGTGGTCCATGCCGGCCATGCTGCTATGGTCCATCCCAGCCATCTTGCTGTGATCCATGCCGGCCATGCCAGGCATACCGCCCTGCGTTGACCCGTGATCCATTCCGCCCATATCGCCGTGATCCATGCCCATATCGCTCATCGAGATGAGAGGACGCGGATCAACTGCTGGCACGGGAGCTTGCAAACCTTCACGTACGGCCAATGTGCCCCTGGAGTACCCTGTGCGATCCATGGTTTGCGCGAAAATGGTATAAGCCTGCGCGTCATCCGGCTCGACGATTACATCGTAAGTTTCTGCAACCGCTATTCGAAACTCATCGACCGTCACCGGTTTGACATGCTGTCCGTCGGCTGCGACCACAGTCATTTTCAAACCGGGAATCCGCACATCGAAGTACGTCATGGCCGAGGCGTTGATAAAGCGCAACCGGATCTTTTCGCCCGGCTTGAAGATGCCCGTCCAGTTGCTGCCCGGGGCGTGGCCATTCATGAGATAGGTGTAGGTATAGCCGCTCACATCAGCCAGATCGGTTGGGCTCATGTTCATCTCAGCCCACATTTTCCGGTCCGCCACGGCAGCTGACCATCCCATCTCGCTTACGTCGTTGACGAAATCGCCAACCGTGCGTTTGTGGTAGTTGTAATAGTCCGACTGCTTCTTGAGCTTGGACAGAACTCTGGCAGGGTCCTCATCGGTCCAGTCGCTAAGCATGACCACGTAATCCCGTTCATAGGTGAACGGCTCGGGCTCCTTTGCATCGATGACCAATGCACCGTACACCCCGACTTGTTCCTGTAGCCCAGAATGGCTGTGGTACCAGTAGGTCCCGTTCTGATGGACCTTGAACTTGTACTCATACATGCCATCAGTTGCGATGCCATGGAAGCTCAGGCCAGGCACACCATCCATGTTCGCCGGCAGGATGATGCCGTGCCAATGGATGGAAGTATCCTGCTTCAAGCGGTTGCGAACTCGGAGCGTGACAGTGTCACCTTCGCGCCACCGAAGAATTGGTCCAGGCAGCGAGCCGTTGATCGCCATTGCCGTACGAGCCGCTCCGGTGATGTTGACCGGCAGCTCACCGATGTACAGATCAAAATCGGTGCCTGTCAGCACATTAGGTTGGCCAGGGCTGGTCACGGCCCAGACCGGCGTGCGCCACATGCCCAATCCACCAAGTAGTCCAGTAGCGGCCAGGCCTTTGACGAAGGATCGTCTCGTGGTTTTGCTTTGCATGCCGTAGTGTCCAGTCAGTCAGGTAATTCGCTGATATTCGGGCTGTTCGAGGTCGAAGGTCCCGATTTCCTTAGGATTCCCACAAGCCTTGTAGACTTTTCAGAAAGCACAAGCCGCGGTGGGAAAGAGCAATCTGAAACTGCCACATAACAGATTCCCGAGTGATTACATTTCTGTAAGCTCGGCTCAGCAGCTCTCATGCTTCGCTTGTTTGTGAATCTCAGCTGCTACCGGCGCCTGGTCCTTCTTCTGCTGTGCAAGCTGATTCGTACTCACGGAGGTCTGCCGGGCTGCCTCCATCCTTGCAAAGATGCGGTCGGCACCGCCTTCAGCCAGAGCAAGGCTAGACATGCCAAAGGTGACCATCATCACGAGCGTTTTGATCAAGTTCATCAGTTGTGCCTCAGCGGGTTACGGTGAGCCCCAAGGGCTTCAGGCTTAGGGTCACATTAGCTAGCCTGCGCTTTCAGAAAGCTGAGCTGGGTATTACAGTTCTGTCAGGTTCTTGCGACTGATCATTCCACCCGGCCAAACGTCTGCTGCGGAGACTGAAACGAAATGACTGAATCTGGCCCCAAAAAAACGGCGCCGTTTGGGCGCCGCTAGGCCAAAGGAGCAGAGGGGAACGGCCGTGAATTCGGGGTTATGGATGACACTCCTTGTCCGCCATCATTAGCTTGTGCTCACGGACCATTTGACCAAGGACCTCATCCACCATCTTGTCGTGTTTCTCCATCCACGCTAGATGTTCATCCTTTGACATGCCTGCTTTGGGATGGTCTTGATGCAGCTGGCTCATCAAGTCCTGCAACATGGCCATGTGCTCTTTCATGTGTACATGCCGTTGGCCGAGGTCAGCTTTCTCCGCTTTTACCAGTACGGCCTCGGCCTGGTCCCGAAGTAACTGGATTCTTTCGAGCGCACGGTCGCTTCCACCTTCAGCGAACACAGTTGAAGACAGCAGCATAGCTGTAGCAAGAAGCACTGGTTTGAGCGATTTCACAGGACGATCTCCACCAGGTTGTCAGGGTCACTGCTACCGCTAACGGCAGGCACGATTGCGATGCCTGTCATAACAGACCGTAGACAGGACTCCCTGACAGCTGCCTGATGCCTACATTACTTTTGCGTCAGGTTCTGGTTGGGCGGCTTTTTTGCTGCAAACTGGACATGTACACCATTGGGGTCAAAGCACATGAAACTACTCGTAGCTGAGGATGAGCCAAAAGCCGGAGCCTACTTGCAGCAGGGCCTCGCAGAGGCAGGTTTTACTGTTGATCGTGTCCTCTCGGGTACCGACGCCCTTCAACATGCACTGAGCGAAAGCTACGACCTACTGATTCTCGACGTGATGATGCCGGGGCTAGATGGCTGGGAAGTCCTGCGGATGGTTCGCGCGGCAGGTAAAGACGTCCCTGTCTTGTTCCTGACGGCTCGTGATGGCGTAGACGATAGAGTGAAAGGCCTTGAGCTAGGGGCCGACGATTACCTCATAAAACCATTCGCATTCTCAGAGCTACTCGCTCGGGTCCGTACGCTACTGCGCCGGGGCATCAGCTCGTCAGCTCAAACCACCATGAAAATGGCGGATCTTGAGGTTGACCTTCTCAAGCGGCGTGCCACTCGAAACGGCAAGCGAATTGATCTGACAGCAAAGGAGTTTTCACTTCTAGAGCTTCTGATGCGGCGTCGCGGTGAAGTGCTGCCCAAATCCCTAATTGCATCCCAAGTGTGGGACATGAATTTCGACAGCGACACCAATGTGATCGAGGTGGCGATTCGGCGGCTGCGGGCAAAGATTGATGACGACTTTGCTCCGAAGCTCATTCACACAGCCCGAGGCATGGGCTACATGATGGATACAACTGAGTGATGCTGTCACAGTCCTCACTCGTCAAACGTCTGACCTTGATGATCATGTTCGCGGTCATCGCTGTACTGGCGGTCGCAGGCATCAGCTTCAACATGCTGAGCCAACATCACTTCCGAATGCTCGATGAACAAGCGCTATTCGAGAAGCTGGAGTCGACAAGACACATCCTGTCGATCCAGGCACCGGGAGCAAGGCTTGAAGGGCTACGACCGCAACTAAGCGCATTATTAGGCGCCCACCAGGATCTGACGGCGGAGATCCTCAACTCAGACGGTGCTGTACTGTTTTCAGATCTCAAAACCGTGCAGATCCCCGATCGTTACAAGCGTGCTGAAAAAGAAACCATGTGGGAATGGCAGGACGAATCCCATAACTTCCGCGGCGTCACGTCTCACGTCAAGATCCCAGGCGACCTAGCCCCCGGCACCGTCATGCTGATGCTGGATATCACCAGCCATGCGCATTTCTTTGAAACCCTGCAACGGTGGTTCGGAGTCGGTTTGGTTATCAGCGCGTTGGTCAGCGCAGGCTTGGGTTGGCTAGTCGCGAAAAGTGGGCTGCGTCCCGTCGAGCAGATCACGAAGGTTGCGACGTCCATGTCTGCTAGGTCACTCCAAGAACGCATCCCTCTGGAACCTGTGCCACTTGAACTTCAAGAACTGATCTTGTCCTTCAACGGAATGCTCGCACGCTTGGATGACGCATTCGTTCGCCTATCCAACTTTTCGGCCGACATCGCACACGAGTTAAGAACCCCGGTGAGTAACCTGCTAACGCACACCGAGGTCGTGCTGACCAGGAAACGCGATTTGGACGCGTATGAGGAGAACCTGTACTCGAATCTGGAGGACCTGAAGCGGATGTCCCGCATGATCGATGACATGCTCTTCCTCGCCAAGGCCGACAACGGGCTCATCATTCCTGAGCAGGTCGACATCAAACTTGAAGATCTCGTGTCCAAGCTTTTCGAGTACTACCAATTACTGGCTGAGGATCGAGGAGTACGGCTAAGCCTTCATGGAAGGGGAATCATCACTGGAGACCGTCTGATGATTGATCGAGCTGTCTCCAATATCCTCTCGAACGCCATGCGATACACGCCGGAAGGAAAGGAGATCGCGGTGGAGATCCAGCATTCCGCAGACCAGGTGACACTCACCATCCGAAATAGCGGAGCCACAATTGATTCGCAGCACATCAACAAGATCTTTGATCGTTTCTACCGTGCCGACCCTGCGAGGCGGGAGGGTGGTCCCAACAATGCAGGGCTCGGTCTTGCGATCACCCGTTCCATTGTAGAAGCACACAAAGGTAGAGTCTGGTGCACCTCATCTGAAGGTTTGACCGCCTTTCACTTTGCTTTTCCCGCCGATCAACAGGAAGCGGCCGGGTAGCGAACTCTTGTGCCATCAATGTTGCGCTAACCAATTTCACCAACACTCACCCACATGACCCGTTTGTCACCACTGTGCAGCCAAGCGTGACACCTCGTCTGCTACGGGTAACAGTTTTCAGTCACTCAATTTACAGCCTGGATCTTGAACTCTTCGGGAAAAAGCCGACTGCTCATGGAACCGCCTAGTTGGCCTCATTCTGAGGCATTGTGATGTCTGCGAAACTCGGAACGGTTCACTCTTCCTAAGAGATTTGTAATTGTCCGGTGCGTGAGCAGCGACTAGACTCCCCAACATGAAACGCTACATACGGTGTTGCCTCATTTTCCTGGTTAGCCTGGCGCTTCCCCTCAGTGGGATGGCGGGTATCGAGGCACCGACTGAACCCTGCCCGATGAAGACCATGGGCATGGCGATGATGGACGACATGGGCATGGACTGCTGCAACGATATGAAAAGCCCTGCCGAACACGGCAAGCCCTGCAAGCCGGGCCAGGAATGCAAGACTGGCGGCATGCTGCAAGTCTCGATCATCAAGCCTCCTGTTACCTTGTCCAGCCCCGTCGTGACGTCCGTCTTCGGCGATTTCCTACCTACGCAGCCCCTTTCAGGGGTATGGCGACCGCCCTGCGCCTGATTCCTGTACCACACTGAGTCCCATCGGCCATTGATGCGATGGCATACCTGCGTGCATGTCTGAAGAGGCGCGCGGTGATTCATCACAGGAATCGTGAACATGAACTCTAAGTGCTATTGCACAGGTTGGTCCCTCGTGGCCGGTCTGCTGGCAAGCGTACTGGCATTGTCGAGCGTCGCCGCCCCGCTGACCCTCGATGAAGCCCTGCGGCTAGCCGAAAACAACGCCCCCTCACTGACGGCCCAAGCGGCCAAGCTGCAAGCTGCCAGCAGTGCCGCAATCCCCGCAGGGGAATTACCCGATCCCAAGTTGCTGCTGGGGGTACAGAACTACCCGATTGGCGGTCCCGATCGCTGGAGCCTTGACCAGGACTTCATGACCATGCAAATGGTTGGGGTCATGCAGGAGGTGCCCAACCGCGACAAGCGCCGGGCGCGTACCGCGGTCGCCGAAGCGGCCGTTGATCGAGCCGCGGCTGAAGGTCAAGTCGAGCGATTGAATGTCCGGCAGGCCACGGCATCGGCCTGGATCAGCAGCTATTCAGTCGAGCGTAAAGAGGTGCTGTTCCAGGATTTTTACAAAGAAAATCGTCTGTTGAGCGATACCGTCCTGGCGCAGATCGCCGGTGGCCGAGCCCAGCCTGCCGATGCGATCACACCCAGGCAGGAAGCGGCGCAATTGGCAGAGCAACAGGACGATCTGATTCGCCAGCGAGCACAAGCTCGAGCGGCTCTCAAGCGCTGGATTGGCGCCGCCGCCAATGACCAGCCTGTGGGCCGTCTGCCGGAATGGCCTGTCGATAGCTCGAGCTATTCCCACAAGTTGCAACATCATCCTGAACTGGCAGCGTTTGCACCGATGACCCGCGAGGCTGAAGCCAAAGTGCGCGAAGCCGAAGCGGAAAAGCAGTCCGACTGGAGCTGGGAAGTCGATTATCAGCGCCGCGGGCGGGAGTTTGGCGATATGGTCAGCGTGCAACTCTCATGGGACCTGCCGTTGTTCCCCGGCTCCCGACAAAATCCCAGGATCGCCGCCAAACACGCCGAGCTGAATCAATTGGAAGCCGAGCGCGAAGCTCTTACACGCGAGCATACCCTGCAACTGGAAGCTGATTTGGCTGACTACGAGCGTCTAAACCGTGCCGTGAGCCGCAGCCGGGAAACCCTGGTCCCCCTGGCCAAGGAAAAGGTTGGACTGAGCATGGCCAGCTACCGCGCAGGGAAAGGCGACCTGGCGTCTGTTATCGCGGCCCGACGTGAACTCATCGAGGCTCGCCTTAAACAAATTGACGTCGAAGAACAGCGAGCGCTGACGAATGCTCGCTTGTATTTCAACTACGGGGACACCAGCCGATGAGCACTCGAATCTGGAAAGGGGGTTTGCTGGCAGGCTTCTCGGTGGCCATAGGCCTTGGTGGCGGCTACTGGTTCGCTCAGCAACGCATGAACACAATGCCTGATGCGCTCACACAGCAGGCTCCCAAAACGCAAGACGAACGCAAGGTGCTGTATTGGTACGACCCGATGGTGCCGCAGCAGAAGTTCGATAAACCGGGCAAATCGCCCTTTATGGACATGCAGCTGGTACCACAATACGCGGATGGCACAACCACCGGTGCCGCCATCAGCATCGACCCCGACCTGACTCAGAATCTGGGCATGCGCCTGGCAAACGTCACCCGTGGCGTCCTCGCTTCTAGCCTGGACGTTGTCGGCGTGCTGGCATTCAACGAGCGGGAAGTTGCGGTGATTCAGGCACGTACCGCTGGCTTTGTGGAACGGGTCTATGCCCGCGCCCCAGGCGACCTGCTCACGGTGAATGCACCATTGGCGGATATCCTGGTACCGGAGTGGGCTGCTGCCCAGGAAGAATTCCTCGCACTTAAACATAATGGCGATGCCGACTTGCTGGCAGCGGCCCGCCAACGACTCCGCCTCACGGGAATGCCCGCGGCACTGATTACTCAGGTAGAGCGCAGCGGCAAGGTCCAGCCGAACTTGACCCTTACCAGCCCCATTGGCGGTGTGCTGCAAGAGTTGAATGTCCGTACGGGCATGACCGTGGCGGCTGGCGAGACGCTGGCCCGGGTCAATGGTTTGAGCAGCGTCTGGCTGGCGGTGGCCGTTCCAGAGTCGGAAACTGGATCAATCATCGTCAGACAGACGGTAGAAGCACGCCTGCCAGCCTTCCCGGGGACAGTGCTCAACGGCACGGTCAGTGCGATTCTGCCGGAAACCAATCCGGACAGCCGCACTGTCCGTGTGCGAGTCGAGCTCCCCAACGCTGACGGGCGACTCAGACCGGGAATGACAGCGCAAGTGCGTCTGAACCGTACGACCGAGCAAAGTACGTTGTGGGTGCCGAGCGAGGCAGTCATCCGTACTGGCCGGCGCACGCTGGTGATGCTCGCCGAAGACGCGGGTCGCTACCGTCCGGTAGAAGTGCAACTCGGACTGGAAAACGACGGCAAGACGGTAATATTGAAAGGCTTGCAGGAAGGTGAACAGGTAGTCAGCTCCGGACAGTTCTTGCTCGACTCCGAAGCCAGCCTCAAGGGCATTGTCGCAACCACGCTGGAAGTACCAGCACCACCCACTGCCGCCTCCGCCCTTCATGAGTCAGAGGGGCAAGTCCTGCAGATCAATAGCCAAGATGTCACGCTTGCCCACGGTCCGTTCAAAACATTGGGTATGCCAGGCATGACCATGACCTTTCCGTTAGCAACCCCTGCGCTCATGCAGGGGCTCAAGTCGGGCGACAAGGTTCGTGTATCCGTCAGTCAAACCGATGATGGTTTGCGCGTTGAGCGCCTGGAAAAACTAGGGGATCAGCCATGATTGCGGCTCTTATCCGCTGGTCAGTGGCTAACCGCTTCCTGGTGCTATTGGCCACGCTGTTTGTCACGGCCTGGGGCGTCTGGTCGGTGCAGAGCACGCCCATCGATGCGCTGCCAGATCTGTCCGATGTGCAGGTGATCATTCGCACCCCGTATCCGGGCCAGGCACCGCAGATCGTCGAGAACCAGGTGACCTACCCGTTGGCCACCACCATGCTCTCGGTGCCAGGGGCGAAAACCGTGCGCGGTTATTCCTTTTTCGGCGACAGCTTTGTGTACGTGCTGTTTGAAGACGGTACCGATATGTATTGGGCTCGCTCCCGGGTGCTGGAGTACCTAAGCCAGATACAAAGTCGCCTGCCCGCCAGTGCCAAGCCGGCATTGGGGCCAGATGCCACTGGGGTGGGCTGGATCTATCAGTACGCCCTGGTGGATCGCACCGGTGGACACGACCTAGCGCAACTCCGTGCACTTCAAGACTGGTTTCTCAAATTTGAACTGAAGACCCTGCCCAATGTGGCGGAAGTGGCCACCGTGGGCGGCATGGTCAAGCAGTACCAAGTGCAGCTCGATCCGCTCAAACTGGCCAGCCTCGGCATCACCCAGGCGCAGGTCACCGAGGCGATTGGCAAGGCCAACCAGGAAACCGGCGGCGCCGTGTTGGAGATGGCGGAAACCGAGTTTATGGTTCGTGCGTCAGGCTACCTGAAGACATTGAATGACTTTCGAGCAATTCCACTCAAGCTAGGTGCCGGTGGCGTACCAGTAACTCTCGGCGAAGTCGCAACGATCCAGTTGGGTCCAGAGATGCGTCGCGGTATCACTGAACTCGACGGCGAAGGCGAGACCGTCGGCGGCGTGGTGATTCTGCGCAGCGGCAAGAACGCTCGCGAGACCATCGCAGCAGTCAAAGCCAAGCTCGACGAATTGAAGAAAAGCCTACCGACCGGGGTGGAAATCGTCACTACCTACGATCGCAGTAAGCTGATCGACCGCGCCGTGAAAAACCTCAGCCACAAGTTGCTCGAAGAGTTCATCGTCGTCGCCTTGGTCTGCGGGATATTTCTGTGGCATCTGCGCTCATCCCTGGTGGCCATTATCTCGCTGCCGGTCGGGGTATTGATGGCCTTCATTGTCATGCGCTACCAGGGAATTAACGCCAACATCATGTCCCTGGGCGGGATCGCCATCGCCATCGGTGCCATGGTCGACGCCGCAGTGGTGATGATCGAGAATGCTCACAAGAAGATCGAGGCATGGCACGCGGCCCATCCCGGGCAAGAGCTCAAGGGTGAACATCATTGGCTTGTAATGACTGAAGCTGCGACCGAGGTAGGGCCAGCGCTGTTTTTCTGCCTGTTGATCATCACTTTGTCGTTCATCCCAGTGTTCACTCTGGAAGCACAGGAGGGGCGGCTGTTCGGGCCCCTGGCGTTCACCAAAACCTACGCCATGGCGGCGGCAGCCGGATTATCGGTGACACTAGTGCCGGTGCTGATGGGCTACTGGATTCGCGGACGAATTCCCAATGAGGAACAGAACCCGCTGAATCGCTGGTTGATCAGGCTCTATCAACCCGCCTTGGACGCAGTGCTGCGTCGGCCCAAAGCCACTATGCTGGTCGCCCTGCTGGTGTTTCTCAGCACACTATGGCCGATGTCCCGGTTGGGGGGTGAGTTCCTTCCTCCACTGGACGAGGGCGATCTGCTCTACATGCCTTCGGCGCTGCCAGGGTTGTCGGCGCAGAAAGCGGCGCAATTGCTGCAGCAGACTGACCGTCTGATCAAGACGGTGCCCGAAGTCGAACACGTCTTCGGTAAAGCAGGCCGCGCCGAAACCGCTACCGACCCGGCGCCACTGGAGATGTTCGAAACCACCATTCAGTTCAAGCCGCGTGAGCAATGGCGACCCGGCCTGACCCAGGAAAAGTTGGTGGAGGAACTGGATCGGGTGGTCCGTGTGCCGGGATTAACCAATATCTGGATCCCGCCGATTCGCAATCGCATCGATATGCTCGCCACTGGGATCAAGAGCCCGATCGGGGTGAAAATTGCCGGTAGCAACCTGACAGAGATTGATGCAGCCACTCAGGCGGTTGAGCGCGTGGCCAAGGACGTACCTGGGGTCAGTTCTGCGCTGGCTGAGCGCCTAACCGGTGGCCGTTACATCGACGTGGATATCGACCGCAAAGCCGCTGCCCGCTATGGGCTGAACATCGCCGATGTGCAGTCAATCGTCGCCGGCGCAATCGGCGGTGAAAACATCGGGGAGACCATTGAGGGACTGGCACGCTTCCCAATCAATGTGCGATATCCGCGCGAGTGGCGTGATTCGCTCGGCGCCCTGGAGCAACTGCCGATCTACACCCCACTAGGAAACCAAATCACCCTTGGCACGGTGGCTAGGATCAAGGTCAGCGACGGTCCGCCGATGCTCAAGAGCGAGAATGCAAGGCCTTCCGGATGGGTGTATATCGACGTGCGGGGGCGGGATATTGCCTCGGTGGTCGCCGACTTGCGCCGTGTCGTCAGTGAGCAGGTCAAGTTGCAGCCAGGGATGAGCTTGAGCTACTCGGGGCAGTTCGAGTTTCTCGAAAGGGCCAATGCCCGACTCAAGCTGGTAGTGCCGGCCACTCTGCTTATCATTTTCGTCCTGCTCTATCTGACCTTTGCTCGCCTCGACGAGGCCTTGTTGATCATGGCCACGCTGCCATTCGCTCTGACCGGCGGAGCATGGTTCCTCTATCTGCTGGGCTTCAATTTGTCGGTGGCCACCGGCGTTGGCTTTATCGCCCTGGCCGGTGTGTCTGCCGAATTTGGAGTGATCATGCTGCTGTACCTGAAGAAGGCCTGGGCCGAACGTGAAGACCTCGGTGACAACACAGAGCGTGGGCTGGTCGAGGCGATTCGCGAAGGTGCGGTGCTGCGTGTTCGACCCAAGGCCATGACCGTCGCCGTCATTATCGCCGGCCTATTGCCGATACTCTGGGGCAGCGGGACCGGTAGTGAAGTGATGAGTCGCATCGCTGCACCGATGGTCGGTGGCATGGTCACGGCTCCCTTGCTTTCTCTCTTTGTCATTCCGGCGGCCTATCGCTTGATGCGCCGTCGGCACCTCCCCGTTGTATCCACCAACCCTCAAGGTAAAGCCGTATGAAACTGACCCTGATTGCCGTTGCAAGCACCGTTGTCGCACTGTCTCTTTCCGCACAGGCGGAGGACATGCCGGGAATGAAGAAGGAGGCTATGCCCATGGAGGGCATGCAGATGAAGCAAGAGACCAAACAGGCTCCAGTGGCCAAAGCGGAGGGAACGATCAAGGCTATCGATACTACGAAGCACACAGTGACGATTGCGCATGGCGCCGTGCCGGCCCTGCAGTGGCCCGCCATGACCATGGCATTCAATGCAACAACCGAGCAACTGGCAGGCCTGAAAGCTGGGGATCAAGTAGCGTTTGAGTTTCGTGCCGAGGGTATGGCAGCCACCATAGTGTCGATCAAGCCCCTGAAATAACAATGGCATGGATGGCTGATTCGACCTTCACAAGCAGTTATCGAACCTGCCATCCACCATTCTTGGGCGTACAGGTCAGCGAAAGGTCGGCAGCCCCACGGGATAGTGAAGAGTTGATTGCTCCACCATCCTCTTGATTGACTCCTTGGGTTTGAAGGATGGTTTCATGCGCCTGAAGTAGGCGCCCTTTTCCAACAAGTACCCTGTGTCACCCGTTTGTGGTGACGTAGCCAAATCGACGCGACTGGCGAGGGAGTCGTTGTGCGCAGCAATGGCCGGCCGCTGCCTGAGGCGGATGAGATCATCGTGGCCACGGGTTTACATCCCAATCTGCAGCCCCTAAGTGAGCTGCGGCTGGCAATTGACCAAACCACTCAAAGCCCTGCTCAGTTGGCTCCATTGATCGATCCAAACGAATACAGCTTCGGCACCGTTCGCCCGCATGGTCTCGACGAGTTAGGGACTCGGTGAACAGTCTCGGTCCATCGCCCTGCCAGAGATCAGATCTGGCGGGGTACTTTAGGTGCGTCTAAACCACAGCAACCGCGCTGCTCCTGGATCGGTGGGCACTTCACCGAGCCAAACGAACAGAACACACAACAGTCACCAGGATTCGGGCGTAGCAGGGTCTTGCAGCTGTCACACTCGTAGAAGAACTGGCAGGCGTCCGTGGGCATGACCTCCTGCTTGGCGAAGCCGCAATGCGGGCAGGTCAACACGGATTCAAGGATGATGGCGCTCATAGCTGCCCCACTTATGTACGGTGCCTGCCCTGTAAAATACTGGAGCCGGACCGATGGCGCGAGTAGAGGATGCTCGAAGCGCCATTATGTGGATCAGTATGCGACGTCTTAAACTTGAGAGCCCCATGAACAGAGATACCCTTGAGCAAAACCAGATACCTATCTACTTCGTCGCGGTGATAGTCGCCGCACTCGGTGGGCTTCTGGCTCCATCCTCTGCACAGGGGTTGTCGGCCTTGATTACCCCTAGCATCGCCATACTGATGTACGCGATGTTCCTGCAGATTCCCTTCCTGAATCTGCGAGAAGGACTGCGCAACAAGCCCTTTATGGCAGCGCTCATGGTCACCAACTTCATCCTGATCCCGCTGCTGGTCTGGGGGCTGACCCGCTTTCTGGAAGGCCAGCCAGCCATTCTGATTGGTGCGCTACTTGTCCTGCTGACGCCCTGCATCGACTATGTGGTGGTGTTCACCCACATTGGCCGGGGCGACTCACGCTTGATTCTTTCAGCTACCCCCATCCTGCTGCTACTCCAGCTCGCGTTGCTGCCGCTCTACCTCAGTCTTATGCTTAGCGGTAACTCCGGGGTTGAGATGCAGGTCGGCCCATTCCTCGAAGCCTTCTTGGCGCTGATCGTGGGTCCCCTGATCCTGGCCCTGTTGACCGAGGCCCTGGTCAAACGCTCCACAGTAGTAAAAGTCTGGGCCGATGCCTGGGCCTGGTTGCCGGTACCGGCGATGGCGGCAGTACTGATCGCTGTAGTCGGCTCCCAGATCGCCCCTGTGGTGAACCAGATCGAAAAGCTCGCACCGGTGCTGCCTGTATATATCGCCTTCGCTTTCCTGGCCCCGATGATCGGCGCCTTGGTCGCGAAGATGTTTAAACTGCCCGTCGGAGCGGCCAGGGCGGTGACATTCAGTACCTCGACGCGCAATTCGCTGGTGGTCCTGCCGCTCGCCCTGGCCTTGCCCGAAGAACTGCGCGGACTCGCTGCCGCCGCAGTCATCACCCAGACCCTCGTTGAGCTGGTTTTCGAGTTGATCTATGTTCGAGCGATTCCATCGCTCCTTTGCCGGGATCGATCGACGACCACAGCGTCGCTCAGTCGCTGACTGCGTCACGAAACAGGCGTCTGCAACTTCCAGTTTCGATCCGTTGTCCCGCCAAAGATCAGGCTTGGCGGGGTGAAGCTGATAGCTGAGACGGGTGATCCTTGCCCAGATGATGAAGCAGTCGAGGCATTAGGTAACTGGCGTCAGCACCCACGCCCCTGAGTGTTGCCGAGGCGAAGTTACGTTGCTTCGGCAAGCCTACGAAGTACAAGCCAGGCACCTTGCTGGCTACACCGTTGTGTTGCAGCACACGTCCACTCCGGTCTGCGACCGGGAGGCCTGACAGGAAATCAAGGTTTGGCTGGAAGCCCGTCGCAAAGATCAGCGCATCGACTTGGGTCGTGCTTCTGTCCGGCCAGACAACAGCATCGGATAGCACTTGCTGGAACATTGCCCTACGCCGGAATCGACCGGCGTTGAGGGCCTTCCGGTACTTGCCAGTGTCGAGCACGGGAGTGCTCTGGTCACTCAACCATCGTGTTTGCTCCAGCCTGGTGAATTTCAGCCAAGCATGAAAATCGAGCCCGAGGATTCGCTGCGGGAAGAAACGGATTTTCTCGCGGGTTGCCAGCACTACCTCGGCGACGCCTGCAAGCTCATAAGCGATCTGGACAGCTGAGTTCGCGGCTCCAACCACTACGACGCGCTGGCCAGTAAAGGGCTCTGGCGTTCGATATGCTGAGCTATGCAGACATGTCCCTGAGAAGCCCTCCAACCCAGGAACGCTGGGCGTGAACGGCCGGCTAAATCCTCCCGATGCTACGACCACAGAACGTGCGGTGAGGATCGCTCCGGTGTCGCAGCGAACCTCAAACACCTTTTCCTTCTGCGCTACGCCCACCACTCGGATGCCGCCCTGAAAAGGCAGTCGAAACTCGGCAGCGTAGGCCTCCAAGTACTTCACCACCTCGTCCCGTAGCGGATAGCTCTTGGGGTCACCAGGAAACGGCAGCCCCGGCAGCGCTGAGTGTTCAGCCGGTGAGAACAGCTGCAGGCTGTCGTAGTAGTTACGCCAGTTTCCGCCTGGGCGTATCTGCTCATCAATGATGAGAAAATCCAAGCCGTGATGCTGCAAGTGCCAACCAAGCGCCAAACCTGCTTGGCCTCCCCCAATGACAACCACATCCAAAGTACGACTCAATTCATTCATATGTGCACACTCATGCATATATCAAGAGAAAAAAAGCCACGCTACGGGCAGCACAGCGAAACCAGACCCTTGGTTCGCTGGAGGAGGCCCTCCAAACGCTCGACGATCGCCCCGCCATTCACTTCATAGAAAACCTGTCTGCCCACTTTGGTGGCTTTCACGATGTGAGCGTCGTGCAGCACCTGTAAGTGCCTTGAGATCACAGAGCGCTCCTGCGGCAAAGCTTTGGCTATTTCGCCGACATCCGCCCTCCCTAACTGAAGCACGCGCTTGAACACCGCGACCCTAGAGGGTTCGCAGAGAGCTTTGAAGAAGGCTTCATCCAGCGACTCAATGGCAGCATCGATGGCTTGGGCGCGGAGATTGTCAGTAGTCGTCATGAGAGCAATATATGTGCATGAAGACGCACATGTAAAGCCACCCATCATCACAAGCTTGCGATACATTTGGAAAATCGTATATTTGAAAAACCATATATTAGCAGAGCATCTAGTGATGACTGGCAAGATCCGCGTCCTGTTTGTTTGCACCGCCAACGCTGCTCGCTCCCAGCTCGCCGAAGCATTGCTCCGGCACACAGACCCTGTGCGCTTCGAAGCTTTCAGCGCAGGCACTCAGCCTGGCGTAGTCGACCCGCGAACCTATGCCGCCCTTGAGCACCTCGCCATCGACTCCAGCGCCCTGCGTAGCAAATCCATCGACGAGTTCGCCAGTGAACACTTCGACTACGTCATTACCCTCTGTGACAAGGCCGCCCAGGAATGCCAAGCGCTTCCGGCTTTTGGCGAGCAGCTGGTATGGAGCTTCGAAGACCCTGTCACCAGCGACAAACACGACGCCTTCCGCCACACGCTTCACGAGATTCATGAACGCATCAAGATGTTCGTCCTCGTGAAAACCAAACACTGAGAACCGCTATGACTGACTCGCTGACCCCTACCAAGGTTTTCAAATGCCTCGCCGACGAGACACGCATTCGGATGATGTTGCTGATCGCTCGCGAGGAAGAGCTCTGCGTCTGTGAACTGACCTGTGCGCTGGAAGAAAGCCAGCCCAAGGTTTCCCGCCACCTAGCGCAATTGCGTACGTGTGACCTGCTGGAAGACCGCCGGCAGGGTCAATGGGTTTACTACCGGCTACATCCCGAACTGCCCGCCTGGGTACGCGAGGTCTTGGCAACGACGCTGGAGGCCAATCACGAATGGCTGAGTACCAGCTCCAAACGACTGGACACCATGGGTGGCCGCCCACAGCGCGTGGCCTCCTGCTGCTGATCACTGCCGAGAAAAGCCGATGAAAGCTCTGTTCCTCTGCACCGCCAATAGCTGCCGCAGCATCCTGTCCGAAGCCATGTTCAACCACCTGGCCCCGACCGGTATGAAGGCCTTCAGCGCCGGCAGCCAGCCCAAGGGCGAGGTACATCCGTTGTCCATCGCCGCGTTGCAGCGCGCCGGTATTTCCACCGATGGTCTCAGCAGCAAGTCCAGTGATTCACACGCCGAGTTAGCCCCGGATTTTGTCATCACCGTCTGCGACAAGGCCGCTGGCGAAGCATGCCCCGTGTTCTTCGGGCCGGCAGTAAAAGCTCATTGGGGGCTTTCCGATCCGTCGGACCTGCAAGGTAGTGCCGCCGAACTGGACGAGGCTTTCGACGCCACGCTTGAACACATCAAGCGCCGCATTACGGCATTTCTCGCATTGCCTTTCGAACAACTGGATGCCGCCCAGCTCAAGGCCGAGCTGGCGCGCATCGGAACGCTCTGACGTTAAGGGAGATTCACCATGAGCAAGAGCCGCCTTTCATTCCTCGATCGCTACCTAACGGTCTGGATCTTTTTGGCCATGGGCCTTGGCATTGGCCTCGGCAGTCTCTTCCAGGGACTGCCTGCATGGCTGAACAGCCTGTCGGTTGGCTCGACAAACATCCCCATTGCCATTGGCCTGATCGTCATGATGTACCCGCCATTGGCGAAGGTGAAATACGAGGAGCTGCCACAGGTCTTCAAAGACAAGCGCATCCTCGCCTTGTCGCTGATTCAGAACTGGGTGATTGGCCCGGTGCTGATGTTCGGGCTGGCTGTCGTATTCCTCTCCGACAAGCCCGAGTACATGACCGGCCTGATCCTCATCGGCTTGGCACGCTGCATCGCCATGGTGCTGGTGTGGAACCAGATCGCGGGCGGCAACAACCAGTACGTTGCTGGCTTGGTCGCCTTCAACAGCATTTTCCAGATCCTGTTCTTCAGCGTGTATGCCTGGATCTTCCTGGGCCTTCTGCCGCCGCTGTTCGGCCTGGAAGGTAGCGTCATCGAAACCAGCTTCCTCGAAATTGCCCAATCGGTACTGATCTATCTGGGTATCCCATTCCTGGCTGGCTTCCTGACCCGCAAGATCCTGATCAGCCGTAAGGGCTCCGCGTGGTACGAGGAGCGCTTCATTCCGAAGATCAGCCCGCTGACGCTCGTAGCGTTGCTGCTGACCATCGTCGCCATGTTCAGCCTGAAAGGCGACATGGTGCTGCAACTGCCTCTGGATGTGCTGCGCATCGCCATCCCACTGACCATCTACTTCGTGGTGATGTTCTTCATCAGCTTCTGGATGGGCAAGCTGCTGGAAGCCGACTACCCACGCACCACTGCGCTGGCATTTACCGCTGCCAGTAACAACTTCGAACTGGCCATTGCCGTGGCCATTGCCACTTTCGGCCTTGCCTCGCCGGTAGCCTTTGCCACCGTCATCGGGCCTTTGGTGGAAGTACCGGTACTGATCTCTCTAGTTGGCGTTGCCTTGTGGCTCAAGCGTCGCTGGTTCGATCAGCCATCTGGTGCCTTGTCCCAGGAGTGAAATCATGACCGAACACCATATCCCCAACATCGACAGTGAACTGATCGATCTGCCGTCCTCCGAAAAGCTGGCGATCGAGCAGCAGTCCACTCACAAACCGCGCATCCTGCTGTTGTATGGATCGACCCGCGAACGCTCTTTCAGCCGCCTTCTGACTGAGGAAGCGGCTCGCCTGCTGGAGCACTTCGGCGCCGAGACGCGGATCTTCAATCCGTCCGGCCTGCCGCTGCCGGATGACGTACCCGACGACCACCCCATGGTCAAAGAGCTGCGCGACCTGGTGCTCTGGTCGGAAGGCATGGTCTGGTGTTCGCCAGAACGCCACGGTGCGATGACCGGCGTGTTCAAGTCGCAGATCGACTGGATTCCGCTGAGCATGGGTGCCGTGCGGCCGACGCAGGGCAAAACCCTCGCGGTGATGCAGGTCTGCGGTGGCTCGCAGTCGTTCAACGTGGTCAACCAGCTGCGCGTGCTCGGCCGCTGGATGCGCATGTTCACTATCCCTAACCAGTCGTCAGTGCCGAAGGCCTATCTGGAGTTCGACGAAGCGGGCCGCATGAAGCCTTCTGCGTACTATGACCGCGTCGTCGACGTGATGGAGGAGCTGGTGAAGTTCACCCTGCTTCTGCGTGATCGTGCCGACTACATGGTTGATCGCTATTCCGAACGTAAAGAGTCCGCTGAAGAACTGTCGAAACGCGTCAATCAACGCTCCATCTGAGGCTTTTGAGCATGCAACTGCACCCGTATTCCGTGCTGACTACTCCACAGTTGATCGGCCAACTAATCTTCACCCCGTGCCCTGGTACCAAGGACACGTCGGTCTCCCAGGCTCTGGCAACACTGCGCGATGCCGGCGCGAGCGCACTGGTAACCCTGATGCCGGATGAAGAGTTGCTGCAGAACGAGGTCGATCTACTGCCTGAGGAATGCCAGCTGTTGGGCCTCGAATGGTTCCACCTGCCGGTGGAGGATGATCAGGCTCCCGGTGAGCCCTTTGCTGTCGCCTGGGAAACCCATCGGGAGCGCCTAAAAGAGCTGGTGATGGCTGGCAAATCGATCGCTATTCACTGCAAGGGTGGCTCGGGTCGTACCGGCTTGTTCGCAGCCCGCCTGATGATCGAGTGCGGTATCCCTGTGCACGAGGCCATCGCTCAGGTTCAGGCCCTGCGCCCGCGAGCGATTCAAAACCCTGCACACGTCAACTACATCAATCAGTTCACCAATACCCTCTGACCGCTCGCGAACCGCGACTCGAGAACAAGAAAATGGCAATCAAAGTAGGCATCAATGGGTTTGGACGTATCGGTCGCTTGGCGCTGCGCGCGTCCTGGGACTGGCCGGAATTCGAATTCGTACAGATCAATGACGCGGCCGGGGACGCTGAGACCCACGCCCACCTGATCAACTTCGACTCGATCCACGGACGCTGGCAACGCGAAGCAGGTGCAGAAGGCGACTCGGTGGTGATCGATGGCAAACGCATCAAGGTCACAGCGAACAAGACCATCGCCGACACCGACTGGTCGGGCTGCGACCTGGTCATCGAGGCCAGCGGCAAGATGAAGTCGGTAGCCGTGCTCCAGGCCTACCTGGATCAGGGCGTCAAACGCGTGGTGGTCTGTGCCCCGGTGAAGGAAAAAGGCGCGCTGAACGTGGTGATGGGCGTAAACCAGCACCTGTTCGACCCGGCCCAGCACCGCATTGTCACCGCCGCTTCCTGCACCACCAACTGCCTGGCTCCGGTGGTCAAAGTGATTCACGAGAACCTGGGCATCCGCCACGGCTCGATCACCACCATCCACGACCTGACCAATACCCAGAGCATCCTCGATACCCCGCACAAGGACCTGCGCCGCGCCCGTGCCTCAGGCATGAGCCTGATCCCGACCACCACCGGTTCGGCCACAGCGATCGCCGAGATTTTCCCCGAACTGCGCGGCAAGCTGAATGGTCACGCCGTGCGCGTACCGCTGGCCAACGCCTCGCTGACCGACTGCGTGTTCGAGGTGGCGCGTGAAACTACGGCTGAAGAGGTCAACTTGCTGCTGAAGGCGGCTGCCGAAGGCCCGTTGAAGGACATCTTGGGTTACGAAGAACGCCCACTGGTGTCCATCGACTACCGCACCGATCCGCGGTCTTCGATCATCGATGCGCTGTCGACCCTGGTGGTCAATGGTACCCAGGTAAAAATCTACGCCTGGTACGACAACGAGTGGGGCTACGCCAATCGTGCAGCGGAGCTGGCCCGACTGGTCGGCGCGGCGGAGTAAACGGCGATCATGAAGGCGTTGTCAGCCCTGTCCACACAAGTGCGCCAGTACCTGCTGGTTACCGGCAACTACTGGGCCTTCACCCTCACCGACGGCGCGTTGCGCATGTTGGTGGTTTTGCACTTCCATACGCTGGGCTACACGCCGCTGCAGATCGCCGCGCTGTTCCTGTTCTACGAAATTTTCGGCGTGATCACCAACCTGGTGGGCGGCTACCTCGGCGCTCGCCTGGGGCTCAATCGCACCATGAACATTGGCCTGGGCATGCAGGTGCTGGCCTTGCTGATGCTCACGGTTCCGGCGGCCTGGCTGACGCTGCCTTGGGTGATGGCAGCCCAAGCCTTGTCCGGCATCGCCAAGGACCTCAACAAGATGAGTGCCAAGAGCTCTATCAAGCTCTTGGTGCCAGATAGCCAGCAAGGCACCCTCTACAAGTGGGTAGCCATCCTCACCGGCTCGAAAAACGCGCTCAAAGGCGTGGGCTTCTTCCTCGGCGGTGCACTGCTCGCGCTGCTCGGCTTCTCCATGGCGGTGCTGGCCATGGCGGCGGTGCTGGCATTGATCTGGATAGGCAGCTTGCTGCTGCTGAAAAAAGACCTGGGCAAGGCCAAGGCCAAACCAAAATTCCGCGACATGCTGTCCAAAAGCCGGGCGATCAACATCCTCTCGGCCGCACGATTGTTTCTCTTTGGCGCTCGCGACGTCTGGTTCGTCGTAGCGCTGCCGGTCTACCTGAGCACCACATTTGGTTGGGACTTCTGGTTGGTCGGCGGCTTTCTTGCCGCCTGGATCATCGGCTACGGCATCGTGCAGTCTTTTGCCCCCAGCATCACCGGCAAGCAGCGTGGCCATGTGCCAGACGGCCGAGTAGCCTTCACCTGGGCTATCGCGCTGGCCGGACTGCCCGCACTCATTGCTCTGGGGCTGAGCGCAGGCTGGTCGGGTCAGGTGGTATTGCTTGGTGGGCTGATGCTGTTCGGCGTGCTGTTTGCCGTGAATTCATCGCTGCACAGCTACCTGATCGTTAGCTATGCCAAGGAAGACGGGGTCTCACTGGACGTGGGCTTCTACTACATGTCCAACGCTCTGGGACGACTGCTCGGCACCCTGCTTTCCGGCTGGGTGTTCCAAACTTATGGCCTGGAGGCTTGCTTGTGGGTATCGAGCGGTTTTGTACTGGCTGCCGCTCTCATCTCAATCGCCTTGCCCAGGCACGACGAGACTCCACAGCAGCCAAGCTGAACAGCGACCATCAGGCAGGGGCTCTCATGCCTCCGCCTTTACCAGTAACTGCTCGATTTCAGCGACAGTGCTGCGGGCTGTACGGGTAACCCCGATCAAAGTCGCTGACGTCGATCCCGTCCACTCGCCATAGGCCACCAGCCAACGCCTGGGTTCGCTCACAGCACGAGTCCCTCGACCGCCACTCGCCCTTCCTCGGTAACCACCCCAAGGCTGGCTAGATGCCCTTAAGCCGGTTTGAATCCGGTGCACCAGATCACTGCATCGACTGCCGTCTCCGAACCATCGGCCCAGACCACACCATGAGGTGTGAAGCGCACGAAGGGGCATACAACGTGCAATACGCCCCGTTCACGTGCCTCGACCACGGAAAGTGCCGCAGCAAGAATTTAGCATTGCGGCGCACCTGGTCGGGTAGTGCCCCATTTTCGAGAGCTCGATTTAAAACTCAAGGGTGGCAAATACTGTGCGAGTACGTTCTCGGGACGGCAATGAGGCATCCGCGGTTCTCTCGGGAGAACGGCATTAACCGCCATTTCGGAGCTACTGCCTAGAAATGTGGGTGTGCGGCGACTTCTCTCTTTCGCTAACGCATAGCAGTATACTTCCCCATCTCAAAGCAGCCTCGTGCTGCTGTGGCGTGCCAAGGAGAAGTGGGCGTTATGTATGACGCAGAATCAGTTTTCAATCCAAGTTTCCGCCTTGTTCCTAGCCTGCCAAATGAAGAACTAAGTAGAGACCTCTACATGGAAACCTTCTTCAATCTAGAAGAGCCGGACGCTTGGTACCCGTACCCTGAGAATCGCTGGCACCGCCTTGCCCGCATTTTCCCAGACCGTATCGTCACTTATCCGGTATTCACCAATCCGCATGCACAACGCTACCTCACTTGTAGACACGGCCGAATCAAGACCATTGTTTATGAAATGAAATATGTCCAGGGTTTACCTGAGTCTTCGGATGCAGCTCTCACGCTGATCGACATGTACTTAACGTCGCGGTTATGGAATAGCAGTAACTTTGGTCTTGGCTTGATCAAAGATCTGGAACCCATATGTGCTGGCCTGATGCGTGTGCCCGACCTAAATACCTTGGTAGTGACCCACGACGATCAGATAAAGATTGATCGCAATTGCGCGCGCATTCCAGAGCGGCAGTTGGATGACTTGAGGCGCACGTTCGATAAGGCCAATCGCAGACTGAAGGAACGCATCCGCGTAGCCAAGCAGTGGCATGTTCGCAACGCGCTGCTGGCAAAACTAGCACCCTCGCAATTCCCTGCCTTGGTCCAAGTGACTAGCACCGGTGAAATGGTCGAGTACCGAATGGCCAGCACCAAGCCCTCTCCAGCCATGGAGAAACAGCAACGACAGGCATCGGTGAGAACCGTTAGGCAGAATGCCAGACAGATTGCCAAAGACGCCCCGCATGAGCTACTCAATCTACACGCTGAAATTGAGCGAGTGACGCTCGCTAACATGATCGAGCTCTTCGAGAAGAAGCTTCAGCAACAGCTCACCGAAGCTCATTGGCAGCGTTTTTTTGAAGACAACACGTTCATCTTGTCACTGCTGTTCGCCCGACCGGTAAAGCTGCTTCACACTCAGTTCCATGCGCAAATGTCCGGTATCGATGGCTCCGGTGCTCAAATCGGGGACTTTCTTTTTCGAGAGCTAGGGCAGCCGCTGGCGATTGTTGAGATCAAAAAACCGTCCAGCCCCCTCATGCAATCAAGTGCTTATCGCAACGACAAAGTGTTCGGACCGCATGCGGAACTCAGCGGCGCGGTTACACAGGTTCTCTACCAGCAAACCGCGTTGCGCAGTAATTGGCTGTTTCACCAAAGCAGTTTGCAGGGCTCCCAACCAGATACGATCAAATGCATAGTCATCTGCGGCACCACGCCGACTGAACCCGAACCGCGGCGCTGCTTCGATATCTTTCGACACGCTTGCAAGGATGTGGAAGTCGTCACCTTCGATGAACTTCTGGACAAGCTGAGGTTGCTGCTCCAACACCTCAGCCATGACAAGACTCACAATGAAGGAGACACCGGCAAGCAGAGTTGAAGTGATGGGCGGTAATCCAAGCGTCGCGGACCGTCAAAATGAACTAGCAATCGGGTCATAGGTTAGCTAGCCCATAGCGAGGTTGGTCTACTTGCGAGCCGGGAGTTCTTCAAATCCAGCTGCGATCAAATCCCCGCGTAACGCTTTTAGGCTTGAGTTGGGCACGGCCAACCAAAACAGGTTCCTGGCTCTCGTGACTGCTACGTATCCAATACGCCCTTCCTCGGTAACCGTGCCCGCCAATAACGCTTCAACGTTCGGCTTCTTCGCTACATACAGAACCGCGCCAATGGATTCGCCTTTCACCTGGTGTACAGTCTCGACTCTGATTCCATGGCCGCCCTCTTGAGGCCCCGCAGCGCCGGTGAGCGGAAGTTCCAGCAACCCGGTCTTCGCCAGTTTGTTGCCTAGAGTGCCTACAGCTTTCAACCCAGACTGTTTCTCGATGGCTGCGAGAAGAATCCTGATATTCATCATGAGCTTCGGATGCCACTCAGTTTTGGCTAACAGCAACGATGATGGCAGTCCTGTCTCGGCGTTGCGAATGAAAGCCCATAGCAATCGTCTGAGCCTGAGCATCCACCCTTCATGGGGTGCTCCTTGCAGGTTTGAGCTAAGCCCATTTGGGGGGTTGTTCAGCAATCCCACGACAGCCCGGCATACAAATTTAAAGCACTCTTGGTATCGACCTTGCTGGTCTCGAAGCAAAGACGCTTCTGTGAGCATTGCGATCGTACCTTTCCCAGGAGGGGCGACGTTCCCGGCCAACACCGCGGCGCGCCCCGTCCCTCGGCTGAGAATTACCGCATCCTTGTACTGCATACCCAGTTCATCGATATGAGCCTTGAAAGCATCGAACAGCTTGGGCAGTTCCGATTCCTTGTACCCTACGAAATATGCTCCGCCTTGTTCGGGCTGCCGATCTGGCTCATCGTCCCGGCCGCAGAGCAAATTGGCGATATTGATGATCGGGGGCAGTGAGCGGTAGTTACGAGTGAGCTTGTAGCCAGTCACCCCAATACGATCCGTATAGGTGTTCAGGAAGGCGCCGTCAGCGCCAGCGAAGCCGTAGATGCCCTGGTTTACATCACCAATGAGGGAGACTTGTACCCCAGCACCGATGAGCAACTCCAAGATAGCCTGATGCACAGTGCCCAGGTCCTGGGACTCATCAACCAGAAGCTGCGGATACCGGCCTGCCAGAGCACGTAGAACTGCAGGCTGGTGGACCAAGGTCCGATACACCCAGTACCGGCCGAGTTCATGAGTGTAGGCACCTGTGCGGCCAAGGCGATTGACCGTGTTTAGAGCCTTTCCAGCATCGAGTTTTTCCACGCCGTCACGTGTATCGGTGAAGAAGTAGTGATTGCCATTCTGCATGCCGACTTTGATGTCTTTGACCGGCAGAGGGCGGCCCTCCTCTGGCCAATATTGAAAACTGGCCAAGAAAGGCTCTGAGCCTGACACCAGGTATGCTGCTTGAGCCGCAGCCATTGTTCGGTAAGCATGGGGACGCAATACATGCTGGGTGAAAAACCCATCAAGCGTGTCCACCTCCACGCGTTTGCGATTGGCGTCATCCGGCAGGGCCGAAGCGAGCTGTGCGTACCCCTTGTTGAACGTATTGACCGCAACATTGGAGAAAGACAAAAGCACGACCCGACCACGGCTGTTGTCCATCTTCTGCCGGATGGCAATCAGGCGCCTGATTGCCGTAGCCGTTTTGCCGCTCCCAGCGCACGCCGTGACAGCGATAGGCCCCAACGGCGCATTGATTATGTCCTTCTGCTCTTCGGAGAGCTTCATGGTTTGGCCGCTCCCTGGCAGACATGCTGGATGGCTTTCTGAAGATAGTCAGGGACTGCGCAATCAGGCGTTTTGGCGATCTGCTCAGCAAATGCCTGACCGAATCGGCCCTTTTGCACATTGCTACTACTGTCTTTGCGCTCGAACATCCCGCAAAACAGCGCCTTGGCCTTTGCAGTGTTGTCTGGTTGAGCATCCACGATCTTGCGTAGTGCTTTTGAGATACGTGGGTGGGGGTCGGCTAACGCAGTAAGCATGGGACCGCGATTCGCCTCAAGCAGTGCCAGATCGTATTCCAAGGTTTTCAGACCGTGGAAGACCTTCACAAAAGCGTCTTCGGACTCCTTCATCTTGACGGTGTTGCTAGACAATCTCACATCGTCTCCAAACGATGGATAGACCTCTTTCCTTTTAACCTTTTTCTTCTTCACCGGTTCGGCGACCGGAACTTCCTCTTCAGGCGCATCCGTTTCTTCCATGTAGGCAGCCTCGGCAAGCAGATCCTCAATCCCTTCCGCATCCAGCTCGCCCTCTGCAGGGCCCTGTACCTCTTCTTCTTCGAAAGGATCAGCGTCGGTCACGACAGCGACCGGAATTCGTAGGCCTTTCTCACCAAACAGCGGCAAGAAGGAATCGAAATTGAGCCCCTCGACACTGATCAGACTGACACCGTACTCCCGGAGATCAAGATTCATAAGCTTGGCGAGCGCATCGACAAGCATGAGCTCCGCAGCACCTTCGACGAAAATGACCCGGCGGGCAAAAAACAACTCGGCTCTGGTCACGTCCAGATAACGCTCAAGCTTTTCCCGTTTACCCTTGGCAAATTTGATGTCACGGGGGAAGAAAGTCTCCACGCCGGCATCGCTCTCTACCAGGCATACCAGAGACTCGAGCTTTGAATTGCTGGCAAAATTTGGGGAGTGGCTGGTGACGAACAGTTGCACTGACTTTTCGCCTTCATTCGTCGGCACGCCTGCGAGATACCGCAACAGCACACGCTGCAATTGAGGATGCAGATGCGCCTCTGGCTCCTCGACAATCAAGCTTCGATAGGCTGCGTCAGGGTTTTTGGCCAGCTCGCTGAGCACTACCGCCATGAAAATCAGGTTGTTGAAGCCCAGTCCGTTCTGCTCAATCTCCAAAGCTTCAGCGGTGAGGGAAAGCCGAGCAGAAAGACGCTGGAAATCTGTTGCGCTAAGCCCAACAGCGAGCGTCTGTGCCAGCTGCTCTCCCATCATTAAGCCATGTCGAGACGATATCGCGGTATGGGTGCTTTGGATTGACTCGTTCTGCTGGAGTTTTTCATCCAGTTCTTTCAGCGCCGCGTTGATTGCTTCACGACCTTCATCATCCGTAAGCAAATGCAGCAAACGTGCCAGCTGGCTGTTACGGCTAGGTCGAAGCCCCTGCGCGGCATCTCGCAAAGGCTGCAAATAGACACCACGAAGGTTTTCCATCATATCGGAGGTAAGTGCAACCTCCTGGTGATCGCCGCACCAGCGTTTTACTCTGAAGCGACCCGTCTGATCCGCATCGGTGTACCTGACGTGAACATGCGCCTCCATAGTCTTGTCAGCGCACGGCTTGAGCGCTGCAATAAAGTCCGCTTCATCCTCGTGGCTGAGATCTCTGAAGACAAAATGGAAGTTAATATCGCCAGTCGGTTCGCCTTCAACCGGGCGATGTCGGTCCGAAACATCGAGACGGGGATAGGGTTCATCATGTCCCGCGAGAAGCGTCCGGAGCGCATCCACTACCGCGCTTTTGCCTACGTTGTTTGGCCCTACCAGCACATTCAAACCAGGCTGAAATTTCAGCGTGGCTTCGCGCAGCTTGCGGAAGTTCTTGATGGTCAGCTCAGCGAGGTACATGAAGGTCTCCATCCTTGTTTTTACGGATGAAATACTATTCGAGATGAAATGTGCAATAGGACAGTGCGTCAGATAAAAATGGGAGTTTCAGCGCTGTGTGGATGGAAATGGATCGATCCTTCCCTGGCGAGCGATGACCAGCTGGGGCAGGCCAAACCGCTACGCTGAAGAGGCAGATAAAAAACTAGGCTCGGTTCGAATGAAAATCACTGGCCGTGTGGAAACTGAGGCGGTGACTGATGTGCGTTGCGATGTGTGCGACGGCTCACCCGTCTGGACAACGGCAATCTGCAGTATGGGATGCCCCAAGCACACTGGGATGTCATTATTTCATCGCCTTGCGAATGATGTTGAGTGATCCTCCGGCAAGGCGATCAACAGGTTCTGTATCCGCGCCGCTCACGAGGGCAATGTCCCGGAAGCGGCTTCGTTTTTCGGTGCGTGCGGCCAGCCGGGATAGAGCCTCTATCCGGCAGAGCTCCACCCCCAATTCGCTTCGATTCTCGGATTTCATGATGTCTCGAGTGCGTCAATAGACGCCATACTCAAGCCTCACCAGGTGGTCGACGACTTGTCGGTAGCGATCAGCATCTGCCAGCAGACTACAGGGCGTGCGCATGTCCAAGCCAAGAGCTGGCCGCGACAACCATTCGGATGCTAACCGGTAACTGCCCAAGACGTAGGCCGCCTGGTTCATGACCTGACTTCGACGCGCCACGAAGCACCGGTGCGGGGTGCTCCAACAACCGGCTAGCGAAGGAAAACAGGGTCCTATAAGGATGATCGCTGCCATATAGCTTCCGCCACCACCATGCGCTTTTTGGTCACGTTTACCTTACTCCATTGGCCGCTGCACATCGTCGCCGGCAGGATGACTGGTAGCGTTCATTTATCGGCCGGTGGCACTGCTGATGAGTAGTGATTCCCATCCGGCCTCTCCGAATTGAGGAGCCTTGGGGAGTGCGACGTCGGTAAAAAGTCGCGCTCAAGCCACCAATGACATGGTCATTTTTGCGGTAGGGCTCTCTTGCTCGTTTGGAGCCGGAGGCTTACTGAATAATTTTGGATGGCAAGTGTTGAATGCGTTTTTGCTGCCGTGGTTGGGTTGCGCTGCGTTGGCGATCATATGGCATCTAATCGCGAACAGACGCGCCAATCTTACTGGCGTGACTCAGAAAACTTGAAGTTTTCCAAGAGGGCTCGCGTGACTGCGTCAAGGAAGCGTGAACGACCCAAGCGTTGAAATTATCAGCTTTTTTATTAAGCAAGACGTATTGCCCGGACGCTTACGTTTTAACTATCTAAAAACAATGCTCAGTTTTCGCCTCCTACTCAGAGCCTATGAATAACATCGTCAAAAGGCTTAGTAGATTTCTAGCAACTCCGTACGAAACGTCGGCAAGAAGTGTAGGCTGCACGAGTCTTCAATAGTCGACCACTCAACCCCTACGTCTCTCGCTGCTGTAGTCGGTAAAGGCGACGAAACGCTGATTGTGGCTTGGTCTTCGAGGCACTCAAAACCGCAATACTCAGGGGTTAACTCGACCTCGATACGCCCGCGATGAACATGATGAATCACCGCTAGATCTTCCGGAAGATCTAACGATAGGCGCTCCGAGAACGCTTTCAATGAGGGCTCTGCAAGGACGTAAAGCCAGGCCATGGCATCCTGAGGACCGATTCGGCGAAGAATTCGTCCCAAAACTTGGCGATAGTGCAACTCCGTACGGATACGACTGAGGTAACAGCATACCTGCAGACGAGGAATATCTGTCCCTTCGCTGATCATTCCCACCGCCACAATCCAGCGTCCCGTCCCGATTCGGAACTCGTCGATAGCTTCCTGAGCATCTGGTGTTTGATTGGTTACCACTTGACAACTTTCCCCTAACCGACTTAGTTCATCAGCTATGAGATGAGCATGTCTGATACTGGCAGCTACAATAAGGCCACCGGCATCAAGAGTTTCTAGTCGGATCTCATCCAGTTTTCTGCACCCAAGCTCGAGAATTTGACTGACCAACTCTCGTTGCGACAGCAAATATTCAAACGTCACCGGCGAATCGCCGAGCAGTTCAGCGATACTCGAATAAGTGTTGACCGTGGAGCTTTTCCCGCTCCGAGTCGTTACCTTCACCGCACCGTTATCGATGAGGACAATCCGGGGGGATCGGCATACAAGATCGTTTATAGCTGCCTTGAGTCCATATTTGAAGTCACAGAGTATGCGCCCATCCGGATTGGAGTATCTGGCGAGCACAATCGACCTTTCATCAGAACGCCAGGGAGTGCCTGACAAGGCAAGAGTATACGTAGCCCGCCCTTGAACTCTCTCAATAATCAGCTGCCCCCAAGTGTTCCCGAGCGAAAGTTCCGCTCCAGCGCAGTGATGTATCTCATCGAACACCGCAAAAACACGATACTGATCAAGGAGAGCCCAGAAGCTTTGATCTTGATAATCCATCCCTTGATAGGTCGAAACCGCACCGACAGCGCCAATACGGCCATCGAAACGGAGTCCTAGGTGAGATTCGAACGTGCCCCTGAAGCCCTCTACGGTCTGACAAGACGGCGCGAAGCAAAGGATCAAGTCAATTTTATCGCTGAGCAAGAGACGCCGAGCGACCTCAGCCGCCATCCGCGTCTTACCCGCCCCAGGTGTCGCCTGGCAAAAGAAATGTGGGAATTTTGCGTAGTGCTCCAAGGCCGCGTCTACGCAATCACTCTGCCATTTTCGAAGCGAACTCATACAATGCTCAAAAATTTGAGTGTTTTCTCTACGGCCTTTAGATGCCCGAGAAGTCGGGAGCCGCGGTCGCGTGCTTCAAGGAATTCGTCTTCTACCTGCTCTTTCAACTGCGGCATCTCTTGCATCAACTGCTTATATCGTTCGGCTTCGCCCATGGATGACAGCAGATCCAGCCGTATCTCCTTGGCCAATTCTTGTAGGCGGCGTACAGCCGACTCCTCTACTGGCTCCTCCCCATATGCCGTATCGGCCCGAGCGGGCTGCTCCGAGCTACACCGATCCACCAAGTCGAGAGTGAGATGTTCGGGTTGGGTGAGTACTCGATAGGTTTTACCACGACCCGCACGACTATCCTCTGCGCGCACCCATCCGACACGAATCAGACGGCGTATCTGATCATGGATGTATCGCCAGCACTCGACCATGGACTTGGGAGGTGAAGCGAGCTCTCGAACGTAGGCATCTCGTAACTCACGCGTCGTGAAACGCAAGAGTGCTTCGTCCTGAAATAACTCAAAGATGCGCCTGTCGAGCCTAAACGTAGCCGATTTCATACAGGCACCTGAAAGGTTCAAACAGCAGTGAAATGCGGATTATAAACCGTGGCCTCTGCATCCGTAAACGACGGAAAGTTCCGCCTTGAATTGTTCGAGGCGGTCATGCAAGAGTTGGCGAAGGAGTTGGGCAGACGAATCCGGGAACGGAGAAAGGCCATAGAATTGTCCCAAGAGGCTCTGGCGCTAGCCTGCCAATTGGACCGGAGCTATATGGGCCGCATCGAGCGAGGTGAAATGAACGTCACTGTCGAAAAGCTCTATAGAATCGCCCAGCAGTTAGGCTGTCATCCACGAACCCTATTGCCGTGAAAGTAGCCTGCTGTACAGGCGCTGGGGCTGCCTCCCCATGAACGTCCGAAGACCAACGCAGAAGCGGTCGAGAAAACCCTACTCCCGTAAGAGCCAATGCCTGTGGGATCAGCGACCTTCTAGTTCTCTTGCTAGCTGGACGTTACAGATGCGCCATCTCTAAAGACTGACATTGACGCTGTCTGCGCTAAATTTCGAGAGATGTGGGATTCCGAAGCTTAACTCTGAAAAAAAAAATGAGTTCACTCGCTGCTCCAGTGGCAATTTCAATCTCGACGCTCATCTTCTATTGGTAGGATCCACCGGCCCAGTCGCCGACCGATACGGGGTCGTTGCGGTCCCCAACTCGCCCAGACAAATGAGTAACCAAACATCCCGGCGCTAGCTTACCCGTTGCTGAACGTGGATAAGGAGGTGTCACATCTGCCTTCAAGAAGAATCGATCATTGACAGGATTTAGCCTCACTCTGCTGTAGAAAGCAAAATGCTCGAGCTGGCCGAGCTGCTCGCCGAGGTCCTGAAAAAGGCCGTGCCGTCGCTCAGTGAACAACAGGTCGAAGATGCAGGCATCTATATGGCTAAAAACCGCGACGTGTTTGCCAAAGCGTTCAAGAGCCAGCCAGACGCCCTGTCCGAGCTGCTTTCTGGCACGCCAGACGAGTAACACTCATGTGTTGTAGATCAAGCGCTCGGCAAGCATCTGCGCAACTCGCGCCGGAGAGCGCTTTTCTGCCTGGGCGTGAGCAAACACTTCGGTTAGACGCAAAGGAATGCGCGCCAAATGGCCGGTAATCGTGCTCAACGACTCGCCGCGGTGTTTGAGCGCCACGTAGATCAGCCCACCGGCATTGATGACGTAATCAGGCGCATACAGAATCCCGCGGCTTTCCAGTTGGTCGGCCACCTGCAAGGTGGTCAGCTGGTTGTTGGCCGCACCGGCCACTGCCGCACAGCGTAGCTGCATCACACTCTGGCCATTGAGCACCGGCCCTACCCCACAGGGTGCGAAGATATCGCAGGGCGTGCTGATCAACATCTCGTTGGCCACCGGCCGCGCGTTGAACTGTTCGATCGCCAGTTGCACCTTGCCCTGGTCATGGTCGCTGACCAGTAATTCGGCACCTGCGGCATGCAACTGTTCAGCCAGCGCATAACCGACATTACCCAGCCCCTGTACCGCCACGCGCAAACCTTCCAGGTTGTCGCTCCCCAGGCGCGCCATGGACGTGGCACGAATGCCGGCAAACACGCCCATGGCGGCATGCAGCGAGGGATCACCGACAGCAGTGGTACTGGTGACGTGCTGGGTGGTCTGGGCAATGCAGTCCATGTCCAGGGTCGAGGTGCCGCTGTCGACGGCGGTAATGAACCGGCCTTGCAGGGTGTCGACGAAGCGACCGAAGGCCTCGAACAGCGCAGCACGGTTTTCCACATGGGGGTTACGAATGATCACCGCTTTCCCGCCACCCTGTGACAGGCCCGCCAGCGCCGCTTTGTAACTCATGCCCTGGGCCAGGCGAATGGCGTCGATCATGGCGCTGTCGTCATCGGGGTAAGCCAGATAGCGACAGCCACCCATCGCTGGCCCCAAGTGTTCGCTGTGAATGGCGACCACAGCCTTCAGGCCCGTTGCGGGGTCAATGCACAGGTGCAGCGATTGCGTGTGGGTACTTTGCATCAGCGCGAACATCAGCGGGCTCCTCAGTGAGGTGCTGATCCCAGTATAGGCCGCACATTGCCGCTTGATGACAATGCCCGGACCACTGGACGAAAGGCGTTGCCAGCGCTACAAAATAAGCTGGAGCGGAGATTTTCATGAGCCCACGCCAAGCCTGCCTTGCCTGTCTGGAACGCGATCCGGTTGCCTTGCTGGAGGCAGCGTTATGGGTTGCAGTTGAACACGACAGCAGTGTCCAGCCGCTGGCCATCATGGCTCAGGTCAAAGCACTGCAACAGGAGGTCAGTGCCGGTCTGCCGATGCTGCCGCTCAGCGAACTGGCCCAGCCGCTGTTACGCCAGCTCAACGCCATGGGCTTTCAGCAGGATGAGTACCACCCCCTACGCCCCCAGGCAGCGTTGCTCGATAAAGTACTGGAGCGCCGTCGTGGCCAGCCGCTCGCCCTGGCGTTGCTGACCCTGGAATTGGCGCATGGCTTGTCGATCCCGCTGGAAGGCGTGAATTTCCCCGGGCATTTTCTCTTGCGTGTTCCCGGCGCCGACCACCTGCTTGACCCGTGCGGAGGCCGCAGGCTCTACCCGGCGGATTGCCGTGAACTGCTCGGACGCCAGTTTGGCCCACAGCTGCAGCTCAACGCCGAACACCTGCTTACCGCCAGCCCCAAGCAGATGCTCCAGCGTCTGTCACGCAACCTGCGCCAGTTGCACTCAACCCACGACGACGACCTGGCCGCGCTCAAGGATGCCGAACGCGTGCTGCAGCTAGGCCCCGCCACGGCCAGCGACTACCTGGCCCGCGCCACCCTGTACCAACACCTGGAATGCCCACAGGCCGAGCGCTTCGACCTGGAGCATGCGTTGCTACTCAGTGACGACCCCATACAACGCCTGCGCCTGACCGAACGCCTGGGGCAGTTGCATCCCCCTGCCCCTTCAGTGCACTAGGTTTTTCATACAGAGCCTAGGGACTGCTGCTCACGGCGTGTCGGGCTGCCTTGCCGGATGAGCCTGGATAAACGCCGGGTGCTCCGCCGCCAGATCGGCGACACGGCGAATACGTGGGTAGTCGCTGAGGCCGATGCCGAAACGCTCGGCAGCATACAACTGCGGGAGCAGATAGACATCTGCCAACCCCGGCTCTTCGCCAAAGCAGAAGCCGTCATCGCCGATCAGCTTTTCTACCGCCGCCAGCCCTTGGCTGATCCAGTGCGCGATCCAGGCATTGACCTGCTCTTCACTGAAGCCCGAGCCACGCAGCTGATTGAGCACGCTGACATTGTGCAGCGGATGCACATCGCAACCGATCAACGCTGCCACGCCGCGAGCCTGTGCGCGCTGCACCGCGTCTGCGGGCAACAGCGCCGGCTGTGGATAAACCTCTTCCAGGTACTCGATGATCGCCGGTGACTGCACCAGCAGTTCACCGGAGTCGATCCGCAAGGCCGGCACCCGGCCCTGTGGATTGAGTGAAAGAAAATCCGCCTCAGTCTGTTCGCCCTTGAGCAAGTTGACTGGCACGTACTGGTACTCAAGCTGCTTGAGCGCCAGGGCAATTCTCACCCGGTAAGACGAGGTCGAACGGAAGTAGTTGAATAAATCCATGGCCCTGCCCTCTTACTTGGCTGGAAGAATCTTGCCGCGGCATTCACCAAAGCCGATCGATGCCACGCCCTCACGCACGCAACGGGCACGCAGGATGATCTCGTCACCGTCTTCAAGGAACTTGCGTACTTCACCCGAGGCCAGCTGCACCGGCTCTTTGCCGCCCTGGGTAATCTCCAGCAGGCTGCCGAACTGGCCAGGCTGTGCCCCAGACAAAGTGCCCGAACCAAAGAGGTCGCCCGGCTGCAGCTGGCAACCGTTGACGCTGTGGTGAGCGACCATCTGCGCGACAGTCCAGTACATGCTTAAAGTATTGCTCAATGTCAGGCGATGGGCGGGCAGGTTTTGCTCGCGCATGCGCTCGGTCAGCAGCAGCACCTCCAGCTCGATGTCAAACGCACCGCCAGCCTGGTCACGCTTGTCGAGCAGATACGACAGCGGCTGAGGGTCGCCCTCCGGGCGTGCAGGCTGAGCGCAACGGAACGGCTCCAGCGCTTCGGCAGTGACCACCCAAGGGGAAATCGTCGAGATGAAGCTCTTGGACAGGAACGGGCCAAGCGGCTGGTATTCCCAGGCTTGAATATCACGGGCAGACCAGTCGTTGAGCAGGCAGAAGCCGGCGATGTGCTCAGCCGCTTCAGCCACTGGAATCGCATCGCCCATGTCGTTGCCCTGGCCGATCCAGATCCCCAGCTCCAACTCGTAGTCCAGGCGCGCGCAGGGGCCGAAGCTTGGCTCGCTCTGGCCAGCCGGCAGGGTTTGGCCTTTGGGCCGGCGGACATCAGTGCCAGACGGGCGAATGGTAGACGCACGGCCGTGGTAGCCGATCGGTACGTACTTGTAGTTGGGCAGCAGCGGGTTGTCCGGACGGAACAGCTTGCCGACGTTCTTGGCGTGTTCGATACCAACATAAAAGTCGGTGTAGTCGCCGATCTGCGCGGGCAGGTGCAGTTGGCACTCGCGGCTATCAATCAACAACGGTTTCAGCACAGCCTGATGCTCGCTGTGCTCACCAAGCAGTTCCAGCAGGCGCTCACGCAGGGCGACGCGAGCAACACGGCCGAGGGCGAAAAAGGCGTTCAAGGCACCGCCACGGGTAGCCTCGACGGCAGCACGGGCCTGACCGTCGAACAGGCCAGCAGCCAGTACGGCTTCAAGATCGAGAATTGCATCGCCAATGGCCACGCCACAACGCTTGGCTTGGCCCTGGTGAGTGAAGATCCCCAATGGCAGGTTCTGCAGTGGAAAATCGCGATGCCCGTTGGCGTGTTCGACCCAACTGCGGGCAATAGCGGACTGATTCATGGGTTATCTCCGATGTGGGGTGAAGGTGCTCGGCAAAGTCGCCCAGCATCTATCGTAGTCGGCCTGCAGTTGCGGGCATTCAAGAGCATGGCGGCTCGGACGCAGCACCTGGCTGGTCTCGAACATGAATGCCATGGTGTTGTCGATCTTGTTCGGTGCAAGATCGACGGCAATGGCCTTGGCGCACGTCTCGGCGTCTGGGCCATGGGCACTCATGCAACTGTGCAAGGACGCGCCACCGGGCAGGAAGCCTTCGGCTTTGGCATCGTATTCGCCCTTGATCAGCCCCATGAACTCGTTCATCAGGTTGCGGTGGAACCATGGTGGACGGAAGGTGTTCTCGGCCACCATCCAGCGTGGCGGGAAAATCACGAAGTCGAGGTTGGCCATGCCCGGCACGCTGGTCGGCGAGGTCAGCACGGTAAAAATCGATGGGTCCGGATGGTCGAAGCTGACCGTGCCGATGGTGTTGAACCGGCGCAGGTCGTATTTGTACGGCACGTTGTTGCCGTGCCAGGCGACGACGTCCAGTGGCGAGTGGTTGAGCTCGCAGCCCCACAATTCGCCGAGGAACTTTTGCACCAATTGCACCGGGCCTTGCTGGTCTTCGTAGTGGGCCACCGGCGCGAGGAAGTCGCGAGGATTGGCCAGGCCGTTACTGCCGATCGGGCCCAGGTCTGGAATTCGCAGCGGGGCACCATGGTTTTCGGCAATGTAACCGCGTGCCTGGCTGTCGAGCAGTTCGACGCGGAACTTCAAGCCACGCGGCAGCACGGCAATTTCCAGCGGTTCGACCACCAGCACGCCCAGCTCGGTTACAAGGCGCAGGCGGCCCAGCTCCGGCACCAGCAGCAGTTCGCCGTCGGCGTTGAAGAACACCCGCTCCATCGAGCGGTTCACGCAGTAGTTGTAGATGCTGATACCGGCAGGTTTCTCGCCAGCCGAATTGGCGGCCATGGCTACCCAGCCATCAATGAAATCAGTTGGCTCACTCGGAATCGCCTGTGGGCTCCAGCGCAGGCGGTTAGGCGTTACTGCGCCCAACGGGCCGCCGGCCAACTGCCGCTCCAGACGCTCGAAGCGCGGGTGCAGGGCCGAAGGGCGAATGCGGTACAGCCAGGTACGGCGCTGCTCGCTGCGGCTCATGGTGAAGGCGGTACCGGAGAACAACTCGGCATACAGGCCGTAAGGGGCCTTTTGCGGCGAGTTCTGCCCAACCGGCAAGGCGCCAGGCAAGGCTTCGCTGGCGAATTCGTTGCCGAATCCGCTCAAGTAATCGAGGACGGGGGTGCTTTCGAGGTTCATCGAGCCTCCGGGCCCAATGCAGGCCGGTTGATGGCAGTTGGCTGCAAACCGTTCGCGGTGGCAGTCGCTCTGCGTTATTTTTATCGTAATTACATTACGCATAACGTAATTTGATTGACGAAGACCGTCAAGCTATAAAGACGCCCACCTCGACTACCCGGATCGAATGCACCATGGCCAAAGCCAGCTCCCCCGCCGACAGCGCCGGCAAACAGAAGGTCCGCTCGGCCGAAGTCGGTACCGACATTCTCAAGGCCCTGGCGCAACTGTCGCCCTCGACCTCGCTGTCGCGTCTGGCCGAGCATGTCGACATGCCCGCGAGCAAAGTGCACCGCTACTTGCAGGCGCTGATTGCCAGCGGCTTTGCCGAACAGAACCCGGCCACCAACCACTATGGCCTGGGCCGTGAAGCATTGCGTGTGGGCCTGGCGGCGCTGGGCGGGATGGACGTACTGAAAGTCGCGGCCATGCCGCTGTCACAGCTGCGCGACGCACTCAACGAAAGTTGCTTCATTGCCGTTTGGGGTAACCAGGGGGCAACGGTGGTCAACATTGAACCCGCAGTGCGCGCGGTGACCGTGGTTACCCAGATTGGTTCGGTGCTGCCACTGCTCAGCTCATCGACCGGTCTGGTGTTCGGCGCCTACTTGCCGGAGCGTGAAATCCTCGAACTGCGCGAGCAGGAGCTGGCGGTATCGGGGCACAACGCCAGTGAATATGAAACCTTGTTTGCCAGCATCCGTGAACGCGGCCTGCACCATGTCCATGGCTTGCTGATGCCTGGCGTCGACGCGCTCTCGGCGCCGGTATTCGATGCCATGGGCAAGATTGCCGCCGTGTTGACCGTGGTGGGCCCGACCTCGATTTTCCACGCCGACGAACAAGGCCCGGCCGCTCAGCAATTGCTGGCGGCAGCGAAATTGATCAGCTGGCGCATGGGCTACGAAGAAACGCCTTGAGTGTGCCGGGCACTGTTGCCAGAGGCGCAACAGTGAATGTCACAATTGACTATTTTTCCTTCCAAGTCAGCGTCTTATCCTGTTTACAGCTGGGGCGCAGCCTGCGCTTTCTGGCACCAGGTTCACCGACGTTGATTTTGAAGCTCCTTGATCTGCGTCTTACTTGGCCGCTGCTTTGCAGCGGCCTTTTTTATGCGCGTGTAGGAGCGGGCTTGCCCCGCGAAGCGTTGTGTCTGACCAACCGCAATCGCGGGCCAAGCCCGCTCCTACCGGTTTAATCGTCGCTATCGTCGAAGTGAAAACGATGCAGCACGCGATGGGCAATGGGCGCCAGAATCAATCCGATGCTGGCCACGAATACCAATCCCACATACAAGCCATAAGCCGCGAAGAACAGCTTGCCGCCCATACTCTCGGGCAAGATCACCGGCCCTACCCCACCCAGCAGCAACGTGGCGTTGAAGATCGCATCGTGCAAGGGAATGTGCGGCTCAAAGTACAGGTGCCCAAGCACGCCGAAGAGAATCGAGGCCACCAGCAACAGGCAAGCCGCCAGGGCATGGCGCAACAATCGAAAGCGAAATTGACGGGGCGACAGCACGGCCTCGGTCTTGGACTCGTACATCCTCTGTACTCCTGCATCGGTCATGGCCGCCCAGCATAGGCAGGAACTTGCGGCGACCTCAACCGGCTTGCCCCGCGATGCGGTGTGTCTGAACTAACGATATCGCGGGGCAAGCCCGCTCCTACAGGGCGAACTTTTGCAGGTTGGCCATCATTTGCTGCAACGCCTCCAGGCTGTCGCGCGGGTGCACGGCGTCGGTAAAGTCACCCACCGCCTGCCAGTTGGCCGCGACATCCTCCGGCGTAAAGCCTTGATGCGGGTTGAAGCCCACGCCGAGACTGCGCTCCCAACGCACTTTACCCACCCAGCCACCGCCCACCTCATACAAGCCGCCGCTGTCCTGGCACTGCTCGCTGCCCAGGTAAACCACCAGCGGGCTGATCAGCTCTGGCTTGAGCTGTTCAAAGACTTGCTGCGGAATCAGCCCTTCGGTCATGCGCGTGCCGCCAGTGGGGGCAATGGCATTGACCAGGATGTTGTGCTTGCGCCCTTCAATCGCCAAGGTACGGGTCAGGCCATAGAGGCCGAGCTTGGCCATGCCATAGTTGGCCTGCCCAAAGTTGCCATAGATACCAGAAGTCGAGGCGGTGAAAATCACCCGCCCTGCGTTCTGCTCACGCAGGTGCGGCCAAGCGGCACGGGTCACCTTGTAGGCACCTTCAACATGCACGCGATACACCTGATCCCAGTCGCTGTCTTCCATCTTATGGAAGGTCTTGTCACGCAGGATGCCAGCGTTGTTGACCACCACATCGACGCGGCCAAAGGTGTCCAGCGCCTGCTCGACAATCCGCTGACCATCGGCCACTGAATCGTGGTTGGCCACCGCAGTGCCGCCAGCGTCACGAATCTGCGCTACAACGCAGTCTGCCGCAGAGGCGCTCGCGCCTTCGCCATGGGCCGAACCGCCCAGGTCGTTCACCACAACCTGTGCACCGTGGTGCGCAAACAGCAAGGCATGAGCCCGCCCCAAGCCGCCACCAGCACCGGTCACAATCACCACTTTATCGTCCAGGCGTACCGATTCGTTCATGCTCAACACTCCAGGGAAACCAGCAAGGAATGCCCGAGTGTCGGCCAGCACCTGCCAGCACACAATCAAGCGGGCTCCGGGTGAATGGCAGGCAATAAGGTCAGCCGATGATAAAACCGGCCTGGCCGCTCAGGACCAGGCCACTCTCTGCGCAATCGTTGCCAGCGGCTGTTCGCGAAACGCCAGATAGTGGCGCAGCACCTGTGCCGGTGCTTCGGTGTGGGGGTAGTGGCCGATGCCTTGCAGCAATACGGTATCGGGATTGGGTACCAGTTGCTGGTAGCGTTCCAGCATGTGGGCACCAGAGACGGGATCGACTGCACCGTTGATAAAGCGCAGCGGTACGCCCTCTTTTTGCAGGGCCGCGACCCAGCGCTCACGATGCACCACCCGTTCAGGCAGATAGCCGATCAACTTGTGCAGGATCCGGGTACCGCGGTTGGCTGCCACCAGGCTCCAGCAGTCATCCAGCGCACTTTCACTGGGATGCGTGCACGGGCCATAGACCTGCGTCACGTTACGCACCAAGTCGTCGCGCCCGAACGAGCGAGCCACCAGCCAGCCCAGGCGGCTGAGCAACAGTTTCTGGATCAGCAGGGTTCGATGCCGCTCAGGAAACAATCCACCGTTGAGAAATACGCAACTGGCGATGTTCGCGCGCCCTTCATGATGGCGTGCCAGCAGCTCTTGGGAAACGCTGTCACCGTAATCATGGGCAAATAGATGCACCGGCTGCTCAACCTTCAGGTGTTCGAGCAGAGCCTGCTGCAAATCGGCCTGCTCGATCAGGCTGTAGTTATGATTCAGGGGTTTGGCCGAGTCGCCAAACCCGAGCATGTCGCAGGCAATTAGCCGAAAGCGCTGGGCCAGTGGTGCCCACAGGTAGTGCCAGTCCCAACTGGCGGTGGGAAACCCGTGGATAAGCAGTAGCGGTTCACCTTGCCCTGCTGTCCAGTAACGAATCGTCTGGCCGCGGAACGAAAAGTTCAGGCCCCGGGTACGCCAGACGCACAATGGAATCTCGGCCAAAGGCATCAGCGTAACCCCGGTAAAAAGAGGAGCGTTGTGTTGAGCAAGGCATCAGTTGCGATCATTGCAATCACCTCGGCACATTCGTGTGCTCTACTGCGGGACAGTCTAGTAGGCCCACCGTCGAAGGTAAGTTGCATTGGCAGCCAGCTTATTGACTCTGTGAGTCAGGCCGTCAATAAGCGCGCTCGGTCACACTATAAGTACCAGTAACGGTGCGGCGAACAAGTTGAGTAAGCCGGTCAGCACCATCACCAGGCCTGCCACAGAGCCTTCTTCCCCCCCTACTTCATGCGCCCGGCTGACCCCGGCGCCATGCGCCCCGACCCCGAACAGCGCACCACGGGCTAAGGGTGTGCGCAGCGGCAGGAACTTGAGCAACACGCCACCGAGCATGGCCCCCAGAACACCGGTGAACATCACGAACACCGCCGTCAACTCAGGCACCCCACCTAAATCCTGCGCCAGCGGCATGGCGAACGGTGTAGTAATCGAACGGGGCAGTAACGACAAGCTCACGGCGCTGTCGAGTGACAACAAATGCGCCAGGCCCCAGGAGCTGGCAATGGAGGCCGAACTGCCGACCAGCATGCCCATTGCCAGTGCTGGCCAATGGCGCGCCAACAGGGCGCGCTGTTGCCAGATCGGTATGGCAAACGCCACCGTTACCGGCCCCAGCACCGACATCAACCAGTGGGTGTCACGCGCATACTCGGCGTACGCGGTGTTCAACGGAATAGCCACCGCCAGCAGCAACACTGGCACCAAAATCAGCGGCGACAGCAGGTAGCGCCCAGTGCGCCGATACAACCAGCGGCTGCCCAGGTAGGCCAAAAGCGTCAGCGCCAGCCAGAATAAAGGCATCGGTTCAAAGGTCATGGCGCATTCTCCAGCGGCATACCCATTCCACGGTCAGCGCGGTCAGCACCATGACCACCAGGGTACTGACCCCGATGACCAGCAGAATCCGCCAACCCTCGTCACGTACCAGGCTGCCGTAATCAAGCAGGCTCATCAGCGCCGGTATAAAGAACAGCAGCATTTCAGCCATCAACAAACCAGCGCCCAACTGCAGGGCCGCCGGCTTCAGCCAGCCGAGAGCGAACGCCACTAACAGCAACGCCAGGCCCATCACCCCACCGGGAATCGGCCAGCCGAGCCAGGCCGCCAGTTGGCCGCCGAATGCATACAGGGCCAGAAACACCGTCAACTCGGCAAGCAGGCGCAGGAAGCGTTTGATTGATGCAGGTTTCATCGCAGGGGACCTCTTCAAGGCTTTATTTTAGAGGCCCGTTCGCTACGCTAAAAACGAATTGTTAGACTAGCTTCCATTCCACAATGGAATTTCGATCATGGAATTCAAACAGCTGCGCAGCTTCGTTGAAGTGGTCCGCCACGGCGGCTTCACCCAGGCATCGCAAACCCTGAACATCAGTCAGTCAGCGGTGAGCAAGCAAGTGGCTCAGCTGGAACAGGACCTGGGCGTGGTACTGCTTGATCGACAGGGATCGCAACTGCACCTGACAGACGCCGGAAAGATCGTGCTGGAACGCGGCGAAACCCTGTTGCGTCTGCGCCAGGAACTGAGAAACGAACTCGATGACCTCAGCCATCTGGGCCGTGGTGAACTGCGCCTGGGCCTGCCTTTGCTGGGCAGCGATGCGCTGTTTGCCGGACTGTTTGCCGAATACCGGCGGCGTTATCCGAACATCAGCATTCATTTGCTTGAAGGCGGTAGCCGCAGCGTCGAGCAGGCGGTATTGAGCGGCGAACTGGAACTGGGTGGCAGCTTGACGCCGAACGATCCGGCGTTTGCCTTCCAGCCATTTTGCAATGAAGCACTGGATGCGCTACTGCCGATCGATCACCCACTGGCCAATAATGGCCAGATCAGCCTGGCGCAGTTGGCCGATACGCCGTTTCTGCTGTATCAACGCAGCTTCGTGCTCAATGATCGGCTGCTCAGTGCCTGTCAGCAGTTGGGGTTCACCCCACGCGAAGGTGGGCGCAGCGGCCAGGCTGACTTTCTCGCAGCGCTGGTCGCTGCCGGCCAGGGTGTGGTGTTGCTGCCCCGCGTGGTGGCGCGGGGCCTGGAGCGCCCGGGGGTGGTTCGCCTGGAATTGAGCGAACCCGCAGACTTGCGTTGGGACATCGCTTTCATCTGGCGCCAGGGCGCCTACCTGTCGCGTGCCGCCCAAGCCTGGCTGCAGCTGCTACGCGAGCAACCGCAGCCGGGCTGATCAGCCGCGCAGGTTGCCGATCAGCTCAGCTAGCCACGGCTCGGCGTCAGTTTCCGGGGTGACTGTTTCGCTGGCATCCAGGCGCAACATTGGCTGCACCTCGTTGATGCCCAGTTCGGCGAACAGTTCGCGCATTTGCTCGCCACCGCCACAGAAGGTGTCGCCATAGCTGGAATCGCCCAGGCCAATCACCGCACCCGGCAGCCCGCGCCAGGCGGCTGGCAACCGATCACGTATTTCGCTGAACAGCGGCATCAGGTTGTCGGGCAGCTCACCCATACCGGTGGTCGAAGTCACGGCCAGGAAGGCTTCGGGGGCAAAGCCCTGGAGGTCTTGCAAGGTCGCGCGGGCAGCGTGCCAGGCCTCGAAACCTGCGGCCTTGAGCAGTGCCTCGGCATGCCGTGCGACTTCTTCGGCCGTACCGTAGACCGACCCGGAAAGGATAGCGACTTTCATAGTAGATTCCGAAACTGAGTAAAAACGTAGGATACTAGCATCGGACACTGGCAAAAGGCCGCATTCTTCACGTGTGAGCCCCAGACCAATCCTCTAGAATCAGCCAGCGCGCCTAACCGACTACCTTGCGAACCCTGCCGATGATCAACGCCCAACTGCTGCAACGCATGATTGATGCCTCCAACGACGGCATTGTGGTCGCCGAACAGGAAGGCGATGACGACACCATCTTGATCTACGTGAATCCGGCATTTGAACGCCTGACCGGCTATGAGGCCAACGACATCCTCTACCGCGACTGCCGCTTTTTGCAGAACGATGACCGTGATCAGGCCGCACGCGATGCGATCCGTGCCGCGATCAAGAGCGGCCAGCCAAGCCGGGAAATCCTGCGCAACTACCGCAAGGACGGCAGCGTATTCTGGAATGAGCTGTCCATTACTCCGGTGGTCAACGAGGCCGACCAACTGAAGTATTTCATCGGCATCCAGAAAGATGTCAGCCGTCAGGTCGAGGCCGAACAGCGGGTAAAGCAATTGGAAATCGAGCTGGCGCAGGCACGGGCACGCATTGCTGAACTAGAAAACGACCAACGGTAAAACTAAACCACCGAATGGTTGTCCATGACGGTGACGAAACGCATTCACGACTGACACGTTCGAGTTCGACCATGCAAGCAAACGCCCTCCTGACCCAGGATGAGTTGGATTTCATCAGGTCCATGCAGCACGCCCCACAGCCCGCGTCGGCTGAGTCGTTGTCGCGCCTGATGGTCAATGCTGGCAGCGAAATCAAAAGCCTGCTGACGCAATTGATTGCCCAGGAACAGGTCACCTTGCAGGCGCAGTTCGATAACCACCAGATGACCTTTCCCCTGCACCTGGTCGAAGACGAGTTCCATTCCCTGCAGTTGCAACTGGGTGCACCGCACATCTACGAAGAAGGCCCGATGGTGCGGCCATGGCGCCTGACCCTGGCAACGCCGCTGGCGCTGGAAGATGAGCTGGGCCTGAGTACCGGCCTGTGGGTGCGGGAAATTTCGTTCAAGGGCGTGTTGCTGGAAGTACGTGATCAGCCCAAACCACCGAGCCGCTTCGACCTCTGGTTCGCACCGGATCATTGCGCCCCGATTGCCCTGCACGGCGTGCTGCAGCGCCGCACCGGCCGCAACCTGGCGGCCTACAACCTGAGTGGCAGTCAGCCGTCAGAAATCGAACGGCTGCGCGAGTACATTCTCCAGGCCCATCGTCAGGCCCATCCGGAGTTACACCCTCAGCTGTCCAGGTGACCGGCCAGGTATTGCTGCAAGCGTCGGCGCATCAAACGACCTTCGCTGCCCAGGCAAGCCACTTGCGAACCGATCAAACTATCCTGGGCCAGGTCGGCGGCCTCCCCGGCCAACAGCACGGGGCATTCCACAGTCAAGGCCAGGCGGGCCAGGCGCTTGGGCAGATCTTGCGCTGGCGGGTGGTTTGAGAACAGCACCAGTGCGTGGGGCGTCATGCGCTCACACACCAGGCCCAGCTCTTCTACAGGCTGACCCAGGCCTAACACTGTCACGCCGATATCGCTGCTCCCCAACAGCAATGCCGCGACCAACAACTCCAGCTCACGGCAATGGCCAGGGATCGCCGCGAGCAACACCCTGACTTCTTGCTGTTCGGCAGAGAGTTGCAGCCGCTGCAACACACGCCCACGCAGAAATCCGTCGAGAAACAGCCATTCGCTGAAATGGCCAAAGGCTTCTTTGGTACTGCGAAGCTCCTGCCACACCGGCAAAAAGATGTCCTGGAACGCCACTACCAACGGGTAGCTGCTGAACACCTGGCCGTAAACCTGTTCCAGGCGCTGCGCGTCAAACGCTCTGACGGCCTGGCGCAGTTGCAACTGCCATTGTTTGTAGTCACCCACACAAGCCTGGATAGATACAGGCTCGGATTGCGGTTTCAGGCTTTGGCTGCGGGCAAGCACTTTGCCGACCTTGCTGACCGCCACGCCCCGCTCGATCCAACCCAAAATGGTGCGGACTTCTTCAATATCGGCGTGAGAATACAGGCGATGCCCACTTTCGGTGCGTGTTGGCTGAATCAGCCCATAACGACGCTCCCAAGCCCGCAAGGTGACCGGGTTGATACCGGTCAAACGCGACACTTCGCGAATGGGGAAGAGTTCCTCGTGATTGAGGTCGCCAGGACTCAACGAAGGCTGGGCAGGTTCAAGCATTGCCGGAAAACCACGATATTTGGGGGACGTGGCCCATTCTACTCTGGGCAACGGGAGAGCGACCACGCCCATTTCTTTGAGCAGGTATGACGTCAGCACTGACGAGTCAGGTTAATTCAGGAATAATCTGCGCCCGATTTTTGCATGCAAGCAGATGCCGTCCACCACCCCGGACGCATTTCATGGGCAGGCCACCCGCCACGCCCAGTTGCCAGGAGATACACAATGTCTACCCCTCCGGTTACCTTGATGGTGACACGCCGCGTCGCTGCCGGCCGCTATCAAGACCTCATGAGCTGGCTGCACGAAGGCGAACAGCTGGCCACCGACTTCACCGGCTACCTGGGCTCCGGCGTCCTGGCCCCACCGCCCCAAGGCGATGAATTCCAGATCATCTTCCGCTTCACCAACGAGCAGACCATGCAGGCCTGGGAGCACTCGGCATCGCGCAAGGCCTGGCTGAGCCGCGGCAATGGCCTGTTCGAACAACCGCTGGAACTACGCGCCAGTGGCCTGGACGGCTGGTTTGGCACCAATCCGGTGCAGCGCCCACCGCGCTGGAAACAAGCGGTGGCAATTTGGCTGGCGTTCTTTCCGGTCTCGTTACTGTTCAATCTGCTGTTCGGTCACTGGTTGAGCGCTCTCGAACTGGTGCCGAGAATCTTGCTCAGCACGCTGGGGCTCACGCCGTTGATGGTGTACTTCTTCATTCCGCTGTCGACCCGTTTGCTGGCCAATTGGCTCAATACCCCGGCGCGCCGCCCCGGGCCGCAGGGTGCGCGCAACCCCGCCTAGTTCGGGTATGCTGGGGGCTACCTGAAAAGAACCTGAAAAAGTTGACCGCCCCCACCATGAACAGCCCAATTCTTGTCACCGGAGCCAGCCAGCGAGTCGGACTGGCGCTGGCCGTGAACCTGGCGCAGGCCGGCCATACCGTGGTCAGCGCCAGCCGAAGCAAAAGCCCTGAGGCGGCCCACCCCAACATCATCCAGTTCCAGGCCGACCTGTGCCGGGAAGACGACCGCCTGGCCCTGATCGAACACCTGCAAAACCACTATGACGGCCTGCGCGCCATCGTCCACAACGCCTCACTGTGGCTCGATGATGACCTGGCCAACCTCAACACCATGTTCAAACTGCACGTCGAAGCGCCCTACCACCTGAACCTGGCGCTGGGCGAGCAACTGCTGAAAATGGACAAGGCCGACATCATCCACATCTGCGACGAGACCTCTTCGCGCGGCAGCAAGAGCCACATTGGCTACGCCGCCACCAAGGCCGCATTGCAGAACATGGTGCTGTCATTTGCCGAAAAGTACGCACCAAAGGTCAGGGTCAACGCCATCTTGCCAGGGCTGCTGATTCTCAAGGAGAACAGCGATGAAGCCTACCGCAAGCAAACCCTGAAAAAGGCCCTGCTGGAATTCGAGCCTGGCGCGCAGCCTCTGATCGAGGCCGTGCAGTTTCTGCTCGAAAGCCAATACAGCACCGGCAGCAATGTGGTGATCAACGGTGGCCGCCACCTGAAAAGCCGCATCGCGGTAGACTGACGCATCTTTGTGACGAGAACGACCATGAACGACCAACAGAAACTCGAGCTCGAAGCGGCGGCGTTTCGCCGTCTGGTAGCTCATCTGGACAGCCGCAAGGATGTGCAGAACATTGACCTGATGAACCTCTCCGGCTTCTGCCGAAACTGCCTGTCCAAGTGGTACAAGGCCGCTGCCGATGAGCGTCAGATCGAGCTGAGCATGGACGAGGCCCGCGAAGTGGTCTACGGCATGCCGTACGCCGATTGGAAAGCCCAATACCAGAAAGAAGCCAGCGCCGAACAGCAAGCGGCGTTCGCCAAAGGAAAACCCAATGTCTGATCTGAACACCCTGCGCAGCAGCCTGAAATCGGGCGAACATCAATTCGCCGACACCCTGGCCTTTATCGCCGCCCACTACGACTACCAGCCGCAAGCGTTCAACAACGGTGGCGTAGAAAGCGCTGCCGGGCAGAACGAAGGCTCCTGCAAGACCCTGGGCCTGGCGCTGCTTGAAGGCCTGAGCACTGAAGAAGCGCTGCTGGCCTTTGGCGAGCATTACCGCTCGGTGCTGGCTACCCCTGAAGGTAGCGACCACGCCAACATCCGCGCCCTGATCAAACACGGCCTGAGCGCAGTGAAATTTGCCGAGCAGCCACTCAAGGCTCGCTAAACGCCGTCAGGCATCCTGGCGTGTCGTCGGCCAGTTGCCCCTGCTGCAACCACTGCAGGGCAATTGGCCAGAGCCGTTGCTGGAAGCGGTTGTGGAAAAAAGCGAAATGGCCAATCTGCGCCACATCGATATCGTCAGGTGCGATACGCAGATGGCTACGGTCGCTGGATGTGAAGTAGCCCAGTAAACGTTCGATCGCCGGGATCGTACCGAAAGGGTCATCGGTCAGGCTGATCGCCAGGGTTTGTGCTTTGACCCGGGCAAACGGCAAGTCCGCCACCGTTTTCGCGCTGGGGCGCAGCTCATAGGTTGCGGTCCTGGTCGTCCAATCCTGTACCACGCCTGCAGGCGTGTCCTCCAGCCAGCCCAGGCGCTTGCCCGGAAAATAGCCAAACACCCGCGTCAGCAAGGGCATCACCAGGTGCCATTTGCCCAACAGTTGCCAGCGACTGTCGGCGGCATAGTCCCGCCAGTAAGCGAACTGTGCCCCCACGGTTACCAGCCTGCGCACCTGAACTGACGACGCCGCCAGCCCCGCCGCGCAGCCACCGAAGCTGTGACCGACGACATCAATCGGCTGCCCGGGAAACTCGCGCACCGCGCGCTGCACCATGGCCTCGAAATCCAGCGCCCCCCAATCAGTCCAGGAGGCGTTGAAATGACGCATGGAGGCTGGGCGCGACTCACCGATGCCGCGATAGTCATAGGTCATGACATCGAAGCCGTGGCTGAACAGATACTGGGCAAATCGCGCGTAATAGCTGCAACGCACCGAGGTTGCGGCGTTGATGATCACAACCGGGCGGGTGGTGTCTGGCAGCTCATGGCGCCAACAAAAGCCACCCAGCAGGTAGCCATCGCCTGCACGCTCTTGAAAAGCGCACGCGGTGTTGCTGGCGGCTGGCAAAGGGGGAAATGTTTCGAGGCTGCTCATAGGGAAACCTCAAACAGTCACTCCCGCCGCGCGAACGCAGCGGGGGTGGACAGGGGTGATTACAGCTCGATGCAGTCGAACTGTACGTCAGTGGCAACGTCGGCGTCATAGTCGACATCCGCACGCTCGAAGCCGAACAGGTTGAGGAACTGCTTTTTGTAACCGGCGTAGTCGGTCAATTCAAACAGGTTCTCGGTGGTCACCTTAGGCCACAGGGCCTTGCAGGCATCCTGCACGTCATCACGCAGTTCCCAGTCGTCCAGACGCAGACGGCCTTCGCTGTCCAGCTCTACTGGTTTGCCGTCTTCACGGTACATACGATCACGGAACATGCGGTCGAGCTGGTCTTGAGTACCTTCGTGGACCTTCTTCTCTTTCATGATCTTGAAGACCATCGACAGGTACAGCGGCATTACCGGGATGGCCGAGCTGGCTTGAGTCACAACCGACTTGAGCACAGCAACGTTAGCAGAACCACCAACCTTCGTGCCGAGACGCTTGGCAGTTTCGTCCAGATCCTGCTTGGCTTTGCCCAGCGCACCGTGCCAGTAGATTGGCCAGGTGATCTCGGTGCCGATGTAGCTGAAGGCTACGGTGCGAGCTTGCGGTGCCAGCACGCCTGCTTCATTCAGGGCATCGATCCACAGCTCCCAATCCTGACCACCCATGACGGTCACAGTGTCAGCAATTTCTTGCTCGGTAGCGGGTTCGATGGCCGCTTCGATGATCGTGTCTTTGTTGGTGTCGATAGCGGTCGACTTGTACGGCTCGCCGATCGGCTTGAGTGCCGAACGCACCAGTTCACCAGTCTTCGGCAGCTTGCGCACTGGCGATGCCAGCGAGTAGATCACCAGGTCAACCTGGCCGCCCATTTCGTTTTTGATCAGCTCGATAACCTTGGCGCGTGCTTCGTCAGAGAAGGCGTCACCATTGATCGACTTGCTGTACAGGCCTTCTTGCTTGGCGAACTTGTCGAAAGCAGCAGCGTTGTACCAGCCAGCGGTACCGGCTTTGGTTTCAGTGCCCGGTTTTTCGAAGAACACGCCCAGGGTGTCAGCGCCAAAACCGAATGCCGCAGTGATACGTGCCGCCAGGCCATAACCGCTGGAAGCGCCGATCACCAGGACCTTTTTCGGACCATCCTTGCGCACGCCCAGCTTGCGGGTGGCTTCGATCTGATCACGTACGTTCAGCTCGCAACCGGTCGGATGCGTAGTGGTGCAGATAAAACCGCGAACTTTAGGATGGATGATGGCCAATGTCTGTACCTCTTCAGTGAATATGCTGAGGGAGCCGAATCGCGAGGACTCGAGGTTCCGTTGCTGTGAGGGTGAGACTACACCCGCAGCGTTGCCGACACATCCGACTCCCCGGAATCCTTCAGGGCGCTACTTTGTCACAGCGTGGAAAACTTCAGCAACCGCTGCCTCAGACTCTAAATGCACTGATCAAGCGCTTCAATTCCATCACCTGGGCTGACAACTGGCGGCTGGCATCCTCGGTTTGATGCGCGCCCTGGGTGGTGTGTTCGGCGGCGCGATTGATTTCGACGATGTTCTGGTCAATGTCCTGAGCCACGGCAGTTTGTTGTTCCACTGCAGCAGCGATCTGCTGGTTCTGGTCAACGATACTGCCGACTGCGCCGAGGATGTTCTCCAGCGCCTGCTGTACCTGCTGTGACTGCTCGACGGTGCCAGCCGCCACCTGATGGCTGGCGTCCATGGCCTTGACCGCCGCACCGACACCATTGTGCAGCCGGGAAATCATCTGCTCGATTTCTTCGGTTGAATGCTGGGTACGCTTGGCCAGGGTCCGCACCTCATCGGCCACCACCGCAAAACCACGTCCCTGCTCGCCGGCGCGTGCGGCTTCGATGGCCGCATTGAGAGCGAGTAGATTGGTCTGCTCAGCGATGCTCTTGATCACCTCAAGCACGCGGCTGATCGCCTGGCTGTCACTGGCCAGCTGGTTGATCACCTCCACCGATTGATCGATTTCCCCGGCCAGGCGCACGATATTCCCCTGCTGGGACTCGACCAGACCACGACCACTGACGGTTTCCTGATTGACGCTATGGGCACTGTTGACCGCAGCGGCGGCGCTGCGCGCCACCTCCTGGGCGGTCGCCGACATCTGGTTCATGGCCGTAGCCACCTGTTCGATCTGCCCACGCTGGCCGCTGACCGCCTGATTGCTGCGTGCCGATACTGCATGCACCTGCTCGGTCTGGCGCTCCACCTCTAGCACCGTGCGCCCCACCTGCTCGATCAGGTCATGGATGCGCTGCACTGTGCCGTTGAACACCTGGCCCAACTCCCCCAGCTCATCGCGGCTGTTGGCGCGAAAATTCACGGTCATGTCGCCGGCCGCAACCTTGTCCATCACCGCACCGAGGGTTTTCAGGGTATGCCGGGTTGAGGCGTAGAAGCCGCCGTACAGGTAGACAATCAGCAAAAATACAGCGGCCAGGGCCGATACCAGCAGCACCATGTGCAACTGATGCTTGCCCAGGCGCTGCTGCAATTGCTGGTCGAGGAATTCGCCAGTGGCAGTGTTCAGCGCATAGGTCTGCGCCATCAGGTTGCTGACCTGCTGATAAAACGCAGACCAGGGCGCGTCGAGGGTGTCGGCCATGACCACCTGCTCTTCGATCATCTCGCCCGCCCGCTTCAACGACGCCTGGCTGGCAGCGGCCAAGGTACCGAGTTGCACGTTTGCAGCAGGATCGCTGGCCAATGCATCTTCGACCTTGAGTGCGTAGTTGGCGGCGAGTTTGTCCAGACGCTGCAACACATCTTCAAAACGCGTACTGGTCGCCGAATTGAGAAAGCCCTGGCCCAGCGAATAAGCGCCCATGGCCCGGCCGTCACCGAGTATCTGGGTCACCTCCGGGGTGACAGTGGTCATCAACTCAGTGAGTTGGCGAATCACCGGGTCGCTGTCCTGATTAAGGCCGGCATGGCTGGCGATCAATTTGCTCAGCACCTGGGCCTGGCCTAACAGTTTGTCCAGGTGGGCAACCTTGCTTGTCAGTGAAGACTCCGCCTGCGCGGTCTTGAGCACGCTGAGCATTTCGTCGCGCTTGGCACGAAAATCTGCGGCCTGTTGCTCATCAACGGTCACGGCGTTGAGCCCGGCGAGGCGGCTCTGCACCTGTTGTTGGAGGCGCGATATCTGCGATTCCAGATCCGCTGCCTTCCCCGACTGCCCGAGCACGGCATTGATCTGCACCAGGCTACCCAGGGCCTCCAGATCACCTCGCAAGGCCAGGCTGCTGTTGAGCAGCGCAAGGCTCTGCAACTCGACCTGGGTTGCTCGGAACTGTGCGTAGGAGTCGCGGACCAGATAAAAGTTGGTCACCAGCATGGGCAGGAAAAACAGAATACTAATCAGGCTGAACTTCATCCCGAAGCTCAAACGATTCATCAGCGCGATGGCCGGATACAACAGGCTCTTCACGGGCAGTCCCCTCCGATTCTTATTGTTCTGCGCGCACAATGGCACTAGGCCACTGATGTTTTTCACCAGCCTCTGTATAGCGCATATCGGAACGGGGTTTTGTAACTTAAGGTTAAGCAGCAAAAAATCTGCGTGTAGGAGCGGGCTTGCCCCGCGATTGCGATCCAACAGACACACCGCAATCGCGGGGCAAGCCCGCTCCCACAGCAAGCCCGCACAATTAGTAGTAGGGATCAGCCCAGCACGGTCCACAGGGCGAAGCAGGCGTACCACAGCACCGCAGAACGCAGCAGCAGTTCCCACAGTGAATCCAGCCCTACCAACCCCTCGGGGCCTGCAGGAGCACCTTTAGGCATCTCTCCGGCAACATGACCGACCGCTGCGATCAATCGGGCCGCCGGGATGTTCCAGTGCAACAGCTCATGCAGCATCACCCGGCTGACGGAAACAAAGTTACCCACCAAGGCAAAGCTCACACCCAGCACCCGCACCGGTGCCCAGTCGAAGGCATGGCGCAATTGCTGGGCACGTTCGCGCAGCGCTGCAGATTGGGAATGTTCCGCCGTCAGCGCGAGCAAGCGGTAGGCCAGCGCCGCGGCAGGCCCCAGCAGCACATACCAGAAAATCACCGCAAAAAAGCTCTGGTAGGCTTGCCACAATAGGTGGCCCTGAACCCGTTCCAGCAGCGAAGAAGCATCGTCTCCGGTCACGCCCAGATCGCGCTCGGCCACATGCACCGCAGCCTGCTCATCGCCCCGCCGCCAGGCATCGCGAAACGGGCCAAGCGAGGCTTTGACATCGCCTCGGCCCAGGCTGTAGATCAGCACCAGTAAGTGCAGCGGGAGTGCCAACAAACCATAGGCAACCGGTTCCAGCACTTGATCCAACATGGCCAGCAACAGCACTGGCGCGAGTACCAGGATTGAAAGCACCCACCACGGATGCGCCTTGCTGTTGCGCTCCAGGCGCGCCAGTTCGCTGCGAAAGAAGCCATCGCGTTGCAATTGCTGACGAAAGGCCGAGAACTTCTCGACCCACAGCACCAGTAACAACACCAGAAAACTCATGATTCGCCCCCATTTCCTTGCAAGGCCGCACGATAGCGCGGCCAGTCAAAGGCCGGCCCCGGGTCGGTCTTGCGCCCCGGAGCGATGTCGCTGTGGCCTTGAATCCGTTGTGCGTCGATGGCCGGCCAGGCAGTCTGGATCTGCTGGGTCAACGCCTGCAAAGCCTGGTACTGAGCATCGGTAAATGGCAACTCGTCGGTGCCTTCAAGCTCGATACCGATGGAAAAGTCGTTACACGCCTCACGCCCGGCAAAGCTGGACACCCCGGCATGCCAGGCACGATCCAGGCAAGAAACGAACTGAGTGACCTTGCCGTCACGCTCGATGAGAAAATGCGCAGAGACGCGCAGATGCTTGATCCCTTCAAAATACGGGTGTTCATTGGGGTCCAGGCGGTTCTGGAAAAACTCCTGGACCTTACCGGTAGCGAACTGCGCCGGCGGCAGGCTGATGTTGTGGATCACCAGCAGGGAGATAACCTCGCCTTCGGCACGGGCATTGAAATTCGGCGAGGGGCAATGGGTAATACCGGCGAACCAGCCTGTAGCGCGGTCCAGTTGCATAGAAGATCCTGAGGTACAAGAGCACAGCCCCAGTATGCCCCGAGGCGTGAGCGGATGCATCGTAAAACGTGTAGCACGCTAGCGTGCCTGGTGGCGGCGCAACTGACTGACCACTGACTCCAGCGCCCGGTCGAAAAGCAAGGTGTCGTCGAGCAGGCGCGCATTGCCACGGCGCAAGGCAACCGCCAGTGCCATGGGTGAAAACTCACGCGCCTTGAGGCCGGTGCGGTTGGCGAAAATCAAGGTGTCGGTGCTGTCGATCCGGGCAATCAGTTTGCAGCGCAGCCCCTCACCCTCTTCGATCAGCTCCAACCAGTTGCCGATACGCAGGCGCTGCACTTGCAGTACCGCCGGATCATCATCTGCCAGACGCACCGGGCTCTGGACCGGCGCCGGATGCTCTGGACAGGCCAGAACGATTTCGTCGAGCACCAACACCCGCTCGGACTCCTCCGGGACCGCCTCGAAGCTGGCGTAGCGGCTGTCGAACGCCTGAACGTGCAAGGCTTCCAACTGGGCAAAGAATTCACGGGTGGCAAACGGATCGAACGCAGCGCTGGCCAAACCATCGCGCAAAGCCTTGAGCAGACCGGGTACCACCTCCAGCAGGCGTCGCAATGCCTGCGGTTGGCTGTGCAGTTCGACACTCCAGATCAGCTCATCCATGGTTTCCAGCCCCTGCAGCCAAGCGGGCGAGGTGTCCCCATGTTTAAGACAAGCGAGCAACAGCGTCTGGCTCCAGGCCTCTTCGATCAAGCGCACCACAAATTTGGGTAATGTCTTGCCCAGCAGGCGACGGTTGATTTCCTGTTCCACCCGCTGACGCGCAAGTTGGGCCCGGGCGCGGCCCTCTTCAGCATCGCGGGTACGTTGCTCCAGCAGTTCATTGCGTCGGCGCTCATCACTGTTGAAGGCAAGAAACTCGGCCAGCAATTCGGAAAAAATCGCCGGATCATCGTCAAAGTCGTTGAGCAGACGTTGCACGATCTTTTCCACCCGCACATACAGCGCATCGCGCTGACAATCGTCATTGGCGCCCCAGCCCATGGCGGCGGTAGCCATCTCATTGAGCAAGCGCCGCGCCGGATGGTTGCCGCGGCTGAAGAAGCTTTTATCCAGTACCGCGACTTTGAGCATCGGAATCTGCATGCGCCCGATCAAGGTGCGTAACGACTGCGGCAGGTTGTGATCGCCCAGAATGAAGTCGAAGAGCATGGCGATCAGGTTGATTACATCCTCATCAACGCCCTCGACTTTGCGGTAGGTGCCGCTCTTCATGCTAACCCGAGTCAGTAATTGCTCAAGCTGCTGATGCAGGTCGAAGTCGTCAACCTCGCCACCAAGCGGTACGTAGTGTTGCAGGTGGGAGAGCAGGCGCAACAGGTCGTGAGTACTGATCGGCTGCGTCGGATTGCACGCTTCGACCCGTGGCGCGACCCGCCCGCGCACCCTCGACAGCAGCGTCTGCAGCGAGGTGAACACCGCCTGTTCATTGGCATCGAGCTCAGCCTGCGGCGCCCCGCCCTGGCCGTGGCGGGCGCATTGCGGTGAACGTTCAACCGGGTGCACCGAAACACGCCGCGCCGGCACTGCCTTGAGCTGCGGCAACACACCGGTGGCGACCAATAGTTGATTGGCTTCCGCGTATAACTGATCGGCATCCTGCAGAACATAGCGCTCGAACAATTGCAGGATAATCAGCTTGACCTTGACGCCAACCCCCAGGGTGCGCCCGGCCTGAAGGAAGTACTCGCAGAGCATGGCCGGCCCCAACGGATTGCCCAAGTCATCCAGCGCCTGACTGGTCAACGCCGAAAAGCGCAAGGTCAACTGGTTAAGCGCGAGGCCATCTCGGGTCAGGGCGCGATCGACCATGACCTCCAGGGCCGCAGTGCGCTCCAGCGCCTCTTTACTTTCCGGTGCAGGCGTTGCGTAGCCCCCGGTAATCGTGGGGGCGTTCTGGCCGAGGCGCGCGAACGCCTCATAGAAGCGATCGAGGAAGCCGCGCTCGATGTTCATGCGTTTGTGGCGCAAATCGCGCATCGCTTCGAACAGGGCGTTCTGTGCGCTGTTGCTGGCGGCCTTGTCGGCCATTTCGAACAGGGTATCGTCAGCATTGTCGAACAGCGCCTGCAGGCCTTGGCGCAGTTGCAATGCGGCTTTGTCGCGAACTTGCAGGAGCACTACCGGTAGACGAGCAAGAGGCGCGTTGAACGCCTGATCGATGGTTGCCTTGATCGGCACCACCTTCCCGTCATTGTGCATCCCGAACTCCTTGCAGGGTAATCTTGAAACTGAGCGGCAGATCGTCAAAGCCATGACGTCAAATACAAGTCGCATTATCTGGCAAAATCAAGACACTCGCCAGCACAGGCTGCCCTATAATCGCGAGCACTTAGCTTGTGGAGCCCGCCATGCCGAATTTACGCCTCGCCAACCTGACCGCTGAAATCGAAGCCAACGTGCGCCGTGCGTTGCTGGAAGACATCGGCAGTGGCGACATCACCGCCCAGTTGATCCCGGCCGAGCGCCTGGCCAAGGCCACCATCATTACCCGTGATGACTGCGTGATCGCCGGCAGCGCCTGGGTCGACGCCGTGTTTCGCCAGCTCGATCCGCGCGTGGCAGTGCACTGGCAAGTAAAGGATGGTGATCGGGTGAAGGCCAACCAGCCGTTGTTCCACCTCGAAGGTCCGGCCCGTTCGCTGCTGACAGGCGAGCGCAGCGCGCTGAACTTCCTGCAGATGCTCTCCGGTGTGGCTACCCGTGCGCAGTTCCTCGCCGACCTGGTCGCCGACACCCAGGTGAAACTGCTCGACACCCGCAAAACCTTGCCCGGCCTGCGCCTGGCACAGAAGTACGCGGTGACCTGTGGCGGCTGCCACAACCACCGCATCGGGCTGTTCGACGCCTTCCTGATCAAGGAAAACCACATTGCCGCCAGCGGCGGTATTGCCCAGGCCATCAACGCCGCGCACAAAATCGCCCCGGGTAAACCGGTGGAGGTTGAAGTGGAAAGCCTGGATGAACTCAAACAAGCGCTGGATGCCGGTGCCGACATCATCATGCTCGACGAGTTGAGCCTGGATGACATGCGTGAGGCCGTGCGCCTGAACGCTGGCAAAGCCAAGCTTGAAGCCAGTGGGGGTGTCAATGAAAGCACCCTGCGGGTGATTGCCGACACTGGCGTGGACTACATCTCTATTGGTGCCATGACCAAGGATGTGAAGGCGGTGGATCTGTCTATGCGTCTGAGCCTGTAAAGCATCGCGGGGCAAGCCCGCCCCCACAGGAGAGGGCTTGCCCCGCGATCAGTTCCAGCAGAATCAGGCGTTCTGCAGGCCGTCCAGGTAACGCTCTACGTCCAGTGCCGCCATGCAACCCGCACCGGCCGAAGTAATGGCCTGACGGTAAACGTGGTCGGCCACGTCACCTGCGGCAAACACACCTTCAACGTTGGTGGCGGTAGCGTTGCCGTCACGGCCGCCGTTGACCACCAGGTAGCCGTCCTTGAGGGTCAGCTGGCCTTCGAACAGCGAAGTGTTCGGGGTGTGGCCGATTGCGATAAACACGCCGTCAACCTTGATCTCATCGAAGCTGCCGTCGTTGTTCTTCAGACGCGCACCGGTGACACCCATGTCGTCACCCAGCACTTCGTCCAGAGTGGCGTTGAGTTTCAGCTCGATCTTGCCTTCGGCAACGCGGGCGTTGAGCTTGTCGATCAGGATCTTCTCGGCGCGGAAGGTCTCACGGCGGTGAACCAGGGTGACCTTGCTGGCGATGTTGGCCAAGTACAGCGCTTCTTCAACAGCCGTGTTGCCACCACCCACTACGGCCACTGGCTTGTTGCGGTAGAAGAAACCATCGCAAGTTGCGCAGGCGGAAACGCCCTTGCCCATGAACGACTCTTCCGAAGGCAGACCCAGGTAGCGAGCGCTGGCACCGGTAGCGATGATCAGGGCGTCGCAGGTGTAAGTGGCGCTGTCGCCCTTGAGGGTGAATGGCTTGCTGGCCAGATCAACGGCGTTGATATGGTCGAAAACCACCTCAGTTTCGAAGCGCTCAGCGTGTTCTTGCATACGCTGCATCAGTGCCGGGCCGGTCAGGCCGTGGGCGTCGCCCGGCCAGTTGTCGACTTCGGTGGTGGTGGTCAGCTGGCCACCCGCCTGCATGCCGGTAATCAGCAGCGGCTTGAGGTTAGCGCGGGCGGCGTAGACTGCAGCGCTGTAACCGGCAGGGCCGGAACCCAGGATGATCACTCGCGAATGACGTACTTCAGACATGTCACACTCCTGTCGGGCTGGCACTGACTGGCCAGGCCGTATTGCCGGGATCGCCGGCTGGAATAAAAAAGAACCTGCGAAGCACTTGGGGAAGGCTTTGAGCCGCAGGTTCTGAAAACCGTTAAACCGCAGCCTTACAGGCTGGCAGCGTTCTCTGCCAGGTAGTCGGCAACGCCCTTGGCATCGGCCTTCATACCTTTCTGGCCTTTACGCCAGCCAGCCGGGCAGACTTCACCGTGCTGTTCAGTGAACTGCAGGGCCTCTACCAGACGGATCATTTCGTCAACTTCACGGCCCAGCGGCAGGTTGTTGACGACCTGGTGCTGAACCACACCTTGCTGATCGATCAGGAACGAAGCGCGCAGGGCAACGCCGTCTTCGTGCTCAATGCCGTAGGCACGGGTGATTTCGTGTTTGACGTCGGCAACCATGGTGAACTCGACCTCACCGATCCCGCCCTTCTCGACCGGCGTGCTGCGCCAGGCGTGGTGAGTGAATTGCGAGTCGATGGAAACACCAACCACTTCCACACCCAGCTCACGGAATTTGTCCATGCGGTTGTTGTGGGCAATGATTTCCGACGGGCAGACAAAGGTGAAGTCCAGCGGCCAGAAGAACAACACGACATATTTGCCGCGCAGGGAGGAAAGCTTGAAGCTGTCGACGATCGAACCGTCGCCCAGCACCGCCGCCGCATCAAAATCAGGGGCTTGCTTGTTGACCAGAATGCTCATGGAAACTCCTTGAAGATTAGAATTCGAAGGCGTTGAAAAGATGTGCGCACTTTAGCGAGGCCGCAGAGATTAAGGAAATATCCTTAGACAATCCACCTTATAGGCCCGCTCTATTCATCAGTAAGGGCTGCAGCTGTTTGTCTATGAGGCCCGCTTCGCCAGAGTGACGAGCTTTTGTTACAGCCCGTTTCCCAGATTGCGACGTGCTTTCGTCAACCGCTCAAACTCGGTAAGGTCAGCGCGTTTGCCTTTACCCGGAGCCTTCTATGCAAGCCCCTGTCCTCTCTGGCCCTCAGTACCTGCGTGAAGGACTGAAACTGGTCCTGAGCCCGAGCCTGCGCCTGTTCGTCTTACTGCCACTGGCAGTCAACCTGCTGCTGTTCGTCGGCCTGATCTACTTTGCTGGCCATCAGTTCAGCCTCTGGGTCGATACCTTGATGCCCAGCCTGCCGAGCTGGCTGAGTTTCCTCAATTACCTGCTGTGGCCATTGTTTGTCGCCTTGGTGGCCTTGATGGTGTTCTTCACCTTCACCATGCTGGCCAACATCATTGCTGCGCCGTTCAATGGCTTTCTTGCGGAAAAGGTCGAAGTGGTGGTGCGCGGCACCGATGACTTCCCCGCTTTCAGCTGGGGTGAACTGGCCGCCATGGTGCCACGCACCCTGGGCCGCGAAGCGCGCAAGCTGGGCTATTTTCTGCCACGGGCACTGGCGCTGTTCATCCTGTCGCTGATTCCGGTGGTGAACATCGTTGCCGCACCGTTGTGGCTGCTGTTCGGTATCTGGATGATGGCCATCCAATACATCGACTACCCGGCCGATAACCACAAGATGAGCTGGCAGGACATGCTTGCCTGGCTGCGCGAAAAGCGCTGGCAGAGCCTGGGTTTTGGCGGCATCACCTACCTGGCGTTGATGATTCCGTTCGTCAACATCCTGATGATGCCGGCCGCCGTGGCGGGTGCCACGCTGTTCTGGGTGCGCGAGCGCTAACCTGCGCGCCCTGTGGGAGCGGGCTTGCCCCGCGAAGCGATGTGGCTGGCACACCGCAATCGCGGGGCAAGCCCGCTCCCACAACAAGCCCGCTCCTACAGGCGGTGATTAGTTACTTAGCTGGTTGGAAAACTGCCCCACCGCATTCACCACTTTCATTGCCCCTTCCTGGATCTCGACAATCACCGTGCCGGTCTCTCCGGCCAGGGTCAGGCCTTGCTCAGCCTGGCGTTTGCTGCTGTCGATGATGTCCACCGCGGCCTTGGCCAGTTGCTCGTTCTGCTGCACCACCCGGGCAATTTCTTCAGTGGCACTGCTGGTGCGCGACGCCAGTTGCCGTACTTCGTCGGCCACCACGGCAAAGCCGCGGCCCTGTTCGCCAGCACGGGCGGCTTCAATGGCGGCGTTGAGCGCCAGCAAGTTGGTTTGCCCGGCAATGTCGCTGATGGTTTTGATGATCGAACCAATCACCTGAGACTGTTTGTCCAGTGCCTGAATGCCATCGGCAGCCTGTTGCATGTACGACTCCAGGCCGCGCATTACTTCAACGGTCTGGGTCACCACATCGGTAGCCTTGCGCGCGCTGGTATCGGTCTCCACCGAGGTGCTGTAGGCAATATCGGCTGCTTCAGCGACGGCCATTTCCTGATTGACCTGATCCGTGATCACGGTGGCAAATTTGACCACTTTGTAGAGCACGTCATGGGCATCAATGATCGGGTTGTAAGAAGCCTCCAGCCAAACGACGCGGCCATGCGCATCCACACGTTTGAAGCGCTCGGCAATGAACTCGCCACGGCGCAACCTGTCCCAGAACGCCTGGTAGGCAGTGGAGTTGGCCTCTTCCGGTTCACAGAACATACGGTGGTGTTTGCCGACCACCTGTTCCAGGCGATAGCCCATGGTCTGCAGGAAGCGATCATTGGCGGTCAGAACCTCACCTTGCAGGTTGAATTCGATCACCGCCGTAGAGCGCATCAGCGCCTTGATCAGGCTTTCATGCTCACGCGAAGACTCGATGGTGCGGGTAAGGTCGCTGGAGTGCAGGGTGAAATACTTCAAGCGCCCTTCGCCGCTCTTCACCGGCTGCAGAATCGAGCGCAACCAGGCCTCCTGACCGTTGCCACGCAGCAGGCGGAAGGCACCGTTGAGGTGTTCGCCACGGGTGATGGCGGTTTTCATCCGCTGGTAGAAATCCAGCTGCTTGACGTGAGCCGGTACGATTTCTTCGATGTTGCGTCCGATCAATTGATGACTGCTGTACAGCATCTCTTTCTCGAAATTGCTGTTAACCGATTCGATTCGCCCTTGAGGATCGAGCTGCAACACCAGCATCTCGCTATCAAGGCTGCTTTTGACCTGCTCCATCGACAGCAGCTCTTCGCGCAGCTGGAGGTTTTCTTTTTTCAGTTTGCTGTTGAACATCAACGCTCTCCTGGAGCGAAATCGGTCATTCGAATGTCTCTGCATCGGCTGAATACCGGGCATTCTTGAGCACTTTCCTGGGATTTTTTTCCAGCCGGAAACGCCGAAAATCGGGCGTCATGAATTAGTCACAATTACGTCACAGCAGCGCAATTTTGGCCGCTGAAACTGGTGGCCATGAGCGCACCCTCCCTACACATCACCCTCATCAGCGAAACCTATCCGCCCGAGATCAACGGCGTGGCCAATACCCTGTGGCACCTGAGCGAAGGTCTGCGCCTGCGCGGCCATCAGGTCGAGTTGGTACGCCCACGCCAGGCGAGTGACCCTCTGACGGACGACGACCAGCCGCGCCTGCTCTGTCACGGCTGGCCGCTGCCCGGCTATCCGGGTTTGCAGTGGGGGCAGGTTTCGATGCACAAGCTGATGCGGCGCTGGCGTCGGCAGCGCCCGGATGTGCTGTACATTGCCACCGAAGGGCCATTGGGGCTGAGCGCTTTACGTGCGGCACGTCGGCTGGGAATCGCCGTGGTCAGCGGCTTTCACACCAACTTCCATCAATACTCCAACGAGTATGGCCTGGGGTTGCTGAGCCGATTGCTGACCCATTACCTGCGCTGGTTTCATCGGCGCACACACACCACGCTGGTGCCCAGTGTCAGCCAACGCCTGGAGCTGGAACGCCGTGGCTTCGACAACCTGACGCTCACCGCCCGTGGCGTTGACAGCCAACTGTTCAATCCCGGCAGGCGCAGCCAGGCCCTGCGAGAACAATGGGGACTGGGCAATGATGATATCGCCCTGATCTATGTCGGACGCCTGGCGCCGGAGAAGAACCTTGGCTTGCTAAAGCGCTGCCTGCACGCAGCGCAGCAGAGTTATCCACAGCGGCATATCAAATTGATTGTGGTCGGTGACGGGCCACAGCGCAGTGCCCTGCAAAAACAATTACCCGATGCCCTGTTCTGCGGCGCTCAGCGCGATGAAACGCTGGCAGAACACTATGCCTCGGGCGACATCTTTCTGTTTCCCAGCCTCACTGAAACCTTTGGCAATGTAGTGCTCGAAGCCTTGGCCTCAGGCCTGGCGGTGGTGGCCTACGATCAAGCCGCTGCTGCCCAGCATATTCGACACGGCCATAGCGGCGCGCTGGCCATGCCCGGTGATGAAGATGCCTTCATTGATGCCTGCAACTGGTTGCTGGAAGACGCCGAAGCGTTGCGCAGGGTGCGCTTGAACGCCCGCTGCCATGCCAGCCGGCAAGGCTGGCCGAGCATCATCGAGCAGTTTGAAGGCCACTTGCGCGATGCCTGCCAGCCAGGCCGAAGCGCCCCGGCGCTCCAGCCTGCGGCAACCCTGGCGATCAAACCAGAGTCGTCAACGCCTCGCGGCTGAAGGGCAGAATGTCCTGTTCGCGACCATCGCGCACCTTGGCTGCCCAATCGGCATCGACCAACAACGCCCGCCCCACCGCCACCAGGTCGAACTCATCGTTGTTCAAGCGCGTCAGCAGGTTTTCCAGGCTGGCCGGTTGCGCCACTTTGTCGGTGGCAACCATGAACTGCAGGAACTCGCCGTCCAGGCCCACGCTGCCCACAGTGATGGTCGGTTTGCCGGTGAGCTGGCGCGTCCAGCCGGCCAGGTTCAACTCAGAGCCTTCGAACTCCGGCTCCCAGAAGCGTCGGGTAGAACAGTGGAAGATATCCACACCAGCGTCTGCCAGCGGCTGCAGAAACGCGCCCAGCGCATCGGCACTTTCAACCAGGCGAGCGCTGTAGTCCTGCTGTTTCCACTGCGAGAAACGGAAAATGATCGGGAAGTCCGGGCCCACCGCTGCGCGCACGGCCTGGATCAGCTCAATGGCAAACCGCGAGCGCCCGGCCAGGTCACCACCGTATTCATCGGTACGCTGATTGCTGGCCGCCCAGAAGAACTGGTCGATCAAGTAACCGTGGGCGCCGTGAATTTCCACGCCGTCCATGCCAATGCGTTGCGCATCGCGTGCGGCCTGGGCAAAAGCCTCGATCACTTCGCCAATATCCTCGCGGCTCATGCCTTGGACCACCAACTGACCGTCCTTGACCTTCTCGCTTGGGCCGTAGCCCGGCACGCTGGCGTCTGGCTCGGTACCGAGGCGGCGCACACTGCCCACATGCCAGAGTTGCGGAACGATGCGACCGCCTTCGGCGTGCACGGCATCGACGACCTTTTTCCAGCCCGCCAGCGCGTCTTCACCATGGAAACGCGGCACATTCGGGTAGCCGTTGGCCGCTTTGTGATCGACTGTGGTGCCTTCCGTAATGATCAACCCGACACCGGCGGCAGCACGGCGGCGGTAATATTCGACCACTTTGCCATGCGGCACGCCGCCCGGGCAGAAAGTACGGGTCATGGGTGCCATGACCACGCGGCTCGGCAGCTCAAGGGTGCCCAGTTGAACAGGGGTGAACAGTGCGGTGGCAGACATGCGGCGCTCCAGAGAAGTAGGAATGCGCCTGAGGATAGGGTGAGCCGTCAGTGTGGCCCAGTACTATTGATTTGAGTGATTTAACAGCATCGCGGGGCAAGCCCGCTCCCACCAACCCCGTAGGAGCGGGCTTGCCCCGCGATCAGCGCATCAGGCCAGAGCCTTCTCGATCGCCTGCACCACGGTCGAATCATCCGGCGCAGTGCGTGGCGAGAAGCGCGCCAGCACCCGGCCATCTTTGCCAACCAGGAATTTTTCGAAGTTCCAGGTGATGTCCCCAGGGAACTCGGCACCTTCACCGGCCAGCAAACGGTAGAGCTGATGACGCTCGGTGCCGTTGACTTCCAGCTTGCTGCTCAACGGGAACGTCACACCGTAATTCACACTGCAAAACTGCTTGATTTCATCGTCAGTGCCTGGCTCTTGCCCGGCAAACTGGTTGCACGGCAAACCCAGCACACTGAAGCCTTTGCCTTTGTACTGCTGATACAGGTTTTCCAATGCTGCGTATTGCGGGGTCAGGCCACACTTGGAGGCGACATTGACCACCAGCACTACCTGGCCCTTGAACGGCGCCAGAGGCAACTCCTGGCCATTCAGCGCCTGCAACTTCAGGTCGTGAAATGCACTCATGACGTACTCCCTCTCCAGATCCCGGTTGCCGCTGCGGGCTGCAATCAGTAGCACCAGCCCATTAAAAAAGCGCCCTGCCAAGCCGTCTTCTCCTGCAGGAGAGAGACAAACTTGCCCGGACGCCTTCGCGACTCTCTGAGCTTAGCGCAGAAAATCAGTGGTGATGGCCACCTTCGCCATGGACGTGGCCATGAGCCACTTCTTCTTCGCTGGCGTCACGAATGTTGACGACTTTGACTTTGAAGTTCAGGCGCTGACCGGCCAGTGGGTGGTTGCCGTCGACAGTCACGTCGTCGCCGTCCAGATCACGGATGGTCACGATCTGCATTTGACCGTCTGGCGCGGAAGCGTGGAACTGCATACCGACTTCCAGTTGGTCGACGCCTTCGAACATGCTGCGGTTCAGGGTGCTGACCAGTTCAGCCAGGTATTCGCCGTAGGCGTCTTCCGGCTCGATGGCGACTTCCAGCTCGTCACCGGCAGCTTTGCCTTCCAGGGCTTTTTCCAGGCCTGGAATGATGTTGCCTGCGCCATGCAGGTAAACCAGCGGAGCGCCGCCGGCGGAGCTGTCGATGACCTCACCAGCGTCGTTGGTCAGGGTATAGTCGATGGAGACAGCCTTGTTGGCGGCGATCAGCATGGGGCGAGACCTTTTGCATAAGAATGTAGAACCAACAAGTGTAACCAACGCATCGCCTGAAAGCGAACGCAACCCGGACAAACGGAAATGCTCATGTCCCGGTGGGAGCGGGCTTGCCCTGCGATTGCGGTGTGTCAGTTCGATCGCTATCGCGGGGCAAGCCCGCTCCTACAGCACCCCCACCTATCAGTTGGGTGCCGATAGCGATACCCTTGGCAATTGATTCTTTTTGCACAGCTCACCTCGAGAAGCTCGCATGCAGACATTTTTCATTGCGCCGACCGACTTTGGTGTCGGCCTCACCTCTATTAGCCTGGGCCTGGTCCGCACCCTTGAACGTGCCGGGCTGAAAGTCGGCTTTTTCAAGCCAATTGCCCAGCCGCATCCCGGCGACACCGGCCCCGAGCGCTCCACCGAACTGGTGGCCCGCACCCACGGGCTGAAACCACCGCAGCCGCTGAGCCTGGCCCATGTCGAGCGGATGCTGGGCGATGGTCAACTGGACGAGTTGCTGGAAGAAATCATCACCCTGTACCAACAAGCCTGCATCGGCAAGGACGTGGTGGTGGTTGAGGGCATGGTCCCGACCCGTCACGCCAGTTATGCCGCCAGGGTCAACCTGCACCTGGCCAAAAGCCTGGATGCCGAAGTGATTCTGGTGTCGGCACCGGAAAACGAAGTGCTTACCGAGCTCTCGGGCCGGGTCGAGTTGCAAGCACAACTGTTTGGCGGGCCAAAAGACCCTAAAGTGCTCGGCGTCATCCTCAACAAGGTGCGCACCGATGAGAGCATGAGTGTGTTCGCCGAACGCCTCAAGGAACACTCGCCGCTCCTGCGCGGCGATGACTTCCGCCTGTTGGGCTGCATTCCCTACCAGGCCGACCTCAACGCCCCGCGCACCCGCGATGTTGCCGAACTGCTGGGTGCCCAGGTGCTCAACGCCGGTGACTATGAACAACGGCGGATGAACAAAATCATCATCTGCGCCCGCACCGTGGCCAACACCGTGCCGTTGCTCAAGCCCGGAACACTGGTGGTCACCCCGGGCGATCGCGACGACATCATTCTTGCCGTGAGCCTGGCCGCGATCAACGGTGTGCCCCTGGCGGGGCTGCTGCTAACCAGCGACAGCAAACCCGACCCGCGCATTCTCGAACTGTGTCAGGGCGCCCTGCTGGCCGGCCTACCAATCCTCTCGGTCAGCACCGGCTCTTACGACACCGCCAATCAGCTCAACCAGTTGAACAAGGAAATTCCGGTCGATGACCGCGAGCGCGCGGAAATCATCACTGATTTCGTTGCCAGCTACCTCGACGCTGACTGGCTGCACCAGCGCTGCGGTACGCCGCGCGAGCTGCGCCTGTCGCCAGCAGTGTTCCGCTATCAGTTGATCCAGCGCGCTCAACAGGCCAACAAACGCATCGTGCTGCCAGAAGGCGCCGAACCGATGACCGTGCAGGCCGCGGCTATCTGCCAGGCGCGTGGAATCGCTCGCTGTGTACTGCTGGCCAAGCCCGACGATGTTCAGGCCGTGGCCCGGGCCCAAGGCATCAGCTTGCCCGACGGCCTGGAGATTCTTGACCCCGACCTGATTCGCCAGCGCTACGTCGAACCCATGGTCAGCCTGCGCAAGAGCAAGAGCCTGAATGCGCCGATGGCCGAGCAGCAACTGGAAGACCCGGTGGTGATCGGCACCATGATGCTGGCCCTGGATGAGGTCGATGGCCTGGTGTCCGGCCTGGTCCACTCCACCGCCAACACCATCCGCCCGGCCTTGCAGTTGATCAAGACCGCACCGGGCTGCAGCCTGGTGTCTTCGGTGTTCTTCATGCTATTTCCCGAGCAGGTGCTGGTGTACGGCGACTGCGTGATGAACCCGCACCCCAGCGCCAACGAACTGGCCGAAATTGCCTTGCAAAGCGCCGACTCTGCCGAAGCCTTCGGCATCACCCCACGGGTTGCCATGATCAGCTACTCCAGCGGTGATTCGGCCAGTGGTGAAGAGGTGGAGAAAGTCCGCGAAGCCACCCTGCTGGCGCAGGAAACCCAGCGCAGCCTGCAGATCGACGGGCCATTGCAGTACGACACCGCCGCCAACCTGGAGATTGCCCGGGAACTGGCGCCCAACAGCCAGGTCGCAGGCCGCGCCACTGTGTTCGTGTTCCCCGACCTGAACACCGGCAACACCACCCACAAGGCGGTGCAGCGCAGCGCCGATTGCGTCAGCCTCGGGCCGATGCTCCAGGGCTTGCGCAAACCGGTCAATGACCTGCCACGCGGCGCCCAGGTCGATGACATCGTCTACACCATTGCCCTGACCGCGATTCAGGCCAACCGCTCATTGGATAGTTGAACATGCTCGGATTTCTACCCGCGCCACTGCGCGGGGTCATTGCCTCGCTGCTACTGGGGCTGAACACCATCGTTTGCTGCACCCCGTTGTTCATCGTCAGCCTGTTCAAGTTGTGCCTGCCGTTTGCGCCAGCACAACGGCTGACCGACGAGTTGATGCGCCATATTCATGAAACCTGGATCAGCAACAACAATGCCTGGATCAACCTGCTGGGCAAGGCCCGCTGGCAGGTTGAAGGCCTGAGCGGCCTGGATTACCAGCACAGCTACCTGATCACCAGCAACCACCAGAGCTGGGTCGACATTCTGGTGCTGCAGTACGTGCTGAACCGGCGTATTCGCCCGCTGAAATTCTTCCTCAAGCAGGTCTTGATCTGGGTGCCGGTGATCGGCCTGGCCTGGTGGGCCTTGGGCTTCCCGTTCATGAAGCGCTATTCCAAAGCGTATCTGGCCAAGCACCCGGAGAAGGCCGGCAAAGACCTGGAAACTACCCGTCGCACCTGCGCAAAATTCCGCGGCAAGCCTACGGCCATTTTCAACTTTGCCGAGGGCACCCGCTTCACGCCTGAAAAACATCGCCAGCAGCAGTCGCCCTATCAGCACCTGCTCAAGCCCAAAGCCGGTGGCATCGCCTTTGTACTGGATGCCATGGGTGAGCAATTGCAGTCGATCATCAACGTCACCCTGCACTACCCTGCCGGTGCGCCGGGGTTCTGGGACTTACTGTGCGGGCGGGTGAAGCACATCGTCGTGCATATTGAAGAACTGCCGATTCCGCAGGCGTTTCTCGGCCGCAACTATGACCAGGATGAGGCCTATCGCCTGGCCTTTCAGCAATGGATCAACCAGCTGTGGCAAGACAAAGACGCCCTGCTGACTCAGCTGCGACAAAACAACCGCGTGTGAGTCTGTCAGGAGCATCTATGCTTTTGGCTTCATCAGCCCTCACACGGAAAGTAAGCCTATGAAACCGTTGCGCACCCTGACCCACGCTGTCGCGCTTGCCACCCTCATGACTGCCGCGAGTTTTTCGGTGCAGGCAGACGATGTACTGATCGACGCCGTTGCTAGTGAGAAAATCGTCGACACCAAGGTACTGGCCGTCGATGTGGATAAACGCCTGGTAACGGTCGCCGGCCCCAACGACAGCCAGGTGCCGATCCAGCTGAGTGAAAACGCCAAAGACCTGCATAACCTCAAGGTGGGTGATCTGGTTAACATCAAGGTCAATCGCTCGGTCGCGACTGTGCTGGACACCAAGGTTGGCGGTGAGCCAGGGGTGAGCAAAGAAGCTGGTGTGATTCGCGCCACCAAAGACAACCCCAACCCTGGTGGCGAAGCGTTCCGTCAGGTCAAAGTCACCTCGAAGATCACCAAGATCGACCTGAAAGAACACGAAGTCACCCTGCTGCCGCCTGATGGCCCGCAGAAAGTGGTGAAGGTTGAAGATCCGGAACTGCAGTCGCGGATGAAAAACCTCAAGGTCGGTCAGACCGTCGACATGGTGTTTACCGATGTGCTGAAGATCACCACCAAACACTGAGTTTGACCTTCCCTGGTAGGAGCGGGCTTGCCCCGCGATGCGATGTGGTTGACAGCCCGCGATCGCGGGGTAAGCCCGCTCCTACCGGCAGTCATCTGCTGGGGGCATGCAGCAATGCCAAAAAAAAAGGGGAGCTAAGCTCCCCTTTTCGTTGTGCGTGACGCTTACTGGTACTGCTGACCAGGAATCGGCTTGAGGTTGACCTCTACCCGACGGTTCTGCGCACGGCCATTGGCATCGGCGTTGCTGGCAATCGGCTGGTCCGGGCCCAGGCCGCGGGCAGATACACGGCTGGCATCGACGCCCTGCGAGGTCAGGTAGGACACCACCGATTGCGCACGGCGTTGCGACAGGTCCATGTTGTGCTGGCGGCTGCCAGTGCTGTCGGTGTAGCCGACCACTTCAATGGTGTTCTGGTTGAACTGTTTGAAGGAGTTGGCCAGGTTGTTCAGCGGCGAGTAGAAGCTCGGTGCGATGTTCGCAGAGTCGGTCGCGAAGGTGATGTTGCCAGGCATGATCAGCTTGATCTGATCGCCCTCACGCTGCACTTCAACGCCGGTGTTGGCCATGCTTGCACGCAGGGCCGCTTCTTGTTTGTCGGCATAGTAGCCGTAGCCTGCGGCAGCGGCACCGACGGCGGCAGCACCGATCAGTGCACCTTTACCACGGTTGTTATGGTCGATCGCGGCACCGGCAATGGCACCGGCCAGCGCACCCAGACCGCCGTACTTGGCGGTTTTGCTCATTCCGGTGGAGCCTTGTTGCGCCTGACCCTGCTCGTTGTAAGGGTTCTGGCCAGCGCAGCCAGTCATCAGGGCGGCAACGGTAGCGACGATAATCAAACGACGCATGGTGAACATGGACAAGCTCCTACTGTAATTCGAAAGTGCGGCAAACCGGATAGCGGTTGTATGCCAGGCTTGGATTGCAAAATAGTGGAAAAATTCCCTGGCGATTCAGGCGCGAACGAACGGGTTCTGGCGCATTTCATCACCCAGGCGTGTATCGGGGCCGTGGCCGGTGACCACCGTGGCGTCTTCATCCAGGGTGTACAGGCGCTGTTTGATCGAACGAACGATGGTGGCGTGGTCTCCGCCCCACAGATCCGTGCGGCCAATCCCGCGGCGGAACATGGTGTCGCCAGCGATCAGCAACTTGGCATCGGCGAACCAGAAACTCATCGAGCCCGGTGTATGCCCAGGCGTGTGCAAGGCGACTCCGCAACCACAGGCCAGCTCTTCGTCATCGGCCAGCCAACGGTCTGGCGCAGGTACAGGCGTGTAGGGCACACCGAACATCTGGCACTGCATTTCAAGGTTATCCCAGAGGAACTGGTCATCCTTGTGCAGGTGCAAGGTGGCGCCGGTCTTTTCCTTCAACTGCCCGGAGGCAAGGAAATGATCCAGGTGAGCGTGGGTGTGGATGATGCTCACCACCTTCAAACCATGAGCGTCCAGACGCGCGAGGATCTGCTCATGATTGCCGCCCGGGTCGACAACGATGGCTTTCTTGCTGATCGGGTCGCCAATAATGGTGCAGTTGCACTGCAACGGCCCGACCGGGAAGGTTTCGCGGATGAGCGAGGGTTTTCCGGCTTGCATGGGGTGTTCCTGTGAAATTGTGCTGTTTCGCCTGACGCGTTGGCAGGCATTGTACACAAGGCGCCGGGCCGATCAGAACGCATGAAAAATCATTAATCCACCCTCGGCATCCGGGCTGGCGTCGGAAAAACCCTTGACCGCATAGAGCTGGACCTTCCACTGCTGGCTGAGCTTATGGGTGACAAACAGGGTGAGTTCCTGAATCTGTGAACCGGTAGAAACGACTTTCTGGCGCCAGTCATAGGAAGCCCCCGCCGTGGTACGTACCGCCACCGGGGTAACGAAACCCAGACCGGCAAACACCGGGTCGTCGAAATCACTGTCAGGGGGATCGCCATACTTTTTCCAGCCCAAGGTGGCGAAGCCGGTCACCGGACCGAATGCCTTGGCAATATCCACCTGAGCGGTGTAGTCGGTTTCACCGGTGCCCAGGCATTGGTCTTCATCTGCGGTGGGGAATTTGACCTTGCCGATCAAGTCGACCAGCACACCGCCTTCACTGCCATCGAGCAGGGCGTAACCGGCACTGGCGACGGTGTCGCCCAAACCGCTTTCCACATCTCGGCAACCACCCGGTAACGGGTCGCCATCCGGCCCGACTTCGGGATTGGTGATGCGTAACCAGGGCACGGTGACCTTGTAGGTCATCGGGCCGGTTTCATACTTGCCCACTACCGGGACGTACCAGATTTCCGAGGTGGTCTCGGTGCCATAGTCACCACTTGAATAATCGAGGCCAATGGCTGTGCTGAAGGTATCGGCTACGGCGCCGTGGCTGAAAAACAGACTGGCAAGCAATGTGAGCGTGGGTCTCATCGTCACCTCAAGGTCTCAGCAGAAACACTGTCGGGCTTACCCAGCCTAGTTGCTAATTTGACCCCTGTGCTGGCTTCTAATGATCCGAACGCTCCGGGCGGTCTACTTTCTCGGCCTTCTCGGCTTTTTCCACTTTCTCGGGCTTTTCAACCTTTTCGACTTTCTCGACCTTCTCGGGTTTTTCGACCTTTTCTACTTTCTCAACCTTCTCGGGCTTTTCAACCTTTTCTACTTTCTCAACCTTCTCGGGTTTTTCGACCTTTTCTACTTTCTCAACCTTCTCGGGTTTTTCGACCTTCTCTACTTTCTCAACCTTTTCGGGCTTTTCGACCTTCTCCGCCTTCTCGACCTTCTCAGGCTTTTCGACTTTCTCTGCGTTCTCGACCTTTTCAGCTTTCTCGATCTTTTCCGGCCGCCCGCTGTGGTCCTCTTTCTCGGTCGTTTCCACTTTCTCGACGCGTTCTGACTTTCCGGAGTTATCCACAGCGTCGACCTTGCCATCGTCTTCACGCCCACTGCGCTCATCGCCACCATGGCTGCTGTCGCTACGCACGCTCTGAGTCTCAGCGCTGTGATCGCTGCTACCGCTTCCAGAGTTGTCCGTGCGCTGTTCGCTGTCGTCGTCCGAGTGATTGTTTCGTCCGGAGCGATCGCCAGCCGGTGTCTCGACACGGTCAGCATGAAGCTCGACGCGAGTTGCGCGCACCTCCCGTGCGCCGCTGAGCACGCCACTTACCCGCACGCGCTGATCCAGGGCCAACGCCGTGGGCTGTTCACCGACAAACACCGTGTCGCGCCCCAGCGTCACGTTGAAGCCACCCACTACCAGGCGCCGATCCTGTCGACCTTGCACCAGGCCTTCAACCACGACGTCGCGGACCCGACCGGCAAATGGCAGGCTTGGATCAGTCCGGGTTTGCGCCACTTCCAGCTGACGCCCTGACCACTGGCCACGCACCAGCACTTCCGGCGCCGCTGCAACGCGGCTGCCCAGTTTCAGCCCCTGGAGGCTTCCGTTGCGGTCAATCGAGCCAATCGCACTGGCCGCCTTGAGGCCCGGCGCACGCTCGATGCGGCTGGCCACAACCTCGCCATTGGCGCTACGCAGCCCACTGACCTTGACCGGCTCACCGGGGCGCAGTCCTTGCGCCACCCGTGCACCATTGGCCAGGCGCACGGGTTGGCCCATCACCCGCAGCGGCGTTGAAGCACCGGGCAACGCGGTCAGCGGCCCCTCATACACGTGCAGAATTGCAATCCGCCCAGCCTGCAGGCCGCGCTGGGTGGCGAACGATTCCACGGCAACCACCTGGCCGATGGCCAAGTGTTCCGCGCTGGAGGCAACGCCGTTTTCACTCACGGGTACATCTTTGCTGAAGTGCACTTCCATGCCGTTGAGGCAAATGGAGGCAAACCCGGTGATGGTGCCGACGATCCCGGTGCCACCACTGCCGCCGGGTGAGCCGATCGGCATACCGGTACCGCCGGTTCCACCGGGACGCAGCTGTTGCGGTGCACCACTGCCACCGACCCCGCCATCGTCGTAGTCGATACCGGTACCGCCTGTGCCCCCAGGCCGGGCTCCGGTTCCGCCAATTCCACCAGGCGCCTGTACGCCGGCAGCGTCGGTCATCCCCACTTCATCGCGGCTGATGCACGCTGGCGCTGCACTAGCCCATGAAGGCAGCCCCAGGCTCAACGCGAAGCCCAGGACCATGGCAACGGTGTGAAAACGGCGCAGAGGCGAGGTCATGGATCAGGCGCCGTCGGTGAAGTGGGCTCAGTGTAGAAATACAGCCCGATGGTGATGCGCTGACGCGGGTCAAGGCTGGACAGATCTTGGGCTTCCAGGTCAGCGGCAAGCCGACTGAAGCCGAGCAGCGTCTGCATGCCGTCACCGGCCACCACCTCGCGCAAGGCTTCGACACTGGCTGGGCTCAAGGCATCGTAGTGCACGCTGCGCTCAAAGAAGGGTTGGGCCTGCTCAGTCAGGTTATGCACCGCAGCGCAAGCGTGGTCGTGCAGGTTGTGGCCCAGGTAGGCGGCTTTCTCATCAAAGCCTTTCTGTGGCACAAACGCCTGGGCCTGAAGGTGCACGCAATCCTGATCGTCCAACTGCACCACACCCAGGCGCAACCATTCGTCGAGCACCACCCGCGCGCGAATGTCGGTACTGACCTGCGCCACCAATGCATCGAAAGAGGCCTCGCCGCCAACACTGGCCAACCTCGGTAGAGGCAACGCCTGGCCGGCTTGCTTGCAGAACGGTGCGCAGTTGGTCCAGGCGTTGACCAACTGCGCACCCAGGGTAATGTTCTCCGGCAGCGCCATGCTCGCCGTATCGCCTTCATGACGCAGGCGCCTGACATCCTTACGATGGACGCCGGTGAGCAAGCTGATGCGGCTGTCACTCGCGGCTTTGTCGTCCAGACGAAACTCGCGGTCAGCCACATCGACAAAGACCTCCTTGAGCAGGTCGGCGAACACCGTATAGGTGACGCCTTTGCGAAGCATCAGCCGCACCAGAGGCCGCATGACACGTCGCAAAGCGCTCAATAGCGAAGGAGGAAGCGTTGGTGCTTGCATTGCCTTCAATCAGCTCCTGCCGTTGTCGTCACCAGGTTCGCCGCCGACGTGATTGCCACGGTCATCACCCGGTTCGCCACCCACATGCTCACCACGGTCATCGCCAGGCTCACCGCCCACGTGATTGCCATGGTCGTCGCCAGGTTCGCCGCCAACATGATTACCATGGTCATCGCCGGGCTCACCACCCACATGATTGCCATGGTCATCACCGGGCTCACCACGAGCGTGATTGCCATGATCATCACCAGGCTCTGAATGGTTGCTGCTGCGCCCGGAGTTCGAGTTGCTGGCGTGCCCTTGCCCGGCATCGCCATGGTCGCTGCCGCTATGACCGCTGCCACCGCTGCTACCACTGCCGTTGCCAGCATGGCCACCACCATTGCCGCTTCCACCATGGCCGCCTGACCCTCCGCTGCCGCCGCCGTGACCACCGCCACCACTGCCGCCACCGTGACCGCCGCCACCACCTCCGCCGTGGCCGCCACCTCCGCCACCATGGCCGCCACCGCCACCACCGCCGTGACCACCCCCGCCACCGCCACCGCCATGTCCCCCACCTCCGCCGCCACCATCTTTGGCGTAGGCGCTGGAGCTATGGGAAATCGTATCGGGGATCAAAACGAGGGAGGCCGACAGCACGCCGCCGATGGCCATCGCCAGTAGAGCTTTGTTGAACAGCCGGTAAGTCTGCATCTTCCGTCTCCTGGTCATTCACCGCGAGAAACGCCACATCAAGCCGGGACTGGTTTTGACTTGTTCTGAATTCTTTGCGTGGGAAATTTTCCCACATCAAAAACCTAGACCTCTTTCATCAGCGCTTCAAGCTGCGCGCAAGAAAGCCGACCAGTGGAGCAGACACGGTGGGAGATACCAGTCTTGATCATCCGGTGTGGGAGCGGGCTTGCCCCGCGAGCGATCCTACGGCAGGTAAAGTGTGAACAGCCCACCGCCCAACGGCCCGCCGTTGGCAATCTCGATATGCCCCTTGACCCCATTGCGCTCGTGCAGCGCGGCGATACGCGCGGCAAAGTACAGCCCCAGGCCGGTGCTGCCACTTTGCGCATCAATGCCCTGCACATAGTCGTGTTGGCGTTCAAGCATATAGGTCGGGAAACCCGGGCCGTCGTCGTTGATGCTCAACAGCAACTGCTCGCCTTCTTCGCTGACCGTGATCAACAGGGTGTGACCGGCATAGCGGATGGCATTGTTGAGGATGTTGGCCACCACTGAGCTCACCAGCTCGCGGTCAAAAAAGCCCAACGGGCTGGCAGTTTCGATGCGCCAGCTGGCAAGAATGTCGCGGTGCTGCAGCAGGTTCTGTTGGGCGGCCAACTGCGCCTCGATGAAATCATCCAGCTCGTGATAGTCCGGACACATTGGCAATTGATTGACGCCCAGTTTGTATAGCCCCAGCAACTGCACCAACATGCCATTCAGGTGAGTGAACTCATGCTCCATCACCCCCTGCTCGCTGCCGCTGCGCTGCGCTTCTGGCAAGCGTGCCAACCACTGGCTGTGGGCCTGGGTCAGGGCTGACAGGGAGTTTTTCATGTCGTGTACGGTGGAGGCGATCACCGTGGAAAAATCCAGCCCCTGGTTGTTCTGGTTCATGCGCCAAAGGCTCGAATGTGCAGTTTACGGTAGCGCTCGTAACGGCTATCGCTCTCGGGGATACCGGCGACGCAGGTCAGGCAGGCGCGGCATTCGTCCATGATGGCTTCTGGTGGTGTTTCACCGCCAATGCGCAACAGCGCCTGAGCCGTGTTGAGGGCGATACTGATGTTCTTTGGCTGCAGCTTCAGGGCCCGGCGGAACAGCCCCAGCGCTTCACTGAGTTGCCCGCCCTGATAGCTGCGCACACCTTGACGGTTAAGATCGACAGCCTCGGTTACCGCCCCCAGTACAGAGGCGTCATCGGTCAAGCGCGAAACGCTCTGCATCACCTTGGGGTCGTCGCCGTAGGTCTCTACACAGCTTTTCAGAATCGAAGTGCCAGCTGATTCCTGTCCGAGCTTTTGCAACTGGGTCGCCACCACCAAGGCTGCCTCAACAGAGAAAAACTGCTCCATCTTGTCCAGCCGGGCCATGGCCTGCTCGGTCAGCTTGGCGGCGGTTTCGGCATCACCGGCCTGCTGCAGGCTGGCGGCTTTCATCAGCCGCGCACGCACCTGCAAACCCTGGTCTTCAACGTTTTCCTTGGCCACTTCGCTGAGCACCGTGTTGATCTCGACGCGGGTACGCGCGTCCAGGCCGTTACCGGCATTCTTGTTCATCAGCGCCTGGACCAGGCCGAGGTTGCTCTCCGGGTCTTTGTAGCGTGAACTCTGCCCCTGGTTGACCGCATGCCGATAGGCTTTTGACGAGGTATCGAAGTCGTCATTGCCCAGCGCCAGCTTGCCCAGCATCATCTGCCGGCGTACCGCCAGCGGCGACAAACGCACCGCTTCTTCCAGCACACCCTGAGCGCGCTTGGTTTCTCCCAACGCGACCAACACTTCCGCCAGCCCGTCGTAGAGCCCCGGCATCATCGGGAAGGCCTTCAGAGCCTGCTCGTAAACGCCCTGGGCCTGGGAAAATTGGTTGCGCTTGTGCAGCAGGCTCCCCAGCGCCGCATAGGCCCAAGGCGTGGCCCGGCTGGAGATAATGGTGGTGAGGAACTTCTCCAGCTCGTCGTACCGATTCAACGCCCGCAATGCATCGGCACGGTAACGCAAACACAGGGGCGCAAAACGCGGGTCTTTCTTGCACAGCTCGGCGCACGCGGCCAACACTTCGGCCGGGCGGCCGCGGTCCAGGGCCTGCAGAATCGGCTTGAGCAAGGTCTTGCGCTGCACCAGTTTTTCCAGACGCTGCGCCAGGCCGATACGGTTGAACGGCTTGGTCAGGTAGGCGTCCGGTTCATGTTCCAGGGCACTGAGAACAATGGCCTGGCTGGTTTCGGCAGTCACCATGAGAAACACGCACTCATGGCTGATCAACTTGTCGAGGATCAGGTCCTCAAGCACCTGCTGGCCGTTCTTCTTGCCATCACCGAGGTGAAAGTCCTGAAGGATAAAGTCATAGCGCTTCTGCGCGCACATGCGCAGCGCCTGCTCACCGCTGTCAGCGGTGTCGACATCACGCACCCCCAGCTCGCGCAGCATGGAGCGCGCAGAGCTGCGGAAATCCGAGAAATCGTCGACGATCAGAAAACTTTTTTGGCTGTAGACCTGCATCCACGCAACCTGACATGACAAATAAAAAAAGGATGCACAGACCGCAACAATCACAGGCTGGCTTCGCGGGTGAATCCGGCGTGACCTGAAGGGCTCGTGCCTGGCGTTATGCGCAGACACCTGTGTTGGCAAGGCGGAACTGATTGTCACCGCTGCGTTTGGCCTGATACATGGCCAGGTCCGCCAGGTGAATCAGTGTGTCCATCGTTGCGGCATGATCGGGATAGACCGCCACTCCCAAGCTGGTACCCACCTGCAACATCTCACTGGAAATGATCATGGGAAACGCCAGTGACTCGATCACATTGCTGCAAATCAGGTGCACTTCTTCCTCCACGCCCTCCCCAGGAGAAAACCCTTCAAGGATCAGCACGAACTCATCGCCACCGATCCTGGCCACAGTATCGGCCGTGCGCAGCATTTGCTTGAGCCGTTTGGCGACAAACATCAGCACCTGGTCGCCAATGGCGTGCCCATGAAGGTCATTGATGTCTTTGAAATCGTTGAGGTCGAGAAAGGCTAATGCCACCCGCGTGTTGGTCAGCCGGGCTTTCTCCACGGCCAATGCCAGGCGCTGCTCGAACACCAGGCGATTGGGCAGTCCGGTCAACACATCGTTGTGGGCCAGGTTATGTAGCTGGTTCGCCCAGGCTTTTTCTTCGGTGATGTCGCGAACCACGCCCATCATTTTTACCGCCACACCCTGGGCGTTGCATACCACGTTTCCGGTCTCGCGCAGCCAGCGAATACTGCCGTCGGGCCAGACCACGCGGTACTCCTCATCGTGGTTTTCACCGGTTGCAATGCAGCGCAATTCACCGGCCCGCACCTGGGCGCGGTCATCCGGATGCACGCTGGCGCAAAAGCGCTCATAGCTGGGGACGATTTCCCCGACCTGATAGCCAAACATGGGATAAATAGCATCGGACCAGTAGAGCTTTTCCGTATCGATATCCCAGTCCCAGGTACCGATACGGGCAAAATACTGGCTGCGCTTGTAGCGATCGATATCTTCTGGCAGCACAGCGCTACCCAGCGCTTGCCCCCCGCTCAGCGTATCCAGATGCTGACGGCATTCACGCAACTGCCGCCCGAGCTCACGCCCGCGCAGCAACGCACGTACCCACAGGATCGACACGACCCCCAAACCAATCCATGGCGCGACGATGTACAGCGTCTGCGTCATCACGAAGCGCTCTAAAATGATAGCAAGCAGCCATCATCTTCGATCCTCAGGTCGGCGTAAAGCCTGGCATCGGTGTTGGCTCAGCGCGCCACCTGGCAGGTCAGTTCGGCGCCGTACCATTTCACTTTCGCTTCGCCTTGATGCTCCCAGAACTCGACGCCCTGGGCACCGTACTTGCTGCCACTGGCCGAAGGTTGGGCAATAGCGATGGTTTGGTCATCACCATACGTGAGCACTGCCGCCTGGGGCTCGAGTGTGTTGTAAAACACGGCGGTAAAGGCTTTGCTGTCGTCGTTGCAGTCAAACTCCACGGCTGCGGGCACCTGTACCGCGCCAGACTGGATCTGCAATTTGACGATACGCACCTGATACTGCTCCAGTACGCAGGCATCGACATCACTGGCTTTCCAGCATTCATCACGACCCTTGATCCAGCCGCGCTGGGTGGCCTTGAGCTGCTTTTGCGACTCGCTGTCGGCTTGCCCGAGCACGCGTTTGTAGAGCGCCGCAAGCTCACGATCGAGCTTGCTCAATTGGGGGCTTTGGCACACCTTGAGCGCCACACCTTCGGCCTTGTCACATGAGAATGACGGTCCGTCTGCCGCCAGCGCTAGGGTTGTGGATAACCCGCAGGTCAACAGCACCAGAGTGCAGACACGGAACATGGCAGAGCCTCCAGCAGGAATGATCCTGCCACAGAGTACAGCAGAAACTCCCCTGCTGGCCGCACATCCGCTCGTCAGGCCAGCAAGCCCAACGCCTTGGCCCGCGCAACAGCCTGAGTGCGTCGCTCGACACCCAGTTTGCTGTTGATATGACTGGCGTGGGTTTTGACCGTGTGCAGCGAAATGAACAAGCGCTCACTGATTTCCTGGTTGGAGCAGCCTTGGGCGATCAACTCCAGCACAGATTTCTCCCGGGCGCTCAACGCTTCGCAACTGCCGTTGGACACTTCCGGGGTATCCACCGCCGGTAACAATGACAGCAGGCTGGCCTGGGTCGGGCTGGCGGGTTGTATCAGCAGTTGTTCACGTAACCATTGCGGGTGCTCCTGCAGCAACCGCTGGAACGCCTGCAAGGATCCACCGCGTCCGGCTTCCAGGGCCAATCCCAGCAGATCACGGGCCTGCGAGTCGTTATTGTTGGCCAGCAACAAGCCCATCCATTGGCACAACGCCGTCACACACAGTAACTGCCCGCCACTGGCCTGACCGCGTTCCACCAGCGCTTGCAAGCGCTGCGCAGACAGCGCCAGGCGCCCCTGAGTACGTTCGAGCAAAGCCTGCTGCAGTTCGATATGCAACCCCAGCAGCGGATGAAACTCGGGGGCTGCGGCCGCCTTCTGGCCGCTATAGGTCTGGCTCAGGCGCAACAACCAAGACTCGGCCAGGTCAGTACGCCCCTGCCCCAACCAGAGCTCGCATTTAACCAGGGTAATCATCGCCAGATAGAAAATCGGCGGTACATCCCAGATGTGCATCAACCGCTCAGCCTCGGCCAACTCGGTGAAGGCTTCGGTAAAACGCCCCTCGCGCCCATCCATTGAGGCAATCACGCAATGACCGATCAGCACGCTGATATCACGGCAAGCCCGCGCCTCGGCCAGACCGGCACGTAAACGGCTGCGGCCAGCTTGGGTTTGCATACGCGCGGCCAACAAGTAGCCCTCGTACAAGGTCAGGCGCGCGCGCACCGCATACAGGCGCTGCGCCGATAATCCCTGCAAGCGCTGCAGGCCCTGGTGCACTTCATCCAGGGCGCGCAACACTTCACCACGCGCATGCAGCACCCGTGCACGGTCGTAGTGTGCCAAGGCTTCAAACAGCGGATTGCCAACGCGCTGCGCCAACTCCAGCGCCTCGCGGTTGCAACTGCGCGCCCGTGAAAAGTCAGCCTCGACGATGGCCAGGTTGGAGAGTGTCGACAAACACACCAGACGCTGGCCATAGCGTTTTTGCGGCAGGCTGCGCAGGGCTTCGATGCAATAGGCGCGGGTGCGCTCTCGATCACCACGGCCACGGGCGATGACACCGCTTAACGCCAGCCATTGCGCTAGCATCGAGCGCTGAGCTGTTGCCGACGGCGCAGGCAAAAAGCGCGTCAGATGACTGGCCAGCTCTTCGGCCGCGTCGAGCTGCCCGGCCAGACCCAAGGCCCAGCTGTACAACACAATCAGCCGTGGTGTGCTGATCAACAGGCTGTCGGGCAGGTCCATCTTCCAGCGCAGCAACATCCCGACGTTCTGCTCGGCCAGCAGTTGCTCTTCCGACAGGTTCTGGACCAGGTTGGCAGCGACATCCAGATGCCCGGCGCGCAAGGCCTGCTCTACCGCTTCATCGAGTAAGCCCTGGTTGTGAAACCAACGGCAGGCGCGCAGGTGCAGGCTCGAGAGTGGCAGGCTGGGCTGGCGGCTGCGCAACAGGTCGGAAAACAGATGGTGGTATCGGTACCAACGACCATTTTCATCCAGTGGCACCAGAAACACCTGATGCGTCTGCAGGTAAGCGATGATCTCGGCGCTATCGTGACTCTCACGCAGGGCATCACACAGTTCACTGCAGAAGCGTTCCTGGCAGGCCGTGTCGTTGAGAAAGGCCTGAACCTCGGCGGGCAGAATGTCGATCACTTCTTCAAGCAGGTAATCGCGAATCAGCCCCTCGCCACCGTGCAAGGCCTGAGGCAAGGCACTGTCGCCGCCCGCCTCGCTGCTCGCCAGTTGCCAGAAACGCAGCCCGGCAATCCAGCCGTCGCTGCGCAGGATCAAGTTGTCCAGCGCCTGGCCGCGCAAGCCGCTGGGCTGCTGGCCCAATACAGCCAGCGACTCTTCGGGCGTCAGGCGCAGGTCCTGTTCGCTAAGTTCAAGTAACTGGCGTGACAGTCGCAGGCGCGCCAAGTGCCAATCCGGGCGCAAGCGGCTGGTCACCAACAGGACCAACCCGGGTGGCAGATGATTGAGGAAGAACTGCAGGCAGCGATCGAGCACCGGGCCCTGTGCCAGATGATAGTCATCCAGTACCAGCAACAACGGATTGTGCGGCTGCAGATGTTGAGCCAGCTCATCGAGCAAACCGTCCAGCCACTCTTCAAAGGCGAAGGGTTGATGGCGCTGCCGCATCTTCAGCAGGCCAAGGGCCTGGCCGCCCAGAGCCGGGCAATACTGCTGCAAGCCTTCAAGCAGCCGTTCAAGAAAGCGCCCGGGGTCATTGTCTCGGCGGCTCAAACCCAGCCACAGGCTGCTCCAATGGTTGGGCAAGCCTTGGCAGAACTCGACAGCCAGCGAGCTTTTGCCAAATCCCGCTGGCGCATTGACCAATAACAAACGGCCACCCAGCCCCGACTGCAAGCGCTGGCATAAACGCGCCCGAGGCACATGCCCTTCAGGCAGTGGCGGACGATAGAAGCGTCCCTCCAGGACGTCCATGGCCTGGCTGGCGAACCCTTGCGTACGGGACAGATCAGTCATGGCCGGCTCGTTTTAGTTAGAGATTCTTCGGCGGTACGATCTGGGCAGACTAACGGGTTAAAACGCACATTTGAAGATGATTGCCGCGCATTGCGGCAAAAAGACTACAACAAAAAGCAACAATGCCGTTTGTGTATGACAGGGCATAAACAGAAACGCCCCGGCAAGCCGGGGCGTTCTGGGAGATCACACGGAGGTTTGTAACTTAGCGCACACCTTCCTGGCGAAGCGCTGCGGGCTGGAAGTCGCTGATGCTGGCCGAGAATCCGAAGTCGTAAGCCTTCTTCTCCTCGTTCTTCATGCCCAGTGCCAGATAGCGACCCGACTGCAGGTCGTAAATGGCTTCCAGGGTGTACCACGGCACCTGGACGTTGTAGTAGTCCTGGGAGTGGGCCTCGGAAACGCGCCACAGTTGATCACGACCGTCGTACTGGTCGATCACTGCAGCCTGCCAGGTGTCTTCGTCGATGTAGAAGTCACGCTTGGCGTAGATATGACGCTGACCCGGCTTCAAGGTGGCAACCACGTGCCAGACACGGCGCAACTCGTAGCGGCTCAGGTCCTGGTTGATGTGCCCAGGCTTGATGATATCGGCGTACTTGAGCTTCGGATCGTCGAGCTTGTAGCTGTTGGAGGCAATGTACATCTCTTTCTTGCCTTCCAGCTTCCAGTCGTAGCGGTCTGGTGCACCGTTGAACATGTCCAGGTTGTCGGAAGTACGCAGGCCATCGGCTGCGGTACCCGGGCCATCGTAGGACACTTGAGGCGCCTGGCGCACACGACGCTGACCGGCGTTGTAGACCCACGCTTTACGCGGCTCCTTGACCTGGTCGAGGGTCTCGTGGACCAACAGCACGGTACCGGCCAGGCGCGCTGGCGCGGTTACCTTCTGCTTGAAGTAGAACAACACGTTGCCGGGGTTGGCCGGGTCGTAGCCCTTGATCTTGTCACGGAAGACAAACTGATCCTGGAAGTACACCAGGCTGTAGGAGCCATTGGTTTGCGGCGTGGCCTGGGTCACCAGGCGGGTTACGCTGCCCCCGCGATAGCGGGTGATGTGGTTCCAGATAACTTCAACGCCACTTTTGGGAATCGGGAACGGCACCGCCGTGGTGAAGTTCTCCAGGCCGTTGCCGCCGGCGACCAGGTTGGTGCTGGTGGCGTTTTTCTTGATGTCGGCGAACACCTGATCCGGCACGGTCGATCCGCGGTGGGTCGGGTACACCGGAATCTTGTAGCTGTCAGGGTAGCGCTTGAGCATTGCCACCTGGCCTGGGGACAGCTTGTCTTTGTACTGGTCGACGTTCTGCGCGGTGATGGTGTAAAGCGGTTTTTCACCCGCATACGGATCGGCCAGGAAGCCCTTGGCGTCAACGGCACCGGCATTTTTGCCCAGTGGCTTCCAGGCACTGATCGAACCATCGGCGTTACCAGCCTTCTCCGCGCCCATTGGCGTCAGGGTAGTGCCGAGCTTGGCCGCCTCGTCGGCGGACACTGCCGCCATGACGCTGGTGGCCAGCAGCGACAGGCCCAATACACCGGCTTGCAGCAGATTCTTGGTCATTTTCATGTTCATGCTCATCCTGAATCCGTGTTCTTAGAAGTTCACGCCGAAGCTGAGGGCGATGAAGTCGCGGTCATCCACGGTGCTGTACTTGCCGTCGAAGAAGTTGGTGTACGACAGGCTGGAGGTGTAGGTGTTCTGGTACTCAGCGTCCAGACCCAGGCTGATCGCCTTGCGCCCTTCCTCGAAGTTGCCACCTGGACCCGGGGAGTAGCCAGAAACGTCATGCGACCAGGCCACGTTAGGCTTGAGGTTGACCCCGGCGAACACGTCGTTGTAGTCCCAGATCGCACGGGCGCGGTAACCCCAGGAGGTGCTGGTGGTGAAACCGTCGTTCTCGCATTTACGCGACAGGTTGGTCGTCGGAGCGTTGTTGCCTGCGCCGCTGATGGTCCGGCCGTTGAGGAACTCACAGGTGTTGAGCGGGCCAGTCGGCTCCAGTGGGCCAGGGCCGAACACCGGGTCGCGGCCATAACGCATCTTGTGCGCGCTCTCCAGGCCACCAACGTGGGTCACACCGACCTCACCCACCACGGTCAGACGGCTGGCGCCCATGACCTGGTCGAAGAAGTGAGTGAGTGTGGTCTGGAACTGGGTGATTTCCTTACGGGTATAGCCGTGCTGGTCCTGGCCTGGCACGCCCTTGAGCAGCGACGCGTTGCCCAGGCCTGGGATTGGCGTAACACCGGAGTAAAGGATGTCGGTGGTATTGAGCTGCACCGGCGCGTTCGGGCGGTAGCTCAGCTCACCGCTCCACGCCGTACCGGTAGGCAGGGTGGTGGAGAAGCTCAGGCCGTACAGGCGAATGTCTTCAGGGTACTCGACGAAGTACTGCGAGTTACCGGCAACAATCAGCGGTGCCAATGGCTGCAGGTTAGTCGGCAGGTTTTGCAAGCCGGCATACACCGACGGATCGGCACCCGTGGCACTGAAGATCGGCGCACGGCTGTGGTAGTTCATGAAGTAGGCACCGAACTCGGTGTCCAGCGGTTCGAACATATAGCGAAACGCAACACCGAACTGGCCGCTGTCACGCGCATCACGGTCCGGACCACGGTCGACTTTCACGCCTTCTGCGTTGATATCGACACCCTGGCTTGCAAGGAAGCCCAGTGCCTGTGGTGGCAGGCTGCGGCTGCTGTTGAGCAGACGCAGGTTGTCGGTACAGCCGTCAGCGATGACGTCCGGTTGCGAGAAGAAAGTGCCACAGTTGTCGACGACGGTCTGGTCCCATTCGATCTGGTAGAAGGCTTCTGCCGACAGGTTGTCGGTCAGGCTCTGCGAGACGTAGAACATGTTGACCGGAATCAGGCCTTCCTTGACTTCAGCACCTGGGCGGCGGAACGCGGCAACGTCGATCGGGTTGATCGAGTTGATACCGCCGCCGATGAAGGTACTTTCACCCCAGCTGACCACCTGCTTGCCCAGACGCACCGAGCCTGGCTGGTCGGCAATGGAGTAGTTGTGGTACACGAAGGCGTCGAGAATCTCGCCACCGGCGGACTTGGCGCCCTCTTTGCGATTGGAATCGCTGATGTCCTTGAACGGACGGCTTTCGTCCTTGAGTTCGAAGTCATACCAGTACTTGCCACGGACGAACACACCGGTGTCGCCGTACTTGAGCTCCAGGTCATGGATGCCCTTGAAGATCTTCGAGAAGGTCTCACCGCGTTTGAAGTTCAGGTGGCCATCGTCGGAGGTTTGCGACAAACCTTTACCGCCGTTGTTGACGCCAATCAGATTCTGGTTCGGTTTCTCGGTAGACCAGCTCGCCCCGATAGACAGAGACGAGTCGAACGACCCTTCGATTTCACCGATGTTGAAACTGACGCCGAATGCAGGACCGGCGAGCGTAGAAGCGAGGCTGACAGCCAAGGGCAATTTTGCCCGGCGCCAGAACAGATTTACTGATGTCATCGACGCTACTCCATGTACTTTCTTTATTTTTATGGCAGTGAGTCCTTTGCAGAAACGCCTTAATCGACGGGTGTAAGTGCACCGAAATCGTCGAGCAAGTGGCCAGGCACATGCATGTGCAGCCCCCCATTCCTGAAAATCCCCTGACCCGACTATAGCCAGCAGGTACTCCTGCTAGATCCCTCTAAAGTGTGATTTGTATGTTTACTGATACAACGCTGCAGTAGGAGCAGGCCTACTTGCTGGCTGGGCAAGCATGGCTGAAATTTGTCATATGACAAGGCGAAAATGTGTCTAGCCTGCGGGTCGCACTCGGTCGAGCGCGACCCGCAGCAGCTTAGAGGGTAGAGAGGAAGGCGCTGTTACTGGCTTGCCATTGGGTGATGTCCAGGCGGATGCGCTTCTTGTCGAGCTTGCCGACACTGGTCTTGGGAATTTCAGTAACAAGCGCTATCTGACTGGGGATCGCCCACTTGTTGATGTGCCCAAGTTCAACGAATGGCTTGAGGTGTTCCTTGAGTGCCTTGGCATCGATAACCTGCTGTTCATGCACCACCAACAGGGCAAAAGGCCGCTCGCCCCACTGTGGATCGGCAACCCCGACCACGGCCACTTCGCGGATCGCCGGATGACGGCTGATGAGGTCTTCAAGCTCCAGCGAGGAGATCCACTCTCCGCCGGTTTTGATCACATCCTTGATACGGTCACGAATGTCGATCACGCCCATGCTGTCGAGGGTGGCCACATCGCCAGTGTGTAACCAGCCGCCCTGCCACAGCTCGGCGCCCTTCTCCGGTTCGCGGAAATACCCCATGGTCAGCCAGGGTGCTCGCAGCACCAGCTCTCCCTGGGTTTCACCGTCATGAGGCAGAAATTTCCCTTCAGTATCGACAATTGCAGACTCAACCAGCGGCACCGGTACACCGGCCTTGATTCGGTAGGTAATGCACTCATCTTCGCTACCGGCCAGCAACTCTTCGTTCAGGTGCGCGCAAGAAACCAACGGGCAAGTTTCCGACATGCCGTAAGCGGCGGTCAGTTGAATGCCACGGGCCTTGGCCGCCTCGTACAAGGCGCGGTTCAGCGCACTGCCGCCAATGATGATCTTCCAGCCACCGAAGTCCTGACCTTGCGCGCCTTTGGCATTGAGCAGCATCTGCAGAATGGTCGGTACACAATGGGAAAAGGTGACCTTCTCCTTACGCCACAGCTCGCAGAGCATTTCCGGCTCGTAGCGCCCTGGATACACCTGCTTGACCCCGAGCATGGTGGCCACGTACGGGATACCCCAGGCATGCACGTGGAACATCGGGGTGATCGGCATGTACACATCGTCACTGCCGAGCAAGCGCACGCTGTCGATACTGCCAGTAACCGACGCTGCGGCCAGGGTGTGCAGCACCAACTGGCGGTGGGTGAAGTACACGCCTTTGGGGTTGCCGGTGGTGCCAGTGGTGTAGAAGGTGGTGGCTACCGAGTTTTCATCAAAATCTGGAAAGTTGTAGACCGGGCTCGCCGCAGCCAGCAGTTGCTCATACTCGCCGATCAGGTTCGGCAACTCTGCCGTTTTGCTCTCGGCGTCGGTCAGCAGCAGGGTTTTCTCGACGGTGGTCAGTTGCCCGGCGATGCCTTGATACAAGCCGACAAAGTCGCTGTTGACCAGCACGAAGCGGTCGTCAGCGTGGTTCATGGTGTAGAGGATCTGTTCCGGTGACAGGCGCACGTTGATGGTGTGCACCACCGCGCCGATCATCGGAATGGCAAACATGCATTCCAGGTAACGATGGCTGTCCCAGTCCATCACCGCGACGGTGTCACCGGCCTTTACACCGGCCTCGGTCAGCACGTTGGCCAGGCGCGCGATGCGCTCGTTGAGGGTCAGGTAGCTATAGCGCAATTGATCGCGATAGACGATCTCGCGGGTTTTCTCGTAGCGGCTGCCAGACAACAGCAAGCGTTTGATCAACAGCGGATACTGATAAGCGTCCTCGGCAGGCGCAATGACACGAGTCTGCAACATAAGAGTCCCTTTTCTAGAGTGCACGAGTTGGGCAAGACATGACCCACTCTAGAACGCCACAACGTCGGCCAAATCAGCCAAAGGAATGATTTGGCCGACGTTGTGGCTATAGGCTTATTGCGCTTAATGCATTTCGGTAAAGGCGATCTTCACACCCAGGGCAATCAGCACCGCGCCCATGGTGCGGTCAAACCAGTGGCCCATGCGGGCAAAACCGGCACGCACACGCTGCTGGCTGAACAGCATGGCCACCAGGCAGAACCACAGGCCAGTGGCGACCGCCAGGTACACACCGTAACCGGCCTGGACCGCCAGCGGCGTATGCGGGTTGATCACCACGGTAAACAGCGACAGGAAGAACAAGGTTGCCTTGGGGTTCAGGCCGTTGGTCATAAAGCCGGCAACGAAAGCGGCACGCGGGGTGCGCTCGACCGTCGAAGCCTGCACCGCGTCACTGCCAGGTGCGGCCGGACCGGCACGCAGCGCTTTGTAACCGATGTAGAGCAAATACGCCGCTGCCAGCCATTTGAGCGCATTGAACAGCACAATCGACTGCGACACGATCAGGCCGATGCCCAGCAACGAATAGCCCACATGCAGGAAAATCGCCGAGCCCACACCAAAGGCTGTCCAGGTACCGGCGCGGCGCCCATGGGTCACGCTCTCACGGACCACAACAGCAAAATCGGGGCCGGGGCTGGCCACGGCGAGCAGGTGAATCAAAGCAACGGTGAGAAATTCAGCCCAGTACATGGGGGGCTCCTGGCAGCAGTAGATGAAATCAGCAGATCCGTACATTACGCCCTAGACACACCCCGTAACAACCGCCATCACCCACCCTCCGGTAGGAGCGGGCTTGCCCCGCGATTGCGATGTGCCTGACGAACCGCGAGCGCGGGTCAAGCCCGCCCCTTCCGCTTGACTCTCCCCTTAAGGGCAATCTCTAAGCTGCGCACTTCACCTAATTGAGCTGCCTGCCATGAACACTCGCGTACTGGTCATCCTCGGCCACCCCTCAAACCAGAGCTTTTGCGCCGCCCTGGCCAGCACTTACGTCGCCACTGCACGCGCCCGCGGCCAGGATGTCCAGGTGCTTGAACTGGGGGCGTTGAATTTTGACCCGGTATTGCGCAATGGCTATCAACCGGAACAAGTGCTGGAGCCCGATCTGCTGCACGCCCAGGGCCTGATCCAATGGGCCGAACACCTGGTGTTTGTATTCCCGATCTGGTGGGGTGGCATTCCAGCACTGTTGAAAGGTTTTCTCGACCGCGTGCTGCTGCCTGGGTTTGCCTTCAAGTATCGCAGCCACTCGCCCTTCCCCGAACAACTGCTCAAAGGCCGCAGCGCCGACCTGCTGGTGTGCATGGACACCCCGCCCTGGTATTACCGCTGGGTGTACCGTATGCCGGGCCTGCACCAGATGCGCCGAACCACCTTGGGGTTTTGTGGAATCAGGCCTCAAAAGACGTTAACGTTTGGCCCCATCATCAGCTCAAGTGCAGCGCAACGCGATACCTGGTTACGCCGGGCACGCACGTTGGCCAGCGCCAGGTAAAAGGACGTTCGATGTATATCGGCAAAGCCGCGCAGTTGTCCGGAGTGACGATCAAATGCATACGCCACTACGAGCACATCGGCCTGTTGCCTGCGCCCAGGCGCCAGGGCAACTATCGCATCTATGATGAACAGAGCGTGGCGCTGCTGCACCTGATCAAGTGCGCACAGAAGCTTGGCTTCAGCCTCAAGCAGATGCAGGCAATGGTCAGCGAGAACGGCCCCGGTGACTTGCCGCTGGCGCGCATAAAGCAGGCCATTGCCAGCAAAAAAGCACAACTGCTGGCGCAGATCGCCGACCTGCAGCAGCAACAGCAGAACCTGCTGGCTTTCGAGGCCAGCCTGGAGCAAAGCCGTTACGATTGTTTTACCTATCCGACCTGAGCCCGACCGTCATCCACTGGAGCCTCCATGTCCACCCTTCGCCGCGCCGTTTTCCTCGATCATCACTCTCTGGACCTGGGCGATCTCAGCCTCGATCGCCTGCGCGGCTGCTTCGATGAGCTGCAGCTGTATTCGGCCACCGCGCCGGAGCAAGTCACTGAACGCTTGCTGGGTGCGACCGTGGCCATCAGCAACAAGGTGATGATCGACGCCAGCACCCTCGCCGCCTGCCCCGGCCTGAAGTTGATTCTGGTGGCGGCCACCGGCACCAACAACGTCGACCTGCAAGCGGCCCGCGCCCAAGGCATTGTGGTCAGCAACTGCCAGGGCTACGGCACGCCGTCGGTCGCCCAACACACTCTGGCCTTGCTGCTGGCGCTGGCCACACGCCTGCCGGACTATCAGCAGGCCGTAGCCAAAGGACAATGGGCACGGGCCAAGCAGTTTTGCCTGCTGGATTTCCCGATCGTCGAACTGGAGGGCAAGACCCTCGGCATGCTCGGTCATGGCGAACTGGGCGGCGCGGTTGCGCGCCTGGCTGAAGCCTTTGGCATGCGCGTGCTGCTGGGGCAATTGCCCGGACGCCCGCCGCGCGAAGACCGCTTGTCGCTGGATAAACTGCTGCCGCAAGTGGATGCCCTGACCCTGCACTGCCCGCTCAACGAACACACCCGTAATCTGATCGGCGCCAAAGAACTGGCCCGGCTCAAGCCGGGCGCTTTTGTCATCAACACCGCCCGTGGTGGTTTGATCGACGAGCAAGCGCTGGCCGACTGCCTGCGCGCCGGCCATCTGGGCGGTGCCGCCACCGACGTGCTAAGTGTCGAACCACCGGTGCAGGGCAACCCGTTGCTGGCGGGTGACATCCCACGCCTGATCGTCACCCCCCACAGCGCCTGGGGCGCGGTGGAGTCGCGCCAGCGCATCGTCGAACAGCTGAGTGAAAACGCCGAAGCGTTTTTTGCCGGCAGCCCGCGCAGACAGGTCGGCTAAGGCACACCTGGCTCTGATAAACTGCGCCACTTTTTCAGGAGCCGCCCCCATGGACCCGCGCAGTGAAGTGTTGCTTCGTCAGGCCGAGCTTTTCCAGGGCTCGCTGTTACTTGCCGGCCTGCCTGCCGATGACCTGCTTGGCAAGCTGCCAACAGCCCGTGGCTGGAGCTGGCATGCCGGCGATCAGGCAGCACTCGATGCGCGCTTTGCCGGCCGCAGCCACTTCGGCGTAGAGGCACCCGTCGAAGATTTCGACGCAGCGGTACTGTTTCTGCCCAAATCCCGCGACCTGGCCAATTACCTGCTCAATGCCCTGGCTTCGCGACTGGCCGGGCGTGAGCTGTACCTGGTCGGCGAGAAACGCGGTGGCATCGAAGGCGCGGCAAAACAACTGCATGCCTTTGGCAAGCCGCGCAAACTCGACAGCGCGCGCCATTGTCAGCTGTGGCAAGTCACCGTAGAGCACGCGCCACAAGCCAAACCACTGGAAAGCCTGGCCGAGCGCTTTGAACTGCCATTGGCCGATGGCCCACTGCAGATCGTCAGCTTGCCGGGTGTGTTCAGTCATGGCCGCCTCGACCGTGGCACCGCCCTGCTGCTCGAACACCTTGAGCAACTGCCTGTCGGTCATGTCCTCGACTTCGGTTGTGGTGCCGGCGTACTGGGCGCGACCATCAAACGACGCTACCCGCAAAGCCAGGTCACCCTGCTGGATGTGGACGCCTTTGCCGTGGCCAGCAGCCGTTTGACCCTGGCAGCCAATGGTCTGCAAGGCGAAGTCATCTGCGGCGACGGCATCGATGCGGCACCGCGTGGCCTGGAAGTGATCCTGAGCAACCCGCCGTTCCATACCGGCGTGCACACCAACTACCAGGCGTCGGAGAATCTGCTGAAAAAATCGGCCGATCATCTGAAAAAAGGCGGCGAACTTCGCTTGGTTGCCAACAGCTTCCTGCGCTACCAACCGCTGATCGAAAGCGCCCTGGGCAACTGTGCGGTACGTGCCGAAGGCCAAGGCTTCAAGATCTACCAGGCAACACGCGGTTAAAATCAGGGCTTGCCGAAACGGATTTGCCTAGGCAGAATCCGCTCCGTCCTAGGGGAGTAGTCTCCCGCGAGCACCCAGCTCGCCCGGTACGCGTCAACATACTTGGTCCACAGACCATGGCGCGTGCGACCCACGGTCCGCACAGACGGACCCAGGGTTTGACAAGACCTATGACACGCACACCTTACCCGGGGCGGGAAGGTAGTACGTGTCATAGCCGTGTCGACCCGCCCCCGTAGGAATCCTGATGCTGGAATCATTACTCGTCCCGACCGCAATCGTCGCCCTCGCCGAAATTGGCGACAAGACCCAATTGCTCGCGCTCATTCTCGCCGCCCGCTTTCGCAAGCCTTGGCCAATCATTGCCGGCATCATCGCCGCGACCCTGGCCAACCATGCTGCCGCTGGTGCTGTGGGTGCCTGGGTCAGTACCTTCTTCTCTGCAGCTACCCTGCACTGGATCCTGGCTGCAAGCTTTGCTGCCACGGCCCTGTGGACACTGATCCCGGACAAAATGGACGATGACGAGGCCAGCACGGCACGGCGCTTTGGCCCGTTCCTGACGACGCTGATAGCATTTTTCATTGCCGAGATCGGCGACAAGACCCAAGTCGCAACGGTGATGCTGGCAGCCCAGTACCCGCATTTGATCATGGTAATTATCGGCACCACCCTGGGCATGTTGATTGCCAACGTGCCGGTGGTATTGGCGGGCAACTTCGCCGCCGAGAAACTGCCGCTGACCCTGATTCGTCGCCTGGCTTCGGCGGCGTTCTTCGTACTGGCGGCTGTGGCTGTTTATTCGGCCATGCAAGTCAGCGGCTGGATAGGCTGAATGCAGTTTGTAGGAGCGGGCTTGCCCCGCGATAGCGCTGTGTCAGTCACATCGCTATCGCGGGGCAAGCCCGCTCCTACACAGGGTTACTTTTTGGCGTTTTCGTACAGCGGCATGACTTTCGGAATCGCCGCCCGCAACGAAGCCTGACGGCTGTCAGAGGCCGGGTGCGTGCTCATGAACTCTGGCTGCGAACCACCGGATGCGGCCGCCATTTTGTCCCACAGGGTGATCGCCGCGTTCGGGTTGTAGCCGGCACGCGCGGCCAGCTCCAGGCCAATCAAGTCGGCTTCGTTCTCGTTGGCGCGGCTGTTGGGCAAGGTCATGCCGTACTGCACCACGGTGTCAGCCAGGGCCATGCTGTCCTGGCCCAGGCCCAACAAGGCACCGGCGCCCTGACGGGCCATCTCGATACCATAAGCCTTGGACATCGCTTCACGACCGTGCTCACGCAGGGCGTGGGCGATTTCATGGCCCATGACCGCAGCGATCTCGTCATCAGTCAGCTTGAGCTTGTCGATCAGCCCGGTGTAGAAAAAGATCTTGCCGCCAGGGCCACAGTTGGCGTTGAGCTCGTCGCTCTTGATCAGGTTGACCTCCCAGTTCCACTGCGCGGCATCCGGACGGAACTGCGGCGCCTGGGCAATCAGCCGGTCCGCAATCACGCGAATCCGCTTGGCATCAGCACTGGTCTTGTCGAGCACGCCTTTGCTCGACGCTTCGCCCACGGTTTGCTGATACGACTGGGCATACATCTGGTTGACCTCATCGGTCGACAGCATGCTGAACATATATTGCTTACGCTCGACACCCACGGCACCGCCGCTGGTGGTGTTCACGGCCTGGCATCCGGCGAGCAGTACGCTGGCACTCAGGGCGCTGACAACTAGTAACTTACGCATGAAAACACTCCATTCGAACATGCCGCGTATCCTAGGCCGACTCGAGTGAGCCCGCTACACCCTGAACGAAGATTTCTCCAGACGGCGCTCATGCTTTGTCGCGCCCGCGCCGATAACGCAAGGCAGACGCCTTTTATTGTGGTTGGAGTCCTTCATGAAGTTCAGGTCGATCCAGTTTTCCGTTGCGGCCCTGGCTGGCGCTATTGTCTTGAGTATAGTTGCCGCCCTGGTGCTCTACGCCGTGTATTCCGGCCAGCGCACTCAGGAGCTGGTGCAGACCCGCACCCAGCAACAGTTCGAGGCGGTGATCGAACAGCGCCTGAGCGCCCTGGCCCGGACCCAGGTCAGTGAAATCCAGCGCGGCCTGGAAGCGCCTCTACTGATCGCCCGCGGACTGGCCACCAGCAACGCAATGCTGGGCATGCAGGACGCCAACGGCAGTCCGCTGCTGAAAATCGAACGTGAACAACTGATCGCGCTGCTCAAGCAGACCGCCGTGACCAACCCGCTGATCCTCGGCACTTACCTGGGCTGGGAAGCCAACGCGCTGGACCATGAGGACAGCCGCTTCATAGGGACCTCCATCACCGGTATCGACAGCACCACTGGGCGTTTCCTGCCCTGGTGGTTTCGCAATGATGACGGCAGCCTTGGCCTGGACAAGCTTGCCGACGTCAACGATCAAACCATCCTCGCCACCGGTGTACGTGCCAGCGAGTACTACCTGTGCCCACGCGAGTCGAAGAAGGCCTGTGTCATCGACCCCGCACCTTACAAGGTAGGCGACAAGGTGGTGATGCTCGCCTCCTTCGTCGAACCGATCCTGATCGACGGCCAGTTCCAGGGGATCGCCGGTGCCGACTTGTCGGTGAACTTCATCCAGGAACTGCTCAACACCGCCGACCAGCAACTGTATGAGGGCGCCGGTGAACTGGCACTGGTGTCCGGCAACGGTCGCCTGGTTGCCTTTACCAAAGACCCGAGCAAGTTCGGCGAAAAGGCCAGCGATGTACTTGATGGCGGCGTCGCAACCACCCTCAGCCAGCTCAAAGGCGAGAACCTGCGTTATCAGGTGAACAACGACGCCGGACGCATCGAGCTGTATCTGCCGTTCAAAATCGGCAATACCGATGCCCGCTGGACCCTGCTGCTGGAGTTGCCACTGAGCGCCGTGATGGCCGACGTCAACCAGTTGCAGAACGAACTCAGTGCGCAACGCAGCACCGACCTCACCGGCATGACCCTGATGGGCCTGGCCATCGCCGCCCTCGGCCTGCTGGTGATCTGGCTGCTGGCCCACGGCATTGCCCGGCCGCTGCGCCAGATGGTGGCCATGCTCGATGACATCGCTCAGGGCGAAGGTGACCTGACTCGGCGCCTGAGCAGCGACCGTGCCGATGAACTGGGCTCGATCGCCAAAGGCTTCAACACCTTCCTGGCCAAGCTGCAGGCGATGATCAGCCAGGTGGTGGCCTCAGTGCAGAAAGTCAGTGACTCCTCGGAGCACACCGCCGACATCGCGATCCGCACCAACCAGGGCGTGCACAAGCAAATGGCCGAAATCGACCTGGTGGCCACTGCGGTGCATGAAATGACCGCCACTGCGCAAGACGTTGCGCGCAACGCCACCCATGCCGCTCAGGCCGCCAGCAATGCCGATCAGGCCGCCCATCAGGGCCTGCAGATCGTGCGCAGTACTTCGCACTCGATCAGCGCCCTGGCCGAAGAAATTGGCCGCGCCGTGGGCGTGGTGCAGAACCTCGCCCGCGACAGCGAGAACATCAACGCGATTCTGATCGCCATTCGCGCCATTGCCGAGCAAACCAACCTGCTGGCACTCAACGCCGCGATCGAAGCCGCACGCGCGGGTGAACAAGGCCGCGGCTTTGCCGTGGTGGCCGACGAAGTGCGCAACCTGGCGCAGAAAACCCAGCAAGCGACCGAAGAAATTCAGCAGATGATTCAGCAACTGCAGCAGGGCACCCGCGATGTCGTGCGGGTCATGGAAGACAGCCAGGGCAAGACCGATGACAGCGTGCAGCAGGCCGCACGCGCTGCCGAGGCGCTGGAAAGCATCACTCAGGCGGTGTCGGTGATCAATGACATGAACACCCAGATTGCCAGCGCAGCGGAAGAGCAAAGCGCCGTCGCCGAAGACATCAACCGCAATGTCATCAACATTGGTCAGGTGGCCAACGAGGTGGCCGGTGGGGCTGATGAGTCGAGTAACGCCAGTGCCGAACTGACCAAGCTGGCCGAGCAACAGCGGCGCCTGATCAATCAGTTCAGGGTGTAATCATCGCGGAGCCGGTGGGAGCGGGCTTGCCCCGCGATGCATTCAAGCCGGCGTCAAACACTCCGGCCCATTGAGTTTGGGGTCATTGACGAAGTTGGCCAGCACCCGCTCGCGCAACGTCGCCTGGCTGCTGGCCAGCAGCTCATGCAGGCGCGCCATCGGTGTCTCAGGGTCCAGCCAGGCCGCCTGCCCTGCGGCATTGAGAATCAACGGCCGACGCTGGTCCATTGCCGCCTGGGTAACCACTGCCGTACTCAGCCAGACCTGATCCTGCACCGGGTACGCTTCCCAGATTGCCGCAAAGAACAACGACGAACCTTCTCCCGGGGTCAGCCAGTAAGGCCGTTTGCGCACGTTGCCTCGCCACTCGTAAAAGCCGTTGGCCGGCATCAGGCAGCGACGCAGGCGCAATGCCTCACGAAACATCGGTTGTTCGGCCAGGGTCTCGGCGCGGGCATGGGCGGGTGTGCGCGACAAGTCCGTCAGCCAGGCCGGGGTCAATCCCCAGCGGGCGCGCGCCAAAGTCATCTGGCCCTGCTCAAGCTGACGCTGGATCAGTACAGAGGCACCCGGGGAAATATTCCATTGAGCCTGTTGGTCGGGTGGAAACCCCGGCAGTGCAGCAAAGGCCGGAGACCAGCGAAACAGCGCGTAACGTCCACACATGGGAGATAAAAACCTAGCAAATCAGGGTGCCCGGAATGTGCTCCGGTTCGTCGCCAGCCAATGGCTGGGCTGCATTGTACGCGGCGATCAGCTGGCGTGCGTACTCGGCCTGTTCATCGGCAACCGCCAGCCCCAGCAGGCCCTGCATCGGCAAGTCGCCCATCGCCCCCATCAGGTCACGGCCAACCAGGTGAACCTGAATACCTTCACTGTCGAGCATGCCGATCAGCATTTCGGCCTCCAGCAGGCTTTCCGGCTCATAGATTCGCTGCATCAGTCATTCTCACCGTAAACGTCGAGCATCCACTCTTCTCCGTGCACCTGCAGCACAAACCTGATGGGTTTGCAGCAGACCTGGCAGTCCTCGATGTATTCCTGATCACCGCCAGAGAGGTCCACCGTGGTCTCGACTTCTTCACCACAATAAGGGCAATCGTAGAACGCAGTTTCCAGCATCGCGGCCTCCGCAGTGACTTATGCGTATAATTGCCGGTCTATTTACCGGACCTGAGCGTGTTCGAGCCGTTTTTCGAAACCCGGCCCTACCTATTACCCTAGCCGTTTCCAACAAGAGAGCATGATGGGCGAATTCGATGCCATCCGACCGTACGACGACGCTGAGGTCCCTGCCGTTCTGGCACGCCTGCTCAGCGACCCGGCATTCCTCGATATCCTCACCCACTTCCGCTTCCCGCGCATGGCCGGTGCTTTCGGTTGGCTGCTAAAGCCCTTGATCGCCCGTCGCCTGCGCAAAGAGTTTGCGGGTGTCAGCTGCGTGTCGACCCTGCAGGACAAAGTCGAGTATTACGTTGACCATACCATTGAGCGAGCCACCGACGGCGTGACCTACACCGGCGTCGAGCAGCTCAAGTCCGGCACCGCCTACCTGTTTCTGGCCAACCACCGTGACATCGTCATGGACCCTGCGTTCGTCAACTACGCGGTGTACCACGCCGGCCTGCCGACGCCGCGGATCGCCATCGGCGACAACCTGCTGCAAAAGCCGTTCGTCAGCGACATGATGCGCTTGAACAAGAGCTTCATCGTCCACCGCTCGATCAGCGGCCGCCGCGAGAAGTTGGCGGCTTACCAATTGCTTTCGGCCTATATCAACCATTCGATCCGCAACGACGGTCAGTCGATCTGGATTGCCCAGGCTGAAGGCCGCGCCAAGGATGGCGACGATCGCACCGATTCGGCAATCCTGAAGATGTTCCATATGAGCCGTAAGGATGAGCCCTTCGGTGCGGTGATTCAGTCTCTGCACCTGAGCCCGGTGTCGATCAGCTATGAGTACGACCCCTGCGATCAGGCCAAGGCGCGCGAGCTGTACATCCGCGCTACCACCGGCAGCTACACTAAAGCGCCCGGTGAAGACGACATCAGCATCGCCCAGGGCATCACTGGCTATAAGGGGCGTGTGCACATCAACTTCGCGCCACCGGTAACGGCGTTCTTTGAAGACACCAAACAGTTGGCAGCGGAGATCGATCGGCAAATTCTGGGGGGCTACCGGTTGTTCCCGGTGCACTACCTGGCGTATGCGCAGTGGGCTGATGCAGATCCGGCGCTGGAGGTGCCAGCGGCGGCCAAGGTGTTCCCGGCCGACGAACTGGCCCGGGCCCAGGCAGAATGGCAACGTCGCCTGGATGCCTGCCCGGCTGAGCAGCGGCCATACCTGGTGCAGCAGTATGCGACGCCAGTGCGTAATCAGTATCGGGTCAAGGCGGGGTTGGCGCTTTAAAACATCGCGGGGCAAGTCGGGTCGCCGCACCGCCGCTCCCACAGTGGGAGCGGGCTTGCCCCGCGAATCAATTCAAACCCAGGTACTGAACCAGGACAACAGCAGCGCCAGCGCCAGGAAGGCAAAGCCCAGAATGTAGTAAAAGCGGTTGATACGCTGGGTCATACCATCGACCACCGCTTCATCGCTTGGCGCCCCGGCCAGCGCTTGCGCTTCACGCCGCCGGGCGCTGTGCAACAACAGGCCACCGGGGCAGGTAATCACCAGCGCCAACAGGTTGATCAGCTTGGCCGGATGGGCAGCGATCAGCCCCCAAAGCATTTGCAACGACATTACAGAACCTCGAAGTCATAACTGCGGGCATTCTACCCAAGCAGCGCTGCAACTCCTGACCTTTTCGACCAAATGTAGGAGCGGGCTTGTCCCGCGATGCGATATATCAGACAGATCGCAATCGCGGGGCAAGCCCGCTCCCACCAGAATTACTCGCCGAGGATCTGGCCGATGGCCTGGTCCTTGAACAGACGGGTCAGGGCGTCGCTCAGTACATCACCCACCAGCTTGGTGTTGGTTTCCTGGTTTGGCGCCATGCCAAAGCGCTGGTCCAGCGAGGCGCCGTAACGGCCGCTGTAACGGCGGTTGGCGTTGGAGACGTCGGCCTTGAAGGTCGCACCGATAGTGGCTTCGGTCACGTACATGCCTTCTTTAGGCGACTGGTACTTCAGTTCGGCCAGGGTCACGGTCAGCTGAGGGGCGTTGTAGGCGTTTGGCGACGGCGTGAAGCCCAGCAGGCGCACCGCTGCCTCAGCCTGAGCCTGCAGCTTAGGCAAGACGTCGTTGCTGGTGACAGTGATAGCGCTGGTTTCAGGGTACAGGCCACCGCGTGTGCCCAGGGTTTGTGAAGCACGGCCATCGACCACCTTGACCACCACCGGTTGACCATGGCCGACCGGCGCCAGCTGGGCGGTGAGTTTGGGTTGCGGGCTGAGTTGTTGCGGGCTGTGGGCACAACCGACCAGGGTCAGACTGGTCACCGCGATCAAACCGAACAACAAACGTTGCAACATGCTCATCTCTCCAGAATAGGCAGCAAAGGCCGCCAGTATAACCAGCAGGGCGTAGCCCAGCCATCGCTGTGCCATTAACGAATAAGACAGACGCACGTGCTGTCGGTTCGCTGTCACAATCGATTCATCACCTGGCGATTATTCTGGCGCCCAGAACACGCCTAGAGGAAAACATCATGTCCGGTTTCTGGACTTCACTGTTCGCCCGCCAGCCAATGCGCAGCTTCGCCCGGCTCGACGCCCAAGGGCACTGCCTGGCGTTCAAGCAATGCGCCACGCTGCCGAGTGCTGGCAATTGGGTAGAAATCAACGAAATTCGCCTGGCCTGGCTCAATCGCCCATTGCCTGCCAACGCCCGGGTTTGCCCCCTTCCCCGCCGCAACTGGGTACAACGCAGCCTGACCGCCTGAACCGTGCATCAATAAAAGTCGTTAATAAAGATCATTTCTGCCCGAGACATCGTTATAATCTCCCCCCGATTATAAGGACGTCTCCTGATCGGGCCTCGCAGCACCGCCAATGTTCATCATCGGCATCCTCCGCACCGCCCACAGAGAGCCTTCCACACAGGTCTTGCACCAGCCAGTGTGCCTGCTCCATTGCGGCCCTCTGCTCTGCCTGAACCTGCCCGGCCTGCCATCGCGCAGACCATTTTGAGGTTCACGACTCCAAAAGAGCGTGAAAAAACGGGTTTTCACAACTTCACGAGAGTGTGGCGAGCAATGAACAGTCTGGCATGTGCAAAAGCACCTAAAGTGTCCCGAACAGCCCTGAACAGCTGGCAACAGTGCTCATCCAGGATGAGTGCCTGAGGCCGGTCCATAACGCACGACGGACACCTTGACCATAAGTCGAATTGCCGCACCGGCCGTAAAATGCGTTCATAGGCAACGCAAAGCCCGGTTGGCGGTGTCCGCTGAAGTTGCAAAAACTGCGAAATATCGGACATGGCGATCCTGGCCAAGCCAGGGATCCTATGCTGTCAATTTGGTGCTGTAGATTTTGGAGACGCGTTAATGGCGCAGAACGAAGCAGTCGATGTAGTACTGGTAGGGGCAGGCATCATGAGTGCCACCCTGGCCGTACTGCTCAAGGAACTCGACCCGGCAATCAAGCTGGAAGTCGTCGAGTTGATGGATTCGGGTGCCGCGGAAAGTTCCAACCCGTGGAACAACGCCGGGACCGGCCATGCCGGGCTGTGTGAACTGAACTACACGCCGCAGGCCGCCGACGGCAGCATCGACATCAAGAAAGCGGTCCACATCAACACCCAGTTCGAGGTGTCCCGGCAGTTCTGGGCCTACCTGAGCAAAAAAGGTGCGTTCAGCTCGCCACGGGCGTTCATCAACCCGGTGCCACACCTGAGCTACGTCGAAGGCGAAAAGGGCGTCAGCTTCCTGAAGAAGCGCTTCGAGCTGCTCAAGCAGCACCATGCCTTCGCCGAAATGGAATACACCGAAGACAAATCGGTGATGAACGAGTGGATGCCGCTGATGATGCCGGGTCGCCCTGCCGACCAGACAATCGCCGCCACCCGCGTCATGAAAGGCACCGACGTTAACTTCGGCGCCTTGACCAACAAGTTGCTCAAGCACCTGGCCAGCGCGCCGGATGTCCAGGTCAAGTACTGCAAGCGCGTGACCGGCCTGCGCCGTAACGGCAGCGGCTGGACCGTCAGCATCAAAGACGTCAACAGCGGCAGCAGCCGTGAAGTCGACGCTCGCTTCGTGTTCCTCGGCGCCGGTGGCGCGGCACTGCCGCTGCTGCAGCAATCGGGCATCGAAGAAAGCAAAGGCTTTGGCGGCTTCCCGGTCAGCGGCCAGTGGCTGCGCTGCGACAACCCTGAAGTGGTGAAGAAGCACCAGGCCAAGGTGTACAGCCAGGCTGCGGTAGGCTCGCCACCGATGTCGGTGCCGCACCTGGACACCCGCGTTGTCGATGGCAAAACCTCGCTGTTGTTCGGCCCGTACGCCGGCTTCACCACCAAGTTCCTCAAGCACGGCTCGTTCATGGACCTGCCGCTGTCGGTACGCATGGGCAACATTGGCCCGATGCTCGCCGTAGCCCGCGACAACATGGACCTGACCAAGTACCTGGTCAGCGAAGTGATGCAGTCGATGGAGCAACGTCTGGACTCGCTGCGCCGCTTCTACCCTGAAGCGAAAGCCGAGGACTGGCGCCTGGAAGTGGCTGGTCAGCGTGTGCAGATCATCAAGAAAGACCCGAAAAAAGGCGGCATCCTGCAGTTCGGTACCGAACTGGTAGCGGCCAAAGACGGCACACTGGCTGCGCTGTTGGGCGCCTCCCCGGGTGCTTCGGTGACGGTATCGATCATGCTTGAGCTGATCGAGCGCTGCTTCCCCGAGCAAACCAAGGGTGCCTGGGCAGCCAAGCTCAAGGAAATCTTCCCAGCCCGGGAAAAGGTCCTGGCCGCCGACGCTGCGCTGTATCACAAGATCAGCGCACACAACGACGAGGTCCTGGGCCTGGTCGAAAACAGCCCGGCGCAGCACTACGCGTAACGCGCCGGCATAAAAAAACGCCCTTCGGGGCGTTTTTTTATGCGTGCTGTAAATCAGCCACGTGCCTTGTCGATGATCTCGATGTACTCGGCCGCGTTGCGCTGATCGCGAATCTGATCGACGAAGGTCTTGCCGTGTTCGTCTTTGCCGTCAACGTCCAGCCCGGCTTCGACGAAGAAACCGACAAAACGCTCGAAGTCATCGATGCGCAGGCCACGGTAGGCCTTGATCAGCTTGTGCAGCGAAGGTGAAGTGGCATCCGCCGGTTCGAACTGCAGGAAGGATTTGACGTACTCGTCACTGATCTCATCCCCAATCACTTGCTTCTTGTCTTTACGCATTGCCGACTCCAACTGAACCATCACGGACATTTTCACGGGCGGGCAGTTTACCCTCGCCCAGCACTGGCGCTCAACGCGCGCGTACGGTTCCGGTATGCAGATCGGCCCAGACATGACCATTGGCGTAGCTGAGGAACTGTACGTACACGGTGTTATTGCGTAGCAGGTCGAGAATGACCGGGTATTGGCTGCTTGGATAGTTCAGGCTCAGGACCTTGCGCTTGTCATCGTACACCGGCTTTTTCAGGCTCTTGCTCTCGGCATCGAAACTGATCACCACCTGACTGATCGTCGCCCCTTTGCTCAGAGGCTTGCCTTTCAGGCGCAGGAGCAACGGTGATGTCACCGGAATCGGCTGCTGGTTGGACTGACGCTGATTGCCCACCACCACGGAGTAATCGGTAACCTGAAGCAGCTGCTGGGCCTCGTGAGCCTCTTGGCGCAGCGCCAGGTCATCGGGGGGCAGGAACTGGCTGTGCAAGGGCGCAGCAGCCAAAGGCATGCTCAACAGCAGAAGAAGGGGAACGATTGCGCGCATGACAGGCTCCTTAAGGCGGCCTGGCACTGTAGCACGTTGTAGGAGCGGGCTTGCCCCGCGATGCAGTGTCACAGGCGAACCGCAATCGCGTGGCAAGCCCGCTCCCACCGGCGGCTAGAACTGCGCGCGCATCCAGGCTTGATAGGCGGCCACCCCAGGCTCGCCTTCACGCGGCGCCCAACTGGCCAGCTCACCCTCACCCACCGGACGATAAGGACCAGACTTGCATTCGAACATCATGCTGTCGGCTTCCAGCACCACCAGGCCATGAAAAGTCCCTGGCGCCAGATCGACCCCCAGGCAATCACCCCCGGCTTCCAGCACGCGCTTGTCCATAACCGCACCAGACTCATCAAAGATCAGCAACCCAAGCTTTCCGCGCAGCACGATCAGGCACTCGGCCTTGTCTGCCGAGAGGTGCCGGTGCGGCGGGATGTAAGTTGATGGCTGGAGCCCCACCGCCATACGGTGACAGGGCTCCTGCATGTCATGGAAATTATGGTGCTGGCGACCGCGCGGGTTGGCTGCTGCCTTGCTGGCCAGCTCGGTAAACAACGCTTGGTCGAGAAATCCGGGCTGGCGCATAGGATTAGAGCCCTTTGACCGCGTAGATGCCATTGGCGTTGCGCCAGTAGCCCTTGTAGTCCATGCCATAGCCGAATACATAGCGGTCAACACAGCTCAGGCCACAGAAGTCGGCCTTGAGCTCTGCGCTGGCCTTGCGATCATGGTCTTTGTCGATCAGCACGGCAGTGTGCACGGCACGGGCACCGGCATGTTTGCAGAAGTCGATGATCGCGCTGAGGGTGTGGCCTTCGTCGAGGATGTCGTCAATGATCAGCACATCACGGTCGATGAACGAAACTTCCGGCTTGGCTTTCCAGAACAAATCGCCACCGCTGGTCTGATTGCGATAGCGGGTAGCGTGCAGGTAGGAAGACTCCAGCGGGAACTGCAGGTGAGTGAGCAGCTTGCCCGCGAAAATCAGGCCACCGTTCATCACACAGAACACCACCGGGTTGCTGTCGGCGAGTACTTCGCTGATCTGGGCGCCAACACGGGCGATGGCGGCCTCTACTTCGGCTTCGTTGTACAGGCAGTCAGCCTCTCGCATGACTTGACGGATATGCTCGAGATCAGCGGACATGGCGCTCTCCAGGGGGCTGCAAATAAGAAAAGCGGGCAAAGGTACGCATCCGCAGGCGTCAGATCAAGCATTTATGGACTAACGTCCAGAATGCCTATAGGACACACACGGCTGAATAGATTAATCTACCGCGGTTTTTTTGCCCGCCCCCGGAGCTTTCCCTATGCCTACCCGTGAGATCCGCCATCCGCTGATCCGTCATAAGCTCGGCCTGATGCGCCGCGCTGATATCAGCACCAAGAATTTCCGCGAACTCGCCCAAGAAGTCGGCACGCTCCTGACCTACGAGGCCACCAAAGACCTGCCCCTCGAAACTTACGAGATCGAAGGCTGGTGCGGTAAGGTCCAGGTCGAGAAAATCGCCGGTAAGAAAATTACTGTAGTACCGATTCTGCGTGCCGGCATCGGCATGCTCGACGGTGTGCTCAGCCTGATTCCTGGCGCCAAGGTCAGTGCTGTGGGTGTTGCCCGCAACGAGGAAACCCTCGAAGCCCATACCTACCTGGAAAAACTCGCACCGGAAATCGACGAACGTCTGGCGTTGATCATCGACCCGATGCTGGCCACTGGCGGCTCGATGGTCGCCACTATCGACCTGCTGAAGAAAGCCGGCTGCAAAGATATCCGCGCGATGGTACTGGTTGCCGCGCCGGAAGGTATTGCCGTGGTCGAGAAAGCGCACCCGGACGTGCAGATCTATACCGCGTCGATTGACGAGCGCCTGAACGAACACGGCTACATCATTCCGGGCCTGGGCGATGCCGGCGACAAGATTTTCGGCACCAAGCAGAAGGACGCCTGAACATGCAGGATGAGTTCAACGACCCGCTTTGGCGTCAGGTCGTCTCTGGCGCGCAGATGCTCTTTGTAGCCTTCGGCGCGCTGGTACTGATGCCGTTGATCACCGGCCTCGACCCGAACGTCGCGCTGTTCACCGCGGGCTTGGGAACTCTGCTGTTCCAGATCGTCACCGGCCGCCAGGTTCCGGTGTTCCTTGCTTCGAGTTTCGCCTTCATCACCCCGATCATTCTCGCCAAAGGCCAGTTCGGCCTGGCCGAGACCATGGGCGGGGTGATGGCTGCCGGCTTCGTCTACACCTTCCTCGGCCTTGCCGTGAAGATCAAAGGCACCGGTTTTATCGACCGCCTGCTGCCACCGGTAGTGATTGGCCCGGTGATCATTTCGATCGGCCTGGCAATGGCACCGATTGCCGCCAACATGGCAATGGGCAAGGCCGGTGACGGCACCGAGCTGCTGCCTTATGGCACCGCGATGATGATCTCGATGCCGGCGCTGCTCACCACGCTGATCGTCGCCGTGTTCGGCAAGGGCATCTTCCGCCTGGTACCGATCATCGCTGGCGTGCTGGTTGGCTTTGGCTTGTCGTTCTATTTTGGCGTGGTCGATACCGCCAAGATCGCCGCTGCGCCATGGCTGGCCCTGCCGCATTTCACGGCACCGGCGTTCAACTGGCAAGCGATCCTGTTCATCGTGCCTGTGGCCCTGGCACCTGCTATCGAGCATATCGGTGGCGTAATCGCCGTGGGCAGCGTGACGGGCCGGGATTACCTGAAAAAGCCTGGCCTGCACCGCACGCTGCTGGGTGATGGCATCGCCACCACCACTGCCGGCCTGTTCGGTGGCCCGCCCAACACCACCTACGCGGAAGTGACCGGCGCGGTGATGCTGACCAAGAACTACAACCCGAAGATCATGACCTGGGCGGCGATTTTCGCCATTACCCTGGCATTCATCGGCAAGTTCGGTGCTTTGCTGCAGAGTATTCCGGTGCCGGTAATGGGCGGGATTCTGTGCTTGCTATTCGGCTCGATCGCAGCGGTAGGCATGAACACCATGATTCGCCACAAGATTGACCTGGGCGAAGCGCGCAACCTGGTGATTGTCTCGGTCACGCTGGTATTCGGTATCGGCGGTGTGCTGGTCGGTACCGGTACCGGCCCAGATGACTGGGGCCTGAAAGGCATCGCGCTGTGTGCCATTGTTGCGATCATACTGAACCTGCTGTTGCCGGGTAACGACGGCTGGAAGAACAAGGTTCAGGATTGAATGTATCGCGGGGCAAGCCCGCTCCCACCTGGACTGTGGGAGCGGGCTTGCCCCGCGATCACCCTCTCAAATCTTCTCGCACATACCCTTCAACGCCTGCACCCACTGCGGATGATCATTCAGGCACGGCACCAGCACCAACTCCTCCCCGCCTGCCGCCACGAACTGCTCGCGCCCGCGATCGCCGATTTCCTCCAGCGTCTCGATGCAGTCGGCAACAAACGCCGGGCACATCACCATGAGCTTTTTCACACCTGACTGCCCCAGCTCGTCCAGACGGGTTTCAGTGTAGGGCTCGATCCATTTCGCCCGTCCAAGGCGCGACTGGAACGACACCGACCACTTGCCATCAGGGATGCCCATTTTTTTCGCGAACGCCTGGGCTGTGCGCAAGCATTGGCCGCGATAGCACACGGCAAGCATCTCGGGCGAGGAATCCCGGCAGCAGTCTTGCGCCTGGAAATCATGGGTCCCGGTCGGGTCGAGTTTTTTCAGATGCCGCTCAGGCAAACCATGGAAGCTCAGCAACAGGTGGTCGTAATCCTGTTCGAGATAAGGCCGCGCACTTTCCACCAGGGCGTCGATGTACTCCGGCCGGTCATAAAACGGCTGCAGCACCGCCAACTCCAGCGGCAATTGCTGCTGCGCCAGCACCTGTTTGGCTTGCTCGACCACGGTAGTCACTGTGCTATCGGCGAACTGTGGATAAAGCGGTGCCAAGGTAACTTTACGCACACCCTGTGCGGCCAGACGCTGCAGCACGGTCGGCAATGACGGCTCACCATAGCGCATGGCGATTTCCACCGGCCCGTGTTGCCAATGCTCACGCATGGCCGCCTGCAAACGCCGAGTCAGCACCACCAGCGGCGAGCCTTCATCCCACCAGATCGAGGCGTAAGCATGGGCCGACTGCTCGGGACGCTTGATCAGAATCAGCGAAACCAGCAGGCGGCGCACCGGCCAAGGCAGGTCGATAACGTAAGGATCCATCAGAAACTGATTCAGGTAACGGCGTACATCGGCCACCGAAGTGGAAGCCGGCGAACCCAGGTTGACCAGCAGCAGAGCGTGATCGGTCATGCAACGTCCTAGTTCAGAGGCGCCTGGACAAGTCATCCAGCGCCGATTGCAAATCATTGAAACGGAAAGTGAAACCCGCAGCAAGCAAGCGCACCGGCCGTGCCCGCTGGCCACCCAGCAGCAGCGTAGACAGCTCGCCCAACCCGGTCTTGAGCACCAATGCCGGCAGCGGCATGAGTGCAGGACGGTGCAGGGCGCGCCCCAGACGCTTGGCAAACTCGCTATTGCGCACCGGCTCAGGGGCGCAGGCATTATAAGGACCGCTGGCGTCCTTGTGCTGCAAGAGAAAATCAATCAAGGCGATCTGGTCATCTATATGAACCCATGGCATCCACTGCCGGCCATCGCCGATCGGCCCGCCCAGCCCCAACTTGAACGGTAAACGCAGGCGCGACAAAAAGCCGCCCTCACTGGAAAGCACCAACCCCGTACGCACCAGCACCACACGCACCCCCAAGGCTTGTGCCTGCTGGGCGGTTTCCTCCCAGGCAATGCACAACTGGCTGGCAAAGTCCTCTTTCACCGGTTGCGAGGCTTCGGTCAATTCGCGCTCGCCTCCGTCACCGTACCAGCCAACCGCAGAACCGGAGATCAGCACTTCAGGGCGCTGCTGACGACGCTCAAGCCATGCCAGCAACTGTTCGGTGAGGGTGATGCGGCTACCCCACAGCACGGCACGGCGCCGACTCGTCCAGGGGCGATCAGCAATCGGTGCGCCCGCGAGATTGATCACCGCATCGACCGGTTCATCCTCGCCCAATGCGTCAAGGCGGGCGATACCGCGAACACCCGTCCCACACAATTTCCCCACCTGCTCAGGGCGCCGACTCCAGACCGTCAGACGGTGCCCCTGCTTCAACCAATGCTGGCAAAGTTGTTGACCTATCAAACCCGTACCGCCGGTCAGCAATATATGCATGGCTGTGTCCTCACATGGCGCACCCTGGTCTATTTTTAAGATCAAGGCACTTTTTTGACCGCACGCTCTCGGATAAACATAGGTCAACCTACAGCAGCTAACGGAAGCATCTTATACGCATCTAATAAGTTGTACAGGTTTGACCGACAGCGTAGTCTGTAACCAGCCAGGTTCGAAGAGGCCATCATGACTGTACCTATCGCGATCATCGGGGCCGGCATTGCCGGCCTGTCAGCAGCCCAGGCGTTGCAAAAAGCCGGGCAGGCCGTGCATTTGTTCGACAAAGGACACGGCAGCGGTGGTCGCATGGCCAGTAAGCGCAGCGATGCCGGCGCCCTGGATCTGGGCGCGCAATACTTCACTGCCCGCGACCGGCGTTTTGTCGACCAGGTCCAGCAATGGGTCGCGGCCGGCTGGGTCGCCGAGTGGAAGCCGCAGCTCTACAACTACCAGAACGGTGTGTTGAGCCCATCGCCGGACGAACAAACCCGCTGGGTCGGCGTGCCACGCATGAGCGCGATTACCCGTGGCTTGCTCAAAGACCTGACCGTCAATTTCACCTGCCGGATCGCCGAAGTGTTTCGTGGCAAACACTACTGGCACCTCCAGGACACCGATGGCTGCAGCCATGGCCCCTACAGCCGGGTCATCGTCGCGGTGCCTGCGCCGCAGGCCACGCAGTTGCTGGCCGCGACCCCCAAGCTTGCGGCAACCGCTGCGAGCGTGCAGATGGACCCCACCTGGGCCATCGCCCTGGCCTTCGATACACCGCTGGATACCCCCATGCAGGGCTGCTTTGTGCAAGACAGCTCGCTCGACTGGCTGGCGTGCAACCGCAGCAAGCCCGGGCGTGACGAACACATGGACACCTGGGTACTGCATGCCACCTCCAGCTGGAGCAAACAGCACATCGATCTGAGCAAAGAGGCGGTGATCGAACAGCTCTGGGGGGACTTTGCCGAACTGGTCGGCTGCGTCGTGCCGGCACCGACCTTCTCCCTCGCCCATCGCTGGCTGTACGCCCGTCCGGCCAGCAACCATGAATGGGGCGCCTTGGCCGATGCCGACCTGGGCCTCTATGCCTGCGGCGACTGGTGCCTGTCCGGACGCGTCGAAGGCGCCTGGCTCAGCGGCCAGGAAGCGGCGCGGCGGTTGCTCGAACACCTGGAGTGAGCGCAGCTTTCGGTTTCTAGCGGCCTAGTCCTGTACAAGTTTATTGACTTGTACAAGATGCCTCTTATGATAGTCATGTACATCTATTTTCTTTGTACAAGATTATTTGGAGCTCGCCATGGATTCCTCCCCCGCCATTCGCAAGCCCAGAATCGCTGTCAGTGCCTGCCTGCTCGGTGCCGAAGTACGCTACAACGGCGGGCATAAGGCCTCTCGCCTGTGCAACGCGCTACTCAGTCAACACGTCGATTTCGTCCCGGTATGCCCAGAAGTCGCCATCGGCCTCGGGGTGCCTCGCGCGCCGATCCGCTTGATCGGCGATCCCGCTGCCCCGCATGCCGTGGGCACGCATGACCCGGCGCTCGACCTCTCCGGCCCGCTACGTGCCTATGGACAGCAAATGGCTGCCGACCTCACAGACATCAGCGGCTACATCTTCATGCAGAAATCCCCCTCGTGCGGGCTGGAGCGGGTCAAGGTCTACAGATCCAACGGCAGTCCCACTCATGAGGGCGGCCGGGGCCTGTACGCTGCAGCCTTTTGCCAGCAACGCCCCGACTTGCCGGTCGAAGAAGAAGGACGCCTGTGCGACCCGGTACTGCGGGAAAATTTCATCGGTCGGGTCTACGCCTACGCCGACTGGCAACAGCTGCTGGCGCAAGGGCTCAGCCGTGGCGCGTTGATCGCCTTTCATGCCCGCTACAAATACCAATTGATGGCCAACAACCCGCAGCAGTACAAAGTCCTGGGCAAACTGCTGGGCAGCATGACCCGCGACGACGACCCGCAGGTGCTGGGTCCGCGCTACTTCAGCCAACTCATGGCGGCGTTGCGGCGCTGCGCCAGCCGCGGTAATCACAGCAATGTTCTGCTGCACCTGAGTGGCTACCTGCGCGATGCACTGAGCTGCGAAGACCGGCAAGAGATGCGTCAGCTGATCAACCAGTACCACGCCGGTATCGTGCCGCTGGTGGTCCCCCTGACCCTGCTCAAACACCATTTGCGCAGCCACCCGGATGCGTACCTGCTGCAACAGGTCTACCTGCAACCGCATCCGGAAAGCCTGAGCCTGCGCAATGCAATCTGAGCAGCTGTTGCCGATTCGTGAGGTTACCCAGCAGACCGGCGTCAATCCGGTCACCCTGCGTGCCTGGGAGCGGCGCTATGGCCTGATCGTCCCGCAGCGCAGCGGCAAGGGCCACCGGCTGTACAGCCACGAAGATGTTCAGCGCATTCGCAACATCCTGCACTGGCTGAACCTCGGCGTTGCGGTGGGCCAGGTCAAAGACCTGCTCGACAGCGCCCCCAGCGAAGCCCCGCCAGCGCCAGACAACGAATGGTCACTGCTGCGCCAGCAGATGATCGAAGCCATCGCAAACCTCGCCGAACCCCGCCTTGAGCAAAAACTTAACCAGGCGATGGCGCTTTACCCCGCCACCACACTGTGTGAACAGCTGTTGCTGCCGTTGCTGAGCGCCCTGGAACTGCGTTGGCAGCAACAGTTCGCGGCACGCCTTGAACAAGTGTTTTTCTATTCGTGGCTGCGCAGCAAGCTGGGCGCCAGGGTTTACCACAACAACCATCAACTCAGCGGCTCACCGCTGCTGCTGGTGAACGGCACACACCTGGCCTTCGACCCGCACTTGTGGCTCTGCGCCTGGCTGGTGAGCGATGCCGGCTGCCAGGTGCACGTGCTGGACTGGGTACCCCCGGCCAATGAACTGGCGATCGCCGTGGCACGCCTGCAACCACGGGCCTTGCTGCTGTGCCTTGGCCAAACCGTCAACCTGCGCCAGCTGCAACGTAGCCTGGCCAGCGTCGATATTCCAAAACTCCTGAGTGGCAACGCCATCAGCATTCACCGGGACGCTCTTCAAGCGGGCTCAGACCCTGATCTGCACCTGTTCGATAGCCCTGTTGACGTGCTTAACGGCCTGCAGCGTTTGCGCCTGTTGCAAGCGCGACTGCCATGACCCTTGCCGTTTTTTGATTGGGGAACACCATGCAACTGATCTGGTTGCGCAGCGACTTGCGCGTACACGACAACACCGCACTGGCGGCTGCCTGCGAGCAGGGGCCAACCCTGGCTGTCTGGCTGGTGAGTGCGCAACAGTGGCGCAGCCACGATGACGCCCCGTGCAAAGTCGATTTCTGGTTACGTAACCTGAAGGCCCTCAGCGTGCAGCTTGCTGCACTGAACATACCGTTGTTGATCCGCGAGGCCGACACCTGGGAGCAGGCGCCCGCAGTCCTGATGCAGATCTGCAGCGAACATCAGGTACACGCTCTGCACCTGAACGAAGAATACGGCGTCAACGAAAGTCGCCGCGATCAAGCCGTCAGCGATGCGCTGTCACAAGCAGGCATAGCCGTGCATCGCCATCTGGACCAGTTGTTGTTCAAGCCTGGCAGCATCCTGACCCGCAGCGGTGGCTATTTCCAGGTGTTCAGCCAGTTTCGCAAGGTGTGCTACGAGCGCCTGCACCTGAGCCTGCCGCGCCTGCAACGCACACCAGCGCCCCAGGCACCGCTGGCAATCCGCAGTGACGAGGTGCCCAGCCAGGTAACCGGATTCGCCCCGCCCCCTGACGGCCTGCGCCAGCTCTGGCCCGCCGGTGAAGACGAAGCTCATGAACGCCTGCAGCGCTTTATCGATGAAGCCGTGGACGACTACCAGCAGCAACGTGACATTCCTGGCTGCCCCGGCACTAGCCAGCTCTCCGCCTATCTCGCGGCAGGTGTGATCTCGCCTCGCCAGTGTCTGCACCGAGCCCTGGCGCACAACCAGGGAGAATTCGATAGCGGCAACGTCGGTTTGGTCACCTGGATCAACGAATTGCTCTGGCGAGAGTTCTACAAGCACATTCTCAGCGGCTACCCACGCGTGTCCCGGCACCGCGCCTTCCGCCAGGAGACCGAAGCCCTGCCCTGGCGCCATGCCCCCGACGAGTTGAAGGCCTGGCAAGAAGGTCGCACCGGCATCCCAATCATCGACGCGGCGATGCGCCAACTGCTTGCCACGGGCTGGATGCATAACCGCTTGCGGATGGTCGTGGCGATGTTCCTGACCAAGAACCTGTTGATCGATTGGCGTGAAGGCGAGCGTTTTTTCATGCGTCACCTGATTGATGGCGACCTGGCGGCCAACAACGGCGGTTGGCAGTGGAGCGCCTCTACCGGCACCGATGCCGTGCCCTATTTCAGGATTTTCAACCCGGTAAGCCAATCCCGGCGATTCGACAGCCAAGGCCGTTTTATCAAAACCTGGCTACCCGAGTTGGCCGAGCTCGACGAAAAAAATATCCACAGTCCTATGCTGAGTGGAGATCTTTTTGCTACAAGTAATTATCCACACCCAATTGTGGACCTCGGCAGCAGTCGCCAACGTGCATTGACTGCTTTTAAGAATTTGTCCTCGCGGCAGCTTAAGGATTCGCCACTTGAACATATTCACCGGCAAACGCATATGGATTACCGGGGCTAGCAGCGGCTTGGGGCTGGCATTTGTCGAACAACTGCTGGAGCAGGACGCACTGGTCATAGCCAGCGGCCGGAATTGTGACGCGCTTCACAGTTTGCACCAGCAGTACCGACCCAGATTGGTATTGTTTGAGGGCGATCTGACTGATCCCGCTCAAGCAGATCTAGCGGCCAGGCAGATTGCGGAACGCTGGGGCGCACTCGATTGTCTGATAATCAATGCCGGGGCTTGCGACTACCTGTCACCCGATACATCGGCAAACGCTATATTTGAAGGCATTGCCCGCACTAACCTTGATGCCTCCCGCCATTGTCTGACAGCTGCCGTACCGCTCTTGCAGCGCGGTAGTTCACCTCAAATAGTTGGCGTGCTTAGTCGCTATTCATCGCTGCAGTTGCTCAAACCCAACGAGCCGGAAACTGCGCAAAACAGTTTGATGCAGCTGTTCGAAGAGCAGCGCACGATGCTTGCCGAGCACGCGATCGATTTGACCATTGTCAAACCACAGCGATTGGACGATTCGCATGCGCAGGAAACGGTGATATTAGAGTACTGGAGCGCACACACCGCAGCAGAAGTGATCCTCGATCACCTGTCTGATCGCCAAACCCACCTACTGCTTGAAGCCATGCACCTGAGCACGCTCTGGCCGCTCCCCAGGTAATTAACCGGCCCTGCAATCACGACAGGGCCGGACAGGCTTACAACGGCATGCGGTAATGAATGGCGTAACTTTCTGCACCGTCGTTAGGCGTTTGCAGTCCGCCGTTGGAGTAATGGATGGCGCGCACGCCAACTTCATGCCCACCGGCGAAGCGCAAACCGAAACCAATTCGGTCTTCGAACTGGAAAGACGATCCCAAATCATTGTTTTCAAGCTCAGTGCTTGAAAATGCCGCGACCCCAATACCGGCTTCGATATAGGGTTTTACCGACTCTCCGGCAAACTCGTAAACGAACACCGGCGCAAAAGACAGGCTGTGGTTACTTGCCGTCTCATCACCGTCCCAATAGGTGTAGCCCGCATCCCAATAACCGGTCACTCGACCCACGCTAGTTTGCCACCAACTGGCATCCCAATTCGATTGCAAACCCAAGCGATAGGTCATGGTCGAATCACCGGTTTGCCCAACAGAAAATGAAACATCTGCCGCTTGCGTTGTGAAAGATTGCCCCAGGGTCACGGCTGCAACTGCAGCCAAACAAAGCAGTTTCTTCATGAGAAACGTCCTTTTTTTCCTAATGCTAATGTCGGTTCTTCTGCCTCGTTGGACAGAATTATAGAAATCGGCGCAACGCTGTTAGTTCAACAGAATGTGGGTGCTTAGTGCACTGCTTACACAGTGAAGCTTCGCACACTGTCAGATTTATTCCACAACATTGGAAGTATCTTTCGCAAGTGATCAGGGCTGGCACTGGTCCAGAACTGTGCTTCTCGCGCCGGGCCATCAGCCAGCAAGTACCGCTCTGCCAAAAGCCGTTGCAGCTGACGGGCGACGGCGGCTCCGGTATCGATGATGGCGATCGAGGGCGGCACCATGTGTGCCAACAGCGGCTTGAGGAAGGGATAATGCGTGCAGCCCAGAATCAAGGTGTCACAGCCCGCCTCCAGCAGCGGCTTCACATACCCCGCCAGCAATGCTCGCAGGGTCGGGCTGTTCAGATCACCGGCCTCGATGCACTCGACCAGCCCCGGGCAGGGCTGGGTCACCACATTGACATCGTTGGCAAACCGATCAAGCAACGCGGCAAATTTGGCGCTCTGCAATGTACCGGTGGTCGCGAGTACGCCAACCACGCCGCTGCGGGTTGCCGCCGCAGCAGGTTTTACCGCAGGCTCCATGCCGACCAGGGGCCAGTCCGGGTATTGTTCGCGCAGGTCGGCCACCGCCGCGACGGTTGCGGTATTGCACGCCAGCACCATCGCCTTGGCGCCTTGTTCACGGAAAAACTCGGCAACCAGGCGGCAACGCTGGCGGATAAACTCCGGCGTTTTCTCGCCGTAGGGGATGTGCCCACAGTCGGCGACGTACAGCAGCGTTTCATTGGGTAGCAAGCGCTGGATTTCGGCCAGTACCGACAAGCCGCCGACCCCGGAGTCGAAAACGCCGATTGGCGCTGCTGCGCGATCAGTCATCGCGCCCGCCACATACACCGCAGCCTGGGTCACGCTTGACGCGCAGTTCACGAAAACGCGTGCCGAGGGCGTCGATCAACAGCAATCGCCCCACCAGTGGCTCACCGAAACCGGCCAACAACTTGAGCGCTTCGAGTGCCTGCAAACTACCCACCAGGCCTACCAACGGGCCTACAACGCCGGCTTCACTGCAGGTCAGCTCAGCATCGCTGCCATGACCATACAGGCAGTGATAGCACGGGCTTTGCGGGCGACGCGGATCGAAGACTGACAGCTGCCCTTCCAGACGAATCGCCGCACCACTGACCAATGGCTTGCCCTGCGCCACGCAAGCGGCATTGACCGCCTCGCGGGTGACGAAATTGTCGGTACAGTCGAGCACCACATCCACCGCCTGCACGGCAGCAGCAAGGGAGTCTTCATCCAGGGCGCTGCGGTGGGCCAGCAAGCGCACTTCAGGGTTGATCGCCTGCAGGCGAGCCAACGCGGAATCCACTTTGCTCATGCCAACCGATGCGGTGTCGTGCAATACCTGGCGCTGCAAGTTGGTCAGGTCAACCGTATCGAAGTCGGCCAGATGCAGCTCGCCGACCCCTGCCGCCGCCAGGTACAAGGCAACCGGCGAGCCCAGGCCACCGAGACCGACGATCAATACACGGCTGTCTTTGAGCCGCAACTGGCCGTCGATATCGATCTGAGCCAGCAGGATCTGCCGGCTATAGCGCAACAGCTCCTGATCACTTAGCACGGCAGGCGTCCCAGGCTGATACGTTGATGACCACCCAGATCGACACGGCTTTCGACCTGCTCGAAATTGCTCTGTACCAGCAGTGCGCGTACCGCTTCGGCCTGATCGTAACCATGTTCGAGCAGCAACCAACCGCCGGGCTGCAGGTGCGCAGGAGCCTGATTGATGATCGTGCGCAAATCATCGAGGCCATCGGCACCGGCCACCAGCGCGCTGCTCGGTTCGAAGCGCACATCGCCGGCAACCAGATGCGGATCTTCGGCGGCAATGTACGGCGGATTACTGATGATCAGTTCGTAGCGTTCGCCCTTGACCGAGTCGAACCAGTGGCTGCTACGCACTTGAACGTTATTCAACTGCAAGCGCTGGCGATTGCGCTCGGCCAGTGCCACCGCCTCAAGCACGCGATCCACGGCCATCACCTGCCACTGCGGCCGCTCACTGGCCAGTGCCAGGGCGATCGCCCCGGTACCGGTGCCCAGATCCAGCACACGGGCCGGGTTCGGCGGTAACAATTCCAAGGCTGTTTCAACCAGCAACTCGGTGTCCGGGCGCGGAATCAGGGTATGCGGCGCCACTTCCAGGTCAAGGTTCCAGAAGCCTTGCTGACCCAAAATGTACGCCACTGGCTCGCCGCTACGGCGCCGCTGCAGGTACTCGGCGAAAGTCAGCGCCGCTTCGCTGCTGACGATCCGCTCAGGCCAGGTATGCAGATAACTGCGCGACTTGCCAATGGCAGCGGCCAGGAGCAGCTCCACATCCAGGCGCGCGGTAGGCGAATCCGGTAGCTCCGCGGCGCGGAGCAGGCTGGCGATAATCGTCATTTACTCACCCAGTGCAGCCAGTTGGTCAGCCTGATACTCGGCCAGCAGCGGCTCGATCACCGCGTCAACACCACCGGCCAGTACATCATCCAGGCAATACAGGGTCAGGTTGATACGGTGATCGGTTACCCGCCCTTGTGGATAGTTGTAGGTACGGATCCGCTCGGAGCGATCACCCGACCCCACCAGCAGCTTGCGCTCGCTGGCCATTGCATTCTGTGCCGCGCTGGTTTGCATGTCGTTGAGCTTGGCCGACAGCCAGGACATCGCCCGGGCGCGGTTTTTGTGCTGGGAGCGTTCTTCCTGGCACTCGACGACGATGCCGGTTGGCAAGTGGGTGATGCGGATCGCCGAATCGGTTTTGTTGACGTGCTGACCACCAGCGCCGGAGGCGCGGTAGGTATCGACACGCAAGTCGGCCGGGTTGATCTCGATCGCCACTTGCTCGTCAGGCTCGGGCAGTACCGCCACGGTACAGGCCGAGGTATGGATACGGCCCTGGGATTCGGTTTCCGGCACACGCTGGACGCGGTGGGCACCCGACTCGAACTTCAGCTTGCCATACACATGATCACCCTCGACGCGGGCGATGATTTCCTTGTAGCCGCCGTGCTCACCCTCGTTTTCCGAGAGGATTTCCAGGCGCCAGCCGCGGCGCTCGGCGTAGCGCGAGTACATGCGGAACAGGTCGCCGGAGAAGATCGCCGCCTCGTCGCCACCGGTACCGGCGCGGATTTCCAGGAACACGTTGCGCCCGTCGTTGGGATCCTTGGGCAGCAGCATGCGCTGCAGCTGGTTCTCCATTTCGGCCAGCTGTTCTTTGGCTTCGCGCACTTCCTCTACGGCCATTTCCCGCAGGTCAGGGTCGCTGTCTTTGAGCAGAGCCTGAGCCCCTGCCAGGTCGTCTTGCACTTTGCGCCACTGGGCGTAGGCGGCAGCAACGGGCTCGACTTCGGCATATTCACGGGAATAGGCGCGAAAACGGGTCTGGTCGGAAATGACTTCGGCATCCCCCAAAAGGGCAGTCAATTCCTCGAATCGGTCCTGGAGGGTGTCCAGCTTATTGAGCAGCGACGCTTTCATTGCGGGGTTTTATCCGTCGAACCCTCATTGAGGGCAAAGAGTTCCTGAGCCATGGCCAGCGCATCGAGGCGGCCTTCGGCAGAGAGCTTTTTCAGTTGCACACTGGGTGCATGGAGCAATTTGTTGGTCAGCCCGCGCGCCAGTTGTACCAGCACCTCTTCGGCGCTATTACCATTGGCCAGCAAGCGCTGGGCCTTTTGCAATTCTTCGTCGCGCAGGCGTTCGCTCTGCTGACGGTAGGCCTTGAGCACATCGACCGCAGCCAGTTCACGCAGGCGCTGCATGAAATCTTCGGCGCCTACCGACACTAGCTCTTCGGCCGCCTGGGCCGCACCCTGGCGACTCTTGAGGTTTTCAGCAACCACATCGTGCAGGTCGTCGACGGTATACAGGTAAACGTCGTCCAGCTCGCCGACTTCGGGCTCGATGTCGCGCGGTACGGCGATATCGACCATGAAAATCGGCTTGTGTCGACGCAGCTTCAACGCACTTTCCACTGCACCTTTACCGAGGATCGGCAATTGGCTGGCCGTTGAGCTGATAACGATATCGCTGTTGACCAGTTCTTGCGGGATATCTGCCAGCAACACAGCGTGCGCGCCAAACTGTTCGGCCAGGGTACTGGCCCGCTCCAGGGTACGGTTGGCAACCACGATACGCCGAACGCCCTGCTCGTGCAGGTGGCGCGCCACCAGGGTAATGGTTTCACCGGCGCCGATCAGCAACGCCTGGCTCCGCCCCAGGTCGCTGAAGATCTGCTTGGCCAGGCTGACCGCAGCAAAGGCTACCGACACCGGGTTTTCACCGATGGCGGTGTCGGTGCGTACCTGCTTGGCCGCACTGAAGGTGGCCTGGAACAGACGGCCGAGCAACGGACCAATGGTGCCGGCTTCACGCGCTACAGCGTAGGCCGACTTCATCTGCCCGAGAATCTGTGGTTCGCCCAGCACCAGCGAGTCGAGCCCCGAGGCCACGCGCATCATGTGCCGCACCGCGTCATGGTCTTCGTGGATATAGGCACTGGCGCGCAGTTCATCCAGGCTCAGCTGATGGTATTCAGCCAGCCAGCGCAGAATCGACTCGGCGGCCAGGTGGTCCTGCTCTATATAGAGTTCACTGCGGTTACAGGTCGAAAGGATCGCAGCCTCGCGGCTGGCGGTCAGCCGGCAGAGCTGCTGCAAGGCGTCCACCAGCTGCTCTGGGGTAAACGCCACGCGCTCGCGTACGTCTACCGAGGCAGTCTTATGGTTGATACCGAGGGCAAGAAAGGCCATGCAAGATCGCTGATTGTGACGAGAAGCCGATAATTGTCCTACTTCACAGGTTTCAGAACAACCACCGCTCGCTATTGTCTCTATAGTCTACCTCTACCGAGACCTTCGCTTATGGGTTTGCCCCGGCGCTTGTGTCATGATGATCCGACCGCTGGTAAGCCGCCCAAATCCTGATTATGAATAGATCCTACGCATTGCTCCTTGCCTTGGCCCTGCTCCAGGGCTGCCAGACCTTGGCCCCCGACTCAACGGATGCCCAGACGCCTGCCCTCGATGCCGCGCAAAAGCAGCCGGAAAAGCCTGTGGTCTATGGATCGTTCAGCCAGGACACCGTATTCAACCTGTTGAGCGCTGAACTGGCCGGCCAGCGCAACCGTTTCGACATCGCCCTGGACAACTACGTCAACGAGGCCATCAAAACCCAGGATGCTGGCGTGTCCGAGCGTGCTTACCGCATTGCCGAGTACCTGGGCGCCGACCAACCGGCGCTGGATACCGCACTGATCTGGGCGAAAAACGATCCGGACAATCTCGATGCGCAGCGCGCTGCAGCCATCCAGCTGGCACGCGGTGGGCGCTACGATGAGTCGATGACTTATATGGAGAAGGTGCTGCAGGGTAAGGGCGACACGCATTTCGACTTCCTCGCCCTGTCGGCTGCCGAAACCGACCAGGACACCCGCGACGGCTTGCAGAAGAGCTTCGATCGACTGCTGCAGAAATACCCGAACAACGGCCAACTGGTGTTCGGCAAAGCCCTGCTGCTGCAACAGGATGGCAACGCCAACGCGGCGCTGGCGCTACTGGAAGAGCATCCGCCTGAAGAAGGCGAAATTGCCCCGGTTCTGCTGCGTGCGCGCCTGCTGCAAAGTGTCGGACGGGGCGAAGAAGCCCTGCCGCTGTTGCAAAAAACCATCCGCCAGTACCCGGACGACAAACGCCTGCGCCTGACCTACGCCCGCACCCTGGTCGAGCAGGATCGCCTGGAAGAGGCCAAAGTCGAGTTCACGACCCTGCTTGAGCAGTACCCGGATGACGATGAACTGCGCTACTCCCTGGCCTTGATCTGCCTGGAAACCAAGCACTGGGACGAAGCGACCGGCTACCTGCAGGAACTCATCGAGCGTGACACCCACGTCGATGCGGCGCACCTGAACCTGGGGCGCATCCATGAAGAGCGCAACCAGCCGCAAGCAGCACTGGATGAGTACGCCCTGGTCGGCCCGGGCAATGACTACCTGCCAGCGCAATTGCGCCAGGCCGATATCCTCGTGGCCAATGGCCGCAGCAGCGAAGCCTCGCGACGCCTGGCACTGGCCCGCGACACCCAGCCGGACTACGCCATTCAGTTGTACCTGATTGAAGCCGAAGCCCTGGGCAACAACGAAAAAGACGCGCAGGCCTCGCAGGTGCTGGAGCAGGCTTTGAAGCAATACCCCGACGACAACAACCTGCTGTACACCCGCGCCATGCTGGCGGAAAAGCGCAATGATCTGGCGCAGATGGAAAAAGACCTGCGCAGCATCATTGCCCGCGAGCCGGAAAACGCCATGGCCCTCAACGCCCTGGGTTACACCCTGGCCGATCGCACCACACGTTACGCCGAAGCCAAAGAACTGATCGAGAGAGCCCACCAGATCAACCCGGACGACCCCGCCGTGCTCGACAGCCTGGGCTGGGTGAACTTCCGCATGGGCAATCTGGATGAAGCCGAGCGCCTGCTGCGCCAGGCCCTGGAACGTTTCCCCGACCACGAAGTTGCCGCTCATCTGGGCGAAGTACTGTGGGCCAACGGCAAGCGCCGCGAAGCCCGCCAGGTCTGGGCCAAAGCCATCGAGGCCCAGCCTGACAGCCCCATCCTGCGCAACACCGTATTGCGCCTGACCGGATCCGAGACTCTTTAAGCCTATGTTTTTGCGCCACTGCATCACCTTCACCCTGATCGCCCTGCTTGCCGGTTGTGCCGGCTTTGGTTCCCGTGAAGCCCTTCAGGGCCAGGGCAACCCGCAGCTGTGGCGTGAGCACAAACAACAACTGAGCAGCCTCGATGGCTGGCAGATCAACGGCAAAGTCGGCATCCGCGCGCCAAAAGACTCCGGCAGCGGCACCCTGTTCTGGCTGCAACGCCAGGACTATTACGACATTCGCCTGGCCGGCCCGCTGGGCCGTGGCGCCGCACGCCTGACCGGGCGCCCCGGCGGCGTTGTGCTGGAAGTTGCCAATCAGGGTCGTTTCGAAGCGAAGAACCCTGAGGCACTGCTGGAAGAACAACTGGGCTGGGAATTGCCGGTATCGCACCTGGTCTGGTGGGTACGCGGCCTGCCGGCGCCCGAAAGCAAAAGCCAGCTGACCCTGGACGGCGACAGCCGCCTGGCCAGCCTCAAACAGGACGGCTGGGACGTGCAGTACCTGAGCTACATCGAGCAGAACGGCTACTGGCTGCCGGAACGCCTGAAGCTGCACGGGCAAAATATCGACGTGACCCTGGTGGTCAAGGACTGGCAGCCACGCCAGCTGGGGCACTGATATGTCTGTCTTGACCCTGCCGGCACCGGCCAAACTCAACTTGATGCTGCACATTCTTGGGCGGCGCGCAGATGGCTACCATTTGCTGGAAACCCTGTTTCAGTTTCTCGACTACGGCGATGAGCTTTCCTTCGCCGTGCGCGAAGACGGCGAAATCCGCCTGCACACCGAGATCGACAACGTCCCCCATGACAGCAACCTGATCGTCAAGGCCGCACGCAAACTGCAAGCGCTCAGCGGCTGCCAGCAAGGCGCCGACATCTGGCTGAAAAAAATCCTGCCCATGGGCGGCGGCATTGGCGGTGGCAGTTCGGATGCCGCCACTACCCTGCTCGGTCTTAACCACTTGTGGCAGCTCGACTGCAGCGAAGATCAGTTGGCTGAACTGGGCTTGAGCCTGGGCGCAGACGTTCCGGTGTTCGTTCGCGGGCATGCGGCATTCGCCGAAGGTGTAGGCGAAATCCTTACCCCTGCGGATCCCGAAGAACCCTGGTATGTCGTGCTGGTCCCGCAAGTATTTGTTAGTACAGCAGAAATTTTTTCGCATCCGCAGTTGACACGTGATTCTTTGCCCCTTAAGATGCGCCCCGTTCCCAAGGGAAACAGTCGAAATGACTGCCAACCGGTCGTAGAGCAGCGCTACCCAGAAGTACGCAACTCATTGAATTTGCTCAGCAAATTTACTGAGGCTAGACTCACCGGAACTGGAAGTTGTGTGTTTGGGGCCTTCCCAAGCAAAGCTGAAGCTGATAAAGTTTTGGCCCTTCTTGCAGATACCCAAACAGGGTTTGTAGCAAAAGGAAGCAACATTTCGATGTTGCATCGTGAGCTGCAAAGTCTGCTCTAGGAATCGAGTACAGGGTACTCGCAGCAACAGATACAGGGGCGTCGCCAAGCGGTAAGGCAGCAGGTTTTGATCCTGCCATGCGTTGGTTCGAATCCAGCCGCCCCTGCCATTTTCCTATACTCATCCAGGTATACCCTCAGCCTTCAGGTACTGCGCGTGTCCAAGATGATGGTCTTTACGGGGAACGCTAACCCCGATCTGGCTCGGCGTGTCGTACGTCAGCTGCATATCCCTCTAGGTGATGTTTCTGTCGGTAAATTCTCCGACGGCGAAATCAGCACTGAGATTAATGAAAATGTTCGTGGTAAGGACGTTTTCATCATTCAGCCGACTTGCGCGCCAACCAACGATAATCTGATGGAACTGGTAGTGATGGCTGATGCCTTCCGCCGCTCCTCAGCGTCCCGAATCACTGCCGTGATTCCTTACTTCGGATATGCCCGCCAGGATCGCCGTCCGCGTTCGGCGCGTGTAGCTATCAGCGCCAAAGTCGTCGCTGACATGCTCACCGTCGTAGGTATCGACCGTGTTCTCACCGTCGACCTGCACGCTGACCAAATCCAAGGCTTCTTCGATATTCCTGTAGATAACATCTACGGCTCCCCCGTTCTGGTGGATGACATCGAAGACCAGCGTTTCGAGAACCTCATGATCGTGTCCCCGGACATCGGCGGCGTCGTGCGTGCACGTGCTGTTGCCAAGTCCTTGGGTGTCGATCTGGGTATCATCGACAAACGCCGTGAAAAGGCTAATCACTCCGAAGTGATGCATATCATCGGCGACGTCGAAGGACGTACCTGTATTCTCGTCGACGACATGGTCGATACCGCCGGCACCCTGTGCCATGCGGCCAAGGCCCTGAAAGAACACGGCGCTGCCAAGGTTTACGCCTACTGCACGCACCCTGTCCTGTCGGGTCGGGCGATCGAGAATATCGAGAACTCCGTGCTGGACGAACTGGTGGTTACCAATACCATCCCGTTGTCCGCAGCTGCACAAGCCTGTGACCGTATCCGTCAACTGGATATCGCACCGGTTGTTGCTGAAGCGGTTCGCCGCATCAGCAATGAAGAATCGATCAGCGCGATGTTTCGCTGAGGGTTTTACCCTCGCGAGATCACGTTGACGTAAAGCGCCCCGCCCCAACACTGGTTGTTGGGGCGGGGCTTTTTTGCCAACCCCGCTTTGGCGCTGGTCGCAAACGCCATTCGGGGGCAAGGCTATTTTGGAGATACAAAATGACTGATTTCATCCTGAACGCCCAAGCGCGTACCGACCTGGGGAAAGGTGCGAGCCGCCGCCTGCGTCGTATCGCCTCCAGCATCCCTGCCGTTGTTTACGGTGGTGACAAAGAAGCGCAGTCCCTGACCATCGTGGCCAAGGAAATCGCCAAGCTGTTCGAAAACGAAGCTGCTTTCAGCCACGTCATCGAACTGAACGTTGACGGCGTCAAACAAAACGTCGTTGTCAAAGCGATGCAGCGTCACCCGTCGAAAGGCATCATCCTGCACGCCGACTTCGTTCGCGTTGTTGCCGGCCAGAAACTGACCGCCAAAGTACCAGTGCACTTCGTCAACGAAGAAGCTCCGGTCAAGAAAGGCGGCGAAATCTCCCACGTAGTGGCTGAGATCGAAGTTTCCTGCGAAGCCAAAGACCTGCCTGAGTTCATCGAAGTCGACCTGGCTAACGCCGAAGTCGGCACCATCGTTCACCTGTCGGACCTCAAAGCTCCGAAAGGCGTCGAGTTCGTCGCTCTGGCTCACGGTAACGACCTGGCTGTTGCCAACGTTCACGCTCCGCGTGTTGCGCCTGAAGCTGCAGAAGGCGCTGCCGAGTAATTTACTCAGCACGCCGGTGTTGATCGGGTTACAGTGCCCCGCACTGTAACCCCAACTCCAAGGAAGAGCCCCTGACGTGACCGCCATCCAACTGATCGTCGGCCTGGGAAACCCTGGCCCCGAATACGAACAGACCCGGCATAACGCAGGGGCTCTTTTCGTAGAACGCATCGCTAGCGCCCAGCGTGTCAACCTGACTGCTGACCGCAAATATTTCGGCCTGACGGCTAAGTTCAGCCATCAGGGCAACGACGTCCGTCTGTTGATCCCGACCACCTACATGAACCGCAGCGGCCAGGCCGTTGCTGCACTGGCGAATTTTTTCCGCATCCCGCCAGATGCCATCCTGGTGGCCCACGACGAACTCGACCTGCCTCCCGGCGTCGCCAAGCTCAAGAAAGGCGGCGGCCATGGTGGGCATAACGGCCTGCGTGACATCATTGCGCAGCTCGGCAACAACCAAGACTTTCACCGTCTGCGGCTTGGCATTGGCCACCCGGGTGACAGCAGCAGGGTATCCGGCTTCGTCCTCGGCAAGGCGCCACGCGCCGAGCAGGAAAAGCTGGACGCCAGTATCGATTTTGCCCTCGGCGTGCTGCCGGACATCCTCGCCGGCGATTGGACGCGTGCGATGAGAGAGCTGCACAGCCAAAAGGCCTGACTCTTTGAAGAGGCATTCACCATGGGTTTCAATTGCGGCATCGTCGGTCTGCCCAACGTCGGCAAGTCCACCCTGTTCAACGCCCTGACCAAATCCGGCATCGCGGCAGAGAACTTCCCCTTCTGCACCATCGAGCCGAACAGCGGCATCGTGCCGATGCCTGACGCGCGCCTGGATGCCCTGGCTGCCATCGTCAAGCCGAACCGCGTGCTGCCGACCACCATGGAGTTCGTCGACATCGCCGGTCTGGTAGCCGGTGCTTCCAAAGGTGAAGGCCTGGGCAACAAGTTCCTGGCCAACATCCGCGAAACCGACGCCATTGCCCACGTGGTGCGTTGCTTCGAAGACGAGAACGTCATTCACGTCTCCAACAGCGTCGACCCCAAGCGCGACATCGAGATCATCGACCTGGAACTGATTTTCGCCGACCTCGACAGCTGCGAGAAGCAACTGCAGAAGGTTGTGCGCAATGCCAAGGGTGGTGACAAAGACGCCCTGGCACAGAAAGCCATCCTGGAAAAACTGATCCCGCACTTCACCGAAGGCAAGCCTGCACGCAGCCTGATGAAGAACATGGCAGACGACGAGAAGGCGCTGATTCGCGGCTTCCACCTGCTGACCAGCAAGCCGGTGATGTACATCGCCAACGTTGCTGAAGACGGCTTCGACAACAACCCTCACCTGGACGTGGTCAAGGCCATCGCCGAGGAAGAAGGCGCTGTTGTAGTACCGGTGTGCAACAAAATCGAAGCCGAGATCGCCGAGCTCGACGACGGTGAAGAGAAAGACATGTTCCTCGAAGCCCTGGGCCTCGAAGAGCCTGGTCTGAACCGTGTGATCCGCGCCGGTTACGCGCTGCTCAACCTGCAGACCTACTTCACTGCCGGCGTGCAGGAAGTACGCGCCTGGACCGTACGCGTGGGCGCCACCGCTCCGCAGGCTGCTGGCGTGATCCACACCGACTTCGAGAAAGGCTTCATCCGTGCTGAAGTCGTCGCCTATGACGACTTCATCCAGTACAAGGGTGAAAGCGGTGCGAAAGAAGCCGGTAAATGGCGTCTGGAAGGTAAAGACTACATCGTCAAAGACGGTGATGTGATGCACTTCCGCTTCAACGTCTGATCGCTTCCGCGAAATTAAAGCCCCCGTAATCGCTTGGCGATACGGGGGCTTTTTTTGGGGGAGCGGGCTTGCCCCGCGACGCAATGTCACTGACACACCGCAATCGCGGGGCAAGCCCGCTCCTACAGTGTTTCAGGAGGCGCTGCGCAGCGCCTTGCGGTAATCCCCTGGAGACTGCCCGGTCCACTTGCGGAACGCCTTGCGAAAGTTAGCCGCTTCAGAGAAACCAACCTGGGCAGCCAGGTCGTCCATAGGCATGTCACTCTGTTGCAAGAATTCGATCGCCAGCGCACAGCGCACTTCATCCAGCACGCTCTGGTAGGTGCGTTGGTACTCGGACAGGCGCCGGTGCAGGGTACGAGTCGACATCCCCAACGTCTGCGCCACCGTCTCCACGCCGGGAAAGCGTCCGCTGCGGCTCAGGCAGGCCATGCGCACCGCCTCGATCAGGTCCGACTCATCCGGCAGGCTGGCCACCAGTTGCTGGCAAAAACCCATGCTCATCGCCGAGGTGATCGGGTTGGCGTTGGGGCAAGGCAGCTGCAGCACACTGGCGTCGAAGCGCCACTCCATCACCTCGGCGCCGAACTCCACCGGGCAACGGAAGAATTCTTCATAGCTTCGCCAATGCTCCGGAGCCGGGTATGGCAGTAACAGCCGCCGGGACGGAAAGGGCTTTTCCAGCACGCACTGAACCAGCGACTGGATTGAAGCGAACCAGAACTCGGTCGCCACCGGCATCAGCTCACCCAAGGCATAGAAGCCTTGGCCGATGAACACCCCCTCATCACCTTCCAGGCGGAACGATTTCTCGAAGATCGGCCCGAGCAAGCGGATGTGCCTGACACCGAATTCAACCGCATGACCGAAGGTTTCGCTGCTGACCAAGGCGTAGCCGAAGATCCCGAAGTCGCTCAGGCGTTGCCTCGCACCTGCACGCAGTCCGCTGTCGGGATGGTGCATCAAGCGTTGCATGTTGGCGAAGATCGCCAGCTTCTGCCGATGGGAGATGCGGGTAGCCGGGTCGAGTACCTGTGCCGGTGACAGCTCGGTGCCCTCAAGCAAGCCCTCACCCTCCACGCCCTGGGCCTGCAGTTCAGCCACCAGGGCCGGCAAGCCCAGCATGTTGTGCTGCACAACGTCCATGGCGGTGCCATAGCTACCGACGATCAGCTGGGTCATCCAAAGGCCTCCCTTTCAGCATTGGCAGAAATTAACCCCCACGCTGGCGTATTACAACCTCCCGTCGCGCGACACAACGTTGCATCTTCAGTCTGGTCGATTCACCGAAAAAAATAATAAGACCCGAGGCTGTCATGAGAAGACTGTTTGCCCCTGCGCTTGCCGCGTGCCTGCCGCTGATCCCCCTGCCAGTACTGGCCAGCGAGGCCCCTCTGAACATCGTGCGTATCGGCTATGCCGATATCCAGTTCAACACCGACTCGGGCGATATGACCGGCATGCCTGGTACCACCCCCGACTATGTCCAGGCCACCGTGCGTGACAGCAGCACCCTGGCACTGATCTACGAACGCCGCCTTAGCGGGCCGTGGTCGCTGGTGTTGCAGAGCGGTGCGCCACCGGTCATCGACTTCGATGGCGCTGGCAGTGCCGCGCCGCTGGGCAAGGTCGGCAGCGCCCGCGCCTGGTTCCCGGCAGTGCTGATTGCCTACAACTTCGAGCTGTTTGGCCTGCAGCCCTATGTCGCCCTCGGGGTCAATTACACCTGGTTCAGCGAAGAGAAGATGACCGCGGCCTACACCCGCGCATTCGGTGGCACCTCCAGCACCTCCGAGCTCGACGACTCGTTTGGCGCCGTGGCCAAGGTCGGCGTGGAGATCCCCTTGGCCGACAACTGGAGCGCCGGTTTTTCCTACTCGCGTTACTGGATCGACACCACCGCCACCATCAAGACCCAGACCCCGGGCCTGGGTGAGGTCAAGCGCAAGATCGATGTCGAAGCAGACCCGGACGTCTATGCGTTCACCATCGGTTACCACTTCTGACCTTGCCTCCAACCCTCAAGGAGCCCAGACATGAGCACTGAAGACATGAACGACACGTTCGACTACATCGTCATCGGCGGCGGCTCGGCAGGCTGTGTGATCGCCAGCCGCCTGAGCGAAGACCCGGCCATCAGCGTCTGCCTGATCGAGGCCGGCAGCAGCGACAAAAGCGTACTGATCCAGGCGCCGGTGGGGATGGTCGCCATGCTGCCGACGCGGATCAACAACTGGGCCTTCGAGACCGAGCCGCAACCAGGCCTCAACGGCCGTCGCGGCTACCAGCCACGCGGCAAGACCCTCGGTGGCTCCAGCTCGATCAACGCCATGCTCTACGTACGCGGACATCGCCAGGACTATGACCAGTGGGCGGCACTGGGTAACCAGGGCTGGTCCTATGACGAGGTGCTGCCGTACTTCATCAAGTCCGAGCGCAACCAACGCCTGAACGACGCCTACCATGGCCAGCACGGCCCGCTCAGCGTCGCCGAGGTGAGCTGCCCGAGCGCCTTGAACGCCGCATTTATCCAGGCTGCCGGGATCAACGGCATCCAGCGCAGCGCTGACTACAACGGCGCCCGCCAGGAAGGCGCATTCATGTACCAGGTCACCCAGCACAATGGCGAGCGCTGCAGTGCGGCCAAAGCGTTCCTGACGCCCAACCTGCAGCGTCCGAATCTCAAGGTACTGACCTCGGCTACGGTCGAGCGCGTAGTGCTGAACGCCGCGCGCGCCACCGGCGTGCAATTGCGCCAGGGCGGCAAGCGCATTGTGCTCAAGGTACGCCATGAAGTGGTGCTCAGCGCCGGCAGCTTCGGCTCGCCCCAGTTGCTGATGCTCTCGGGCATCGGCCCGCGCGAGGAGCTGGATAAGCACGGCATCGCGATCAATCACGAACTGCCGGGTGTAGGCGAGAACCTTCAGGACCACATCGACTACGTGTACACCTACCTCAGTCCCGACAAAGCCAACACCTTCGGCTGCTCACCCACCTTCAGCTGGAAAATGCTCAAGGCCATGGCCCAATGGAAGCGTGAACGCAAAGGCCTGGTGACCTCGCCCTTCGCCGAGTCCGGGGCGTTCTTCAAAAGCCATCCGGACCTGGAGGTTCCCGACCTGCAGTTGATCTTCGTCCCGGCCATCGTCGATAACCATGCGCGCAACCTGCGTCTGGGCCACGGCTTCAGTTGTCATCTGACCCTGCTACGGCCGAAAAGCCGTGGCAACGTCCGCCTGGCCAGCGCCGATCCAACAGCGGCGCCGCTGATCGACCCACGCTTCTTCAGCGCACCAGAGGATCTGGAGGTGCTGATGCGCGGTGCCGACATCCAACGCGCCATCCTCGATGCTGCGCCGCTGGCGCCCTATCGTGGTAAGCCCCTGTATGCGCTGGCGCAACACGACCGCAAGGCCGTCGAACAAGACATCCGCAACCGCGCCGACACCCAGTACCACCCGGTAGGCACCTGCAAGATGGGCCACGACCCGCTGGCAGTGGTCGACGACCAATTGCGCGTGCATGGCATCGCCGGTCTGCGCGTGGCCGATGCCTCGATCATGCCGACACTGATTGGCGGCAACACCAACGCCCCGAGCATCATGATCGGAGAAAAAGCCGCCGACATGCTGCTGCGCAGCCGTCGGGAGGGATGAGCCATGAACGATCTGTCACTGCTCAGCGACACGGCTGAAATCGAACACATGCAACGGGTGCTGGAACGGCAGCGTCAAGCGTTCAACGCCCAGCCTTATATTCCGCTCAAGGTTCGTCGCGACAACCTCAAGCGCCTGATCGGTGCCTTGCGCCGTCATCAGCACGCGATCGTCGCTGCCCTGGAAGCCGACTTCGCCGGCCGCGCTGCATTCGAAACCTTGCAGATCGAGGTGCTCGGCCCTCTGCTGCATGCCCGCCATGCCCTCGCCCACTTGAGCCGCTGGATGAAACCTCAGCGGCGCAAAACCGAGCTGTTGTTCCTCGGCAACCGCGCTTGGGTGGAGTACCAGCCCAAGGGCGTGGTGGGCATTATCGGCACCTGGAACTTCCCCCTGTACCTGACCCTGGGACCGCTGATTACTGCCTTGGCAGCCGGCAACCGGGCGATGATCAAGGTCTCGGAGTTCGCTCCGCACAGCCGCCAGGTGCTGAAAAGCATGCTCGCCGAGCTGTTCAGCGAGGATGAGGTCGCGGTGTTCGGTGGCGAACTGGCCGCCGCTCAGGCGTTCACTGCACTGCCACTGGATCACCTGGTGTTCACCGGTGCGCCGCAAGTCGGTCATCACGTGATGCGCGCTGCGGCCGAGCATCTGGTGCCGGTGACCCTGGAACTGGGCGGCAAGTCACCGGCGCTGCTCGGCGAGCATGCGGACCTGCAGGACGCCGCCTTGCGCATCGCCCATGGCAAGGGTTTCAACGCTGGCCAGGTATGCGTGGCGCCCGACTATGTGCTGGTCCCCGAGGGCAAGGCGCAGGTGTTCGCCGAGGCGGTCAGGCAGGCCTTCGAACGGCTGTACCCGGACCCGGCCACCAGTGCCGATTACACCAGCATCATCAGCGAGCGCCATGCCCAGCGCTTACAAGCGCTATTGGCAGATGCCCGCGCCAAGGGCGCAACAATTCTGAGCTGCCGCAGTTCGTCTGACACACCAAGGCGCCTGCCCCTGCAGGTGATCACCGATATCAGCGAAGACATGCGCGTGGCCCAGGAGGAACTGTTTGGCCCACTGCTTCCAGTGATCGAATACCGCGACCTCAACCAGGCCATCACCTACATCCAGGCCCGCCCGCGACCGTTGGCGCTGTACCCCTTTGGGCTGGACAGCCGCCAGACCGAGCACCTGCTCAAGCACACCCACAGCGGCGGCGTGACCCTGGATGACTGGGCCTGGCATGTGTTCCAGCACGACCTGCCTTTCGGTGGCATAGGTAACTCCGGCATGGGTTCCTACCATGGCGAGGAAGGTTTCCGTGCGCTGTCCCATGGCAAGTCTGTGTTTAAGCGCCAACGCTGGTTCCCGACCCAGCTGTTCTATCCGCCCTATGGCCGATGGCTGCAGCGCCTGGTGGTGAAGTTTTACCTCGGCTAGCAAGGAGACTGGCGTGCTGCCCGCCCGGGGGCGCGCCAGTCAACCGCCCAGCGCAATGATCGCGGCCATCAATGCCGTGCCGACCACCGCCAGCAGCGCCCCGCTCTTCCAGCGATTGCCGCCGCAATAGCGCGCCAGCAGCCACCCCGATGCGAACAACATGGCCAGGGCCACAAGGTTGGAGCCACGAATGGCCAGTGCGGTGTTGTCGGTCAACAGAAACGGAATGACGAGTGGGAAGGTCGCCAGCACCACCAGCAAGAAGATCCCAAAGGCTCCTTTGAAATCATCCACACCCAGACGCGGCGCCTCCGGTAGCGGGGCGTGAGCCAGCAAGCGCAGGCGCAGCATCTCCATTTCATAAGCATCTGCCGCCGCAGCAATACGCTCCGGCAACAAAGCGGCAAGCAGCGCCCGCCCCTCTTCGGCAGTGCAGCCGCTGCGCAAGCGCCTGAGCAGGTTCTGGTTGCGGGTGCGCTCGGTCCAGGTCTGCAGCAGGTAAACCACGGCGTCGGCCAGACCCCAGGCCAGATTGCAGCCCAATGCCGCGATCAGCATGGTCTGGGCTTCATCGCGCCCGGAGGTCGCCACACTCAGCGTACCGACGAAGGTCATGGCCATCAGCAAGCCGAAAATCACCTCGGTGACGCGTTCGATTGGATCGAGAATCGGCCGTCGTCGGTCTTGTGTCACACGCACTTCTGTCAATACCGCTCTCCTGAGGATGCGCTACATTCCTGCTGATCGCTTGCAGCTTGTCGCTCAGCTTATCGCACACAAGGACAGCCCCAACAGGAGTTCCATGAAAGACACCGGCCCCTCATCACCTGCGAGCAACCAAGCGCCGGGCAAAGCCGAACAGGGCTGGAGGCGCTGGTTTCCAGGACTGCTAGTGCTGCGCGGCTACCAACCCGCCTGGCTGCGCCGGGATTTGATCGCCGGCCTGGTGCTGACCACCATGCTGGTACCGGTGGGCATTGCCTATGCCGAAGCCTCGGGTGTGCCGGGTATTTACGGCCTGTATGCGACCATCGTGCCCTTGCTGGCCTACGCGTTGTTCGGGCCAAGCCGCATTCTGGTACTGGGGCCGGATTCGGCGCTGGCGGCGATCATTTTGGCCGTAGTGTTGCCACTATCAGCAGGCGACCCCGGTCGCGCCATCGCCTTGGCCAGCGCGATGGCGTTGGTCTCCGGACTGGTGTGTATCGCCGCAGGCCTGCTGCGCCTGGGGTTTATCACCGAGCTGCTGTCAAAGCCGATCCGCCACGGCTACATGAACGGCATCGCCTTCACCGTACTGGTCAGTCAAACCCCCAAGCTGTTCGATATTTCGGTAGACAGTACCGGCCCCTTGCAAGACATCTTCGGCCTGTTCAAAGCCCTTGCCGCGGGCCAGGCCAACTGGGTCGCCTTTGCTGTCGGTGGCGCCACGCTGGCGCTGATTCTGCTGCTTCAGCATTTCAAGCGCGCTCCGGTGATCCTGATTGCAGTGGTACTGGCAACCCTGGCGGTCGGCGCACTGGATCTGGATGCCAGCCATGCAGTGAAAGTGCTGGGTTCGGTCCCGGAAGGCCTACCTGGCTTGGCTATTCCCTGGTTGCGGGCCGAGGATCTTCGGCCGGTATTGATGGGTGGGCTTGCCGTGGCCCTGGTGTCCTTTGCCGATACCAGCGTGCTGTCACGGGCGTATGCCGCCAAGCTGCGCACCCCGGTAAACCCGAACCAGGAAATGCTCGGGCTGGGCGCCGCCAACCTGGCGGCCGGTTTGTTTCAGGGTTTCCCCATCAGCAGCAGTTCTTCACGCACGCCGGTGGCTGAAGCGGCCGGTGCCAAGACCCAACTGACCGGGGTGTTTGGCGCGCTCGGCGTCGCGCTGCTGTTGCTGCTCGCCCCCAACCTGCTGCAAGACCTGCCCAACAGCGCGCTGGCCGCCGTGGTGATCGCCGCGGCGATTGGCTTGTTCGAGTTCAAGGACCTCAAGCGCATCTACCGCATTCAGCAGTGGGAGTTCTGGCTGTCGATCACTTGCTTTGTTGGCGTTGCGACCCTGGGTGCGGTGCCGGGTATCGGCCTGGCAGTGGTTATCGCCGTAATCGAATTTTTGTGGGACGGCTGGCGCCCGCATTACGCGGTATTGGGACGTGTCGACGGCATCCGCGGCTATCACGACATCAGTCGCTATCCACACGCCCGCCGGGTACCTGGCCTGGTGCTGTTCCGCTGGGATGCACCGCTGTTCTTTGCCAACGCCGAACTGTTCCAGACCTGTGTGCTGGAGGCCGTTGCCGCGTCCCCCACCCCGGTTCGCCGCGTGGTGATCACCGCCGAGCCGGTCACCAGCGTGGACGTCACCTCGGCAGACATGCTGATCGAGCTGGGCGAAACGCTGCGCAGGCAAAACGTCGAACTGCGCTTTGCCGAAGTTAAAGACCCCGTACGCGAAAAGCTCAGCCGCCTGGAAGTGCTCGAACACATTGGCAGCGACGTGTTCCAGCCCACCGTCGGTGCGGCGGTAGATGCCTATCTGGAGGAACACCAGATCGACTGGACGCCTTGATCCGCGCCCGGACGCCGGGGCTGACTTCAGTCAGCCGCCGCCCAAAATGCCAGGTCTATACTCCGAACAGCCTGCAACCCCAGGCGTCCCTTTCAGCTGACGAGGCATCGCAACATGGCCAAAAAGAAGGATAAAGAGAAAGACCTTGGACCTATCGGGCGCAAGGACTACGAGCATGAACTCAAAGCCCTGCACGTTGAACTGGTCAAACTGCAGCAGTGGGTGACCGCCAAGGGGTTGAAGGTCTGCATTGTCTTTGAGGGCCGTGATGGCGCTGGCAAAGGTGGCACCATCAAGGCCATCACCGAACGCGTCAGCCCGCGCGTGTTCCGCGTTGTGGCGCTGCCGGCACCGACCGAGCGCGAGAAGAGCCAGATCTACGCCCAGCGCTACATCCAGCACATGCCCTCGGCCGGTGAAGTGGTGATCTTCGACCGCAGCTGGTACAACCGCGCAGGCGTTGAACGGGTCATGGGCTTCTGCTCCGACGACCAGGCGAAAAAATTCCTCGCGGTCACCCCGTTGTTCGAAAAGATGCTGGTCGAGTCCGGGATCATTCTGATCAAGTACTGGCTGGAAGTCAGTGCCGAAGAACAGCAACGGCGCCTGGAAGATCGCATCACCGACGGCCGCAAGATCTGGAAACTGTCGCCGATGGACCTCAAGTCGTTCACCCGCTGGGACGACTACACCCGCGCCCGCGATGAAATGTTTGCGGCCACCGATTCCTCCTGGGCTCCTTGGTACATGGCCCATTCCGAAGACAAGCGCCGGGTACGTTTGAACATCATCAGCCACCTGCTCAAGCAAGTGCCCTACAAGGACATCACCCAGCAAGAGCAGATCAAGCTGCCCAAGCGCGGCAAGATCGGGCAGTACAAAGGGACCAATTACCCGTTCCGCCTGATTCCCGAGCGATTCTGAGCCGGTCTGCCCCGCGATTTGCTCAAAGTGGTCGTAGGACTGATCCTGCGCACTTCGTCGATCTCAGCAGCTTGTCCGGGGAAGTGCAATACACCCAAAAGGCGGGGCGAGGCTTTGCCTGATCTACTCAACATGCAGTCGAACTGAAGCAGAAGACACGCTTAGCGGTGGGAGCGGGCTTGCCCCGCGATGCGATGTAACTGATACACCGCAATCGCGGGGCAAGCCCGCCCCCACCGGAGGTTGCCTTAATAGCCATTCAAGCTGCCCAGGTAGAGGTTGAAGTGCAAAAAAAGAGGACCAGCGGGGCTAGGCACATTTTAAGTTGTACGATAACGTATCTCTACTCGAGTACCACTGCGTCTTCCTTTGTGTCCTACAGGGTGTTCTACAACAATGAATCCACAAGAACTGAAATCCATCCTTTCCCACGGCCTGCTGTCCTTCCCGGTCACCGACTTCAATGCCCAGGGCGACTTCCACCGCGCGGGCTACATCAAGCGCCTGGAATGGCTGGCACCTTACGGCGCCAGTGCCCTGTTCGCCGCGGGTGGCACCGGTGAGTTCTTCTCCCTGGCAGCCAGTGAGTACTCAGAGATCATCAAGACCGCCGTTGATACCTGCGCCAGCAGCGTACCGATTCTCGCCGGCGTCGGCGGCTCGACACGTCAGGCCATCGAATACGCACAAGAAGCCGAACGCCTGGGCGCCAAAGGCTTGCTGTTGCTGCCACACTACCTCACCGAAGCCAGCCAGGACGGCGTTGCCGCCCACGTTGAAGCGGTGTGCAAATCGGTGGATATCGGCGTGGTGGTTTACAATCGCAACGTCTGCCGCCTCAATGCCGTGCAGTTGGAGCAGTTGGCTGAACGCTGCCCGAACCTGATCGGTTACAAGGACGGCCTGGGAGATATCGAACTGATGGTGTCGATCCGCCGTCGCCTGGGTGATCGCTTCTCCTACCTCGGCGGTCTGCCTACCGCTGAGGTGTATGCGGCGGCCTACAAGGCGCTGGGTGTGCCGGTGTATTCCTCGGCGGTGTTCAACTTCATCCCGAAAACCGCGATGGATTTCTACCATGCGATTGCCCGGGACGATCACGCTACCGTGGCCAAAATCATCGACGACTTCTTCCTGCCTTATCTGGACATCCGTAACCGCAAGGCCGGTTACGCCGTCAGTATCGTCAAGGCTGGCGCCAAGATCGCCGGTTACGATGCCGGCCCGGTACGTACGCCGCTGACCGATCTGACCCCAGAAGAGTACGAAATGCTCGCTGCGCTGATGGACAAGCAGGGTGCGCAATAACACCTGACGTACCTGGGCGACACGACGTCGCCGGAGCCGAAGCCTGACCCTTCGGCTCCTCCACAACAGAACCCCGCACAAAAATAATTAGTGGGAGAACATCGGCATGCAAGCGACTAAAAAAACGCATGTGCGCTACCTGATCCTGTTCATGCTGTTCATCGTGACCACGATCAACTACGCCGACCGCGCCACCATTTCCATCGCCGGCTCCAGCCTGCAGAAGGATCTGGGGATCGACGCCGTCACCCTCGGCTACATCTTCTCCGCCTTTGGCTGGGCCTATGTACTGGGCCAGATCCCTGGTGGCTGGCTGCTCGATCGTTTTGGCTCAAAGAAAGTCTATGCCCTGAGCATCTTCACCTGGTCAGCCTTTACCGTACTGCAAGGGTTTGTCGGCTACCTGCCGGTCGCCAACGCGATCATCGCCCTGTTCATGCTGCGCTTTCTGGTCGGTTTTGCCGAAGCCCCCTCGTTCCCCGGTAACGCCCGGATCGTAGCGGCCTGGTTCCCGACGGCCGAGCGCGGCACGGCCTCGGCGATCTTCAATTCGGCGCAGTACTTCGCCACGGTGTTGTTCGCCCCGCTGATGGGCTGGATCGTCCACGCCTGGGGCTGGGAGCATGTGTTCATCGTCATGGGGGTACTGGGCATCCTGTTCTCCATCGCCTGGATGAAGCTGATCTACAACCCCAAAGAGCACCCGATGATCGGTGCCACCGAGCTTGAACACATCGAGCAGAACGGCGGCCTGGTAGACATGGACAAACCCAAGGCCGCTGGCAGCAGCGGGCCGAAATGGGATTACATCAAGCAACTGCTCAGCAGCCGCATGATGCTCGGTATCTATCTGGGCCAGTACTGCATCAACGCCATCACTTACTTCTTCCTGACCTGGTTCCCGGTGTACCTGGTACAGGAGCGCGGCATGTCGATCCTCAAGGCCGGTTTCATCGCCTCGCTGCCGGCAATCTGCGGTTTCATCGGCGGCGTGCTCGGCGGGATCATTTCCGACCACCTGCTGCGCCGTGGCAACTCGCTGACCTTCGCCCGCAAGGCGCCGATCGTGATCGGTTTGATGCTGTCGACGTCGATGGTCATCTGCAACTACGTCGATGCCGAATGGATGGTGGTGGGCATCATGGCCCTGGCGTTCTTTGGCAAAGGCCTGGGTGCGCTGGGCTGGGCGGTGGTGTCCGACACCTCACCCAAACAGATTGCCGGCCTGTCTGGCGGTATGTTCAACACCTTCGGCAACATCGCCTCGATCACCACACCAATCATTATCGGCTACATCATCAGCGCCACCGGCTCGTTCAAATGGGCCCTGGTGTATGTGGGTGCCAATGCGCTGGTCGCGGTGTTCAGCTACCTGGTGATTGTTGGCCCGATCAAGCGTATCGAGCTGCGTGAAGATGCCAGCAAGAACGGCAACCCCCAGCCTCAGCCTGCCACCGGCACGCTCGCTGAATCGCGCCGTTGAGTGAAACGCCTGCGGCTCCGGTCGCAGGCTCGTTGACTAGCCTGAATACAGTATAAGAAGGGCCACCCCATGCACATGATCGAACACGCCGATTCACCCCGTTACGTACGCCTGCATGAACAGGACAACGTTGTTGTCGTGGTGAATGATCAAGGGGTTGCTGAAGGCAGCCGTTTTGCCGATGGCCTGACCGTGACAGAAAGCATCCCGCAGAGCCACAAGGTGGCATTGCTGGACATCGCCAAGGGCGACAAGGTGGTACGTTACGGCCAGGTGATTGGCTATGCCTTGCAAGATTTGCCACAAGGCAGCTGGGTCAAGGAAACCCAGCTGGCAATGCCCTCGGCTCCTCCCCTGGACAGCTTGCCGATGTCTGACGCGGTGCCGGCCGCCCTGCCTCCTCTTGAAGGCTATACCTTCGAAGGCTATCGCAATGCCGACGGCACGGTCGGCACGCGCAACATCCTCGGGATCACCACCACCGTCCAGTGTGTAACCGGCGTACTGGAGCACACGGTCAAACGCATTCGTGAAGAGCTGCTGCCCAAGTATCCGCATGTCGACGACGTGGTGGCCCTGACCCACAGCTATGGCTGTGGCGTGGCGATCAATGCCCGCGACGCTTACATTCCCATCCGGACCGTGCGCAACCTGGCGCGCAACCCGAACCTGGGCGGCGAAGCACTGGTGATCAGTCTGGGCTGCGAGAAGCTTCAGGCCGGTCAGGTCATGCATGAAGACGACCCTTCCGTCGACCTCAGCGAGCCCTGGCTGTACCGCTTGCAGGATGCCAGCCACGGCTTTGCTGAAATGGTCGAGCAGATCATGGAACTGGCCGAAGTACGCCTGAAAAAACTGGACCAGCGCCGCCGCGAAACCGTGCCGGCCTCGGAGCTGATCCTCGGCATGCAGTGTGGCGGCAGCGATGCCTTTTCCGGCATCACCGCCAACCCGGCGTTGGGCTACGCCTCGGACCTGTTGATTCGTGCCGGCGCGACGGTGATGTTCTCGGAGGTTACCGAGGTGCGCGACGCCATCTACATGCTGACCTCACGCGCCGAAACTCCGGAAGTGGCGCAAGCGCTGGTGCGGGAAATGGATTGGTACGACCAGTACCTGCAGCGCGGCGAAGCCGACCGCAGCGCCAACACCACGCCGGGCAACAAAAAAGGCGGTCTTTCCAACATTGTCGAAAAATCCCTGGGCTCGATCGTTAAATCCGGCAGCAGCGCCATCAATAGCGTGCTTGGCCCGGGTGAGCGGGTGTCCGGCAAGGGCCTGGTGTTTTGCGCCACCCCGGCCAGCGACTTTGTCTGCGGGACCCTGCAACTTGCAGCCGGGATGAACCTGCATGTGTTCACCACTGGCCGTGGTACCCCTTACGGCCTGGCCATGGCTCCGGTGGTCAAGGTCTCGACCCGCACCGAACTGGCCGAGCGCTGGCCCGACCTGATCGACATCGACGCCGGGCGTATCGCCACCGGCCGAGCCAGTATCGAAGAACTGGGTTGGGAACTGTTTCACTACTACCTCGATGTCGCCAGCGGCCGCACCCAGACCTGGGCCGAACGTTACCGCCTGCACAACGACATCACCCTGTTCAACCCCGCTCCGATTACCTGACCCGCAACTCACCCCTTGGCCCTGTTTCAGGGCCAAGGCAGTTGGCCTCAATGTCAGCCATGTTATACGACGTCAGTTATCAAACCTTACCTACAGAACCCGGAGATCTTCATGTCCATCGTTCTTGGCCACAACTTCATCGCCGGGGCACGCAGTGCTGCAGGCACACAACAACTGCAAAGCCTCAACGCGAGCACCGGCGAAGCCTTGCCGTTCAGTTTCATCCAGGCCACCGAAGCAGAAGTGGACAGTGCCGCACGTGCCGCCGAAGCGGCCTTTGTTGAATATCGCCAGCTGAGCCCGAGCCGTCGCGCCGAGTTTCTCCTGGCCATCGCCGACGAACTGGATGCCCTGGGCGATGACTTCGTGGCCATTGTCTGCCAGGAAACCGCACTGCCCGCCTCGCGTATCCAGGGTGAGCGTGCCCGCACCAGTGGCCAGATGCGCCTGTTCGCCCAGGTGCTGCAGCGTGGCGACTTCCTGGGTGCGCGCATCGACCTGGCACTGCCGGACCGCAAGCCGCTGCCCCGGGTCGATCTGCGGCAGATGCGCATCGGCGTGGGCCCGGTTGCGGTGTTTGGCGCCAGCAACTTCCCGCTGGCCTTCTCCACCGCTGGCGGTGATACCGCCGCCGCCCTGGCAGCCGGTTGCCCGGTGGTATTCAAAGCACACAGCGGCCACATGGCCACGGCCGACCTGGTCGGCTGCGCCATCACGCGCGCGGCCGAATGCACTGCGATGCCCAAGGGTGTGTTCAACATGATCTTCGGCGCGGGTGTTGGTGAATGGCTGGTGAAACACCCGGCCATCCAGGCGGTCGGCTTCACCGGCTCGCTCAGCGGCGGCAATGCCCTGTGCAAAATGGCAGCCGAACGCCCGCAACCGATTCCGGTGTTTGCCGAGATGTCGAGCATCAACCCAGTGATTCTGCTGCCACAGGCCCTCGCCAGCCGCGGCGAAACCGTGGCCACGGAACTGGCGGCGTCGGTGGTCATGGGTTGCGGTCAGTTCTGTACCAACCCAGGCCTGGTGCTGGGCGTACGCTCACCCGCCTTCAGCGCATTCCAGGCGCAGCTGCAAAGCCAAATGGCCAGCCAGGCCGCGCAAACCATGCTCAATGCCGGTGGCCTGCGCAGCTACAGCAACGGTGTGGAGCACCTGCACGCGCACCCAGGCATTACCCACCTGGCAGGCCGGCCACAAGAAGGTAACCAAGCCCAACCGCAACTGTTCAAGGCCGATGTAGCGCTGCTGCTCAACGGTGATGAACTGCTGCAGGAAGAAGTGTTCGGCCCGACCACCCTCATTGTTGAAGCCGCTGACGACGCCGAACTCAAGGCCGCTTTGCAGGGTCTGCGCGGGCAACTGACTGCCACTTTGATTGGTGAGGCGAGCGACCTGCAGGCCTATCAATGGCTGGTGCCTTTGCTGGAGCAAAAAGTTGGACGCATCCTGGTCAACGGCTACCCGACCGGGGTGGAAGTCTGTGACGCCATGGTGCATGGCGGCCCTTACCCGGCGACTTCCGATGCGCGCGGTACCTCGGTGGGCACCCTGGCAATCGACCGCTTCCTGCGCCCGGTGTGCTACCAGAACTACCCTGAAGCCTTGCTGCCCGAAGCCCTGCGCAACAGCAACCCACTGGGCTTGAAGCGCCTGGTCAACGGCGAGTGGTCAACCGCCTCAATCGCCTGATGTCCGTAGGAGCGGGCTTGCCCCGCGAAGCGATGTAACCGATACACCGCTATCGCGGGGCAAGCCCGCGCCTACATGGCTTCGGCTTGTTCGTGCGCCAGGCGCAGGCGTTCGCGACTGTTGGTCAGATGCAGGCGCATCGCCGCACGGGCCGCTTCGGCATCCTGACGGGCAATCGCTTCATAGATGGCTTCATGCTCATGACTGAGCCGGCTCATGTAATGCTGCTGGTCATCATGGGCCAGACGCGCCGAGTTCAACCGGGTGCGCGGGATGATGCTAGTCCCCAGGTGAGTCATGATGTCGGTGAAGTAACGATTGCCCGTGGCCATGGCAATCTGCAGATGAAACTGAAAATCCGATGCCACCGCATCGCTGGCATGGGCCACGCTTTCGTTGAGGGCATCCAGCGCATCACGCATCGCCGCCAGTTGCTCGGCACTGCGGCGCGCCGCTGCCAAACCTGCCGACTCGACCTCCAGGCTGATGCGCAACTCCAACACCGCCAACACCTCACGCAAGGTAACGATGGTGGCCGGGTCGATACGAAAACCACTCGGGCTCGGCGTATCCAGCACAAAGGTGCCGATGCCATGGCGGGTTTCCACCTGACCGGCTGCCTGCAAGCGCGAGATCGCCTCGCGCACTACGGTGCGGCTGACACCCTGCTCTTGCATGATCGCCGACTCGGTCGGCAATTTATCGCCGCGCTTGAGATGGCCATCACGGATCTGCTCGGTGAGGATCGTTACCAATTCCTGGGCCAGGCTACGCGGTTTTCTGCGGGCGCGTGGCAGTGCGCTCTGGTCTTTCATATCGAACATCTGTCCCGAATATTCTTCAATCCGGATCATAGCGCAATTGGTTGTACGATCACATGCACCCGTGTCATTGCGCCGTTTTCAGCCGGTACGCCTTGCGGTTGGCGCTGCGGGCGAAGCACACGAACAACGCAGCCATGATCGCCAGCGCCATCGGCAGGCCATGTGGTGCGACATTCATGGCCGCGCCACTGAGCAATGGCCCGATCAAGCTGCCCACACCCCACAACAGCCCGACGCTGGCGTTGGCGGTCACCAGGTCCTGACCCTTGAACTGCTGACCAATCAGCACCAGCGCCAAGGTGTACACCCCACCCGCCACCGCACCGAGCACCACCAATGCCGGCCACAGCAGCCATTGCACCTGCAGCAACCAAGGCAATGCCAGGCCGATCAGCATCGCCACCACGCCACACACCAGATGCACCAGGGTCCGTTCGCTGCGGTCTGCGAGCCAGCCCAAGGGCAACTGGAACAGCATGTCGCCGGTGAGGATCACCGTCACCATCAACGCCGCCACGCCCACGGCAAAGCCGTGACTGGAGGCATACACCGGCATCAGCGACAGAATCACCGCATCGAAGAACGAGAAGAACAACACGCCCATGCACAGCGCCGGGGCGACACGGAAAAAGCCTGCCAGCGAGAAGCTCTTGTCGGCATCCTCGCCATGTTCGACATGATCGTTGGGCACCGTCAGCACGATGCACAGCAACGCCAGACCATAGCAGCCGGTGACCACCGCGTTTACCCAAGGGCTCTGCGCCCCCAGCAACGCCAACATCGCCGGGCCGAGCATCTGAAAACCCGTGAAGGCGGTGGCATACAGCGCCATGATCTTGCCGCGGTTGTGCTCCTCGCTCAGCTCATTGACCCAGGACTCGCCAAGAATGATTGCGATCCCCATGCCAATACCCAAGCCCAGGCGCAGCAGCGCCAGCAGGTAGATCGAAGAGAACGCCCACTCGAGCAGGCCGATGCTTAGCGCGCACAAGCCGAAGCACAGCAGGTAGATATTGCGCCGCGTCAGGTGTCGGCAACAGGCATCGACCATAAACGCCGAGAGCATCATCCCCGCCGCTGGAATCGCCGAGAGAATACCGATCTGCAAGGTACTGGCGCCGCTATCGAGCAAACGCAGCGACACCAATGGCAAGCTCGCCCCAAGACTGAAACCGACCACCGAAACAGCGAACAACAAACCCACCAACAAACGCGTATTCATTACCACTCCACACTTACCGGCGCAGGTGCGACATCGCGCCTGCGCAGGCGCACACATGAGCAAAACAGTTCAGATGCGGACGAACACCGCCACGGCAAAAGGCCGGGCGTGCAGCCGCCAACTCAGCAGGTGTGGAGGTGAGGCGAAAAAGTAAAGGCGAACAGCACGCTGCGCCGACGCTTGAGCACAGTATCGCTCGGCCAATCGCAGCAACGGGTCAGGACGACCGGCTGGGGTTGCGCGAATGTAAGGCTGAAGCGGCTCATACGTCGGTTACACAGGAAGGAATGGGCGGCACTCTAGGAGAAGCCATGCCACCCGTCAATAGCCCGTTCTTGAGCCTTCAGCGCTTGGCGGTAGACGGCAGCAGGATCGCCAGCAAACCGAACAGGGGCAAATACGAGCAAACACTGTAGACGTACTCGATGCCTTTGAGGTCGGCCAGGTAACCAAGCAATGCCGCGCCGATACCGCCAAAACCGAACATCAGGCCGAAGAAAATCCCGGCGATCATGCCGACGTTACCCGGCACCAGTTCCTGGGCATACACGACAATCGCCGAGAACGCCGAGGCCAGGATAAAGCCGATGATCACGCTCAACACACTGGTCCAGAACAGGTCGGCGTACGGCAGCGCCAGGGTGAATGGCGCCACGCCGAGAATCGAGAACCAGATCACCGCCTTACGCCCGATACGGTCACCGATCGGCCCGCCAAAGAAGGTCCCGGCCGCCACCGCGCCGAGGAACAGGAACAGATGCAGTTGCGAGCTGGCGACCGAGAGGTCGAACTTCTCGATCAGGTAGAAGGTGAAGTAGCTGGTGAGGCTGGACATATAAAAGTACTTGGAGAACACCAGCAGCCCCAGCACCACCAGCGCCCCGGTGACCCGCCCGCGCGACAGGCCATGGGTTGCAGCCTGCCCGGCCTTGGCTTTGAATAGATTGAGGTGCTCGCGATACCAGCGGCTCAAAGCGTAGGTCACCAACACCGCCGCCACGGCAAACAAGCCGAACCAGGCCACATTGCCCTGGCCGAATGGAATGATGATCGCCGCCGCCAACAACGGGCCGAACGCGGAACCGGCGTTACCGCCCACCTGAAAGGTTGACTGCGCCAGACCATATCGTCCGCCCGAGGCCAGCCGGGCAATCCGCGAGGTTTCCGGATGGAAGGTCGAAGAGCCAATGCCCACCAGTGCTGCAGCCAGCAGAATCATCGGGAAGCTGCCGACGTACGCCAGCATGACAATCCCCACCAGGGTACACAGGGTGCCCAGCGGCAGCAGATTCGGCATCGGCTTGCGGTCGGTGTAAAAGCCCACCCACGGCTGCAGCAACGACGCGGTGATCTGGAAGGTCAGGGTAATCATCCCCACTTGGGCAAAGGTCAGCCCGTAGTTGTCCTTGAGCAAGGGATAGATCGACGGTAGCACGGCCTGGATCAAGTCATTGATCAGATGCGCCAGAGCGCAGGCGGCGATGATCCGCATGACCAGCGGGCTGCTCTGCGCAGTCGTGGCACTTGCGGGCGAAAGGGACGAGGCACTGCTTACAGCCATGACAAAGTCTTCCATCCGGTGGTTGGGATCCAATTATCCAGAATTCGTTAGCAAGCGCACGATTCTTTTCGACGAGCGTCACACCTACATTCTTGCTAATGATTCTCACTAGCTATAGCATCCTTCCGGTTTTCGGCCCTTGGTCCCTGCTCAGAGCATTGCGTCCGCCATGAATTCATCGCCCACTTCCGTACCCTCGACCGGCCCTGGTACACGGATACGCCAGGCAAAACGACGTGAAGCACCACGCGCCTGGCTAGGCTGGGTGATCGCTGCCGGTGTGTTACTGGCCGCCGGATTGCTCGTGTTTACCCAACTGCCCTACCTGCAACGGCTGATCAGTGATGTCGCCACCGCCCCGGGCGAACGTCGGCAGATCCAGTTGGCCGATGGCTCGCGGCTGACGCTGGACGGCGCCAGCGCAGTGAATGTCGATTTGCGCGGAGCGGTGCGCAAGGTGCGCGTTGTTCAAGGCCAGGTGTTCATCAATGTGATGCTTGATGGTCGCCCTTTTGAGGTCGATCTCGGCGACAGCCGGATTCAGGTGTTTGGCACTCACCTGTCAGCCAGCCGCGGCCGTGACCACGACGAAGTGATCTTGCTCAAGGGCAAGCTGGAAGTCATTGGCCAATATGGTGAAAAACGCTTGCTCAGCCAGGGCCAGCGCCTGATCGTCCGGGGTGCGAGCCTGGGCCAGGCGGAAAAAGTCGATGCCGAACGCTTGCTGGCCTGGCGTGACGGCCAGCCTTCCAAGCCCCCTGTCCGCTAAGCAATTGATCACACGATTATTTTTTTGAAAAAGAGTGTTGACAGGTGTCCGTTTAAAGCGAATAATGCGCGCCACTTGGCTACATAGCTCAGTTGGTTAGAGCATAGCATTCATAATGCTGGGGTCCGGGGTTCAAGTCCCTGTGTAGCCACCAAGTACCGAAAAATGGCTTACCGCAAGGTAGGCCATTTTTTTTTGCGTCTGCGATTTGTGGGAGATACCGTCTTGCACTGCCTGTAGGAGCGGGCTTGCCCCGCGATGGCGACCCTCCAGACACATCGCTTCGCGGGGCAAGCCCGCTCCTACAGACACAGCATCAAGCCAACGCAATGCTGGCTTAATGAGAAAGATTGTCATTATACTCCAGCCCTCTCCCGGTCCCGCCCGAGCAAAGGAAAGCGCTGCTGTGCTGGAAAAATTGTTCACCCAACATTCATCTGCTCTGCACCGTTACCTTCTGCGCAAAAAATGCACGCCAAGCCTGGCGGCGGATCTGGTGCAGGAAACCTTTCTACGCCTCGCTCAACTGGATAACCTGGAGAGCGTTCTTCGCGGGCCGTCCTATCTGTTCCGGGTCGCCCACAATCTGATGATCGATCACTATCGGCGCTACGGTGAAAAACGCTTCGACACCGATGCCACGGCGTTTTTCGAAACCCTGGTCGACGAAAGCAGCCGCCCTGAAGAACAGGCCATCGACGCGCTGGAACTGGAGCACCTGGAGAACCTGCTTGAACGCATGCCTGCACGCACCCGCGATGTGTTCCTGTTGCTGCGTGTCGAAGGCATGACCCACAAAGAGACCGCGCGCTATTTACGGATTTCCACAAGCTCTGTACAAAAACACATGGCGATGGCCCTGGCTAAAATCGGCAGGGAGCTGGAACCAGGCCCAGAAGGCTAGGCCTTGTGTACGATAAAAAGCGATAAGGTAGCCAGACAACACCGTGAATGCTTCTCCACAGAATATCGACCCGATAGAGCAGGAAGCTGCCGAATGGGTGGTGCGCCATCGTCAAGGACGGCTGTCGGCGCGCGAACAAAAGGCATTCCAGCACTGGCTGGCGGCCGACCCTCTGCATGCCGCTGCTGCTGAGCGAGCGAATCGCGCCTGGAAGGCCACTGCACAGCTCAAGCGCCTGCCCGGATACAGCAAACCTCAGCGCCCGCCACGCCCGCGCTGGTTTCAGTTACCTCTCGCCACCGGCAGCGCTGCAACCGCCCTGGCCCTGGGCTGCTGGATGCTGCTGGCCCCGCCCTTCTGGCTACAAGCACTGAGCAGTGACTATCACACCGGCTTTGGCGAAACCCAGCAGATCACCCTGGCCGATGGCAGCCAGGTGGAACTGGGCAGCCACAGCATCCTCAATGTGACCTACGACGATCAGACCCGGCTGGTGCGCCTGAGCCAGGGCGAGGCGGTATTCACTCCCGCACCGGTGACGGATCAGGAACGCCGCCCCTTCACCGTACGCACCGCAGGCGCCGATATCACTGCACGCGGCACGCAATACTTGGTCGGTGTGGGCGACAACCGCGAAGGCTGGGTGGGTGTGCTGCAGCATCAGGTCGAGGTCGATCTGACCCATCGCGAGCTGGAAGACGCTGCCGGCTCTGCCCTGCTCGATCAAGGCAAGAGCCTGCGCTTCAGCCCGAGTTCCGGCCTGGTGCCGCTGAATGTCAGCCCGGACGAGCTGGCCAGCTGGCAGGAAGGCCGCCTGGTGTTCCAACGCGAATTGCTCGCCGATGCCGTGGCACGCATCAATCGCTACCGTGCTGGCTTGGTGATGGTCAGGGGCGATGCCCTGCGTAATGTTCAGATCAGCGCGGTGATGCGCCTGGATAACCTCGACGACGCCCTCAAGCGTCTGGCGGCGCAGGCCCATGCACGGATCATCGACCTGCCTGGGTTCACCCTGATCTACTAAAAAAGAATAAAAAACAATAACAATAGATCATAACGATCTATTGCGTTTTTTCCGCTGCACCGTTCTCACTACACGTAAATAAATCTTATTTGCTTTTAGTGAGGCCGGTTTTGCAAACGCAAGGGAATAACAACAAGCGCAAGCTTTCAAAGCGCACCCGCCTGAGCCTGGGCGTGCAGTTAGCCGTTTTAGCAGTGATCGCTGATGCCGCCACACTTGGCGCCGTTCACGCCAACCCGAACATGAGTGCAACGCACGCATCGTCCCAGGGCGCACTCCACGCATTCAACATCCCCTCGCTGGCGCTGGATGAAGCGCTGGTGCTGCTGGCCCGTCAAGCCGGTGCCGAACTGTACATCGGCAGCAGCAACTTCGCCGGCGCGTATGGCAATCCGGTTCAGGGTCGCCTTTCTCTGGAAGCGGCGCTACAGCAATTGCTGGCGAACAAAGCCGTCACTTTCAACGTCACCGGCCAACCCGATCGCCCGGTCATTCAGGTGCAGTCCGGTGCAGGTGCCTCAGGCCTTGAAGAAGGCGACCTGCACCCCACCTACGTACACGGCGCCGAATACCAGGAGTCGCGCGACGTAAAGGGCTACAACGACATCTACGATCAGGACATCTCCTCGGTGTACGCCGGCAAGGAGCAGATCGAACGCTACAAAGGCGCCGCCCCCGCCGACCTATTCAAGGGCATGCTCAACGTCTACAGCGGCGACGCCCGTAACAGCGGCGCGCTGGACCCGAACATCCGCGGCATTCAGGGCCCGGGCCGGGTACCCTTGACCATCGACGGCACCGAGCAGGCACTGACCGTGTACCGGGGCTACAACGGCGCCAACAACCGCAACTATATCGACCCCAACCTGATCGGCAGCATCAAGGTGATCAAGGGGCCTAACATGGAGCGTAACGTCTACAGCGGCGTCGGCGGCGCGGTGGTGGCCAGCACCATCAACGTCGATGACGTGCTCAAGGAAGGCCTTGAGTACGGTGGTGAATTCAAGATCGAGGGCAGTAACAACTCGGTTTCGCCAAAGCTGCCGACGTTGATGACCGGGCAAATGCCAGGCCCAGACTATCAGCACGTTCCGATCTACTCCTACTTCGACCCTTCGCTGTACAAACAACCGCGCACCAGTAGCAGCAACGATCTACTGTCCAGTGACGACTATGCCTATCGCCTGGCCCTGGCCACCCGCCAGGAAAAGTTCGAGCTGTTGACCGCCTACGCCTACCGGGAAAAAGGCAACCACTACGCGGGCAAGAACAAAAGCGACTTCTATTCAACCGGCAAGAAGGTGAACGGCCATTGGGACCACATTCCCAACCTGGCGAACATCTACAAACCGGGCAATGAAGTACCCAACACCTCCAGCAAGATGGAGTCGTGGCTGGGCAAAGCCAAACTCAAGATCGATGAAGACCAGTCGCTGGAATTCGGCTACCGCGACACCGATGCGCTGTACGGTGAAATCCTGCCGTCGCGGATCTCCTTCTTCTCGCCCGGCACCCTGTTCGACGCCGCGACCCATGGCGTGCCGCAGTGGCCGCTGAGCCATGTGGAAAGCAAAGCCTACAACCTGGAATACAAACTCAAGCCTGAGGGTAACCCGTGGGTGGATTTCTACTCCAACCTCTGGGCAACCAACACCCGCAGCGATACCTACAGCAGCGGCGGCGTGCCAAACCACACCACCATGACCGACCCGGTGTTCAGAAACACCGCGATAGCCAACGCCAAGCACGACCGTGTCGGCCTGACCGTCAGCAACAAGTTAAAACTGCTCGACAGCCTCGACTTGACCCTGGGTGGCAGCTACCAGCATGAAAAGCTGGGCTCCAGCGACGACTACTACGACACGGCCATCAACACCACTTTGCGTATGTATCCACGCAAAGGACGCAGGGAAGAACAGGAATACAACTTCAACTTCGATTGGCACCCGGTGAGCTTTGCCCGATTCAATGCCGGGATGCGTTATTCCTCGTACTGGGCCTTTGATGATTACTTGAAGGAGCGCCAGGAGAAGGACGGAAAAACAACCGCTACCGTGGCAACCGGAACGCAGGTTGCTTACACCACAAGAAAGGAACTTACGAGCGCTGAGCGGCAAGCAAAAATTGACAAGACGATTGAAGACAACCAATTCTTCTGGGACATGTTCGGCCTCACCGAAGCACAGCGGCAAGAGGCAATCAATTTAATCAAATCAGAAACCTCTTTCATTGAAGAAACCCAGCATCTAGCCGCCTGGGAAAACAATGGCAAAGGTAAGTACTCTCGCAACAACAACCCTTGCGCAAATTTTCAGGACCCGCGTGAAAAGCTTATTTCATGCAGCAACCATGGATACAACTACGGTGATGTAGATGCAAACGGCAACCCCATTTTCTACGAGAAAGATGTAAGCGCTAAACACCAGAAAGATCACGGTTGGACGCCTTCGCTCGCTGCCACCTTCTACACCTCCGAAAATGGCCGATTGTACCTTCGCTACAGCGAAGCACTGCGTTACCCGAGCATGTTTGAAAGCACCGTCGGGTTCTCTTCTTCCACCAACCCGTGGGGGTTGAAACCGGAGCATGCGCGCAACTATGAGGTCGCCTACGTCCACAACTTGTCCGGCCTCGGCGGCAGTGAAATTGCCGACATCAAGCTGACGTACTACCACAACACCACCAAGGATGTAATCGAGCGCGACCCGATGATGCGTTTCGAAAACCTCGAAAAGCAGACCACCGCTGGCCTGGAGTTTCAGGGCCGATATGACAATGGACGCGTATTCACTGACATGAGCATCGGCCATGTCCTGAAGAATAAAGTCTGTGATGAACATTCTGCGATCATGCTTGACCCGAGCGGCTCTACACCCAATTGCGTGGATGACGGCTTTGTCGGTGGTTATCTTGTGAGTATGGCCATGCCTGAATGGTCAGCCAACTTGGGGGTTGGGGCACGATTCTTCGAGCGAAAACTTGAAGTTGGCGGGCGGGCCATTTATTACAAACAACACGAAAGCAAGTTCTATAACAACTATGGCAGCAGCGCCATGGTCAGTTACTACCTGAACACGCCGATGTCGTGGGACGACATCATTACTTATGACGCCTACATAAATTACAAGTTGAGCGACGACGCTTCCATAGAGTTGACCGGCACCAACTTGACCAACCTTTATTACATCGACCCACTGACGCGCTCGGCCATGCCCGCACCAGGTCGAACGTTGAAAATCGGCTTTACCACTACTTTCTAAATTTCGGGGAGGGGTACTACATGGGAGGCTGAAAAGCTGCTTGGCAAATGCTTGACGTGTTGAATTAACTTTAATTAATCAATGGATCCTGAATTCATAGAATAAGTGCAACGTTTGAAACGATAGGCAGAGAGTCAGCCACCGGTAGAATCCAGGCTCTCACACCGAAGGATTCAAGCGCAGATGACTACGCATTACCGGCAGCTGACTCAGGGCCAACGTTACCAGATTGAGGCCGGTCTGAGCGCCGGAAAAAGCCAGGCAAGCATCGCGAAACAGGTTGGCGTACATCCCTCGACGATCAGTCGTGAGGTTCGCCGCAACAGCTCCCAGAAGACCTACAAAGCGGTTGCTGCGACCCATGAAAGTGATGCCCGTCGAGCGCAGGCGCGCAAGCACTGCAAGCCATTAACGTGGTTCAGCCATTATCTGCCGCTCTGGCTAAAACACGGTATGAGCCCGGAGCAGATTGCTCAGCGCCTGAAGCAAGAGCAGCCGGAGCGCGCGGTCAGTCACGAGTGGATTTATCGGTTTATCGCCACCGACAAACACGCAGGTGGCGAGTTATACAAGTATTTGCGGCACCGCAGGAAGCTGTACCGAAAACGCTACGGAAGCCACGACCGGCGCGGACAGTTGCGTAATCGCGTATCGATAACCGAGCGCCCTGCTGAGGTCGAAGCCCGCGAGCGTCTAGGTGATTGGGAGGGTGACACGGTGCATGGCGTAGGCGGCAATCTGGTCACGCTGGTTGATCGTAAAAGCGGCTACCTGAGCGCCTATCCGGTCAAGCGCAGGACGCGCCGGCAGGTAACGCGGGCGATCAATCTGTTGCTCAAGGGGCATGCTGTTCACACGCTGACGCTGGATAACGGGAAGGAGTTTGCCGGGCATGAACGCATTGCGCATCGGAGCCAGTGCCAAGTCTTTTTTGCAGAACCCTATTCATCCTGGCAGCGAGGCACTAATGAAAATACCAACGGCCTGCTCCGGCAGTATTTTCCCAAGGGCGGCGACTTCAGCAAGCTGACCGTCGAGGCGGTCAGTCGCGTGGTAACGAAGATCAATTTACGCCCGCGAAAACGCCTGGGCTGGAAGACGCCGTACGAAGTTTATGCAGGGGCGAGCGTTGCACTTATGTGTTGAATTCAGGGATGAACAAATGAAATCTTTCAACTACACCGTACTGGCAGTTGCACTCTTTGGTCTGGCTGGCGTTGCTCAGGCTGCGACTTCTTCCGGGCAAAGTTACGATACTGCAATTGTCGTTGGCGGCACCCAAGACGCAGGCATACCCAATCACCCAAGTGCCAACGGTGTTCCGGCGGTTGGCGTCAAAGCCTTCCACAACGGTGCAAAAGTTGCCTTCAGCGGCCTGAAAGGCATGGTCCCCACCGACACTCATGGTGTCACCACCATCACCGCAGCCATGATGCCTCCCTCCCACTCGGCATTGGGCAACTTCGACTTCAAACAGGTTGCCAGCCAGCAGGTGTACTACGGTGAGTGGTCGCAGAGCGGCGCCAACAACGATCCAACTCGCACCGTTTATTACTCTGGTGACACCACCGGCCGCGTACTGCCAACCGCCAGCGTGACCTACGCCGTGCAGGGCATCAACAACTACTCCGGCGGTAACCTGATGTCCGGTGAGCTGACTGCATCGTTCGGCACTGCCGCGCCAACACTGACCGGCTCGTTGAGCAACAGCACCCTGAAAGTTGCGCTCAACGCCAACATCAACACGGCTAACGCCAGCTTCAGTGGTAACGCCTCGGCCCTCAACCCAACCAGCAATGCCATTCTGTCAAGCGGCACCACCCAAGGCAGCTTCTTCGGCGCAGGCGCCACCGCCTCGGTGGCCGGTATCGCCAAGTTTGCCAACCGCAACTACGACACCGCTTTCGGTGGCGTTCGCAAGTAAGTAGCGGGTTGATCCTGAAGTAGCACCATCGAGCAAGTGCCTGCAGGTCGGGCACTTGCTTTTGGTGCATTGAAGCGACTCTGAGAGCCTGGTAATGCCCCAGTTCTATTGCAAGCGATCACTCACGCACCACCTTCTGCCCTTTTCCCTGCTGATGTTCACGACCCAGGCCGCACTCGCCGCCGATCAGGACACCAGCCTGCGCCTGAACCAATCCATCGAGTACCGCGCCAACCAGCAAGAGCGCGAGTTTCTCAAAGACGAACTGCCCAACGACACCGCCGCGCCACTGCTGACCATCGACGGCCAAAGCTACAGCGTTGGCAACAACCTCGATGAACTGGGCCGCGCGGTGTACTTGTCCATCGAGCGCCAGCAATGGCTGCACGCCAAGGACTACCTCCAGCGCTACACCGCCTTGCCCGGCCACGACCCGATGCTCACCGCCTACGCCAACGGTGCCCTGGCCCGCGCTTCAGGTGATCTCGACCAGGCCGAGGACTACTATCGCCAACTGCTGGCGATGCAAGCGGACTTTCTCCCCGGTCGCCTGGAACTGGCGCGGGTGCTGTTCGAGAACCGCAAAGATCGCGAATCGACCACCGCATTCAAACAGATCAGCAGCAGCCTCAGCCCCTCGGATGCGCAGGCCATGGGCCTGGGCAAAACCGTGGACAGTTTTCTCCAGGCCCTGGACCACCGCGAAGACTGGCAAGGCTCGCTGGCCGTCGGCCCAATCTGGGCCGACAACCTCAACCAGTCCTCTGAAAGCACCGTGGTGTACCGCATGGAGACTGATCAGGGCCCCTACCTGATCACCCGCTCGCTGCCCAAGGCGGTGTCGGCCCACGGCGTGGATTACGAAGGCACGCTGAACAAACGCGTGGCCATCAGCGGCCATCACGGTGTGTTCATGCGTTCGCTGTGGTACGGCCAGGCCTACGACAAAGAGAGCAAGTACAACGAAGGCACGCTGATCAACAACGTCGGCTACAGCTACCACGACGCGCGTAACCAGTACTCGCTGGGGCCCTCATACGAGTTCAACACCATTGGTGACAATGCCATGTACAGCGCCTGGGGGCTGCGCGGCGAGTGGATGCACACGCTGTCGGCCACGCGCATGTTCAAGCTTGAAGGCGACTACAAAGACATGGCCTACAAGCACGACATCAACAGCAACCTCGATGGCGATACCAGCTCGGTGTACGCCACCTTGTGGCAGGCCCTGCCCCGGCAATGGACGCTGTTCGGCGGCATCGATTTCAGCGACCGCAACGCCCAGGACCGCACCGCCGCCTACTTTCAGAAGGGCCTGCGCCTGGGCGTCGCCAAGGACTTCGAGGTGGGCTTGAGTGCGGTGCTGTTCGCCTCGTACCGCACGCGCCAGTACGACGCCTACAGCGCCATCCTCGATGACCGGCGCAATGAAGACGAGCAAAGCTACACCTTCATTCTGCGCGCGCCGCGGCTGGCCGTGTATGACCTGGTGCCGAGCCTGACGGTCAAGTACAACAAGGTCGAGAGCAATATCGACTGGTTGTATTCCTACGATAGGAACAGCGTCAGTTTGAAGCTGGAGAAACAGTTTTGAAGATCGCGGGGCAAGTGGGAGCGGGCTTGCCCCGCGAAAAGCCACCCGTCAAGGCTGCTCAACAGAAACACGGGTCACCCAAGGCGTATATTGCTCGATCCTGATCGGCAAACTACGCGCCAGCAAGCGTAACGCCCGCTGACTGTCATCGGCAGGCAGTACAGCCGTTACCCGCATCAGCTGCAGCGCCTTGGCATCGAACACCAGGTAACCCGGGTGATTGCGCGCCAGCCGCTCAAGCACCACGTCCAGGGATTGGTCACGCACCCGCAACTGATGCAGCTCCCACGCCTCATCGATCGCCGCCGCATCGATGCGCTGCAGTGCTCCTGGCCCAGCGCTGTCAAAGCGCAGTTCCTGCCCGGCCTGAACGGCCACACGTTTATCGGCACTGTCGACCTCGGCAGCCGACTCGATCATCGCCACCCGACTGAAGTCAGGTAGTTGCTCGACCACAAAGCGGGCAGACAGTGCACGCACACTGCCGTGCTCGGTCAACACTTGAAAAGGCCGTGCTTCATCCTTGACCACATCCACCCGAATTTCCCCGCGCACCAGGCGGACCGTACGGCGCCGACCATCGAACTGCAGATCAACCGCCGAACTGCCATCAAGGCTGATACGGCTGCCATCGGGCAGTTGCTGCATGCTCCACTGAGCGGTATTGGTGCGAATATCGGCCAACAGGTACGACGGCGGAAACTGCTGCAAGGCGACCCCCACCGCCAGCAACAACAGGGCAGCCAACGCCAACGCCTTGAGCGGCTGACGACGCGTTCGTCGCCGGGCAATGCTCTCCAGCGCCAGCCGTGCGGACTCACGCGGCAAGTCACCCAGCGCCGCCAGGCTGCCTTGCAACCGCTCGATAGCCTGCAAATGCTCAGGATCGGCATCGAGCCAGTCGCGAAAGGCATTACGCTCGGCCGCATCGACGTTGCCGTCCAGACGCACCAGCCATTCGGCAGCTTCTTGCAGCACGCGAGCAGAAGGAGACTTGTTCATATCAACGCACGTTGGCCACTACCACCGCCAGCCCTAGCCCCATTAAAGCGACACCAATTAGCCGATCGACCAGCAACTGCCTGTCCAGCATGATCCGGCGTAAAGATGACGAAGAAAAGAACAGCGCGACCAGGCTGAACCACAGCCAATGGGCCGCCGACATGAACAGACCGTAGCCAAGACTGGTCGCCAACGCACTCCCCGGCTGTACTACCTGAGTGTAGGCACTGACCACAAAGAGCATGGTCTTGGGATTGAGTGCGTTGGTCAGAAAGCCCGAGCGAAACGCTGCCAGTTCACCGAGCTGACTGCGCGGCGTATCGCCTTCCAGAGAAATCCGCGTGGTGTTTGTGAACGACTTGTACCCCAGGTAAATCAGGTAGCCCGCCCCCAGCACCTTCATCGCCAGAAACAATGTCGGGGTCTGGCTGATAATCACGGCAATACCGAGCACGGTGTACAACACATGCACCTGCACACCCAAGGCGATCCCCAACGCAGCGGACAACCCGGCACGACGGCCAAAGGCATAGCTGCTGCGGGTGACCATGGCAAAGTCGGCACCCGGGCTGATCACCGCCAGCACGGTGAACAGCGCAATGGCAAATAGCTCGTTCACAAAAAGCTCCTCGATCTGCTAAAAAAACACACAGAACATTGATTCAACAACACCCCGTAGGAACGGGCTTGCCCCGCGACCCCTCAGCACATACCCCTATTATCAAAACCTTCGCCCAGCAAAAAAAACGATTTATAGTGCGACAAATCCGCTAGTTTTCCTCACACATATGAAGCTCCCAGCCCTCTCTGCCTTTCGCTATTTCGACGTCGCCGCCCAGACCCAAAGCTTCGTGCGCGCCGCCGAGCTGCTCAACGTCACCCACGGCGCAGTGAGCCGCCAGGTGCGGCTGCTGGAAGAGTCGTTGGGCGTGGAATTGTTCGAGCGGCGCAACCGGGCGATCTTCCTCACCCCGGCGGGCCGCGCCCTGCACGGCACCACCCTGTCGGTGTTCGAGCAGTTGCAAGGCGCGGTCTATCGCCTGCAACAACAGGCCCGCGAGAACGTGCTGGTGCTGTCGTGCGAGCCAACCATCGCAATGAAATGGCTGATCCCTCGCCTACCGGCCTTCCATGCCGCACATCCCGACATCCACCTGCACCTGGTCGCCGCCGGTGGCCCCATCGACTTTTCCCGCAGCGGCGTCGACCTGGCCTTGCGCCGCGATGACTTTCGCTGGGACGCTGACCTGCATGCGGTAAAGATCTGTGACGAATGGGTCGGGCCGGTGAGCAGCCCGCAACTGAGCTACCCCGACCAAGGTCTGGACGGCCTGCGCCTGCTGCACAGCGCATCGCGCCCCGGCGCCTGGAACACCTGGTTGCGCCACAGTGGCGAGTCAGACAAGGGCAGCAGTCGCGCCGATTACGAACATTTTTACCTGTGCATCCAGGCGGCCGTCGCCGGGCTGGGCGTGGCCATGGCGTCGTTTCTGATGGTGCAGGACGAAATCGACAGCGGTCAGTTGCAGGCGCCGCGCAGCTTCCTACAGGATCAATCGGCGTATTACCTGCTGTGCCCGCAGGCGATGGCTGGCGATGACAACTGCCTGCGCTTTACCCGGTGGGTCAGCGAACAAGCCAGCGCCTGCCTGGCTCATTTGCTGTGAGTCAAACCGTTCCCCGGCAAGGCACAAAACGAAGAACCAGCAGTGAAATCCCCGCCCCAGGTGCGAAAACCTGCCGTATCGATATGAATGCGCCCTGACGGGTATCGCCCCAGGCCCATGTTCCAGGCCTTACCCTGGGTTTGCCAGAACGTGCACAGCGGGTTGGGATCGGCCCAGGACGGCAGCAGCAGATCAACTGCAAATGACTGGGTATGGGCACTGCCCAGCGCGCCACCGGCGCAGCGATTCAGCCGTGGGTCGCGGTACGCCGATACCACTTCGTAGCGCGGCAATATGCCTTTCTCGGTCAGCGTCTTGAGCAATTGCAGGGTCGAGCGTACGGCTGGCCACTGCGCAGCGGGCGCCACGGCAAAGGGTTGTGCCGAGCACAAGCGCCAGTCACTGGCCGAGCGCAGCAACTGCGAAATCGGCACCACCCCGTACAGGCGCGCGTCCACCAGCATCTCCCGGAACCCGCGTGTTTCATGGTCGCCAGCCCAGTGGGCGAACATGTACAGATCTCGTTCATCGCCCTGCGCCTGGACACTGCTGAACAGCGCCAACAGAACACCCGCGTGAATACCCGCCTTGCGCCACACGGCCATCAGCATTCTCTCCTTCCCTGTACGCGGAAAACGTCTTATGTATGGCAACCCTCCCGTCGCGAGGAGGTCATGACAAGGAGTTAAGCATGTACACCACCGCACGACTGGCACTCGGACTGAGCGCTCTGCTCGGCAGCGCTACCGCCTTGGCCGATAGCCAAATCAATCTGGGTGACGAGGCACGCGTGGCGCGGCTGTTCGCCTACCCCAACAACTGCAACGTGATCTGCTTCCGTGACTGGACGCTGGAAAAAACTGTTGAGCATTACCTGAGCCAAAGCGTGCAACGTGATGGCTACCCCGCCGCTAACGTTCGCGTCAGCCGCGACAATCATCACCTGTACGCAGAGATCCAAGGCGTGCCCAGTGATTACAGCAAGCCACTGGCAGCCTTGCTCGACACAGGTGAACTGGCCTATCAGGGTGCCCGTCAACTGAACAGCGAAGGTAAGTGGGCCTATAACTGGAGCCTGTTCCTGCCGCTGGGCATGGCCCTGGAAAACCGCCGCAGCATTGAACTGCTGCACTTTCCGCCGGACTACTCATTGACCCAGGCCCAGGACTACCTGCGCTCCAACACCACCGACCGCTGGGCCACGCTGCTGACCCACAACGGCATCCCCAGCGAGCAGACGCCGGCTTACCAGACCATCATCGACATCGCCCCAATCGCCGCCCCCGCCAGCGCCGGTAAAGCGCTTGAAGGGGTGTATGGCTACTTCACGGACTACCAGGTGCGCATGGTCCGGGAACTCACCCATACGGGCAGTGGCGCCTCGCTGCCGATGGTCGCGTTTGGTGCGCCGGTGCGTAGCTGGATCGAGCAACAATATGGGCCTGAACTGGGTGTGCTGGGGCTGGTCAGCATCCAGCCGCAAACCGGACAACGCGTGGCCGTATTGGGCGCCAACCACCCCAGTGCGATCTGGTATGCCGCAGACAAGAAAAACCACGATGGTGATCAAGACCAGGCCGACAAAGCGGGCTTGAAAATGATGGGCCAGGATTTGAGTGCAGCCTGCTGGCAGGCGGGCATGGGGCGAAATCCGCTGGCGGATGCCCAGGCCACCTTGGGGGCCTGCACACAGAAATGGCAGGTGACGGCGAAGAAGCAGACCTGCGAGCTGTTCTTTCGCAGCATTCGCGACATGACACCGGTACAGGCTGGTGCCAAGTGCAACACCGGTGCAGTGACGCGCATGCTGCGCGACCTGAAGAACACCTGACTCTTCTGTAGGAGCGGGCTTGCCCCGCGATAGCAGTGTGTCAGTTACATTGCATCGCGGGGCAAGCCCGCTCCCACAGACAGAGTGATCAGTCTTGTGGGCGCAGCCGGTACTGCGGCGGCAACTGCTCAGGGCCACTGATGGTGGTGTTCAGGCTCTTCCAGCGACCATCCTTGATGCCATAGATGCAGCCATGGATCGACAAGCTCTGCCCACGGTGCCAGGCGTTCTGCACAATGCTGGTATGGCCGACGTTGGCCACCTGCTGAATGACGTTGAGCTCACACAGGCGGTCCACCTTGGCTTCGCCTTCCAGCGCCGCCAGCTCGTTGCGTTTCTCGTAGTACAGGTCGCGAATCGAGCGCAGCCAGCCGTCGATCAAACCCAGCTGTCGATCTTGCATGGCCGCACGCACGCCGCCACAGCCGTAGTGGCCGGTGACCAGGATATGTTTGACCTTGAGCACATCCACCGCGTACTGAATCACCGACAGGCAGTTCAGGTCGGTGTGCAGCACCACGTTGGCGACATTGCGGTGCACGAACAGATCACCCGGCAGCATGCCGACGATCTCGTTGGCCGGCACCCGCGCATCGGAACAACCAATCCAGAGGAATTCAGGCGTTTGCTGCCGAGCGAGCTTGGCGAAGAAATCCGGATCTTTCTGTTTGATCGCATCGGCCCAACGCGCGTTGTTATCAATCAGCTCTTGTAGATCGTGCATGCTCGCCTCTTCTCACTCAATCAGGGTACAGGCCATCACCAGGGCATCTTCGCGCCCTCCAGCGACCGGGTAGTAGTCGCGGCGGCGGCCGATTTCGTTGAAGCCGTAGCGCTCATACAAGCGGTAGGCCGACTGGTTGCTGGCACGCACTTCAAGGAAGCACTCACGACCGTTCAGCTCGTAGGCGCGCTTCATCAGCTCTTCCAGCAGACGCAAACCCAGGCCACGACCCTGGCTTTCCGGCTTGACGGTAATGTTGAGCAGGTGCGCTTCGTCGATGATCACGTTGATCACGCCGTGCCCCACCTGTTGCTCGCCTTCGAACATCAACCAGATTTCATAGGACTTTAGCCCGTCGAGAAAAATCCCCCGGGTCCAGGGGTGGCTGAAGGCGGCGTATTCGATTTTCAGTACGGCATCCAGATCCGCCTCGGTCATCCGGCGGAAGCTGATTGTGTCACTCATCACTTGGTTTCCAGCGCGCCATCAGCCGGCGCATGGCTTGCCAGACGTCCGCTTTGCGTTGCGGCTCGTCCATCAACAACTCAAGCCCCGGCAAGGCCCAGGCAGTGCCCAGGCCTTGAACCGGCAGCTCGCGGTAATAGGCCTCGGCGTCTGCCTCACCGGCGTAACGCACGGCAGGCAATCCGATCAGCCAAATGCAAACACTCGGCGTTTCTTCCAGCCGGGCCTGAATAAAGCCCTGGACAAAATCGGTGGCCGCTTGTGGCCCCTGGTCAAGATTGCCACGCACCAGCAACGGCCAACGCACCGGCTCGCCAATGATCTGCGGGCTGTCGGGCAAGCCGGCGGCACGTAGCATGTCTTTGAGCAACAGGTAGGAGGGATCGCGGCTCTGGAACGGCTCGCCAGTCGCCAGCTCTACCAACAGCAGGCAGCTGCCAGCTCGCAACAATTGCAGGGCAAAGCGCGGTGGCGGCAGTGGCTTGGGCTTGAAGACCTCTGCAACTGGTTCAGCCGACTCCACTGGCTTGCTGGCAGCCTTGGGCGAATTGCCAGGGCGCGGAATCTCGATCTTCGGTCGCTCGCCACTGCGCGCCTGCGGCGCATTGACCAACACCGGCGCAGGCGCCGCCGACGGCGCGTCGAACTCGGGCAGCGCCTCAGGCACCAGTGGCTGCAACAGCTCTGGGCGCGAAGGGGCGGCGAACGGCAGCTCGGTACGCGGCAGCCAGTGCACCACTTGCATGGCGTTGAGGTAAGCGCGGCGGCGGGACTCGATTAACAAGAAGGATCGGCCATCTGTGGATAAGTCAGGGCCAGTATTCTAACGTTGTTCGCCGCCGGGCGCCGCTGTTGATCGGCAGAAAACCGCCCAACAGCAGCTTCGAGCGATCAGGGGGTGAATCGACAGGCGCCTGATGCAGTACAATCGGCGCTTTTATTTGGCAACGAGTCGAACCGCCAATGATCGAACCCAAGCGCGTCCTGCGCGCCCTAGCCGAACACTGGGCCTTGCTCGAGCCCCTGTGCGAGCGCTTCGACGGGGGCACCCTGAGCCTCGGCGAACTGCGCCAGCAACTGGCCAACCAGCAGTTGGAGAGCACGCCCCAGGACATCACCAGCCTGCTCGATGTGTGGATCCGCCTGGATATTCTCGTGCCGGTGGCGAAAAGCCCCAACCGCTTCGAGCTCAATGCGCAGATCCACGACTTCCTCGCCTACCTGCGCCGCGAACACCGCCTGGGCCTGTGCCTGGAGATCGAGGCCTACCTGCGTCACCTGGAGCGTCTGGCCGGGCACATTCAGGACGCCTTCGAGATTCGTGACGGCAACGACCTGGCGCGTCAGCTGCGCCTGCTCGACATGCGCGTTCGCGACGTTCTGAAAAAACTCGACAACGACGAACAGGCCCTGGTTGCCGTGGCCGAACGGGCCAAGACCAGCGATCGCCAGATCCCGCTGCGCCAGCGGTATGCCGAGGTGCTCGCGACCTGGGATGAATACGTCGAACCAATGATCCAGCTGGTGAACGCCGACGGCGCCTTCGAACAGGGCGTGCGCAAGGTCGAAACCGTGCTGCTGCGCCTGCTCGGTGAACAGGCGCGCCTGGGCCACCTGGTCGATGACGACATGCTGCTGCGCACCCACGCGCGCATCCTGGAAATGCAGACCAGCGCCCAGCTGACCTTGCGCCATGCCCGCGAACTGCTGCTGCCGCTGCGCGAAGAAGCCCGCCGCCACAACGCCGTGACCCGTGGCGCCGCCCTGGCCCTGTCGGTGATCCGCCGCAAAGGCCTGGACGCCGTGCCGCAGGCTGCCATGCCGATGTTCACCCGGCCGCAGAGCACTTTCCTCGGCAGCGCCAGCCAGGTCGAGGCCTATGTCTACGCCCTGGCCCGCTTCGAACCGAAACCTGCGCGCTTCCCCAAAGCGCACAAGAGCCACAAAGGCGAGGCGCCGCGCGCACCGCGTACGGTCAAGGAAATGCTCGAACGCTGCGAAGACGCCCTGCCACTGCCCGACCTGATGGTCTGGCTGCTGGAGCAAGAGCCTGAAGGCGCCACCGATGAACTGCTGTACTGGTTCTCGCGCCTGTCGCGGGAAAAACGCTTTACCCGCGAGCGCCTTGAACGCCGCGAATACACCACCCGCGAACACCTGGTCAGCCTGCGCTCCTTCGCCCTGACATCGAGCCGCGAACCATCGCCTGAGCCTACTGCGAGCCCTGCCCATGCATCTTGATCTTTCCGAACTGTCCCAGCTCGCACCGATCTTCCGCGAGCTGTTCAAGGGCTTTCACATCAGCCGCCGCGACCCGGAGCTGTACGCCCAACTGTCGAATTTCCAGGACCAGTACCGTGGCCTGTTCAAGGCCCTGGGTTTTGAACTGGTCTGCGACACCCGTGGTTTCTATTACTTCGTTCCCGACCAGGCCGCCGCGCAGGTCAACAAGACCGCCCAGCGCCTGTCGTTGTTCACCTTCATTCTGGTTGAGCACCTGGCCGACCAGGGCCGCGACCCGATGTCGGTGCTCGATGGCGGCAGCCTTGGCCGCGATGAGCTGCCGTCGATGCTGGAGAAGTACCGCGACCTGTTCATCCAGGCCGAAGTGCAAACCCCGGACGAGCTGGAAGAAAAGATCATGCGCCGCATGACCCAGCTCGGCTTTGCCCACGAAGAAAACGGTATCTACCGCTTCCTGCCACCGATGCACCGCTTCCTCGACGTGTGCCTGTCGGTCCAGCAAGACCGCGACCTGGCCGCCAGCCTGCACAGCAACTTGCCGTTGCCAACGCCGGTGCTGGTCGAAGAAGAAAGCCCGGAAGAGCTGAACCGTACCGACGACCCGCTCGACCTCAGCCCGTTTGAAGAAAGCGAAGAAGACGCCTTGGCCCGCGCCATCGCCGAAGAGCAACAGGAGATTGACGCATGAGCCAGGAACGCTACGGCATTCGCCGCTTCGCACTGCTCAACACCGCCGGCTACAGCCTTGGCCTGTTCCCCCTGGAACACCCGCTGTCGGTCTACGGTGCCAACAACCTGGGCAAGAGTGCCTCGATCAACGCCCTGCAGTTCCCGATCCTGGCGCGCATGTCCGACATGAGTTTCGGCAAATACAGCCTGGAGCAGTCGCGGCGTTTCTACTTCGCCAGCGACACCAGCTACATCCTCTGCGAAGTCAACCTGCCCCACGGCCCCCATGTGATCGGCGTGGTCGGTCGCGGCCCGGGTGGCGGCTTCGGTCACCAGTTCTTCGCCTATGCCGGTGAACTGGACCTGGCGCATTACCAGAAGAACGACACCTGCCTGCGCCAGAAAGAGCTGTTCAGCAACCTTGAGCGCAACGGCCTGAAAGCCTACGAGCTCAAGCCCGACGAACTGCGCCGTCTGCTGGTCGGCGGCCACACGACGGTGCCGCTGGACCTCACTCTGATCCCGCTGCGCTCCACCAGCGAGCAAAGCCTGAAGACCTTCCGCGCGCTATTCATCAACCTGCTGCACATGCGCGAAATTACCGCCGCCAAGCTCAAGCAGCTGTTCCTCGATGCCTTCGAGCACAGCCTGCGTTCGGGCAGCGTCGACTACATCGCTGCCTGTGAAGAGGCGTTCCGCGATGTCCGTCGCATGGAGCAGGACTACAACTCGCTGGTAGCTGCCGGCCCGCTGGTCGAGGCCCTGGCCAACGGCGTGGTCCAGCGCGACATCCTGCGCGGCAAGCTGCATCGTCTGTCACCGCTGCTCGACTCGCTGCTCGGCACCTGGCAAGACTACGCCAGCGCCCGCAAAGAAGAGCTGGTGATCCAGGCCGAGCACTATAAGAACGAGCAGGACAGCCTGCAGAACGACCAGCGCGGCGGCACCCAGGAGCTGATGCGTCTGGAGCGTGAAATCACCGGCGTACAGCGCTGGCTCGGCGAGCTGTCAGTACTCAAGCACCGCTTTGCCCTGGTCGATGACGTCAAAGTGCTAGAACAGCAACTGCTGGCCGCCAAAGACGCCCACGACGAGCTGGCCGGTGCGCTGGCGCAATCGCGTCAGTTCAGTGCCGAAGACCTCGAAGAGCGTCTGCGCGACCTGGAAAAACGCCTGAAGTCGGTGAAACAGCAACTCGACCACGCCGACAACAACAGCTACGCACGCCTGCGCGAAGAGTTCTCCCAGCAAGATGTCGAGCGCCTGATGCGCCTGTTCAACGGCGCCCTGTTCAGCTTGCCGCTGGGCGAGCGCGGCATCGAGCTGGACGACAGCGACGTCTGGGTCAAATCCCTGGAGGCGGTGCTCGACGGTTTCAAAGGCGAGCGTTTCGAAGCCCCGGGCCTGTCGATTGACCTGTCGCACATCGAGCCGCCAGCGCTGCAGGCCCTGGCCGACCGTGCCGCCCTGCGCGACCAGAAGGAACGTCTGGAGAAAGAGCTCAAGCAGCTGAAAACCCAGCAGGCTGTGGCCGCCGACCGCGCCGCCAGCAAGACCCAGACCGAAGCCTTGTATCAGCAAGTGCTGGATGCCCAGAAGGCGCTGGAAGACTTCCGCCGCAGCCAGACCCTGGCCGCCGAAGAAGGCGACAAGCTTGAACAACTGGCGCAGATGGAAGCCGCCCAGGACGAACTCAAGCGCTCCAGCGATGCCTTTACCGAGCGCGTCCAGCAACTGTCGGCCAAGCTGCAACTGGTCGGCCGCCAGATTGCCGACATGGAAGCCAAGCAACGCACCCTCGACGACGCCTTGCGCCGCCGTCAGTTGTTGCCTGCCGACCTGCCGTTCGGTACGCCGTTCATGGAACCGGTCGACGACACCATGGACAACCTGCTGCCGCTGCTCAACGACTACCAGGACAGCTGGCAAGGCCTGCTGCGGGTCGATGGCCAGATCGAAGCGCTGTACGCTCAGGTACGCCTCAAGGGCGTGGCCAAGTTCGACAGCGAAGACGATATGGAACGTCGCCTGCAGTTGCTGATCAACGCCTACTCGCACCGCACCGAAGAAGCCCTGACCCTGGGCAAGGCGCGCCGTGCAGCCGTTACCGACATCGCCCGGACCCTGCGCAACATCCGCAGCGACTACGACAGCCTCGAGCACCAGCTGGCCCTGTTCAACCGCGAAATCAACAAGCGTCAGGTCTCCAACCTGGAGAGCTTCCGCATTGTGCTGGCGCCGAACAAAGAAGCCCTCAAGCACATCGACCAGATCATCCACAGTGCTGGTCAGTACGAAGAAGGTGAAACCCTGTCGGTGTTCGACCTCAACGCCAGCGCCGAACAGGACAACAAGAACGAAGAGGCCAAGGAGTACCTGGCACGGCTGGTGGCGGCCAACCACAACCAGTTGGGTCTGAAAGACTTGTTCGAATTGGCCTTCGAGATCACCAAGGTTGGTGGTCAGCCGGTGATCCACACCGACATCGACGGTGCGGCCTCCAACGGCACCACCATGACCATCAAGGCGCTGACCAACATGTACTTGTTGCTGCACCTGATGGACCGCGACCTGGCGGGCCGTGTACGCCTGCCGTACTACCTCGACGAAGCCGCCGACATCGACGAACGCAACCAGGCAGCACTGCTGGAAACCAGCTTGCAGCTGGGCTTCGTGCCGATTCTGGCCAGTGTTAAACCGCAGGTCTCGGCGCACGTTGCCATCGACCTGGAAGGGGGTAGCGGGCCGAACGGGATCTACATCGACGAGGCCGACTGGAAGTACATCAGCCGTCGCGATGTGGAGAAGGCGGTGGTGCGTAAAGAAGAAGAGGAAGAAGCTTCGGTGTGAAGCTGATCGCGGGGCAAGCCCGCTCCCACCAGACCAGTGGGAGCGGGCTTGCCCCGCGATGTATCACTTGGCCCAGGGCAAAATCGGAATCGCCGTCACCGCATTCTGCGGGCTGCCTTCGATCAGCCGATCCGAGTACACCAGGTAAACCAGGGTGTTGCGCTTCTTATCGAGGAAGCGCACTACCTGCATGGTCTTGAACACCAGCGAAGTGCGCTCTTTGAACACTTCCTCGCCATCCTTGAGCTGCCCCTTGAAGTTGATCGGCCCCACCTGGCGGCAGGCGATCGAGGCTTCAGCGCGGTCTTCCGCCAGGCCCAGGCCACCCTTGACGCCACCGGTCTTGGCCCGCGACAGGTAGCAGGTCACGCCTTCCACCTTAGGGTCGTCGAAGGCTTCAACGACGATACGGTCGTTCGGCCCGACAAACTTGAACACGGTCGACACCTGGCCGATTTCCTCGGCCGCTGCCAGTACCGGCACTGCCAGCAGCGCGGCTGCCACTATCCCTTTGAGCACGGTTGTTTCCTCAGACCAGAATCAGGTTGTCGCGATGTACCAACTCGGGCTCGGCGATGTAGCCCAGCAGGCCTTCGATCGCTTCAGACGACTGCCCGATGATTTTCTGTGCTTCCAGGGCACTGTAGTTGGCCAGACCGCGGGCAACTTCAAGGCCATCAGGCCCGACACAGACGACCATTTCGCCACGGCGGAAGCTGCCCTGCACGGTCTTGACGCCAACCGGCAACAGGCTCTTGTGGTCGGTACGCAGCGCTTTCACCGCGCCATCATCGAGCACCAGGGTGCCGCGGGTCTGCAGGTGACCAGCCAGCCATTGCTTGCGAGCCGCGAGCATACCGCGCTCAGGCGACAGCAAAGTGCCCAGGCGCTCACCAGCCTTGAGGCGATCCAGCACGCGCTCCAGGCGCCCGCCAACGATGATGGTGTGGGCACCGGAGCGTGCTGCCAGACGCGCAGCCCGCAGCTTGGTCTGCATGCCGCCACGACCCAGTGCGCCGCCGGTGCCACCGGCCACCGCATCCAGGCTTGGATCGTCAGCACGGGCTTCGTAGATCAGTTGTGCATCAGGGTTGTTACGCGGATCGGCATCGAACATGCCGTCGCGGTCGGTGAGAATCACCAACAGGTCGGCTTCGACCAGGTTGGCCACCAGCGCTGCCAGCGTGTCGTTGTCGCCGAAACGGATTTCGTCGGTGACCACCGTGTCGTTTTCGTTGATCACCGGCACCACACCCAGGTCAACCAGGGTGCGCAGGGTGCTGCGGGCGTTGAGGTAACGCTTGCGGTCGGAGAGGTCGTCGTGGGTCAGAAGAATCTGCGCGGTGTGCCGGTCATGCTCGGCAAAGCTCGACTCCCAGGCCTGCACCAGCACCATCTGACCGATCGAGGCGGCAGCCTGCAACTCGTTCATCGCTGCCGGTCGCTTGGCCCAACCCAAGCGGCTCATCCCGGCGGCAACCGCCCCGGACGATACCAGTACCAGTTCAACACCTGCCTCATGCAACGCCACCATCTGCTCGACCCAGACACCCATGGCCGCGCGATCCAGGCCCTTGCCATCTGCTGTCAGCAGGGCACTGCCGATTTTCACGACCCAGCGCTGCGCACCCGTCACCTTGCTCCGCATCTTCTTCCAACCTATATAGATCTTTAGATACTAAAACGCCGCTCCAGAGAGCGGCGTTTAGTGTACTGCAACGCGTCAGTCGCGCACGTAAATGATTTCCGGACCGTCTTCGTCGTCGTCATCCCAATCATCGTCATCGTCGTCGCCGATGTCGTGCACGCTCTTCACGCCGCTACGGCGCAGCGCACGGGCATCGTCCAGTGCTTGCAGCTGGGCACGGGCTTCGTCTTCGATGCGCTGATCGAGATCAGCCAGCTCTTCGGCGTAGGCCGGATCGTTGGCCAGGCGGTCGGCGCGGTCTTCGAGGTAACGCATGATGTCGCGGCTAAGCTGCTCGGTGCCCTGCTTGGAGATCGCCGAGATCACATAGACCGGGCCTTCCCACTGCAGACGCTCGACCACTTCCTTGACGCGCTCATCACGCTCGTCGTCCATCAGCATGTCGCACTTGTTCAGCACCAGCCAGCGATCACGCTCGGCCAGCGACGGGCTGAAGCGGGTCAGCTCGTTGACGATCACTTCGGCGGCATCGGCGCTGTTGCTTTCGTCCAGCGGCGCCAGGTCGACGAGGTGCAGCAACAGGCGCGTACGCGCCAGGTGCTTGAGGAAACGGATACCCAGGCCAGCACCGTCGGAGGCACCTTCGATCAGGCCAGGAATGTCGGCGATGACGAAGCTTTTCCAACGGTCGACACTGACCACACCCAGGTTCGGCACCAGGGTGGTGAACGGGTAGTCGGCGACTTTCGGCTTGGCGGCCGATACCGAACGGATGAAGGTACTCTTGCCAGCGTTCGGCAAGCCCAGCAGACCAACGTCGGCCAGCACTTTCATTTCCAGTTTCAGGTCACGCTGCTCACCCGGTTTACCCGGTGTGGTCTGGCGTGGCGCACGGTTGGTACTGGATTTGAAGCGGGTGTTGCCCAGGCCGTGCCAGCCGCCCTGCACCACCATCAGCTTCTGACCTGGCTTGACCAGGTCACCGATGACTTCCTGAGTAGCGGCGTCGATCACCGTGGTGCCGACCGGCACGCGCAGGATCAGGTCGTCGCCCTTCTTGCCGGTGCAGTCGGTGCTGCCGCCATTGGAGCCGCGCTGGGCTTCGAAATGACGGGTGTAACGGTAGTCGACCAGGGTATTGAGGTTTTCGTCGGCAACCATGAACACCGAGCCGCCATCGCCACCGTCACCGCCGTTGGGACCGCCGTTCTCAATGAATTTTTCGCGGCGGAAGCTCATGCAACCGTTACCGCCATCACCGGCTTTTACCCGGATCGATACTTCATCAACAAACTTCATAAAAATCGCCTCTCGTCAGCTGGACGAGCTGAGTGACACAAAGACATAAGGCTCTTGCAAAAATGAGCGCGGCGGCCCCCGTCAACGACCGAAACACCAGCGCCGGCAGCCCATACAAACAGCTTTGCAAGAGACTCACCCCACAAACGAAAAAGCCCCGTCGCGAGACAGGGCTTTTCCAGCGTGCGCACGATTACTCGGCGACAACGCTCACGTAACGGCGGTTGAACTCGCCTTTTACTTCAAACTTGATCTTACCCGCGATCTTGGCGAACAGGGTGTGATCTTTACCCATGCCAACGCCGTAGCCAGCGTGGAATTGGGTGCCGCGCTGACGCACGATGATGTTGCCAGGAATGATAGCCTGGCCGCCATACATCTTCACGCCAAGGCGTTTGGCTTCTGAGTCGCGACCGTTACGGGTACTACCACCAGCTTTTTTGTGTGCCATGGTTCAATTCTCCAGAAATGGGATTTAGGCGATTAAGCCGAAATACCGGTGATCTTGATTTCGGTGAACCACTGGCGGTGGCCCATACGCTTCATGTGGTGCTTACGGCGGCGGAACTTGATGATGCGCACTTTGTCGTGACGACCTTGCGAGATCACTTCAGCAACAACCTTGGCACCAGCAACGACTGGAGCGCCGATGTTCACGTCGTCGCCATTGGCAACCAACAGAACGCGGTCGAAAGTTACGGATTCGCCAGTGGCGACTTCCAGTTTTTCGATTTTCAGGTATTCACCTTCGGCGACTTTGTACTGCTTGCCACCGGTAACAATTACTGCGTACATGGGTATTTCTCCGATAATCCTGCTCACCCAGCTCTTTATAGGAAGAGTATTGGCTGGCATGGCTGCATAGGGCTGGAACGGCCCAGTGCAATTGCGTAAGGCAGGTGCTGCCCAGGAAGTTCAGGGTGCGCGATTGTACGCAACGCGCCCGTTCCTTGCAAGTCCCGCCCCCGGCCCGCAAGGACCGCGCCTTGACACACCGGGACCCGCGACCTAGCATGCCGCGCAACCTTTATGGAGCACCTGTGGCCGATGCAACCCCAAGCTTTCTACCGCGCGGTAGCGGACGATTTCAGCGCCGTTGACGAGATTATCAAGAAACAGCTGACTTCGCGTGTACCGCTGGTATCGAAAATCGGCGATTACATCACTTCAGCCGGTGGCAAGCGCCTGCGCCCGTTGCTGGTGCTGCTGTGCGGCAAGGCGCTGGGTCGCGAAGGCGACGATGTGCGCCTGCTGGCCGCCACCATCGAATTCCTGCACACCGCCACCCTGCTGCATGACGACGTGGTCGACATGTCCGGCATGCGTCGCGGCCGCTCCACTGCCAATGCCCTGTGGGGCAACGCACCGAGCGTGCTGGTCGGCGACTTCCTCTATTCGCGCTCGTTCGAAATGATGGTCGAACTGGGCTCGATGCCGGTCATGCAGATCCTCTCCAAGGCCACCCGGGTCATCGCCGAAGGCGAAGTCCTGCAGTTGTCCAAGGTGCGCGATGCCAGCACCACGGAAGAAGTCTACATGGACGTCATCCGCGGCAAGACCGCCATGCTGTTCGAGGCCTCGACCCACAGCGCCGCGGCCCTGGCCGAGGCCACGCCAGAGCAACGCGAAGCCCTGCGCACCTTTGGTGACCACCTGGGCGTGGCATTCCAACTGGTCGACGACCTGCTCGACTACAAAGGCGATGCGCAAACCCTGGGCAAGAACGTCGGCGACGACCTGGCTGAAGGCAAGCCAACCCTGCCGCTGATCTACACCATGCGCGAAGGCACTGCCGAGCAGGCTGCGCTGGTACGTCAGGCCATCCAGAAAGGCGGTATCGAAGACCTTGAAAGCATCCGTGCTGCGGTCGAAGCGTCCGGCTCCCTGGACTACACCGCACAATTGGCACGCGACTACGTGGCCCGTGCAATTGCCTGCCTGGACGTGCTGCCGGCCAGCGAATACCGTGACGCACTGGTTGAACTGAGCGAGTTTGCGGTCGCGCGTACGCACTGATTCCGAGCTGTCTCCTATCGCGGGGCAAGCCCGCTCCCACAGCGTCCTGTGGGAGCGGGCTTGCCCCGCGATTGCTTTCCCCCTCTGACAGACAAAACCCTATACAATGTAGGTCTTGTATCTGTACGTCCTAGAGGAACCCTAGTGAGCACTTTGCCACCCTGCCCTAAATGCAACTCCGAATACACCTACGAAGACGGCGTCCAGCTGATCTGCCCCGAGTGCGCACACGAGTGGTCTGCCACCGGTGAAGCCGAGGCAGCGAGCGATGAAGCGGTCAAGAAGGACTCGGTGGGCAACGTCCTGCAAGACGGCGACACCATCACCGTGATCAAGGACCTTAAAGTCAAAGGCACCTCGCTGGTGGTCAAAGTCGGCACCAAGGTCAAGAACATCCGCCTGTGCGATGGCGACCACGACATCGACTGCAAAATCGACGGTATCGGGCCGATGAAGCTGAAATCGGAATTCGTCCGCAAGGTCTGAAGCCCTGTGGTTTCGGGGCTGGCTGCCAGCCTCGAAACCCCTCGCTGCACCACTGGGCATATTTTTGCCAATAGCCCCTTGCTATTTTGATAATAAGAATTATTCTCATTGGACGCTTCCAAGGAGAATAGCCATGACTTATCTGATAGACGCCTGGCTTGACCGCCCGCACCCTTACCTGCGCATCCTGCATCGGGAAACCGGTGAGGTCTGTGCCGTGCTCGAGCAAGAAGCACTGGACGAGCTGCGCGACCAGGGTGATCTGGACCTTAACGGTTTGAATTCAAGCGAGCCGATTGTGCTCAAGGAACTGGTGAGGAACCTGTTCCTGTTCTGCTATGCGCGGGCGTTGCGCCCGAATGCTGAGCTGTATTGAAAGCATCGCGGGGCAAGCCCGCTCCTACAGGAGCGGCTTGCCCCGCGATAGGTATTACAGAACGTCGAGCAGTTCGACGTCGAACACCAGTACGCTGTGCGGCGGGATGCTGCCAACGCCCTGAGCGCCGTAAGCCAGCTCGCTCGGAACGTACAGGCGCCATTTGCTGCCGGCGTTCATCAGTTGCAGGGCTTCGGTCCAGCCAGCGATCACGCCGCCAACCGGGAATTCTGCTGGCTGGCCGCGCTCGTAGGAGCTGTCGAACACAGTGCCGTCGATCAGGGTGCCGTGGTAGTGAGTGCGCACGCTGTCTTCACGGGTAGGCTTGGCGCCTTCACCGGCGGTCAGCACTTCGAACTGCAGGCCCGAAGCCAGGGTGGTGATGCCGTCACGCTTGGCGTTTTCAGCCAGGAACGCTTTGCCTTCGCCAGCGGCGGCTTCGGCCTTGGCTGCAGCTTCAGCCTGCATGATGTCACGGATGACTTTGAAGCTGGCCGACAGGTCTTCTTCGCTAACGCGGCTGGCCTGGCCATTGAAGGCGTCGGTCAGACCGGCCAGGATGGCGTCCAGGCTGACACCCGGTGGCGGGTTGTCGCGCAGTTGGCCACCCAGTTGACGGCCGATGCCGTAGCTGACGCGGGTTTCGTCGGTAGACAGATTGATTTCGGACATTTGCTTGCTCCGCAGCAGGGCGCACGACAACCGCGCCCTTTATGAAAAGGGCGAGCAGCCTAGCACACTGCGGCAAAGCAGTTCAGCTACCAGGCAGAACGTCGTGGCATCGGTATTTTCAAGTCGCCGTCACCGGTGTTGCTGCCGCCGACCATTTCGTCGTCCATCGACCAGTGCACCAGATGCAGCGGTACCGCAGGCAAGCCGTCGAGCAGACGCTGGGCATCGACCACCGAATGCACTTTCAGACGTTGCCCCTTGGAATCGGACAGTGGGTGAGCGTGGCCTTTGACACGGGCCTCAAGAATGAAATCGCCGCCTTCCAGGGCTATCAGGTTGAGCTCTTCGACATGACCGGCCTTGGCCTCTGTGTTCAGTTGTTGAAGGTTCATTGCGATACCTCGCTACTGGAACGTTGAGCAGGCTTTTCAAGTGACCGTTCATTTTTTGTACAGCCTGCGCCAAAGCACAAGGCAAAAACGCAACCGCCCGTCCGTTTTACAACGGACAGGCGGTCATTTGTGGCGTCAAACAGCGCGATCAGTGCTTGGTCAGCTTGTCCAGGTAGCCCATGGCAAAGGCCGAGACCACGAAGGTCATGTGGATGATGACGTACCACATCAGGTACTCGGTCTCGATGTTCCGCGCGTCCATGAACACCCGCAGCAGATGGATCGAGGAGATCGCCACGATGGATGCTGCCACCTTCATCTTCAGCGAAGAGGAGTCCATCTTGCCCAACCAGTTGAGCTTTTCCTTGCTCTCGTCGATGTCCAGTTGCGAGACGAAGTTCTCGTAGCCGGAAATCATCACCATCACCAGCAAACCACCGACCAGGGCCATGTCGATCAGCGAGAGGATCACCAGGATCAGGTCAGCCTCGGCCAGCGAGAAGATGTTGGGCAGCACATGGAAGATCTCCTGGAAGAACTTCAGTGCCAGCGCCAGCAGGCCCAACGACAGACCAAAATAGATCGGAGCGAGTAGCCAGCGCGAGGCATACATCGCATTTTCGATAATACGTTCCATTGAAAACTCGTCAGGTGGCGAAAATAGCGAGCGCGAGTATAAACAGCCAGCCATGACAGAAAAAGCCCGTGGCACGCTGCCACAGGGGCAGCGCCAGGGAGAAGCGGCAAATACGCGAGTGCGGCGTCAGGTTTCCGGATTGAACTGGAAATCACCAACGTGATGGACGCGCTCACCATTGACCCGCCGCAGCTGGGCTTGCAGGTGCACACTCCAGATCTGCGGATCGTCGGCTACCTGATAACCGTGCAGGGTCAGGCTATCGACGATGGCTTCAAGCACCGACTCGGCCACGAAGGGACCATGAAAAGGCCCTTGGGATTTGATTGCAGAAGGTTGCTCACCGGCCATACCGGCGGCGAATAATAGGGTCCACATGCCGTTGTCGCCGGCCAGTGGGCGAATGCTGCATTCAATGCGGGTCACCAGGCCCAGGCATTGGCGGGTGAGGCTGAGGCTGCGCGGCATGGCGACGATCCTCGGGAAACCCTTGTTCAACCCTGCGGGCAAGGCTGTTTCTATCCTGAAATGACTGCATTCCCTGACTAGAAGAATAGAAGAATTCTGCTCTCGCGTAGAAAAACCGGCGCCCAGCGGTACTGACCGCTGCGGCGCCGATTATTTGACTCAGGACGTCTTGATCTGCGCGGCGGCTTGTTGAGCCAGCGCTTGCTCGGCCTGCTCCTTCTCGGCCTCTTTAAGGTCCTCTTCGCTGATCATTTCGGCGATCACCCGCAAGCGTTCCACCACACGGGCGTTGACGCTGCCCTCGGGGAATTCGCCGTCGGCATTGGGTTCACCGGCCGGCTCGCCCACCAGCAGGCTCAATGCCTCGTCGGCCTGGCTGACGGCATAAACGTGGAACATGCCCTGGCGCACCGCCTGCAACACCCGTTCATCGAGCATCAAGGTGGCAACGTTAGCCCGCGGGATGATTGCGCCCTGTTCGCCAGTCAGTCCGCGTGCTTCACACAAGCGGAAGAAACCTTCGATTTTCTCGTTGACCCCACCTACTGCCTGCACTTCACCGAACTGGTTGATCGAGCCGGTGATGGCGAAGCATTGCTTGAGCGGTGTCTTCGACAAGGCGGAGATCAGCGTACAGACTTCACCCAGCGACGCGCTGTCACCGTCGACATAACCGTAGGACTGCTCCAGGGCAATACTCGCCGAGATGGCCAGGGGGAATTCCTGGGCATAGCGGCTGCCGAGGTAACCGGTGAGAATCATCACCCCCTTGGAGTGAATCGGCTGGCCGAGGTTGACCTCGCGCTCGATGTCGACGATGCCGCTACCGCCCGGATAGACCGTGGCCGAAATACGCGCCGGTATCCCGAACGCCGAATCCCCTACCTCCAGCACGGTGAGGCCGTTGCACTTGCCAACGGCCGCGCCTTCGGTGTCGATCAGGATGATCCCCGCCAGCATGTCGTCGAGAATCCGCGCCGATACCCGGCCGGTACGCGTGGCCTTGGCCTTGAGCGCCCGCTCGATATGACCGGCATCGGTCATCTCGTCGTTGGCCAGGTGACGGATAAAGTCCGCCTCGCTGACCAGCTGGAACAGGTCGCCAATGCGGGCCGACAAGCGCCCCTGGTGTTCAGCCAGACGCGCACTGTAAGTGGCCAGGCGCGCCACGGCGTCGGCGCTTAGCGGCGCCATCCCCTCTTCGCTGGTGCGCGTTTTGAGCAACTGGGCGAACTGCTCCAGGCTCTCGTCGACCATGGGAATGTCTTCGTCGAAATCGACCAGCACCCGGAACATCTCCTGGAAGTCCGGATCGTGGTCCTGCAGGGCGTAATACAGCTGGCGCGAGCCGATGATCACCACCTTGATGTTCAGGGCGATCATCTGTGGGTTGAGGGTGACGGTGGCCAGGCGGCCAAATTCGCCCAACGGCGACTCCATCTTCAGCTTGCGTGACTGCAGGGCACGCTTGAGCGCATCCCAGACAAATGGCTCACCGAGCATCTTCTCCGCTTCCAGAATCAGGAAGCCGCCATTGGCGCGGTGCAACGCACCGGGGCGCAGTTGGCGGTAGGTGGTGTACAGCGCCCCCTGATCAGTGCTGTATTCGATCCGGCCGAACAGGTTGTCGTAGGTCGGGTGCGGCTCGAACACCACCGGCGCGCCGCCACTGGCATGATGGCCTACTACCAGGCTTGGCGAGTACTGCTCTTCCAGCAGCTTGCGCGCCTGGGCATCGGTCTTGCTGTCATCCACCAGTTGCTCGACCACCGTGCGCAGCAGGTTGACTTGCACCCCTTGCAGGTAGGCGCAGACGCCAGCGTTTTCTGCGTATTTTTCCGACAGTGGCGCCAGCAACGGCTGGAGCGCCAGGGTGATGGTCTCTTCGTTGAGTTGGCGTAGCTGATTGTTCGACTCACGCTTCCACTGCGGCAGGCTGGCCAGCTCCTCATTGAGGCGCTCCTCCAGCTCAGCGATGTCTTCATGGAAACGTTCGCGCTCGGCCTCGGGCAGCTGGGCAAACTCCGCCTCGTCCAAGGCCTTGCCGTCGGCCATCGGGGTGAAGGCGACGTTGCTGCTGTCTCGGTACAGGGCGACATCCTTTTCCAGCGAGGCGCGCTCGATGACATCCAGCGCGCGGTCGTAACGCTGATTGAAGGCGCGGTCGATGGCGCTCTTCTTCTGTTGGTAAGACGGGTGCTCGAACACGGCCGGGAACGTCGCCAGCAGGTTGTCGATCAGGCCACCAACGTCGCTGATGAAAGCCCCAGCACTACCTGGCGGCAGTTCCAGTGCACGCGGTTCGCGAGGCTCGTCGAAATTATTGACATAGACCCAGTCCGACGGCGTCTGCAGGCGCTTGCCTTCGGCCTTGAGGTAACGCTTTACGAACGAAAAACGCCCGGTGCCGGGCTCACCCATGACAAACACGTTGTATCCGGGACGTGGCATGGCGACGCCAAATTGCAAGGCTTCGACAGCACGTTCCTGGCCAAGCACACCGCGAAAAGGCTCCAGATCATTGGTGGTGGAAAAGTCGAACTGTTCGGCGGAAAACGGCCGGGTCAAGGCTTCTGGCGCAAGACGCAGGCTCGCAGCGACAGGATCGGGCATCGGGCTTCCTTACTTCGGCGGGGCAGATGAAAGCATTCTGGCGCTGCCTGCCTGCGCCTTGCAAGGCTCATTGGCACAATATGTCGCAGGGGCGAAAACCTGCACTACGTCAACATTCCTCAGCAATTTTTCGCAATAAATCACGGAACCCTTAGATCGTGCCTAAACTCCATAACTGCGCGGCTGGGTAAACAACCGACCCGCCCCTGGCAACTCTGCTGACAGACACGCCAGATCACCCTGACCTTTGGTATCTACGACTAGAAAGAGAACAAAGCTATGAAACGGATTCTTCTGGGTACTCTGTTCACCGCGGTCTCCCTCAACGCCATGGCCCAGGCGCCCGGCGGACCGGACTGCGGTTGGGGCAACATGCTGTTCGAGGGCCAGCGCGGTACTCCGGCCCACTTCCTCGCCTCCACCACCAACGGCACCTCCGGCAACGCCACCTTCGGCATGACCTCGGGCACCAACGGCTGCTCGACCAACGCGGCACTGACCTATGGCGGCAAATCCTGGTTTGCCATGAATGGCATGATGAATGAGCTGTCCGAAGACATGGCAAAAGGCCAAGGCGAAGCCCTGACCACTTACGCCGTGGTGCTTGGGGTAGCACCAGAAGACCGTGCGCATTTTGCAGCGGTCACTCATCAACACTTCCAGGACATTTTCAAAACCGCGGACGTCACCGCTGAAGATGTTCACACCAACACCCTGGCGGTGCTCAAAAGCGATCCACGCCTGGCCAAATACGCAACCCAGGCTTAAGCTCGGCCCACCCGCCCCACACCGGGGCGGGTTGTTTCTTGCCTCTATCGGCATCATTCAGACGTAGTTGCCCGACATGCTCAAACGCCTTGCTTACCTGGCGCTGTGTGCCTGCGCCCCGTTGCATGCTGCACCCTCAATCGATGACGCGCGCCTTGCGCAGTTGGCCTCTGACCGCTACTGGATCTCCCTGGGGCACTATGAAACCGCCAAGCTTGGTGGCTGGCGCAGCTATGTCGATGACCGGCGTTTCTTCCTCGCCGCAGACGGTGCCCATCACCCCGACCAGGAACTACGTGCCACGCTGCAGGCGCTGTATGCACCGGCGAGCCTCGGTGAGCAGCACGCGCAGTGCGTGTTCCCGGCCCGTACCCGCTGGCTGCGTGAGCAACTGCAACTTGATGATCTTCCGGCGCCAGACTGCAAAGAATTCACACAATGGTTCAAGGACGTCTCGCCGCACAGCGCGGTGATGATCTTCCCTGCCGCGTACCTCAATAGCCCGTCCTCGATGTTCGGTCATACCTTGCTGCGTATCGATCAGGCCGATGTGCAGAGCAACGATACGGCCCTGCTCAGCTACGCGATCAATTTTGGCGCCTACATCGAAGGCAACGACAACAGCATCCTCTACGCCTGGAAAGGCCTGATGGGTGGCTATCCGGGGCTGTTTGCCCTGGTGCCCTATCAGGAAAAGCTCTCCGAATACCGCAGTTTGGAAAACCGTGACCTGTGGGAATACCGGCTGAACCTGACGCCGGAAGAAACCGCGCGCATGGTCGAACACATCTGGGAACTCAAGCAGATCCAGTTCGACTACTTCTTCTTCGACGAGAACTGCTCGTACCGTCTGCTGGAACTGCTCCAAGTGGCGCGCCCGAGCCTGGACCTGACCTCGCAGTTCCCGCTGACGGCCATCCCCACTGACACCGTCAAGGCAGTCAAACAGTCGGGCCTGGTCGAGCGCATTGACTATCGCCCGTCACGCGAGCGCGAGCTGCTGGAACGCGCCAAGCCGCTCGATGCCGCGGAGCAACAACAAGTGCTTGCCGTCAGTGCCGACACCGCCTACCTGCAGAGCCCCGAATTCACCGCCCTGCCCCGCGAGCGCCAGGCGCTGGTTCAGGATGCCGCCTACCGCCTCGAACGCTACCGGGCCAACGGCCAGGAGCGTGACCCGGCACGCACACAACGCAGTTTCGAGCTGCTGCGGGCGATCAACCGTAACCCCGCGCCCGAGTTGGACATCGAACGCCCAGGCTTGCCTGAAGACGGCCATCAATCGCGCACCTGGCAACTTGGCGTGGGGACTCGCGAAGACCGCGCCTTCGCCGAATATGGCCTGCGCATGGCCTACCACGACCTCAACGACAACGCCTACGGCTTTCCCCTCGGTGCGCAGATCGAGATCCTCCAGCTCAAGTTGCGTCAGTACGAGAATAACGACTGGCAGGTGCAGCGCTTCGACCTGGCGACCATTCGCTCGCTGACGCCACGCAACGACCTGCTGCAGCCTTGGTCCTGGCAGGTGAGCGGTGGTCTGGAGCGGGTGCTGGGCAAGCATGACGACGACGTGCTGGTCAGCCACGTCAACGGTGGCGCCGGGGGGACCTGGCAGTTGGCCGACGACATGCTCGGGTTTGCGCTGGGTACGGTGAGGGTTGAGCACAATAACGACTTCGCGCAGTTCATTGCTCCAGCGGCGGGTTTCAATACCGGGCTGCTGTGGCGCAACCCGCTGGGCACGCTGAGCGTTGAAGCCAAGGGGGATTACTTCACCAATGGCGAAGTGCGTCGCAGCTTGAGCCTGAACCAGCAGTGGGAACTGTCCCGCGATCTGGGGTTGCGGCTCAGTGCCAAGCGTGAGTTCAGCCAACTGGCAACCGCGCAGAACGAGGTGATGCTGGAATTGAAGTGGTATCACTACTGAACAATGTAGGAGCGGGCTTGCCCCGCGATTGCGAGCTGTCAGTCACATCGCGATCGCGGGGCAAGCCCGCTCCTACAGGTGCTTCATGGTGATTTCACGTGGCGCCGACAATTCCCCACCTAGACTTATCCACAATGCGTGGAGAGTTCGAAGATGCAGCGGTTTGCTTGGGTGCTGGGCGTAATGGTGTTACTCACGGGGTGCCAAATCACCCATGAGCAGTTGATCGATCAAGGCTATCCACCGGCGTACGCCGATGGCTTTCAGGACGGCTGCAGCAGCGGTCGTCAGGCCGCCGGGGTGATGGCCGGGGATTTTCGCAAGGACGTGCCACGCTACCTGCACAATCGCCAGTACGAAACCGGCTGGGACGATGGCTTCCGCCAGTGCCACGCCATGCAGGAAAGCCAGGACCAGCAGGATTACCGCGCACGCCACTGGGATGAGCGCGACGAGCAGTGGCAGGAAGAGAAAGACCGCGATGCGGCACGCGCCTATAAGCGCTAGGGACAAGCTTCAAGCGGCAAGAAAAAGCAGTGCGGGCTACGCTTCAATCGCCGAGCCATCAGCCTGCACAGGGAGCTTGTCGTGAGCCGAGCATTCGTTAATGAAGACCACGCCGCTGCTCAAGCCGATCAACCGGTCGAGCGCCAGATCAGCACACAACCCAACTATGTCACTGCCCAGGGCCTTGCTCAGTTGCAGCAGCGGGTCAGTGAATTGCACGCGCGCCACAACGAGCTGCAAGCTCAAGGTGAACACGCCGACAAGCAGCAACTGGCCGACACAGAGCGCGATCTGCGCTACTTCAATGCGCGTGTACAGAGTGCCCTGGTGGTGCCAAAGGCCAGCGCTTCAGATCGCGTGCAGATTGGTAGCGGTGTGACCTTTGTCGATGAGCACAACCAGACGCATCAGGTGCAACTGGTCGGTGAAGATCAGGCCGATGCGGGCAAGGGCCTGATCAACTGGGGCTCACCGCTGGGCCGGGCGCTGCTGGGGGCTGCGCCCGGTGATGAGGTGTTGTGGCGACGACCGGCAGGGGATCTGTCGATCGAGATCGTCGCCATCACCCCAGAGGCTTAAACCACGCCTTGGGCCAGCATGGCATCGGCGACTTTGACGAAGCCGGCGATGTTGGCACCTTTGACGTAGTTGATACGGCCGTTTTCTTCGCCGTAGTGCACGCAAGCGTGGTGGATCGACTGCATGATGTTGTGCAGTTTGCTGTCCACTTCACCGGCGGTCCACAGCAGGCGCATGGCGTTCTGCGACATTTCCAGGCCGCTCACGGCCACGCCGCCAGCGTTGGAGGCCTTGCCCGGAGCGAACAGAATACCTGCCTCGATGAAGATATCCACAGCATCGAGGGTGGTTGGCATGTTGGCGCCTTCAGCCACGCAGATGCAGCCGTTGCGCAGCAGGGTGCGGGCGTCTTCGCCGTTGAGTTCGTTCTGGGTGGCGCACGGCAAGGCGATATCGCATGGCAGGTTCCATGGGGTCTGGCCCTTGCGGAACTCCAGGCCAAAGCGCTCAGCCAGCTCGCTGATGCGCCCACGCTTGACGTTCTTCAGTTCCATCAGTGCATCCCACTGCTCGTCGGTCAGGCCGGCTTCGCAGAACAGGGTGCCTTCGGAGTCAGACAGCGAGATCACTTTACCGCCCAGGTCCATGACCTTACGCGCGGCGTACTGGGCCACGTTGCCGGAACCCGAGATCGCGACGCGACGACCGTCGATGCGCTGGTCCTGACGCTTGAGCATCTCTTCGGCGAAGTACACGCAACCATAGCCGGTCGCTTCCGGGCGGATCAGGCTGCCGCCGTAGGTCATACCTTTGCCGGTCAGTACTGAGGTGAACTGGTTGGCCAAACGCTTGTACTGGCCGAACATGAAGCCGATCTCGCGAGCGCCGACACCAATGTCGCCCGCCGGAACGTCCAGGTCTGCGCCGATGTGGCGATACAGCTCGCTCATGAAAGCCTGGCAGAAGCGCATGACTTCAGCATCGCTCTTGCCCTTCGGATCGAAGTCCGAGCCGCCTTTGCCGCCGCCCATTGGCAGCGAGGTCAGGGAGTTCTTGAACACCTGCTCGAAGGCCAGAAATTTCAGCACGCCAATGTTGACCGAAGGGTGGAAACGCAGACCGCCCTTGTACGGGCCGATCGCGCTGCTCATCTGGATGCGGTAGCCGCGGTTGACCTGGACCTTGCCAGCATCATCAACCCAGGAAACGCGGAACAGGATGGCCCGCTCAGGCTCGACCATGCGTTCGAGAATACCGGCTTGCAGGTAATGAGGGTTAGCCTCGAGGAAAGGCCAGAGGCTACGTAGCACCTCTTCAACAGCCTGGTGGAATTCAGGCTGGGCAGGGTCGCGCTGTTTCAGGCGCGCAAGGAAGTCTTCGACGGATTCGATCATGTAGACATTCACCAGATAGAGTTGGACTTATGTTTTTTTCCCAACTTTACCAAGAACCGCTCGCACTGGAACAGGGCGCCATGTCGTTTTTATGAAATTTATTGGTGCATTTGTATAAGTGTATACATTCTCTGTAGGAGTGGGCTTGCCCCGCGAACAATTCCACTGACACACCTAAATCGCGGGGCAAGCCCGCTCCTACAGGGCCGAAGAGGCGAAAAAAAACGGGGCCCACAGGCCCCGTTTCAGTGCAAACCCCGAAGCGTTATGCCAGTTTTTTGTGCCGTACCCGGTGCGGCTGGGCAGCAGCTTCGCCGAGGCGCTTCTTGCGATCGGCTTCGTACTCGGTGTAGTTGCCTTCGAAGAACACCGCTTGCGAATCGTCTTCGTACGCCAGGATGTGCGTGGCGACACGGTCCAGGAACCAGCGATCGTGAGAGATCACAATGGCAGCGCCAGGGAAGTCCAGCAGGGCTTCTTCCAGCGAACGCAGGGTTTCTACGTCGAGGTCGTTGGACGGTTCGTCGAGCAGCAGGACGTTGGCGCCTTCCTTGAGGGTCAGGGCCAGGTGCAGACGGCCGCGCTCACCACCGGAGAGGTCTTTGACGAACTTCTGCTGATCGCCACCTTTGAAGTTGAAGCGACCAACGTAGGTACGCGACGGGATTTCATAGGTGCCGATGCGCAGTTGGTCGGAACCGTCGGAGATTTGCTGGAACACGGTCTTGTTGCCGTCCAGGTCTTCGCGGCTCTGGTCAACGCAAGCCAGTTGTACGGTTTCACCGATCTCGATGCTGCCGGAGTCCGGCTGTTCCTTGCCCATGAGCATGCGGAACAGGGTCGATTTACCGGCACCGTTACCACCGATAACACCGACGATGGCGCCTTTTGGCATGCTGAACGACAGGTTGTCGATCAGGACGCGATCGCCATAGCCTTTGGTGACGTTCTTGAACTCGATGACTTTGTCACCCAGTCGCGGGCCAGCCGGGATGTAGATCTCGTTGGTTTCGCTGCGCTTCTGGAATTCCTGCGATTGCATTTCTTCGAAGCGTTGCAGACGAGCCTTGGATTTGGACTGACGGGCCTTGGCGCCTTTGCGCACCCACTCCAGTTCCTCTTTCATGGCCTTTTCATGAGCCGACTGCTGCTTGGATTCCTGGGCCAGACGATCAGACTTGGCTTCCAGCCAGCCCGAGTAGTTGCCTTCGTACGGAATACCGGCGCCGCGGTCGAGCTCGAGGATCCAGCCGGCGACGTTGTCGAGGAAGTAACGGTCGTGGGTAATCGCTACCACGGTGCCCGGGAAGTCGTGGAGGAAGTGCTCCAGCCAGGCGACGGAGTCGGCATCCAGGTGGTTGGTAGGTTCGTCGAGCAGCAGCATGTCTGGGGCCGACAGCAGCAGGCGGCACAGGGCCACACGACGCTTCTCACCACCGGACAGGTGCTCAACTTTGGCATCCCAGGCCGGCAGGCGCAGGGCATCGGCGGCCACTTCCAGCTGGCGCTCCAGGTTGTGACCATCGCTGGCCTGCAGAATGGCTTCAAGCTTGGCCTGCTCGGCGGCCAGCTTGTCGAAGTCGGCATCCGGCTCGGCGTAAGCGGCATAGACTTCGTCCAGGCGCGCCTGGGCGTCCTTGATTACGCTGACCGCTTCCTCGACCACTTCACGGACGGTCTTGGTCGGGTCCAACTGTGGTTCCTGTGGCAGGTAACCGATGTTCAGCTCTGGCATCGGGCGAGCTTCGCCGTCGAACTCTGTGTCGACGCCAGCCATGATCTTGAGCAGGGTGGATTTACCCGAGCCGTTCAGGCCGAGCACGCCAATTTTGGCGCCGGGGAAAAACGACAGGGAGATGTTCTTCAAGATTTCCCGCTTCGGCGGGACAACTTTGCCCAGCCGATGCATGGTATAGACGTAAGAACCTGTTTGTCCGTGTTTGTCGCCTTTTGCCATCTTTAAAAACACCTATGAGTCAGATACTGCGCGGCTTTCGAGTATTTTTAGCATGCGTTGCAAAAAATCAAAAAAGTCACGCTTATGATTGAGGCTGCTTTGATTCGTTACTATACTTGAAAACGTTACGTTTTGGAGGCAAGCCGTGGGTCATCAAATCGTAGAGATAAGGGTTGATGGTGCTAGAGGAAAGGTGTTGGTGCAAGAGCACATGCCTGTTTACTACCCGAACCTTTATATGACCTTGGAGCAGTCAGGTCGGGCATTGAACACACAGCACAAGTATTTAGAGCACATCGGAGTGGTCGAGGACTTTCTGGAGTATGAGTCAATTGACCTGATCGCTCGCCTGGAGGAGCGGCCGAAATCTCGCTACTTAACTGATAGTGAGATTTCACGCTTTGTCGCTGACGCGGCATTACACAAATCAACCCTGGACAAAAAATACAGAGGTGTACATCTGACTCCAACGGCCTACAAAACAGTGGGTAGAGTCCATGCGCAGCAGCGTCTTGAAGCCGTACGCGACTATCTCAAATTTCTGTACGAAAAGCTGGGTGACGAGACGACGCGAGATGCCGCCGCCGATGACGTCGAGCGGCGTTTCAATCGCAAGATAAAGGCAGCCAAGCCTGCCTGGAAAAAGGTCAGAAACAGCGACATGAAGGGGCTGACCAATCAGGAGCGAGATCTCTTGTTAGAGATCATGCATCCTGAGAGCACTAAGAACCCCTTTGCAAATGAAGCGTTGAAGCTGCGCAATTATATTATTTTGCTCTTGGGGCTGGATATGGGGCTACGCCGTTCCGAAATGCTTTTGATTAAGCTCGGAGATATTCGGTGGCACAGCAGACAGCTCTCAGTTGTCAATCTTGAGAGCGAGGAAGTCGACCCGCGCACTTTGGCTCCGCAATTCAAAACCCACGAGCGCATACTGGAAATGGGTGACGATCTTATCTTCGCACTGAAGAAATATGTGGACACCTACCGCATCTCTAAAAGGGGGCCGTCTGCGGCAAAAAAACACCCCTTTCTACTGGTATCTCATCGACGCAATGAAGGTAGGCCACTGAGTATCAAAGCCCTTGATGGCATCCTGCCTCGGGTTGGTAAAGTAGTACCTGAACTGATACATATTCACCCCCATATATTGCGTCATGATGCAGTCCACACATTACTTGAAAGCATGCGAGAGGAGTTGGAAACACTTACCCCAGAGGATCGCACGACAAAGGTTCAAAAAGTTCTTACCTATGCTTTTGGATGGAGTTCTGAATCTAATATGCCAAGCCTCTATGGGGCGAAATTCTGGAAAGAAGAAGCAAATAATGCGATGAAAAAGCGCTCTGATAAATTCAAAGCTATCAGAGAAAGTGTCGAGACCAAGTCTGGCAAGAGACACGCAGAATGAGTCTCGAAGTTTCAGCACTTAAGGCCCCCTCACAGGACTCTCTTGATGCGTGGCTGAATACACCTCGCCTTGCCAAATGTGGCGCGTACTTCACTCCCTCTGAACCGATGTGGTGGCCTGATAGGTCATCCCGTAGCTCGATCAACTGGCAAGCCGCAATCGCCTGCGTTTCATTCGATTGGCAACGCTGGCTACACGCCGCCTTGGCTTATCGCATGGCAGAGGTTTCACAGGGAACTAATGGGCTAGTTGCTTCAATTCTTTCGCGTGCTGCGCAGGTGGGACTAAATCCCCTCAATGAGGATCACCTGATTGATTTGCGCGAGCGTTTTAATATGGGGGAGCTTTCCGCACTGATCGGCTTCATGGGATTTTGGCAAACATGCGAATCGCTCGAACAGCGACCTTCGCAAGCCCTGATTGAAGCTTACAACGCACTACGCAAGAAGAAGCGATCCCAAAATGATGTCATCTTGCGCTTGGATCCTGAGCAGGGGCCTTTCATTCAGACTGAGCAAGACGCCCTGCATCAGTGGGCGCATGAACAGTTCTGTCACGGCAATTTAGACCCTGAGCGCTACCTCTATTTACGTCTAGCGATGATCTATGGGCAGCGTGGCTCACAACTACGCATGATGGTTTTTGATGATTTTATCAAAACCGAGCGGGGCTACCTTATACGAATATTTTGGGCGAAGCAAAAAGACAATGATGCGGGATGGCGAACAGCGTCCGAGACCTTCAACTTAGATGAAGATCTTTACGACACGGTACAGGCCTACAAGGCGATTGTTCAAGCTCAACTTGAGCAGGAATATCCTGGCCGAGCCGATTGGAATAAAGCGATCAAGCATGTACCACTCTTTCGCCGTAAGCTAGATCATAAATTAAGGGATAACAAAACAGTTCCCGTAATAATTGACCTCCCTGATCAAAAATCTTTGGAGCATGCCCCCCAGACTCAGTTTCATATTTCCGGCGGAGTTATAAGAGCTTGGTTATTGCAATTGGAGAGCATGCCTGGATTTCCCATCTCTCCGCGGACACATCAGCCTCTCAAAATTTCTAAAGGCCATCGATTCAGACATACGCTCGGTACCGATCTCTCGAACGCGGGACTGGATGAGTGGTCAATCGCCAGCGCACTGATGCACTCCGGTACACGCACCGTACGTAAATACCGAGCAGTATCTGCTGAGTTAATGAAGCTGATTGACGAGAAGATGAGTGATCATCTCGCGATGGTCGTTGGAGCTTTTACGGGCACCATCGTGACGGATCGTGCTGCTGCAAAAAATGGGGATCGTGAAGACCGAATGATTGAAGACCTTGCCGTCTGCGGTGCCGATAAAGCCTGCCACCTGGATGCCCCATTTACATGTTACGGATGCATTAAATTTCAGCCACTCTTTGACGCAGATCACAGCGCCGCACTTGCGCGACTGGAGCGCCGACGCGCACAAACCATCACCAACGATAAAACTACGGGAGTTCTATGGGATCGCGCCATTCTGGCATGTCGCAAGGTAATTCTTGATTGTAACGCGCTACGCGAATCAGGCAAGGCAAGTGTAGTAGACGTATGAGCAATATCATCGATTTTAAACCCCTTAGCCACCTTAAAGCCGCCGCGCAGTTGGATGCCTTTCTCGCTTGGGCAAAAGCCACTTTGCCCAAGGGAACTCTTAACCAACGAGTTCATCCGGGAATTCGTTGGGATATGGACTCATGGCATAATTCGGGAATTAAATCTTGCGCCTTCACCGCACATGGATCACCGAGAAATTCGAATCCAAAAGACAAAAAATATATGCAGCCGGCGTTCATGGATTTCGCCAAAGCGCTAGTTGTATATTACAGGGTATTTCGAGGAAAGAAATCGGCTAAGGACATGCTCTCCGGCGCAAGAATTCTTGAGGTTGCGTTGGTCGAAGTGACTGGTTCAAGCGACATTACGAGGGTATCGGCCGCTATCTGCAACAGAGCTTGTGAAAAACTCAAAGCTGAATTTCCTGATGGAAATAGTGCATACATTAGGAGCAAGCATCTCGAAAAAATAATCGTGCTGATGAGAGATAAAGGATTACTCGCGCATCCCTTTCGATGGACTTCGCCGCTGCAATATAAGAGCTCAGGCACGCTTAAGGAGCAGCAGAGAAGTCGTGAGAAAAAACTACCGAGCCGCGAGTCAATTCAAGCCCTGGGTGAGCTTTTTAATAACGATTTGACCAGTCCGCTAGACATTATAACCGTCTCAGCATGTGCCCTTTTGCTCAGCCAACCTAGTCGCATCGGTGAATTAGCCGATGTTGAGCGCGATTGCGTGTTATTCAAAAACGATGCTGATGGCGGTCATCGCATGTTCCTGCGCTGGTACGCTGAGAAGGGTTTTGGAGCAACGACTAAGCCCGTTATTGCAGGTATGGAGTCTTCAGTGGAGCGTGCCATTAAGCTTCTGACACCGATCACTGATGAGGCCCGCACGTATGCAGCATGGCTCGAAGATCACCCCGACGAATTTCCGCCGCATGAGGGTGTGCCTCTCAAAGGCCAAGATGATCCGCTCTCTTATGATGAGGCCTGTGCGGCGCTTAAGAGTAAGTTTAATAAGCCACATCCAGCGCGGCAAATTTTTGAAACTAAATGGCTTGATTCCTTGGCAAAACGCACAGCATTAAGTCCCGAAGCTCAGGCGGTACTGGATGAGATACGACAAGGGTGGGATACCGGCAACGGAAAGCGAATCTATGTGAACGGTAAGCTCAATCACTATCAGTTTAATGATAAAGCAGACATTACGTTACGCAAACTCAATATCCTTGTCCGCGAGAAGTACCTACCTAAAGACTTTCCGTACACCACGCCCGCGGAAGACGGTAAAAAGCGCGTGAAGTATCGTGACGCGTTGTTTACGGTGCGAACAGGCAGCTTGCCAGATGAGACAAAAAGTGCCGTCGCAATGCAGCGCGACTTTGGAGTGGAGATCGCTGCCAACAACACGCGAATGACAGCACAACTAGGGGGAGCTTCGCAGTCGCAAAGTATTTTCCAGAGACATGGGTACGGCGACCTTAAGGTGAACACACACGCCTTTCGCCACGAACTTAATACGGAAATGCATAGGGCGGGCCTTTCACAACTGCTGATTGATGCGTTTTCAGGACGCACAACTAAGGGCTCGACCTATAACCATGTAACTATTGAAGAACGAACTCAAGCGGTTGCAGCTGCACACCCTAAAACCAAACACAGTAATGCTGCGAAGTGCTTGGAAAATATTAGAACCAATAAACCTCTAACACTCAGTGATTTGATCGATCTTAGCGAGGGAGACCAAGATCGAGTTATCCATAAAACCCATCTCGGTATTTGTATTCATCAGTTTGAGAGTGAGCCGTGCCCCAAAATGGGCGCATGCCTGACTTGTGGAAACCTGGGCTGTGTCAAAGGTGATGATGTAAAGCTAGCCAATCTCAAGGAAGAGAGAGCTTACCTGAAACAGCGCTATGAGAAAGCTGTGGCTGCCGAAGCCGGTAATGTCTTTGGTGCCTCTGAGTGGCGAAAAAAAGTAGGGGGGGATCTAGTCAAATGCGATGCATTAATCAAGCTCTTAGAGAGCCCGGAGCTCAAGAACGGCGACATTGTGTGGAACCTTGATAATGGCTGGAACCTGACCAAGAATGCTGCTGCAATGGCGGGACTTATCGATGCAAAAACAACTGAAGCGCCGAGACACGCAGCGCTGCCCTCCTTAGATGAGCTATCGGCTATGCTAGACAAAATTGAGGTATAGCGATGGGACATTTAACGAAGAAAGACGAAGCACGCATCATCAAGCTAATTGAAGAGTGGTGTGAACCCAAGCTGACCTGGCCTCTTTTAGTCGAGGCCTGCAAAACCAAGCTAAGCATCAGTCGTGCTCGCCAGTCCTTGATGAAGCTGCCAGCTGTAGACATGGCAATGAAGGTTCGCAAGGCTGCGCTCAAAGCGCCAACTGAGAAGCCAGGCTGGGTTAAAGATATCCACCAAGCCAATGAGCGTATCGAAAAGCTGACTGAAGCCAATCAGCAGCTCAAGGCAGTTAATAAGCAACTTCTTGCACGCTTCCTCACATGGCAGGCCAATGCGGATATGCATGGCGTATCTCAAGCGATGCTGGATAGACCGCTGGTGCATTTCAGGAAGTAATACATGCTGTTCTTGCTTGGCTGCAGCGTATCTCGATGGCATTTTTGCCGGGCTGCTCATACCCGGCCACGGCCTGCCAACTCCCCCATAGCAGCAGATAGCCCTGGTGCTCCTGAAAAGTCAGTGTGGGCACTGTTACAACATGGAATTGTTCAAGCGGGGCTGGCGTGACGTACCACAGAGCCACATAAGCGGCCACTAGGACCGAAGCGTGGGAGACAATGAGGTAGCGAAAATAGGCATGGTCGAGTTCCTTTCGAGAGCCTGGCAGTCCTGGCCGGTTGCAAGGAGGGGTACGACCATAAATTGAGTCTATTCCCTGAGTAGTTTCACGTAAGGAGCTAACTCAAGCCACAGACTCGTGTCGGCCCAGACCGTGTAAAAACGTTGGCATCGTCCTTGCTGTGATTTGATGGATTCAAAATCAGCGGGGGACGCCAATGAAGCGCTTTATCCAGGGAGAGCACCGAGGGCAAAGCACACTGCTTCCCGAGAGCTTGGATGACTACGTGGCGGACACCAACCCGGTGCGGGTGGTCGATGTTTTCGTCGATGAACTCGACCTTGGCCTACTGGGTTTCGAGGGTGTCGTCCCGGCGGAAACCGGCAGACCCGCCTACCATCCTGCTGACCTGCTGAAGATCTACATCTACGGTTACCTCAACCGTATCCAGTCCAGTCGACGTCTCGAACGCGAGAGTCAGCGCAACGTTGAGTTGATGTGGCTGACCGGACGTTTGATGCCGGACTTCAAGACCATCGCCAACTTCCGCAAGGATAACGGCAAGGCAATCCGCGGCGTCTGTCGGCAGTTCGTGGTGCTGTGCCAGCAACTTGGCCTGTTCTCTGAAGCGCTGGTAGCCATTGATGGCAGCAAGTTCAAGGCGGTCAACAACCGTGACCGCAATTTCACCAGCGCCAAGCTTCAGCGGCGAATGGAGGAGATCGAGTCCAGCATCAACCGTTACCTGACCGCACTGGATACCGCTGATCGCCAGGAACCGGCCGTGGCGCAGGTCAAAGCCGAACGCCTCCACGACAAGATTGCGACCTTGAAAACTAAGCTGCGGGAGCTCAAGGAAGTCGAGGTACAGCTCAACGAAACACCGGATAAACAGATCTCCCTGACCGATCCCGATGCCCGCTCAATGAAGACCCGGGGCAGCGGAATAGTCGGCTACAACGTGCAGGCGGCGGTCGACGCGAAGCACCACCTGATCGTGACCCACGAGGTCACGAACGACGGGGTCGATCGAGACCAACTGAGCTCCATGGCCAAGCAAGCGCGAGAGGCCATGGGTGTCGAGGAACTCTCGGCGGTCGCAGACAGAGGGTATTTCAAAGGCGAAGAAATCCTGGCGTGCCATGAGGCTGGAATCACCGTTTTCGTGCCCAAGACGCTGACCTCGGGAGCGACAGCGGCTGGTCGCTTCGGCAAAGGTGATTTCATCTATGACGCAGCCAAGAACGAGTATCGATGCCCGGCTGGGCAAAGCCTGATCTGGCGGTTCTCAAGCGTCGAAAAAGGGCTGAAACTGCACCGCTACTGGAGTTCGCATTGCCAGGGTTGTGCGTTGAAAGAGCACTGTACGCCTAGCTCAGAGCGCCGAGTGAGCCGATGGGAGCATGAGGCAGTGCTCGAAGCGATGCAGAGTCGCCTGGATCAAGCGCCTGAAATGATGCGAATCCGCCGTCAGACGGTCGAGCACCCGTTCGGCACGCTGAAGAGCTGGATGGGCGCCACCCACTTCCTCACCAAGACTCTCGACCGAGTGAGTACCGAGATGAGCCTGCATGTGCTCGCCTACAATCTCAAACGCGTGTTGAACGTGCTGGGCAGCGGTGCCCTGATGGCAGCGATGAAGGCCTGAGGCCTGTTCTACGACTCGTACCGCCCTCCAGCAGGCGTACTGAAGCCGAAAGTGCCATAGCAACCAGAATTATCGATTGCGCCTGATTGGGCCTCCGACGGCCTCCTAGACGCTGAGAAAATCCCCGGAAGTTGATGGTCATCGTTTGCTGCGTTTTTACACGGTCTGGGCCAATAGCGGACGCTAGTGATAAGTCGAATCTACGCCAAAAAGCGGGCAGCGCCTGGCGGCTGGGTAATCCACCATTTCCATTGGCTGCCACCTGGAAATTCTCCCAGACATAAGAGTTCGGCATGGTCCACGTAGTGGTGTGGCGAGACCTTGCGGAGCGATACAGGCCAGCCTTAATGGGTTCGAAGCTGCTCCAGGTCAAAGGCAAGCTGGAGAATCAGTCCGGGGTCGCGTCACCCAAACAGGAAATCTGCTGCTCGCGGATGTTCGGCAAGCGCTTGCGCGAGCTGGAGCCGATCAAGGAGGCAGTGGCGGCGTACGCCGCCCGGGCCAGCGAGAAGCTGAGGGCACAGCAGTCACTGTGCAAGCGTGTCCGAATCAGCATCCGTACCGGCATGTTCAATCCCGACGAGCCCAAGTTCGCAAAAGGCGTGGTGTGTGAGCTGCCGTATCCCACCGACGACACCCGATACATCACCCGGGCGGCGATCGCCGGTTTGGAGCACATCTATCGCGAGGGCTTTTCGTTCAGCAAGGCCGAGGTCCTGCTAATGGATCTGTGCCAGCGTGGCGAGTACACCGACGATCTATTCGCTCAAACCCAGTCCGCTGCGTCGGAGCGGGTTATGGGCGTGCTCGATGCAATCAACGCCAAGTGGGGCCGCAACACCCTCCGGCCCGGCCGCGTAACCACCGCGCCGGACTGGGGCACGCGACGGGAGATGATGAGCCAAAGTTTCACGACCAAGCTGGATCAGTTGTGGGTGGTGCGGTGCAACTAGGCGAGTGGCTGATACGAGTTTTTGCAATGGATGATATCGGCCAAAGCGAAGGTCAGATCAAATCCCACCAAACGGTAGATTTGCCTTCCATTGTAAATCATAGAATCTGTCAGCTTGTAAGAGCGTTGAGAAACGCCCAGCGATGAGGAGTTACTCCTATAAGTCAATCTTGCGCCCGTGTGAATCGGTAAAACAGATTTGGTTCGCTGACGATGTATAAATAGCCGTCCGTGTCGGTCGTTACACCCTCTGCCTGGGGAATACCTTTCTGCAACCCAGCAAAACCGGTGGCCAAGGAGCGAAAACTCACGACTTTCCCCACATCCGTCATTTCAATCAGCAGCTTCGACTCGTCGCTGAGTAGGAGTAGATGACCGCTTCGTTGATCGAACACGACCGAAGATAAGTCAGTCGCGAAAATCTTGCTATTTACCAAGTCCGACATGTCGCGCACATGAAGGGAAAGGCCGCCTTCAAGACTTGCACGTAGTCCGCTCACCTCCAGCAGCTGGCGGGGGTCACGCTCCCGCGTGAGAAATAAACGGTCTCGTTTCAGATCGTACGCAAGCCCCTCAAGACTTTTGTTGTCCTGGTTGCCCAGCGCCAAGGTGAGAGCTGGATACTTCTCGCGGCTTATCGAGCGATTTGAAGAAAGCTCGCCATTATCTTCCAAGGGCACATCCACGATGACCAGACTCTGACGACGCTCCTCAGCGATTGCCAGCTGGCCGTTACCAACGTAGGACACCGCCTCTACATCATGGAACCCGTCCAGGCTGTAGCGTCTCAGCAAATCGCCTTCGCGACTTAGAGCCAGCAGTTCATTAGGTCCGTTGGTAACTGCCCACAACAGATTCTGGTCAGGGTCGAAGGTCAGTCCGGAAAGGTTGTTCTCTACACCAGGAACCGGCTTAGCATCCAGCTCGACCTGATAAGCCGGCAGCCATACTGAGCTCTCATTCCAGTCGTCGGTGTGCCAGTAGGTCTTTACCCAAAAATACAACCGGTCATCAAGATGCTTGGTACGGATTTGAAATATGGCGAAAATTACTAGGAACAGCACCACCCACAGCCAGACGTGGGTTCTTCGCGTTTTAGTGGATCCTTTTTTCTTGCCTATCGACATTCAAATTCTCAATTAATGGGAGTGACGAATCGGAGATTTCAACCTGACTCACCGAGACTGGCACAACTAATACATAGGGATGCAGCCGGGTCGAACTCCAGGCGGCCCGGAGCAATAGGCTCACCGCACTGAGCGCACCAGCCATACTCACCCTCATGCCAGCGTTTTAGCGCCAGTTGCAGCCGCACCCGTTCCTGCTTCGTGCGGCTGCGGATGGCATCGTTCATCGCTTGCTGTTGGAGTGCATCCATTCTCGAAATACGACCTACTTTGCTCTGATCAAGCTCCACCGATTGCGACCGTGCTTCGGCACCTTCCAACAGGCGCTCCAGCTCGGCCGCCTTTCGATCCAGCAGCGCTTTGAAATAGGCGAGATCCAGCGGTTTATCCATAACCAATCAGCGCAGCAGGAGCAGCGGACTTGTGGTGGAACGCAACATACTTGTTGTGGTGCTACCGACCAGGAACTGGCGAATACGGGAATGACCGTAGGCGCCCATCACAAGTAGGTCGATGGCATGCTCGTTCTGATAGGCATGCAGGGTGGGCTCAACTTCACCGCTACGGATCGCGGTATGAACGGTGAACCCTGAGTCGAGCAGGGCTTTTTGTGCCCAGCCAAGCTGCGATACCGATTCTTCGTTTTCCGATCCGACCATAACAATGTGGACTGGCAGCCCCCTGAGCAGAGGGCTGGACGCCAGCATCTCCACGCCTTTTCGCGTGGTAGCGCTGCCATCGAAGGCCACCAACGCGCTTTTGGGCTCCTTGAATGCTGTCGGAGTAACGAGAACTGGCCGATGCATGATTCGAATCACGCTTTCCAGCTGGCTTCCGACGTGCTGACTCAGACTACCGCTGGATTCGCCCTGGCGGCCGATGACCAGCAACCGTATCTCGTCTTCCAATGCCTGGAGGCTTTCCAACAACTCGCCGTGGCGCTGCTTGGATTCCGGTGAGGTAACACCGTTTCCAATCGCGCGCTCTTTGGCGTTCGCTAGCATGATTCGCCCTTGTTCAAGCGCCAATTTGCTGCGCTGTTCATCCAGAGAGGCAAGTTCATCGAGGAGATGCTCGCGGCTGCCGAGTCCGATATTGCCGCTCAGGTTCGCTGCAACCGGATATTGTTGTTGATCTAATACGTGCAGAAAGGTCAGCGGAGCTTGCAAACTCCGACTGGCCCAGGCTGCATAGTCGCAAACCGCTGGAGCCGAAGCGGAACCGTCGATGCAGGCGATTACATTGGTCATTGTTGTTCTCCTTTTAGTGGCCCATTAGTTGATCAATGGCGTCCGGCTTATCGTGCACGCCAAAGCGGTCAACGATAGTGGCGCTCGCTTCGTTGAGTCCCAGCACCTCAACCTCGGTCCCCTCACGGCGGAACTTGATGACTACCTTGTCCAGCGCGGCAACTGCGGTGATATCCCAGAAGTGAGCACGGCTCAGATCAATGGTTACCTTGTCTACTGCTTCCTTGAAATCGAATGCAGCGATGAACTTGTCAGCGGAGCTGAAGAACACCTGCCCGATGACGGTATAGCTTCGATGTTCACCTGCCTCGTCCAAAGACGAAGCGATATCCATGTAATGGCCAACCTTGTTGGCGAAGAACATCGCGGCTAGCAATACGCCGGCGAGTACGCCGTAGGCCAGGTTGTGGGTTGCGACCACGACCACCACGGTTACGACCATGACAATGTTGGTCGACAATGGGTGTTTCTTCAGATTGCGTAACGAGTCCCAGCTGAAGGTACCGATCGAGACCATGATCATCACTGCCACGAGCGCGGCCATTGGAATTTGCTTCAGCCAATCACCGAGGAAGACCACCATCAGCAAAAGGAAAACGCCCGCAGCCAAGGAGGAAAGGCGAGTACGTCCACCGGACTTAACATTGATGATGGACTGACCAATCATCGCGCAACCAGCCATACCGCCGATCAGACCGGACGCGATGTTAGCCACACCTTGACCCTTGCACTCACGGTTCTTATTGCTGGGTGTGTCGGTCAAGTCGTCCACAATGGTCGCGGTCATCATCGACTCTAGTAGTCCAACGACGGCCAGGGCTGCCGAGTACGGGAAGATGATTACCAGCGTCTCGAACGTCAGCGGCACGTCTGGCCAGAGAAAGACTGGCAGCGTATCGGGCAATTGCCCCATATCACCTACAGTCCGAATATCCAATCCAACTGCAATGGCAACAGCCGTCAGCACGATGATGCATACCAGGGGCGATGGGATGAGCTTTCCAATCTTCGGGAGATACGGAAAGAGATAGATGATCCCTAGGCCTGCGGCTGTCATTGCATAGACGTGCCAGGTGACGTTCGTCAGTTCGGGCAGCTGCGCCATGAAGATCAGGATTGCCAGAGCATTGACGAAGCCTGTAACCACTGAGCGTGAGACGAATCGCATCAGCGAGCCGAGTTTCAGGTAGCCAGCAAAGATCTGCAGCACGCCACACAGCAAGGTGGCAGCAAGGAGATATTCGAGGCCGTGGTTCTTCACCAGTGTGACCATCAGCAGGGCCATAGCGCCTGTGGCGGCCGAAATCATACCCGGGCGCCCCCCTACGAAAGCGATAACCACAGCGATGCAGAAAGAGGCGTAGAGGCCAACCTTAGGATCAACTCCGGCGATGATCGAAAAGGCGATGGCCTCCGGGATCAGAGCCAGTGCCACGACGAGGCCGGCGAGAATGTCGCCACGTATATTGGTCAGCCAGTTTTGCTTGATTGTTTGCAGCATCAGTAAATCCAAGGCAATGGACGCAACGGCACCGTGCCGCAGTGGCGTGCCGAGTGTGTCGAGTCGAGTTGTAGGTATCGAGTGACAATTCTTTCGAATGGTCGGATTGCTGCAGGCGCAGCAAGACGAATCAGCTATCAGTAGGCTGATTCAAGGGAGGGGGCGTTGCGCTATGGCGGCGTAGGCAGCCAGATAGAGATTGTCAAAACGTTCATTCTGTCAGTGATTTTCAACAGTCAGAGCTGAATAAGGCAGCAGACCATACCATAGAGCGCATGGTGATGCGACTCGGTGGGCAAGGCCGAACCTCATGTATAGGGTCTCGCTTATCCAGCATTACCGAGAATCATGGCTCGCCGTAGGCATCGTTGCCGGCGAGCACGGAATTCTGGAGTCTGGCCTGATCCCACGCTCGCAGTTGCTCGGCCAGCGCCACGGAAAAGCCCTGCACGGCTGACCAGCGCAGGTGGATGGCATCTACGAAGGCCGCTGGTGGAGCGACCCATTCGCGATCGGCGTTCCAGTATTGCGCGCCGCCATTGCCTGCGATGGCAGCCGTCAGCTTCTCGTCGAAACGGGTGAGGAAGCTGCCGTCGGCATCGATCTTGGCTTTCCACTGCGGGTGCAGGGGCGTGGAAACCACCAGCAGCTGGCGTTGCTCGTTCTTCAGGCGTTTCGACAGTTCGCCCAGGGCGACAAAGCAGCTGTCATCCAGCGCGTCCGGTTTGTCGTAGAACAGGCCGCGATCACCCTGCGGCTCCAGCGGCCCGTCGCCATGGCGGGTGAACACCAGCGGGTCCCATTCGATCTCGTTGGCCCGCTGCGCCTTGACCGTCTGCGCATTGCGCAACAGCGAACGCGGCGAGAAGTAGCGCATGTAGTAACCCCAGCGTGAGGCCCGCTGATAAACGTAGTGATCGGCATCCTCGCGGTCGAACACCGCATCCGGCACTTTCCAGCAGCCGGCGAAGTCCAGCGGATCGACGATCATCACCACTTGGCGGACGCTCGGTTCACGATCCAGCAGCCAGTTGGCGACATAGGTCGACTGGTTGGCGTGCAGGCCGCAGAACGCACCGTTGAGCGGACGCAAGCCGGGCGTCTGTTCGATCAGCACGTCGCCATCGACATGGCGCCAGGCGACCGAGGAACCAACGATCAGCAGGTTCGGATCGGCGATGGGGTTGTGCCGCAGAAAGTGTAGCTTTTCGTCCACACACAGGCTGTTGGAGAAGGCCGGTGGCGGCAGGTTGTCGGTGTGATTGAGCCAGGCGAGCAGGGCGGCAAAGCCGCCGAGCATCCCGAACAGCCCGGCGAACATGCCCAGCAGGTAGCCGGCACGTATCCGCCGCTGGTCTGCTTCGGCCCGGGCGGCAACGCCGTCCGGGCATGTATCGACGGATCTGGCCATGACTCATCGCCCTCCGAGTTTGGTCTGGATCAGTTGCGCGAAGTGGCCAACGTTCTTCAGCGATTCCAGTTCGGCGGTGCGGAACTTGATGCCGAAGCGTTGCTCGGCGGCCACGATCAGCAGCACATGGGTCTGGCTGTCCCAGCCATCGATGTCGTCGGCGGTGGTTTCGGACGTGAGGACGATATCGTCATCGTCGAACACGTCATGGAAGACCTGGGTCAGCGCCTGGAGAATTTCCTTTTCGTTCATGCTTGCACCTGGATGTGATGGTTGATGGAAGCGCGCGAGGCCAGCTCGTAGCGCCAGAAACTTGCATCGGCGATGGCGTCGGCAGGGGCGGGGCGCTGCTCGAAGCCCAGCCGCGGATAGTGTTCGGCAACCATGCCGTTGCGTTCGGTGGGGCGGTATTCGCCGACCAGTGCACCCCAGCCGGCAGTTGCTGCCGCATCGGCCAGCACCTCCAGCACGGCCATCTCGACTTCACGCCCCAGCACGCGGCAGCTCATCAGCCAGCTGTCGATCAGCAGTTCGTCAGCCTCGATGGCTGTATCCGGTCGCGCCAGCACCACGCTGATCAGGCCGTTATCGCCGAACTTGTCTTCCAGCCGCAGGGCCAACGCGATAGTTTGCGGATCGCTGGCCATGCGCTCGACTTCGGCTTCGGTATAGCGGCGGGTGGTGAGGTTGAACTGATTGGTCTTGTTGATCAGCTGGGTGGCTCGGGCCAGTTCGGTGGCGCCGATGTGGCTGACGCGCAGCACCATCTGCAGCCCGCGCAGGTAGCCTTCCATGTCCGTGGCCTGATTCAGCGCGGCCTTGCGTTCGGCATTCAGCGCATAGCTGCGGCCGCGCTCGGCGTCATCGGAGGTAAAGGACACGGCCTCGAAATAACCCGCGGCGGCGATGCGTGCGGGGTAATCGGCGACATCGTCGGGCAGTTCCGGTACGGCGACTTCCGGCAGCTCGCGGCGCACGATGTCGCGCTCGGCGGGGTTGTCGTCGACGAACACCAGGCTATCCAGACCGATATCGAGCATGCTCGCGATGCGCCGCAGGTTGCCGGCCTTGTCTTCCCAGTTGGCTACGAATGCTGCGATATCGCTGCGCTTGAGGGCCATCTCGGTATGTTCAAAGGCTGCTTCGGCAACGTGCAGGTCGTTCTTGCTGCACACCGCAAGAATTACCCCGCGGCGCGCCAGTTGCGCGGCATAACGCTGGAAGGCGAGAAACGACTCGCCACTGGGGCTGCCCAGGCCGAGCTGGATACCGTCGATGCCGTCATCACCGATCACACCGCCCCAGAGGGTGTTGTCCAGATCGAGTACCAGGCATTTGCGCGACAGCCCGGCAGTGGCCGCTGCGATCCGTGCCAGCTGCTCGCCATAAAGCGGTGCCAGGGTCGGGCTGACCAGCTGCTTGGCCTGATGCCAGCGCACCGGCTCGCCCAGGCCGTCGCCATAAGCGGCTGCGTGCCAGGCCAGATCGAGCAGCAGCACGCCATCCTCGCGGGCAGCGGCTCGGATGGCGGCATTCAACCGTTCGATGACTGCCCGCGGCGAAGCCGGCACCAGTGCTTCGTAAGAGCCGAACAATGGCGGCGCCACTGGCACCAGGGTTTGCTGCACCACCTGCGCGGCATATCGCTCGCGGGCCCGGCGCCAGAGCAGGCGCAGCTCATCGACGCGCTCCGCCACGGCGGCATCCACCTCCGCCTGGCTTGCCTGCAGGGGCAGTTGCAGCGGCGCGTCATGGGCGTCCAGCGCCAGCACCACCAGTTGCGGGGCGAAGGCGTTCAGCGCCGGGTCATCGGCCAGCAGCGCCTGGCGATACATGCCGTAGGGCGCAACGTGCAACGACAGCGCCAGCCGCCGCTGCAGACCGGCCACGCGGATGGCCGGCAGCAGGTGATCGACCGTATGCGAGGACAGCAATGCCACCCGCAGTGGCGTCAGGCGTGCCGCCGCGGCGTGCTGCTCGATGCCGGCGGCAGCCAGCTTGTCCAGTCGCGCGGTGAGGGTGAAATCCCGTTGATGAGCGGCCAGCTTGACGGCTTCATGCAGCCGCTGCAGCGGATCTTCGATGCGTTTGGCTTGGCCGATGGCGCCGGACAGATCCGGGTGTGTCGGCAGCCAGGAGAGCTGTTGCATACCTGGGACTCCTTGTCGTGGTCAGAACTGGAAGTAGAGGAACTCCGTCGGTGCCATGGAGAAGGCGATCGCCAGGGCGAAGAAACCGAGGACGCCTACGGCCATGCCGTGGATCGCCGTCGGCCGCCAGGCGCTGACCGGCAGCAGCCGTTCGGTCCAGTGCGGCTGGGGCTGGAAGTTGAGCGCGGTGCGGAAATGGCCCATCCACTGCTGCACGTTGGGCATGCCCCAGACGAAGACCAGCAACGCGGCGATATAGACGAAGTCGGAGCGATCCATCGCCGTGCTGGTCGGGCTCAGGCCGAGCATGCCGGCAAGGATCGCCATGGCGGTCGGCACGTCGCTGGCGCGGAAGAACACCATCGCCACCACCACGCAGCCAAAGGTCAGCGCGACGGCCGCGGCCTTGTGCCACCAGATGTCGCTGTCCAGCTTCCAGCCCTGACGCGCCTTCCAGGCACGCCAGCCGTGGGCGACCACCAGATAGAAGCCGTGCAGCAGGCCGAAGGCGACGAAGTGCCAGCCGGCGCCGTGCCAGATGCCGGAAATGAACATGGTGAAGACGGTGGGGTAGGCGACCAGCGCAAAGAAAGTGCCGGCGGTCATCTTGCCCCGCCGCGGCTGAGGCTTGCCGGCCGCCATGCGCGCGCGGGTCACGCGCAGCACGATGGGGTTGTAGATGTAGGCGGTGAGGAAACGCGTCAGCGTCATGTGCCAGCGCGACCAGTAGTCGATGACGTTGCGCGCCTTGAACGGGCTGTTGAAGTTCGCCGGCAGGCTGATGCCGAACAGCAGCGCCAGCCCGATGGCCATGTCGCTGTAGCCGGAGAAGTCGAAGTAGATCTGCAGTGTGTAGGTCAGCGCGCCGGTCCAGGCGTCGTAGAAGGCCGGGATGGTGCCGTCGGCGGCCAGGCTGAAGACCGGGGTGGCTTTCAGCGCGAGGGTGTCGGCGATCACCACCTTCTTGAACAGGCCGAGCAGAAACACCGTGGCGCCCAGCGACAGGTTGTCGATGCGCGCGCGGAAGCTGTCGCGGTCGTTGAACTGCGCAAGCATTTCAGCGTGGTGGGTGATCGGTCCGGCGATCAGCTGCGGAAAGAAGCTGATGAACAGGCAGTAGTTGGCGAAGTCGTGTTCTTCCACCACGCCGTCATGGGCATCGACCAGGTAGGCGATCTGTTGGAAGGTGAAGAAGGAGATCGCCAGCGGCAGGATGATGTCTTCCACCCGCCAACCGAGATCCAGCGCTGCGTCCAGCGTGCCGAGCAGAAAGCCGGTGTACTTGTAGTAGACCAGCAGCAACACGTTGGCCGCGACCGCCAGCCCGAGCACCAGACGTGAGGGGTGCCGGCGCAGGTAGCCACCGAGCAGATAGTTGACCAGCATGCTGCCGACCAGCAGCGGTACGTAAACCGGGTTCCACCAGCCGTAGAACACCAATGAGACGACGGTTAGCCAGATCACCGCGAGCCGCTGTCGGCCGGATCCGGTTAGCACGAAGAATCCAATCAGCACCACCGGAAGAAAGCCGGCGATGAATTCCACCGAATTGAAAAGCATCTTTCCCTATCCCTGCTCAGCGTACGTGCATCGCTGCCCAGGCCGCCGGCAAGGCGGGGCGAGTCATCCATAAAGTCCTAGCGCCACGCCACCGACAATCCATCCTGGTCGGCTTTGCGACATCCTCGGTCCCTCAGTGGGTGCTCGCTCGGGTTACGGCCACCTTGGCCGGCTACCCCTGAGCTCCTATGACTCGGACGTGACGGTGTAAAAAAAAGTTTCAGCGTTTGTTGCACCGCCGAGCGTTTTATTGCCGCAGGTCAAAAGAGCCCCGGCGGACGCGGCCTGCAGCCCATTTCCGTCGGTCGGGAACGTTCCCGGCATTTTTCAAGGCTCGGAAAATTTGAGCGCGAACGAGTTACTGGCGTGTTCGGGCGACCGTTCAGCGCCGGTCAAATTCCGACGAAGGGAGCGGCTCAGGCCGCGCGTATAAAGTACGAAGAAGAGTCGAGTCGCGCCCTAGTATTCGCGGAGGTTGTAACGCAAGGACGGCGGCGCCGTCGACGAGCCGCTGCTCAACATCGACAGCGGCTTACGGCAGGTGATGCTTGGCGCCCGTGCCTCTCGATAGCGATTGCCGTTAACAGCGAACCGATGAGATGTGCAGCCGATCAGAATCCGCTTTTAACGATTGGAGGGTCGCCTGAAGATCGGCACGCCAAGGCGTCGGCGATATCCCAAATGTGCTCTCAAAAAGGCGACAGTCCAGCACGGACCAGGCAGGGCGCTTGGCTGGCGTTGGATATTCTTCTGTTGTGATAGGCGTCAATCGCGGAGAGCGTCCAATAATTCCTGCTCTGGATACATGATCGAATATGGCTTGAGCAAACTCGAACCAGGAGCAATGTGACTGACCGCTGAAGTGATAGAGCCCCCATGGCAGCTTTCCGTCTGATTGATAACGCTGAGCGAGTTCAAGCAGGACCGAAGCGATACGCTCGCTACTGGTTGGGCACCCTACCTGGTCATCGACGATACGCAGCTCCTTTTCGCCTGTCAGACGCAGCATCGTGTTCAGGAAGTTGCTTCCATATGCCCCATAGACCCAGCTGGTCCTTAAGATCAGGTGCTTCTCCACCTGCTGCACCTGAGCCTCTCCATCACGTTTACTCGCACCATAGACGCTGAGGGGGGCTGTTTTGTCGTGCTCCACATAAGGGCGGCTGTGCTTCCCGTCGAAAACGTAGTCGGTGGAAAGATGGAAAATTGGAATACCGTGGCTGTCAGCGTGTCGTGCCAAGTTTCCTGCACCGTCTCGGTTAACTCGATAGGCAGCTTCCACACTCGTCTCAGCAGCGTCGACGCCGGTAAACGCGGCGGCATTGACGATAAGGTCTGGCTTCAGTAGCTCGATCTTCTCCAAGACAGACTGGCCGTTGCCAACATCAAGCTCGGCTTTAGACATGCCGATAATGCTCCACCCATACTCGGTGCCTTGTTCGACTAGATTGCGTCCTACCTGACCGTTGCAACCGGTGACTAATATCTTCACTTTCAGGGCTCTTGAGAAATAAAGAACGTTCTTTATGAGATGAAATAATCGATGGTTCAATCACTTAGCGTCAGATCGTAGCTCTGCATTTCCCAGCTACGCCTGATTCGTGTGAAAACCTTGCTGTACAGACATCTAAAATACTTTAGCCATAATCGCAGAGCATGCAGGAGGCCATTGCATTGATTATGCGGACCCAATGGGACAGGTAATGAATTGAGGTGTGAGGGACGGCTATCCATTGCCAGAGACTCTATCAAGTGACCCATGATCAGACGCTCAGCGCATGGTTCTGGTTCCCGCGAGACCGTGCTTGAACTGCGAAGCTGTTCCTGGTGCGATCGAAGATGTGGGGGTGAGGTAGGCGCTATAGCGGATCAGTGAGCGCATGTAGTAATGCCAAGCGACTACCTGGTTGCAATATCAGTGCAGCTCCTTTGGAAGGCTGAATCGGACACCTGCTTGACCGAAGCGGTCGCTTGCTGGGCGGTAGCTTTCGGCCAGAAGCAGCCAACAGCGGACATCAGGCGCCTACAGAAATAGGGGCTATTCAGTTGCTGCCTAGATTGATGAAAAGGCCATGTATGCTACAAGTTTGATGAACAATTGAGATGACCAGTTTGCAAAGGAGTGTGAGCAGTGATTGGATGGTTTATGGCTGGCAACCGCATGGCTTCGCTAGCAGGAAAATGGGCGGATGCTACGAGCCTCAATCCGGGCGATAATGGCCAAATAGCTCTGTTTGCTAGGGAGTTGATGAGGCGAACTGGTCTTCGTGCAGAGGATGCGTGGATTCGGAGCCTAATCAAGTGGATTCGCAATCACCCTGACTCGGAGTCGAGAGTCGTCCTCGCCACGGCTCTGATCCGCTTTCTAGATATTTATGAGCATAGCGCTGGGTTTTCGCCACCTGAATTCAACACATAAGTGCAACGCTCGCCCCTGCATAAACTTCGTACGGCGTCTTCCAGCCCAGGCGTTTTCGCGGGCGTAAATTGATCTTCGTTACCACGCGACTGACCGCCTCGACGGTCAGCTTGCTGAAGTCGCCGCCCTTGGGAAAATACTGCCGGAGCAGGCCGTTGGTATTTTCATTAGTGCCTCGCTGCCAGGATGAATAGGGTTCTGCAAAAAAGACTTGGCACTGGCTCCGATGCGCAATGCGTTCATGCCCGGCAAACTCCTTCCCGTTATCCAGCGTCAGCGTGTGAACAGCATGCCCCTTGAGCAACAGATTGATCGCCCGCGTTACCTGCCGGCGCGTCCTGCGCTTGACCGGATAGGCGCTCAGGTAGCCGCTTTTACGATCAACCAGCGTGACCAGATTGCCGCCTACGCCATGCACCGTGTCACCCTCCCAATCACCTAGACGCTCGCGGGCTTCGACCTCAGCAGGGCGCTCGGTTATCGATACGCGATTACGCAACTGTCCGCGCCGGTCGTGGCTTCCGTAGCGTTTTCGGTACAGCTTCCTGCGGTGCCGCAAATACTTGTATAACTCGCCACCTGCGTGTTTGTCGGTGGCGATAAACCGATAAATCCACTCGTGACTGACCGCGCGCTCCGGCTGCTCTTGCTTCAGGCGCTGAGCAATCTGCTCCGGGCTCATACCGTGTTTTAGCCAGAGCGGCAGATAATGGCTGAACCACGTTAATGGCTTGCAGTGCTTGCGCGCCTGCGCTCGACGGGCATCACTTTCATGGGTCGCAGCAACCGCTTTGTAGGTCTTCTGGGAGCTGTTGCGGCGAACCTCACGACTGATCGTCGAGGGATGTACGCCAACCTGTTTCGCGATGCTTGCCTGGCTTTTTCCGGCGCTCAGACCGGCCTCAATCTGGTAACGTTGGCCCTGAGTCAGCTGCCGGTAATGCGTAGTCATCTGCGCTTGAATCCTTCGGTGTGAGAGCCTGGATTCTACCGGTGGCTGACTCTCTGCCTATCGTTTCAAACGTTGCACTTATTCTATGAATTCAGGCCAGAAACAAAGGGCGCTGCAAGACAGGCTGCGAATGATGTTCTGCGTATTAGAGAAGCCCAGCCGCAAGCTACTTATACCTTAGCTCCTCCCGCGCACCGGACCGCACCGGCCAAGACTTTTGATCCGTTGGCATTGAGCCGTCAGGTTGGCTCTGTCATCACAGATGATACGACTAAGTGGGAGGTGTTCACTGCTGCACTCGACTATATCAAAGAGGTCTATGGCCACGAATGCAGCAAAAAGGCTGACGTGGAAAATAACTTTGCCCATATTACTCAAAACGCTTCGCTGTCTGTTTTGGGTTGCTATGCCGTGGTAGGGCGTTTAGTCGTTTTTTATTTCTTTGACGAATTGCGCAAGGTAGTTCAGCAAGGAAAATTCAAAGGCTTCAACATGACTTGGACTGTAAAGCTACTAGACCAAACACGTGATTGGTCTGCAGCGAATAATGAGCAAGATTGGGTGGATGCTCGCTGCGTGGCTGTAGATCGCGCGCTGAGTGAAAACATTCAATACTTCCATCGCCATATCAGCTAAAGAGCGTAATTGACCACCCATTTGCATTCGACTTGACCAGTCGCTTGCATCGGACGTGACCAGTCCACTGGCCAAGCCTGACAGGTGTAAATCAACTCTAAACTGCCGCTCACCAAGGGCGGAAATCGGCCAAAAGCGGGCTTTAGATGGCAGTCCCACTTGACTGTCAAGGTTCGCTACGGTGTTAGCTGCGGCTTCCAATGCATCAACTGACTCGACCGGAGATGGCTGGACGGCAACGGTTCCCGTTGTCTCGTAGGGCGCTGACTGGACGCTAGAGAGGGCATCTGCCGCGGCCTCTTGGCGAGTAGCGCCTGGCTGGCAGCTCGTTGCGCCATTTCCTGGCAGGCAGAGGGACACACGATCAGAACGTAACTGGGGTATTGACCCAGAGAATACGCGCTTCGCTATCGCCACCGTTTCGGTAACCATGGGGTAGGTTGCTGGGGAAATGAAAAGCATCGCCCGCCGTCAGGCTGTAGGTGTGCTCACCGATAGTAAGCTCGATACTGCCCGTGAGTACGTAACCCATTTCCTCGCCGGGATGCTCAATCAGACCATCGCTGGCCACCCCTGGAGCCACAATATGGATATTGCCCTGCAGCAGGCCGCCCTTCTGCAGATGGGTGATGCGCTCCAGACCGATCTCGCCATCCTTGTTGCGTTTGACGAAACGCTTCACCGGCCTGTCTCCAGCACGCAGCACCGGCTCATCGGATACCCACTCCTCCGATGTAAGTGTCGACACGTTGCTACCCAGGGCCCCTGCCAGGCGGTGAAGCATCGCCAGCGAAGGTGACGCAGCATCGTTCTCCAGCTTGGAGATCAGACTCTCCGAGCAGCTGGCGGCGACGGCCACCTGCTTGAGGGTCAGCCCGGCAACCTTGCGTGCATGGCGCAGGCGCATGCCCAGGCTGGGCAGACCGTCGGTGTGGTGAGCCTTGAAAGAAGGGGTAGGACTGGGTTTACGCATGCGCATCTCAATCAATGAGTGACGAAGGGGAGCAGCCATGAGCGGCGCAGTATCGTCCAAGGCGGGCGCGAAGTTTAAGCCGTGCCCACCTCACCGCCACTGCTAGCCGTCAAGCCAAGCCCGTGCCAGAGGGCTCAAACCTGCCAGCCGATTAGCCGGCACTGACCACAAAGTGCACTTCCACCGGATTCAGGTCGTTGATCGGCACGATGTCCTGTGGGCAGGCCGACATGACCACCACGCAGTCTATAGCTGCCTGGATCTCCACGTAGTCACCGGCCTTGGATACCGGAGGCAGCCACTCGATGCTGTAGTCCGAATTGACCGGAATGTTCATCCACAGGTTGAATGGCTGAGGGACTTCGCGGGCACGCAAACCGATGGCCTGCAAGGCCAGGCGCATATTGTCGGCGCAGCTATCGTGGTAACCCTCAACACCGAGGTTGGTGTAGCGATGCAGATCGCAGGCGGCGATCAGGGTGTCGTGCACGCCTGGCGAGGTGTCGGTGAGCAGCGTGCCGATGGACCGGCGGCGGTTGCTGAACAGCTCGTCACCCGCCTTCGGAATGATTCGGTCGATATGCGCGCGGGCATGTTCCATGGAGAGAAATTCACTGAGGTCTTTGGCATTGAACAGCCAGGTGTCGCACACCTGGGTGCCGTGGGTGTTGATGATCTTGATGACCTCACCCGCCTTCAAGCGCACGGCACGGCCGCAGCGTGCCGGCACGGTGTATGTCTTGCCGAGTTCCGGCGTACCGTCGGCCGACAGCGGCTCGTTGAGGGTGGCGTTGGTGCCCAGCGAGGCGCCGTTGTCGAGCTGGCAGCAGGCGGGGTAATCGTGGGCGTGGTTCGAATGGCTCATGGTCGCTCCTAGGTGGGCAAGGACAGGTCAGGCTTGTTCAGCCAGTTGGACGAGGCTCCAGGCCAGCGCACGGGCGCCGACTTCGAGCTGGGAAGGTTCGGTGTATTCCTTGGGGTTGTGGCTGATGCCGTCGCGGCTCGGCACGAATAGCATGCCGGTCGGGCAATGCGTCGCCAGGTACATGGCATCGTGAAAGGCGCCCGAGCGCAGGCTCAGGGATGCTTCGCCAGTGGCGTCGGCGGCCTGCTGAAGCACGTCGACGACAGCTGCATCGAACGCCACTGGCGGATGACTAAAGAGCATCTGCAGTTCGGCCTGCGCGGGCAGGCAATCGGCCAGCGCCGCGTCGAAGGCGTCCAGCACGGCACTGTCGGCGTGCCGGAAGTCGATGCTGAAAGTCACCTCTCCGGCTATTGTGTTGATCGAGTTGGGCAGCACGTGCCAGCGTCCGAAGGTCAGGCGCTTGTCGGTGCCCGCCAGGCGCTCGGCCAGGGCGTCGATGGCTGGCAGGCAGCCGGTAGCCAGCAGCATCGCATCCTGACGCATGTCCATCGGCGTGGTGCCGGCATGGGCGGAGGCCCCATGGCAGCGGACCTGGTACCAGCGCACACCCTGAATGCCGGATACCACGCCAAGCGGCACACCCGCGCGTTCCAGCACCGGCCCCTGTTCGATATGCAGTTCGATGAAAGCATGCGCGGCGATCCTGTCGCGCAGCGGTAGCCCGGCGAAACGTCGGGCATGCTCGTCCAGAGCCTCACCGACACTGACGCCCGAAGCATCCAGGCTGTCTCGATAGGCAGCCATGCGGGTCGGTTCGACGAAGGCGCTGGAGCCCATGGCTCCGGGGCTGAAACGACTTCCCTCTTCGTTCGTCCACACCACCAATTCGATGGGGCGGCGCGTGCGCAAGCCCTGATCGTGCAGCGCCAGCAGGCACTCCAGACCGGCCATCACGCCGTAGCAGCCGTCCAGATGACCACCGCTGGGCTGGGTATCGATATGGCTGCCGGTCATCACTGGCGGCAGATCCTCCAGGCCGTCGAGGCGGATGAACAGATTGGCGCAGGCATCCGTCCATACGCGGCAACCGATACGCTGCGCCTCGCCGATCAGCCAGGCACGCGCCTCGAAATCTTCTGCGGAAAGCGCTTGGCGATTCATCCCGCCGGCCTGTAACGCGCCGAACCCGGCCAGGGTATCGAGCAGGCCATGCAGACGCTCGGCACGCACCGCCGCCATCACCCGTTCGGCATTCATTGGCACATCTCCTGGCGTGGCGTCAGGCTGCGGTTGAACCAGGGTTTGAGGAACTGCCTCAGGCGGTCGGTGGCGGGTGCCTGGAACATCGTCGCCGGCGCACCGGTTTCGACGATCTGCCCAGCTTCCATGAACACCACCTGGCTGGATATCTGTGCGGCGAAACTCATCTCGTGGGTTACCATGACCATGGTCATGCCGTCGCTGGCCAGGCCGCGAATTACCTGCAGTACCTCTTCTACCAATTCCGGATCAAGCGCCGACGTCGGCTCGTCGAGCAGCATTAGGCGAGGCTTGACCGCCAGCGCCCGGGCGATACCGACGCGCTGTTGCTGCCCACCGGACAGTCGTGCCGGATAGGCGCCAATCTTGGCTGCCAGGCCAACCCTTTGCAGAGCGGCCTCGGCCAGCGAGCGCGCGTCGGTTCGGTTCAGACGCTTGCCCAGCAGCAACGGCGCCATGACGTTTTCGAGCACCGTCATGTGCGGCCAGAGATTGAATTGCTGAAACACCATGGCCAGCGGTCGACGTACCTCGGCGATGATGGCGGCGCTGTCTTGGTCGGTTGGGCGCCGTCCGGGGCCGCTGTAACCAAGCAGCTGGCCATCGATCCATACCTCGCCCTGGTCATAGGCTTCGAGGAAATTCATGCAGCGCAGGGCAGTGGTCTTGCCGGAGCCGGAGGGGCCGATGAGCGAGACGATCTCACCAGCCCGGACACTGAGGTCGAAGCGCTGCAGTACGGTATTGGCGCCGTAGGACTTGCCCACGCCGCGCAGTTCAAGAAGGGGCAGGTTGCTCATCGGGTCATCCTCGCAGGTAGCGCGTTGCGCGACGGCCGAGCGCAGCGGCGGCGAAACCCACCAGCAGCGTCAGCAGCCAGTACGAAAGCACCAGCAGCACGTAGGGCACGACATAGGAAAAGGTGTTGGACACGATCTGTCCGGCGGTCATGGTCAGCTCCGGCACGGTAATGATCGACGCCACCGCGCTTTCCTTGATGGTCAGGATCACCTGATTGCCCAAAAGCGGCAGCGCGAACGCCAGCGCCTGGGGCGTCTGAATGTGCCAGAAGGTCTGGATGCCGCTCAGACCATGCACCTGCGCGGCCTCTAGCTGACCAATCGGCACGCTGGCCCAGGCCGAACGAAGCAACTCGGCGAAATAGGCCGCGCTGTAGAGGCACAGTGCAAGAATGCTGGCCTCGATGGCGTCCAGGGTCACACCAAGCACTGGCAGACCGAAGTAGATCAGCAACAGTTGCGCGAGGAACGGTGTGCCGCGCACCAGCCAGACATACAACCGATACACAGCAATGAAGCCAGGTACCGCCAGGCGCAACGCGTTGAGGGTAAAGCCCAGCAGCAGGCCCAGCGCCGCACCGGAAAAACTGATGCCAAGGGTGACCAGCAGCGCATGGCCGAAATCGGGAAGGTGATTCATCCAGTTCTCCATCAGCTGCGCGCCTGCCAGCGACGCTCCAGCTGGCGCCCGAGCAGAGCCAGCAGGCTGGTCAGCGCCAGGTAGAACAGTGCGGCGACGAGATATACCTCCAGCGGGCGGTAAGTCTGCGAAACCAGTTGCTGGCTGACCCGCATCAGGTCGGTGATGGAGATCACCGAGACCACTGCCGACACCTTGATCACATCGATCAGCTCGGAAATCAGCGCCGGCAGGGTCAGACGTACCACTTGCGGCAACTGGATGTGCAGCAGCGTGCGCCAGCGACCGATGCTGAACACCGCAGCGGCCTCCAGCTGCCCTGCCGGGATAGCAGCGAAACCGCTACGCAGGATTTGCGATTGGTAGGCCCCAGTATTCAGGGCCAATGCCAGACCGGCGGCGACCAGCGCCGGCACGTCCATGCCCAGCCCGGCAGGCAAATAGAAGAGCAGCAGCAACTGCGCCAACATCGGCGTGCCACGGAAGAAACTCACATAAACCCTGGCGAACGCTACGCAACCTCGGCTGCGACTGCTGCCCAGCAGATAGATCAGCACGCCGAGAACGAAGCCCAGCAGCATCCCGGCCAGGCACAGCCACAGTGTGGTGAGCGCACCGTCGAGCAGAGCAGGCCAGTAGAGTGCGAAGCGAACGCCGAAGTCATCCATGGTCAGCGACTCAGATGCTCGGCTCGGGCATGGCGTCGGCCGGCACATCCATGGTGAAGCCGAACCATTTTTCCTGCAGGGCCTTCATGGTGCCGTCACGGTTAGCACGGGCGATACCGTCGCTGAACAGTTTGACCAGGCTGGCGCTGTCGGCATCCTTGCGGCCGACCCAACCGTAATAGGTCTGCGGGCCGAGCATGTCGCTGAGCGTGCTGAACACGCCAGGACGCGACTTGATCAGCGGGCCGAGGTTGGACAGCGACTGGGCAACGCCATCCAGGCGGCCCAGCGCTAGATCGGCGTACGCCTCGTCGAAGCTGACGTACTCACGAATGGCCTTGAGGCCAGGCTGGCCGGCGTCCTTGAGTTTCTGGTCATAGGCCTGCAGAACCTGCAATTGGCCGGAGCCGCTCTGCGAACCGACCACCTTGCCGTTGAGATCGTTCAGGCTGCTGATCGAGTCGTCATTGCCACGCTTGAGCAGTGCAACGGTGGACTCGGCGATCGGCACGGTGAAGGCGAATTGTTCGAAGCGCGCCTTGTTGACGGTCACAGAGGTCACCACGAAATCGAACTTGCCTGTATCCAGACCCGGCAAAATGCCTTGGAAGGGTAGGTCGAGTTGCTTGACCTTGACCTCCGGCAGATCCTTGAGCACGTAGGTCATCAGATCAGCGCCATAGCCGACGATCTTGCCGTTCTCCACCGATTCGAACGGTGCGAAGCGGGCTTCGGTGGCGATGGTAATTTGCTTCTTCTGCTGGACGCGTTGCAGCAGGTCGTCGGCGTGGGCCAGGGAGCTGGCGAGCAGAGTGGCCAGGGCAAATGTCAGGTTTTTCACGGCACGGCGTTGCATGGCGAGACCTCTTCTTGAAGAGATGGATATTTATTCAAGCAACTTGAATAAATGTACATGAGCATGAATCGTGCCAGCCTGTGGACAGGTTGCCGGATGGGAAAAATGGGCTGAGCGAAGATCATTGCGCACCATTGGTGAGCAGATGGGAGATTAGATGGGCCGCGATGGTGCTCGCCGAAAGTGTCGTCTGGTCTCGATCATCAGCACGCCTTGCGGCCGGTCTCAACCGTGAGCCAGGGCGTCCATCATCTAAGCTCTAGCGATGCAGGACCAGATCGATGAAGGTTGCCCTAGCAGTGGTCCAGTTGGGGCGGGTACAGACCCCGGCGTTTAAGCCGGTAGATGGCAAACGGCTTCCAGATTCACTCCGTCAGAGGCCAATATATAAGGCGCGTAATAGTTGGAGTGGTAATGGGGTCTGATGCCGGGTGCTCAATTATCGCGTCCGCCAGCTGCCGAAAAGAGACACTGCTGGTCGGCTGCTATCGGCCAAAAGCGGCCTGTAGCAGGCAGCGTAAAAGGTCAGGAGCTGACGGCCACCGAACAATGTCTCCGTCCATGGCAGTTGGTTGCAATAGGTCTGAAGCGACCCTTGGCTCAGGATTGAATCGGTTAGCCTGCAGCTGCGCGAACCTCACCAATGCAGCTGCCTTGATGAGAGACTTGGGCGCTGTGGCTTGCTTAGGCTTGTCTGCGCAGGTCAAAAAACTGGCAACCAGAGTTGAGACCCACCAGCCAACCAACCCTAGAGTGGTATTCCCGATACTTTCAATAACAGGGAATGCGTATGAAACTCAAACTCTTGGCGACGGTTCTAGTGGGCGCCGCTCTGACCGCCGGGTATCAGTACCTTGCCGTCCCCGACCTGCAGAAGAAAGACCCCGACGCCGGCCTCAGCCGTGATGAAATCCGGCAGCGCGATGAACGTGCGCAGGAGAACTGGGCCTACTCACTGGGGCTGCAGGCCTATGTCTGGGGCCTGCCGCTGACCATCACCGACCGTGAACGCCTGCTGCGACTGAATGAGCGCAAGCTGAAATTCGTCACCGAGCGCCAGATCTGCCCCTGCGCCCCCATCAACCAGATTGGCCACATGACCAAGCTGGCTACCTCGCAGGATGAGCTGCCTTATACACCCAACAACGACACGATCTACAGCGGCGTCATGCTGGAGCTCAAGGATGATCCGGTGATCCTCAGCCTGCCGGATGTCCAGGACCGCTACTGGAGCGTGCAGGTCGCCGATGCCTATCTGGAGAACCTGCCCTATATCGGCACCCGGGCGACCCAGGGCAAGGGCGGTCACTATCTGTTCGCCGGCCCTGACTGGCAGGGCGAAGTACCCACAGGCGTCGAACTGCGGCGCCTGTCGACCAACTCCGGCGCCCTCGCCCTGCGCTACGGGGTGAGCAAGGAAGATCCTCAGGACCTGCCCCGCGTGCTGGAACTGCAGAAACAGGTGCACACCACCTCGCTCAGCAATTGGGGCAAGCCCGATGGCTTTGGCAAGGTGACCACCGTGAAGATGTCCCGCAAGGAATACAGCGGCGACCTGGCCCTCTTCGAGCGCATGGTCGATCTGCTGAATGAGAACCCACCGCGTTCGGAGCAGCGCGCTGCCGTGTCCATGTTCCAGAGCATCGGCATCGAGCTTGGCAAGCCCTTCGATGCCAGCCGGCTGCACCCGGCCACGGTGGCTGGCCTTAAGCGTGCACTGGCCGACAGCCAGGACCTGATGACTTGGAAGGTGAAGTACCGCGGCACGCCCTACCCGACCCGCTGGAACAACCTGCACGAGGGCAGCTACGGCTTCCACTTCATCAACCGCGCAGAGGGTGCGCTCGAAGGTCTGATGGTGCATGACCGCGAAGAAGGGGTGTACTTCAGCACCTATGAAGATGGCACCGGCCAGTTGCTTGATGGCCAGCAGCGCTACATCTTGCACTTCGAGCGTGATGCACTGCCCCAGCTTCAGGACAAGGGTTTCTGGTCCATCACCCTGTACGGCACCAACTTCCAGCTGGTGGACAATGCCATCGACCGCTACTCCATCGGTGACCGGACCCCGGGACTGACCTACAACCCGGACGGTTCACTGACGCTATATATCCAGCACCAGCCCCCCACCGGGCTCGAAAGCAACTGGCTGCCTTCACCTGATAAAGGGTTGTTCCGTTTGAACTACCGCATCTATCTGCCCGATGAGAAGACGCGCAATCCAAAGACGCTGCAGCAGTTCATTCCGCCCATCCAACCCCAGGCGCGCAGCTGAGCCCAACATGCCGGGGCGCCCTCTCGCCCCGGCTGACTCAGTGGCGCTCCCTGAGCGCGCGCCGGTACTGTCCGGGACTGCCACCGGTCCAGCGCTTGAAGGCACGGTTGAAGCTGCTCTGGTCGATAAAACCCAGATTGAATGCAATCTCGTTCAGGCTCATCCCCGACATGCCCAGATAGCGCAGCGCCAGGTCCTGTCGAATCTCATCCTGCAGTTCTTTGAATGATGTGCCCTCCTCGGCCAACTTGCGATGCAGGTTGCGGCCACTCATGTTCAGGCGCTCGGCAATGTGCTCTAGCCCAAGCTTGTCGCTACTGAGCAAGGCGATGATCTCCTTGCGCACTTGCAGGCTGACCTGCTCGTGGCGCATTCGCCCCAGATAATCGCGCAACAACTGCTCGTTCATTCCAGCAATCATGGCGTTGGCCGCCGGCAGCTCCCGATCCAGCACGCCGGAAGCCATCAGCATGACATTCGCCTCGGCGCCAAAGTACACGGGCACGCCGAAAAACTGTTCAAAAGCCTCTAAGCGGTGAGGTACCGGACGGCACAAACGAACCTCGAGCAGCCCTTCGGCAGCACTGGCTCCAAGTAACTCGCGAAAGGTTCTGAACAACACCCCCATGAAGGCATCAACAGGGAAAAATGGCCGCTGTGCCGAACCGGAGCTATCAGAGCCCAGTATCAATGCCACCCCCACAGGGCTCTCGACCACCTCGATTGCCGCGATGGTAGTGACCACCCGCACATAGCGCTGCAGCCGATCGAGCGCCTCTCGCAGGGTGGAGCTGGCCTGCAGCGCAAAGATCAGGGCATTGAGGTGAGTCGGATAGAGATTGGCAGCGACCTGAAGACCAAAAGAGTCATCGCCGGTCCGTTCGACACAAAGCCGCCAGAGCTTCCACATGTTGACCACGGCAACTCGCAGCTCTGGATCACGAATCACCCTGGGATCGATACCGGCCTCCAGCATCAGCGGCACCGCCTCGATGCCATACCCCTGCAGCGCTCGCTGAATAGCCAGCGCCCAGGTGGCAATGGTCGTATGGGCTAGTTCGTGGGGCGGACTGCTCATCCGAATTCCTGTCTGAAATTGTCAAAAACGCGGCTGTGCGCGCCAAGAAACAAGGGACTTACGCGGCCTATCTTAAGCCCCCCGGCAAGCGGGGCAACCGTTTGCACTCACAACAACAAAAACAGTTTCCGAGGCATACCATGCACCAATTACGCAGAGGCCATGGCGCCCTTGTGTTTACACTGCTGGCCGTCAACAGCACGCTCTGCCACGCCGCTACCTTCGAACTCGACAACGGCATCAGCGGCCGCTGGGACACCAGCCTGTCAACTGGCATGAGCATCAGCACCAGCGATCCAGACAGGAATCTCCTGCCCACTGTCTATGACGGACGCGCCGCCGGCATCAACGGTAACGACGGGCGCATGAACTTCAAAGCCGGAGACACCATATCAAGGGTGGTCAAAGGTACCACCGAACTGGCGCTTAGCCGGGACAACCTCGGGCTGCAGATCAGCGGCAAATTCTGGCACGACGACCTGCTGGAAAACGGCGACGCCCGCTTCAAGGACTTCGACGACTCGGGCTTCGATTCGCTGGCCAAGTTTTCCGGCGCCGAACTGATGGATGCCTACGTCTGGGGCGAATTCCAGCTCAATGACCGGCCGCTGGATCTCCGTCTCGGTCAGCAGGTCCTGAGCTGGGGGGAAAGCACCTTCATCCAGGGCGGCCTCAATGTGATCAACCCGATCGACGCCAACGCCCTAACCACGCCCGGGGTCGAGATCAAGGAAGCGCTGATTCCGGTCAACCTGTTCAATCTGTCGCTTGGCATCAGCGAGAATCTCTCGACCAGCGCCTTTTACCAACTGGAATGGCGCGCCACGGTACAGCCAGGTTGCGGCACCTTCTTCGCCCAGTCGGATGCCAGTCAGCCAGGCTGCGGCCCACTGTATGCCGTTTCAGGTCGAACGGAAGCGCAACAGGAGAACATGCAGCTGGTCAATCCGCTGCTGCCGGCCGGGGCCAACATGGTTATTCCGCGAATCAGCGACGATACCCCCGCAGATGCCGGGCAGTGGGGGGTGCGCCTGGACTACTTCGCCGAAGAGCTGAACAGCACCGAGCTTGCCTTCTACGTGATGAACTATCACAGCCGGCTGCCCTATACCAATGCGATCACCGCCGACTATTCCAAGCGTCCGGGCAGCGGCTTCTTCCTACCCGGAGTTACCAACAACCCGCTCTATGGTGGCAGCAACGCCAAGCCGCTGGCCCAGGCGCCGCTCTACCAGATGGCCTTCCCCGAAGACATCCGGCTGTACGGCATCAGTTTCAACACCTCAGGACCCTGGGGTATCTCTATGTCCGGCGAGCTGAGCCACAGGCCCAACCAGCCGATCGCCATCAACGGTCAGGACTTTCTCTACGCCAGCGGCTTTCTCGACACCGAGTCACCCATCGTCGACGAACTGTTTGGCCTGGACATTCAAGCCCCGGGAAGCGGCCCTATTCTGGCCAAAGCCGCCGGCCTCTATGGGACACAGGTGCAGGGCTATCGGCGCAAACCGGTTAGCCAGCTGCAACTGACGGCCATGCAAACTTTCAGCGACATCTGGGGCGCAGATAACCTGCTGTTGATTGCCGAAGTCGGCACCGTGCACGTGGCGGATCTGGAGCCGGTCGAGACCCTGGCCTATGGCCGCGACGCCGTCTACGGTTCCGGCGTAGAAGGTGCCGCCATTGCCTGCAAGAACCCGGCGTTGAAGCAGGACTACTGCCAACGGGAGGGATATACCACGCCCTGGTCCTGGGGCTATGCAGCCCGAGCCAACCTGACCTACAACGACCTGCTGCCGGGCACCGTGGTCACCCCATCGTTGGCCTGGCGTTATGACGTCGAAGGTTATGCCCCCTCTCCGGCTCCGCAATTCGTCGAAGGCCGCCAGGCCGTCACACTGGCCGTGAACTTCGACTATCTGGAGCGCTACAACGCCGCCGTCAGTTACACCGACTTCTTCGGTGGCGACTTCAATCCGCAGACCGACCGCGACTTCATCTCATTCACCCTTGGCGCCAAGTTCTGAGGACTTATCCATGCTTAATAGCCCAATCTCCCGCCACACACTCCTGGCACTAAGCCTGATGATCAGCATGCCCGCTTTCTGTGCCGTCTCGGCCGAACAGGCGGCACAGCTAGACCAGCAACTAACGCCCATGGGCGCCGAACGTGCTGGCAATACCGACGGCAGCATCCCCGCCTGGGACGGCGGATACAAGCCATCGACCTCAGGCGGAGCGCTGGTCGATCCCTATGCCGCCGAGCAACCGCTACAGCGCATCGACTCCGGCAACATGGCGCAATTCGCCCAGTGGCTGAGCCCAGGCACGCAAGCCATGCTCCGTCAGTACCCGCAGAGCTTCCATCTGCAACTGTATCCCTCGCACCGCAGCGCGGCCTATCCCGAGTCCATCCTGAAACAGAGCCGGCAAAACGCCACCCGGATCAGACTGAACGCCAGTGGTAGTGGCCTGGAGGGTGGCTACACCAGCGGCGTGCCGTTCCCCGTCCCCCTGCGTGCCGAAGAGGTTATCTGGAACCATGTCACCCGCTACCGTGGCGGGGCGGTCAAGCGCGAGGTTCACCGCATGCCGGTGCAAACCAGCGGTGCCTATCAGGCCAGCCTCATCCGCCAGACACAGGTCTTTGCCAGCAATGTCCGGGACAACACGCCAGACAGCAATCTGCTCTTCTATTTCATCGGCCAGACCCTGGCTCCGGCGCGCCAGGCCGGCAACATCGCCCTGATTCACGAGCCCCTGGATCAGGTACAAACCCCACGCCAGGCCTGGGCTTACAACGCCGGACAGCGGCGTGTCCGGCGAGCCCCTACACTGGCCTACGACTCACCACAGAACAGCTCGGATGGCCTGGCCACATCGGACAACATGGATATGTACAACGGTGCGTTCGATCGCTACGACTGGACCCTCAAAGGCAAGCGCGAACTGTTGATTCCTTACAACAACTACCGACTGCACGACAAAGGGCTGAAGTACGCACAAATCATCCAGCCTGCGCATTTGAATAGCGACTACGTGCGCTATGAGCGGCATCGGGTCTGGGAGGTAGAGGGAAAGCTCAAAGCAGGCCAGCGCCACATTTACGACAAGCGCACGTTTTTCATTGATGAGGACACCTGGCAGATTGCCCTAGCGGACCATTACGACGCCCGTGGTGAGCTATGGCGAGTATCGGCAGCCTACCAGTTGAACTTCTACAACGACCTGGTGCCCTGGATGACCGCCGAGGCTATTCATGATCTGCAGTCTCGCCGTTATCTGGTCAGCGGCCTGAGTAATGAGACCCCGAGCGAGGCCAGCTTCGGCCATGAGGCTCTGCGCCAAGACTTCAAGCCAGATGCCTTGCGCCGCTTGGGCGGGAAGAACTGAAGGATCGGTCTTCGGCGAGTCAGCCACCGGCGTCGGACGACGATCTGCTGCAGGTTGACCGCCTTGCCATGCCCTTCCCTAACGGGCCAACCAAGCATCTTGGCGCTGGCGCACGGTGGTATCGTGGGCCAGAAGCACCTCGATAAAGCATTGCGCAGCAAGTGATAGGCGTCTGCCGCGCAGATGAGCAATCCCGAAACGCCCGCGCAGGCCAGGGTCAAGGCTGCGTAAAGCCTGTAAGTCGCCGCGCCGCAGTTCGTCTTCCACCATAAACCAAGGCAATATTGCCAGCGCCTCACAGCCCTGTAGGAGCTGTTTGATAATGGCCGAGCTATCGCAGGTGATGGCCAGCTTCCACTGCTCACGCCAGGTGTTCTGTAAGGCTCTAGGTAGGCGCTTGAGCAGCTGCTCACGAATATCCTCGGGAAGGTTGGGTCCGGCCAGTGGATACTTCAACAGCATCTCCAGACTAGGCTCGGGGTGCTCAAGCAAGGGATGACCGGCGCGGCACATCGGCAGCGTGTGGTGCTCACCAAGGGCCTGTATCGTATAGCTGGGGTCGTCCTCGATCTCGTGCAAGTCGGCCACCAGCAGATCTATTTCCCGGCGTTGCAAACGCGCGGGCAGTTCTTGCCAGGGTGCCAACACCACCTCCAAATGCACGCCGGGGTGCGCGCGGTTCAAAATGGCCAGCACCGGGGCGACAAGCGCGGCGCCGGCAAACGGACCTACTCCCACACGCAACTCACCTTGCTCCAGGCCGCGCGCCAATTGTAGGTCACGCTGCAAGTCCTGGGCGTGCAGCAGCAGTTGCCGGGCATGCTGCAATAACAGTTCGCCCATCGTTGTGGGGGTCACTTCGCGGTGGCTGCGATCAAACAGCTGCTCGCCAACCTGAGCTTCCAGCGCTTGCAGGCTGCGGGTCAGCGCCGGCTGGGAGAGGTGCAGCGCCTCTGCGGCGCGGGCAAAGTTGCCATGTTCGACCAGGGCCAAGGCATGACGCAGGTGACGGAACTCTATATTCATGTCTTTTGCTCATCAATTAAATGATTTGATTGCATTGGACGCATAGTAGATCGCACGCCATGCTCTGACCAGACACTCTCTGGAGAACGCCGATGAACCTGCCCTATCGCTGGATGCTAACCAGCACCTTGTTGCTACTCAGTGCATGCAGCGACGGCCCTGCGCCCAGTCACAGCGCCGCCACGCCACGCACGCAAGCTGCCCAGGCCGAGGTGGCGCAGAGCTATGACCTGAGCCATGTCGAGGGCCTAGCCCAGGCACGCCGCGGCCTAATTGCCACGCCTCAGGGCCAGGTGCGCGATGCCGAAGGCGAAGTGATCTGGGACTTCGATAGCTTTGCGTTTATCCAAGGTGAGGCCCCCACTACCGTCAACCCCAGCCTGTGGCGGCAAGCGCTGCTGAATAACCAGGTTGGGCTGTTCAAAGTCAGCGACAAAATCTATCAGCTACGCGGCTTCGACCTAGCCAACATGACGCTGATCGAAGGCGACAGCGGCTGGATTGTCATCGACCCGCTAACCAGCCGGGAAACCGCCGCCTTCGCTATGGACTTCGTTGCACAACATCTGGGCTCACGCCCGGTGAGCGCGATGATCTTCAGCCACAGCCATGTCGATCACTTTGGCGGTGCTCTCGGCGTGATCAGCGCCGAAGACGCCAAGGTGCGTCAGCTACCGGTGATTGCCCCGGCTGGGTTTATGGAAGAGGCCACCAGCGAAAACCTGATGATGGGCATCGCCATGGCCCGCCGTGCCACCTTCATGTACGGCAAGCGCCTACCGCGCAGCGCCGAGGGCCTGGTAGACAACGGCCTGGGCAAGGCGGTTGCCTTCGGGCACATGGGCATTCTGCCGCCCACCCAACTGATCGACGGCCGCGAACAGACGCTGGACGTGGATGGAGTGCGCTTCGTCTTCTACAACGTACCCGAGAGTGAAGCCCCGGCGGAAATGACCTTCAGCCTGCCGGAGCTGAACGCCTTTGGCGGCGCCGAGCTACTCTCGCAAACCCTGCACAACCTGTACACCCTACGCGGCGCCAAGGTACGCGATGCCTTGCAGTGGGCCAACTACATCGACGCCAGCCGCGCGCAAGCCGCTGGCGCCGAGGTGCTGTTCAACCAGCACCACTGGCCAGTGTGGGGGCAGGACAACATCCAGACCTTCCTCACCACCCAGCGTGATGCCTACCGCTACCTGCACGATCAAACTGTTCGCCTGATGAATGCCGGCCTCACCGCGCCGGAGATCGCCGAGCAACTGCACCTGCCGCCCAGCCTCGACCGCCATCTGAACGTGCACGACTACTACGGAACCCTCAAGCACAACGTGCGCGGCATCTATCAGTTCTACCTAGGCTGGTTCGACGCCAACCCGGCCAACCTCGACCCACTGCCGCCGGTGGCCGCCGCCGCCAAGTACGTGGCCCTGGCCGGCGGCCGTGAGCCGCTGCTGGCAGCCGCCGAGCAAGCCTATGCCGAGGGCGATTACCGCTGGGCCGCGGAGCTGGGCAAACATCTGCTCTATGCCGATCCGGACAACCAGGGCGCCCGCGATCTGCAGGCACGCAGCTTCGAGCAACTGGGCTATCAGGCCGAGTCGGGGCCCTGGCGCAACTTCTACCTGAGTGGCACCTATGAGCTGCGCCACGGCCTGCCGGAAGAGGGTTTCACTCCGGTAATGATGCTCGATATGCTCAAACACACCGCTCCCGAGCGCTTCCTGGACGTGATGGCCACCAAGCTCAATGGCACGGCGGCAGCCGACAGCGCGCTGCGTATCAACCTCAACTTCACCGACAGCGGCGCGCGCTATCACTTGTGGATCGAGAACGCCGTGCTGCATCACCGCCGTATGAATGAAGGCGAAGTCGCCGAGGCCGACGCCAGCCTCAACCTGAGTAAGGACTTCTTCTTGCAGATAATCAGTGGGCAAGCCGGCGCCGCAGCCCTGCTCAGCTCCGATCAGGTGTCGATCGACGGCAACCCCCTGGCCCTTGGGCGCTTCTTCAGCCTACTGGATCAGCCAGACGGACGCTTCCCCATTGTCACGCGGTAGTAATTGGACTATGCCAACCAATTGCGCCGAGATAAAGTGGCGGGCTTGGCCGTACCCGCAAACAGGTCCAGCTATCGTAGAGCCCTCGATAGTTAGACTTAAGCCCCATGTTGCTGTGAGTGGAGCTGGCCGTTTTCACTCTGACTGGCTGCACAGGTGTTTTGAATCATCTTGGATAGGATGCTTCGGGCCGGAAGTAGCACCTAGCTAACGGCTGCTTTTGGCCGATAGCTGCCCGCCAGTAGTCGCAGTTGTGGCCTGGGTGTATCCTAAGGTTACTTGCTCCGAGACTTTGTTGGCATCCGCCTCCCCTTGGAGACACATGAAAAAGCCCGCCTTATGGCGGGCTTTTTGTTTGGCACTTAGTGGCCGTAATCCCCCGCTTGCGACAAGCAGATATTGGCCGGAAGAATGTTTGCCAAACGCGACCGTACTTAGTGGTGCAAACGCCTAGCCGCTAGCCCGTTACTCCATGCTTCGCCCAGTCTTTGTACTGGGCTTTTTGTCCTCAGCCTTATCGACCCACTTTGTTGCTCAGCCGTAATACAACAAGTGAATCGCATCGAGTTCTTTATGCAAATGAGCCCGGGGCTAATCAGGTGAAGAGCCGTTCCCAGCTTCGCTGCACGAGCTGCCTGCATGGATCAGGAGCGCCGCCAAAACAGCGTGTGGAGACTTGCGACAGGTTCGATTGATAGGTTATCGGGTAGCCGTCCTGATTCAGCAAAACACCTTGAGCCCCAATCAGCAGCGCATGCCCCGCTACTACGTCGTGCGCTCCAACAGGAACCAACGACATACCCGCAATAGCTTCCCCGGCAGCAGTAAGCGCGAGCCTGTAGGCAATGCTCGGCATGGGGACAAATCCAGCTGGGGCACACAGTTCTGTGTTGAGCTCTGGTCTTGTTTTGGCCGCGGTGCTAACTAGTACTTCAGATCCAGCAGTTAGAGCTTGGTCGCGGAGGCAGGGCTGAATAGGTTGACCATTCCTTATTAGGCCGGTCAGTCCAGCTTCCCAGGCAATGCAGTCAGGGCCTCGATCAGTCACAGGGGCATAGACTACCCCGAGAACTGGTTGCGAGTTGCGTAGCAGGCCCACGGAAATAGCCGACCCACGTTTACCCTTCAGGAAGTCGGCGGTTCCGTCATTTGGATCGACTACCCAGCAAAACTCGGCACCAGTGAGCCGGCTGCCCGTCTCTTCCCCCCAGAAGTCGCAGCTGATCAGTTCAAGGAGGTCCTTTCGGACAGCTCGTTCTATCTCGATGTCGACATCTGCTTTATCGCCAGAGCCTCGGGGGCCATCTGGCCGTTCCCACTCAGCCGCCAGGATCCGCCCTGAAGCGCGCACAGATTTGATTACCTGGGATAAGTATTTCAATACCCGCCTCTATAGGATGGTCGATTGCTACCAGCAGAATACTCCCGGAGCTTGCTTCGTGTAGACGAGTTGCCAGGTCACCAGTCCAAATCCGTAGAACACTCATTGCCTGAGGACTATGCTGTCATTCGACCCGCAGATGAAATTGCAGTCCCTATTAGCGCTTTGCTGCTTGGTCGGTAGGGCCCAGCATCGACGGCGATACAGGGCTTACAAACACTACCTGGATCTGTGACGCATCTGCAGTCCGTGCCCGCTCATCTTCAAAAAGAACTCTGCCATCGCGGAGGCGATAGACCAAGCTGGATCTGCCCTCAAGGCCAACCTTGGCGATCTCGATTAGCTCGTCCATCTGCCAATTGCCTGTTCCATTTAAATGCCCAGGGCTGACCAACAGGACACGTTCGATCTGGAGTTGGTGCTCTGTGCTGTCCGCAAGCTCGATCAAATCAGTTAAGTCGTAAACATAGAACGTTGTGGAGCGATGCTCGGCGCCATCGAACTCGATTAATGCAACGTGAAACCACGGATAGGTCGTGGGGTACTCAACGTAACGCCAGGAGTGTCCTCCCCGGACTAGCGCGCCCATGGGGACTTCGGCGTGATCGAAAGTAAGGAACATGAACTTATCCGGCAAATTGTCTCCTGCAGATTGTAGCTCTAAAGAATACAAAATTGCTTCATCGTTCCTTTTGCGGAGTCGGCAAATGGAACTGAAAAAGGCTTTCGGATTGGCGCTACGGCAATTCCGAAACTCGAAGGGTCTGACCCAGGAGGATTTTTCACGTCTCAGCAGTCGGACTTATATGAGCACGCTTGAGAGAGGCCAGAAGATGCCCAAGCTCGATAAGGTCGACGATCTCTCCCGGATGATCGGCATTCACCCCGTGACACTTCTTGCGGGGTGTTACCTCAACCTTGAAAACGAGCTAACCATGGATGAGCTGCTTGATAGAGTCCGTGATGAGCTGCAACAAACCCTGTTGGTGGCTCCAGCCGGGGCGCCACCTAATGCGTGAAAATGCGCCCGGAATTTAACCTTTCCTGCTGCACATCGGTTGCTCAGGTCTAGGCAGTTCTGGCCTCGGCAGGCCTGAAGAAAAAAGACCACCATAGCACTAACAAAAAGTTAAGTTTTGAGAGCAAATTCGACCTTGAATCGGTAAAACCTAACTAAAAATCCCACTCAAACGCAGAACCCAAAGAAATCGAGGAGCTGAATAGCTTGGAGGCCAATGAAAATGCGGATTTACCCCAGCAACGAAAACATGACTAAAAACTAATGAGGCAGATGGGTGTATTGAGCCATGGAAAAACCTAGCGTCAGAGACGAAAAAAAGTGCGCGAAACAGATGAAGGGAGCCATAGCCCCCAGGAAAGGGCCAAAGCTACCGCAATGCGCCTTGTTGGGCAAACCGCCGACGAACAGAGCTGGCACTTTGCCACGTTTGCAGGCATGCTAGCCGCCCTTCGGGCGTCGGCTTATAGTGCGCATCCGGAGTAGCCGCCAGGGACCGTGGCGCTTGCAAGCCAGCAGCTCTAAACCTGCCATCCAGCCATCCCGCAGGATCATCGCTTGACCAATCTCTCTCAGCCGACACCCCTGCGCACGCCATCCAGCGCATCCGGCTCTCCTTTACGAGGCTCCTTGAAAGGCGCGTTGGCTCTGCTGGTGTTGCTGCTGCTCGGTCTGCTGCTTTGGCAACTGGTCGACCAATACCGTCACACCCAGGCCGACCAATACCAGCACAGCCTCAATGCCAGCGCCGAACTGGCTGACCACATGGCGCTGAACATGTCGTTCAAAGCGCAAGTGGCACAGAATATTGTCCAGCCTTACCGTTCGTCGCCAAGTCCTGCGCAGCTACCCGTGGTGTTCGACCAGGTAAAGGCACAGATACCTGCGTTGCACAGCCTGGCATGGCTCGATGCCAGCGGCAAAGTGCTCGCCGACAGCCTCGCGGGTACACCCGACCTTAGCGCGTTGGATGAACTCCTGCGCCTGAGCCAGGGCCGCAGCTTTTACTTCAGCAACTCCGCCGACAATCGGCAGGTCTACCTGTTGCTGCGCCAGCCGGGCGATGAGTCGGGCTACTGGCTGCTGCGCCTGACGTCAGCGTACTACAGCGAACTGACGCCGGCCCAGGGCCGCCCCAGCCACCCCTTGTGGCTCCTGGAAAACAGCCGCAGCGGTGAGGTGATCAACCGCCACCCGCCTATCCCGGGCAGTGATGAGCCGCTGCACAGCGTGATGCTCGCCTTTCTCGACAACAGCACCTGGCAACTGCGCGGCCTGTTCGATGCAGGGCTGGCGCGCGAACAACTGTTGCCGGCACTGATCGGCAAATGCCTGCTTGGCTTGTTCTGCGCCCTGCTGCCTTTGCTGGCGTTGATCAACATGCGCCGTCGGCACCGCATGCTGCAGGAGAGCCGTCGGCGCTATCACGATATTTTCGAAGGTGCTGGCGTTGCCTTGTGCGTGCTCGACCTGTCCGGCCTGAGCGCACAGCTGGAGCGCCATCGCCTGCGCAATCGCCAGGCCCTGCGCCAGCGCCTGACCTTTGATCGCGCGCTGCGCCGTACCTTGTTGCAAGAGCTGAAGGTGACCGAGGTCAACCAGGTAGCCCTGCAACTGCTTGGGGTCAATTGCTGCGACGACGCCTGGCGTTGCTTGGTCGAGGGTAGCGAAGCCGGTATCGAAGGCATTGGTGTGCAGTTGCTCGAAGCGGTGCTGGACAACCAGCAGCAGCTGGAACTCGAGGTGCTCCTGCCGGTTGCAGGCGGCCAGGACCTGCACCTGTGGCTGATGGTGAAGTTCCCTGAACAGTGTCGTGATTCCGAAGCGGTCATTCTGAGCATCAGCGACATCACCAGCCGCAAGCAGGTCGAGCTGTCGTTGCTGGAGCGCGAAAGCTTCTGGTCGAACGTCGTGCGTACCGTGCCCGACCAGTTGTATGTGCAAGATGTGCAAAGCAAACAAATGCTCTTCAGCAATCGCAACCTCGGCTACACCCTGGGTTACGACCGTACGCAACTGGCACAGATGGGCGAACGTTTCTGGGAGATCCTCCTGCACCCGGACGATGCTCAACAGTACCGTCAAGTTCGTCAGCAACTGCTTGGCTCCGGCTGCGTCGAGCAACTGCATTGCCAGTTGCGCTTTCGCCATCAGGATCAACGCTGGCGGCGTTTCGACATTCGTGAACAAGCCCTGACCCGCGACAGCAATGGTGTAGTGACGCGCATTATCGGTTTGGGCAAGGACGTCACCGACCAGATCGAAGCCAGTGAGTCACTGCGTGACAGCGAGCAGCGTTACCGCATGCTGGCGGAAAGCATCAGCGACGTTATTTTCTCCACCAACAGCCAGCTCGAGCTCAACTATGTCAGCCCATCGGTGCAGGCGGTGCTGGGCTACGAGGTGCAGTGGATCTTCGACAATGGCTGGCATTCGACCATTGCCAACCCGGCGCAGTTGACCGGCATTTACCATTTGGTCGAGCGGGTCAATCGGGCCTTGGGTAACCCTGAGCAACTGGAACAACTGCGCACTCAATTGCCCAATCAACTGTTCCTGTTTGACTGCCTGCGCGCCGATGGCCGCAAGATTCCGATCGAGCTGCGTCTGGTGCTGGTGTGGGACGATCAGGCACGCTTCGAAGGTATCCTCGGGGTTGGCCGCGACATCAGCCAGCAGCGCCGCGCCGAGAAAGACCTGCGCATGGCGGCCACGGTTTTCGAGCACTCGACCTCGGCAATCCTGATCACCGACCCGGCCGGCTATATCGTTCAGGCCAACGAAGCGTTCAGCCGCGTCAGCGGCTATGCCGTAGCCGATGTACTCGACCAACTGCCCAGCATGCTGACGGTAGACGAGCATCAGGAAGCCCACCTGCGCTACGTGCTCAAGCAGCTCAATCAACGGGGCACCTGGGAAGGTGAAGTCTGGCTCAAGCGCCGCAGTGGCGAGCACTACCCGGCCTGGGTCGGCATTACCGCAGTACTCGACGACGAAGGCGACCTGGCCAGCTACGTGTGCTTCTTCACCGACATCAGCGAGCGCAAGGCCAGTGAACAACGGATTCACCGCCTGGCCTACTACGACGCCCTGACCCACCTGCCGAACCGCACGCTGTTCCAGGACCGCCTGCATACCGCCTTGCAACAGGCCGAGCGGCAGAAAGCCTGGGTGGTGCTGATGTTCCTCGACCTGGACCGTTTCAAGCCGATCAACGACTCCCTCGGCCATGCCGCAGGCGATCGCATGCTCAAAGACATGGCCGAACGTTTGCTGGATTGTGTCGATGACGATGACACGGTGGCGCGCATGGGCGGTGACGAGTTCACCCTGCTGCTGCAGCCGCGGGCCACGCGGGAAATGGCCTTGAACCGTGCCATCCATGTGGCTGAGCAGATTCTCAGTAGCCTGGTGCGGCCGTTCGTGCTGGAAAACCGCGAGTTCTTTGTCACCGCCAGTATTGGCATTGCCCTGAGCCCACAGGATGGCAGTGAGCTCAGTCAGTTGATGAAGAACGCTGACACCGCCATGTACCACGCCAAAGAGCGTGGCAAAAACAACTTCCAGTTCTACCAGGCCGACATGAACGCCAGCGCCCTGGAACGCCTGGAGCTGGAAAGCGACCTGCGCCATGCCCTGGAGCAGAACGAGTTCATTCTTTATTACCAGCCACAGTTCAGCGGTGACGGTAAGCGCCTGACCGGTGCCGAAGCGCTGTTGCGCTGGCGTCACCCGCGTCGCGGCCTGGTGCCACCGGGCGACTTCATTCCGGTCATCGAAGAGCTGGGCCTGGTGGTGGATGTTGGCGACTGGGTGCTCAAGGAGGCCTGCCGCCAGCTCAAAGTATGGCATCAAGCCAAGGTCCGGGTACCCAAGGTTTCGGTGAACATCTCGGCCCGCCAGTTCTCCGACGGCCAGCTCGGCACACGGATCGCCACTATCCTCAAGGATACGGGCCTGCCGCCGGCCTGCCTGGAGCTGGAACTGACCGAGAGTATCCTGATGCGCGAAGTCAACGAAGCCATGGCGATCCTCGACAGCCTGAAGAAGCTCGGCCTGAGTATTGCCGTCGATGACTTCGGCACCGGTTACTCGTCGCTCAACTACCTCAAGCAGTTCCCCATCGATGTACTGAAGATCGACCGCACGTTCGTCGACGGCCTGCCCGAAGGCGAACAGGATGCGCAGATTGCCCGGGCGATCATCGCCATGGCCCACAGCCTGAACCTGGCGGTTATCGCCGAGGGTGTGGAAACCCACGAGCAACTCGAGTTTCTGCGCGAGCATGGCTGCGATGAGGTGCAGGGTTATCTGTTCGGGCGGCCGATGCCGGCCAACCAGTTCGAGGCCCAGTTCAGCAACGAAACCCTGTTTATGTTTGAGTGAGATCGCGGGGCAAGCCCGCTCCCACAGTCCGGTGGGAGCGGGCTTGCCCCGCGATCCTTTCACCTTCTCATTCATAATGAAGCCCACTTGTCTGCGACATGACGCCCTTTCATATGCCAGACAAAAGCTGATGAGGTAGAATGCGCGCTTATTTCAGCACGATCCTTGAGGACCGCCATGTTCAGCCGTGATTTGACCATTGCCAAGTACGACGCCGATCTCTTTGCCGCTATGGAGCAAGAAGCTCAGCGTCAGGAAGAGCACATCGAGCTGATTGCCTCGGAAAACTACACCAGCCCGGCTGTCATGGAAGCCCAAGGCTCGGTTCTGACCAACAAATACGCCGAAGGTTACCCAGGCAAGCGCTACTACGGCGGTTGCGAATACGTCGACGTGGTTGAGCAACTGGCTATCGACCGTGCCAAGGAACTGTTCGGCGCCGACTACGCCAACGTCCAGCCACACGCCGGTTCGCAAGCCAACAGCGCCGTTTACCTGGCCCTGCTGTCGGCCGGCGACACCATCCTGGGCATGAGCCTGGCCCACGGTGGTCACCTGACCCACGGTGCCAACGTCAGCTCCTCGGGCAAACTGTACAACGCTGTTCAGTACGGTATCGATGCCAACGGCCTGATCGACTACGACGAAGTCGAGCGTCTGGCGGTCGAGCACAAGCCAAAAATGATCGTTGCCGGTTTCTCGGCCTACTCGCAGGTGCTGGACTTCCCACGCTTCCGCGAAATCGCTGACAAAGTCGGTGCCTACCTGTTCGTCGACATGGCCCACGTTGCCGGCCTGGTCGCTGCAGGCGTGTACCCGAACCCGGTGCCATTTGCCGACGTGGTTACCACCACTACCCACAAGACCCTGCGCGGTCCACGTGGCGGCCTGATCCTGGCCCGTGCCAACGCCGACATCGAGAAGAAACTGAACTCGGCCGTATTCCCAGGCGCCCAGGGCGGCCCGCTGGAGCACGTGATTGCCGCCAAGGCAATCTGCTTCAAAGAAGCCCTGCAGCCTGAGTTCAAAGCCTACCAGCAGCAGGTCGTGAAGAACGCCCAGGCTATGGCCGGCGTGTTCATCGAGCGTGGTTTCGACGTGGTTTCCGGTGGTACTCAGAACCACCTGTTCCTGCTGTCGCTGATCAAGCAGGAAATCTCCGGTAAAGACGCCGACGCCGCCCTGGGTCGCGCCTTCATCACCGTCAACAAGAACTCGGTACCAAACGACCCACGTTCCCCGTTCGTGACCTCCGGCCTGCGCTTCGGCACCCCGGCTGTCACCACTCGCGGCTTCAAAGAGGCTGAGTGTAAAGAACTGGCTGGCTGGATCTGCGACATCCTGGCCGACCTGAACAACGAAGCAGTGATCGACGCTGTTCGTGAAAAGGTCAAGGCCATCTGCGCCAAGCTGCCGGTATACGGCAACTGATCGCAGTCGCTTGATGTAAAAAAACCCGGCGCCTACGCCGGGTTTTTTTTGCTCCTACAGGGCGGCGAAGCCCTCGCGGATCTTGGCCTCGGGCAATTCGTCGGCAATAAACACCATCACGCTTTCGCGCGCCTCACCGGGTTGCCATTCGGTATCCCAGTCAAAGCCATAGAGTTTCAGCACACCCTGGAACACCAGGCGCCGATCTTCACCGGCAATGTTCAACACGCCTTTGTAGCGCAACAGCTGCTTGCCATGCTCTTCGAGCAACTGGTTCATGAAGTCGCTGAGGCGGTCGATGTCCAGCGGTGCCTCCGTGCGTAGCACCAGGCTGGAAATGCGATCAGGCGTAACGGCCTGGCTGACGGGACGCAAACTCAAGCCGCCCCCAAGGTCGGCATTGAGGTTGAAACCGCGCACATCGAGCAATTCGGCCAGGTCGATGCGGCCGTGGTCGACCACCCGAATCGGCGCACGGCGGTTGATTCGCCCAAGGCGCTCGCTCAGCGCCACAAAACTGTCTGCGTCAACCAGGTCGGTCTTGCTCACCAGCAGGCGGTCGGCAAAGCCCACCTGAGCCTGGGCGATGGCTTGGGTCAGGTGCTGCTCGGCATGCGCCGCATCGACCAGGGTGATGATGCCGTCGAGCAGGTAGCGCTCGCGCAGCTCTTCATCGATGAAAAACGTCTGAGCTACCGGTGCCGGGTCGGCAAGGCCGGTGCATTCGATCACCAGGCGGTCGAAGGCAATCTCGCCGGCGTCCAGGCGTTCCAGTAGCAGGACCAGGGCTTTGGTCAGGTCGGTATGTATGCTGCAGCACACACAGCCGTTGGCCAGGGTCATGACCTGTACCGGTTCATCGCCTAGCAACTGGCTATCGATGCCAGCGTCACTGAATTCGTTCTCGATCACGGCGATTTTCAGGCCGTGCTCAGCCTTGAGGATGTGTTTGAGCAGCGTGGTTTTGCCAGCACCGAGAAAGCCGCTCAGCACTGTTACGGGAATAGGAGAGTGCAAACGCAGTTACCTCGGTTGGAATTTGATGCGGGGGTCGCGGGGCAAGTCGGGTCGCCGCACCGCCGCGCCTACGAGGAGCCCGGCTAGCCGGGCTCCCACAGGATCAACAGCACTTAGGCCCACCCTTGCCACCGTAACGCGCCTCTTGGCGTTCGCGGAAGAACGCCTCGTAGCTCATCACCGGTTTGTCCGGGTGTTTGGTCTGCATATGCTCGACGTAGTTGTCGTAGTCGGGCATGCCGACCATCAGGCGGGCTGCCTGCCCCAGGTACTTACCCAGTCGACCGAGATCGTTGAACATCACTGCATTCCTCTTCGATTAGGCATCTGGCAGCGCCTGGAACGGGGACTCTTTGTCAGTCCGTTCTTTTTTACCCAGGGCACCGAAACCGACCTTGAGTGCAAAGAACAGAATGCTGAAGACCACAATCAGGAACAGGATCGTCAGGCCGGCGTTGGTGTAGGCGTTGAAGATCACATGCTGCATCTGGCCGATGTCCTTGGCTGGCGCCAGTACCTGCCCGGCGTCAAGCGCCACGCTATACTTGTTGGCCAGGGCCAGGAAGCCGACCGCCGGGTTTGGATCGAACAGTTTGATGAAGCCCGCGGTGGTGGTGCAGATCAGCAGCCACAGTGCCGGCAGCAGGGTGACCCACATGTAGCGCTGGCGCTTCATTTTGATCAGCACGACGGTGCCGAGCATCAGGGCGATACCGGCCAGCATCTGGTTGGAGATGCCGAACAGCGGCCACAAGGTATTGATGCCACCCAGCGGGTCGATCACGCCCTGGTACAGCAGGTAACCCCACAGCGCCACGCAACCGCCAGTGGCGAGCAGGTTGGCACCCCAGTTCTCGGTACGTTTGAGGGCTGGAATGAAGCTGCCCAACAAGTCCTGGAGCATGAAGCGACCGGCACGGGTACCGGCGTCCACTGCAGTAAGGATGAACAGCGCCTCGAACAGGATCGCAAAGTGGTACCAGAAGGCCATGGTGTTTTCACCCGGCAGCACCTGGTGCAGGATCTGCGCGATACCTACCGCCAAGGTCGGGGCACCACCGGCACGGGCCAGGATGGTGTGCTCGCCGATGTCTCGGGCGACCGCCTCCAGTGCATCCGGGGTAATGGTAAAGCCCCAGCTGCTGACCGTCTGCGCCACTGCCACAACGTCAGAACCGACCACTGCCGCCGGGCTGTTCATGGCGAAGTAGACGCCTGGCTCGATCACCGACGCTGCAACCATGGCCATGATCGCCACGAACGACTCCATCAGCATGCCGCCGTAGCCGATGTAACGGGCGTTGGTTTCGTTATCCAGCAGCTTGGGCGTGGTACCCGAGGAGATCAGGGCGTGGAAGCCCGACACCGCGCCACAGGCAATGGTGATGAACAGGAACGGGAACAGCGTACCCTTCCAGACCGGACCGGTACCGTCGGTGAACTGGGTCAGCGCCGGCATTTTCAGCTCGGGAGCGATGATCAGGATACCGATGGCCAGGCCAACGATGGTGCCGATCTTGAGGAAGGTCGACAGGTAGTCACGTGGTGCCAGTACCAGCCACACCGGCAGCACTGCGGCGACAAAGCCGTAACCCACCAGCATCCAGGTGATCTGCACGCCAGTGAAGGTGAACGCCGGGCCCCACACCGGATCGGCGGCAACCACGCCACCCAGCCAGATCGACGCCAGCAACAGCACCACACCGATAATCGAGATTTCACCGATACGGCCCGGACGGATGTAGCGCATGTAAATGCCCATGAACATCGCGATCGGGATGGTCGCCATCACCGTGAACATCCCCCACGGGCTCTCGGCCAGGGCCTTGACCACGATCAGCGCCAACACCGCGAGGATGATGATCATGATCAGGAAGCAGCCGAACAGGGCAATGGTGCCGGGAATCCGGCCCATTTCTTCGCGGACCATGTCACCCAGCGAACGACCGTTGCGGCGGGTGGACATGAACAGGACCATGAAGTCCTGCACCGCACCCGCCAGCACCACACCGGCAATCAGCCAGAGCGTACCGGGCAGGTAGCCCATCTGCGCAGCCAGCACCGGCCCGACCAGGGGGCCTGCACCGGCAATTGCGGCAAAGTGGTGACCGAAAAGGATGTGTTTGTTGGTCGGCACATAGTCCAGACCATCATTGTTGAGCACCGCCGGGGTAGCCCGACGCGGGTCCAGCTGCATCACCTTGGTGGCGATGAACAGGCTGTAGTAGCGATAGGCGACCAGGTAGATGGCCACCGATGCGACGACGATCCACAAGGCGTTGATGGCCTCGCCACGGCGCAGGGCGACCACACCCAGCGCACAGGCTCCTATGACTGCCAGCGCCAGCCACGGAATGTGGCGTAGCAGGCTATTATTGTTGTTCATGGTTTGCTTCCAGCTAGTGGATAAAAGACAGCCTTTCGAGTCTAGCGATACTGACAGGAAAGACCACCCCCCACGTTGGTCTAGAGCCTCTAACGCGGGTTGAACAAAGCTCGTTATGCGCCCTTGTGCGGAGCTTGGCAAGTGCTGAGCTATAGTCAGGAAGAACCCCGGAGTGCCCGAACATGAGCGACCATCCAGAACGTCGACGCTTCAAACGTGTTCCCTTCGATGCGCCCACCGAACTGGTGCAGGGCGAACAGCGCTGGCCAGTCAACCTGCTGGACATTTCACTGAAAGGCATATTGATCGAATCACCCGAACCCTGGGATGCAGATCCCGAGCAATTGTTCGATGCCGTGATTCATCTGAATGCGGATGCCGAGGTGCAAATGCAGGTGCAACTGCGGCATGTGGATGAGCAACAGCTCGGCTTCATCTGCCAGCACATTGACCTGCACTCCCTGGAACATTTGTGCCGCCTTATAGAGCTGAACCTGGCCGATCGCACTGAACTGGAGCGCGAGTTCCACGAACTGATCGAAGTTTAGAAACTCTTAGCTTCCTAACTACCCGCCCCTCGCTTTCTTTCCTGTCCAGTCAGACAGCTTTCCCCTTCGAGACCACAGTGCCTGCAAGAGGCCCTGTGGTGCTTGCGCTCGGCCGTTGGAACAGAAACTGCATCCAACCCTTGACCCAAGACCTTAGTAGGACTGTTCCTACGCAAATCAAAAAATTGTATACAATTGTTCTGGCATTCAGATGTAGGACTTGTCTACAGTAGCGACACAACAATAAACAGAGACCCGCCCCATGAATACGTCCTCCCCTAGCACGTCTTCAGCGTCACGTCCTGAAGACGAGAACCTGGGCCTAGGTGCCAACCTGGCGTACGGCCTGCAACATGTTCTGACCATGTATGGCGGCATCGTCGCCGTGCCACTGATTCTCGGCCAGGCAGCTGGCCTGACGTCGGCGGACATTGGCCTGTTGATTGCCGCATCGTTGTTTGCCGGTGGTTTGGCAACCCTGTTACAAACCCTTGGTCTGCCGTGGTTTGGTTGTCAGTTGCCGTTGGTGCAAGGGGTTTCGTTTGCCGGGGTCGCGACCATGGGCGCGATCCTCAGCAGTGAAGGCGGTGGCGGTTTGCCTGGGGTATTGGGCGCGGTAATGGCCGCATCGCTGATCGGCTTTCTGATCACACCGGTGTTCTCACGGATCACCAAATTCTTCCCGCCACTGGTCACCGGTATCGTCATCACCACCATCGGCCTGACCCTGATGCCGGTTGCGGCACGCTGGGTGATGGGCGGCAACAGCAAGGCGCCGGACTTCGGCAGCATGGCCAACATCGGCCTGGCCGCTCTGACCTTCGCGATCGTGCTGATCCTCAGCAAGCTGGGCAGCGCCACCATCTCGCGCCTGTCGATTCTGCTGGCCATGGTCATCGGTACCCTGATTGCCTGGTCGCTGGGCATGGCTGACTTCAGCAAAGTCCTCGACGGCCCGCTGGTGGCAATGCCATCACCTTTCCACTTCGGTATGCCGACCTTCCACATCGCCGCAATTCTGTCGATGTGCATCGTGATCATGGTGACCCTGGTGGAAACCTCGGCAGACATCCTCGCCGTCGGTGAGATCATCGACACCAAAGTCGACTCCAAACGCCTGGGCAACGGCCTGCGCGCTGACATGGCGTCGAGCATCCTGGCCCCTATCTTCGGTTCCTTCACCCAGAGCGCATTCGCCCAGAACGTCGGCCTGGTTGCCGTCACCGGGGTCAAGAGCCGCTACGTGGTAGCGACAGGCGGGGTCATTCTGGTGGTGCTCGGCCTGCTGCCGATCATGGGCCGGGTAATTGCTGCCGTACCGACTTCGGTACTCGGTGGTGCTGGTATCGTGCTGTTCGGTACGGTGGCCGCGAGCGGTATCCGCACCCTGTCCAAGGTCAGCTACAAGAACAACGTCAACCTGATCATCGTCGCCGCTTCGCTGGGCTTTGGCATGATCCCGATCGCCGCGCCAAACTTCTACGCGCAGTTCCCTAACTGGTTCGAGACCATTTTCCACTCCGGCATCAGCTCGGCGGCGATCATGGCCATTGTCCTCAACCTGGTGTTCAACCACTTCACCGCCGGCAACTCCGATCAACAATCGGTCTTTGCTGCCGCCTATGAGCGCACCATTCACTACTCGGATATCTCCGCCCTGCGTGACGGCGACTATTTCGAAGATGGCAAGCTGTTCAACGCCGAAGGCAAAGAGGTACCGGTGATGACCGAAGGTGAGCATGGCGAGCCACCGACACGACGCGCCGCTGTCTCGGAACACTGATCAGTGTAGGAGCGGGCTTCCCCGCGATAGCGATGTATCAGCCACATCGCATCGCGGGGCAAGCCCGCTCCTACAGCCGCCCCTACTCGAACAAGGCATCCAAGGCTTGTTCAAGACGCGTCACGGCAATCACCTGTAGCCCCGCCGGGGCTTCCTTGGGGGCATTGCCTTTGGGCACGATGGCCCGCTTGAAGCCATGCTTGGCCGCCTCTTTCAGGCGCTCCTGACCACTGGGCACAGGGCGCACCTCGCCCGACAATCCCACCTCACCGAATACCAGCAGGCCGTTATCCAGCGGGCGATTACGCAAGCTGGACATGATCGCCGCCATCAACGCCAGGTCAGAGGCCGTCTCCAGCACTTTCACCCCGCCCACGACGTTGAGGAATACGTCCTGGTCATGGGTCGGAATGCCGCCGTGGCGGTGCAGCACCGCCAGCAGCATGGCCAGACGGTTCTGGTCCAGGCCGAGGGTTACCCGCCGAGGGTTGGACAAGTGGCTGTCGTCAACCAGCGCCTGCACCTCGACCAGCATCGGTCGAGTGCCTTCCCAGGTGGCCATGACCACACTGCCGGGCACCTCTTCCTGAGCCCGGGTAAGAAAGATTGCCGAGGGGTTGGAGACTTCCTTGAGGCCACGGTCGGTCATGCCGAACACGCCCAACTCATTGACCGCTCCAAAACGGTTTTTCACCGCGCGCAGCAAGCGCAGCCGACCATCGGACTCACCCTCGAAATACAGCACTGTATCGACCATATGCTCGAGCACCCGCGGGCCGGCCAGCGCACCTTCTTTGGTCACGTGACCAACCAGGAAGATCGCCGTGCCGCTCTGCTTGGCGTAACGCACCAGCAATGCGGCGCTTTCACGCACCTGCGACACGCCACCGGGGGCCGACTGAAGCTGTTCGGTGAAGATGGTCTGGATCGAGTCGATGACCATGACCTTGGGTTTCTCTACCCGCGCAGTGGCGATGATCGCCTCGATACAGGTTTCGGTCATCACCCGCAATTGATCCTGTGGCAGGCCCAGGCGTCGGGCGCGCATGGCAACCTGCTGCTGGGACTCTTCGCCGGTGACATATAAAGCTGGCATACGCGTGGCAATTGCACACAGCGTCTGCAACAGGATGGTCGATTTACCGATACCAGGGTCGCCACCGATCAGCACCACCGAGCCATCGACCAGACCGCCACCCAACACCCGGTCCAGCTCGGCGCTGGCGGTGGTGAAGCGGGGAATTTCTTCGACGCTGACTTCGGCCAGGGTCTTGATCTGCGCCTGCTGGCCAGCCCAGCCGGTGCGCCCGCTAGGCGGTGCAGCGCCGCCACTTTCCAGCACAGTCTCCACCAGGGTGTTCCAGGCACCGCATTCGCCGCACTGCCCGGCCCATTTCGGAAAGGTCGCGCCGCACTCAGTGCAGCCGTACATGCGCTTGGCCTTGGCCATGGGGACGGTCCTCGGAAAAAGTGAGCATGATAGCCGACCTCGGTGGCCGCGACCGCCACTGAAACGCACAAAACTATTCGATCTAACTACAGCGCAAAGCAGCAGCGCAGAGCATGAAGCGCGTAGCTGAATTACACTGGGTTGACCAAACTCATCTGTTACAAGGAATAAACCATGGGCGTGCTCAGTGAATTCAAGGCCTTCGCGGTCAAAGGGAATGTGGTCGACATGGCCGTCGGTATCATCATCGGCGCCGCCTTTGGCAAAATCGTTTCATCTTTCGTAGGTGACGTGATCATGCCGCCAATCGGCCTGTTGATTGGCGGTGTGGATTTCAGTGACCTGGCGATCACGCTCAAGGCGGCCGAAGGTGATATACCGGCGGTGGTGCTGGCCTACGGCAAGTTCATCCAGACGGTACTGGACTTCGTCATTGTCGCCTTCGCGATCTTCATGGGCGTCAAGGCCATCAACCGCCTCAAGCGCGAAGAAGCAGCCGCCCCTGAAACGCCACCTGCGCCAACTAAAGAAGAAGTCCTGCTCACCGAGATCCGCGACCTGCTCAAGGCGCAGAACCGGCAGCCCTGAATCCAAAACAAAAACGGCGCCCCTGGCGCCGTTTTTGTTTTGCCCAGTCGACTTACCAGTAGTTTTCCACCGCTACCTGCCCAGGGCGGCGGCTCAGGCTCAGGTTCAGCCCACGCTGCTTGAGCACCTGGCGCGTGTCGTCAATCATCTGTGGATTACCGCAGAGCATTACCCGCGAGTGCTCCGGTGTCAGTGCCAAGCCGGCGGCGCGCTCAAGTTCACCATTCTCGATCAGCGTGGTGATGCGCTCATTCAGCGCGCCCGGATACTGCTCACGCGTAACCACGGGAATGAACTGCAACTTGCCAGCGAATTCAGCCAGATAGTCGCGCTGCTCAAGACCGGCGATCAGGTCCAGATACGCCAGCTCTTTCGCCTCTCGCACCGAATACACCAGCTTGATCGACGCGAAACGTTCCCAGGCTTCAAAATCCTGAAGGATCGAGACGAACGGTGCGATACCGGTGCCGGTCGCCAACAACCACAGGTCCCGGCCGTCGGCAAATCGATCCAGCGTCAGAAAACCAAAGGCCTGACGGTCGATCAGCAAGCTGTCACCTTCCCTCAGTCGGCTCAGCTCGCTGGTGAACTCCCCGCCCGGCACCACAATAGAAAAGAAGTCCAGGTGTTCGTCATGCGGCGCCGACACCATCGAGTAGGCGCGCCACACCACACTGCCATCGGCCTTGGTGACACCCAAGCGCGCGAACTGGCCGGAACGAAAGCGAAACCCCGAATCGCGGGTGGTACGCAAGCTGAACAGGCTGGGGGTCAGCGGCTGGACGTCGAGTAACGTCTGGCGAGTGAACTTTTCAGCGCTGGCAGTCATGACTTACTCCAAAGAACAGATGCGCCCAGTGTCGCCCAAACGCGCCTGGATAAACACCGCTGGATTGTAGTGGCATCACCTGATGCTCAACTGCACACATCTGACAAAGTACCGTTCGGCATCAAAGACAACTGCTTGTTACGAAAAACTCAGCAAGGCACTCGGGTATTTCCTACACTGCCCTTCACTATCTTGGATCCTAGATTGTCTTCACAGGGAGGTGTGACGCCATGCGCGACTGGAAGCAAGAGCAGCTGCAACAATTACGCAGCGAAACGGATGAACAACGGATGTTCGAGGTGGTGGCGTCTCTGGCAGCACAACTGGGCATGGAGTTTTTTTCCTTTACGCTGCGCGCACCTCAAGCAGCCACGCAAGCGCAGTTCAAGTCTTACAACAACTACCCTGCCGCCTGGAATGAGCGCTACGAGCGCTGCAATTACCTGAGCATTGACCCGACCGTCGCCCATTGCCGTCAATCGATGCTGCCGATACTTTGGGACGATGAGGTGTTTCGAGAGACGCCCGAATTCTGGCAGCAGGCCCAGCTCAATGGGCTGCGTTATGGCTGGAGCCAATCGGCTCACGACCTGCGCCACAACGAAAGCATCCTGAGCGTGGCACGTAGCCACAGGCCGATAGAAACCCAAGAGTTTCATAAAGCTGCTGGGCAGATCATGTGGCTGTGTAACCTGCTGCATACGCTGATACTGGGTCGCCAACCCGCGCCGCCTCCCCTTTCGGTGCGCCTGTCTGCCCGTGAAACCGAAGTGCTGAAATGGTCAGCAGCCGGCAAAACCGCTGCCGACATCTCCTGCATCCTCACCCTCTCGCAAAGCACGGTGAATTTTCACATTCGCAGCATCATTAACAAGCTCGGCTGCAGCAACAAAGCCGGCGCCATTGCCATCGCTGCCAAGAACGGCCTTCTGGAATAACCCCCTGCCCGTCAAAGCCCTGTAGAATCATGCCCCTGTAATGCGTGGCCAACGGCGCCGCGCGCCCCTGCCTCAGAGCCTTTTGCCATGCCCTTGTTGACCAGCCCTTTTGCCGAACTCGACCTGCTTCGCCAGCCCGAGCAAGCCAACGATCCCCTGCAAGCGTTCGACGCCGCCGACGAATACCTGTTGGAACACCTGGCAGAACAGTCACCAGCCCCCAGCGCCCGCGTACTGGTACTCAACGACAGCTTCGGGGCCCTGGGCATCAGCTTGAGCCGTCATGTGCAGGTCAGCAGCAGCGGCGACTCGCACTTGGCCCGCCTGGCACTGGAGAAAAACCTGGTACGTAACGGCCAGGCCTTCGACGCGGTACCGTTCATTCCTGCCAGCAGCCACTGGCAAGGGCCGTTCGACCGTGTGCTGGTGCGCGTGCCCAAGACCCTGGCCTTGCTGGAGGAACAACTGATCCGCCTGCAGCCACATCTGGCGCCCGGCGCCCAGGTGATCGCCGGGGCAATGATCAAGCACCTGCCGCGTGCCGCTGGTGATTTGCTGGAAAAGTACATCGGCCCGGTCCAGGCATCGCTGGCGCAGAAAAAAGCCCGCCTGCTGATTGCCACGGCGCAGGACAAAGGCCCGTTCAGCTCCCCCTACCCCACGCGCTACGCGCTCGACGCACCGCGCCTGGAATTGCTCAATCATGCCAACGTGTTCTGCCGCGAAGGCCTGGACATCGGTACTCGGGCGTTTCTCCCGCACCTGCCCGGTAACCTGGGCAGCGCCCGGGTAGCCGATCTGGGTTGCGGCAACGGCGTGCTGGCGATTGTCAGCGCACTGAACAACCCGCAGGCGCAGTACACCCTGGTCGATGAGTCGTATATGGCGGCGCAATCAGCGCAGGAGAACTGGCAGGCGGCGCTGGGTGATCGTGCGGTCAGCATCCGCGCTGACGATGGCCTGGCCGGTCAACCGGCGCAGTCGCTGGACGTGGTGCTGTGCAATCCGCCGTTCCACCAACAGCAGGTAGTTGGCGACTTCCTCGCCTGGCGCATGTTCCAGCAGGCCCGCGAGGCACTGGTGGTGGGTGGGGCGCTGTATATCGTCGGTAACCGCCACCTGGGCTACCACAGCAAACTGGCACGACTGTTTCGTGGGGTTGAGCAGGTTGCGGCAACGCCCAAGTTCGTGGTGCTCAAGGCGCGTAAGTGATGTAAAAAAATCGCGGGGCAAGCCCGCTCCTACCGGTAGGAGCGGGCTTGCCCCGCGATCAGTTGCTAAGGCGTGCTCAACCCAGCGGCTGCCATGAACATGCGCATCAACCAGGCCACAATCCCCAGCGCCGTGACGCTGCCAGCCCAGATAACGGCCAGCCAGCCCAAACGATGCAAGAGCGGCTTCTTCTCTTCTTCAAAACTGTCTTTGCTATTCATCGCCAGGCACTCCTAGTGATAGCCATCCTCGTGGGTCACCTTGCCGCGGAACACGTAGTAGCTCCAGAAGGTGTAGCCAAGGATGAACGGAATGATGAACAGTGCCCCCACCAGCATAAAGCCCAGACTTTGCGGCGGCGCCGCAGCATCCCAGATCGAGATCGATGGCGGGATGATGTTCGGCCACAAGCTGATGCCAAGGCCACTGTAGCCAAGGAAGATCAGTGCCAGGGTCAGCAGAAACGGGGTGTAGTGTGCATTACGTGCCACCGCCCGCAGCAAACCGTACAGCGTCACCAGCACCAGGATCGGCACCGGCAGGAACCAGAACAGGTTAGGCAGGGTGAACCAGCGCGTAGCGATTTCCGGGTGCGCCAGCGGTGTCCAGATGCTGACGATACCGGTCACTGCCAGCAGCACCAGGGCCAGAGGACGGGCCAGGTCATGCATTTGCAGTTGCAGCTTGCCTTCGGTTTTCATGATCAGCCAGGTGCAGCCGAGCAAGGCGTAGGCAACGATCAGCCCCAGCCCACAGAACAGACTGAATGGCGTCAGCCAGTCAAAGGCTCCCCCGGCGTAGCTGCGGTCGACCACCTTGAAGCCTTCGATGAAGGCACCCAGCGCCACGCCCTGGAAGAAAGTGGCAGCCAACGAACCACCGATGAACGCTTTGTCCCACAGGTGACGTTTCTCGGCCGTGGCCTTGAAGCGAAACTCGAACGCCACGCCGCGGAAAATCAAACCGACCAGCATCAGCATCAATGGCAGGTAGAGTGCCGACAGCACCACGGCATAGGCCAGCGGGAAGGCGCCGAACAGCGCCGCCCCGCCTAGCACCAGCCAGGTTTCATTACCGTCCCAGACCGGTGCGACGGTGTTCATCATCACGTCACGGTCCTGCTCGCCTTTGACGAAGGGGAAGAGAATGCCAATCCCCAGGTCAAAGCCATCCATGACCACGTACATCATGATGCCGAAGATAATGATCACGGCCCAGATCAGTGGAAGATCAATACCCATGACTCAGTTCCCCTTGTTCAGGCTGGTGTGTTCGCCGTCATCGTGATCGTCATCGGCAGCCGACAACGGTCGCGCAGGTGTACGGTGCTGACCAGGCCCTCCCTTGATGGTTTCTTTACCCTCGCCGGTTTTTGGCCCTTTGCGCACCAGGCGCATCATGTAACCCAGGCCCGCACCGAACAGGGCGAAATAGACCACCACGAACATCACCAGCGTCACGCCCAACTGGACATAGCTGTGGTTCGAAACACCATCGGCGGTACGCATCACGCCATAGACCACCCAAGGCTGACGCCCGACTTCAGTGGTGAACCAGCCTGCGAGGATCGCAATCAGGCCAGAAGGCCCCATCCACAAGGTCAGGTAGAGGAAAGGACGCGAGCTGTAGAGTTTGTCGCGCATGCGCAGCCAGACACTCCACAAACCGACAAAGATCATCAGCATGCCCAGACCGACCATGATCCGGAACGACCAGAACACCACGGTGGAGTTAGGCCGATCTTCCTTCGGGAACTCCTTCATCGCCGGTACTTGCTTGTCCAGGCTATGGGTCAGGATCAAGCTTCCGAGTGCCGGAATTTCCAGTTTGAAGTGAGTGGTTTCAGCTTCCATGTCAGGAATGCCGAACAGGATCAGCGGGGTCGGCTCGTCACCGACATTCTCCCAGTGGCCTTCGATCGCCGCGATTTTCACCGGCTGATGCTTGAGGGTGTTCAAGCCGTGGAAGTCACCAATCACTGCCTGAATCGGCGCGACGATCAGGGCCATCCACATGGCCATCGAGAGCATTTTGCGAATCGCCGGGTTGTCACGGCCACGCAGCAAGTGCCAGGCCGCCGATGCGCCGACGAAGAACGCCGTGGCAACGAACGCCGCCGTCGCCATATGCATCAGGCGATACGGGAACGAAGGGTTGAAGATCACCGCGAACCAGTCAACAGGGACGACGACGCCGTTGACGATCTCGTAGCCCTGCGGGGTCTGCATCCAGCTGTTGGAGGCAAGAATCCAGAAGGTGGAAATGATCGTACCGATGGCAACCATGACGGTTGCGAAAAAGTGCAGGCCACGGCCTACGCGGTTCCAACCAAAGAGCATGACACCCAGGAAACCGGCTTCGAGGAAGAAAGCGGTAAGCACTTCATACGTCAGAAGTGGCCCGGTGATAGAACCGGCAAAGTCGGAGAACTTGCTCCAGTTAGTGCCGAATTGATAGGCCATGACCAGGCCGGAGACCACGCCCATACCGAAGTTGACGGCAAAGATTTTCGACCAGAAATGGTAAAGGTCACGGTAGACGCTGTTGTTGGTTTTGAGCCACAACCCCTCAAGCACAGCCAGGTAACTTGCCAGGCCAATGGTGATGGCTGGAAACAGGATGTGAAAGGACACGGTAAATGCAAACTGGATTCGGGCGAGATCTAGAGCCTCTAATCCGAACATAGTGCTTCCTCTGTCAGGTAATCCGGCGTCAGGCGATGCACCTTGGCGCCAACTGCCCCCACGGTAGTTCAGTGCGGCTAGTTGGAGTTGTTCTAAAACTTCACAACGCAGGGAATTCGGCCGTTAGGCCCAACCGTTGCAAATGAAACTATTGATCCAGATCAACGGCTGCTTGAAAAGGATAGTCCTGAAAGGCCCGCGAGGTTGTGTGGTTGATTGCCGCAGATCAGTTCCGTTGATTTTTTGGCGCCCCAAAATGGTGCACTCATTCGCGCCCGGGGGTGACCTGGCAACTAGTTGTTACAAACTAGTGGTAATCTGCTCCACTGTTTCCCTCGCCAAGGCTCTGTTCCGCCAATGTCAGCCCCTGCGCCGCTGCTTTTGCGTCACCACCGCCCTTTCCTCGCCTTCTGGCTGGCCCGGGTCTGTACGGCCAGCGGCTTTCAGATGCTGACCGTGGCGATTGGCTGGCACCTGTACCAACTGACGGGTAATGTCCTCGATCTGGGCCTGGTCGGCCTGGTGGAGTTCGCTCCACGGGTACTGTTCATGCTGCACACCGGGCATGTTGCCGACCGCTATGACCGCCGTCGCATCGCCGCCATCTGCCAGAGTGCCCAGGCCCTGATCGCCCTGGCCCTAGTGGTGGGCAGCAGCACTGACAACATCAGCCGCGAGCTGATTTTCATCCTGGCTTTTCTGCTCGGCAGCACCCGCTCGTTCGAAATGCCAGCGACCCAAGCACTGCTGCCGAATGTGGTGCCATCTTCGTTGTTTCCACGCGCCGTGGCGGCCTCGGCGTCGGCCATGCAAGCGGCCACCATCGTCGCCCCCGCCGTGGGAGGCTTTCTCTATGCTTTTGGCAGTGTGTGGGTCTATGGCCCGACCGTGGCGTTGTATGTCACCGCCTGCATCCTGACCCTGAGCCTCAATGTCCGACCACAAGTGCCGCAACAAGGGCGCGCCAGCCTCGACTCGCTATTGGCCGGAATACGCTTTATCCGCAGTCGCCCGGACATCCTCGGCGCCATTTCCCTGGACCTGTTCGCCGTGCTGCTCGGCGGTGCTACTGCCTTGTTGCCGGTATTCGCCAAAGACATCCTGCTCACCGGCCCCTGGGGCCTGGGCCTGCTGCGTTCGGCACCGGCAGTCGGCGCGCTGTTGATGTCGCTGTGGCTGGCGCGCTTCCCGGTCGAGCGCAAGGTGGGCCGGGTGATGTTCACTGCGGTCGGCATCTTTGGTGTGGCCACTATCGCCTTCGGCCTGTCGACCTCGTTCTGGTTCTCCCTCGCGGTGCTGGCCGTGCTCGGCGCGGCCGACATGATCAGCATGGTCATTCGCGGCGCTTTCGTGCAGCTGGAGACGCCGGATGAAATGCGTGGCCGGGTCAGTGCGGTGAATGGCTTGTTCATTGGCGCGTCGAACCAGCTGGGCGAGTTCGAGTCGGGGTTGACCGCGCATTGGTTCGGCACGGTACCAGCGGTGTTGCTGGGCGGGGTCGGGACGCTGGTGGTAACCGGGGTGTGGATTAAGCTGTTCCCAAGCCTGGCGCAGCGCGATCACCTGCACAACCGCTGAAAAACTGTCGTGTAAGGCATTGTGGGAGCGGGCTTGCCCCGCGAAGCGGTATGACTGACGAGTCGCAATCGCGGTACAAGTCGGATCGCCGCACCACCGCTCCCACCATGATCGTGCAATGACGAGCATGCTGGTATGATGCGCGGCTTTTTTCCGACTCAATCACAATCAACACGCCGTACGGTACGGTCTGTGCTTTGCTGATGGGGTCGATACATTCACGGCGCCGGGGCGCGCCACGGGGAGCAGGCATGCTGGAAAGGCTGTTTCAACTAAAAGCACACAACACCAATGTCCGCACCGAAATTCTCGCGGGCGTGACCACCTTCCTGGCCATGGCCTACATCCTGTTCGTCAACCCGAGCATTCTCGGCGAGACCGGCATGGACAAAGGCGCGCTGTTCGTAGCCACCTGTCTGGCCGCCGCCATCGGCTCGACCACCATGGGCCTGATCGCCAACTACCCGATTGCCCTGGCACCGGGCATGGGCCTGAACGCATTTTTCACCTACACCGTAGTCCTGCACATGGGCCACACCTGGCAGGTAGCGCTGGGGGCGGTGTTCATTTCGGCGGTGTGTTTCTTCCTGCTGTCGATCTTTCGCATCCGGGAGTGGATCGTCAATAGCATCCCGCTGCCGTTGCGTTCGGCCATCGCTGCCGGTATTGGCCTGTTTCTGGCGCTGATCGCCCTGCATAACGCCGGTATCGTCGTCGATAACTCGGCAACGCTGGTGGGCCTGGGTGACCTCAAGCAACCCGCCCCCATCCTCGCCACCCTGGGCTTCTTCCTGATTGTCGCCCTTGAAGCGCTGAAGATCCGCGGCGCGGTGTTGATCGGTATTCTGGTGGTGACCGTTGCCTCGATCGTATTGGGTGTTACCCCGTTCAACGGTGTGGTCTCGATGCCGCCTTCGCTGGCGCCAACCTTCCTGCAACTGGACATCAAAGGTGCACTGGATGTCGGCCTGATCAGTGTGATCTTTGCCTTCCTGTTCGTTGACCTGTTCGACAACTCCGGCACCCTGATCGGTGTTGCCAAGCGTGCTGGCCTGATGCGCAAAGACGGCCACATGCCGAAGATGGGTCGCGCCCTGATCGCCGACAGTACTGCGGCCATGGCCGGTTCCCTGCTGGGTACCTCGACCACCACCAGCTACATCGAATCGGCTGCAGGCGTGAGTGCGGGCGGCCGCACCGGCCTGACCGCTATCGTCGTCGCCATCCTGTTCCTGCTGGCGCTGTTCTTCGCACCGCTGGCCGGTAGCGTACCGGCCTTCGCCACCGCCCCTGCGCTGTTGTTCGTCGCCGTGTTGATGGCCTCGGGCCTGGCTGAAATAAACTGGGACGACATCACCGAAGCCGCGCCCGTGGTAGTAACCGCCCTGGCCATGCCGCTGACCTATTCGATCGCCAACGGCATCGCCTTCGGTTTCATCACCTGGACGGCGATCAAACTGATCTCTGGCCGTGGCCGTGACCTGAACCCGGCGCTGGTGATTCTCTCGGTTCTGTTCGTCGTCAAGTTGGGCTGGTTCAACGCATGAGTGCAGTTTTCGACCCTTCGACCTACACCCAGCAGCTCGACGCCAAGGTCGAGCGCCTGCGCGAGCTGCTGGCGCCTTTCGATGCGCCGGAGCCGGCGGTGTTCGATTCACCACGCGAGCACTATCGGCTGCGCGCCGAGTTCCGCCTGTGGCGTGAGAATGAACAGCGCTTCTATGCGATGTTTGCCCCTGGCGAGAAGTACACGCCGATTCTGATCGAGGACTTCCCGATCGCCAGCCTGCGCATCAATCAGCTGATGCCGCAGCTCAAGGCCGCCTGGCAAGCCAGCTCGGCGCTGAGCTTCAAGCTGTTCCAGGTCGAATTCCTCACCACCCTGGCTGGTGATGCAATGATCACCCTGTGCTACCACCGTCCACTGGACGAGCACTGGGAGACGGCAGCGCAGCAGCTGGCCCAAGACCTGGGCGTGAGTATCATCGGCCGCTCCAAGGGCAAGCGTGTGGTGATCGGTCGCGACTACGCGGTTGAAGAACTGCAGATTGCAGGGCGCAGTTTCCGTTACCGTCAGCCAGAAGGCGCGTTCACGCAGCCTAACGGCGCGGTGAACCAGAAGATGCTCAACTGGGCCTATGAAGCGCTCGGCGAGCGGCAGGACGATCTGTTGGAGCTGTACTGCGGCAACGGCAACTTCACCCTGCCCCTGGCGACCCGGGTGCGCAAGGTGCTGGCCACGGAAATCAGCAAGACTTCGGTCAACGCTGCGCTGCATAACCTCGACGACAACGCGGTGAATAACGTGCGCCTGGTGCGCCTGTCGGCCGAAGAGCTGACCGAAGCGCTGAATGAAGTGCGCCCGTTCCGTCGTCTGGAAGGGATCGACCTGAAGAGCTATGAGTTCGGCAGCGTATTCGTCGACCCGCCGCGTGCCGGGATGGACCCGGACACCTGCGAGCTGACCCGACGCTTCGACAACATTCTGTACATCTCGTGCAACCCGGAAACCCTGGCGGCGAATATCGCTCAGTTGCACGATACGCACCGTATCGAGCGTTGTGCGTTGTTTGACCAGTTTCCGTATACCCATCACATGGAGAGTGGGGTGTTGCTGGTTCGGCGTTGAGTGTTTCGCGGGGCAAGCCCGCTCCTACACAACCTGTAGGAGCGGGCTTGCCCCTCGATCCCTAGCACATCAATAGCGGTACCCGCTGGTCGTCATCAGTCAGTGCGCCGTGGTGCCCTCGCCACTGGCTGGCATGCTTCTCCACCTCGCTGCGAATAATCCCCCCTGCCCCCGTCGGCACCACAATCAGGTCGCCGATCCGCGCTTCGGCCTGGCTCAACATCACATCGCCAAACAGCCCCTTGGCAATCGCCTGGGCCTTGGACATCACCCGGTATTCATCGCCCAGGCGGTTTTGCCAGCGCTCGTGTACCCGATCCTGCTGGGTTGGCACATACACATGACGGGCACGGATATCACCGGCGATGGCGCGCACGCCGTCCTGCAACACCGGGTCGAGATCGAAGTCGCGCACCTGTGCGTTATCCAGCGCCAGCATGCCGTGGTCGGCGATCACCATCAGTTGCACGGAATCCGGCAGTTGGTCGGCGATGGCCCGCGCCAGCTGATCGGCGATTTCCAGCTGTTTGAGCCAGGCTTCGGAGCCTGGGCCGAACAAGTGCCCGGCGAAATCCAGGTCACCGAAATAGGCGAAGCAGAAGGCAGACCCGGAACGCGCCAAGGCGGCATTGATCAACTGCGGATAGGCGTCATAGGCCGGCGCCGGGAGGATCTGCCCGGCCTTGTAGATCGCCTGGCTGAACGCCGAGTTGGCATAACGCCCGAGCATCACCGTGCTGATGGCGATCCCCTGCGCACTGGCCAGGCTCCAGGCATCCGCGGGCACGATAAACGCCTCGGGCGCAGGGGCCGAACCTGGCTGCGCTTCGGCATGCAGCGCTGCGGTGGTCCACGACAAGGGCGACAGTTCGGTGTGTTCATCAAGAGCAAAGCTGCAGCCGACAATGCCATGGGCACCGCTGCCCAGCCCTGAACTCACCGAGGCCAGGCTGGCGGCCGTGGTCGCCGGAAAGCCGACGCGAAAATGCCCGTCCGGCTGCATTAACGAGGCCAGAAACGGCGCGTGCCGGGCATGGGCCTGCAACAGGTTCCAGCCCAAACCATCAATCAGCAGCAGGCAAGTCGCCTGCGAGCGATCAAGGTGGAAGCTGTTGCGAAAGCCCCGACCACCCAGGGCGGCGAAGATCGACTGCGTCAGGCTGGCCAGGCCCGGCCAGGTTTCTCCCATCAGCTGCAAATCGTTGAACGGCATCGCCATGTCTCCCTCCGTGGTCTGGTGCAAAGCAACAGGTGTAGCACAGGCTGTGCGATCAGCGCACACAAAAACAGCGCAAGGCGTGCTCATCGATTGACCAAATTAACCATTCGGTACATTTTCAATGCACGCGTCTTCCCAAGAACAACATTGGAGTTTCCCTCATGAATCCGGCTCACTCTGCAGGCATCCTCGCCGGCTTGATCGGTGCTGGCATCCAGGCCTCGCGAACCCCGGCGCTGCACGAGCACGAAGGTCATGCACAGGGCCTGAACTACCTGTACCGGCTGATCGACCTGGATCAGCTCAAACTCGACAGCAGTGCCCTGGAACAACTGCTCACGGCGGCCGAGTGCATGGGCTACACCGGATTGAACATTACCTACCCGTGCAAGCAGGTCATCCTGCCGTTGCTCGATGAACTGTCCGCCGAAGCCCGGGGTATTGGTGCCGTCAACACCGTGGTGCTCAAGGACGGTAAACGCATCGGCCACAACACCGACTGCCTGGGCTTTGCCGAAGGTTTTCGCCGTGGCTTGAGCGATGCACCACGCCGCCAGGTGGTGCAGATGGGTGCCGGAGGCGCGGGTGCGGCGGTGGCCCATGCGCTGCTGGCAGAAGGGGTTGAGTGCTTGATCATCTTCGATGTCGAGACGGACCGGGCCCAGGCGCTTGTGGATAACCTCAATACGCATTTCGACGGTGCCCGGGCCCGTGTCGGGCATGATCTGGACAGCGCCATGGCCAAGGCCGACGGGCTGGTCAACAGCACGCCGATGGGCATGGCCAAACTGCCGGGGATGCCGGTTCCCAAAGCGCTGCTAAGAGCCGATCTGTGGGTGGCGGAAATCGTCTACTTTCCGCTGCAAACCGAGCTGCTGCGCGAAGCCAGGGCGCTGGGCTGTCGCACCCTGGATGGCTCGAACATGGCGGTGTTTCAGGCGGTGAAGGCGTTTGAACTGTTCAGCGGGCGTGAGGCGGATGCTTCACGGATGCTTGGGCATTTTCAGCAGATGGGGGCTGAGTAGGATCGCGGGGCAAGCCCGCGCCTACATCCCCGCGATTCAGGCCTTCAGAAAGCGCAACACCGACTCACAGATCATCTCGCGATGCCGCGCCTTGAGCGCTGCATCCTCAAAGTCGACCTGGAAAATTTCGCCAAAGGTGTTGCGGTTCGAAACCCGGTAAAAGCAGAACGAACTGATCAGCAGGTGCACATCCAGCGCGTCCAGCCCCTGGCGGAAAACACCTTCGGCAGCGCCGCGGCGCAGAATCTCGTCCAGTGCGATCAGCACGGTTTTGTTCATCGAGCGAATCGCCGAGGAGCGCTTCACGTACTCGCCGTGGTGCATGTTTTCGTTGCAGACAATCCGCACGAAATCGACGTTGCGATCATGGTGATCAAAGGTGAACTCGATCAACCGGCGAATACCCTGGCGCGGCTCAAGCTCGGCCAGGTGCAGGCTGCTTTCGGTGTTGCGAATATCACCATAAAGCTTCTCCAGCACTTCGACATACAACTGCTCCTTACTGTTGAAGTAGTAGTAGATCATGCGCTTGGAGGTCTGGGTGCGCTCGGCAATGGCATCAACCCGGGCGCCCGCCAGTCCTTGCTGGACGAACTCGCTGATTGCCGCTTGAAGAATGTTCTCGCGGGTCTTTTCCGGATTGTTTTTGCGCCCCTTGCGCGCCACTGGTTCAGGGGCTGCGCAGAGTGCTGGAATTGTGGTCATACGGGACTCGTGGCCAACAGTTAACCCGGTGATTATGAGCCCCGGGTGCAAAGGAAGAAAGCCTGCCGGCCGCTTCGCTACAAACGCGCTTGCGCCGGTGAACCGCCTCGCGCCTTGGCCATGGCTGCCAGGCGCACGGCAACGTTGGCAGCGCCATAGCCGCTGTACCCGTTGCGCCGTTGCAAGACTTCGAAGAAAAACCGTTCTTCGAATGGCTCGGTGTACACGTGGAACAATTCGCCGCCTTGAGCATCACGGTCATAGAGCACGTTGTAATAGGCCAGCTCGCTGAGGAACTGGTCATCAAAATCAAAGCGTGCAGCCAGATCGTCGTAATAATTGAGCGGGATGTCGAGCAAGGCTACGCCCGCCTCCTTGGCCTTTTTCACGGCAGTGAAAATATCGTCGCAGTCGAAGGCAATGTGATGCACGCCCGAGCCACGGTAATGCGACAGTGCATGAGCGATGGCCGTGTTGCGATTCTCCGAGATGTTCAACGGCAAGCGAATCGAACTGCAGCGGCTGCGCAATGCCCGGCTTTTCACCAAACCATAGGGATCAGGCAGGACCACCTCGTCATCGGCAGTGAAATCCAGCAGGCTCTTGTAGAACAGCGCCCAGCTGTCCAGGCCATCGGCCGGCAAGGCCAGGGCCATGTGGTCTATACGCTTGAGCCCGAGGCTGTTGCCCTCAGCCTGCGCCAGGCTGAAATCGGTGTCGTAGATAGTCCGCCCTTGCGCGTCCTGATCGACCAGATAGATCAAGCTGCCATCTGGCGCCCGCACGGCCGCCAGTTCTCGCTCATTCGGCCCGACCAGCCCACGATACGGCTGGCCCTGATAAGCCACCGCCCGAGCCAGGGCCTGGGCACTGTCCTTGACCCGGATTGCCGTGGCGCACAATGAAGGGCCGTGGCTTTCAAAAAAGTTATGGGCAAACGAATAGGGCTCGGCGTTGAGAATCAGGTTGATATCGCCTTGGCGCAGCAAGCTGACATTCTTCGAACGATGCATGCCAGCGCGGGTGAATCCCAGACGCTCCAGCCAGTTGCCGAGCTTGGCGCCGAGGGCATCATCCACGGCAAACTCGAGGAACTCGATGCCGTCGTAGGCGCTGGCTGCAGGTGGCGCGAACAGCAGGTCGTCGGGTTGCTCAAGCGGCTGTGCCAGGCGCTGGCGGGTCTTCTCTTCAAGGTACAGCAGTGAGCGCAGACCATCGGCGGCGGTGGCCCGCGGCGGCGCTGCGCGGAATCCATCGTTGAAGATTTCCAGCGACAACGGCCCGCGGTAACCGCTGCTCAGAATCGGCGCCAGGAACCCGGCCAGATCGAATTCGCCCTGCCCCGGGAAGCAGCGAAAATGCCGGCTCCACTCCAGCACGTCCATGGCCAGCAGCGGCGCATCGGCCATTTGCACAAAGAAGATCTTGTCGCCGGGTACTTGGGCGATAGCACTGGGGTCGCCCTTGAGCGACAGGGTATGAAAACTGTCGAGAATCATCCCAAGGTTAGGATGATCGGCGGCCTGCACAATGTCCCAGACCTGCTGCCAGGTCTTCACATGGCGGCCCCAGGCCAACGCTTCGTAGCCGATGCGTAAATCACGGGCCCCGGCGCGTTCGGCCAGCAGTCGCAGGTCGTCGACCAGTACCTGGCGCTCGCCCAGCGAATCGGCAGCCACGTTGCTACACACCAGCACCAGATCGGTGCCCAGCTCCTGCATCAGGTCAAACTTGCGCTCGGCGCGGTCCAGGTTGCGTGCCAGCCGCTCACGGCGGCAGCCTTCAAAGTCGCGGAACGGCTGGAACAAGGTGATTGCCAGGCCCAGGTCCGCGCAGCGCTGGCGAATTTCCCGCGGGCTGCCGGCGTAGTAGAGCAAGTCATTCTCGAAGATCTCTACCCCGTCAAAGCCTGCGGCAGCAATGGCTTCGAGTTTTTCAGGCAAGGTACCGCTCAAGGACACAGTGGCAATCGAACGCTGCATTTTTATGGCTCCGATGGGTAGGCAAAACCCGGATGCTGCGATTATTGGCGGTGTACACTTTTTGCTCAATTAAAAAGGTACTAACTGGTTAGTTTTGTGTGCGATTATCGCCCAAAATAGCGTTCGGTGAATTGACCCTTTTTTGACCACAGGCGCACCATTTCGACACCGGGCAGAAATGTTCGACGCGCCAAAAGCGCCTCGACGCCTGCCATTTCAAACGACAGCCGCACACCCCGGCGTCCTTTGCGTTGCATTACCCATGCTTGACCCATAAACATAAAAATACGGGTACCCCTCCCATGATCCATTCGCACAGCACCCGCATAGCCCAACCGCTGGCCAGCGGTCCGCACGCCGGCATCGGCGATAAAATCCGTGGCGCCATGGCGGTCGGCAAGACCCGTTGGGTCATGCTTGCCCTGGTGTTCTTCGCCACCACCCTGAACTACATCGACCGCGCCGCCCTGGGCGTCATGCAGCCGATTCTGGCCAAGGAAATGAGCTGGACGGCGATGGATTACGCCAACATCAACTTCTGGTTCCAGGTCGGCTATGCCATCGGCTTCGTCCTTCAAGGGCGGTTGATCGACCGCATCGGCGTCAAGCGTGTGTTCTTCTGCGCCGTGCTGCTCTGGAGCCTGGCGACCGGTGCCCATGGCCTGGCGACTTCGGCGGTGGGCTTTATGGTTTGCCGCTTCATTCTTGGCCTGACTGAGGCGGCCAACTACCCGGCCTGCGTCAAAACCACCCGCCTGTGGTTCCCGGCGGGTGAGCGGGCTGTGGCTACTGGCATCTTCAATGCCGGCACCAACGTTGGTGCGATGTTCACCCCGATGCTGCTGCCGTTGGTGCTCACCATTTGGGGCTGGCAGGCCGCCTTCCTCGGCATGGCCGCGCTGGGCCTGGTGTGGGTCGTGTTCTGGGGCTTGAAGTACTTCAACCCGGAAGACCATCCAAGCGTCAGCAAGGAAGAACTGGCCTACGTGCAAAGTGAAGTGGAGCCGGAACAGAGCCGCGTACCCTTTTCGCGCATCTTGCGTATGCGCGGCACCTGGGCCTTCGCCTTGGCTTACTCGATGACCGCACCGGTGTTCTGGTTCTACCTGTACTGGTTGCCGCCGTTTCTCAACCAGCAGTACAACCTGGGCATCAGCGTGACGCAGATGGGTATCCCGTTGATCGTCATCTACATCAGCGCCGACTTCGGCAGCGTCGGAGGCGGCATTCTGTCTTCGTTCCTGATTGGACGTGGCATGGCACCGGTCAAGGCGCGCCTGCTGTCGATGCTGCTGTTTGCCCTGACCATCATCGGTGTGATCTTTGCCGCTGGCGCCAGCAGCCTGTGGGTCGCGGTACTGGCGATTTCGCTGGCAATCGCCGCGCACCAGGCCTGGACCGCCAACATCTGGAGCCTGGTGATGGACTACACGCCCAAGCACATGATGAGCACGGTGTTCGGCTTCGGCGGCATGTGCGCCGCGATTGGCGGGATGTTCATGACCCAGTTGGTGGGCTACATCCTGACCACCACCAACAACAACTACACCTTGCTGTTCACCATGATCCCGGCGATGTACTTCATTGCCCTGATCTGGATGTACTTGATGGCGCCGCGCAAAGTGCCGAACGTCGAAGCTTAGGGTTTGCGCTGCAACCAGGCAGCGCCCAGCCCACTCAGGCAAATCAGCGCAATCCCGACCAGCCCGGCCATGTCCGGGCTGTGTCCGAACAGCACCAGGCCGAGCAATCCGGCAAACACGATCTGACAGTAACTGAACGGCGCCAGCATCGCCGGTGGGGCATGGCGGAAAGCCTGAGTCAGAAACAGGTGCGCCGTCATGCCGCAAGTGCCCAGCGCCACGGCCATCAAGCCGTGAATGAAGCTTGGGGTTTGCCAGAACATTGGCACGATGGCGCTCATCACCAGGGTATTGAGCACGCCGGTGAAGAAGTTGCTGGTGGTCGGGCTATCGATGCCACTGAGCTTGCGGGTCAGCAACTGGTAGAAGCAGAAACACAGCGCTGAGCCGAACGGTAGCAGCACCGCAGGCGTGAACAGTTCGCCGCCCGGGTGAATGATCACGGTGACCCCGACAAAACTCACCAGCACCGCCACCCACTGCCCACGGGTGACCTTCTCGCCCAACAACGGCAACGACAACGCCGTTACCAGCAAAGGCGCGAGGAAGTTGACCGCCGTGGCTTCGGCGAGCGGGATGTATTGCAGGGCCGTGGTAAACAACAGGCTGGTGCCCAGCAGGCACAAGGCGCGCAACGCTTGCAGCCCGGGGCGGCGGGTGCGCAACACACGCAGCCCGGACTGCGGCAGGAAGATCGCCATCATCAGCAGGGTATGCACCAGATAACGGGCCCAGACCACCCAGAGAATCGGATAGAACCCAGCCAGGTACTTCGACAAGGCGTCATGACTGGCAAACAGGAAGGTCGCCAGCACCACCAGCAAAATGCCCCGCAATGGCTGGTTGGCATCGTTAAGCGCAGAGGAACGGGGCATGAGATCAGCTCGCGGTCAGTGCTGCACAAGCAGCTGATGGGTCTTGTCCAGGGCCATTTGTGCCCGTTGCAGAGCGCTGACGCCCTGTTCATACAAGTGCCGGGTGGGAATTTCCAGGCTCAAGGGGATCGAGGGCGGCAAGCTATCCAGCAGCCCTGGCAGGTCGCAATCGCCGTCCCCCGGAAAACGCCGCTCATTACGGGCTTGTCGCAAAATCTCGGCCATGTCTTGGGGACGCGGCCCCGCCACGTCGCACAATTGAGCATAACGCAGGCGTGACGGGGCCAGCTTGCGCAAGTCATCCAGCGACGATTCCGAACGATCGAAATGGAAGGCATCGACCAACACACACCCATTGTCGCGCCCGGCCTGCTCGACAATGCGCACGGCTTGATTGAGGTTCTTGGCATCGGTCCAGGGCATGAACTCAAGGTGTGGGTGCAAGCGGTAGTGTGCGGCCAGCTCACACAGCGCGGCGAAACGCTCGGTCAGACGCTGCTCATCAGGATCGTTGCCGGCCACCAACAGCTCGCTGGCTCCGAACTCGGCGCCCACTGCCAGCAAGGCCTCGAAGTCGGCGACGCAGGTGTCGGGTTTGAGCCGCAGGATTTCCACATCCAGCACGTTGATGCCGGTGTCACGCAGGCGGGCGGCAGTTTGCCGACGCAAACCGGCGTCGGTCACCAGCGGAAAGTGATGTTCCTCGGGTGTGGCGGGCTCAAGGCGCAGGCCGACATGGCTGTAACCGGCGCGGGCGGCAACTTCGACCATGTCCACAGGGGACAGCTCGAGCACGGTCAGGGCAGCGAGGGACATCACGCGTTGACTCATGGTTGTGATCTCTGAAAGTGGAATTCACTTATTTAGAACCATGTTCCACTTTCAGTGCAAGGGAAATAATAGGATCGCGGGGCAAGTCGGGTCGCTGTCCCGCCGCGCCTACAGGGTCGGGAATCAGGTGAAGAGTTCGGAGGCTGGGCTGGCTGCTGATAATTCTGCGGCGGCGGCCAACAGGGTGGGTGCCAGTTCATGCAGGCGGGCTTCGCTCATGCGTGCGCTGGGCCCGGCAACACTGAGGACACCCACGGCATGGCCATCCACCGGGTTACGCACCACGGCGGCCAGGGCCGAGGTGCCAACCGCCGAGCTTTCTACCACCCAGGCATACCCATGCTCGCGCGCCAGCCGCAGGCGCTCGAGCAGTTCGGCATTGGAGCGCGGCGCGTTGGGGCCGAACGCTTCTGGCTCGGCGATCCCCTGACGCTCGACCAGCAACAAGGCTTGCGCATCGCTCAGGCTGGACAGCCAGGCATGCCCGGAGGCGGTGTAGAACAACGGCGCGTCGCGCCCCATGTCGGGGTCATAGCGCAGGCCCGAACGGGCGCCCTGGGCCTTGGCAATCCAGGTTTGCCGGTCGCCATCGATCACTCCAAGGCGCACCAGTTCACCACTTTGCTGCGCCAGGCGATCGAGGATCGGCTGAACAATGTCGGCGCCGCTGCTGCCCAGGTAGCGAAAGCCCATGGCCACCAGGCGCGTGCTCAGGTGGTAACGCTGGCTCTCGGCGTTTTGCCGTACATAACCCAGGCGCATCAGCTCGGCGAGCATGCGGTGGGTGGCGCTCTTAGGGATATCCAGCTCTTCGGCCAGGGTCTGCAGGGGCAGCCCACGGGGTTCGCTGGTAAGGCGTTCGAGAAGGCTGAACGCGCGTTCGATCTGACTGCCGGCCATGGTTCACGGTCCTTGAAAATTGTGCCGATTCTAAAGAGCCACGGGCAAAGCGCAAAACACTGTCCGATCTTCGCCCACTTTATACGCTCAGCGCTTGGATGAGCAGCACATGGAAAACTAGAATATGGAATCTTGTTCCAGAATATAACAAAACCCATTGTTCGAGGAGAGACTGCCCATGGCTACCGGTTCCCCCACGCCCGCACAGGTCGATTGCGATGTACTGGTCATCGGCTCCGGTGCGGCCGGTTTGTCAGCTGCAGTGACGGCAGCATGGCATGGGCAGAAAGTGATTGTCGTGGAAAAGGATGCGGTGTTCGGCGGCGCTACGGCCTGGTCGGGCGGCTGGATGTGGGTGCCGTGCAACCCGCTGGCGCAGCGGGCCGGGATCATCGAAGCGCGTTCCCAGCCACGCACTTACCTTGAGCACGAATTGGGGGAACGCTTTGACGCCAGCATGATCGACGCCTTTCTTGAGGCTGCGCCACGCATGGTGTCTTTTTTCGAACGCCATACCGCGCTGCAATTTGCCGATGGCAACGGCATTGCCGATATCCATGGTCGAACCCCGGGTGCCGGTACCGGTGGGCGTTCGGTGATTGCCGCGCCCTATGACGGACGCGAGGTCGCCAAACTGCTCAAGCGCCTGCGCAAGACAATGCGCGAAACGTCGTTCCTGGGCATGCCGATCATGGCCGGCAAAGACCTCAACGCGTTCCTCACCCTGACCCGCTCGTGGCGCTCCCTGCTGCATGTGAGCAAGCGCTTCTGCCGCCACCTGCTCGACCTGGCGCAATACGGCCGGGCGATGCAACTGGTCAACGGTGTAGCGCTGGTTGCACGTTTGGCCAAGTCAGCGCAAGACCTCGGCGTGTTGCTCTGGGAGTCGGCCCCTGCCAGGCAGTTGCTACAGGAACAGGGCCGGGTCAGCGGCGCGGTGGTCGAGACGGCGCGTGGGCCCGTCAGCATTCATGCGCGAAAAGCCGTGGTGCTGGCGGCCGGTGGATTCGCCAACGACATCGAGCGGCGCAAAGCGCTGTTCCCGCGAACCCCAACCGGCCACGAACACCTGGCCCTGCCGCCGCTGGGCGCCAGCGGTGATGGCTTGCGCCTGGGCGAAAGTGCCGGAGGCCAGGTAGCTGACGACCTGCACAGCCCGGTGGCCTGGGCGCCGGTTTCGCGGGTTAACCACAAGGACGGCAGCAGCGGACACTTCCCGCACATTATCGAACGCGGCAAACCCGGCATCATCGGGGTGTTGGCCAACGGCAAACGCTTCGTCAACGAAGCTGACGGTTACTACGACTATGTCAGCGCCATGGTCGCCCAGGCACCTGGAGAGAAGGTCGAATCCTGGTTGATCTGCAGCCACGCCTTTCAACGCCGCTATGGCCTGGGCATGTCGCGGCCGTTTCCCTTGCCTGTGCAGCCATTCATCCGTTCCGGTTATCTGAAGTGCGGCCACAGCATCGAGGCCCTGGCCACGGCGTGCGGCATCGATCCACAAGGGTTGTCTGCCACACTTGCCGAATACAACCTGCACGCGCGCAACGGCGAAGACCCGCTGTTCGGCCGCGGCTCGACGTCTTACAACCGTAAACAGGGTGACGCCCTGCACGGGCCCAACCCTTGCGTCGCGCCGATCGAGCAGGGGCCGTTCTACGCGGTGAAAGTCGAGCCAGGCTGCTTTGGTACTTTCGCCGGGCTCAAGACCAACGAGCATGCCCAGGTGCTGGACAGCCAGCGTCAGCCGATCAGCGGCTTGTATGCGGTGGGGACGGACATGGCCAGCATCATGGGCGGGTTTTACCCGGCTGGCGGGATCAATCTGGGGCCAGCGGCAACCTTCGGCTACATCGCCGGGCGGCATATTGCCGGGGTGACGGAGTACGAATGATCGCGGTGAACGCAACACCATCCGGTAGAAGCGGGCTTGCCCCGCGATAGCGGTGTGTCAGTGCTATCGCTTCGCGGGGCAAGCCCACTCCTACCTGTGGGAGCGGGCTTGCCCCGCGATAAAACCAACCGCAATCAGAAGTCGAAGAACACCGTCTCGCCTTCGCCCTGAATACGGATATCAAAGCGGTAGGCCAGCTTGCCGTCCACTTCACAACGGCTCGCCACCAAAGTCTCGCGCCGCTGCGGCTGTTCGATCAGGTTGAGCACCGGGCACTGGGCATTGGCCTGGGCCTCGTCATCGAAGTACAGGCGCGTGTGCAGGTGGATGTTGATACCACGGGCAAACAGGCTGATGTTGATATGCGGTGCCATCGGCACCCCGGCAGCGTTACGCACGACGCCAGGCTTGATGGTGTGCAATGTCCACTCACCGGCGTCAAAGGTGGTCGCCGTGCGGCCAAAACTGTTGAACGGCTGTTCCAGGTCGAAGTCGCCCTGGTACTGACCATTGTGGTCGGCTTGCCAGAACTCCAGGAACGAGTCCCTGACCAGGTGGCCGTTGCCGTCATAGACATTGCCGAACACCAGAATGTGTTCACCCGGCGCATCGGTGCGGGCCATGCAGTTCCAGATTTCCTGATCGCGGGTTGGGTTGCCTGCCGCTTCCAGGGCCAAGCCGATGTGTACGTAAGGGCCTGCGGTTTGCGAAGGCGTTTCCGGCAGCAATTGAGTAGGCATGGGACGCTCCTCAGCAGTTTTCGAAGTGAGTCTTGCGCTGGCCGCGCAGGACGATGTCGAAGCGGTACGCCAGGCAGTCCATCGGGTTGGCGTTGCTCATGTCCAGGCGCGCAATCAGGCTCTGCACCGCATCCGGATTGGCAATCGATTTGACGATCGGGCACATCGGAATCAGCGGGTCGCCTTCGAAATACAGCTGGGTAATCAGACGGGTCGCAATCGACGGGCCGCTGATCGAGACATGCACATGCGCCGGGCGCCAGTCATTGGGGCCGTTACGCCATGGGTACGGGCCCGGCTTGATGGTGCGGAAACTGTAGTAGCCCTCGCTGTCGGTCAGCGCGCGGCCGACACCACCGAAGTTGGGGTCCAGCGGCGCCAGGTAGCGGTCGTTCTTGTGGCGGTAGCGGCCACCGGCGTTGGCTTGCCAGATTTCCACCAGGGTGTGCGGGATTGGCTTGCCGTACTGGTCGCAGACACGGCCGGCAATAATGATCCGCTCACCGATCGGCAGCCCACCGTTGTTGAAATTGAGCAGCAGGTCGTGATCATGCTGACCGAACTTCAGGTGAGAAAAGTCCGGCCCTGTGCTTTCGCTGATCGACTGAGGAATGCTCACCAGCGCCTGACGCGGCGAACGGGCAATGGAAGTTTTGTAATCCGGCGTGAAGGCCTTCGGGTGCCAGTTACGATCACGGATAGCGAAGCGACTGTTGTCTTGCACAGACATGCCGTTCTCCTGTCTTGGAATTATTGGAACACCTGAGCGTGGCAGGCGAGCTTGCAGTTTCCGGCATGTCCGCTGTGGAGAACATTGAAAAGAACCCCTGCATGCATAACCAATAGGTTATGAAAGACGCAGTAATCCCACGGAGCTACGCCGGGTGAACTAATCTTCTAGCTCATGTTTTCAAGCGCTGGAGAGCACTCATGCAATGGCGAAAAGGCAGGCGTAGCGACAATGTGGTCGATGCCCGTGGCGAGGGCGGTGGCGGCATGCGCTTCGGCGGTGGCAAGGGCCTGAGCATCGGGGCGATTCTGTTGATAGTCGGCATCGGTTGGATCACCGGGCAAGACCCGCTACAGATCCTCGGCCAATTGACCGGGCAGATGGGCCAGACCAGTGCGCCGGTCAGCACCGGCACCGGCAAGGCGCCACCGGCCAACGATGAGCAGGCCGAGTTCGTCGCCTCTATCCTCGGCGATACCGAGGACACCTGGCGGGCGATCTTCGCCCAGGCTGGCCGTCAGTACAAAGACCCGACCCTGACCCTGTTCAGCGGCCAGATCAACTCAGCCTGCGGCTTCGCCTCCTCGGCGGTCGGCCCGTTCTATTGCCCGGCTGACCAGAAGGTTTACCTCGACATGAGCTTCTTCCGCGAAATGGAGCAGCGCTTTGCCGCAGCGGGCGATTTCGCCCAGGCGTATGTGATTGCCCACGAAGTCGGTCACCATGTGCAGACCTTGCTTGGTGTGTCGACCCGGGTTCAGGCGGCGCGCCAGCGTGGCGAACGCATGGAAGGCGACAACGGCCTGCTGGTGCGTCAGGAGTTACAAGCCGACTGCCTGGCCGGTGTCTGGGCTTACCAGGCCCAGCAGCGCCTGAACTGGCTTGAGCCCGGCGATATCGAAGAAGCCCTGAACGCCGCCAATGCCATTGGTGACGACCGCTTGCAGCAGCAAGGCCAGGGTAGCGTAGTACCGGATTCGTTCACCCATGGCACCTCGCAGCAGCGCGTACGCTGGTTCAAGACCGGCTTCGCCAAAGGCGACATCAGCCAGTGCGATACCTTCTCCGCCCGCGCACTTTAAAGGCGCCCGCCTGACCCGCGGCAGGGCCCTTCCCTGCCGCGGAAACACTCTGAAACTTCCCCTGAATATTTTTGCTGAAAAAGCGTTTCAGCTCCGCCGCAAGTGGCCGATACACCTTGCTCAGAGCATCGGCTGGCCATCAAAAACAACAACCTTCCAGCGATATGGATCAAGACGCACAACGTTCCTGGAGGGATTACATGAATAGATGGTTTGCCAATATCAGCCTCAACCTGAAACTCGGCCTGGGCTTCGGCCTGGTGCTGCTGCTCACCGGCCTGTTGGCCTTGACCGGCTGGAACAGCATGGGTGGGCTGATTGATCGCAGTAACTGGATGAGTGACATCACTCAGCTCAACAGCGACCTGGCCGAACTGCGTGTCACCCGCCTGCAGTACATGCTGACCAACGGCGACGATGCCGCCGCTGGTAATGTCCAGGTCAAGCTCAACGCCTTCAGTGCACAGCAACAAAAGCTGCTCAAGAACTTCAAGAGCCCAGAGAACGTCAAACTGCTCCAGGACCTGGGCCTGACCATCAGCGAGTACCAGGTTTCGATCAACAAAATGCGCGCAGGCTACAAAACCAGCCTTGCCGCACGCGATGCGATGAACCTGGCCGCTTCCCGTGCCATCGAGCTGGTCGAAGCGATCAACCGCGACATCCTCGCCCTGCCCGAAACTGACGCCAGCCGCCTGGAGCAGTTCCGCACCATCACCCAGGCCAAGGAGCAACTGTTCCAAGTGCGTCTGGCCGTGCGCAGCTACATTGCCGATATCAGCAGCGAAACCGAACAACTGGCGCTGCGCCAGCTTGATAATGCGCTGGCCGAGATCGCCAGCCTGAACCGTCAGATGCCAGCCGAAGCGGCGCGTATCCAGCAGTTCGAAAGCGCCGTACTGGCCTACCGTGAGGCTGTTCGCCAGTTCCGCGACGCCACCGCCGACGTTGCCGTCGCCCGTCAGGAAATGACCGTACAAGGTGCAACCATCGTCAAGACCAGTAATGCGCTGTACAAGATCCAGATTGAACGCCGCGACAGCGAAAGTGCTCAGGCCCGCACCCTGCAACTCACCGCAACCCTGCTGGCCTTGCTGGCCGGCGTGCTGGCGGCGGTCATCATCACTCGCCAGATCACTCGCCCGCTGCGCGAAACCCTGGCCGTGGTCGAACGCATCGCCACTGGCGACCTCAGCCACAACCTGCACGTCACCCGCCGCGACGAACTGGGCGTACTGCAACAAGGCATTCAACGCATGGCGGCGACCCTGCGTGACCTGATCGGCGGCATCCGCGATGGTGTCACCCAGATCGCCAGCGCCGCGGAAGAGCTGTCGGCGGTCACTGAAGAAACCAGCGCCGGGGTCAACAGCCAGAAAATCGAGACTGATCAGGTTGCCACGGCCATGCACGAAATGGCGGCCACCGTGCAGGAAGTCGCGCGTAATGCCGAGCATGCCTCCTCTGCGGCCACCGACGCCGATGCGCAAGCGCGGGCCGGTGATCAAGTCGTGGCCGAGGCGATCAGCCAGATCGAACGCCTGGCCGAAGAAGTGCAGCGTTCCACCGAAGCCATGGCCCTGCTGCAACAGGAAAGCCAGAAGATCGGTAGCGTCATGGACGTGATCAAATCGGTGGCCGAGCAGACCAACCTGCTGGCGCTGAATGCCGCCATCGAAGCGGCCCGTGCCGGTGAAGCCGGTCGTGGCTTTGCGGTGGTGGCCGACGAAGTGCGCGGCCTGGCCCAGCGTACGCAGAAATCGACCGAAGAGATTGAAGAGCTGGTCGCCGGTTTGCAGAGTGGGACGCAGCAGGTGGCCAATGTGATGCTGGGTAGCCGTAACCTGACCGAAAGCAGTGTCGACCTGACGCGCAAAGCCGGCGCTTCGCTGGAGAGCATCACCCGCACGGTGTCGAACATCCAGTCGATGAACCAGCAGATCGCCGCTGCTGCTGAGCAGCAGAGCGCCGTGGCTGAACAGATCAGCCGCAGCATCGTTAACGTTCGTGATGTGTCAGAGCAGACAGCGGCGGCCAGCGATGAGACGGCGGCCTCCAGTGTTGAGTTGGCGCGGTTGGGTAATCAGCTGCAAACGTTGGTCAGTCACTTCCGCGTGTAAAAAATCGCGGGGCAAGCCCGCTCCCACCGGATAAGTCTGGTGGGAGCGGGCTTGCCCCGCGACAAATTCAACGCTTACTTAACCACCTGCCCCACCCCACGCCCACGTGGGTCAGAAGCGGTTTCCAGCGCGGTGCCATTGACGCGAATGGCCTGGATATCGCCCATCTCCCAGCCCTGATCCTCCAGGGTGTAGCCCATCTTCTTCAGCTCATCAGCGACCTTGCCGGTCAGTGGCGCATAAGCGTCGAAGTAAATGGTGTCTTTGGGCAGCAACTGGTGATGCACGCGCTGCGCCGCCACCGCTTTCTCCAGCGGCAGGTTGTAGTCGTACAGGTTGTTCAGCACCTGGAAGATCGAGGTGAAGATCCGCGAACCACCCGGCGTACCCAGTACCAGGGTGACCTGGCCATCACGGGTCACCAGGGTCGGCGCCATCGACGACAGCATGCGCTTGCCCGGCTCGATGGCGTTGGCGTCACCACCGACTACACCGAAGGCGTTAGCCACACCCGGCTTGGAGCTGAAGTCGTCCATCTCGTCGTTGAGCAAGAAGCCTGCGCCCTTGACCACCACACCACTGCCGTAGTCCCAGTTCAGGGTGTAGGTGTTGCTGACGGCGTTGCCGTCTTTGTCAACGATGGAGAAGTGCGTGGTCTGGTGCGGTTCCAGGCCTGGGCGGACTTTCTCGGTTTCCGAGATGGCGTTCGGGTTGACCTCTTGAGCGCGCTTGGCGATGTAGTCCTTGGCGATCAGCTTATCCACCGGCACCTTGGAAAACGCCGGGTCTCCCAGGTAGTCGGCACGGTCAGCGAACACGCGCTTTTCGATTTCCGCCAGCAAGTGAATGTAGCGCGCCGAGTTCAGCTCCACGCCTTTGAAGTCAGCCGCACGGTTTTCCTTGATGCCCAGCAGCTGCGCCAGCGCGACACCACCCGAACTTGGCAGCGGTGCGGTGTAGACCATGTTGCCGCGCCATTCGATGCCCATCGGCTCACGCCACACCGCCTTGTAATCCTTGAGGTCGTCTTTGCTGATCAGGCCTTTGTCCGCCTGCATCTGCGCAACCAGCAGGTCGGCGGTTTTGCCCTGATAGAACTCACTGACGCCCTTGTCGGCAATGCGCTCCAGGGTTTGCGCCAGCTCCGGCTGCTTGAAGGTCTCGCCAACTTTCATGGTGCCGAAGTAGTCATTGAAGTTGGTGCTGTCCTTGAACAGGCCCAAGGCATCTTCGCGGTACTGATACTGCTTGGCAGCAATCTTGAAGCCGTTCTTCGCGTAGCCCACCGCCGGGGTGATCAGCTCAGCCCAGGGCAGCTTGCCAAACTTTTGATGCGCCTCCCACAAGCCCATCACCGTACCGGGTACACCAGCTGCGCGGGCACCGACCAGGCTCAGGTTCTCGATAATTTCGCCTTTTTCGTCCAGGTACATGTTGCGGCTGGCAGCCTTGGGCGCAATTTCGCGGTAATCAAGGAAGTAAGGCTTGCCGTCCATGTACAGGGTCATGAACCCACCGCCGCCGATGTTGCCGGCTTCGGGGTAGGTCACGGCCAGGGTGAAGGCCGTGGCGACGGCGGCGTCTACCGCGTTACCACCTTTTTTGAGGATTTCGGCGGCCACCTGTGCACCATATTGATCGGGTGCAGCCACCGCGCCACCTTCCAGTGTCACGGCGTAAGCCGATGAGCTGGCGATTATCGCGGCACTCAGGGCCAGGGATCGGAACATCACAACGTGCATGAGCGCTTCCTTGGTGTTGTTTTCGTTGAACAGCCATTAAGGCTTATGTCGGAAAACTAATCAAACACCGCTGGCGTTTTCGCCGCTCGCAGGAAGGTTCTGTCGCAAGCCGATTATTCAGCAGGCGTAGGCCGCCAGCTTGTGCTGGATGAAGTCGAGGAAGCACTGGATGCGCAGGGCAAGCTGCGAGTTGCGGTAGTACACCGCGTTGATCGGTTGGCGATAGCCGCTGTTGTACTCGGGCAACACCACCTGCAGACGCCCGCTGCGGATATCTTCATGGGTCATGAAGTGCGACAGGCAGGCGATGCCCTCACCGGCCAGCGCCAGCTCGCGCAAGGTTTCGCCGCTGGAGGCCGAGACACTCGGGCGGATCAGCAAGCGGTCACCCTCGACATGGCGCAGCGGCCAATGATTGAGGGTTTCGGTCTGGGTAAAACCGAGCAGCGAATGCGCCTGCAAATCTTCGACCCGCTCGGGGGTGCCATGCCGCGCCAGGTACTCGGGGCTGGCCAGCACGATCAAGGGGCTGCAGCCCAGCGAACGGGCATGCAGGCTGGAGTCGGCCAGCTCGCCGATGCGGATGGCAACGTCGGTGCTCTGCTCGATCAAGTCGATGATCTGGTCACTGGTGTTGAGTTCCAGCTGGATCTGCGGATACAACGCGCGGAACTCACCGACCCACGGCACGATGGCATGCAACATGAACGGCAAGGCCGCATTGATTCGCAGGCGACCTGAAGGCGTTTGATGGTGCAGCGACAGGTGCTCTTCAAGCTCATCCATTTGCTGCAGGATCGCCTTGGCCCGCTCGAAGAAGAATCGCCCTTCTTCGGTCAGGTCCATGCGCCGTGTCGTACGGTTGATCAACGTGGTGCCGAGCTTGGCTTCCAGGCGCGACAACGTTCGGCTGACCGCCGAAGGCGTCTGCGCATTGAGCTCGGCGGCGGCAGAAATCGAGCCGCACTCGATCACCGAGACGAACACCTGCAATTCATCGGACCTGACTTTCACGGCTGTATCCCGGAGATGGCAACAACCGTGATAGATAGCCGCTTGCCACGGCCTGCGCAAGACTTCATCAGGCCGGGATCTGGAAAACCCGGGCCAGATGTTGCTCGTAGGCCGCCACGGCGGCTTCGACATTCGGGCGCTTCATCACATCGACGGCCAGGTAGGTTGGCAGTGCGCTCATGCCGAGGAACTGGTTGGCCTTGTGGAATGGGAAATACACCGCATCCACACCTTTGCCTTCGAAGAAATCCGTGGGGTCGTCGAACGCCTGCTGCGGAGCGTTCCAGGTCAGCGAGAGCATGTACTGCTTACCGTGGATCAGGCCACCACTGCCGTACTTCTGCGATGCATCGGAACGGGTGCGACCGTCATTGGCGTAGAGGCTGCCGTGACCGGCGGTAAACACCTCGTCCAGGTATTGCTTGACGGTCCAGGGTGCGCCCATCCACCAACCTGGCATCTGATAGATGATCACGTCAGCCCAGAGAAACTTCTGCACTTCTTCAGCGTTGTCATAACCGCCGTCGATGTAGGTGGTCTTGATATCGAAACCGGCGCGATCGAGAAACGCCAGGGCCGCTTCATGCAGGGTCTCGTTGAGACGGCCATCGGAGTGGGCGAACTTTTTACCGCCATTGAGCAGCAGAACTTTTTTCATCACGTGCCTCATCTGTGGTTCGATCCGCGGCGGTGTCTGGAACGGCCCGGCTCGGGTGAATTGGAATGGCGGCAGATTAAGGAAAGCAAGGTGATGGAAAAACCGTCGATGGTGCAAAAAACTTTTGACTGAAAAGCACGAATCAAGCAGACATTATTGAAATAAAATCAGCGCATCCCCACCAGAGGTCAACCTCATGAGCGAACCTTACGGCTTCATTCTCAAAGCCAAGACCCGCCCGGAAAAAGCTGAAGCCTTCGAAACCCTGTTTCGCGCCTATGTCGAACCGAGTCGTGCCGAGCCCGGGTGCATCGAGTACCACATGCTGCGTGACAAGCAAGACCCGAGCCTGTTCGTGTTCTACGAAATCTGGGCCAGCAAGGCTGCACTGGACGAGCACTCAGCACTGCCGCACATGCAGCAGTTCTTCGAAAAACGCATGGACTACCTCGAACGCGACTTCGACATTCAACTGATCGACATGCTCAGCCCATCCTCGGCTAGCCGTTAAACAGCAGGTGTGCGCCAAGTAGTGCCAGGCCGACGAAGAAGCACCGTTTGAACAGCACGGCACTGATGCGCTGGCGCAACCACTGGCCAGCGAGCATGCCCAGTAGCGCCGGAAACAGCACCAGCAAGGATGCCCCCAACGCCTCGACACCGAGCGAATCTTGCCCGGCCAGGCCCAAGGCCAGTGCCAGGGTCGAAACCGTGAACGACAGGCCCAACGCTTGCACCATCTCGTCACGGTTCAACCCCAGGCTCTGCAAGTACGGCACCGCCGGGATCACAAACACCCCGGTGACCGCAGTGACCACGCCGGTGGCCAGCCCACACATCGGCCCTGCCACACGCTCCCATGCCGGGGGCAAGCACACAGCCGGGCCGAACACGCCATACAACGCATAGACCAGCAACGCTGCACCCAGCGCGTGCGCTGCCCACGCGCCAGTGTTGATGCCCAGCCAGGCGCTGCCAGCCACGGTTCCGACAAAGATCATCAGCAACATTGGCCACAATCGACGCAACAGGGCTGACAGGTGAGCGCCTGCGCCGAGTTGCCAGAGGTTGGTCAGTGTCGACGGCACAATCAGCAACGCGGCTGCCTGCGCTGGCGGCATAGCCAGCCCGAGCAGGCCCATGGCAACGGTGGGCAGCCCCAGGCCGATCACCCCCTTGACCGCACCGGCCAGCAGAAACGTGAACACCACCAGCAGCGACAGCGCCGGGCCGAGTGCCTGATAAAAGCCAAATAAGGTTGTCATAGGCCCATCCTGCCTGTGCAGCGGGCCGCTGAAAATCTGCCATATACTGAGTCAGACTATTGCTCAGGCAGAGGCACATGCATTTCGATCTGATTGACCTGCAACTGTTCCAGCACACCCTGGAGTGCGGCAACATCACCGCTGGCGCCCAACGCAGCCACCTCTCGCTACCGGCTGCCAGCGCGCGGATTCGCGCCATGGAGGCATCCCTGGGTACGCCCTTGCTGGAGCGTAATCGCCGTGGCGTACAGGCAACCTCGGCAGGCCAGGCGCTGCTGCAGCACGCGCGCTTGATCGGCCAACAGGTGGAGCGTTTGCAGTTCGATCTGGCGCAGTACGCTCAAGGCCTGCAAGGCCAGATCCGCCTGCTGTGCAATACGGCGGCGCTGAGCGAATACCTGCCTGAACGGCTGGCAAGCTTTCTCGCCAGCTACCCGGCCATCACCCTCGACGTTCAGGAGCTGCCGAGCCTGCGCATCGTCCAGGCCATCACCCAGGGCGCGGCGGACCTTGGCATCATCTCCACTGCCGCCAGCCACGAGCATTTGCAGACACAGTTCTTTCGCGACGACCCATTGGTATTGATCATGCCGCCTGCTCATCCGTTAGCGGCACACGGCGACCTGCGTTTTGCCGACACGCTGGAACAGGGATTCGTCGGGTTGTCGTCTGACAGCGCGTTGGCGCTGCATCTGGAGCAACAGGCCTTGCAACTCGGGAGACGTATGCAGGTGCGGGTCAGGGCCGAGAGCTTCGACGGGGTCATCCGCATGGTGGCTCACGGTGCCGGGCTAGGCGTGGTGCCACTGGCCGCCGTGCGCCGCTGGCAAGGCGTGCTGGAACTGCGCAGTGTGGCGTTAAAAGACCCCTGGGCCAATCGCCAACTGTTGCTCTGCGCCCGAGACTTTCTGAACCTGCCCGGCCACAGCCAAGCCTTGGTCGGCCACTTGGTAGGAGCGGGCTTGCCCCGCGATACGATGTGACAGACAGCCCACCATCGCGGGGCAAGCCCGCTCCTACCCAAAAAAAATATCGCGAGCCCCCTCCTCACCCACCCGGTGCGCAGTTACAGGTGGGTGTGGAACGGGAGTCGCGATAAAGTCCGCCTCGTTACTCTGGTTTGCGGTAACTCTCGACAATGGCCGAGAAGTCCTTGCCGCCGTCACCGCGCAGGCTCATGGCCTGGTAAAGCTGTTGTGCTACGGCACCGAGAATCACCGGCTGATGCGCCTGACGCGCCGCTTCAGTGGCCAGCCCCAGGTCCTTGAGCATCAGCTCGGCACCGAACCCTCCGGTATAACCGCGAGACGCAGGTGCCGTCTCGATGATCCCCGGCCACGGGTTGTAGGTATCAGAACTCCAGCAACGCCCGGTGGAACTGTTGATGATGCCCGCCAGCACTTTGGTGTCGATGCCCAGCGCATTGCCCAGGGCCATGGCCTCGGACACACCGACCATCGAGATGCCCAACAGCAGGTTGTTGCAGATCTTGGCAATCTGCCCGGTCCCTACCGCACCGCAATGCACAATGTTGCGGCCCATCTGCGCCAGCACCGGTTGCAGCGTGGCGAACAGCTCATCGCTGGCACCGACCATAAAGGTCAGGGTACCCGCCGCTGCGCCACCGGTACCGCCAGACACCGGGGCATCAGCCAGGTCTACGCCCTGTTTGGCCGCCGCTGCGGAAACATCACGGGCGGTCTGCGGGTCGATGGTGCTGCAGTCGACCACCGGCGTACCGGCACGCACACCGGCCAACACGCCGTCTTCACCCAGGTACACACCGCGCACATGGGCCGCAGCTGGCAGCATGGTGATCACCAGCTCGCTCTGCTGCGCGGCATCACGCGGCGAGCTGCTGATTTGCCCGCCCAGCTCGGCAAGCTCGGCCAGCACCGTCTTGTTCAGGTCGAACAGGTTCAGTTGATGCCCGGCCTTGATCAGGTTGCGTGCCATGGGCGCGCCCATATTTCCCAGGCCGATAAATGCGATACGCATGATGCAGCTCCTTAGCGCAGGCTGATGGTGGTGTTCACACCGTCGTTGACGCTGTCGTCATCAAACCAGCGGCTGGTGACGGTCTTGGTCTGAGTGTAGAACTGCACCACTTGCTTGCCGTATGGGCCCAGATCACCCAGCTTCGAGCCGCGGGAACCGGTGAAGCTGAAGAACGGTACTGGCACCGGAATCGGGATGTTGATACCCACCTGGCCCACATCGATTTCGTTCTGGAATTTGCGCGCCGCAGCGCCGCTTTGGGTAAACAGGCCAGTGCCGTTACCGAAGGGGTTACGGTTGACCAGGGCAATCGCCTCATCGAGGGTATCGACCTCCAGCACCACCAGTACCGGGCCGAAAATTTCCTGGGTGTAGATCTGCATGTCGGTGGTCACCCCGGAGAACAGGGTCGGGCCGACAAAGTTGCCTTGCTCGTAGCCCGGCACGCTGACGTCGCGGCCATCGAGTTCCAGCTTGGCGCCTTCCTTGATGCCGCTCTCGATCAAGCCCAGCACACGCTCCTTGGCACGCTTGGAAATCAGTGGGCCAACGTCAGTGCCTGGCTCGCTGCCGGCGTTGACCTTGAGGTTGGCCGCCAGTTCTTTCAGTTCCGGCAGCCACTCACGCGCCTTGCCCACCAGCACCGCCACCGAGGTAGCCATGCAGCGCTGACCGGCAGCACCGAAACCGGCGCCGACCAGGGCATTGAGGGTTTGCGTACGGTTGGCATCTGGCAGCACCACCGCGTGGTTCTTCGCGCCCATCATCGACTGCACACGCTTGCCATGCTGGCCCGCGAGGTTGTAGACGTGGGTGCCCACTTCGGTAGAACCAACGAAGGAAATCGCCTTGATATCGGTGTGAGTGCACAGGGCATCGACCACCTGCTTGCCGCCGTGTACCACGTTCAGTACACCGGCTGGCACACCGGCTTCCAGCGCCAGCTCGACCAGCATCATGGTCGACAGCGGGTCCTGCTCGGACGGCTTGAGCACGAAGGTGTTGCCGCAGACGATCGCCATCGGGAACATCCACAGCGGGATCATCGCCGGGAAGTTGAACGGGGTAATACCGGCGCACACACCGATGGGCTGGCGCAGGGTGTAGGTATCGACACCACCGGCAACGTTCTCGGCAAACTCGCCCATCTGCAGGCTGCCAATGCTGCAGGCATGCTCCACCACTTCCAGGCCGCGGAAAATATCGCCTTCGGCGTCGGCAATGGTTTTGCCCTGCTCGGCGCTGAGCACCACGGCAATGCGCTTGGAGTGCTCACGGATCAGCGCTTGCAGCTTGAGCATGATGCGCATACGCGCGCCAATCGGGGTATCACGCCAGGTTTTGAAGGCACGTTGGCCGGCAGCGATAGCCGCGTCGACTTCTTCAGCGGTGGCAAACGGCACACGCGCCAGCACTTGCTGGGTGGCCGGGTTGACCACGTCACGCCACTCAGTGGTTTTCGACTCGACCCACTGGCCGTCGATCAGCAGCTTGACCTGCTCGACCTTGGTCTGGTCGGGAGTAAGGGATGCGTTCATGTGCGTTCTCCTGAAATTGTTGTTTGGGAGAGATCGACGCCGCCGGGTCTGTCACGACGGACGCTTGGGTCTAGGGGCTGATTTGGAGTATAGATGTGCAAAGATCCTATAAGAACGAACATAAAAACCGGACCAACATGCAAAAAAACATCACCTCCCTGGGCTCCCTGAACTGGGATGACCTGAAGTTCTTTCTTGAAGTGGCGCGAACCCGCAAGGCCAGCAGCGCGGCCAAACGCCTGGGCGTGGACTACACCACGGTGTCGCGGCGCATCAGTTCGCTGGAAGGTGCGCTGGGTACCCTGCTGTTCGAGAAATCGCGGACCAACGGCTTTGTTCTCACCGCTGAAGGGCAGCGCCTGCTGAGCTATGCCGAGTCAATCGAAAGCACCCTGCACATGGCCTGTGAGCAGGTGTCAGGGTCCGGTGTGGCGCTCTCCGGGCATGTGCGCATGGGCTGTACCGAAGGCTTTGGCAGTTTCTTCGTCACCCCGCAACTGAGTCATTTCGTCGACACCTACCCGGCGATCTCGGTAGACATCCTGCCGCTGCCGCACTTCATCAGCCTGTCCAAGCGTGAAGCCGATATCGTCATTGCCCTGGAACGCCCGGAGCATGGCCCCTACGTGTGCTGCAAGCTGTGTGATTACCGCCTGCGCCTGTACGCCACCCAGGAATACCTCGACAACCACGCGCCGATCACCCGCAGCAGCGACCTGGCTGACCATCAGTTCATCAGTTACGTCGACGACCTGGCTTTCAGTTCAGAGTTGCTGTACCTGGCCAACCTGATCCCGGCGGCCAGCGCCAACCTGCGCAGCACCAGCGTGATTGCCCAGTATGTGGCTGCGCAACAAGGCCGTGGGCTGGCGATTCTCCCGTGTTTTCTGGCCGCACAGGATCCGCGCCTGGTGGCGATCCTGCCGCAAGAGGTGGAGATTACCCGGCAGTTCTGGATGTACTGCCGCGAGGACTTGAGGAAACTCAAGCGAATTACCCTATTGTGGGATTACATCCGCAATGTCACTGAGCGCAACGCACCACTATTGATGGGTGAGTCGCGCCAGATTGTCTTCGCTGATTAGTCAGATGCAACCACGATAGCAACGCGGCGGTTTTCCATACGCCCGGCGCTGGTGTCGTTGCTGGCCACCGGAACGCGGCTGCCCAGGCCACGGGTTTCGATGTTTTCCGGGCGCATGCCGATAGCGCTCAACGCATTGGCAACACTCTTGGCCCGGCGCAGTGACAGTTGCTCGTTGTACGCGGCACGGCCGGAAGCGTCGGTGTGTCCGTCAACCCGCACGCGCTGGATATCCACCGACAACAGCGACTTGCCAAGACGCTCGACAATGGCCTGGCTCTCGCTGTTCAGGGCATCCAAGTCGCTGCCAAACAGCACTTTGCTCGACAGGCCGAATTCCCAGCCTTCGTCGGTCAGGCGAAAGCCTTCGTGCTTGAGCAAGGCGATCTGTTCAGGCGTCAGGCCTTTGGGCGGCACGCTCTGGCAACCGGTCAAGGCCAGCAGCACCAGGGCCAGCCAGGCAAAGTGAAAGCGCAGATATCGACTCAGGTGGATCACAATTCAGCTCCTGTTTTTTACATGATGGGCAGAGCGTTCCGTCTCTGCCGCTTGCCACTGGCCACGCGTGGTGCGCTTGGCCTGATACATCGCCGCATCGGCGGCACTGAGCAAGTCTGCCGGTGTCGTGCCGTCATCCGGGAAGAAAGCAATGCCGACACTCAGCGAGGTCGTGATGCTGTGGCCTTCAGCCAGGCGAATCGGCAAACGCATGCTGCCGATGATTTTCTCGGCGATACGCTGGGCATCTTCGCGGCTGTGCAAAGGCGTCAGCAGCACGGCAAATTCGTCACCGCCCAGGCGCGCGACCAGATCGCCTTCGCGTAACTGCGCCCGCACCCGAGTGGCGACGCTGACCAACACTTCGTCACCAGCGGCATGACCATGGCTGTCGTTGATGGCCTTGAAGTTGTCGCTGTCGAGAAACAGCAACGCCATGTGTTCCTCAAACTTGCTGGCGTTGCGCAGGGAGCGGCTGAGCCGGCCTTCGAAGAACGAACGGTTGGGCAAACCGGTGAGGCTGTCGTGACTGGCCTGGTGAGCCAGGCTTTCGTTCTCGCTTTGCAGGTGGCTGTGCCAGCTTTCCAATTCATCGAGCAAGGCGTTGAAGTCGTTGCCCAGCTCATTGAGCTCGGCGATCTGCGCCTCGGGTACGCGGCGGTCAAAGCGGCGCTCACGGCGCGCCGCATGGGCGACCGTCGCCAGGCTGCGCAGCGGCCCAACGATATCGCCGAACATGCGCCGCGACAGGTACAACGCCCCGAGGGCGCTGAGCAGCGTGGCAAAGACAATCCCGGCCAGACCGCTGAGCAGAAAGCGCACCAGACTGCCCCCTTGGCCTTCCAGCTCGATCCGCCCGACCTGCTGGCCCTGATGCATCACGGGTAGGATGACCGGTTCTTCCAGCAAGCTACGCGCCACCTGTTGCTCCACTTGCGCAAGCAGGCTGTCATTGTTGCGCTGCCAACGGGCAAGCAACTGATTGCTGTCGTCGAAAACTTTGACGTCTGCCACTTCTTCCGTGGCGGCGATCATCGACAGGGCTTCATTGGCAGCGCTGCTGTCGTTGAACACCACGGCGGCTTCGACCGTGTAGTTGATCGAACGGGCGATCAGGTGCAGGTTGTGGTTGGCATATACACGCAGCGCCAGCACGCCGAGTACGGTCAAGGCCACCCCGGCCAAGCCTACGGCCAGCAACGCCACACTCAGGTGACGACGCCCGAGCACGGCGCGCAAGGTCGGGCGCTGACGGCCCCAGCCAAAGCCGATCATGGCTGCGCCGCCCGTCGTCGCGACAATTGCAGCACGGAGGGGTGAATACGCACACCACTGCGCGCCACCGAATCCAGGTTGACCTCGAACGCCACCTGGCGATCGCTGACGCGCAGGCAGAACACACTGCCCACCGTGCACGGGTCATCGGCTTCGCTGATGCTCAACACCGGATGACCGCTGATTGCGTTGAAGAGTTGGCTGCGTTCGCTGGGATTCAACTCGCCGAGGTAAATCGCATCGCATTCGCTGGAAATGCGCGAGTCTGCGGCCAACAGGCGGCGAACCTGTACAGGGCGGCCGGTGGGCTGTGTCGTGCCCTTGACCAGATCGTCGGCATACTCGGTAGGGCCGACCAGGCACAGGCGCAACTGCTCTGGCTCTACCGGCCAGCGGGCATAACTGAGAATTCCCAGTACCACCTGAGTCACGGCAGCAGCGCGTTGTTCGGCCATGGTTGCAGTGGCGGGCGCCTCAGCGCAGACGAGCGGGCTTAGCAGCACCAGTAACGCCGCGATCAGCGAGCGCCCCCGGCGCGTCACACGTCCCGGTGTCGGGGCCGCCACTTTCATGAAGGAAGTCTCTTAAGTCCCAGCGGGATGATGCCGTAACGATAGCATAATGGTCGATTTTCCAGCGAGTAGGCTGGCCCCTGAGGATCCGCTCAAAGGCCGAATCGCCCTGTTCAAACCTGCTCTAGCATCAAACCGGAAATGCGCTTGACCTTGCGCCGTACCGCGTCTTCGAACACGCCCAGGCGCGGCTCGATCAAAGTGAAACAGTTTTTCGCCCGGGTGATACCGGTGTAGATCAACTCCTTGGTCAAAACCGGGTTCAAGGCGTCCGGCAGCACCAAGGCGGTATGGGAGAACTCCGAGCCTTGCGACTTGTGCACGGTCATGGCGAACACCGTCTCCACCTCATTGAGGCGGCTGGGCAATACAAAGCGCACGCCGCCGCGGCCATCGTTACGGGCAAATGCCACGCGCAGCACCTGCTGCCCGGGTTGCTGTTCATCCGGCAGGCGCAGGGCGATCCCGATGTCACCGTTCATCAGGCCCAGGCCATAGTCGTTGCGGGTCATCAGCACCGGCCGCCCCTCATACCACGGCTGCTCGGCATCAATCAGCCCGGCGGCGCCGAGTACCCGGCTAACCCGCTGGTTCAGCCCTTCGACACCCCAGGGGCCTTTACGCACGGCACACAGCAACTGGAAGGTTTCAAAGCCTTGCAGCACGGCCATGGCCCACGCCTCCCAGCGTGGGTCATCGACCGGCGTCGTCAGCGCCGGGCGTTGACGACCGATGACTTGCAGATAACTGCGATAACCCTGTGGGCCATTCTCGCCGCGGCCAAGCCCTTCCAGCAGCAGACGATCCAGGGCGCGATCCTGTTCACCGCGCAAGGTCAGGCCAAACACATCATCCTGGGTCTGCTTCAACAAGGCCCGCGCCTGATCGGCATCCTGCAGGTTGACCAGCCGCGCCAGCCGACCAATACCGCTGCTCTCACCAAAGCGCCGGGAAAAGCGCAGCATCACCACCTGCTGGGCCAATGGATACTGCTCGGCGGTACCTGCCTGCAGCTCACTGCTCGTCAGGCTTTCGCCGCTGACCTGCTCCAGCCAGGCCTGAGTCTGCGCGCTGTAGCGGCCAGCCTCGGCATCGCGGCAGAGGTCACCCAGCACGGCACCCGCTTCCACCGACGCCAACTGGTCCTTATCGCCCAACAACACCAGACGAGCATGGGGCGGTAGCGCCGCCAGCAAGTTGGCCATCATCTCCAGGTCGATCATCGAGGCTTCATCGACGACCAGAACATCCAGCGGCAACGGGTTGCCCGCATGGTGGCGAAAATGTCGCGAGCCCGGGCGGCTGCCCAATAGCCGGTGCACAGTCGAGACGTCGGTAGGAATGTTTTCCCGCACCTGCGGCTCAACTTCCAGGCGCTCAACCTGCTGGCCGATCGACTCGGTCAAACGCGCTGCGGCCTTGCCGGTCGGTGCCGCCAGACGGATGCGCAAGGGGCGACCCGCTTCTACTGCCGGCGCCTGCAACAAGGCGAGCAAACGCACTACCGTCGTGGTCTTGCCGGTGCCGGGGCCGCCAGTAATGATGCTGAAGGCGCCACGGGTAGCCAGTGCGCAGGCCAGTTTCTGCCAATCCACCTGCCCTGGCTGAGCGCCCGCTACGAACAGTTGCGCCAGCCGCGCAGGCAGATCGGCCGGACTCGGCTCGACCTGCTCCAGACGCTGACGCAGGGCACTGTCGATCTGCCGTTCATAGGCCCAGTAACGGCGCAAGTACAGGCGCTGAGCGCTGAGCACCAGAGGCCGCGAACCCTCTTCAGCCCGGCCACCCTGGGCGACGAGACGGCTGCTGGCCAGGCGCTGCAGCCAGGTGCTCAAGGCCAACTGTTCAAGCAACTGCGACGGCAACAACAACGGACCTGCCAACGCATCACCTTCCGGCGGCAGCGACAGGGCAAAGTCCGGCTCGGCCAGGGTCTCGGCCAAGTCCAGGCACACATGCCCGTGCCCCAACTGGTGACTGGCCAGGGCCGCGGCCAGCAGTACCAAGGGATCGCCGCCGGGATCACGCTCCTCAAGGAAGCCGACAAAGGCCCGGTCCAGGGCGCGCAACCAGCCACGTTCGACCCAACGGTCAAGCAGCGCCAACAGGTCGGCGCTGTTACTCAAAGGCTCGAGTGCCGCCAGATGCGCAGCATCCAGCGGCGTCGGCAACAGGTCGTCGAGGGTACGGCTCATGGTGCTTCTCCCAGGAACAGGTCATGTTGCTGCGGTACGCTGACGCCACGGAACAAAGCATCGAGGCGCTCGATCAGCTCCCGTGGCGGTTTGACGAAATACACCCCGCCAGACGCCGCATGCACACCACGCAAAAAGACAAACAACGCACCGCCGACATGGCGGTCGTAGTCGTAATCGACCAGCCGTGCGCTGAGCTGGCGATGCAGGGCCAGCAGGTACAACACGTACTGCAGGTCATAACGGTGACTGAGGATCGCCGACTCCATGGCCAGCTCGCTGTAGGCCTGTTCGTCCGGGCCGAGCCAGTTAGACTTGTAGTCGGCCACGTAGTAACGCCCGTCGTGCTCGAAGGCCAGGTCGATGAAGCCTTTGAACATACCGTTGAGCTGGGCCGGCTGGGCAGCGACCCGTGCGGCGCCTTGATGGGTGTACTCACACACCAGACGGTCGAGCTGGAGCACATCGACCTTGTGGCTGGCAAACCAGAACTCCATCTCGATCTGGTACTGCGTCAGCTGGTTCAACGCCAAGGGTGGGCTTTCTGGCGCCAGGGCCATGGGTTGCACCAACACATGCTGCAGCCAGTCGCCGAGGGTGTTGATCCAACCCGTCCAGTCGCGACGGTTGCAGCGCTGACCGACCATGCGCTTGAGCGCTTCATCGTTAGCCGTTACCTGAGCAAAGCCTTCATGCCCTGCCCATTCGAGCAGGCCGTGGAGGAAGGTCCCGGGGTTGGGGCCGCGCGGGAAGCGGTGGATATCACCACTGCCCGGCATCACTTCGCGCAACTGCTGTGGGTCGGGACGTTCGTCATCCAGCAGTTGCTGGGCCTGAGAGCTGTCTGCCGTCAGCGTCAGCGCCTCTTCACCAATGCGCAGCGCACTGTAGGAAGCAATCCACCAGTTTTCCGCCGCACGGCGCTTGGGTTGCCGCGCAGGCAACAGTTCGGCCTGGTTACGCGGTGCGCTGTAGCACTGCTCATTCGGCTCAGGCATGGCGCTGCTGGCGATAGCCTTGCATCCGCCCTGCAAGGCCTGCAACCAATCACTCAGTTGGCTGGAGGCAGCCAACGGCAGGCCGCCGCCGAGCAGATAGCCCAGGGCCGAGCGGTGCAGCAACGACGTCTTGCCGGTACCACGCTTGAGGTCGGCAACCCCGAGCCAACAGGCGTGCTGGGCGCGGGTCAGGGCCACGTAGAGCAGGCGAAGGTCTTCGGCCAGGCGCTCATCGTCGGCCAAGGCAATCTGTTCGGCATTCGGCGTCAGGGTCAGGTGGGCCTGGCCATCGCTGTCGTGCCAGGCCAGCGGCAGGCGTTGGCCGTCCACCGGTTTACTGGTGCAGATGAATGGCAGGAACACCAGCGGGTATTCCAGGCCCTTGGACTTGTGGATGGTGACCACTTTGACCAGTTGCTCATCGCTTTCCAGACGCAGAATCTGCTCTTCACCGGCCTGTCCGGCACTGGCCAGATGCTCGCCCAGATGGCGGATCAGCGCTTGCTCACCATCCAGCTCGCTGGCTGCCTGCTGCAGCAACTCGGCCAGGTGCAAGAGGTTGGTCAGCACCCGCTCACCGTCACTGCGGCCGATCAACACCTGTGGCAGCTCAAAATCGTGCAGCAGATGGCGCAGCATCGGCAACACGCCCTGGCTGCGCCAGATCAGCCGGTACTGGCGGAACTGCATGACCCAGCGCTCCCACACCCGCTCATTCTGGTTCAACTGCTCCAGCGCCGACAGCGGTAGGTTGAGGGTGATGCTCGCCAGCGCCGCCTTGAGCAAACGTTCGGCATCGGGTTCGGCACAGGCCTTGAGCCAGGCCAGCAGGTCCTGAGCTTCCTGCGCGGCGAATACCGAGTCCTTGTCCGACAGGTACACGCTGCGGACATCGCGGGCCGCCAGTTCGGCGCGAATCAGTTGTGCTTCGCGGCCGTCACGGACAAGGATGGCAATGTCAGACGGCATGCAGCCGCGCAGCGACTGGTCGGCCTGGAGGAAACCACTACGGCCCTGTTGTCCACCATTGAGCAGCGCGACGATCTGACTGGCGCAACTGGCAGCGAGCTGCTGGCGGTAGACCGCGCCGGATACCGGCTCTTCACTACCCAACTGCCAGAGGTTGAGCGCCGCAAGCGTCTGCCCATCGACTTGAAATTGCTCGCTGCGCCCTTTGGCCTTGACCTCGACGAAGGGCACCGGGTTGTCATCGCTGCTGCGAAACAGGAAGGCGCCGCGCCCCTGTTCGCGCAGTTCGGCTTGCATGAACACATGGTTGACCGCACTGACCATCGCCTCGCTGGAGCGGTAGTTGGTATCCAGGCTGTGCAAGCGCCCGGCGGTGGCGCGACGCGCTTGCAGGTAGGTGAAGATATCCGCACCACGAAACGCGTAGATCGCCTGCTTGGGGTCACCGATCATGAACAGGCCAGTGTCCTGGACGTTCTCCTCAATGCAGTAGATGCGTTGAAAGATCCGATACTGGACTGGGTCGGTGTCCTGGAATTCATCGATCAGGGCGACCGGAAACTGCTCGCGGATCAGACCGGCCAGACGTTCGCCGGCATCGCCATGCAAAGCGTGGTCAAGACGCACGAGCATGTCGTCAAAGCCCATTTCCGCACGGCGGCGCTTTTCCTGTTCAAAGCGTGCACCCACCCAGGCGGCGGCATGCTCCAACAAACAGGCGTCAGGGGTTGGCAAGGCTTTGAGTTGCTCTTGCAAACCTTCCATAGCCTGCAGTGCGGGGTGGCTCGGCGCCTCGCCCTTCCAGGCTTCGGCCATGCCCGCTCGGGTAAAGCGGGTAAAGCCGGTACCCAGATCAAGCTCCAGCGCTTGCTCATCACTGGCCCACGCGGCCAGCTTCTCGCACCAGGGCTCGAAGTAACGCGCTTGCATCTTGCGCCCGTCCACCTGCTTGGCGGCCAGGCCGTCGCGGCAGATCTGCAGCAGTTGCGCAGACCACTGCAGCCAAGGCGCCTTGAGCGTGCGCAATTGCTCGGCGCGCTGTTGCAGCACGGCATCGATCAACGCCTGCGGCTCTTCGCCAGTGTTGTCGATGTGCTTACGACCAAACAGTGCGCGTACTCGCGGCAACAGTGCATCCGGGCTGACCCACTGGCTGCGCACCCAGGCCAGGGCGTCACCTTGCATGCTGTAGCAAAAGCGCCGCCAGTAGTCGCGCATGACCTGAGCGAGCAATTCACTGTGGTCAGTTTCCAGGGTTTGCGTAAACAGGCTGCCGCTGTCGAACGCATGCTCACGCAGCATACGTTGGCACCAACTGTGGATAGTCGAGACAGCCGCCTCATCCATCCATTGCGCCGCCACATCCAGGCGATTGGCGCAGGCCGGCCAAAGCTCAGGTTGATAGTCGTCACGCAGTAGCTGCAGCAACGGGTCGGCTTCACTCAGTTCACCACGGAAGAAGCGCGCGGCTTCTGCCAGACGGGTACGAATACGCTCGCGCAGCTCCTTGGTGGCCGCGTCGGTAAAGGTCACCACCAATACCTGTGGTGGCAACAGCTCACGGCCAAAACCCTGCTCGCCGCCATGGCCAAGCACCAGGCGCAAGTACAGTGCGGAAATGGTGAAGGTCTTGCCGGTACCGGCGCTGGCTTCGATCAGTTGGCTGCCATGCAACGGAAACGTCAGGGCCAACGGTGCACTGCGACTCATTGGCCGTTCTCCTCATTGCTCAGGGTCTGCCAGGGCGCTTCCAGCATCGGACGGTACAAGGCTTCACACCAGCCTTCGAACTCTTCACTGGCGGTGAGCGCGGCGAAATCGTTGAACTGACGTGCCAGGGCGGTGCTTTCACTGCGCTCGCCAAAGCTGTTCTGGCCATCGCCTTCATAGGCCTTGGCCGCAGCAGCCAGGGCTTTGTCCGGGTCACTTTGGGCCAGCCAGGCAAAGGCGGTTTTGACACCCACCGGCAGCGGCGCCCCCATGCCGGTCTGACGCGCCAGGAGCAGGTCACCGAACAATTCGGTGGCCCGCGATTGCTCTAGTGGAGCCAACAGCAGGGTAATGTCAGTGGCAACCACCGCACTGTGCAACGGCAGGCCAACGGCGCAGGCGGCCAGGTGCATGACCCAGGTCGCGGTCAGCCGATGCCACTTCAGCGAGCGGCCGCTGCTGATGCCATTAGGTAACGTGGTAATACTCAGCAACGACTGATCGTCGCGCTGATAGACCCGCCCGAGCCAACCTTCGAGCTTGAGCTGGCGATACTCGAAGCGAATCGGCAATGCACTGTCCAGGGCGTTGGGCCACTGACGCAGCAGCTGTTGATGACGTAGCAGCAGATCGGGCAACGGCTCGACCAGTTCAGCTTGCAGGCATTGCCCGAAGCCCGCCAACGGCAGCATGCCACTACCCTGCAGACGACGAGCCTGACTACCGAGTGCCTGGGCGGCGTCGTCAGGTGCGGCCAGGGCGGCTGCCAGCAGACTTTCGCTGAGGCTATAGCGTTGCAAGGCGTCGAGTACGAAGGGCTCCTCATCCGCCAGTGGTGCTTGCGCCGACTCGAAGAACACCTTCAAACGCTGGCTGAAAAAGTGGCGTACCGGGTGGCGCAGGAAGTCTTGCAGCAAGGTCAGACTCAAGGCTTCGTCGCTGCTGTACGGCGGCAACGCATCGTCGGCCTTCGATTGTTCTTCGCCAGGCAGGTGCAAAGCTCGCCATTCCAGGGCGTAACTGAACAGGTTGCTGCCTTTGTGGAAATAGCGAGTACTGAACGGTTGCAACGGGTGCTCTACGGTCAAGGCATGCAGCAACTGCTCGCCAGCATCGAGCTTATCACCGGTGGTTGCTCCCTCCAGCCGCCAACCGGCAGCGAGGTGGTCACGCAATTGCCCAATCAACACCGAGGCTGGGCGCTCACTGTTGTCGCGGATACTGCGGCCGACCCAGCTGACGTAGAGCTGATCGCGGGCCGACAGCAGTGCTTCGAGCAACAGGTAGCGGTCGTCTTCACGGCGCGAACGGTCGCCGGGCCGGTAGTCACTGCCCATCAGGTCGAAGTCCAATGGCGGCTGCGCACGCGGGTAATCGCCGTCGTTCATGCCCAGCAGGCAGACCACCTTGAACGGGATGGCGCGCATCGGCATCAGGGTGCAGAAATTCACCGAACCGGCGAGGAAGCGTTGCGACAGACGCCCTTGATCAAGGCCGGCCAGCCAGGCTTCGCGAACCACCGTCAATGGCAGCAAGTCTTCAAGCGCAACCGACTCGCAGGTTTGCAACCAGTCCTCGCGCAAGGTTTGCAGTTGCACCAGCAAATAATCGTCATGCTCGGTTTCGGCCAGGAAGAACACCTGCAACAAAGCATGCAGACGCTCACCCCATTGCTGCGCAGTCGCCGGCTTGGACAACTGCTGGTAGGCAACTTCCAGAGCATCGAGCAAGGCTACCAGCGGGCCGATCAGTGCTGCATCCAGGCCCCCGATTTCGTCGAACGGTTCGATGCCATCACAACTTTCACCCACACCGACGGCATAGCCGAGCAGCATGCGTCGCAAACCGAAGCGCCAACTGTTCTGCTCAAGATCTGCGGGCAAACCGAGATTGGCACGTTGCTCGGCGTTCAACCCCCAACGGATGCCCGCACCCTCGATCCAGCGGTGCAAGGTTGCCAGGTCGCTTTCCTTGATGGAGAAGCGGGCACGCAAGGCCGGTACGTCCAGCAGGTCGAGAATTTCGCTGACGGCAAATCGGCTATCGGGCAACTTCAGCAGGTGCTCAAGGGCAATCAGCAGCGGGTCGCGGCCACGCTGGCCTTGGTCCGTCAGGGTGAAAGGAATGAAGCGTGGATCATCGCGGCCCAGTTGACCAAACACCGCGCGGATATGCGGGGCGTAGGTGTTAATGTCTGGCAGCATGACGATCACATCGCGCGGACGCAACTGCGGATCGGCACTGAAGCGTGCGAGCAACTGGTCATGCAGTATTTCCACTTCACGCTGCGGACTGTGCGCGATATGAAAACGTACCGAGGGGTCCTTGTTCGGTTTGACCGCCGGCCACAAGGCGCGGGTTTCGGCTAGTGGGCGCAGTTCCAGAATGTCGTCCTGCAACTGATTGAGCAGGGTTTTTGGCTGACTTTCACTGAACAGATCGATACGCCCATCAGTGAAGGCTGCGCTATAGCTTGCAGGATCATCGTAACTGTCGAGCAGGTTGATGTAGTCGCGGCCCTGCTTACCCCACGCAGCCAGCAACGGGTGTGCGTGCTGATGCAACGATTGGGCGTCGATCAGGCTGGGCATACCCTGCTTGCGTTGCTGGCGCTTGTACTGGTGTCGCAGCAGGTCTTTGTCGGCAACGATGTCGGCCCAGTGATGACGGCAGGGGTTGTGTACACACAACAGCACCTGACTGAAACGTGCCAGGCCAGCCAAGGCTTCCAGCGCCTGGGCGGGCAAGGAAGAAATGCCAAATACGATCACTCGCGAAGGGAGACCAGCGGGTGCATGTTCAAGGCGGTTGATGCGTTCGATGAAGCGCTGGTGCACACCGGCACGACTCTGCGCCATGCCCTCCTCGCCGACATCCAGCAGCAGCGCACGCCACAACTCCGCTTGCCAGCAGTTGGCCGGTGGTAGTGGCTTGCTGTCCCCCCGCGCGGTATTGAGCACATGCCGCCCGGCTGCCCAGTCTTTCAGCCAGTCGGCACGGTACACCTGATATTGGTCGAACAGGTCGGCCAGGCGCTCAGCCAACTGGTAGCGCTTGCGCAAATCGGTGTCGTCGGTGAGAAAGCGCTGCAGGGGTTCGAAGTGCGGCTTGTCGATCACTTCAGGCAACAGGCGCATCAAGCGCCACGTCAGTGGTGCCTTGTCGAGCAGGGAAACCTCTGGGATCTCATCTCGCCCCAGAACACGGCGATACAACTGCCACATGAAACTGCCGGGCAACTGCACCTCGACTGCGGCGGCAATGCCACAGCCGCCCAGGTCGTCATCCTCGGGGTCTTCAGCAAGAGCCAGCTTGAGCCACTGGGCAATGCCGTTGCTTTGCACCAGAACAATCTCATTTTCCAGCGGAGCGAGGGGATAGCGCCGCATCCAACTCACAACCAAGCTGCGCAGTTCATCCAGGCGGTTGCCGTGAACCACCATGAATCCTGGTAGGAGTGAGTTTGCTTGCGACATTGGACATCCTTGAGGCTGGGCGGACAGGCGCAAACCATAGCATGGCGCTGTAGGAGCGGGCTTGCCCCGCGATAGCGATCTGCCTGACACACCGCTATCGCGGGGCAAGCCCGCTCCCACAAGAAGAAGCCCATCCCAGCAGATTTTGGTCGGCGGAAAAGACAAAACCCCTACCTGCGTACGCAGATAGGGGTTTCGGAATTTAATCTTGACGATGACCTACTCTCACATGGGGAAACCCCACACTACCATCGGCGATGCATCGTTTCACTGCTGAGTTCGGGATGGGATCAGGTGGTTCCAATGCTCTATGGTCGTCAAGAAATTCTGTTGCCAGAAGGTCTTGTTAGACACTCCAGCGAATTGGGTATGTGACTTTGTGGTTTTGCAAACTTTCGGTGACTTTCGTCTTCACCACCACAATCTGCGCTGCAGATTGCTTGGGTGTTATATGGTCAAGCCTCACGGGCAATTAGTATTGGTTAGCTCAACGCCTCACAGCGCTTACACACCCAACCTATCAACGTCGTAGTCTTCGACGGCCCTTCAGGGAGCTCAAGGCTCCAGTGAGATCTCATCTTGAGGCAAGTTTCCCGCTTAGATGCTTTCAGCGGTTATCTCTCCCGAACATAGCTACCCGGCAATGCCACTGGCGTGACAACCGGAACACCAGAGGTTCGTCCACTCCGGTCCTCTCGTACTAGGAGCAGCCCCTCTCAAATCTCAAACGTCCACGGCAGATAGGGACCGAACTGTCTCACGACGTTCTAAACCCAGCTCGCGTACCACTTTAAATGGCGAACAGCCATACCCTTGGGACCGGCTTCAGCCCCAGGATGTGATGAGCCGACATCGAGGTGCCAAACACCGCCGTCGATATGAACTCTTGGGCGGTATCAGCCTGTTATCCCCGGAGTACCTTTTATCCGTTGAGCGATGGCCCTTCCATACAGAACCACCGGATCACTAAGACCTACTTTCGTACCTGCTCGACGTGTCTGTCTCGCAGTCAAGCGCGCTTTTGCCTTTATACTCTACGACCGATTTCCGACCGGTCTGAGCGCACCTTCGTACTCCTCCGTTACTCTTTAGGAGGAGACCGCCCCAGTCAAACTACCCACCATACACTGTCCTCGATCCGGATAACGGACCTGAGTTAGAACCTCAAAGTTGCCAGGGTGGTATTTCAAGGATGGCTCCACGCGAACTGGCGTCCACGCTTCAAAGCCTCCCACCTATCCTACACAAGCAAATTCAAAGTCCAGTGCAAAGCTATAGTAAAGGTTCACGGGGTCTTTCCGTCTAGCCGCGGATACACTGCATCTTCACAGCGATTTCAATTTCACTGAGTCTCGGGTGGAGACAGCGCCGCCATCGTTACGCCATTCGTGCAGGTCGGAACTTACCCGACAAGGAATTTCGCTACCTTAGGACCGTTATAGTTACGGCCGCCGTTTACCGGGGCTTCGATCAAGAGCTTCGCGTTAGCTAACCCCATCAATTAACCTTCCGGCACCGGGCAGGCGTCACACCCTATACGTCCACTTTCGTGTTTGCAGAGTGCTGTGTTTTTAATAAACAGTCGCAGCGGCCTGGTATCTTCGACCGGCATGGGCTTACGGAGCAAGTCCTTCACCCTCACCGGCGCACCTTCTCCCGAAGTTACGGTGCCATTTTGCCTAGTTCCTTCACCCGAGTTCTCTCAAGCGCCTTGGTATTCTCTACCCAACCACCTGTGTCGGTTTGGGGTACGGTTCCTAGTTATCTGAAGCTTAGAAGCTTTTCTTGGAAGCATGGCATCAACCACTTCGTCGCCTAAAGGCAACTCGTCATCAGCTCTCGGCCTTAAGATCCCGGATTTACCTAAGATCTCAGCCTACCACCTTAAACTTGGACAACCAACGCCAAGCTGGCCTAGCCTTCTCCGTCCCTCCATCGCAATAACTAGAAGTACAGGAATATTAACCTGTTTTCCATCGACTACGCTTTTCAGCCTCGCCTTAGGGACCGACTAACCCTGCGTCGATTAACGTTGCGCAGGAAACCTTGGTCTTTCGGCGTGGGAGTTTTTCACTCCCATTGTCGTTACTC
>NZ_CM150476.1:5557500-6303531 GCF_056322725.1 Pseudomonas sp. NUPR-002
ACCAGGCATCGATGTTCGGACCCACGTTGCGGCTATATTCGCCTTTGAGCACTTCGGGGGCCGCGCAGGCAAATTCGACGTTCTCGATGCCGCGCTTGAGTTCACCGGCAGCGTCTTCCAGGGTTTTGCCGTGCTCTTCGCTGATCAGCTGAGAAATACGGGCCTCGTTCTGCTCCAGCAATTGCTTGAAGCGGAACATCACCTGAGCGCGTTTGGCCGGCGGGGTGTTACGCCAGGCCGGGAAAGCGGCCTTGGCTGAGTCGATGGCCTGTTGCACGGTTTGCTTGCTGGCCAGGGCTACCTTGTGGATCGCCTGGCCGGTAGACGGGTTGAAGACATCAGCGGTGCGCTCGTTAGCAGCGACCAACTCGCCATTGATCAAATGTTGAACAGTGCTCATGCAAAACTCCAGAAAGGGGCTTTATCTGAGCGCGAGCGTACTCGCGCCCTCTTCTTATATAAGGTGTATCGATCAGGCGACCGAGTTGATCGCTTCGCCAACCGCGTCGAACAGGCGGTCCAGTTCCTGCGGCTGGCTGTTGAAGGTTGGGCCGAACTGCAGGGTGTCACCACCAAAGCGCACGTAGAAGCCGGCTTGCCACAGCTTCATGGCAATCTCGTAAGGACGCACGATGGCGTCGCCGTCACGTGCAGCGATCTGGATCGCGCCCGCCAGGCCGTAGTTACGGATGTCGATGATGTTCTTCGCACCCTTGATGCCGTGCAGCACTTTTTCGAAGTGCGGTGCCAGTTCGGCGGCGGCCTGCACCAGGTTTTCCTTCTCCAGCAACTCCAGCGCCGCGATACCAGCAGCACATGCGACCGGGTGCGCCGAGTAGGTATAGCCGTGTGGGAATTCCACGGCGTATTCCGGCGTTGGTTGGTTCATGAAGGTTTGGTAGATCTCGCTGCTGGCAATCACCGCACCCATCGGAATCGCACCGTTGGTGACTTGCTTGGCGATGCACATCAGATCCGGGGTCACACCGAACGCCTCAGCACCGGTCATTGTGCCCATACGGCCGAAGCCGGTGATCACTTCGTCGAAGATCAGCAGGATGTTGTGCTGGTCACAGATTTCACGCAGGCGTTTCAGGTAGCCCTTCGGCGGCGGCAGTACACCGGCGGAGCCGGCCAGCGGCTCAACGATCAAGGCGGCGATGTTCGAGGCGTCATGCAGCTCGATGAGCTTGAGCATTTCATCGGCCAGGGCAATACCGCCCTCTTCCGGCATGCCCTTGGTGAAAGCGTTGCTGGCCAGCAGGGTGTGCGGGATGTGGTCGACGTCCAGCAGTTGGCCGAACAGTTTGCGGTTACCGTTCACGCCACCCAGGCTGGTACCGGCGATGTTCACACCGTGGTAACCACGGGCACGGCCGATCAGTTTGGTCTTGGTGGCCTGGCCTTTCAGGCGCCAGTAGGCACGCACCATCTTCACCGCCGTGTCAGCGCACTCGGAACCGGAGTTGGTGTAGAACACGTGATTGAGGTTGCCTGGCGTCAGCTCGGTGATTTTCTCGGCCAGCTGGAACGACAGCGGGTGGCCGAACTGGAAGGCTGGCGAGTAATCGAGCACGCCCAATTGACGCGATACGGCTTCCTGGATTTGCTTGCGGGTGTGACCGGCACCGCAGGTCCACAGGCCCGACAGCGAATCATAGACCTTGCGGCCCTTGTCGTCGGTCAGGTAGCTACCTTCAGCAGCAACGATCAACCGTGGATCGCGCTGAAAATTGCGGTTAGCGGTATAGGGCATCCAGTGGGCATCCAGCTTGAGCTGGCTGGCCAAACCGACAGGAGCGTTTTCAGGCAGATTCATCGGGCAAGTCCTCGCAAGGCAATTGAGCAGCGATAAGTGTTGTTGCGACTAAGTTGTCATGACGATAAAGTCTGGAAAAGCCAACTTTTCTAATCTTCAGATAGACGAACACTAAACTATGAGCCGACGCCCCGATCCTCTCGCTCAAGTCAGCGATTTTGACATCCGTCTTCTGAAGATCTACCGCAGCGTCGTCGAGTGTGGGGGCTTTTCAGCGGCGGAAAACGTCCTGGGCATTGGCCGCTCGGCTATCAGCCAGCAGATGAGCGATCTGGAGCAACGCCTGGGCTTGCGCTTGTGTCAGCGTGGACGTGCCGGTTTCTCGCTCACCGAGGAAGGCCGCGAGGTGTACCAATCAGCGCTGCAATTGCTCAGTGCACTGGAGAGCTTTCGCACTGAGGTCAACGGCCTGCACCAGCACCTGCGTGGCGAACTGAACATCGGCCTGACCGACAACCTGGTGACCTTGCCGCACATGCGCATTACCCACGCCCTGGCCCAGCTCAAGGATCGTGGCCCGGATGTGCGTATCCAGATCCGCATGATCGCTCCCAGCCAGGTTGAACAAGGCGTGCTCGACGGCAGCCTGCACGTCGGCGTGGTACCGCAGACCAGCCCACTCTCGGGCCTTGAGTACCAGCCGCTGTACAGCGAGCGCTCGTTGCTCTACTGCGCCGTTGGCCATCCGTTGTTTTATGCCGACGACCGCCAGTTGGACGACGATCGCCTCAATACCCAGGACGCCATCGCCCCGACCTTCCGCCTGCCCGCCGATGTCCAGGCGCACTACCAGGCGCTGAACTGCACCGCCAGCGCCTCGGACCGCGAAGGCATGGCCTTTCTGATCCTCACCGGACGCTACATTGGCTACCTGCCGGATCACTACGCCAGCTTCTGGGTGCAACAAGGCCGACTGCGCGCCCTGAAGCCTGCGCAGCGTTTCTATGACCTGAGCCTGTGCTGGGTAACGCGTAAAGGGCGGCGTCCGCATCTGGTTCTGGAGAGTTTTCTGGAGAGCCTGGCAGCTACTCGCTGAAGGCTATTGCTGGTAGGTTAGCCAATCTGAAGTGATACCCATTGCCTTGTCTGGAACCGCCCATGTCCTTTGAAGTCCCTGCGCATCATGTCACCACCCCGGGCAAGCCCGCCGGGCGAATTCGCCAGAAGAATGAGCAAGCCATCATCCAGGCTGCTGAAGACGAGTTCGCCCGCCATGGTTTCAAAGGCACGAGCATGAACACCATCGCCCTCAAGGCCGGGCTGCCGAAGGCGAATCTGCATTACTACTTCACCAATAAACTCAGCCTGTATGTCGCGGTGCTGAGCAACATCATCCAGTTGTGGGACAGCACCTTCAACGCCCTGAGTGTGGATGACGACCCCGCCCAGGCGCTTAGCAGTTACATCCGCAACAAGATGGAGTTCTCCCGGCGCAACCCTCAGGCGTCGCGCATCTTCGCCATGGAAATCATCAGTGGCGGCAAATGCCTGAGCGACTATTTCAGCCAGGACTACCGCGAGTGGTTCAAAGGCCGTGCTGCGGTGTTCCAGACCTGGATCGACGCCGGCAAGATGGACCCGGTCGACCCGGTCCACTTGATCTTTCTGCTGTGGGGCAGCACCCAACACTATGCCGATTTCGCCACCCAGATCTGCCAAGTCACCGGCCGTAGCCGCCTGACCAAACAAGACATGGAAGATGCCAGCAACAATCTTATCCACATCATTCTCAAAGGCTGTGGCCTGAAACTTCCCGACTGAACCTGCGTTTATGCCTTTTACCCTGCTCGACACTTGCGAGTTTCGCGAAGAGATTCGCAAGAGCCGCTTCATTACCCTGGCAGCGCCGATCACCAGCGCCGCCGAGGCCATGAGCTTCATTGAACAACACAGTGACCTTGCAGCCACCCACAATTGCTGGGCCTGGAAGCTCGGCGCGCAGTACCGCAGCAGTGACGACGGTGAACCCGGAGGTACCGCCGGGCGCCCGATCCTCGCGGCCATCGAAGCGCAAGACTGTGACCAGGTGGTGGTACTGGTGATCCGCTGGTACGGCGGTATTCAGCTCGGCACCGGGGGCCTTGCTCGCGCCTACGGTGGCGGTGCCAATAAATGCCTGCAGCAGGCGGAAAAGCGCTTGCTGGTGAGCCGCAGCGAAGTCAGTTGCAGTTGCAGCTTCAGCGAATTGGCGCTGCTCAAGATAAGAGTGGCAGAAGCGGACGGTCTGGTTCTTGAAGAGCACTTCACTGCCAACGGTGTCGATTTGCTGCTGGCCTTGGGTGAAGAACAGATCGAGCCTGTGCAACGCCAGCTGGCGGACCTGAGCCGCGGCCGGATTGTGCTCGAACGGCGCTGAGCATTTGCCCACATTCACTGTGGGCCTGGCTGTGGATAAGCTCTGAGCACTCGCCTGTACGCCTTTATTTGCGCGGCCTCCAGGCAAACGATCATATTTTGATCAAGATTTGATGACAGTCCATCAACCGTCCGAAAATCAGTGAGTTATCCCCATTTATTACCCCTCGAAGGAAGCCTCACGACGCTTATACCCAGCATGTGTGCTTGCTCACAGATACTGTGGAGCAAACTGTGGATAAGCCGTGTAACCCTTCACCAATAGCCTGTTCAGCCACGCTTTGACTAGACTGGTTATTCTTTGATCAACGACCAATCCATTGAAAGGAGCTCATCCATGCCTTCGAACAAAACCGCCCTGATCATTGGTGCTTCACGCGGGCTCGGCCTTGGCCTGGTACAGCGTCTGCAGGAAGATGGCTGGAACATTGTCGCCACCGTCCGCGACCCTGCCAAGGCACCGGCACTGGCGGCGATACCGGGCGTGCAGGTACAAACCCTGGAAATGAACAGCACCGAGCAGCTCGATGCACTGCAAGCACAGCTCACGGGCCAGCGTTTCGACCTGCTGTTCGTCAACGCCGGGGTGATGGGCCCAGGTGACCAGAACGCCGAACGTGTCCAACTGGTTGACGTTGGCGATCTGTTCATGACCAACGCGGTATCACCGATCCGCGTCGCTCAGCGCTTTGCCCCGCAACTGAACGAAAACGGCGTACTGGCGTTCATGAGCTCGATATTGGGCAGCATTGCCATTCCCGACGGCAGCGAGATCTGCCTGTACAAAGCCAGCAAGGCGGCGCTGAACTCGATGATCAACAGCTTCGTCACCTTGCAACAACCGCCGCAGACGGTGCTGGCCATGCACCCGGGCTGGGTGAAAACCGATATGGGCGGCGAAAACGCCGAGATCGATGTGCTCACCAGCACCCGTGGCATGCTTGAACAAATCAAGGCCCACGAAGGCAAAGGCGGCCTGCACTTTATCAACTACAAGGGCGACAGCCTGATCTGGTAAAGCAGCGGGGACGGCATGGGCCAGCCTGCTGAACGCGGGCTGGCCTATTTCGCCAGCACAAACCTGCTCGCATCAAAATCGAACGCTGGCACATACCCAGTGCCCAGCATATGCGGGCATTTCGATGTTACGAAGTCGTTGCTCAACAGATCATGCGTGCTGTCGTATTCCGGCATCGAAATGCCGGTCAGATTCAACAGTGTATGCGACAGCGAAGAAGTGCTTACACGCTGCCCTTCCCGTTCCTTCAACTTTGCAAGCTTGAGCATTTGCTGATCTGAAACATTGCCGGATGCCCAGACAAATGCCGAGACGGCAAGATCATATTCGTTGCCCATGCCATGACCTAACAACTCACGACTGTCATCCAGTAGGTTCTCGCCGTGGTCCGAAGAGTACAGCAAAATCGATGGTCGCCCGTTTGACTTCAAACCTTCAATAAGCGTACTCAACAGCCAGTCCGTGTATAAGACTGCATTGTCATATTCGGCTGTGAGTTTGTCTTTTGCGCTATCGGTCGCCGGTTTGAATTGGTTGAATTCTTCGGGGTAACGCCGCGAATAATCAAAGTGACTGCCTTTGATATGGATGAATATCGCCTGTTTCTCCGTACCTGCTTTTTCAAGTATCCGCTGGTATTCCGGAATCAGTGCACCGTCATAGCTGCGCTCAAAATACTGACGGTGCTGGGCCTCGGCCGCAATCTGCGGAATGATGCCACCAAAACTGTCGACTTCCTGCGACGACAGCCAATAGGTTGCATAGCCGGCGGCCCGGTAGATACCCACCAGGGATTTTGTCGAAGCTATCGCGTCCCAATCCTGGATGTGCTGAAGGCTCAGCATCGAGGGCACGGCAACCGAGGTGTAGGGCGCGGTCGTGCACATGTTGTTGAACTTGAAAATCCCCGTCTGCTTGGCGATGTTGGGCGTAGTGTCCTTGTGGTAGCCGTAAAGCGACCAGTTGTGTGGCCGCGACGACTCACCGATCACAAAGACAATGGTTTCGATGTTGGAGGTATCGGCGATGCTGGTGATAACAACGTCCGACTCCAGACGCTGTTTGACGTGCTTTTTCGACTCCAGGTACAGCGCTGCCGTAAGCCCCATTTGCGACAGATAACCCACGGGCGTGCTTTGATCTTTGGCCACCAGGTCAAGGACCGCACCCTGGGTCAGTGAATTGACCTTCACGGTTTTATAAAAGTACGCGCCATACCCCAGCAGCAAGCCACTGACGGCGAGCAGAAACAGTATTTTGCTCTGATACAACTTACGCTTATACAGCCCTGCCAAGCCAACGCCGTAGCACAGGACAAACACCGCCAGAACGCTGCTGATCGACTGCCAGTAGGTCGATAAAAAATCACTGGCTTCCTTGTAGTTGGTCAGGCCAATAAATAAGTAGGCCGCCGTCAAGCGTGCGCCAAAATTCAGTACCAGAAAAAGGTCGATACTCGCCACCAGATAGAACGGTAACAGCAGCAGATGAACCTTGAACTGGTTAGCTGAAACAAAACGGATTGCCACCAGCCATAACAAAGAAATGGCAATGGTATAAAAAACCAGAAGGTCGATCTTGGAGTACTGATAGCTCACTACCAAGCGAAATAACAGCGGCGACAACAAAAACGACCACAACACTAACGTTGGCCACTCTGCTTTCAACACGCTCAATGAGTTATTGCGAAACGTAAGTAATTTACTCATTTATAATTATTCTCGATAGGTTCCCACCTGCCACCCAAGCGTAGCTTCGATCGATGGGTGCTGCCACAGGGCCATCTGCTACACACAGGCAGCGACGCACAGGCACCACCCGGTCAGCTTTCTCGGCCAGCCGCGGGCAACCTCTGTAGAATGCTGGCAACCGCACCTGATGAGAAACAGACTCTATGTACGACTGGCTTAACGCGCTGCCCAAGGCAGAATTGCACCTGCACCTGGAAGGATCGCTGGAGCCCGAGTTGCTGTTTGCCCTGGCTGAACGCAACAAGATCGCCCTGCCCTGGAACGACGTCGAAGCGCTGCGTTCGGCCTATGCGTTCAACAACCTGCAAGAGTTTCTCGACCTTTATTACCAAGGCGCCGACGTGTTGCGCAGCGAGCAGGACTTCTACGACCTGACCTGGGCCTACCTGTTGCGTTGCAAGGCGCAGAACGTCATTCACACCGAGCCGTTCTTCGACCCGCAAACCCACACCGACCGTGGCATTGCGTTCGAAGTGGTGCTCAATGGCATCAGCCGCGCACTCAAAGATGGCCAGCAGCAACTGGGTATCAGCAGCGGGTTGATCCTAAGCTTCCTGCGTCACCTGAGTGAAGAGGAGGCACACAAGACCCTCGATCAGGCCCTGCCATATCGCGATGCCTTTATCGCCGTTGGCCTGGACAGCTCGGAAATGGGCCATCCCCCGCGCAAGTTCCAGCGCGTCTTCGACCGCGCCCGCAGCGAAGGCTTCCTGACCGTTGCTCATGCTGGCGAGGAAGGCCCGCCCGAGTACATCTGGGAAGCCATCGACCTGCTGAAAATTCAGCGCATCGACCATGGTGTACGCGCCATTGAAGACGAGCGGCTGATGCAACGAATTATCGATGAGCAGATTCCGCTGACCGTCTGCCCGTTGTCCAACACCAAGCTGTGCGTGTTTGATCATATGAGCCAGCACAACATTCTCGACATGCTCGAGCGTGGCGTGAAGGTCACCGTGAACTCGGACGATCCTGCGTACTTCGGCGGCTATGTGACAGAAAACTTCCATGCCCTGCACACTCACCTGGGCATGACCGAGGATCAGGCACGGCGGTTGGCGCAAAACAGCCTGGATGCGCGCTTGATCAAGCCCTGACACTCTGCCCCATCGCGTGGCAAGCCTGCTCCAGCAGCAAGCGGGCTTGCCATTGGCTGCTAACTCACCGATTTCAACGCCATCGGGTAAGCAATCCGGTTGATCTGGTGCAAGCCTGCTGCATTGATGTGAAGCCTGCGTGAGGTTTCACTTTCGCGGATCCAGCCAGACTGCATGAACAGTTTCAGCAAACTGCTGCCCAAGGCGCCGCCAAGATGGGGTCGATGGTCACTCCACTCGCTGCAGCAGCGGCAACTGGTGAAACTTTTGCCTTGATGGCGGGCCAGGGATTCAATGAAGATGCCATAGCGGGCCAACTGCGCCCGACCTTCATGGGTTGCCTCGATCTGCTGATCCGTACCCTCCAGCCAACCGGCGTCGAACAGGCGCTGATACAGATCCGCCGCCAACTCACCGCCCAGATGATCACCACATAGCCGTGCACGACGCATCGACAATGGAATGCCATCATTGACGCCGGGCGCCTGCGCTTCCCGGGTAATGACCCGGACACTGGCCAAGGCTTCGACCGCTGCGCCCACTTCAGGCCCCGCCAGCCGGAAATAACGTTTCCTTCCGCGCGGCTCCAATTTGAGCAAACCACTGGCCGACAACTTTGCTAAATGGGCACAGGCCGAAGAGGGCGTCAGGCCTGCCATGTCTGCCAGTTCATCAGAAGGCCGCGCCACACCGTCGATCAAGGCCCAGAGCATTGCACTGCGTTTTGGGTCCGCCAGCAAGCTGGCGATCTGGCTGATACTTGTTACTGGTTTCATATCTCAAACTCCCTGCGAGATCACATCTGAAATCGATTGATTAACCATGCCAGCAGCAGTCACTGCGAGGTCCCCGATGCCAGAGCGGCTCAACTAGAAGTTGTGGTGTTACTACACCAGCAGCCAGCCCGTTCTACAGACGGATAAGTTAAGCGTGAGCGCTATACTTTCCGGCCTTTGCCAGGGAGACTTATCTCACTAAAAGTGACTGCGCGAATCATTATAAGCCGCCTCAAAGGCACTGTTTCCCGGTTCCGGCAAGACTACCCGGGTAAAATAGCGCTGCTCTGCCAAACCATAGGCACACCGCCTTCGACAGGCTCACAGGTTAATTTTCGATACAGGTGTTGAAGAAGCGCTTTCCATGCCTGCCCGTTTCAACTTTCAAATCAAAAACTATAAAAAAACCAGACATTAAGCCTACGGTTCATGTATTCAAAAGCTACAAATAAATAGGCAAGTTCTGTAATACCAAAAAGCACCTCAGTGGCTCAGGCCTGCCAATTGTTCGATCAACAGCTGGCAACGCTGCTTGAGTACAGTGCGCAGCAACTGCACTGGCTTACCCAACTGCGCCCGATGCGTGCACATCAGGTTCAACGGCGCAGGCTCGCCCTCCAACTGCTGCAACAGCACCTTCAAGTGCCCAGCCTGCACATCGAACGCCACGTCCAACCAGGACTTGTAAGCGATGCCATAACCTGCAAGTGCCCAACGCCGCACTACATCGGCGTCGTCACAGAATCGATCACCGGTGACAGTGACACCGACCTGTGCGGCCCCCCGCCCAAATCGCCAATGATCGTGAACACGGCTGCCCAACTGATAAAGCAAGCAATTGTGCTGAGCCAGGTGCGCGACGCTCGCGGGCTCACCATGGCGAGCCAAATAATCCGGGGAAGCACATAACACCCGCCGATTTTCCAGGCACACAGGCAGCGCCACCAGGCTTGAGTCTTCTGGTGAGCCATAACGCAGGGCAATGTCTGCGGGCTGACGAAACAAATCGGCATTGCGGTCGCCCAGTAACAAACGCACCGACAGCTTCGGGTGTTCGCGTTGCAATTCATCCAGCCAGGGCAACAGCACATTGCGGCCGAAGTCTGACGGCGCAGACAACTGCAGAACGCCACTGACCTCATCCTGCCCGCGCGCCAGTTCCCGCTGCCCTTCCTCCAGGCTGGCCAACGCACGGCGAGCGTGCGACAGAAAGCCTTCGCCCTCGGCGGTAAGGCGCAGGTTGCGGGTAGAGCGCGCCAGCAAGCGTGTACCCAGTTGTTGTTCCAGGCGTTTGAGGGCCGCACTGGCGACCGCTGGGGACAGGTCGAGCAGCCGCGCGGCGGCGGACAAGCTGCCCAGTTCTGCAGTACGCACGAACAGCTGCAAGTCATCGAATCGCACAGCGTCGCCCTCAATTATCAATAAATTATTGAAAGTATCTGTGCTTCTTGCGGCTTTTAACAGTAAGTGAAAGCGCTAATCATGACGCCCAACGCTCTCCCCTTCAGGACACACTTGATGAAAGCCATTGCCTACTACCAGTCCCTGCCCATTTCTGACCCGGCCGCGCTGCAAGATATTGAGCTACCCGCACCTGAGCCGGGACCACGGGACCTGCTTGTCGAAGTACGGGCCATCTCCGTCAACCCGGTCGACACCAAGGTGCGCCAGAACGTGCAGCCGCAGGACGGTGAAGCCAAGGTGCTGGGCTGGGATGTGGCCGGTGTGGTCACGGCGGTAGGCAGTGAAGTCAGCCTGTTTCAGCCAGGCGACAAGGTCTATTACGCAGGCTCTATCGCCCGCGCTGGCGGCAATAGTGAGCTGCATGTAGTCGATGAACGCATCGTCGGCCACATGCCCAAAACCCTGAGTTTTGCCCAAGCAGCAGCTTTGCCGCTGACCGCCATCACCGCCTGGGAGCTGCTGTTCGAGCGCCTGCAGGTAGCGCAAGGGCAAGACGACCTGGGCCAGCGCCTGTTGATCGTCGGCGCCGCCGGTGGAGTCGGCTCGATTCTTACCCAACTGGCCAGCCAATTGACCGGCCTCACTGTGATTGGCAGCGCTTCGCGCCCGCAGACTCAAGCCTGGGTGACTGAGCTGGGCGCGGACCTGGTGGTCGACCACCGCAAGCCGCTTGCCGAAGCGCTCAAGGCGCAAGGTATCGAGCATGTGACCCATGTCGCCAGCCTGACCCAGACTGACCAGCATCTGCCACAACTGGTCGAGGCCCTGGCCCCGCAAGGCAAACTGGCGCTGATCGACGACCCCAAGCAACTGGACGTCGGCTTGCTCAAACGCAAGAGCCTGTCGCTGCACTGGGAGTTCATGTACACCCGCTCGCTGTTCGAAACCGCCGACATGATCGAGCAGCACAACCTGCTCAATCGGGTGGCCGAACTGATCGACGCCGGCACGCTGAAGACCACCCTGGGCGAGCACTACGGCACCATCAATGCGGCCAACCTGCGGCGCGCGCACGCCCTGCTTGAAAGCGGTGCGGCCAAGGGCAAGATCGTCCTCGAAGGCTTCTGACGCCATACGCCCACCCCGCTGAAGGGGTGGGCACGACCGTCAGTCCGACAACTGATCCAGGTCATTTCCCTGCGGTGGGGCAGCGCTACAATTCTTCAGCCAACGCTAACCGCAGGTATGCCACGATGATCATTCAAGTCAGTGCATCAAGCCAGAAGCCCGGATGCCCCTGGCAAGTTCGCCTGGACCAGCAGGTAGTGAGCTTTCGCAGCGAGGCCGAAGCCCGTGCCTTCGTCACCACCTTGCAGGCCCGGCTACAGGCGCCTCATCCGCTCAAACGGGTCGGCTGAACTGTAAGCGACGAGTCAGCATTGCCATCGCTACCGCCGCCAATCCACACAAGCTGATGACCATGGCCATCGGCATGGCGCTGCCATCGTGCAGTACACCAACCAACGCCGCAGCACCAGCAGCAACGCTGAACTGCAAGCAGCCGAGCAATGCCGAAGCACTCCCGGCCCGTGCGCCTTGCCCATTCATGGCGCACGCCGAAGCGTTGGGGATGATGCAGCCCAAACTGGCGATACAGATGAACAGCGGAATCAGCAGCGGCCAGAGCTTGGCCGGGTGCAGGGCGCTGACTGCCAGCAGGGTCAAGCCCGCCGCCAAGTACACCCACACCGCCCGAGCCAGCAGAAAGGACGGCCCACGTTTGGCCAGCAGCCGCGCATTGATCTGCGCGACCAGAATGAAGCCGGCGGCATTGCTACCGAACAGCCAGCCATAGTGCTCGGCCGGTACGCCATAGAGTTTGATAAAGACGAACGGCGAGCCGGCGATGTAGGAAAACATCCCGGCAATCGCAATCCCGCCCGTCAGGGCATGGCCAATGAACACCCGATCCTTGAGCAAGCGTCCGTACTGGCGCAAGGCACCGGAGAGCGGTTGGCGTGGTTGATTGGCCGGTAGGCTTTCCGGCAGACCGATGGCTACCGCCACGGTGCACGCGGCACTGAACAGCGTCAGGGCAACAAAGATCGACTGCCAGCCGTAAGCGTTGACCAACACCCCACCAAGCATCGGCGCCAGAATCGGCGCCAGGCCCATCACCAGCACCAATTGGGAAAACACCTTGGCCGAAGCGATCGCATCGCATTTGTCACTGACGATGGCCCGCGACAGCACCATCCCGGCACAACCGCCCAAGGCCTGAACGAAGCGCGCCGCAATCAGGGTTTCCAGGTTGGGGGCAAAGGCACAGGCCAACGACGCCAGGGTAAACAGGCACACACCGAACAGCAGCGGGATCCTGCGGCCAAAACGGTCGGCCACCGGTCCATAGGCCAGTTGCCCGATGGACAAGCCCAGAAAGTACGCGGCCAGGGTGGTCTGGATGTGTTTTTCGTCAGTGCCAAAGGCCAGCGCCATCGCCGGAAAGCCTGGCAGGTAGAAGTCGATTGCCAAGGGCCCGAACGCACTCAGGGCTCCCAGAATCAGGATGGTTCGCAGGTTCATCGGAAATCCATAGCAAGCTAAGCAAGTCTGCTAGTGTAACCGCCCTGCCGGGATTGCGCTGTGAAGAGTTAGGCCCGCGCCGCGAATCTTTCGTTCGCCGTACGGGCCTGCGGGGCTCAGACGGCTTCGGCCTGATAACCTTCCTCGCGGATCAGTTCAAGAATCTGCGGGGCTTTCAGCAAGCTTTCTACTTTCACTTGCTTTTGCGCCAGGTCGACTTCAACCACGGCAGCGGCATCTTGAGCTTGAACAGCGCGAGTTACGGCCTTGACGCAGTGGCCGCAGGTCATTCCTTGAACAGTGAACACTTGCATGGGAACTACCTCCTGTGGGTTTTGACGCAGTTTCAAGCTTGCCACCGGGGTAAGGTCAAGTTCCTCTGTACGCTGCCGGGCTGGAAATCGTCGGCCGGGTCGGCCAAGCTGCGAACCTGACGATTGACGATGCAGGAGTTTCATTTCATGCGCAGGGCAGCTTTCGGCCTTTTCGGCCTGCTGGGTATTTTCGGCATGCTTAATCAAGCCAGCGCCGCCGGGCCCACCGACTACAGCATTCTGATCATCTCGCGCGAGCGCCTGGAAGTGGCGACGTCCTGTGAGATTGGCGTGTACATCAACGATCAACTGGCCGGTCGCCTGTTTCAGGAACAGTCCACTTCATTCAATCTGCCCCCGGGTGACCTCGATGTGCGCCTGCGCTACTTGCCCGGCCAGGCACAGGGTTGCCAACCAGGGATCGAGAATCAGCGCAGCAACCGCTTGCGACTACAGGCTGGGCAGATCAATAAATACCGGATTGCAGTCGATCAAAATGGCCTCACATTGATTAGAGCTGGCCTGGGGTATTGACCTTCCCCGCGTGGCAAGGTTGATGCTGATGGCCTGTCCAAGGAGGAGTGCTCATGTCTGCATCTACCACTTTCGATCTGCCGATTGCCGGCATGACCTGCGCCAGCTGTGCTGGCCGGGTCGAACGGGCGCTGCGTAAAGTCAGCGGCGCCGAACAAGTCAGCGTCAACCTCGCCACTGAACAGGCGCGGATTCAAGCACCGGCCGATAGCTTGCCGGAGCTGGTCAAGGCCGTCGAACAAGCCGGCTACCACGTGCCGAGCCAGACCCTCGAGCTGCAAATTGGCGGCATGACCTGTGCGTCCTGCGCTGGCAGGGTCGAACGAGCCCTGGCCAAAGTGCCTGGGGTACAACAGGTCAGCGTCAACCTGGCCAACGAGCGTGCGCACATTCAGGTGCTGGGCCAGCTCGACAGCGCACTGCTGATCGACGCGGTCACTCACGCGGGCTATTCCGCCACCTTGCCGAAAAGCACCCACGACAACCAGGCCGATGCCGAACGCCGCCTGCGCAAGGAGCGCTGGTCGGTTGCCCTCGCGGTACTGCTGGCGCTGCCACTGGTGTTACCGATGGTACTGCAACCCTTCGGCATTCACTGGATGTTGCCGGCCTGGGCGCAATTCGTCCTGGCCACGCCGGTACAGTTCATTCTCGGTGCGCGTTTCTACGTCGCGGCCTGGAAAGCCGTGCGCGCCGGCGCTGGCAACATGGATTTGCTGGTCGCCATCGGCACCAGCGCGGGTTACGGCTTGAGCATCTACCAATGGGCCCAGGCCAGCCCCGGAGAAATGCCACACCTGTACTTTGAAGCGTCCGCCGTGGTGATTGCCCTGATTCTGCTGGGCAAATACCTGGAAAGCCGAGCCAAGCGCCAGACCGCCAGCGCCATCCGCGCACTGGAAGCCCTGCGTCCGGAACGCGCGCTGCTGCTGGTGGATAACCAGGAGCGCGACGTGGCGATCAGCGAACTGCGCCTGCGCGACATCGTCGTGGTAAAACCCGGCGAGCGCTTCCCGGTAGACGGTGAAGTGATCGAAGGCCAGAGTCACGCCGACGAAGCCTTGATCAGCGGCGAAAGCCTGCCGGTGCCGAAACAACCCGGTGACAAAGTCACCGGTGGTGCAATCAACGGTGAAGGCCGCCTGCTGGTGCGTACCCTGGCATTGGGTACCGAAACGGTACTGGCGCGCATCATCCGCCTGGTGGAAGACGCCCAGGCAGCCAAGGCCCCGATCCAGAAGCTGGTAGACCGTGTCAGCCAGGTGTTCGTCCCGGCGGTGCTGGTGCTGGCGCTGATCACCGTGGTGGGCTGGTGGTTGGCCGGTGCCCCGCTTGAGACCGCACTGATCAACGCCGTGGCTGTACTGGTAATTGCCTGCCCTTGCGCCCTAGGCCTGGCCACGCCAACGGCGATCATGGCCGGTACCGGCGTCGCCGCCCGCCACGGCATTCTGATCAAAGATGCCGAAGCGCTGGAACGTGCCCATGACGTCAACCGGGTGGTGTTCGACAAGACCGGCACCCTGACCTCCGGCAGCCCACGCATTGTCCACAGCAAAGCTGCTGTCGGCGAACCGGCGCAATTGCTGCAACTGGCCGGCGCCCTGCAACGTGGCAGTGAGCACCCGTTAGCCAAGGCGGTACTGGACGCTTGTGCAGAGCAAGGCCTGGTGGTTGCCGATATCAGCAACAGTCAGTCACTGACCGGACGCGGCATCGCCGGCAGCCTGGACGGCCGCGAACTGGCCTTGGGCAACCGCCGCATGCTCGACGAGAGTGGCCTGCAACCTGAAGGTCTGGCGGTGTATGCCAAGGAATGGGAAGCCGAAGGCCGGACCCTGTCGTGGTTGATCGAACGCAGCCCGCAGTTGCGCGTGCTGGGCCTGTTCGCCTTCGGTGACAGCCTCAAGGCCGGTGCTGGCCAGGCTGTTCGGCAACTGGCCGACAAGGGCATCAGCAGCCACCTGCTGACCGGCGACAACCGCGGCAGCGCTACGGTCGTCGCGCAAGCCCTGGGCATCGCCGACGTACACGCCGAAGTACTGCCGGGCGACAAAGCGGCAAAAGTGGCCGAGCTCAAGCAGTCGGGTGTGGTTGCGATGGTCGGCGACGGGATCAACGATGCCCCTGCCCTGGCGGCTGCCGATATCGGTATCGCCATGGGTGGCGGCACGGATGTGGCGATGCAGGCGGCCGGTATCACCCTGATGCGTGGCGACCCGCGCCTGGTGCCCGCAGCGCTGGAGATCAGCCGCAAAACCTATTCGAAGATTCGCCAAAACCTGTTTTGGGCCTTTATCTACAACCTGATCGGGATTCCACTGGCTGCCTTCGGCATGCTCAACCCGGTGCTGGCTGGTGCCGCGATGGCACTGTCCAGTGTCAGCGTGGTCAGCAACGCGCTGTTGCTGAAAACCTGGAAACCCGAAACGCCACCACAGGAAGACGTGCAATGAACATCGGCCAAGCTGCTCGCCGCTCCGGGCTGAGCGCCAAGATGATCCGCTACTACGAGTCGATCGGCCTGCTTAAACCGGCGCTGCGCAGCGACAGTGGTTATCGCTTGTATCAGCAGGAAGACTTGCACAGCCTGGCGTTCATCAAGCGCTCGCGCGACCTGGGCTTTTCACTGGAGGAAGTCGCCCGCCTGCTGACCCTGTGGCAGGACCGCCAGCGCGCCAGTGCCGACGTCAAGGCCTTGGCCAGTCAGCATATCGATGACCTCAACCGGCGCATCGAAGAGCTGGTCAGCCTGCGCGACACCCTCAGCGAACTGGTCGCCCATTGTCAGGGTGACGACCGCCCCGACTGCCCGATCCTCAAGGACCTGGCAGCCGGCAGCAGTTGCTGTCACTGACGGGTTATTGCATCCAAGGCGGGGCAGGCTCTTCATTCTTGTTTGAGCCTCGCTCGGCCTCTTCCCGGCCGGCGCGCCGACGAGCGTCTTCAAAGCGTGCGGCATCGATCTCGCGCATCACCCCAGCGACATCGGCGCTGCGCTGCTCTTCCTGGAACAGACCGGTGAGTTCGCTTTCTGGCAGCAGTTCACCGGCCTGATACAGGGCCCACATTTCTTTAGCGAAACGGGTTTCCTTCAGCTCCGGGGCAAAGCGTCCGAAATAGGCCGCCATGTTGCCGACATCGCGCTCAAGCATGCTGAAGGCATGGTTGTTGCCCGCCGCGTCCACGGCCTGTGGCAAATCGATGATCACCGGCCCGTCGGGCCCGAGCAGCACGTTGAACTCCGACAAGTCGCCATGCACCAGCCCGGCACACAGCATCAGCACAATCTGGCGAATGATAAAGGCGTGGTACTCGCGCGCCTGCTCAGGCTCAAGCTGTACATCGTTGAGCCGTGGCGCCGCATCGCCATACTCATCGGCCACCAGCTCCATCAGCAGCACACCATCGAGAAAGTCGTAGGGCCGCGGCACCCGCACACCGGCATTGGCCAGGCGGAACAGCGCCGCCACTTCGGCGTTCTGCCAAGCGTCTTCTGCCTCCTTGCGCCCGTACTTGGAGCCTTTGGCCATGGCCCGCGCCTGGCGGCTGTTACGCACCTTGCGCCCCTCTTGGTACTCGGCGGCCTGACGGAAGCTGCGTTTGTTAGCCTCCTTGTAGACCTTGGCACAGCGCAATTCCTTCCCGCAGCGCACCACGTACACGGCGGCCTCCTTGCCACTCATCAATGGTCTGAGTACTTCATCGACCAGTCCATCTTCAACCAGTGGTTCAATGCGTTTTGGAGTCTTCATCGGCTTCTGTCGGGGATCCTGTTTTGCCAGACACGTGATTTTTTATAGGTCACCGCTGCGGTACCGGCTTGCCACTGGAGCAAGGCCGCACTGCGTTGTAACGGCAATCGGCCTGACTTGCCATAGTTTTTGTAAGTGACTGTGCACAATCGTTCACAAAAATCGCCAGATTTCGCTACCGCTACAGCCGCAAACCGCCCGGGGTAAAGCCGAACAGGCTCTTGAACGCTGCAATATAGGCCGAGGTCGAGTCATAGCCACTGCCCAATGCCGCCTCGGTAACACTTTGCCCGGCTTCCAGTGCGGTCAATGACGACAACAGGCGCATACGCTGGCGCCAGCCGCGAAAGCTCAAGCCGGTTTCACGTTGAAACAGCCGTGTCAGGGTTTTTTCCGAGGTATTCAAGCGTTGCGCCCATTGCCCGAGGCTTTGCCCCTGCTCCGGGTGGGCGAGCAGTTCATTGCACAGCTCAAGCAAACGCGGGTGCTTGGGCAAGGGTAAAGAGAATCCGACCTCAGGCAGGGCCTGCAACTGATCCAGCAATACCGCCACCAACCGTGCATCGGCACTGTCGTCTTCGCGATAGTCCACCGGCAGCAGGCAAAACTGCTTGATCAGCTCACGTGCCAGCGGCGTGACCTCCAGCACCCGGCAGTGCCCCGGCGCCCAGCTGGACGCGTCGCGGCGTACATACAGGCTGCGCATCTCGGCCTGCATCGAAGTCACTACCTTGTGTTCAACCCCCGCTGGAATCCACACCCCCCACTGCGGCGGGGCAAAATAACTGCCTTCGTCGGTGTACACGCCCAGCACGCCACTGATCGCGTAGGAAAACTGCACCCAGTCGTGCTGATGATGCGGCGTCCACGAGCCAGCCCCCAGGCTTTCGGCGCGTGCGTAAAGCGCTCGGGGCAGTTGCTCAAGCACAGGAATCGGACGAGGTGAGGGTTGCTGTCCGTTTATCGGCATCACTTGGCCTTATGTCGCAAGACGGAAATCATCCACCGAGCGTAGCCTCTGCACTCAATGATTACAAAATGATTCGAAGGCTAGCCTATGCATGCGCTCAAACACTTCAAACGCGTGGTCACCGACTGGTTCCTGTGTGGCATGTTCCTCGCCACCTTGCTGGCGTGGCTGTTTCCCAATGTTGGCCGCAGTGGCGGCGCGATGCACGCTGAATACGTGATCAACATCGGTGTATTCCTGGTGTTTTTCCTGCACGGCATCAACCTGTCTGGCGAGCAGATCGGTCGCGGCCTGAAAAACGGCCGCCTGCACCTGATGGTGCAGGGTTTCACCTTTATCGTCTTTCCCGCGCTGTGGTGGTTGGCCAACAGCCTGTTTGGCAGTCATCTGCCTGCGCTGCTGATGCTGGGCTTTTTCTACCTGTGCGCCTTGCCCTCGACTATCTCGTCTTCCGTGGCCCTGACCGGTAGTGCCGGTGGCAATGTACCGGCGGCGATCCTCAACGCCAGCCTGTCCAGTGTCCTGGGTATCTTCATCACTCCGTGGCTGGTCAGCCTGGTGGTCGGCAGCGGTAGCAACGGCATCGACCTGGGTGCCACCCTGCTGGACCTGTGTGCACTGCTGTTGTTGCCACTGCTGCTCGGTCAGTTGCTGCGCCCGTGGCTGGGGCGCTTTTTTGCCCGGCACAAGCGCTACACCAACATCATCGACAAGCTGGTGATCCTGCTGCTGGTTTACGCTGCGTTCTGCAACTCAATGGTCTCGGGCATGTGGCAACAGCAAGGTAACGCGGTGTTGCTTACCGCATTCGCGGGCAGCGCGCTGCTGCTGGCGCTGATTCTCTGGCTGACCACACGCAGCGCCCGCGTGCTGAAGCTGAGCCCGGCCGATGAAGTCGCAGCGGTGTTCTGCGCCAGTAAAAAGTCGCTGGCTGCGGGTGCGCCGATGGCCGCGCTGATCTTCGGTGCACACCCAGGCTTGGGCCTGATTCTGCTGCCGATCATGATCTACCACCCGTTGCAGCTGATCGTCTGCTCGATCATGGCCGAGCACTACGCCAATCGCCCAGCCCCGGAGCCTGCAGCAACGCTGCTCAGCGCTCAATGATCGCGGTTACGCCTTGACCACCGGCAGCGCAGATCGAAATCAGGCCACGGCCCTTGCCGGCCGTGGCGAGCAACTTGGCCATGTTGGCGAGGATGCGCCCGCCGGTGGCGGCAAACGGATGCCCGGCCGCCAGTGAACTGCCTTTGACGTTGAGCTTGCTGCGGTCGATGGCCCCAAGTGGCGCGTTCAAGCCGAGGCGATGCTGACAATAGTCAGGGTCTTCCCAGGCCTTGAGCGTGCACAGCACTTGCGCCGCAAAGGCTTCATGAATTTCGTAGAAGTCGAAGTCCTGCAGGGTCAGGCCGTTGCGCGCCAACAAACGCGGTACGGCGTAGACCGGGGCCATCAGTAACCCTTCCTGACCTTTGACGAAGTCCACTGCGGCGGTTTCACCGTCAAGCAGATAGGCCTGCACCTCAAGATTGTGCGCTTGTGCCCAGTGTTCACTGCTCAGCAGTACCAACGAGGCGCCATCAGTCAGCGGCGTGGAATTTCCTGCCGTGAGACTGGCTTTCTCGCCTTGCTCGAACACGGGTTTGAGGTTGGCAAGCGCTTCCAGGGTCACATCGGGCCGCAGGTTGTTGTCGCGGCTCAGGCCCAGGAACGGCGTGAGCAAATCCTCATGCCAGCCCTCGGCATAGGCCGCCGCCATGTGCTGATGGCTGAGCAGGGCCAGGTGGTCCTGATCCTGGCGCGAGATCTGCCAGGTCTGCGCCATCAGCTCACAGTGCTGCCCCATGGAAAGCCCGGTGCGCGGCTCGACGTTACGGGGCAATTGCGGCTTCAGGTGCCTGGGGCGCAGCTTGAGAAAAGCTTTGAGTTCATCGGCGGTGCTCTTGCCCCGATGCGCCTGCAGCAGGATCCGGCGCAAGCCTTCATTGACCGCGATCGGTGCATCGGAGATGGTATCGACTCCCCCGGCAATACCGCTGTCGATCTGCCCCAGGGCGATTTTGTTGGCAACCTGCAGCGCGGTTTCCAGCCCGGTACCGCAGGCTTGCTGCAGGTCGTAGGCCGGGGTCTGCGCCGACAAGCGCGAGCCAAGCACGCACTCGCGGGTCAGGTTCATGTCCCTTGAGTGCTTGAGCACCGCCCCGGCAGCCACTTCGCCCAATTGCAGGCCATGCAGGGAAAAGCGTTCGATCAACCCTTCCAGCGCTGCTGTGAGCATCGCCTGGTTGCTGGCGGTGGCATAGGCTCCGTCGGAGCGGGCAAAAGGAATCCGGTTGCCGCCCAGAATCGCCACCCGGCGCAGTGAGCGCATAGGTTTCGTCCTTTTCCAATGAGTGTTCAGCGCAAGTTCCCACATTTAGCGTAGGTGTTTTTTCCGCGTTCGAACGACCAATGGCCAAAGATGGTCCACACTTTGAAGCTTATTTCAGGGAGACGTGCACATGAGCGACCGCTACATAGACTTCGCCAACTCGGATCTCGGCCGGCGCCTGGTCGGTGCCGTGGGCTTGCCCAGCCCAGCCCGCCTGGAGCGCTGGAGCGCCGGGCGCCTGCGGCCCGTTGAAGGTGCACTGTTGCTCGGCGGCGGCCCCCTGGCGAACATTGTCGAAACCTTTGCCAAACGCCTGACCGACGAGGTCTACAGCTTTGCCAGCCCCGACCTGAGCGCCCCCGAGTGGGTCGCAGGCCTGGGCAGCAAAATCAAAGCGGTGGTGTTTGACGCCAGCGAGCTGGACGACATCGATCAACTCAAACAACTGCGCGAGTTCTTCCAGCCGCTGCTGCGCAGCCTGGCGCCCTGTGCCCATATCGTGATTCTCGGCCGTGCCCCGGAGCAACTGGATGATCCGCTGGCCCAGGTTGCACAACGTGCCCTGGAGGGGTTCAGCCGCTCGCTGGCCAAAGAACTGCGCGCTGGCGGCACCCTGCAATTGCTGTATGTCAGTGACGCAGGCGAAGCGCATCTGGAGGGCGCACTGCGCTTTTTCCTCTCACCCAAGAGCGCCTTCATCTCCGGTCAGGTTCTGCGTCTGGATGCCTGCGCCAGCAGCGTGCAGGACTGGACCCGCCCCCTGGCCGGACGCAAAGCGCTGGTGACGGGTGCTGCCCGTGGCATCGGTGCGGCGATTGCCGAGACCCTGGCGCGCGACGGTGCCGAGGTCATATTGCTCGATGTCCCACAGGCGAAAAATGACCTTGAAGCCCTCGCCGAACGCCTGGGCGGACGCAGCCTGACCCTGGACATTTGCGCCGCTGATGCCGCCGCACAACTGCTTGAAGGCCTCCCGGAGGGCATCGATATCGTTGTGCACAACGCCGGGATCACCCGCGACAAGACCCTGGCCAACATGACCCCGGAATTCTGGGACTCGGTGCTGGCAGTCAATCTCAAGGCGCCGCAACTGCTGACCCAAGCGCTGTTCGACAGCGGCGCCCTGCACGACAACGCACGCGTAGTACTGCTGGCCTCGATCAGTGGTATCGCCGGTAACCGTGGCCAGTCCAACTACGCCGCCAGCAAAGCCGGCTTGATCGGCCTGGCTCAGGCCTGGGCGCCGAAGCTGGCCACCCGCGGGAGCAGCATCAATGCCGTCGCCCCGGGCTTCATTGAAACACGCATGACTGCGGCCATTCCCTTCGCCCTGCGCGAAGCCGGGCGGCGCATGAGCTCGCTGGGCCAGGGCGGCCTGCCCGAAGATGTCGCCGAAGCCATCGCCTGGCTGGTGCAACCCGACAGTGGTGCGGTCAACGGCCAGGTGCTGCGGGTGTGTGGCCAAGCTGTGATGGGGGCCTGAGCATGACTCGACAGTGGCAGGACCTGAGCAGCACCGCCGCACTTTCCAGCCTCTACCTGCGCGCCGCAAGCAAGCGCAAGATCAGCGGCGATACCTTGCCGGACACGGGACTGCGCTGCACCCTGGCGGTGCAGCCCAAGCAACTGGAGGCGTATCGCAAACTCTGCCATTTCAGCGACGATGGGCGCTTGCCGGCGACCTTCCCCCATGTGATGGCGTTCGCCTTGCAGCTGCAACTGTTGACCGACAAGGCCTTTCCCTTGCCGTTGCTTGGCCTGGTTCACCTGCACAACAGCATCCGCGTGATACGCCCCTTGGGTGGCATCAGCCAACTGCGCTTCGCCGTGCACGTGGAAAACCTGCAAGCGCACGAGAAAGGCGCCACCTGCGACCTGATCACCAACGCTGAAGACGGCCTGGGCCTGATTTGGTCCGAAACCAGCCGCATGCTTTGCCGCGGCCTGAAGCTCGACGCTGAGCCCGCAACCCGCGAAGCTCCCAGCGGCGAGGCACTGGGCGAGTTGACCCGCTGGTACGCCGACAGCGACATTGGCCGCCGTTACGCCCGAGTCTGCGGCGACTACAACCCGATCCACCTGAGCGCCAGCAGCGCCAAGTTGTTCGGCTTCCCCACTGCGATTGCCCACGGCATGTGGAGCAAGGCCATGACCTTGGCGGCATTGCGCAGCCACCTGCCGGTGTCTGGCTATCAGGTCGAGGTGGACTTCCTCAAACCTGTGCGCCTGCCCAGCGAAGTCATCCTCATCGCCAGCCCCACGGCTGATGAGGGCCAACTGCGCCTGGACGGCCACGCAGCGTTAGTGCACATGCGCGGCGCCTGGCGACGTTTGGCCTGAAACGCCGCGCTTGCGTTGCGAAGGCGCCCGCCTGAAGCTATGCAGCTTGAGGAGAGCCTTGATGAACCTGCACGAACTGACCCAACGCCTGCACCGCATCCGCGACAACAATGATTGGCGTGGCTTCCACAGCCCGAAAAATCTGGCCATGGCCGCCAGCGTGGAAATGGCCGAACTGGTGGAGATCTTCCAGTGGCTGAGCGAAGAGCAGTCACGCCAGTTGTCACCTGAGCAACTGGAACACGCCGGCCAAGAGGTCGGCGATGTGGTGCTGTACCTGTTGCTGCTGTGCAGCGAGTTGGGCCTGGACATGGAGCAGGTGGTGCGCGCCAAGCTGGCCGACAGCGAAAGGCGCTTTGCCCAATGAAAGACCGCCATTTCGATGCCCTGGCCACCCGCTTTGCCGAAAAGATCTATGGTGGCGCCAAAGGGGCGATTCGCCTGGCCGTGCTGCAGGCCGACCTTGCCGAAACGCTCCCCGAGCGCCCGCTGCGCGTGCTGGATATCGGCGCGGGCCTGGGGCACATGGCCCTGTGGCTGGCCGAGCGTGGTCACCAGGTGACCTTGGCCGAGCCTGCTGCGCCGATGCTCGAAGGCGCCCGGGCACGCTTTGCCGAAGCCGGCAAGCAAGCCACCTTCATCCAGGCGCCCTGGCAAGACTTGCTCGGGCAACTGACCGAACCTTACGACCTGGTACTCTGCCACGCCGTGCTGGAATGGCTGGCCGAACCGGAGACCATCCTGCCGGTGCTGCACCAGTTGACCCGTAGCGATGGCCTGCTGTCACTGGCGTTCTACAACCGCGATGCGCTGGTGTATCGCAACTTGCTCAAAGGCCATTTCCGCAAACTGCGACGCAATGACATGGCCGGCGAAAAGCAGAGCCTGACCCCGCAAAAACCGCTTGATCCGCGCACACTCAGGGTGCAACTTGAAGGTCTGTGGCAGGTCGAAACAGAAAGCGGCGTACGGGTGTTCCACGACTACATGCCCAGCGAATTCCAGACCAAGGCCGAGTTGCTCGACCTGCTGGAAATGGAACTGGCGCATCGACGTCATCCCGCCTTTGCCGGCTTAGGGCGCTACCTGCACTGGATCTGTCGACCACGCTGAATCACACCAGGAGGGTGACATGTCGTACCGTTTGCCACTGAGCCTGCTGTGCCTGGTGTTGGCAGGCTGCCAGAGCCCCAACCCTTATGTCGCCAGCTCCCGCCCTCTGCCTCCGGCACCCCCGCACGCCGCCAACACCTTCGATGCCAGCGCTTACCCGGCAGCACCTCGGGACTTTGGCCGCTACCGCAGTTGGACCTGGCACAACGATCAGTTGCCAGCCGGTAGCGCGCTGGCCGAGCCGGCACAGTTGGCCGAAGCGGTCAGCAATGCCCTCGACCAGCATGGCCTGCGCCCAGCGCGCAATGGCCAGGCGGGCGACCTGCTGGTCAGCGCCAACCTGCGCCTGGAACGTCGCCTGCGCCAGGTGCGTGACGACTACTACCCGTACGGTGGCTACCCCTACTACCCCTATGGTTATGGCGGCTACGCCGGAATGGGTCGCTACAACAACGGTTATGGGGCGTATGCCAGTGTGCCCTTGGTCCGCACCTATGAAGTCGAGGTCATGGTGGTGCAGGTCGATTTGTATGACGCTCGCGACGGTCAGGCAGTCTGGAGTGCCAGCGCCGAGACCGACAGCCAGGGTTCACAGGGCGAACGCGAGAAAGCCCTGCGTGAATCGGTGAAAAAGGCTCTCAACGGCTATCCTCCCAGCTAAAGGTAATTGGAGATCCATCATGTTGCGCCGTCTCGCTTTACTCTCGCTAATGGTGTTGCTCAGTGCTTGCCAGAGCAACAAAGCCACCCAGGACTACGACGCCAGCCGCGATTTTACCGCCTACCGCAGCTGGGCCTGGCAGGAACCGGCGCTGCAGTACCGTCCCGATGATCCGCGGATCAAGAGTGACCTGACCGAGCAGCGCATTCGCCAGGCGGTGACGGGCCAGCTTGACCAACGCGGCTTGCGCCCGGTCCAGGGCAACAACAAAGCTGATCTGAACGTGCAAACCTACCTGATCGTCGAGCAGCGTCAGCAGCAGATCACCACCAACTACGGCGGTGCCTGGGGCGGTTACTGGGGTAACTACTGGGGCGGCCCGATGTACAACGAAACCCGTAGCGTCGACTACAAAGTGGCGACCATTCAGGTGGACATGTTCGACGCCAACGACGGCAAGCTGGTGTGGCGCGGCAGTGCCGAACAGATCATGAACAACTACCCGCCAAGCCCCGAAGAACGCGCCAGCGCGATTCAGAAAACGGTGACCAACGCCCTGTCGAATTACCCACCACGCTAAAGGCCAATAGCCACCATCGTGACTACACTGTAGGAGCGGGCTTGCCCCGTGATGCGTTTTTTCAGTCAAATCGCATCGCGGGGCAAGCCCGCTCCTACACGCTTTCGACGGCCTCTGCGCCGGCAAAGGAGTGCGCGTGTCCTCTCGCTTTCCCGCACGCCAACGCGGTGCAATCGGCTTGATGGCGGCCCTGACCCTGGGCATGGGCCTGCTGTTCATGTTGATGGTGATCGATAGCAGTCGGCTGTACCTGGAACAACGACGCTTGCAACGTATCGTCGACATGGCAGCCCTGGAAGCCGCTGGCCAACAGGCGGTGTGCAGCGGCAGTGGCCCGCAGGCCGAGGCAGTGGCCCGAGCGGGCGCTACTCGCAACGGCTTCGAACTGAACGCCGGGCAGACCCTGAACACCACCTGCGGCACCCTGAAAACCGGCAGCAACAGCCTGCGGCGCTTCAGCATCGACAGCACCCGCAACGAAGCCATCAGGGTGATTGCCAGCACGCAAGTCACCACCAGCGTAGCTGCAGGGATATGGGCGCTGGCCAATGGCAACAAGGTGCCCGACACGACAACCCTGAGCGCCAGCGCCATCGCTGCAACGCCAAAACCACCGCAAGCCATGCTGCGTATTCGCAGCACCCTGGCGAGCATCGATTCACGCAAGTCCGCACTACTCAACGCCCTGGTAGACCCCCTCGGCGGCCACCTGCAGCTCGACGTCGCCGGCTGGCAAGGTCTGGCCAACACCCAGATCAACCTGCTCAGTTACCTCGACCAACTGGCCATCGGTGTTCATGCGGATGTTGGCGACTATCAGCAATTGCTGCGTGCCGACGCCACGGCCACAAAGATGATCGACGCCGCCGTCAAAGTCCTGCAAAAAGGCGGTGCCAGTGTTGAAGTGGTCAGCAACCTGGCCAAGCTTTCACTGGCATCCGACAACAGCAAAACACTGCACCTGGGCGATATTCTCGACCTGCAAACCGGCACCACCAAAGCCGGGCTGGATGCCACCCTGCAAGTGCTCGACCTGGTGCAAAGCGTGATTCTGCTGTCGAGTAAGAACAACGCAGCCGTGGTTGAAATGCCGATCAGCGTGCTGGGCCTGGTCAATGGCAAAGTGCGCCTGAAAGTCATCGAGCCACAACAGATCTCGGCCATTGGCAACCCACAAACCGACGACATCAACGTCCACACCGCGCAGGTGCGAGCGCTGGTCTCTCTCGATCTGCCGATACTGGAGAGCATTGCCGGCCTGCTCAACGCGGTCACCAACCTCGCCACGCCCTTGACCAACCTGCTGAACAATCTGCTCAGTCTGAATCTGGCCGGTACCGTGCAATCCTTGACCTGTTTGCTGGCCAATGAATGCACTTACAGCGACATACGATTGCTGCCCGGCACCGTCAGCCTGGATGTCGGTGTACAGGTGGCCAGGGCCAACAGCAGGATCAGCCGCTACAGCTGCAACCCGGAGAAATCGCTCACCGCCAGCACCCAGAGTTCAGCCGCGGATCTTGCCATCGGCCAATTCAAGAACCGGGATGATTTCTTCAGCACCGACATCAGCAAAAAAACCGGTGTCGCGGCAGTCACGCCCTTGCCCTTGATTGATATCAGCACCCAAAAATGCCGCTTTCTGCTCGGGCTTTTAGGCTCCTGCGACCCACGCATTCCCTTTGCCGGTGGCGGCATCGGCTTGAAGGTCAATACGTCGCTGGTAGGCAGCAATCCAACCGATCTGAAGTTTTTACCCCCAGACCACACGCCGCCGGCAATCAACCAGCCACCCGCGTATCTGAGCACCAGCGCCAACAATGTCGTCAGCAGTCTGGATGGCACCATCGCAGGCATCGAGCTGCAGGCTTACAGGCCACTCAATGGCAATATTCTGGGCAGTGTGCTAGTGCTGGGGAGTAACGTACTGAACGGCGTCAAAGCGATCCTGCAACCGCTGATCAAAGGCCTGCTCAGCCCATTGGTCGATCCTCTGCTCAACGCCTTGCTGAAAGTCCTGGGGATCGACTTGGTCAAGGTCGAGGTCGGTGCCAACCTCGACTGCTCCAGCACCCGGGCTCAGCTGGTGCTATGAACCGGTAACTCGATACAGAAACGCGCGCCATCAACCGCGTTATCCACACTCAGGCAACCGCCCATGGCATCGATGATCCCGTAGCTGACCGACAAGCCCAAGCCGGTACCGACGCCCACCGGCTTAGTGGTGAAGAACGGTTCGAAGATGCGCTCGAGCAGGCGCGGATCAATGCCGCCACCGTTGTCCTCGACCAGCAGCCGTACCTGGCGCTCATCTGCCTCCATGCGCAAGGCAATCCAGGGTTGTAGCTCGCGCTGCTGTGCACGTTGCTCCAGCAATGCATCACGGGCGTTGACCAGCAAGTTGATCAACACCTGTTCCAACTGATCTTGATGCCCCATCACCAACGTTTGTGGTGGCGCTGTTTCAACCCGCAGATCCACACCTTTACTGCGCAAGCCATCGGCAAGCAATGACAGGGCCCCTTCCACCGCCTGCCAGGGCTCGAAAAGGTGCTGCTCGATCGCTGAGCGGCGGCCGAATACCCGCATGTGATCAACCACCCGCGAAGCACGCAGCACCTGGGCATCGATACGCTTGAGCTTGTCTTGCAGATAGTCCGCCTGCACGTCGCCGTTTTCCAGGCGTTTGAGGGCGTTGACCACCGCCATGCGCATCACGTTCAGCGGCTGGTTGATCTCATGAGCGAGGCCGGTCGCCATCTCACCCAGGGTCGCCATCTTGGCACTCTGCATCAGTTGCTGCTGGGTACGTCGAACCTGGGTGTTATCGCGGCCTACCGCCTGCACTTCCAACAGCCGGCCCTGCTCGTCGAACAAACCGCGATCGGACCACACCCACCAGGCGTGTTCGCGCCCTGGCAGCTCCAGGCAGATCTCTGCAGTGCTTACGGGCTGCTCGACACTCAGCGCTGCCACCCGCTCGACAAAGGCGTCGCGCTGCGCCTGCGACATCCACTGGCCGAGGTTCATGCCGGCCAGTTCTGCGCTCGTACATTCCAGATAGTCAGCCAACGGCTGGTTACCAAACACCAGGTTCAACTCCGGCGTGTAGCGGCAGATCATTGCTGGCGAATCTTCTACCAGCACTCGGTAGCGTTCTTCACTCTCACGCATGCGTTCAGCCGCTTCGGTGGCTTCGGTCACGTCCAGCCAGATTCCCACCACCTCCACCGGCAGGCCAAGGTCATCACGCAACAGCCGCGCCTCGTCGAGCACCCAGTGATAACCGCCATAGCGGTCACACAAACGATAGCGGCTGCGAATCTGTCCCTCGCGCAACAGGGTGCGGGTGCGTGCCAGCCATAGCGCCTGATCCTCAGGATGCACCCACTGGCCAGGCTGCAGCGGCGCCTCACCTGTGCTTTCCCAACCCAGCATCGGTTGCAGGCTGGCACTGAAGAACTCGGCCTGCAGGGCACCTTCGGCGTATCGCTGGATGTAGATCACCGCTGGCGAACTGGCGATCAGGTTTTCCAGGCGCGCCTGGGCTGCGCTGGCTTGCGACTGCTGGTGCTTGATATCGCTGATGTCGAGCATGAAGCCCTGCACCCGACGTTGCTGACCACTGCCGCGTACTTGCCCACACAAGCGATACCAACGTGGATTGGCCGCCAGGTTGTGGTCGAGCAAGCGCAGATTCAAGTGCAAGGCACACCCCTCGCGCTGCAACTCGCCCAGCGCCAGCTGCGCAGCTTCGCGATCAGCCGGGTGCACCCGGCTCAGCCATTGGCCGAGGGTTAGTCGCGCCGGTATCCCCAGGCTTTGCGCCAGCCCGGGGTCCACCTGCAACGAAGATTCACTACAGCGCCATTGCCACCAACCCGCGCCCAATTGCAGCTGCAAACTGTCCAGCCGCTCGGACTGCTGCTGCAAATTGAACGCGGCCAAACGGCTGACCAGCGGCTCGGCGTAGGCCGCGCAGGCGTTGAGTGCGTCTGCCGCATTCAAGGCTTCCAGCGGACCGACACAGATCAGCCAGGCCTGAACAATGTGCCCCTGTGCGTACGGCAACACATACGTGTCGGCTTGTGGCATCAACGCGTGTAGCTCTGCGTGACTGATGCTGGAGACCACCTGCCCCGCCACCTGACGCTCGAGCAAACGCCCGAGCAGTTCATCCGCAGGCCAATGCACGGGATCATGACTGCTGGCATACGTCTGCCAGCCCTGCTCGCCCTGCAGCAGAATCCGCCCAGCAGAGGCGCGCCAATGACGCACCAGCCATTGCAATTGTTCCTGGGCCACCTGGGGCAGACGTTCGATGCTGCAATCGCGCAGTTCCGCCGCCAGGTGACTGGTCAAATGACGCTGCCGCTCTGCATTGTGTGACTGCTGGCGGTGTTGCAGCAGGTCGCCGATGTCGAACAGCTGCAACATCCACTGGCCTGGTTGGCCCTGCAACCAGCCCCGGGTATGCAAGGTGCCGCCAGCGGCGGCCTTGAAGTCCAGATCCAACGGTTGCGCCTGCCAGTCCGGCGGTTCACCTTCGAGCACCAGCAAACTGTGCGGTTGCACGCAGTCCTGCAAGCGCACCTCAGCGTGCGCCGGCAAGGCCAGCGCGCAACGCAAAGGGCCAGCCATGCGCAGCACTCGGGCGGTATCGTCGAGCCACAGCTGCAGCCCCACCGCGGGCACACTGGGCGGCTGTTCCGGCTCTACCGGAGCCGCAGTGGAACGCCCACGCCAACGCTCGAACAAGCCTGGCCCGCCGCTCAAAGTTGCAGACTCGCTTCGGCCTTGAGGCTCGCGGGCAGTCGCGGTACTTCACCGATAAGCGGCAGGTCGATGACCGGCAGCACGGCAGTCAGCTTAGCTTTGGCGTAATCGATCTTCACCGTCAGCAGGTGCTCCTGCGACAAGGTGATACGAACATCATTGGCGAATTTGAATTTCAACGAGTCGGGCATCCACGCCAACTGCTCGCCGACCACCTTTTGCGCCAGCGCCTGGACATCGGCGCCGTAAGTGGCACTGCTGGGGTCCAGGGCAACGCAGCGGCGCACCGCTTCGCTGCTGGCCTGGTTGAACGATTGCAGCATGAGCATCGGCAGACCGTAGCCCACCACCCCATAAAATACCGCGAAGAAGATCACGAATACTGCAACGAACTCCAACGCTGCAGCGCCTTTTTGCCGCCTGGCCAAGCTTGCTTTCATGATCGCGTCTACCCTGACAGTGACACCTGATAGTCAGCATAGAATCTTTCACCACAAAGGGATGCATTTCGCCAATGCAAAGCATTGTCCTGCTGTTGTGGCTTGCCTTGTGCGCTGAACAAGATGTGCGAGAGCGCCAGATTGCCAACACCTTGACCCTCGGCGCGGCGTCATGTGCCTTGGCCTACCTGTTCATAACCGGGCACACCTGGATCGGCGCCGATGCCAGTGAAGGCGGCTGGGCCTTGGCCATCGTCATGCTCCTGACCCTGCCTGGCTACATGCTTGGCCGTTTTGGCGCAGGCGATGTAAAGCTGCTCGCCGCCCTGGCCCTGGCAACCGATCGCATGTACGTGCTGGGGACGTTTATCGGCGCCGGCGTCTCGGTGTTGATCTGGCTGGCCAGCCGCCGCTGGCTATGGTCCCTTTTAAGTCAGAAGGTTAAGAACCGCCTGAAGGCGCTGACCGAGGACTCGTCAAATAAACAGCCCTTTGCGCCGTTCATTCTGGCGGGGTTTGTGCTTGCTGCGGTGTGGACGCATTAGCCGCCATAGGGGGGCAGTGGGAGCGGGCTTGCCCCGCGATAACCAGCGCACAGCACGTGTACAGACTGGCAATCTACGTCTACTTTCTACAGTGCCACCAGGACGATGCAGCTTCTGAACAGGGAGTAGCGTGTGAACAAGACTGTCAGTGAGGTAAAGGTGTTGGTCGTCGATGACCAACCGTTGATCGTCGAAGAACTGTGTGAATTTCTGCAGAACAACGGCTACCGCTGCGTGCCGTGCCACTCCAGTACCGAAGCCATCGAACGGTTTGCCGCTGACCCCGCGATCGGCTTGCTGCTGTGCGACCTGCATATGCCCGAGCTCGATGGCATCGCAATGTTTGACGCGCTGAAGATCATTGCCGGGCAACAGCGAATATTCGAAGCCATCATGCTCACGGGCCAGGCGCACAAGCAGGATGTGATCAGGGCCTTGCGCGCAGGCTTTGCCGACTACTACCAAAAGCCGGTAGACCTCAACGAGCTGCTTGAAGGTGTTCAGCGCCAGGAAGTGGAATTGCAGGAGCGCCAACGAAACGTCCAGCAGTTGGGCACCCTCAATCAAAAACTGCAGTTTCTCGCCGACTCCATCGACGACCTGTACCAGGACTTGGAGAAAGCCCGCGGCCAGGGTGCACATCGTCGCGCCACCGACATCGAAAACGAAACCGACAGCGAAAGCCTGCCGGCCATATTCGCCAAGCTGTCACCGCGCCAACTGGAAGTCGCGCGGCTGGTCGGCAAAGGCAAGACCAATTATCAGATTGCCTGCGAACTGGGCATCACCGAAAACACCGTCAAGCTCTATGTCTCGCAGGTGCTACGCCTGACCCACATGCATAACCGCACACAGTTGGCACTGGCCCTGTCACCGAGCCATTCGCCGCTGTATCTGCGCCATACGTCGCACTAGCCGCGCCGCAACGTATCGGCTTATTTATCGGCCGCGCCCACAGATTCCCAGCGATAGAAGTCGGGAATCGCATATTTGTAGCTGTCCAGCCAGCGCTGCATGCTCTGTTCGCGCTCTTTGGGGGTGGCCGTTTGCGGGGTTTTCGAGGCCTTCTGGTTGCGCGCCTGCAGCTGCAACCAGGTTTCGGTGAGCGATTGTGCCTCGGCCGAGGCTTGCTCCTCGATCGCCGTCGCGGTCAACGGCAAAGCAGCGCAAGCCAGCAGCAGTAACCATGCAACTTTCATAAGCACCTCACTGTTGGCCGAAAGTGGAAGCGGCGGACGGTAGCGCTGCGACCCGATCGGCGCGCACCGCTGGCAGCTTGCCGGGCTTTTTCAATTGCTCGGCACGCGACTGGGCTTCGTTGAATTGAGCCGCGCTCAGGTGCAAGCGCGACACCAGATCGGCGGCCTGCTGCCACTTGTCCTGATACAACAGCAAGCTCACCAGATTGACCGCCGCCAGGCTGTTGTTGTCTTTAAGCTCGATGGCGGTGAGGAACTCGAAACGCGCCTGCTCGACATCGCCCTGGTTGAGGTAGACCACGCCAAGGTCATTGCGAATTTTCTCGTCGGTCGGCGCCAGGCGCACTGCGCGCAACAAATGACGCTGGGCCTGCAGGTTATCGCCACGCGCGGCAGACAACTGCCCCAGGCCATGTTCAGCTTCAGCCGCCAGGCAGCCACCGAGCAGGCTGCGGTACAACGGTTCGGCCTCGCTGCGCCCGAGCAGGCGTAGCACCTTGGCCTTGCGCAGACGCACTTGCGCCATGTCCGCAGGCAGCGTCTCCAGGTGCGCCAGGCTGGCATGCGGGCGACCTTCGCCAAGCATCTCGTCGGCCATGCTCAAGGCCAGTTCCTGACTCGCATCAGGCTTGGCGCAACTGGCATTGCCACCGGCCAGCGCCAACCACGGTGCCCTGCCATCAGTGGCACAACCGCCAAGCAACATCAGGCTCATGACTACCAAGACTGCTTTCATCCATGCTCCTCCACTCACGAGCCCATTGCCTTGGCCAATGCCGTGAAGCCGGGACCGGCGAGCACGATCAGCAAGGCGGGAAACAGAAACACCATCATCACCATCGACATTTTTCCGGACATCTTCGAAATGCGCTCCTGCATGCGCGTCAGGCGCCGATCATCGAGCAGTTGCTTGAGCGCCAACAGCGACTTCATCGCCCCGCCACCCTGGGCCAACAACTGCTGCAGGATCACGCAGGTATCGCTGAATTCATCCACCGCCAACAGCTGCGCGGTTTTCTCCAGTTCCGGGGCCAGGGCCAGGCCCGAGTCGACACGCGCCAGAATCAAGCGCAGTTCCTGGCTGAGCACGGGCAGCAACTGCCGCGACTCCTGACTCAACACGCGCAGCCCCTGCTCTACCGCCAACCCCGATTCGAACAAGATGCGCAGCAACGGTATGAAGGTCGAGACTTCGCGCTCAATCTGCTGCTGACGTCGCGCCGCCGCCAGCGCCAACAGGCGTTTAGGCAACAGGTAGCCGACCCCCAGCGCACACAACGGCACCACCAGCCAGGCGTTCTGCCGGTCGGCGTAGAAGGTTTCCTCAACCACCACACCAATGCCCAAGGCCAGTACGGGCAGCGCAAACTGGCCGGCGGCAAACAAGGCGCGCTGCCGACTGCGCCGCCAGCCGACCCGGTCAAGCAGCACTCGCGTTTCACCGTCGTAGTTCAACAGCCGTTGAGCCACCGGGCTGCTACCCAGCTGCTGCACCCAGTTACCCAGGCGATCGTTACTGGCCAACTGGCCTTGCAGCCGTTGCGCCACCAGACGCTGGCCGCGGCGCTGACGCAAAAACTGGCTAAGCAGCAATACAAACGCGGCGAAGAACAAGACGGCACTGAGCATCAAGACCATTTCACAGGCTCCGCAACATGCGCCACAACGCCAGGCAGCCAACCACCTGCAGCGCGAAGGCACCCAGCAACATCGCCTGGCCGTGACTGTCATGCCACATGGTCAGCAAATAGTTGGGGTTGGTGAACAGAAAATAGCCCGCCATGCCCACCGGTAGCAGGCCCAGAACGATTGCGGTCATGCGTGTTTCACCGGTCATCGCACGCAGCTGCCGGGCGCCCTGCTCACGCTCACGAATCAGCTTGATCAGGTTCTCCAGCAGCTCACTGGCATTGCCGCCGTAGCGATGGTTGATACGCAAGCCCAGGGCAAACAGGCGCAGTTCATCCTGATCATAAAGTTCAGCCAGGTCCTGCATGGCATCGTCCATGCCGACGCCCATTTGCACATTGCGGCGCACGCGCTGCAAGGCACCGTGCAAGGGGTCGCGGGAAGCGTCGATGGCGCCCAGTACCGCATCGCTCAAGGTGCGGCCGGCTTTGAGGCTACGCACACAATGATCGAGCAGCACCGGCAGCTGTTCGATCATGCGTTGCACGCGCCGACGGTAGCGCCAGCCCAGGTACACACGGAACATCAGTGGGCCAGCCAGCAGCGCAAGGACGCCGGGCAGCCACCCCAGCGCCAAGGCCAGTAGCAGTGACAGCGACGCCCACAGCGCCAGCCACGACAGCAGGCGATCGTTGCGCCGCTCAAGCCCGGCGCGCTGCAGTAAACGGTCCAGCCAGTCGTGGTGAGTGGCCACTGCAGGTGACGCCTCTGCCACCCGGCCCAAGCGCTGCAAAGTGCGCTCGGCGCCCGCCTTGCGCAAGCCGCTGTAAAACAGCCGCAGCGACAGCCCCAGCAACGCCAGGCACACCAGCCCCAGCAGCACGGCTATCATGCCGAAGGCTCGGAATACACCCGCCGCAGCTTGTCGCCCGCCGGGTTCGGCGCTTCCCGCATAAAGCCCTCGCCGCCGCGTCGATCAAGGCGAAACAGGGTGTTGGTGACGTACACATCATCACGCACGCCGACCACTTCCAACACTTCACTGACGCAGCGGCGGCCATCCGCCAACCGCGTCAGCTGGATCACCACATCGAGGGCCGCACAGATCATTTGCCGCAAGGTTTTCTCGGCCACCACCCGCCCGGTCAGCCCGACCAGGGTTTCCAGGCGCAGCAGGGCATCCTGCGCAGTGTTGGCGTGCACGGTACTCATCGAGCCGTCGTGGCCGGTGTTCATCGCGGTCAGCACATCAAGCACTTCGACACCGCGAATCTCGCCCAGCAGAATGCGATCCGGGCGCATCCGCAGGGCGTTGCGAATCAGCTCGCTGGATTTGATCTCACCATGGCCCTCGGCATTCGGCGGGCGGGTTTCCAGGCGTACCACATGGGGATGATCAAGCTGCAACTCGGCGACATCCTCGATGCTCACCAAACGCTCATGGGGGCTGATCAGCTGGCTGAGGATATTGAGCAAGGTGGTCTTGCCGGTGCCGGTGCCGCCACTGACGAGGATGTTGCAACGCCGCGTCACCGCCAGCTGGAGAAACTCGAGCATGTCGTGATCGATAGTGCGCGTCGCCAACAGGTCGGCGCTTTTGAGCATGTCTTTGCGAAACTTGCGGATCGACAGGCACGGCCCGTCCAGTGCCACCGGCGGGATGATCGCGTTGACCCGGCTACCATCGGGCATGCGCGCATCGACCATCGGCGAAGACTCATCCAGGCGCCTGCCCAACGGCGCCAGAATGCGTTGCATGACGCGCTCCACATGGTGGGCATCAATAAAACGCAGGTCGGTTTGTTGCAGCACCCCGTTGCGCTCTACAAACACCCGGTGCGGGCCGTTGACCAGAATTTCAGTGACGCTGGCGTCGCGCAGCAACACTTCCAGCGGCCCGAAACCGGTCAATTCATCGACGATTTCCTCGGCCAGACGCTCCATCTCGTAGCGCGATACGGCCAAGTGCAAACGCGAGATGTAGTCCCCGACCTGCTCCATGACAAACTGCGCCAGCGCCGGGCGCGAGCCTTCCAGCAAGTTACGCCCGCTGTCTTCGATGGCATCGATGATGTGCCGGTGCAGGGCGCGCTTGAGGGTAAGCGGGTCGTTGCCCAGGTTGTGCCGGGGGCCGCCGAACAGCTCATCGATGCTACTCATTTGTGCCCCCAGAGCCGGTTGAGCCAACTCGCGCTGACCGGTTTGTTGTGTTCGGAACGGCGGGCCAGGCGCTCACCCAGGGCCTGCAATTGATGGGTGAGGCTTTCACGCGGCGCCAGCTCGAACAGGGTCAATCCCTGGTTCTTGGCATTCAGGCGCACCTCGGGGCTGTAGGGCAGCACCATCAGCAACGGCAGGCCATAGCGCTTGCTCAGGGCTTCGGTGTCTGGCGCCACGCCCTTGAGGTAGCGGTCCACCAGCAGGCTGGCGTGCTCCAGCTTCATACCCTTTTCCCGCCACAGCGCCAGCACCTCAAGGTTGCGCCGACAGTCCAGCACGTTCTGGTCGGTGTACCAGATCAATTTGTCGCAATGGCTGACGAACGTACGCAGCGCTTCGCAGTCGGCCTGACCGGTAAGATTCACCACGATGTGCTGGAAGTGCTGACGCAAGGCGCTGAGCAGCATGTACAGCTCGGCGGCGCTGGTGCGCTCCAGGGGCTCGTCGCCCTCGGCGTAGGCCAGCAAGCGCAGGCCCGAGCTTTCGCGGCTGAAGGCACTGTCGATCAGGGTGTTGTCCAGGCGCCGCAGGTGGCGCAGGGCATCGCCAAAATGAAAGGAAGCCTCAAGGCCGAGCAACGCCAGGCTATCGCCACGGGGTAAACCCAAGTCGAGCAGCAAGGTCTGCTGGCCACTGCATTGCACCACCCGGGCCAGATGGCTGGTCAACAATGCACCATCGGCCGCGCTGTGCGCGCCATACAGTACCGTCAGGCCGCCCAGGCTGGGGTTGCTGGTAACGGCTGGCAGGCGTTTGCTCAAACGCCGCACCAGCCCGGCCACTTCGCTTGAGCGCGAGCCATAGGCGACGAAATCACGGGCACCGGCGCGCATGGCGTTGAGCACCAACTGGTTGTCCATGCCATCGCCGAGGGCGACGATCGCCAGCATCGGCTTGGCTTCCAGCACCCCTTCGATCAGCGCGCACTGGCTGACCACCTGCTCACGGTCCAGGCCAACGAACACCAGATTGGCGAAGGTCACATCAACCAGTGCCAGCAACTCGTCGAGGCTGCCACTGCTGGCACCGACCACCTGCCCCAACGGCGCCAGGGCGCCTTGCAACCATTGCAGGTCGCCCTCATTGCGGGTGATGGCGAGAAAAGTCTGACTCAGGCTTTCGCTCATTGTGATAACCCACTGCGACCTTCAAAGTCGCCGTTTTCGAGGAAGAACAGTCGGCCCCAACTCGGGTCATAGTTGCGTAACCCCTCACCCGGCAAGCTGGGCATTTGCGCATCGGCGGCCAGGGGCTGAACCAGGTGCGGGGTGACGATCATCAACAGCTCGGTTTCATCGCGCGTCATCTGCGACTGCCTGAAGAACGCGCCAAGAATCGGGATATCACCCAGCCCCGGAAACTTGTCCACCGCCGAACGGGTGGTGCTACTGATCAAGCCGCTGATCACGAAACTTTCGCCATCGGCCAGTGAAATGCTGGTATCGGTGCGCCGTACTTTCAGGCCCGGAACCAAAGTGCCGGCAATGTTCACGGCATTGGTGTAATCCAGCTCACTGACTTCCGGGGCAACCTTGAGGGTGATGCGATCACGGCTGACCACCGTTGGTGACAGCGCCAGGCGAATACCGAACTCCTTGTATTCGATCGACACGTTGTCGCTGCCGCTGCTGGGCACCGGGATCGGGATCTCGCCACCGGCCAGAAAACTGGCGGTCAAACCACTGAGCACCACCAGGCTGGGACGCGCCAGGGTGTAGGCAAAACCGCTGTTTTCCAGGGCATTGATCGCTGCCAGAAAGCGGCTGCTGCCACCGCCCCAGACGATATTGAAGACGTCATTGTCCAAGGGAATTCCGGTAATGGCGTCAGCCACACGGCCAGGCCTGACCACGGTGTTCGGCACCGTCCCCGGTGAGCCGATCAGCGAGTTGTTGGAGCCTTTGAACAGCAGGCGCGCACCGGCTTCCTTGAACTTGGTCCGGTTGACCTCGACAAAGCGGATATCGGCCTGCACCTGGCTGGGCAGGGTCGGGTCCTGGGACGGTGGCAAGGCGCTTTCAGCCATGTCGGCGCTGGCCACACCTTTGACGAACAACATCGCCTGGCGCGGGGTTTTCGAGCAGGCGGTCCACAGCATCAGGCTGGTGGCGCCCGGGGCCAACGCGGTCAGCAGTACCGCGTCGTCGCCGCTGGCCTGCACGTCGGCAATTTTCGAATCACCTACCGCTACTCGGGTGATGCTGACCGGCGCACGCACCTCCTGTTGCAGCCCTTGATCCAGTTCGATCACCCCAGGCAACTGGGCCAACGCCGCACAGCCACCACTGGCGGCATGCACCAGCGAAGCGCTTGGCCCGGCCCACAGCAGCGCCCACAGCAAATGCTTGATTACCCGCACGGAACGACTGCTCATTGAAGGGCATCCTTGCTTGGTCAGGGGGTTGGTTGACTGGATTGATTACCGCGGATGATCTCCATGCCACGACGTGGCGTTGAGCTGGCGACAGCCGGGGAAGCAGGTGCCTGCGCTAGCTGGCTGAAGCGATAGAGTTCGCGATTGGCGGTGTCGACTTCGGCAGCGCTGCTGTGCGGGTCAGCCCAGTAGCGGGCCAAACGTTGTTCTTCGGCGCTGCGCACCGCCAGGCGCAAACTACCGGCCTGGGCTGCGAGCAACAGACGACTGACCAGCGCTGCGGGGACGGCCAGCACCACCGTGCGTGCAGCGTTGCGCAGTTGTTCCTGACGGTCTTTTTCATTCAGTGCCTGCACCGGCTGACCATCATTGCCCAGCCCCAACTGCGCGCCGACACTGAGCACCCGCAGCGCCGGTAAAGCCACTTGCGCGCTGGCCTGCGGGTTGTGGTTTTCCTCGCGCAGGTACAACAACACATCAACGTAGTCGCCAGGGCTCAACTGCCCTGCCGCACCGACCACATCATCGATGGCCAGGGCCAGGGCGCGTTCATGCGGGCGGATCATGCGCGCCAGCGGGCCACCGGCGTCAAAGCTGCCCTGCTCCAGCCAGGTACCTGCACGCAACGGTCGCCAGCTGCTGCGCCCAAGCACCTGCTCAACACTGTGAAAACTACCGGCAGGCGCCACTTGCAGGCGCTCCAGCGCAAGGTCTTCGGCAGTCAGCGGGGTGTAAGGCGCAATATCACGGCGCAGTACCACGACCGGTTGGCGCAGCTCATCGGCAATGTTGGCGCTGACCTGCGCAGCGACGGGCACAGGCGCTGTGGTGGGTGCTGCGGCAACGGTAACCGGTTCAACCGCTGGACGGCTCAACAGCAAGCCCCAGTAACCGGCGAACAAGGCACCCAGCAGAAACACGCCAGCGAGGATGATGGTAATGCGACTGCTCATGCCGGCCCTTCCTGATACCCGTATTCGTCCTTTGCACCCAGCTGTGAACCCGCACACACCGTTGTCATCGGAAGTAACTATTTCGCTATTTGAAGGTAGCCCAGCAGAGTCAAAATGCCATTAGCCGTCAGAATTTTTTCCATCGCAAATCCGCCACCCCGTGGAAACAACAGGTTACTGACGTCAATAAGCCACTATCACTTTGTGATTAATGCCTTGTTACATTTGCCGGAGATTCGGGGTTTGACGATGCTGTGGTGGCAAAGGGGAATCATCGAACATCCCCCGCCATCAGCGCCTTGCGCGCCAGGAGAAGTGCCATGCGTGTTTCCCGAATCCTCAAGAGCTGCAAAGATTTCTTCTACCGCAAGGATGGCGCCTCGGGCATCGAGTATGCGATTGCTGCGGCGATGGTGGCGGTGGTGCTGAGTGCGTTTGTCGGCCCCATCTCTGATGACGTCAAAACGATTTTTACCAATGTCAAAACCTCCATGGAGAAAGCTGGCGACGTTGCCCCTCCACAATGATCTGTAGGTTCGCAGCATTGAGCTGGGATATTCGCCCTGAATCAGGAACACACCATGCCGACCTCTTCCCTGCGACAACAGATTCTCTTGGTGGATGATGAAGAGGACGCCTTGCTGGAACTTGCCGAGCTGCTTGAGGGCGAGGGCTTCTGTTGCCATACGGCAACCTCAGTGAAACTTGCCCTGCAACAGCTCACCCGCCACCCGGACGTGGCGCTGGTGATTACCGATCTGCGCATGCCGGAAGAAAGCGGCATCTCACTGATCAAGCGTTTGCGCGAGCACACTGCCCGCCAGCACTTGCCGGTGATTGTCACTTCCGGCCACGCTGACATGGACGACATCAGTGACCTATTGCGCCTCCAGGTGCTGGACCTGTTTCGCAAGCCGATCTATCACATCCGTCTGTTGGAAACCCTGGAAAACCTCTTCCCCAAACCCCGCCTGCACCTGGTGAACTAACCGGTAGGAGCGGGCTTGCCCCGCGATGCGGTGTGCCTGTTATCGGCTAATCGCGGGGCAAGCCCGCTCCTACAGTTGGAAGCTGAAACTCACGGTAAATCGCGGCTGCCGGTTGAGGCTGTCCAGGGCGATGTCTGACATCGGTTTGGCGGCTTCAAGCGACAGGTTGTAGGAACGGCCATCACCTACCCGTACCCCAAGCGCCGCTGAGGACAAGCGTGAATCACGTATTTCCAGCTCATTGAACCAGCTACGTGCGGCATCCACGGCCGCATAAGGCTGCACTAATTTAAGCCAGTCGCTGTCGTGCCTGAAGCTGTAGTTCAACTCGTAGGCCACGCCCCAGCCCTTGTCACCCGAAGCCTGGTCGACAGGGTAGCCACGCGCGAAGGTCTGGCCACCAAATACCACCCGTTCACTGTCCGGCAGGCTGTCGTTGCTCCAGTGCAACGCCGCCGACACTACGCCCTGCCACTGATCAAAAAACCGATTGCTCTGCAGCCCGGACACACGCAGGTGGAGGAAGTCCAGGTCGATGTCTCCATCAGTATCCGCGCCCAGGTAATCCATACCCTGATAGGCACCTGCACTGACGATACGCAATTGCCCAGCGTCGCTCTGGCGCCAGTCACCTTCGAATGCCACCGCACGCAGGTCAGTGTGCGTGCTGGTTTTCTGGGTTAAGCCAATCGCCTGGTAATCCGTATCGTCGTTGGTCACGTACAAGCGCCCCGCGACGCCAAGCCATTCGTTGGGCGCAGCAATTAACGTCTGGCTCAGGCCCACTGAATAGTGGTCGTACTTACGCTGTTGCCTGAGGTCAGTGCCGTTGTTCAGCCGCACCCGTGCACTTGAGTCGCCACGAAAGCTGGCGGCAGACAGGTTCAGTTGCGTGCCCTGAGCATCGACGTACTGGGCGTAGTCCAAGCGGTAGTAATGCTCGTGGAGGTCACCGGGGGGCGTCAGCGCGCTGAAGCTAACCTGCTCGGCCAGTGCCGTCTGGGCGTTGCTGCTGGCACTGAGCAGTGCCTGAAAATCTTCTCGGCTACCCTCGCTCAGGTCCAGCCGGGCACTGAACGGTTTGCGCCTGGCCTGCACGTTCAAGGTATTGGCGCCGTCGGTATCACCCGGCACCACCTGAGCTTCAACCGTCACCCCCGGCACGCGGTTCATCAACGCGGTGTAACGCTCCAGGCTTTGCCGGGTGAGCGGACGCTCGGTTTTGAGTTTGCCCGCCAGCGTGTCCAGGTAAGCTGAGGCCGGGCCTATATCACCCTGGAGCGCGTAGTCGCTAATGTAACCCTCGACCAGCACCACCAGCACCCGGCCGTCAGCAAAATCCTGTGGCGGCAGGTAGGCGTAAGACAACAGGTAGCCGTCTTGCTGGTAACGCCGGGTCAGGCGCTGGGTCGCTTCCAGCAGTTCAGCCACGCTGACTTGGTGATCGACCAGGTGCTGGTAGTTGTCCCGCAGGTCGCTCAACGGATAAAGCGTGCCGCCCTCGAAACGCACCTTGTGCAGATAAAAGCGGCTGCTGTTATCCACAAGCGGCACCTGAGGCGCCGGTAGTTCGATGTGCAGGGCCGGAGCGCCGGGGCGATAGCTATCGACCGGCAGATTGGGCGTCGGCAGGTTGCGCTCGACTTCGCTGGTGTTGAGATAACGTGGCAGTGGTTCGGCGCTCAGCCCGCTAGCCCAACAAAGACTGAGAACCGCGGCGGCCAACGGACGCATTCGACGCTCCATGATCCTGACAGCTTCAAGCGTAGGTGGTGGCCGCGCGGTCGTCTAATCAGCGCTGCGGCCGCTCACTCATTGATCTGAAACTGCACGCGTGCGGTCTGGCCACTTTCATCCAGGGCACTCAACTCGACACGCCCGATCTGTTCGAAGCGCGCGCTCAATTGCGCCTGGCCCAGCGTCTCACCGAGTGGCGCGCCATTGAGGAACCACCAGCGCCGACCACTGCCGCCCAAGGCGGAAAGCTCAAGGCGCAGCGGCTCATTGCTGGTGGCCGGGCGCCGCAACTGATCACCTTCACGCACGCCGACGATGGACAATGGCGGTGCGCTGGCCGGTACCTGTGGCGGGCAGACCGGATCGATCTTCGGCAAACGCGCTTCGCGACGTTCCAGGCGCGGCAACCACGGCTCCAGCGGTGCGGGCCACAAGGCAATGTCCTTGGCCTGCGCCCCCGGGCAACTGGCATCGACCCGCAACCCTTGTGCGTTCACCCAGACGCTTTCGCGCAAACCGACACTCAAAGGTTGGTCAGCCGCTTGCAAGGTCGGTGGTGTGGTGCCGTCCAGGGTCCAGGCAAAACGCTGGCGTCGGCAATTGGTATCTTGCCGGGCCAGCGGTTGGCCCAGCGGCCAGCAAATCGCAGCCACGCCGATATTGCTAGGCACCGCTGCCACCGGCACGCTGATACCGCGCTGACTGTCGCGATTGCTCAGCACGTCATGCACCTGCAGCATCAAGGGCGCCGCCGAGGCCAGACCAAACTGTCCGGGCACCGGCGTGCCATCGGGCCGGCCAATCCAGATACCGATCAGATAGCGCGGCCCGACGCCAATCGACCAGGCATCGCGAAAGCCATAGCTGGTGCCGGTCTTCCAGGCCAACAGCGGACGCTGGACCAGCTCGGCATGCGGGTCACGGTCCGGTCGGGCCTGGCCACTGAGAATGCGGCGAATGATCCAGGCGCTGCCCGGCGACAGCAAACGACGCTCTAGCAGCGGCGCATCCGGTTGCAAGCGCATCGGCGCACTCAAACCGCCGCGCGACAGGGCGCCGTAGCCTGCGACCAGATCTTCCAGGCAGCTACCCGCCCCGCCGAGGATCAACGACAGGTTGGGTTCAGCCAACGGTGGCAGGGTCAGCGGCACGCCACCGTTGCGCATCTGTGCGGCAAAACGCTTGGGTCCATAGGCTTCCAGCAACTGCACCGCAGGCAGGTTCAGCGACAGCGCCAATGCAGAACTGGCCGCCACCGGGCCACTGAAGCCCATGGAGAAATTCCCCGGGCGGTAGTCGCCGTAACGGCGTGGCACATCCTGCAGCAAGGATTCGGAATGAATCAGGCCATCGTCCATGGCCATGCCGTAAAGGAAGGGTTTGAGCGTCGAGCCCGGCGAGCGCAAGGCGGTGATCATGTCGACATGCCCGAAGCGGCGCTCGTCGTTCAGGTCCACCGAACCCAGGTAGGCGCGCACCGCCATATTCTGCGCTTCCACCACCAGAATCGCTGCCGAGGTACGCTCGGGCAGTCGCGCACGCCAGCCCAGCAACAAGTCCTCCAGACGGCGCTGCAGCGAGGCATCGAGGGTGGTGCGGATCAGCGGTGGGCTGTGCGGACGGTTCAGGCGTCGCGCCAGCAACGGCGCCAGCGCTGGCTCCTGGCGCGGCGCGAACAGCAGAGGTTCTTCCATCGCCTCGGTAACCCGCTGCGCCGGCCAGACGTCGTACTCGGCCAGACGCTTGAGCACTTTGTCGCGGGCCAACTGGGCGCGGGCCGGGTGCCGGTCAGGGCGCAAGCGGCTCGGGGCTTGGGGCAGCACCGCGAGCATGGCCGCCTCCGACGGCGTCAGGTGCAAGGGCGACTTGCCCAGATACGCCCAACTGGCGGCGGCCACCCCTTGCAAGGTGCCGCCAAAGGGCGCGCGATTGAGGTACAGCTCAAGAATCTGCGCCTTGCTCAAATGCCACTCCAGCTGCGCGGTGCGCCACAACTGCCGCAGTTTGCCCGGCAAGGTCCGTGAATGCGGATCGAGCAATCGGGCCACTTGCATCGACAACGTGCTGCCGCCCGACACCACCCGCCCACCCTGCAGGTTTTGCCAGGCAGCCCGCCCCAGTGCCAACGGATTCACACCCGGGTGCTGGTAAAACCAGCGGTCCTCGTAGGTCAGCAGCGCCTGCAAATAGTAAGGCGACACCTGATCAGCACTGACCGGATAGCGCCACACGCCTTCGGCATCGGCAAAACGCCACAGCGGCGTGCCATCTTCGGCCAGTACCACCCGGGCCAGGTCGTCTTTAGGCAAGGGCAACGGCCAGATGCGGTCGGCCATCCACACGAGCGCGCACAGCACACCGACAACTGCCGAAACAATGCAAAGGCGTTTTGCCATTGGGCTGAGCGGGCGAGCTAAGCTGAGCATCAAACCTCCCCGTCGCTAGCGGTGGGCAGGGAACCGAGCGGGCCAAGGCATGGCCAAAGCTGTGGCAACGGCAGACTCGCCGCGACGATCATCAGGAAGCAACTATGCATGTAGAAGGTTTTTTCGAGTGGCTGGGCCAGGCGCTGGGCGCGCTGATCCGCTTTGTTGTCGATGGTTTGAGCGGGTTGTTCAACCTGCTGGCCAACGCCGGTGGCAACTTCATTGATGGCCTGGCGCGCACACTGGGCATGGACACCTCGCTGGTCAGCATCATCGCTCTGATCATTGGCCTGATGTTGCTGTACTCGGCGATCCGAGCCTTTATGCGTGCCTCGATCATACTCGGCATCATCTGGCTGGTGCTGGGCTTGTGGGTGTTGAGCTGGATCATCCATTAAAGGGTGGGAGCGGGCTTGCCCCGCGATCGCGGTGTACCTGACACATCGCGATCGCGGGGCAAGCCCGCTCCTACATCAGCAGGTTAGCGGCCTTTGATGACCATTTCGCCGCCTGACTCCCCGACGGCCTGCAGGTTCGGCCGGTACATCGATTCGAACTGTGGCGGCGGCACTCGGTAGGTACCCGGAGTAACCGCACGCGCCAGGTACAGCAGGTGCGTCAAGCCATAGTTGTTCACCGGCAGCGCCGCGACATAGCGATCATCACGGAATTCCTGATGCACAATGTTGGCGTTCTGCATCGCCTCGCGCCACTCTTTGACCGCGCTGCTGGCGTTGTCCAGACTCGCTGCGCTCTGCGCCAGGTTCTGGTTTTCCAGCTCAAGCCCGGCAGGCAGCAGATCGACCACCAAGGCATCCGGCACATAGGTGTTGGTGTTCAACACCAGGTGCACCAGCACCAGGTCACCACTGTTGAGCGCGTGGATGTTCAGCGGCTCACCATTCATGCCCAGGTACTCACGACGAATGTTCAGGCCTTTCTGGCTCGGTGCCGGGGCGTTACGTGGATAACCGGACAGGGTCAATTGCTGGTACAGCGTCTCGCTGCCCTGGTTCTGTACGGTCAGCGGCGAAGCCAGCAGCGGCCCTTCCAGTTTCAAACCAGACTCGCTGTTGTTCAGGTCGCGCAGTTCACCGGCGCTGTCCAGACGCGCCGACCACTGGCCTTCAGGCTTGTTCAGCAAGCCACGACCGGCGAGGAACAAGGCGTTACGCTCCTGGGTCGACAACCACTGACTTGCAGCAATCTGATCGGACAACTGGAACAGGCGTTGATCAACAACGTTGCTGGCCAGGTTGTTTTCTTCGAGCAAGGCCAGGATCAAGGCCTGGTCACGCACCGGGCTGCCGTAGTCGCCCAACCAGTTCCGCCCATCACGCTCCACCGCCAGCCCTGCCTGCAACGCCGTTGCCGAGCGCGGCTTGTCACCCATCTTCTCCAGCGCGATAGCCAACTGCACCAACGGCAGCCCGGAACGCGCATCGCTACGCCGTTCGAACAAACTGCGCAGGGCACCCAGCGGCGCCTGCTGAGTACGCGCGAGTACCAGGCCTGCATAGGCTTGCACGGCAAAACGGCTGTGGTCGCCGTTGCTGCTGTAGCCGGCCTCGATCAGGTTGCGCTCCTGCAGGTAACGCAGCAGGCGCTCACTGGCTTTCTTCAGCGCTTCGGCAGGCACGGCGTAGCCTTGCTCGCGGGCACGCAGGAGGAAGTCGGTGACGTAGGCGGTCAACCAGTACTCTTCCTCGCTGTCGGAACTCCACAGGCCGAAGCTGCCGTTGTAGCGCTGCATACCCAGCAGATGCTCGATGCCCATTTCGATCTTGCGCTTGCGCACCTCGGCTGGCTCGCCGCTGATACCCAGGCGCTTGAGGGTCGCCGCGTCAGCATACAGCGAAGGGTACAAGCCACTGGTGGTCTGCTCCAGGCAGCCATAGGGGTAGGCTTCCAGCGCCCGGATCTGCTCGGCCAGGTTCAACGGCGGACGGCTGGACACGGCCAGCATGCCCTCCAGGCCATCCGGCTCGAACTCGGCCAGATCCGCTTCTGGCAGGCTCCACGGCTGATCGTTGAGCGCTACCCGGTAGTGCTTGAGCATGGCCGGATAGGCCGGACGAACGCCCAAGGTCCACTCACGGCTGAACGCCGTGGCCGTTTCACCCGGCAGCTGCAGGCCCTGCACCTCTACCTTGACCTTGCCTTGGCCCAGACCACCGCTGGCCTGCACCGGCATCAGCAAGGTGACTCGTTGGCCTTGGTTCAGCGCCAGGCTTTGCTCTGCGGCCCCCATCAGGCTCAGCTGGCCTTCGGTGCTCATGCGGACGTTGAGTTTTTGCGCTTGGCCCGACAGGTTCGATACATCCAGGGCCAATGTGGTGCTGTCGCCGCCAGCAAGGAAACGCGGAGCCGACAGCTCGGCGATCAAAGGTGCGGCAACCACGGTCTTGCCTTCTGCCACACCGAAGTGCTCGTCGGTCCAGGCCTGGGCCATCAGGCGCAGTTCACCGTTGAAGTCGGGGATATCGACGCTGGCCTCGCCCTCGCCGTTTTCGTTCAAGGTCACCGGCATGCTTTGCTGAGCGACGATGGTGATGCTGGTGCTCGGACGCTTGCCACCTTTGGCCATCGCCGCGTCACCACCAAAAGCCAGGCTGGCCAAGCGGCCCTGCCCGGCTTCGATCAACTGGCCGTAAATGTCCAGTTGGTCGGCACCGTAGGCCTTGCGTCCGAACATGCCCGTGAAGGGGTCTGGGGTTTTGTAGTCGGTAATGTTGAGGATGCCGACGTCTACCGCAGCCAGCAGCACATGCACTTGCTTGGGCACGCTGCCGTCGGCATTGCGCGCCTGAACCTTGACCGTCAGCGGCTGCTTGGGCCGCATTTTTTCCGGTGCCGTGAGCGTTACTGCCAGCTTGCGCTCGGCGCGATCGAGCGGCAGGTGCAAGACCCCAACGGCACGCTTGGGCGTGGCATTGACCTTGCGCTCGCCCGGGCGGATCACCAGGGCACTGACGTACAGGTCATGACGTGCCCACTTACGGTCGATATTGACTGCGAAGGTCTTGCCTTCAGCCGGCACGTCGATCTCTTGCCACCACAGCGGACCGTCACTGGACTCGACCATCAGGTAACCGGTACCGGCCGCAGGCGCAGTGACGGTTACGTTGGCGGTGGCGCCATCGCCATAGGAGGGTTTGTCCAGCGCCAGCTTGACCTGGTCCGGACGCACCGCGCCGCCGTCGGCGTTGTCCTGGGCCCGGTAACCGGCCCAGAAACGCTCGCTGGACACCAGCCCGGTCTGCGGGTCTTCAACCTCTACGCGGTACGGGCCCCATTCAACCAGGAAGGTCAGCTTGGCGGTGGAGCCGGCCTTGACGTTGACCGTCTCTTCACTCTGGGTAAGGAATTTCTCGTTGTAGTTGTAGCTCCAGCCGTCACTCTGCGAGTAGTTCCAGTAGTAGTCACGACGCTCCCGGATCAGGCGCACCTTGAGGTTGTTGGCGCCCAGTTTGTTGCCGTCGCGGTCGGCAACCAGTACCTCGAATTCCACCGGGCCGTCGCTGTCGGTTTCTTCACCGTCGAACAGGCCGCGCAAACCTGGCAGCCGCGTGGACGGCCAGATCGGCTGCTCCAGGCGCCGGGTAATCGGGCGGCCGCCGGATTCCTGCAGGCTGGCCTGTACAGTCAATTGCAGCGGCGAGCGGGCCTCAGACCATTTGCTCTCGATGCTTAGCGTGGTCTTGCCGTTGGCGTCGAGGGCGACTTCATCGAGCTCCAGGTCCTGACTCAGCTCGGTCTCGGTGATCGAGCCGAACTGATAGCCTGGCAACGCCGGCACCGCTTCACGCAACGGCCGCAGATACGCCTGACCGCTCAAGCGGTTACCCGCGGCCGGAGCGCCGTACAGGTAACGGCCATTGACGGCAATCTCGGCGGTCTCTTCCGGACTCAACGGCGTTTCGCTGCCCTTGAGCTCCAGGGCCAGACGCTCTGGCAGGAAGTCTTCGACCAGAAATTCATAGACCTGCTTCTTGCCGCCGCCAAGGTCGAACAGCAACTGCCAGCGACCGGTCGGGGCTTCAGTGGCCAGCTGCAGTTGATACTGGTACAGGCCATTACTGCTCGGCTCCCAGACGAACTTGCGGCTCACTTGCTCATCCGGCCGACGCACTTCCACCGTGACCGGCTGCGGCTTGAGCGGGCGGCCATCCTGGTCGCGCAGCAGGCCGTTGAGCAGCACGGTTTCGCCGGGCCGGTAGAGGTCACGCGGGCCGAACACGAAAAACTGCAGGGGGTTGGCCTGCGGGCCGGTGATGTCGAATTCGGCCAGGTCCAGCGCGGCACTGTTCAGGCGCAGCATGGTGGTGTGCACGCCCTGGTGTGCCAGCAAGGTTTCGGCTTTCGGCGGCATCGGCAGTTGGGCGTGGCCGTCGCTGTCGGTCTTGCCCTGGGCCAGCACCCGGCCTTCGCCATCGAGCAGTTCCAGGTTGACGTCGTTCAGCGCCTTGCCACCTTCCAGCCCCTGGGTGAAAACGTCCATGCGGTTCTGGTAACGGTGCGCCGATACGCCGATATCGCTGAGGGTGAACAGGGTGGCCGGCTGCGAGTAGTCGTAGGTACCCGAAGCGCGCATCACCGCCAGGTACACGCCCGGCTCCTGCAATTGTTTGATTCCGGCAATCGGCAGCAATACCGTTTCACGCGTGTTGCGCGCCGGGTTGAGGTCGAAACGGCCGCTGTAGACCAGGTCGGCCATATCCAGGGTTTCTTTCGACTGGTAGTAATACAGGCTGCTGTTGCGGCCCCAGGCGCTGAGGAACGGCGAGAGCTTTTCCGGCTTGATGCGGAAGAACTCGACATCGACCTTGTTGACGTTCAGGGCGATCACCGGCAGCCCTTCGGCCAGGCGCGTCGGCAGCAACGAGCCACGGCTGGCAAAGCCGATGGTGGCCTGCATGTCGCGGGTTTCCAGGCGGCTGATCGACTCGGCGGCCAGGCGTTTGCCATTGACTGCCTCAAGGCCGGCATCGATGGTCAGCACCAACTTGCGTTGCGGCTCCAGATGGCGCAGGCGCAGTTCCATGCCGTTGTCGGACAGTTCCCAGGCACCATCGACCTTGCCTTTGACGGTATCGACCAGGTGCACCCGCTCAGCGAAGTTCTGCTGCGCATCCAGCGGCACCGAGAAGCTCAGGGACAGGGCACTGGCGCCATCGACCTGCACTTCCGAGACATCCACCACGCTCAGCTCGCGACCGGCATAACGCTTGGCCAGGGTTGCGGCGTCTTCACGGGCAGGTTTGGCCGCATCCTCGGTCTGGGCCGGTGTTGATACAGGCGCAGGTGCCGGGGCCGGCTTGTCTGGAGCAGACGAGTCACAGGCACTGAGCAAGGCCAGCGCACAGGCCAGCAACAATCCTTTGTTGAGCATGGAGAAAACTCTTTAGCAGCAGGTTCTGAGGGAAGAACTATATATCAACAACGCCGTTCCCGGGCCGTGCAGCTACAATATGCCGCTTGCCTGGAGCCAACATGTCCCGATTGCTGAGCGACTGGCGCGACCGCCCGACCCACCACAAGGTCTGGGCGCTGGCCGCGCCGATGATACTGTCGAATATTTCCGTCCCCCTGGTAGCGCTGGTCGACAGCGCCGTGATTGGCCACCTTCCCCATGCCCATCAGCTCGGTGCCGTTGCCGTCGGCGCCAGCCTGTACACCTTTCTGGCCTGGGTGATGGGCTTTCTGCGCATGGGCTCCACCGGCTTTGCCGCCCAGGCCGCCGGGCGCGCCGATGGTGCGGCGTTGCGCCAGGTGCTGGTGCAAGGGTTGCTGCTGGCAATGTTGTTTGCCCTGCTACTGGGCGTGCTCGCCCTGCCCTTCAGCCACCTGGCCCTGCAGTTGATGCAGCCGTCGGCGGCATTGGAGCAATCGACCCTGGATTTCTTCCAGACCCGATTGCTCGGCCTGCCTGCGGCCCTGGCGAGTTTTGCCTTGGTTGGCTGGTTCCTGGGTACCCAGAACGCGCGGGCACCGCTGGCGATCATGTTGACCACCAACCTGCTCAACATCACCCTGAACCTGTGGTTCGTGCTCGGTCTGGACTGGGGTGTGCTGGGCTCGGCACGGGCCTCGGTGATTGCCGAGTGGAGTGCCGTCCTGCTCGGCCTGGCCCTGACCCGACCGGCCTTGCGCGCCTATCCCGGCAGGGTCGCCTGGGCTTTGCTCGCCCGCTGGCAAAACTGGCGGCCACTGCTGGCCGTCAACCGCGACATCTTCATCCGCAGCCTGGCCTTGCAGGCGGTGTTCTTCCTGATCACCGCACAAGGCGCGCGCCTCGGTGAATCTACCGTTGCCGCCAATGCCCTGCTGCTCAATGGCCTGCTGCTCACGGCTTATGCGCTGGATGGTCTGGCCCATGCGGTCGAGGCCTTGTGCGGCCACGCCATCGGTGCCGGCGACCGGTCGGCCTTGCGTCGTTCGCTGACCGTGGCGTGCGGCTGGTCGTTGCTGGCCAGCAGTGGCTTCGCCGCACTGTTTCTGTTCGGCGGCCATCTGTTCATCAACCTGCAGACCGACATCGAAAGCGTGCGCATCACGGCCTACCAGTACCTGCCTTATCTGGCCTTGTTGCCGCTGGTGGCGGTGTGGAGTTACCTGCTCGATGGCTTGTTCATTGGTGCGACCCGGGCGCGGGAGATGCGCAACGGCATGTTGATCAGCGTGGCCCTGGCCTTGCCGGTGGCCTATGCCGCCAAAAGCCTGGGCAACCACGGTTTGTGGTTGGGCTTTTTGCTGTTCATGGCCTTGCGCGGGGTGACACTCGCGGTGATGGGCTGGCGGTTGCAGCGGCGTGATGGGTGGTTTGTGGGTCAATAAAGCATCGCGGGGCAAGCCCGCTCCCACCTGGAGTTAGTGACTCGGTGGGAGCGGGCTTGCCCCGCGATTGCATCAGCTCGACAGGTACGACGAACGCGTCAGCCCCAGACGCAAGGCGTCGAGGAACTGGGTCTTTTCACGCGCGGTGATCTTGGCGCTGGCGCATTTGTCACGGTAGTGAGTCATCAACTCCTCCGGCGACAGGTGCACGTAGCGCAGCATGTCTTCGATGGTGTCGTGGGTCTCGATACCGGCGTGGTACACGCTGCCGTTCGGGTTCTGGTAGATGTTCACCGAGTCGGTGTCACCAAACAGGTTGTGCATGTCGCCAAGAATTTCCTGGTAAGCACCCACCAGGAATACGCCCAGCAGGTAGTCCTCACCTTCGTTGACGCTGTGGACCGGCATGCTGGTTTCGATGCTTTGCTCATCGACGTACTGGTTGATCTTGCCGTCGGAGTCGCAGGTCAAATCTTGCAGCACGGCGCGGCGCAGCGGTTCTTCGTTCAGGCGGTGCAGCGGGATGATCGGCAGGACCTGGCCGATGGCCCAGGTGTCCGGCAAGCTCTGGAACACCGAGAAGTTGCAGATGTACTTGTCGGCGAGCTTGTCGTTCAGTTCGTCCAGCACCTGACGGTGCGAACGCTGATGGGCCTTGAGCGAGTTGTGCAGGCGGCGGCAAACGGCGAAGTAGCACTGCTCGGCCAGGGCTTTTTCAGCCAGGGTGATTTTGCCGTCGGCATACTGGGCGGCTACGTCGCTCATGTAGTGGGTAGCACGCCAGTAGGTCTCGGTGACCATTTCCAGGTCGGTCGGGCCCAGCAGGTCGGCCAGCCACTGCACGGTTTCCGGCAGGGCTTCTTTGTTTTCGATGGTCGGCACGTCGTCGTTGTGTTTCTCGACGTCGGTCACCTGAATCACCAGCATGGCGTGGTGCGCGGTCAGCGAGCGGCCGCTCTCGGAGAAGATGTGCGGATGCGGCAGGCCCTGGGCATCGCAGAACTCTTTGAGCATGCCAACCACGACACCAGCGTAGTCATCCATGTCGTAGTTGATCGAGCTGGCGTTGCGCGAGTGGGTGCCGTCGTAGTCAACGCCCAGGCCACCGCCGACGTCGATGTGGTCCACCGGCAGGCCCAGCGCGCGCAGTTCGCCGTAGTAACGGATGGCTTCCTTGAAACCGTGCTGGTAGTCGGCCAGGTTGGCGATCTGCGAGCCCATGTGGAAGTGCAGCAGGCGGATGCCTTGATCCAGGCCAGCATCACGGAAGCGCTGAACCACCGAGATCAGTTGCGCAGCCGACAGGCCGAACTTGGACTTTTCACCCCCGGTATCAGCCCACTTGCTCGAAGCCAGCGACGACAGGCGCACGCGCAGGCCGACCTGCGGCTTGACCTTGAGCTCGGCGGCTTCTTCGATCACCAGCCCTACTTCCGACTCTTTCTCGATAACGATAAAGACGTTGTGACCGAGCTTCTGGCCCATCAGCGCCAGGCGAATGAACTCACGGTCTTTGTAACCGTTGCAGACGATGGTGCCGCCCTTTGGCGCCAGCGCCAGTACCGCCAGCAGTTCAGGCTTGGAACCGGCTTCAAGGCCAATGGAAACGTTTTGCGTGGCGATGATGTTTTCCACCACCGCTTCCTGCTGGTTGACCTTGATCGGGTACAACGCGGTGTACTGGCTCTGATATTCCAGACGCGCAATATTGGCATCGAATGCACCGGTCAGTTGGCGCACGCGGTCTTGCAGGATGTCGGGGAAGCGCACCAGCAGCGGCAGCGACAGGCCGCTCTTGCGCAGTTCGTCGACCTGCTCGTACAGATCGATCGGCGCACTGCCTGGCCCGTTAGGGCGAACTTCGACGCGGCCGGCCTCGTTGATTGCGAAGTAACCGGCCCCCCAATGGCGAATCCCATAAACACTGCGGCTGTCCGCAACTGTCCATTGGCTGCCATCATCTTTGCGTGTGCGTCGTACGGACATTGAAGTCCCCTATATAGAAAGTCGAATAACACCGGCCCACGGTCGGCGGGCGCAGTGTAAAACCAGAAAATGACGATTTTCCGTGTTCAGGGATAGACCCTTCCTACGGGAACGAGTTTAGAAAGCGAATTGCAAAAAATCGCGATGCGGCGATTAGCCGCCGGACTTTTTCGCTTTGAAGCCCTGTTTGATCAGCTCTGCCAATAACAGCTCGACGTGATCGCCCTGGATTTCGATGACCCCGTCTTTCAACGCGCCGCCGGTTCCGCAGCGACGCTTGAGCGTGCTGGCCAGATCCTTGAGCTGTTCCAGAGGCAGCGGTACACCGCTGATGGTCGTCACCGTCTTGCCGCCACGGCCTTTGCTTTCGCGGCGCACGCGAGCAATGCCATCGCCTTCAGGGATGAGCGTCTGTTTGCAGATGCAGGCATCTATGGGTTTGCTGCAGTCCGGACAATGCCGACCTGCATCAGTGGAGAACACCAGGCCACCGAGGGCGGCGAATGATGCGGCTTTTTTGGCCACTTTTGATCCTCGTACGGTGAGGACAAAAACTGGTCGACGCCCCGGGCAGGGTACCGACCGCGAAGCCCCACTCTGGCAGGGGCAGCGCAACTGCCGGACCCAGGGTACGGCAGCCTTGAAAGGCCGCGCAGTGTAACGATAAATGCCGCCGATGCTAAGTACAAAACTGCGCCATTTTGCACGTTATTCGCGACGTCAGGCCCGACGGTCGATATAGCGCTGCAATGCGGCCAGCGAATCGGGGCAATATGGCTGTTGCCGGCTGTCGGCCAGAGCCTGTTGCAGCGGCAGAAAGCGGGCTTCGCTGACCTCTTCAGGCTGCAGGCGCAAAGGCCCGTCCCAGATCGCCGAAAACACCGCGCACCACAGCCGGTTGCCAGGCTGATCGAAGAAAAAGCGCTCATGGGCCACCAATTCGACCCCGCTGACGCCAAGCTCTTCTTCCAGCTCACGGGCCGCCGACTCGGCGAAGCTTTCATCGGCCTGGACCATGCCGCCCGCGGCAACGTCCCAGTAACCCGGATAAATAGCCTTGCTCTCGGTACGCCGGTGCACGCACAGCTCACCGGCGGAGTTGAACAGCAGGATGTAGGTACCGCGCCCGATCAGGCCCTTCTCACGCAGCTCTTTACGCGGCAGCGCACCCAGCAGTTGATCGTGCTCGTCGACCCAGGCGATCAGTTCGGCGTCGGAGGCAGCGCGATGCGCCGCCTCTTGTCTGGAGATAACCACCGATCAGCCTTGCGACAGCAGTTGGCGCAGGTCGATCACCGCGGCGTTAGCACGGGAGATGTAGTTGGCCATGACCAGCGAGTGGTTGGCCCACATGCCAAAACCACTGCCGTTGAGCACCATCGGGCTCCACAGCGGTTCCTGAGAGGCTTCCAGCTCACGAATGATCTGACGCACGCTGACCGTGGCGTTCTTTTTCGCCAGTACATCTGCGAAGTCCACTTCGATGGCCCGCAGCAGGTGCGACAGCGCCCAGGCCTGGCCACGGGCTTCATAGAAGACGTTGTCGATCTGCAGCCAAGGGGTTTCGACCACTTCTTCATCCAGCTGCGGCGCTTGACCTGCTACCACCGACTCGGTTTTCAACGTGCTGTTGAGCTTGACCCGACCAACGCTCGCCGACAGGCGCTGCGACAGCGAGCCCAGACGGGTGGCCACGTCGCCCAGCCAGTTGTTGAGGTTGTCGGCACGGGTGTAGAACAGCGCGCCTTGTTGGTCTGGCGAGGCCAGACGCTTCTGATAGCGGGTCAGGGAGTTGATGCCTTCCTGGAACTCCGACTCGCTCGACGGCAGGATCCAGCTCTTGTTGTCGAAGTTGAAACGCGGCTCGGCCTTGGCCAGGTCAGCGTCTTCTGCCGACTGCGACTGCGAACGGGCGAAGTCTTTGCGCAACGCGCGGCTCAGGTCACGCACCTGCACCAGCACGCCATATTCCCAGCTGGGCATGTTGTCCATCCACAGCCCAGGCGGGAAGCGGTCGTTGGAGATGTATCCGCCTGGCTTGTTGAGCAAGGTGCCGGCTACGGTCTTGAGGGTTTCTACGGTGGTGTAGCCCACCACCATCTGCTGACCGGCCTTTTCAGCGGCCGCCTGGGCATTCTGTTGCACCGGGAACAGGTCGGGTTCTGCGCTCCAGTACCAGCCCAGGCCGATGCACACCAACAGGTACAGGCCGATCAGCGTGCCCAGGGCACGGCTGAAAAACAATCCGCCGAAGTAACTGCGAGTGGCGGCACTGCGGGGCTCGACTCGCTCGCGCGCCTCGGCTTTGCCTGTACGGTTTTTCCAATCCAGCATGGCGTTGTCCTTTCTGTCACGTCGGTTCAAGGGGTTCGACCGCAACCCCCGGGCTTCGTGCCAGCGCGGTGCACTATTGCCAGCACGCGCCGCCTGCCGGGGTCGGCAAGTATCGCTGCACTATAAATCAAGCGAGTCGGTTCGCATAAGCGACTATCGAGTCAACAAATGAATCAGCAAACCTGTACAGATAATTGATACAAGACACTCGATTGTCCAGAAAGTGGTGCTAGCATAGAGCCATCACTCGAATTGCCTCACCCCTTACAAGTAGTCAGGACATGACCGAGCCAGAAGACCCGAACCGTGAGCGTCTCAAGCAACACTTTGCCCAGCGGGTTATCAACCAGGCTCGGCAGATACTCGAGATCTGGCAGCGCCTGCAGCGCAGCGAGTGGTCGACCGGCGACTTGGGCGAGCTGCGCGAGGCAACCTTGCGCCTGCAGCGCTATGCAGAGCGTTTCGAGCAGCCGGAACACAGCCAGCTGGCTGAAGCCATCGGCCACACCCTCAGCGCGGTTGAAGCCAACAGCGCCTGCCTGAGCAGCAGCCTGATCAGCGAACTCAATCGCCTGATGCAGCGTTTGTCACGCACGGGTCTGCGCCAGGGTGACCGCCTGGAGCAGGTGCCCTTGCCGCCCCTGCGCAAGCCGGTTTACATCATGCTGCAGGACCACGACCGGGCCGAGCGCCTGGCTCAGCAGTTGGAGTTTTTTGGCCTCGGTGTACAAGCCTTGTACAGCGCCGATGCGTTTCGCGCCTCGATGAGTGAACGTTTGCCATCGGTCATCGTCATGGATGTCGACTTCACCGGTGCTGGCCTTGGCCTGCAGTTGGCTGCCCAGGCCCAGCAAGGTCTGGAGCAGCGCGTACCGTTGCTGTTCTTCAGCCTGCATGACACCGACACACCAACGCGCCTGGCCGCAGTACGCGCCGGTGGTCACGAGTTTCTCACTGGCACCCTGGAGGCTTCGAGCCTGCTGGAAAAGGTCGAAATGCTCACTAGCGTCACCCAGTACGAGCCGTTCAAAGTGCTGATCATCGACGACTCCAGAGCCCAGGCCATGCATACCGAGCGCCTGCTCAACAGTGCCGGTATCGTCACCCGCACCCTGATCGACCCAATCCGTACCATGGCCGAGCTGGCCGACTTCCAGCCCGACCTGATCATTCTCGACATGTACATGCCGGACTGCACCGGCACCGAGCTGGCCAAGGTGATTCGCCACAACGACCGTTATGTCAGCGTGCCCATCATCTATTTGTCCGCCGAAGACGACCTGGACAAGCAGCTCGACGCCATGAGCGAGGGCGGCGATGATTTTCTGACCAAGCCGATCCGTTCCCGGCATCTAATTACCACCGTACGCAACCGCGCCGCTCGCGCGCGCAACCTCAAGGCGCGGATGGTGCGCGATAGCCTGACCGGCCTGTACAACCACACGCACATCCTGCAACTGCTGGAAGATTGCAGCTTCCGCGCCCGCCGCGAAGAAAAGCCATTGAGCTTTGCCATGCTCGACATCGACCATTTCAAGAAGGTCAACGACAGCCATGGCCATCCCATGGGCGACCGTGTGATCAAAAGCCTGGCGCTGTTTCTTAAGCAACGGCTGCGCAAAACCGACTTCATTGGCCGCTATGGCGGTGAAGAGTTCGCCATCGTCATGCCCAACACCGATTTGTCTGCGGCGCATAAAGTGCTGGATGAAATCCGTACACGCTTCGCCGAGATCCACTACCCCGCGCAACCGAAGGATCTGTTCTGCACCTTCAGCGCCGGGGTGGTGCAACTCAACGATGAGCTCGACGCCCTGAGCATGGCGACTGCCGCCGACGAGGCCCTGTACCGGGCAAAAGGCGCTGGGCGCAACCGCGTGCAGCGCGTCGACTAATTAAGGCAAAGTGCCACTTTTTTACCTTTGACCTCGACTTCGTCATAACCCGGTCACAAAAACGCAATAACTTCAGGCGCTTACCATTCGGCCGTTGGTAGACCCTGCACATGCGCCTGAAGCTGCTCACCAATTTCAATACCCTGTTACTGGTAACCGTCTGCATCGCCCTGGGCGCCACTTTGTGGTGGTCACAGCGTGCGCTGGAGCGCCCCTACCAGATCATGGAACGCTACCTGTCGCTGTCGCAGCAGTTTCAAAACCAGACGGCGCGTAACATCCTCGACTACCTCAACAGCGGTGACGCCCTGCGCCATGCCACCGCGCTACAGGCCACTGCGGCCCTGCAAGAGGAACTGGCGCAACTGCCTCCCGCGCTGGCCGCGTCGCTAACGCCAAGCCTGGACAAGCTGCAGGGTTTCACCAGCAACGAACTGCTGGCAGCCGGCAAACTGGCCGGCGATCCGCAAGCCTTGCTGCTGCAAGCAGAGCGCGAGCTGGGGGCGAGCCTCGATCAACTGGCTGGCTACGCTCAGAACAGCAGCAACAGCGAGGCCGGCCGCTATGCTGCGCCGCTGTTTCGCGCCGCACTGCACCTGTCGCGCCTGTCGCTTGCCCGTGACAAGCTGGTCAGTAGCGGCCGCAGCGAACTGGCCGACGAGGTGGAACGTGAGCTTGCACAGATCACCGTCCAGGCCCAGGCGCTCGATGAGTTGCCGTTGCTGGGCGTGATTGCTGCACGCGAATCCAATGCGGACGACTTCGCCGCCCTGATGGGCCTGGAAAGCCAAAGCAACAGCGACAGCGAAGACAGCGGCGTCGCGCTTAAGCGGGAACTGAATAGCCTGCTCAAACGCTACCCGGGTGAACTGCAACGCACCCGCGAACAAATCCAGCGCCGTAGCGAACTGGCTACCCGCACCCACCAGCAGATTGACGCAGTACACGCGGCAATCGCCGCCCTGGAGCCGCTGGTGCGCAGTCAGCATGCGACGATTCAGGGTGAAGTACGTTTGATTCAGGGGGTGATGATCGGCCTGATTCTGCTGATCGCCCTGTTGATCGATACCTTGCAGCGGCGCCTGGCTCGGGTACTGACCAACCTGGCACCGGCCCTTGCGCGCTGGACTGAAGGCGATTTCAGCCAGGCCATTGCCTTGGCCAAAAGCAACCGCGAAATGCATGACATCCAGGACTCACTCAACCGCCTGCGCCTGTACCTGGTGGACCTGGTCGGCACGATCCGCAGCAATGCCGAGCAAGTCGCTGGCAGCAGCCATGCCCTGGCCGGCATGAGTAGCGCCCTGCACGATGGCGCCGAGCGTCAGGCCGGCGACACCGCACAAATCCGTGATGCCTTGGGTGAGTTGGAAGCCACCATCCAGCAAGTCGCTGGTGACGCCAGCCAGGCGGCAGAGGCCAGCCACGATGCCGGGCGCGCGGTGGAGCAAGGCCAGGCGGTGATCGGCCAGAGCCTCACCGGGCTGCGGGCGCTGGTTGATGAAGTTCAGGGCAATGCGCAGATGATCGAGCAACTGGCCGAAGAGTCGGCGACCATTGGCGGCGTGCTCACGGTGATTCGCTCGATTGCCGAACAAACCAACCTGCTGGCCCTGAACGCTGCCATCGAAGCGGCGCGTGCCGGAGAAATGGGCCGTGGCTTTGCCGTGGTGGCCGAAGAAGTACGCTCGCTGGCTCAGCGCACAACCGGTGCGACTGGCGAAATCCAGACCTTGATAGGCCGCTTGCAACAAGCCGCCCGCGACTCGGTGGAAGGCATGCGTGCACAACTCGAACATGCCGAAGCCACTGCCAACAAAGCCCAGGCCGCCGACGGCGCGCTGGATGAGATTGTCGCGGCGATCCAGACCATTTCCGCAACCGCGGTACGTATTGCCGACGTCACCGCCCAGCAAACGGGAGCCGTGAGCGAAATCCGCGACCACAGCGAACGGATTCATGACCTGGGCGAAGACAACCTTCAGCGCATCGGTGAAGGCCGACAACAAGGTGAGCAACTGCTCAGGCTCGGCGCCGAGCTGAACACCGCCGTACGTACATTCCGGCTATAACCCTCTGTAGGAGCGGCGGTGCGGCGACCCGACTTGCCCCGCGATGCGATGCGTCAGAAGTATCGCAATCGCGGGGCAAGCCCGCTCCCACAGTGTGGGGTATCATGCTGCCAATTCTGTACAGCGAGACCGCCATGCGCCGCCTGTTCTGCCTGCTTTTCCTGCTACTGGCCTTGCCCGCCGTCGGCGCCGGCCTGTTCGACAACCGCCCCAGCGCAACCCTGGGCGCCCCTTCGCTGAACAACAGTGCCGACTTCCTGCCGGTGCACGAAGCCTTCAAACTGAGCCTGGTACAAAGCGATGCACACAGCATCAAGTTGCGCTTTGTCGCCACTGAAGGCTATTACCTGTACCGGCACCGCTTCCAGTTCCGCACCGAACCTGCCGACATTGCCCTGGGCACCGCACAGATCCCGCCCGGCGAAGCCAAGCACGACGAATTCTTCGGCGACGTTGAGGTGTACCACGGCATCCTCGACATCGACATTCCTCGCCCCGCCAACGATTCACGCGCCTTTACCCTGCTGGTGGGCTATCAGGGTTGCGCTGACAAAGGCCTGTGCTACCCGCCAGAAACCGAACGCCTGAGCATCGAAGGCACTGGCGCAGCACCAGCCGGCAGCGCTGCAGGAACGCCGGCAACCGCCTGGACCTGGAAAGAACTGCTGCTGTTCTTCCTCGCCGGCGTCGGCCTGACCTTCACCCCCTGTGTCCTGCCCATGCTGCCGATTCTGTCTGGCGTGGTGTTGCGCGGCCAGGTCGGCGGCTGGCGCGGCTTTAGCCTGTCGCTGGCCTATGTGTTGCCGATGGCCGCCTGCTTTGCCCTGCTCGGCGCACTGATGGGGCTGTTTGGGGCGAGCATGAACCTGCAGGCGCGCCTGCAGTCAGCCTGGGTGCTGGTGCCATTTGCGCTATTTTTCGTGCTGTTCGCCCTGGCCATGTTCGGCCTGTTCGAGTTGAAGTTGCCGCACGCCATCAGCAACCGCCTGGAGCGCCTCGTCGGCCAGACCAAAGGCGGCTCGCTGCTGGGTGCCGCGATTCTCGGGGTATTCTCAAGCTTGCTGGTATCGCCTTGCGTATCGGCACCACTGGCCGGTGCGCTGCTGTACATCAGCGCCAGCGGCGATGCCCTGGGCGGCGCATTGAAACTGTTCGCCCTGGGCTTGGGCATGGGCGCCCCGCTGCTGCTGGTGGCCACCGGCGGCGCAGCCTGGCTGCCGAAGAGCGGGCCGTGGCTGGTCACGGTGAAAAACGCCATTGGTGTATTACTGCTCGGCCTGGCCATTGGCCTGCTCAGCCGGGTATTACCCGGCCAGGTCACGCTGTTGCTGGTCGGTCTGTTGAGCGCGGGCGTGGCGGTGTTCCTCGGCGCGCTGGAGTTCACGGTAAAAACCACCGCACAACGCCTGGCGCAGGTGCTGGGCCTGTTGTTGCTGGTGTATGCCCTGGCCTGTTGGTATGGCGCGCTGAGCGGCCAGACCGACCCGTTGCGCCCCTTGCCTCAAGCCACCGTTGCCACCAGCGCCAGCGCCGTAGCGACCACCACCCCAAGCGACTGGCTGACGGTAACCACCCCGGCCGCCCTCGACAGCGCACTGGCCGCGGCCAAAGCGGCGGGAAAACCGGTGGTACTGGACTGGTACGCCGACTGGTGCATCAGTTGCAAAGTCATCGAGCATGAAGTGTTGGCCGACCCCGGCGTCCAGCGTCAGCTTGAAGGCTACACGCTGCTGCGCTTCGATATCACTGAAAGCAACGCCGAACAGCGCACCTTGCTCGATCGCTACCAGCTGTTCGGCCCTCCCGCGCTGTTGTTCTTTGACGCGAACGGCAGCGAAAAAACCAGCGCTCGCGTGGTAGGTGAGACAAACGCCGGCGAATTTGCCGCGCATCTGACGCGCATCCGTGGCGATCTGGGTCTATAACTTGTTCTGGCCGCTGAAAAGCCATCACCGATGACCGAATTTAATAAATTAGTCACATATTTGGCGTGAATCTCGGTCATCGTGCTGGCTATTGCGGGCAACTGGACACTCCCTGCCGGTTTACGGCATAGTCGCCGCGCAACGTTTGTGCCTAACGATAAAAGGAACCACAGATGGCAACGCTACTGGTGCTGCACGGCCCCAACCTGAACCTGCTTGGCACCCGTGAGCCGGGCGTCTACGGCGCCGTCACCCTGGCCCAGATCAACCAGGACCTGGAGCAGCGCGCGCGCGCCGCGGGCCATCACCTGCAGTATCTGCAAAGCAATGCCGAGTACGAATTGATCGACCGTATCCATGCCGCGCGCAGCGAGGGCGTCGATTTCATCCTGATCAATCCGGCGGCTTTTACACACACAAGTGTCGCATTACGTGACGCATTGCTGGCGGTGAGCATCCCATTCATCGAAGTGCACCTCTCCAACGTGCACAAGCGTGAACCTTTTCGCCATCACTCCTACTTTTCCGATGTTGCTGTAGGGGTGATCTGCGGCCTGGGCGCCAGCGGTTATCGGCTGGCCCTGGAGTCTGCACTGGAACACCTGGCTGCTAACGCAAAGCCCTGATGACGAGAACCTGGCCTATGGCCGGGGCTCACAAGAAACGTTTGCTAACACGTTTTTATATTTACGCCCCTGACCGAACCTTGGGAGTTGATGATTAATGGATATCCGTAAAGTCAAGAAACTGATCGAACTGCTGGAAGAATCTGGCATCGATGAGCTGGAGATCAAGGAAGGCGAAGAGTCCGTACGGATCAGCCGTCACAGCAAGGCTCCGGCCCAGCAGTACTACGCACCAGCGCCAATGGCCGCTGCTGCCCCGGTCGCTGCACCTGCTGCTGCCGCGCCTGCCGCTGCCGAAGCGCCTGCCGCACCAAAACTCAACGGTACTGTGGTTCGCTCGCCAATGGTCGGCACCTTCTACCGTAAAGCTTCGCCAACCTCGCCTGCCTTCGTTGAAGTCGGCCAGACCGTGAAGAAAGGCGACACTCTGTGCATCGTCGAAGCCATGAAGATGATGAACCACATCGAAGCTGAAACCAGCGGTGTGATCGAATCCATCCTGGTAGAAGACGGTCAGCCGGTTGAGTTCGACCAGCCGCTGTTCACCATCGTTTGAACCGCGGAGAGCCAACGATGTCTGCGAAGCTGGAAAAAGTCCTGATTGCCAACCGCGGGGAAATTGCCCTGCGGATCCTGCGTGCCTGCAAAGAGCTGGGCATCAAGACCGTCGCCGTACACTCCACGGCTGACCGCGAACTGATGCACCTGGGGCTGGCTGACGAATCGGTGTGCATTGGCCCGGCCTCCTCCAAGGACTCCTACCTGCACATTCCGGCGATCATTGCCGCTGCAGAAGTGACCGGCGCGACTGCCATTCACCCAGGCTACGGTTTCCTTGCCGAAAACGCCGACTTCGCCGAGCAGGTCGAGAACTCCGGTTTCGCCTTCATCGGCCCGAAAGCCGACACCATTCGCCTGATGGGCGACAAGGTTTCGGCCAAGGACGCGATGATCAAGTCAGGCGTACCGACGGTTCCGGGCTCCGACGGCCCGCTGCCGGAAGATGAAGAAACCGCGCTGGCGATCGCTCGCGAAGTGGGTTACCCGGTGATCATCAAGGCTGCTGGCGGCGGTGGTGGTCGCGGTATGCGCGTTGTGCACAAGGAAGAGGACCTGATTGCCTCGGCCAAGCTGACCCGTACCGAAGCTGGCGCTGCGTTCGGCAACCCGATGGTTTACCTCGAGAAGTTCCTGACCAACCCACGTCACGTGGAAGTTCAGGTGCTGTCCGACGGCCAGGGCAACGCCGTACACCTGGGCGACCGCGACTGCTCGCTGCAGCGCCGTCACCAGAAGGTACTGGAAGAAGCACCGGCCCCGGGCATCGACGAGAAAGCCCGCCAGGAAGTGTTCAAGCGCTGTGTCGATGCGTGTATCGAGATTGGCTACCGTGGTGCGGGCACCTTCGAGTTCCTCTACGAAAACGGCCGTTTCTACTTCATCGAAATGAACACCCGTGTTCAGGTGGAGCACCCGGTTTCGGAGATGGTCACCGGTATCGACATCGTCAAGGAGATGCTCAGCATCGCCGCTGGCAACAAGCTGTCGTTCCGTCAGGAAGACGTGGTGATTCGTGGTCACTCCCTGGAGTGCCGGATCAACGCCGAAGACCCGAAGAAGTTCATCCCGAGCCCAGGCACGGTCAAGCACTTCCACGCCCCGGGTGGCAACGGCGTTCGCGTCGATTCGCACCTGTACAGCGGTTACTCGGTTCCGCCGAACTACGACTCGCTGATCGGCAAGCTGATCACCTACGGCAAAGACCGTGACGAAGCCATGGCGCGCATGCGCAATGCCCTGGACGAAATCGTCGTCGACGGTATCAAGACCAACATCCCGCTGCACCGCGACCTGGTGCGTGATGAAGGTTTCTGCAAAGGTGGCGTCAACATTCACTACCTGGAGCACAAACTGGCTAACCAGGAGTGATTCAGCAGGTGATGTAAAAAAGACCCCGGCCCAGTGGCCGGGGTCTTTTTTTGCCCTGATGACTCATTGGCCATACCCTCCCGGTAGGAGCGGGCTTGCCCCGCGATACGATGTGGCTGACAGATCGCTATCGCGGGGCAAGCCCGCTCCCACAGCACGCCTGCTCCTACCGCGTTGATTCCAACTGAAGTAAACTGGCGGGCTTCTCGCAGCCCAGAGCTGCCCCTGTAGATTTTTCCAAAGGTGCCCGCCATGCCTTGGCTGCAAGTACGTCTGGCCATCAGCCCGGAACAAGCCGAAACCTATGAAGACGCCCTGCTCGAAGTCGGTGCGGTGTCGGTCACCTTCATGGACGCCGAAGACCAACCGATCTTCGAACCGGACCTCAACACTACGCCGCTGTGGTCGCATACCCACCTGCTGGCACTGTTCGAAGCCGATACCGACGCAGCCGCCGTGTTCGCTCACCTGCAATTGCTGACCGGCACCACGCTGCCAGAGCACCAGGCCGAAGTCATCGAAGACCAGGACTGGGAACGCAGCTGGATGGACAACTTCCAGCCCATGCGTTTCGGCCAGCGCCTGTGGATCGTGCCAAGCTGGCACGCCGCCCCCGAGCCCGATGCAGTAAACCTGCTGCTCGACCCGGGCCTGGCGTTCGGCACCGGCACCCACCCGACCACCGCGCTGTGCCTGGAATGGCTCGACGGCCAGCCACTCAAAGACACACAAGTGCTGGATTTTGGCTGCGGTTCGGGGATTCTGGCGATTGCCGCCCTGCTGCTGGGCGCCCGCGAAGCGGTGGGCACCGATATCGACGTGCAAGCCCTGGAAGCCTCGCGCGACAACGCCGGGCGCAATGGCATCGCCGACGACAAATTCGCCCTGTACCTGCCCGAGCACATGCCGGCCATGCAGGCTGACGTACTGGTCGCCAACATCCTCGCGGGCCCGCTGGTTTCCCTGGCCCCGCAATTGTCGACCCTGGTGCGTCCAGGCGGCCTGCTGGCGCTGTCGGGCATCCTCGCCGAACAAGGCGAAGAAGTGGCTGCCGCGTACGCCAAAGACTTCGACCTGGATCCGATCACCGTGCGTGATGGCTGGGTTCGCATCAGTGGCCGTCGCCGTTAAGTGCGCCTAAAATAACCGTCTGTATAACCCGGATCGCCGCATGACCGACAGTTTCGTCACCCAGTGCCCGCATTGCCAGACCAGCTTTCGCGTCAGCCACAATCAGTTGAGCGTGGCCCGCGGCGTGGTGCGTTGTGGCGCCTGCATGCAGGTGTTCAACGCAGCCAAACAGCTGCTGGAACAGAGTGCAGCGCAACCGCCTGCGGTCGAAACGCAAAGCCCTGAACCCGCGGCACCAGAGCCGGAACCGGTTGCCCCTGCCACTCAACACGAGTGGAGTGCCGCCGACCTTGACCTCGACCAACTGGATCTGGACCAGGAACTGGCACGCCTTGAGCAACGCGAGATCCAACCGATCACCGAGCTCAAGGCTACTGCCCCGCGCGAAGACAGCCTGAGCGCCGTGCGCGACGAGCCGGAAAGCGACGAGCAACTGTGGACCGACAGCCTGTTCAGCACCCCTGCCGATGAGCGTGAGGCCCTGGACGAAACACTGGACGAGCCACAGCCGCCGCTGATCGAACAGCAGCCGCTGGATCTGGACCTTGTCCCGGCACCGGGCGAGCGTACCGAGCCTTCGCTGTCGCTGACCCCGGACGTGCTCGATGACGACCTCGACGACACCCCGCACCACACGCCCCCGATCATTCCAGACATCGACCAGACCCCTGTGGAGCGCCTGTCGGCGAAAGACCCGGATGACGACCTCGACGAGCCTCTGAGCGATCCGCAAGAGCGCCTGGAACCCGGCCTGGGTGCTGTGTCCAGTCGCCCGGCGCGTAAAGAGCCCCTGCTTGATCTGGTCGATGACCCGCTGCAACTGGACTGGAAAAAGCCCAAGACCCACTGGGGCAAGCGCCTGCTGTGGATTTTCCTGGTGCTGCTGGCTGCCGCCGCCCTGGCGGGCCAGTACATCTGGTATCACTTCGACGAACTGGCCCGCCAGGACCAATATCGCCCGTGGTTCCAGCAGATTTGCCCGACAATCGGCTGCAACGTGCCTTCACGGGTCGATATAGCCCGCATCAAGAGCAGTAACCTGGTGGTACGCAGCCATCCGGATTTCAACGGTGCCTTGATTGTCGACGCGATCATCTACAACCGCGCGCCGTTCACCCAGCCATTCCCGCTACTGGAACTGCGCTTTGCCGACCTCAACGGTCAGCTGATTGCCAGCCGCCGCTTCAAACCCGCCGAGTACCTGAGCGGCGAACTGGCCGGCAAAGGCGAAATGCCCAGCCAGGTGCCGATCCACATTGCCCTGGACATCCTCGATCCGGGGCCCAAAGCGGTCAATTACAGCCTGTCATTCCGATCGCCGGAATGACAGGTGAGCTGCAAGCTGCAAGCTTCAAGCCGCAAGCAAAAACGGGCCAGAGCGCGGGCCTGCTTTTTCTTGCGGCTTGAAGCTTGCAGCTTGCCGCTTCCCCCTTACAACTTCGCGGCCTAAGGCCGCAGTTGTTCAGATTTTATCCAAATCTATCTTTATCCGGTCACCGAGAGCGGGTATCATGCCCACCCTTTTTCGAACTCTAATGATCCGGCCCCACAACAGGGAACACCTATGTCGGCGGTACGCATCGGCTCTTACACACTGCAGAACAACCTGATCCTCGCCCCGATGGCCGGGGTCACGGACCAGCCTTTTCGTCAGCTATGCCGACGAATGGGTGCTGGCCTGGTGGTGTCGGAAATGGTCAGCAGCGACATGAGCCTGTGGAACAGCCGCAAGTCGCGGTTGCGCATGATCCACGAAGGTGATCCCGAGCCGCGCTCGGTGCAGATCGCCGGCGGTGATGCGCAAATGCTGGCAGCGGCGGCCCGGGCCAATGTCGAGGCTGGCGCACAGATCATCGACATCAACATGGGTTGTCCGGCAAAAAAAGTCTGCAACAAAGCTGCAGGCTCTGCTTTATTGAAAGATGAAGCCCTGGTCAGCGAGATCCTCCATGCGGTGGTTACCGCCGTGGATGTGCCCGTCACGCTGAAAATCCGCACAGGATGGGACAGGGCGAACAAGAACGGCCTGACGGTGGCAAAGATTGCCGAACAGGCCGGGATCCAGGCACTGGCGGTACATGGACGCACACGTGCCGACCTTTACACCGGTGACGCCGAGTACGACACCATCGCAGCCATCAAGCAAGCGGTGTCGATCCCGGTGTTTGCCAACGGCGATATCACCTCGCCAGAAAAGGCCAAGGCCGTGCTTCAGGCGACCGGCGCCGACGGCTTGCTGATAGGCCGAGCTGCCCAAGGGCGGCCCTGGATCTTTCGCGAGATCGAGCATTACCTGCGCACCGGCGAATGTTTGCCGGCGCCACAGTTGCAAGAAGTGGAACGCATTCTGCTGGAGCACCTGGCCGCACTACACGCCTTCTATGGCGATGTGATGGGCGTACGCATCGCGCGTAAGCATGTCGGCTGGTATCTGGCAACGCTTCCGGGCGCCAGGGAGTTTCGCGCCCAGTTCAACCGTTTGGAAGATACGCAAGCGCAGTGCGCCAACGTTCGCGGCTTTTTCCGCGATCGTGAACAGAGCCTTGAGACAGAGGACGGACCAGGGGTGGCCGCATGACGATGATGACCGAGACTTTAGTGAGTGGAACAACGCCCGTGAGCGACAACGTCAACCTGAAACAGCACCTGAATACACCGAGCGAAGAAGGTCAGACCCTTCGCGGCAGTGTGGAAAAGGCGCTGCACAACTATTTCGCCCACCTCGAGGGTGCGGCCGTCACGGACGTGTACAACCTGGTGCTCTCGGAAGTCGAAGCGCCGTTGCTCGAAAGCGTGATGAATTACGTCAAGGGCAACCAGACCAAGGCCAGTGAGTTGCTCGGGCTCAACCGCGGCACCCTGCGCAAAAAGCTTAAGCAGTACGATTTGTTGTAAGCAAGCATCCAAACCAGAAAAGGCGGCTCCCATTCGATGAGGTCGCCTTTTTTGCTGACTCCACCGCGTTATGGAATCTGAAATGACCGACCAGACTACCCGCCTGCCGATCCGCCGCGCCTTGATCAGTGTTTCCGACAAGACCGGGATCCTTGAATTCGCCCGTGAGCTGCAACAGCTTGGCGTCGAGATCCTGTCCACCGGCGGCACCTTCAAGCTGCTCCAGGACAACGGCGTTGCCGCGGTGGAAGTTGCCGATTACACCGGTTTTGCCGAAATGATGGATGGCCGGGTGAAAACCCTGCACCCGAAAATCCACGGCGGCATCCTTGGCCGTCGCGGCACCGACGACGCCATCATGGCCGAGCACGGGATCAAGCCGATCGATCTGGTCGCCGTCAACCTCTACCCGTTCGAAGCCACCATCTCCAAGCCGGGTTGCGACCTGCCGACGGCGATCGAGAACATCGACATCGGCGGCCCGACCATGGTGCGCTCGGCAGCCAAGAACCACAAAGACGTCGCCATCGTCGTCAATGCCAGCGATTACGCTCAAGTGCTGGAAAACCTCAAGGCCGGCGGCCTGACCTACGCTCAGCGTTTCGACCTGATGCTCAAGGCGTTCGAACACACCGCCGCCTACGACGGCATGATCGCCAACTACATGGGCACCGTTAACCAGGCCAGCGAAACCCTGAGCACTGAAGGCCGCAGCGAATTCCCGCGCACCTTCAACAGCCAGTTCATCAAGGCCCAGGAAATGCGCTACGGCGAGAACCCGCACCAGAGCGCGGCGTTCTACGTTGAAGCCAAGCCTGCCGAAGCCGGTATCGCTACCGCAGTACAGCTGCAAGGCAAAGAACTGTCGTACAACAACGTGGCCGATACCGACGCCGCACTGGAGTGCGTGAAGAGCTTCGTCAAACCCGCCTGCGTCATCGTCAAGCACGCCAACCCGTGCGGCGTGGCCGTCAGCCCGGACGCCGAAGGCGGTATCCGTCAGGCTTACGAACTGGCCTACGCCACTGACACCGAGTCGGCCTTCGGCGGCATCATCGCCTTCAACCGCGAACTGGATGCCGAAACCGCCAAGGCCATCGTCGAGCGCCAGTTCGTCGAAGTCATCATCGCCCCGAGCGTCAGCGACGAAGCGCGCGCCGTGGTTGCAGCCAAGGCCAACGTACGCCTGCTGGCCTGCGGCCAGTGGTCGGCCGAGCGTGCCGCTGCCTGGGACTACAAGCGCGTGACCGGCGGTCTGCTGGTACAGAGCCGTGACATCGGCATGATCAGCGCCGACGACCTCAAGGTAGTGACCAAGCGTGCACCGACCCAACAGGAAATCGACGACCTGATCTTCGCCTGGAAAGTGGCCAAGTACGTCAAGTCCAACGCTATCGTCTACGCCAAAGGCCGTCAGACCATCGGTGTCGGCGCTGGCCAGATGAGCCGCGTGAACTCCGCCCGTATCGCTGCCATCAAGGCTGAGCATGCTGGCCTGCAGGTACAGGGCGCGGTCATGGCGTCGGATGCATTCTTCCCGTTCCGTGACGGCATCGATAACGCAGCTAAAGTGGGTATCACTGCTGTGATTCAGCCGGGCGGTTCGATGCGTGACGCCGAAGTGATCGCCGCTGCTGACGAAGCCGGCATTGCCATGGTGTTCACCGGCATGCGCCACTTCCGTCACTGATGACTCGGTAGGAGCAACTGCACTCAGTGGGAGCGGGCTTGCCCCGCGAAGCGATTACACTGATGCACCGCAATCGCGGGGCAAGTCCGCTCCCACCGCCAAACCTACCAGCATCATCCGAATTAGCGTCATCGAGGTTTTGACATGAATGTTTTGATTATCGGTAGCGGCGGTCGTGAACACGCCCTGGCCTGGAAAGTCGCCCAAGACCCGCGCGTCGAGAAAGTCTTCGTCGCCCCGGGCAACGCTGGCACGGCCACCGAAGCCAAATGCGAGAACGTCGCTATCGACGTCACCGCCCTTGAGCAACTGGCCGACTTCGCAGAAAAAAACGTCGCGCTGACCATCGTCGGCCCGGAAGGCCCGCTGGTCGCCGGTGTCGTCGACCTGTTCCGCAGCCGCGGTCTGGACTGCTTCGGCCCAACCAAAGGCGCCGCTCAGCTGGAAGGCTCGAAAGCCTTCACCAAAGATTTCCTGGCCCGGCACAAGATCCCGACCGCCGACTACCAGAACTTCACCGAAATCGAACCGGCCCTGGCCTACCTGCGCGAAAAAGGCGCACCGATCGTGATCAAGGCCGACGGCCTGGCCGCCGGTAAAGGCGTGATCGTGGCGATGACCCTCGGCGAAGCCGAAGACGCCGTGCGCGACATGCTGGCCGGCAATGCCTTCGGTGAAGCCGGTTCGCGTGTCGTCATCGAAGAGTTCCTCGACGGCGAAGAAGCCAGCTTCATCGTCATGGTCGATGGCCACAACGTGCTGCCGATGGCCACCAGCCAAGACCACAAACGTGTCGGCGACGGCGATACCGGCCCGAACACCGGCGGTATGGGTGCCTACTCCCCGGCACCGGTAGTGACTGCCGACGTTCACCAGCGCGTCATGGACCAGGTGATCTGGCCAACCGTGCGCGGCATGGCTGAAGAAGGCAACGTCTACACCGGTTTCCTGTATGCCGGCCTGATGATCGACAAAGCGGGCAACCCGAAAGTCATCGAATTCAACTGCCGTTTCGGTGATCCGGAAACCCAGCCCGTCATGCTGCGCCTGGAGTCGAGTCTGGTGCTGTTGATCGAAGCGGCGTTTGCCAAGGCGCTGGACAAGGTTGAAGCGCAGTGGAACCCGCAGCCTAGCCTGGGCGTTGTCCTGGCAGCCGGTGGTTACCCTGGCGATTACAGCAAAGGCGCTGCCATCAACGGCCTGGACGCTGCAGCCAAGCTGACCGGTAAAGTCTTCCATGCCGGTACCGCGCTCAAAGATGGCCAGGTCGTTGCCACAGGCGGCCGGGTTCTGTGTGCCACCGCCCTGGGTGAAACCGTTGAAGCCGCGCAACAGCAGGCCTATCGCCTGGCTGCCGAGATCAACTGGGAAGGCAGTTTTTACCGTAAAGACATTGGCTATCGCGCCATTGCTCGCGAACGCGGTGAACATCAACAGTAACAAAACCCCCGCAAGCAGTGACGCCGCTGGCGTCCTGCTTACGGCTCAATGGCAGGGTCCATCATGGGCCTTGCCATTGGCTGGGGGCGCCGCGCATAGTTACCATTCGGCACTTTGCTAAGAAAGGATCTCGTCGTGCGTTGGCTCAGGATCGCCATTGGTCTCACCGTCAGTCTGCTGACCTTACTCTGCCTGTTTCCGGCGACCGCCGAACATGGCAGTGGCTGGGCGGTTTTGCTCGACGAACAGGCCAACCTGCAGCTCAGCGACGTGCGCTCCGATCGCTATCGCAACCAATTCAGCCCGATCCAGCTGAACCAGCTCGATGCCGCTACGCCCGACCAGGCATTGTGGCTGCATTACCGCCTCGAACCCGGCCAGCATGAACAACTGCTACGGGTGTTCGCCCCAGATCTTTCCCGTCTTGATCTGTACGCCCTCGATGGCGATCAGCTGATCAGACACATTCACAACGGTCGCCCCAACGAAAGCGGCGAATCGAGCGTACGCAGCAGCGATCACCAACTGGCCCTGCCCAACAGTACGCATACGCTGGACATCTACCTGCGCCTGGTGTCCGAACATCAATTGCGCCCCAGCATTACCCTGGAGAACGCTACCCAGGTTGCCGCCGATCAGCGCCAGACCCTGATGTTCGGCCTGCTGTTTGGCTGCTTGCTGATGTTGATGCTGCACAACTTCATCCGCTTCGCCTATTCGCGTTCCGGCACCAGCCTGAGCCTGGCGTTCTATCACGGCCTGATGATGCTCAGCGCCCTGATTCTGCTGAACCTCAGTGGCCCGTGGTGGAGCCTCTGGCATTCGGCGCAAACGCCTGCTGCGTACCTTACTGCGCTGCTGGCGAGCCTGGCCGGGCTGACTTTCACCCTGCGCTTTTTCCGCCCTTGCGAACAACCGCGCCTGAACCGTCTGTTGCAGGCCGAAATGATCCTTATCGGACTGTTCGGCCTGATCTTGCTGTTCGTCGATACCCTGCCGCTGAACCTGATGACCTATGCCCTGTTCGCCCTGGGCAGCGTCACCATGCTGCTGGTCTCCAGTTACTACTGGTACAAGGGTTATGAACCTGCGCGCCTGTTTGCCCTGTCGATGCTGGCCTTCAACGTCGGCTGCCTGGTGGTTTTGCCCGCCCTGTTGGGGCTGACCCGCACACCCACACAATTGTTGTTGTTCATTCTGCTCGGGCTGACCAGCTTCTGCGGTTTGCTGCTTAACCTGTCGGTCAGCGAGCGTCTGCGCCGAATCAGTGAAGAGCGCTTCAGTGCCAGTTGCGAACTGGCCGCCAGCAACGCCGAAATCAATGCCAAAGCCGAGTTCCTGGCCAAGATCAGCCACGAAATCCGCACGCCCATGAACGGCGTGCTGGGTATGACGGAATTGCTGCTCGGCACGCCGTTGTCGGTAAAGCAGCGCGACTACGTGCAGACCATCCACAGCGCCGGCAACGAGCTGCTTACGCTGATCAACGAGATTCTCGACATTTCCAAGCTTGAGTCCGGACAAATCGAGCTGGACGATGTGCAGTTTGACCTCAACGCCTTGATCGAAGACTGCCTGAGTATTTTCCGCGCCAAGGCCGAACAGCAGAACATCGAGCTGATCAGTTTCACCCAGCCACAAGTGCCACGGGTTATCAGCGGTGACCCTACGCGCCTGCGTCAGGCCATGCTCAGCCTGCTGGAAAACGCCCTGAAGAAAACCGAACAGGGCGAAATCCTCCTGGTGGTAGCACTCGACCAACGCGGCAGCGCGCCGCGCCTGCGCATTGCCGTACAAGACAGCGGTGAACCCATGTCGCCCGGTGAGCGCGAAGCGCTGCTGCAGGCCGAATTGCACAGTAAGCACTTCCTTTCCAGCAACAAGCTGGGCGGGCACCTGGGCCTGGTCATCGCCAAACAGCTGATCAGCCTGATGCAGGGTGAATTCGGTATCAAGACCAGCCACGGCCTGGGCAATACGCTGTGGATGACCCTGCCACTGGACCCACAGCGCCTGGAACAGCCCCCCGCCGACCTCGACGGCCCACTGCGCGGCGCCCGGGTGCTGGTGGTGGACGACAACGACACCTGCCGCAAAGTCCTGGTGCAACAGTGCAGCGCCTGGGGCATGAACGTCAGCGCCGTGCCTTCGGGCAAAGAAGCCCTGGCGTTGCTACGCACCAAGGCGCACCTGCGCGATTACTTCGATGTGGTGCTGCTCGACCAGAACATGCCCGGCATGACCGGTATGCAACTGGCGGCCAAGGTCAAAGAAGACCCCAGCCTGAACCACGACATTCTGCTGATCATGCTCACCGGCATCAGCAATGCGCCGAGCAAAGTCATTGCGCGCAACGCTGGGGTCAAACGCATTCTGGCCAAACCGGTGGCAGGCTACACCCTCAAGACTACCCTGGCCGATGAACTGGCCCAGCGCAGCAAAGACCAGCCGTTCGCCCCGCCACCGACCAACCTCGGCGCACCGCTGAACCTGCCTAGTGATTTCCGCATTCTGGTCGCTGAAGACAACAGCATCTCGACCAAAGTGATCCGCGGCATGCTCGGTAAACTCAGCCTTGAGCCCGACACCGCCAGCAACGGTGAAGAAGCCCTGAAGGCGATGAAGGCGCAACGATACGACCTGGTGTTGATGGACTGCGAAATGCCAGTGCTCGATGGTTTCTCCGCCACCCAGCAGTTCCGTGCCTGGGAAGTCAGCAACCAGCGCAAGCGCACGCCAGTGGTAGCCTTGACCGCACACATTCTGGCCGAACACAAAGAGCGTGCGCGCCTGGCCGGCATGGACGGCCACATGGCCAAACCGGTCGAGCTGTCACAGCTGCGCGAATTGATCGAATACTGGGTTGCCCAACGAGAAACGCAAACCACTCAGGTGCCGACCCCGTAATCTGCCAGAGCCCTGATACACTTGCTGTTCTACCCTCAGCAGTAGTGAGCCTCGACCATGCTCCATGAGTTATTCAGCGTCTACCTGAACATGCTCGTGCTCTACAGCCCGTTCTTTGTGCTTTCCTGCTTTATCAGCCTGACCCGCGGCCACTCCACCAAGGAGCGTAAACAGCTTGCCTGGCGGGTCGCCATTGCAGCGCTGGTGGCCAGCGTGTTGCTGTATCTGTTTGGCCGCACCATCTTCGGCATATTTGGCATCACCACCGACGCGTTTCGTATTGGCGCCGGTAGCGTGCTGTTCATTTCTGCACTGGGCATGGCGCAGGGCAAGTCGGCGGTGCAGCCTGACAGTGTCCAGCAAGATGTCACCATCGTACCGCTGACCATTCCCCTGACCGTCGGCCCCGGAACCATTGGTGCGCTGTTGGTCATGGGCGTCAGCCAACCGCACTGGGATGACAAGTTGCTGGCCATCGTCGGTATTGCCCTGGCCAGCTTTACCGTTGGCCTGGTGTTGTTTCTCTCACACCGCATCGAACGCATTCTCGGCGAACAGGGCTTGCAGATTGTCAGCCGCCTGATGGGGCTGTTCGTCTGTGCCCTTGCCGCGCAGATCATCTTCAGCGGGATCAAGGGTTACTTGAACTTGTAGTCGGCCTTGCTTGCCGCATTCACAGGCACGAGATACGTGGACCGAAGCGGCTCAAGCCGCTCCTGGAGAATGCCTCTGAGCCCGGCAAAAACGCCCTCGAACAGGTCGCCTGCAAATCGCCTTGTCACCAGGCGCTTGATTGCCTCTGCATGCAACGTTTGAGTCATCCATTGCCCCGACAACGACTGGCACGTTTCCAGGGACAGGCTACTGACCAACACCCGCAGCCCCGGAAGGACCACCCGAACCTCGAACGCCAGGCGATCAATGTGCTCACCCTCTGCACATTTCGCAGATTCCAGAGCCTCTGTGTTCAACAGCTGCAAGGCTGGATGCAGCGGCGGCAACGCTTCAAGCATCCGCCGGCTATCATACAAGGCCGGTAGCAACGCTGCAGGCACCAACGTCGCCAGCTCATTCCAGGCAATGTCCAGCGCGGTGTTGGCCACAAGCGCCCGGTCACACATGCGCTTGTGAGCAAATGTGCTGATCACCCACCCTAGTTCAGTGTGCCTGTCCATGTAGGTGCCATGCCACTGTTCGTTCTCACCGAGCAACCAGAACTCGGACGAGGCATTCAGCCAGGCAAACAAATGAGCGTCGAGCACATCACGGCGCTGACCCTCTTCAAGCTCTGCAGACAGCAACAGCAAGCAATTACCAGACAGTACGACAGAAAAACGGTGCGCGCTCATACATAGACTCCCCGAGCAAACCACTGGCACCGACAACCCGTCACCGGTACCTACGGTAATGCGATCTTTGTTTAGGCTGGCTTGACACGTTGTTTAGGCGTGATTGGCTTGTTAATCACTTCATGCTTGCTCCGTTCGCCTACGCGCAAGATCAACGTATCCTTGATCTGGTCATACAGGCTGCGATGGAAGGCCAACGCCGCAGCGCCGGTGTAGGTTTTGGAGTGACTGGAGCTCCATTCAAAAAACAGCAAGTTATTTGTGCTTGGTGGGGCTTCATCACTTTGCACACAACCGACGCTAAGCACGACTTCACCGGTGGGAAACTCTTTACACACGGCCATGTTCAGCGCTATGCCATCTTTTCCCTTATTGTCACGCTCGAGCAACTTGATGGCGTCGGGGCTTTCGGCCAGGGTGTCGATCGCATCACTGGCAACATCCATGACTGCGGCGCCCGCTGAAGCCCCGCCAGTAGCGAACGACAGGGCCATTTGTACGCCCTTGACCAGTAATTTATCGACCGACAAGCTCTGCGAAATAGCGTGTTCGTTGACTTGTTTAAACTTGATTGGCAACCAACCGCAGGTCTGCATCGTTAGCACGTAAGCCTTGAACCAATCCTCACTTTCAGTCGTTGGGAAATACTCTGCCGAAGCAGCCAGCGAACTGAACAGGTGACTGTAATAGAGGGCGTCAGTGTTCTCTTTCGACATGCCGATGAATACCAGCAGGTCGCCATTACTTACTTCAAGTTTGTTTTCTAATGTCTGGATCTCGCCCATGACTGTTCTTCCTTGATCGATATGAAAGGGGGGCCTGCACTCTGGCCCCCCCTTATATTGATCAACCGAATAACTGATGGGCACAGAGAAACCTACCCCTCGCAGCTCAGGGTTTTTCTCCATACCAACGCGGGGTGTAAACCCACGGCTGATGCCCAGGGCGCTCAAAGGCAACGGTGGTGGACGATCCGACCAGCACCATGGTGCGCATGTCGACGTCTTCCGCTGTCAGCGCCTGCAGCGTCAGCACGCGCAGGGTCTGGCCTGGCCTGCCGACATCGCGTCCAAGGACTACCGGCGTCGTCCCTGCGCGATGCTGGCGAACGATTTCCAGCGCGCGCCCCAACTGCCAGGGCCGGGAACGCGAGATAGGGTTGTAGAACGCCAACGCCAGGTCGGCCTGGCAAGCCAGGTCCAGGCGTTTTTCAATGATCGACCAAGGCTTGAGGTTGTCCGACAGCGACAACACACAGAAATCATGGCCCAAGGGCGCTCCGGCCAGCGCCGCGGTGGCCAGCGACGCGGAAACCCCGGGCAGCACCTGCAAGTCAACCGCATGCCAGCGCGGATCGCTGGACTCGTGCAAGGCTTCAAGCACCGCCGCCGCCATGGCAAACACACCCGGGTCACCGGAAGACACCACCACTACCGAGCGGCCCTCGGCAGCCAGTTCAAAGGCATGCCGGGCGCGTTGCATTTCTTCGCGGTTGTCGGTGCAGTGCGCCACCTGGTCGGCGCGCAACGGCCCGGCCATGCGCACGTAGGTTTCGTAGCCGAGGATATCGTTGGCTTGCGCCAGTTCCGCTTTGACCGCTGGCACCATGAACTCGGCAGCGCCCGGTCCCAGGCCGATCACCGCGAGGCGGCCACGGGCACGACCGATGTGCAACGGTTCAATCGGCTGGCTCGACACCACAATGGCCAGCCCCTCGGTAACGGCGTGCGCAGGCAACAACTGCGGCAATGCCTCGGCCGCCAGCGTGCTCGCGTTGCCTGCGTGTGGCGAAAACCGCAATGGCACACCCAGCTCGGCCGCCGCCGCGTGCAGGCCAGCATCGGCCATCAACGTCTCACTGGCCACCACGCAGGCCAACGCCGGTTCGGCGATGCGCGCGCGCTTCAACGCATCGCGCACCACGTTCGCCAGCTCAGGCTCGACGGTGGTAACAGCAACCATGACGCAGCGCGGATAGATCACCAGCTCATTGGCCGACGCGTCGCGCAAGTCACTGCCGACGTGAATGGCCAGGTGTGCCTGGTCGCTGTGCGGCAGTTGCGCCTGAGCCAGCCAGGGCGCCTCGCCGTCGATGCGCACCGACTCACCAGCAAGCAGGTCACTGACAAAACGCTTGCCCAGTTCCAGATCAGCCAGCGCATAGCCGCTCGGTGGATTGAGCAGGCAGGTACCAAAGCGCAGCTCGCCACTGGTGGTGATGGCCGCCGCCACACCCAGGCCTGCAGCGATTTCCCGGGCCATGACATTGACCCCACTCAGGCCACCCAACAAGGGCACCACCGCACTGCCATCTTCGGCCACGGCCAGAACGGCGGGCTCGACACCCTTTTCCAGCAACAGGCTGGCCAGGGTGCGAATAACAATGCCGGCCGCGCACAAGGCGATGATCGGCGTGTCTTGCTGGTAGAGCTGACGCACGGTGGCGCCGAACTCCTGATAGCTGCAGTCAACGCCCTCGACCCGGCCGTGCAGGCCATGGATCAAGGCGTCCGGGTAAATCTGTTGGATCTTGCGGGCAGTGGCCAGGCTGCCGGCGCCAAGAATGACGATGGCCGGGGCTTTGCGCGCCATCACCCTTGCCACCTCTCACCCGGAACGATGATCAGCGAGAAGTACGGCGACGACTGCGGATCAACCTCGTCCAGGGCGACGATCTTCTGGTTGGCCATGGTCGCGCGCTCCACGTACAAGGCGCGCTCGGCCAAGCCGAGTTCAGTCAGCACCTGACGAACCTTGGGGAAGTTACGCCCCAGCTTCATGATGACCGCAGCATCGGCATCGGCCAGACGACGCTTGAGCTCGTCGTGGGGCAGCACACCCGACAGCACCGACAGGCTCTGGTTGCGATACACCAGCGGCGCACCCAGCACCGAAGCGCCACCGAGCATCGAGCAGACACCCGGGATCACGTCGGCGTCATAACGCTCGGCGAGCCGGTCGTGCAGGTACATGTAGGAACCATAGAAGAACGGATCACCTTCGCAGATCACCGCCACATCACGGCCAGCGTCCAAGTGGGCGGCAACCTCCAGACTGGCAGCGTCGTAGAAGTCGCTGATCACCTGTTCATAGGACAGCGGCGCAGGCAGCACTTCAGTGGTCACCGGGTACACCAACGGCAACAGTGTTTGCGCGTCTTGCAAATGGGCTTCGATGATACCGAAGGCATTGCCGCGCTTACCCTTGGCAACGAAGTACGCCACCACCGGCGCTTCGCGCAGCAGGCGCAGGGCTTTGACGGTGATCAGTTCCGGATCGCCAGGGCCGACACCCAGGCCCAGCAAACGTCCACGAGCCTGCATCATTCGACCTCCGTGGCCAGGGCATTGACCGCAGCCGCCGCCATGGCGCTACCGCCCAGACGCCCCTGCATGATCACGAAGGGCACGCCACGGCTGTCAGCCGCGAGCATTGCCTTGGACTCGGCAGCGCCGACAAAGCCCACCGGAAAGCCGAGAATCAGCGCCGGTTTCGGTGCACCTGCATCAAGCATTTCCAGCAGGTAGAACAGTGCGGTCGGGGCGTTGCCGATCACCACCACGCTGCCTTCCAGATAAGGGCGCCACAGCTCCAGTGCCACCGCCGAACGGGTGTTGCCCAACTCCTGAGCCAACGCTGGCACCTGCTCATCGCGCAGCGTGCAAATCACCTGATTATTCGCCGGCAGGCGTGCGCGGGTGATGCCCTCGGAGACCATCCGCGCATCGCACAGAATCGGCGCGCCAGCGGCCAGGGCATCACGCCCGGCCTTGCCAGCACCTGGCGAGAACTGCAGGCCATCGATCGCGTCGACCATGCCGCAGGCGTGAATTACGCGTACCGCAAGCTTTTCCAGGTCGGCAGGAATTCGATCGAGCCGGGCTTCCTCTCGAATGATCGCGAAGGAATTGCGATAGATCTCCTGACCATCGCGGATGTAATCAATCATCAAGGGGGCTCCGTGAGCAGGCGTCTAGCAGTGCGCCAGCTTCTTTCAATGTGAGGTTGCGTGCGCGCAGCTGGCCAAATCCTGGCTGCGCTGGGTCACGCTGGTACAAGTCATAGTGCCCCGGGCGTTGAGCCAACAGGGTCAGCGGGGCAACATGGGCCATGGCACAGGAGCGCGAACAACCGCTCAGGTGCACACTGGCCGGGGCGCCACCGCGGGTAATTAACGTGGCCAAGTGGCGGGCATCGCCCTTGGTTTCAGCCTGGGCCTTGGCGCAGCCACTGGAACCGGTGCACGCCACCAGGCGGGCCAGCGGGTCAGTGGCCGAGCACAGCAGGCCCAGATGCGTCAGTCCACCGGTCACCGTGGCCACGTGCTGTTCGGGGATGTTGGGCAGCAGCACACTTTGCCAAGGCGTCATGCGCAGGCTGCCATCGCCCCACTGGCGGGCCAGTTGGGCGGCACCACGCAACATGCTCGGGCTCAAGCGCCCCAGCGGCGCAGCACCACCGACGGCGTTCAGGCCCGCTTGGCGTTGTGCGAACTGCCCCAAATAGGCACTGCCTGGCGTTGCCGCACGGCGCCACTGGAGCACGGTTGGATCGCGGCGGAGGGTCAAACCGAGCCCGGCGATAAAGTGCTCTGGCGAATGTTCGGCCAATAGCTGGCGCATCCGCGTTTGTTCCGGCTTGGCCAAGTCGAGGAAGCGGTTGAGCACGGCCAGCACCAACGCATGGCCCTGCGCAACCGGCACCGCGCCCAACGGTGAATCGCTGGCCGGGCAACCTGCCAGGCCGAAGGCCAAAAACACTTCGCCCTCCAGTTGCAACGCGCTGAGCCACAGGTCATGTGGATGCTCAAGCATCGCCATGGCCTCGCCGCCATCTACTTGCACAGCAAACTTGGCCGAAAGCTGATGCAGGTGCGGGGTGGTTTCCAACGCTTGCAACAGCGTCTGCGCCAACGGCCGGGTGTCGAACAGCATCGAGGGATCAAGCCCTGCTACCGGGCTGAGCATCAAGTTGCGCACATCATCGCCCGCCGCATCACGCGGGCCCAGGCCTGCCGCCAGCAAGCAGGCGATAAGCCCGGCCTGATCGCTGCCAATGCCGCGGATCTGCAGATTGCCACGGTTGGTGGCTTCAATCTCCCCGGCGGCAAAGCGCTCGGCTGCAGCGGCGACGGCATCGGCCTGATCAGCCGTCAGCACGCCGCCGGCCAGCTTGATCCGACAGATACCACCATCCTTCGCCTGCACGATACGCAGCAACCCCGGACAGGCCGAGGGGCGCAGCGAAACCTGGGGTTGGTGGGCTGTTACAGGCTGGTTCAAAAGGTCACCCGACAATCGTGAAAAGGCACTTCAGTGTAGAAGGCGCGGTATTATGCCTGCTTTGTCCGAAGGCATGAAAAGCCTGCCGGTCGGATTGCTGGGTATTGAGGAAAACACATGTCGCCCTGGCTGACAGTAGTAGGTATCGGTGAAGACGGTTTCAGTGGCCTGGGCAAGAATGCCCGGCGGGCGCTGCTGGGTGCTTCGCGGGTGTTCGGCAGCCAGCGCCAGCTCGATTTGCTGCCGCGCTGCATCGGCGGCGAGCGCCTGTTGTGGCCCAGTCCGTTTTCCCTGAGCCCGGTGCTGGCCCTGCGCGGTGAGCCGGTGTGTGTATTGGCCAGTGGTGATCCGATGTTCTTCGGCGTCGGCGCCAGCCTTGCACGTCAGCTCGATGCGCATGAGCTGAATGTACTGCCGATGCCCTCCTCCTGTGCGCTGGCCGCCGCGCGCCTGGGCTGGCCGTTGCAGGAAGTCATCACAGTGTCGCTGGTGGCGCGTCCGCTGGCCGCGCTCAATGCCCATCTCTACAGCGGTGTGCGCCTGCTGGTACTGAGCAACGATGGCAGCAGCCCGGCAGCGGTCGCGGCACTGCTGCGTGAACGTGGCTTTGGGCCGAGCCGCCTGCAGGTCTTTGAACACCTGGGCGGCAGCACCGAGCGCTGCCTTGAAGGCACGGCCGAGCACTGGCCGCACACACAGGTTGCCGCCTTGAACCTGATCGCCATCGAGTGCCAGGCCAGTGCTGATGCGCCGCGCCTGTCGCCGCTGGCCGGCCTTGCCGACAGCGCCTTCAAGCATGACGGCCAACTGACCAAACGCGATGTGCGCGCCATCACCCTGGCGCGTTTGGCACCGCAGCCGGGCGAGCTACTTTGGGACGTCGGCGCCGGTAGCGGTTCGATTGGCATCGAGTGGATGCGCGCTCATCCCAGTTGCCGCGCTCTGGCGATTGAGTCCGATGAGGGCCGTCAGGCGCTGATCGAGCACAACCGCGATGCCCTTGGCGTGCCCGGTCTGCAACTGATTCGCGGCCGTGCGCCGCAAGCCCTGGCTGGGCTGGAGCGCCCGGATGCGATCTTCATCGGCGGCGGTGTGACCCGCGAAGGCGTGCTTGAGCAGTGCTGGCAACAGCTGCGTCCGGGCGGCCGCCTGGTCGCCAATGCCGTGACCCTGCAAAGCGAACTGACCCTGGTCAACTGGCGCGAGCAGCATGGCGGCGAACTGACCCGCATCCACATCGCCCAAGCCCAGCCATTGGGTGAGTTCGACACCTGGCGCCAGGCCTTGCCGATCACCTTGCTAGAAGCGATCAAGCCCGCCGATGCGTGACGAGACCCAGGAACACCCCGCCCCCCTGCGCAGCGGTTTGACCACCGGCAGTTGCGCCACCGCCACCAGCCTGGCCGCTGCCCGCCTGCTGCTGACCGGCAGCGCCAGCGACGCCGTAGAGATCACCTTGCCGAAAGGCAAACAGGTGCAGATGCGCCTGGAGTTCTGTCGCCTGCATGAAGACGGAGCCGAGGCCGGCACCCTCAAAGATGCAGGCGACGACCCGGATGTTACCCATGGCGCCCTGCTTTACAGTGGCGTGCGCCTGCAGGCCGAGCCCGGCGTGCGCTTTGTCGCCGGTAAAGGCGTCGGCACCGTGACCCGCCCAGGCCTGGTGCTGGCGGTGGGCGAGCCGGCCATCAACCCGGTGCCACGGCGAATGATCAGCGAACACCTACAACGGCTGGCCGAAGAATGTGGCTATGGCGGCGGCTTCGAAGTCACGGTGAATGTGCAGGATGGCGAAAGCCTGGCGCTGAAAACCATGAACCCGCGCCTGGGCATTCTTGGCGGCCTGTCGATTCTGGGCACCAGCGGTATTGTCCGACCGTTCTCCTGTTCGGCCTACATCGCCTCGATCCACCAGGGTATCGATGTGGCGAAAACCAACGGCTACCTGCACATCGCTGCCTGCACCGGCAACGCCAGCGAAGACACCATGCGCCGGGTCTACAACCTGCCGGAAATCGCCCTGATCGAGATGGGCGACTTTGTCGGCGCAGTGCTCAAACACCTGCGCAAGGTCCCGGTGGACAAACTCAGCCTGTGCGGCGGCTTCGGCAAAATCAGCAAGTTGGCGGCCGGGCACATGGACCTGCACAGCCGCCACTCCAGCATCGACCTGCCGCAACTGGCGCAGTGGGCGGCAGCCATCGGCGCCGACAGCGAGCTGCAAGCGGCGATCTGCCAGGCCAACACCAGCCAGCAGGCCTTGGCCCTGGCCAGTGCTGCCGGTATTGCCTTGGGTGATGCGGTGTGTGCCCATGCGTTGGCGTTTGCACAAAGCGTGGTGCCGCCCGAGGTCCAAGTAGAAGTGTTCGCCATCGACCGCCAAGGCGGCATCGTCGGCCACGCCGCCGCTCCTACAGAGTGTGGGAAATGACTCGAATCTTGCTGCTTGGCGGAGTTACCGAAGCCCTGGCCATCGCCCGCACGCTTGGCCCCGAGCATGTCTACAGCCTGGCCGGCATCGGCCGGGTACCCAGCGATCTGAACTGCCAGGTCCGGATCGGTGGTTTTGGCGGTGCCGAGGGTTTAGCGGCGTATCTGCGCGCAGAGAACATCGACCTGTTGATTGACGCCACGCACCCTTACGCCGCCCGAATCAGCGCCAACGCCGCCCGCGCGTCACAGCTCAGCGGCGTACCCTGCTGGGCCCTGCGACGCCCGGCGTGGCAAGCGCAGGCCGGTGATGACTGGCGCGAAGTGGCTGACTGGGCCGAACTGATCGAAGCCCTGCGTCCGTTTCAGCGCCCGCTGTTCACCCTTGGCCGTGAGCCGTTGCAGCACCTGGAGGAGATCCCGCCGCAACAGTTCTGGACCTTGCGCGCCCTGGAGGCCTGCCCCGGTAACGAACGCTGCGAAGTGATCGGCGCCCGCGGCCCGTTCCTGCTTGAGGACGAGCGCAGGCTGTTTGAACGTCGGCAGATTGATGTGTTGATCAGCAAGAACAGCGGCAGCGCTGCGACCGAGCCCAAGCTCGACGTTGCGCGTGAGCGTGGGGTGCCGGTATTGATTCTGAAACGGCCTGAGTTGCCAGTGGTGGACAGGGAATTTTTCACCGTCGATACCTTGAGCGCTGCGCTTGATTCACTGCGTATATCCCATTGACATATACAGCACCCAGCATAAACTCGGACATACATTAATGCTTTCCAGGGAGGCCCCCATGGATCAAGGTGCCGTCTTCAAAAGCAATCGCAGCCAGGCTATCCGCTTGCCAAAATCCGTCGCTTTTCCCGAGAACATCACGCGTGTGGATGTGGTCGCCATCGGCCGCACCCGAATCATTTCGCCTGCCGGTGAAACCTGGGACAGCTGGTTCGACGACGAGTGTGCAAGCCACGACTTCATGGTTTCGCGAGAGCAGCCTAAAGATCAGGAACGTGAAGGGTTCTGATGCTCAAGTACATGCTTGATACCAACATTTGTATCTTCACCCTCAAGAACAAGCCACACGAGGTACGCGAAGCGTTCAACCGCCGCCACGGCCAACTGTGCATCAGTACCATCACATTGATGGAGCTGATCTACGGCGCAGAGAAATCCGCTGCGCCTGAGCGCAACCTGTCTGTCGTCGAAGGCTTTGCCGCGCGCCTTGAAGTGCTCAACTATGACAGTCATGCCGCAGCCCACAGTGGCCAGCTACGCGCAGAACTGGCCAAGGCCGGAACACCGATCGGGCCCTATGACCAGATGATCGCAGGGCATGCCCGCTCGCTCGGGCTTGTGTTGGTGAGTAACAATGTGCGCGAGTTCCTGCGTGTCCCTGGACTACGTGTGGAAGACTGGTTAAACCCCGCCAATTAGCGGGATCACCATCGTAGGAGCGGGCTTGCCCCGCGATCCCTTCACCATAATCAGATATTTCTGATTACCCCAGCTGCCGCCCCCTGACTTACACTGCCCGTTCCTCCCTGAAAGAATTCGCCCATATGGAAATGCAATGGTGGATCTGGCTGGTATTCGGGTTCGGCCTGGTTGTGCTGGAACTCGTATTACCAACCTTCTTTATTCTCTGGTTCGGCATCGGTGCGGTGCTGGTGTCGTTCATCGCCTACCTGGTGCCCAGCCTGCAGCTCGACATGCAGGTACTGCTGTGGGTGGTGCTGTCGTCGATCACCACGCTGCTGTGGTTCAAGGTGTTTCGCAAGAAGAAACCGGACACCCGCTGGACTGCTGACAATGTCCTCGGCGAGGTCGGCCTGCTGACTGCAGCCGTCTCCGAGTTCCACAAGGGTCGCGTGCGTTTCCAGAAGCCCATTCTCGGCAACGAGGAATGGATCTGCATTGCCGATACCGACATCCCCTCGGGCGAGCGCGTCCGCCTCACTGCCATCGAAGGCAATACTGCCCGGGTTACCCGGGCCTGATCAGCACAAGGAAACTTTGACTCATGACCAGCCTCATCGTCGCCGGCACACTCGCCGCGTTCGTCCTCATTACCCTGTTCAAAGGGGTACGCATCGTGCCTCAGGGCGAAGAGTGGATCGTCGAACGCCTGGGTCGCTACCAGGCCACCCTCAAGCCCGGCCTGAACATCGTCATTCCCTACATGGACGTGGTCGCCTACCGCCTGCCGACCAAAGACATGATCCTCGATGTGCAGCAACAGGAAATCATCACCCGTGACAACGCGGTGATCGTCGCCAACGCCCTGTGCTTTGCCAAGGTCGTCGATCCGCAGAAAGCTGCGTACGGCGTGCAGGATTTCAGCTACGCCGTGACCAGCCTGACCATGACCTCGCTGCGTGCCATTGTCGGTGCCATGGACCTCGACGAAGCGCTGTCCAGCCGCGAACAGATCAAGGCCCGCCTGCGCGAAGCGATGTCGGAGCAGACCGAAGACTGGGGCGTGACGGTACGTTCGGTGGAAATCCAGGACATCAAGCCTTCGGAAAACATGCAGTCGGCCATGGAGCGTCAGGCCGCTGCCGAGCGTGAGCGTAAAGCCGATGTCACCCGTGCAGAAGGCGCCAAGCAGGCTGCGATTCTGGAGGCCGAGGCACGCCTGCAATCGGCCAAGCTGGATGCCGAAGCGCAGATCAACCTGGCCGAAGCCTCGGCGCGCGCGATCTCCCTGGTGAAAGACGCCGTTGGCAACGAAATCACCCCGGCCATGTACCTGCTGGGCGAACGCTACATCGGCGCCATGGAAAACCTGGCGGGTAGCGAAAACGCCAAAGTCGTAGTGCTGCCTGCCGACCTGCAAGAAACCGTGCGCGGCCTGATGGGGCGCAACAAAGCCGTCTGATCACAGTGAGTGTGTGGGCTTGCTGTAATACCCTGTGGGAGCGGGCTTGCCCCGCGATGCGATGTGGCTGACAAATCGCATCGCGGGGCAAGTCGGGTCGCCGCACCGCCGCTCCCACAGAGGCCGCCGCGACATTTCATCGCATGCCTGGGTTTTTTACATATACTTTCAACTCTGGCTAAATAGCCATCACTCGATTCCTGACCGGATCTTTCCATGCCCTCACATCGGCTTGCCCATGCCTGGATTGCCTGCTTTGCAGTGCTGTTCAATCTGCTGGCCATGCCGTTGTCTGCCGCCGCGCCGAAAAGCCAGGCGGAACAACTACTCTGGGGTACGTTCTGCTCCACCGGCGGCACCAAGCTAATCGCCATTTCCCTCGGCTCGCCCGACGGCACCCGGCAAAACGATGACCACTCGACCATGCAACACTGCTGGTGTTGCTCCGGCGCCGCGCCACTGTTGGCATTGCCAGGGCAGCCTCCACGCTTGCTGTTGCCTACCCAGGACTTTGCCCGCCCCAAGGCCGTGCTTGTCGCCAATCAGCCGACGCCACGCCAACTGTGGCCAGCGCTGAACCCGCGCGCCTCCCCTCTAGCCTGACTTCACGACGCCGCCTGTTGCGAACCTGAATCGACTGGAGAATCACCATGTTCAAAAACGCCCTGCTGCTGGCCGCTCTGCTGCTGCCTGCCACCTTTGCCAACGCCCACGAATACACCAAGGGTGACCTGCATATCGCCCACCCGTGGTCGCAGGAACTGCCGCCCAACGCCCCCAACGTGGCTGCGTACTTTGTCGTTCACAACAACGGCAGCAGCGCCGACACCCTGCTCAGCATCGATAGCCCGATCAGCGACGACGTGCAGTTGCATGAGCATGTGCACAAGGACGGCCTGATGAAGATGCAGCAGGTGCAACGCGTGGAAGTACCTGCAGGCAAAGACCTGGTGTTCGCCCCCGGTGCCTACCATGTGATGTTGATGCAACCCAAGGACCGCAGCCTGCTCAGCGACGGCAAACGCTTCCCGATGACCCTGCATTTCGAAAAAGCCGGTGACGTCACCGTCGATGTCGCCGTGCAGAAGCAGGCCCCCGAAGGTGAAGCGCACAGCCACTGACCGCTGACTGAACGCTGCTCACCATGAGCATCGCCCGCAGCAGCCGCTCCCGCCCCGCACGCCCCGACTCCAGAAGGGTTCGTGGCAGCTGGCTGAGCCTGTTCGCCATGTTGATGATCTTCATCGGCCCACTGGTTTCCCAGTCGATGCCGATGGATCACCGTGCCATGTCGAAAGACATGAACATGAGCATGGCGATGGACAGCAGTGCCGATTGCCACAGCGACGGCCAGCACACGGATAGCGCTTCGCTGCATGTGATCTGGGAGAAGTGCGGCTACTGCAGCCTGTTCTTCCACTGCCCGGCCCTGCCCCAGGCCCTGAGCCTGCTGAACACCGAGGCGGCTCCTGCCAGCAGCACACTGATCACCCTGACCCGCCAGGGCTATGCCCGGCACACCGTGTTTCCCGGGGCCCTGACCCGCGCGCCACCTGCCTTCATCGTCGTCTGAAATCACCTGTTGCGTTCGTGGGTTCGGCACGCTGCCGATGGCCCACTGCGCCCTTATGACTGATCGATGTTGGAATCACTATGTCCGGCTGTACTGCTGTGTTTCGTTTGTCCCTGCGCGGGACCCTTGCCGTGATCTGCGGCACCTTGCTCAGCCCCCTGGCCCTGGCCGCCAGCGAGCACGAGGAGCATCGTCATGATCAAAATGAGTTGAGCCCGACGGTCATCACTGCGGTCGCGCCCAGTTCACCGCTGACCATCGTCACCAACCCGAAAGACCCACGCCAACCCGTACCGGCCAGCGATGGCGCCGACTACCTGAAAACCATCCCAGGCTTCTCGGCGATCCGCGCTGGCGGCACCAATGGCGACCCGGTGCTGCGCGGCATGTTCGGCTCACGCCTGAACATCCTCACCAATGGCGGCGTAATGCTTGGCGCCTGCCCAAACCGCATGGACGCCCCCACCTCCTACATTTCGCCAGAAACCTACGACCGGCTGACCGTGATCAAAGGCCCGCAAAGCGTGATCTGGGGGCCGGGCGCATCTGCCGGGACCATCCTCTTCGACCGCGACCCGGAGAAATTCGGCGAGCTCGGTAGCCGGGTCAACGCCAGCCTGCTGACCGGTTCCAATGGCCGCTTCGACAAGCTCGTCGACGCTGCTGCCGGTGGCCAGCTGGGTTATGTGCGGGTAGTCGGCAACCAGTCACACTCCGATGACTATGAAGACGGCAATGGCGACACCGTGCCGTCGCGCTGGGACAAGTGGAACGGTGATGTTGCACTGGGCTGGACACCGGATGCCGACACCCTGGTGGAGCTCACCGCCGGCAAAGGTGATGGTGAAGCCCGTTACGCCGGGCGTGGCATGGACGGCTCGCAGTTCAAGCGCGAAAGCCTGGGCCTGCGTTTTGAAAAGTCCAACATCGGCGAGGTGTGGGACAAGCTCGAGGCCCAGGTCTACTACAACTACGCCGACCACGTGATGGACAACTACACCCTGCGCACGCCCTCGGGCATGGGCATGATGGGTTCGCCGATGGTCAGCAACGTTGACCGTCGTACCTTGGGCGGCCGGGTAAAAGGCACCTGGCGTTGGAGCGAATTGCAGTTGATCGCTGGCGTTGATGCGCAGACCAACGAGCACCGTCAGCGCGGCGGCATGGGCATCGACGTGCACAAGCAAATGCCCTGGACCAAAGACGCCGATTTCCACAACTACGGCATGTTTGCCGAGCTGACCTGGTATGCCGCCGATCAAGACCGCGTCATCACTGGCGCACGCCTGGACCGCGCCTCGGCCAAAGACTACCGGGAAACCAGTGCCACCCGTGACGACACCCGTGCCGATACCCTGCCCAGTGGCTTTGTTCGCTACGAGCATGACCTCGCTGACCTCCCGGCCACCACCTACGTCGGCCTTGGCCACGCCGAGCGCTTCCCGGATTACTGGGAGCTGTTTTCGCCCAAGTCGGGGCCAGCCGGTTCGGTCAATGCCTTCGACAGCATCAAGCCTGAGAAAACCACGCAAGTGGACTTTGGCATCCAGTACCAGACCGAAGACCTGCAGGCCTGGGCCTCGGGCTATGTCGGCCAGGTCCGCGACTACATCCTGTTCGACTACCGCACCAACATGATGGGCATGAGCAGCTCGCGGGCACAGAACATCGACGCGCGGATCATGGGTGGCGAATTGGGGGCGGCCTATAACCTGACCTCGAACTGGAAAGCTGACGCAACCCTGGCCTACGCTTGGGGCAAGAACAGCAGTGATGGCACAGCGCTGCCACAGATGCCCCCCCTTGAGAGCCGCCTGGGGCTCACCTACAGCCGTGACGATTGGAGTGCCGGGGCGTTATGGCGGGTGGTCGCCGCGCAGAATCGCATCGCCGAGAACTACGGCAACGTAGTCGGCAAAGATTATGAAAAAAGCGCAGGTTTCGGGGTGTTCTCGCTCAATGGCAGCTACCGGGTCAGCAAGCACCTCAAGCTCAGCGCGGGGGTCGATAACCTGTTCGACAAGGCTTATGCCGAACACCTGAACCTGGCGGGCAACGCCGGCTTCGGCTACCCCGCAAGCGATCCACAGGCCATCAATGAGCCAGGGCGCACGCTCTGGACCAAGGTTGACCTGAGCTTCTGATCCACCCTCGGGGCGCGATCGCCGATCGCGCCTTACCTGCACAACATGGGAGCACACCATGAGCAAAGCGCCGATTAGCTTCTACAACCTGGCCTGGCGTTGGCACTTCTATGCCGGGCTGTTTGTCGCCCCGGTCATGATCCTGCTGGCGATCACCGGGATCATCTACCTGTTCAAACCGCAACTCGACCCGTTGCTTTACCGTGACCTGATGGTGGTCGAAGCCGGGCACCACCGGCAAAGCGCCGACCACTTGCTGCAACAGGTACACACGGCTTACCCCAAGGGGCAGGTCAGCCAGTACCTGCCAGCGATTGCCGCCGACCGTAGCGCACAGTTCGTGGTCAAAGATGCCGGGCGTGAACTGAACGTGTTCATCAACCCCTATGACGGCACACTGCTGGGTGAGCAGGACGCAAAAAGCAACCTGCAAGCGGTCGCCCGTGCCCTGCATGGCGAGCTGATGATTGGCACCGTCGGTGATCGACTGGTGGAACTGGCCGCTGGCTGGGGCATCGTGCTGGTGGTGTCCGGGTTGTACCTGTGGTGGCCACGCGGCAAGAGCAGCGCGGGCGTGCTGTGGCCGCGCCTGAATGCCCGTGGGCGCCTGCTGTGGCGCGACCTGCATGCCGTCACCGGTTTCTGGGGCTCGGCCCTGTTGCTGCTGATGTTGCTCAGCGGCATGACCTGGACCGGCTTCTGGGGCGCGAAGTACGCCGATGTCTGGAACCGCTTCCCTGCCGCCATGTGGAACGATGTGCCGCACTCCGACCAACAGGCCCGCGAACTCAACAGCGCAACGCGCCAGACCGTCCCCTGGGCAGTGGAAAACACCCCGATGCCGCAGTCGGGTGCGCATGCCGAGCATGCCGGGCATTCGATGGCCTCAAGTGCCCCGGCGGCCCCGCAAGTCAGCCTGCAGCAGATTCAAGAACTGGCGGCTACCCGTGCGGTGGTGCCGGGCTACAGCATCACCCTGCCCACCAGCGCTGACGGCGTTTACACCATCGCCGTGTTTGCCGACGACCCGCGCAACGACGCCACCCTGCATGTCGACCAGTACACCGGCAAGGTGCTGGTGGATGTGCGCTGGCAAGACTACAACGGCGTTGCCCGCGCCACGGAAGTGGGGGTGATGCTGCATGAGGGCAAGATGTTCGGCCCGCTGAACCAGATCATCGTGTTGCTGATTTGTTTGATGATTCTGCTCGGTTCGGTCAGTGGCCTGGTGATGTGGTGGAAACGTCGGCCTGAAGGTGGCCTGGGTGTGCCGCCGCTGCGCCATGATTTGCCGAAATGGAAGACGGCGATAGTGATCATGGTTGCGTTGGGTGTGGTGTTTCCGTTGGTGGGCGTTTCGTTGCTGGCTGTGTGGGTGCTGGATTGGGGGGTGTGGTCGCGCCGAATGAAGACTGCTTGAGCGGTGGATAAATCTTTTCGCGGGGCAAGCCCGCTCCTACGGCATTTCTTCGGTGGGAGCGGGCTTGCCCCGCGATGGTGGTCTGTCTGGTGGATCGTCTCGCGGGGCAAGCCCGCTCCTACCGGCTGAGCTGCTACCATAGCGGCCCGCTTTCGCCAGGATTGTCATGAGTACCCTGAGTATCAGCGACCTGCACTGGTCGCCACTGGGCCACGGCCATTGTCATCACCAGTTCCAACTGCACGCGGTCGATCTGCAGGTCAGGGCGGGAGAGTTCGTCGGTTTGATCGGCCCCAACGGCAGCGGTAAAACCAGCCTGCTGCGCTGCGCGTACCGCTTCAATAAACCTGAACGCGGCGTGGTGCGCCTGGATGATCACGACCTCTGGCGTCAGTCGCCCCGTTGGTGTGCGCAACGCATTGCCGTGGTGCTGCAGGAGTTTCCCGATGCCTTCGGCCTGAATGTCGAGGAGGTCGTGGCCATGGGCCGCACCCCGCACAAGGGGCTGTTCGACGGCGACACCGAGGCAGACCGGCAGTTGGTCAAATCCGCGCTGCAGGCAGTCGGTCTGGACGGCTTTGATGACCATGCCTTTGCCAGCCTTTCGGGGGGCGAAAAGCAGCGGGTGATTCTCGCCCGCGCCCTGGTTCAGCAACCGCAGGTGTTGATCCTCGATGAGCCCACCAATCACCTCGACCCACGCTATCAGCTGGAGCTGTTGCAGCAAGTGCGCCGCCTGGGCATCGGCACCCTGGCCAGCATTCATGACCTGAACCTGGCGGCGGCCTTCTGTGATCGCCTGTACGTGCTGGATCACGGGCGCATCGTCGCCAGCGGTACTCCCAGCGAGGTGCTGACCACCGACTTGCTGCTCGACGTCTTCGGTGTACAAGCACTGATTGACCGCCACCCCCTCGCCGACCACCCACGCCTTACCTGGATAACCCAGCGATGATTCGAACGACCTTGCTGCTGCTCGCCCTGCTGGCCAGCACCAGTGCTTTCGCCCAGGCCACCCAGTACCCGCTGACGGTACAAAGCTGCAACCGCCAGGTGACCTTCAACAAAGCACCCGAGCACGCCCTCAGCCACGACATCAACATGACGCAGATGATGCTCGCACTCGGCCTGCGTCAGCGCATGGTCGGCTACAGCGGTGTCAGTGGCTGGAAAGCGGTCACCCCGGAACTGAGCAAGGCACTCGACGGTTTACCGGAGCTGGCCAGCAAGTACCCTTCGGTGGAAACCCTGCTCAACGCCAATGTCGATTTCTTCTTCGCCGGCTGGGACTACGGCATGCGCGTCGGCGGTGACCTCACCCCGCAAACCCTGGCACCGCTGAACATTCCGGTGTACGAGTTGACCGAGTCCTGTGCCTTCGTGATGAAGCGTGCGGCCGCCAGCCTCGACGACACCTATAACGACCTGCGTAACCTCGGCAAGATTTTCGATGTACAAGCGCGTGCCGAACAGTTGATCGGTCAGATGCAGCAACGCATTGCCGTGGTTCAACAGGCACTGCCAGCACAACGCCCACGGGTGTTTCTGTATGACAGCGGTGAAGACCGCGCCATGACCTCCGGCCGCCTGGGCATGCCCCAGGCGCTGATCGAAGCGGCGGGTGGCCGTAACGTGCTCGACGATATCGACGCCAGTTGGACCCGGGTGAACTGGGAAAGTGTGGTCGAGCGCAACCCCGAAGTGATCGTCATCGTCGACTATGGCGAGATCAGCGCAGCGCAAAAACGTGCCTTCCTCGAACAGCACCCGGCGTTGCAGTCGGTGTCGGCGATCCGTCATCAGCGCTTCGTGGTCATCCCGTACGTGGCCGCCACACCGAGCCTGGAAAACGTCGACGCCATCGAAACCATCGCTGCCGGCTTGCACGGCGCATGACTCGCTACCGCTTGCTATTGCTCGGCCTGAGCGGCCTGCTGCTGGTGTCCTGCGTGGTGTCGCTGGGCTTCGGCGCAGCGCCGGTGCCGGTAGAGGTGGTGTGGCGCGTGGTGCTGTTCAAAGTCTTCGGCATTGCCCCCGAAACGCCAGCCTGGAGCACCGGCCAGGAGCACATCGTCTGGCTGATTCGAGTGCCGCGCATGCTCCTTGCCGCCCTGGTCGGCGGTGGCCTGGCGATGATCGGTGCGGTGTTGCAGGCGGTCACGCGCAACCCGCTGGCTGATCCGCACCTGCTCGGCGTCACCTCCGGTGCGACCCTCGGCGCGGTGCTGGTGGTGTTGCATATCGGTGAAGTGCTGGGCGTACTGACCCTGCCACTGGCCGCCTTTATCGGCGCGCTGTGTAGCATGCTGCTGGTGCTGGCGATTGCCAGCCGCGGCGGTCGCCTGGACAGCGACCGCCTGCTGCTGTGCGGCGTGGCAGTGGCGTTTGTGATGATGGCAGTGGCCAACCTATTGCTGTTTCTCGGCGATCACCGCGCCAGTTCGGCGGTGATGTTCTGGATGCTCGGCGGCCTGGGCCTGGCGCGTTGGGAACTGCTGCCGATCCCGGCGCTCAGCGTGTTGCTCGGCTTGACCCTGCTGCTCGGCATGGCACGGGCGCTCAATGCGCTGATGGCCGGTGAGCAGACGGCGGTGACCCTCGGTTTGAATGCCCGTTCGGTACGCCTGCTGGCCTTTCTGATTTGCTCGCTGTTGACCGGGGTGCTGGTGGCGATCAGTGGCTCGATCGGCTTTGTCGGCCTGATGGTGCCGCACATTGCCCGGCGTCTGGTCGGCGCCGAACACACCCGCTTGCTGCCGGTGTGCCTGTTGCTGGGCAGCCTGTTCCTGATCTGGGTCGATGTTGCCGCCCGCACGCTGATCTCACCGGAAGACCTGCCCATCGGCATCGCCACCGCCGCGATTGGCGGCTTGTTCTTTATTGGCCTGATGCGCAAGCGTTGATCGTCGTCAAGCACGCTTTGGTCTTGAGACGTATTGTCGCGGTTGCGCCAGGAAGGCGCGTGTTAGCCTAACGCGCACAAGAGAAATGTATTACATGGAATTGCCTAGCCTATGACTGCAAACCTGCCCCCGCAACAACCCATACCTGATGAACACGAACACCTCGAACGCAGCCTGTCCAACCGCCATATCCAGCTGATCGCCATCGGTGGCGCCATCGGTACCGGGCTGTTCATGGGCTCGGGCAAAACCATCAGCCTGGCCGGTCCGTCGATCATCTTCGTCTACATGATCATCGGCTTCATGCTGTTCTTCGTCATGCGGGCGATGGGTGAGTTGCTGCTGTCGAACCTGGAATACAAGTCGTTCATCGACTTCTCCGCCGACCTGCTCGGCCCCTGGGCCGGCTATTTCACCGGCTGGACGTACTGGTTCTGCTGGATCATCACCGGCATTGCCGACGTGATCGCCATTTCCGCCTATTCACAATTCTGGTTTCCCGACTTACCACAATGGGCACCGGCGCTGGCCTGTGTCGGGCTGCTGCTGTCGCTGAACCTGATCACGGTGAAGATGTTCGGCGAGATCGAATTCTGGTTCGCCATGATCAAGATCGTCGCGATCCTGGCCCTGGTCGGTACGGGTTTGTACATGGTGCTGGTCGGCTTTGAATCGCCCGCCGGGCGTACCGCCAGCCTGACTAACCTGTGGAACGACGACGGCATGTTCCCCCATGGCCTGATGGGCTTCTTCGCCGGTTTCCAGATTGCCGTGTTCGCCTTCGTCGGTATCGAACTGGTGGGTACCACCGCTGCGGAAGCGAAGAACCCCGAGCGCACCCTGCCGCGGGCGATCAACTCGATTCCGGTGCGGATCATCGTGTTCTACGTACTGGCCCTGATCACCATCATGGTGGTGACCCCGTGGCGCGATGTGGTGCCGGGCAAGAGCCCGTTCGTTGAGCTGTTCGTGCTGGCCGGTTTGCCAGCGGCGGCGAGCATCATCAACTTCGTGGTACTGACTTCGGCGGCGTCGTCGGCCAACAGTGGCGTGTTCTCCACCAGCCGTATGCTGTTCGGTCTGGCCCAGCAAGGTGATGCACCGCGCAGTTTCGAACACCTGTCGAGCCGCAAGGTTCCGGCCAACGGCCTGTACTTCTCCTGCTCGTGCCTGTTGCTGGGTGCAGCGCTGATGTACCTGGTACCCGACTTGATTGAAGCCTTCACCTTGGTGACCACGGTGTCGGCGGTGCTGTTCATGTTCGTCTGGACACTGATTCTGCTGTCGTACCTGAGCTTTCGCAAACACCGTGCAGCCCTGCACCAGGCCTCGAACTACAAGATGCCGGGCGGGCGTTTCATGTGCTACGTGTGCTTGCTGTTCTTCGCCTTCATCCTGGTGCTGTTGAGCCTGGAAAGCGACACCCGCGCGGCGCTGATCGTGACGCCGTTGTGGTTTCTGCTGCTGGCGGTGACCTACCAGTTTGTACGTAGGGCGCGGCACGATTGAGCTGACTTTTTCGCGGGGCAAGCCCGCTCCTACAGGTGCTGTGGGAGCGGGCTTGCCCCGCGAGACTTACCCTTGCTCCACCCCCCGCAATACCGCTTCGGTCAGTGCCAAGCCTTTCTCCAATGAATTCTCCGTTGCGGTCAGCAAACTACGCAGCGGATCTTCGGCCTGTTCAAGGGCCAGCGCATTGGTTTCGTAAGCGGCCTTCAACGCGGTCACCGCGCACACTAGCGCATCCTCGGCATCCACCCCGGCAAGCACCAGGCAAGTCGGCTCATGGGCCTGATGGCAGGTACCAAAGTGTGTCGCGGCAGTCACGTGGCGGATCGGTGGATCTGGAACGATCTTCTTGAGCATGGTGCTACTCCTTGCGGCTCTCTCTAAATGTCGCTCCGCGCCCACACGCCAATATGGGTGAGCGGAGCCGTGCGGGTTGGCGTGCCGGTCAGAGATACCCGGTGAGCCCGAAGGCTCCCACACACGGCTCCGCCCATATCGGGTGCAACCATGCCGAACACAATCGCTGAGTGCGTTAGTGCTCTGTATCTCTGAACCTGGGACGCCAATCCCGTGCCGCAGAATCTACTGCGGTGCGGCACGGTACTCAACTACTGAGGATGTGTCAAAACGTTAACCCCCTGGCCAGCCCCGCAACGCCGGGCTCTCCACGCCTTACCTGGCATTTTTGTCAGTTGCGGCAATTTTCGCCCGCGCCTCAAATGTGCTCAGACCTCCCCCGGTGACCGGCCCTGCCGTTCACGCACGCCGTCTGTTCAAGCATCAGGAGCACCGCGCATGACCAGCCAGGAATCCGTCGTCACCCCCAACACTTACGCCAAGCTGTTCCCCGAGCAGCTCAGCAACACGTGCAGCCCAGAGGCACCCGAGGCCAACTGCGGGCCGATTGCCTACCTCAGTGCCTTGTACCAACAAGCCCTGTCGCTGGCCTACCTCGCGCTGACCGAAAACACTCCGTTCTACAACTGGCTGGTCGCCCGCCAGGAGCAGATCTACGGCGCTGCCTACGACGTTGTACGTTCGCTGTGCCTGGGGTGGAAGAGGCCTGGCGTTATGAAATTGGCGACTACCGGCGCGAAAGCTTCATCGACACCACGGCCTGGTTCGACAACTACAAGGGCATGCTGGCGGGCGAGTCGCTGCTGAGCAACCTGCAACACATGGAGAACCAGTTGCCGAAGACGGGCTGGGTTACGAGCCGGGCACCTGGGTGTATGAGCTGATGTTCCATGACGGACGTTATCTGCCGTTCGAGGGTACAGGGGCGATCTCGGAATGGACCCTGGAGATTCCCGGCGGCGCGGCGTGGAAGGATCCGTCGGTCATCGAGGACATTACTTTCAACATGGTGTACACGGCTAAGGCGGGGGATAGTGCGTTTACTGAGGCCGTGAACAAGTTGAAGTTGAAGTCGAGTTGATACGCGATCGCGGGGCAAGCCCGCTCCCACAGTGGGAGCGGGCTTGCCCCGCGATCAGCCGCACCACAGCCCTAACCCTGTGCATGGCGCACCAAGCTGGCCCGCAAATCCTCGCAACCACCCCCCACAACCCCAGCAAATACGGGGCTTCGCCACTTGTACACAAGTCGGCATACCACTTGCAAAAGCCCTCTTCGCGTTGCCAACACTCTAAAAAGCACCGGAGAGAGCACATGAAGCGTCGCAGTCTGATCAAGGCCTTTACCCTCAGCGCGTCCATCGCGGCGATGGGCTTAAGCTGGAGCATCCAGGCCGCCGAGACCATCAAGGTCGGTATCCTGCATTCGCTGTCCGGGACCATGGCGATTTCCGAGACCTCACTCAAGGACATGGCCTTGATGACCATCGAGCAAATCAATGCCAAGGGTGGTGTGAACGGCAAGATGCTCGAACCGGTGGTGGTAGACCCAGCCTCGAACTGGCCGCTGTTCGCTGAAAAAGGCCGGCAACTGCTGACCCAGGACAAGGTCGCGGTGGTCTTCGGTTGCTGGACGTCGGTGTCGCGCAAGTCGGTGCTGCCGGTGTTCGAAGAGCTCAACGGCCTGCTGTTCTACCCGGTGCAGTACGAGGGCGAGGAAATGTCGCCGAACGTGTTCTACACCGGCGCGGCGCCGAACCAGCAGGCCATTCCTGCGGTGGAGTACCTGATGAGCGAAGACGGCGGCGCGGCCAAGCGCTACTTCCTGCTCGGCACCGATTACGTTTACCCGCGCACCACCAACAAGATTCTGCGTGCCTTCCTGCACAGCAAGGGCGTAGCCGACAAAGACATCGAAGAGGTGTACACGCCGTTTGGTCACAGCGATTACCAGACCATCGTTGCCAACATCAAAAAGTTCTCGGCCGGCGGCAAGACTGCGGTGATCTCTACAGTCAACGGCGACTCCAACGTGCCGTTCTACAAAGAGCTGGCCAACCAGGGCTTGAAAGCCACCGACGTACCGGTGGTGGCTTTCTCGGTGGGTGAAGAGGAACTGCGCGGCATCGATACCAAGCCGCTGGTGGGGCATCTGGCAGCGTGGAACTACTTCGAGTCGGTGCAGAACCCGGTCAACAGCCAGTTCGTCGCTGACTGGAAGGCCTATGCCAAGGCCAAGAACCTGCCGGGTGCCGACAAGGCGGTGACCAACGATCCGATGGAGGCCACCTACGTCGGTATTCATATGTGGGCGCAGGCGGTCGAGCAGGCTAAATCCACTGACGTCGACAAGGTCCGTGAGGCGTTGGCCGGGCAGAGTTTCAAAGCACCGTCGGGTTACACCCTGACCATGGACAAGACCAACCACCACCTGCACAAGCCGGTGATGATCGGCGAGATTCAGGATGACGGGCAGTTCAGTGTGGTGTGGGAGACCGAGCAGCCGCTGCGTGCGCAACCCTGGAGCCCGTTCATTCCGGGTAACGACAAGCGTCCGGATTATGCGGTGAAAGGTAATTGACGCCATCGCGGGGCAAGCCCGCTCCTACACCTGTGGGAGCGGGCTTGCCCCGCGATGAACCCACCGCTGATACCGGGATAAACCATGTACAGACTCCTGCTCACCCTCCTCTTGCTGCTCCCTCTGGCAACCCAGGCCGGCGAGGGTGAATTCTTCCTCACCGCCAAGCCCAACGAGCAGGCCCGCCTGCTGCAGGGCTGGGCGGCACAACCGGATCCATCACGCCTCGAACTGCTGACCTCGCTGCAGCAAGGGCGCCTGAGCCCTACTGATACCCGCAAACTGCGCCTGAACAACCGCCTGCGCGGCCTGGTCGACAACGCCCTGGCCAGCCATCAACTGCTCAGTGATGACGCCAGCGTGCGCCTGGCTGCCGCGCAGCAGTTGCAAAAAAGTGCGCAGCCGGCGCAAGTCGCCTTTCTCGACCGGCGCTTCGCCAGCGAAACCGACAGCGCCGTGCACGCAGCCCTGGGCCTGGCCCTGGCCAATCTGCAACTGGCGGCCAGCGAACCTGCGGTGCGTCTGGCAGCGGTTCGCCTGCTCGGCGAAACCGGCGACCCCATGGCCCGCACCCGCCTCGAAGCGCTCCTGCAACCGGGCGTGGAAAGTGACGCCAGCGTGCGCACCGCCGCTGAAACCAGCCTGGCTCAGGTCAAGCGCAAGTTGCTGATCGGTGAAGTGCTCGGCCAGGCCTTCAGCGGCTTGTCACTGGGCTCGATCCTGCTGCTGGCGGCATTGGGGCTGGCGATCACCTTCGGCTTGCTCGGGGTGATCAACATGGCCCACGGCGAAATGCTGATGCTCGGGGCCTACGCCACCTATGTGGTACAGGTGTTGATCCAGCGCTATGCACCTGCGGCCATCGAGCTTTATCCACTGATCGCCCTGCCCGTGGCGTTCTGCGTCAGCGCCGGGGTTGGCATGCTGTTGGAGCGTACGGTGATCCGCCACCTGTACGGTCGTCCGCTGGAAACTTTGCTGGCCACCTGGGGCATCAGCCTGATCCTGATCCAGGCCATCCGCCTGCTGTTCGGTGCGCAGAACGTTGAAGTGGCCAACCCGGCGTGGCTGTCTGGCGGCATTCAGGTGCTGCCGAACCTGGTACTGCCCTACAGCCGCCTGGTGATCATCGGCTTTGCCCTGTTCGTGGTGCTGCTGACCTGGCTGCTGCTCAACCGCACGCGCCTGGGCCTGAACGTGCGCGCCGTGACCCAGAACCGCAACATGGCTGCCTGCTGTGGCGTGCCCACCGGGCGTGTCGACATGCTTGCCTTCGGCCTCGGCTCGGGTATCGCCGGGCTCGGTGGTGTGGCCCTGAGCCAGATCGGCAACGTCGGGCCAGACCTGGGCCAAAGCTACATCATCGACTCGTTCCTGGTGGTGGTGCTCGGCGGCGTCGGCCAACTGGCCGGTAGCCTGTGGGCCGCGTTCGGTCTGGGCATTGCCAACAAACTGCTGGAGCCGCAAATCGGTGCGGTGCTCGGCAAGATCCTCATCCTTGCGTTGATCATTCTGTTCATCCAGAAACGCCCGCAAGGCCTCTTCGCACTCAAGGGACGGGTGATCGACTGATGAACCAGCCTCTGCTTGTTACCGCCAGCCAAAAGGTCGGCCCGCGTTGGACCCTGGCCACGGGTGCCGTTGTCTTGCTGGTGCTGCTGACCTTGCCGCTCCTGTCGTTGCTGCCGGACGGCCACGCCTTGCAGGTCTCGGCCTACACCCTGACCCTGGTCGGCAAGATTCTCTGCTACGCCATCGTTGCCCTGGCGCTGGATCTGGTCTGGGGCTACGCCGGGTTGCTGTCGCTGGGGCACGGGCTGTTCTTCGCCCTCGGTGGCTATGCCATGGGCATGTACCTGATGCGTGAAGCGGCGGGTGATGGCCTGCCAGCGTTCATGACCTTCCTGTCATGGAGCGAGCTGCCCTGGTACTGGGCCGGTACCCAGCACTTTGCCTGGGCCTTGTGCCTGGTGGTGCTGGCGCCCGGTTTGCTGGCCTTGGTGTTCGGTTTCTTCGCCTTCCGCTCGCGGATCAAGGGTGTGTATTTTTCGATCATGACCCAGGCCCTGACCTTCGCCGGGATGCTGTTGTTCTTTCGCAACGAAACCGGCTTTGGCGGCAACAATGGCTTCACCAACTTCAAAAGCATCCTCGGTTTTCAGATCACCGCACAAAGCACCCGTGCGGTGCTGTTCCTGCTGACCGTTGCGCTGCTGGTCGCCAGCCTGTACCTGGGCTGGCGGTTGGCGCGCAGCAAGTTCGGCCGGGTGTTGACCGCACTGCGCGATGCCGAAAACCGCTTGATGTTCTGCGGCTACGACCCGCGTGGTTTCAAACTCTTCGTCTGGGTGTTGAGCGCGGTGCTGTGTGGCCTGGCGGGTGCGTTGTACGTGCCGCAAGTGGGCATCATCAACCCCAGTGAAATGTCGCCGACCAACTCCATCGAAGCCGCCGTGTGGGTGGCCCTTGGCGGGCGCGGCACGCTGATCGGCCCGCTGCTCGGTGCCGGTCTGGTCAATGGCATGAAGAGCTGGTTTACCGTGGCCTTCCCCGAGTACTGGCTGTTCTGCCTGGGCGCGCTGTTCATTCTGGTGACCTTGTACCTGCCCAAAGGCGTGGTCGGCCTGCTGAAGAAAAGGGGTGAGCAATGAGAGCGATACCACTACCTCCGGTGCACCCGGAATTCATGCTCGAACCGATCCTCGATGCCGGCAGCGGCCGCGACGCCATCGGCCTTGGTCAGGTACGCGGCGAGGGTCTGGACGTGCGCCACGGCACGGTCCTGACCCTGGAAGACATCAGTGTCAGCTTCGATGGTTTCAAAGCCCTCAACGCGCTCAACCTGTACATCGGCGTCGGTGAGTTGCGCTGCATCATCGGCCCCAACGGCGCCGGTAAAACCACCCTGATGGACGTGATCACCGGCAAGACCCGGCCCACCACCGGCAAGGCCTGGTTTGGTGAAACCCTGGACCTGACGCGCATGAGCGAAGTGCAGATCGCCCAGGCCGGTATTGGCCGCAAGTTCCAGAAGCCCACGGTGTTCGAAGCCTTGAGTGTGTTTGAAAACCTGGAGCTGGCGCAGAAGGCTGACAAGTCGGTGTTCACCAGCCTCGTTGCGCGCTTGAGTGGCGAGCAGCAGGACCGCATTGATGAGGTGCTGCGGACCATCCGCCTGAGCAATTCGGCGCAGCGCCCGGCCGGGTTGTTGTCGCACGGTCAGAAGCAGTTTCTCGAAATCGGCATGTTGTTGATGCAAGACCCGCAACTGCTGCTGCTCGATGAGCCGGTGGCGGGGATGACCGACGCAGAAACCGAGTTCACCGCGGAGTTGTTCAAGGGCCTCGCGGGCAAGCACTCGCTGATGGTGGTCGAGCACGACATGGGCTTTGTCGGCAGCATTGCCGACCATGTCACGGTGCTGCATCAGGGCAGTGTGCTGGCCGAGGGGTCGCTGGAGCAGATGCAGGCGGATGACCGGGTGATCGAGGTGTATCTCGGTAGGTAGTTGAACAGCTTCGCGGGGCAAGCCCGCTCCTACACCCGCGATAAAGCAGCCAAGGACATGACCATGCTGAAAATCGATTCACTGCACCAATACTACGGCGGCAGCCATATCCTGCGCGGTCTCTCATTCGAGGCCAAAGTAGGTGAGGTAACTTGTTTGCTCGGCCGCAACGGCGTCGGCAAAACCACCTTGCTGCGCTGCCTGATGGGCCTGCTGCCAACCCGCGAAGGCGCCGTGCATTGGGAAGGCCAGGCGATCACCACGCTCAAGCCACACCAGCGGGTTCAGGCCGGTATCGCCTACGTACCGCAGGGCCGCGAGATCTTCCCGCGCCTGACGGTCGAAGAGAACCTGTTGATGGGCCTGTCGCGTTTTGGCGCCAGCCAGGCGAAAAGCGTTCCAGCGTTTATCTATGAGCTGTTCCCGGTACTGCTGCAGATGAAACACCGGCGCGGCGGCGACTTGTCGGGCGGTCAGCAACAGCAACTGGCGATCGGCCGTGCCCTGGCCAGCCAGCCACGCCTGCTGATTCTCGATGAGCCCACCGAAGGTATTCAGCCTTCGGTGATCAAGGAAATCGGTGCGGTGATCAGCAAGCTCGCTGCTCGCGGCGACATGGCCATCTTGCTGGTCGAACAGTTCTACGACTTTGCCGCCGAGCTGGCCGATCAGTACCTGGTGATGTCGCGCGGCGAAATTGTCCAGGCCGGGCGCGGTGAAAACATGGAGGCCGAGGGTGTGCGCGGCCTGGTAACCATTTAACCTGAACACCACTTTGCAAGCGTTCGAGAAGCTGCCATGACTTACCTGATTCGTGATGCCGTTACTGCCGATCTGCCGGGCATTCGCGACATTTACAACGACGCGGTGCTCAACACCACGGCGATCTGGAATGAACAACCCGTTGATCTAGCCAATCGCCAGGCCTGGTTCGACGCTCGCCAGGCCCAACGCTACCCGATTCTGGTAATAGTCGACGCCGCCGCAGACCAAGTGCTCGGCTATGCTTCGTTCGGTGACTGGCGCCCGTTCGAAGGCTTTCGGCATACCGTTGAGCACTCGGTGTACATTCGCGCCGATCAACGCGGCAACGGCCTCGCGCCGAAGCTGATGCAAGCGCTGATCGAACGTGCGCGCGCCTGCGACAAGCACGTGATGGTCGCCGCTATCGAAAGCGGCAACAGCGCCTCGATCCGTCTACATGAGCGCCTGGGTTTTACCCTCAACGGGCAAATGCCGCAGGTCGGGGTGAAGTTCGGCCGCTGGCTGGACCTGACTTTTATGCAGCTGATCCTCAACCCCGGCGCGCAGCCGCGTGCCATGGAGTGAAGCCTATGAATGCTGCGCACCTCAATCGGGTGACCCATGAAAGCTTTACCCATTACCGTGACGGACTGGTGGATTTACTGCTCGATGCCGTACGCCACGGTGCCTCGGTTGGCTTTCTGGAAAACATCGATGCGCAACAGGCCAACAGCTACCTGGATGAAGTGAAACAGCGCCTAAGCAGTGGAGAGTTGCTGCTGTGGGTGGTCAGCAAGGATCAGGAAGTGCTTGGCAGCGTGCAGCTGGGGCTGTGCCAGAAGCTCAATGGGTTGAAACGGGCGGAAGTGCAGAAGTTGCTGGTGCACAGTGCCGCACGCCGCCGGGGGCTGGGGCAACAACTGATGCAGGCGCTGGAAGCCACCGCACGGCAGAAACAACGCGTGACCTTGTACCTGGATACCGAGGCTGGGTCGGAGGCGGAGGCGTTTTATCAGTCGCTGGGGTATATCAAGGCTGGGGAGATTCCGGAATACGCATGTGGGCCGGATGGCACGTATCGGCCGACGGCGCTGTACTACAAGTTGCTCTAACCCCTCCTCTCAGTGGGAGCGGGCTTGCCCCGCGATTGCGATCCGCCTGTCACATTGCAATCGCGGGGCAAGCCCGCTCCTACAGGTAGTGCAAGACAGTTGCCCTCCAAGATGAAGCGTTCAGCCTTGCAGAAACCTGCCCAACCGCTGCCTGAGCATGGTGTTCTCACTGCGCAGTTGCTGAACCTCTTCCAGCAACTCCAGCGCCAGCGCCACCCCTTCCCACTCCAGCGCAAGCTCGCGCTGCAACTTCGCCGCACGCTTGGCCAGCAGCGCCGCCTGGTCGTCAAACAACCACTCTTCCGGCGTTCGCCCGGAAGGTTCGACAATGCAGTGCTCGACGATTTCGATCACGTAGGCGGCCGGTAGATCGGCTTCCCGACAAAGGGTCTGCATGTCCAGTTGAACGACCAGGGTACTGCTCATCATCAGTTACTCCATTGTGTCCTCGGATTGAATGCCGCCTTCTCTGCCAGCTTGTTCCACAACTCGCGGGTTGTGTCGTCGCTGTGGCTGGGCATCACCACTTTCAGCTGTGCATAAAGATCGCCGCGCGCACCCTGCTTGTTCGCCAGGCCCATGCCCTTGACCCGCAGGCGCTGCCCACTCTGGCTGTCGGGGCGGATGGTCAGGTTGATCTTGCCGGTCAGGGTCGGCACCGCCACCTTGGTGCCCAGTGCGGCCTCCCAAGGCGCCAGCGGCACGGTAATGATCAAGTCATGACCTTCGACATCGAACAGCGGATGCGGTGCCATGCGGATGGTCAGGAACAGGTCGCCATTGGCGCCACCGCCGATACCCGGCGCACCCTGGCCCTTGAGGCGGATTTTCTCGCCGTCGGTCACGCCAGCAGGGATCTTCACATTCAGGGTTTTGGTGGTGAAACCGGTACGCTGGCCACTGCCGTTGTGCTGCGGCACCTGGAAACTGATCTGCTTCGATTCGCCAGACAGGGTTTCTTCCAGGAAGATCGCCAGTTCCATTTCCACGTCTTGCCCTCGCCGACCGGCGCTGCGTTGCTGTTGGCCACGACCGAACGGATTGCCGTTGCCACCACGGGCGCCAAAGATCGAGCTGAAGAAATCGGAAAAGTCGCCACCTTCAAAACCACCCGAGCTGCGGCTTTCCCAACCGGGCGGCCCCTGGAATGGGCGGCCATGCTGGCCGTATTTGCGCAGCTCGTCGTATTCAGCGCGTTTTTCCGGGCTGCTCAGCACGTCATGCGCTTCGTTTACTTCTTTGAATTTTTCCTCGGCGTCACGCTCTTTGCTGACGTCGGGGTGATACTTGCGCGCAAGCTTGCGGTAGGCCGTTTTGATCGCCTTGTCGTCCGCTGTAGGCTCTACGCCAAGTATCTTGTAGTAGTCTTTGAAGTCCATCTAAGGAATCACCATCAAATTGTGCGTTGCTTCTGTAGATTGGGGTCAAGCATAGCCTTTCAAGGCGACCTTGGGTTTGCTGTAAAGCAGATAATCGGTCTTGATTCTGCTGGCCACTGGCATAAACTGCGCGGCCGTTTTTCCCCCGGAAGTACATCCCATGAGTGACGCATCCCCGGCCCGTGCCTGCGGCATCGACTTCGGCACCTCCAACTCCACCGTCGGCTGGCATCGCCCGGGCGTGGAGTCGTTGATCGCCCTGGAAGACGGCAAGATCACCCTGCCGTCGGTGGTGTTCTTCAACATCGAGGAGCGCCGCCCGGTCTACGGCCGCCTGGCCCTGCACGAATACCTCGAAGGTTACGAAGGCCGCCTGATGCGCTCGCTCAAGAGCCTGCTGGGTTCCAAGCTGATCAAGCATGACACCAGCGTGCTGGGCACCGCCCTGCCGTTCAAAGACCTGCTGGGCATGTTCATCGGCGAGCTGAAAAAGCGCGCCGAGGCCAATGCCGACCGCGCCTTCGATGAAGTGGTACTGGGCCGTCCGGTGCATTTCGTCGATGACGACCAGGCCGCCGACCAGGAAGCCGAAGACACCCTGGCCGAAGTGGCGCGCAAGATCGGCTTCAAAGAAGTCTCCTTCCAGTACGAACCCATTGCTGCGGCCTTCGACTATGAGTCGAACATTCAGGGTGAAGAGCTGGTACTGATCGTCGATATCGGCGGTGGTACCTCCGACTTCTCACTGGTGCGCCTGGCCCCGGAACGGCACATGCTCGACAACCGTCACGATGACATTCTCGCCACCGGCGGCGTGCATATCGGCGGTACCGACTTCGACAAACAGCTCAGCCTGCAGGGCGTGATGCCGCTGTTCGGCTATGGCAGCCGGATGAAAAGTGGCGCCTTCATGCCCACCAGCCATCACATGAACCTGGCCACCTGGCACACCATCAACTCGGTGTACTCGCAGAAGTCCCAGTTGGCCCTGGGCAGCATGCGCTACGACATCGAAGACACTGATGGCATCGACCGCCTGTTCAAGCTGATCGAGCAGCGCGCCGGTCACTGGCTGGCGATGGAAGTGGAAGAAACCAAGATCGAACTGACCCACAACGACCGTCGCCTGGTTGATCTGAAACGGGTCGAATCGGGGTTGAGCGTCGATCTGACCCGGGCACTGTTCGAAGAGTCGATCGACAGCCTGCTGGAGCGTGTGCGCGGTAGTGTCACGGAGTTGCTGATCAAGGCCGGTGTTGGCGTTACCCAAGTTGATACGGTGTTTTTCACCGGTGGTTCCAGTGGTATCCCGGCCCTGCGCCAGAGCGTGGCGGCGATGCTGCCCAATGCCCGGCATGTTGAAGGCAACATCTTCGGCAGCATTGGCAGCGGCTTGGCCATTGAGGCGCGTAAGCGCTACGGTTGAATCACCTGTGGGACTGTCTTGCACCACCTGTCTGTGGGAGCGGGCTTGCCCCGCGATTGCGATTAACCAGTCACATCGCTTCGCGGGGCAAGTCGGGTCGCCGCACCGCCGCTCCCACTGGCATCACACCAACTCAGCCTGGCGCAGTTCGCTCTTGAGGTAGGCATAGTAAATCGGCCCGGCCACCACCCCCGGCAAGCCAAACGCCGCTTCGCACACCAGCATCGCCAGCAGTAGCTCCCACGATTTGGCACTGATCTGCCCGCCAACAATCCGCGCGTTGAGGAAGTACTCGACCTTGTGGATAACAATCAGATAACCCAACGCCGCCATCGCCACCCAGATCGACAACGACAGGCCGACAATGGTGATCAGGGTGTTGGACATCAGGTTGCCGATCACTGGCAATAATCCCAGCAGGAAGGTCAGCACGATCAGGGTTTTGGTCAACGGCAGGTGAACGCCGAACATCGGCAACACCACCGCCAGGAAAATCCCGGTAAAGAAGGTGTTGAGCAGGGAGATCTTGATCTGCGCAAAGACGATATTGCGAAACGCCTGCACCAGCAGCGCCAAACGGTTGAACAGCGCCGCGGCCAGGGGTTTGCGTCGAGAGATATCAGGGATGCGCTGCAAGGCGACGATAGCGCCGAGAATCATGCCGATCAGCAAGGTGACGAACATGTGCGCCGCGCCCTTGCCCACCAGTTGCAGCTCACCCAGGTGGGTTTTCAGCCACTCACCGATGGCCACTTTGAACTCTGCGGCGCTGGCCGGCAGGTAAGCGTCAACGAATGGCGGCAGTTGCGCGCGCGCCTGGTCCACCAGCAGCATGAACTTATCCAGCGAGGCGCCAGGGTTCTCGGCTTCGTGCAGCAGAAAACTGATCGCCCCGGCGAACACCAGGGTCAGGGTGCTGACCACCAGCGTGCCAAGCAGTGCCACCGCCAACCAACGCGCACGTTCCCCGGCAATCAGCAATTGCAGCTTGGGCGTGAGCATGTTCACCAGTTCGAACACCAGCAGGCCCGCCAACAGGCTCGGCAACAGCTTGAGCGGTAACGCCAGCAACAGGCCGGCGAATACGATGATCCAACTGGCCATTTTGATCTGGCGCGGGGTGAAGGTCATACAACCTCAAAGGCAACGGCGGGAAAAACCGCAGTCTGCCAGCCTTCACCCGGCAGGCATAGTGGCAGTGCGGGCCTGGCGCCGATATTGCTCAGGCGTGCACTGGGCATGGCGCTGGAACATGGCGATGAAGGCAGAGGCACTGCTGTAGCCGAGGTCGAAGGCAATCTGCTGGATCGGCAGGTTCTGCTCCAGCGCTTCGATGGCGCGTAAAAAGCGCAGGCGCAGTCGCCACTCACCAAAGCTGATCCCCAGCTCCCGCAAGAACTGCCGGGCCAGGGTGCGCTCACTGACATGCACGCCCGCCGCCCAATCCGCCAGCGGCCGGTTGTCGCCCGGCTCGGCCTGCATGGCCTGCAGCACACCTTCCAGCGCGGCGCTGCGGGCATAAGGCAAGAAGCAGGTCTGGGTCGGGGCCAGGCGCAGTTGATCGACCAGTACCTGGGCCAGACGCCGGTCGGCTTCATCCTCCGGCACGCTGACGTCGCGGCGGGCAAAGTCGCTGAGAATGGCCTTGAGAATCTCGCTGATCACCAGGGTGCAGGGCTGCGCTGGTAATGTCTGCGACAAGGCTCGGTCGAGGTAGACCGAACGGTAAACAATCGCCTGCGGGTTGTAGCAGCTGTGATCGGTGTCGGGCGGCACCCACACGGCATAGTGCGGTGGCGAAACAAAGCGCTGACCATCGATTTCCAGGTGCATGATGCCGTGCGCCGCATAGTTGAGCTGGCCCCAGGCGTGACGGTGCGCGGCGCTGTGGGTGTCGGCACCGAACTCGTCGTAACGAAAGTACACCGGCGCGGGCAAGGCGGTGAATTGCGGGATGTCGAGGTATTTAAGCGCCATGCTGTCTGGATCGATGGGTGGGTTGTCTGGATGCAAGTATAGCTAACAGGACAGACAGCAGATAATAGCGCCCTGTACTTACACGAGTTGTTGCCTCATGAATTATGCGTTTCCCCTGTTGGCCATCTTTATTTGGGCGGGCAACACGGTCATCACCAAAATGTCCGCCGGGGCGATTTTTCCCGCCGAGATCGGCTTCTATCGCTGGCTGCTGGCCGGCCTGTTGTTCACCCCGTTTCTGCTGCGGCCCATGCTGCGCCACTGGGCAGAGATCCGTCCTAACCTGGGGAAAATCTTCGTGCTCGGGGTGCAGGGCATGGCGGTGTATCAGAGCCTGGCCTATTTCGCCGCAGCCATCACCAGCGCCACCAACATGGGCATCATCCTCTCGCTGATGCCGTTGATGTCGTTGGCATTGGCCATCATCAGCCTGGGACAACGCCTGACCTTTGGCGCGCTGATCGGGGCGGTGGTGTCCTTCGTCGGGGTGCTGGTGGTGGTGTCGGCCGGCGATCTGGGTACATTGCTGCAGCACGGCGTCAATGGCGGCGACTTGATGATGCTCATCGCTACCCTGGCCTATGCGCTGTACAGCACCTTGTTGAAGAAATGGCAGCTACGCCTGCCGCCTCTGGTGCTGTTGTACCTGCAGGTGCTGGTGGCGATCATCGTGCTGTTGCCGTTGTTCCTGCTGTCCGACAAGACCGGGCTGGGCCAGGGCAATATCGGCCTGGTGCTGTACGCCTGCGTACTGGCCTCGATGATCGCGCCCCTGGCGTGGATGCAGGCGGTCAGCCGCCTGGGGCCGAGCCGCACCACACTGTTCTTCAACCTGTTGCCGGCCATCACGGCGGTGATTGCCGCTGTGGTCCTCGATGAGCAACTGGCACTCTATCATGTGTCCGGTGGTCTGCTGACCCTGGCCGGGGTGATCCTTGCCGAACGTTGGCAAACGCCCCTTCGCCCTGCTCCGCTTACAGCCCAGCAGCCTTGAGCCGCGCCGCATGCTCGGTAAACAGCCGCACCGGCTCGGCGCCCTTGCCCACCGCCCCCAGTGACTGGTTGACGATGTCGAGGTGATCCAGCGGGTAGTCATCACCGATGACCTGCCCCAGGTGCGAACTGTAGCGGCCAACCATGCCATCACAATGCCCGGCCTCACGGACGAAGGTGCGGGCGAACAGGCGGCAGAAGCGGTTGCTGCCATCCAGGCGGTTCAGGCCCCGGTCGGTGATCCCCGGCTGCAAGGTGCCAGACCAGGAGTAATAGCGCACACCGTTGACCAGCGCCGCGCCCTCACCGCCCCAGGTGTCGGGCAGGCCCTGTGGATAAGCCTGGTTGAACAGGGCCACGCCCGCGCAGGTCAGTGAGTGATGCGAGGCATGCACATCGATCGGCAGCTGCGGCCCGCGCCAGCCGGTTTCCAGCCAGCCGATCAATACGCCCAGGCCATGCAACAGGGCCTTGAGCAAGCGACCACGGGCCGAGTCGGTGGGGTAATGTTCAAGCAGGTAGTCGGCCAATTCCGAGCCCTGGTTCGGCCCGGCAATCGAGGTGACCGAGGCCACCCACTCTGGCCGTTTGGCTGCCGCGTAGCGGGCGGTGAGCGCGCCTTGGCTGTGACCGAGCAGGTTGACCTTGTCGGCCCCGGTGCGCTGGCGGATGTCTTCGATGATCTTCAGCAATTGCTCGCCACGTACTTCGGTTGAGTTGAGCGGCGATACCTGAATGGCAAAGACCTTGGCACCGCCGCGGCGCAAGGCCGAGACAATGCCAAACCAGTAGGGGTACAACAGCAGGCGGACGAAGCCGAGCATGCCCGGCACCAGCACCAGTGGATAACGTGTGGCAAGTGGTTGTGCCATTGGCTGTGTTTCCCCCTTCCGTGGACGTGGATAGCCATTCGCGGGGCAAGCCCGCTCCCACCGGCCTGTGGGAGCGGGCTTGCCCCGCGATCAGTCTCTGCCCACTCGGTTGCAACTGCAATCGAACTCCTGACGCTCGCTGCGGTTCCAACCCTGTACACCCTGCAGCACCGTGATCAGCCAGGAGATGACCATGAGTACCGTTGAACTGACCGATGTGAACACCCTGCGCGCCCGCGCCCGCAAGCATGTCGAGCAAGGCGCCGTGACCGAAGGTTACAACGCCGACCGGGAGAAAATCCTGCGCCTGCTCAACGAATCGCTGGCCACCGAGTGGGTTTGCGCCCTGCGCTACAAGCGTCACTACTACATGGCCAGCGGTATCAAGGCCAGCGTTGCCGCCGACGAGTTTCTCGAGCACGCCAACCAGGAGTTGGAGCATGCCGACAAACTGGCCGAACGCATCGTGCAATTGGGCGGTGAGCCGGACCTGAACCCGGACAACCTGAGCAAGCTTTCCCATGCCCAATACGTGGCGGGCAAGAACCTCAAGGAAATGGTGCTCGAAGACCTGATCGCCGAGCGCATCGCCATCGACAGTTATCGCGAGATCATCCAGTACATTGGTGAGTCGGACCCAACCACCCGGCGCATCTTCGAAGACATCCTGGCCCAGGAAGAAGAGCACGCCGACGATATGGCTGATTTGCTTAAAGGGTTGTGAGTGTCATCGCGGGGCAAGCCCGCCTTGCCCCGCGATACGCTCACCCCGCCTTCATCCGCTCCAGCAGCGGCGTACACTGATTCGGCACATCCCCCCCAGGCGCCACCAGCGCCAGCAAGCCCGCCGCCGGGCCGATCAGCACACCCAACGCCACCATCCCCGCGCCTCGCAAGGCCAGCGGTACCGCCTGCACTCCGGCATCAGGCTTGGCGAAAGGCCCGCGCACGTACAACGGCGAACGCAACGACAACAGCCGCACGCCTTTGGACTCAGGGTTAACCTTCAAATCCAGCTGCTCGGTGGCAAAGTTCGCCGTGCCGTTGATGTAGATGATCGCGTTCTCGGTGTCGAACACGAACAGCCGGGTTGTCGCCAAACCATCCTTGATCGCGAAGTCGGCTGCAGCACAGTTGATCTTCACGGCTTTGTCACCGAACAACTGCCCGACCACATAGTTACCCACATTCAATCCGGCAATCTCCATCAAGCCACGGCTGATGGCGCCATCGTTGATGAGCATTTTCAGCTCGCCATTGGCGGTTGCCAGCAACTTGGCCACCGAGTTGCCTCGTCCACTCAGGTCGGCATCACCGTTGAGCTGACCAAAGCTGGTTTTCATCGGTTCAAAGGTCGGGAACAACTGCTTGAGTTTGAAGCCTCGGGCGCTGAGCTTTGCCTGGCCCTGCATCGGGACCGTGCGGCCATCCAATCGAACCTGCGCATCCAGCTTGCCGCCCGCAACACCGAAACGCAGCGGCTCCAGGCGCAGCACACCATCGTCGAGCACGAAGTGACTCGACAGGTCGTTGAACGGCAACGCTTCGTTGTGCACGATGCGTTTGCCGCTGAAGGTCACGTCGGCGTCCATGCTGCGCCAGCGCTCGGTACGAAACTCTTCAACCGGCAACACCTTGTCGCTCGGCTGCTTGCTCGCCCCGCCCCGGGCCTTTTGCTGGGCATTGGAGTCGGCGCCGATCAACGGCGCGAGGTCTTTGAACAGCAACTGATTGGAAACCAGGCTGCCGCTGAGTTTGGGCCGCGGCTGACGCGCGACGAAGGTCAGGTCGCCGTGGATATCGCTGTTACCGATCTTGCCGTTGAAGTCTTCATAGCGAAACAGCGCGCCACCGGGTTCATGCAGCTTGGCGGTCAGATGGCCGTCGGTGGAGTACGCGGGCGAGTCCGGCAGGATCACGCCGGTCAACGGGTAGAGATTGCCCAAGCTGGTACCGGACAAGCGCAAACGCAGGTCCAGCGCACCCAGGTTACGCGGGTCGGTCAATGTCCCGGCGAGGGCGATGCGGGTATCGGCGATCTGCACATCAGCCTGCAAGGGAAACGGCTGGTTCGCGTCCTGCAGCGCCAGCAAGCCACCAATCTTGCCATCACCGGACAGCGCCTGGTCCTTGTAGCGGCCTTTGACCTTGAAACCGAAGGCGTAGTCTTGCGCTGCGGTGCTTTTTTGCGCCGAGGCTTTGCCGACGATATCGCTGAAGGGAATCGGCTTGCCCAGCGGGTCGATCAACACCTCAAGGCGGGTTTTCAAGGTCTGGTCATCAAGGTTTACCTGGCCCTTATCGAAGCCAATGGCGCCGATGTCCAGCACCCAGGCCGAGGGCTCGGCCTGCGGGTCTTTGGCGCCGAAATCGAAGGTCCAGTTGGCGCGGCCATCGGCCAGGCGCTTGAGGCTGGCGGTGGGCTGGTTGAGGTCAATGCGCGGAATCACGATCTGCTGGAACAACAACGGCAACGGTGACAAGCGAAACTCCACCCGCTTGAGGCCGACCATCTGTGGCTCCTTGAGCCAGTCCGGGTTGCCCAGGGTCAGGTCTTCGGCGATGAAGCGCGGCCATGGCACCCAGGCACGCCAACCGCCCTGTTCGGGTTCACGCTGCCAGTGCACGGCGAGGTTGCCATTGATGGCGAAAGGCCGGTGCAACGCTTCGGAGACTTTGGCATTGAGGGTCGGCTTGATCCGGTTCCAGTCAAACGTCGCAATGACGATTACCAGCACGGTGAGCACCAGCAGCAGGCTGGCGAGGGTCCAGGTGAGGATTCTGGTGGGACGCGTCATTGCATAAATCTCCTGACGACCACGCTGCATCAGTGGACGTTTTGATGGCACTTAACCATCGGACTGACGAAACCCGCAGGGGTTTAATTGATCATGGAAATTGCCGATTTTTTCTTGGTTTCCCATCGATACCCACATTGATCAAACGCGCGCGCTGCCCGCAAACGGCTCTTCAAATCGGCTGTAAGCACTGAGCTAGAGCCTGCGCCGCAGAGCATCAATTCCGTTGATTGTTACCATTATCTTTATGAACTTCTAACTCTCGCCCCCAAGCGTAGCATTGGCTCCGTACTCACTTTCCAGCCCCACCAAGGAGCACCGAACAATGAAACGCCAATTACTGCTGAGCTTGTCCCTGTCCATCCTGGCCGCCAATGCCTTCGCCATCCCAGCCAGCGAACAAAGCCTGACCGCCGAATCCCGCTCCAGCTCGGTGGTGGTCTCGCAGCCGCTGAACACCCTGGCCGAAGGCGGCTCGGATCGCTTGCTGGAACGCACCAATCGCGTTGCCGAAGGTGGTTCGGATCGTCTGCTGGAACGCAACAATCGCGTAGCCGAAGGTGGCTCGGATCGTCTGCTGGAACGCAACAACCGTGTAGCCGAAGGTGGCTCGGATCGTCTGCTGGAACGCAACAATCGTGTAGCCGAAGGTGGTTCTGATCGTCTGAAAGAACGCTATCAGGTTGCCGAAGGTGGTTCTGACCGTCTGATCGAAAAGAACCAACGTGTGAGCTGAAGCCTATGCCAGACAATAAGAGATCCCAACCTTGCAACGGTTCCCCTCCAAGCCCGGTCAATTGACCGGGCTTTGTTTTCCCGGCGCAGGCTATTAGAGTGCAGGGCTGTTTCACTGCCAACTGACACTCGCCATGCTGCCGCGCGCCGAACAAAAGCAACAGACACGCCAAGCCTTACTGGATGCCGCCCGCCACCTGATGGAAAGTGGCCGAGGTTTCGGCAGTATCAGCCTGCGCGAAGTCAGCAAATGTGCTGGCATCGTCCCCACCGGTTTCTACCGCCACTTTACCGACATGGACCAGCTCGGCCTGGCCCTGGTCAATGAAGTAGGCGAAACCTTCCGCCAGACCATTCGTCTAGTGCGCCAGAACGAGTTCGAACTCGGTGGCATCACCGACGCGTCGGTGCGCATCTTCCTCGATGTGGTCACGGCCAATCGCCCGCAGTTCCTGTTTCTGGCACGTGAACAGTACGGCGGCTCACAGCCCGTGCGTCAGGCGATTGCCACACTGCGCCAGGGCATCAGCTCTGACCTGGCCACCGACCTTTCGATGATGCCGCGCTGGCAGCATCTGGATAATGCTGCACTGTCGGTGATCGCGGATCTGGTGGTAAAAACCGTGTTCGCCACCCTGCCGGAACTGATCGACGAACCTGGCGGTGACGTTGAGCAAGCACTGAGCCCTCAGGACAAGATCACCCAACAACTGCGTTTCATCTTCGTCGGCGCCAAACACTGGCAAGGGCTCAGCACCCCGAGTTGAGCCTGGCCGCCGCCGCCCGCGGGATTCCTGCTACCATGCGCGCAAACGCATTGATCGCGATGAATCTTCTCCATGCCCGACCTTCATAACGCCCAGCCTGAACTGCCTGCCCTGCTCGAACAGGTGCAGACGCACTTTACCCAGCGCATTGTGCCGCTCTGGCAAGGCCCGGGCTGGAACGCGCAGATGGCCCTGCCATTCGAAGCGCTCGATGCGCAGCAGCAACCACTGCCTGCACAGCGCTACCGGGCCATGGCCTGCGCCCGCCAGCTGTACCTGTTCAGCAGCCGCATCGAACAACCTGGCGCCCGTGAGCACGCAGCGGCACTGTTTCGCTCGCTGCAACGGCATTTCCACGATGCCGAACATGGAGGCTGGTTCTACAGCATCGATGCCCAGGGCAAACCGCTGGACCGGCGCAAAGATCTCTACACCCACGCCTTCATCATTTTTGCCTGCGCCCATTACTGGGGGCAGGTGCGCGAGCAACTGGTCGAGTCCACCCTCAACGCCGCACTGAGCGTGGTGGCCGAACAATTCGCCCGCGACGACGGTTTGTATGAAGCCAGTCTGGCTGAAGACTGGTCAGACCTGGGCAGCGGCCCGTTGCAGAACCCGTTGATGCACCTGGCCGAAGCATTCCTGGCAACCTTGGCGGTGCGCGACGACGAGCAGGTGCAAAGTGACCTGCTGGGGCTGGCCGAGGCCATGCAACAACACTTCATCGACCCTGAGCATGGGGTGATGCTGGAAAAGCCGCGCGGGTCTGTGGATAACTGGTTTGAACCGGGTCACCAGTTCGAATGGTTCTACCTGCTTGAGTCTTCAACGCTGCTACGCGGTAGCGAACTGCACGCGTCGCTTGATCGCGCATTCGTTTACGCCGAGCACTGCGGTGTGAAAAACACAGCGGTGTTGGCCATGCTCAGCCCAGACGGCCGGGTCCGCGATGCCACCCAGCGCATCTGGGCTCAGGCCGAGTACTTGCGCGCCCTGACCTTGCGCCCGAACAGCGCCAGCAAGGTCCTCGCCCAGCTCCAGGCGCTGCAGCAGCAGTTCCTGCATGCCGGTGGCTGGCACGAGTGCCGTGACGCCAGTGGCGCGGTGAGCCGCAGCGATATGCCGTCGACCACCCCGTACCACCTGGCTACCTGCCTTCAAGGCCTGGGTGGGCAACTTCCTTGAACAGATGCTAGCACTCTGTAGGAGCGGGCTTGCCCCGCGATCGCGGTGTGTCAGGCAGATCGCTATCGCGGGGCAAGCCCGCTCCTACCGGAGGGGGGGCGTCAGGCCTTGCTGGAGCGGTCGATCGAGAAACCGGCCCACGCCTGGCTCACTGGCATCAACTCCAGGCTGTTGATGTTGATGTGCGCCGGCTGGTTCATGATCCAGAAGATGGTCTCGGCAATGTCCTGCGGCTGGATCGCCTCGGCACCGGCATAGGTCGCGTCGTAGCGCGCCTGATCACCGCCAAAGCGCACCAGCGAGAACTCGCTTTCACACAGCCCTGGCTCGATGTTGCTGACGCGTACGCCGGTGCCCTGCAAGTCGCAGCGCAAGCTCAAGGAAAACTGCCCGACAAACGCCTTGGTGCCGCCGTACACATGGCTGCCCGGATACGGGTAGTTACCCGCCACCGAGCCGACGTTAAGAATGGTCGCGCCACGGCCATGGGCGATCAGCCGCGGCAACAGCAGACGGGTGCTGAACATCAGGCCTTTGATGTTGGTGTCGACCATGGTTTCCCAATCGTCCAGGTCGCACTTCGGCGCAGGGTCCGCACCCAGGGCCAGGCCGGCGTTGTTGATCAGCCCGCGCAGCTTGGCAAACGATGGCGGCAGGTTGGCAATCGCCGCTTCCATGGCCTTGCGGTCACGTACGTCGAGCACCAGGCCGTGCACTTCGGTTTTTTTCGACAGCTCTTCACATAGCGCATCCAGGCGCTCCTGACGGCGACCGGTCAGCACCAACGACCAACCTGCCTCGGCGAATCGACGGGCACAGGCTTCGCCGAAACCAGAGGTGGCCCCAGTGATAAATACGGTGGAAGTCATCGGGTACTCCTTGCAAGGTCGATATTACGGATCAGCAGAATGCCCGCCGCCAACCGCGTCAGCAAGCAGGCAGATGCTGTACAAAAAACGCTCAATAGTGGCAAAGCCTTGATCTGTAAGGGCTGGAGCAAGCTTTGCTCACCTTATCCACAGGCTCTTGCACAAACTCTGGGGGCAACTTCAGCCCTGTGCAATCGGGCTTTTCAGCGGCGCCAGCAAGTATTTTCCTTGACTATCAGCCCTCTTGCCTTAGTGCACCCGCATTAAAGCATTTCCGATGATGGCCCAACGCCTGTGAAAACGCTGCCTGCAGCGTTCTTTCCAATGCTTGCCCACAGAGTTATCCACAGGCCATTCAGTGAATCAGAGCCGTAGTTGCACCGCGTACAAAACACTTGACAATGGCCGCCGAAAATCTTTGTTGAATACTTGATCAAAAAACAACCACAAAGCTCAAGGCCTTGTAATTCAAGGCTTTCAGCAAGGTGCCACCAAGTTACCCACAGCCGCTTCCACACCAATGGTGGACAACTGAAAAGCATGGGAAAACATTCGTTTGCAGCGACTTTGTGTCGCGCTTGAGAGGAAGTGCTCGTAAGGTTTTCCACAAACGGGTGGATAACCCTGGTGGGAGCGGGCTTGCCCCGCGATAGCGATTTAACTGACACACCGCCATCGCGGGGCAAGCCCGCTCCTACCTAGGTTGTATCAGTGGCCGCCGAGGTAGGCGTTGCGCACATCCTCGTTGACCAGCAGCTCTTGCCCGGTGCCGCTCAGACGGATCTGGCCGTTGACCATGACATAGGCACGGTCCGACAGTTTCAGCGCATGGTTGGCGTTCTGCTCCACCAGGAAGATGGTCATCCCGCTCTGTGCCAACTCACGCAAGGTGGCGAAGATCTGTTTGACCACGATCGGCGCCAACCCCAACGACGGCTCATCCAGCAGCAGCAACTTGGGCCGGCTCATCAAGGCGCGGGCGATGGCGAGCATTTGCTGCTCGCCACCGGACATGGTCATGGCCCGCTGATTACGCCGCTCCTTGAGACGCGGGAACAGTTCGAACATACGCTGCATGTCTTCGCTGGCAAACTTGTCACCAATGGGGATGGTGCCCATCATCAGGTTCTCTTCCACCGACATGTCCGGGAACACCCGGCGCCCTTCCGGCGACTGGGCGATACCGTTGGAGGCGATGTAGTGGGAAGACTTGTGGGTAATGTCGGTGCCTCGGTAGACGATCTGCCCCGCAGCCGCTCGCGGCTGGCCGAAGATCGACATCAGCAGCGTCGATTTGCCCGCACCGTTGGAGCCGATCAGGCTCACCGTTTCACCTTCATCGATGTGCAACGAGACTTTCTTCAGGGCCTGGATCGGCCCGTAGAACACGTCGATCTCTTTCATTTCGAGGATCGCTGTACTCATACCAGTTCCTCTTCATCGGCGCCCAGATAAGCCGCAATCACCGTCGGGTTGTGACGAATGTCTTGCGGTGCGCCTTCAGCGATCACGTTGCCGTGGTCAAGCACCACGATATGGTCGGAAATGCTCATGACCATGCCCATGTCATGCTCAATCAGTACCACGGTCAAATCATGCTCATCACGCAGCACCCGAATCATCTTGCTCAGCGCTTCGGTTTCCTGCGGGTTGAGGCCAGCGGCCGGTTCGTCCAGGCAGATGATCTGCGGCCGCGTACACATGGCCCGGGCAATTTCCAGGCGACGTTGCTGGCCGTAAGACAACTCACCGGCCAGGCGGTTGGCGCAATCGACCAGGTCGACCACTTCCAGCCAGTAGAACGCGTGATCGAGAGCATCGCTTTCCGCTTTGCGGTAGGCCTTGGTGTTCAATACACCGGCCAGCAGGTTGCGGTTTACCCACATGTGCTGGGCCACCAGCAGGTTTTCCACCACCGACATTTCCTTGAACAGACGAATGTTCTGGAAGGTGCGCGCCAACCCTGCGCGGTTGACCAGGTGGGTACCGCCGAACATCTTGTAGTGCAGGCGGTTGATAAAACGTTTGGGCGAAACGAAGTCACCCAACTGGAAGCGCTCGCCAAGCAACTGAATGACGTTGGTACGAGTGCCGCGCATGTTCAGTTCGATCTTGCCGCCACTGGCTTTGTAGAAGCCGGTGAGGCAGTTGAACACCGTGGTTTTGCCAGCGCCGTTGGGGCCGATCAGGGCAAAGATGGCGTTGCGTTTAACCTTGAGGCTGACGTCGCTGAGCGCTTTGATCCCGCCAAAATGCATCATCAGGTTGTCGACCGAGAGAATCACGTCATCGCTCATGGCGCTACTCCTTTACGTGGCACCACACCGGTACGGCTGATACGAATCAAACCGCGCGGTCGCCAGATCATCATCAACACCATGAGCACGCCGAACAGCAGTACCCGGTACTCAGAGAAGCTGCGCAGCAGCTCTGGGGCCACGGTCAGTACGAACGCGGCGATCACCACACCGACCGTCGAGCCCATGCCGCCCAGCACCACAATGGCGAGGATCAGCGCCGACTCGAAGAAGGTGAACGACGACGGGTTCACAAAGCCCTGGTAGCTGGCAAAGAACACCCCGGCCAGACCGGCGGTGGACGCACCGATGGTGAAGGCCGAGAGCTTGACCAGCACATGGTTCAGGCCCATCGAGCGGCAGGCGATTTCGTCTTCACGCAGCGCTTCCCAGGCGCGCCCTACCGGCATGCGGGTCAGCCGGTGCTTGATGTACAGCACCGCCAGCACCACCAGGAACAGCACGATGTAGATGAACAGGAATTTCAGGTTGGGGTTGTAGTCAACGCCAAAGAACTCGTGAAACGGTATCCCGCCATCCTTGGCCCGACGCCCGAATTCCAGGCCAAAGAAGGTTGGCGACGGCACCGGCATGCCGTTGGGCCCACCGGTAAACGACAGCCAGTTGTTGAGCACCAGGCGAATGATTTCACCAAAGCCCAGGGTCACGATGGCCAGGTAGTCGCCGTGCATGCGCAACACCGGAAAGCCCAATATGCACCCGGCCAAGGCGGCAGCAATGGCCGCCAATGGCAACACCGTCCAGAAGCCCAGGCCCAGGTACTGATAGCCCAGCGCCAACCCGTAGGCACCAATGGCATAGAACGCCACGTAGCCAAGGTCGAGCAAACCGGCCAGCCCGACCACGATGTTCAGGCCCAGCCCCAGCAGCACATAAATCAGACCGAGGATCACCACGGTCAGCAGGTACTTGTTGGCAAAGAATGGAAAGACAATGGCGATCACGATCAGCGCCGGGATGATCCAGCGCAGCCGCGATTTGTAGTCCGGTGCCAACACATGCACGCCGGAGCCACCGCCCTCAAAACTCTGCAGGATCGACTGGCCCTTGGGGGTCTGCAGGAACAGGCTGAGCACAAAGCGCCCGACCATCACCCCGGCAACCAACCAGGCAACGCGGGTCGGTTCCATGTTGAAGCTGTAGCCGTCGAGCACCACGCCGACGATGGGCCCGAAGACAATCAGGGAAATCAGCCCAGCGAGAATCGCGTCGATCAGGCTGCGCTTGAGATCGAATGAAGCGGATTTGGCAGCAGACATACTTACACCTTCGCCACGAGTGGGCGACCCAGCAGGCCTTGGGGACGGAAGATCAGAATCAGCACCAGCAGGGAGAAACTGAACACGTCTTTGTAGTCAGAGTTGATCAGCCCGGAGAACAGCGACTCGGAGATGCCGAGGATGATCCCGCCGAGCATGGCGCCCGGTAACGAGCCGATGCCGCCCAGTACCGCTGCGGTGAAGGCCTTGATGCCGATGATGAAGCCGGCATAGAAGTCGAAGGTGCCGTAGTTCATGGTGATCAGTACACCGGCCAGCGCGGCCATCACGGCACCGATGACGAACACGTAGGAGATCACCCGGTCGGTGTTGATGCCGAGGATCGAAGCCATCTTGCGATCTTGTTGGGTCGCGCGGCACATGCGCCCCAACTTGGTGAACTTGATGATGTAGGTCAGCGCGGCCATACCGACGAACGCGGCAACCAGGATAAAGATCTTGGTGTAGGTCAGCTGGACGAACCCGGTACCCACTTCCAGGCGCCAGGCGCCTTCGAGCAGAGTCGGTACGCCTTGTTGCCGTGCACCCTGGCTGATCTGCGCGTAGTTCTGCAGGATCAGCGAAATGCCGATGGCACTGATCAATGGTGCCAGGCGCGTGGAGTTACGCAGGGGTTTGTAGGCGATGCGTTCGATGGTCCAGCCATACACGCCGGTAACCACAATGGTGAAGATCAGCGTCCCGAGCATCAGCAGCGGGAAGGATTCGATACCGAAGTACGCCAGCAATGCCAGACTGATCGCCGCCAGGTAAGCGGAGATCATATACACCTCGCCGTGCGCGAAGTTGATCATGCCGATAATGCCATAGACCATTGTGTAGCCGATGGCGATCAGACCATAGACAGACCCCAGGGTCAGTCCATTGATCAGTTGCTGCAGAAAAATACCATCCATAACGCAATCTCACGTATTTGAGATTGCACAAGCGCCGACTACGGTGAGCCCCGGATGAAGCGGCTCTCGCAGCGCAGGGATTGTGCAGATCTACGAGAAAAGACAGGTACGGCGCAAAACCGGGTAGCGACCCGGGCACAGGCCCGGGTCGAATACCGTTGTTATTTTTGTTTTTCCAGTTGGTGGTACTTGCCGTCCTTGTCCCACTGGTAGACCACGTAGTCGGAGACGGTCAGGTCGCCTTTGCTGTCCCACTTCTTCTCGCCCATCACGGTGCTCACCGGATTGGCCTTGAGCCACTTGGCAGCGTCTTCGCCCTTGTTCGACTTAGAACCGTTGAAGGCGGCGGCCAGCGCCTGGACCGAGGCATAGGCGTACAGGGTGTAGCCTTCAGGCTCGGTGCCACCTTTGCGGAACGCGTCTACCACCGCCTTGCTTTCTGGCAGCAGGCGCGGGTCGGCGCCGAAGGTCATGTACACGCCATCGACGTACTGCGCGCCACCGGCGGTGGTCACCAGTTCATCGGTGACGATGCCGTCATCGGACATGAACTTGACGTCTTTCAGACCTTGCTCACGCATCTGCCGAACCAGCGGACCGGCTTCCGGGTGCAGGCCACCGAAGTACACCACGTCGGCACCGGCGGCGCGGATTTTGGTGACCACGGCGCTGAAGTCTTTCTCGCCACGAGTCAGGCCTTCATACAGCACCGGCGTCACCCCACGCTTGGCCAGCTGGGCTTTGGTGGCATCGGCCAGGCCCTGACCGTAGGTGTCCTTGTCGTGCAGCACCACGACCTTCTTGCCTTTGAGCACATCGACGATGTAATCGCCGGCCACGATGCCCTGCTGGTCGTCACGCCCGCACATACGGAACATGGCGCTCAGGCCGCGCTCGGTAACCTGAGGGTTGGTCGAGCCCGGGGTAATCGCGATCACCCCAGCTTCGTCATACACCTCGGAGGCCGGAATGGTGTTGGACGAGCAGAAGTGCCCGACTACACCAATGACCTTGTCCTGATCGACCAGACGGTTGGCCACGGCCACAGCCTGCTTCGGCTCACAGGCATCATCGCCCTTGACCAGGACAATCTTCTCGCCGTTGACCCCACCCGCGGCGTTGACGGCATCAGCCGCTGCCTGGGCACCTTTCATGTATTGCTCGCCAAACGCTGCGTTGGCACCGGTCATCGGGCCCGCTACACCGATCTTGACGTCGGCCTGAACATACGAAGAAACACCCAGTGCCGTAGCTACGGCGAGGGCCAGAAAGCCTTTCTTGTAAAACGTCTGCGACATGAGGTGGTGCTCCTTGGAGTTTTTTTGGTTGGCACTACAACTTTCAGCAATTGCTCTGAGCAAGGGCCGTGCCATTGGATTTTTATTCTGGAAAAACTCATGAAGAACTTGTCGGAGCCCAAGCCGTGTCCTTTTTTTATTGGCTGTGCAACCGTCTGCCATACGGCAAGCGCCACCGCTTTCCAAACAAAAGAGCAACCGCTCAGTGCCATCATTGCAACCCCGGCAAGTGTTTACGTGCAACTAGCCTGTAACAGGATGCGTAACCGAACTGCACATCCGTGGTGCGCGACTGCTACAGCGGGCACCATTACAGGCTAGCCGCTGACTGGCGAAAGTGCTGCTACCTTGAGCTGCTACCGATGTACCCGAGGCGTGCCTGCCCCACCTGTGGAAAAAGGCTGGCACAATGGCGAGGTCTGTGTGTCGTCGCTGGCTGGTGATGGCGCGCGCCCCTATCGGAGCCCCTTATGAGCGAGAGCGCCTTCGCCGATCGCATCGTGCAAAACCTGCTCGACACGGATTTCTACAAACTGAGCATGATGCAGGCCGTCCTGCACAACTACCCCAACGTTGAGGTGGAATGGGAGTTTCGTTGCCGTAATGGCGAAGACCTGCGCCCCTATCTGGAGCAGATTCGTGAACAGATCGATCTGTTATGTGAACTGAACCTGGCCAACGGCCAACTCAACTTTCTTGAGCAGATCACCTTCATAAAGCCGGACTTCCTGCGTTTTCTCGGCCTGTTCCGCTTCAATCTTCGTTACTTGCAACTGGGCATCGAGAACGGTCAGCTGTTCCTGCGCCTGCGCGGCCCCTGGCTGCATGTGATCCTGTTTGAAGTGCCACTATTGGCGATCATCAGCGAAGTGCGTAACCGCCAGCGCTACCCGCAGGTCAAACTCAGCGATGCTCGCGACCAGCTGTACCGCAAGTTCGACTGGCTCAAGGCGCACGCCAGCGGTGACGAATTGGCCGAGCTGCAGGTGGCCGACTTCGGTACCCGCCGACGCTTCTCCTACAAGGTTCAGGAAGAAGTGGTGCGAGTGCTCAAGGAAGACTTCCCTGCACGTTTTGTCGGCACCAGTAACGTGCACCTGGCACGAAAGCTGGATATCAAACCCTTGGGCACCATGGCCCATGAATGGATCATGGCCCACCAACAACTGGGCCCGCGGTTGATCGACAGCCAGATCGCCGCCCTCGACTGCTGGGTACGCGAGTACCGCGGCTTGCTCGGCATCGCCTTGACCGATTGCATCACCATGGATGCCTTCCTCGGCGATTTCGACCTGTTCTTCGCCAAGCTGTTCGATGGCCTGCGCCATGACTCGGGTGACCCGGTGCGCTGGGCGGAAAAAGCCATCGACCACTACCGCAAGCTGGGAATCGACCCGATGACCAAGACCCTGGTGTTCTCCGATGGCCTGAACCTGACCAAGTCACTGGAGATCTTCCGCGCCCTGCGTGGCCGGATCAACGTCAGCTTCGGCATTGGCACCAACCTGACCTGTGACATTCCCGGGGTGGCGCCAATGAACATCGTGCTTAAAATGACCGACTGCAACGGCCAGCCTGTCGCCAAGATTTCCGACGAGGCCGCCAAAACTCAATGTCGCGACGAAAATTTCGTCGCCTACCTGCGCCACGTATTCAAAGTGCCCAAGGAGTAATTCATGCAAGCCGTTCAGCAAGAGATTGCGCAAGCGCTCAAGGTTCAGCCGCCGTTTGCCGACCGCGCCGCGCTCGATGCCGAAGTAACCCGGCGTGTGGCGTTCATCAAGCAGTGCCTGAACAACGCCCGGCTGAAAACCCTGGTACTGGGGATCAGTGGCGGCGTTGATTCGTTGACCGCTGCGTTGTTGGCCCAACGGGCGATCAACGAGCTGCGCAGCGAGACCGGCGACGCGGCCTACCGTTTCATTGCGGTGCGCCTGCCGTATCACGTCCAGCAAGATGAGCACGACGCCCAGGCTTGCCTGGACGTCATCAAGGCGGACGAGATACACACCGTGAACATCGCGCCAGCGGTACAGGCGCTGGCCAAAGAGGTGCAGGCGCTGGAGAACGGCAAGCCGGAAATGGTCGATTTCGTCGTGGGTAACACCAAGGCGCGGATGCGCATGGTGGCGCAGTACACCATTGCCGGTGCCCGTGGCGGGCTGGTGATTGGTACCGACCATGCCGCTGAAGCGGTGATGGGCTTCTTTACCAAGTTCGGTGACGGCTCCTGCGACCTGGCGCCGTTGAGCGGGCTGGTGAAAAACCAGGTGCGGGCGATTGCACGCAGCTTTGGCGCGCCGGAATCACTGGTGGAGAAAGTGCCTACTGCCGACCTCGAAGACCTGGCACCGGGCAAGCCGGATGAAGCGTCGCACGGCGTGACCTATGCGCAGATCGATGCCTTTCTGCACGGTGAACCGGTGAGCGAAGAGGCGTTTGCGATTATCCGGGGGACTTACGAGAAGACCCGGCACAAGCGCGAGATGCCGTTCGCGCCGTGAAATGCATCGCGGGGCAAGCCCGCTCCTACAAACCTGTAGGAGCGGGCTTGCCCCGCGATCAAAAGGCCCCGAATTACTTCAGAGTAATGGTGCCTTTCATCATCGAGATGTGGCCTGGGAACGAACAGAAGAAGCCGTAGCTCTCGCCTGCAGCCAGCTTGGACACGTCGAAAGTCACCTCATCTTTCTCGCCAGCGCCGATCACTTTGGTGTGGGCAATCACACGAGCATCGCCGTCCTTCAGATACTGCTTGTCGATACCGGCGCTCAGACCGTCGGTCGCGATAGGCTGCATGTCAGCCGTTTTGCTGATCACCAGGTTGTGGCCCATGACGTTCTTCGGCAGGTTGCCGGAGTGGGTCAGTTCGACGGTGAATTGCTTGCAGCTCTTGTCGATCGCGATGTCCTTGGTGTTGAAAGACATCTGGTCGGTAGAGTCGACCGTGACCTTGCACTCTGCGGCGAAAACCTGAGCGCTGGCGAGGGTCAGCAAGGATACGGCAACAACTTTGGCAAACATCGTGAATCTCCTTGGCAGGGTTTTGATCAGTTTGCAGACTGCCTGAAACCCTTCAGCCCAGCCCTGATATGGATCAAGGGGCTGGCCAAGGGCCAGTCAGTAGAATTGTTCTATGGATTGTATACAGCCAATCAAAGAGCACATCATGCGCCATTAAGGGACGATGAGACAACCTCTCATTCAGGAGCAATCAACATGTCCTTTAGTCGCTTGTTGCACAGTCTACTCGCCAGCTATGCCTGCGGTGCAAGCGGGGTCGCGTGCGAGCTGTCCTCTGCCGAATGAATCCGGCCTTGGAAGCCTCAGGCATGCGCTTTACTCTGTGTCGGCTTGTAACTGGAGAGAAGCAATGTCTGTACGTTCCGTTTGTGTGTTCTGTGGCGCCAGCAGCGGCGTCAGCCCAGCTTACCGCGAGGCGGCCATCGCCCTCGGCCAGGCCATCGCTCAACGCGGCCTGACCTTGGTGTATGGCGGTGGTGCCGTGGGGTTGATGGGTATCGTTGCCGATGCGGCGATGGCCGCCGGTGGCGAAGTCATCGGCATCATTCCCCAGGCGCTGAAAGATGCTGAAGTCGGCCACAACGGCCTGACCCGCCTGGAAATCGTTGACGGCATGCACGCGCGCAAGGCGCGTATGGCCGAGCTGAGCGATGCGTTCGTTGCCCTGCCGGGCGGCCTGGGCACCCTCGAAGAGCTGTTCGAAGTGTGGACCTGGGGCCAACTGGGCTACCACGCCAAACCGCTGGGCCTGCTCGACGTCAACGGCTTCTACAGCAAGCTGGGCAGTTTCCTCGACCATGTGGTCGAAGAAGGCTTCGTACGCCCTCAGCACCGCGCCATGCTGAAACTGGCCGACAGCCCCTCTCAGTTGCTCGACGCCATGGACAGCTATCAAGCCCCCATCGCCCCCAAGTGGGTCGACAAGAAACCTGACTAAGGCTGCCCATCCTCCAGCGGCATCACCGTGACCTGCACCTGCGGGTCATGACTGCCGCCACCGAGGATCACCCCGCGCAACGGTGACACATCGGAAAAGTCCCGGCCCCAGGCCAGGGTGATGTGCTCCAGCGCAGGGCGCAGATTATTGGTGGGATCAAAATCGACCCACCCCTGCACCGGGCAATACACCGACACCCAGGCATGCGAGGCATCCGCCCCGATCAGCCGTGGCTGCCCCGGCGGTGGGCGAGTCAGCAAATAACCACTGACATAGCGCGCCGCCAGCCCACGCGAACGCAAGCAGGCAAGCATCAAGTGCGCGAAGTCCTGGCAGACACCACGACGGCGCTCAAGCACCTCCACCAATGGCGTGGCCACTTGGGTGGCCTCGGCATCGAAGGTGAATTCGCTGAAGATTTTTTCCATCAGCGCCTGCGCGCCCGCCAGCAACGGCTGCCCCGCACCGAAGCACGACTCGCTGAAGGCCACGAAACGTTGTTTGAGGCGTACATAGGGTGATTCAAAGCGATAGCGGCACGCTTCCAGGTGCTCACCCGACAGCGGCTGGCTGGCGTAGGTCAGGGCATCGCGCACCTGCTCCCAGGCCGGTGAGGCGCTGAACTGCAGCTCGCAGCGAGGCAATACCTCGACCTGCAGACGTGCCACTACCCGTAGCTGCTCGTGCTGACGTTCGAAAGCCAGACGCGTGAGCGGGTTACCGAACACGTCCCACTCATCACGCCGCTGCGTCGGGGTCGGGCTGACCTGCAGCACCTGCGCCGTGCAGCGCTGCCAGGCGCACGGCCTGGGCCACAGGTGTGCCAGTTGCTGGGCCAGCGACACCGGGCTGTCATAGCGGTAATGGGTGTCGTGAATCACTTGATAATGCGCGCTGTTCATCACACCGACACCGTTTGCTGGCTGACATCATCGACATGGGCAAAGTGGCGCAAGGCCAGGCGCTCGGAGATTTCCCCGCTGGCCAGGGCAATGCCGTGCAGCAGGTCCGCCAGCCCGGCAAGCACCGCGTGGACGCTGTCCGTGCCGAACAGCGATCCCTCCAGGCTATGCAAATCGAAATGCTTGAGCTGTTCGGCCAGCAACGCCAGGCCTGGGTCGGGCTGGCTGGCGAACTCGTCACACAAGCGGCGATAGGCGCGTACCAACAGGTTGAGCTGAAACAGCACGGCATGGGGGTTCTGCTCATCAAGCAGGAGCAGGTCGAGCACTGGAATCAGCTGGGCGACTGCCAGGTAACGCGAACGGTAGGTGATGCTGCTGTTGCCCAGTTCCAGCAACCACTCAAGCCCCGCTTGATCAAGCACCGCAGGCCCGCGCAGAAAGGCGGCCAGGCTGCTGCACAGCGACTGCAAGCGCTCGATCCGGCGGCCGATCATCAGAAAGCGCCAGCCCTCATCGCGGGTCATGTCGTCCAGGGCAAAGCCCGACAATGCCGCCATGGACATCACCAGACGATTGAGAAAATCGACCTGCTCACCGAAGTCTGCCGCCTGATCATCAAGACTCTGGGTTTCGCGCTGCAATTCCACCAACGCCTGCCAGTTCTCTCGCGACAGCTTGCCGCGCACTTGCGACGCGGCCCACTGCAGGCGCTGCAGATTGGCGCTGAGGCTGAAGGCCCAGTCGCTGTCGGCCAGGGCGGTGCGCAAGCGCTCAGGCAAGCTGCCCTCCTCGGGCATCAGCGACAGCTCATCGGCCAAGGTTACTGCCGCCTGCAGGGCCAAGGGGTCATCGCCGTCCAGATAACGGGTGAGGATAATCCGCAGTAAGCGGGCACTGGCATCACAACGCTCGCAATAGCGCCCGAACCAGAACAGGTTTTCGACTACCCGTGAGGGCAGGTACGGGTCTTTGCGCACCAGGTCGGCGACGCCCAACGTGCGCTGGGCCCGCCACTGCTCACCGACGGGCGCCGCTTCGCCCAGCACCCAGGTGTCTTTGCTGGCACCGCCGCGTTGCATCGACACCACGTCGGCATCGGCCAGCGCCGCCACCCGGGTCAGGCCGCCGGGCAACACCCGATACCCCTCTGCCGAAGCCACCGCATACACACGCATGCCAATCGCCCGCGCATGCACCTGACCCTGATCCTGCTGCCATACCGGCGCCTGCGACAACTGCGCCAGCTCCTGAGCCACATAGGCATAGGGACGCGCTTGTATCCGCTCGGCAAGCGCCTGACGCTGGCGCGCATCAAGGTCGCGGCCAAACACCGGGGTAAAGCTCTGTGAAGGAAACGCTGGCTTGACCAGCAACTGCGGCAAGCGCTCAAGCGCCTTGGCCATCACCGGCGGTTCACCGCACCACCAGGTGGCTATCGACGGCAAACTCAACGCCTGGCCAAACAAACGCTGGTTGATTGCCGGCAAAAAGCCCAGCAGCCCGGGGGATTCCAGCACGCCACTGCCCAAGGCGTTGGCCACCAGCACCCGGCCGCGGCGCACGGCATCCAGCAACCCCGGTACGCCCAGTGCCGAATCCGTGCGCAGTTCCAGCGGATCGCAGAAGTCATCGTCCAAGCGGCGCATGATTGCATGGACCCGGCGCAAGCCGCTGAGGGTTTTGAGGTACACCGTGGCATCGCGCACGGTCAGGTCGCCGCCCTCGACCAGTGGATAGCCCAGTTGCCGCGCCAGGTACAAGTGCTCGAAATAGCTTTCATTGAAACGCCCCGGGGTCAGCAACACCACCAGCGGCGGTTCTTGCTCACTGGGGGCCAGGCGCACCAGGGTCTGCTGCAAGGTGTGGAAAAACCCGGCCAGGTGCTGCACTTTCAGGTCCCGGTACAGCTCAGGCAAGGCGCGGGAAACGATAGTGCGGTTTTCCAGGGCGTACCCGGCACCGGAGGGCGCCTGGGTGCGGTCGGCAGTGACCCACCAGCGCCCGTCAGGCGAGCGCGCCAGGTCAACCGCATACACGTGCAGGAAGGTGCCATCGGGTGGGCAAATGCCCTGGCAGGGCCACAGGAAGTTGTTGTGCCCGTACACCAGTTCGGCGGGCAGCAAGCCTTCGCGGATCAGCTGTTGCGGCCCGTAGATGTCGGCCAGCACGGCATTGAGCAGTCGTGCCCGCTGGGCAACGCCACTGGCCAGCTGTTGCCATTGCGCGGCAGGCAGCAGGTGCGGCAACAGGTCGAGCTCCCAGGGACGATCTGCGCCTTTGGGGTCGGCGTACACATTGTAGGTAACGCCATTTTCCTGCAACTGCCGGGTCAAAGAGGCCTGACGCTGAGCCAGTTGCCCCGGCCCGCTGCGCTGCAAGTAGTTACACACGCCCTGCCAGTGTTCGCGAACCTGGCCTTGGGCCTCGAACATTTCGTGGTAAGTCCCCGACTGCAGCGGGTAGGCATCGAACAGATCAGGCATGGCAGTGCTCAAAGGCCGCGAGTCATTTCAGAGTAGCGCTCAGTGTCGGCGCAAATCCAGGGTAAAGGGCAGTTCTGCATCGACTTCAATCGCTGGCACCGGAAGGTTGCCTGGGCTATGTCCAACCCTGAAGAAGCGCGCCTGACGACGACTCTGCGCTTCGTTGGCATTGACCGGCTGGGTCTCGTAGTTGCGCCCTCCAGGGTGCGCCACGTGATACTGGCAGCCGCCCAGCGAACGCCCCATCCAGGTGTCCAGCAGGTCGAACACCAACGGCGCGTGCACGGGGATGGTCGGCTGCAGGCAGTTGGCCGGTTGCCAGGCGCGGTAGCGCACAGCGGCGACACATTCTCCGACCCGCCCGGTGGCCTGCAGCGGCACAGCAACGCCGTTGCAGGTCAGCCGATAGCGCTCGGCACTCATACCGGTGACCTTGACCTGCAGGCGCTCCAGCGAGGAATCGACATAACGCACATTCCCCCCGCCACTGCCCTCTTCGCCCAGCACATGCCAGGGCTCCAGGGCCTGGCGCAACTCCAGCTCGATGCCCTTGACCGCGTAATCGCCGATGCGGGGAAAACGGAACTCCAGATGCGCGGCAAACCACTCGGCACGCAGTGGATAACCGGCGGCATTGAGCTCCACCAGCACATCGGCAAAATCCTGCTCAATGAAGTGCGGCAGCATAAAGCGGTCATGCAGTTCGGTACCCCAACGCGCCAGCCGTGCGGGGGCATAGGGTTCACGCCAGAAACGCGCGACCAGCGCACGCAGCAACAGCTGTTGCACCAGGCTCATGCGCGCATGCGGCGGCATCTCGAACGCACGTAGTTCCAGCAGCCCCAGGCGCCCGGCCGGGCCGTCCGGGGAGTAGAGTTTGTCGATGCAGAACTCAGCGCGATGGGTGTTGCCGGTCACATCGATCAGCAAGTTGCGCAGCAAGCGGTCCACCAGCCACGGCGCGCACGGTTCACCGGGGGCAGGCATTTGCGCGAAGGCGATTTCCAGTTCATACAAAGCATCATTGCGCGCTTCATCGACCCGTGGCGCCTGCGACGTCGGGCCAATGAACAAGCCAGAAAACAGATAAGACAACGATGGATGGTTGTGCCAGTAACTGATCAGGCTGCGCAGCAGATCAGGCCGGCGCAGGAACGGTGAATCTGCCGGGGTAGCGCCGCCGAGGACAAAGTGATTGCCGCCGCCAGTGCCGGTATGGCGCCCATCGATCATGAATTTCTCGCTGATCAGACGCGTTTGCCGCGCTTGTTCGTAGAGAAACTCGGTGCGCTCGACCAACTCGTCCCAACTGGCCGATGGCTGCACGTTGACTTCGATCACCCCCGGATCAGGCGTCACTTTGAAGTTAACCAGTCGCGGGTCAGCCGGTGGCTCATAGCCTTCAAGCAGCACCGGGCAATTCAGCTCCGTGGCGCAAGCCTCGATCACTGCGACCAACTCAAGGTAGTCTTCCAGCCGCTCCAAAGGCGGCATGAACAGGTACAGGCGCCCTTGCCGGGCTTCGGCGCACAACGCCGTGCGGGTCAGCCAGTCGGCCGATGCATCGACCTGCGGTGCTGGCCGCTCCTGCTCATCGACCTCGTGAGATTCACTGGCTGCTGCCAGTTCAGTGTGCTCGGGCAAGTCGCCTTGCGCCTGATTGGGATCGGTGGGGTGCACAAAGGGATACTCTGCAGCACTGACCCAGGGCTGCGATGCCAACGGCAAGCGGTAGCCGAGCGGCGAATCCCCCGGAACCAGGCGGCAATGCTGCTCACGCAAGTACCATCGGCCACTCTGCCAGCGTTGCTGATCGGCACTGCGCGCCAGCGGCAGCACCTGGCCGATCACTTTGTCCAGGCCTTGAGCAAACACCTTGCGCAGCCGTGCACGCTCCATCTCATCATCCAGGCGCGCATTGTCGACGCTGACGTTGACCGGCAAGCCGCCCTCGCGCCACAGGTAATACAGTGCATCTTCATAGGCCGGGAACACATAGCGTGCTGGCTGTTTCAAACGCTCGGCAACACTGGCCAGAAAGCGCTCGGCCAACAGGCTGTCAGCGCCATAGTCGTGGTGTTCTTCGGCGATCAACGCCGGATTGTTCCACACCGGCTCGCCGTCACGCCGCCAGAAGCAATTGAGCGACCAACGCGGCAGTTGTTCGCCCGGGTACCACTTGCCCTGACCGAAATGCACCAGCCCCTTGGGCGCATAGTGCTGGTACAAACGCTGGAACAGCTCAGCGGCCAGATGGCGCTTGTTCGGCCCCAGGGCGGTGGTGTTCCACTCGGCACCGTCGGGGTCATCCAGCGCCACGAAGGTCGGCTCGCCGCCCATGGTCAGGCGCACATCGGCCGCTTTCAGGTCGCTATCGACCTGACGCCCGAGCGCAACGATGGCCTGCCACTGCTCCTCGGTGTAGGGCAACGTCACCCGCGGCGACTCCCACAGCCGTTCCACCCGCATTTCATGGGCGAAGCTGCACTCACAGGGTTCAACCAGGCCACTGATGGGCGCCGCCGAGGTGGGATCAGGGCTACAGGCCAAGGGAATGTGGCCTTCACCGGCAAACAACCCGGAGGTCGCATCCAGGCCAATCCAGCCAGCACCGGGCAGGTACACCTCGCACCAGGCGTGCAGGTCGGTGAAATCCTGTTCAGTGCCAGACGGGCCATCCAGGGCTTTGACATCGGCGCTCAGTTGAATCAGGTAGCCAGAAACAAAACGTGCCGCCAGGCCAAGGTGACGCAGCAACTGCACCAGCAACCAGGCCGAGTCGCGGCAGGAGCCAGAGCTAAGCTCCAGAGTCTGCTCCGGGGTTTGCACGCCGGGTTCGAGACGAATCAGGTAGCTGATGTCCTGGCTCAGCTGTTGGTTCAGTGCCACGAGAAAATCAACGGAGGGCTTCGGGGTGCGGTCGATGCGCTCGAGGTACGTGGCAAACGCCGGCGTCAGTGGCAGTTGCTCCAGATAGGGCAGCAACTCATGGCGCTCATCTTTGCCGTAACTGAAGGGAATCGTCTCGGCATAGGGCTCAAGAAAGAAATCGAAAGGGTTGAACACCGCCATCTCGGCGACCAGGTCCACTTCTACCCGCAGCGTGTCGGTTTTCTCCGGGAACACCAGGCGTGCCAGGTAGTTGCCTTGCGGGTCTTGTTGCCAGTTGATGAAGTGCCCGTCGGGCTGCACTTTCAGCGCATAGGAGAGAATCCGCGTACGACTGTGGGGCGCCGGACGCAAGCGGACGATCTGTGGCCCCAGTTCGATGGCACGGTCGTAGGTGTACTGGGTGACATGATGCAACGCGACATGGATCGACACGGCGGGCCTCCTGCGAGCCTGAGCGGTAGCGGAACCGCGCAAGACTTGTGCCATGAGGCCAGGCCTGCGATTCCCTGCATGCAGTTCGTACGGTCGCATCCGGTGCGCACCAACGCGAAGCTGCCGAGCAAGCGTTGCACAGATTTGAGGCTTTGCCAGAAACAAGTAGGAGCGGGCTTGCCCCGCGATGCGATGTGGCTGACAAATCGCTATCGCGGGGCAAGCCCGCTCCTACCAGGGCCGACTGATGTCGTTTTTAACGCGGCAGTACCGGCTGGCGGGCGGGCTTTTTCTTGCCCTTACCGCCCTTGGCGGCTTCCTTGCGCTCCTTGGCGGCCTGCTGGTTGCGGGCAAATGCCGCCGCCTTGGCCTGTTCGCGCTTGTCCCACGGGTTGGAACCGTCGCTACCCCGTGGTGGCAGGCCAGTATGCTGGGTGAGGATCTTCTGCTCCTTGCCCACTTTATGGCTGCCGGCCGGCGTGGAGTTCTTGCGCCGTGCACTCTGGTAGCTGTCGGTGGCCGGTTGATGCAGCGGGATCAGCTGATGCTTGCCCGGGCCGATCAAATCAGCGCGGCCCATGCGCTCCAGTGCTTCACGCAGCATTGGCCAGCCTTTCGGGTCGTGATAACGCAGGAAGGCCTTGTGCAAGCGGCGCTGCGCCTCGCTCTTGACGATGGTGACCGGGTCGCTCTTGTAGGTGACCTTGCGCAACGGGTTCTTGCCCGAGTGGTACATGGCCGTGGCCGAGGCCATTGGCGACGGGTAGAACGCCTGCACCTGGTCGGCGCGGAAGCCGTTGCCCTTGAGCCACAGGGCCAGGTTCATCATGTCTTCATCGGTGGTGCCAGGGTGCGCGGCGATGAAGTACGGGATCAGGTACTGTTCCTTGCCTGCCTCTTTGGAGTACTTCTCGAACATGCGCTTGAAGCGGTCGTAGCTACCGATGCCCGGCTTCATCATCTGATTCAGCGGGCCTTCTTCGGTGTGCTCCGGGGCAATCTTCAGGTAGCCGCCAACGTGGTGCGTCACCAGCTCCTTGACGTACTCAGGCGATTCCACCGCCAGGTCATAACGCAGACCCGAGGCAATCAGGATTTTCTTCACGCCCGGCAAGGCACGGGCGCTGCGGTACAGTTTGATCAGCGAAGAGTGATCGGTGTTCAGGTTCGGGCAAATGCCGGGGAACACGCACGAAGGCTTGCGGCACGCCGACTCGATCTCGGGGCTCTTGCAGGCGATGCGGTACATGTTCGCGGTCGGGCCGCCGAGGTCGGAAATAACCCCGGTAAAACCTGGCACTTTGTCGCGAATTTCTTCGATTTCACGAATGATCGAGTCGTGGGAACGGTTCTGGATGATCCGCCCTTCGTGCTCGGTGATCGAGCAGAAGGTGCAGCCACCGAAGCAGCCACGCATGATGTTCACCGAGAAGCGGATCATGTCGTAGGCCGGGATTTTCTCCTTGCCGTACGCCGGGTGCGGAATGCGCGCATAGGGCATACCGAACACGTAGTCCATTTCTTCAGTAGTCATCGGAATGGGTGGTGGGTTGAACCACACATCCACTTCGCCGTGCTTCTGTACCAGGGCACGGGCGTTGCCCGGGTTGGTCTCCAGGTGCAGCACGCGGTTGGCGTGGGCATAGAGCACCGGGTCGTTACGGACTTTCTCGAACGATGGCAGGCGGATGACCGTCTTGTCGCGGGTCATGCGCGGGCTGTCGAGGATTTGTACCACCTTGGCTTCGTTCGGGTCTTCGACCTCGCCCTTCTCCTGCTCGATGGCGCAGGCCTGGGTGTCCTGGGTGTTGACGTACGGGTTGATGATCTTGTCGACCTTGCCCGGACGGTCAATACGCGTGGAGTCGACTTCGTACCAGCCTTGCGGCGTGTCACGGCGAATGAAGGCCGAACCGCGAATATCGGTGATGTCTTCGATTTTTTCGCCAGCAGACAGACGCTGGGCGACGTCGACGATGGCCCGCTCGGCGTTGCCGTACAGCAGGATATCGGCGCAGGCGTCGATCAGGATCGAATGACGGACTTTGTCCTGCCAGTAGTCGTAATGGGCAATACGGCGCAGCGAGGCTTCAATACCGCCGAGGACGATCGGTACATGCTTGTAGGCCTCTTTGCAGCGCTGGCTGTAGACCAGGCTGGCGCGGTCCGGACGTTTGCCAGCCAAGCCACCCGGGGTGTAGGCGTCGTCGGAGCGGATCTTTTTGTCGGCGGTGTAACGGTTGATCATCGAGTCCATGTTGCCGGCCGCGACGCCGAAGAACAGGTTCGGCTCGCCAAGCTTCATGAAGTCGTCTTTGGACTGCCAGTTCGGCTGGGCGATGATGCCTACGCGAAAGCCCTGGGCTTCCAGCAGACGACCGATGATGGCCATACCGAACGACGGATGGTCGACGTAGGCGTCGCCGGTCACGATGATGATGTCGCAGGAATCCCAGCCGAGCTGATCCATCTCCTCCCTGCTCATTGGCAGGAAAGGCGCTGGCCCGAAGCATTCGGCCCAGTACTTGGGATAGTCGAAAAGTGGTTTGGCTGCTTGCATGTCAGTGACCGGTAGCTAATCGATGGAAAATCGCGGGCGCGGAATATAGCACAAAAAATGACCAATTCCGACGTTAAAGGTCGGAATAAGCAGAATTGCCTTATTCGTCGTCGTCGAAGTTGTAACTGCCCGGCGCCAGGTTCTCGAAGCGCGTGTATTTACCGATGAAGGCCAGGCGGATAAAGCCGATCGGGCCGTTCCGCTGCTTGCCGATAATGATCTCGGCAATGCCTTTGTGTTCGGTTTCCGGGTGATACACCTCGTCACGGTAAACGAACATGATCACGTCGGCGTCCTGCTCGATCGCACCCGATTCACGCAAGTCGGAGTTCACCGGGCGCTTGTTGGGCCGCTGTTCAAGGGAGCGGTTGAGCTGCGACAGCGCCACGACCGGGCAGTTGAACTCTTTGGCCAACGCCTTGAGGGATCGGGAGATTTCAGAAATCTCGTTGGTACGGTTGTCGCCGCTGGAGCCTGGGATCTGCATCAACTGCAGGTAGTCGATCATGATCAGGCCGATTTCACCATGCTCACGTACCAGACGGCGGGTACGCGCGCGCATTTCCGACGGGCTGATACCGGCCGTATCGTCAATGAACAGCTTACGGTCATTGAGCAGGTTGACCGCCGAGGTCAGGCGCGGCCAGTCGTCGTCTTCCAACTGACCGGAACGCACTTTGGTCTGGTCGATACGGCCCAGGGAGGAAAGCATACGCATGATCAGCGATTCACCTGGCATCTCCAGGGAATACACCAGAACGGCCTTGTCGCTGCGCAACACGGCGTTCTCCACCAGGTTCATGGCGAAGGTGGTTTTACCCATGGACGGACGGCCGGCGACGATGATCAGGTCGGCCGGTTGCAGGCCGCTGGTCTTCTCGTCGAGGTCGGTGTAGCCGGTCGACAGGCCAGTGATCGCGTCAGCAGTGTTGAACAGCGTGTCGATACGGTCGATGGCCTTGGTCAGCAGCTCGTTGACACCGACCGGGCCACCGGTCTTGGGCCGCGCTTCGGCGATCTGGAAGATCTGCCGTTCGGCCTCGTCGAGGATCTCTTCGGCGTTACGGCCCTGGGGGTTGAACGCGCTGTCGGCAATGTCGGTGCTGATGCTGATCAGCTGACGCAAAGTCGCCCGCTCGCGAATGATCGCGGCGTAGGCCTTGATGTTGGCCACCGACGGGGTGTTTTTCGCCAGCTCGCCGAGGTAGCCAAGGCCACCCACTTGCGAGCTCAGGCCTTCTTTATCCAGTTGCTCATGCAAGGTGACGACGTCGAACGGGGCGTTCTGGTCGGCAAGCTTGTAGATCGCGCGGAAAATCAGGCGGTGGTCATGTCGATAGAAATCACCATCGGAGACTTGATCAAGCACTCGCTCCCAGGCGCCGTTATCCAGCATCAGGCCACCGAGTACGGCCTGTTCGGCTTCGATGGAATGCGGCGGCACCTTCAGGGCAGCGGTTTGCAGATCATATTGCTCAGGGGCGGATATCTCGTTCATGGCCACGCAGGAATCAGGGTGATGAAAAAGACAAAGGGCACGACCTGCAAAGCAGGATCGTGCCCGATGTTAACCGGCTGACACGCAAGGTGCCAGCCGATCGGTACAGCTTAGGCTGCGACAACAACCACGCGTACGGTAGCTTCAACGTCGCTGTGCAGGTGCACGGCTACGTCGTATTCGCCAACCTGACGGATGGTGCCGTTCGGCAGACGAACTTCAGCTTTAGCCACTTCAACGCCGGAGGCGGTCAGGGCGTCAGCGATGTCGTGGGTGCCGATCGAACCGAACAGCTTGCCTTCGTCACCAGCGGTGGCAGTGATGGTCACTTCCAGCTCAGCCAGTTGGGCAGCGCGAGTTTCGGCCGAAGCTTTTTTCTCTGCAGCGATTTTTTCCAGCTCAGCACGACGCTCTTCGAACGCAGCCAGGTTGGCAGCGGTAGCAGCGGTAGCTTTGCCGAATGGCAGCAGGTAGTTACGGCCGTAACCGGCCTTAACGTTTACCTTGTCGCCCAGGTTGCCCAGGTTGGCGACTTTTTCCAGCAGGATCAGTTCCATTTGGTAATAACCTCTTAACTTTTAACCTTCACCGTTCGCGGAATCGTTATCGGCACCTTTTGGGGGCGCCTTGCGACCGCGAAAATCAATCAGGCTGTCGACAATGGCCAGAACCACGAGCAACGGATAAGTCAGCTGCATAAACAGCAGCAGTGTCACGTACATCCCGACCAACCAGAACTTGCCCAGTCGGCCTTGCGCCACCAGCCCATGCATCAGGGCAAGCCCTGCGAACATCAGCGGTATGCTGCACAGCGGCGTTAACATCGCCAGTTCAGGACCGAAATTCGGCCCGACCAGCATAAGCACCACCAGTACCAGCGTTGGCACCAGGGGAAGCCTGACCGCTTGAAACTCGCGACCAAAACCTCCCGGGTTATACAGAACTGCTTGCCAGTAGCGCCCCAACATCAGGGCCAGCACACTGACGGCTTGCAACAACGCCGCTATGAGGCCGTTGAGCACAGGTACGATCAGGCTACCCAGGCGGGCCCGCTCCTCTACCGATAACTGTTGGTAGAGACCGTCGAGCATCTGCGGCAGGGCTTTTTCAAGCGCTCCAGCCAGAGCTTCAATCGGTTCGCGGAACACCGACCCCAGAATGACGCCATATACCAGGCCCATGGCGATGCTGAACAACAGCACCCGATTCCAGGACTGCCCGGCGCGCAACAGCGCAGCCAGCCCCAGCGTCCCCAGCAACACCATCAAGGTGCGCGGCTCGCCGAAGAACCACCAGGCCAACGCCGGCAATAATGCCCAGGCGAGGACTCCGGAGGCGTCCTTGAAACCGCGCCGCAGGAACACCAGGCTCCCGGCGGCGGCACTCAACCAGAACAACAGCGGCAATGCCGCACAACCCACCACCACCAGGGTGGCTTGCACACGACCACGCATGATGAAATCAGCTAAGGCGCGCATGCACTCTATCCTTTGCTACTTGTCGAAAACCCGGTCTCAGCGGCCGTGGCTGTCGGTGTAGGGCAGCAGGGCCAGGAAGCGGGCGCGCTTGATAGCGGTAGCCAGCTGACGCTGATAACGAGCTTTGGTACCGGTGATACGGCTTGGAACGATCTTGCCGGTTTCGGATACGTAAGCTTTCAGGGTGTTGAGATCTTTGTAATCGATCTCTTTCACGTCTTCAGCAGTGAAGCGGCAGAATTTACGACGACGGAAGAAACGTGCCATGTAATAGGCTCCTCAAAAGGTCCGTGGATTACTCGTCAGCGTTATCGCTGTTGTCGCTGTCATTGCTGTCGTCGCCATCGGCGCTGTCAGCATGCTCAGGACGGTCGCGACGCTCACGGCGCTCACTGCGGTTTTCTTCAGCCTTGAGCATCTCGGACTGGCCGGTAACGGCTTCGTCGCGACGGATGACCAGGTTACGGATCACGGCATCGTTGTAGCGGAAGTTGTCTTCCAGCTCGGCCAGGGCCTTGCCGGTGCACTCAACGTTCAGCATCACGTAGTGAGCTTTGTGAACATTGTTGATTGCGTAGGCCAGTTGACGACGGCCCCAATCTTCCAGACGGTGGATCTTGCCGCCGTCTTCTTCGATCAGCTTGGTGTAACGCTCAACCATGCCGCCGACTTGCTCGCTCTGGTCAGGGTGGACCAGAAAGATGATTTCGTAATGACGCATGAATGCTCCTTACGGGTTGTAGTCTGCCACCAGAGTGGTCAGACAAGGAGTGAATGACACTGTATGTCTTGCCTTGAGTGAAGGCGCGTTGGCGCCTGCCAGCATGGCAAGGGGCGCAATTGTAGAGAAGCGCCGGGGGACAAGCAAGGGAATTGGTGAATTATTGAGCAGCTGAAAAGCATCGCGGGGCAAGCCCGCTCCCACAGCACCTGTGGGAGCGGGCTTGCCCCGCGATCGGGCTCAGCCCTGCGCTTTAGCGTTACGTTGACGAACGGCTTCGAACAGGCAAACGCCCGTTGCCACCGACACGTTCAGGCTGCTGACGCTACCGGCCATCGGCAGTTTCACCAGGAAGTCGCAGTGCTCGCGGGTCAGGCGGCGCATGCCTTTGCCCTCGGCACCCATGATCAGGATGGTCGGCCCGGTCAGGTCTTGCTGGTACAGCTCCTGCTCGGCCTCACCCGCTGTACCGACGACCCACAGGCCACGCTGCTGGAGCTTCTCCAGCGTGCGCGCCAGGTTAGTCACGGCCACCAGCGGGATCACCTCGGCGGCACCACAGGCCACCTTGCGCACCGCAGGTGTCAGGGTCGCCGACTTGTCTTTGGGCACGATCACTGCCAGCGCCCCGGCCGCATCGGCGGTACGCAGGCAGGCACCCAGGTTGTGCGGATCGGTGACACCGTCGAGCACCAGAATCAGCGGTGCGCCTTCGGTACGGTCGAGCAGCTCTTCGAGCATCGCCTCGCCCCAGACCTGGCTTGGGCTAACCTCAGCCACGACCCCCTGGTGCACACCCTCGACCCAGGCGTCCATCTCGCGGCGCTCGGCCTGACCGACCGGCACCCGGCTCTGCCCGGCCAGCTCGACAATCACCTGCACGCGCGGGTCGCTACGCCCTTCCGACAACCAGATCTGCTTGACCCGCTTGGGATGATGACGCAACAGGGCTTCTACGGCGTGGACGCCGTAGATTTTTTCCAACTGACTCATGACTTGGCCTTGGGTTTACGTGATCCAGAGCTCGCTTTTGGCGGCCCTTTGCGATGCTTGCTCGGTTTTTCCGACGACTTGCCGCCTTTGCCCGCCGGCTTGCCGCCTGCGTGCTTGGCATCGGCCATCAGGGCCTTTTTCATTTCCCGGCTTTTGCGCACTTCGGCGTTTTTCGCCGCAGCATGCGAAGGGAAATACGCTTCGGCGGTTTCGTTCTTCTTGCTCCGGCGCGCAGGCTCGGCCTTGGTGGTTTCAGCCTTGTCGAGCACTGGAATTGTCTTGCCGTCTTGCGGGCGCACACCCTCGGCACGCGGCTTGCGGCCAATCGGTGCTTTGAGCGTGTTTTCAGCCATTTCGAAGTCGATCTTGCGCTGTTCCAGATCAACGCGCATGACCCGCACTTCCACCGTGTCGCCCAAGCGGAAGCTACGCCCGGTGCGCTCACCGGCCAGGCGATGGTGCACAGGGTCGAAGTGGTAGTAGTCGCCCGGCAAGGCACTGACATGCACCATGCCTTCGACGTAAATGTCGGTCAGTTCGATGAACAGGCCAAAACCGGTCACTGCGGTGATCACACCCGGGAAGCTCTCGCCAACACGGTCTTTCATGTACTCGCACTTGAGCCAGTTGACCACATCGCGGGTCGCTTCGTCGGCGCGCCGCTCGCTCATCGAGCACTGCTCGCCGAGCTGCTCCAGGGTCGGTTCATCGTACGGGTAGATGCGTGCCTTGGGGATGCTCGCGGCACCCGCGCGCTTGACATGCGGGGTGTCCTGACGCGAGCGGATGACACTGCGGATCGCCCGATGGGTCAGCAGGTCCGGGTAACGGCGGATCGGCGAGGTGAAGTGTGTGTACGCCTCGTAATTCAAGCCGAAGTGGCCGTTGTTGTCGGCACTGTAGACCGCCTGGCTCAGGGAGCGCAGCATCACCGTCTGAATCAGGTGGAAGTCAGGACGGTCGGCGATATTCGCCAGCAATGCCTGGTAGTCCTTCGGCGACGGGCCGTCTTTACCTTTGTGCAGCGACAGTCCCAGCTCACCGAGGAACGCACGCAGCTTCTCCAGACGCTCTGGTGGCGGGCCATCGTGCACACGGTACAGCGCTGGAATTTCGTGCTTCTTGAGGAACTCGGCCGTAGCAACGTTGGCCGCCAGCATGCACTCTTCGATCAACTTGTGCGCATCGTTACGCACTGTTGGCCGAATTTCGGCGATTTTGCGCTCGGAACCGAAGATGATCCGGGTTTCCTGGGTTTCGAAGTCGATGGCGCCACGGGTATGGCGAGCCGCCAACAGCACTTTGTACAGGGCATAGAGCTGCTTGAGGTCTGGCAGCACTTCGCTGTACTGCTCGCGCAAGGCTTTGCCTTCGCGGGTACGGGCATGCTCGAGCATGCTGCTGACCTTGTTGTAAGTCAGGCGCGCATGGGAGTGGATCACCGCTTCGTAGAACTGGTAATCGACCATTTGCCCGGATTTGTTGATGGTCATTTCGCAGACCATCGCCAAGCGGTCGACGTGCGGGTTCAGCGAGCACAGACCGTTGGACAACTCTTCAGGCAGCATCGGAATGACGCGCTCGGGGAAGTACACCGAGTTGCCACGCACCTGTGCTTCGGCATCCAGGGCAGACCCCAGGCGCACATAGCTGGAAACGTCGGCAATCGCCACGTACAGGCGCCAGCCACCGGAGAACAGGCGCAACTTGCCCAGGCTCTCGCAGTACACCGCATCGTCGAAGTCGCGGGCATCTTCGCCGTCGATGGTAACGAACGGCAGATGGCGCAGGTCGATGCGATGCTCTTTGTCTTTCTCTTCGACTTCCGGCTTGAGCTTGCGCGCTTCCTTGATCACGGCCTCTGGCCAGACGTGTGGAATGTCGTAGCTGCGCAGCGCTACGTCGATTTCCATGCCCGGTGCCATGTAGTTGCCGATCACTTCGGTGACATCGCCCTGCGGCTGGAAGCGCGGTGTTGGCCAGTGGGTGATCTTCACCTCGACGAACTGACCGACCTTGGCGCCGCCGTTACGCCCCGGAGTGACCAGCACTTCTTGCTGGACCTTGGGGTTGTCCGGGGTGACGAAGCCGATACCGCCTTCTTCGAAATAGCGACCAACGATGCTTTCGTGGGCACGGGAGATCACTTCAACGATGACGCCTTCGCGACGACCGCGACGATCGAAGCCGGACACACGGGCCAGGGCTTTGTCACCGTCGAAGACCAGACGCATTTGCGCCGGACTCAGGAACAGGTCATCACTGCCGTCGTCCGGGACCAGGAAACCGAAACCGTCGCGATGCCCGGCAATGCGGCCGAGGATCAGGTCCAGCTTGTCTACCGGGGCATACGTGCCGCGCCGGGTATAGATCAGCTGACCATCACGCTCCATTGCCCGCAAACGGCGGCGCAACGCTTCGATCTGATCTTCGGTGGTCAGGCCGAACTCTTCGACCAGTTGCTCGCGCGCAGCCGGCGAGCCGCGCTCGTCCAGGCGCTGCAGGATCAGCTCACGGCTAGGAATAGGGTTTTCGTATTTTTCCGCTTCACGAGCGGCCTCGGGATCGAGGGACTGCCAATCGGCCATTAGGAGGGGTTCACCTTGTCTATATAAGGGTTAGTTTGGCATAGGCGTATTGAAACCGGAAATTTCAGGCTTGGACAGCCCTCTCAGAGCTCCCAAGACGCTGCTAAAACTGCCTTTAGGAACAACGGCTTGAATTTTTTAAGTTTTTTTCTGAACGGGGCTTTACAGCCCTCAGGGTCATCCGTATAGTGCGCACCACAGCGACGGACACCGTCGTTATAGTTGAGATGCAACCTGATGTGAAGCATCATGTGACCTCAGCGAAATGCCCAGATGGTGAAATTGGTAGACACGCCAGCTTCAGGTGCTGGTGACCTTACGGTCGTGGAAGTTCGAGTCTTCTTCTGGGCACCAATTTCAAATCTTAGAACTGTTTAGCACTTCTGAGATTTACTGCAAGACGCTACACTGTTTTTGTTTCATGCAACATCGCTTCACTTTGCCCAGATGGTGAAATTGGTAGACACGCCAGCTTCAGGTGCTGGTGACCTTACGGTCGTGGAAGTTCGAGTCTTCTTCTGGGCACCATATTTCAGATAAAACCCGCGAAAGCGGGTTTTTTCGTTTCTACCTCCTGTGGGAGCGGGCTTGCCCCGCGAAGCAATGTTACTGGCACACCGCAATCGCGGGGCAAGCCCGCTCCCACAAGAAGCTCCCTCTCCAACAGTACCGCCTCGCGCATTCCGATAGCCTGCTCATGAAATTCCTCTCATGCAGGCAATTGAGAAGCCATATCGTTTATCATTGTTACCAGATATGTAGCCGCAAGCGAGGAAGTACCCGCATGACGTTCCGCAATGCCCCCCTATTGCGCGGCCTGGCCGTTTCTCTGTTGACCCTGGTACTCGGCGCTCCCGCCTTGGCCGCCGACCCGGTAACGCTGACCCTGTACAACGGCCAGCACAAGGAAATCGGCGATGCCATTGCCAAGGCCTACGAGGCCAAGACCGGCATCAAAATCAATATCCGCAAAGGCAGCAGCAACCAGCTGGCCAGCCAGATCATCGAAGAAGGCGAACGCTCGCCAGCCGATGTCATCTACACCGAAGAGTCACCACCCCTGAACAACCTGGGCGAGCTGGGCCTGCTGGCCAAGATCGACGATTCGACCCTGCAGGTGTTGCCCAAGGAATTCGTAGCGGCCAATGGCACCTGGATGGGCGTCACGGCGCGCACCCGTGTAGTGGCCTTCAACCCGAAAGTGATCGACGAAAAAGAACTGCCGCCTTCGGTCATGGACTTTGCCAACCCCGAGTGGGAAGGCAAGGTCGGTTTCGTGCCGACCAGCGGCGCCTTCCAGGAACAAGCGGTTGCGATCCTCAAGTTGCATGGTCGTGATGCTGCCGAAGAATGGCTGACCGGCCTGAAAGCTTTCGGCAAGACCTACACCAACAACATGGTTGCCCTCAAAGCCGTGGAAAACGGTGAAGTGGCAGCGGTGCTGGTGAATAACTACTACTGGTACGCCCTGAAGAAAGAGCGTGGCCAGCTGGATTCGAAGCTCTACTACCTGGCCGATGGCGATGTCGGCGGTTTGATGACCATTTCCGGTGCCGCCGCCGTCAAAGCCAGCAAGCACCCGAAAGAAGCCCAGGCACTGCTGGCCTGGATGGCCAGTGAAGAAGGCCAGCGCGTAATCACCCAGACCACTGCCGAGTACCCGCTGCACAAGGGCATGGTGTCGGATCAGGGCTTGAAGCCGTTCGAAGACCTGCGTCCGCCGAAAATCACTCCGGCTGATCTGGGTAATGCCGAAGAAGCCCTGGAACTTGAACGCGAAGTTGGCCTGCTCTGATGACTGCAGCCTTACCCGCACCGGCACAGCCCAGCCGCTACATCCCCAAGCGCAAACGACCTTCAATCTGGGTCGTGCTGCCAGTGCTGCTACTGGTCGGCCTGAGCTTGCTGCCGCTGCTCTACGTAGCGCTGAAAGCCTGGGAAGCCGGCTGGCGCGAGGCCTTGCACCTGCTCTGGCGCCCGTTCGTCTGGGGCCTGATGCGCAACACGCTGATGCTGATGGCCGGCGTCACCCTGGCGTGCATGGCGCTGGGTGTGTCGCTGGCCTGGCTACTGGAGCGCAGCGACCTGCCCGGCAGACGGGTGTGGGGCGTGATCCTGTGCCTGCCCTTTGCGGTTCCAGCCTTCGTCAGTGGCTTTACCTGGGTGTCGCTGAGCCCACGCTTTGAAGGCCTGGCCGGCGCCATTCTGGTGATGAGCCTGTCCAAGTACCCACTGGTATTCCTGCCTGTGGCCGCAACCCTGCGCAACCTCGACACCTCCCTGGAGGAGTCGGCGCGCACCCTGGGGCAAAATCGCTGGGGGGTGTTCTTCAAAATCACCCTGCCGCTGCTATGGCCCTCGATTCTTGGCGGCAGCCTGCTGATCGCCCTGCACATGCTGGTGGAGTTCGGCGCCTTGTCGATTCTCGGCCTGCAAACCTTCACCACGGCGATCTATCAACAGTTCGAACTGGAATTCAGTAACGCCAATGCCGCGATGCTGTCGGCAGTATTGCTGTTCATGTGCCTGCTGATGCTCTGGTTTGAACTGCGTGTGCGTGGCAATGCCCGCCACGTGCGAATCGGTCAGGGCGTAGCGCGACGCGGCGCACCGATTCGCCTGCGCGCCTGGATGCCCCTCGGGCAACTGTACTGCCTGACCCTGGCACTGCTGGGCAGCGGTATTCCGCTGGGCATGCTCGGGTACTGGTTGAGCGTCGGTTCGTCTGCCGCCTTCCCGGTGGCCGACATCAGCCGTGCACTGTTCTCGTCGTTGTCACTGTCGCTGGGCGGCGCCGCCTTGAGCCTGTTACTGGCATTGCCGGTGAGCTTTCTGGTGGTGCGCTACAAAGGCCAGTTGGCGATCTGGGCGGAGCGCCTGCCGTACTTGCTGCACGCCCTGCCCGGCCTGGTGATTGCCCTGACGCTGGTGTATTTCGCCCTGCACTATGTGCCGGTGCTGTACCAAACCACCGGGCTGTTACTGCTGGCCTATGCGTTGCTGTTTCTGCCACTGGCCCAGGCGCCAGTGCGCACTGCGCTGCACAAGGCGGCGCCACAGCTCGAAGAGGCCGCACGCACCCTGGGCGCAACGCAGTTCACTGCGTTTTGCAGAGTGACCTTGCCGATCATCTTCCCGGCATTGGCGGCGGCGTTTGCTCTGGTGTTTCTGGATGCCATGAAGGAGCTGACCGCCACCTTGCTGCTCAGCCCTACGGGCATGACAACGCTGGCCACTGAAGTCTGGGCGCATACCGCCAACGTCGAGTTTGCCGCTGCGGCGCCTTATGCGGCGTTGCTGATTCTGGTGTCGGGGTTGCCGGTGTATCTGCTGACTACGCGGATGTATTTGAATCGGGCTTGAGGGTATTTCGCAGGGCAAGCCCGCTCCTACAGGAGCAATCTGTAGGAGCGGGCTTGCCCCGCGATGCTTTCTCAGGCGCGAAACTGCCCAAGACTCGCCTTAAGCTGCCCCGCCAGATCATCCAGCACTTTGCTACTGGCCGTGGTTTGCATCACCACCTCAGCAGCCCGCTCGGCCTGGGCATGTATGGTCTGCACCCGCCCGCGCACCGCCTGCGCCCCCTGAGCCTGTTGCTCCGCCGCACGCGTGGCCAGGCCTATCGCGGCATGCACTTGCTCAACCGAAGCCTGCACCGATTGCTGCACCCGCGCGTTGTCGCGCAGCACCAGCAATCCCTCACTGGCCTGACGCCCGGCCTGACTGATCGCCGCCACGGCCTCCTTGGCGCCTTGCTGCAGCGCACCGATATGCGCCTGGATGTCGCCAGTTGAACTCTGGGTCTTGCTGGCCAAGGCGCGCACTTCATCGGCAACCACGGCAAACCCACGCCCGGTCTCACCCGCCCGCGCCGCTTCGATCGCCGCGTTGAGCGCCAGCAGGTTAGTCTGCTCGGCGATGCCGTGAATCACCGTCAGCACCACTTCGATCTGCTCGCTCTGCTGGGCCAGCCGCTCAATGACTTTCGAGCCGGTCTCAACCTGCCCGGCCAGGTCTTCGATCAGCTTGGCCACCTGGGTCGAGGTACGGCTGTTTTCGTCGGTGGCCTGGCGGATATCCACCACCTGCTGCAGGGCCGACTGCATGGCATGGCTCTCGGCCTGCGCCTCGTCCGCCATGGTCGACAGGTCGCGCAGGCTGGCCGCGACCTCATCACGCTGAAGCTCGGCAGCCGCATCGGCGCCGGCATTGCGCTGGGCCATGACACCGATTTCAACGCCGGTACGCTGCGCCACTTCACCCGCCTCGCGGACGATTGGCTGCAGCTTGTCGACAAACTGGTTAACCGCTGCCGCCATATCTCCAATCTCGTCGCGACTGTCGATACTGACACGCTTGGTCAGATCACCCTCGCCTGCGGCCAGATCGTTCAGTGCGGCAATCAGCAGGCGCAGCTTGTTGACCACGCGCCGCCCCAGCACCACCGCCACCACCAGCAGCACACCGAGCCCGACCAGGGCCAGGCCAACGCCGATGTTCCAACGCAGGGTTGCCGCAGCGTCCTGGACGCTCTGCGAGGTGTTGGCTTGCATACCAGCAGCACTGGTTTGCGCGGCCTCCAGGCGTGCACGCAAGGCCTTGTTGCTGTCAGCCGCCGCCCCGACCAGGCTTTCGCCGACCAGTTGATCACCGCTGGCGATCAGCGCGGAAAAGCGTTGATCGAGCGCAGCCAGCTCGGCATCCACTGCAGCGGTAGATACTCCCATCAGCACCTTGCCAATTTCCGCACCATTAGGGCTGATCGGTGCTTCGACGAAATACACCGATGGATCTTTGCGCGCCGCATCCAGCACCTTATCCAGCGCCCGCTCGCCCTGGCCCTTTTCCAGCAAGGCCTGGTTGACCGGGTTCTGCCGGTTCAGGTAACGGGTCAGGTGCTGGCCTTGGGCGTCGTCGTACACCACGAACAGCACATTGGGGTTGCGCTGGGCCCGGCGCGAGAACTCGGACAAGGTCGGCACATCGTTGTCCCACATGGCCCGCGGGGCGACCGAGGCCAGCAGTTCAGCCATGTCGTTAGCTGAGTCCTTGAGGTTTTTCTCCAGGGTCGCGCGCAACTGCGCCTGCTCACTTTGCAGACGCGTCGAGAGCCCCGCCGTCAGCCGCTGCCGAGTGCTGGCAGAAAGACTTTCCAGCCCGGCACTCACCTCTTGGCCGGCCTGCTCGAGTTCAGCCGACAATTTCTGACTGTCAGCCCCCAAACGTTTGCCCAAATCGGCCTCTAGGGTGGTGACTGTGCTCCGGGTCAGCGCGACGGCGACCAGCACTTGCACCAAAAGAGCGATACCAAGGGCAACAAACACAGGCCGCAGCAGGCGGCTTCGTAACAGTGAGAGAACGGCAGACACGTAAGAACCCTCTACTACTGGGGCCATTAAAATGATGGCAACCCCGAAACGATTCTTACAGCAAAGGTTGTGCCGAACAGCAGGCAGAAACGACAAAGGCCCCTATAGAGGGGCCTTTGTGTTCACTTCAATCGCGGATCAGGCGAACGGGTGACGCAGAACGATGGTCTCGATGCGGTCAGGGCCGGTGGAGACGATATCGATCGGCGCGCCGATCAGCTGTTCGATGCGCTTGATGTACGCACGAGCATTGGCTGGCAGCTCTTCCAGGGTTTTGGCACCCACGGTCGATTCGGTCCAACCCGGTACTTCTTCGTACACAGGCTGCAGACCTACATAGCTGTCGGCGTCAGTCGGGGCAACGTCGTTACCTTCTGCATCTTTGTAGCCGACGCAGATGTTGATGGTTTCCAGACCGTCGAGCACGTCCAGCTTGGTCAGGCAGATGCCCGAGATGCTGTTCACATCGATAGCGCGACGCAGGATAACAGCGTCGAACCAGCCACAACGGCGAGCACGGCCGGTAGTCGCACCAAACTCGTGGCCTTGTTTGGCCAGGTGCGCGCCGACTTCGTCGAACAGCTCAGTCGGGAACGGACCCGAGCCTACACGGGTGGTGTAAGCCTTGGTGATACCCAGGATGTAGTCGAGGAACATCGGACCAACACCCGAACCGGTAGCAACGCCGCCAGCGGTGGTGTTGGAGCTGGTGACGTACGGGTAGGTACCGTGGTCGATGTCCAGCAGCGAACCCTGGGCGCCTTCGAACATGATGTCTTTGCCAGCGCGACGCAGCTCGTGCAGCTCGGCAGTGACGTCCAGCATCAGCGGCTTGAGCAGCTCAGCGTATTCTTTGCACTCGGCCAGGGTCTTGTCGAAGTCGATGGCTGGCTCTTTGTAGTAACCAACCAGCATGAAGTTGTGGTATTCCACCAGTTCACGCAGTTTGTCTTCAAAGCGCGGCATGTTCAGCAGATCGCCAACACGCAGGCCACGACGTGCGACCTTGTCTTCGTAAGCTGGGCCGATGCCGCGACCGGTAGTACCGATCTTCAGCTCGCCACGCGCCTTTTCACGGGCCTGGTCCAGCGCAACGTGGAAGGACAGGATCAGTGGGCAGGACGGGCTGATACGCAGGCGCTCACGCACCGGTACACCCTTCTCTTCCAGCTTGGTGATCTCACGCAGCAGGGCGTCTGGTGCAACCACCACGCCGTTGCCGATCAGGCACTGCACGCCTTCGCGCAGTACGCCCGACGGGATCAGGTGCAGCACGGTTTTTTCACCGTCGATCACCAGGGTGTGGCCCGCGTTGTGGCCACCTTGGTAGCGCACTACGGCGGCAGCATGTTCGGTCAGCAGATCAACGATCTTGCCTTTGCCCTCATCACCCCACTGGGTGCCCAGGACTACGACATTCTTACCCATAACACTTGTCCTCATTCGCGCAAACTTGGCGCCGGCTCTTGCCGGCGGGGAATCTCAAATGGCCAGCGGCAGTACCTGCCAAAGCCCGTTTTGCTGAATCAATTGCCGATCGCAATCCGCCTCGACGGCGGCAGTCAATGGCTGCCCAGGCAAGGCCTGAACCACCCGCTGACCTTCACTGCGCAATTGGCAGACCAACTGCCAGAGTCCTGCGTCGCTGCTGTCGGGCATCCAGATCCCGCCAGACGGCAACACAACCTCGGCTCGCCCCAGTGTGACCAGGGTCTTCAAATCCGTGGAGAAACCAGTGGCCGGGCGCGCCCGACCAAAGTCTGCTCCGATGTCGTCGTAACGACCGCCCTGGGCGATCGACTGACCGACACCCGGAACGAAAGCGGCAAACACCACACCGGTGTGGTAGTGGTAGCCACGCAGTTCGCCCAGGTCGAAATACAACGGCAGCTGTGGATAACGCGCGGCCAGTCGCTCAGCGATGGACATCAGGTCATCCAGCGCTGCCAGCACTGCAGCTGGCGCACGGCCCAGGCGCACGCGCGCTTCGGCCAGCACTTCACGACCACCGCACAGCTCGGTCAGCGAGCGCAACATCGCGGCGAGATCGGCTGGCAGGTTGGCGGTCAGCTCGATGACTTCATCGATAGCCTTGCGCTGCAGGGCGTCGAACAGTTGTTGCTCGACCGCACCCGACAAGCCTGCGGCACGGGCCAGGCCGCGGTAGATACCGACATGACCGAGGTCCATGTGCACGTCCGGCACGTCGGCCAGTTGCAGCATGGCCAGCAGCAGGCTGATCACCTCAACGTCGCTGACCGGGCTGGCATCGCCGTACAGCTCGGCACCGAGCTGGATCGGGCTACGCGAGGTCGACAGTGCGCGCGGCTGAGCGTGCAGCACGCTACCGGCATAGCACAGGCGGCTCGGCCCTTCACGGCGCAGGGTATGCGCATCGATGCGCGCGACCTGCGGCGTGATGTCGGCACGAAAGCCCATCTGCCGGCCCGACTGCGGGTCGATTACCTTGAACGTCCGCAGATCCAGGTCCTGGCCGGCACCGGTGAGCAGCGATTCCAGGTACTCGATATGCGGGGTCACGACAAACTCGTAACCCCAGCTCTGGAACAGATCCAACACCTGACGACGCGCGATCTCGATGCGCGCCGCCTCAGGTGGCAGTACTTCTTCGATGCCATCTGGCAGGAGCCAGCGGTCTACCGTTGCCATTACGCCATTTCCCCTTTGGTCCAGGCGGCCTGCCCGCAGGCTAGCCTTGAGTGAAGCAGGTATCGCCAAACTATGACGCGCAGCACTGATTCCAGCGCAACCGCCGTGCCGATACCCTCAAATACCTTGGGCTGCTCTACAGATCAGCGGCGGCTTGCCACCGTTCGATCTTGCAGACGCAAAAAAGCCGGGAATTTCCCGGCTGCCGCATCATACACCCGTTTTCTCGCAGTATCACCCCGCCAGACGTTTAAACCGCCCGGCGGGGTGCAACCTTGTTACTTGTCTTTGTTCATGAAGCGGAAGAAGTCGTTGCTCGGATCGAGCACCAACACATCGCTCTTGTTGGCAAAGCTTTCACGGTAGGCCTTGAGACTGCGGTAGAACGCGTAGAAATCCTGGTCCTGACCATAGGCCTTGGCGTAGATCGCCGCCGCCTGGGCATCACCATCACCGCGGGTCTCTTCCGACTCGCGATAGGCTTCTGCAAGCAGAACACGGCGCTGACGGTCGGCATCGGCGCGAATACCTTCGGCCAATTCGTTACCTTTGGCGCGGTGCTCACGTGCTTCACGCTCACGCTCGGTGCTCATACGCTCGAACACGCTGCGGTTCACTTCCTTGGGCAGGTCGATGGCCTTGACGCGAACGTCGACCACTTCAATGCCCAGCTCCTTGCTGGCCATACGGTTCAGCGAGGCAGTGATGTCAGCCATCAGTGCGTCACGTTCACCAGAGACCACTTCGTGCAGGGTGCGCTTACCGAACTGGTCACGCAGGCCGCTTTCCAGACGACGCGACAGACGCTCGTCGGCGATCTGCTTGAGGCCCGAGGTAGCGGTGTAGAAGCGCTCGGCATCCTTGACGCGCCATTTGGCGTAGGCATCAACCATTACCGCTTTCTTTTCCAGGGTCAGAAAGCGTTGGGTCGGCGCGTCCAGCGTCATCAGGCGGGCGTCGAACTTGCGCACCTGGTTGACGTAAGGAATCTTCACGTGCAGACCAGGCTGAACATCTGTCTGGACCACACGACCAAAGCGCAGCATGACCGCACGTTCGGTCTGCGACACGATATAGAAGCTGTTCCAGGCCACGATCGCCAGCACCACGCCAACGATCAGGGCGATCAGCGATTTATTGCTCATCAGCGGCTCTCCCTAGAACGCAACTGTGTTTGCTGCTGTTGCAGCTCCGCCGCCGCGCGGTTGGCCGCGTCATTGACCGAAGCCGGGACGCTGACAGGTGCACTGCTGGCACGGCTGCCTTCAACCATCTTGTCCAGCGGCAGGTACAGCAGGTTGCTCTGGCCATCTTTGCCGGAAACCAGGACCTTGCTGGTGTTGCTGTAAACTTCCTGCATGGTGTCCAGGTACAGGCGCTGACGCGTTACCTCAGGTGCCTTGCGGTACTCGGCAACCAACTTGGTAAAGCGGTCTGCCTCACCCTTGGCGCGCGAGACGACTTCGTCGCGGTAACCGTTGGCATCCTCGATGATCCGCTGGGCCTGACCACGGGCCTCTGGCACCACGCCATTGGCGTAGGACTCGGCCTGGTTGCGGGCACGCTGCTCGTCTTCACGGGCACGGATCACGTCATCGAAGGCCTCTTGCACTTCACGCGGGGCTGCCGCGCTCTGTACGTTGACCTGAGTGACGGTGATACCGGTACGGTAAGTATCGAGGAACCGCTGCAAGCGCTCCTTGATCTCCACTGCCATCTGCTCACGACCTTCGGTCAGTACCTTGTCCATGGCGGTGGAACCCACCACATGGCGCAGGGCGCTGTCGGTCGCGTGCTGCAGGCTGACTTCAGGCTGATCAACGTTCAGCACGAAATCCTGCAGGTTGGTAATTTTGTACTGCACGGTCAGCGGCACTTCGACGATGTTTTCGTCTTCAGTGAGCATCTGCCCCTGCTTGGTGTAGGCACGCTCACGCGTGACGTTTTCCATGTACTTGCGATCGATCGGCGGGAAGTAGATGTTCAGGCCCGGCCCTACGGTTTCGTAGTATTTGCCGAAGCGCAGCACGACGGCCTGCTCCTGTTCGTCCACCACATACACGGCGCTGTACAGCCAGATAGCTGCCAGCACGGCCAGACCGACGCCGAGCAGGCCGAAGCCACCGCCCTTGCCGATGCCGTTGTCACCACCGCGTTTCTTGCCACTGCCAAACATGCCGTTCAGGCTGTCCTGCAGCTTGCGGAAGGCCTCGTCGAGATCCGGCGGTCCTTTCTTGTCGCCGCCACCGCGGCGTCCGCCCCAAGGATCTTGATTGTTCGAGTTGCCACCCGGCTCATTCCAAGCCATAGCGCTCTCCATCTGATAAAGCAAAGACGCACCCACGGCGCGCCGTCCAATGCTACAGAATGCCTGTCACGGCTGCCCGGCCGCGTCGCCGGGCTTTTATTGCAAAGTGTGTTGCTCGATGAACTCTGCCGGCTTCAGGCCTTCGCGACTGACCAGGCGATTGAACTCGACCCGAGACACCCGCACGGCCAGAAGGCTGCTGCCTTCATCGTCGTGCTCTTCGCCCTGTACAGCACCCAATGCAAAGAACTGCGCGCGCAACCGCGCGAAACGCTGTTCAAGGCGCAAGGTTCCGATAAACAGGTCATCCCCCAGCAATTCGGCGACTGCCTGCCCCACCAGCTCCAGGCCACGCCCATCACGCGCCGAGACCCAGACCCGCTGTGGCTTGCCATCGGCATCACGCTGAATCTGTGGCTCAACGCCTTCAAGCAGGTCGAGTTTGTTATAGACCTCGAGGATCGGCAAGCCTTCTGCACCAATCTCCCCCAAGACCGCCATAACCTGCTCGATCTGCTCCATGCGATCAGGCTCATGGGCGTCGATCACGTGCAACAGCAAGTCAGAGTTGCTCGACTCTTCGAGCGTAGCCCGAAAAGCTTCGACCAGCTTGTGTGGCAGGTGGCGAATGAAGCCCACGGTGTCGGCCAGCACGATCGGCCCGACATCATCGAGCTCAAGTCGGCGCAGGGTTGGGTCGAGGGTCGCGAACAACTGGTCGGCCGCGTAGACCTCGGATTCGGTCAGGGCGTTGAACAGGGTCGACTTGCCGGCGTTGGTATAACCAACCAGGGACACTGACGGGATATCTGCCCGCTTGCGCCCGCGACGCGCCTGCTCGCGCTGACTGCGCACTTTCTCCAGCCGCGCCTTGATCTGACGCAGGCGCACCCGCAACAGACGACGGTCGGTTTCCAGCTGGGTTTCACCCGGACCGCGCAGGCCGATACCACCTTTTTGCCGCTCAAGGTGCGTCCAGCCGCGTACCAGGCGCGTGCTCATGTATTCAAGCTGGGCCAGTTCAACCTGCAGCTTGCCTTCATGGGTGCGTGCCCGCTGGGCGAAAATGTCGAGAATCAGACCGGTGCGGTCAAGCACGCGACACTCGAAGACTCGTTCGAGGTTACGTTCCTGACTGGGTGTGAGGGTGTGATTGAAAATCACCAAATCTACCTGTTCGGCTTTGACCAGGTCGCGTAATTCCTCGACCTTGCCGCTGCCAATCAGGTATTTGGCGGTGGGCTGATGTCGCGCCACACTGGCGAACGCGACTATATCGGCCCCAGCCGACAACGCCAGTTCCCGAAACTCCTGCGGATCTTCGCGCGCCTCAGGGTTCTGACCTTCCAAGTGAACGAGGACCGCTCGTTCACCACCACCGTGGCGCTCAAAGAACAAAGCAGACTCCTATCAGGCGTTACCTGGCTCAGCGTCGCCATGCTCGGATTCGGATGCGCTTGGCAGACGGATCGGACGCACAGGAACAACTGTCGAGATAGCGTGCTTGTAAACCATCTGGCTGACGGTGTTTTTCAGCAGGATCACGAACTGGTCAAACGATTCGATCGTGCCTTGCAGCTTGATGCCGTTAACCAAATAGATCGAAACCCCAACTTTTTCTTTTCTCAAAGTATTCAAGTAAGGGTCTTGTAGCGAATGCCCTTTTGACATATGCCGCACTCCTGTAAGGATCAATAGTAAAAAAACAAAAAAACTGATGGCTCAAGCCGCCCCACCCCCAAGGATAGACGGCAATTACAAGGACTCAGCTCAATATGGTGGCCGTTCCCAGGTATTTCAAGGTGCGAGACAGATTGTCGCAAGCCAGGCTGTCTAACCACTGCAAGTCAGCCCAACTACGCAACCAGGTGAATTGCCGTTTCGCCAATTGGCGAGTAGCAATAATGCCGCGCTCCTGCATTTCAACTGATGTTAACTTGCCATCAAGATGATCCCAGACCTGGCGATAACCAACCGCCCGTATAGACGGCAGTCCCGCATGCAAGTCACTTCTGGCTCGCAGCAATCGGACCTCGTCAACGAAGCCCTGTTCCAGCATTTGCCCAAATCGTAGCGCAATTCGTTCGTGTAAAACGTGACGATCGGCAGGCGCAATGGCCAGGCTGGCGACAGTATAGGGCAAATGACCCGCCGCCGAAGGGCCTGCGGCGCTACTTTCCGCGGATTGACGCTGACGATGTGCCGTCATTGTCATGCCGCTGACCCGATAAACTTCCAGCGCGCGGATCAGCCGCTGCGGATCATTGGGGTGAATTCTCGCTGCTGACTCTGGGTCAACCGCCGCCAATTGCTGATGCAAGCCCTGCAGGCCGAGGCGCTCAGCCTCCTCTTCCAGCTCGGCGCGCACCTGCGGATCGGCAGCCGGCATGTCGGCCAGGCCGTCAACCAATGCCTTGTAATAGAGCATGGTGCCGCCGACCAGCAGCGGTATTTTACCGCGCGCAGTGATCTCGGCCATGGCTTGCAGGGCATCACGACGAAACTCGGCAGCCGAATAGCTCTGGGCCGGGTCGAGAATGTCGATCAAACGATGGGGATGGGCAGCCAGCACCTCTTTCGAGGGCTTGGCAGTACCGATGTCCATGCCTCGGTAAACCAGTGCCGAATCGACGCTGATCAACTCGCACGGCAGCACCTTGGTCAGCTCGATGGCCAGATCGGTTTTGCCCGCCGCGGTCGGGCCCATCAAGAATATCGCGGGAGGTTTACCACTCATTTTATCGACCGCGCAAAAACAGTTTGTCCAGATCGTCCAGGCCCATCTGGGTCCAGGTCGGTCGGCCATGGTTGCACTGGCCGCTGCGCTCGGTGTTTTCCATATCGCGCAACAGGCCGTTCATCTCCGCTATCGCCAAGCGGCGGTTAGCGCGGACTGCGCCGTGGCACGCCATAGTGCCGAGCAGTTCGTTCAAATGCGCCTGAATGCGGTCGCTGGTACCGTATTCCATCAAGTCGGCCAGCACATCCTGGACCAGGCGGTTGGCCTCGGCCTGCTTGAGCAGCGCCGGAATCTGCCGAATCGCCAGGCTCTCCGGGCCCAGGCGCTGAAGCTCGAAGCCCAGGCGCTGGAACCATTCGGCGTGTTCTTCGGCGCAGTCGGCCTCGCGCTGACTCAAGGCCAGCGACTCAGGCACCAGCAGGGGTTGGCCGCTCAGGCCTTCGCTGGCCATGGCCACCTTCAAGCGCTCGTACATAATGCGCTCGTGGGCCGCGTGCATGTCTACCAGCACCAGACCCACGGCGTTCTCGGCGAGGATGTAGATACCTTTCAGCTGGGCAAGGGCATAGCCCAACGGTGGAATGTCACCCTGGCTGTCGGGCAACGCCACCGGCGCCGCTTCGTTGAGCGGGGCAAAAAACTCGCGGTAGACGCCCTGCGCTTCCGCTGCCGGCAAGGCCTGAGTTGGGCGCGGGGTGTACTGATACTGATAGCCAGCGCCGCTGCCGCCACCGCTACTGCTGCTACCCATGCTGGAGGGGCGCATACCCGGCTCGGCCACAGGCTGTTCCAGCAGGTTGGCGGCCAGGCGCATTTCGCCCTGGGGGCCGAACTCGCCGGCCTGCAGGCCGCTGGGACGGATGATTTCGCTGCTGGCGGCAGGCGCGGCCAGTTGATCTTCCGGCCGCACGTCAGCCAAGGCCCGATGCAGGGTGCCATAGAGGAAGTCATGCACCATGCGTCCATCACGAAAACGCACTTCATGTTTGGTCGGGTGTACGTTGACGTCGACGCCAGTGGGGTCGACTTCAAGAAACAGCACGAAGGTCGGGTGCCGACCGTTGAACAGCACATCGCGATAAGCCTGGCGCACGGCGTGGGCCACCAGCTTGTCGCGCACCGCCCGACCGTTAACGAAGAAATACTGCAAATCGGCCTGGCTGCGCGAGAAGGTCGGCAAGCCTACCCAGCCCCACAGGTGCAGACCGTTACGCTCAATCTCGATGGGCAGTGCCTGCTCCAGGAACCCCGGGCCGCAAATCGCCGCCACACGCCGGGCGCGGGCGGTATCGTCCTGGGCCTCGTGCAGGCTGAGAATGCTCTTGCCGTTGTGGCGCAGGTGAAATGCCACATCAAAACGCGCCAGCGCCAGGCGGCGGATCACTTCCTGCAGGTGATCGAATTCGGTTTTCTCGGTTTTGAGAAACTTGCGCCGTGCCGGAGTATTGAAGAACAGGTCGCGCACTTCCACCGAGGTGCCCACTGGGTGCGCGGCCGGCTGCACGCGCGGGGCCATGTCACGCCCTTCGGTCTCTACCTGCCAGGCCTGGTCGGCATCGCGGGTACGCGAGGTGAGGGTCAGGCGCGCCACCGAACTGATCGAAGCCAGGGCCTCACCACGGAACCCCAGGCTCATGACCCGTTCCAGGTCTTCCAGATCACGGATTTTGCTGGTGGCGTGACGGGCCAGGGCCAACGGCAGGTCATCGGCAGCAATGCCGCTGCCATCATCACGCACCCGCAGGAGCTTGACGCCACCCTGCTCGACTTCGACGTCAATACGCCGGGCACCGGAGTCCAGGCTGTTTTCCAGCAGTTCCTTGATCACCGATGCCGGGCGCTCGACCACCTCACCGGCGGCAATCTGGTTCGCCAGCCGCGGGCTGAGCAGCTCGATTCGCGCACTGCCGGTCATTGCTGGGACGCCAGGGCAGTCGCGGGGATGTTCAAGCTCTGCCCGACTTTAAGTTCGTCGGTCTTGAGGTTGTTGGCCGAGCGCAGGCTGGCCACGTTGACCTGATAGCGCACGGCGATCATTGCCAGTGTTTCACCCGGACGCACGCTGTGCTCGCGCGGGCCTTGGGCAATCTTGCCGCTGTCACGCAGGAAAGCGATGTAGGTGCCCGGCGGCGGGTTCTGCTGGAAGAACTGGCGCACACCACTGTGGATCGAGCGCGCCAGCGATTGCTGATGGCTCGGGGTGGCCAGCTTGGCCGCCTCGTTGGCGTTGGAGATAAAACCGGTTTCAACCAGAATCGAGGGGATGTCTGGCGATTTGAGCACCATGAATCCGGCCTGCTCGACCCGACGCTTGTGCAGCGAGGTGACCCGACCCATGTTGCCCAGTACTTTCTGCCCGACGTTGAGGCTGGAACTGAGCGATGCGGTCATCGACAGGTCGAGCAACACGCCCGCGAGCATGCGGTCCTTGTCATCGAGGCTGACGTTACCGGCACCACCGATCAGGTCCGAACGGTTTTCACTGTCGGCCAGCCAGCGCGCGGTTTCCGAGGTGGCACCACGATCGGAGAGGGCGAACACCGAGGCACCAAAGGCCGCTTTCGACGGCGCAGCGTCGGCGTGAATCGAAATGAACAGGTCGGCGCCCTTCTTGCGGGCGATCTCCGTACGTTTGCGCAACGGAATGAAATAGTCACCGGTACGCGTCAGCTCGGCACGGAAGCCTTTTTCGCTGTTGATCTGGCGCTGCAACTCTTTGGCAATCGACAGCACGATGTCTTTTTCATGCTGGCCCTTGGAGCCGGAAGCGCCCGGGTCTTCGCCACCATGGCCTGCATCGATGGCGATGACGATGTCACGCTTGCCGCTAGGCACAGGGGTCAGCTTGATGGCTGGCTGCGCAGGCGTGACCGGCACGGCAGGCGTGGTGGCCACTGGCGGTGTTGGCGGCGGCGAAACCGCGTCGGCCGCCTGGTCGTACAGATCGACAACCAAACGATTGCCGTACTGGGCGTTCGGCGCCAGGGTGAAGCTCTTGGGCGTCACCGACTTGCTCAGGTCAATCACCACGCGCAGGTCGGTAGGCGTGCGCTGGGCCGAGCGCACACTGGTAATCGGGGTGTTGGAGGTAGACACCGACAGCGGTGCAGCCAGGGTCGCGCCATTGATGTCGATAACCAGGCGGTCCGGGGCACTCAGGGTAAAGACGCTGTGCTGGACAGGCCCTGAAAGGTCAAACACCAGACGCGTGTTATCCGGTGCTCGCCATAAACGCACACTTTTAACTTGCGTGACGGCCCAAGCATCAACAGTTACCGCCGTAAGCAGCAATCCTACGACCGCAACCAGCGCGCGAATGCGCATACCTATCCCCATTTTCTATTTGAATTCCAAGGCCAGAGCGGCACACCAGGCTTCGCCACGTGCCCCCTGCGGCGACAGGTTCAGCGAACGACCGCTCGCCTGGGGGCTTATGGTAATGGTCAGGTCGGGCTTTGGCAAAACACCTGCCCCCTTTTGGGGCCACTCGAACAGGCACAAGGCGTCATCTTCGAAGTAATCGCGAATACCGAGAAACTCCAGCTCTTCAGGATCGACCAAGCGGTAGAGGTCGAAGTGGAAGGCGCGGATGTCGCCGATTTCATAGGGCTCAACCACAGTAAAGGTAGGGCTTTTGACCGCCCCCTTGTGCCCCAGACCACGGATAATGCCCCGCGACAGGGTGGTTTTGCCCGCCCCCAGGTCGCCTTCCAGAAAAATCACGCCGTGACCTTTTGTCACTTCGGCGATACGGGTCCCGAAGCGGACCATGGCCTCTTCATCGGCCAAAAACAGGGTTACACCTGACACGCTGAATGCTCCTCCAATAAATGACGAATGGCCGGAACCAGATCACTGGCCGCCAAGCCCCGACCCTGCGCGCCTAGACGCTCTCCGGCACAGGCATGCAACCAGACCCCCAGGCATGCGGCGTCCCACGCCGACAGGCCTTGCGCCAGAAGCGCCCCAAGCACGCCGCTGAGCACATCACCCAGCCCTGCTCCCGCCATGGCGGGGTGACCGCGATCACACAAACGCAGTTGCCCGCTCGGGTCGGCCACCAGGGTGCCCGCGCCTTTGAGCACACATATGACCGCGTATTTGCGTGCCAGTTTGCGCGCCGCCCCGGCACGATCGGCCTGCACTGCTTCGGTAGACATGCCCAGCAAGCGTGCAGCTTCGCCTGGATGCGGGGTCATGATCGAGCCCGAAGCGATCGGCAGCGGCTCCCGTGCCAGCAGGTTCAAGGCATCAGCGTCCCACACCTGTGGAGCCGCAGCGTTGACCACTGCCGACAATAAGCTGCGGCCCCAGGCGGCCTGGCCAAGACCAGGCCCTACCACCAGCACCGATGCCCGCTCAAGTGGCGTCATCAACTGATTGGCCGAATGCACGCCCAGGCACATCACCTCGGGCAATCGAGCCAGCGCCGCAGGCACGTGCTCGCTGCGGGTGGCCAGCGAAACCAGCCCGGCGCCACAGCGTAACGCCGCTTCGGCACTGAGCATGACCGCCCCGCCAGTGCCACGATCACCGCCGACCACCAGCACATGGCCAAAGTCACCTTTCTGCGCTGCCCACGGGCGTGGCGCAAGTGCAGTCAATGCGCGACTGCTAAGGGTTTGTGGCTGGTTTGCCGAGTGTTTGGTCTGAGGCATGGGTCAAAGGCTCCGATGTCTGGCAGAATTATACGCACCTGAGTCTGCGTTGCCTTATTTCCCATGTCCGCTTCTATCCCCGATCTTCCTGTACTGGCCCAATCGATCAAGGATTGGGGCAAAGAGCTCGGCTTTGCCCATGTCGGCATTGCCGGGGTGGATCTGGCCGAGCACGAACAACACCTGGAACGCTGGCTGCAAGCCGGCTACCACGGTGAAATGGACTACATGGGGGCCCACGGCAGCAAGCGCTCACACCCCGACCAACTGGTACCGGGCACGCTGCGCGTGGTGTCGTTGCGCATGGACTACTTGCCAGGCGACACGCGCATGGCCCAGCAACTGGCCCAGCCGGAAAAAGCCTACATCTCCCGTTATGCCCTGGGACGCGATTACCACAAGCTGGTGCGCAAGCGCGTCCAGCACCTGGCCGAGCGCATTCAGAAAGAAATTGGCCCGTTCGGCTTTCGCGCCTTCGTCGACAGCGCCCCGGTGCTGGAAAAGGCCATCGCCGAACAGGCCGGCCTTGGCTGGATCGGCAAAAACACCCTACTGCTCAACCGCAAGGCTGGCAGCTACTTCTTCCTCGCCGAGCTGTTCGTCGACTTGCCGCTGCCGGTCGACCCGCCCCAGACCAGCGAACACTGTGGCCGTTGCAGCGCCTGCCTGGACATCTGCCCCACCCAAGCCTTTGTCGGGCCCTATGTGCTGGACGCCAGACGCTGCATTTCCTACCTGACCATCGAATTGAAAAGCGCCATTCCCGAAGAGTTGCGCGCCCTGATCGGCAACCGGGTATTCGGCTGCGATGACTGTCAGATCGTCTGCCCGTGGAACCGCTTTGCCCGGCCCACCGCCGAGAACGACTTCAAGCCCCGGCACAACCTCGACAGTGCCGACCTGGCGGAACTGTTCATGTGGGACGAACAGACGTTTCTCGACAGCACCGAAGGCTCACCGCTGCGCCGTGCCGGTTATGAGCGCTGGTTGCGCAACCTGGCGGTAGGGCTGGGGAATGCGCCGTCGACCATTCAAGTGCTGGAGGCACTCAAAGCACGCCTGGACTATCCGTCGGAGTTGGTGCGAGAGCATGTGCAGTGGGCATTGGCGCAGCATTCATCGCGGGGCAAGCCCGCCCCCACACACCCTACCGGTGGGAGCGGGCTTGCCCCGCGATGATGCTCAATGCTCGTCGTTGTAATGAAACTTCGGCATTTCCCAATGGAAGCGAATGGCCAACAGGCGCAGCAGGAAACCACCAAACAAGGTCAGTAAAATCGCCTGTTCACTGGGCACATTGAAGTGCACGCAGCCCAGGTAAAACCAGGCTGCAGCAAAGGATACGCTGGCGTATAGCTCGCGCCGGAAGATCAGCGGAATATCGTTACAGAATATATCGCGAAGAATCCCGCCAAATACCCCAGTGATTACCCCACTGATCGAGGCCACCAACATACCCTGGCCCATTTCCAGCGCAGTCATGCAACCGATCAAGGTAAACGCCACCAGGCCCAGCGCATCGAGCACCAGGAACAACGAACGCAAGTGACGCATCAAGGGTGCGATGAAAATGGTCATCAGCGCGGCGAAGCTGGTCAGCACCAGGTATTCAGGGTGTTTCACCCAAGTCAGCGGGTAATGCCCAAGCAACACGTCGCGCACCGAGCCGCCGCCCAATGCGGTAATGCAGGCGATCAACACCACGCCAAACCAATCCATGCCGCGACGCCCGGCAGACAGCGCGCCAGTCATGGCTTCAGCGGTGATAGCAATGAGGTAGAGCATCAACAACATGGTGCGGATCCGTGCAAGGGGGCGCGCAGTCTAACCAGTTGCCTCAAGCACCAAAAGGGGGCGCCGCACGGATTGTCTGTACAAGCGTGCGGCGACACGATCAGAACTTGATGAAGTGCTCACGGTAGTGGCGAAGTTCATTGATCGATTCGCGGATGTCATCCAGCGCCAGGTGAGTACCACCCTTCTTGAAGCTGTCACGCACTTCAGGTGCCCAGCGCGCTGCCAGCTCTTTGAGGGTCGAGACATCCAGGTTGCGGTAGTGGAAGTAGTTTTCCAGGCCACGCATGTGACGGTAGAGGAAGCGTCGATCCTGGCAGATGCTGTTGCCGCAGATCGGCGACTTACCCTTAGGCACCCACTGTTCGAGGAAGGCGATGGTCTGGGCCTCGGCCTCGGCCATGCTGACCTTGCTGTCCTTGACCCGCTGCGTCAGGCCGGAAGCACCGTGGGTACGGGTGTTCCACTCGTCCATGCGCGCCAGCACTTCATCGCTATGGTGAATGGCTATCACCGGGCCTTCGGCCAGGGTGTTGAGGTCGCTGTCGGTAACAATAGTGGCCATTTCGATGATGACATCGTGGTCCGGATCCAGACCGGTCATTTCCAGGTCGATCCAGATCAGGTTCTGTGGGTTCTGCATGATTCTGCTCCTCGGTAGGTGCGCAGTTTAGCCTAGTGGAGCGTGCTAAACTCCTCGCCGTTTAATAATGCATGTCTCACACGGAACCTTCATGGCCAAACGCCAGCTCAATCGCCGCCAGAACTGGCGGATCGAAAAAATCCAGGGTGAACGCGCTGCCCGCGCCGCCAAACGCGAACAACAGACCCTGAAGGAGCTCGAAGGCGGCGACCTGGGCCCCGAGCAACTGGGCTTGGTCATTGCCCACTTTGGCGTGCAGGTCGAAGTCGAGGCACAGGACGGTGATGACGCCGGCCAAGTATTCCGCTGCCACTTGCGCGCCAACCTGCCAGCACTGGTCACCGGTGACCGTGTGGTCTGGCGTGCCGGCAACCAGGGCATCGGCGTTATCGTTGCGCAGATGCCGCGTAACACCGAACTGTGCCGCCCCGACAGCCGTGGCCAGCTCAAGCCGGTTGCCGCCAACGTCGACCTGATCGTGATCGTCTTCGCTCCGGCGCCAGAACCTCACGCCAATCTGATCGACCGCTATCTGGTGGCCGCTGAGCATGCTGGTATTCGCCCCCTGTTGCTGCTCAACAAAGCCGACCTGATCAACGAACAGAACGCCCCGGCGCTCAATGCGTTGCTGGCGGTGTACCGGCAACTGGGCTATCCCGTGCTGGAGGTTTCAGCCCACCACGGTGATGGCATGCAGCAGCTGCAAGCGCAGCTGGACGGCCATATCAGCGTCTTCGTCGGGCAATCGGGGGTCGGCAAATCGTCGCTGGTCAACAGCCTGCTGCCCGATGTGCAGACCCGCGTTGGCGACCTCTCGGAGTGGTCCGGCCAGGGCACGCACACCACCACCACTGCACGCCTGTACCACTTCCCCGGCGGCGGTGAGCTGATCGACTCTCCAGGTATTCGTGAGTTCGGTCTTGTCCACGTCAGTCGCGCCGACGTCGAAGCAGGCTTTATCGAATTCAGCGACTTGCTCGGCACCTGCCGCTTCCGCGACTGCAAGCACGACCGCGAACCTGGCTGCGCTCTGCTCAAGGCCTTGGAAGACGGGCGCATCCAGCAGCAGCGCATGAACAGCTACCGCTCGATCCTTGCCAGCTTGCCGCAAGACAGCTACTGATCGCCTGGGTGAGGCTTACCGCGAGCCTCACCCTGCGGCTCTGTAGGACAAGCTTGTGGGAAAAGTTACCCAGCAAAGCAGGACCCTTCCTTAAATATCGTGGTCCCTTGCTGTCATAGCGGCTTTCATTGATTGTCACCTTTCAGGTTCGCCACCACGAAGCGAATCATCGCCATACCCTGCGTATGAAAGGACTCAACAATGACAATTCGATCCTTGCTCATCCACTGCCCTGCCTGCACACCCGGAGGGCTTGCCTGATGCCTGTCGTTATCAGCTATCGCCACCCACAACGCCTTGATGCCTACGTGATCAGCGAACGTCTGAAACTTGAAGGCATTGCCACCCACCTGGACCTGTTCGACGGCGACGCCGGGCAGACGGCCGACGATATCAGCGGCGTGCTGTGCAGCAACATTCGCAGCTGTACCCACCTGATCACCGTGCTTTCTCAGGACAACGCCGAAACCTGGTGGGTGCCTTTTCAGCTCGGTGCTGCCACCCTCAGCAATCGCCGCATCTCGCTGTATCACTGCGCAGAGAGCCCCTTGCCGGACTACCTCGACAAGTGGCCGGTCATGAGTGTGAGGGCGCACCTGGACCTGTTCGTTCTTGCTTACCACGACGAGCAGACCTTCAACCGCGCCATTGCCCGAGACGAGAGCGACGCCGACGCCTTGAACCGCCTGAACGCCGGTTTCTTCCATGCCGACCTGAAGGCCAAGATCCGCCGTGGATTTTGAGCCACCCCAGATAACACAACGCCCGTGGGCATCGCTGCACACGGGCGTTGTGTTCTGAGCGCAGGATTACTCCTTGCTCTCGTCCATCTTCAATACGCCATCCTCGAAGATATTCAGCTTCTGACGCAACTCACGGGGCTGCATCGGTTCGGCCTCGGGTGCCGCTGGAGCCGGAGCAGCAGGCGCGGGTGCATTGGCACCTGGCGCTGCACCTTCCGGCGCCGCAGGCTGAGGCTGCTCACCTTCAATGGTGCGCTGGGCCTTTTTGGTCAGGACAATAATGTCGATACGGCGGTTGACCGGATTGAACGGGTTGGCCCGGTCAAACAGTGATGACGAGGCATAACCCACCACCCGCGCCACCTGATCGTCCGGATAACCTCCCGCTACCAGGGCGCGGCGTGCCGCGTTGGCACGGTTGGCCGACAACTCCCAGTTACCGAAATCACCAGTACCGGCGTATGGCTTGGCATCGGTATGGCCGCTGATGCTGATCTTGTTCGGCACCGCCTTGATGGTATCGGCCATGGCCAGCAAGATATCTTCGAAGTAAGGCTGCAAGCGGGCGCTGCCCAGATCGAACATTGGCCGGTTTTCCGCATCCATGATCTGGATGCGCAAGCCATCCTGGGTGATTTCGAAGAGGATCTGATCCTTGAACTTCTGCAGTTGCGGGTTCTCTTCGACCTTGTTCTGCAACTCTTGCAAAAGCAACTCAAGGCGCTCGCGCTCAACTTGCTCAGCCATGCTCTCAACCTTGTCCTGATCCAGCTGAATGCTGGTATCGGGTGTCGGTTCAGACTTCACTTCCGGGTTGATGGTTTTTTCCGGAGCGAGCTGCGGCGAGCCGCCCAGGTCAATAATGTAGGGCGTGCCGCTTTCAGAAAAACCGATCGGGTCTTTGAAGTAGCCGGCGATAGCGATCTTCTGTTCCGGCGTGGCCGTGGACATCAGCCAGAGCACCAGGAAGAACGCCATCATCGCCGTGGCGAAGTCGGCGAAGGCGATTTTCCAGGCACCACCGTGGTGGCCGTCGCCAAAGCGCTTGACGCGCTTGACGATAATGGGCTGATTGTTCTCCATGACTTAGCGACCGCGAACCGCTTGTTCCAGCTCGGCGAAGCTCGGACGGTGGCCTGGGTACAGCACCTTGCGCCCGAATTCCACGGCCAGCGACGGTGGCATGCCGGAAGCCGAGGCCACCAGCGAAGCCTTGATGGCTTCGTAAACGTTGAGCTCTTCCTTGGCGTCCTGACGCAGGCAGGTAGCCAGCGGGCCGAAGAAGCCATAGGCCGCCAGAATACCGAAGAAGGTACCTACCAGCGCCGCACCCACGTGCAGGCCGATGGACTTCTGGTCGCCGTCACCCAGCGAGGCCATGGTCACCACGATACCCAGTACCGCCGCGACAATACCGAAACCTGGCATACCGTCAGCGATGCCTGTCACCGCATGGGAGGGGTGCTCAAGCTCTTCCTTCATGCTCAGCAGCTCCATGTCGAACAGGCCTTCAAGCTCATGCGGAGCCATGTTGCCGGTGGACATGATGCGCAGGTAATCGCAAATGAACGCGGTCATGCGCTCATCGCCCAGCACTGCAGGGTATTTGGCAAAAATCGGACTGGCAGCGGCGTCTTCGATATCGGCTTCGATCGCCATCATGCCTTCACGCCGGCTTTTGTTGAGGATCTCGTAAACCAACCCGAGCACCTCGATATAGAAGGTGTGGGTAAAGCGCGTACCAAACATTTTCAGCGACTTTTTGATTACATGCATGGTCATGTAACCAGGGTTCGCCTGCAAAAACGCACCAAAGGCCGCACCACCGATAATCAGCACCTCAAAAGGCTGGATCAGTGCAGCAATTTTGCCGTGGGACAGAACATATCCGCCGAGCACACTCGCGAATACGACGATGATGCCGATAATTTTAGCCATAGATTGAAAGCACTTACTGTCGTGGTCAGGGTCGTGGGCGGAAGTTAATAAAACTCTTCTTCTACTTATCGGCAGATCTGCGCCAGACTATAGTCAGTCAAGGCGAAAAGCCAGTTCGGCCCCCTCAGCATGCCAATTGAAACCATCGTGCCAGATCAAACACCAAAAACACTCGATGCCTGGGTCAAACTTCTCGATAGCGTACGACTGCCTGTTCCCCAGGCCAGTTACGAGCGCGTCAACGCCGCCATTGCCGACAGCCGCCGCTCACTGCGTGATATCGCGGAGATAATGCAGAGCAGCCCAAGCCTGGTGCTCAGCGTGATGCGCGAGGCCAACCATCACACCAACTCCAGTATTGGCGAGCCGGCCGAAAGCCTTGAAATAGCCCTGAACCGTCTGGGCCTGGCGCGCACAGCAGCGCTGCTGGAACGTTTGCCTGCGCTCCCAGAAGCCGACATTTCACCAGCCCTGCGCCAGTTGCAACTGGTCAGTCAGCACGCCAGCCAGCAAGCCAATGGCCTGTTCGCCAGCCGTCTGGCGCGACTCTGGCAGGAAATCCACTGGGGCAGCCTGTTGTTTCTGTCACCACTGTGGCCTTTGGCCCTGACTTACCCCAAGCACATTGAGGCGTGGGAACTGCGGGTGGTACACAAAGGTGAGTCGGCACAACAGGTAGAACTGGAGTTGTTTGGCGTACGGGTGCTGAGCTTGTGCAAGGCACTGGCCGAACACTGGCGCCTGCCGGATTGGGTCACTCGCGGCTACCACCTGCTGCAGGATGAACAACGCTTTCTGGCCCAGGCGCTGCACATCGCTCGCGAACAAAACAGCCTGCGCCAGCAACAACACCTGGACGAACACCCGCACCTGCGCCGCTGGTTCAATCAACCGGCCAACACCGTACTGCTGGCCAACGGCCTGGCGCTGGCGGCGCAAGTGGGCTGGACCAGCCCTCACGTTCGGCGCTGGCAACTATTGATCAGTCTGTATCTGCAGGTTGGCGTAGACGATGTTCAACAATTAACGCACCAGCAAGCGGCAAGCAGCGCTCGCCAGCATGCATGCAAGGATCTGTTTCACCCGGCCGAAGCGTTGCTCTGGCCCTGGCAACAACGCCGCCGTCACCCTGGGCAGATCGCACCGCCACCGCCCTCGGCCCAGGCGTTGGGCACCTGGCGCAAGCTCTGTGCCGAACTGCTGACTGAGCCCAGCCCCTTCAGCAACGCCATCCACCTGGCCACCCTGGCGCGTGATGCCCTGGTAGCCTGCGGCATGCAGCGGGTCGTACTGCTGATGACCGATAAATCACTGACGCAGTTGCGGGTGCAACAACTGGCTGGCGTACCGACAGAGGCGTCGAGCCTGGTGTTAGCCATCGAGCACAGCAAACTGCTCCAGCGCTTGATGAGCAGTGCCGCGCAGTTACGCCTGACACCCGAAAACCATGCGCAATTTTCCGCCCTGCTGCCGCCGCAGCTTCGCGCGCTGTTTCGCAGCGAGCACGTCTTGCTGCGCTCACTGTCGAGCAATGGTCGGGTGGTGATGCTGGTCATTGCCGATCAAGACGCCAAGCCGCTGACCGACATCAGCGTGCAGGCCTTCGGCAAAACCGCGCAATGTATCGAACGAGCCTTGACCGCCTTCAGCAACCGCAGCGCCTGACCCATGCGCTACAATCGCCACCCCTGCTCTACTCTGGAGACTCTGGATGACTGACTTTTCTGGCTTGCCCCTGGTAATCGAGCCGGCTGACCTGCAAGCCCGGCTGGATGTACCCGAGTTGATCCTGGTAGACCTGACCAGTGCCAATCGCTATGGCAGCGGTCATGTTCCAGGGGCACGCTTCGTTGACCCCAAGCGCACGCAATTGGGCCAACCACCGGCACCGGGCCTGCTTCCGGCCAAGGCCGATCTGGAAAAACTGTTCGCCGAACTCGGCCACAACGCCAACGCGGTGTATGTGGTGTACGACGACGAAGGTGGCGGCTGGGCCGGGCGCTTTATCTGGCTGCTGGATGTCATCGGCCACACGCGCTACCACTACCTCAACGGTGGCGCACAAGCGTGGCCGGCCAGCACCCTGAGCACCGACGTACCGGCGCCTGCCAACGCTACGGTCCAGCTGACCCTGCACGAAGAACCCACGGCCACCCGTGAATACCTGCAAAGCCGCCTCGGCGCTGCCGACCTGGCGATCTGGGACGCCCGCAGCCCGGCGGAATACCGCGGCGACAAAGTGCTGGCGGCCAAAGGCGGGCACATCCCCGGCGCGGTCAACTTCGAGTGGACTGCCGGCATGGACATGAACGACGCCCTGCGCATTCGTAAAGACATGCCACAGATTCTCGAGAATCTGGGCATCAGCAAAGACAAGGAAGTGGTCACCCACTGCCAGACTCACCACCGCTCCGGCTTTACCTACCTGGTGGCCAAGCATCTGGGCTACCCTCGGGTCAAAGCCTATGCCGGATCCTGGGGCGAATGGGGCAACCACCCCGATACCCCTGTAGAAGTTTAAGGAAACCTAATGAAATCCCGTTTGTTCATCATCAGTCAGTACCTGCTGCCTCACCACTTGCTGTCACGTCTGGCCGGCTGCGTTGCCGAATGCCGCGTGCGCTGGTTCAAGAATGCCTTCACCAGCTGGTTCGCTAAGCGCTTCCAAGTTGATATGTCCCAGGCCCTGGTTGAAGACCTGACCGCCTACGAGCACTTCAACGCCTTCTTCACCCGCGCGTTGAAGCCGGGCGCACGCCCGCTCGACGAGACCCCGGGCGCCATCGTCTGCCCGGCCGACGGTGCGGTCAGCCAACTGGGTGCGATCGAACACGGTCGCATCTTCCAGGCCAAAGGTCATAGCTTCAGCGCCCTTGAGCTGCTGGGCGGCGATCCGGCCAATGCGGCACCGTTCATGGGCGGCGAGTTTGCCACCATCTACCTGTCACCCAAGGACTACCACCGCGTGCACATGCCGCTGGCCGGTACCTTGCGTGAAATGATCTACGTGCCGGGTCGGCTGTTCTCGGTCAACAAGACCACCGCCGAAAACGTACCGGAGCTGTTCGCCCGCAACGAGCGTGTGGTGTGCCTGTTCGATACCGAGCGCGGGCCAATGGCCGTGGTGCTGGTTGGTGCAATGATCGTGGCCTCGATCGAAACCGTCTGGGCCGGCCTGGTGACGCCACCTAAGCGTGAACTGAAGACCTTCCGCTACGACGAAGCCAGCCGCGCGCCGATCCACCTGGAAAAAGGTGCGGAACTGGGCCGCTTCAAGCTGGGTTCGACGGCTGTCGTACTGTTTGGACCGGAGCAGGTCAAATGGGCTGAAGAGCTCGGTGCCGGCTCGGTGGTGAGCATGGGCCAACGCCTGGCGTTGCCAGCCCAGGCTTGATGCTGCTGTAGGTGGGAGCAACTGGCTTGCTCCCACCATAAGCCCCTTTAGCTGCGGCCGTCGCGATCGCGGAAGCCCAGCAGGTACAGCACGCCGTCCAGGCCCAAGGTCGAAATCGCCTGTTTGGCCGATTGTTTGACCAACGGCTTGGCACGGAACGCTACACCCAGACCGGCGATTGCCAGCATCGGCAAGTCGTTGGCGCCGTCACCCACGGCAATGGTCTGCTCCATCTGCAAACCTTCCTTGCGCGCCAGCTCAGCCAGCAGATCGGCCTTGCGCTGCGCATCAACGATTGGCTCTACCGCGACACCGGTAACCTTGCCATCAACCACTTCCAGCTCGTTGGCAAACACGTAGTCGATGCCCAGTTTGGCTTGCAACTGCTTGGCGAAGTAGGTGAAGCCGCCCGACAAAATCGCGGTTTTGTAGCCCAAGCGCTTGAGCTCGGCGAACAGCGTTTCGGCACCTTCGGTCAGGCGCAGCGAAGCACCAATTTCGTCGAGCACATTGACGTCCAGACCCTTGAGCAACGCCAGACGCTCCTTGAAGCTGGCACGAAAATCCAGCTCGCCACGCATGGCCCGCTCGGTAATTTCCGAAACTTGCTCACCAACCCCGGCTGCTTTGGCCAGTTCGTCGATCACTTCCGCTTCGATCAGCGTCGAGTCCATGTCGAACACCGCCAGACGACGGTTGCGACGGAACAGCGAGTCTTGCTGGAAGGCGATATCAACGTTCAGCTCTTGCGCCACACTGAGGAACTCAGCACGCAGCGCCTGCGGATCAGCCGGTTCACCACGGACCGAGAACTCGATGCAGCCTTTGCCCTGCTCAACCGGGGTATCCAGCGCCACACGGCCGGAAAGACGATCGATGTGATCGATGTTCAGCCCGTACTGGGCCGTGATGGAGCTGACCCGTTGCAGTTGCTCGGCAGTCACTTTGCGCGTGAGCAAGGTAACGATGTGACGCGCCTTGCCCTGGCCCTCGACCCAGCTTTGGTAGTCTGCTTCGGACACCGGCGTGAAACGGACCTGTTGGTCGAGTTCGTAGCCCGCAAACAGAATATTCTTCAGTACCGATGAAGCCTTTTCGGTATCCGGGATTTCCACCAGGATGCCAAAGGACAGCGTGTCATGAATCACCGCCTGACCGATGTCGAGGATGTTCACACCACCCTGGGCCAGAACGCCAGTGATGGCCGCAGTAAGACCCGGACGGTCTTCACCAGTGATGTTAATCAGAACGATTTCGCGCAAAACGGGCTCCGACTCGTGGAAAAAAACCACATTCTACCGACTTTCGGTGACCATCGGGCGCAGCCGATACTTTGCCGGTCCTTGAGCGCTCGCTATACTGCGCAGCAACTTCTCCGACATAAAGAGCCGCGCTCTGTGAACCGGCCCACGCCCGTTAAGACCGACAACTTCTTCCTGCTGATTTTCCGTGCCCTGCGCCACCGTCGTGTGCCGCTAGCGCTGCGCATCGCCTGCCATAACGTGCTGCTGGTTGCACTGGCACTGGTGATTTACGCCTGCGTGATGGGTTTGCAGTTCAAGCAGGCCATGCATGATCAGGCCGACGCCCTGGGCCAGAGCCTGACCACGCAAACCGCAACCTCGGCAACCGAGCTGCTGGTGTCCAACGACATCCTCAGCCTCAACGTGCTGCTGGGCAACCTGGTGAAGAACCCGCTGGTGGCCCATGCTGCCATCTACAGCGTCGATAACCGGATTCTTGCCGAGGCCGGCCAGCGCCCGAAGAACGGCCTGCTGGGTGAGGCTGAAGGCCTGTACCAGACCAACATCACCTTCCAGGACGTGACCGCCGGCAAGCTGCGCATCAGCCTGGACATGACCGAGTTCCAGCAGCCACTGACCATCAGCTTGCAGAGCATGGGCATCCTCGCCGGCATCCTGCTGGCGTTGGCCTTGGCCATGAGCTTGCGCCTCGGGCGCTTCATCTCGACGCCGCTGCTGCAATTGCGCGTCTGGCTGCGTGACATCAACGAGTACACCCCGGCAACTGATCGTCAGGATGAAATCGGTGACCTGGCGCGTCAGCTGCATACCCGCTTTGCCCCACCGCCCCGGGAAGTCGAGCCAGAGCCCGAAGAACTGGACGAAGACGAGCCCGAATTCGAAGTGCGCAACCTGCGTGATCCGAGCTTCGACGAAGCGCCTGCGGTGGCCAAAATCAGCAAACCTGTCACCGCCGACGATGAAAGTGATGACGCGTTTGCCGACCTGATCGATGTCGAAGACGACAGTGCGCCACGCCCTGTGGCCCTGCCGGTCAAGCGCGAACCCCAGGCCAGCGCTGTACTGGCCGTGCAACTGGGCTCCCAGGAGCAACTGCGCCGCCTGCCTCGTGCACGCCTGACCGAGCTGCTGGAACGCTACCGTGACTGCCTCGACCAAGCGGCATCACTGTACGAAAGCGAAGTGCACACCCTCAACGACGGCAGCACCCTGCTGTTGTTCCACAGCCAGGACAGCGGCGAGGATTACCTCACCAATGCCATCTGCTGTGGCGAACTGTTGCGGGCGCTGGGGCATGCCCTGCAAATCGAAGTGGCCGACAGCGGTATCACCTTGCAACTTCAACTAGGCCTGGCGCTGGGTGAAGACTTGCAGGGTCTGAGTCAGATCGATCTGCTGCTGACCGAGAAGGCCCAGGACGCCCTGGCCCTGTCGCAGCACAGCCGCAACCTGTTGCTGGTTGAGCGCAAGATCAGTGACGACGCTCTGATCCGCCAACGCGCCCGTATTCGCCCGATTGCCAGCCCTGAAGGCGCGAGCTGCGTTGAACGCCTGATGGAACCTTACCCGTCGATGCTGGAGCGCCAGCTGGCGCGCATGCACGAGCGCCGGGTCAAGACCTGATCAACCGCTGCAGGAGCGGGCTTGCTGTGGGAGCGGGCTTGCCCCGCGATAGCGATCTGCCAGTCACATCGTATCGCGGGGCAAGCCCGCTCCTACACCGGCCACAAAAAAGCCCGCATCGTTGCGGGCTTTTTGTTTAGAAGCGGAACACTTCCAGATCGGTACGAATCGGTGTTGCCAATGGAATCTTCGGCTTCTCCGGTTCTTTACGTACTTGCACCGGCGCCGCCTTTCTCGGTGTTTCTTCAACCAACGGTGGCTGGTTGGCGAGGGGCTTGAGGGCAACACTCAGCTGTTCAGCAAGCTTTTGCAGCAATTGACCCTGGGCCTGAACCTGGGCTGCGGCGCTGCCTTCGTGCTGCTGCTCAAGGTGAACGATACGGTTGTCCCGCACCTGGCCACGACGATCGAGCAAACGCCATTGCGCGTCGAGAATCGCCGGCTGGTTGGCACCAGAGTCCAGGCGGGTGATCGACAACAGTACCTGCACATCCGGCGTGAAACCGGTATTGCCCGGTGCCAGCACTACGCGCTGGCTGTCCAGGCGCCAGGCCAACTGACGGACCAGCAATTGATCGATATCTGCCGAAAGGCTGCCCGCCCAACGACCATCGGTCGCTGCAGTCAGGCTGCCATCAGGCTGGCGCTGCAACAGGGTTTCGCGCTGCAAGTAGTCAGCCACCGAGACCGGGCCGAGCACAACGGCCATGCCCGCGCTTTGCTTGGGTTGGCCAGGCTCACCGCTGTCAAGCTGGTACAGGGAAACCGGCTGATGCATGCTGCAACCGGCCAGACCCAGCACGCCGCACAGCAAAACCAACGGAAGACGCAGAAATTTCATCATCCCATCCAGGCGGCCGCCACAAGGCACACCGCAATGATACTCATGTAGATTCAGTCGGATACACAGCTACGCCGGTATCGCAAGGGGCCTATCATCCGCGAAATAACGGTGCGACTCCAGTGTTTAAACCCCGAACAGGCAGGAAAATACCTATTCGGGGCTTCTAACTCGGGTTATCCGAGGTTTTCGACCAACAACGCATCAACACGCTGGAAGCCACGCGGGAGTTTGTTGCCGCGGCGGCCACGCTCACCCTTGTAATGCTCCAGGTCGTCGGCCTTCAGTGATAGCGTACGCTTACCGGCCTGCAACACAAGCGTCGCGCCATCGGCAATCACCGCCAGGTCCGTGACGTATTCCTCACGGCTGGCAACTCGGTCACCAGGGATGCCGATGATCTTGTTGCCCTTGCCTTTGCCCAGTTGCGGCAAGTCGCTGACCTTGAAGATCAACAAGCGACCTTCGGTGGTCACGGCGGCCAACCAGTTCTGCTCACGGTCAGCGACCGCGCGCGGAGCCATGACCTTGGCGCCGTTGGGCAGGCTGAGCAAGGCTTTGCCGGCCTTGTTCTTGGCCTGCAGGTCTTCGCCCTTGACCACAAAGCCGTAGCCCGCATCGGAGGCGATCACGTACAGGGCATCATCTTCAGGCAGCAGCACACACTCGAACGTCGCGCCCGGTGGCGGGGTCAGGCGCCCGGTCAGCGGTTCACCCTGGCCACGGGCCGAAGGCAAGGTGTGAGCGGCAACCGAATAACTGCGCCCGCTAGAGTCGATAAACACGGCAAACTGATTGGAGCGCCCGGCCGCAGCGGTCTTGAAGCCATCACCGGCCTTGTACGAAAGCCCGGTGGCGTCGATGTCATGACCCTTGGCGCAACGCACCCAGCCTTTTTCCGAGAGCACCACGGTTACCGGCTCGGTCGGCATCAATTCGTTTTCCGAAAGCGCCTTGGCTTCCGCGCGCTCGATGATCGGCGAACGGCGGTTATCACCGTAGGTCTCGGCATCTTTGATCAGCTCGGCACGCACCAGCTTGCGCAGCTTGGTTTCGCTACCCAGCAAGGCGATCAGTTTGGCTTGTTCCTTGGCCAGCTCATCCTGCTCGTTGCGGATCTTCATCTCTTCCAGCCGCGCCAACTGGCGCAGGCGGGTTTCAAGGATGTAGTCGGCCTGGGTTTCGGTGAGGTCGAAACGGGCAATCAACGCCGCTTTTGGCTGGTCTTCGGTGCGGATGATGTGGATCACTTCATCCAGGTTGAGGAACGCAACCAGCAAACCTTCGAGCAAGTGCAGGCGGCGCTCAACCTTGTCGAGGCGGAATTTCAGGCGGCGGCGCACGGTTTGTACGCGGAATTCCAGCCATTCGACCAGCAGCGCCCGCAGGTTCTTCAACTGCGGGCGGCCATCCAGGCCAATGATGTTGACGTTGACCCGGTAACTGGACTCAAGGTCAGTGGTGGCAAACAGATGCTGCATCAGCTCATCGAGATCAACCCGGTTAGAGCGCGCGATGATCACGATACGGCATGGGTTCTCGTGATCCGACTCGTCGCGCAGGTCGGCGACCATCGGCAGCTTCTTGGCCTGCATCTGCGCGGCGATCTGCTCCAGCACTTTCGCCCCGGACACCTGATGCGGCAACGCGGTAACCACGATGTCGCCATCTTCAATGCGGTAGACCGCACGCATACGCACCGAACCACGACCACTTTCGTAGATTTTCAGCAGTTCGGAACGCGGCGTGATGATCTCGGCTTCGGTCGGGTAGTCAGGCCCCTGGATATGCTCACACAGCTGCTCGACCGTGGCCTTGGGCTCATCGAGCAGGCGCACACAGGCGCTGGCCACTTCCCGCAGGTTGTGCGGCGGCACATCAGTCGCCATGCCCACGGCAATACCGGTGGTACCGTTGAGCAGGATGTTCGGTAAACGCGCCGGCAACACCGCTGGCTCATCGAGGGTACCGTCGAAGTTCGGCACCCAATCGGCCGTGCCCTGGCCCAGTTCGCTGAGCAGCACTTCGGAATAACGCGACAGGCGTGCTTCGGTATAACGCATGGCCGCGAACGACTTCGGATCGTCCGGAGCACCCCAGTTACCTTGACCATCGACCAGGGTGTAGCGGTAGCTGAATGGCTGGGCCATCAGCACCATGGCTTCATAACAGGCCGAGTCGCCATGGGGGTGGAACTTACCGAGTACGTCACCGACGGTACGCGCCGACTTCTTGTGCTTGGAATCGGCGTCCAGACCCAGTTCGCTCATGGCGTAGACGATGCGTCGCTGCACCGGCTTCAGGCCGTCGCCGATGTGTGGCAGGGCGCGGTCCATGATCACGTACATGGAGTAGTTGAGGTAGGCCTGTTCGGTGAAGTCAGCCAGTGACCGGCGCTCTACGCCATCGAGGCTGAGATCAAGGGAGTCGCTCATGCGGGCCTCATCATTTCAGGTTCTGGCGCAGCAGCAAGGTGCCGCTGCGCTGGGTAAATTCGAGTTGTTTCAGGGCGCTCATGCCCAATAGCACCTGCTCGCCATCGAGCCCCGGTACCACCAGGGCACGCACTTCGCGCAGCAGGATATCGCCCAGTTGCAGGGTGTCCAGACGCGTGCGGTAGCCCTGGGTGCGGCCATTGGCGGTGCTCAGCATCACCGGGGCACCGCGCTGCAGATCAAGCTTGGCGGCCAGACGCTCGGGGATGGCGACATCGGTTGCGCCGGTATCGAGCAGAAAATGTACCGGCTGACCGTTGATCTGACCATCGGCGACAAAGTGGCCCTGACCGTTACCGGCCAGTTGCACTTCGATAAAGCCTTCACCGTGCTGCGAGCGAACCTCGGCATTGGGATTGGCCTGACGCTGCTCCCAGTCGCCGAAAAACCGCGTGGCCAGGAACAGACCGGCCGCCCAGGCGAGCACCAGCAGTACCCTGCCCGCACGCTTGCCCGGTGGCTGACTCACGACTTGCTGCTCCAGCCGCCAGGCGGCGCGGCAAAGCGCCAGACAATCGGTCGCGACTCGCCATCATTGCGGGTTGCGCCGTTGTTGTCCAAACCGATCCAGGCGCCTTCGGCATCAATCACCAACGCTTCGGCCAGGCCAAACGGCTGGGCGTACAGGCGCGACTCGGCCAAGCCACCTTCAGCGTAAGACCAGCAGCGTTCGACCTTGCCGTTCGCGGCGTCACGCCGGCAGATACGATGGGCGTTACGCTCCAAGGTAAACAACTTATTCTTGAACAGCGCCAAGTCAGCAAAGTCGCGGGGCAACGCGCGTGGCTCGAGCATCTGCGGCGGTTGCATTTCAACCCCGGCTTCGCTGAGCAACACGCAGCCATCCCCGCAGTTCCACACCGTTTGCTGGCGATTGATCAGCAGCAGGCCGCGTCGTTCACGCTCCGCTGCCAACCAGATGCGGTCTCCGCTTGGGCTCACTGCCAGCCCTTCGAACAACGCGTTGAAGTGCAGCAGCATGCCACTGGCCCGCGCCTGACGGACCATGCTCGGGTCGATTTTCAGCCAGTTCGGCTCACCCTCAACCGGCACCTGCAACACCGCAGCATGGGCTTCGCTGACCAGATAGCGATTGCCGGCATCGTCACAACTGATGCCTTCGAAATCCAGATCACCGCCGCGCACCTGGCCAGCCGCCCAGGTCCGGGAGCGAATGCCCCAGGGCAAGCCGCTTTCCGGTACCGTAGGCGCTGCCAGGTGGACGGACTGCGCCTGCCACACGGGCGTTTTGGTATCGAGCCGGTAAATCAGGTCGTCATCGCGGTCGGAGACGGTCCACAGCTCGCCCTTGCACAGGGCCAGGCCCGACAGATTGCCACCGCGCATGCCCTCGACCGGGTGCTCGGCGACAAACTTCAGCTCCGGCCAAGGGGCGGCTTGCGCTGACAAGGCAAAGACACCCAGCACCGCTGCCAGTAGTGAACGAATCAAGCCAGAACCTCAGCCAGGTTGCCTTTGGATTCCAGCCAGTTCTTGCGATCGCCAGCCCGTTTCTTGGCCAGCAGCATGTCCATGATTTCGCGGGTGCCGTCCAGATCGTCCAGGGTCAATTGGACCAGGCGGCGGGTGTTCGGATCCATGGTGGTTTCACGCAGCTGCGGCGGGTTCATTTCACCCAGGCCTTTAAAGCGTGTGACCTGTGGTTTGCCGCGTTTTTTCTCGGCTACCAGGCGATCGAGAATGCCATCGCGCTCGGCTTCATCCAGGGCGTAGTAGATTTCCTTGCCCAGGTCGATGCGGTACAGCGGTGGCATGGCGACATACACGTGGCCGGCTTCGACCAACGGGCGGAAATGCTGGACAAACAGGGCACAGAGCAAGGTAGCAATGTGCAGACCGTCGGAGTCGGCGTCAGCGAGAATGCAGATTTTGCCGTAGCGCAGCTGGCTCATGTCGGCCGCACCGGGATCGACGCCGATGGCCACGGCAATGTTGTGCACTTCCTGGCTGGCGAGGACTTCGCCGCCATCCACTTCCCAGGTGTTGAGAATCTTGCCGCGCAGCGGCAGGATGGCCTGGAACTCCTTGTCGCGTGCCTGCTTGGCCGAACCACCTGCCGAGTCACCCTCAACCAGGAACAATTCGGCGCGCATTGGGTCTTGCCCGGCGCAGTCGGCCAGCTTGCCAGGCAGGGCTGGCCCTTGGGTGACGCGCTTGCGCTCGACCTTTTTGCTCGCCTTCAAGCGCCGCCCGGCATTGCTGATGGCCAGTTCGGCCAGCTGCATGCCCAGTTCAGGGTGCGCGTTGAGCCACAGGCTGAACGCATCCTTGACCACGCCGGAAACAAACGCCGCAGCTTCGCGCGACGACAGGCGCTCTTTTGTCTGCCCGGAGAATTGCGGCTCCTGCATTTTCATCGACAGCACAAAGGTGATGCGCTCCCAGACGTCTTCCGGCGCCAGCTTGACCCCGCGAGGCAGCAGGTTGCGGAACTCGCAGAACTCGCGCATGGCATCGAGCAGGCCCTGGCGCAGGCCGTTGACGTGGGTACCGCCCTGAGCTGTAGGAATCAGGTTGACGTAGCTTTCCTGCACGCTGTCGCCGCCTTCCGGCAGCCACAACAGCGCCCAGTCAACCGCTTCCTTGTTGCCTGCCAGGCTGCCGCAGAACGGTTCGTCCGGCAGGCGCTGAAATTCGCTGACCGAATCGACCAGGTACGAGCGCAGGCCGTCTTCGTAGTGCCATTCGACCTTTTCGCCGCTGGCTTTGTCTTCGAAGCTGACCAGCAGCCCCGGGCACAGTACCGCCTTGGCCTTGAGCACATGCTTGAGGCGGCTGATGGAGAATTTCGGTGAATCGAAATACTTGGGGTCCGGGGCGAAGTACACGCTGGTCCCGGTGTTGCGCTTGCCGACCGTGCCGACCACTTCCAGCTCGCTGGCCTTGTAGCCGTCGGCGAAGGTCATCTGGTACTCGGTACCGTCGCGCTTGACCTTGACCCGCACCTGGCTGGACAAGGCGTTGACCACCGAGATACCCACCCCGTGCAGACCACCGGAGAACTGGTAGTTCTTGTTGGAGAACTTGCCACCAGCGTGCAGCTTGGTGAGGATCAGCTCAACCCCGGAAACGCCCTCTTCCGGGTGAATATCCACAGGCATGCCGCGGCCGTCATCGCTGACTTCCAGGGAATGGTCGGCATGGAGAATGACCTGCACCGATTTGGCATGCCCGGCCAGGGCTTCGTCGACACTGTTGTCGATCACTTCCTGGGCCAGGTGGTTGGGCCGGCTGGTGTCGGTGTACATGCCCGGGCGTTTGCGCACCGGATCAAGGCCCGAGAGGACTTCGATGGCGTCTGCGTTATAGGCACTAGCGCTGGGAATGGCCATGGGGTCTCGTCGTCAGTCGTAGGTGAATATAAGTCATCAAAATACAGAAAAATCGAGCGTTTGATACTGCTGGGGAGCAATACCGGCGAAGCTCAGTAGCGCTGGCAGACGCTCGGCGAAGCCCTGAAAGCTGTGATCGCCTCCGGCCTGGATGCGCAGTGCGCAGGTCCGGTAGAACTGCTCGGCCTCGCGGTAGTCGAGGGTCTCGTCGGCTGTTTGCAGCCAGACCTGGTAGCGCTCGCCATCGGTGGGCGGTGCAACCTCGAGCTCGGCCAGGGCCTGCACGTGATCCAGGGTCAGCTCCCAGGACTCACCGGTGTAGTGGTTCTGCTGAGTGCCCAGGTAGCCGTCAAAGCGGCGGTGCGGATTGACCGCCGGGTTGACCAGCAGCGCCTTGAGCCCATGGCGCTCAGCCAGATGGGTCGCATAGTAGCCGCCGAGGGAGCTGCCGACCAGTAATGGCGATTCAAGCTCGGCCAGCGCGGCTTCCAGCTGCGCCATGGCGTGGCGCGGGTGATGATGCAATGCTGGCACGCGCAGGCGCTCGCCCAGGCCGATCTGCTGCATCACCGCGACCAGCTGGCAGGCTTTCTTGGATGAGGGCGCGCTGTTGAACCCGTGAATATAGAGAATCGAACCCGTCATGCCGCCCCCAATGCGCCTGAGTTGCCTGGCGATACCAGGCAGGAAAGCGCGCATTTTAGCCTGTTCGACGGCAGATGCAGCAGTTTCACCCATTCAGCAACACTTAATAACCGTCGCCTTCGTAATCGATGGTGAAGGCGAAGTCGGTGACACGGGAAACGCCAGTGTCGATCGAGCCGTCCGCGTGCAGACGCAGCCAGCGATAGCCAGGGGCCTGTTCGCCCACCTTGAAGTCTTCGCTACCCGGCTCGAACTGAATACAAGTAGAGGGCGAGGCCAGCAAGCGCACGCCGTCGCGCCACTGGTCCCATTCCTGATGAATGTGCCCCCATAGCAATGCCCGCACTTGTGGATAACCTTTCAACAGGGCAAACAAGGCGTCGGCGTTGCGCAGGCCGATCGGCGCCATCCAGGCGCAATCGATGGGTACCGGCTGGTGGTGGAAGCAAATCAGGTGGTGACGCTCAGGTGCGGCCTGCAACGACTGTTCGAGTAGTGCCAACTGGCCCTGGTCGAGCACACCGGGTACCGCTCCCGGCACTGCCGAGTTGAGCATGAGGATGCGCCAGTTGCCGATGTCCAGCAGCGGGCTGAGCAAATCGCTGCCCTGCGCCACCCGCTCCATCGGCAGCGGCTCGTCATGGTTACCGGCAAGCCAGCGCGCGGGTGCCCCGAGGCGTGCGGTCAGCTCACGAAAACAGCGATAGGAGGCTTCGCTGCCATCTTGCGACAGGTCGCCAGTGGCCAGCAGCAGGTCAATCTGCGGCTGCTCTTCGAGGACTTTATCGATCACCCGCTGCAGGCTGTCGCGGGTGTTCATGCCCAACAATGTGCCGTGCGCTTCGGCAAATAGATGGCTGTCGGTCAGTTGCACCAGGTGCACAGGGGCGCCACTGGACGGGATAGAGGGTTGCGGCAAGGGCCGACTCCTTGGACGGATTCAGCGCAATTATGGCGGCAAGCGCCGGTTGAGCAAATACTCGAAATCGACCGGCGTCACATTTCAGCGAACGACAGCCAGCTCATGGCCACAGGCCAGGCAATGGCTCAGCCACTCACCCAGGAACAGGTTGAGTTGCGCCTTTTCGTCAGGCTGGTGCATCGCTGCATTCGGGTACGGATAGATGCTGCGAAAGCGCCGGGCATGCTCGGCGCTGACCACTTCGGCCATACGTGCATCGTGATACACCTGCACTTCCAGCTGCGGCACCGGCAGCCAGGGCAAGCTGTGCTCCTGGCGCACGCGCAAGGTGGTGGTGTAGGGGCACGCGAGCACTACATCCAGCACCAGCACGCCGAGCATCTGATCGCCCTGGGTCATACCAATTCGGCGCGAACTCATGGTCGAGCGCATGTCAGGCAACAAGCGCATCAATCGCGCATAGTTAGCCTCGCAAGCAGCCTGCAACCCGACCAGATCGACCCGGTAGCGTTCGCGCAAAAGATTCACGACCATAGCCCCCTGACTTCCTCTCGATTCAAGGCCAGCCACTGCAAGGCAATAATGCTTGCCGCATTGGCAATCAGCCCGTCACGCACGGCCTGCATGGCGTCTTCGAACGCCCAGACCTTGACGCGAATATCTTCACCCTCTTCTTCCAACCCGTGCAGGCCGCCCGCCCCAAGGCTGCTGCACTGGCCCAGATACAGGTGGACAAATTCATCGCTGCCGCCCGGTGACGGAAAGTATTTGGTCATCGGCCACAACGCGTTGAACACAAGCCCAGCTTCCTCCTGCGCTTCACGGTGTGCAACTTCTTCCGGCGCTTCGTCTTTATCGATCAGACCAGCGACCAGCTCGATCAACCACGGATTGCTGACCTTGCCCATGGCACCGACCCGAAACTGTTCGATCAGCACCACTTCATCACGCTGGGCGTCGTAGGGCAGCACGCACACGGCGTCGTGACGCACGAACAGTTCACGGCTGATCTCACGCCCCATGCCACCGGCGAACAATTCGTGGCGCAAGCGCACCCGGTCAAGCTGGTAAAAGCCCTTGAAGCAGTTAACCCGCTCGACGATCTCGACATCCTTGGGCACAGTGTTCGGCGTATCTGACATGGGAATCCTCATTACTTCTGTCACAGCTTCGCGCAATCCTAACCTGCACACCGCCGTGTTTCACCCCTTTAAAGTTGTAGGCCGGGCTGCGAGGATAGACAGCCTGCTGATATTCAGCTTAGTGGCGAACTGAAGGCCTTGCCGACGGTCCAAGCCCGATCACCTTTGCTTGAAAGGATCATCATGACGCTTGCGAAACTGACTACTGTGGCCGTGCTGGCCTTGGCCCTGGGGGCCTGCCAAAGCTGGTTCCAGCCCAACATGCGCACGCCGCTGGAGGTCAAGCGCGACCGCTGGGAACACATCAAACCCGGTTGCACGACGGCCGATTGCCCGCTGGTCAATATCGACACCATTCACTTCCCGGCCAACCCCAAGCTGGATGCGATTGTCGAGAAACGTCTGCTGCAAATGACCCAGGATAACCAGCACAGCGCGCTGCCCAGCTCGCTCAAAGCCTACGAAGAGCAGTTCATGGCCAGCGCCGAGCCGCGCCACAGCAGCTACTTGCAAGCCAAGGTACGCGAGCAGCATGACGGACTGGTGATCATCGAGTTTTCCAGCTACCTGGACACCGGCGGCGCCCATGGCATGCCCGGGCGTGGCTTTATCAACTACTCACGCCAGCAGGACAAGGTCCTGACCTTGCAAGACATGCTGGTGCCCGGCCAGGAAGAGACCTTCTGGAAAACCGCCGAAGAAGCGCACAGGGCCTGGTTGATCAGCACCGGCATGGACAAGGATGCCGAGTTCGTCAAAACCTGGCCGTTCCGCCAGACCCCGCATATTGCGCTGACTTACGGCGCGGTAGTGCTCAAGTACGAAGTGTATGCCATCGCCCCGTATTCCATGGGCCACATCGAACTGAAGATCCCCTACCCGCGCCTCAATGGTGTGATCAAGCCGCAGTTGTTTCCCGGCCGCGGATAACTGACGGCGCAGCCGCCCAGTACACGCACCCTGCCAGCAGCAAGGCCGGCAGGGTCGAACCGACATCAGCGGCGTAATGCGCCAGCACATGATAGGTAGCGACACCACAAGCCCAGGCCACTAGCGCACGCCAGTGCAGGCTGTGGATCGGGCTGGCGTCGCTGCGACGGCGGCGTACGATGAAGTGATCGACCAGCACTACGCCAAACAGCGGGGCAAACACCGAGCCGATCAGCAGCAGGAAGTTCTGGTACTGCGCCAGCGGCGCAAAGCAGGCGATCAGGGTGCACAGCACGCCAATGGCCAGTGCCAGATGCTCGACCTTCAAGCGAATCAGCAGGCCAGTGGATACGGCTGCCGAATGGATGTCGGCAAAGGCTTTTTCCGACTCATCGAGCAGAATCAGCAGCAACGGAATGCCGATACCGGCGCCCGCCAGGGCCAGCAGCAAGGTATTGACTTCGCCCGCCGGGGCAAAGGCCAAGGTGTAGGCCACGCCCAGGCTCATCATCCACACGTTGCCGAGCAGATAGCCCAGCGCCGTGCCGATAAATACCCGACTGCCATGACGGGCAAAACGTGAGTAGTCGGCAATCAGCGGCAGCCACGACAACGGCATGGCAATGGCGATATCGATACCCACGGCCAATGACATCGAACCGTCACCGGCACGCGCCCACAACGCGGCCAGGTCAGCCTTGGCAAACAGGTTCCAGGTCAGCCACAGGCAGGCGCCGAGCAGCAGCCAGATGCCCCATTTACGCAAGATCTTGCGCACGAAGGTCAACGGCCCGCTGACCGCCAGTAAGGTCGCCAAGGCGCCGAACAGCAAGGTCCACATCAACGGGTTGGTCAGCGCGCTGCCTTCACCGAAGGCGCGAGCGCCCAACAGGCTGGCGGCATCGCGCATGACGATAATTTCGAACGAGCCCCAGCCAATCAGCTGCAGCAGGTTGAGTAATGCGGGGAGTCGAGCCCCGTCACGGCCAAGGCTGCGGCGCAATGCCGCCATCGAGGACAGGCCGGTATCGCTGCCGATTACACCCACCGCCGCCAGCAACAGGACGCCCACGGTAGTACCAAGGATGATCGCCAGCACGGCATTGGCCAGGCCCAGGCCAGGGCCGAGCAAGGCGCCGGTCTGCAGGACCATCAGGCCGATGCCGAGGGAAAACCATAGGGAACAGAGGTCGCGACCGCTGAGGACGCGTTGCTGGTTGCTGACCGGATGGTCGGGGGAGAACTGGCTGGGTGTGCTCACAAGGGGGTCTCGACAGGGAGAGAGTTGTTGTTTTGGTTAGGTATCGCGGGGCAAGCCCGCTCCCACAGAGATATTCTGTGGGAGCGGGCTTGCCCCGCGATCGGGTTACACCTTCTTGTACAACTGGCTGCCTTCCTGGCGGAACCGCTCGGCCTGCTCGCGCATGCCATCCTCAACCGCCACATCCACCGCATCGATGCGCTGGTTGGCGGCGTATTCACGCACTTCCTGAGTGATTTTCATCGAGCAGAACTTCGGCCCGCACATGGAGCAGAAGTGCGCGACCTTGGCCGAATCCTTGGGCAGGGTCTCATCATGGAACGAACGCGCGGTGTCCGGATCCAGGCCGAGGTTGAACTGGTCTTCCCAGCGGAACTCGAAACGCGCCTTGGACAAGGCGTTGTCACGGATCTGCGCGCCCGGATGGCCCTTGGCAAGGTCAGCCGCGTGTGCGGCGATCTTGTAGGTGATGATCCCGGTCTTGACGTCATCCTTGTTCGGCAACCCGAGGTGCTCCTTGGGCGTCACGTAGCAGAGCATGGCGCAACCGAACCAGCCAATCATCGCCGCACCGATGCCGGAGGTGATGTGGTCGTAACCCGGAGCGATGTCGGTGGTCAGCGGGCCAAGGGTGTAGAACGGCGCTTCGTCACAGCACTCCAGCTGCTTGTCCATGTTCTCCTTGATCAACTGCATCGGCACGTGGCCCGGGCCTTCGATCATGCACTGGACGTCGTGCTTCCAGGCGATCTTGGTCAACTCGCCCAGGGTCTCCAGCTCGCCGAACTGCGCAGCGTCGTTGGCATCGGCAATCGAGCCCGGACGCAAGCCATCGCCCAGCGAGAAGCTGACGTCGTAGGCCTTCATGATTTCGCAGATTTCGTCGAAATGGGTGTAGAGGAAGTTTTCCTTGTGATGCGCCAGGCACCACTTGGCCATGATCGAACCACCACGGCTGACGATACCAGTCACGCGCTTGGCGGTCAGTGGCACGTAGCGCAGCAGCACCCCGGCGTGGATGGTGAAGTAGTCCACGCCCTGCTCTGCCTGCTCGATCAGGGTGTCGCGGAACAGCTCCCAGGTCAGGTCTTCGGCAACGCCATTGACCTTTTCCAGCGCCTGGTAGATCGGCACGGTACCAATCGGCACTGGCGAGTTACGGATGATCCACTCGCGGGTTTCGTGAATGTGCTTGCCGGTGGACAAGTCCATGACCGTGTCCGAACCCCAGCGAATACCCCAGGTCAGCTTGGCCACTTCTTCTTCGATCGAAGAGCCCAGGGCGCTGTTGCCGATGTTGCCGTTGATCTTCACCAGGAAGTTACGGCCAATGATCATCGGCTCCAGCTCAACGTGGTTGATGTTGGCCGGAATGATGGCGCGGCCGCGAGCGATTTCCTCGCGAACGAACTCAGGGGTGATTTCTTTCGGGATGCTGGCCCCAAAGCTGTGGCCCGGGTGCTGCTGATCAAGCAGGCCAGCGGCGCGTGCTTCTTGCAGCTTCATGTTCTCGCGGATGGCAACGTATTCCATCTCGGCGGTGATGATGCCCTGGCGCGCGTAGTGCATCTGGCTGACGTTGGCACCGGCCTTGGCGCGGCGCGGGTTGCGCACATGGGCAAAACGCAGCTTGGTCAGTTCAGCATCGGCCAGACGCTGCTGGCCGAAGTCCGACGACAGCCCGGCCAGGCGCTCGGTGTCGCCACGCGCGTCAATCCAGGCCGAGCGCACATCGCCCAGGCCTTTACGCACGTCGATGATGACGTTGGGATCGGTGTAAGGGCCGGAGGTGTCGTACACCAGCACCGGGGCGTTGGCTTCGCCGCCGAAGTCGGTGGGGGTGTCGTCGAGGCTGATTTCACGCATTGGCACGCGAATGTCCGGGCGCGAGCCTTCGACATAGATTTTGCGCGAACGGGTGAACGGCTGTACGGACTGTCGATCGACCTGGGCCGACTCACTCAGATTGGTAATATATTTTTCTTGTTTACTCATCACAGGCTCTCCAGACGGCTTCCTAGCGGTGGAATGTCGGGGAGAACCTGAAAGGCACGGACGCACCAAGATCGGTGCTGTGCCAGATGTGCGGTGATGCCTGCAGCGCTTGAGGCTGACTGGACATTCCCGGACCTGACACAAGAGACTCGCCGGGAAAGCGAGAAATCTTGTTCCCTACGCAGGCGCTAACCTGATCAGGTTCAACGGGATCCGGATTATCCGATCTCAGCCTCAACGCAAGGCACCCCGACAAGAACGCATTCAGTCTAGACTGGAGTCGCCTGCAAAGCCAACACTACAAACACAGGCACGATAAATGGCGCAAATGGCAGATTGTTGCAAAGTGTCTGCGCATCTACACTCACCGGTTCAGAAAGACTCATTTGTTCAAGGATCGCCCTATGCTGCGCAAACTTTCACTGGCCCTTGCCGTGTCTTGTGCTACCAACGGAATGGCCTGGGCAGCAGACGTGCCCTTGTCAGCGAAAAACGACTTGGTCAGCGTGTACCAGGAAGCTGTGGACAATAACGCCGATCTGGCGGCGGCCCGTGCCAACTACGGCGCACAGAAAGAAGTGGTACCGCAGGCCCGAGCAGGCTTGCTGCCCAACCTCTCGGCCGGCGCCGAAATGCAGAACACCCGAACCAAGCTTGACGACCCGTCGATCACCTCCAACCGCAGCGGCAACTCCTGGTCGGCAACCCTGGCTCAGCCGGTGTTCCGTGCCGATCGCTGGTTCCAATTGCAGGCCGCTGAAGCGGTCAACGAGCAATCCGCGCTGGAACTGTCGGCCACCGAACAGAACCTGATTCTGCAAACCGCCGAAAACTATTTCTCGGTACTGCGCGCCCAGGACAACCTGGCCTCGACCAAAGCCGAAGAAGCGGCGTTCAAGCGGCAACTGGATCAGTCCAATGAACGCTTCGACGTCGGCCTTTCCGACAAGACCGACGTGCTGCAGTCCCAGGCCAGCTACGACACCGCCCGCGCCAACCGGATCGTGGCACAGCGTCAGGTTGACGACGCGTTCGAAGCGTTGATTACCCTGACCAACAATTACTACAACTCGATCCAGGGCATACGCCATACCCTGCCTGTGCAGGTACCGGTGCCTAACGACGCCAAAATCTGGGTTGAAACCGCAGGTAAACAGAACCTCAACCTGCAGGCGACCAACTACGCTGTCACGGCGGCAGAAGAAACCCTGCGCCAGCGCAAGGCCGGGCACGCGCCGACCCTGGATGCCGTGGCGCAGTACCAGAAAGGTGACAACGACAACCTTGGCTTCACCAACCCCAACCTCGGCGGCCGCATCAGCGGCGACGTAGAACAGACCACCGTTGGCCTGCAACTGAACATCCCGATCTACAGCGGCGGCCTGACCAGTTCGCAAGTGCGCGAGGCCTATCAGCGTTTGAGCCAGAGCGAGCAGCAACGCGAAAGCTTGCGCCGCCAGGTGGTGGAAAACACCCGCAACCTGCACCGTGCGGTCAACACCGATGTGGAACAGGTGCAGGCGCGCAAACAGTCGATCATCTCCAACCAGAGCGCCCTGGAAGCCACCGAAATCGGTTATCAGGTCGGTACTCGTAACATCGTCGACGTACTCGATGCCCAGCGCCAGCTGTATACCTCGGTGCGCGACTACAACAACACCCGTTACGACTACATCCTCGACAACCTGCGCCTGAAACAGGCGGCGGGTACCTTGAGCCCGCAGGACCTGACGGACCTGAGCCGTTACCTGAAGCCCGACTACAATCCGGACAAAGACTTCCTGCCGCCAGATCTGGCCGCCCTGGCCAAGGCCAACTTCGACGCCCGTCCGCCGGAAAACTGAGTTCAAGCCATACCTGCATCAGGGGCATCGCAAGGTGCCCCGCTACACCCCTCCTGCCGTCCCGGCAACTCTCATTTTTACCAGTTTCGTCCCTTCTGGCTGGCTCGTAGGCTAAACCCGGCAACCTTCACTTCACTTGCACGGGACGCGATCAGCATGAATACGCTCAATGAACTGAGTCCAACCTGGCTGAGCAAGACCGCATTCGCCAGCAGCATCGGCACGCTTTGCCCGACCAAAGACAACAAGATCCTGGTATTCAGCGACTCCGATACGGAAAAGAGTGACGTCTTCATCGGCCGCCTGCTCAGTGACGGAACGCTCGACCGCAGCTTCCAAGGCACTGGCTTCATCAAACACGTGTTTCCGTGCGTTGAAGGCTCCTTGTTTTTTGCACTGAGCGCTCATCAGCAAAGTGATGAAAAAATCTTTCTGGTCGGCACTATCGTCGGCCCCGAGGCCCTGTACCCCGCAGCGGCAAGGTTCGAGGACTCAGGCAAGGCAGACCCTAGCTTTGGCGAAGGTGGCTTTGCGGTGTTCGCGGATAAGTCCGTGGCCAGGAAGGCTGGCGCGCAGACCATTGCCGATCTCAGAACCCTTCGCGAGCAGCCTTCCAACGCGCACAACGTCAACGCCTCACGCCTTGCCGATGGCGGCTACCTGATTGCCTCTGCCGAAATCGGTTACCTGCTCGGCGTCACAAAAGATGGCACGCTCAACACCGCGTTTGGTGATAACGGCTACCTGCGCCCAAAGCTGGAGAACGCTGAGGTCATAGAGCTGCAAAGTGCCATGGTGTTTGGCGAGCGCATTTATGTCGTGGGCTATGTGAACGCCTCCGGGGTCATTGCGTGCTTTACCCTGGACGGAAAGCGTGATGACACGTTCGGCGAGCAGGGTGCTCGCTCTATCCCGATCGCCGATGCCAATCACGTGCGACTGACTAACCTGAGCAGCGCAGCAAGCTTGCTCAACCTCATTGGCTTTGCTAACACCAGCACGCAAAGGAACGGCGCATTGCTGACTCGCCTGACCACCGAAGGCGCGCTGGACACTAGTTTCAACACCGGCAAGCCCGTGCTGCTGTACCCGGACGGCAGGCAGGCCGACTGCCGGCATGTCGCGTCAGGGCAGAACCAATCGCCCGATAAACCCATTTACATCGTCGGCCAGACCACCCTGCAAGATCAGGGTGATCCACGCTTTTACGCAGCCGCCTACCAAGCCAATGGCTCCCTGGATAACAGTTTCACCCCTGGAGGTTGGGGCCTGGGACCTGGGCGCTCAACGGCCCTGGGCATGTACCTGGGTTCGCAGAACAACATGCTGCTGTGCGGAACGGCCCGCGACGCCAACGGTACCTATGAAGGATTCGTGGCCAGTTACACACTCAACGGATCCTGACCCGCAGCCGAGTCAAAGCAGCCGACCCAAGCCTGCCAGCAAGCGCTGCAAAGCGCCCTGGTTGGCTTGCATGATTGCCAACCCTGCCGCCCCCATGCGCTGCGCATCACGTGGCAACTCGATCAAACGCCGTACGGCAGCTGCCAGCCCTTGGGCATCGTCCACTTCCTGCAAGGCTCCGGCGTCACGTAGCATTGCGGCAATTTCCAGGAAGTTGAACAGGTGCGGGCCGCTCAGCACGGGCAACGACAGCGCCGCAGGTTCCAGCACATTGTGCCCACCGTTGGGCACCAGGCTGCCGCCGACAAAAGCGATGTCGGCCAGGGCATAGAGAAACAACAGCTCGCCCATGGTGTCGCCAAGCAGCACTGCTGTCTGTGCTGTCACCACTTCGGCGCTGGAGCGGCGCACGGTGGGGAACTGCGCCGCACATAACGCGTACACCGCATTGAAGCGTTCGGGATGGCGCGGCACCAGGATCAGCAAGGCATCGGCATGATGCTCAAGCAACTGGCGGTGCGCGGCCAGAATCACTTCGTCTTCGCCCTCGTGGGTACTGGCGGCAATCCACACCGGGCGCTGACTGGCCTGCCACTGCTCACGCAAGGCGCGGGCGCGCGGCAACAACTGGTCGTCGATACGCAGGTCGAACTTGATCGAGCCGGTCACTTCCACACAGTTCGGGCGCGCACCCAATTGGCGAAAGCGCTCGGCCTCGGTCTCGGTCTGCGCCGCGATCAGGCTCATTTCTGCCAGCATCGGCCGGGTCAACCCGGCGAAGCGTGCATAGCCACGGGCCGAGCGCTCAGACAAGCGCGCATTGGCCAGGGCCACGGGAATGCCGCGTTTAGCACATTGGTGGATATGGTTGGGCCACAGCTCAGTTTCCATGATCACCGCCAGCTTCGGCTGCACGTGATCAAGAAAACGCCCCGCCGCCCACGGCAGGTCATAGGGCAGGTAACAATGCTGAATGCGCGGCTCATCGGCGAACATCGCCCGCACCCGTTCCGAGCCAGTTGGCGTCATGCAGGTGATGGTGATCGGCAGCTGTGGATAAGCCTGCAACAACGCACGAATCATCGGCGCCGCTGCGATGCTTTCGCCCACCGACACCGCATGCACCCAGATCCCGCCGCGGCGCATCGGCGGCAGGTTCATCGCAAAGCGTTCGCCAATGCGCTGGGCATAGGCCGGTGCCTTGCGCGAGCGCAGGAACAGGCGCAGCGCAACCAGCGGCAGGCCCAGGTGAAACAGCAAGGTATAGAGTGTTCTGTTCATGGCGCCGAAGTGTACTAGCCAATCGCTCGCAAGTGCACTGCGAAGCGCTCGGCCAGCCACTGCGCGGCAGGTCCGAGGGGTTCATCGCGGCGCCACACCAGCTCCACCACCAAGGCGGGCGGCGTCCATTCACTGATCAGTTCAACCATCTGTTCATGGTAGGTCGGGTACTGCACCACATGCCGGGGCAACCAGGCCCAGCCCAGACCACGCATCAGCAATTCGGCCATTGCGTAGAAACTGTCGGCCCGCCAGACCTGCGGGCTGATCGGCTCGCCTCCGGGGTAACCACTTTCCTGTGGGGCGATCAGCAACTGCCGATGGCGCGCCAGTTGCTGCCGATTGACCCGGCCGAGCTGCGCCAAGGGGTGGTTGACGGCACATACAGTGACCATCTCCACCTTGCCCAAGGCACGGCGTTCCAAGGCCGGCGGCATGCGCTCCGGACGAAACAGCAAGCCCAGGTCAGCGCGGCGCTCGACCAGCTTGCGCGCCACATCGCCCTGGGCGCCGCTGGCCAGTTGCACTTCCAGCAAGGGGAACTGCTGCGCCAGCTCATCAAGGCTGTCGATCACCGGTTGATAGGGCATGGCTTCGTCCTGAGCAACGCGCAGTTGCGCTTCTTGCCCACGCATCAGTGCCAGCGCCCGGCCGTCGAGGCGCTCGCATTGGCGCAACAGTTCACGCGCCTCCTCCAGCAACGCCGCACCCGCCTCGGTCAAACGCGGCTGACGGCCGCTGCTGCGCTCGAACAGGGTCACGCCCAGATCGGCCTCAAGCAAGGCAATGGCATTGCTCACCGCCGATTGCACTTTGCCCTGAGCACGGGCCACCGCTGAAAACGAGCGCTGCTCGGCCACGCCGACAAACAGCCGAAGTTGTTCCAGATTCCACTGTTGCGCCATGCAACCTATCTCCAGAAAAGATAGGTAATGACTTTACCCCAACCAGGCTTGCTCTAAAATGCCCAGCCAGAACAGAGGAACACCGACATGAACGCCTACACCTACCTGGCTATCGCTATCTGCGCCGAAGTCATCGCCACCGCCTCGATGAAGGCCGTCAAGGGCCTGAGCACGCCTCTGCCCTTGTTGCTGATGATTTGCGGCTATGCCGTGGCGTTCTGGATGCTGACCCTGGTGGTGCGCAGCATTCCGGTGGGCATCGCCTACGCCATCTGGTCGGGCCTGGGGATTGTCTTGATCAGCGTTGCCGCACTGGTGATCTACGGGCAGAAGCTGGACATCCCGGCCATGCTCGGCATGGCCATGATCGTCGGCGGCGTGGTGGTGATCCAGGTCTTCTCGAAAACCGCCGGGCATTGATTGCGCTCACAGGCTGTATACTGGGCTTCTGTCCAAGCTTGTGAGGTGCATGCATGCCATCCGTTATTTCCACCGACGTCCTGATCGTCGGCGCAGGGGTCGCAGGCCTCTGGCTCAACGCTCGCCTGCGCCGCCTGGGTTATTCGACGGTGGTGGTGGAACGCGCCAGCCTCGGTGGCGAGCAGACCCTCAAATCCCAGGGGATCATTCATGGTGGTGCCAAGTATGCCCTGCATGGCGCGCTGACCGGTGCCTCTGAAGCCATTGCCGATATGCCGCGGCGCTGGAGTGAAGCCCTCAATGGCAGCGGCGAGCTGGACCTGACCGGTGTTCGTCTGTTGTCCGACGCGCATTACCTGTGGTCGCCCGGCACCATCGCCGGCAACCTCACCAGTTTCTTCGCCAGCAAGGCGGTACGTGGCCGCGTTGACCAGGTCAAAGGCGAGCAACTGCCCCCTGCCCTGCAAGACCGCGCGTTCAAGGGCAAGGTCTACCGCTTGGCCGAACTGGTGATTGATGTCCCCAGCCTGCTGACCCGACTCGCGCAACTGGCCGGTGACAGCCTGCTGGCTGGCGAGCGGATCGAACCTGTGCAAGAAGCGGGCGAACTGGTCGGCTTGCGCGTCGATGGCCGCGAGATCCGTGCTCAACGCATCGTCCTCAGCGCTGGCGCCGGCAATGCTGCCCTGCTCGAAGCCATCGGCCTGAGCCAGCCGGCCATGCAACGCCGGCCGCTGCACATGGTCCTCGCCAAGGGCCCTAGCCTGAAACCCTTGTATGCCCATTGTCTGGGTGGCGGCCCGAAACCGCGTATCACCGTCACCAGCCACCCTGCTGCAGACGGTCAGTGGGTCTGGTACCTGGGCGGCGACTTGGCCGAAGCCGAGGGTGTAGCCCGTGAGCCCGACGCACAGATTGCGGCGGCGAAAAAAGAAGTTGCCCACCTGCTGCCCTGGATCGATCTGAGCCAGGTGCGCTGGGCCACCGTACGTGTCGATCGCGCCGAACCCGAGCAATCTGGTTTGGTACGCCCGGACAACGCCTTCCTCGCCGAGCAGGACCGCCTGCTGGTCGGCTGGCCGACCAAGCTGGCGCTGGCACCGGACTTTGCCGACCGCGTGTTGAGCAGCCTTGAACGTGACGGCATCAAACCCGCCGCCCAGGCCGCCCTGCCTGACCTGCCCAAACCACCCCTGGCGGTGCCGGTCTGGGAGCAATTGCTGCCATGAGCCTGCCCACCCTGCACGCCCTGCACCGCCCGCTGGGCAGTACCGGATTGCGCGTCTCGCCGCTGGGTCTGGGCACGGTCAAGCTGGGCCGTGATCAAGGGGTCAAGTACCCCAATGGCTTCACTATTCCCGATGACGATCAAGCCCGCCTGCTGCTGGCTCAGGCCCGCGAGCTGGGCATCAACCTGATCGACACTGCGCCGGCCTACGGCCACAGTGAAGAGCGTCTCGGCCCGCTGCTGCGTGGCCAGCGCGAGCAGTGGGTGATCGTCAGCAAGGTGGGCGAGGAGTTCGAAAACGGTCAATCGCGCTTCGACTTCAGCGCTGCCCACACGCGCTTTTCCATTGAGCGCAGCCTCAAGCGCCTGGAAACCGAGCAGATCGATCTGGTGCTGGTGCATTCTGATGGCAACGACCTGCACATCCTCGAACACGAGGAGGTCTACCAAACCCTCGAAGCCTTGAAGCAGGAAGGCAAGATTGGCGCTTTCGGCTTGTCCGGGAAAACTGCAGCCGGTGGCTTGAAGGCGCTGGAGCGCGGCGATTGCGCGATGGTCACCTACAATCTGAACGAACAGGCAGAGCGTCCGGTACTCGACTATGCCGCTGAGCATGGCAAAGCCATCCTGGTAAAAAAGGCCCTGGCCAGCGGACACGTCTGCCTCAGCCCGGGTGTTGACCCGGTGCGTGCCAGCTTTGAACTACTGTTTAGTCACCCGGGTGTGAGCAGTGCGATCGTCGGCACCATCAACCCTGTGCACCTGGCGCATAACGTCGCCACCGTTGCTGACGTATTGAATCGCTGACGCCAACGCCGCCGTCGCGGCCGACCCCAACGCAAGAAGGAGCCGACATGCCGCGAACGCTGATCCGCAAGAATCCGAGCAACTTCAAAACCCTGCCACTGCACGTCGAAGCCAGCCCTGAGGGGCTGTGCTACCAGAGCATCGGCAAGCCTCAGAACTTCAGCCAGACCCAACAGCGGCGCAAGCAGATCCACCTGGCCGACACCCAGCGCTTTGCCGTTGAGCTGGCCAACCTGGGGGTTTCTGTACGCCTGACCCTGCACTGGCAGAACCGTGACTACTGGGTATTGGTGCGCCAGCGCCGCCAGGACCGTGGTGACGTGGTGTTGAAGCTGATCTCTGGTTATGTGCCCGCCCAGGAACTGAACCTGCCGCTGCACACGGCTATCCAGGAAGTAGCCGAGGAGTGCTTGCTGGAAACGCCAGAAGGCTGGTTAGGGGGGCGCTTTAACGACACCTGGTTACCGGCTCCTTACGCCGATGCCCTGCACTACCGTGAAGCGCTGCCTTTTGTGCTGACCCCGCAATCTGGCGCGGCAAGGCCGGTGCACTGCGCCAACCTACAACTGCTGGAACGGCCCAGGGCTTACGTGCATCTGCCGACAGCGTCACTGCAGTTGATCTATGACCTGCGCCTGCAGGTACCACGCGAAGCCAAACCGCTGAGCCTGTTTCATGTCGACGAGCGCCTTGAAGGCAACCAATTGGTCGCCCGCCTCAATCGCTCCCGTCCCGACTTGTACCTGATGCCGTTGGAGGATGGACATCCTCGCGCCGAGCTCTACACCTTGAAGAAAGACCGCCTGGTACCGGCGAGCACACGCGGCCTGTACCTGGCAGAAAGCTTTGCCCGGCAAGAGGGATGGGTGGTCAGGGATGAACGGGTACGCTGGAAGGACTGGGTCAGCCAGCAAGGGCTGGCAGTGCCGAAAGCGGACAGCGGGTTGCAGCGTTTGACGGGCAAGGCCCGGGAGTTGTTGCAGCTGGCGCGTGGTGGCGTGCGTAAATAGCTTCGCGGGGCAAGCCCGCTCCCACAGTGGGAGCGGGCTTGCCCCGCGAAGGCTTGATCAGTTTTTGCGAATCTTCTCGACAATGGCCGTGGTCGAGCTGTTTTCCACCAGCCCCAACACCTTCACCGTGCCGCCGTAAGCCTTGACGATATCGGCGCCAACCACCTGGTCGATGCCGTAATCCCCGCCTTTGACCAGCACATCGGGCTTGACCTGGCTGAGCAGGTTTTCCGGCGTACCTTCAGGGAAGCTGATCACCCAGTCCACCGCGCCAAGACCGGCCAATACCGCCATACGCCGATCCACACTGTTGATCGGTCGGCCAGGGCCCTTCAGACGGCTGACCGAGGCGTCATCGTTGACCGCGACGATCAAGCGATCACCTTGCGCACGCGCCTGTTCCAGGTAGGTCACATGACCGGCATGGAGGATGTCGAAACAGCCGTTGGTGAAGACGATCTTTTCTTTGTGCGCGCGGGCATCGTCAATGGCCAGCAACAACTGATCGAGGCTCAGCACACCGCGCTCCGAACCTTCTTCACGCTGAATCGCGCGGCGCAGTTCCGGCGCGCTGATGGCGGCAGTACCCAGCTTGCCGACCACGATACCAGCGGCCAGATTAGCCAGGCCTACGGCATGAGGCAGGTCTTCGCCGGCAGCAATGGCGGCGGCCAGGGTCGAAATCACCGTATCACCAGCACCGGTGACATCAAAGACTTCGCGGGCACGGGCTGGCAGGTGCAAAGCAGGATGCTCGGGACGCAACAGGGTCATGCCATGTTCGCCACGGGTCACCAGCAAGGCCCCCAACTCCAGCTCACGCATCAGCTGGCCACCTTTGGCCACCAGCTCGGCTTCGTCGGCACAGCGACCAACGATGGTCTCGAACTCGCTGAGGTTTGGCGTGATCAGGCTGGCGCCACGGTAGATCGAAAAATCTTTGCCTTTGGGATCAGCCAGCACCGGAATGCCTTTGGCACGCGCAGCCTGGATCAGGCTCTGATGGTTCTTCAAGGCACCTTTGCCGTAATCCGACAGCACCAATACTTTGACCCCATCAAGCAGGGTGTCGACTTCTGCACCCAACGACAGCGGATCGGTGGCGAAGGGTTCTTCGAAGTCGATGCGCAGCAGTTGCTGGTGACGGCTCATGACCCGCAGTTTGACGATGGTCGGCTGGTGCGCAATGCGCTGGAAGATCGAGCGCACACCGGCGGCCTGCAGGCTGTTGGCCAGGCTCTCGGCAGCTTCGTCCTGACCGGTAACGCCGACCAGTGCGGCGGGTGCACCCAGGGCCGCGATGTTCAAGGCAACGTTGGCCGCACCACCAGGACGGTCCTCGATCTGCTCGACCTTGACCACCGGGACCGGGGCTTCAGGTGAAATCCGAGAGGTACCGCCATGCCAGTAGCGGTCGAGCATGACATCGCCCACCACCAGCACCGGGGCTTGATCGAAACGCGGCATGGACAACTTCATGGGCAACCCATATATACAAAATTAACAGGGGCGGGATATTAGCACAGGCAAAGCTAAGGCTTGATTGCTGCCTTTCCGACAAGCTATTGCAAGAAAACCTATTGCAAGAATCCACCGGAGCCCAGGACGGGCTCCGGCATCAGGCTCAGGTGATGTCGGCCTTGGTCGGTTCGTCCAGGCCCATGGCGTGAAGCCTGGCGTAGTAACCGTTGGCCGCCAGCAACTCGGCATGCGTGCCACGCTCGACCAGCTTGCCCTGATCCATGACCAGAATCATGTCAGCCTTTTCGATGGTCGACAGGCGGTGAGCGATAACCAGTGTAGTACGCCCCTTCATGACATGATCGAGCGCGGCCTGAATATGCCGCTCCGACTCGGTATCCAGGGCCGAGGTGGCCTCATCGAGGATCAGCAGCGGCGCATTCTTGAGCAGCGCCCGGGCAATTGCCAGGCGCTGACGCTGGCCGCCGGAGAGCAACACGCCATTCTCGCCTACCTGAGTATCGAAGCCCTGAGGCAACTGATCGACGAACTCCTTGGCGTACGCATCAGCCGCCGCAGCCTCGATTTCGGCCCGCGGTGCACCGGCCAGATCACCGTAGGCAATGTTATTGGCCACAGTATCGTTGAACAGCGTGACATGCTGGGTCACCTGCGATACATGGCGGCGCAGGTTGCGCAGCTTGTAGTCCTCGATTTCCACACCATCGAGCAGGATTTGCCCCTGATCATGGTGATAGAACCGGGGAATCAGCGCCGCCAGCGTCGACTTGCCGCTGCCCGAGCGCCCCACCAGAGCAATCATTTGCCCGGGTTCGGCGGTGAAGGAAATATCCGTCAGCACCTGACGCTCGGTACCTGGGTAGGTGAAGTTCAAATTGCGTACTTCCAGACGCCCTTCGACCCGATCCAACTCCACGGTGCCGTCATCGACTTCCGGTTTTTCATCCAGTTGCTCGAAAATGCTTTCAGCACCCGCCAAGCCCTTCTGGATGGTCGAGCTGACTTCCGACAACTGACGAATCGGCTTGGGCAACAGGCCGGCAGCGGTAATGTAAGCAACCAGGTCACCCGCCGTGGCATCGCCGCGCAGGAACAGTACCAGGAACATCAGCGCAGCCATCGCGCTGTAGATCACCAGTTGCAGCATCGGGGTATACACCGCCCCGGTCTTGGTCATGCGCAGTTGTTTGTCGGTATTGCTCTGGCTGGCATTGGCAAAACGCTGCTGCTCATAGCTCTCACCGCCAAAGCTGCGCACCACGCGATAGCCCTGAATGGTTTCCGAGGCCACGTGGGTCACATCGCCCATCGCCACCTGAATCTTCTTGCTCTGCTTGCGAAACTTCTTGCTGGCACTGCCGACCATCAGGGCAATGACTGGCAGGATTGCCAGCATGACCAGGGTCAGCTTCCAGTTCATCCACAGCAGGTAAATGAACAGGAACACAACCGTCAGGCCTTCACGGATCACCACCTTGATGGCATCGGTAGCCGCACCGGTGACCATGGTCACGTTGAAGGTAATACGTGAAATCAGATGGCCGGAGTTGTGGTTATCGAAGTAGCGGTTCGGCAGCACCAACAGCTTGTTGAACAACTCAACCCGCAGGTCATGCACCAGCCCGAGCGAAACCTTGGCCAGAAAGTAGTTACCCAGGAACGAGCCCAGGCCTTGCCAGGCGGCGATCAGCACGATCAGCAGCGGTACGGCCTGCAGCAGTTGCAGATCGCGCAAATACGGCACGTTGGGGAACAGCACCGCCTGGGGGTTGCTCAAGCCATCGACGAAATACTTGAGGATGCCTGCCAGCATGGGCTGGGTGGAGGCAAAGATCACGAAACCGAGGATACTCAGCACGAAAATGCCGATATACGGTTTCACATAGCTCAGTAGCCGGAAGTAGATTTTCAGGCTGGAGCTGCTCTGCTGCTCCGCCTTTAGCGGTGTTTCGGCCATCGTCGAGCTCGCTGTTCAGATTGAACCGGAAATTTTATCACAGCCCGGGCGACGGGCATGCATCCAGACCAATGCCATTGCCAAGCCCACCGGCAGCCAACTGATGAACCATTCGGCCCGCGGCGTGCCTGTCAGGCTTGCAGCATCGAACTGCATGGCCAGGGTAGAGAACAACCACAGACCCATCAGGCCCTTACCGATCGTCGTAGCGCGAACCCGCCAGATTTCCCGCAGCACACAGAGCCAAACGGCCAACCACAGCAGCATGCCGGGAATGCCCAATTCGATTGCGATATGGGTGAACATGTTGTGGGTGTGGTCGAACGGCATGCCCACGGCCATAACCTTATAGAAGCTACCCAAACCGAGCCCTGTCCAGGGATGTTCTGCGATCATCTGCAAACTGGAGTGGAAAATTTCCGGCCTGTACGACGTACCACGCCCCGTGATTTGCGCGTACATGAATACAAAGCCTGCGATTGCAGTTGCGACCGTGCCCAGAGCGATAACGCAGCTCCAGCGATCGCGGCGCCACAAGGGCATGGCGACCAATGTAATCAGCAATGCCAAGGCTGCGCCTCGGCTTTGGCACAACAGCAGAAATGCGCCCAGGCTTAACAGGGACAACGCCCAAAGCGCCTGGAACCAGCGTTGTTTTGGCATGAAATGCAGCATCCAGACTATGGCTGCAGTAATGACATACGCGCCTAGTATCGGATGAGAAACCTCACCGACGCCCAGCAGTCGGTAATGCCACGGAAATCCTCGCACACCGTAAAACTGATAAATCGAAATCGCTGATGCGACTCCCAACCCAATGCCACCCCATTGCATTAGCTTGATCAGTCGTTCGTAGTCCGCATTGGCCAACAGCGGAAAAAACAGTAAGAAGAATGCAATATACAACAGCCGCTTGAACTCACGGCCAGGCTCCTCACCAGTAGCCCAGGAAAGACTCAACGCCGACCACAACAGTAGCAGGGAAACCGACAGACACAGGCCGCGCTGCGATCGCCAGAGCTCGGCCAATACACCACGCGCAGACCACAGCAGTGCCAGCGTAGGCAGCCAAAGGAACAACACCAACCCCTGTTGATAGATCTTGTTGCTCGGTGCCAGGGCAATCGCCATCAAAAACCAAAGAAACCCTATCGCCAGCCAGGTCTGCGCCCAGCGCCTTGCGTACATCATCCGTAACCCCATCAAATCAATCACACCGGCATGGTGCATCTTTATACTTTTCGGCATTATGGCCGGTCATTATGCTTGCCAGTAGACAAGGCCCCTTTTCATGCAATGTTTCCGGCTACCCCAGGTCGACCTCAACCAGCTCATCCTCGGCGCCCAGGTGCTGGAGGCTGACAGCTATGGTGCCAAAGTTTACCTGCTAAGTGATGGCAATATCCTCAAGCTCTTCAGGCGCAAACGGCTAATTTCATCTGCCTTGCTGCGACCTTACTCGCAACGCTTCATCGACAACGTGTTGCAGCTGGAAAAGAAGGGAATTCCGACGCTAAAGGTGCTGAAGTATTACAAGCTGGAAGCGCCAGGGATGACTGCAGTGCTGTACCAGCCACTGCCCGGCGAAACCCTCAGCCAACTGTCCCGCAAAACCGGTTTCAGCTGGCAGGAGCGTCTGCCGGATCTAGTGGCCCTGGTACGCAGGCTGCATAACTCGGGCGTCTATTTTCGCTCGCTGCACCTCGGTAACATCGTCGTGACGCCAGATCAGCAAATGGGCCTGATCGATGTGGCTGATATGCGTTTCATGAGGGCGCCACTGTCCCGACGCATGATCAAGCGCAACGTGCAGCATTTCGCCCGCTACATTGCCCGGGAGCGTCTACAGGATCAGTTTCCACTCGCCGAGCTGGAGCGCGCCTTGCTGGGTTAAGCCCTCAGGACTCACCCAGCAAATCGCTGGAGATTTGACTGAAGCGCTGCCAGGCCTGCTCGGGGGCCAGCGCCTGGCACTGCGCCTGGGCCACCTGACTGCCATCGAGAGCAACACTCTCGACAATTGCCTGCCCCCACGCCGCCACATCGCCAACGCGAACATAGCACCCAGCCTCACCCAGTTGCTCACGAAACACCGGCAACTCGCTGCACAGCACCGGCACATCGGCCATTACCGCTTCTTGCAGCACCAGCCCCAGGCCCTCGGATCGAGAGGGGATCAGCACCCAGTCGAATGCCCGGTACAGCGTCGACATCTGACGGCAATGGCCTTGCAGCGTGACAGATGTCTCCAACCCCAAAGCCTGAATGCGAGACTCGAGCACCGAACGCTGATTGCCTTCACCGAGAATCACCAGATGCATATCGGGACGCTGCTGCCGTGCTTGCGCAAAGGCATCGAGCAGGTTGTCGAAGCCCTTGCTGTCGACCAGGCGCCCCACCGCACCCAATATCGGCCCCCTCTTGAGCGGCAACCCGAGTACCTGACGCGCCGCTTCGCGTGATAGCAAAGCCTTGCGAAACCCTGACGGCTCAAGCGCCGAACGCAACACTTGCACCGGCACGCCAAGGTCTTGCTGCAAATTGGCAGCCAAGGTCTTGGAAACCGCAACGAGTTTGACCTGAGGCGCGTCAAAGCTGCGCAACAACGCAATGTCACCACGGTGCAGGCGTGTCTTGCCATGAAAGACTACAGTCGCACGCACGCCAGGCAGACGCCGCAACGCTGGCAGGACCAACCGTGACACACCCAGCCCATCGAGCAGCAGCACTTGAGTCCCACCCTTTACCAGGGCTTTACGGAAACGACTGCGCATCCACGGCCGCAGCAACCGCCACAGATGCCGCCCTTTGAGCAGACGCTGCGACAACTGCCACTCACGCGTAGCGCCGTCATTGCAGCACGAACCCTGCCCCTGAAGAAGCCAACTGCTGACCGAAGCGCCCGGTGCCGCGTGGGAAAGAATCTGTTGATGCACCTTGTGCACCGAAACGTACGGCGCGCCGCCCGCCCACATGATATTGACGATGTTCACGGGGTATTACCCCTTGTTTTGGACCGGACTATGCGCAGATGAACCAAGTCAATGTGCAAAGAAACCCACTCCCGCCCCCAGAACTACACCGACTACCAGTATCACCAGCAACTTGACCCGATCACGCTTGCGCCGCCGCGCCTTACGCCGACGCTCGCCGGGCAGGCTCACATGCGCGCCGAACCCGGTGTGCAGTACTGCATCACCTTCGAGACTCACAGCAGTGAGATTCAACTCGGCATAGCGTTTGGACAGTGCCTTTTCACCAGCATAGGCGGCAAATGGCGCACAGCGCTGATAATCACTCAGCCGACGCAAACCTGGGTTCAACGAGAAACTCTGCCATTCCGGTTTGTCCGAAAGCACTGGGTAACAGGCAACACCGCCAATGACCTGGCGCTCGCCCATGCGCAGGTACGGGCTGTGCACTTTCAAGTCATGGGCATAGCTGCGCAACCAGACCTGAAGCAGCTGCGGACTCACGTCCAGAATGCTGCGCGAGTCCTCGACAAAACCTGGGCGATAGAACTCCCAGTCATCCTCGCAGTGAAAGATGTAGGGGGTTTTGACGTGACTGTAGGCCAGGTCGATCGATGGCAGTTGCCCCAGTTTTGGCCGATTGACGAACACTGTGCAGTGCGGCTTCCAATGCTCAGGCACAGCCTGATGAACAGCGTCATCGCCGGAGTCTTCAGTGATGAACACTTCGCGGATCGGTGCAGTGTTGAAACGATCGAAGCTCTCGAGCGTAATCTTGAGCAGGTCGAACCGCCCGCAACTGGTAACCACCAGGGTTACATCACTGTCTTCACTGAATCGCACCGGATTCTCTCCCCATCTTCTGTATGCTGTTGTTCAAGACCACGCCCCTTGTGCGGGACAATCGGCTCATATGCCCAGTCTCAAACGCAAACGCTGCCAACCGGTCAGGGCTGGACGGGAACGCAGAGGTGGCTGCATTTTTTCTACGATGCTGCGCCCCACTTGGGCGAAGCTGAACTGCGAAACAGCCAGATCACGACCATTTTTGCCAATGCTTTCGACCAAGGCGGGGTCGGCACGCAATACTTTCAGTTTTTCCTGCAAGCGGGCAATGCTGTCATACAGCACGACGTTATGCATGTCTTTGAGGCCCAGGGCGCGATTCTCCGCCTCGCCCTGATCAAAAGCCAGTAGCACACAGCCACAGGCCATCGCCTCGAAATTCTTGATCATGTACTCGCCCATGCCGACATCGGCACTGACGAAGAAACGAATACGGTTGAGCGTGTCGCAATACTCTTCGCCGGATTTGGTGCGTGTTACCAGCAGGTTTTCAACCTGAGCGAGCTCATCGAGCAATGCCTTGCGCCCACTGTAAGCGACACTGTTGGTGCTGCCGACAAACGCCAGCTCGATATCCCGCTCACGGCCCTGGTCGGCCAACAATTGCTGGTCGTAACCTTTGGGTACAAATTCGGCATCGAAGCCTTCCTGGCGCAGACGCTCACTGACCATGTACCCGGAGCTGATCACACGCGCCCACGGCAACTGCCGGTAGTGCGCACTGAATTTACCGGTGTACTTGCACGGGATGTAATTCTGATAGGCGTCGTGCTCGAGGATGACCAGGTTTGGCACGGTACGGATAAAACCGACCTGACGGATCTCTTGCTTGAATCGCAGGAAAAACACGATCCGGTCATACTTTTCGACGTCGACTTCACGATGGAAATAACTGCGCAGGTTGCGCTGATCGGCACTGCTGAGCCAGCGCAGATCGCATTCGCAATGGGCGGCGACGCCGTCATAGAGACGGTCGAGGATTGCCCGCTGTTCCTTCTGCACCAGAAATAGAACTTTCATTGTTTTCCTTGCGGCCTTTGCTCAGCCGCTAACAGTCATGCGCCAGGATCAACGATCACGGCGCCAGAACAATTCATGACGACGCACGGCCTTGCGGAAAAACTCGTTCTCGCCATAGGGCGAGGTTTTTCGGCCTGCCAGCCAACGTTGGAGCAAGCGTCGAATGCGACGCTTGAACGGTGCCGGCGGCTGCAAGTCATGCATCATGCCCAACGCCATCGCCTTGTCACGCTGGGTCGCGAGGTCTAGCGTCAGGCTGTACGGCGCCCAGATCTGACCATTCTCCAACTGTGGCGGCAAGGCTACGCCTGCACCGCTATCACCCATCGGCCAACGGTCGTTGTCATGCAGGTGGTTGGCATAGCCCAGTACGGTTTCCGGCTGCCACTCCAAGCCCTGCAAGGCTTCAAGCACTGCGGCTTGCGCACAGATATGGTCAGGGTGCGGGTCAAGACCCGGATGAGGCATTACCAGCACCTGCGGACGCGCTTTAAGCAGCACCTCGCGCAGGTCGGCCAGCAGGTTGTTCCAGGTGGGTGCGCCATCCTGATCACTCGGCAACGCCATCAGGTTGAATTGACGGAACAGGCGGGTATCGGCCAGGTCCGCCTCGCGGGAGGAAACGGGCTGATCCGGCGCCGCCTGCATGGCCGGCAACTGCAGGCAAAAATACCCCAGCTGTACACACTGCGACTCAGGAACACCCGCCCAACGTGGCACGGCAATGCTGTCCCAGGCGCGCAAACGGCCCTTCATACGGGCAGACTCAACCTTGCTCATGCCCATCTGCTGATAGTGCTCAGCCTCGATTTCGCCAGCGGTCAGGGTGACCACCCAAGTCTCTTTCGCCTGGCTGTAGAGGCCGTAAGCAGCCAGCTCGGCATCGTCGGCATGTGGTGCGATAACCATCACGCGCTTGTCGCGCAGGTCACTGCCAGCGGCTACCCACAACCGACCTTCAGCAGGCAGTCGGCAATGACGCCCAAGCAAGCGCAACTGCCCGGCCGCCAGCGGCTCGGCGAGCCCGGTCAGGTTAAGGTAACGCAGACCCGCGACACCACGCTCGAAGGTTTGTCGGTCGTCGCTGTTCAGCGCCACCGAAGGATCAAGCAAGCGCCCCAGCCAGCGGCTCTTGAGACGCAGCTCCAGCACCAGGGTTTCGTCCCCTGCAAGCTGCAACGGCGCCTGCGCCTGAACGACGCCATCGACCAGTTTGACCGGATGCGCCCTGCATTCGGGTGGAAACTGATACTGGTAATCCTCGCCAGGCGAGTAGAACAGGTGGTCGGCGAACCAGGCCTCATGCGCAGCCCACAGCAGTGGCAGCAGCAACAGCGGCAACCACCAGTGCACAAAGACGCCCAGGCCCAGCAGCAGCACCAAGCCGACCAGCAAGCCCATGCGCTTGTTGCGTCGGTGCTGTTTGAGCAATTGCTGCTTGCGGCTCACACCTGAAACACCGGCACGGGGTTGCACCAACGATCTTTGTACTCTCGATCGGCGCGACCAAAGGAAAACCGCAGTGGTTTATTGCGCGCCCGGGCATCTTCCCAGGCCGCCTGGGTATTGAGGAAACTCAATACGCTACCGGGGCTGAACGCCTTGGTTTGCGGGTCAACACCACCGTTGATGTACTCGACACTGATCCACTCTGGTGCTTCCACCCGGTAGACCAACTGAATGGCAATCGGCGCATCCTCAAGAAACAGCACCGAGCCGATCAGCAGTTCGCGCAGACGCTCGATCACCTCGGCCATGCGTTCGGCACCCGTAGCCGGAAACCCCCAGCGACGCTGGAACAGATCGCAGTAGATCGCTGCCAGTTCACTACTGGTGAACGACGATACCGGGCGCACCTGGCCGCCCGCCTCTTCCAGCAAGCGCAATTCGCGACGCTGGTTGTAGCGAAACTTCTTCGACAACTCTTCAGGCGTGCGCGCCATCGCCAGCGACTCGGCTTGCGGCTTGAGCTGGGTGAAGCGGCCCTGATTGAGCTCGGACAAGTAACGCCCGGCATGGCGCAGCGGTGCCTGGGCATCGGCAGCGGCAGGCAGAATCAGCTCGGCGTTACCCAAGTCGTACAAACCCTTCTTGCCATGACGCTTGAGTACGTCTTTTGACAACGCCAGGTAACGCCCCCAGGTAGGGATCGCCGCCTTCAGCTCGCCATCGCGCTGCCAACCGAGGTAGCGCACCGGAATCTGCGCCAGCTCTGCCAGTTGCTCGACCACCAGCGGGTGCGTGGCAACACTGCCACCGAAGCGCTGCCAGGCCTGCGCATACGCCGCCCCATCGATCTCGCTCCAGCCGCGCTCGCGCCAGCCTTGAATTCGATTGAGCATCAAACCTCCGCAGTCAACGCACGCACCGCTGGCAACTGCCAGAACGTATCGCGCACAGCACTATCGGAAAAACGCTCATGCAGCCGCGCAAGCATGCGCTCGGCACACTCCTGGCGCTGCCCTTGATCAAGCACGGCCAGATGCTGCAACCCTTGGGCCAGACGGCTGGCGTCTGCCAACGGGAACAGAATACCGACACCCTCAACCACCTCCACGGCGCCACCACAGGCGGTTGCCAGCACCGGCACGCCAGCGACCATGGCCTCCAGCAGCACCATGCCGAACGGCTCGTGGTCGGAGCTCAGGGCAAAAGCGTCGAACGCCTGGAAGTAGCGTCGGGCATCAGCGACCTGGCCAAGAAAATCCACTTGCCCAGCGATACCCAATTCGACCGCCAGGTCCTTCAACGACTGCTCCAGTCGTCCCTTGCCGAGAATCGCCAGGCGCGCACCGGCCGGCAAGCCTGGCAACGCCTCGGCAAAGCCACGCAGCAAGGTGGCCTGGTCCTTGTCTGGGTGCAGGCGCCCGACATTGCCGACAATCCAGGCCTGTGGGTCCAGCCCCAGCGCTTGTCGCGCCTCGGTTGCGGGCACCAATGCAGACTGCAGTGCCTCGATGTCGATGCGGTTGTAGAGGGTCTGAATGCGCTCAGCTGGCCACTTGGGCAAGCACTTGCGCATGTCGTCACGCACCGCGTCGGAGACACCGAGCAAGCTCAAGCGCTTGGCGAACAGGTTGGCGAACAGCCGACGACTGCTGCGCTGATAGTCGCCAAACGCGTGATGCACACCGATCACCGGCAAGTTACTGCCAAGCAAGGCGATGTAGATCGGCTTGAAACGGTGAGCGATGCAGAAACTGAAATTACGGCTGGCAACGATCCGCCGTAACGCGCGGATCGCCCCCAATTTCAGGCCACGGATAGCCTTGGAGCTGAACTCCAGGAAGATCACCTCATCAGAGGCGCAACCGGCGGCCACCTGCGGATCGGCAGCACCGGTAAGGAACACCGTGGTGACCTTGTAGTCGCTGCCGTTGAACAGGCTGGCGTACTGCCGCGCGCAGTCCAGAAACGGACCGTCATAGCCGTGGCAGAACTGCAGGACGCGCTTTTCAGCCCTGGACGTCATAAGTGTTCGCGCCGTCCTTGACTACCAGAATGTCTTCCATGATCAGGTACTGCAGGTCCGAACCGAAGAACATGTTCAGAGCGTCGGTCGGCGAGCAGATCATGGGCTCACCACGGCGGTTAAGCGAAGTGTTGAGCGAAACACCATTGCCGGTGAGTTTTTCCAGCGCCTTCATCATGTCGTAGTAGCGCGGGTTGTATTCGCGCTTGAGCACCTGGGCCCGCGAGGTGCCGTCTTCGTGGACGACCTCTGGCACACGGGTTTTCCACTCTTCAGCCACTTCGAAGGTGAAGGTCATGAACGGTGCCGGGTGATCGATCTTGATCATCTGCGGGGCGACGGTGTCGAGCATCGACGGGCAGAAAGGCCTCCAGCGCTCGCGGAACTTGATCTGATGGTTGATGCGGTCGGCAACGCCGGCCACGCTTGGACAACCAATGATCGAACGACCACCCAGAGCACGCGGACCGAACTCCATGCGCCCCTGGAACCAGGCCACCGGATTGCCATCGACCATGATCTGGGCGATCTGCTCGGGCATGTTTTCCAGCTTGCGCCATTTCGGCTGGCTCGGGTGACGGGCACAGGCGGCGATCACGTCCTCGTTGGAGTACGCAGGGCCGAGGTAGACGTGTTCCATCTTCTCGACCGGCACACCGCGGGCGTGGGAAACATAAGCTGCCGCACCCACTGCAGTACCGGCGTCACCGGAAGCAGGCTGAACGAACAGCTCCTTCAGATCAGGACGGGCAATGATCTTCTGGTTGAGCTTGACGTTCAGCGCGCAGCCGCCAGCGAAGGCCAGCTTGCCGGTTTCCTTGAGGATGTCGCCCAGGTAGTGGTCGATCATCTGCAGGGCGATCTTCTCGAACAGCGCCTGCATGCTCGCAGCGTAGTGAATGTACGGCTCGTCGGCGATGTCGCCTTCGCGCTTGGGGCCCAGCCATTCGATCAGCTTCGGCGAGAAGTAGAAGCCCTTGCCCTTTTCTTTGTAACGGCGCAGGCCGATAACGTTGGCATAGTCGGTGTTGATGACCAACTCGCCGTTCTCGAAGCTGGCCAGACGCGAGAAGTCATACTTGCTGGCGTCGCCATACGGCGCCATGCCCATGACCTTGAACTCGCCATCGAGCATTTCGAAGCCGAGGAACTCGGTGATCGCGCCATACAGGCCGCCGAGCGAGTCCGGGTCGAAGAATTCCTTGATCTTGTGGATCTTGCCGTTTTCGCCGTAGCCAAAGAAGGTTGTGGCGTATTCGCCTTTACCGTCGATCCCGAGGATCGCGGTTTTTTCCTTGAAGCCCGAGCAGTGGTAGGCACTGGAGGCGTGCGCCAGGTGGTGCTCGACCGGCTCGATCTTGACCTTCTTCGGGTCGAAGCCCAGTTGCTCCAGGCACCAGACGATTTTCTTGCGGTAGCGCTTGTAGCGACGGTTGCCCATCAGGATCGCGTCCAGCGCACGGTCCGGGGCGTACCAGTAGCGCTTGGCGTAGTGCCAGCGGGCCTTGCCGAACAGACTGATCGGGGCAAACGGAATGGCCACCACGTCTACGTCAGACGGCTTGATCCCCGCCTGTTCCAGGCAAAACTTCGCCGATTCGTAGGGCATGCGGTTCTTTGCATGTTTGTCGCGCACGAAGCGCTCTTCTTCAGCGGCGGCAATCAGCTTGCCGTCGATGTACAGGGCCGCGGAAGGATCATGGCTAAGGGCGCCGGACAGGCCAAGAATCGTCAATGCCAAGGGTCTAGCCTCTTCAAACTGTAAATATGCGCCCTGGCCCCGTGGGGCGAGCGGCAACGAAAGAGCGGGATTATAACCCAAACTGTAGGAGCGGGCTTGCCCCGCGATTGTTGCGAGGCAGTTACACTCTGTCGCGGGGCAAGCCCGCTCCCACAACCGCAGTTATTCGGCGATCAGCCAGTCCATGCGCCAGCTACCTTGGGTCTGCGCCAGCACTTGGGAGAGCCACGGCAGCAATTCACGCAGCTCATCTTCCAGCCCCCATGGCGGATTGGCGATGACCAGCCCGGAGCCATTCAGACCCTGCGGACTGTCCTGGGGATGCACATACAACTCGACGCGCAGCAGCTTAGGGGCGCCAGTACTGGTCAGATCCTGATAGAAACGCACCAGCTGACGCTGATCCTTGATCGGATACCAGATCGCCGCGACGGTCTGGCGCATGCGACCGATAGCCTCTTTCATCGCTACCGTGCAACGCTTGAGCTCATCAGGCTGCTCGAACGGCGGGTCGATCAACATCACCGCGCGTTTTTCCTGCACCGGCAGCAGCGCCCGCGGCACATGCCAGCCTTCACCCAGGTGCACCGTCACACGCGGATCTTTCTTCATGTTGTCTTTGAGCATGCGCCCGTCTTCAGGGTGCTTCTCGTTGAGCAACACGCGATCCTGCTGGCGCGCCAAGCGCCGGGCCAACTCGGGCGAGCCTGGGTAATAACGCAATTCACCGTCGGGATTCATCTTGCGCAGAATGCGCAGATAGTCAGCGGCCACCTCCGGCAGGTCATCACGCCCCCAAAGCCGCCCGACACCTTCAAGCCACTCACCGGTGCGTGTTGCCTGATCACCCTGCAAGTCATACAAGCCAAGACCGGCATGGGTATCGAGGTAGGCGAACGGCTGCTCCTTGCGCGACATCAGCGCAATCAGACGGGTCAATACAAGGTGTTTGAAGACGTCGGCATGGTTGCCGGCGTGAAAGGCGTGACGATAGTTCATGGCAACTCCTGCAAGACTGCGCAGTTTACCTTGTCGCGCCAGGCTGTGGGGCAACTGTCTTGCACCATCTGTGGGAGCGGGCTTGCCCCGCGAACACGGGCGAAGCCCGTGCCATTCACCGCAGTGCCTGCATCGCGGGGCAAGCCCGCTCCCACAGATGAGGCAAGACAGTTCCCACACAAAAAAATGGCCCGACCTTCAATGAAGGCCGGGCCATTTTCACGCGGAGTTCAGCAGTCGATCAATGACCGGCTTTGAACGCCTCATCTGCAGTTTCGAAACGCGAAACCATCGCAGCCGACGGGCTACCCGCCTTACTGACAATGTAGATAGCCAAGGCGCCCAGGATGAAGCCTGGGATAATTTCGTACAGACCCCAGATAGCGAAGTGCTTCCAAAGGACGACAGTAACCGCACCCACCAGGATACCGGCCAACGCGCCATTACGGGTCATGCCTTTCCACAGTACCGAGATCAGTACAACCGGGCCGAAGGCGGCACCGAAGCCGGCCCAGGCATAGCTGACCAGACCCAGTACACGGTTGTCCGGATTGGAAGCGATCATGATGGCGACTACTGCCACCAGCAGCACCATGGCGCGGCCGACCCAAACCAGCTCGACCTGCGAAGCGGTCTTGCGCAGGAAGGTCTTGTAGAAGTCTTCAGTCAGGGCACTGGAGCACACCAGCAGCTGGCAGCTCAGGGTACTCATGACCGCAGCCAGAATGGCCGACAGCAGTACACCGGCGATCCATGGGTTGAACAGGATCTTGGCCAGTTCGATGAACACACGCTCATGGTTCTCGGTAACCGGACCGGCAACTTCCGGGTGCGCCGAGAAGTAGGCGATACCGAAGAAGCCCACCGCACAGGTACCCACCAGGCACAGGATCATCCAGGTCATGGAGATGCGACGGGCCTTGGCGATCGATTTGACCGAGTCGGCAGCCATGAAGCGCGCCAGGATGTGCGGCTGACCGAAGTAGCCCAGACCCCAGCCCATCAGCGAGATAATGCCGATAAAGGTGGTGCCCTTGAGCATGTCGAAGTTCGCCGCATCCTTGGCCTCAATGGCCAGCATGGTGGTGTCGAAGCCACCGGTGGCGATCAGCACGATCACCGGGGTCAGGATCAGCGCGAAGATCATCAGCGTAGCCTGAACGGTATCGGTCCAGCTCACCGCCAGGAAGCCGCCAACGAAGGTGTAGGCGATGGTCGCCGCCGCACCTGCCCACAGCGCTGTCTCATAGGACATGCCGAAGGTGCTTTCGAACAGGCGGGCACCGGCAACGATGCCGGAAGCGCAATAGATGGTGAAGAACACCAGGATCACGACAGCGGAGATGATCCGCAGCAGACCGCTCTTGTCTTCGAAACGGCTGGAGAAGTAGTCCGGCAGGGTCAAGGCATCGCCGTTGTGCTCGGTCTGCACACGCAGACGACCGGCAACGAACAGCCAGTTCAGGTAGGCGCCGATGATCAGGCCGATGGCGATCCAGCTCTCCGACAGACCCGACATATAGATGGCGCCCGGCAGGCCCATCAGCAGCCAGCCACTCATGTCCGAGGCACCGGCGGAAAGCGCCGTTACAACGCTACCCAGGCTACGGCCACCAAGGATGTAGTCGGAAAGGTTGTTGGTGGAGCGATAGGCCATGAAGCCAATCAACACCATTGCCGCGATATAGATCACGAAAGTGATCAAGGTTGGATTGCTTACACTCATTGTTGCGCCCTGGCGTTTGTTTTTATGTAGCGACAGCCTCAGAGGAGGTTGCACCCAGGCCGCGAATCCTATGCAACAACGCAAAGTAGGTGCAACCAGTTTTTACAATACAGTTGCACCTCGTCGGATTTTTTGCGCACTAGCGGTTTTTTGCTCCTTTTTGGAGCAAAAAGCGTCGCCAACCGAAGAAAGTGCACCACAAACAACCATTCGTCCCCTGGGGTTTTACCCACCAGACGAGCTGCACTTTTTTCCTACAGAATTTGGGTTGCACTAGGTTGCACCCAGATTCGCGCGCGGCTAATCTTGACGCTAGCTTACGCCACAGCCTGTGGCAATAATGAGGATAAGAAATGGCGACGACCACCCTTGGGGTCAAACTTGACGACCCTACCCGTGAGCGACTCAAGGCAGCTGCGCAGTCCATCGACCGCACGCCGCACTGGTTGATCAAGCAAGCGATCTTCAACTACCTGGAGAAGCTCGAGGGTGGTGCCACCCTGACCGAACTCAACGGTCAGGCCATCGGCAATGGCGATGAAGTCGGCGAAGTGTCGGGCGATCACGCCCACCAGTGCTTCCTCGAATTTGCCGAAAGCATCCTGCCGCAGTCGGTACTGCGCTCGGCCATCACGGCCGCCTACCGTCGCCCAGAGCCAGAAGTGGTGCCAATGCTGCTGGAGCAGGCGCGCCTGCCTGCCGCCATGGCCGAAGCCACCAACAAGCTGGCTGCTGGCATTGCCGAAAAACTGCGTAACCAGAAGAGCGCCGGCGGCCGTGCCGGTATCGTTCAAGGCCTGCTGCAAGAGTTCTCCCTGTCGTCCCAGGAAGGCGTGGCCCTGATGTGCCTGGCCGAAGCACTGCTGCGTATTCCGGACAAAGGCACTCGCGACGCCCTGATCCGCGACAAGATCAGCACCGGCAACTGGCAGCCGCACTTGGGCAACAGCCCGTCGCTGTTCGTCAACGCTGCAACCTGGGGTCTGCTGCTGACCGGCAAGCTGGTCTCGACCCATAACGAATCCGGCCTGACCTCCTCGCTCAGCCGCATTATCGGCAAGAGCGGCGAGCCGATGATCCGCAAGGGCGTCGACATGGCCATGCGCCTGATGGGCGAGCAGTTCGTTACCGGCGAAACCATCGCCGAAGCCCTGGCCAACGCCAGCAAGTTCGAAGCCAAAGGCTTCCGCTACTCCTACGACATGCTCGGCGAAGCGGCACTGACCGAGCACGACGCACAGAAATACCTGGCCTCCTACGAGCAAGCGATCCACTCGATCGGTAAAGCCTCGCACGGTCGCGGCATTTATGAAGGCCCGGGCATCTCGATCAAGCTGTCGGCCCTGCACCCACGCTACAGCCGCGCCCAGTACGAGCGCGTGATGGAAGAGCTGTACCCGCGCCTGCTGTCGCTGACGCTGCTGGCCAAACAGTACGACATCGGCCTGAACATCGACGCCGAGGAAGCCGACCGCCTGGAGCTGTCGCTGGACCTGCTCGAGCGTCTGTGCTTCGAGCCACAACTGACCGGCTGGAACGGCATCGGTTTCGTTATCCAGGCCTACCAGAAGCGCTGCCCGTACGTGATCGACTACGTCATCGACCTCGCCCGCCGCAGCCGTCACCGCCTGATGATCCGTCTGGTAAAAGGCGCCTACTGGGACAGCGAGATCAAACGCGCCCAGGTCGATGGCCTGGAAGGCTACCCGGTCTACACCCGCAAGGTGTACACCGACGTGTCCTACATTGCCTGTGCACGCAAACTGCTGTCGGTACCGGAAGTCATCTACCCGCAGTTCGCGACCCACAACGCCCACACCCTGTCGGCGATCTACCATATCGCCGGTCAGAACTACTACCCTGGCCAGTACGAGTTCCAGTGCCTGCACGGCATGGGTGAGCCACTGTACGAACAAGTGGTCGGCAAGGTTGCCGATGGCAAGCTGAACCGTCCGTGCCGCGTATACGCCCCGGTTGGTACTCACGAAACCCTGCTGGCTTACCTGGTCCGCCGCCTGCTGGAAAACGGCGCCAACACCTCGTTCGTCAACCGCATTGCCGACCAGTCGATCTCGATCCAGGAACTGGTCGCCGACCCGGTTGCCACCATCGAGCAAATGGCTACTCAAGAAGGTAGCGCCGGCCTGCCGCATCCGCGCATTCCACTGCCGCGTGACCTGTACGGTGCCGAACGCGCCAACTCTGCTGGCATCGACATGGCCAACGAACATCGCCTGGCCTCGCTGTCCTGCGCACTGCTGGCCTCCGCGCACAACGACTGGAAAGCCGCCCCGATGCTCGGTTGCGCCTCCAGCAATGAAGCTGCCGCTGCGGTCCTGAACCCGTCTGATCACCGCGATGTGGTCGGCCACGTGCAAGAAGCCACCGTTGCCGATGTCGACAACGCCATCCAGTGCGCACTCAACGCCGCGCCAATCTGGCAGGCCACGCCGCCAGCTGAGCGCGCTGCGATCCTCGAGCGTGCCGCCGATCTGATGGAAGCGGAAATCCAGCCGCTGATGGGCCTGCTGGCCCGTGAAGCTGGCAAGACCTTCGCCAACGCCATCGCCGAAGTGCGTGAGGCCGTCGACTTCCTGCGTTACTACGCCGTCCAGGCCCGTAACGACTTCAGCAACGACGCCCACCGCCCGCTAGGTCCGGTGGTGTGCATCAGCCCATGGAACTTCCCGCTGGCGATCTTCAGTGGTCAGGTTGCCGCCGCGCTGGCTGCGGGCAACCCGGTACTGGCCAAGCCTGCCGAGCAAACCCCGCTGGTCGCCGCTCAGGCTGTGCGCCTGCTGCTCGAAGCCGGTATCCCTGAAGGCGTGGTGCAATTGTTGCCAGGCCGTGGTGAAACCGTCGGTGCGCGCCTGGTCGGTGACGACCGCGTCAAAGGGGTGATGTTCACCGGTTCCACCGAGGTTGCTCGTCTGCTGCAACGCAACATCGCTGGCCGCCTGGATTCCCAGGGCCGTCCGATCCCGCTGATCGCCGAAACCGGCGGCCAGAACGCAATGATCGTCGATTCCTCGGCGCTCACTGAGCAAGTGGTTATCGATGTGGTTTCCTCGGCCTTCGACAGCGCCGGTCAGCGCTGCTCGGCACTGCGCGTACTGTGCCTGCAGGAAGACTCGGCCGACCGCGTGATCGAGATGCTCAAAGGTGCCATGGCCGAAAGCCGCCTGGGCAACCCGGAGCGCCTAGCCGTAGACATCGGCCCAGTGATCGATGCAGAAGCCAAGGCTGGCATCGAGAAGCACATCCAGAGCATGCGCGACAAAGGTCGTTCGGTGTACCAGATCGCCATCGCCGACGGCGAAGAAATCAAACGCGGCACCTTCGTCATGCCAACCCTGATCGAACTGGAAAGCTTTGACGAACTGCAGCGCGAAATCTTCGGCCCGGTACTGCACGTGGTGCGCTACAACCGTAAGAACCTCGACCAGCTGATCGAGCAGATCAACGCTTCCGGTTACGGCCTGACCCTGGGTGTTCACACCCGGATCGACGAAACCATCGCCAAGGTCATCGACAACGTCAACGCCGGTAACGTCTACGTCAACCGCAACATCGTCGGTGCCGTGGTCGGTGTCCAGCCGTTCGGTGGTGAAGGCCTGTCGGGTACCGGTCCGAAAGCCGGTGGCCCGCTGTACCTGTACCGCCTGCTGTCGACCCGTCCTGCCGATGCGATCGAGCAATCGTTCCAGCGCACCGACGGCGACAACACCCCGGACACCCGTCTGCGTGATGAACTGAGCAAGCCGCTGCAAGCGCTGAAAGCCTGGGCTGCAAGCAACCAGCTGAACGAACTGGGCAGCCTCTGCGAGCAGTTCGCCAAGCAGTCGCAAAGCGGTATCAGCCGTCTGCTGGCGGGCCCGACCGGTGAGCGCAACAGCTACACCATCCTGCCGCGCGAGCACGTGCTGTGCCTGGCAGAGGTCGAAGCTGACCTGCTGACGCAACTGGCTGCAGTGCTGGCGGTTGGCAGCTCGGCCGTATGGCCAGAGGGCGAACTGAGCAAAACCCTGCGCAACCGTCTGCCCAAAGAGGTTCAGGCGCGCATCAAGCTGGTCGGTGACTGGACCAAGGACGAAGTAGTGTTCGATGCCGTCCTGCACCACGGTCATTCCGATCAACTGCGTGCGGTCTGCGAGCAAGTGGCCAAGCGCGCCGGTGCCATTGTCGGTGTTCATGGCCTGTCGTCGGGCGAAACCTCGATTGCCCTGGAGCGCCTGGTGATCGAGCGCGCGCTGAGCGTCAACACCGCTGCAGCGGGTGGTAACGCGAGCTTGATGACCATCGGCTGATAGCCTTAAGCAACAAATCGCGGGGCAAGCCCGCTCCCACAGGTGGATTTGAAACCTGTGGGAGCGGGCTTGCCCCGCGATGCTTTTCACTCAACCTTGGCTCAACACCCAGCTCAAATACAGCGCTATCAGGGTAGCCACTATCGTTATTACCCAGTGAATAATTCCGATAGCCATCCAGGCCCAGTTCGCCAGGGTGAACGATGAGTTGCTCACTCCCAGAGGGTCACCTTCTACGAAGTTGATCGCCCGTTGTATTGTGCTCATCAGCCACAGCTGAACGCCCATCAATGACACAGAGAACAAGAGCAACTTCAGCGAATCCGATAGTATTTCTCCAGACTGCTCGGTACTCCACTGCCCTACAGGCTCTTCTGTCAACACTGGTGGCGTCAGGCCCAAGGCAATTGAGAGTAGAGCAGTCATCACAAGCCCCAACATAAGCATCGCCGGCGACCACTCATATCGCTGCTTCCTAGATTGGATCTGCCGATCGAGTCTGGCCAGCAACGGATAGAGAAACAGAAGAGGGCATATTGAGCGCAAGAATGGGCTCAACTTTTCTCCCGTTGCCTGTCGATAAGCCGCCCAATTCCGATAATTCCAATAGAACATATAGAAACCAAACGTAAAAAAGCTCATCACGATGTGCTTCTTGACCGACACCACGAAAAACATCGGTTCAGTTTTAGATTCAGGCGACTTGTAGCCGATTTCAGTAGCGATAGTGCTCATTGCAGATAGTTAAGTCCGTAAAGGGAAGACTCCGCTATCAGACAGACTGCAACGACGCCATGTATGCAGTCCAATTCCTCAAATCATGTACGCTCCGTCTCTCGTTTACGATAAGCCCACCCCCACAAATCCTGGTGGGAGCGGGCTTGCCCCGCGATGAATTACGGCTAAGCCCTCAGTCCTGAGGTAGCACCACGAGCATTAGCTGGCCGGAGCAGGAAGTACCGCAAGGATCTAATGCAACGGTCGCGCTGGTGCCTGCATCTGCAACTGGATCAATGCGGACTCAAGCAGCACGCTCAGTGACTCGATCTCATGCATTGTTGCCATCATCAGAATCGAAACGGGCGATTTGGGCTGTAGCAGAATCGCCTGATGAGCCACGGCTTGCGCGCACTGTGCATAATCCGCAGCCTGGATGAGCGTATCTTCAAGGGTATGGTGATGATGGGGTGGGTCGGGGACAATTTTCAGCATTGTGTGTTTTTCCTGAAAATGGGCCGCCATCCTCTTGCTGTCAAACATGAAGGGTGGCAGCTGTGCATGGGTTGACAGACCGGCAGGAAAAACCAAAAAACCCGGCGCACACAAAGTGCCCCACGCACAGCCACCATAAAGGCAAAAGCCATGAGTTTTAACCTGGACGGCCTGTCAAAGCCGGTCGTTGATGCGCAACGACTCACCGAGACTAGGGGGCAATCCAGAGCACTGCAATGACTTGGAAGTGCCAGAAGTATCTTTGGGAAATGGCCTACAGGAAAGAGGAGAAGTCTTAAAAACCTTGTCAGAATTGCCGCCAGCCATGGCACACAACTTTGCCTGACTTATCACCCTCACCTATTTCCCTGTTACCTCCCACTCCCCGCCTCTAGACTCGTCCGATCACACGATAGGACCGCCGCCATGTCCGAGACTCTGCTCAGCGCCCGCAACCTCGCCTTCGAACTCTACGAAGTGCTCGACGCCGAGGCCCTCACCCAACGCCCACGCTTTGCCGAACACACCCGCGAGACCTTCGACGCCGCCCTGAGCACGGCACGCACCATCGCCGAGAAGTACTTCGCCCCACACAACCGCAAAGGTGACGAACAGGAACCGCGCTTTGAAAATGGCGAAGCGGTGCTGATCCCGGAAGTGAAACCTGCGGTGGATGCCTTCCTTGAGGCGGGCTTCCTCAACGCTACCCGTGATTTCGAAGTCGGTGGCATGCAGCTGCCTACCCTGCTCTCGCAAGCCTGCTTTGCCCACTTCCAGGCGGCTAACGCGGGTACCACCGCTTACCCGTTCCTGACCATGGGCGCCGCCAATCTGATCGAAAGCTTTGGTAGTGACGAGCAGAAACGCCTGTTCCTGCAGCCGATGATCGAAGGCCGTTTCTTCGGCACCATGGCGCTGACCGAACCTCATGCTGGCTCATCCCTGGCCGACATCCGCACCCGTGCAGAACCCGCCGAAGACGGCAGCTACCGTTTGCGCGGCAACAAGATTTTCATCTCGGGCGGCGACCATCCGTTGTCAGAGAACATCGTCCATATGGTCCTGGCCAAACTCCCGGATGCACCGCCAGGCGTCAAAGGCATCTCGCTGTTTATCGTGCCCAAGTTCCTGGTCAACACCGACGGCAGCCTTGGCCCACGCAACGATGTGCAATTGGCCGGTTTGTTCCACAAGATGGGCTGGCGCGGCACCACGTCGACGGCGCTGAACTTTGGCGACAACGGCCAGTGCGTCGGCTACCTGGTGGGCAAGCCGCACCAGGGCCTGGCCTGCATGTTCCAGATGATGAACGAAGCGCGTATCGGCGTCGGCATGGGGGCGGTGATGCTCGGTTATGCCGGTTACCTGTATTCGCTCGACTACGCCCGTCAGCGCCCACAAGGGCGTCCGCTGGACAACAAAGACCCTGCGACCGCAGCGGTGCCGATCATCAGCCATAGCGATGTAAGGCGCATGCTGCTGACCCAGAAAGCCTATGTCGAGGGCGCTTTCGATCTAGGCCTGTACGCGGCGCGGCTGTTCGATGAAACCCAAAGCGGCGAGACCGAGGCCCAGCGCCAGCAAGCCCACGAACTGCTCGACCTGCTCACCCCGATCGTCAAATCCTGGCCTTCGGAGTTCTGCCTCAAGGCCAACGAGCTGGCGATTCAGATCCTCGGTGGCCACGGCTACACCCGCGAGTACCCGGTCGAACAGTACTACCGCGACAACCGCCTGAACCCGATCCACGAAGGCACCCACGGCATCCAGTCGCTGGATTTGCTCGGGCGCAAGCTGGCACAGAACGGTGGCGCCGGGCTCAAGCAACTGGTGCGCCTGATTGCCGGTACCTGCGAGCGGGCCAGCGGGTATGTCAGCCTCGACCACCTGCGCACGCCACTGGAGCAATTACAGGTGCGTCTGCAACGTGTGACGCTGGGGCTGCTCGGCGATCTGGCCCAGGGCCAGGTCAACAGCGCCCTGGCCAACTCCGCGCTGTACCTGAAAGCCTTCGGCCACTGTGTGATCGGTTGGCGCTGGCTGGAGCAGGCCATTCATGCCGAACAAGGGCTAGCACACGGCAACCCGGCGGACCGCGAGTTCTATCAGGGCAAACTGCAAGCGGCGCGTTATTTCCTGACCTGGGAAGTGCCGGGCTGCCATAATGAGCTGGCATTGCTCGAGGCCCGCGACGACACCTGCCTGAGCATGCGCGACGAGTGGTTCTGAGGGGGAACCACCGTATCCACGGAGGTTCTTGCATGTTCGAGATGACTGCAGTGCTGCGCCAACGCTTTGCCGCGTTGCGCAGCGGTGCCGAGTTTTTTTCCCTGCGCTATGTGCAGCAGTCCCAGCAACAACTGTCGGTGCGCAAAAACGTTGCCGAACCGCCGTTTATCTCCCGCGACGAAGGGGCCATGCTGACCGTCAGGCTCAACGGCGTAGAGGCCTATGCTGCCACCGCTGACCTTTCGCAATCGGGTTTGCAACGCGCCCTGGAGCAGGCAGAGCACCTCGCCGCTCAGATTTTCACGCGCACGCTGCTGGATCTGCGTGAGCAACCAGTGGCCACTGAACGCACCGACTATTGCTCACCCAACCTTGAGCAACGCTTCCCGTCACTTGCTGACTGCTACGACCTGCTTGCCCGTGAGTCGGGCAGCGTGCCCGCCGACAGCCGCCTGGTGAACTGGCAGGCAAGCCTTGGCATCAGCAACGTCGAACAGATCTACCTGAACACCGCTGGCGCCGAGTTGCGTCAGGCGCAGCGCTTTGTCTACCCGGGGTTCAGCGCCACCGCCTTCGATGGCCTGGACAGCCAGAGCCGCACCCTGGGCCGGGAAAACTTCGGCCAGCAAGGCGGCATGGATGTGATTGAGCGCTGCGGCCTGGTGGGCGCCGGGGCCAAGGTTGCCGATCAGGCCCTGCAGCTGCTGCTGGCGCCCAACACCCCGAGCGGTGTGCGCGACCTGTTACTGATGCCGGACCAGATGATGCTGCAGATCCACGAGTCCATCGGCCACCCGCTGGAGATGGACCGGATCCTCGGTGACGAACGCAATTACGCCGGCACCAGTTTCGTCAAAGCCAGCGACTTCGGCACCCTGCAATACGGCTCGAAGCTGCTCAATGTGACCTTCGACCCGAGCATTGGCGAAGAACTGGCCAGCTACAGCCATGACGACGACGGCACAGCCGCCAACAAGCAGTTCTTGATCCGCGACGGCCTGCTGGTACGGCCACTGGGTGGAGCGCTGTCGCAGTTCCGCTCGGGCCTGGACGGTGTAGCCAACAGCCGTGCGTGCAGCTGGAACCGTGCGCCGATTGACCGCATGGCCAACCTCAACATCGAGCCGGGTGACCAACGCCTTGATCAGCTAATCGGCAATATCGAGCACGGCATCCTGATGCGTACCAACCGTTCCTGGTCTATCGATGACGCCCGCAACAAGTTCCAGTTCGGTTGTGAATGGGGCCAGTTGATCGAAAACGGCGAGCTCAAGCACGTGGTCAAGAACCCCAACTACCGAGGTATTTCCGCGCAGTTCTGGGGCAACCTCAGTGCCGTGGGTGACGCCAGCACATTCCAGGTCCTGGGCACACCCAATTGCGGCAAGGGCGAACCGAACCAGGTGGTCCGGGTCGGGCACGCCTCGCCCGCCTGTGTATTCAGCCAGATCGACGTATTCGGAGGAGACGCCTGATGGCTGCCACCCCACTGCACAGTTTCCAGCGCCTGGTGAGCAGCCTGCAGGAGCAGGTCAACGCCGCCGAACACTTCACCCTGAGCTACAGCGCCGAACACTCGCACTTCATCCGCTTCAACCACGCCAAAGTCCGCCAGGCCGGTGACGTGCTGCAGGCCAGTTGCATCCTCAAACTGGTGAACGACGGCCGCCAGGGCGAACTGCAGTTCACCTTGAGCAATGACCCCGACGTCGACCAGCAGCGCCTGGCCGAAGCTATCGAACAACTGCGGCAAACCCTGCCGCTGCTTGAGGCCGACCCTTACCTGCAACTCAATGACAGCGCTTGGCAAAGCCACAGCGTGCAGGATCAAGCGCTGCCGGAAATCGAGCAGGTACTGACGCAGATCGAGCAAGGTGCCGGCGAACTGGATTTGGTTGGCATCTACGCTGCTGGCCCGATCTGCCGCGGCTTTGCCAGTTCGTTCGGGGCCTTTGGCTGGCACCAGGCCAACAGCTTCAACTTCGACTGGAGCCTGTTCCACCCCAACGGCCAGGCAGTCAAAGCCAACTATGCCGGGCAGTACTGGGACAGCGAAGCCTTCGCCGAGCGCCTGCGTCTGGCACGCGAGCAGCTGGAATACCTCGGTCGCCCGCTCAAGCAACTGACACCCGGCGAATACCGCGCCTACCTGGCACCGGCCGCCATGGACGAAATCATGGGCATGCTGTGCTGGGGCGGCTTCTCTGCCCAGTCACTGGCGACCAAGAACAGCCCGCTGCAACGCCTGTACGCCGGTGATGCCCGCCTGAGTCAGCAGGTCAGCATTGCCGAGCAGGTCAGCGGCTCGCTGAGCCCGGCGTTTTCCGATGAAGGCTCACCGCGCAGCGACCTGCGCCTGATCGAGCAAGGCCAGGGGCTGGACCGGCTGATCTGTGCGCGCAGTGCCGCCGAATTTGAACTGGCGGCCAACGGTGCCGACAGCCATGAAACGCCCTGCGCCTTGAGCATGGCTGCGGGCGAGCTGGAGCACAGCGACATCCTCAGCCGTCTCGGCACCGGTCTGTACATCAGCAACCTGTGGTACCTGAACTTCTCCGACCTGCCTGCCGCACGCATGACCGGGTTGACCCGTTTCGCCACCTTCTGGGTCGAGGACGGGCAGATTCAGGCGCCGGTGAGCACCATGCGTTTTGATGACAGCGTCTACAGTTTGCTGGGTTCCCAGCTTGAGGCACTGACACGCGAGCGCGAGCTGATTCTGTCGACCAGCACTTACGGACAGCGTCAGACCAGCTCCAGCCATTTGCCGGGGGCTTTGGTTAAACGCCTGACCCTGACGTTGTGATACACCTGATCGCGGGGCAAGCCCGCTCCCACCGGAGCGGGCTTGCCCCGCGATAGGTCCTTGAAGGATTAAAGGCCATGCCCGAGCGCACCCCGCTGGACCCCATAACCGCCCGCTGGATCCCTTGGGTCGTGGCCATCGCTTTCTTCATGCAATCGCTGGATGGCACCATCCTCAACACCGCCCTGCCGGCCATGGCCCGTGACCTGGCGGAAGACCCGCTGCGCATGCAATCGGTGATCATCGCCTACATGCTCACCGTGGCCCTGCTGATTCCCGCCTCAGGCTGGATTGCCGATCGCTTCGGCACCAAGCGGATCTTTTTCGGCGCGATCTTGCTGTTCAGCCTCGGTTCCCTGCTCTGCGCCCTGTCCGAAAGCCTCAGCATGCTGGTCGCCGCACGGGTAGTCCAGGGCTTGGGCGGCGCCTTGATGTTGCCGGTCGGGCGCTTGGTGGTACTTCGCGCCTACCCGCGCTCGGAGCTGGTGCGGATCATGAGCTTCATCACCATTCCCGGCCTGCTCGGCCCGTTGCTAGGCCCGACCATGGGTGGCTGGCTGGTGGAGATCCTCAGCTGGCACTGGATCTTCCTACTTAACCTGCCGGTGGGCGTGGTCGGTTGCTATGCCGTCTGGCGCTTCATCCCCGACCTGCGCGGCAGTGAACGCACACGCTTCGATACGGTGGGCTTTGTGCTGTTCGGCGCGGCGATGGTGCTGATCACCATTGCCATGGAAGGCCTGGGTGAACTGCATCTGCCGCACCTGCGGGTGATGCTGCTGTTGTTTGCCGGCATGGCCTGCCTGGCCGCCTACTGGTTACGCGCAGGCAGCATCGACAATCCGCTGTTTTCTCCCAGCCTGTTCCGCACCCGAACCTTTTCCGTTGGCATCCTTGGCAACCTGTTCGCCCGTCTGGGCAGCGGCGCCCTGCCGTTTCTGGTGCCGTTGCTGCTGCAAGTTGCCTTGGGCTACTCACCTGCTCAGGCCGGCATGAGCATGATTCCGCTGGCCGCCGCGGCGATGGTGGCCAAATCCATTGCCCGGCCACTGATCGAGCGCTTCGGCTACCGCACCATCCTTACCGGCAACACGCTGTTGCTCGGCCTGTTGCTGGCGAGCCTGGGCCTGGTGGACGAGCAAACGCCCTATGCCCTGCTGTTGTTCCAACTGGCCCTGCTCGGCGCGGTGAACTCCATGCAGTTCACCGCGATGAACACCGTGACGCTGATCGACCTCGACGATGCCAGCGCCAGCAGTGGCAACAGCCTGTTGTCGGTGGTGGCGCAACTGTCGCTGAGCCTGGGCGTCGCCTGTGCCGGCGCCCTGCTCGGCGGCTTCAGCGCCGCAGGCAGTGCTGAAGGCGTAGAAAGCACGTTGGGGGCCTTCCAGCTGACCTTCCTGACCATTGGCTTGATGGCCATGCTGGCGGCGGCGATCTTCATGCAACTGTCGAGGACAGACGGAAGGCGTGCCCGTCGTCCGGAACCGGAGATCGAGGCTTAGGGCTATTGGCGTCGAGACTGGTACACTGCGCGACATTTTGTTTTGCAGGCCCGTCTCGTGACCACCATTGCCACCGCCTTCGCCACTTTGCCGCTGTCCGCCGCCATGCTGGCCAACCTGGAAGCCCTCGGCTACGCCCAGATGACCCCGATCCAGGCACAAAGCCTGCCGGTAATCCTCAAGGGCCTGGACCTGATCGCCCAGGCCAAGACCGGTAGCGGCAAAACCGCTGCGTTCGGCATTGGCCTGCTCAACTCGATCAACCCGCGTTACTTCGGTTGCCAGGCCCTGGTGCTGTGCCCGACCCGCGAGCTGGCCGATCAGGTGGCCAAAGAGCTGCGCCGCCTGGCCCGCGCCGAAGACAACATCAAGATTCTGACCTTGTGCGGCGGCGTGTCCCTGGGCCCACAGATCGCTTCGCTTGAGCACGGCGCGCACATCATTGTCGGTACCCCAGGCCGGGTGCAGCAGCACTTGAGCAAAGGCACCCTGGTGCTCGACGGCCTCAACAAGCTGATTCTCGACGAAGCCGACCGCATGCTCGACATGGGCTTCTACGACGCCATCGCCGACATCATCGGGCAAACCCCGAGCCGCCGTCAGACGCTGCTGTTCTCGGCGACCTATCCCGCTGGGATCAAGCAACTGGCTTCGTCGTTCATGCGCGACCCGCAAACCGTCAAGGTCGAAGCCCTGCACGCCGATACCCAGATCGAACAACGCTTCTATGAAATCGCTCCGGAACAGCGCCTGGAAGCGGTCACCAAAGTGCTCGGGCACTTCCGCCCGCAATCCTGCGTAGCCTTCTGCTTCACCAAGCAGCAGTGCCAGGAGCTGGTCGAACACCTGCAAGCCAAGGGCATTTCCGCCCAGGCCCTGCATGGCGACCTGGAACAGCGCGACCGTGACCAGGTGCTGACCCTGTTCGCCAACCGCAGCCTTTCGGTGCTGGTAGCCACTGACGTTGCCGCCCGCGGCCTGGACATCGATGCCCTGGAAATGGTCATCAACGTCGAACTGGCCCGCGATGCCGAAATCCATGTGCACCGCGTCGGCCGTACCGGCCGTGCCGGTGAGAAAGGCCTGGCGGTGAGCCTGGTGGCCCCTGCCGAAGGGCATCGTGCCCAGGCCATCGAAGACTTGCAGAAGTCGGCGCTGCGCTGGGAACAGCTGGACAGCCTCAAGGCCCAGAACGGCGCGCCGCTGCTGCCGACCATGAGCACCCTGTGCATTGCCGCCGGACGCAAAGACAAACTGCGCCCGGGCGATATCCTCGGCGCCCTGACCGGTGACGCTGGGTTGCCGGGCACCCAAGTGGGCAAAATCGCGATTTTCGACTTCCAGGCGTTTGTCGCGGTAGAGCGCACGGTGGCCAAGCAGGCCCTGCAACGACTCAACAGCGGCAAGATCAAAGGCCGTTCGTTGCGGGTCCGCATCGTCTGAGTTGTTTGAAACTTTTCGCGGGGCAAGCCCTCTCCCACAGCCCTTGTGGGAGCGGGCTTGCCCCGCGATGACTTCCCCACCGTACCAGAGGATTTTGCAGTGCGCTCCACCGAAGTGATCATCATTGGCGCAGGCGCCGCAGGCCTGATGTGTGCCCTGACCGCCGCCGGTCGCGGCCGTCAGGTGCTGCTGCTCGACCACGCCAACAAACCGGGCAAGAAGATCCTGATGTCCGGGGGTGGCCGCTGCAACTTCACCAACATGTACACGGAACCGGCCAACTTCCTCTCGCAGAACCCGCATTTCTGCAAGTCGGCCCTGGCCCGCTACACCCAGTGGGACTTCATCGAAATGGTCGGCAAGCACGCCGTGCCGTACCACGAGAAGAAGCTCGGCCAACTGTTCTGCGATAACAAGTCCAGCGACATCCTCGACATGCTCCTGCGCGAATGTGCCCAGGCCGGTGCCGAACTGCGCATGGACACCCGCATCGAGCAGATCGAGAAAATCGACAGCGGTTACCTGCTGGAAACCAGCGCCGGGCAACTGCAGTGCCAATCGCTGGTGATCGCCACCGGCGGCCTGTCGATCCCGACCCTGGGCGCCACCGGTTTTGGCTATCAGGTGGCTCGCCAGTTCGGTCACAACCTGTTGCCGACGCGTGCCGCACTGGTGCCGTTCACCATCACCGAGCCGGTGCTCAAGGGCATCTGCACCGAGTTGTCGGGCAGCTCGGTGGATTGCATCGCCAGCTGCAACGGCACCAGTTTCCGCGAGAACCTGTTGTTCACTCATCGTGGCCTGAGTGGCCCGGCGATCTTGCAGATCTCATCGTTCTGGGAAGCGGGCGACACCGTCGAAATCAACCTGCTCCCCGACCACGACGCCCTGACCTGGCTGCAACAGCAACAAGCCGAGCGCCCTAACAGCGAACTGAAGACCTTGCTCGCCGAAGTCTTCACCAAAAAGATGGCCAACCTGCTCAGCGAGCACTGGTTCGTCTCCAAGCCGATGAAGCAGTACACCCCGGCAGAGCTGGCGCAGGTCAGTGACAAGCTCGGCGCCTGGCAGGTGGTGCCAGCCGGTACTGAAGGCTACCGCACGGCTGAGGTAACCCTCGGTGGCGTCGATACCCGCGAGGTGTCGTCGAAAACCATGGAGTCGCTGAAAAGCCCTGGCCTGTACTTCATCGGCGAAGTACTCGACGTCAGCGGTCACCTGGGCGGCTTCAACTTCCAGTGGGCCTGGGCATCGGCTTACGCGGCCGCGCAGTTCGTCTAACCTTCGCGGTAGAATCAGCGCATCAAGGAACAAATTTTGCTGTTCAGAGGCTAGCGGTAACACGCTTGCCATCTGAATGGCTCAATTTCGATCATCGCCCAAGGCCTGCCTACCTGACATGTCATCCCCCTCGCTCAGCCAATCATTGCGTCGCCTCTGGGCCCTGGACAAATTCAGCTATGCCATCCGCGTACTCATCGCCCTGACCGGCAGCATGGTGCTGTGCTGGTACCTGGATGAGATGAGCCTGCTGATCCCGCTGTTCCTCGGCATTATCGCCAGCGCCCTGGCCGAGACCGACGACAGCTGGCAAGGGCGCCTGAACGCCCTGGCCGTTACCCTGGTGTGCTTTACCGTTGCTGCGTTGTCAGTGGAATTGTTGTTCCCCTACCCGCTGGTGTTCGTCTGTGCCCTGGCCCTGGCAAGCTTTGCCCTGACCATGCTCGGCGCCCTGGGTGAACGCTACGGCGCCATCGCCTCGGCGACCCTGATTCTGTCGGTCTACACCATGATTGGAGTCGACCAGCGCGGTGGTGAAGTCAGCGATTTCTGGCACGAACCCCTGCTGCTGGTGGCCGGTGCGGCCTGGTATGGGCTGCTCTCGGTACTATGGCAGGCGCTGTTTTCCAACCAGCCGGTGCAGCAGAGCCTGGCGCGGCTGTTCCGCGAGTTGGGGCGTTACCTGAAGCTCAAGGCCACACTGTTCGAACCGATCCGCCAGCTGGATGTGGAAGCCCGACGCCTGGAACTGGCGCAGCAAAACGGTCGTGTGGTGGCGGCGCTGAATGCGGCCAAGGAAATCATCCTGCACCGGGTCGGCAATGGTCGGCCAGGCTCGAAAGTCAGCCGTTACCTGAAGCTGTACTTTCTCGCTCAGGACATCCACGAGCGCGCCAGCTCGTCCCACTACCCCTACAACGCCCTGGCCGAAGCCTTCTTCCACAGTGACGTGCTGTTTCGCTGCCAGCGCCTGCTGCGCCAGCAAGGGGTAGCGTGCCAGCAATTGTCCGAGTCGATCCAGTTGCGCCAGCCGTTCACCTACGACGCTGGAACCGCCCAGGCCCTGGAAGACCTGAACGCCTCGCTTGAACACCTGCGCATCCAGAGCAACCCGGCCTGGCGCGGGCTGCTGCGCTCCCTGCGTGCCCTGGCCGCCAACCTGGCCACCCTCGACCGTCTGCTGAGCGATGCCAGCAACCCCGACAATCTGGCCGACGCCAGCGACAGCAGCCTGCTCGACCGCTCGCCCCACAGCCTGGCTGATGTCTGGAGCCGCCTGCGCCAGCAACTGACCCCGACCTCACTGCTGTTCCGCCACGCACTGCGCCTGCCGCTGGCCTTGTCGATCGGTTATGGCATGGTGCACCTGATCCACCCCACCCAGGGCTACTGGATCATTCTGACCACCCTGTTTGTCTGCCAGCCCAACTACGGTGCGACTCGGCGCAAGCTGGTGCAACGGATCATCGGCACTGGCATTGGCCTGACAGTGGGCTGGGCACTGTTCGACCTGTTTCCGAGCCCGATCATTCAGTCGCTGTTTGCAGTGGCCGCCGGCGTGGTGTTCTTCGTCAACCGCACCACCCGCTACACCCTGGCCACTGCGGCGATCACCCTGATGGTGCTGTTCTGCTTCAACCAGGTCGGCGACGGCTACGGGCTGTTCCTGCCGCGCCTGTTCGATACCCTGGTTGGCAGCCTGATCGCGATTCTCGCGGTGTTCCTGTTCCTTCCAGACTGGCAGGGACGACGCCTGAACAAGGTGCTGGCCAACACCCTGAGCTGCAACAGCATCTACCTGCGCCAGATCATGCAACAGTACGCCCAGGGCAAGCGTGACGACCTCGCCTACCGCCTGGCCCGGCGCAACGCGCACAACGCTGATGCGGCGCTGTCGACGACGCTGGCCAACATGCTCATGGAGCCCGGGCATTTTCGTAAGGAAGCCGATGTCGGTTTTCGTTTCCTGGTGCTCTCGCACACCTTGCTCAGTTACCTGTCAGGGCTGGGCGCGCACCGGGAAACCACCCTGCCTGCCGATGTTCAAGAGCAGTTGATTGACGGTGCTGGCGCCAGCCTGGCCAACAGCCTGGATGAGATTGCTGAAGGCCTGGCGAGCAAATTGCCGGTGGCGATTCACAGCGATGCGGAAGAAGCCCTGGCCACCGAGCTTGAGCAGATGCCCGAAGAGCTTGAGGAGAACCAGCGTCTGGTGCAAACCCAACTGGCCCTGATCTGCCGGCAGTTGGGCCCATTGCGCACCCTGGCCGCCCATTTGATCAAAGACACCCCGACCTGATCAGAAGCCGTAGTGCTTGAGCAAGCGCTCATAGCTGCCATCGGCTTTCATTTCGCTGATCGCCTGATTAAAGCCCGCGACTACCTTTTGATGCTCGGGGGTCTTGAGGCTCACCAAAATGTGCAGGGTGTTTTCGCCCAGCGGTTTTTCGACGACCTCGATACTGTCGCGGACCGAACGCGTCTCGCGTTGCAGGAAGTACCGCGCAACGTACTCGTCTTCAAGGGTTAGCCCCACCCGCCCGGCCGCCAGCATGCGTACCGCAACGGAAAAATTGCGCACCGGTATTTTCTGCAAGCGCACATCTGCATCGAACGCAGGCGAATAGGCATAGTCCCTGACAACGGCAATAGGATAGGGATACAAATCGCTCAATGCCTTGAACCTGAGCGGATCACCCTTGCGCTTGAGCAGGCGGATACGATTGGTCATGTAAGCGCTCGAAAACGCGCCAATATGGGTACGGCTTTCGTTGAACCAGGCATTGATCAATACGTCGTAGCGCCCTTCCTCAACCCCCAGCAAGGCCCGCGCCCAAGGCGCCTGCTCGAACTCGCTGGTGAAACCGGCGCGCTGCAAGGCGGTGGTGACAATCACCGTGGCCAAGCCGCCACCCGGCATGCTGGCGTCGGTAAACGGTGGCCAGCTGTCGGCGACCAGGCGCAGTTTTTCCGCGTGGGCGGTGTTGTACGCCAACAGCAATCCCAACAAAACCAAGGCTCGAAGCAGTGCGGCCATGCTCAAATCCTTTAGTACACACGCCATTACATGTCGTTGATATCAACTGTTCGAGCGCTATTGCTGCCTGCTCGGTTACGCAGGTTACACAAATAAGAAGCCTGAAGTCAGAACCAATGATGTCAAATGGCCTCTATTTTGAATGACATCACATTTTGTGTTGACTTGTGGCAATTTCATCCTCGTCCTGGCCCCTGGTATCTGCCATGATCAAGGCCATTAACTGCTTGAGAAGCCCCATGAGTATTGACTGGATCTGCAAACATCACAGCGACCTTGGCAAAGAACAACTCTATGCCATTCTGCAGCTGCGCACCGAAGTCTTCGTTGTGGAGCAAAAGTGCGCCTATCAGGACGTCGATGGCCAGGATCTGGCCGGTGACACCTGCCACCTGATGGCCTGGCAGGACGACCAACTGCAAGGTTATCTGCGCCTGCTCGATCCGGAGTCCCAAGGGGGTGATGTGGTGATTGGCCGGGTGGTGATCATGCCGTCGGCACGAGGACAGGGGCTGGGGCACGCGCTGATGGAGAACGCGCTGGAGCAGGCCGAGAAACACTGGCCGGGGGTGCCGGTTTACCTCTCGGCACAATCGCATCTGCAGGACTATTACGGGCGATATGGCTTTGTGGTGGCGGGTGAGGAGTTCGTCGAGGACGGCATTCCACATATCGGGATGCGTCGCGGCTGAGGGCCTCTTCGCGGGGCAAGTGGGAGCGGGCTTGCCCCGCGATCAGGCCTTCAAGGATACCCAAGCACCTCACGAATACTGCGCAGGTGCTGAATGATCCACTGTTTGTCGATCGCCCCCCAATCGCGAATCCGATAATGCCCGGCATGATTGCGTGCGCCCGCCTGCTGCTCGAACTCACAGACGATGTCCAGGTCGGCCAGCGCTGCAATGGTGTCCTGGGCGGTGCGCCGCGGCATGCCGGTGGCTTCCATCAGGGCTGGCACGGTTGTGGCGGTCTGGCTGTCGATCAGCCAGGCAACATAGAGACGGCGGTAGAAGCTGGTCTTGGTCTTGCTCACATCCATTGGCAGGTCCTCGCAGCTCACCCTATACCAGGCAGCTCGCGGTAAGTGAGGTAGACACGCAAGTCGAACTCCAATTGATGGTAGCCCGGCTGCATGTGTTCACAGAGTTGGTAAAAGGCCTTGTTGTGATCGCTTTCTTTCAAGTGCGCCAACTCATGCACAACGATCATTTTCAAAAACTGCGGCGCGGCTTCCTTGAACAACGAGGCAATGCGGATTTCTTTCTTCGCCTTCAACTTGCCGCCCTGCACCCGTGACACCGCAGTGTGCAGGCCTAGCGCACGATGGGTCAGGTCGAGGCGGTTATCGAACAGTACTTTGTCGAGGTTCGGCGCGTTGCGCAGGTATTCCTGCTTGAGGCCCTGGGCATAGCTGTACAGCGCCTTGTCACTTTGCACTGCATGACGCTCCGGGTAACGCTGCTGCAGGTAGTCGCCCAGGCGATTGCTGGCAATCAACTGGCGTACCTGCTCTTGCAGGGCAGGCGGATAAGCTTGTAAGTACTTGAGCGGCGTCATGGTCAGCAAGCGAGCGAGTAAAAACGCAGTTTACCCAACTACACCTGATGCCAGTCAAAAAAGCGCGGAAACTCGCCGGCATCGCTGGCGGTCATCGGGTGTGCCAATAGAAAGCCTTGCACGTACTCACAACCATTGGCCCGCAGCCATTGCACTTGCTCGTGGGTTTCAACCCCTTCGGCGATCACGCTGATCTGATAGGCCCGGCAAAGATCGATCACACAACTCACCATTGCCGCATCTGCAGTGGATGCCGGTATTCGCGCGAGCAGATGTCGATCCAGCTTCAGGGTGTCGATGGGCAGGTCGCGGATCATGCTCAGCGAGCACTCGCCCACGCCAAAGTCATCCAGCGCGATGCGCACACCAAGCTCGTGCAACCGGTGCAACTGTTTGACCGCATCGTCCAGGTTGTAGCGCAGCGAGGCTTCGGTAATTTCGACTTCCAACTGGGCAGGCTGCAGTTCCTGGCAGAAAATCACCCGCGCCAGTTCTTCAACCAGGTTGGGCATACTGAACTGCGCCTGGCTCAGGCTGATACTCAAGACCAGATCCGCATCGTAGGACTCATACCAGGCCCGGCGCTGCGCAGCGCCTTGCTGGTAAATCCAGCTGGCCAGACGTGTGATCAGGCGCGCCTCTTCAAGCAAGGGAATGAACAGCCCTGGCGGCACATCGCCGACACTGGGATGACGCCAGCGCAACAGCGCTTCAAAGCCGCGCAGGCGGCCGTCTGCCAGGCTCACTTGCGGCTGGTAGACCAGGCAGAAATCCTTGTGCTCAATCGCCTCACGCATGCTGTCTTCGAGCATCAGCCGCGACCGCGCGCGACCGTTGAGGTCCTGGTCGTAATACCGGTATTGCTGGCGGCCCGACTGCTTGGCGGCATACATTGCCGCATCCGCAGCCCGTAGTAATCCGTCCAGGCTGGTGCCGCTCTCGGGATACGTAGCGATACCGATGCTGACGCCCAACGTCACTTCCAGCCCGCCGATCTCCTGATAGATCGACATGCGCTCAATCAACATTTCCGCGCATCGAGCGGCCTGCTCGGGGTATTCGAGCGAATCGAGCAGCGCGGTGAACTCATCGCCCCCGATGCGCGCAAGAATCGCGCAGTGCCCCAAACAGTCCTTGAGCTGCTCAGCCACCCAGTGGAGCACCCGGTCACCGGCTTCATGCCCCAATGAGTCGTTGATACGTTTGAAGCCATCCAGGTCCAGGAACAGCAACGCGTGGGGCCGGTCTGCACGCTCGTTACGCAGCAATGCACTTTCGGCTGCCTGGTAGAAACCACGGCGGTTGAGCAGGCCGGTCAGTGGGTCGGTGATGGCCTGGTATTCAAGCTGTTGGTGCAGGCTGCGCACCACAGACATGTCCAGCACCGTAACCACCAATGCACGCTGCTCGCTGGGCAGCGGCGCGCACGACAGCGCTACCGGAATCGGGTGCCCACCCAGGGTGCGTAATACCGCATCGTGAATGCGGAAGGTATCGCGCGACAGGTAAGCTTCGTGGAACGCCGACTCTCGCCAGGATGCCGCGCCGGGTGACTGGATGAAGTCCAGCAGGTTCATTCCCTGCAAGAGCTCGAAAGGCGCATCGAGCAACCTGGAGATCGCCGGGTTGGCGAAGCGGATCACCCCGTCTTCGGCAACCACCAGAATGCCTTCGGCGGCGTTCTCAAGCACCGAGGCATTGAACGCGCGGGCAGCTTCCAGGTCATTGCTCAGGCGCTGCAAGGCACGACGGCTACGCTGCTGCTCCAGCAGGGCCTGAACCTTGGGCTTGAGGATCTGTGGGTCAAACGGTTTGAACAGGTAATCCACCGCACCACTGGCATAGCCTTTGAGCACAGCATCTTGAGACTGTTCGTTGGCGGTCAGGAAAATAATCGGTGTGAGCCGTGTGCGCTGGCTGCCACGCATCAGCCGGGCCACTTCAAAGCCATCCATGCCTGGCATCTGCACATCCAGCAGGACCAGATCGACGTCGTGCTCCAGTAACGCGCTCAGGGCTTCGGTTCCGGAGCTTGCGGTCAGTACTTGCCAGTCCTGTCGGGCCAGCAGGGCGCGCATGCTGATCAGATTCTCAGGGTAATCATCGACGACCAGTAATACCGAGCGGCCTTCGTTTATGTGAGGTTGAGCGCAATCCATGCTGCTTCTCTTGTGAAACTGACATCGAACTTCGGTTGAAATCCGAAATTAACTCTAGACCTGGCTGTAAAAATTCTGAAGTGATCAGATTGCCATCACCCAAGGAAAGTTCCGCAAGCCGACTAACGGACTGTCCATCGAGGCCAATTTATCCATAGCCGTGGCGCGAAAGGCGAAAAAAAACCCGCATCGCTGCGGGTTTTCTTGACGCGGGTCTTAGTTGACCTTGGCGGCCAGCTCACCTTTGAGGTAACGCTGGAACATGCCTTCCAGGGAGATCGGCTTGATCTTGGAGGCATTGCCGGCAGTGCCGAACGCTTCGTAACGGGCGATGCAGACGTCACGCATGGCGGTGACTGTGGCACCGAAGAACTTGCGTGGGTCGAACTCGCTCGGGTTCTGGGCCATCAGGCGGCGCATGGCACCGGTCGAGGCCAGGCGCAGGTCGGTGTCGATGTTGACCTTGCGTACGCCGTACTTGATGCCTTCGACGATTTCTTCAACCGGCACACCGTAGGTTTCTTTGATGTCGCCGCCGTACTGGTTGATGATCGCCAGCCACTCTTGCGGAACCGAGGAAGAACCGTGCATCACCAGGTGGGTGTTAGGGATGCGCTTGTGGATTTCCTTGATACGGTCGATCGCCAGTACGTCGCCGGTAGGCGGCTTGGTGAATTTGTAAGCACCGTGGCTGGTACCGATGGCGATTGCCAGGGCGTCAACCTGAGTCTTCTTGACGAAGTCAGCAGCTTCTTCCGGGTCGGTCAGCATCTGGCTGTGATCCAGGATGCCTTCAGCGCCGATGCCGTCTTCTTCACCGGCCATACCGGTTTCCAACGAACCCAGGCAGCCCAGCTCACCTTCAACCGAAACGCCACAGGCGTGGGCCATGGCCACGGTCTGCTGAGTCACACGGACGTTGTACTCGTAGTCGGTCGGGGTCTTGCCGTCTTCACCGAGGGAGCCGTCCATCATCACCGAGCTGAAGCCCAGCTGGATCGAACGCTGGCACACGTCAGGGCTGGTGCCGTGGTCCTGGTGCATGCACACCGGGATGTGCGGGAATTCTTCGATCGCTGCCAGGATCAGGTGGCGCAGGAACGGCGCACCGGCGTATTTGCGGGCACCGGCCGAAGCCTGGACAATCACCGGGGAGTCGGTCTTGTCGGCAGCTTCCATGATGGCGCGCATCTGCTCGAGGTTGTTAACGTTGAAAGCCGGAACGCCGTAACCGAACTCGGCGGCGTGGTCCAGCATCTGGCGCATGCTAATGAGTGCCATTGTGTATCTCTCTCCCGACAAGCGTCGTTTTTCGTGCAAGCCTGCCGCAGTGGCGGCTGCTATTCAAGTAGTGTGGGCCGCCATTACACGGCCCGGCCAGTCACGGCGCCTTGCAGCCCCGCCCTATCAAATCGTCGGTGGCAGCCCAGTACACCAGGCCTTCGTCACCTTTGCTGTGAAACGCCAGCACACCATCGCTGTACAGACTGCCGGAAGCGCTAGGTTCAGCCTTGAGCCGGTAAACCTGATCACCGCCGCCCAGACGCACGTCCATCTGCTGCTGGCTGCTATCGGCAAAGCGCCAAAGCACTTCGGCCTGACTGTCACACACCCAACGGGTCCAGGTGTCCGACACTGGCGCCGAGGGCGTCAGGCTTGCGCATCCGCCCAGTACTGCCAGGGCCATCAAGGCCATGACTCCTTTCATGCAATATCCTCTAGCAGACCACAAACTGGCCGGTAGGTTGCCATCAACCGATCAAGGGCAACCCGGCGCCCGGCGCTGGTGTTCGTCGTCGTATTTTTCCAGGCCATCCGGGCCGAGTCGCTTGTTGATCACCGGCACGGTTTCCGCCTGCCATTCAGACTGATAGCAGCCGCCTTTCGGCGCACCAGGCTTATCAGTCTGCGGCTCCGGGGTGCTGGAGCATGCGCCCAGCAGTGCGACCAGGACAAACACAGACAATCGCTTGACCATCAGGTCACTCCCTTTGCCAGGCGCTGAGCGAATCAGGCCTTGGCCCGTTGTTCCAGTACTTCTACGGCAGGCAGCACTTTGCCTTCGACGAACTCGAGGAACGCACCGCCACCGGTAGAAATGTAGGAGATTTGCTCGGCAACGCCATATTTATCGATGGCCGCCAGGGTATCGCCACCACCGGCGATGGAGAACGCGGCGCTGTCGGCAATGGCCTGGGCCAGTACCTTGGTGCCGTTACCGAACTGATCGAACTCGAACACACCAACCGGGCCGTTCCACAGAATGGTCTGCGACGACTTCAGCAGCTCGGCGAAGTTGGCTGCGGTTTGCGGGCCGATGTCGAGGATCATGTCGTCTTCGGCAACTTCAGCGATCAGCTTGACGGTGGCGGCAGCGGATTCAGCGAATTCCTTGGCCACGACCACGTCCACTGGCAGCGGCACATTGACCTTGGCAGCGATGGCTTTGGCAGTGTCGATCAGGTCTGGCTCGTACAGCGATTTACCGACCGGGTGACCAGCAGCAGCCAGGAAGGTGTTGGCAATACCGCCGCCAACGATCAGCAGGTCGCAGACCTGGCTCAGGCTGTTGAGCACGTCCAGCTTGGTCGAGACCTTGGAGCCGGCGACGATGGCAGCCATCGGCTTGGCCGGGGCCTTGAGGGCCTTGCCCAAAGCGTCGAGTTCAGCGGCCAGCAACGGGCCTGCAGCAGCGACCTTGGCGAATTTGGCCACGCCGTGGGTCGAACCCTCGGCGCGGTGAGCGGTACCGAAGGCGTCCATGACAAACACGTCGCACAGGGCAGCGTATTTCTGCGCCAGTTCGTCAGCGTTCTTCTTCTCGCCTTTGTTGAAGCGTACGTTCTCGAACAGCACGATATCGCCGGCTTTGACTTCGACACCGTCCAGGTAATCGGCAACCAGCGGCACTTCGCGGCCCAGGGCCTTGCTCAGGTAATCGGCAACTGGCTTGAGGCTGTTCTCGGCAGAGAATTCGCCTTCGGTCGGGCGGCCCAGGTGCGAGCAGACCATCACGGCCGCGCCTTTTTCCAGCGCCAGCTTGATGGTCGGCAGCGAAGCAAGGATGCGCGCATCGCTGGCAACCACACCGTCCTTCACAGGAACGTTGAGGTCTTCGCGGATCAGCACGCGCTTACCTTGCAGGTCGAGGTCGGTCATCTTCAACACGGTCATGAATGCAGTCCTTCAGGGCTGTTTACAAGTAGAGCGGGTTTGATTGACGACGTGCAGATAGTGTTCGGCAACGTCGAGCATACGGTTGGCAAACCCCCATTCGTTATCGAACCAGGCCAGCAGGTTGACCAGCCGGGGGCCGGAAACGCGGGTCTGACTGGCATCGACAATCGCCGAATGAGGGTCATGGTTAAAATCACAACTGGCGTGCGGCAGTTCAGTGTAGGCCAGCAAGCCCTTGAGCGGCCCACTCAGGGCGGCTTCACGCAGCACCTGATTGACCTCCGCCGCGCTGGTATCGCGGGCGGTTTGCAGGGTGATGTCCAGGCACGACACATTGACCGTCGGCACGCGTACGGCTTTGGCCTGAATTCGCCCGGCAAGTTCCGGCAGCAAGCGCTCGATACCACGCGCCAGCCCGGTGGACACCGGGATCACCGACTGGAACGCCGAACGGGTACGGCGCAGGTCTTCATGGTGGTAGGCATCGATGACCGGCTGATCGTTCATGGCCGAGTGGATCGTGGTGATCGACACATACTCAAGGCCGAACGCCTGGTCCAGCACACGCAGCAGCGGTACACCGCAGTTGGTGGTGCAGGAGGCGTTGGAGACCAACTGCTCGCTGCCATCCAGGCAATCCTGGTTGATGCCGTAGACAATCGTGGCATCGACATCCGATTCACTGGCCATCGGCTGGGAGAACAGTACGCGTGGTGCACCGGCGTCGAGAAAACGCTGGGCATCGGCACGGGTGTTGTAGGCGCCGGAACACTCCAGCACCAGGTCGACGCCGAGCGCCGCCCAGTCGATACCTTCCGGGGTGGCACTGCGCAAGACTTTCACGCAGTCACCATTAATATGCAGACAGTCGCCATCGACCTTCACCTCACCGGGGAAACGCCCGTGGGTGGAGTCGAAGCGTGTCAGGTATTCGATACTGGCCTGATCGGCCAGGTCGTTCAGTGCGACAATCTCGAAGCCCGCCTTCGCCCCCCGTTCAAAGAGTGCGCGTAAAACACAACGACCGATACGGCCGTAGCCGTTGAGTGCAACTTTGTAGGGACGCGGTTGGGGCATGGGATGCTCACGGAACAGAAGCGTTATCTGCGAATCGCGGGGCAAGCCCGCTCCTACAGGGGATACCTGTGGGAGCGGGCTTGCCCCGCGATGAATCCAACACTGTTGATCAGTCTTCCAGCAACTCTTCAGCAGTACCCAGGATGTTTTCCAGGGTGAAGCCGAACTCTTCGAACAAGGCGGCCGCAGGGGCCGACTCGCCGTAGGTGGTCATACCGATCACACGGCCTTCGAGGCCGACGTACTTGTACCAGAAGTCGGCATGGGCCGCTTCGATAGCAATACGTGCACCGACCTGAACCGGCAGCACCGACTGCTTGTAGGCAGCGTCCTGGGCGTCGAACACGCTGGTGCACGGCATCGAAACGACGCGCGCCTTGCGGCCTTGCTCGGTCAGCTTGTCGAAGGCCTGAACGGCCAGGCCGACTTCGGAACCGGTGGCAATCAGGATCAGCTCAGGCTCGCCTGCGCAGTCTTTCAGCACATAGCCGCCACGGCTGATGGCTTCGATCTGGCCAGCATCACGGGTTTGGTGCTGCAGGTTCTGACGCGAGAAGATCAGCGCCGACGGGCCGTCTTTGCGCTCCAGAGCGTGCTTCCACGACACCGCCGACTCAACGGCGTCGGCTGGACGCCAGGTGTCCAGGTTCGGCGTGCTGCGCAGGCTGGTCAGTTGCTCGATCGGCTGGTGGGTCGGGCCGTCTTCGCCCAGACCGATGGAGTCGTGGGTGTAGACGTGGATAACGCGCTGCTTCATCAGTGCCGACATGCGCACAGCGTTGCGGGCGTATTCCATGAACATCAGGAAGGTGGCGCCGTAAGGTACCAGGCCGCCGTGCAGGGCAACGCCGTTCATGATGGCGGTCATGCCGAACTCGCGCACGCCGTAGTACATGTAGTTGCCGCTGGCGTCTTCAGCGCTGACGCCCTTGCAACCTTTCCACAGGGTCAGGTTGGAACCGGCCAGGTCAGCCGAACCGCCGAGGAACTCAGGCAGCAGTGGGCCAAAAGCGTTGAGGGTGTTCTGGCTGGCTTTACGGCTGGCGATGGTTTCGCCTTTGGCCGCAACTTCAGCGATGTAGGCCGATGCTTTCTCGGAGAAGTCAGCTGGCAGCTCGCCGCTCAGGCGGCGCTTGAGCTCGCTGGCCAGCTCAGGGAAGGCTGCAGCGTAGGCGGCGAAGCGTTTGTCCCACTCGGCTTCAACGGCTTTACCGGCTTCCTTGGCGTCCCACTCGGCGTAGATCTCAGCCGGGATTTCGAACGGACCGTGGTTCCAGTTCAGCTCTTTGCGGGCCAGGGCGATTTCGTCGTTACCCAGCGGAGCACCGTGGCAGTCTTCCTTGCCCTGTTTGTTCGGCGAACCAAAACCAATGATGGTCTTGCAGCAGATCAGGGTTGGCTGCTCGCTCTTGCGTGCGGTTTCGATGGCGGTGCGAATCTCGTCGGCGTCATGGCCGTCGACATTGCGGATCACCTGCCAGTTGTAGGATTCGAAGCGCTTCGGTGTGTCATCGGTGAACCAGCCTTCGACTTCGCCGTCGATGGAGATGCCGTTGTCATCGTAGAACGCGATCAGCTTGCCCAGGCCCAGGGTGCCGGCCAGGGAAGCGACTTCGTGGGAAATGCCTTCCATCATGCAACCGTCACCCAGGAACACATAGGTGTGGTGATCGACGATGTTGTGGCCTTTACGGTTGAACTGCGCACCCATCACTTTTTCGGCAATGGCGAAACCAACGGCGTTGGCCAGGCCCTGACCGAGCGGACCAGTGGTGGTCTCGACGCCTGGGGTGTAGCCGAATTCCGGGTGGCCCGGGGTACGGCTGTGCAGCTGACGGAAGCCTTTCAGATCGTCGATGGTGACGTCATAGCCAGTCAGGTGCAGCAGCGAATAGATCAGCATCGAGCCGTGGCCGTTGGACAGCACGAAGCGGTCACGGTCAGCGAAGCTCGGGTTGCTCGGGTTGTGCTTCAGATAGTCGCGCCAAAGAACCTCGGCGATATCCGCCATGCCCATTGGGGCACCTGGATGGCCGCTGTTGGCCTTTTGCACGGCATCCATGCTGAGGGCACGAATGGCGTTGGCACGCTCACGACGGCTGGGCATCGCTTATCTCCTGGGGCTTGAATTGATTACGGAACGAAAAAAGGCGGCCATTTTCGCCCAGGCACATGCCTGGGGGCAATGACGTATGGTCGATGCAGCATGATTTTCCTGTGATTGAGAGCAGAATCAGGCATTAGCCCGGGCAAATCGCAGGTTGAGCTGACTCGGCTGCGACGATTTGCCCCGCTCATCGTCCAATATCAAAACTTTTTGATATTGCTCTTGCGGCAACCGGGTGCCGTGTCTAGACTGCCGCCCCATGAACCTACCCTTGTCGGCAATCCGTCCGGAGCAAAGCGAAGACCTGGCTGCCCTGTGCAAAGCCAGCGGTGATCCGCTACGCCTGAATGTATTGCGGGCACTGGCCAGCGACTCGTTCGGCGTGCTGGAGTTGGCGCAGATTTTCGCCATCGGCCAGTCGGGCATGAGCCATCACCTCAAAGTCCTGGCCCAGGCCGGGCTGGTGGCCACCCGCCGCGAGGGCAATGCGATCTTCTATCGTCGCGCCCTGCCCGACGGTTTGCGCCTGGGCGGCAAGCTACACACGGCACTGCTCGAAGAAGTCGACAGCTTGTTTCTGGCCGACGATGTGCAGGAGCGCATCGGCCAGGTCCAGCAGCGCCGGGCCGCCACCAGCCAAGACTTCTTCCTGCGTGTCGAAGAAAAGTTTCGCGCCCAGCAAGACCTGATCGCCGGGCTTGCGCAATACCGCGAAAGCCTCCTGGCGCTGCTCGACAAACTCAGTTTCAGCGCCGATGCCAGTGCCCTTGAAGTGGGCCCCGGCGATGGCGAGTTTCTTCCCGAGCTGGCCCGGCGTTTTGTTCGGGTCACCGCACTGGACAACAGCCCGACCATGCTCGAGCTGGCGCGCCAGGTCTGTCAGCGCGAAGCCCTGGTCAATGTGAACCTGCAGTTGGCCGATGCACTCAGTGCAACGGATGTGGAAGCCGACTGCGTAGTGCTGAACATGGTGTTGCACCATTTCAGCGCCCCGGCCGAAGCCCTGCGGCAGCTGGCCAACCGTGTGAAAGCAGGCGGCAGCCTGTTGGTTACAGAGTTGTGCAGCCACGACCAGAGCTGGGCCAGAGAAGCCTGTGGCGATATCTGGCTGGGCTTTGACCAGGACGACCTGGCCCGCTGGGCCAGCGCTGCGGGACTGACGCCCGGGGACAGCCTGTATGTGGGCTTACGTAATGGTTTCCAGATCCAGGTCCGCCATTTTCAGCGGCCGGCTGGCGACACTCAATATCGGTAAATTTTAGGAACCCGTCGAGATGAGCGAATACTCCCTTTTCACCTCCGAGTCCGTGTCTGAAGGGCATCCGGACAAAATCGCCGACCAGATTTCGGACGCCGTACTGGACGCCATCATCACCCAGGACAAATACGCACGCGTTGCCTGCGAAACCCTGGTGAAGACCGGTGTAGCGATCATCGCCGGTGAAGTCACCACCTCGGCCTGGGTCGACCTGGAAGAAATCGTACGTAAAGTCATCGTCGACATCGGCTACAACAGCTCCGACGTTGGTTTCGACGGCGCCACCTGCGCGGTCATGAACATCATCGGCAAGCAGTCGGTAGACATCGCCCAGGGCGTTGACCGCAGCAAGCCGGAAGACCAGGGCGCAGGCGACCAGGGCCTGATGTTCGGCTATGCCAGCAACGAAACCGACGTGCTGATGCCAGCGCCGATCTGCTTCTCGCACCGTCTGGTCGAGCGCCAGGCAGAAGCACGCAAGTCCGGCCTGCTGCCGTGGCTGCGCCCGGATGCCAAGTCGCAGGTTACCTGCCGTTATGAAGGCGGCAAGGTCGTCGGTATCGACGCCGTGGTCCTGTCGACCCAGCACAACCCTGAAGTGTCGCAAAAAGACCTGCAGGAAGCGGTCATGGAGCTGATCGTCAAGCACACCCTGCCTGCCGAACTGCTGCACAAAGACACCCAGTTCCACATCAACCCGACTGGCCAGTTCATCATCGGTGGCCCGGTGGGTGACTGCGGCCTGACCGGTCGCAAGATCATCGTCGACAGCTATGGCGGCATGGCCCGTCACGGTGGCGGCGCATTCTCCGGCAAAGACCCGTCCAAGGTTGACCGTTCCGCCGCCTATGCCGGTCGTTACGTGGCCAAGAACATCGTTGCTGCCGGCCTGGCCGAGCGCTGCGAGATCCAGGTTTCCTACGCAATCGGTGTAGCCCAGCCGACGTCGATCTCGCTGAACACCTTCGGCACCGGCAAAATCTCCGACGACAAGATCGTCCAGCTGGTACGTGAATGCTTCGACCTGCGTCCGTACGCCATCACCACCATGCTCGACCTGCTGCACCCGATGTACCAGGAAACTGCAGCGTACGGCCACTTCGGTCGCATCCCGCAACAGAAGACTGTCGGCGACGACACCTTCACCACCTTCACCTGGGAACGTACCGACCGCGTTGACGCCCTGCGCGCTGCTGCCGGTTTGTAAGCACCCCCTGTAGGAGCGAGCTTGCCCCGCGATGCTGCCGCCAGGCACACCGCGATCGCGGGGCAAGCCCGCTCCTACTAGCCTGACATATGGGCTGACAACTGAGATCCATGCACCGGCCAGCCATTGCCTAGGCTAAGGATTCCCTATCGCCAAGCAAGGATGCTGGCCATGTTGCACAAGCTGCTGGTTTTTCTTTCGGTTGCTTTCTACCTCCCCACACCCTTTGCCCAAACGTGCCCGGCCTGGCCCGTCGAGCGTGCGCGTGACGAAGTCGTTCGACTGCAAGAAGCCGTAAGCCGATGGGATGATCACTATCATCGCCTGGGCGTTTCGCTGGTAGCAGACGACATCTACGACCAGAGCCGACAGCGCTTGCAGCACCTTCAAGGCTGCTTCGGCCTGACTGACACCGCCAGTCCGCTGGCCAGTGCCCGCGGCCAGATCAGCCACCCCGTCGTGCATACCGGCGTGGAAAAGCTGGTCGATGATCAGGCAGTCACGCGCTGGATGCAGGGCAAGCAACACATCTGGATTCAGCCGAAGGTGGATGGCGTGGCCGTGTCACTGGTCTTCCGACAGGGCCAACTGGTGCAACTGCTCAGCCGCGGCGATGGTGTGCAGGGTCACGACTGGAGCCACCATATTCCCGCGCTTGGCGGTATCACCCGGCAACTGCCACAACCTCTCGACCTCACCCTGCAGGGCGAACTGTACTGGCGCCTCGATGCGCATGTGCAGTCAAGTGCAGGCGGGCTGGGAGCACGCGGGACCATCGCCGGGCTGATGGCGCGCAAACAATTGAGCGCAGCCAAGGGTGCGGGTATCGGGCTGTTTGTCTGGGACTGGCCACAAGGCCCCGACACTCAAGCCGAGCGCCTGGCCAGGCTGGCGGCGCTGGGCTTCGCTGACAGTCAGCGCTTCAGTGTGGCCATCAGCAACCCGACCGAAGCGGCGCGTTGGCGCCAGCACTGGTATGACACTGCCCTGCCCTTTGCCACTGACGGGGTGATTCTGCGTCAGGACAGCCGCCCACCGGCTGAGCGCTGGCGGGCCAACGCACCGTACTGGATCGCTGCCTGGAAATACCCCTTGCGCCAGGCCATGGCCGAAGTGCGTGCCGTACATTTCCGGATCGGCCGCACCGGCAAGGTCACGCCTGTTGTCCAACTACAGCCTTTCACCCTCGATGACCGGCGCATCACGCAAGTCAGCCTGGGCTCACTGGCGCGCTGGCACACCCTGGATATCCGCCCGGGTGACCAGGTGGCAGTGAGCCTCGCCGGGCTGACCATTCCGCGCCTGGAGCAGGTGGTGCATCGCAGCATTGAACGCCCTGCCGTACACCCTCCGGCAAGTGGCCGGTTTCACCCGTTGAGCTGCTGGCAAGCCGGCCCGGACTGTGAAGAACAGTTCATCGCGCGGCTCACCTGGCTGAGCAGCAAGCAGGGGTTGGACATGCCGAAGCTGGGCGCTGCGACCTGGCGTGAACTGGTGCAGGCGGGTCAGGTCAGCACCCTGGCCGACTGGCTGGCATTGAACCGCGACCAGTTGAGTGAGCTGCCGGGCATCAGCACAGCCCGCGCCGATGCCCTCGTACGAAGCTTTCAAAGCGCTCGCGAACGCCCGTTCCCCCAATGGTTGCGAGCCTTGGGCGTACCTGCGCCGCGTCATCTGACGCTGCATCCTGACTGGCCCACACTGGCCACCAGAACCGTCGATCAGTGGTCCCAGGAAGCGGGAATCGGCGCAACTCGCGCTAAACACCTGCAGGCTTTTTTCACTCATCCTCATGTGCAATCGCTGGCTGAACAATTGCTCGCCCATGGCATTCAAGGCTTCCAGCGCGCCGGCTAATCACAGCCGCCAGCAAGCGTAGGATTTCCCTGCTTTGCAACTGAAAAACCTACACAGGGTTTCTTAATTGAGCAAATCAAGGCAGGATTTCTCCCAACTTTTGCTGCCCCGCCCCGAACAAGGAGGCTCACATGAAGCTATTTTCCCACCTGGTACTGCTTGGCGTTATTGGTTTTGGCGCCACCTCGATCCAGGCTGCCCAGCCAGACGAAGGCCTGACCGGGTGCGCTGCCAAACGCAGTGCCATCGAAAATCAGCTCACCGAAGCACGCGCGCACAACAACAGCGATCAAGTTGCTGGCCTGGAGAAGGCGTTGAGCGAAGTCACGGCTAACTGCACCGACGCCAGCCTGCGCAAAGAGCGTGAGCAGAAAGTGCTCGAAGCGCGTCACGAAGTCACTCAGCGCACCAAGGACCTGGACAAGGCCATGAAAAAAGGCGACGCCGAGAAGATCAACAAGCGCAAAGACAAGCTGGCGGAATCGAAGAAAGAGCTGCAGGAAGCGTTGGATCAGCTTGAGCAGTAAGTGATTGAGTGATTATCGCGGGGCAAGCCCGCTCCCACAGAGCCTGTAGGAGCGGGCTTGCCCCGCGATCACGTATTCAATGGTTACGAAATTCGGTATGACAAGCCTTGCACGCTGCTTCAACCTTATCGGTCGGCGCGGCCAGGTCCGCTGCTTTCAGCGGTTGGGTACGGGTAACAGCCACCAGTTCAGCGGTAGCCACTTCCAACTGGCGAGCCAAGTCTTGAAAACGTGCCTGCTTCTCCCAGACCTCTGGGCGCGCACTGGTTTCATCGTCTTCGCGAACCTGCGGAAAATGCTTCCACGGTTCACGGGACAAGTTGTCGAGCTTGACGGCGCCATCGGCAAATTTCTGGCTGTCAAAAGCCAGCCGCCCGCGCAGCATGCCGCCCAGGTCCTCACTGGTCTTGAGCATCTGTTTGAACAGGGTCTTGCGCTGGCCCAACGGCGAGTTGGGATCGACACCACCGCAGGCAGTCAGGGTCAGGCAGGCCAGCACAACAACAGAGAGTCGCTTGAGCATCATGGTTATTTCGGCTCACGGTAAAAAAGGCGGCCAGTATCCTCGCCTCGCCCGCAAAGACCAATACCCTTATTAACTCTATGGATTGCCTGGACCGCTACACCCCAGGCAAACCGCCAAGGAAACCCCGTTCATGAAATTTTCGCTGCGCCACCTGGGATGGTCGCTTTCGGTACTGGCACTGCTCGCCGGATGCAACGGCGGTGGCCCGGAAAAGCCCAAACCTCACGCGCTCGCCACTTATGTCAGCAGCACCTGGAAAGACCTGCCGCAGGTCAGCGACAGCGACCTGCTGGCCGGTTTCGAAGCCTGGCGCAGTGCCTGCGAACGTCTCAAACGTGATGCCATCTGGGCCAACACCTGTGCGGCAGCCGCCGCGGTGCCCAGCGACAGCGTCCAGGTACGCAACTTTCTCCAGACCCAACTCGACGTCTACAGCATGCGCTCGGGGGGAAACAACGCGAACGGCCTGATCACTGGTTACTACGAACCGGTCTACCCCGGCAGCCTGACGCAAACCGACAGTGCGCATGTACCGGTCTACGGCGTACCCGACGACATGATCGTGGTGGCGCTGGACAGCGTCTACCCGGAGCTCAAGGGCAAACGCCTGCGTGGCCGCCTCGAAGGACGCACCCTCAAGCCTTACGACACTGCCGAAGTAATCAACCAGCAAGGCGTACCAGCCCCCGTGCTGGCCTGGCTGACCGACCCGATGGACCTGCAGTTCCTGCAGATTCAGGGTTCTGGCCGGATCCAGCTGGAGAGCGGCCGCCAGTTGCGCGTTGGTTACGCCGACCAGAATGGCCACCCCTATCGCCCGGTGGGCCGCTGGCTGGTCGAGCAGGGTCAGCTGAAAAAAGAAGACGTGAGCATGGGCGCTATCCATGCCTGGGCGCAGGCCAACCCGGCCCGCGTGCCCGAGCTGCTGGCAAGCAACCCCAGCTACGTGTTCTTCAGCACCCGCCCGGACAGCAACGAAGGCCCACGCGGCTCGCTCAACGTGCCGCTGACCGCAGGCTACAGCGTGGCCATCGACCGCAAAGTGATTCCGCTGGGCAGTCTGTTGTGGCTGTCCACCACCCGCCCTGACGGCGCCCCCGTGGTGCGTCCAGTGGCCGCTCAGGACACCGGTGGCGCAATTACCGGCGAAGTGCGTGCCGACCTGTTCTGGGGGACCGGCGCTGAAGCGGGTGAGCTGGCTGGCAACATGAAACAGCAGGGCCAGATCTGGTTGCTGTGGCCCAAAGGCGCGGCGTTGCCTGAAGTGCCGAAAGTGTTGTGAACCTATCGCGGGGCAAGCCCGCTCCTACAGTCGCTGTGGGAGCGGGCTTGCCCCGCGATCAAATCAAGCTGACACCACAAAAAACGACACGATCAACCCCACACCCACGAACCACACCAGCGAGCGCAGTGCAGCCCAGTCCGCCAGGTAGCAAATGATGTAGAGCAAGCGGCTGGTGATATACATCACCGCCAGCACATCCTGGGTCACTTGTTCGGCATTGCCGACGATATCGGCAATGATCACCGCCGCCGCAAACGCCGGGAACGCTTCAAAACTGTTCAACTGCGCCGCATGGGCGCGCCGTGGCAACCCTTCGAGGCTGTCGAGAAACGCCCGTGGATCATGGTTCTGACGCAGACCGAAACGGCCGCTGCTGAGCTTGGCGATACTGGTACAGAGAATCGGCAGGAACAACGCAATCAATACACACCACAGAGCAACGGTCATGGCTAAATCCTTGTCAGAGGGAACGTCAGAGTTTCATGATCAGCATGCCGATCAGCACCAGGGCACAAGCTAAGAGCCTGGGACCGCCAAAAGGTTCTTTGAGGTAGCGCATACCGAACAGCACCACCAGGATCACGCTCACCTCACGCAGCGCCGCCGCCTCGGCCACCGAGCCCAACTGCATGGCCCAGAGCACCAGGGCATAGCTCAACAACACGCATAAGCCGACCGCCAGACCAAGCCGCCACTGCAAGCGCCAGAACAGCATGAACGGTGCGCGACGAGCGACACCCGCCAGCAACGGAAACGGCCAGGCACTGAGCAGCGTCAACCATACAAGATAGTCCAATGGCTGCGACCACAGCCGGATCGCCTGGCCATCGAACCAGGTGTAGCAACCGATGCACAAGCCGATCAAGGCCACCACCGGCAGCATCGACCACGGCAGACGATCACCGCCCCCGCCCTGCCAGAGCAGGCAAGCCATGCCACAGGGAATCAGCAGAATGCCAATGATCTGCTGGCTGCTCAGGGTTTCACCCGCGAAGGTCAACGTCAGGGCCAGCACCACCAGCGGCGAGAGCCCGCGCATCAGTGGATACACCAAGCCCAGGTCACCGACGCGGTAAGCCTGGATCAACAGGAACCGATACAACTGCTCAAACAATGCCGAGGCCAGCAACCACGGCCACACCTCGGCGGGCGGGAACTGCACGAAGGCCACCATTACCAACGCAAACACCAATGCCACGGTATCCATGCTGGCAATGACCAGCAGGCGCTCGCCGCTGAATTTGATCAAGGTGTTCCAGGTTGCGTGCAAGAGCGCGGCAATCAGAACCAGGGAAGTGGCTAACACGCGAAAGTCCTTGGCTATGCAGGTTGGGTCATCAATGGCCAGCCGCTATCTAAGCATTTCCGTCAACGCGGCGTCGCGCAGATTCGCCTGATGCGCAACGAATTCCACACTGTGTGGTCAACGCATGCAGCAAAAAACTGTGCCCCCACCCGCCCGGCAGACCATCCAAAGGCTGCCCGATGGGATCGGGCGCCACATTGAAAGCCATTACAGGACCCGGAATGCTTGAGCTTGTTGCTGCGTTTATCTGTTTGACCACACTTCTTACCTACCTGAACTACCGCTTCATCGGCCTGCCGCCCACCATCGGCGTGATGGTCACCGCGCTGTTGTTTTCCCTGTTGCTGCAAGGCCTGAGCGTGATCGGCTACCCCGGCCTTGAAGAGCGCGTGCAAGGCTTGATGAGCCAGATCGACTTCAACGACTTGCTGATGCACTGGATGCTGTCGTTCCTGCTGTTTGCCGGCGCCCTGCACGTCAACCTCGCCGACCTGCGCAGCTATCGCTGGCCGATCGGCTTGCTGGCTACCTTCGGAGTATTGATTGCCACCGTGGTCATCGGCTTTCTTGCGCACTGGATCTTCGCCTTGTTCGGCTGGCACGTCAGCCTGCTCTACTGCTTGCTGTTCGGCGCACTGATTTCACCGACCGACCCGATTGCCGTGCTGGGCGCCCTGCGTACCGCCAATGCCTCAAAGCCACTGAAAACCACGATTGTTGGCGAGTCATTGTTCAACGACGGTACTGCGGTGGTGGTCTTCACCGTGTTGCTGGGCATTGCCCAACTGGGCGAAACCCCAACCGTCAGCGAGACGCTCGTGTTGTTCGCCCGCGAGGCGATTGGCGGTGCGGTATTCGGCGGCCTGATCGGCTATGTGACCTACCGCATGATCAAAAGCATCGAGCAGTATCAGGTCGAAGTCATGCTGACCCTGGCCCTGGTGATCGGCGGCTCGGCCATGGCCTACGAGCTGCACGTTTCGGCACCGATTGCGATGGTGGTGGCGGGGCTGATCATCGGTAACCTGGGGCGCAATCTGGCGATGAACGAGATGACCCGGCGTTATCTCGACGGTTTCTGGGAACTGATCGACGACATGCTCAATGCCCTGCTGTTCGCGCTGATTGGCCTGGAACTGCTGCTGTTGCCCTTCTCGTGGATGCACCTGGCGGCGGCCTGTGTCCTGGCGTTGGCGATCCTGCTGTCGCGTTTGCTGACTGTGGCCCCGGCCATCGTCATGCTGCGTCGCTGGCGCACAGTGCCACGCGGCACCGTGCGGGTACTGACCTGGGGTGGTTTGCGCGGCGGTGTGTCGGTGGCCCTGGCGTTGTCGCTGCCAGCGGGCAGTGAACGCGACCTGCTGCTGAGCATCACCTACATCGTGGTGCTGTCGTCGATCCTGTTGCAGGGGCTGACGATCGGGCGGGTGGTGCGCGGGGTTACCGAGCAACCTTGAGGCTCTTTCGCGGGGCAAGCCCGCTCCTACCAGTTCTCTGTGGGAGCGGGCTTGCCCCGCGATGCTTTCTTACTCTACCGCCGTATCAAACTGATCCTTGATGTACTTGATCTCGGTCCGCCCATGCGCCGCCGGCAGGCCGTCTTCACCGAGGTTGACGAAGACCATGCGGTCGACGGTCAGAATGCTCTTGCGGGTGATCTTGTTACGCACTTCACACTTGAGCGTGATCGAAGTCCGCCCGAATTCGGTGGCAGTAATGCCCAGCTCGATGATGTCGCCCTGACGCGAAGCGCTGACAAAGTTGATCTCCGAGATGTACTTGGTCACCACACGCTGATTACCCAGCTGGACGATGGCATAAATCGCCGCTTCTTCGTCGATCCAGCGCAGCAGGCTGCCGCCGAACAGGGTGCCATTGGGGTTGAGGTCTTCGGGCTTGACCCACTTGCGGGTGTGAAAATTCATATCTACTCCTGACCATCTTGCCAATCAATGTGGGTAATGATGGCAGAGCCTGCCGCCCTCCTCCATTTAACATCGACTATGGTCTCGATTAATCGACAGAAAACCTTGGGCTGATGCGCGGGCGCAGCTATAATCGCCATCGCTTTAAAACGGTAATCTGCACTTGATACCGTTCCCGCCACCTGTCCGAGGGGCGCTGCAGCAGGTTCAACCTGTCAGGCTCGGATGGGGCGTTGCCTGGCCAGGCTTGCCTGCAGGCACTAAACGCACAACGGCGCCCATTCGCACATTACGAATGGAGGCTCTTCATGAGCGCTGTAAACACGCCTGCCGGTTTTACCGATTTCAAGGTCGCTGACATCTCCCTGGCTGCCTGGGGCCGTCGCGAAACCATCATCGCCGAATCGGAAATGCCTGCACTGATGGGCCTGCGCCGCAAGTACCTGCAAGAGCAACCGCTCAAGGGTGCAAAAATCCTCGGCTGCATCCACATGACCATTCAGACTGCCGTGCTGATCGAAACCCTGGTTGCCCTGGGTGCCGAAGTACGCTGGTCGTCCTGCAACATCTTCTCCACTCAGGACCAGGCCGCTGCCTCCATCGCCGCTGCTGGCATCCCGGTATTTGCCTGGAAAGGTGAAACCGAAGAAGAGTACGAGTGGTGCCTGGAGCAAACCATCCTCAAGGATGGCGCGCCATGGGACGCCAACATGATCCTCGACGACGGCGGTGACCTCACCGAGCTGCTGCACAAGAAGTACCCGGCTGTGCTTGAGCGCGTTCACGGCGTGACCGAAGAAACCACCACTGGCGTGCACCGTCTGCTGGACATGCTGGTCAAGGGCGAGCTGAAAATCCCGGCGATCAACGTCAACGACTCGGTCACCAAGAGCAAGAACGACAACAAGTACGGCTGCCGTCACAGCCTCAACGACGCCATCAAGCGCGGTACCGACCACCTGCTGTCGGGCAAGCAAGCACTGGTCATCGGCTACGGTGACGTGGGCAAGGGTTCGGCCCAATCGCTGCGCCAGGAAGGCATGATCGTCAAGGTCACTGAAGTTGACCCGATCTGCGCCATGCAAGCCTGCATGGACGGCTTCGAACTGGTTTCGCCGTTCATCGACGGTATCAACAATGGCACCGAAGCCAGCATCGACAAAGCACTGCTGGGCAAGATCGACCTGATCGTGACCACCACCGGCAACGTCAATGTCTGCGATGCCAACATGCTCAAAGCCCTGAAGAAGCGCGCTGTGGTCTGCAACATCGGCCACTTCGACAATGAAATCGACACCGCTTTCATGCGCAAGAACTGGGCCTGGGAAGAAGTCAAACCACAGGTACACAAGATCCACCGTACCGGTGCTGGCGAATTCGACCCGCAAAACGACGACTACCTGATCCTGCTGGCTGAAGGCCGTCTGGTGAACCTGGGCAACGCCACTGGCCACCCAAGCCGCATCATGGATGGCTCCTTCGCCAACCAGGTACTGGCGCAGATCTTCCTGTTCGGCCAGAAGTACGCCGACCTGTCGCCAGCCCAGAAAGCTGAGCGTCTGACCGTTGAAGTACTGCCGAAGAAACTCGACGAAGAAGTGGCCCTGGAAATGGTCCGCGGCTTCGGCGGCGTGGTGACTCAGCTGACTCAGCAGCAAGCCGACTACATCGGCGTCACTGTTGAAGGGCCGTTCAAGCCACACGCCTATCGCTACTGATTCAAGTAAGTAGCTTCAAGCTTCAAGCTGCAAGCGGTTCGCGCCGTTTCTGCTTGAGGCTTGTGGCTTGTAGCTTGCCGCTGAAGAGAATCTTCTATGTCCCAGGAACGTCGTTACAGCTTCGAGTTCTTCCCGACCAAGACCGATGCTGGACATGAAAAACTGCTCGCCACTGCCCGCCAGCTGGCCAGCTACAACCCCGATTTCTTCTCCTGCACCTACGGTGCCGGTGGTTCGACCCGCGACCGCACGCTGAACACCGTGCTGCAGCTGGAAAGCGAAGTGAAAATCCCTGCTGCCCCGCACCTGTCGTGCGTCGGCGACAGCAAGGAAGACCTGCGCAGCCTGCTGACCCAGTACAAGGCTGCCGGCATCCAGCGTATCGTCGCCCTGCGCGGCGACCTGCCTTCGGGTATGGGCATGGCCAGTGGCGAACTGCGCTACGCCAATGAACTGGTCGAGTTCATCCGCCAGGAAAGCGCTGATCATTTCCACATCGAAATCGCCGCCTACCCAGAGATGCACCCGCAGGCGCGCAACTTCGAAGACGATCTGAACAACTTCGTGCGCAAGGCCAACGCCGGTGCCGACAGCGCCATCACCCAATACTTCTTCAACGCCGACAGCTACTTCTACTTCGTCGAGCGCGTGCAGAAGCTGGGCGTGAACATTCCTGTGGTACCGGGGATCATGCCGATCACCAACTACAGCAAACTGGCGCGCTTCTCCGACGCCTGCGGCGCCGAGATTCCACGCTGGATCCGCAAGCAACTGGAAGCCTATGGCGATGACGTCGGCAGCATTCAGAAGTTCGGTGAAGAAGTGATCACCCGCATGTGCGAACAACTGCTGCAAGGCGGTGCGCCGGGGCTGCACTTCTACACCCTGAACCAGGCCGATCCGAGCCTGGCGATCTGGAACAACCTCAAGCTGCCACGCTGATCGAAGCACTACAAAACTCGTAACAATTGCTGCGGGATACTCAAAAGGCCTTGGCATACGCTAAGGCCTTTCTGCTTTACAAGACAACGGACGCTCGTGCTTTCATGCCTCAAGGACATACCCCGCCTCGCCCGCAACTCGTTTATCTGGTTTTCGGCCCTGTAACCTACCATCAGGAAGCTCAGTTCAGCATTGTCAGCGCCCTTGCCAACCTGGCCAAAACACCAGGAGAAACCCTGGACATCCAGGTCTATAGCGACAACCCCGAACCGTACCGACATCTTCCGGTAATCGTCCACGCACTGGACGACGCTACCCGTGAAACCTGGAACCAACCTTATGGTTATCACTTTCGCAGTAAGCACGTCGTACTGCGCAAGGTCCTGGCCGATGCACCGGTTGCTGCACTGATCGATACCGACACCTTCTTCCATCAGTCGCCGATGGAGCTGTTCCGACGCATCCAGCCTGGCACGCTGTTATGTAACGCGATTGGCGCCACCTTCGGTAACGACAGGCATTGCCCGCTGTATCAAAGTCTGGCGCCCATGCTCGAGGCGCGCGGGCTGGCCGATCAGCACATGGACCTGCTCAACTCGGGCGTCATCGGCCTGACGCAGGAAGATGCGCCGCTGCTCGACCACTCGACTGCCCTGATGGACGAGTATTACCCGCATGCCAAGGGCGCTTACACCCTTGAAGAGCTTTGCCTGGCCGTTGCCGCCTACCGCCGCCTGCAGGTCAACCAGTGCACCGATCTGCTGCACCACTACTGGAGCCGCAAACAGCTGTTCAGGGCCAAAGTCCAGGCCTGGCTGGCCAAGCACCAAGAGGCGCCGTTGAGCTGCCAGGCCCTCGCGGATGTCGCCCTGGTCAATGCCGCGCTACCCCGGCCACCCGCCCTGCAACGTCTGGGCTACAAGGCGCTGAGCCTGACCTTGCCGAGCGAACAGCGCCAGTTTCTACGTGAACTGATGTACGGCTGTTACGAATACCCCAACGAGTTCGATCGAGCCTGCGCCAGCACCTGGTGGGACAAGGCGTTGGAAAACGTCACTACCCGCCAATCGCAGCCGCTATGCGAGCACACTCTGCGCCAGTGGTTCGGCCGTCCGGGCATGCGCCTGGGCCTGGGCCGCAAGCACACGACCGTGCGTGATTCGCTGCTAAAACGCGCCAAAGCCTGACAAGCTGGACTGCACAACACGCACGCCTACTAGCCATAGGCGTGCACACGTCGTAATCTCCAGCCATGCCAGATTTCTCCCGCCTGATTGCCGCCCTGTTGCTCACTTGCCTGAGTGCATTAGCCCATGGCGAGAAATTGCGTATCGTCACCGAGCCGTGGGCACCTTACGTGTACCTGGAAGATGGCCAGGCCAGAGGCTTCGACTATGAGGTCACCGTCGAGGTTTTCAAACGCCTGGGGGTAGAGTTGGACTGGCAGTTCCTGCCCTGGAAACGCTGCCTGGCGATGGTCGACCAGGGCCTGGCGGACGGCATTCTGGATATTTTTCAGACTGAAGAGCGGCGCAAACTGCTGTTCTACCCCAACGAACCGCTGTCGGATGTGGAATTCGTGCTGTTCTACGCCAACGCCCGCCCGCACAACGTCAGCAGCTTGAATGACTTGCGCGGTTTGACCGTTGGCACCTCGCCCGGCTATGCCTACGCATCCGTATTCAGTGAATCGACATTGTTCAGACGCGAGCCCGCGCCAACGCATGAAGCCAACTTCGGCAAACTGCAGCGTGGAAGAATCGATCTGCTGATAACCGACCGCCGCGTCGGGCGCTACCTCAGCAAAAACCTGGGCCTGGATCAGCAAGTCAGCGAGCTGCCGCTGGTGGTCAGCCGCCAGAGCCAGTACCTGGCGGTACGCCGCAGCGCTGGCATGGATGTGTTGATGCAGCGCTTCGCCGTCGAGCTGCGCCGCTTCAAGAGTGAACCGGCATACGCCGCCTTGAATGCCCGTTATGCCGGTGTCGGAGACAACTTTCGAACCACCGTTGAGCAGCAGGAACGCAGCACGCCCTGATTGCTCTGTTATACTCGGGCCTTCCCGCCAGGCTTACGCCCGGACGCTCGGCCTTGCAAAAGGCATCCCGACCGGCAGGATAGCGCGGCCAAACGCCCGCCCGCCATGCTCCGGATGCGCATTGAAGTCCCTGCTGGACCGGACGCGATAGCATCTTCCGATGCCCGTCGCGCCAGGCAAGATTATCCCATCGGGCTTAGCCCCCACTAAGAACAGGATTACTCATGTCCTTTGCTTCCCTCGGTCTCTCCGAGGCTCTAGTCAGCGCCATCGAGGCAGCTGGCTATACCCAGCCCACTCCGGTGCAACAGCGGGCTATTCCCGCCGTGTTGCAAGGTCGCGACCTGATGGTTGCCGCCCAGACAGGTACTGGTAAAACCGGTGGTTTCGCCCTGCCGATCCTCGAGCGCCTGTTCCCAGGTGGTCACCCAGACAAATCCCAGCGCCATGGCCCACGCCAGCCGCGGGTCCTGGTGTTGACCCCTACGCGCGAACTGGCAGCCCAGGTGCACGACAGCTTCAAGGTCTATGCCAGCAATCTCAAATTCGTCAGCGCCTGCATCTTCGGTGGCGTCGGCATGAACCCGCAGGTTCAGGCCATGGCCCGTGGTGTGGATGTGCTGGTTGCCTGCCCGGGTCGCTTGCTCGACCTGGCCGGTCAAGGCAGCGTCGACCTGTCCCACGTCGAAACCCTGGTACTGGACGAAGCCGACCGCATGCTCGACATGGGCTTTATCCATGACGTGAAGAAGGTCCTCGCTCGGCTGCCAGCCAAGCGTCAGAACCTGTTGTTCTCGGCGACGTTCTCCGAAGACATCACCGACCTGGCCGACAAGTTGCTGCACAACCCCGAGCGTATTGAGGTCACCCCGCCCAATACCACGGTCGAGCGCATCGAGCAGCGCGTCTATCGCCTGCCGGCCAGCCACAAACGCGCCCTGCTGGCACACCTGATCACCACCGGTGCCTGGGAACAGGTGCTGGTCTTCACCCGTACCAAGCATGGCGCCAACCGCCTGGCTGAATACCTGGAAAAGCACGGCCTCACCGCCGCAGCGATCCACGGTAACAAAAGCCAGAACGCCCGCACCAAAGCCCTGGCCGACTTCAAGTCCGGTGCTGTGCGCATCATGGTTGCCACCGACATCGCCGCACGCGGCCTGGACATCGACCAACTGCCGCACGTGGTCAACTTCGAGTTGCCTAACGTCGAAGAAGATTACGTACACCGCATCGGCCGTACTGGCCGTGCCGGGCGTTCGGGCGAGGCCATCTCGCTGGTTGCCCCGGATGAAGAAAAGCTGCTCAAGAGCATCGAGCGCGTGACGCGCCAGAAAATCCCGGATGGCGACCTGATGGGCTTTGATGCCTCCAAGGTCGAAGCCGAGAAGCCTGAAACCCGCGAGCGTCCGCAAAACGCCCCACGCGGTGGCCGTGGCCAGCGTGCCGATGGCACCAACAGCGGCAACGGTGGACGCAAGGACAAAGGCAAGGATCAGGGTAAAGAAAAAGGTCGCGACAAAGACAAGGAAAAAACCGCCGAGAAAGCTGCCGGTGGCCGCCAGGAACGCAAACCACGCGACAACAAAAAGCCACGCCAGCAGCAATCGGCCCAGACAGGCATCCCAGCCGTGCCAGCCGATCGCGATCCGGAAGAGTTCCTGGATGACGACGTGGACAACTTCGGCAACCGCGCCGACTACGTCAGCCCCTATCAGAACAAGGGCAACCAGGGCCGCAACCGTCGCCCGGGCGCGCCAGCCCAGAACGGTGCAGGCGCTAACGGCCAACAACGTAGCAACAACGGTGGTGGCCAAGGCCGCAACCAGGGCCAACGCAATGGTTCCGGTGGTTCGGCCAGCGGTGAGAAGCGCGGCGGCTCGCGCAGCGGTGGTGGTGGTCAGCAACGTCGTGATGGTGGTGGCCGTAACCGTCGCCCAAGCAGTGACAACCCGTCGAGCGAACCGGCTGTACGCAACCCGCGTGAGGGCCAGCCGCAGCCGAAAATCATGCACAAAGAGTCGAAGATCGACCGCTTCCCGACTGCCGAACAGCTGGAGCAACTGCCTAGCCGTCCGCGTGGTGAGAAACCTGCACTGCTGACGCGTAATCGCTGATTCAGTAACGCAGACACAAAAACGCCGCCCCTCGGGGCGGCGTTTTTGTGCGTGGTGTAGGAGCGGGCTTGCCCCGCGATTGCGATCTTCCTGATACATCGCATCGCGGGGCAAGCCCGCTCCTACAGGCGCTTACTTCTGTTTAACGCCTTCGACCGAGATGTCCAGGTCCAGAGTCTGGGAAGATGCACCTGGGCCTTTGATACCGAAGTCATTCAGGTTCAAGGTGGTGGTGGCGTTGAAACCTGCACGCTCACCGCCCCATGGATCTTTACCTTCGCCGATGAACACAGCCTTGAAGGTCACAGGCTTGGTCACGCCGTGCATGGTCAGGTCGCCCGTCACGTCAGCGGTTTTCTCGCCGGTCGACTTAACGCTGGTGGAGACGAACTTGGCGTCTGGGTACTTCTTCACATCGAGGAAGTCTTTGCTGGCGATGTGCTTGTCACGCTCGGCGTGGTTCGACCACAGGCTGGCGGTTTTCAGATCAACCGCGATTTTGCTGGCTTCTGGCTTGGCCGAGTCCCAGCTGAACGAACCATCGAAATCTTTGAAGGTACCGTGAATGAAGCTGTAGCCCAGGTGGCTGATTTTCCAGTCAACGAAAGCGTGTTGGCCTTCCTTGTCGATCTTGTAGTCTGCAGCCATGACCTGGCCAGCCGAAAGCAGTGCGGTACCGAGCGCCAGAGCGGCAAAAGTCTTCTTCAACATGCGTCTATATCCCTTTGGAGTGGAGGTTGAACATCAAGCTTTGCGGCCCAACATACGTTTGAGGGTCGCGTCACGGTCGATAAAGTGGTGCTTCAGGGCAGCCAGGCCATGCAAACCGGCAAAAATCACCAGGCCCCAGGCCAGGTAGAAATGGATCTCTCCGGCAACATCTGCCTGATCAGGCAAGTTACTCACCAGCGCTGGCACTTCGAACAGTCCGAACACCGGGATACCCACGCCATCGGCGGTGGAAATCAGGTAGCCGGCGATCATCACTGCAAACAGACCGAAGTAAAGCAGACTGTGCCCGGCCTTGGAGGCCAAGCGCGTCAGTTTGCCGTGGTTAGGCAGTGCCGGCGGCGGCGGGCTGATGAAACGCCAGGCCACGCGGGCCAGCATCACCGCCAGCAGCACCAGACCGATACTCTTGTGCAGTTCCGGCGCGTCTTTACGCCATGTGCTGTAGTAGTCCAGGCCCATCATCCACAGGCCAAGCGCGAACAGTCCGAAAACTGCCAGTGCCACACCCCAGTGCATCACGATGCTGACCAGGCCGTAGCGAGAAGATGAATTGCGCAGTTGCATTGCCGTGTTTCCCTGTAAGAACTGTGCTCAAGACTAACGCGTTATCTATCGAATTAAAGCGGAAAATTTTGCTTTGAACGATCGAGAAAGACGATTGTTAGTGTTTTACAGCGCTATTAAGGAAACATTAACTGCAGGGGAAGGTATGCAGCGATCGCGGGGCAAGCCCGCTCCCACCGACCCGGTAGGAGCGGGCTTGCCCCGCGATAAATTCAGCGCATTTACTGCGCCGAGGCAGGCTTATCGTTACTGCCAAACAGCCGAGAGAAGAAACTTTCCTTGCTCTCTTCTTTCTTCACCGGTGCCGCCGTTGGCGCCGCTTTGACCACGTCAAACGACTTGCCCGCCGCCAGGTCCTGAACCTGACTGGCCGCACGCTGGCCGCTGCGCAGGGCACCTTCCAGGGTGCCCGGGTACAATGCGTCAGTGTGTTCGCCAGCAAAGGCTACACGCTGCACCGGACGCTCCCACAGGCGCCAGAACTTACTGATCTGACCCGGACCGTAAGCCAGGTAGGCACCGCCCATGTTGGAATCGGTGCTGTAACGGCGGACTTCGTAGCCGGTGAATGCACCACGGGCCTGCGGGTAGAACGCATGCATGCGAATCAACACCTGGTCGACCATCTGCTTGTCGCCGAAAGCCTGCAGCAAGCGCGCATTGTCACCCGAGAGGTTGATCACAACGTTGGCACCACCTTTAAGCGCAGGCTCAACCCAGAGCATGCCCAGGCCGGTGTTGCTGAAGATCTCGCCAGACATACGGGCGCGGCTCTCCCACACCGGATGCTTGAACTTCAGCAACAGCTGGTCGCGCCAGCCGTAGTTGGTGCCCTTCAGGGCTGCTAGGTGCTTGGTGTCCAGGCCCGGCGTCATCTGGATCTTGGCCAGGGCCCGTAGCGGCACGGCCAGCACTACATAATCCGCCTGATAGCCGACGCTGCCGACTTTAACGGTGACGCCGTCCTTGTCCTGAACAATGGCGCTGACCGGCGAGCTGGTCTTGATGGTCTTCAGCTGTTTGACAAACGCCTGGGCCAAGACCGGGCTGCCGCCTGGCAGGCGTGCAGCGCGCAGGTCACGGTCGCTGACACCACGGTAGACACGGGTCTGTTGGGCGAAATAGAGCAGCGACAGGCGCGATGGCTCGTCGTAGCGCGTGCGGATCTGCTGGTTGATCAACTGCCGCGCCGTGGTTGGCAATTGCAGCTTGTCCAACCAGGTGGAGACGTTCAGTTGATCCAGGGCGAACAAGGTGCTGTTGGCGGCCGGATTCTGCGGATCATCAATCGAGCGCGCCAGGTCGTCGAGGGTCTTTTCGTAGCGTTTGAGCGCCTCGGCGGTGGCCGGCTGCTTGGTTGCCAGATCCGTCGAGCTGAAATACTCGCCGTCGATCAGGTAACCTGGCGTTCGCACGAATTCCGGTGCTGGCTGGGTACTGATCTTGAAGGTGTCGAGGTACTGGTTGAGGATCGGCTGGGCCTTGCTGTTACCGATCCATTCACTGGTGGCCAGGCCCGAACGCCCGCCCATCCCCGACTTGGCTTCAAGCAGGGTCACCTGCCAGCCTTTACCTTGCAATTCATAAGCAGCCGTCAGGCCAGCCAGACCACCACCGACGACGATTGCCGTCGGGGTTTTGTCCTTGGCCAGCGCAGCGCCGCTGAACAGTCCTATCATTACCAGCGCACAGGCGCGTAGCCACCCAGCAGACATGTTGGCGAACTCCGGTTTTAAGCAGAAAGTTAGGGGGAGACTCCCCCTGAAAAGAGTAGCCGAAGAATACGCGAGGCCAAGCCACCCGACCAGCGACACCAACGCTTGATTAACGGCTACGGGTTGTCCTTGAGCGACGCTTTGCATAGGCTTGCGCCGCATGTCTGCGCTGTCGTCGCCAGGAGAATGGAAATGGGCCTAAACCAACAGTGGATGCAACGTGACCTGAAGGTCCTGTGGCACCCCTGCACCCAGATGAAAGACCACGAGCAACTGCCGCTGATCCCGATCAAGCGCGGTGAAGGTGTGTGGCTGGAAGATTTCGAAGGCAAGCGTTACCTCGACGCGGTCAGCTCCTGGTGGGTCAACGTCTTCGGCCATGCCAACCCACGGATCAACCAGCGCATCAAAGACCAGGTCGATCAGCTTGAGCATGTGATTCTCGCTGGCTTCAGCCACCAACCGGTGATTGAGCTGTCCGAGCGTCTGGTGCAGATCACACCTGAAGGCCTGACACGGTGCTTCTACGCCGATAATGGCTCGTCCTGCATCGAAGTTGCGCTGAAAATGAGCTTTCACTACTGGCTCAACAAAGGCCAGCCAGCGAAGAAGCGCTTTGTCACGCTGAGCAACAGCTACCACGGCGAAACCATTGCGGCGATGTCGGTAGGTGACGTGCCACTGTTCACCGAAACCTACAAGGCGCTGCTGCTTGACACCATCAAGGTGCCAAGCCCGGACTGCTACCTGCGCCCGCAAGGGGTGAGTTGGGAAGAACATTCGCGCACGATGTTCGCGGCCATGGAGCAGACCCTCGCCGAACACCACGAAACCCTCGCGGCAGTCATTGTCGAGCCGCTGATCCAGGGTGCTGGCGGCATGCGCATGTACCACCCGGTGTACCTCAAGCTGCTGCGCGAGGCCTGCGACCGCTACGGTGTGCACCTGATCCACGATGAGATCGCGGTCGGCTTCGGCCGTACCGGAACGATGTTCGCTTGTGAGCAGGCGGGTATCCGCCCGGATTTCCTCTGCCTGTCCAAGGCCCTGACCGGCGGCTACCTGCCGCTGGCGGCGTGCATGACCACCGACGAGGTGTACAACGCCTTCTACGACGACTACTCGACCCTGCGCGCCTTCCTCCACTCGCACAGCTACACCGGCAACCCGCTGGCCTGTGCAGCGGCGCTGGCGACCCTGGACATCTTCGAGCAGGACAACGTCATCGCCAACAACCAGGCCCTGGCCCAACGCATGGCCAGCGCCACCGCACACCTGGTCGATCATCCGCATGTTGCCGAAGTACGCCAGACCGGCATGGCCCTGGCCATCGAAATGGTCCAGGACAAAGCCAGCAAAACCGCCTACCCCTGGCAGGAGCGGCGCGGCCTGAAAGTCTTCGAACACGCCCTGACCCGTGGCGCGCTGCTGCGTCCGTTGGGCAGCGTGGTGTATTTCCTGCCGCCCTATGTGATTACCCCGGAGCAAATCGACTTCCTTGCCGAAGTGGCCAGCGAAGGTATTGATATCGCGACCCGCGACAGCATTAGCGTGGCGGTGCCGGGTAATTTCCATCCTGATTTTCGTGATCCGGGCTAGTAAGAGTATCGCGGGGCAAGCCCGCTCCCACAGGTGATGTGGGAGCGGGCTTGCCCCGCGATAACAGCCAACACCTCTACCGAGTTTAGAAATGAGACTGTCCCGCTTTTTCATCGATGCCCCGCTGAGCCTCGGCGAGCACGATCTGCCTGAAGCCCAGGCCCACTACATCGGCCGGGTGCTGCGCATGGCCGCTGGCGATGCCGTACAGCTGTTCGACGGCAGCGGCCAGGAGTTCCTCGGCCAGTTGCTCGAGGTCGGCAAGAAGACCGTCCGGGTTCAGTTGAACGAATCCTTCACCGGGCAAGCCGAATCCAGCCTCACGGTTCACCTCGGCCAGGGTCTGTCGCGCGGGGAACGGATGGATTGGGCGATCCAGAAAGCCACCGAGCTGGGTGCCACTGTCATCACCCCGATCGTCAGCGAACGCTGTGAGGTGCGCCTCAAAGACGAGCGCGCCGACAAGCGCCTGGCCCACTGGCGCCAGGTGGCGATCAGTGCCTGTGAGCAGTGTGGCCGCTCCAGCGTGCCGCAGATCAATCCGCCCCAGCTATTGGCCGATTGGCTCAACGCCTGTGATGAACAGCTCAAGCTGGTCTTGCACCCGGTGGCCGAGCCGCTGCTCAGCCATCAAAAACCGCAAAGCCTGGCCTTTCTGATCGGCCCGGAAGGCGGCTTGAGCGACGCCGAAGTCGAGCAAGCCAAAGCCGCTGGCTTCCACGCTGCCCGCCTCGGCCCGCGGGTGCTGCGCACCGAAACTGCGCCGGTGGTGGCCTTGGCGGTGGCTCAGCAACTGTGGGGCGACTTCTAGAGCACGTAGAAGAACACGGCGATGAAGTGCAACAGGCTGCCGGCGATCACGAACAGGTGCCAGATACCATGCCAGTGGCGAAAGCGGCTGTCATAGGCAAAGAAGATGATGCCGATGGTGTAGAACGCACCACCGGCAGCCAGCCAGCTGAAGCCCGCAGTTCCCAGACTGGCCAGCAACGGTTTCACTGCTACCAGCACGATCCAGCCCATCACTGCATAGATAATGATCGACAGTACCCGGGCTTCGCTACGCGGCTTGATCTCTTGCAGCCCCGAGTTCGACAGTTACGCTCGCAAGTGCTTGTTTTTGCTAGAGCGCACTTTCAAAAATGCCACTACAACAGCGCCAACTGCTCCGGCGCCGCTGGTTTTTCGATTCCTAATGCATGAAACACCTCGTTCTGTTCCGTGCTGGGCGTCGACACCCCGACCACCGGCTCGCCGCCGTTCAGGCGCACGCGGTGATGCTGGATGCGCTGTAGTTGCTCGAGCGCCCGCTCGGGCGTGTAGCCCGCGTCCGCCGCCTTGAGTCGGCTGCGCATCACCCGATGCAGGATCAGCGCCATGAAGCAGATCGACGCGTGGGCGCGAATCCGCTCGGGCAGGCGGTGATACACCGGGCCAATCTCGATCTCGGACTTGAGCACCTTGAAGCCGCGCTCGATGTCGGCGAGCGACTTGTAGCGCTGAAGCACGTTCTGCGCGGCGAGCCCCTCGGCGTTGGTCACCAGCAGCAGCTTGCCGTCCATCATTTCGGCAAGACGCTTCGCCTTGTCGTCGATGTGGTAGCTGAAGAGCTCCTCGCCCAGATCCACCTTGAGAATGCGCGACAGGTGCGCTTCGCTGACCGCATGGTAGAAGCGCGCCTTGGCGCCGCTATCCGAGAGTTTGCGCCCCCGGTGCTTCACGCCTTCGTCCTGCTCGGTGAGCTTGCCGGTCCATTGGTCTGCCTGGCGGATCAGCGCGTCGATACGCGCATTGCGCTGCTCGGTCTTCGTGGTTGCCGTCACCGGATCGTGCGCGACCACCAGCCGCAGGTCGTTCCAGGCGTGCTCCGAGATCACTTCCTGCGTGGCGGCTGCGCACTGCTGTTCGTGGAAGGGTTCGAGCAGCTCGATGAACTCGTTGTATCGGCGGCCCGGCACCGCGACGATGAATTCGAGCGGCTTGCCGCTGGCCAGGCGCACGGCCTTCAGCGCCTCCAGATTGTCCAGGCTGAGCAGCCCCCGGTCAGCGACCAGCACCAGGCGCTGCACCGACGGGAAGCGCTCGAGCACCTTGGAGAGTGTGGGCAGCAAGGTACGCGTCTCGGCCGTGTTGCCGTCGAACACCTCGTGGTAGATCGGCAGCCCCTCGGCGGTCTGCACCACGCCGAGCATGAACTGGCGGGCAATCAGCCCTTCCTTGGCCATGCCGTACTGGCGCACGTCACCGGTCTGCTGGCTGAGTCCTTCGCTGCGGATCGTGGTGAGGTCGTAGAACACCATCGACAGATCCTGGTCGATCAGCGGGCGCAGCAGCCCGGCGACCACGGCATCGACCTCGTCCTGGTGATCCATCAGCGCATCGAGGCTGCGCAGCAACTGCTGGTGCGTCACCGCCTTAGGCCCGAAGTCGGGCAGCGCCACGGTCTGCACCCAGCGCAACACGCCGAGCTTGGACTCGGGGTCGCACAGGCGGTTGAGCACCATCAGCCGGATCAGCGCTTCTACATCCGTGGTCCGGCGCGTGCGCCGGAACACCCGGCGCAGCCCCGAGAAGCCGAGCGACTTCCACAGCTCGGTCAGCGCCCATACGTTACCGAGCGCGCGCGCGGACTCGAACGACACCGTGGGCGCCGGCGGTTTGGCGCCCATCGGCGCGCGGCCAGTGATCTTCAGCAGACCGTTGATCACCGCGTCGAGCGACCCATCGACCTGCTCGGCGCGGCCGAGCGTGGCGACGGTGCGCTTCTTTACCCGCCCAGCCTCGTCGCGGTAGGACTCGACGAGCTGGACGTAGCGGCGACCGCCGGAGGTGGTGAGCTTGACGTGCATGATGCCGCCACTTTAACCACCTACAAGTTCGCGTCAAGCTTGAGGTCGTCTGTTACAAACGTGCCACCACAGCGCTTTTGCAATTGCGGCCGTCAAACCCGCGCCGGCGCTGGAGGCACTTTCCGAAAAGGGGCGAAAATTGCGGTTAAGTGTCGAACCCCGGTGCAGCATGCCGATCAGCGCCAGCCCCCAGACCACGCCGAACAGGCTCCAGCCCCAGGGCCCGCGCAGGCTGACCAGGCAAAACGGCGTGTAACTGCCGGCAATCAGCAAATAGATCGACAGGTGGTCGAGCTTGCGCATCACCACTTTGGCCTTGCCACGCACGCTGTGATAGAGGGTCGAGATGCTGTAGAGCAACAGCAGGGTGAAGCCATAGATCGCCAGGCTGACGATCTTCCACGGGTCGCCCTCAAAGCTGGCGATTACCAGCATCCAGATGGCGCCGATACAGGCCAGCACGGCGCCGACCAGGTGGGTCCAGGCGTTGAAACGTTCACCGTGATACATACAAACGGGTCCTCCGAACGACGGACAAGCGTTCCATCCTACACAGGTGAATGTGTCAAACCAGCCCGGCCTCCTCAAGTAGCTGCTCAAGTGCAGCAAGGTCAGGCACCCGGGCAACCTGATCGCCCACCTGCACCGCCGCCAGCTCCAATGCTGCCAGCGGCACATCAACATAATTGAGTTGGCTGTCGAGTTTGCAAGAGCGCGGAATGCCTTGCACCAGCATGGCAATAAAACGCAGGCGGCTGCCGCCCAAGGCATTGAGCACCACAATCCGCGCCCGCTCACCGACCCGTACCTGACCGCCGCAGGCGGCCTCGAAGTTGAGCAGCGGCAAACGCTGATTACGCCAATCGATCCAGCCCAGCATCCATTGCGGTTGTTCAGGCGCCGGCAAGCCAGCCTGATAACCGATCAGCTCGGCCACCGCGACGTTGGGTAGCACCAGGCAGCGGTCATCCAGTGCCAGCAACAGCCCGGTGAGGCTGCTGCGCCGACCATTGCGGGCAGGTTGTTCAAGCATGGCGGGCACTCCACAGGGCAATGCTCTGCAGCAGCACAGACTCTTGATAGGGTTTGCCCAGGTAGTCGTTGACCCCGATGGACATGGCCCGGTCGCGGTGTTTCTGCCCGGTTCGCGAAGTAATCATGATGATCGGCAGGTCCTTGAGGTCCGGATCGTGACGCACCAGGGTGGCGACCTCAAAGCCATCCATGCGTGGCATTTCGATGTCCAGCAGCAGGACGTCCGGGCGGTGTTCCTGCAGCAGCGCCATGGCGTCGACGCCGTCTTTGGCGGTCAGCACGTTCATGCCGTGACGCTCAAGCAGACGGCCCGTCACTTTACGCACCGTCACCGAGTCATCCACCACCATTACCAGCAACGGCCGCTTCGGCGCCCGCTCGATCTGCTGTTGGCGCACGTAGGGGCTGCTGCCTGCTTGCTGCAGTACATGCCGCTGTTGCAAGCCGCGCAATTGTCCGGGCAGGTCGAGAATCAGCACGACCCGGCCGTCACCGAGCAAGGTCGCCCCGGACAGTCCCTGAACGCTGGCAAACTGCGGCCCCAGGCTTTTCACCACGATCTCGCGGCTGGCCGCCAGGCTGTCGACCTGAATCGCAAACTGCTGCTCATGCACATGCACCAGCAGTACCGGCAACGGCAGGCTCTGCCCAAGCAGGCGCGGTTGTACTGCACCCTGGAGCAGTTCACCCAGGTAACGCAGTTCGTAGCGATGCCCGGCGTATTCATAGTGCGGCGAGTCGAGTTGGTAACACGCCTCCAGCTCGGCAGGCGGTACCCGCACAATGCCCTCGATGGTGTTCAGCGGCACGGCATATTGTTCCTCGCCGTAGTGCACCATCAGGGCGCGGTTGACCGATACGGTGAACGGCAAGCGAATCAGAAAACGCGCGCCCTTGCCCGCACTGGACTCGATCACCATCGAGCCACCCAGCTGCTTGACCTCCTCATGGACCACGTCCATGCCCAGGCCGCGTCCGGAAATCTGGGTGATTTTCTCCGCCGTGGAGAAGCCCGGCTGGAGGATGAACTGCATCACCTCATGGTCGCTGAGCACCGCTGCCGGGTCGAGCAGCCCGCGCTTGATCGCCTTGCGTCGCACAGCATCCAGCGGCACACCGGCGCCGTCGTCGGTCATTTCGATGACGATGTCGGCGCCTTCGTGCAACAGGTTCAGCGAAATCAGCCCCTGCTCCGGCTTGCCCGCCGCCAGGCGCGCTTCGCGGGCTTCCAGGCCATGGTCGACGGCATTGCGCAGCATATGCTCCAGCGGCGCCACCATGCGCTCAAGCACACTGCGGTCCATCTCGCCTTCCGCATTGCCGACCACCAGCTCAACCTGCTTGCCCAACTCGCTGGCCACCTGCCGCACCACACGTTGCAAGCGCGGTACCAGGCGTTCGAATGGCACCATGCGCGTACGCATCAGGCCTTCCTGCAGGTCACTGTTGACCCGTCCTTGCTGCTGCAGCAGGCCCTGCGCTTCCTGGGCGCGGACGCTCAAGGTTTCCTTCAGATCAAGCAGGTCGGAGGCCGACTCGAACAAGGCCCGCGACAACTGCTGCAGTTGCGAATGGCGGTCCATTTCCAGCGGGTCGAAATCGTCGTAGACCTGACCATCGCCATCACCCGCCTGACGGCTGAGAATCCGCCCCTGGGTTTCGGTGTCCAGGCGGCGCAGCTGATCGCGCATGCGCTCCAGCGTGGTTTCCATCTCGTTCAACGCCACTTGCGCGTCATTGACCTGCTGTTCGATGCGCCCGCGGATGATCGAGTGCTCGCTGGCCAGGTTGCCCAGGTCATCGAGCAGTTCCGAGGCCACCTTGACCATGTCCACCGGCCCACGCTCCGGCACGGCCGCCGGCACTTCCAGCGGCGCCACATCAACCTGTGACTGATGTGCAGCGGTATCGGCCAGCGCTGCGCTACTGAAATTGCGGATGTAATCGATCAGCGCCGTCGCCGCGTGCAGCGGCTGTTGCAAGCGAACCGCGTCGAGCATGTGCGCCAGACGGTCATGGCAGTTCTGCAGCAAACTGAACAGCGCCGCACTGGGTTGCAGTTGCCCGGCCGCCAACAGCTCGTAGAGAAATTCCAGTTCATGGGCGAGGTCGCCAATCGGTGCGATCTCGACCATCCGCGCGCCCCCTTTGAGGGTATGCAGGTCGCGCAGCAGGTTCTCCACCTCGACGCTGTTGCGCGGCTCGGCCTGCCAACGCAGCAAGGCGGCCCCGGAGCTTTCGACAATGTCGAAAGATTCTTCGAGGAAGATCTCCAGCAGCTCTTTGTCCCCGGCTTCTTGCACCGGGTCGGCAACTTTGTCGGCGGCCACCGCCGGGGGCGCGTTATGCCGGTACTCGCGCAGCGCTGCCAACAACTCCACTGCCGCCACCGGTGAAGCACCGGCCTGCAACTGTTCAAGCATACGGGCCAGCTTGGCGTGGCTGCGCTCAAGCAGGGCATACAGCTCTGTTGTGGGAGAGAAGCGCCGATCAACCAGGCCTTCGTACAACAGCTCAAGCGCTTGAGCGAGCACCTCGACCGTGCCAATTGCCGCCATCTGCGCGCCGCCTTTGAGGGTCTGCAGGTCGCGTTGCAGCGATGACAGCGCCGAGGCATTGTCCGGCTCGCTGAGCCAACGCTGCAGCGCCTGATTGGCACTTTGCAGCAAGTCGCTGGCTTCTTCGAGAAACAGCTCAATCACTGCCGGATCGGTCGCCAGGGCTGCGGTTGCGGCGCCAAGATCGGCAATCTGCGCCTGACCATCCTGGTGGCTGATCAGGCCGGTTGCGTCTGGCGCCAAGGCTTCCTCAAGCAACTCGCGCAAGGCTTCCAGACGTTCCGGTCGCGGGTCCACTTCTTGCCCGGCGGCAAGCTGATCGAGCATGTCGATCAGCGCTTCATGGGCCAACTGCGCCTGTTCGAAAAAGCGCGCGCTGACCGCCAGGCTGCTTTCCTCGACCGCGCCGTACAGGTCCAGCAACGCCTCGCACAGTTCATCCACCTGCCACAAATCCGCCAGGTGCGCACTTTCGCCCAGTGTGGTCAGTTCATCGAGCAGCGCGCTGAGCTCCTGACGTTCGCCGGGGTGCTCTTGCCAGCGCAGCAACAGCGATTCGGCATCCAGCAAAATATCCATGCCCTGGGCGAGGAAGCTGGCGATCAACTGCGGGTCGCGCTTGATCCGCCCGCCTTGGCTTGGCGCCTGCAGCAATGCTTGCAGGCGTGCTTCCACCACTTGATGGATTTCGTCGATCAGGGTCGAGGCGCCTTTGATCGCCGCCAATGGCGCACTGGATAACTGCTCCAGGCCCCGACGCAGCAGCGGTTCGGCGCTTTCCAGCAGGTAGATTTCTTCCAGGTCGAAGGCCAACTGATGCGCCTTGAACTCGCGTGCCAGCAGATCGAGGGCCGCAGCCAGCTCTGCAATCGGCGCGACACCGGCCATCGCCGCACTGCCTTTGAGGGTATGGAAGGCGCGCTGCAAACTGTCGCTGACCGGCAGCGGCAACTGTTGATCGGCGGTTTCCAGAAAGCGCTCAAGGCTGGCCAGATGCCCGGCCGCCTCGTTGCGGAAAATCTCCAGCAACTGCGGGTCGATGGCTTCGTTGCTGTCCGCCTCATGGGGCGCGTCGTTCATGGCCAAGGCATGCAGGTGCTGCGCCAGCTGTTGGACATCACTGGACACTTGCGCCTGGCCATTGGCGAAGGCCGCCAACAGACCGGGAATCAGGTCCAGCGCCTGCTGCAGACTGGCCAACGGCGCCGCCGCCATTTCCACCCGGCCTTCCAGAACACGGTTAAGCAAATGCTCAGCGGCCCAGGCCAGCTCGGCCAAGCCTTGCGCCCAGACCATCCTGCCGCTGCCTTTGAGGGTATGCAGGCCTCGACGCACATCTACCAGTGCGTCGCGATCCGCGTGATTGGCCTGCCAGCGTGCCCACTGTTGGTTCAGCAGTGGCAGTAGCTCATCGGCCTCTTCAAGGAACACCTCGCGAAGCTCGTCATCGACCACCGGTGTTTCGACAACGGCGGCCTTGATTTCCACCGCTTCGGGCTCGGGCTCGGGCGCTGGTGCATAACCCAATGCGAGCAAGCTGGCCTGGGCCGCATCGAGAAACCGCCACGGATTGGCCTGAGCGTCGGCGGCCAGCCACTGCAAGTAGCATTCACCGGCACTCAAGGCATCGGCCAGGTGCGCCAAAGCCGTGTCATCCGGTGGCGCAGCGCCGAGCATGCGCCGCTGCATGAATTCGGCACAACCGCCCATCAACGCTGCGGCACGCGGCAACATCAGCATGGCCAAGGCACCGCGGATCTGATGCAGCAGGTTCGGTAGCACCAGCAAGCGCTGGGGTTGCCAGCCAGCATCGAGGCAATCGCCAATCTGGTCCTTGACCTGTTGCAACACCGCACGTGCTTCTTCGAGCACCAACTGACGGATTTCCGCCAGGTCAGTGCCGGGCAGCGAGCTCTGGTTCGGGTGCTGCTCCAGCGGTCCGACCATGCCCGCCAGCGTCGCCTCGACATACAGCAAGGCCCCGGCCACATCCATCAGCACGGCATCGTCGGCAACGCGCTGACCCTGGGCCAGGCTTTGCAACACCAGTACCTGATCGATGATCACCCGCCGCGGCTGGTTAAAGCCGAGCACCGCCAAGGTGTCGGCAATCTGCCGCAGGGGTGCCAGCAAGGGTTGCAAGTCGTCCAGACGCTGACGGTCGCTGCGTACGAACAGGTCCAGGCGCTCCTTCACCCGCATCAGGTCTTCACACAACGCGGCGACCACCGAGCGCAGGGCATCGCGGTCGGAGCCGGCCTGCAGACGCTCACGCAGGGAGCTCAACGACAAGTCGAGGTTGGCCATCTCTTCGGCGGCCACAGGCGCTGCATCCGACAGACTCCCCGGCGCCAGTGGCTCGGCACCGCGCTCGGCACGCAACTGGTTGAGCACCGGCAGCACCACCAGCGGCAGGTCGCTGCGGGCGCTACGCAGGCGCTCCAGGTACAGCGGCAACTGCTCAAGGCCGCGAAACAAAGCGCCCAGTGCTTCGCCGCGCTGGCTGACGCGCTTCTCTTTGAGCGCCAGCCCCAACTGCTCAAGCTCTCCGGCCAGAAACGCTGCGCCGCTGAGTTCGAGCATCACCAGGCAGCCGTGCACCTGATGCAGGTTATCGATGAACCCGGCCAGGTCGTCTTCGTCGCCAGGTTCGGCACAAAAATGCTCCAGCGCCAGCCGCGCCTGCGCCAGGCAGTCTTCGATGGCGCCTTTGACCCAGGCCAGGGCTACCGTATCGCGCCGCTCAGCCATATTTGCTCCCGTAGCCATGCTCACCTGCAGGCGCTCAACGTGGTGGTGTCGGTGGCAAGGTAAAACCGGACACCGAACGGCGCATTTCACTGGCCATACGTGCCAGGTTGCCAATGCTTTCAGCGGTTGCGTTGGAACCGGCTGAGGTCTGCGAGGTGATCTGCTGGATAACCGCCATGGTATGCGAGATCTGCCCGGCCGATGAGGTCTGGAGCTGGGCGGCATCGGAGATGCTGTGGATCAGTTCGGCGAGGGTCTGCGATACCCCTTCGATTTCTTCCAGGGCAACCCCGGCGTCCTGCGCCAGGCGGGCACCTCGTACCACTTCGGCGGTGGTCTGCTCCATGGAGATGACCGCCTCGTTAGTGTCGGTCTGAATGGTGCGCACCAACGCTTCAATCTGCCGGGTGGCCGACGATGAGCGCTCTGCCAGGCGCTGCACCTCGTCGGCCACCACGGCGAAGCCGCGCCCGGCCTCACCGGCCAGCGACGCCTGAATCGCGGCGTTGAGGGCGAGGATGTTGGTCTGGTCGGCAATGTCATCGATCAGGCTGACAATGTCGCCAATTTCCTGGGATGACTCGCCCAGGCGCTTGATCCGCTTGGCGGTGTCCTGGATCTGCTCGCGAATGTTGTCCATGCCGTGGATGGTGTTGTGCACCACCTCGTTACCCTTGTTGGCAATGGCCACGGAGCGCTCGGCTACTTTCGCCGACTCGTAGGCGTGGGTAGACACCCGGTCGATCGACTCGGCCATGTCCCCCACCGCCACCGATGCCTCGGTAATCTGTTCAGCCTGATGCTCCGAGGCCTTAGCCAACTGGTGCGCGGTGTTCTGGGTGTCCTGCACGGCGCTGGCCACTTCCTCGGCACTGAGGTTGATGGTGGCAACCAGATCGCGCAGTTGGTCGATGGAGTAATTGATCGAGTCGGCAATCGCACCGGTGAAGTCTTCGGTGACCGACACCATCACCGTCAGGTCGCCATCAGCCAGGTCCTCTATTTCATCCAGCAGGCGCATGATCGCTTGCTGGTTGCGCTCGTTCATCTGCGCGGTTTCACGCAACTGCCGATGCGTCTCACGCACCATCACCAGGCCAATCAGAATGATCGAGGCCAGCGCCAGCAGGCCCAGCACATAGCCGCCGACGGTATCCAGGGTGCGCCCGCCGGCCAGGTTCTCAAAGCCGTTGGCCAGGCGCGAGGCCTCGTCGAGCAGGGTCTGCGACTGATTGAAGATGTTCCCGGCGGCCTCGCGTACCCGGAACAGCTCTGGCGAGGTTTCGAGAATTTCGTCCACCGAACCGGCAACGAACTGGAACAGCTCGGCAATCTCTGCCAGGCGTGCCCGGGCATCCGGGTCCTGAACGCGAGTGACCTGGATGCTCGGGTTGCCGCTGAGCATGCCTTCAAGCACCTGACCGAAGCGGCTGGCGTCACGCCCGAAGGCATCTGCCGCCTGCACCGAGGTTTCATCACCGGCCAGCACTGTGTTCACCGAGCCGAGGATGCGCTCGGCAAGCAGCGACTGGCGTTGAGCTACCACCACTTGATTGGCCGGTGCTCCGCTCTGCAGCAGGATTTCCACGACTTTCTCGTATTCCACCTGAAGCTGCGGCACCGTCTCAGCCAGAGTCGCGGCAACTTGATGCAACGACAGCACCGTTTGTTCGCTGGCCAGAATGGTATCGGTGTTCTTGCGCAGGCCTTCCCAGTCGCGCAGTACGGCATCCATTTCATTGCGCACTGCCGGTGGTGCGGCAGGCAAGCCGGTGGCAGCATCGCCCTTCTTCAGATACCCCCAGCGCTGCTCAAAATCGTTACGCGCCTCACTCAGCAGCCGAAACGCGCGGGCCTTGCCCGCTGCTGCTTCGGTGGCGTTCTTGGCAATGCGCTGGGACAGCACCCGCAGCTCACCGGCATGGCCGATGTACTGCTTGTCATAGTTGGCCTGAGTATTGAGATAGGCAAAATTGGCGAACAGCAGGATGATCGACAGGATCAGCACGACGAACAACGCCGCGATCCGTGCGCTGCTGCGCGAGCCTGGGGTCGAAGAAGCCGTGGTGGTCTTGGTCATGAATCTGGCATTCCTTTACAGCGCCACGTCGAGAAAGCCCGGCGCCTGGGCCAAGGCCAGCGGGCTGAAAATGGCCCAGCAGCGTTGCTGCTGGAAATGACCCTGAACAAAGGGTTCCGCCCCGCTCAGCAAGGGATCGGGCGGCGACAGTTCAAGGCTGTGCAGGGGAAAATGCTGCAACCCCAGCACCTCATCGACCAGCAAGCCGGCAAACAGCTCCTCCTGATCGAGCACCAGCACCCGGCGTTGCTTGCGTGGCGCCGACAAGCCCAGGCCAAAAAAGCCGCACAGGTCCATGACCGGCAACAACCGCCCGCGCAGGTTAGCCACACCACTGACCCAGGGTTTTACCCCGGGAATCCGGCTCAGGCGCGGCTCATGCAAAACTTCGGCAACCTCGCCCATCGGTGCGACGAACCACTGCTCACCGATGCGAAAGCCAATACCGCTCCAGCTCTGCAACCGGGTTTCCTGCAACGGCAGGTCCGCCGCCAGCAGCCGGCAGCGCCGGTCGATATCCAGCAGCAGCTCGAACGCCGTCAGCGACTCGCCCATCGGCCGGGTGGTCAACCTTTGAGGACGCCGTTGAGCACTTTGATCAAGGTTTCTTCATCCACCGGCTTGGTCAGGTAGTCGCTGGCGCCCTGGCGCTTGCCCCAGACCTTGTCGGTTTCCTGATCCTTGGTGGTGACAATGATCACCGGGATGGCAGCGGTTTCCGGGTCTTTGCTGAGCTGGCGGGTGGCCTGGAAACCGTTGACCCCTGGCATGACGATATCCATCAGCACCGCGTCAGGCTTTTCATGACGCGCCAACGCCACGCCATCGGCGCCGTTTTCGGCTTTGAGCACCTGATGCCCGTGTTTTTCGAGCATTCCGGTCAGTTTGTACATTTCGGTCGGCGAATCGTCGACGATCAGAACTCGGGCCATGCTGTTCCCCATCAAAAGACTGGACGTCGCTGCCGCGGCGCGGCGTCAAGGTGCGTGTTGTTCTTCTGCGGCGAACCCGGGCACGTGCGCCCTGATTGCATCCAGCAGTTCTTCCTTGCTGAAAGGCTTGGTTAAAAATTGATCAGAGCCAACCACGCGGCCTCTGGCCTTGTCGAACAGACCGTCACGGGACGACAGGAGGATCACCGGGGTGTCCTTGAAGACGCTGTTGTGCTTGATCAGTGCGCAGGTCTGGTAACCATCCAGACGTGGCATCAGCACGTCGACAAAGATGATCTGCGGATGCTGGTCGACGATCTTGGCCAGCGCATCAAAGCCGTCGGTGGCCGTGATGACCTCGCAGCCGGCTTCACTGAGCAACATTTGTGCGGTGCGACGGATCGTTTTCGAATCATCGATGACCATCACCTTCAGTGCCGCGCCGGGCTGTTCCATAATTGCTCTACCATCGCTGCTCGCTATGAGCGGCAAGCTGTAAGATTCAAGCTTCTGGCTTGCAGCTGGAGACGACCGTGCAGGCCACGTGCCAGGCCTTTTTAGCACACTCTGGGGGTGCATTCCATCGGCCCGCGCCACGGCCGGTTGAGTCATCGCCCAAGATGCGTTTTTCCCTTGACCGCCAGCGTTGCGAGCGCCACCCTGACGCCACTTTTCATTTGAGCCAACGCGGCACACTGCCGCCAGAGGATATAGCCCATGAGCGTTCGCCTCGGGATTGTCATGGACCCCATTGCGCGCATCTCCTATAAAAAGGACAGCTCGCTGGCCATGCTGCTTGCCGCCCAGGAGCGCGGCTGGTCGCTGTTCTACATGGAGCAGCAAGACCTCTATCAGGGCAAGGGCCAGGCCCGCGCGCGGATGCGCCCGCTGAAGGTGTTCGCCGACCCTGAGCACTGGTTCGAGATTGAAGCCGAACAAGACTGCGCCCTGAGCGATCTGGACGTGATCCTGATGCGCAAGGATCCGCCGTTCGACATGGAATTCGTCTACAGCACCTATTTGCTGGAACAGGCCGAAGCGGATGGCGTGCTGGTGGTCAACCGCCCGCAAAGCCTGCGTGACTGCAACGAAAAGCTGTTCGCCACCCTGTTCCCGCAGTGCACGCCGCCAACCCTGGTCAGCCGTCGCCCGGACATCATTCGCGAATTCGCCGCCGAGCATGGCGATGTGATCCTCAAGCCGCTGGACGGCATGGGCGGCACGTCGATCTTCCGCCACCGCGTGGGCGACCCGAACCTCTCGGTGATTCTCGAAACCCTGACCGCACTTGGCGCGCAGCAGATCATGGCGCAAGCCTACCTGCCGGCGATCAAAGACGGTGACAAGCGCATCCTGATGATCGATGGCGAGCCGGTGCCTTACTGCCTGGCGCGGATTCCGGCCAGTGGCGAAACCCGTGGCAACCTGGCCGCTGGCGGGCGTGGCGAAGCGCGTCCATTGACCGACCGTGACCGCTGGATCGCTGAACAGGTCGGCCCGACCCTGCGCGAAAAAGGCCTGCTGTTCGTTGGCCTGGACGTGATCGGCGAGCACCTGACCGAAATCAACGTCACCAGCCCGACCTGCATCCGCGAAATCGACAACGCCTTTGGCACCCGCATTGGCGTGCAGTTGATGGACGCCATTGATCGCAAGCTCAAAGCGCGCTGACAGCCGACGCGGAGCAACTGCCCAGAGTGGGGTATCATGCCGGTCGTTTTTTTGACCTGCGCACCCACTCTGGCGGTTTTCCCCGAGCCTTGTGGTTGCTGGATACCTGATGACGCTGCCTGCTGACATCCCTGCCGACTTCAACCCGCCCCGCGTTCGCCCGGCGGATCGGCTCGGCTTTACCCTGTTTATGGCAGCCTTGGTACACCTGGCGCTGATTCTCGGTGTGGGCTTTACCATGACCAAGCCGGAGGAAATCCGCCGGACCATGGAAATCACCCTGGCGACGTTCAAAAGCGAGAAGGCACCGGAAAAGGCTGACTTTCTGGCTCAGGATAACCAGCAAGGCAGCGGCACCCTGGACAAGAAGGCGGTGCCGAAAACCACCGAAGTCGCACCATTTCAGGACAGCAAGATCAACAAGGTAACACCGCCCCCGGCCGCCAAGCCGGAGGTGAAGCCACAACCTGCACCACCCAAGGCGGTGGTCGCCACCCAGGCACCTAAACCGCAAAAAGTCGAAACACGGCCCAAAGAAGCCAAGCCGCAGCCTAAACCCAAGGCCGCAACCCCGGATTTTGACAGCTCGCAACTGTCCAGCCAGATCGCCAGCCTTGAAGCCGAGCTTTCTCATGAGCAGCAGCTGTACGCAAAGCGTCCGCGTATTCACCGATTGAATGCCGCCTCGACCATGCGCGACAAAGGCGCCTGGTACAAAGACGAATGGCGCAAGAAGGTCGAGCGTATTGGCAACCTCAACTACCCCGACGAAGCCCGCCGTCAGCAAATCTACGGCAGCCTGCGGCTAATGGTCTCGATCAACCGCGATGGCTCGCTGTATGAGGTGTTGGTGCTGGAGTCTTCCGGACAGCCGCTGCTCGACCAGGCCGCCCAGCGCATCGTCCGCCTGGCGGCGCCCTTTGCACCCTTCACCGGTGATTTGGCCGACATCGACCGCCTGGAAATCATCCGCACCTGGCGCTTCGCCCGCGGCGACCGCCTGTCCAGCAACTAACTGTAGGAGCGGGCTTGCCCCGCGATGCGGTTTACCTGACAGACCGCTATCGCGGGGCAAGCCCGCTCCCACCTAGAACTCCGCGAAGCCAGCACGAGCCCACAAAACAAACATGCTTCAGGCTTGTCAGTCCGGCGCCCCGACGCCACACTAATAGCCATGAAAAACCTCAGCCCGAGTTACCTCAAGCATCAGTTCCTGATTGCCATGCCGCACATGGCCGATCCGAACTTCGCGCATACCTTGACCTACATCGTCGAACACAACGCCAATGGCGCGATGGGGCTGGTGGTCAATCGGCCTCAGGAGCTGAACCTGGCCGATATCCTCGAACAACTGCGCCCGGACGTCGAGCCGCCAGCAGGCTGCATCCAGATGCCGATCTACATGGGCGGCCCGGTACAAACCGACCGCGGTTTTGTCCTGCACACCAGTGACAAGAGCTTTCAGGCCACTGTCGAACTCAATGGCTTGTCGCTGACCACCTCCCAGGATGTGCTGTTCGCCCTCGCTGATGGCGTTGGCCCCAAGCAAAGCCTGATCACCCTGGGCTATGCCGGCTGGGAAGCCGGGCAACTGGAGGCTGAACTGGCCGACAATGCCTGGCTCAACTGCCCGTTCGACCCTGAAATCATCTTCGGCATGGCCTGCGAGCAGCGTCTGGCCGCAGCAGCAGCGAGCCTGGGCATCAATCTGAGCCTGCTCACCAGCCAGGCGGGGCACGCCTGATGGCCGAACTGCGACTGCTGCTGGGTTTTGACTACGGCACCAAACAGATCGGCGTGGCCGTTGGCCAGGTGGTCACCGGCCAGGCCCGCGAGCTGTGCACGCTCAAAGCGCAAAACGGTGCCCCGGACTGGGCCCAGGTGGAAAAACTGATAAAGGAATGGCAACCCGATGCCATCGTCGTTGGCCTGCCGTTGAACATGGACGGCACCCCCAGCGAAATGAGTGCCCGCGCCGAGAAGTTCGCCCGGCGCCTCAACGGCCGCTTCAACTTGCCCGTGCACACCCACGACGAACGCCTGACCACCTTCGAAGCCAAGGGCGAGCGTATGGCCCGCGGCGGCCAACGTGGCAGTTACCGCGACAACCCGGTCGACGCTATTGCCGCCGCCCTGCTGCTGCAAGGCTGGCTGGAGGCCAATACCGGGCAATCCTGATCATCGGATTCAAGCCGGGGTAGCGCTACGCCCCCGGCCTCTTGAGGAGCAAGCATGAGCCTACCCAATCCCGCCGAACTGATCCGGCAGATGGCTGTCGACCTTCGTGCCCACCTGGCCCGGCGCAATATCAGCGAACCACGCTTTATCGGCATTCGTACCGGTGGCATCTGGGTTGCCCAGGCCCTGCTGGAAGAACTGGGCAGCGACGAGCCACTCGGCACCCTGGATGTTTCCTTCTATCGCGATGACTTCAGTCAAAACGGTCTGCACCCGCAAGTGCGACCCTCGGACCTGCCGTTCGAGATCGAGGGCCAGCACCTGATTCTGGTGGACGACGTACTGATGAGCGGTCGCACCATCCGTGCGGCGCTCAACGAATTGTTCGATTATGGCCGTCCGGCCAGTGTGACCCTGGTGTGCCTGCTCGATCTGGATGCCGGCGAATTGCCAATCCGCCCGAATGTGGTCGGCGCGACCCTGTCGCTGGCGGCCCATGAACGGGTAAAATTGACCGGACCCGCACCGCTCGCCCTCGAGCGCCAGGACCTCGCCTCCGCTTCCGCACTTTAAGAGTCCCTCGCGATGACGCCAATCGACGCCAAGCGCCCGCTGCAGCTCAATGATCAGGGCCAGCTGCGCCACTTTCTCTCGCTCGACGGTTTGCCCCGCGAACTGCTGACCGAAATCCTCGACACCGCCGACTCCTTCCTGGAAGTCGGCGCCAGGGCCGTCAAGAAGGTTCCGTTGCTGCGCGGCAAAACCGTCTGCAACGTGTTCTTCGAGAACTCCACCCGTACCCGCACCACCTTCGAACTGGCTGCCCAGCGGCTGTCGGCCGACGTGATCACCCTGAATGTGTCGACCTCCTCGACCAGCAAGGGCGAAACCCTGTTCGACACCTTGCGCAACCTTGAAGCCATGGCCGCCGACATGTTCGTGGTGCGCCATGCCGATTCCGGCGCTGCGCACTTCATCGCCGAGCACGTATGCCCGGATGTCGCCATCATCAACGGTGGTGACGGCCGTCACGCCCACCCGACCCAGGGCATGCTCGACATGCTCACCATTCGTCGGCACAAAGGCGGCTTCGAGAATCTCTCGGTAGCCATCGTCGGCGACATCCTGCACTCGCGGGTGGCGCGCTCGAACATGCTCGCCCTGAAAACCCTGGGTTGCCCGGACATCCGCGTGATTGGCCCGAAAACCCTGCTGCCGATCGGTATCGAGCAGTACGGCGTGAAGGTCTACACCGACCTGGAACAAGGCCTCAAGGACGTTGACGTGGTGATCATGCTGCGCCTGCAGCGTGAGCGCATGGCCGGTGGCCTGTTGCCGAGCGAAGGTGAGTTCTATCGCCTGTTCGGCCTGACCACTGCGCGCCTGGCCGGGGCCAAGCCTGACGCCATCGTCATGCACCCGGGGCCGATCAACCGTGGTGTGGAAATTGAATCGGCGGTGGCCGACGGTGCCCACTCGGTGATCCTCAACCAGGTCACCTACGGTATCGCCGTGCGCATGGCGGTGCTGTCCATGGCCATGAGCGGGCAAACCGCCCAACGTCAATTCGAGCAGGAGAACGCCCAGTGACCCTCAGTATTCTCGGAGCCCGGGTCATTGACCCACTGAGCGGCCTGGACCAGACCACTGACCTGCACATCGATGCCGGTAAAATCGTTGCCATCGGCGCCGCCCCGGCAGGCTTCAAGCCTGCACGCAGCATCGATGCCCAGGGCCTGGTAGCCGCGCCTGGCCTGGTAGACCTCAACGTCGCCCTGCGCGAGCCGGGCTACAGCCGCAAGGGCAGCATTGCCAGCGAAACCCGCGCAGCCGCTGCGGGCGGTGTAACCAGCCTGTGCTGCCCACCGCAAACCAAGCCGGTGCTGGACACCTCGGCGGTCGCCGAACTGATCCTCGACCGCGCCCGCGAAGCCGGGCACAGCAAAGTGTTTCCGATTGGCGCTCTGAGCAAAGGCCTGGAAGGCGAGCAACTGGCCGAGCTGATTGCCCTGCGCGACGCGGGCTGCGTAGCGTTCGGCAATGGCCTCAACGCCTTTGGCAACAACCGCACCCTGGCACGCGCCCTGGAATACGCGGCAACCTTCGACCTGACCGTGATTTTCCACTCTCAGGACCGCGACCTGGCCCAGGGCGGCCTGGCCCATGAAGGCGCCATGGCCAGCTTCCTCGGCTTGCCAGGCATCCCGGAAACCGCCGAAACCGTGGCGCTGGCCCGCAACCTGTTGCTGGTCGAGCAGACTGGCGTACGCGCGCACTTCAGCCAGTTGACCAGTGCCCGTGGTGCACGTCTGATTGCCCAGGCTCAGGAACTAGGCCTGCCGGTCACCGCTGACGTCGCCCTGTACCAGCTGATCCTCACCGACGAGGCGCTGCGCGACTTCTCCAGCCTGTACCACGTGCAACCACCGCTGCGCACCCGTGCCGACCGCGACGGCCTGCGTGAAGCGGTGAAGTCCGGGGTGATCCAGGCTATCTCCAGCCACCACCAGCCGCACGAGCGCGATGCCAAGCTGGCGCCATTCGGGGCCACCGAGCCGGGCATCAGCAGCGTCGAGCTGTTGCTGCCGCTGGCCATGACCCTGGTGGAAGACGGCTTGCTCGACCTGCCGACTTTGTTGCAGCGTTTGTCTGCCGGCCCTGCCGACGCCCTGCGTCTGCCTGCGGGTCAACTGAAGGTAGGCGGTGCTGCCGACCTGGTGCTGTTCGATGCCAACGCCTCGACCGTAGCCGGTGAGCAATGGCGCTCCAAAGGCGATAACTGCCCGTTTATCGGCCACTGCCTGCCAGGCGCGGTGCGTTATACCTTGGTCGATGGCCACATCAGTCACGAGGCCTGATTTTCGCGAGGCAAGCCCGCTCCTACCGCTTACCGTAGGAGCGGGCTTGCCCCGCGATGCATTCAACCGCTCATCCCCCAAGGTTGAAATCCTTCCCTGCACCCCCATATGAGTCTGCATCGGCATTTTCGCCCCGCTGCGTGGAGACTCTCCCTTGACCACTATCGTTTCAGTTCGCCGCCACGGCAAAGTCGTCATGGGCGGCGACGGCCAGGTTTCTCTCGGCAATACCGTGATGAAAGGCAACGCCAAAAAGGTTCGCCGTCTGTACCACGGTCAGGTCATCGCTGGTTTCGCCGGTGCCACCGCCGACGCATTCACCCTGTTCGAACGTTTTGAAGGCCAGCTGGAAAAGCACCAGGGCCACCTGATCCGTGCCGCCGTCGAGCTGGCCAAAGAATGGCGTACCGATCGCTCCCTGAGCCGCCTGGAAGCCATGCTGGCGGTCGCCAACAAGGACGCTTCGCTGATCATCACCGGCAACGGTGACGTGGTCGAACCCGAAGACGGCCTGATTGCCATGGGTTCCGGTGGCGCCTATGCCCAGGCTGCGGCCCGCGCCCTGCTGCAAAAAACCGACCTCTCGGCGCGTGAAATTGCCGAGACCGCCCTGAACATCGCCGGTGACATCTGTGTGTTCACCAACCACAACCTGACTATCGAGGAGCAGGACCTGGCCGAGTAAGTCAGCTGTTCTGGCGCCTGGCCCCGGTGGCCAGGCTTTTCCACGCTGACTTATCGAGCCCAAGGACCATCACTACCATGTCCATGACCCCCCGCGAAATCGTCCACGAACTCAACCGCCACATCATTGGCCAGGACGACGCCAAGCGCGCCGTCGCCATTGCCCTGCGTAACCGCTGGCGGCGCATGCAGCTGCCTGCCGAGCTGCGCGTTGAAGTCACCCCCAAGAACATTCTGATGATCGGCCCGACCGGCGTCGGCAAAACCGAAATCGCCCGTCGTCTGGCCAAGTTGGCCAATGCGCCGTTCATCAAGGTCGAAGCGACCAAGTTCACCGAAGTCGGCTACGTTGGCCGTGACGTCGAGTCGATCATCCGTGATCTGGCCGATGCCGCCATCAAGATGCTCCGCGAACAGGAAATCATCCGTGTCGGCCACCGCGCCGAAGACGCTGCCGAAGAGCGCATCCTCGACGCCCTGCTGCCGCAAGCACGGGTCAGCAGCTTCGCTGAAGAAGCCGCACAGACCAGCAGCGATTCCAACACCCGCCAGCTGTTCCGCAAACGTCTGCGCGAAGGCCAGCTGGACGACAAGGAAATCGAGATCGAAGTGGCCGAAGCCATGGGCGTCGACATTTCCGCGCCGCCTGGCATGGAAGAGATGACCAACCAGCTGCAGAACCTGTTTGCCAACATGGGCAAGGGTAAGCGCAAGAGCCGCAAGCTGAAGGTCAAAGAAGCACTGAAAATGGTGCGTGACGAAGAAGCCAGCCGCCTGGTCAACGAAGACGAACTCAAAGCCAAGGCCCTGGAAGCGGTCGAGCAGCACGGCATTGTGTTCATCGACGAAATCGACAAGGTGGCCAAGCGTGGCAACGTGGGCGGCGCCGACGTTTCGCGTGAAGGCGTACAGCGCGACCTGCTGCCGCTGATCGAAGGCTGCACGGTGAACACCAAGCTGGGCATGGTCAAGACTGACCACATCCTGTTCATCGCCTCCGGTGCCTTCCACCTGAGCAAGCCAAGCGACCTGGTGCCTGAGCTGCAAGGCCGTCTGCCGATCCGCGTTGAACTCAAGGCCCTGAGCCCGGAAGACTTCGAGCGCATCCTCAGCGAGCCGCACGCCTCGCTGACCGAGCAATACCGCGAGCTGCTCAAGACCGAAGGCCTGCACATCGAGTTCGCGCCTGAAGGTATCAAGCGCCTGGCTGAGATCGCCTGGCAGGTCAACGAAAAAACCGAGAACATCGGTGCCCGTCGCCTGCACACCTTGCTCGAGCGTCTGCTCGAAGAGGTGTCGTTCAGCGCCGGTGACCTGGCCAGCGCCCACAACGAAGCGCCGATCCGTATCGACGCCGAGTACGTCAACAGCCACCTCGGCGAACTGGCGCAGAACGAAGACCTGTCGCGCTATATTCTGTAACTGAGCTGCAAGCTTTAAGCTGCAAGTTTCAAGCTGGACACCGGTGTCTTGCAGCTTGTAGCTTGCAGCTTATAGCCCAAGAGCAATTTAGCCATGCCCCGAATTCCTACCGGTATCAACCTGCACAAAGCCTCCAAGACCCTGTCGCTGACCTACGGACCTGATGAGGTGTACCACCTGCCCGCGGAATTCCTGCGTGTGCACTCCCCTTCCGCCGAGGTTCAGGGCCACGGCAATCCCATCCTGCAATTTGGCAAACTGGGCGTCGGTCTCACACAGATCGAAGCGGCCGGCCAGTACGCACTCAAGCTGACCTTCGATGACGGCCACGACAGCGGCCTGTTCACTTGGGAGTACCTGGAGCAACTGTGCCTGCGTCAGCAATCTCTGTGGGAAGACTACCTGCAGGAGCTGGAAAAGGCCGGAAAATCCCGCGACCCTTCCGAGTCTGTAGTCAAGCTGATGCTCTAGTTCGGGCCTCCCAGGATTTAGAGCGCATTTTCTAATTCTATTTGCTTGAATGCCTGCGTAACGGCCAATGGATGGCCGTCTTGCGCAGCACTCGAAAGTCGGGTAACCAATAGATCTGGCAAGTTCCCTGCATCCTTTTGACGCAGGGTCGGGCCGGTACGCAGGTGTCGCGAGCGAAAGCAGGCAGTCTTCTCAAGCAGAACAAACCCGCAGGGCTCATCGTCGTTTGCATCCGGCCGCAGGACCGTAGTTCGATATCACTGGTCACCCGAGCAGCAGTACCGGACCTCGTCTGTGTTACGCGCACAGCACACCGGTACTCGTCTCAGGACAACGGAGCGTCGTAGATGAGTAACAAGAACAACGATGACCTGCAGCGCCAAGCCTCGGAGAACACACTGGGCCTGAACCCGGTGATCGGTTTGCGCCGCAAGGATTTGCTGACTTCTGCGCGCATGGTGCTGGGCCAGGCTATTCGCCAGCCGCTGCACAGCGCCAAGCATGTCGCACATTTCGGCCTTGAGCTGAAGAACGTCATTTTCGGCAAGTCGGCACTGCAACCGGAGAACGACGACCGTCGCTTCAATGATCCGGCCTGGAGCCAGAACCCTCTTTATCGCCGCTACCTGCAAACCTACCTTGCCTGGCGTAAAGAACTGCACGAATGGATCGACACCAGCAACCTGTCAGACCAGGACATCAGTCGCGGTCACTTCGTCATCAACCTGATGACCGAGGCCATGGCGCCGACCAATACCGCCGCCAACCCGGCTGCGGTCAAACGCTTCTTCGAAACCGGTGGCAAAAGCCTGCTCGACGGCCTGTCGAACCTGGCCAAGGACATGGTCAACAATGGCGGCATGCCCAGCCAGGTGAACATGGAGGCCTTCGAGGTCGGCAAGAACCTGGGCACCAGTGAAGGCGCCGTGGTGTATCGCAATGACGTGCTGGAGCTGATCCAGTACAAACCGATCACCGAACAGGTGCATGCCCGCCCACTGCTGGTGGTGCCACCGCAGATCAACAAGTTCTACGTCTTCGACCTCAGCCCGGAAAAGAGCCTGGCGCGTTTCTGCCTGCGCTCCAACGTGCAAACCTTCATCGTCAGCTGGCGCAACCCGACCAAGGCCCAGCGCGAATGGGGGCTGTCGACCTACATCGATGCCCTCAAGGAAACGGTCGACGTCATTCTCGCCATCACCGGCAGCAAAGACCTGAACATGCTGGGCGCCTGCTCAGGCGGGATCACCTGCACCGCTTTGCTCGGGCACTACGCCGCACTGGGCGAGAACAAGGTCAACGCCCTGACCCTGCTGGTCAGCGTGCTCGACACCACACTCGACACCCAGGTTGCGCTGTTTGTCGACGAGCAGACCCTCGAATCGGCCAAGCGCCAGTCCTATCAAGCCGGTGTGCTTGAAGGCAAGGACATGGCCAAGGTGTTCGCCTGGATGCGGCCCAACGACCTGATCTGGAACTATTGGGTCAACAACTACCTGCTGGGTAACGAGCCGCCGGTCTTCGACATCCTGTTCTGGAACAACGACACCACGCGTTTGCCGGCCGCCTTCCACGGCGACCTGATCGAATTGTTCAAAAGTAATCCACTGACCCGCCCCGATGCACTGGAAGTGTGCGGAACGCCGATCGATCTGAAGAAAGTCACCGCTGATATCTACAGCCTGGCAGGTACCACCGATCACATCACACCGTGGCAGGCCTGCTACCGCTCGGCCCAGTTGTTCGGCGGCAATATCGAGTTCGTACTGTCCAACAGCGGGCACATCCAGAGCATCCTCAACCCTCCGGGCAACCCCAAGGCGCGCTACATGACCGGTAGCGAACTGCCGCCTCAGGCCACTGACTGGCAAGAGAATGCGCACAAGCACACCGACTCCTGGTGGCTGCACTGGCAGAACTGGCTGGCCACGCGTTCCGGTGAGCTGAAAAAAGCGCCCACGCGCCTGGGCAATAGGGCCTACGCCGCTGGCGAGGCGGCACCGGGGACTTACGTACACGAGCGCTGATCACAACGGCCGCCGGGGCCACAGGCTGGCCTCGGCGACTCATCCACTACAGGGCCTCGCGCATGCCGCAACCGTATATCTTCAGAACTGTCGACCTGGATGGCCAAAGCATCCGTACCGCAGTTCGCCCCGGCAAGCCGCACTTGACGCCATTGCTGATTTTCAACGGCATTGGCGCCAACCTGGAGCTGGTGTTTCCGTTCATTCAGGCGCTTGACCCTGACCTGGAGGTGATCGCCTTCGATGTTCCCGGGGTCGGCGGCTCATCCACGCCCAAGCGCCCCTACCGTTTCCCCGGGCTGGCCAAGCTCACTGCACGCATGCTCGATTACCTCGACTACGGCCAGGTCAATGCCATTGGTGTGTCGTGGGGCGGTGCACTGGCCCAGCAGTTCGCTCATGACTACCCCGAGCGCTGCAAAAAACTGGTACTGGCCGCCACCGCCGCAGGTGCGGTGATGGTGCCGGGCAAGCCCAAAGTGCTGATGCTGATGGCAAGCCCACGGCGCTATGTCCAACCGTCCCATGTGATTCGCATCGCTCCGCAGATCTATGGCGGAGCCTTTCGCCGCGACCCGGACCTGGCAATGGCGCATGCCGCCAAGGTGCGTTCCTCGGGCAAGCTCGGGTACTACTGGCAGCTATTTGCCGGCCTCGGCTGGACCAGCATCCATTGGCTGCACAAAATCCAGCAGCCGACCCTGGTGCTGGCCGGAGACGATGATCCGTTGATCCCGCTGATCAATATGCGCCTGTTGGCCTGGCGCATTCCCAATGCCCAGCTACACATAATCGACGACGGTCATTTGTTCCTGATCACCCGGGCCGAAGCCGTTGCTCCAATCATCATGAAGTTTCTCCAGCAAGAGCGCCAACGTGCCGTTATGCACCCTCGCCCAGCACCTACCTGAGGCGTTGCGTCCACTTGAGTCTGTGGCAAGACGCCCGCGACATGAGATTGGTGTCGCTCTTGCATTGATCTGTTAGTTGATGGCCTGACGACGGAGTGTTGCCTGATGAAAGACAAACCCGCGAAGGGGTCGGTACCGGTCCCCGCTTCGTACATGAACGTGCAGAACGCAATCACCGGCCTGCGTGGTCGCGACCTGCTGTCGACGTTGCGCAATGTCAGCCGCCACAGCCTGCGCCATCCGTTGCACACGGCCAAACATATGCTCGCCCTGGGCAACCAGTTGGGCCGGGTGCTGCTCGGCGACACCCCGCACCAGCCAAGCCCACGCGACAATCGCTTCAATGACCCGGCCTGGCAGCTCAACCCCTTTTACAGCCGTGGCCTGCAAGCATATCTGGCCTGGCAGAAGCAAACCCGCAAATGGATTGATGAAAGCCAGCTGGACGCCGATGACCGTGCCCGCGCACATTTCATCTTCGCCTTGCTCAACGATGCGATGGCTCCGACTAATTCCTTGCTCAACCCGGCCGCCGTCAAAGAGCTCTTCAACTCCGGTGGCCTGAGCCTGGTGCGCGGCCTCAACCATCTGCTCGACGACCTGCGTCATAACGATGGCTTGCCGCGCCAGGTCAATCCCGAGGCGTTCGAAGTGGGCCGCAACCTGGCCACCACCCCCGGCGCGGTGGTGTTTCGCAATGAACTGCTGGAACTGATCCAGTACAAGCCAATGAGCGAAAAACAGTACGCCCGGCCAGTGCTGGTGGTTCCGCCGCAAATCAACAAGTTCTATATCTTCGACTTGAGCCCGGCCAACAGCTTTGTGCAGTACATGCTCAAAAATGGCCTGCAGACCTTCATGATCAGCTGGCGTAACCCCGACCCGCGGCATCGTGAGTGGGGCTTGTCGAGTTACGTCGAGGCACTCGAAGAGGCCATGAATGTGTGCCGGGCAATCACCGGCAGCCGCGAAGTCAACCTGATCGGCGCCTGCGCCGGCGGCCTGACCATGGCGGCCCTGCAAGGTCACCTGCAGGCCAAGCGGCAGTTGCGCAGGGTCAGCAGCGCCACGTACCTGGTGAGCCTGCTCGACAGCCAGATCGACAGCCCCGCCAGCCTGTTCGCCGACGAGCAGACCCTGGAAGCAGCCAAGCGCCGCTCCTATCAACAGGGTGTACTCGATGGCCGGGAGATCGCCAAGGTCTTCGCCTGGATGCGCCCCAACGACCTGATCTGGAACTACTTCGTCAATAACTACCTGCTGGGCAAAGCACCGCCGGCCTTCGACATTCTCTACTGGAACAACGACAACACCCGCCTGCCCGCCGCCTTGCACGGCGACCTGCTGGACTTCTTTAAGCACAACCCGCTGACCCACGCCGCTGGCCTGGAGGTCTGTGGCACCCCGATCGATTTACAGAAGGTCAACGTCGACAGCTTCAGCGTTGCTGGCAGCAACGACCACATCACCCCGTGGGATGCGGTGTACCGCTCGACCTTGCTGCTGGGCGGCGAAAAACGCTTCGTCCTGGCCAACAGTGGCCATGTGCAAAGCATCCTCAACCCGCCGGGAAACCCCAAGGCCAACTACGCCGACAACCCGCGCCTGAGCAGTGATCCACGGGCCTGGTTCTACGACGCCAAGCAGATTGAAGGCAGTTGGTGGCCGCAGTGGCTGGAATGGATACAGGCGCGCTCTGGCGCCCAACGCGAAACCCTGATGACCCTGGGTAACCAGAACTACCCTCCCATGGACCCCGCACCCGGAACCTATGTCCAGGCGCGCTGAACAAGTAGAACGGATGAAAACCCGCGACCGAATTCTCGAGTGTGCCCTGCAGCTGTTCAACCAGCAGGGCGAACCGAATGTCTCGACCCTGGAGATCGCCAATGAGATGGGGATCAGCCCGGGCAACCTGTACTACCACTTCCATGGCAAGGAGCCGTTGGTGCTGGGTTTGTTCGAGCGTTTCGAAGACGAACTGACACCCCTGCTCGACCCGCCGCTGGAGGTGCGCCTGGATGCCGAGGACTATTGGCTGTTCCTGCACCTGATCGTCGAGCGCATGGCCCAGTACCGTTTCCTGTTCCAGGACCTGTCGAACCTTACTGGCCGCCTACCCAAGCTGGCTCGCGGCATGCGTAACCTGCTCAATGCCCTCAAGCGCACCCTTGCAGCACTGCTTGCCAGCCTCAAAGCACAAGGCCAGGTGGTCAGCGACACACGCGCGCTGGGACAGCTGGTGGAACAGATCACCCTGACGCTGCTGTTCTCACTGGATTACCAGCGTGTGCTGGCCCGTGATGGCGAGGTCGGTGTGGTGGTGTATCAGGTGATGATGCTGGTGGCGCCGCATCTGGAAAACGGCTCGCGGCATGCGGCTGAACAGCTAGCACTGCGGTATCTGGATGGCTGAAAAGCATCGCGGGGCAAGCCCGCTCCCAGCGAATACCACTGTGGGAGCGGGCTTGCCCCGCGATAAAGCCCAGATCAGTTCTGACTGATCGGGCTTACGGCTGCCGACGGTGCCGGCGCGACAGGTGCTGCCGTTACGACAGGCGCTGCGGTAGCTGCCGGTGCTGCACTGGCAGCAGGTGCTGCTGGTTTGGCGGCGGCAGGTTTGGCCGGCGCTTTTTTCACTGCAGGCTTTTTCGCCGCTGCCGGCTTGGCTGCTGCCGGTTTCGCTGCGGCTTTGGCGGCTGGCTTGGCTGCAGGTTTTGCCGCTGGTTTGGCTGCCGCGGTTTTCGCTGCAGGCTTGGCCGCCGCTTTCGGCGCGGCCTTGGCCAGTGGCTTGGCTGCAGTTTTGCTCGCTGCCGGTTTGCTGGAGACCGACTTGACCGAAGCGCCGGTCAGTTTCTCGATCTGCTTGGTCAGGGTATCGACCTGCTGGTGCAGTGCCTTGACTTCATTGCGGCTAGGCACGCCCAGACGCGAGATCGCACTGTTCAGGCGCTTGTCGAAAGCCTCTTCGAGCTCGCTCCATTTGCCCAGCGCGCGGTCTTTCACATCGCCCACCCGAGAGGTGGCCGACTTGGCCGACGTCTTGGCCGCATCGACAGAACTCTTGGCCTGTTTTTCAGCCTTCTCGCCATCTTTGACCAGCGACTCGAACAGCTTGCTGCCGTCCTGATCGATCTTGGAGTAGATACCCAAGCCAGCCAGCCAGATCTTGCGGGAGTACTTCTCGACCCCACCGACCCAGGAGCTGCCTTCTTTTTCGCTATTCTTCTTGCCAGCCATCCCGCTCTCCTTATTGTTTACGTGCGACACGTTCAAGCAATGCCGTCAGCTCGTCGAGCTTGACAGAGAGTGTCTCCACGTCATGTTTAGACGGAATACCGATGCGATTCAAGGCGCTGGCAACCCGTGAGTCGAAAGCCTTTTCGATTTTATCGAGCTGAACTTCGACCTTGCCTTTGACGCTGCTGATCTCACCCTTGACCGAATCGATCTGGCTGTTGGCGGCATCGAGCTCATGGTCGATGCGTTTCTTGCCACGCTTCTCGACCGTCTCGCCAGCCTTGACCAGCTCTTTCAGGTAGTCAGCACCTTCCTGACCAACCCGGGCATAAGCACCCAGACCCGCCAGCCAAATTTTGCGCGCGTAGCCGCGCACTTCACCCAGCGTGCTCTGGGCGTCGTCTTTTTTCTTCAGAATCACTTTTGCCATGCTCTGCACCTCACGCTCGAAAGATATGGAGGAACTGCCCATGGAAGCTGGGCTTGAGCATAAGGTAGGGAGAAAAATTAGAATCCTCACCCTAAGGAGGGAAATTTTCGGTAGGAGCGGGCTTGCCCCGCGATATCGGTGTGTCAGACATATCGCTATCGCGGGGCAAGCCCGCTCCTACCGGGTGTTTCAAGTCAGTGCTTTGTCGAGCGCTCGCTCGATCTCGCTCTTGATGGTTGCGCCCATCATCGACAGCATCATGCCGAGCTTCAGTTCGACCTTGATGGTGTCTTCACCGATCTGCACGCTGCCCGAGGCACCACTGCGTTTGACCTCGACACGGTCACCGTTCCAACGGGCGCTGAGGTCGTACTCACGCGCCAGCTTGTCGACCAGAGCCTGGGCCTTTTCCCGCGCCGCTTCGCGGCCCAGGCTGTGTTTGCGCTCAACGCTGATCTGGGTCATTCATTCAATCCTGAGTTCAGAGGCATACTTCTATTATGCCCGCGCCCTGACCTGCGACACACCCCGCCAAGACAAATCCGACCGTACGCCCTAGAATGGCCAGTAATTTTTTCCGGTGAAGCGATATGAACGACCAGCGCAAAGGCGACCACGCCGAACCCACCACCCATTTCGGTTACCAGAACGTGCCGGAAAGCCAGAAAGCAGAGAAAGTCGCTGAGGTTTTCCATTCGGTAGCAGCCAAATACGACTTGATGAACGATGTGCTTTCCGGCGGTATGCACCGCTTGTGGAAGCGTTTCACCATCGAGCTGTCTGGCGTGCGCAGCGGCAACCGTGTGCTCGACATCGCCGGCGGTACTGGCGATCTGGCCGCCAAGTTTTCCCACCTGGTCGGCCCAACCGGCCAGGTAGTGCTGGCCGACATCAACGAGTCGATGCTCAAAGTCGGTCGCGACCGCCTGCTCGACCGTGGCGTGGCTGGCAACATTGAATTCGTCCAGGCCGATGCCGAGAAGCTGCCGTTCCCGGACAACCACTTCGATTGCGTCACCATCGCCTTCGGCCTGCGCAACGTCACGCACAAAGACGAAGCCATCCGCTCAATGCTGCGGGTGCTCAAGCCCGGCGGCCGCCTGCTGGTGCTGGAATTCTCCAAGCCGACCAGCAAGCTGATGTCCAAGGTCTACGATGCCTATTCGTTCGCCTTCATGCCGCTGGCCGGCAAGCTGATCACCAACGACTCGGAAAGCTACCGTTACCTGGCCGAATCGATCCGCATGCACCCTGACCAGGAAACCCTCAAGGCCATGATGGTCGATGCCGGTTTCGACCGTGTGACCTACCACAACATGACCAGCGGCATCGTCGCCTTGCACCGCGGTATCAAGCCCTGATGCTCCTGGCCGGCGTACTTGCCAGCGTCGAGCACGGTTTGAACCGTGTCTTGCGCCTGGACAGCACTGCGCTGCCGCGCCTGGCGTCGCTCGATGGCAAAGTGATTGCCATCGACTGTCGCCAGCCGGCAATGCAGGTGTTCATTCTGCCCAGTGATGAAGGCTTGATGCTTGCCTCGCACTGGGCCAATGCGCCCGACTGCACCTTGCGCGCTCCTGCCAGCAGCCTGCTGCGTTTGGCCCTGAGCCAGGACAAGAGCGCCGTGCTGCACAGCCCGCAGGTTGAGCTCGAAGGCGACAGCGCCGCGCTGCTGGACCTGGTCGCCGTGCTTCAGGACCTGGAGCTGGACTGGGAGTACGAAGTCTCGCGCTGGCTTGGCCCGGTGGCCACGCAACTGCTCAGCGGTCACCTGCGCAGCCGCGCCAGCTGGACGCGCCAGGGCCTGGCCGCGATCAGCCAGAACCTCTCTGAGTACCTGGCCGAAGAAGCCCGTACCCTGGTCGGTCAACGCGAAGCTGAAGCCCGCTTCAGTGAACTCGACACCTTGAAAGTCGATATCGAACGCCTCGAGGCGCGCATTGAGCGCCTTGCCCGATCCCTTGATACCAGCGATAACGCATGAAGCTGCTTGCCGTCCGCCGTCTGTTTCGCATCCAGCGCGTGGTCATCCGCTACCGCCTCGATGACCTGCTGTTCGACCTGCCCCTGCCCTGGTGGCTGATGGCCTTACGGCACGTGATGCCCTGGCGCTGGCTGCCACGCAAACCGCTGGACCTCAGCCGTGGCGCGCGGTTGCGCCTGGCCCTGCAGGATCTTGGGCCGATTTTCATCAAGTTCGGCCAATTGCTGTCAACCCGCCGCGATCTGCTGCCTGAAGACATCGCCGACGAGCTGATGCTGCTGCAAGACCGCGTACCGCCGTTCGACCCGCAAAAAGCCGTGGCGATGATCGAAGAACAGCTCGGGGCGAAGATCAGCGAGGTGTTCAGCCGCTTCGACGTCGAGCCACTGGCCTCGGCCTCGGTCGCTCAGGTGCATGCGGCCAAGCTCAAGAGTGGCGAAGAGGTGGTGGTCAAGGTCGTGCGCCCTGGCCTCAAGCCGATCATCGCCCAAGACCTGGCCTGGCTGTTCCTGATCGCCCGCGGCGCCGAGCGGGTGTCGGCCGATGCCCGTCTGCTGCACCCGGTAGAAGTGGTCAGCGATTACGAGAAAACCATCTACGACGAACTCGACTTGCTGCGCGAGGCGGCCAACGCCAGCCAGCTCAAGCGCAACTTCGAAGGCTCGGAGATGATGTACGTGCCCCAGGTGTACTGGGACTGGTGCCGCCCCAAGGTGCTGGTAATGGAGCGCATCTACGGCATTCAGGTGACCGACCTGGCAACCCTCGCCGACCAGCGCACCGACATGAAACTGCTGGCCGAACGCGGTGTGGAGATCTTCTTCACCCAGGTGTTCCGCGACAGTTTCTTCCATGCCGACATGCACCCGGGCAATATTTTCGTCAGCACCGTCAAACCGTGGAGCCCGCAGTACATTGCGATCGACTGCGGTATCGTCGGCAGCCTGACGCCGGAAGACCAGGACTACCTGGCGCGCAACCTGTTTGCCTTCTTCAAACGCGACTACCGCCGCGTGGCACAGCTGCACATCGACTCGGGCTGGGTCCCGGCGCATACCAAACTCAACGAGTTCGAAGCGGCGATCCGTACCGTTTGTGAGCCGATCTTCGAAAAACCGTTAAAAGATATTTCTTTCGGCCAGGTACTGATGCGCCTGTTCCAGACGGCGCGGCGCTTCAACATGGAAGTGCAGCCACAGCTGGTGTTGCTGCAAAAAACCCTGCTTAACATCGAAGGCCTGGGCCGTCAGCTGTACCCCGAACTGGACCTGTGGAGCACCGCCCAGCCGTTCCTGGAGCGCTGGATGCGCGAGCGAGTCAGCCCCAAGACCCTGCTGCAGAACCTGCATGGCCAGGTTGAGCAGATCCCACACCTGGCCGGCATGACCCGTGACCTGCTGGAGCGCATGTCGCAACCGCACCAGGCCGAAGCCTCTGGCCAGAAGAACGTCGATGGCTGGGCCTTGCGTCTGCTCGGTGCCGGCCTGCTCGGCGGTGGCGCCACCCTTGCCGCCGGTGCGGTCAGCCTCAGTGCCCCGGCGGCCTGGCCGGCCTGGCTGATGCTCGCCGCAGGCCTGTACCTGATCGTGCGTCGATAGCCAGCCGGGCCGCCGACTGGCACACTAGCGCAAGAAGTCGGAGGCGGATCGGGCCTCTAGTTTTGGAGTCGTACATGAAAGACTGGCTGGACGAGATCAAGTGGAACAGCGATGGCCTGGTACCGGCTATCGCCCAGGACCACAAGACCGGGCGCGTGCTGATGATGGCCTGGATGAATCGCGAGTCGCTGGCCCTGACGGCCGCCGAGCAGCGGGCCATCTATTGGTCGCGCTCGCGTGGCAAACTGTGGCGCAAGGGCGAAGAATCCGGGCACGTGCAAAAACTGCATGAAATGCGCCTGGACTGCGACGCCGATGTGATCATCCTGATGGTCGAGCAACTGGGGCATATCGCTTGCCATACCGGTCGCGAAAGCTGCTTCTACCGTGTGTACGAAAACGGCGAGTGGAAGACCGTCGATCCCGTCCTCAAAGACCCTAACGCCATTTACCACGCAGGACACTGACATGAGCGACACCCTGAACCGCCTGGCCGAAGTGCTGGAAGCGCGCAAAGGCGCCGAACCTGACAGTTCCTACGTGGCCAGCCTTTACCATAAAGGCCTGAACAAGATTCTGGAAAAGCTCGGCGAAGAGTCGATCGAGACCATCATTGCTGCCAAGGATGCCGCCCACAGCGGAGATTACAGCGATGTCATCTACGAGACCGCCGATCTGTGGTTCCATAGCCTGGTCATGCTCGCCCAACTGGGCCAGCACCCTCAAGCGGTGCTGGATGAGCTGGATCGCCGCTTCGGCCTGTCCGGGCACGCCGAGAAAGCCGCACGTCAGCCATCGGCCTAACTGAATTAAATCGAGGGATTGCACCATGGGTATTTTTGACTGGAAACACTGGATCGTCCTGTTGGTCGTGGTGGTACTGGTGTTCGGTACCAAGAAGCTGAAAAACTTCGGCAGCGACCTGGGTGAATCGATCAAGGGCTTCAAGAAAGCCATGAACGAAGAAGAAACCAAACCGGCCGAACAAACCCCACCGCCGGTGCAACCCGTTCAGCCACAAGCCACTTCGCCATTGAACCAGCCGCAAACCATCGACGGCCAGGCGCACAAGGTCGAAGAGCCGATCAGGAAAGATTGATCAATGTTCGGGATCAGCTTCAGCGAACTGTTGCTCGTGGGCCTCGTCGCCCTGCTGGTACTCGGCCCTGAGCGCTTGCCGGGGGCCGCGCGTACGGCTGGCCTGTGGATTGGCCGTCTCAAGCGCAGCTTCAATAGCATCAAGCAGGAAGTGGAACGCGAAATCGGCGCCGATGACATCCGCCGTCAATTGCACAACGAGCACATCCTCTCCATGGAGCAGGAAGCGCGCCGGATCCTCAACCCGCAGAGCGTCAGCCCTGAAGCCCCTGCGGCGCCGGTAGCCAACAGCGAAGCCGTCCCGCCCTCACCTGTCGCCAGCGCCGAAAGCACACCGGCTGCCAGCGCAACCACCGAACCGACACAGCCGCCGCGAGCCCCATGAGCGATATTCCGGAAAACGACCAGCCGATGCCGCTGGTTTCGCACCTCACCGAGCTGCGTACGCGCCTGCTGCGTTGCGTCGCGGCCATCTTCCTGATCTTCGCCGGGCTGTTTTCCTTCGCGCAGCAGATCTACACCCTGGTGTCGGCGCCACTGCGTGAGCACCTGCCGGCCAACGCCACGATGATTGCCACCGACGTGGCCTCGCCGTTCCTGACGCCGTTCAAGCTGACCATGATCGTTTCGCTGTTTCTGGCGATCCCGCTGATTCTCCAGCAGATCTGGGGCTTTATCGCACCGGGTCTGTACCGTCATGAAAAGCGCATTGCCATCCCGTTGCTGATCTCCAGCATCATCCTGTTCTACGCCGGGATGGCCTTTGCCTATTTCCTGGTGTTCCCGCTGATTTTTGGTTTCTTCGCCAGCGCCACCCCTGAAGGGGTGTCGATGATGACCGACATTGCCAGCTACCTGGACTTTGTCATGACCCTGTTCTTTGCCTTCGGCGTGGCCTTCGAGATCCCCGTTGCGGTGGTCTTGCTGGTGTGGATCGGCGTCGTCGATGTGAAGTACCTGAAGAAGATCCGTCCGTACGTGATCATCGGCTGCTTCGTGGTCGGCATGATCCTTACGCCACCCGACATCTTCTCGCAGACCTTGCTGGCGGTGCCCATGTGGCTACTGTTCGAGATCGGCGTGTTGTTTGGCGGGCTGATCCGCAAGCGCGGCGAGCATCCGGAAGACGCCACTGACGACCACAACGACCAGCCGCCAGCGACTCAACCGTGAACCTGCTGTTACTCGAAGAAGCCGATTTCATCGCGGCCGATCGCGTCGTTCTGGCTGATCGGCGCTTTACCCACATGCAGGAGATTCACCGTGTAGCCGTCGGCGATACGCTGCGCGTCGGACGCATTGGCGCACGCATGGGCGAAGCCCGGGTAGAGCGTCTGGAAGGCCATGAGGCGGAATTGTCGGTCACCTTCGACCGCGAACCGCCGACCAAACTGCCGTTGACTCTGGTGCTGGCCTTGCCACGCCCGAAGATGCTGCGCCGGGTGTTCCAGACCGTCGCCACCATGGGCGTGCCGAAACTGATTCTGGTCAACAGCTACCGGGTCGAGAAAAGCTTCTGGCAAACACCGTTCCTGGAGCCCGAGGCGATCCGCGAGCAGCTGATTCTGGGCCTGGAACAGACGCGTGACACGGTGCTGCCCGAGGTCATCATCGAAAAGCGCTTCAAGCCGTTCGTCGAAGACCGCCTGCCCGCCATCGCTGAGGGTACCCTCGGTCTGGTCGGCCACCCCGGGCCATTCCCGCCCTGCCCGCGTGGTCTGAACGAGCCCGTTACCCTGGCAATCGGCCCGGAAGGCGGCTGGATTCCCTACGAGATCGACTTGCTGGGCAAGGCCGGTCTTACCCCCGTGCAACTGGGTGAGCGCATTCTGCGCGTAGAGACTGCAGTCACCGCCTTGCTCGCTCGTCTGTTCTGACTTCAGTTTTGCGATCTGGCGCCGATGCAAGGGCACCAGAACAACAAATCGCCTCGCCGATCGCATTGGAGTCCCACCATGTACCGTTGGTTAGCCCAGCACCTGAGCAACGTGAGCGTCAATCGAAAACTCGGCATCGGCTTCGGCCTGGTTCTGCTCCTGACCTTGAGCATTACCCTGACCGGCTGGCAGGGCGTTAACGGCATTATCAACCGTGGCGACACCCTGGGTGGCATCTCCCAGGTGCTGCAGGCCACCCTTGAACTGCGCATCGCCCGGCAAAACCTGCAGCTCAAGGCTGATGACGCCTCGGCGCAGAACCTCGAAAACGCCCTGGCGAACCTTGAGCGTCAACTGCAGCAGGTTGGCCAACGCATTGTCCTGCCCGAGAACCTGCGCCGCATCGAGCAGCAGAAAGAAGCCGTGCGCCAGTACCGCCTTGCCCTCGACAGTGCCGAGAAAGCCGCGCGCCAGCGTGAGGCCGCCCGTGCAGTACTGGGCAGCAGTGCCGATGAAGCGGCAAAGCTGACGACCGAGGTCGAGCAGCAGTTGCTCAGCGGTAGCGACCTGAACCTGTTCAACAGTGTCGTGGGGGCAAACAAACTGCTGCAGCAGGCACGCTTCCAGGTGCGCGGCTACACCTACAGCGGCAAGGCCGAGTTTCAGCAAACCGCGCTTGAAGCCATTGACCAGGCCGTCTCCCAACTCAAGACGTTGGCCGATGTACTGCCAGCGAGCTACACCGGCAATCTCAACCAGGCGGCTCGCGCGCTGGGCAATTACCGAGCGGCGGTGATCGAGTTCGGCAGCGCACAAAATGCCTCGGAACAAGCTGCTCAGCAAATGGCTGCGCAAGGCCAGATCCTGCTGGAGCAAAGCCAGCATTTGACCAGCACACTGACGCAACTGCGCGACGAAGAATCGCAACATGCGAAATCCACGCTCACCCTGGCCACGGCGATTGCCTTGCTGTTCGGCATGCTCGCTGCCTGGGCCATCACCCGCCAGATCATTATTCCGCTGCGCCAGACCCTCAATGCCGCCGACCGCGTTGCCAGTGGCGACTTGCGCCATGATCTGGTGGTCGAGCGTCGTGACGAGTTGGGTCAGTTGCAACACAGCATGCAACGCATGACTGTCAGCCTGCGCGAGTTGATTGGTGGCATCGGTGACGGTGTCACGCAGATCGCCAGTGCAGCTGAAGAGCTCTCGGCGGTGACCGAGCAAACCAGCGCCGGGGTCAACAACCAAAAGGTCGAGACCGATCAGGTGGCCACCGCCATGAACGAAATGGCGGCCACCGTGCAAGAAGTCGCACGCAATGCCGAAGAAGCCTCGGAGGCCGCTCTGGTGGCCGATCAGCAGGCCCGTGAAGGCGATCGTGTGGTCGGTGAAGCCATTGCCCAGATCGAGCGCCTGGCCAACGAAATGAATCTCTCCAGCGAGGCGATGGGCCTGCTCAAGAGTGAGAGCGACAAGATCGGCAGCGTGCTCGATGTCATCAAGTCGGTCGCCCAGCAAACCAACCTGCTGGCCCTCAACGCGGCTATCGAAGCTGCCCGCGCAGGCGAGGCCGGACGTGGCTTTGCCGTGGTCGCCGATGAAGTGCGCAGCCTGGCTCAACGCACCCAGCAATCGACCGAAGAGATCGAAGCCTTGATTGCCGGTTTGCAAAGCGGCACGCAACAGGTCGCCAGCACCATGGATGCCAGCCGCAACCTGACCGATAGTAGCGTCGAGCTGACCCGTCGCGCCGGCACTTCTCTGGACACCATTACCCGCACCGTCTCTTCGATCCAGGCCATGAACCAGCAGATCGCGGCGGCAGCCGAGCAGCAGAGCGCGGTGGCAGAAGAGATCAACCGCAGCGTCATGAACGTGCGCGACGTGTCGGACCAAACCTCCGCTGCCAGCGAGGAAACTGCAGCCTCCAGCGTCGAGCTGGCACGCCTGGGCACTCACCTGCAGGGCCTTGTAGGCAAATTCCAGCTCTGAGCTAAACAACCTGTGCTACCGCATTGTGTAGCACAGGTTGGACCTCTCGCCGTTCAGGCAATCTGCCTTTGGGCAACCTTCCTACATACCCCGAAATTCAGCCGTTTTCCTGACCTATCAGGGCGAAATCTCCTACACGGTTTGCAGGTCTAGGCCGCTGCATGTCTGCCGATCAGCAAGGGGCAGCGCCTGAACCCTTCATGGCGTCTGCTCCCCAAAACTGCAGGAGCCCCTCCATGTTCGGAGCTATGAATCGGATGCTAGGCAACATGAGCGTCAGGCTGAAACTGACCCTGGCTTTTGCCTTGGTCCTGGTACTGACACTATTGATCACCTTCAGTGGCTGGCACGCGCTGGAAGGCGCCATTGTGCGCTCGGAAAAACTTCAGGAAATCGCCCACCTCAACGCCACGGGTAAAGACCTCAGGGCCGAACGCATCACCTTTCGGGTACTCAGTGATGCCCAGAGCAAGGCCCAGGTCGAGCAGTCACTGGCCGCCCTGCACACACTGCTGACAAGCATGCGCGAGCGCTATGAAGCGCCCGAAGATCGGCAGATGATTGCCAGCATGCTGCAAACCGTTCAGGGCTTTACCCAGGGCTTTGCACAACTGCAGCAAGCGGTAGCGTTACGCCTTACGCGACAACAGGCCATGCACGCGGCTGAACAGCGCCTGGTCGAACTGAGTGACGCGCTGCAGAGCCAGGTGCTGGTGAACCTGCGCGACGATAGACAACAAAGCGCCCAAGGCCGTCTGCTGAACCTGATCGAAGCCTTCACGCGACACATCGACGTCGCCAACCAGCAGAGCCTGGCACCGGCCTATACCTTCGACCCCATCGACAGCTACAGCGCTGTCGGCCAGATTGCCGTCGAGGCCGCTGTGCAGGCCGTTGTACAACTGGCGCAACTGATGCAGCAACACGGCCTGTCAGGGACCGCGCTGGATAACCTGCGCTCGGCACTCTCTGGCTATCAAAGCAGCCTTGATCAGTATCGTCGCGCTGCCATTGAGGTGGAGCAGCTGCAGGGCCGCCTGGAACAGCTAGGCATCCAGCTGCGTGATACCAGCGGTGCACTGAGTGAACACCAGATCGAACAGCGCGACACTGAAGCGGTACAGGCCGAGGCGGGCCTGACGCTTCAGGCCGCCTTGGCGTTGATCTTTGGCAGCCTGGCCGCGTGGTTGATCACCTTGCAGATCACCACACCGCTCAAACACACGCTGGCGTTGGCCGCCCGGATTGCCAAGGGCGACCTGCAGCACGCCGAGAAGGTCCAGCGACGCGACGAAATGGGCCAATTGCAGAACAGCATGTATGCCATGACCCTGAGCCTGCGCGAATTGCTCGGCGGTATCGACCAGGGCATCAGCCAGTTGTCTGCGGCAGTCGAGCAGCTGGCGGCGGTCAGCGAACAGACCAAGGTCAGGGTCGCCCAGCAAAAAGATGAAACCGACCAGGTTGCCACGGCCATGAACCAGATGAGCGCCACCGTTCATGAGGTTGCGCGTAGTGCCGAACAAGCCTCACAAGCGGCGACCGCGGCGGACCAGCAGGCACAACTCGGTGACCGCGTGGTAAGCGAGGCAGTGGAGCAGATTGAAGAGCTGGCCAAACAGATGGACCACTCGATCAGCGCCATGCATCAACTGGCCGGTGAAAGCCAGCGTATCGGCAGCATTCTGGATGTGATCAAGTCGGTGTCGGAGCAAACCAACCTGCTGGCACTCAACGCGGCCATCGAGGCCGCACGGGCGGGGGAAGCGGGACGTGGCTTCGCCGTAGTCGCCGATGAAGTCCGCGGGTTGGCGCAACGCACCCAACAATCAACCGAAGAGATCGAATTGTTGATCGGCAACCTGCATGAAGGCACCGATCAGGTTACCCGCCTGCTCGACAACAGCAAGAACCTGACCCGCGACAGTGTCGAATTGAGCCGCAAGGCAGGCGACGCGCTGGGGCAGATTACCCACACGGTGTCGAACATTCAGGGGATGAACCAGCAGATTGCCACGGCCAGCGAAGAGCAGAGTGCCGTTGCTGAAGAGATCAACCGCAGTGTGATCAACGTACGCGAAGTGTCGGACCAGACCAGTACAGCCAGTGAACAAACGGCGGCGTCCACGGCTGAACTGGCACGGCTGGGCCGTCACCTGCAGACACTGGCAGGACGCTTCAACCTGTAACCCTGTAGGAGCGGGCTTGCCCCGCGATTGCGGTGTGTCAGGCATACCGCAATCGCGGGGCAAGCCCGCTCCTACCGGGTTACAGCACCTGGCGCAGGAAGGCTTGGGCCCGCAGGTCTTTGGGCGAGGTGAAGAACGCCTCAGGCGGCGAGTCTTCCAGCAATTTGCCATGGTCGAAGAACAACACGCGGTCCGCCACTTCACGGGCGAAGCCCATTTCGTGGGTCACGCAAACCATGGTCATGCCTTCCAGGGCCAGGGTTTTCATGACGTCGAGTACTTCCCCGACCATTTCCGGGTCGAGCGCCGAAGTGGGCTCATCGAACAACATGACTTTCGGGTCCATCGCCAACGCCCGGGCAATGGCGACCCGCTGCTGCTGCCCACCGGACAGGCGCGAGGGGTATTCATTGGCCTTCTGGCCAATACCGACTTTCTCCAGCAATGCACGGGCCTTGGCCTCACGCTCAACCTTGCTGCGTTTACGCACCACTTTCTGCGCCAGGCACAGGTTCTCCAGCACGGTCATGTGCGGGAACAGGTTGAAGTGCTGAAACACCATGCCGACTTCACGGCGGTAGGCGTTGACGTCGGTCTTCGGGTCAGCCAGTTGCAGACCATCGATTGCCACAGTGCCTTCGTCGAACGACTCCAGGCCGTTAAGGCAACGCAGGAAGGTCGATTTGCCCGAGCCCGAAGGCCCTAGCACCACCAATACTTCACCCTTGGCCACGTTGGTGCTGACGTGATCGACAGCACGCACCACTTGGCCCCGGGTATCGAAGACTTTTACCAGATCACGGACTTCAATCACTTTGCGCAAGCCTCCGCTCAAGCCGGCCAGCAATCTGCGACAGCGGCAGGTTGATCAACAGGTACAGCCCGGCGACGCAGAACCAGATCTCGAACGTCGAGAACGAGGTGGTGATCGCTTCGCGGCCGCTCTTGGTCAGTTCGGTAATGGCAATCACCGACACCAGCGAGGTGTCCTTGACCAGGCTGATGAATTGCCCGGCCAGCGGTGGCAGCACGCGTTTGAAGGCTTGTGGCAGCACCACATGGCGCATCGACTGACCGGCGCTCAAACCCAACGAACGGGCCGCTTCGCCCTGCCCTTTGGCGATCGACTGCACACCAGCACGGACGATTTCGGCAACATACGCGCCGGTGAACAAGGCCAGCGCAGCCACCCCGGCAAACTCGCGGGAGAGGTTGAGCACCGTACCGATGAAAAAGTAGAAGATAAAGATCTGAACCAGCAGCGGCGTACCGCGCACCAGCTCGACATACACCGTCGACAGGTCGCGCAGGGTCGGGTTGTTGGACAACCGGCACAACCCGGCGAACAAGCCGATCACCAGGCCCAGAATGCCCGAGGCCACAGAAATCCAGATCGTGGTCCACAGGCCCCAGGCCAGCGGGCCTGCAGCCCAGTGATGGGTCACACCGATCAGGTCGCCTTCAGCCACGTCGTCACCGCGCGACAGCAACAGGCTGGCCGATTCGACGTCGAACACTTGCTCGCCACCACTTTCGTCGCGCAGCGTAACGCTGGCCATGTCACCTTTGTTGGTGATCGACTCGATGGTGCCATTCTCGCTTGCGCGCTGGGCCACTTCGGCCTGGTAGGCGAAATACTGCGGCACCCGATTCCAGCTCCACTCATAGGAGATCGTCGAGGTCGCGTAGTACAGGCTCAGCGCCAGGCCCACCAGAACCAATGCGGTCAGCCCGTGCCAGGGCCACTGGGCTTTCTTGTGTTTGATCACGTCAGGGTACTTCCGTAAAAGCGAACGCGCAGGGCTTGGCCTGCGCGTCGGGTTTCAAACCGGGCGTGGTGCCTCGGCCTTATTCCATGTCCTTGAGCCAGGCGGTGTCCTTGAACCACTTGTCGTGGATGCGATCGTAGGTACCGTCGTGCTTGATCTGGTGCAGGAAATTGTTGATGAAGTTCAGGCTGTCGTAGTCGCCTTTCTTCAGGCCAAAGGCCAGGGGTTCGAAGGTGAACGGCTTGTCGAGGAACAGCAGCTTGCCCGCACCGGCTTTGTTGACTGCAACGACGTTGTACGGCGCGTCGTAAACGAAGGCATCGGCCTTGCCGTTGACCACGTCCATCACCGCTTCTTGCTCGTTGTCGTAACCGTGGTACTTGGCTTTGCCGATCAGCTTCTTGGCGACCATCTCACCGGTGGTACCGAGCTTGGAGGTCAGGCGGTACTTCTCGTTGTTCAAGTCTTTGTAGGACTTGATTTCGCCAGCCAGTTCCTTGCGGATCAACAGGGTTTGACCGACCACGATGAAGGGTTCGCTGAAGTTCAGCTTCAGGTTGCGCTCTTGAGTCAGGGTCATGCCGCTGCTGATGATGTCGAACTTGTCGGTCATCAGGGCCGGAATGATGCCGTCGTAGGCGGTGGAAACCATCTCCAGCTTGACGCCCATGGACTTGGCCATGGCCTTGAGGATATCGACTTCGAAGCCGACGATTTCGCCGCGCTTGTTGGTCATCTGGAACGGCATATAGGTCGGGTCCATGCCCGCACGCAGGGTACCGCGCTTGACCGCCTCATCAATAGCGCCGGCCGCCTGTGCGGCATTGACTGCCATCAGTGCGGTGACGCCGACCAGCAGCATCGACAGATATTTCTTGAACATCACCAGATCCCCCAGCAAGAAAGCTCGAATTTTATTCTTGGCGCGAACCGTCCTACAGACGGGTGCGAGATATCGGGAGGGATGCTAACGCATGGACAGCGTTGTGGGTATCAGAAAAAGGGCTTAAACAAAACGCGGGGCAAGCCCGCTCCTACAGGGTGTAGGAGCGGGCTTGAACTGGTCAAGTAATCCTGGACACCCGTTAAGGTTTACGCCGCCAGCTTCTCTGCCTCGACCGGCGACCGGTATCCGTTGTAGCTGTGAGGCCTAGTGGTGTTGTAGCGGGTGATAAAGCGCTGCACATCCATTCGGGCCTCATGCTCCGAGTCGTAGCCATCTTCGGGTACCCACTCAGATTTCAGGCTTCCAAAAAACCGCTCCATCGGGGCGTTGTCCCAGCACTCGCCTTTACGGCTCATGCTCTGCCGGTGCCCATGCTCGCGCAGCTCATTTCTGAACTTGTGGCTGGTGTACTGACAGCCTTGGTCAGAGTGAAATAGCACACCCTTGGGGCGTCCGCGCAGCTCGGTTGCCATGCGTAAGGCCGCGCAGGTCAGTTCAGCATCCGAGATCATCGAGAACGACCAGCCGACAATCCGCCGTGCAAACAAGTCCAAGACAGCCGCGAAGTACAGCCAGCGCTTACCAGCCTTGATGTACGTTACATCTCCGCACCAGACCTCATTTGTCGCCCGCACATCGAATTGCCGTTTGAGCTCGTGCGGTGCGGTCAGGGCTTCAACGCCTGAAGATTTGTATTTGTGGCGTCTGCGTTGACGGCTGCTGATCCCAGCTTCTTGCATCAGGCGGCGCGCCTTGAAGCGGCCGACTGGGTGTCCACTGGCTTGCAGCATCTTGGCCAAGGTGCGCGAACCTGCCGCCCCTCTCGACTCACGATGATGTCTGATCAACTGGGCCTTGAGTTTTTCCCGTCCGGGGTAACGCCGGTCCTTACGCTGGCGCCAGCAGTAGAAACTGCTGCGGCTGACCCCAAGCACCCGACAACACTCATTAACGCCGTATTGCTCACCCAGCTCATCGATCAACGCGAGTGATCTTTGGCGTCCAAAAGCAGGAGAGCGCTGGCCTTTTTTAGGATTTCGATATCCCGGTCTTTCTGCTTGAGCAGGGCTTTGAGCCGTTGGATTTCCTGCTGGTCTGCCGTTATTGCCTTGGCACCCACAGGGGTTAAGCCTTGACGCTCCTGGCGCAGTTGATCGACCCAACGACGCAACGCTGTAGGGCCAATGCCTAAACTGGCACAGACCTGTGGAACTGATTGGCCTTCGTCCAGCACCATGCTGGCCGCCTGTAGCTTGAAGTCACTCGAGTAAGAATTACGCATATCCAAACACCTCAGGTTTGGGCGCCATCATAGCGCCCGATTGAGGTGTCCAGGATCATTAGGCCAGTTCAGCTTGCCCCGCGATCAATCAGGCGCTGGCCAAAGAAGGCTGCGCCTCAGGCTCCGGATGCAGAGGCAGCAACGGCGAGTGCGGATCGTTGGCGATCGACTTGCGCCAAACGTCCAGCCAGGCCTCGTTGCTCTCAGCCCAGACCCGGTTGTGCAGGCGCGCCAAGGCGACCGGATCACTGAGCAGGGCCAGACGGGTATTGCCGTCCAGATTGCCTGGGCCGACCTCCAGCGCCTTACCGATACGCTCGGCACGCAACGCCTCGATCGGCGCCGCGACACCGTGACGCGCCGTGGCCAGGGCACAGGCCAGGGCGTTTTGCTGCGGATCGACCACCGCCCGGGCAAAACCGTCGTGCATGGCGTGCCAGCGGTTCTCGTGGGTGTACTCATCGGTTGCCAGTAGCTCGCGTGGCGTCGCGTATTCCTCAGGGATCAGGAACAGGCTTTCATCCTTGGCACGCAGGCCCAGGTGCACGCGGCTGGAGATCACCGACACCGGGATCGACAGCATCAGCGAACCGACAATCGGCACCAGCCACCACAGGAAGCTCGGGTTCAACCACGCCACCAGCAGAGCCCAGGCCACACCCAGCAAGGTTTGCGGGCCATGACGGCGCACCGCCTCGCTCCACGGCGTGGAGTCATCGTCACGTTGCGGCGAGTTCCAGGTCGCCGCCCAGCCGAGGAACGCGGCCAGAACGAAACGGGTGTGGAAAATCATCCGCACCGGCGCCAGCAGCATGGAGAACAGCATCTCCAGCAGCATCGACAGGGTGACTTTGAAGCGCCCACCGAACTCTTTCGCACCCTTGGCCCAGATCAGGATGACGCTGAGCAGTTTGGGCAGGAACAACAAGACAATGGTGGTGGAGAACAGCGCAATGGCCTTCTCCGGATGCCACTGTGGCCACAACGGGTAGAGCTGACGCGGCTCAAGGAAGTACTGCGGCTCCATCAGGGTGTTGGTCGCCAGCAACGCCGTCGACAGCACCAGGAAGAAGAACCATAGCGGTGCCGACAGGTACGACATCACGCCGGTGAGGAACACCGCACGGTGCACCGGGTGCATGCCCTTGACCAGGAACAGGCGGAAGTTCATCAGGTTGCCGTGGCACCAGCGCCGGTCGCGCTTGAGCTCATCGAGCAGGTTGGGCGGCAGCTCTTCGTAGCTGCCCGGCAAGTCGTAGGCAATCCACACGCCCCAGCCGGCACGGCGCATCAGCGCAGCTTCGACGAAGTCGTGGGAGAGGATCGCACCGGCGAACGCACCCTTGCCCGGCAACGGCGCCAGGGCGCAGTGCTCGATGAACGGCTTCATGCGGATGATCGCGTTGTGCCCCCAGTAATGCGACTCACCCAGCTGCCAGAAGTGCAGGCCAGCGGTGAACAGTGGGCCGTAGACGCGCGTTGCGAACTGCTGCATGCGCGCATACAGGGTATCCATGCCCGAGGCTTTCGGCGCGGTCTGGATGATCCCGGCATCCGGGTTGGCTTCCATCAAGCGCACCAGGCTGGTCAGGCATTCGCCACTCATCACGCTGTCCGCGTCGAGGACCACCATGTAACGGTAGTCGCCACCCCAGCGACGGCAGAAGTCGTCGAGGTTGCCGCTTTTGCGTTTCACCCGGCGACGACGGCGACGGTAGAAGATCCGCCCGAAGCCTTTGGCTTCACGGCAGACTTCCAGCCACGCCTGTTGTTCGGCCACGGCAATATCGGTGTCGTTGGTGTCACTGAGGACAAAGAAATCGAAGCGGTCCAGGTCACCGGTGGCGGCAACCGACTCGAACGTCGCGCGCAAGCCGGCAAACACCCGTGGGACGTCTTCGTTGCAGATCGGCATGACGATGGCGGTACGCGCACCGGCCTCGATCGGCTCGTTACCGGCGCTGCTGCCGGAAATGCGGTACTTGTCGCGCCCGGTCAACAGCTCAAGAAAGCCCATCAACGCCGTCCAGAACCCGGCTGACACCCAGCAGAACAGGATGCCGAACAGAATCAGGATGCTGGTCTGCAGCGCATACGGCCAGACCTGGGTGATGGTCTGCATCAGCGACTGGTGCATGACTTCATCAAGGTCCACAAACGACCAGCCCTGGTACGGCAAGATGCCTTTCATGTACCAACCGGCAACGATGGTCTGCCCGAGCATCAGCGCCAGCAGAATGTAGCGGCGCATCGAGCCGACCCAGCGCCAGCGCGCCTTTGGCAGCTCGCGCTTGGGCGGGGGCGGCGCGTTGGTGCGCCCGGTCAGGCGGCGCCAGGCGCGGATCAGAATATTGGTGCGCCACGGCTCGGGAATCACCCGTGTGCGGCGGATTGGCGGCGTCGCTTTCAGGCACACCCGGCCACTGGCATCGACGGCCAGCATCTCGGCGTCGTGCATGTCCTGGGCGCAGGTCAGCGTCAGCCGCTCACCCACCGAAGCCTGTACGGCTTCGGCGTCACGGGTGCCCGGCTGCGCCGACAATCGTTGATGCAGCTCGCTGAACGAGGTGCAGCTGGCAAGTTCTGCCCGCTGCTCATCGCTCAGTGGTAAGTGGGCCAGGTATTCGCCAAGCGATTCTGGCCGTGCTTGAGAGTTACTCATCGGCAGGCAACTGATAGCTCCAGGTCTCGGTCAGCACCTGTTCGGTGGTGGCCGGTGCCCCAGTGGTGGACGCCGCATCGGCGGCAGGTTGCTCGGCAGGTTTCTCGGCTTTGGCGGTCTTGGCCGCAGCCTTGTCCTGTTTAGCCGGCTTGGCAGGCTCGACCGGAACGTCACGCAGCAGCGCTGCACGCATTTCAACGGACTTGCTCGGATCCTTGACGTTCATCCGCAAGGTCAGGCGCCAGCCTTTGATTTCCGGGTTGTAGCGCAGGTTATTTTCCACCAGTTCAGCGTTGTCACCAAGGCTGACCTGACTACGAACAGCAGTGTCTTCCGGCAGTTTAGCCAGCACCGGGCCTTCAAAGTCGACCAGGAAGGCAATGCTGCCGTCTGGCTGGCGAATCAGGTTGGACTGCTTGACGTCACCGGTCGAACGCAGGGTCTGCTTGACCCAACCCAGGTTCGGCGAGTGGAACTCGGACTCGTCGATAGTCCAGTGTAGACGGTAGGCGTATTCGAACGGCGTACCTGGCTCCGGCAGCTTTTCCGGGCTCCAGAAGGCAACGATGTTGTCGTTGGTTTCATCGGCGGTCGGAATCTCGACCAGATCGACGGTACCCTTGCCCCAGTCACCCACCGGCTCGATCCAGGCACTTGGGCGCTTCTGGTAGTTGTCATCGAGGTCTTCGAACTGGCTGAACTCGCGCTGACGCTGCAGCAGGCCGAAACCACGTGGGTTTTCAACGCTGAAGTTGCTCACGGCCAGGTGTTTCGGGTTGTTCAGCGGACGCCACAGCCATTCGCCATTGCCGGCATGGATCGACAGGCCTTCGGAGTCGTGCAGGGCCGGACGGTAGTTCGGCACCTTCGACGGCTGGTTGCCACCGAACAGGAACATGCTGGTCAGCGGGGCGATGCCCAGGCGGCTGACGTGGTCACGCAGGAACACCTTGGACTTGACGTCGACAATGGTGTCGCTGCCCGGACGCAGGGTCAGCTTGTAGGCGCCGGTGGAGCGCGGCGAGTCGAGCAGCGCATAGATCACCAGGTGCTTGTCGGTAGGCTTTGGCTTCTCGATCCAGAACTCGGTGAAGCGTGGGAACTCTTCACCCGACGGCAGCGCGGTGTCGATCGCCAGGCCACGGGCGGACAGACCGTAGACATGGCCCTTGCCGACGACGCGGAAATAGCTGGCCCCCAGCAGGGTCATGATTTCATCCTGCTTGTCGGCCTTGTTGATCGGGTACAGCACGCGGAAACCGGCGTAGCCGAGGTTTTCGGTGGCCTTGGCATCGAACTGCACGTTGCCGAAATCGAAACGGCTCGGGTCGTACTTGATTTCCTCGACCTTGGTCGCGGTCACTTCGTTGATTTTCACCGGCGTGTCGAAATGCATGCCCTGGTGATAGAAGGACAGCTTGAACGGCGTCTTGTCGTTGGCCCACTCGGCTTTTTCCGAGCGGAAGCGGATCTGCTGGTAGTCGCCGTACTTCATGTCACGGAACACGGCTGGCAAATTGCTTTTCGGCGCCTCGTACTTTTGCCCGGCAAGATCCTTCGCCTTGGCCGCAACATCGTCAAGGTTGAACGCCCAGAGCTGGCCAGCGCTGAGCAGGCCTACCAGTGTTGCGCCTGCCAACAAGGCTTTACGCAGCCGATTGCCAGAGGTTATTGGTGCATTACAGGGACTTACAATCACGAGCAACCCTCGCCGAAAACAGATCAATAAACCAACGGCCAGCTACAAATGCCAGGTTGGCGAGCACTGTTCGGACTCCGAAAGGGCGCAATGATTCCCCAAACGGTTCCGGACAGTCTCAAGTCAGAGTAAAACGAACCTACGAACGCAGGTCCTTAAAGCGCGCGATTATCCAGCAGGCTGCGTTACAACGCATCAGGCCAAGCAAACTATTTATGCTACAAACCCCCTTGTTTTCGTGCAAACAGGGGTTTTTTGCCATCAGATTTGTAACATAAATGTTACCGGGCCATCATTGACCAAATGCACCTGCATGTCAGCCCCGAACAGACCGCTGGCTACCGTGCCATGCTGCGCCTGTGCCCGGGCCAATAAATAGTCAAACAGTTCGGCACCGAGCGCCGGAGGCGCCGCGGTGGAAAAGCTTGGACGCAGACCACTTTGGGTATCTGCGGCCAGGGTGAACTGCGAAACCAGCAGCAACCCGCCGTCGATATCCTTGAGCGACAGGTTCATCTTGCCCTGCGGGTCGCTGAACACCCGATAGTTAAGCAGCTTATGCAGCAATTTATCGGCGTGCGCCTGGGTGTCGCCCGGCTCGACGGCGACCAACACCAACAAACCCTGGTCAATCGCCCCTACGGTTTTGCCTTCGACATCGACCCGCGCACCACGTACGCGCTGCAGCAGCCCCTTCATGCTTCTTCCAGAGGCAGATCGAGCAAACGCCGGGCCATCTGGTCGGCAGCACGCACCAACGCATCGGTAATCCCCGGCTCGGAGGCAGCGTGACCAGCGTCGCGAATCACCTTCAATTCGCTGTTCGGCCAGGCCTGGTGCAGCGCCCAGGCGTTGTCCAGCGGGCAGATCACGTCGTAGCGGCCATGCACGATGACGGCTGGCAAATGAGCGATCTTGGGCATGTCACGGATCAGTTGGTCTGGTTCAAAGAACGCATTATTGGTGAAGTAGTGGCATTCGATACGGGCGATCGACAGTGCCCGCTGTGGTTCAGAGAACCGATCGACCACCAACGGGTTAGGGCGCAGCGTTGCAGTGCGGCCTTCCCAGGTGGACCAGGCCTTGGCTGCATGCATCTGGGCAATCTGGTCGTTGCCGGTCAGGCGCTTGTGGAAGGCTTTGACCAGGTCGCCGCGCTCTTCGGCCGGAATCGGCGCGATATAGTCCTGCCAATAGTCCGGGAACAAGCGGCTGGCGCCAGCCTGGTAGAACCATTCGATTTCTTGCGGGCGGCACAGGAAGATACCGCGCAGAATCAGGCCGTGAACGCGCTCGGGGTGCGTCTGGGCATAGGCCAGGGCCAGGGTCGAACCCCAGGAGCCGCCGAACAGCACCCACTTTTCGATACCCAGGTGCTTGCGGATGCGCTCCATGTCTTCGACCAGGTGCCAGGTGGTGTTGTTTTCCAGGCTGGCATGGGGAGTGGAGCGCCCGCACCCACGCTGATCGAAGGTGACGATCCGGTACAGGTTGGGATCGAAGTAGCAACGGCTCTGGGCATCACAGCCAGCACCCGGGCCGCCATGGATGAACAGTACCGGCAGACCCTCCGGCGAACCGCTCTCGTCGACATACAGCACATGCGGTGCTTCCACGGCCAGATCGTGCCGTGCGTAAGGTTTGATCTGCGGGTACAAGGTCTGCATTACGCACTCCGTGTGGGAATTATTCTGCCGTTGGGCATCATAAACCTGAATTGCGCTTTGAGCATGTCCCTGTGTTGCGCACAGGGACGTTATTGCTCGCTTTGCCGGTTCCCACAGGTGTCAGTACAGACGAATCGATTGAGGTCGGGGCGTTGGCTCCCTCCCAAGATCAGGCCTGGTAACGCTCCCGTCCCCAGGCCAGCACTGTCTCCAGCAATTTACGCAACACCACCTGGGTCGGTTGCGCCAGGTCTTCGCGATACTTGAACGGCTCGACCTCTTCCATATAGGTGCTCTGCGCCAACTCCAGCTGCACGGCATGGATATTGTTGGCCGGGTCGCCGTAATGGCGGGTGATGTGGCCGCCTTTGAAGCGGCCATTGAGTACGTGACTGTACTGCTTGGCTGTGGCGCAGACGTCTTGCAGTCGTTCGGCAAGCTGAGGATCACAACTGGCGCCATTGAAGGTGCCAAGGTTGAAGTCGGGCAGTTTGCCTTCGAACAGGTGCGGGATGTGCGAGCGGATCGAGTGCGCATCCCACAGCAGCGCATAGCCGAACTGCTCGCGCAGGCGCGCCAGCTCTTTGCCGATCGTCTCGTGGTAAGGACGCCAGATGTTGTCCAGGTACTCGGCACGCTCTTCCGGCGAAGGCTCCTTGCCCGCCTGGAACAGCGGCTCGCCTTCAAACAGTGTGGCTGGATACAGGCCTGTAGTAGCCCCGGCGTACAGTGGTTTATCGTCGTCCGGGCGGTTCAGGTCGATCACAAAGCGCGAGTATTCAGCCGCTACCACACTGGCACCCAGCTCACGGGCAAAGTCGTACAACTGCGGAATATGCCAGTCGGTATCGGGCAGGCTTTGCGCTTGCGCTACCAATCCGGCCTTGACCACCGGCGTCAGGCGCAGGCCGGCGTGCGGCATGCTGATCAGCAGCGGCAGGCTGCCTTGGTGAAAGCTCAGTACCTTGTCCATAGGCCCTCCTTCAATTGAAAATTTCACGGCCCAGGCGCACCACCCGCTTGGGCAGGTCACCGCCCAGCCAGTAGCACAGGTCTGCCGGACGCTCGATCTGCCAGGCGACAAAGTCGGCGACCTTGCCGACCTCCAGCGAACCATGGCTGTGGCCCAGCCCCAACGCCGTTGCCGCATGCGTGGTGACGCCGGCCAGGGCTTCTTCCGGCGTCATGCGGAACAGGGTACAGGCCATGTTCATCATCAAGCGCAGCGACAGGGCCGGCGAGGTGCCCGGGTTCAAGTCGCTGGCAATCGCAATCTTCACCCCATGCTTGCGCAAGGCATCCATCGGCGGCAGTTGGGTTTCGCGCAGGAAATAGAAAGCGCCTGGCAGCAAGACCGCGACAGTACCGGATTTGGCCATGGCGATGGCATCGTCTTCGGTCATGAACTCCAGGTGATCCGCCGACAGCGCCTGATAGCGCGCCGCCAAGCTCGATCCGTGCAGCGACGACAGCTGTTCGGCATGCAACTTCACCGCAAGCTGCAGTTGCTGAGCCTTGATGAACACGCGCTCGACCTGTGCCGGAGAAAAGGCCAGGTATTCACAGAAGGCATCCACCGCATCGACCAGCCCCTCAGCGGCCAGGGCCGGGAGCATGTCATCGCAGATGTGGCTGATGTAATCGTCCGCCCGATCCTTGTATTCCGGCGGCAAGGCATGGGCCGCCAGGCAGGTGCTGCGTACGGTCAGCGGCAACTCCTCACCCAGACGACGAATCACCTTGAGCATCTTGCGCTCGTTGGCCAGATCCAGGCCATAGCCAGACTTGATCTCCACGGTGGTCACGCCATCGCGCATCAATGCCTGCACCCGCTGGCGAGCGCTGGCCAACAGCTCATCTTCGCTCGCCGCACGGGTGGCACGTACGGTGCTGGCAATACCACCGCCTTGTGCGGCGATTTCGGCATAGCTGACCCCCTGCAAGCGCTGCTCGAATTCGCCGCTACGATTGCCACCGAAGACCGCGTGGGTGTGACAATCAATCAGCCCCGGCGTGACCCAGGCGCCGCCCAGGTCCACGGTTCTGTCAGCGTTCAGGGTCGGCAGCGACGCGCGCGGTCCGATCCATTCGATGTGACCGCCACGGGTGACAATCGCCGCATCCTCGATGATCGAGTAAGTGCCTTGGGCCATGCTCGCCACATGGCAGTGCTGCCAGAGGGTTTTCATGCAATCGCTCCGTTTTTAGCGTTGAAGTTGAGACGGATCCTGGGCCACCAATGCTGCATTCTTCGCTGCCCGCGGCTTGCACCACAGCAGGTAGGACGCAACCAGGAACAGCACCCAGACCAGGCCAACCAGCAGCGCCGCCTGAGTATCCGGAAAATAACCGAGCACGCCGAACACAAACAGCATGAAGGCAATCGCCGCCGCCGGCCCGTACGGCCAGAACGGTACCGGGAACTTGAGTTCGGCAACTTGCTCAGGCGTCATGCTGCGGCGCATGGCAACCTGGGTGAGCAGGATCATCAGCCAGACCCAGACCGTCGCGAAGGTGGCGATCGAAGCGATCAGCAGGAACACGTTTTCCGGAATCAGGTAATTGAGCACCACGCCACCGAGCAACGCCGCGCCCATGACCAGTACGGTCATCCACGGCACACCGTGGCGCGAGATCTTGGCGAAACCTTTTGGTGCATGCCCTTGCTGGGCCAGGCCGTACATCATTCGCCCGGCACCGAAGATATCGCTGTTGATCGCCGACACCGCCGCCGAGATCACCACGATGTTCAACACCGTTGCCGCCGAGCCAATGCCCAGGTTGTTGAAAATCTGTACGAACGGGCTGCCCTGGCTACCAATCTGCGGCCATGGGTACAGGCACATCAGCACGAACAGGGTGAGCACGTAGAACAACAGAATACGCATCGGTACTGCGTTGATCGCTTTGGGCAGTACACGTTGCGGGTCTTTGGCTTCACCGGCGGTGATGCCAATGATCTCGATGCCGCCAAAGGCGAACATCACCACGGCAAACGAGGCGATCAGGCCCGCAATACCGTTGGGCATGAAGCCGCCATGGGCGAACAGGTTGCTGACACCTACCGCGTTTTCAGCACTGGCGTTGTTCAGGCCAAAGATCATGATGCCGAAACCGGCGAGGATCATCGCGACGATGGCGCCGACCTTGAGCAGCGACAGCCAGAACTCCATTTCGCCGAACACTTTGACGTTGCACAGATTCAGGCCGCCAATCACGAAGACGATGCCCAACACCCAGATCCAGCGTGCGACTTCCGGAAACCAGAAGCCCATGTAGATGCCGAATGCCGTGACGTCAGCGAGGCAGACGATGATCATCTCAAAGGCATAGGTCCAGCCGAGGATGAACCCGGACATCGGCCCCAGGTAGGTGCTGGCATAGCTGCCAAATGAGCCGGAGACGGGATTGTGCACAGCCATTTCGCCCAGTGCGCGCATCACCATGAAGACGGCGGCGCCACCGATCAGGTAGGCCAGCAAGACTGCCGGACCAGCCATCTGAATGGCCGAGGCAGAACCATAAAACAGCCCGGTACCGATCGCCGAGCCGAGCGCCATAAAACGAATATGACGGGCCGTCAGGCCACGTTTGAGCCCTTCTGCTTGTTGCATGTCACGTCCTTATTGTTGTTCTGGTCGTGAGGGGAATGATCGCGGGGCAAGCCCGCTCCCACTGCAGACAATCTGTGGGAGCGGGCTTGCCCCGCGATAGGCTGAATTACAGGCTAGGCAGCACCTTGGCCGGCAGCAGACCGGTCAGTGTGCCTTCAGCCAGCAAGGCGATTGCCGCCTCGATGTCAGGGGCAAAGAAACGGTCTTTCTCGTAGAACGCCACTTTGCCACGCAGCGTCTGGCGCGCCTGCTCAAGCTTCACCGAGGTTTTCAGACCTTCACGCAGGTCCAACCCCTGAGCCGCCGCCAACCATTCCACAGCAACTACGCCACGGGTGTTCTCAGCCATTTCCCACAGACGCTTACCAGCAGCCGGCGCCATCGACACATGGTCTTCCTGGTTGGCCGAAGTCGGCAGGCTGTCGACGCTGTGCGGGTGGGCCAGTGCCTTGTTCTCACTGGCCAGTGCCGCAGCGGTCACCTGGGCAATCATGAAGCCGGAGTTGACCCCACCATTGGCCACCAGGAACGGCGGCAGCTGGGACATGTGCTTGTCCATCATCAGCGAGATGCGGCGTTCGCTGAGCGAGCCGATTTCGGCAATGGCCAGGGCGATGTTGTCGGCGGCCATGGCTACTGGCTCAGCATGGAAGTTACCCCCGGAAATCACATCACCTTCGTTGGCGAACACCAGCGGGTTGTCGGACACCGCGTTGGCCTCGATCCCCAGCACTTCGGCAGCCTGGCGCAGTTGCGTCAGGCAGGCGCCCATGACTTGCGGCTGGCAGCGCAGCGAGTACGGGTCTTGAACCTTGCCGCAGTTCTGGTGCGAGGCGGACACCTCGCTGCCGTCGCCGAGCAAGTCGCGATAGCAGGCCGCGGCGTCGATCTGACCACGCTGACCACGGGCGGCGTGGATACGGGCATCGAACGGCGAGCGCGAGCCAAGCACCGCTTCAACCGTCAGAGCACCAATCGAAGTGGCTGCTGCGAACAGGTCCTCACCTTCGAACAGGCCGCGCAACGCATAAGCAGTCGAGGCCTGGGTGCCGTTGAGCAGCGCCAGCCCTTCCTTGGCCGCCAGGGTCAGCGGCTCAAGGCCAGCGACCGCCAGGGCTTCGGTGGCAGGCAGCCACTGGCCGTTGTGGCGTGCCTTGCCTTCACCCAGCAACACCAGCGACATGTGCGCCAGCGGTGCCAGGTCGCCGGACGCGCCCACCGAGCCTTTCAGCGGAATGTGCGGGTAAACCTCGGCATTGACCAGGGTGATCAGCGCGTCGATGACTTTGCGGCGAATACCGGAGAAACCACGGCTGAGGCTGTTGATCTTGAGCACCATGATCAGGCGCACCAGGGCATCGTCGAGCGGCTGTCCCACGCCAGCGGCGTGCGACAGCACCAGCGAACGCTGCAGGTTTTCCAGGTCGTGGCTGGCGATGCGGGTCGATGCCAGCAGACCGAAACCGGTGTTGATGCCGTAGGCGGTGCGGTTTTCCGCAAGAATTTGCTCGACACAGGCCACGCTGTCATCGATCTGCTGATCGGCGCTGGCATCCAGCTTGAGGGTTACTGGCTGCTGGTAGATCGCACGCAGCTGAGCCAGGGTCAAGGTGCCAGGCTTCAGGGTCAATTCAGTCACGTTAATGCTCCGTACTCGTGAGGCGCTATGGCCTGCATAGTTATCAGTATCAACCATTTGGCGCAGATCAGCCTGTGATCATCGGCAGGTTCAAACCTTGTTCCTTGGCACAGTCGATGGCGATCTGGTAACCGGCATCGGCGTGACGCATAACACCGGTGGCCGGGTCGTTGGTCAGGACGCGAGCGATACGTGCAGCCGCCTCGTCGGTACCGTCGCAGACGATGACCATGCCCGAGTGCTGGGAGAAGCCCATGCCCACGCCACCACCGTGGTGCAGCGAGACCCAGGTGGCGCCGCTGGCGGTGTTGAGCAAGGCGTTGAGCAGCGGCCAGTCGGAGACGGCGTCGGAGCCATCACGCATGGATTCGGTTTCACGGTTAGGGCTCGATACCGAGCCGGAGTCGAGGTGGTCGCGGCCAATCACGATCGGTGCCGACAGCTCGCCGCTGCGTACCATTTCGTTGAATGCCAGGCCGAGCTTGGCACGCAGGCCCAGGCCTACCCAGCAGATACGCGCTGGCAGGCCCTGGAAACTGATGCGCTCGCGGGCCATGTCCAGCCAGTTGTGCAGGTGCGCGTCGTCCGGGATCAGTTCCTTGACCTTGGCGTCGGTCTTGTAGATGTCTTCGGCATTACCCGACAGCGCCGCCCAGCGGAACGGACCAATACCGCGGCAGAACAGCGGACGGATGTACGCTGGGACGAAGCCTGGGAAGTCGAAGGCATTGCTTACACCCTCCTCCTTGGCCATCTGACGGATGTTGTTGCCATAGTCGAAGGTCGGCACGCCTTGCTTCTGGAATTCGAGCATGGCTTGAACGTGCACGGCCATGGATTGCTTGGCGGCTTTGACCACGGCAGCAGGTTCGGTCTGGGCGCGGTCGCGATACTGCTCCCAGGTCCAGCCGGCGGGCAGGTAACCATTGAGTGGGTCGTGGGCGCTGGTCTGGTCGGTGACCATGTCCGGACGCACACCGCGCTTGATCAGCTCAGGCAGCACTTCTGCAGCGTTACCCAGCAGGGCGACGGAGATGGCTTTGCCTTCGGCGGTGTATTTGGCGATGCGGGCCAGGGCGTCATCCAGATCCTTGGCCTGTTCGTCGACATAACGGCTGCTCAGGCGGAAGTCGATACGGCTCTGCTGGCACTCGATGTTCAGCGAGCAGGCACCGGCCAGGGTTGCGGCCAGCGGCTGGGCGCCGCCCATGCCACCGAGGCCAGCGGTCAGCACCCACTTGCCCTTGAGGCTGCCGTTGTAATGCTGGCGGCCAGCTTCTACGAAGGTTTCGTAAGTGCCTTGAACGATGCCCTGGCTGCCGATGTAGATCCAGCTGCCAGCGGTCATCTGGCCGTACATGGCCAGGCCCTTGGCATCCAGTTCGTTGAAGTGTTCCCAGTTGGCCCAGTGCGGTACCAGGTTGGAGTTGGCGATCAGCACACGCGGCGCGTTGGCGTGGGTCTTGAACACGCCGACCGGCTTGCCCGATTGCACCAGCAGGGTCTCGTCTTCGTTAAGGTTGGTCAGGCTCTCGACGATCTTGTCGTAGCACTCCCAGTTACGCGCGGCACGGCCAATACCACCGTAAACCACCAGCTCTTTCGGGTTTTCGGCCACTTCCGGATCGAGGTTGTTCATCAGCATGCGCAGCGGCGCTTCAGTCAGCCAGCTCTTGGCGGTGAGCGTGTTGCCACGTGCAGCGCGGATTTCAACGTCACGGAATTTATTGGATTTATTGTCGGTCACGGAAACGGCTCCTAAGCGATCAGTTCAAACCAACCCAGGCATTGGGTGTGTGATGATGCTTATACAAACACATATTTACTTGTATGTACAAGCATAGGCAATTGAAAAACCAACTCACCGCCATCCCCCTGGAACCGGCTGGAACGCAGGCAGCAGAGCGCCGCAACGCGCGGGAATGGCGATGAAAAAAATTTCTCAAGGGATAAGCCGTGCAGCAAAACCGACCAGTGGCGTTGCACCACCTCGGGTCAGCCTCAGCCGATTTGCTCGGCCGAGGCATAACTATTTCACTGAGCGATGAGTTCGATCAGGCAGCAACGGCCTTGCACGTTCAAGGTTTGCAAGGTGGCGTTGGCTTCAAGCTGCAAGCAGTCGTAACGACCAAGCTGCAGCGGCTGTTCACCGTTCAGTGCCACCTCCACATGGGCCGCAGCAGCAAACAACAACAGCGTCGAAGCAGAACTGAATACCCGCTGGCTGCCATCGAGCCACTGCAAACGGGCGCGGTAACGCTCGGGCGAATAGATCAGGTTGAAGTCGCGGATCGAACCGCCGAGCAAGGTACAGCTGACCTGGCTTTCGCCACCGAAGGCAAACGCATCGAACGGCTGCAGCGGCCGGGTGGCCTGGCCATCGACGTGCAAACGCATGCCCTCACCTTCGAGCACGGTGATGATGCGCTGATACCCGGCAAAACTGGAAAAGCCACCCGATTCGGCGATATCGGCAATCGACAGCCGCCAGCCGAAGCCTTCCAGGCCTTCGCCTGCGTCGCGGGCAATCTCTTCGGTACTGCCGCCACCGTTTTTCCACGGCATGCGGGGGTAATCTTTGGCGCGTAAAACCTGCAACTGGCTCATTTACTGAAGCGTCCTTCCAGACGGTGACGGGAACCGGGGTGAATCAGACGAGCGGCAGTCACCGGCTGACGCCCCGACCAGGTACGACGGCGAATCAGCAAGCACGGCTCGCTCGGTTCGATCTGCAACAAACGGCACTCCTCCGGCTCGGCGAGGATCGCTTCGACCACGTGCTCACCCTCGGTCAGCGGTGCGACCTGCGACAGGTACGCGTAGGGCGTCTGCCGGGTGAAGTCCTGCTTGAGGTAATCCGGGGCGATCTGTGCGTTGACGAAGCGGTCTTCGATCTGCACGGCAATACCGTTCTCGTAGTGCACGATCAGCGAGTGAAACACCCGCTGGCCCTCTCGCATGTCCAGGGCCAGGGCGCGCTCGGAGCCCGCCGCTTCCTCGGCCAGGGTGATCACCTTGCAGGTGTGCTGATGGCCACGGGCGGCGATTTCGTCGGCGATGTTGTTGACTTCAAACAGCGCTGAGCGGGTCTTGGGCTCGGCCACAAAGGTACCAACGCCTTGCATACGCACCAGCAGCCCTTCGGCGGTGAGTTCACGCAAGGCGCGGTTGATGGTCATGCGGCTGAAGCCCAATTCACTGACCAGCTCACTTTCCGACGGCACGCGGTGATGCGGCGGCCAGCTACCGTTCTGGATCTGCTGGGCAATCATCTGCTTGACCCGGGCATACAGTGGCGCCGGCCCCTCGCCCATCTGGGCAACCAGCGCGGAGACAGGAGGTGTCGGCACGGAAATATCCTTGTTCGGTTGAATGAACGTAGCTTGCCGGAGTTTACCCAGCAGGCAAACGTCTGTATATGTATATACAAATAATCACAATGAGGTGTTGCACCGATGTCCGTCTTCTTTGCCGAGCGCGCTCTGCTGCCTACGGGCTGGGCCGAAAACGTCCGAATCGAGGTCGGTGCCGATGGTTTGCTCAGCCGTATCCAGCCTGACGCCCAGGCAGAAGGCGCCGAACGGCTGGCTGGTCCGTTGCTGCCGGGCATGCCCAACCTCCACTCGCATGCCTTCCAGCGGGCGATGGCCGGGTTGGCAGAAGTCGCGGGCAACCCTAACGACAGCTTCTGGACCTGGCGCGAACTGATGTACCGCCTGGTCGGCAAGATCAGCCCCGAGCAATTGCAGGTCATCGCCCGCCAGCTGTACATCGAGATGCTCAAGGCCGGCTACACCTCCGTTGCCGAGTTTCACTACGTGCACCATGACAGCCATGGCCAGGCCTATGCCGACCCGGCCGAGTTGTCGCTGCGTATCAGCCAGGCGGCCAGCGCCAGCGGCATCGGCCTGACCTTGCTGCCGGTGCTGTACAGCCACTCCGGCTTTGGCGGGCAGGCACCAAACGACGGGCAGCGACGCTTTATCAACAGCACCGAACAGTACCTGAACCTGCAAGCGCGGCTGGCGCCGCACCTGGCGAAGCAGCCTGCCCAGGCGCTGGGCCTGTGCTTCCACTCCCTGCGCGCGGTAACCCCAGAGCAGATTGCCCAGGTGCTGGAGGCCAGCGACAAGGCCTGCCCAGTGCATATCCACATCGCCGAGCAACAGAAGGAAGTCGACGACTGCCTGGCCTGGAGTGGGCGTCGGCCGCTGCAATGGCTGTACGAGAACACCGAGGTTGATCAGCGCTGGTGCCTGGTCCACGCCACCCACGCCGAACCCGACGAAGTCGAGCTGATGGCCCGCAGCGGCGCCGTCGCCGGCCTGTGCCTGACCACCGAAGCGAACCTTGGCGACGGCATCTTCCCGGCAGTGGACTACCTGGCCCAGGGCGGACGCCTGGGAATCGGTTCCGATAGTCATGTATCGCTGAGCGTGGTCGAAGAACTACGCTGGCTGGAGTATGGCCAGCGCCTACGTGACCAGCGCCGCAATCGTCTGTATCGCGGCGATCAGCCGATGGTTGGACGGACCTTGTATGACGCCGCGTTAAGTGGCGGCGCGCAGGCGCTGGGACAGCCGATTGGTGAACTGGCCGTGGGCAAACGGGCGGACTGGCTGGTGCTTGATGGCGCCGATCCGTATCTGGCGACTGCAAGCGAGGATGGCATTCTCAATCGCTGGTTGTTCGCCGGAAGCGATCGTCAGGTGCGGGATGTGATGGTCAATGGCCAGTGGGTGGTGCGCCACGGGCGGCATGCCCAAGAAGAAGAAAGTGCGCAGGCGTTTGCCGGCGTTCTGAAGACAGTATTGAGCTGAGGCACAAGAAATGCCTTGCTCTCGGCAAAGGGCAAGGCATTAGGGTCGTACTTTGCTTTTCATTCAATTAAGCTTCTGACAAAAGAGGCTGATAAGTTCAATAGATTCAATCACCCTGCAAGCGCTCAGTCTTTTTTGGGATAAGTGTCGCTTGAGCAACTGCAGCAATTATCACCAACCAAAGAACAAGTGGATATTCATCGACACTGTTGGATACGTCACCAACGAAAAATATCTTTTCATATGTGACAACATCCAAATGCAGCGCGATAAAAAATCCATTAAACAAAAAACAAAAGAAAATACCCGTAAAACCCAAATCCGGACCTGTGAAAGCTCTCTTGAAGTGACGACCAAGACAAAGCCCGGCAATGAGCAAAATCAAGTACAACAGAAGCTTCAGTTATCCAGCCCCTCTTGTATACACCGACACACTAAAGCCTTCAAGCTCGATGGTGCAGTACTTTTCTTGTGTGCCCAAGGCACACGTACGGCATAAGCGGATCGTACAATCAACCACCTCCCAACTGATTTCAACCATCCTGGAAGCGCTCAGTCTTTTTAGGGATGAAAGTCGCATGCGCAACTACACCAATTAGCGCTGGAAAACCAACAAGTGGATATTCATCAACCCAGCTGGATATATCACCAAAAAACAGCAATCTTTCGTGCGTTACGATCCCCAGATGAACCGCCCCCAAAAGACAATTTAATAAAATACAAAAACTGCTCCTGAATAGCCTAGATCGGGACCAGTAAAAAAGCCCTTAAAAAATCGGCCTAGCCAAATTCCAAAAACAAGAAAGGCCAGATAAAGAAATAGCGTCACCTAGTTATCTCATCCTGAGCTGAACAGCCTGCAGAGATAAGACCTTGCGTCTTACCGGTGATGGTCATGTAACCGTAGCTCGCCATGCGCATTACTCCCTGTGGTCAGAGAGCGAGGCCTAGCGGGCAGGCACCAAGAGATATGTAGGGCGCTTCCGATAATTGTTACAGGAGCGGGTATTTGAGCGTCGCGGGGCAAGCCCGCTCCTACCGATGCGGTGGGAGCGGGCTTGCCCCGCGATCAGGCCATCAAGGCTTATGTACAGCGATATCGGTATCCGACACCCGCCAGATCAAACGGGTGGTGTCATACCCCTGCTGCCGCGCCTTGGCCAGCAAGCTCTCGCGCTGCCAGGCCGGAACGTTTGGCGTGCGCGACAGTATCCACAAGTACTTGCGATCCGGGTTGCCGACCAGTGCGGTCTGGTAGTCGTCGCCGATATAGAGCACCCAGTATTCACCTTTAGCGACGCCGGGCAGCACTTTCGAGAACCAGTTGTCGAACTCCACCCAGAGCTTGTCGGTTTTGCCCGGCAATTGCGCCGTGGCGGTACCACTGGCTTCCTGCCACTCGCCGTCCAGGGTCACGCAACGATTGAGCACACCCACCGAACCGTCCGGCCGCAGGTTGTAATGCGCTTCGGACTGGGCGCAGTCACGCTGGAAAAACATCGGCAAGCGCGCCAGCTCGAACCACTTGCCCTGGTAACGCTTGAGGTCGACATTGGCGACCGTCTTAGGCGGTATCGGCCCCGTCCCCGAATTTGATGCGCAGCCCCCTAGAATCAGGCCAGCACACAGGGCCAGCAGCAGATACACCGGTTTCATTATTTGAGCCCCTGCCCCGAGTACATCAGCACCTTGTCAGCAGCGTACTGCACGCTGATGAAGGTCTTTTCGTCACCCCAGGTGCAGCTGGACATACCCAATGCGCCAGAACAATCCTTAGGGGCGCCGAGCAGCTTTTCGACCTCGGCCTTGGTCATACCCGATTTGAGCTGTGAATAGTTTTCCTGATTGATCTTGTTGCACGCAGTCAGAAACACGCACAAGGACAGCAGGGCGAGGGAACGCAACGACATGAAAGGTCACTCCTGGACATGAGGGCATAGGCGCGGTGGCCTACTGACAGCTTAGAAGGGCAAAACCGCCTGTGGTTCCCAAGCCCCGGCGCTTTCCTGTAGCCATTTGCCTACCTTTGGTCGTATAGCGCGATTGGCGGTTAATCTTTTTCCAGCAACGGACGACACAGAAAGGCGCTGCGACGTTTTGCCGCGCCCTCCCCGTTGACCCGCCGTGTGCAGATAGACCTCGCAATGACAAAAAACCTGAAGTTCAGCCACAAAATCCTGCTGGCCGCCGCCCTGGTGGTCGCTGTTGCCTTTACCTGCTTTGTCCTGTTCAACGATTACCGCCAGCGCCAGACCTTACGCAACAACACCGAAGCCTCGATGCAGGAGCTCGGCAGCCTGACCAGCAGCAACATCCAGACCTGGCTGCAAAGCCGCGTGCAAATCCTGCAGTCGCTGTCCCAGCAACTGGCGGTTGAAGGCGCCAGCAAAGACACCCTGACGCGCAGTCTCAACTTTCCGGTGTACGGCAGCAATTTCCTCCTCACCTACTTTGGCGGCCAGGATGGCTACATGCAGTCGGTGCCGCTGGGCAGCCGCCCCGCCGACTACGACCCCCGCGTACGCGGTTGGTACAAGGCCGCCAGCAGCGCAGGCCAGACCATCATTACCGAGCCGTACATTTCAGCCTCCGCACAAAAACTGGTCATCACCCTGGCAACGCCTGTGCTGCATCAGGGCCAACTGATCGGCGTGAGCGGCGCCGACACCGATCTGGACAGCATCAGCGCGATCATCAACGCCCTGAACTTCGACGGTCATGGCCAGGCCTTCATCGTTAACGGTGACGGCAAAATCCTCGTGCATCCCGATGCCAAGCTGGTGCTCAAAGACCTCAGCGAAGCCTATCCACACAACACCCCGCAGATTGGCAAAGGCCTGAAGGAGGCTGAGCAAAACGGTCAGCAGCAGTTCATCACCTTCACCAAGGTCAACGGCGTACCCTCGGCCGACTGGTATGTCGCCCTGGTGCTCGATCAGGACTTTGCCTTTGCCATGCTCAGCGAGCTGCGCACTTCGGCGATTGTCGCCACGGTGATTGCGGTGCTGATCATCATTGCCTTGCTCGGCGTGTTGATCCGCGTGCTGATGGAGCCGCTGCACGCGATGGGCCGAGCCATGCAGGACATCGCAGAAGGCGAAGGCGACCTCACCCGCCGTCTGCGCATTCACGGCCAGGATGAATTCGGCAGCCTCGGGCAATCGTTCAACCGCTTTGTCGAACGCATCCATGAGTCGATTCGAGAAGTGTCTTCGGCCACTGGCCAGGTCAATGAAGTCGCCCTACGCGTGATCAGCGCCTCGAACGCTTCGATCCATAACGCCGACCAGCAAGCCAGCCGTACCAGCAGTGTGGCTGCGGCGATCAACGAGCTGGGCGCCGCCGCCCAGGAAATCGCCCAGAACGCCGCCCTTGCTTCGCAGCATTCAAGTGATGCGCGCTCGCTGGCAGAAGAAGGTCAGCAGGTGGTTGAGCAAACCATCGAGGTCATGCACCAGCTGTCGAACCGCATCAGCGACTCGTGCGGCAACATCGAAACGCTCAATGCCAACACGGTGAACATCGGCCAGATTCTGGAAGTGATCAGCGGTATCTCGCAGCAGACCAACCTGCTGGCCCTCAATGCCGCCATCGAAGCCGCACGCGCCGGTGAAGCCGGACGCGGTTTTGCCGTGGTTGCCGATGAAGTGCGTAACCTGGCCCACCGTACTCAGGACTCGGCGCAACAGGTGCAGCGCATCATCGAAGAGCTACAGGCGGGCGCGCAAGTGGCGGTCAGCACCATGACCGAAAGCCAGAGCCACAGCCAGCACAGCGTCGGTATTGCCAATCAGGCGGGTGAGCGGCTGGGCAGCGTGACCCAGCGCATTGGCGAGATCGATGGCATGAACCAGTCGGTCGCCACCGCCACTGAAGAGCAGACAGCCGTGGTCGAGTCGATCAATGTCGACATTACCGAGATCAACATGCTCAATCAGGAAGGGGTGGAAAACCTGCAAGCGACATTGCGTGCCTGCAATGACCTGGAGAATCAGGCCAGCCGGTTGAAGCATCTGGTGGGTAGTTTCAGGATTTGATGTGAGATTGATCGCGGGGCAAGCCCGCTCCCACAGGTTAGTGGATCACCTTTGTGGGAGCGGGCTTGCCCCGCGATCGCATTCAACTCAGAACCGCGACCCAGGCTCCAACAGAAAATCCATTTCCTCATCGGTACTAGGCCGATTCAAAACCAGATTGCGGTGCGGGAAGCGGCCGAAGCGGGCAATCACGCGCTGATGCTGTTCGGCATAGTCGAGAAACCCTTCGAACAGCTCCCGGTCACACTCAGGTTGGGCATCGAGCAGCATCCGGGAACGCTCGACACTGGCGTTCTGCCAATCCAGCACTTCGGCATGCTCCAGCACCAGCAGGACAAACACCCGCTGAATCGGCAGCAGCTGATAGTCCCAATCCTTCTGCAGCCCCTGCATGACCACCACCTGGGCACGCCGGTCACCCTCGAAGGCGCGCGGCGTGTCGCGGTAGATCATGCGCGGCAGTTGGTCCAGCAGCAGGATCAGCCCCAGCCAGCCTTGCGGGCTTTGCTGCCACTCATCCAGGCCGCCAGCCAGGGCGTGCTCGACCAGATCGCCGAAGCGCTCCTGCGCTTCGGCATCGTGGTGCTTGCCGAACCACAGGGTCTTCTTCTCGTCAGCGACGCTCTGAGGGCTGGTGCCCCATCCGAACCACCACTCCAGTAACGGCTGCCAAGGTGCGAGCATGACTTACTCCTGGTGATAACCGGTAACGCGCTCGACTTCCTGTTTGGAACCGAGGAACACCGCCACACGCTGGTGCAGGCTCTCAGGCTGGATGTCGAGGATGCGCTGAGTGCCGTCGGTGGAAGCACCGCCGGCCTGTTCGATGATGAAGGACATCGGGTTGGCTTCGTACATCAGGCGCAGTTTGCCTGGCTTGGAAGGCTCACGGGCATCGCGTGGGTACATGAACAGGCCGCCACGGGTCAGGATGCGGTGCACGTCGGCAACCATCGAGGCGATCCAGCGCATGTTGTAGTTCTTTTTCAGCGGGCCGGTCTCGCCTTCGAGCAACTCGCCAACGTAACGCTTGACCGGGGCTTCCCAGTGACGCTGGTTGGACATGTTGATGGCGAACTCTGCGGTGGTTTCCGGCACCTTGATGTTCTCGTGGGTCAGCACGAAGCTGCCCAGCTCGCGGTCCAGGGTGAAACCTTTGACGCCGTTGCCCAGGGTCAGGATCAGCATGGTTTGCGGGCCGTAGATCGCGTAACCGGCAGCTACCTGCTTGGTGCCCGGCTGCAGGAAGGCCTGTTCGTTGAGGCTTTCGTTCTGGCTCAGGTATTCGTTAGGGCAACGCAGTACCGAGAAGATGGTACCGACCGAGACGTTGACGTCGATGTTCGACGAACCGTCCAGCGGGTCGAATACCAGCAGGTAGGCACCTTTCGGGTATTTGCCCGGGATCTGGTAGGCGTTGTCCATTTCTTCGGACGCCATGCCGGCCAGGTGACCGCCCCACTCGTTGGCTTCGAGCAGGATGTCGTTGGAGATCACGTCCAGCTTCTTCTGCACTTCGCCCTGCACGTTTTCCGTGCCCATGCTGCCCAGAACGCCGCCCAGGGCGCCCTTGGAAACGTTGTGGCTGATCTCCTTGCACGCACGCGCCACCACTTCGATCAGGAAGCGCAGATCGGCAGGGGTACTGTTGCTGCGGGTCTGCTCAATCAAATAGCGACTCAGGGTAACGCGGGACATGTAAGGCTCCGAAGGAAGGGGGTAATAAAAACCCCCGCAGTTTACAGGGAGAGCGCAGCGCTAGCGAGCTATCCGACACGCTTGCCCGATCAGACGGCACTCAGGCCCGAGAGTTCACCCCCTCAGGCCTTGATTCACAGCTTAGTCGAGGGCTTTCCAGATCTGCGTGGCGTATTCGCGAATCGTGCGATCCGATGAGAACCAGCCCATGCGTGCAGTGTTGAGTACAGCGATACGCCACCACTGCTGAGGGTCGTGCCAGAGCGCTTCGACGCGCATTTGTGCATCCCAATAGGCGTCGAAATCGGCGCACACCAGAAAGCGGTCATGGGCCACCAGCGAATCCACCAACCCCACGTAGCGGGCTGGGTCATCCGGGGAAAACACCCCGCTGCGAATCGCCTGCAGCACGTCACTAAGCCGGTGTGAAGCGCTGATCGCAGCATTTGCACCGAAGTCGCCGCTGCGCTTGCGCGCCTCTACTTGCTGGGCGCTCAAACCGAAGATGAACATGTTTTCGGCACCCACCTGCTCGCACATCTCCACGTTGGCCCCGTCCAGCGTGCCGATGGTCAGGGCGCCGTTGAGGCCAAACTTCATGTTGCTGGTACCGGAGGCTTCGTAACCAGCAGTGGAAATCTGCTCGGAGAGGTCGGCTGCCGGGATGATGCTTTCTGCCAGGCTGACGTTGTAGTTGGGCAGGAACACCACCTTGAGCAAACCGCGCACGGTGGGGTCATTGTTCACCACACGAGCAATATCGTTGCTCAGCTTGATGATCAACTTGGCCTGGTGATAACTGGCCGCCGCCTTGCCGGCGAAAATCTTCACCCGCGGCGCCCAGCCAGCGCCCGGTTCAGCACGGATGGCCTGGTGCAGGGCCACGGTATGCAGCAGGTTCAGCAGTTGACGTTTGTACTCATGGATACGTTTGACCTGCACGTCGAACATCGCTTCCGGGTTGACCGTAATGCCCAGGCGCTCCTGAATCAGGCTGGCCAGTGCCTTCTTGCTGTGCAGGCGTTGGGCGGCAAATTGCTTGCGAAACGTGGCCTTGTCGGCAAACGGGTCAAGGTCGCGCAAACGGCCTTCGGGGTTATCCAGCACCTCCTCCCCCAGCGCCTCGACCAGCATGCCGGTCAGTTGCGGATTGGCCTGGAACAACCAACGGCGGAAAGTAATGCCGTTGGTCTTGTTGTTGATCCGCTCGGGGTAGAGCTTATGCAGTTCGGCAAACACCGTGCTGCGCATCAATTTGCTGTGCAACGCCGACACGCCATTGACACTGTGCGAGCCAAGAAACGCCAGGTTACCCATGCGCACGCGACGGCCGTTGTCTTCCTCGATCAGCGACACTGCACGCAGCACGTCGAAATCGTGAATGCCCTTGGCACGCAAGGCATCGATGTGGAAGGCATTGATCAGGTAGATGATCTGCATGTGCCGCGGCAGCAGACGTTCCATCAGGCTGACCGACCAGGTTTCCAGCGCCTCGGGCAACAGCGTGTGGTTGGTGTACGCCAGGGTCTCGACCGTCAGCTGCCAGGCGGTATCCCACGGCACTTCGTGCTGGTCGACGAGCAGACGCATCAGCTCGGCCACGGCAATCGAGGGGTGGGTATCGTTGAGCTGGATCGCGGCCTGCTGCGGCAGGTTCAACAGCGTGTCGTGCATGTTAAGGTGCCGGCGCAGCAGATCTTGCAGCGAGGCGCAGACGAAGAAGTATTCCTGGCGCAGGCGCAGCTCCTGGCCCGCTTCGGTGCTGTCGGCCGGGTACAGCACCCTTGAGATGCTCTCGGCACGCGCCACCTCGGCTACCGCCCCCAGGTGATCACCAGCGTTGAATCGCTCCAAGTGCAGCTCTTCCAAAGCCCGTGCACGCCACAGGCGCAAGGTATTAACACTGGCCCCGCGCCATCCCACCACCGGCGTGTCGTAGGCAACGGCCCGCACGGTCTCGGCAGGCCACCAGACCTGACGTTGTTGGCCATCGGCGCCTTGCACTGTCTCGACACTGCCGCCGAAGCTGATCGGGTAAATCACTTCAGCCCGCTCGAACTCCCACGGGTTACCGAAATCCAGCCAGTTTTCGGTCTGTTCCTGCTGCCAGCCATCGACCACGGCCTGACGAAACAGGCCATGTTCATAGCGAATGCCATAGCCGTGGGCAGCAATCCCCAAGGTCGACATGCTTTCCATGAAGCAAGCGGCCAAGCGGCCAAGACCACCGTTGCCCAGCGCCGCATCCGGCTCCAGCAGGCGAATGCGCTCCAGATCGACATCCAGGCCGCTAAGGGCCTCGCGGGCAATCTCCAGCAACCCCAGGTTGCTGAGGCTGTCGTACAGCAAACGCCCGATCAGAAACTCCAGCGAGAGGTAATACACCCGCTTCTGGCTCTTGCGGTAAATCTGCCGGGTGTGGTCCATCCAGTGATCGACCATGTGATCACGGGCAGCCAGGGCGATTGCTTCAAACCAGTCATGCTCAAACGCATGCTCTGGGTCTTTACCTACCGCGTAAGTCAATTTATTCAGTACAGCGGTGCGAAACGCGGCCACCTCTGCGTCACGAGCGAGTGGTTCCTGAGACATGCGACGTCCTCGATCAGGTTGACGAATGCGGATGGAGATTTCTCAGCCTAGACCGTTCGACACAGAGCGACAGTGCGGGTTCGGGTGTTTGTGCGTAAAAGCGCGATCCGGTGGTAAACAACCGGCAAATGGTTGTTCACATTTTGATCAACTCCGGTATGATCGCGCGCCTACCAAAACACCTAAAACCAGAACCTGATGAAACCGACCCTGATTGCCGCCGCCGAAGTCGACCGCCTGGAGACCTGGCAGAAGTACCAAAGCCATATGTGCGGGGGCTGCAACTCGACCTGCTGCACCTTGCCGACAGAAGTGAAAATCAAAGACCTGATCCGCATGGGCGTGGTCGATGAGTTCGAGGTGGGCGAGCCACCGAAGAACATTGCCAAGCGTTTGCAGAAGGACGGGATCATCCAGCGCTTCAACCAGAAGTCGGGGATTTTCACCCTGGCGCAGATGAGCAACGATGATTGCTTGTACCTGGATCGTAAAAGCCGCTTGTGCACCATTTACGAAACCCGTCCGGATACCTGCCGTAACCATCCACGGGTGGGGCCGCGGCCGGGGTATTGCGCGTACATTCCCAAACCTGCGGCGCGCCGCTAAACGCATCGCGGGGCAAGCCCGCTCCCACCGTAGGAGCGGGCTTGCCCCGCGATTGATTTCCAGACAAACAAAAACGCCCCCGGCCTTGCGACCGGGGGCGTTTTCGTTTCAGCCGGGCTTAGTTAGCCTTGGCTTTCTTGGCAGCGCGGGTACGCTCGCCTTCGTCGAGGATCTTCTTACGCAGACGGATCGACTTCGGCGTTACTTCACACAGCTCGTCGTCCTGGATGAATTCCAGAGCCTGTTCCAGAGTGTGACGTACTGGCGGAACCAGGGCGATGGTTTCGTCCTTGCCCGAAGCACGCATGTTGTCGAGCTTCTTGCCTTTGGTTGGGTTAACGCCCAGGTCGTTGTCGCGGCTGTTCAGACCGATGATTTGACCGTTGTAGATCTCCTGGCCGTGCTCGACGAACAGCTTGCCGCGCGCCTGCAGGGTTTCCAGGGAGTAGGTCAGGGCCTTGCCGGTTTCGACCGAAACCAGAACGCCGTTCAGACGGCCAGACATGTGGCCCGACTTCATGGTGTCGTAACGATCGAAGATCGAGGTCAGGATGCCTGCACCGTTGGTCAGGGTCAGGAACTGGTTACGGAAACCGATCAGACCACGGGCTGGAATGTTGTATTCCAGACGTACACGGCCCTTGCCATCCGGCGCCATGTTGGTCAGGTCGCCTTTACGCAGACCCATTTCTTCCATGACCTTGCCCTGAGCTTCTTCAGGGATGTCGATGGTGACGTTCTCGAACGGCTCCTGCTTGGTGCCGTTGACTTCGCGGATGATGACTTCCGGACGGCCTACAGCCATTTCGAAGCCTTCACGACGCATGGTTTCGATCAGAACCGACAGGTGCAGCTCACCACGGCCGGAAACCTTGAACTTGTCAGCCGAGTCGCCTTCTTCAACGCGCAGTGCAACGTTGTACAGCAGCTCTTTGTCCAGACGCTCTTTGATGTTACGGCTGGTGACGAACTTGCCTTCTTTACCGCAGAACGGCGAGTCGTTGACCTGGAAGGTCATCGAAACGGTTGGCTCGTCAACGGTCAGCGGCTTCATCGCCTCAACCGCGTCAGGGCTGCACAGGGTGTCGGAGATGAACAGCTCGTCGAAACCGCTGATGCAGACGATGTCGCCAGCCTGGGCTTCTTCAACGTCAACGCGGTGCAGACCGTGGTGACCCATCAGCTTGAGGATACGGCCGTTGCGCTTCTTGCCGTCGACGTCGATAGCGACAACCGGGGTGTTCGGCTTGACGCGACCACGGGCGATACGGCCAACACCGATAACACCCAGGAAGCTGTTGTAGTCCAGTGCCGAGATTTGCATCTGGAACGGACCGTCACGGTCAACAGCTGGCGCTGGAACGTTGTCGATGATCGACTGGTACAGCGGGGTCATGTCTTCAGCCATGTCGGTGTGGTCCAGACCGGCAATACCGTTCAGGGCCGAGGCGTAGACGACTTTGAAGTCCAGCTGTTCGTCGGTAGCACCGAGGTTGTCGAACAGATCGAAGATCTGGTCCAGAACCCAGTCAGGACGTGCGCCCGGACGGTCAACCTTGTTGATGACCACGATTGGACGCAGGCCGGCTTCGAACGCCTTCTTGGTCACGAAACGGGTTTGCGGCATCGGGCCGTCTTGGGCGTCGACCAGCAGCAGTACCGAGTCAACCATCGACATTACACGCTCAACCTCGCCACCGAAGTCGGCGTGGCCGGGGGTGTCGACGATGTTGATGTGGTAGCCGTTCCAGTTGATGGCGGTGTTTTTCGCCAGAATGGTAATACCGCGCTCTTTTTCCTGGTCGTTGGAGTCCATGACGCGCTCGTCGTTGAGCTCGTTACGCTCCAGAGTGCCGGACTGACGCAGAAGTTTGTCAACCAGGGTGGTTTTACCATGGTCAACGTGGGCGATGATGGCGATGTTACGCAGATTTTCGATCACTTGTGTATCTCGATCAGAGGATTCGGGTTGCCACTATTTTAAGTGGCGAATATGAATGAACGGCGCTCAGACTGCCCGGCGGTCGGGAGGGCGATGGCGGATACTTCCGCCATACAGCCCCGGCGTCTTATGCCGGACGATAAACACGCACATTGGCATGTCCCTCGCTCAGCAGGTGGTGGGCATGCAGCCGACTCATCACGCCCTTGTCGCAATACAGCAGGTACTGGCGCGTTGGGTCCAGTTCCTTGAAGCGGCTGTTGATCGCATAGAACGGCATGACTTTGACTTCGATGCCATCCAGTTCCAGCGGTTCATCTTCCTGGGCATCCGGGTGACGGATGTCGATCACGACCTGACCGGCCAGTGCCTGGCCGACTTCTTCGACCTGGATGTCCTGGCTCAGCTCCTCGATCACATGGTCGATGGAGATCAGGCGGGCGCGCTCCAGAGCGCGCTCCAGCACGGCCATGTCGAATTGTTTCTCTTCGTGCTCGATGCGGTGGCGCTTGGCGTGGGTGGTCGGGTTCACCGAAATCACCCCGCAGTATTCAGGCATGTGCTTGGCGAAGTCAGCGGTACCAATTTCCACGGCCTGGTCGATGATGTCCTGCTTGTGGGTGGCCAGCAGCGGACGCAGTACCAGTTTATCGGTGGCCTGGTCGATGATCGACAGGTTCGGCAGGGTCTGGCTGGAAACCTGGGAAATCGCCTCGCCGGTGACCAGCGCGTCGATTTCCAGGCGGTCGGCCATGTGCGCCGCCGCGCGCAGCATCATGCGCTTGAGGGTCACGCCCATGTAACTGTTGTCGACCTTGCCGAGGATCTCGCCGACCACTTCCTCGAACGGCACGCTGATGAACAGCACGCGCTGGCTGCTGCCGTATTTCTTCCACAGGAAGTGGGCAACTTCCATCACCCCCAGCTCGTGGGCACGGCCACCGAGGTTGAAGAAGCAGAAGTGAGTCATCAGGCCGCGGCGCATCATCTGGTAGGCCGCCACGGTGGAGTCGAAACCACCGGACATCAGCACCAGGGTCTGCTCCAGGGCGCCCAGCGGGTAGCCGCCGATGCCTTTGTGCTGGCTGTGGATCACATACAGGCGCTGGTCGCGCACTTCGATGCGTACCTCGACTTCGGGGTTGCGCAGGTCGATACCGGCGGCGCCGCACTGCTGACGCAGCTGGCTGCCGACATAACGGTCGACATCCATCGAGGTGAAGGTGTGGTGACCGCCTCGCTTGCAGCGCACAGAGAAGCGCTTGCCGGCCAACAGGTGACCGAAGTGGGTCTTGCACTTGGCGACGATGTCGTCGAAGTCACCCAGCGGGTACTCTTCGACCTGCAGGAAGTGGGCGATACCCGGCATGCAGGTCAGGCGCTCGGTCATCTCGCGCAGGACTTTCTCGTCCTCGACGCGGGTAACCACCTCGAGATTGTCCCAGACACCATCGACCGCCAGCTCAGGATCGAGGTCCTTGAGCACGATACGAATGTTGCGGCCCAGTTGACGGATGAAGCGCTTGCGAACCGGGCGGCTCTTGATGGTGATCTCTGGAAAGACTTTTACGATTAGTTTCATGAAAAACAGCGCGCGAGGTGCCGACTAAAAAAGTGGGGCGCGGATTATAGCGGAAATTGCTCAAGGTTTAACCAATTAATCTACAGAAGGTTTCACGCGCACTCATTTGGTGCGCTACGCACCAAAAGCGCCTCTTAAGAGTGCAGAAAACCACCGGCATTTCAGCCAAACCGCCCGTTAATGCATGAGAATCGGGCAAAACATCCAAACCGGGGCACTGGCATGCAATTTGCTCCCTTGTGAGGCAGGTTGCCTTGGCCGACTATTCGCGCCCGGCATCACCCAAATTAAAGGGCTGCACAGGCAAGCTCTACCCCACCCGGAGGACACTATGTCGAAGTCGGTTCAACTCATCAAAGATCATGACGTTAAATGGATTGATCTGCGCTTCACGGACACCAAAGGCACCCAGCACCACGTGACCATGCCAGCTCGCGATGCGCTGGAAGACGACTTCTTCGAAGTCGGCAAAATGTTCGACGGTTCCTCCATTGCTGGCTGGAAAGGCATCGAAGCCTCCGACATGATCCTCATGCCGGTCGACGACACCGCCGTACTGGACCCGTTCACCGAAGAGCCGACCCTGATCCTGGTCTGCGACATCATCGAACCTTCGAGCATGCAAGGCTACGACCGCGACCCACGTGCGATCGCCAAGCGCGCTGAAGAGCACCTGAAAGCCACCATGATCGGTGACACCGTGTTCGCCGGTCCAGAGCCTGAGTTCTTCATCTTCGACGAAGTGAAGTTCAAGTCCGACATCTCCGGCTCGATGTTCAAAATCTTCTCCGAGCAAGGCTCGTGGATGTCCGACCAGGACGTAGAAGGCGGCAACCGCGGCCACCGTCCAGGCGTTAAAGGTGGCTACTTCCCAGTTCCGCCGTTCGACCACGACCACGAAATCCGTACTGCCATGTGCAACGCACTGGAAGAAATGGGTCAGACCGTCGAAGTTCACCACCACGAAGTGGCAACTGCCGGCCAGAACGAAATCGGCGTCAAGTTCAACACCCTGGTGAAGAAAGCTGACGAAGTTCAGACCCTGAAGTACGTCGTGCACAACGTTGCCGATGTCTACGGCCGTACCGCTACCTTCATGCCTAAGCCACTGTACGGCGACAACGGCTCGGGTATGCACGTGCACATGTCGATCTGGAAAGATGGCAAGAACACCTTCGCTGGCGAAGGCTATGCCGGTCTGTCCGACACCGCCCTGTACTTCATCGGCGGTATCATCAAGCACGGTAAGGCTCTGAACGGTTTCACCAACCCTTCGACCAACTCCTACAAGCGTCTGGTACCAGGCTTCGAAGCCCCGGTCATGCTGGCCTACTCGGCCCGTAACCGTTCCGCTTCGATCCGTATTCCTTACGTGTCGAGCCCTAAAGCCCGCCGTATCGAAGCACGCTTCCCGGATCCGGCTGCCAACCCATACCTGGCCTTCGCTGCACTGCTGATGGCCGGCCTGGACGGTATCCAGAACAAGATCCACCCAGGCGACGCTGCCGACAAGAACCTGTACGACCTGCCGCCTGAAGAGGCGAAAGAGATCCCACAGGTTTGCGGCAGCCTGAAAGAAGCCCTGGAAGAGCTGGACAAAGGCCGTGCGTTCCTGACCAAGGGCGGCGTGTTCTCCGACGACTTCATCGATGCCTACATCGCCCTGAAGAGCGAAGAAGAAATCAAAGTCCGCACCTTCGTACACCCACTGGAATATGAGCTGTACTACAGCTGCTAATTCAGTGACGCCTGCGCAAGCGGCGTGACGCTACAAAAAGAGGCCTCCTTCGGGAGGCCTTCTTTTTTTCTGACAAAGGTATGCGAAGCAGCCGACAGGTAAAAAGATTGAGCCACGGCACACTCAGCGCTCCCTTTTCTGAAGGCCTTATCATGCGTACTTTCTTGCCTGTCTTACTGTTTACACCCCTGCTGCTCACCGGCTGCACCTCAACACCCTCCCCTGACAGCGAATTGCAGCGGTTGCTCAACAGCGTTGATCAACGCCTGGACATCGCCCAGGCCGTGGCCCTGAACAAATGGGACTCGGGCCAGCCCGTACAAGACCTTAGTCGCGAAGTGCAGATCATCACTAACGTTCAGGCTCAGGCGGTGCGTTTCGGCGTTGACCCACGGCGGGCGGCAATATTTTTCGGCGACCAGATTGAAGCCAACAAACTGCTCCAGTACAGCGCGCTGTCGAAGTGGCACGCCGTAGGCAGTGCACCCGGCACGCACCGCGTCGATCTGGCCATGCACTTGCGCCCGCAACTGGACCGCCTGCAGCGCAGCCTGCTCAGCGAGCTTGCAGCGTTCGATCGCAATCGTCCCGAAGATTGCCAGCGCACGGTGGCTCAGGCCATTGGCCAACGGGCAAACGACCCACAACGCGCCTTGGCCCTGGTTCGCGCCACCGCTCACCTGTGCGCCGTGCAGTAATCTTTCCTCTATGCTCTATATTGGTGCACGAAACAGCGTGCACTTGAGCGATTCAGCCCATTTTGGTTCAAGCACACTGCCGTTTTAGGGCTTTATAGCCATATTTAGCGCAAATACAGGTCTTTATCCGGCAGATCCGCTTCTTTTCGGAGCCTTGGTTTGTTTTTTGCATTTTCTTGTTACCAGCAGACAACCAGCGCCCACGACCCTGGCCCAGCCGGAGTCGTCATGAGCCAAAAGAGGTCACAGACACCCCATGACCATCAGCGATGCCCTGCACCGACTGCTACTGGACAACCTGACCACCGCTACCATCCTGCTCAATGCCGAATTGCGCCTTGAGTACATGAACCCGGCAGCGGAAATGCTCCTGGCCATCAGCGGCCAGCGTAGCCATGGGCAATTCATCAGTGAGTTGTTCACCGAGTCACCTGAAGCGCTCAACTCCTTGCGCCAGGCGGTGGAACACGCCCACCCGTTCACCAAGCGCGAAGCTCAGCTGACCTCGCTGACCGGGCAAACCCAAACCGTCGACTATGCGGTAACGCCGATCCTCAACGCCGGACGGACTTTGCTGCTGCTTGAGGTTCACCCGCGCGACCGGCTGCTGCGCATCACCAAAGAAGAAGCCCAGCTGTCCAAGCAGGAAACCACCAAACTGCTGGTACGCGGCCTGGCCCACGAGATCAAGAATCCACTGGGTGGTATTCGCGGGGCGGCGCAGTTGCTGTCGCGGGAACTCCCCGAGGAAAGCCTCAAGGATTACACCAACGTGATCATTGAAGAGGCTGATCGCCTGCGCAACCTGGTCGATCGTATGCTCGGTTCGAACAAACTGCCGTCACTGGCGATGACCAACATCCATGAAGTGCTCGAGCGGGTCTGCAGCCTGGTCGAAGCCGAAAGCCAGGGCGGCATCACTCTGGTGCGTGACTACGACCCAAGCCTGCCCGATGTGCTGATCGACCGCGAACAGATGATTCAGGCGGTGCTCAACATCGTGCGCAACGCCATGCAGGCCATCAGTGGCCAAAACGAGCTGCGCCTGGGGCGTATCAGCCTGCGCACTCGGGCCATGCGTCAGTTCACCATTGGCCATACCCGCCATCGCCTGGTGGCCAAGGTCGAGATCATCGACAACGGCCCGGGCATTCCCGCCGAACTTCAGGAAACCATCTTCTACCCCATGGTCAGCGGCCGCCCGGACGGTACCGGGCTGGGCCTGGCCATTACCCAGAACATCATCAGCCAGCACCAGGGCCTGATCGAATGTGACAGCCATCCTGGCCACACCACCTTCTCGATCTTTCTGCCGCTGGAACAAGGAGCCTCCGCCTCATGAGCCGTAGTGAAACCGTCTGGATCGTCGACGATGATCGCTCCATCCGCTGGGTTCTGGAAAAAGCCTTGCAGCAGGAAGGCATGACCACACAAAGTTTCGACAGCGCCGACGGCGTCATGAGCCGACTGGCTCGGCAGCAGCCGGACGTGATCATTTCCGATATCCGCATGCCGGGTGCCAGTGGCCTGGACCTGCTGGCGCAGATTCGTGAGCACCACCCACGCCTGCCGGTCATCATCATGACCGCGCACTCAGACCTCGACAGCGCGGTGGCGTCCTATCAGGGCGGCGCGTTCGAATACCTGCCGAAACCGTTCGACGTTGATGAAGCGGTATCGCTGGTCAAGCGTGCCAACCAGCACGCCCAGGAGCAGCAAGGCCTGGACACCGCACCGAGCCTGACCCGCACCCCGGAAATCATCGGCGAAGCGCCGGCGATGCAGGAGGTGTTTCGCGCCATCGGTCGCCTGAGCCACTCCAACATCACCGTGCTGATCAACGGTGAGTCCGGAACCGGTAAAGAACTGGTCGCCCACGCCCTGCACCGTCACAGCCCACGGGCCGCCTCACCGTTCATCGCCCTGAACATGGCGGCGATCCCCAAGGACCTGATGGAGTCCGAGCTGTTCGGCCACGAAAAAGGTGCCTTCACCGGCGCGGCCAACCTGCGCCGCGGGCGCTTCGAGCAAGCCGATGGCGGCACCCTGTTCCTCGACGAAATCGGCGATATGCCCGCCGACACCCAGACACGCCTGTTGCGGGTATTGGCTGATGGCGAGTTCTACCGGGTGGGTGGTCATGTGCCGGTCAAGGTCGACGTGCGCATCATTGCCGCAACCCACCAGAACCTGGAAACCCTGGTGCAGGCCGGCAAGTTTCGCGAAGACTTGTTCCACCGCCTGAACGTCATCCGCATCCACATTCCACGCCTGGCCGACCGTCGTGAAGACATCCCGACACTGGCGCGCCACTTCCTCGGCCGCGCCGCTCAGGAGCTGGCGGTCGAGCCTAAACTGCTCAAAGCCGAGACGGAGGAGTTCATGCGCAACTTGCCGTGGCCGGGCAACGTGCGTCAGCTGGAAAACACCTGCCGCTGGATCACCGTCATGGCCTCGGGCCGGGAAGTGCATATTGGTGACCTGCCGCCCGAGCTGCTCAACCTGCCGCAAGACAGCGCGCCCGTCACCAATTGGGAACAGGCGTTGCGTCAATGGGCTGACCAGGCGCTGAGCCGCGGCCAGTCGAGCCTGCTTGATAGCGCCGTGCCGAGCTTTGAACGGATCATGATCGAAACCGCCCTCAAGCACACCGCCGGGCGTCGTCGGGATGCGGCGGTATTGCTTGGCTGGGGGCGTAATACCCTGACGCGCAAAATCAAAGAACTGGGCATGAAAGTCGACGGTGGTGAAGAAGACGGCGACGACGAGGCCTGATTTTTTACCGATATCGCGGGGCAAGCCCGCTCCTACAGAAGACCTGTAGGAGCGGGCTTGCCCCGCGATGCTTTTTGCACCGAACCTGTGCCCCGCGCACCACCGCAAAGCACAAATCCCCCGCAAAACCCCACGCTAGACCCTTAAACCCCCTATTTCACTGGCTGCCACAAAACTGGCACACACTCTGCAATAGAATCAGTACTTCCAGTTTTGGGGGCCTTGGTACAGGCAGGCCGGGGATTCCCCTCTTTTATTCGTGCAGACGTACCTGCACACGCCAACGCCCTTCATCCTCTGCACCGGCCCAGTTGCCGTGCAGAGGACGGGCCGCCACCAGCGTCACAAGCAACCCACCATCACTTTTCTGCACCCGCCAGCTGACCGGCTTGCCCTGTTGCTGCAACTGGCCACGCGCAGCCTTGCCTTCTGCATCGAACAGCAACGCCAGGGTGCCATCGACCTCTTCGCCATGCAGCTTGGGCTCTTCGTTGAACCATAGGTCCAACCCGCCCTCCACCACCTGCACCTGTTCCAACACCCGCGGTTCAGGCGCGGTCAGGCGCCCGATCATCAGGCCCACCAACATGCCGAAGATTGCCAATGAAAACAGCACCCGTGGCCATTGTTGCGAACGGATGTCCGGTTCAGGAGTAGAATGCTCGCCATCTTTATGCTCGGAGCCGTGCATGTTTCACGTCATCCTCTTCCAACCAGAAATTCCACCGAATACTGGCAACATTATACGGCTGTGCGCCAACAGCGGCTGCGACTTGCACCTGATCGAACCCATCGGCTTCGAGCTGGACGACAAACGCTTGCGCCGCGCCGGGCTCGACTACCACGAGTACGCCAGTCTCAAGCGCCATGCCGACCTGGCAAGCTGCCTGGAAAGCCTTGGGCAACCACGGCTGTTCGCCTTTACCACCAAGGGCTCGCACCCCTATCACGAGACCAGTTACCAGCCGGGTGACGCCTTTCTGTTCGGCCCGGAAAGCCGTGGCCTGCCCGCCGAGGTGCTCGACAGTCTGGCACCCGAGCAGCGCCTGCGCCTGCCGATGCGTCCGGGTTGCCGCAGTCTGAACCTGTCCAATACCGTGGCGGTGACGGTGTACGAAGCCTGGCGCCAGCAAGGGTTTGCCTGATGTTGATCGCGGGGCAAGCCCGCTCCCACAGGTTGAACCTAATCCCTGTGGGAGCGGGCTTGCCCCGCGATAGAGCCCCATGAAAAAAGCGCCCATCGGGGCGCTTTTTTCAGTTCCTCACACTGCTTATTGCAGCGAAGGTGCTTCACCTGCTTCCTGCATGCGCTGCATTTCTTGCGCGTACAGGGCATCGAAGTTGACCGGCGAAAGCATCAGCGCCGGGAACGAGCCACGGGTCACCAGGCTGTCCAGCGCTTCGCGCGCGTACGGGAACAGGATGTTCGGGCAGAACGCACCCAGGGTGTGGCTCATCGAAGCCGCATCGAGGTTCTTGATCAGGAAGATACCGGCCTGCTGAACTTCAGCAATGAACGCCACTTCGTCGCCGTTCTTCACGGTAACCGACAGGGTCAGTACGACTTCGTGGAAATCGCCTTCCAGGCCTTTCTGCTTGGTGTTCAGGTCCAGGGCAACGCTCGGTTCCCACTGCTGACGGAAGATCGCCGGGCTTTTCGGCGCTTCGAACGACAGGTCGCGCACATAGATGCGCTGCATGGAGAACTGTGGTGCGCTTTCGTCGGCTGCAGCAGCGTCGTTGTTCTGTTGGTCAGTCATGACAGATCCTTCTTTGCAGGGTCTTTAATAAGGGTTCTGGTTCAAGCCTTGAGCAGGCCGTCGAGTTTACCGGCGCGCTCAAGGGCATACAGGTCGTCGCAACCGCCGACGTGGGTGCTACCAATCCAGATCTGCGGCACCGAAGTACGGCCGGCCTTCTGGCTCATCTCGGCGCGCACTTGCGGCTTGCCATCGACCTTGATTTCCTCGAATGCCACGCCTTTGCTCTGCAGCAGGTGCTTGGCGCGTGAGCAATAAGGGCAGTAGTCACTGGAATAGACGATGACGTCGCTCATTTCACTTCACCAACGGCAGGTTATCGGCTTTCCAGCTCGACACGCCACCCGACAGTTTGGCAGCGGTGAAACCAGCCTTGAGCAGTTCACGGGCCGTGGTGCCAGCGTGCTGGCCCATGGCATCGACCACGATCAGGGTCTTGTTGGCTTTATGCTTTTCCAGCTCGCCGATACGGGCAGCGAACTTGTCCTGCGGAATGTTCACGGCGCCGACGATGTGGCCAGCGGCATAGTCCTTGGCCGAACGGATGTCGATAACCAGGCCTTTTTCGCTGTTGACCAGAGCGGTCAGCTCGCCGGTGCTCAGGCTGCGTCCGCCTTTGCGCGCTTCGGTAACGATCAGCAGCACCAGCAGAACGACGAAGGTACCAACCAGCAGGTAGTGGTTTGTTGCGAATTCAATCAGGTGAGCAACCATCGGAGGGTGTTCCAGGCCATTAAAAATGTCGGCCAGTATACACAGCCCCCAAGGTCGGCCAAAGCCCGCCCGACCGGCTTGTCGCCAGTAATTCTCATCCAGGCGCTACTGTCCGTCGGCCAGCGCCCGCTGGTGAACAAGGTTAATTCGTCATTCATGGCCAATTTGCCCTAAAATGCGTGTCTTTATCATCTGAACAACCGTGAGTTCTATTGATGACGAGCACGCCCAAGCCTTTGGTCCTGATCATCCTGGATGGTTTCGGTCACAGCGAAAGCCACGAATACAACGCCATCTACTCGGCCAACACGCCGGTTTACGATCGTCTGCGCGCCACCCGGCCGCATGGCTTGATCTCCGGCTCCGGCATGGACGTCGGTTTGCCTGACGGGCAGATGGGTAATTCCGAGGTCGGCCACATGAACCTCGGTGCCGGTCGCGTGGTGTACCAGGACTTCACCCGCGTCACCAAAGCCATCAAAGACGGTGAATTCTTCGACAACGCCGTGCTCTGCGGTGCCGTCGACAAAGCCGTGGGTGCTGGCAAGGCTGTGCATATCCTTGGTCTGCTCTCCGATGGCGGCGTGCACAGCCACCAGGACCACCTGATTGCCATGGCTGAACTGGCAGCACAGCGCGGCGCCGAAAAGATTTACCTGCACGCCTTCCTCGACGGTCGCGACACACCGCCGAAAAGCGCGCAATCGTCCATCGAACTGCTCGACGCCACCTTTGCCAAGCTGGGCAAAGGCCGCATCGCCAGCCTGATCGGCCGCTACTACGCCATGGACCGCGACAACCGCTGGGACCGCGTATCGACGGCCTACAACCTGATCGTCGACAGCGTTGCCGACTACACCGCCGACAGCGCCCTGGCCGGCCTTGAAGCCGCCTACGCTCGCGACGAAAGCGACGAGTTCGTCAAAGCCACGCGCATCGGTGAGGCGGTCAAGGTCGAAGACGGCGACGCCGTGATCTTCATGAACTTCCGCGCTGACCGCGCGCGCGAACTGTCGCGGGTGTTTGTCGAAGCCGACTTCAATGAGTTCCCCCGTGCCCGCCTGCCGAAACTGGCGGCCTACATCGGCCTGACCCAGTACTCGGCAAAAATTCCGGCACCGGCCGCTTTTGCCCCCGGCAGCCTGAATAACGTGCTTGGCGAATACCTGGCGAAGAACGGCAAGACCCAGCTGCGTATCGCCGAAACCGAGAAGTACGCCCACGTCACCTTCTTCTTCTCCGGCGGTCGCGAAGAACCGTTCGAAGGCGAAGAACGCATCCTGATTCCGTCGCCAAAGGTTGCCACCTACGATCTGCAACCGGAAATGAGCGCACCGGAAGTCACCGACCGTATCGTCGAGGCCATTGAGCAGCAGCGCTACGACGTGATCGTGGTCAACTACGCCAACGGCGACATGGTCGGCCACAGCGGCGTGTTTGAAGCGGCAGTGAAAGCGGTCGAAGCCCTGGACCTGTGTGTTGGCCGCATTGTCGATGCCCTCGACAAAGTCGGCGGCGAAGCGCTGATCACTGCCGACCACGGCAACGTCGAGCAGATGGAAGACGCCTGCACCGGCCAGGCGCACACCGCTCACACCACTGAGCCGGTGCCGTTCATCTATGTTGGCAAGCGCGACCTGAGCGTGCGCGAAGGCGGCGTGCTGGCCGACGTGGCACCGACCATGCTCAAGCTGCTGGGCCTGGAAAAGCCGGCGGAAATGACCGGCACCTCGATTCTCGTCTGAAGGCTCAAGCCGCAAGTGATGAGCGTTAAGCGGCAAGAAGCAGCGTGTTTGCACGCCCTTCCTGCCGCTTGAACCTTAAAAGTTATCGCTAAAGCCGACCAATGCCTCAATGCATATGCCTTGAGGCGTTTTTTTTGGCGTCTATGGCGGGCATACTAGGCCAGTCTCTATCCCTGGTGTCGCCCACTCCATGTTTCGCGCCCTGATCCTACTCGCCCTGTCTTGCCTGCTCAGTCCGGCGTTTGCCGATGAGCGCGCGCAAACCCAGCAGCAACTCGACGCTACGCGTCAGGACATTGCCGAGCTGAAAAAAATGCTCGGTCAGTTGCAGCAGGAAAAATCCGGTGTGCAGAAAGACCTGCGCAGCACTGAAACCGATATCGGTAAGCTGGAAAAGCAGGTGGAGGCCCTGCAGCAGGAACTAAAAAAGACCGAGGGCGAGCTGGAGCGCCTTGATCACGAGAAAAAAAAACTCCAGAGCGCCCGCGTTGAACAACAACGCCTGATTGCCATCCAGGCCCGTTCGGCCTACCAGAACGGCCGTGAGGAATACCTCAAGCTGCTGCTCAACCAGCAGAACCCGGAAAAATTCGCCCGCACCCTGACCTATTACGATTACCTGAGTCAGGCGCGCATGACGCAACTGCGTAACTTCAATGAGACGCTGCGCCAGCTGGCCAACGTCGAGCAAGACATCAGCCTGCAACAGGCGCAGTTGCTGGCTCAACAAGGCAACCTCGACGCCCAGCGCCAGGAACTGGAAAAAGTCCGTGTCGAGCGCCAACAGGTGCTGGCCAAGCTGAACAACGACGTCAAAGCCCGCGACCAGAAGCTCCAGGCCCGTGAACAAGACCAGGCCGACCTGACCAAGGTCCTCAAGACCATCGAGGAAACCCTGGCCCGCCAGGCACGTGAAGCCGAGGAAGCTCGGAAAAAAGCCCTGCTCGCAGCCCAGGAAGCGGAAAAACAGCGCCAGCGCGAAGCCCTGGCCGCCAGCAGTAGCAGCACCCCGAGCAAACCCAAGTCGATGCCCGGCCCGCTGGTTTCCAGCAACGGCGAAACCTTCGGTGGCGCTTTTTCTTCGGCGCGGGGAAAACTTCCATGGCCAGTTAATGGTCGATTACTCGCCCGCTTTGGTGAAACCCGGGGTGACGATTCACGGGCAAAGTGGGATGGTGTGATGATCAGTGCCTCACCCGGCAGCCAGGTACGCGCCGTACACGGTGGCCGAGTAGTGTTCGCCGACTGGTTGCGTGGCGCTGGACTTCTGGTCATTCTCGACCATGGTAATGGTTACCTGAGCCTCTACGGCCATAACCAGAGCCTGCTCAAGAGCGCCGGAGACGTCGTCAAGGCCGGTGAGGCGATTTCCACCGTCGGCAACAGTGGCGGCCAGGACAACTCAGGGCTGTACTTCGCCATCCGCCAGCAAGGTCGCCCCAGCGACCCCGCACAATGGTGCCGTGCCCAGGGATAGGTACCACCCCCTATTTGACGGCCTAGCGTGACATCGCGCTGTGCCGAGGCTCCAGCCGGAGCGCTACCAGGATCAGGAGTTCGTTCGACATGCTGCATTTGCCTCGCCTCACCTCACTGGCCCTGACCATCGCCGTGGTCCTCGGTGCGCCTCTGGCCCATGCGGCCGAGCCGACCAAGCCGACCACTGTGCCGGCCACGACGGTATCGGCGGCGGCCAAGGCGCCGTTGCCACTGGAGGAGCTGCGCACCTTCGCCGAGGTCATGGACCGGATCAAGGCAGCCTATGTCGAACCCGTCGACGACAAGACCCTGCTGGAAAACGCCATCAAGGGCATGCTCAGTAACCTCGACCCGCACTCGGCCTACCTTGGCCCGGAAGACTTCCAGGAGCTGCAGGAAAGCACCAGCGGCGAGTTTGGCGGTTTGGGCATCGAAGTCGGCATGGAAGACGGTTTCGTCAAAGTCGTATCGCCGATCGACGACACGCCAGCCTCGCGCGCCGGCATCGAAGCCGGTGACCTGATCGTCAAGATCAACGGCCAGCCGACCCGTGGCCAGACCATGACCGAAGCCGTCGACAAGATGCGCGGCAAGATCGGCGAGAAAATCACCCTGACCCTGGTCCGTGATGGCGGCACTCCATTCGACGTCACCCTTGCCCGTGCAGTCATTCAGGTCAAGAGCGTCAAGAGCCAGCTGCTCGAAGATGGTTACGGTTACATCCGCATCACCCAGTTCCAGGTCAAGACCGGCGAAGAAGTCGGCAAGGCGCTGGCCAAACTGCGTAAAGACAACGGCAAGAAGCTGCGCGGCCTGGTCCTGGACCTGCGCAACAACCCCGGCGGCGTTTTGCAATCTGCAGTAGAAGTGGCTGACCACTTCCTGACCAAAGGCCTGATCGTCTACACCAAAGGCCGTATCGCCAACTCCGAGCTGCGCTTCTCGGCCGACCCTGCCGACGCCAGCGAGGGCGTGCCGCTGGTGGTGCTGATCAACGGTGGCAGTGCTTCGGCGTCGGAAATTGTCGCCGGTGCCCTGCAAGATCAGAAGCGTGGCGTGCTGATGGGTACCGACAGCTTCGGTAAAGGCTCGGTGCAAACCGTTCTGCCGCTGAACAACGATCGCGCCCTTAAGCTCACCACCGCGCTGTACTACACCCCGAACGGCCGCTCGATCCAGGCCCAGGGCATCATCCCCGACATCGAAGTGCGCCAGGCCAAGCTGACCGCCGAAGCCGACAGCGAGAACTTCAAGGAAGCCGACTTGCAGGGCCACCTGGGCAACGGCAACGGTGGTGCCGACCGTCCAACCGGCAGCACCAAGCGCAAAGAGCGTCCGCAAGACAACGACTTCCAGCTCAGCCAGGCCCTGAGCCTGCTCAAAGGCCTGAGCATCACCCACAGTAAGTGACAGCCTGCATGCGTTACCTGCTGGTCTTGCTGTACCTGTTGAGCGGCGCCGTGATCGCGGCGCCTGCTCAACCGGGCAAGGCTTATATGAGCATCATCATCGACGACCTCGGCCAGAGCACGGCCCGGGACAGCCGCACCTTGGCCCTGCCCGGCCCGGTCACCCTGGCGATCATGCCCGATACCCCGCACGCGACCGAATTCGCCCGCCAGGCTCACAAGGCAGGTAAAACGGTGATCCTGCACATGCCCATGGACCCTGCCACTGGCCCCTATGCCTGGCACCCCGGCACCACCATGCCAGCGCTGGCGCAGCGCCTGGACGCCGCCCTGGCCAAAGTGCCGTACGCTGCGGGGATCAACAACCACATGGGCAGCCGCATGACCTCGCAACCTGAGCCCATGGCCTGGTTGATGGGCGAACTGCAACGCCGCCACCTGTTCTTCGTCGACAGCCGCACCAGTGCCGCTACCGTGGCTGCCGCCAAGGCCCAGGCCACCGACCTTGCACATGTCTCGCGGGATGTATTTCTGGACGATGTGCGCACCACCGAAGCAATCGCCAGCCAACTGCAATCGGGCGTCGAGCTGGCACGCAAACAAGGCTCGGCGGTGTTGATCGGCCACCCTTATCCACAAACCCTCGAGGTGCTGGAACGGGAAATGCCCCGGCTGAAAAGCCAGGGCATCGAACTGATCAACATCCAACAGATGATTGCCGAGCGCAGCAACCAGGCCATGCCCGCACACGGCAGTCATGGCCTGTATCGCAATCGCTGAGACCAGTCAGGCAAACGGAATCATCCCGTCGACATCGGACAAGACCAGATTGCCCCGATAGACCGCCAGCAACTCACGGGAGTCACTGTGCGCCGCCTCAATCTGGACTTTCCGGCCAATCAATCGCTGCGACCAGATTTTCAGGTGCCCTTTCACAAACTGACGTGCCGGAATTGCCGCCGTCTTGTAGTGAAAATGCGCTTCCCAAATTGCCGTACCTGCCTGGTCGTCCCGCGATAGCGAACTGCCTGTCACACCGCTATCGCGGGCCAAGCCCGCGCCTACCAGTGCAAGTCAAACAAAAAGGCCCTGTTCTTGCGAACAGAGCCTTTGAGGTTACCCGGAACAGGTCAGCTATAGACCCGGCCCAGCAACTGGCGATGACTCTCGAACTGATCGAGCACATCACGGGTGATCTGATCTGGGGTAAAGCCCATCAGATCATATTCCTGGCTACCGCTTTGCAGGTAAACCTCGGCACGGTAAAAACGCTGACGCACTTCGCTTTCACCTTCTACCGGTGCTTCACTTGGCGCCGCCAGGTAGCCGTCAAGGCTCACTTCGTAAACGAACGGGTTGCCCTCTTCCATCATGACCCGCAGGCCCATGGTCGAACGCGACTGCCCCACTCGGGTCTCCACCTCGACCCCTAGGTTCTGCAACTGTACGGCCGCTTCCTTGAGCGCCGGGCTTACCTGTTTGTCCATGAAGCGCTGAACCATCGCCTGGGTCGGCTGCAGATCCAGCTGGCTCAAACGCTCGCTGAAACCACGACGACCACGCGCAGCCAGTTCGGCTTGCTCCTGCTCGGTCTGGCTGTCTTGTTTCATGGCCTTGTACAGGCCGAACATGAACAGCACCAGCACCACCGAGAACGGCAGGCCCGCCAGTACCACCATGGTCTGCATCGCGGCGAAGTTACCGGCGAACAGCAAACCAATGGTCACCAGGGTGATCACCACCGACCAGAACACTACCATCCAGTGCGGCGCGTCCTCGTCGACTTGACCGCCTTTGCACGACAGGTTGGCCATCATCACCGCGCCCGAGTCGGCCGGGGTGAGGAACAGCACGAAGCCTACGAACACTGCGACACCAATGACGATCTTGGCCGCTGGGAAGAACTCCAGCAGTTGGTAGATCGACATCGACGGTTGCTCAAGCGCGGTCTTGCCGAGCTCTACGGCGCCATGGTTCATCACCAGGTCCAGCGCGGTGTTGCCGAAGATCGACAGCCAGGCCAGGGTGAAGCCCAGCGGAATCAGCAGCACGCCAGCAACCAGCTCACGCACGGTGCGGCCCTTGGAGATACGGGCGATGAACATGCCGACGAATGGGCCCCAGGAAATCCACCAGGCCCAGTAGAACACGGTCCACAGCCCCAGCCAGCGCTCAGACTTGCCCGCCTCGCTTTCGTAGACGTAGAGATCGAAGGTCTTCAGCACAATGCCGTTGAGGTAGTCACCGACGTTCTGAACGAAACCGTTGAGCAGGTGCAGGGTGTCACCGGCCAGCAGCACAAAGATCAGCAGGCCGCTGAACAGAACGATGTTCAGGTTGGACAGGCGGCGGATGCCGTTCTCCACACCGGACACTGCGGCCACAGTGGCCACTGTCGCCATCACCAGGATCACGATCAGCAGGTTGGTATTGCTGTGATCCATGCCGAACAGGTATTCCAGGCCCGAGGCCACCTGCATCGAACCGATGCCCAGGTTGGTCACCAGGCCCAGCAACGTCACGAACATGCCGAAGATGTCCACCGCATGACCGGCGCCACCTTTGACCCAGCGCTCACCCATCAGCGGGTAAAGCGCCGAACGCAGAGCCAGCGGCTGGTTATGACGGTAGGCGAAGTAGCCCACAGCCAGGCCAACCAGGGCGTAGATCGCCCAGCCATGCAGGCCCCAGTGCAGGAAGGTCAACTGCAAGCCCTGACGCGCAGCCTCAGCAGTGGCCGAGGCGCCTTCTGGCGGGTTGAAGTAGTGATCCAGCGGCTCGGAGGCGCCGAAGTACAGCAGCGAAATACCAATACCCGACGAGAACAGCATGCCGGCCCAAGCGCCGTAGCTGAAGTCTGGCTTGTCGTCCTTGCCACCCAGCTTGAGTTTGCCGAAGTTGGAAAACGCCAGAACGATGACGAACAGCAGGTAACCGCCGATCACCAGCATGTAGTACCAGCCGAAGCTACGTGTCAGCCAGGTCTGGGCGACATTGAGCACTTCGCCGGCTTTTTCAGGAACAGCGATAAGCAAGGCAGTCAGTACAAGGATCAGCAACGCGGAAGTGATGAACACCACGCTATTGACCCGGACCCTCTCGGTGGGGGTCTTGATTAGGGAGGCAGAACTCATTGCACATTTGCTCCGGGCAGTGCGAGAGAAACGAAAACAACCTGGCCCTGAGCAAATGGTGCAATAGCCCCACTGCATCAGGTGTTATAAAAGCACCTTGAAAAAACCGTGATCCCGAATCGATTGCGTTGAGAAAAAACAGACCAAAAGCCCCGCTCCGAGGGTTGCCCTGGCGGTCATGGACCGCTCGGCAGATCTTCTCAACACGCCGTTTACACCCGTCAACACCTTGTATTCCGGGGGTTCCACGTCTTTTTGGGGTGCCAATTTGGGCCATCTGACATCGGAAATTTCCTGTCAATGGCACAGATTGTCGCAGAGCTTATTCTTTGTTGATTGAACGTTCAATCAAAACAAAATAGACTGGCCTTCGCCGAGGCAGCCGCTCGTCGACTGCTCGCAGGCCTGAGGAGATTTGCAAAATGCCCAAGGTCGGTATGCAACCCATTCGTCGCCAGCAGTTGATCGAAGCCACATTGCTGGCCATCGACCAGGTCGGAATGGGTGACGCCAGCATTGCGCTGATCGCCCGTTTGGCCGGTGTGTCGAATGGCATCATCAGTCACTACTTTCAGGACAAGAACGGCCTGATCGCGGCGACCATGCGGTACTTGATGAGCGTGCTGAACGAGAACGTCGCGGCCAACCGCCAGGCGCTCAAGGACAACAGCCCGCGTGCCCACCTGCAGGTGATCATCGAAGGCAACTTCGACGCCAGTCAGGTCAACGGCCCGGCAATGAAAACCTGGTTGGCCTTCTGGGCCTCCAGCATGCACCAGCCGTCTTTGCACAGGTTGCAGCGGATCAACGATCACCGCTTGTATTCCAACCTGTGCTGCCAGTTCCGTCGCGCCCTGCCGTTGCCTCAGGCACGCAGCGCAGCCCGCGGCCTGGCAGCGTTGATCGACGGACTGTGGCTGCGCGGTGCGCTGTCAGGAGACGCCTTCGACACCGACCAGGCGAAGCAAATCGCTTACGAATACATGGATCTACAACTGGCGAAACAGACGAGCCCGGACACACAAACCCAGGCCTCTGAACCACTACGCGCCGCGAATGCCAAACAGGCAGGAGCGCCGCTCGGATAGCCAATAACACTATGCACTTGCGAGGACACTATGGCCCGTTTCGAACTGCAAAAACTCTACATTGATGGTGGTTATGTCGACGCTTCCAGCGACGCTACCTTTGACGCCATCAACCCGGCCAACGGCGAAGTCCTCGCTCAGGTACAACGCGCCACCCAAGCAGACGTCGAGCGTGCCGTAGAAAGCGCCGAACGCGGCCAGAAAGTCTGGGCTGCCATGACCGCCATGCAGCGTTCGCGCATCCTGCGCCGCGCTGTCGACATCCTGCGCGAGCGCAACGATGAGCTGGCTGCCCTGGAGACCCTGGACACCGGTAAGTCCTACTCCGAAACCCGTTACGTCGACATCGTCACCGGTGCTGACGTACTGGAGTACTACGCTGGCCTGGTGCCTGCGATCGAAGGCGAGCAGATCCCGCTGCGCGACAGCTCGTTCGTCTACACCCGCCGCGAGCCACTGGGTGTGACCGTGGGTATCGGTGCCTGGAACTACCCGATCCAGATCGCCCTGTGGAAATCCGCACCTGCCCTGGCGGCCGGTAACGCGATGATCTTCAAGCCAAGCGAAGTCACCTCGCTGACCACCCTGAAACTGGCCGAGATCTACACCGAAGCAGGTCTGCCAGACGGCGTGTTCAACGTCCTGACCGGCAGCGGCCGTGAAGTCGGCACCTGGCTGACCGAGCACCCACGCATCGAGAAAATCTCCTTCACCGGCGGCACCACCACCGGCAAGAAAGTCATGGCCAGCGCCTCGAGCTCGACGCTCAAGGAAGTCACCATGGAACTGGGCGGCAAGTCGCCACTGATCATCTGCGAAGACGCCGACCTCGATCGCGCCGCCGACATCGCCATGATGGCCAACTTCTACAGCTCCGGTCAGGTCTGCACCAACGGCACCCGCGTGTTCGTCCCTGCCTCGATGAAAGCGGCTTTCGAAGCCAAGATCGCTGAGCGCGTTGCCCGCATCCGCGTTGGCAACCCAGAAGACGAGAACACCAACTTCGGCCCGCTGGTCAGCTTCGCCCACATGGAAAGCGTGCTGGGTTACATCGCCAAGGGCAAGGAAGAAGGCGCACGCGTACTGTGCGGCGGCGAGCGTCTGACCGACGGCGAGTTCGCCAAAGGTGCGTTCGTGGCACCAACCGTGTTCACCGACTGCCGTGACGACATGACTATCGTCAAAGAAGAAATCTTCGGCCCAGTGATGAGCATCCTCTCCTACGAGAGCGAAGAAGAAGTCATCCGCCGTGCCAACGATACCGAATACGGCCTGGCCGCTGGTGTTTGCACCAACGACATCAGCCGCGCCCACCGCATCATCCACCAGCTGGAAGCCGGTATCTGCTGGATCAACGCCTGGGGCGAGTCGCCAGCTGAAATGCCGGTTGGCGGCTACAAACAGTCGGGTGTTGGCCGCGAAAACGGCGTGAGCTCGCTGGCTCAGTACACCCGCATCAAGTCGGTACAAGTCGAGCTGGGCAACTACAACTCGGTGTTCTAAGCACCCCTGTAGCCGCGCCTGGGCCCGCAAGGCCCGGGCGCTTCCCGCTTTCCTGTCTACCGCCAAAATGAGGGAACAGAAATGTCCCATGAATTCGATTACATCATCGTCGGTGCCGGCTCGGCCGGTAACACCCTGGCGACCCGCCTGACCGAAGACCCAAACGTTACCGTTCTGCTGCTCGAAGCCGGTGGTCCTGACTACCGCATGGACTTCCGCACCCAGATGCCAGCTGCCCTGGCCTTCCCGTTGCAGGGTCGTCGCTACAACTGGGCCTACGAAACCGATCCAGAGCCACACATGGATGGCCGCCGGATGGAATGCGGTCGCGGCAAGGGCCTGGGTGGCTCGTCGCTGATCAACGGCATGTGCTACATCCGCGGCAACGCCATGGACTTCGACGGCTGGGCACAACTGCCAGGCCTGGAAGACTGGACCTACCTGGATTGCCTGCCGTACTTCCGCAAAGCGGAAACCCGCGACATCGGCGCCAACGACTACCACGGTGGCGAAGGCCCTGTCAGCGTGACCACGCCTAAAGCCGGCAACAACCCGCTGTTCCACGCCATGGTCGAAGCCGGTGTACAAGCGGGCTACCCGCGCACCGAAGACCTCAACGGCTACCAGCAGGAAGGTTTCGGCCCGATGGACCGTACCGTGACGCCTAAAGGCCGTCGCTCCAGCACCGCCCGCGGCTACCTGGACACCGCCAAAAAGCGTTCGACCCTGAACATCGTGACCCACGCCCTGACCGACCGCGTGCTGTTCGAAGGCAAGCGTGCCGTCGGCGTCACCTACCTGGTAGGTTCCAGCGAAGAACGCGTGGAAGCCCGTGCGCGTAAAGAAGTCATCGTCTGCAGCGGCGCCATCGCCTCGCCGCAGTTGCTGCAGCGCTCCGGTGTCGGCCCGGCCGAACTGCTGAAGAGCCTCGACATTCCGGTGGTCCATGACCTGCCGGGCGTCGGCGAAAACCTGCAGGACCACCTCGAACTGTACCTGCAATACGCCTGCACCCAGCCGGTATCGCTGTACCCATCGCTGCTCTGGTACAACCAGCCAGCCATCGGTGCCGAGTGGCTGTTCAACGGCACCGGTATCGGCGCCAGCAACCAGTTCGAAGCCGGTGGTTTCATCCGCACTCGCCCAGAGTTCGAATGGCCGAACATCCAGTACCACTTCCTGCCGGTTGCGATTAACTACAACGGCAGCAACGGTGTACAGGAACACGGCTTCCAGGCGCACATGGGTTCGATGCGTTCGCCAAGCCGCGGTCGTATCCAGGCCAAGTCGAAAGACCCACGCCAGCACCCAAGCATCCTGTTCAACTACATGGCCACCGAGCAAGACTGGCAGGAATTCCGCGACGGCATTCGCCTGACCCGTGAAATCATGGCCCAGCCGGCACTGGATGCCTTCCGTGGTCGCGAGATCAGCCCGGGCGCCGAGGTGCAGACCGACGAAGAGCTGAACACGTTCATCCGCGAGCACGCCGAAACCGCGTTCCACCCGTCCTGCTCGTGCAAGATGGGCACCGACGACATGGCCGTGGTCGATGGCCAGGGTCGCGTGCACGGTATGCAGGGCCTGCGCGTTGTCGATGCGTCGATCATGCCGATCATCATCACCGGCAACCTCAACGCCACCACGATCATGATCGCCGAGAAAATCTCCGACAAGATCCGCGGCCGCCAGCCACTGCCGCGTAGCACTGCCAAGTACTACGTTGCCAATGGCGCACCGGTCAAAGGCAAGGCCATGCGTGAAGTGAAGCAGGCCTGATGCATTTCGCGGGGAGCCCGCTCCCACAATCACTGTAGGAGCGGGCTTTCCCCGCGATAAAAAAAGCACCTCACGGTGCTTTTTTTGTGCCTGCGATTAACCCTTTACAGCCCGCCAACCCCTCAGGTTAGAATCCTTGGCACGCGACCTGCTTATTCACAGCACACCGCCCCCTTCCTGCTTTTCCCCGGAGTACTGCCTTTGGATGCGTCCACCATCAATAGCCTGTTCTTGATCGGCGCATTGCTGGTAGGTGCAAGTATTTTGGTCAGCTCACTGTCATCACGGCTGGGCATCCCGATTCTGGTCATCATCCTCGCCGTTGGCATGCTTGCCGGGGTGGATGGCGGCGGAATCATCTTCAACAATTACCCAACCGCGTACCTGGTGGGCAACCTGGCACTGGCGGTGATCCTCCTCGATGGCGGCTTGCGCACGCGTGTCGCCAGTTTCCGTGTGGCCCTGTGGCCGGCCCTGTCGCTGGCCACCGTTGGTGTGCTGATCACCACCGGACTGACCGGCATGGTCGCCGCCTGGCTGTTCAACCTGAGCCTGATCCAGGGCCTGTTGATCGGTGCGATTGTTGGCTCTACCGACGCCGCTGCAGTGTTCTCGCTACTCGGCGGCAAAGGCCTGAACGAACGGGTCACCGCCACCCTGGAAATCGAGTCAGGTAGCAACGACCCAATGGCGGTGTTTCTCACCGTCACCCTGATCGACATGATCGCCAGCGGCCAGACCGGCCTGCACTGGAGCCTGCTCACCCATCTGCTGCGAGAGTTCGGTATCGGCGGCCTGATGGGCCTGGGCGGTGGCTGGTTGATGCTGCAACTGGTCAATCGCATCAACCTGGCCGGCGGCCTCTACCCGATTCTGGTGATCGCCGGCGGCCTGGTGGTGTTCTCCCTGACCAACGCCCTGCACGGTAGCGGTTTCCTCGCCGTTTATCTGTGCGGCCTGGTGCTGGGTAACCGCCCGATCCGCAGCCGCCACGGCATTTTGCACATGCTCGATGGTATGGCCTGGCTGGCACAGATCGGCATGTTCCTGGTGCTGGGTCTGCTGGTGACACCACACGACTTGCTGCCCATTGCCCTGCCCGCCCTGGGCCTGGCGCTGTGGATGATCATCTTCGCCCGCCCCCTGTCGGTGGTGGCCAGCCTGCTGCCGTTCAAGGCCTTCCATGGCCGCGAAAAGGCCTTTATCTCCTGGGTTGGCCTGCGCGGCGCGGTACCGATCATTCTCGCCGTGTTCCCGTTGATGGCCGGGCTGCCTGATGCGCAGCTGTTCTTCAACCTGGCGTTCTTTATCGTGCTGGTGTCGCTGTTGGTGCAGGGGACCAGCCTGCCGTGGATGGCCAAGCTGCTGAAAGTGACGGTACCGCCAGACCCGGCGCCAATCTCCCGCTCTGCCCTGGAAGTGCACATCACCAGCGAGTGGGAGCTGTTCGTTTACCGTCTTGGTGCGGAAAAATGGTGCATCGGTGCCGCCCTGCGCGAGCTGAAAATGCCCGAAGGCACCCGTATCGCTGCCCTGTTTCGTGGCCAGCAACTGCTCCATCCGTCGGGAAGTACCACCCTGGAAGTCGATGATTTGCTCTGTGTAATCGGCCATGAACACAATTTGCCGGCCCTCGGGAAGCTGTTCAGCCAGGCCCCGCAACGCGGTCTCGATTTGCGCTTCTTTGGTGACTTTGTGCTCGAAGGTGACGCAGAACTGGGGGCTGTAGCGGCGCTGTACGGTTTGCAACTCGACGGCCAGGACCCTCATACACCGCTCAGCCGCTTCATCGCCCACAAGGTTGGCGGGGCGCCGGTGGTCGGTGACCAGATCGAATGGAACAACACACTATGGACGGTGGCGGTGATGGAAGGGAACAAGATCCTCAAAGTAGGCGTCAAATTCCCCGAAGGTACTCGACCCGGCCCTGGGCTGTTCCTTTAAACTCAAAACTTCGCCTTTGGCTGTAAGAACTTTCTGCCTATGTCCCCGCGCATTTTATTAAGCGCAGCCTTGCTCGGGCTGTGCCTGTCACTCTCCTTCGCTTGGGCGGCAGAGCCGCCTACCCGTGCCTCGGTCCAACACAGCCTCGACAAGATTGCCGAACGCAAGCTGCCCGAAGCGGAGCAGAAGGCGCTACAGCAAGTGCTGGAAAAAACCCTGGGCTTCATCGCTACCCAGGAAGACAGCGAGAAAAAACTCGTCGCGCTCAAGCAACAGCTGAGCGATGCGCCGCGCAAAACCACCGAGAGCCAACGCGAACTGGCCAAGCTCACTGAGAGCAAAGTGGTCCCCGTGGCCCAGCGCTATGCCGCGCTGAGCGTACCGCAGCTTGAACAGCTGCTGGCCGAGCGCACCACCGAGCAAGGTGAACTGCAAAAGGCCTTGTCTGAAGCCAACAGCCTGACCATCACCTCGCAGACCCGCCCGGAGCGCGCGCAGGCTGAAATCAGCGCCAACCAGACCCGCGCCCAGCAGATCAACAGCAGCCTGAAACTTGGCAAAGATGGCGGCAAACCGCTCACCACCGATGTGCGCAACCAGCTCAATGCCGAACTGGCGGCGATCAATGCGGTAACCCTGCTGCGCCGTCAGGAACTGGCCGGCAACAGCCTGCTGCAAGACCTGGGCAACGCCCAGCACGACCTGCTGATCGAGCGGGCAACCCGCCTGGAACAAGAAATCCAGGACATGCAGACGCTGATCAACCAGAAGCGTCTGGCGCAGTCACAGCAAACCGTTACCGAACAGTCCCTGGAAGCGCAGAAGGCCGGTGGCAGCACCTTGCTGGCCACCGAAAGTGCCGCCAACCTCAAACTGTCCGATTACCTGCTGCGCAGCACCGACCGTCTCAACGAACTGACCCAACAGAACCTCAAGACCAAGCAGCAACTGGACAGCCTGACCCAGGCCGACCAGGCCCTGGATGAGCAGATCAGCGTGCTCAAGGGCAGCCTGCTGCTGTCGAAGATCCTCTACAAACAGAAACAGGCACTGCCGCACCTGAAGGTCGACCGCAACCTGGCCGACCAGATCGCCGATATTCGCCTGTACCAGTTCGAGATCAACCAGCAGCGCGAAACCATCACCAGCCCCAGCAGCTACGTCGACAAGCTGCTCGCCAACCAACCGCAGGAAGATGTCACTCCGCAGCTGCGCAAGGCCTTGCTGGAAGTGGCGATTACCCGCAGCGACCTGCTCGAACGCCTGAACCGCGAACTGAGCGCGCTACTCAACGAATCCATCACCCTGCAGTTGAACCAGAAGCAGTTGCTCAGCACCTCGCAGAGCTTGCGTAACACCCTTGATGAGCAAATGTTCTGGATCCCGAGCAACAAGCCGCTGGATCTGGAATGGCTGGGCACCGTCCCTGAACGCCTGCACAAACAACTGATCAGCTTGCCCTGGGGTTCGGGGATCAAGGAACTGGGCGATGGCCTGGTTCAGCGCCCCCTGCTGTTCCTGCCGCTGTTGCTGCTGATCGGTGCCCTGTTGTGGCGGCGCAAGTACCTGTATGCCCGTCTGAGCAAGGTCCATCAGGATGTCGGACACTTCAAACGTGACAGCCAGTGGCACACGCCCCAGGCCATCCTGATCAACATCCTCCTGGCCCTGCCGGTGAGCCTGGGCCTGGCGCTGTGCGGCTTCGCCCTGCAGATCGACGCCCGCGGACAAAACGCCAACCTCGGCGCCGCCTTGTGGCAGGTCGCCCAGGCCTGGCTGGTGTTCTACACCGCTTATCGCGTGCTGGCCCCCGGCGGCGTGGCGGAACTGCATTTCCGCTGGGACAAGCCGCAAGTCGAGTTCCTGCGTCGCTGGGTCCGTCGCCTGGGCGCGGTGGTGCTGGCGTTGGTCGGTGTAGTGGCAGTGGCAGAACATCAGCCTTCGGCGCTGGCCGACGATGTGCTCGGCATTGGCGTGGTGCTGACCTGCTACGCCATGATGACCTGGCTACTCAGCCGCCTGCTGCTCAGCAGCCCGGCGCACCGCAATACCTCAGTGTTCCGGAAAGCGGTGGGCGTGGCCTTCACCGCCCTGCCGATCGCGCTGTTCATCGCCGTGTGCTTTGGCTACTACTACACCGCGCTGAAACTCACCGACCGCCTGATCGACACCCTGTACCTGCTGATGTTCTGGCTGGTGGTCGAGGCGGCCTTCGTTCGCGGCCTGGCCGTCGCCGCCCGGCGCCTGGCCTACCAGCGGGCACTGAGCAAACGTCAGGCCACCACCAAGGAAGGCCTGGATGGCGAAGTCATCGTCGAGGAGCCAACCCTCGACATCGAGCAGGTCAACCAGCAGTCCTTGCGCCTGATTCGCCTGGCGCTGCTCGGCGGCTTCATCGGGGCGTTGTACTGGGTCTGGTCCGACCTGATCAGTGTGGTGGCCTACCTCGACAACATCACCCTGTACGAGTACACCAGCGGCACAGGCGCCAGCATGAGCATGGTGCCGATCAGCCTCAGCGACATGCTCGGTGCCCTGGTGATCATCGGCATTACCTTTGCCCTGGCGCGCAACCTGCCGGGCTTGCTCGAAGTACTGGTGCTGTCACGCCTGAACCTGGCCCAGGGCAGCGCCTATGCCACCACCACACTGCTGTCGTACGTGATTGCCGGGGTCGGCTTCGTCTCCACCCTGTCGGCCCTCGGTGTGAGCTGGGACAAACTGCAATGGCTGGTGGCGGCACTGTCGGTAGGCCTGGGCTTCGGCATGCAGGAGATCTTCGCTAACTTCATCTCCGGCATCATGATCCTGTTCGAGCGTCCGGTGCGTATCGGCGACACCATCACCATCGGCAACCTGTCCGGTACGGTGAGCAAGATCCGTATCCGTGCGACCACCATTACTGACTTCGACCGCAAGGACATCATTGTTCCGAACAAGACGTTCATCACCGGGCAACTGATCAACTGGTCGCTGACCGACACCATCACCCGCGTCACCCTCAAGCTGGGTGTCGACTATGGCTCGGACCTCGACCTGGTGCGCACCCTGCTGCTCAAGGCGGCCAACGACAACCCGCGGGTGCTCAAGGAGCCGGAACCGATTGTCTACTTCCTGAACTTCGGCGAAAGCACCCTGGACCACGAACTGCGCATGCACGTACGCGACCTCGGCGACCGCAACCCGGTACTGGACGAGATCAACCGCTTCATCAACAAGGAATTCAAGAAGCAGCAGATCAACATCTCGTTCCGGCAGATGGAGATCTACCTGAAGAACATGCAGGGTCAGGAATACAAAATGGTGCCGATCGAGACCATGGACCGCACCGTGAGCGTCAACAAGCCGCTGGGCGATGGTGAGCAACCGAGCGCAACACCCGGCAAACCCGCCTGACTGGACGTAGACGGCCATACCCTTGCAGAATGATCGGATATTCTGCTGGAGATGGCCGTTGAAAGCCCTCGACGAACTAACCTTCGACAACCGTTTTGCCCGCCTGGGCGACGCGTTCTCAACCTCGGTGCTTCCCGAGCCCATTGCCGAGCCTCGCCTGGTGGTAGCCAGCGAGGCCGCCATGGCCCTGCTTGACCTGGAGCCAACCGAAGCACACTCCCCCGTATTCGCCGAACTGTTTGGCGGGCACAAGCTGTGGAGCGAAGCCGAACCCCGCGCGATGGTCTATTCCGGGCATCAGTTCGGCGGCTACAGCCCGCGCCTGGGCGATGGTCGCGGCCTGCTGCTGGGCGAGGTGTACAACGATGCCGGCGAGCACTGGGACCTGCACCTCAAAGGCGCCGGGCAAACCCCTTACTCGCGCATGGGCGACGGTCGTGCGGTGCTGCGCTCCTCGATCCGTGAGTTCCTTGCCAGCGAAGCCCTGCATGCCCTGGGCATCCCCAGCAGTCGCGCCTTGTGCGTGATCGGGTCGAGCACACCGGTGTGGCGCGAAACCCAAGAGCGCGCAGCCATGCTCCTGCGCCTGGCCCCCAGCCATGTACGCTTCGGCCACTTCGAGTATTTCTATTACACCCGCCAGCCCGAGCAACAGCGCATCCTCGCCGAGCATGTACTGAGTCAGCATTTCCCTGAATGCCAGACCGAGCCCGAGCCTTACCTGGCGATGTTTCGCACCATTGTCGAGCGCAACGCCGAGCTGATTGCCTTGTGGCAGGCCTATGGCTTCTGCCACGGCGTGATGAACACCGACAACATGTCGATTCTGGGCATCACCTTCGACTTCGGCCCCTTCGCCTTCCTCGACGATTTCGACGCCAACTTCATCTGCAACCACTCAGATGATCAGGGCCGCTACAGCTACAGCAATCAGGTGCCCGTCGCCCACTGGAACCTCAGTGCCCTGGCCCAGGCGCTGACACCGTTCATCAGTGTCGAAGCACTGCAACAAACCCTGGCCCTGTTCCTGCCGCTGTACGAGGCCCATTACCTCGACCTGATGCGCCGTCGCCTGGGCCTGCTGCAGGCTGAAGAAGATGACAAAGCGCTGATCGAACGCCTGCTGCAACTGATGCAGCCGGGCGCGGTGGACTACACCCTGTTCTTCCGCAAACTGGGTGATCAGCCGGCCGAGGCGGCGCTGCGTGTGGTGCGTGACGACTTCGTCGACCTGGCCGGTTTTGATGCCTGGAGCAGCGACTACCTCGCGCGCCTGGCCCGTGAGCCCGGCAACAGCGAAGGCCGCCGCGAGCGTATGCATGCGGTCAATCCGCTGTACATCCTGCGCAACTACCTGGCCCAGCGCGCCATCGAGGCGGCTGAAGGTGGAGACTACGAAGAAGTGCGGCGCCTTCATCAGGTGCTGCGCAAGCCGTTCGAAGAACAGCCCGGCATGCAGGCCTATGCCGAACGGCCGCCGGAGTGGGGCAAGCATCTGGAAATCAGCTGCTCATCCTAGACAACACCCTGTAGGAGCGGGCTTGCCCCGGGTACAAACCGGGGACATCCTTTACATTTCAAACCGGGGACATGGTTTACAGGCTAATACGCATGGTCAGGAGGTATCTGATCATGCCCTGGAACCAAGAGTCCCCTATGAACCAACGCATCCGATTGATTGGCGACTGGCTCTCCGGTGATTTCACCAAGAGCCAGCTTGCCTGGCGTTTCAAGGTCAGCCGTCCAACCGTAGACAAGTGGATCGCCCGCTATTGCGCAGACGGTGCCGCCGGGCTGGTCGACGCCTCCCGCAAGCCGCACCACAGCCCCCAAAAGGTCAATGATGAAGTCCTGTCTCGCCTCCTTGCGATGAAAGAGGCGCATGCCCGTTGGGGGCCGAAAAAGCTCATCGAGCTGCTGCGTCTGGAGGATCCATCCACCTGCTGGCCTGCGCCCAGCACCGCTGGCCAATGGTTGGATCGCTATGGGTTAGTCAAAAAGCGCCGCCCTAAGCGCCACTACGGCAAAAGTGCCCAGCAAATGCGTGAGGCCAATGAGCCCAATCAGACCTGGTGCGCGGATTACAAAGGTCAGTTCAAGATGCTGGACGGCCAGTGGTGCTTCCCGTTTACGGTCACCGACCATGCCTCACGAATGATCTTGGCGTGTCGGGCCCACGCCAAGGTCAACAGCTTGCCGGTTCGGCAGACATTTGAGCGGCTCTTCGAAAAACATGGCATGCCTGAGGTAATCCGCACCGACAATGGCATCCCGTTCGCATCACCAGGGCTTGCGCGAATGTCCACCTTGGCTGCGTGGTGGATACGTTTAGGTATTTATCCCGAGCGAACCGGGCTGGGGCGCCCCGATCAAAATGGCCGTCACGAACGCATGCACCGCAGCCTGAAGGCCGAGCTTCCACTGGGGCAAAATTTCCTCGAGCAGCAGCTTCTGCTGGAGCACTTTCGCAACGAGTTCAACCATGTGCGCCCTCACGAAGCGCTGGAGATGAAGCGTCCAGGCGAGCTGTATGTGCCGTCCAACCGCCCTTATCCCGGTTGTGTACCTGATGTGGAATACCCGGCAGAGATGCTGGTACGAAGCGTCAGGCAGAACGGTTCGATCAAGTGGAAAGGCAAGTTGTTGTTCGTCAGTGAAGCCCTTGCCGGTGAGCGGATCGGGCTTAAAGAAGTCGAAGATGACACCTGGGAGTTGTACTTATGTGACTATCCCTTGGGAAGGCTGAGACGCGGTGAAAACCGCGTCCAGGCCTAGAATGTGTAAACCATGTCTCCGGTTTACTGTGTAAAGGATGTCTCCGGTTGTACACCCGCGATAGCGGTCTATCAGATACAACGCATCGCGGGGCAAGCCCGCTCCCACAGGCAGGCAGACCAACTTTTGGAGTATCAATGACGGATTCACTGGTGATCCCTTGCCCCCACTGCAACGGCCTGAACCGTATCCCGGCTGAGCGTCTTGGCGACGCCCCCAAATGCGGCCGCTGCAAAAAACCGGTGCTGCTGGCCAAGCCGTTCGACCTCAAGCAAGGCGACTACGCCAGCCAGATCAAGGGCGATCTGCCGTTGCTGATCGATGTCTGGGCTGATTGGTGCGGACCGTGCAAACAGTTCGCGCCGATCTTCGAGCAAGCCGCGATCCAGCTCAGCGGGCGCTGCCGCCTGGCCAAGCTGGACAGCGAAAGTAATCAGCAACTGGCGGGGCAACTGGGGATTCGTTCGATTCCCAGCCTGATTCTGTTCAAGAACGGCCGGGAAGTCGCCCGCCAGAGCGGCGCATTCCCACTCCAGCAACTCCTGGAGTGGCTGCGCAGCCAGGGGATTTAAGCGTTTTCTTCGAGCAAGGCGTGCAGCTCGACAAACTGTTGCGTCAGCTTGTGGCGAGGTTCCAGGTGAATCAGCGGCAAGCTGGCCTGGTGCGATTCACGCATTTTCACCGAGCTGTTGAGGTACACCGGTAGCACCGGCAAACCTTCGGCGAGCAATTCGTCGAGCATCTGCTGAGGCAGGCTGGCGCGCGCCTGGAACTGGTTAACGACGATCCCCTCGACTTGCAGGTCTTCGTTGTGATCTTCCTTGAGGTCTTCGATCTCGGCCAGCAAGCCATACAGCGCCTGGCGCGAAAAGCTGTCGCAGTCGAACGGAATCAACACGCGATCCGCCGCGATCAGCGCGGAAACCGCATAAAAATTCAGCGCTGGCGGCGTATCCAGATAGATCCGCTCATAGTCCTCATCCAGCTCGTCGAGCAATTTACGCAGCTTGTTGATCTTGTGTTTGGCCTCAAGCTTGGGCTGCAAATCAGCCAGCTCGGCGGTGGCGGTCACCACATGCAGGTTGTCGAAAGGGGTTTCGTAGATATCTACCTTGTTCTTCTTGGCAAACGGCCCGGACGACAGGGTCTGCTTGAAGAAGTCGGCAATACCCATGGGAATGTCATCGCCGGTCAGCCCGGTGAGGTACTGGGTCGAGTTGGCCTGGGCATCCAGGTCGATCAGCAAGGTTCGATAGCCTTCATTGGCACTCACCGCTGCCAGGTTGCAGGCGATACTCGATTTACCCACACCACCTTTCTGATTGAACACCACGCGCCGCATGGAAAGACCTCCGTGTATCAGGGAATGACCGAGTATGTCGGCGCCGCGCCGGATTAGCCAGCACCATCCAGCACTCCAGCGCCACGCGCGTGCTGGGCACACAGCAACGCGGCAAACGCATCGGCCATCGGCGACGACGACTCACGCCGCTGCACCAGCCACACCGCGGTGTCTGCACCGTCATCGAGCAACGTGCGGTACACCACCCCGTCAATGCGCATGCGTTGAAACGAAGCGGGCAACACCGACACCCCCAGGCCCGCCGACACCAGGCCGATGATGGTCATCGCCTCGCTGGCCTCCTGGGCGAAGTGGGGGCTGAAGCCCGCTTGTCGGGCCAGGCTCAACAGTTGTGCGTACAAGCCACTGCCATAGCTGCGCGGGAAGAACACAAACGGCTCGTTCGCCAGTGCCGCCATGTGCACGCCCTGTTCGCTGCCCTCGGCCAGCGGATGAGCGGCGTTGATCACCGCGACCAGCGGCTCGCGGAACAACTCGGTGGCAACCAGGCTGTCCGGTAGGGCCAAGGGGCGCATCAAGCCGACTTCGATGCTTTCGTCGAGCAGCGCATCGGCCACCGCCTGGCTGCTCATCTCCTTGAGGTTCAGGTGCACAGCGGCAAAGCGTTGGCGAAACGCGTAAATGGCTTTGGGGATCGAAGAATTGAACGGCGCCGATGAGGTGAAACCGATCTTCATCTCACCCAGCTCACCCAATTGCGCACGGCGAGCGACGTCAGCCGCTTTATCGACCTGGGCCAACACCAGGCGCGCCTCTTCAAGAAACAGGCGCCCCGCTTCACTGAGTTCAACGCGACGATTGGTACGCTCGAACAACCGCGCCCCAAGCTCCTGCTCCAGCGCCTGAATCTGCTGGCTCAAGGGTGGCTGGGAGATCCCCAGGTTTTGCGCGGCCCGGCCAAAATGCAGCTCTTCGGCAACGGCGATGAAGTAGCGCAGGTGACGCAATTCCATACGGCCTCCAATAGGTCGTAAAAGCTCTTAAACAGGTCGAACAATATATTGGAAATGATCATTAGCCAGCTATATGCTTTTTTCACTGCCTGACAGGCCGTAGCGCCCATGAGGTCCCCCGTGAAAACTGCTGTTGCTCCACACGCCCACGATATCCCCGCAGCCCCCCTCGACGAAGTCGTCGCCACCCTGAACGAACGCTGGATCGAAAAAGGCACGCCAGCCTTTATGCGCACGGTATTGGCGCTGTTCTGCGGTGGATTCGCCACCTTCGCGCTGCTGTATTGCGTGCAACCGATGATGCCGCTGCTGTCCCAGGAGTTTTCCATCAGCGCCGCGCAAAGCAGCCTGATCCTTTCGGTGTCGACCGGTATGCTGGCTGTCGGCCTGCTGATTACCGGTCCGATTTCAGACCGCATCGGGCGCAAGCCGGTGATGGTGTTTGCCCTGTTCTGCGCCGCCCTGTGCACCATCGTCAGCGCGCTGATGCCCAGCTGGCACGGCGTGCTACTGACCCGCGCGCTGCTCGGCCTGTCGCTGAGCGGCCTGGCAGCGGTGGCCATGACCTACCTGAGCGAAGAGATCCACCCTCAGCACATTGGCCTGGCCATGGGCTTGTACATCGGTGGCAACGCCATTGGCGGCATGAGCGGGCGCCTGATTACAGGGGTACTGATTGATTTCGTCAGCTGGCACACCGCCCTGCTGGTGATCGGCAGCCTGGCCCTGATCGCGGCCGTGGTGTTCTGGAAAGTCCTCCCTGAGTCGCGCAACTTCCGCCCCCGCTCACTGCACCCGCGCAGCCTGCTGGAGGGCTTTACCCTGCACTTTCGCGATGCCGGGCTGCCGTGGCTGTTCCTCGAAGCGTTCTTGCTGATGGGCGCCTTTGTCACCCTGTTCAACTACATCGGCTACCGCCTGCTGGCCGAGCCTTACCATATGAGTCAGGCGCTGGTTGGCTTGCTCTCGGTGGTGTACCTGTCGGGTATCTACAGCTCGGCGCAGATCGGTGCGCTGGCCGACAAGCTGGGCCGACGCAAAGTGTTCTGGGGCACCATTGTGCTGATGTTCAGCGGCCTGCTGATGACCCTGTTCAGCCCGTTGCTGCTGGTGATTGTCGGCATGCTGGTGTTCACCTTTGGCTTCTTTGGTGCGCATTCGGTGGCCAGCAGCTGGATTGGGCGGCGCGCGACCAAAGCCAAGGGCCAGGCCTCGTCACTGTACTTGTTCAGTTACTACGCAGGGTCGAGTGTGGCCGGTACGGCCGGAGGGGTGTTCTGGCATCACGCCGGGTGGAACGGTATCGGGCTGTTCATTGGCAGCTTGCTGGTGGTGGCGCTGCTGGTGGCATTGCACTTGAGCCGGTTGCCAGCCAAGGCCTGAATGCTTCTGTAGGAGCGGGCTTGCCCCGCGATAGCGGTTTTATCTGACACACCGCATCGCGGGGCAAGCCCGCTCCTACAAGCCCCGCGATGCCTTTGATCAGTTGATCACTTCAACCAGGTCAACATCCACCTCACGGCTCATCAAGTGCTTCTCGACTTCACCGGTCAGCTTGACCTTGGTCTTGTCGTTGAACGGCACCGGCGGCATGTCTTCTTTGTCGATCTCGACGGTGATGGTGCCGGTGTTGTCCTTGAATTCGAACTTGTCGTCGTTGTTCAGCTTCTTGACCACAAAGCCCTGCAATACAACCGGGGTATCGTCTGCAGCGTCGTTGGCGGCAGCAACGGTGGTCACTGGCTGTGCGCCCGGGCCGGTGTAACCCGTGGCCAGGGCAGCGGTGCTGAACAGTGGGGCAAGCAGCAGAGCGAGGTAACGTTTTTTCATGGTGAAGATCCTGTCTGGGTTTCGATGAACAAAGATTACCCAAACAGGCTGAATTCAAACTTAATGTGGGAGCGGGCTTGCCCCGCGATACGATGTGACTGACACAACGCAATCGCGGGGCAAGCCCGCTCCTACCAGTTATTGGTGGTATTGCGCCGAGAGTTCGTGCACGGCGTTGATGAACGCGCCAGCGTGCTCCGGATCAACTTCTGGGGTAATGCCGTGGCCCAGGTTGAACACATGGCCGCTGCCATGCCCGTAGCTGGCCAGGATGCGCCCGACTTCAGCGCGGATCGCTTCTGGCTTGGCGTAGAGCACGGTTGGGTCCATGTTGCCCTGCAGCGCGACCTTATTGCCGACACGCTGACGCGCTTCGCCAATGTCGCAGGTCCAGTCCAGGCCCAAGGCATCAGCGCCAGCGTCGGCGATGCTTTCCAGCCACAGGCCGCCGTTCTTGGTGAACAGGATCACCGGCACTTTGCGCCCTTCGTGCTCGCGGATCAGGCCGCTGACAATCTTGCGCATGTAGGCCAGCGAGAACTCCTGGTAGGCCGCCGCCGAGAGGTTGCCGCCCCAGGTGTCGAAGATCTGTACCGCTTGCGCACCGGCAAGAATCTGCCCGTTGAGGTAGCTGATGACCGACTGCGCCAGCTTGTCCAGCAGCAGGTGCATGGCTTGCGGGTTGTCGTAGAGCATGGCCTTGGTTTTGCGGAAGTCTTTCGACGAACCGCCTTCGACCATGTAAGTGGCCAGGGTCCAGGGGCTGCCGGAGAAGCCGATCAGCGGCACGCGGCCGTTGAGCTCGCGGCGGATGGTGCTGACGGCATCCATCACATAGCCGAGGTCTTTCTGCGGATCAGGAATCGGCAGGGCTTCGATATCAGCCAGGGTGCTGATGACTTTCTTGAAACGCGGGCCTTCGCCGGTCTCGAAGTACAGGCCCTGGCCCATGGCGTCGGGAATGGTGAGGATGTCCGAGAACAGGATCGCAGCGTCCAGCGGGTAGCGGTCCAGCGGCTGCAAGGTCACCTCGCAGGCAAACTGCGGGTTCATGCACAGGCTCATGAAGTCACCGGCCTTGGCGCGGCTGGCGCGGTATTCCGGCAGGTAGCGGCCGGCCTGGCGCATCATCCACACGGGGGTGACGTCTACGGGTTGCTTGAGCAGGGCGCGCAGAAAACGATCGTTCTTCAAGGCAGTCATGTCGGCATCCGGAAAAAAAGTGCGGGCATTTTCTCAGACACCAACGGAAAAGGCACGGTCAGTACCGTGCCTTTTGTCTATCGGGTTGTGACAGATCAATAGATTTGTTGAATTCATCGCAGGACAAGCCCGCTCCTACCGGGTTCGGTGGGAGCGGGCTTGCCCCGCGATTCAGACTTGCAGGTAATCCAGAATCCCCTCAGCCGCATTGCGCCCTTCGAAGATCGCCGTCACCACCAGGTCCGAACCGCGGACCATATCGCCACCGGCGAAGATCTTCGGGTTGCTGGTCTGATGCTTGTAGGTGTTCTTCTCTGGAGCCACCACACGGCCCTGGCTGTCGGTCTGGATGCTGAACTGCTCGAACCACGGCGCCGGGCTCGGACGGAAACCGAAGGCGATGACCACGGCATCCGCCGGGATGATCTCTTCGGAGCCCGGGATCGGCTCGGGGCTGCGACGGCCACGGGCATCCGGCTCGCCAAGACGGGTCTCGACCACCTTCACGCCTTCTACCTTGTCTTCACCGACAATCGCGATTGGCTGGCGGTTGTAGAGGAATTTCACCCCCTCTTCCTTGGCGTTCTTCACCTCTTTGCGCGAGCCAGGCATGTTCGCTTCGTCACGACGATAGGCGCAGGTCACCGCTTTGGCGCCCTGACGGATCGAAGTGCGGTTGCAGTCCATCGCCGTGTCGCCGCCACCGAGCACCACAACCTTTTTGCCCTTCATGTCGACGAAATCTTCCGGCGACTTTTCAAAGCCCAGGTTGCGGTTGACGTTGGCCACCAGGAAATCCAGGGCATCGTGCACGCCCGGCAGGTCTTCACCCGGGAAGCCGCCCTTCATGTAGGTGTAGGTACCCATGCCCATGAACACTGCATCGTACTCTTCGAGCAGTTGTTCCATGCTGATGTCCTTGCCCACCTCGGTGTTCAGGCGGAACTCGATGCCCATGCCGGTGAAGACTTCGCGGCGATTGCTCAGCACGGTCTTTTCCAGCTTGAACTCCGGGATGCCGAAGGTCAGCAGACCACCGATTTCCGGGTTGCGGTCGAACACCACCGGGGTCACACCGCCACGCACCAGTACGTCGGCGCAGCCCAGGCCAGCAGGGCCGGCACCGATGATGGCGACACGCTTGCCGGTCGGCTTGACCTTGGACATGTCCGGACGCCAGCCCATGGCAAACGCGGTATCGGTGATGTACTTCTCCACCGAACCGATGGTGACGGCGCCAAAACCGTCGTTGAGGGTGCAAGCACCCTCGCACAGACGATCTTGCGGGCAGACCCGGCCGCACACTTCCGGCAGGGTGTTGGTTTGGTGCGAAAGCTCCGCAGCGGCGAGGATGTTGCCTTCGGAAACCAGCTTCAACCAGTTAGGGATGAAGTTGTGTACCGGGCACTTCCACTCGCAGTACGGGTTACCACAACCCAGGCAGCGATGGGCCTGCTCGGCCGATTGCTGGGGTTTGAAAGGCTCGTAGATTTCCACGAACTCTTTCTTGCGTTGACGCAACAGTTTCTTCTTCGGATCTTTGCGCCCGACCTCGATGAACTGGAAGTCATTACTCAGACGTTCAGCCATGTTCTAAACCTCATAACAGCAGCTGCTAGCTACAAGCCGCAAGCTGCAAGACGATCACTTAAGCCGGGCAAGCTTCGAACTGCTCTGACTTGCAGCTTGAAGCTTGCCACTTGCAGCTGTTGATTACTGCGGGTTGGCACGGGTGCTGGACAGCAGGTTCTTCAGGTTCGCGGCTTTCGGCTTGACCAGCCAGAAGCGACGCACGTAGTCGTCCAGGTTTTCCCAGAGCTCACGCCCCCATTCGCTACCGGTTTCTTCGACGTATTCAGCCAGCACGCGCGACAGGTGGCTACGGTAAGCCTCCATCGCTTCGCCACTGATACGCTGGATTTCCACCAGTTCATGGTTGAGCTTGTCGACGAAGCTGTTGTCCATGTCCAGCACGTAGGCGAAACCGCCGGTCATGCCAGAGCCGAAGTTATAACCGGTCTTGCCCAGGACGCAGACAAAACCACCGGTCATGTATTCACAGCAGTGATCGCCAGTACCCTCGACAACCGCGTGGGCACCAGAGTTACGCACAGCAAAACGCTCGCCTGCGGTGCCTGCGGCAAACAGCTTGCCGCCAGTGGCGCCGTACAGGCAGGTGTTACCAACAATGGCGCTGTGCTGAGTAGCGAACGGGCTGCCCGCAGGCGGCACGATAACCAGCTTGCCACCGGTCATGCCTTTACCGACGTAGTCGTTGGCATCACCTTCGAGGTACAGGTTCAGACCACCGGCGTTCCACACGCCGAAGCTCTGGCCCGCAGTGCCTTTGAAGCGGAACGTGATCGGCGCCTTGGCCATGCCCTGGTTGCCGTGCAGACGCGCGATCTCACCGGAAATCCGCGCGCCGATGGAACGGTCGCAGTTGCAGATGTTGAGCTCGAACTCGCCGCCGCTGAGGTCGCGAATGGCAGGCAGCGCCATATCGACCATTTTCTCGGCCAGCACACCCTTGTCGAACGGCGGGTTGCGGTCAACTTCGCAGAACTGCGGCTTGTCGGCCGGTACATGCGGGCTGCCGAGCAACGGGCTGAGGTCCAGGTGTTTCTGCTTCTCGGTTTCGCCGGGGAGCATTTCCAGCAGGTCGGTACGCCCGATCAGTTCGCCAAGGCTACGCACACCCAGTTTGGCCAGCCACTCACGGGTTTCTTCAGCCACGTAGGTGAAGAAGTTCACCACCATGTCGACGGTGCCGATGTAGTGGTCTTTGCGCAGCTTGTCGTTCTGCGTCGCCACGCCAGTCGCGCAGTTGTTCAGGTGGCAGATACGCAGGTATTTGCAACCCAGGGCGATCATTGGCGCGGTACCGAAGCCGAAGCTCTCGGCGCCAAGAATCGCCGCCTTGATCACATCCAGACCAGTTTTCAGGCCGCCGTCAGTCTGTACCCGCACCTTGCCGCGCAGGTCGTTGCCACGCAGGGTCTGGTGGGTTTCCGCCAGGCCCAACTCCCACGGCGCACCGGCGTACTTGATCGAGGTCAGCGGCGAAGCGCCGGTGCCGCCGTCGTAGCCGGAGATGGTGATCAGGTCGGCGTAGGCCTTGGCCACACCGGCAGCGATCGTACCGACGCCCGCTTCTGCCACCAGCTTGACCGAGACCAGCGCCTGCGGGTTGACCTGCTTGAGGTCGAAAATCAGCTGCGACAAGTCTTCGATCGAGTAGATGTCGTGGTGCGGCGGTGGCGAGATCAGGGTCACGCCAGGCACTGCATAACGCAGGCGGGCAATCAGGCCGTTGACCTTGCCGCCGGGCAGTTGACCGCCCTCACCCGGTTTGGCGCCTTGAGCGACCTTGATCTGCAACACTTCGGCGTTGACCAGGTACTCAGGGGTGACACCGAAACGACCGGTGGCCACTTGCTTGATTTTCGAGCTTTTGATGGTGCCGTAGCGGGCCGGGTCTTCGCCGCCCTCACCGGAGTTGGAGCGCGCGCCCAGACGGTTCATCGCTTCGGCCAGCGCTTCATGGGCCTCTGGCGACAGTGCACCGAGGGAGATACCGGCAGAGTCGAAGCGCTTGAGGATGGCTTCCAGCGGCTCGACCTCTTCCAGGGCCAGCGGCTGCTCGGCCGTCTTGACCTTGAGCAGGTCACGGATCATCGACACCGGACGCTGATCGACCAGTGCGGTGTATTCCTTGAACTTGCTGTAGTCGCCCTGCTGCACGGCAGCTTGCAGCGTATTGACCACATCCGGGTTGTAGGCGTGGTATTCGCCACCGTGGACGAACTTCAGCAAACCGCCCTGCTGGATCGGCTTGCGCGGGCTCCAGGCTTCGGCGGCAAGCAGCTTCTGCTCGTTCTCGATATCGACGAAACGCGCACCCTTGAGGCGGCTGGCAACGCCTTTGAAGCTCAGGCCGACCACCTCTTCAGACAAACCGACCGCTTCGAACAGCTGCGCACCGCGGTACGAACCGATGGTGGAGATGCCCATCTTCGACAGAATCTTCAGCAGGCCTTTGGAAATGCCCTTGCGGTAGTACTTGAAGACTTCGTCCAGATCGCCCAGCACTTCGCCGGTACGGATCAGGTCGGCCAGCACTTCGTAGGCCAGATACGGGTAAACCGCCGAGGCACCAAAACCGATCAGCACCGCAAAGTGATGCGGATCGCGGGCGGTAGCGGTTTCTACCAGGATGTTGCTGTCGCAACGCAAGCCCAGTTCGGTCAGGCGGTGGTGCACGGCACCCACGGCCAGCGACGCATGCACCGGCAGTTTGCCCGGCGCGATGTGGCGGTCGCTCAGCACCAGTTGGGTCTTGCCGCTGCGCACGGCTTCTTCAGCCTGGTCGGCGATGTTGCGCACCGCGGCTTCCAGGCCTACAGCCTCTTCATAGTTGAGGTCGATCAGCTGACGCTCGAAGCCTGGGCGGTCGAGGTTCATCAGCGAGCGCCACTTGGCCGGCGAGATCACAGGCGAGCTGAGGATCACCCGCGAGGCGTGCTCAGGGGATTCCTGGAAGATATTGCGCTCGGCACCCAGGCAGATCTCCAGCGACATGACAATGGCTTCACGCAGCGGGTCGATCGGTGGGTTGGTGACCTGGGCGAACTGCTGGCGGAAGTAGTCATAGGTCGAACGCACGCGCTGCGACAGGATCGCCATTGGCGTGTCGTCGCCCATCGAACCCACTGCTTCCTGGCCCTGTTCACCCAGCGGGCGCAGCACCTGGTCACGCTCTTCGAAGGTGACCTGGAACATCTTCATGTATTGCTTGAGCTGGTCAGCATCGTAGCTGGCCACACCCTGGTCGTCGCTGAGGTCAGCCTGAATGCGCAGGGCATTCTGACGCAACCAGCGCTTGTACGGGTGACGCGACTTCAAACGGTTGTCGATGGCGTCGGTGTCGAGGATCTGACCGGTTTCGGTGTCCACGGCGAAGATCTGACCCGGCCCTACACGGCCCTTGGCGATCACGTCTTCCGGGGTGTAGTCCCACACGCCGATTTCCGACGCCAGGGTGATGTAGCCGTTCTTGGTGGTCACCCAGCGCGCTGGGCGCAGGCCGTTGCGGTCAAGCAGGCAGACCGCATGGCGGCCTTCGGTCAGCACCACACCCGCCGGGCCGTCCCACGCTTCCATGTGCATGGAGTTGTATTCGTAGAACGCGCGCAGGTCGGCGTCCATGGTTTCGACGTTTTGCCACGCTGGCGGAATGAGCATACGCACGCCGCGGAACAGGTCGATGCCACCCGTGACCATCAGCTCCAGCATGTTGTCCATGCTCGAGGAGTCGGAGCCGACACGGTTGACCAGCGGACCGAGCTCTTCAAGGTCGGGGATCAAGTCGTTGGCGAACTTGGTGCGCCGCGCCTGGGCCCAGTTGCGGTTACCGGTGATGGTGTTGATCTCGCCGTTGTGGGCGAGGAAGCGGAATGGCTGCGCCAGCGGCCATTTCGGCAAGGTGTTGGTGGAGAAGCGCTGGTGGAAGACGCAAATGGCCGTCTGCAGGCGCTCGTCACCCAGGTCTGGATAGAAGGCGGCGAGGTCCGCCGGCATCATCAGGCCTTTATAGATAATGGTCTTGTGCGAAAAGCTGCAGATGTAGTGGTCGGTGTCATGGGCGTTGGCCACAGACGAGCGACGACGGGCACTGAACAGCTTGATGGCGAATTCCTGATCGCTCAGGCCTTCACCGCCGACGAACACCTGCTCGATCTGCGGCAGGCGCTCCAGGGCCAGGCGGCCGAGGACGCTGGTGTCGATCGGTACCTTGCGCCAGCCCACCAATTGCAGGCCGGCCGCGAGGATCTCGCGATTCATGTTTTCGCGCGCAGCTTCGGCTTTGCTGTTGTCCTGATTGAAGAACACCATGCCAACCGCGTACTGCTTGGGCAGCTCAACGCCGAATTGCTCCTGGGCTACCGCGCGCAGGAACTGATCGGGTTTTTGCATCAGCAGGCCACAACCGTCGCCGGTTTTGCCGTCAGCGTTGATGCCACCGCGGTGGGTCATGCAGGTCAGCGCCTGCATAGCTGTTTGCAGAAGGTGGTGGCTGGGTTCACCCGTCATATGGGCGATCAGGCCGAAACCACAGTTATCCTTGAATTCTTCGGGATGGTACAGACCTGTTTTCATAGACACTTTCTCACCAGGTTCGCCTCTCACCAAGGCAAATCTCTTTTTAGTACAACCACTTACCATCCACGCCGAACGAACGCCAGCTTTGCGGGGGCAATAGGAGAGCCATTGTTGCACAGCGACAGGGAAGCCCACAAATTTACGACGCATTGTCGCAAACCCATGTCGCATTTTTGAATGTTTTTAAGCGTGCGCCGTGGTAACGGCATGGCTTGAGTCTGAAGCGTTTCAGCCTGGACTGCAAGATGGGCTTGTGGCCGGCAGTCTGGGACAGAAAAGCCTGCCGCGCATTACGCAGCAGGCTTGACCTTAATTCAGGAGTCGCTCAGCAGGTGGCGGGGGTAGTGCCACCGAGCTTTATCAGCGGGTCGCGGCCAGCTCTTGTTGGACGCTGGCAACGGTACGAGGCCAAGGTTTACCAGCCTGGACCTTGGCTGGCAAGGCTTTGATTGCAGCCAATGCTGCATCGCGGCTGGAGAAACTGCCGTAAGTAATCACATACAGCGGCTTACCCTGCAAGGTTTTCTTGAAGTAGCGATAGTCGCCACCTTGCGCCTTCACGTAGGCCTGAGCGGAAGCCTCGGAGCTGGTGCCCAGGATTTGCACCACATAATTGCCCGGTTTTTGCCCGGCATACCAGCCGCCACCTGCAGCGGGCTTGGCTGCTGGCTTCTCGACGGGTTTCTCGACAGGCTTGGGTGCTGGCTTGGCAACGGCAACCTGGGTTGGCGCAGGTTTTACCGCAGGCGCAACCGGTTTGCTGGCAGCAGGCGCAACCGGCTGTGGTGCTGGCGCGACAGGCTGGGCCTGGGCAATCGGCTGGGCCGGAGCCGGCGCAGGGCCAGCACTGACGCCAGCAGGCGGGGCGATAGTGGTTACGGTCGGTGGCTGCAGTGCAGTGTCACCGGCTGGCCCACCCTCTTCACCTTCGCCCATGCCGGCCGCCTCAGCCAACGGGCCGCGCATGACCGGTTGCGACTGCCCAACCAGTGGCAGTGGCATTGGCTGCGAATTACCGGCGAACTCGATGGCCGGGCCACCATTGTTCGACTGTGCGTTGCCTGGCTGGCCTTCACCCAACGGCAGCTGCGCTTGCTCGGCAGGCGCGGTTGGCGCCTGATCGCCCTTCTTCGGCATCAGTACAGCGGCAGCAACCGCAACGACCACAACAGCAGACAGTGCCAGCACGTGTTTTTTAGGCATATTGAACCCCATTGATGGTCGCTTGGCCGTGGTCCGGCTGGCGATCATGGCTTCGATCAAGGTATCGCGGGCAACCTGGTTGATATTCCCAGGCCAACCATCCGAGTTTTGGTGAATATCGACAATCTGCTCACTGGTGAACACCTCGATCCCTCGTCCGGCACCTTCCAGGCGCTGCTCGAGGTATTCCCGGGTTTCTTCTTCGCTGTAGGGCGCAAGCTCGATGACATGGAAACGCTCCAGGTCAGTATCGATCGCTTCCAGCCCGGCAATCAGTGACGGCTCACCGAACAGGAAGACATGCGGACGCCCTTCCGGCGTACCCGCCGCCAGCTCCAGCAAGGCTTGGAGTGCCGACTCGTCCAGTTGTTCCGCGTCGTCCACCAACAGATAGACTTCTTGCCCCGTCAACGCCAGTTGCACGACCTGGGCCAGTAGCTCAGGCACTTCAGGCTGGGCAACACCCAACGCCTGAGCCACCTGGGCCAACACCGCAGCCGCATCGTTGGCGCCGCGCGCGGAAACCACCACGCTTTGCACCGTTTGCTTGTTGGTGCTGGCAACCAGTGCCTGACGCAGCAAGGTCTTGCCACTGCCCTGAGGGCCGGTCACTACCAGCAACAGCTGGCTGTAACGCGCCAGATGGTGCAGTTGGCCAAGCACCGGCTTGCGCTGGGCGGGGAAGAACTTGAACCCGGGCACCCGCGCAGCGAAGGGATCGTGGTTCAACTGGTAATGGCCGAGAAAGGCCTCGTCGGCATGCAGACTAGTCATCGAACTCTCATCAACCTCAAAGCTGAGCCACGATTGCGCGGTAATCCGCCGCCAGCGTGGCCTGAAGAATCTCTTTCGGATAGTCGTCGGTGACCACCGCTGCGCCCATTTGGCTCAGCAGGACCAGACGCAAACGACCGTCGAGTACCTTTTTATCTACCGCCATGTGCTCCATGAACTGCGCCGGGGTCATTTCCTGTGGGGGCACCACCGGCAAACCTGCCTGTTGGAACAAACGAATACCGCGATTGCGCTCTTGCTCGCTGATCCAGCCAAGGCGCATGGACATTTCCAAGGCCATTACCGTACCGGCGGCGACGGCCTCACCATGTAGCCAAACACCATACCCCATGTGGGTTTCGATGGCGTGGCCGAATGTATGTCCGAGGTTGAGGGTGGCGCGCACGCCAGACTCGCGCTCATCGGCGCCAACAACGGCAGCCTTGGCCGCACAGGAGCGGCGAATCGCTTCGGTCAGGGCGACCTGATCCAGCGCGCGCAATGCCGACATATTGGCCTCAAGCCATTGCAGGAAAGGCTCGTCACAGATCAGGCCGTACTTGATCACTTCGGCAAGGCCGGCCGACAGCTCGCGCGGGGGCAACGTATTGAGGCTGGCGGTGTCGATCACCACGGCGTTGGGCTGATAGAAGGCACCCACCATGTTTTTGCCCAGCGGGTGGTTGATCCCGGTTTTACCACCCACCGAAGAATCGACTTGCGACAGCAAGGTGGTCGGCACCTGGATGAAGTCCACGCCGCGCTGGTAGCAGGCAGCGGCAAACCCGGCCATGTCACCGATCACGCCGCCGCCCAGCGCCACTACGGTAGTGCGGCGGTCGTGGCGGGCGGTGAGCAAGGCATCAAAAATCAGCTGCAGGGTTTCCCAGTTCTTGAAGGCTTCGCCATCAGGCAACACCACTGGCAGCACCGAATAGGCGCCCAGGGTCTTGCTCAGACGCTCAAGATAAAGGGGTGCGACAGTCTCATTGGAGACGATGGCGACCTGCCGACCGGCAATATGCGGCGCCAGCAGCTCTGGCTGGTCCAGCAGCCCTTCGCCAATGTAGATCGGGTAGCTACGTTCGCCCAATTCGACCTTAAGTGTCTGCATGTGTCCCCACAATGAACGAGGCGCGGCATCGATGGCTCGATCCGCGCGATAACGATGTGCCCTGTCAAGGCGTGACTGGCCGCCGAGGATAGTCCCGGCTTAACGGGGCGGCAACTTCTGCAAGCGCTCGAGAATATCCAGCACAACCATCCGCGGTGGCCGTTCGTCGGTTTCCACCACCAGGTCGGCGATCTCGCGGTAAAGCGGATCACGGATCTCCAGCAAGGCGCGCAAGGTCGCCTCGGGATTGGCAGTGCGCAGCAACGGACGATTACGGTCGCGCGCAGTGCGCCCGACCTGCTGCTCGACCGAGGCGTGCAGGTACACCACGCGCCCACCGGCATGCAGGGCCTGGCGGTTGGCATCGCGCATGACCGCGCCTCCGCCGGTGGCCAGAACCACGCCATCGTAGCCGCACAGCTCGGCGATCATCGCCTGCTCGCGGTCACGAAAGCCCGGTTCGCCTTCCTTGTCGAAGATCCACGGGATGTTGGCGCCCGTACGCAGTTCAATTTCCTTGTCGGAATCTTTGAACGGCAGGCGCAGCTCTTTGGCTAACAGGCGACCGATGGTGCTTTTGCCAGCACCCATGGGCCCCACAAGTATCAAATTTCGCACAGAATCAACGACTCACAGCAATCGCCTGGTCACTCATGATACGCGGAGTCAGGAAGACCAGCAGCTCGGATTTTTTCTCTTGTATAGCATCGCGACGAAACAGCCGACCAACATACGGCACATCGCCTAAAAATGGCACCTTATCGACAACTTTACTTTGCACCGTGGAGTACACGCCGCCAATCACGATGGTCTGCCCATCGCTGACGCGAACCTTGGCGTTGACCTCGTTCTTCCTGATTGCCGGCACCTGATCCAACGCGTTGAGATAGTCCGGCTCGTCCTTGGTCACTTTCACGGCCATGATCACCCGGTTGTCCGGGGTGATCTGCGGTGTTACCTCCAAAGACAGCGACGCCTCACGAAAGGTCACGGAAGTCGCGCCGCTGCCGCTGGTCTCCTGGTACGGCACCTCGGTGCCCTTGAGGATCCGCGCAGTCTCCTTGTCGGCGGTGACCACCTTGGGCTGGGAGATGATTTCGCCATTGCCGGACTTCTCCATGGCGCTCAGCTCAAGGTCCAGCAGCAGGTTGTCCCGCACCAGGCCAAGGCCAATGGCCGAGCTAGCACGCTCTACGCCAAGATCAACGAAAGTATCCGCCCCACCCAGCGTCAAGCCGCCTCCCAGGCGTAACTCGCCACCCCAGCGCACACCCAATCCGCGCTCATAATCAACGTTTGCCTCAACGATCCTGGCCTCGATCATGACCTGACGTACCGGCACATCCAGGCGCGCGATCAACTGGCGCAGCGCCTCCAGTCGCTCAGGAGACTGGCGGGCAACCAGAGTATTGGTTCGCTCATCGACCGTAAGCGCTCCCGCAGCAGGCTCCGACGGGTCGCTCGCCATCAGCGATTCGAACACCGCAGCGATATCCACAGCCTTGGCGTAATGAATGGGCAGCAACTCCCGACCTGTCGCCGCCAGGCCTGCCGCTTGTTGACGGCCTTCGAGCAATTGCCGCTCATGTCCCGCCAGCTCTCCGATAGGCGCCACCAGCAGCACATTGCCTTCAGCACGCTTCTCCAGGCCCTTGCTGCGCAGCACCAAATCGAGTGCCTGTTCCCAAGGGACTTCCTGCAGGCGCAAGGTAATTTTTCCCTGCACCGCATCGCTGGCCACCAGGTTTACCCCGGAAAAATCCGCCAGTATCTGCAACACCGAACGCACCTCAACGTCTTGAAAGTTCAAGGACAACGGTTCGCTTTCCGGCACCGGGCTACTTGCCTGAGCGCTGAGCGACAACCCGATAGACAGCGTGGCAAACAGCGCCAGGCACCTTGCTGCGTTCATCTGCGACCTCCCTGGTCTGCATGCTTACCCCGCACTCGCGGGCACTTTCATACTCAACGTTCGCTGTCGCTCGACCCAGCCCTGGCCCACAACGAAAATTTCTTCGGCGATGTGCACCTGGCGCTCTTCAATCCGCACGATGCGGCCCCGATCACGCCCTAAGCGATCCCCAACCTGCAGGCGATGGACTACGCCGCCAGCATCCAGCAATGCAAAACGCAGCTGATGGCGGGTCAGGCTGCCCACCATCTCGAACTGGTCGAGCGAAAGCGTTTCCAGGTGCTGGCGGGCTTGCACCCTTGGCGAAGGCGCGAACGGGCTACGCGAAAAATTCGGTACAGTCCGAGAAGGCTGAGGTTCAGCCCCGGGCGAAACGGCGACCGGCTCGCGACTGCGGTAGGCGCTGGCACGCAGTTGCAGTCGCAGCCCGGCCTGACCCGGCAGCTGCACCGCCGACAGCGAGAAGTTCTCTTGGGTCACCAGCCGGGGCAGTTGCGCCAACCCCTGAGCAAAGCTCGCCAAGGCGATGTAGGTGCCTCGCAGTTGCAGCTGCATCGGCATTTCGATGTACTGCTCATGCGGGATTTCCGGCAACAGTTGCAACTGCTCGACCAGCACCCCGTCAGCCTGCGCCTGATGCGCGATACCTTCCAACAGCTCGGCCAGCTCACCGCCTGCAGCCAAGCGCCAGCGAGATACCTCTAGTTGCTGATACGACGCCGCCAATTGCGCCTCGCGGCTGACCAGCGCCTGCGCCTGCAAGGCTTTATCTGCACGCTCGGTCTGCAGGCGCTGCGCGTGTTCCGCACCCTGCTCAAGCTCAATGAACAGCCCCCTCAGGTGGACGATGTACGCCAGCCCCAGCAGCAACATCAGGCCGCTGCCCAGTAATACCCACTGCCGGATCAACGAGCCGCCGATCAGCCGCTGCCACCGGGCGGTGGATAACGCATTCAAGGTTTGGGCCTCATGACCACGCTCACCTCGAACGCCTCACCCTCGTCCACTGCGCTGGTGTGTTGCAACATCGCCTCGCCAAACGCGCTGGACAGGCCGCGCAGCAATTGCGCAACCAACGTCCCTGAGCGGGCCACGCCCTGAAGATGCAAGCCCGCGTCTTCGTGGGTTACAGCGGTGAGGTACACCCCCTCGGGCACCACCTGCTGAAGTTGCTCGAACAGCTCGAACAGAAACAACCGCTGGCCCTGCAGCCGCTCCAACACCTGCTGATGCTGCTTAACCTGTTCCTGCTCAACACCATGCTGCGCGATCTTCGCCAACTGACCATCGAGTTGTGCGATGGCCTGCTGCAATGAAGCGGTTTCCAGCCCTTGACGCTGCTGTGCCTGCCGCGCCAGAGCGTCCCCTAAGCAGACAATCAGTACAGCCAGCAAGCCGATAGCGGCCAAACGCACAGACAAACGCCGGATTTCGGCCTGACGTTGATGCTCACGCCAAGGCAGCAGGTTCAAACTAAGCATCGTTCGCCCTCACGCAGTGCCAAACCGCAAGCGATGGCAAGACTCGGGGCCTGCGCCATGAGTGCCTGAGCTTCCAGCCCTGGCGCCAGGGTCATACCCTGAAAGGGATCGACAGCACTTACAGCAATACCCAGGTGCCGCTGCAACGGGTCGCACACGTGCACGCCAGGTACCCCGGCACCACACAGCAGCAATTGCTTTGGCAGCGCCCTCCCCGGGCTGGACAACACGTAGTTATCCACCGCCGCAACCAGCGCCGCCACAGCATCCCCCTGCCGCTGTATCGGGACTTCGCGGCGCAGCGGCACGGGGTCGGCACCTTGCTCATGAAACACCAGGGTGTCAGCTTCCAGCTGCAACAGCAGCTCGCCTCCCGCGACACTGGGCCGAACAGCACGGTGCAAGGCATGGGCATCAGATTCCACCGCACAGGCATGCACCCCGGCCACCTCAAGACTGGCCTGCAACGCGTCAAGCAAGGCCAGGTGACAAGCCGCAACGAGCACGTGCTGACACTGGGGATCATCAGGGGCAATGCCAACAATCTGAAAGTCGATGGCAGCGTCTTCCAGGGCAAACGGAATGAAAGGACCGACATCCGCCGACAGATTTTCGGCAATCGCGTGATCGTCAAAGCCAACCGGCATTGCCACCTGCTTTTCGATGATCAGTCCGGCAGGCAAGGCGATCGCGGCTCTGCGGGCTGTGCCCACGCGGTGCTGAACAGCCTGGAGCAAACACGCCCCAACCTGTTGCACATCGCTAATCCAGCCATTGTGCGTGGCCGCGGCCGGCAAGGGCTCAAGCGCCCAGGCCTGCACGCAATAACCACCGCGATGGCGGCGCAGTTGCACCAGCCTGATGAACGGAGGGGTAATTTCCACCCCCAAAAGTGAACCGGCATCCTTGCCCCAGCGTCCAAGCATCGGTTTTCCTTTATCACTGCAGGTGTACAGCGGGCTTGAGCCCATCACACCTGGCTGACTCCCTGTCGGCGGCGCCAATAACGCGACCGTACGAAAAATGCTTATAATGCCCAGCGTTTTTCCTTGTCCGCTGGCACTGCGCGCAACCCATTCTTTAACCTGGACGCCCAAAAGCCTTGATACGTCTGCTGAAGTTCATCTGGTGGTCTTTCGTCGCAGTCATTTGCGCCATCGTGCTCGGTCTGAGCGGCGCGTTTCTGTATCTTAGCCCCAGCCTGCCCTCGGTAGAGGCCCTTAGAAGCATCCAGTTGCAGATCCCTTTGCGGGTCTACAGCAGTGACGGAAAACTGATCGCCGAATTCGGCGAGATGCGCCGTTCTCCCATCCGTTTCGCCGACATTCCGCCCCATTTCATCCAGGCTTTGCTATCGGCCGAAGACGACAATTTCGCCAATCACTATGGCGTCGACCCCAGCAGTTTGATGCGTGCTGCAACACAATTGCTCAAGTCCGGGCACATTCAAACCGGCGGCAGCACCATCACCATGCAGGTGGCGAAGAACTTCTTCCTCAGCAGTGAGCGAAGCTTTTCGCGCAAGACCACCGAAATTCTCTTGGCGCTGCAGATTGAACGCGAGCTGACCAAAGACGAGATCCTCGAGCTGTACGTCAACAAGATCTACCTGGGCAACCGTGCCTACGGCATCGAAGCGGCCGCTCAGGTGTATTACGGCAAGTCGATCCGCGACATCAGCCTGGCGCAGATGGCGATGATCGCCGGCCTGCCCAAGGCGCCGTCGCGCTTCAACCCGCTGGCCAACCCGGTACGCGCCAAAGAGCGCCGCGACTGGATTCTGGGGCGGATGTACAAATTGGGCAAAATCGACGAAGCCAGCTATCAAGCAGCCCTGGCCGAGCCGATCAACGCCAGTTACCACGTGCCAACACCTGAAGTCAGAGCCCCGTACATTGCGGAAATGGCCCGCGCCGAAATGGTTGGCCGCTATGGCAGCGACGCCTACACCGAAGGTTTCCGGGTAACCACCACGGTTCCAAGCGACCTGCAGGAGATCGCCAATAAAGCCGTGCTCGATGGTTTGACCAACTACGACGAGCGCCACGGCTATCGCGGTCCTGAAGCACGCTTCCCCGGCAAGACCCACGCGGCCTGGCTGCAGGAACTGAGCAAGCAACGCCCACTGGGCGGCCTGGAGCCGGTGATTGTCACCCAGGTCGACAAGTCCGGCCTGCAGGTGCTGACCCGATCCGACACCCTGGAAACGGTTGCCTGGGAGACCATGAAGTGGGCCCGGCCGTTCATCAACACCAACAGCCAAGGCCGTGCGCCGCAGCAGCCGTCTGACGTCGCCAAGGTTGGCGACCTGATCCGCGTTCAGCGCCTGGACAACGGCAGCCTCAAGTTCAGCCAGGTGCCGGGCGCACAGAGCGCATTGGTCTCGCTGGACCCGAACAGCGGCGCCATCCGCGCACTGGTCGGTGGTTTCTCCTTCGAGCAGAGCAACTACAACCGCGCCATGCAGGCCAAGCGTCAACCGGGCTCGAGCTTCAAGCCCTTTGTCTACAGCGCAGCGCTGGACAACGGCTACACCGCCGCCAGCCTGGTGAACGACGCCCCGATCGTGTTCGTCGATGAGTACCTGGACAAGGTGTGGCGCCCGAAAAACGACACCAACACCTTCCTCGGCCCGATCCGCATGCGTGAAGCGCTGTACAAGTCGCGCAACCTGGTGTCGATCCGCCTGCTGCAGGCCATGGGGGTCGGCCCGACCATCGACTACATCAGCAAGTTCGGCTTCAACAAGCAGGACCTGCCGCCCAACCTGTCTTTGGCACTGGGTACCGCGACACTGACGCCAATGGAAATCGCCACGGGCTGGAGCACCTTTGCCAACGGCGGCTACAAAATCACGCCGTACCTGATCGAGCGTATCGAAAGCCGTAATGGCGAGACCCTGTTCACCGCCAACCCACCGCGGGTGCCACAGGCTGAACAGGTCGAAGCAGGTATCGCCGCACCGGAAGCACCGATCAGCCCCCAACTGCCCGGCGAGCCTGCTGCTACGCAAGCCAGCAACGCTGCGGCCATCGCCCAGCCACCTGCCGTAGCCGAGCGCATTATCGATGGGCGCACCACCTACATCCTCACCAGCATGCTGCAGGACGTGATCAAGCGCGGTACCGGGCGGCGCGCCCTGGCCTTGGGCCGTTCCGACCTTGCAGGCAAGACTGGTACCACCAACGAATCCAAGGACGCCTGGTTCTCTGGTTACAACGCCGACCTGGTGACGACTGTCTGGAGCGGCTTCGATCAGCCTGAAACCCTGGGTCGCCGTGAATACGGCGGTACAGTGGCATTGCCGATCTGGATGAACTTCATGGGCCCGGCCCTCAAAGACAAGCCCAACCACCCGCCTGCCGAGCCGGAAGGCATCCTCAGCCTGCGGGTTGACCCGGTCAGCGGCCGGGCGGCAACGCCAAGCACGCCGAATGCCTACTTCGAGCTGTTCAAGGCCGAAGACACACCGCCTTCGGTCAATGAGCTGGGCAACGGCGCAGCACCGGGCAGCCCGCTGCCAGCAGACGAAGCGGCACCGATCGATCTGTTCTGATCGCGGGCTGTTGATCATCCTGTGGGAGCGGGCTTGCCCCGCGAACACGGGCGAAGCCCGTGCCATTCACCGCAGTGCCTGCTTCGCGGGGCAAGCCCGCTCCCACATAAGGTTGGCCTCAAGGCAAAAAAAAGCCCCGACGCTTGCGAGCCGGGGCTTTTTGTTACGCGTTCGGATTAACCGTTGAACACGTCATCCACGCTTTTCAGCGGGTAGTTCTTCGGATACGGCAGGGTCGCTACGCCGGTTTCGATAGCCGCTTTAGCCACAGCATCGGAAACGACGGTGATCAGGCGGGCATCCATTGGCTTCGGAATGATGTACTCACGGCCGAATTCCAGGGCGTCAACGCCGTAGGCTGCACACACTTCTTTCGGAACTGGCAGCTTGGCCAGGTCTTTCAGTGCGTTGGCAGCAGCGATCTTCATCTCTTCGTTGATGCGCTTGGCGCGAACGTCCAGAGCACCACGGAAGATGAACGGGAAGCCCAGAACGTTGTTGACCTGGTTCGGATAGTCGGAACGACCGGTCGCCATGATCACGTCGCTACGGGTAGCGTGTGCCAGTTCCGGGGAGATTTCCGGATCCGGGTTGGAGCAGGCGAAGACGATTGGGTTTGGCGCCATCGACTTCAGGCCTTCAGGGCTCAGCAGGTTCGGGCCGGACAAGCCTACGAACACATCAGCGCCGTCCAGGGCATCAGCCAGGGTGCGCTTGTCGGTAGCGTGGGCAAACACTGCCTTGTACTGGTTCAGGTCGTCACGGCCAGCGTGGATCACGCCAGTACGGTCAACCATGAAGATGTTTTCGATTTGCGCGCCCATGCTCACCAGCAACTTCATGCAGGAGATGGCGGCGGCGCCAGCGCCCAGGCAGACGATCTTGGCATCGGCCAGGGTCTTACCAGCGATTTCCAGGGCGTTGATCATGCCGGCGGCGGTAACGATCGCGGTACCGTGCTGGTCATCGTGGAACACTGGAATGTCGCACTGTTCGATCAGCGCGCGCTCGATCTCAAAGCACTCTGGTGCCTTGATGTCTTCCAGGTTGATACCACCGAAGGTGATGGAGATACGTTTGACGGTGTCGATGAAGGCTTGCGGGCTTTCGGAGTCGACTTCGATGTCGAATACGTCGATGCCAGCGAAACGCTTGAACAGAACACCCTTGCCTTCCATGACTGGCTTGGACGCCAGTGGGCCGAGGTTACCCAGGCCGAGAATGGCGGTGCCGTCGGAAATGACTGCTACCAGATTGCCCTTGCCGGTGTACTTGTAGGCCAGCTCTGGATCGCGACCGATTTCACGTACGGGCTCAGCTACACCCGGGCTGTAGGCCAGCGCCAGGTCGCGAGCAGTCGCGGTAGGTTTGGTGAGCTCGACGCTCAGTTTCCCCGGACGAGGCTGAGCATGATATTCGAGAGCGGCGGTTTTCAAATCTGACATGGTGGGCATTCCGCTATTTACTGTTCTGACGGACCGCCGAGGATACGCAAAGAGCAAAGGGCCGACAAGACTGGCCGGTCACTTGTGTCAAGGCCTTTAACCTACGACTTTCCGCCAAGAGCCGCAGCCCGCAAGGGTTTCAATGTGTACAATCGAATAAAAAAATGTTCACAATATTTTATCTTTCGATGCGTTCCAGCATCGACGGATCGGTCAATGGCAGCAACCAGCGCTTCTGCCCGGGTTTCAAGCCGCCTTTGCGGGAACGATCCAGCACCCAACCTCGCGCTTCAACCATCTGCCCTTGCAAGCCTTGTACAAAGGAAGCGGGAAAGTTGCGCTGTAACCGCGCAGGCACCTGAAGCACCAGCGAATCGTCGATTTCGATCCAGATTCCGCCGCGATTGCGCTCGATGCCCATGACTTTGCCGCTGATCAGCGCAAAGCCGGATTGCTGTATCTGCGCCGCCGCTAGCACCGCAGGTTTGCGCCACAGGCCAGCCTTGGCCTGACGAGCGGCATGCTCGGCCTGCTGCTGGCAGTCGCTCAAACTCACGTTGGGGGCGACGGCCACCCGGTAGCCCAGCCCCTCGCCCAGCAGTTGTGCTTCGAAATTGTCGCCAGCACGGCCATAGATATGCGCCAGAGTGCGCCCGTACTTGTCTCTGGGCTCGACGCCCGGCACCAACCCGACTTCGCCGCCATTGGCCTTGACCAAGGCCTGCAGACGCTGCCGGGCAGCTTCGGCGAAGGGTTCACTGGCGCGGCCCTTGCGGCCGATTTCCGGGGCGTTGATGCCAATCAGGCGAACGCTGCGGCCATCATTCAGACGCACGGTATCGCCATCTACCACCTGGCGCACGCTCACGCGCTGTGGATCGACGGGCGTCGGGCAGAACGCCTGAGCCTCAAGCTGCCAAATTGCGCCCACAAAAAAGGCGCCCACAAGGGACGCCTTTTTCAGCAGCAATGCCAAACCCATTGGGCCAGCTTCGCGCAATCTTACTTCTTGGCACCGAACATGCCGAAGCGATCTGCGAACTTCTGTACGCGGCCGCCAGTGTCCAGAACCTTTTGCTTACCGGTGTAGAACGGGTGGCACAGGTTGCAGACGTCGACTGGCAGTGCTTTGCACAGGGTCGAACGCGTTTCGAACTTGTTACCGCAGCTGCAGGTAACTTCTACAACTTCGTAACCCGGGTGGATTTCTGGCTTCATGGGGTATACCTCAGTGCTGACGTGCCGCCACTCAACACCATTGTTGAATACCGCACGCAAAATAGGGCCCGAATAATACCAGAGCATGCCGCCAACGCAAGTTGTCGCTTGCACCAACCGTCGTCTGCTAGGCTCGCCGGGTCTTGCAACCCCTTCAGAGAACTCATCGCGTGTCCGACGTCATCCTGCGCCTCGCCCTGCCCTCGCCCCTGCGGCGACTGTTCGACTACAGGGCGCCGGCAAGCATGGCGCGCCAGGAATTGGCAGCGGGCATGCGCATTCGCGTGCCGTTCGGGCGCCGGGAAATGATCGGCATACTGGTCGAAATCGCTGACAAGAGCGAAGTCCCGGCAGACAAACTCAAACCGGCCATCGCCCTGCTCGACCCGGTGTCGCCCCTGCCTCCGGCGCTGTTCAAGCTGTGCCTGTGGACCGCCCAGTACTATCAGCACAGCCTCGGCGACACCCTGAGCTGGGCGTTGCCGGTGCTATTGCGCCAGGGCGAGCTTGCCGAGGCGCGTCAGGAGCGCTTCTGGCACGTGGCACCCGGCGCGCGCCTTGATGATCCGCGTATCGCCCGCGCACCACGCCAGCGCGAAGCCCTGGCAACCCTGGCGCAGCACCCCCACGGCGTTGCCCACACCCTGCTGAGCAAATTGATGCTGAGCAAAGACAGCCTCGACCTGCTGCTGGCCAAAGAACTGGTACAGGTCGAGGTGCGCCGCCACCTGCCGCAGGAGCGCCATGAACACTGGCTGGCGCAACCGGAGCTGCCGCTGAACGACGAGCAACGTGCTGCCTTCAACGCCGTTCGCTCGGGCTTTGGCAGCTTTCATGCCTTCTTGCTGGCCGGGGTTACCGGCAGTGGCAAGACCGAGGTGTACCTGCAGCTGATCCGCGAAACCCTCGAGGCCGGCAAGCAAGCCTTGATCCTGATTCCGGAGATCAACCTCGGGCCACAAACCCTGGCGCGCTTCGAACAGCGCTTCAACGCCCGCATCGCCCTGCTGCATTCGGCAGTCAACGACCGCGAACGCCTGGACGCCTGGCTGGCGGCCCGCGACGGCGAGGCCGACATCATCATCGGCACCCGTTCAGCACTGTTCACCCCGATGAAGCGCCCCGGCCTGATCATCATCGATGAGGAACACGACGGCTCCTATAAACAGCAGGAGGGGCTGCGTTATCACGCCCGTGATCTGGCCGTGGTGCGTGCGCGCCAGGAGCACATTCCGATTCTGCTCGGCTCGGCAACGCCCTCTCTGGAAAGCCTGCACAACGCCCACAGTGGCCGTTATGGCCTGCTGCGCCTGAACCAGCGTGCTGGCGGCGCGAAACAGCCGCGTTTCCTGCGTCTGGACGTGAAAAGCCGGCCACTGGACAGCGGCATCAGCGGCCCCTTGCAGCAGGCCATCGGCCAGACCCTGGCGGCCGGCCAGCAAGTGCTGGTGTTTCTCAACCGTCGCGGTTTCGCCCCGACCCTGTTGTGCCACGATTGCGGCTGGATGTCGGAGTGCCCGCGTTGCGATGCGCGCATGACCGTGCACCAGCGCTCCAACGAGCTGCGCTGCCATCACTGCGGGTACGACGAGCGCGTACCGCGCCAATGCCCGCAGTGCCACAAAGTCGATTTGCGCCCGGTGGGCGCTGGCACCGAGCGCGCCGAAGAGCGCTTGAGCATCTTGTTCCCCAACGTTCCGGTGCTGCGTGTAGACCGCGACAGTACGTCGCGAAAAGACGCCATGAACCAGTTGTTTGCCACCATTCATCGCGGTCAGCCCTGCATCCTCGTCGGCACCCAGATGCTCGCCAAAGGGCACCACTTTCCGCGTGTGACTCTGGTGGCGATTCTCGACGCCGATGGCGGCTTGTTCTCCGGCGACTTCCGCGCCAGCGAACGCATGGCGCAGTTGATCGTGCAGGTGGCCGGGCGCGCCGGGCGGGCCGAGGAACCGGGCAAGGTGATCATCCAGACCCACCTGGCCGACCACCCGCTCCTAGTACAACTGACCGAGCAAGGCTACTTTGCCTTCGCCGAGCAGGCCCTGAGCGAACGCCGTGCGGCCGGCCTGCCGCCGTTCGCCCACCTGGCACTGCTGCGCGCCGAAGCGCACAAGCCGGGGCAAGCCGAAGGTTTTCTCGACGAAGCCTGCAGCGCAGCAGAGCGGCTGCTGGCCGAGCTCAACCTGCACGGCATCGAACTCTTGGGCCCGGTACCGGCGCCGATGGAACGACGCGCGGGTCGTTTTCGTGCACAACTATTGCTCCAGGCCAATGCACGGGCGCCTTTGCATCGACTGATCAGCGCCTGGTTGCTACTGTTGGAACACATGCCGTCCGGGCGCCAGGTGCGCTGGTCTTTGGATGTAGACCCCGTAGACCTGTACTGACCCCCACTGTGGGAGCGGGCTTGCCCCGCGAATGCGCCTCAAAGGTTGGCAACCTCGCCCCGGCAACGGATAATGTCCAGTTTTTCCACCTGCGCATCGAAGCGCTACCGCGCTCGCGGTTGAAAGAGAAGCCCATGAAAGACACCATTCGCCAGCTTATCCAGCAAGCCCTCACCCAACTCGTCACCGACGGTGTGTTGCCTGAAGGGCTGACGCCGGCGATCCAGGTGGAAAACGCCCGGGACAAAACCCACGGCGACTTCGCCAGCAATATCGCGATGATGCTCGCCAAGCCGGCCGGCATGAAGCCGCGTGACCTGGCGGAAAAAATCATTGCCGCACTGCCTGCCGATGAGCAGGTCAGCAAGGTCGAAATCGCCGGCCCGGGCTTTCTCAACTTCTTCCAGAATACCCAAGCCCTGGCTGCCCGCCTGGATGCAGCCCTGGCCGATGCCAAACTCGGGGTGAAAAAGGCCGGCCCGCAGCAGAAGGTCGTGGTCGACCTGTCGGCGCCTAACCTGGCCAAGGAAATGCACGTTGGCCACCTGCGCTCGACCATCATCGGCGACGCGGTATCTCGCGTGCTGGAATTCCTCGGCGATACCGTGGTGCGTCAGAACCACGTCGGCGACTGGGGCACTCAGTTCGGCATGCTGATGGCGTACCTTCAGGAAAACCCGATCACCAGCGACGAGCTGTCTGACCTGGAAAACTTCTATCGCGCCGCGAAAAAGCGCTTTGACGAGTCGGAAGAGTTTGCCGACCGCGCCCGTGGCCTGGTGGTCAAGCTGCAAGCCGGTGACGAGGAATGCCTGAAGCTGTGGACCCGCTTCAAGGACATCTCGCTGTCGCACTGCCAGAAGACCTACGACCTGCTCAACGTCAAACTGACCATGGCCGACGTCATGGGCGAAAGCGCCTACAACGACGACCTCGCCAACGTCATCAACGACCTCAAGGCCAAGGGCCTGCTGGTCGAGAGCAAGGGCGCCCAGTGCGTGTTCCTTGATGAATTCAAGACCGCTGAAGGCGAACCACTGCCGGTAATCGTGCAGAAAGCCGACGGCGGCTACCTGTACGCCACCACCGACCTGGCGGCCGTACGCTACCGCAGCAACGTGCTCAAAGCTGATCGCGCCCTGTACTTCGTCGACCAGCGTCAGGCCCTGCACTTCAACCAGGTGTTCGAAGTGGCGCGCCTGGCCGGCTTCGTTGGCCATCCGATGGACATGGAGCACATGGGCTTCGGCACCATGAACGGCGCCGATGGCCGTCCGTTCAAGACCCGCGACGGTGGCACGGTGAAGCTGATCGACCTGCTCACCGAAGCCAAGGAGCGCGCCTACGCCCTGGTCAAAGAGAAGAACCCTGAGCTGCCAGAAGATGAACTGCGCGCTATCGGCCAGGTGGTAGGCATCGACGCGGTGAAATACGCCGACCTGTCCAAGCACCGCACCAGCGACTACAGCTTCAACTTCGAACTGATGCTCAACTTCGAAGGCAACACCGCGCCGTACCTGCTGTACGCCTACACCCGTGTTGCTGGCGTATTCCGCAAACTGGGCAAAAGCTTCGACGAAGTGGACGGCAAGATCGTCCTGCAGGCCGCTCAGGAGCAAGACCTGGCCGCGCGCCTGGCCCAGTTCGGTGAAATCCTGAACAACGTCGCCGAGAAAGGTACCCCGCACGTACTCTGCGCCTACCTGTACGACGTTGCCGGCCTGTTCTCCAGCTTCTACGAGAACTGCCCGATCCTGGCTGCCGAAACCCCTGAACAACAGCAGAGCCGCCTGCGCCTGGCCGCCCTGACTGGCCGTACCCTCAAGCAAGGTCTGGAGCTGCTCGGCCTGGAAACCCTGGAGCGTATGTAAGTTGGCTGCCAAGAAAAAACCCGCACCCAAGCGCGGCGCCAGCCGCAACCAGGCCCCGGCAAAGCAACCGATTCCGGGCTGGTTGTGGCTGGCGATCGGCCTGACCGTCGGCGCCTTCATTGTGTTTCTGATGAAACTTGAGCCGGGCAACGAAGAAGTCAAACGCAGCAAGCCTGAACAGCTGAAAGCCGAGAAGGCTGCCGAAGCCAACAAGACCGCGCCTAGCCCGCAACAGCCGGTCAAGCCCAAGTACGACTTCTACACCTTGCTGCCCGAATCGGAAGTGATCGTGCCGCCGGAAGCCGTACCGGAGAAAACCCCGCCGGTACCGGCGCAGCCTCCGGTCACTCCGGCGGAAGCAGCCAAGATCGACACTGCGCGGGCTCAGGCGGCGCTGATGGGGCAAACGCCACCGCCCGCGCCACCGGTGATCAAGCCTGCGGCGACCACCCAGTTCTTCCTGCAGGCCGGGTCGTTCCGCAAACAGGCGGACGCCGACAAAGTGCGGGCACAGATCATCCTCCTTGGCCAGGCGGTCAAGGTCGAGTCGGGTACGGTGAAAGAAGAAACCTGGTACCGGGTGCTGGTCGGCCCGTTCAGCAATCGCGAACAACTGACCGTGGCCCAGAAACAACTGGCCGGCAGCGGCTTCAGCAACCTGCTGCTGCAACAGCGCCAGACCCGCCAGTAACCCTGCGTGGGGCCTTGTCGGCAACGACAAGGCCGCCGTTGCGTCAACGACGCTGGGCGTTGGCCAGCGATACCTGGGTGTTCAGCGTCCAGAAGTCATACAAGATCCCCACCAGAAACAGCCCACCCGTGCACAGGTAGATGATCCCGGTGATCCATTTGCCCTGGTACATGCGGTGCACGCCGAACACGCCGAGAAAGGTCAGCAGAATCCAGCTCAGGCTGTAGTCCAGTGGGCCGGCATGGAAACGCAGATCAGCCTCGCGATCCATCGACGGGATCAGGAACAGGTCGATCAGCCAGCCGATGCCCAACAGGCCCAGGGTGAAGAACCAGATCGTCCCGGTAACCGGTTTACCGTAGTAAAACCGGTGCGCCCCGGTGAATCCGAAAATCCACAGCAGGTAACCGATCACCTTGCTGTGAGTGTCGTGCAGCTGCCCATCCTGTTGATAACTGTTCATTCATAGCCTCTGCGGGTTATCGATAAATTTTCTAAGAAAAAATGTGACTTTTTCGTGTCAGGGCGACGTATGGCAGCGCTCCAATCGACCAACGGATCAGAAATTGATCAAAAAGCTGTTATAAAGTTGCGCGCTAACCAACCAAGAGCCCTGCCTATGCGTCCTTTTTTGAAGACATGGCTAACCATTTGCCTATTATTGCCACTGGCCGCCCACGCCACCAACCGTGAGCAACGTCTACCCAACGGTTTTTCCGGGTACACCACAAATTCCAACGCTGTACGTTCCAGCTCCAGCAAGCACGTCAGCAGCAAAGCCCAGCCGCGTAGCTACTCCAGCAAGCCAGGCTTACCGGTCGCCGCAATGTCGCCGCAACAAAGCAGCGAAGTGCTCAGCCGTGCCGTCAATGTGCTGGGCACGCCTTACCGCTGGGGCGGTAGCACCCCGAGCAGAGGCTTCGACTGCAGCGGCCTGGTCAAGTACGCGTTCCACGGCATCGAAGAAGTCGACCTGCCTCGTACCTCCAGCGCCATGGCCCAGGGCCAGGGTGTGAAGGTCAATCGCAACGACCTCAAGCCCGGCGACCTGATCTTTTTCAACATCAAGAGCCGTCGGGTCAACCATGTTGCCATTTACCTGGGCAACGACCGCTTCATTCATGCCCCGCGCACCGGTAAGCGCGTCAGCATCGACACGCTGAACAAGCCGTACTGGCGCAGCCGCTACGTGGTAGCCAAGCGCGTACTGCCAAAAAGTCAGCAATTGGCCCTGGCCAACCGTTAACACCATTGATGCGTCCGCTCGCGGGCGCTTTCAAGGCTGATCACACCGCGCGACAGCAGGCCCTGCAGACAACCGTCAAGGGTTTGCATGCCTTGCGCCGCACCCATCTGCATCGTCGAGTACAACTGCGCCACCTTGCCTTCACGCACCAGGTTACGTACCGCGGGCGTGGCCAGCAGAATTTCGTGCGCCGCAACCCGCCCGCCGCCGACCTTGTCGACCAACACCTGCGACACCACCGCCTGCAGGGCTTCGGCCAGCATGGTGCGCACCAGGTGTTTTTCCTCTGCGCTGAACACGTCCACCAAACGATCAATAGTCTTTGCCGCTGACCCGGCGTGCACGGTCGCCAACACCAAGTGCCCGGTTTCTGCCGCCGTCAGGGCCAGGCGGATGGTCTGCGCATCACGCAGCTCGCCAAGCATGATCACATCAGGGTCCTGACGCAGGGCACCGCGCAAGGCCTGGGCAAAGCCGGCACTGTGGCGGCCGATTTCGCGCTGACTGATCAGGCTGCGCTGAGGCCGGTGAACAAATTCAATCGGGTCTTCGAGGGTCAGGATATGCAACGCCTGCTCGCGGTTAAGGTGGTCGAGCAACGCGGCCAGGGTGGTGGATTTGCCCGACCCCGTCGGCCCGGTGATCAGCACCAGCCCCGCCGGCAACTCGGCAATCTGACGAAACACCTCACCCAGTCCCAGGTCGCTCAGCGTGCTCACCTGACTTGGAATCACCCGAAGCACCGCTGCAGGGCCTCGGCACTGGACAAAGGCATTGACCCGAAACCGCGCAAGATCGGCTACGGCTAGCGAAAAGTCGATATCCAGATGTGTTTCAAAATCCTTTTTCTGCGCCGTCGTCATCAACTGGTTCAGCAGCTCAAGCACCTGTTCAGCGCTCAGCGCCGGTAAATCCAGGCGGCACAATTGCCCATCCAGGCGTACGGTCGGCACCTCCGACGCGGCCAGGTGCAGGTCCGAGGCCCCGGCATTTATTGCCAGGGTCAGCAGTTCAGTCACATCCATGAGACTCCCCAAAGGCTGCCAAGCAGGTAGAATGCCGCAGACCCAAAGAGCCGCTGGCATCGATCAATGTCCACCATAGCAGACAACCTTTCCACGCTCGCCGCCCGCATCAGCGCTGCTGCGCAGGCCGCAGGGCGCGCGCCGTCCGACATCCGCCTGCTGGCGGTAAGCAAAACCAAACCCGCCAGCGCCGTGCGCGAGGCCTTTGCCGCAGGGGTGCGCGATGTCGGCGAGAACTACCTGCAAGAAGCCTTGAACAAACAAGGCGAATTGACCGACCTGCCCTTGACCTGGCACTTCATCGGCCCCATTCAGTCGAACAAGACTCGTGCAATTGCCGAGCATTTTGACTGGGTACATTCCGTGGACCGCCTGAAAATCGCCCAACGCCTGTCCGAGCAACGCCCTGACAGCCTTGCCGCGCTGAACATCTGCCTGCAGGTCAACGTCAGCGGTGAGGCCAGCAAGTCTGGCTGTACGCCTGAGGAGCTGCCCGCTTTGGCCGCCGCTATCGCCGCCTTACCGCGGTTGAAACTGCGCGGGCTGATGGCAATCCCAGAGCCGACCGATGATCGTGTCGCTCAGGAAGCCGCTTTTGCCCGGGTTCGCGAACTGCAAGCCAGCCTGGGGCTGGGCCTGGACACGCTGTCGATGGGTATGAGCCACGATCTGGAAGCGGCCATCGCCCAAGGCGCAACGTGGGTGCGAATCGGCACCGCGCTGTTCGGCGCCCGCGACTATGGCCAAGCCTGAAACATGCCTTTCAACTTTTCCCTTAAGGACCTGACATGAGCAAGACTCGTATTGCCTTTATCGGCGCCGGCAACATGGCCGCCAGCCTGATCGGCGGCCTGCGCGCCCAGGGCCTGGACGCCTCGCAGATCCGCGCCAGTGATCCGGGTGCCGAGCAGCGGGCAAAAATCCATGCCGAGCATGGCATTGAAATGTTTGCCAACAACGCCGATGCCGTCGAAGGCGCCGATGTTGTCGTCCTGGCGGTCAAGCCCCAGGCCATGAAAGCCGTGTGCGAAGCGCTCAAGCCGAGCCTCAAGCCTGAGCAACTGGTGGTGTCGATCGCCGCCGGGATCACCTGCGCCAGCATGAACAACTGGCTCGGCGCCCAGCCGATTGTGCGTTGCATGCCCAATACTCCAGCACTGCTGCGCCAAGGCGTGAGCGGTCTGTTCGCCACTGCCGAAGTGTCTGCTGCACAGCGCCAGCAGGCCGAACAGCTGCTGTCAGCCGTCGGTATTGCCCTGTGGCTGGACACCGAGCAGCAACTGGATGCGGTGACCGCCGTCTCAGGCAGCGGCCCGGCCTACTTTTTCCTGTTGATCGAAGCGATGACCGCCGCCGGTGAAAAACTCGGCCTGCCACGCGAAACCGCCGCCAAGCTGACCCTGCAAACCGCCCTGGGCGCCGCGCACATGGCTGTCAGCAGCGACGTCGATGCCGCCGAGCTGCGCCGCCGCGTGACCTCCCCGGCTGGCACCACGGAAGCGGCGATCAAGTCGTTCCAGGCCGATGGATTTGAAGCGCTGGTGGAAAAAGCGCTGGGCGCTGCCGCGCATCGCTCGGCCGAGATGGCCGAACAACTGGGCAACTAAGGAGCCGAACATGATCGGATTGAACACCGCTGCCAGCTATATTGTGCAAACCCTGGGCAGCCTTTACCTGCTGATCATCATGCTGCGTTTCATCCTGCAGCTGGTACGCGCCGACTTCTACAACCCACTCAGCCAGTTTGCCGTGCGTGCCACCCAGCCGCTGCTCAAGCCCATGCGCCGGATCATTCCAAGCCTGTTCGGCCTGGACATGTCTTCGTTGCTGCTGGCGATCATCGTGCAGATGCTGGTCATGGGCCTGACCCTGCTGCTGAACTACGGCACCATCGGTAACCCGGTGCAGCTGCTGATCTGGTCGATCATTGGCGTCACCGCGCTGTTCCTGAACATTTTCTTCTTTGCCCTGATCATCAGTGTGATCCTCTCCTGGGTCGCTCCGGGCAGCCACAACCCGGGCGCCGAGCTGGTCAATCAGATCTGCGATCCGTTCCTGGCGCCGTTCCGCCGCCTGCTGCCGAATCTGGGCGGCCTGGATATTTCGCCGATCCTGGCGTTCATGGCCATCAAGTTGATCGACATGCTGGTAATCAACAACCTGGCGGCAATGACCGGGATGCCGGAAATTCTGCGCCTGTTGATGTGAGTTTTCGCGGGGCAAGCCCGCTCCTGTAGGAGCGGGCTTGCCCCACGATGCTTTTCTTGCCGCACAGATCAACGGTCTTTAGACTTACGCCTCATTTAAGCGTGAGCAGGGTCGATGTCCACTGTCTTTCCCGAAGATTCGGTCGGTCTGGTAACACCGCAACTGGCGCAGTTCAACGAGCCCCTGGCCCTGGCCTGCGGCCGCTCGCTCGCCACCTATGAACTGATCTACGAAACCTACGGCACCCTCAACAGCACGGCCAGCAATGCCGTACTGATTTGCCATGCGTTGTCGGGTCACCATCATGCGGCGGGCTATCACAGCCCCAACGACCGCAAGCCGGGCTGGTGGGACAGCTGCATTGGCCCAGGCAAGCCAATCGACACCAACCGTTTCTTCGTGGTCAGCCTGAACAACCTCGGCGGCTGCAATGGCAGCACTGGCCCAAGCAGCGTCAACCCGGTAACCGGCAAGCCGTATGGCGCCGACTTCCCGGTGCTGACCGTGGAAGACTGGGTGCACAGCCAGGCGCGCCTGGCCGACCGTCTGGGCATCGCACAGTGGGCCGCGGTGATTGGCGGCAGTCTGGGCGGTATGCAGGCGCTGCAGTGGACCATCACCTACCCTGACCGCGTGCGCCACTGCCTGGACATCGCCTCGGCGCCCAAGCTTTCGGCACAGAACATCGCCTTCAACGAAGTGGCACGCCAGGCCATCCTCACCGACCCGGAGTTCCACGGTGGCTCGTTCCAGGACCAGGGCGTGATCCCCAAGCGCGGGCTGATGCTGGCGCGCATGGTCGGGCACATCACCTACCTGTCGGACGACTCCATGGGCGAGAAATTCGGCCGTGAGCTGAAAAGCGACAAGCTCAACTACGACTTCCACAGCGTCGAGTTCCAGGTCGAAAGCTACCTGCGTTATCAGGGCGAGGAATTCTCCGGGCGCTTTGACGCCAACACCTACCTGCTGATGACCAAGGCGCTGGATTACTTCGACCCGGCCGCATCGCACGGCGGCGATCTGGCGGCAACCCTGGCGCATGTCACGGCGGATTACTGCGTGATGTCGTTCACCACCGACTGGCGTTTCTCGCCAGCGCGCTCGCGGGAAATCGTCGACGCCCTGATCGCCGCACGCAAGAACGTCTGCTACCTGGATATCGACTCGCCCTATGGCCACGATGCCTTCCTGATCCCGACCCCGCGCTACATCACGGGATTCACGAACTACATGAACCGCATCGTCTGCTGAGGAACCTATGAGAGCCGACCTGGAAATCATCCAAGACTGGATCCCCGCCGGCAGCCGGGTACTCGACCTCGGTTGCGGTACCGGTGAACTGCTGGCCTCGCTGCGTGACAACAAGCAGGTCAGCGGCTACGGCCTGGAAATCGACCCCGACAACATTGCCCAGTGCGTGGCCAAGGGCGTCAACGTCATCGAGCAGGACCTGGACAAAGGCCTGGGCAATTTCGCCAGCAACAGCTTCGACGTGGTGGTCATGACCCAGGCCCTGCAGGCTGTGGAATACCCTGACCGGATCCTCGACGAAATGCTGCGCGTGGGCCGCCAGTGCATCATCACCTTCCCCAATTTCGGTCACTGGCGCTGCCGCTGGTACCTGGCGACCAAAGGTCGCATGCCAGTTTCCGACTTCATGCCGTATACCTGGTACAACACGCCGAACATCCACTTCTGCACCTTTGAAGACTTCGAGGCGTTGTGCAGCGAACGTCGCGCACAAGTTCTCGACCGCCTGGCCGTTGACCATTTGCACCGCCACGGGTGGGCGAGCAAGCTATGGCCTAATCTTCTAGGGGAGATCGGCATTTACCGTGTCAGCAGCCCCGGCCTTACCGAACACAAGGTCGCGGTTTAACCCGCACACTGGAGGAGAACGATCATGGGTCGCTTGTTGAGTTTTCTACTGGCTGGCTGCCTGAGCATGACGGCGGTTGCCGCCGATGCCATCAAGGGCGAGCGCCAGGAAGTTTTTGGTGATACCACGGTGCACTACAGCACCTTTATCTCGACCTTCCTGCAGCCGGACATCGCCAAGGCGGCGGAGCTGGTGCGCAGCAAGAACCAGGGCGTGATCAACGTCTCGGTGATCAAGGCCGGCACACCGGTGGTCACCCAGGTCAGCGGCAGCGTCAAAGATCTCACCAGCAATTCGATCCCGCTGAAATTCAAGCAGATCACCGAACAAGGCGCGATCTACTACATCGCCCAGTTCCCTGTTGAGCAACAGGAAACCCGTACCTTCACTATCGACGTTGGCATTGGTGGTAAAACCGAGACCATCAGTTTCAACCAAGAGCTTTTCCCAGGCGAATGATGACTTTCAAGCAAATCGTATTGGCCAGCCACAACGCCGGCAAACTCAAAGAACTGCAGGCGATGCTCGGTGATACCGTGCAACTGCGCTCGATTGGCGAGTTCAGCAGCATCGAGCCCGAAGAAACCGGCCTGTCGTTCGTCGAGAACGCCATCCTCAAGGCACGCAATGCCGCGCGCATTTCCGGCATGCCGGCCCTGGCGGATGATTCGGGCCTGGCCGTGGACTTCCTTGGCGGCGCTCCGGGCATCTACTCGGCACGCTATGCCGACGGCAAAGGCGATGCGGCCAACAACGCCAAGCTGCTGGATGTCCTCAAGGATGTGCCACAGGAGCAGCGCGGCGCTCAGTTCGTCTGTGTGCTGGCACTGGTACGCCACGCTGACGATCCACTGCCGATCCTGTGCGAAGGCCTGTGGCATGGCCGCATCCTGACCGAAGCCAGCGGCGAGCATGGTTTTGGCTACGACCCGCTGTTCTGGGTACCTGAACGCAACTGCTCCAGCGCCGAACTCAGCCCCGGCGACAAGAACCAGATCAGCCACCGTGCCCGTGCCATGAGCCTGTTGCGTCAACGTCTGGGCCTGGCATGACCGATCGTTCGCCGGCACAGCCACTGCACCTGGGCGAGGCTGGCTTTACTTCCCAAGCACCGCGGGCGGCCTTGCCACAGCTGCCGCCCCTGGCGCTGTACATCCATATCCCCTGGTGCGTGCGTAAATGCCCGTACTGTGACTTCAACTCCCACGCCGCCACCCCGGAGCTTCCGGAACAGGCCTACGTCGATGCCTTGCTGGCTGATCTCGACCAGGAACTGGGCGCCGTGTATGGCCGCCCGATCAGCTCGATCTTCTTTGGCGGTGGCACCCCCAGCCTGTTCAGCGCCAATGCCTTGGGCCGCTTGTTGGCAGGTGTGGAGCAACGCATCCCGTTTGCCGCTGATATTGAAATCACCCTGGAAGCCAACCCCGGGACCTTTGAGCAGGAGAAGTTCAAGGCCTACCGACAACTGGGGATCAATCGCCTGTCGATCGGTATCCAGAGCTTCCAGCAGGCCAAGCTTGAAGCGTTGGGCCGGATTCACAATGGTGACGAAGCCATTCGCGCCGCCGATATGGCGCGCAATGCCGGGTTCGATAACTTCAACCTCGACCTGATGCACGGCCTGCCCGATCAGTCGCTGGAAGATGCCCTGGGCGACTTGCGCCAGGCGATCGCGCTCAACCCCACGCACCTGTCCTGGTACCAGCTGACGCTGGAGCCCAACACGGTGTTCTGGAACCAGCCGCCGCTGCTGCCTGAAGACGACATCCTCTGGGATATTCAGGAAGCTGGCCAAGCCTTGCTGGCCAGACACGGCTACAGCCAGTACGAAGTGTCGGCCTATGCCCAGCCGGGGCGTGCCGCGCGACACAACCTCAACTACTGGAGCTTTGGCGATTTCATCGGCATCGGCGCGGGCGCCCACGGCAAACTCAGCCACCCCGACGGCCGTATCCTGCGGACCTGGAAGACCCGCCTGCCCAAGGACTACCTGAACCCGGCCAAAGCCTTCAAGGCCGGCGAGAAGCTGCTGCCGGTGGATGAGCTGCCGTTTGAGTTCCTGATGAACGCCTTGCGCCTGACTCAGGGCGTGGACGCCGAACTGTTCAGCCAACGCACCGGACTGCCGCTGGAACAGCTGGCTGCGGCCCGCCGTGAAGCCGAACAAAAGGGCCTTTTGCAGGTCGAAACGTCGCGGCTGGTCGCTACCCCACGGGGCCAGTTGTTCCTCAACGACTTGCTGCAGTATTTCTTGACCTAAGGATTTCGAATGGACTTGGTACTCGACCTGCTTTCGACCGTTTCGCGCTGGAGTCGCAGTAATCTGTCGGAGATCTCACTGGCGCTTGTGGGCTGCTTGCTGGTGCTGTTTGGCACCGACATCAAAGGCTGGGTCGAACAACGCCTGGGCGGCCTGGCAGGCGCCTTGCGCGTCCCGTTCATGGCCTTGCTGGTGATGATCGGCAGTGGTGCGGCGCTGATCTATGCCACGCCGTGGGTGGTGAAAGGCCTGGCGCAGTTCAACAACTATGCGTTGGCGCCGGTATTGCTGGTTGTGCTGGTGTTGATCGGCGTGGTTGCTGATCGGCGCTGAATAAACATCGCGGGGCAAGCCCGCTCCCACAGCACCTGTAGGAGCGGGCTTGCCCCGCGATCGATTTACGCCAGCTTCTCGAACTTCAAATCCCACACCCCATGCCCAAGTCGCTCGCCACGGCGTTCGAACTTGGTGATCGGGCGTTCAGCCGGACGCTCTACGCACTTGCCATCGGCCGCCAGGTTGCGATAACCCGGGGCGACATTCATCACTTCCAGCATGTATTCAGCATAGGGCTCCCAGTCGGTGGCCATATGGAACACACCGCCCACCTTGAGCTTGCTGCGCACCAGAGCGGCGAACTCAGGCTGAACAATGCGGCGCTTGTGATGACGGCTCTTGTGCCAAGGATCAGGGAAGAACAGCATCAGGCGATCAAGGCTGTTGTCTGCCACGCACTTGTTCAGCACTTCAATGGCATCGCAGTCATACACCCGCAGGTTCTTCAGGCCCTGGGTCAGCACACCGTTAAGCAGCGCGCCAACACCCGGACGGTGTACTTCTACACCGATGAAGTCCTGCTCTGGCGCGGCAGCAGCCATTTCCAACAGGGAATGGCCCATGCCGAAACCGATTTCCAGGGTGCGCGGCGCCGAACGGCCAAACACCTGGTCGTAGTCTACCGGGCTATCGGCCAACGGCAGGATGAACAACGGCCCACCCTGCTCCAGGCCACGCTGCTGGCCTTCGGTCATGCGCCCGGCGCGCATCACGAAACTCTTGATGCGGCGGTGTTGGCGCTCTTCGCCTTCGGTGGAGATCGGCGTTTCTTGCGATTCAGTCATCAGGGGCTCTTACTTGATCAGACCATCCAGCGGCGACGAGGCGCTGGCATAGAGTTTTTTCGGCATGCGCCCGGCGAGGTACGCCAGACGACCGGCAACGATAGCGTGCTTCATGGCTTCAGCCATCATGATCGGCTGCTGGGCATTGGCAATCGCCGAGTTCATCAGCACGGCCTCGCAGCCCATTTCCATGGCGATGGTCGCATCCGAAGCGGTACCGACACCGGCATCAACCAGCACAGGCACTTTCGATTCTTCGAGGATGATCTGCAGGTTGTACGGGTTGCAGATGCCAAGACCAGTACCAATCAGGCCAGCCAGTGGCATGACCGCGATGCAACCGGCTTCCGCCAGCTGGCGGGCGATGATCGGGTCATCGCTGGTGTAGACCATCACGTCGAAACCGTCCTTGACCAGCACTTCGGCGGCCTTGAGGGTTTCGATCACGTTAGGGAACAGGGTTTTCTGGTCGGCCAACACTTCCAGCTTGACCAGATTGTGACCATCGAGCAGTTCACGGGCCAGGCGGCAGGTGCGCACGGCTTCGACCGCGTCGTAGCAGCCCGCAGTGTTTGGCAAAATGGTGTAGCGATCCGGCGGCAGCACATCGAGCAGGTTCGGCTCGCCCGGGTTCTGGCCAATGTTGGTGCGACGCACAGCAACGGTGACGATCTCGGCACCCGAGGCTTCGATGGCCAGGCGGGTTTCTTCAAGGTCACGGTATTTGCCGGTGCCGACCAGCAGGCGCGACTGGAAGGTACGGCCGGCCAGAGTGAAGGGCTTGTCGGTGCGAAGGTTGCTCATCGGAAATCCTCTGAAAGGTTGAGGGACTTGCAAGGTGATCCTGGGGCCCTAGCCGCCGCCGATGGCATGCACGACTTCGACCTGGTCGCCGTCACGCAACGCCGTGGCGGCGTGCTGGCTACGTGGCACGATATCCAGGTTGAGCTCTACCGCGACACGGCGCCCGACAAGGTCCAGGCGGGTCAGCAGGGCCTCGACGCTTTCGCCATCGGGCAACTCGAAGGGTTCACCGTTCAATTGAATGCGCATGCGCACGGCCACCATTGTTTTTAGGGGCCCGCATTCTAGCCCTGATCAGGTGCTGCGACCAAGGCCAAGCATTGCCATTCGTCTCGATTTGGACCGCCGAGTCAAGCCAGGCGCCAGGCAGCGAGCCCCAGGCACAGCCAGCCAGCGAGGAAGGCCATGCCGCCAATCGGGGTGATCATGCCCAGTTTGCCGATACCGCTGAGGGTCAACAGGTACAGGCTACCGGAGAACAACACAATCCCTAGGGCAAACAGACCACCGGCCCAGGCAACCAGGCGACCGGGCAATTGCGTGGCCAGCACGGCAACGCCGAGCAGCGCCAGGGCGTGCACCAGCTGGTAGGTGACCCCGGTGTGGAAGACTGCCAGGTATTCGCTGCTCAGGCGGCCTTTCAAGCCATGTGCGGCAAAGGCGCCCAGGGCTACACCGGTAAAGCCGAAAAAGGCAGCGAGCATGAGAAAACTACGCAACATGAGGCGACTCCTAGTCATCACAGGGTCTGTATAATGGCCCGCTCATTCGGTTCGGCCAAGCCATCTCTATGTTGTCGTCCATTATCCGCCGTCTTACCCGCGCCCTGCTCTGGTTCGCTGCTGGCAGCGCATTGTTGGTGCTGGTACTGCGCTGGGTTCCGCCACCGGGCACGGCGCTGATGGTCGAGCGCAAGGTCGAATCCTGGTTCAATGGCCAGCCCATTGACCTGCAGCGCGACTGGGAGCCCTGGGAGCGCATTTCCGACGAGCTCAAAGTGGCGGTCATTGCCGGCGAAGACCAGAAATTCGCCAACCATTGGGGCTTCGACTTTATCGCCATCCAAGCTGCACTGGCGCACAACGAGCGCGGTGGCAGCATTCGCGGCGCCAGCACCCTGAGCCAACAAGTGGCCAAGAATCAGTTTCTCTGGTCGGGGCGCAGTTGGTTGCGCAAAGGCCTGGAGGCCTGGTTTACCGCCCTGATCGAACTGCTCTGGTCCAAGGAGCGGATACTGGAGGTGTACCTCAATAGCGCCGAATGGGGTGAAGGTGTGTTTGGTGCCCAGGCTGCGGCGCAACATCACTTTGGCGTCGACGCCAGCCGCTTGAGCCGCCAGCAGGCCAGCCTACTGGCCGCCGTGCTACCCAGCCCGCTCAGATGGAGCGCTAGCCGCCCCAGCAGCTACGTGGCACGGCGTGCGGGCTGGATTCGCCAACAGATGCGCCAATTGGGTGGCAGCGACTACCTCGCGCAATTGGACAGCCCACGCAAGGCACCCTGGAACCAATAAAAACCCGGCAAAGCGCACACTTTGCCGGGTTTTCATTGTTTGCCGATTACGGGGTAAACGCCTTAGAACGCGCCCATGTAATCACGCTTGCCCACTTCCACACCATTGTGACGCAGGATTGCGTACGTGGTGGTGACATGGAAGAAGAACTGCGGCAGGCCGTAGGTCAGCAAGTAGGCCTGACCAGTGAAGCGCTTCTCTTTCGGCGTACCCGGACGGGTCACGATTTCAATACCTTCCTTGCCATCGATCTGCGCTGGCGCAACGCTGTCCAGGAACGCTAGTACCTTGCTGATCAATGCTTGCAGCTCAGCAAAGGTGGTTTCGCTGTCGTCGTATTTTGGCAGCTCGACCTCAGCCAGACGTGCCGATACACCCTTGGCGAAATCAACCGCGATCTGCACCTGGCGAACCAGTGGAAACATGTCCGGATAAAGGCGTGCCTGCAGAAAGACGCTCGGATCAATGTTTTTAGCCGTAGCGTGAGCTTCAGCCTTGTTCAAAACCTCACTCAAGGCGTTGAGCATTTGCTTGAAAACAGGAACAGAAGCGGCATACAAGGAAATGGTCATAACAGTCTCGACATGGGTGGCGGAAAAAGTGACGGGGCCAACGTGGCGCGATTATAGACCGGCGCTGTCGCCTGAATGGCCCAGCACCATAAAAAAAGGTTCTTCACGGATTGTCGATTTGGTACGAATTTGAGCGCGGAAGCTCAAAATTACGAAAGATTTTGCGGATGAAATTACGAACTTCATCTCCCGTAGTTTCGACGGAGCTGAAATTTTCAGTTACCGAGCAAAATTGACCAACATCCGCACTGAAAGACAAGCTCTCGGCGTCTACATGAAGTGGCCCAAGGACTTGACATGAACAAGGAAAAACCGAAAAAGCCTTTCGACGATCAATGGGGGCAGAAGCTTCCGAACGGTGGAGCCTCTTGGGCCGCGTTTAATCCTCCCCGCGATCCAGAGCCGGTGGCCTACATTGCAAAAGATGAATGGCCAGCAACAAAGCCGCGTAGCGACCGCGTATTTGCCAAATCCTGCGCACCGGGAAACTGGTGCAGCACCAAGCCGGGTACCGACACCGTACCCGCCTCAGACTTTGGCAAAGTCATGCTGGCTGCTCCCATGCTTGTGCCCTCGTCAATCGAAGCGATTGGACTGACGGCAGGCTTCGACGCAGTGCTGGGACGCATAGCCGGTAGCGGCATCCTGCAAAAGGGGTTCAGATGGGCCCTGCGAGGCAGCCCTGCCGGCGTATTCATCGCTGGAATGCTCCCAGCCGAGATGGGCGATGGGACGCTCTACAATGATGACGATCTGCGTCAGATGAGCCATGCACCTACCCGCGTCCGCTTTCAGTTCCGCCGTGATAGTGAAGGTGTAATGCAGGTCTATGGTATTCATACCGGACCGACCGGTGACGATTCTGTTCGCACGGTGCAGGTCAAATGGAATGCCAACAAAACGGTGCTCGAAGCGGATCTGAACGGCATCACCATTTTATGGACCCCCAGAGGACCGCTAGCCATCCCGTCCATGTCCCACCCCGAGCAGCGCAGTGGCGATCCCATCATCCTTGTTCATCCGATACAGGAAAACAAAGACTCGGCGATTGAGGTTTATCCAACTGGCGAGGACGTTGAAACCCACGACTGTATATTGGTGTTCCCGGCAAACACCGGTCTTAGCTCGCTGTATCTGGTATTCACACGACCTATTGGCGGTGACCACAGCTATCATCCTCCCCCCAAAGGGCTCACGGCTTTTCCTGATGCCAAGATTGCCCCGCGTAAAACGCCAATAAAAGGCGGGGGCGGTCTGCGCAAAAGGTGGAAAACCAGCGACGGCATCATTTACGAGTGGGATAGCCAGCATGGCACCGTTGAAAAATACAACAAACGGGGAAAGCACCTTGGGGAGTTCAACCCAAATACTGGCGAGCAAACGAAAGATACGGACAATGCGCGCGAGGTGGAACCTTGAAATACATCATTGAAGCATTCGATAAAGAGACCGAACAACTAGCTTATGAAATCACTCTGCCTGACGGATGCGATACACAGCTAGCGGAAATCATGGGGTGGATAGCGCCCCAGCGAGGGGATGAAGGATACAACCTGACCAGCGAACAGGTGGCGGCGATTGAAGTGCTCGCCAACAGAACCATTCACGAACACGACCATATCCTGCAGCTCACCTGCAACATCGATTAATTGTCTGACCGAGGGGGGGCGTGCCGAACGGGAGGCAGCCGTAACTCTTGATGATGCCGTAACGGGATAAGCACACATTTGCAGTGCACAACCCAGTCCTGCCCCATCTACCCACGAAAATCCGTGAACCTAAAAAAAGCCCCGACACGTCGGGGCTTTTTGTTTGTGGCGTATCGCGACTTAGATTGCGATCAAGGCTTTCACCTTGTTCATCGCATTCTTTTCCAACTGACGGATCCGCTCGGCAGACACGCTGTATTTCTCAGCCAGGTCATGCAGGGTGGCCTTTTCCTCGGCCAGCCAGCGCTGGTAAAGAATGTCACGGCTGCGATCGTCCAGGCCCTGCAGCGCTTCGTGCAAGTTGCTGGTGGAGTTGTCGCTCCAGTCGGCATCTTCCAGTTGCAGCGCCGGGTCGTAGCGGTGGTCTTCCAGGTAATTGGCCGGCGACTGGAAAGCGCTGTCGTCATCGGCTTCGGACGCTGGATCGAACGCCATGTCCTGACCGGTCAGGCGACTTTCCATCTCCCGCACTTCACGCGGCTCGACACCCAGGCTTTCGGCGACACGATGCACTTCATCGTTGTTCAGCCAGGCCAGACGTTTCTTCTGGCTGCGCAGGTTGAAGAACAGCTTGCGCTGGGCCTTGGTGGTGGCGACTTTGACAATGCGCCAGTTACGCAGGATGAACTCGTGAATCTCGGCCTTGATCCAGTGCACGGCAAAGGACACCAGACGCACACCCATTTCCGGGTTGAAACGTTTGACCGCTTTCATCAGGCCAACATTGCCTTCCTGAATCAGGTCAGCCTGGGCCAGCCCGTAGCCGGAATAGCTGCGAGCGATATGTACGACAAAACGCAGGTGGGCGAGCACCATCTGCCGAGCTGCCTCAAGATTCTGCTCGTAGTAGAGACTCTCGGCCAGTTCACGCTCCTGCTCCGGCGTCAGCAGTGGAATGCTGTTTACCGTGTGCACATAGGCTTCCAGGTTTGCACCGGGAACCAAGGCATAGGCAGGTTGCAACGAAGTGGTCATACGAAAAAACCTCCGACTCACTAAACTCGTGCCCGTGGGCACTGCCAACATTGACCGGGAACCGCGAAACAAGTTCCCTGAAACATGAAAATAGTCAATAGCAGCAAAAAGACACTATCGCGGTGCGAGCTCGCTCAAATGACGGGCGACCGCAATCCAAGCACCGATATACCCTAACAGTACCGCTCCAAGCAAGAGCGACAGACCATCGGCAGGTGGTACCCCGGCCAAGGCGAAATTACTGCCATACAGCCCGGAAAGCCCGATAACCGCGTCATTCAGCCAGTTCAGGCCAAATGCCAGTACGCCCCAGGCCAACACCCCAGCACCCAGACCATACAAGGCGCCCATGTACAGGAAAGGCCGACGCACATAGCTGTCGGTGCCGCCTACCAGCTTGATGACTTCGATCTCGGTACGGCGGTTCTCGATGTGCAGGCGAATTGTGTTACCAATTACCAAAAGCAGCGCCGAAACCAGCAAGACCGTCAGTCCGAAAACAAATCGGTCGCCCAGCTTGAGAATCGCCGCCAGGCGCTCGACCCATACCAGGTCCAGTTGCGCCACATCCACCTTGGGCAACTCGGCAAGACGCTGACGCAAGGCCTCCAGGGCCGGCTTGTCGACTTCCGCCGGGGTCACGATGACCACGCCGGGCAACGGGTTTTCCGGCAGTTCGCGCAGGGCATCGCCCAACCCGGACTGCTGTTGGAACTCTTCCAGCGCCTGCTCGCGGCTGACGTACTCCGCTTCCGCTACGCCCGGCAAGCCTTTGATCTGCTCGCGCAATGCCTCGCCATCACGGCTATTGGCATCGAGCTTGAGGTACAGGGAGATCTGCGCCGCACGCTGCCATGAACCACCCAGGCGCTCGACATTGCTCAGCAACAGCGAAAGCCCCATCGGCAGGCTCAGTGCCACCGCCATGACCAGGCAGGTGAAAAAGCTGCCGATCGGCTGCTTGGCGAGGCGCCGCAAGCTGTCGAGCAAACTGGAGCGGTGGCTTTCCAGCCAGGCATGGAACAGGGTGCGGAAATCCGGACCATCGTCGTCATGGCTGCTGCGTTTGTTTTTTTCAGGTGCCGGATCGGCGGCCTTGGGGGCTACCCGCTCGGAAACCTTGGGACTGCGTGTTGCACTCATTGCCCGGCCTCCCCGTCGCCGATCAAGCGGCCGCGCTGCAGGGTCAGCATGCGATGGCGCATGCGCGCGATCAGTGCCAGGTCGTGACTGGCGATCAGTACGCTGGTGCCCAGGCGGTTGATGTCTTCAAATACCCCCATGATCTCCGCCGCCAGGCGTGGATCGAGGTTACCGGTGGGTTCGTCCGCCAGCAGCAGGGCCGGGCGGTGAACGATGGCGCGGGCAATACCGACGCGCTGTTGCTGGCCGGTAGAGAGGTCGCCGGGAAACAGTTCGGCCTTGTCTGACAGCGCCACGCGCTCAAGCGCCGAATCGACGCGCTTGGCCACTTCAGCCTTGGACAAGCCAAGGATCTGCAGGGGCAACGCGACGTTGTTGAATACGGTGCGATCAAACAGCAGCTGATGGTTCTGGAACACTACGCCGATTTGCCGACGCAGGAACGGAATCTGCGCATTGCTGATCTGCCCCAGGTCTTGCCCGGCCAGCAGCAGCTTGCCACTGGTCGGCCGTTCCATTGCCAGCAGCAAGCGCAGCAAGGTGCTCTTGCCTGCGCCCGAATGACCGGTAACGAACAGAAATTCGCCCCGACGCACCCGAAAACTCAACTCATGCAGGCCTACGTGGCCATTGGGGTAGCGCTTGGCGACCTGTTCGAATCGAATCATGGATGCTCCCGCTCGGCAAACAGTGCTTTCACGAAGGGTTCGGCTTCGAAGGTGCGCAGATCGTCGATACCCTCGCCCACGCCAATATAGCGGATCGGCAGGCCGAACTGCTTGGCCAGGGCGAAGATCACCCCACCCTTGGCCGTGCCATCGAGCTTGGTCAGGGCCAGGCCGGTCAGCTCAACGCTCTGGTTGAAGTGCTTGGCCTGGTTGATGGCGTTCTGCCCAGTACCGGCGTCCAGCACCAGCAGCACTTCGTGCGGCGCGTCGGCGTCGAGCTTGCCGATCACCCGGCGAACTTTCTTCAACTCTTCCATCAGGTTGTCTTTGGTGTGCAGACGACCGGCGGTATCGGCGATCAGTACATCGATGCCCCGTGCTTTGGCGGCCTGAACGGCGTCAAAGATCACCGAAGCGGAGTCGGCACCGGTGTGCTGGGCAATCACCGGAATCTGGTTGCGCTCACCCCAGACTTGCAGTTGCTCAACCGCTGCGGCGCGGAAGGTGTCACCGGCCGCCAGCATGACTTTCTTGCCTTCAAGCTGGAGCTTCTTCGCCAGTTTGCCGATGGTGGTGGTTTTACCGGCGCCGTTAACGCCAACCACAAGAATCACGAATGGCTTGTTCTGCGCTTGAATGCGCAATGGCTGCTCAACCGGCTTGAGCAGGTCGGCCAGCTCACCTTGCAGCGATTTGTACAGGGCATCACTGTCGGCCAGCTGCTTGCGCGCCACCTTCTGGGTCAGGCTCTGGACGATCACCGAAGTGGCCTCGACGCCTACGTCGGCCGTCAGCAGACGGGTTTCGATTTCATCAAGCAGGTCGTCGTCGATGGCCTTCTTGCCCAGGAACAGGCTGGCCATGCCCTCGCCGATGCTGGCACTGGTCTTCGACAAGCCTTGTTTGAGGCGGGCGAAGAAACCACCTTTGCTCTCTTCAACGGGCGCCTTGGCGACTGCTTCGACAGGTGCTGGCACGGCAGCAACCGGCTCAACAGCGGCTACAGGCGCTACAGGCGCTACAGGCGCTACAGGCGCTACAGGCTCGGGGGTAATGGTTGCAACTGCAACGGGTTCCGGCTCGACGGCAACGGGTGCTGGCTCAACAACTACCGGCGCAGGGACATGAACAGGCTCAGGGACAACCTGAACCTCCACTACCGGCGCCGGACGCTCCGGAATCGGTGGCGGCGTGTGTGGTGTCAGGTCGGCCACCAGCGCTACCGGCTCTTCAGGAACCGGCAACACCAGCCCGCCCGTCGGCGCTTGTGGCGCTTCGACCGGCGCAACCTGCACAGGCTCGGGCGCGGCAACCGGCGTCACAGCAGTTTCTACCGGGGCAATGGCCGCCGGCGCTGCTTCGCTCAGCGCTACGGGCTGCTCCGGCTCAACCGGTGCAGGGGTTTGTGGCTGCTCGGCAACAGGTTGCTGGGGCTTTTTGCGCAGCCAGCTGAACAGGCCTTTCTTTTCACCAGCCGCGGCCGGCGTCTTTTTGTCGTCGTTGGAACCAAACATGGAAGACGGCTATCTCAGGGTAGCGATACGCCACTGCGGCGCATCGAAAAATTCTTTTCACGCAGAACAGACTACTTTTATTCCGGCTTGTTCATGCGCAACATTTTGTCTTGGGGCCTGCGGGTCAGATCCACGACAGGCATGGTCGTCGAGCAACCGGATCAGTATCCTAGCACCTCCTAGCCCGCTGACGCTAAGACCACGCGGGCAGTCCTACAGGTTAAACAACGTATGAATGCTCTAGCCCGCCGCGCCGCTGGCCTGTTGCTCAGCACAGTTTGTCTGCCACTGGCCGCCTTTGCCGCCCCTGCGCAGCCCACCCACGAGTTCATTCTCGACAACGGCCTGAAAGTGGTCGTGCGTGAAGACCACCGGGCGCCAGTGGTGGTTTCGCAGATCTGGTACAAGGTCGGTTCGACCTACGAATCCCCCGGCCAGACCGGCCTGTCCCATGCCCTGGAACACATGATGTTCAAGGGCAGCGAAAAGCTTGGCCCCGGCGAAGCCTCGCGCATCCTGCGTGACATGGGCGCCGAAGAGAACGCCTTTACCAGCGACGACTACACCGCGTATTACCAGGTGCTGGCCCGCGACCGCCTGCCGGTAGCCCTGGAGCTGGAAGCTGACCGCATGGCCAGCCTGCGCCTGCCCGCCGACGAATTCAGCCGCGAAATCGAGGTGATCAAAGAGGAGCGCCGCCTGCGCACCGACGATCAGCCCAACGCCAAGGCCTTCGAACTGTTCAGCGCCATGGCCTTTCCGGCCAGCAGCTACCGCACGCCGACCATTGGCTGGATGGCGGACCTGAACCGCATGAAGGTTGAAGAGCTGCGCCATTGGTACGAATCCTGGTACACGCCGAACAACGCCACCCTGGTGGTGGTCGGTGACGTCACCGTCGATGAAGTCAAAGGCCTGGCCCAGCGCTTCTTCGGCACTATCCCGAAACGCCCGATTCCACCGGCCAAGTTGCCGCTGGAACTGGCCGAGCCGGGCTATCGCGAAACCACCCTGCATGTGCAAACGCAACTGCCTAGCTTGATTTACGGCTTCAACGTGCCTGGCCTGGCCACCGCCAAAGACCCTCGCACCGTGCACGCCCTGCGCCTGATCTCGGCGCTGCTCGATGGCGGCTACAGTGCGCGCTTGCCTAGCCGCCTTGAGCGCGGTGAAGAACTGGTGTCCGGCGCCTCGTCCAGTTACAACCCGTTCACCCGCGGTGACAGCCTGTTCGTGATCTCGGCAATGCCGAACCAGCAGAAGCAAAAGACCCTGGCAGACGTCGAAACTGGCATCTGGAAGCTGCTCGACGAACTCAAGACCACGCCGCCTTCGGCTGAAGAGCTTGAGCGCGTGCGCGCTCAAGTAATCGCCGGGCTGGTCTACGACCGTGACTCCATCAGCAGCCAGGCCACGGCCATCGGCATGCTGGAGACTGTCGGCCTGTCGTGGAAGCTGATCGACAGCGAACTTGATGAACTCAAAAGCGTGACCCCCGCCGACATCCAGAACGCCGCGCGCACCTATTTCACCCGCGAACGCCTGAGCGTTGCCCATGTACTGCCTGAGGAGAACGCTCATGAGTGAACGCAGCGCACCCCGCTACACCCTGATCGGCCTTGGCATCTTGTTGCTGGTGGCCGTGCTGGCGTTTTTCCTGGCCAAGCCCGCCCAATCGGACAACGCCGCGCAACCCGCTGCCAGCACTGCCGCCAAACCAACCAACAAACTGCAATCGCTGGCAGAACTGGACGGCAAGGCCCCTAGCCGCCGTCAACTGAACATCCAGACCTGGAACACCGCTGAAGGCGCCAAGGTACTGTTTGTCGAAGCTCGCGAACTGCCGATGTTCGACCTGCGCCTGACATTCGCCGCCGGCAGCAGCCAGGACGGTGATGCACCCGGCCTGGCCACCCTGACCAACGCCATGCTCAACGAAGGCGTGGCCGGCAAGGATGTCACCGCGATTGCCGAAGGCTTCGAAGGCCTGGGCGCCGATTTTGGCAACGGTGCCTACCGCGACATGGCCGTGGCAACCCTGCGCAGCCTGAGCGCGACCGACAAGCGTGAGCCGGCACTCAAGCTGTTCGCCGAAGTCGTCGGTCAGCCAACCTTCCCGCAGGATGCCCTTGCACGCATCAAAAACCAGATGCAAACCGGCTTTGAGTATCAGAAGCAGAACCCGGGCAAGCTGGCCAGCATTGCGTTGTTCGAGAAACTGTACGGCACTCACCCTTATGCCCACCCCAGCGATGGCGATGCCAAAAGCATCCCGCCCATCACTCTGGAGCAATTGCGTAGCTTCCATGCCAAGGCCTATGCCGCCGGCAACGCCGTCATCGCCCTGGTGGGTGACCTGAGCCGCAGCGAAGCCGAGGCCATTGCTGCCCAGGTGTCAGCCGCCCTGCCCAAAGGCCCGGCGCTGGCCAAACTGCCTGAGCCGAGCGAACCAAAACCAGGCGCAACCCATATCGACTTCCCGTCCAAGCAGACGCATCTGATGCTGGCGCAGCTGGGTATCGACCGCAACGATCCGGACTATGCAGCGCTGTCGCTGGGTAACCAGATCCTCGGCGGCGGTGCCTTCGGCACGCGCTTGATGAGTGAAGTGCGCGAGAAACGCGGCCTGACCTATGGTGTCTACTCGGTGTTCAGCCCGATGCAGGTGCGCGGCCCGTTCATGATCAACCTGCAGACCCGTGCCGAACTCAGTGAAGGCACGCTCAAACTGGTCCAGGACATCCTCGCTGACTACCTCAAGACCGGGCCTACTCAGCAGGAACTCGACGAAGCCAAGCGCGAGCTGGCGGGCAGCTTCCCGCTGTCCAACGCCAGTAATGCGAGCATCGTTGGCCAACTGGGTGCCATCGGCTTCTACAACCTGCCGTTGACCTGGATGGAAGACTACATGCAGCAGTCCCAGGCGCTGACCACCGAACAGATCAAGGTGGCCCTGAACAAGCACCTTGCGGCTGACAAAATGGTTATCGTTACCGCAGGCCCTAGCGTGCCGCAGCAACCGCTGCCGCCGCCCACTGACAAACCTGCCGAGCAACCGCTTGGCGTACCGGAGCATTAATGGCCAGTCCATCTGCAAAATCGGCCAAGCCACATCAAGGCCAAGGCCAGCTACGCATCATTGCCGGCGAATGGCGCAGCCGTCGCCTGAGCTTCCCTGACGCCCCCGGCCTGCGCCCCACGCCAGACCGGGTACGTGAAACCCTGTTCAACTGGCTGGCACCGCATATCGAAGGCGCCAAGGTCCTCGATGCCTTTGCCGGCAGCGGCGCGTTGTACCTGGAGGCGTTGTCGCGCGGTGCATCCGAGGCCGTGGCACTGGACAGCAACCCGGCGGCCATTGCCAGCTTGCGGCAGAACCTGGAAATTCTGCGCTGCCCGCGCGGTCAGCTGATCCAGAGCGATGCCCAACGCTACCTGCAAGGTGAGCCGAAGCTGGCCTTCGACCTGGTATTTCTCGACCCGCCGTTCCACCAGGATCTGCTGCCCACCACCTGTGCCTTGCTCGAAGAGCGCCAGTGGCTGGCAGCCAATGCCTGGATCTACACCGAAAGTGAAACCCCGCCTTCAACCCTGCAGTTGCCTGGCAACTGGCGCCTGCATCGGGAAAAAAAGGCTGGCCAGGTGTACTACGCACTCTGGCAACGCGGCTGACACAGCCATCGGCCCGGCATCTGCCGGGCCGTCAACCTGTGTGGTAACTATCTAACCCCCTTCGCCCCTGCTCTTGCCTGATCGTGCTGCTGGTCACCCACCAGAAGGAGCACCCTCATGCAACGACGCTCTGCGCCAATCTATGGCTTGATCGGCCTGCTCGGCTTATTGATGCTCGCTGCGCAAGCCATGGCCGACACCCCCAATCGCCACGAATTCACACTGGACAACGGCTTAGAGGTAATCGTAGTTCGAGACCAACGCGCCCCGGTTGTAACCACCCAACTACTGGTCAAGGTGGGCTCAAGCCACGAATACCCCGGCCAATCCGGGTTATCCCATGCATTGGAACACCTGCTGTTTCGTGGCAGCGCAAAAACCGCGCCCGGTGAGTTCTCGAAAATCATCGAGCGCCTGGGCGGCACTGACAACGCGCTGACCAACCGCGACTTCACCCTCTACCACCAGACCCTGCCCAGTGACCGCCTGGCCGTCGCCCTGGAATTAAGTGCCGATCTGTTGAAAAACGCCCACCTCTCAAGCGCCGAATTCGCGCGTGAGATCGAGGCGGTGAAAGCAGAGCGCCGCGAGAATGTCGACAGCTACCCAAGGGCAAGGCTCGCTGAGCAGTTGTACGCCATCGGTTTTCAGAGCAGTAGCTACCACACGCCGGTAATCGGCTGGATGGACGACCTGGAGCGCATGACCAACGAGGAACTCAAAAGCTGGTATCGACAGTGGTATGCCCCCAACAACGCCATTTTGATCGTCGTCGGCGATGTGCAGCCTCACGAGGTGCAACTGCAAACGGAACGCTACTTTGCAGGTTTCGCCCGACAAAACCTTCCCAGCATCAAATCACCGGTACAAGCCAGCGCAGCGGGGCCGCGGCACGTAACGGTGTACGACGCGTTCAATACCCCCATGCTATTCATGTCGTTCAATGTGCCCAGCTACGCAACGGCCAAAGACTCGCTCGATGTCGATGCCCTGCGGCTGATCCAGGCCATGCTGGGTGCTGGACGCAGTGCACGGCTGCGCACACAACTGGTACAGGAGCAAAACCTGCTTTCCAATCCGCACGTCAGCTACGCCCCGCTAGTCAGAGGCGATACGTTGTTCAACCTTTCGGCGTCGGTCAATCCGACCCAGGTCAAGCCGTTAGCAGAACTGCAGCAGGCCATTCGCGCCCAACTTGAAATCCTCAAAAGCACCCCTCCCAGCCCGGCAGAGCTGGCCAGAGCCCGCGCCCTGTTGTTGGCCGAGCGGGTTTTCAGTCAAGACCAGCTGGAAGGCCAGGCCGCTGAAATCGCAGCGACCCGTGGCAGCGGGCTACCCGCCTCGCTGCTGGATAACGATGCAATCAATCTGGCACGCGTGACACCTGAACACATCCAGCAAACCGCACGTACCTACCTCACCCCGGAGCGCCAGGTAATGGCCTATTTGCAGGCCAAGGAGGCCGAAGATGAGTAAGTTCAAGCAAAGCCTGTCGTTTGCCCTGCTGTTGGCTTTTCACGGTGCCGCAACCGCGCAACTGGAATCCCTGAAGACGCCTCCTCAAGCGCTCTCTGAGCTGCAGCTACCGATTGAGTCATGGCAAACACCGCAAGGTAGCAAAGTACTGTTTGTACGCAGCAACCAGTTACCCATGTTCGATCTACAGGTTGTGTTTGACGCCGGTGGTGCCCGGGATGATGGTGCTGACGGCCTTGCGCAGCTCACCATGGGCATGCTGGATGAAGGCACCAGCAAACGTGATGCGGCACAAATCGCCGAAGGGTTCGACGCAATCGGCGCAAAACTCAGCAAGACGGTAAGAACCAGCAGGGCCGAAGTCAGCTTGCGCAGCCTGAGCTCGGCGTCGCATCGAGAACAAGCCGTTAACTTGTTGGCAGAAATGCTGGGGGAGCCGCTGTTCGACGAAGCAAAACTGGAAAAAACCAAGAATCAATTGATCAGCTTGTCGGCACGACGACAGGATTCTCCCCACGTCAAAGCCTACGACCAGTTGCTTGAGCATGCCTTTGCCAACCACCCGTACGTGACCAATAGCTATGGCAGCGCAACGACAATCAATGCAGTGACTGCAGCAGACCTTCGCGACTTTCACCTTCGCGCCTTCAGCGCAGGTAATGCCTTGATCACCCTGGTCGGCGATCTCACCAGCAAACAAGCCCATGACATCGCGCTGCAGCTATCCAAGGCGCTACCTGTAGGGCCGACACTACCGCCACTTCCGATACCCGCCGTATTTGAGCCCGAGATTTACCACCTGGAACATCCAGGGTCTCAATCTTTCTTGTTGTTTGCCATTCCAGGGGTAAGCGTCAAACACCCGGACGCCCCGGCGCTGGCATTAGCCAACCTGATACTCGGTGGCCCCGGAGCAAACTCCCGACTCGTCGAAGTGCTACGCACCCAACGTGGGCTGACCTACGGCGCTGACTCACAATTGATTCAACTGGCTGAAAACGGCCTGTGGACCTTTAGCACTCAGGTCCAGGCGAAATATCAGGATGCTGCGATGAGCCTCCTGGAAAGTGTGCTGCAGGAATACGCCGATAACGGGCCGAGCGAGCAACAGTTTGCTGACGCGAAACAGCAGCTACGCGGCAGCTACCTGCTCGAATCGGTGAGTAACCAACAGATCAGTCAGGTATTGGCCCACATTGGTTTCAATCGACTGCCGCAAGACAGCCGGCAGACGTTCATCGAACAAATCCAGGCACTGACCCTGGTTGAGCTGAAAGTCGCCTTGAAAAGTCACCTGAAGCTCGACAATCTGGTGCAGATCAGCGTCGGCCCGACGGTCGATCAACTTGAATTGCCCAATGTCCAGCCGACCAGCGGCTAATCCATTTCGGCATGTTTCAGTGACCGGACATACACTTGTCTAAAAGAAATTTGCGAGCAAAAACGATGTCTGCCACCGCCCCCAGCCCCTTCAAACCCGCCGTGGGGCTGGGCAATCCACACCTGCAAACGCTGTGGGGGCCGCTGTGGCGCAAATCCACTGCTCTGACCCGCCAACGTGAGCGCTTGTGGCTGGCCGATGGTGACTTCCTTGACCTCGACTGGCATGGTCCGCACGAGGCCAGCACCCCGTTAGTGCTGGTATTGCACGGCCTGACGGGGTCCTCCAACTCGCCCTACGTCATTGGTATGCAGCAGGCGCTTGCCAATCGCGGTTGGGCCAGTGTGGCGCTGAATTGGCGCGGCTGCTCGGGCGAACCCAACCTGCTGCCACGCAGCTACCACTCCGGTGCCAGTGAAGACCTCGCCGAAGCCATCGGCCACCTGCGTGCGCAACGGCCACTGGCACCGCTGTATGCCGTTGGCTACTCGTTGGGCGGCAATGTGCTGCTCAAGCACCTGGGCGAGGCAGGCTCGACCAGCCAGCTACAGGCGGCGGTGGCGGTTTCGGTACCTTTTCGCCTGGATCAGTGTGCTGATCGCATTGGCCTGGGGTTTTCCCGCGTGTACCAGGCGCACTTCATGCGCGCCATGCTTGCCTATGTGAAAGACAAACAACGTCACTTTCAGCATCACGGCCAACACGAATGCCTCGCGGCGCTGGAGCGCCTGGGGCCACTGGAAAACCTTCGAACCTTTTGGGACTTCGATGGCCGCGTGACCGCGCCGCTCAATGGGTTCAAAGATGCCAACGACTACTACCGCCGGGCATCGAGCCGCTACTTTCTCGGCGAGAACCGGACACCCACGCTGATCATTCACGCCAATGATGACCCGTTCGTGTTCAGCCACAGTTTGCCAGCGGCCAATGAACTGGCCCCGCAGACCACCTTTGAGCTGCACTCACGCGGCGGGCATGTCGGTTTTGTTGACGGCAGCGTGCGGGCCCCGGGCTATTACCTGGAGCGGCGGATTCCGCAGTGGCTAGGAGAGCGGTAGGAGCGGGCTTGCCCCGCGATGCGATGTAGCTGACAGATTGCTGTCGCGGGGCAAGCCCGCTCCCACACCGGATGATCTCCCACCGCAATGGAATCAATCGCCTGTTGCAACCTGACGCTGCGGATCGGTAATCCACTCACTCCACGACCCGGCATACAGCTTGCCCAGCGGATAGCCCGCCAACGACAAGGCAAACAGGTTATGGCACGCCGTCACCCCCGAACCGCAATACGCCACCAGTTGCTCCGCTGAACGCTTGCCGAGCTTTTCAGCAAAACGCTTTTTAAGCTGGGCTGCCGGGAGAAACCGGCCATCGGCGCCGAGGTTGTCGGTAAACGCCGCGCACTGCGCCCCGGGAATATGCCCGGCCACCGGGTCGATGGGTTCCACTTCTCCGCGAAAACGCGGCAAGCCACGGGCATCGATCAACGTCAGGTCGGGCTGGCTCAGGCGCTCACCCAGCTGTTTGGCGTCCAGCACCAGATTGGCATCAGGCTCGCCACTGAACGTACCTTCACGCTTGGCCGGAGCATCCAGGCTCAATGGCAGGCCTGCCGCGTGCCAGGCCTTCAGGCCACCATCGAGAATCGACACACCGCTGCGCTTGCCGAGCCACGCCAGCAACCACCAGGCGCGCGCCGCAAAGGCTCCCGGACCGTCGTCATACAGGACGATTTCACTGTCGTTATCGATGCCCCAGGCGCGCAGCCGCTCGATCAGACGCTGTGGGTCCGGCAACGGATGACGCCCGGTCACGCCCTTGATGATCGGGCCACTGAGGTCGCGTTCCAGGTCGGCAAAATGCGCTCCTTCAATATGCCCCTCGGCGTAACTGCGCTGGCCATAATCGATGTCTTCCAGAGCAAAACGGCAATCGAGTATCACCAGCGCCGGCGCCTGCAGGCGTTCGGCCAATTGCTGGGCGGTGATCAGTTGCGCGAGGGGCATGACAGTCTCCTGAACGATTGAATAAAGAGGGCCTGAAGCCTTATTGCTCCAATGCCTGGTTAAGCGATACGTAGAATTCTTCGCACAAGGCATCCACTGCCGGGCGCGCACTGGCCGTGACAAAGCCAAGCTCCAGCACCAGCACCTGATAAATCCCGCGTTTGACCGCGTCTTCGCTCAAGTGGGCGGAGTTTTCCCGGGTGGTACACAGAAAACGCACCCAGGAGGTGAGCACGATCCAGGCATTGAGGGTCAGCGATTCGATCTGCACCGCATCCATCTGCACGATGCCGGCTTCGACGAAGCCGCGGTAGATGGCCTGGCCCTGAATCAGGCAGCGCTGGGAAAAGCGCCGGTAGCGCGCGGCAAGCTCCTTGTCGCTGTCGAGCAAGTGTTCGAGGTCGCGGTGCAGAAAACGGTAATCCCACATCGCCGCCAACAGCTCTTTGAGGTAATAGCGCTTGTCTTCGACGGTCGACAGACGCCCCTGCGGCGGGCGCAGGAAGCTTTCCACTTGTTCTTCATACTGGGTGAAGAGCACCGCAATGATTTCTTGCTTGTTGGCGAAGTGGTAGTACAGGTTGCCCGGGGAAATCTCCATATGGGCTGCAATGTGATTAGTACTGACACTGCGCTCGCCTTGTTGGTTGAACAGCTCCAGGCTGTTCTGCACGATGCGGTCGCGGGTCTTGATACGCGGGGCCATGGCCAGCTCCAAATGCCGAGCTTTTTGTGAATAGGTCCATCTTACGGTTTATCCGGATCGGGATGTACCTGCCTATCATCAAAAAGGGGTCGCACAAGGCGATCTTTAGAGTATAAGCTCTATAAAAACGTCTTGCCGTGGAGTTGCGCATGTCCGCCGATGCTGCTGGTCTTTTGCCGTCGATCGCCTTTGATGAACTCACCGCCCAGTTCGATGCCCAGCGACAGGCGTTTGCGGGCAACCCGATGCCGCCGTTGGCTCAACGTCGGCAATGGCTCAAAAGCCTGCGGCAGATGCTGCTCAGCCATCAAGACGCATTGATTGCCGCTATTCATGAGGACTTCAGTGGGCGTAGCGCCGACGAAACCCGCCTGGCGGAACTGATGCCGAGCGTCCAGGGCTTGCTGCATGCCGAACGCCACCTCAAGCAGTGGATGAAGGCCTCACCACGCAAAGTCGGCCTGGCTTTTCAGCCGGCCAGCGCCAAGGTGGTGTATCAGCCGCTCGGTGTGGTGGGGATCATCGTGCCGTGGAACTACCCACTGTTCCTCGCCATCGGCCCGCTAACCGGCGCTCTGGCTGCTGGCAACCGGGTCATGCTCAAACTCAGCGAAGCGACGCCCGCCACCGGTGAGCTGCTCAAGCAGTTGCTGGCGTCAGTGTTCCCCGAAGACCTGATCAGCGTGGTGCTGGGTGAGGCGGATGTGGGTGAAGCCTTCTCGCGCCTGCCCTTCGATCACCTGCTGTTCACGGGCGCTACCAGCGTTGGCCGGCATGTGATGCTCGCCGCCGCGCAGAACCTGACACCGGTAACCCTGGAGCTGGGCGGCAAATCGCCCGCCATCGTTTCCTCCAGCGTGCCGCTGGCCGACGCTGCCGAGCGCATAGCCTTCGGCAAAAATATCAATGCCGGGCAAACCTGCGTGGCGCCTGACTACGTGCTGGTTCCCCGGGAGCGAATGGATGACTTTGCCAGCGCCTACCGCAATGTGGTGCAGCGCTTCTACCCGAACGTAGCGAACAACCCCGATTACAGCGCGATCATCAACCCGCGCCACCTGGCACGCCTGGAAGGCTACTTGAACGATGCCAGCGAAAAAGGCGCGAAAATCGTCAATTTGTACCCACAAGAGGCGCGACAAGGCAGACGCCTGCCTCCGCACCTGCTGCTACAGGTCAACGACCAGATGCGCGTAATGCAGGATGAAATCTTCGGGCCGCTGCTGCCACTGGTGCCCTACGACACCCTTGACCAGGCGCTTGCCTACATCAATCAGCGCCCTCGCCCCTTGGCCCTGTATTACTTCGGCTACGACCGGGCCGAGCAACAGAAAGTCCTTGAACAGACCCACTCCGGTGGCGTCTGCCTCAACGACACCTTGCTGCATGTCGCCCAGGACGACCTGCCGTTTGGCGGAGTCGGTCCGTCTGGCATGGGCCACTACCACGGTTATGAGGGTTTCCTGACCTTCAGCAAGGCCAAGGCGGTGTTTGCCAAGCAACGCTTCAACGCAGCACGCCTGATCTACCCGCCGTATGGCAAACCTTTGATCAAGTGGGTGTACAAACTCTTCATTCGCTAATCACGACTACCAGGCATAACAACAATGACCACCAGCCTGCCAGTAACACCTGCCCTGAGCCGCCGCGGCTTGCTCAAGTTCAGCCTCGGCGCCAGCGCCTTCCTGGCCACCGCCGGGTTGGGCGCCAGCCTCAGCGGTTGCTCGGCGCAAACGCCTGCCAGTGGCTACCTCACCTTGCGCCAGAGCGATTTGCCGATTCTGCGGGCCCTGATCCCGGTGATCATGGCCGGCACCTCTGCCGCCGAACACCTTGACGCCATGCTGCAGCGCTTGGACCACAAGCTCGCCAGCCTGTCGCCCGCCATGCTCAAGCTGACCCAGCAGCTGTTCGATGTGCTCGCCCTGCCGGTCACCCGCGGGCCGCTCACCGGCATCTGGGGCAGCTGGGAAAACGCCAGCGGCGAGAACATCCGGGCCTTCCTGCAACGTTGGGAGAACAGTTCGCTGAATTTGCTGCGCATGGGCCATGCCTCGCTGCTGCAGCTGTTGCAGATGGCCTGGTATGAGATGCCCGAATCCTGGGCGCAGTGCGGATACCCCGGCCCGCCGAAAATCTGAACCACACTCATAACGACAAGAGGCTGAAGATGCCCGTACCCGATCTGTTCCGCGAAGGCATGGCCCGCGGCTGGAAAACCCGTGATGCGTCACGCCTGGAGCAAGACCTGACCCTGGAAGCCGATGTCGCCATCATCGGCAGCGGTGCCGGCGGCGCCACCAGTGCCGAACTGCTCAGCGCCGCCGGTTTCAAGGTGCTGCTGATCGAAGAAGGCCCGCTCAAGACCAGCAGCGACTTCAACCTGCTCGAAGACCAGGCCTACTCCAACCTCTATCAGGAAGGGATCGGGCGCATGAGCAAGGATGGCGCCATCACCATCCTCCAAGGCCGCGCAGTGGGCGGTACCACGCTGATCAACTGGACATCGAGCTTCCGCACGCCGGAACCTACCCTGCAGCACTGGGCCAGCGAGCATGGCGTCAAAGGCTTGAGCAGCGCGGAACTGGCGCCCTGGTTCGAGCGCATGGAGCAGCGCCTGGGTATCGCGCCTTGGGCCCTGCCGCCCAACGCCAACAACGAAATCCTCAAACGTGGCTGCGAGGCGCTCGACTACAGCTGGAAGGTCATCCCGCGTAACGTCCGCGGCTGTTGGAACCTCGGCTATTGCGGCATGGGCTGCCCGGTCAACGCCAAGCAGTCGATGCTGGTGACCAGCATTCCCGCCGCCCTGGAAAAGGGCGGTGAACTGCTCTATCTGGCGCGCGCCGAACGCCTGATCCACGACGGAGAACGCATCAGCAGCCTGCAATGCGTGGCCATGGATGCGCGCTGCGTAAACCCTACCGGACGGCAAATTCAGGTCAAGGCACGGCACTACCTACTGGCCGGTGGCGGTATCAACAGCCCGGCCCTGCTGCTGCGCTCAGAGGCACCAGACCCCCACGAACGCCTGGGAAAAAGGACCTTCCTGCACCTGGTCAACTTCAGTGCCGGGCTGTTCAAAGACAAGGTCAACCCGTTCTACGGCGCGCCTCAGTCGATCTACTCCGATCACTTTCAATGGCGCGACGGCGTCACCGGCCCGATCGGCTACAAACTTGAGGTACCGCCTCTGCATCCGGCGCTGGCGGCCACCTTGCTCGGCAGCTTCGGCAGTGAAAATGCCTTGCGTATGGAGCAATTGCCCAACACCCACATCATGCTCGCCCTGCTGCGTGACGGGTTCCACCCACAGAGTGTCGGTGGCGAGGTACAACTGCGCAGCGACGGCACGCCGGTTCTCGATTACCCGGTGTCGGCCTACGCCTGGGAGGGCGTTCGCCGTGCGTTCCACAGCATGGCCGAGATTCAGTTCGCCGCCGGCGCCGAAGCGGTGCTGCCAATGCACAGCGACGGTCGCTATGTGAAAAGCCTGGCCGAAGCCCGACAACTGATCGATAGCCTGAGCCTGGAACTGTTCCGCACGCGGTTGGGCAGTGCCCACGTCATGGGCGGCTGCGCCATGGGCGAAGACCCGCGCCAGGCCGTCTGCGACAGCCTTGGGCGCCATCATCAGCTGGCCAACCTGTCGATCCACGACGGCTCACTGTTCCCCACCAGCATCGGTGCCAACCCGCAATTGTCGGTGTATGGCCTCGCGGCACGGCTCACCGATGGCCTGATCGAACGCCTGGCTGCCAACAGATGACAACAAATGGACACACTGTCTATAGTGCCTTCAGCGTGCGCAGGCGACTTGGCCGACTGCCACTGCTGCGATACCATCCGACTCCCCAACGCACTCCTGCCAGGACGACGCGATGAACCGAGTGTTGTACCCAGGTACTTTCGACCCTATTACCAAGGGCCATGGCGATCTGGTCGAGCGTGCCTCGCGGCTGTTCGACCAGGTGATCATTGCGGTCGCTGCCAGCCCGAAGAAAAACCCGCTGTTCCCCCTGGAACAACGGGTAGAACTGGCTCGTGAGGTCACCAAGCACCTGCCCAATGTCGAAGTCATCGGCTTCTCTTCCTTGCTCGCGCACTTCGCCAAGGAACAGCAAGCCAATGTCTTTCTGCGCGGCCTGCGCGCCGTCTCGGACTTCGAGTACGAGTTCCAGCTGGCCAACATGAACCGCCAGCTGGCACCGGATGTCGAGAGCCTGTTCCTGACCCCGTCAGAGCGGTATTCCTTCATTTCCTCGACCCTGGTTCGGGAAATTGCAGCGCTCGGTGGCGATATCAGCAAATTCGTCCATCCGATAGTGGCCGAAGCCCTGACTGAACGCTTCAAGAAGTGACATCGGCGATTTGACCACGGCGCCCGCGTGCACTGCGGGCGCTAATGCGGCACAATTATGCCCATTGGTTTTCAAATGCCCGGGTTCTGAGCCCTGGCCGGAGTCCCCATGTCCCTGATCATCACCGACGATTGCATCAACTGCGACGTCTGCGAACCCGAGTGCCCAAACGCCGCTATTTCCCAGGGCGAAGAGATCTACGTGATCGACCCGAACCTGTGCACCCAGTGCGTTGGTCACTACGACGAGCCACAGTGCCAACAAGTCTGCCCGGTTGACTGCATCCCGCTGGATGAAGCCCACCCCGAGACTGAAGAGCAGTTGATGGAAAAATACCGCCGCATTACCGGCAAGGCCTGATGCTGTTTGTCGCCAGGCTAGCACCGCTGGTTCTTGGCGCCTCGCTGGCGCTGGGGGCCGTCAGTGCCCAGGCACAAGGTCCGGGCCGCGCGGCCATCGCCAGCCCGCACGCCGAAGCGACTGCTGCTGCGCGAGAAATTCTCGAACAAGGCGGTAATGCCTTTGACGCCGCCATTGCCGTGAGCGCCGCCTTGGCGGTGGTCGAGCCTTATGGTTCCGGGCTTGGCGGCGGCGGTTTCTTCCTGCTGCGCGAGGGCGGCAGCCCGGCACGCTACGTGTTTATCGACGCCCGTGAGCGCGCGCCAGGAAAAGCCAGCGAGGGCATGTACCTCAAAGACGGCAAGGTTCAGCCTGGCCTGTCGATCAACGGCCCCCTGGCTGCGGCAATCCCCGGACTGCCCGCCGCGCTGGCCGATCTTGCTGCGCACTACGGCAAATTACCGCTGAAAAACACCCTGGCCCCGGCCATTCGCTTGGCCAACCAGGGTTTTAGCGTCGACCGCATCTACCGCGACCGGGCAACCATGCGCCTGAACGCACTGCGCGACGATCCGGAAAGCGCCCGGTTGTTCCTCAAGCAAGGTGAAGTCCCGGCACTTGGCGCACAGATTCGCCAACCTGAGCTGGCGACCACCCTTGAACGTCTGGCCAATCAGGGCCGCGATGGCTTCTACCGCGGCCCAACTGCGCAGGCTATGGTGCAAGGCGTGCAGGCTGCCGGCGGTATCTGGAGCCTGGACGACCTGGCCAACTACCGTACCGCCAAACGCGAACCCCTGCGCTACCAGCTGGCCGGGCAGCGTGAACTGATCAGCGCACCGCCGCCGTCCGCCGGTGGCGTCGCCCTGGCCCAGAGCCTGGCGATGCTCCAGCGCCTGCCTTGGCAGAGTGCCGAGCCGGTGCAACGCAGCCACTACGTACTGGAAGTATTGCGCCGCGCCTACCGCGACCGCGGTCTGCTCGGCGATCCGGATTACGTCGCCAACCCGGTGCCGCAACTGCTGGCGCGCAATTACCTGACCCAACTGGCCGACAGCATCGACGTCCACCAGGCCACGCCAAGTAGCAGCTTGCCTCCGGCACCAGCCTGGCGCGAAGGCGACCACACCACCCATTTCGCCGTGATCGACGCCGACGGCAATGCCGTGGCCGCGACGCTATCGGTCAACTTGCCCTTCGGTGCGGCCTTCAGTGCGCCGGGTACCGGCGTGGTGCTGAACAACGAAATGGACGACTTCGCCGCTGATCCGCGCGGCAGCAACAGCTACGGTCTGGCCGGCAGCCAGGCCAATGCCGTCGCCGCAGGCAAACGGCCGCTGTCGAGCATGAGCCCGAGCTTCATCGAAAGCCCGACCCAGTTCGCCGCGTTCGGCACACCCGGCGGCAGCCGGATTCCCAGCATGGTGCTGCTGTCGATGCTGGGCTTTCTGGAAGGCAAACCGGTCGCCAGCTGGCCCGCTGTACCACGCTACCATCACCAGTACCTGCCGGATGTGGTCGAACACGAACCGGGCGCGTTCAGTACAGAACAACAGCACGAACTGCAGGCCCGCGGCTACCAGCTCAAAGACCTTGGCCGCACCTACGGGAACCAGCAAGTGCTGTACTGGGACAAAGCCAAACAAACCCTGGAAGCCGCCAGTGATCCGCGTGGCGTAGGCGAGGCCGAGGTGCTCAGCCCGCGATAGCGGTGCACCTGCCACATCGCCTCGCGGGGCAAGCCCGCTCCCACAGGAAGACAATTGAAAATTGCTCACGGCCCCCCTGTAGGAGCGGGCTTGCCCCGCGATAAAGGTCATCTGCCGAACCGCCGCCCTTACTTCTGGCAGCGCGGGCAGAACACGCTGGCGCGCTGGCCCAGTTTGACCTCGCGCAAAATGCTCCCGCAAACCTTGCAAGGCTCTTCCCGGCGCCCGTAAACGAACAGCTCCTGCTGGAAGTAACCCGGCTGGCCATCACCGCCGATAAAGTCGCGCAACGTAGTGCCTCCGCGCTCGATCGCGCAGGCGAGGATGCGTTTGATCTCGATCGCCAGCTTCAGATAACGCGCTCGCGAGATGCTCCCCGCTTCACGGCGCGGGTCTATACCCGCCGCGAACAGCGCCTCGGTCGCGTAGATATTGCCCACCCCGACCACCACGGCGTTATCCATGATGAACGGCTTCACCGCCATGGCCTTGCCACGTGACAGCTGAAACAGGCGCTCACCATCGAACAGGTCGGTCAGCGGCTCCGGGCCGAGCTTGATCAGCAGCTCATGGTTGAGTGGGTCGAGGCTCCAGAGCATGGCGCCGAAACGCCGTGGGTCGGTGTAGCGCAAAGCCAGGCCCGACTCCAGTTCGATATCCACATGTTCGTGCTTGGCGGCGGGCAAGCCGATCTCGACCAGACGCAGGTTGCCAGACATCCCCAGGTGGCTGATCAACGTCCCAACTTCGGCATTGAGCAACAGGTACTTGGCGCGGCGCTCTACTTTGACGAAGCGCTGCCCTGAAAGGCGAACGTCGAGGTCTTCGGGAATCGGCCAGCGCAGGCGGCGGTCACGCACGATCACCCGGTTGACCCGCTGGCCTTCCAGGTAAGGCGCTATACCGCGCCGGGTAGTTTCGACTTCGGGTAGTTCCGGCATGGATCAGTGAGTGCCCAGTTCGCGAATGGTCTGTTTGAGGTTCTCAAAGTCGTACTCGGAAAGCCCTACGTAGTCGAGCACCAGGTGCCCAACGGCATTCCACTCGTGATCGACACTCTGATTGCCTAGCACCCGGTACGACGCGCAGATGTGTTCAGCCATCTTGAGGATCGCCAGCAGGTTCTTCAACTGCGTGTTGCGCGCCGAGTCATCGCTGAACACCGCCAGGGCGTTGTGATGGTTGGCGATGGCATTGCTCAGGTGCTCGGGCAAACGCCAGGACTTGGCGGTGTAGTAACCCACCACTGCATGGTTGGTATTGAACGCCTGATTCTCGGTGTCCACCACGCGTTGATGACTGCCGGCATGGGCATAGGCTTGTTCCAGCACGCCCATGTAATCGGGGAAGCGCTTGAGCATCAGCGGCACGCCGCAATCATGGAACAGGCCCAGCGCATAAGCCTCATCCACGGCCTGCGAGCCGATGCGCTTGGCCAGGGTCATGCAGGTCATGGCTACGTCCTGGGCGGTATCCCAGAAGCGGTTGAGGGTAACGATGGTGTCATCGCTCATCTCGCCCTTGATCGATTGGGCGTTGATCAGGTTGATGATCGATCGGCTGCCAAGCAGATTCACTGCACGCTGGATCGAGGCAATCTTGTTGGTCAATCCGTAATAGGGCGAGTTCACCAGCTTGAGCAGTGCGCCAGACAGACCCGGATCCTGGGAAATCAGCTTGGCGATTACCTCTAGGTCAGGATCAGGCATGTATTGCTCGAACTGCAGGTCAACCATGATCTGCGGTTGCGGCGGCACGCTGATGCCTTGCAAGGCGTGCTGGATCTGTTCGGCGGAGAGTTCCTGGGACATAAGTACACACTCGGGGCTGAGCGGCGATTCTAACCTGTTCGTACAGCCCAGGGGTGAGGCGCAAGGCCAGTGCTCTGTTGCAATTTGTCGCTAATAACATCAGTGCAACGGGCATCAGGTTATACTCCCGCTCTTTTTTCCCGGAGCGACGTCATGTCCCTGCCCAGCCTTCGTCTCAAAGCCAATGCCGACCGCCGTCTGCGCGCCGGTCACCTGTGGGTCTACAGCAACGAAATCGACGTCGCCGCCACCCCGCTGCACGGCTTCAAGGCCGGTGATCAGGCGATTCTCGAAACCACCAGCGGCAAGGCCCTGGGCGTCGTAGCCATGAGCCCGAACAACCTGATCTGCGCCCGCCTGCTGTCGCGCGATGCCAAGCTGGCCCTGGACAAGTCGCTGCTGGTGCACCGCATCAACGTGGCCCTGTCGCTGCGCGAGCGCCTGTTCGACAAGCCGTTCTACCGCCTGGTCTACGGTGATTCCGACCTGCTGCCGGGTCTGGTCGTCGACCGTTTCGGCGATATCCTCGTGGTGCAACTGGCTTCGGCCACCATGGAACTGCACAAGGACGACGTCATCGCCGCCCTGGTTCAAGTGCTCAAGCCAAGCGGCATTCTGTTCAAGAACGATTCGGCCGCGCGTGACGCCGAAGGCCTGAACCGCTATGTCGAAACCGTATTCGGCCTAGTGCCGGAGTGGGTCGCGCTGGAAGAAAACGGCGTCAAGTTCGAAGCCCCGGTGATGGAAGGCCAGAAAACTGGCTGGTTCTACGACCACCGCATGAACCGCGCGCGCCTGGCGCCGTACGTCCAGGGCAAGCGCGTGCTTGATCTGTTCAGCTACATCGGTGGCTGGGGTGTGCAAGCGGGTGCTTTCGGCGCCAGCGAAGTGTTCTGCGTTGACGCCTCGGGCTTCGCCCTTGATGGCGTAGAGCGTAACGCTGCGCTCAACGGCATCGCGGAAAAGCTCACCTGCGTTGAAGGCGACGTGTTTGAAGCGCTGAAGGAACTCAAGGCCGCCGAAGAGCGTTTCGACGTGATCGTTGCCGACCCACCCGCCTTCATCAAGCGTAAAAAAGACCTGAAAAACGGCGAAGGCGCTTACCGTCGCCTGAACGAGCAAGCCATGCGCCTGCTGAGCAAAGACGGTATTCTGGTCAGTGCGTCGTGCTCGATGCACCTGCCTGAAGACGATCTGCAGAACATTCTGCTGACCAGCGCCCGTCACCTGGACCGCAATATTCAGCTGCTCGAGCGTGGCGGCCAAGGGCCGGATCATCCGGTGCATCCGGCGATCCCGGAGACTCGCTACATCAAGAGCATTACCTGCCGTTTGCTGCCTAACAGCTAACGTCCATTTCGCGGGGCAAGCCCGCTCCTACACGCGATGTAGGAGCGGGCTTGCCCCGCGACCACACTCAGAACCCCAATACCACAGACGCAATCCCGAAGTACACCAACACCCCGGCAGCATCGGCGATGGAGGTGACCAAGGGACCACTGGCAGTGGCCGGGTCGAGCTTCATTTTGGTAAACATGAACGGCAAGCTCAGGCCGATCAGACTGCCAATCAATACGATGACCAGCATGCTGCTGGCCACGATCACGGCGATTTCCGGCCCGCCGCGCAGCATGCCCAGCGACGCCACGGCAATCGCCATGGTGCAACCCAGCGCCAGCGCCACACCGCATTCACGCCCGAGCATACGCAACCAGTCACGCATCACCACTTCCCCGGTGGCCAGGCCACGCACCATCAAGGTCGCAGACTGCGCGCCAGCATTGCCACCGCTGTCGACCAGCAGTGGCAGGAAGAACACCAGAACGATATGTGCGGCGATGGTTTCTTCGAACGCGGCAATACCGGCGCCGGAAAACAGGTTGCCGAACACCAGCAGCACCAGCCACAGCACGCGCTTGCGGTACAACAAGCTGACAGTGGCCTCTTTCAGGTTGCCGATGTGGGTGGTGATGGAAGCACCTTTGTGGAAGTCTTCGGTGGCTTCATCAACCAGTGCATCAATGGCCTGGCTAGCGCTCAGCCCATTGCAGGTGCAGGAGCAGCAGCTGTTCAGGCGTACTTCGGGGGTATAGGTCATATCGATCTCCAGGCAGCAGCACAGGCGCCTGGAGGCCAACCGGCAAGGCTGTCGGTCAGCTAACGGGCAGCCCTGACGCCACTGCGTTCAGTGCCAGAATGTAGGTTCGCGATGAACTGAAACTGGGAAGGTCCATTAAGGGTGTCGTCTCGTGAGCCGCACATGCGGCGCGGGGATGTTAGCCAGATCGAGCGGCGGAAACAGCCGTTAATTAGGCATCTACCAGCATTTCGGAAGCGTCTTACAGATGGGTCTTACTGGCGTTTTCGCGAGGCAAGCCCGCTCCCACCGTTACCTGCAATCACCGCCAACCATCTACAACACCATTCCTTCACAGCGCCAGCGGTGTAGAATCGGGCTATTCATCGCCAGTCATCCCGGCGGGTTTATGAGCTCTGGCTGAGCGCACGGCGATCCCGCGGCGATCTCGGCTTCATCCGTACCAGCGGCCACCTGCCTTCGGTGCAAAGGACAAGAGAAGCTCACTTCCCTTTTTGTTACCTGATTAGCCGCCAGGAGTGTTTCATGCCTGTTTACCGCTCGAAAACGTCCACCCACGGCCGCAATATGGCCGGCGCACGCGCCTTGTGGCGTGCCACCGGGATGAAAGATGACGACTTCAAAAAGCCGATCATCGCCATCGCCAACTCGTTCACCCAGTTCGTCCCGGGGCACGTTCACCTGAAGGACCTGGGCCAGTTGGTCGCCCGCGAGATCGAACGCGCCGGTGGCGTAGCCAAGGAGTTCAACACCATCGCGGTTGACGATGGCATCGCCATGGGCCACGACGGCATGCTCTATTCGCTGCCAAGCCGGGAGATCATCGCCGACTCGGTCGAGTACATGGTCAATGCCCACTGCGCCGACGCCATTGTCTGCATCTCCAACTGCGACAAAATCACCCCCGGCATGCTGATGGCCGCCCTGCGCCTGAACATCCCGGTGATCTTCGTCTCCGGCGGGCCGATGGAAGCCGGTAAAACCAAACTGGCCAGCCACGGTCTGGACCTGGTTGACGCCATGGTGATCGCTGCCGACTCGACCGCGTCCGACGAGAAAGTCGCCGAGTACGAGCGCAGCGCCTGCCCAACCTGCGGTTCCTGCTCTGGCATGTTCACCGCCAACTCGATGAACTGCCTGACCGAAGCCCTGGGCCTGGCCTTGCCGGGTAACGGTTCGACCCTGGCCACCCACAGCGACCGTGAGCAACTGTTCCTGCAAGCCGGGCGCACCATTGTCGAGCTGTGCAAGCGCTACTACGGCGAAGACGATCACAGCGTCCTGCCGCGCAACATTGCCAACTTCAAGGCGTTCGAGAACGCCATGATGCTCGATATCGCCATGGGCGGTTCGACCAACACCATCCTGCACTTGCTGGCCGCCGCCCAGGAAGCCGAGATCGATTTCGACCTGCGCGATATCGATCGCCTGTCGCGCAAAGTGCCGCAGCTGTGCAAGGTTGCGCCGAACATCCAGAAGTACCACATGGAAGACGTCCACCGCGCTGGCGGCATCTTCAGCATCCTCGGATCGCTGGCCCGTGGCGGCCTGCTGCACACCGACCTGCCGACCGTGCACAGCCCGAGCATGGAAGAAGCCATCGCCAAGTGGGACATCACCCAGACTGACGACGAAGCGGTGCACCACTTCTTCAAGGCAGGCCCGGCCGGTATCCCGACCCAGACCGCATTCAGCCAGTCGACCCGTTGGGAAACCCTCGACGACGACCGTGAAAACGGCTGCATCCGCAGTGTCGAGCACGCCTACTCGCAAGAAGGCGGCCTGGCCGTGCTGTACGGCAACATCGCGCTGGACGGTTGCGTGGTGAAAACTGCGGGCGTCGATGAGTCGATCCACGTGTTCGAAGGCAACGCGAAAATCTTCGAAAGCCAGGACAGCGCAGTACGCGGCATTCTTGCCGACGAAGTGAAGGAAGGCGACATCGTCATCATTCGCTACGAAGGTCCGAAAGGTGGCCCGGGCATGCAGGAAATGCTCTACCCGACGTCCTACCTGAAGTCCAAAGGCCTGGGCAAAGCCTGCGCCCTGCTGACCGACGGCCGCTTCTCCGGCGGTACTTCGGGCTTGTCGATTGGTCACGCCTCTCCTGAAGCGGCCGCTGGCGGTGCGATCGGCCTGGTGCAGGACGGCGACAAAGTGCTGATCGACATCCCTAACCGCTCGATCAACCTGTTGGTCAGCGACGAAGAGTTGGCGGCACGTCGTGTGGAGCAAGACAAGAAGGGCTGGAAACCGGTTGAAGTGCGCCCACGTAAAGTGACCACAGCGCTGAAAGCCTATGCCCTGCTGGCCACCAGTGCCGACAAGGGTGCGGTGCGTAATAAAGCATTGCTTGATGGGCTGTAAGTAACAAACATCGCGGGGCAAGCCCGCTCCTACAGGTTCTGTGGGAGCGGGCTTGCCCCGCGATTGCTTTCATCCATCACTCAGCCTGCGGCTCCCTGATCTTGTACCAGGCCACATACAGCGCCGGCAGGAACAGCAAGGTCAGCAGCGTCGCGATAATGATCCCGCCGATCATCGCGTAGGCCATCGGCCCCCAGAACACTTCCCGCGCAATAGGAATCATGCCCAGACTCGCCGCTGCCGCTGTCAGCAGAATCGGCCGTCTACGGTGGTTGGTAGCTTCCTGCACAGCTGCCCAGGGCGACAAGCCCTGCGCCTCGTACTCGTCGATCTGGGTCACCAGAATCACCGAGTTACGGATGATGATACCGATCAGCGCGAGAATCCCCAGAATCGCCACAAAGCCCATCGGCGTTCCCGTCGGCACCAACGCCAGCACCACCCCGATCAAGCCCAGCGGCGCCACGCTGGCCACCAGAAAGAGCTTCTGCACACTGTGCAACTGGATCATCAGGAAGGTGCCCATCAGGAACAGCATCAGCGGCAACACCTTGGCGATCGGACCCTGCGCTTTACCGCTGGCCTCCACCGTACCACCGGTTTCAACGGTGTAGCCCACCGGCAGTTTGCTGATGAAGTCGTTGATTTGCGGTTCAAGCTCACGCACCAGGTCGGTCGGCTGCATGTCGCCACGCACCGCGGCCTTGATGGTAATGGTCGGCTTGCGGTCGCGACGCCAAACCAGTGGTTGCTCCAGCTCGTAACGCACGGTGGCGAAGGCCAGCAACGGAATCGAGGTACCGTTGGGGGTGACAATCTGCAGGTTCTGCAAGGTCTGGGGTGAACTGCGCTCACTGTCTACGGCGCGGGCGACGACGTTGATCAGGTAGATGCTGTCGTTGACCTGGGTGATCTGCGTCCCGCTGACAATGCTGTTCATGACGTTGGCCACGTCTTCAGATGACAGCCCCAGCTGGCGCGCCTTGTCCTGGGCAATTTCGACCCGCAGCACTTTGCCGGGTTCGTTCCAGTCATAAATCAGACTGCCAATGTGCTCATTGCTGTCGAGCATGGCCGCCAGGGCGATGGCATGTTTGCGCACCTGATCAATGTCTTTGCCCATGACCCGGTACTGAATCGGCAGGCCCACCGGCGGGCCCATTTCCAGCGTCTGAACGTTGCTGCCGATACCGACGAAGTCTTCGCGCAAACGCTGTTTCAAGCGCTTGACCAGCCCTTCACGTTCCTCGAACCCTTTACTGACGATCACCAACTGGGCGTAGTAGGGGTTCTGCAGTTGCTGGTCCAGCGGCAGGTAGAAGCGAATGGCACCCTGGCCGATATAGGTACTCCAGCGCTCGATATCCACATCGTCCTTCAGCGTTGCCTCAAGCTTATCCACCGCTTTGCGGGTTTCCTCGATCGAGGCGTTCTGCGGCAGGTTGAGGTCCACGAGAATCTCGGGGCGGTCCGAAGACGGGAAGAACTGGTTCTGCACGAAACGCATGCAGAACAACGCCAGCAGGAACAGCAAAATAGTGCCGACAATGGTCAACCAGCGATGGCGCATGCACCACAGCAAGCTGTGTTCGAATGCCTTGCCGACGCGCCCCGCTTCTTCATTGTGCGGTTTGACCTTGGCGTTGAGGATATGCACGCCCAGCACCGGCGCAAACACCACGGCCACCACCCAAGACACCAGCAACGCGGCAGCGATCACCGCGAACAAGGTGTAGGTGTACTCCCCCGCCGAGCTGGCATTGAGGCCGATCGGCATAAAGCCCGCCACGGTTACCAGCGTGCCGGTGAGCATCGGGAAGGCGGTCGAGGTGTAGGCAAAAGTCGCTGCCTGCTCCTTGGTCTCACCCATTTCCAGGCGCGTGACCATCACCTCCACGGTGATCATCGCATCGTCCACCAACAGCCCCAGGGCGATGATCAAGGCACCCAGCGAGATCCGCTGCATGGTGATGCCGCTGTACTCCATGAAGATGAACACCATCGCCAGCACCAGCGGAATCGAGCAGGCCACCACCAGGCCGGCGCGAATGCCGAGGCTGACGAAGCTCACCGCCAATACAATGATCACCGCTTCGAACAACGCACTGGTGAAACCACCGACGGCCTCTTCCACCACCACCGCCTGGTCAGAAACGGTGTGCACCCCGACCCCGACTGGCAACTCTGACGTCACCCGATCCATCATTTTGTGCAGGTCGGCACCAAAGGCCTGGATGTTGCCACCGGCCTTCATGCCGATACCTAAACCGATGGCAGGTTGACCGTTGAAACGGAACAGCGGTGAAGGCGGATCAACGAATCCGCGCTCGATCTCGGCAATGTCGGCCAGGCGGAAGAAGCGGTCGTTGATGCGCAGATTCACCGTTTCCAGGTCTTTTTCCGAGGCGAACTGCCCGGTTGTACGCACCGATACCCGCTCGGGCCCGGCTTCGATCACCCCCGCCGGGGTGACCGCGTTCTGGCTCTGCAAGGCTTGCAGCACCTGACGCTGATCGATACCGAACGAGGCCAGCTTGCGGGTGGAGAAATTAAGGTACAGCACCTCGTCCTGGGTGCCGATCATTTCGACCTTGCCCAGCCCTGGCACTTCACGGATCTCGGCGCGCACCTGCTCGACGTAGTCGCGCAGTTGGCGCATGGTCAGGCCGTCGGCGGTAAAGGCGTAGATCGAACCGTAGACGTCACCGAACTCATCGTTGAAACCCGGCCCCTGGATACCCTGGGGAAACTGGCCGCGAATATCCTGGATCTTCTTGCGCACCTGGTACCAGATTTCGGGGATGTCCTTGGCCGGTGTGGTGTCCAGCAAGTTGACATAGACCGTCGATTCACCCGGTCGGGTGTAGCTTTTTACGTAGTCGAGCGAGTCCAGCTCTTCGAGCTTTTTCTCGATGCGGTCAGTGACCTGGTTCAGGGTCTCGTCCTGGGTCGCGCCCGGCCAGCGGGTCTGGATCACCATGGTTTTGATGGTGAATGAAGGGTCTTCCTCACGCCCAAGGTTCACGTAGGAGAACACGCCCATCAGCAAGCCGACGAACATCAGGTACCAAACAAAGGATTGGTGCTTCAGCGCCCATTCCGACAGGTTGAAGCTTCCTTTCATTGCGGACCTTCCTCATCGACTATGACCTTCTGGCCCGGTTTCAGGGTGTTCACCCCTGCTGTTACCACCCGCTCTCCGGCCTGAACACCCGAGCTCACCACGATGCTCTCGGGTGTACGTTCAATTAGCTTCACCTCGCGGCTCGCGACTGTGTTCTGTCGCGGATCAACCACCCATACCCGGGTCTGTCCATCGCGCTCCAACAACGCCGAAGCCGGAAGCTCGCTGCGCGGCGAAATGGCCGAAGTCAGGGTGACACTGATCGCCGTGCCCAGGTAAAACGACTCCGGTGTAGTGGCCAGGGTCAGGCGCGCACGGCGGGTTCGGGTGGCCGCGTCGGCCTGCGGCTCCAGTTCGCGCAAGGTCGCGGTGGTGTTGATACTCGGGTCGAGTTGCGAAGCCACCTCAAACTTCAAATCAGTGGTCAGTTGCTCAGCCAGATACGTCGGCAGATCGATGACCGCTTCTTTGACATCCGGACGGGCCAGGGTGACCACTGGTTGCCCGGCGCTGACAGTCTGTCCGGCTTCGGCCTGCCAGTTGGTGACCACGGCGTCGTGATCGGTGCGTAGTTCGCTGTAGCCCAGCTGGTCGCGCGCCTGGCTGACGGCCGCGCGGGCCTGCTCCAGCGAAGCACCGGTGGTTTTCAGGTTGGTCTGGGCCTCATCCAGTTGCGCCTGGGCGCCCACGCCACGGTCAAACAGTTGTTGTTGGCGGCGCGCATCGGCCTGGGCGTTGATCCACTGCGCCTGGACCTTGGCCAGATCGCCTTCGGCAGCGCGCAACTGGTTGCGCTGATCGGCCGGGTCGAGGCTGGCCAGAACGTCGCCCGCTTTCACCGAGTTGCCCACATCGACCCAGCGTCGGGCGATACGTCCGGCAACACGAAAGCCCAGCGTGCTCTCGTAGCGCGCCTGAATGGTGCCGGCAAAGCGCCCGAGATCGGCCTGGATCTGGGGTTCGACAATGACCGAAAGTACCGGTCGGACCGGGTCCGACTCCGCTGCTTCTTTCCCGCAGCCAACCAGCAATAGCGCACTGCACAGGCCAAGTGTGACTGCTTTCATTGCGCTACCCCGATATCCTTGAACGGTGCGACTTCCACTTGCATGCCGGGCGTAAGCAACTGCCCGCCTGCCACCACCACGCTTTCCCCGCCCTTGAGGCCTTCGCTGATGACCACCTTGCCAGTGAGATAGCGGCTGACCTTGACCTCCTGCAACCTGACTTTATTGCCTTCCTCCACCAGCCACACCGCCGGGTCATGCAGGGCCTTGGTCAACGCCGACCAAGGCAGTTCGATACTGGGCTTGCCCTTGATATGACCGGTCGCTGAGACAGCCGAGCCCAGCTCCATACCGGCGGGGACTTCAGTCAGTGCCACTTTGACTTGTACCGTGCCGCTTTGCGCGGAAACGGTCGGGGTCACTTCCCGCACATGGCCGCTGGCCTGAATCGTGGGTTTATCTACCAGGCTGACGGTGATGGATTCGTTAGTGGGTGGCGCTACCAGTAACGATTCATAGACATTGAACACGGCATCGCGCTCGCCATCGTGGGCCAGGCTGAAGATGGGTGCTGTAGCCTGCACCACCTGCCCGACTTCGGCCTGACGATCAGTGATCACCCCGGCCGCGTCGGCGATCAGTGCGGTGTAGCTCAGTTGATCGCGGGCGTTGGCCAATTGCGCCTGGGCCGCTTTCAAGGCGCTCTGGCTGCTGCGCAGGGACGCCTGGGCAGAGTCATATTCACTCTGGCTGGTATAACCCTTGGGCAGCAGCTTCTGCTGACGATAAAAGGCCTTGCTGGCTTCGGTGACCCGCGCTTGCTCGGCGAACACCTCCGCCTTGGCCGAGTCGACATTGGCCTGCAAATCTTTCGGATCGAGCCGGGCCAGAACCTGATTGGCTTTCACGTGATCGCCAACATCGACGCTACGGGAAATGATCTTACCGCCAACACGAAACGAGAGGTCTGCCTGAACCCTGGCCTGAATGTCGCCGGTGAGGGTCACCGGCGCAGCAAAATCACTGGGCTGTACGCGCTGTACAGCCACCCTGCGCAGCTCGGCTTCGACAGCGGTTTGCTTATCACAGCCGACCAGCACGAGCCCCAAGCCCAGACTGACGATCAATACCCTACGCGACACCGTCATGCAGGCTCCTTGCATGTGTCAATTCGATACAGAGATGCGAGTGTTAGCGTAGATCAGGGAATGTGCTGTTGCTGTAACAAATGCAATTCCTTTGAGTTTGATCAGGTGGGTGATACTACCGCCCTCCTCACCTGCGCAAGGATGCCAAGATGCTGACCACATTGGCCGTTGCAAACTACCGCTCGATCAACCACCTGGTATTGCCCCTGGCGCGCCTGAACGTCATCACCGGTCCCAACGGCAGCGGCAAATCCAACCTATACAAAGCCTTGCGCTTGCTCGCTGAAACCGCCCAAGGCGGTGTGGTCAACGCGCTGGCCGGTGAAGGCGGACTGGAATCGACCTTCTGGGCAGGCCCCGAGCGCATCAGTCGCCGCATGAGCCGCGGCGAAGTGGCCGTCGAGGGTGGCTCGCGGCAAGAAGCCAAACGTCTGCGTCTGGGCTTTACCAGCGAAGATTTTGGATATGCCATCGGCCTTGGCCTACCTACATCCAGCGGGCATTTCATGCTCCCCGGTATCAGCTCACCGATGCCTTCATGCTTCACCCTCGACCCGCAGATAAAGCGCGAAAGCATCTGGGCGGGTCCGCTCTATCGGCCGGCGAGCTTGCTGGTCGATCGCCAGGGCGCAGTGGTGCGCGCTCGCGAAGGTCGTCAATGGGAGGTGTTGGCCCAGCACACGGCGGATTTCGACAGTCTCTTCGACCAGGTGGGCAACCTGCAGTCTTCACCAGAGGTGCTGCACCTGCGCGAGCGCATCCGCGGCTGGCGCTTTTACGATCATTTCCGAACGGATCGCGATGCCCCGGCCCGACGACCTCAACTCGGCACCCGCACGCCGGTGCTGCACCATGATGGCCGCGACCTGGCCGCCGCCCTGCAAACCATCATCGAGATCGGTGATGCGCAGGCGCTATGGGAGGCGATCAGCGACGCCTTTCCCGGCTCACACCTGACCATCGATGCGCTGCCTGGCAGCCAGTTCAGCGTGCAGTTCCATCAGAAGGGCCTGCTGCGACCGCTGTCCGCTGCCGAGCTGTCGGATGGAACCCTGCGCTATTTGCTGCTGGTGGCGGCATTATTGAGCCCCAGGGCGCCGTCCATGATGGTACTCAACGAACCGGAAACCAGTCTGCACCCGGACCTGCTACCGGCGCTGGCACGCTTGATCCATCGCGCCGCCGAGCATTGCCAGGTATGGGTGGTGTCGCATGCACAGCAATTGGTGGCCGCGCTGGAACAGGATGCGACCTGCAACTCGATTGTGCTGGAGAAGGTACTGGGACAGACCCGTGTGGCAGGTCAGGGGATGCTGGATGAACCGGCCTGGAATTGGCCAGATTAAATGGCAAGCCCGCTCCTGTAGGAGCGGGCTTGCCCCGCGATGCTCTACTTCAAATCAAGCCGAAACAGGCGTCGCAGCACGGCTCACTTCAGGCTGTTTCCAGGAGTCGGCAGCGCTTTCTTCGATGGCCTGCTGGATCGCCCGACGGCGACGTTCTTCGGCCTGACGGCTGAAGTACCAGACCAGGAAAGTCACCAGCGACACCGACAACAGGATCAGGCTGGCCACGGCGTTGATTTCCGGCTTCACGCCCAGACGCACGGCAGAGAAGACTTCCATCGGCAGCGTGGTCGAGCCCGGGCCGGACACGAAGCTGGCCAGTACCAGGTCATCCAGCGACAGGGCGAAGGACATCATGCCGCCCGCCGCCAGCGATGGCGCGATCATCGGGATGGTGATCAGGAAGAACACCTTCCACGGCTTGGCACCCAGGTCCATTGCCGCCTCTTCGATCGACAGGTCCAGCTCGCGCAGGCGGGCCGAAACCACCACGGCTACATAAGCAGCGCAGAACGTGGTGTGAGCGATCCAGATGGTGACGATGCCACGCTCTTGCGGCCAGCCGATCATCTGCGCCATGGCCACGAACAGCAGCAACAGCGACAGACCGGTGATCACCTCAGGCATTACCAGCGGCGCAGTCACCAGGCCACCGAACAGGGTACGGCCCTTGAAGCGCGTCACCCGGGTCAGCACGAACGCGGCCAGGGTACCCAGCGCCACCGCAGCGATCGCGGTGTAGCAGGCGATCTCCAGCGAGCGCATCACCGAGCCCATCAGCTGGCTGTTGTCGAGCAGGCCGACGTACCACTTCACCGACCAGCCACCCCACACGGTCACCAGCTTGGAGGCGTTGAACGAGTAGATCACCAGGATCAGCATGGGCAGGTAGATGAACAACAAGCCCAGGACCAACATCAGCTTGGAGAAACTGAAACGCTTCATGCCCTGCCCTCCATCTCTTTGGCCTGACTACGGTTGAAGAGCAGAATCGGCACGATCAGGATCGCCAGCATCACCACCGCCAGGGCAGAAGCCACAGGCCAGTCACGGTTGTTGAAGAACTCTTGCCAGAGCACTTTACCGATCATCAAGGTTTCCGGACCGCCAAGCAGTTCCGGAATAACGAACTCACCCACCACCGGAATGAACACCAGCATGCAGCCGGCGATGATGCCGTTCTTCGACAGCGGCACGGTGATCTTCCAGAAGCTGTTGAAGGTGCTCGAACCCAGGTCAGAGGCCGCTTCGAGCAGGCTCGCATCGTGTTTGACCAGGTTGGCGTACAGCGGCAGGATCATGAACGGCAGGTACGAATAGACCACACCGATATACACCGCCAGGTTGGTGTTGAGGATCTGCAACGGCTGATCGATCAACCCCAGCCACATCAGGAAGCTGTTGAGCAGGCCGTTGTTGCTGAGGATACCCATCCAGGCATAGACGCGAATCAGGATCGCGGTCCAGGTCGGCATCATGATCAGTAGCAACAGTACGGTCTGGGTCTCTTTCTTGGCGTTGGCAATGGCATAGGCCATCGGATAGCCGATCAGCAAGCACAGCAACGTGCTGAAAAAGGCCATCTTCAACGAACCCAGGTACGCCGAGATGTACAGCTCATCCTCGGTCAACAGGCCATAGTTGGCCATGTTGAGCACCAGCTGCAGCTTGTCTTCGACGTAGCTGTAGATTTCGGTGTACGGCGGAATCGCCACGTCTGCTTCGGCAAAGCTGATCTTCAGGACGATGAAGAACGGCAGCATGAAGAACAGGAACAGCCAGATGAAGGGCACGCCGATCACCAGATGGCGTCCCTCGGGTTTCACCCGTTCGAAGGCTCGCTTGAGCTTGCGCATGTTCATGACCGCAGTACCACGCCGCTGTCGTCTTCCCACCAGACGTAAACCTGATCATCCCAGGTAGGACGAGTGCCCTGACGCTCGGCGTTGGCGACGAACGACTGGACGATCTTGCCGCCAGGCAGCTCGACGTAGAACACCGAGTGGCCACCGAGGTAGGCGATGTCATGGACCTTGCCGCGCGACCAGTTGTGCTCGCAGGTGGGTTGCTGAGTGGTCACCAGCAGTTTTTCCGGACGCAGTGCATAGGTGATGCGCTTGTCTTCAACCGAGGTGGTCACACCGTGGCCCACGTAGATCTTGCGCTCCAGCTCCGGAGTGGCAATGACCGCGTGGCCTTCGGCGTCTTCTACCACTTCGCCGTCGAACAGGTTGACGTTGCCGATGAACTCGCAGACCAGACGGCTGGTCGGGGTCTCGTAAATGTCGATCGGGCTGCCGATCTGGGCAATCCAGCCCAGGTGCATGATGGCGATGCGCTGGGCCATGGTCATGGCCTCTTCCTGGTCGTGCGTCACCATTACGCAGGTCACACCCACCCGCTCAATGATCTCAACCAGCTCAAGCTGCATCTGCGAACGCAGCTTCTTGTCCAACGCACCCATCGGCTCGTCGAGCAGCAGCAGCTTCGGACGCTTGGCCAGGGAGCGAGCCAGGGCCACACGCTGACGCTGGCCACCGGAGAGCTGGTGTGGCTTGCGCTTGGCGTACTGGGTCATGTGCACCAGCTTGAGCATCTCGCCGACACGGGCGTCGATCTCGGCCTTGGGCATGCGGTCCTGCTGCAGGCCGAAGGCGATGTTCTGCGCCACGGTCATGTGCGGGAACAGTGCATAGGACTGGAACATCATGTTGATCGGACGCTCGTAGGGCGGCATATCCGTGATGTCTACGCCATCAAGGAAGATGCGCCCTTCGGTCGGCCGTTCGAAGCCGGCCAGCATCCGCAGCAACGTGGATTTACCCGAACCGGAGCCGCCAAGCAGCGCGAAGATCTCGCCCTTCTTGATCTCGAGGGACACATCGTCCACCGCGACCGTTTCGTCGAATTTTTTCGTGACCCGGTCGATTTTGACCAGCACCTGCTTAGGTTGCTGGTCGCCCTCGAGGGCTTTCTTATAGGCACCGGAGGCAACAGCCATTTGTGAAACTCCCAACAAGATTTTTTGCGTCCGCCCCTGCCGTGGCGGACTCTGGATTTTTACTTGCCCGACTTGATCTTGGTCCAGCTACGGGTCATCAACCGTTGCACCTTGGGAGGTAGCTCGGAGTTGACGTACAACTTGTCCAGCACTGCTTGCGGTGGATAAACCGCTTCGTCGGTTCGCACGCTCTGGTCCATCAGCTCGCCAGCCTTGGGGTTCGGGTTGGCATATCCGACGTAATCACTGACCTGGGCAATCACCTCAGGCTTCAGCAAATAGTTGATAAAGGCATGGGCCTCTTTGACATTGGTCGAGTCCTTGGGGATCGCCAGCATGTCGAACCAGAGGTTGCCGCCCTCTTTAGGAATTACATACGCCACTTCCACACCCTTGCCGGCCTCTTCGGCGCGGGATTTGGCCTGGAACACATCACCGGAGAAACCAGCGGCCACGCAGATGTCGCCGTTAGCCAGGTCGGAGATGTACTTGGAGGAGTGGAAATAGGTCACGTAAGGACGCACTGCCAGCAGTTTTTTCTCGGCATCGGCGTAGTCCTTGGGATTGGTGCTGTTGGGGTCACGCCCCATGTAGTTCAACACCGCCGGGAGCATCTCGTCAGCCGAGTCGAGGAAGGCGACGCCGCACTTGGAGAGTTTCTTGATGTTTTCCGGTTCGAACAGCATGGCCCACGAGTCGATCGTGTCGGTACCCAGCGCCGCCTTGACCTTCTCGACGTTGTAGCCGATGCCATTGGTGCCCCACAGGTAGGGAACGGCGTACTGGTTACCCGGATCGTTCTTCTCCAGACGCTTCATCAGCACCGGGTCGAGGTTCGAATAGTTCGGCAGCAGCGACTTGTCGAGCTTCTGGAACGCGCCCGCCTTGATCTGCTTGCCGAGGAAATGGTTGGACGGCACCACTACGTCATAACCGGTACGACCGGCCAGCAGCTTGCCTTCCAGGGTTTCATTGGAGTCAAAGACATCCTGTACCGGCTTGATACCGGTTTCTTTTTCGAAGTCCGCGAGGGTCGTCTGACCGATGTAGTCCGACCAGTTATAAATGTGCACCGTGGGCGCCGCTTGGACGCTGATCGCCAGCGTCATACCCGCTCCAGCCAGCATGGCCTTGCGAAATACAGAATTAGACAAGTGGATAGTCCTCACATTAATGCCCGTAGCAAACGGCATAAATACCTGCCGTTTCAGCAAACCGGCGCGCAACTTACCTTCGATGCACTCATGTCGCAAAAAAAATTAACTTTTGAAGCGCCCTGGGCGCGAAATGCACCGCCCAGGGCCTCAAGCCGGCTTACTTGCCCGACTTGATTTTCGTCCAGCTGCGGGTGATATCGCGCTGGGCGGCTTTCTCTGGCGCCTTGATGGCGTACAGCTTGGCCTTCACTTCATCGTTCGGGTAGATGGCCGGATCGCTGGTGATTTCTTTGTCTACCAGCGGGGTTGCAGCCAGGTTGCCGTTCGGGAAGCGTACGGCGTTGGTGATTTCAGCCATGATTTCCGGCTGCATCAGGAAGTCCATGAACTTGTAGGCGGCTTCGACGTTCTCGGCATCTTTCGGCATGGCGACCATGTCGTAGAAGGTACCGGCGCCTTCCTTAGGAATGGTGTAGCTCAGCTTGACCTTGTCGCCGGCCTCGTGAGCACGCGCCTTGGACTGCTCCAGGTCACCCGAGTAACCCACGGCCACGCAGATGTTGCCGTTGGCCAGATCGGAGATGTACTTGGAAGAGTGGAAGTAGGTGATCGAAGGACGGATCTTCAGGAACAGCTCCTCGGCCGCCTTCAGGTCTTCCTTCTTGGTGCTGTCGCTCGGCTTGCCCAGGTAGTGCAGCGCCGCCGGGATCATCTCGGTCGGTGCATCGAGGAAGCTCACGCCACAGCTTTTGAGTTTTTCGATGTTCTCAGGCTTGAACACGGCATCCCAGGAGTCGATCTTGTCGACGCCCAGCGCAGCCTTGACCTTCTCCGGGTTGTAGCCAATGCCGATGGAGCCCCACATGTACGGGAACGCGTATTTGTTGCCCGGGTCGCTGGCATCGCCGACGGCCTTGAGCAGTGCCGGGTCGAGGTTTTTCCAGTTCGGCAGCTTGGAGCGGTCCAGCTCCTGGTAAACACCGGCTTTGATCTGTTTGGCCAGGAAGTTGTTGGACGGGATGACCACGTCGTAGCCCGACTTGCCCGCCAGCAGCTTGGCTTCAAGGGTTTCGTTACTGTCAAAGACGTCATAAACAACTTTGATACCGGACTGCTTTTCGAACTTGGCAACGGTATCTGGCGCGATGTAATCGGACCAGTTGTAAACGTGGACAACCTTGTCATCCGCTTGAACAGCACTGGCCATGGCGCCCATCAGGGACACAGCCAACAACGTCTTGCCCAATTTCATCATGCGTAATGCTCCAGAATTTTTTATTTAGCCATCTGTTCAGTGGCCAGCTCTCTACGGTGCAAGTACTGGGCGACTGAAACAGCCGCTAGTCTGGCAAGTTCCAAGGCGCTCTTTCAAGGAAAGCGCGCCTCGAAACACGATGATGCCATTACGCTAGCCTAGCACTTGGTTATTTCAGCGCCTCAAGTGTCAAATCCAGGCATTTGCGCGCCTTTTCCACCAACTCGTCGATCTCTTCACGGCTGATCACCAGCGGTGGAGCGATGATCATGGTGTCACCTACCGCACGCATGATCAGGCCATTGTCGAAGCAGTGCTGGCGGCAGATCATGCCTGCGCCCTGACCTTCGTAACGTGCCCGAGTGGCTTTGTCTTTGACCAGTTCGATTGCACCGAGCATACCCAAGCCACGCACTTCACCCACCAACGGATGATCGCTGAGCTCGCGCAGACGTTTCTGCAAATACGGTGCCGTTTCTTCCCGAACCTGATCGATAATTTTCTCTTCGCGTAGGATGCGCAGGTTTTCCAGGCCCACAGCGGCGGCCACCGGGTGACCGGAGTAGGTAAAGCCGTGGTTGAAATCACCCCCTTCGCTGACCACCTTGGCCACTTCGTCACGCACGATCACACCGCCCATAGGGATGTAACCGGAGGTCAGGCCTTTGGCGATGGTCATCAGGTCAGGCTTGAGGTCGTAGTAGTCAGAACCGAACCACTCACCGGTGCGCCCGAAACCGCAGATCACTTCGTCGGCAATAAACAGGATGTCGTACTTGGCAAGGATCTCTTTGATCTTCGGCCAGTAGGTCTCAGGTGGAATGATCACGCCGCCAGCGCCCTGGATCGGCTCGGCAATAAAGGCAGCGACGTTGTCTTCGCCGACTTCAAGGATCTTTTTCTCCAGTTGCTCGGCAGCCCAGACCCCGAACTCATCCGGCGTCATGTCACCGCCTTCACCGAACCAGTAAGGCTGCGGGATATGCACGATGTCTGGCAGCGTGCCGCTTTGTGCGTGCATACCGCTCATGCCACCCAGCGCAGCACCGGCCACGGTGGAACCGTGATAACCGTTGATGCGGCCGATGATCACCTTCTTCTGTGGCTTGCCCTTGACCGCCCAGTAGTGGCGAACCATGCGCAGGTTGGTGTCGTTACCTTCGGAGCCAGAGCCAGTGAAGAACACATGAGTCATACCTTCAGGCGCCACGGCCGAAACCGCTTTGGCCAGTTCCAGCGCCGGTGGGTGGGCGGTCTGGAAGAACAGGTTGTAGTACGGCAGCTCGCGCATTTGCTTGGCTGCAACGTCAACCAGCTCTTCGCGACCGTAACCAATCGCCACACACCACAGACCAGCCATGCCATCGAGGATCTTGTTGCCCTCGCTGTCCCACAAGTGCACACCTTCGGCTTTTGTGATGATTCGCGGGCCCTTCTCTTTCAGCTGCTTGTAGTCACTGAAAGGCGCCAGGTGATGATCACGGCTCAGGTCTTGCCACTCACGGGTTTGCGGGTTGTTGACGCTCATGTGCTTCTCCGTTTTCTGACGGCCGCGCTCCTGCGGCTCCGGGTTGATCAGACCGCAAACAGCAGGAACTCACGTTCCCAGGAGCTGATTACGCGTTTGAAGTTTTCATGCTCGGCGCGCTTGGTAGCGACGTAGCCGGTAATGAATTTCTTGCCCAGGTAAGGTTCCAGGGCGGTGCAGTTCTCCATGCGCTCCAGGGCGTCTTCGATGGTCAACGGCAAGCGCAGGTTGCGCCGCTCGTAACCACGACCCTGTACAGGCGCGCTTGGCTTGATGCCTTCGACCATGCCGATGTAGCCACACAGCAAGCTGGCAGCGATGGCCAGGTACGGGTTGGCATCGGCACCTGGCAGACGGTTTTCGACCCGGCGATTCTGTGGGCCGGCATCCGGCACGCGCAGGCCAACGGTACGGTTTTCCTCGCCCCATTCGACGTTCACCGGCGCCGAGGTGTCGGGCAGGAAGCGGCGGAACGAGTTGACGTTCGGGGCAAACAGCGGCAACACCACTGGGATGAATTTCTGCAGGCCGCCAACGTGGTTGAGGAACAGCTCGCTCATGCGGCCATCTTCATCAGAGAAGATGTTCTTGCCGGTGTGCACGTCGATGATGCTCTGGTGCAGGTGCATGGCGCTGCCTGGCTCACCGGTCATCGGCTTGGCCATGAAGGTGGCGGCCACGTTGTGCTTGAGCGCCGCTTCACGCATGGTGCGCTTGAACACCAGAATCTGGTCGGCCAGCGCCAGGGCGTTACCGTGACGGAAGTTGATTTCCATCTGCGCCGTGCCGTCTTCGTGGATCAGCGTGTCGAGGTCCAGGTTCTGCAGTTCGCACCAGTCGTAGACGTCTTCGAACAGCGGGTCGAATTCGTTAGCCGCTTCAATAGAGAACGACTGACGACCGGTTTCCGGGCGGCCGGAGCGGCCAACTGGCGGCTGCAGCGGGAAATCCGGGTCTTCGCAGCGCTTGGTCAGGTAGAACTCCATCTCGGGCGCCACGATCGGCTGCCAGCCCTTGTCGGCGTAGAGTTTCAGCACCTTCTTGAGCACGTTGCGCGGCGACAGCTCAACCGGGTTGCCCTGTTTGTCGTAGGTATCGTGGATCACCTGAGCGGTTGGCTCGATGGCCCAAGGCACGAGAAACACCGCGTTCTCGTCAGGCCGGCAGATCATGTCGATGTCTGCCGGGTCCAGCAATTCGTAATAAATGTCGTCGTCGACGTAATCGCCGGTAACGGTTTGCAGCAAGACACTCTCGGGCAAGCGCATGCCTTTTTCAGCAATGAACTTGTTGGTTGGAGAAATCTTGCCACGTGTGATCCCGGTGAGGTCGCTGATCAAGCACTCGACTTCGGTGATCTTGTGTTCTTTCAACCAATCGGTGAGCTGGTCGAGGTTATTACTCATAACTACCTCAGGAGGTAAATGTCTGGACTGTCGTCAGGACACCCGGAGTGGGCCGTCCCAGACATTCTGGATGCCGCGCGAAGCTAAAGCAAAAGCCACGCAGGGGCATACCGCGGCGCTGGCCGCTATAGTGATGGCAGAGAATATTTGAAGGTGCATCGACAACAGGCAGGCTGCCCTGGGCGTCAATTATTTCAGCCAGGGTGCTGCGTACTGACGCGTAGCGATAAGCGCTCGCGTAAAATGCGTGCAGACCGATCTGCGGGCGGCAGGCGGTGATGCCGGTTGTCGGCAGGCGTGACATGTAACCCCCGGTATTATTGATGTTATGGGTTGCCACCGAGCTTAGCCTTGTTCATTTTTTTACACAACACCCCCGTAAAAAATAGAACACGGCCCGCTCAAAACCGCTTCTATCGTACGAAAGCAGCAATTGTCCGCGCCCTCAATTGCAGCAAAAATGCCGCTTGAGGGCCAATTTAGGGCATCATGGGGTTGGCTTGACTTCAGTAGGGCTTTCCGATTGACTGGAGCTGCAAGCCCCCATTGATTGATATTTTTAACAACAAAGGTGTTGCATCATGTCGGTACCCCCGCGTGCCGTTCAGCTTAACGAAGCGAACGCGTTCCTTAAGGAACATCCTGAGGTTCTCTACGTTGACCTTCTGATTGCAGATATGAATGGTGTGGTGCGTGGCAAGCGCATCGAGCGCACCAGCCTCCACAAGGTTTACGAGAAAGGCATCAACCTGCCGGCCTCACTCTTCGCATTGGATATCAACGGTTCAACGGTCGAAAGCACCGGCCTTGGCCTGGACATCGGCGATGCCGACCGCATCTGCTATCCAATCCCGGACACCCTGTCCAACGAACCCTGGCAGAAGCGCCCTACCGCGCAGCTGCTGATGACCATGCACGAACTTGAAGGCGAGCCGTTCTTTGCCGACCCGCGGGAAGTCCTGCGTCAGGTTGTGAGCAAATTCGACGCGATGGGCCTGACCATCTGCGCCGCGTTCGAGCTGGAGTTCTACCTGATCGACCAAGAGAACGTGAATGGCCGTCCGCAGCCGCCACGCTCGCCGATTTCCGGTAAACGCCCACAGTCGACCCAGGTGTACCTGATCGATGACCTGGACGAGTACGTAGACTGCCTGCAAGACATCCTCGAAGGCGCCAAGGAACAGGGCATCCCTGCCGACGCCATCGTCAAGGAAAGCGCCCCGGCGCAGTTCGAAGTCAACCTGCACCACGTAGCCGACCCGATGAAGGCCTGCGACTACGCGGTACTGCTCAAGCGCCTGATCAAAAACATCGCCTACGACCATGAAATGGACACCACCTTCATGGCCAAGCCCTACCCGGGCCAGGCGGGTAATGGTCTGCACGTCCATATCTCGGTGCTGGACAAAGATGGCAAGAACATCTTCACCAGCGAGGATCCCGAGCAGAACGCCGCACTGCGTCACGCGATCGGCGGTGTGCTCGAGACCCTACCGGCGTCGATGGCGTTCCTGTGCCCGAACGTCAACTCGTATCGCCGATTCGGTGCCCAGTTCTATGTACCCAACGCTCCGAGCTGGGGCCTGGACAACCGCACCGTGGCCCTGCGCGTACCGACCGGTTCGCCGGATGCCGTGCGCATCGAACACCGCGTTGCCGGTGCCGACGCCAACCCGTACCTGCTGATGGCTGCCGTACTGGCGGGCGTGCACCATGGTTTGAGCAACAAGGTCGAACCTAACAAGCCGATCGAAGGCAACGCCTACGAACAGGTTGAGCAGAGCCTTCCGAACAACCTGCGCGATGCACTGCGCGAGCTGGACGACAGCGAAATCCTCAACAAGTACATCGATCCGAAGTACATCGATATCTTCGTGGCCTGTAAGGAAAGTGAGCTGGAGGAGTTCGAACACTCCATCTCCGACCTTGAGTACAACTGGTACCTGCATACCGTTTGATGCTCGTATCGCGGGGCAAGTCGGGTCGCCGCACCGCCGCTCCCACCGGTGATTGCCGGTGGGAGCGGGCTTGCCCCGCGATGGTTTCCCGGTTCCCACACCACTCGTTGAAAATCCACAGCTCTGTAAGAGTGTTCTGTCAGTCCCTTCTGATTCATACTTCCGGCCGTTGCGCCTGATGCCTCCTGAACCTAGTCTGCTGTCGTCGTTGGATCGTCCAATGACCGGATTTAGCAGTCCGAACTTAGATTCAGTCACTTCGCAACGCTGCTGTTATGGCAGGTGTGCGCGGGGCATCTTCGGGTGCGCCGGGGTTTTGACTGACTCTGCCCGGTCTGCTAACCCGCGTACAGCTGCCACCCTTCGTTTAGCAGCGAATTGTGGCTGCCCGATGTGGAGTCAGTCATGAAGAAACACGTACCCGATCCCCCCAGCTTCGACCTTTCCACCCTCACCACCGCCAGTCGATCCTTCGGCGAAGGCCGGATGTTCAATATCAGCGCGGGTATCTCTAGCGAAGAAGCGTTGCTTTACGCCTGCCACTTGCTGCAAAACGCCGAAGCTACGGTAATGGCAGCGACCAATAACCTGGAGCTTTCGGACCGTTCTCTGGTTGCAGGCGTCGGCCAGCATATCGAGACTGCGCGAGCCTTGATTGATGCGGTGATCGATGGGGCTGGAGTGCCGCGGCTGTTCAGCTACTGCTAGTTGGCTGAGGACCTTTTCGCGGGGCAAGCCCGCTCCCACCGGTGATTGCCTGTGGGAGCGGGCTTGCCCCGCGATGCTTTACAAGGCCTTTTCGAAGATCTTGGAGTTTCGCTGGTAGTTGTACAGCGACGCCCGCGCCGCCGGCAGCCGCTCTACCCCGCTAGGCACAAACCCACGCTCGCGGAACCAGTGTGCGGTACGGGTCGTCAGGACGAAAAGGGTATTGAGCCCCATCTCCCGCGCCCGCGTTTCAATGCGCTCCAGCAGCTCATCACCACGGCCGCCATGGCGATACTCAGGATTGACCGCCAGGCACGCCAGCTCCCCCGACTCGGAATCGGCAATCGGGTACAACGCTGCACAGGCGATGATCATGCCTTCGCGCTCAACCACACTGAATTGCTCGATTTCACGCTCCAGTACTTCACGCGAACGACGCACCAGAATGCCCTGCTCTTCCAGCGGGCTGATCAGGTCAAGCAGGCCACCGACGTCTTCGATCGCCGCCTCGCGAACCTTCTCGAATTGCTCCTGGGCCACCAGGGTGCCGCCACCGTTGCGGGTGAACAGTTCGGTAAGCAGCGCGCCGTCTTCGGCATAGCTGACGATATGGCTGCGCGCCACACCGCCACGGCAAGCCTCGGCGGCGGCATCAAGCAGTTCACCCTGGTAGTCACTGCCCAGGCGAACCAGATGCGCGGAAACCTGTTGCGGACGCAATTCACGCACCAGCCGCCCCTGCTCATCGAGCAACCCGCGTTCGGCACCGAACAGCAGCAGCTTGTCAGCCCCCAGCTCAATCGCCGCACGCGTGGCGACGTCTTCGCAGGCCAGGTTGAAAATCTCGCCAGTCGGCGAATAGCCCAGCGGCGACAGCAGCACGATGGAGCGCTCATCGAGCAGGCGGTTGATACCTTTGCGGTCTACCCGGCGCACTTCGCCGGTGTGGTGGTAATCCACCCCTTCGAGCACCCCGATCGGGCGGGCGGTGACCAGGTTGCCCGAGGCCACGCGCAAGCGCGAGCCCTGCATCGGCGAAGCCGCCATGTCCATCGACAGGCGCGCTTCGATGGCCAGACGCAGATGCCCTACCGCATCGATCACACACTCCAGGGTGGCGGCATCGGTAATGCGCATGCCGCGATGGTAGTGCGGCGTCAGGCCGCGATTGGCCAGGCGCGCTTCGATCTGCGGGCGCGAACCGTGCACCAGCACCAGGCGCACGCCAAGGCTGTGGAGCAACACCAGGTCGTGAACGATATTGCCGAAATTAGGGTGTTCAACACCATCACCGGGCAACATGACCACAAAGGTGCAGTCGCGGTGGGCGTTGATGTAAGGCGAAGCATGACGCAGCCAGTTGACGTAATCGGGCATAACCACAGAGCCTGTAAAAAATGGGACAAGAACGGGAAAGCACACAGCGCTCGAAGGGTTATCGTCGGAACAGGCTTGGCGTCACGCGCACTCTCCTTTGGCAAAACGGCTGAGCTCAGCGGGCAATTACCGGGCTCAGGCAATAATGTTCGATCAATTCACGCAATAGACGCACGGTAGGCTGCAAGCGTGACATTTCAAGGTACTCGCCCGGCTGGTGGGCGCAGGCGATGTCGCCCGGGCCCAGTACCAGGGTGTCGCAGCCCAGGCGCTGAAGATAAGGCGCTTCGGTGCCAAAGGCTACCGCTTCGGCACGGTGTCCGGTTAGACGTTCGGCCAGGCGCACCAGTTCAGCATCGGCAGCCTGCTCGAACGGCGGCACTTCGGGGAACAGCGGGGCATAGTCGATTTTCACCTGATGCTGCTCGGCCAACGGCGCCAGTTTCTGCCGGATCGCGGCACGCAGCATCTCTGGGTCCATCCCCGGCAACGGCCGCAGGTCGAACTCCAGGGCGCACTGGCCACAGATACGGTTGGGGTTGTCGCCACCGTGGATGCAACCAAAGTTCAGGGTCGGTTGCGGCACACTGAATTGGGTGTGGTTGAAGTCTTTTTGCCATTGGCGGCGCAAGCTCATCAGCTCGCCCATCACCTCATGCATGGCCTCCATCGCACTATGCCCCAGGCTAGGATCCGACGAATGGCCACTGCGCCCGAGAATATCGATGCGCTCCATCATCACGCCCTTGTGCATGCGGATCGGCTTGAGCCCGGTCGGTTCACCAATCACCGCCGCCCGGCCCAGCGGCCGACCAGCTTCGGCCAAGGCACGGGCGCCAGACATCGAGCTTTCTTCATCGCAGGTGGCGAGAATCAGCAGCGGCTGCTTGAAATCATGGGTCAGCAACGGCTGCACCGCCTCGATGATCAAGGCGAAGAAGCCTTTCATGTCACAACTGCCAAGGCCAACCCAACGGCCATCGACCTCGGTCAGTTTCAACGGGTCGGTCTGCCACAGGCCCGGGTCATAGGGCACCGTGTCGCTGTGCCCGGCCAACACCAGCCCACCCGGGCCGCTGCCGTAACTGGCGAGTAGATTGAACTTGCCCGGCGCCACCTGCTGGATATCGCAGGCAAAACCCAGATCGCCCAACCAGCCGGCCAGCAGGTCGATCACCGCGCGGTTGGACTGGTCCAGCGCAGGTTGGGTGCAACTGACCGAAGGCGTCGCAATCAGGGCGGCAAACTGGTCTTTGAGCGATGGCAGCGGCATGCGCGTTCTCCTCGGGACGAAGCTCATCATAGGGCCATCGGGCACCTGGAATAAACCGTCGGCGGCCGAGTCCTGTACACTGCACGGCCAAGACGCTCCCTGTCATCCGAGCCTGGATTACCCAGCAATGCACAAAGAAACCGAAATCAAACTGCGGGTCAGCCGCGAGACCCTCGCCGCCCTGCGTGAACATCCATTGCTGAAGAAGCGCAACAAGTCTGGCTGGCAGCAGCGCGAACTGCTGAACCAGTACTTCGACACCCCTGAGCGTGACCTGGCTGGCGCCAAAGTTGCGCTGCGCCTGCGCCGCGACGGCGATGTGGTCATCCAGACCCTCAAGACCCGCGGCCAGAGCGTTGCCGGTCTGTCTCAGCGCAATGAACACGAGTGGCAACTGCCCAAGGCCAAGCTCGATCTGAAAAAGCTCGACGAGCAATGCTGGCCAGCCGAACTCGCCGAGGTGGATAAAAAAACCATCAAAGCCCTGTTCACCACTGATTTCACCCGTGAATACGCCGAAATCGCCTGGGGCCGTGGCAAGTCGAAAGTGGTCATCGAAGCGGCCCTCGACCTGGGTACCGTGGTGTCCGGCAAGCTCAAGGAAGAAATCTGCGAGCTGGAGCTGGAGCTGCGTGAAGGCGAACCTGAAGCACTGCTGGAGCTGGCGGCTGAACTGTCCGCCACCCTGCCGCTGTTCCCGTGCGACATCAGCAAGGCCGAGCGCGGTTACCGCCTGCTCGATCCGGCCAGCTATGCCTTGAGCCTGCCTGCTGCCGAGCTCACTGCCGAAATGCCGCTGGACGACGCCTATGCCGCCCTCGCCTGGCAATTGCTCGGCGCCAGCCAGCGTCTGGCTGAGCAGTACCGCTTCAACGGCCACTGGCGCCTGCTGCAAGACTGGGTTCAGGCCCTGGCCGAACTGCGCGCACTGACCAGCAGCCTGGGTCAGGCGGCGCCACGCAGCACCACTGCTGCCCTGCGCAGCAGCCTCGATGCTCTGTTGGAAGACTGGCGCCCGCTGGTGCTGGCCGGTAACGACGATGAAGACGTTCGCCGCGCCGCGCCTGAGCAGTTCGCCGAAGAGCTGCTGGACACCCGCTGGGGCCAGTTCTCCCTGGAAACCTCACGTTGGCTGCTGGCCCGCGGCTGGGCCGTCGAGCGCAACAAGCGCGGCGACCGTCAGGGCGCTGCGCAACTGACCAACTGGCTGAACGTGCTGCTGGCCGATGAAGCCAAGGCCCTGAACCTGCCGCTGTACCATCGCCAGCCGGAAGACCTGGCCGAACAGCTGCCGCGTATCGAGCGCCTGCTGGCCTGGCTGCACCATGCCCGTCAGGTACTGGAGAGCCCGGACCTGGACCGCCTGTTCGGTGAGCTGAACAAGTTGCACGAATTGGCCAACCTGCCGATCAGCGACGAAGTGGAAGCTGATGTGCGCACTGAAGTCCTCGAGGCGCGTGTCCACCAGGTGATGGCCGTGTTCCAGAGCCGTGGCTGGAAGCACCTGCTGCGCAAGTAAGTCCTAGGCTCTGTACGGCAAGTTTTGTGGGAGCGGGCTTGCCCCGCGAATTCAGGCTTTGCTGCCGCGTTGCGGCAGATCGCGGGACAAGTCGGGTCGCCGCACCGCCGCTCCCACTACGATGGATGACCATACTTTTCGCACAAAACCTAGCGCAGCACCGGCAGACTCGTCGTGGACTTGATTTCGGACAAGGCCACGATCGAGTTGACCTCTTGAATCCCCGGCACCATCGACAGCTTCTCGAAGAAGAACCGCTCGTAAGCTTCGATGTCCGGGGTGACAATACGCAACAGAAAATCCACCGATCCCATCAGCACGTAGCACTCCAGCACTTCCGGGAAACCGCGTATCGCCTCGGTGAACTCGGTGAAGTTGGAACGCCCGTGGGCGTTGAGTTTGACCTCGGCAAAAATCTGCGTGTTCAGGCCGATCTTCTTGCGATCGAGCAAGGTCACTTGCCCGCGAATCACCCCCTCTTCCTTCAAACGCTGAATACGTCGCCAGCAAGGCGACTGAGAAAGGCCAACACGCTCGGCGATCTGTGCACTGGACAGCGAAGCGTCCTCCTGCAGCAAGGCCAGAATGCGGCGATCATAAGCGTCGAGTTCGCTGTGCATAATTTTTCCTGATTTGTGCTTACTGGCGAATTGAACGAGTCGAACATTCGCTGATTACGCTGATCATAGAGAAAAAATACCCGCTCACGCATGGGAAAATTCCTGACACTGAATCCGGAGACACCCATGAGCGCACTTGAACGCTTCGACAGCCCTGTGACCCCCTTGCGAGACGACGTCTGGGCCGTCGGTAGCGCCCAGCGCTGCGTGCATTACCAACTGCAGGTCGAAGCCGAACCCGACAGCCTGTGCCGGGTGCTGAATCTGTTCGCCCTGCAGTTCCTCACCCCACACAAGGTGCAGATGACACAAAGCGGCGATGTGCTGGCAGTCGACATCGAAATTGCCGGTTTGAGTTGGCATCGGGCGGAACTCATTGCACAAAAAATGCGCAATCTGATCTGTGTCGACGAGGTGCATCTGGCGTTGGTGCAGCGCCTGGACTGAACCTGGAAATGCCTGGATACGTAGATCGGCCTTGCATTTGTCCACAGTCAACTACGCTTGTGATTGCCACCCCTTCAGGCAGCAAGGCAAGGACGCCACATGACTGTCAGCGACGAAGACCGCAGGCTTAGCCTCGACGGTCTCCTGGCCGATCTGCTGGATGCCCGGCTGATCAGCGCAAACACGGCCCACACCCTACGATCTCAGCGTCTGTCCAACGACATCCATCCGCTTGAACACCTTGCTTGTCAGCGCCTTCCCGACCCACACCAGCCCGGTCGGCACCTGGATCTGCAAGCCCTCTGCCAGTGGCAGGCCAAACGGGCCGGCTTGCCGTACTTGCACATCGACCCGCTGCAACTTGACCTTGCTGCCACCACCGGCCTGATGTCTGCCGCCTTCGCCCAGCGCCACGGTATTCTGGCCATCGCCGCCGATAGCCAATGTGTCACGGTGGCCAGCGCCGAACCTTACGTCCGCGCCTGGGAAACGGACCTTGCGCAGGTGCTGCGTCGACCGATCAAACGTGTGATGGCCAGCCCGGTACAGATCCGTCAGTTCAGCCAGGCATTCTTCCACCTGGCCCGCTCCGTCAACGGCGCCAGCCGCCAGCCACTGCCGCTGTCGTCAGCTGCCAACCTCGAGCAACTGCTTGAAGTGGGGGTTCACAGCCAGCCACATGCAGACGATGACGCCCATATCGTCAGCATCGTTGACTGGCTGCTGCAATACGCCTTCGATCAGCGTGCCAGCGATATTCACCTTGAACCGCGGCGCGAGCAGGGCCATTTGCGTTTGCGTATCGACGGTGTGCTGCATCCGGTCTACCAGTTTCCGGCCGAGGTCACGCTGGCCGTTGTCAGTCGCCTGAAAACCCTGGCGGGGATGAACGTCGCGGAAAAACGCCGGCCCCAGGATGGCCGGATCAAAACCCGCCTGCCAACCGGCAGCGAAGTCGAACTCCGTTTGTCGACCTTGCCCACCACCTTTGGTGAAAAGCTGGTGATGCGCATCTTCGACCCCAACCTGCTCCAGCAGGACTTCGCTCAATTAGGCCTGGCAGGTGAAGACCTGCTGCGCTGGCAAACGCTGATCGGCCAGCGCCACGGCCTGATTCTGGTGACGGGGCCGACCGGCTCCGGCAAAACCAGCACCCTGTATGCCACCCTCAAATACCTGGCAACACCACAGGTCAACCTGTGTACGGTCGAAGACCCGATCGAAATGGTCGAGCCCGGCTTCAATCAGTTGCAGGTCCACCCGGCGATAGACCTGGGCTTTGCCGAAGGCGCCCGCGCACTGCTGCGCCAGGATCCGGACATCATCATGATCGGTGAGATCCGCGACCTGGAAACCGCTCAGGTCGCCTTCCAGGCAGCGCTGACCGGCCACCTGGTGCTGTCCACCCTGCACACCAACGATGCCTGCAGTGCGATCAGCCGTTTACTCGAACTGGGCATTGCCGCGCACCTGATCAAGGCGGGCCTGATCGGGGTGATGGCCCAGCGTCTGGTGCGTACCCTGTGCAACGTCTGCAAGGTGCCGGCTGCGAAGGGTGAAATCGGTTATCAGGCGCAAGGCTGCAACGCGTGCCGCCAGACTGGCTATCACGGGCGCACCGGCATTCATGAGTTGTTGTGTATCAGCAGCGCACTGAGCGCAGCCATACGCCCCGATAGCGATCTGGCGGAGCTACGCCAGCAAGCCCTCCAGGAAGGCCTGTGCAGCCTGCAGCAGAGCGGTAAGCAAAAAGTGGCCGCTGGCCTTACTACAGCGGCAGAAGTCCTCAGAGTGGCCTCAGGGAACTAGAGACGGGCAAATCACTCCAATCGCTCAGTTCAACTCAGCTGGAGTCACCCTTGATGCGTCTCAAACCTGCAGTCGCAACCCTTGCCCTGCTTTCCCTGCCCCTTGGTTCGGCCATGGCCGACACGTTCTGGCGCAATGTCATTACCTCCGGCGCAACCACCGGCTCCACCTACCTGACCTCCAAAGACCACAAACTGGTCGCTGCCGCTCAGGACGATGCCAGCAGCTTTGTTGCCAGCGAAGGGGCTATTCGTGGGCCTTACCTGGAATCCGCCATGCGTCAGGTACGGGCTGAAAACCCGGGGCTGGAAGCTAGCGACATGGAGCTGGCCAACGCCATTCTGGCTAAGCCGTAAATTTACCGGTAGGAGCGGGCTTGCCCCGCGATTGCGGTGTACCAGTTACATCGCAATCGCGGGGCAAGCCCGCTCCTACAGGTGGTGCAAGGCGATCAGCTGCGGTACTCATCCACCGGCACACACGCACAAAACAGATTGCGGTCGCCAAACACGTTGTCCACCCGATTCACCGCCGGCCAGTATTTGTGCAACCGCACATGCTCACTCGGCGCAACGCCTTTGGCCAGGCTGTAAGGCCGCTCCCACACCCCGAGTACATCCGCCAATGTATGTGGCGCATGTTTTAGCGGGTTGTCTTCTGCCGGCCAATTGCCGTCCTGTACCTCACGAATTTCTTCACGAATGCTCAGCATCGCTTCAACGAAGCGATCCAGCTCCGCCTTTGACTCGCTCTCGGTCGGCTCGACCATCAGGGTTCCCGGCACCGGGAACGACATGGTCGGCGCATGAAAGCCGTAATCCATCAGGCGCTTGGCCACGTCCTCTTCGCTGATCCCGGTCAACGCCTTCAACGGCCGCAGATCAAGAATGCACTCATGCGCGACCCGTTCATTGCGCCCGCGATACAACACCGGAAATGCGCCGCCCAGTTGTTCGGCCAGGTAGTTGGCCGAGAGGATCGCCACTTCACTGGCGTCGGCCAGTTGCGGCCCCATCATGGCGATGTACATCCAGCTGATCGGCAGGATGCTCGCACTGCCCCACGGCGCTGCACTAACGGCGGTGTTCTGTGGATCTGGCCCGGGAACTGGCACCACCGGGTGGCTGGCAACGAAGGGCGCCAGGTGCGCACGTACGCCGATCGGGCCCATGCCCGGCCCACCCCCACCGTGGGGAATGCAGAACGTCTTGTGCAGATTCATGTGTGAAACATCGGCACCGATGTCGGCCGGCCGGGTCAAGCCGACCTGGGCATTGAGGTTGGCGCCATCCATGTACACCTGACCACCGTGACTGTGGATAACTTCGCAGATCTCGCTGATCCCCTCCTCATACACACCATGGGTCGAGGGATAGGTCGCCATCAGGCACGACAGCCGCTCACCGGCCGCCATCGCTTTGGCCTTGAGGTCAGCCAGGTCAACGTTGCCCGCCTCATCGCATTCGACGATCACCACTTGCATACCCGCCATCTGTGCCGAGGCCGGGTTGGTACCGTGCGCCGAAGAAGGAATCAGACAGATGTCGCGCTGCGGCTGATGCCGGCTGCGGTGGTACTTGGCAATCGCCATCAGCCCGGCGTACTCGCCCTGAGCGCCAGAGTTGGGCTGCATGCAGATCGCGTCAAAGCCGGTGATTGCACATAACCAGGCTTCCAGCTCATCGATCATCGCCTTGTAGCCCTGCACCTGGGCAGCAGGCGCAAAGGGATGCAGCGCAGCAAAGCCCGGCCAGGTGATCGGGATCATCTCGCTGCTGGCATTGAGCTTCATGGTGCAGGAGCCCAGCGGAATCATCGCCTGGTTCAGCGCCAGGTCCTTGTTCTCCAGTTGTTTGAGATAGCGCAGCATCTCGGTTTCACTGTGGTGCAGGTTGAACACCGGATGCGTGAGGAAGGTCGACTGTCGCACCAGGGCTGCAGGAATGCCTTCCGGCAAGGCCAAGGCATCGAGCGCGGCAATGTCCAGACCGTGGTCAGCGCCCAGGAACACATCGAACAGGCGCATCACCGTCGATTCATCGCAGGTTTCGTCGAGGCTGACGCCCAACTGGCCGCGGCCAAGAATACGCAGGTTGATCTGCGCGGCTTCCGCGCTTTCGATAATGGCCGTCTGGCTGCCGCCCACTTCCAGGGTCAGCGTGTCGAAGAAGTGTTCGTTTAGGCGTTTTATGCCTTTGCTCTCAAGCCCCGCCGCCAGCACAAAGGTCAGCGCATGCACGCGCTGGGCGATGCGCTGCAAGCCTTCCGGGCCGTGGTACACCGCATAAAAAGCGGCGATATTGGCCAGCAGCACCTGAGCGGTACAGATGTTGGAGTTGGCCTTCTCGCGGCGGATATGCTGCTCACGGGTTTGCAGGGCCATGCGCAACGCCACGTTGCCGCGAGCATCCTTGGACACCCCGATAATGCGCCCAGGCATCGCCCGCTTGAACGCATCCCGGCAGGCAAAGTAGGCCGCATGCGGGCCGCCATAGCCCATCGGTACGCCAAAACGCTGCGAGGTGCCCAGCACCACGTCGGCGCCCTGCTCGCCCGGAGGGGTCAGCATCAACAGGCTGAGCAGATCGGCCGCCACACAGGCCAGTGCATGCTGCTTGTGCAGGTGCTCGATAAGCGGCCGCAGGTCACGGATTTCGCCGTGGGTATCGGGGTATTGCAGCAAGGCCCCGAACACCTGGTAGTTGGCGAGGTTATCCACAGCATCGATAACCAGCTCGAAGCCGAAGCCCTCGGCGCGGGTCTGCAGCACCGACAGGGTTTGTGGATGACAATGCTCATCGGCGAAAAACACATTGCTTTTCGACTTGGCCATGCGCTTGGCCAGCGCCATGGCTTCCGCCGCTGCCGTGGCTTCGTCGAGCAAGGAGGCGTTTGCCAGGTCCAGCCCGGTGAGGTCGATGATCATCTGCTGAAAGTTCAGCAGCGCTTCGAGGCGGCCTTGGGCGATTTCTGGCTGATAGGGTGTGTAGGCGGTGTACCAGCCCGGGTTTTCGAGGACGTTGCGCAGAATGACGTTGGGGGTGACCGTGCCGTGGTAGCCCATGCCGATCAGGCTGGTCCACACCTGGTTCTGTTCGGCATAGCCCCTGAGTTTGCTAAGGGCGGCCTGTTCATCGAGGGCGGCGGGTAATGCCAGCGGGCCACTCAAGCGAATGCCTGGTGGTACCGTCTGCTCGATCAGCTCACGGCGGCTGCCCAGGCCCAGGGCCTGCAGCATGACCTGCTGCTCCGAGGCATCAGGGCCCAGGTGGCGACGCAGGAAAGGATTGGGGTCGTGCAGTTGGCTCAGGGACGGCGACTGGGACATAGCGGCTCTCTCTTCCTAGACCAAGCCCCGAGCAGTCGAGGCATATTGAGTCTAGGAAGAGATTGGCGCTTTGTGTGAAAACTATTCGCCGATAGCGGCTGCGTAACCTGCAGCGTCGAGCAGTTTGTCCAGCTCGGCCTTGTCGCTTGGCTTGAGCTTGAAGATCCAGCTGGCGTAAGGATCGCTGTTCAGCGACTCAGGGCTGTCGGCCAGTTCTTCGTTCACCGCGATCACTTCACCGCTGACCGGGGCGTAAATGTCCGAAGCCGCCTTAACCGACTCGACCACACCCGCAGCATCGCCAGCCGCGAAGACTTTGCCGACTTCGGCCAGCTCTACGAATACCACGTCGCCCAGTGCTTCCTGGGCATGATCGCTGATACCGACGGTGATGGTGCCGTCAGCTTCCAGTTTGGCCCACTCGTGGCTTTCGGCAAAACGCAGGTCGGCGGGGATATTGCTCATCTTGTTGTCCTCGATAGGGTCAGCGGTAGGCCCGCCAGAATAGGTTCAGATCAAAATCTTGCCATGGCGCACGAAGGTCGGCTTGACCACCCGCACCGGGTACCACTTGCCGCGGATCTCCACCTCGGCACGATCTGCGGTTGCCATCGGCACCCGCGCCAGCGCAATCGACTTGCTCAGCGTAGGAGAGAAACTACCACTGGTGATCTCTCCTTCGCCAATCCCGGCGACATGAACCACCTGATGAGCGCGCAAAACACCACGCTCCTCCAGCACCAGGCCGACCAGTTTTTGCTCAACGCCGTGCTCGATTTCTGCAAGCAGACCCTGGCGGCCGATGAAGTCACGCTCCGCCGGTTCCCAGGCCACGCTCCAGCCCAGGTTGGAGGTCAGCGGGGTGTGTGCCTCGTCAATGTCCTGGCCGTACAGGTTCATGCCTGCTTCAAGACGCAGGGTGTCGCGTGCGCCAAGGCCGCTCGGGGCGATACCGGCGCCAACCAGATCGTTGAAAAACGCGGGGGCCTGAACGGCCGGAAAGATGATCTCCAGACCGTCTTCCCCGGTGTAACCGGTGCGGGCGATAAACCAGTCACCTTCGTTACGGCCCTCAAAGGGTTTGAGCTCACGGATCAACGCTGCCCGCGGTGCCGATACCAGCTCGGCAACCTTGCTGCGCGCATCCGGCCCCTGGATTGCCAGGATGGCCAACTCGGGGCGCTCGATCAGTTCAACCTGATAACTGCCCTTGCAGGCATTCATCCAGGCCAGGTCTTTCTCTCGGGTCGCGGCATTGACCACCAGGCGATAACCGTCTTCACAGCGGTAGACGATCATGTCGTCAATGACCCTACCCTGTTCATCGAGCATGGTGCTGTACAGCGCCTTGCCGACTTCGGTCAAACGTTCGACGTCGTTGGCCAGCAAGCGCTGCAGCCAGACACGGGACTCGGCGCCGTGTACATCGATGACGTTCATGTGGGAAACATCAAACACTCCACAGTCGCTTCGCACCTGATGGTGCTCTTCGACCTGCGAGCCATAATGCAAGGGCATGTCCCAACCGCCAAAATCGACCATTTTGGCGCCAAGCGCCAGGTGCAGGTCATACAAAGGCGTGCGCAGTCCCATGGGTTTCTCCTTCCGGGCGTGGCTAAGCCACGGCTGTTGGCAGCATTTCAGCTACCCGGTCTGTAGGACCGGCCGCAGCGAATGCCGCGCATTGTAGCTGCAAGCTCGAGGGCTGACACCCTCAGCGCGTTTGACCGACGTTTCGGGCTGAGCGTCGAATCAGACCGATGACCGGTAACAGGCCGACCACAATAAGGGTCAGGGCAGGCAGCGAGGCCCGCGCCCACTCGCCTTCGCTGGTCATCTCGAAGACCCGAACCGCCAGGGTGTCCCAGCCGAACGGACGCATCAGCAGCGTTGCCGGCATTTCCTTGAGGACATCGACGAACACCAGCAAGGCCGCACTCATGGCGCCCGGCACCAACAGCGGTAGATACACCTTGAAAAACAATCTTGGGCCACTGACCCCAAGGCTGCGTGCGGCTTCCGGTAGTGACGGGCGAATTCGACCCAGGCTGTTCTCCAAGGGCCCATACGCCACGGCCATGAAGCGCACCAGATACGCCAACAGCAAGGCCGACAGGCTGCCCAGCAACAGCGGCCTGCCGGAACCACCCAACCAGTTGGACAGCGGCACCACCAGTTGATTGTCCAGGTAACTGAACGCCAGCATGATCGACACCGCCAATACCGAGCCAGGCAAGGCATAGCCAAGATTGGCGATGCCAACCCCGGCACGGATCCCCGAAGTGGGCGCCTGACGACGGGCAAAGGCCAGCACCAGTGCCACGGACACCGTGATCAACGCTGCCATTGCCCCCAGGTAGAGGGTGTGAAGAATCAGGCTGGAATAACGCTCATCGAGATCGAAGCGCCCGCGCTGCCAGAACCACACCAGCAATTGCAGCACCGGGATGACGAAGGCGCAGGCAAATACCAAAGTGCACCAGCCCGTCGCAGCCAGTGCCTTGATGCCGCGCAGGTGGTACAGCGCCTTGCCCCGGGGCCGCTCATTGCTGCTGCGTACCGCGCCACGGGCACGGCGCTCGCCGTAGAGCACCAACATCACCGCCAACAGCAGCAAACTGGCCAGTTGCGCGGCACTCGACAGGCTGAAAAAGCCGTACCAGGTCTTGTAGATCGCGGTGGTGAACGTGTCGAAGTTGAACACCGACACCGCGCCGAAATCAGCCAGGGTTTCCATCAATGCCAAGGCGATACCGGCAAAAATCGCGGGGCGCGCCATCGGCAATGCCACTCGCCAGAACGCCTGCAGCGGCGAATGACCAAGCACGCGCGCGGCCTCCATCAGGCCTTTGCCCTGGGCCAGAAAGGCAGTGCGCGCCAGCAGGTAGACATAGGGGTAGAACACCAGCACCAGCACGATGATAACGCCGCCGGTGGAGCGTACTCGCGGCAGGCGCATCGGCCCGAACCACTCCCGCAGCAGGGTTTGTACCGGCCCGGAGAAGTCCAGCAAACCCACGAAAACGAAAGCCAGCACATAGGCAGGAATGGCGAACGGCAGCATCAGCGCCCAGTCCAGCCAACGCCGTCCGGGGAATTCGCACAGGCTGGTGAGCCAGGCCAGGCTCACGCCCAGCAAGGTGACACCCACTCCGACCCCGACAATCAAGGTCAGGGTGTTGCCCAACAGGCGGCTCATCTGGGTGTCGAGCAGGTGCGACCAGATCTGCATGTCGATCGACTGCCACGACAGCAGCAGCACGCTCAGCGGCAGCAGCACCAGAGCGGCAATGGCGAAAACCAGGGGATACCAGCGGCGTTGGGCGGGGTGAGCCAAAAGGAAGAATCTCTACATAGGAACATGGGCTCTGTGGGAGCGGGCTGGCCCCGCGATAGCGCTGTGTCAGTCACGTTGCTATCGCGGGGCAAGCCCGCCCCCACAGGGTGCCCGGCAGGATAAAGCTTTGCGCTTAGTTCCAGCCAGCCCGGTCCATCAAGCGAATGGCTTCGGCCTGACGCTTGCCGGCCACTTCAACCGGGATGCTGTCAGCCTTGAAGCTACCCCAGGCGGCGACTTCTTCAGACGGTGCGACTTTCGGGTTGGCCGGGAACTCCTGGTTCACGCCCGCGAAAATCTTCTGCGCTTCTTCGCCGGTCATCCACTCGACCAGCTTTTTGGCCGCTTCAGGATGCGGTGCATATTTGGTCAGGCCGATGCCCGAGAGGTTGACGTGCACACCACGGTCAGCCTGGTTTGGCCAGAACAACTTGACCGCCAGGTTCGGGTTTTCCTTGTGCAGGCGGCCGTAGTAGTAGGTGTTGACGATGCCCACGTCGCACTGGCCGGCGTTGATGGCCTGCAGCAAGGCGGTGTCGTCAGAGAACACGTCGGTGGACAGGTTGTTGACCCAGCCCTTGATGATTTCCTCGGTTTTCTTCTCGCCGTGGGTTTCGATCAGGGTTGCGGTCAGCGACTGGTTGTAGACCTTCTTCGCGGTCCGCAGGCACAGGCGCCCTTCCCAGTTTTTGTCGGCCAGCGCCTCATAGGTGCTCAGCTCTTCGGGTTTGACTCGGTCGGTGGAGTAGACGATGGTCCGTGCGCGCAGGCTCAGGCCGGTCCAGTCGTGGGACGAAGCGCGGTATTGCTTGGGAATGTTGGCGTCGATCACGTCCGATTTGATCGGCTGCAGGATGCCCATCTGTTCGGCCTGCCAGAGGTTGCCAGCATCGACGGTGAGCAGCAGGTCGGCGGTCGCGTTCTGCCCTTCAGCCTTGATCCGCTGCATCAGCGGCGCTTCTTTGTCGGTGATGAACTTGACCTTGACCCCAGTCTTGGCGGTGTAGGCGTCGAACACCGGCTTGATCAACTCGTCGATGCGCGAGGAATACACCACCACTTCATCTGCTGCCTGGGCGGTACCGCCCAACAGGGTCAGAGCCAGGGCGGCCAATACGTGCTTGCGTGGCAACATGGTGCAGTCCTCGGAGTTCAATTGAGGCGCAAATGGTAGTGAATGCCATTTACCTTCTCAACCGAACTCACTGGGGAGGAGTTACCAGATGTTACAGCGGCAACGGAGTAGCTTCAGGCCTGCGCCAGTTCTGGCAGATCACCACTGAGCCCCAACGCCTGGCGCACGAACAACGCTTTGGCCTCAGGTAATTGCTCAACCCATTTCAAACCACTGTTGCGCAACCAACGCAGCGGCAGCGGATCGGCCTGGAACAAACGCTCAAAGCCTTCCATCGCCGCCATTAGCGCCAGGTTGTGCGGCATGCGCCGCCGCTCGAAACGGCTCAACACACGCTCATCGGCCAGGCGCTCGCCACGCTCATAGGCGCGCAGCAATTCTTCGGCCAGCACTGCGGCATCAAGAAAGCCCAGGTTGACGCCCTGGCCCGCCAGCGGGTGAATGGTGTGTGCAGCATCACCAATCAACGCCAGGCCTTCGGCGACGTAACGTTTGGCATGCCGTTGGCGCAGCGGTACGCACAGCCGTGGGTCAGCCTGCAGCACGCGGCCAAGGCGGCCTTCGAAGTCACGTTCAAGTTGTGCACAGAACTGCGCGTCGTCCAGCTGCATCAGGCGCTCGGCCTGTTCAGGTGTGGTCGACCAGACAATCGAACACCAGTCCTGCTGGCCATCGCGCAGCAGTGGCAAGAAGGCCAGCGGCCCCTCGTCGGTAAAGCGCTGCCAGGCTGTGGCCTGGTGCGGCGCGCTGCAGCGCACACTGGTGACAATGGCGTGGTGCAGGTAATCCCACTCGCGGGTTTCGCAACCGGTCAGGCGGCGCACCGCCGAATTCGCCCCGTCGGCGGCAATCACCAGTGGCGCGCGCAGGGTGCGGCCATCGGCGAGAGTCAGCAGCCATTCATCACCGGAGCGGCGCATTTGCTCCAGGCGTGCATTGGCCAGCAAGCCGACTTCACTGTCATGCAGGCGCTCCAGCAAGCCATCCTGCACCACACGGTTCTCAACGATATGGCCGAGCACTTCGGCATGTACGCTGGCGGCAGAGAAATGAATCTGCCCGGTGCCACTGCCGTCCCAGACGCGCATGTCGGTGTAAGGGCTGACACGCCGCCGCTCGATGCCTTGCCAGGCACCCAGACGCTCAAGAATACGCTGGCTGGCCATCGACAAGGCGCTGACCCGCGGCTCGAAAGGCGCTTGCTCATCGAAGGATTTGACCGACAGCGGGCTGCCATCGAGCAGGAGAATTTCCAGGCCACTGTGCTGCAACGCCAGGGCCAGGGCGCTGCCGACCATACCGGCACCGACAATCAACAGATCTGCGCGCATTTCCATGCCTTAAGCCTGTCTCGCTTGCGGCTTGAGCCGCACGTAAAGGGTTTTGTCGACCTGCGCCACCAGCTCGCCGGCAGCGTCACGGATATCGACCTGGAGGCGTGGCAGGTACTTCTTGCCGCCCGCCGTGTGCTCCCGAATATCGGCCAACAGTTGCTCGTCGATACGCAGCTCGGCGAATACCGGGCCTTTGCCCGGCGAGATGAAATCGATGCTGGCCGCTTTGTCCCAGACAATGTATTCGCGGCCCAACAGCTCCATCAGCATCAGCATGTAGAACGGATCGACCATCGAATACAGGCTGCCGCCGAACTGGGTGCCGACATAGTTGCGATTGAGCCGGTTCAGGCCCATGCGCACCTTCACCTGACGAAAGTCGGCACTGATGCTTTGCACCCGGATGCCCGCGCCGATGTAGGGCGGATAAAAGTTGAGTATCCAGCGCAGCACGCGCGCACGCCGTGCCAGTTTGCGCGAATCGGCCATGCTCAGCTCCGTGGGTCCGGACGGGTTCCCAGGCCCATGGCCTGACGAGCGAACCAACGTTTGGCCGGGGGCAACAGATCGAGGCCGAGCAGCCCCAGGTTACGCCCCGTGGCAATCAGCGGTTGAGCGCTGCCGAACAAGCGGGTGACCCGGTCGGAGAAGCCGACGGTCAGATCCTGATCCAGGCGCTGGCGCTCGCGATAAGCCTGTAGCGTGGCGAAATCACCGGGTACTGCCGGGCCTGCCAGCAGGCCTTCGGCCAGCGACTGCACATCGCGCAGCGACAGGTTGAACCCCTGCCCGGCAATCGGGTGCAGACTGTGCGCGGCATTCCCCAGCACCACCAGGTGCGGGCGTACCTGCTCTTGAGCCTCTACCAGCGACAAGGGATACAGATGCCGTGCGCCAACCTGGCGCAAGGCACCCAGGCGGTAGCCGAATACGTCCTGCAACTCGCTGAGGAAACTGCGCTCGTCCAGCTCGGCCAGGCGCTTGGCGTCCATACCGGCGCGGGTCCAGACCAGCGCACAGCGATTCTCCGGCAGCGGCAACAAAGCCATCGGCCCTTCATCGGTGAAGCGCTCGAAGGCCTGGCCGCGATGGGCTTCGCTCGGTGTGATGTTGGCGATCAAGGCACTCTGGTTGTAGGGCCGCTGGCTGACATGAATGCCCAGTTGCTCACGCAACCCGGAGCGCCCGCCATCGGCCAGCACCGCCAGGTCGCACTCGACCACGGTGTCATCGTTGAGCGACAGTCGATAACCGTCTTCCAGCGCTTGCATGGCCGTCACTTCAGCCGGGCAACGCCAGCTCACCACCTCGGCATCCAGGCCTTTCCACAGGCACTGGCCGAGCCAGGCGTTCTCCACCACGTAACCCAGTGCCGGAACCCCTTCTTCCATGGCATCCAGGCGCGTGGCGCCAAAACGGCCACGGTCGGAAACCTGGATCTGGCGGATCGGCTCGGCGCGGCGGCTGATCTGTTGCCACAGCCCCAGGCGCTCATAAATCTGGCGTGTACCGAACGACAACGCCGACGAACGTGCGTCGTAGCTGGGCTGGTAGCTATCGCCCGGAGCAAAGGGCTCAATCAGTAGAATTTTCCAGCCGCGGGCTTTGGCGCCCGCTTGCAGGGCGAGTGCCAGGCTGGCGCCGACCAGGCCGCCGCCAATGATTGCCAGGTTCACCCGGTTCATGCCGCAGCACTGCGCGCAGCAGCCATCAAGGCCTCGATTTCAGCAACCGTTTTCGGCACACCCGAGGTCAGGATTTCACAGCCCTGCTTTGTTACCACGACGTCATCCTCGATACGTACACCAATGCCGCGCCACTTTTTCGCGACACTCTGGTTATCGGCACCGATATAGATGCCAGGTTCCACGGTCAGCGCCATGCCCGGTTCAAGTACCCGCCACTGGCCACCGACTTTATATTCGCCCACATCATGTACATCCATGCCCAGCCAGTGTCCGGCGCGGTGCATATAGAAAGCGCGATAAGCCTCGCTTTCAATCAAGTCTTCAACCTTGCCCTTGAGCAGGCCCAGCTCCACCAGGCCCTGGGTAATGACCTGCACTGTCGCTTCATGGGCGTGGTTCCAGTGCTTGCCCGGGGCAATTACCGCGAACGCCGCCTCCTGGGCTTTGAGCACCAGTTCGTAGATCGCCTTCTGCTCGGGCGAAAACTGCCCGCTGACCGGAAAGGTACGGGTAATGTCGCTGGCGTAGCAGTCGATTTCACAACCGGCGTCGATCAGCACCAGATCGCCGTCTTTGAGCGGTGCATCGTTTTCCTGGTAATGCAGGATGCAGCTGTTGCGCCCGGCCGCGACAATCGAGCCGTAAGCGGGCATCTTCGCTCCGCTTTTGCGGAACTCGTAATCCAGCTCGGCTTCCAGGCTGTATTCATGCAGCCCGGCACGACACGCCTGCATCGCCCGTACATGAGCCCGCGCGGAAATCGCCGCGGCCTCACGCATCACCTTCACTTCTGTCGCCGATTTATACAGGCGCATGTCATGCAGCAGATGATCCAGGGCAACGAATTCGTTCGGCGGCTGGGCGCCGAGGCGCGCTTTAGAGCGGATCACGTTGATCCATTCCATCAGGTGGCGATCGAATTCGGCATTACTGCCCATGGCCGAATAAACACGGTCACGGCCTTCGATCAGGCCGGGCAGAATGTCGTCGATATCGGTGATCGGAAAGGCATCGTCAGCGCCAAAATCACGGATTGCGCCTTCCTGGCCTGCGCGCAAGCCATCCCACAGCTCACGCTCCGGGTTGCGCTCACGGCAGAACAACACGTACTCGCCGTGCTCGCGGCCCGGGATCAGGGCGATGACCGCTTCCGGCTCGGGGAAACCGCTCAGGTACTGGAAGTCGCTGTCCTGGCGGTACACGTGCTCGACATCGCGATTGCGAATGGCAACCGCGGCAGCGGGCAGGATGGCAATACTGTTGGGCTCCATCTGCGCCATCAGCGCCTTGCGTCGACGGGCGTATTCCGACTTGGGGATGTGGCTCATGGGCAGAGGAGTCCTACGTTGATCAGTGCAGCGAAGGTTTGGCTGCAGGTTCGACCGGCTTGGCCAGCTCTGTGTACAGCAGCAACGGCGCGACGCGCAGGTATTCCATTACTTCCATATAGTCGCTTTCGCCGTCTTCGGATTCTTCCAGGGCATCCTGAACCTGCGAGATCGCGTCCAGGTCCTGCAAGACTTCCTTGGCTTCGGCGCTCAGGGTCAAGCCACCGGCGTTCAAGCCAAAGCCATAGAGGAAGCCCTTGCACCACTCGCCCAGGGCGGCAGCGCGGTCGGTCAATGCGGCTTCATCGCCCGGCAACAGCAGCACAACAGTGATATCGTCGCCAGTGAGTTCACCTTTGACCATTTCCTGCAGGCCGATTAAAGCGTTACGAACGTTGTCTGCCGGATCGTTTTCCAGCAGGTGCGCGGCGTCGGCCAGCCAGGCTTCGGCATCGAAGCCGGCACCGGCGCAACTGCGGCCGAGCAACAGCCCGTGCAGTTCGGCAGGGGAAACAGGATGCCCGCTGCTGCTGAGCAAGGTGGCGAAAGCGGTGTACGGCGAATTGGTATTGGGCATGGGCAACTAGGCGCCAGACGGCGCAATGACTAGAATGAAGACCTTGTATCCTAGCACCGGCAGGCGCGCCAAGACCATCGACGCGGCCAACTCGGGGCAGACCAGGGTATAAACCGGGCAACCACCCGCCAGACCGAATCGAGTGGCAATCCATGCAAGAGAACGATCTGCAAACGCTGATGGGCCGATTCGAGCTACTGATAGAGCGAGTCGAGCAACTAAAACGGCAAAACGCACTCCTACTAACTCAGGAAAAGTCCTGGCGCGAGGAACGCGCCCACCTCATCGAAAAAAACGAAATCGCCCGGCGTAAGGTCGAATCGATGATTTTGCGACTCAAGGCCCTGGAGCAAGACTCATGAGTTCAAGCAATAGCGTCACCGTTCAGATCCTCGACAAAGAGTACTCGATCATCTGTCCGCCTGAAGAACGCAGCAACCTGGTCAGCGCCGCACGCTACCTGGATGGCAAAATGCGTGAGATCCGCAGCAGCGGAAAAGTGATTGGTGCCGATCGGATTGCCGTGATGGCTGCGCTGAACATCACCCACGACCTGCTGCACAAGCAGGATCGCCCTGAAGTTGCTGCCGGCGGTGCTACCCGCGAACAGGTGCGCGACCTGCTGGAACGGGTCGATCAGGCACTGGCCGACGATCACGATTCAAATAAGGGTTGAGTATCGGTATACTGGCGCCACTCCCTGGAGTGCTTGCCAGTCGGTCATGTCCCTGAGCCGATACGCACAACCACGGGGGTTGCACGTGGGGCCGGTGTGCATGTCCGCTTGACGGAAAGCCTTAACGCCTCCTGCAATCTCCACCTTGAACTTTCGGGTTCAAGGGCTACACCGACAGCGGTTCGTCGGGGAGCCTGAATTACCTTTGCTCGCGCCAAGCGCGGGCAAGTCGAGCTGTCACCCGTTCGGGGGCAGCCCTCTCTGGGAACGCCCGTGCCATGACCGACACCGCGCCGCTCACCCGCCCCCAGCTACGCCGCCTGTTACGTGATGCCCGCCGCGCTTTGAGCCCGGCTGAGCAGCGTCAGGCCGCGCGCGGGCTGTATCGGCAACTGGCCCAGCATCCACTGTTCCGCCGCGCCCGCCATATCGCCCTGTACCTGCCCAACGATTGCGAGATCGATCCACGCCTGTTGCTGCGCGAAGCCCAGCGGCGTGGCAAGCACACGTACTTACCGGTGCTCAATGCCTGGCCAAAAACCAAGATGGCCTTTCAGCGTATCGAGCCGGGTGAAAAGCTGCGCCCCAACCGTTTTCGCATTGCCGAGCCACACATCAACCTGGCGCGACAACGGCCGATCTGGGCGCTGGACCTGATCCTGCTGCCCTTGGTGGGGTTTGATGAAATGGGTGGTCGGCTGGGTATGGGCGGCGGCTTCTATGATCGAAGCCTGGCCTACCTGACGCGGCGCAAGGCGTGGAAAAAGCCTTTGCTGCTGGGCTTGGCCCATGAGTGCCAGAAAGTCGAACGGCTGGCGCAAGCCAGCTGGGACGTGCCACTACAAGGAACGGTCTCGGACCGTGGTTGGTACCTGGCGCCTGTCTGAAAGCGCCAGCATGGCGATCAACGCTGCTGCGGATTCACCGGCATTTCGTAAGGAGCGTCGAGCTTGCGCTCCCAAAGGCTTTGCGCATAACCGGTAGTGACCACACCCAAACCGAACAGAAACACCAAAATCCAGAGCAAGTCCGGTTTGCGATTCATTGATTGCCCCCCTCAGGCAAACTGATCACGTTGTCAGCAACGTTTTTTAATGGTTGCAGCAGCGTCAAGCTTAAAATGGGCGCATTCTCCGACAACCTGCGTCGACACGCAAACCTTGACGCCAACCGACTGTCGGTTTCATGCAACAGGTTATTTCAAATCTTGTCAGGAGCAGTATCCATGGCCTATTGGCTGATGAAGTCCGAGCCCGATGAACTCTCGATCAAGGATCTGGCCCGCCTGAAGGAGGCGCGCTGGGACGGCGTTCGCAATTACCAGGCGCGCAATTTCCTGCGCAGCATGGCGGTGGGCGATCAATTTTTCTTCTACCACTCAAGCTGCCCGGAGCCGGGCATCGCCGGTATCGCCCGGATCAGCACCGCGGCCTACCCGGACCCAACTGCACTGGACCCACAGAGCCATTATTTCGACGCCAAGGCCAGTGCCGACAAAAACCCCTGGAGTGCCGTAGACGTTGCCCACGTAGAAACCTTCAACAAGGTGCTGGGCCTGGGCTACCTCAAATTGCAGACGGCCCTGGCCGAGCTGCCGCTGGTGCAGAAAGGCAGCCGCCTGTCGGTGATGCCCGTAACCGCTGAACAGTGGGCGGCCATACTCGCGCTGCGATAAACAGCGTAGGATGCTATCGATTTGACTAACATCAACGCACCAGGATCGGTGCCACGTCACAATCTGACGTGTGAACACAGCAGGATGCAGACTGATGAGCCAACGTACCCCGAAACTTTTTGCCGGTGCCTTGATCGCCCTGCTTCTGGCGGCGGGCGGCCTGGGCTACTGGAAGTCACTGCACGACCGCCTGCCGGAAGGCCTGAGCATGGGCAACGGCCGGCTTGAAGCCACTGAAGTACAAATCGCCAGCAAGATCCCCGGACGCCTGGCCGAAGTGCTGGTCGACGAAGGCGATAGCGTGCGCCAAGGCCAGCTGCTGGCACGTATCGACACCCGCACCCTTGAAGCCCAACGCAGCCAGGCTGAAGCCGAAGTGCTGCGCGCCAAGGAAAACTACTCCGCTGCCCAGGCCAACGTGCAGTTGCGCCAGAGCGAGTTGTTGCTGGCCAGTCAGGAACTCAAGCGGGTGCGGGAGATCTTCCAGCGCAAATATGCCAGCCAACAACTGCTCGACCAGCAGCAGGCGCGCTACGACACCGCCAACTCTGCGGTCGTCGCCGCACGCGCACAGCTGGCTGCGATCAAAGCGGCCATCGGTGCCGCCGAGGCGCAGGTAGCGCAACTGACCAGCGAAATCGATGACAGCAGCTTGCGCGCGCCCATCGATGGCGTTATCCAGCTACGCCTGGCTGAGCCCGGCGAAGTGCTGGGCGCCGGTGGCCGGGTACTGATGCTGATCGACCCGAACGATCAGTACATGAACCTCTACCTGCCCGCCTCGACGACCGGCCGCCTGACCGTGGGCGATCAGGCGCGCGTGGTACTCGACGCCCTGCCGGAAAAGGCCCTGCCGGCAAAAGTTGCTTTTGTTGCCGCCAAAGCCCAGTTCACCCCGAAGCAGGTGGAAACCCGCGACGAACGCCAGAAGCTGGTGTTCCGGGTCAAGTTGCGTTTGACCGAACCCAGCGCCGTGCCACAGGCCAAGCCCGGCATGCCCGGTGCGGGCTACGTGCGCACCGCTGACGTGGACTGGCCGGCCAATCTGCAATGAACGCTCTGGCGCTGCAGGCCGAAGGCATCAGCCACCGTTACGGCAAGCTCAACGCCCTGCGGGACATCAGCTTTGACTTGCCCGCTGGCACCCGCTGCGGCCTGATCGGCCCGGACGGCGCGGGCAAGTCCAGCTTGCTGGGGCTGATCGCCGGGGTGAAGAAACTGCAAGCCGGTGAACTTGCGGTGCTCGGCGGCTCGATCCGCAAACGCCGCCATCGCAACAGCTTGTACCCGCGCATCGCCTTCATGCCTCAGGGCCTGGGCAACAACCTGTACCCTGAATTGTCGATCAGCGAGAACATTCGCTTTTTCGCCACGCTGTTTGGCCTTAGCGCCACAGAGTGCGAGCAGCGCATGCACAACCTGCTACTCGCCACTGACCTTGCGCGCTTTGCCGAGCGGCCGGCGGGCAAGTTATCGGGCGGCATGAAGCAGAAGCTGGGCTTGTGCTGCGCCCTGATCCACGAACCGGACCTGCTGATTCTCGACGAACCGACCACCGGTGTAGACCCGCTGTCACGCCGACGCTTCTGGGAGCTGGTCGAGCAGGTACGCCAGGAACGGCCGCAGCTCACCCTGCTGGTAGCAACGGCCTATATGGAAGAAGCCGAGCAGTTCGAGCATTGCCTGATGCTCGACCGCGGCAAGCTGATTGCCGCCGGGCTCAGTCACGAGCTGGCCAGCGTCACTGCCAGCGGCAAGCTGGATGACGCCTTTACCCACTTCCAGGGCGACAGCGCACACGATGCGCAGCCGCTGCAGATTCCGCCGCGCCCTGAAGGTGACAACACGATTGCCATCGAGGCCCATGAACTGACCCTGCGTTTCGGCGATTTCACTGCCGTGAACAAAGTCAGCTTCGCCATCGGCCGCGGTGAGATCTTCGGCTTTCTCGGCTCGAACGGCTGCGGCAAGACCACCACCATGAAGGTGCTCACTGGCCTGATGCCGGCCACCGAAGGCAGCGCCACGCTGCTTGGCCGCCCGGTAGACGCCAAGGACCTGGCCACCCGCAAACGGGTCGGTTTTATGTCGCAGAGCTTCTCGTTGTATGGCGAGCTCAGCGTGCGACAGAACCTTGAACTACACGCCCGCTTGTTCGACTTGCCCAAAGCCGAAAGCGCACCGCGCATCAGCGAGCTGATCGAACGCTTCGACCTCGGTGAAATCGCCGACCAGCAGTCCGGCGCCCTGCCCCTGGGTTTGCGCCAGCGCCTGTCGCTGGCGGTCGCGGTTCTGCACCGGCCCGAGGTGCTGATCCTCGACGAACCCACCTCAGGGGTCGATCCCGCCGCGCGTGATGATTTCTGGCGATTGCTGATCGAACTGTCGCGGGATCAGGGGGTGACCATCTTCCTGTCGACGCACTTCATGAACGAAGCGCTGCGCTGCGATCGCATTTCCCTGATGCACGCTGGCAAGGTATTGGCCTGCGACACACCGGCCGCGCTGCAGCAGCAGTTTGCCGGTGAAACACTCGAAGACGCCTTCGTCACCTGCCTGGAACAAGCCCAAGGCGCCAGCGAGGCCCCGGCAGCCAGCACCCAGCTCGATGCCCCGGCCTCGACCGAACCGCTGCCAATGGCTCAGGGCTTCAGTATCAGACGCCTGTTCGCCGTGGCCACCCGCGAAGGTAAGGAACTGCTACGCGACAAAGTACGCCTGGCGTTTGCCCTGCTGGGCGCCATGTTCATGATGGTGATCTTCGGTTTCGGCATTTCGCTGGACGTCGAAAACCTCGCCTTTGCCGTGTATGACCAGGACCAGAGCCCGCAAAGTCGTGCTTATCTGGAAGCCTTCCGGGGCTCGCGCTACTTCGCCGAGCAACCGCCGATTCGCGATTCGGCAGAGCTGCATAAGCGTCTGCAACGCTCGGAAATCAAACTGGCGCTGGAGATCCCACCTGGCTTCGGTCGCGACCTGCATGCCGGACGCCAGCCGGTGGTGGCCGCCTGGCTCGACGGTGGCATGCCGTTTCGTGCCGAAACCAGCCGCAACTACGTTGAAGCCGTGCACCAGGCCAATCTGGAGCAACTGGCCGCGTTGAGTAGCAAGGCGCAGCCCGGACAATCTCCGGTACGTCTGGAAACCCGATTCCGCTACAACCAGGACGTGGTCAGCGTCAATGCGATTGGCCCTGGGGTGATGGCGCTGATTCTGGCGTTCATCCCGGCCATGCTCACGGCCCTTGGTATTGTCCGTGAGAAAGAGCTGGGGTCGATCACCAACTTCTATGCCACACCGCTGACCCGCCTGGAGTTCCTGCTCGGCAAACAAGCGCCCTACCTGGCCATCAGCCTGGTCAACCTGGCCCTGTTGGTGGCCATGAACCGCTGGCTGTTCGGCGTGCCGTTCAAAGGCAGCGCGCTGGCCCTGGCCTGCGGTGGCCTGCTGTATCTGCTGGCCACCACCAGCATGGGCCTGCTGATTTCGGCGTTCACCCGCACCCAGATTGCCGCGATCCTCGGCACCATGATTATCACCAGCCTGCCGACTATTCAGTTCTCCGGGCTGATCGTGCCGCGCTCATCGCTCGACGGCTCGGCAGCGCTGATGGGCCAATTGTTCCCGGCAGGCTACTTCCTCGATATCGCCGTCGGCACCTTCACCAAGGCCTTGAGCCTGCGAGAGCTGTGGCCTCAGTGCCTGGCGTTGCTGGCGTTCTTCATTGGTTTCACCGGGCTGAGCCTGGTCATGCTCAAGAAGCAGGAGGTCTGATGCAGCGCCTTGCACACACACTGCGCCTGGGCCTCAAAGAGCTGACCAGCCTGCGCCACGACAGCGTCCTGCTGCTGTTCCTGTTGTATGCCTTCAGTGTGGCGATCTACATGCCCGCGGCGGGATCAATCATTGGCGTGCACAACGCCAGCGTCGCGGTGGTCGACGAAGATCACAGCCAGCTGTCGCGCAAACTCGCCGAGTCCCTGCAGCCGCCGGAGTTCCAGCCCGCCGCACCGCTGGCCTTCGATCAGCTCGACCAGGCGATGGACAGCGGCCTGTTCACGTTTGTCATCAACGTGCCGGTCAACTTCCAGAGTGACCTGCTGGCCGGCCGCTCACCCGAGCTGCAGATCAACGTCGATGCTACCGCCATGAGCCAGGCGTTCATGGGCGCGGGCTATATCGGGCGGATCTTCGAGCGCGAGTTGCTCGACTACGCCAACCAGGGCTCGGCGGCCGCCAACAGCCCGGCGCAGATCAGCCCCCGGGCCCTGTTCAACCCGAACCTGGAGGGTGGTTGGTTTCTGGCGGTCATCCAGATCGTCAACAACATCACCATCCTGGCGATTGTGCTGACCGGCACGGCCTTGTTGCGTGAACGCGAACACGGCACGCTCGATCACCTGCTGGTGCTGCCACTGACGGCACTGGAAATCATGCTGGCCAAGATCGGCGCGAATGCGCTGGTGGTGGTGCTGTGCACCTGGGTGTCGCTGGAGGTGGTGGTCAAAGGCGCGCTGGGCGTGCCGTTGGCCGGCTCGCTGACGCTGTTCCTGGGGGTGACTGCACTGTATTTGTTTGCCAGCACGGCACTGGGGATTTTCCTCGCCACCCTGGCGCGGTCGACCCCGCAATTTGGCCTGCTGGCGATTCCGGTGATCATCCCCATGCTCTTGCTGTCCGGTGGCAGCACCCCGCTGGACAGCATGCCGCAGTGGTTGCAGTGGGTGATGCAACTGTCGCCGTCGACCCACTTCGTCAGCCTCAGCGCCGCCATTCTGTTTCGCGACGCCGGGTTGAACGTGGTCTGGCCAGACCTGCTGGCACTGGCCGCCATCGGCCTGGCGTTCTTCGCCGTGGCCCTGGCACGCTTTCGTCGCAGCCTTACTTCGTAAGGCCTGCGCGGCTTACTGCACGATCAGGTTGTTGAACAGCAGGTCATCAACCATCGGCTTGCCTTCTTCATTTTCCAGCACCTGCTGGACCTGCTTCAGGGCTTCCTGGCGCAGTTTTTCCTTGGCCTCGACGTTGCTCATGCTTTCCAGGTTCTGCTGGGTGAACAGCGCCACCAATTGGTTACGGATCAACGGCTCATGGTGTTTCACCGCAGTCGCCGCCGCATCGCTGTTAACGCGCAAGGCGACGTCAGCCTTGAACACACGAAGCTTCGGGCCACCATCGAGGGCATAGTTGCCAACAAAGGGCGGGCTCAGCGAGATGTAGGACACCTTCGGTTCCCCTTCCTTGGCTTCTTCGGCCATGGCCGACATCGGCAGCATCAACGCCAGTAGCATCACGATCCACGCTTTCACGAATTCTCTCCTCAAACAGTTGGCGCCAGCATACCCAGCACATCGGTCAAACCCAAGCAGCTAATCCTGTAGGAGCGGGCTTGCCCCGCGATTGCAGTGTGTCAGTCAAATACCATCGCGGGGCAAGCCCGCTCCCACAGCGCTTATACCCAATTATCAGGCCGAGCCATGCTCGTTGACCCGATAGCGTGCCCACCTACACTTATCGGCCACTACGCGCAAAGGAATAGTCCCGATGAAAGCAGTGTTGTGCAAAGCGCTGGGCCCGGCTCAGAACCTGGTTGTCGAAGAAGTCGAAAGCCCGCTGCCGAAAAAAAACGAGGTTGTGCTGGAAGTACACGCAGCCGGGGTCAATTTTCCCGACACCCTGATCATCGAGGGCAAGTACCAGTTCCAGCCACCACTGCCCTTTTCGCCCGGTGGCGAAGCTGCAGGCATTGTCCGGGCCGTCGGTGAAAAGGTCACCACGCTCAAGGTCGGAGACCGGGTCATGGGCCTGACGGGCTGGGGCAGTTTTGCCGAGCAGGTGGCGGTACCTGCCTACAACGTGCTGCCGATCCCCGAGCACATGGACTTCACCCACGCCGCGGCCTTTTGCATGACCTACGGCACGTCAATGCATGCTCTGCAGCAACGTGGCCAGCTCAAGGCCGGTGAAACCCTGTTGGTGCTCGGCGCGTCCGGTGGTGTCGGGCTGGCCGCGGTAGAAATCGGCAAGGCCATGGGCGCACGGGTGATTGCTGCCGCCAGCAGCGCCGAGAAGCTCGCCGTGGCCAAGGCCGCCGGTGCCGATGAGCTGATCAACTACAGCGAGCACAGCCTCAAAGACGAGATCAAGCGCCTGACCGGCGGCAACGGTGCCGATGTGATCTACGACCCGGTGGGCGGCGACCTGTTCGACCAGGCCGTACGCGCTATCGCCTGGAATGGCCGCCTGCTGGTGGTGGGTTTCGCCAGTGGACGCATCCCCGAGCTGCCGGTGAACCTGGCACTGCTCAAGGGTGCGGCGGTACTCGGGGTGTTCTGGGGCGCGTTCGCGCAGCGTCAACCGGCCGACAACGCGGCGAACTTCCAGCAGCTGTTCAGTTGGTACGCCGAGGGCAAGCTCAAACCGCTGGTGTCGCGCACGTATCCACTGGCCGAGGCCGGAGCGGCCATCGACCAGTTGGGGCAGCGCAACGCCGTGGGTAAGCTGGTGGTGACGATGCGCTGAGCGCTTTAGCGCGTAGGCACCAGGCGATCACGCAAGTAGGCCGGCCACAGATCGACGAAGTCTACGCCCGGAAAGGCCTGGCACTGCTTGGCAATTTTCGGCAGTGCCTTTCTGAAGGCGTCCCCAGTGGCAACTGACTCCTTGTAACTGGTGGCGCCGTCGACGTTGTAGTGCGAAATCATGCGGATCGACAACAGCGTGGTGTCCATCTCGGCAAGCGATCGCTTCGGGTCGTCCTTGCGGTACAGCGCCACTTCGTCGTTGAACTGTTTGCAGGTCATCAGCACCAGCCCGGCGCGCTCATAGATCTGCCGCCACTCATCCTTGTCGTTGAGGCGAAAGCGCAGCTCATTGCGTACTTCGATCGATGCGGGGTTTTCCTTGGATACCGTCCAGGGCTTGAAACGCCACTGTTTGACGGCATCCAGTGCAGCATCGGCAAATGCCGGGTCGCTGCTCTGAATCACCTTCACATCAGCGACCGAGCCGTTGGCCAGCACGTTAAAACCGACTTTAACGGAACCGGTGATGGCTGCCTTGCGCAGCTCGGCGGGGTAGACCGGAATGACTTTCTCAACGAACTCGATATTGACATCGGCCTGGGCAATGCTCGCGCACAGGCACAACAGTACTGCTAACCACTTCATCCTTGATCCTTTTGCGTCCCGTCAGATTCAAGGCGCTATGGTAGCGTGCAAGTTCCGCCCACAAAATAACAATTCTCATTATTGCCTGTAGGAGCGGGTTTACCCCGCGATACGATGTGTCTGACAGATTGCTATCGCGGGGCAAGCCCGCTCCTACAGGCCATCTGTGGGAACGGGTTTACCCGCGAATGCAAGGTGCCCCGCACACCGCGTGAAAGCGGGCTTCCAGATTGCGATCAGGCATGGCATGGCTGCGCAGGGCATTGAGGGTCTGCTCGACGTAGTCACGGGTGCTGCCGTAACGCCCCTTGGCCGTAGCGAAGATCTGACTGAGCAAGTCGTCAGGTACATTGCCGGCATAGCACGGCAGGTGCCGTTCCAGCACAAAGCCCAGGGCCTGAACCTTGCTGCCATCCTCCAGACGGCAGCTGAGCCAGTGCGGCCGATACGCCGGATAGGGCATCTCGCGCTGCCACAGGGCCAACAGGGAATCTTCCAGGCATTCGTCCGGCAGACGATAGGCAAAGCCGCCACACGAACCCCCGCGATCCAGGCCGAATACCAGACCAGGACACTCCGGCGTGCCGCGGTGCTCATGCGACCAGAGGTAAAGCCCTCGATGATAGCCATGCACCTTGGCCCGCCGCCGTTCAGCGGCATTACATTCCGGGCGCCAGATCAATGAACCGTAAGCAAACAACCACACCGGGCCACCCTGATGCCGGGCCATGGTGTGCTGTACCGAAAGTTTAAGTTGCTCAAGAGACAGTTGTTGTCCGAAATCGAGCAACGGAGGATAGGCCACATTAAAGGATGCAGTTTCAATCGCCGACATAGCTGCCGCCAGAATTCCTCGTGAACTACTGAAGTGAGTCACTGTAAACCAATACAACATCCGCGTACTTACCGTACGGCAGATCGCTGCTCGAATACAAGCCTCACCCCGCCCAAGGAAGCGCTCTACAAAGGGCTTTGAGCGAACAACCGGGCGTTATTTCAAGTGTAGCGAAAGTTATTTACGCTGCTGGCAATAATAATTGTGTTGTGCGGCCCACAAACAACAACGGCTATTAAAGCCGGCACGCTATTGCAGCGTGCCTTATTCCTTCACTCAACCGCGAGGGGCATAAGCGAATACATCGGCGCGCATCTGGTGCGCATCCATTCCCGCCTCAACCAGTGCATCGAGGGTGGCATAGATCATATTGGGTGAACCGCTGGCATATACATGCACCCCGGCCAGATCGCTCAGGTCTTCGCAGACGGCTTCGTGCAACATGCCGCAACGGCCCTCCCAGCCACACAGATCACTGACCACCTTGTGCAGGAACAGGTTAGGCAAGCGCTCCCACTCATCCCAATGTTCAATCTGGTAGAAGTCTTCCGGAAGGCGCACACCCCAGTAGAGGTGCACCGGGTGTTTGAAGCCTTGGGCGCGGCAGTGTTCCAGCAGGCTGTGCATTTGCGCCATGCCGGTACCTGCAGCAATCAGTACCAGAGGGCCATCGGGCAGTTCTGCCAGGTGCGTATCACCAAACGGCATCTCCAGCCGCGCCATGCCGTTGCGCTGCAATTGCGCAATCAACTCCACCGCGCTGTTCTCGCGGGCCAGCACATGCAGTTCGAGGTCGCGTCCGCTGTGGGGTGCCGAGGCCAGCGAGAACGCTGCCTTGTCGCCACTTTCGCGCTCGATCATCAGGTACTGCCCGGCATGGTAACGCGGCGGTTTGCCGGCAGGTGCGCGCAGGCGTACGCGCCAGACGTCGCCACCGACCTCAACGCACTCGCTCAACTGACAAGCCAGTGTCCGTACCGGCAACTCGCCTAACGCGAGCACGCCATCCCACAACAAGACACAATCCTCCAGCGGTTCGGCGATGCAGGTAAACAGTTCGCCATGATCACGCTCCTGCCCTTCCTGACGCACCCGTCCTTCCACCAGCAAGGCTGCGCAGACATGGCAGTTGCCATTGCGACAGCTCTGCGGGCAGTCGTAACCAAGCCGCCGCGCTCCATCCAGAATCCTTTCGCCGGGGTTGAGCACCAACACTGCCCCGGACGGCTGCAAGGTCACCTGCATTTAGTCTATTCCCAACTGGTTCCACAGCTCATCGATCCGCCGGGTGACTGCTTCATCCTTGACGATGACACGTCCCCATTCGCGGGTGGTTTCGCCCGGCCACTTGTTCGTCGCGTCCAGGCCCATTTTCGAGCCCAGGCCGGAAATCGGCGAAGCAAAGTCCAGGTAGTCGATCGGGGTGTTGTCGATCATTACCGTATCGCGCTTGGGGTCCATGCGCGTGGTGATGGCCCAGATTACATCGTTCCAGTCCCGGGCATTGATGTCGTCATCGGTGACAATAACGAACTTGGTGTACATGAACTGTCGCAAAAACGACCAGACACCCAGCATGACCCGCTTGGCGTGCCCCGGGTACTGCTTCTTCATCGTCACTACCGCCATGCGGTAGGAGCAGCCCTCAGGCGGCAAGTAGAAGTCAGTGATTTCCGGGAACTGCTTCTGCAGAATCGGTACAAACACTTCATTGAGTGCGACACCGAGAATTGCCGGCTCATCAGGCGGCCGCCCGGTGTAGGTGCTGTGGTAGATCGGCTTTTGCCGGTGGGTGATGCGCTCAACGGTGAACACCGGGAAGCTGTCGACTTCGTTGTAGTAGCCGGTGTGGTCGCCGTAAGGGCCTTCCGGGGCCATCTCGCCCGGATGGATCACCCCTTCCAGAATGATCTCGGCAGTGGCCGGTACCTGCAGGTCATTGCCGCGGCATTTGACCAGTTCAGTACGGTTGCCACGCAGCAGGCCGGCAAAGGCGTATTCGGACAGGGTGTCAGGCACCGGGGTAACAGCCCCGAGAATGGTCGCCGGGTCTGCGCCCAGGGCAACGGAAACCGGGAACGGTTGACCCGGATGCTTCTCGCACCACTCGCGATAGTCGAGCGCGCCGCCACGGTGGCTGAGCCAGCGCATGATGACCTTGTTGCGGCCAATCACCTGCTGACGGTAGATCCCCAGGTTCTGGCGTTCTTTGTTCGGCCCACGGGTGACGGTCAGGCCCCAGGTGATCAGCGGCGCCACGTCTCCCGGCCAGCAGTGCTGCACAGGCAGCATGCCGAGGTCGACGTCGTCGCCTTCAATGATCACTTCGTGACAGGCGGCATCCTTGACCACTTTCGGCGCCATCGACACGACCTTCTTGAAGATCGGCAGCTTCGACCAGGCATCCTTGAGGCCCTTGGGCGGCTCAGGCTCCTTGAGGAAGGCCAGCAACTTGCCAATCTCACGCAGCTCGTTGACCGACTCGGCACCCATGCCCATGGCCACCCGCTCCGGGGTACCAAACAGGTTGCCGAGTACTGGAATGTCGAAGCCCGTAGGCTTTTCGAACAGCAGCGCCGGGCCTTTGGCGCGCAGGGTGCGGTCGCAGACTTCGGTCATTTCCAGAACTGGAGAGATCGGAACCTGGATGCGCTTGAGTTCGCCGCGCTGCTCCAGGCCTCGGATAAAGTCGCGCAAATCGCGATACTGCATGCAAAAGCCTCGTATTCGCCCTACCGGTCGGGGTGCAAAGTGTATCGCTTAACGGGCCGCAATAGCCAAATCACAGATGGCAAAAATGATTTGGGGCCGCTGCGCGACCCATCGCGGTGCAAGACCGCTCCCACCGTAGGAGCGGTCTTGCACCGCGATGGGCTGCACAGCAGCCCCAATCGGTCTGAAAAAGACCTTACTTGCGCTTCATCGACAAGAAGAACTCATCGTTGGTCTTAGTCTGCTTGAGCTTGTCGACCAGGAACTCGATGGCGGCCACTTCGTCCATCGGGTGCAGCAGCTTGCGCAGAATCCACATGCGCTGCAGCTCGTCGTCGGCGGTCAGCAGCTCTTCGCGACGGGTACCGGAACGGTTGATGTTGATGGCCGGGAATACACGCTTCTCGGCGATCTTGCGGTCCAGCGGCAGTTCCATGTTGCCGGTGCCCTTGAACTCTTCGTAGATCACTTCGTCCATCTTCGAGCCGGTTTCAACCAGCGCGGTGGCGATGATGGTCAGCGAGCCGCCTTCTTCGATGTTACGCGCAGCACCGAAGAAGCGCTTTGGCTTCTCCAGGGCGTGAGCATCGACACCACCGGTCAGCACCTTGCCGGAGCTTGGGATCACGGTGTTGTAGGCACGCGCCAGACGGGTGATCGAGTCGAGCAGGATGACCACGTCTTTCTTGTGCTCAACCAGGCGCTTGGCCTTCTCGATGACCATTTCCGCAACCTGCACGTGGCGGGTTGGCGGCTCGTCGAAGGTCGAGGCAACCACTTCGCCGCGCACGGTGCGCTGCATTTCGGTTACTTCTTCCGGGCGCTCGTCGATCAGCAGAACGATCAGGTGGCACTCGGGATTGTTACGGGTGATGTTGGCCGCGATGTTCTGCAGCATGATGGTCTTGCCCGCTTTTGGCGGTGCAACGATCAGACCACGCTGACCTTTACCAATCGGGGCGCAGAGGTCGATAACCCGGCCGGTGAGGTCTTCGGTGGAACCGTTACCGGCTTCCATCTTCAGGCGCTCGTTAGGGAACAGCGGCGTCAGGTTTTCGAACAGAATCTTGTTCTTCGCGTTTTCCGGCCGGTCGAAGTTGATGGTGTCGACTTTCAGCAGGGCGAAGTAACGCTCGCCTTCTTTTGGCGGGCGAATTTTGCCGACGATGGTGTCGCCGGTACGCAGGTTGAAGCGACGGATCTGGCTTGGCGAGACGTAGATGTCGTCCGGGCCGGCCAGGTAAGAGGCATCAGCCGAGCGCAGGAAGCCGAAGCCGTCCTGGAGAATCTCCAGCACGCCGTCACCGGAGATTTCCTCGCCGCTTTTCGCATGCTTTTTCAACAGGGAGAAAATCACATCTTGCTTGCGCGAACGGGCCATATTTTCTATGCCCATCTGTTCGGCCATTTCGAGCAGATCGGTAATCGGCTTTTGCTTGAGTTCAGTCAGGTTCATAAGGGGAGTGACGTAATCATGTAAGAAGGGAGAATTAAGCTTCTGGCTTAATGAAGCCGCGCCGCAGAGATGGCGACAGGATCGCGTACTGATTCGAATTAGGGATGCGTCGGCGACGGCGTGCAGAGGGCACCGAAAAAACAGTGCGAGGCCGAATGTAACACCTGCATTTTCTGGCGTCTAGTCACCAGATAAAGAAAAGCCCCGGCGAATGCGGGGCTTTTTTCACTCAGATATTGGCGTCCAGGAAGGCTGCCAGCTGAGACTTGGACAGTGCGCCGACCTTGGTGGCCTCGACGTTGCCGTTCTTGAACAGCATCAGCGTCGGGATGCCACGCACGCCGTGCTTGGCCGGGGTTTCCTGGTTGTCGTCGATGTTCAGCTTGGCGACGGTCAGTTTGCCCTGGTAGGTAGCGGCGATGTCGTCCAGTACTGGCGCGATCATTTTGCAAGGGCCGCACCATTCAGCCCAGTAGTCGACCAGCACCGGGCCTTCAGCTTTCAGTACTTCGGCTTCGAAGGTGGCGTCGGTGACGTGTTTGATAAGATCGCTGCTCATGGAAGTCTCCAAGGTCGTAAGCAAAAAAACGTGGCCCATCATAGCCGCACCTGCGACGGACAGGAAGCCGCGGACGATTGAGTGTAACTATAGTTATCCATGACCGCGCATATCATCGCCGTCACGGGAAAGTCATATTTCCTCAATCAACCTGCCCCACATCAAGCCTTGATACGCTGCGCGTTGGCGTCAGCTCTGGATCGTGGCAGGATTGCCGGGTTATCGACCGAGAAGCCATGACCATGCCGCAAACCACAGCCAAGAATCTGTCCTTGATCGCTGCCATCGACCTGGGCTCCAACAGTTTCCATATGGTTGTGGCCAAGGCCCACCATACCGAAATCCGCATCCTTGAGCGGCTTGGTGAAAAGGTTCAGCTGGCCGCCGGTATCACCGAAGAGCGTCTGCTCAACGAAGAGTCGATGCAACGCGGCCTGGATTGCCTCAAGCGCTTCGCGCAACTGATCAATGGCATGCCTGACGGCGCCGTGCGCATTGTCGGCACCAACGCCCTGCGCGAAGCCCGCAACCGTGGCGAGTTCATCCGCCGCGCCGAAGAAATTCTCGGTCACCCGGTAGAAGTGATTTCTGGCCGTGAGGAAGCCCGCCTGATTTACCTGGGCGTCTCCCACACCCTGGCCGACACCCCGGGCAAACGCCTGGTAGCCGACATTGGCGGCGGCAGTACCGAGTTCATTATTGGCCAGCGTTTCGAACCGTTGCTGCGTGAGAGCCTGCAGATGGGCTGCGTCAGCTATACGCAGCGCTACTTCCGCGACGGAAAAATCACCCCGGCGCGCTACGCACAGGCCTACACCGCTGCGCGCCTTGAGCTGATGAGTATCGAAAATGCCCTGCACCGCCTGACCTGGGACGAAGCGATCGGCTCCTCCGGGACCATTCGCGCCATTGGCGCGGCGCTCAAGTCTGGCGGCATGGGCAACGGTGAAGTCAATGCCGAGGGCCTGGCCTGGCTCAAGCGCAAACTGTTCAAGCTGGGTGAAACCGACAAGATCGACTTCGACGGCGTCAAACCCGACCGCCGTGCGATCTTCCCGGCGGGCCTGGCGATTCTCGAAGCGATTTTCGACGCCCTTGAGCTGCAGCGCATGGATCACTGCGACGGCGCGCTGCGTGAAGGCGTACTGTTCGACCTGCTCGGCCGCCATCACCACGAAGACGTGCGTGAACGCACCCTGACCTCGCTGATGGAGCGCTATCACGTTGACCAGGGCCAGGCTGCCCGGGTTGAACGCAAAGCCCTGCATGCCTTTGACCAGGTGGCCAAGGCCTGGGACCTGGAAGACGGTATCTGGCGCGAGCTGCTTGGCTGGGCGGCCAAGGTGCATGAAGTGGGCCTGGACATCGCCCACTATCACTATCACAAACACGGCGCCTACCTGATCGAGCACTCGGACCTGGCCGGATTCTCCCGCGAAGACCAGCAAATGCTAGCGCTGCTGGTACGCGGTCATCGCCGCAACATTCCCAAGGATAAGTTCGCCGAGTTCGGCGAAGACGGCACCAAGCTGATCCGCCTGTGCGTGCTGCTGCGCTTTGCGATCCTGTTCCACCATATCCGTGGCACCCAGCAAATGCCGACCGTCACCCTGCACGCGGCGGGCGACAGTCTGGATGTGGAATTCCCGGCAGGCTGGCTGGAGCAGAATCAGCTGACCCAGGCCGACTTCGGCCTGGAGGCCGAGTGGCTGACCCGGGTCGGCTTCGTCCTCAGCGTACGCTGAGGACCGGGTTGCTCAGGCGCTCGAGCAGAGCGGCCTGGGCACTGCGCGGGTTCTGGTTGCCGGTCGGCGTGCTGCGCACGTAGCGGCCGTCGGGCTGCAGGATCCAGGCGTGGGTGTTGTCGGTCAGGTACCCTTCCAACTCCTTTTTCACCCGCAAGATCAGCTTCTTGCCCTCGACCGGGAAGCAGGTCTCGACTCGCTTGTCGAGGTTGCGCTCCATCCAGTCGGCACTGGAGAGGAACATCTGCTCTTCACCGCCGTTGAGGAAGTAGAACACCCGGGTGTGCTCCAGGAAGCGACCGATGATCGAACGCACCTGAATGTTATGCGACACCCCGGCAATCCCCGGCCGCAGGCAGCACATGCCGCGCACCACCAGATCGATACGTACCCCTGACTGACTGGCTTTGTACAAGGCGCGGATGATCTTCGGATCGGTCAGCGAGTTGAACTTGGCGATGATGTGCGCAGGTTTGCCGTCCAGGGCAAACTGGGTTTCACGCGCAATCATGTCGAGCATGCCCTTTTTCAGGGTGAACGGCGCATGCAGCAGCTTCTTCATGCGCAGCGTCTTACCCATGCCGATCAGCTGGCTGAACAACTTGCCGACGTCTTCGCACAAGGCATCGTCCGACGTCAGCAGGCTGTAGTCGGTGTACAGGCGCGCGTTACCTGCGTGGTAGTTACCGGTACCCAGGTGGGCATAGCGCACGATCTCGCCTGCTTCGCGACGCAGGATCAGCATCATTTTGGCGTGGGTCTTGAAACCGACCACACCATAGATCACCACCGCACCGGCGGCTTGCAGACGGCTGGCCATCTGCAGGTTGGACTCTTCGTCGAAACGCGCGCGCAATTCGATCACCGCAGTGACCTCCTTGCCGTTACGTGCGGCATCGACCAGTGCGTCGACAATCTCCGAGTTGGCTCCGCTGCGGTACAGGGTCTGGCGCACCGCCAATACATGCGGATCTTTGGCGGCCTGGCGCAGCAGATCGACCACCGGCGTGAACGACTCGAAGGGGTGCATGAGCAGGATGTCCTGCTTGCCGACCACACTGAAAATGTTCTCGGCGTTCTGCAACAGCTTGGGAATCGCTGGCGTGAACGGGGTGTATTGCAACTCCGGGTGGCTGTCGAGGCCGGTGATGCTGAACAGTCGGGTCAGGTTGACCGGGCCGTTGACCTGATACAGCTCACTCTCGCTCAAGCTGAACTGCTTGAGCAGGTAATCGGAAAGGTGTTTCGGACAGGTGTCGGCCACTTCCAGGCGCACCGCATCACCATAACGACGCGAGAACAGCTCGCCACGCAGGGCGCGGGCAAGGTCTTCGACATCTTCGGAATCCAGTGCCAGGTCGGCGTTTCGGGTCAGACGGAACTGATAGCAGCCCTTGACCTTCATGCCCTGGAACAGATCGTCAGCGTGAGCGTGGATCATCGACGAGAGGAACACGTAGTTGTCGCCCGGGCCGCCGACATCTTCCGGAACCTTGATCACCCGCGGCAACAGGCGCGGTGCCGGAATGATCGCCAGGCCCGAGTCGCGACCGAAGGCATCGACGCCTTCGAGCTCGACAATGAAGTTCAGGCTCTTGTTCACCAGCAACGGGAACGGGTGCGTCGGGTCCAGACCAATCGGGGTGATGATTGGCGCGATCTCGTCGCGGAAGAAACGCCGCACCCAGGTTTTCAGCTTGGTGTTCCAGTGGCGGCGGCGGATAAAGCGAATCTGGTGTTTTTCCAGCTCTGGCAGCAACACATCGTTGAGGATCGCGTACTGGCGATCGACTTCGCTGTGGACCACCTCACTGATGCGCGCCAATGCCTGGTGCGGCTGCAGGCCGTCAGCACCGGCCTGCTCACGGGCAAAGGTGATTTGCTTTTTCAGGCCCGCCACACGAATTTCGAAGAACTCATCCAGGTTACTGGAGAAGATCAGCAGGAACTTCAACCGCTCCAGCAGTGGGTAGCTCTCATCCAGTGCCTGTTCGAGCACACGGATGTTGAACTGCAACTGGGACAACTCGCGGTGAATGTACAGGCTGCTGTCATCCAGACCGGGGATCGCCACGGCCGGCGCTGCCGCTGCCGGAGACGGCGCAGGCGCGGGTGCCGGCGCCTCGACCTCGACCTCGGCCACAGGCTCAGGCACTGCCGCAGGCTCCGGCGGTGTCTCAAGCATCTGCTCTGGCACGGGCTGGGCTTGTTTCATAGCGACATCACTGAGTACTTCGTTATTCATCTGGCGTTCCTGAAGGGCGTTACTGCCCTCTCATCAATTGAGCAGCGCGAACAGCGAAATAGGTCAGGATGCCATCAGCTCCTGCCCGTTTGAAGGCCGTGAGGGATTCAAGGATCACTCCCTCACTGAGCCAGCCGTTCTGAATCGCGGCCATGTGCATGGCGTACTCGCCACTGACTTGATAGACAAAGGTCGGGACCTTGAATTCATCCTTGACCCGATAAAGGATGTCCAGGTACGGCATGCCTGGTTTGACCATCACCATATCGGCGCCTTCGGCCAGGTCCGCAGCCACTTCATGCAGCGCTTCGTGGCTGTTGGCCGGGTCCATCTGGTAAGAGGCCTTGTTGGCCTTGCCCAGGTTCAGGGCCGAGCCGACGGCATCACGGAATGGACCGTAGTAGGCACTGGCGTACTTGGCCGAATACGCCATGATACGCACGTTTACGTGACCGGCCAGCTCCAGTGCTTCACGAATCGCCTGGATGCGACCGTCCATCATGTCCGACGGCGCAACCACCTGAGCGCCCGCCTCGGCATGGGACAACGCCTGACGCACCAGGGCATCAACGGTGATGTCGTTCTGGACGTAGCCTTCTTCGTCGAGAATGCCGTCCTGACCGTGGGTGGTGAACGGGTCCAGGGCAACGTCGGTGATGACGCCCAGCTCCGGGAAACGCTCGCGCAGCGCGCGGGTAGCACGCTGGGCAATGCCCTGCGGGTTCCAGGCTTCAGCGCCATCGAGGGATTTTTTCTCGGTAGGCGTCACCGGGAACAGTGCCAGGGCTGGAATGCCCAACTTCACCCACTCCTGCGCAGCTTCCAGTAGCAAATCGATACTCAGACGCTCTACACCCGGCATCGACGCTACTTCTTCGCGGCGGTTCTCGCCATCGAGCACGAACACCGGCAGGATCAGGTCATCGACAGTCAGTACGTTTTCGCGCACCAAGCGACGGGAAAAATCGTCACGACGGTTGCGACGCAGACGAGTGGCAGGAAACAAACGGTTAGCGGGGGTAAAGCTCACGGCAGACTCCTGAGCCCGCACAGGCGGGCGAGCGCGACAGTTATAAGCGGCCATTATGACGCTTGTATGACGGCCTGGGACAACCCTGCGACTTAAGGGCGCAGTCATTGTCCTTGTAGGAAATGTTAACGTCGAGACACATTTGGATACTTTCCCCAACGGCCACGAAGGGTTAGGCTGCGCGTTCATTTCGCCAGCACCCAGAAAATGCTCCAAGAATTCCTGCAGGATTTTGGTTACTTTGCCCTTTTTCTCGGCACCTTTTTCGAAGGTGAGACCATTCTGGTTCTCGCAGGCTTCCTTGCGTTCCGCGGATACATGGATATCAACCTGGTGGTCCTGGTGGCCTTCTTCGGCAGCTACGCTGGCGACCAGCTGTGGTACTTCATGGGGCGCAAGCACGGGCGCAAATTGCTGGCACGCAAACCGCGCTGGCAACTGATGGGTGACCGTGCGTTGGAGCACATCCGTCGCCATCCGGACATCTGGGTCCTGAGTTTTCGTTTCGTCTATGGCCTGCGCACCGTCATGCCGGTAGCTATTGGCCTGTCCGGCTACCCGCCACGTCGCTATTTGCTGCTCAACGGTATTGGTGCAGCGGTTTGGGCCCTGGCACTGGGCGCTGCGGCCTATCACTTCGGGGCAATTCTCGAAGGCATGCTGGGCAACGTGAAAAAGTACGAGTTGTGGGTGCTCGGCGGCTTGCTGGCCTTCGGTGGCTGCCTGTGGCTGCGCCGCCGCTTCAAGGCCGCGCGCGTGGCACGCAAAGAAGCCGCGGCGTTGCAGAAACAGGCCAGTCAGCACGACCCTGACCAAGGCAGCGACAAGTCATAAGCGGCGCTCAGCGCCGGATTCGGCCACACTCAGAGCAATGAACGCTGGCACCTCTGGCAGCATCTGCTGTTTTAGGAGACATTGAGTGCCTCGACTCGGGAGTAGTGAGCATGACCAAGAAAAAAGTTGCAGTGATTCTTTCCGGCTGTGGTGTCTTTGACGGCGCCGAAATCCACGAAAGCGTCATCACCCTGCTGCGCCTGGACCAACGTGGCGCCGAGGTGCAGTGCTTTGCCCCCAACATTGCGCAGATGCATGTGGTAAACCACCTGACCGGCGAAGAAATGCCGGAAACGCGTAACGTTCTGGTGGAGTCGGCGCGCATCGCCCGCGGCAACGTCAAAGACCTGCGCGAAGCTGACGCCAAAGACTTTGATGCCTTGATCGTACCGGGTGGCTTTGGCGCGGCGAAAAACCTGTCCAACTTTGCCGTTGAAGGCACGGGCTGCACCGTCAACCCAGACGTGCTCGCCCTGGCAGAAGCCTTCGCCGAGGCTGGCAAGCCGGTTGGCCTGATCTGCATCTCCCCTGCCCTGGCGGCAAAAATCTACGGTCCCGGCGTGGTCTGCACCATCGGCAACGACGCCGACACCAGCGCCGCCATCGTCAAGATGGGCGGCACCCACGAAGAATGCGATGTCCACGACATTGTCGAAGACACCCAGCGCAAACTGGTCAGCACCCCGGCGTACATGCTGGCACAGTCGATCTTCGAAGCGGCTGGTGGCATCAACAAGCTGGTAGACCGGGTGCTCGAGTTGACTCACGAGAAAGACTGAAACGCATCGCGGGGCAAGCCCGCTCCCACAGCAAATCCTGTGGGAGCGGGCTTGCCCCGCGATCAACCTGACTACTGACGTGCCAGACGCGTAAGAATCCGGTCCAGGGAATTGGCAAACGCCTGCTTCTCACGATCGCCATAAGGCGCCTGGCCACCCCCGACCTGCCCCTGCTCGCGCAGGTCAGTGAACAGATTGCGCACCGCCAGACGCTCGCCCATGTTGCGCTCATCGAACTCGCGGCCACGCGGGTCAAGGCAAGCCACACCTTTTTTCACCAGCCGGTCGGCCAGCGGCACATCGCTGCAGATCACCAGTTCACCCGGCACGGCATGCTCGACCAGGTAATCGTCCGCAGCATCAGGGCCGCTCGGCACCACGATCAGCTTGACGCAAGCAAAGGCCGGCTTGATCTGGCTCTGCCCGGCGACCAGCACCACTTCCAGCTGGCGTTTCAGGGCAAATTTGACGACCTGATCCTTGGCCGCCTTGGGGCAGGCATCGGCATCAATCCAGACACGCATGACAACACTTCCAACAAAAACGGGCGAACAGTATCCCCGCTCGCCCGCTGCGCTTCAAATCAGCCTGCTGAAACGCGTCGCTTCTCAGCCAGACGGCTGCGCCCGTAGAGAATCACGATAGCCAGCAAGGCAACGGCTTGCGCCGCCAGCGAGTAGGCGTCAGCGTGGATACCCAGCCAGTCGAAGTCAAAGAAGGCCACCGGACGCGTGCCGAACACCCCCGCCTCCTGCAATGCTTTGACCCCATGCCCGGCAAACACCACCGACAAGGCGCAGAGCAAGGCGGCGTTGATGCTGAAGAACAGCGCCAGCGGCAGCTTGGCCGAGCCGCGCAGAATGATCCACGCCAGCCCCACCAGCAGCACCAAGGCGGTGGCGCCACCCGCCAGAACCGCCTGATGCCCGGCAGGCCCTGCCTGCAGCCACAGGGTTTCGTAGAACAGAATCACTTCGAACAGTTCGCGGTAAACCGAGAAGAACGCCAGCAAGGCAAAGCCGAACCGCCCGCCGCCACTGACCAGGCTGCTTTTGATGTAGTTCTGCCAGGCCGCGGCATGCCGACGGTCGTGCATCCACACCCCCAGCCACAGCACCATGACGCTGGCGAACAACGCCGTACAGCCTTCGAGCAGTTCACGCTGCGCACCGCCAACGTCGATCACATAGGCCGCCAGGGCCCAGGTGCCAAACCCGGCGAGCAACGCCAGCAGCCAACCAATGTTGACGCTGCGTACCGCCGACTGTTGGCCGGTGTTGCGCAGGAAGGCGAGAATCGCCGCCAGCACGAGGATCGCTTCCAGGCCCTCGCGCAGCAGAATCAGCAAGCCTGAGATGTAGCTCAACGACCAGCTCAGGCTGTCGCCGCCCAACAGTCCGGCAGCCTCCTTGAGCTTGGCCTTGGCCGCCTGCAAACGCTGACTGACCTGCTCGATGGGCAGGCCATCTTGCAGCGACTGACGGTAAGCCATCAGTGATTTTTCGGTGTCCTTGCGTACATTGGCGTCGACGTTGTCCAGGGAGCTCTCGACCAACTCGAAGCCCTCCAGGTACGCCGCTACCGAGAGGTCGTAGGCCTGTTCATGATCGCCGCTCTGATAGGCCGCCAGGCTCTTGTCCAGGGTGTCGGCGGTATAGTCCAGCAACTGCGCCGGGCCACGCTGCACCTGCGGTGGCTGCGCGCGCTGGGCGCGAAACACTGCCGCTGCGTCCAGGCCTTGCGACGCTTCAATCTCCAACGGGGTCTGGCGTGCCAGATCAGCAAGGTTGTAGCGGATCTCGCCGCTGGCCTTGGCCGGGTCGGCGGTGAAACTGGCGATATAGGTGGCCAGGTCCCAACGCTGACGCTCGTCCAGCTGGTCGGCAAAGGAAGGCATGTCGGTGCCTTCGATGCCTTGCCCGAGGGTGTTGTAGAGGTCATACAGGCTCAACCGCGCGAGGCGCTCGCTGCTGCGCAGGTTGGCCGGTGGTGGCTCCAGGCCTACACCCGCCGGGCCATCGCCGGCACCGGTATCGCCATGGCATACCGAACAGTGCTGGGCATACAGTGGTGCACCACGGGTAGGGTCCGGGGTGATGATCGGTGCTTGGCTGACTTCGTAGGCGACCGCCAGTTGTGCGCCAAGCTGCCGGGCCTGACGCGCAACGCCAGCGCCGTCATGACGCTGATCGATCGCCTGACGCAGGCTCGCCACACCCTGCTCCAGGGACTGGCGCTCGGGGCGCGCGGGCAAGCCACTGACCAGGCCTTGCAGCACCTCAGTGAACTCCAACTGCTCGCGGTATTCACCGTCATCCACCACCTTGCCAGCCTCGACCGTGGCCGGGTAATCGGCGCCGATGTAATCGAGCAAATGCAAAGCCTTGGCAGCGTCGTCCACGGTGTCGGCCAGCAGCACAGAACTGCACAGCGCCAACACCGGCCATAACAGCCAGGCGAGCAAGCGGGAACGGGGAATCATGAGCCAATCTCAAATAACAATGCGAGGAATTGCATTGTTCACTTCCATTGGCGATCGCTCAAGGTGTGCCGGTCAATCTAAGTAAAATTTAGTGACAATTTCACCTGTAGGAGCGGGTTTGCCCCGCGAAGCGGTATGACTGACACACCGCTATCGCGGGGCAAGCCCGCTCCTACCGGGATTCAGACGGGAGCTCGGCGGATGGTGGCGAGCAAGGTGGCTGCGCCGAGGAACAAACCGGCAAAGGTCCGGTTCATCCGCCGCTGTTGCTTGGGCGTGCGCAGCAAACGCAATACCCGTGCAGCCAGGCCGGTATACCCGGCCATCACCAGCAGGTCGACGGTGATCATGGTCGCGGTGATGATCAGGTACTGAGGCAGCAGCGGTGCATGGGGGTTGATGAACTGTGGCAGCACCGCCAGCATGAAAACCAGTGCTTTGGGGTTGCTGACATTGACCAGAAAGCCACGAAACACCAGGCTCAGCGGCTTGCCAATCGGCCGTACCGCTGACTCATCGCTAAGATCCGAAGGCAGCGCACGCCATTGCTTCACGGCCAGGTACACCAGGTAGGCAACACCGAACCATTTGATCAGCTGGAACGCGGTCGCCGAGGCCGCCAGGATGGCGCCGACACCGGCAGCAATGATCGCAATCTGCAGCACCAGGCCCAGTTGCAGGCCCAAGGCGTTCCAGTAACCGCGCCAGAAACCGTACTGCAGGCCACAGGACATCGAAGCAATCGCCCCGGCGCCCGGTGAGAGGCTGATCACCCAGCAAGCGGCAAAAAAGGCCAACCACGTTTCCAACGACATCGCACACCTCGGACCGAACTTGTTACAAAGCTCTAAGCTAGTGTGCTGGTGAAAAAATAACCACGATTTTTTTCAGATCGCGATCATTTACCCGTGGTTTTGTCGTCGCCTACCAAAGGCACAACGTCTGTACCGCGCCAACGCCTGACCGATTTCTGGAAGAACTGGCTGTTCGGCACCTGCACCGTCGCCCCACCCGCTTCAGGCATTTCGGTGAGGGTGGTGAACAGCAGGTTGATGGCCACTACCCGCCCTTTGACGCCGGGCTTGTCGATGGTTTCGACCAGCTCCACCACGTCCCCGATGCGAAACGGCCCGACGGTGAAGATCAGCACCGCACACAGCAGGTTGGACAGCACACTCCACATGGCGAAGAACGCCACCGCTGCCACGGCCACAAAGCCCGACAGGGCCGTCCACAGCACCGTGGCAGAAACCCCAAGGCGCTCCAGCACGAACACCAGTGCACTGCCCATGATCAGCCAGCGCAAGCCGCCGCGCACCGGCACCATCAGCTCCGGTGGCAACGGATAACGCTCGCCCAGGCGCTTGAGGCCGCGCCCCACCAGGCGCTGCAGCACGAACGCAGCGCACAGGATCAGGAGTATCTGCAGGCCCATCCAGAACGGCGCAATCCACTCCGGCGGTACCGGAAGCTGCAACGACGTTATCAAGACAACGCCTCCAGCTCCGCCTGCATGGTCTCCAGCTGCTCGAGGGCGGCCATCCAGGCTTCTTCCAGTTCAGCTTCGCGAACCTTGAGCTTGGCCTGCTGGGCCAGCAAGTCGCGCAGCTCGTCCTTGCGTGCTGCTTCATACAGGGCGCTGTCACCCAGGCTGGCATCGACCTTGGCCAATTGCTCATGCAAGGTGCCCAGCTCACGCTCGAGCTTGTCGGCTTCACGCTTGTGCGGTGCCAGTTGCTGACGCAGTGCGGCGGCGGCCTGACGCTGAGCTTTCTTGTCAGTCTTGTCGGCATTGACCGGCGCAGTGCTGACAGGCGCGTTGCGTTGACGGTACTCGACCAGCCAACGGGTGTAATCGTCGAGGTCGCCGTCGAAGGTCTCGACCTTGCCGTCGGCCACCAGCAGGAAGTCGTCGGTGGTGCTCTTGAGCAAGTGACGGTCGTGGGAAACCACCAGCACCGCACCACTGAACTCCTGCAACGCCATGGTCAGCGCCAAGCGCATTTCCAGGTCGAGGTGGTTGGTCGGTTCGTCGAGCAGCAACAGGTTGGGACGTTCCCAGGCAATCAGGGCCAGGGCCAGTCGCGCCTTCTCGCCACCGGAGAAATTCAGCACCGGTTCATCGATACGGCCACCGCGGAAGTCAAAGCCACCGAGGAAATCGCGCAAGGTCTGCTCACGCTCGGTCGGTGCCAGGCGCTGCAGGTGCAGCAAGGGGCTGGCCTTGTTATCCAAGGAGTCCAGCTGATGCTGGGCAAAGTAACCCACAGACAGGTTCTCACCGCGCACCAGGCGGCCGCTCAGCGGCTCCAGTTCACCGGCGAGGTTTTTGATCAGGGTCGATTTACCGGCACCATTGGGGCCGAGCAAGCCGATACGCGCACCCGGGGTGAGCTGCAGCTTGACCTTCTCCAGAATGGTCTTGTCGCCGTAGCCCAGGCGCCCTTCCGACAAATCGAGCAACGGGCTGGAGATTTTCTCTGACTCACGGAAGGTGAAGTCGAACGGCGAATCGACATGCGCCGCCGACAGTTCTTCCATGCGCTCCAGCGCCTTGATCCGGCTTTGCGCCTGACGGGCCTTGGTGGCCTGCGCCTTGAATCGGGCGATGTATTTTTCCATGTGCGCACGCTGGGCCTGCTGCTTCTCATAGGCCTGTTGCTGCTGCGCCAGACGCTCGGCACGGGTGCGTTCGAACGCCGTGTAGCCGCCACGGTAGAGCGTCAGTTTGCACTGCTCGACGTGGGCCACATGGTCGACCACCGCATCAAGGAAATCGCGGTCGTGGGAAATCAGCAGCAGTGTGCCCGGATAACCCTTGAGCCAATCTTCCAGCCACAGGATCGCATCGAGATCCAGGTGGTTGGTGGGTTCGTCGAGCAGCAGCAGGTCGGAAGGGCACATCAGCGCCTGAGCCAGGTTCAGGCGCATCCGCCAGCCACCGGAGAAGTCGCCGACTCGGCGGTCCATCTGCTCGTTGGTAAACCCAAGGCCTGCCAGCAGTTTGCGCGCACGGGCATCGGCGGTGTAGCCGTCGGCGCTGTCGAGTTCGATGTGCAGACGCGCGAGCGCCGTACCGTCATGCGCAGCCTCGGCAGCAGCGAGGTCGGCCTGGACCTTGCGCAAACGAGCGTCACCATCAAGCACATAATCAACCGCCAGCCGGTCGAGGGTATCGACCTCCTGGCGCATGTGCGCGATGCGCCAGTCTGCCGGCAGCTGACAGTCGCCGGAGTCAGGCGTCAGCTCCCCGCGCAGCAAGGCGAACAAGCTGGATTTACCGGCGCCGTTGGCACCGATCAGGCCGGCTTTCTGGCCGGCGTGCAGGGTCATCTCGGCGCCTTCTAGCAGGCGCTGAGGACCACGCTGTAAAGTGAGGTTCGATAGTCTGATCATAATGGCCGCGGAGTCTACCAGCTTCGTCGGCAACTGGCGCGAGTGGGACCATGTACACCGACCTGTGGAATTTTGCCCTGGATCTTTACGCCCGCCCCGGCGTGGAAGCTGCCTGCCTGCAATGGCAGGATCAAGGCGGCGACGTCTGCCTGCTGCTGTGCGCAGCCTGGCTCGACAGCCGTAGCATTGCAGCGAACGAGCAACGCCTCCAGGCCCTGCGCGAAGGTGCCGAAGCCTGGCAAACCGATGTGGTTAAGCCGTTGCGCAATTTGCGTCAGCAATGGCGCACAGCGGCCATGCATGACCCGCAGTTGGCTACGTTGCGTGAGCAGGTGAAGGGGCTGGAACTGAATGCCGAGCGCATCGTGCTCGAACGTTTGCAGGGGATCTGTGACGGTTGGTTGGCAACACCGGGAGTGGCTGCCGACTGGCTTGGCGCTCTAGCGCCTGCAGGCGCCGGTGTGCATCACGACGCGCTGCATACGCTGCGCGCCGTGATGCAATCGACTCAGGACGCCGAAGACGGCGTTTGAGCTGGGGTTACCGGCGATGCTGCAGGGGTTGCGGCAGGCGTCGTCGGTGCAGTGGCTGCAGGTGCTGGAGTGGAAGCCACTGGCGCGGGTGCCGCAGGCTTGGCTGCAGCGGGTTGAGCAGCTGGCTTGGCAGGTGCTTTTGCAGCGGGTTTGACCGCTGGTTTTGCAGGTGCTTTGGCTGCCGCTGGCTTGGCTGCAGGCTTGGCGGGGGCCTTAGCTGCTGCGGGTTTGGCTGCTGGTTTGGCAGGTGCTTTCGCCGCCGCTGGCTTGGCTGCTGGTTTGGCAGGTGCCTTCGCTGCTGCAGGTTTAGCCGCGGGCTTGGCCGCTGGCTTCGCTGCTGCTGGTTTGGCTGCCGCTGGCTTGGCGGCGGCAGGCTTGGCAGCAGCCGTTCTGGCTGCAGGTTTCGCAGCGGCTTTAGCAGCTGGCTTGGCCGCAGGTTTTGCAGCAGGTTTTGCAGCAGCTGGTTTGGCCGGTGCTTTAGCGGCAGCCGGTTTGGCTGCGGCAGTTTTGGCTGCGGGCCTGGCCGCTGGTTTAGCCGCAGGTTTTGCAGCGGCAGGCTTGGCAGCCGCAGTGCGTGCCGGGGCCTTGGCAGCCGGTTTTGCAGCAGCTTTTACAGCGGGTTTAGCGGCAGGTTTGCTCGCCGCTTTTGCCGCGGGTTTGGCAGCTGGCTTGGCCGCTACCGCAGCAGGTTTAGCTTCACGCTGGGTCAGTGCCTTGGCAGCTGCTTCTTTAACTTTGCCAACACCCTGAGCCAGTTTCAGGCTTTCCTGGGCATCACGCTTGAGTTGCAGAATGTAGGTGCGCGTCTGCGACTGGCGCTCTTTGAGCGAATCGAGCAACTCTTCCAGTTCAGCGGCAGCGGACTTGGCCTTGGCCTGCGCTTTTGCTTTTCCAGACTTGGCTGACTCTTGCAGTTTGAGACGGGATTTGTGCAGTTTCTCTTGTGCTTTACCGCGTTGCTTCTCCAACTTGGCGAGCAGTTTTTCAGCATCAGCCAGCGCTTGCGAGCAGGCATTTTCCAAATGATCGAGCAGGCTGCCCGAGAGTTGTTGGAGCAGGTGCAACGGCGTACTTACTGGCTTCTTATTGGCCGACATGGTTTACCTCCTGGCTGACGAGAGTGCGGCTCATACTATGCTTCTGCTGCTACCGCCGCTAGGGCATGTTGACAGTATTGAAGGCGCCGCGTTGCATGCCTGGGCAAAGTTGTTATCGCTGCAGCTGGAATCAAGTGTAGATGCTTCACAAAGTGTTGCTGATATTTACACGAAGTCACTGGCGAAGGCTGGCATACTTCATATCCGCTGAAGCAGGAGTGAGCCCGTGTCACGCCATCTAGTGTTAGCTGTTTTTTTATTCCCGGCATCGCTCATTGCAGCGCCCTCGCAACCCACCACAAACGAGCACGATCTGGCCTACAGCCTCGGCGCCAGCCTGGGCGAGCGCTTGCGTTCGGAAGTTCCCGACTTGCAACTGGATGCCCTGCTTGAAGGCTTGCGTCAGGCCTATCAGAACAAGCCACTGGCACTGAGCAAAGAGCGCATGACGGCCGTACTCACTGAACATGAAAAGCGTGCCAATGAAGCTGCACTACAAGCACAGCAGGAACAGTTGCTAAGTGCCGAAAAACGCTTCATGGCCACTGAGCGAGCTCGCTCGGGTGTGCGCGAATTAGCCGCAGGCATTCTGGTCAATGAGTCAGTCAAAGGTAGCGGTGCCAAACCCTCCGCTCACGGAAAAGTCCAGGTTCGCTATGTCGGCAAGTTGCCTGATGGCAGCGTCTTCGATCAAAACCAAAATGCGCAATGGTTCAATCTGGACAGTGTGATCGAGGGATGGCAAATGGCGTTGCCAGAAATGGCAACAGGATCGAAGTGGCGTGTGGTGATTCCTTCAGCCCTGGCCTATGGCGCCGAAGGCGCGGGCGACCTGATTGCGCCCTATACGCCACTGGTGTTCGAGATCGAGCTGGTGGGGGTCGCCGACTGAGTAGCCGGCGCATCCATCACGCCTGTACCGCAGCCTCTTCACTGTGCGCGGTATGCAGTACTTCGATCAGGCAATCTTCGAGTTCGAAGCGCTCGTGCAGCAAGCTGCCCAGCTCGTTCAGCTTCTTCGCGAAGCGCTCAGGATCGTTGCAGTTGCCCTTGTCGCAATGGTCGTTGAAGGCCGTAGCGATTTCAGTGGTCGCATCGATACGCGGGCTGATCTGCTTGGCCAGTTCCAGCCCCTTGGTATCACCAAAGGCCTTGGCTTCGCTGACCAATTGTTCGCTCACTTCAAAATGCCAGGCCGACACGTAATCGATCAGCACCGCACAGAAGTCCCGGCTTTTTTCTTTGTCAGCGAATACCGGCTTGGCGTCGCGCAACGTGCGAAAGGCTGTCACCAGTTCTGCACGCTCATCCAACCAGCGGTCAATAAGCTGATGAACCCCACCCCAGCGTTCCTGAGCATTCTGACAACTATCTAGCATGGCGATCTCTTCCCTTTTGGGTTATGCGCCTGCCCCCGCTCGCAAATGTGCAGAGCAAAGGTGAAAGCAGCAGGCGGCATCGAGCAGCTGTGTTTTCGGTATGCGTGCAGGGAGATTATTCCCGTGCGCCCTAGGCTTCAAGGTACGCAGGCGACAAAGTTCATACAAGTGTTTAATCCCACTTTGACCTGCCGCCGGTCGCAAGCAACCGTAGCCCTGCGCTTCAGCTTTTGAGCGGATGCCGGATAACCGCATGCCGGTAGGCAACCAGACGAAAAAGTAGCAGTGCGGCCAACAGCACGAATGACAACAAGCTCCATTCTGGAACCGTCAGGTCGAGAAAACTCCAGTTGATCGGTGCGCATTCAGCGCTGCCAAGCACCATGACTTTGAGCAACTGACTCAAGGGCATGCTTTCGATGAAATAGTTCATCGATGGCTGACAACCAAGGGTCAGTGCCGATGCGCCCTGCAACCACACATGCCTGGCCGCAAGCAGCGCCCCAGTGGTGGCAAACAACAGCGCCAGCGCCGCGTATACGTAGGTGCCGAAGCGTCCGGGGAAGTGCACCACGGCGCATAGACAGACCAGCACAATACCGACAAGCGACAGCCGCTGGCTGTAACACAACGTACAAGGCGCCAACGCCACACCCCATTCAAGATAGAGCGCAACGGCCAGCACGAGCACCGAGGCCAACAAAGCCGGAAGGAACATTGAGCGCAAGCGGGCCAACGGCATGATGGTTCCGTGATTGAAATAAACAGGCTTCAACGGTAGAGGAAAGTTGCGCCTTGTTTCAAGGCGCGACAAATAAGGCAACTCCCTGAAGAGAAAGGGAATAATCGCTTAGAGGAGTAGTTATTTCGTCTGACTTTGTCAGATATAGAAACTTGTAGCTGTAGGGACTTTCTGAAAGGCCTTGGGCTCGCGCATTACGCACAAGCCCAAGGGTGAATCATGCTTGTACTGCGCCCGGCAAAGGCAAGGCTAGCAGTCGCTTGTCCAGCAAGCCCAAGCCTTCTTGAAACAGCTGGTTGCTGCGCTCGGAATCACCCAGCCCGGCCAATAAACGCGCAAGCTCTGCACAGGCCTCAGGGTTACGTTGAAGGCGCAAACTACTTTCCAGGTAATCACGCGCCTTGCCCCACAGGCGATTCTGCAGGCTCAAACGCCCCAAGGTAAGCAGCAGGCCGGGATCATCGGCATGCGCCTTCAACCAGCCTTCGGCCGTCTGCAACTGGCGTGCGGGGTCTGCGCCACGCACCAGGCCATAGAGCCGCGCCAAGTGGCTTTCATACTCACGCTTGAGTGCAGTGCGCAGGGCCTTTTCCGCCTCGCTTTCGGCACCCAGCTGACGCAACTGCTCGGCATAGGCCAACACCAGTTGCGGCTCCTGGCGCTGCGCCGTCGTGAGCTGCTGCCAGGCCCGCTCCAGCGCCTGCAGAGCGCTTTGCTCTTCACCTTCACGGCTGGCGGCCAGGCTCAGGTTTTCACCCCAGGCGCGTTGCTCCAGCTCGGCCAGCTCGGATGCAGGCAATACCTTGCCTTTGCGCAGCTCCGGCATCAGGCGGATCAGTGCCGACCAGTCGCCACGTTCGCGGTACAGGCGCTGCAGCAACCTGAGCACCTGAGCGTTATGCGGATGACGTTCCTGCATGGCCTGCAAGGTCACCAGCGCCGCATCGCTCTCACCATGGTCCAGTTGCAGCTGGGCATGGCTCAAGGCAATCGCCAGCTCTGCTTGCGGCTGGCGCTCCAGGGCGCGCTCAAGCAGGCTGTCACGCTCTTCGATGCGCCCCAGTTCGTTGGCGGCTCGCGCCGCACCGAGGTAGTACAGCAACGGTTGGCGTTCAGCTTCGGCGGCGCGCTGCAGGTGGCGCTGGGCGCTGGCCCAACGACCTTCTGCGAGGTCCAGCTGACCCTGCTCGATAGCCAGCCGGGTACGACGGCTGCGGTTGCGCCGCGACCACGGGTTGACCACACCGCTGGACGTCAGCACCAGGCCGACCAGGTAGCGCACCAGCAGCACCGCGAGAATGATGCTGGCCAGCACCGCCAGCGCGGCCCAGAGCCCCGATTGATAGCGAAAGCTGCCGTACGAAATCAGCACATAACCGCTGTGCTTGGCGATCGCGATCCCGAGTGCGGCAGCGACCGCAATGGCCACCACCGCCAACAGGTAGACGCGCTTCATGGCTTGGCCTCCTCGGCTGGCAGGTGCCGACGCTCAAGGTAGGCCTGCACCGCGCTGAGGCTGTCGGCCAGGTCCGGAACCACCACCGACACCGGCTCCTCAGCCAAGGCATTGAGGCTGTCGAGCATCGCCTTGCTCTGCGGGTTGTCAGGGTTGAAGTTGGCCAGCAAGACACTGCGCGCATCATCCAGGGCCTGGGTGTAGACCTTGGCCTCACCATTGAGCGCAGCCCACTGCGCCTGCTCGATAGTCAGGCTCAGGGCCAGACGCAATTGGTTCAGCGACTGCCCGGCCAGCAACGGACGTACATTGTCGTCCACGTCGAAATCGATCTGGAAGTACTTGGTCATCTCTGCCCACCACTGCGACCAGCGGCTGGCGCCATCGCCATCGGCGGTCAACGCGCCGAGGGCATCGGCATTACTGTCGAACTCGGGCGACTGAGCACTGAGCTGCTGCACCAGTTCACGCTGAGCCGCCAGCTTCAGGAACAACCCGGTGCGATCCGGCTGCTGCACGCTGTTGAGGGTCGCCAGGCTCTTGGCCAACTGCTCGCGGGCGGCGAAGGCACCCGGGTCGCTCTGCTCACGCAAAATATCATCGGCACCCTGCACCAGCGCACGGGCGCTGACGATGTCTTGCAGGGCCGACAAGCGCAAGCTGGCCAGGCGCAGCAAATGCTCCGCCTCCGCCAGGCGCCAGTCTTTGCGGCTGGCGCCGAGAATGGTTTCCAGGCGCTGGCTCAAGCGCTGCTGATCGCCCTGCAATTGCGCCACCAGACGGCGACGGTCTTCCAGTTCATTGGCCGCAGGCAAACTGGCCAACTGTGCGGATATCTGTTGCTCGCGCAACTGCAGCGCCTGGGTCTTTTCGCTCAAGGATTGCAGGTATTGCCCCTGGCCTTGTTCAGCACCCTGGAGCTGGCGCACTTGCCATACGCCCCAACCACCGACGGCTACGCCTGCGGCGCCAAGCAGCAGCGCGAAGATTGCCAGACCATTGCCTGAACGTTTGCCCGGCGGGGTGGCAGCGGGTTCGGACGCCGCGGGCGTCGATTGCAAGTCATCGTTGGGCAAGACAGTTTCGCTCACGTATCCATCCTTTGCATTGGGCTCGTCGCCAATCAGCTTAGCGCTTCAGAGGGCAGGTGCAGGCATTTGCTGCAGCGCTGCCAACAACGCCGCGGCACTGGCGCCGCGACAGTCCACTACATTCTGTGCCCCGGCATCCCGGGCTTGCGCGGCAACGCGCGGGCTGGGAACGAACAGCGTCAGCTGTGCAAGCTGCGGCCAGTCATTCCCGGCCAACTGCCGCAAATGTTCAAAACCCTGCCCACTGCTGACCACCAGGCCGTTCAGGCGTTCCGCAGTTACACGGGCAGGCAGCACACCGTGCGGGTAAGTCGGCAGCAGGCGGCGATAGAGTTGCAGATAATCGACACTAGCACCTTGCTCGCTGAGACGCTCGGCAAGCAATTCGCGCCCGCCTTCGCCGCGCATGATCAGCACCCGTGGTGCCGGGCCAGCCATTGCCTGGTGCAACGCTGGAAGTTGCAGCAGTGCTTCGCTGTCGTCTCCGGCAGCCGGGTAGCTGACCTGGCAGCCACTGGCTTCGAGCACCTGCGCAGAGGCAGCGCCCACGGTAAACCAGGCCTGCTTGGGCAGTTGCGGCCAGAACCGGGACAACGCCGCCAGCCCAAGACGGGCTGCCGGCTTGCTGACCACGATGATCGCGGCGTAGCGATCCACGCCACGCGCCACGTCCAGCTGCGCTTGATCCAGGCTCAGCGCCTCGATTTCAAGCAGCGGCAGACTGCTGCTGGCAATGCCTTGCTCGGCCAACACCTGCGCCAGCGCAGCGCATTCTTCCGCTGGCCGGGTCAGGAGCAGACGCCAGCTGCTCACGGGTGGCCGGCCTCGCCATAAACGGCTTTGAGGATTTCTTCGGCGCCTTGTTTGAGCAGGTCTTCGGCAACCTGCACACCCAGCGCTTCGGCATCCTGGCGCGGGGCCCGGGCTTGGGCGCACAGCAGCTTGCCGCCACTCGGCTCACCGACCAGGCCACGCAGCCACAGCTGATCGCCTTCAAGCACGGCATAACAGGCAATCGGCACCTGGCAACCGCCATTGAGGTGTTTGTTGAGCGCTCGCTCAGCAACCACGCGGTCAGCAGTGTCCTGATGGTGCAGTGGCGCCAGCAGGGCATGGATCTCGCTGTCTGCACTGCGGCATTCGATGCCCACGGCACCTTGGCCACCCGCAGGCAGGCTGTCTTCGATGCTGATACCTGAGGTGATGCGATCTTCAAAGCCCAGGCGGATCAAACCGGCTGCGGCCAGGATGATTGCGTCGTACTCACCGGCATCGAGCTTGGCCAGGCGCGTGTTGACGTTGCCGCGCAGAAAACGGATTTCAAGGTCAGGGCGACGGGTCAGCAACTGGGCCTGGCGGCGCAGGCTGGAGGTACCGACGATACTGCCAGCTGGCAGCTCATCAAGGCTCTTGAAGGTGTTGGAAACAAAGGCGTCACGCGGGTCTTCGCGCTCGCAGATGCAGTACAGGCCCAGGCCTTGCGGGAAGTCCATGGGCACGTCTTTCATGGAGTGCACCGCGATATCGGCCTGGTTTTCCAGGAGCGCGGTTTCCAGTTCCTTGACGAACAAGCCCTTGCCACCGATTTTCGACAACGGTGAGTCGAGCAGCTTGTCACCCCGGCTGACCATCGGCACCAGCGTGACCAGCAAACCTGGGTGGGCCTGCTCCAGGCGGGCTTTGACGTATTCGGCCTGCCACAGGGCAAGGGCACTTTTGCGTGTGGCGATGCGGATTTCACGAGTGGACATGGATCGATCCGTACAAGATAGATGTAACGGATGATAACAGCTCAGTCCGACCCACTTGCAGATCTATGTCACTGGGAGAATGGACCATCCTTGGTAGGAAAATTCTCCAGGCCCGGCCTAAAGCTGCCGCATCATGTTGCGCACACCGGCCACATGCCGACGGCTGACAATCAATGCGTCGCCATTAAGGCCTTTGAGAAACAGTTGAAAGTGCCCAAGCGGCGTGCGCTGCAGACGCTCGATACGGTTGCGCGCGACCAGTGCATTGCGGTGAATACGCACGAAGCGTTCGCCAAATTCGTCTTCCAGGGCCTTGAGCGGCTCATCCAGGAGCACTTCGCCAGAATCGTGGCGCAAGGTCACGTATTTGTGGTCGGCGATGAAATAGATCACCTGGTCCAGGGGGATCAGCTCGATGCCCTTGCGGGTCCGCGCACTGATATGGCTGCGCGGGCCACTGCCGCTCTCGGCGGCCGGACGGGTCAGCGCCGCCAGTTGGACCCGGCTGGGCCGCTCGGCCTTGCGCAACGCTTCGCGCAGGGCATCGGCGGTCACCGGCTTGAGCACATAACCCAAGGTGCTGTCGGTAAAGGACTGTACGGTGAACTCGTCGTCACTGGTACAGAACACGACTGCCGGCGGGGCTTCGCGCTCGCAGAGGCGCGCGGCGACCTGCAAGCCATCCATACCCGGCATGCGGATGTCGAGCAAGACCACCTCGGGTTTGAGGCTGTCGATCAGGGCCAGAGCCTCTTCACCATTGCTGGCACTGGGCTCCAGTACTGTATAGCCTCCCAGTTCACCTAGCAGTCGGCTCAGGCGTTCCCGGGCTTGGGGTTCGTCATCAACGATCAGGACATTCATATTGCGCTGGATTCCTGCGTGAGTCTCGCACAAGGGTAGCGTAGACAAGTGAGGTACGACCGTCACGGCGATCCACGCTCAGACTCGCACGAAGGCTAAAGATTCACTGGTTCGGCTGGAAACATGCCGATCCTCTGTCCAACTGTAGACGGTTGGCGCAACACTGCCGTTCAATCGATAAATATCCTGTTGCAAGCGTGCTGTCGCGCACCTTTGCTGCGACACATTCACGCATTTGCACCGACCGCCGTCCTGCGGCACAGCCGCTAACCCTGTTATCATCGACACCACTTTTCCGTTCACGCCTTCAACGAGTGAATCCATGAGCACCGACAAGACCAATCAGTCCTGGGGCGGCCGCTTCAGTGAGCCCGTCGACGCCTTCGTCGCCCGTTTCACCGCCTCCGTCAATTTTGACCAGCGCCTGTACCGCCACGACATCATGGGTTCGATCGCCCACGCCACCATGCTGGCGAAGGTCGGCGTGCTGACCGATGCCGAGCGCGACACCATCATCGATGGCCTGAAAACCATCCAGGGCGAGATCGAAGCCGGTAACTTCGACTGGCGCGTCGACCTTGAAGACGTGCACATGAACATCGAAGCACGCCTGACCGACCGCATCGGCATCACCGGTAAAAAACTGCACACCGGCCGTAGCCGTAACGACCAGGTCGCTACCGACATCCGCTTGTGGCTGCGTGACGAGATCGACCTGATCCTGGCCGAAATCACCCGCCTGCAAAAAGGTCTGCTGGAACAAGCCGAGCGCGAAGCCGAAACCATCATGCCCGGCTTCACCCACCTGCAAACCGCTCAGCCTGTGACCTTCGGCCACCATCTGCTGGCCTGGTTCGAAATGCTCAGCCGTGACTATGAGCGTCTGGTCGATTGCCGCAAGCGCACCAACCGCATGCCGCTGGGCAGCGCTGCGCTGGCGGGCACCACCTACCCGATCGATCGCGAACTGACCTGCCAGCTGCTGGGCTTCGAAGCCGTAGGCGGCAACTCGCTGGACGGCGTTTCCGACCGCGACTTCGCCATTGAATTCTGCGCCGCGGCCAGCGTGGCAATGATGCACCTGTCGCGCTTCTCCGAAGAGCTGGTGCTGTGGACCAGCGCCCAGTTCCAGTTCATCGACCTGCCCGACCGCTTCTGCACCGGCAGCTCGATCATGCCGCAGAAGAAGAACCCGGACGTTCCGGAGCTGGTTCGCGGCAAGACCGGCCGCGTATTCGGTGCCCTCACCGGCCTGTTGACCCTGATGAAAGGCCAGCCGCTGGCTTACAACAAGGACAACCAGGAAGACAAAGAGCCGCTGTTCGACGCCGCCGACACCCTGCGCGACTCGCTGCGTGCCTTTGCCGACATGATCCCGGCGATCAAGCCACGCCACGCAATCATGCGCGAAGCCGCCCTGCGTGGTTTCTCGACCGCCACTGACCTGGCCGATTACCTGGTGCGCCGCGGCCTGCCATTCCGTGACTGCCACGAAATCGTCGGCCACGCGGTCAAGTACGGGGTCGACAGCGGTAAAGACCTGGCCGAAATGAGCCTGGACGAACTGCGTCAGTTCAGCGACCAGATCGAGCAGGACGTGTTCGCGGTGCTGACGCTGGAAGGTTCGGTCAACGCCCGTAACCACATCGGCGGTACCGCACCGGCCCAGGTGCGCGCTGCGGTTGCTCGCGGTCAGGCCCTGCTGGCCAGCCGCTGAGTCACTGAACAGGCTCGTCGGCGCAATGCCGCGAGCCTGCTGCTGGTGTGCAGGCTAGCGCTTGCCGCCACGCACCATCTCAAGGAACGCCGGCATTTGCGCGTCCTTGTCTGCGGCGATTTTCTGCACGTTAGGGTTCTGCTTGAAGTGTTTGAGCAGGGCCTTGGCCTGCGGGAAGTCCGCCAACAGGTCCATGTCGAACACCTCTTTGCCCACTGCACTGGCCAAATCCAGGCTGAAGCAGAACATCACATCGGCAAGGGTCATCTGGTTACCGGCAACGTAAGGCGAGAACGCGCCGTTGCGCTTGAGGGTCTGCACCCCAGCCAGCAGTTCTGCCTTGGCTTTTTCTTTGATCGCCGGGTCAACCTTGGCACCAAAGAAGGCCTCGGGATAACAGGCACGGGCGGGCAGTTCGATATACAGCTCGATTTCCTTGACCAGCTCGCGCACCTTGGCCTGGGCAAAGGCATCAGCCGGCAGCAGGGCTTTCTCGCCGGGCTGGGTCTGTTCGATGTAATCGAGGATCAGGTTGGTTTCGCTGAGAAAGCCATGCTCAGTCTCCAGCACGGGCACCTTGCCGCGCGGACTGACCTTCAGCGCCTCCGGGCTCTGGCCGCCAAAAAACAGCACTTCTTCGAACGCAACGCCTTTTTCCAACAGCGCCAGCTTGACCATGTTGTAGTAATTGCTGACGGCAAATCCATGAAGCTTAAGCATGAAAACAGCCTCCAGGCCGCAAAGGGGGTTGGCCGAGTTGTTATAGCCCCATGCCCGGTTACTGACCAGCATCATGGCGTTTGTCGATAGCAAGGCATTGGCGTCTGGCTCGTGGCAAACTGAGCATCCCTTGAAAGGAGATTCGCCCATGAGCGAGCCAACCGATATCGACAACGACGAAGAAGAGTTCGCCGAGTCGACCTTGATCGAAGCGATCGAAAACCAGATCGAAAGCGATAACCCGCCTGCGGCCAAAGCCACCTTCAACAAACTCACCCTCGTCGGTTACGAGCGCGAAGACATCCTCAACCTCATGGCCCACGTGCTGGCCTACGAGATCGATGCGATGCTTGAAGATGACCGCGCTTTTGACACTCAGTGGTATGAGACCGCCTTGCGCGCCCTGCCTGAGCTGCCACCTGAAAAGGACTGAAGCAAAGCAGGATTTCCCTGACTACACTGCAAAACCAGGCACCGCCAACGGTGCTGCCCTCCTTGTCTGGAAGTCGGAGTTTCTATGTCGTTTACCCCCGATCTGATTGCCGAGCTGGAAGTCCTTGCCCTGTTCAACCTGGATAGCACCCAGGAAGGTATCAAGGTTCATAACACCGCTTCGAAAGCGCTTATCGACGCCGCCCAGCGCCTGTACGACAAACAACTGACCGACCAGCCTGATGGCGGTTACCTGACCAGCCTGGGGCATGATGCGGCTGAGCATGCGCAGCAGCTGTTGACCATTTTGAACGTCACTCAGCCGGCCTGAGAACACTGTAAATCGCGGGGCAAGCCCGCTCCTACCGGGTGGGAGCGGGCTTGCCCCGCGACGCGTTAATAAAATGGCGTCAAATTTCAATTAGCGCTTAAACTTGCCCGTGCTCCCTGACGGCCGGTTTAGCCCGCAATGAACCACCCCCACGAAATCCGCCCCGACCTTGACCAGGGCATCGACCGCAAAGTGCTCAGCCAGCTGCGCACGCGCTTTCTGACGCTCAATCAGGGCCGTTTGGCGCGCGCCATGGAAGGGTTGTCGAGCCGTCAGCAGCAAGTGCTGACCCTGCTGCCGCTGTTCTTGCACGTCAATCACCCCCTACTGCCCGGGTACGTATCGGGAACCACGCCCGCAGGCGTTGCGAATTTTGAACCGGATAACCAGCTACTCGCCGAAGCCCAGCGCCTGACGCGCTCATTCGCCTATAAGCCGCGCCACGGCAATCCACCCCAGGCTATTCAAGGCTTGTTCCTGATGGGCAGCTTGGGCACCCTGGCCCAGGCCGAACAAAGCGATATGGACGTCTGGGTCTGCCATGCCACCGAGCTCAACGAGAGCGAGCTGGCAGAGCTGCGCAAGAAATGCCAACTCTTGGAAACATGGGCCGCCAGTCAGGGCGCCGAAGCCCATCTGTTTCTGATCGAGCCGCAAAGTTTTGCCAAGGGTGAGCGCGACAGCCAACTGAGCTCCGATGACTGCGGCACCACCCAGCACTACTTGCTGCTCGATGAGTTCTACCGCACCGCCATCTGGCTCGCCGGGCGCACACCGCTGTGGTGGATGGTGCCGACCTATGAAGAAGCCCGTTATCACCCGTACATCGCAACCCTGCTGTCCAAGCGTTTCGTCCGCCCCGAGGACAACCTCGATCTGGGCCATTTGGCGCACATACCAGCGGGTGAGTACGTCGGTGCAGGGCTGTGGCAGTTGTTCAAAGGCATCGAGTCGCCTTACAAATCGGTGCTCAAACTGCTCCTGACCGAGGCCTACGCCAGTGAACACCCGCAGGTACAGTGCCTGAGCCTGCAGTTCAAGCAGGCGGTGTTCGCCAATCGCCTCGATCTCGACGAACTTGATCCGTACATGATGGTGTACCGGCGTATTGAGCAGTACCTGCAAGGGCGTGGCGAACAACAACGCCTGGAACTGGTACGCCGCAGCCTGTACCTGAAAGTGAACAAGAAACTCACCGGCAGCGGACGCCAGCGCAGTGCCAGCTGGCAGCGCGACCTGCTCCAGCGCCTGACCCAGGAATGGGGCTGGGACGAACGCCAGCTGACCCTGCTCGACAGCCGTAACCAGTGGAAAGTGCGCCACGTTGCCGTCGAGCGCCGCGAACTGGTGGCCGAACTCAACTTCAGCTATCGCTTCCTGTGCCAGTTTGCCCGTAACCAAAACGTCGCCAGCTGCATCGATCAACGCGACCTCAGCGTGCTCGGACGGCGCCTGTACGCGGCCTTCGAGCGCCGTGCCGGCAAGGTTGAGTTCATCAACCCGGGGATCGCCCCGGACCTGGGCGAAGACACCCTGACGCTGGTCCAGTCGCCTAACCGCAAAGAGCCCGGGCACGTGCACTGGGGCCTGTACAACGGCAACCTGGGGGCTCATGAGTGGGAACATTTTGCGCCGATCAAGCGCTGCCGCGAGCTGCTTGAACTGCTGGCCTGGGCTCACCGCAATGGCGTGATCGACAGCAGCACACGCCTGGCCCTGCACCCAGGCAGCAGCGACTTGAGCGAGCACGAGCTGTTCAACCTGCTCGGTAGCCTGCAACAGGCTGTCGCCCTGCCCCTGGCGGAAGTCTGCGAGCAACGCCTGCTGCAGCCCAGCGTGGCTGACGAGGTGCTGCTGCTGATCAACGTCGGGGTCGATCCGCTGCGCCACCATCGCGACCTGAACATCCTGATGACCACCGAACGCACCGACTCGCTGAGCTATGCCGGGGTGCGTGAAAACCTGGTGCTAACCCTGGATCAGGTGACCCTCAACAGTTGGAACGAGGTACAGGTGCAGCGCTACGACGGCGAGCATGCCCTGCTGCGCTGCCTGCGTGACTACCTCAACAGCCTGGGGCATACCAAGCACCTGCCACGCTTGCAGGTACGCTGCTTCTGCCACAATCGCGCCCAGGCCATTGCCCAGCGGGTTGAAGACGTCTTCAGCACTGCCCAGGCGCTGTTAGCGCAGAACCTCAACCACCGTTACCTGCTGCAGGTCGAGCAATACACCCATGTCCTGGAACTGCAGGGCAACGCAGTGAATCTGGTCAGCCTTGATGATCAGGAGGCGCTACTGCGCTATCTGGGCAAGGAACGTAATAACTACAGCCCCCTGCACCTGGATGCCAACGCCCTGCAGGAGCTCGACCTGGCCCAACTCTTACCCCTGGGCCAAGCGCAGTGCATCCAGTTGTTCTACCGGGTACAGGACGGCTGGGTCGATGTTTACGTGCTGGACGAGCACAACGCGCTGTGGCAACAACGCCTGCCATTTCATGATGAAAGCAGCCTGTTACGGCCCCTGCAGCGCTTCTTGCAGTCGATCGTGTTTCGCCGCGAAGCACGCCTGCCGTTGGAGCGTCTGCAGGCCCGCGGCGCTCTGGATATTCTTTATTACCAATTGTTGCCATCAGGCCCTGGCAAGGTCCGCCAGGTGGAAAGCCGCCAGGTCGAGTTCACGACCCTCGACAAGCCGTACTACGAAGTGCAGGCGATTTTGCAGGCAGGCGCCAATGACGATGTGCAGGTCACGCTGTACTGCAACCAGCGCGAGTTTTCCCAGCTCGAACATGGCGATCAACTGTACACCGTGGTCGCCCGCGAGATCATCGAACAGCGCCGCGAGGCCGAACACTACCCTTGCTACATCACCGACCTGGACCTCTCCGAACTGCTGGCAGATGAGCAAGACTCGACCATCACCTACCTGCGATACAAACGCGAGCTGGAACAGGCGCTGAGCAACGGACTCAAGCAATTGCAGACGGCACAGGAAACGTCGAGCACACCGCAATGAATTGACTTGCGGTGCGTTTCCCGCTGCCTGTCAGCCCCCTGGCTGGCAAATGCTGCACACCTCTCAGAATAAGAGGTGTGACATGAACAAAGAAAATTGGATGGGTAACACCCCGGAGCTTGGCAGCTTACGCATCGATCAACTGATCCTGCCTGGCAGTCATGACTCCGGGATGGACAAGCAGATAGACAATCTGTGCGTCCCTCAAGAGATCACCCAAGATGTGTCGTGCATCGAACAGATCCGCGGGGGCATTCGCGTGCTGGATCTCAGAGTTCGGGCCTATCGTGAATACACCCCGGACTCGCCTTACCGTTACCAACTGTTCCACCTTACTTCGTCGGGACGAACCCTGTACGGCGATGTGATCAGCCAGTTGGAGCAGTTCTATCAGCAGCCTGCCAATGCCAAGGAAATCATCATCCTCGATTTCCATCAGTTCGACCGGTTCACGCCTCAAGAGCACCTGTGGCTACAGCAAGCGTTGCAGCCGCGCCTGGAACAACGCTTGATTCCCTGGTCGCTGAGCCACTTGACCCTGAATGAGCTGTGGCGTGATCACCCGGGCAAGACCGTGGTTGTGGCGTACAACGGCCCGAGCAGGCCCGAATACTGGCCCGGCGTTAAGCAGGTATGGATGGGTGAGAATACGCCCAGCACAGAAGAGCTGAAGGCCTTCATGGACGAAGCGGCAGCAAGCCGGGCATCAAGCGACTGGCTGACGTCGATCCAGTGCGCCAAGTACAACAAGGTGCTGTTCACTCCGGACGATTTCAGCGACAAGATCGACGAGTGGTTCGACTCCAAAGACCTGGACAGCTACATCCAGAACTTCCGCATCATCAACACCGATTGGTCGCTGCGCAGCCGCATCGTCGAGAACTGTGTCCACGCCAGCACACTGCGGGCGTTGAGCGTCAGGTAATCATGCCGTGATCGGTCGCCTATCCACAGACAGGCGACCGCGAGGCATCAGAGGTCGAAGTCGCCAGCCGCTTCTGGCTGGTACTCGACTTCCAGCAGCTTGAGCTTGAGGGTCTTGCCGCCTGGCGCTGGCCAGTCGATCTGTTCACCCACCGACAGGCCCAGCAGCGCGCTGCCGATCGGCGCCAGGATGGAGATCTTGCCTTCGTCTGCGTTGGCATCCTTGGGGTAGACCAGGGTCAGGTGGTAGTCCTTGCCGCTGGCTTCTTCGCGGCAATGAACCCGGGAGTTCATGGTCACGACACCGGCCGGCACTTCCTCGTGACTGACCAGCTCGGCCCGGTCCAGCTCATCCTGCAGGGCGAGCACACCCGGCGAGTCCTGCGTCTTTTCATCGAGGCTGTCGATCAGACGCTCGAGACGCTGAACGTCCAATCGGGTGACGATAATGGAAGGCGTGGTGCTCATGATCCAATCAGGCTCCTTTTTCTGAGCGGCATAAAGCAAAACCCCGCCCAAGGGCGGGGTTTGCAAGAACTCGGCACAGCCGAACTAAGTCCGACACTACCACAGCCAAGTAAATACACAATAGCTATAGGGTTTAGCTCGCCCCTGCCAACTGCCGGCGAACCTGAGCCTGCTGACAGATCTGCCGACGCTGCTGATCATCGGCCGAGCGCCACTGGCGAATGTCTTCGACATGGCGAAAACAGCCGATGCACACCTTGTGCTCGTCCAGTCGGCAGGTGCTGATGCAGGGCGACGGCACCGCCGGGCTGACGTTGCTGTAGAGCGGCTTGGCCGGTTTGGCTGCAGTGCTCATCTCAAATCTCGTCGAAGTCCAGCTTTTCGCCGACGCGTTCCCAGACAATCCGCTCCAGCATCTCGCCGAGCAGCTCTTCGCTTTTCTCGCAGACCCACTTGCCGCTGGCTTCGTCGTAGTCGAAGTGGAAACCACCGGACTTGTCGGCCAACCACAGCTGGCGCAGTGGTTCCTGGCGGCTGAAGATCAACTGGGCGCCGTCTTCGAACTTGATGGTCAGAATCCCCGCCGAGTTCTCCATGTCCAGATCCAGGTCCGTCTCATCGAACAGGTCTTCCAGTGCCTGTTGGGTCGCGTCGACCAGGTCGTGAAAACGCGCTTCGGTCAAACTCATTGCAAGAACCTCAAAAATGTCTGCACACACGCAAGCCGGGCAAGATACGAGTGCCGCGCGCCGAATGCAAAGGATAACGACCTGCGTCCACTGGCGCAGCTCCCCCCCCGCCCGACGGCGAGCTGCCTGCATAGGCAAGGCGGCGGGTGCTCGGTATACTCGGGCGCAATACTGCTTATTTCAAAGGATTACGCCATGAAGCGCCTGATCTCCTCCCTCGCGGCGCTCGTCGCGATTGCCTTGCTTGTGTCCGCCTGCGGCCAGAAGGGCCCGCTGTACCTGCCAGACGACAGTAAAGACGGTCAAAAGTCGCAATCGCACAAGCATCAGTAAGGGTAAACCATGGACGCTTTCAACTACCGCGACGATCAACTGTTCGCGGAAGGCGTGGCCCTGTCGGCCATCGCCGAACGTTTCGGTACACCAACCTACGTCTACTCGCGCGCCCACATCGAGGCCCAGTACCGTAGCTATGCCGACGCCCTGCAGGGCGTTTCGCACCTGGTGTGCTTTGCTGTCAAAGCCAACTCCAACCTGGGTGTGCTGAACCTGCTGGCGCGCCTGGGCGCAGGTTTCGATATCGTTTCCGGCGGTGAGCTGGAGCGTGTCCTGGCCGCTGGCGGCCGTGCCGACCGCGTGGTGTTCTCCGGTGTGGGTAAAACCCGCGAAGACATGCGCCGCGCCCTGGAAGTCGGCGTGCACTGCTTCAACGTCGAGTCCACCGACGAGCTGGAGCGCCTGCAAGTGGTTGCCGCCGAAATGGGCCTGCGTGCGCCTGTCTCGCTGCGGGTCAACCCGGACGTCGACGCCGGCACCCACCCGTACATTTCCACCGGCCTTAAAGAAAACAAGTTCGGTATCGCCATCGCCGATGCCGAAGAGGTGTACATCCGCGCCGCGCAGTTGCCTAACCTGGAAGTGATCGGTGTCGACTGCCACATCGGTTCGCAGCTCACCACCCTGGAACCCTTCCTCGATGCCCTCGACCGCCTGCTGGCGCTGATCGACCGCCTCGGCGACTGCGGCATCCTCCTGCGCCACCTCGACCTGGGCGGCGGTGTTGGCGTGCGTTACCGCGACGAAGAGCCGCCGCTGGCCGGCGACTACATCAAGGCCATTCGCGAGCGCGTCGGCGAGCGTGACCTGGCCCTGGTGTTCGAGCCTGGCCGTTACATCGTGGCCAACGCTGGCGTCCTGCTGACCCGCGTCGAATACCTCAAGCACACCGAACACAAAGACTTCGCCATTGTCGATGCGGCCATGAACGACCTGATCCGTCCGGCCCTGTACCAGGCCTGGATGAACGTCACCGCCGTGCAGCCTCGCGCGGGCGAAGGTCGCAACTATGACGTGGTCGGGCCGATCTGCGAAACCGGAGATTTCCTCGCCAAGGAGCGCACGCTCAACCTGGCCGAAGGCGATCTGCTGGCGGTGCACTCGGCGGGCGCCTATGGTTTTGTCATGAGCTCGAACTACAACACCCGTGGCCGTTGCGCCGAAGTGCTGGTCGATGGCGACCAGGCGTTCGAAGTACGTCGCCGGGAAACCGTAGCCGAGTTGTTTGCCGGCGAAAGCCTGCTGCCGGAGTAAACCCATGCTGCTGCGTTTTACCAAAATGCATGGGCTGGGCAATGACTTCATGGTCCTCGACCTGGTCAGCCAGCATGCGCACATCCTGCCCAAGCACGCCAAACAATGGGGTGATCGTCACACCGGTATCGGCTTCGACCAGTTGCTGATCGTCGAAGCACCGAGCAATCCGGAGGTGGACTTTCGCTACCGGATTTTCAACTCCGACGGCTCGGAAGTGGAGCAGTGCGGCAACGGCGCGCGCTGCTTCGCGCGCTTCGTGCTGGACAAGCGTCTGACCGCGAAGAAACGCATCCGCGTTGAAACCAAAGGCGGCATCATCGAACTGGATGTACGCAACGACGGGCAGATCTGCGTCGACATGGGCCCGCCTCGTCTGGCACCCGCCGAGATTCCGTTCGATGCACCGGCGCAGGCCTTGAGCTACCCGCTGGAGGTGGCCGGGCAACAGGTTGAACTGGCTGCCGTGTCGATGGGTAACCCCCACGCCGTACTACGGGTCAGCGACATCAACAGCGCGCCGGTTCACGACCTGGGGCCGAAAATCGAGCACCACCCGCGCTTCCCGCAGCGGGTCAATGTCGGCTTCATCCAGGTCATCGACCGCCATCGCGCCCAACTGCGCGTCTGGGAACGTGGCGCCGGGGAAACCCAGGCCTGCGGTACCGGCGCCTGCGCCGCCGCCGTGGCCGCAATCAGCCAGGGCTGGATGGATTCACCGTTACTGATCGACCTTCCCGGTGGGCGCCTGTCCATCGAATGGGAAGGCCCGGGCAAGCCGGTGCTGATGACCGGCCCAGCCGTGCGTGTATTTGAAGGACAGGTTCGTCTATGAGTGAGTGCCAACCATGACCGATCAGCCCCAGGCTCCTGCCGAACAGCCCACCGACCTTAGCGCCGAGGGCTCGACGCCCGCCTTCGGGGCTGATGCCGTGGTGGCCTTTCTGCGCGACAACCCGACGTTCTTCGCCGAGCACGATGAACTGCTCAGCGAGTTGCACATCCCCCACCAGCGTGGCGATAGCGTTTCGCTGGTGGAGCGCCAACTCAAGCTGCTGCGCGACCGCAATATCGAGATGCGCCACCGCCTCTCGCAATTGATGGACGTGGCCCGCGACAACGACCGCTTGTTCGATAAAACCCGCCGCCTGATTCTCGACCTGCTCGATGCCGACAGCCTGGAAACCGTGGTCATGGCCGTTGAAGACAGCCTGCGCCAGGAATTCAAGGTGCCCTTCGTGAGCCTGATCCTGTTCGGCGACAGCGCCGCGCCAGTGGGGCGTTGGGTCAACAGCGCCGACGCCCAGCAAGCCATCGGTGGCCTGCTGTGCAGCGGTAAAACCGTCAGCGGCAACCTGCGCGAGCATGAACTGGACTTCCTGTTTGGCGAAGACCAGCGCAAGGAAGTCGGCTCTACCGCCGTTGCCACCCTGAACCATCAAGGCCTGCATGGCGTACTGGCGATCGCCAGCCGAGACCCGCAGCACTACAAAAGCAGCGTCGGCACCCTGTTCCTCAGCTACATCGCCGAAGTGCTCGGCCGCGTGGTGCCACGCTTTACCCAGACCTTGCGCCCGGTGCGCTGATGGAACGCCAGCTACAGGCTTTCTGCGCGCATCTGCGCAATGAACGCCAGGTATCCGAACATACCCAGCTGGCCTACCGCCGCGACCTCGACAACGTGTTGGCCTACTGCAGCAAAGCCGGAATCGACAGCTGGAATGCCCTGCAGATCCAGCACCTGCGCCAGTTCATCGCCCGTCAGCACCATCAGGGCCAGTCATCGCGCAGCCTGGCCCGCCTGCTCTCGGCGGTGCGCGGCTTCTACCGCTACCTCAACCGCGAAGGCCTGTGCAGCCACGACCCGGCCAACGGCCTGTCAGCGCCCAAAGGCGAACGGCGGCTGCCGAAAACCCTCGACACCGACCGTGCCCTGCAACTGCTCGACGGCGCCGTGGAAGATGACTTCCTCGCCCGCCGCGACCAGGCCATGCTCGAGCTGTTCTACTCCTCGGGCTTGCGCCTGTCGGAGCTGACCAGCCTCAACACCGACCAGCTCGACTTGCCCGCAGGGCTGGTGCAAGTCCACGGCAAGGGCAGCAAGACCCGCGTCCTGCCGGTCGGCCGCAAGGCACGCGAAGCCCTGGAGCAATGGCTGGCCCTGCGCGGCATCAGCGCGCCACAAGACAACGCCGTGTTCGTCAGCCGCCAGGGCCGCCGTCTTGGCCCCCGGGCTATCCAGGTGCGCGTACAGGCTGCCGGCGAGCGCGAACTCGGCCAGAACCTGCACCCGCACATGCTGCGGCACTCGTTTGCCAGCCACTTGCTCGAGTCGTCGCAAGACCTGCGCGCCGTGCAAGAGATGCTTGGCCATGCCGACATTGCCACCACACAGATCTACACTCACCTTGATTTCCAGCATTTGGCCGCCGTCTATGACAGCGCCCATCCGCGGGCCAAACGCAGCAAGGGCAGCGACTCATGAGCATCGAGCTGATCACTTTCGACCTCGACGACACCCTCTGGGATACCGCACCGGTCATCCTCAGCGCCGAGGCCGTTCTCAGGGACTGGCTAGCCGCCAATGCTCCCGACCTGGGCGCAGTGCCGGTTGAGCACCTGTACAGCATCCGCGAGCGCCTGGTCGCGGCCGAGCCAGGGCTCAAACACCGCATCAGCGCCTTGCGCCGCCGCGTGCTGTTCCATGCCCTGGAGGATGTTGGCTACAGCGAAAACAAAGCCCGTGAGCTGGCCAACGAAGGCTTCGAAGTGTTCCTTCACGCCCGCCATCAGGTCGATATTTTCCCGGAAGTGCAGCCAGTGCTGGAGATCCTCCGTCACCACTACACCCTGGGCGTGGTCACCAATGGCAATGCCGATGTGCGTCGCCTGGGGCTGGCCGACTACTTCAAATTTGCCCTGTGCGCCGAAGACGTCGGCATTGGCAAACCGGACCCGAAACCCTTCCTTGAAGCGTTGCGCCAAGGCCAGGTCGAGGCGCACGCCGCCGTGCATATCGGCGACCACCCCGGTGACGACATCGCCGGAGCCCAGCGCGCAGGCCTGCGGGCGATCTGGTTCAATCCCCAGGGCAAGACCTGGGATGCCGACAGCCGTCCTGACGCTGAGATCCAGCGCCTTTCGCAGTTGCCTGAGCTGCTCAATAGCTGGCGCTGAAACCCCCGGTGGGAGCAACTGTTTTGCACTACCTGTGGGAGCGGCGGTGCGGCGACCCGACTTGCCCCGCGAACACGGGCGAAGCCCGTGCCATTCACCGCAGTGCCTGCTTCGCGGGGCAAGCCCGCTCCCACAGCTCCGCTGTTCAGCTACACGACACCCACAAAAAAGCCCGCAGCGACGGCGGGCTTTCTTGTTGACGAAACCACTCAGATAGGGCGGCTACCGTACTTGTTGTCAGGCTTCTTGGGCGGATCGGCGACCACGTTGGCCTCCACTTCCTGCACCTTGCCACCACGGGCCAGGAACTCTTCCATCGCCTTGGCCAGAGCGTCACGCTCTTTCTGCTTGGCTTCCATGCTCGGCATTTCATCGACCGAGACCGCAGCCGACTTGGACTTGCCTTTGGCAGCAGGTGTCGGGCTGTCGTCGCCGCTGTCGTCAGTTACATCATCAGCTGCCGCTTCGAGGCCTTCATCACCTTCGTCTTCGTCGCCTACTTCGAGGTCGTCATTTTCCAGATCGTCGTCGCTCATGTTCTACCTCATGACTTGCGAAAAGCAGATTAGTTTTGAACCAGCAGCGCCGGGAATCGGCAGCCACCGGAAAAATTCACAGGGTCGCGGGTTTGCCGCCACCTCAGGCGTGCGCCATGGCATATGCCGCGCGCCGTGCAAGCCCCGCTCTTGGCAGGGCCTGACGAAATTAAAGAGCTGCCGACAGAACATCCGTCGGCCTACCCCGGCGTGATCGGCCTGCTCATTGGCAAGCCTAGCAAAGGGTAGCGAAGTTTGCGGACAGCTTGTCAGCTCCCTTCGGCGCGCATTCTAGCGTGCTGGGAAAAAAAACAAAGCGTCTAACCATCACTCTGAGCTGTAAGTTTTCTGCCTGTGGGAAGCCAGCAAAAATAGCAATGGCAAAAGCGCCGCAAGAAACCGTTTGCGCTGTGCAAAAGCGCCAAATCGCAGGCAAAAAAAATGCCCGGCAAGCCGGGCAAATTTTCGAGCCGAGTTACAGGTTGTAGCCACGCTCGTTGTGTTGCGCCAGGTCGAGACCGACCGACTCTTCTTCTTCGTTAACCCGCAGGCCCATCACCAGGTCCAGCACCTTGAGGATCACGTAGGTGACGATCGCGGTGTAGATCACGGTAAAACCAACGCCTTTGGCCTGAATCCAGACTTGCGCGCCGATGTCCTCGACGGTGCCGAAGCCACCCAGTGCAGGGGCTGCGAACACACCGGTAAGGATGGCACCGACGATACCGCCAACACCGTGCACGCCGAAGGCGTCCAGAGAGTCGTCGTAACCGAGCTTGCGCTTGAGGCTGGTGGCGCAGAGGAAGCAGACCACACCAGACACCAGGCCGATCACCAGAGCCCCCATCGGGCCAGCGGTACCCGCAGCCGGGGTAATGGCGACCAGGCCGGCAACCACACCAGAGGCAATGCCCAGCGCGCTTGGTTTACCGTGGGTCAGCCATTCAGCGAACATCCAGCCCAGGGCAGCCGCAGCGGTGGCGATTTGAGTCACCAGCATGGCCATGCCTGCAGTACCGTTCGCCGCAGCGGCAGAACCTGCGTTGAAGCCGAACCAGCCGATCCACAGCATGGCCGCACCCATCAAGGTGTAACCCAGGTTGTGCGGCGCCATCGGCGTGGTCGGGAAGCCTTTACGCTTGCCCAGCACCAGGCAGGCTACCAAGCCGGCGATACCGGCGTTGATGTGCACCACGGTGCCGCCAGCGAAGTCCAGCACGCCCCAGTCCCACATCAGGCCGCCATTGCCGGCCCAGACCATGTGCGCAATCGGTGCGTACACCAGGGTGAACCAGATGGCCATGAAGATCAGCATGGCCGAGAATTTCATACGTTCGGCAAAGGCACCGACGATCAGCGCCGGAGTGATGATCGCGAAGGTCATCTGGAAAGTAATGAAGACCGCTTCAGGGAACAACGCCGCCGGAGAAGTCAGGCTCGCAGGCGTCACGCCAGCCAGGAAGGCTTTGGACAGGCCACCAACGAAAGAATTGAAGTTAACTACACCTTGCTCCATACCCGTGGTATCGAAGGCCAGGCTGTAGCCGAAAACCACCCACAAGACGCTGATCAGGCCGGTAATCGCAAAGCACTGCATCATCACCGACAGCACGTTCTTGGAACGCACCATACCGCCATAGAACAGGGCCAGACCTGGGATGGTCATGAACAGCACCAACGCGGTGGCGGTCAACATCCAGGCGGTGTCGCCGGAGTTAAGGACGGGGGCTGCCTCCTCTGCCAGGGCCAGGCCGGGCATTACGAGGGACAAAAGGGCTCCTAGCCCTGCGAATTGACGCAGAGTCATGTTGTTATCTCCTGGGGCGTTGGGGTTTGGTGAGGCTTTTTTTTAGATCGCGTCGGTATCGGTTTCGCCGGTACGGATGCGAATCGCCTGCTCCAGATTGACTACGAAAATTTTCCCGTCACCGATCTTGCCGGTGTTGGCGGCCTTGGTAATCGCTTCAATGACCCGGTCCAGATCCTTGTCGTCGATGGCGACGTCGATCTTCACCTTGGGCAGGAAATCAACCACATACTCAGCACCGCGATACAGCTCGGTGTGGCCCTTCTGCCGACCGAAGCCTTTGACCTCAGTGACAGTAATACCCTGCACGCCGATTTCAGACAGCGACTCGCGCACGTCGTCCAACTTGAACGGCTTGATGATGGCAGTGACTAGCTTCATGAAACTCTCTCCCGAATTGGTGGACTTGCCCCAGGAAAACAAACCCGACTCAAGTCTAAGCGCAGCGCCTGGCTTTGTAACGCATCGTCGACCGAAACAGCTGGATGCCCCGCTTGCACCCTGCCTCGTCACAGTGACTGCATCAGTGCATGGGTCACGATGGTCTTTGCAGAAAGCTTGCCAGAACCGCTAAATCACCCAATTACAGGCACTTACGTTGAACGCTGGTGAGAGGCCAGTCGCCAGCACCGTCTACCTGCACAAATACGGTGCGCGGCGATTCACCGCGATGCGCAAAAAGCGTGCAGCGCAAGGCGAGTAAAACTGCGTGCTACACTGGCGCCCCACTTCGAAACAGCGGATAGCCGAACATGCTCGCGCCCAAAGCCTTTCTCGACGCCCTGAGCGACCAAGCCTCGCGCCTGTTCAGCGGCGACACCTCGCAGCCACGCGCCGAACTGGAAAGCCAGCTCAAAGCCCTGCTGCAAAGTGGATTCAGCAAACTGGAGCTGGTCAGCCGGGAAGAGTTCGACAGCCAGATGGTGGTCCTTGCCCGCACCCGTGCGCGCCTTGAAGCCCTTGAGGCCAAAGTTGCCGAAATGGAAGCACGCCTCTAAGCGTAGGAGCGGGCTTGCCCCGCGATTGCGGTCGTTCAGACACATCGCTTCGCGGGGCAAGCCCGCTCCCACAAACAGGCGATTGCCTGCATCCTCAGCCGGGCAAACGCTGTAGCTCAATCCCGTCGATCAACGAATCGATCAACGCCCGCGCCAGCTCAACAGAATGCTGGACCGACCAGGCATAACTCCGCCCTGGCTCACCCACGTACTGCACAACCTGTTCGACATTGACGCTGGCGCATCTGAGATAGAGCGATGCGTGCACCAGCGCGTCTTCAGCGCTGACACCCGTACACACAGAAAACAACGGCAGATGCTCGGGGCAACTGGCGACAGGCCTTTCGACCGTTGTGACAAATGGCAGGTCGGGCGGATCGGGAACAGACTTTTTCATCAGGCAACTCCTATGCATGTGGAGCTACCACCGCTCGCTGCGAAACGAATGGGTGGCAGCTGTACGCGGGTTCGCAGACCGGGCATAGGAACCGGCGCACCCGAAGGTGCCCCACGCACAGCCGCCATTAACCTGTTGCAGGAAAATGGGGCTCTACTACGCCTGGACTGCGACATCCGGTCGTTGAATTGGCAACGACAGTCGCAGGGTAGGCAGGCACCTGAGTGGGCGCAATAGAGCAGCGGCGCCGGCAGTATGATTCAGAAGCGTCTGACAGAAAACCACTACAAACTGTAGGAGCGGCGGTGCGGCGACCCGACTTGCCCCGCGATGTGATGTGCCTGGATGATCATCCTCACGGGCCACCCCGTTGGCACTCGGCCTAAGGCTTCCTAACGAAGCCTTAGGTACTTACCTACTGGGACCCTTCTCTGGGTGAGGCTGGTTTTTGTGCCTCGCCCATGTCAATGACCTTAGCCCGCCTCTCCGACATCAGGCTACGAGTCACGCCAGCATTCCAGGCATCCAGCATCTTGGTACCGATTAACTCGAATTGAGGGTTGCTCTCAATGTACTCAACCATTTCTTTTCGGGCATCGCTGATGCCATCGGCGATTTCTTGCAGGATTTGTCCAACAGCTCGCTCAGTAAACCCACACATCACGCGTCCAAACTGGGCCAACCTCTTATGCTTCGGGAAAGCCTTACTCCCCTCCATCATCAGCGCCATCATGTCCTGCGGGTTGTAGGGAGTTGTGGTAACGATGTCATAAGCAGGAGCCAGCTTAATCACGGCATCATCACCGGTGTTGTTATACAGTAGCGCGAAATTTTTCAGGTGGGCGTCACCACCTCTCACCGCCGCCGATAGCGCCACGCACCGAAAGTACTGGAGCAACGACTCCTGGACCAGTGACGGCTCGACCATCAGTTTTATCTGTCGCGCCCCCCCCTCATAGCTACCATCGTACTTACGCTTGGCTCCCCAGCCATTGAGCACGCAGAAGTCCTCAAGGCCCAGATAACCCTGATCGTCGATATCGAACCGCTCAACAATTAGAAACTTACCGCCACTGCTCAACTGGAATTTCGGCACAGCCAGACCAGCCAGCTCAGCTGCTCTCATGCAAAAGAACTCATTTGCTGCCAGCTCAGGGTAGTCTTCAGCACGCCAGGCTTTGACGATGTGCGTTGCTCCCCTGTGGGTAACCCGATCGAAATCATCTGCCCCTTCGTCCCGCACCAGTACCTTCGGCTGCACCCCGGAGACACCAGAGTACTTGGCATATGTGGTCAGCAGATCTTCGAACAATCCGTGCGCGCCGTCATAGACAAGTAGCTCATTGATCGAGGTCCCCGGCATCGAGCCATCGGACTGCCCTCCCACGATTACCCGACCCAACTGGTGGGGACCAACAATGCTGAGCAGATCCAGGTCATCAAAGCCACGGATGACCTTTGAAAACATCTGCTGCAAACGGCTTCTGAGATAGCCTTCAGGCAAGTTCATCTCGAAGATGGGATGCAACCCTTGCTCCCAAAGGTAATCATCTCGGCGGACAGGCATCGTCAACGACACGGCTTGGCTGTCGTCCGCTGATTGGCGGTACCTGAACGAGGTAGCTCCAGGTGCAGAGTCAGCTCGGGCTAAATCGCCAATGGACTCACCACGTACGGCTACATTCAGAGCATCACTGCCCATGGAAGTTTGTCTCCTTCAACTGATCGAGCGTTGGCCTGCGGCGCTGAGCAACAGCGGCCAAGGTGTACCCAAACACGTTCAAGATCGCTTCTACCTTGCGAATCCCGATCTCTGCCACAGTGTTGTTCTCAATGCTGGAGATCGTTGAGCGGCTCATACCCAACTGGCTTGCCAGATCTGATTGGGAAAGGCCCTTTTCTTTGCGCAGACGCTTAATGGTCAGCCCTATGGATTCCATAATTGCACCGTATACAAGACACTCTGCGCTAAAGATTAGCACTTGACTCATATATGATGCATTTTTCAGTTTTCGATAAGGATCACCTCCTTATGAGCGACCCTGTGCATCGCATCGCGGGGCAAGCCCCACCGAAGGGGTGTGTTGTAAAAACCTGACTCACTCTTCCCTGCCCTCGCCCTGAACGCACCACTATGCTTTGAATGCCGCAGGACGCGGCCCCGCACAGAACACGGAGCGTTCATGTCCCTCGCCTTAGTCCATAGCCGCGCGCAGGTCGGTGTTTCGGCCCCGGCTGTCAGTGTCGAAGCCCATTTGGCCAATGGCCTGCCCGCCCTCACGCTGGTGGGCCTGCCTGAAGCCACGGTCAAGGAAAGCAAAGACCGGGTCCGCAGCGCGATTCTCAATTCAGGCCTGGAGTTTCCCGCGAGGCGTATCACCCTCAACCTGGCACCCGCCGATTTACCCAAAGACGGCGGGCGCTTCGATCTGGCTGTCGCCTTGGGCATTCTTGCGGCCAATGCGCAGTTCCCGTTCAAAGTACTGGAAGACATCGAATGCCTGGGTGAACTGGCCCTGTCGGGCGCGATACGCCCCGTTCAGGGTGTGCTGCCGGCCGCTCTGGCCGCGCGGGAAGCCGGGCGGGCATTGGTGGTGCCGAAGGAGAACGCTGAAGAAGCGTGCCTGGCCTCGGGGCTGGTGGTGTACGCGGTTGGCCATTTGCTGGAGCTGATAGGCCATTTCAACGGCCAGGCGCCAATCACGCCCTACAACGCCAACGGCCTGGTATTACAGGTAAGGCCCTACCCCGATCTCAATGAAGTTCAGGGGCAGGTGGCGGCCAAACGTGCGCTACTGGTCGCTGCAGCAGGCGCCCATAATCTGCTTTTCAGCGGCCCTCCAGGCACCGGCAAAACCTTACTCGCCAGCCGCCTGCCCGGCCTGCTGCCACCGCTTGATGAGCGCGAGGCATTGGAGGTGGCTGCGATTCAGTCCGTTGCCAGCCATGTGCCCTTGAGCAGTTGGCCGCAACGCCCGTTCCGGCATCCTCATCATTCGGCCTCTGGTGCTGCGCTGGTGGGCGGTGGCAGTCGCCCGCAACCCGGTGAAATTACCCTGGCTCACCATGGCGTGCTGTTTCTTGATGAATTGCCGGAGTTTGAACGGCGGGTGTTGGAGGTGCTGCGCGAGCCACTGGAGTCTGGCGAAATCGTCATTGCCCGGGCCAAAGACAAGATCCGCTTTCCGGCACGCTTCCAATTGGTTGCGGCCATGAACCCCTGCCCCTGTGGATATCTTGGCGACCCAACCGGACGCTGCCGATGCGGCAGCGATCAGATCCAGCGCTACCGCAACAAACTGTCCGGCCCGCTGCTCGATCGCATTGACCTGCACCTGACCGTCGCCCGTGAAGCAACGGCGTTATGCCCGACCGACCAGCAGGGCGACAGCAGTGCCACCGTCGCAACGCACGTTGCCACTGCCAGAGCGCTGCAACAACAACGCCAGGGCTGCGCCAATGCGTTTCTGGATTTACCGGGTTTGCGCCAGTACTGCGAGTTATCCACAGCCGACCAGCACTGGCTGGAAAGCGCCTGCGAACGCCTCACGTTGTCGCTGCGGGCTGCACACCGTTTGCTGAAGGTAGCCCGCACGCTAGCCGATCTTGAACACGTCGAACGCATTGGCAGAGCGCACCTTGCCGAGGCACTGCAGTACCGCCCGACAACTACGCACTGAGCATTTATTTCAACATTGAAATATATATAGCCCAATAGTCTATTTATACATTAAGGCCAGGGCAAGCACATTCCATCGACTTGCTTCATTGATGGCGAGCCTTATAATAGCGGCTAATTCCACAACACGCGTACTGTTGGATGATCTACCAATTTCGACTAAAAAACAGCGAGCTTGTGGAGTTTAATTCCGAACACTGCAAGATAATCATTCACAGAATTCATGGCGCCACCGAGGAGCTCACGCTCGCCCGCGCCGAGTCTCGCATTCTTGAACTTTTGCTGATGGACGCAGGGGCCATCTGTTCACGCGAGGCCATTCTGGAGTTTGCCTGGGATGACCGCGTTGTCTCGGCAGGTAGCCTGAACCAGTCGATTTTCATGCTGAGAAACATTCTCGGCGACGGCAAGGATCACGAGATCGTGATCACCGTGCCGCGCCGGGGTTACCGTTTCAACAGCGATTATGTTGTGTCTCAAGCCGAGGCCGACGCCGAGCAAGCGCCAGCACAACCCGCTCCTGAGCCCAGCGCCCCACCCGCTGCGGTAATCGACGCCGCACCTGCAAAAAAAGCCTCCTTGGGAATTGCCGTACGGCTCGGTTATATGGCTGCAGCCCTATTCGCTATCTTTTCAATTTGGCGCTTGTATGTATGGTACGAGCCAGTCAGTGAATTAAATATTGCCGTTATTCAGCATGGCGAACTTTCAATCTCGGCAGTAGGCAAAAGCCAAACAGCCGTTGATGCGCTCAAGTCAGAAGTGCTGAGTTTAAACATGAGCGAAGAAAACTTGAACGGTCAGATTTTTATCAGCCGAACAGGCTCGCGCATTAACCTGTCCTGTATTAGAAAAACGGGGAAAACTTACAACCTCGAATTCCAAGTCAAGGACGAAGCCCTTACCAACATGTTGAAAAAGTGCGTGAGCGGTGAATGATGATTAACAATAAATCCGCACGACGGCACTGGCTAATTATCGCTGCAGTTTTTTCGATCTGCCTGGCATTGCTGTTAATAACCCTGCCTCGCCCTTACGCGAACAGCCAGCCTTATCGGTCGGAGGGGCGCAATTACATCGGGCAGGAAATCATGGAGTCCAAAGAGGCACTGACCATCAGCGAGCCAAGCGCTGTGATCAGTGTGCTGGAGCGCCTGGGCGATAAAGAACGCCACGTTGCCGTGGGTGCATCGCTGGTAGACATTTCGCACAGTCGTATAAAGATCAAGGTCGAAGATCTTCAGGCCAGCACGCACACCGAGCTGTTCGACGTCAGCCGCCATTCAGAGCTGCTGTTTGCCCGGCAATACTTCAGGCTTGGCTCTATTCTCAGCCTGGTAGTAATCCCTACCAATAGTGAGGCTTTGTGCTACTACTTTCTTGAACTTGATCGCATGCGCTGCATGAACAAGTGACAGCAACCGCAGCCGACGTGCGTTTGCGGGCATAAATAACGATTTTTGATTCCTGTTTTCCCCACTCACCGGCCAGAGTGGGGATACGCCGCTCACCTCTATGTGACGCCAACAGGAACGTACATGCCGCTTAAAAAACTCTGCATTTTTCTCTTCCCGATGAGCCTGTTTGGTTGCTCGATGGCTCCCAGCATCGACACCACCATGCCAGCCGAGACGCAACCCAAAGCAACACAGCAGGTGATTGAACACAGTGACGGCAGTGTTGCCTGGAAAAAGTCCGCCGCACCTTTGTCACAGAATCATGACAAAACAATATTCATCAACTTGCCTAAAACGTTTTCCTTCGACAGTAAGGATCCACGCTTTGCCCAGTTTGCTGGCGATGCAAATAAGCTGCGCCAACACTTCCGCAGCCAGTTGGAAAAACAACTGACCACTGCAGGTTATCGCCTGGTCGATAAACCCGCCGCCAAGGCGCTGTCGCTGAATGTATCGATTGCCGATATTGAACGCGCACCGCGTGATCCGAATGTCACCGAATACATCCCCATCGGCATGCTGGTTGGCCTCTCGCTGCACGCCACCGGTATTCGCGACGAAACCCTGTACCTGTTCGTACAAAGCGAAGTCCGCGACAGCCTCAGCGGCGAAACCCTCAGCCACGCGGTAGACCGCGCCACCGGCAAGAACATTGGCCAAGACCAGGGGCCTGCCATCGAGGATCTCTACCCCGCCATGGACAGCGCCGCGCAGCTGATCCGTGAACGCCTGGACCGGGAATTTCAACGCAAGGGATCGGCTTGATCCCTCCCGCCTGCCTCATTGACCACACCTCGTTGGAGAAACGATGAACGTTGCAAAACAGCTTGTAGCTGCCTTCTGTGTATTCACCTCGCTGAACGTCATGGCCGATGACCGTGGCCTTTACCTGGGTGGCGGTGTCACCCGCGTGGAGGCCGACGAACACCAGCTCAGTGATGACGACACCGCCTACAAGGCGTTTGTCGGCTACCGCCTCAACCCTTACCTGGCCGTAGAAGGTGCCTGGGTAGACCTGGGCGATCTCGGCGGTAAATACGGCAGCTTCGACGGTCACTCCGTGCAGGCCGCCGCCCATCTGGGCTTTCCGATCGGTCAGCGTATTCGCCTGTTCGCCAGTGCCGGGGTGCATGCCTGGGATGCTGACAAAGATGTCGCTGGCGACAGCAGCGATCTGGACATGACCTACGGCCTCGGTGTCGAGATGGATGTACTGCGCAACGTTGGCGTGCGTCTGGAGCAGGAAGTACTGAAAGTCGGCGATATCGATCTGGACCAGACCAGCGCCAGCGTCTATGTGATGTTCTAAGCCCACAGGGCAGTAGTAATTGCCCACAACCTGCTCTTTACTAGCAGCAGTCCACCGCCGCGAGACCGGTATGATTGCGCTAATCCAGAGTTATCCACTGCTGATCGGCATTCTGCTGATCGTACTCGACATGCTGCTCTGGCATTTCATTCCGGTGCAGCGGCGGGCCCTGCGTATCGGCCTGCGCCTGGGCATGTTCCTGGTGTTTACCTGGGTGCTGATCAGCAGCGGTGTCAGCCCGCTGCAACCGGCACCGTGGGCCGATGACCTGGCGCGCAATCTGCTGGCTACGGTGCTGGGCATCGGTTGGTGGTTATTCGCGGCGCGCACCATGACCGTGGTGCTCGGCGTGATCCTGGTGTCACGCAGCAGCCATACCGGGCGCCTGTTGCAGGATGTACTAGGGGCGGTGATTTTCCTCATCGCCATTGTTGCTGCAGCGGCTTATGTGCTGCAGCTACCCGTCAAAGGACTATTGGCCACTTCCGGGGTGATGGCCATTGTCATCGGCCTGGCGTTGCAGAGCACGCTCAGTGACGTGTTTTCCGGGATCGTCCTCAACACCACTCGCCCCTACCAGATTGGCGACTCGATCAGCATCGACGGCACCGAAGGCAAGGTCATCGACATCGACTGGCGTGCCACCCGATTGCTCACTGGCAACGGTAGCCTGGCGGTGATTCCCAACTCGGTGGCGGCCAAGGCCAAGCTGCTCAATTTCAGCCAGCCCAACGATGTGCATGGGGTATCGATCAGCGTCGTGGTGCCCGCCAAAGTACGCCCCCGGCGTGTGTTGGATGCACTGGAAAAAACCCTGCAAGGCACCCGCTCCCTGCTGAGCTCGCCAGCGCCGAAAGTGATCATCAAGAGTGCTAGCCTGGAGTCGGTGGAATACGAAGCGAGTGGCTTTGTCAGTGCCATGAGCCAGAAAACCGAAGTGCGTAACCACATGTTCGACCTCGCCCACCGCCATCTGGAAGCAGCCGGCGTGGTGTGGAATGCCGACACCCTGACCCCGCACGCCTGGAGCCGCCAACGCGCACTGCTTGAAGATGTGCGGATCTTCCGCTCGCTGAGCAGTGAAGAGAAAGACAGCCTCAGCCAACGCATGACCGCTGTCGAATACCTGGCCGATCAGGTGATCCTTGGCGTAGGCGACAGTTCAGACTATCTGCTGGTGATCGGCACCGGAGTGGTTTCGGCGGGCATCCGCGATGGTGACAAGCAAATCGAGGCGGGCCGCATGGGACCGGGTGAGGTGCTGGGTGTGGAAGGGTTGCTGGAATCAGAAGACTCCAACGCCGAGTTCCGCACCCTCACCAGTTGCGTCCTCTACCGCATCGACAAAGCCGAAGTGCGCAGCTGCCTGGAACAACGTGCCGAGGTGAAAACGGCATTGATCAAGCTGCAACGCTTCCGCCAGCAAAACCGCCAGTCGTTACTGGAGCAGAAACCGGCAGCCATCAAGAAAGGCGGCTTTCTCAGCTGGCTGCACAAGTAACGATCAGAGCACCACGCGCAAGCATTGCCCGGCGTGATACAGCGAGAAGCCGGTTTCGTAGAAGCCGGTGCGCAGCGCCGGTGCCGACACGGGTTTCATGGCCGAGAACGGGATTGGCAAAGCGTCCGGATTGTCCTGCAGCAGGAACTGGGCAAAGGCCTTGCCGATAACCGTGCCGGTGGTGTTGCCACGGCCGTTGTAGCCCGTCACGGCAACCAGGCCCGGAGCCGGTTCGAACAGGCGCATGAGGTGATCGGGGGTGAAGTCGATGCAGCCGGTCCAGTGCATTTCCCACTCAACCTTGCCCAACTGCGGGAAGTAGTGATTCTGGATGCGGTCGGCCCAACTGCGGATGAACCAGCTGGGTTTGTTATCCACACGCCCGAGACTACCGAGCAACAGACGGCCCTCATCATCACGACGAATGCTGCTCAGCACCGTGCGGGTATCCCACGAGCCCTGGCCGTGTTTGAGCACGTTGTCAGCGGCAGCGCCGTGCAGCGGTGTGGAGGCAACCTGGTAGTAGTAACCGCGGAAGAAATGCTTTTGCAGGGTGGTCCAGTCGCCTTCGGTGTAAGCACCGGTGGAGATCACCACCTTGTCGGCCGTCACCGCGCCGTTGGCGGTTTTCACCCGCCAGCTGCGACCTTCGCGCTCCAGCCCTTCGACGGCTGATTGCTGAAAAATCTGCCCACCCAGGCGGCTGACAGCTGCGGCCAGGCCTTGGGTATAAGCCATGGGATTGATGGTGCCAGCGCGGCGATCGAGCAGCGCGGCGGAAATCTTGTCGGTACCGCAATACTCCTCACAGCGCGCGCCGGTCAAAAGCTCAACGTCTGCACCGCGACGGCTCCATTGCTGATGCCGTGCTTCGAGATCGGCAACACCCGTGGCGTTGTGCGCCATGTGCAGGGTGCCGCGGTTGTGTGCCTGGCAATCGATACCCAAGCGTTCGATGGTGGCAAAGACTTCAGCCGGGGCTTCGCCCAATACCTTGTTCAGGCGGCTACCTTGCTGTTGCCCCAGGGTGGCCTCGACGTCATCGGGGCGAATCCAGGTACCGGCGTTGACCAACCCGACGTTGCGCCCGGAACCGCCGTGGCCGATTTTCCAGGCCTCAAGCAACACCACCGACTTGCCCGCTTCCAACAAATGCAGGGCTGCGCTGAGGCCGGTAATACCACCGCCGATCACACAGACATCGGCCTTGAGTTCGCTGGTCAGCTTGTTGAGCGGCGCAGCTTGCTTGGTTACGTGTTCCCACAAACAGTGTTGGCGCAGCTCTGGCATGGCCGGTTTCCTTGATTGTTCTTATTGTCCGTAGGAGCGGGCTTGCCCCGCGATAGCGATTTGTCAGACACACCGCCTCGCGGGGCAAGCCCGCTCCTACAGTTCAGTCAAACACAATCCCCTGAGCCAACGGCAGCTCACGCGAATAGTTCACGGTGTTGGTTTGCCGACGCATGTAGGCTTTCCAGGCATCGGAACCCGACTCACGGCCGCCACCGGTTTCTTTCTCACCACCAAACGCACCACCGATTTCAGCACCGCTGGTGCCGATGTTGACGTTGGCAATGCCGCAATCACTGCCCGACGCACTCTGGAAGCGCTCGGCTTCACGCAGGTCGGTGGTGAAGATGCACGACGACAATCCTTGCGGCACTTCGTTGTTCAGGCGCAGCGCCTCTTCGAAGTCGTCATAGGCCAACACGTAGAGAATCGGTGCGAACGTCTCGTGGCGGACCACGGCGCTCTGGGCTGGCATCTCGGCAATGGCAGGCGAAACATAGTAAGCGTTCGGGTACTGCTCCTGCAGTTGGCGTTCACCACCAAACACTTGGCCGCCCTCATCGCGGGCACGGGCCAGCGCGTCTTGCATGGCGTTGAAGGAAAGCTTGTCGATCAGCGGGCCGACCAGGTTGTCCTTGCGCGGGTCGCCAATTCGCACCTTGGCGTAAGCGGCTTTGACCCGGGCTACCACTTCATCTTTGATCGAACGGTGCACGATCAGGCGACGCAGTGTGGTGCAACGCTGGCCCGCAGTACCGACGGCACTGAACAGGATGCCGCGCACCGCCAGGTCCAGGTCTGCGCTAGGCGCCAGGATCATGGCATTGTTGCCACCCAGTTCAAGGATGCTGCGACCGAAACGGGCGGCAACCCGCGGGCCGACTTCACGCCCCATGCGTGTGCTGCCGGTAGCGCTGACCAGCGGCACGCGCGGGTCATCAACCAGGGCTTCACCGGCTTCGCGGTCACCAATAATCAACTGGCTCAGGCCTTCTGGCGCTTCACCGAACGCCTTCAGGGCCTTCTCGAACAGTGCCTGGCAGGCCAGCGCAGTGAGCGGGGTTTTCTCCGAAGGCTTCCACACCACCGCGTTGCCGCACACCAGTGCCAGGGTGGTGTTCCAGGCCCACACCGCAACCGGGAAGTTGAAGGCGCTGATCACCCCGACCACCCCCAGTGGGTGCCAGGTTTCACGCATGTGGTGGCCAGGACGCTCGGAGGCGATGGTCAAACCGTACAACTGGCGCGACAGGCCAACGGCGAAGTCGCAGATGTCGATCATTTCCTGCACTTCACCCAGGCCTTCCTGAGTGATCTTACCGGCTTCGACGGAAACCAGTTCGCCAAGCGCCGCCTTGTTTTCACGCAGCACTTCACCAAACAGGCGAATCAACTCACCGCGACGCGGCGCGGGAACATTACGCCAGGCCTGGAATGCCTGCTCGGCCTTGTCGATCTTGGCCACAACCTGGGCTTTGCTCTCCAGGTGCACCGAGGCAATCGCGCTGCCATCGATAGGGGTGTGAACGGGATGGTTGCCATGCGTGTAGGCACTGGCCGGGACACCAAGGCGGTCAAGCAGTCCATCAACCATTTTCTTCTCCTGCAATGCGATGAGTGGTTGAAATCGTGATTCGGATCAGTATTAATCCGATCACTCTGGTGCAACAAACGACCTTTATTCCGCACATCATTCCGCCAGGTAATGATCTACCTGCTTAGAGACTGCAATGTCCAAACGCTTGGTGCCATCGATGGCCGCCCTGCAGTGTTTCGAGGCTGCTGCGCGACACTTGAGCTTCACTCGCGCCGCCGAGGAACTGCACCTGACCCAAAGTGCGGTGAGCAAGCAGGTTGCGCAACTTGAAGAGATGCTGCGTCATCACCTGTTCCTGCGCATCCGCCGTCGCCTGCAACTGACGCCAGCAGGCGCGCTGTACCTGGCCGAGGTCAACAAGATCCTCACCCAGGTCGATATGTCCAGCCGCTACATCCTCTCCTATGGCGAGCAAACCGAAGTACTGACGGTAGCTACCCAACCGAGTTTTGGCGTGCGCTGGCTGATTCCGCACCTTAAAGGCTTCGGCAAGCGCCATCCGAATATCCACTTGGATATCCGTAACGAAATGGAGCCGTTCGCCTTGTTGCAGGGCAAGGCTGATGTGGTGTTTTTCTTCGGCCAGGGCACCTGGCCGGGCGCTACCTGCATCGAGCTGTTCGGTGAAGAGGTGGTGCCGGTCTGCGCCCCGGAGCTGATGCAAGGCCGCACCCTGAGCGACGCCAGCGAGCTGTCCGAACTGGTGCTGCTGCAAAGCACCGCGCGCCCTGAGGCCTGGCATGAGTGGTTCCTTGAGCAAGGCTTACATTCGGCCCACAGCTACCACGGGCCACGCTTCGACACGTTTTATATGAGCCTCAGTGCCGCCCAGTCTGGCTGCGGTGTGGCCTTGGTGCCGCGCTATCTGGTGGCTGAGGAACTGGCCGAAGGCAAGTTGATCGTGCCGTGGCAGCACAGCATGCGCAGCAACGGCTCACACTTCCTGGCCTTTGCCGAGCACGCGGCAGAAGTCCCCAAGGTGCGCGCACTGGTAGACTGGATCGCTGCCGAGTTGGCCGTGTAGATCAAGAATCTACGGAATGACTCATCGACTTTTTTTCGCTTGCCGCCGCAGTGCATTCCTCGCTTTCATGTAGGGGTGCCCACTCACCAGGAAGCTTTCGATGCCCGCTCAAGATTTCGTCAGCCCGGACAGCATTCGCGCGCAGTTCTCCGCCGCCATGTCGCTCATGTACAAGCAAGAGGTGCCGTTGTACGGCACCCTGCTGTCGCTGGTGAGCGAGGTCAACCAGCAGGTCATGGCCGAGCAGCCAGAAGTGGCCCAAGCCCTGCGCTGGACCGGTGAAATCGAGCGTCTGGACCACGAGCGTCACGGCGCGATTCGCGTCGGCAGCGCTGAAGAGCTGGCGACCATCGCCCGCTTGTTCGCGGTAATGGGCATGCAGCCGGTGGGTTATTACGACCTCAGTTCGGCGGGTGTGCCGGTGCACTCCACGGCATTTCGTGCGGTGCATGAACAGTCGCTGCATATCAGTCCGTTCCGGGTCTTCACCTCACTGTTGCGCCTGGAGTTGATCGACAACCCGGCCCTGCGCGAACTGTCCCGGCAGATCCTCGCCAAGCGCCAGATCTTTACCCCGCGCGCCCTGCAACTGATCCAACAGTTCGAGCGCGAAGGCGGCCTTAACGCCGACGATGCCCGCACGTTCGTTGATGAGGCCTTGCACACCTTCCGCTGGCACCACGACGCTACGGTCACCGCCGAGCAGTATCAACAACTGCATGACCAGCATCGCCTGATTGCCGACGTGGTGGCCTTCAAAGGCCCGCACATCAACCACCTGACGCCGCGCACCCTGGATATCGATGCGATCCAGCTGGGTATGCCGGCCAAAGGCATTCCGCCCAAGGCGGTGATCGAAGGCCCGCCGCCGCGCCGTTGCCCGATCCTGCTGCGCCAGACCAGCTTCAAGGCCCTGCAGGAAAAGGTCGTGTTCAGTGATCAACAGGGCACTGCCGGTGGCAGCCACACGGCGCGCTTCGGTGAGATAGAACAACGTGGCGCAGCGCTGACGCCCAAGGGCCGCCAGCTGTATGACCAACTGCTCGATGCTGCCCGCGATGCCTTGGGCGGAGTACCGGCCGAAGCCAATGCCGAGCGTTACATGCGCCTGCTGAGCGACAGCTTCCAGGCCTTTCCGGATGACCTTGCGCAGATGCGCGAACAAGGCCTGGCGTATTTCCGTTACTTCGCCACCGAACGCGGCCTGGCGGCACGCGGTGATGCAGAGCGCCCGACCTCGCTGCAGGGCCTGATCGACGCCGGGCATGTGCATTTCGAAGCGCTGGTGTACGAAGACTTCCTGCCGGTCAGCGCTGCCGGGATTTTCCAGTCCAACCTGGGTGACGATGCCCAGAGCGAATACGGCAGCAATGCCAACCGAGATGCCTTTGAACAGGCGCTGGGCATGCCGGTGCAGGATGAGTTGGCGCTCTATGCCCAGAGCCAGCAGCGCTCACTACAGGCCTGCGCCCAGGCCCTGGATTTGCCCAGCCTCTAACCCTGTAGGAGCGGGCTTGCCCCGCGATGCGATTTGGCTGACACACCGTAATCGCGGGGCAAGCCCGCTCCTACAGGTGGTGCAAGACAGTTGCCCCACAGGGTCAGGTGAGCACTTCCACCTTGGGCAAGTCCATGGCATCGGCCTCGCCCTGCAGGAAGTCACTCAGGCGCCGCAGTCGCTCACCGCCCGGACGGGTTTTCGGCCACACCAGGTAATAGTCCAGACCACTGGCCACTGCTGTTGGCCAGGGCAGGCTCAAGCGCCCTTGCGCAACGTCTTCGGCCACCATCAGCAAATCACCCATCGACACTCCGTAACCCCGCGCGGCAGCGATCATGCCCAGTTCCAGGGTGTCGAACACCTGGCCACCCTTGAGCGAGACCTTGTCGGTCAACCCCATGCGCGCCAGCCAACTGCGCCAGTCACGCTTGTCGGGTGTGGGGTGCAGCAGTTCGATACCGGCCAGGCGCTTGACGTCCCAAGGCCCTTCGGCCAGCAAGTCGGGCGCCCCCACCGGGATCAGCAATTCTGAAAACAAGCGTGCCACTTCCCAATCAGGCGGAAAGTGACCGTCGCCCAACAACACCGCGCAGTCGAACGGCTCATGGTTGAAGTCAACATGATCGACGTCCATCCAGGCGCTGGTCAGTTGCACTTCGTTACCCGGCTGCAGGTGACGAAAGCGGCTCAGACGCGCCAGCAACCAGCGCATGGTCAGGGTTGAAGGCGCTTTCATGCGCAGGATGTCGTCTTCGCTGCGCAAGGTATTGCAGGCACGCTCCAGCGCCGCAAAGCCTTCACGCACGCCCGGCAGCAACAACCGCGCAGCTTCGCTCAGCTGCAGGCTGCGGCCATTACGCACGAACAAGCGACAGGCGAAGTGCTCTTCCAGGGTGCGGATATGGCGGCTGACCGCGCTCTGGGTGATCGATAACTCATCCCCGGCGCGGGTGAAGGAGCTGTGCCGGGCAGCCGCCTCGAACGCACGTAAGGCATACAACGGCGGCAAACGACGGGACATGAGCGAATCCTCCACAGCGCTTCAGAACAATGCATTGGATCATACCGGCATGAGTTTTAATCATGCCACCGATCGTTTTTATCCTTTTGCGAATAACCGCACAAAGGATGAGAATTTCAGGCTTTCCCTAATACCGCGTCAAAAAGGACGATCCAATGCAGGCTGCACCCACTCATGAACTCAAGGCCCTGTTGCGCCTGGCCGGTCCGCTGATCGCCTCGCAGCTGGCGCACATGCTGATGGTGCTGACCGACACTCTGATGATGGCGCGTATCAGCCCTCAGGCCCTGGCCGGCGGTGGTCTGGGTGCGGCGAGTTATTCGTTCGTGTCGATTTTCTGCCTGGGGGTAATTGCTGCGGTCGGCACGTTGGTCGCCATTCGCAAGGGGGCCGGTGACATCGCCGGCGCCACCCGCCTGACGCAAGCCGGGCTATGGCTGGCCTGGGCCATGGCCCTGGTCGCGGCGCTGGTGTTGTGGAACCTGGAGCCGGTGTTGTTGCTGCTCGGTCAGAGCCCGAACAACGTTGAAGCCGCCGCGCAGTTTTTGCTGCTGCTGCCACTTGCCCTGCCCGGCTACCTGAGCTTCATGGCCCTGCGCGGCTTTACCAGCGCCATTGGCCGTTCAACGCCGGTGATGGTGATCAGCCTGGTGGGGACCGTGGCCAACTTCCTGCTCAACTACGCGTTGATCGAAGGCATGTTCGGCCTGCCGAAATTGGGCCTGGTGGGTATCGGCCTGGTGACCGCCATCGTTGCCAACTGCATGGCCGTGGCCATGGCCCTGTACATCCGCTGGCACCCGGCTTATGTGCCCTACCCGATCAGCAAGGGTTTGAGCCGCCCGTCCTGGCCGGCCTTGCGCGAGTTGTGGCGCCTGGGCCTACCGATTGGCGGCACCTACACCGTAGAGGTCGGGCTGTTTGCCTTTGCTGCGCTGTGCATGGGCGTATTGGGCAGCACCGAGCTGGCGGCTCATCAAATCGCCCTGCAGATTGTCTCCACGGCGTTCATGATCCCGGCCGGCTTGTCGTATGCCGTGACCATGCGCGTAGGCCTGTATTACGGGGCCGACAACCTGCTCGGCGCACGCCATGCTGGCCGCGTCGGTATCGGGTTTGGCGCAGCGATGATGCTGATGTTCGCCATTCTGTTCTGGCTGCTGCCCGATCCACTGGTGGGCCTGTTCCTCGACCACGGCGACCCGGCCTTTGCCGACATCATCCAGTTGGCGGTGAGTCTGCTGATGGTTGCCGCCTGGTTCGAGCTGTTTGACGGTGTGCAAACCATCGCCATGGGTTCGATTCGCGGCCTTAAAGATGCCAAGACCACTTTCCTGGTCGGCTTGTTCTGCTATTGGGTGATCGGCGCTCCGGCCGCGTGGTTGCTGGCCTTTACCTTAGGTATGGGTGCGGTAGGCGTGTGGTGGGGGCTGGCACTGGGCCTGGCGTGTGCGGCGGTGAGCCTGACGCTGGCGTTCGAGTGGCGGATGAAGCGTTTGTTGGGTGGGTTGGGTAAGGTGAATAAGGCTGCTGCTTCGGTGGTTTGAGGGTTCGATCGCGGGGCAAGCCCGCTCCCACACAGCCGGTGGGAGCGGGCTTGCCCCGCGATGCGTTATTACAAAGCCGCCACCTGACGCGCCGAACCACTCAACAAAAATGTCATCAGCTCATCAATCGGCAACGGCCGGCTGATCAGAAATCCCTGCACCTGGTCACAGTTGAAGCTGCGCAACAGGTCCATCTGCTCCGGGGTTTCCACACCTTCAGCCACCACCTCAAGGTTAAGGTTGTGCGCCAGGTTGATCATGGCGTGCACCAGCTTGCGGTTCTCTTCGCGCTTTTCCATGCCGCCGACAAAGCTGCGGTCGACCTTGAGCAAGGTGATCGGCAGGCTGTTCAGGTGCACGAAGGAAGAAAAACCGGTGCCAAAGTCATCGAGGGAAAAGCGCACACCCAGACGCCCGAGCGCATCCATGGTCTGCTCGACCAGGTCATTACGGCGCATCACCGCCGTCTCGGTAAGCTCGAATTCCAGCCAGCGCGCATCAACGCCATGCTCGATAATCAGGCGGCTCAGGGTGCTCAACAGCTGGCTGTCCTGGAACTGGCGAAACGACAGGTTCACCGCCATGTGCAACGGCGCCAGGCCCTGTTCACGCAGCGCCTGCATATCGCGCAGGGCACGGGAAATCACCCAGTAGCCCAAGGGCACAATCAAGCCGCTCTGCTCGGCAAGCGGTACAAACTCGCTGGGCGGCAGCAAGCCTCGTTCAGCATGGCGCCAGCGCACCAGCGCTTCCAAGCCGACGATGTGCCCGTCGGCCATGTCCAGCCGCGGCTGGTAGTGCAGTTCCAGTTCGTCACGGCGCAAGGCGCGACGCAGTTCGCTTTCCAAGTCGGCCAGGCTGCGCGCGTTGCGGTTGATACGCTCGTTGAAGATATGAAAGGTGCAGCCTTGCGTGCCCTTGGCCTGTTGCATGGCGATATGCGCATGCCACATCAAGGGGTCGGCGCCACCTTGTGCGCGGGCATGGGCAACGCCCAGGCTGCAACCAATCAACAGGCTCTCGCCATCCACCCAGTACGGCTCGGCCAGCGCCTCGGTAATGCGTTCGGCCATCCACTCGGCACGCTGTGGCTCACGGCGGGTGTCAATCAGCAGGGCAAATTCATCGCTGCCCAGGCGGGCCACTTGATCGCCCGCTTCGAGCTGGCTTTTCAGGCGCCCGACCACCTGCAGAATCAGGCGGTCACCTGCCTGATGACCAAGCGCATCGTTGGCACGGCGAAAGTTGTCCAGATCAAGGTGCCCAAGGGCCACGCCGCGCCCTTCGTTGTCGGCCAGGCGCGCAGCCAGCAGGGTCTGAAAACCCTGGCGGTTGGCAATACCGGTCAACGGGTCCTGTTCGGCCAGACGCTGCAGGGTTGCTTCCAGCACCCCGCGCTCACGCACATGGCGCAGGCAGCGGCGCAGGGTATCGGGGCCCAGTTGATCAAGTACCAGCCAGTCGCTGACGCCCGGCGGTGGAAGCTGCGGTTCGTGCTCCAGCAACAACACCATCGGCAACATGCAGCGGCCAGGCGCTGGCTGCAATGGCGGGGTCGCCAGCACCAAGGCATTGCGGTCATTGGCAAACAGGCTGTCTACCGCTTCCCAATTTGGCGCGGTCAGCATTACCACGCTGCCCGCCAGCGGCGTCAGGCAATCACGCAAGACGGCAGCCCACGCGGGTTCATCTGCCAGCAAAAGCAAACGCAAGGGTTCGGCAGGCGTAGACAAGCTGGCTCCTTAGGATGTGGGCACCGTCAGATGACAATGGGCAGCGAGAGGCTCATCCTAAACCATTAATGAAAATGATTTTCACTTAAAGTCGAGCCACTCCATTGCCGACATCCCGCATGTTTCGCCACGCATCCTGCGGGAAAGTAACGAAAGCGGCAAATATTAGATCGAGTGGTACGTCACACTGTCAGACGGTCGCGGCAGAAATTCTCTACCCCTGCTAAAATGCGCGGCTATTTTTCTAGCGACCCCGGTTTTTGTCATGTCCCGACTCAACCCTCGGCAACAAGAAGCCGTGAATTACGTCGGCGGCCCTCTTTTGGTGCTCGCCGGTGCAGGTTCCGGCAAGACCAGCGTGATTACCCGCAAAATCGCGCACTTGATCCAGAACTGCGGCATCCGTGCGCAGTACATCGTGGCCATGACCTTCACCAACAAGGCCGCGCGGGAGATGAAAGAACGGGTCGGTACCCTGCTGCGCAAAGGCGAAGGGCGCGGCCTGACCGTGTCGACCTTCCACAACCTGGGCCTGAACATCATCCGCAAGGAGCATGCACGGCTGGGCTACAAACCAGGCTTCTCGATCTTTGACGAAACCGACGTCAAAGCCCTGATGACCGACATCATGCAGAAGGAATACTCGGGCGACGACGGCGTCGACGAGATCAAGAACATGATCGGCGCCTGGAAGAACGACCTGATCCTGCCGCCCGAGGCGCTGGAGAAGGCCCGCAACCCCAAGGAGCAGATGGCTGCGATCGTTTACTCGCACTACCAGCGCACCCTGCGGGCGTTCAATGCGGTGGACTTCGACGACCTGATCCTACAGCCGGTAAAACTCTTCGAAGAACACGCCGACATTCTCGAAAAGTGGCAGAACCGTGTGCGCTACCTGCTGGTAGACGAATACCAGGACACCAACGCCAGCCAATACCTGCTGGTGAAGATGCTGATCGGCACGCGCAATCAGTTCACCGTGGTGGGCGACGACGACCAGTCGATCTACGCCTGGCGGGGCGCGCGGCCGGAAAACCTGATGCTGCTCAAAGACGATTACCCCTCGCTGAAGGTGGTGATGCTCGAGCAGAACTACCGCTCCACCAGCCGTATCCTGCGCTGCGCCAACGTGCTGATCGCCAACAACCCGCATGCCTTCGAGAAACAGCTGTGGAGTGAAATGGGCCACGGCGACGAGATCCGTGTGATCCGTTGCAAGAATGAAGATGCCGAATGCGAGCGGGTGGCGATGGAGATCCTCAGCCTGCACCTGCGCACCGACCGCCCCTATAGCGATTTCGCGATCCTCTACCGCGGCAACTACCAGGCCAAGTTGATGGAGCTGAAGCTGCAGCACCACCAGGTGCCGTACCGCATGAATGGCGGCAACAGCTTCTTCGGCCGCCAGGAAGTGAAAGACCTGATGGCCTACTTCCGCCTGCTGGTGAACCCGGACGACGACAACGCCTACCTGCGGGTGATCAACGTGCCACGCCGGGAAATCGGCTCGACCACCCTGGAAAAGCTGGGCAACTACGCCACCGAGCGCAAGATCTCGATGTACGCCGCCAGCGAAGAGCTGGGCCTGCGCGAGCACCTGGACAGCCGCTTCACCGACCGCCTTGAACGCTTCAAGCGCTGGATGGACAAGGTCCGCGAGCAGGTTGCCCTGGAAGATCCAATTGCTGCGCTGCGCAGCATGATCATGGACATCGACTACGAGAACTGGATTCGCACCAACAGCTCCAGCGACAAGGCGGCGGACTTTCGCATGAGCAACGTCTGGTTCCTGATCGAGGCGTTGAAAAACACGCTGGAGAAGGACGAAGACGGTGAGATGACCATCGAGGAAGCCATCGGTAAGCTGGTGCTGCGCGACATGCTCGAGCGCCAGCAAGAGGAAGAAGACGGTGCCGAGGGTGTGCAGATGATGACCCTGCACGCCTCCAAGGGCCTGGAATTCCCCTACGTGTTCATCATCGGCATGGAGGAAGAGATCCTTCCCCACCGTTCCAGCATCGAAGCCGACACCATCGAAGAAGAACGGCGCCTGGCCTACGTGGGTATTACCCGCGCTCGCCAGACCCTGGCCTTCACCTATGCAGCCAAGCGCAAGCAGTACGGCGAGATCATCGATTGCGCGCCGAGCCGCTTCCTTGACGAACTGCCCGATGATGACCTGGCCTGGGAAGGCCTGGACGATGCGCCCGTCGAAGTGAAGGCGGCGCGTGGCAATAATGCACTGGCCGATATCCGCGCCATGCTTAAACGTTAGATAATCAACCTTTGCTGCGGCGTACTGCCGTGGCCACTCTTGCTACATCGAGGAAATACCACAGTGGAAGCACTGCACCAGAAGATTCGCGAAGAAGGCATCGTGCTTTCCGATCAGGTTCTCAAAGTCGATGCGTTTCTCAACCATCAGATCGACCCTGCGCTGATGCAACTGATTGGCGACGAGTTCGCCCGTCTGTTCGCCGACTCCGGCGTCACCAAGATCGTCACCATCGAAGCCTCGGGCATTGCCCCGGCCGTGATGACTGGCCTGAAGCTCGGTGTACCGGTGATTTTCGCGCGCAAGCACCAGTCGCTGACCCTGACTGAGAACCTGCTGACCGCTTCGGTGTACTCCTTCACCAAACAGACCGAAAACACCGTGGCGATTTCCCCGCGCCACCTCAACAGCAGCGACCGCGTGCTGGTAATCGACGACTTCCTGGCCAACGGCAAAGCCTCCCAGGCGCTGATCTCGATCATCAAGCAGGCCGGCGCTACCGTTGCCGGTCTGGGTATCGTGATCGAGAAGTCGTTCCAGGGCGGCCGTGCCGAGCTGGACAGCCAGGGCTACCGCGTTGAATCGCTGGCTCGGGTGAAGTCGCTGGAAGGTGGTGTGGTTACTTTCATCGAGTAAGCACATTTATCGCGGGGCAAGCCCGCTCCTACACTGTGTAGGAGCGGGCTTGCCCCGCGATCAAGCGGTCGCTCGCAACCCCGCCAGCAATAACCGCTGATACAGCTCCTCTTTCAGCCCCTGCGGCTGCGCCAACCCCATCCGCATCAACTGCTGTGGATAAGCCTCGGGTGCCGGAGCATCCAGTGCCGCCTTGCCCAATTCCAGCACCTCGCTCAACTTGAACTTGCTCTTGAGCCAGTTCAACGCCCGCAACAAATCACGCTCTTCGTCAGTAAAGTCACTGCCCAGCGGATACTCCGGGAACAAACCTGCATGCGCATCGCGTATACGCTGCAAGCGTTGCGGAGTGTTGTCGGTGAAGCGTGGCTCCAGGGCAAAGTCGCTGGGTAACTTGCCCGCCTGCTGCGCCTGGGCGATCAGCTCGGGCTGGAAGCGCGAGTCGCTGACGGCCAGCAAGCGCCGAATGCATTCGGCATCGGTCTGCCCGCGCAGGTCAGCAATGCCGTACTCGGTGACCACGACATCGCGAAGGTGCCGGGGGATGGTGCAGTGCCCGTAGTTCCACACCAGATTGGAGCTGACCTCGCCGCCCGATTCACGCCAGCTACGCACCAGCAAAATCGAACGCGCACCTTCCAGGGCATGGCCCTGGGCCACGAAGTTGTATTGGCCGCCAACCCCACTGAGCACCTGCCCGTTGGCCAACTGGTCGGCAACACCCGCGCCCATCAGGGTCATCGTGAACGCAGTGTTGATAAAGCGCGCATCGCGGCGCTGCGAGCGCTTGAGCGCTTCTTCGCCGTACAGCTCGTTGATGTAGCTGATAGCGCGCATATCGATGCATTTGCGCCGTTCCAGCGGCATGTCGCGCAAGCGCTGGTAAAACGCCTGAGGGCCGAGGAAGAAGCCGCCGTGCACCAACACGCCACCCTCGACCGAGCGCCGGATGATGCCCGCCTCCAGCAACGCCAGCAGGCCGTTGACGAGCATTTCGCTACAGCCATACAACCCGTGGACAAAGGGCTCGGTACCGCCTTCGTGGGCGATCAATTGCTGCCAGGGCTGCAGGTCTACATCTGCGAGCAGTGCCTGATACGCCGGGTTGTCAGAGTGCCGGGCCAGCAGCGCTGCAGTGAGGGCATCACCCATGGCGCCAATGCCGATCTGCAAGGTGCCGCCGTCGCGCACCAGGGTGCTGGCGTGCAGGCCAATGAAGTGATCCTGGGTGGTCACCGGCATGTTCGGCGTCGAGAACAGGCGGCGTTGCTCGACGGTATCGATCAACAGGTCGAAGTCCTGGCGAGGCAACTCGGCGCTGCCGGGCATGTAGGGCAGTTCAGCATGTACCTGGCCCAGCAGCAGGATGGTTTCCCCAGCAGCGCGGCGGCGCTCGATCATCGGCAACAGGTCGAGGGTGATGTCTGGATTGCAGCTCAAACTCAGATGGTTCGGGCGCTGCGGGTCTTGCGCCACCAGTTGCGCCACCAGGTTCAGGCCTTTGCTGTTGATATCCCGGGCGGCGTGGCTGTAGTTGCTGCTGACATAGTCCTGCTGGGCAGTGGCACTGTGCAGCAGGCTGCCCGGCTGCATGAAGAACTGTTCGACACGGATATTGTCGGGCAGGCAGTCGTTGCGCAGATCCGCCAGATAGTCGAGTTCTTCATAGTCAGCGAAGACACGCTCAAGGAACGGCTGCAGAAAGCGTCGCTGCAGGCCTTCGCCGAGGTCGGGGCGGCCAAGGCTCAGCGCGGTATAGAGGGTCAGGCGCCGTTCTGGCAGCTGGCGTACGCGTGCATACAGCGCGTTCACAAACGCATTGGGCTTACCCAACCCCAACGGCAGCCCCATGTGGATATGTGCCGGTAACCGCGCCAGCACCTCATCAACGGCCTGTTCGATCGAGCATCGATCCATCATCTGCACCTCCGGTTGGAGTAGCTTTCATGCACCTTCTGTGGGAGCGGGCTTGCCCCGCGATAGCGGCATACCTGACACACCTCTATCGCGGGGCAAGTCGGGTCGCCGCACCGCCGCTCCCACCTTAAAACAACAAAGCCCGCACAGGGCGGGCTTTGTTGGAGAAGCGCGAGCCTTACAGGCCAGACATCTTCTTGATGGCGCCCATCAGGTCGTCATCCGAGCAATCGGCACAGGTGCCTTTCGGCGGCATGGCGTTGAGGCCGGTAATGGCCTTGGCCAGGATACCGTCCAGACCACCCTGGTGGTCGGCACGTTCTTTCCAGGCTGCAGTGTCGCCGATCTTCGGCGCGCCCAGCAGGCCGCTACCGTGGCAAGCATTGCAGTGCTTGGCGATGATTTCGTCCGGGGTCTTGGCACCACCGCCACCGGCGGAGACGGCAACTTCCATACCCTTGCATTCCTGACCCTGCACACACACCTGGCCAACCGGTTCCAGTCGCTTGGCGATGTCGTCGTTGGTCGCAGCTTGTGCGCTGACTGCCCAAAGGGCCAATACGGCAGCTGGTACGGCCAGCATTTTCTTGATTAGATTCACGCGTACACCCTCATGGTGGCTAGTCACGCCCGCGGCCACGGTTTCGCAGGCGGCGCAAGTATAACGGGAACCCTGCCATACCGAAACAACCCTAGTGTCCAAAGGGTCTTAGCCGCGACAATCCGCCGCGTGCCTGTGCCTTAGAAGTTCGCCGGGGTCGCCGCACTGATCAGCCGGGCCGGCTCATCGTACGGATTACGGAAACGGTGCGGCTTGGTACTTTCAAAATAGTAGCTGTCGCCCGCTTCGAGGATAAAAGTTTCCAGCCCGACGACCAGTTCCAGGCGACCTTCAAGGAGGATGCCGGTTTCTTCACCGTCGTGGGTGAGCATCTCTTCACCGGTATCGGCGCCCGGTGGGTAGACCTCATTGAGAAAAGCGATGGCCCGGCTCGGGTGCGCCTTGCCGACCAGCTTCATGGTCACCGCACCGTCGGAGATGTCGATCAGCTCGTGAGCCTTGTAGACGATCTGCGTGGGGTTTTCCGGCTGCAGTTCTTCAGAGAAGAACTCGACCATGGACATCGGAATACCGCCCAGCACTTTACGCAACGAGCTTATCGAAGGGCTGACGCTGTTCTTCTCGATCATCGAGATTGTGCTGTTAGTGACGCCCGCACGTTTGGCGAGTTCACGCTGGGACAGGCCCTTGAGCTTGCGAATGGCTTGCAGTCGTTCACCGACGTCCAAAGCTGGAGCCCTCCTAAACGAACGAGTGGGGTCGAAATTGAACGATATCATCGCAACAGCGTTCAGTATTTACAACACTTCGACCCGCAGCCTGTCCGCTTTGGCGCCTCAATCGCCGATATAGTCCAGCGGCACGCGCTTGAGGTTGCAGAAAATCTGGTAGGGAATGTTGCCTGCGTGCATAGCCAGCTCGCTGGCCAGCACGTTTTTGCCCCACAACTCCACCGGGCTGCCGACGCCGGCTTCCGGTACATCGGTGAGGTCGATGCACAGCATGTCCATCGATACCCGGCCGATTAATTGCGTGCGCTTGCCCGCCACCAGCACTGGTGTGCCGTTAGGCGCCTGACGTGGATAACCGTCGGCATACCCCATGGCCACCACGCCAACCCGAGTCGGCCGTGGGCTGATGAACTTGGCGCCATAGCCCACCGGCTCACCGGCAGGTAGCTCGCGTACGCTGATCACCCGCGATTGCACGGTCATCACCGGTTGCAGGCGAGCAGCTTCGGCCTGCGGCACTTCAAACGGCGTGGCGCCGTAGAGCATCAGGCCTGGGCGTACCCAGTCGCTGGGCATGTTCGGCCAACCGAGCACGGCCGGCGAGTTGCGCAGGCTGACTTCGGCGCTCAGGCCCTGACGTGCGGCCTGGAACACTGCCAACTGCTCATTGCTGGCACCACTGTCGAGTTCGTCGGCGCGGGCAAAGTGGCTCATCAGCACAATGCGCGCGACCTTGCCGCTGGCCAGCAGACGCTGATAAGCCGCCTGATAGTCCTTGGCATGCAAACCAACCCGGTGCATGCCCGAGTCGAGTTTCAGCCACACGGTGATCGGCTTGCTCAGGTGAGCTTGCTCGATGGCTTCAAGCTGCCACAGCGAATGCACCACACACCACAGGTCATGCTGGGTGATCAGTTCCAGCTCACTGGCTTCGAAAAAGCCTTCGAGCAACAGCACCGGTGCCTTGATCCCTGCTGCACGCAACTCCAACGCCTCTTCGATACAGGCTACGGCAAAACCGTCGGCTTGCTGCTCCAGGGCCAGTGCACAGCGCACCGCGCCATGACCATAGGCATCGGCCTTGATCACGGCCAGGGCTTTGGCACCGGTCAGTTCGCGGGCAAGTTGATAGTTGTGACGCAGCGCTTGTAGATCGATCAGGGCACGGGCAGGACGCATGACGGCAGCCTTCTGGGCAGTCTGGTTAGAGTAAAAAACCCGGTGCACAAAGGCCGCGTGTAGGCCGCCAGTGGCACCGGGTGAGGGATTACGGTTACGGCAGTGCAGCGACCACTGACAGCTCTACCAGGATTTCCGGCTCGCACAGCTTGGCTTCAACGGTGGCGCGAGCAGGCGCGACACCTTTGGGCAGCCAGCTGTCCCAGACACTGTTCATGCCCTGGAAGTGCGCATCGATGTCCTTCAGGTAGATGGTCACCGAGAGCAGACGGCTCTTGTCGGTGCCCGCCAGGTCCAGCAGGCGTTCGATGTTGGCCAGGGTTTCACGGGTCTGTTGTTCAATCCCGGCATTCATGTCGTCGCCCACTTGGCCCGCCAGGTAGACGGTGCCGTTGTGGGTGACGATCTGGCTCATGCGCTCATTGGTGAGCTGGCGCTGGACTGACATGTTTTGCAGACTCCTTCTGATTGCCGTAACGAGAGATATCCAGGCCTTCGGCACTGATCTGTGGCTTTTTGCGGGCGATCAGGTCAGCCAGCAAACGCCCGGAACCGCAGGCCATGGTCCAGCCCAGCGTACCGTGACCGGTGTTCAGGAACAGGTTACGGAACGGCGTAGCACCGACGATCGGCGTACCGTCCGGGGTGGTTGGACGCAGACCGGTCCAGAAGCTGGCCTGGGTCAGGTCGCCGCCACGAGGATAAAGATCGTTGACGATCATCTCCAGCGTTTCACGCCGACGCGGGTTCAGCGACAGGTCAAAACCGGCGATTTCAGCCATACCGCCAACACGGATGCGGTTGTCGAAACGGGTGATCGCGACCTTGTAAGTTTCATCCAGAATGGTCGACGTTGGAGCCATGGCCGGGTCAGTGATCGGCACGGTCAGCGAGTAGCCCTTCAGCGGATACACCGGGGCTTTGATGCCCAACGGCTTGAGCAGTTGTGGCGAGTAGCTGCCCAGCGCCAGCACATAACGGTCTGCGGTTTCCAGCTTGCCATCGATCCACACGCCATTGATGCGGTCACCGGCGTAGTCCAGGCGCTGAATGTCCTGACCGAAGCGGAATTCGACACCGAGCTTGATTGCCATTTCCGCCAGGCGGGTGGTGAACATCTGGCAGTCGCCGGTCTGGTCGTTTGGCAGACGCAGGGCGCCGGCGAGAATATCGGTGACATTGGCCAGTGCCGGCTCAACGCGGGCGATGCCTTCGCGGTCGAGCAATTCGTAGGGCACGCCAGACTGTTCGAGGACGGCGATGTCCTTGGCAGCGTTATCCAGTTGCGCCTGGGTGCGGAACAGTTGCGTGGTACCCAGGGTGCGGCCTTCGTAGGCAATACCGGTTTCGGCACGCAGCTCGTCGAGGCAGTCGCGGCTGTACTCAGACAGACGCACCATGCGCTCTTTGTTCACCGCGTAACGGTTGGCGGTGCAGTTGCGCAGCATTTGCGCCATCCACAGGTACTGATCGATATCAGCGGTGGCCTTGATGGCCAGAGGCGCATGGCGCTCCAGCAACCACTTGATGGCCTTGAGCGGCACACCTGGCGCAGCCCACGGCGAAGCGTAACCAGGCGAGACCTGGCCGGCGTTGGCAAAGCTGGTTTCCATGGCCACGGCCGGTTGGCGGTCGACCACGACGACTTCAAAACCCTGCCGTGCCAAATAGTAGGCACTGGCGGTTCCGATCACACCGCTACCAAGTACCAGAACTCGCATGTTTATTACCCTCGACGCAGCGTACCGCTGACATTTGTTGTTAATGGCGTAGATGGGCGCAGTATAGGAAGGTATGACCAGTGCATTTCACTGTATAAAAGCCTATATTTGGCGAGAATTCTCGGCAAACTGCGCTTTTACGGAGGGGCATCCACTATGAGAACCCAGCATCAAAGCAAGCGTGAACTGGATAAGATTGACCGCAACATCCTACGGATCCTGCAGGCAGATGGGCGGATCTCGTTTACTGAACTGGGCGAGAAAGTCGGCTTGTCGACCACGCCGTGCACCGAGCGGGTCCGGCGTCTTGAGCGCGAAGGGATCATCATGGGCTACAACGCCCGGCTCAACCCACAGCATCTGAAAGGCAGCCTGCTGGTGTTCGTTGAGATCAGCCTGGACTACAAGTCGGGAGACACCTTCGAAGAGTTCCGCCGCGCGGTGCTGAAGCTGCCCCACGTACTGGAATGCCACCTGGTTTCCGGCGACTTCGACTATCTGGTCAAGGCACGTATTTCCGAGATGGCCTCGTACCGCAAGCTGCTCGGCGACATCCTGCTGAAGTTGCCGCACGTGCGCGAGTCGAAGAGCTACATCGTCATGGAAGAGGTTAAAGAGAGCCTCAACCTGCCGATTCCGGAGTAAGGCTCAGACCAGCACCTGGCGGGTGCTGGCGATGTACTGGTGCACCAGCTTCTCGGCCTGGGGATCGATCATTTGCGCCGGGCCGCGACCATTCGGGCACGGCAGGCGCGGCGTGGTACCGAACAGCCGACAGATCAGCGGCCGCTCTTCGTACACCGTGCAGCCGTCTGGCCCGAGGTGCACACAGTTCAGCTCGGCCAGGGCGGCGTCCTGCTCGGCGGCACTTTTGCGGGGTAGTCGGGCCATTTCCTGCGAAGAGGTGGTGACCGGCCCACAGCAATCGTGACAGCCGGGAACGCACTCGAACGACGGGATCTGATCGCGCAGGAAACGGATCTTGTGACTGTTGCAACTCATAACGGCCTGCGGTGCAGAAAGGGGAAGACGCTATTTTGCCCCATGGTTGCCCAGCGTCGAAAGTGCAGCTTATCCTGCGTCAATTTTTCCAAACACTTAACATCAGGACTCACCCATGAGCGCCGCTGTGCAATCACCCGCTTCTCATGTCGCTTCCTACTATGCTGCCAGCAGCCTGCCTCAGCCGGAGTATCCGCCGTTGCAGGGCGAGTTGAGCTGCGATGTGTGCGTGGTGGGCGGCGGCTTTTCCGGGCTGAACACAGCGATCGAACTGGCCGAGCGCGGCTTCAATGTGGTGCTGCTCGAAGCCCGCAAAATTGGCTGGGGCGCCAGCGGGCGCAATGGTGGCCAGCTGATTCGCGGCGTTGGCCACGGCCTGGACCAGTTCACCTCGGTGCTCGGCAGCGACGGCGTGCGCACCTTGAAGCTGATGGGCCTGGAAGCGGTGGACATCGTCCGCCAACGCATCGAACGCCACGCCATTAGTTGCGACCTGACCTGGGGCTACTGCGACCTGGCCAACAAAGCCAAAGACCTGCAAGGCTTCGCTGAAGACGCCGAAGAACTGCGCGGCCTGGGCTACCGCCACGAACTGCGCCTGGTGCAACCCGAACAGATTCGCACGGTGGTCGGTTCAGACCGCTATGTGGGCGGCCTGATCGACATGGGCTCGGGGCACCTGCACCCGCTGAACCTGGCCTTGGGCGAGGCTGCGGTGGCCAGCGCGCTGGGCGTGCGCCTGTTCGAACAATCTGCGGTCACCCGTATCGAGTATGGCGCGCAAGTGCGTGTACACACGGCGCAGGGCTCGGTCAAAGCCAGCACGCTGGTGCTGGGCTGCAATGCCTACTTGAACAACCTCAACAGTGAGCTGGGCGGCAAAGTACTGCCTGCGGGCAGCTACATCATTGCCACCGAACCTTTGAGCGAAGCGCAGGCGCACGAATTGTTGCCGCAGAACATGGCGGTCTGCGACCAACGCGTTGCCCTTGATTACTACCGCCTGTCTGCCGACCGCCGCCTGCTGTTCGGCGGTGCCTGCCATTACTCCGGGCGCGATCCACAGGATATTGCCGGGTACATGCGGCCGAAGATGCTCAAGGTATTCCCGCAGCTGGCCAACGTGCGCATCGATTACCAGTGGGGCGGCATGATCGGCATCGGCGCCAATCGGCTGCCGCAAATTGGACGCCTGGCCGCGCAGCCCAATGTCTACTTTGCCCAGGCTTACTCCGGCCATGGGCTCAACGCGACCCACCTGGCGGGCAAGCTGCTCGGTGAGGCCATCAGCGGTCAGCACAGCGGGCGCTTCGACCTGTTCGCCAAAGTGCCGCATATCACCTTCCCTGGCGGCAAACACCTGCGCTCGCCGCTGTTGGCCCTGGGCATGCTCTGGCACCGCCTCAAAGAACTGGTATGAACCTGTAGGAGCGGCGGTGCGGCGACCCGACTTGCCCCGCGATCGTGGTGTGTCAGACAAACCGCGATCGCGGGGCAAGCCCGCTCCTACAGGTGGTGCAAGACAGTTGTTCCCACCGGTCAACTGCGCCAGAAGGGCTTGAGCCCTTCGTGGCGTGCCTGCTCTGCCGTCAGGCCAATATCGCGCAGTTGCTCGGGCGTCAGCTCAAGCAGCATGCGACGGCTGTGCCAACGGTGCAGCATGAGCCTCCAGCGCCCGAACCCTTGCGGAACATCGAACAACTTCAATTCGCGCCCACGGCTCAGTTCCTCCGCGTGCAATTTCAGACGCACATCGCTCATACCGCTCATGACTCGACTCCTCCGGCTGGTAGTACCGTGGACTAAGCTTGCGCGTCTGAGGAAAAGCATTACAGATCCAAAGCACGGCTATTATTCCCATACAGAATTGGCAAATTTCCCACTGAATGCTGTATTTTTTCGCCATCTGTATTGCTCACCAGTCAACGCCTGCTTCAGGAGTACGCCATGACCCTCTACGTCAACCTGGCCGAGCTGCTCAGCGCCCGCATCGAACAAGGCCTGTATCGCCCCGGCGACCGCTTGCCGTCGGTACGCGCGCTGAGCGTGGAACATGGCGTCAGCCTGAGTACCGTACAGCAGGCCTATCGCCTGCTGGAAGACAATGGCCTGGCCGCACCACGGCCCAAGTCAGGCTACTTCGTACCCAGCGACCGTAGCTTGCCGGCCCTGCCTGCTGTCAGCCGACCGGCGCAGCGGCCTGTGGAAATTTCCCAATGGGAACAGGTCATCGAGCTGGTCCGTAGCGTGCCAAGAAAGGATGTGGTGCAGTTGGGCCGCGGCATGCCCGACATCGACAGCCCGACCCTCAAGCCGCTGCTGCGCAGCCTCGCCCAGCTGAGCCGACGCCAGGACATGCCCGGGCTCTACTACGACACCATTTCCGGCACCCTGGCCCTGCGCGAGCAGATCGCTCGCCTGCTGCTCGACTCTGGCTGCAGCCTCGACCCGGCTGATCTGGTGGTCACCACCGGCTGCCACGAGGCGCTGTCGGCCAGTATCCGCGCGGTGTGCCAGCCCGGCGACATCGTTGCGGTGGAGTCGCCGAGCTTTCACGGCGCCATGCAGACCCTCAAGGGCCTGGGCATGAAAGCCCTGGAGATTCCCACCGACCCGATCACCGGCATCAGCCTCGAAGCCCTGGAGCTGGCCCTGGAGCAGTGGCCGATCAAGCTCATCCAGGTCACCCCAAGCTGCAACAACCCGCTGGGCTACATCATGCCGGAGGCGCGCAAAAAGGCCTTGTTGCACCTGGCCCAACGCTTCGACGTGGCAATCCTTGAAGACGACGTGTATGGCGACCTGGCTTACACCTACCCGCGCCCACGCACCATCAAGTCGTTCGACGAAGACGGCCGTGTCCTGCTTTGCAGCTCGTTCTCCAAAACCCTGGCACCGGGCCTGCGGATCGGCTGGGTCGCCCCCGGCCGCTATCTGGAGCGGGTGCTGCACATGAAATACATCAGCACCGGCTGCACCGCGACGCAACCGCAACTGGCCATCGCCGACTTTATCGAGGGCGGCCACTATCAGCCGCATATGCGCCGCATGCGTAGCCAGTATCAACGTGGCCGCGACCAGATGAGCGACTGGGTCACCCGCTACTTTCCGCCGGGCACTCGCGCCAGCAGGCCACAGGGTGGTTTCATGCTGTGGATAGAATTGCCGGAAAGTTTCGACACCCTTCGGCTGAACCGGGCTTTACTTGGGCAAGGCGTTCAGATTGCCGTAGGCAGTATTTTTTCTGCCTCGGGCAAATACCGTAATTGCCTACGAATGAATTTCGCCGTCCGCCCCACTGCCGAGATCGAAGCAGCGGTACGCAAGGTGGGTGAAACCGCCATTCGTCTACTGGCCGAAGCCGAGCGTGACGGGTAACGTTCCGCCGCCGTTCGCGGCCCCTATCCGTAAGCCTGCGTCGAGAAGGAAACCACCGTTTGAGAAGCCCGTGTGCGCTGCCAGTGCTGCTGTCGCTGATGCTCGGTCTGGGTGGATGCGCCAGCATCAGCCAGCCTCGGGAGGTCACCCAGGCGCTACCGGCCAGCGATTCAGCCTTTGGCCGTTCGGTACAACGCCAGGCTTCCGCCTACGACGGGCGCTCGGGGTTTCGCCTGCTGCCCAACAGCAATGAAGCATTTCGCGCCCGTGCCGAGCTGATCCGCAACGCTCAGTCGAGCATCGATCTGCAGTACTACATCGTCCACGACGGCCTGAGCACACGTGCCCTGGTGCATGAACTGCTACAAGCCGCCGACCGCGGCGTGCGCATCCGCATCCTGCTCGATGACACCACCAGCGATAGCATCGAAGACAAGATGGCCACCCTCAATGCGCACCCGAACATCCATATTCGCGTGTTCAACCCCCTGCACCTGGGGCGCAGCACCGGGGTAACGCGGGCGGTGGGCCGCCTGTTCAACCTCAACCTGCAACACCGGCGCATGCACAACAAGCTGTGGCTGGTGGACAACAGCATGGCCATCGTCGGCGGGCGCAATCTGGGCGACGAATATTTCGATGCCGAGCCCAACCTTAACTTCACCGACATCGACCTGCTGGGCGTCGGCCCGGTCGCCGAACAGCTGGGACACAGCTTCGATCAGTACTGGAACAGCGCGCTGAGCAAGCCGATTGAAGACTTTATTCTGCGCAAGCCGGACGCCGACGACTTGCGCGCCAGCCGCCAACGCCTGGAAGTTTCGCTGGCCGAGGCCGAGGTTGAGCACAAAGCCCTGTATGACCGGCTGATGTCGTACAAAACCCGCCCGCGCCTGGGGATCTGGCGCAATGAACTGATCTGGGCCCACAACCAGGCACTTTGGGATGCACCCAGCAAGGTGCTGGCCAGCGATGAGCCGGATCAGCAATTGCTGATGACCCACCAGCTGGCACCAGAGATGAACGGCGTCGAGCATGAGCTGATCTTGATCTCGGCCTACTTCGTACCGGGCGAGCCCGGCCTGCTGTACCTGACCAGCCGCGCCGATGCCGGTGTCTCGGTCAAGCTACTGACCAACTCCCTTGAGGCCACCGACGTGCCCGCAGTGCATGGCGGCTATGCACCTTACCGCAGGGCCTTGCTCGAACATGGCGTGCAATTGTACGAGTTGCGCCGACAACCGGGCGACCCCGGCTCAAAGCGTGCCCTGCACTTCTACGGCAGCTCGGATTCAAGCTTGCACAGCAAGGCGATCATCTTCGATCGGCGTAAAACCTTCATTGGCTCGTTCAACTTCGACCCGCGCTCGGTGCTGTGGAATACCGAAGTCGGGGTGCTGGTCGACAGCCCTGAACTGGCTGAATACACCCGCGACCTGGCGGTACAAGGCATGGCCCCGGCGCTGAGCTACCAGCCGCAGCTGGTCGACGGCAAGCTGGTGTGGGTAACGGAAGACAATCATCACCTGCACACCCTGACCACCGAACCCGGTGGCCTGTGGCGACGCTTCAACGCCTGGATCAGCAAGGCCGTCGGCCTGGAACGGATGCTTTAGACCGGCGCAGGCTCAAAGGCGTTGGCGCGTCGCGAAAGCAGCACCAGGCCAGCAGCACCAGCGGCCATCAACAATGGTAAGGCATGCCCGCTGATCCATTGGCCACCGGCACCGGCAATCAACGGCCCGAGCAGACAGCCAATACCCCAGAGTTGCGCAACATGTGCGTTGGCCCGTACCAGCGCATCATCCCGGTAACGCTCGCCGATCAGAATCAGCGACAAGGTGAACAAGCCCCCAGCGCTGGCGCCGAACAACACCCACAGCGGCCAGATCAGCCACGTGTGCAACGCCAACGGGATCGCCAGGCTCGACACCAGCAAGGTCAGCGCACATCCGCTGAACAGGCTGCGGCGCGACATGCGGTCGGCCAGCGCGCCCAGCGGCAACTGCAGCAGCGCATCGCCCACCACCACGGTACTGACCATGAACAGCGCAACCTCGGTGGTGAAGCCTTGCTGCAAGCAATACACCGGCAGCAAGGTCAGAATCATCGCCTCAAAAGCGGCGAACAGGGCAATCGCCCAGGCAATCACCGGCATGCGCCGGCAAAAGCCCACCAGGTCGAACAGGGTCACGCTGCACGACTCTGCACTCGGCGCACCACCCCGCCCCAATAGCACCAATGGCCCCAGCAACAGCAAACCAGCACCGAGCCAGAAGCCCAGATCATCTTCCGAGCCCAGTACACCGAGCAACAGCGGCCCGGCCAGTTGGCTCAAGGCATAGCTGCAGCCATACAGGGCCACCAGACGCCCACGCCATTGCTCGACCACCAGCTGGTTGATCCAGCTTTCGCCGAGGATAAATACAATGGTCAGGATCATGCCGATCAGCAGGCGCAGCACTATCCACACCGGATAACTGGGCATCAGCGCCAGCAAACCAATGGACAACGCGCCCGCCCACAGGCACAGCTGCATGGTCCCCGGCGTGCCAAAGCGAGCCGCGAGCCGACTGGAGAGGCTGGCGCCGAGCAGGACACCGATGGCCGGCATCGCCGCCATCACGCCAATGGCAAAGCTGCCATAGCCCCAGCCCTCCAGCCGCAATGACACCAGCGGCATACTCACACCCAGTGCCAGGCCGACACTGAGCACCGCCGTCAGCACGGCGAAATAGGTTCCCCAACGCATTGCAGCCTCCCAGGCTGGCTCTGTTGTGCAGAAACAACACAGCCGGACCTGCGTGGTGCAAGGTCCGGCTGCGGATGGATCGCGCTGTTAACGTTACAGCTTGATCCAGGTCGCCTTCAGCTCGGTGTACTTGTCCAGCGCGTGCAGGGACTTGTCACGCCCGTTGCCCGATTGCTTGAAGCCACCAAACGGCGCGGTCATGTCGCCACCGTCGTACTGGTTGACCCACACGCTACCGGCACGCAGCGCCTTGGCGGTCAGGTGAGCCTTGGAGATATCGGCAGTCCACACACCGGCGGCGAGGCCGTACGGGGTGTCGTTGGCGATGTTGATGGCTTCTTCGACGGTGTCGAAGGTCAGCACCGACAGCACTGGGCCGAAGATTTCTTCCTGGGCGATGCGCATGGCATTGCTGACGCCGTCGAAAATCGTTGGCTCAACGTAGGTGCCACCGGTTTCCTCAAGGATGCGCTTGCCACCCACCAGCAGCTTGGCGCCATCGCTGTGACCGGCTTCGATGTACGACAGCACGGTGTTCATCTGCTGGGTATCGACCAGGGCACCAACGGTGGTGGCTGGGTCCAGCGGGTTGCCCGGCTTCCAGGCTTTGAGGGCTTCAACCACCAGCGGCAGGAATTTGTCTTTGATCGAACGCTCGACCAGCAGACGCGAACCGGCGGTGCAGACTTCGCCCTGGTTGAAGGCGATGGCACTGGCGGCAGCTTCGGCAGCGGCGTTGAGGTCCGGAGCGTCGGCGAAAACGATGTTCGGGCTCTTGCCACCGGCTTCCAGCCAGACGCGCTTCATGTTCGATTCGCCAGCGTAGATCATCAGTTGCTTGGCAATTTTGGTCGAACCGGTGAACACCAGGGTGTCGACGTCCATGTGCAGGGCCAGCGCCTTGCCAACGGTGTGGCCATAGCCTGGCAGCACGTTGAGGACGCCTGCCGGGATACCGGCTTCGATTGCCAGCTGGGCAATGCGAATAGCGGTCAGTGGCGATTTTTCCGAAGGCTTGAGCACCACCGAGTTACCGGTGGCCAGCGCCGGGCCGAGCTTCCAGCAGGCCATCAGCAGCGGGAAGTTCCACGGCACGATAGCGGCAACCACACCCACTGGCTCACGGGTTACCAGGCCTAGCTGGTCGTGAGGGGTAGCAGCGACTTCATCGTAGATCTTGTCGATCGCTTCACCGTTCCAGCTCAGGGCCTGGGCGGCACCTGGCACGTCGATGTTCAGCGAGTCGTTGATCGGCTTACCCATGTCCAGGGTTTCCAGCAGCGCCAGCTCTTCGACATTAGCCTTGAGCAGGGCGGCAAAGCGGATCATGGTGGCTTTACGCTTGGTTGGCGCCAGACGCGACCAGACGCCGGAAGCGAAGGTGGCACGGGCATTTTCTACGGCACGCTCGGCATCGGCCAGATCACAGCTGGCAACCTGCGCCAGCAGACGGCCATCGACCGGGCTGAGGCATTCGAACGTCGCGCCGGAAACGGCGGCGGTGTATTCACCGTTGATGAAAGCGCGGCCTTCAATTTTCAGCTGCTGGGCACGCTGTTCCCAATCCGCACGAGTCAGGGTGGTCATACGAAACTCCTCCTCTTGTTAAGGTGCAGTGCCGCCCGAGGGGTCACGGGCACTGTCAAAAATTCTGGCTGGGCGAACTACGCGCACAGGCATCCGCCACCCTAAACCACTGGCGACCCAATTATCAATATATTTGACATAATTGCATCAAAAGCCTACTGATGTTCATTTTATTAAACAAACAAGAGAAAAAGCCATGCGCATTGATCAGATCGTCGACTTCGCCCAGGTGCTCACCGAGGCTGAACGCTACCGCCCGGCCGCCGAAAAAGTGCTCAAGGGCGACCCTGAGCAAGCGGTGTACAACCACTACTCCAGCCCCTGCTCGCAGTTTCATGCGGGTGTCTGGGAAGGTGAAGTCGGGCAATGGACCGTCAATTACACTGAACACGAGTACTGCGAGATCGTTCAGGGCGTGTCGGTGCTGCGCGATGCAGACGGCGGCGCGAAAACCTTGCGCGCCGGTGATCGCTTCGTGATTCCGGCGGGCTTCAAAGGCACCTGGGAAGTGCTGGAGCCGTGCCGCAAGATCTACGTGATGTTCGAACAGAAGTAACAGCAGGCTTTGTGGGAGCGGGCCTGCCCCGCGATTGCAGTGTGTCAGTTACATCGCAATCGCGGGGCAAGCCCGCTCCCACAGGCAGCATTCACAGCGCAAAAAAAAGGGCCCGTATCGTGAGATACGGGCCCTTTTTTCGTCAGCCGGATCAATTACTTGATCTTGGCTTCCTTGTAGATCACGTGCTTGCGAACAACCGGATCGAATTTTTTGATTTCGATTTTGTCCGGAGTGGTGCGCTTGTTCTTGTCGGTGGTGTAGAAGTGGCCGGTATTAGCGGTCGACACCAGACGGATCAATTCACGCATGATTCTCTCCCTTAGACCTTGGCGCCGTTACGGCGAATGTCAACCAGAACGGCATCGATGCCGCGCTTGTCGATGATGCGCATGCCTTTGGCAGATACGCGCAGACGCACGAAACGCTTCTCGGACTCGACCCAGAAGCGATGATGCTGCAGGTTCGGCAGGAAACGACGACGGGTTTTGTTGTTTGCGTGGGAAATATTGTTCCCGGTTACCGGACCCTTACCGGTAACTTGACAGACTCTCGACATGCCTCAGCCCTCTAAAACCACATGCCCAACCCGGCATGGGTTGGCCGCTTAATCTCTTAGTCTTTGGCGCTAGGCGCCGTGTTTCTTCAGGGTCTTATCGACTCAATCAGCAGATGCGACAAGCCGAGCCCCTAGAAAAGAGCGCTGCTTTATACCAGAAAGACCAGAGCACAACAACTGGAGATGTGCTCTGACATGCTGGTCGACACGCCGGGCCAGCATAGCGACTGGCTCTCAAGGATGTCGACCACTCGTCGCACGATTGGCAAAAAAGGAGTTGGCGATTTCTGGCGTGGCGCACTAGGGTAGGACTTTTCCAGACTGCATTGGCAGATGGGCCATCGATCAGCCAAGGAATCACCATGCGTGCTGCCGCTCTACCCCTGTTGTTCGCCACCCTGCTCGGCCCGGCATTCGCTCAGGCAGCCGCATTGAGTGTGTGTACCGAAGCCAGCCCTGAAGGCTTCGATGTGGTTCAGTACAACTCGTTGACCACCACCAATGCCTCGGCCGATGTGCTGATGAATCGCCTGGTCGAGTTCGATGCCACGAAAGGCCAGGTAGTGCCGAGCCTGGCCGAAAGCTGGACCGTTTCGCCCGACGGCCTGATCTACGACTTCAAGTTGCGGCCTGAGGTGAAGTTCCACAGCACCGGCTACTTCAAACCCAGCCGCGCCCTGAACGCTGATGATGTGCTGTTCAGCTTCCAACGGATGCTCTACCCCGCGCACTCCTGGCACAAAATCGCCCAGAGCGGCTATCCGCATGCCCAGTCACTGCAGCTGCCAAGCCTGATCAAGCAGATCGAGGCGCCAGAACCACTGACCGTGCGCTTCACCCTCGATCATCCGGACGCTACCTTCCTGGCCACCTTGAGCATGGGCTTTGCGTCGATCTACTCTGCCGAATATGCCGACCAGTTGCTCAAGGCCGGAACCCCGGAAAAGCTCAACAGCCAACCGATTGGCACCGGGCCGTTCGTGTTCAATCGCTTCCAGAAGGACGCGGTGATACGTTACCGGGCCAACCCGGACTACTTTGCTGGCAAACCTGCGGTTGATCCACTGATCTTTGCCATCACCCCGGATGCCAACGTGCGCTTGCAGAAGCTCAAGCGCAACGAGTGCCAGATCGCCCTGTCGCCCAAGCCGCTGGATATTGCGGCTGCCAGCGAAGATTCCGCACTGAAAGTGGAAAAAACCGATGCATTCATGACGGCTTTCGTTGCCATCAACAGTCAGCATGCGCCGCTGGACAAGCCTGAGGTGCGCCAGGCCATCAATCTGGCGTTCGACAAGGCTTCCTACCTCAAAGCGGTATTCGAAGGCACTGCGGTTGCCGCCAACGGCCCTTACCCGCCCAACACCTGGAGCTACGCCAAGGATCTGCCGGGCTACCCGACTGATCTGGACAAAGCCAAAGCGCTGCTTGCCAAGGCTGGGCTCAAAGACGGCTTCAGCACCACCGTCTGGACTCGTCCACAAGGCAGCCTGCTCAACCCCAACCCAAGCCTGGGGGCGCAGCTGCTGCAAGCTGACCTGGCTAAAATTGGCATCAAGGCCGAGATCCGCGTCATTGAATGGGGCGAGCTGATTCGCCGCGCCAAAGCCGGTGAGCATGACCTGCTGTTCATGGGCTGGGCCGGCGACAACGGCGACCCGGATAACTTCCTCAGCCCGCAGTTCGCTTGCGCGGCGGTGAAGTCCGGGACCAACTTTGCCCGCTACTGCGACCCGCGCCTTGATCAGCTGATCAGTGCAGGCAAGACCACCACCGACCAGAGCGTGCGTAGTCGCTTGTACCAGCAGGCCCAAACGCACATTCAGCAGCAGGCGCTGTGGCTGCCGCTGGCGCATCCGGTTGCTGCGGTGTTGGTGCGCAACGCGGTCCAGGGCTATCAGGTGAGCCCGTTTGGGCGGCAGGATTTTGCCAAAGTGAGTGTTTCGCGCTGATGCCGATCGCGGGGCAAGCCCGCTCCCACCGGGTTTTGCACAGCCTTTGTGGGAGCGGGCTTGCCCCGCGATCTTCATGCCGTGAACCAGCCTTTCTCGACCATCGACAAGGGCTCACCTTCACCAATGATGAAGTGGTCTAGCAAGCGGACATCCACCAAATCCAGGGCTTCCTTGAGCCGAAGTGTCAGCAACACGTCGGCCTGGCTAGGCTCTGAAACACCTGAGGGATGGTTGTGGCAGTTATGGTATATGCTCAGAAACGTTGCAGAGCTGGAGCCCCCTATGCCAGTCCATCCTTTCTGCGAAATTCGAGTGATCCGAACCTCGACCTCAGGTCTCCGCCCCTTCCTACTGATTGGCAGTACTCCGGTGATCCTAGCAAACCTCTGGGCTGAGGATTTGCTTCACAAGTCTCGTCTCAATACCGTTGAGAGCTACCTACGTGACGTTGCCATCGCTTATGAGTGGGCGCTTTCACGAGGAGCGCCGCTGGAGACAAAGCTAGAGCGCTTGGCGGTCTTTTCCTCAATGGAGTTGACGTCACTTGCACAATGTCTCTGCGCCACTAAGCAAGGTTCTAATGCGAGTCAATCGACCTGCGCCCGACGGCTTGAATCAATCAAATCTTTCATAGATTTCTCATTCGAGCATTACGTAGAGCTCAATCGGCTCAGCCTCATGGAACAAATTCAAGCCGATAAAAATAAATCCAAAAATCTCCGAAATCTGCAGAAGAAAATGCACAGGATTGCGCAACAATCCGAACCGCCGCTACCATCAACGGCCTTAAATTCAGATGAGCAGCTTATACTTAAAAGCGCACTAGACCCTGACAACCCGAAAAATCCTTTCTCCACTCCAGAACTCAAAGTTCGAAACTACTGCCTGTTTCTGGTCATGATTGAAACACTTTCCAGGCGCGGCGAGGCAGTACTTATTGAATTAACCGACGTTGATCTTGGCCCATCCCCGACTATTCGAATCAAACAACCAAATGATGTCAACAGGGAACGAAGAAGAGACGGTGCGAGCCTAAAGACTCTAGGACGGGAAATTCCAATCAGCATGTCACTGGCAACGGTTCTTAACGAGTACATATCGCAGTACCGCGGAAAATTTCTTAAACCCAAAAGGCCTTGCACTGCCCTTTTTGTTAGTTCTCGCGATGGTCGCCGCCTATCTGCTCGAACCATAAACACTATTCTCCGCACCGTCGCAGCCAACCTCGGACTGAAAAATTTTTCAACACGAATTCATCCGCACGGACTCAGGTCCACCGGTACAAACGTTGCCCGTAAACGATTTGAAAAAAGCGGTCACCCCAGTATAAATATTAAAGACTCACTTGCTTATCTTGGCGGTTGGAGCCCGAACAGCGGAAGTGTTCAAAGGTACTCTAGACAGTCAATATCAGATCGCCTTGGGGAAATCATCAGAAGCTCAGACAGCCTAAAATCGCAGGGTGAAATAAATGAAAACCCTTTCACCGATAGAGTTGGCGTATGAAATAGAGAGCAACTTTGGTATTGAGACAGACCCGCTCCCGCTCCAGGTTCAATCTACATTTGGCCAAACCATAAATATTTGCGATGGCAACGTATGGGTTGACACACTAATAATAGAAAAAATTGGATGCGCGCCAACCAACATCGTGTGGAGCAATCTTCTTCACCACAACGTCTATATTGAGTGGCTTCTTAGAGGATGGTTCATAGACCGTATTCAAACCCATATCGATCTGAGACCGCTAATTGTTGTGCAGCGAATTATGCTACAACAGCTTTTCCCAGGCGACACCCCAGAACAAATTGGTAAAGAAGTATCTATTTTCGCCTTACGTGAATGTATTAGACTCAAAGTATCTGGTTGCGAGGCGGAAATGGTCGCCATTCGTGTGTTCTATCGTTGGTGCTTGGAAGAAGGGCTTCCAGGGTTCAATGAGCACGACAATCTTGAGTTATCACAAATAACAGTGACAGCCTTTGACAACCGGCACCTAGTTACGATGCGTGATGAAGACTCCGGCCCATTCACTAGAGTGCAGCTTGCTCACATCGAAATGCATATTTCGACCAACGAGAGCGTAACTCAACGCCAACGAACTCTTTTTCTTCTTGCTCGTGATTGGGGAATTCGCCCTATTCAATTAGCGCTCATGCAGGTATCAGATTTTGGCATTGATGAAAGTGGCCCATTTGTCATGGTGCCGAGCGTAAAGGGGATTCGACGCTCAAGACTGAGACGCCACCCAAGCAACCTAGTAAAACGCTACATTGCCAACGATACCGCAGAAGCCGTCCAGCAACAATGCAAGTTAGCGGAAGAGCAAACTCAAGACGCATCGATATCGATACAGCAACTGTGTGTCAAGTACGGCATACAAGCACAGACTTTACCCACACCTTTGTTCCCGGCCACCCATAAAACAGAATTGCGTCTCCTCCGTTTTTTAACTAATCCAAAATTGATGCCCTACACGCTACACCAGGACAATCACCGCTTAAGCGCTGAATTGGTTTCGCTTACATGGACTCTAAAGTTATTCGACCCACACAGGAGCAATCAAGGTGTCGCTCCTTACATGCGTATTTCGGCATACAGACTGCGTCGAACAAAAGCCACATCGATGGTTCTCTCTGGAGCAACGCCGGAGGAGGTCGCGGAAGCGCTAGACCATCAAAATATAAATTCCATCAAACATTATTTCCGTTACAACATTGAGCTACAGGAATTCATAAATACCACACACATGGCAAGCCCAGAAATTAATGCGGCGGTCCAGATGTGGTGCGGAAGGTTCATGGAAGCAGCTTCTGAAGAATCAACATTAAAGACAATCAGTAGCTTAGGTAGGTGCAGCGCCACTGAACCATGTCCCTTTCACCCAACAGTGACATGCTACGCCTGCCCCAAATTTAGACCCAACCGCCATGCTGATCACGAAGCTGCTTTAGCTGGAATTACCAAATTTCAGGCAATGTTAGGCAGTAGCTCTACGGGAGCAATGGCTCAGCAAGTCGAAGCGGCCATACACGGGGCTAAATCCATAATTATCGCCGTGAAGGAGTTGGCCAATTGAGCATATCAATGGAGGTCTTGAATGCACGATACAGACTAGCAGAACAACAGTTTCTTAACCTTAAAGAAAGTGGATTAGTATCAGGTGAATTCGAAGACAAGATTTGGCAGTACAACTCTAGCAATATTCTTTTCACCTCAATCGAACAGGGGCGAAAACAAAATCGCTACCAAACACCATTACCAAGTGTCATTGGACAGCTTGCTCGCTGCTTCATAGTTAAAGAGATGATTAAGCTTCCATCAGCAGCGTTACTCATAGGGCGCATGAGTGCGATCAGGCACCTTTCTGAAGTTATGGATAAACAGTCTATTCAATGGAATGACTTAACACGCAAAGTCTTCGATCTTACGGTAAACTCAATTAAGATCGACCATTCAAAAAGTACAGTTTATCACCGAGCCAATGCCCTTAAAGCGTTCGTAGACTTTCTTAACCAACTGAATACCACGGTTGATGGAGTGACACTTCGCTTTCTTGACAGGTTTATCAGATGGACGAGCGGCATACCCAACCCGACTCGCAGTTCACTAGAGATCACGTCAGACGAGTTTTCTGAACGCGCTGGAAAGCTTTTCGCACCCGACCTGTACCGCGGGATTGCGCAAGCGAGATGGTTAGTTAAAAGCGATCCAAGTCTCGAACCATCATATGGCTTCGATAGAATACGCTTGGAGGCTACCTGCTTCGGCATGGCGCTAGGATTGCGAGTTGGCGAAATAACAAATTTGCCGGCAAATTGCCTGATCAATGACCGCGATACTGGCACAACTTTTGTCCGCGTGCCGATTGAAAAAAATATATTACCAAGCGCAGTACCGGTCGCTGACTTGTGGAGCGCCCCGCTCACAGAAGCCTACGAATATTTAATGGAGTGCTGCCAAGGTGCTAGGAATCGAGCGCTCGAAATTGAAGAGACTGGATTTTCTTTTGTAGAAAAGACATTAGCTGCCCACAGAGAAAAACACCCCTTAGACCCCGGTGCTGTGGATCAAATTTCGTCACTAGACATGCCCCTTGAGCATTACTATTTTTTAGAAGAAATAACAGAATGCTTTCCAATTTCGAGTAAAGAAATGACGCACGGCGGACGTTTTCATAGCTGCTCTACTGATCTTCCCAGAGTAACAGCCGCACGACTTGCGGTCTGGATAGACAAACGTATAGCAAACTGGGACTGGTCGAGTTACTTGAATAGCTACAAAAAAAAGTGCTACAGCGTATCTGTGCTTGACATAGGAATACACACCAAAAGTTCAAAAGCATCTATAAGCAAAAGTAAGTGGTTCATCGAACACCTTCGACAATTTCTTAAAAGGCTGGTCAACGAAGGACTTTTTAAGCCTGGCATTCAGCCACAACACGAACAACTCTGTGCAATTACAAAAGAATGGAGCTATATCAGGGAACTTATGCTTTCAAAAAGAGGTGAAGGCGGTGGCGTCCCCTCTTTGGTCATAAACGTAAAATTATTCATGCGGGCCTTAGAAAAAAAATATAGATTCCACTTGCAGCGTCATTTCGAAGAGCAATTTCCAATGCCTACCGATGGTGAGGAATCTCCTTATCATGCGAAGCACTCTCCCAGAGGCCACCCTAACAAGTTGAGTGAAAATCTTATTGTAATCTGGGAGAACCAATTCAACTCCTTCTCGGAGCAAGGCATCATTCCTAGACCCATTTTCAGGGCTGACCTCTATAACTATCTTTCCTCAAACTCTTCGAAAAAAACAATATTTCAACGACTAGAGTTAAGAGGTCAAGATGGTCAAATATTTTCAATCTCTCCTCACCAAATTCGCCGCTGGGTCACAACCGCAATTCTTCGAGCCGGTCCGTCTGAGACAGCTGTTGATTTGTGGATGGGACGAACTCCACGCCAGAGCCGTCAGTACGATTACCGTACAGCTAAAGAGCGAGCAGAGTACGTTAGATCGATGTACTTGACCGATGATCCCCCTCAAGATTATTTAGGAAAACAAATTATTCGGTGGCGCGAGGAGTCAATATCTGATAGCGAAATCGAAAATATGGTAGTTGAACAGCTCACAATTTTAAATTTTACGCCGTGGGGTGGATGCTCCCGTGAGCTTTACATTAGCCCGTGTGACAAGGGTTTAATGTGCGTAAGGGGTTTCGGAACGGAAACCGGCTGTAAATCCTTCCATCTTAACCCTAATGATTTAGAGGCCAAAGCCGCAATTGAAAACCTGCTTTGTAATTATGAAAAGATGTTCAAAGCCATATTTGGCAATCATGCTGAAATCACAGCAAACATAAAGGCAGAGTTAAACACCAGCCAAGCGCTTGACCAACACATACTTTTTATTTGCGACATGATAACCAGCTGCAAGGCAGCGCTAGCAGTTTACTTAATCGCAGAGAAGGCCTGACCACAATGAGACAGCAAAAGAACTGGACAGAAAAAGCCATAGTCATTCTTATGGGCTATCAAAATGGACAGACTCAAGGGGTACTAACACAAGCAGGCCTTGCCCACCAGCTTGGTGTCAGCAGACAAACGCTATGGAGAGATAAAGAAGTTAGACTCCTATATAGCTCTACACAAACCTTCCTTAAAGAGAATAAAAATCTAGGCCGCAAAACTAATGACATGCGAATTCGCAGCCTTGAAATCAAGCTGGAAGAAGTCCGCTCAGAGAATAATCTACTAATCCAAATAATAATCAGAGCAGCGCAACTAATGACTGAAGATGCTATTGATCCTAGAAAATATTTTGACGACGCTACGAGCTGACCACATCCACATTATTTACCGAAATAGTATTTTCAGAGCTAGGATGCAGGCAATCGACGCTATTTGCACTGGTAGTGTTGTCTACCGCTTTGAGCTGCTAAAAAGCGAAAGCTCCAATCGTTTAGCCGTTGTCTGACTCATCCAACGATTCGATAATTTGAGCGATCAATCTCGCATCCAGAAGTGCGTGGTGCGGAAACTCCACATTTCTCAATAAAGCTTGGTGTGCGTAAGAGATCGAGCTGGCAACAATGCCTTTGGGTAAGCCCTTTGGACCGGCTAAACGCACCAATAACGGCCAATCCCATTGAGGGGCGTCGGATATGATTTCAAGACGATCAAACTGCCCCAGCCATTTTTGAAGGGCCTTCGTCGCCGCGGACACAGATAAGCCGTACCTGTCCCAGTCCAGTTGGGGAAGCACTACTCGCTGCACAAAATTCGTGCAGTCATTGCGATGCCAGCCTTCTTCAATTTCGACATAAAACTCAGGCCCTGAAGGTACAACCAGCGCCAAACTTATGAGCTCATAAAAATCATCCAGCGAGGTAAATTCACAATCTAGGTATGCCCTCCCCACTCGGCTAGAAGGCACGCACCTCACTTGGGGACTGGTCATGCGGAGGGTCGCTGTCGAACGGAGTCATTGTCCCGAAGGCTGAAAATAACCTCAGTTTCCATTTCAGACGCCTCGCGAGCGAAATCACCCTCAAAGTAATCAACTTCCGGATGGACGCTGTATATCAAGCATTGGCGTTCGGACGCATGGACTCGTGTGATTTCGATCAACTCATCCATTTTCCAATTGCCGGAACCGTTGAGTCCACCAGGACTAACCATAAAGACTTGAAGAATGGACCAGCCTTGATCGCCTGCTTGTGCCAATTCTAGCAAGTCCTCCAGCAAGGGGATTAGGTACACGGCGCGGCGCAACAAATCGCCATCAGGCTCGAGCAGGGTGACATAGAACCAAGGGTGTTCAGTTAGGTACTCCACGTAGCGCCACATGTGGCCGCCCCGCACCAGGGCCCCGATGGGTGCTTCTGCATGCTCGAAGGTGAGGAACATAGAGACCTCTGGCTTTAAAATGAACACTATAGATTGTAGCCCTAAAGTGTTCGCTGGCGCTTCATCGTTCCTTTTGCCAGGTGTCACAAATGGAACTGAATGCCGCATTCGGCGAGGCTTTGAAGCGGATCCGCAATTTTCAAAAAAAGACCCAGGAGGACTTCTCTGACGTTAGCAGTCGAACGTACATGAGCACTCTTGAGCGTGGCTTAAAATCCCCAACCATCGAAAAGGTTGATGCCATTTCAGCAGTATTGGATATTCATCCCTTGACGCTGCTAGTGGCTACCTATTTGGTTCAGGAACAATTAGACGTGTCGATTTTGATGACTCAGATTCACGAAGAGCTGAGTGTCATGGGATGGCAGGATCGATCACCAGCAGAATGACTGCCAAACTGCACGCTATCTAACCACCGGGCGCACTCCTTTTGACCCGCGGACTACCATTTGCATTGGTGCTGGCAACGATGGATAACGTATCACCTCGACCAAACGCATCGAGCAAATGCCCTTCGCTCCCCAGTCCGCGCAAGGCGGGTATGGCGTAAGCCCACATCTTTTAGGCACCTCGCTGACGTTTGCTTATCCAGAGCCCAAAGTGGGCACTCGAATCGGTACCAGAATCATAATTACCTTCCGGCACAAAAAACCCCACCCGAAGGCAGGGTCTAGGTCATGACCGGTCAGCGCATTTAGAATAGATCCAGTAGCCAGCCAACCGCCCGACCGACACTGACGACACTCGCCGCCACGCATAGCCCCTGCCAGATCCGGCAGAAGATCGAACGCCGTTCCATAGGAAAGGTTCCTTGATAGGAATCCCGACGCGGCACGCCCTTACCGGGCAGAGCGTGCGGCTACTGAAAAAGAGTCGTCTGTTTCAGTACGTCAGGGAAACTGTTGGCCCTTCCTTCCCGGCGCGTTGTCCAGACGCGGTGAAGGGTCCCAAAGGCATGCAATGCCATTGCCGTACTTGATACCGCAAAACCCCTGACCGGAAAAAGTACTTTTACGTATTTTTGAAGTTTATTTTTCAGATCAATGGAAAACCCTTGACGCGCCCGGCGAGTGGCGTTCCTAGAATCCTTACGACTTCTTCGCTAGCGCGATATTCGCTGCGTGATATCCGCTCATTCGGCGAAGTTCGCTTTTCTAGTTGTGGGCCAATGCTACCAATAAACGCTCTGTTAACCGGCGTGATCAGCGGTGATAGCTACGCAAGGTTACGCGGGGCCATTGCGCAGCGAACGAATCGTAATTTATGATCGATTTGTCGTCTGTTTCAGTACGCCGCAATTCCGAACGTCCATTCGGAACTGCACAAATCAACCGCCCGTCCAGGCGGTTTTTTTGTGCCCGCGCTTCGCGGCGGTTTTGCCGGCGAAACTGCGGGCACTTTACCACGTGCATGCGACGGTGCCTGATCTGCGACGCATTAACGCGTACTGGCCGCGTGACACGTCACTACTCGACACTAAAGCCCACTACACGCGTGTCGTAGTAGTCGGCTACTGCCTGCAGACTGGCCTAAGTGCGCTCGCTGCACAGGGACTTGCGCATCAGGCCGGGGAGCGCTATCCGGATACCATCGGGATGACACGACCGAGTAAACCCTGCTGTAGCGATAGTGAGCTGCCAGGTCAACTTGATTAGGAATGCCCTTAACACTCACGCTCAAGTAGGAAGACATCGACGATCCCACCTAGTCGACAGCATCTCCCTCGCACCGAGACAGCTTTGAGCTAGGCTGATGAGCGGAGTACAAGGCCATTACGCACGGCCAAAGCTCCTCTGATCAAACCAGTGAGAGCAAGGGATTGCCAATGCGCATTGCACACGTCCAGATCCAAAACTTCCGTGGTATCACCGCACTCCGCTGGACGCCAGGTGCCGAACCTATCTGCTGCATCATCGGGCCAGGCGATAGCTCGAAAACCACCATACTAGATGCTACAGAAGCAGTTCTGTCACCGCGATGGATCACGTTTTCCGAGGCCGACTTCGTTGGCGGAGATACCGAACAAGAGATCCAGGTCGAGGTAACGGTTACCGAGTTGTCGCAGGCGCTGCTGGCAGACAATCGCTTCGGCTTGTACATCCGGGGCATCAGCCCAGATGGAACCATCCACGATGAACCAGAGGACGGTGATGATCCTGCGTTAACAGTGCGCCTCTCGGTGGATGCCACGATGGAGCCAGTTTGGGCGCTGATTTGTGAGCGATACGCTGTACCGCGCATCCTGTCTAACCGCGATCGATCCATGTTTTGTCTGGTCCGTCTCGCGGGAGAAGAATCTAGGCATCTGACCTGGGCGCAAGGTTCAATGCTTGCTCGCATGACTGGTCGTGCCGAGGGAGCAGCCCAACAACTGGCAACCGCGTACCGGTCCGCCAGGCAGAACGCGAATCTCGACTCCATCCAAGAACTTGTTGAAACAGCGCAGGCCGCAGAAGGCTATGCGCGCGGAATCGGAGCCTATATCAACAATGGGTACCGGCCAGACTTGGAGTTGGGCCGTGGAGGCTTCAACTCGGGCTCCATTGCCCTGCATGACGGCACCGTCCCATTACGATTGGCCGGCCTGGGAACGCGCCGGCTGGCCACGCTAGCGGTCCAGCGATCCGCACTGCAGGAAGGTGCCATCGTCCTGGTTGACGAGCTTGAACAGGGTTTGGAGCCGCATCGTATTTTAGGGGCAGTGTCCCAGCTCAAACGCTCACAAGCCGACGCTGCTCAACAGCACCGCCCAATCGGGCAGATTCTGATGACCACGCACTCGGATGTCGTTATCAGTGAACTGAACGCCACCTCACTGTTTATCATGCGCAAGAACCAAGCGACCCGCACCCTTAGCCTGCAACAGGCATCACTGGCTGGTGACCTAACGCCCATCATGAAGCACTCCCCGCGATCTTTGTTTGGGCGGCGGATATTGATTTGCGAAGGGGCAACAGAGCTCGGACTGATGCTGGGCTTGAGAGATTTTTATCCAGCACGTCACGGTGATGTCCCGGTTGAGCACCACGGCGCAGCTATCATTGACGGTAGAGGAGCTGCAGCACCTCCTTTGGCTCGTGCGTTAGCAATCCTTGGGTATCCGGTTGCGCTATTCCGAGATTCTGATCGTCCCCTCGACGCGAGATGGCGTCGGGCCCTCCAAGAACTAAATGTGCAGATCATCGAGTATGCAGAGGGCCTCAATACTGAGCAGGCAATTTTCCACGCTGCTCCTGATGAGTTGATAGACGTCTTGCTTGGACTCGTCCGAGGCTTCATAAACGAGCACAACGTCAGAGACCAATTGGTGCGGGCCATACCTGGCCTCAATCCACAGGCCCCGTTTGCGGAGTGGGACATGGTTGGAGACGACGCCCACGAGAGGACCGCTTTGAGCGCAGTCGCAGTGTCCAACAATTGGTTCAAGACTGAAGCTCGCGGGCGCGCCTTAGCACCGGCTATTAACCAGGTGATTGCCCGAGTACCTCAAAGCCCGCTCTCACAATGTCTTTCAAGCGTGGAGCGTTGGTTGTATGCCTGAGCCCCGTGCGATCTGGGATTTAACCCGTCGAGCGATCATAGCCCCGGCCGGCCACGGCAAAACCGAGCTCCTGGCCAGAGCCTCTGCCTTAGGCCGTCGGACCTTGATCCTAACGCACACGCACGCCGGTGTTCATGCGTTACGAGCCAGACTCAACAGGCTGCAAATACCCTCCGAAATCGTCTCCGTCGATACCATCGCATCCTGGGCCAATAAGTATGTCCAGGCCTTCCCACGCCTCGCGAACTTTCCCCCTGCAAATCCACGGGGAGCGCAGTGGAACCAGGTATATGAGTCGGCAGCTCGGATCCTACAAAGTGAGGTGGTCAAAACCGTCATCAAGGCATCTTACGACCGCATCTTGATAGACGAATATCAGGATTGTGAGCTACACCAGCATGGAATTGCTATGGCGCTCTCCTCGATCGTCCCGACTGTAGTGTTCGGCGACCCCATGCAGGGGATCTTCGAGTTTGTAGAAACGCGGATCCGATGGAGTGAGCATATCGACAACAGCTTCACCACCGCTTACGAGCTGACAGAGCCTCATCGGTGGAACACTGCGAACGCAGAATTAGGCCAGTGGATTTCCTACGCGCGACAGCAGCTCATGACCGGGCAACCGCTGGACCTGCGCACGGGCCCAATGAATTTCCTGCCATGTAACGACGCTTTCGAGATGGGGCTGTTTTTCAATGGCCTCGAGCAACGAGATGGAACTACGGCCGCGATTCATTGCCGGCGGGGAGTCTGCAACCGACTGGCTCAATCCACAAACGGGGCTTACCAAGCGATTGAAGAGATCGCCGCAGCACGGCTGATGGATTTCGCTGCGGCGTGGGACGGGGCCCAAACCCCCAATGACCGAGCCAACGCCCTTCGGGCCATCCTGAACGACACCATGACTCAGGCGAATGCTGATGGAGAAGTATCAGCGGATTACACAGCGCCCATAGTTGCGGCCTGGCAGTCCTTGCGTCAGACAGGCTCAGCCACCCATGCACTAGAGGTGATTACACGTGAGCGTGCTCATCCGCTGGCTAGGACTTATCGCGCGGAGTTGCTCAATGATGCAAAACGAGCGCTCAAAGACCTTGAAGCTGGAAGGCGTGTGAACCTGGTTGTGGCCTGCGAAGCCGTGCGGCACCGGTTGAGTCATACTGGGCGCGCGCCAACAGTGCGCACAATATCGACGCCTCTACTGCTCAAAGGGCTTGAGTACGACCATGTGCTAATTCCGGACGCCACGCATTTCCTGACAGAAACGGCCGCCGCGAAGCTTTTCTATGTGGCGATATCCCGAGCACGCTGGTCGTTGACCATTGCCTCCCGTAACCCAGTACTTCAGTTCCCGATACCCAACTTGTGAGTTTGTTGCCGCTCACTCTTGCATACCCTCGAAACCGACAAGATGAAAGCGCAGTTCCCCCGAGTCGGTCGCCATAGGAAAGGATGATTACGCTGATGGCCGCGTGGGCAGCATGAGACTGCCGTACAACGCCACAGCGACCATAATCGCCATTAGCACAAGCATTGATGATGCACCCTGACCACTCAGTACAAACGCCGCAGCAAATGGCCCGGCGGCTTGCGCTAGGAGCATGGGACGCGCCAGTGCTCCCATCCGTGCGCCATATCCTTGGGGACCAAAGAGCACCAGAGGCAGTGTCCCTCTAGCGATGGTGAGAATCCCATTACCCGCGCCGTAAAGCGCTGCAGCAACGAATGCCAGCCACGGCACGCCCGGGATGAACAGGCAAATGCCAAGGAGGCTCACAAGGACGCCGACGCGAGACGACCAGGTCGGATGAAGGTGCCGCGCGATAGAAAACTCCAACACCCTGGCCACCACCTGAGCGGGCCCGATGACCATTCCAACCGCCAACACCGTGACGGTTGGAAGCCCCAGTTGCTGAAGCGAGGTCAGCAGGTGGACAGATAGGCTCGCCATCACAAAGGCAATGATCGTCAGCAGCCCTGCAAGGAGCCAAAATAGTCGGCGGCTACCATAGTCCAGCGTGAGGGGCTCCTGAGCTTCCGGCGCTGGCCCCCTTCCTGCGTTGAGCGGCTTGGGTACTGCCAGCCAATGAATCGGCAGGCCGACCAGTAAATGCACTGCAACCAGCACCAAGCAGGTTTCTCTCCAGCCGATCCAGGACTCCAGCGCGGCCATTGCGGGCCATCCGACGGTGCTTGCAAACCCACCAATCAACGTTAATCCCGTGATCGCTCCCCGCGCCCGCTCTCCCAACAGCGTCCCCAGTGTGGCAAACGCTGCATCGTACAAGCCGGTGGCCATGGCCAAACCAAGTAGCGACCAGGCCAGGTAATAGAGCCACAAATTACTTGCCACTGACATCACCAGCAGCCCTGCACTCAGCATCAGCGAACTGAAGACAAGTACAGCACGCCCTCCGCGCCGATCAATCAATCGACCGGCAAGAGGTGAGCAAATGCCCGCAACCAGCATGCCCCCGGACAGGCCACCTACGACAGACGACAGAGACCAGCCCATGTCCCGAGCAATCGGCCCAGCCAGGACTGCCGGCAGGTAGAACGTCGACCCCCACGCCAAGATTTGGGTGATGCCCAAAGCGACCACCAACCGTACGCTGTTCACGCTAACTGGCAGGTGCGATTCAAGTCGAGTCATGGCAATCCACTTTAATAGTTGTTAGTGACAACCAAAGTAGTCGACCAAGCGTCGACAGGTCAATCTGATGGTAGGAGAGTTGACGAAATCAATCAGCGCCCATATTGTTGTAGGTAACAACCAATTGGAAAAGACATGCCCAACAAACTTGACGACGACCTGAGCCAGGATGCGGAAGCCCTTTATGAAGCGGTGAACCAGTTGGTGCGGGTCTACCAATTCAGGGATCGCGACCGCATCTGCTGCTACGACGTTTCCGTCACTCAGTGCTACGCCGTGGAAACGTTGGTGAAGCAGGGACCGCTACGCCTCCAGGCGTTGGCAGAAGAGATGTTCTTGGACAAGAGTACTGCCAGTCGTGTTGTCGATACGCTGGAGCGCAAAGGTTACGTCTCTCGCGTAGAAGATCCGGAAGACCGTCGGGCCGTCCGCGTCCAAGCCACTGACGCCGGCGCCGACTTGTATGAGCGAATTCGCGCTGATCTGATCGCTGAAGAGAAAGCAATGATCAACAGCATGGCACCCGAGGTACGGCAGGGAGCATTGACGCTTCTGCGTCAATTGACCCGCGCCGCTGAGATCCGTTGCGGCTTGGCTAACGACTGTTGCCCGGTCCAACCGAAAGAAAAATGAAGGGGGAAACCCCTTTTTTTACCCATATTGTTGTTACTACCAACCGAAAAGGAAGCCAGATGCATATCCGCCTCGCTCAACTCGGTGATGTTCAGGCCATCGCCGACATTTACAACCAGGGGATCGAAGACCGTAGTTCCACCTTTGAGACCCAACCGCGTACCGCCAAGGATGTGCTGCCCTGGGTTACCGATATGTCTCGCCATCCGGTACTGGTCGCGGAGCTCGACGGTGCTGTGGTGGCCTGGGCAAACCTGAGCAGCTATCGAGCGCGGTCCTGCTATGACGGGATCGCCGACTTCTCGATCTACCTGCGGCGTGATGCCCGGAGGCGCGGCATCGGTAAAGCATTACTAAACGCATTACTGAGCGAGGCAGAGGCACGTGGATTCTGGAAAGTCCTCTCCCGAATTTTCACGTTCAACGAAGCGAGCCTCGCGCTCTGCCAATCCTGCGGTTTCCGAAAGGTCGGCGTCTACGAAAAGCACGCTCGCCTTGAAGGCCGCTGGCTGGATTGCGCCATCGTTGAACGAGTCTTCCCCTCCAACCAACCTGACACAGGAGAACGAGCATGAGCCAATCTAATCTTCCCATCGTAATCATCGGCGCCGGCCCCGTGGGGCTGGCGGCTGCTGCGCACGCACTGGCTCGGGGCATGGACCCAATCATTTTTGAAGCAGGCAGCCAGGCTGGAGAAAGCATCAGCCAATGGAGCCACGTCAGTATGTTCTCACCCTGGGAATACAACGTGGACAAGGAGGCCGCAAAGTTACTGGCGGCAACGGGCTGGCAAGCTCCTAAATCCGACACGTACCCCACAGGACGTGAACTGCTGGATTACTACCTACTTCCGCTAGCTGCGCTGCCGGCTATCAAGGAACGACTTCATTTGAACACCCGCGTCACTGCTGTCACAAAAGTCGGCGCCGACGTACAGAAAACCAAAGGCCGCGCAGTTGCCCCGTTCCTAGTGCGCGTTCAGGGGCCGAAGGGCGAGCAAGACATCCAGGCTCGCGCAGTCATAGATGCCTCGGGCACGTACGAGACCCCCAACTGGATGGGCGCCTCTGGCATTCCGGCATTGGGAGAGCTGAGCGCTAAAGCGCGCATTGCCTATGGCCTTCCAGATGTGAGTGGCAAGGCACACAATCGTTACCTCGGGCGCCGAGTACTGGTTGTCGGCGGCGGACACTCGGCATTCAACGCTCTTCAGGATCTGGCCCAACTGCCCGGTACTCAGGTTTCGTGGGCGATCCGCGGACACTCACTAGACAAAATTCTAGGGGGTGGTGCCAATGACAAATTGGCCGAACGTGGCAGCCTGGGTCTGCGAATTCGTGCACTGCTCGAACAAGGAAAGATCTCGCTGTACCAGGATATTTCCATCAGCCGGGTCGACACCACCGAACAGGGTCTCGTCGTGCACAGCAATGGCCAACCTCTGCCAGAGGTGGATGAAATCATCGTGGCCACTGGCTTCCGCCCAAATCTGCAGCTCCTGGGCGAGCTACGACTGGCAATTGACCCCGCCACTCAAAGCCCTGTCCAGTTGGCTCCGCTAATCGATCCGAACGAGCACAGTTGCGGTACCGTTCGCCCCCATGGCATCGATGAGCTATCCCATCCTGACGAAGGCATCTTTATCGTGGGCATGAAGAGCTACGGTCGTGCACCGACTTTCTTGATGATTACAGGGTATGAGCAGGTCCGCTCAATCGTGGCTGGACTTGCGGGCGACTGGGATGCTGCTCGGCGTGTTGAGCTCGAACTGCCTGAAACCGGTGTCTGCAGCCTTCAGTTCGAGGAGCAGGAAGAAACTTCTAGCTGTTGCGCACCTGCGACGCCTGCCCAAGCTAGCTGCTGTAAATAGCAGGAGCCACTGCCAGCGTATTCAGCACAGAAAGCAAGCTGCTGCACGCCAACGGCCTGCGAATAAAGACGCAATCCTTTGGCTCCGTCGCCCTGCCAGAGGTCAAATCTGGCGGGGCGAAGCTGGCAGCTGGAAAACTCACGTCAATTGATCAGCAGAGAACGACCAGAAGCAGCTATTCACGCTTCGTTTCCGAAATGCTGATTATTTTGAAAAGTAGTTAAAACCGCCACGACGATGCGTGCCGGTTACAAACAACATCAATAACTCATTTTTTGATGGAAACAATCGTTGCTTTTCCACCCTCCAACCGGAAGGAGAACGATACATGGTCTCCCACATTCAACCCTGTCAACTGCTCTTCTGCGACGGAAAAGGCCATGGTCATCGGCGGCCATTGCACAGCAGGAACAGCCCCGTGAGCGAGGGTCACCGTGTGCTTCGCAGGATCGATAGCCTTGATCGTACCCTCGGCACTGGCAACAGGAGCCTGCTTCGATTCCTGCTTCATTTCCATGCCCTCCATTCCGTCCATTTTCATTCCTTGCATGTCTTCTGCACGCGTAGCGAAGGAGAACATAATGGCGGTGCTGGCTACTGTAATAAGAGTCAGTTTCATACGAATTTTCCTTCCAGGACGGCGGGTTTGATCGGGATATTTCGGCGGCGCATCAAGCGATAGGCGGCCGGGATGACAAACAGGGAAAGCAAGGGCGCCGAGACCATGCCGCCGACCATAGGCGCGGCGATGCGGCTCATCACTTCGCTACCCGTGCCGCTGCCCAACAGGATGGGTAGCAGGCCGGCAATGATGACGGCCACAGTCATGGCCTTCGGGCGAACTCGCTGCACAGCGCCTTCTCGAATCGCTGCCAGAAGCCCCTGGTCAGAGTGATCGCCAAGGTCTTCACGTTCGGCCCAAGCATTCTTCAGGTAGAGCAGCATGATCACTCCAAACTCCGCAGATACGCCGGCCAATGCGATAAAGCCTACCCCGGTGGCAACCGACAGGTTGTACCCCAGGAGATAGAGGAACCATGCTCCGCCAGTCAGTGCAAAAGGTAACGTGGCCATGATCAGCAAGGCCTCATCAAAGCGAGCGAACGTCAGGTAGAGCAGCACAAAAATGATTAATAGCGTGGCCGGCACCACCAGCTTGAGGCGTGCGTTGGCCCTTTCGAGAAACTCGAACTGCCCCGAGTAGCTCAGGCTCGTGCCGGGTTGCAACTTGACCTGCTCATTGACGGCCCGGCGGAGATCGGCGACCACCGAGGCAATGTCCCTACCTCGCACATCGATGTATACCCAGCCTGAAGGTCGTGCGTTTTCGCTCTTGAGCATCGGCGGACCGTCGGTGATCCTGATCTTCGCCACCGTGCCAAGCGTGATCTGGCCGCCTGACGAGGTGTAAACGGGCAATTGCTCCAGGGCAACCGGCGAGTCGCGCCACTCACGTGGATAGCGAACATTGATCGGGAAGCGCGCCAGCCCTTCAATTGTCTCCCCGACATTTTCTCCCCCTATGGCACCGGCCACGATGGACTGGACATCGGCGATATTCATTCCATAGCGGGCCGCCGCCTTACGGTCGATGTCCACGTCGATGTATCGGCCACCGGTCAGGCGTTCAGCCAGGGCCGAACTCACGCCTGGCACGCCTTTGGCCACTCGCTCAACCGCCTGGGTGACCGCGTCAATTTCCGTCAGGTTAGTGCCGGCCACTTTCACGCCGATTGGACTCTTGATACCCGTCGCCAGCATATCGATGCGGTTACGAATGGGTGGTATCCAGATATTGGTCAAGCCGGGCACACGCACCACGCGATCCAGTTCCTCCACCAGCTTTTCCTGGGTCATCCCCGGCCGCCATTGCTCATGGGGTTTGAACTGAATCGTGGTTTCAAACATTTCCAAAGGTGCCGGGTCGGTCGCGGTCTCAGCACGACCCGCTTTACCAAAGACGTGTTCAACTTCAGGCACGGTCTTGATCAGGCGATCAGTCTGTTGCAGCAGTTGCGCAGCCTTCTGCGCCGACAGCCCCGGCAGGGCCGACGGCATATAGAGCAGATCACCCTCGTCCAGTGGCGGAAGAAACTCGCCACCCAAACGAGACATCGGCCACAACGCACTGACAAACACCATTAATGCCACCAGAAGAGTGACTTTGGGACGACGCAGCACCGCATCCAGAGCAGGTTGGTAGATCCGGATCAACCACCGATTCAACGGGTTCTGTTGTTCACTCGGAATTCGCCCCCGAATCCAGTAACCCATCAGCACCGGCACCAGAGTCACCGACAACCCTGCCGCCGCGGCCATGGCGTAGGTCTTAGTGAACGCCAACGGCCCAAACAGCCTTCCCTCCTGAGCCTCCAGTGTGAACACCGGAATGAACGAAAGCGTAATGATCAACAGGCAAAAGAACAGCGCCGGGCCCACCTCTGCCGCCGCTTCAGTCATTACATGCCAATGTCGCTCGCCCTTTAACTCCTCTCCAGGATTGGCCGCGTACCACGCCTCGATTTTTTTATGTGCGTTCTCGATCATCACCACAGCGGCATCGACCATGGCACCGATGGCGATAGCGATCCCGCCCAAGGACATGATGTTGGCGTTGATGCCCTGGTAACGCATGACAATGAAGGCAATCAACACACCAACCGGCAGTGAAATGATTGCCACCAGGGATGAGCGCAAGTGCCAGAGAAATATCCCGCACACCAACGCCACGACAATGAACTCTTCGAGCAGCTTGTGACTGAGGTTTTCCACTGCACGGTCGATCAGCTTGCTGCGGTCATAGGTGGTGATGATTTCCACGCCCACTGGCAGGCTGCTTTTCAGCTCGTCTAGTTTGATCTTGACTGCCGCAATGGTCTCGCGGGCATTCTTGCCACTACGCAGAATTACCACGCCGCCGACTGTCTCCCCTTCGCCGTCGAGTTCGCTAATGCCACGGCGCATTTCCGGGCCCAACTGGATCGTGGCGACATCACCCAGGGTCACAGGGACCCCACCCGCACCGAGTTTGAGCGGGATCGCCCGAAAGTCATTGAGCGACTTCAGGTAACCAGAAGCGCGCACGATGAACTCTGTCTCAGCCATTTCCAACACTGCGCCACCGGTTTCCTGATTGGCCTTGCCGATCGCCTCGGTTACTTCCGCCTGAGTGACACCGAGACTCGCCAGTTTGAGCGGATCAAGCTGTACCTGATACTGCTTGACCATCCCGCCCACCGTAGCCACTTCCGCAACATTGGGCAGGGTCTTGAGCTCGAACTTGAGGAACCAGTCCTGAAGTGCGCGCAGCTGTGCCAGATCGTGCCCGCCCGTGCGATCCACCAGCGCGTACTGATAGATCCAGCCTACCCCTGTCGCATCCGGCCCCAGTGCCGGTTTGGCACTGGCCGGCAAGCGGCTTTGTACTTGACTCAAGTACTCCAAAACCCGCGAACGAGCCCAGTACAGATCGGTCCCGTCCTCGAACAGCACATACACAAAGCTGTCGCCAAAGAACGAGTAACCACGCACTGTCCTGGCGCCAGGGACTGAGAGCATGGTGGTGGCCAACGGGTAGGTCACCTGGTTCTCGACGATTTGCGGGGCTTGTCCCGGAAATGGAGTACGGATGATAACTTGCACGTCAGACAGATCCGGCAGCGCATCGATGGGCGTACTCTGTACCGACCAGATGCCCCATGCCGTGACGAACAGCGTCGTAAGTAGTACTAGGAACCGGTTGGCCACAGACCAGCGAATAAGGGCAGCGATCATGGCTGACCTCCCGATTTATCCAGGCTTTCGACCTGCAATCCATCGTCGGTCTGGCTCACCGAGACTCTAACCTTATCTCCCGTTTTGAGGCCTTGCTTCAAAGCCGGATTGGCTAATGGAAAAGTCATCGTCATACCAGGCATGCCCAGTGTCTTGAAAGGACCATGAGCGAGCGTGACTTCTTTATCGCTGATCTCGACAATCTGCCCTTCCGCGTCATGCAAACCGGAGCCTGCGCTGGGTGGCGACACCTCTCCTGAACCTGCGACGATGCCCTTGAGACTGGCCTCAGAGTCGAGCAGAAACTGACCCGACGTGACCACTTTCTGGCCCTCATCCAGTCCATTCACGATGGCTATCCTGTCATCGCTTTCCTGGCCGATCTGTACTTCCACGGGACGATAGCGGCCAGCGTCTTCAGCAACCATCACCAAGGCACGTCGGCCCGTACGGATGACAGCCTCACTCGGCACCCACAACACACTCTGTCCGGTTGAACGGTTCAAGCGTACTTGCGCGGTCAAACCGGGCCTGAGGAGTCCGTCTGGATTGGCGAGTTCCACCCGTACCCGCAAGGTGCGGCTGTCCGGGTTGGTTTCCGGCAGAATTGCGCTGACTTTGCCGTTGACCTTTATCCCTGGAAAGGCTGGCAATTGAGCGTCAACCGTTTGCCCCACGGTTATTGATCCTGCCTCAGACTCTGGGACGGCCACTGCCAGCCAGACACTGCTCAAGCCATTGACGCGCGCCAGTGTCTGGCCTGCGGACACGGTCATTCCCGTGCGGATATTCAACTCTTGTAACACCCCGGCAATGGGGCTGGTTAGCGCCAGGTAAGGTTGAACCTTACCGCTACGCTCTACCTGAGTAATCAGTGCTTCGGGCATTCCCGTGAGCCGTAATCGCTGGCGAGCTGCAGCTAACAAATCGGTATCACCGTTGCGTTTGAGGGCAAGGAATTCGGTCTGAGCTGCCGCCCACTCTGGCACCAGGATTTCCGCCAACGCTGCGTTGGCTTTGAGCACATCCCCGGGGGCATGGGCATAGACTCGCTCCACAAAGCCGGGGGTGCGAGCCTGTATCACCGCGACATCCCGTTCGTTGAATGCCAGGACACCAGTCACGTCGAGAGTCGAATCAAAGACGCCACGGGTGACCGTGGCAAAACGTAGACCGAAATTCTGAGTCAGGCCTGGATCGATGCTGACCGTCGCATGATCGCTGCTTCCACTGGCATATTGAGGGACCAGTTGCATGTCCATGAAGGGCGACTTGCCTGGCTTGTCGAACTTTTGCTGCGGGTACATCGGGTCATACCAATACAATGCCTTGCGTTCGTCCGGCGAATTGACGCTCTGCTCTGGGGCAGTACCAGGCATGCCGCTTAGGCGTTGATGAGCAAACCAATAACCTCCGGCAACACCCAATACCATTGATACGCCCGCCAGCAATGCCCCGCTCCATTTAAGATTCATTGGCTGTACTCCCCGTACGCAAAATAGAGCTTCGCACTGGTCAGCGCCCGTTGTTCCTCCACGTCGACTTGTTTGAGGCGAGCCTCGATGAGCTCACGCCGGGCTGCGACAACAGTATTCAAATCGCCTTTACCAGCACGGTAGCTGGCCATGCTGAGCTCGACCTTTTCCCTGGCCAGCGGCAACAGGCTTTGCGTACTCCGCTGTACCGCACGATTCAGGAGCTCAAGGTCAGCAAGGTCCGCCTCCAGTTGCTGGGTGTGCTCACGTGATAGGGCTTCGCGCTCCGCCTCAAGCTGACTGAGTTCAGCCTGCTTGGCAGCGATTTTCGGATTTTGGCGGGTGTCAGGAAACAGCGGCAGATCCCATGAAAACTGCACGCTGACCATGTCGCCGAACTGACGGTCACGGTGCTGATAATCAAGCTCCCAACTCCAGTCGGACTTTTTCTCTGCCTCTGCCTCCCGGACTTTCGCTTGTGCTTCCCGGCTCATCGGCTCATACGCTGCCAACTCGGGGTGGTGTTTTAGCTTATGGGGCAAGCCTGAAGCATCGATTGACCATTGCGGCAAACTCCCCACTGGCCTCTCGTTAGCAGCGGAACCGATCCAGCGTTTCAGCGCCGCACGCGCTTGAGCGCGCTGGCGAACCAAATCATCCTGCTGCTCTGCCAGTTGAGCCGCCTCCTGGCGGGGAGTTACTGCATCGGCAGGTTGAGCCCGACCGCCTGCAATCTGCGCCCGGACGATATCGGTCAGCAGTCGGTTCTCCTTGTAGAAGTCCTGGAAAAGCGCATCTTTGCGTTCAACCGAATAGCTGCTGATCCAGGCCAATGCAGTGGAACGGCGCACGTTCAGGCGTTCAACTCGACGCTCTGCGGCTGCACGATCAACGGCGGCGTTGGCGACCTCGATACGGGCCTTACGCTTGTCACCGTTGGGCATTTCCTGCCTGACTCCAATCATTTGCATGGTCATGAAGTCGTCGTTAACGCTCCAGCGATCCGGGCCGCCAATGGGATAGTTCTGCACGCCTGCCAGCAACTTGGGGTCAGGTAATTCACCGGCTGGAATAGCCGCGCTGCTGGCGGCCTGAATCTTTGCATCTTGTGCTGCCAGCGACGGCGCGTTGTTTTCGGCCAGCCGCAATGCTTCGTCGAGTGTCAAAGCAGCAGCGAAGCTCGGCAATGCCAGTACGCTTGCCGCCAAGCCGACCGCAAGCGACCAACCTGTGCAAAAGCACTTGGAGTTCATGTTTACGATTCCTGTGATGATCCACTGCTCGCGTCAAAAGATCTGCGCACAGCGATGCCATCTCGCTAAAGCGGGATGAGGTTCAAAGGGGGACAGGAATCAAGCGCGAGGGGGTCGCCATACCCCCGACGGGGTGGGCAAAGGTACGGAATCGCTGGAAAAGTAAAGTACTACGGGACTGAACAAGGTAACGGGAGGCTTGAGGATCGAGACTTGCAGCATACCGCCAGTCTTGCATTCCTGGCCCGGCTTGCAGGGTTTGCCATGTTCGCTCGGGCTTTTCATATCGTTGCAGCAGTCCATCCCCATGTCGTCCATCATCGCCATGCCCATCGCCTTCATCGGGCAAGGTTCTGTCGGCGCCTGAACGCCCGCCATCCCGCTGAGGGGAAGCGACAGGCTAATCAAGAAAATAAGGCAAAACCGCAGATAGCGTTTCATGGGATGGAGTGTAGTCGCCGAAAATTGCTCTTACAATTGGGTGCATGGCATAAACGGCTTGTCGTGAGGCACCGCTTGGACGATACCACCCCACTTGAATTAAACCAGCATTACGGACATTCAACCGAAGCTAGAGGTAGGCTTTTTCAAGTTCCGGTTCAACCGGACCAGTCCACCTTGGTTGACGATTCATGTCTGCTGTAGATGGTGAGTCTCCCGCTGCAGCCCCTACGCCTTGTGCCTGCGCTGCTCTTGCTCACGCTGATCCTTGCTTGTGCATCGGTCGTGCTGAAGTGAATCACGGACCCGCCGGTGCCCGATTGGTCAGGCTTTCAATGCCAGTATTCGGCGTGCACCGTTCAGTACTATGAGGCCCACGACAGTTCCAATTACCAAATCTGGGTAGGAAGAACCTGTCCAGGCAACCAATGCCCCTGCTGCAATCACACCAATGTTTGCGATGACATCATTGGCTGAAAAAATCCAACTCGCCTTCATGTGTGCTCCACCTTCGCGGTGACCATAGATCATCAAGAGACAGCTCACATTTGCGACCAGTGCAACTATGCCAACTCCCATCATCAGCATCGACTCAGGTTCGCTGCCGTAGACGAAGCGTCTAGCCACCTCCACAAGCACGCTCAGAGCCAACACGATCTGAAGGACCCCCGCCAGGTGGGCCGCCCGAACTTGAAGCCGTGCACTCCGGCCGACCGCATACAGAGCAAGCCCGTAGACGGCAGCATCAGCAAACATGTCCAACGAGTCAGCAACCAGGCCAGTCGACTGGGCGATCAAACCTGCCCCCATCTCGATGACAAACATTGCGGCATTGATACCGAGCAGGATCTTCAGCGTGCTTGCCTGTTTCGAAGCAGTCAGCTTTTCATTGGCACGATTTGCTGAGGCGGCTTCCTGACTGGCCGGCTCAGTACCCAACAACGCCGCACCTAGGCCAAGTGACTCCAGCTTGGTAGCGATCTGGTCAACCGCCCCCTCATGGAAAGCGCGTACTTGTCTGCTGGTCAAATCAAAGGACAACGAATTGAGCTCAGGCAAACCATTCAGCGCGAGCCGAATCATTCGTTCTTCTGAAGGGCAATCCATCTTAGGCACAGAAAAACTGCTGACCCATGTGCCTTCATTCAAAGGCGTGGTTGCCGCTCCTGTCGTTGCAGATTTAGGGCCGCAGCCACAGGACTTCTCACAAGAAGTCATGATTCGCTTCTCCTATCAGACGCAATTTTTTCGATTAAAAACCATATAGCAGGTATAGGGTCAAGCATAGGTATACTGGGTGCTCACTCAGGAGAAGGCCATGCGCATCGGCCAACTTGCAAAGCTGACAGGGGTGGAAATTCAGACGATTCGTTTTTATGAACGTCAGGGACTGCTCCCACCTCCTAGCCGTCAGGACAACAGCTACCGAATCTACAAAACAGATCATGTGGAGAAACTGCTGTTCATTCGCCGCTGCCGATCTTTTGGAATGTCACTGGAAGAGATTGGTGTTTTACAGGGTTTCCAAGAGCAACCGCATCAACCATGCACAGCGATCAACACGCTCCTTGATACACATATCGCCCAGGTAAGGGCTCAGATCGCATCCCTACTTGTCCTCGAAAACCAGTTGGTGACGTTGCGGGGCTGCTGCGATAACGAACGACAAAGTCAGGACTGCGGAATACTTTCGGGTCTGCTGGACGGCGGCACTCCACGTCTACAACCCTGAGGTCAATGACCCTGTTTTTGATCGAGGGTCAAGCGCTAGACCTCAGAGGCGTCGGTGATCATCGACCTACCGTACGGGCAAGAAACGCTGACCGTGAAATAACCAGCCTCCGATCCAATGATCTCTACCTCAAGTATGTGGTTACGCGACTACCGACACAGAGGACGCGTGAGATCGGACAATTTCTGCCGCATAAATAAATAGGTTCCAATCGGAACCCACACGAAGAGCTAGAAAATCTCTGCCGATATCGCGCAGCAGGCCTCGATCTTGCAAAAGCGGTATTGGTAAAGCGGGGACCACCCCTTACAGGTAGCGGTTGTAGAGGGCTAGTTATGATCCGAGAAGCATACTACTTCACGATTGCGATGATCACGATAGTGGTAGCTGTGGATCTGCTAGCTATCTACATCTACTTCCGTCACAAGCCTTAAAGCTCGGAGCGATCGAAAAAATGACCCATTTTTCCCTAATGTGGGGAAATAGGTTACTCACCGGCTTCATTCCCCGCTGTCGGATTTCCCAAGGGTGCAATCTTGGAATAAACCCTGGTGGCGAGAGCTGTATTTCAGAGCTTTGCATCACGTGTGCCGCCAAACTTTAACTGATGAGATCAGCAAAATTGCTGCCAACAGGGGAAGAAGGTAGGCCGTTGGAATGAGCCCCAATAGCTGCCCGCCAATAAACGTCCCAGCAATTGATCCCAACGCCATTATCAGAATGAATGGCAGTTGTGCTCGTATTACGGAAAAACTCTTATCTCGACTGTACCGCGTAAAGCCAACAATCATAGTGGGCAGACTCACAGCAAGTGACAGGCTGCCGGCGAGCTTGATATCCGCACCAAAGAGTAGAACGATGGTGGGAATAAGTAGCTCCCCACCGGCGACGCCCATCAGCGCTGCAACTACGCCAATGCCGAAGCCCACGATAATTCCTACCACTGCCAACGTCACCCCCTGAAACAGAGGTGAGCCCGTGCTGCTGGTCTCATGGCCCAACAACAGAGCAAACGCGATTCCTACCAGCATTACCGCTAAAACTCGGTAGAGCGTTTGGCTTTTCAGCTTCGTGGCCCATCCAGCGCCGTACCAAGCACCTGCCAGGCTTCCCGCAAGCAATGTGACAATGATATCCCAACGCTCGAAAACGGCCGTGTAAGGAACACTAACGGCGCGAAAAGGCAGCGCGGTCGCTACCACAACCAGACTCATCGCCTTGTTGAGAATGACAGCTTCCAAGGCACCAAAGCCAAAAATCCCAATCAGGAGTGGCAGCCTGAACTCTGCTCCGCCAAGCCCTATCAATCCTCCCAGCGCTCCAATCAAGGTGCCACTACTAAATACCGTCAGCTTGTTTTCTGTTTTATTAGTGGTCATAGGTCGTCTATCACGCGTGTGAACGCTAGCGCGGCAGTTCCCTTACGCCAGCTGGAGATCATCTGCATCTGGGTGTCAATGGATCTTGGCCGGATTTTCGGCGAGCCAACGTTATATGGCAGGACTGACGATGTCCACGCGCGGGCTTTGCTGAAATGAGACTCGTATTCCTATTTGAGGATGTGCTGACGCGATTGCCGACGCAACGGAGGTATGAGATCGACCAGGTACTGCCACATCGGAGGGGCCTTTCCAACTTACGCCAGGTGAGTTGGAAAGGCGATTAAAATTGAGAATCAGGCGCTTGCCGTGGAATAACCGTGAGGACTTAGTGAATCGGCGTGCCCATGTGTTGCTGATGCTGCATCATCTGATCCATCATCATCTGTTGCATGCCCATGTACCTGTCCATCATGTATTGATGTTGTTTCATCTGTTCAGGTGTCATCTGGGAGTAGTGGCTTCCCATTTGGCCCCAGCCCATCATATGGCCGTTTCCTATCATATGGTCGCCCCCCATCATATGCCGGCCCATCTTACCGCCTCCACAGCAACCCATCATTCCGTCGCCCCACATCCCACTCATCATTTGCATTCCATGCTGCATCATAGCTTCGTGCTGTTGCATCAACTTCTGGCGCTGCGCAGGATCGGTTGTCTTCTGGATTAGGCTCATTTGCTCCTGCATGTTCTTCAGGTTTTCCTGCGCCTTCGCCATCTCTTGGTCAAATTGCTCGATGTTGATCGACTGCTGCGTCGGCTTGGTGGCACTAGCGTCCTGCTGCGCAAAAGCTAGGGCAGGGAAAAGCATGGCCGCTAAAGCGAGGGCGGCGAGTTTGGATGCTTTCATAATTCAGATCCTCGCAGACGATGGGAGTCAGAGAATGGTTTGCCACTAGTTAATATAGGCCTCGGTCATGAGCGTAAATTGATGTAAATCAAAGGCTGTCACTGACACCTCGATACACGTAATGAAGTAGACAGCGCATGCCTGCATTTGGCCAGGTTCTGCCGACAGCGCCGGCGTTTGGGGCTGAAGTCGCCTGGCTGTAGTAAGGATAGAAAGATTCGCCTCGGGAGGATGACGCTAATTCAGAGCATCAGTTTTGAGACAATTCAGGAGCGTCTAATAAAACGAGTAATCATAGGTCAAGTCGCTCCACAGCAACCGCGCTGCTCCTGGATCGGCGGGCACTTCACCGAACCAAACGAACAGAACACACAGCAGTCACCAGGATTCGGGCGTAGCAGAGCCTTGCAGCGGTCACACTCGTAGAAGAACTGGCAGGCGTCCGTGGGCATGACTTCCTGCTTGGCGAAGCCACAATGCGGGCAGGTCAACACAGATTCGAGGATGATGGCGCTCATGGCTGCCCCACTTATGTACGGTGCCTACCTGTAAAATACTGGAGCAGGAGCGATGGCGCGAGCAGAGGATGCTCTAAGTGCCACTATGTGGATCAGTATGCGACGTCTTCAACTTGAGAGCCCCATGAACAGAGATACCCTTGAGCAAAACCAGATACCCATCTACTTCGTCGCGGTGATAGTCGCCGCACTCGGTGGACTTCTGGCTCCATCCTCTGCTCAGGGGTTGTCGACCCTGGTTACCCCTAGCATCGCCATACTGATGTACGCGATGTTCTTGCAGATTCCCTTTCTGAATCTGCGAGAAGGGCTGCGCAACAAACCCTTCATGGCAGCGCTCCTGGTCACCAATTTCATCCTGATCCCACTGCTGGTCTGGGGGCTGACCCGTTTTCTGGAAGGCCAGCCGGCCATTCTGATTGGTGTGCTGCTTGTCCTGCTGACGCCCTGCATCGACTATGTGGTGGTGTTCACCCACATTGGCCGAGGCGACTCACGCTTGATTCTTTCAGCCACCCCCATCCTGCTGTTGCTCCAGCTCGCGTTGTTGCCGCTCTACCTCAGTCTTATGCTCAGTAGTAACTCCGGGGTTGAGATGCAGGTCGGGGTTGTACGCCGGAATCCCAGAAATTTCCGTCAGCCCAGCTCCAGTCCCGCCACGAGCGCATCCAGGTCGATGAACTTGCCGTCAGTCTGGAAGGTGTAATGCCCGTTCAGCAGGATGTGCCGCCAGGCCGCTGGCGACATCTGCGTGATCAACGCCAGCGCCTTGGCATTGCCAGCTGCCTCGTACTTCGTCAGCAGCAGGGACAGGATCGCCGAGTTGTAGAAGATGATCGCGTTGCCGATCAGCCTGGCGCACTGGTTGCTGATCTCGATTTCGATGTCGGTGCGGCCGGTCAATTCCTTCTTCCCACCGACTTGGGCGATGGTCGAGCGTAGCTGGTGATAGGACTCAATGCGGTTCTGCGAGCGGTGAACATTACGCTCCAGTTGCGGGTCGCGCAGGTAGCGCAGTGTGTAGATACTGCGGATGAGCTTGTCGAACTCGAAGATTGCGCGCCGCGTCGGGTTCGGCGCCGTATAGGTGCACAGCTTGCGGATCAGCGTGCCCTGCGTCATTTCCTTCAGGCCCAGTGTGGCGACGATTCGGTCGATGTTCGCCTTCTCACCGACGATGAGTTGCCGGTCGATCTGGCCAGCCGGCCGGATCAGGCATTTCTCGTACAATGCCAGATCATCGGCGCAATACAGCTCCTGCAACTGGTCGTCGAGGTCGGTGAAGCGCGGCTCGAAACGAAGTCCGAACCAGTGCAGGATGGCGAAGTTGGCCTTGTTGATGCTGTGCATGTCGCCGGTGATCGCGCTCGGCACGATGTCCGACGTGTTGCGGTACCAGATGTCGAACACGTGGTGAGCCTCGTACTCGTGTGCGCCTATCAGGTAGCCGTTCAACGGCACGTGATTGCACAGCAGCGTGTAGGCGACGACGCCCTTGCCGCGGCCGAAATATTTGCGCGAGTAGCGCGCCTTCACAGTTGGTCGCTCGACGCCGAATTTCTGCCCATCAACGGCACCGTACAACGAATCGAGGTCGAACGAGTAATGCGGGAAGATCGGCAGTGCGGCGATGGCGTTGCTGATGCAATCGTTGGCCACATGTAGCGTCGCCTGGCGCAGGTACTGCTGGTAGGTACTCTCCAGGACGTGGTACGGGATGTCGCTGGTACGTGCCATAACCTGGTTGCCGTGGTTCATGGCTTGGGCAATGATCACCGCCATCAGACTGTCGGCGTCGGCTACCTTCTTCGCATAGCGTGGCTGCAATGGTGTCAGCGCCGACAGGAACTGGCACTGACCGTTGACGAAGCGAAACACGTCGGCGACATCGCAGTATGGCAGTTGCTCGTAGAGAGCTTGCTCGCGCGCCTTCTGGTTCTCCCCCTTGGGCTTGCGCCAGGTCAGTCTCTGCGTGTCCTTGTCGTATTCCAGGTGCGTCAGCTTGCCCTGTTTCAGCTCGCGATTGAACGCCACCCATTGCGCACGCAACTCGGCCGCCAGTGCATCGAGCTGGGCACTGACCGGCTGCCGCAGGAAGGGGATGTCCATCTGCGCGAGCACGGCGGCTTTCTCGTCCATCGAAACCAACTCGTCGGACAAATGCCGGTGCTGCAAGCTGTCGTCAATGTAGAGCTCGCCCGCCTGGAAGCGTTTCCTGACCTGACGGTAAAGCCAGAATTCGTAACGATCGGCATGCAGGCCTGTCGGCGTGCCTTCGGCATCGAACATCAGCAGGTACGGACGCAAGCGTTTCGGCAGCGTTGCCGCCGGACATTCGTCGAGTGGCCGTTGTGATAGGCGCTGCTGCTTGGCGAACACGCTCTTGGCCCAAGTCAGCGCCGCGAGCCATGGGTTATCGGGGGCCGTGCCGGCGAAGTCGAGCGCGACGTACAGCGGCCGTAGATGGCGTCGAATGCGTTCGGCCAGGCCGTCCACCGCCTGCCAGTGCAGCGCCAGTTTGTTCAGTGGCTTGACGCTCATGCGCTGCGCCGTGTTTTGCAGCAATTCCCTGGACATGATTTTGTAGGCGCGTTGGCGCACCTCGCCGAACGGCGTCGGATCGGCCACGCTGTCGTCCACGTACAGCGACAGCAGGCGGCCAACCTGCGGCGTTTCCTGATGGCGTCGCAGCTGTTCGGCGACAAAGGACTGTTTCGCACCCGTGCGGCTCTCGTCCTCAAGTTTTTTCATGTGGAAGGCCATCGCGTCGACCAGGTTGTCGGTGAGCTGCCGGTAACGTACCCAGGCATAGCACAGCAGGTAGAGCCGGGTCTGCTCCGCCTTCAGGTGGCGCAGGTCATGGACGGTATAGAAGTTCGCCAGGCTCGCGTAGTACAGCAGGTTCTGCTGCGAGATGCCGAGCTTGGGCAGCAGCGCCTTGGCGATCCCGTGCAAGGACTTCAGCGTGGCGCGCTTCTCGCGCTCCCCTGCCATCTGACGCCAGCCGAAATCTTTAGCGTCCTGCTTGAGCGCTGCCAGTTGAGACAGGGTGTCGTCACGCACCAGGAGCTGGCCCAGCGCAGCTTTGGCCGATTCGTCCAACACTTCTGCCAGCAAGCCGCCCAAGCGCCTGCGTTCGGTGGACAGGGCTTCACTGACCAGCTCTTGTAAGGTGGTGTGGCCGGGCCGGATGATTTTGTGCTCGCTGAGCCAAACGATCAGTTCGGCGGCCACGAATCCTGGCATTACGTCGCGCCGCACGATCTGTTCAGCCTGCTGTGCCAGTTGCGGCAGGAAGCTAGCCGCCCACGACCGGTAGCCGAACAGTTCGGCGATCTGACCCCTCTGGCTGTAGTGCTCATGCTTGGTGATCGCCTTGCGTTCGAACGCTTCGCCGTGGAAATAGCGACTCAGCACGAAGGCGCAATCGTCCTCGACCTCATGCCAATCGAAGCGGAAGAAAGCATGCTTGGCCTTGAAGTAGCCGATCTGCAAGACGCAATAGACTTGGGCCTGCAGGCTAGGCCGGCTGCTGGCGAACGCCAGTTCAGATTCGGCCAACGCCAGGTATTCCAGCCGCTGAGCATCGTCGAAGTCCGGTAGGCCGTACAAGGCTTCCTGCTCTGCGTCAGAAAAGACGGTGAGTAGCTTATTCTTGTTGCTCATCGACCGTCCTTCCCGCACCACGCCAACCTGCTCGCGTCAATGTTTCGATCAACGTAGTGCGCTTGACATTGAAGTTGCGGCACACCGCCGCCTTAGACATGCCGCCATCGAGCGCGGCGACGATGGCGTCCAGCTTCTCACCAGTGATCGCCTGCGGCCGGCCGCCGATCCGGCCGCGTTTGCGTGCGGCGGCCAAGCCCGCGACGACGCGCTCCTGAATCAAGGCGCGCTCGTACTGCGCGAGCGCACCGAACACCTGGAACAGGAATTCGCCCGAGGGCGTCGTAGTGTCCAGGTTCTCTGTCAGCGAGCGGAACGCCACCCGCTTGTCCTTGAGCGAAGTCACAATGGCGAGCAGGTGCGACAGCGAGCGACCGAGCCGGTCGAGTTTCCACACCACCAGCACATCGCCGGCTCGAACGAACTCAAGCGCCCGCGCCAAGCCGGCACGGTCATCCTTCGCGCCAGAGGCACGATCCTCAAACAGGTGACGCGGATCGACGCCGGCGGCGAGCAGCGCGTCGCGCTGCAAGTCCGTGCTCTGGCGGTCGGAGTCCGACGACACGCGCATGTAGCCAACCAACATAGGCGGATAACCATCAAAAACAGGTTTCCGCATAATAGTGAATAGCGATAGAGTTTTCCGTACATTTTTGAGGGGGTGTTGCACAGGTAGCACAGCGGCGGCTGACAGCCTGTCGCAAAACAAATGTTTTACGACACCTCCTTGAGGTTGCCGCGTTTACATCATTACCTGAACAGGTATAAAATTCCGTCATGACAAACAAAGAAAAACCGCTCGAATGGATCGCGAGCAGCCACAAGGATTTGATGGCGTTGCCGTCCGACGTGCGTCGCCGTTTCGGTTACGCGCTCTCGTTGGCGCAGATAGGCGATCAGGATGACGCAGCAAAGGTGCTCAAGGGGTTCGGTGGTGCCGGCGTGCTGGAGGTCGTCGAAGACGATGCCGGCGGCACCTATCGAGCGGTATACACGGTCAAGTTTGCGGAAGCGGTGTTCGTCCTGCACTGCTTCCAGAAGAAGAGCAAGAGCGGAATCGCCACGCCAAAGGCCGACATGGACATCATCCGCGCTCGGCTGAAGGTGGCCGAGGTATTGGCACAGGAGCTACGAAATGCAAAAACGAATCATTGAAGGCGTCGAGGTTCAGCGCAGCTCGGGCAACGTCTTTGCCGACCTTGGACTGCCTGACGCTGAAAAGCTCAAGATCAAGACCGGCCTGGTGGTCGAGATCAGGAGGGCCATGCGCGCCCTTGGGCTGACTCAACAAGCGGCGGCCAAACGCATGGGCATCCCGCAACCGAAGGTGTCGGGCATGATGCGCGGCGACTTCACCAATCTATCCGAACGCAAGCTGATGGATTGTCTGAATCGCCTCGGCTACGACATCGAAATCAAGGTACGGCCAGCAGCCGAGCCGATCGGGCATCTAACGCTCGCAACCGCTTAATCGGAGCTCTCCTGATGGCAGCCCGCATCACCGACGACGAATGGGACGAACTGACTCCCGAGAATTTCGATACCACGGCACTGCTGCGTGCAGTCGATGCCGTGGACGTGCTGCGCGGCGATTTGAATGACAGCGCAGACGGCGCACCTCCGCAACTGCGCACCGACCTGTTGAAGCTGCATCAACTGGCAATGGCCGCGTTCAACGAGGGATCACGCAGCCGAGTGGCTGAGCTATTTGATCTCGCCGTGGATCTTCAGGATCAGGTTGATCATCTGATGACCTCGCTGGAACAAGTGCAAGAAACCCTGTCCCGGTTGACGGCGCTCTACCCAGAAAGCCTGTCCTGAATGTTCTTGGAGACAACCACATCATGAGCCGCAGCCGCCGCAAAACGCCCATCGTTGGGCACACGACCTGCCGTAGCGAGCGCGAGGACAAGAAACTCTGGCATCAGCGCTGGCGAACCCACGAGCGCACCGCGCTGGCCAGCGCGTCGCCGGAAGCTCTATGCGCCCATCTGCCTCTACTGGAAAACCAGGTCAGCAACGTCTGGTCGATGGGTAAGGATGGCCGCTCCTACTGGCCCATCAAGCGCCAGGCCGCCACGGCGGATCGCATTGCCAACCACAAGGGACGCAATCCGCAAGAGCGCGCCTCCCTGAAAAAGCGTCTGCTGCGCAAGTGGATGAGCAAATGAACCTGTCCACCATCGAGGCGCTGGCTATCGCTTGGGCGCGAATCGCTGAAGAAGCAGAACTCCCAGCCGGCTACGAGGGCACGGCGACGCCAGAGGCGCATCGGGCCTGCGAGGTGATCCAGGAGCGGATTCGAGAGCACGTCGTCGCCACCAATGACATGCGGCTGTTCGGCCTGCTGCACCTGCTTGGGCAGGCGTCGCTGCGCATGGAGCAAGCGCTGTGGCCGGAAGAATATGTGCGGATGACCCGCGAGGTCGAGGAAGCTCTCCGAGAGGCCGACGACCCCAACGCCAAGTCGTACACCCACGAAGAAGTCATGCGGGCGATGCAGGAACTCATCGACCAAGCGCGAGACAAGCCATGTTGATCGGCTGACGGAAATTTCTGGGTTTCCGGCTTACAACCCCAGGTCGGCCCGTTTCTCGAAGCCTTCCTTGTGCTGATCGTGGCCCCCCTGATTCTGGCCCTGCTGACCGAAACCCTGCTCAAACGCTCCACAGTAGTAAAAGTCTGGGCCGATGCCTGGGCCTGGTTGCCGGTACCGGCAATGGCTGCAGTACTGATCGCAGTGGTCGGCTCCCAGATCGCCCCTGTGGTGAACCAGATCGAACTGCTCGCCCCGGTGCTACCTGTCTATATCGCCTTCGCTTTCCTGGCCCCAATGATCGGCGCCTTGGTCGCGAAGATGTTCAAACTGCCCGTCGGAGCGGCCAGGGCGGTGACATTCAGTACCTCGACGCGCAATTCGCTAGTGGTCCTGCCGCTCGCCTTGGCCTTGCCCGAAGAACTACGCGGACTCGCTGCCGCCGCAGTCATCACCCAGACCCTCGTTGAGTTAGTCTTCGAGCTGATCTATGTTCGAGCGATTCCATCGCTCCTTTGCCGGAATCGATCGGCGACCACAGCGTCTCTCAGTCGCTGACTGCATCACGAAACCGGCGCCTGCAACCTCCACTTTCGCTCTGCTGTCCAGCCAAAGATCAGACCCGGCGGGGTGAAGCTGACAGCTGCGGCGGGCGACTCTTGCCCAGATGATGATGCAGTCGTGGCATCAGGTAACCGGCGTCAATACCCACGCCCCTGAGTGTTGCCGAGGCGAAGTTTCTTTGTTTAGGCAAGCCCACGAAGTACAAACCGGGCACCTGGCTGGCCACACCGTGGTGCTGCAGCACACGCCCACTCCGGTCTGCGACCGGGAGGCCTGTCAGGAAATCAAGGTTTGGCTGGAAGCCCGTCGCAAAGATCAGCGCATCGACCTGGGTCGTGCTTCTGTCCGGCCAGACAACAGAATCGGCTAGCACTTGCTGGAACATGGCCCTGCGCCGGAATCGACCGGAGTTGAGAGCTTTCCGGTACTTACCGGTATCGAGCACGGGCGTACTCTGGTCACTCAACCATCGTGTTTGCTCCAGCTTGGTGAATTTCAGCCAGGTATGAAAATCGAGTCCGAGGATTCGCTGCGGGAAGAAACGGATTTTCTCGCGGGTAGCCAGCACTACCTCCGCGACGCCTGCAAGCTCATAGGCGATCTGGACAGCTGAGTTCGCAGCTCCAACCACTACAACACGCTGGCCAACAAAGGGCTTTGGCGTTCGATAAGCCGAGCTGTGCAAACAAGTCCCTGAAAAGCCCTCCAGCCCAGGAACACTGGGTGTAAACGGACGGCTAAACCCTCCCGATGCTACGACCACAGAACGCGCGGTGAAGATTGCTCCGGTGTCGCAGTGGACCTCAAACATCTTTCCCTTCTGCGCTACGCCCATCACTCGAGTACTTCCCTGAAAAGGAAGTCGAAACTCGACAGCGTAGGCTTCCAGGTACTGCACCACCTCGTCTCGTAGTGGATAGCTCTTGGGGTCACCAGGAAACGGCAGCCCTGGCAACGCCGAGTATTCCGCCGGCGAGAACAACTGCAGGCTGTCGTAGTAGTTACGCCAGTTTCCGCCTGGGCGTGTCTGCTCATCGATGATGAGAAAATCCAAGCCGTGTTGCTGCAAGTGCCAACCAAGCGCCAAACCTGCTTGGCCTCCCCCAACGACAATTACATCCAAAGTACGACTCGATTCATTCATATGTGCACACTCATGCATATATCAAGAGAAAAAAAGCCAAACTACGGGCAGCACAGCGAAACAAGACCCTTGGTTCGCTGGAGGAGTATCTCCAAACGTTCAACGATCGCCCCGCCATTCACTTCATAGAAAACCTGTCTGCCCACTTTGGTGGCTTTCACGATGTGAGCGTCGTGCAGCACCTGTAAGTGCCTTGAGATCACGGAGCGCTCCTGCGGCAAGGCTTTTGCGATTTCGCCGACATCCGCCCTCCCTAGCTGAAGCACGCGCTTGAACACCGCGACCCTAGAGGGTTCGCAGAGAGCTTTGAAGAAGGCTTCATCCAGCGACTCGATGGCAGCATCGATAGCTTGGGCGCGGAGATTATCGGTAGTCATCATGAGCACAATATATGTGCATGAAGACGCACATGTAAAGCCACCCATCATCACAAGCTTGCGATACATTCGGAAAAGCGTATATTCGGAAAACCATATGCACGGAGAGTATCTAGTGATGACTGGCAAGATTCGCGTCCTGTTTGTTTGCACCGCCAACGCTGCTCGCCCCCAGCTCGCCGAAGCATTGCTCCGACACACAGACCCCGTGCGCTTCGAGGCTTTCAGTGCAGGTACTCAGCCTGGCGAAGTCGACCCGCGAACCTATGCCGCCCTTGAGCACCTCGCCATCGACTCCAGCGCCCTGCGTAGCAAGTCCATCGACGAGTTTGCCGGTGAACACTTCGACTACGTCATTACCCTCTGTGACAAGGCCGCCCAGGAATGCCAAGCGCTTCCGGCTTATGGCGAGCAGCTGGTATGGAGCTTCGAAGACCCTGTCACCAGCGACAAACACGACGCCTTTCGCCACACGCTCCACGAGATTCATGAGCGCATCAAGATGTTCGTCCTCGTGAAAACCAAACACTGAGAACCGCAATGACTGACTCGCTGACCCCCACCAAGGTTTTCAAATGTCTCGCCGACGAGACCCGCATTCGGATGATGTTGCTGATCGCTCGCGAGGAAGAGCTCTGCGTCTGTGAACTGACCTGTGCGCTGGAAGAAAGCCAGCCCAAGGTTTCCCGCCACCTGGCGCAATTGCGCACGTGTGACCTGCTGGAAGACCGCCGCCAGGGTCAATGGGTTTACTACCGGCTACATCCCGAGCTGCCCGCTTGGGTACGCGAGGTCCTGGCAACGACGCTGGAGGCCAATCGCGAATGGCTGAGCACCAGCTCCAAACGACTGGACACCATGGGTGACCGCCCACAGCGCGTGGCCTCCTGCTGCTGATCACTGCCGAGAAAAGCCGATGAAAGTTCTGTTCCTCTGCACCGCCAATAGCTGCCGTAGCATCCTGTCCGAAGCCGTTTTCAACCACCTGGCCCCGGCCGGTATGAACGCCTTCAGCGCCGGCAGCCAGCCCAAGGGCGAGGTGCATCCGTTGTCCATCGCCACGCTGCAGCGCGCCGGTATTTCCACCGATGGTCTCAACAGCAAGTCCAGTGATGCACACGCCGAGCTCGCCCCGGACTTTGTCATCACCGTCTGCGACAAAGCCGCTGGCGAAGCATGCCCCGTGTTCTTCGGGCCGGCAGTGAAGGCCCACTGGGGGCTTTCTGATCCGTCCGACTTGCAAGGTAGTGCCGCCGAACTGGATGAGGCTTTCGACGCCACGCTTGAACACATCAAGCGCCGCATTACGGCATTCCTCGCATTGCCTTTTGAACAACTGGATGCCGCCCAGCTCAAGGCCGAGCTGGCACGCATCGGAACGCTCTGACGTTAAGGGAGATTCACCATGAGCAAGAGCCGCCTTTCATTCCTCGATCGCTACCTAACGGTCTGGATCTTTTTGGCCATGGGCCTTGGCATTGGCCTCGGCAGTCTCTTCCAGGGACTGCCTGCATGGCTGAACAGCCTGTCGGTTGGCTCGACAAACATCCCCATTGCCATTGGCCTGATCGTCATGATGTACCCGCCATTGGCGAAGGTGAAATACGAGGAGCTGCCACAGGTCTTCAAAGACAAGCGCATCCTCGCCTTGTCGCTGATTCAGAATTGGGTGATTGGCCCGGTGCTGATGTTCGGGCTGGCTGTCGTTTTCCTCTCCGACAAGCCCGAGTACATGACCGGCCTGATCCTCATCGGCTTGGCACGCTGCATCGCCATGGTGCTGGTGTGGAACCAGATCGCGGGCGGCAACAACCAGTACGTTGCGGGCTTGGTCGCCTTCAACAGCATCTTCCAAATTCTGTTCTTCAGCGTGTATGCCTGGATCTTCTTGGACCTTCTGCCGCCGCTGTTCGGCCTGGAAGGTAGCATCATCGAAACCAGCTTCATCGAAATTGCCCAATCGGTACTGATCTATCTGGGTATCCCATTCCTGGCTGGCTTCCTGACCCGCAAGATCCTGATCAGCCGTAAGGGCTCCGCATGGTACGAGGAGCGCTTCATTCCGAAGATCAGCCCGCTGACGCTCGTAGCGTTGCTGCTGACCATCGTCGCTATGTTCAGCCTGAAAGGCGACATGGTGCTGCAACTGCCTCTGGATGTGCTGCGCATCGCCATCCCACTGACCATCTACTTCGTGGTGATGTTCTTCATCAGCTTCTGGATGGGCAAGCTGCTGGAGGCCGACTACCCACGCACCACCGCGCTGGCATTTACCGCTGCCAGTAACAACTTCGAACTGGCCATTGCCGTGGCCATTGCCACTTTCGGCCTTGCCTCGCCGGTAGCGTTTGCCACCGTCATAGGGCCTTTGGTGGAAGTACCGGTACTGATCTCCCTGGTCGGCGTTGCCTTGTGGCTCAAGCGTCGCTGGTTCGATCAGCCATCTGGTGCCTTGTCCCAGGAGTGAAATCATGACCGAACACCATATCCCCAACATCGACAGTGATCTGATCGATCTGCCTTCTTCCGAAAAGCTGGCTATCGAGCAGCAGTCCACTCACAAACCGCGCATCCTGCTGCTGTATGGATCAACCCGAGAACGCTCTTTCAGCCGCCTTCTGACCGAGGAAGCAGCCCGCCTGCTGGAGCACTTCGGTGCCGAGACGCGGATTTTCAATCCGTCCGGCCTGCCGCTGCCGGATGACGTACCCGACGACCATCCCATGGTCAAAGAGCTGCGCGACCTGGTGCTCTGGTCGGAAGGCATGGTCTGGTGTTCGCCAGAACGCCACGGTGCGATGACCGGCGTGTTCAAGTCGCAGATAGACTGGATTCCGCTGAGCATGGGGGCTGTGCGCCCGACGCAGGGCAAGACCCTCGCGGTGATGCAGGTCTGCGGTGGCTCGCAGTCGTTCAACGTGGTCAACCAACTGCGCGTGCTCGGCCGCTGGATGCGCATGTTCACCATCCCTAACCAGTCGTCAGTGCCGAAGGCCTATCTGGAGTTCGACGAGAAGGGCCGCATGAAGCCTTCTGCGTACTACGACCGTGTCGTCGACGTGATGGAGGAGCTGGTGAAGTTCACCCTGCTTCTACGTGATCGCGCCGACTATATGGTCGATCGATACTCCGAACGCAAAGAGTCGGCTGAAGAACTATCGAAGCGCGTCAATCAACGCTCCATCTGAGGCTTTTGAGCATGCAACTGCACCCGTATTCCGTGCTGACTACTCCACAGTTGATCGGCCAACTGATCTTCACCCCGTGCCCTGGTACCAAGGACACGTCGGTCTCCCAGGCTCTAGCGACACTGCGCGATGCCGGTGCGAGCGCACTGGTAACCCTGATGCCGGATGAAGAGCTGCTGCAGAACGAGGTTGATCTACTGCCTGAGGAATGCCAGCTGTTGGGCCTCGAGTGGTTCCACCTGCCGGTGGAGGATGATCAGGCTCCCGGCGAGCCCTTTGCTGCCGCCTGGGAAACCCATCGGGAGCGCCTAAAAGAGCTGGTGATGGCTGGCAAATCGATCGCTATTCACTGCAAGGGTGGCTCGGGCCGTACCGGCTTGTTCGCAGCCCGCCTGATGATCGAGTGCGGCATCCCTGTGCACGAGGCCATCGCTCAGGTTCAGGCCCTGCGCCCGCGAGCGATTCAAAACCCTGCACACGTCAGCTACATCAATCAGTTCACCAATACCCTCTGACCGCTCGCGAACCGCGACTCGAGAACAAGAACATGGCAATCAAAGTAGGCATCAATGGGTTTGGACGTATCGGTCGCTTGGCGATGCGCGCGTCCTGGGACTGGCCGGAATTCGAATTCGTACAGATCAATGACCCGGCCGGGGACGCTGAGACCCACGCCCACCTGATCAACTTCGACTCGATCCACGGACGCTGGCACCGCGAAGCAGGTGCAGAAGGCGACTCGGTGGTGATCGATGGCAAACGCATCAAGGTCACAGCGAACAAGACCATCGCCGACACCGACTGGTCGGGCTGCGACCTAGTCATCGAGGCCAGCGGCAAGATGAAGTCGGTAGCCGTGCTCCAGGCCTACCTGGATCAGGGCGTCAAACGCGTGGTGGTCTGTGCCCCGGTGAAGGAAAAAGGCGCGCTGAACGTGGTGATGGGCGTAAACCAGCACCTGTTCGACCCGGCTCAGCACCGCATTGTCACCGCCGCTTCGTGCACCACCAACTGCCTGGCTCCTGTAGTCAAAGTGATACACGAGAACCTGGGCATCCGCCACGGCTCGATCACCACCATCCACGACCTGACCAACACCCAGAGCATCCTCGATACACCGCATAAGGACCTGCGCCGCGCCCGTGCCTCAGGCATGAGCCTGATCCCGACCACCACCGGTTCGGCTACAGCGATCGCCGAGATCTTCCCCGAACTGCGCGGCAAGCTGAATGGTCACGCCGTGCGTGTACCGCTGGCCAACGCCTCGCTGACTGATTGCGTGTTCGAAGTGGAACGTGAGACGACGGCTGAAGAGGTCAACGCGCTGCTGAACGCGGCTGCCGAAGGGCCGCTGAAAGACATCCTGGGCTACGAAGAACGCCCTCTGGTGTCCATCGACTACCGCACCGATCCGCGGTCCTCGATCATCGATGCACTGTCGACTCTGGTGGTCAACGGCACCCAGGTGAAGATCTACGCCTGGTACGACAACGAGTGGGGCTACGCCAACCGTGCGGTTGAACTGGCACGCCTGGTCGGCGCAGCGGAGTAAACGGCGATCATGAAGGCGTTGTCAGCCCTGTCTGCGGAAGTGCGTCAGTACCTGCTAGTTACCGGCAACTACTGGGCCTTCACCCTAACCGACGGCGCATTGCGCATGTTGGTGGTACTGCACTTCCATTCGCTGGGCTACACGCCGCTGCAGATCGCGGCGCTGTTCCTGTTCTACGAAGTGTTCGGAGTGATAACCAACCTCGTGGGCGGCTACCTCGGCGCCCGCCTGGGGCTCAACCGCACCATGAACATCGGCCTTGGCATGCAAGTCATCGCGCTGCTGATGCTCACGGTACCAGCAGCCTCGCTGACAGTGCCGTGGGTGATGGCCGCCCAAGCGATGTCCGGTATCGCCAAGGACTTGAACAAGATGAGCGCCAAGAGCTCCATCAAGCTCCTGGTACCGGACAGCCAGCAAGGCACCCTCTACAAGTGGGTGGCCATACTGACGGGCTCGAAAAACGCGCTTAAAGGCGTGGGCTTCTTCCTCGGGGGAGCACTGCTTGCGCTGCTCGGTTTCACCCTGGCGGTGCTGGCCATGGCAACAGTACTGGCTCTGATCTGGATCGGCAGTTTGATCCTGCTGAAAAAGGACTTGGGAAAAGCCAAGGCCAAACCGAAGTTTCGCGACATGCTGTCCAAGAGCCGGGCGATCAACATCCTCTCGGCCGCACGACTGTTTCTCTTTGGCGCTCGCGACGTCTGGTTTGTCGTCGCGCTGCCGGTCTACCTGAGCACCGCATTCGGCTGGGACTTCTGGCTGGTCGGTGGCTTTCTTGCTACCTGGATCATCGGCTACGGCATCGTGCAATCTTTTGCCCCCAGCTTCACTGGCAAGAAGCGTGGCCATGTGCCGGACGGCCGGGCAGCCTTTACCTGGGCCATCGCGCTGGCAGGACTGCCCGCACTCATTGCTCTGGGGTTGACTGCAGACTGGTCGGCTCAGGTGGTATTGCTTGGTGGGCTGATGCTGTTCGGCGTGCTGTTCGCCGTGAATTCATCGCTGCATAGCTACCTGATCGTCAGCTATGCCAAGGAAGACGGGGTCTCACTAGACGTGGGCTTCTACTACATGTCCAACGCTCTGGGACGACTGCTCGGCACCCTGCTTTCCGGCTGGGTGTTCCAAGCTTATGGCCTGGAAGCCTGCTTGTGGGTATCGAGCGCTTTTGTACTGGCTGCCGCCCTCATCTCAATCGCCTTGCCCAGGCACGGCGACACTACACAGCAGCCAAGCTGACCAGCGACCATCAGGCGGGGGCTCTCATGCCTCCGCCTTTACCAGTAATTGTTCGATTTCAGCGATAGTGCTGCGGGCTGTACGGGTAACCCCGATCAAAGTCGCTGACGCCGATCCCGTCCATTCCCCATAGCCCACCAGCCATAGCCTCGGTTCGTTCACAGCGCGAGTCCCCTCGACCGCCACTCGCCCGTCCTCGGTAACCACCCCAAGGCTGGCCAGGTGCCCTAAAGCCGGTTTGAATCCGGTGCACCAGATCACCGAATCGACTGCTGACTCCGAACCATCGGTCCAGACCACACCATCAGGTGTGAAGCGCACGAAAGGGCGCACAGCGTGGAGTACGTCCCGTTCACGTGCTTCGACCACAGGCGGCACCATCACGACATCACCCAACCCACCTACAGGTTGATCAATAACACGCCCCTCCATCTGGGCTTTCCAGCGCTCCGTGGCCCTCTCGAACAGCACACGACCATCCACATCGTCAGGCAGGAAAAGCGGATCGGTTGGTGTTACCCAGGTCGCGTCTGCCACTTTGGAAACTTCCGCTAGAATCTGTGCCCCAGAGTTTCCGCCACCGACAACCAGCACACGCTTTCCCGAGAAGGCCTGTGGTTCAACATAGTGGGCGGAATGCAGCTGTTGGCCAAGGAATAACTCGGCACCAGGGTATGCGGGAATATTGGGATTGCTCCAGGTTCCCGTGGCACTGACAACGGCTTTGGCATCCCAATGCCCCTGCTCCGAGCGCACACGTAACGCGCCGGCGACGCGTTCGACGGAGGTGACTTGCACCGGCCGCTCGATGGGGAACTGATAGCGCGCTTCATACTGCGTCAGGTAATCAATGACATGCGCGCGAGTGGGATAGCCATCCTGCACCGGTGGCATCATCCAGCCGGGAATGGAGCTCCAGGTAGCCGGGGAGAACAATCGCAAGGAGTTCCAGCCGTGACGCCAAGCCCCACCGGGGCCCTTCTCGGCGTCGAGAATAATGAACGAGAGCCGAGTGCGGCGTAAGAAATACGCCGTAGCCAGGGCAGCTTGACCACCGCCGATAATGACCACATCCCACAAGTGCTCTTCATGAGCTTTCATCCGGACGCTCCTACGAACCAGTGATGGAGGTATCTTTTCAGATAGGGAGCTTTACTTCTAACACCCTTAACGCTTCAAGTTGGATGGTGGGTTTTACCCCGATCAGCCAGACGCTGATAAAAATCGTACTTCCCACAAAGGCGAGCACAATGAAGAAATCGAAGAGAGCCCTCTTTGCCCCTTGTTAGCCTATTTTTTCATAAACCACTGCGATTTATAGTGAGAAAATAGGTTAGCACGGCGGCGCGCTGGAGGATTTTTAGTGACCCACGATGATTCCTGTACCGCGACAGATGCAACATCTCTGGATGAAACACCTAGTCAAAGATAATGCTTACAAAATAGCTCTAACTCAGTACCTAGAAGCTCACGCAACATTTTGTTTGACACCATAACCGCGGAGGATCAGCGCTGCTGCATTGTGTGCCAGCGCTCGCTTTATCACTTGTCGTGGGTAAACACTGGCACCATCGATGGTGCCGCGAAACAGCGCCTCGAAACCGAGCAGTCGGTGCTTGGTATCGAGAAACATGCACGCGAACACTTCGTGAGGCTCATGGCGCAACTGGGCCTTGAGAAAGTCTCTGACTGCCTGCGGACTCTGCAGCGCGGAGTCGCGACGCAGCCGGCCCGCCAAATGGCGACGGGACATTTCCATCACGGCCTGTAACTGGGCGAATTTGGCAGGCCCCAGGCCAAACTCCTGATTGAAGCGCTTGGCATCAGCCTGCAACAATCCCCGTAAACCTCCGAATTGCCCAAGTAGATGCCGAGCCAGATCAACAGCGCTGTAACCCCGCACGCCGGTGCGTAGAAATATGGCCAGCAGCTCAGCATCCGAGAGACTGGCTACCCCTTGCTCCAACAACTTTTCCCTTGGCCGCTCCGCCGAAGGCCAATCCCTGATACTCATCCGCACCTCCCTGTCTATCGGTACTGCTCCTGTGTTTCAGCCCTGTGCTACATTACCCGCTCATTTTTACGCGACGATTCGGCCTGGGGAGGCGTCGTCGCCGCGTGCAATCACTGAGCAAAAGGCAAGCCTATGCAGCGGCTGTATCGTAAGCGCATCGTTCTCGGCGTCGGCGGCGGCATCGCCGCCTACAAGAGTGCCGAACTGGTTCGCCGACTCCTGGAACACGGTGCGCAGGTGCGTGTCGTCATGACCCGCGGCGGCGCGGAATTCATCACTCCGCTCACCCTGCAAGCACTGTCCGGTCACCCGGTGCACATGGACCTATTGGACCCTGCTGCCGAAGCGGCGATGGGCCATATCGAACTGGCCAAATGGGCCGATCTGGTGCTGATTGCGCCAGCCACCGCCGATTTGCTGGCGCGCATGGCGCAAGGCGTGGCTGATGATCTGCTGACCACGCTGGTGCTCGCTACCGACGCCACCGTAGCCGTCGCGCCAGCGATGAACCAGGCCATGTGGCGCGATCCGGCCACCCAGGCCAACCTTGAATTGCTGCAAAGCCGTGGCATTCAGGTGTTCGGCCCGGCCTCCGGCAGCCAGGCCTGTGGCGATGTCGGCCTGGGCCGCATGCTCGAAGCCACTGACCTGGCCTGGTGCGCGGCAGAAACCTTCAAGCGCGAGTCGCTGACCGGTAAACACATTGTCATCACTGCCGGCCCGACCCAGGAAAACATCGACCCGGTGCGCTACATCACCAACCACAGCTCCGGGAAAATGGGCTTTGCCCTGGCCGAAGCGGCGGTAGAAGCCGGTGCCAAAGTGACCCTGATCAGTGGCCCGGTGCACCTGCCAACGCCTGACCGGGTTACCCGTATCGACGTGGTCAGCGCCCGCGACATGCTGGCAGCCTGCGAAGCGGCAATGCCTTGTGATGTGTTCATCGCCTCGGCGGCAGTCGCAGACTACCGCCCAGAAGTGGTTGCACCACAAAAACTCAAGAAAGACCCTACGACAGGTGACGGCCTGCTGCTGCAGATGGTCCGCAACCCGGACATTCTCGCCAGTATCTCCACCCGTCCCGACCGCCCGTTCAGCGTCGGCTTCGCCGCCGAGACCGAACACCTGCTCGACTACGCTGCGCGCAAGCTCAAGGACAAAAACCTCGACCTGATCGTCGCCAATGATGTGGCCAACCCCAGCATCGGCTTCAACAGCGAGGAAAACGCCTGCAGCGTCATCGATCGCGAGCTACACGCAACACTCTTCGCACAGACCAGCAAGGGCAAGATCGCCCGTCAGCTGGTTGCTTTTATCGCCGAACGTCTCAACCAGGTTTAACTCTGCATGCACGCTCTACAAGCCAAGATTCTTGATCCACGCATCGGCAACGAATTCCCGCTGCCTCAGTACGCTACCCCGGGCTCGGCCGGTCTCGACCTGCGCGCCATGCTCAAAGAAGACACCGTTCTGGAACCTGGCCAGACCCTGCTGATCCCTACCGGCCTGTCCGTCTACATCGGCGACCCTGGCCTGGCCGCGCTGATCCTGCCGCGCTCGGGCCTGGGCCACAAGCACGGCATCGTGCTGGGCAACCTGGTCGGCCTGATCGATTCCGACTACCAGGGCGAGCTGATGGTTTCCTGCTGGAACCGTGGCCAGACCCCTTTCACCATCGCCATTGGCGAACGCATTGCACAGCTGGTTCTGGTACCTGTGGTGCAGGCGCATTTCGACATCGTCGAAGCATTCGATGAGAGCCAGCGTGGCGCTGGTGGCTTTGGACATTCCGGCAGCAAGTGATCCACCCGCTGCCCACTGTGCGCCAAGGATGGCGAACTCTCTGGCGAAATGACCGTCAAAGCGTTCAGTTCAAGCCTGCCCTGCACGCCCTCGATAATGGAGCCCCCCAGAGATGAACGACATGGCACACCTGGTACCTGCACTCCCAGCAAGCATTTTCCGTGCTTACGACATCCGTGGCGTTGTCGGTGACACCCTGACTGCCGAAACCGCCTACTGGATCGGCCGCGCCATTGGTGCGCAAACCCTGGCCCAGGGCGAACCGAACATTTCCGTCGGCCGTGACGGCCGCCTGTCTGGCCCGATGCTGGTTGAGCAATTGATCAAGGGCCTGGCTGAAGCCGGCTGCCAGGTCAGCGATGTCGGCCTGGTGCCGACCCCTGCCCTGTACTACGCCGCCAACGTGCTGGCTGGCAAATCCGGTGTGATGCTCACCGGCAGCCACAACCCGCCGAACTACAACGGTTTCAAAATCGTCATTGCTGGCGACACGCTGGCCAACGAGCAAATCCAGGCCCTGCTGATCCGCCTGCAAACCAACGACTTGAGCCGCGGCGAAGGCAGCGTCGAGAAAGTCGAAATCCTTGATCGCTATTTCCAGCAGATCACCGCTGACATCAAGCTGGCGAAAAAACTCAAGGTCGTCGTTGACTGCGGTAACGGTGCAGCCGGTGTGATCGCACCGCAGCTGATCGAAGCACTTGGCTGCGAAATGATCCCGTTGTTCTGCGATGTTGATGGCAACTTCCCTAATCACCACCCAGATCCGGGCAAGCCCGAGAACCTGGTTGACCTGATTGCCAAGGTCAAGGAAACCGGGGCTGACCTGGGCCTGGCCTTCGATGGCGATGGCGACCGCGTCGGTGTGGTCACCAACACCGGCACCATCGTTTATCCCGATCGCCTGCTGATGCTGTTCGCCAAAGACGTCATCGAGCGCAACCCGGGCGCAGAAATCATCTTCGACGTTAAATGCACACGCCGCCTGACGCCGCTGATCGAGCAGTACGGTGGTCGCGCACTAATGTGGAAGACCGGTCACTCGTTGATCAAAAAGAAGATGAAACAAACCGGCGCGCTGCTGGCCGGTGAGATGAGCGGACACATCTTCATCAAGGAACGTTGGTATGGTTTCGACGACGGCATTTACAGTGCCGCCCGCCTGCTGGAGATCCTCAGCAAGGCCGATACCGATGCCGAACAGCTGTTCGCGGCGTTCCCAAATGATATTTCCACGCCGGAAATCAATATTGATGTGACCGACGACGGTAAATTCAGCATCATTGATGCACTGCAACGCGAAGCCGACTGGGGCCAAGATGCCAACCTGACCACCATTGACGGTGTGCGGGTCGATTATCCCCACGGCTGGGGCCTGGTTCGCGCCTCCAACACCACACCGGTGCTGGTGTTACGCTTCGAGGCCGACAACGACGCCGAACTGCAGCGTATCCAGGAAGTCTTCCGCGCCCAGTTGAAGCGCGTTGCTCCTGATCTGCAACCCAAGTTCTGACTGACTATCTGTTCCAACTGGAGCCCTGCATGACCCTCGATCGCGATGCCGCCACCCATGTCGCCAAGGTTTTGTCCGAAGCGCTGCCTTACATCCGCCGCTTTGTCGGCAAGACCCTGGTGATCAAATACGGCGGCAACGCGATGGAGAGCGAAGAGCTCAAAACCGGCTTTGCCCGCGATGTCGTGCTGATGAAAGCGGTCGGCATCAACCCGGTGGTCGTGCATGGCGGTGGCCCGCAGATCGGTGACCTGCTCAAGCGTCTGTCGATCGAAAGCCACTTCATCGATGGCATGCGCGTCACCGACGCACAGACCATGGACGTGGTCGAGATGGTCCTGGGCGGCCAGGTGAACAAGGACATCGTCAACCTGATCAACAGCCATGGCGGCAGCGCCATCGGCCTGACCGGTAAAGACGCCCAGCTGATCCGTGCGAAAAAGCTCACCGTCACCCGCCAGACCCCAGAGATGACCACCCCGGAAATCATCGATATCGGTCATGTGGGTGAGGTCACCAGCGTGAACACCGACCTGCTCAATATGCTGGTCAAAGGCGACTTCATTCCGGTTATCGCGCCGATCGGCGTGGGTGCCAACGGTGAGTCGTACAACATCAACGCCGACCTGGTGGCTGGCAAGGTGGCCGAAGCGCTGAAAGCTGAGAAGCTGATGCTGTTGACCAACATCGCTGGCCTGATGGACAAGCAAGGCACCGTGCTGACCGGCCTGACCACCGAGCAGGTCAACGAGCTGATCGCTGACGGCACCATCTACGGCGGCATGCTGCCGAAGATCCGCTGCGCACTGGAAGCAGTGCAAGGCGGCGTCAACAGTTCGCACATCATCGACGGCCGTGTTCCGAATGCGGTGCTGCTGGAAATCTTCACCGACAGTGGTGTGGGTACCCTGATTACCAACAGCAAGCCGCGTTAAGGCGTCATTCATCGCGGGGCAAGCCCGCTCCCACAGTCCAGGTGGGAGCGGGCTTGCCCCGCGATCAACAAATAAAAAGGCGACCTATTAGGGTCGCCTTTTTATTTGCCTCAGACCCCGTACTGGGCCCGATACGCCTCGACGGCCGGCAAGTGCTGCTTGAGCGCCGGATCATCCGCGAGGAATTCCAGCACCTGCGTCAACGAAACGATGCTGACCACCGGAATACCGAAGTCGCGCTCCACTTCCTGGATCGCCGACAGCTCGCCGTTACCGCGCTCCTGGCGGTTCAGCGCGATCAGAACGCCTGCAGCCTTGGCCTGCTGACCCTGGATAATCTGCATGACTTCACGAATCGCGGTGCCGGCAGTGATCACGTCGTCGATGATCAGCACGTCGCCGACCAATGGCGCGCCAACCAGGCTGCCACCTTCGCCGTGCGCTTTGGCTTCTTTACGGTTGAAGCACCATGGCAAATCAAGGTTATGCTGTTCCGCCAGCGCCACAGCCGTGGCTGCTGCCAGGGGAATACCCTTGTAGGCTGGGCCGAACAGCACATCGAACGAAATCTTGCTGTCGACGATCGCCGCCGCATAGAAACGCCCGAGCTGAGCCAGGGCCGAGCCACTGTTGAACAGGCCGGCATTGAAGAAATACGGGCTGGTGCGCCCGGATTTGAGAGTGAATTCACCGAAGCGCAGAACCCCGCGGTCGATGGCAAAACGAATGAAGTCGCGCTGATACGGCTGCATGAAGAGTCCCGGATACCACGGATTTAGCTAAATGAGTACAGCTCGGGTATCATACACGCACGAGATTTTTGGGGCCATTTATGCGGATCATCAGTGTGAACGTTAATGGCATTCAGGCTGCCGTTGAGCGTGGTTTGCTCAGCTGGCTACAAGCCCAGAATGCTGACGTCATCTGCCTTCAGGATACCCGCGCCTCGGCCTTTGAACTCGACGACCCAGCTTTCCAGCTTGATGGCTACTTCCTTTATGCCTGCGACGCAGAAGTTCCCGCCCAAGGCGGCGTGGCGCTTTATTCGCGGTTGCAGCCCAAGGCAGTCATCAGCGGCCTGGGCTTCGAGACAGCCGACCGCTACGGACGTTACCTGCAGGCCGATTTCGACAAGGTAAGCATCGCAACGCTGCTGCTGCCTTCGGGAATGAACGGCGATGAAGACTTGAACCAGAAGTTCAAGTTGATGGACGACTTCGCCAAGTACCTGGACAAACAGCGGCGCAAGCGTCGTGAATACATCTATTGCGGCTCGTTGTACGTGGCGCAGCAGAAGCTCGACGTCAAAAACTGGCGCGACGGCCAGCAGTCGCCGGGCTTCCTGGCGCCTGAACGGGCCTGGATGGACACCGTTGTCGGTGACATGGGCTATGTCGACGCCCTGCGTGAAGTCAGCCGTGAAGGCGACCAGTACAGCTGGTGGCCAGACAACGAGCAGGCCGAGATGCTCAACCTGGGCTGGCGTTTCGACTACCAGCTGCTGACCCCTGGCTTGCGCCGCTTCGTGCGTAGCGCTCGCCTGCCGCGTCAGCCACGCTTCTCCCAGCACGCGCCACTGATCGTGGACTACGACTGGACGCTGACGATCTGATTCGTTCAGGCACAAAAAAACCGACATCACGTCGGTTTTTTTGTGCCTGAAACTTCTGTGGGAGCGGGCTTGCCCCGCGAAGCAGGCACTGCGGTGAATGGCACCGGCTTCGCCCGTGTTCGCGGGGCAAGCTGAACTGGTCAAGTAATCCTGGACACCCGTTAAGGTTTACGCCGCCAGCTTCTCTGCCTCGACCGGCGACCGGTATCCGTTGTAGCTGTGAGGCCTAGTGGTGTTGTAGCGGGTGATAAAGCGCTGCACATCCATTCGGGCCTCATGCTCCGAGTCGTAGCCATCTTCGGGTACCCACTCAGATTTCAGGCTTCCAAAAAACCGCTCCATCGGGGCGTTGTCCCAGCACTCGCCTTTACGGCTCATGCTCTGCCGGTGCCCATGCTCGCGCAGCTCATTTCTGAACTTGTGGCTGGTGTACTGACAGCCTTGGTCAGAGTGAAATAGCACACCCTTGGGGCGTCCGCGCAGCTCGGTTGCCATGCGTAAGGCCGCGCAGGTCAGTTCAGCATCCGAGATCATCGAGAACGACCAGCCGACAATCCGCCGTGCAAACAAGTCCAAGACAGCCGCGAAGTACAGCCAGCGCTTACCAGCCTTGATGTACGTTACATCTCCGCACCAGACCTCATTTGTCGCCCGCACATCGAATTGCCGTTTGAGCTCGTGCGGTGCGGTCAGGGCTTCAACGCCTGAAGATTTGTATTTGTGGCGTCTGCGTTGACGGCTGCTGATCCCAGCTTCTTGCATCAGGCGGCGCGCCTTGAAGCGGCCGACTGGGTGTCCACTGGCTTGCAGCATCTTGGCCAAGGTGCGCGAACCTGCCGCCCCTCTCGACTCACGATGATGTCTGATCAACTGGGCCTTGAGTTTTTCCCGTCCGGGGTAACGCCGGTCCTTACGCTGGCGCCAGCAGTAGAAACTGCTGCGGCTGACCCCAAGCACCCGACAACACTCATTAACGCCGTATTGCTCACCCAGCTCATCGATCAACGCGAGTGATCTTTGGCGTCCAAAAGCAGGAGAGCGCTGGCCTTTTTTAGGATTTCGATATCCCGGTCTTTCTGCTTGAGCAGGGCTTTGAGCCGTTGGATTTCCTGCTGGTCTGCCGTTATTGCCTTGGCACCCACAGGGGTTAAGCCTTGACGCTCCTGGCGCAGTTGATCGACCCAACGACGCAACGCTGTAGGGCCAATGCCTAAACTGGCACAGACCTGTGGAACTGATTGGCCTTCGTCCAGCACCATGCTGGCCGCCTGTAGCTTGAAGTCACTCGAGTAAGAATTACGCATATCCAAACACCTCAGGTTTGGGCGCCATCATAGCGCCCGATTGAGGTGTCCAGGATCATTAGGCCAGTTCAAGCCCGCTCCCACAGGTGGTGCAAGACAGTTGCTCCCACACCGTTGCCCCCACAATTGCATTCAGCGGATCATTATCTGATCAGTCGCAAGGTCAGCGGGTAGCGATAGGCCTGACCATTGTTGGCCTTGACCCCAGCGATGATGGTGAACACCAGCGCGTAGACTACAAGGATGCCGTACAGTACGAAGCCCACCAGCACGTACAACAGTGCATAACAGGCCAGCGAGGCCAGGAACACGGTGAGCTGGAAGTTCAACGCTTCCTTGCCCTGGTCGTCGATGAACGGGTCCAGGTTTTTCTTCCACAGCCACATCACCAACGGCCCCAGCACATGGCCAAACGGCATCAGCAGCCCGGCCAGAGCCGCCAAGTGGCAGAACATCGCCCACTGACGAATCTCGGCATTGGGGGTCGGCAACTGTAACGGCTGCTCGTTCATGTTCCGCTCCTTGCGTTGTCGAGATCAGTCAGCCAGCGATGCCTGCTGCAGCTCGAACAGATCGACCATGCCTTTTTGCGCCAGCGCCAGCATGGCGTTGAGCTCTTCAGGCTGGAACGGCGCGCCTTCGGCAGTACCCTGAACTTCAATGAAGCCGCCTTTGCTGGTCATGACCACATTGAGGTCAGTCTCGGCAGCCGAGTCTTCCAGGTAGTCGAGGTCGAGTACCGCTTCGCCCTGATACATGCCGACCGAAACGGCAGCGATCATGTGCTTGAGCGGGTCACCGCCCTTCAGGCCGCCACGCTTCTTGACCACGCGCAGGGCATCAACCAGGGCCACCATGGCGCCGGTGATCGACGCGGTGCGGGTGCCGCCGTCAGCCTGGATCACGTCGCAGTCGACGTACAGGGTGATGTCGCCAAGTTTGCTCATGTCCAGCGCAGCGCGCAGCGAACGGCCAATCAGGCGCTGGATTTCCAGGGTGCGGCCACCCTGCTTGCCACGCGCTGCTTCACGCTGGTTACGCTCACCGGTGGAGCGCGGCAGCATGCCGTATTCGGCGGTCAGCCAGCCTTGGCCCTGGCCTTTGAGGAAGCGCGGCACGCCGTTCTCGACGCTGACAGTGCAGACGACTTTAGTGTCACCGAACTCGACCAGTACTGATCCCTCGGCGTGTTTGGTGTAGTTGCGGGTGATGCGGATCGAGCGAAGCTGATCGGCAGCGCGACCACTTGGACGTTTCATTTGGGATACCTGTACTGGGTTTGAATCTGCCCAGCATTATAGAGCGCAGCGGGCGTTGAGGACATGCCTATTGTCGCAGCCTCTAGAATGGAGATCCCAGCGGCATCGGTCGGTTTTTTCCGGAAGTTGCCTGAGTGTTTGTAACATCAGTGGATTGGGAGCCAGCGCCGCACTGCGCTACAATCTTGCGCCTTTGCAGCCGGTTGGCTTTTTCTTGACCCTTTTTTGCGAGGTACTCCCCATGGTGCACAGCATGACCGCTTTTGCTCGTGTCGAGCGCGCCGGTAGCCAGGGCACCCTGATCTGGGAACTACGCTCGGTCAACCACCGCTACCTGGAACCGCACCTGCGTTTGCCCGAAGCCCTGCGCGATCTCGAAGGCGCGGTGCGTGAAGCCCTGCGCCAGGGCCTGTCGCGCGGCAAGGTCGAATGCACCCTGCGCTTCAATGAAGAAAGCACCGGCAAGCCACTGCAGGTTGACCGTGAACGCGCCGCCCAACTGGTGGCTGCCGCCGAGACCGTCGCCAGCCTGATCAAGCAGCCGGCACCGCTGAACCCGCTGGAAGTGCTGGCCTGGCCGGGTGTGCTGGTCGCCGACGCCAATGACCCGCAAACCCTCAACAACGAAGCCATGGAATTGTTCGTTGAGGCGCTGAATGAACTGAAGAACGGCCGCAACCGTGAAGGCACCGAACTGGCCCGCCTGATCAATGAGCGCCTGGACGGCATGGCCAGTGAAGTCACCACCCTGCGCGCCCTGGTGCCGCAGATGCTGGCCGCCCAGCGCCAGAAGGTCCTCGACCGCTTTGCCGACATGCAAGCCGAGCTCGACCCGCAGCGCCTGGAGCAGGAAATGGTCCTGCTGGCGCAAAAAAGCGACGTTGCCGAAGAACTCGACCGTTTGAACACCCACATCACCGAAGTACGCCGGGTGCTTAAATCCGGTGGCGCCGCTGGCCGACGCCTGGACTTCCTGATGCAGGAGCTCAATCGCGAAGCCAACACCCTGGGCTCCAAAGCCTTCGACCCACGCAGCACCCAGTCCGCGGTCAACCTCAAGGTACTGATCGAGCAGATGCGTGAACAAGTACAGAACATTGAGTAAGGCCACACCCACCATGAATCACAGCAGCGGCACCCTTTATATCGTTTCGGCCCCGTCCGGCGCTGGTAAAACCAGCCTGGTCAAAGCCCTGATCGACGCAGACAACAGCATCCAGGTTTCGGTCTCGCACACCACCCGCGCCATGCGCCCGGGCGAAGTGCACGGCGTGAACTACCACTTTGTCGAGCACACCGAATTCAAGCTGATGATCGAGCAAGGCGACTTCCTCGAGCAGGCTGAAGTGTTCGGCAATTTCTACGGCACGTCGCGCAGCGCGCTGCAGCAAACCCTCGACCAGGGTCACGACCTGATTCTGGAAATCGACTGGCAAGGTGCTCAGCAGGTGCGCAAGTTGATGCCTGAGGCGCGCTCGATCTTCATCCTGCCGCCGACCCAGGAAGCCCTGCGTCAGCGCCTGACCAACCGTGGCCAGGACAGCGATGAGATCATCGAGGGACGGATGCGTGAAGCCGTGAGCGAGATGAGTCATTACGACGAATATGACTTCGTCATCATCAACGATGACTTCGCCACTGCGCTGGAAGACCTCAAAGCGGTATTCCGCGCCAACCGCTTGCTGCAGGCGCACCAGCAGCAGCGTCATGGCCAGCTGCTCAAGCAATTGCTTGCCTGAGCAACCAGCTACTCCAGCCGCTTAGCGGCGGCTGGAGACCATGGCGTGACGTTGCAGGGTCATGCCCAGGAAGAACGCCGGCGCCCGCAGGCGTGACAGCATCATCAGGCCCAGCCCCAGCAGGGTGATGATCACTGCGATCACGAACACCAACCCCAAACCACCCACGTGCGAACCGCTGCCGAACGACGGCGAAGCACTGTCGTAGGCGGTCTGCAGGAAGATCACCGAGAGAATGCCACCGCCCAGCAGCGGGCACAGGCCACGCATCAGGAAGTGACGCACGCTGTCGAACAGGCTGCGGCGGAAGTACCAGACACAGGCATACGCCGTCAGCGAGTAGTAGAAGCAGATCATCATGCCCAGGGCAGTGATGGTGTCGGCCAGTACGTTTTCACTCAGGGTACGCATGGTCACGTAGAACACGCCCGCCGCCACACCGGCGCAGATCGTCGCGTAACGCGGGGTTTTCGAACGTGGGCAAATGTTGGCGAAGCGCTCCGGTACCGCACCGTAGTAACCCATGGCCAGCAAAGTGCGCGCGGGCGCCACGAAGGTCGACTGCAGCGAGGCTGCGGTGCTGGCCAATACCGCGATCGACATCAGAATAGCCAGCGGGCCCATGACCGGACCTGCCAGGTGAGCAAAGACGTTTTCCTGGATACGCGGGTTGTTCAGGCCCAGGCCATCTTCGCCAATACCGGCAAACTGCAGCGTGGCAATCGCCGTTACCAGGTACAAACCGAGAATCAGCAGTACGGTCAGGGTCGCCGCACGGCCGGGGGTGTCACCGCTGCCCACGGACTCTTCACTGATGCTCAGGCACACGTCCCAGCCCCAGAAGATGAAAATCGACAACGACAGACCAGCAGCAAATGCCGAGAAAGATTCGACGCCGAATGGATTGAACCAGGCAAAATCGAATTCCAGCGGTGGCATCGGCGCCGACTCGCCAAACGCGGCCATGGCAAAGCCCACTAGCACCACCAACTGCAGCGCCACCAGGCTGTACTGCACCGTCATGGTGGTGGTGATCCCGCGGCAGCAAATCCACACCGCCATGGCAATGAACACGCAACAGGTGACGATGTTGATCAATAAGTTATCCGCCAGCGCCGCCACCTCGTGGCTGCCGGTGATCTGCCCAAGGAACAGATAAAAGAAGTCGACGGCCACCCCCGCAAGGTTGGACAGCACAATGGTGGTGGCTGTGACCAACCCCCAGCCGCCGATCCAGCCGATCATCGGGCCAAACGCCCGCGCCGACCAGGTAAAGGACGTACCGCTGTCCGGCTCTGCCGAGTTCAGTTCGCGGTAGCCCAGCGCTACCAGCAGCATCGGCAGGAAGCCGACGATGAACACCGCCGGCAGGTGCGCGCCGACTTCACGTACGGTTGGGCCGAGGGCGCCTGTGAGGGTGTAGACCGGTGCAATGGTGGAGATACCCAGGACAATGCTCGCCAGCAGCCCCAGCCGACCTGCGTCGAGCCCTTTGGTTGCTTTCGATGCACCGCTTTCCTGGGTGCGAGCCTGTCCCATACCTGGGGACAGGCCTGCTTCGTATTCGCTCATGAGTAGTTGCCGCCGCTTTTACTATTGTTTTTCAGGGCGCCCCGCAGCGCGCCCACTTGCACTCAATGAAACTTGTTGCCTGGTAATGCAGCTCCGGATCAACCGGATACCCTCATAGGGTCTTCTCCCGGTGACGCTCACCCCTTGCACGGGCCAGACATGCCTGACGAAACGCCTCGAACAGACGCAACGAAACCGGGTTGTCGGCCAAGCGGTATTCGGGGTGCCATTGCACGCCGACCACAAAGCCTGGGGCATCCTCCATGGATACCGCTTCGATCAATCCGTCCGGCGCCAGGGCCTCGGCCCGCAGGCCGTCAGCCAGGCGATTGATGCCCTGGCTGTGAAGCGAATTGACCATGAAGTGCTGCTCCAGCCCCAGTCGTTCGAACAGCCCGCCGGGCTGCACGGTAACGCTATGGCGTGGGCTGTATTGCTCTTCCAGTGGCGCGTCCTGCGGCTCGCGGTGGTCGAGGAAACCTGGCAGCTCCTGCACCCGCTGGTGCAGCGTGCCGCCCAAGGCAACGTTCAATTCCTGGAATCCACGGCAGATGCAGAACACCGGCACACCGGTGGCAATGGCGGCCTGCAACAACGGCAGGGTCAGCCGGTCGCGAAACACATCGTGCTTCGTACCTTCCACGCTGGGGGCGCCATTGTAATGATGCGGCTCAACATTAGAAGGCGAACCGGTAAAAAGAATGCCATCGAGGCGTTCCAGCACGCGCTGCGGGTCACCCGGCTCGGCACGTGCGGGAAGGATCAAAGGGATGCCGGCAAAGCCTGCCGCTTCGACATACTTGTCGCCGACGGTATGCGACGAGTTATTGCCCAACTGCTGACGACAGGCAGAAATGCCAATCAAAGGCGGCAGGTCATTGGTAGTTTGCATGGGTTCACCCTCCCTTACAGCTTGATCCAGGTCGCCTTGAGTTCAGTGTATTTGTCAAAAGCGTGCAGCGATTTGTCCCGACCATTACCCGACTGCTTGAAGCCGCCGAACGGTGCAGTCATGTCGCCGCCGTCGTATTGGTTGACCCACACGCTGCCTGCGCGCAAGGCGCGAGCGGTGTTATGGGCACGGGAGATATCGCTGGTCCAGACTGCCGCTGCCAGGCCGAACGGTGAGTCGTTGGCAATGGCCACGGCCTCTTCGGCACTGTCAAAGGTGATTACCGACAGCACCGGCCCGAAAATTTCCTCGCGGGCGATGCGCATGGCATTGGTGACGCCATCGAAGATGGCCGGCTGCAGGTAAACACCACAGGTGTCTTCCAGGACCCGTTCGCCACCGGTGAGCAGGGTGGCGCCATCGGCCTTGCCCGCTTCGATGTAGCCCAGCACGGTGTCGAGCTGGGTACCGTCCACCAGGGCCCCGACGCGGGTTTCTGGGTCCAGTGCATGGCCTGGTTTCCAGGCCTTGAGGGCTTCGACCACCATCGGCAGGAAGCGCTCCTTGATGCTGCGCTCGACCAACAGGCGCGAACCGGCAATGCACACTTCGCCCTGGTTGAAGGCGATGGCCGCAGCGGCGGCATCGGCAGCTGCTTGCAGGTCTGGGGCGTCGGCGAAGACGATGTTCGGGCTCTTGCCGCCCGCTTCCAGCCAGACCCGCTTCATGTTCGATTCACCGGCGTACACCATCAATTGCTTGGCAATACGCGTGGAACCTGTGAACACCAGGGTATCGACGTCCATGTGCAGGGCCAGGGCCTTGCCCACGGTGTGGCCATAGCCGGGCAGAACGTTGAGCACGCCCGCCGGCAAACCAGCATCGAGCGCCAGCTGCGCGATACGGATCGCGGTCAGCGGTGATTTTTCGGACGGCTTGAGGATCACCGAGTTACCGGTGGCCAGGGCCGGGCCGAGTTTCCAACAGGCCATCATCAGTGGGAAGTTCCACGGAACAATGGCCGCAACCACGCCGACCGGCTCGCGGGTGACCAGACCCAGCTGGTCGGACGCGGTTGCAGCAACTTCGTCATAAATCTTATCGATCGCTTCGGCGTGCCAGCGAATGGCGTTGGCCGCAGCGGGGATATCAATGCTCAGGGCATCGGCAATCGGCTTGCCCATGTCCAGGGTTTCCAGCAGCGCCAGCTCTTCGGCATTGGCCAGCAGCAAGTCGGCGAAGGCAATCAGCACGCGCTTACGCTGGGCCGGGGCCTGCTTGGCCCACACACCACTGTCAAAGCTGCGCCGCGCTGCAGCCACGGCACGCTCGGCGTCGGCGCTGTCGCAACTGGCGATCGTTGCCAGCAAGCGGCCATCGACCGGGCTTGAACAATCGAAACTGTCACCAGCAACACTGGCGCAATACTGCCCGTCGACAAAGGCGCGGCCTTCGATCTTCAGGGTCTGGAACAGCTGTTCCCAGTGTTCACGTGGTGCAATTGTCATTGTTGTTATCTCCGGGCATCACACGGTATGCAGGTACCAGTTGTATTCGAGGTCGGAAATCGACACCTCGAATTCGGCCATCTCGCTTTCCTTGCAGGCGACAAAAATGTCGATGTAGTCGGGGCTGATGTATTTGTTCAGCACTTCGCTGTCATCGAGTTCACGCAGCGCATCGCGCAGGTTGTTCGGCAGGCTCTGCTCCAACTGCTCGTAGGAGTTGCCTTCAATCGGCGCGCCCGGCTCGATCTGGTTAGTCAGACCGTGGTGGATGCCCGCCAGAATCGCCGCCATCATCAAGTAAGGGTTGGCATCGGCGCCGGCCACACGGTGCTCGATACGCACTGCATCGCTGCTGCCGGTCGGTACGCGAACCGCCACGGTACGGTTGTCCAGGCCCCAGCTTGGCGCATTGGGCACGTAGAACTGAGCACCGAAACGACGGTAGGAGTTGATGTTCGGGCACAGGAATGCCATCGACGCCGGCATGGTTTCCAGCACACCGCCAATGGCGTGGCGCAGGGTTTCGCTCTGCTCGGGGTCATCGCTGGCGAAGATGTTCTTGCCGGTTTTCTTGTCCAGCAACGAAATATGCACATGCAGACCGTTGCCCGCCTGGCCCGGGTAAGGCTTGGCCATGAAAGTGGAGTCCATTTCATGGTCGTAGGCGATGTTCTTGATCAGGCGCTTGAGCAACACCGCGTAGTCGCACGCTTTGATCGCGTCGGCAACGTGGTGCATGTTGACTTCAAACTGCGCCGGGGCGCTTTCCTTGACGATGGCATCGGCAGGAATGCCTTGCTCTTTCGCCGCTTCCAGCATGTCTTGCAGGCAGTCGACGTACTCGTCCAGGTCGTCGATCAGGTACACCTGGGTCGACTGCGGACGCTTGCCGGAAATGGGCGAGCGCGGCGGCTGTGGACGGCCGTTGAGGTTGTCCTGGTCGATCAGGTAGAACTCAAGCTCGAACGCTGCGCAGATATCCAGGCCCAGGGCGTCGAACTTCTCCACCACACCGCGCAGGACTTCCCGCGGGTCGGCGAAGAACGGCGCACCGTCCAGCTCATGCATGGTCATCAGCAACTGAGCGGTAGGACGCTTCTGCCAGGGTTCGTAGCTGAGCGTGCCGGGAATCGGGAAACAGATGCGGTCGGCGTCGCCGATGTCCAGGCCAAGGCCGGTGCTTTCGACGGTCGAACCGTTGATATCCAGTGCGAACAGAGAAGCCGGCAGGTTGATGCCCTTCTCGTAGACTTTGACCAGGCTCGCACGCTCGATGCGCTTGCCGCGTACCACGCCGTTCATGTCTGCAATCAGCAGATCGACAAATTGCACCTCAGGGTGGGCCTGGAGAAATTCACCCATCTCGTCGAGAGGGATGGCGCGCGGGGAGACCGACGTCATGGCTAGGCATCCTTTGATTTTTATCGAACGATTGTGGAGGAGGTACTGCGGCGCTAACGGGAGCGGCGATGGTTCAGTTTGTTCTTTTTAAAAGTGTCCATCGTGGGGACTGCAGAACGCTGTCAAATAGGACTCACGTTCCACATTCTGACAATGTTACGAGTTGATTCACGACTGCTGCCTCACTATAGAATGGCCCCAGCGCAACAGACATTGGCATTTAGGCAAGCAAAGAGTGCACCCATGCAATATCAGATCAGTCACGCCGACCTCTCGCTGGTACTCGCCCTGGTACGCGGCCGCTCACTGGCAAAAGCCGCAGAGCTGCTGCGGGTGGATGTTTCGACGGTGTTCCGCTCGATCCGGCGCATGGAAGCTGCCCTTGGTACCGCGTTATTCGTAAAGAGCCGTAAAGGCTACATTCCCACCGGCACCGCCCAGGCCCTGGCAGAGCAGGCAGAGCGCGCCGAACAGGCACTGGATGCCGCGCGGGTGGCGCTGGAGCACGGTGAACAGGTGGTCAGCGGTACCGTTCGTCTGACATGTACCGATGCGGTGCTGCACAGCCTGTTGCTTCCGGCACTGGCTGAGTTCATGCCCACCTACCCTGCTTTGTCACTTGAACTGGCAACCTCCAATACGTTCGCCAACCTGAGCCGCCGCGATGCCGACCTGGCCTTGCGCCTGACCAACTCGCCACCCGAACATTTGGTCGGCCGATGCCTGGGTTCGGCCTCCTACGTTGTGTCTGGCCTGGAGCACTACCGCGAAAAGCTCAAGCAAGCGCCAACCAGCCTGCCGTGGATCGCCCCGGATGACACCATGCAGGATCACGCCACCGAGGTGTGGCGCCGTGAGCACCTGCCGGGCGTTACGCCGCGCTATCGCTGCAGCAGCATTTCTGCAATTGCCCAACTGGTGACCGCTGGCCTGGGCGTGGCTGCGCTGCCCGACTACATGGCCCATACCCTGCCGGGCGTCGAGCCGCTGAGCGATGCCCTGCCGGGGTGTGACACCGAAGTGTGGCTGCTGACCCGTCCGGATTGCCGCGCGTTGCGTTCGGTGCAAACCCTGTTTGATGAGCTGACACCGCGTTTGCGCGATGCGTTGGCGCGCCAGTAGCCGCTATCGCGGGGCAAGCCCGCTCCTACAGGCTCCGGTGGGAGCGGGCTTGCCCCGCGATGCTTTCAATCAAACAGTTGTGCCAGAGCCCCGGAACTGGTTATCGTCAAGGCATTCAGGGCTCGAAGTGAAATCAGCGCTTCCCTAATGGCTGGTGATTTTTTAAACTATCGAGTCCGCTCGCCCATTCGGGCTGAACACCGCATTTGCTACTTGAGGAAGACCATGGCCCGCGTAACCGTTGAAGACTGCCTAGAACACGTGGATAACCGTTTTGAGCTGGTCATGCTCTCTACCAAGCGTGCCCGTCAGCTGGCCACCGGCGGCAAAGAGCCGAAAGTGGCATGGGAAAACGACAAACCTACCGTCGTTGCCCTGCGTGAAATCGCTGAAGGCATCTGCACCCCTGAATTCATCGCTGCCGAATCCATTGTCGAAGTCGAACCTGCCTTTGCTTTCGGTAGCGAGGAAGAGGCGAACGAGGCCGTTTAAGCCTATGCCTGGTCGACGTGGTGCGGCGCAGGTCCTTTTTCCTCGGCAGGAGGTAATCCTGTGCCGAGCATAGACGCCCTCGCCGATCGCCTGTCGACCTACCTCGGCGCCGACCAGGTCAACCTGGTGCGCCGGGCGTACTTCTACGCCGAACAAGCCCACGACGGCCAACGCCGTCGTAGCGGCGAGCCTTACGTCACGCATCCGCTGGCGGTGGCAAGCATCCTCGCCGACATGCACATGGACCATCAGAGCCTGATGGCGGCCATGCTCCATGACGTGATCGAAGACACCGGCATCGCCAAAGAAGCCCTCAACTCGCAATTTGGCGAGACGGTGGCCGAACTGGTGGATGGGGTCAGCAAACTGACCCAGATGAACTTCGAGACCAAGGCCGAAGCACAAGCGGAAAACTTCCAGAAAATGGCCATGGCCATGGCCCGGGACATCCGCGTCATCCTGGTCAAACTGGCCGACCGCCTGCACAACATGCGCACGCTTGAGGTGCTGTCAGGCGAAAAACGCCGACGCATCGCCAAGGAAACCCTGGAAATCTACGCCCCCATCGCCAACCGCCTGGGGATGCACAGTGTGCGCGTCGAGTTCGAAGACCTGGGGTTCAAAGCCATGCACCCGATGCGCTCGGCGCGCATCTACCAGGCAGTCAAACGTGCCCGTGGCAACCGCAAGGAAATCGTCAACAAGATCGAAGAGTCGCTGGCCCACTGCCTGGCGGTCGACGGTATTGAAGGCGAAGTCAGCGGCCGCCAGAAACACCTGTATGGCATCTACAAGAAGATGCGCGGCAAACGCCGGGCCTTCAACGAGATCATGGATGTCTACGCATTCCGCATCATCGTCGACAAGGTAGACACCTGCTACCGCGTGCTCGGCGCTGTACACAACCTGTACAAACCGCTGCCTGGCCGCTTCAAAGACTACATCGCGATTCCCAAGGCCAACGGCTACCAGTCGCTGCACACCACGCTGTTCGGCATGCACGGTGTACCGATCGAAATCCAGATCCGCACCCGCGAAATGGAAGAGATGGCCAACAATGGCATTGCCGCGCACTGGCTGTACAAATCCAGCGACGACGAACAGCCCAAAGGCACCCATGCCCGCGCCCGTCAGTGGGTCAAAGGCGTGCTGGAAATGCAGCAACGTGCAGGCAACTCGCTGGAATTCATCGAAAGCGTGAAGATCGACCTGTTCCCGGACGAGGTCTACGTGTTCACGCCCAAAGGCCGCATCATGGAGCTGCCTAAAGGCTCCACGGCGGTCGACTTCGCTTACGCGGTGCACACCGACGTCGGCAACAGCTGTATCGCCTGCCGGATCAACCGCCGCCTGGCGCCGCTGTCCGAGCCCCTGCAAAGCGGTTCGACCGTCGAGATCGTCAGCGCCCCGGGCGCCCGGCCGAATCCTGCCTGGCTCAATTTCGTCGTCACCGGCAAAGCCCGTACCCACATTCGCCATGCGCTCAAACTGCAGCGCCGCTCCGAGTCGATCAGCCTGGGCGAACGCCTGCTGAACAAGGTCCTCAACGGTTTCGACAGCGCCCTGGACAAAATCCCCCAGGAACGCGTTCAAGCCATGCTCAGCGAGTACCGCCTGGAGCAGATCGAGGACATGCTCGAAGACATCGGCCTGGGCAACCGCATGGCCTATGTCGTGGCCCGGCGCCTGCTGTCTACCGAGGGTGAGCAGCTGCCAGCACCTGAAGGCCCGCTGGCGATTCGCGGCACCGAAGGCCTGGTACTCAGCTACGCCAAGTGCTGTACGCCGATTCCGGGCGACCCGATTGTCGGCCACCTGTCGGCTGGCAAGGGCATGGTCGTCCACTTGGAGAACTGCCGGAACATCAGCGAAATCCGCCACAACCCGGAGAAATGCGTACAGCTTTCCTGGGCCAAGGACGTTACCGGCGAATTCAATGTCGAGCTGCGCGTCGAACTGGAGCACCAACGCGGCCTGATCGCGCTGCTGGCCAGCAGCGTGAACGCCGCCGACGGCAACATCGAGAAAATCAGCATGGACGAACGCGATGGTCGCATCAGCGTGGTCCAACTGGTGGTCAGCGTGCACGACCGCGTGCACCTGGCCCGCGTGATCAAGAAACTACGCGCCCTGACCGGTGTGATTCGCATCACCCGCATGCGCACGTAGCCTAATAACAGCAAGGAGTCATCATGACCAAGACCGTCATCACCAGTGACAAGGCCCCAGCCGCCATCGGCACCTACTCCCAGGCGATCAAGGCCGGTAACACGGTGTACATGTCCGGCCAGATCCCACTGGACCCAAAAACCATGGAACTGGTTGAAGGTTTCGAAGCCCAGACCGTTCAGGTCTTCGAAAACCTCAAGGCGGTTGCTGAAGCTGCAGGTGGTTCGTTCAAAGACATCGTCAAACTGAACATCTTCCTGACCGACCTGAGCCACTTCGCCAAGGTCAACGAGATCATGGGCAAGTACTTCGAACAGCCGTACCCAGCACGCGCCGCCATCGGTGTTGCCGCGCTGCCACGCGGTTCGCAAGTTGAAATGGACGCGATCCTGGTCCTCGAGTAATACCCCGCGCGGCGAGCCGCCCGGCTCGCCCTCGCTTTGCCCCGGAAAGGACCCCGCCATGCGCCATGCGCTCGCCCTGACCCTGGCTGCCGCACTGCTGAGCGGATGCGCTAGCCACAAACCCGAAGATTACAACGGCATCTGGATCAACCAGAAAGCCATCGATACCGCCGCCAAAGGCGTCAGCCTGCGCCAGGCCCTGCAAGACAACGGCCCGAATTTCGAATGGAAGGTCAATGTCGCCGCCGGCCAAGCCAGCTTCGACAACGGTTTTGAAATTGCTGAAGGCCAGCTGAACGCTGGCGAGAAGCAGTACCAGGTAACATTCCCCGGCAATCTGGTTCAGACCCTGGTGCTCGAAGGTGACGAACTGGTGCAGCAAACCAGTGATGCCATGCCGCAACAAACCTTCGAAAAAGCCGAAACCCCCGCTCCGATGGGCGCGCGCACCGGCACCACCTTCGAACAGGCGCTGTACAACGCCTACCTGGGCGGTGAGTGGAAGGTCATCGAAGGCCCAGGCCAAGGTGGCACGGTGCACTTTCGCGACAACGGCAGCGTCGAAGGCCTGCCCAACCTGGACCGCTACGCCCTGTGCCTGGCCGGCGACTGTGCCGACATGAGCGGTGCCAACGACAGCCTGTGGCTGGAGCGCAACCAGAAAGGCGCGCCGTGGATCTTCAAGCGTGACGGCGATCAGCTGGAAATCCTGCGCGCCGTCAACGGCGCCCAGCCTGACGAGAAACCAATGCTGCAACCTGGTGCTCGTCAGTGGCTGCTTGAACGCGACTGAGCTGACGCTTAGTCGTTGCGCCCTTCAAGGATTGCCGCATAGCCTTCCTTGAAGCTCGGGTACTGAGGCACCCAGCCCAGTGCCCGGGCGCGAGCGTTGCTGCAACGCTTGCTACCGGTGCGACGCACCCGCTCCGATTCCGACCACTGCGTGACGCCCATGTACTGGCGCAGCCAGGCCACCACTTCGGCCAACGGTGCCGGCGCATCATCGACGCCGATGTAGCAATCTTCCAGCGTTTGCCCCTGGGCATCAGCTGTGATCAGGAAGGCCAGCAAGCCCGCGGCGTCTTCGGCATGAATTCGATTGGCGTACAGCGGCGGCTCTTCGGTGACCCGATAACCCTGACGCACCTGACTGAGCAACCATTCACGCCCCGGCCCGTAGATGCCGGTCAGACGCACAATGGAAGTCGGTATGCCGCTGGCCAGCGCCAACTGTTCGGCCTCAAGCATCACCGTGCCGCTGTAGTTTTGCGGCTCGGTCACCGATGTTTCGTCAATCCATTCGCCTTGCTGCTGGGCATACACCCCACTGCTGGACACGAACAGCAAACGCCGTGGCGCCTGTCCGCGCTCGGCCAACCAGCTCAGGACGTGCTTGAGGCCATCAACATAGGCGGCTCGATAACCGGCCTCGTCATGCTGGCTCGCTGCCGCACAGTAGACCAGGTAGTCCGGCGCCTGTGTCGGCCAGGTGGCAGGGCACTGCGGGTCGAACAGGTCGGCAGCGACCGCCGTCACCCCAGCGGGCAGCTCGCCCACACTGCGGCGCAGGCCACTTACTTGCCAGCCGCCAGCCAGCATTTGCTTGGCCAGGCGACTACCGACATCACCACACCCGACGATCAAAACAGACGACGCAGACATTGCCGAACTCCGTAAATCAAAGGCCAAGCCTATCCAAATAAATCGATAGGCGGCTAGCGATGATGGAAAAAAAGTAACTTTATTACTTCTGCTAACAAGAATTACTTGCAATAATGGCCGCCCAATTTTGTTCTCGGCCTGTATCGAGGCCTGGAAGGACAACCACCTCTTTCTTCTTCATCAGGTCCGGCCAGCATGACACGTATCCAACCTTCCGCTTCGCCAACCACGCCGCGCGTATGGCGCGCCATTGCAGCGCTGATGTTCAGCCTGGCAGTGGCCCCGGCTGCATTGGCCGATGAGCCGACCACGCCTGCTGCGACCCCTGCCGCTGCCGTAGCACCTGCTGCTGCCCCTGCAGCACCGGGCACCGAGCCTGCTGCCACGCCAGCTGATCCAGCTGCTGCCGCCGCTGCTCCTGCCGCCGCGGGTCAAGCGCCGATCGAAGGCCAGGTCGCCAGCGAAGCCGCTGAAGTTGAAGCACTGGTTGAAGACACCAGCCTGGGCATGGCCCACGACCTGTCGCCATGGGGCATGTACAAAAACGCCGACATCGTGGTCAAGATCGTCATGATCGGCCTGGTCATTGCCTCGATCATCACCTGGACCATCTGGATCGCCAAAGGCTTCGAGCTGATGGGCGCCAAGCGCCGTCTGCGTGGCGATATTGCCCTGCTGAAAAAATCCACCACCCTCAAGGAAGCCAGCGATGGCGCCAACAAGGAAGGCACCCTGGGCCATTTGCTGGTCCACGATGCCCTGGATGAAATGCGCCTGTCGGCCAACACCCGCGAGAAAGAAGGCATCAAAGAGCGCGTCAGCTTCCGCCTTGAGCGCCTGGTAGCCGCCAGCGGCCGTAACATGAGCAGCGGCACCGGCGTCCTGGCAACCATCGGTTCCACCGCACCGTTCGTCGGCCTGTTCGGTACCGTGTGGGGCATCATGAACAGCTTCATCGGCATCGCCAAAACCCAAACCACCAACCTCGCCGTGGTTGCCCCGGGTATCGCCGAAGCCCTGCTGGCTACTGCACTGGGTCTGGTTGCAGCGATCCCGGCGGTGGTCATCTACAACGTCTTCGCCCGCTCGATCGCTGGCTACAAAGCCCAGGTATCGGACGCTTCGGCAGAAGTCCTGCTGCTGGTCAGCCGCGACCTGGACCACCAGCCAGCCGATCGCGCCACTGCACCTCACATGGTGAAAGTGGGGTAATCCATGGGCCTGCATCTTAACGAAGGTGGCGACGACCTCGCCGAGAACCACGAAATCAACGTCACGCCGTTTATCGACGTGATGTTGGTCCTGCTGATCATCTTCATGGTGGCAGCGCCTCTGGCAACCGTCGACATCAAGGTCGACCTGCCCGCCTCGACCGCCAAACCGGCGCCGAGGCCGGAGAAGCCGGTGTTCCTCAGCGTCAAGGCCGACCAGAACGTTTACGTCGGTGACGAGCAGGTCCAGCGCGATCAGCTCGGCGCCGTGCTCGACGCCAAGACCAAGGGCGACAAGGACACCACGATCTTCTTCCAGGCTGACAAAGGCGTGGATTACGGTGATCTGATGGAAGTCATGAATTCGCTGCGCGCGGCCGGTTACCTGAAAGTCGGTCTGGTCGGCCTTGAGACGGCAGCCAAGAAATGATCAAGACGCGGCATAAGCTGGCGCGTTACAGCAGTAGTCTGGCGATTGTGCTGGGTATCCATGCCGTCGCCGTGCTGCTGACGCTCAATTGGTCAGTGCCCCAAGCGATCGAACTGCCGCCAGCGGCGATGATGATCGAAATGGCGCCGATGCCTGAACCGGCACCTCCACCACCGCCTAAGGTGGTGACCCCGCCACAGCCGCCAGCGCCGGTTGAAGAACCGCCGTTGCCGAAACTGGCCGAGGCGCCAAAACCGAAAATCGCCATTGCCAAGCCGGTCAAGCCGAAGGCCAAACCGCAGCCGCCCAAGCCAGAGAAAAAGCCTGAGCCGCCGCAGGAAAAGCCTGCTGACGAAGAAGTGGTCGACACGCCGCCAAGCAACGCGCCGACGCAAAAATCCGCAGCGCCTGCGCCAAGCATCGCGACCAACAGCAATGCCCTGCCCACCTGGCAGAGCGATCTGTTGCGCCACCTGGCCAAGTACAAGCGCTACCCGGAAAACGCCCGTCGTATGCGTATGGAAGGCATCAACCGCTTGCGCTTTGTCGTCGATGGCGAGGGCAAGATCCTGTCTTACACCCTGGCCGGCGGCTCGGGCAGTGCGGCACTGGATCGGGCAACGCTGGAGATGATCCGTCGCGCCCAGCCGGTTCCACCTCCACCGAAGGAATTGCTTAACAACGGCAGCATCGAGGTGATCGCGCCTTTCGTCTACTCGCTGGACAAGCGCTAACACATTGTTTCTGTCACAACCAAGCAACTCTGATAACGTGCGTCTATCGATTGCAGCCGCTATGCTGGGGCCGCAACTTCATGGACGCACGTTATGACCCTCACAGAATTACGCTACATCGTCACCCTCGCTCAAGAACAGCACTTCGGCCATGCCGCCGAGCGCTGCCATGTCAGCCAGCCGACCCTGTCGGTGGGCGTGAAAAAGCTCGAGGACGAGCTGGGTGTACTGATCTTCGAGCGTAGCAAAAGCGCGGTACGCCTGACCCCGGTTGGCGAAGGTATCGTCGCCCAGGCCCAGAAGGTGCTTGAGCAGGCCCAGGGCATTCGCGAACTGGCCCAGGCCGGCAAGAACCAACTGACCGCGCCGCTGAAAGTCGGGGCGATCTACACGGTCGGTCCGTACTTGTTCCCGCACCTGATCCCGCAACTGCATCGGGTTGCCCCGCAGATGCCGCTGTACATCGAAGAAAACTTCACCCACATCCTGCGCGACAAGCTGCGCAATGGTGAGTTGGACGCGGTGATCATCGCGCTGCCGTTCAATGAAGCCGATGTCCTGACCCTGCCGCTGTACGATGAGCCCTTCTATGTGCTGATGCCCAGCGAGCACCCATGGACCAAGAAGCAAACCATCGACGCCAGCCTGCTGAACGACAAGAGCCTGCTGCTGCTCGGTGAAGGCCATTGCTTCCGTGATCAGGTACTCGAAGCCTGCCCGACCCTGACCAAGGGTAGCGACGGCGCCAAGCACACCACGGTTGAATCCAGCTCGCTGGAAACCATCCGTCACATGGTTGCCTCGGGCCTTGGCGTGTCGATCCTGCCGCTGTCGGCAGTGCACAGCCACCACTATGCCCCTGGGGTCATCGAAGTGCGTCCGTTGAGCCCACCGGCGCCGTTTCGCACCGTGGCGATTGCCTGGCGCGCAAGCTTCCCGCGGCCGAAAGCGATCGAGATCCTCGCCGACTCCATCCGCCTGTGCTCGGTGGCCAAACCACCAGTGAGCGCGTAGGACGTCAACATGCCGGAGTTGTCGCAGGTCTCGGTAACTGCACTGAAGGGCGTTGGCGAGGCCATGGCCGAGAAGCTGGCCAAGGTCGGCCTGGAGAACCTTCAGGACGTACTTTTCCACCTGCCCCTGCGCTATCAGGACCGCACCCGTGTGGTCCCGATCGGCGCTTTGCGCCCTGGCCAGGATGCGGTGATCGAAGGCGTTGTCAGCGGCGCCGATGTGGTCATGGGCAAGCGCCGCAGTTTGGTCGTGCGCCTGGGTGACGGCACTGGCGTACTGAGCCTGCGTTTCTACCACTTCAGCAATGCGCAAAAAGAAGGCCTGAAACGAGGCACGCACCTGCGCTGCTATGGCGAAGCCCGCCCTGGCGCCTCGGGCCTTGAGATCTACCACCCGGAATACCGCGCCCTGACCGGCGATGAACCGGTCCCGGTGGAGCAGACCCTGACGCCGATCTACCCGACCACCGAAGGCCTGACCCAGCAGCGCCTGCGCCAGCTGTGCCAACAAAGCCTGGCGATGCTCGGCCCGCGCAGCCTGCCCGACTGGTTGCCGCTGGAACTGGCCCGGGATTACCAACTGGCGCCGCTGGATGAAGCCATCCGCTACCTGCACCATCCACCGGCCGATGCCGACGTCGACGAACTTGCCGAAGGCCAGCATTGGGCCCAGCACCGCCTGGCCTTCGAAGAGCTGCTGACCCATCAGCTGTCGCAGCAACGCCTGCGCGAAAGCCTGCGTGCCCAGCGTGCACCGGTGCTGCCCAAGGCCACGCGCTTGCCCCAGCAATACCTGGCCAATCTCGGCTTTGCCCCCACCGGTGCTCAGCAACGGGTCGGCAACGAGATTGCCTACGACCTCAGCCAACCGGAGCCGATGCTGCGCCTGGTACAAGGTGACGTCGGTGCCGGGAAAACCGTGGTGGCCGCGCTGGCGGCCCTGCAAGCCCTGGAAGCGGGCTATCAGGTTGCACTGATGGCCCCCACCGAGATCCTCGCCGAACAACACTTCGCCACCTTCAAGCGCTGGTTGGAGCCGCTGGGTATTGAAGTCGCCTGGCTGGCCGGCAAGCTCAAAGGCAAAGCCCGCGCCAGTGCCCTGGAACAGATCGCCAGTGGCACACCGATGGTGGTCGGCACCCATGCGCTGTTTCAGGAAGAAGTGAAATTCCACAACCTGGCCCTGGCAATCATCGACGAGCAACACCGTTTCGGCGTTCAACAGCGCCTGGCGCTGCGCCAGAAAGGTGTGGGTGGCGAGCTGTGCCCACACCAGTTGATCATGACCGCAACGCCCATCCCACGCACCCTGGCGATGAGTGCCTACGCCGATCTGGACACCTCGATCCTCGACGAGCTGCCGCCCGGGCGCACGCCGGTCAACACCGTCCTGGTCGCTGACAGCCGTCGCTTCGAAGTGGTCGAGCGGGTACGCGCGGCGTGCGCGGAAGGGCGTCAGGCTTACTGGGTGTGTACGCTGATCGAAGAGTCGGAAGAACTCACCTGCCAGGCCGCAGAAACCACATTCGAAGAACTGGGTAGCGCCTTGGGCGAGTTGCGTGTCGGCCTGATTCACGGGCGCATGAAGCCTGCCGAAAAGGCAGCGGTGATGGCCGAGTTCAAACAAGGCAACCTACAGTTGCTGGTCGCGACCACGGTGATCGAGGTGGGCGTCGATGTGCCCAACGCCAGCCTGATGATCATCGAGAACCCCGAACGCCTGGGCCTGGCCCAGTTGCACCAGCTGCGCGGGCGGGTCGGACGCGGCAGCGCCGTGAGCCACTGTGTACTGCTCTACCACCCGCCGCTGTCACAGATTGGCCGCGAACGCCTGGGGATCATGCGCGAAACCAACGACGGCTTTATCATCGCCGAGAAAGACCTTGAGCTGCGCGGTCCCGGTGAAATGCTCGGAACACGCCAGACCGGCCTGCTGCAGTTCAAGGTGGCCGACCTGATGCGTGATGCCGACCTGTTGCCGGCGGTACGCGATGCCGCCCAAGCGCTGCTGGCTCGCTGGCCGGAGCATGTCAGTCCGCTACTGGACCGCTGGCTGCGTCACGGCCAGCAATATGGCCAGGTGTGACCCTTGTCTCAAATTGGATCCAGCTCGAGGTTGAAGCTGGTTATACTCTTGCGAACCTAAAACCTCTGGATACAGACAATGACTGAAGTTGCCTTGGACACCGCAACCCCCCACGCTCCGTCTGTTATCCGGCTGTTGCTGGAAAAGCTCGGTATTGCCTACCGGGAAGTACTCGATCATCCGCACTTGCTGCCTGAGCGCAAAGTCCAGGCCGTCTTGCTCGACGACGCGGTCGGCGCCCTGATGGTGCTGTTCCCGCAGAACCAGCTACTGGACCTTAACCGCCTCACTGAACTGACCGGCCGTAAGCTGGCTGCCGTGCCCCTGGATCGCCTCAAGACCATGCTGGACAAGCACACGCTGAAGATCCTGCCCGGCATTCCAGCGCTGACCAGCTCGCCGTGCCTGTATGAAGAGAGCCTGCTCGAACCCGAGAAGCTACTGGTCCACTCTGGCGAAGCGCACCTGTGGCTGGAAATTGAGCGGGACGATTTCAAGAAGATGTTGAGCAAGGCCAGCGCGGGCAATTTCGGTGAGCCAGTGGCGCGCATCCGCCCCAACCTCGATCGCCCAACCGACGACCGCGCGGAAATCTCCCAGGCGGTCCAGGTCTTTACCGCCCGGCGTATTCAACAGCGCCTGGAAAACACCATCGAGATTCCGCCACTGGCAGAAACGGCGCAGAAGATCATCAAGCTGCGGGTTGATCCCAACGCGACAATCGACGACATCACCGGCGTGGTCGAGACCGACCCGGCCCTGGCTGCACAAGTGGTCAGCTGGGCGGCGTCACCCTACTACGCCTCACCGGGCAAGATTCGCTCGGTAGAAGACGCCATTGTGCGCGTGCTGGGTTTTGATCTGGTGATCAACCTGGCGCTGGGCCTGGCCCTGGGCAAAACCCTGAGCCTGCCCAAAGACCACCCGCAGCAAGCCACGCCGTACTGGCAGCAGTCGATCTACACCGCCGCAGTGATTGAGGGCCTGACCCGTGCCATTCCACGGGCAGAACGCCCGGAAGCCGGGCTGACCTACCTGGCCGGGCTGCTGCACAACTTTGGCTACCTGCTGTTGGCGCATGTCTTCCCGCCGCACTTCTCGCTGATCTGCCGTCACCTGGAGGTCAACCCGCACCTGTGCCACAGCTACATCGAGCAGCACCTGCTGGGTATCAGCCGCGAACAGATCGGTGCCTGGTTGATGCGCTTCTGGGACATGCCTGATGAGTTGGCCACCGCGCTGCGCTTCCAGCACGATCCTTACTACGATGGCGAACATGCCGCCTTCCCGAACCTGGCGTGCCTGGCCGTGCGCCTGTTGCGCGCCCGAGGCATCGGCTCGGGCCCTGATGAGCCGATTCCGGACGAGCTGCTGCAACGCCTGAACATCTCCCGCGACAAGGCAGAAGATGTGGTCACCAAAGTGCTAGAGGCCGAGGCGCTGCTGCGCGAGCTGGCCTCGCAGTTCAACCAGCACTGATCAGCACAGGCCTGAGCCTAGGCTCAGGCCTTTTTCTTCGGTTTCAGGTACTTCATCAGGCCCTGGAACCAGATCACCAGCGCCGGATTGCCCTTGATCTGGATGCTCTTGTCCTGAATCCCCTGCATAAATGCCAACTGCTTGTTCTTCGCTTGCAAGGTGGCAAAGCCGAAGGCTGCGTCTTTGAAGGCGATGGCAAATGCCGGCTGCGGGTGGACGCCAGACTGGCTGTTGATGCGCATGTCTTTGACGATGAAGTGGCGCGCGACCTTACCGTCGAGCGTCTGCAGCTGGAAAACCAGATCCTTGTCGGTCAGCTGCTGCTGAAACGCCGGGTTCTGACGGCTGGCCTTGGCCATCAGCAAGCCCATGGCCCAAAGGAGAAAGCGAAACTTCATGTGCACGCCTCGGCTAAAAAATGACTGGCGAAGCAGTTTATAGTCTCGCTACAAAAACACCATACTTTGCCGCACATTTCGCGACGTTCATCGCCGTTTACATCTTTGTGGGAGCGGGCTTGCCCCGCGATGCGATGTTGGCTGACACACCGCTATCGCGGGGCAAGCCCGCTCCCACAGGTGGTGCAAGACAGGTACTCCTATCAAGCGCCCATAAAAAACGGGCACCGTCGCCGGTGCCCGTTTCTCAATGCAGTCAATCGGTGCGAGGCATCACGGATTGACGCTGTCCTTCAGGGATTTGCCTGGCTTGAAGGCAACCGTGTTGCTGGCTTTGATTTTTACCGGCTCACCGGTTTGCGGGTTCTTGCCGGTACGGGCACCGCGATGACGCTGCACGAAGGTACCGAAACCGACCAGCGTCACACTGTCTTTACGATGCAGGGCGCCGGTGATTTCTTCGAGTACGGCGTTAAGCACGCGATTGGCTTGCTCTTTGGTGAGATCGGCCTTTTCAGCGATAGCTGCGGCGAGTTCTGGTTTGCGCATAGTGAAGCCTCTTTGACGGTTTTTTGTTGTTATGCCGTGCTGCCCTTCAGGACAGCGCCCAAGGCACCGCAGGCTCTAAACTGCGGCAGACGGGAGTGAGGATGGCATGCTGTCGGGGGCCGCGCCAGTCTCTGGACGGCCATTGTTGAGGCAATAACAGGGGAAATCCGACAGAACGCCCGCTATTTACGCCATTAGCGCCGGAAGTTGCCGATTTAGAGCCAGTTTCTCCATCACCGCCGAGCCGGTCAGGGCATAGCCCAGCAGGTTGCCATCAGCATCGTGGCACAGCACTTTGAGGTCTGTACCCTGGCCTTCAACCTGCCATGTGCCTTCACGGCCATGGGGTGGCGGCGACACCACCAACGGGCACGCCGGGGTTTTCACGGTCACCGGCATAGGGCCATAGGCAACGCTCGTTGGATGACCGGCCAGGGTTTGCGCCAATGCCCGCGCGCAGCTCATCAGGGGCATGACGTAGAGCAGGTTGAGGCCATCGACTTCGGCACAATCGCCCAACGCGTAGATGTTGGCATGCGAGGTACGCAGCTGGCGGTCGACCACCACGCCACGATTCACCTGCAAGCCGGCAGCGGCGGCCAGATCGATACGCGGGCGCAGGCCAACGGCTGAAACCACCAGGTCGCAGGCGATAACAGTGCCATCGCTCAGATGCGCCTCCAGAGCGTCGCCAATGCGCTGCAAACGGTTAAGCACGGGGCCAAGATGGAAACGCACGCCAAGCCCTTGCAACCCAGCCTGCACGGCGCCAGCGGCCGCAGGATGGAGCAAGGTCGGCATGACCTGCTCGCAGGGCGCTACCAGATCAACCTGAAAACCACCCAGGCTCATGTCGTTGGCAAACTCGCAGCCGATCAACCCGGCACCGAGAATCAACACGCGCTGCTTGCCAGCGGCAGCGGCGCGAAAGCGTGCGTAATCTTCCAGATCGTTGATCGGGAAGATCGCGTCGGCCGCATCACCCGCAACGGGCACCTGAACGGTTTGCGCGCCCCACGCCAGGACCAGGTCACGGTAAGCCACCTGTTCCTCACCAATCCACAGGCGCTTATGGCCCGGATCGATGCCGCTGATGCGGGTGTGCGTACGCACTTCGGCGTTGAGCTGCTCGGCCATGGCGCCGGGTTCGGCCATGCTCAGGCCATCAGCATCCTTGTTCTTGGCAAAGCCGGTGGACAGCATCGGCTTGGAATAGGAACGGCCGTCATCGGCGGTAATCAACAGCAACGGCGTGTCGCTGTCGTGTTTGCGAAATTCGCGGGCCAGGTTGTAGCCCGCCAACCCTGTACCCACAATTACCACCGGTGCCGTCATGCCTTGTGTCCTTGCATCCTGATTAAAGAGTGATCAGCCGATGGCGATCATTTCGAAGTCCATCTTGCCCACGCCACAATCCGGGCACAGCCAGTCTGCCGGTACGTCTTCCCAACGGGTGCCCGGGGCAATACCGTCATCAGGCCAGCCTTCAGCCTCGTCGTAGATCAGACCGCACACAATACACTGCCACTTTTTCATTACGCACTTCCTCAACAGACCCAGGCATTGGAGGGGTCGCTCTTGGATAAATTACAGTGGCGACCCGCTAAGGAGGGGCTTTGTACTGGAGCCAGGTGCCAGCATGCAAGCCGGATCGGGCAATCATGCTAAGCTCGCGGTCTCTTTGGCCTGTTAATCCATACCATCGTGCCGTACGAAACATCGCAAGCGCCCGCTGCAGAATGGTTGCAGTACTCTCAGGTAGCAGACAGCACAACGCCTGCACTCCTTGACTGGTTGTTCGATCAAGGGTCACTGACGCGTCGCCTGACTCGATTATCCGCCGATCACTTTTCTGTTACACCCCTTTGCGAGGGCTGGCAGCCGCTGCGTGATGACGAGTGTCAAGCGCTCGACCTGCCGCCCGGCAGCGAAGGCTGGGTGCGCGAAGTGTACTTGCGTGGTCACGGCCAGGCCTGGGTATTCGCCCGTAGTGTTGCCGCGCGCAGTGCCCTGGAGCGCGGCGGGCTGGATATGGAGGCGCTGGGCAGCCGCTCGCTGGGCGAACTATTGTTCTGCGACCAGGCGTTCACCCGCCGTGCCATTGAGGTCTGCCACTATCCCCGCGGCTGGCTGCCAAGTGCAGACGCCAGCGACACACTCTGGGGGCGGCGCTCGCGCTTTGATCGCGGCGAGTTGAGCATTCTGGTTGCCGAAGTCTTCCTGCCATCACTGTGGCAGGCCGCTGAGATCACCGGGGAGATCCGCTGATGTACCTGCAGCTGCTCAAGTCGTTCAATCGTCTGCACCCTCGGGCCTGGGACTTCATTCAGCTAAGCCGCATGGATCGTCCGATCGGTATCTATCTGCTGCTGTGGCCCACCCTCTCAGCCGTATGGATCGCCGCCAAGGGTTCGCCAACCCTGGCCAATGTGCTGATTTTCACCCTTGGCGTGGTGCTGATGCGCGCCGCCGGCTGTGCCATCAATGACTTTGCCGACCGCAAGGTCGATGGCCATGTCAAACGCACCGCCGAGCGTCCGCTGGCGGCCGGCAAGATCAAGGCCCGCGAGGCCTTGGTGCTGTTTGCCGTGCTGGTGGGCGTGAGTTTCTTGCTGGTGCTGTGCACCAATGCCCAGACGGTGTGGCTGTCCTTCGGCGCGGTGGCGTTGGCCGCCTGTTACCCGTTCATGAAGCGTTACACCTACTACCCGCAAGTGGTACTCGGGGCCGCTTATTCCTGGGGCATTCCCATGGCCTTCACCGCCGCCACCGGTGAACTGCCTGCCATCGCCTGGCTGCTGTACATCGCCAACCTGCTGTGGACGGTGGGTTATGACACCTACTACGCCATGGTCGACCGCGATGACGACCTGAAAATCGGTGTGAAGTCTACAGCGATCCTGTTCGGTGAAGCCGATCGGGCAATCATCCTGACCCTGCAGGTGCTGTCGTTGGCGTGTTTGCTGCTGGCCGGCAACCGCTTTGAGCTGGGTGGCTGGTTCCATCTGGGGCTGGTAGCGGCGCTGGTGTGCTTTGTCTGGGAGTTCTGGTCGACCCGCAAGCTGGACCGCGAGTCGTGCTTCAAGGCGTTCCTGCACAACCACTGGGCGGGGTTGCTGGTATTTGTCGGGATTGTGCTGGATTACAGTTTTTGATGTGTCGCGGGGCAAGCCAGCTCCCACAGAGCCTGTAGGAGCGGGCTTGCCCCGCGATCAGAAACTGCTACTTAATCACGTGCCAAACATCTTTCATGCCGTCACCGGTCATGTCACCGGCTTTCTTGTCCTTGATGAAGGTGTACACCGGCTTGCCTTTGTAGGCCCATTGCATTGAGCCGTCGTCGCGCTTGATCTGCGTCCAGCCCTCTTCGGCCGTATCTCCCGCTTTGACCATCAACGGTGGCCAGTTCTTGGCACACTCGCCGTTGCACATGGACTTGCCGTCAGAGTCCTTGTCAAAGGTGTAGAGCGTCATGCCCGCATGATCGACCATCATCCCGTCTTTCATCATGGCATGATGGGCCGAGGCTATCCCTGGCAACGCCAGTGCCACCGCAGCGAAAAGCGTCATCCAGTTCAGCGTATGTCGTGTCATTGGATCCACCGTGTTTCTCGGGAGAGGGAATTTAAGCCTAGCTCAGTAACAGAATGTTGCTGGAAGCGTCACACCCTGTCACACGACTGCAATAATTCCGTTATCTAATGCGGGCCAAGACACCTGAACGGGAAGAGGTTTGAACATGGTTGGCAGAAACATTCTGATCGTTGACGACGAAGCGCCAATCCGCGAGATGATCGCCGTTGCATTGGAAATGGCCGGCTATGACTGCCTGGAGGCAGAGAACTCGCAGCAGGCCCACGCCATCATCGTTGACCGCAAGCCGGACCTGATCCTGCTCGACTGGATGCTTCCGGGCACCTCGGGTATCGAACTGGCCCGCCGCCTCAAGCGCGATGAGCTGACCGGTGATATCCCGATCATCATGCTCACTGCCAAGGGCGAGGAAGACAACAAGATCCAGGGCCTGGAAGTCGGTGCAGACGACTACATCACCAAACCGTTCTCGCCGCGCGAGCTGGTGGCCCGCCTAAAGGCTGTACTGCGCCGTGCCGGCCCCAGTGATGGCGAAGCACCGATCGAAGTCGGTGGCCTGCTCCTCGACCCCATCAGTCACCGCGTCACCATCGATGGCAAACCTGCGGAAATGGGCCCGACCGAATACCGCCTGCTGCAGTTCTTCATGACCCACCAGGAACGCGCCTATACCCGTGGGCAACTGCTCGATCAGGTCTGGGGCGGCAACGTGTATGTCGAAGAACGCACCGTCGATGTGCATATCCGTCGCTTGCGCAAAGCGCTGGGTGACGCCTACGAGAATCTGGTACAAACGGTACGCGGCACCGGCTACCGGTTCTCAACTAAAAGTTGATTCAAGCGGCAAGCTGTAAGCTGCAAGCCTCAAGAAAGAGCAAAAGCAATACGCGATCCGCTTCAATCTTGCAGCGTGTAGCTTGCAACTTGTAGCTGATCCGCTAAGGATCCAAATTGAACCAAAATTGGCATGGCACCCTGATTCGCCACATGCTGCTGTTGATCACCGTCTGCCTGCTGGTCGGTCTGGTCAGCGGCTATTACGGCTGGAGCCTGGCCGTGGGCCTGGCGCTGTACCTGGGCTGGACGCTGAAACAGCTGCTGCGCCTGCATGAGTGGCTACGCCTGCACAAACCAGATGAAGCGCCCCCCGACGGCTACGGTTTGTGGGGTGAGGTATTCGACAGCATCTATCACCTGCAACGCCGCGATCAGCGTGTGCGCGGGCGACTGCAGGCGGTGATCGACCGTGTACAGGAGTCCACCGCCGCGCTCCGGGATGCGGTGATCATGCTCGACAGTGACGGCAACCTGGAATGGTGGAACCGTGCTGCCGAAACATTACTGGGTCTGAAAACCCCGCAAGACAGCGGCCAGCCGGTCACCAACCTGGTGCGCCACCCGCGCTTCAAGGAGTACTTCGAGCAGGAGAATTACCTTGAACCGCTGGAGATTCCTTCACCAATCAACGACCGCCTGCGCGTTCAGCTGCATATCACCCGCTACGGCAACAACGAGCACCTGATGCTGGTACGCGATGTCACGCGCATCCACCAGCTTGAACAGATGCGCAAGGACTTCGTCGCCAACGTCTCCCATGAGCTACGCACGCCGCTGACGGTGATCGCCGGTTACCTGGAAACCCTGCTCGATAATGTCGAAGACGTGAACCCTCGCTGGGTTCGGGCCTTGCAGCAAATGCAGCAGCAAGGCGGACGCATGCAGACCCTGCTCAACGACCTGCTGCTACTGGCCAAACTGGAAGCCACCGATTACCCCTCGGACAATCAACCCGTGGCCGTTGACGCCTTGCTGCAATCGATCAAGGGCGACGCGCAGGCCTTGTCGGGCCAGCGCAATCAACGCATCACCCTGGAAGCCACACCGGGAATTTTCCTCAAGGGCAGTGAGGCAGAGCTGCGCAGTGCGTTCTCCAACCTGATTTTCAATGCGGTCAAATACACCCAGGACGAAGGGCAGATCCGCATTCGCTGGTGGAACGACGAACAGGGCGCGCACCTGAGCGTCCAGGATTCGGGGATTGGCATCGACGCCAAGCACCTGCCGCGCTTGACTGAGCGTTTTTACCGGGTCGACTCCAGCCGAGCGTCCAATACCGGCGGTACCGGCCTGGGGTTGGCGATCGTCAAGCACGTACTGTTGCGTCATCGCGCACGCTTAGAGATCAGTAGCGTACCCGGGCATGGCAGCACCTTTACCTGCCATTTTTCCCCCGCCCAGATTGCCCAACGCGTGGCCTCTTGAGGCCCCGCCCCTAGGCAATTGCGCCCTCACCCGCTACATTGGCGAACCTGTGCCAGCGAATGCTGGCACCGTATTTCTCTCTTTTTTCAGATGACGGACCCCGTAAAAATCCATCATGGACCCTTCCCCTGGTATTAGCCTCGCGTCACTTTTCGCCGATTTCGGCATGATTCTTTTTGCTTTCCTGCTGGTGCTGCTCAACGGTTTCTTCGTTGCGGCCGAGTTTGCCATGGTCAAATTGCGCTCGACGCGTGTCGAGTCGATTGCCGAGCAACATGGCTGGCGGGGGCAGATCCTGCGCACCGTCCACAATCAGCTGGATGCCTACCTTTCGGCCTGCCAACTGGGTATCACCCTGGCCTCGCTGGGCCTGGGTTGGGTGGGTGAGCCGGCCTTCGCACACCTGCTGGAGCCCATGCTGGCGGCGATTGGTGTGCAATCGCCAGAAGTGATCAAGGCGGTGTCGTTCTTCAGCGCCTTCTTCGTGATTTCCTACCTGCACATTGTGGTCGGTGAGCTGGCGCCCAAGTCGTGGGCGATTCGCAAACCTGAGCTGCTGTCGCTGTGGACTGCCGTGCCGTTGTACCTGTTCTACTGGCTGATGTACCCGGCCATCTACCTGCTCAACGCCAGCGCCAACGCCATCTTGCGCATCGCTGGCCAAGGTGAGCCCGGGCCGCACCACGAGCACCATTACAGCCGCGAAGAACTGAAACTGATTCTGCACTCCAGTCGTGGCCATGACCCGAGCGACCAAGGCATGCGCGTATTGGCTTCGGCCGTGGAAATGGGTGAGCTTGAGGTGGTCGATTGGGCCAACTCCCGCGAAGACATGGTGTTCCTGGACGCTCATGCGCCGCTCAAAGAAATCCTGGCGATGTTCCGCCGCCACAAATTCAGCCGTTACCCGGTGTTCGATGCCGAGCGGGGTGAGTTTATCGGCTTGCTGCACATCAAGGACCTGCTGCTGGAGTTGGCCGACCTGGACCACCTTCCGGCGTCGTTCAACCTGGCCGAACTGACCCGGCCGCTGGAGCGCGTGTCCCGGCACATGCCGTTGTCGCATTTGCTCGAGCAGTTCCGTAAAGGCGGCGCGCACTTTGCCCTGGTCGAAGAAGCTGATGGCAAGGTCATTGGCTACCTGACCATGGAAGATGTGCTGGAAGTGCTGGTTGGCGACATCCAGGACGAACACCGCAAGGCCGAACGCGGCATCCTCGCCTACCAGCCCGGCAAGTTGCTGGTCCGTGGTGATACACCACTGTTCAAGGTCGAGCGTCTGCTTGGTGTCGACCTCGACCATATCGAGGCAGAAACCCTGGCGGGCCTGGTTTACGAGACGCTCAAGCGCGTACCGGAAGAAGAAGAAGTGCTGGAAGTCGAAGGCCTGCGCATCATCATCAAGAAGATGAAAGGCCCGAAAATTGTCCTGGCCAAGGTGCTCAAGCTCGATTGAACCGCCGGTGGGAGCGGGCTTGCTGTGGGAGCGGGCTTGCCCCGCGATTGCGGTGTGTCAGCTACATCGTATCGCGGGGCAAGCCCGCTCCTACAGTGACTGATCCTGCAGTCAGGGGTTGCCGGCAGTAAAGTTCGGCAATCCCCCGACAGCTTGGTTGAACTGGAACGGAATCGACTCCAGCGCCAGCCCGACGTTGCGTTGTATGACAAAGTGCAGGTGCGGGCCAGTGCTGTTGCCGGTGTTGCCCGACTTCGCCAACGGTGTTCCGTACACTACTGACTGCCCCTCACGGACCACCACCGACCCACGCATCAGGTGCAGGTAAACCCCCATCGTGCCGTCATCATGCAAGATGCGCACAAAGTTGCCTGACGGGTGCGTACCCCGCCCACTCTGGTTGTTCTCAGTCTTGATCACCACACCCGCCCGTGAGGCAATGATTGGCGTCCCTTCAGGCATGGCGATGTCCATGGCATAGCGCCCTTTCGGCCCAAAATGGCTGTATTGCCCGTTCGGCCCCTGGGTCAGGCGAAATGGCCCGCCGCGCCACGGCACCGGGTAGCGGTAGGCCAGCTGGCGCTGCTTGGGGTTGCCCAGGGCAAAAGTGAACTTCTCCTGGTAACCCACCGGCTGCCCCGGCTGCTGCGCGTTGACCACCGTCAGCACCACTGCTGCACGCGCTGGCACCACCCGCCGAACCAACCGTGTAGCACCGCCTTTGGCGTTGCTCAGGCGCTCCAGACGCAGTTCCACCTCCACCGGCGCGTAAGTGTCGTTACGCGCACTGAAGCTCACGCCGCCGGTGAACGTGATGGCATGCAGTTTCACCTGGCGTTCCAGCTGCTCGACCATTCGATCGCGAAAAACCAGCGGCTGCGAGTCCGGCATGGGCCGGTCAGAGTACGAGACCACACCGTAGGCATCGGTGCTTTTGAAGATCGGAGTGGCCAAGGCCGGGCCACACGCCACGAGCAAGGCACAAAACAGCAGCGAGCGTGCTGGCATGATGGTGGCTTTTTGACAGTTGATATCTGTCGAAGACTAGCAGCAGATTTTGCCGTGAGAATCGCTGAAGTGTTGCAGAGGTGTACCAATGGACGAACGGTGGCAAACCCACCCCCGCCTGTGGGAGCGGGCTTGCCCCGCGACTGTGGCTCGTCTGCCACACCGCATCGCGGGGCAAGCCCGCTCCCACAGGCGGGGCAAGACAGTTCCACACAGAGCTGTATCAGGCTCCAGGCACAAAATGCTTCTGTGCCGTACCACGGGCAATCAGGCGCGACAGGTAATCCAGCTTCTGCGCATCCTGATCGACAAACTTGAAGGTCAACTGCAGCCAGTCGCTGTCCGGCTTGGGCTCCAGCGCGGCAATCGCATGCAGATAGCCATTAAGCCGGGCCACTTCAGCGTTCTCGCCCTGCTCCAAGTCGAGTACAGCGCCTTCGAGTACCTGAGGCAGGGTTTCGCCACGGCGCACCACCAGCAGCGCCTCCTTGAGGCTCAAGGCCTTGATCACGCAAGGCTGCACACCACTGGGCAAACGCAGTTGCCCCTGGCCACGCCCGGCAGGCGCGGCAGTGGCTGGCTTGGCGGCGTTGACCAACGGTTTGGCGGCAGCAACCGGCGCTGCTGGCGCCGCAGGCTTGACCACTTCGGCGCGCCCAGCGGTCAGCGCATTGAGCGAGTCGTTGGCAAACGCCGAGGTGGCCCGCGTCGGTGCGCTGGCCATGACTGCATCGAGCTTGCCGACCTTGGTCAGGGCTTTCTTCACTTTGGTCAGCAGTTGCTCGTTGGTGAACGGTTTACCAACAAAGTCGGAGACACCGGCCTGAATCGCCTGGACCACGTTCTCCTTGTCACCCCGGCTGGTCACCATGATGAACGGCAGGGTCTTCATCGACTCTTGCTGACGGCACCAGGTCAGCAGTTCCAGCCCGGACATTTCCGGCATTTCCCAGTCGCACAGAACCAGGTCGAATGCTTCGCGCGACAGCAAGGTCTGGGCCTTGCGGCCGTTCACTGCGTCTTCAATGACCATGCCGGGAAAATAGTTGCGCAGGCACTTCTTTACCAGGTCACGAATGAACGGCGCATCATCCACAACCAATACACTGACTTTACTCATCGCCACTCCTATTGAATCCCGACTAGCATAACGCTGACTGATGGCCATTTGCCAAACACTGGCTCATGCCGGGACTCGTTGCTTCGTTCACGGCTGCCTTGAGGTGCTCGACCGCAAACGAAAACGCCCGGCCTAAGCCGGGCGTTCATTCTCGGGGCAGTCTTACTTATCGTCAGAATTGCCTGGAACATTAGCCTTTTCGCCGCTGCCCTGAACCTCTTCCTTCATCCGTGCCAGGCCCAGGTGACGCACGTCAGTGCCGCGCACCAGGTAGATCACCAGCTCCGAGATGTTGCGTGCATGGTCGCCAATACGCTCCAGCGAACGCAGGGCCCAGATCACGCTCAGCACTCGCGAAATCGAGCGCGGATCTTCCATCATGTAGGTGACCAACTCGCGCAGTGCGGTTTTGTACTCACGGTCGATGGTTTTGTCGTATTGAGCAACCGACAGCGCCAGGTCTGCATCGAAGCGGGCGAACGCATCCAGGGCGTCACGGACCATGTTGCGCACCTGATCGCCGATATGCCGGACTTCAACATAACCACGCGGCGACTCACCCTCTTCACACAGCTGGATCGCCCGGCGGGCAATCTTGGTCGATTCGTCACCGATACGCTCCAGGTCGATCACCGACTTGGAAATGCTGATGATCAGACGCAGGTCGGAAGCCGCTGGCTGACGGCGAGCGAGAATGCGTACGCACTCCTCGTCGATGTTGCGCTCCATCTGATTGATTTGCTCATCGACTTCACGCACCTGCTGAGCCAGGCCCGAATCGGCCTCGATCAGCGCGGTAACCGCGTCATTGACCTGCTTCTCGACCAGGCCGCCCATCGCCAGGAGGTGGCTGCGGACCTCCTCAAGTTCGGCGTTGAACTGCTGGGAGATGTGATGGGTAAGGCTGTCTTTATCAATCATGCTTTCGCTCCGCTAAGCTGCAAGCTTCAAGCTGCATGCTTCAAGTCGTTCGTGTCGTTCCCAGGCACCGCTATCCTTCTTGCCGCTTGTAACGTGCAGCTTGAAGCTGTCGCCCTGCGACTAGCCATAGCGACCGGTGATGTAGTCTTCGGTCTGCTTCTTCGCCGGGTTGGTGAACAGCGTGTCGGTGTCACCGAATTCGATCAGCTTGCCCATGTACATGAAGGCGGTGTAGTCGGAAACCCGCGCGGCCTGTTGCATGTTGTGGGTAACGATGACGATGGTGTACTTGGACTTCAGCTCGTAGATCAGCTCTTCGACTTTCAGCGTCGAGATCGGGTCGAGTGCCGAGCACGGTTCGTCGAGCAGCAGTACTTCAGGCTCTACAGCAATGGTCCGGGCAATCACCAGACGCTGTTGCTGACCACCGGACAAGCCCAGTGCCGACTCGTGCAAACGGTCTTTGACCTCATCCCACAGGGCCGCACCCTTGAGGGCCCATTCCACGGCTTCATCCAGCATGCGTTTCTTGTTGATGCCCTGGATACGCAGACCGTACACCACGTTTTCGTAGATGGTCTTGGGGAACGGGTTCGGCTTCTGGAACACCATGCCCACCCGGCGGCGCAGCTCGGCCACGTCTTCGCCCTTGCGGTAGATGTTGTTGCCGTACAGGTTGATTGCGCCTTCAACACGGCAACCATCAACCAGGTCGTTCATGCGGTTGAAGGTACGCAGCAAGGTCGACTTACCGCAGCCGGACGGGCCGATGAAGGCGGTCACGCGCTGTTTCGGGATGTTCATGCTGACGTCGAACAGCGCTTGTTTCTCACCGTAGTACAGGCTCAGGCCTGGTACTTCGATGGCGACGGTTTCTTCAGCCAACTGCAGGCTTTGCTTGGTGCGACCCAGGGCCGACATATCAATACCGTGAGAATGAGTTTCGTGTTGCATAATTTCACTCCTTTTGTGGCTGCAACTTCAAGCTGCTAGCCGCAAGTCTGAGCAAAAGCGGCGGGTAGCTTGCCGCTTTTGGCTAATAGCTTTCAATCAGCTGTCCAGCGCCTTGTACTTCTCGCGCAGGTGGTTACGAATCCATACCGCCGAGAGGTTGAGGGTCGCGATCACCAGTACCAGCAGCAACGCGGTGGCGTACACCAGCGGTCGTGCGGCTTCGACGTTCGGGCTCTGGAAGCCGACGTCATAGATGTGGAAGCCCAGGTGCATGATCTTCTGGTCCAGGTGCAGGTACGGGTAGTTGCCGTCCACCGGCAGCGATGGCGCCAGCTTCACTACACCCACCAGCATCAGCGGTGCCACTTCACCGGCGGCACGCGCAACGGCGAGGATCATGCCGGTCATCATTGCCGGGCTGGCCATTGGCAGAACGATCTTCCACAGGGTCTCGGCCTTGGTTGCACCAAGCGCCAGCGAGCCTTCACGCACGGTACGTGGAATCCGCGCCAGGCCTTCTTCAGTGGCCACGATCACCACCGGTACCGCCAGCAGCGCCAGGGTCAGCGAAGCCCAGAGCAGGCCTGGGGTACCCAGGGTTGGTGCTGGCAGTGCCTCCGGGAAGAACAGACGGTCGAGCGAACCACCCAGCACGTAGACGAAGAAGCCCAGACCGAACACGCCGTACACAATCGCGGGTACACCGGCCAGGTTGTTCACCGCAATACGGATCAGGCGGGTCACCGGACCTTGGCGTGCGTATTCACGCAGGTACACCGCCGCCAGTACACCGAACGGGGTGACGATCACGGCCATGATCAGGGTCATCATCACGGTGCCGAAAATCGCCGGGAAAATCCCGCCTTCGGTGTTGGCTTCACGCGGGTCGTCGCTGAGGAATTCCCAAACCTTGGCGAAGTACACACCCATCTTGGTGAAGAAGCCCATGCCGTTAGGCTGGTAGGCGTGCACCACTTTGCTCAGGTTGATTTCAACTTCACGACCATTGCCATCCTTTGCTACCAGGCTGTCGCGAGCGAAGTCCTGGTGCAGGCCGCTCAGGCGCTCTTCAATGGCCTTGTAGCGATTGTTCAGCTCGGCACGTTCGGCTTCGATGTCAGCCTGGGCAGCCGCATCGAGCTTGCCATCAAGCTCCAGCTTGCGGGTTTGCAGACGCAGGCGCTCAAGACCGTAGTTGATCGCGCCGATGTCTTTCTTTTCCAGATGCTGCAAGTCACCGGCCAGCTTGTCGGCACGCTTGAGACGCGCCTGCAGCTCAGCCCAGGCGGCCTGACCTTCGGCCACGACCTTGCCGTTTTCCTTGACGCTGACCAGATAGCCGTAGAAGTTGCCCCACTCGCGGCGCTCCAGCGCAATCAGCTCAGCTGGCGTCTGGATGTCGGTCAGCCAGTCACCCACCACCCAGGTGAAGTCGCTGCCGTTGAGGTCGCGGTTACCGACCTTGATCAGCTCACGGGTCATGAACTCCGGGCCGTTATCAGGTACCGGCAAGCCGGCACCTTTCAGACGCGCCAGCGGCACTTCTTCCTTTTGCACCACTTCGCCAATCACAACGTGATCGGCCTGGCCCGGCACCTTATAGGTGGCCTGGATCAAATCAGCCGGCCAGAAGTGGCCAAGGCCGCGTACAGCGATGACCGAGAGCAGACCAATGGTCATGATCACCGCGATGGCGACGGCGCCACCGCTGATCCAGACGCCAGGGGCGCCGCTCTTGAACCAGCTTTTGAGGGAATCCTTTTTCACGGATCTCTACCTTTCTATCAAAGCGACGAGTATTTCTTGCGCAGACGCTGGCGAATCAGCTCGGCCAAGGTGTTCATCACGAAGGTGAACATCAGCAGCACCAGCGCGGCGAGGAACAGCACGCGGTAATGGCTGCCGCCAACTTCCGATTCCGGCATTTCCACCGCAACGTTCGCGGCCAGGGTACGCATACCTTCGAACAGGTTCAGTTCCATGACCGGGGTGTTACCGGTTGCCATCAAGACGATCATGGTTTCACCCACCGCACGGCCCATACCGATCATCAGCGCCGAGAAAATGCCCGGGCTGGCGGTCAGGATGACCACGCGGGTCAGGGTCTGCCATGGCGTTGCACCCAGGGCCAGGGAGCCCAGGGTCAGGCTGCGCGGCACGCTGAACACGGCGTCTTCGGCAATCGAGTAGATGTTCGGGATAACGGCGAAGCCCATGGCAATACCCACTACCAGGGCGTTGCGCTGGTCGTAGGTGATACCCAGGTCATTGGTGATCCACAGCCGCATGTCGCCACCGAAGAACCAGGTCTCCAGCAGTGGGCTCATGTACAGGGCAAACCAGCCGGTCAGCAGGATCACCGGGATCAGAATCGCCGACTCCCAACCATCCGGCACCCGCAGGCGAATCGACTCAGGCAGACGGCTCCAGGTGAAGCCGGCCACCAGGATGCCGATTGGCATCAGCAGGAACAGGCTGAATACACCCGGCAGGTGCCCTTCCAGGTACGGCGCCAGGAACAGACCGGCGAAGAAGCCGAGAATGACCGTTGGCATCGCCTCCATCAGTTCGATCACCGGCTTGACCTTGCGGCGCATGCCAGGGGCCATGAAGTAGGCGGTGTAGATCGCTGCAGCAATGGCCAGCGGAGCCGCCAGAATCATCGCGTAGAACGCCGCTTTCAGGGTGCCGAAAGTCAGCGGCGACAGGCTCAGCTTGGGTTCGAAGTCGGTGTTCGAGGCGGTGGACTGCCAAACGTATTTCGGCTCGTCATAGTTCTCGTACCAGACCTTGCTCCACAACGCGCTCCAGGACACTTCCGGGTGCGGGTTCTTCAGCGTCAGCGGCAGCAGCTTGCCACCTTCTTCAACGATGATGCGGTTGGCCCGCGGCGACAGCGCCAGAACGCCTGCGCCTTCGGCTACTGGCTCGACCAGCAGGGTACGGTGTGCGGTGCTGTGGAACACGCCAAGCTCGCCAGCGGCATCCAGGGCAACGAAACCTTTACGACGCTCTTCGGCATCGATCTGAACGATCGGCGAGGTGCCCATCTGGAAGTCGCGGATACGCTTGAAGCGCTGTTCGCCATCCGGGTCACGGGCCATGAACCACTGGGCCAGGCCACCTTTGGAATCACCGATGATCAGCGAGATGCCACCCACCAGCTGCGTGCTGGCAGTGACTTCGGCATTGCCGTCTTCGAGCAGCTTGTAACGGCCGTTGAGGTTCTTTTCACGCAGGCTGAAGACATCCGCCTGAGCGCGACCGTTGATCACATACAACCACTGCTGACGCGGGTCGATGAAGATCGCTTTAACCGGCTCGGTCATCTGCGGCAGGTCGATACGGTTCTGCTCGGTGGTGACCTCGCCGGTCATCATGTTTTCTTCGCGGCTCAGCGACATCACCTGCAGGTGCGCACCGGTAGAGCCAGCAACCACCAGGGTTTCGCCGTTCACATTAAGGCTGACGTGCTCCAGGGCACGGCCCTGGTCATCGAGCACGAAAGGCTCCTGGCCATAAGGGAAGTCGATGGCCGGGGTGATGGTTTTCTTGTTGTCCGGGTAGGTGATCTTGTAGCTGTGGCTGAACGCCAGCGCCTGACCATTGGACAAGCCCAGCACCACCAGCGGGTTACCCGGCTGATCAGCACCGATGGACGTCACCTGGGTACCGGCGGGTACCGGCAACTCGACGCGCTTGAGTTCGGCACCGGTCTTGGTGTCGAAGAACAGCGCCTGGCCTTTGTCGGAAACCCGCATGCCCACAAGGTTCTGTTCTTCCAGGGCAATCATCAGCGGTTTGCCGGCGTCCTGGCTCAACCAAGTCGGCTCCAGGGCTTTCTTGCTGGTCAAGGTAGCGCCCTGGAACAGCGGCACGACCACGTAGGCCAGGTAGAAGAAAATCAAGGTGATCGCTGCCAGCACGGCAAGCCCGCCTACCAGTACGTACCAGCGGGTCAGGCGATCTTTGAGTGCACGCACGCGACGCTTGCGTTGCAGTTCGGGCGTATTGAAATCAATCCGCACGGGGGGAGAATTTTGGGTCATGGTGGAGTTGGCCAGATCATTCATGCGCACACCCTAGCGGTCCCGTATGACAAAAACATTACAGTGCAGTGACGCAACAAAGCCCGCCGCTCAGTAACCCTGGCGGCGGACTCGCAATTTTCAGCAGGACCTGGTCAATTCCAGACCCTGCCTAGTTCACTCTCAGTTCTTAGCTACGCCTTTGGCGTGGTCCAGGCCCAGGTCTGCCAGGGCTTTTGCAGCGACTTTGGCAGGCAGTGGGATGTAACCGTCCTTGACCACAACTTGCTGGCCGGCTTGCGACAGCACCAGCTTCACGAACTCAGCTTCCAGCGGAGCCAGCGGCTTGTTCGGCGCCTTGTTGACGTAGACGTAGAGGAAACGCGACAGCGGGTAGGTGCCGTTCAGCGCGTTGGATTCGTTGTCTTCAACGAAAGCGCCGCCTTCTTTCTTGGCCAGAGGCACGGTCTTGACGGAGGCGGTCTTGTAACCGATACCCGAGTAGCCGATACCGTTCAGCGAGCTGCTGATCGACTGCACAACCGAAGCCGAGCCTGGTTGTTCGTTGACGTTCGGCTTGAAGTCGCCTTTGCACAGGCCTTCTTCTTTGAAATAGCCGTAGGTGCCCGACACCGAGTTACGGCCGAACAGTTGCACCGGCTTGTTGGCCAGGTCGCCGGTCACGCCCAGGTCACCCCAGGTTTTCACGTCGGCTTTGGCACCGCACAGGCGGGTCGAGGAGAAGATCGCATCGACCTGAGCCATGGTCAGGCCTTTGATCGGGTTGTCCTTGTGTACGAATACGGCCAGGGCATCGACGGCAACCGGGATTGCGGTTGGCTTGTAGCCGTACTTCTGTTCGAACGCCTGCAGCTCGACGTCCTTCATTTTGCGGCTCATCGGGCCGAGGTTGGCGGTGCCTTCAGTCAGCGCGGGTGGCGCAGTGGAAGAACCAGCAGCCTGAATCTGGATGTTTACGTTCGGGTATTCCTTCTTGTAGGCCTCAGCCCACAGAGTCATCAGGTTCGCCAAGGTATCGGAACCGACGCTGGAGAGGTTGCCCGACACACCGGTGGTTTTGGTGTAGGTCGGGATAGCAGGGTCAACAGCGGCAACCGCGTTGGCGGTAGCAACGCCAGCGGCGACGAAAGTCAGGGCCGCCATCAAACGCTTCAGTTTCATGCCTTACTCCTAGCAGGAATTGGGGTGAGCTGGATCTGGCCCAAGTATCTGCAGGCCGCATGAACACTTTATGAATCGAATATGACAATTAGATGAAAGGCCATCATCGGAAACCGAGGATGGCCTTTTCAAAATGTTGCGAGGGTTGAGCTAGAGCGGTCTTAGCGTTTGTTGGCCAGCAAATAAACGCCAACCAGCAGACCAATGGTGGAGATACCCGCCACATAGTAGGCCGGCGCCATTGGGCTGAACTTGAGCAATGCGGTCACCACCATCGGCGTCAGACCGCCGAAGATCGCATAAGCCATGTTGTAGGAAAACGACAGGCCGCTAAAACGCACCACCGGCGGGAACGCCTTGACCATGACATAGGGCACGGCGCCCACGATGCCGACACACAGCCCGGTCAGGGCGTACAGCGGAACCATCCACTCAGGGTGGGTAGGCAGGCTGTGATAAAACGTCCAGGACGACGCCAGCAACGCCAGGCTACCGACGATGAACACCCGACCAGCGCCCAGGCGGTCAGCCAGTGTGCCGGTGGCAATGCAGCCGAAGCTGAGCAGGACGATGGCCAGGCTGTTGGCCTTGAGCGAGTCGGTCGGGCTGATCTGATAGAGGCTCTGCAACAGGGCTGGGGTCATCAGGATCACCACGACGATACCGGCCGACAACAGCCAGGTCAGCAGCATCGACAGGACAATGGCGCCACGGTGATCACGCAATACCGCGCGCAGTGGCACTTCTTCGGCCAGCGCCTTGCGTGCCTGCATTTCGGCAAACACCGGTGTTTCGTGCAGCCAGCGACGCAGGTACACCGCGAACAGGCCAAACACGCCGCCAAGCAGGAACGGCAGACGCCAGGCGTAGTCAGCCACTTCTTCAGGGGTGTAGATGCTGTTGATCAGGGTTGCCACCAGCGAGCCAAGCAGAATCCCGGAGGTCAGCCCCGCCGTCAGGGTGCCGCAGGCATAACCAGTGTTGCGTGCCGGCACATGCTCAGACACGAATACCCAGGCGCCTGGCACTTCACCGCCAATCGCCGCGCCCTGAATCACCCGCATCAGCAGCAACAGAATCGGTGCCCACATGCCGATCTGTGCGTAGGTAGGCAGCAAGCCCATGATCAGCGTCGGTACCGCCATCATGAAGATGCTCAGGGTGAACATCTTTTTGCGCCCCAGCAGATCGCCAAAGTGCGCCATGACAATGCCGCCCAAAGGCCTCGCCAGGTAACCCGCGGCGAAAATACCAAACGTTTGCATCAAACGGAGCCATTCAGGCATGTCGGCGGGAAAGAACAGCTTGCCGACCACGGTGGCGAAGAACACAAAAATAATGAAATCGTAGAACTCCAGCGCACCGCCCAGGGCGGAAAGCGACAGAGTTTTATAGTCACTGCGGGTGAGCGGCCTCGAAGGCTGCGCAATACTGCCTGGCACGGAGGTCATAAGTATCTCTTATTGGATTTTCATTATGGATACCGCAGGCCGCCTGCGACAGGGCTTTCGGCCTGAGAAGCCCCGAACGATATCAAATTGCCGGAAAAAGCACATCGCAGTACATATTCAATACAAGTATTCATGACTGCATGGTCGTCGCTGCGCTTTCAGCTCTATATACTGGCCGCCTGTAGGATGAGGTTGGACCTTGCGAAGGATGTTGTGCGAAAACGTCGCTAAGCAGGCTTAGTCGATTTCGCAGAGTTTCCCTTCGCCGCCTGGCAAAGCGAAAGCAGCGTAAAATAGTTGTGCTGAATCGTTTTTCGAGGCGTCTGTCATAGCGCCAACCAACGAAGCGTCATGGGTCAGAGGCACCCCCGGCATGATTGAACTCGAACAAGAAGATCCTATCCCGCAGGGCGACCTGGCCTTGCAGATCACCGCATTACCGCGTGAAACCAATGGTTTCGGCGACATCTTCGGCGGCTGGCTGGTCGCCCAGATGGACTTGGCCGGTACCGCCATGGCCAGCCGTGTCGCCGGTGGCCGAGTCGCGACCGTAGCGATTGATCGCATGGCCTTCCTGGTACCTGTCGCCGTTGGCGCACAGTTGTCCTTCTATACCCAAACCCTGGAAATTGGCCGCAGCTCGATCCAGATGATGGTTGAAGTATGGAGCGACGACCCGCTGTCCAGCGAGTGGCGCAAGGTGACTGAAGCCGTATTCGTGTTCGTTGCCATCGACGGCAGTGGCCGTACCCGCTCGGTTCCTCCTCGTCGCTGACCTGGCTGCGCGGTAAACTCAAGGGTATGCAAGCGGTCCAAAACCGTACGGCAAACCAATGAGAGCATGCGCATGTCCACACCCAAGGTCGAATCCGAAAAGCACGGTGAGCTTAACTGCTGGCGCATCACCAGCGACACTGCCGAACTGCTGGTAGCCCAGCAGGGCGCGCAGGTCCTGAGTTATCAGCGCCTCGGCGAGCCACCGGTGCTGTGGCTGAGTGAGCAGGCCATCTTCAAACAGGGCAAATCTGTGCGTGCCGGTGTTCCGGTGTGCTGGCCCTGGTTTGGCAACCTCAAGCGCAACCCTGAAACTGTCCAGGCCCTGTATCACGGCGAAGAAGCGCCAGCCCACGGCTTGGTACGGGGTCGTGACTGGGAATTGCTGGGCATCGCCAACGAAGGCAGCGCGGTACGCGTGGACTTTAGCTTGCCGCACACTCAGGGTGGCCTGCCCGGCTGGCCACACAATGTCGAGCTCACCCTGAGCATCGTCATGGCTGAACAACTGCGAATCACCCTCACCAGTTACAACCTCGACAACGTGCCGGTCACCCTCAGCCAGGCGCTGCACAGCTACTTTGCCGTCAGTGATGTGCGTGAAGTACAGGTCGAAGGCGTGGAGGGTCTGGGCTATATCGAAACCCTGGCCAACTGGGAACAGCGCACACAAGCAGGCGCGCTGGGCTTTGCCGGAGAGACTGACCGCATTTACCTGCAGGTGCCGGAGCAGTTGAGCATTGTTGATCCGAACTGGAACCGACGCACTCGTGTAACCAGCACCGGCTCGCGCTCGGCTGTCATCTGGAACCCCTGGATCGAGCGCGCTGCTGAACTGCCAGACATGGCTGATGATGGCTGGCAGCGCATGCTGTGCATTGAAACGGCGAATGTCTGGGACGATGTGGTGACGCTGGCGCCAGGTGCGAGTCATACGTTGAGCTTGAGTATCGGTAGCGAACCGCTCTAGAACGCAGATCGCGGGGCAAGCCCGCTCCCACAGGAGCAGGCTTGGCCAAAAGGCAGCTACCTCAGCCTCGCTTCATACCCATCTGCACAACATCAATGATCGCCTTGGCGAAGCCGCTGAGGTAATACGCGGCCCAGACTGTGCAGTCGTCTTCATCCATGACCCCGGCCATGATCAGCTTGTGCACACAGCCGAGTATCGTTGATGCCTGTTCCAGCGCGTAGTCACAGGGAACACCCGGTGCAATGCAAAACAGCTCCAAGGGCGGATGCCGGCTGTTGATAAACGTTGCGATTCCGACTGTCTCGGGAGGTGAATCCTTGTTCATACCGAGCCTCCTTGCACTTTGATCAGCGCATGCTCGACCAATGCCCTGGCCATCTCGGCCGAATGCAGCACATTCACCAGCATGCCCTGGCCCGGTTCGTTGGCATGGGCTCGGCAGTATTCTTCAGTGGTTTCGCGGATGCCGTGCAGTAGCTCGCTGGCGAAGGCCAGGGAGTCTGGAGGGATCAGATCGCTGTGGATGGAAAAGTATGGGGTGGTGATAAGAGAAGGCGGTGGATCGGGGACAATTTTCTTCATGACGTAACTCCTATATCTATCAGGAGCTACCCCCATATCCCTCTCACAGGATAAGGGTGGCAGCCGTACGCGGGGTGAGAGACCGGTAGACATAGGAAACCCGGCCAGACCGAAGCCTGCCCGCGCACAGCCGCCATAACTAGCTGCAACTACATCCACAAAGGCTCTCACACCCAGCGAGAAAGCTAGCCCTGTAGTGCCTTACTCACAACAGCGAAAAGGCGACAGCGTTCGTAGGATAGATCTGAACAGCATCCAAGTGAATTTTTTTGCCAACACCTCAGCGGTGGGAGCGGGCTTGCCCCGCGATAGCGATCTGTCAGCCACATCGCTTCGCGGGGCAAGCCCGCTCCCACAGGCGGGGCAAGATGGTTGCCCCCACCGGTCAAAGGTCTGCGTCTTCCACTACCCGCACGTTGCCTGCATCCATGGCATAGGCAGCATCAGCCAGGTCGTTACTGACTTTCTCGATCTGCAGGGTGCCGTCGACCCACAGCGGTGTGTAGATATCGTCCAGCTTCAGGCCTTTGGGGTAACGCACCAGTACCAATTGGTTCGGCGGCGGTGGCGGAACGTGGATGCAGGCACCAGGGTACGGCACCAGGAAGAACAGGGTGCTGTTGCCTTTGGCGTCGGTTTCCAACGGCACCGGATAGCCACCCAGGCGGATGTGTTTGCCGTTCATCGCCGCCACGGTTTTGTTCGAGTACATCACCGCAGGCAAACCCTTGCTCTGCTTCAGGCCGCCCTTTTCGGTGAAGGTGCCCGTGGCTTCCGGCGAGTTGTGGTCGATCTCGGGCATCAGCTCAAGGGCTTTCTGGTCCGACTTGGGCATCAGCTCCAACCAGTCGGTTTCCGGCAGCTCGGCATGGGCAAGGCTGCTGATCAGCAGCAGTGAAAACAGAAATACACGGCGCATGAAAATGCTCGGCAACAAAAATTGCCGAGCATTTTAGCCTGCCGTCAGTTCTTTTTGACTATGCCGTATATCACCAGAAGAACCACAGCGCCCACCAGCGCGCCGAGGAAACCTGCACCTTCTCCGGCCTGGTAGATACCCAGCGCCTGGCCGCCGTAGGTCGCCGCAAGCGAACCGGCAATGCCGAGGAGAATGGTCATGATCCAGCCCATGCTGTCGTCGCCGGGCTTGATGAAGCGTGCCAGCAGACCAACGATCAGGCCGATGAAGATGGTTCCGATGATACCCATGGCAATCCCTCTGAATGGAATGACGCATGCCAAAGCCTAGTCAGCGCTTTGGCATCCCGCCATCAGAGGGATTGTGGAAGAGGAAGGTTCCCCTCAGCCCTGGATCAAGGCCTCTACCTGCTGGATTTTCTGCTCCAGGGTAGCAATATCGGCACAACGCAGGGTGGCGTGGCCAACCTTGCGCCCGACCTTGAAGGCTTTGCCGTAGTGATGCAGGTGGCATTCGTCGATGGCAACCACCTTGTCTACCGCCGGCACTTCACCGATGAAGTTGAGCATGGCGCTCTCACCGACTTTGGCCGTCGAGCCCAGCGGCAAGCCAGCAACGGCACGCAGGTGGTTTTCGAACTGGCTGCACTCGGCGCCTTCGATGGTCCAGTGCCCGGAGTTGTGCACACGCGGGGCAATTTCGTTGGCTTTCAGGCCACCGTCGACTTCGAAGAATTCGAAGGCCAGCACGCCGACATAGTCGAGTTGCTTGAGCACGCGCCCGGCGTAATCTTCGGCCAGCGACTGCAGCAGGTGGTCTTCACTGGCCACCGACAAGCGCAGGATGCCGCTCTCGTGGGTGTTATGCACCAGCGGGTAGAAACGGGTTTCACCGTCGCGAGCACGCACAGCGATCAGCGAGACTTCACCGGTGAACGGCACGAAGCCTTCCAGCAGGCACGGCACACTGCCCAGTTCGGCGAAAGTACCCACTACATCTTCGGCCGTTCGCAGCACTTTCTGGCCTTTTCCGTCATAACCCAAGGTACGGGTCTTGAGTACGGCTGGCAGACCAATGCTGACCACTGCGGCGTCCAGGTCGGCTTGCGACTGGATATCGGCGAACGACGGCGTTGGGATGCCCAGGTCCTTGAACATGCTCTTTTCGAACCAGCGGTCGCGGGCGATACGCAGGGATTCGGCGCTCGGGTAGACCGGTACGAACTGCGAGAGGAAGGCGACGGTTTCAGCCGGAACGCTTTCGAACTCGAAGGTGACCAGATCAACTTCGTCAGCCAACTGGCGCAGATGGTCCTGGTCGCCGTAATCGGCACGCAGGTGCTCGCCCAATGGCGCGGCACACGCGTCTGGCGCTGGGTCGAGGAAAGCGAAGTTCATGCCCAGCGGAGTTCCTGCCAGGGCCAACATGCGACCGAGCTGGCCGCCACCGATTACACCGATTTTCATGCTTGTGACCTCAGGCCTGGCGCGGATCTGGATTGTCCAGAACGTTGTCTGTCTGCTCTGCGCGGAACTGCTTCAACACGCTGTGGAACTGCGGGTGCTTGGCGCCGAGGATGCTCGCCGAGAGCAGCGCGGCGTTGATTGCGCCGGCTTTGCCGATTGCCAAGGTGGCCACCGGAATGCCTGCTGGCATTTGCACGATCGACAGCAGCGAGTCGACGCCGGAGAGCATCGAGGACTGCACCGGCACACCCAGCACCGGCAGGTGAGTCTTGGCGGCGCACATGCCAGGCAGGTGGGCAGCACCACCGGCACCGGCGATGATCACCTCGATGCCTCGGCCTTCGGCCTCTTCGGCATACTGGAACAGCAGGTCCGGGGTGCGGTGGGCGGAGACCACTTTAACCTCGTAGGGAATGCCGAGTTTTTCCAGCATATCGGCGGTGTGGCTAAGGGTGGACCAATCGGACTTGGAGCCCATGATCACGCCAACCAGTGCACTCATCGTCGAGCCTCTTCTCTTGGGCGCCCGCAGGCGCGTCAAAAAACAACAAGCCACGCGGGACGACCGGCGTGGCTTGTTATACGAATTAGGGTCGGGCGAACCGACCGAAGGCCGCGCAGTATATCGCAAAGCCGCGACGTTGATGCACTCCGTCGACCAACTGTCGGCCTTATTTTTCGGGGCCCGGACTGACTTTGGGGTCAAATAGCGACCCCCCTCGCATGGACTATCGCCCTACCACTGCAGTCAGCCTTTCCCGCTGCCTGCACCGCCTCAGTCGCCTTAGCGTAGGTACCTCCTAACGTCACAACGTCCAAGGAGGACACCACAATGACCCCTTTCAAACCCTTTGTAGCGCTGTTCGCCCTGCTGTGCGCGGTGCACTTACCCTCAGCCATGGCGGCCAAATCGCTGGTAGTTGAAGTTTTTGCCCACGACGAATTGGCTGACATCAGCAACGAAAGTCTTGAAAAAGACTACTTTTCGCACTGGATAAAGGAAATGCGCGAGATCAGCGCCCACCCGGTTGAGATCGTGTTCCGCCGCGGCATCGCAGGGGTGACGGACATCGATTACCGCAACAAGCCACCTCAACAAACCCTGGAAACGTTCGGCGACAATGCCAGCCAACAGGCAAAGACCGATGGCAAGTTGATACTCATCACCAAAGATATCTTCGACAGCAACACCGCCGGGCTGGCAAGCGTGTTCTTCGGCTCCGGCACTTACGCCATGGCCTCCATGTCAGCCTACGGTAACGCCGCCCATGAACTGGGGCATCTGCTGTCGGCAGTGCATGAGGATTCGGAAATCCGCTTCAATGGTTGGGCCTGCGAAACCTACATGCAACCAGGCCGCAACCAGCTTCGCTCGAACTGCTATCGCTACAGCGATGCAAACCGTGAACGTATCGCGCAAAACCTTCAGCGTACGCTCGAGTAACGCCAGCTCGTAACTGTCATTCGCCTGTGCTGGCTGCCGTCTCCAGCTTGCGCCACAGCAAGCGCACGTTGGCCTTGCGTACCAGGGCGCAGCGATACAGGCGAATTTCCAGGGGCACATGCCACTGGCTGCTGCCACAGATCACCAGCTCACCACGCTCAAGTTCTGCGCGTGCCGAAAGCCTCGGCACCCAGGCGACACCCAGCCCTTCCAGGGCCATGCTCTTGAGACTGTCGGCCATGGCGGTCTCATAGACCGTGGTGAAACGCAGGTTGCGCTGACGCAGCAGCAGATTGACCGAACGCCCGAGGAACGCCCCGGCGCTGTAGGCCAGCAACGGCACACTGCCCTCACCCTCCAGGTCGAACAGTGGCTTGCCATTGGCGTCAGCGGCGCACACCGGCAGCATCTCGGTGGTGCCCATGTGCAGTGACGGGAAGATTTCGGCATCCATCTGCAGGGCGGCATCGGGGTCGTAGAACGCCAGCATCAAGTCGCAGCCGCCTTCACGCAACGCATGCACCGCGTCGCCAACGTTGGTGGCCACCAGCCGGGTGGCGATGTTCAGCCCATCGTTGCGCAGTTGGGCAATCCAGCGCGGGAAGAATCCCAATGCCAGGGAGTGCGCCGCTGCCACCTGAATCACTTCGCCCTGCCCACCTTCCAGGTGGTGCAGGTGTCGCAGCACTTCGCCCAACTGATCGACCACGGTCCGTGCCGTGACCAGAAACAACTGGCCGGCTGCGGTCAGTTCGATGGGGGTGCGCGAGCGGTTGACCAAGGTCAGCCCCAGCGCAGCCTCAAGGCTGCGAATGCGGCGGCTGAAGGCCGGCTGGGTCACGAAGCGGCGCTCAGCGGCCTGGGAAAAGCTGCGGGTCGCCGCCAGGGCACTGAAGTCTTCCAGCCATTTGCTTTCGAGGTTCATTTGTCTCTCCAGGCATGCACCAAAATGGCACACGCTCGAATGTCGGTTGGCGTCACATCAACCATTATGCCGTTTGTGCATAGGTTAGCGTGCAACAGCATTGGCCGCAAAACCGGCGCAGGCCTAGGATTGGCGCCATTCCGGCATGTGCCGGGCCAAACTCGAGATGATATTTATCATGTCCGCTGCTGCATCGTTCCGCGTTGAAAAAGACCTGCTTGGCACCCTTGAAGTCCCAGCTGATGCCTACTACGGCATCCAGACCCTGCGCGCTGCCAACAACTTCCACCTCTCCGGTGTTCCGCTGTCGCACTACCCGAAGCTGGTCGTGGCCCTGGCCATGGTCAAGCAAGCAGCTGCCGACGCCAACCGTGAGCTGGGTCACCTGAGCGATGCCAAGCACGCCGCCATCAGCGAGGCTTGCGCCCGTCTGATCCGCGGTGACTTCCACGAGCAGTTCGTGGTCGACATGATTCAAGGCGGTGCTGGTACTTCTACCAACATGAACGCCAACGAAGTTATCGCCAACATCGCGCTGGAGGCCATGGGCCACCAGAAAGGCGAATACAAATACCTGCACCCGAACAACGACGTGAACATGGCGCAGTCGACCAACGACGCCTACCCGACCGCGATCCGTCTGGGTCTGCTGCTGGGTCACGACGCCCTGCTGGCTAGCCTCGACAGCCTGATCCAGGCCTTCGCTGCCAAAGGTAAAGAGTTCGACCACGTCCTGAAGATGGGCCGTACCCAGCTGCAAGACGCCGTACCGATGACCCTCGGTCAAGAATTCCGCGCCTTCGCCACCACCATGACCGAAGACCTGCAGCGCCTGCGCTCGCTGGCACCGGAACTGCTGACCGAAATCAACCTCGGTGGTACCGCGATCGGCACCGGCATCAACGCCGACCCTGGCTACCAGGCCCTGGCCGTACAACGCCTGGCAACCATCAGCGGTCAACCGCTGGTACCGGCTGCCGACCTGATCGAAGCAACCTCCGACATGGGCGCCTTCGTCCTGTTCTCCGGCATGCTCAAGCGTACTGCGGTCAAGCTGTCGAAGATCTGTAACGACCTGCGCCTGCTATCCAGCGGCCCGCGTACCGGCATCAACGAGATCAACCTGCCAGCACGTCAGCCAGGCAGCTCGATCATGCCAGGCAAGGTCAACCCGGTTATCCCGGAAGCGGTCAACCAAGTGGCCTTCGCCATCATGGGCAACGACCTGGCCCTGACCGTCGCCGCCGAAGGTGGCCAGCTGCAGTTGAACGTTATGGAGCCGCTGATCGCCTACAAGATCTTCGACTCGATCCGCCTGCTGCAACGCGCCATGGACATGCTGCGCGAGCACTGCATCGTCGGCATCACCGCCAACGAACAGCGCTGCCGTGAACTGGTCGAACACTCGATCGGCCTGGTTACTGCGCTGAACCCGTACATCGGCTACGAAAACGCCACCCGTATCGCCGCCATCGCCCTGGAAAGTGGCCGTGGTGTGCTGGAACTGGTCCGCGAGGAAGGCCTGCTGGACGAAGAGATGCTCAACGACATCCTGCGTCCGGAAAACATGATTGCTCCGCGTCTGGTTCCGCTGAAAGCGTAACGGATGCTGTAACACCGCTCACCAGGTCGAGGGACTAGACACCTCTCACCTTTTGAGGGCCCAGGGTTGATACCCCGGGCCCTTTTTTTATGCCTGTGAAAACCCGTAGGAGTGGGCTTGCCCCGCGATCACGGTCTATCAGTCACATCGCATCGCGGGGCAAGCCCGCGCCTACCCGGTGGCGTATAGTGGGCAGCTAACTATAAGCCGACCACGGAGACCGCCCGATGCCAACCGCACATACCGCCCGCACCATCATGGTGCTGTACACCGGTGGCACCATCGGCATGCAGGCGAGTGCTCATGGCCTGGCGCCGGCTTCCGGCTTCGAGCAGCGGATGCGCGAGCAACTTGATGGGGTTGCCGATATCCCGTCGTGGCGGTTTCGCGAAATGCAGCCATTGATCGACAGCGCCAACATGACACCTCAATACTGGCAGCGCTTGCGTGAGGCGGTCATCGAAGCGGTCGACGAGCAAGGCTGCGATGGCGTGCTGATTCTGCACGGCACCGATACCCTCGCCTACAGCGCGGCCGCCATGAGCTTTCAGTTGCTTGGCCTGCAAGCACCGGTACTGTTTACCGGCTCGATGCTGCCCGCCGGAGTCGCCGACAGCGATGCCTGGGAGAACCTGGTCGGAGCCCTGCAGGCACTCAAGCGCGGAATCGCCCCAGGGGTGCAGCTGTACTTTCATGGGGAACTGCTCGCCCCGCATCGCACCGCCAAGGTGCGCAGCTTCGGCCGCCACCCTTTCGTCCCCCTCAAACGCGCCGGTGGTGCACCCAGCGTGCAAGCATTAGCGCCCGAGCTGGACTATCGCCACCCCAAACAAACCGCCAAGGTTGCAGTCTTGCCGCTGGTTCCGGGATTCGACGCGCGCCTGTTGCAAGCAGTGCTCGCCAGCGGTGTGCAGGGTTTGGTTCTGGAGTGTTTCGGCAGCGGTACTGGCCCGGCCGACGACACCGAATTCCTCGATGCGCTGGCTCAGGCGCAGGCCAAAGGCGTGGTGGTGGTTGCGATCACCCAGTGCCATGAAGGCGGGGTTGAGCTGGATGTGTATGAAGCGGGCAGCCGACTGCGCCAGGCCGGGGTTTTGTCTGGCGGTGGAATGACCCGTGAGGCGGCATTCGGCAAATTGCAGTTGCTACTCGGCGCCGGTTTACCGCTGCCCGAAGTACGCCAGCTGATTGAACAAGACCTCTGCGGGGAACTGCGCTGACCCGGCAAGGCACGCATATTGCTGGCTTGCAGGTAGCCCTTCAGCAGGAAGCCCACCATGCTCCACTCGCACCTCACGACCCTCAACGCCGTGTCGCTGATTCTACAAGCCTTCAAAAATGACGGCGTAGAGGCAGCAGCGCTGCTCGACGGTAGCGGTATAAGCCCCGAGGACATGGGCCGCGCCGACCTGCGCATTACCACGCGCCAGGAGTTGTTGGTCTGCGCCAACGCGGTAGCGCGGCGTCGTGAAGTGGGCCTGGAGCTGGGTCGGCGCATGCATGTTTCCTGCTACGGCATGCTCGGTTACGCCCTGCTCTCCAGTGCCACCTTAGGTGACGCTTTGCGCCTGGCCATGCAGTACCCGGCGCTACTGGGAACACTTTTTCAACTGCGCCTGATCGACGACGGCGAGCGCATCTGGTTCAGCGCCAGCAACTATCGCGAAGTCCCGCAGTTGGCCGCGTTCAATGCCGAGTTCTGCCTGACCTCCTTGAAAGTCATTTGCGACGACTTGCTCGGGCAGTCATTGCCGCTGCTGGCGACACGCTTTGTCCATGCCGCACCAGACTATCAAGCGCTGTATGCCGACACCTTCAATTGCCCGTTGCAATTCGAAGCCAACGACAACGCTTTTGCTTTCGAGCGCCACTGGCTAGACAAACCCTTACCGTTGGCCGACCAGATCACCCACCGGGCCATGAGCGAACGTTGCCGTCGACAGAACCTTGAGTTCACCGGGCGTCAGGCCTGGCTGGGGCGCATCCGCCAGTTACTGCTCGAGCAACTGGACGCCGCACCCGGCCTGGAAGGCCTGGCCAAACAGATGAACTGCTCTTCACGTACGTTGCGCCGCCATTTGCAGGAGCTGGGCAGCAGCTATCAGCAATTGCTCGATGAGCTGCGCTTTGAGCGGGCCAAACAATTGCTGGCTGAAGACCAGCTGCCGATCTATCAAATTGCCGAAGCCTTGGGCTTTAGCGAAACCGCCAGCTTTCGCCATGCGTTTTTACGCTGGAGCGGTGTGGCGCCCAGTCATTTCCGCGCATAAATAGCGCGCCGCGCATCCACCCAGGGCGATATCCGGACCAGCAATCTGGCCATATCGATCCCCTTTTGGCCGTTTCCGCCGTTCTGAACCCAGGCCGATCCATCAACAATGGACCCCTGCCTGTGACTGTGGAAAACAAAAAAATGCTGACCATTTACTCTGATGACCATCGCCTGCACCACGGCCGCTGCGAGCTGATCGACGGGCAATTGATGCCGTGCTTCGAAATGCCTTCGCGCGCGGATCATGTACTGGAGCGGGTAAAAACGCGCGAACTGGGCCCGGTTCAAGGCCCGGTAGACTTTGGCCGTGCGCCCCTCCTACGCGTGCACAGCGCCGACTACCTGAACTTTTTCGAAGGCGCCTGGCAGCGTTGGGCCAGCCTCGGCCACGACGGTGACCTGCTGCCCTACACCTGGCCGGCACGCACGTTGCGTGGCGTTAAGCCAACTCACCTGCACGGCGAACTGGGTTATTACAGCTTCGATGCCGGCGCGCCCATCACGGCGGGCACATGGCAGGCCGCATACAGTGCCGCGCAAGTAGCACTCACCGCTCAGGCTGCCGTGCAAGCCGGTGCCCACAGCGCCTTTGCACTGTGCCGCCCACCAGGACACCACGCCGCCAGCGATGTCATGGGCGGTTACTGCTACCTGAACAACGCGGCGATTGCCGCTCAGGCGTTTATCGACCAAGGCCGCCGCAAAGTCGCCATCCTTGATGTGGACTACCACCACGGCAACGGCACCCAGGAGATTTTCTACCAGCGCAACGATGTGTTCTTCGCCTCGATTCACGGCGATCCACAAGCCGAGTTTCCGTTTTTCCTCGGTTATGCCGACGAACAGGGTGAAGGTGAAGGCCTGGGTTACAACGTCAACTATCCGCTGCCGGCAGGCAGTGACTGGCAGACGTGGGGTAACGCATTGGATCAAGCCTGCGAGCGCATTGCTGACTTTGGGGCGGAGATAATAGTGGTCTCGCTCGGGGTGGATACTTTCAAAGACGATCCGATCTCGCAGTTCAAACTGGACAGCCCCGACTACCTGAAAATGGGCGAACGCATCGCTCGCCTGGGTAAACCGACGCTGTTCGTGATGGAAGGTGGCTACGCGGTCGAGGAAATCGGCATCAACGCGGTCAACGTGCTGGAAGGCTTCCAGAACGCTCAGCCAACAGCCCGGTAATCTGGCGCCTGGGTGATACGTCACCCAATCGATAATGGGGGCGTATCACCATTCAGCAGTGAAACTGCTTATTGATACGCCGCCATCTTGTCCTTTTGCCAGGATGGACAAGAGCAATGCCGGTCATGCCCGGCAAAACATTGAACGCCATTACCTCCATACTTTGGATAATGCCTCCAGTGCGCTTATCACTGAACCTTCAGGCACTGAGGCAAAGCCCATGACCAAACCTGCCCGCGGCGCCAACTGCCCTTGTAGGTCCGGCATCGAAAAGTCACTCAGCGGGGTGATTTCCACCCCCACCTGCGCGGCCTGTGCAATCAACTGCCGCTCCCGCTCAATACTCTCGACTTCTACCGTGACATGCAGCCCGGCGTCGATATCCGGCAGCGGTTTGATACCGTCTTTACCGGCTGGCCAAGCGCTTATCAACGCGTTGCGCCGGGCCAGTGCCGCACGGCGCATGCGCCGGATATGACGCTGAAAGTGACCCTGAGCCATGAACTGCGCCATGACCCGTTGGGTGCCAATTTCCGAGTGCCTTACCGCCAATGCCCGACCTTGGGAAAATGCCTCGACCAGGCCTGGCGGCAGCACAAGATAGCCCAGCCTCAGGGCTGGAAAGGCAATCTTGCCGAAGGTTCCGACGTACAACACCCGACCATTGCCATCCAGCGCTGCAAGCGGTGCCAAGGGGGCACCGTTGTAGCGATATTCGCCGTCATAGTCGTCTTCGATGATCCAACCATCGTTGCGCTGAGCCCAGTCCAGCAAGGCCAGGCGCCGCGCAAGCGACATGGTCACGCCAAGTGGATACTGATGAGCTGGCGTTACATAGGCAAGACGGCACGTCGCAAGGGCCTGCAACGCAGAGCAATCGAATCCCTCCTGGTCCACAGCCACTCCCACAACCCGTGCCCCCGTCAGGGTAAAACTGTGGGCGGCGGCTCTGTAGCCAGGGTTTTCCACAGCAGCGATCTCGCCTGGCTGCAACAGCAGCTGTGCACAAAGGCTGATCGCTTGCTGCGCACCACTGGTGATCACAATTTGCTCAGCCCTGCAGGAAAGCCCGCGAGATCGACGAAGATAGGCAGCAATCAACTCACGAAGTTGCGGCTCACCCGCAGGGTCTCCGTAGCCCAGAGCCGCAAGTTCCGGATTACGCCAAAAACCCGCCTGCAGCTTGGCCCAGACCTCGAAAGGAAACAGATCGAGCGCCGGCAAACCGACACGAAATGCACGCGGCGACCCGCTTTTCGGGGCGGGTAAATGATTGCTTTGCAGGCGACTCAACGGGCCTTTGTGGATAACTTTACTGGACAAATCAACAGTATCAGAAGCCATTTTTGTGGATAAGGCTGTGGAAAAACCCCGGGATAACCCTGTGGATACTTTTGTGGATAGTTTTGGCAGCTGACTGACATAGGTCCCGTCACCGACCCGGCTTTCGATAAAGCCCTCGGCGTACAACTGGTCATAGGCACGCACCACACTGTTACGTGACAGCGACAAAGCACTGGCCATTTCGCGCGTGGCCGGCAAGCGCGTGCCGCTACTCAATCGACCATCCAGAACGCGCATGCGTAATGCCTGATAGAGCTGACGGCTGAGCCCCTGGCGCCGATCAAGGACGATACCCGCAGGGTCGAATTGCAGCGTGAGAGGATGCTCGCTCATGACAATGGACCTATCAAATTAGCTTTAAATGGCTCTTACCATAGACCAATAGCCTGCCTAGGATTGAGCCATTCGCCAAGGACAATCCCTATGTTCACACCGTCGCACTACAAGGAAACCGACCTCAGCCAACTGCATCAGCAGATTGAGCAGACGCGCCTGGCCGTTCTGGTAACCCAGGGTGAACAAGGCCTGCAGGCTAGCCACCTGCCGCTGTTGCTGGACCGCAGCGAAGGCAGCAACGGCACCCTGTACGGTCACTTTGCCCGCGCCAATCGGCAATGGCAGGAGCTGGCCAACGGCGCCGAAGCGCTGGTGATATTTGCCGGGCCCGATGCCTATGTCAGTGCCGGCTATTACCCCAGCAAGGCACAGAACCCGCGCACTGTACCAACCTGGAACTACCTGGCCGTGCATGCCTGGGGCAAAGCCGAGGTGTACCACGATGCCGAGCGCCTGCTGGACATTGTCCGACGCCTGAGCGACCACCACGAACAAGGCCAGGCCAAGCCGTGGTCGGTGGACGAAGCACCCGCCGATTACATGGCCGGGATGCTCAAGGCCATCGTCGGCTTCGCGCTGCCCATTGAGCGCCTGCAAGGCACCCGCAAGCTCAGCCAGAACCGTTCCCCCCTCGACATCGAGGGTGTCCGCACCGGCCTGGCCAACAGCCCTGATCCACTGGATAACCAACTGAGCGCATTGATGCGCCAACCTTGAAGGAACCGCCCCATGACTGCCGTCACTATCCGCCCGGTTACCGCCAACGACCATAGCGCCTGGCTGCCCCTGTGGCAGGCTTATCTACGCTTCTACGAAACCCGTCTTGCCGATGAGGTGACCACTGTCGCCTGGCAGCGCATGCTCGACCCGGCGGAGCCGACCAATGCCGCTCTGGCCTGGGTCGATGGCAAGGCGGTGGGCATGGTTCACTGGATCTATCATCGCTCCAACTGGAGCATCGAGAATTCCTGCTACCTGCAGGACCTCTATGTACAGAGCGAACTGCGTGGCCTTGGTGTCGGTCGCCAGTTGATCGAATACGTCTACGCTACGGCGAAGGAAGCTGGCTGCGCCAAGGTTCACTGGTTGACCCATGAAACCAACGCCACGGCCATCAGCCTCTATGAGCAAGTCGCTGAGCGGCCTGGCTTCATCCAGTTCCGCAAACCGTTGTAAGTCCAGGAGCCCTCATATGAGTACAACGTTGCACTGGCATCCGGCAAAACGCCCGCAACCTACCCCATTGGTTGGCCGCTTCATCCGCCTGGAGAAGCTCGACCCGCGGCGTGACCGCGAGGACCTGTGGCAAGTGTTCCAAGGCCCCGATGCCGACCCGAAACTCTGGGACTACCTGGCCTATGGCCCCTTCACCGAACGCGAAGACTTCGACCATTGGCTCGACAGCAATGCAGCCAGTAGCGATCCGTTGTTTTACAGCGTCATCGACAGTGCCAGCGGCCAGACCCAAGGCATCCTCAGCCTGATGTCGATCGTGCCTGACCAGGGCCGTATCGAAATCGGCCACATCGCCTTTGGCGCCGCCATGCAGCGCACACCCCGCGGCACCGAAGCGGTGTACCTGTTGGGCAAGCTGGCCTTCGAGCTGGGCAACCGGCGTCTGGAATGGAAGTGCAACAACGACAACGCCCGCTCGAAAAGGGCGGCTGAGCGCTTCGGTTTCCACTTTGAAGGGGTGTTTCGCAAACATATGGTCATCAAAGACCGCAACCGCGACACGGCGTGGTTCTCTATTACCGATGACGAGTGGCCGGCCATTGCGCTGGGGTTTGAGCGTTGGTTGTCGGCAAAGAATCAACAACCGCAAGGCCAAGTGCATTCACTAGAGGCATGCCGAGGCCTTTGAACCCGGTAGGAGCGGGCTTGCCCCGCGATGCGGTCAGACAGACAAACTGCAATCGCGGGACAAGCCCGCTCCTACAGGTGGTGCAAGACAATTGATCCCACCGCAAAAAAAAAAGGGGAGCATACGCCCCCCAGAGGTTAACCGCTTGTAGATGAGGGCTTGAGAATCAGCCCTCGATCTCGATCAGGATTTCACCCGGGTTGACCCGGTCGCCCTTGGCCACGTGAATGGCGGTGACCTTACCGGCGATGTCCGCCTGAACTTCGGTCTCCATCTTCATGGCTTCGGTAATCAGCACCGCCTGGCCGGCCTTGACCACGTCACCTTCCTTGACCAGCACATCGACGATGTTGCCCGGCATGGTGGTGCTGACATGGCCCGGTGCACTGGCCTGCTTGCGCTTGCTGCTGCCACCGCCGACGAATTCGTTGAGCGGCTCGAACACCACTTCTTCCGGCATGCCATCAATCGACAGGTAGAAGTGACGCTTGCCTTCAGCCTTGACGCCAACACCGGTGATGTCGACGCGGTAGGTTTCACCGTGTACGTCGATGACGAACTCGGTCGGTACGCCTTCACCGCTGGCCGAGGCCACGGCACCGGCTTCCGGAATCGGCAGTAGCACTTCAGGGGTCAGGGTTCCGGCTTCGCGCTCTTCAAGGAACTTGCGCCCGATGTCCGGGAACATGGCGAAGGTCAGCACGTCTTCTTCAGACCGGGCCAGGCTGCCGATGTCGTTACGCAGCTTGGTCATTTCCGGCTTGAGCAGGTCGGCCGGGCGCACGTCGATCACTTCTTCGCTGCCGATGGCCTGGCGGCGCAGGTTCTCGTTGACCACGCCCGGCGCCTTGCCATAACCACCTTGCAGGTACAGCTTCACCTCGTTGGTGATGGTTTTGTAGCGCTCACCGGCCAGCACGTTGAAGAACGCCTGGGTGCCGACGATTTGCGAAGTCGGGGTGACCAGTGGCGGGAAGCCGAGGTCTTCACGCACCCGTGGGATTTCCGCCAGCACTTCGTTCATGCGATTGAGTGCGCCCTGCTCTTTGAGCTGGTTGGCCAGGTTGGAAATCATGCCGCCCGGTACCTGGTTGACTTGCACACGGGTATCGACGGAGGTGAATTCGCTTTCGAACTGGTGGTACTTCTTGCGTACGGCGTAGAAGTACAGGCCGATTTCCTGCAGCAGCTCCAGGTCCAGGCCGGTGTCGAACTCACTGCCCTTGAGCGCCGCAACCATCGATTCGGTACCTGGATGGCTGGTACCCCAGGCAAAGCTGGAGATCGCGGTATCGATGTGGTCGGCACCGTTCTCGACCGCCTTGAGCTGGCACATGGCAGCCAGACCGGCAGTGTCGTGGGAGTGGATGAACACCGGCAGCGATTGCTCGGCTTTCAGTGCCTTGACCAGTTCACCTGTGGCGAACGGCGTCAACAGGCCGGCCATGTCTTTGATCGCCACCGAGTCGCAACCCATGGCTTCCATCTGCTTGGCCTGGGCCACAAACGCATCGATGGTGTGCACGGGGCTAGTGGTGTAAGCGATGGTGCCCTGGGCGTGTTTGCCGGCAGCTTTGACCGCTTCGATCGCCACGCGCAGGTTACGCACGTCGTTCATCGCATCGAAGATACGGAACACGTCGATACCGTTGACCGCAGCCTTGGCCACGAAGGCTTTGACCACGTCGTCGCTGTAGTGGCGGTAGCCGAGCAGGTTCTGCCCGCGCAGCAGCATTTGCAGACGGGTGTTAGGCAGTGCCGCACGCAGTTTGCGCAGACGCTCCCACGGGTCTTCCTTGAGGAAGCGCACACAGGCGTCGAAGGTCGCACCACCCCAGACTTCCAGCGACCAGTAGCCGACCTTGTCGAGCTTGTCGCAGATCGGCAGCATGTCTTCGGTACGCATGCGGGTGGCCAGCAGGGACTGGTGAGCGTCGCGCAGGATTGTGTCGGTTACAAAGATTTTCTTGGACATTATGGGATTCCTCACAGGCCTGCGTGGGCGGCAATGGCGGCAGCGATGGCCAGGGCCAGCTCTTCGGGTTTGCGCTTGATCGAGTAGTTGGTCAGTTCCGGATGGCTTTCAACGAAGCTGGTATTGAACTGACCGCTGCGGAATTCCGGATTGCGCAGGATTTCCTGGTAGTAGGCGGCGGTGGTTTTCACCCCTTGTACGCGCATGTCGTCCAGGGCCCGCAGACCACGGTCCATGGCTTCTTCCCAGGTCAGCGCCCAGACCACCAGTTTCAGGCACATGGAGTCATAGAACGGTGGAATGGTGTAGCCGGTGTAGATCGCCGTGTCGGTACGCACGCCAGGGCCGCCGGGTGCGTAGTAACGGGTGATCTTGCCGAAACTTGGCAGGAAGTTGTTTTTCGGGTCTTCAGCATTGATCCGGAACTGCAGGGCGAAACCGCGGTGCTGGATGTCTTCTTGCTTGACCGACAGTGGCAGGCCCGAGGCAATGCGGATCTGCTCACGAACAATGTCGATACCGGTGATTTCTTCGGTGATGGTGTGTTCCACCTGCACCCGGGTGTTCATTTCCATGAAGTACACCTCGCCATCGGCGAGCAGGAACTCCACGGTACCGGCGTTCTCGTAACCCACAGCCTTGGCTGCGCGCACCGACAGGTCACCGATGTAGGCGCGCTGTTCGGGGGTCAGTTGCGGGCTTGGGGCGATCTCAATCAGCTTCTGGTTGCGGCGCTGGATCGAGCAGTCACGCTCGAACAGGTGCACCACGTTGCCGAAGCTGTCACCGAGGATCTGCGCCTCGATGTGTTTCGGGTTGACGATGCATTTTTCCAGGAAGACTTCCGCCGAACCAAAGGCTTTGGTGGCCTCGGAAATCACTCGTGGGAAAGCTTGTTCCAGCTCATCACGGCTGTTGCAGCGACGAATACCGCGGCCGCCACCACCGGAGGTGGCCTTGAGCATGACCGGGTAACCGATGCGGTCACCTTCCTCAAGCGCCTCATGAATGTCGGCAACGTTGCCTTCAGTGCCCGGGGTGACCGGTACACCGGCTTTGATCATGCTGCGACGGGCTTCAGTCTTGTCACCCATGCGGCGAATGACTTCGGCGGCAGGGCCGATAAACTTGATGCCACGCTCAGCGCAGATGTCGGCAAGTTCAGCGTTCTCCGACAGAAAACCATAACCCGGGTGCAGCGCATCACAACCGGTTTCCACTGCCAGGTTCACCAGCTTGCGCGGGTTCAGGTAGCCGGCCAGGGGCTCGGCACCAATGCTGTGGGCCTCATCCGCACGTTTCACGTGCAAGGCGTGGCGGTCGGCGTCGGAGTAGATCGCCACGGAGCGAATGCCCATCTCGGCGCAGGCACGCACGATCCGAACAGCAATTTCACCACGGTTGGCGATCAGGATCTTTTTTATCACTGGAGTATTCCCAAGGCCGCTAGAACAAACGAGTCGGCAAAGCCGGTCGGCGCGTGACCAATCGTCGCTGGCCAGTCGCATCTTTACCCTAGCGCTGTCTCTTGATAAACAAAAATCAATATTTATTAGGGTGTGCATTAGCAAAAGCTTATAGTGCTGTTACAAGGTTTTGCCGAGATAAGAAAAAAATGCGTAAGTCATTGATGCGTATGACATTGCGTCAATTGCAGATCTTCAATGAGGTCTGTGATTTGCGTTCCTACAGCCGGGCGGCCGAGGAGATGAACCTGACGCAACCCGCCGTTAGTCTACAGATCCGCCAGCTTGAAGAATTGGTGGGCCAACCGCTGTTTGAATACGTCGGCAAAAAACTCTACCTGACCGAAGCTGCCGAAGCCCTTCAGCGTGCCAGCCGCGACATCTTCGGCCGCCTGGAAAGCCTCGACATGCAGCTTTCCGACATGCAGGGCTCGCTGCAAGGGCAGCTGAAGCTGGCGGTCGAGTCGAGCGCCAAATACTTCGTTCCACACCTGTTCGCCGCCTTCAAACGCCTGCACCCAGAGGTCAATCTTACCCTCACGGTGGTCAACCGGGCCCAGGCTATCCGTCGTCTTTCCGACAATCGCGACGACCTGATCATCATGTCCATGGTGCCTCAGGACATGGGCCTGGAATTTCTGCCCTTCCTCAACAACCCGATTGTAGCCGTGGCACCGCCCAATCATCCGCTGTGCAAGCTGGAGACGCTGCGCCTTCAGGACTTGGAACCGCATACCCTGCTGGTTCGCGAGCAAGGCTCGGGAACGCGTAAAGCGTGCGAGGAGTACTTCAAGGACAAGCGTGTGCACTTTACCCAGACGCTTGAGGTGGCCTCCGCCGATGCCCAGCGCGAGTGCGTGATTGCCGGGCTGGGCATTGCCCTGCTCACCCGCCACGCCCTGAACCTGGAACTGGCCACGGGCGTGTTGCGCGAGTTACCGGTCGAAGAACTTCCGCTGTACCGCAGTTGGTGCGTGGTGCAGTCCAAGGCCAAGCGGCAATCGCCGGTGGCCTTGGCCTTTCTTGCATTCATCCGCAGCGAACGTACGCAAATTAGCGCACTTGTTGAGCGTTTTTCGGGGAGCTTGCCGCCGATACCTGCCACACACTGATGGCCTGCAAATCGGGGTAATCGGCAATTTCCTGCAATAAGCGGCGTTGCTCGGAGTAGCTTTCGATCGCGCGTCGGAACTCCATGCGACGCTGATCCTTCTCCTGCTGCTTACGGGATTTGACGGTGGGTTGATACGAGCCATCGAATTCACGAGCCATTGCCTATCTCCCTGATCGAGTGCGGGAGTTTCAGCCTGACTACGTGGCGTTACGGTTTGGCGGCGCGCCAATGACAAATCAATGAAACGATTGTTGTAGGAGCGGGCTTGCCCCGCGATAGCGATCTTTCAGACACGTCGCATCGCGGGGCAAGCCCGCTCCTACGGAGGTCAGTCGTCCATCGCTTTGATTGATTTGGGCGACAGTCGCAGGCTGCGCAAGCTGCGCTTGACGCTCTTGAGGTGGTTGACCAGGCTTGGACCACGGGCCATCGCCACCCCCATCGCCAGCACATCGATCACCACCAGGTGGGCAATACGCGAGGTCAGCGGCGTGTAGATTTCCGTGTCTTCATGCACGTCGATGGCCAGGTTGACGCTCGACAGCTCGGCCAGTGGGGTCTGGCTCGGGCACAGGGTGATCAACGTGGCACCGCTCTCACGCACCAGGTTGGCGGTGATCAGCAGGTCTTTGGAGCGCCCTGACTGGGAAATGCAGATCGCCACATCGCCTGGCTTGAGGGTCACGGCCGACATCGCCTGCATGTGCGGGTCAGAGTACGCCGCCGCCGTGAGCAGCAAGCGGAAAAACTTGTGCTGCGCATCCGCAGCCACCGCGCCGGAAGCACCAAAGCCATAGAATTCGACGCGCTGAGCCTGAGCCATGGCCGACACCGCACGCTGCAAGGCCTGAGGGTCAAGATGCTCACGCACCTCCATCAGGGTATGCAATGTTGTATCGAAGATTTTCAGGCTGTAGTCGGCGACGGAGTCGTCTTCATGGATGGCGAACTGGCCGAAGCTGGCACCGGCCGCCAGGCTCTGGGCCAGCTTCAGCTTGAGGTCCTGGAACCCTGAACATCCGATGGCTCGGCAAAAGCGCACGATGGTCGGCTCGCTGATACCAACGCTGTGGGCAAGATCGGCCATGGAGCTGTGCATGACGGCTGCGGGATCCAGCAGCACGTGATCGGCAACTTTCAGTTCCGATTTGCGTAACAGATGGCGCGACTGGGCGATGTGTTGCAACAGATTCAAGGGCAGGACTCGGTTATGATCGACTGACCGGGTTGTAGCTTTCTTGTAGTTATACTACATGACCGGCGACCCGCCCAGCTAAACCAACTAGGAGAGTGGTGGTATTGACTATCCCCTGCGACATTATGGTGTTCGGCGGCACCGGTGATCTGGCCTTGCATAAACTGCTTCCGGCGCTCTACCACCTGTATCGCGAGGGTCGTCTGCACATTGCCGTGCGGATCATTGCGCTGGCCCGGCGCAACCTGCCACGCAGCGAATATCTCAAGCTCGCTGAACGCCGTTGCCGCGCCCAGATTGCCCGCAACGACTTCGACGAAGACGTCTGGGCGCGCTTCTCTGCCCGCTTGGACTACTTCTCCATGGATGCCGCGCAAAGCGCCGACTTCGGGCGCCTGGCACGCTATCTCGGGGAAGCCGGTGGTTTGACACGGGTGTACTACCTGGCGACCGCGCCGAACCTCTTCGTGCCGATCGCCAACCACCTGAAAGTGGCCGGTCTGGCTGACAGCGAAGCGCGTATCGTCCTGGAAAAGCCGATTGGCCATTCGCTGGACTCTGCCACTGCAATCAACCAGGCGATCGGTGCGGTATTCGACGAGTCGCAGGTGTTTCGCATCGATCACTACCTCGGCAAGGAGACCGTGCAGAACCTCATGGCCCTGCGCTTTGCCAATGCCCTGCTGGAGCCGGTGTGGCGTAACAGTCAGGTCGAGCACGTGCAAATCAGCGTTTGCGAAACCCTGGGCGTGGAAAACCGTGGTGCCTACTACGATCGTGCAGGTGCTACCCGCGACATGCTGCAGAACCACTTGCTGCAACTGCTCTGCCTGGTCGCCATGGAGCCACCCGCGCAGTTCGAGGCCGAAGCGGTGCGCGATGAAAAGGTAAAAATCCTCAAGGCGCTCAAACCCATTTGCGGCCAGGATGTGCAGGACAAAACTGTGCGCGGGCAATACAGCGCGGGCAAGATCGGCGGCCAGGAAGTTCCTGCGTACTACTTCGAGAAAGATGTCGACAACGACAGCGATACTGAAACCTTCGTCGCCGTAGAAGCACACATCGACAACTGGCGCTGGGCCGGCGTGCCGTTCTACCTGCGCACCGGCAAGCGTCTGGCCAAGCGCACGTCGCAAATCGTCATTCAGTTCAAGCCCGTTCCCCATCGCCTGTTCGACGGCGACCAGGCCAACCAGCTGCTGATTCAGCTACAGCCCGACGAGCGCATCAGCCTGCAGATGATGACCAAGTCCCCCGGCAAAGGCATGCGTCTGGAGCCGGTGGAACTGAACCTGAACCTTGCCCAAGTGTTTGGCCAGACGCGCCGCTGGGACGCTTACGAGCGCCTGTTGCTGGATGTCCTCGACGGCGACTCGACGCTGTTTATGCGCCGTGACGAGGTGGAAGCGGCGTGGGCCTGGATCGACCCGATCCTCACCGGCTGGCAAGAGTACTTTCAGGCGCCCAAGCCCTACCCTGCGGGCTCCAACGGGCCCGACCAGGCTCATAGCCTGCTGGGACGCCAAGGGAGCATGTGGCACGGCTGAAGGTTTTCCAACTCCACTGCCAACCTCGGTAACAACAAGATGGGGCTGCAACCTGTGTTGCGACCCACTATCGAGGAAACAAGACATGATGATCTCATCCAAGGACTGGCGTATTCACCATAATCTGATGCCAGGCGTCGATGGCAACAGCTTCAAGGTGCGCGGCACCGTCACTGTCGCCAATCCAGGCATCAAGGCGACACTGGAGAAGGCCAGAATTCAGGACAAATCCTTTGCCCTGAATCTGGAGCTCAAGCTTGAGCAGGAGTCAGGCCTCACCGTTCAGGTGATCACCGATCAAGAAGCCTGCTTCGAGATGCTCGGCGATCACAGCAATATCCCCTGGGTGAACATCTTTCATGAAGGCAAGCTGCTGACCACCGTCACAGAAGTCATCATTACCAAGTGACCCTGCACTGGCAGGCCTGCGCTCGCGTACGGTCTGCCAGCTCGCCAAGGGAGTATCCGCAACGGTTGAAGGCCGTTCAGCTCCACTGGTGAGCCTGCAACCTGTGTTGCGACACACAATTGAGGCATTACGTTATGACGATCGAGACCAAGGACTGGCGTTATCAAGTAGACCCGATATCAGGCAGCGACGATATGCGCGTCACGGTGCGTGGCACCGTTACTGTCGCCCACCCAGGCATTAAGCCGACACTGGTGAAAGGCAGGAAACTCAGAAGAGACGGTAGCGAACCTCTAGATCTCAAACTCGAGCAAGAGGCAGGCACGTTCATCCAAGTGAAGACCGATAAAGAGGTCTGTTTCGAAGTAATCGACATCCCAGGCAATCAACCCAAACTTGTTCATGTGAGAATACTCCATGAGCGTGCGGAAATTGCCACCCTCTTTGAAGTCGTCAAACCCGACTGATGTTTGCACTGGCAGGCCTGTGCCCGTACACGGCCTGCTACCCGCAGAAGCGGGTCATGCTGGATGCCAGCAGATTGCCGAAGGCAGTGGCATCCACCGGCTTGCTGATCAAGTAACCCTGCACTTCATCACACCCCTGCTCGCGCAGCAGTGCCAGTTGCTCCTGGGTTTCCACACCTTCGGCCACGACTTTCAGCTCCAGGCTCTTGGCCATGGCGATGATCGCCCGGGTAATCGCGGCATCTTCACTGCCTTCATGCAGGCCACGAACAAAGGCCTGATCGATTTTCACGTAGTCCACCGGGAAGCGCTTGAGGTAGCTGAGTGATGAATAGCCCGTACCAAAATCATCAATCGCCAGCTTGACCCCCAGTTCATGCAGTTGCTCAAAGGTGGTGATGATGTGCTCGACACTGTCGAGTAACTGGCTCTCGGTCAGTTCCAGTTCCAACAGGTGCGGCGCCAGGCCACTTTCCTCCAGCACCTGGCGCACCAGGCTGACCAGCTTGCCTTGACGCAGCTGATACACCGACAGGTTCACCGAAACACGGATCGGCGCCAGCCCTTGCCGCTGCCATTCACAGGCCTGCCAGCAGGCCTGGCGCAGGACAAATTCACCAATCGGTGCGATCAACCCGGTTTCTTCGGCCAGGCCAATGAACTCACCCGGCGGCACCATGCCCCACTCCGGATGCTGCCAGCGCACCAACGCTTCAGCGGCCAACAACTGACCATGGCGCAGGCACAACTTGGGCTGGTAATACACCAGCAACTGGCGCTCTTCGATGGCTTTGCGTAAATGATTTTCCAGTTGCAGGCGCTCGAGCGTGCTTGCCCGCAGGCTCTCGGTATAAAACTGGAAGCTGTCACCGCCCAAGTGCTTGGCGTGTTGCTTGGCCATATCGGCCTGGCTGACCAAGGCATTGAGATCGAACGTGGCATCGGACAACACACTGATGCCCACCGAGGCACTGATCACCACTTCATGGCCACCCAGGCGCTGCGGCACGCGCAGTTTGTCGAGCAGGCGTGTGGTCACCCGTACCAGGCTGGAGAGGTTGTTGTAACCGTCGAACAGCACGGCAAACTCGTCACCGGACAGGCGCGCGACAGTGTCAGCTTCAGGCAGCGCGCTGGCGATACGCTGGGCCATTTTCTTGAGCAACTCATCCGCCAGTTCATGGCCCAGGCTTTCATTGAGTAGCTTGAAGCGGTCTAGATCGATGTGCAGCAATGCCAGGCTGCGGCCATTAAGCCGTACTCGCTGCCCGGCCTCATGCAGGCGCAGGCGAAACAGTGCACGGTTGGCCAGCCCGGTGAGTTCGTCATAATGTGCCAGGTAGCGTAAACGCTCTTCCGACTCCCGACGTGCCGACAAGTCGGTGAAAAAGCCGACGATATTGCTGATGTTGCCTCGCGCATCCCGTACACCATTGAGCTGTAGCCATTGCGGGTACAGCTCTCCATTCTTGCGCGCTTCAACCAGTTCGCCCTGCCAGCGCCCCTGCTGGTCCAGTGCCTGGTCAATGGCCATGCTGTGCCGCCGGGCATCCCGGCTGCAAGGCAGCTCCAGGGCATCACGCCCCAGTAATTCTTCGCGGCAGTAACCGGTGACTTCGCAGTACGCCTGATTGACGGCCAGCAGTTCGAAGTCCGGGCTGAGAATGGCAATGCCCTCGCTGGCGGCTTCGAACACGGTCGCTGCCAACCGTTGCTGTTCTTCATAGGCCTTCTGGGCAGAAACATCGCGACGCGTACCGAGCATGCGCACTACCTTGCCGCTGGCATCGTGCTCCACGGCCCGCCCGCGGTCTTCGACCCAGCACCAGTGTCCCTGGTTGTGGCGCACACGGTACTCAACCCGATAATCCTCGCTGCGCCCTTTAAGGTGCTCGACCAGGGTGCGCCGCAACACCGGCAGATCATCCGGGTGCAACCGAGGCTTGAGGTCATTGCGCACGCTACGTACCTGGGTCTGCTCAAGGCCGAACAGGGTGTGCAGCTGGGTGTGGTGAATTTCATCCGTCTCCAGGTTCCAATCCCACATCCCCAGCTCACTGGCTTGCAGAGCCAACGCCAGGCGTTGCTCGCTTGCACTGAGGGCGTGATTGGCGTGGTCCAGCGCCCGCCCGCGCTCTTCGACCCGTGACTCAAGGCCGGCCTGGGCCTCTCGCAGCTGTTCTTCTATAAGTCGCCGCTGCTCAACTTCGCCGGCCAGCGCCTGGTTGAGGCGTTCGCTGCGCCGCTGTGCAGCCTGCAGGTGTTCGATCAGCGCCTGATTCTGAAAGCGTTTGAGCAAGCCTGCCTCGATCAGTCGGTTGACCTGCCATGCCACCACCAGCAAAGCGCCCAGCAGAATCAGCCCGAGCCAGCCCCACCCCTGTTGCTGCTCGTCGCCCGTCCAGAACAGAAAGGCGATAGGGGGTAGCAGGCACGGTAGGGTAAAACTGAGGAACGCAGGCAGGCTGACGGCATAGGCGATGCTGGCAGACAGGGTCGCCACCCCAAGCAAGCCGAATACCCACGCTTGCTGGGTGAAGTTGTCCACAGGGACCAAGGCAATCGCTGCACTGGCCAGGGTCAGGCCACTGAACGCCGAGCCTAATAGAAACATTCGCCACCAGGTCGGCTTGGCCTGGCGTTCGGGCATGGCCGAATCAAAAGCAGCAACCTGAATAACCCGCAGGGCCACCAGCGCCATCAACCACACCACCCAGACACTGACTTGCAGGTAGCGCGCCGGGCTCCACAGCAACCAGGCACAGACCAAACCGGTGAGCAGCATGAATAAGGTGGGCAGCAACGAGCCTTGATAGAGCAAGCGGGTACGCTCTACCGCCAGTTGCGTCGCGAATTGCTTACGGATACCCCCGCGCGTCTGCAATGGAACGCCAACGGAGCTCACACCAGTGGTCATAGGCAGTGTTCTTGTAATGGTTAGCCCTAAACGTGCACGGAGCATACACAAGCAAAGGCCTGCGCCAAACTGCTCTGGATCATTAATTCTGCTAGCGGATTTCCGACGAAAAGCGCTCAAGCGCGCAGGCCTTGGGCTGCGGCACGGTGACCGGGTGGTCGTGGGGCTTAACTTTTTCTACTGTATGTTTGCCCAAGGGTTGATTGCGCCCCTAAAATGGCCGGATGCGCGATGATCTCTCTCTCCTGTTGAACTCCCTCAACGACGCCCAACGCCAGGCCGTAGCGGCCCCCGTCGGTCGTCAGTTGGTCCTGGCTGGTGCTGGCTCCGGCAAAACCCGCGTGCTTGTGCACCGTATCGCCTGGTTGATCCAGGTCGAACAGGCCTCGCCGCACTCGATCCTGTCGGTGACCTTCACCAACAAGGCTGCCGCCGAAATGCGCCAGCGTATCGAGCAACTGATGGGCATCAACCCAGCGGGGATGTGGGTGGGTACCTTCCACGGCCTGGCTCACCGCCTGTTGCGTGCGCACTGGCAAGAAGCCGGGCTGAACCAGAATTTCCAGATTCTCGACAGCGATGACCAGCAACGCCTGGTCAAGCGGGTAATCCGCGAGCTAGGCCTCGATGAACAACGCTGGCCCGCGCGCCAGGCGCAATGGTTCATCAATGGGCAGAAAGACGAAGGACTGCGCCCGCAACATATCCAGGCCAGCGGTGACCTGTACCTGGGCACCATGCGCAGCATCTATGAAGCTTACGAGGCAGCCTGTCAGCGCGCCGGGGTCATCGACTTCTCCGAACTGCTGTTGCGCGCCCTGGACCTGTGGCGTGATCACCCGGGCCTGCTGGAACACTACCAACGGCGTTTCCGCCATGTACTGGTAGACGAATTCCAGGATACCAACGCCGTGCAGTACGCCTGGTTGCGCCTGCTGTGCAAAGGCGGCGACAGCCTGATGGTGGTCGGCGATGACGACCAGTCGATTTACGGCTGGCGCGGCGCCAAGATCGAGAACATCCACCAGTACAGCGCCGACTTCCCCGACGCCGAAATGATTCGTCTGGAGCAGAACTATCGCTCCACCGCCGGCATCCTCAAAGCGGCCAACGCCTTGATCGCCAACAACAGCGATCGCCTCGGCAAGGAGCTATGGACCGACGGCGGCGACGGTGAGCCGCTGAGCCTGTACGCCGCGTTCAACGAGCACGATGAAGCGCGCTACGTGGTGGAAACCATCGAAAGCGTGCTGAAAACCGGCCTGGCACGCAGCGACATTGCCATCCTGTACCGTTCCAACGCCCAATCGCGAGTGCTGGAAGAAGCCTTGCTGCGCGAACGCATTCCCTACCGCATCTATGGCGGCCAGCGCTTCTTCGAACGGGCAGAAATCAAAAATGCCATGGCCTACCTGCGCCTGCTTGAAGGTCGCGGTAATGACGCGGCGCTGGAGCGGGTCATCAACGTCCCTCCGCGTGGCATTGGCGAGAAAACCGTCGAAGCCATCCGCGATCACGCGCGACACGCCGAAGTGTCGATGTGGGAATCGATGAGCCTGCTGATCGCCAACAAGGCCCTCAAGGGCCGTGCCGCCAGCGCCCTGGCAGCGTTTATCGAGCTGATCGAAAACCTCGCCGCGAAAGTCATGGACATGCCTCTGCATCTGATGACCCAAACCGTCATCGAGCAGTCCGGGTTGATCATCTATCACCAGGAAGAAAAAGGTGAGAAGGGTCAGGCGCGGGTAGAAAACCTTGAGGAACTGGTCAGCGCCGCGCGCAACTTCGAATCCAGCGAAGAAGATGCCGAACTGTCTCCACTGGCCGCGTTCCTCGGCCATGCGTCACTGGAAGCCGGTGATGCCCAGGCCGACGAGCATGAAGACAGCATCCAGCTGATGACCCTGCACAGCGCCAAAGGCCTGGAATTCCCCCATGTGTTCCTGGTCGGCATGGAAGAAGGGCTGTTCCCGCACAAAATGAGCCTGGAAGAGCCGGGCCGCCTGGCGGAAGAGCGCAGGCTGGCCTACGTCGGCATCACTCGGGCGATGCAGCAGTTGGTGATGACCTACGCCGAAACCCGACGCCTGTATGGCAGTGAAACCTACAACAAGGTTTCACGATTCGTACGCGAGATTCCGGCGGGGCTGATTCAGGAAGTCCGCTTGTCCAACAGCGTCAGCCGTCCGTTCGGCTCTGGCCAGCAGCAAAACACCAGCAGCCTGTTTGCCAACGCAAACATTCCGCAAACCGCGTTCAACCTCGGCCAGCGTGTACAGCACGCGGTGTTTGGCGAAGGCGTGATCCTCAACTTCGAGGGCTCCGGTGCCCAGGCGCGGGTGCAGGTCAACTTTGCCGAAGGCAGCAAATGGCTGATGCTTGGCTATGCCAAGCTCGAAGCGCTGTAGACGGCGTCTGTAGGAGCGGGCTTGCCCCGCGATGTCATTTCATCGCGGGGCAAGCCCGCTCCTACAGATAAAGATGGAAACATCTTGGCGCTGGTCATGTGTCCTACAACCTGTGCAACATGACGCGCGTGCAATCCACAAAACGGGAATACCCTTCTATGCAACGTTTTCTCAGCATCGCCCTGGCGCTGTGCATCGGTCTGACGATGAGCCTCGACGCCAGTGCCGCTAAACGCATGGGCGGCGGCAAAAGCTCGGGCGCCGCGCCAATCCACCAGACTCGCCAGGCTACCCCCGCCACTCCGGCTGCCTCGCCAACCGCTCCAGGTCGCGCACCTGCAGCCGCCAGCGGCGCTTCGAAATGGCTCGGCCCTCTGGCCGGTATCGCCGCCGGTGGCCTGCTGGCCTCGATGTTCATGGGCGATGGCTTCGATGGCATGCAGATCTTCGACATCCTGATCATGGCGCTGATCGCCTTCCTGGTGTTCCGCTTCATCGCCGCCCGTCGCCGCAAGCAGCAGCCACAAATGGCCGCCGCCGGCCACGCGCCGTTCCAGCGTGAAGCACACCAGCCTGCTGCCCAGCCGTCGATCTTCGGTGGTTCCGCTGCACCTGCTGCTGCCGCTCGTCCGGTGATCAACGCTCCAGCCTGGTTCAACGAACAGAACTTCCTGGCCGCTGCCCGTAACCACTTCCAGACGCTGCAGCAGCACTGGGACGCCAACGAAATGGACAAGATCGCTGAATTCGTCACCCCGCAGATGCTGCAATTCCTCAAGCAGGAGCGTGCTGATCTGGGTGATGGCTTCCAGTCCACCTACATCGACAACCTGGACGTGCAACTTGAAGGCGTCGATGACCGCGCCGACAAGACCATCGCCACCCTGACCTTCAGCGGTGTATCGAAGACCTCGCGCTTCGACCAGGGCGAAGTGTTCAGCGAAAGCTGGAACATGGAACGCGCCCAGGGCGAAAACCAGCCTTGGCTGGTCGCCGGGATCCGCCAGAACGGCTGATCTTAAGGCATTGCACAAAAAACCCCGGGCTCGTCCCGGGGTTTTGCTTTTAGCGCAGCAGGCTACTAGGGTATAACGCGCAGCGTGTCGTAAAGGTTAGAGGATAGAACCGTGGAAGAAGTCATCGAACAGCTCCGAGAAGCCAACGAGCCGGTGCCCGTGCCGCTTGAGTTACCGGACGAAGACCAACTGGTCGAAATCGAAGAAGAGTTGTTCATCAACATTCCATTCGTCTTCAAGGAGTTCTTGCTGACGGTCAGCGACGTGGTCTATGGCAGCCTGGAGCCGGTCACCGTCACCGATCCGCAGTCGCACACTTACCTGCCAGAGGTCGCGGCAAACGCCTGGGATGCGGGTGTGCCACGCGACCTGATCCCGATTTGCCAGGATGGCGACGATTACTACTGCGTCGAAGAAGACGGCACCGTTGTGCTGTGGTCTGGCGAGGAAGAAATCGTCACCGAGGAAAGCTGGGAATCGGTCTGGCACTGGGCCCGAGATGTCTGGCTGGAAAGCTGAATGAGAAATATCCGCACAAATTAATGGCTCTTAGCCATTAATGTTCGTAAAATCGCCATGCCTTCCTGTGCGTGGCGATTTCGCTACCGCTCCATCCCCTCGGACATACGAATCGTCCCGCGCGGGAAGCGTCTTTAATCACTGCGTCAGCGGTGATGCTCCTGATGATTATCCAGCGTCTCCAACAGCGCGATCTGCATGCGCGTATGCACGCGGATGAACCAGCGCCACAGCACTGCAACCACTCCCGCCGCCACCACTACGATCAAGATCAGCAACTCATTGGTGGGCAGAATGCTCGCCGACAATGCCGACAGCAGCAGAAAAATCACCAGCAGCGACAATAGCGGAATCACCTCGGCGATCACCCGACGCACTCGCTGGGTATGACGACCGGCCATTTCCGGTTTGACGCCCATCTCTGCCAGCAACATCGACAGCGCTTTGAGCTTGCGGTACGCGGCAATCAGGAACGGCAGCGAAAGCAGCAACGCAGCGCCCCAGATCAATGCTTTCTGCTGGCCGACATCGCTGACCCACTCGCCCAGGTATTCACCAATACGCACCGCGAAATAGCCGCCACTGAAGAAGATCGCCACCACCAACGCCAGGTTCACCCCCACTTGCAGCAAAATGCGCCGGATCATCGACGCCAGTAGCGCCCCCTCCCCGTGTGGCTGAATGCTGCGCAACCACTCGCCATACAACGACAGCACCCGTGCCAAACGCCGTGGCACCACCTTGGCAAGCTTGAGCGACAAGGGGTCGGCGCCACGAATCAGGTAAGGCGTGAGCAGCGTGGTAATCGCCGAAACAGCCACCGCAACCGGATAGAGGAAGTCGCTGGTTACCTGCAGGGTCATGCCCAAGGCGGCGATGATGAACGAGAACTCGCCGATTTGAGACAGCCCCATGCCTACGCGCAACGAGGTGCGCCCGTCGTTGCCGGCGATGAATGCCCCCATGCCGCAGGACAGCATCTTGCCCAACACCACTGCCACGGTGATGACCACAATTGGCCAGGCGTATTCGACCAGCACCATAGGGTCGATCATCATGCCAATGGCGACAAAGAAGATAGCGCTGAACAGGTCGCGAACCGGCTCGATCAAGCGTTCAATTTTCAGCAGCTGGCGGGATTCGGCCATGATCGCACCGATCAGGAACGCGCCGAGCACCATGCTGTATTCGAGTTTGACCACCAGCAAGCAAAAGCCGAAGCACAGGCCCAGTACCGTGATCAGCAGCATTTCGTTGCTTTCGAAACGTGCCACATAGGCCAGCAACCGCGGCACCAGCAAAATGCCAATGACCAGCGCCACGATCATGAACAACGACAGCTTGCCGACCGTGGAGAACACCTCACCGGAACTCACCGAACCACTGACGGCTATTCCGGAGAGCAAGGCGATGATGCCGATGCCTAGGATATCCTCGACGATCAGCACACCAAAGATCAGCTGGGCAAAGCGTTCGTTCTTCATCTTCAAGTCATTGAGCGCCTTGACGATGATGGTGGTCGAGGAAATCGCCAGAATCGCACCGAGGAACAACGAGTCCATGGTGCTCCATCCAAACCAGCGGCCGATCTCGAAGCCGATCCAGATCATCAGCACGATTTCCAGGAACGCCGCGATAAACGCAGTCGCCCCGACCTTGAACAACTTGCGCAGGCTGAACTCCAGGCCCAGGCAGAACATCAGAAAGATCACCCCTAGCTCGGCAAGGGTCTTGATGGTGACTTCGTCGTGAATCAGGCCAAACGGCGGGGTGTGTGGGCCGATGATGAAGCCGGCGACGATGTAGCCGAGCACGACCGGTTGCTTGAAGCGATGAAAAAGAATAGTGACCACACCCGCAACCAGCATGATCACTGCCAAGTCCTGGATAAAGCTGATGGCATGCACGGCGTGGTACTCCTTACCTTAAGACCAAGGACAAACCGCTACTTAAGCCCCGGAATTGACGGGTTGAGTTGCGGCTACATAGTGCTTTTAATGTAGAGATCCCCACCTTGCATGGGCTTCTTCAGGTTAACACTGCCGCCTGAGGTGAAAAGCCGATGCAATAAGTGGAAACAGATCGACCAGATCAACGCCGTAAATGGCACAAACAGCGTGACGGCAAGGCCGCTGTCAGCGTCCCGTCTTTAGATGGGAATCGTAATAGGGGAAAGAAGCGTGAAAACCAGTCGCCACCCCGCCTCAGCGCAACCTCACCGTGAGCACACTATGGAACCTGGAAACGCCCAGCTGTCGATGACCGTCCTGATGACTCCGGACATGGCCAACTTTTCTGGCAATGTTCATGGCGGCACGCTGCTTAAATACCTGGATGAAGTCGCCTACGCTTGCGCCAGCCGCTATGCCGGGCGCTATGTAGTCACCCTGTCGGTAGACCAGGTGGTCTTTCGCGAGCCGGTGCATGTCGGTGAGCTGGTGACCTTCCTGGCCTCGGTCAACTACACCGGCAACACCTCGATGGAAGTTGGTATCAAGGTGGTCACCGAAAACATTCGCGAACGTTCGGTACGCCACAGCAACAGCTGCTTTTTCACCATGGTGGCCGTCGATGACGACCGTAAGCCAGTGGCAGTACCGCCGCGCCAGCCCGAAACCAGCGAAGAAAAGCGCCGTTTCCTGCAAGGTAAACAGCGCCGGTTGATCCGCCAGGAGCTGGAGAAGCGCTACCAGGAGCTCAAAGGCGACACGCTTTAATCGTTCAGACGGCGCGCCTCAAAGCGCACCCGTGGATGCACGATGCGGTCCTGGGCCCGCACCAGTTCAAGTTCGTAACTGGCGCAGGCCTGGGTCTCAAGCAACACCTCATGCACTGCGGCGGCGGCAAACTCGAACGCGGCCAGGCAGCTATCACCCAGCAGCAGGCGCGCCAGGAACAGCCCTGAGGTGAGGTCACCGACACCCACGGGCTGACGCGGGAAGGCCAGCAAAGGCCGGCGCAGATGCCAGCTGCCCTCTGCCGTTACCAGCAGCATTTCAAAGTCCTCTGCGCCACGTCCCGGGTAGGCCAGGTGTTTGACCAGCACCGCTTTCGGTCCCCGTTCCAGCAGGCTACGCGCCATCAACACACAATCTTCCAGAGACTGCGGTCGACGGTCACAGAAGGTATCCAGTTCCAACTGGTTCGGGCACAGCACATCAGCAACGGCAACCGCCTCTTCAAGCAGAAAGGTGCTGACTTCGGCCGGTACGATGCAGCCCTTTTCCGGGTGCCCCATCACCGGATCGCACAGGTACAGGGCCTTGGGATTGGCGGCCTTGATTCGCGCCACACCACTGAGAATCGCGCGGCCCTGTTCGGCGCTGCCCAGGTAACCCGACAACACCGCGTCGCAGTTACCCAGTTCGCCGATCGCCGCAATGCCCTCGACCAGCGCAGGAATTTGCGCTGGAGCAAGCACTTCTCCCGTCCACTGGCCATACTGAGTGTGATTGGAGAATTGCACGGTGTTCAACGCCCAGACATTCACCCCCACCCTCTGCATCGGAAACACTGCCGCGCCATTACCGGCATGGCCAAAAACGACGTGAGACTGGATGGCGAGCAGATGCGGTGTACGTTTCATGCAAGGCTTCCAAAGCAAAGGAATGAATAACAAGGACGCAGTATGGCGCTAAAAGCCTCCTGTACGACAGACCGGGGAGGCAGTTAAGCTGGGCATACTTTGTTGGAGCATTTGCAAATGTTGACCCTGGGTAATCTCTCCGTGCTGATGCTGCTGGCCACGGCTGGCGCCTGGCTGTGGCATAACCATGGCTTGCGCGAAAAGGCCCTGGAGCGGGTCAAACAGCACTGTGCAAAACTCGATCTGGAATTGCTCGATGGCAACGTCGCGCTCAAGCGTATCGGCTTTGTCCGAGACGCCCAAGGCCGCAAGCGTCTGGCGCGTGTGTATAACTTCGAATTTACCGTCACCGGGGAGCAGCGCCACCCCGGCACCGTCACCCAGTTCGGTGCCCACAGCATGCAGATCGAGCTGGCGCCCTACCCGTTCGAGATTAAAACTGTTCAACATGCCGACAATGTCGTCGAAATGAATCAGTGGCGTCAGGACCATAACCGCTGGCGCAACTAGAGTCGGCACGCCTGCATGGCGTGATTCAGCTGCGCGCGGTCCTGGGCGGCGCTAAATATCAGTTCGATACGCGAATCACGGCGCCATGCGCTGGGCTGCCAGTGAAGACTTTCCTGCCCTTCCACTGCGTTGATCGACTGCCAACCGTGCGGGCTGTGGATAACTAATTTGGCCCGACGCCAGTCGAACGCACGCAAAAACTGCTCGATGCGTGACGGTTCGAACATCTGCTGTGGATGCCAACGCCAACCGATACTCCACCCATCTGCAGCCTCTTGAACACTGCAGAGGGGTTCGTGAGGATTTATCCACAGGGCCGCGGCAGGCCCGGAATCGTTGGGCAAAGACAGCTTATCCACAGCGCCGTCGAGCTCATGCTGTTGTTCCAGCACTGGCAATTTCGATAGCGGTAATTGCCCTTGCTCGGTCCAGAACTGCGGTTGCGCAGGCAGTTGTGAACTTATCCACAGACGCTGGTGCTCATCCAGTCCCTGGGACTTGTTCAGCACCAGCAAGCCCGCACTGGCCAACGCCTGCTGCTGCGCCTCAGGCAGCGCGACACGCCCTGCCAGTTGCTGGGCATCCAGCACCATGACCGCGGGCTGCACATTCAACACACCACGCCAAGGCGGCTGCCGAAGTTGATCCAGCAATTGCTGTGGATGCCCCAGGCCTGAAGGTTCGATAAACAACCGATGGGGTTTGGCTTTGCGCAGCAAACGGCCCAGCCCGACCTGAAAAGGCGCGCCGTTGACGCAACACAGGCAGCCACCCGCCACCTCCCCCATGGCAATGCCCTGGTCATCGGTGCTGAGCAGCGCCGCATCCAGACCAATCTGGCCAAATTCGTTGATGAGTACCGCCCAACGTTCATTGGCTGGCCGTTGCGCCAGCAACTGACGGATCAGGCTGGTCTTGCCAGCCCCTAAAGGGCCAGCAATGACGTGGGTGGGGATGTTCTGCAGCATAAGACGGTAGGCGCTCGGAATTTTCCTCACTATGCCTTGATATCAGGTCGTGCCGTCAAGGCTTGAACATCAAGCCGCTTCCTCGTCGTACCAAGGGCCGAACGGATCAGGCAACTGGCGCCAGCGTTCGACGCCTTCGGCCATTTCGGCATCACTGAGCAAGCAAGCGTCCAGTTCAGCCGTGAGCCGGTTGAAGTCGATGTTCTGACCAATGAACACCAGTTCCTGACGGCAGTCACCGCATTCGGCCGTCCAGTGCTTCAGGATTGCCGCCGTGCTGACTTCATCTTGCGGCCAATGCTCGCGTGGAACAAAGCGCCACCAGCCGCCAGCAAAGCCATAACGCATCATGCCGCCAGCCTGCGACCAGCTCCCCGCATCCTGATACTTGCTGGCCAGCCAGAAGAAGCCTTTGGAGCGCAGCAGCCGGCCGTTGTCCCAAGGCCCGTTGATAAAGTCGAAAAAACGCTGTGGATGCAGCGGCCGACGCGCTTGCCAGGTGCTGGCAGCGATGCCGTACTCCTCGGTCTCCGGTACATGCTCACCCCGCAGTTCCTGCAACCAGCCTGGTGCCTGGGCCGCACGCTCGAAATCAAATAAGCCGGTGTTGAGGATCGCTGCCAACGGCACCTGGCCCATGACCATCGGCACAATCTGCGCAGTGGCATTGAGGCTGCGCAAAATGGCACTGAGCTCATCGCGCTCATGGCTGCTGATCAGGTCGATCTTGCTGAGCAGAATCACATCGGCAAACTCCACTTGTTCAATCAGCAGGTCACTGATGGAACGTTCGTCACCTTCACCGAGGGTCTCACCATGGCTGGCCAGGCTCTGCGCTGCCTGATAATCGCGCAGGAAATTCAAGCCGTCGACCACCGTGACCATGGTATCCAGTCGCGCCTGGTCGGCCAGGCTGCGGCCCTGTTCATCGCGGAAGGTGAAAGTCTCGGCAACCGGCAACGGTTCGGAAATGCCGGTGGATTCGATCAACAGGTAATCGAAACGCCCCTCCTGAGCCAAGCGGCTCACTTCTTCCAGCAGGTCTTCACGCAGGGTGCAGCAGATGCAGCCGTTGCTCATTTCCACCAGCTTCTCTTCAGCGCGATTGAGGCTGACGTTGCGCTGCACCTCGCTGGCGTCGATGTTGATTTCGCTCATGTCATTGACGATCACCGCGACGCGCAGATTCTCGCGGTTGCGCAGCACATGGTTGAGCAAGGTGCTTTTGCCGGCACCCAGAAAGCCGGAAAGCACGGTGACAGGAAGGCGGTTGGGCATGGTCAGATCCTCATCAGGGCGGGTGCATTCGAATGATGCATTGCGAAATGTTATATTATAACAATACAATCTCGCCAAGCTGCTTAACCTGACTGCTACCGAAAAGGCCTCTGAAAGGACGCTAAGCAATGAAGATGCTGTGCTTGTTTGCCCTTGCAGGATTGCTGCTGAGCCTGCCCGTTTGCGCGCAAGCCGTGCCGCTAAGCAAGGGCTTGGCGTTGTGTACGCGTAGCGCCACTTTGCTGGCCTGCGCTGATGCGCAAGGCAACTACTACAGCGTGCGCACCGATGGCAGCACAACCTACCTGCGCGGTTACGAAGCGCAAGGAAAGCGGCTGTGGGCACAAACCAACAGCCGCTATGGGCAGCTGACGTTCTACACCGGATTGGCCAGCGACGGTGAAACCTGGGTGGGCTATAGCCGCAAAGTCGGCTGGACCACACTCAATCGAGTATCTAGCTCCAGCGGTCAGCGCTTCAACGTGCGCTGCAATCGCCTGAGCGGCTGCCAGTAATTGCTCTTTCCTGCCCATGACGAGTTGCCCATGACTGCCTTCACGCTTCCCGATATTGCCGCGCAAGCCAATCGTTCATCACTGCCCCTGGACTGGGTCGGCATGTGCAACATCGCTTTGCCGGTGTTGCTCGATGGCCGCACGCTGCGCGCAACTGCCGACGCAGGTGTCAGCCTCGACGATGGCAGCGCACGCGGTATCCACATGTCGCGCCTGTACCTGGCGCTGGAGACATTCGAACAGCAGCCTCTGACGCCTCAGTTGCTACACCAGGTATTGCTGAACTTTCTTGAGAGCCACACGGGTTTATCGGCGGCCGCTTATTTGGATTTGCGCTTCGACTACATGATCAAGCGCCCGGCATTGATCAGCCCATTAAGCGGATGGAAGGCCTATCCGATCACCCTGTCTGCGCAGTTGAAAGATGAAATGTTCCACGTGGAACTAAAAGTGAATGTGGATTACTCCTCCACCTGCCCTTGCTCGGCGGCTTTGGCCAGGCAGTTGATTCAGCAGCAATTTATCTCCGACTTCGGCAATCGCGCCCTCAGCCATGAGTCGATTCTCAGCTGGCTGGGTAGTGCCGAAGGTGTGGTAGCGACGCCGCACAGCCAACGCAGCGTGGCGCAATTACAACTACGACTGAAGCAGGGAACCCGTGAACTGCCGCTGACTGCTCTGATCGATCACGCGGAGGCGGCTCTGGGTACCGCGGTGCAGACGGCGGTGAAGCGTGCAGACGAACAGGCCTTTGCCTTGGCCAACGGCCAGAACCTGATGTTCTGTGAGGATGCCGCCCGACGCCTGCACCTGGCGTTGCAGCGCCTGCCTTGGGCAAGCGGATTTAGCCTGCGCGTGGAACATGCAGAAAGCCTGCATGCCCACGACGCTGTCGCGCACAGCCAGTGGCGCTGGTAAGGCTCAACGCATTTCAGGTGCGTGGTTTGACCGTGCCACAGTCACTGCCCAACCACACCGCGCGGGTGTTCATGCTGCCCTGCTGCTGAACCCCGGAAGCATTGAAGGTGCCACTGACCTGGGTGAGAAACTCGCGGTCACTGACAAAAGTAGCCTGCCCGGCACCCTGGGCTTTCGGGCAACTGAAGGTGAACTTCCAGACATTACCGCTGCGCTCGGTAATCTTCTGGGTGCAGCCCGACTTCGGATCTTGCAGCGGAATGTCGTTGGTCTTGACCTGCTCCGGGGTCAAGCACGAGCGCACACCTTCGCCGGCGACGTTGATGCCCTGCTTGGCCAGACCCCCTTCGATCATCGCCCGTTGTTCAGGCGGCAAGTTCTTCAACTGGCCAAGCATGAAGCCCATGTCTGGTAGTGCCTTGCCATCGACCTGCATGTTGCTGGTGGTCAGCTCCCATAACCCTGGTTGCAACATTTGCGCATGCACCATCGGGCTCGACACACCCAGGACCAATGCCAGCATCGGCAGACGACTTTTCATGTAATGACTCCTCGAAACTCCAGCCCCAAGCTGGAACACAGCTTAGACGTCAATTTGCCCTTTCGGTTGCAAGTTGAGTGTGGAACATGCTCTGTTAGAGGCAGTGCCTTTGGACAGCAGGATGTGTATGGATTACCACAGCCCCTACTTCTTCGGTTACCTCATCGGTGCCCTGCACTTGCTCGGTGGCATTGCCGCCATGCATGCGGTGCTCACCGTACGCACGGCCCAGGGCGCAATCGCCTGGGCCTTATCGCTGCTGTTTATCCCCTACTTCACCTTGATCCCGTATCTGATCTTCGGCAGCCGCACCTTCGACGCCTACATCCAGGCGAGGCGCCAGGCCAACCGGGAAATGCACGTGGCGATGGCCGACCTGAACTGGCGACCCTGGGTCGATGAAGCGTTGGCCGCGCGAAACTCCGAGTCTTATGCGGCGTTGCGAGCCATGCCCAAGCTGGGCCGCATGCCGTGTCTGGCGAACAACCAGGTGCGCTTGCTGATCGACGGCAAGGCGACGTTCGACGCCATCTTTGCCGCGATTCAACAAGCCCGTGACACCGTGCTGGTGCAGTTTTTCATCATCCATGACGACACGCTTGGTCGCGCCCTACAGGCCCTGCTGCTGAAAAAAGCCGCCGAAGGGGTCAAGGTCTATGTGCTGTATGACCGCGTCGGCAGTCATGCACTACCTGCCAGCTACAGCCAGACGCTGCGCGACGGCGGTGTGAACGTCCGCGCCTTCGCCACCCGAAGAGGCTGGTTCAACCGCTTTCAGGTCAACTTCCGCAATCACCGCAAAATCGTCGTGGTCGATGGCCTGCAGGGTTTTCTTGGTGGGCATAACGTGGGTGACGAGTACTTGGGGGAAAAGCCCAAGCTCTCACCCTGGCGTGACACTCACATCCAGGTCAGCGGCCCGGTGCTGGCCTGCCTGCAGGAGTCATTCGCCGAAGACTGGTTCTGGGCTGCACGCGCACTGCCCCCGCTGATCCTGCCCGACACTTACCCTGAAGACGGCGTGCTCTGCCAAGTGCTGGCCAGCGGTCCGGCCGACTCACAGGAAACCTGTTCGCTGTTTTTCGTCGAGGCCATCCATTCGGCGCGCGAGCGGCTGTGGATCACCAGCCCCTACTTCATCCCTGATGAAGCTGTATTCGCCGCCTTGCGTCTGGCCGTGCTGCGCGGGGTGGATGTACGCATCCTGCTCCCTTCGCGGGCCGACCACCGCATCGTCTATGCCGCTTCCAGCCTGTATGCCTTCGAGGCGGTGCGCGCTGGGGTGAGGATGTTCCGCTATGGTCCGGGCTTCCTGCACCAGAAGGTCGTCCTCATCGATAACGAGGTCAGCGCCATCGGCAGTGCCAACCTGGACAACCGCTCCTTCCGTCTCAACTTCGAAGTGATGCTGCTGACGGTGGACCGCCAGTTTGCCGATCAGGTCGAAGCCATGCTCAGGCACGACTTCGACCTGGCCCGTGAGATCACGCCTGAAGACAGCCAGGACACCCATCGCATTCAACACCTGGGAATGCGTATCGCACGCTTGATCTCGCCGATTCTCTAACAGCCGTCAGCGGTACAAGTCCTCACGTGTCAGCGGCAAATCATGGTGCCCATCGGCAAAGGGTTTGACCGCAAGAATCTGGTGCAGGTTGATCCAGCCCTTGGCGAAGGCATAGGAGCAACCGGCCAGGTACAGGCGCCAGATACGCAGCGCTTTCTCCGGCACCAGTGTCGAGGCCAACTGCAGCTGGTTTTCCAGGCGATCACTCCAGTGCTTGAGCGTGCGTGCATAGTGCAGGCGCAGGCTCTCGACATCGACAATCTCAAGACCGCTATGACTGATGCTGGCAGCGATCATCGACAGGTGTGGCAGCTCGCCATGCGGAAATACGTAGCGGCCAATGAAGTTACCAGCGCCCCGCCCTACCGGACGCCCATCCACATGCTTGGCAGTGATGCCGTGGTTCATCACCAGGCCACCTTCGCGCACTGCCCCGAACAGGCGCTGGCAGTACAGCGCCAGGTTGGCATGACCCACATGCTCGAACATGCCGACACTCACCACCTTGTCGAAGCGACCATCCTGGGGAATATCGCGGTAGTCGAGAATCTGCAGGTCCACCTGTTTCTGCAGACCTTCGGCCTTTACCCGCTCCCGCCCCAGTTTGAGCTGTTCCTTGCTCAGGGTGATGCCGAACACCTTGGCGCCGAACTCGCGAGCCGCGAAGCGCGATAGCCCGCCCCAACCACAGCCCACATCAAGCAGGTAGTCGCCCTTCTGCAGGCGTAACTTGCGGCACAGGTGCTCGAACTTGTTCTGCTGTGCTTGCTCAAGGGTGTCCTGCTCAGTTTTGAAGTAGGCACAGGAGTAGACCATGTCGCGGTCCAGCCACAGCTGATAGAAGTCGTTGGACAAGTCGTAGTGATAGGAAATTGCCGCTGCATCCGTCGCCTTGTCGTGTTCGCGGCGCTGCGGCTGGTCTTCGGTTTCATGCTTGAGCAAGGCTTCACTGAGCTCATCGCAAATCCGGATCACTTCACTGATCGTGCCCTCCAACTCAAGCTTGCCCTCAACGAAAGCAGCGCCCAGTTCATCCAGGCTGGGATGGGTCAGTTGGGTGAGCAACTGCGGATCTTTGACCAGAATAGTGACCTGAGGCTTGGGCCCCAAATCGAACTCATGGCCATCCCACAGGCGCAGACGCAGTGGCAATCGCAGGCTTTGCAGAACAGGTGGAAGTTGCGCAAGCATGAATTGAACCTCCCTTTCTTCATCGGACGTCACCGCCAAAGGGTAGTTCATCTATTGGAAGTTTCAGCCTGACGTGACCATAGTCTGAGCCTGCCGCCCGCATTCCAGACCCTCGCAAGGCAAAAGGGCTGTGCGATAAATTGTATACAATCCATCGTCTTGCAGACTAATCTTGGCGCCATTGCCGATTCTTCATCCTGGAGTACAACAATGAAAACCTATGATGTGGTGATCATCGGCGGCGGCCCAGGTGGCTATAACGCCGCCATCCGCGCCGGGCAGCTGGGTATGAGCGTGGCCTGCGTGGAAGGCCGTTCGACCCTGGGCGGCACCTGTCTGAACGTGGGCTGCATGCCATCCAAGGCGCTGCTGCATGCTTCGGAACTGTACGAAGCCGCCGTTGGCAGCGAGTTCGCCAACCTGGGGATTGAGGTCAAGCCAACCCTGAACCTCGCCCAGATGATGAAACAGAAAGACGAGAGCGTGACCGGCCTGACCAAGGGCATCGAGTTTCTGTTCCGCAAGAGCAAGGTCGACTGGATCAAAGGCTGGGGTCAATTGGCCGGGCCGGGGCGGGTCAACGTCAAGGCCGAAGACGGCAGTGTCACCGAGCTGCAGGCCAAAGATATCGTCATTGCCACCGGCTCCGAGCCTACGCCGCTGCCAGGGGTGACCATCGATAACCAACGTATCATCGACTCCACCGGCGCTCTGTCGCTGCCGTCCGTGCCAAAGCATCTGGTGGTGATCGGCGCCGGGGTGATCGGCCTGGAACTGGGCTCGGTGTGGCGCCGTCTGGGTAGCCAGGTCACGGTGATCGAGTACCTCGACCGCATCTGCCCAGGCACCGATGAAGAAACCGCAAAAACCCTGCAACGGTCACTGGCCAAGCAAGGCATCAGCTTCAAGCTGGGCAGCAAGGTCACCCAGGCGACTTCGACAGCGGATGCAGTGAACTTGAGCCTTGAGCCGGCCGCCGGTGGCGCCAGCGAATCGCTGCAGGCGGACTATGTGTTGGTTGCCATCGGCCGTCGCCCTTACACCAAAGGCTTGGGGCTGGAAACCGTCGGCCTCGACACCGACAAACGCGGCATGCTCAGCAACCAGCACCACCGCACTGCAGTGCCGGGGATCTGGGTCATTGGCGATGTCACCTCCGGCCCGATGCTTGCGCACAAGGCCGAAGATGAGGCGGTTGCCTGCATCGAGCGAATTGCCGGCAAGGCCCATGAGGTCAACTACAACCTCATTCCCGGGGTGATCTACACCCGTCCGGAACTGGCCAGCGTCGGTAAGACCGAAGAGCAACTCAAGGCCGAAGGCCGCGCCTACAAAGTGGGCAAGTTCCCCTTCACCGCCAACAGCCGCGCCAAGATCAACCACGAGACCGAAGGCTTTGCCAAAGTGCTGGCCGACGCCAACACCGACGAAGTGCTCGGCGTGCACCTGGTCGGTCCTAGCGTCAGCGAGATGATCGGTGAGTTCTGCGTGGCCATGGAGTTCTCGGCCTCGGCCGAAGACATCGCCCTCACCTGCCATCCACACCCGACGCGCTCCGAAGCCTTGCGCCAGGCTGCGATGAACGTCGAAGGCATGGCCATGCAGATCTGACCTCAGTCAGCCTGCAAACTTGCCTTGCTCACCTGTGGCGCGGGTCGCCGCAGGTGCAGCAACAGGTGGGCGAACAAACCGAAGATCAGGCCCCAGAACGCGGCCGACAGTCCCAGGAATGACATCCCCGAAGCGGTCACCAGAAAGGTGATCAACGCCGCTTCACGATCACTCGGCACACTCATCGCGCCTGCCAGCGCCCCACCAATCGCCCCGAACAACGCCAGCCCCGCCAGCGCGGCAATCAACGCCGCCGGAAACGCCGTAAACAGCGACACCAGCGTTGCGCCAAATACCCCCAGCAACAAATACAGCACACCGCCGCACACACCTGCCCAGTAGCGTTTGCCGGGATCGTCATGAGATTCACGACCGGTGCAGATCGCCGCGGTGATGGCCGCCAGGTTCAAGCCGTGACATCCGAACGGCGCCAGCAGCAGGCTGGTGAACGCGTTGCTGGCAATGATCGGGCTTGCCGGGGTTTGATAACCATCGTTGCGCAGTACCGCGATGCCCGGCACGAACTGCCCGGTCAGCGCCACCATCACCAACGGCAGGCTGATGCTCAACAAGGCGTTCCAGGTGAACACTGGAGTGGTCCACACGGGAGTGGCAAAACCCACCACCAGCGCCGAGCTGTTCATTGCACCGCTGAACACCGCAATGCTGACGCCGCACACCAGCACGGCCAACACCGCGTAGCGCGGCGCAACGCGCTTGAACACTAGGTAGGTGACGAACATCGCCAGCACCAACAGCGGTTGCGATTTGAGCGAGGTAAACAAGCCGGTGCCGAAGCTGAACAGAATGCCGGCGAGCATCGCTGCAGAAATAGCCGGTGGCAGCTTGCCGACAATCCGGTCGAAAGCGCCAGACACGCCCACCAGCAGGATCACCAGGTTGGCAACGATGTACGCCCCAACCGCTTCGGCAAAGGCGATGTCCGGCAACAGCGCCACCAGCAAGGCCGAACCCGGCGCCGACCAGGCAATCACCAGCGGCACTTTGTAGCGCAGGCTGAGCACCACGCCCAGCACACCGCTGCCGATGGAAATGGCCCAGACCCACGATGACAGTTCCGCTGCCGACAGCTGAGCGCTGTGCGCGGCCTGGAAGATGATCACCAAAGGGCCTGCGTAGGAAATCAGGGTGGCGATGAAGCCGGCAACCAAGGCAGAGAGGGAGAAGTCCTGGAGTATTGTTTTCATTGGATCGTCCAGTTGTTTGCTTCTAGAAAGCATCGCGGGGCAAGCCCGCTCCCACCGTGTCGTCACCGTGGGAGCGGGCTTGCCCCGCGATCAATTCAACCTGTTACTCAGGCGTCCTGCAACGCCCGCGGCCGCTTGCTGCGCTGCTCACTGGCAGGCTTGGGCGCGCTGAGCAGTTGGAAGTCGAAGTCCATCTCAGCAAAGCGCCCTTGCACACCACGGGCATCGGCCGCTGCTGCGTCTTCGACAAAACGCAGCTCGCCAATCAGACCATCACGGGTGGCGTAGGCGAAGTCGTCCCACAGGTATTGGTCACCGGCCAGGTTGATCTGGGTGGTCAGGTGACGATAGCCCGGCGCCGAGATGAAGAAGTGGATATGCGCTGGGCGATTGCCGTGACGACCCAGTTGGTCGAGCAGCTCCTGAGTCGGGCCATCGGCCGGGCAGCCGTAGCCGGACGGCACGATGCTGCGGGCACGGTAGCGACCCTCGGCGTCGGTGACGATACGACGACGCAGGTTGTAGTCCGATTGGGTGCTGTCGAAATACGAGTAAGTGCCTTGGGTGTTGGCATGCCACAGATCCACCACGGCACCTGCTACGGGCTGACCCTGCTCATCCAGCACACGGCCCTGCAGGAACATCACGGTACCTGCGTCGAGGCCGTCGTCCATGCGCACTTCGCCTTCAGCCATCGGGGCACCGGCAACATACAGCGGCCCTTCGATGGTTCGCGGCGTACCACCGCTGATGCCAGCTTCGGCGTCCTGGGCATCGAGTTGCAGGTCCAGGTAGTGCTCGACGCCCAGGCCGGCCACCAGCAGGCCGGCTTCCTGGCGCGAGCCCAGACGGTTGAGGTAATCCACCGCCTTCCAGAATTCATCAGGGGTGACTTGCAGGTCTTCGATGATGCGCGCCACATCGTTAACGATACGGTTGGTCACCAGCTTCATGCGCGGGCTACCCAGGTCGTTGTTCAGGCCACTGACTTCTTCGAAGAATTTCTGGACATCGGCAGTGTGGGCAATCTTCACGGTCATGATAAGTACCTCGAATTGTTGTTATCTGCGGTTCGCGTTCAACGGTCGTCGCTGTGGATCGATGACGGGTGACGGCACAGGCCATCGATTTCGATGTCCATGTAGGGGAACAGCGGCAGCTGCATCAGGGTGTCGTGCAGCGCTTCGACGCTCGGCAGGTCGAAGACGCTGTAGTTGGCGTAGTGCCCGGCAATGCGCCACAGGTGGCGCCAGCTGCCTTCGCGTTGCAGACGCTGGGCCAGTTCCTTCTCGTCGGCCTTGAGCTGCGCAGCTTTGGCCGGGTCCATGTCCAGGGGCAGGTTCACGGTCATTTTCACGTGGAACAACATGGCATCTCTCCTTACTTGCGGCTGAAGAACGCCAGGCGCTCTTCGTCCAGGGTCAGGCCCAGGCCTGGGGTACGGGGTACGTGCAGGGCGAAGTCGCGATAGACCGGCGCTTCGTTGACGATCTCTTCGGTCAGCAGCAAGGGGCCGAACAGCTCGGTGTGCCAGGTCAGTGTGTTCAGGGTGACAAAGGCGTGAGCCGAGGCCAGCGTGCCGATCGAGCCTTCGAGCATGGTGCCGCCGTACAGCGCGATGCCTGCGGCCTCGGCAATCTGTGCGGTACGCAACACGGCACGCGGGCCGCCGTTCTTGGCAATCTTCAGGGCGAAGATGCTGGCGGCGCCGTCGGCGGCCAGGCTGAAAGCGTCTTCGACACTTTCGATCGACTCATCGGCCATGATCGGCGCCGGGCTGCGCTGGTTCAGGCGTACTTGACCGGCGCGGTTGATGCGCGAAATCGGCTGCTCGACCAGGTCGATACCGTGGTCGCCCAACACCTGGCAGGCGCGGATCGCCTGAGATTCGTCCCAGTACTGGTTAACGTCGACGCGCACACTGGCGCGGTCGCCCAGCGCACGTTTGATCGCGATGACATGGTTGAGGTCATGGGCAACTTCGTTGGAGCCGATCTTCAGTTTGAAGATGCGGTGGCGGCGCAGGTCGAGCATCTGCTCGGCCTCGGCGATGTCACGCGCGGTGTCGCCGCTGGCCAGGGTCCAGGCCACTTCCAGACTGTCACGGACACGGCCGCCCAGCAGCTCACTGACGGCCAGGCCCTGACGTTTGCCTTGCGCATCGAGCAAGGCGCTTTCGATGCCGGAACGGGCAAAGGTATTGCCCTTGATCACCTTGTCCAGGCGCTGCATCGCGGCGTTGATGTTGCTGGCGTCCTGGCCAATCAGCAGCGGTGCAAAGTAGCTGTCGATGTTCTGCTTGATGCTTTCCGGGCTTTCGTTGCCATAGGCCAGACCACCAATGGTGGTGGACTCGCCAATACCTTCGATGCCATCAGAGCACTGCAGACGGATGATCACCAAGGTCTGCTTCTGCATGGTATGCATCGCCAGCTTGTGCGGGCGAATGGTGGGCAAATCAACGATCAGCGTCGAGATGCGTTCAATCAGGGGATGACTCATCGAGATCTCCAGGGGGCGTTCAGCCGAGGTCGCCGCCGCCGACTGGCAACACCGTGCCAGTGATGTAGGAAGCCTCGTCAGAGGCCAGGAACAGAATCGCGCCAACCTGTTCATCGAGGTTGCCGTAGCGCTTCATCAGGCTGCTATCGAGGGTCTGGTCGACGATTTGCTGGTACCAGACTTTCTCGTCGCTGCTCTGCTCAGCACTGTTGCGCGGTACCCGCCGTGGTGGCGCTTCGGTGCCACCGGGTGCGGTGGCGTTGACCCGCACGCCGCGCCCTGCGGTTTCGAACGCCAGGCAAGCGGTCAGTGCATTCACGCCGCCCTTGGCCGCGCCATAGGGCACGCGGTTGACGCTGCGCGTGGCGATGGAGGAAACGTTGACGATGGCGCCGCTGCCCTGCTCCAGCATGTAGGGCAACGCCGCATGGCAGCACCACAGGGTGGGGAACAACGAGCGACGTACTTCGGCTTCGATCTGCGCCGCTTCGTAATGCTCGAACGGCTTCGCCCAGATGGTGCCGCCAACGTTGTTGACCAGCACATCGAGACGACCAAAGTGCTCCACGGCTGCCGCCATCACCTGGCTGCAGTCGCTGTGTTGCTCTAGGTCTGCGGTGAGGGTCAGTACACCGTCGCGTTGCAGCTCGTGCACCAGCTCTGAGCGGTCAACGGCCACCAGCGTCGCGCCTTCTTCGAGCAAGCGCTCGCACAAGCGGCGACCGATGCCCTGGGCAGCGCCGGTGACCAGCACGACCTTGTTATCGAATCTGTTGTTCATGACAACCTCGAATAAAAAAGGGACCGACCGTACCCGCACGATGCGCCCGGTCCCATAAAGCGGGTTCAGGCAGCGGCGGCAGCGAATTTTTCGTAGTAGAAATTCGCCGGGGTGATGCCTTGTTCGCGGATGTACTGGCTGACCGCTTCAACCATCGGCGGCGGGCCGCACAGGTACACATCGACATCGCCTTCGTTGAGGTGGCGCGGCTCGATGTGCTGGGTGACATAACCCTTGAGCGGATGCTGGCTCTCCGGGTTGGCCACGCAGGCGCTGAAGCTGAAGTTGGGGATGCTCGCGGCCAGGGCTTGCAGGCGGTCCAGTTCAACCAGGTCGAAGTCGTTGGTCACGCCGTAGATCAGGTGCAGTGGATGCTCGCTGCCCTCTTCGGCGATTTTTTCCAACATGGCGGTGAACGGCGCGAGTCCGGTACCACCGGCCAGCAGCAGCAAGGGGCGACGGATTTCACGCAGGTAAAAACTGCCCAGCGGGCCGGCCAGGGTCATGCTGTCGCCCGCTTTGGCCAGGCCAGTAAGGAAGCTGCTCATCAGCCCGCCCGGTACGTTGCGAATCAGGAAGCTGACCTCGCCATCCTTCTGCAGCGAGCTGAAGGAATAGGCACGGGTCTGCTCGCTGCCGGGTACGCCGAGGTTGACGTACTGCCCTGGCAGGAAGGCCAGGCGGCTCAGCGCTTCACCTTTGATCGACAAGGCAATGGTGCTGTCGGACAGCTGACGAACTTCGCTGATGCTGGCCTGGTAGCTGGACTGCTCGGTTTTGCACACCTGCGATGAAGCCGGCACACGCACCACGCAATCGCTTTCAGCGCGCATCTGGCAGGTCAGTACATAACCCTGAGCGGCTTCGTCCTCGCTCAAGGCATCTTCGATGTATTCCTGGCCCATGTCGTAACGACCGGCCTCGGCAAAGCACTTGCAGGTACCGCAGGCGCCATCACGGCAGTCCAGTGGGATGTTGATGCCCTGACGGTAGGCGGCATCGGCCACGGTTTCGTCAGCAGTGGCGTCAATGAAACGGGTAACCCCGTCCTCGAAATTCAAGGCGATCTTGTGCATGGCGCACCTCGCAGAAAAGCTGGATTCAGATGTGGTAAACGTCGATGACCTGACGCACGTAGTCGTTCTTGAGCACGACCTTCTTGGCCTTGATCAGCGGCCGCTCGCCGCGCACATCAAGGGTGTAGAAGCTGGTGCCGAAGTGACTGTCCACTGTCTTGTAGCGAAAGCTCAGGGTGTGCCAGTTGAAGCGCACCTTGCAGACGCCATCGTTCTGTTCCAGCAGTTCGATGTTGCTGATGTTGTGCGAAGTCCGGGTGTCGGGCATGGTCGCACTGGAGCGTTCGGTCTTGATCCGGAACACCCGGTCTTCCAGGCCGCCACGGTTGCCGTACCAGATCAGCGAGATTTCCCGTTGTGGGTCTTCGGTGAGCTGGTCGTTGTCGTCCCAGGCCGGCATCCAGAAGGTGGCGTCGGCGGCGTAGCACTCCAGCCAGTTGTCCCACTGGCTGTCGTCCAGGTAACGCGCTTCTTCGTAGAGGAAGTCGCGAACTTGCTCGAAGGAAATGCTCATTGCACGGCCTCCACTGGGATCAGCTGCTGTTCGGCTTCGAGGGCCTTGAGCATGGTTTCCTGCCAGTACTTGTGTTGCAGCACGAACAGGCCTTCGTCTTCGGTGCGCACGCCGCTCATTTGCGGATGCAGGTCGATTTCCTGGGCCGCGGCATCGGCGCCATCTACCCAGTGCGTGGCACCACGGGACATGTCGTTCCAACCACGCCCGCCCTGGTAGCCCATCTGGCAGGAGCGGAACTCTTCCAGGTCGTCCGGCGTGGCCATGCCACTGACGTTAAAGAAGTCTTCGTACTGACGGATACGCTGGGCCCGCGCCTCGGCGCTCTCGCCTTTGGGGGCGATGCAGTAAATGGTGATCTCGGTCTTGTCCACGGCAATCGGGCGGGCAATCCGGATCTGCGAGCTGAACTGGTCCATCAGGTACACGTTCGGGTACAGGCACAGGTTGCGCGAGTTCTCGATCATCCAGTTGGCGCGCGCCTGGCCGAAGTCGGCCGCCAGCTCATCGCGGCGCTCGAACAGCGGACGGTCTTCAGGGTTGGCCCAACGGGTCCAGAGCAGCAGGTGACCTTTGTCGAACGAGTAGAAACCACCACCGCTCTTGGCCCAGCCGCCAGCACTCATGGTTTTCACTTCGCTACCGGCTTCGCGCTGCTTGCGCTGGTTCTGGGTAGCGGCGTAGTTCCAGTGCACGGCGCTTACGTGGTAGCCGTCGGCGCCGTTTTCGGCGGTCAGTTTCCAGTTGCCTTCGTAGATGTACGACGAAGAACCGCGCAGTACTTCCAGACCTTCAGGCGACTGATCGACGATCATGTCGATGATTTTCGCCGACTCGCCAAGGTGCTCAACCAGTGGCACGACGTCTGGGTTCAGGCTGCCGAACAGGAAGCCACGGTACGACTCAAAGCGCGCGACCTTGGTCAGGTCGTGGGAGCCTTCACAGTTGAAGCTCGACGGATAACCGGCATCGACCGGATCCTTGACCTTGAGCAGCTTGCCGGAGTTGTTGAAGGTCCAGCCGTGGAACGGGCAGGTATACGACGAGCGATTACCGCTCTTGTGTCGGCAGAGCATCGCACCGCGGTGACTGCAGGCATTGAGGAAAGCATTGAGCACCCCCTCCTTGTTGCGCGCGATAAAAATCGGCTGGCGCCCCATGGTGGTGGTGAGGAAGTCGTTCTTTTCAGGAATCTGGCTTTCGTGGGCAAGGTACAGCCAGTTGCCCTCGAAGATGTGTTTCATTTCAAGATCGAACAGACGGGGGTCGGTGAACATCTCACGCTTGCAGCGAAAGACGCCCTTCTCCTGATCTTCTTCAAGCAGGGCATTAATGTAATCGAATCCCAGGGACATGGCCGGGGCCTCCGTTGTTATTGTGGTCAGGCCATGTCAGGTTAGGGAGCGAGGGGCACGGCAAATATCCGCTTTGTGCAGACCTTTATCCGTTTTCTGCAAAGTGTCAGGAACGACGCTTGAGGGTATCGGAGGGAAGTTCGCCGAACAGCGACTTGTAGTTTTCCGAGAATCGGCCCAGGTGCACGAAGCCATAATCCATGGCCAGTTCAGTGATACTGCGCACCGGGCAGTTGGGGTCGGCGAGGCTGGCGTGAATGCGTTCGAGCTTCTTCTGGCGGATGTAGATTTTCGGCGTGGTCCCGGCATTGCGCTCGAACAACGCATACAACGAGCGCAGGCTCATGCTGGCCTGACGCGCCAATTGTTCACTGCAGATATCCAGCTTGAGGTTGCCTTCGATGTAGCCGGCAATCCGGTCAAACGTCACCGCCTGACTGTTCAGCGCCTCACGGCTGACGTTGGTGGGCATCAGGGTGAGCATCTTGCTGGCAACGATCTGGCTGTAGTGCTCCTGCACGCGGATCAGCGGCTCACTGGCTTCGGCTTCATGACAGACCATGGCCAGCAACCCGGAAAAGCCCTCCAGCGCCAGCAGCTGGTAATGGCTCTGGATAAAGCGCACGCCTTCATCGGGGCGGTGCCAACGTTGTTCATCACAGACGTTTTCCAGCAAGCGGTTGGGCAGTTTGAGAATGAATTTTTCGCAGTCGGCCGAATAGGCCAGATCGACCGGTTCGTCCGGGTTGATCAGCAGCAGTTCACCCGGGCCGAGCAAACGCTCGTCCTTGCCACGGCGCCACAGGCAATGGCCGCGCAGCAGAATCTGCAGGTGAAAGACGTTTTCCAGCGCAGGCGACATCACCCGCACTTCGCCCCCATAGCTGATCCGGCAGAGATCAAGGCTGGCGAATTTGCGGTGGTCGAGACACGCTTCGGGATGCCCGTAACGCGGCAGACGGATGTTATGCACACCCACATGCTGATTGACGTAGGTCGACACGGCATAAGGGTCGGCACGATCGAAAACCCGGCTGCGCTCACTGAGCAGGGGACTCTCCATACCAGGACACTCGTTGTAGTTATCTTGGCAGTCTAAGCGAAAGCGCAGGTTGGCGACCAACCGAAAGATGGACGGTTTGTTTCCGGTAGGCGCGGGCTTGCCCCGCGATTGCGGTGTATCAGTTCAATCGCAATCGCGGGGCAAGCCCGCTCCTACAGGATCTACAGCAGTGTCCAGGTGTAGGTGAGGATCAGGCGGTTTTCATCGATGTCGGAACGGTAGTTCGAGCGGGCCATGGCATTGCGCACGCGTATCCCCAATCCTTTGAGTACCCCGCTCTGTACCGCATAGCCCAGGTCCAGGTCACGCTCGTGCTCTTTGCCTTCGAAGCCGAGGCCGGTATCGACGTTGTTGCCTTTGAGGTAACGCACGGTCGCCGTCAGCCCCGGAACACCCATGGCGACGAAGTCGTAGTCGTAACGCACCTGCCAGGAGCGCTCGTCGGCATAGGAAAACTCATAAGTCGGTACTTCGTTGCCGAGCGGTGAAATGTTCGGAAACACTCGCGGGAACGAATCCTCGCCATAGATTCCCTGATAACCAACGCTGAAGGTATGCCCCCCGCGTTTGGCCGACAGCAGCGAATAGAACGCCTGGTTGTCGATATCGCCAATGCGGCTTTCGCCCTGCTCCTTGGCGCTGAAATAACCGAGGTTTGCACCCAGCACCCAATCACCCACCGGCTGGCTGTGCTTGAGGCCGACAAAGCCCTGTTGATAGATGTCTTCCAGGCGCCCGTACCACAGGCTCAAGGTGCTGCGGTTGGCGTTGAAGCTGTAGTCGCCGCCTGCGAAGTTGAAGGCACCGCTGTCGGCCTGGCGCTGTGGCAGGTGACCGAGCATGGCAATCATCTTCTCATCACCGGCTTCGTTACGCAGGCTGGTGGAGCTCAAGTGTCCGGCCTGCAGGGTCAGGCCGCTGATTTCAGCGGAGGTGATGCTGGCGCCCTGGTAGGTGGGCGGCAACAGGCGCGAATCGTTGTACTGCAAAATCGGCAGGTTAGTCTGTAGCTCACCTACCTTCAGTTCGGTCTTCGAATAACGCAGCTTCAAGGTGGCGCCAGCCCGGCTGTATTCGTCGGCGGCACGGCCGTCATCCTGTACCGGGAGCAATCCGGTGCCGGTTCGATCCGGGCTGCTGTCGAGTTTGATACCGAGCACGCCGATGGCATCGACACCGACGCCAATGATGCCCGGGGTATAGCCTGATTTGACGTTGAGGATGAAACCTTGGCCCCACTCTTCGGCTTTGGACTGTTTGTTTGGGCCGACGATGTCGGAAAAATCACGGCTGAAGTAGTAGTTGCGCGCTTGCAGGGTGGCCGTGGCGTCCTTGAAAAAGTCAGGTTCGGCGGCCTGGGCGGTGAAACTCAGGGCGAGCAAAGGTAGCCACCCGATTGGACGGAGATTGATCATGGGAGATGCTCTTTTTTTATTGTTGTTTTGAACTGGGGGATCGCGGGGCAAGCCCGCTCCTACAGGAACGGTTTGCCCCGCGATGGGGTCGGCTACGCCGCCGACTGCAACTCGGCCCCGGCCTGCGCCGCACTGCGGCTGGCGAACACCATCATCGCCAGCGCCGCGACCGCTCCCGGCACGGCAAAGGCCATGAAGTTCAGCGCCAGCGGCAGTTGGTGGCCCAACAGCAGGCCACCGAGCAGCGGCCCGACGATCGCACCGGTACGGCCGATGCCCGAAGCCCAGCCCAGGCCTGTGGAGCGAATGCCCATCGGGTAGAACTGGGCCACGCAGGCATATGCCAGAATCTGCGTGCCAATGGTGGTTGCCCCGGCAATAGCGATCAGCAGGTACAGCACCGGTGTCGGGCTCTTGAAGCCCAGTAGGCTGATCGACAACGCCGCCACCGCAAAGAACACCACCAACACCCGGTCGAGCTTGAAGCGATCACCAATCCAGCCACCGCCAACGGCACCGAAGATCGCGCCGAAGTTGAGCACCAGCAGGAACGCCAGGCTCGATCCCAGGCCGTAACCGGCGTTGCTCATCAGTTTTGGCAGCCAGGAATTGAGCGCGTAAACCATCAACAAGCAGCAGAAGAACGCCACCCAGAGCATCAAGGTGCTCAGCGCCCGTCCTTCACGAAACAGCTGCGGTACCGAACCACCCGCCTGAACGCCGGTGACCACTTCCAGGCGATCATCGGCCTGCGGTTTATAGCTGGGCTCCACCCGCTGCAGCAGTTCGCGAGCCTGCTCGGTACGCCCTTGGCGCACCAGAAAACCCAGCGACTCCGGCAAGAAGCGCAGGATCAACGGCAACAGCAGCAACGGGATAATGGCGACGTAGAACACCGACTGCCAACCGAAAGACGGCAGCAGCACAATACCCAGGCCAGCCGACAGCATGCCGCCCACCGAGTAACCACTGAACATGATCGCCACCAGAGTGCTGCGCATGCGCTTGGGTGCGTATTCATTCATCAAGGCCACCACATTGGGCATCACCCCACCGATACCTAAACCGGCGAGAAAGCGACAGATGCCAAATTCGGTCGGGTTGCGGGCAAAGCCGTTGAGCACGGTGAAGCCGCTGAACAGCACCACGCAGATCATGATCGCCTTCTTGCGCCCGATGCGGTCGGACAATGGCCCGAATACCAGGGCGCCGAACATCATGCCGAACAGCGCGTAGCTACCCAGAGCACCGGCCTGCAAAGGGGTCATGCCCCATTCCTGCATCAAGGCCGGCAGCACCACGCCGTAAATGACCAGGTCATAACCGTCGAAGATGATAATCAGCGCGCACCAGAACAGCACACGCCAGTGAAAGGCATTGAACTTCGCCTGATCGATCAGGCTATTGATATCGATAGCTCGCATGTGGCGTGTCTCTTTTGTTGTTGTTATCGAAACCTGGCGAACCCTGCCGAGCAGAGTTCGCAGCCTCAGGTTAGGATCAGAACAAAAGTGCCAATAGCCGTTTCCTGCGAATCGCTATCCAGTTTGCGCAGCGCCTGACCAGGTGTCAGCGGTGCCGTTTGAAGGTGGCCGAAGGCAGCTCGCCAAAGCGCTGGCGATAACTCTCGGCAAAGCGCCCCAAGTGCAGAAAACCGTAGTCGAGCGCGATTTCGGTGACGTTGCGCACCTGGCTGGCCGGGTCCTGCAGCGCGGCATGGATACGCTCGAGCTTGCGCTGGCGCACGTAACCTTTGGGCGATAACCCGGCATGACGTTCGAACAATGAGTACAAGGTGCGCTCACTGACCCGCGCCACATTCATCAGTTGCGTGACACTGATGTCTTGCTCCAGGTGGGCATCGATATAGGCGGCCAGCTGTTCGAAAGAATGCGTCTGCGGCACCGGCTCGGCGCGCTGCACATTGTTGTCCAGCAGGCTGAGCAACTTGCTGGCGACAATACGCCCATAGTGCTCCTGTACCTGCAGCAATGAGTCAGTACTCTCCGCCTCCTGACAGATCAAGCCCAGCAGGCCGAGAAACCCTTCCAACTCACCGGTGGCATGACGCGCCCGGTTGAAGCGAATCCCACCTTCCGGCAACTGCCAGCGCTGCTCGATACACGCTTGCTCCAGCAGGCTGACCGGCAGCTTGAGAATGAATTTCTCGCAGTCGGCCGAATAGGTGAGGTCTACCGGGTCATCCGGATTGATCAACAGCAACTCGCCCGGTACGTAGTAGTGTTCATTGCCACGGCAACTAGACTGACAATGCCCCTTGAGCAGCACTTGCAGGTGATACAGCGAGCCTAACGCGGGCGAAGTGATCCGCGCTTTACCGCCGTAGCTCAGGCGACAGAGGTCAAGGCTGGCAAATTTGCGGTGATTGATGCTCGCCTTCAGGTCGCCGGTTCTCGGCAGGCGCAGGCTATGGCCGCCAACATGCTGGTTGACGTACTCGGACACGGCATAAGGGTCGGCGCGCTGAAAAATGCTGCTGCGCTCGCTCAACAGGTGGCTGCTCATGGGCTGCCCTCTTTTTTATTCTTACTGACGATATCCACAGGGTCTGGTTATCCACAAGGCGCCAGCTTGCGTCAGCACTACCAGGCAGTCCAATATCTGTTGGGTAGGCAACCATACCCTGGAGGTATTATGGAACTGCGCCATCTACGTTACTTCCGGGTACTCGCACAAACCCTGAACTTCACCCGCGCCGCCGAGCAGTTGCACATTGCCCAGCCACCGTTGAGCCGGCAGATCCACCAGTTGGAAGAGTTTCTCGGCGTCGAGTTGCTGGAGCGCAGCCGCCCTTTGCGCCTGACCGAAGCCGGGCGCTACTTCTACGAACAGAGTGCAATGCTGCTCGACCAGCTCGAACAGATTTCCGAAGGCACCCGGCGCATTGCGAACAGCGAACGTCAGTGGCTGCGTATTGGCTTCGCGCCTTCGACGCTCTATGACCTGCTGCCCGATCTGATCCGCCAGTTGCGCAGCAATCAGGAGCTGGAGCTTGGCCTGCAGGAAATGATCACCCTGCAACAGATTGAGGCATTAAAAGCCGGGCGCATCGACATCGGCTTTGGCCGCATCCATATCAAAGACCCGGCCATCGACCAGCGAGTGCTGCGCGAAGATCCTCTGGTCGTCGCCCTGCCCTGCGGTCATCCGCTGATTGGTCAGCCGCTTGACCTGATCCGCCTGGCGTTTGAGCCGTTCGTGCTCTACCCCGCTACACCGCGGCCCAGTTATGCCGACCACATCATGGCGTTGTTTTCCAGCCAGGGCCTGAGCGTGCAAGTGATCCAGTGGACCAATGAGCTGCAAACCGCGCTCGGTTTGGTCGCGGCCGGCCTGGGGATAACCCTGGTGCCCGCGTCTGTACAGCGCCAGCATCGCGACGATATCGTTTTTGCTCCGTTGAGCGAATCAGCGGCGGTTTCGCCGATCATTCTCAGCCGTCGGCTTGGGGATAACTCGCCACAGATTCAGCACTGCCTGGAATTGATCGAGCGTATGACCGGCCACTAGGGCCGGTCTTCTTGCGCTCAAGACACTACAGTTTGAGGTTTATCCACAGCCCCGGTGTAGAAGCGTTGCGCCAGAAACGGGGTGATATCCACAGGCGAAACTTCGTCATGCACAAGCTTGTCGATCATCACCCCGGTAATCGCCGAGGTGAGGATGCCGGTGCGAAAGTGTCCACAGGCATTCAAATAGCCGGACACTTCCGCTACCGGCCCGAGGATCGGCAGCTCATCTGGCGACCCCGGACGCAACCCGGCCCAGCTGCGTTTGAGATTGACCTGCGCCAGCTGCGGAATACAACGCATGGCGCCCTGCACCAGGCCATTGATTTCCGGCAAGGTGGTGCTCACATCGAAACCTTTGTCTTCGGTGGTGCTGCCGATCAGGATCTCGCCGTTATCCTTTTGCGCCATGTAGCAATCGCTGGTGGTCAGGCAGCCCTGCAGCAACTTGGGCATGCGCTCGGTGAGGATGATCTGGCCCTTTACCGGGCTCACCGGAATACGCAGCCCGGTGGCCTGTTCGCTGAGTTCGGCCGCCCAGGCGCCAGCAGCGTTGATCAGGGTCTGGCAATGAAAGGTGCCTTCATCGTCGGTGTGTACGCCACTGACCCGTGACCCCTGGTGCAGCACCCCGGTGACATTGGTGTTGTGGAACAGCTCCACACCGTTCTGGCGCGCCGCTTCCATATAGGCGTCGGCCAGGCGGAACGGGCTGACCTGATGATCGCAAAGAAACTCCAGGGCACCCCGCGCCTGATGACTGACCGCCGGTTCCACTTTGCGCAGGGTGTCGCGATCGAGCCAGCGTACCTGATCGGCCAGGTGCGGGATCTGCGCGACGATGTGCTCGGCGTACATCTGGTCTTCATCGTCGTAGATCACATACTTAAGGCCCGTGCGCTCGAACTTGAAGTCCATGCCGTGGCGCTCGATCAGCTCACGGTGCAGCTGTGGATAAAGTGCGTTGGACTGCAGGGCAAAGTCGAAGAACGACTGCGGCAGGATATGCGGGGTGCTGGCATCCACCACCACCGCGCTGCCCTGGGCCTGGCGCTTGTGCTGGGCCGACATCATGCGAAAGAAAATCACCCCGCAGCCGAGCCCCACCGACTCGCCTATCGCCCACAGTCCACCGGCCGAAGCACGGGTGGCGTTGCCGGGGCGCTTGGCATCGATCAGGGCGATCCTCAGGTTCTTGCGTTTGGACAATTGGTAAGCGCACGAAGCGCCAATTACGCCACCACCGGCAATCACAACGTCGTAGGTTCTGTTCATGGCTCAGGCCTCCGCGCCAGGTTGCTGGAAGGCCGAAAACGGCACCGGATCGACCGGAAAACGCGGGCGTAACCAGCCAACATCAACGCGCCCGGTGGCTTCACGCAAACGGTCAGAGCAATACCCGACACACATGCGCCCCTGACAGTCGCCCATGCTCACCCGCGTGCGCATCTTCAGCGCGGCCATGTCTTCTACGCCCTGCTCCAGGGCCAGATCGATATCAGCGCGGGTCACGTGCTCACAACGGCACACCACGGTATCGGCCCGAGGCAGTTCGAGCTGCCGGGTGCCACGCGTGGTGTAGCGTTCTACACCAGCACGAAAGCGCTTGATGGCTGCCAACTGCCCCAGGTACCGCTCACGCAGCTCGATGGCCTGCTCGGCGTCGAGCACTTCGCGTTGCAGCAGCATCGACACCGCAGCGATACGCCCGGTCAGCATGGCCGCTTCACCACCGCGGATACCGCCCATGTCACCGGCCAGGTGTATGTGCCGCTGACTGCTTTGCTGCCACACATTGCTCACTGCGCGCAGATAGCCATCGTCATGCACCCCATGCTCCAGTCCCAACTGCTGACTGAGCTGAGTGCGCGGGATGAACCCATAGCCCACCGCCAGGGTCTGCGCACGCTCACGTTGGGCGCGGCTGTAATCGGGCTGCCAATTGTCATCGTAAGGCGCGAGGATAACCTCGGCGACTTCGCCCTCACCCCTGGCCTCAACGACACCCCAGCCGTAATACATTGGAATGCCATTGAGCTTCATGTAACCGAGCATGCTCAGGCCATCGAGGAACAGCTGCGGCTTGTTCAGCAGCGCCAGGCTCTCCTTGGCAATCTTGCCGAACGCGCAGGCTTCATACACGCCCGCCACCTTGGCCCCGGCGGCGTGCAGCTGACAGGCCACCAACGGCAGCAGCGGCCCGGTACCGGCAATCACCGTGCTGCCCAGCGGTTTGACCACGCCACTTTTGATCTGCAACTGCAATCCGCCGAGTAGCTGTACGCCGGGCAGTGTCCAGCCCGGAAAGGGCACGTTGCGCTCGTGGCAACCGGCCGACAGCAGCAGGTGTGAATAGTCGATCTCGTGCAGTTGTTCTTCGCTGTCGAGGACCATCAAACGCTGTTCGTCACCGCCAACCACGCGGGTGTTCAGGCGCAAATCGATGCGCTCGGCGCACGCGGCAAAATCCTTGTGCAGCGCCGTCAGGGCCTTGCTGTAACGCGCGCCGAGATAGCCCAGATCGACACCTCCTCGCAGCGGGCCGCGGTACACCACCCCGCCTGGGCGCGATGCTTCATCGAACAACACGCAGGACTCACCGTGTCGAGCCAACTCGATCGCGGCTGCCATACCGGCCGAGCCGCCGCCGACAATCACAGGACGCAGGCTCATGGCGCCTCCTGACCGTCAAAACGGTTGCTCAGGGTTTCTACCTGCATTCCAGGCTGAACCACGGTTTGGCAGGCGCGACGCTTGGGTCGGCCGTTGATGGAGACCAGGCAGCAATGGCAGACACCCATGCCGCAAAAAGCCCCGGTCAATTGTGCATGATCGTTGCGCGCCACCTGACGCAGGCCCACGGCATTGAGCACCGTGAGCACCGTCTCGCCGCTGGCGACGTCAACCGGCTGGCCGTTGATTTGGATGGTCATATCCGCCCGCGACAGGGGCTGGATATCGAGTGTTCGATCCAGTGTTTGCATAGTGCTTTTCATCCGTGAAAAGGGAATGTGGAATCACCGACACTATGGCAACACAGCAATCGGTTCATTGATTTATACCAATGAACCCGCCCCTTATCGCGCCTCGGCAATACCGTGACACGATACAAATTCCAGGGGTGTTCATCGCCGCCTGCATTTGCTCAACGGCGAAGGCTCCGACTAAGCTGGCGGCAGGGTTAAATCAGGATCGATTAGATGACTCACCTACCGCTTGCGCTGAGTTTGCTGCTCACCTCCGTCTGGCTTGAGGCTGCGCCGTTGCAGGTGCCCACCCCGGCCGAACTGAAGACTCAACTCGAGCGGCTCAAGCCTGGCCAGTTTCTCTGGTACCCGCAGGTGTCGCCGGTGGGGCCGGTTACCGTGGTGGTCAGCCTCACCGAGCAGCGGGCCTATGTTTATCGCAACGGCATCGCCATTGGTGTCAGCACGGTGAGCACCGGTAAGGCTGGTCGGGAAACCCCGACGGGGGTGTTCAGCATCCTGCAGAAAAAAGTCGAGCATAAATCCAGCCTCTACAACAGCGCGCCAATGCCCTACATGGAGCGGCTAACGTGGGACGGCATCGCCCTGCACGCGGGCCACCTGCCCGGCTACCCGGCTTCGCACGGGTGCGTGCGCCTGCCCATGGATTTCGCCAAGAAGCTGTACGAAATCACCGGTTTCAGTTCAACCACGGTGATTGTCTCCGATACCCACAGTGCGCCGGTCGAGGTCTATCACCCAGGTGTGCTGGCGCCTACCGTCAGCGAGGGCAAAGCCCAGGGTCCGGTGAATGTAAGCGATGAGCAATTCTGGAACGATCCAGACCCAACGGCGGGGCCACTGTCGATTCTGATCAGCCGTGCCGACCGCCGCGCCTATGCGTATCGTGGCGGCCAACTGATTGGGTCGGCGCCAGCCCTGACCCAGAGCAACAGTCAGCGCCGTAGCGGCATGGCCGTGTATTCCCTGCTGCAGAAGCCTCCCACCGACGATCTCGACAGCGCCCTGCCGTTGCACTGGTCGGTGGTTGGGCTGAGCAACCCGGAGTTTGGTGACACGCCGTATCAGCAACTGGGCCAACTGGACTTGAACCCGGAATTCCGCCGTCACCTACGCGCGGCGATGGACATTGGCACCATGCTGGTGATCACCGATTGGGCATCGACTCGGGATACCCGCAGCAGCGGGAAATTCACCGTAATCACCACCGACGACAACGAGCCGACAAAACCGTTGGTCAAGAAATGATCGGCATCCCGGTAAAAATAAAGCAAAGTAGCGGCTTTTGGCCATAATCCAGCTGACCGTGCTGACACTTGATTTGCCCTGAGCAACGAGGCCGCAGACAGCTTTTTATCAGGATATCCCGACACGATGTTTGCAAAATTGACGAGGGCCATACGGCTCTCAACGGCCGGTTTTGGCCTGCTTTTCCTCAGTGCCTGGCAAGCGGCCCAGGCGCAAGCCCTGCCCAGCGCTGCTGAACTGCAAAAGCTGGCGCCAAGCGCCAGTCTGTCGACCCTGACCCTGGCACTCACCGCCTACGAATGCGCCAGCCACAGCGACGCGAACAAATTGCTGACCGTAATCGACTACTCCAAGGCCTCGCGCGACAAACGCTTGTGGGTATTCGACCTGAACGCCAGAAAGCTGCTGTTCGAAGAGTGGGTTGCCCACGGCAAAAACAGCGGCGCTGACGTGCCGAGCGCGTTCTCCAACACGCCGAACAGCTACCAGTCCTCCATCGGCTTGTACCAGACCGGCCAGACCTACAGCGGCAAACACGGCCGCTCGTTGCGCCTGGAGGGGCTGGAGCCGGGGTTCAATGACAACAGCATGTCGCGGGCGATTGTCATGCATGCCGCTGCCTATGCCGATCCCAAGGTGGTTCCCAGCCTCGGCCGCCTTGGCCGCAGCCAGGGCTGCCCTGCCGTGCGCCCGGCGATTGCTGGCAAGCTGATCGATGCGCTGCAGCGTGGAAGCTATGTGTTTGCCTATTACCCGCAGCAGGACTGGCTGAAAAAATCGCGTTTTCTCAGCGCGCAGAGCTGCCCGATAGCCAATCAGTCACTGGCCAGCAAGTAATACCGGCGGCTTCAGCAGCGGATCAGCACCCGCTGCCTGCTTTGATCTGTGGACTACTTTTGGCTATATTTGCTTCTGTAGATCACGGATAAGAGGTCACGGCCATGAGCCTGGCAACCAGCAAGCCGTCCACTACCCCAAAGGATGCAGGCGCCGTTGCACTGCGCACGGCGGTGAACATCATGGAGAAGTGGAACGCCACCTCCAGGCAGATTGAAAATGTCCTGCGGATTTCCCGCAGCACCTATGCCCGTTCGAAAGATCAACAACGCTCGGTGAGCCTCGATAGCGACCAGCTAGCCCGTATCAGCCTGGTCCTCAACATTCACGCCAGCCTGCGGACGATCTTCGACAACCCCGATAACGTCTACGGCTTCCCGGCGATGGCCAATGACAATGCGTTTTTCGACGGTCGCTCGCCCCTGGAGATCATGGCCGAGGGCTCGTTCATTCAGCTCTACGAAACATTCCGCCGCATCGACGTGCTGCGAGGCGCGCAATGGTGAAGGCCGCAAGCCTGGGCGCCAGGCACGGCGGCGAGGCGATCAAAGCCTATCGCCTGGTGAACTCGAAATTTCCACCCGTCGCGCTGTTCGAAGACGTGGCCAACGCCGACGAGTTCGACCTCCTCTACGAAATTCAGGCACTCACTAACCCTCGTCTGCAGAACGAAGTTGGCAGCCTCAACCTGATCTCGCGCAGTGAGATTCCGTTTGGAATCAAAGGGTGTTCGTATGCGACTGCGCCGTTCACCCATGTGAACCCGAGCGGCTCGCGGTTCAGTGACGGCTCGTTCGGTATCTTGTATCTGGCCGACACCATGGAAACTGCCATTGCAGAAGTGCGCCACCACCAGCAGGCGTACTGGAGCAAGGTTCATGGCCTGAACTACGAGCGCTTTGTGTTCAAGGGGCTTGTTTGTCAGTTTGACGAAGCGGGGATGCTGGATGCGACCCGCTTGCCTCTGTCGCACGCAATCTACGCACCAGACGATTACACCTACTCCCGCGCCCTCGGTGCGGACGTCAGGAATAGCAAAGCGCCCGGCCTGCGCTATCACTCAGTTCGCGCGGCGGGCAACACCTGCTGGGCGCTGACAACTCCACGCCACGTAGCCTCGATCATTCAGTCGTCACACTACGAGATGGTGTGGAGCAATCAGATCACCAGTGTTCACAAGCTGCTTGCTGGCGCTTGATGGGCAAAGGCGTGACTGCCTGATGCAAGCAGATCAATGACCGTGTTTGTGCTTATGTTTGTGCTTGTGATTCGATTTGTGGCCATCGTGATGGTCGTTGTCATCGGCCAGGCTATTGCCAATTGCACTGCCCGCAGCACCGCCTAGTCCGGCACCTACTGTGCCCCCGGTAGTACCGCCTACGCTACGCCCCACCACCTGACCACTGGCTGCACCCAAGCCACCGCCAATGGCCGCTTCGGTTTTTTTGCCATCCTTCGCGCTCACCGCGCCACCCGCTGCTCCGCCAACGCCGGCGCCGATCGCAGCGCCAGTGCTGCCACCAACGGCCTGACCAACCACACTGCCCAAGGCACCGCCAAGGCCGCCACCAATGGCAGTCGACGCCGTTTCGCCAGCGAGTGCACCCTGTGATACCAGGAGGGTGCAGGCCAGCGTAATGAATAGTTTCTTCATGCTCAAATCCTCAAACTGTATACAATTATTAATACTGACAAATGTGAAAGGAGCGAGCAAGTTCCATATTTATCCTCATAGACTCAAGTCAATATTCAAAACTTAAATTCCGACCATTCATCGGAACTATTCCGCAATAAATACTAGCCAAAGAATAATTATCTTTATTTACGAACAATTATAAATTTGATAATCAAACTGGTTAATGACTTGTGGGGTAACACACAAAATTCTGTCCTATGCCGCATGCGGCGCCCGCATCGATTCTATGACCCGTGTTGCACTCGGTCGCTGAAACCGCCAACCTGCAGGCTTCCCCTACCAAGGAGCAGGTATGCAACTGAGCAATGAAAGCATGGCCAATCACACCTTCCTCAAAGAGATGTATGAGGACAGCTATTTTCCCGATGCCGTCGTCAAGCAGTGCGAGGAAGTACTGATCACACTGTGTCGTGAGATTGAACAGGGTAAACCTGCCAGTCTGAGTGCGCTCTACGAATTGAGCCATGCCGCCACTGAGCGGATCAACGCGCTGGAAGAGGCGTTCGAAGCGCATGGCAGTGAAATCGAAACGACCGCTCGTGAAGCCCTTGCCGATGACTTCGCACGTATCGCGCGCGCCTATGGCTTTGCAGATGCTGACGTCGAAGAGCTGATTGCTCCGCGCCATTGGTAACCAGACCCGCCGTTGTGCGTGGTTTACCAGAACCGTTGAAAAGCAGGTTCCTTTCCTGCGAGCACAGACGCCTGGGCAACCAGGCTTTTGCCTGGCTGCTAGTCTTGGCAGAGGTCGCCGTGCCTTGGCGCTGTGTTCATCGACTTAAAGGAGAACTGACGTTATGAATACAGCCCCCAAACCCAGGAGCACGCTCAATCCCCCGGTCTTCTACAGCAGCGCGATACTCATCTTTCTTTTGGTGCTGTATGCCACTGCATTCCAAGAGCACGCTCAGGCGCTGTTCGAGCACGTTCAACAGTGGATCATCACCAACGCCAGCTGGTTCTACATTCTTTCCGTAGCCTTGGTGTTGATCAGCGTGGTGTTCCTGGCGGTCAGCCGCTACGGGGACATCAAGCTAGGCCCTGATCACAGCGAGCCTGATTATCCAAAGAGCAGCTGGTTCGCCATGCTGTTTTCGGCCGGCATGGGCATCGGCCTGATGTTCTTCGGGGTGGCCGAACCGGTCATGCATTTCACAGCTCCCCCCGTAGGCGACCCCGGAACAGTGGCCGCCGCACGCGAAGCGATGAAGATCACGTTTTTCCACTGGGGCCTGCATGCTTGGGCGATCTACGCGATCGTTGCCTTGATCCTGGCCTATTTCAGCTTCCGCAACGGTTTGCCACTGACCTTGCGTTCTGCGCTCTATCCTCTGATCGGTGAACGCATCTACGGGCCTATCGGGCATGCCGTGGATGTATTTGCCATCCTCGGCACGGTGTTTGGGGTGGCGACCTCGCTGGGCTATGGCGTACTGCAGATCAACAGCGGTTTTCACCATGTATTCGGCTTGCCGGTCAATGCAACGGTGCAAGTGGCCCTGATTGCCGCCACCTGCGCGCTGGCGACGCTTTCGGTTGCCAGCGGCCTGGACAAGGGCATTCGCATCCTGTCCGAGATCAACTTGAGCCTGGCGGTGATTCTGATGCTGTTCGTCCTGCTGCTGGGACCTACGGTGTTCCTGCTGCAGACCTACATACAGAATACCGGCGCCTACCTCTCGGACATCGTTAACAAAACCTTCAACCTTTACGCTTACGAGCCTACCGATTGGATCGGCGGCTGGACCTTGCTCTATTGGGGCTGGTGGCTGTCCTGGTCGCCGTTTGTAGGCTTGTTCATTGCGCGCATTTCCCGGGGCCGCACCATCCGTGAATTTGTCTGCGGTGTGCTGTTTGTCCCAGCCGGTTTCACCTTGCTGTGGATGACCGTGTTTGGTGATTCGGCGATCCACATGATCCTCAACGACGGGGTAAAGGATCTGGCGGCGGTCGTCGAACAGGACAGCTCTCTGGCGCTGTTTGCCTTCCTTGAGCACTTCCCGTTCTCCAAAGTGATTTCGCTGATCGCGGTACTCATGGTGGTGGTGTTTTTTGTGACATCGGCCGATTCCGGTGCCCTGGTAGTCGATATGCTCGCCTCCTCCGAAGAAGGTCATTCGCCGTTGTGGCAGCGCATCTTTTGGTCGGTCAGCATAGGGGCCGTCGCGATCGCGCTGTTGCTGGCCAACGGCCTCAAGGCACTACAGACTGCGACCATTGCCAGCGCCTTACCCTTCGCGGCCATCCTGCTCATCGCCATCTGGGGCTTGTTCAAAGCCCTGAGCCTCGATGCCACCCGCCGCGGGCTGCGTAATCAGGCATTACCCGGCCCTCGGCACACGCGTAATCCACATGGTGGGTGGCAGCGCCGCCTACGCAATATCGCCATGATGCCGCGCCGCGCCCATGTAACGCGTTTTATCGCTGAGGTGGTGAAGCCAGCCTGTGAAGAAGTCGCGATCGAGCTGCGCAAGCTAGGGTACGACGTGACAGTCAATGAGCGTGAGGATGGGCGAGTGACGCTCGAACTTTCACACGCAGGTGAAGGGCGATTCCTGTACGAGGTGCGTCCTCGAGCGTTCAATACACCCAGCTTCGTCATTCGCGATACCGATGACAGTACCGATGCACGCAAGTATTTCCGTGCCGAAGTGCATTTGCGCGAAGGTGGTCAGGACTACGACATCATGGGATGGAGTCGCGACGATGTGATTGGCGACATATTGGACCAGTACGAACGTCACCTGCATTACCTGCATGTGGTGAGTTAACGTCGGTTCTGTCCTGCCTTGGTATCGGCCAAGGCGGGACAGCTTCGCCTCGTCAGATGCGCAGCGCCACGCCCAGGCGCAGTTCGCGGCCCGGATCGTAGGCACCGCGAATGCCCTCGTAACCCGAGATGTGTTCGAAGTCTTCGTTGCTCGCCTGGTCCAGGTACTGCTTGTCGAAGAGGTTCTTCAGGGTCAGGTTGAAGGTCAGCCGCTCGGGCAGGGCCTGCCACTCGGCATAGACGTCATGCACGCCATAACCGGGCTTATCCACAGTGCCGACACTGGTATGCAAGTTATCAACAGCCTCGACGAAGCGCCCTTGCCAGCCCACCGTCAGGTTTTCGGTTGCACGGTAGTCAGCAAAGGGAGTCCAGGTATCGCCGAAGCTGGCGCCCAGGCCATTGTGCTCGTACGCGTTGAGGCGCTCGCCATCGATGCGGGCATCGTTATGGTGATAGCCCATGCCGATGCTCAGCTTCTGCCAGTGGTAGGCGGTCTGCAGGATTACGCCCTTGCTCTTGAGGTCGCCAATATTCTCGTACAGCGCCGGTTTTGGCACCGCATCGGCAATCGCGTTCTCGATGCGAGTGACATAGGCCTTGGCGGAGAACTCCCAGCCCTGGTGGCGGTAGTCGAAACCCGCCTCGGTGGTCTGGGCCTTTTCCGGTTCCAGGTCGCTGGCGTTGCGCGCGGTATCGAGCTTGAACGCATCACGCACCTGCATACCGCGCAGGGCGCGAGAGTGGCCGGCGAACAGCGCCAGTTCCGGGGTCAGCTCGTAGCGCAGACTGAGGTTTGGGCTGACGCCGTCATCGCGGAAGTTCTGCCCGTCGCGGTCGTCGAGCTCATAGAGATCGTAACGCAGGCCCGCGCCCAGCAGCAGGCGCGAGGTGACTTGATAGCTGTCCTGCAGATAGAGGCCGGTGACGCTGCCGTCTTCGTCATCCAGCTCACGATTGCCCGCAGGGCCAAGGGTGCCACGATCTTCGCGGTAGTCCACGCCATAGGTCAGCGAATGCGCGCCGAGGTGGCTGGTGTTGCGCAGGTCCATGCCGGTGCTGCGGGTGTTACCGAAGTAGAGGCCGAAGCGCGCGTCCTGTTGCAGTTCGTTCTCGGTGTGGAACGTGGTCAGCTCGAGGTCAACCAGCTCGTTATCCACAGGCTGGAAGGCATAGTTCAGGGTCCAGGTCTCGCGCTCGCTCTTCATCGGGTAAAGGCGGTTGAAGTTGCTGGGAATCCATTGCGGGCGCTGGCTGCGTTCACCTTCGTCGGTACGCTGTTCGTAGGAAAGGCGCAGGGTTTGCTCCTCGGTCAGCTTGCCCACCAACTTGGCGAAGCCGAGCTTCTGCCGGGCTGCGGTACCCAGGACGTCGTCGTTGTTGCCGTCTTCGTAATCGTTCTGGTCCTGGTAACTGGCCACGGCCAGGGCCGACCAGTCCGGGCTGAAGCGGCCGAACAGGCTGGTGCTGGCCTTGTAGCCTTCGCCATTGCTGAAGTAGCCGCTCTTGACCAGGGCGCCGAAATCTTCACCTTCGCGCAGCAAATCGTCCGGATCTTTGGTGACAAAGCGGATGGCGCCGCCCAAGGCGCCGGCCCCCGACGTTGCGTCACCGGTACCGGCCCGGGTGTCGACGCGCTTGAGCAACTCGGGCTCGACGCCGATGCGGCCATTGTGGTGAAAGGTTTGCCCCGGCTGAGTGGCACCATCGATGGTGATATTCAGCTGGGTATCTTCCAGACCACGCATGTAGAGCTTCTGGGCGATACCGGGACCACCGCTGACGTTGATTTCCGGGCTGGACTCGAAAACGTCCTCCAGGTCATTGGCCTGAAGCTTCTCCAGTTGCTGTGCCTCGACATGCTCGGTGCGCTGCAGCAGCTTTGCAGACACCTCGCTGACCTCCAGCTCCAGCGGCTTCTTGGCAGTTTCCGCCTGGGCTGCGCTGGCCAGAAGACCACCGAAAGTCATGGCGCCGAGCAGGGAAAGAGGATGGGGACAACGGAGCATGGTGGTTCCTCGGGTAAAGATGAAAATACTTCGCATTTGCAAATTTTCATCTACCCCACGCTGCCGCGAAATGATTTTTACAACTGTTACGAACTCGGCTGACGGGGCAGCAGGAGTTCCATGAGCAGCCCCCCGCCTGCTTGGTTGCGCGCAGAGATGCAACCGCCAGTGGCATGCATCTGGCGCTGGGCCAGGGCCAGGCCAAGGCCGAAGCCCTTGCGCTCACCCGGGGCGCGGAAAAACGGCTGGAAAATACGCTCTAGCCATTCCTCCGGCACGCCCGGCCCTTGGTCACTCACCTGCAAGCGGTAGTCCGCCCCTTCGGTATCAAGGCGCACCCGCACCCGGCCACCCGCTGGCGTGTGGTCCAGTGCGTTGCGTACGACGTTCTCGATGGCTTGGCCCAGGGCCCGATGACTACTGCCCGTCAGCGGCGCTTCTTCCGGCAGCTCGGCAACTATCTCGCGGTCGGGGTACTCGAAACGGGCATCGTCGAGGATGCTGTCGAGCAGTTCGGTCAGGTCCAGGGTCTCGTCGCGTAACTGCGGCCGTTCGTTTTCCAGCCAACTCAAGGTCAGGGCATCCTCCACCAGTCGGCGCATGTCGTCGCAGTCGTCGTGGATTCGTTCGAGCAACGGGCCACGCATGCCCTCCTGCTCGGCCAGGCTCACTGCCATTTCGATACGCGTCAGCGGCGTACGCAGTTCGTGCGACATGTCTGCCAGGCGTTGGCGCTGGTCGATGATCAGTTGGCCGGTGCGCTCGGCCATGGCGTCGAAGGTATCGGCCAGGCTGGCCAGTTCATCGTTGCGCGAACCGAGCAGTGAACGCACGCGTACATCAAAGCGCCCCTCGCTGAACTGTCGGGTCGCCTGCTCCAGGCGACGCAGGGGCTGCATCAGGTGGCGGTAGAGCACCAGGCTGACGATCAGCAGCACCACCAGCGGCACGCCCAACTGCAACCCCAGGCGCGCGTAATGCCAGTAGAGACCGGGCCGCATGCGCTGCGGCAAGACGATCAGCAGGTGAGTACGACCGTCGGCGAATGGCAGGTCCATGATCGGGTTTTCCGGGAAGTACAGGTGGATCTTCCAGGACACATCGCGGCCGAGGCTAAAGGTATCCACGAAGCGCTCCGACAGCTCGCTGCCCGCCAGTGGGCGTACCTCCGACTCCACGACCGCCGCCCAAGTCTGCTCCTGCTCCTGCAGGGTCTTCAGCCAGCGGCCCAGGGCTTCGTGGTCGTTGCCGAGGTACAGCGCCTCTGCCTGAGCGCCATAGTGGCGCAGGGTTTGCTGATGTTCGGGGTCGATGAAACTCATGCTTTCTTCGGTCTGCCAGGCCAGGCGCGCGATCACCTTGACCAACACGATCCCGCCCACCGCCAGCACGATGGCAAGTTTCCAGAACAGGCGACGGTTCATGGGAAGACGTAGCCCCGTCCGTGCAGGGTCTGCAGGCGATCGGCGCCCAGCCCGGCCTCCACCATGCGTCGGCGAATCCGGCTGACGTGCATGTCCAGGCTGCGGTCATAGCTGCTGTACTCACGCTCCAGCGCTACGCGGTAGAGATAGGGCTTGCTCAGGGCCTCGCCGCGATTGGCCACCATCAGCCAGAGCAAGCGGAACTGCAGAGGGGTCAGGGCCAGATCGCGCTCGCCGACGCGGGCCTGCTGGGCATGGCGGTCGAGGTGCAGTGCGTCCACCTGCAACTGCTGCGGCTGCCGGGTGCGCGCAGCGTCCTGGGGACGGCTGCGCCGCAGCACGGCGTCGATGCGCAGTTGCAGCTCGGTGAGGTTGAAGGGTTTTGACAGGTAGTCATCGGCACCGTGACGCAGGCCGCGAATGCGTTCCTCCTCTGCCCCACAGGCGGTGAGCATGATCACCGGCGTCTGCTGCTGCTCGCGCAGGCGTCGCAGTACTGAGAAGCCACTGATATCCGGCAGCATCACATCCAGCAGGACCAGGTCTGGTTGCCCGGCGATCGCCAATTCCAACCCCTCCTCACCGCGCTGGCTGACGCAAACGGCATAGCCTTGCCCACGCAGCAACTCGCCAAGCTGGCGACTTAGGGTGAAGTCGTCTTCGATGATGAGAATGCGGGCCAGGTGGGTGGTCATGCTATCGATTCCTTCGATCCGAGAAGCAAAAGATAACAATTCTCAAGTAGATTGAAGAAGTTCGCCAGCCCTAGATGTTGGACGGTGCTGATTAGTGGAGGAGAAACAGAACGTAGGAGGCTGTCGAAGAAGGGAGCCTTAAAGGCTCCCTTCTCGCGGCGACATTAGCCAGCAAGGACGCGGCTATGCAGGTAGCTGACCCGCTCGATCAGAGATCGAAACGGTCGAGGTTCATGACCTTGGTCCACGCTTTGGCGAAGTCCTTGACGAACTTTTCCTTGGCATCGCTTGCGGCGTAGAACTCGGAGACCGCACGCAGCTCCGAGTTGGAGCCAAATACCAGGTCGACTGGCGTGGCTGACCATTTGACCTCGCCCGTCTTGCGGTCGCGACCTTCATACAAGCCATCGGTAGCGGACTTCGACCAGACCGTCGACATGTCCATCAGGTTGACGAAGAAGTCGTTCGACAATGTGCCCGGACGCGTCGTGAGCACGCCATTTTTACTGCCGTCGGTATTCGCCCCCAGCGCCCGCATGCCACCGACAAGCACAGTCATTTCCGGTGCAGAGAGGGTCAACAAGCTGGCCTTGTCGACCAGCATTTCGGTCGGTGAGAGGCGAGCGTCGGTGCTGTAGTAGTTACGGAAGCCATCCGCCTTGGGTTCCAGCACCGCGAAGGATGTGACATCGGTCTTGTCCTGGGTAGTGTCCATACGGCCCAGGGTGACCGGGACTTTAACGTTGTAACCCCCCTGCTTCGCGGCAGACTCAACCGCAGCAGAACCCGAGATCACAATCACGTCAGCAAGCGAGACCTTCTTGCCGCCTTTGAGGCTGCTGTTGAAGTCCTTCTGGATCGCTTCCAGCTGGGTGAGTACTTTGCTCAGTTCGGCCGGGTTGTTGGCGTCCCAGTCTTTCTGCGGGGCAAGACGCACACGTGCACCGTTGGCGCCTCCGCGCATGTCGGAACCTCGGAACGAAGCTGCCGAGGCCCAGGCGGTACGCACCAGCTCGCCAGTACTGAGGCCCGAAGCGAGTACCTTGGCCTTGAGTGCTTCGACATCTTTGGTGTCGATCAGCTTATGGTCCAGCACCGGGATCGGGTCTTGCCAGATCAGCTCTTCCTTGGGTACATCGGCCCCTAGGTAGTGGGTGCGCGGACCAAGGTCACGGTGAGTCAGCTTGAACCAAGCCTTGGCGAAGGCCAGTTCGAATTCCTTGGGGTTGTCCAGGAAGCGACGCGCAACTTTCTCGTAAGCGGGGTCGAAACGCAGCGCAAGGTCAGTGGTGAACATGATCGGCGCATGGCGCTTGTCTTTGACGTGTGCGTCGGGAACCATGACCGCAGCAGACGGATCGGACGGAATCCACTGGATTGCACCGGCCGGGCTCTTGGTCTGAACCCATGTCCAGCCGAACAGGTTGGCCAGATACTGATTGGTGAAACTCGCCGGGCTTGAAGTCCACGCACCTTCCAGGCCACTGGTGATGGTGTCTTCGGCGTTTCCTTTACCGCAGGTGTTTTTCCAGCCCAGGCCTTGTTGCTCGGTAGGCGCGCTGGCAGGATCTGCGCCCAGGCAGCCTTCAGGCTTGTGCGCACCGTGCGCCTTGCCGAAGGTGTGGCCACCGGCGATCAGCGCAACGGTTTCTTCGTCGTTCATGCCCATGCGCGCGAACGTGTCGCGAATGTCCTTGGCGGCAGCCAGCGGATCGGGCTTGCCATTCGGACCTTCCGGGTTCACGTAGATCAGCCCCATTTGCACGGCCGCCAGTGGCTTTTTCAGCTCACGCTTGCCATGGTAGCGCTCATCACCGAGCCAGGTGCTTTCAGGGCCCCAATAGACCAGATCAGGCTCCCAGTCATCTGCACGACCGCCGCCAAAGCCGTAGGTTTTCATCCCCATCGATTCCATCGCCACAGTACCCGCCAGCACCATCAGGTCGCCCCAGGAAATGCTCGCACCGTACTTTTCTTTCACAGGCCACAACAAGCGCCGGGCTTTATCGAGGCTGACGTTATCAGGCCAGTTGTTGAGCGGATCAAAACGCTGCTGACCACCGTCGGAACCCCCACGGCCGTCCATCGTGCGGTAGGTACCGGCGCTGTGCCAGGCCATACGGATAAAGAACGGGCCATAGTTGCCATAGTCCGCTGGCCACCAGTCTTGCGACTGGGTCAAGGTTGCTTCGATGTCCTTTTTCACCGCACTCAAGTCAAGGCTGTTGAACGCCTTGGCATAGTTGAAATCGGCGTCGGCAGGGCTGGAGGCCGGGTTGTGCTGTCGCAACAAGGAAAGATCCAGGCGATTGGGCCACCAGTCCTTGTTAGTCATCTGTTCGTGTTTACCAGCCATCGAGGCGGCGCCCGTGTTATCGGCGTAAACAGTGGGTGAAAAGGCAACTATCAGGGCGATCGCCAAGGGCAGCTGTTTCATGCGCATAGGGGCTTGGTCCTTGTAAGTGTGTAAACCAGGCCAATCAATGACTTGGTTTGGAAACGGGTACCAAACCTTAAGTGCGCCCCGGAAAACGAACAATTGAGGTTCTAAAAGGGGCCGATTGAGAACCTGACTGACGCCAATTCGAGAATTGCATCTAAGGTGACGCGGTGAGTGGCCAGCCGGTGTCTACTGCTTTGAATTTATTTCAATGCAGGTCATGCGTTTTTTTAATTTCACTGTCTTGACCCTGTTTGCCAGCCTTGCCGCTCACATTGAAACCCGTGCGCGCTTTTTCAAGGATGTATTGATGACCTTACGCGAACTCCGCTATCTCGTTGCATTGGCGGAGCACCGTCACTTCGGCCGGGCCGCCGACGCCTGCCATGTCACTCAATCGACGTTGTCCACTCAATTGCGCAAGCTGGAGAACTACCTTGGCCAAGTATTAGTGGACCGTCAGGCCAAGCAATTCACCCTCACGCCCAGTGGAGAGCAGATCGTCGAGCGCGCGCGACATATGCTTGCCGAAGCCGACACCATTCTTGCCCTGACCCGTGCGCGCCGTGAGCCGCTGGAAGGCATTCTTACCCTGGGCATCATCCCGACCTTGGCGCCCTATTACTTGCCGCATCTATTGGAGGCCGTAGAAGCCGCGCATCCAAAGTTGCAGTTGGTGATACAGGAGAGCTTTACCGCTGACTTGTGCGAGCGGCTCAACGATCAGTCCATCGACAGTGCATTGCTGGCACTCCCCCGGCCGCTTTATCAGACGATGTCGCGCTCTGCAGAGTGTCTGCGATGCGAAGCGGCGGTACAGGGTGGGCCGAGACTGCTCGATCCTGAAGCTTATGATGAGCGTGTGCTGTTCGATGAACCGTTTTGGGCCGCACTGCCGTTGGGGCATGAACTTGGCGCCAGCACTGATGTGGCGGTCGAAACACTGAGCGATCTGAAGTTGTTGCTACTTACCGATGGCCATTGTCTGCGCGGCCAGGCGCTGCAAGCATGTGGCATGAGTGAAGTTCAGGCAGGCGATTCGGCGGACTGCCGGGCCACTAGCCTGGAAACCCTGCAACATCTGGTCGCCGCTGGTCGTGGATGTACGTTGCTGCCCGCCTTGGCGGCCATCAATGCCGACAGCACACGATTGACCATAAAGCCGCTGCGTGGTGATGAACATCGGCGCATCGGGCTGGTATGGCGTCGAACACATCCGCGCGCGCACGAGTTCGATTTGTTGGCGACGACACTCAAGCGCACCGCCCCCGTCGGAACCAAAGCCTGGCAGCTTTGAAGTTTCCGCAGCGCTCCCTTGCCATATTTATTTTAAAATCCAACTCCAATAACTCTGCATTAATTGCTCTTAACCAACTTTGTATTTTTTATTTGCTGCCTCCCAGACAATAACTTCACCTGTAAAATAAAAACCACAGCAATAGCACATCACCACAACTTTAATAAGTTGTAGATGCCACTATTTCAACATGATCAATTTCGTATGTAGTTATGTATTTGGTCATGCCTCACCTTTTTGTACTCATGCAATACATCTGTCATTGCACTGTCGAGAAACCGGGGGAAGGCGATCTGTCGGAGAAGGGAGCCGAGGGAGTGGCTCCCTTCCTGCTTCGACAGTTTTTCTTGCTAGCGACAGTTTTTATTGTCTAAAACCACATCGTCGCTCACGCGTTGTGGTCGTTACTCCACCGTCACCGATTTCGCCAGGTTACGCGGCTGGTCAACGTCGGTGCCCTTGAGCACGGCCACGTAGTACGACAGCAGTTGCAGCGGAATGGTGTAAAGGATCGGTGCGAGGGCATCGATGATGTGTGGCACGGCAATCACGTGAGTACCTTCGCCATTGCTCATGCCAGCCGCCTGGTCGGCGAAAACGATCAGTTGACCGCCACGGGCACGCACTTCCTGCAGGTTGGACTTGAGTTTCTCCAGCAGTTCGTTGTTCGGCGCCACGGTCACCACTGGCATATCGTTATCCACCAGCGCCAGCGGGCCGTGCTTGAGCTCACCAGCTGGATAGGCTTCAGCGTGGATATAGGAAATTTCCTTGAGCTTCAGGGCACCTTCCATTGCTACCGGGAACTGCGCGCCACGGCCAAGGAACAGGGTGTGGTGCTTGTCGGCGAACAGTTCGGCGGTTTTCTCGACGGTGGCGTCCATGGCCAGGGCTTCACCCAGGCGGGTCGGCAGGCGGCGCAGTTCTTCGACCAGTTCGGCCTCAACACCAGCTTTCAAGGTGCCACGTACCTGGCCCAGGGACAGGGTCAGCAGCATCAGAGAAACCAGCTGGGTGGTGAACGCTTTGGTCGAAGCCACACCGATTTCCGGGCCAGCCTGGGTCAGCAGGGTCAGGTCCGATTCACGCACCAGCGAGCTGATGCCAACGTTGCAGATTGCCAGGCTGCCGAGGAAGCCCAGTTCCTTGGCGTTGCGCAGTGCTGCCAGGGTGTCAGCGGTTTCACCCGACTGAGAAATGGAGACGAACAGGGTGTCTGGCTGCACCACCACTTTGCGGTAGCGGAACTCGCTGGCGACTTCTACCTGGCACGGGATGCCGGCCAGCTCTTCGAGCCAGTAACGCGCAACCATACCGGCGTGATAGCTGGTACCGCAGGCGACGATCTGCACATTGCGGACTTTGGCGAACAGCTCGGCCGCTTGTGGACCGAACGCCTGGACCATGACGTGATCCTTGCCCAGACGCCCTTCCAGGGTGCGTTGAACTACGGTCGGTTGCTCGTGGATCTCTTTGAGCATGAAGTGGCGGTAGGTGCCCTTGTCGGCAGCCTCTGCGCCTTCGTGATACTGCACGGTTTCACGCTGCACCTGTTGGCCGGCCTGGTTCCAGATGGTGACCTGGTTGCGGCGGATTTCGGCGATGTCGCCTTCTTCCAGGTACATGAAACGGTCGGTCACCTGACGCAGGGCCAGTTGGTCGGAAGCGAGGAAGTTCTCGCCATGCCCCAAACCAATCACCAGCGGGCTGCCGCTGCGGGCGGCCAGCAGGCGGTCAGGCTGATGCACGCTGATCACCGCCAGGCCGTAGGCACCGTGCAGTTGCTTGACCGCAGCTTTCAGAGCGTCGGCCAGGTCCGGAACGGTTTTCAGGGTGTGGTGCAGCAGGTGGACGATAACTTCAGTGTCCGTCTCGGAACTGAACACGTAGCCCAGGCCCTTGAGCTGTTCGCGCAGTTCTTCGTGGTTCTCGATGATGCCGTTGTGTACTACAGCCAGCTCGTGGCCAGAGAAATGCGGGTGGGCATTGTGCTCGGTCGGCGCGCCGTGGGTGGCCCAACGGGTATGGGCGATGCCCAGCTGGCCGGCCAGCGGGTCGGCGTCGACAGCGGCTTGCAGTTCGCTCACCTTACCAATACGGCGGCGGCGTTCCAAGGTGCCTTGCTGGGTGTAAACCGCCAGGCCTGCGCTGTCATAACCACGGTATTCCAGGCGCTTGAGGCCTTCGATCAGGATGGAGGTGATATTACGTTCGGCAATGGCGCCAACGATTCCACACATTAGTTATGCTCCTTGGAGAGTGCGGCACAAATCACATGGACGCCGCGGGCTTCAATTTGTTCGCGCGCCTCAGTGGGCAAGCGCTCATCAGTAATCAGGGTATTGACGCTGCCCCACGGCAGTTCGAGGTTCGGGATTTTTCGCCCGACCTTGTCGGACTCGACCATCACGATCACTTCACGGGCCACTTCCGCCATGACCCGGCTCAAGCCGAGCAGTTCGTTGAAGGTGGTGGTGCCCCGGGCCAGGTCGATGCCATCGGCGCCGATAAACAACTGGTCGAAATCATAAGAGCGTAATACTTGCTCAGCGACCTGCCCCTGGAACGATTCGGAATGCGGGTCCCAGGTGCCGCCGGTCATCAACAGCACAGGCTCGTGTTCGAGCTCGCTCAGGGCCCGGGCCACGTTCAGCGAGTTGGTCATCACCACCAGACCTGGCTGGTGGCCAAGCTCAGGAATCATCGACGCCGTGGTGCTGCCACTGTCGATGATGATGCGTGCATGTTCACGAATGCGTCCGACCGCAGCCTTGGCGATTGCCTGCTTATAGAGCGAGATCGGTTGGCTCTGCTCGGCAATCAGCTCTTGCGGCATGGTCACCGCGCCGCCGTAGCGACGCAGCAGCAGGCCGTTGGCTTCAAGCGCTGCGAGGTCCTTGCGGATGGTCACTTCGGAGGTTTCGAAACGTTTGGCTAACGCATCAACGCTCACCTCACCCTGTTCAGAGAGCAAGGCCAGGATGTTGTGACGGCGCTGTGGGGTGTTTCGTTTCGACATAGCGTCTTTAAGTTTCGATTCGAAAGTTAGTGGTTGCAATCAAAACCTAAAGCTTTCGAGGCGTCAAGGGGGCGGGGGAAAAATTCCGATGGGGTGTGTTGTCCACAGGCCAAAGTGGGAGCGGGCTTGCCCCGCGAGGCGACGTGGCAGATGGACAGCTATCGCGGGGCAAGCCCGCTCCTACAGGGGGATTTTGTCCACAGGCATGAAAAAGGCCGACTTATGCACAATCCAGTCGGCCTTTGTTGTCAGCTGTGTATAACTCAGCTTTTCTTGATCTTCTCTGGCCGCTTCCAGCCATCGATGTTGCGCTGGCGTGCACGACCAACGGCCAGCTGGCCGGCTTCGACAGTTTGGGTGATGGTCGAACCAGCTGCTGTGGTGGCGCCGTCAAGGATATCCACAGGCGCAACCAGCGAGTTGTTCGAACCAATGAACACATCCTCACCCAGGGTGGTCTTGAACTTGTTCGCGCCATCATAGTTGCAGGTGATGGTACCGGCACCAATGTTGGTACGCGCGCCTACCTCGGCGTCGCCCAGGTAGCTCAAGTGACCGGCCTTGGCGCCTTCACCCAGGTGGGCGTTTTTCAGTTCGACAAAGTTACCCACATGGGCACGCGCTTCCAGTACGCTGCCAGGACGCAGGCGGGCAAATGGGCCAGCGTCGCTGCCTTCACCCATGATCGCGCCTTCCAGATGGCTGTTGGCTTTGACCACAGCGCCCTTACGCAGGGTGGTGTTCTTGATCACGCAGTTCGGGCCGATGACCACGTCGTCTTCGATGACTACACGGCCTTCAAGAATGACGTTGATGTCGATGAGCACGTCGCGACCGACCGTCACCTCTCCTCGCACGTCGAAACGTGCTGGGTCACGCAGGGTAACGCCCTGTGCCATCAAGCGGCGTGCTTCACGCAGTTGGTAGTGACGCTCAAGCTCAGACAGCTGACGACGGTCGTTGGCGCCCTGCACTTCCATGGGGTCATGCGGCTGCTCGGTGGCGACCACCAGGCCATCGGCGACCGCCATGGCAATCACGTCGGTCAGGTAGTACTCACCCTGGGCGTTGTTGTTCGACAGGCGTCCCAACCACTCAGCCAGGCGTACACCCGGAACCGCGAGAATACCGGTGTTGCCTTCCTTGATAGCTTTTTGCGCGTCGTTGGCATCTTTATGCTCAACGATCGCGGCTACCTGCCCTTGTGCATCACGGACGATGCGACCGTAGCCCGTCGGGTCGTCCAGCGTCACGGTCAGCAGGCCGAGCTGCGTCGGGGTGACCTTGGCCAGCAAACGCTGGAGGGTCTCGACTTCAATCAGCGGTACATCACCATAGAGGATCAGCACAGTTTCTGCGCTCAAGGCCGGCAGCGCCTGGGCCACGGCATGGCCGGTACCCAATTGTTGGTCTTGCAGCACAAAGTTCAGATCATCAGCCGCCAGACGCTCACGCACCAGCTCAGCACCGTGTCCGATTACCACATGGATTCCCTGTGGCTGGAGCTGTCGGGCGCTGTGGATAACATGGCCAAGCATGGAATTGCCGGCAACCGGATGCAGTACCTTAGGCAGCGCGGAGCGCATGCGGGTACCTTGGCCGGCGGCAAGAATAACGATATCGAGAGACATTGACGGGCTACCAATCCTAGAAGGCCAGTGATGTGACCAGAATATGAAACGCAGAAAAAGAAAAAGGGTAGCCGAGGCTACCCTTTAACTCAATCGCAACGGAAGTAAACGGCCGGGGCCAGATTACTTGCCTTTGCGCATTTGCTGGACGGTGCGCAGCTGAGCTGCGGCTTCGGCCAGTCGTGCAGCGGCGGCACTGTAGTCGAAATCCGCGCTCTTTTCGTGCAGGGCACTCTCAGCAGCCTTAACGGCATCCTGAGCCTGAGCTTCGTCCAGGTCGGCAGCACGTTGCACGGTATCGGCAAGCACCTTGACCATGTTCGGCTGGACCTCGAGGAAACCACCAGAGATGTAGAACACCTCTTGGGCGCCACCCTGCTTGGTCAGCGTGATAGGACCTGGCTTGAGATTAGTAATCAGCGGCGCGTGGCCTGGAGCGATACCAAGATCACCCAGGTTACCGTGCGCAACTACCATCTCGACCAGGCCGGAGAAAATCTCTCCTTCCGCGCTGACGATATCGCAATGGACTGTCATAGCCATCTGCTTGCCTCAACCTGATTAGCGCCCCTTGCGGGGCGCCGGGATTACAGTTTCTTGGCTTTCTCGACCGCTTCTTCGATGCTGCCGACCATGTAGAACGCTTGTTCTGGCAGGTGGTCGTAGTCACCTTTGAGGATGCCGCTGAAGCCAGCAATGGTGTCTTTCAGGGAAACGTATTTACCTGGGGAACCAGTGAAGACTTCTGCCACGAAGAACGGCTGGGACAGGAAGCGCTGGATCTTACGAGCACGGGACACCAGCTGCTTGTCGGCTTCGGACAGTTCGTCCATACCCAGAATAGCAATGATGTCCTTCAGCTCTTTGTAGCGCTGCAGTACGTACTGAACGCCACGAGCGGTGTCGTAGTGTTCGTTGCCGATGACGTTCGGGTCCAGCTGGCGCGAAGTCGAGTCCAGTGGATCGACCGCTGGGTAGATACCCAGGGAGGCGATGTCACGGGACAGTACGACGGTGGCGTCCAAGTGGGCGAAGGTGGTCGCTGGCGACGGGTCAGTCAGGTCGTCCGCAGGTACGTATACGGCCTGGATCGAGGTGATCGAACCTTCTTTGGTCGAAGTGATACGCTCTTGCAGAACGCCCATCTCTTCAGCCAGAGTCGGCTGGTAACCTACTGCCGAAGGCATACGGCCCAGCAGTGCGGATACTTCGGTACCGGCCAGGGTGTAACGATAGATGTTGTCGACGAACAGCAGAACGTCGTTACCTTCGTCACGGAACTTCTCAGCCATGGTCAGGCCGGTCAGCGCTACGCGCAGACGGTTTCCTGGTGGCTCGTTCATTTGGCCGTATACCAGAGCAACCTTGTCCAGTACGTTGGAATCCTTCATCTCGTGGTAGAAGTCGTTACCCTCACGAGTACGCTCACCCACACCGGCGAACACGGAATAACCGCTGTGCTCGATGGCGATGTTACGGATCAGTTCCATCATGTTTACGGTTTTGCCTACACCGGCACCACCGAACAGACCAACTTTACCACCCTTGGCAAACGGGCAAACCAGGTCGATAACCTTGATGCCGGTTTCCAGCAGGTCGTTGCCGCCTGCCTGGTCAGCGAAGGAAGGCGCGTCACGGTGGATGCCCCAACGCTCTTCTTCACCGATCGGGCCGGCTTCGTCGATTGGGTTACCCAGGACGTCCATGATACGGCCCAGGGTCGCTTTACCGACTGGTACCGAGATCGCTGCGCCAGTGTCGTTTACGTCCAGGCCACGTTTCAGGCCTTCGGTGGAACCCATCGCAATGGTACGAACCACGCCGTCGCCCAGCTGCTGCTGAACTTCCAGGGTGGTTTCCGCGCCGACTACTTTCAGCGCGTTATAGACACTCGGTACGCTGTCACGTGGAAATTCCACGTCGATGACGGCGCCGATGATTTGAACGATACGTCCGCTACTCATAGCTGGATCCTCTGAATATTTGAACCGTTAAACCGCGGCAGCGCCGCCGACGATTTCCGAGATCTCTTGGGTGATCGCAGCCTGACGCGCCTTGTTGTAGATCAGCTGCAATTCGCTGATCAAATCACCGGCGTTGTCGGTGGCGTTCTTCATCGCGATCATCCGGGCAGCTTGTTCAGCTGCGTTGTTCTCGACCACCGCCTGGTAGACCTGCGACTCCACGTAACGCACCATCAGGCCGTCCAGCAGCTCTTTGGCGTCAGGTTCGTAGAGGTAGTCCCAGTGGTGCTTGAGTTCTTGATCCGGGGTTGCTACCAACGGAATCAACTGCTCGACCGTTGGCGTTTGCGTCATGGTATTGATGAACTTGTTCGATACCACGGACAGACGATCGATACGACCGTCCAGGTAAGCATCCAGCATCACTTTGACGCTGCCGATCAGATCGTTGATCGACGGCTCTTCGCCCAAGTGGCTGATTGCTGCAACGACGTTACCGCCGAAGCTGCGGAAAAACGCCGCACCCTTGCTACCAACCACGCAAAGATCGATCTCGATACCTTGCTCGCGATTGGCTGCCATGTCCTTGACCAGGGCCTTGAACAGGTTGGTGTTCAAGCCACCACACAGACCACGGTCACTGCTCACCACAACATAACCGGCGCGCTTTACAGGGCGATCGATCATGAACGGGTGGCGGTATTCCGGGTTGGCGTTGGCCAGATGACCAATAACCTGGCGGATACGCTCCGCATAAGGACGGCTAGCAGCCATGCGCATTTGAGCCTTGCGCATTTTGCTGACCGCCACTTTTTCCATGGCGCTGGTAATTTTTTGCGTGCTTTTGATGCTCGCAATCTTACTGCGAATCTCTTTTGCGCCTGCCATGTAACACCTATCAGGTTAGCAAGCGGGGGCTGCAAAGCCCCCGCTGCGGCTTACCAGGTTTGGGTGGCCTTGAACTTCTCGATACCGGCTTTGATGCCAGCGTCGATTTCGTCGTTGAAGTCACCCTTCACGTTGATCTTCGCCATCAGTTCGGCGTGATCACGGTTGAAGTAAGAGATCAGCGCTTGTTCGAAGCTGCCGATCTTGGCGATTTCAACGTCGGTCAGGAACCCACGCTCAGCGGCATACAGCGACAGCGCCATGTCCGCGATGGACATTGGAGCGTATTGCTTCTGCTTCATCAGCTCGGTAACACGTTGACCGTGCTCGAGTTGCTTACGGGTGGCTTCGTCCAGGTCAGAAGCGAACTGGGCGAATGCAGCCAGTTCACGGTACTGAGCCAGAGCGGTACGGATACCACCGGAGAGCTTCTTGATGATCTTGGTCTGAGCGGCACCACCCACACGGGATACCGAAACACCGGCGTTCACTGCAGGGCGGATGCCCGAGTTGAACATGGCCGATTCCAGGAAGATCTGACCGTCGGTGATGGAAATCACGTTGGTCGGAACGAACGCGGAAACGTCGCCAGCCTGGGTTTCGATGATCGGCAGTGCGGTCAGGGAACCGGTCTTGCCAGTTACAGCACCGTTGGTGAACTTCTCAACGTACTCTTCGGAAACGCGCGATGCACGCTCCAGCAGACGGGAGTGGAGATAGAACACGTCACCTGGGTACGCTTCACGTCCTGGTGGACGGCGCAGCAGCAGGGAGATCTGACGGTAGGCAACGGCCTGCTTGGACAGGTCATCGTATACGATCAGCGCGTCTTCACCGCGGTCACGGAAGAACTCGCCCATGGTGCAACCGGCGTATGGCGCCAGGAATTGCAGTGCGGCGGATTCCGAAGCACTGGCAACAACCACGATGGTGTTGGCCAGAGCGCCGTTTTCTTCCAGCTTGCGAACGATGTTGGCAACGGTGGAACGCTTTTGGCCGACAGCGACATAAACACAGAAAATACCGGAGTCTTTCTGGTTGATGATGGCGTCGATCGCCATAGCGGTCTTACCGATCTGACGGTCACCGATGATCAGCTCACGCTGGCCACGGCCGACAGGGATCATGGCGTCGACGGATTTGTAGCCAGTCTGTACAGGCTGGTCTACCGACTTACGCCAGATCACGCCCGGAGCAACTTTCTCGACCGCGTCGGTCTCGGTGTTGCCCAGTGGGCCTTTGCCGTCGATTGGGTTGCCCAGTGCGTCAACAACGCGACCCAGCAGTTCCTTACCAACTGGAACTTCGAGGATGCGGCCGGTGCACTTGGCGCTCATGCCTTCAGCGAGGGTGTCGTAAGCGCCCAGTACTACCGCACCAACGGAGTCTTGCTCCAGGTTGAGGGCCATACCGTAAACGCCGCCTGGAAATTCGATCATTTCGCCGTACATAACGTCGGCCAGACCGTAAATCCGCACGATGCCGTCAGAAACGCTGACGACAGTACCTTCGTTGCGAGCTTGAGAGGCTACATCGAGATTCTCGATGCGGCCCTTGATGATTTCACTAATTTCGGAAGGATTGAGTTGCTGCATTGCTCTGCTGCCCCTTCAAACTCAAGATTTCAATGCTTCGGCCAGTTTCGCGATTTTGCCGCGGACTGAGCCATCGATAACCAGGTCGCCGGCGCGGATTACGACGCCACCAATCAGGCTGGCATCCTCCGACACTTGCAGGCGCACTTCCCGGTCGAGCCGTGCACTGAGAACCTTGGCGAGTTTGTCTTGCTGTTCTTGGTTCAACGCAAAAGCACTGGTGACTTCCACGTCCACGGATTTCTCTTGTTCAGCCTTGTACAGCTCGAACAAAGCCGAAATCTCCGGCAACAGCAGGAGACGTTCGTTTTCCGCGGCAACTTGGATGAAACTCTTTGCCTGTACATCAAACTTGTCACCGCACACTTCAACAAAAGTGGCGGCCTTTTCTGCGCTCGTCAGTCGCGGGGCCTTGAGCAGGCGCTGCATGGTGTCGTCTTGCGACACCGCAGCAGCCAGGCCGAGCATGGCTGACCAATTGGCCAGTTGCTGATGGGCCTGGGCATGCTCAAAGGCAGCCTTAGCGTAAGGTCGGGCCAACGTGGTCAGTTCTGCCATGATCGCCCTCGCTTAAATTTCAGCGGCCAGTTTGTTAACCAGCTCCGCATGCGCGTTTTGATCGATTGTGGCGCCAAGGATCTTTTCAGCACCGCCAACGGCCAGGCTACCCACTTGGGCGCGCAGCGCGTCTTTGACGCTGTTAATTTCCTGTTCGATCTCGGCCTGAGCCTGAGCCTTCACACGGTCAGCTTCGACGCGGGCCTGATCACGGGCTTCCTCGACGATCTGAGCACCGCGCTTCTTGGCTTGCTCAATGATTTCGGCTGCCTGAGCTTTCGCTTCGCGCAGTTGCTGACCCGCTTTATCTTGGGCCAACTCCAGGTCGCGAGCTGCTCGGTTGGCAGCGTCCAGTCCATCCGCGATCTTCTTCTGACGTTCTTGCAATGCCGCGATGACCGGAGGCCACACGAACTTCATGCAGAACAGCACAAAAATGAAGAACGCAACGGACTGACCAATCAGGGTTGCATTAATGTTCACGCCAACACCTCGCTCGTTCTTTGTCCATCACACCAAACCACTCGAGAATTCGAGTGATTAGCCGGCGATTTGACCAACGAAAGGATTAGCGAAGGTGAAGAACAGAGCGATACCAACACCGATCATGGTTACGGCGTCGAGCAGACCGGCAACAATGAACATTTTAACTTGCAGCATTGGAACCATCTCTGGCTGGCGAGCAGCGCCTTCCAGGAACTTGCCGCCCAGCAGGCCGAAACCAATGGCGGTACCCAGAGCACCCAGGCCGATCAGCAGAGCAACAGCGATAGCGGTAAGACCAACTACAGTTTCCATCTTTCCTCCCGACTTTTACGTCGTATTGGTTAGGTTTTTAGTTTGAAGCGGTAAAACAAAATCGTTTTTTACAGCTGCCCTTGCGGACGATTTCGACCCTCCCCACAACCGGCAGAAGGGTCATCAGACACGCCAGGCGGTCTTAATGGTTATCTTCGTGAGCCATCGACAGGTAGACGATGGTAAGCATCATGAAGATGAACGCTTGCAGGGTGATGATCAGGATGTGGAACACAGCCCACGCCCATTGCAGCACCACACCCAGGCCGCTCAGCCACAGCAGGCCGCTGCCGAACATCACAGCGATCAGGATGAACACCAGCTCGCCGGCATACATGTTGCCGAACAGACGCAGGGCCAGCGAGATCGGCTTGGCGATCAGGGTGACGAATTCAAGCAGGAAGTTGACCGGAATCAGCAGGATCTGAACGAAAATGTTCTTGCTGCCGAACGGGTGCAGGGTCAGTTCGCCGAGGAAGCCGCCGATACCCTTGACCTTGATGCTGTAGAAAATGATCAGGGCGAACACGCTGAAGGCCATGGCCAGGGTCGCGTTCGGGTCGGTGGTCGATACGGCACGGAACGGAATGTGCGGATCACCGGAGATCAGGATGGCCAGCTGAGGAATCCAGTCGACCGGGATCAGGTCGATGGCGTTCATCAGGAAGACCCAGACGAAAATGGTCAGCGCCAGTGGGGCGATCACCGGGCTGCGACCGTGGAAGCTGTCCTTGACGCTGCCGTCAACGAACTCAACCAGCACTTCAACGAAGTTCTGCAGGCCGCCAGGCTGGCCGGAAGTCGCCTTCTTGGCTGCCATGCGGAACAGGAATACGAAAAGCAGACCCAGTGCGACCGACCAACCCAGGGTATCCAGGTGGAAAGCCCAGAAGCCCATTGCTTTGGCTTCTGCTGCGGAATGGGCAAAGCCCCAACCGCCGTCTGGTAGTTGACCGAAGGTCAGGTTCTGCAAGTGGTGCTGGATATAGCCCGAAGCGGTTTCTGCTGCCATGGTTGCCTCAAACGCCCTAAGGTCTCGAAAGTCTTATATTCATCAGCAGGGGCGCGAACCAGCTGACCAACTGGGTCAGCAGAAAGACACCGAAGACTGCTAACGGCGCCAATGGCTTCACTCCTGCAAACGTCAGTGCAAACAGCACTGCCGTCAAAATCAATTTGCCTGCTTCGCCAGCGTAAAACGACTTGACGATAGCCTGCGCTGCCCTGGCTCCTGTGTAACGAAAAGCCTTCCAGGCGAAATACACATTTGGCAGCCAGGCAATCAACCCTCCGCAGAGTGCTGAATATCCACTGACCACCCCGTGCCACTGCCACAACGCCAAAGTTGCTAACAGAAACACGACACACTGAGCCAACAGTACCGGAAAAACCGCCCAGCGATGGAAAGGCAAGCGGTTTGGCGTGCGGGTTTCCATCACAACTGCTCCTCAAAAGTCGACCAACCAGTCAACTACGACTTGGCATAATTTGTGCCGACAAAATGCGCGCAGAGTATAGGGGCGGTTTAACCCCTATTCAACTGCTGGGTAGTGATTTCCGACTGCGCGCTACAAAAGGAATTGTTTCAGCGGATGTGAGCTAGCACACCTTGCAACTCATCTAAAGAGTTATATCGGATAACTAACTGACCTTTACCTTTGTTGCCGTGACGTATCTGTACTGCCGAGCCCAAACGCTCTGCCAGACGCTGTTCAAGGCGGGTAATGTCCGGATCAGGTTTGGCCGGTTCGACCGGCTCAGGCTTGCCATTGAGCCACTGACGAACCAGGGCTTCCGTCTGGCGCACCGTCAGACCACGTGCGACAACATGACGCGCCCCATCAACCTGCTGCTCTTCCGGCAAACCAAGCAGTGCACGGGCGTGACCCATTTCCAGGTCGCCATGTGCCAGCATGGTCTTGATCACGTCCGGCAGCGAAATGAGGCGCAACAGGTTGGCCACGGTGACCCGTGACTTACCCACCGCATCCGCCACCTGCTGCTGAGTGAGCTGGAACTCCACCTGCAGGCGCTGCAGGGCGATGGCCTCTTCCACCGGGTTAAGGTCTTCGCGCTGGATGTTCTCGATCAGGGCCATGGCAATGGCCGCTTCGTCGGGCACATCACGAACCATGGCCGGAATGGTTTCCATCCCGGCCTGCTGGCTGGCGCGCCAGCGGCGCTCACCGGCGATGATTTCATAGCGGTTTTCGCCAATCGGGCGCACCACGATCGGCTGCATGACGCCCTGGCTCTTGATCGAATGAGCCAGCTCTTCCAGCGCTTGCGGGTCCATGTCCCGACGAGGCTGGTACTTGCCGCGCTCGATCAGGTCGAGCGGCAGATGTTGCAGTTCTTTCTGGTCGACCTTTACAGCCTGCTCTTCGAGCGCGCTGACGGTAGGACCACTGAGCAGTGCATCCAACCCACGTCCGAGACCCCGTTTCTTAACGGCCATGCGGATTCCTTAAGTTGTTTGTGCAGTGCGTGATGGACGGCGCTGACGACGTACCAGTTCCCCAGCCAGGGCCAGGTAAGCCAGTGCGCCACGCGATTGCTTGTCATACGCCAGGGCTGGCATACCGAAACTCGGCGCCTCGGCCAGGCGAATGTTGCGCGGGATCACCGTGTCGTACAGCTGGTCACCGAAGTGCTCCTTGAGCTGCGCAGACACGTCGTTGATCAGGCTCAAGCGCGGGTCGTACATGGTCCGCAGCAGGCCTTCGACCTTCAACTGCGGGTTCAGGCGTTCGCCAATGCGCTTGATGTTATCCACAAGGTCACTCAAGCCTTCCAGAGCAAAGTATTCACATTGCATCGGAATGATCACGCCATCGGCGGCAACCAGGGCATTGAGGGTCAGCATCGACAGCGACGGCGGGCAGTCGATCAGGATGTAATCGTAACTTTCCCGGATCGGTGCCAGCGCCGTGCGCAGACGGCTTTCCTTCATCTGCATTTCCAGCAGCACCACTTCCGCAGCGGTCAGGTCGCGGTTGGCTGGCAGCAGTTGATAACCACCGTGCTCGGAGACGTGCATGGCCTGAGTCAGGTCGCACTCCCCGATCAACAGGTCGTAGACCGAATGTTCCAGGACGTGTTTATCCACACCGCTACCCATGGTGGCGTTGCCCTGTGGATCGAGATCGATCAGCAACACGCGGCGCTTGGTCGCGACCAGCGATGCTGCGAGGTTGATACAGGTGGTGGTCTTGCCCACACCACCTTTCTGGTTCGCGATAGCGAATACCTTAGCCATTCTTGCTTGTGTTCCCAATCATGCCGTGCGGCGCAGTATCAGCAGATGGCGCTGGCCTTGGCAACCCGGAACGGTCAAGGCCTGCTCGCTATCCACTCTGAAATCTGCTGGCAATGCTACCAGCTCATCAGCAGGATGCAGCCCTTTCATTGCCAGCCACTGCGTCTGTTCGTCGCCCAGGTGGCGCGTCCAGTTGGTGAAGTTCTCCATGCTGCTGAAAGCGCGCGACACAATTCCGCTGAACGGCTGTGCCGGTTGGAACTCTTCGACCCGCTTGTGGATAACTGTCAGGTTGTCCAGTTTGAGCTCCAGCTTCACCTGGGTCAGGAAGCGGGTTTTCTTGCCGTTGCTGTCGAGCACCGTGACTTGCTTGTCCGGATGCAGGATGGCCAGGGGAATACCCGGCATGCCACCACCGCTGCCGACATCGAGCCAGCGCTCGCTGTGGATAAACGGCATGACGCTCAAGCTATCGAGCAGATGACGGGAAACCATTTCGTCCGGATTGCGCACGGCAGTCAGGTTGTAGGCCTTGTTCCACTTTATCAACAGGGCCAGGTAAGCCAGCAATTGCGCATGCTGCGCCTCGCTCAGCTCGACACCGAGCTGGCGGGCACCTGTGGACAACTCTTCGGCGTGTTGAGGGGTGACCTGAGAACTCAAGCGCTTTGCTCCAACTCGCGGCCAGCGCCGCGTTTTTTCAGATGAATCAGCAACAGGGAAATCGCCGCCGGGGTCACGCCGGGAATACGCGATGCCTGACCGAGCGTTTCCGGACGGGTCTGGCCGAGCTTGCTCTGAATCTCCTTGGACAGACCGGAAATACCGCTGTAATCGATATCGTCGGGCAGTCGGGTATCTTCGCTGGCACGCAACCGGGCGATTTCTTCCTGTTGCCGGTCGATGTAACCGGCGTATTTGGTCTTGATCTCGACCTGTTCGGCCACCTGTGGATCGATTTCGTTGCCGCCGGTCACTTCCATCAGGCCAGCGTAGTCGATTTCCGGGCGGGTCAGCAGGTTGAGCAAGTTGTACTCATGGCTCAACGGTGTGCCGAATTTCTCGGCAATTGCCTGGCCTTGAGCAGTATCCGGGCGTACCCAGGTGGTTTTCAGCCGTTGCTCTTCCAGGGCAATGCCTTCGCGCTTGGCACTGAATGCAGCCCAGCGTTGGTCATCGACCAGGCCCAACTCGCGACCTTTTTCGGTCAGACGCAGATCGGCGTTGTCTTCACGCAGGATCAAGCGGTACTCGGCGCGCGAAGTGAACATGCGATACGGCTCCTGGGTACCCAGGGTAATCAGGTCGTCAACCAGTACGCCGATATACGCTTCATCACGGCGCGGGCACCAGCTTTCGCGGCCCTGGGCACGCAACGCGGCGTTGGTACCGGCGAGCAAACCTTGCGCACCGGCCTCTTCGTAGCCGGTGGTGCCGTTGATCTGTCCGGCGAAGAACAGACCGCCAATGACTTTGGTTTCCAGGCTGTACTTGAGATCACGCGGATCGAAGTAGTCGTACTCGATGGCGTAGCCCGGACGCACGATGTGAGCGTTTTCCATACCGCGGATCGAACGCACGATCTGCAACTGCACATCGAACGGCAAGGATGTGGATATCCCGTTCGGGTAAAGCTCGTGGGTGTTCAGACCTTCCGGCTCGATGAACACCTGGTGGCTTTCCTTGTCGGCAAAGCGATGGATCTTGTCTTCGATCGACGGGCAATAGCGCGGCCCGATGCCTTCGATCACCCCTGAGTACATCGGCGAACGATCAAGGTTCGAGGCAATGATCTCGTGGGTACGGGCATTGGTGTGGGTAATCCAGCAACTCACCTGCCGTGGGTGCATGGCTTTGTCGCCCATGAACGACATCACCGGGATCGGCGTATCACCAGGTTGCTCGGTCATGACCGAGAAATCCACAGAGCGGCCATCGATGCGCGGCGGGGTACCGGTTTTCAGGCGACCGACGCGCAGTGGCAATTCACGCATGCGTTGAGCCAACGCGTTTGCGGGTGGATCGCCCGCACGTCCGCCAGAGTAGTTCTGCAAGCCAATGTGGATAAGTCCACCGAGGAACGTACCACTGGTCAATACCACGGAGTCGGCGAAGAAACGCAGACCCATTTGAGTCACCACACCACGTACCTGATCTTGCTCGACGATCAGGTCATCGCACGACTGCTGGAATATCCACAGGTTGGGCTGGTTCTCGAGAATCTCGCGCACTACGGCTTTGTAGATAGCGCGGTCGGCCTGGGCGCGAGTAGCGCGCACCGCTGGGCCTTTACGGTTGTTCAAAACACGGAACTGGATACCGCTCTTGTCAGTGGCCAACGCCATTACGCCGCCGAGCGCATCGATTTCCTTGACCAGGTGGCTCTTGCCGATGCCACCGATGGCCGGGTTGCAACTCATATGACCGAGGGTTTCCACGTTATGGGTCAGCAGCAGGGTTTTAACGCCCATGCGTGCAGATGCAAGCGCAGCCTCGGTACCGGCATGGCCGCCGCCGATGACGATCACTTCAAAACGGGAAGGGAAATCCACCACGCACCTCGTGCCTGTTTCGGGAATAGATAGGGATAACGCACAAGTATAGGGAATTACCCCTCTCTAAAGGAACCTTTTGCACAAAATTTAACCAGCCTGTGGATGAGTGGCGAGCAATAGAAATTAATAGAGAGAAATTTATAAAAGCTTTGTTTTTATGTTTATTCTTATACACCACCATTTCTGTGGATAAGGTTCTACAGCCCTTGATCTGTGGTGTGTACAGAGAATTTAAACCCTGTGGTCTACCGGCCATGAGCGCTCTGGATAAGCGGTTTAAGCCTGTGGATTAAATGGCTACTTACACACAGGCGCGGTTATCTCCAGCCTTGAAGGCCAGTTATCAACGGAGCTGAAGGTTAGTTTTCCACAGGGCTTATTTCACCGATTTGTGGATAGACGCGCAGGGACAAAGACAGGTTCAGCCCATGGCTGACCTGGAAGGAAGGGAAAGTGAAGGAAGGAAACGCTGCAGCCAGGTCCGTTGCAGACCCGGCTGTGGATAAGAAAACTTACTTACCGATGCAGAAGCTGGAGAAGATTCGCCCCAATAGATCATCAGAGCTGAAGGCGCCGGTAATTTCACCCAAAGCGTGCTGGGCTTGACGCAAATCTTCAGCCAGGAGCTCTCCAGCCCCGGCCAAAGTCAATTGGGCACGGCCATGTTCCAGGTGTGCACTGGCCTGACGCAGCGCCTCCAGGTGACGCCTGCGCGCGCTGAAGCTGCTTTCCGCGGTCTGTTCGTAACCCATGCAGGCCTTCAGGTGTTCACGCAGCAGTTCAAGGCCCATGTCGGTGTCCTTGGCGCTGAGGGTAATGGTGACGTGGCCATCTTCGCTGTGTTCCATCGCCACACGCTCGCCACTGAGGTCGGCCTTGTTACGAATCAGCGTGACTTTGCCAGGATCTGGGCGCTGATCGAGGAACTCAGGCCACAACGCGAACGGATCGCTGGCCTCCGGCGCGGTGGAATCGACGACCAGCAGTACCCGATCGGCCTCATTGATTGCCTTGAGCGCACGTTCCACACCAATCTTTTCCACATGGTCGTCGGTATCGCGCAAACCGGCCGTATCCACCACATGCAGCGGCATGCCATCGATGTGGATATGTTCGCGCAGGATATCCCGGGTGGTGCCTGCGATGTCGGTGACAATCGCTGCTTCACGACCGGCCAGCACGTTGAGCAAGCTCGACTTGCCGGCATTCGGCCGCCCGGCGATCACCACCGTCATACCATCGCGTAGCAAAGCGCCCTGCCCGGCCTCGCGCTGTACTGTGGATAAATTCGCACGCACATCATCGAGCATGCCCAGTACGTGGCCATCAGCGAGGAAGTCGATTTCTTCTTCAGGGAAGTCGATGGCCGCTTCAACATAGATGCGCAAGCTGATCAATTTCTCCGTGAGGTTATCCACACGGCGGGAAAACTCACCTTGCAGCGAGCGCAAGGCATTGCGAGCCGCCTGTGCGGAACTCGCTTCAATGAGGTCGGCAATCGCTTCAGCCTGGGCCAGGTCGAGCTTGTCATTGAGAAACGCGCGTTCGCTGAATTCGCCCGGACGCGCCAGTCGGCAGCCCAGTTGTACACAGCGCTGCAGAAGCATGTCCAGGACCACTGGGCCGCCGTGGCCCTGCAGTTCCAGCACATCTTCACCGGTGAATGAATTCGGACCGGGGAAGTACAAGGCAATGCCTTCGTCGATGACCAGGCCATCATCGGCACGAAACGGCCCGTAATGGGCATGCCGCGGAGTCAGGGTACGGCCAAAGATGGCCAGGCCAGCCTGTTGTGCCAGGGGGCCAGACAGCCTGACGATCCCTACGCCCCCGCGTCCTTGGGCGGTAGCGATGGCGGCGATGGTTTCACGCACAGTGTTCATGCTCGAAGGCCTCACGACAAAAACGACAGATAGCAAAACGCCCCACGAGGGGGCGTTTATCCACAGGTTAGCTGGCTAACCCGTTAAGCAGCGGCTTTCTTGGTAGCCTTTTCGATGCTACGAGTGATGTACCACTGCTGTGCGATCGACAAGCAGTTGTTCACAACCCAGTACAGCACCAGACCAGCAGGGAACCACAGGAAGAAGAAGGTGAAGATGATTGGCATCATTTTCATTACCTTGGCCTGCATCGGATCCGGCGGCGTCGGGTTCAGCTGCTGCTGGATGAACATGGTCGCGCCCATGATGATCGGCAGGATGAAGAACGGATCCTTGATCGACAGGTCAGTGATCCAGAACATCCAAGGTGCCTGACGCATCTCGACGCTTTCCAGCAGTACCCAGTACAGCGAGAGGAAGACCGGCATTTGCACCAGGATCGGCAAGCAACCGCCCAGTGGGTTGATCTTCTCTTTCTTGTACAGCTCCATCATGGCTTGCGACATTTTCTGCCGGTCATCGCCATGTTGTTCTTTCAGCGCAGCCAGTTTTGGTGCCACGGCGCGCATGCGTGCCATCGACTTGTAGCTGGCGGCGGACAGCGGGAAGAACAGCAGCTTGATCAGCATGGTCAGGACGATGATCGACCAGCCCCAGTTGCCGAGCAGGCTGTGGATATGTTGCAGCAGCCAGAAGATTGGTTGAGCAATGAACCACAGAATGCCGTAGTCGACAGTCAGTTCCAGACCTGGGGACAACTCTTTGAGTTTGTCCTGAATCTTCGGACCGGCGTACAGCATGGTGCTGGTTTCGCCTTTGGCGCCAGCTGCGACGTTCAGCGCTGGGCCGGTGAAACCGATGATGTAGTTGCCCTGGCTGTCCTTACGCGTCTGAACGATGTTGTTTTCAGACTTGTTCGGGATCCAGGCAGTAACGAAGTAGTGTTGCAGCCAGGCTACCCAACCACCGGTTACATTTTCTTTCAGATTTCCCTTGTCGATGTCTTTCATCGACACCTTTTTGTAGGGCTCCGAACTTGTCCACAGGGCAGCACCCAGGTAGGTGGCGGTCCCGGTCGCGGTGCTCGAAGAAGGATCCGAGCTTGCGTCGCGCTTCAGTTGCGCGAACAGGTTACCACTCCAGGGTTGTGCACTCTGGTTGTCGATCAGGTAGGTAACAGTCAGGTCGTACTCACCGCGCTTGAAGCTGAAGCGCTTGATGTAGTTGACCCCGTTTTCGCTGAACTTCAGGTCGACGACCAGTTGGTTCTGACCATCAGCCAGTTGATAACTTTTCTGATCAGCGGCATACAGCGGGCGACCTGCTGGGCGGGCATCAGGGCCATTGGTACCGGTCAGGCCGCTTTGTGCCAGGTAGGTACGTTCGCCACCGTTGTCGAACAACTGGAACGGAATGTCCGGATGATCCTGACGGCGCGGATACTTAGGCAGCATCAGCTGGGCGATGTCACCACCGTTTGGATCGATAGCCAGGTCGAGCACATCAGTTTTGACCCGAATCAAGTCTTTGCTGACGGCAACCGGAGCCAGTTCGGCAGGGCTGGATTCAGCGTTGGCGCTCGGCACATCGGCGCTGGCGCCAGTGTTGCCGGCCTGCGCGGTGTCCGGCAAGGCCGGGGCAGCGTTGCTGGCAGCAGTATTCTGAGTCGGCAGGGCAGCCTGGCCGTAGTCCTGGTTCCAATTGAGGACCATGACGTAGGACACGATTGCCAGGGCGACGATCAGGATCGTGCGTTTAATATCCATGATTACTCGGCTATCGAAGAAGAACGGGAAGAGGGAGCTGGCGGAACCGGGTCATAACCGCCGGCATTCCACGGATGACAACGCCCCAGGCGACGAACGGTTAGCCACCCGCCACGTAAAAGGCCATGGTTTTCGATGGCCTCCAATGCGTAACAGGAGCAACTGGGGTAGAAACGACAGTGACTGGCCATCAGAGGACTAATGGCGTAACGGTAAAACTGGATCGGAACGAGTGCCAGTTTACGCATCTTGACTGTCTACCCCCACAGAGTCGGTGTTCACTGCTGGAGCGGGCCGACTGCGTGCGAGGCGCTTCCAGAGCTTGCCAAAATGTTGGTGCAATTCTGGGTTTTCAATCTCGCCCAACCCTTTGCGCGCGACGATCACGATATCCCAACCTGCAAGCAAGTGCTGGTTCAGGCGAAACGAATCGCGCATCAGGCGTTTCAGGCGATTGCGTTGAACGGAGAGCTTGACGCTCTTTTTCCCGATCACAAGCCCCAGGCGGGGGTGATCCAGACCGTTCTCGCGGGCAAGGAGCAGCAGGTTTTTCCCTGGGACCTTGCCGGTTGGGGAGTCGAAGACCGCTTTGAAATGTCGGGGTATAAGCAGACGCTTTTCCCGACTGAAGTCCTGACTCACCACCAGTGCCGAAAAATCAAACTGCCAGGCGCTTACGGCCTTTGGCACGGCGACGCGACAGAACGGCACGACCGTTCTTGGTGGCCATACGGGCACGGAAACCGTGAGTGCGAGCGCGCTTGATGGTGCTTGGTTGGAAAGTACGTTTCATGGCGTGTTACCTGGTTCGTCGACAACGGGCCGGAATGGCCCCCGTTTTAAGAGATCGGCGATTCTAGAGAAAGCGGGGCCATAGGTCAATTTCCAACCAGCTTTTCCTTATAGACGGAAATCCCCTCTTTCTTCGGCGAGCGATCCCGGTACGGGTATCACCACATGCTTAGACATAGAAAAAGAGAGAGGAATTATTTAAAGCTTTTCTGTAAAACTTATAAAGCTTAAGCGGACAACATCTGTGGATAAAGTTCTACAGGCCACGTTTTACGCCATGTACAGAGAATTGAAACCTTGTCGAGAAAGGGTGATTTGACTGTGGCGATGGCGCGGAAAAGCTGTGGATCAAATGAGCTGTTATCCACAGGCGGGTTATCCACCGATTTCAGCCCCCAGTTGTACAAAGACCTCAAGTGGGGTTATCCACAGAGCTTATTCACACCCCTAAAAGGTCATTTTGGTCAGTAAGCTGCTGATTTATCGCCATCCTCAACGCAGCTGCATGTGGATAACTGAGCGGCTGCTCGGTACAATGGGGGCTTGTTTTTGCCTCACCGGCTTTCAACTCAGGGGATATCC
>NZ_JBWGWS010000002.1:0-45704 GCF_056322725.1 Pseudomonas sp. NUPR-002
ATGGCCCTAAGAGTCAAAGACACAGCCGTCTCTGCTCGGCCCAATCAGCGCTTTTTCCAGGAAGGCACCGCCCTTAATCGCGTCCTCCAGGAATGCCCCTATCTGCCCCGTTGCAGCGATGACAAAACCGCTGCGCGCATCCTGCCGCGTGAATACGCCGTCTGCTATCCGTATATGCAGATCAACCGGGAAGGCATGGTGTCGTGGCTAATCTTCGACCTGGACCACTACAACGCGCTGATTTGGGATGACGCCGGGCTACCGCCACCGAATCTGATAGTGCGCAATAGGCGTACAGGCGGAACACACCTCTATTACGCCATTATCCCGGTATGCACTACCGACAACGCCCGCAGTCGGCCCATTAACTACCTGAAAGCCATCTACAAGGCTTTCGTGGCAGCGCTCGATGCCGATCCCAATTACCATGGCGGCCCAGTCGCTAAGACGCCTGGCCATCCATGGTGGCAGACCCAGGAACTGCATAACCACGTCTACGAGCTGGCCGACCTGGCCGAGTGCGTAGACCTGGAGCCGATCACCCCATGGGGCAAAGGACCAGACTACGAAGCGGCTTCCCACTCGCGGCATTGTATGTTGTTCGAGAACCTGCGGTTCTACGCCTACAGCATCGTCAACTTGGAGCGCGATAAAGGCTCCTATGACCACTTTGTCCGGCGCTTAACCGCCCATGCACACAACGCTAACCGCTTTGGCGGGCGCGGCTCGTTTGTCACTGACCTACCGCTGTCCTCGATCCGGTCAACGGTCAAATCCGTCGCCCGGTGGACCTGGAGCAAGTACACGGGCAACAGCCGGTGCCACCGTGGCGTGATGGAGCTAGACAAAAGCCTTCCCCTGGTCGAGCGGCAACGCCTAGCGGCCAAACGCACGCACCAGGAGCGACACAAGGCCACAGAATCCAAGATCCGTGCCGCGTGTCGCATCCTATTGCAACAGGGCAAGCCGCTTGCTCAAGCGGCCATTGCGAGCCTTGCAGGCGTCACCAGGCAGACGGTGGCCACCTATCGACACATCCTCACCGAAGCCCGCGTTAACAACGTGGTGCCTTTCAACGCCGGCGTTTTAAGCCAGGCGGCCAGATCCGCCCCGACTGACCAGCCAGAGACAGGCCAGGCCGGGAAAATTAGCGATGTTAAGTATGGTGCCAATCAGATACCTGCCCCTAGGCGGCGCGGTAAGCGACGCCCAAGGCAGCTGCTTTTAGCCTTTGATGATCCCCCATAAAGCATAGTGCGGTGGCTGATGGGGAGTGATTCGACACACCGTAGACACGTTTCCCCACACCTAAACCTGCAAGGTGCGTGCGCTGGCCAGGTGATCCAGAACAACGCGACTACGGAAAGAAAATCCCGTCCCCGCAGCTTGATAACCGGTTATCTGGCGTAAGGGTTTATCTGTTTACTCAAGGCAAAACTTAACCTATTCTGTCAGTATTCCAGGCGGCAACCTGGACGGCTAACAAGATGGGAGTTAGTGACTTATGGCTAGATCGAGGCAAAGCCATGCGACGAAAAGAGCGACTGACACCGCAGGACTTCGACACGCTCAAGGCCCATATGGGCTCGCGGTGGAAGCCTGCGAACATCGAGGCGGTGCGCCAAGTCATGGTCGAGGGGCGTAAGCAGAAGGACATAGCCGCCGATCTTGGCGTTACGGAGAAAGCCGTCTCGCAGATGGTGAAGAAAGCATACGACTTGCACCAGGAACATGGCACAGCGCCGGAAGGCTGGGTAACAGTCTTTGCCACCCTACCCCCTGACCTGGCGGAACACGTCAGGCAGATGGAACAAACCGCACGGGCAAACTTGAGCAGAGGCAAACAATGAACGTACCGCGCAAATTCAAGCAGAAATCATGGGTTAACCAAAAGGGCGGCAGTGGTAAGTCGATCCTGTCCTATAACGATGCGTTTTACCTGGCTGAACTGGGCAAGCGCGTGCTGTACCTGGACGGCGACGAACAAGGCAACGGCAGCAAGCGTCTGGCGCAATACGCTGTGCCTGGCATGGTGGCGTCTGATCTTTTCAAAGACACCCCTCTCGAAGCCATCCAGCCAGTTGAGGGGCAAACCCTTAGCGTCCTGATGGGTGACAAAGGTCTGATCAAGGCCGAGCGCACCACGATGGACGATGAAGAAATGGTAGCCCTGGTGCGTGCTCAAATCGGTCGTATCGCGGAGCATTTCGATTATGTGATTGTCGATACCGCTGGTTCTAACAGCCGTGTGGCTAACGCGTTCCTGGTCAGCTCTGATTACGTAGCCATCCCGTGTCGGATCGACGATTACAGCATTGATGTGGCTAAAGAGGTCTTGAAGCGGATTGCGTTCATTCAGCAGCAGTGGAACCCGCACCTGGTAAGCCTGGGCATTTTGCCCAATGAGTTTGACGCGACCCAGCCAGCACAAACCGAATGGCTCAAGCAGTTGATGACCCATTTCCGCAAGTACCTGTTCGGCGGTTTGGTCAAGAAAAGCGCGGCATTGAAGGAAGCCGCGGCTGAAGGCGTGCCGGTGTGGCGCTTGCGCGATGAGAAAGGCCAGATCAAAACCGCTGCGCGTACGTCCGGTAAAGAGGTGCGCGCCGTATTTGAAATGATGATGAAAACGATGGAGCAGGCCAATGGCTAAGAAACTGGACCTCACCGACCTGGCGAATTTTGACCCGACGCCGGTAGCAGCACCGGCCACCTCGGGCGCGAGCGCTGGCCCTGTCCAGGTGCCAACGGGCGACGTTATCCCGGACCCGAAACAGCCGCGTAAGAAGTTCGACCAAGCCAAGCTTGAAAAACTGGCCAAGACCATTAAAGCCAGTCGCCTTAACCAGCCGGTCACGGTTCGGCCAAAAAACGCCGATGGCAAATACGTGATTGTCATGGGTGAACGCCGGTGGCGTGCTTGTACCCTTGCCGGATTGGAAACCATGCCGGTTATCTTCGGGGACAAGGCCGATGGTTATGACCAGGTGACAGAGAACACCGAGCAGGAGCCTCTAACCACGATGGAGCTTGCGCGCTTTATTGCGGAGAAGGTCGAGGAAGGCGACAAACGATCCTATATCGCCGAACGTCTCGGGATGCGCGCCGATGCGGTATCGCAACACCTGGCACTGGCGACGGCACCGGATTTCATTCAGCAGCTGGGCGACGATACGCAGATCGGTGGCCGAACCCTGTACGAATTGATCCAGGCACACAAAGAGTATCCCGCCGAGGTCGAGCGGTTCGCTCAGCAGCCAGCCGAGGAAATCACACGGGCATCGCTGGGGCGCCTGGTGGAGCAGTTGCGCACACGCGAAGCGCTGCAAGCCGACGCGGATGCACAAGCCAAGGCGCAAGCCGAGGCGAAGGCCCAGCAGAGCGACAATGCGCCAAGCGGGGGCCAGAACAACGGTCCTGCTAATAAGGAGGAAACCACAGGGCCGAAACCTGATGGTGACGGACATTTAGAACGTCCGTTGGACCTGCCGCCAGCGGTGCAGCCAACACCAGCAACCCCGGAACCCAAAGCCCAGGACGGTGGCCAAGCTTGGCCAGTGGTTAAAATCCTGGTCGAGGGCCGGGCCGCCAGCCTCACCCCTACCGGCATTGTCCAGGTGGTTTATGCTGACACGGGCGAGATTGGCGAGGTCGATTTGTCGACCGTCCAAATCTTGAGCGTGGAGGATCGCAGGAATGAAAGCTCATAAGGTAGCTACTGGATCACTGCGACTGGCAGCGTTCTCGCTGCTGTCGCTTATTCGTCCGGCAGTGGTGCTAGCCCTGGAGGTCGTTGCAGCGCTTTCGCTGCTGGGCTTCCTGGCCTGTGCCTTGTTCGGGGAATGGTTCATATTCACCGTATTCCTGGTGGCGGGCGTGGTATCTACGGCTTTGGCCTGGAGCTATGACGCCCTGCTAAGCCGCCTGGTCCCCTTCGGCTACGGCTTCCTATCAGAGTGACTGAATGCCATGTATTCCAGGATCAACCAGGCCAGGCCATTGCCTGGCCGTTTTATTTGAATACCCTAACGCATATATGCTCTAGGTTAGCTCATGCCTGCCACGCTAATCCGGTTGGCCAGGGTATTGGCGGCGGAAACGACCTGCCGCATACTGGTTGCATATACAGTACAAGGAGCCAATATGTTTTGGGATTACGAGCAGTTGCCGGAGGTGCCCGCCGACATTCTCGACCAGTTGGAAGGTCGAGGCGTTGACGCGGGAGACATAAGCGACCGCGAGCGTTCAGCGCTACAACGAGTGATCGCTATTAACCAGCGCCTCTATCGCCGGGCATGGGAGCTTGAACACCAGGTAGAGGAACTGGAGACCCACGGGCAGTACATGCGACAGCAGATTGTCGGTCTGGTCCAGCTAACGCGGCGACTAGGCTACGAGCCATCTACCAAACCGCCACGGTAAGTGGCGCAGACTCCCTATACAGATCCTTTCACTGCCTCTCTTGCGCGGTCGTCGTACTCTTCCTTGTACCGCTCTCGGATCACCGTCATTTCATCTATGAGCGACTGCACCTGCGGGGCTAGCGCGGCTTCGAAGTCGGCCAAGTCTGCTTGGCCTACGGTGGATTTCGTCGCCGCTGTCCGGCCAGGTGTGCCGAAAGTCACTAGAGCGGCACGCAGCGCAACCCCTCGGCCTATCAGCCGGGTGCATAGGTGCTCCGCGACCGTTGGGGTTATGTCTAACCCATCGTCGCGGGCGGCTCTAAGTGCCGCAAACATCAGCTCTCGTTTGCACCGCTTGTGCGCGGCTGCTACCTGCGCCCCACACCGCCCCGCTATATGGCGCAACGTCTCAACGCCACCGGTACGGTTGAACAGGAACCGTTCCAGCAGTTCGCCATAAGCGGCTTTGACTTCCGTTTCATAGACGTGCAACAGGGTTTCACGCTCTGGTATCTGCATGGCGGCTTCTCCGGTGGCATATAGCTATACCCTAACACATATATGCGTTAGGGTATAGCTAAAGCGCCATCCGGCGATAGCGCCGGGCTATTCAACCTCTTGGAATCGCTGAGAGCATTCCCCGCAGATCAGGTGCAAGCCAGGCTTGGCCCACACGTTGATTTTGTTTTCACAGGCGCAACTATATTTGGCGCGGGTCTGCTTTGATGGTGACGGTTCCGTCAGTTCGGGGGCCTGGATGTTCTCAGGGTCTACCCCGTCCACCGCCCCTTCCAATGCAGCTTGCAGGAGTTCGGCGGGCACATGGCGCCCAGGGCGTTGGTCAGCCCATGTGATTTTGAATGAGGTGGCCAGCAACTTTTCTAAAGCCTGTTCGAATGCACCGCCTTCTATGGGGTAATCGGCCATGCGCTCGCCGGTTTGCTTCCCGCCTGGCTTGCCGGTATCGCTGGGCATCAAGCCCACGGCTTTCATTTTGTCGCCCCACTCCCGATTGTGATAGCGGCGGCGGCCTGGCTTACCGAAGTGGTGCTGCCACAGATGCACCATTTCATGCACCATCGTTTGCATGACCTCTTTCAGAGGGATGATGCCGAAGTAGGCCGGGTTCAACGCGATTTCATCGGTTTTCGATTTGTCGCCCTGGTTAAAAAAACGCTCAGCCGAAAAATAGCCGTAGGTTTTTTTCTCGCGCTGGAGCGTGATTAGGCAGGGGGGCAATTGGCCGCTGAAAAGCTCCGCGTTGAAATGCGCGTAGGCTCGGTCTAGCTCGTCATAGGCGTCTTTCGTGGGGATCATCATCGGCCAATCTCCTTTGGATTGTACAAACCAATTATAGTATAACTTTGGTTTGTACAATCCATTTTATTGGTTTGTACAAACCAAATTTTGTCATGACAAATTTTTCGGCCCGATACAACGCCACCTCAAAAGCCCCCCCACCGGCCCCGCTGCCCTCGATTCGGGGCGGTAAAGCCGCGCCCCTCACCCTGCGCACATTCGTGCTTCGGGCTGCGCTTCGCTTGTCATCGGCCGGGCCGGTGGGGGAGAGCAAAAGCCAGATCCGCGCCCGCCGTCGAAATTTGTTTTCCGTAGTAGCAATGGGGCGACCAGGCGGCGCTGCCGGTTCTGGTTTGTACAATCCAAAAATCGAACAGGCGACCAGGCGGGGGCGGGCCGCGCTCTGCGCGGCCAAGAGCCTGGCCCGCGATTGCCACCTCTACGTTTCCGTAGAGGTGGATGCCCTTTTTTGCCATGGCAAAAAAGTGGCTTGGTGTAGGAGCTAATGCAGGATAGACTAATCGTCGAAAGGTGCAGCACCTTCGGTGCGCACGTCCTCGGGCGCTGTGCGCCCTGCGGTCCTCGTTCTTCGAACTGCGGGAGGGGCAGAAGCCATGCCATCAAAGAAACCGCTCCTATCGGCGCGGGTAGATCCAGACACGAAAAGCCTCTTTGACAAGCGGGCGGCGTCATTGAACATGACGACAGCCGCGCTACTGGAAAAGCTGGTGGAGGCATTTCTACAGAAGCCATCGCCCGAGCCTTCGGCGATGGCCAAGGCCGAACCCGCCGAAGCAGGGAAGGCTAAAGCGCGGGTGGATGTTCCACTGGCACCATCAGAAGGTAAGGCGCTGGAACAGTTGGCGGGGGAAATGGGATGGTCAAGGTCCAAATATCTGGCCCAGCTTTTCCGCGTACATCTCTCTAGTGAACCGAGATTCAGCGAGAAAGAATTGCTGGAGCTAAGACAAGTGACCATGCAGCTTTCGGCGCTTGGTCGTAACGTCAACCAGATTGCCCGTGCTCTCAATGTGAGCCTGGATCATGCAAACCAGGCTCATGCTGTGCAGTGGGAAACCATGCACAAGGTCATCGACTTGCACCGGCAGTTCGTCAAACGTCTGGTGAAAAGCAACCTGGACTATTGGGGGATGAACGATGGCGAGCAATGACGCGGGCGGGTTCTCCCGCGACCAAGAACACAACATTGAATTCGCCTTTGGGCATCGCAAGCCAAAAGGGCAGAGACTGACGCTAGGGAAGGGCGCGGCAAAAGCTCAGGCCTGGCGCACGGTACGCAAGGTGCCCGAGGTCATGGTGCGGGTATCGGGCGGCGGGAAGACGAGCCAGCACGTAAAAGCTCACTTCGATTACATATCCCGAAATGGAAAGCTCGACATGGTTAATGACCAGGGCGAACTTATCCGGGGCAAGGATCAAGTGGGCGACCTATTCGACTCTTGGGATATGGACTTATCGAAGGGGCAGGGCAAGCTCAAACAGGCGTTCAATGTCGTGCTGTCCATGCCTGCCGGAACAGATCCGCAGAAGGTACTGGCAGCGGCTCAGGGCTTTGCGCGGGAAACGCTGTATGGAAAACACCAATATGCAATGGTTCTGCATACCCCTGAAACGGACCCGCACAAGGATGCTCCACCACACCCCCATGTTCACCTAATCATCAAGGCCGAGGGGTATGACGGGAGACGCCTACACATCCGCAAAGCGACCTTGCAGGCCTGGCGGGAAACCTTCGCGGAGCAGCTTAGAGATAGGGGCATTGAAGCTAACGCTACGCCAAGGTCGATCCGAGGTGTTACCAGGAAGGGCAAGACCGCAGCTATATATCACCTGGAGCAGCGCGGGGCTTCACTTGTCCAAGCCGAGAAGGTGAAGCAAGCCGCGAAGGAATTGAATGATGGTGACACGGAGTTGAAGCCGTGGGAGAAGGCCATTATCAACCGGCGGCAAAAGACGCTGCGTGAAATGCTCCAGGCCGCGAATACGTATGAAGCGGAAGGGGACGCGGACCTGGCCAAAGCTATTCGCGAACATGCGGCTTCAATGCCTCGACCGGAAACCGAGCGGCACGCAATCAAGAAGGCCATTGTTCAGAAGATCAAGGAAGGTCGTGGGAAGGATCGCGGCCAGGAGCAAACCGCACCAGATCGAGACGGGAAAGAGCGTTAACAGAAATGGCTTTTCTGTATGCGCACTTTTGTGTTATTTGTTGTGCGTGGATTGGTACCACCTACCCCCGGAGGGAGCATGAAACAGAAGCTCAGCATGGGCCAAGTGGTTTTGGCCTGGATCAACATCATCGTAGGAACCGGCACAGCAATACTCGGCTTGTGGGCCTTCCTGGCTACCTTGACCGATTGGGACTTGAAAATGTCCTGCTACTACCTGTTCGCAATCGCATTCGGTTCCTTCTTTGTATGGAGCGGCGCACGTAAAATTCGCGGACAGCACCTCAAGCCAGCGCAAACCGCCTCGGAGGTCGATCATGAGACGCCGTGAATTCCTTGCTTTGAATTACACCACCGACGTTAAAACGCTGATGACCGTAGAGTGCGATTCGGGTTTTAGCGTTGAAGTGTTTGGCGATGGGGCCAACGGCAGCTATGAATGGCGCCTGGTGGATGAAGCAGGCTTAGTGGAGCAGCATTCCGATTGTGGCTATGGCATCCCTGCCATTGCCTTGCGGGATGGCCTTATCGCTTACTACGGGATGCCACGGGATGATTCAGAGCTGGAGCATGTAGATTTCCGTCCTGCCAAGGGCAAGTTACTGCGTCAAGCCGACGCCCCAAAATCGCTACCACGGAAAGAAAATGGCGAGTGATAAAACAGGCTCGAACCCTACTAGTCGCAACGTGATTTGTAAGTCATGGCACAATGATGACTCCACGACGCCAAGATTGAGCACTGACGATTGAGCACGGATATTTTCCTACCCAAGATTTCCGAAGTGAAAGGCCAAGTTACGTGGCTTGATAGCGGTCTGCCTGACCTGCGAACTCTGCCACGTGAGCTTCGTACGCAGGCCCTCGACGAAGTGACCGCAGCGACCACCCATGAAGACGCTATCGAGGTAACTGCTCAGCATTTGGGGTTCATTGATCCTGCGATTCTGTCCGTAACCGTCGAGACCCCTATGGGGGATGTGACGATACAACGTAACAGCATCTATCACATTGTCGAAAAGCGGTTAGATGCTCGCGAACGATATGTGAGAATGGCTTTAGATACGCTCACAGGGCCGCTGGAGGTTTGGAAGGTGGCCTTTACGGATGGTACTAACCGCCTGGCTTTCATCGGTGCATATGAGTCAAAGCGTCAAATGCTGGTAAGCGTCGTTTTCTTCGAGGGGCTGATGCTCTGGAATTTTATGCACACGGACGCTAAATCGCTCAACAAACATCGTCATGGCGAGTTGTTGTTCAAACGCTACACACTTTTTTGAAGGCAAGAAAAAGGGCTACTAGCGACAGTAGCCCTTGAATAGATGCTTGATATTCATATTCACACCCTCAAGCAGGGGTGTGGAGGTCTCACCCTACGCCGATGTTCAGCCATCGCCGGGGTTCCTACGCCAGTCATTGCCGCTGAAGGCCACTGGTTTCGCGCTCACTTGCAATCATATACAAGGTGACACTTGTGTCAATCAAATTTGATGAATTGCCGTGATTTCCCGGGACCTTTGGTGATCCAGGATGATGCCGGCAGATGGCTCCTACGCTGCCGATGCAGTTATCAGATAGGTCTACCCAAACGAGAGTGCCCACAGTGTACGGGTTGATTTATCATTTGCCGGAAAATCATTAGTCAAACGATAGGTTATCGTTCAGCTTTGTTTATTGGGGTCAAATGATAAATAGCCAATGCCGCCTTTATTTGCGGGCCAGTACCAAAGACCAGGACGAGCAGCGAGCCAGGTTCGCCCTGGAGCAATTCGCGGCTGAACGTCAGTTGTCCATCGTCGGGGTTTACGCAGACTCCATATCCGGTACCAAGATAGATCGGCCTGCGCTGGCCAAGCTGCTGGATGAAGCGGAGCCGGGCGACGTGTTGCTATGCGAGAGCGTTGACCGGCTTTCCCGGCTATCCCGAGCCGACTGGCGCCGGTTGCGCCAGATGATCGAAGACAAAGGCATGCGCTTGGTTGTCGCGGACTTGCCCACTACACATTTGCTTATCGGGGGCAATGACGTTACCGGCCAACTCCTTTCGGTTATCAATGATCTATTGCTTGACTTGATGGCCACCCAAGCCAGGATCGACCAGGAAAAGCGTGTGGAGCGAATACGCGAGGGGTTGGCCAACAAGAGAAGGAGAGGGGAGCCGGTAGGGGGCAGGGGCCGCAATCAGGCCAAGTGGGCCGCCGTTGAACGACGGCTGAAAGAGAACCTGGCTATGGCCGATATCGCCAAGCTATGCGACGTGGGCATAGCCACGGTCTATCGAATCCGCGCTGAGGTCAACAAAAAATCAATTTCTGACTAGCCATATTAGCAATATCTGCGCTAACACTTTTGGCAAAAGTGTCGTATCATAAATGCGTATTCTGTTAAGGAGACGCACCAATGAACCGCGCAGACTCTCACCGCAAACCGCAACTGTTTAACGTCCTGGACAGTACCGGCCAGGTCGTCTTTCAAGGCACCATAAATGGCTGTTCCCACTGGGTCGATTTGCACGCGCGCGGCAAGGTCTGCGTAGAGCGCGTGCGCCGCTCGATTCGCAAGGGGGTGCGGTATGTCCACTAAGAAAAGCCCCGAGCAACAGCGCGTCATCGAGCGTGTGAAGTGTACCCGAGTCATCGACCTGGCCACACTCAGCGGCGAGGAAGTGCGCGCATTCTGCGCGTTTCAGCCGTCCCGCTTTCTTGTTACGTTGCACCAGGTCTGGAGTGGCCAGGCGCAAACGCCACCATGACCACGGCGTCAGTACAGAGGAAATCAGCCATGAACGCCACCGATACCATTACCCGTCAAGCATTGTCCGAAGCCTTGCGCCGGTGCTGTGACCAGCACCCAGCAGCAGACAACCACCACCGCTTGCATCCCGATGCGTCGCTGATGGCCGACCTGTTCGGCCTCATGCTGCACTATGGGAACACATCGACCGCAGCTGCCGAGGTTGACCCCGCAATCATCGCCGCCTATGAACGCTGGAGCGGTGCGTGACCGGGAATTGTTCCCGATTTTAAGAGTCTTACCACCCCCAGGCTAAAGCCAGAAACCCAACATCTTGTGTCGATCGCAGCTGCCGGCGACACAAGATGTTGGGTTATCACCAAGGAGAGAGGCATATGACCGATACCCCCAATCTGCACCACCTGGCAACCCAGGTGATCGACGCGGCAAAGGAGGATGTGAAAGGAATTTACAAGGGTGAACTAGACCGCGACCAACTGTATTTTCACTTGCTCCAGATGGACCCGGACCTACTGGCGGAAGTGGTCCCAGCGCTTCGCGACCTGGAAGACCAGGACTATGCCGGGGTTATGGGAGTAGTCATTGAAAGGCTCCAGGTGGACAACATTGTTACCCATGGCCAGCCCGCTATGTGGATTCAGGTCACGCCAAGTCAGGAAGGTATGCACCCCAGTTCATCCGAGGGGGATCGCCGTTGGATTCGCCTGGCGACTATCGAAGAGGTCCACCCGCAACCGATCATCGCTATAGGCAACGACAGCCGCCATTGGCAGCGTGCCGTGCAGATCCTGGCTAATGAGAAGCGGTACCACGTCACGCCGACTTTGTTTAAAGGGCTTGCAGTCAAGCACGTAGTCGACAAGGTGTTGGCCCTGGTGAACCATGCTGTCAGCGAAGAAAACCGCCGCAGGATGCAGCTCTAACCCATCTCACGCGAGCAATGAAAAGCCCCGGTAACCGGGGCTTTTTCATTGTGCTGCTATCGCCATTTGCGTAGCGGGCGTGCCTGGCGGGGGAAGCTGGAACCGCTTCCATCCAGCCAACACCAGGTCGGGGTAATCACGCTTGCCCCGGCTGCCATTGTAGCGCCCTAAAGCGAGGAACAGGTCACCGCCTTCGGTATCCAGGTAGTGACGAAGGATTGCACAACCGTACCGCAGGTTTGTGCGCAGGTGGAACAGGTTGTCGGTAGGCCGATCAACCACTTTCAACCAGAACGGCATGACCTGCATGTAGCCCCTAGCACCGGCGCTGGACACCGCATACTTGCGGAACCGACTTTCCACGTACAGAAGGCCCAAAACCATTTCAGGGTCAAGGCCCGCCCTTGTCGCCTCATAGTGGACGGCCAGCAAGAGCTTTTCACGCTCACCAGGGTTAGGCACCCAATCAACCAGGCGGGGAAGCTGAGCAGTTAGCCAGGCTTCCTTCGCTGCTACGGAAAGAAAAGATCCGTCCGGGGTGGCCTGGTCACTGACGGCCAGACTTAACCCCGCACGAACCGATGCGGAAATCTGTTCCTCGGCCTGCGCCCCGGCGCTGGCCACCCCAGGGGCAGCCAGTACCGAGAGCAGGAGGAACGCCAGGGGAAGGCGCCTCAACGGGCGGCCTCCCTCTGCTTGGCATTACGTGGCTCCGCTTGTACCTGTTCCTTCCCCTGCTGCTTGACCAGCTGGGCTTCGCGGATCTTAGGCGCCGGTACTGGATCGCCGTGCGCGATGCGTTCAGCCATGGCCAGCTGCGCGACCGCTACGAACCGTTCTTGTTCTTCCTTGTTGTTCGGCCATTGCCGTTCGGCAAACTTGTGCGCCGCCGCTACAGTGCCGTAGGCCGGGGCCAATTCCGGGTGCTTGCCAACCACTTCGCTGCGGTCGCCATATACGAAGGCTTGCGCCTTATCGACCGAACCCACTTTCCAGGTATTGCGGATCGCATCGACTTCACGGGTACCAATCTGCTGGCCCTGGTCATCGAACACTTTTTCCTTGGCGGTAACGTCCTTGCTGGCCACCTTTTCCAACGCGATGGTTTCCCCAGGCTTGGCCTGGCTATCGCGCATGGCTCGTTCCAGGTCTTTACCCCACACCACCTGCTCGCCCGCCTCGGTCGAAACCTTGACGTAATAGCTCTGGTCTTTCTTGTCGTTGAACTGATAGGGGGCTTTGCCGTGCTCGAGGAGTTGCCCAGTAGTCACACCGGCACGAATGCTGAAATCCTTGAGCCGGGAAACATCCGGGCCACGCTCGCCCTTGCTCTGTTCGGTGCTGACGGCGGCGACAGGGGCGGCCTGGCCTGGCAACTGACGATCACCTGCAGGTGATTTAGGCGGACGCTGGCCAGCGTCCTTATCGCGCTCGGTACCAGCCTCTAGGCTGTTTTCTTTGGCAGTGTCCTTGACCAGCTTAGCCAGGTGCGCTTTCTCGATGGCAGTAGGACGGTAGCCGCTCACTTCCAGGCCGTTCATGGAGGCTTCCAGCCACGCAGCACGGCGGAATTCCTCGGTGCCTTTAACGGTGATTTTCTCCCAGCCACGCGCCTTGGCAATGTCCACCATGGAAGCTATCACTTCCTGGTTTTCACTCTTCGTGGCGAGTTTCTGGCCCTTGTCATCGAAGGCTGCTGTCTTATCGGGGAAATAGAACTTGTTGTCCACCTGGACAAACCGTTGTTTGACATGCTCGGGAATGGCCTTCTCACGCGCTGTAACGGCTTCTTTGTTGAAACGAAGGGGTTGGCCAGCGTCGGCTGAATCGCGACTGTCAGGGCCTACCAGGGGCATCGGCTCGCGGGTGCGCTCTGCCAGGCCCAGCGTTTCCCGTTCTAGGCGTACACGCTCACGTTGGCGGGCTGCAAACAAACGTGCCTCAGCATCTGCCGACTCCAGGGCGGGAGCGGCGCGCTGGGCTTCCAGATCCGCACGGCGTCGGCTTGCAAAGTCTTTGGCCTGGCTGTCCAGTTCAGGCGTAGTTGGAGGCTGTTGAACGACAGTAGTGTCCAGCCGCGGATTCTGCGCAGCCGTGCGCAAGTTGTCGCGCTGCTGGCCAACCAGCGCGGACAGTTCCGGGTCGATATCAGCGTCGCGGGAAACGCCGCTTTCTACGCTGTTTTCGCGTGCGGGAGCAGGAGCAGGAACCTTGGCCATCAGTGGAATACCGTTCTGCTTGAGCGCGTCGACCGCCGAAAGAGGATTATCCTTGTCGGCGGTCTTGGCATTGATATCGGCCCCGGCTTCGATCAAGCGGTTGGCCGTGCGGCCATCCTTGGCGGATGCTGCCGCGTGCAGGGGCGTAACGCGGTCCTGGTCGCGTGCATTGACGTTGGCCCCGGCCTCGATCAACGTCTTTGCCACCTCGGCATTACCGGCCTTCACAGCAGACAGGAGCGGGGTTTCGCCCTTGACCTGGCCAGCCTCCAAGTCCGATTTCGAAACCTTCGCCTCGATGTTGGCCCCGGCCTCGATCAGCACCTTAGCCGCCTGCGGGGTCAGGGCCGGATCGTGCATAACCGTCTTGCCGCTGGGCAAACGCATGTTCACGTCTGCCCCACGCAATACCAGACCTTCCAGGAGCATTTGACCATTGATTTTCTCACCGGTCGAAAGCTGGCCACGAACGGCGGAAAGAAGAAGAGGCACGCCATTATCCAGCGGCTCTTTCATGTTCGCGCTCAGAGATTTATTCGAGTCGATGATTGCCAGTGCGGTATCGACGTTGTTTTCACGCAGCGCCGTTACAAGACCTTCTTTATCAGCTTTAGTAGCCATAAGTTACGTTCCTTCTGCGTCAGTCAGCGATTGAATTAATAAAGGAGCCAAACAGTTCTTGCATTTCCTCGTCAGTGGCGGGTTCGTTTTCGGGTAGTTCGATTTTTTCAAAGTCAATATTGTAATCAGTGAGGGACAGTTTATCTATAGTTTCAATGTCATCAGCAACGATTTCCCGATCAACGTACTTAAGCAGCTGGCCATCAACTTCAGTTATTTCTTCTTTGGCCGGTTTAGGCTTTGGTTTTGCCACTCTGGCGGCAGGAGGAGTGTATTCTGCTACCGGTTGAACATGCGGCGGAAGCAATCGTTTCTTGAACACCTTTTCCTTATAATAGAAAACTTTCTCGCACAGAATGGCGTTCATGTTTTCCACAAAGATGATTTGGCGCTTCTTACCAATCTGGCGTACCTCTTGAGGTAGCAGCAAGGCACGTTTCGTTTCAGACGTATTAGTAGATCCGCCTTTCATGTCGAATTTTGGGCGTGAATGGGATTTAGCTTTAACCGTAGTGTCACCAAGCATTTCAGACACAGTGCGGGCATGCTCTTTGTTCTTAGGGGCGAATACGATTTCAGCACCCAAGCATTCAATGATCGTTTTGGCAACCTCGATTCCGTAGGTTGCGATCAACTGGGAAATAGATTGAACAATGATGAACGGGCGAATGTTATAGCCGCCCATGTATCCGATAGCTTTGGCTATCACTGGCATTCGTCCGGGGGCCGTGAATTCGTCCATGATCCAAGCCAATTGGTATTTAAGTTCGGGGTTATCTTCGGGCATTTCATCCATGTTCAATTCAAGAATCTGCTGCGCAAACAGGTTCAAGAGCAACGACAGATAATCCAAGTCTTTCGGTAGAATGCCCAGGTAGATAGTAATCTTTTGTTTCCGTAGCAAGCGCAGGTCAACGGAGCTACGGCAAGTTGCAGCGTCTACCAGAGGGTTAAGCCACAACTCTAACTTAGCGGTGAAGGTCTTACGAATAGACGATTGCGTATTACCGCTAGTGAAAATGAAATCATATAGCGCAGCCTTGCAGGCCGAACTAAGCGGCATAGCGGATTCGTCGCGTTGCTCGATAATTTCTTTCCAGTGTTCACCAACGGTTTCACCTTCACCGAACATGATTTGCCGGACAATCTCCCCGAATGTTCGGGGCAGGCTTGGAGTTTCAAATACGTACAAAGCCAGACCTAGGAACAGAGTGCGGCAAGAGGCTGGCCAAAATGGGTCACCGTCTGCCGGATCTGGTGACAGCATATTGCCGATTTTTTGCAGATCGTTAACGCGCAGCATCGGATCGTCTGACACGTAGTCGAGCGGGTTCCATTGCATGGTGCGCATTTCGGGGTCTACAGGACTAAACAGGTAGACATCGCTGAATGTCTGCCGGAACCCCGAGGTCAGCCGGTAAGACTCCTTCCGCACGTCCAGCAGCACGACGCTATCAGGCCAGCTCAGCATGTTGGGCTGCACCACACCAACGCCTTTACCAGAGCGCGGCGGGGCCGACAGGAGCGCACCCAGCTGGCCCGACAGCATCAGAAAGCGGCCCCGCCATTTGCCGATAATAAAACCATGCTCGCCAAGCAACTTGTTCCGCTTGATTTCGGCGGTATTGGCGAACCGCGCATCACCGTGCAACTTACGGTTGATCGGAGCAACACAGATTCCAATTACGATAAGCGGCGGAATGAATCCCGCCACCGTGCAGATACTCAGCCACTTCTTAACCTGTGGTTGAGCACCGTAATAAACCCAATAGTCAATGATAGTCTTGGGTGTTGCATTGAATGGCGGTTCGCCAATTTTCCAGAGGAACCAATAACCAGCGAGATACAGCCCGAGAACTACGCCCATAACACCAAGAACGGTAAAGGCCTTTACCTTGGCATTGAAGCTGTCCAGTTCGTTCAACAACATATAACCCCCTTATCCCGCTACCTGGATCGCGTATTCAGGATCGTAGTAAATCTGGCTTACATACGGTTTGCCGTGTTCATCGCGTTCGCACTGAATAACGATGTTAATCAGCATGTAAAGGTCTTTGATGATTAGGTCTTGAGAGAGTTGGCTACCTTCAGGGCTGGCCTGAATCATATTGGCCATGCGGCGGAATGCCATTTTCGGGCTGTTGGCGTGAAAGCTGGCCATGGTGCCAGGGTGGCCGCTGTTCACAACATTCTGAAAAAAGAAATACGCCTCGTCGCCGCGAATCTCAGCTAACAGCACTCGGCTTGGAAACTGACGCAGCGTAGAAGCCAGCACGCCCTTCACCCGCAATTTTTCCGATGCGTCTGTACTCCTAGTGAACTTCAAGTTCACTTGGTTACGGTGTGGCAGACGAGATTCGCGGGTATCTTCTACGGTAATAAGGCGTTCGGTTTCCGGGATCTTATGCCCTAATGCGTTCATCAGTGCAGTTTTGCCCGAGCCTGTTTCACCGACAAAGAAAATATTTTGCTTTTCTACCACGGCGGTGCAAAGGAACCCCACCACATCCTTAGCTTGAAACAGTTCAAGCAGCGTGCGCTCTTTTGGCGTCAGTTCGCGGTTCAGCTCGGCCCGTACCTCTGCACTGATACCGCGTGTTTGAACCCATTGGGTACGCTTAAAACTACCAAAGCCGATAATATCCTCAAGCGTGAAAGCCTTCCCTTTGGGGGGAAGGCGTATTGTGATACTTGGGGTTTCTGTGACTGGCGGCAAGGTGATTTCTATTCGCTGCCCTGCTGGAAGTTCAGCGCTGATGATTGGCTCGCGAGGCTGGCCCGAAAAGTTCGCTACCAGTCGGCTAAGTTCTTCACACCACTGGTAGTCAAGCTCCAGCATCCTGACGTACTCCCAATGCCCATGGGTATAGGTGCAAAGCTCGAACGGTTTGTTGATGCAGAGTTCGTTGTAATCCCCGTTGAGATATTCGTTTAGTAACTCAAGATGGATCTCGACCGTATGCAGTCCATCGTTGTTATCGGTCATTCTTTGTACTCCAGGCTATAAACCTTCCCGAAATCAATATCCCGCGCCACATAGATAAAAATGTTCGCGCCCTGGTTACGAGTCAGGGTGTTCGGAATATTGGCGGCTTCCTTGAAAATCTCGGTGGCCAAGTCCTGCCCACCGCTGCGGGTGTTGCCCAGGTTGATAGTGGTGTTCTGGCTATCGTTGCTTTGCTGGGTCGCTTCCAGGTATGCGCCTACGTCGTCAATGAGGCTCAGCGCGACGATAGGCCCCCAGCGTTCGGCCAAGTGGTAGTCAATGTCGCCTGTGACGCCGGTACGGCCAAGTTCATCGGTGGCCGCGGAACTCAGGTTGAACGCAACATTGTTTGGCATCGGAGTGCGGCCACGGGTCCACACAATCGGCAGACGCCGATTTCCGCGAGCCAGGCCCATGAGTTGCTGGCCGGTGTAGATGGTGCCGCGCTCGGCCACAATGGCGCTGTGATCGGCAGACCACAGGTCATCGGTTTGGATGCACTGCACCATGCCAACCAGTGACGAGTCCAGGGCCGGGCGCACAGTGCAAGGGATAGCCTCGCCCTGGTAAACCATCAGTCCAGGGTCGCCCAGTCGGTACGCTTCCACAGGGTCCATCTGTGCGGATTGCAGCGACTGCGAGAGACGATCACCAGGGTTGGCCTGGCCACCTTGCCCGGGTTGTCCAGCAACGGCCTGGTACTGGCCACCCGGCTGTCCCCCAGCACGGGCAGAAGTAGCGGCAGCGCTCGATGCCGAACCGGAGCCATCGAGCTTGAATTTCACCGACGACGACAGACGTTCTTCCCGCTCGATCTGCGCCGGCGATTTCACCGGCTGGCCATTGCTGCCCCGTGCGTTGACGTTAGGCGGCGGAGGTGCAGTCTGACCGCCCTGTTGCGAACTGGCGGGCGCATCCAGCGCGCCGACCTTGAGAGGCGGCAACTGTGCGTTGGCCGTTTGGGTAGTGTCGACGTCGCGGTCTTTACGCTCCTGGCGCTCTTTGATAAGACCGGCGTAGTAGGTGAATAACAGCCATCCAGCAAAGCCCAAGATACAGACACCGGCAATGATATTGGTGACACGGGCTTGAACCCGCATACCTTTATTAACCGATGCAATCTTGCGGTCGCCTTGAATGGACTGTTCTTCAACTACTTCGTCCTCTTCTTCTTCGACTTCATCCCTACGGTTCCATGGCATTCTCATTGTTCGGCCTCCTTCAACACACGCTCAACATGCGGTGATTGTGTTTTGGTTTTAGGGCGATCACCGCCGCGTGGGTCATATGACTCGTTGTAAATACAGGTCACAAGCTCGCCACTACGGAAAATAAATTTCGCTTTCACATCATGAATCACTACAACGTCGTCGTTGACGTTGTAATTAGCCATGACTTCCTTGCCTTCCTCGTTTTCGTAGTAAATTTGCGGAATCTTGGCCCGAGGTGGGAAGGTCACGTATGTAGCCAAACCGTTATCGACCACACGCGTAGGCTCGATAGTTGTAGCGCCTTCGACAGTCCAGTTATCGCTTTGGTGGCGGCCATCGCCTTGGGCCAGCATCTTCTTAACCAGGTCAGCTTGGCCCTTAGCGCGACGGTTTTGCAGGTCATCTTCCGGGTAGCGGTACTGGATGAACTCATAGTTCACTTCTTTAGGACCGGCTAGCACCATGTCCAAGTTGTAAACACGTTTGTTAGTGAGAATGTGAATGTTGGTGTTGGGGCTACCCCTGGATGGCTTCATAAAGAAGCCGTTTCCGGCTGTGATCGCTCCGACATTCCAGGCGTCAGTATATCCACCGCCCATGTCCAAGATGCGTTCGCCAGGTGCGAACATAACCAGAGTGTCACGGCCTATTCGGGCTTTCACGGTCACATAGTCGTAAGGGTCGTAGTCAACGAATCGAATACGCTTGTCCTTGGTTGACGCTACCGGGGTCGATGCCGCGATAGCTTGATAGTTCCAGGTGCAGCCGATAAGAACTGCAAGCGCGATAGGGGTGATTTTCATGGCTACTCCCTCCCGTCAGTTGGCGAGTAGGCTGGTGCGGACAAACCCGAGCGCTGCGCGGGTTGATACGGTGCCGCTTGAACTTGGCGGCGAGATTCTGAACTCGGCGCACTCAACACCTGGTTAGTGTTGTACTGGGTGATTTGCAGGCCAATATCATTAACCCGGCGCTGTTCCTCAGACTTTGGCAAATTCACCATTTTAAATGCTACGTCTGCAATCCAATGCGTCACCGCTGGAATGCCATTTGCCGTAACAGTACGTTTAAAGTGAATTTGAGCGGTATCCACAATTCCTTGTGTGTTTTCCCGTGGCGAGATAGTTTCAATCTGAACCTTAACGGTCGCCTTGTTGCCGTAGACATTCAACGGGCCATCCGGGTTTTCAGTATCCCAGTATTTACCCCACTGCGACTGCAACTGTGGTGACATAAAAGCAGCGGCACAGAAGTAGTCACTTTCCGCCATGTCCTTGATATAGCGTTCACGGCAAACCGCGAATGTATTAAGTGCGCGCCGCAACAGCGCATCTTCGTACTTGTCCTTGACTTCCTCCAAGGAGCGCAGCGGGTTGATAGCGCCGGTTGTCTCGTTCATGACGAGAACTTGCGGAGGCGGTGGAGGCACCATTGCCGTTTCAACTGCTCGATGGGCTACCCACAAACTACCGAACGCGAAGACGACAGCCAGGCCCGCGACGCGAAACGACCATTTGACCATTTTGTCTTTGCGTTCGATTTCGGTATCCGCCCAGGACTGGGACGCCTGGAGGATTTGCTGTATGTCTTCGTGAGATTCCACGAACTCTTGAATGGTCGCCAGGAACCGCTGTAACGACGCTTCGTCGCCTGCGGTTCTTGGGGCATCGGACTGTTTACGTTTTTTGCGGACTTCCATTAGCCGTCTCCCAGGTCGAAAGCATTAAGGGCGAGGGCCTGGCCGCAGCTGGGGAAGGTAATTCCGGCTTGGCGGTCTGCGTTGATTGGGCGGCGATCCTTGCCATCGCAGCTAGGGGGCTGATGGGCGCAACCAGCTGCGGCTACGGCGACGGTCAGGGCGAGTACACGTAAAACGATCTTCATTTTTGCATTCCTCACACGCACAAAAAAGACGGATACATAGCAACACTTTACTATGTTCCGTCTATGCAGAAAAGGCATTTCTGTAGTTAGGCAGGCGTCCATGCCTTGGTTTCCCCGTAAACGCGACCAGCGGTTAGACCTTGATATGGCCGCCCCGTGGCCGCTTCTTATCGCGGTTGCGGTTCGGATCGCGAGGACGACGGCGAGGCATGAGCGAGCGCAGCGACCGAGTCAGGAAGCGGGCAGCCAAGCGCCCAGCGCCGTAGGAATTGAACGACACGCCACCGGCCAGGCCGCCCGCTTTTGATGGAATCTGTACCAGGCACAGAAGGGAAATCGCGCCGGTTACCAGGAACGGGAACAACTGGCTAACCTGCGCGGTATTGGTGATAGCAGCTGCACCGGTTGATGCTCGTTCATACAGGGTCATCACTAAGGCGTTAGCGGCAATGGTCATAATGATAACCAGGGCATAGTTAGCGAGTTGCTGCACCCAGCGGCTAAAGAAATCGGACGTAGATTGGAACATCAGCGAGAAGATGAACAATGGTCCGATTGCCATGATGATTGCCAATGCGATTTTGGCACCGACGATCAAAAAGCACGCATAGGCCGTCACCAATATTGTTTGGCCCCAAACCAGGATGGCGACCATATACATACCAGGGTCACCGACCAAAATACCGGCCTGGTCCCAAAACTTTTTACCGGCTTCAAAGCCTTTACCCAGGATGCTATCCAGCGAACCAAAAATGGTGCTGGTATCAGAAGCGCCGAAGAACGACTGTCCAAGTTCCAACGGGGCTACGCTAAACGTGTTAACGACATACTGGTTGTATGCGGCAAACTGAAAGCCGACATAGAGGATAATCACCATCTTTAGGATGCGCTGTAACCCATCCATCATAGGTTCTTTGGTGCCACCTCTCAGCAACGCATAGCCCCAAAACATTACGTACACGGCCAGTAAGGTGTTTACCGCAGGTGCAATAGCGTTTGCGACGGCGACGACGTTCTGCGTGATGAACGTGTTAGTCATTCCGTCTACGAACGTCAGCACCTGCGTATAGGTTTGCGTAGCCATAGCCTAGACTCCGAGTTATTGCCCCTTTGCAGGGGCTTTTTTAAACGAGTCCGGGGCGCTGGTATCCAGACTTGGGAAAGAAGTCTCGCCGGACCTTTCGGCCCGGCATTCAGCGTCACAAACCACCTTGTCTTTTTCGTCCCAGCAACCCGAGAGGCAGACCAGGACAGCAGCGAGAGCAAAAAACCGTTTCATATTTTCTTTCCGTAGTCAGTTGTTAGGTATCGAGGTATCCAGGGCGGGAAAACTATCGTTACTTCCGCTCACCTGCATACGCATTTCGTTTTGCATTTGACGCGCTGCGGCATCATTCGCTTGCGTCAGTTGCAGAACGCTTTGTAATTGCGCCTGGTCATTCTGCAATTTGGCCTGTTCGGACTGTGCCACAGCTTGCAGGTCCATAATCGCCTTCGGGTCAGTTGATGAATTGATACTGGAGGAAAGGCGTTGCAGGGTCTGCACACGTGTTGCGGAGTTGTTATAAGCCGCCTGGCCAAGCGCTTGTTGGTTTGCACTCATATTGCGCATGTTCGATAGATAACTTTGCATCTGTGGTGACAAAGACGCTGCTTCGGAAGAAGAAAGGACAGATTGCGACTCACGTATCTGGTTAGCCGAAGCGGCCAAGTCGCCGTAAGTCGGGCCACTGTTGCTGTTCAACAGAGCCATGCTTTCATCCCAGTTATCCGGCAGACCATTGCGCGGCGAGTCGGACATAAGCCCACCCATGCCGCGATTACCGGTCAACGAACCGTATTGTTGCTTGGACACTTCAAGGTTGTTCTGTATCTCGCTCAGTTGGTTGCTCAGAATCACGCCATTCGCGATGGCTTTCTCAATGGCCAGGCCGTCGATAACAGGCACAACATCAGCAAGGGCGGCCCCCGAGCTAATCACGGTGGCCAGTCCAATGGCAACAGTAATGCGTTTGAAGTTCATCATGATTTTCTCTCCGCAGCTTTGAAGTGTGGTAGCCAGTTTTCTGGCTCGTCGCCGTATTCAGCACGCAAGGCGTCGACCAGGGCGACCGTGTGTTTCTTACTCGACAGCACGTCAAGTTCAAACTTCATACCTTCCATATCGAACTTGCAGACCACAGAACTGTGACCTTGTTGCAACACGAAGATCCGGCTGGACTCCGGGTCCGTCTCTTTCACAAGCTGGAACACCCGGTCAGACACGCCGAGCGTCTTGTATTGCTCGTAATCCGCCTTGTCGTTGGGGAACAGGATTTTGTTTGGCGTCTGCTCGATCAAGGTGTGAGCGATTGGGCTTTTGAGCGCGTCCTTTGGCGACTGGGAGTCCAGCACAACGAACCCGTTGTTCTTACGGATCGTTTTCAACTGATCTTCTACGAAGTCCTGGAACGGCGCGTCGCCCAGGGCCTTCCAGAATTCAGCGATGAACAGGGCGAATCGCCGACCATCTACCAACGACTGCACCAAGTGGAACAGGTACATATTGATCGGGGCGCGCAGCTCGTCACTGTTCAGAAACGCGGTCACGTCGAAGCCTGTAATGAGCGCATCGCCCAGCGACCCGGCCAGCGTGTCGGTCTTGTTGTCGAACACCCAGGCGTTTTCGCCATCAGGTTGGCCAGCACGACGCGCATAGCACCAACGCTGGAGGCGCTTGTAAATGATCGAATCCACGTCCAGGAAATCCAGCACCCGGCCCAAGCGCCGGTGTTCCAGATCCTTGCGCAGTACCGAGTTAACCGCCGCCTCGATCCGCTCCACGTCGGTTACGTCCAATGCGTCTACGTTCCCTTGCGGCGCCGCAAGGTAGAGCGTCAGACGCTTGAGGAAAGGCATGGTGATAGGGTTGTCTTTGTCCAGCTGGAACGGGTTCCAGTTGGTCGGAACGCCGCTTTGAACGGGGTAATACCGCCCGCCGAGGGCACGAATGATGATTTCCGTATCCCGGTCTTTTGTGAACAGCACGCAGGTAGCGCCGAACTTGGTAAGCATGGCCAGGTTGAATGCCACCCATGCGGTTTTCCCCGACCCAGTGGGGCCGAGCACCATGGTATGACCCACGTCCTTAATTTTAACGTCGTTCTTGTCCTGCGGATCAGAGGAATGGAACGAGAAATAATAGGGCGTTCCCGCTGTAGTCATATACATAGTTAACGCATCCCCCCAGTGGTTGTTTGTCAACCGACCGGACGGGAAATTATGCAGCGGAGCAAACCCGCTAAAGTTTTTGCTGTTAATGCCCGACACTCGCGGACGGTCCTTGAACTGGCCGGGGAATTGCGCCCAAAAAGCCGATACAATGGCCAAGTCTTCCCGAACGGGTGTCATGCCAGTATCACCCAAGATATCAATGGCGTCCGCCACATTGTCATTAAGCCCTTCAACCGTATCGGACTTAACGAACAAATTGAAATGATGTTCGCCCATAACTATGCGGCGCGAAGCCAAGTCGTCGAGCGCATCGTCAATTTCATCAATCTGCGAAGTTGCATCATCTTCGGCAGCTTCCATGCGGCTTTGAGCTATGCGCATGGTTCGGCGTGCGGATTCTTGCTTGATAAAGCTAAAGGATTGCGTCAACACAAAATCATAAGGTGCATTGAGCAATTCATTAAGGAACACCGGGCCGGTTTCAGCCGGGTAAGTGCCTATCCCGAGCATGGCCCCAAAATAGGTACTGGTAGCGCCGCGAACCTCGACCGTTTCATTACCCCAGAACGGACGAGAAGCGGGCAGGAGCTTACGCAGCGGCGCCTGGCCAATTGCAACGCGCTGCCAGCGCCCATTCAGCAAGAAGCCCATGAATTCCATGGGTTCAGAGCAGTAGATGCCTTGATGCTTGTAGATACCCAGCTTTTCGGCATCGTAGCGGCGCAGCGTTCGCATGACTTGGCGAACGACCTTATCCAGCTTCTCTACCGCCTGTTCGCGTTCGGCCTGGCGGCTGGACTTATCGGCCTTCGACACCAGGTTAAACATGGCGCTGCCAATAGCGGACGGGAACGGTCGGTAAACCACTGTCAAATAAAGCTCATTGACGCGCAGTTTTTCGCCTGACAGTCGAGACGAGTATTTATCGTTAAGGTCTTTGGCAAACCCTTGTGGAAACTCACCTGGAGGAAATCTATGTTCCCTACGGCGAATAATATGTTGCCACACTCCGACGTTGTGACTTGATATGTTTTTGAGCAAGGCATTAAGGCGCTTATGCCAAATGTTTACTTGCTCGTCATCTGCACTTTCAAAACTTGCGCCGGTCAGGCGGATTACTTGCATGTAATCCCGGTTCTTCGTCATCACCGTGTGGCGGTCTACGTGAACCTCAAACGGAAGCCGCTCAGCAACTGGCGGTTCATGTTTGATAACCTTTTTCCTCAAACTCTCGGCAAAGCTCATATCAATCCCCTTTTCTGGAGTTTGCGCAATTTACGCTTACTCAGTTTCTTTCCGACGTTGAACTCCAGGGGGCTATAGGTAGCGGCGCGCCAGTAATAGAAGTTGCCGAGGAACGCAAACGCCTTAGTTCTACCCCATAGGTAGATCAGTTCAAACGCCCGAGGGTCGTAGAGACAGATGCAATACAGCACCAGGTGAATGGGGATGAAGGCCAGCAGCCACAACAAATTTTTCGTGAATACGAAACATTCGATGGTGAACATCATGTTGATGATGAAGGCTTGCCAGGTGACTCCCCAGCGCATCGTGGGACGCGTAGGCCCCACGAACAAGGTATCAACTAGGATTCCGTCGTTCTTATCCATGTGGGGCCTCGCTTGGGTGTGGCTCGGTTACACGCCGAACAGGCCGCGAATCCAGGTAACAATCTGGTCGCTACCGAACAGCAGGACGATGCCGACGATTACGCCAATGAGCCACATCCAGTGAATCTTGCCGAACAAGGCTAGGGCACCTACGACCATCACCGCGATACCTGCTACGGGGGTCAGCATTGCCAGGGTGTCGGCGGACAGTCCAGTCGCACCGGTTGTAAACGGGTTTGCTGCCATGGCCAGCGCCGGGAAGATCGAGCCGAAAACAGCGGCCACGAACGCCAGGAGACGGCGATTTACTACAGGGCGTGTCAGGGTTTCATGAGTCGTCTGTACTGTCATAGTCAAGCTCCAGGATTATCGGTGCGTTGGGGCAATCAAGCCCCCGTATGTAGCTGGCCAGGGTGTTCAAGTTCGGCCAGAGTCGTGGTTGCTTCCTCGCGTTGAACAGAGTGTTTTCGCCATCCTTCCAGGTTAAAACCACTATCAGGCTGAATTTCTGTTCCTCTTTTACCTCCCGCAAGATGAACTGTTTAATGGCCTTATTTTTGGCGTTGTCCTCTAGCTGGTCTTCATAGATGGACGTCATTTCAGTGGCCTCGTGTGTTGAGTGTTGGGCCGTTATCGTATCCTTTTCGGATTGTTTCGGCTTCACCTCGCCACACATCGTGGCCACACCCTTTGGCATACTGCCGCTTCGGTTGTGTCTAGTTCGTGGCTCCAGAACTGGCCTCCTTGTCACCGGCTTCGGGTGATTCTTCTAGGGCTGCCCCGCTGTCTTGATCGTCCTCGGGGGATGTTGCGCGCACGTTCTGTTTGCGCTTGTACACGTCCCAATACGGGACATCTGCCGGTGCTTGGGGGCTGGCCGCTTGGCCTTGCGGGGCCGACTGCGGGACAAACGCGGGGCGACGGGGCCGGGCTACCTTCCCGGCCTGGCCGTCTAGCTCGCGCTGGAGCGATTCGATGTTGGTTTTGTGGCTCTGCACCGATGCGGCGATTTGCTGCACTTCTTCTGGTGACTTTTGAGCCTTGATGGCGGCGGCCAGATCGGCGTTAGCTTGATCGAGGGATTTTTGTTCCGTAGCCAGCTCGTTGGCCAAGATCGTGCGACGTTGCGCATCACGATCCTGCTGCACGTCGTTGCCGACGACTGGATAGCTTTCAGCATACGCGGTGCTTGAAAGCGCGGCGGATGCGCACATAGCCGCTAAGAGTGCGAATGGTGCCAGCTTCATAACCTCTCCCTGGTCCGGCAGGCCGGACATTGCTTTACTGTGGTTTGACCCTACAGTAATGCCAGTTCTGCTGCAACACTTTTACGATAAGTGTGAATGTGATTATCGTATTGTTGTTTATCGCTCCGGTTCAGCTTCCAGCTTTCCCGGCGTGTTCTCCTTCGCAGCTGCGCGCTGCTTGGCTTTAAGCTCAATGTTCCAGTCTTTCCCAGCGGTCGGGCGTTGACGCTCAACCTCTTGGCTCACAGCCTCTTTCAGCCGGTCTCCAAGTCGATCACCTGCTTTATCGGCGTTGAAGCCGTCGACGATCTTGTAGCCCTGCCCTTCCAGGTGTTTAGCCGCACCCTGGAGAATGTCCCTGGTACTGCCTGCGGTGCCGATCACCAGCGCTTCGGGGTTCATTGCCTGGTAACTCATGGCTTCAATCGACGACTCTACAAACACCGCCAGTTTCGATGCAGCTTTTCCAGTGAAGTACAGGCCGCGGTCCCCACGGATTCCGTGGAAGGGCTTGCTGTAAGTCCCCCGGAGTTCCGCGCCGGACATTTTCCCGTCCAAGGTGCGAAGGGCGAAAACAGCGTTGCCAAACTTATCTGCCCAAAGCCGTCCCTTGTCGATTGCGGTATTGACGATTTGTTCCGGGATGCCTCGGGTATTTGTTAAGTAGTTCAAGACCCTGGCCAGCTTTTTCGGGTCCGGTTCGGGAATTTCCAATTTGGGTTTTGGCGTAGTGTCCAGGATGCGGGTCGCCTGGTGCCGTGCTTCGGCCTGGTAGGTCTGTACCGCTGCTTCGCGGCCATGAGTGCCGCCGAGCCACGCCACGGCATCCCTGAAACCGAAACCGCCGAGGTGCATGGCCAGATCGATTGCTCCACCGCCGCCCTTGTCGGCGTCGTGGTTGTAGAACTTTTCGTCCGTGACAGTTACCCGCCCCGCGTGGGTTTTCCAATTGCGTTTGGGGTCTGCGGGGTCGCGGATCGCTCCGAATCCTTCCAGAACGGCTTCCAGCTCGATGCCGCGCGCCTTGTCTATGTCTGACTTTTCCATGGGAGTCCTCCGACAAAAGATCAAAAGATGCTACTACGGAAAACAAATTTCCGCATTGACAGAAGCACCTTAACACCCGACAGAAGGTAAAGAAAAGCATAGACTTACCAGATATAGCGGCAGTATAATGGACCCATGCAGACGAAAGGCTGCATAAGCGACGAAGCCCCGGACGGCGGCAACCGTACCAGGGCTTCTAATCACAGCTAACTAGATGGGAGTTAAGCCATGACTACTCAGTATCTTACCGCCGCTGACACCGCAAAGCTCGTTCGCAAAGCGCTGAAAGAGGCGTTCCCTGACATGAAATTCAGTGTGCGCAGCCATACCTACTCGGGCGGCGCGAGCCTCACCGTTGCCTGGACAGATGGTCCTAACATCAAACAGGTTGAGGCCGTCACCTGCCGTTTCCAGGGTTCGTACTTCGATGGCCAGATCGACTACAAGGGTTCTATCTATCACCTGGTGGGTGGCGTCCCCGTCTCCTTCGGCGCCGATAGCATCCACTGCCGGCGTTCGTTCTCGGATGCGGCCATCGAGCAAGGTATTGACCGCGTTTTCCGCAAGTACCCGCTGAATTTCCGCGAGGCTGGCATTGCTAAGCCAACGATCGAGGAATTCCGTTCCGGCCGCCTGTGGGCCACGGCCGTACCCTTCCTGAGCAGCCATTGCGGCGACAGCCTGCAGGGCGAAATTAACGCCGCTATCAACCGTCACAGCGACCGCCTGCGAGGCAAGGAAAGCCCTACAGCACAGAGCGTTTTGGGGTTGGGGGAGCAACGGAACAGAAAGTGCACTTAAGCTCAGTCGCTGCCCCGCAAACCCTTGTAACGTCTGGACAGTTTCGAAAAACGACCGTTTTATGAAACCGTTTCAGCGAGCACTAGGAAAGGCCGTGACCACCCGAAAAGTGGTGCGATAAACTCGTTTCGCCAATCAAAGTTCGCTAATCCACAACAGATGACGAGTAAAGCGAACTTTAATTCGTGCTTATGTTGGTTTTCGGTTCCATTGCTCCCCAAACCCCAAGATCCGCGATCATTCGTAGCAGCTCCGGCCGGTCGTAGCGAACGCCAGATTCGGTATCGCGGTAGACGCCGGCAATGTAATAGCCGGCCTGCCGTGCAGACTCGGTGATAGCTTCTTGACGGCGAATATCTTGTTCCTTGGTGCTAACCCGCATGTAAATGCGGGCGACTTTCATAGGCCCAGCTCGCATGGCAGGTTTATCCCCGAACAGTGACTTAACTTAATGGTCATTGGCGACCTCCTTGTCTTTGGCTATACGGCGATTTTCAAGGTAGTTGTCGCGTGAGCGTGTCACGCTGCCTTTGATGTTTGCTGCAGTACCGCTTCCCGCTCCGGGTTCAGGCACACGATTGGTGCCAGCACCCAGTTCCTGATGTTGCCGCTCCAGCGCTCCGGGTGCCGTGCACGCGCCGCCTCGTACAGCTCGATACGCTTGCGCAGCAACTCTTCCGCCTGGCCAGTATGTCGCTGCGCCGGGGTCACGAACTTCAGGGCGCTGTGGCGATGTTCATGGTTGTACCAGGCCACGAAGCTGTTCACCCAGTTCCTGGCCTGCTCCAGCGTGTCGAAGGGCCGCTCCGGCCACAGCGGGCAGTACTTCGCCGTGCGGAACAAGGCCTCGGCATAGGCGTTGTCATTGCTCACCCGCGGGCGGCTGAACGAGGGCATCACACCCAGGTTCTGCATGGCCGCCAGCATGGTCGAGCCCTTCATCGCGCTGCCATTGTCCGAGTGCAGTACCAGCGGCTGGCCTGCTCGCTGTTCACGTAAGCAGGCCTGGCGTAGCAGCTGGGCGGCCTGCTCGGCGCTTTCACTTTCATGCACCTCGTTGGCCACCAGCTTCCGGCTGTAGACGTCCTTGATCATGTACCAGTAGAAGTAACGGCCCTTGACCGTGGTCGGCAGCCAGGTGATGTCCCAGCACCACAGCTGGTTCGGGCCGTCGGCCACATGGGTCGTCAGCGCTCGTTTCACCGGTGGGCGGCTACGGCCGCGCGGATGCTGCTGTTCGGCGTCCTTCAGCAACCGGTAAAAGGTCGACTCCGAGGCCAGCCAGGTGCCCTGATCGGCCAGCCGCGCCACGATCTGCTGCGGCGGCAGGCTGGCAAACTCGGGCTGGTTGGCGACCTCCAGCACGCGGCGGCGCTCTTGCGGGGTCAGCTTGTTGGCCGGCTCAGCTCGCTGTGCCGAAGGACGCCGATCCTCCGGGCAGTGCTGCCAGCGCTGCAGGCTGCGCAGCGACAGGCCCAGTTCGGCGCAGGCCTGCGCCCGCCGCGCTCCCGCCGCCACGGCGTCCTCGATCAACTGCAGCGTTTCACGGCGATCCGGGGCGCTGATCATTCGTCCTCGTCCTTCCCCCAGAGCGCCTCGGCTTTTTTTCGCAACACCAGCAGCGCCTTGGCGATCCCGTGCAAGGACTTCAGCGTGGCGCGCTTCTCGCGCTCCCCTGCCATCTGACGCCAGCCGAAATCTTTAGCGTCCTGCTTGAGCGCTGCCAGTTGAGACAGGGTGTCGTCACGCACCAGGAGCTGGCCCAGCGCAGCTTTGGCCGATTCGTCCAACACTTCTGCCAGCAAGCCGCCCAAGCGCCTGCGTTCGGTGGACAGGGCTTCACTGACCAGCTCTTGTAAGGTGGTGTGGCCGGGCCGGATGATTTTGTGCTCGCTGAGCCAAACGATCAGTTCGGCGGCCACGAATCCTGGCATTACGTCGCGCCGCACGATCTGTTCAGCCTGCTGTGCCAGTTGCGGCAGGAAGCTAGCCGCCCACGACCGGTAGCCGAACAGTTCGGCGATCTGACCCCTCTGGCTGTAGTGCTCATGCTTGGTGATCGCCTTGCGTTCGAACGCTTCGCCGTGGAAATAGCGACTCAGCACGAAGGCGCAATCGTCCTCGACCTCATGCCAATCGAAGCGGAAGAAAGCATGCTTGGCCTTGAAGTAGCCGATCTGCAAGACGCAATAGACTTGGGCCTGCAGGCTAGGCCGGCTGCTGGCGAACGCCAGTTCAGATTCGGTCAACGCCAGGTATTCCAGCCGCTGAGCATCGTCGAAGTCCGGTAGGCCGTACAAGGCTTCCTGCTCTGCGTCAGAAAAGACGGTGAGTAGCTTATTCTTGTTGCTCATCGACCGTCCTTCCCGCACCACGCCAACCTGCTCGCGTCAATGTTTCGATCAACGTAGTGCGCTTGACATTGAAGTTGCGGCACACCGCCGCCTTAGACATGCCGCCATCGAGCGCGGCGACGATGGCGTCCAGCTTCTCACCAGTGATCGCCTGCGGCCGGCCGCCGATCCGGCCGCGTTTGCGTGCGGCGGCCAAGCCCGCGACGACGCGCTCCTGAATCAAGGCGCGCTCGTACTGCGCGAGCGCACCGAACACCTGGAACAGGAATTCGCCCGAGGGCGTCGTAGTGTCCAGGTTCTCTGTCAGCGAGCGGAACGCCACCCGCTTGTCCTTGAGCGAAGTCACAATGGCGAGCAGGTGCGACAGCGAGCGACCGAGCCGGTCGAGTTTCCACACCACCAGCACATCGCCGGCTCGAACGAACTCAAGCGCCCGCGCCAAGCCGGCACGGTCATCCTTCGCGCCAGAGGCACGATCCTCAAACAGGTGACGCGGATCGACGCCGGCGGCGAGCAGCGCGTCGCGCTGCAAGTCCGTGCTCTGGCGGTCGGAGTCCGACGACACGCGCATGTAGCCAACCAACATAGGCGGATAACCATCAAAAACAGGTTTCCGCATAATAGTGAATAGCGATAGAGTTTTCCGTACATTTTTGAGGGGGTGTTGCACAGGTAGCACTGTCGTTTTCAGAAGACGGCTGCACTGAACGTCAGAAGCCGACTGCACTATAGCAGCGGAGGGGTTGGATCCATCAGGCAACGACGGGCTGCTGCCGGCCCAGACCGTGTAAAAACGCAGCAAACGATGACCATCAACTTCCGGGGATTTTCTCAGCGTCTAGGAGGCCGTCGGAGGCCCAATCAGGCGCAATCGATAATTCTGGTTGCTATGGCACTTTCGGCTTCAGTACGCCTGCTGGAGGGCGGTACGAGTCGTAGAACAGGCCTCAGGCCTTCATCGCTGCCATCAGGGCACCGCTGCCCAGCACGTTCAACACGCGTTTGAGATTGTAGGCGAGCACATGCAGGCTCATCTCGGTACTCACTCGGTCGAGAGTCTTGGTGAGGAAGTGGGTGGCGCCCATCCAGCTCTTCAGCGTGCCGAACGGGTGCTCGACCGTCTGACGGCGGATTCGCATCATTTCAGGCGCTTGATCCAGGCGACTCTGCATCGCTTCGAGCACTGCCTCATGCTCCCATCGGCTCACTCGGCGCTCTGAGCTAGGCGTACAGTGCTCTTTCAACGCACAACCCTGGCAATGCGAACTCCAGTAGCGGTGCAGTTTCAGCCCTTTTTCGACGCTTGAGAACCGCCAGATCAGGCTTTGCCCAGCCGGGCATCGATACTCGTTCTTGGCTGCGTCATAGATGAAATCACCTTTGCCGAAGCGACCAGCCGCTGTCGCTCCCGAGGTCAGCGTCTTGGGCACGAAAACGGTGATTCCAGCCTCATGGCACGCCAGGATTTCTTCGCCTTTGAAATACCCTCTGTCTGCGACCGCCGAGAGTTCCTCGACACCCATGGCCTCTCGCGCTTGCTTGGCCATGGAGCTCAGTTGGTCTCGATCGACCCCGTCGTTCGTGACCTCGTGGGTCACGATCAGGTGGTGCTTCGCGTCGACCGCCGCCTGCACGTTGTAGCCGACTATTCCGCTGCCCCGGGTCTTCATTGAGCGGGCATCGGGATCGGTCAGGGAGATCTGTTTATCCGGTGTTTCGTTGAGCTGTACCTCGACTTCCTTGAGCTCCCGCAGCTTAGTTTTCAAGGTCGCAATCTTGTCGTGGAGGCGTTCGGCTTTGACCTGCGCCACGGCCGGTTCCTGGCGATCAGCGGTATCCAGTGCGGTCAGGTAACGGTTGATGCTGGACTCGATCTCCTCCATTCGCCGCTGAAGCTTGGCGCTGGTGAAATTGCGGTCACGGTTGTTGACCGCCTTGAACTTGCTGCCATCAATGGCTACCAGCGCTTCAGAGAACAGGCCAAGTTGCTGGCACAGCACCACGAACTGCCGACAGACGCCGCGGATTGCCTTGCCGTTATCCTTGCGGAAGTTGGCGATGGTCTTGAAGTCCGGCATCAAACGTCCGGTCAGCCACATCAACTCAACGTTGCGCTGACTCTCGCGTTCGAGACGTCGACTGGACTGGATACGGTTGAGGTAACCGTAGATGTAGATCTTCAGCAGGTCAGCAGGATGGTAGGCGGGTCTGCCGGTTTCCGCCGGGACGACACCCTCGAAACCCAGTAGGCCAAGGTCGAGTTCATCGACGAAAACATCGACCACCCGCACCGGGTTGGTGTCCGCCACGTAGTCATCCAAGCTCTCGGGAAGCAGTGTGCTTTGCCCTCGGTGCTCTCCCTGGATAAAGCGCTTCATTGGCGTCCCCCGCTGATTTTGAATCCATCAAATCACAGCAAGGACGATGCCAACGTTTTTACACGGTCTGGGCCATCAGCGGACGCAGGGAGGACTTTCCGCAACCGGCCGTTCGATGCGGCACCGATGGCCTTCGCGCAGGGGTAGTGAATCCGCCAGGATTGACTTGCGCTGCCCTACCTCTCACTAGTGAGGGGCGGCAGCGCATCAAGCGGTGAGCGCACTCCGGCACCGCCAACTTTCAGCACATGCGTGTAAATCATCGTCGTAGAGACGTCGGAATGGCCGAGCAGATCCTGCACGGTTCGAATGTCGTAACCGCTGCGGAGCAAGGCCGTCGCGAACGAGTGGCGGAGGGTGTGCGGTGTGGCGGGCTTCGTGATGCCTGCTTGTTCTACGGCACGTTTGAAGGCGCGCTGAAAGGTCTGGTCATACATGTGATGGCGACGCACGACACCGCTCCGTGGATCGGTCGAATGCGTGTGCTGCGCAAAAACCCAGAACCACGGCCAGGAATGCCCGGCGCGCGGATACTTCCGCTCAAGGGCGTCGGGAAGCGCAACGCCGCTGCGGCCCTCGGCCTGGTCCTTCAGCCACCATGCCCGTGCACGCGACAGCTGCTCGCGCAGGCTGGGTGCCAAGCTCTCGGGTAACATCAAGGCCCGATCCTTGGAGCCCTTGCCCTCCCGCACGATGATCGTGCCGTGATCGAAATCCAGATCCTTGACCCGCAGTTGCAAACCCTCACTGATCCGCATGCCCGTTCCATACAGAAGCTGGGCGAACAAACGATGCTCGCCTTCCAGAAAACCGAGGATGCGAACCACTTCATCCGGGGTCAGCACCACCGGCAAGCGCCGCGACGGCCGAGGTCTTCCGATCTCCTGAAGCCAGGGCAGATCCGTGCACAGCACCTTGCCGTAGAAGAACAGCAAGGCCGCCAATGCCTGACGATGCGTGGAGACCGAAACCTTGCGCTCGTTCGCCAGCCAGGACAGAAATGCCTCGACTTCGCTGCTGCCCAAGGTTGCCGGGTGACGCACACCGTGGAAACGGATGAAGGCACGAACCCAGTGGACATAAGCCTGTTCGGTTCGTAAGCTGTAATGCAAGTAGCGTATGCGCTCACGCAACTGGTCCAGAACCTTGACCGAACGCAGCGGTGGTAACGGCGCAGTGGCGGTTTTCATGGCTTGTTATGACTGTTTTTTTGTACAGTCTATGCCTCGGGCATCCAAGCAGCAAGCGCGTTACGCCGTGGGTCGATGTTTGATGTTATGGAGCAGCAACGATGTTACGCAGCAGGGCAGTCGCCCTAAAACAAAGTTGTACGAGAAACCTGAAGGCAATACTATGGAAGCAAAAGTAGTTAATGATAACGATATTTCACTCTATACCGAATCATTCGGTAACTCAGCCCATGAACCCATTATTTTGGTGATGGGGGCAATGTCGTCAGCTGTATGGTGGCCTGATGATTTTTGTGCCCAGTTGGCCTCGATGGATCGCTATGTGATCCGATACGATCATCGTGACACGGGAAAGTCAACTAGTTATGAGCCAGGCCAGGCTTCATATTCGGTTGAAGAATTAGCAGATGATGTGGTTCGCATTATTGGTGGTTATGGTCTGGATGCTGCGCATCTGGTTGGCATGTCTCTGGGAGGGTTTCTATCCCAGCTTGTAGCTCTCAAGTATCCGGATCGGGTAAAGAGTTTAACCCTGATCGCTTCAGAGCGTCTTGCGGAGGCAGACCCAGATATGCCCCCTTTTGATCCTGCAATAATGGAGTATCACCAACAGGCGGGATCACTTGACTGGTCTGATAAAGATTCGGTAGTGGAGTATCAGGTCGGTGCGTGGCGAATCAACTCAGGTACAGCCCATGTATTTGATGCTGAAAAGATTCGCCAGATCGCTCAATTAAACTTTGATCGTACGCCAAATATACTAACGACGTTCAATCACACTACCTTAGGTGGTGGCGAAGAGTGGCTCGGGCGATTAAATGAGATCACTGCATCAACACTAATCATTCATGGTACAGAAGATCCTGTGCTTCCTTATGCACATGGGTTGGCACTGAAGGATGCGATTCGCGATTCGAAACTAGTTACACTGAATGGCACGGGGCATGAATTACATCACGAGGACTGGCCGGTAATTATACAAGCGTTGAAGAATCAAACGTCAAAGCTATGAGTTGCGTAGTACAACAAGCTGCTGCACCGGAAAAACAACTCGCTGGCGCTCGCCATTTTCCGGTGAGCAAAGCGTTAGAAAAGGAAAGGTATGAAGAAATTATTTGTTTTATGTGTATGCTTCTTTTGTAGCATTACTGCCGCAGGAGCGGCTTTACCTGATTTAAAAATCGAGAAGCTTGAAGAAGGTGTTTTTGTTCATACATCGTTCGAAGAGGTTAACGGTTGGGGGGTTGTTACTAAACACGGTTTAGTGGTGCTTGTAAACACAGACGCCTATCTAATTGACACTCCATTTACTGCTACAGACACTGAAAAATTAGTCAATTGGTTTGTGGAGCGCGGCTATGAAATCAAAGGCACTATTTCATCACATTTCCATAGCGACAGCACAGGAGGAATAGAGTGGCTTAATTCTCAATCTATTCCCACGTATGCATCTGAATTAACAAATGAACTTTTGAAAAAATCCGGTAAGGTACAAGCTAAATATTCATTTAGCGAAGTTAGCTATTGGCTAGTTAAAAATAAAATTGAAGTTTTCTACCCTGGCCCAGGTCACACTCAAGATAACCTAGTGGTTTGGTTGCCTGAAAGTAAAATTTTATTCGGTGGTTGCTTTATTAAACCTCACGGTCTTGGCAATTTAGGTGACGCAAATTTAGAAGCTTGGCCAAAGTCCGCCAAAATATTAATGTCTAAATATGGCAAAGCAAAGCTTGTTGTTTCAAGTCATAGTGAAAAAGGGGACGCATCACTAATGAAACGTACATGGGAACAAGCCCTTAAAGGGCTTAAAGAAAGTAAAAAAACATCATCACCAAGTAACTAAATTTCTAACAAGTCGTTGCAGCACCGCGCACTTCGTGCGCTGGACAGTTTTTAAGTCGCGGCTTTATGGTTTTGCTGCGCAAAAGTATTCCATAAAACCACAACTTAAAAACTGCCGCTGAACTCGGCGTTAGGGCGACGCCGCTATTGCGGCGCGAATACAAAGAGGAAGAGATGAATTATCAAATTGTGAATATTGCGGAATGCAGCAATTATCAGTTAGAAGCAGCAAATATACTAACAGAAGCGTTCAATGATCTTGGTAACAATTCATGGCCAGATATGACGAGTGCAACAAAAGAAGTAAAAGAATGTATTGAGAGTCCAAACCTTTGTTTCGGTCTGCTAATAAATAACTCCTTAGTTGGCTGGATAGGCTTAAGGCCAATGTACAAGGAAACCTGGGAATTGCATCCATTGGTTGTCAGACCAGATTATCAAAATAAAGGTATTGGCAAGATCCTGCTTAAGGAATTAGAAAACAGAGCTAGAGAGCAAGGTATTATTGGAATCGCTTTAGGAACAGATGATGAATACTATAGAACAAGTCTCTCTTTAATAACTATAACAGAAGATAATATATTTGATTCAATAAAAAATATTAAAAATATTAATAAACATCCATATGAGTTTTATCAGAAGAATGGTTATTATATTGTTGGAATAATTCCAAATGCCAATGGTAAAAACAAACCAGATATTTGGATGTGGAAAAGTTTAATCAAAGAGTAAAACAATGGAACAGATTAATAACATGGCTGCGGAGCTTTCGGAAAAATTGCGCTATGCGGCATCCGTCGTTCCTAATATTTTGCTTTTTGAATATCAAATGCAGTTTACAGTCAGTGCAGTAGGCAAAACTCCCTAACTTGTACTTCAACAAGGACAATGCCCCAGCCAATTATGGGGCAATTTTTGATAATTTTGGCAACCTTGCACATTTCTATTTTGTTGTGGGGCATTGCCTGTTAAGTTTTTAGTTAGGCCGCATGGACACAACGCAGGTCACATTGATACACAAAATTCTAGCTGCGGCAGATGAGCGAAATCTGCCGCTCTGGATCGGTGGGGGCTGGGCGATCGATGCACGGCTAGGGCGTGTAACACGCAAGCACGATGATATTGATCTGACGTTTCCCGGCGAGAGGCGCGGCGAGCTCGAGGCAATAGTTGAAATGCTCGGCGGGCGCGTCATGGAGGAGTTGGACTATGGATTCTTAGCGGAGATCGGGGATGAGTTACTTGACTGCGAACCTGCTTGGTGGGCAGACGAAGCGTATGAAATCGCGGAGGCTCCGCAGGGCTCGTGCCCAGAGGCGGCTGAGGGCGTCATCGCCGGGCGGCCAGTCCGTTGTAACAGCTGGGAGGCGATCATCTGGGATTACTTTTACTATGCCGATGAAGTACCACCAGTGGACTGGCCTACAAAGCACATAGAGTCCTACAGGCTCGCATGCACCTCACTCGGGGCGGAAAAGGTTGAGGTCTTGCGTGCCGCTTTCAGGTCGCGATATGCGGCCTAACAATTCGTCCAAGCCGACGCCGCTTCGCGGCGCGGCTTAACTCAGGTGTTGGGCATTAAGGAAAAGTTAATGGCAATCCGAATCTTCGCGATACTTTTCTCCATTTTTTCTCTTGCCACTTTCGCGCATGCGCAAGAAGGCACGCTAGAACGTTCTGACTGGAGGAAGTTTTTCAGCGAATTTCAAGCCAAAGGCACGATAGTTGTGGCAGACGAACGCCAAGCGGATCGTGCCATGTTGGTTTTTGATCCTGTGCGATCGAAGAAACGCTACTCGCCTGCATCGACATTCAAGATACCTCATACACTTTTTGCACTTGATGCAGGCGCTGTTCGTGATGAGTTCCAGATTTTTCGATGGGACGGCGTTAACAGGGGCTTTGCAGGCCACAATCAAGACCAAGATTTGCGATCAGCAATGCGGAATTCTACTGTTTGGGTGTATGAGCTATTTGCAAAGGAAATTGGTGATGACAAAGCTCGGCGCTATTTGAAGAAAATCGACTATGGCAACGCCGATCCTTCGACAAGTAATGGCGATTACTGGATAGAAGGCAGCCTTGCAATCTCGGCGCAGGAGCAAATTGCATTTCTCAGGAAGCTCTATCGTAACGAGCTGCCCTTTCGGGTAGAACATCAGCGCTTGGTCAAGGATCTCATGATTGTGGAAGCCGGTCGCAACTGGATACTGCGTGCAAAGACGGGCTGGGAAGGCCGTATGGGTTGGTGGGTAGGATGGGTTGAGTGGCCGACTGGCTCCGTATTCTTCGCACTGAATATTGATACGCCAAACAGAATGGATGATCTTTTCAAGAGGGAGGCAATCGTGCGGGCAATCCTTCGCTCTATTGAAGCGTTACCGCCCAACCCGGCAGTCAACTCGGACGCTGCGCGATAAAACCGCGCAGCGCCGGTTACTTCAACGTTAGATGCACTAAGCACATAATTGCTCACAGCCAAACTATCAGGTCAAGTCTGCTTTTATTATTTTTAAGCGTGCATAATAAGCCCTACACAAATTGGGAGATATATCATGAAAGGCTGGCTTTTTCTTGTTATCGCAATAGTTGGCGAAGTAATCGCAACATCCGCATTAAAATCTAGCGAGGGCTTTACTAAGCTTGCCCCTTCCGCCGTTGTCATAATCGGTTATGGCATCGCATTTTATTTTCTTTCTCTGGTTCTGAAATCCATCCCTGTCGGTGTTGCTTATGCAGTCTGGTCGGGACTCGGCGTCGTCATAATTACAGCCATTGCCTGGTTGCTTCATGGGCAAAAGCTTGATGCGTGGGGCTTTGTAGGTATGGGGCTCATAATTGCTGCCTTTTTGCTCGCCCGATCCCCATCGTGGAAGTCGCTGCGGAGGCCGACGCCATGGTGACGGTGTTCGGCATTCTGAATCTCACCGAGGACTCCTTCTTCGATGAGAGCCGGCGGCTAGACCCCGCCGGCGCTGTCACCGCGGCGATCGAAATGCTGCGAGTCGGATCAGACGTCGTGGATGTCGGACCGGCCGCCAGCCATCCGGACGCGAGGCCTGTATCGCCGGCCGATGAGATCAGACGTATTGCGCCGCTCTTAGACGCCCTGTCCGATCAGATGCACCGTGTTTCAATCGACAGCTTCCAACCGGAAACCCAGCGCTATGCGCTCAAGCGCGGCGTGGGCTACCTGAACGATATCCAAGGATTTCCTGACCCTGCGCTCTATCCCGATATTGCTGAGGCGGACTGCAGGCTGGTGGTTATGCACTCAGCGCAGCGGGATGGCATCGCCACCCGCACCGGTCACCTTCGACCCGAAGACGCGCTCGACGAGATTGTGCGGTTCTTCGAGGCGCGGGTTTCCGCCTTGCGACGGAGCGGGGTCGCTGCCGACCGGCTCATCCTCGATCCGGGGATGGGATTTTTCTTGAGCCCCGCACCGGAAACATCGCTGCACGTGCTGTCGAACCTTCAAAAGCTGAAGTCGGCGTTGGGGCTTCCGCTATTGGTCTCGGTGTCGCGGAAATCCTTCTTGGGCGCCACCGTTGGCCTTCCTGTAAAGGATCTGGGTCCAGCGAGCCTTGCGGCGGAACTTCACGCGATCGGCAATGGCGCTGACTACGTCCGCACCCACGCGCCTGGAGATCTGCGAAGCGCAATCACCTTCTCGGAAACCCTCGCGAAATTTCGCAGTCGCGACGCCAGAGACCGAGGGTTAGATCATGCCTAGCATTCACCTTCCGGCCGCCCGCTAGCGGACCCTGGTCAGGTTCCGCGAAGGTGGGCGCAGACATGCTGGGCTCGTCAGGATCAAACTGCACTATGAGGCGGCGGTTCATACCGCGCCAGGGGAGCGAATGGACAGCGAGGAGCCTCCGAACGTTCGGGTCGCCTGCTCGGGTGATATCGACGAGGTTGTGCGGCTGATGCACGACGCTGCGGCGTGGATGTCCGCCAAGGGAACGCCCGCCTGGGACGTCGCGCGGATCGACCGGACATTCGCGGAGACCTTCGTCCTGAGATCCGAGCTCCTAGTCGCGAGTTGCAGCGACGGCATCGTCGGCTGTTGCACCTTGTCGGCCGAGGATCCCGAGTTCTGGCCCGACGCCCTCAAGGGGGAGGCCGCATATCTGCACAAGCTCGCGGTGCGACGGACACATGCGGGCCGGGGTGTCAGCTCCGCGCTGATCGAGGCTTGCCGCCATGCCGCGCGAACGCAGGGGTGCGCCAAGCTGCGGCTCGACTGCCACCCGAACCTGCGTGGCCTATACGAGCGGCTCGGATTCACCCACGTCGACACTTTCAATCCCGGCTGGGATCCAACCTTCATCGCAGAACGCCTAGAACTCGAAATCTAACGTCCGTTCGGGCATCGAGGTCCATGTCGGGGTGGGACGGGCCCGTGGCTTCAAGATCACTTGCAGTCCGACCGCGATGTCTTGGTTGCGCGAGAGGTTGTCGACAGGCCATGCTGAGTGTGCGATGGTTGATCGCTTCCTCGCCGCTCTCCACGGCGACGATGGCCGCCGCCATCAGCAAGTGCGCCAGTTCCCCTATGGTGCCCTCGCTGCGTGTGAGCAGGTAGCGAGCCATGTCCAGCGTGGCAATTGGGGAAGGCCGGCGCAGCGGGAGCGAAGCGGCGAAGCTGGCCAGCAGTGAGCAGCAATCGTCGTTGGCCTCCCATACCGGCAGCATCATCGGCTCGAAGCGATTTTCCAACTGGTCATCGGAGCGGATGGCTAGGTAGGCGTCGCGCGTGCCTACCCCAACCAACGGGATGCGCAGTTCGTTGCCGAGGAAGCGCAGCAGGTTGAGGAATTCCCGGCGGTTGACGCTGTTGCCGGCCAGCACGTTGTGCAGCTCGTCGATCACCAGCATGCGCACGCCGACCTTGCGCAGCAGTGCCAGAGCCAGTTGCTCCATTTCCGGCAACCGTGGGCGTGGGCGCAGCGGCGCGCCCATCGCGGCGAGCAGCGCGACGTAGAAGCGGATCACGGACGGCTCGGACGGCATCTGCACGACCAACACCGGGATGTGCTCCTGGTCGGCGTCGGAGCTGGCCGGGTGGGTGCGGCGGAACTTCTCGACGATCATCGACTTGCCATTGTTGGTCGGGCCAACCAGCAGCAGGTTGGGCATGCGTTGCTTGTTTGGCCACGCATAAAGGGCTTCCAGCCGGTTCAGCGCCTCGACTGCGCGCGGATAGCCGATCCAGCGGTCGGCGCGAAGGCGCTGGATGCGCTCGTCCGCCGGAAGACGGGCCAAGCCCTGGGCCGCCGGCAGCAGGTGGGACAGGTCGATGATGGGATATTCGTCCACGGCTACCACTCCTCAATCTGGTCGAACGGTTTGGCGGGTGGCAAGTTGTCTGCCTGCGGGTCGGCAATATCCGTATCCGGCGGAACGGGCTTGTCCGGCCGAGCTGATGTCTTGAGGTGCTGGCGGCGATCCGCGTCACGCCGCGCCTTGCGTGTGGCCTTCTGCGCGCTGGTCACAATCTCACGCATCTGGCCGATCATGCGGAACAGCGCCGACTCATCCACCTGTTCGCGCCCTTGCTGCCGCAGTTTCGCCAGCGCCTGCCGTTGTTCCCAGAGGGTGACAGCCGGATGCGACAAGGTACGGTAGGGAATTTCCAGGTAATGCTGTCCCTCCGGTTCCAGGACCCAGATACGGCTGATGTCGCGCGGATCGCGCCGGATCAGAAAGGACGGCCAGCGTTCACGCCGCGCAATCCACGGCTTGAGCGCATCGGCGTAGTAGTGGATGTGGTCGATGACAAAGCCGGTGCGGGTCAGCGTGCGCCGGAGGATCGGCAGAAAATCGACCAGGAACGAAGTAGCGCGTGTGACGACGGCCGGTACGCCGACACGCGCCACGGCCTCGGCCCAGCGCGCGGCCGGCGGTTGGAGCAGGCCGTTGTGCACCGAACCGTGGTAGGTGCCGACCGCCAATGTGAGCCAGCGCTCTAGCTCGCGCAGCGTCAGGGCGGCCTTGTTTTCGGAATCGTAGTCGCCGCGCTGGTCAGGGTTGGAGAAGGTCGTTCCCGGCAGTTCGTCGTGAATCATCTGCATCGCCGTGCCGATGATCCGTTCCACGATGCCGCCATAGTGCGGCTGTCCCAGCGGGCGATAGTCCAGCCGGATGCCATGCTGCTCGCAACCCCGGCGCAGGGCCTCGCTCTTGAACTCGGCCGCGTTGTCTAGGTAGAGCAGCAAGGGCTTGCCGCTCATCTGCCAATCCATTTCCACGTTCAGTCCTTCCAGCCAAGGGCGCTTGTCGCAGGCGACATGCACGAGGCACAGGCCAACCGAAACGGCAGACGGCGCTTCCAGCGTGACGACCATGCCGAGCACGCAGCGGGTGAACACGTCGATGGCGAGGGTCAGGTACGGGCGGCCAATAGGTTGCCGGTCGCGGTCATCGACCACGATCAGGTCGATGACCGTATGGTCTATCTGCACCTGCTCCAGCGGCGCGGTCACGGCAGGAGGCTCGCCGCCCACACCTTGTAGGTCACGAGCGGCATCCTGGCCTTCCCGCCGGCGGATGACCTTGCGCGGGTCAAGGCTAGCGATCCGTAAGGCCACGGTATTGCGCGCCGGCACTCGCAGTTTTTGAGCCTTGCACACCTGAGTGACTTCGCGGTGAAAGGCCGCTAGGCTGCGCTTCTGCTTGGTCAGGAACCGCTTTTGCAGTAGCTCGTGGATGACGCGCTCGACCGGTTCCGGCAAGCGCCCCTTACCTTTACCTCCACCGGACTGGCCGGGCACCAGATCCGTCACGAGGCCGCTGCCTTGCCGGGCACGCCGGATCAGAACGTATACCTGGCGCCGAGACAAGCCCAGCGCCTGAGCCGCCATATCGGCCGCTTCGTGCCCGACCGTCTCCGACTGCGCCAACGGACTGATGATCTCCGCACGACGGCGCGCACGCTCCCAAGCCTCATCAGGCAGAGTGGCCACGCCTTGTTCTGGAATCCGTGGGGTGTCCGTCGCCATGCTCACCTCGCTTTGGTGCACACGAGTATTGAGCATAGTCGAGATTGGTGCAGATCACTTCTGATATTGAACTGTCAGGAGCTGGCTGCACAACAGCCATTACGCCCAATCAACTGGTGCAGTCGTCTTCTGAAAATGACAAGCACAGCGGCGGCTGACAGCCTGTCGCAAAACAAATGTTTTACGACACCTCCTTGAGGTTGCCGCGTTTACATCATTACCTGAACAGGTATAAAATTCCGTCATGACAAACAAAGAAAAACCGCTCGAATGGATCGCGAGCAGCCACAAGGATTTGATGGCGTTGCACGTCCGACGTGCGTCGCCGTTTCGGTTACGCGCTCTCGTTGGCGCAGATAGGCGATCAGGATGACGCAGCAAAGGTGCTCAAGGGGTTCGGTGGTGCCGGCGTGCTGGAGGTCGTCGAAGACGATGCCGGCGGCACCTATCGAGCGGTATACACGGTCAAGTTTGCGGAAGCGGTGTTCGTCCTGCACTGCTTCCAGAAGAAGAGCAAGAGCGGGATCGCCACGCCAAAGGCCGACATGGACATCATCCGCGCTCGGCTGAAGGTGGCCGAGGTATTGGCACAGGAGCTACGAAATGCAAAAACGAATCATTGAAGGCGTCGAGGTTCAGCGCAGCTCGGGCAACGTCTTTGCCGACCTTGGACTGCCTGACGCTGAAAAGCTCAAGATCAAGACCGGCCTGGTGGTCGAGATCAGGAGGGCCATGCGCGCCCTTGGGCTGACTCAACAAGCGGCGGCCAAACGCATGGGCATCCCGCAACCGAAGGTGTCGGGCATGATGCGCGGCGACTTCACCAATCTATCCGAACGCAAGCTGATGGATTGTCTGAATCGCCTCGGCTACGACATCGAAATCAAGGTACGGCCAGCAGCCGAGCCGATCGGGCATCTAACGCTCGCAACCGCTTAATCGGAGCCCTCCTGATGGCAGCCCGCATCACCGACGACGAATGGGACGAACTGACTCCCGAGAATTTCGATACCACGGCACTGCTGCGTGCAGTCGATGCCGTGGACGTGCTGCGCGGCGATTTGAATGACAGCGCAGACGGCGCACCTCCACAACTGCGCACCGACCTGTTGAAGCTGCATCAACTGGCAATGGCCGCGTTCAACGAGGGATTACGCAGCCGAGTGGCTGAGCTATTTGATCTCGCCGTGGATCTTCAGGATCAGGTTGATCATCTGATGACCTCGCTGGAACAAGTGCAAGAAACCCTGTCCCGGTTGACGGCGCTCTACCCAGAAAGCCTGTCCTGAATGTTCTTGGAGACAACCACATCATGAGCCGCAGCCGCCGCAAAACGCCCATCGTTGGGCACACGACCTGCCGTAGCGAGCGCGAGGACAAGAAACTCTGGCATCAGCGCTGGCGAACTCACGAGCGCACCGCGCTGGCCAGCGCGTCGCCGGAAGCTCTATGCGCCCATCTGCCTCTACTGGAAAACCAGGTCAGCAACGTCTGGTCGATGGGTAAGGATGGCCGCTCCTACTGGCCCATCAAGCGCCAGGCCGCCACGGCGGATCGCATTGCCAACCACAAGGGACGCAATCCGCAAGAGCGCGCCTCCCTGAAAAAGCGTCTGCTGCGCAAGTGGATGAGCAAATGAACCTGTCCACCATCGAGGCGCTGGCTATCGCTTGGGCGCGAATCGCTGAAGAAGCAGAACTCCCAGCCGGCTACGAGGGCACGGCGACGCCAGAGGCGCATCGGGCCTGCGAGGTGATCCAGGAGCGGATTCGAGAGCACGTCGTCGCCACCAATGACATGCGGCTGTTCGGCCTGCTGCACCTGCTTGGGCAGGCGTCGCTGCGCATGGAGCAAGCGCTGTGGCCGGAAGAATATGCGCGGATGACCCGCGAGGTCGAGGAAGCTCTCCGAGAGGCCGACGACCCCAACGCCAAGTCGTACACCCACGAAGAAGTCATGCGGGCGATGCAGGAACTCATCGACCAAGCGCGAGACAAGCCATGTTGATCGGCTGACGGAAATTTCTGGGTTTCCGGCTTACAACCCCAGCTGTGAAGGTGGCGGGCGTCTTGACGTTAAACGGTTTAACCACTAGATTTAGCCGTTGAGTTAAACGGTATAACCCCGGAAACGAAAACGACTATGACCGCTCACGCGCAAACCATCATGGCTACCAAGGTTGACGACCGCATAAAGCGCCGTTTCGACGCGGCCATGCGCGCACGCGGCACTAACACCTCAGCGGTGTTACGCAAGGCGGTTATGCAGTATCTGAGCGAGTTGGACGCCGGTATAGAGCATCCACAGTTCAAGCTGGAGTTGGACGGCCCCGAGGCCGAAGAGAAGACCCCTAGCCACTGACGGCGGGGCAAAAAAAAAGAGCACCAACGACTAGATATCTTGGCGGATTCGTCGTGGTGCTCACCGTATAGGTGAAGAGAGTATGGATTCCTGCGCAGCTATGTGCAAGATGGGCCGTGATTTATTTCACGTCCGTCTATCTCCTCACCGCCGTTCTGGCGGTGGGTT